>NZ_CP168528.1:3347500-6341052 GCF_059492225.1 Pseudomonas sp. Pseusp10 | reverse complement strand
TCCGCGGGAAAGTCACGGCTACCGGATTTCTATGCAATCGCTCGGTGCGTGGCTATCATGCGGGCCTCATTGTGAGGCGAGACCTGCATGCTGACGTTGTTAAAGCTTCTTAAAGATGGCCGATTCCATTCGGGTCAAGCATTGGGTGCTGCCCTGGGTATCAGTCGTAGTGCTGTGTGGAAGCAGCTTCAGCATTTGGAGGCTGAGCTGGGTTTGTCTATTCATAAGGTTCGTGGGCGCGGCTATCAATTGTCCGCGCCATTAGCGCTGCTCGATCCTGCCGAGATAAGCGCTCAGGCGCTTTCTGGCGACTGGCCCGTTCAGGTTTACGACTCAATCGACTCCACGAACGCCGAGGCACTGCGTGCTATCGAGCGGGGGCAGGCGGCGCCGTTTGTTGTGCTTTCGGAGCGGCAGACGGCCGGTCGAGGGCGACGGGGGCGCAAGTGGGTCAGTCCATTCGCAGAAAACGTCTATTACAGCCTTGTACTACGCATTGATGGTGGGATGCGCCAGTTGGAGGGCTTGAGTCTTGTCGTTGGGCTCGCTGTTTTGCAGACGTTGCGTGAGCTCGGTATTGCAGCCGCTGGATTGAAGTGGCCTAACGATGTCCTCGTGGGCCAGAAGAAAATCGCGGGAATATTGCTCGAGTTGGTTGGTGACCCTGCTGATGTGTGCCACGTGGTTCTGGGGGTTGGAATCAATGTGAATATGCAGTCCGCTGACGAGGTGGACCAGCAATGGACATCCATGCGGCTCGAGTCAGGCAAAATGTTTGATCGCAACCAATTGGTCGCTGTGTTGGGGGGGATGCTGCAGCGATACCTGGCTCGTCATCAGGCGGGTGGTTTCTTGGTCATCCAGTCAGAGTGGGAGCAAAATCATCTGTGGCAGGGGCGAAGCGTGTCGTTGATTGCCGGTGTCAATCAAATTGACGGTGAGGTGCTTGGTATTGATGGCCAGGGCGCCTTGCGCCTGAAGGTGGATGGTGTGGAGAAGGTCTTCAGTGGTGGTGAGTTGAGCCTGAGGTTGCGTGATGATTCTTGAGCTCGATTGTGGGAATAGTTTCATCAAATGGCGTGTACTTGCCGTTGATGCTGGGCAGGTGCTTGGTGAGGGGGTCGTCGATTCCGGGCTCGCATTGCTTGAGGGGTTGGGGGCAATCAAAGGGCTTGCACTCACGTTTTGCCGGCTGGTGAGCGTCAGGACCGCGGAGGAAACCGCTGCTCTGACGTCTTTGCTCGGGGGTACCTTTGATATGCCGGTTGTGTGCGCAACGCCTGCGCGTGAAATGTCGGGTGTGCGCAATGGCTATGAGGAGTTTGAACGGCTGGGTCTGGATCGGTGGCTTGCAATGCTTGGAGGCTTTCATCTGGCTTCAGGTGCGTGCCTGGTGCTCGACTTCGGTACGGCCGTGACTGCCGACTTTATCGCGGCGGATGGAGAGCACCTGGGTGGTTTCATCTGTCCTGGGATGCCGTTGATGCGCAATCAATTGCGCACCCACACGCGCAAAATTCGTTATGGGGATCTGGCGGCCGAGCAGGCTCTGGAAAGTCTTGTCCCGGGTCGCGCGACTGTCGAGGCTGTAGAGCGTGGTTGTTTGTTGATGTTACGCGGCTTCGTACTGACTCAGCTCGAGTTGGCGCGCAGCTACTGGGGGGAGGACTTTGTCGTATTCCTCACTGGGGGGGATGCGAGCCTGGTTTCTGAGATCGTGCCTCGGGCCAGGGTTGTTCCGGACTTGGTGTTTGTCGGATTGGCCATGGCCTGTCCCTTGTCCTGAGGTTTTTATGCGTTGGTTGTTTCTGCTGCTGCTCGTCCTCAATGGGTTCTACTACATCTGGCATCAACAGGAGGCTCCTCTGCGCGCGAAGGATGTCACGCCTTTGAGTCTGTATCGCGGGTCTCAACAAGATATCCGCTTGTTGAGCGAAGCAAGTGATGTATCCAAAGATAAGGGTAAAGCTGTCTCGACAGACAATGGCTGCCTTTATCTGGGGGGCTATACACGCCAGGAGGCCGCGCAGGCGGTTGAGCGGCGGTTGAGCGGGATGGAGGTCAAGTATCAGTCCCTGCCGAAAGCTGCGGCGGAAGGAGCGGGGTATTGGGTGCGTATTGCCCCGGAAAGCCGGCGCTGGCTGGACGATCTGCAGCTGCAAAACCTTTCTAAAGAATTCAATGAGTTAAAACATAAAATAATGCCGTGCGAGGGGGTTGCACCCACCGAATAGTTTGCATAGAATGGCGCCCGCTCCACAGCGAACACCGGAAACGGTTAACGAAGTGAAGCGAGGTCAACGCAGCTAAGCTCAGGTTTTTAATGAGAAAAATGCTTGACAGAAGGCTGGCATGATGTAGAATGCCGGCTCGCTTAGGAGGGGTTCCCGAGCGGCCAAAGGGATCAGACTGTAAATCTGACGTCTACGACTTCGAAGGTTCGAATCCTTCCCCCTCCACCATTTTTAGCGAGAGCTGTAAGCCTCGCGGGTATAGTTTAGTGGTAGAACCTCAGCCTTCCAAGCTGATGATGCGGGTTCGATTCCCGCTACCCGCTCCAAGTTTACAGGTTTTGCACAGTGTTACGCTCTTGTAGCTCAGTTGGTAGAGCACACCCTTGGTAAGGGTGAGGTCAGCGGTTCAAATCCGCTCAAGAGCTCCATATAACAAGGCAGATATGAAAATATCTGCCTTTGTTTTAGGTGGTTGTGGTTGCGCCTCGTTGTGTTTTCGGGGTTGCCGGTATCGCAGATGCTGGTGTTGCAGTCGGGATTGCCTGGTAGGTGTTGTAAAGTCTTTTTCGGGTCGGCATAATGGTCGGCCTGATTTTGTTTTAGGTCAGTAGCTCAATTGGCAGAGCGACGGTCTCCAAAACCGTAGGTTGGGGGTTCGATTCCCTCCTGACCTGCCAGATTCACTCGGTGTGTCTGGCTTTCTTTTCACAGGATCTTCATAGATGACTCCTAAAGCTGAAGCTCAAGGCTCTCGTTTCGACCTCCTCAAGTGGCTTGTAGTAGTCGCTCTGGTGGTTGTTGGCGTTGTTGGCAATCAGTACTTTTCTGCTTCGCCGATCCTGTACCGCGTACTCGCATTGCTTGCTATTGCTGCTGTAGCTGCCTTTGTAGGCCTGCAGACGGTCAAGGGCAAGTCTTTCTTTGTACTGGTTAAGGAAGCCCGCACCGAAATTCGTAAAGTCGTTTGGCCAACTCGCCAAGAAACCACGCAGACCACGTTGATCGTTGTGGCTGTTGTCCTGGTTATGGCGTTGCTGTTGTGGGGGCTTGATTCCCTGCTCGGCTGGCTTGTTTCCTTGATTGTCGGCTAAGGGTGTCCCGTGGCTAAGCGTTGGTATGTTGTGCATGCTTACTCCGGTTACGAGAAGCATGTAATGCGCTCGCTGATCGAGCGCGTAAAGCTGGCCGGTATGGAAGACGGCTTCGGCGAGATTCTGGTTCCCACTGAAGAAGTGGTTGAAATGCGCAATGGCCAGAAGCGCAAAAGCGAACGCAAATTCTTCCCTGGCTACGTGCTGGTACAGATGGATATGAACGAGGGTACTTGGCACTTGGTCAAGGATACTCCTCGGGTGATGGGTTTCATCGGCGGTACCGCCGACAAGCCTGCACCGATCACCGATAAGGAAGCAGAAGCGATTCTGCGCCGCGTTGCTGACGGTAGCGACAAGCCGAAGCCGAAGACGTTGTTCGAGCCGGGCGAGTCGGTGCGTGTCAATGACGGTCCATTCGCGGACTTTACTGGTGTTGTTGAAGAAGTTAACTACGAAAAGAGCCGGATTCAGGTCGCAGTGCTCATTTTCGGTCGCTCTACTCCGGTGGAGCTCGAGTTCAGCCAGGTCGAAAAGGTCTAGCTGAGCAAAAATCCCAACCCCGCAGCCGTAGGCTGTGGGGTTTTGTCGTCACTGGGATAAACGCGCAAGTAACCGGGGAGCCTCTCGAGGCGTTCGAACCCGTAATTGGAGTGCCTCATGGCCAAGAAGATTACCGCTTACATCAAGCTGCAAGTGAAGGCCGCTCAGGCTAACCCAAGCCCACCTGTTGGTCCTGCTCTGGGTCAGCACGGCGTGAACATCATGGAATTCTGCAAGGCTTTCAACGCCCGTACCCAGGGTCTTGAGCCAGGTCTGCCGACTCCAGTGATCATCACTGTCTACAGCGACCGTAGCTTCACTTTCGAAACCAAATCCACCCCTGCTTCGGTTCTGCTGAAGAAGGCGGCCGGTCTGACCAGCGGTTCCGCTCGTCCGAACACCGTTAAGGTTGGCACCGTAACTCGTGCTCAGCTGGAAGAAATCGCGAAAACCAAAAACGCGGATCTGACTGCAGCTGATATGGAAGCAGCCGTGCGTACTATCGCCGGTTCTGCTCGTAGCATGGGCCTTAACGTGGAGGGTGTGTAATGGCTAAGCTGACCAAGCGTCAAAAGGCTATCGCCGGCAAAATCGAAGCAGGCAAGGCCTACAACTTTGTAGACGCCGCTGCTCTGCTGGCCGAGCTGTCGACTGTCAAGTTCAGCGAGTCGTTCGACGTAGCTGTAAACCTGGGTGTTGACCCGCGTAAATCCGACCAGGTCGTTCGTAGCGCTACTGTGCTGCCACACGGCACTGGCAAGACCGTTCGCGTTGCTGTGTTCACCCAGGGTCCAGCTGCTGAAGCCGCTCTGGCTGCCGGCGCTGACCGTGTAGGCATGGACGACCTGGCTGCCGAAATGAAAGGCGGCGACCTGAACTATGACGTCGTGATCGCATCCCCGGATGCCATGCGCGTTGTGGGTCAGTTGGGTCAGATCCTCGGTCCACGTGGTCTGATGCCTAACCCTAAAGTCGGCACCGTGACTCCAGACGTAGCTACCGCGGTTAAAAACGCCAAGGCTGGTCAGGTTCGTTATCGCACCGACAAAAACGGCATCATCCACACTTCCGTTGGCAAGATCGGCTTCGACGCCGTCAAGCTGAAGGAAAACGTTGAAGCCCTGATCGCTGATCTGAAGCGTATCAAGCCAGCTTCCTCGAAAGGCATTTACGTCAAGCGCGTTACCCTGAGCACCACTATGGGCCCAGGTCTGGTCATCGACCAAAGCTCGCTCGACGCGTAAGACAAAGATTGGCGCAAGCGATTGCGCCAATTGAAAAATTGGGGTCCCTGCCTGGCGGGGGCTATCCAAGACCGTAGGCGACGCAAGTCTTAAACCACAAGCCTACGCAGATGGTGCTCCCGGTTCCTTACCGAATCAGACACCAAAACGACATCCGGTTTCGACCAGATGAAACGGTAACAAGCAGGAGTTAAACCCGTGGCAATTAAACTCGAAGACAAGAAGGCCATCGTCGCTGAAGTCAACGAGGCTGCCAAAGTCGCTCTGTCCGCTGTCGTGGCTGATGCCCGTGGCGTAACAGTAGGCGCGATGACCGGACTCCGTAAAGAGGCTCGTGAAGCTGGCGTTTACGTACGTGTTGTACGTAACACCCTGCTCAAGCGCGCTGTTGCTGACACTGAATTCAGTGTTCTCAACGACGTGTTCACCGGCCCTACCCTGATTGCGTTCTCCAAAGAACATCCAGGCGCTGCTGCCCGGATCTTCAAGGAATTCGCAAAGGGTCAGGACAAGTTCGAGATCAAGGCAGCTGCGTTCGAGGGCAAGTTCCTCGCAGCTAACCAAATCGACGTACTGGCAACTCTGCCGACCCGTGACGAAGCAATTTCTCAGCTGATGAGCGTGATTCAAGGCGCTACCAGCAAATTGGCTCGTACTCTGGCGGCAATTCGCGACCAGAAAGAAGCTGCTGCAGCCTAAGGCTCGTCAACTTCTCGCGTTTTTTGTTTTTTTCGATGGTCGCGTAGGCCGTCCCCAATATCAGGAATTAGATTCATGTCTATCTCTCAGAACGATATCCTTGAAGCCGTTGGCAACATGTCCGTAATGGAAGTTGTTGAACTGATCAAAGCTTTCGAAGAAAAATTCGGCGTTACCGCTGCTGCTGCATCGGCTGGTCCAGCTGTTGCTGCTGCCGTTGCTGAAGAGCAAACCGAATTCAACGTCATGCTGACCGAAGCTGGCGAGAAGAAAGTTAACGTGATCAAGGCTGTACGTGAACTGACCGGTCTGGGCCTGAAAGAAGCCAAGGCTGTAGTTGACGGCGCACCTGCCATGGTTCTGGAAGCTGTTGCCAAAGACGCAGCTGACAAAGCCAAAGCAGCTCTGGAAGAAGCAGGCGCTAAAGTCGAGCTGAAGTAAGCATCGACTTTGCTCCTCCAGCCCGAGCGTTAAGCGACAGGCTGATGGCTGGTGGCTCTTGCCACCGGCCTTTTTCCGTTATTGGCAGCCGGCTCGGTCGGTGCCGATAACGTGCTGTAACCACCCGATGCGGTGGCGCAAACCATGGGGTTTGCACGATTTTCTGGCTGCTCCCGTCGGGAGGGGCCAAACAAGCAGGTGACCAAGCTGGGGAACGCTGATGGCTTACTCATATACTGAGAAAAAACGTATCCGCAAGGACTTTAGCAAGTTGCCGGACGTCATGGATGTGCCGTACCTCCTGGCCATCCAGCTGGATTCGTATCGTGAATTCTTGCAAGCGGGAGCGACTAAAGATCAGTTCCGCGACGTGGGCCTGCATGCGGCCTTCAAATCCGTTTTCCCGATCATCAGCTACTCCGGCAATGCTGCGCTGGAGTACGTCGGTTATCGCCTGGGCGAACCGGCATTTGATGTCAAAGAATGCGTATTGCGCGGTGTAACTTACGCCGTACCTTTGCGGGTAAAAGTGCGCCTGATCATTTTCGACAAAGAGTCGTCGAACAAAGCGATCAAGGACATCAAAGAGCAAGAAGTCTACATGGGTGAAATCCCCCTGATGACTGAGAACGGTACCTTCGTAATCAACGGTACCGAGCGTGTAATCGTTTCCCAGCTGCACCGTTCCCCGGGCGTGTTCTTCGACCACGACCGTGGCAAGACGCACAGCTCCGGTAAGCTGCTGTACTCCGCGCGCATCATTCCTTACCGCGGTTCGTGGCTGGACTTCGAGTTCGACCCGAAAGACTGCGTATTCGTGCGTATCGACCGTCGTCGCAAGCTGCCTGCATCGGTACTGCTGCGCGCGCTGGGCTATACCACCGAAGAAGTGCTGGACGCGTTCTACACCACCAACGTATTCCACGTGAAGGGCGAGACCCTGAGCCTGGAGCTGGTGCCTCAGCGTCTGCGCGGTGAAATCGCTGTCCTCGATATTCAGGACGACAAAGGCAAGGTTATTGTCGAGCAGGGTCGTCGTATCACCGCTCGCCACATCAACCAGTTGGAAAAAGCCGGGATCAAAGAGCTGGATGTGCCTCTGGACTACGTCCTGGGTCGTACAACCGCCAAGGTCATCGTGCATCCGGCAACCGGCGAAATCCTGGCAGAGTGCAACACCGAGCTGAACACCGAGATCCTGGCCAAAATCGCCAAGGCTCAGGTTGTTCGCATCGAAACTCTGTACACCAACGATATCGACTGCGGTCCGTTCGTCTCCGACACTCTGAAGATCGACTCCACCAGCAACCAATTGGAAGCGCTGGTCGAGATCTATCGCATGATGCGTCCAGGCGAGCCGCCAACCAAAGACGCTGCCGAGACCCTGTTCAACAACCTGTTCTTCAGCCCTGAGCGCTATGACCTGTCTGCGGTCGGCCGGATGAAGTTCAACCGTCGTATCGGTCGTACCGAAATCGAAGGTTCGGGCGTGCTGTGCAAGGAAGACATCGTCGCGGTACTGAAGACCCTGGTCGACATCCGTAACGGTAAAGGCATCGTCGATGACATCGACCACCTGGGTAACCGTCGTGTTCGCTGCGTAGGCGAAATGGCCGAGAACCAGTTCCGCGTTGGCCTGGTACGTGTTGAGCGTGCGGTCAAAGAGCGTCTGTCGATGGCTGAAAGCGAAGGCCTGATGCCGCAAGACCTGATCAACGCCAAGCCAGTGGCTGCGGCGGTGAAAGAGTTCTTCGGTTCCAGCCAGCTGTCCCAGTTCATGGACCAGAACAACCCGCTGTCCGAGATCACCCACAAGCGTCGTGTCTCTGCACTCGGCCCTGGCGGTCTGACTCGTGAGCGTGCCGGCTTTGAAGTTCGTGACGTACACCCGACGCACTACGGTCGTGTTTGCCCGATCGAAACGCCGGAAGGTCCGAACATCGGTCTGATCAACTCCCTGGCTGCCTATGCGCGCACCAACCAGTACGGCTTCCTCGAGAGCCCGTACCGCGTGGTGAAAGACGCTCTGGTCACCGACGAGATCGTGTTCCTGTCTGCCATCGAAGAAGCCGATCACGTGATCGCTCAGGCTTCGGCCACGATGAACGACAAGAAAGTCCTGATCGACGAGCTGGTAGCTGTTCGTCACCTGAACGAATTCACCGTCAAGGCGCCGGAAGACGTCACCTTGATGGACGTTTCGCCGAAGCAGGTAGTTTCGGTTGCTGCGTCGCTGATTCCGTTCCTCGAGCACGACGACGCCAACCGTGCGTTGATGGGTTCGAACATGCAGCGTCAAGCTGTACCAACCTTGCGCGCTGACAAGCCGCTGGTAGGTACCGGCATGGAGCGTAACGTAGCTCGTGACTCCGGCGTTTGCGTCGTGGCTCGTCGTGGCGGCGTGATCGACTCCGTCGACGCCAGCCGTATTGTGGTTCGTGTTGCCGATGACGAAGTTGAAACCGGTGAAGCCGGTGTCGACATCTACAACCTGACCAAGTACACCCGCTCCAACCAGAACACCTGCATCAACCAGCGTCCGCTGGTGCGTAAGGGTGATCGGGTTCAGCGTAGCGACATCATGGCCGACGGCCCGTCCACCGACATGGGTGAACTGGCTCTGGGGCAGAACATGCGCATCGCGTTCATGGCATGGAACGGCTTCAACTTCGAAGACTCCATCTGCCTGTCCGAGCGTGTGGTTCAGGAAGACCGTTTCACCACGATCCACATTCAGGAACTGACCTGTGTGGCCCGTGACACCAAGCTTGGCCCAGAGGAAATCACTGCGGACATCCCGAACGTGGGTGAAGCTGCACTGAACAAGCTGGACGAAGCCGGTATCGTTTACGTAGGTGCTGAAGTTGGCGCAGGCGACATCCTGGTCGGTAAGGTCACTCCGAAAGGCGAGACTCAACTGACTCCGGAAGAAAAACTGCTGCGTGCGATCTTCGGTGAAAAAGCCAGCGACGTTAAAGACACCTCCCTGCGTGTACCTACCGGTACCAAAGGTACTGTCATCGACGTACAGGTCTTCACCCGCGACGGCGTTGAGCGTGATGCTCGTGCCCTGTCGATCGAGAAGTCCCAGCTGGACGAGATCCGCAAGGACCTGAACGAAGAGTTCCGCATCGTTGAAGGTGCTACTTTCGAACGTCTGCGCTCCGCTCTGGTCGGCCACAAAGCCGAAGGCGGCGCCGGTCTGAAGAAAGGCCAGGACATCACCGACGAAGTTCTCGACGGTCTCGAGCACGGCCAGTGGTTCAAGCTGCGCATGGCTGAAGATGCTCTGAACGAGCAGCTCGAGAAGGCTCAGGCCTACATCGTTGATCGTCGCCGTCTGCTGGACGACAAGTTCGAAGACAAGAAGCGCAAACTGCAGCAGGGCGATGACCTGGCTCCAGGCGTGCTGAAAATCGTCAAGGTTTACCTGGCAATCCGTCGTCGCATCCAGCCGGGCGACAAGATGGCCGGTCGTCACGGTAACAAGGGTGTGGTCTCCGTGATCATGCCGGTTGAAGACATGCCGCACGATGCCAATGGCACCCCGGTCGACGTCGTCCTCAACCCGCTGGGCGTACCTTCGCGTATGAACGTCGGTCAGATCCTTGAAACCCACCTGGGCCTCGCGGCCAAAGGTCTGGGCGAGAAGATCAACCGCATGGTTGAAGAGCAGCGCAAGGTTGCCGAGCTGCGTAAATTCCTGCACGAGATCTATAACGAGATCGGCGGTCGTCAGGAAAGCCTCGATGACTTCTCGGACCAGGAAATCCTGGACCTGGCTCAAAACCTGCGTGGCGGCGTTCCAATGGCCACTCCAGTGTTCGACGGCGCCAAGGAAAGCGAAATCAAGGCCATGCTGAAACTGGCAGACCTGCCAGAAAGCGGCCAGATGCAGCTGACCGACGGCCGTACCGGCAACAAGTTCGAGCGCCCGGTTACCGTTGGCTACATGTACATGCTGAAGCTGAACCACTTGGTAGACGACAAGATGCACGCGCGTTCTACCGGTTCGTACAGCCTGGTTACCCAGCAGCCGCTGGGTGGTAAGGCGCAGTTCGGTGGTCAGCGTTTCGGGGAGATGGAGGTCTGGGCACTGGAAGCATACGGTGCCGCTTACACTCTGCAAGAAATGCTCACAGTGAAGTCGGACGATGTGAACGGCCGTACCAAGATGTACAAAAACATCGTGGATGGCGATCACCGTATGGAGCCGGGCATGCCCGAGTCCTTCAACGTGTTGATCAAGGAAATTCGTTCCCTCGGCATCGATATCGATCTGGAAACCGAATAACACGTGACGCGAATCGAGAGCGGGGCAGGATTGCCCGCTCTCTGCTCCGCCAGGAGGAAAGGCCTTGAAAGACCTACTGAATTTGCTGAAAAACCAGGGTCAAGTCGAAGAGTTCGACGCCATCCGTATCGGATTGGCATCGCCTGAGATGATCCGTTCGTGGTCGTTCGGTGAAGTTAAAAAGCCGGAAACCATCAACTACCGTACGTTCAAACCTGAACGTGACGGCCTGTTCTGCGCCAAGATCTTTGGCCCGGTAAAGGATTACGAGTGCCTGTGCGGTAAGTACAAGCGCTTGAAGCACCGTGGTGTGATCTGCGAGAAGTGCGGCGTTGAAGTCGCGCTGGCAAAAGTTCGTCGTGAGCGCATGGCGCACATCGAACTGGCCTCGCCGGTTGCCCACATCTGGTTCCTGAAATCGCTGCCGTCCCGTATCGGCTTGCTGATGGACATGACCCTGCGTGATATCGAACGTGTTCTCTACTTCGAGAGCTATGTCGTTATCGATCCGGGCATGACCACCCTTGAAAAAGGTCAGCTGCTGAACGACGAGCAGTACTTCGAAGCGCTGGAAGAATTCGGCGACGATTTCGATGCCCGCATGGGTGCCGAAGCTGTCCGCGAACTGCTGCACGCTATCGATCTGGAACACGAGATTGGCCGTCTGCGTGAAGAGATTCCGCAAACCAACTCCGAAACCAAAATCAAGAAGCTGTCCAAGCGTCTGAAGTTGATGGAAGCCTTCCAGGGTTCCGGCAACCTGCCAGAGTGGATGGTGCTGACCGTTCTGCCGGTTCTGCCGCCAGATCTGCGTCCACTGGTCCCGCTGGATGGCGGTCGTTTCGCGACTTCCGACCTCAACGATCTGTATCGTCGAGTGATCAACCGTAACAACCGTTTGAAGCGCCTGCTGGATTTGTCCGCTCCGGACATCATCGTGCGCAACGAAAAGCGTATGTTGCAGGAAGCCGTCGACGCACTGCTCGACAACGGTCGTCGTGGCCGCGCTATCACCGGTTCGAACAAGCGTCCTCTGAAGTCCCTGGCTGACATGATCAAGGGTAAGCAGGGTCGTTTCCGTCAGAACTTGCTCGGTAAGCGTGTTGACTACTCCGGTCGTTCGGTAATTACCGTAGGTCCGACCCTGCGTCTGCACCAGTGCGGTCTGCCGAAGAAAATGGCTCTCGAGCTGTTCAAGCCGTTCATTTTCGGCAAGCTGGAAATGCGTGGTCTCGCGACCACCATCAAAGCTGCCAAGAAGATGGTCGAGCGTGAGCTGCCGGAAGTTTGGGACGTTCTCGCTGAAGTGATTCGCGAACACCCGGTTCTTCTCAACCGTGCACCGACCCTTCACCGTCTGGGCATCCAGGCGTTTGAACCGGTACTGATCGAAGGTAAGGCTATCCAGCTGCACCCGCTGGTCTGCGCCGCGTACAACGCCGACTTCGACGGCGACCAAATGGCCGTGCACGTACCGCTGACGCTGGAAGCCCAGCTCGAAGCGCGTGCGTTGATGATGTCGACCAACAACATTCTGTCGCCAGCCAACGGTGAGCCAATCATCGTTCCGTCGCAGGACGTTGTATTGGGTCTGTACTACATGACGCGTGAAGCGATCAACGCCAAGGGCGAAGGTCGTGTGTTCGCGGATCTGCAGGAAGTTGACCGTGTGTTCCGTGCCGGCGAAGCCGCACTGCACGCCAAGGTCAAAGTGCGGATCAACGAAACCGTCAACGACCGTGACGGCGGCAGCGTGACCAACACTCGTATCGTCGACACCACTGTCGGCCGTGCGCTGTTGTTCCAGGTTGTGCCAAAAGGTCTGTCGTATGACGTCGTCAACCTGCCGATGAAGAAAAAGGCGATCTCCAAGCTGATCAACCAGTGCTACCGCGTGGTTGGTCTGAAAGAGACCGTTATCTTCGCTGACCAGTTGATGTACACCGGTTTTGCCTACTCGACCATCTCCGGCGTTTCCATCGGTGTTAACGACTTCGTTATCCCGGATGAAAAAGCCCGCATCATCGGTGCAGCCACCGACGAAGTGAAAGAGATCGAGAGCCAGTACGCCTCCGGCCTGGTAACCCAGGGCGAGAAGTACAACAAAGTGATCGACCTTTGGTCCAAGGCGAACGACGAAGTTTCCAAGGCGATGATGGCCAACCTCTCGAAAGAGAAAGTCATCGACCGTCATGGCGTCGAAGTCGACCAGGAATCTTTCAACTCGATGTACATGATGGCCGACTCGGGTGCGCGGGGTTCCGCAGCACAGATTCGTCAGCTGGCCGGTATGCGTGGCCTGATGGCCAAGCCGGACGGTTCCATCATCGAAACGCCGATTACTGCGAACTTCCGTGAAGGTTTGAGCGTACTTCAGTACTTCATCTCCACTCACGGTGCTCGTAAAGGTCTGGCGGATACCGCGTTGAAAACCGCTAACTCCGGTTACCTGACTCGTCGTCTGGTAGACGTGGCGCAGGATCTGGTTGTAACCGAGATCGATTGCGGCACCGAGCACGGCCTGCTGATGACTCCGCACATTGAAGGCGGTGACGTTGTAGAGCCGTTGGGTGAGCGCGTATTGGGTCGTGTTATTGCCCGTGACGTATTCAAGCCAGGTACCGAGGACGTCATCGTTCCTGCCGGCACCCTGGTAGACGAAAAGTGGGTCGAGTTCATCGAGCTGAACAGCATCGACGAAGTGATCGTGC
This sequence comes from Pseudomonas sp. Pseusp10, assembly GCF_059492225.1. Lineage (NCBI taxonomy): Bacteria > Pseudomonadati > Pseudomonadota > Gammaproteobacteria > Pseudomonadales > Pseudomonadaceae > Pseudomonas > Pseudomonas sp. Pseusp10. Next base: position 6,327,795 of record NZ_CP168528.1, on the reverse strand, counting down.
GTTCGCCGATCAGCTGCGAAACCCGCTACGGCATTTGCGCCAAGTGCTACGGCCGCGATCTGGCTCGTGGTCACCAGGTGAACATCGGTGAAGCGGTCGGCGTTATCGCTGCCCAGTCCATCGGTGAGCCGGGTACCCAGCTGACGATGCGTACGTTCCACATCGGTGGTGCGGCAAGCCGGACCTCCGCAGCCGACAGCGTTCAGGTGAAGAATGGCGGTACCGTCCGTCTGCATAACCTGAAGCACGTTGAGCGAGTGGATGGTCACCTGGTGGCTGTGTCCCGTTCCGGTGAGCTGGCCATCGCTGATGACTTCGGTCGTGAGCGTGAGCGTTACAAGCTGCCGTACGGTGCTGTGATTTCGGTTAAGGAAGGTGACAAGGTCGACGCTGGCGCAATCGTGGCCAAGTGGGATCCGCACACTCACCCGATCGTTACCGAAATGAAAGGTACCGTGACCTACGTGGGCATGGAAGAAGGCATCACGATCAAGCGTCAGACTGACGAATTGACCGGTATGACCAACATTGAAGTACTCGACGCCAAAGATCGTCCAGCTGCCGGTAAGGACATCCGTCCTGCCGTGAAGATGGTCGACGACAACGGCAAGGATCTGTTGCTGCCAGGCACTGACGTAATCGCTCAGTACTTCCTGCCAGCCAACGCCCTGGTCGGTGTAGCGGATGGTGCGAAGATCGCGATCGGTGATGTTATCGCTCGTATCCCGCAAGAAACTTCGAAGACCCGTGACATCACCGGTGGTCTGCCGCGTGTTGCCGACCTGTTCGAAGCCCGTCGTCCGAAAGAAGCGTCGATTCTGGCTGAAGTCAGCGGCACCATCGCGTTCGGTAAAGAGACCAAGGGCAAGCGCCGTCTGGTCATTACCCCGAACGACGGTAGCGATCCGTACGAAGAGCTGATTCCAAAGTGGCGTCACCTGAACGTGTTCGAAGGCGAACAAGTGAACCGCGGCGAAGTTATCTCCGACGGCCCGAGCGATCCACACGACATCCTGCGTCTGCTGGGTGTGAGTGCGCTGGCCAAGTACATCGTTAACGAGATCCAGGACGTTTACCGTCTGCAAGGCGTGAAGATCAACGACAAGCACATCGAGACCATCCTGCGTCAGATGCTGCGTAAAGTTGAGATCGCTGAATCCGGCGATTCCAGTTTCATCAAGGGCGACCAGATGGAATTGACTCACGTACTGGTAGAGAACGAGCGTCTGAGCGGCGAAGACAAGTTTGTCTCCAAGTTCACTCGCGTTCTGCTGGGTATCACCAAGGCGTCGTTGTCCACCGAATCGTTCATCTCGGCGGCTTCCTTCCAGGAAACCACCCGCGTACTGACCGAAGCGGCGGTAACCGGCAAGCGCGATTACCTGCGCGGCCTGAAAGAAAACGTGGTCGTGGGTCGTCTGATCCCGGCCGGTACCGGTCTGGCTTATCACAGCGAGCGTAAGCGCCGCCGTGATGCAGACAAGCCGTTGCGCGTAAGCGCCAGTGAAGTGGAAGCTGCACTGACCGAAGCGCTGAACTCGAGCGGTAACTGAGTTCTGCGGTAAATGAGTGTGAGGCCCTGGTCGCTCCGTTCATCGAATCGAGACAATTTGTCGGGATTGGATGAGCGGGGAGGGCGGGGCCTTGCCTTGACTGGGGGCAAGATCCTCTTTAGACTCTTGTACCCCTAAATTTGGCGGGAACTCGTTCCTGCCATTTTGCTTTTCTTGCAAGACAATAGCGTCGCAAGACAACAGTGGAGCTAGTAGATGGCAACTATCAACCAGCTGGTACGTCAGCCGCGTAAGCGTATCGTCGAGAAATCCGACGTGCCTGCGCTGCAGAACTGCCCGCAACGCCGTGGCGTGTGCACCCGTGTGTACACCACCACGCCGAAAAAACCTAACTCGGCATTGCGTAAAGTATGCCGTGTGCGTCTGACCAACGGTTTCGAGGTTTCCTCGTACATCGGTGGTGAAGGCCACAACCTGCAAGAGCACAGCGTGGTACTGATCCGCGGCGGTCGTGTAAAAGACTTGCCAGGTGTTCGTTACCACACCGTTCGCGGTTCGTTGGATACTTCCGGTGTTAAAGGTCGTAACCAGGGTCGTTCGAAGTACGGTACCAAGCGTCCGAAGTAATCGGTCGTTTTGCAGTATTTAATTTTATTGAGTCGATAAGAGTAAGGTCGGGCACGTATCCACAGGATCTGTCCCGGGCTAACCTGAAGACCGTTTGAGGGCTTATCAATGCCAAGACGTCGCGTAGCAGCCAAGCGTGAGATTCTGGACGATCCGAAATACGGAAGCCAAATCCTCGCCAAATTCATGAACCACGTAATGGAAAGCGGCAAGAAAGCCGTTGCCGAGCGTATCGTTTATGGTGCCCTGGATACCGTGAAGGCTCGTAAGGCCGGCACCGATCCCCTGGAACTCTTCGAAAAAGCACTCGACGCCATCGCTCCGCTGGTCGAAGTGAAGTCGCGCCGCGTTGGTGGTGCTACTTACCAGGTTCCGGTCGAGGTTCGTCCTTCCCGTCGTAACGCTCTGGCAATGCGCTGGTTGGTAGACTACGCCCGCAAGCGCGGCGAGAAGTCTATGGCTCTGCGTTTGGCTGGCGAACTGTTGGACGCTGCCGAAGGTAAAGGTGCTGCAGTTAAGAAGCGTGAAGACGTTCACCGTATGGCTGAAGCCAACAAGGCTTTCTCGCACTACCGCTTCTAATTTTAGCGTCACTCATTTTGCGAGGGCTTTATGGCTCGTACAACACCGATTAATCGCTACCGTAACATTGGTATCGTTGCACACGTGGATGCTGGTAAAACCACCACCACCGAGCGCGTCCTTTTTTACACTGGCAAAAGTCACAAAATGGGCGAGGTGCATGACGGCGCCGCGACCACGGACTGGATGGTGCAGGAGCAGGAGCGTGGTATTACCATTACTTCTGCTGCCATTACCGCCTTCTGGCAGGGTTCTGCGAAGCAGCACAAGGACCAGTACCGTTTCAACGTCATCGATACCCCGGGCCACGTAGACTTCACTATTGAAGTTGAGCGTTCCCTGCGTGTACTCGACGGCGCGGTCGTTGTGTTCTGTGGTACTTCCGGCGTTGAGCCTCAGTCCGAAACCGTATGGCGTCAAGCCAACAAGTACGGTGTTCCACGTATCGTTTACGTGAACAAGATGGACCGTGCCGGTGCGAATTTCCTGCGTGTGATCGCTCAGATCAAGCAGCGTCTGGGTCACACTCCGGTGCCGATCCAGTTGGCTATCGGTTCCGAAGACAACTTCCAGGGTCAGATCGATCTGATGACCATGGAAGCGGTTTACTGGAACGATGCTGACAAGGGCATGACTCCACGTCGCGAAGCTATCCCTGCTGAACTGCAGGAACTGGCTGAAGAGTGGCGCAACAACATGGTTGAGGCTGCGGCCGAAGCCAGCGAAGAACTGATGAACAAGTACCTTGAAGGTGAAGAACTCACCATCGAGGAAATCAAGGGTGCTCTGCGTCAGCGTACTATCGCTGGTGAGATCGTTCTGGCTGTTTGCGGTTCTTCCTTCAAGAACAAGGGTGTTCCCCTGGTTCTCGACGCCGTTATCGACTACCTGCCGGCTCCAACCGACATTCCTGCCATCAAGGGTACTGACCCGGATGACGAGGAAAAGCAAATGGAGCGTCATGCAGACGACAACGAGCCGTTCTCGGCTCTGGCGTTCAAGATCGCTACCGACCCATTCGTGGGTACCTTGACTTTCGTCCGTGTTTACTCGGGCGTGTTGGCCTCCGGCGACGGCGTGATCAACTCGGTCAAAGGCAAGAAAGAGCGCGTGGGTCGTATGGTGCAGATGCACGCAAACGCCCGCGAAGAGATCAAGGAAGTACGCGCTGGTGACATCGCGGCCTTGATCGGCATGAAGGACGTCACCACTGGTGAAACCTTGTGCAACGCTGACAAGCCAATCATCCTGGTTCGCATGGACTTCCCGGAGCCGGTTATTTCGGTTGCCGTTGAGCCTAAGACCAAGGATGACCAGGAAAAAATGGGTATCGCTCTGGGCAAGCTTGCTCAGGAAGACCCGTCTTTCCGCGTCAAGACTGATGAAGAGACTGGTCAAACGATCATCTCTGGCATGGGCGAGCTGCACCTGGACATCCTGGTTGACCGGATGCGCCGTGAGTTCAACGTCGAAGCCAACATCGGTAAGCCTCAGGTTTCGTATCGTGAGCGCATCACGAAGAGCTGCGAAATCGAAGGCAAGTTCGTTCGTCAGTCCGGTGGTCGTGGCCAGTTCGGTCATTGCTGGATCCGTTTTGCTCCTGCTGACGAAGGTCAGGAAGGTCTGCAATTCCTGAACGAAGTAGTGGGTGGTGTGGTTCCTAAGGAATACATCCCGGCGATCCAGAAGGGTATCGAAGAGCAGATGAAGAACGGCGTTGTTGCCGGCTATCCGCTGATCGGCCTGAAGGCTACCGTGTTTGATGGTTCTTACCACGACGTCGACTCGAACGAGATGGCGTTTAAAGTGGCTGCTTCCATGGCGACCAAGCAACTGGCCCAGAAGGGTGGTGGTGAGTTGCTCGAGCCGATCATGGCGGTAGAGGTTGTTACGCCTGAAGACTATATGGGTGACGTGATGGGCGACCTTAACCGTCGTCGCGGCATGATTTTGGGTATGGAAGACACGGTCTCCGGCAAGGTAATTCGCGCTGAAGTTCCGCTGGGCGAGATGTTCGGTTATGCGACCGACGTTCGTTCCATGTCCCAGGGTCGCGCAAGCTACTCTATGGAATTCAAAAAATACAATACAGCTCCGTCGCACATCGTCGAAACTGTAACCAAAAAACAAGGCTGATTCAGTCCTTTAGGCAAGGAGTTAATTGTCGTGGCTAAAGAAAAATTTGATCGTTCCCTACCGCACGTCAACGTTGGCACTATCGGTCACGTTGACCACGGTAAAACCACTCTGACCGCAGCTCTGACTCGCGTTTGCTCCGAAGTTTTCGGTTCCGCAATCGTTGAATTCGACAAGATCGACAGCGCTCCAGAAGAAAAAGCTCGTGGTATCACCATCAACACCGCGCACGTCGAGTACAACTCGAAGATTCGTCACTACGCTCACGTTGACTGCCCAGGTCACGCTGACTATGTGAAGAACATGATCACCGGTGCTGCCCAGATGGACGGTGCGATCCTGGTTTGCTCGGCCGCTGATGGTCCGATGCCACAAACCCGTGAGCACATCCTGCTGTCCCGCCAGGTAGGCGTTCCGTACATCGTGGTTTTCCTGAACAAGGCTGACCTGGTAGACGACGCTGAGCTGTTGGAACTGGTAGAGATGGAAGTGCGCGATCTGCTGAGCACTTACGACTTCCCAGGTGACGACACTCCAATCATCATTGGTTCGGCCCGTATGGCGCTGGAAGGCAAAGATGACAACGAGATGGGCACCACTGCCGTCAAGAAACTGGTCGAAACTCTGGACAGCTACATCCCAGAGCCAGAGCGTGCTATCGACAAGCCGTTCCTGATGCCGATCGAAGACGTATTCTCGATCTCCGGTCGCGGTACTGTTGTAACTGGTCGTATCGAGCGCGGTATCGTTCGCGTTCAGGATGCGCTGGAAATCGTTGGTCTGCGTGACACCACCACCACCACCTGCACCGGTGTTGAAATGTTCCGCAAGCTGCTCGACGAAGGTCGTGCTGGCGAGAACTGCGGCGTTCTGCTGCGTGGTACCAAGCGTGACGACGTTGAGCGTGGCCAGGTTCTGGTCAAGCCAGGTTCGGTTAAGCCGCACACCAAGTTCACCGCAGAAGTTTACGTTCTGAGCAAGGAAGAAGGCGGTCGTCACACTCCGTTCTTCAAAGGCTACCGTCCACAGTTCTACTTCCGTACTACTGACGTGACTGGTAACTGCCAGCTGCCAGAAGGCGTTGAAATGGTAATGCCAGGTGATAACATCCAGATGGAAGTTACCCTGATCAAGACCATCGCAATGGAAGACGGTCTGCGTTTCGCTATCCGTGAAGGCGGTCGTACCGTCGGCGCTGGCGTCGTAGCCAAAATCATCGAGTAAGCATCTCTTTTGAGATAGCTTCGATGCTTTGAAAAGCCCCCGCTCAGCGGGGGCTTTTTTATTGGGTTGACACCCATCTGGGGCGTCTATAGAATTGCGCCTCCTTTTAACGGGCGTATTGCGCCCGGTGGGAATAGCAGCCGGAGTCTGAAATCCAATGCAAAATCAGCAAATCCGTATCAGGTTGAAGGCTTTCGACCATCGCCTGATCGACCAATCAACCCAGGAAATCGTGGAAACCGCGAAACGTACTGGTGCTCAAGTGCGTGGTCCAATTCCACTGCCTACCCGTAAAGAGCGGTTCACTGTTCTGGTCTCCCCGCACGTCAACAAAGACGCGCGTGACCAGTACGAGATCCGTACTCATAAGCGTGTTCTGGACATCGTCCAGCCAACGGATAAAACCGTTGATGCTCTTATGAAGCTTGATCTTGCGGCCGGTGTGGAAGTGCAGATCAGCCTCGGCTAAGACTCGGTCTTAGTCGTGTAACGCTCTGAAATGGGCGGCCATAGCGGGTGAAAGCCCCGTACACTCATGAGGTTTACAACATGACTATTGGTGTAGTCGGTCGTAAATGCGGTATGACCCGTATTTTCACCGAAGAAGGTGTCTCCATTCCGGTCACGGTCATTGAGATCGAGCCGAATCGCGTCACCCAGTTCAAAACTGAAGAGACCGATGGCTATCGTGCAGTGCAAGTCACTGTCGGCGAGCGTCGTGCTTCGCGTGTAACAGCAGCTCAGGCTGGCCACTTCGCTAAAGCGAACGTTGCCGCTGGTCGTACCGTAATGGAATTCCGCCTTGAAGAAGGCGAGTACCAGGCCGGCGATCTGATCAACGCTGAAATCTTCGCCGCTGGTCAACTGGTTGATGTAACCGGTCAGTCCAAGGGTAAAGGCTTCCAGGGTACGATCAAGCGTTGGAATTTCCGCGGGCAAGATAACACCCACGGTAACTCCGTATCCCACCGCGTTCCAGGCTCTATCGGCCAGTGCCAGACTCCTGGTCGTGTATTCAAGGGCAAAAAAATGTCCGGTCATATGGGCGCTGAGCGCGTGACCGTGCAGTCCCTCGAAGTAGTGCGCGTGGACGCTGAACGCAATCTGTTGTTGGTCAAGGGCGCTGTTCCTGGCGCTACTGGCGGCAACTTGGTTGTACGTCCAGCAGCCAAGGCTCGCGGTTAAGGGGAAGCTGACATGCAATTAAATGTAAATGACGCTCAAGCGATCGAAGTTTCCGAACTGACATTTGGCGGCGAATTCAACGAGACGCTGGTTCACCAAGCAGTCGTGGCCTACATGGCCGGCGGCCGTCAGGGTTCCAAGCAGCAAAAGACCCGTTCCGACGTTCGTGGTGGCGGCAAGCGCCCATGGCGTCAGAAAGGTACTGGCCGTGCTCGTGCCGGTACTATCCGTAGCCCAATCTGGCGTGGCGGCGGTACCACTTTCGCAGCTCGTCCTCAGGATCACTCCCAGAAGCTGAACAAGAAGATGTATCGCGCAGCAATGCGTTCCATCCTTGCTGAGCTGGTGCGTACTGATCGTCTGGTCGTGGTTCAGGATTTCGCCGTTGAAACGCCGAAAACCAAAGACCTGCTGGGCAAACTGAACAACATGAGCCTGACCGACGTTCTGATCGTGTCCGACGCTGTTGATCAGAACCTGTACCTGGCTGCTCGTAACCTGCCACACGTAGATGTACGTGACGTGCAAGGTTCCGATCCAGTTAGTCTGATCGCATACGACAAGGTGTTGATCACCGTGTCGGCCGTGAAGAAATTCGAGGAGCTGCTGGGATGAACCAGGAACGCGTATTTAAAGTTCTGCTTGGCCCGCACGTTTCCGAGAAGGCTACGGTTCTGGCAGACAAGAAAGGCCAGTTCGTTTTCAAGGTTGCTACTGACGCAACCAAGCTGGAAATCAAGAAGGCCGTCGAAAGCCTGTTCAGCGTGAAAGTAGAGCGTGTTACTACCCTGAACGTTCTGGGTAAGAGCAAGCGCACTGCTCGCGGTCTGGGCAAGCGTAATGACTGGAAGAAGGCAGTTATCTCCCTTCAGCCAGGCCAAGATCTCGATTTCAGCAGCAGTGCTGAGTAAGGAAGGGGTGCATCATGGCAATCGTTAAATGCAAACCGACTTCCCCTGGCCGCCGTTTTGTGGTCAAGGTGGTCAACCAGGAGCTGCATAAAGGCGCTCCTCACGCACCGCTGCTCGAGAAGAAATCGAAGTCTGGTGGTCGTAACAACAATGGCCGTATTACCACTCGTCACATCGGTGGTGGTCATAAGCAGCATTATCGTCTGGTCGACTTCCGTCGCAACGACAAAGATGGCATCGCTGCCACTGTCGAGCGTATCGAATACGATCCAAACCGTACTGCTCACATCGCTCTGCTGCTGTACGCAGATGGCGAGCGTCGCTACATCATCGCCCCTAAAGGCGTGAGCGCTGGCGACCAGCTGATCGCAGGTGCCTTGGCGCCGATCAAGCCGGGCAACGCTCTGCAACTGCGTAACATTCCAGTTGGTAGCACCGTACACGGCATCGAATTGAAGCCAGGTAAGGGCGCTCAGATCGCTCGTTCCGCTGGTGCTTCGGCTCAGCTGATCGCCCGTGAAGGCGTTTACGTGACCCTGCGTCTGCGTTCTGGTGAGATGCGTAAAGTGCTGGCTGAATGCCGTGCGACCCTGGGCGAAGTCTCGAACTCCGAGCACAGCCTGCGTTCGCTGGGTAAAGCTGGTGCCAAACGCTGGCGTGGCGTTCGCCCAACCGTTCGTGGTGTTGCCATGAACCCGGTTGACCACCCACATGGTGGTGGTGAAGGTCGTACCTCTGGTGGTCGTCATCCGGTATCGCCATGGGGCTTCCCGACTAAGGGCGCGAAGACTCGTGGTAATAAGCGTACCGACAAAATGATCGTCCGTCGTCGCAAGTAAATAGAGGGATACGACAGTGCCACGTTCTCTGAAAAAAGGTCCTTTTATCGATCTTCACCTACTGAAGAAGATCGAAGTGGCGGCGGAAAAGAACGATCGCAAACCGGTGAAAACCTGGTCGCGTCGTTCGATGATCCTGCCACAAATGGTCGGTCTGACCATCGCAGTACACAACGGTCGTCAGCACGTCCCAGTTCTCGTGAACGAAGACATGGTCGGCCACAAACTGGGCGAGTTCGCCGGTACCCGCACTTATCGCGGGCACGTGGCAGACAAGAAAGCCAAGCGTTAAGGGGTTAGGAAATGGAAGTAGCCGCTAAGTTGTCGGGCGCTCGAATCTCCGCCCAGAAAGCCCGCTTGGTCGCCGACCAGATCCGCGGGAAGAAGGTGGGCGAAGCGCTCAACCTGTTGGCTTTCAGCAGTAAGAAAGCCGCCGAGATCATGAAGAAAGTGCTGGAGTCGGCCGTAGCCAACGCCGAGCATAACGAAGGCGCAGACGTTGATGACCTGAAGGTCAGCACTGTTTTCGTCAACGAAGGGCGTTCGCTGAAGCGCATCATGCCACGTGCCAAAGGCCGTGCTGATCGCATCGTCAAGCGGTCTTGCCATATCACTGTCAAGGTTGCTGACAAGTAACGGAGTCGAAGAGATGGGTCAGAAAGTACATCCCATTGGCATTCGCCTGGGAATCGTCAAGGAGCACACCTCCGTCTGGTACGCAGACGGTCGGACTTATGCGGACTATTTGCTCGCAGATCTGAATGTGCGTGAGTACCTCCAAGACAAACTAAAAAGCGCGTCCGTAAGCCGTATCGATATCCATCGTCCGGCCCAAACTGCACGCATCACCATCCACACCGCTCGTCCAGGTATCGTTATCGGGAAGAAAGGTGAAGATGTTGAGAAACTGCGTCAGGACCTGACCAAGCAAATGGGTGTGCCTGTGCACATCAATATCGAAGAGATCCGCAAGCCGGAGCTCGACGGTATGCTGGTTGCGCAGAGCGTAGCTCAGCAGCTGGAGCGTCGCGTAATGTTCCGTCGTGCTATGAAGCGCGCCGTACAGAACGCCATGCGCATTGGTGCCAAAGGCATCAAAATCCAAGTGAGCGGTCGTCTCGGCGGTGCTGAAATCGCACGTACTGAATGGTATCGCGAAGGTCGTGTGCCATTGCACACCCTGCGTGCCGACATCGACTATGCCAACTACGAAGCTCACACCACTTACGGTGTGATCGGTGTAAAGGTTTGGATCTTCAAAGGCGAAGTAATTGGTGGTCGCCAAGAAGAGCTGAAACCACAAGCACCAGCGCCTCGTAAAAAAGCTGCTAAGTAAGGGGTACGCCAAATGTTGCAACCAAAGCGTACGAAGTTCCGCAAGCAAATGACTGGTCACAACCGTGGCCTGGCATTGCGCGGTAGCAAAGTCAGCTTCGGCGAGTTCGCGCTGAAGTCTGTTGCTCGTGGTCGTCTCACCGCTCGTCAGATTGAGTCAGCGCGTCGTGCTCTGACCCGTCACGTAAAACGTGGCGGCAAGATCTGGATCCGTGTATTCCCGGACAAGCCTATTTCCAAGAAGCCACTCGAAGTTCGGATGGGTAAAGGTAAGGGTAACGTCGAATACTGGGTTGCCCAGATTCAGCCAGGCAAAGTCCTGTATGAAATCGAGGGTGTTTCTGAAGAGCTGGCGCGTGAGGCTTTCGCCCTGGCTGCTGCAAAGCTGCCGCTCGCCACCTCCTTTGTTAAACGGACGGTGATGTGATGAAAGCGAATGAACTTCGTGAAAAATCCGCACAGCAGCTGAACGAGCAACTGCTCGGCCTGCTGCGCGACCAGTTCAATCTGCGTATGCAGAAAGCAACTGGCCAGTTGGGGCAGTCTCATCTGCTCTCGCAAGTTAAGCGTGACATCGCTCGCGTGAAGACTGTGCTCAACCAGCAGGCAGGTAAGTGATCATGGCTGAAGCCGAAAAAACTGTCCGTACGCTGACTGGCCGTGTTGTCAGCGACAAGATGGACAAAACCATCACCGTTCTGATCGAGCGTCGCGTTAAGCACCCGATCTACGGTAAATACGTTAAGCGTTCGACTAAGCTGCACGCGCACGACGAAACCAATCAGTGCCACATCGGCGACAAAGTCACTATTCGTGAAACTCGTCCTTTGGCCAAGACCAAGTCTTGGGCGCTGGTTGAAGTTCTCGAACGCGCTGTGGAAGTCTAAGGACTAGGGGTCGGAGAAATTATATGATTCAGACTCAATCCATGCTCGATGTGGCCGATAACAGCGGCGCTCGCCGTGTTATGTGCATCAAGGTGCTGGGTGGCTCCCATCGTCGTTACGCTGGTATCGGTGACATCATCAAAGTTACCGTGAAGGAAGCAATTCCTCGCGGTAAAGTGAAAAAAGGCCAAGTGATGACTGCTGTTGTAGTCCGCACTCGTCACGGCGTACGTCGTGCTGATGGCTCCATTATCCGCTTTGATGGCAACGCTGCTGTTCTGTTGAACAACAAGCAAGAGCCGATCGGCACCCGTATCTTTGGGCCAGTGACCCGTGAACTTCGTACCGAGAAGTTCATGAAGATCGTCTCGCTCGCCCCAGAAGTGCTGTAAGGAGATCCGACATGCAAAAGATTCGTCGTGACGACGAGATCATCGTGATCGCCGGCAAAGACAAAGGTAAGCGCGGTAAGGTGCTGAAGGTTCTTGCTGACAACCGTCTGGTTGTTGGTGGTCTGAACCTGGTCAAGCGTCATACCAAGCCTAACCCGATGTCGGGCGTACAGGGCGGTATCGTCGAGAAAGAAGCGCCACTGCACGCTTCCAACGTCGCCATCTTCAATGGCGAAACCAACAAGGCTGACCGCGTTGGTTTCAAAGTAGAAGACGGTAAGAAAATTCGTGTCTTCAAGTCGACCCAAAAAGCGGTTGATGCTTGAACACTGCTAGGTAGAAGACCATGGCACGACTAAAAGAGATTTACCGGAAGGAAATCGCTCCGAAACTTAAGGAAGAACTTAAGCTTTCGAACGTGATGGAAGTTCCGCGCGTTACCAAAATCACCCTGAACATGGGTCTGGGCGAAGCGATCGGCGACAAAAAAGTCATCGAGCACGCTGTTGCTGACCTGGAAAAGATCACCGGCCAGAAAGTCGTTGTGACCTACGCTCGCAAATCCATCGCAGGCTTTAAAGTCCGTGAAGGTTGGCCGATCGGCGTCAAAGTGACCCTGCGCCGTGAGCGTATGTACGAGTTCCTGGATCGTCTGCTGTCGATCTCCCTGCCTCGGGTTCGCGACTTCCGCGGCCTGAATGCCAAGTCCTTCGATGGTCGTGGCAACTACAGCATGGGCGTGAAAGAGCAGATCATCTTCCCGGAAATCGACTACGACAAGATCGATGCTCTCCGCGGTCTGGACATCACCCTGACCACCACTGCCAAGAACGATGATGAAGGCCGCGCTCTGCTGCGTGCGTTCAAATTCCCGTTCCGCAACTGATTGGAGTAGGACCATGGCCAAGATGAGCATGAAAAACCGCGAGCTGAAGCGTCAGCTCACGGTTGCCAAGTACGCCAAGAAGCGTGCAGCACTGAAAGCTATCATCGTTGATCTGAACGCAAGTCCAGAAGCGCGTTGGGAAGCTACAGTGGCTCTGCAGAAGCAGCCACGTGACGCAAGCGCTTCGCGCATGCGTAACCGCTGCCGCCTGACCGGTCGTCCACACGGCGTTTACCGCAAGTTCGGCCTCGGCCGTAACAAGCTGCGTGAAGCTGCCATGCGTGGTGACGTACCGGGTCTGGTTAAAGCCAGCTGGTAAGTACTGTCAAAGTCTCGGTGTCCAGGATCGCAAGATCCTGACCACCGGTGGCCTTGAATCTGGATCAAGCCCCTTTTGGGGCTTGATTCATTTCTGGGGTGTGTCTAGAATACCCGGCTCGCCTGAGCCCGTGTTTTTCATGCCCGGAGATTCTCGGCGACACGTAATAGCCGCAAGGCTAATTTTTTTGTATTAGGAGCGTCTAGCCCATGAGTATGCAGGACCCGTTAGCGGACATGCTAACTCGTATCCGTAATGCCCAGATGGCTGAAAAGTCCGTCGTAAGCATGCCATCTTCCACGTTGAAGGTAGCTGTTGCCAAAGTCCTGAAGGACGAAGGTTACATTGCGGGTTATCAGATCAGCAGCGAAATCAAACCACTGCTGTCCATCGAGCTGAAGTACTTCGAAGGCCGTCCGGTTATCGAAGAAGTGAAGCGCGTTAGCCGTCCAGGCCTGCGTCAGTACAAGTCCGTCGATGATCTGCCAAAAGTTCGTGGCGGTCTCGGTGTGTCTATCGTCTCCACCAACAAGGGTGTGATGACTGATCGTGCTGCGCGCGCTGCCGGTGTCGGCGGCGAAGTTCTTTGCACTGTGTTCTAAGGGGGGATAAGCATGTCTCGCGTCGCTAAGAACCCCGTTAAGCTGCCAGCCGGTGTCGAAGTAAAATTCGCAGGCCAACAGCTTTCGGTGAAGGGTGCCAAGGGCACTCTCGAACTGAACATCCATTCGTCCGTTGAGATCGTTGAAGAAGCTGGTGAGCTGCGTTTCGCTGCTCGCAATGGCGATCAACAGACTCGCGCAATGGCTGGTACCACTCGTGCGTTGGTAAACAACATGGTCCAAGGCGTAAGCCAAGGCTTCGAGCGCAAGCTCCAGCTGGTCGGTGTTGGTTACAAAGCGCAAGCAAAAGGCACAGTGCTGAACCTGGCTCTTGGCTTCTCGCACCCAGTGGATTACGAACTGCCGGAAGGCATCACCGCTGAGACTCCTAGCCAGACCGATATCCTGATCAAGGGCATCGACAAGCAGCTGGTAGGTCAAGTGGCCGCCGAGATCCGCGACTTCCGTCCACCAGAGCCGTACAAAGGCAAAGGTGTGCGCTACGCGGACGAAGTCGTCCGTCGTAAAGAAGCCAAGAAGAAGTAGGGCATAGCAAATGACCGACAAAAAAGTTACTCGACTGCGTCGCGCTCGCAAAGCACGCCTGAAAATGCACGAACTCGAAGTCGTGCGTCTCTGCGTGTTCCGCTCTTCGCAGCACATCTACGCCCAGGTCATTTCGGCCGACGGCAACAAAGTCCTGGCAAGCGCCTCGACTTTGGATAAAGAACTGCGTGATGGTGCCACCGGCAACATCGACGCGGCCACTAAGGTTGGCCAGCTGGTCGCTACGCGTGCTAAGGCCGCTGGCGTCTCGCAGGTGGCTTTCGACCGCTCTGGCTTCAAGTACCACGGCCGCGTTAAAGCGCTGGCTGATGCTGCTCGTGAAGCTGGGCTGGAGTTCTAAGTTATGTCAAATAACGACCAAAAGCGCGACGAAGGCTACATCGAGAAGCTGGTTCAAGTTAACCGCGTAGCCAAAACCGTTAAAGGCGGCCGTATCTTCACTTTCACCGCGTTGACCGTGGTTGGTGATGGTAAAGGCCGTGTTGGCTTCGGCCGTGGCAAGTCGCGTGAAGTGCCTGCTGCGATCCAGAAGGCAATGGAAGCTGCTCGCCGCAACATGATCCAGGTTGATCTGAACGGCACCACCCTGCAGTACGCAATGAAGTCCGCTCACGGCGCTTCGAAGGTGTACATGCAGCCTGCTTCTGAAGGTACCGGTATCATCGCTGGCGGCGCTATGCGTGCTGTCCTCGAAGTTGCTGGCGTTCAGAACGTTCTGGCCAAGTGCTACGGCTCGACTAACCCGGTAAACGTGGTTCACGCCACTTTCAAGGGTTTGAAAGCAATGCAGTCTCCTGAATCCATTGCCGCCAAGCGTGGCAAAAGCGTCAAGGAGATCTTCTGATCATGGCTACCGTTAAAGTTACGCTGATCAAAAGCATGACCGGCCGCATCCCTAACCACAAACTGTGCGTTAAGGGTCTGGGTCTGCGTCGCATCGGTCACACTGTAGAAGTCCAGGATACTCCCGAGAATCGCGGGATGATCAACAAGGCTTACTACATGCTGCGTGTCGAGGGTTAATCGATGAAACTCAATGATCTGAGTCCAGCGCCGGGTTCCCGTCGCGAAAAGCATCGTCCGGGCCGTGGTATCGGTAGCGGTTTGGGTAAGACTGGTGGCCGTGGTCACAAAGGTCAGACCTCTCGCTCCGGTGGCACCATTGCTCCAGGCTTTGAAGGCGGTCAACAGCCGCTGCATCGTCGCCTGCCGAAGTTCGGTTTCGTTTCCCTGAAAGCCATGGATCGCGCAGAAGTGCGTCTGTCCGAGCTGGCTAAAGTGGAAGGCGACATCGTCACCGTGCAGTCCCTGAAAGATGCCAACGTGATCAACGTCAACGTACAGCGTGTGAAAATCATGCTGTCCGGTGAAGTGACTCGCGCTGTCACTATCGGCAAGGGAATCGGCGCCACCAAAGGTGCGCGTGCGGCTATCGAAGCAGCTGGCGGCAAGTTCGAGGAATAAATGGCTAAGCAAGGTGCTCTCTCTGCGCTCGGCAAAGGCGGTATGTCTGAACTCTGGGCTCGTCTGCGTTTTCTGTTCCTGGCGATTATCGTCTACCGAATAGGCGCACACATCCCGGTTCCAGGTATCAACCCGGACCGACTCGCGGACCTGTTTCGACAGAATGAGGGGACCATTCTTAGCTTGTTCAACATGTTTTCCGGCGGCGCGCTGGAGCGGATGAGCATCTTTGCACTGGGGATCATGCCGTACATCTCGGCATCGATCATCATGCAGCTGATGACCGCCGTCAGCCCGCAGCTGGAGCAGTTGAAGAAGGAAGGTGAAGCTGGCCGTCGCAAGATCAGCCAGTACACCCGCTACGGCACTGTCGTCCTCGCTCTCGTCCAGGCTATTGGCATGTCCATTGGTCTGGCGGGGCAGGGCGTTGCGTTCACTGGTAACTTTGGCTTCCATTTCGTCGCGGTATCCACGTTTGTGGCTGGTGCGATGTTCATGATGTGGCTGGGTGAGCAGATTACTGAGCGTGGTGTTGGCAACGGTATCTCGATGTTGATTTTTTCGGGTATCGTCGCCGGTCTTCCGAGAGCGATCGGGCAGTCTTTCGAGTCTGCACGTCAGGGTGATATCAACATCTTCGCCCTGGTTGCCATCGGTTTGCTGGCAGTAGCGATTATCGGTTTCGTGGTGTTCATTGAGCGTGGTCAGCGTCGTATTGCTGTTCACTACGCCAAGCGTCAGCAGGGCCGCAAGGTCTTCGCTGCGCAGACCAGCCACTTGCCGCTGAAGGTGAACATGGCCGGTGTTATTCCGGCTATTTTCGCGAGCAGCATTTTGCTGTTCCCGGCTTCGTTGGGTGCCTGGTTCGGTCAGTCTGAAGGTATGGGCTGGTTGCAGGACATCTCGCAGTCGATCGCTCCTGGTCAGCCGTTGAATATTCTGCTGTTTAGTGCAGGGATTATTTTCTTCTGCTTCTTCTATACGGCGTTGATGTTCAATCCGAAAGACGTAGCGGAAAACCTGAAGAAGTCCGGTGCCTTTATTCCGGGCATCCGTCCAGGTGAGCAGTCTGCGCGCTACATTGATGGCGTTCTGACTCGCTTGACCATGTTCGGTGCTCTTTACATGACGGCCGTCTGCCTGTTGCCCCAGTTCCTGGTGGTTGCAGCCAACGTACCGTTCTACCTTGGCGGGACCTCGTTGCTGATCGTCGTCGTGGTTGTGATGGACTTCATGTCCCAAGTACAATCGCACCTCGTTTCGCACCAGTACGAATCCCTGATGAAGAAAGCCAACCTGAAGGGTTACGGCAGCGGCATGCTGCGCTGACCCATAAGGTTCGAGGAGTTGGTGATGAAAGTTCGTGCATCGGTGAAAAAGCTGTGCCGTAACTGCAAGATTATTCGCCGCGAAGGTGTTGTTCGAGTAATTTGCAGCGCGGAACCGCGTCACAAACAGCGCCAAGGCTGAGTGTGATTGTGCTTCAAGCCCGGCAGCTAGTGCGCTGCCGGGTTGATTATTTGTTATTACAGCGATATTATCTCGCGCCCTATTTCTTGGCTTCCGGGGCGTAGGTAGCTGTCAATTGGAGTCCCACTGAATGGCCCGTATTGCAGGCGTTAACATTCCAGATAACAAGCATACTGTTATCTCGCTGACCTACATCTATGGTGTTGGTCGCACTACTGCACAGAAAATTTGTGCAGAGACTGGGGTAAACCCAGCAGCAAAGATCAAAGATCTGAGCGACGAGCAAATTGAACAGCTGCGTGGCGAAGTGGCGAAGTTCACCACTGAAGGTGACCTGCGTCGCGAAATCAACATGAAAATCAAGCGCTTGATGGACCTCGGTTGCTATCGCGGTCTGCGTCATCGTCGCGGTCTTCCAGTGCGCGGTCAGCGTACCAAGACCAACGCGCGTACCCGTAAAGGTCCGCGTAAGCCGATCCGCAAGTAATCGCCCCAGCGAATCGACAGGAATTTAATCATGGCAAAACCTGCTGCTCGTCCTCGTAAAAAAGTTAAAAAGACAGTGGTTGATGGCATCGCCCACATCCATGCATCTTTTAACAACACCATCGTGACCATTACCGACCGTCAAGGTAACGCTCTTTCCTGGGCTACCTCCGGTGGTTCGGGTTTCCGCGGTTCCCGCAAGTCCACCCCGTTTGCTGCTCAAGTAGCTGCTGAACGTGCTGGTCAAGCTGCGCTGGAATATGGCCTGAAAAACCTCGACGTCAACGTCAAAGGTCCAGGTCCAGGTCGTGAATCCGCAGTCCGCGCTTTGAACGGCTGTGGCTACAAGATCGCCAGCATCACCGACGTGACGCCAATCCCGCACAACGGGTGCCGTCCGCCGAAGAAGCGCCGCGTGTAATCCAGGAGATTGTAAAGAATGGCTCGTTACATTGGTCCAAAATGCAAACTCGCTCGTCGCGAAGGCACCGATCTCTTCCTGAAGAGCGGCGTGCGCGCGATCGAATCGAAGTGCAACATTGAAGCAGCACCTGGTATCCACGGCCAACGCCGCGGTCGCCAGTCCGACTACGGCACCCAACTGCGTGAAAAGCAGAAGGTCCGTCGTATCTACGGCGTTCTCGAGCGTCAATTCAGCGGCTACTACAAAGAAGCTGCTGGCAAGAAAGGTGCAACCGGTGAAAACCTGCTGCAACTGCTCGAATGCCGTCTGGACAACGTTGTATACCGTATGGGCTTTGGTTCGACTCGTGCCGAATCCCGTCAGCTGGTATCGCACAAGTCGATCAGCGTAAACGGTCAGACCGTTAACGTTCCGTCCTACCAGGTTCGTGCTGGTGACGTGGTTGCTGTTCGCGAGAAAGCAAAAAATCAACTTCGCATTGTCCAAGCTCTCGATCTGTGTGCCCAACGTGGCCGCGTAGAATGGGTAGAAGTAGACACTGAGAAGAAGTCGGGCGTTTTCAAGAACGTTCCAGCTCGCAGTGATCTGTCCGCCGACATCAACGAAAGCCTGATTGTCGAGCTCTACTCCAAGTAAGGGCTAGAAAATAGGTGCATCCATGCAGATTTCGGTAAATGAGTTCCTGACACCCCGCCACATTGATGTGCAGGTTGTCAGTCCAACCCGCGCCAAGATCACTCTCGAGCCTCTCGAGCGTGGCTTTGGCCATACCCTGGGCAACGCGCTGCGCCGCATCCTGTTGTCCTCAATGCCCGGCTGTGCAGTAGTCGAGGCCGAGATTGACGGTGTGCTCCACGAGTACAGCGCCATCGAAGGTGTACAGGAAGACGTAATTGAAATCCTGTTGAACCTTAAAGGTCTGGCTATCAAGCTGCACGGTCGTGACGAAGTTACGCTGACCTTGTCGAAGAAGGGTTCGGGGGTGGTTACCGCTGCCGATATTCAGCTGGATCATGATGTCGAGATCGTTAATCCCGATCACGTAATCGCTAACCTGGCGTCTAACGGCGCCCTGAACATGAAGCTCGTAGTAGCTCGTGGTCGTGGTTATGAACCGGCAGACTCGCGTCAGAGCGATGAAGACGAAAGCCGCAGCATCGGTCGCTTGCAGCTTGACTCTTCGTTCAGCCCGGTTCGCCGTATCGCATACGTGGTGGAAAACGCCCGTGTCGAGCAGCGTACTAACCTGGACAAGCTGGTTATTGATCTGGAAACCAACGGTACCCTGGATCCTGAAGAGGCAATTCGCCGCGCTGCAACCATTCTGCAACAGCAGTTGGCTGCGTTCGTCGACCTCAAAGGTGACAGTGAGCCAGTGGTTGTCGAGCAGGAAGACGAGATCGATCCGATCCTGCTTCGCCCGGTTGACGATCTGGAACTGACTGTACGTTCGGCTAACTGCCTTAAGGCGGAAAACATCTACTACATCGGTGACCTGATTCAGCGTACCGAAGTAGAGCTGTTGAAGACTCCGAACCTGGGCAAGAAATCCTTGACTGAAATCAAGGACGTTCTGGCCTCCCGCGGTCTGTCCCTCGGCATGCGCCTCGACAACTGGCCGCCTGCAAGTCTTAAGAAGGACGACAAGGCGACTGCCTGATCGTCGTAATCACCGAACGTAGTGTTTGGTAAGGAATGAACCATGCGTCATCGTAAAAGTGGTCGTCACCTGAGCCGCACCAGCTCGCACCGCAAGGCCATGTTCCAGAACATGGCGGTGTCGCTGTTCGAGCACGAGCTGATCAAAACTACTCTGCCAAAAGCCAAAGAACTGCGCCGCGTTGCCGAGCCGCTGATCACTCTGGCCAAGACAGATAGCGTTGCTAACCGCCGTCTGGCTTTCGACCGTACTCGTTCGAAAGCTATCGTTGGTAAGCTCTTCAACGACCTGGGCAAGCGTTACGCTACCCGTGAGGGTGGCTACCTGCGCATCCTCAAGTGCGGTTTCCGCGCTGGCGACAACGCGCCTATGGCGTACGTCGAGTTGGTTGATCGTGCTACTGCTGGCGAAGCTGTATCTGCCGAGTAAGACGTCAGTCTGAAACAAAGAACCGGGCCTAGTGCCCGGTTTTTTGTGCCTGTAAGAAACGCGCCGTTTGTACAAGCGTCTCCTTCGTTCGCATCGTCATCATGTGATGGGGATGGTCATTAGTATTTTTCTATCGATGACTGCAAGTTAATGAATTTGTAGCTGTCATATTGATGATCAATACTCCTTCTCAGCCGATTAGCCGGCAGTTAAAGACCGACAGAGGAAGGACGATCGCATGAGCCAAAACACAACGCTTACCACCGCCAGTGGCGCTCCTGTTGCCGATAACCAGAATTCCCGTTCCGCCGGCCCTCGTGGCCCGCTGCTGCTCGACGACTTTCACCTGATCGAGAAGCTTGCCCACTTCAACCGTGAAAACATCCCTGAGCGCCGTGTACACGCCAAAGGTTCGGGTGCCTACGGTACGTTCACCGTGACGCGCGATATCACTCAATACACCACCGCGAAGCTGTTTGATGCGGTCGGCAAGCAAACTCCAGCGTTCCTGCGGTTTTCCACCGT
This sequence comes from Pseudomonas sp. Pseusp10, assembly GCF_059492225.1. Taxonomy (NCBI): domain Bacteria; kingdom Pseudomonadati; phylum Pseudomonadota; class Gammaproteobacteria; order Pseudomonadales; family Pseudomonadaceae; genus Pseudomonas; species Pseudomonas sp. Pseusp10. Next base: position 6,307,331 of record NZ_CP168528.1, on the reverse strand, counting down.
GGGTGGTGAGCGCGGCTCGGCCGATACCGAGCGTGATCCACGCGGATTTGCCTTGAAGTTCTACACCGAGGAAGGAAACTGGGACATCGTCGGCAACAACACACCAGTGTTCTTCATTCGCGATCCACTGAAGTTTCCAGACTTTATCCACACGCAGAAGCGTTTGCCGCAAAGCAACCTGAAGAGTGCCCAGATGATGTGGGACTTCTGGTCGCATTCGCCCGAGGCGCTGCACCAGGTCACCATCCTGTTCTCCGACCGGGGCATCCCTGACGGATATCGCCACATGCATGGCTTTGGCAGCCACACTTACAGCCTCATCAACGCCCAGGGTGAGCGTCACTGGGTGAAGTGGCACTACAAGACCAAACAAGGGATCAAAAACCTCGCTCCTGCCGAGGCTGCGCGCCTGGCGGGAACTGACCCGGATTACGCCCAGCGCGATTTGTTCAATGCCATCGAACGCGGTGATTTTCCGAAATGGCGCGTGTGCATTCAGATCATGAGCGAGGCTCAAGCGGCGGCACACTATGAGAACCCGTTTGATGTGACCAAAACCTGGTCGCAAAAAGAGTTTCCACTCATTGAAGTCGGAGAGCTGGAGCTCAATCGCAATCCGCAGAACTACTTCGCGGAAGTCGAGCAAGCGGCGTTTGGTCCCAGCAATATGGTGCCAGGTGTTGGTCTCTCGCCGGATCGTTTGCTGCAAGGCCGGGTATTCGCCTACGCGGACGCTCACCGCTACCGTGTCGGCACCAATCACCAACAGTTGCCAGTCAACGCTCCGCGGAGCCCGGTGAACACTTACCAGCGCGATGGCTCGATGGCTTTTGGCAGCAATGGCGGTGCGTCGCCGAACTACGAGCCGAACAGCTACGTCGAGTCGCCTAAGCAGGCGCCTCGTTACGCAGAACCGGCGTTGGCCCTCAGTGGTGCTGCCGATCGTTACGACCACCGTGAAGATACCGATTACTACAGTCACGCTGGTGCGTTGTTTCGCTTGATGACTGAAGAGCAGAAATCACTGCTGGTCAGCAACATCGCCGGAGCGATGGCGGGTGTGTCGAGCGATGTGGTTGACCGCCAGCTGCAGCATTTCTACAAAGCCGATCCGGCGTATGGAGAAGCAATCGCAAAGCTGCTCAACGTACAGCTTAACGAAGTCTAAATGAGAAGCAGAACCGCCCTTGTTTGGGCGGTTTTTTGCGTTATTTAAGCTGCTTTTCTCGGAATATCTTCGCTTTTATTGCGTCTTCCGAGTGACGATAGGGGCATGTTGGTTCAAACTACAACTTTCAAGCAGGGAGATGTAGGGCGATGCAAGGCCACCCAGATGTGATCGATTACCTCAACACGTTGCTGACCGGCGAACTGGCCGCGCGTGATCAATATTTCGTCCACTCGCGGATGTATGAGGACTGGGGTTTCACCAAGCTCTACGAACGAATCAACCACGAGATGGAAGAAGAAGCCGGACACGCTGATGCCTTGATGCGCCGGATTCTGATGCTCGAAGGCACGCCGCGTATGCGTCCGGACGATCTCGATGTCGGCACCACGGTGACAGAGATGCTCGAAGCGGATTTGCGTCTGGAATACAAGGTCCGTGCTGCGTTGTGCAAAGGCATCACGCTCTGCGAGCAGCACAAGGACTATGTCAGTCGCGAAATGCTGCGGGTTCAATTGCATGACACCGAAGAAGATCACACCTACTGGCTCGAGAAGCAGTTGGGTCTGATCAAGTTGATCGGGCTTGAGAACTACCTGCAATCCCACGCCTGATTGCATAGGGGAAGCCCCAACGTCTTTTGCAGGAGCGAGCTTGCTCGCGAAAAATCTGAAGGCGCTGCGTTATCGTTTACGACCTTCGTCGGAACGCCGCCCGGAGCAAGCTCGCTCCTACAGATACAAAAAAAGCCCCTGTCACCGATGAAGTGACAGGGGCTTTTTCATGGGGCCAGGTTAAGCCCGATCGCGCTCCAGCAGCGGCTTGAGGTAGTAACCGGTATGGGATTGCTTCATCTCGGCCACTTCCTCCGGCGTGCCGACGGCAATGATCTGCCCGCCCTTGGAACCACCCTCCGGTCCCAGGTCCACCAGCCAGTCAGCGGTCTTGATCACGTCCAGGTTATGTTCGATCACCACCACGGTGTTGCCGTGATCGCGCAGGCGATGCAACACGTCCAGCAGTTGCTGGATATCCGCGAAGTGCAGCCCGGTGGTCGGTTCATCGAGGATGTACAGGGTCTTGCCGGTATCGCGCTTGGACAGTTCGCGGGAGAGTTTCACCCGCTGGGCTTCACCGCCGGACAGCGTGGTCGCCGATTGCCCCAGCTTGATGTACGACAGGCCGACGTCCATCAACGTTTGCAGCTTGCGCGCCAGGGCCGGTACGGCATCGAAGAACTCCCGCGCTTCCTCGATGGTCATCTCGAGGGTTTCGTGGATGCTCTTGCCCTTGTACTTGATTTCCAGGGTTTCGCGGTTGTAACGCTTGCTCTTGCACACGTCGCACGGAACGTAGATGTCCGGCAGGAAGTGCATCTCCACCTTGATCAGGCCGTCGCCCTGGCAGGCTTCGCAACGGCCGCCCTTGACGTTGAATGAGAAGCGCCCCGGCCCGTAGCCCCGGGAGCGGGACTCCGGTACGCCGGCGAACAACTCGCGGATCGGTGTGAACAGTCCGGTGTAGGTCGCCGGGTTGGAGCGCGGTGTACGGCCGATCGGGCTCTGGTCGATGTCTACGACCTTGTCCAGGTGCTCCATGCCCTTGATGCTGTCGTGGGCGGCCGCCTCAAGGGTAGTGGCGCCATTCAGCGCTGTAGCGCTTAAAGGGAACAGCGTGTTGTTGATCAGCGTCGACTTGCCTGAGCCGGATACGCCCGTCACGCAAGTGAGCAAACCAATCGGAATCTCCAGATCGACATCGCGCAAGTTGTTGCCACGCGCGCCCTTGAGCGACAGCGTCAGCTTCTTGTTGCGCGGTGTGCGTCTGGCCGGGACTTCGATCTTTACCCGGCCCGACAGGTACTTGCCCGTCAGCGAGTCCGGATGCGCCATGACCTCGGCCGGTGTGCCTTCGGCGACGATATGCCCGCCGTGCACGCCGGCGCCCGGGCCGATGTCCACCACGTAGTCGGCCAGGCGAATGGCGTCTTCGTCATGCTCGACCACGATCACCGTGTTACCGATATCGCGCAGGTGCTTGAGGGTGCCCAGCAGCCGGTCGTTGTCGCGTTGATGCAGGCCGATGGAGGGTTCGTCGAGGATGTACAGGACGCCCACCAGGCCGGCGCCGATCTGGCTGGCCAGACGGATACGCTGGGCCTCGCCACCGGACAAGGTGTCTGCACTGCGATCCAGCGACAGATAGTCGAGGCCGACGTTGACCAGGAACTGCAGGCGTTCGCGAATTTCCTTGAGAATCTTGTCGGCAATTTCGCCACGGCGGCCGGTGAGCTTGAGCCCGCCAAAATAATCGGATGCATCGCCGATCGGCAGGTTGGTCACCGCCGGCAGGGTTTTCTCGCCGACCCACACGTGCCGCGCCTCACGCCGCAGGCGGGTGCCGCGGCAGTCCGGGCACGACTGGGTGCTGAGGAACTTGGCCAGCTCTTCGCGCACCGATGCCGATTCGGTCTCGCGGTAGCGTCGCTCCAGGTTCGGCACGATGCCTTCGAACGGATGCGAGCGTTTGACGATGTCGCCGCGGTCGTTCAGGTATTTGAAATCGACGTTTTGCGAACCGCTGCCATGCAGGATGAATTTCTGCTGGTCGGCGGGCAGTTCGTTGAACGGTACTTCCAGGCTGAACTTGTAGTGCGAGGCCAGCGAGCCGAGCATCTGGAAGTAATAGACGTTGCGCCGATCCCAGCCACGAATCGCCCCTTCAGCCAGGGTCAGTTCGCCGTTGACCAGGCGCTTGATGTCGAAGAACTGTTTTACCCCCAGACCATCACAGGTCGGGCAGGCGCCGGCCGGGTTGTTGAAGGAGAACAGCTTGGGCTCCAGCTCGCTGATCGCGTGGCCGCAGATCGGGCAGGCGAAGCGTGCGGAGAAGATCATCTCTTCTCCCGGTTCGTCGTCCATCGGTGCCACCAGGGCGATACCGTCCGCCAGCTTCAGCGCGGTCTCGAAGGATTCGGCCAGGCGTTGTTGCAGGTCGGCGCGGACCTTGAAACGGTCGACCACGACATCAATGGTGTGTTTTTTCTGCTTGTCGAGCTTGGGTGCTTCGTCCAGTTCGTAAAGCTTGCCGTTGATCCGGGCACGGACGAACCCTTGGGCGCGCAGTTCTTCGAAGACCGACAGGTGCTCGCCTTTGCGCTCGCGGATGACCGGGGCCAACAGCATCAGCTTGCTGCCCTCCGGTTCGGCGAGGACCAGATCGACCATCTGGCTGACGGTCTGTGCTTCCAGCGGGATGTCGTGGTCCGGGCAGCGCGGGATACCCACGCGTGCATAAAGCAGGCGCAGGTAGTCGTAGATTTCGGTGATGGTGCCGACCGTCGAACGCGGGTTGTGCGAGGTGGACTTTTGTTCGATGGAAATCGCCGGCGACAGGCCTTCGATGGTGTCGACGTCGGGTTTTTCCATCATCGACAGGAACTGCCGGGCGTAAGCCGAGAGCGATTCGACATAGCGGCGCTGACCTTCGGCGTACAGGGTGTCGAACGCCAGGGACGACTTGCCGGAGCCGGACAGGCCGGTGATGACGATCAGCTTGTCCCGCGGCAGGGTCAGGTCAATGTTCTTCAGGTTGTGGGTTCGAGCCCCACGAATCAGGATCTTGTCCAAGGTGGCCTCGCTTGGCGGGCGTCGAAAACGTAGGAGTATACGGCCAAATACTGGATGGATGCACACTATCAAACGAGAGGGTTACTGTCTTACATGAAGAGTGTGTCAGCAATGCGCGTCAAAGCGTCGCGATATACCCCGCCAATCGATGGGGCTGGTAGAATCGGCGCCGGTTCACATGAGGTTTTTCCATGCACGATCCCCACAGCGAGCGCATGAGTGGCAGCGAGACCCGCGCAGCAAGCGGTCTGGCCCTGGTGTTCGCCTTCCGTATGCTTGGCATGTTCATGGTGTTGCCGGTACTGGCGACCTATGGGATGGATCTGGCGGGGGCTACACCGGCCCTGATCGGCCTGGCGATTGGCGCTTATGGCCTGACGCAGGCGGTTTTCCAGATTCCGTTCGGTTTCATTTCCGACCGCATCGGTCGACGCCCGGTAATTTATCTGGGGTTGATCGTCTTTGCCCTCGGCAGTCTGCTGGCCGCCAATGCCGATTCGATCTGGGGCGTGATCGCCGGGCGAATCCTGCAGGGCGCCGGGGCGATTTCCGCGGCGGTCATGGCCTTGCTGTCCGACCTGACCCGCGAGCAGCACCGGACCAAGGCCATGGCCATGATCGGCATGACCATCGGCCTGTCGTTTGCGGTGGCCATGGTGGTCGGCCCGCTGCTGACCCGTGCCTTCGGGCTGTCCGGGCTGTTCCTTGCCACGGGCGGCATGGCGCTGTTCGGCATCGTGATCGTGATGTTCATGGTGCCGCGCTCCACCGGCCCGTTGCAGCACCGCGAATCCGGTATCGCGCGCCAGGCGCTGATCCCGACACTCAAGCATCCGGACCTGCTGCGTCTGGACCTGGGCATTTTTGTGTTGCACGCGATGTTGATGTCCAGCTTCGTCGCCTTGCCGCTGGCGCTGGTCGAGAAAGCCGGGCTGCCCAAAGAGCAGCACTGGTGGGTGTACCTGACCGCGCTGCTGATTTCTTTCTTCGCCATGATCCCGTTCATTATCTACGGCGAGAGGAAACGCAAAATGAAACGAGTTTTACTCGGCGCCGTCGTGACGTTGATGCTCACTGAGCTATTCTTCTGGCAGTTCGGCGATAGCCTGCGGGCTCTGGTGATCGGTACGGTGGTGTTCTTCACCGCATTCAATCTGCTGGAAGCTTCGTTGCCATCGCTGATCAGCAAGGTTTCACCGGCAGGCGGCAAGGGCACGGCGATGGGGGTTTATTCCACCAGCCAGTTCCTTGGCTCGGCACTGGGGGGAATCCTCGGTGGCTGGCTGTTCCAGCATGGCGGTCTGTCGGTTGTGTTCCTCGGATGCGCCGGTCTGGCTGCCCTCTGGCTGGCCTTTGCTGTTACCATGCGTGAACCTCCCTACGTCACAAGCCTGCGCTTGCCGTTGTCGCCCGAGGCGATCCGCGAAGCGGGTCTGGTCGAGCGCCTGAAGGCGGTCGTAGGGGTAACAGATGCAGTCATCGTCGCAGATGAGGCGGCGATTTACATCAAACTGGACACCGAACTATTGGATCGCACCACCCTTGAGTGCCTGGTGAACAACCCGGCCGGGGCAGCGTGCGTAGCCTAGGAGAACGTTATGGCCCGTGGGGTTAACAAAGTCATATTGGTCGGCACTTGCGGCCAGGATCCCGAAGTTCGCTACTTGCCTAACGGTAATGCCGTGACCAACCTGAGTCTGGCGACCAGCGAACAGTGGACCGACAAGCAAACCGGTCAGAAAGTCGAAAAGACCGAATGGCACCGTGTGTCGATGTTCGGCAAAGTGGCGGAAATCGCCGGCGAATACCTGCGTAAAGGTTCGCAGGTGTACATCGAAGGCAAGCTGCAGACCCGCGAGTGGGAAAAAGACGGTATCAAGCGTTACACCACCGAAATCGTGGTCGACATGCAAGGCACCATGCAACTGCTGGGCGGCCGTCCGCAGGGCGACCAGCAGGGCCAGGGCGGTGGTAACAACTACCAGCAATCCGCTCCGCGCCAGCAGGCTCCGCGTCCACAGCAGTCGGCGCCGCAACAGTCGCGCCCGGCGCCACAGCAGGCCGCTCCTCAGCCGGCTCCGGATTTCGACAGCTTTGATGACGATATTCCGTTCTAAAGCAGCTGCAAGCCTCAAGCTACAAGCAGCAAGCTGACGAAACAAAACCCGCACTTCGGTCTGAAGTGCGGGTTTTTTTTGGGCGGTGAAATTTAGTTGCAGACTCAGGCCGCGATGAACTCGTCGGTCGAGACAACGCTGGCATACGCAAACGCCAGGGCCGCCATGAAAGCTGCATGAACCTGCGCCGCCGGAACCGTCACGCCATTGAACTCCAGGTCACGGGTGGCGCAGGCGTCGTGGATCACTGTGACCTTATAGCCAAAGTCTGCCGCCGCACGAGTGATGCCATCGATGCACATGTGGCTCATGCTGCCCACGACCACCAGTTCCTTGATGTCTTGCTCGTCGAGGATCGATTTCAGCCCGGTTTCGCGGAATGAATTGACGAAGTGCTTGAGCACCACCGGTTCGTCGGCGCGGTTGAGGACTTTGGGGTGCAGCTTCGCGCCTTCGGAGTTCGGGGTAAAAAACGGCGCCTCTTCGGAGGTGAATTCGTGGCGGATGTGCACCACCGGATTCCCCGCGTCGCGGAAGGCCTTGATCAGGCGTGCGGCGTTGTCGGCGGCGGCGTCGGCGCCAACCAGCGGCCACTTGCCTTGGGGGAAGTAGTCATTCTGGATATCGACTACGATGAGCGCTTGCTTGGCCATGACTGTTTCCTCGAAGTGTGTGTTGGCTGTGGAATGAAGTATTGGCTCTGGCAGGCGATCCGGGGATTGGCCGCACCGACAATAGAAGGGGGAAAACTGACAATGGACGCAGAAAGGGCAATCGCCGAACTGGGGGTGTTGATCTATCCCGGCGCGCAGATGGCGGCGGTGCATGGGTTGACGGATTTGTTCGGGGTGGCGAACCGGATCGCCGCCGAACATCAGTCTGCGCAGTTGCCGCTGCTGCGGGTCAGCCATTGGCAGGTCGAAGGCGATCAGGCGCCGGTTCGGGTCTTCGACAGCCATCCTGGCCCGGACCGCGCGCTGGTGGCCGTGTTGATTCCGCCGTCGATCACCGGTTTTTCCGAGGACAAGGCGCCACAGGGATTGATCCACTGGTTGCGTCAGCAACATGCCAGTGGCGCGACGCTGGGCGGGGTTTGCGTGGGGTCTATCCTGTTGGCCGAAAGCGGTCTGCTCGATGGTCGCAGCGCCACCACCCATTGGACCTCGGCCAAAGCCTTCGCCGAACATTATCCGGCGATCCGGCTCAAGGCCGATACGCCGATTGTCGATGACGGCGATCTGATCACCACCGCCGGACTGATGGCGTGGTCCGAACTGGGTTTGCGCCTGGTCAACCGGCTGCTGGGGCCGAGCATCGTCACCAACACCGCGCGTTTTCTGGTGGTGGAGCACAGCGACAGCGCCAGCGAGTGCGGCAGTAACTTCGCACCGATCCTCAGCCACGGCGATGCCGCGATCCTCAAAGTGCAACACTGGCTGCAAAGCACCGGGGCGACGGATGTGTCGCTGGCGGTGATGGCCGAAAAGGCTGGCCTGGAAGAGCGCACCTTTCTGCGCCGCTTTCGCGCGGCCACCGGGCTCAAGCCCACCGAATACTGCCAGCATCTGCGAGTCGGCAAGGCCCGTGAAATGCTCGAATTCACCAACGGCACCATCGACCACATCGCCTGGACGGTGGGTTATCAGGACCCCGGCGCGTTTCGCGCGACGTTCAGGAAAATCACCGGGCTGGCGCCGAGTGATTATCGGACGCGGTTCGGGGTGACGCCGGGTGTCGCGGTACGGTAAGTGGAACACCGAAAATCCAGTGTGGGAGCGGGTGTGCGGGCTGGAGTCGTGCAAAATGCCGGAATATCAAAGGGCATCGTGCAGAATAAAACAGGCCCCATGCCATCATGCTTTACCCAACTGGCTGATTTGAAAACAGTTTCCCTGTACTGCACCTTGGCCTGATCTCTGCACCCCTTCCGCTACATTCATCAAGCGTCGATTGAAGGGGGAAGCATGACCCCGACAAACCGCAAGAAACTGGTGGTCGCCCATTCGGTGCTCACCGATGCGCCGCTGCATGAAGTCGAAACCAACCGTGCGCTGGCCCGTTGGCTGGCGCAGATATTGGGGCTCAAGTACGGCGGTAGCTACGACCCGCAGTTGCACGAAGGGCGGGACCTCTACCTGTTGCCGACCCAGACTCTGGTGGGCGCTGCGGCTGCCCGGCAACTGGGGGTCAAGGGGCCGGAGGATTTGTGGGGCGGCTATGTCGACCACGACTTCATCTGCACCAAAGCCATCAGTCACGGCTTGTTGAACCACGATGCCCATGCACCACCAGGCTGGGCGCCGTTGTTTTCCGAGCGGGTGCGCAACGTAGTGCTCGACGGCCTCAGCGTGTTTTCCCTGAAGGATGCACGGCCGGCGGCAGAACATTTGTTGTACGCCGGGCCGATCCGCCTGAAGCCGATTCATGCTTGCGCAGGACGTGGACAGGAAGTGATCAACAGCCTCGACCGGTTCGACGAGATGCTTGCCAGGCCTGACGCCAAAAAACTGTTCAGTGAAGGCGTCGTGCTGGAGCAGGATCTCGACCAGGTGATCACCCATAGCGTCGGCCAGAGTTTTATCGGCAACAAGGTACTCAGTTACTGCGGTGATCAATACCTGACCGAGGACGCTCAGGGTGAGCAGGTGTATGGCGGGTCCAACCTGCTGGTGGTGCCGGGTGGCTATGACCAATTGCTGACGCTGGATCTGCCGGAAGACGTGCGCCTGGCGATCCATCAGGCTCAGGTTTTCGACAAGGCGGCGGATGAAGCCTATCCGGGTTTTTATGCATCACGACGCAACTACGACATCGCCCAGGGCGTTGGCAGCAACGGCCAGCGGCGCAGTGGCGTGCTCGAACAGTCCTGGCGCATGGGCGGTGCCAGTAGCGCCGAGGTGGCGGCCTTGCAGAGCTTCGTCGACGATCCGGGAGTACGCGCGATTCGTGTGTCTTCGGTGGAAACCTACATCGATCAGCCGCTGCCGGCAGATGCCATCGAGGTATACCGCGGGCCGGCGCAGACCAATGACTTTCTCCTCAAGTACGTGACGGTTGAATCCTATGACGGCTAGAAGCGAATCCATTCAAATCGACATAGACAATGAACAGATGAGCGGGACTTTTCTGAGTCCCAAATCGAAGGTCCCCGGCGTGCTCTTCGTGCACGGCTGGGGCGGTAGTCAGGAACGGGACCTGGAACGCGCCAAAGGTATCGCCGGGTTGGGCTGTGTGTGCCTGACCTTCGACCTGCGCGGGCACACCGGTGGCACTGGCGGCACCGGCATTCCATTGTCCCGGGTGACCCGGGAAGACAATTTGCGTGACTTGCTGGCGGCCTATGACCGTTTGCTCGCGCACCCGGCCCTCGATACCTCGGCGATTGCCGTGGTCGGCACCAGTTACGGTGGTTATCTGGCCGCGATTCTGACCTCGCTCAGGCCCGTTCGCTGGCTGGCACTGCGGGTGCCGGCGCTGTATCGCGACGAGCAATGGCACACGCCGAAACGCGATCTGGACAAGCTGGATCTGCGCGATTACCGAAGCACCCTGGTGTGCGTCGACAGCAATCGCGCCTTGCATGCCTGTTCGCTGTTCACCGGGGATGTGCTGTTGGTGCAGTCGGAGACAGACGAACACGTGCCCCACGCGACGATCATGAGTTACCGCGCGGCCTGCCAGCAGACTCACTCGCTGACCCACCGCATCATCGACGGTGCCGACCATGGATTGAGCGACCCGGTTTCACAGCAGGCTTACACCTCGATTCTGGTGGACTGGATTACCGAGATGGTGGTGGGGGAGCGGTTGAGCATTATTCAATCATCCTGAGATTTGCGCTGTGCTTGCGGACGCCTTCGCGGGCAAGCCCGCTCCCACAATGTCTGCAAGTATTCACAAAGAATGTGTTCATCACCGATCAACTGTGGGAGCGAGCTTGCTCGCGATGGCGGTCTTGGAAACAGCACAAATTATTTGGGTATCTTCGCAATCCGTAACGACTTGGCCTTGGCTTCCACCAGCAGGTACATCACCAGGGCAATCAACAACGGCAGGATGAAATAAATCGCCCGATAGGCCAGCAAGCCCGCCACCAGGCTGCCCCGCGAAAACTCGTGTTGCAGCAGCGCCACGAACACCGCCTCAAGCACGCCGAGCCCGGCCGGGATGTGCGTGATGACTCCAGCGATGGCGCTGATCAACAGCACGCCCAGCACCAGTGGATAGTCGAGCTTGCCCGGCAGCAACATGAAAATCACCGCCGCCATCAGCGACCAGTTCAGGGCCCCGAGCGCCAGTTGCAGCACCGCCATGCGTAGCGACGGCAGGTCGATTTCCATGCCGCGAATCGCCCACTCCCGACGTTTGGCAAACCGGCACGCCGCCAGGTACCCGCTGCTCAGCAGCAACAACAAGAGCCCGACGCCTTGCAGCGCGCTACTGCTGAGTTTCCAGCCCGGCGGCATGCGCACCAGCCCGCTGCTGAACACCGCGCCGGCAATCACCATGTAGCCGAACCAGTTGGTCGCCAGGCTCAGGCCGAGAATTTTCGCGATGTTGCTCTTGCTCACCCCGAGCCGCGAATACAACCGGTAACGCATGGCGATGCCGCCGACCCAGGCGCTTAGATTCAGGTTAAAGGCATAGCTGATGATTCCCACGGGCAGGATCTGTTTCCACGTCAGGTTCTGGCGGATGTAGGTGCGGCCGATCAGGTCGAAGCAGGCGTACACCAGAAAACTCACCAGGGTCAGCCCCGACGCAATGATCAGCGTACGCACCTTGAAGTCGGCCAGGTTATCGAACACTTCGTCCCACTCGATGCGCTGGGCGAGCATTGTGAACAGCACGATCAGCATCAGGAAAAACAGCATCGTCAGCGGTCGTTTCCAGCGGCTCCAGTGGGGCTTGCCCGAGTGTTTGGCGGGGGCCGACGCGTGGGTCTCAGTGCGGTTCATGGTCAGCGCTCCCGGTCGGAGGAGGGAAGGGTTTCAGGCGAGGTTTATGCGCCGGCAGCCAACCGGCCCACGCCGGGAAATGCCGCAGGAAGTGAAACACCAGAAAACCGACGGTCATGTGCCAGACGCGACCTCGTGGCGCGATGTCGGGAGACATGGCCTTGCAATGGTTGTCGCTGAGGTCTTCCAGGCGATCGAACAAATGACGATTGAAGCCTTGGTCGCGGATCAGCACGTTGGCTTCCAGATTCATCGACAGGCTCAACGGGTCCAGGTTGCTGGAACCGACGGTGCTCCAGTCTTCGTCCACCAGCGCGACTTTGCCGTGCAGCGGGCGGTCGCAATATTCGTAGATCTTCACTCCGGACTTGAGCAGGTAATCGTAAGTCATGCGCGCGGCGAGCCTGGCCACCCGCATGTCTGGCTGTCCCTGCAGGATCAGCCGCACATCAACGCCTCGGCGGGCCGCGTTGCGGATCTCGCGCAGCAAGCGGAAACCAGGAAAGAAGTAGGCGTTGGCGATCACCACCCTGCGCTGTGCCTGACGCAACACCTGGCGGTAAACCTCTTCGATGTCGTTCGGGTGTTCCCCGTTATCGCGGTACACCAACCGCACCTGGCCATCATGATCGTTGAGGGCCAGTTCCGAACGTCGCACCCGGCGCCGCTGCCACCAGTATTTCGCCCGCACCGGGCGACCACATTGCAGCAGGGCGAAGTGATGGATATCGGCAACGGCCGGACCCTGAACTTCTACGGAATAATCCTGTTTGGCCTCGGGACCGAAGTCGGTCAGATGATCGGCGGAAAAGTTGATCCCGCCGACGAATGCGACGGTGCCATCCACCACCACAATCTTGCGGTGCAGGCGCCGGAACCAGTTGGTGCGGATGCCCAGGCGTTTCGGTGCCGGGTCGAACATTTGCAGGTGCACGCCGGCTGCGGTCAGGGCGGTGAGGAATCCGCTACTCAGTTCGCCACAGCCAAAACCGTCGAGGCTGACGGTGGTGCGAACACCACGTTGAGCGGCTTCGATCAGGATTTGTTGCAGCTCATTGCCGACCTTGTCCTCGAACAGAATGAAGGTTTCCAGCAGGATTTCACTTTGCGCCCGGCGCAGGGCTTCAAACACCCGGGGAAAAAACGCTTCGCCGTTTTCCAGCAACTCGACGCGATTGCTGCCTTGCCAGCCGTATTCGATATCGACCGCTATTGGCTCGCGGGTGGGCGGAGCAGGGATGTGTTCCAGCGTGGTTTTTTCCATCGACTGGCTGCTCATAGCTCTATCTCCACCGACAGTGGGACGTGGTCGGAAAGGTGCGACCAGGGCCGGATTGTCAGCACGCGTGGATGGCTGGCCTTGAGGTTGCGCACGTAGATACGGTCCAGGCGCAATACCGGCAAGCGCGCGGGGAAACTGCGCGCCGGTTTGCCATGGTGCGCGGCGAAGACTTCACGCAAACCGCTGGGCTTGAGCAACGCATCGGCGCGCTGGCGCCAGTCGTTGAAGTCGCCGGCTACGATCACTGGGGCATCACCCGGCAGGGCGTCCAGACGCTGGGCGAGCAATTTCAGTTGTGCCGTGCGGTGGGTTTCGCGCAACCCCAGATGCACGCAAATCGCATGCACCTCCTGGCCGTCGCCGGGCAAACGCAACACGCAATGCAACAGCCCGCGGTTCTCGTGCCCGCTGATGGACACGTCGAGGTTGTCGTGGCGGATGATCTGGAATTTCGACAACAGCGCATTGCCGTGATCGCCCGCCGGATACACCGCATTGCGTCCATAGGCGAACTGTGGCCACAGGGTGTCGGCGAGGAACTCGTATTGCGGCATCGCCGGCCAGTTGGTGTAGCGCCTGGGGTGCTGCTCGTGGGTGCCGTGGACTTCCTGCAAAAACACCACGTCGGCAGACACGCTGCGCACCGCTTCACGCAGTTCCGGCAGGATGAAACGCCGGTTCAGCGCGGTGAAACCTTTATGGGTGTTGACCGTCAGCACCGTGAAACGACAAGTGACGGACGGACCCTGTACCGGCAAGTCGGTTGCATTTGAGTGTGCGGGAATACCGGTGTGATTCGCTGTCATGTCACCTGCCGCCTGACTACCCCTGTCTTTGGGTGACTGCGGGGCAGCGGTGAAAGTTTCGATGGGGCTACGGACGGTACATTTTCTACAGAGCACCACCGAACAAGTGTGGGAGCGAGCTTGCTCGCGAAAGCGGTGTGTCAGTCACCTCATTGTTGAGTGTGCCGACGCCTTCGCGAGCAAGCCCGCTCCCACAGGGTTTATCAGTGTCCTGTTACAACGCGTGAGGAGCCTTCAGCCGGTTCGGCATACACCGGGCCGAGGCGATCAAGACGACCACTCCACGCGGTCAATGCCAGCGCCACCAGCACCACCAGGCCACCGATCCACGCGGTATGAATCAACCCCATGTGGGCGACGATCAGGCCACCGCCCCAGGCGCCACCGGCAATGCCGAGGTTGAACGCCGCGATGTTCAGGCCGGATGCCACATCCACGGCCTGCGGTGTGTGATGTTCGGCCTGGCGCACCACGTACACCTGCAATCCCGGCACGTTGCCGAATGCCACGGCACCCCAGACCAGCACGGTGGCCAGCGCCAGCCAAGGATTTCCGGCAGTGAAGGTCAGCGCGAACAACACGGCGGCGAGCAGGGCAAAGATGATTTTCAGGGCGCTGATCGGACCGCGTTTGTCCGCCAGTTTGCCGCCCCAGATGTTGCCGACGGCCACGGAGATGCCGTAGACCAGCAACACCAGACTGACGGCGCTGGCGCTGAAGCCGGAGAGGTCCTGAAGTATTGGCGCGAGGAAGGTAAAGGCGGTGAACGTGCCGCCGTAGCCGACTGCCGTCATCGCATACACCAGCAACAGGCGAGGTTGCTTGAGCACCTGCAATTGCTGCAAGAACGACGCGGGTTTGCTGTGGGCGATATTTTTCGGCACGTAGATCAGGCTGCCGATGAAGGCGACGACACCCAGTGCCGAAACGGCGAGGAAGGTTTCACGCCAGCCGAAATGCTGGCCGATGAATGTCCCCAACGGCACGCCGGTGACCAGTGCTACGGTCAGGCCGGTGAACATGATGGCAATCGCGCTGGCGGCTTTTTCCTTCGGCACTAGACTGGTGGCGATGGTCGAGCCGATCGAGAAAAACACCCCGTGGGCCAGGCCGGTGACAATCCGGGCGAGGATCAACGACTCGTAGCTCGGTGCTTGCCACGCCAGCAGGTTGCCGAGGGTGAACAGCACCATCAGCGACAACAGCAGCAATTTGCGCGGCACCTTGCCGGTGAGGGCGGTCAGCACCGGGGCGCCGACGGCGACGCCAAGGGCATACAGGCTTACCAGCAGGCCGGCGGATGGCAGACTGACGCCGAGGTCGGCGCCGATGGTGGGTAACAGGCCAACGATGACGAACTCGGTCGTCCCGATGGCGAAGGCGCTGAGGGTCAGCGCGAGCAGGGCAATGGGCATGGCTGCAACTCCGGTGGTTGATTCGATGGAGCGCAGTGTCGGGGTTTGGCTCGTACGGAAAAATACAGGGATGGACATTTGATATTTGCGTACAGATCAAATATCGCGAAGGCGGGTGCATACTTGTGGCATCGCCATCCGGCTATCCGCTGGCAATGCCCGAACTTGCCCGGCATTTCTCGATCAGTTCCTTACAGACACAGCCAAAGGAGCGGGTGCTTTGATCAGGCTCAAGAGCGCGATACTGCTGGGGGCGTTACTGCTTCTGGGCAGCGAGGAACTGGAAGCCGCCGCGATACCGGGGCTGCCGGCCGCTGCGACCGCCGCGACACCGCTGGCCCACCCCGAGCCGTTGGTACAGGGCGGTTTGCTCGGTGCCATCAGTTCAAGCATCGACGAGGCCCAGAGCAAACTCGATCTCAACGAAAACCTGGTCGACGCCTGGCGCCTGCGTGCCGATCGCGCAGCCGAAGAAGTGGAGCAACTGGTCAATCAGCCATCGGCCCGTTCGCCCTGGAGCGTCGCCGGGGATTTCCTGCTGCTGACCTGCGTGTGGGCGGCCGTGTTTGCCGGGCTTTGGCTGCTTGGGCGGCTGACCGCCAGACGCCTGTGCGAGCAGCGTTTACTGCTCAGTCGCGAACGGGGCCAGGCATTGCTCGGTTACGTGCTGCCCTACGCCCTTCCGGCAGTGATCAGTCTGCCGTTGACGATTTATGCCAGCCAGTTTTTGCCGATATCGGCGGGCCGGGCGCTGGCGCTGTGTTTGGCCTATGCCACAAGCGCGGGGATCTTTGCCGCGTCATTGGTGATGTCGCTGATGGTGGTATTCAATGCCGGCCACAAGCGCCGCGCGGTGCAGATCATCCGTGAGAACAGTCCCTGGCCGTTGTTCGGTATCGGCTTTCTGGTGGCCTTGAGCGATGCTCTGACCAGCCCGCAGATCGCCCATCAGTTGGGCAACAATCTCACCAGCAGCATCGCCGTGTTTACCGGGTTGGCCGCGTCGATTTCCTTCGGCTTGCTGGTGATCCGCATGCGTCGCCCGGTAGCCCATGTGATCCGCATCCTGCCGCTGGCCCAGCGCCTCAGTCAGCCGGCGTTGCGTGAAACCCTGCGGATATTTTCCGGGCTCTGGTACTGGCCGATTCTGTTGATGGTACTGGTTTCGATCATCAACCTGATCGGCGCCGGGGCGGACAACCAGAGAGTGCTGCGCAGCGCCTTGTTCACCACCGTGCTGCTGATTGCCACGGTGTTTCTCAGCACCACGCTGCATCATCTGTTCAAGGCGCGCAGCGAGTCGGACCTGCGCCGCAGCAGCGCCTACAAGGAGCGCTTCCTCAATCTTTCCCACGCCTTGCTGCGCATCGGCATGGCCGTCGTCTTCATCGATATCCTCGGCCGTGTTTGGGGCGTATCGCTGTTCGAGTTTGCAGTGAGCAATGCCGTGGGCCGGGCGATCAGTGATTCTCTGAGCCACATCGGCCTGATCCTGCTGGTGACCTGGATGGTCTGGGTGGTGCTCGACACGGCGATTCAGGAGGCCCTGAAACCGCCGACCAACAAACGCTCGGCGCGCCAGCCCAGTACGCGGGTGAAAACCATCCTGCCACTGCTGCGCAACGCGATCAAAATCATCCTGGTGGTGATTTGCGCGATCACCACCATGGCCAACCTGGGGATCAACGTCGCACCATTCCTGGCCGGTGCCGGGGTCATCGGCCTGGCAATCGGTTTCGGTTCCCAGCAACTGGTGCAGGACGTGATCACCGGGCTGTTCATCATCATCGAAGACACCCTGTCCATCGGTGACTGGGTGGTGCTCGATTCCGGTCACGCCGGCACGGTCGAAGGCCTGACCATCCGCACCTTGCGCCTGCGTGATGGCAAGGGCTTCGTGCACTCGGTGCCGTTCGGCCAGATCAAGGCCGTGACCAACCAATCGCGGCAATTCGCCTATGCGTTTTTCTCGGTGCAATTCACCTACGACACCGATGTCGACAAGGCCATCGAACTGATCCGCGAGGCCGGGCATTCCATCAGCGGCGACCCGTTCCTGCGCTACAACCTTCAAGGGCCGCTGGATGTGTTTGGCGTCGACAAAATGGACCTCAACGGCGTGGTGTTGACCGCGCAATTCCGTACGGTGTCCGGTGGCCAATATGCGGTGAGCCGGGCCTTCAACCAGCGTTTGAAAAAGCTTGTGGATAACTGCCCGTGGGTGCATTTCGCGCAAACTTATCCACAACAGGCGCTGGTGCCGCGGCATCCGGTCGAGCCACCGCTGGAGGCTGGAGCTGAGCCGGAGCATGCGGCGGTGCTGATGCCGGATCGGCCGCGGTCTCAATAGTTTTTTGTCGACAGTACTGGCCCCTTCGCGGGCAAGCCCGCTCCCACAGGGGGATTTGCGAACGACACAAATCAACCGTGGGAGCGAGCTTGCTCGCGATGGGGCCGGTCCAGACGACATTAATGCCGGATCAGCTTGCTGCGCACTTCGGCACTAGCCTGCTGATCCAGCTCCAACCAAAAAAGCGGCTTGCCGGCAATCTCGGCAGCGACCGGCAACCCGTCGCGATACACCAGCCGATTGCTGACCAGCGCCGGGACTTTCACGCCGGGCAGTAGCGTGCCGGCGAGGTTCAGCGGATCCACCCCGCACACTGCGACCAAACTCCCGTCATGGGGCCGACGTCGCACCTCCCGCAGCAATGGAATCGCCTCGGGCAGGGCGAATTGCTCGCCCGCCAGGCCACTGACAAACCGCCCTCCGCGAATTTCGCCGCGTGCCTCCAGGCGATGGAAAGTACGCAGCAGTTCGCGCCAGCTGGGTAACCAGTCCGCCTCACGCTCCAGCAAGCGCCAGAACACCACGCCGTAGCGCCGCAGCAAGGTCATGGCGATGTGTTCAAGGGTTTCGGCAGGCGTCGGAGCGGGGCGCTGGTTTTGCAACGCCGGCGCGGCAGACGTGCGGCGCAGCAAGGCCCAGCGCCCGGCGTCGTCCATGCCACCGATAAATGCCCCGCGTCCGCGCCGACTGTTGCGAGGCTGGCGCTTGCTGGCCGGGGTGATCAGTGCGCGCAATCCGGCGAAGCTGTCGGCATTCACCAGCCCTGCGCCCACCAGTTCCTGCAGGGCGATTTCCAGCTCCGAACGCAGCAAGTGGGCCTCATGGATCAGCTCATCGAAAAACAGTGCGCCGTGCTGGCTGAGGGCGGCGTGGACCTTTTGCGTTTTCGGCGACAGTTCGCTGACTGGCGTCTGTTCGGTCAAGCTGCTCCAGAGTCCGACCCGGTTGCGCGGCAGCAACACAATCGGCGTACTGCGCAGCGCGGTGCTGGCGCTTTTGTTATGCGCGGTCAGGCGCGTCCACACCAGTCTGCCGCTGCGGCACAACTCATCCAGCCAGGTCGCCGAGTAGTCCTTGATTCGCGTCGGCAGGATGTCGCTGTCCCAGGCTGAAGCGGCGGCGGGGTAGCCTTCGAATTGCGCAGTAACGGCTGGCAATACTGCCGCGCCCTGGCCCTGGCTTGCGGTCGACACATGCTGCCAGTCAAACAGGAATCGCATGAAATCCTGCAACGCCACCGGTTCGATTTCCCGACGCAGGCGCTTGACCGTGTAGCGGTGAATCCGCGCCAGCAAATGCCGCTCGCACCATTCTTCCCCGGCGGTGCCCGGGGTGAAGCGGCCGCGCAACACGTAGCCTTCGCGTTCCAGTTGCGCCAGGGCCTGGTCCACTTGTGCAGCGGGCAAACCGAGTGGTTCGGCAATGCGATCGAGCGCAAGTGGCCCGAAGGCGCTGAGTCGTGCGCGGATCAGTTCAAGTACGGCTTCGTCGGGGTCCCAGACTTCATCGAAGTTCGGCAGCGCTTGCAGGGGGGGTGTCAATTCGGCTTGTGGATAGATCGCCCGCAGGCAAGTCAGGCGCTCCAGCGCCAGCCACAACGATTGCCCTGCGTTGATCTGCAAACGGCTCGCGCGTCCGGTGTCGGCCAGGGCATTGAGCCAGTCGAGCCACTGCAGGTTGGCGCGAGCCTCGGCATCGGTGATGCACGCCAGGCTCATCAACGCTTCGTGCATTTCATCGACACCGGAGGGTGCTGGCCAGGCTTCGTCGAGCACGGCGGCAATCGCCTCGGCGTCCAGCGCACCGAGATCATCGGTGGATTGCGGGTCGCTCCAGCGGCGATTGAGCACCGCTTGGGTGCGGCGCTCCTCCAGCGGTGCATCGTCGAGGAAGGTGTAGGGGCGGGCGCTGAGAATCTCCGCCGCCAGCGGCGAAGGCGCCGGCAAGTCGCGGCTGATCAGGCGAATGTCGCCGCGTTCCATGCGCCGCAACAAGGCCAGCCAGCCCTCAGTGTCCATGGCCTCGTGCAGGCAATCGTCGAGGGTTTGCTCCACCAGTGGATGGTCGGGAATCTCCCGTTCGCCGGCGAGGTTTTCCACGCAGGCGATCTGATCGGGAAACACGCTGGCGATCAGGTCTTCACTTTTCATCCGCTGGATCTGTGGCGGCACTTTGCGCCCGCCGCTGTAGCGTGGCAGGGCCAGGGCCACGCCGGCATTCCAGCGCCAGCGTACGCCGAACAGCGGCGCGTCGAGCACGGCTTGAGTCAGGATGTGCTCGGCGCTGTTGCTGTGCAGATAGCGCCAGACATCGTCCAGTTCAAAACTGTGGCTGGTGGACAGCGACAGCACAATGGCGTCTTCGCTGGCGGCGGCCTGCAATTCGAAATTGAAGGTGCGACAGAAACGCTTGCGCAGGGCCAGGCCCCAGGCGCGGTTGATGCGGCTGCCGAACGGAGTGTGAATGACCAGTTGCGTGCCGCCTGACTCGTCGAAAAAACGCTCCATCAACAACGTGTCTTGCGATGGCAGGGCACCCAGTGTCTGCCGTGCGCGGGCCAGGTAGTCCACCAATTGTTCGGCGCTGGCGAGGTTCAAACCCAGGGTCTCGGTCAGCCAGTCGAGCGCTGGCTGCACGTTGCCTGGCGCAGTCCTCAGCAGGTCGTCGAGTTGTGCCTGCAAGCGCGCCACCGCCGAGGACAATTCGGCACTGCGCCCCGGCGCTTCACCGAGCCAGAAGGGGATGGTCGGCGGCTGGCCCTGGGCATCCTCGACCCGAACCTTGCCGGTTTCCACCCGCAGGATTCGATAGGACGTATTGCCCAGTTGGAAGACATCCCCGGCAATGCTTTCCACCGCGAAGTCTTCATTGATGGTGCCGATATTCAGCCCTTGAGGCTCCAGCAGCACGCTGTAGTCGGCGTTGTCCGGAATGGTTCCGCCACTGGTCACTGCGGTCAGTTTCGCGCCACGGCGACCGCGCAAGGTGCGGCTCACGGCGTCGCGGTGCAGGTAGGCGCTACGGATGCCCTGACGCCCGTTGTAGCCCTCGGCGAGCATCTGCAGCAGCGCCTGGTAGTGTTTGTCGTCGAGCCCGGCGTAGGGCGAGGCTCGGCGCAGCATCTCCAGCAGTGCTTGCTCCGGCCACTCCTGGCAACTGACCTCGGCGATGATCTGCTGCGCCAGCACGTCCAGCGGCGCTTGCGGGATCAACAAAGTATCGAGTTCACCCCGGCGCACGGAGTCGAGCAGCGCGGCGCATTCGATCAAGTCGTCGCGGGTGGTGGCGAATAAACGCCCCTTGGGCGTGCCGCCGACCTGGTGCCCGGAGCGGCCGACCCGTTGCAGAAAACCGGCAATCGAGCGCGGCGAGGCGATCTGGCACACCAGGTCGACGTCGCCGATGTCGATCCCCAGTTCCAGCGACGCCGTGGCGATCAGCACTTGCAGGTCGCCGCGCTTGAGTCGCTGCTCGGCGTCCAGGCGAAACTCCTTGGCCAGGCTGCCGTGGTGGGCCGCCACGGCGTCCTTGCCCAGGCGTTCGCTCAGGTGCCGGCTCAGGCGTTCGGCCAAACGCCGGGTGTTAACGAAAATCAGCGTGGTCCGGTGCTCGCGGGCGAGGGCGGCGAGGCGGTCGTAGACCAGTTCCCAGACATCGTTGGCCATCACGGCCGATAGCGGCACGGGCGGCACTTCGATGTCCAGGTCGCGGGGGCGGGCATGGCCGATGTCGACGATCTCGCACGGACGGTCGCGACCGACCAGGAAGCGCGACACCGCTTCGATGGGCTTTTGCGTGGCCGACAGGCCGATGCGCAGCAGCGGCTCCGGGCAGAGTGCTTGCAGGCGTTCGAGGCTCAGGGCCAGATGGCTGCCGCGTTTGCTGGCGGCCATAGCATGGATCTCGTCGATGATTACCGTTTGTGTGGTGCCGAGCATCTGTCGGCCGGAATCAGAGCCGAGCAGCACGTATAGGGATTCCGGGGTGGTCACCAGGATGTGCGGCGCCATCTTGCGCATCGCCGAACGGTCTTTTTGTGGCGTGTCACCGGTGCGTACTGCGGTGGTGATCTGCAATTCGGGCAGGCCCATCACGCGCAATTGCCTGGTAATGCCAGCCAGCGGGTTTTGCAGGTTGATCTGGATGTCGTTGGACAGGGCTTTGAGTGGCGAGACGTAGACCACCAGGGTGGCGTCGGGCAGGCCTTCGGCGGATTCCAGGCCGCGGTGCACCAGGTCGTCGATGACGGCGAGAAAGGCGGTGAGGGTCTTGCCGGAACCGGTGGGCGCGGCGACCAAAGTCGAGCGGCGCTGGCGGATCAACGGCCACGCCCGGGCCTGGGCGGCGGTGAGCGCCGGGAATGTGTGGCTGAACCAGGCGCTGACGGCAGGGTGAAAGCCGCTCAGGGCACTGTCTGCGGGGATGGGCAGGTTCATGCAGCAAGTTATGCGGGTGGGTGGCCGAAGATGCAAGTACCGCTCGGGATCTCTATCGATGCTGATGACCTCATCGCGAGCAGGCTCGCTCCTACAATGGATTTGTGTACGCCGAACCCTGTAGGAGCGAGCCTGCTCGCGATGAGGCCAGCGGCAGCACCACAAATCCCGGACATCTACACTTTACGGATGACGGTTGCGCACTAAACCCGCAAAATGCAACGATTCCGGCAATTACCAACGACACCGCCTGGGCGCGGTGTCGATAAAGCCATTGTTCCAATCAGACTGGGCCTGCTGACTCTATGCGAATGCGCCTTATGTTACTGGGCGGCGGAAATGCCCTTGGGCAGGCGCTGATTCGCCTCGGTGCGGAGGAAGACATCGGTTTCCTCGCCCCCCGCCCGCCCGAAAACGGCTGGGATGCCGCGAGCCTGACACAACTGCTCGACGACACCCGTCCCGATGCGTTGATCAACCTTGCCTACTACTTCGACTGGTTCCAGGCCGAAGCGGTCAGCGAACAGCGCCTGGCCGGGCAAGAGCGCGCGATCGAGCGTCTGGCGGAACTGTGCCAGCACCACAATATCGTTCTGCTGCAACCTTCGAGCTATCGAGTATTCGATGGCTCCCGCGCCACCGCCTACAGCGAAAAAGACGAACCGGTGCCCTTGGGCCTGCGGGGCCAAGCCTTGTGGCGGATCGAGCAAAGCGTTCGCGCCACCTGCCCGCAACACGTGCTGCTGCGTTTCGGCTGGTTGCTGGATGACAGCCCGGACGGCACCCTTGGGCGCTTCCTCGCCCGCGCCGAACAACCCGAAGAACTGCTGATGGCCGATGACCGGCGCGGCAATCCGACGCCGGTCGACGATGCCGCCCGCGTGATCATTTCAGTGCTCAAGCAACTCGATTGCGCCGCGCCGCTGTGGGGCACCTACCACTATGCCGGGCATGAGGCGACCACGCCGCTGGCGCTGGGGCAGGCGATTCTGACCGAAGCCCGCAGCCTGCATCCGCTGGCCATCGAAGCCCCGACCGCTCAGGCCCACGCCGCGCGTCCGGATGCTGCAGAAGAACCGCAACACGCGGTATTGGCCTGCAAAAAAATTCTGCACACCTTCGGGATCAAGCCGCGCGCCTGGCGTGCGGCGCTTCCCGCTCTACTGGACAGGTTCTATCGCCATGGCTGACCGTCCCGTTTTGATCACCGGCGGTGCCGGTTTCATTGGTTCGCACCTGACTGACGCCCTGCTCGCCAAGGGCCATGCGGTGCGGATTCTCGATGACCTGTCCACCGGCAAGCGCAGCAATCTGCCGCTGGATAATCCCAGGGTCGAACTGATCGTCGGCGACGTGGCCGATGCTGCTGTGGTCGCCCAGGCGATGGCCGGTTGCAGTGCCGTGGCGCACCTGGCCGCCGTGGCTTCGGTGCAGGCCTCGGTGGACGATCCGGTGCGCACGCATCAGAGCAACTTCATCGGCACACTGAACGTCTGCGAAGCCATGCGCCAGGCCGGTGTCAAACGCGTGCTGTTTGCTTCCAGCGCGGCGGTATATGGCAACAATGGCGAAGGTGAGTCGATCGACGAAGACACACCCAAGGCACCGTTGACGCCTTATGCGGCGGACAAACTGGCCGGTGAACATTACTTCGATTTCTACCGCCGCCAGCATGGGCTGGAGCCGGTGATTTTCCGCTTCTTCAACATCTTCGGCCCGCGCCAGGATCCGTCCTCGCCGTACTCCGGGGTGATCAGCATTTTCAGCGAGCGCGCGCAAAAGGGCCTGCCGATCACGGTGTTCGGTGATGGCGAGCAGACCCGGGATTTTGTCTACGTCGAAGACCTGGTCGACTTGCTGGTACAGGCCATCGAAAAGCCCCGGGTCGAAGTCGGTGCGGTCAACGTGGGCTGGAACCAGGCGACGACCCTCAAGCAGATGCTCGAAGCGCTCGAAGCCGTGGTCGGCCAACTGCCGCCAGTGAGCTACGGCCCGGCGCGCTCCGGTGACATCCGTCATTCACGGGCGAACAACCGGCGTCTGCTGGAGCGCTTTCACACCTCCTCGCAAACACCGATGAGCGTGGGACTGGCGCGGTTGCTGGGACGATAGATCGCTTCCATGCGGGCATGAAAAAGGCGCCTTTTTACAGGCGCCTTTTTCACGGCCGGAATTTACTTGCAGCTTGTGTAATTTCTGTGGCGAGGGAGCAAGCTCCTCGCCACAACAGCCTCATTCACCACCACGTGAACGTTCTATCAGAACTTGTAGCCCAGGCCGACCATGTACACAAACGGATCGACGTCGACGTTGACCTTGGCGCGGGTGCCCGGTGCAATTGAGTTGTTTTCAACGGTGGCGCGGGTGTCGATGTCGATGTAGCGCACTTGGGCGTTGAGCAGGATGTTGTCGGTCAGCATGTAGTCGGCACCGACCTGCCAGGCCAGGCCCCAGGAATTCTTCGCCTTGAAGTTGCTGAAGCCGGCGGACTTGGCTTCGCTGCTGAGGTTTTCGTCGTAGATCCAGGTGTAGTTGATGCCACCGCCGACGTACGGCTGGAAAGCTGACTTCGAATCCAGCGGGTAGTAGACCACGCTCAGGGTTGGCGGCAGGTGTTTCAGGGAGCCGAGTTTGCCGTTGGCAGCCGGCAGGGCGGTGCCTTTGAGTTTCACGTCATGCTCGAACGGAGTGGCGGCGAGCAGTTCGATCCCCCAGTTGTTGGTGAGCATGTAGGCGAAGTTCAGGCCCAGCTGCGTGTCGCTGTCCATGGTCGCCTTGCCGCCCAGGTTGGTACCGGCCAGCGGACCCTGATCGACCTTCACGCTGGAGCTGTCGGCCTTTGGATTAACGGTGATGGCGCCCGCACGAAGGATGATGTCACCGGCCTCGTGGGCGTGGGCGAGCGGGGCTGCGAGCGCGAGGGCAACCAGCGTAGCGCTGAGCATGGACTTGTTCATGGGGGCTCCAGAGGACGTTAAAAATGTTCGATGTCCAATGGTAAGGTGCCTAACGAATCAGTCTTTTGATGCAGCTCAATGAATGTGGCAAGGGAGTGGTTTTTGTGGTGTTGCTGATGGCCTCATCGCGAGCAAGTCGGATCGCCGCACCGTCGCTCCCACAGGGGATTTGAGTCGAGACACAGATCAAGTGTGGGAGCGAGCTTGCTCGCGATGACTGACTTTCAAGCAACCCATGACTACCGGTTTCACTCCGGCAATTCATACAGATAAATCTTGTCCGCCTCCATCTGATACCCGGCATCCGCCAACTCGCTGGTGGATGCCTTGACCTGTAGCGCGCCTTCGATCCAGTAAGGCTGATACAACTCGTCGAGCTTCACGCCGACTTCGCTTTTGACGTGCACGATCTGGTTCGACGGCGGTGGCGGCACATGAATGCAGGCTCCGAAATACGGCACCAGCAGAAACTCCGTGGTGCGTCCTTCCTCGCTCACTTCCAGTGGCACGATGTAGCCCGGCAGGCGAATGTTCTGGCCATCGAGGGCCTTGACCACCGGTGCATTGGGCATTTCCTGCCTGGCGGCGGGTGCCGACTCGGCCGACAGCGCGTTGCTCATCTGCGACAGGTCGTGCAGCGGCGTCATGTTCGGTACTTCTTTCGGCGCATCCGGCGGAATCATCTCCGACCAGGTCAGGTCTTTTGGCTGGGCCGCCCACAGGGGCAGGGCAACCAGCATCAACAGCGCAATTACAGCGCGGGGCATTTTCAACGTCCTCATAAGCGGATCGACAGGCCATCGGCCAAGGATTGGCGATAGGCGCGCCAGGCCGGCACGCTGCCCATCAGCAGGGCGGCGATCAGGATGCCACCGAGCAGTGTCCATTCATACTCGCTGGGCCAGGACAGTGGCAGGTACAGGCCGTAATTGGCCTGCACATAACCCTGGGCCGCCGCGATGCACACATACAGCAACGCCACGCCAGCAATCACACCCGACAGCGCCAGGGCAAAGGCTTCCAGCACCAGCAACGTCGCGATGTGCCAGGGTCGTGCGCCCACCGAACGCAGGATCGCCATCTCCCGGCGTCGCTCGTTGAGGCTGGTGAGAATGGCCGTGAGCATGCCGATCAAACCAGTCAACACCACAAACAGCGAGACCACGAACAAGGCTTTTTCTGCCGTGCCCATCAAGCTCCATAGCTCTTGCAGCGCCACGCCCGGCAGGATCGCCAGCATCGGTTCGCCGCGGAATTCGTTGATTTCGCGCTGCAGGGCAAAGGTCGAAATCTTGTTGTTGAGGCCGAGCATGAACGCGGTGATCGCTTGCGGCGTCAGGTCCATGTTGCGCGCCTGATCGGCCGTGATGCGACCCTCGCCACGGGCCGGCACGCCGTTGTGCCAGTCGATGTGAATCGCTTCCATGCCGCCGAGGCTGATGTGCAGCGTGCGATCCACCGGGGTGCCAGTGCGCTTGAGAATGCCGACCACGGTGAACGGCTTGTCGTCGTGCTTGACCAGGCTGATCGCTGCCACGCCGTGGGCCAGCACCAGTTTGTCGCCGAGTTTGTAGTGCAGCGCATCGGCTACTTCGGCACCGAGCACCACTTCGAACGGGTCGGTGGCGAAGGCCCGGCCAACAGCCAGCTCCAGGTGTTGCTGGCGGCCGTATTGGTAATGCTCGAAGTAGGCTTCGGTGGTGCCCATCACCCGGTAGCCGCGATGGGAATCGCCGAGGGATATCGGGATCGCCCACTTCACTTTCGGGTTGTTGGCGAAGTGTTCGAAGCTGTCCCAACGAATGTTGTTGGTGGCGTTGCCGATGCGGAACACCGAGTACAGCAGCAGGTTCACCGAGCCTGAGCGGGCACCGACGATCAGGTCGGTGCCGCTGATGGTGCTGGCGAAACTGGCCTTGGCTTCGGTGCGCACGCGCTCCACCGCCAGTAGCAGGCACACCGACAGGGCGATGGCGAACGCAGTGAGGATCGCGGTGAACCGGCGGTTAGCCAGGCTGGCCATGGCTAGACGAAACAAATACATCTCAAACCTCGGACAGGATGGCGGCGCGATTGAGTTCGGCCAGCGACAGGTTGCGGTCGAACAGCGGCGCCAGGCTCTGGTCATGGCTGACGAACAACAGGCTCGACCCGGCTTCGCGGCACTCGGCGAACAGCAGGCGAATGAAGTTCTCGCGGGCGTCGTAATCGAGGGCCGAGGTCGGCTCGTCGGCGATCACCAGTTCCGGTTGACCGATCAGCGCGCGGGCAGCGGCGACCCGTTGTTGTTGGCCGATGGACAGCGAATCGGCGCGGCGACCGAGGATGTTTTCATCCTTCAGACCCAGGTGGGCGAGTAGCGTGGCGGCCGCTTTGTCGACGCTGCCGTGGCGTTGTTTTGCCCGTTCGGCGCGCAGTTTCGAGAAATGGCAGGGCAGTTCGACGTTCTCGCGCACCGACAGAAACGGCAGCAGGTTGAACTGCTGGAAAATGTAGCCGGTGTGATCGACGCGAAAGTGGTCGCGGGCGCCGGCCGACAGTTCGGTCAGCTCCTGGCCGAGCAGGCGGATGCTGCCGCGATCAGGCTTTTGCACGCCGCCGAGCAGGCCGAGCAGGGTGGTCTTGCCGCTGCCGCTGGGGCCTTTGAGGAACAGGGTTTCCCCGCGCTCCAGGCGAAACGCCGGGATGTCCAGCAGTGGCGGTTGACCGGGCCAACTGAAGCCCAGGTCGGACAGTTCGATGAGTGCTTGGGTCATGTGAAACCGGTCAGGTTGGTGGTGAACCCTTGTAGGAGCGAGCTTGCTCGCGATGGAGTGTCAGCTACGTCGATGTCGACTGACCACCTTCGCGAGCAAGCTCGCTCCTACAGGGATCTTCGGTGAGTTCAGAATTTCAGTGCAGCCGCCTTGGCCGTCACTTCAACGCCTTGCTGCCCGCTCGGGCCGATCAGTTGTACCTGAATTTTCCGGGTGGCCGGGAACGTGTTGAAAATGTTCGCCAGGTCCAGGGTCTTCAACGCGTCTGGCGTGGCGCAGGTGAACTGATAGCGAGCGTGGATTTCGCTGTGATCATGGTGATGTTCGTGGCCGTCTTCGTCCTTGGCGTCTTCATCGTGGTCATCGTCGGCATCGGGCTGGTCACCGAACAACGGGCTTTCCAGTTCCTGGTTTTCCACCACGCAACCGGCGGCTTTCGGCAGGTTGAACAAGGCCAGGGGTTGCTCAAGCCGGGTACGTGCGGCGACGACTTTGGCTTTGTCGGCATCGCTGGTGGCGACGTGTTCGAAACCCACCAGGTTCATGGCCGGACTTTCCAGCTCCAGCTCCAGGGTCTTGCCGTCCAACACGGCATTCAGGCGCCCCACGCCATGTTCGTGGGCACCCAGGCTGCCATGCTCATGATCGTGTTCGTCGGCAGCATGGGCGACAACCAGCGGCAACATGGCAAACGGCAGGGCGAGAAGCAGACGGCGCATGGCGAGTCTCCGAAAAGTAAAATGAAGAATTTGTTATGTAATCTTATAACGTAATCGAGCAGAGTTTGACTGTCTGCTTGGCGTTGCACAAGTCCCATGGGAGCATGCTGGGAAGAAATGTGCAGGAGCAGACCTATGTTGCGAATTCGCGGAAGCATCGGCGACTGGCCGGTGGATTTGACTCTGGAGATGGACGACGCAGACTGGGCGCGACTAGGGGCGCAGTTGCAGGTGGAAAAACCCGCAGTCAGCGCGCCGGCGGCGAAACCGCTGAATCAGGATGATGCGCTGTGGCAGATAGCCAGGGATTTGTTGCGCAAGGCAGGGCAACTCAGCGGGCCGGATCTGCTCGATCAACTAGAAGGCCTGACCGGCAGCGCGGCGGCGGGCAAACGCCTGCTGGTGCGTTTGCGCCATTGTGCGGATGTGAAGGTGGAAAGCGGCGGCGATACACCGTTGTACCGCTGGCTGTTGTAGGAGCGAGCTTGCTCCGGGCGGCGTTCCGACGAAGGGCGTCAGGGCACCGCGGTCATACAGGTAGCCCTCATTATCGTTGACGCCCATCGCGAGCAAGCTCGCTCCTACAAGGTGGCGATTAGTACAGCGCGGCAAACAATTTACGACGGTACGTGCTGACCAACGGATGATCATTGCCCAGCAACTCGAACACCTGCAGCAAGGTCTTGTGCGGCAAACCTTCGCTGTAGCTGCGGTTGCGGATGAACAGCTTGAGCAATGCGTCCAGCGCGGCGTCGTACTGCTGACGGGCCAGTTGCTGGATGGCCAGTTGATAAACCGCTTCATCGTCCTGGGGATTTTTCGCCAGCCGGGCCTTCAGGTCGGCGGCATCCGGCAAGTCCCTCGCCAAACCGAGAAACTTGATCTGCGCCTTGGCACCGGCCAGCGCAGCCTTGTGTTCGTCGCTCTTGACCGCATCCAGCACGGCTTGCGCTTCGCCCAGTTCACCGCGCTCGGTCAGGCAGCGGGCGTACAGGATCAGCGCCTTGGCGTTGGTGTTGTCTTCACCCAGCAGCACTTTGAGCAGGGCTTCGGCATCGGCAAAGCGGCTGTCGTCGAACAGCACCTGGGCCTGTTCGAACGGATCGGCAGCGGCCGGTGGCGGCATCTGCACATGGGGTTCGAGCAGGGCGCGGACGGCGGATTCAGGCTGGGCACCGGCAAAGCCGTCGACAGGCTGGCCGTCCTTGAACAGCACCACGGTCGGCAGGCTGCGGATGCCGAAGCGGGCGACGATGTCTTGCTCGATGTCACAGTTGACCTTGGCCAGCAGCAACTCACCCTGATAACTCTCGGCAATGCTCTGCAACATTGGCATCAGCACTTTGCAGGGCGCGCACCATTCGGCCCAGAAATCCACCAGCACCGGCTTGTGGAAAGAGTTCTCGATCACCGACTGGTCGAAATCGGCAGTCGTGGCGTCGAAGATGTACGGCGTTTCCTGACTCATGGGCAATCTCGTAGAAGCGTGAATGGGGCAACTATACGGCTTGGTGGGGGCGCGCCGGAAGCGGGGTGGCAGTTGGTCTTTGGTTGTCTGATAAACCGCCATCGCGAGCAAGCTCGCTCCCACACTGGATCTATGTCGTGCATAAATCCCCTGTGGGCTTGCTCGCGAAGCTCTTGGCTAGCGCTGCGCGTGGTACAGGCTCACATGCCGAAACTCGTGGGGCTCGGCCAGATCCGGCAGGGTCATGGCTTCAAGCATTTCGATGCGCCGATACAACGGATGGCGAAAATCCCGCACTCTTGAGTCCGCCACCAGCGCCTCACGGCCGCGACTGAGGAACTGGTCGAGCAGCGGCAGGTTCGCCCGGTCGTACAACACATCCGCCACCAGGATCAGATCGAAGCGATCGGCCTCGGCGAAAAAGTCCGTCGAGTAATTGAGCTGTACATCATTGAGTTCGGCATTCGCCCGGCACGCGGTAATCGCCAGCGGGTCGAGGTCGCAGGCCAGCACTTCCAACGCGCCGGCCTTGGCAGCGGCAATCCCCGCCACGCCGGAACCCGCGCCGAAATCCAGTACCCGCTTGCCTTCGACCCAATGTGGGTTTGCGGCCAGATAACGGGCCACGGCCAGGCCGCTTGCCCAGCAGAAACTCCAGTACGGTGGTTCATGCAGGATGCGCCGGGTTTCTTCCGGGCTGAAGGCGCGGTCCATGTTGTCGCCGTCGATCAGCCACAGCTGCAAGTCGGTTTCCGGCAACGGGCAGGCCACCAGTTGTGCATCGCCGAGCAATTCAGCCAGGGCCCGTTGCAGGTCGAGCGGTGCACTCATGGGGCTTTGACGAATTGCAGTTGGCCCAGGGCCTGGGTGGTCGGCTGGGTAATCAGCTGCGACGGCAGGTGCAGGATCAACTGGCCGGACTGACTGGCGCGGCCTCGCAGTTCAACACGGGCACCGACCGGGAAGGATTCCGGATTGAAGCGCAGGTGAAACGGCAGCACCTGGTTGTTGCCGATCAGGCTGGAACTGGCGAGTAATTGTTGCGGGCGGTCTTTTTCGTCGATCACCAGCAGCGCCAGCTCGACTTCAGCGCCGGCCGGCACACCTAGCAAGGTGCCGCTCAATTCGCGCTGATACGCGGGCAGCGGGCCAAGTTCGGCAGCCTCCCGGGCCTTCTTCTGTGCTTGCTGCGGCGCCGGGCCTGGCGTTGGCGGCTGAGGCTTGGGTGCATCGCTGCCGCAAGCCACCAGCAGGCTGAAAACACTGAGCAAAACGAGCGGGCGTAACGACATTGGTGGCTCCATAAAGCTGAATTCCATGGATCAAGTGATCATCCCGTCTGTATACCGCAAACCCTATGGCTTGTCTTGCCACCGGGATGCGCTACCATGGCCCTCCCTTTTTTTGTTGCCTGCCACCATGCACTGTCCCTTCTGCGGTGCCAACGACACCAAGGTCATCGACTCGCGTCTGGTCGCCGAGGGCGAACAGGTGCGCCGCCGGCGTGAATGCCTGGCCTGCGGCGAGCGTTTCACGACGTTCGAGACGGCTGAACTGGTGTTGCCGCGCCTGATCAAAACCGACGGCAGTCGCCAGCCGTTCGACGAAGAAAAACTCCGCGCCGGCATGCAGCGCGCGCTGGAAAAGCGCCCGGTGAGCGTCGAGCGCCTCGAATCGTCGCTGGTGCACATCAAACACAAACTGCGTGCCACCGGCGAACGCGAGGTCAAATCCCTCGTGGTCGGCGAGTTGGTGATGGCCGAGCTGCAGAAGCTCGATGAAGTCGCCTACATCCGCTTCGCTTCGGTGTATCGCCGCTTCCAGGACCTCAACGAGTTCCGCGAAGAGATCGATCGCCTGGCCCGTGAACCGGTGAAAGAATGACCACGCCTGCCGAACAAGCCATCCTCGACGCCCATTTCATGGCCCGTGCCCTGGAACTGGCGCACAAGGGACATTACACGACACACCCCAATCCGCGGGTCGGTTGCGTGATCGTGCAGGGCGGGCAGATTGTCGGCGAAGGCTGGCATGTTCGCGCCGGCGAGCCCCACGCCGAAGTCCACGCCCTGCGCGCCGCCGGTGAGCAGGCTCGTGGCGCTACCGCTTATGTGACGCTTGAACCTTGCAGCCACCACGGCCGTACGCCGCCCTGTGCCGATGCGCTGGTGAATGCCGGTGTGGCCCGCGTGGTCGCGGCGATGCAGGACCCGAACCCGGAAGTCGCCGGTCGCGGTCTGCAGCGTTTGGCCCAGGCGGGTATCGCCACCGAAAGCGGCGTGCTGGAAAGCGAGGCGCGCAAGCTCAACCAAGGCTTTCTGAAACGCATGGAACACGGCTTGCCGTTCGTGCGGGTCAAGTTGGCGATGAGCCTGGACGGGCGCACGGCTATGGAAAGCGGCGAAAGCCAGTGGATCACCGGCCCGGCCGCACGTTCGGCGGTGCAACGCCTGCGCGCCCAGGCCAGTGTGGTACTGACCGGCGCCGACACGGTGCTGGCGGACAACGCGCGGTTGACCGTACGCGCCGATGAGCTGGGTCTGGACGCCGAGCAAACTGCACTGGCCATGAGCCGTCCGCCGTTGCGTGTGCTGATCGACGGTCGCCTGCGGGTGCCGCTGGATGCACCGTTCTTCAAGGCCGGCCCGGCGCTGGTCGCTACCTGCGTGGCGGTGGAAGAGCAATATGCCAACGGTCCGGAATGCCTGATCGTGCCCGGCTACGACGGCCAGGTCGATTTGCGTCAGCTGCTGGTCGAATTGGCTGCTCGCGGGGTCAACGAAGTGCTGGTCGAGGCCGGTCCGCGTCTGGCGGGTGCCTTTGCCCAGTTGGGTTTGGTGGATGAGTTCCAGATTTTCATCGCCGGCAAGTTCCTGGGTTCCTCGGCGCGGCCGCTGCTGGACTGGCCGCTCGCGCAAATGAAGGATGCGCCGGAGCTGAAAATCACCGAAATTCGTGCCGTTGGCGATGACTGGCGAGTCATCGCCATTCCTTTGCCAGCAGCGAGCGTATAATTTCCGGCCATCGCGCAAGCTTTGGCTTTGTTCTCGAGGAGAACCTCATGTTTACCGGCATCATCGAATCCATCGGCAGTATTCGTGCATTGACCCCAAAGGGCGGTGATGTGCGGGTTCACGTCGAAACCGGCAAGCTCGACCTGAGCGACGTCAAGCTGGGCGACAGCATCGCGGTCAACGGCGTATGCCTGACCGCCGTTGAGTTGCCGGGCAACGGCTTTGCGGCGGACGTCAGTCGCGAAACCCTCGACTGCACTGCCATGAACGACCTGAAAAGCGGCAGCCCGGTCAATCTGGAAAAAGCCCTGACTCCGACCACTCGCCTCGGCGGGCACCTGGTCAGCGGTCACGTCGATGGCGTGGGCGAAGTGGTTGCCCGTACCGAAAACGCGCGCGCCGTGGAATTCCGCATTCGTGCGCCGAAGGAACTGGCCAAGTACATCGCCCATAAAGGTTCGATCACCGTCGACGGCACCAGCCTGACCGTGAACGCGGTCGATGGCGCCGAGTTCCTGCTGACCATCATTCCTCACACCCTGAGCGAAACCATCATGGCGTCGTATCAGCCTGGTCGCCGGGTGAACCTGGAAGTGGACTTGCTGGCCCGTTATCTGGAGCGCCTGCTGCTGGGCGACAAGGCCGCAGAGCCTGCAAAATCCGGAAACATTACCGAAAGCTTTCTGGCCGCCAACGGCTACCTCAAATCCTGACCCAAGGGGGTGCCTTGTGGCGCTCAATAGCATCGAAGAACTGGTTGAAGACATCCGCCAAGGCAAGATGGTCATCCTCATGGATGACGAAGATCGCGAGAACGAAGGCGACCTGATCATGGCCGCAGAGTGCTGCAAGCCCGAGCACATCAACTTCATGGCCAAGCACGCCCGTGGCCTGATCTGCATGCCGATGAGCCGTGAGCGTTGCGAACTGCTCAAGCTGCCGTTGATGGCGCCGCGCAACGGTTCCGGTTTCGGTACCAAGTTCACCGTGTCCATCGAAGCCGCCACCGGCGTGACCACCGGCATTTCCGCTGCCGACCGCGCGCGCACCGTGCAGGCTGCCGCCGCCCGTGATGCCAAGGCTGAAGATATCGTCAGCCCGGGTCACATCTTCCCGCTGATGGCCCAGGCTGGTGGCACATTGGCCCGTGCTGGCCACACCGAAGCTGCCTGCGACTTGGCGCGGATGGCCGGTTTCGAGCCGAGCGGCGTGATTTGCGAAGTGATGAACGACGACGGCACCATGTCCCGTCGCGCCGAGCTGGAAGCTTTTGCAGCTGAACACGACATCAAGATCGGCACCATCGCCGACCTGATTCACTACCGGATGATCCATGAACGTACCGTTCAGCGGATTGCCGAGCAGCCACTGGACAGCGAACTGGGCCAATTCAACCTGGTGACCTATCGTGATTCGGTGGAGGGCGACGTGCACATGGCCCTGACCCTGGGCAATGTCTGCGCCGAAGAACCGACCCTGGTCCGGGTGCACAACATGGACCCGCTGCGTGACCTGTTGATGGTCAAGCAACCGGGCCGCTGGAGCCTGCGCGCCGCCATGGCCACGGTTGCCGAGGCCGGCAGCGGCGTGGTGCTGTTGCTCGGTCACCCGCTCGATGGCGACGTGTTGCTGGCGCATATCCGCGAAACCGCGGACCACGCAGCGGTGAAAAAGCCGACCACCTACAGCACTGTGGGTGCCGGTTCGCAGATTCTGCGCGACCTGGGCGTGCGCAAAATGCGCCTGATGTCGGCACCGATGAAATTTAATGCGATATCCGGTTTCGATCTGGAAGTTGTAGAATACGTGCCCTCCGAATAATGACCGGCAGTTTCCGGTCCTGAATTCGCGGCAAATAAATCACTGAGGGACGCGTACAAGACGCGTCCCGGCTCTTTAAGAGATCTATCGAATGACCCTGAAGACCATCGAAGGTACCTTCATCGCCCCTAAAGGCCGCTACGCTCTGGTAGTGGGCCGTTTCAACAGCTTCGTCGTTGAAAGCCTGGTCAGCGGTGCAGTTGATGCCCTGGTTCGCCACGGCGTAAGCGAAAGCGACATCACCATCATCCGCGCGCCTGGCGCCTTCGAAATCCCGCTGGTTGCGCAGAAAGTCGCTCAAAAGGGCGAGTTCGCGGCAATCATCGCCCTGGGCGCAGTCATTCGTGGCGGCACTCCGCACTTCGAATACGTGGCTGGCGAATGCACCAAGGGCCTGGCCCAGGTGTCCATGGAGTTCGGCGTACCGGTTGCATTCGGCGTGCTGACCGTTGATTCCATCGAGCAAGCCATCGAACGTTCCGGCACCAAGGCCGGTAACAAAGGTGCCGAAGCTGCCCTGTCCGCTCTGGAAATGGTCAGCCTGCTGGCGCAGTTGGAGGCCAAGTGATTAGCGACGAAAGCGATCGTTTCAACCCGCGCGATCCAAAGCCTGCGGATGCCGGCAAGCCATCGAAAAGCGTCAAGCGTCGCGAAGCCCGTCAGCTCGCGACTCAGGCGCTGTACCAATGGCATATGGCCAAGCAGTCGCTGAACGAGATCGAAGCGCAGTTCCGGGTCGATAACGATTTCACCGATGTCGACGGCGCGTACTTCCGCGAAATCCTGCACGGGGTTCCGCAGTTCAAGACCGAAATCGACACTGCACTCAAGCCTTGCCTGGACTTGACCATCGAAGAGCTGGACCCGGTTGAGCTGGCGGTTCTGCGCCTGTCGACCTGGGAACTGCTCAAGCGCGTCGACGTGCCGTACCGCGTTGTGATCAACGAAGGTATCGAACTGGCCAAGGTCTTCGGTTCCACCGATGGCCACAAGTTCGTCAACGGTGTGCTCGACAAGCTGGCCCCGCGTCTGCGTGAAGCTGAAGTGAAGGCGTTCAAGCGCTGATCGGCGCTTGAGTTGCTGCCAATGGGCGAGTTTGAGCTGATCCGCAATTTCTTTGCCGCCGCGCCTTGTGCGCAGGGCGGCGAAGGCGTTGCCCTCGGGATCGGCGATGACTGCGCCTTGCTGGCTGTTCCTCCCGGGGAGCAGTTGGCAATTTCTACCGATACGCTGGTGGCCGGCGTGCATTTCGCCGATCCCTGCGATCCCTTTCTGCTCGGTCAGCGTTCGCTGGCCGTGGCCGTCAGCGACCTGGCTGCCATGGGCGCCACCCCCGTTGCCTTTACCCTTGCCCTGACCTTGCCGACGGTAACCGCCGATTGGCTGCAAGCCTATGCCCGTGGTTTGAACCAGATGGCGCAAAGCTGCGGCGTGGCGCTGGTGGGTGGCGACACGACCCGTGGGCCGCTGAGCCTGACCATGACCGTATTCGGGCGTGTGCCGGGCGGTCTGGCGTTGACCCGCAGCGGTGCACAACCGGGCGATCTGCTGTGTGTCGGTGGCGACCTGGGCAATGCCGCCGGTGCCTTGCCCTTGGTGCTCGGTCAGCGCACGGCCGAAGCCAGCATTGCCGAGCCGTTGCTGGCGCATTACTGGTCGCCGCAACCGCAGCTTGGCCTGGGTCAGGCGCTGCGGGGCAAGGCCACTTCGGCAATGGATATCTCCGACGGCTTGCTCGCTGATTGCGGGCATATCGCGCTGGCCTCGAAGGTCGGTATCGAAGTCGAGCAGGAGCGTTTACCGCTGTCGCAAAGCCTGGTCGACTTTCTCGGTCAAGCGGATGCACAGGTGGCGGCCCTGAGCGGAGGCGATGACTACGTCCTGGTTTTCACCTTACCGTCCGTCGAGTTACCACTATTGCTGGCCGACGGCTGGCCGATCCATGTGATTGGAACAGTAGTGACGGGGCTGGGCGTAAGGCTGCTGGACGCCGACGGCAAAGACATCACCCCGCAAAATCGGGGTTATCAACATTTTCGGGAGTCACCGTGACAGATCATCCCAAACAGGTTCCGGCGGAACTCGTACCGCCGTCGGTCTGGCGTAATCCGTGGCATTTCCTGGCGTTCGGCTTCGGCTCGGGCACCTTGCCAAAGGCGCCAGGCACTTGGGGATCGTTAGTTGCGCTGCCTTTTATCCCGTTGTGGCAAATGCTGCCTGACTGGGGTTACTGGCTGATGCTCGGCATCACCATGCTGTTCGGCTTCTGGCTGTGCGGCAAAGTGGCCGACGATTTACGGGTACACGACCATGAAGGCATCGTCTGGGACGAAATGGTCGGGATGTGGATCACCCTGTGGCTGGTGCCGGAAGGTTGGCAATGGTTGCTCGCGGGCTTCTTGATGTTCCGCTTCTTCGACATCCTCAAGCCGTGGCCGATTCGCTGGATTGACCGGCACGTACATGGCGGTGTCGGCATCATGCTCGATGATGTCCTGGCCGGGGTGTTCGCCTGGTTGGCAATGCAGGGACTGGTGTGGTTTTTCGCCTGACCGGGGATTTCCCGGCGTTAATCAGGATAGCGGTTAATCGGGGGGTAGCAGGGATGGCTTTACGCGGTTTGATGGTGATGGCGTTTGCGATGTTTTGCTCTTTTGCCCAGGCGGGAGGAGGGGGGGCTACGCCGCCGTCGGTGATTCATGTGGCCAGCGAAGACTGGGAAGACTACACCGCTGCTGACGGTCATGGACTGGGTTGGGAAGTGCTACGGCAAGTGTTCGAGCCGGCGGGCGTCAAGGTCGACATCCGCACCGAGCCCTACTTGCGCTCCCTGGGCCTGGCCGAACGTGCCGAGGTCGATGCCTGCGTCGGTTACTATCGTGACGAATCCGAGGGCGTGCTCTATCCCCGCTGGAACTTCGACACCGATCACATCTATGCCTTGGGCCTGGCCAGCAGTCCGGTACCCACTCCGGAAACCCTGGGCAATTATCGGCTGGCCTGGGTCCGCGGCTACGATTACCAGCGTTACTTGCCCAATGTGCGCCACTTCGACGAAGTGATACGGCGTACCGGCATCGTGTCGATGCTGACCCACAATCGCGTCGACTTCTATATCGATGCCCTGACTGAAGTCGATGACGTCCTCAACCGCGCCAAGGATCCATCCCAGCTGCGGCGCACCCATATTGCAGAGTTGCCGCTGTATCTGTGTTTCGCCAAGACCCCGAAGGCGCGCAGCCTGATGGCCCTGTTCGATCAGCGCATGGAGCAACTGGTGAAAAGCGGCGAGCTGAAACCGATTTTTGAACGCTGGAAACAGCCGTATCCGTTTGATTCGAACTGAAGGGCTGATACAGAACCCTGTAGGAGCGAGCTTGCTCGCGAAGGAGTGTCAGTCGACAGCGAGATAGCTGACACTCCATCGCGAGCAAGCTCGCTCCTACACAGGAGAGTGTCGTCAGGGCGCATATCAAACTTATTGATAGTTATCGCCGATAATTCAGCCTAAGCGTCCTCCGGAACCTGCTGTTACAATGCCGGCTCTGCGAATCTTCAGACTTTTAGATCAGGAGCACACCGGTGCCTGTCGTTTTTGTCGCCGCTTCCAAGCTGCCAACGCCTTTTGCGCAATTCACCATGCACGGCTTTCTCGATGAGGCCACCGGCCGCGAGCACGTTGTGCTGAGCCTGGGTGAGTTCGCCGACGGTGCCCCGGTACTCGGCCGGTTGCACTCCGAATGCCTGACGGGCGATGCCTTGTTCAGCCAGCGTTGCGACTGCGGCTCGCAACTGGAGGCCGCCTTGCAGGCCATCGCCCGCGAAGGTCGTGGTGTTTTGCTCTACCTGCGCCAGGAGGGCCGGGGCATTGGTCTGCTGAACAAGATCCGCGCCTATGAGCTGCAGGACGGTGGCGCCGATACCGTTGAAGCCAACGAGCGCCTGGGTTTTGCTGCCGACCAGCGTGACTACGCCATGTGCCTGCCAATGCTGGAGCACCTGGGTGTGAAGTCACTGCGCCTGATGACCAACAACCCGCGCAAGGTCAAAGCCTTGACCGATATGGGGATCGCGGTCGCCGAGCGCGTGCCGCTGCACACCGGCCACAACCCGCATAACCGACTCTACCTGGCGACCAAGGCCAGCAAGCTCGACCACATGATGGGCAATGAGCATCAGGGCGAGGTAGACCGGGCGTGACCCGCGGTCAGGTGCGGCGGCGACTGTCCGTCAACTGGTGGCAATACCTGGCACTGGCCTTGTTGCCGCTGTTGGTGATCAACGTGGTGTTCGGCCAGGCCGAAGCCATCCTGCCGGTGTTGGCGATGCCGTTTTTCATCGCCGGTGTCGCTTCGATGTTTGTCAGCCTGAAGTTTTTCGGTACCTACAAACACGCGCTGATCGCCACCCAGAAAGCCCTCGATACCCCTGAAGAACCGGCCGCCTGGGTCAGTCTTGCAGCCAAGCGTCGCACGGCATTCCTTGCCGCCGGTCTGCCGGCCTGGATCGGTGCCCTGGCGGTGTTCGTCGGTCTCGAAGCGGTGCCGCTGATGCTGCTGGCGCTGTCGACCGTCGTGCTGTTCTACCTCTACCGTATTCCGCGTCAACTCGGTTGATGCGCGCGGTCTGGCTGGCGGTGTTGCTGTTGGCCGCCAGCGGCTCGGCTGTCGCGGTCGAGCGGGTTGTCAGCCTTGCACCATCGCTCTCTGAAATTGTCGTTGAACTGGGTTCCGCCGACCTCCTGGTCGGTGTGCTGGACGCCGGTGAACGCCCCGCCGAACTCAAGAACCTGCCGTCCGTTGGCCGCTATGGCCAGTTGGACATGGAACGCCTGCTCAGCCTGAATCCCGATCTGTTGCTGCTATGGCCCGGTAGCGTCGGCCCGGCCCAACGCGACCAGCTCAAGCGCCTGAATATTCCCACCTACG
Organism: Pseudomonas sp. Pseusp10; assembly: GCF_059492225.1. NCBI lineage: Bacteria > Pseudomonadati > Pseudomonadota > Gammaproteobacteria > Pseudomonadales > Pseudomonadaceae > Pseudomonas > Pseudomonas sp. Pseusp10. Next base: position 6,267,507 of record NZ_CP168528.1, on the reverse strand, counting down.
TCGCCGAACCCCACAGCCTGGACCAGCTCGCCGAGCAGATTGAGGCCATTGCCGCTCAGCTCAGTCGACCTGAACGCGGAATTTCATTGGCCACCGATCTACGCCAGCGGCTGGATGAATTGCGCCAACGCTATCGGCGGGATCAGCCATTACGGGTGTTCTATCAGGTGTGGGATCGACCGCTGTACACCGTCGGCGGCGAGCAGATCATCAGCGATGCGCTGGAAGTCTGCGGCGCGCACAACGTGTTTGCCGACCTGACGCTGCCTGCACCGCAAGTCAGTGTGGAAGCCGTGTTGCAGCGTAATCCCGAGGTGATTCTGGCCAGCGATCAGGCGCAACTTGATGCGTGGAAAGCCTGGCCACAGGTGGCGGCGGTGGCGCAAGGGCAATTGCGCCTGGTCACGGACAAGGGGTTGGAGCGGCCGAGTGGGCAGATGGTCGAGGCGACTGCAAAGCTTTGTCATTTGATTGCGCCAGACCGCTGAGACCGAGGTGCCTTCATCGCGAGCAAGCTCGCTCCCACAGGGTTCTGTTTTGATCGCAAATCGAAAACCTGTGGGAGCGGGCTTGCTCGCGAAGAGGTTGGCCCAGACAGTACAAGGTTCGGATCAGATCTCCGGCGTCCACGTTACCCCGAACATCCACGCCCGACCTTCCTCGCGATACCCGAACTGGTTACCTTGGTAGCTATACAACGCCCGGCTGTAACCCTTGTCCAGCAGGTTATCGATCTTCAGCTCCAGTTCGATTTCACGATTGAGCTCCCAACTGCTGCGCAGTCCCAACAAGGCATAACCGCCGAGCGGCTGTTGATTGTTCAGGTCGTCATAGCTGCTGCTGACCGCTTGCCAACTGGCGCCGAGGCCCAGGCGATCGAATTGCCGATCCAGGTCCAGGCTCAAGGTGCGCCGCGCACGACGGGCCAGAGTATGGCCAGTGTCGCGATCGCGCGGGTCGATGATCGCCACGCCAAGGTTGCTCTGCCAGCCGAACAACTCCTGCTTCAATGCCGCTTCAAAACCGTTGATCCGCGCCGAGGCAACGTTCTCCGGGCGCGAGTTGCTGCCGAAGATGATCGCGTCTTCAAGGTCGGTGCGATACAGCGAGGCCTCCAGACGACTGCTCTCGGTCAACTGGCTGCGCCATTGCAGCTCATAGCTTTTCGAGGTTTCAGGCTTCAGGTCCGGGTTGCTGAAGTCGGGGTAGTACAGGTCGTTGAACGTCGGTGCGCGGAAGCCTTCGCTGTAGGTCAGCAGCATTTCGTTGTCCGGGTTCAGCGGCAGGGTGAAGGTGCCGCTCCAGGTATTCTGGCTACCGAACTGCTGGTTATCGTCGTGACGCAGGCCCAGCTCCGTGGAGAAACTGTCCGCCTGAAAGCGATGCTGGATAAACGCGGCGCGGTTCCAGCGGCTTTCCTCGTCGTACGCCGTGCTGCTGTTGACCCGGTCTTCATACCAGTCGCCACCCAGCAGCAGGCTGTTGCGCTCGTTGAGCGTCAGGTCGTTCTGCCAAGTCACCGAATCGCGGTAAGTATTGAAAACACTGCGCTCATCGCTGAGCTTGTCGAGGGTCTTCTCGCGATTTTCACTGTGACCGAGTTCAACACGGGTTTTCCATGCTTCATTGATGCGCGCGTCGATGTAATTGCTGACACTGCTCACATCGAATTCGTTGTAGGGCTGCTGTTGGACTGCCCCGAACGGGCTGTCGAACTCGCTCTTGCCACGGTTATCCAGCACGTTGGCGCCGATCTCGATGTCATCGCCGAGGGCATGGCTCAAGCTCAGGCTGAACGACTGGTTGCGATACTCGTCATGGTCACCGTCGCTGGGGTGTGACTCGTGGGTGCGATTGATCCCGGCGGTTTCGTCGAGGCTGGCGCCGAGGTTGAAGCGGGTTCGCTCATCACCACCGGACAGGCCAAGGCTGTGCTCCCGGGACTGGTTGCTGCCAAAACCCGTGTGCAAACGCGGTTGCAGACCTTGCTCGCCGCCACGGCGGGTGAAGATCTGGATCACCCCGCCAATCGCATCACTGCCATAAATTACCGAACGGGAGCCGCGCAGCACTTCCACGCGCTCGACCTGCTCGATATTGATGTGTTGCAGATTGCTGTCGCCGGAGGTCGAGCTGCCGATGCGCTGGCCGTCCACCAACACCAGGCTCTGGGCCGACTGGGTGCCGCGGATGAAGACACCCGGAAGGCTGCCGCGCCCGCCCGTTTGCGAAACCTGCACACCCGGCACCCGACGTAGCAGATCGGTAACGCTGTCGGGTTGCAGGCGATCGATGTCTTCGCGGGTGAATACAGTGTTGGCGGCACTGCTGTCATTGCGCGCTTCGACCTGGCGGTTGGCGCTGATCAATACGTCGGGCAGCTTCAAGGCTTGATCGCGTTCGAAGGTGTCGGCCAGCAGTGGGCCGGCCGGCAGCAGGGCCAGCGTCAGGGCGAAGAGGGAGAGTTTCATGGGTAGTCCGTTGGTGCTTTGAGGCGAATACAGTTTTGATAGACGCTGAAAGCCACTGTGGGAGCGAGCTTGCTCGCGATAGCGGTGTATCAGTCAGCATTTGAGTCGACTGACAGGCCGCCATCGCGAGCAAGCTCGCTCCCACAGGGTTTTGCGTTTAGATGTTGAGCAGTTGCAGGCGCTCGCGGATCGAAGCCTCGATCCCGGCTTCATCCAGCCCACACTCGGCCAGCATTTGCGCAGGCTTGGCGTGTTCGACGTAAATGTCCGGCAAGCCCAGGTGCAGCATCGACTTGAGGATGTTCTCGCGAGCGAGGAACTCGCTGACTGCGCCACCGGCACCGCCCATGATCGCGTTTTCTTCGACGGTCACCAGTAGCTCGTGGCTACCGGCGATTTCGCGAACCAGTGCTTCATCGAGCGGTTTGACGAAACGCATGTCGACCACGGTCGCGTCCAGCGTCTCGGCGACTTTAAGGGCTTCGGCCAGTTGCACGCCGAACACCAGCAGGGCGACTTTGCTGCCCTGGCGGCGAATCACACCCTTGCCGATCTCGATCGGTTCGAGGTCTTTCTCGATGGTCGCGTTCGGGCCATTGCCGCGTGGATAGCGCACGGCCGCCGGGCCTTCATACAGGTGGCCGGTGGTGAGCATTTTGCGCAGCTCGTTTTCATCGCTCGGGGTCATCACCAGCATGCCCGGGATGCAACGCAGGAACGACAGGTCGAAACTGCCGGCGTGGGTCGGACCGTCTTCGCCCACCAGACCGGCGCGGTCGATGGCGAACAGTACGTCGAGATTCTGCACGGCGACGTCATGCACCAGTTGGTCGTAGCCGCGCTGCAGGAAGGTCGAATAGATGGCCACCACGGGTTTGGCGCCTTCGCAGGCCATGCCGGCCGCGAGGGTGACGGCGTGCTGCTCGGCAATGGCTACGTCGAAGTAGCGCAGCGGGAAACGTTCGCTGAAAGCGACCAGGTCCGAGCCTTCCTTCATCGCCGGGGTAATCCCGACCAGACGTGGATCGGCCGCCGCCATGTCGCACAGCCATTCACCGAACACACCGGAATATTTCGGCCCACTGGCCTTTTTCGGCGCAGCGGCCGGAGCGTCCAGAGGTTCGAGTTTGGTGATGGCGTGGTAACCGATCGGATCGACTTCCGCCGGGGCGAAGCCTTTGCCTTTCTTGGTGACGACGTGCAGGAACTGCGGGCCTTTCAGATCGCGCATGTTGCGCAGGGTGGCGATCAGGGTCGGCAGGTCGTGGCCATCGATCGGACCGATGTAGTTCCAGCCCAGCTCTTCAAACAGCGTGCCGGGAACCAGCATGCCTTTGGCATATTCTTCGGTGCGGCGGGCGATTTCCCAGGCACCGGGCAGGCGCGACAGCACTTTCTTGCTGCCCTCGCGCATGCTCGCGTAGGTGCGGCTGGAAAGGATCTTCGCCAGATAGTTCGACAAGCCACCGACGTTGCGCGAGATCGACATGTCGTTGTCGTTGAGGATCACCAGCATGTTGGCATCCACTTCCGGCGCATGGTTCAGCGCCTCGAACGCCATGCCCGCGGTCAACGCGCCGTCGCCGATCACTGCGATCGCCTTGCGCTCGCTATTTTGCAGGCGGGCGGCAATCGCCATGCCCAGCGCGGCACTGATCGATGTGCTGGAGTGGCCGACACCAAAGGTGTCGTACTCGCTCTCGGAGCGGCGCGGGAAGGCAGCGACGCCGTCCTTCTGACGCAGGGTGCCCATGCGCTCGCGACGACCGGTGAGGATCTTGTGCGGATAAGCCTGGTGACCCACGTCCCACACCAACCGGTCGTCCGGGGTGTCGAAGACGTAATGCAGCGCGATGGTCAGCTCGATCACGCCCAGGCCGGCACCGAAATGCCCACCGGTCTGGCCGACCGTGTAGAGCAATTCCAGGCGCAACTCATCGGCCAGGGTTTCCAGCTCGGCTTCGCCTAACCGGCGCAGGCCGTCCGGCGTGTTCGCGCGGTCGAGCAGGGGCGTGGTCGGGCGCTTGCGGGGAATCTCATGAAACGTCGTGGGCATCAGGCGAATCGTTATAGGTATAAAAGATGCGGCAGTTTACCTGATGCTTCGTCCCCTGCCCACGCGTTGGTTTTTTTTGGCGGATACGCCGTCAACTGCGGCGATCGACGATATACCGGGCCAGATCACGCAACGGCTCGGCTGCCGCGTCAAACGGTCGCAGTGCGTGCAGGGCCTGGTCGCGCAATTCCAGGGCATAGGCCTTGGCGGCGTCGAGGCCGAGCAGGGCCGGGTAGGTCGGTTTGTCCCGAGCAATGTCGGCGCCCTGGCGTTTGCCGAGGGTTTCGGTATCGCTTTCGACGTCGAGAATGTCGTCCTGGACCTGGAATGCCAAGCCGATGGCCTGTGCATAAGTCTGCAGGGACTTGAGTTCGTCTTTCTCGGCGCAGCCGCTGGCCAATGCGCCGAGTTTGACGCTGACCTCGATCAACGCGCCGGTCTTGTGCCGATGCATGTATTCCAGGGCTTTCTGGTCGAGCTTCAGGCCGACCGAGCCGAGGTCGATGGCCTGACCGCCGACCATGCCCGCCGGGCCTGCCGCCAGAGCCAGGGCGCTGACCATTTGCAGGCGGATTTCGGCCTGCGAAGTGCTCAAGCGTGGGTCGAGCAGGGCGCTGAAGGCCAGGCTCTGCAAGCCGTCGCCGGCGAGGATCGCGCAGGCTTCATCGAATTTCTTGTGGGTGGTTGGCTGGCCGCGACGCAGATCGTCATCGTCCATGGCCGGCAAATCATCATGCACCAGCGAGTAGGCGTGGATCAGTTCCACCGCACAGGCCGCGCCGTTGGCTTGCTCGGCCTTGCCGCCCAACGCTTCGCACGCGGCGTAGGCCAGCAGTGGACGCACGCGTTTGCCGCCATTCATCACGCTGTAGCGCATGGCCTCGTACAGCCGCGCCAGCTCCGGGCTCGGTGCCGTGAACAGGGTTTCCAGGGCCGCATTGACACGAGCCTGGCTGGTTGCCGAGTACGCTGCAATCATTCTGGCTGATCCGCGTCGAAGGGTTCCTCGGCCAACTCGCCATCACGCTCGAGCAGCACCTGAACCTTTTGCTCGGCCTGGGCCAGCGCCGCCTGGCAATCGCGGGTCAGACCGATGCCTTGCTCGAAAGCGGCCAGCGAGTCTTCCAGCGACAATTCGCCATTCTCCAGACGCTCCACCAGCGTTTGCAGGTCGGCGAGGGACTGTTCGAAATCCAGTGCAGCTTTTTTGCGGGCCATGGCGGCGATTTCCGGTTGACGTTAAACCGGCGCGACACTAGCAGATAGGGGGTTTATGGGCAAATGAGCGGGGTGATTGGTGCAATGGTTTCAGTGCTCAGGATTGCGCCTCGTCGGGATATTTGATCTGGTACCGAGTACTGCGCCCACCCCCGGGCAGGCGTTGCAGGCAGTCTTTGTTCAGCAGTTCGGTCAGATGACGAGTCGCGGTCGCTTTGGATACTTTGGCGACGGCCTGGTATTGAGCCGCACTGATACCGTGCTCGAAGCCTCTTTCGCCGCCATCGAGCAAGCGATTCAGCACCTTGGTTTGTTCGGCCGACAGCCCGGATGTCTGGTGCGCCTGCCAGAATCGCGCCTTGCCCAGCACACTGTCGATCCGTGTCATGGCTTGTTGCAGGCTGCGCAGAAGGGTTTGCAGGAACCACTCCAGCCACACAGTGACATCGGTCGTAGCCTTTTGACTCGTTTCCAATACCCGGTAGTAACCGGTGCGATCTTCAAGAATGCTTGCCGACATTGCGTGAAAACGAATCGCCTGAGACTCGCCCTGCGCCAATGCCATGTCGGTGATGGTGCGCGTGAGGCGACCATTGCCGTCGTCAAAAGGATGGAGCGTGACAAACCAGAAGTGTGCGATGCCAGCACGCAGCAATGGGTCGAGCCCGCCCTGACTTCGGCCGCTCTCAAACCAGTCGAGGAAGATTTCGAGTTGACGTTCAAGGCCCAGTCGAGGCGGCGCTTCGAAGTGCACGGTCGGCTTGTCGAGACGACCGGAGACGACTTGCATCGGTTCATCACCTCGCAATGCACTGACACGTATCGTCCGGGCGGCGAGGTCGCCGTCCTGCTCCGGAAACAACCATTCATGCCAGTCCAGCAAACGATCCAGCGTCAGCGGTTCAGCGAAATGCTGCGTAGCATCGAGCATCAATTGCGCAAGACCTTCACTGCGTTGGCTAACCCTGTCGCCATCAACCAGATTCAGACCCAAGCGTCGAGCCAGCGACGAACGAACGGAGCCGACATTCAGTTGTTCACCTTCAATGGCCGATGAGGTGACGATGTTTTGCAACAACGCATCCAGCTCACTTTGCGCGCTCAGCGAACTGTCCACGGAACTGGCCATGCCCATTAGCCGACCTTGTGCTTGAACGCACTCGCGTAACAAGGGCGCCAAGCGTTCGGCACTCCAGGTGAACTCCGGCCAATCAGGCTGCTGCCATATCCATTGAGGTGTCATGAATTTGATGCTCTGGAGGGGGATGAGCCGATTGGAAAGGATATTCGGCTCACATAATGAGCCGAATATGATACTTATTCGGCTCACCGTCCACCCGCTACCGTGATATCCACCGCAATTTCCGAGCCATCCGATTGTTAAAAAACACCTGAATGGCTAACCTTCGAGCCCTATACGACCTGGCAGTCACGGGTCTTTCAGACGAAATGCAGTCTCCACATCTGTAACGCGCCCAGGATCAGGCGCAAGGTTTCGTCATGCATGCCAGGAGGCGTCACATGCGCTCATTTCTTTTGCTGCTGATCGGGTTGGCTGTCGTGCCCGTGATTCTGGCCGCGCCGGATGCCGAGTTGTCGGAGCCGGTGGGTGGCTGGCGTTACAACGGCTTGCTGGATCGCAGTGATAACCCGCAAGTCGCCTATCCCACGCCGCCGATTGACCGAGGCGTGCAGCGCAATCGCACGATGATCGAAGGCCGACTCAAGGCCATCGGCACTCAGCGCGGGCCGCACACGTTGGCGGTCAACGGCAATCCGCTGAACCTCTACACCGACGACCAAGGGCGTTTCGCCCGGCCGTATGCGTTTGGTGCCGGTTCCAACAGCGTCGAAGTGCGCAGTGCCGAAGGCCAGTCCCTCAAGCGTGTTCAATTCTATGAAGCCAACAACCTGCGCACACCGGCAAGGATTCGCGTGGTGCTGGGTTGGGACGATCCGAAAGCCGAGCTCGACCTGCATATTGTCACGCCCGATGGCCAGCATGCCTTCTGGGCGCACTCAGCCTTGACCAATGGCGGTGGCCTCGACCCTGACGGCGTCGATGGCCCGGGTCCGGAAATGTTCACCATGACCGCACCGCTGCATGGCACCTATCTGGTTTACGTGAACTATTGGGGCAACTTCGGCAGCGGCGGCTATAACTTCGATGAGACCAGCAACCAGAACGAGGTGATTACCTCGCAGATCAACCTGGTGCTCAACGAAAACACCGTCGATGAAAAACGCGAGACGTTCATCGTGCCCCTGCGCGCAATCGGCGACCTGCTGCTGGTCAAGACTTTCAACTATTAAGCATCCCCGCTCCACGGATGAAATTCGGGTTTTGTGAACATGAGTGATAGCACTGTTACTCCGGCTGCTGGCGCGCCAGCGACCAAACCTTCCCTGCATTGGCCGACGCTGCTGATCGGGATATGCCTGATCGTTGGCGTGGCCGGTGGGTTGGGGTGGTTAATGCACAAGCCCAAGGCCCCGGCACCTGTGTTGGCCAGTGACAAACTGGGCATGAGCCGCCCGGATGGCTTGCTGGAAACCCATTCCCTGAGCCAACTGCCCAAGGACTTGCTGGCAGTGCCGTTCCTCAAGGAAACCCTGACTGAAGATTTCGTCTTCTATTACGAATCCCACGCCGATCGCCTGGGTTTGATCGGCAGCTTGCGGCGGATCATCTACGAACATGACCTGAAGTTGCAGGACACCCTGATCGAGCAACTGTTCGATCAGCCTGCCGACGTAGCGTTGTGGCGCGGGGCGGATGGGCGGCTCAAGGATTTCCTGCTGGTGATGGATCGCGGCGGTCTGGCCAAGGTGCTGGAGCCGCTGGCCAAAGTGGCGCTGGACGACTCGCAGTTGAGCAAAGTCGCTGACGTGAAAGTCGGTATCGACGACGTGGCGCTCTATCAACTCAACTACAACGCCAGCAAGGCGCTGCTGTTCGCGTCCCATGGCGACAAACTGGTGGTGCTGTCCAACCCGGCGAAACTCTACGACCCGCAAAGCGGTGCTGCACAGGAAAACGGCAGCGTTTCGACCCAAGCCATCGCAGCCCTGCTCAATGGCGACAAACTGTTCCCCGAAGCCTTCGGCCTGTCACCGCGTGCGCCGCAGGTGAAGCAACGCCTGTCGGTGAACGCCAGTGTGCTGGCCATGGGTTACCAGCGTTTCATTCCGAACTTTGCCGGCCTGCGCTTTGACATGGACGACACGGGTTGGCACAGCTTTCTGGCCATGGATGAACTGGAAGATCAGCCGGACTTCGATTTCAAACCGATCTGGCAAGCCATGCCCATGGGAGCCAGCGCTTGCGTGGCGTTGCCACTGGCTGCCGAACAACAGAAACCGCTGCTGGTGAAACTCGGCGCAGAGGAGAAAGTCGCCCAAGCATTGATCGAACACATGGCCGGCGCGGCGGGCCTGTGCTGGTATGCCGATTCGCGGCTGTACACGCCCTTGCTGGTGGCCAGCCTCAACGATGACGACAGCGGCAAACTCGATGGGGATCTGGGCAACCTGTTCGGCTCGATGGTCGGCGCCTACGAGAACAACGTCGAAGACGGTGCCTTCCCGGTGGTGGAAAAACAGGCAGGCCAGAGTCACCAGTGGCAGCGTCAGGTCAGCTCCAGTTTTGGTCCCTATGCGGCCAAAGAGGCCGAAGACCCCGATGCCATCACCGGCAAGGCGTTCATGAAAGTCAGCCTGGCACGCCACGGTTCGACGCTGCTGTTTTCCCTCGACGACAAGCTGCTGGACAAGGCTCTCGGTACCCTCGACAAACGCTTCCCGCCAATGGCCGACGTGGTGCCCAAAGACCTGCTGATGCCGGTCTATATCGGCCCGGATTCCATGGCGCAACTGATGCAACAGGAAACCCTCGACAGCCTGCCCCAGGACATGGAACCGGTGTTCTACAACGCCGCGCAAACCTACCTGATCCCGAAATTGCGCAAGCTCGGCGGCTACGGCAAATACGCCCTGACCTTGCCCAAAGGCAGCGAGCCCGACGGCCACTGGCAGTGGTTGCCGCTGGAGTGGAAAGCGCTGTGACGGCATTGATCCGAAGTCTCGGCCTGTTGGCGCTGTTGCTGAGCGCGGGCGCCCGCGCTGTCGAGACGCCGCCGCTCGACCCGCAGCAGTCCCAGGTGTTCCGCGCCTGGTTCGTGCGCATCGCCCAGGAGCAACTCAGCCAGGGCCCGAGCCCCCGTTGGTATCAGCAAGACTGCGCCGGGCTGGTGCGTTTTGCCGCCAATGAAGCGCTGAAAGTCCATGACGACAAATGGCTGCGCAGCAATGGACTGTCCAATCGTTACCTGCCGCCGGAGCTGCAATTGAGCGATGCCCAGCGCGGTCTTGCGCAGCAATGGCAGCAGGGTGGCGGCAAGGTTGGGCCTTACGTCAACGCGATCAAGTTGATCCAGTTCAACAGCCATCTGGTCAGCCGCGATGTGTCGCAGGCGCGACCGGGCGACCTGATGTTTTTCGATCAGGGCGACGACCAGCACCTGATGATCTGGATGGGCCGCTACATCGCCTATCACACCGGCACCACCACACCCACCGACAACGGCATGCGTTCGGCAAGCCTGCAGCAACTCATGACATGGAAGGACACCAGATGGATACCCGACGCAGCCAACCCCAACTTCATCGGCGTCTATCGACTGAGTTTTCTCTCCCAATGACCGGTGCCCGCATGCTGCGTTTTCTGTCTCTGATGTTGGTATTGGTGCTGCCTTGCTCGGTGGTTAACGCCGAAGATTCGGTCCCGTCCAGCGGCTATGCGCCAGTGGCCGGCGAGAGTTTTTTCCTGCTGGCCGACAGCAGTTTTGCCAGCGATGAACAGGCGATGGTGCGCCTCGAAGCACCGGGCCGCGACTATCGCCGGTTTCGCATGGAGCCCTACGGCGGCGCCGACATTCGGGTGTATCGCATCGACAAGCCGCTGGATTTCCTCAAGCGCCAGAAGAACCTGCATCGGGTGGTCAGCGATGGCCAGTTCAAGGGTGAAGGCCTGTCGAACACGCTCGCGTACCTGTGGGACAACTGGTATCGCAAATCCCGTCGGGTGATGCAGCGGGCGTTTACCTACGAGTCGCGTAAACAAGTCACCGAGGAAGTGCCGGAACTGAAGATGGGCAATGCGATGGCCGCGCCAACGCCCTACGATGCGCAGCCGCAATTCGCGCTGATACCGGGTTTGCCGGTGGTCAGCCAGTTCCGTTATCCGTTGTGGCAGGCCAAGCCGATCCAGCCACCGACAGGGGTGAACCTGGCCGGGTCTTCCAGCGAGTTCGTCAGCGTTGCGCCGGGCAACGTGTACATCCCGTTGGGCAATCTCAAACCGGGTCTTTATCTGGTGGAAGCACTGATCGGCAAGTACCGCGCGACCACCATGGTGTTCGTCTCCAACACCGTGGCGGTGAGCAAGATTGCCGGTGACGAATTGCTGGTGTGGGCCGCGCGCAAACACGAAGGCAGCCCGGTGCCGAAGGTCAATGTGTTGTGGACCGATGGCCTCGGCGTAATGAGCAGCGGCGCCACGGATAGCGACGGCTTGCTGCGCTTGAAACACGTCAGCCCCGAGCGTTCGTTCGTGATCGGCGAGGACGAAGAGGGCGGAGTGTTCGTCTCGGAAAACTTCTACTACGACAGCGAAATCTACGACACCAAACTCTATGCCTTCACCGACCGGCCGCTGTATCGACCGGGGGATTGGGTGTCGCTGAAAATCGTCGGGCGTGAATTCAAGAATGCCCGGGACTCGGTGCAGCCAAGCGCTGCCGACGTCAACGTGACTGTGCTCGATGCAACCGGTACGGCGCTGCAATCCCTCGAATTGAAGCTCGATTCCAAGGCTGGCACCCAGGGCCGATTCCAGTTGCCGGACAACGCCGTGGCCGGTGGTTATGAGTTGCGTTTCAGTTACAAGGACCAGGCTTACAGCAGCGCCTTTCGCGTCGCCGAATACATCAAGCCGCACTTCGAGATTTCACTCAATCTGGCCAGGCAGGATTACCGCACGGGCGAGCCAGTCAAGGGCAATCTGGTGCTGCTGTACCCGGACGGCAAACCGGTGGCCAATGCGAAATTGAGCCTGAGCCTGCGCTCCCAACAGCTGTCGATGGTCGACAACGAACTGCAATACCTCGGGCAATTCCCGGTGGAGCTGACCAGTACCGAACTGACCACCGACGCCAAGGGCAGCGCGTCCCTCGACTTGCCGGCCGCTGACAAACCGAGTCGCTACATGCTGACCGTGTTCGCCAGCGACGGTGCGGCGTATCGCGTGAAAACCACCAAGGAAATCCTCATCGACCGTGGCGCGGCGAATTTTCGCTTGAGCGCACCCCGGCGCTTCAGCGCGGTGGGCGACAAGGTTGCGTTCAGCTACACCCGCGAAGGCGAGCAGGCCGACGCAGTTACGCCAGGCAGCTACGGCTGGGTACGCCTGGAAGACCAGAGCACCGGCGAAGGCAAACTCGCGGCAACCGACAAAGGTTTCACACTGGCCTTTGACCGACCGGGCACCTACAACCTGACACTCAAGGATGACCACGGTCGCGTGGTCGGCGCCACCGGGCATTCGGTCACCGGCGACGGTGTCAAAGCCGTACCCGGCACCGTGGAAATCGTCCTCGACAAGCCCGAGTACATCCCAGGCGATGAAGCGCTGGCGCTGATCACTTTCCCGGAACCCGTGAGCGATGCGCTGCTATCTCTGGAGCGCGACAAGGTCGAAGCCACCGCGTTACTTTCCAGGAGCGGCGACTGGCTGAAGATGGAAAAACTCAGCGATACCCAATACCGCGCGCGCATCCCGGTGAAGGAAGGTTTCGCGCCGAACCTGACCTTCTCGGTGCTGTACACCAAGGGCGGCCAGTACAGTTTCCAGAACGCTGGCATCAAGGTGATCACGCCACAGATCGACGTGGCCATCGTCACCGATAAAGAAACCTACCAGCCGGGTGAAACCGTCTCGGTGGACCTGAGTACCGGGTTCGCCGGCAAGCCGATTCCCGCGCACCTGACGGTCAGCGTGGTCGATGAAATGGTCTACGCCCTGCAACCTGAGGTCGCGCCGAGCATCGACCAGTTCTTCTATCACCCGCGGCGCAATAATGTGCGCACCAGCGCCAGTTTGTCGTTCATCAGTTATGACGTTGCCTTGCCGGGCAGCCCCGGTGCACCGGGCAAAGCCAATCGCAGTGAGCGCGGCGTGAAAGTGCTGGAGCGGCCGCGTCGCGAGGATGTCGACACGGCTGCCTGGCAACCTGAATTGCTGACCGATGCCAACGGCAAAACCCGCTTCACCTTCAAGATGCCTGATTCCCTGACCCGCTGGCGCATCACCGCCAGGGCCATCGCCGATGACGGTCAGGTCGGGCAGAAGAAGCAATTCGTACGCTCGGAAAAACCGCTGTACCTGAAGTGGAGCGGCCCGACCCGATTCCGCGCCGGCGACAAACCGGACCTCGGTGTGTTCGCCTTCAGCCAGGCCGAGAACCCGGTCAAGGCCGAACTGGTGACCCGTTACGCCGGCAACGAACAGCGCGTGCCCGTGACCCTGAACAGCGGGATCAACTACATCCCGTTGCCGGCATTTGAACTGGCGGATGGCGAGTGGAACGCCGAGCTGGTGCAGGACGGCAAAGCCGCTGACGCGTTGACGGTGCACCTGAGCGCGACCGGTGAAGGCTGGCAGGTGACTCAAACCCGGAGCCTTGATGTGGGTGAGGGCGATACGCCGCTGACATTGCCGACAGACGCCAGCGATATCCGCCTGCGTCTGGACGACAGTCCGCAAGCGTTGTTCCGCTCTGCACTCGACGATCTGTTGAGCTACCCCTACGGCGGCGTTGAACAGACCGCCAGTCGTCTGTTGCCGTTGAGCATCGCCTACCCGACACTGGCGGCGAATCCGCAGATCCGCGATCGCTTGCGCCTGATCATGCAAAACAGTCGCCTGCGCCTGGTGCAAATGGCCGGTCCTTCGGCGTGTTTCACCTGGTGGGGCATGGACGGCGAGCCGGATGCGTTCCTCACCGCTTACGCCTATTACGCCGACTGGCACGCCAGCCGGGTGCTGGAACTGAGCCTGCCGCCGGAGCATTGGCAGCGGGTGCTGGAGGTCTACGCCAAACAGGCGAACAACACACCACTGTTGCAGCGGGCGCTGATCCTGTCGTTCGCCAAACAGATGCAGTTGCCGGTCAACACCTTGCTCAGTGGCTTGCTGGAAGACCTGGCGAAAGCAGGCGAGGGCACGGCCGCAAACCTGATGGAGGACGGCGAAGACAGCCTTGTCATGAGCGATCCGGATTCAGCCTTGGGGCTGGCTGCCGCACGAGTGCTGACGGCATCGCTGGCCAGGCAATCGAAGGTCGTTTTGCCGGACGCGTTCAATCGGCAACTGGCCGACGCGCAGCAACGTCTGGCGGTCAGTTCCCAGCCGTTTGCCGAAGCGCTGAACCTGTCGCTGCAACCCTTCGATCAGGTTCACGCCCAGGCCTTGCTGCAACGCTTGCTGCCACAGCAATCGACACTGGAACGGGCGCTGGCGTTGATCTGGCTGCAACGCAGCATCGAGCAGGCATCGCCCACCATTGCATTGGCGCCGGGTGAAGGCTGGAAGAAACAGTACGGGGTTTCTGGTGAGATGTATTGGACGTGGCAGGGGCCTGCGCCAGTGCCGACGGTATTGACGCTGACCGGCGCGCAAGAGCGTCCGCTGCGCGCTGCGTTGAGCTACCGCAGCCAGCAACCGGTGGTCGATCCGATGGCCGTGACCATCACCCGTCGCCTATCGCGACTGGTGCCGGGGGATGAAGCCTTCACCTTCAAACTCGAAGCGGTCGGCAGCGCGCCGCTTTCGAGCGACAACCTCTATCTCGACGAAGTGATCGTCACCAGCAAAGCCGCCAGACCGCTGCGCTACGGCATGCTTGAAGTGCCGCTGCCCCCCGGCGCCGATGTCGAGCGCACGACCTGGGGCATCAAGCTCATGGGCAAGGTCGGCACCGAGCCGACGGCGCTGGAGAAGGCGCGTTTCGAACCTGGGCAAATGGCTTACGCCATTCCGGTCGATGCCTTGAGTGGTGAATTGCGTCTGCGGCATTTGGTGCGTTTCTCGCAGAAGGGCCAGTTCAACTTGCCGCCGGTGCGTTTCACTCAGGTTTATGCGCCACAGCATCAGGCACTGGAACAAAAGGCAGCCCTTGGCCAGGTCACGGTTCACTGAGGTGCACAGGCTGCTGGTGGGTTGGCTGCTGTGTTTGATTCCTGTGCTGGCGACGGCACAGGACGAACCGCTGCGCCTGGCCTTCAACGGCGATTTGCTGTCGCTGAGCCGGACGCAGGTGATCGCCCGCGAGTCGTTGCCGCCGACGTTGCAGACGCCGCTGGGCAGTGTGTGGAAGTTGTTCGTCTACGCCTGGCTGGCGGATACCGGCGCACATGAGCCAGCTTATGAATGTCGCGGCCAGTCGAAGGAAGAGGTTTATTGCTGCACGGCGGGCGGCAGGATCGAGCGCGATCAGGCGTTGGTGAAGTCATGCGGTTTGTATTTCGAACCCGCGCGACTGGGCATCAGCGATGCAGGTTGGCGGGCGTATTGGCAGGCGCATCAAGCACCGCAATGGCTGTTGGATTTACCGTCGTTGCAACCGGCTACACGGGTTTCGGTGGCAGAACTGTTGAAGGTGTTGGCCGTGCTGCCGGCACAGGATCAGGCCCGGCGTGTGCTGCTCGACGTTGTACTTAATGCCGCCGATGGCAACGTCGTCGGCGCGCTCGGTAGCCGTTTGCGCGTGAAGACCTGGAGCTGGCTGGCTGATCAGGATGGCGCGTCGCGCCAGGGCGGATTCGCTGGTTGGGCGGCGGACGGTACACCGATCTGGGCCGGAGGACGGGGCACCAGTCAGCGGGTACTGCGTGATTACACCCAGGCATTGTCTACGGTGATTCCTGTTGCATGGCCTGTGGATGCCGGGAAATGTGTAGAGGTCGACCTGTTCTCCCGCTATCCACTCAAGCGCGTGCTGTCAGAGGGCAGTGTGGTGTCCTCCGGGGCGTTGCAGGGTGACTACCGCGTCGAATTCGCCAATGGTAATGCGCTGGATATTCACAGCGACGGCGAACTGTTTCTGTTCAACGACAAACTTGTCGCGCGACTGGATCGCGAAGAGTACGTCGCCCGTGTGCTCCAGCGCGAAGCCAGTGCCGAACCGGTCGAGGCCGCCAAAGCCCTGGCCGTGGCCATCCGCACGTACCTGCTGCAAAACGCGACGCATAGCGGTGACTGCCTGAGCATTGACGACAGCAGCAGCCGTCAGCGGGTCGCACCGCGTCCGGCGTCGCCCGAATCACGCGACATTGCCGCGTGGACCAGCGACCTGATCCTGGCTGGCAGCTCCGTCACCTACCATTCCGATCAACCCGGCCCGGACAAACTGTCCTGGCAGCAAGCCGTCGAACAGGCCCGTGCCGGCCAGCGCTACGATGCCATCCTGCTGCACGCCTACCCACGCGCCAGTCTCAGTCGCTGGGACAACCCGGTCGCGTCCTGCGAAGCCTTGCCCGCCGCGCAGGCCTGGCTGCAGAAACAACGGCGCGGTTGGCGCCAGAAACTTGAAAGCGAAACCGGCTACAACGAAGTCAGTAGCTTCGCCGTATGCCGGCTGGCCTTCGGCCGCCCCTATGTCGACCGCGAACGCCAGCGCATCTACGTGCGCGGCGCGCAGACGCTGCAAGACCGCCTCGACCTGACCCACGAATACCTGCACCTGGCCTTCGAAGCGCACCCCAATGGCCAGGATGAAACCTACATCGAAGGGCTCGCCCGCCACCTCTTGCTGGAATAGGCCATGAAACTCCGTTATCCACAGGTCTTGCTGTTTCTCCTTTCGCTGACGGCATTGCCGTGGGCGATGGCAGCGGACAGCGTCAAACTCGACACCCCCGCAGGCGGCTGGCGCACTGGCGCGTCCGAGGGCGAAGGGGAAAACTTCCGGCAGACCGTCAACTACCCGGCCTCGTCGGTGAACACCCCGACAGGGCAGGCCAACACCGCTCGTATCAGCGGCCAGATCAAAGCCACAGCCAAATCCGCAGAGCCCGGCCGGCTGATCGTCAACGGGGTGAGCATGCCGCTGAAAATCGACCCGGCAGGCCGCTTCGATCGCCCGTTCTCATTCCCCAATGGCAGCAACAGTGTCGAGGTGCGCAGCCCTGATGGCCAACAACGCCACCGCACGCAATTCCTCAACAGTAGCGGCGGTGCGACCCCGGCCAAACTACGCGTGTTGTTGTCCTGGGACAGCGACAATACCGACCTCGACCTGCACCTGATCACCCCCGACGGCGCGCACATCTGGTACGGCGACCGCGTAGCCCCCAATGGCGCGGCGCTCGACGTCGACGTCACCACTGGCTACGGCCCGGAAATCTTCGCCATGCCCGCGCCAATCAAGGGGCAATATCTGGTGTATGTGAACTACTTCGGCGGCGGGTACAGCAGTGATGAAGAGGGGCAGGAAGACGCGGTGCAAGCGCTGACCACGGCGCAGGTGACAGTGATTACCGAGGAGGGAACGCCGAGCGAAAAAATGGAAACGTTCCCGGTGCCGATGCGTGCGGTGGGGGAGTTGACGTTGGTGAAATCGTTCAGCTATCCGTGAGGTTGAGGTACAAGAGGTCGCTCACGGGTTTAGCCAGAAAAGTCGGCGTCCTTGATCTCACACTTTGTTACCGCATACCCCAGCCGGGTGTAAAAACTTGCTTCGGTAACAGCCCGGCAGCTACCCCAACCTCTACACTCACCTGCCTGCCAAGCCCATCGCAGAGGGCTGTACGCGCTTTCTCAAACGCCCAACCCGCGAATTGGCCGGGTGATTGCATATGCTTGTCTGTACAAGTATCTGCGTGTGCATAGGACATATCGCCACGCAGTACATGCGCTCTTGCGGCACAAGCGCTTTCGATGGTCCCTGGGAATAAAACAATGAAAAAAGCATTTCTCACCATTTCTGCATTGGCTTTGTGTATGGCTGCCGGTTCTGCGCTGGCCAAGGAGTACAAGGAGTTGCGTTTTGGCGTCGACCCCTCTTATGCGCCGTTCGAATCCAAGGCTGCCGATGGCAGCCTGGTGGGCTTCGATATCGACTTGGGCAACGCGATCTGCGCTGAGCTGAAGGTCAAGTGCAAATGGGTCGAAAGTGACTTCGACGGCATGATTCCTGGCCTCAAGGCCAACAAGTTCGACGGCGTGATCTCTTCCATGACCGCCACGCCAGCGCGTGAGAAAGTCATCGATTTCTCAAATGAGCTGTTCTCTGGCCCGACCGCGCTGGTATTCAAGAAAGGCGCGGCCATCGGCACCGATCCGGCCTCCCTCAAGGGCAAGAAAGTCGGCTACGAGCAAGGCACCATCCAGGAAGCCTACGCCAAGGCGGTGTTGGACAAGGCAGGCGTAGAGACCCAGGCCTACGCCAATCAGGACCAGGTGTACGCTGACCTGATCTCCGGACGCCTCGATGCCTCAATCCAGGACATGCTGCAAGCCGAGCTGGGCTTCCTGAAGTCGCCACCAGGCGCCGACTTCCAAGTCGGCGAGCCGGTCGAAAGCCCGCTACTGCCAGCCAAAACCGCCGTGGGTCTGACCAAAGGCAACGCCGAACTCCAGGCCTTGCTGAACAAAGGTATCAAGGCGCTGCACGACAATGGCACCTATGCGGCCGTCCAGCAGAAACACTTTGGCGATCTGAATCTCTACAGCGGCAAATAATGACCCTGCGCTCATTTGCGGATGGGCGCTTTTCGGATTGATGTAGGGCTGCCCAATGTTAGAAAACCTGTTGACGATTCTGGGGCTGTCAGGCTTCAGCCTCAAGGGCTTCGGCCCTCTGCTGCTGCAAGGCTCGTGGATGACTGTCAAATTATCCTTTCTGTGCTTGCTGGTAAGCGTTGGCCTGGGCCTGATCGGCGCCAGTGCCAAGCTTTCGAAATCAGCACTGCTGCGCGTCCCTGCGCAGGCCTACACCACGCTGATCCGCGGAGTGCCGGACCTGGTGCTGATGCTGCTGATTTTCTACAGCCTGCAAACCTGGCTGACTTCGTTTACCGATTTCATGGAATGGGAATACATCGAGATCAACCCCTTCAGTGCCGGGGTCATTACCCTGGGCTTCATCTACGGGGCGTATTTCACTGAAACCTTCCGCGGCGCCATCCTCGCCGTACCGCGAGGGCAGATGGAAGCGGCTACCGCCTACGGCCTGACCCGAGCCCAGCGCTTTCGCTTAGTGGTGTTCCCGCAAATGATGCGCTTTGCCCTGCCGGGCATCGGCAACAACTGGATGGTGATTCTCAAGGCCACCGCGCTGGTGTCGATCATTGGCCTGGCCGATCTGGTCAAGGTGGCCCAGGACGCGGGCAAGAGTTCCTATCAGCTGTTCTTCTTCCTGCTGCTGGCCGCCTTGATCTATCTGGTGATAACCACCGTTTCGAACTACGTCTTGCGCCGGATGGAAATCTTCTACGCCGCAGGCACCCGGGAGGCCGTGCGATGATCGAGCTACTGCAGGAATACTGGAAACCTTTCCTGTTCCAGGACGGCAATCACATCACCGGGCTGGCCATGACCCTCTGGCTACTCAGCGCCTCGATCTTCTTCGGCTTCGTGATGTCGATCCCGCTGTCGATTGCCCGGGTCTCAACCAATGTCTGGGTGCGCTGGCCGGTGCAGTTCTACACCTATCTGTTTCGGGGGACGCCACTCTATATTCAGCTGCTGATTTGTTACACCGGCATTTACAGCCTGGCCGCCGTGCGCGCTCAGCCAGTACTGGATGCGTTCTTTCGCGATGCGATGAACTGCACCATCCTGGCCTTCGCCCTGAACACCTGCGCCTACACCACGGAGATCTTCGCCGGGGCCATTCGCAGCATGAACCACGGCGAAGTCGAGGCCGCCAAGGCTTACGGCCTGACCGGCTGGAAGCTGTATGCCTACGTGATCATGCCGTCAGCCCTGCGTCGTTCGCTGCCTTACTACAGCAATGAAGTGATTCTGATGCTGCACTCGACCACCGTGGCCTTCACCGCGACCATCCCGGACATCCTGAAAGTCGCACGGGACGCCAACTCGGCGACTTTCCTGACCTTCCAGTCCTTCGGCATCGCCGCGTTGATCTACCTGGCAGTCACTTTCTCTCTGGTCGGCCTGTTCCGCCTGGCTGAACGCCGCTGGTTGTCTTTCCTCGGCCCGGCTCACTAATTCAGGATGCTTGTTCATGTACAAACTGACCGTTGAAAACCTGCACAAAAGCTACGGCAACCATGAAGTCCTCAAGGGCGTTTCGCTAAACGCCAAGACCGGCGACGTCATCAGCCTGATCGGCGCCAGTGGTTCGGGCAAGAGCACCTTTCTGCGTTGCATCAACTTCCTGGAAACGCCCAACGACGGCGCCATGAGCCTGGACAACCAGCCGATTCAAATGGTTCATGACCGCCACGGCATGCGTGTGGCCGACGCCAATGAACTGCAACGCATCCGTACTCGCCTGGCGATGGTGTTCCAGCACTTCAACCTGTGGAGCCACATGACGGTGCTGGAAAACATCACCATGGCCCCACGCCGGGTGCTGGGCGTCAGCAAGAAGGATGCAGAGGAGCGCGCCCGGCGTTACCTGGACAAGGTGGGCCTGCCGTCGCGGGTGGCCGACCAATACCCGGCGTTCCTCTCGGGTGGCCAGCAACAGCGGGTCGCCATTGCCCGTGCCCTGAGCATGGAACCGGAGATCATGCTGTTCGACGAGCCGACTTCGGCCCTGGACCCGGAACTGGTGGGCGAAGTGCTCAAGGTGATCCAGGGCCTGGCCGAAGAAGGCCGCACCATGATCATGGTGACCCACGAAATGAGCTTTGCGCGCAAAGTGTCGAACCAGGTGCTGTTCCTGCACCAGGGGCGGGTCGAAGAGCAGGGCGCACCCGAGGACGTATTGGGCAACCCCAAAAGCGAACGCCTGCAGCAGTTCCTCAGCGGCAACCTGAAGTAACCAGAGCACCTTCGAGCGACTCGGCCGCAGGGGCGCTCGAAGGCGCTGGCTCAACTCTCAAAACGCCCGCATTCCACCACCTCAAGATCAAATCCGGTCATGCCGGCTTACTTACCCTCATCGGCCAGGCGCGGAAGGTGTGTTCGCCGGCCCCCTACAAATGGCGTTGAACACCATCGGACAGGGGAATGCCTGAAGCGCCCGGAATAGCTAGGCTGTCGGGAGGATTCCTGGATGGGACGGGATTATTTTGGGCAATTAAAAAGCCGGCTTGTGGCCGGCTTCTCGGGGACTGGCTTGGATCATTTTTGGTAAACCGCGCCAGCCTTCAAAACGTACACCCGGATCTTGCGTCCGGCTGTGGGACCTGGTGAGAAAGTCATCTGTCAGGTCAGTGCATCTGAGCCGCGGGGCGGGTCGATGCGCAAATGTGGGGCGCAGCATACGCAGGTTTGACGGAAATTCCCAGCGGGAAGTGCCATGCAGAGCCGTTCGGCTACCCGGGTGGGTGGCCGTTGGAGGTTCAGGAGCGCTTAAAGAAATGGCACCGCCGGCCGCCGTTTGTTCAGGGTCGACCACCAGAACACCCAACCCAGCACCCTGATGTTCTGCTCTTCGATTTGTGCGGCCCTGAAGATTTCATCCGGGTACTCGGCGCGGTTGTGGCTGCGCAGTCGCAGGGAGTTGCCCGGTAGGCGGTGCAGGTACTTGATGCGTAGCATGCCGTCATGTTCGATGGCGTAGATCTCGCCATCGATAATCTGGGTCAAGCCACGGTCAATCGCCAGGGTCGAACCGTCTTCAATTTTCTCGCCCATGCTATTACCGCTCATGACGGCACAGATGGCGTCGGCGTGGTTGATTTCCAGGGAATCAAGGTGGTTGCGGGGCAGGCGGATGGATTGCCCGGGGTCTTCTATGACGTGGGTTTTGTTGGAGCCCGGGGCGATGACAGCTTCTTTGTACAAAGGCAATTCGACGTCGACAGGCTCGATGACCGTGTAGACACCGCGTATGGTCTGGGCATCGAAGGTGTTGCCGGATACGTCGAGCAGGCGCAGGTGTTGGGCGTCTTTCGAGCCTTCGCCGGTTTTCAGCCAGTCGCTGCTGACGGAGAGTTTTCTGGCGACTTCTTCCATGCAATGGGCGGGCACACCACGGGTGTACCAGTTATGTACATTTTGTGGAGCCGTATCCAGAAATTCGGCAAATCCGGTGGTCGTGATGCTCGCTGCTTCGAGGAGCGCTTTGAAGCGTGGGCCGCTAGTGTTCTTTTTCATGACCGCGAGTCTACTGGCGGCTAACAAGGGTTTGAATAAACGCCTCGTTCAAATTTCGCGGGAAATTTACGACTGGATGTAAGACGCTCTTGGGGAATTTTAAACAAGAAAAAACCGAGATCGAGCCTGGTTAAACACTGTGTTTGGCGTACGAACCAAGCACCCACAAAAAACCCCGGATCAACCGGGGTTTTTCTTGCAGCTTGTCGCTTGAAGCTTGCGACTGCTCTTAACCTTTATAGGCAGCAACCGACCTGGTGATCGCGTCGCGGGCGGCGTCTGCGCCGGCCCAGCCTTCGATCTTCACCCATTTGCCTTTTTCGAGATCTTTGTAGTTCGCGAAGAAGTGCTCGATCTGCTGGATCAGCAGCGCTGGCAAATCGGTGTATTCCTTCACGTCGACGTACAGCTGGGACAGCTTGTCGTGTGGGACTGCGATGACTTTGGCATCGCCGCCGCCGTCGTCGGTCATGTTCAGGATGCCGACCGGACGCGCGCGGATCACCGAGCCTGGAGCAACCGGGTAAGGGGTTACGACCAGCACGTCGAGGGGATCACCGTCGTCGGCCAGGGTGTTCGGGATGTAACCGTAGTTGGCCGGGTAGAACATTGGGGTGGCCATGAAACGGTCAACGAACAGGCAATCGCTGTCTTTGTCGATTTCGTATTTGATCGGCGCGTGGTTGGCCGGAATCTCGATCGCGACGTAGATGTCGTTCGGCAGGTCTTTGCCAGCCGGAATCTTGCTGTAGCTCATTGGGCGTTGCCCCCGTTAGTTGACCAAAAACACTTGGCCGGATTGGCCAAAAAGTGGCGGCGATTATAGGCATATTCCTGGGTCGACGCCATGTACCAGAAGTCGTATGGCGCTCACTGGTGTGCCTGATAGACAGGGTCGTGCGCCTGAAGTTGCTTCAACCTCGCCAGCGGGTCCTGGCGATAGAACAGCTTCAACTGCTGGTACACCTGTGGATAAGCCTCGTGCAGCAAATCCGGGGCGCTGAAGAAGTATTCGCTGGTGACGGCGAAGAATTCGCCGGGATTTTCCGCGGCATACGGGTCGATGGCGGTTTCGGCATCGGGATTGTGGTCCAGTTGCCGGTTGAGGTCTTCGTAGGCCGCTTGCATGACGCTGGCCCATTCGCTGACCCGCATGTCAGGGTGCAGCGGCGGCAGGCCGTTGGCGTCACCGTTGAGCATGTCGAGCTTGTGCGCCAGTTCGTGGATCACCAGGTTGTAGCCTTCCCAGCCACCGCTGGCCATTACGCCGGGCCAGGCGAGGATGATCGGGCCTCGCTGCCAGGCCTCACCGCTGTGTTCACCGTCCCATTCGTGTTCGACGCCGCTGGCATCGCGATGGCGCTGGGGGCTGAGGAAGTCGTCGGGGTAGAGAATGATTTCGTGGAAGCCCTGATACCAGTTCAGGTCGCCGAGGTGCAGCAGCGGCAGTTGCGCCTGGGCGGCGAGCAACAGGCGTTGCTCCTGATGCAGTTCGACACCGGGCAGGGCGGTCAGGTGCTTGTCTTCGAGGAACAACACACAGGCTTCGCGCAGCCATTGGTCTTCGGCGGCACTGATGCCATCGAGAAAGCTCAGGTGATGACGCACCCGTTGCCACATGTCATCGGCAATCGGGTGCTTTGCCAGGGTGCGCCGGCGACGCCAGGCGCTCAGGGACCACATCGTGTCAGCGCGATTCGGCTTTGGAGCTCGAACCCGCCAGGCGGCTACGCACGATGCTAATGATCATCGGCAGCAACGACACCAGGATGATGCCGACTACCAGAAGCGACAGGTTCTTCTTGATGAACGGCACGTTGCCGAAGAAATAGCCGAGCGTCACCAGACCGCCGACCCACAGGACAGTGCCGAAGACACTGAAGGCAAAGAAACGCGGATACGGCATTTTCCCCACACCGGCGACGAATGGTGCAAAGGTGCGGATGATGGGCAGGAAGCGCGCCAGGGTCACGGTTTTGCCGCCATGCTTGTCGTAGAAATCGTGGGTTTGTTGCAGGTAGTCACGACGGAAGATCTTCGAGTCCGGATTGCTGAACAGTTTTTCACCTACCGTTCGTCCAATGATGTAGTTGGTGCTATCACCCAGAATCGCCGCCAGCATCAGCAGACCGCCGAGCAGTACCGGGTCCATGCCGCCACCGGCCGCCACGGCCCCGGCGATGAACAGCAGGGAGTCGCCCGGCAGGAAGGGCATAACCACCAGGCCGGTTTCACAGAAGATCACCATAAACAGAATGGCGTAGATCCATGCCCCGTAGTTGGTTACGAGCATGTCGAGGTAGACGTCGAGATGCAGGACAATGTCGATCGGGTTGAAATCCATGGAAAGCACCTGTGGTAATGGCCCGACTCAGCAGGCCTGTGCGGATGACTTCGCGTAAGACTACGTATAGGGGTAGTTTTTCTTACAAGCCGGGAAGATCGGGATTATACGAGGCGAGAGGTGAAAATCGCGTCGAGATTGTAGCGAGGGATGTCATGACTGACCGATGGCCTGATACCGAACCTGTGGGAGTGAGCCTGCTCGCGATGTCATTGCCTCGGTGGATCAGTGTCACCCAGTCGATGCCATCGCGAGCAAACTCGCTCCCACAGGTTCAGATGCTTCAGAGTTCGTCGCTGATCGGCAGCACATAGTTCTTGAACTCGGTATCTTCCTTGAATCCGATGGACTCGTAGGTTTTCTGCGCGACTTCATTGTTGCTGCTGGTGGAAACACGCATGCGCACGGCATTGGTTTCCTTGGCCATTTTTTTTGCGGTGCGGATCAGGTTATCGGCCACCAACTGACGGCGGGCGTCTTCGGCGACATAAATATCGTTGAGGATCCACACACGTTTGAGCGAAAGCGATGAAAAGCTTGGGTACAACTGGCAGAAGCCCATCAGTTTGTTGCTGTCGTCATCGGACAGCGCCAGGTAGATCACCGATTCCTTGCGACGCAGTCGTTTCTCGAGGAACGCCCGGGACGAGTCCGGATACGGCAGGGAACCATAAAACTCGCGATATTTGACGAACAATGGGGTCAGCAGGTCCAGGTGTTCGAGGGTCGCTTGAATAATCCGCATGGTAGGTCTCGTCTTCAAGTGGCTGTCTAACGTCTCTGACGGCAATGGGAAACCCTTGGCGGCCGCGCAACGATCCTGCCTGAAACTGGTACGAGTGTGCAATGCGCAAGCGGTTCAGGCATTCGGCGGGCCGAGCAGGAAATTACCTTTCATGTCAGTTCCTGCGTCTGACTCCAGTGTCTGAACCTGCGCCTCGTCCTTCAGATTGACCCCTGACAACTGCCGCCGGCAGGCTTCGCGCATCAAATACAGCAAACGGTGTGCCGCCATGCCGTAGCTCAGCCCTTCGAGCCGGACATTGGAGATGCAATTGCGCCACGCGTCCGTCAGGCCGACCTTTGGATTGTAGGTGAAATATAAACCCAGGCTGTCCGGGGAGCTGAGGCCAGGGCGTTCGCCGATGAGGATCACGGTCATTTTTGCGCCAAGCAACTCACCGATCTCATCGGCGACCGCCACTCGGCCCTGTTCCACGAGTATGACGGGCGCGATGGTCCAGTCGTCTGCCATTTGCTCTTCGAAGCGCGCAAGAAACGGCAGGGTGTGGCGATGGACGGCCAGTGCCGACAGGCCGTCGGCGACCACAATCACCAGATCCACGCCACCCGGATGGGCCGCCGCGTAATCACGCAGGATCTGCGCCGATGCATCACTGAGTTTTCGCCCCAGATCGGGGCGTTGCAGGTACATGTTGCGATCCGTCGCCGCGCTGTGCAGCAACAGGCTTTCGCGTCCGCGTTCGGCCAATTGCGAGCTGAGTGCCGCATGTTCGAATGGCAGATGCACTGCATCCCGCGCCTGAGCGTGGGCGTACTGGAAATCCAGTTGTGCGTGGGTGGGAATGCTGGTGCCGGTTCGGCCCAAGGCAATCCGCGCTGGCGTCAGACGCCGCAGTTCCAGCCATGGGTTGTGAGGGTCGAAGGGTAGTTTATCCATGTCATTGCTCATCCCAATTGCGCCAAGGCCTGCCGAAAGGCCGGTGGCAGGCTGTCGCCGAAGAGAATCCTGCCGTCCGCTTGAGTGAATATGCCCATTTTCGCCAGCCATTGTTCGAACTCCGGTGCAGGCTTCAGGCCCAGGGTCTGGCGGGCATAGAGCGCGTCGTGAAACGAGGTGGTCTGGTAGTTGAGCATGATGTCGTCGGAGCCCGGGATACCCATGATGAAGTTGATCCCGGCCACGCCCAGCAGGGTCAGCAGGGTGTCCATGTCGTCCTGGTCGGCTTCGGCGTGGTTGGTGTAGCAGATGTCGCAGCCCATGGGCACGCCCAAAAGCTTGCCGCAGAAGTGGTCTTCTAGGCCAGCTCGGATGATCTGTTTGCCGTTGTACAGGTATTCCGGGCCGATGAAGCCGACGACAGTGTTGACCAGAAACGGTTTGAAATGTCGTGCCACGGCGTAGGCGCGGGTTTCGCAGGTTTGTTGATCGACACCGTGATGGGCGTTGGCCGACAGCGCGCTGCCCTGGCCAGTTTCGAAATACATCAGGTTTTGCCCGAGTGTGCCGCGATTGAGGCTCAATCCTGCGTCGTAACCTTCCTGCAATAGGTTGAGGTTGATGCCGAAGCTGGCGTTGGCCGCTTCGGTGCCGGCAATCGACTGGAACACCAGATCCAGCGGCACGCCGCGATTTACCGCTTCAATCGAAGTGGTGACGTGGGTCAGCACGCATGCCTGGGTCGGGATCTCGTAGCGCTGGATGATCGCGTCGAGCATTTCCAGCATGGCGCAGATCGAGGCGATGCTGTCGGTGGCCGGGTTGATGCCGATCATTGCATCACCGTTGCCGTGCAGCAGGCCGTCGAGAATGCTCGCGGCAATGCCGGCCGGTTCGTCGGTGGGGTGATTCGGTTGCAGGCGTGTGGACAGTCGACCGCGCAGCCCCAGGGTGCCGCGAAACTTCGTGACCACACGGATTTTCTGCGCCACCAGTACCAGGTCCTGCACGCGCATGATCTTCGAAACGGCGGCAACCATTTCCGGGGTGAGGCCGGGGGCGAGGGCGCGCAGGACCTGTTCGTCGGCGGCATCGCTGAGCAGCCAGTCGCGAAAACCACCGACGGTGAGGTGACTGACGACCGCGAAGGCTTGTTTGTCGTGGGTGTCGATGATCAGTCGGGTGACTTCATCGGACTCATAGGGAATCAACACTTCCTGCAGGAAGTGGGTAAGCGGGGTGTCGGCCAGGGTCATTTGAGCGGCCACGCGCTCGCCATCATTAAGGGCCGCAACGCCGGCCAGAAAATCCCCGGAGCGCGCAGGGCTGGCCTTGGCCATCACTTCCTTGAGGCTGTCGAAGCGATAGGTCCGGGCGCCGACGGTATGGGCATATACGGCCATGGGGCGGGGCCTCCTGATCAATTTAAAATGCGATCCGCTTTTCTGTGGGAGCGAGCTTGCTCGCGATAGCAGTCTTACATTCGCCACATGTGCTGAATGACACACCGCCATCGCGAGCAAGCTCGCTCCCACAGGGGAATTGTGTGCACTTCAATAATGCAGGCGCCGGGCAGTGGGCCCGGCGCCGGTGCATTTCATATACCTTCGAGCATAGCGTCTGCCGGTGCCTCGGAACGTTGCCTGGCGGTCAGCTGGAAATACAGGTAACCGGCAACCATGAAACCGAGGAAAATCAGGCCGATCAAGGTGTTGAACCACGCCATTGCCACCAGGCACACCACTGCCAGAAACAGTGCGATCCCTGGCACGATCGGATAACCCGGGGCGCGGAAGGTGCGTTCCAGGTTGGGTTCGGTTTTACGCAGCTTGAACAGGCTCAGCATACTGATGATGTACATCACGATGGCGCCGAATACCGACATGGTGATCATTGCCGCCGTCAGGGTCATGCCTTGCAGGTTGACCAGGCCATCGCTGTAGATCGCCGCAATGCCGATCACACCGCCGGCCAGAATCGCCCGGTGCGGCGTCTGGAAGCGCGAGAGTTTGGCCAGCCCTTTGGGCAAGTAACCGGCGCGAGCCAGGGCGAAGAACTGCCGTGAATAGCCAAGAATGATCCCGTGGAAACTCGCCACCAGGCCGAACAAACCGATCCATACCAGCATGTGCATCCAGGTCGAATTGTTGCCGACCACGGCTTTCATCGCCTGGGGCAATGGATCGTTGATGTTCGACAGTTGACGCCAGTCGCCGACGCCACCCGCCATCACCATCACGCCGATGGCCAGAAACACCAGGGTCAGAATGCCGCTGACGTAGGCCTTGGGGATGGTGCGTTTCGGGTCCTTGGCTTCCTCGGCGGCCATGGCTGCGCCTTCGATGGCGAGAAAGAACCAGATCGCGAAGGGAATGGCGGCGAAAATGCCAGGAATCGAGCCCATCGTGAACTCATTGGCACCTGACCAGCCGTTGAGCACAAAGTTGCTGAAACTGAAGCCCGGCGCGACCACGCCCATGAACACCAGCAGTTCAGCGACGGCCAGCACAGTGACCACCAACTCAAAGGTGGCCGCGATGCTGACGCCGAGGATATTCAGGCCCATGAACACGAAATAGGCGCCAACGGCGGCGATCTTCGGGTCCAGTTCCGGGTATTGCACGTTGAGGTAGGCGCCGATGGCCATGGCGATGGCCGGTGGCGCAAAGACGAATTCGATCAGGGTGGCGATGCCGGCGATCAACCCGCCTTTTTCACCAAAGGCCCGGCGGCTATAGGCAAATGGCCCGCCAGCGTGGGGAATCGCAGTCGTCAGTTCGGTGAAGCTGAAGATGAAGCAGGTGTACATCGTCGCCACCATCAACGCGGTGACAAGAAAACCCAGTGTGCCTGCGGTGCCCCAGCCGTAACTCCAGCCGAAATACTCGCCGGAAATCACCAGGCCGACAGCAATCCCCCATAAATGCAGGGTGCCGAGTGTGGGTTTGAGCTGTGTGGAAGAAGTAGTCATAAGTCCTCTCTATTTTTTATTGTTCGATCTTTTGGACTTTCGGGTACGACGGTTTGGGTGCAATTCCTGAATGACGGGTACGCAAGGCCCGTGCCAGAGCGGCCAGGCTTTTGTTTTGTGTCATTTAAGACGCCATCGCGAGCAGGCTCGCTCCCACAGGGTTATGGGGTGAATTCACTATTGAGAGCCAGCCCGGATCCACTGTGGGAGCGAGCCTGCTCGCGATGGCTGCTTGAAGGGCGACACAGAAACACCTGTGTCGCCCCGGTTTTTAGAAGAAGCCCAGCGGATTGATGTCGTAGCTCACCAGCAGGTTTTTGGTCTGCTGATAGTGGTCGAGCATCATCTTGTGGGTTTCACGGCCGACGCCGGACTTCTTGTAACCACCGAACGCGGCGTGCGCCGGGTACAGGTGGTAGCAGTTGGTCCACACACGACCGGCCTTGATGGCGCGGCCCATGCGGTAGGCGCGGTTGATGTCGCGGGTCCAGAGGCCGGCACCCAGGCCGAACTCGGTGTCGTTGGCGATGGCCAGGGCTTCGGCTTCGTCCTTGAAGGTGGTGATGCTCACCACCGGGCCGAAGATTTCTTCCTGGAACACACGCATTTTGTTGGTGCCTTTGAGCAGCGTCGGCTGGATGTAATACCCGCTCGCCAGGTTGCCCTCGAGTTTTTCCACCTTGCCGCCGGTCAGCAGTTCGGCGCCTTCGCCCTTGGCGATTTCCAGGTACGAAAGGATTTTGTCGAATTGCTGCTCGGACGCCTGGGCGCCGACCATGGTGTCGGTGTCCAGCGGGTCGCCGCGTTTGATCTGCAGGACTTTCTTCATCACCACCTGCATGAATTCGTCGTAGATCGACTCCTGCACCAAGGCGCGAGACGGGCAGGTGCAGACTTCGCCCTGGTTGAAGAACGCCAGTACCAGGCCTTCGGCGGCTTTTTCGATGAAGGACGGTTCGGCCTTCATGATGTCCTCGAAGAAGATGTTCGGCGACTTGCCGCCCAGTTCCACGGTGGACGGAATGATGTTTTCCGCCGCGCATTTCATGATGTGCGAGCCGACCGGGGTCGAGCCGGTGAAGGCAATCTTGGCGATGCGCTTGCTAGTGGCCAGCGCTTCGCCGGCTTCTTTGCCGAAGCCTTGCACGATGTTCAGCACGCCCGGTGGCAGCAGGTCGCCGATCAGTTCGACCAGAACGGTGATACCCAGCGGGGTTTGCTCGGCGGGTTTGAGCACCACGCAGTTACCGGCAGCCAGGGCCGGGGCGAGTTTCCAGGCGGCCATCAGGATCGGGAAGTTCCACGGGATGATCTGCCCGACCACACCCAGCGGTTCATGGATGTGATAGGCCACGGTGTTGCCGTCGATTTCGGCAGCGCTGCCTTCCTGGGCGCGCAGGCAACCGGCGAAGTAGCGGAAGTGGTCGGCAGCCAGCGGGATGTCGGCGTTGAGGGTTTCGCGCACGGCCTTGCCGTTGTCCCAGGATTCGGTGATCGCCAGGGTTTCCAGATTTTGTTCGATGCGGTCGGCGATTTTCAGCAGCACCAGCGAGCGCGCCTGGGCGGAGGTGGCGCCCCACGCGTCGGCAGCGGCGTGGGCGGCGTCCAGGGCCTTGTCGATGTCTTCGGCCGTGGAACGGGGGAATTCGGCAATTGGTTGGCCATTCACTGGCGAGGTATTGGTGAAGTACTGACCTTTGACAGGCGCGACGAACTCGCCGCCGATGTAGTTACCGTATTTGCTCTTGAACGAAACGATAGCGCCTTCAGTACCGGGGTGAGCGTAACGCATGGTGGTTTCTCCTTGCTTTTGTGCTTATAGGGAGTCGCGCATGTGCGCTTGCTTTAAGCGTAGAGCAAGGGCCGGGCCAGTGCGTTGCATGCCAGGAAAATCAAGGCCTTGCGTAGTTTTTGTCGGACAAACGGGGTTGGCTTGTGGCGCTTTCGGTACAGCGCCCGTGACACTTTGTACCGTTTTTGGCACGGTGTGTGACCGAGCGGTCTTGCCGGCATTGCAATGCGGGTCAGGCTGGAGGATGCTCGGCATCACATAACGCAATGCACATGTAGCAGCTGCCGAAGGCTGCGTTCGAGGGCGAAGCACTCGCCTCGGTTCGGCAGTGAAATCCAGGACACAGGTTTTACGACCGCTCCGCGCCCGAATGCAGCCTGCGGCAGCTGCTACACGGAGGCGAGCCAGATCTTTCTGGGAGAATAATAAGAAATGCACGACAACCACTTGAGTCGCCATGCCCAGCAAGTATTGACCGTGACCCAGGGCAAGACCCACCTGCACGGCCCCGGAAGCGATCCGTCCATCGCCCGTTCCTGGCTGCGTTGCCTTGAGGACTATCACCTCGATCCGGCCCTGAGCATCGCGCCGACGGTGCTGGAACATGGCCGTGTCCTCGAAAGCCGCGAACGCTTGCAGCAAGTGCTGCACATCGCCGGCAATGAA
Organism: Pseudomonas sp. Pseusp10; assembly: GCF_059492225.1. Lineage (NCBI taxonomy): Bacteria > Pseudomonadati > Pseudomonadota > Gammaproteobacteria > Pseudomonadales > Pseudomonadaceae > Pseudomonas > Pseudomonas sp. Pseusp10. Next base: position 6,235,957 of record NZ_CP168528.1, on the reverse strand, counting down.
ATGACCAGCCTGCACCAGCAACTCTCCGGCGCCGGCCATGCGGTCTTACTGACCGACGCCCGCGGCGTGATCCTCAACTGCGTCACCGCGCCCGCCGAGCGACAGATTTTCGAACGTGCCGGGCTCTGGCTCGGTGCCGACTGGAGCGAGGCCTGCGAAGGCACCAACGGCATCGGCACCTGCCTGGTGGAGCGTCAGTCGCTGACCATCCATCAGGACGAACACTTTCGCGGCCGCCACACCGGCCTGACCTGCTCGGCGAGCCCGGTCTTCGATCCCCATGGCGAATTGTTGGCGGTGCTCGACGTGTCGTCGGCGCGGCGTGATGTGTCGCGGCAGAGTCAGTTCCATACCATGGCGCTGGTCAATCTGTCGGCGAAGATGATCGAGAGCTGCTACTTCCTGCGCTGCTTCGACAACCAATGGCTGCTGCGTTTTCACCTGCAGGCCGAGTCCGTTGGCTTGTTCAGCGAAGGGTTGCTGGCGTTCGATGGAGAAGGGCGCATTTGCGCGGTCAATCAGAGTGCGCTGAACCTGCTGGGACACATTCGCGGCGGCTTGCTGGGTAAACCGGTGGAGGCGTTCTTCGATTGCTCGCTCGATGAGTTGTTGGGGCGCGCGAGCCTCAATGCCGCGGCTAGTTGGCCGTTGCGCACCCGTGATGGTCGCAAGCTGTTCGCGGTACTGCGCGGTGAGGCGCGGCGGCCGCTTCCGACTCCGGCGGTGCCTGCTCCCACGGTTGCACAAGCACCGCGCCTGTCGGGCATTTGCCTGGACGATGCGGCGTTGCAGGCGGACTTCCGCAAGGCCTTGCGCGTCTACGAGCGCGACGTGCCGCTGCTGATCAACGGCGAAACCGGGTCCGGCAAGGAGGCCTTCGCGAAAGCGGTGCACCACGCCAGCCAGCGGGCGGAAAAAGCCTTCGTCGCCCTCAACTGCGCGGCCATTCCCGAAAGCCTGATTGAAAGCGAGCTGTTCGGTTATCGCGGCGGCAGCTTTACCGGTGCGCGCAAGGAAGGCATGCGCGGCAAGTTGCAACAGGCCGACGGCGGGACATTGTTCCTCGATGAAATCGGTGACATGCCACTGGCCCTGCAAACGCGGTTGCTGAGAGTACTGGAAGACCGGCAAGTGGTGCCGATCGGTGGCGAGCCGGAATCGGTGAATGTGCGGATCATCAGTGCCACTCACCGCAATTTGCTGGATCGCGTGCAGGACGGCAGCTTCCGCGAGGATTTGTATTACCGGCTCAACGGGCTGGAAGTTGCATTGCCGGCCTTGCGTGAGCGCAGTGACAAATCCCGGTTGCTCGATTTTTTGCTGGCCGAGGAGGCGGGCGGAGAAACCGTGTTGATCGACGAGCCGGCGCGAGAGGCTCTGCTGGGCTTTGCCTGGCCAGGCAACGTACGGCAATTGCGCAATGTGCTGCGTACGTTGGCAGCACTGTGTGAAGACGGACGGATCGGTCTGGAAGATTTGCCGGCGATGATTCGACAGGCGCGTCCGGTGGTGTCGGCGATTGAAGAAGTGTCGGAGCATCCGCTGGAAGATGCCGAGCGGCTGGCGTTGCTCACGACACTGGAGCAGACACGCTGGCATATGACGCATACGGCGGAGCAGCTTGGGGTCAGCCGCAATACCCTCTATCGGAAGCTGCGTAAACACGGTATCGCCCGGTAAACCGTGTCGCGGCCATTCGCGAGCAAGCCCGCTCCCACATTGGTCTTATAGTGAACACAAATTTGTGAACACCTCCGAGCAAATGTGGGAGCGAGCTTGCTCGCGAAGGCGTCTTCGGATCTGAAACATCAGGTGCGATTTTTCCCACCCTACGCTAACCTGCGGCCATGTTTTACGAGGTCGACTAATGCACATTCATATTCTGGGTATCTGCGGGACTTTCATGGGCTCGATGGCGGTTCTGGCCAAAGAGCTGGGCCATCACGTGACCGGCTCCGATGCCAACGTCTATCCGCCGATGAGTACTCAACTGCAAGCCCAGGGCATTGAGTTGACTCAAGGCTATGACCCGGCACAACTTGATCCGGCCCCCGACCTGGTGGTGATCGGCAACGCCATGTCGCGGGGTAACCCGGCCGTGGAGTACGTGCTGAACAAAGGCCTGCCTTACGTTTCCGGCCCGCAATGGCTGGCCGATCACGTGCTGCAAGGTCGCTGGGTGCTGGCGGTTGCCGGTACGCACGGCAAGACCACCACCAGCAGCATGCTGGCCTGGGTGCTGGAGCACGCGGGCATGGCCCCGGGCTTCCTGATCGGCGGCGTGCCGCAAAACTTCTCGGTGTCGGCGCGCCTGGGTGATACGCCGTTCTTTGTCATCGAAGCCGATGAATACGACAGTGCATTCTTCGACAAGCGCTCCAAGTTCGTGCACTACCGTCCGCGCACCGCGATCCTGAACAACCTCGAATTCGATCACGCGGACATCTTCCCGGACCTGCCAGCCATCGAGCGGCAGTTCCATCACCTGGTGCGGACCATCCCGAGCGAAGGCCTGGTGATTCATCCGACCACTGAGCCAGCCCTGCAGCGCGTCATCGAAATGGGTTGCTGGACCCCGGTACAAACCACTGGTGCCGGCGGTCAGTGGCAGGTCAAGTTGCTCAGTGAAGATGGCTCGAAGTTCGAAGTGATGTTCGACGGTGTTGCCCAGGGTGTGGTCGAGTGGGACATGACTGGCCAGCACAACGTCGCCAACGCCCTGGCGACCCTTGCCGCCGCACGCCATGTCGGTGTGGTGCCGTCCATGGGCATTGCTGCGTTGAGCGCCTTCAAGAGCGTGAAACGCCGGATGGAGAAAGTCGCGGAGGTCCGTGGCATCACCATTTATGACGACTTCGCTCATCACCCGACCGCTATCGCCACCACCCTCGACGGCCTGCGCAAGCGCATCGGCGATGCACCGCTGATGGCGATCATCGAGCCGCGTTCCAACTCGATGAAGCTCGGCGCGCACCGTGACGGATTGCCGGAAAGCGTGGTCGATGCCGATCAGGTGATCTGGTACGCACCGGCCAATCTCGGGTGGGACCTGGCGGGCACCGCAGCGCTGTGCACTGTGCCGTCGATTGTCAGTGATTCCCTGGAAGGCATCATCGAGCGCGTGAAGAGCCAGGCCCAACCCGGTACTCACGTGGTGATCATGAGCAACGGCGGCTTCGGCGGCCTGCACGGCAAACTCGCCGAGGCACTGAAATGAACAACGGCCCGGACCGCATCACCCTGGCGATGACCGGCGCTTCCGGTGCCCAATATGGTCTGCGCCTGCTTGACTGTCTGGTGCGGGAAGATCGTGAAGTGCACTTCCTGATTTCCAGGGCCGCGCAATTGGTGATGGCGACCGAAACGGATGTCACGCTGCCGTCCAAACCGCAGATGATGCAGGCGTTTCTCACAGAATACACGGGGGCCGCCGCCGGGCAGATTCGGGTGTACGGCAGGGAAGACTGGATGTCGCCGGTGGCTTCGGGTTCGGGCGCGCCAGCGGCGATGGTGGTGGTGCCGTGTTCCACGGGCACGTTATCGGCCATCGCCACCGGCGCCTGCAACAACCTGATCGAACGAGCCGCCGACGTGACACTGAAAGAGCGTCGGCAGTTGATCCTGGTGCCCCGTGAAGCGCCGTATTCGAGCATTCATCTGGAACACATGCTCAAGTTGTCGAACATGGGCGTGACGATCCTGCCGGCATCACCGGGCTTTTATCATCAGCCGCAAACCATCGACGACCTGATCGATTTTGTCGTGGCGCGGATTCTTAATCTGCTGAATATTCCTCAGGACATGCTGCCGCGCTGGGGCGAGCATCATCTGACCAGCGATGAATAAGTTGCTGATGGTTGTGCTGGCGCTGCAATTGGCCGGATGCGCGACGGCGCGCACGCTCGACGCGGCCAAGCCGGGGGCGCCAGTGGTGTACGCCGGGACGCGGCTGGATTTGTATGCGATGAATGGCGGTTGTTGCGCGATGGACCGTTTCGGCGCGCAAGCGCCGAGCTATCCGGGCGTTGATCTGCCGGCCAGTGCGTTGCTCGACACACTGCTGTTGCCGTTGTCGGTGTTGACGGTTTTGGGCGTGAATTTTCAGGCGACGGGTGGATTGTAAGGGAGCGCTTCGCGCTCAATCGCGAGCAAGCTCGCTCCCACAGGTTTTTCAGCGATTACAAAACTCATGTACGACACAAAACCCTGTGGGAACGGGCTTGCCCGCGATGAGGTCCGCTCGGGCACCATAAAACTACTTGCCCAACTTCCTCAGCTCATCCGACTCGACAACCCGCACGCCATCCTGCTCTTCCAGCGCCAGGCGCCACATTGCGCGGGCCAGCTGGCACGCTTCGATGCCGTGGTATTTGCCAGGAATCAGCCGTGACAACGGCCCTGCGACTTTTTCGCCCAGGCGCGGCTCAGCGCGATCACCCAGCAACAGCGAAGGGCGGCAAATAGTCAGCTGCGGCCAGTTCTGCGCGCGCAATGCGTACTCCATCTCGCCCTTGACCCGGTTGTAGAAAATCGAGGATCTGCGATCGGCTCCCAGAGCACTGATCACGATCAGGTGCCGTGCGCCCATCTCCCGTGCGCGTTTGGCAAAGGCCACAACCATGTCCAGGTCCACCGCGCGGAACGCTTCTTCCGAGCCCGCCTGTTTGATGGTGGTGCCCAGGCAGCAGTAGGCGATGTCGACACGGCCGTTCAATTGCGGCAGAAACACCGCCGGGTCGCCGACAGGGTTTTCAAGGTGGGGATGCTTGGCCAAGGGGCGGCGTGACGGCGCCAAAACCCGCGAAATCGTTGGCTCGTTAAGCAGGCGATCAAGCAGATGTTCACCCGTCAAACCGGTGGCTCCGGCGAGCAGCACATGCTGAGGCGTCAAGTACATAGTGTTTCTCCCTTGATACTGTTCAGCTTAGTTGCTGTTTGTATCCTTGCTTTCCATAGATGCACTTTGCAGTGCTTTTCGTGCCTGTTGTTTGCGCAATAGTTGCCAGTGCGAAAGGACGGTTTTCGGTGCCCAGATCTGTGGTTCGGATGCTTCGAAGCCGTCCGCCAGTTCACGTTCGGCGACAGTGGCCTTGGCCCGTTTGAAGGCTTGTTCCAGATCATCGGTCTGGTTCAGGGCTTGGGCGAACAGGGCGTCGCCGAAGTAGGTGAAGTTGGCTTCCTCTGAGCAGCCGAAGGACACTCGGTCGGCCCGCGAGGCCGTCATGATCAGGGTCCGTTCATCCTTGAGCGCGGGGATGAAACCGCCGGAGTAGCAGGACGAAATCACGATGATCTTGTCGCGGTTTTTCAGCGGGGCAAGCACCGCGGCCATTTCGTCGGCTGGCAGATCGGCCAGTTCCATCCGCGGCTGGTCAAGCACCAGCTCGTGTTCGCTGGTGCCATGGCTGGTCAGGTAGATGAAAATCAGGTCTTCCGGACCGCTGCGTTCGGCCAGCGTCAGGGCGGCGCGGCGCAAGTTTTCCCGAGTCGCCATAGGGCGGTCGGCGAGGTGGTCACGATGGTTCACCAGGCGGATCTGGCCAAAGGTGCCGAACCGGGTGGTGAGCATGTTGGCGACGTAGTCGGATTCGCGCAGAAACACACTTTGCTTGCCATCACCGCCCAGGGTCAACGAATACAGTTCCACCGCCGGGGTCGAGGCCGGAACGTTGGCCAGCACTGTGTCGAGCAGGCGCCCCTGTGCCAGCAGGCCGAGTTCGAGTGTGTCAGGCAGCAGTTTGCCCTCGGCATCGCGCACGCGCTGGCCGTTGATCCAGGTGCCGCTGAGCACGGTACCATCGGTCAGCACCAGCGTGCCGCGCCCCTGGTAGCTGTCGTTGTCGAACTGGCCGGTGTAAAAGCTGCCGTCGGCCAGGTTCAGTCGGCCCTGGCCGGAAAAACGCCAGTCGTTGAACTGGCCGATGTAGTGGCTGCCGTCAGTGCCGATCAACTCGCCCTTGCCGTTCAGCGAGCCTTCCTTGAACTGGCCCAGCCAGACATCGCCGTCCGCGTTTTCATAACGGCCCTTGCCGTGCAGTTGATTGTTCTTGAAGCTGCCGACATAGATGTCGCCATCGGCGCTGTTGAAAGTCCCGTTGCCTTCCAGCTGGCCGTCGACGAAGTGCCCGGTGAACTGATTGCCGCTGGCGTCGCCGCGCTGGCCTTCGCCATTGGGTTTGCCGTGGGCGAACTGGCCCTGGTAGGAGCTGCCGTCTTCGAGTTCGAGACGACCCAGGCCGGCGTATTGATCGGCCTTGAACTCGCCGCGATAGCTCATGCCGTTTTCTTTGAGTGTGCCTTCGCCGTCGCGCCGGCCGGCCTTGAAGCCGCCGCTGTAGCTGCTGGCGTTGGTGGTCAGTGCCCCCTGGCCGTCGAACAGTCCCTGATTGAACTGCCCGCGATAGACTTCGCCATTGCTGCCGTGCCATTCGCCCTGGCCGTGCCACTGGCCTTTGTCGAATTCGCCGGCGTACCAGCTGCCGTTCGGGTAGTCGATACGTCCCTTGCCTTGCAGCAAGCCATTGACCAGGTCGCCGCGATAGCGTCCGCCGTCCGGCAGGCGGGCGTCGGGGGGCAAAGGCGATTCGCCGTCGCCGCAAGCGGTGAGCATCAGGGTCAAGGCAAGGAGTGCAAATGGGCGCATAGCGGATTCCGGGCAATTAGGCGAGGGAGTATGCCGCAGCCATGTGTCCTTATATAGGGCGAGGTACCGCGAGAGGGCGCGAAACAGCAGGAGCTGCTTCGCATCCGGGGAGGTTTACACGAAGCACAGGGACAGGGGTTCGGCGATATACGCCGGTTTGTCCGAACCTTCGATTTCCAGGGTGGTGGTGGCCTTGAGCAGCCATTGGCCGGGTTTTTTCTCGATGACTTCGGTCAGGTCGACCTTCAGCCGCACCCGCGAATTGACCTTGACCGGCTGGATGAAGCGCACACTGTCGAGGCCGTAGTTGACCACCATCTTCAAGCCTTCGGGCATGACGAGGATGTCTTCCATCAATTTCGGAATCAGCGACAGCGACAGGAAGCCGTGAGCGATAGTGCTGCCAAATGGCGTTTGCGCGGCCTTGACCGGGTCGACGTGGATGAACTGAAAGTCCCCTGTGGCTTCGGCGAACAGGTTGATGCGGTCCTGATCGATGGTGAGCCATTCGGAACGTCCAAGTTCCTTGCCGACATAATCTTTGAGCTCTGCAACTGGAACATAGGGCATTGAGACTCTCCTTGGGTTCATCGGTTTTATAGTTTTGAGTTGGGGGGATTTGACCTCCCGGCTTACCACTTTAGATCAACATGGCCAAACGCTCCGGTCAACTGACCATGCTTTTGGCGAATGCCGATCTATAGCGCGAGCATGCTTATAATGCCAGGCCAATGCGGATGACGGATTTTGCAGGAGATCAACAATGTTGTTACGGGGCCTGACATGGCTGGTGTTGTTCCAATTGCTCGGCACTGCGATCAATCATTTGTTTTTGCCGGTGCTGCCGGGGCCGATTGTTGGGTTGCTGCTTTTGCTGGTGTACCTCATCTGCAGGGGCCAGGTCGGCGAGCCACTGAACCTGGCGGCCGGCAGTCTGCTGCGCTACCTGCCGCTGTTGCTGGTGCCGCCAGCCGTGGGCGTGATGGTCTACGCCGCTGACATCGCGGCGGATTTCTGGGCGATTGTCGGTGCGCTGGTGTTGTCGTTGCTGCTTTCGATGGCCTTCGCCGGGGTGCTGATGCAGCGCATGGTCAAGCGTCACGCTCAGCCAGAGGATGGCCAATGATCTTCGACTGGCACGGCGCCTGGGCGTCGGTGATTCACCATCCGCTATTCGGCATTGGCATTACCCTCGGCGCCTATCAACTCGTCCTTGCGGCATTCGAGAAAACCCGCTGGATCTTTTTGCAGCCGGTGCTGGTCTCCATGTTGCTGGTGATCGGCGTGCTGGTGGGCTGCGGCCTGACCTACGCCGAGTACCGCAAGAGCACCGAAATCCTCAGTATTCTGCTCGGCCCGGCCACGGTCGCACTGGCGGTGCCGCTTTACCTCAACCTACGTCGGATTCGGCAGTTGTTCTGGCCGATATTTACTACGCTGGTGATAGGTGGTGTCGTGGCTACTGGCATGGGCGTGTTGCTGGGCTGGTGGTTCGGTGCCGAGCACATGATCCTGATGACCATGGCACCGAAGTCGGTGACCTCGCCGATTGCGATGCTGGTGGCTGAGCAGATCGGAGGCGTCGCGGCGCTGGCGGCGGTGTTCGTGTTGATTACAGGCGTGATCGGCGCGATCTTCGGCCCGAGCCTGTTGACCCGTCTCGGTGTCCACAGTTCCGAGGCGCGCGGCATGGCGCTGGGCATGACCGCCCACGCGGTCGGCACGGCGGTGGCGATGCAGGAAAATGAAGAGTGCGGCGCCTTCGCGGCGCTGGCGATGAGTCTGATGGGCGTGGCCACGGCGGTATTGCTGCCGTTGGCGGTGTCGATGGTGGTGTAAGGAAATGTCTATGAGTCTGCCGCTTTTTCCGCTCAACACAGTGCTGTTTCCAGGCTGCATACTCGACTTGCAGATTTTCGAAGCGCGCTATCTGGACATGATCGGTCGCTGCATGAAACAGGGCGGCGGTTTTGGCGTGGTGTGCATCCTCGATGGCGAAGAAGTCGGAATCGCCCCGGCCGGTTACGCCCTGGTCGGGTGCGAGGCACTGATCACTGATTTCAAACAGCAGGACAACGGCCTGCTGGGGATCCGGGTGCAGGGCGGGCGGCGCTTTCACGTTTTGCGTACCGAAGTACAGCGAGATCAGTTGACCATCGCCGAGGTCGAGTGGCTGGAAGATGAGCCCGAGCAACCGCTGCAGGATGAAGACGCCGATCTGGTGGCCTTGCTCAAGGCGTTGGCCGAGCACCCGATGGTCGAAGCGCTCAACATGGGTACCGAAGCGACCGGTCAACAGTCACTGGCCAATCAGTTGGCGTACCTGTTGCCATTTGCCGAACTGGACAAGATCGACTTGCTGCAACTAGATGATCCGCAGCAACGACTGGATGCGATTCAGGCGTTATTGGATGAGTTGCAGGGAGAGTTGTTTGCCTGAGTAGTACTTCGTAAATGTTGAGCGCTTTAGCTACCATTGCCAGATATCGGCATTTTGATTAGTTTGGCGCTACTCGCATGAAGCGAGTTATTTCATACTCAAAAAGGATTTAAAATCATGAATGTTTACACATCTGAACGCGCGGCCTGGGAAGCAGCTGCTGTGGGCTACCTGCTAAAGATCGCGGGTAACAGTCAATCTTTCGAGGAATACGCAACGACTGCATGCCAGCTCGCCGATGCACTGATTCTGGAAATGCGTAAACGTCCTGGCGGTTCAGGTCGAGCATAAACTCCAATAAAAGAACCCCGGCTGATTGGTCGGGGTTCTTTTATTGGAGTTTCAGATTGGGCTGCCCTCGTTTTTCAATAGGCATACCGCAACATCGTATTTGGCAAATGCCACAACGCGAAGACCCCGAACAGTGCCACCAGCGATGGCAGCATCAGCCACCAGACCTTGGGCGGCATCGCGTTGAGTGAGGTAGTGCGCTGACTTAGCCATAGGCTGGCCGCACAGATACACGCCGCCAACATTGCGCCTGCCAATACATCCGTCGGCCAATGCGCGCCGAGATAGACCCGCGACAGCGAAATCGCCAGCGCCGGCATACACCCTACCAGCAACCAGGTCAGACGCATCCGCGGTGGTTGGCCACGACCGGCCAGTACGGCCAGGGTCAAGAACAGCGCGAAGGAGCCGGAGGCGTGACCGCTGGGCATGCTGTAGCTGGTTAGCGGATCGCTGAGCACTTCGGGGCGCATGCGGGCGAAAAAGTGTTTGGTCACGGTGTTGCCCAGCGCCGTGAAGAACAATGTGTTGCAGGCGAAGATCGCCTGGCGCCATTGCCGGGTAATCAGTAACAACGCGACCAGCAGCGCGCTGAACAGCAGCATGTTGCGGAATTCGCCGATCAGCGTGAAGACCACCGCGACCTCATCGAGCATCGGGCTGCGATGTTCTTGCACCAGCGTCATCACCCCTTGGTCGAGGGCACTCAGGTGCGGAAAACCGATAAACAGCACCACCAGAATCAGACAACTCATGCCGGCAATCAGTGCTGTAGCCCGGCGATGCTGGCGCAGGCTGCTGGTGGCGCTGAGCCCCACCATCACGGCAATGCTGCCGACAACGATTCCGGCCTGAGGCCAGAAACCTTCGGGTAGCGGCAAACGAATCGCCGCACCGGTGGCCCATCCAGGCAACAGATAGGCCACCGACCACCCCGCACCGGCCAGCAGGCTGACGGCGATGAACCGCGGGAAAGGCATGTCGCACATGCCGGCGACCATTGGCAGCATTGGCCGCAACGGTCCGATAAAGCGGCCGACCAGCAGGCTGGCGATGCCATAGCGCTGGAAATAGGTCTCCGCCCCGGCAATCCATTCCGGGTGATGGCGCAAACCGGGCAGGCGCCGGATGTTCTGGTGAAAGTGCCGTCCAAGGAAATACGAAACCACATCACCCAACACACCGGCGAGGAAACCCAGCAGCAAGGTTTCACTCAGCGGCAACGCACCGCTGCCGGCAAGCACCGCTACGGTGAACAGTAAAACCGTACCGGGGACGATCAGCCCGGCAATCGCCAGGCATTCCACAAAGGCCACCAGAAATATTGCTGCCGCCAGCCATTGCGGGTTGACCGTCAACCAACCGGTTACGCTATCGAGCCATTGGCCCATACAAACCACTCCATTGAATTCAATTGGCCCTTGGTGGGCAAACGCAAGTTTTCGTAACGGCGCCGAACCCTGTGGGAGCGGGCTTGCCCGCGAAGGGGCCCTTCCTGTCGATATTTGTGTCGCCTGACACGGCGCATTCGCGGGCAAGCCCGCTCCCACAGGGAGTCACTTTTACTTCAAGCCCAGGGTAGTCAAGTCAGTACAAAATAATCGCGACCTTCGACCTGTCCCCGTCGTAGCGGGTTTCGCGTGCAATAAGCCGCGTAGGCACCGTCGACGAAGCGGTACATCAAGTGCTCGTCGCGCCCGTGTGGGATGCCCAGGCGCGTGGTCTGGATGATGTGGGCGGGCGACTGGCCGACGTCTTCCACCAGCAGCACCTCATGGTCGAAGCGTTTGGCGTCCCACACCGGCACTTTCAGGCCCATTGCCTTGCAGAGCAGGGTTTGCCCGGCGCAGAGCTTTTGTGACGGGCGAGGGTGACCCTGGGCATCGGGATTGTTCAATAGCATCTGTGCCAGGCTGGCCGGCCCGCTCAATTCATCGACCCACGGATAGGCGGACTTGATCAGCACGGCGTTGCCGGGCCCCTGGGCGCTGAAGTTCAGGGAATCGCCGCCCCGGGCGTAATACATATAGATGTGGCCGCCATCCAGAAACAAAGCCTTACGTTTTTCTGTGTAGCCGAGGGAGGCGTGGCTGCCTTTTTCTGCGCAGTAATAGGCTTCGGTTTCGATGATCCGGGCGCTGAGCCACAGGTCGCCAACTCGATGGCGAATGACTTTGCCCAGTAAATCCCGGGCCAGAATTTGCGCGTCACGGTCGAAAAACGCATCCGGGAGGCCCGCGGGCAGGCTCATGGCGGACGCTCGAACAGTCAGATTGGACATGATGGCTGGCGTTTGTCAGGGCTGAGTGAGTCGTGATGATAACAATTTGCAGCTTAATCCCGGCTGAACGTCGGCAAATACCCCTCCATTTCGACCATCCGCCCGTCACCGCTGTTAGTCCCGGGGCGCGACAGCTATAATCTGCCGCTTTACTCTTTACCAAGACCTTATCAAAGACCACGCCAGACCATGACTGAGTCCGTTCTTGACTACATGACCCGCCTGGGTTGCGCTGCCCGCGAAGCTTCCCGCGTGATCGGCCGCGCCAGCACGGCGCAGAAAAACCGCGCCCTGCAGGCTGCCGCCAATGCGCTGGATGCTGCCCGCGCCGAGCTGGCGGCGGCCAATGAACTGGATTTGGCCGCCGGTCGCGCCAGTGGCCTTGAGCCAGCGCTGCTCGAACGACTGGCGCTGACCCCGGCGCGTATCGACGGCATGATCGTCGGCCTGCGTCAGGTTGCGGCTCTGCCGGACCCGGTTGGCGCGATTCGCGACATGAGTTTCCGTCCGTCCGGTATCCAGGTCGGCAAGATGCGCGTGCCACTGGGCGTGATCGGAATCATCTACGAGTCGCGGCCGAACGTGACCATCGATGCCGCGAGCCTGTGCCTGAAGTCCGGTAACGCGACCATCCTGCGTGGCGGTTCCGAAGCCATTCATTCCAATCGAGCCATCGCTGCCTGCATTCAGCGTGGCCTGGCCGAAGCCGGTCTGCCGGCCGCCGTGGTGCAAGTGGTCGAAACCACGGATCGCGCTGCCGTCGGCGCGCTGATCACCATGCCCGAGTACGTCGATGTCATCGTGCCCCGTGGCGGTCGCGGCCTGATCGAACGCGTCAGCCGGGATGCGCGCGTGCCGGTAATCAAACACCTGGATGGCATTTGCCACGTTTACGTGAGTGAACACGCCGATCTGGCCAAGGCCCAGCGCATCGCGTTCAACGCCAAGACCTACCGTTATGGCATCTGCGGCGCCATGGAAACGCTGTTGGTGGATCAAGCCGTTGCCAGGGATTTCCTGCCGGCGATGGCGGCACAGTTCCGCGAAAAAGGCGTCGAACTGCGCGGTTGCGAGCGTACCCGGGCAATTATCGATGCCGTGGCCGCTACCGAAGAAGACTGGAGCACCGAATACCTGGCGCCGATTTTGTCGATCCGGGTGGTCGACGGACTGGACCAGGCCATCGAGCACATCAATCATTACGGTTCCCATCACACCGATTCGATTGTCAGCGAACACCAGGGCGACACCCGGCGTTTCGTGGCTGAAGTCGACTCCTCGTCGGTGATGATCAATACCCCGACATGCTTCGCCGATGGCTTCGAATACGGATTGGGTGCCGAGATCGGCATTTCTACTGATAAGCTGCACGCCCGCGGCCCGGTGGGCCTCGAAGGACTGACCTGCGAGAAGTACATCGTGGTCGGCGACGGGCAGTTGCGCGGACAGGAGCCGGCCTGACTTGGGCGACTTCGACCCGTCAGCCCCGGTTACCGCCAGCGAGCCAGCCCCTCGCCGCATTGGCGTGCTGGGCGGAACGTTCGACCCGGTGCACATCGGCCATTTGCGCGGTGCGCTGGAAGTCGCCGAAACCCTGGCGCTCGATGAGCTGCGTCTGACACCCAGTGCCAGGCCGCCCCATCGGGATACGCCGCAGGTGTCGGCCAAAGACCGTCTGGCGATGGTCGAGTGCGCGGTGGCCGGTGTGGCGCCGTTGGTGGTGGATGCCCGCGAATTGCAGCGGAACAAACCGTCCTACACCATTGATACCCTGGAACTGATGCGCGCCGAACTGGCCGTATCCGACCAGGTTTTTCTGCTTTTGGGCTGGGACGCTTTTTGCGGCCTGCCCACTTGGCACCGCTGGGAAGAGTTGCTCCAGCATTGCCATATCCTGGTGTTGCAACGCCCGGATGCCGACAGCGAACCGCCGGATGCCTTGCGCAACCTGCTGGCAGCGCGCTCGGTGAGCGACCCGCTGGCCCTCAAGGGGCCGAGCGGACAGATTGCATTCGTCTGGCAGACACCGCTCGCGGTATCCGCCACCCAGATCCGTCAACTGCTGGCCAGCGGTAAGTCGGTACGTTTCCTGGTGCCCGACGCGGTCCTGGCCTACATCGATGCGCACGGACTTTACCGTGCGTCGAACTGAATAGGAGTGCTTCAAGGCACGTGGCAACAACGTGTATCGAAGCCCCGAACTACGAGCAAAACGAGTTTTATATGACGAGCAACAACGAAAGCAAAGTAAAACGCAAAGGCACATTCAAGAGTGCCCCGCTGCCGGAAAAAGTCCTCGCCGCCGAGCCGCCTAAAGGCGACGAACTGGTCAAGATCGCCGTAGCCGCCCTGGAAGACGTCAAGGCCCAGGACGTGCTGGTGATTGATGTTCGCGACAAGCAGAGCATCACTGACTACATGATCATCGCCACCGGTACCTCCAACCGCCAGATCGGCGCGATGCTGGACAAGGTCCGCGAAGCGGTCAAGGCCCTGGGCATCAAGCCGTTGGGTGAAGAAGGCAAGGGCGACAGTGACTGGGTCCTGCTGGACATGGACGACGTGATCGTCCACATGATGACTTCCAACGCCCGTCAGTTCTACGACCTGGAGCGCCTGTGGAAAGGTGCCGAGCAGAGCCGTGCGGCCGATGGCAAACACCACAGCCCTGAAGTTGGTCACGAGCACTTCAACAAGCTCAACAAAGACCAGGAATAAGGGACCGCTGTGCGACTGCGACTGATCGCCGTCGGTTCACGCATGCCTAAATGGGTGGAAGAAGGCTGGCATGAATATGCCAAGCGTCTTCCGTCCGAGCTGGCGCTGGAACTGGTGGAAATACCGCTCAATACCCGTGGCAAGAACGCCGACGTGGCCCGTTTCATCCGTCAGGAAGGCGAAGCCATGCTGGCCAAGGTCGGGCCGAACGAGCGGGTTGTCACTCTCGAAGTCCATGGCAAGCCCTGGAGCACCGAGCAACTGGCGGTCGAGCTCGATCGCTGGCGGCTGGACTCGCGTACGGTCAACTTTATGGTCGGTGGCCCCGAAGGGCTGGCGCCGGAAGTCTGTGCCCGGGCTGACCAGCGCTGGTCGTTGTCACCGCTGACCTTGCCGCACCCGCTGGTGCGGATCCTGATCGGCGAACAGTTGTACCGTGCCTGGACCGTGCTGTCCGGTCACCCTTATCACAAGTAGTTCTGCGCTCTCATGACCCAGCCGATCCGCATCAAGGACCACGAAAAAGACGCCCGTCTGGTGCGTGGCCGCGTCGTGTTCGGGGCCATTGCAGTGGTGGTACTGATTGGCGTGTTGATCGCGCGCCTGTATTTCCTGCAGGTGATCCAGTACGAGTACCACTCGACCTTGTCGGAAAACAACCGCGTTCATGTGCAGCCGATTCCGCCGACCCGCGGCTTGATTTTCGATCGCAATGGCGTGGTGATTGCCGACAACCGGCCCAGCTTCAGCCTGAGCATGACCCGCGAGCGTTCCGGCGACTGGCAGCAAGTGCTCGACGTGATCGTCGAAGTGCTGGAACTGACGCCCGAGGACCGGGTGATTTTCGAGAAGCGCATGCGTCAGGGGCGCCGGCCGTTCGAGCCGGTGCCGATCCTGTTTGAGCTGACCGAGGAGCAGATCGCGCGGATCGCCGTGAACCAGTTCCGCCTGCCGGGCGTGGAAGTGGTCGCGCAACTGGTTCGTCACTACCCGCAAGGTGCACATTTTGCGCACTCGGTGGGCTACATGGGGCGGATCAACGAGAAAGAGCTCAAGTCTCTGGACCCGGTCAGTTACAGCGGCACCCATCAAATCGGCAAGACCGGCATCGAGCGCTTCTACGAGCCGGAGCTGCACGGTCAGGTGGGTTACGAGGAAGTCGAGACCAACGCTCGGGGCCGTGTATTGCGGGTGCTCAAGCGTACCGAACCGATTTCCGGCAAGGACATCGTCCTGAGCCTGGACATCAAATTGCAGGAAGCCGCCGAAGCCGCGCTCGGTGGTCGTCGTGGTGCGGTGGTGGCCCTGGACCCGAAAACCGGCGAGGTGCTGGCGATGGTCAGCCAGCCGAGTTTCGACCCGAACCTGTTCGTCACCGGCATCAGCTCCAAGGCCTATTCCGAGCTGCGCGACTCCATCGACCGGCCGTTGTTCAACCGCGTGCTGCGCGGTCTGTACCCGCCGGGCTCGACCATCAAGCCAGCGGTGGCGATTGCCGGCCTGGATTCGGGCGTAGTGACTGCCTCGACCCGAGTGTTCGACCCCGGTTACTACATGCTGCCCAACTACGATCACAAGTACCGCAACTGGAACCGCACCGGCGACGGCTTTGTCGACCTCGATACGGCGATCATGCGTTCCAACGACACCTACTTCTATGACCTTGCCCACAAGTTGGGGATCGATCGGTTGTCGTCGTACCTGTCCAAGTTCGGTATCGGTCAGAAGGTGTCCCTGGACATGTTCGAGGAGTCGCCGGGTCTGATGCCGACCCGCGAATGGAAGCGCGCGACCCGCCGCCAGGCATGGTTCCCGGGCGAAACGCTGATTCTCGGGATCGGTCAGGGCTACATGCAGTCGACCCCCCTGCAGCTGGCCCAGGCCACCGCGCTGGTGGCCAACAAAGGCATCTGGAACCGTCCACACCTGGCCAAGACCATCGAAGGCGAGAAACCGGTGGATCACAACCCGATGCCGGACATCATCCTGCGTGATCCGTCTGACTGGACCAAGGTCAATCACGGCATGCAGCAGGTGATGCACGGCGCCCGCGGTACGGCACGCAAGGCTTCGATCGGTGCGCAGTACCGCATCGCCGGCAAGAGCGGTACGGCCCAGGTGGTCGCGATCAAGCAGGGCGAGAAGTACGACCGTTCCAAGGTCCAGGAACGCCACCGCGACCACGCCTTGTTCGTCGGCTTCGCGCCGGCCGACGACCCGAAAATCGTGGTGTCGGTGATGGTCGAGAACGGCGAGTCCGGTTCCGGCGTCGCCGCGCCGGTGGTGCGTCAAGTCATGGATGCCTGGCTCCTGGACCAGGACGGCCGATTGAAGCCTGAATACGCCAGCCCTATCAGTGCAGAGGCAACTGCCCGTGATGAATAATTTTGATCGCATGCTCTCCAGCGAGGATGTGATGCGTCGTCGTGCGACGCTGCTGCAACGCCTGCATATCGACGGCCCGCTGCTGATCCTGCTGCTGACCCTGGCGGCCGGCAGCCTGTTCGTGCTGTATTCGGCCAGTGGCAAGAGCTGGGACTTGCTGGCCAAGCAGGCCACATCGTTCGGCATCGGTCTGGTGTCGATGATCGTCATCGCTCAGTTCGAACCGCGCTTCATGGCCCGTTGGGTGCCTATTGGTTATGTGATCGGCGTGCTCTTGCTGGTCGTGGTGGATGTCATGGGTCACAACGCCATGGGCGCCACGCGCTGGATCAATATTCCCGGCGTGATTCGCTTCCAGCCCTCGGAGTTCATGAAGATCCTGATGCCGGCGACCATCGCCTGGTACTTGTCCAAACGCACTTTGCCGCCGCAGCTCAAGCATGTCGGCATCAGTCTGATGCTGATCGGTATCCCGTTCATTCTCATCGTGCGGCAACCGGACCTTGGCACTTCGCTGCTGATCCTGGCCGGCGGCGCTTTCGTGCTGTTCATGGGCGGTTTGCGCTGGCGCTGGATCCTCAGTGTGCTGGCCGCCGCCGTGCCTGTGGCAGTTGCCATGTGGTTCTTCATCATGCATGACTACCAGAAGCAGCGAATCCTGACGTTCCTCGACCCGGAGAGCGATCCGCTCGGGACCGGCTGGAACATCATCCAGTCCAAGGCCGCCATCGGCTCCGGCGGTGTGTTCGGCAAGGGGTGGTTGCTGGGCACCCAGTCGCACCTGGACTTCCTGCCGGAAAGCCATACCGACTTCATCATTGCCGTAATGGGTGAAGAGTTCGGTCTGGTGGGGATCTGCGCGCTGCTGCTGATCTACCTGCTGTTGATCGGCCGCGGCCTGGTGATTACCGCCCAGGCGCAGACATTGTTCGGCAAGTTGCTCGCGGGCAGCCTGACCATGACATTTTTTGTTTATGTTTTCGTCAACATCGGTATGGTCAGTGGCCTGCTGCCGGTGGTGGGGGTGCCGTTGCCGTTCATTAGCTACGGAGGAACTTCGCTGGTGACGCTGCTGTCAGCGTTTGGGGTTTTGATGTCGATCCATACCCATCGCAAGTGGATCGCGCAGGTTTGAATAAGGTGAAATTTTCAATGCAAGTAATGCGTGGCTGGGCGACTCGATACGCGCCATGGGTCGGCCTGGTAAGCATCCTTGGCACCGTGCAGGAAGCGTTGGCCGGCGACTACGAAGGCTCACCCCAGGTGGCCGAGTTCGTCGGTGAAATGACCCGCGACTACGGTTTCGCCGGTGAACAATTGATGGGTGTGTTCCGCGAAGCCGAGCGCAAGCAGTCGATTCTGGACGCCATCTCGAAACCCGCCGAACGGGTCAAGCAGTGGAGCGAATATCGCCCGATGTTCATCACCGACGCGCGCATCGCCCGGGGTGTGGACTTCTGGCGTCAGCACGAGGCCGTGTTGGCCCGTGCCGAGCAGGAATATGGCGTGCCGGCCCAGGTGATTGTCTCGATCATCGGCATTGAAACCTTTTTTGGCCGTAATACCGGAAATTTCCGGGTGATCGATGCCTTGTCGACCCTGGGTTTCGACTATCCTCCCCGTGCCGAGTTTTTCCGCAAGGAGTTGCGTGAGTTCCTGCTGCTGGCCCGCGAAGAGCAGGTCGATCCGTTGACGCTCAAAGGCTCCTACGCCGGCGCAATGGGATTGCCGCAATTCATGCCGAGCAGTTTCCGCGCCTATGCGGTGGATTTCGACGGTGATGGCCATATCAACATCTGGACCAATCCGGACGACGCCATTGGCAGTGTCGCTAGTTACTTCAAGCGTCATGGCTGGGTCGCCGGTGAACCGGTGGTCAGCCGCGCCGACATCCGTGGCGAGCAGGTCGACGAAGGTTTGACCACTGGAATCGAGCCGACGAAGACCGTCGGGGAGTTGCGAGCCCTGGGGTGGTCAAGTCATGATGCGCTGCGCGATGATATGCCGGTTACTGCATTCCGCCTGGAAGGCGACAATGGCCCCGAATACTGGATGGGCCTGAAGAATTTTTACGCGATCACGCGTTATAACCGCAGCGTGATGTACGCCATGGCCGTACATCAACTGTCTGAGCAGCTGGTCCAAGCACGGGGCGTCAAGTAATGCGGGCATTGCCTATGAGTAAACCCCTGAAGCTGCTGGCATTCGCCGCGTTGGCAGTGCTGGTCGCCAGTTGTTCGACCAGCCGTGCGCCGGCGCAGAAATCATCCACCGCCGTGCGCTCGGCGCCGGGGCTGGACATCAACCGCGCCCACAAGGATGGCGCGCCATGGTGGGACGTCGATGTGTCGCGCATCCCGGACGCCACACCGACCCTGCACACCGGCCCGTACAAGGCCAACCCGTACACCGTGCTGGGCAAGACTTACTTCCCGCTGCAAGAGTCCAAGACCTACGTGCAGTCGGGTACGGCATCCTGGTACGGCACCAAGTTCCACGGTCAGAACACCGCCAACGGCGAAGTGTATGACCTGTACGGCATGAGTGCCGCGCACAAGACATTGCCACTGCCGAGTTACGTTCGGGTGACCAACCTGGACAACAACAAGAGCGTGATCCTGCGAGTCAACGACCGCGGGCCGTTCTACTCGGACCGGATCATCGACCTGTCCTACGCCGCGGCCAAGAAGCTCGGTTATGCCGAAACCGGCACCGCGCGGGTCAAGGTCGAAGGCATCGACCCGCAGGCGTATTGGGCGGCCAAAGGCCGTCCGGCACCATTAATGCTCAATGAACCGAAAGTCGCGCAGAATAGCGCCCCGGTGATCACGGCCTCGGCCGGCACGGTCGAGCAATGGACACCGCCGCCACAGCAACACGCTGCCGCGGTCGTGCCGGTGCAGCTTGATGCAAAAAAAAACGTTTCTGTACCAGCCTCTGGCCAGTATCTGCAGGTGGGCGCGTTCGCCAACCCGGACGCTGCAGAACTCCTGAGATCGAAGCTCAGCGGGATGGTGAGCGCTCCGGTGTTCATCAGCTCGATCGTGCGCAATCAGCAGACCCTGCATCGGGTTCGCCTGGGCCCGATCGGATCGCCGGGTGAAATCCAGCAGGTGCAGAACAGTGTGCGCCTGGCCAACCTTGGTTCGCCAAGTGTGGTCACGGAATAAGCAATACGTAGAACTTGATTGACGATTCACCAGCGATTAGGGGGTGAATCAGGTTGTTGGCTCGTTGAAGAACAAAAGCCCGGCAAGGGTTACAGAGTGAGCAACTGAACACGCGATGACTCGTTAGAAAGTCATCTGATTAGTTTTGCCCTTGGGCAGTTTCCATTAGCGATTTCGAGAGACGGATGAACATCACCACCTTTGCCAAACGCCTGTTCCTGTTAGTCCCGCTGCTTCTCTCACCCGCCGCTTTTGCGGTCGAGATGATGCCTTCGCCACCACAATTGGCCGCCAAGGCCTATGTGCTCATGGATGCCAGCAGCGGCAACGTGCTGGTCGAGAACAATGGTGACCAGCGTCTGCCACCGGCCAGCCTGACCAAGCTGATGACCGCGTACATCGCGACCCTGGAAATCCGTCGTGGCCAGATCGGCGAAAACGATCCGGTGACCGTCAGCGAAAACGCCTGGCGTACCGGCGGTTCGCGGATGTTCATCAAGGTCGGCTCGCAGGTCACCGTCAGCGACCTGCTGCACGGCATCATCATCCAGTCGGGTAACGACGCCAGTGTCGCGCTCTCCGAGCACATCGCCGGTAGCGAAGACGCCTTCGCCGACCTGATGAACAAGACGGTCGCCGACCTGGGCATGACCAACACCCACTTCATGAACCCGACCGGCCTGCCGAACCCTGAGCACTATTCGTCGGCTCACGACATGGCTGTGCTGGCCCGCGCGATCATCCACGAAGACCCGGCTCACTACGCGATCTACTCGCAGAAAGAGTTCTTCTGGAACGGCATCAAGCAACCCAACCGTAACCTGCTGCTGTGGCGCGACAAGACCGTCGACGGTCTGAAAACCGGCCACACTGACGAAGCCGGCTACTGCATGGTGTCCTCGGCCGTACGTGATGGCATGCGCCTGATCGCCGTAGTGTTCGGCACTAACAGCGAAGTGGCCCGTGCCGCAGAAACCCAGAAGCTGCTGACCTACGGTTTCCGCTTCTTCGAAACCCAGACCTTCTATCAGAAGGGCGCCGAGCTGGCCCAGGCGCCTGTCTGGAAGGGCTCCACCAATCAAGTCAAGGCCGGCCTGGCTGAAGACCTGACCATGACCCTGCCGAAAGGCCAGCTGAAAAAGCTCGCTGCCAGCATGACCATGAACCCGCAACTGGTCGCGCCAATCGCCAAGGGCGACGTGATCGGTAAAGTCGAAGTGAAACTGGACGACAAGGTAGTGCACAGCGCTGACCTGATCGCTCTGGACGCTGTCGAGGAAGGTGGTATCTTCCGCCGCATGTGGGATAGCATCCGTCTATTCTTCTACGGCTTGTTCAACTGAATTTAGTGTGCACCTGCATGGCCCCGTGCTGATCCAGCACGGGGCCATGCCCGTCGCCACGGCTTACGCTCAAGAGGCCGTTACGCCATGACCGATACCGAAGTAAAGGCGCCAAAGATCGAATTCCCGGTCACTGACTATCCCGTTAAGGTAATCAGCGATACCGGTGTGGGCAACAAGGACAAGATCATCAAGATCGTCGAGAAACACGCCAAGATCAACGATGAGCGTGTTGACGAGCGCCAGAGCAGCAACGGCAAATACACCACCATTCAGTTGCACATCGTCGCGACCGACCAGGACCAGCTGTACAACATCAACAGCGAACTGCGGGCCACCGGCTTCGTGCACATGGTGTTGTGATGTCTGGCACGCTGGGCTTTCGCGAGCTCGGCCAGATGGCTTACGAGCCGGTCTGGCATGCCATGCAACGCTTCACCAACGAACGCGGTAGTGATGCCGCCGACGAGATCTGGCTGGTTGAGCACCCCCCGGTGTTCACCCAGGGGCAGGCGGGCAAGGCCGAGCATTTGCTGCTTCCCGGTGATATTCCGGTGGTGCAGGTCGATCGTGGTGGTCAGGTGACCTACCACGGCCCCGGCCAACTGGTGGCTTATCTGCTACTGGACGTACGCAAGCTCGGGTTTGGCGTGCGCGATCTGGTCACCCGTATCGAGCAGTGCCTGATCGAGCTGCTGGCCAGCTACGGCGTGACCGCCGCAGCCAAGCCTGATGCACCGGGTGTCTATGTCAACGGGGCAAAAATCGCTTCCCTGGGTCTGCGGATCCGCCACGGTTGTTCCTTTCATGGCCTGGCCTTGAACGTGGACATGAACCTGGAACCGTTTCGACGGATTAATCCCTGCGGCTACGCCGGGCTGGCGATGACCCAGCTGAGCGATCACGCAGGATCGATTGAATTTGCCGAGGTAAGTGCCCGGCTGCGCGCGCAGCTCGTCAAACACCTCGACTATGCTGAGCAGACGACCCTTACGGGCGGAATCGACTGATATGACTACTGATGCAGTGCAAACCATGATCCCGACGCTTGATGTCACCGAGCGCCCGGCCCCGCGTCCCAAGGTTGAAGCCGGCGTCAAGCTGCGCGGCGCCGAGAAGGTTGCCCGCATCCCGGTGAAGATCATTCCGACCACCGAACTGCCGAAGAAGCCGGACTGGATTCGCGTCCGCATCCCGGTTTCGCCGGAAGTCGACCGTATCAAGGCGCTGTTGCGCAAACACAAGCTGCACAGCGTGTGTGAAGAAGCCTCCTGCCCGAACCTGGGCGAGTGCTTCTCCGGCGGCACCGCGACCTTCATGATCATGGGTGACATCTGCACCCGTCGTTGCCCGTTCTGCGACGTCGGCCACGGCCGTCCGAAGCCACTGGACGTCAACGAGCCGGAAAGCCTGGCCATCGCCATCGCCGACTTGCGCCTGAAGTACGTGGTGATCACTTCGGTAGACCGTGACGACCTGCGTGACGGCGGTGCCCAGCACTTTGCCGACTGCATCCGTGAAATCCGCAAGCTGTCGCCGAACGTGCAGCTCGAAACCCTGGTTCCGGACTACCGTGGCCGCATGGACATCGCCCTGGAAATCACCGCCGCCGAGCCGCCGGATGTGTTCAACCACAACCTGGAAACCGTGCCGCGCCTGTACAAGGCTGCGCGCCCGGGCTCCGACTACCAGTGGTCGCTGACCCTGCTGCAACGCTTCAAGCAGATGATGCCGCACATTCCAACCAAGTCCGGCCTGATGCTGGGCCTGGGCGAGACCGACGAAGAAGTCATCGAAGTCATGAAGCGCATGCGCGAACACGACATCGACATGTTGACCCTCGGCCAGTACCTGCAACCGTCCCGCAGCCACTTGCCGGTGCAGCGCTTCGTGCACCCGGACACCTTCGCCTGGTTCGCCGAGGAAGGCTACAAGATGGGCTTCAAGAACGTGGCCTCGGGTCCGTTGGTACGCTCCTCGTATCACGCCGACGAGCAGGCCAAGCTGGTCAAGGCCGAGCTGATGTCGTCCTGATCGACTGTGAAACATAAAACGCCCGCAAGGTTTCAAAGCCTTGCGGGCGTTTTTTTGCCTGGCCTACGGCCGCGGCCGTTTTTTCCTACAACCTGCGGGACGACTGACCCTCTTCTGTTTGTCCCCGTTCCTGACTACTGTGTGCTGATGTTCTCACGCAGGGAGATTCACGGATGACCGCTCGACCGACCCACACCCTTTGCCCTCACACCCCCGTCCCGGCACTGCCGTCGGAAGGCATGATCGGCGTTATCGCACCCGCCGGTCCCGCGACGCTGGATACCGACAAGGCGCTGCAATGGATGCGTGCCCGGGGTTATTCACTGAAAGTGTATCCCGGGGTCTACGAGAAAGACGGCTATCTGGCCGGTAGCGACGAGGTGCGACTTGGCGACCTGCATGCAGCATTCACCGACAGCGAGGTGGATGCCATCATCTGCCTGCGCGGTGGTTATGGCACGCCCCGGTTGCTCGATCGTATCGATTTCGGGTTGCTGCGCGATAACGCCAAGCCGTTCATCGGTTACAGCGACATCACTGCACTGCATTTGGCGATCAGCCGATATGCAGGTTTCGTGACGTTTCATGGGCCGATGCTCAACGCCGATCTGCTGGGTGGCAAGCAACAACCTACAGAGTTTTCCTTCTTCAACATGCTGCGAGGGCAGGTGAGGGCGGGCACAGTGCTGGCGCACCCGGTAGCCTACCCGCTGACCACGATCGAGCCGGGCATTGCCCATGGACGCTTGCTCGGCGGTAATCTGGCCATGATTACCGCAACCATGGGTACGCCTTACGAGATGGACGCCGAGGGTGTCATTCTGTTGATCGAGGACATCAACGAGCCGCTGTATCGCATTGACCGGTTGCTGACCCAGTTGCGGCTGGCAGGCACGTTGCACAAGCTGCGCGGCGTGTTGGTCGGGGATGTGGCGGGTGTGGATGTGGCAGCGCTGGAGCGGTTGCTCAAGCAGACCTTCGAGGCATTGAAGATTCCGGTGCTGTCCGGATGGCGCAGCGGCCATTGCGACCCGAACCTGACGTTGCCCATGGGGGCGTTGGTGCGGCTGGATGCGGGGAACAAGGAGTTGGTGTTGGAACAGGACGTGGTGGTCAGGCGCTAGATTTTCGCTGTCTGTCAGTCAGTCTTCGCGAGCAAGCCCGCTCCCACATTTAACCGCGTTCCTGCATGGGAATACGGTCGAATGTGGGAGCGGGCTTGCTCGCGAAAGCGGTTTCAGCCGTACAGTTAACTAGCGGTTACGCAAACCTTCCAGCAACTTGTGCGTCGGATAGCCATCCGCCGGCCAGCCAAATGACTGCTGGGCGCTGCGGATTGCCTTGCGAGTATTGGCTCCAATGATCCCGTCGGCGGTGCCGGCGTCGTAGTTTTGCGCACTCAACAGGTTTTGCAGCTCGATCCGCTCGGTACGGCTCAGTGGCAGGTCATCCTTTGGCCACATGCCGCTGATCAGGCCTGTGCCATTGAAGCGTTCGGACAACAGGCTCACCCCCAAGGCGTAGGACGACGAGTTGTTGTATTTGAGAATCGCCCGGAAGTTATCGAGCACCAGGAATGCGGGACCGCGATAGCCGGCCGGCAACAACAGTGCCGCGGACAGTTGCTCCGAGCCTGCCGGGACCTGGCCGCCGTTGGGTAGCGTAATGCCCAGTTGCCGCCATTCGGCGACACTCTTGCGAATCGTGCCATCGGCCAGTACGTAGTTGAAGCCGCTCGGCAGCTGGACTTCAAAGCCCCACGGCTGACCTCTCTGCCAGCCGGAGCTTTGCAGGTAGTGCGCGGTCGAGGCCAGGGCGTCGGCCGAACTGCCCCAGATATCGCGACGGCCGTCGCCGTCGAAATCGACGGCGTGGGTGTTATAGGTGGTCGGGATGAACTGGGTCTGGCCCATGGCGCCGGCCCAGGAACCCAGCATCTTCTCGGGTTCGATATCGCCCTGTTGCAGGATTTGCAGGGCAGCAATCAATTGCGCGTGGGCAAAACCGGGGCGACGGCCTTCGTAGGCCAGGGTCGCCAGCGAGTTGATCACCGACTTGCTGCCCTGGAACTGGCCAAAGTTGCTTTCCATTCCCCACACGGCTACCAGCGCCTGACGGTCAACGCCGTAACGCTGCTCGATGCTTTGCAGAATGTCGGCGTACTGATTGATCAGCGACTGGCCTTTGCGTACCCGCAGCGGCGACAAGGCGCCGTCCAGGTATTCCCACACCGGTTTTGCGAATTCCGGTTGGCTGCGATCGGCACGAATCACACTGGGGTCGAAGCTGACATTGGCGAAAGCGCGATCAAACAGATCGGCGCGGATGCCGGCGGCCAGGGCATCCTTGCGGAAACCCGCCTGCCATTCGGCAAAGGTCTGGGTAGGCTGGATGTCGAGGTTCTCACCTGTCGGAACCACAGGCGGAACAACCGCCGGGGCGGTAGCGACAGGAAGTGTCTGAAGCGGCTGAGCGTCGGCTGCGGTCGGTTTTTCCGCACAGGCGACAAGCAAAACAAGGCTGGATGCAGCGATCAATTGGCGTAAGTGCCAACGACGGGGAAGACAAAAGGGCATGCACGGGTCCAGGGAGTACGAATCAGGTACAGACCTTACCATGTCAAAGGGGTGTTCTGCTTTACGCAGCCAGAAAGTAAGAAGCCTCCCAGCTGTCAGACTGGAAGGCTTCGCGGCGGTAACTGCCTTTGCCCTTGGCGGGGCGTTCCTGACGGCTGCGGAACAGTGGCTGGGCAATGATTGATTTGGCCTTGTTGGGGCCATGCTTTGATGGCTTTTTGCTCATGACGGTGCCTCACAATTGAGTGGTTTTTGCGGGGCAAATCATCGGCCGAAGTTGGAGGGCTGTCTATAGGGCGGATGGATCAGTGTTTTGCAGAAAGCGCGATTACTCTGCAGGCAGCGACAATTTTTGTCCGGCCATCAACAACGTCAACCGACTCAAGCTCATCCACGGTGAGCCGGCAGCCTGACCCTTGATCTGCGCGTCGATGCGCTGAGCTTCGAGCAGCAGTTGCGCCCAGCGTTGCGCCGAGTAGCGTTGCAGGGCTTTGCTCATCAACGGTTTGCGTTTGTCCCAGACCGGAGGTTTGGCCTGGCTGAAGGCCTTGTCCAGCGGCGTCCCCTGGCTGTATTGCAGCGAAATATTGGCCAGCAGGCGTAACTCCCGGGCCAGGGCCCAGAGAATCACCGGTGGCTCGACGCCTTCACCGCGCAACCCTTCGAGCATGCGCAAGGCATGGGCCGCTTCACCATTGAGAACCGCATCGGTCAGGCCGAAGACGTCGAAGCGCGCACTGTCGGCCACCGCAGCCTGCACGGTTTCAACGGTGATCTGGCCCCCTTCGGCCATCAGTTTGAGCTTTTCGATTTCCTGGGCGGCGGCCAGCAAGTTGCCCTCGACCCGCGCCGCGATCAGCTCAACGGCGTCCTGGCTGGCGGAAAGCCCGGCCTGGGACAATCGTTGGCGGATCCAGCTTGGCAACTGGGCGACATCGACCGGCCAGATCTGCACGAACTGGGTCTGCTGGCCTTCGACCAGCGCTTTGCCCCACTTGGTTTTCTGCGCGCTGCCATCGAGTTTCGGCAAGCTGATCAGCAGCACGGTATCGTCGGCCGGGCGCGAGCAGTACTCGATCAGTGCGGCGGCACCTTTGTCGCCGGGTTTGCCGGAAGGCAGGCGCAGTTCCAGCAGGCGCTTTTCGGCGAACAGCGACATGCTGGCACCGGCTTGCAGCAACGTCCCCCAGTCGAAACTGGCGTCTGCGGCAAACACCTGGCGTTCATCGAATCCCTGCTGACGGGCGGCTGCGCGAATGGCGTCGGCCGCCTCCTGGCACAGCAGCGGGTCATCGCCGCTGATGATGTAGACGGGCGCAAGAGCGCCTTGCAGGTGTTTGGCGAGTTGGGCGGGGGCGAGCTTCATAAGAGAGGGCGAACGGGGCGCATGAGCGCCCCGTAAGTCTTACTGCCGCGGCAGTTCGATAGGCGACTGACGCGGGGTTTCCGCTTCAGCCTTGCTTGCCGCTTCCAGTGCCGCGGCTTCAGCTTTGGCCTTGGCTTCGGCAGTCTGCTGCAACTTGTCCAGTTGGCTCGGGGTCAGTTGTTCCAGACGCAGCATCATGCGTTGAACCATCTCCCGGCGGCCTTCTGCACGGGCGTTTGCGGCTTCCTGGTCGGACCCCACCAGGTTGCTGCCGTCGTGCATAAAGACTTTCTGCACTTCAAGCTTGTCGCTCAACAATGGCAGATCACCGCGACCACGGATGTCGTAGTTCAGCACGGTGGTGATCTGGTACTCGCCGGTACTACTGGCGCCTGCGTAGCTGAGGATGCGCTGGCTTTCCTGCTCATTGGTCAGCACCAGTTTGTACGGTGCGCCGGTATAGACTTTGACGCCGCTGCCTTCCAGTGTCCGACGCAACTGGGTCACGGTTTCGCCATAAGCGTTACGGGCGCTCAGGTCGAGTTCCTTGATCGCCAGTTCGTTGGTGCCGGTGCCGCGCAGCTGGAAACCGCAGGCGCTCAACAGAACCGCGAGGCCCATCACCAGCAGATTGCGTTTGATCATCTTGTTGCTCCCCTTGAAACCATGTGGGCCGATCAAGCGGCCCGAAAGGTTTTACTCGGCGCCAGGCTCACCTGGCGCCTGATCCAATTAGCTGGCGACGATATTGACCAGTTTCCCGGGCACTACGATCACTTTACGAATGGTCAGACCGTCGACGAAACGCAGTACGTTTTCGTTGGCTCGGGCGGCGGCTTCGACTTCTTCACGGCTGGCGCTGGCCGGCATTTCGATGTGACCACGCAGTTTGCCGTTCACTTGAATGACGAGCTGCAGGCTGTCCTGTACCAGCGCGCTTTCGTCCAGTGCCGGCCAGCCGGCGTCGATCACCGGGTCGGCGTGCCCCAGGCGATGCCACAGCTCGTGGCTGATGTGCGGGGTGATAGGGGCCAGTAGAAGAGTCACGGTTTCCAGACCTTCCTGGACCAGTGCGCGATCCTGTTCGCTGCCTTGTGCGGCTTTTTCCAGCACGTTCATCAGCGTCATCACCTGGGCGATGGCGGTGTTGAATTTGTGGTTCTGGCCGACGTCGTGGCTGGCCTGCTTGATAGCCTGGTGGATCGAGCGGCGAATGGCTTTCTGATCGTCGTTCAGGCTGGCAACGTCCAGTTTGCCTGGCAGGCCTTGGGTGACGTGGGCTTGAGCCAGACGCCAGACGCGCTTGAGGAAACGGTGCGAACCTTCGACGCCCGAGTCGGACCATTCCGCGCTCATGTCAGGTGGCGAGGCGAACATCATGAACAGGCGGCAGGTGTCTGCGCCGAACTGGTCGATCATCGACTGTGGGTCAACGCCGTTGTTCTTGGACTTGGCCATCTTCTCGGTGCCACCGATTTCCACCGGCAGACCGTCTGCGATCAGCTTGGCGCTGATGACCTTGGCCTTGCTGTCGCGTTCGAGTTCAACATCCGCGGGGTTGAACCAGGTGTAAGCACCATTGGCTTCGCGACGATAGTAAGTCTCGGCGATCACCATGCCCTGGGTCAGCAGGTTCTTGAACGGCTCGTTGGAGCTCACCAGGCCTTCGTCACGCATCAACTTGTGGAAGAAGCGCGCATAGAGCAGGTGCAGGATCGCGTGTTCGATACCACCGATGTACTGGTCAACCGGCAGCCAGTGGTCGGCCGCCGATTTTTCTACCAGGCCGCCTTGATAGTGCGGCGAGGCGTAGCGGGCGTAATACCACGAGGACTCGACGAAGGTGTCCATGGTGTCGGTTTCACGCTTGGCCGGCGCGCCGCATTTAGGGCAGGTGCACTCGTAGAACTCGGGCATGCGTGCCAGTGGCGAGCCGGCGCCGTCGGGTACGACGTCTTCCGGCAGCACGACCGGCAGTTGATCTTCCGGTACCGGCACGTCACCGCAGGTGGTGCAGTGGATGATCGGGATCGGGCAGCCCCAGTAACGCTGGCGGCTGATGCCCCAGTCGCGCAGGCGGAACTGGGTACGCGAGGCGCCCAGTTCTTTCTTGATCAGTGCGACTTCGATGGCGTCGAAGGCACCCGCGAAGTCGAGGCCGTCGAACTCGCCGGAATTGATCAGCGTGCCGTACTCGCCGTAGGCGTCTTGCCATGGCGCCGGGTTGCTGTCACCGGAGCTGGTGCGCACTACCGATTTGACCGGCAGGTTGTATTTGTGGGCGAATTCGAAATCGCGCTCGTCGTGGGCCGGAACCGCCATCACCGCGCCATCGCCGTAGTGCATCAGCACGTAGTTGGCGACCCATACCGGCAGTTTCTCACCGGTCAGCGGGTGCTCGACGAACAGGCCGGTCGGCAGGCCTTTTTTCTCCTGGGTGGCGACGTCGGCTTCGGCCACGCTGCCGCCCTTGCATTCAGCGATGAACGCTTGCAGCTCAGGATTGTTCTGCGCGGCCAGGGTCGCCAGGTGGTGCTCGGCGGCCACGGCAACGTAGGTGGCGCCCATCAGGGTGTCCGGACGGGTAGTGAAAACTTTCAGTGCGCCGGTTTCGCCGATGGAATCAACGTTGTAGGGGAACTGCACTTCCATGCCGCGGGACTTGCCGATCCAGTTGCGCTGCATGGTCTTGACCTGTTCAGGCCAGCCAGTCAGTTCGTCGAGGCTCTCCAGCAGCTCATCCGCGTAGGCGGTGATCTTGAAGTAGTACATCGGGATTTCGCGCTTTTCGATCAGCGCGCCGGAGCGCCAGCCGCGACCGTCGATCACCTGCTCGTTGGCCAGGACGGTCTGGTCGACCGGGTCCCAGTTCACGGTGCCGCTTTTTTTGTAGATCACGCCTTTTTCGAACAGGCGAGTGAACAGCCATTGTTCCCAGCGGTAGTAATCGGGTTTGCAGGTGGTCACTTCGCGCGACCAGTCCACCGCCAGGCCCAGGCTGCGCAACTGGCTTTTCATGTAGGCGATGTTTTCGTAGGTCCACTTGGCAGGCGCTACGTTGTTCTTCATCGCGGCGTTTTCCGCCGGCATGCCGAAGGCGTCCCAACCCATTGGTTGCAGAACATTCTTGCCTTGCATGCGCTGGTAGCGGGAGATCACGTCGCCGATGGTGTAGTTGCGCACGTGCCCCATGTGTAGCTTGCCGCTGGGGTAAGGGAACATCGACAGGCAGTAGTAAGTCTCCTTGCCTGGCTGTTCACTGACTTCAAAGGACTTTTGCTCGTCCCAGAACGACTGGGCGGCGGCTTCGATTTCACGGGGCTGATATTGTTCGTGCATGGCTACTTTTGAACTGAATAGGGGTGGCCTAATCCTCTTCAATGCAACGCTGGACGCTGATCTCGCCACATTGGCGTTTTCGATGCCCAGCCGAGCTGGAAGTGGAGTTACAGGAAGCGCCGTAGCATACATGACCGCGCTCTACCGAGGGAAACCCTGATTGCTGCCGCACGTCCTGCAAAAACCGCCGCGAGGGCCGTTGGTCGCGGCGTTCAGCCGGATTGTTCATGGAAGCTAAGCTCTAACTGGGGAGTAGGTCTTATCTTCCAATGAGGTGAGGGATGGTTGAGTCACAGCAAAAAGCTACAAAACCGGAGCTGTACGAAAGGCTGATCGATCGGTTGGCCTTGGCCCTGGACGCGGCAAGAACCGCTGGCCGGTTGCGCGACGAACGCCCTCTGGAACTGGAACTGCGCGGCCTGAGCCCCGCAGAGTTTGCACTGGTCAAGGCATATCTGGATCGCAGTGAACGTGAAACACACGGATGCTTGTCAGAAGCGGTAAAGCAACTCGACGCACCACGTTCGGCCAAGATCATCTGGCTCAAGGACAAGGTTCCCGGCAAAGACGCGGTAAAGGTCCGGTCTTTGCATTTCAAATAGGCCGCAGAGCCATGCTCCATGATTTTTTGAAGCATAGTCCCTCTGTATTCATTGTCGCATCGCGCCAACCCACTTAGGCTTCGGGCATCTCCGGGAGATGCTCGATGCCTTTTCGTTATTTCGTGAAACAACTTCTTTTGCCACCCGGCATTCTGTTGCTGCTGCTTTTGCTTGCCTGGTGGTTGCGTCGCTCAAGACCAAGGCTTGCCAGTGTGTGCTTTGCTCTGGGGTTGGGTGGTTTCTGGCTGATGAGCCTGCCGGTGGTGGTGCAGTGGAGTGCCGGCCTGCTCGAGCGTGAGCCACCGCTGACCCGCGAGGAATGGGCGGGACTGGGGCAGCGCGCAGACGCGATCGTGGTCCTCGGTTCGGGGCGCGAGCGTGGTGACGTGGCCTGGGGTGCCGACCAGCCCACGGGTGTCGGTCTGGAGCGCCAGCGCTTTGCCGCGCGGCTGGCCAAGGCTTCCGGGTTGCCGGTACTGGCCAGTGGTGGCCTGCATTACGGCACGCCGCCCAGCGAGGCGCAGATAATGGCTGACTCCTTGCGTGACGATTTTGGCGTGAGCGTGCGCTGGCAGGAAGGGCGTAGCCGCACGACCTGGGAGAATGCGCAGTTCAGCGCTGAGGTGTTGCTTCCACAGGGCATCAAGCGTGTAGTGCTCGTGACTCAAGCCTGGCATATGCCGCGAGCGGTCTGGAGTTTCCGCAAGGCCGGATTTGAGGTGGTGCCGGCGCCAGTGGGGTTTCTGGGCGGCGACAACGCGCAGCCACTGGGAGGGTGGATGCCGGAGTTCAAGGCGATCTGGCAGAACGGGCAGTTGATGAACGAGGCGGTGGGGCAGATCGGTTATTCGTTGTTCTATTGAGGTGATGTCGGCACTGATTGATGCGGTGCCTGTGATGCCGCCTTCGTCGGATCGCCGCCCGGAGCAAGCCCGCTCCCACATTTGATCGGCGTCGTACACAAATACTGTGACCGACTTAGATCCAGTGTGGGAGCGGGCTTGCTCGCGAAGGCAATCCGACGAAGCTTTTAAACGGTCTTGGCCATCCGGCTCGCAATCAGCGCCCAGCCAAACAACAACACGCAGGCAATGAGCAATGGCCACGAGCGCCATTCCAGGTACGGTGTGAAGTTGTGCATCGGCACCACTTCGCCATACAGGATGCCGCGTTCGAACTGCGGGATCTGATCGGTAATCTGACCGAACGGGTTGATCAGGCCGGACACACCGTTGTTGGTGGCGCGGATCATCCAGCGGCCAGCTTCCAGTGCACGCATCTGTGCCATCTGCAGGTGTTGCAGCGGGCCGATGGAGGTGCCGAACCAAGTGTCGTTGCTGATGGTCAGCAACAGGTCGCTGCGGGCGGCAAGGCTGGCGGCGAACTCCGGGTAAACCACTTCATAGCAGATGAACGGCGCGATCTGATAACCCTTGGCCTGCAGCAGCGGCTGGTCGGCCGGGCCGCGGGCAAAGTCCGACATCGGCAGGTCGAAGAATGCGATCAACCCGCGCAGCACATCCTGCAGCGGAACATATTCACCAAAAGGCACCAGTTTTTGCTTCAGGTAAGTGCCGTCGCCTTCACCGGTCACGGTGATGCCATTGAAGAAACGCTTTTCGTGGCGTACCTCCATGCGGACCGGGACACCGGTAATCAGCGCTGATTTACGCTCGGCCGCGAAGCTGCCCATCATGTTCAGGTAGCCCTCGGCGGACTCCTTGAGCACCGGGATCGCCGTTTCCGGCCAGATGAGAAGATCGACGCGCCTGGAGCTGAAACTCATGTCGCGGTACAGCGCCAACTGCGCGTTGAGCTGCGCCGGGTCCCACTTCATGCTTTGTTCGATGTTGCCCTGAATGGCGGCAACGCTCAGTGGCGGGCCTGACGGGCTGGTCCAGGCGTGGTGCTTGAGTGCCATCCCGAGCAGCCAGGGGCCGACCAGCAGCAATACACCGGCAGCAATGAAGCCTTTGCGCCCCGTGCGAACCAGGCGCAAGCCGTTGTAGATCAACGCGGCCGTCAGGGCCAGGGTGAAGGAAATCAGCCACATCCCGCCGATGGGCGCGAGCCCGGCCAGCGGGCCATCTAGCTGGCTGTAGCCGGAATACAGCCACGGGAAGCCTGTCAGGAACCAGCCGCGGAAGGCTTCCTGGGCGACCCACAGCGCAGCGAAGGCGAGGGCGTCAGCCAGCGGCGCTTCATTGCGGCGCAGCCAGCGCGCCCAAATCCAGGCGGGCAGGGCAAAGAACCAGGCAATCGCCGCCGTGAAGATCAACATCAGGAACCCGGCCAGCAACACCGAGGCGCCGCCGAAATGGTGAATGCTGTAGTAGATCCAGCTGGTGCCGGCACCGAACAGGCCGAAACCGAAACACCAGCCGCGACCCAGCGCCTGGCGTGGGCTCAGCTCGCGCAGGCCCGCATAGAACAGGCCGACGGCGAGCAGTGCCAGTGGCCAGATATCGAACGGCGCCAGGGCCAGGGTGGTGATTGCACCGGCCGCCACGGCCAGCAGGTTACCGGGCCAGCCGGGGCGGGTTGTCCAGCGCATTTCAATCCTTAGCGAGCAATGGGCGTCAGGCGAAGCAAGTGAATCCGACGGCTGTCGGCGTTCAGGATGCGGAAACGGTACGGGCCGATTTCAGTGATTTCGTTACGTTTTGGCAAATGCCCGAACGCGCTCATTACCAGACCGCCAACGGTGTCGAACTCGTCGTCGGAGAATTCACTGTCGAAAAACTCGTTGAAGTTCTCGATCGGTGTCAGGGCCTTGATCAGGAAATCACCGCTGGGCAGCGGCTTGATGTAGCTGTCTTCTTCGACGTCGTGTTCGTCTTCGATGTCGCCGACGATTTGTTCCAGCACGTCTTCGATGGTCACCAGACCGGCCACGCCGCCGTACTCGTCGATGACGATGGCCATGTGGTTGTGGTTGGCGCGAAATTCGCGCAGCAGCACGTTAAGGCGCTTGGACTCCGGCACGAAGGTGGCCGGGCGCAGCAGGTCCTTGATGTTGAAGCTTTCGCCGTTCTCCTTGAGGATCAACGGCAGCAGGTCCTTGGCCAGCAACACGCCCATCACGTCATCGTGGCTTTCGCCGATCACCGGATAGCGGGAGTGGGCCGAGTCGACCACGGCAGGCAGGAACTCGCGGGGTGTCTGGGTCGCCTTGATGCTGACCATTTGCGAGCGCGGAACCATGATGTCCCGGACCTGCAAGTCAGCCACCTGGATGGCGCCTTCGACGATGGCCAGCGCTTCGCTGTCCAGCAGTTTGTTCTGGTGTGCATCGCGCAGCAGCTCCAGCAGCTCCTGGCGGTTTTTCGGCTCGTGGGCAAAAGCCTGGGTGAGCTTACCCAGCCATGACTTCTGCCCGTTGCTCGATCGATCTTCGCTCATAGCGATTACTCTGAATCCTTTGTTGTTTCGGTAGGGGATAAATCGGCTTCGTCGTCCGCGTAGGGATCGGGAAAGCCCAGTTCTGCAAGCAACGTTCGTTCCAGTGCTTCCATTTCTTCGGCTTCGTCGTCATCAATATGGTCGTAACCAAGCAGATGCAAGCAGCCGTGAATCACCAGGTGTGCCCAATGGGCGTCGAGTTGCTTGCCTTGTTCGGCGGCTTCACGCTCGACCACGGCGACACAGATCACCAGGTCGCCCAGTAGCGGGATGTCGAGGAACTCATCCGGCACATCGGCCGGGAATGACAAGACGTTAGTTGCGTAATCCTTTTGCCGCCAGGTGTGGTTCAACTCGCGGCCTTCGGCTTCGTCGACCAGACGAATGGTCATCTCCGAATCGGCGGTACGCTGGCGCAGGGCCAGTTCGCACCACTGGCGGAACTCGGCTTCGCTGGGGGAGCAGGCTTCGGTAGCGATTTGCAGGTCAAGCTCAAGCATCGCGGCGGCTATCCTTGACGGCTGCATCATCGGCCGCATGGGTTTCGAAACGCTCGTAGGCTTCGACGATGCGCTGCACCAGCGGATGGCGCACGACGTCCTTGGGCTGGAAGTGGGTAAAGCTGATGCCCGGCACATCCTTGAGCACTTCGATCACGTGGCGCAGGCCGGACTTGGTGCCGCGGGGCAGGTCGACCTGGGTGATGTCCCCGGTGATGACGGCCGTGGAGCCGAAGCCGATCCGGGTCAGGAACATCTTCATTTGTTCGACCGTGGTGTTCTGGCTTTCGTCGAGAATGATGAAGCTGTTGTTCAGCGTACGGCCGCGCATGTACGCCAGTGGCGCGACTTCGATCACCTGGCGCTCGATCAGCTTGGCGACGTATTCGAAGCCGAGCATTTCGTAGAGCGCGTCGTAGAGCGGGCGCAGGTACGGGTCGATCTTTTGGGCGAGGTCGCCGGGCAGGAAGCCGAGTTTTTCACCCGCTTCGACCGCCGGACGAACCAGCAGGATGCGGCGAATCTGCTCGCGCTCCAGTGCATCGACCGCGCAGGCGACGGCCAGGTAGGTCTTGCCGGTACCGGCCGGACCGATGCCGAAGTTGATGTCGTTACCGAGGATTTCCTTCACGTAGCGTATTTGATTCAAGCCTCGGGGGCGAATCATGCCTTTCTTGGTGCGCAGGGCCACGGACGGTTCGGCGGGGGAGTGATTGTCCAGCTCTTCGACGGCCGATTCCTGCAGGAACAGGTGAACCATGTCCGGCGACAGCTCGGTACCCTTGGTTTCCCGGTACAGGCGGCGCAGGAGGTTTTCCGCGGAGGTGGTGTGTTTGGGTTCGCCGATCAGCTCGAACTGGTTTCCGCGATTGCGGATCTCGATGGTCAGGCGCTGTTCGATCAAGCGCAAATGCTCGTCGAATTGCCCGCACAGATTGGCGAAGCGGCGAGCTTCAAAAGGCTCGAGGATGAAACGATGTGGTTCTATGGGTGCGTTCAAGGTCGTATTTAGCCGCCCTGGGGCAATTGGGATGAAATCAAGGATAACGCCAGTGGGCTGGGTGCGAAAGCTCTTAAATATTGCAATCCGATCCCTGTGTCTGGCGTGGCCCCGGTGGGAGCGAGCTTGCTCGCGATGACGGCCTTACATTCAACAAATGAGTTGTCTGGCCTGACGCTATCGCGAGCAAGCTCGCTCCCACAGGGATCTTCGGTGTTACTGAATTAGCGAACCCCGCAGAGAGTGCGGCTGCGCGGCATCGATGTGCACGTCGGCGAACTGGCCGATCAGGGTCGGATTGTCGCAGCGGAAGTTGACGATACGGTTATTTTCGGTCCGGCCTTGCAGCTCGCCCGGGTCTTTTTTCGAGTAATCGGTTACCAGGATCCGCTGGATCGAACCGACCATTTGTCGGCTGATCTCGAAACCTTGCTGGTTCAAACGATGCTGCAGGGCGTTCAGGCGTTCTTTTTTCAGTTCTTCAGGTGTGTCATCGGCCAGGTCGGCGGCCGGTGTGCCCGGGCGCTGGCTGTAGACGAACGAGTAGGAAAAGTCGAAACCGACGTCGGCAATCAGCTTCATGGTTTGTTCGAAGTCTTTTTCGGTCTCGCCCGGGAAGCCGACGATGAAGTCCGAGCTGATGCAGATCCCCGGCACGGCGGCGCGCAGCTTGCGCAGTTTGGATTTGTACTCCAGCGCGGTGTGGTTGCGCTTCATCGCCGCGAGGATGCGGTCCGAGCCCGATTGCACCGGCAAGTGCAGGTGCTTGACCAGCTCCGGTACGTCGGCGTGGGCCTGGATCAGGCTGTCGGAAAACTCCAGTGGATGCGACGTGGTGTAGCGGATGCGGTCGATGCCGTCGACAGCGGCGACCACGCGGATCAGCTCGGCCAGATCAGCCAGGCGCCCGTCATGGGTGAGGCCGCGGTAGCCGTTGACGTTCTGCCCCAATAGCGTCACTTCCCGCACGCCGTTTTCGGCCAGGTGGATGATCTCGGCAATCACGTCGTCGAACGGCCGGCTGACCTCTTCGCCGCGGGTGTAGGGGACCACGCAGAACGTGCAGTACTTGCTGCAACCTTCCATGACCGACACATAAGCGCTCGGGCCGTCGACGCGGGGCTCGGGCAAATGGTCGAATTTTTCGATTTCCGGGAACGAGACGTCGACTTGTGGCAGCTTGCTGATGCGCGCGGCGTCGATCATTTCCGGAAGGCGGTGCAGGGTCTGCGGGCCGAAGACCACGTCGACGTACGGCGCGCGGTCACGGATGGCTGCGCCTTCCTGGCTGGCCACGCAACCGCCGACGGCGATCACCATGTCCGGATTGGCCAGTTTCAGTTCGCGCCAGCGTCCGAGTTGGGAGTAGACACGGTCCTGCGCACGTTCGCGGATCGAGCAGGTGTTGAGCAGGATCACGTCGGCGTCTTCAGCGCGAGCGGTGACTTCCAGGGCCTGATGTTCGCCCAGCAGATCGACCATGCGCGAGCTGTCGTACTCGTTCATCTGGCAACCGTGGGTTTCGATGTAAAGCTTCTTGGCCATGGAAAGAGTCATCACCTGATTCAAAGAACCGCACATTATAGGGAACATGTCCCGTGGTTCCTACCGTTGCGCGTCCGACGGCTGTGCTATAGTTTGCGCCCTCATTTTTACCCCGATGTGTTACCCGCCCACCATGACCAAACGTGAAGCTCCAATCTACAAGGTGATTTTCCTCAACCAGGGCCAGGTGTTCGAAATGTACGCCAAGCAGATCTATCAAAGTGATCTGTGGGGCTTTCTGGAAGTGGAAGAGTTCGTCTTTGGCGAGCGCACGCAAGTGGTCGTCGATCCGAGCGAAGAAAAGCTCAAGGCTCAGTTCGAGGGCGTGGTGCGCAGTTTTGTGCCGATGCATTCGATCGTGCGTATCGACGAAGTCGAGCGTCTGGGGACACCGAAAATCAGCGAAGCCCGTGGCGCGGTCGGCAATGTAATGCCGTTTCCGATGCCGATGCCTGAGAAGTAAGGCTCAAGATCGAGTCGCCCCTATCGCGAGCAAGCTCGCTCCCACAGTTGATCGAGTTCTCATATGGGAATGCAGTCGAATGTGGGAGCGAGCTTGCTCGCGATGGCGCCAGTCAGATCAACGCAAAAATCAGGGCAGCGGCGCGAACGGCGTACGCCCGTCAGCGCTCTGCAATTCCATCAGATATTTACGGAAAATTTGCCCGAGCACCTGGGTGGCGAGTTCGAGCTCTTCGCGGGGCATTTTTTCGGTGACTTCGTCGGCGGTGTCCAGTGCGTCTTCGGCGCCGTTGACCGCCGCCATCTTCAGCAGGATGTACGCCTGAACGTTATTGGCCGGCACGCCTTCGCCGTGGAAGAACATGGTACCGAGCTTGAATTGCGCCTGGGCATGGCCTTGCAGCGAAGCCTTTTCGAAATAGCTCAGGGCTTGATTGAGGTCGCGTGGCGCGTTTTTACCTTCGTAGTAGAACTCACCCAACTCGTATTGCGCTTGTGCATCCCCTTCATCCGACGCTTTCTGGCAGGCGGCGAGCGCCTGTTCCAGGTCTTGCGGCTGGGTATTGAGGGTGCAGCGACCCATCGCTGGGATTAACAACGAGTTGCCGCCTGCTTGTGCGTGCGCGAGCAGGGGCTGAAGAAGCAACAGGCAGCCCAGTGCAAGGGCGCGGCCGGTGCGGTTCATGGGAATCGACTTACCTCTGAAGGGCGCGCGGACCCATCGAGGGATCCAATAAGCGCGCATTATGAAATAAGCAGGGGCAACCTTACAAAGTCTTTACTCGTTTTTCTGCTGCGCGGGAAATTAATCGCCCACTTTGCGGGGGATTATTAGCAGGCGAGTAGGAAAAACCGTGGGAATGCAGGCGAAAGCTGACGCTGGCAATGGCCAACGTCAGCATTTCAGCGTTACTTCAAGGCCGCAAAGGCACGCTCGGCGGCATCCAGGGTCAGCTTCAGTTCGGCTTCACCGTGGGCAATCGAGGTGAAGCCGGCTTCGAAGGCGCTTGGTGCCAGATACACGCCACCTTCCAGCATCAGGTGGAAGAAACGGCCGAACAGGGCCGCATCGCTGGCCATCACGTCATCGAAAGTGACGATGTCGTCGGCACCACTGAAGTACAGGCCGAACATGCCGCCGGCTTGTGTGGTCACGAACGGAATGCCTGCCGCATCGGCGCGCTGTTGCAGGCCGTCGAGCAGGCGAGTGGTGTAGTCGGTCAGCTCGGCGTGGAAGCCCGGACGGCTGATCAGGCGCAGGGTGGTCAGGCCGGCGGCCATCGCCAGCGGGTTACCGGACAGCGTACCGGCCTGGTAGACGGGGCCCAGCGGGGCGATGCGCTGCATGATTTCACGCTTGCCACCGAAGCAGCCGACCGGCATGCCGCCACCGATGATCTTGCCGAAGGTGGTCAGGTCCGGGGTTACGCCGTAATAAGCCTGGGCGCCGCCGAGGGCGACACGGAAACCGGTCATCACTTCGTCGAAAATCAGCACTACACCGTGCTTGTCGCACAGGGTCCGCAGGCCTTCGAGGAAACCAGGTGCCGGCGGCACACAGTTCATGTTGCCGGCCACTGGCTCGACGATGATGCAGGCCACGTCCTGGCCGACTTCGGCGAGCATGGCTTCAACGGCGTCGATGTCGTTGAACGGCAGGGTCAGGGTATGTTTCGCGAATGCCGCCGGTACACCGGCCGAGCTCGGTACGCCTTGGGTCAGTGCGCCGGAACCGGCCTTGACCAGCAGGCTGTCGGAGTGACCGTGGTAGCAACCTTCGAACTTGATGATGCTGTCGCGGCCGGTGAAGCCACGGGCCAGGCGGATAGCACTCATGGTTGCTTCGGTGCCGGAACTGACCATGCGC
The DNA here is from genome assembly GCF_059492225.1 of Pseudomonas sp. Pseusp10. NCBI lineage: Bacteria > Pseudomonadati > Pseudomonadota > Gammaproteobacteria > Pseudomonadales > Pseudomonadaceae > Pseudomonas > Pseudomonas sp. Pseusp10. The sequence continues at coordinate 6,195,993 of NZ_CP168528.1, read as the reverse complement.
ACCATTTCCATCGATGGCACGAGTGAGCAGACCAGGTCGGCCATCTGCGTTTCCATCTCGGTCGGGGCGCCGTAGGACAAACCGTGCTCAAGCTGCTTGCGCACCGCGTCCAGCACGTCCGGGTGGCTGTGGCCGAGGATCATCGGGCCCCAGGAGCCGACGTAATCCACATAGCGCTTGTTGTCTTCGTCGGTGACGTAGGCGCCCTCGGCGTGTTTGAAGAACAACGGCGTGCCGCCGACGCTCTTGAACGCGCGAACCGGCGAGTTTACGCCACCGGGAATGTGTTTCTGGGCATTGGCAAACAGCGTTTCGGAACGAGACATGATCGGGCTCTCAAATCAGATTTTAAGCGACTTAAATAGAAAACAGTTCGTTGAAGGCGCGGGCACGGCGGGTCACTTCGGCCGTGCTCTGGGCGCCGAACAGGCCATGCACCACCGCCAGCAGATCGACGCCGTGGGCCACCAGCGGGGCGGCGTTGTCCAGGGTGATGCCGCCGATCGCGCAGATTGGCAAGTGCAATTGCTTGCGGGCCTGATCAAGCAGTTCGAGGCTGCAGGTCGGTGCGCCGGGCTTGGTGCTCGAATTGAAGAAGCGGCCGAAGGCGACGTAACTGGCGCCTTCTTTTGTCGCTTGTTCGGCCAGCTCGAGTTGCGCGTGGCAAGTCGAGCCGATGATGGCTTTGGAACCGAGCAGAGCGCGGGTCGGTGACAGTGGGCCATCGGTCTGGCCCAGGTGCACACCCACATTGAGGCGGGCGGCCAGTTCGGCGTCGTCGTTGATGATCAACCGTGTCTTGTAGCGTTCGCACAGCTCGCGCAGGGCTTCGGCCTCACGCAGGCGGCGGGCCTCGTCGCTGCTTTTGTCGCGGTACTGCAGCAAGGTGACGCCGCCTTCCAGCGCCGCCTCCACGTACTTGAGCAGCTTACCGTCCAGCAAATGGCTGTCGGTAATGGCGTACAGGCCACGTAGTTTCATCGGACAAGCCTCACCGCATTACAAATAGAAGTTACGAACAGAAATCCAGAGGCAAACGGCGCGGCACAAACTGGCCTTTGCCCAACTGCTCGGCGTCACGCAGGGTGCGCCATGTGTAGTTAAGCGCGGTCTGCACGGCGCTGGCGAGGTTTTCGCCCTGGGCCAGACGACCGGCCAGCGCGCTGGCCAGGGTGCAACCGGAACCGTGATAACTGCCGGGCAGGCGCTGGCAGGTAAAGGTTTGGCGCAGGCCGTCGCGGCTGTACAGGCGATTGTGGATTTCGGTTTCGTCGCCATGGCCGCCGGTGATCAACAGGTGTTTGACGAACGGCAGGAGTTTTTCAGCGCACTCGTCCGCGGTGCCTTCGGGCAGTTCGGCGAGGATACGGGCTTCGGGAAGGTTGGGGGTGGCAATGATCGACAGGGGCAGCAGGCGTTCGCGCATGGCGTAGCCGACTTCGTCCTTGCCCAGGCGTCCGCCACCGCCGGCGCGCAGTACCGGGTCGCAGACCACTGGCAAATGCGGGTGCGCCGAAAGCAGTTCAACCACGGTGTCGACCATTTCCAGTGAACCGAGCATGCCCAGTTTGACCGCCGCGACTTCGGAATCGTTGAGCACGGCATTGGCCTGGGCCAGTACCCACTCACGGTCGAGGACGCGGAAGTCAGTGACATTGACGGTGTCTTGCACGGTCAGGGCGGTGACGGCCGGAGCCGCATGGCATCCCTGAGCGAGCAGGGCTTCGATATCTGCCTGCAAGCCGGCGCCACCACTTGGGTCGTGGCCGGAGAGACAGAGGACAACGGGGCGAGAGCTGTAGATATTCATGGTGCGCGAGCTTACCACCAAACGTCGATTTTCGGGTGTGGTGATACCCAGTCTGCCTGTTCCATTGTGGCAGTGATTTGTTTGCCTCTGATTATGTCCTGGTAGTGCCTCTGGAACGCCCGTTCTAGAGCCTTTGTAGGAAATATTTCAATGGTATTTAATGGCCATCAACGGCTATGCTAGAGTGGATCCAAACCAATAACAGGTGATACCGGTTTACGTCTGCTCAAAAGGAATGGGGGGCTTCCTGACAGAACCGGACAGGCCACGCTGGGGCTTCAATGCGCTATTTGCTGATGTTGCTGTTGTGTTTGCCCCTCCTGGCAAACGCCGTCGAGTTCGATGAGTTCACTCAAAGTCTCCCCTTGGGCCGAACCCTGCAGGTCTATGAGGATGCAGGCGGTCAGGCGACCATCGCGGATATCCGTGCGCAAGCGGCGGCCGGCAACTTCAAACCACACCACAAAGACACGCTCAACGCCGGGTACTCGCGTTCGGTGTTCTGGCTGAAAATCGACCTGCATTACCGACCGACCAATCCGGCTGCGCAACGGACCTGGCTACTGGAACTGGCCTATCCGCCCCTCGATCATCTCGATCTCTATTTGCCCGATGCGGCCGGCAACTATCAGTTGGTCAGGCAGACAGGTGATGCCTTGCCGTTCGCCAGTCGCGAGATTCGTCAGAACAACTATTTGTTCGACCTGACGTTCAAGCCTGATCAGGCCGAAACCGTATTCCTGCGATTGCAAAGCGAAGGCTCGATCCAGGCGCCGGTGACCTTGTGGTCGAGCACCGCGTACCTCGAAGAGCAGCCCGTGCGCCTTTACGTACTGGGATTGATCTACGGCGTGTTGCTGGGGATGCTGGTCTACAACCTGTTCATCTACCTCAGCGTGCGCGACACCAGCTACCTCTACTACATCTTCTATATCGCCTCGTTCGGCTTGTATCAGCTGTCGGTAAACGGTGCGGCCGTGCAGTATTTCTGGCCGGACAACCCTTGGTGGGCCAACGCCGCGACGCCGTTTTTCATTGGCTGTGCGGGACTGTTCGGCAGTCAGTTCGCCCGCAGTTTCTTGCAGATGGCCACCCACAGTCGCTGGCTCGACCGCTTGTTGCTGGCGCTGGTTGGTTTCGGTGCGCTGGTGGTCGGCCTGTCATTGATGACCAGCTACGCTCTGGCCTTGCGCCTGGCCACGGCCCTGGCGCTGACATTCACTGTGGTGATCTTTGCCGCCGGGATCTTTGCCTGGTTGCGAGGCCTGCGCGTGGCGCGGTATTTCATCATTGCCTGGTCGGCGTTTTTGCTCGGCGGTATCGTCAATACGCTGATGGTGCTGGGCTACCTTCCGAACGTGTTCCTGACCATGTATTCCAGCCAGATCGGCTCGGCCATCGAAGTGGCATTGCTGTCCCTGGCGCTGGCCGACCGCATCAACGACATGCGCGAGCAGCAGGCACAAACGCTGTTCGACGCCAGCCAGAAGCTTGAAGTGCTCAACCAGCAACTGGCTCGCAGTAACAAGCTCAAGGACGAGTTCCTTGCCACCCTGACCCACGAACTGCGCACGCCCATGAACGGTGTGATCGGCTCGCTGGAACTGATGCAGACGGTCGAAATGGACCCGGAGCTCGAGCAGTATCAGCAGACGGCTGCGGGATCGGCCCGGGACATGATGCGCATGGTCAACGGCATCCTCACCCTCACCGAATTGCAGGCCGGCAAGCTCAAGGCCTCGACCGACACCTTCAGTTTGCGCGGTATGGTCGAGGCACTGCGCTCGCAGTTCGAGGGCAACGCATCGAGCAAGTCGCTGGACTTCAAGGTCGATGTCGCCACAGGTGTGCCGGATCGCGTGCACGGTGACAACGTCAAGATCGCGCAATGCCTGGAATGCCTGCTGGATAACGCCATCAAGTTCACCCGGGTCGGCGGCCTGGCCCTGCGGGTGACCGGCAAGGCCCTTGAGCCCGACCGGCTGGCGTTGACCTTTGCGGTGATCGATACGGGCATTGGCTTCACTGATTTGGGGGAGGCCACGATGTATCAACGGTTCTTCCAGCTCGATGGTTCGATGACCCGTGAATACGGTGGTCTGGGTGTTGGCCTGGCGATATGCCGACAGTTGGTCGAATTGCTGGGTGGACGCCTGACGCATCGCACCGAGCCAGGACGCGGCAGCCGGTTTCAGCTGGATGTCGAAGTTGGGCTGCCGGTGCCCGAACGTCCGGTGACGCCGTTGATGCCCCGGGATTTTCCGCGCCTGCGCTTGCCTCAGGATTGTGCCGTGCTGTTGGTGGATGACAACGGCATCAGCCAGTTGGTGATGCGCGGCATGTTGCTCAAGCTGGGGTTCCGCGTGCGTACGGCCGATAGCGCCGACGTTGCGCTCGATCTCTTGCAGCGCGAAGTGTTTGACGCAGTGCTGGTTGATTGTCAGTTGCCGCTTCAGGACGGTGAGTCGGTGTGCTGCCAGATCCGCGCGTTGCCGGGTTATGCCGAACTGCCGATGTTCATGATCGCTCTGGGCGGTGACCGTGAGCGCTGCCCAACCGGCGCGGTGATTGATCACTTGAGCAAACCGGTGAAATTCGAAGACTTGCAGGCCGCGCTCTACCGCCGTGTGCTTTGCCCGCGACAGGGCGAAAGCGCCGACAGTTAGGCGGATATGACACTTTGAACGACCGAGGGGCGGTGCTTAACTGAAGTCCCTTGGCCGACCAAAGGAGCCCTGTCATGAACCTGCATCAGTTCGCCGAAACCCACGAAGTCACCAACCAGCCACCGTCACTGGATGGCGCCAACCTGTACCGCATCGACTTGCCGTTGCAGGAGTGGTCGCGGCGGTTCGGGGCCGGTTGGGCCGAATCGCGGATCGACGCCTATGGCGCACTGGCCGGTGGCCCGTTGATGGAAGCCGGGTTCCTCGCCAATCAGAACAAGCCGGTGTTCAACAGCCATGACCGGTTTGGTCATCGCATCGATCTGGTGGAATTTCATCCGGCCTATCACCAATTGATGCGCACGGCGGTCGAGCACGGCTTGACCTCGCTGCCCTGGGCGCACCCGCAGGACGGCGCCCATGTCGCCCGCGCTTGCATGTCATATCTGCACAGCCAGGCCGAAGCCGGCAGTGGCTGCCCGTTAACCATGACCTTCGCCAGCGTTCCGGCCATGCGTCTGCAACCGGACCTGGCGGAAAAATGGCTGCCGAAAATCCTCGCCACCGAATACGACCCGCGCAACGTCGGCATGGCCCACAAGGCCGGGGTCACCATTGGCATGGCCATGACCGAGAAGCAGGGCGGCACCGATGTCCGGGCCAACACCACCAAGGCGTATCCGGTCGGTGCCAGCGGTCCGGGCCAGGCCTATGAGTTGGTGGGGCACAAGTGGTTTTGCTCGGCGCCAATGTGCGACGCCTTCCTGACCCTGGCGCAGACCGACAAGGGCCTGACCTGTTTCCTGTTGCCGCGCCATCGTCCGGACGATACGCGCAATCAGTTCTACATCCAGCGCCTGAAGAACAAGCTCGGCAATTGCTCCAACGCCTCTAGCGAAGTGGAGTTTCGTGGCGCACTGGCGTGGATGATCGGTGAAGAGGGCCGTGGCGTTCCGACGATCATCGAAATGGTCGCCATGACCCGCTTCGATTGCATGGTCGGTTCCAGTTCGCTGATGCGTCAGGCATTGACCCAGGCCAGCCATCACTGCGCCCACCGTTCGGTCGGCGGCAAGCTGCTCAGCGAACAGCCCTTGATGCAGAACGTGCTGGCGGATCTGGCGCTGGAAAGCGAAGCCGCCCTGGCCTTGAGCCTGCGCATGGGCCGGGCGCTGGATCATCTGGACGATTCACAGGAAGCCAAATTCGCCCGATTGGTGACGGCGGTGGGCAAGTACTGGATCTGCAAGCGGGCGCCAGCGATGATCAACGAAGCGGCCGAATGCATGGGAGGCGCGGGTTATGTCGAGGAAAGCATCCTGCCGCGGCTTTACCGCGAGGCGCCGGTGAATTCGACGTGGGAAGGTTCCGGTAACGTGCAATGCCTCGACGTGCTGCGTGCCCTGTCGAAGGAACCGGGCGTGCTCGATGTGCTGTTCAGCGAGCTGGGCGATGGCCATGGTGACAAGCGCCTGGCTGCGCACATCAATCAATTGCAGGCGGCCTTCAAGGACACCGGCGACATTCAGTACCGCGCCCGTCAACTCACTGAAGACATCGCTCTGGGGCTGCAGGCCAAGTTGTTGCTGGAAGCCGGGAATGCGGTGGTCAGTGATGCCTTCATCGCCAGTCGTCTGGAGGGTGGCGGCCGAGTGTACGGCGCATTGCCACGTGGTCTGGACGTGGAAGCCATTGTCGCCCGCTCGACCCCGCAAGCACTGTAAAGAACCTGTAGGAGCGAGCCTGCTCGCGATGACGGAGTAACATTCAACATTTGTGTTGGCTGATACACCGCTATCGCGAGCAGGCTCGCTCCTACAGTTGCTCTGTGGATACCGCAATGATGCATTGCCAACACACCACTGTTCCCGTGAAGCTACGATGCAGGCAAGATGAGGGTCTGCAAGTCAGAACACAGGATGCTGATCGTGACCGAAGCTTTTATTGTCGTTCAAACCGCCGAGCAAGCCGTGGATCGGCTTGCGCACTTGCACAATCGTGCAACCACCGCGCTGAGTCAGGCGCTCAAGCGCTACCTCAAGGATCGCGTCGAGCCTGATGCCGAACAGCGAGCGTTGTTCCGTTATCCCGAGCTGCGCCTGACCTACCATTGCCAGGGTGAAGTCCCACAGACCACCCGCGCCTACGCCAAGGTCCAACTGCCGGGCACCTATAGCGTCACCGTCACCCATCCGTCGGCTTTTCGTAAATACCTGCTGGAACAGCTTGTTCCGTTGATGCACGACTTCACCGTGACCGTGGAAGTCGGTGTCAGCCAGCAGAACATCCCGTATCCGTATGTGGTCGAGCAGGGCGATGAGCTGGGCGGTTCCGGCGTCACCGCAGCCGTGCTGGCGCGGGTGTTCCCGAGTACCGACCTGTCGGCCGCGACCGACGGCATTGCCGACGGCTTGTACGACTGGGAAAACACCGATCCGCTGCCCCTGGCCCTGTTCGATGCCGCACGGGTGGATTTCTCACTGCGCCGGCTGGTGCATTACACCGGTAGCGATTGGCGGCATGTGCAGCCATGGATCCTGCTGACCAACTACCACCGCTACGTCGACCAGTTCATCGTCCATGGCCTGGAGCAACTGCGCAATGACCCGCGTTTCGTGCGCATGGTGCTGCCGGGTAACGTGATCATCGAGAAGAGCATGGATCACGGCGAGGCTTCGGCAATCGCCGCCGGCGTGGTCTGGCACCGCTACCAGATGCCGGCCTATCACCTGATCGCCAGTGACGGCCACGGCGTGACCCTGGTCAACATCGGTGTCGGCCCGTCCAACGCCAAGAACATCACCGACCACCTCGCCGTTTTGCGCCCGCATTGCTGGCTGATGATCGGCCACTGCGGCGGCCTGCGTCAGTCGCAAACCATTGGCGACTACGTGCTGGCCCACGCTTACATGCGTCGCGACGGGATTCTCGACCGGGTCGTACCGCCGAACATTCCGATTCCGGCCTTGGCCGAGGTGCAGCTTGCGCTTCAACAGGCGGCGGCCAATATCACTGGCGAGAAGGGCGACGAGCTGAAGAAGCGCCTGCGTACCGGCACCGTGCTGACCTACGACGACCGTAACTGGGAACTGCGCTGGGCGCAGGAAAGGCCGCTGATCAACCTGTCCCGCGCCGTGGCAGTGGACATGGAAAGCGGCACCATCGCAGCGCAAGGTTATCGTTTGCGGGTGCCGTACGGCACGTTGCTGTGCGTATCGGACAAACCGCTGCACAGCGAAATCAAGCTGCCGGGCTCGGCCAACGCGTTCTATGAGCGCGCGGTCAGCCAGCACTTGAAAATCGGTATCGAGGCGGTGGATCTGTTGCGTACCGAACTCAACTCACTGCACTCGCGCAAACTGCGCAGCTTCGACGAGCCGCCGTTCCGCTAACGGTTGTCATGGTCATTTGGCGGTCAGGGCACTAGCATTAGCAGCCCTGACCGTTAGATGTTTCCTTTCTCATGTCTCGTCCTCCTCAACGTCCCGTTTCCCGCCGCCCTGGCACGAAACCGTCGCCTGCAGCCCCGCGCCGTGTTGCCAAGGCTCCGCCGGCCGAGCCGAAGCTGATCCTGTTCAACAAACCGTTCGATGTGCTGACGCAGTTCAGTGACGGCGAAGGGCGTGCAACGCTCAAGGATTACATCGACGTACCGGGAATCTATCCGGCCGGACGGCTGGACCGCGACAGCGAAGGCCTGTTGCTGCTGACCAACGACGGCCAGCTACAGGCGCGGATCGCCGACCCGAAACACAAACTGGCCAAGACCTATTGGGTACAGGTCGAGGGCGAGCCGGACGCGGAGCAATTGCAGCGCCTGCGTGACGGCGTCGAATTGAATGACGGCATGACCTTGCCCGCCGAGGCGCGGCAACTGGACGAGCCCGAACTATGGCCACGCAATCCGCCGGTGCGCTTTCGCAAAAGCGTGCCGACCAGTTGGCTGGAGTTGGTGATTCGCGAAGGGCGCAACCGGCAGGTGCGGCGCATGACCGCGGCGGTCGGTTTGCCGACCTTGCGCCTGGTGCGGGTCAGAATCGGTGACTGGACGATCGAAGGGCTCGATCAGGGGCAGTGGAAAGAAGTACCGGCGCGCTTATAAGGCGCCGGATTCGATCAGGCCGATCACCACGCTCTTGATGATGAACACGGCCACGCCCAGGCCCAGCACGAAGAACAGGATGAATGAGCCAAAGCGCCCGGCCTTGGACTTCTTCGCCAGATCCCAGACGATGAAACCCATGAAAATGATCAGGATCGTGACCAGACCGGTCATCATCCACTCTTCGAAAACGGCAGGATCCATCGAACATCTCCAGCGCGGGCGCGGCTAAAAGGGCGCGGGGAGTATACGCCTCGCAGGCTGCGTGCAGTATTGACCTGCGTCGGTGTGTCGCAGTCATTCGTCGCCTGTGCCGGCCTCATCGCGAGCAAGCTCGCTCCCACAGGTTTTGTATGGATCACAATACTGCAGTCAACACAAAACCTTGTGGGAGCGAGCTTGCTCGCGATGGCGTCTTCAGCTACGCAGATGAGTCAAAGGCAGTTCGGTGCTATTCAATACCTGGTTCAGCACAAAACTCGAACGCACACTGGTCACCCCTTCAATCCGGGTCAGATGCCCGAGCAGCAGTTTCTGGTAGTGATCCATGTCCGGCACCACGACCTTGAGTTGATAGTCGGCATCCATCCCGGTCACCAAGCTGCATTCGAGCACTTGGGGCAGGGTGCGGATGGCCGCTTCGAAATTCTCGAAACGCTCCGGCGTGTGACGGTCCATGCCGATCAGCACGTAGGCCGTCAGGCTCAGGCCGAGCATTTTGCGGTCGAGCAGGGCGACCTGACGGGAAATGTAGCCGTCGTCTTCCAGTTGCTTGACCCGCCGCGAGCACGGCGAAGGCGACAGGCCGATGCGCTCGGCCAGCTCCTGGTTGGAGATGCGCGCGTCGCGCTGCAATTCCGCCAAAATACTCAGGTCGTAACGGTCGAGCTTGCTCATCAATCGATCCTTTGTCGTAACTATTGCGGAGGATTATGTGTCAGGGGTTAAAAATTGCGCAAGTGATGTTTAATTCAGCAATCTTCGCAATCCTCTGCCGGCGCTCCCAGCCTATTCTTATCACCAGAATCACTGCTCGGACAAACAGTCCAGTGCGGCTCGCCCAATCAGGCCCGCCGCGGCCGCCACCCCCACCGGGGATGTGCCGGCCCCCGAGCTACACACTGTCCAGAAGACGGCGTGAGGTGAGCCGACGTCAAAAGCGTCGAGCCAGGACGAAGTTCTCTAAGGGGAGGCCGACGGGTCTCCCCTTTTTCTTGCCTGAAATTTGTTGCCGGCTCTCAATAAATAAGTTGCGCGACTGATAACCTGATGCAGAACCGGCCTGAGGTTTTCCAGTCTTACGTACAGGCCCTAACCCTCCGTGAGGAAAAGCATGAAGTCGCGCATCTGGCGTTTAGCCGGTGTCGGTTTGCTGTGTGCCAGCGTCGCTGCGCAAACGCTGGCCGATGAACAGCAAAACCGTGGTCATGATGGCGGACAACATGGCCAGGATGGTCGTCAGGGCAACAATCAGGGCCATGGCGGCAACAACCAGCCGCCGCCGCAAAACAGCCAGCAGCAAAATCAGCCCCGTGCGCAGAATGACGGCAACCGCCATGACGAGCACGACGGCCAGAATCAACATCAGAACAACGGACAGTGGCAGAACCGTCCAGCGCCGGATTTCAACAGCCGGGTTCGCTCGCCGCCGCCACCGCCGCAGTTGCCGGCCACTGACATGCCGATCCAGCCCCGTCCCGACACCGTGCACCAGACCCAGCAGCCGCAGCGCGGTTACTACCAGGACCAGCCACGTCGCAACAATTACAACCAGCACTGGAGTGGCTACACAAACGCACCCTCCTATGACAATCACTGGCAGGGGCGCTCGAGTGGCTATGGTAACGGCTGGGGGCCAGGCCCCAGGTATCGCCCCGGTCAGGTGATCGACCGCTTCCCCGAGCGCAACTTCCGCGTACCTTACCGTGGCATGGATTACTACTATTCCGGTGGCTACTGGTATCGCCCGCTGGGCCCGCGTTATGAGGTGGTACAGCCACCGCGCGGGATTCGCGTCAGATACCTGCCCGATTACGCCCAGCAGGTGTGGATCGGCGGGGTGTTGCTGTTCCTGGCGGCCGGTTCGTATTACGCCTACCAGGAGAGCACTCAGGACTACGTCGTGGTCGAGCCGCCAGTTGGCCAATCGCAACCGCCAGCCGGCAGCAATGGTTATGACGTGGAGGCGTATCCGGCCAACGGTCAGTCGCCGGAGCAGGTCAGCCGGGATGGCTACGAGTGTTATCAAGACGCGGTGCAGCAGAGTGGTTTCGATCCACGAACCGCCACCTACCAGCCAGACCCGTCGGTGGTGCAAGCCTACCGACAGGCTCAGGGCAACTGCCTGAGCAGTCGCGGTTATCAGGTGAATTACTGAGCCCGGGCGGCTTTCACCACTTCCCGCGGGTCGGCGTGCACCAGCACTTCGGCGCGCGGGTAGGCGCTGTGAATGGCCGCAGCAGCCTGATCGCTGATACCGTGGGCGACTGACAGCGTCAGTTCCCCCGGCAACTCCAGATGCAACTGCACAAACCACTGGTTGCCGGAGATCCGCGTACGCAAGTCATGGGCACCCAACACACCGGGCACGCTGCATGCCAGTTCCAGCATGTGCTGGCTGACATCCGGCGGCAGTTCTTCATCCATCAACACCGCAAAACTCTCCCGGGCGATCTGCACCGCGCTCCAAAAGATGTAAGCGGCGATGCCCAGACCAAACCAGGCGTCGACCTGATCCCAGCCAAACCCGGCCAGTACCAGCGCCAGCAGAATGCTGCCGTTGAGCAGCATGTCTGAACGGTAATGCAGCGAGTCGGCACGCACGGCGTTGGAGCCGGTTGCCTTGACCACCCGATGTTGCAGCATCAGCAAGGCCAGGGTCAGGGCGAGTGAGAACACAATCACGCCGATACTGATCCACGGCGCGCCGACCGGTTCGGGATGTTTCAGCCGATCGTAGGCCTGCAATGCAATCAGTACCGCACTGCCGCCAATGAACAGCGCCTGGGCCATGCCCGCCAATGACTCGGCCTTGCCGTGCCCGTAGCGATGATCATCGTCGGCGGGGCGCAGGGCGTAATGCACCGCCAGCAGATTGAGCAATGATGTGACGCCGTCGAGTGCCGAGTCGGTGAGCCCGGCGAGCATGCTCACCGAACCGCTCAGCCACCAGGCGATGGCTTTGGCTACGATCAAGGTGCACGCCACCGCCACCGAGGCACGGGTCGCCAGCCGCAGCAGGCGGGCGTGTTCGGAGCTGGAGGTCATAGTGGCCATCGTTTCTTGAGAGTCCTTTCTTGCGCAGGGATTACGCGGCCGGTTGCAGGCCGAACATCGCCAGTTGTTGGGCGCTGCCTTTGCTCTGGATCAGGCGTGGATCGTCCAGCGGGAAGCTGCGGCCCAGTTCGCTTTCCAGAATAGTCTGCAACTTGCGGTTATCGACCTTGCCGTCGGGGCCGATGGCGTCCTTGAGTTTTTGCGGGTCGACCTGGGCGGTCTTGCCCGGCTCGAAGTAAATCGCACCGGTGGCGAAGTCCACGGCAAACGCGATCAGGCCGGGGATGATGTAGAACAGCAGGCCCACGGCGTCGAGCGCGGCGATGGCCGGGTCGATCTTGCCTTCGATCTGGCCACGGCGATCGGGGTAGAAGATCGAACCGCAGGCGGTCACTTGAGTCAGCAAGGTTGCGACCAGAACACCGCCAATCAGGCGAAAGGGAGCACGCATATGAAATCTCCTGAGTAGAACGCCAAGAACGTTACTGGTTAGAGCCCAGACTACGCCAAACAGTTCGCCGTTATACTCGGCCCTCTGTTTTGGAGCCAGCATGATTTCTTTGCCGATCGATGAAGTTTTACCCGCCCTGCGTGAAGCCCTCGCTACACGCCACGAAGCCGTGCTCGAAGCGCCGCCCGGCGCCGGTAAAACCACCCGCGTGCCTTTGGCCTTGCTCAACGAACCGTGGCTGGCCGGGCAAACCATCCTGATGCTCGAACCACGGCGGTTGGCCGCACGCGCAGCGGCGGAACGGCTGGCCAGTGAGCTGGGGGAGAAGGTCGGCGAGACCGTGGGTTATCGCATTCGGCTCGATAGCAAGGTCGGCCCGAACACCCGTATCGAAGTGGTCACCGAAGGCATCCTCACCCGACGCCTGCAGGATGATCCGGCGCTGGAAGGCGTGGGCCTGCTGATTTTCGACGAGTTTCACGAGCGCAGCCTGGACGCTGACCTGGCCTTGGCCCTGAGCCTTAATGGCCGCGAACTGTTCCGTGACGATCAGCCACTGAAAATCCTCTTGATGTCCGCCACACTTGAAGGCGAACGCTTGTCCGGGCTGCTGGACGACGCGCCGATCCTGCGCAGCGAAGGGCGCATGTTCCCGGTGGCGATGCGCTGGGGCCGGCCGTTTCAGACCGGTGAATTCATCGAACCGCGTCTGGTGCAGACCATCCTCGAAGCCTTGAACGACGAGACCGGCAGCGTGCTGGTGTTCCTGCCGGGGCAGGCAGAAATCCGCCGCGTGCATCAGCAACTGGCGGATGCGCTGGGCGATAACCCACAGGTCCTGCTGTGTCCGTTGCACGGTGAACTGGACCTCGCCGCACAACGGGCGGCAATCGATCCGGCACCGGCGGGCAAGCGCAAAGTGGTGCTGGCCACCAACATCGCCGAAACCAGCCTGACCATCAATGGCGTGCGCGTCGTAATCGATGCCGGGCTGGCGCGGGTGCCGCGTTTCGACCCCGGCAGCGGCATGACCCGTCTCGACACCCAGCGCATTTCCAAGGCCAGCGCCACCCAGCGCGCGGGCCGGGCCGGGCGCCTGGAACCGGGCGTGTGTTATCGCTTGTGGTCACAGGATCAGCACGAGCAACTGGCGGCCTATGGCAGTGCGGAAATCCTTTCGGCGGACCTCGCCGGGCTAGCCTTGCAGCTGGGGCGCTGGGGTGTGACGCCGGGGCAACTGGTGTGGCTCGACGTGCCGCCCGCCGCCGCATATGCGCAGGCCCAGGACTTGCTCGAACGCTTGGGCGCACTGGAGGGCGAAGCGCTGACCCGTCACGGTCAGGCCATGGCCGAACTGCCGGCGCATCCGCGCATCGCGCATTTGCTGTTGCGTGGCCAGGCACTGGGTCTGGCGGACATGGCCTGCGACGTCGCCGCACTGCTCGGTGAGCGCGATATCCTGCGTGGCGCCGGAGCGGACCTGCACAGCCGACTGGTGCTGCTGTCTGGCGAAGAACGCGCCGCACGCGGTGCTCAGGGTGGCGTGCAGCGCGCACGGCAACTGGCACGGCAATATCGTGGTTATCTGCGAGGCAAGGCCTTGGATCCGGTCAGCGATCCGGATCACCCGCGTTGGCTCGGTGCATTGCTGGCGCTGGCTTATCCCGACCGCGTCGCCCAGCAGCGGCGGGCCGGTGGTGCGGAATATCGCTTGGCCAACGGACGTGCCGCATTGTTCGCCGAGGCTGACAGCCTGATGAAGCAACCGTGGCTGGTGATTGCCGATCTGGGCAGTCGTCAGGGGCAGCGTGAGGAGCGGATTTATCTGGCGACGGACTTCGATCCGGCGCTCTTCGATTCAGTGCTGGCCGAGCAGGTGCGCTGCGTCGATCAACTGGATTGGGACGAGCGCGAAGGCGTGCTGCGGGCCGAGCGTCAGCGCAAGGTCGGTGAACTGATCCTGAGTCGTGAGCCACTGACGGGCCTCGACGAAACCACCCGCAGCCAGGCACTGGTGAACCTGGTGCGGCGCAAAGGCCTGGAGCTGTTGCCGTGGACCCCGGAACTGCGTCAGTGGCAGGCGCGGGTCGCGCTGTTGCGGCAACTGGACCTCGCCGGCAAAGGCGAGAGCGAGTGGCCTGATGTCAGTGACGCTGCGTTGCTCAAGCATCTGGAGCATTGGCTGATGCCGTATCTGGGCAAGGTTTCCCGGCTCAGTCACTTCGCCAATCTGGACCTGTCGAGCATCGTCCACAACCTGCTCCCATGGCCGTTGCCGCAGCGACTCGACGAGCTGGCGCCGCATCATTTGAGCGTGCCGTCGGGATCGTCGATTCGTCTGGATTACAGTGAGCAGCCACCGATTCTGGCGGTGCGCCTGCAAGAGCTGTTCGGCCTGGCCGAAACCCCGCGCATCGCCGGGGGGCGGCAGGTGGTGAAACTGCACTTGCTGTCCCCGGCGCGGCGGCCGGTGCAGGTGACACAGGATCTGGCCAACTTCTGGCGCAGCACCTACGCCGAGGTGAAGAAGGATTTGAAGGGGCGCTACCCGAAACATTATTGGCCGGATGATCCGCTGGTGGCCGAAGCGACTGCGCGGATCAAACCCCGGAAATAACGTTTAACACTGGACTCTGTGGCGAGGGGGCTTGCCCCCGTTGGGGCGCGAAGCGGCCCCAAAACCTGCTACCGAGTGGTGTCAGATTCTCCGCATCCAATGTATTGCGACTGCTTCGCAGCCGAACGGGGGCAAGCCCCCTCGCCACAGTGGATCACTGTGATCTTTCGGATTTCGCGGTGAGCTGTTCGCGGCAGTAGTCAGCAAACAGCTGCGCCGGTTTGGTCAGTTGCCCGCGCTTGAGCCATGCCGCCACCAGTCCGGAACCGGTGACGTCTTCGGCGATGTCCACGCACACCACTTTCTGCCCGTCGTAGGTGCACTCCGAATGCGGTTTGGTCACCAGGATCGAAAACCCAAAGCCCTGGCCGACCATGCCGCGCACCATCTCGATCGATGGCGAGCTGAAGGCAATGCGTGGGGTCAGGCCCAGCTCATCGAACAGGCTGACGAAGTAGGTCCGGCTCGGCTGCACGTCCAGAAGAATCATCGGCTCCAGGTACAAGTCCCGCAACGACACCTGGGCCTGTTGGGCAAAGCGGTGATCCGCCGGCAGCAGCGCGTAAGGTCGTTGCGCCGGCATCAAGGGTTCGGTTGCGATGGTGCCGTCGAGGTCATGTTCATAGAGGATCGCCAAATCGAACGCGCCGGACGTCAGGCCTTGCACCAGCTCTTGCTGCTCGCCGTCGCGGATGCGGATTTCCACTCCCGGATACAACGCCGAAAACCCGGCGATCAATTGCGGCAGGTACAGCGGCGCGACGGTTTCGAAACAGCCGATATCAATCTGCCCGGACACCACGTCGTTGTCGGCCAGGGCGTTCTGCTCGAACTCCTTGGCCATGCGCAGCAGTTCCTGGGCCTTGCGGTAAAAGCGTGCACCGCTGGGGGTCAACGATACGCCCTGAGCGTGATGGCGAATCAGCAGTTGCACACCGAAGCTGTCTTCCAGCCCTTTGATGGCCGTGGAGATCGAAGGCTGGGCGATGTACAGCTTGCGCGAGGCCTCGGCGACGCTGCCGCACTCGACGGTGGTGATGAAGTATTTCAGTTGACGCAGATTGTAGGCAGCCACAGCAAACCTCGGGGGAGAACGGATCAGGCATCCTGGCAATTTGCGCGCCACCCCTATCCGCTCGGGTAACAATTTGTTGTGGTTGAACAATAACCACATGCTGCGCCAGAAGGGAGATTGGCTACGTAGTTTTTTCTTGGCCTGCGAACACATTTTTACTGGTTTTCCACCGCTTGGGCCTGAGCGACTATCCAATACACAAGAATGTCCTCTGGAGCATCTGAACGTGTTCGAGCTTGAGTATTGGCAACGCAAGGCCGCTTCCCTGCGGTTTCCCAACCAGGCCGTAATCGACGGCCAGCGCCGTGCGGCGCAGTCGGGGCAGACTTTCGCCGCAATCAATCCAGCCACCGGGCAATGCCTGGCCAATGTCGCGGCCTGTGGCGAGGAAGACGTGAACGCGGCGGTGCGCAATGCGCGGCAAGTGTTTGAAGCCGGCACCTGGTCGGCACGTTCGCCGACCGAGCGTAAACAAGTGCTGTTGCGCCTGGCCGAATTGATCCTTGAAAACCGTGAAGAACTGGCGCTGCTCGATTCGCTGAACATGGGCAAGCCCGTCGTGGATGCCTACAACATCGACGTGCCAGGTGCCTCTGGTGTGTTCCGCTGGTACGCCGAGAGCCTCGACAAACTCTACGACCAGATCGCTCCGAGTGCGCAGAACGTTCTGGCGACCATCACCCGCGAAGCCCTTGGCGTGGTGGCTGCCGTGGTGCCGTGGAATTTTCCGCTGGACATGGCCGCGTGGAAACTCGCCCCGGCCCTGGCCGCTGGTAACTCGGTGATTCTCAAGCCGGCCGAGCAGTCGCCGTTTTCGGCCTTGCGTCTGGCTGAGCTGGCGCTTGAAGCTGGTGTGCCTGCGGGTGTGTTGAACGTGCTGCCGGGCCTCGGCGAGCAAACCGGCAAGGCCCTCGGCCTGCACCCGGACGTCGATTGCCTGGTGTTCACCGGCTCCACCGAAGTCGGCAAATATTTCATGCAGTACTCGGCGCAATCGAACCTCAAGCAGGTGTGGCTGGAGTGCGGTGGCAAGAGCGCGAACCTGGTGTTCGCCGATTGTCAGGATTTGGACCTGGCCGCCGAGAAAGCTGCGTTCGGCATCTTCTTCAATCAGGGCGAAGTCTGTTCGGCCAACTCGCGGTTGCTGGTGCAGCGTTCGATTCATGACGAGTTCGTCGAACGCCTCAAGGCCCAGGCCGAGCGCTGGCAGCCGGGCGATCCGCTGGATCCGTCGAGCGCTGCTGGTGCCATCGTCGACAGCCGTCAGACTGCGCGCATCATGAAGTTCATCCAGCAGGCCGAGCAGCAAGGCGCAACCAAGGTTTGTGGCGGTCGGCAGTCGATCTTCAACGGCTCGGACAATTTCATTCAGCCGACGATTTTTACCGGCGTGACGCCGGACATGCCGCTGTTTCGCGATGAAGTATTCGGCCCGGTGCTGGCCGTCACGGCGTTCGACGACGAGGCCCACGCCTTGCACTTGGCCAACGACAGCGTCTACGGGCTGGCGGCTTCGCTGTGGACCGACGACCTCAACCGCGCCCACCGAGTGGCGCGACAATTGCGGGCGGGTACGGTGTCGGTCAACAGCGTCGATGCGCTGGACGTGACCGTACCTTTTGGCGGCGGCAAGCAGTCCGGTTTCGGCCGCGACCTGTCCCTGCATTCATTCGATAAATACACCCAGTTGAAGACCACCTGGTTTCAATTGCGCTGATAACAAAACGGAGAACTGGCGATGACCACACCACGTGAAACCCGCGACTACCAGGCCGCCGACGCTGCGCACCACATCCATGCGTTCGTCGATCAGAAAGCCCTCAACGACGAAGGGCCACGGGTGATGGTCCGTGGCGAACGCTTGCACCTGTGGGACAACGACGGCCGGCGTTACCTCGACGGCATGTCCGGGCTGTGGTGCACCAACCTCGGTTACGGGCGCAAGGACCTGGCGGCCGCGGCGAGCCAGCAACTGGAACAGCTGCCGTACTACAACATGTTTTTCCACACCACCCACCCGCAGGTGATCGAGCTTTCCGAGTTGCTGTTCAGCCTGCTGCCAGGGCACTACAGCCACGCGATCTACACCAACTCCGGCTCCGAAGCCAACGAGGTGTTGATCCGCACGGTGCGTCGTTACTGGCAGGTGCTCGGCAAGCCCGAGAAGAAAATCATGATCGGCCGCTGGAACGGTTACCACGGTTCGACCCTGGCCGCGACGGCACTGGGCGGCATGAAGTTCATGCACGAAATGGGCGGCATGATTCCGCACATCGAGCACATCGACGAGCCGTACTTCTTCGCTCACGAGGGCAACCTGACGCCAGCCGAATTCGGTCTGCGTGCGGCACAGCAACTGGAAGCGAAGATTCTCGAACTGGGTGCGGACAAGGTCGCAGGCTTCATCGCCGAACCGTTCCAGGGCGCTGGCGGCATGATCTTCCCGCCAGAAAGCTACTGGCCGGAAATCCAGCGTATCTGCCGCAAATACGACGTTCTGCTGTGCGCCGATGAAGTGATCGGCGGCTTCGGTCGTACCGGCGAATGGTTCGCCCATGAGTACTTCGGTTTCGAGCCGGACACCCTGTCCATCGCCAAGGGCCTGACCTCGGGTTACATCCCCATGGGCGGCTTGATCCTGTCGAAAAAAATGGCCTCGGTGCTGGTGGAGCAGGGCGGCGTGTTTGCCCACGGCCTGACCTATTCCGGGCACCCGGTGGCGGCGGCAGTGGCGATTGCCAACCTCAAGGCCCTGCGCGATGAAGGCGTGGTGACGCGGGTCAAGGAAGACATCGGCCCGTACCTGCAACAGTGCCTGCGCGAAGTGTTCGGCAAGCACCCGCTGGTGGGTGACATCCAGGGCACGGGAATGGTTGCGGCACTGCAACTGGCGGAAGACAAAAACAGCCGCAAGCGTTTTGCCAACGAGAACGACATCGCCTGGCGTTGCCGCACGATTGGCTTCGAGGAAGGGGTGATCATTCGCTCGACGCTGGGCCGGATGATCATGGCGCCGGCGTTGATTGCCAGTCGTGAAGAGATTGATGAGCTGGTCGGCAAGACCTTGAAAGCGGTGGATCGAACGGCGCAGGAATACGGCCGGCTCTGATCTCAACTGAAGGTCTGCGGACCTTAATCGCGAGCAAGCTCGCTCCCACATTGGCTTTGTGTCTGACACAGACCCCCTGTGGGAGCGAGCTTGCTCGCGATAGCTATTGCTCAAACAACACATTTCCCATGTCTTGCACCCACCCCGTGCATCCCCGCCCACAACGCCCGTTCGCGGTGCGCGCTAACGAGTTTTTTCATCGTTCGCATCCACATATTTCCTCATTTTCCTAATCCCGCCCTTGGGCCAACATCGATCTCGCCAGCCCGCCGAATGCTGCCCGCCGAAGGGTCCCTCAGAGACCACAGGTAGCAGCCGATTCAGGGCTTGCCGTACTGCCCATGACAAAACTAAATCAACAGCTTTGGGAGTGCTCCATGATCAAGTCCTTGCTTACGCGCGTTGCCCATCCACTGGCGATCACCGCCATCGCCGCGACGGTCGCCACCAGCGCCCAGGCCGGCACCCTGTCCATCGGTCATACCACCTGGGTCGGCTACGGCACCCTGTACCTGGCCCAGGACCTGGGCTACTTCAAGGAAAACGGTTTGACCGTCGAATTGCCGGTGGTCGAAGAAGCGGCGATGTACATGGCCGCACAAGCTTCCGGTGAGTTGTCCGGTTCGGCGTCGACCATTGACGAGGTGCTCAAGTACCGTCCGCAATTCTGCTTCAAGGCCGTGGCCGCGCTGGACGACAGCCATGGTGGCGACGGCGTGCTGGTGGGCAAGGACGTCAAGAGTCTGCAAGAGCTCAAGGGCCAGGCCGTGGCGGTGAACGAAGGTTCGACCTCGCAGTTCTGGTTGTCGTATCTGCTGAAAAAGAACGGCATGAAAATGAGCGACATCACCGTGCAGAACATGACGGCCGACGATGCCGCCACCGCGTTCATCGCCGGTCGTGTACCCGCTGCCGTGACCTGGGAGCCGCACCTGTCGATGGTGCGCGACAAGAAACAGGGCAAGGTGCTGGTCGACAGCAGCAGCACGCCGGGTGTGATCGTCGACGTGGTGGCATTGAACTGCACCGTCATCGAAAAACAGCCGGAAGACGTCAAGGCACTGGTGGCCGGTTTGTACAAAGCCGTGCAGTACACCAAGGATCATCCGCAGGAAGCCTACAAAATCATGGCCAAGGGAGTTGGCGGTTACCTGGCCGATCCGAAGGAACTCGAAGCGGCCGCCCAAGGCGTGCGGTTCTACGATCAGGCCATGAGCGAAAAACTGCTGGGTGCGCCGGGCAAACCGGGCGACAGCGCGCCGCTGATCAAGCTGGCCAACGAGACCGCCAGCGAGCTGCAAGGCAAGCCCTACAACGTCAGCAATGACGACCTGATCGACAACCGCTTCGTCACCCCGCTCTAGGAGGTTTGCATGTTCAAGCGCAATTCATGGCTGAGCCGCTGCATCACGCCCAAGACCGGCCTGCCGGTGTCGGTGATCTGGAGCGCGAGTGGTCTGGCCTGGGTGCTGCTGGTCGGCCTGTGGGCCGGCTTGTCCTACGGTGGCGTGGTGCCGGGCATGTTCCTGCCCACACCGGGCGCGGTGGTCGAGGCCGCCGTACGCCTCGGTCGCGACGGCACCCTCGGCCAGCATGTGTGGGCCAGCGTCGAAGTGGTGATGGTCGGTTTCATCGTGTCGTCCCTGGTGGCCGTGCCGCTGGGACTGTTGATGGGCAGCTTCCGTATCGTCCAGGCGTTCTTGGAGCCGATGGTCAACTTCATTCGCTATTTGCCGGTGACCTCGTTCGTACCGCTGTTCATCCTGTGGATCGGCATCGGTCTGGAACAGCGGGTTTCGGTGATCATCTTCGGCGTGTTCTTCCAGCAACTGGTGATGATCGCGGACGTGTCCAAAGGTATTTCCAAGGACCTGATCAATGCCTCCTATACCCTCGGTTCGAACCGTCGTGATGCGGTGCTGCACGTGATCGCTCCAGCTTCGCTACCCGGCGTGCTCGATACCCTGCGAGTGACCATGGGCTGGGCCTGGACTTACCTGGTGGTGGCTGAACTGGTCGCCGCTTCCAGTGGCCTGGGTTACCTGAGCCTCAAGGCCATGCGTGGCTTCCAGGTGGATGTGATTTTCCTCGCCATCGCGATCATCGGCCTGCTGGGCCTGGTCACCGATCAACTGTTCCGTTTTCTCCGTCTGAGGATCACCGCATGGGCTCAGTAACCGCCGCCACTCATCGTTTTGTCGCTCCTCAGATTGCCCCGGTGAACGCACCACGGCTGCAAGTGGACAAGGTCAGCCTGCGTTACAAGAAGCCCGATGGCGGAACCTTTACCGCGTTACAGGAGGTGTCGTTCGAGGTGCCGGACCAGCAATTCGCTGTCCTGGTGGGGCCTTCGGGCTGCGGCAAGTCGAGCCTGCTGTACCTCACGGCCGGCCTGGCCGAACCGACCTCGGGCGAGATTTACGTCGGCGGCCAACAGGTGGAAGGCCCCGGTGCGGATCGCGGCATGGTGTTCCAGAGCTACACGCTGTTCCCATGGCTGACCGTGCGGCAGAACGTCGAGTTCGGCCTCAAGCGTCGCGGCATGCCGGCGGCGCAACGCAAGGACATCGTCGACTACTACGTCAATGAAGTGGGCCTGAGCGGCTTTGCCGACAATTATGCCAAGCAGTTATCCGGCGGGATGATGCAGCGTGTCGCCATTGCCCGCGCGCTGGCCAATGACCCGCAGATCCTGCTGATGGACGAACCCTTCGGCGCCCTCGACAGCCAGACGCGCCTGCAAATGCAGCAGTTGTTGCTGCGGGTGTGGGGCAACAGCAAGAAGACCGTATTGTTCGTGACCCACGACATCGACGAGGCGATTCTGCTCGGCGACCGGGTCTATGTCATGGGTGCCAGGCCTGGGCGGATCAAGCAGATCCTCGATGTGCCGATCGAACGTCCGCGGAACCTGGACATGGTCATGGAGCGCTCGTTCATCGAGATGAAGCGCGAGATCTTCGGGCTACTGCATGATGATCTGGAAGAGGTGCATTAAACCTGATTCGAGCCGATGCACCATCCCTGTGGGAGCGAGCTTGCTCGCGATAGCGATTTGTCATTCAACAATGATGTCGACTGACACGAAGCCATCGCGAGCAAGCTCGCTCCCACAGGTTTTGCATCTGACTTGAATGAGGTGTTAAGGCGCAGCCGGCAACAGGAACCGGGCAATCACCGGCAAGTGATCGGAGATACGCAATGTATCGTCTTGCCTCACCATGGCTTCGACCCGTTTGATCCGCGGACTGTAGAACAGGTAATCGACGGTCCGGTCCGGGCCGTTCAGCCCGGGATCGTTCGGGTAATGCGTCAGCCAGCGCTCGCGGTCGATACCACTGGCTTCGTTGTTGGTCGGGATCATCGGGTACTTGTCCCACAGCACATGCAACGCACTGTCGGCGGAGTAGGGTGTGCGTTGCACATCGGGCAGGCGTCGATACTGGCCCAGCGGCAACAGGTTGAAATCCCCACCGATCAGCCACGGCGTGCCACGGCTTTCGAATTTATCGAGGGCCCTGGCCACGGTGTTCACCTGGTCTTGCAGGGCATTGTCGGCTTGGGTGGCGCGGTCCAGATGGGTATTGAGCACTGCCAGCTGCCCGCCATCACTCAACGGCAAGTAGCTCACCAGCAAGGCGTCTCTGGGTTTGAACTGGCGGCTGACCGGATTGCCCGAGGCGACGGGCAGTTGCAGACGTTCGGCATGTTCGATCTGGTAACGGCTCAGGGTTGCCAGTTGCCGACCGACGCTGCCGAAAATGTGCGGGTTCGGCACGAAGTCGGCCTTCCAGTCGAAGGCGCTGGTGCCACACGGATACAAGTCGGCGAGCCGTTCCTGCAGCAGTTTGAACTGGTGCTGGTAATCGCTGGCCTTGGCGCCGTCGTCCAGCTCCTGCAACAGCACGATGTCCGGTTGTTCGTCGCGAATCACCCGCGCCACTTCGTCAAGGCTGAAGGCCATGTCTTCCGCTGTGGGGCGTTCGTCGTTGCCGGCGGCCAGGTCATTCCAGAACACGTAACGCTTGCCGGCCAGGTACTGGACGTTCCAGGTCATCACCTTCAGCGCCTGCCCGGGGACCAGGGTGGGTGCCTGGGCACTGCAACTGACTGGCAAAACTTCTTTGGTGTCGGGGCGCCAGGTCAGGCTGTAGATCATCACGGCGGTCAGACCGGTCACGATCAGCAGGCCCAGCAGGGTGTAGCGCAGTAGACGGGTCATGGCTCGGCTTATTGGCGTTACAAAGTTGTTCCCGAGCATACCCGAGAGCGATGGTTGCGCCCTAGGTCAGAGCGAGCTGTCATTTCTCTCAGGCAACGGGTTGATCAGCATGAACAAACGGAACAGCACCACGCTGGTAAACAGCTGCAGGAAACTGTGGGCGCTGTCGATCAGCAGCGAAATCACCGGGTTTTGCGGTTCCGGATACACCGCCAGGGTCGCCCCCTTGAGCAACCACAACGGCCCCATCACACACAGAATGCACAGCAGGATGCGCAGAAAGTGACCTTGGGTCATGCGCAGGCTTTCCTTCATGGCCGCCAGCGGCGCCAGGCCTCGCAACACCAGCAGATACTCACCAAACGCCAGGGTCACCATCAGGTAGATACCCGGCAGGAAGTACAGCGACAGGCCGAGCAGAATCAGCACGGTATTGAGCGCCGTCAGCAGGGCGAAGCGTGGCCACAGGCTTGCCGCCATCGCCAGCAGGTCGCGGTTGCGCGGCGACTCGCCCCGGCTGCGGGCGTCGAGAAACAGAATCAGCGCGGCGGTGTACAGCGGGTACACCAGCAGGCCGACAATCACGCTGATGCCGGGGAAACTGTCCGGCTCCGTGGAGTGGTCGACCACTTGTTGCAGCAGCGCCTCAAGAATCACCAGCGGCAGGCACAGTTGCACGATCTGGCCCAGATTGCGCTTGAAAAAATACAGCGAGTCACGCAGGACATCTAACGGATTCATCAGTTGGTATCGCAGGTTGGAAGCAGTGGCTCACTTTAACCGATCAAACGCTCGGGGACGCAAACGTAAACGTTCGGTAAAGGTCATTGAAACATCTTGTTTCAGCCTCCATTAAGGTTGAGCACCTTATCCTCAGTGGATAAAGGCAACGATTTTCCCGGCAATCTACGAGGTCGCCATGAACAGCGAAGAACAAACCCTGATCGATGGACTGTTTTCCCGGCTGCAACAGGCCGAAACGGACTCAGCCCCGCGCGACGCCCAGGCCGAGGCGCGGATCAAGGAACACCTGACGCGCCAGCCTGCGGCAGGCTATTTCATGACCCAGGCGATTCTGGTGCAAGAGGCGGCGATCAAGAGCCTCGATGAACAGAACCAGCAACTGACCCGGCAAGTCCAGCAATTGCAGGCCGAGCTGCAACAGGCCAAGGCTCAGGCAACCCCGGCTCCGGCACCGGGTAGCGGTGGCTTTTTGTCGAGCATCTTTGGCGGCAGCTCTCGTGAGCCACAGCCGGCACCCACCCAGAGCGCACCACCATCGAGCGGTGGCTGGCGTGAGCCGGGGCGCTCGTCGTTTGGCGCACCACCGCCCCAACAGAACTTCGGCGCCCCGCAGCAAAACTTTCCACAGCAGGGCTATGCACCCCAGCAACAGGCCCCGGCAGCGGCCGGCAGCAGTTTCCTCGGTGGCGCATTGAAAACCGCGGCCGGTGTCGCCGGTGGTGTGATGCTGGCTCAAGGCATCAGCAGCCTGTTCCATCACAATCAGCAACCGGAAATCGTTGAAGTCATCAAGGAAGAGCCGGCCCAGGTCAACGACCAGGGCAACAATGGCTGGGGCGATGACCAGCGCATGGCTGGTAACGACTCCTACAGCAACGATCAGAGCGGGTTCAGCGACGCTGACTACAGCGATGACTCGTTATTCGGCGGCGACGACGATTCCTTCGTCTGACACACCTGTGGCGAGGGAGCTTGCTCCCTCGCCACATAGCCGATTATTCGCGGAACAATCCTTCAGGCTGGCATACTGGGCGACTTCTCGGGCCTGGTGCCTGATTCAGCCTTTGAGGAAAGCCGGTGAAAAAAATCGCAGTGTTCGCCGATGTCCAGAACCTCTACTACACCGTGCGTCAGGCCTATGGTTGTCACTTCAACTACGCCGCGCTGTGGGCTGACATCAGCAAACAGGGCGAGATCGTCGAAGCCTACGCCTACGCCATCGACCGTGGCGACAGCAAACAGCAGCAGTTCCAGCAGATCCTGCGCAACCTCGGCTTCACCGTGAAGCTCAAGCCTTACATCCAGCGCAGCGATGGTTCGGCCAAGGGCGACTGGGACGTGGGCATCACCCTCGACATCATGGATGCCGCCGATCATGTCGACGAAATCGTGCTGGCCTCCGGCGATGGCGATTTCGACATGCTGCTCGAACGCATCATCAGCAAACATGGCGTGCAAGCGGTGGCCTACGGCGTACCGGGCCTGACCGCCAACTCGCTGATCCGCGCCGCCAGCCGCTACGTGCCAATCGAAGGCGCGTTGCTGCTCAAGAATTGATTTTTACGGAGTTGAACCAGGTTTGGAACGCATAGCAGTCATCGACTTTGAAACCACCGGGATCTCCCCGAGCAGCAGCTGCCGGGCCACGGAAATTGCCGTGGTGATCCTTGAGCAGGGGCGCATCGTCGAGCGTTACCAAAGCCTGATGAACGCCGGCGTGCGCGTCCCGGCCTTCATCGAGCAGCTCACCGGCATCAGCAACGCCATGCTGCACACCGCGCCGTCGGCGGAGCAGGTGATGAACGAAGTGAATGAATTCGTCGGCACCACACCGTTGCTCGCGCACAACGCGGCATTCGACCAGAAGTTCTGGGACTTCGAACTGGGGCGAATCAAACGCACCCGCTTGCAGAACTTTGCCTGCTCGCTGCTATTGGCCCGGCGCCTGATGCCCGCCGCGCCGAACCACAAACTCGGCACCCTCACCACGTTTGCCAACCTGCCCCACACCGGCAAGGCTCACCGGGCCCTGGCCGATGCCGAGATGGCCGCCAACCTGACGGCGCACCTGGAGAAAGAGTTGCTCCAGAAGCATGGCCTGCGCGAGCTGTCCCATGACTTGCTGTGCAAGTTGCAGAAGGTCCCGGCGGCAAAAGTGGGCGAGCATCTCAAGCGCTATCGCGGGTTCTGAATACACCGCAAACCCCCTGTAGGAGCGAGCCTGCTCGCGATGAACCCGAGAACAGTGCGGGGTGTCAGGTTTCCCGCGTTATCGTTGGCGACCATCGCGAGCAGACTCGCTCCTACAGGTTCCGCGTTCGATCAAAGCTTGCCATTCCCTTCGATATGCCCCAACGGCACCCGCTTTTCTATCGCACTGGACAGCACGATCGACGTCTTGCTGAACCCGAACGTGGCGATCCGGTTGATCAGCTCTTCCAGCTCCGGCATCGAGCCCACCGCGGCTTGCATGATCACGCACGGGTCGCCGGTCACCCGATGGCATTCGGTCAGTTGCGGGATCTTGATCAGGTCGTCGTAGGCTTTCTGGTTGCCGTGCTGGTTCAGGCGCAGTTCGATCACGCACTGGATCGGCAGGCCCAGTTTGGCCATGTCGACCTTTGCCTGATAGCCGGTGATCACGCCGTTGGCTTCGAGCTTGGCCACGCGCTCGGCCACGGCCGGGGCGGACAGGTTGACCTTGCGCGCCAGGTCCGCGTAGGACGCGCGACCGTTTTCCAGCAACGCGCTGAGCAGCATGCGGTCGTATTTGTCCATGGGACGACTCCTGAAAATGACTGGCTTTCGAAAACACGGTTTATCGCAAGAAACTCCGTGTTTTGAAAAGTGTACCGGTGCGATAAACAGGTTTTGTAACTTATTTTCCGCTGTTGGCCTTTCTAGAATAGCCGTTCACTTGTCTTGCCTGCGAGCTGCCCCCATGCCTGCCCCACGTCGCTTTCCCTTGCCACTGATCGCCGCCTTCTTCGCGCTGTACGTGATTTGGGGTTCGACCTACCTGGTGATTCGCATCGGCGTGGAATATTGGCCGCCGCTGCTGCTCGCCGGGATCCGTTTCGTCATCGCCGGGACCATGATGTACGCCTTCCTGCGCTGGCGCGGGGCGCCGGCGCCGACCTGGGCGCAGTGGAAAGCCGCCGGGGTCATCGGCGTGTTGCTGCTCGCCTGTGGTAATGGTGCGGTCAGTGTCGCCGAGCACACCGGTGTGGCTTCCGGTGTCGCCGCGTTGGCGGTGGCGACGGTGCCGCTGTTTACCTTGCTCTGTGGGTATTTCTGGGGCGCGCGTAATACCCGTCTCGAATGGGCCGGGATTGTGCTCGGGTTGATCGGCATTGCCATGCTCAATCTTGGCTCCAACCTGCAATCGAGTCCGTTGGGCGCGGCGTTGCTGATATTCGCGGCGGCAACCTGGGCCTTTGGCTCGGTGTGGAGCAAACACTTGCCGTTGCCCCAAGGCGCGATGGCCAGTGCCGTGGAAATGCTGGTGGGTGGCGTGGTGCTGCTGATCGGCAGTGCGGTCAGTGGTGAACACCTGGAGAAAGTGCCGCCGATCGAAGGCTGGGCAGCCTTGGCGTACTTGACCGTCTTCGGTTCGATCATCGCCTTCAACGCCTACATGTACCTGTTGAAACACGTGCGTCCGGCGGCGGCCACCAGTTATGCCTACGTCAACCCGGCGGTGGCAGTGTTGCTGGGGATCGTGTTCGTCGGTGAAACCATCGGCATCGAAGAAGCCCTGGCGATGGCGGTGATCATCAGTGCCGTGGTGCTGATCGGATTACCGCAGTGGCGTCGGGCGCCGGTTAAGCCTGTGGTGACGGTGGTGCCGACAGAATCCCGTGTGAATTAGGGTAAACTGCGCGCCATTGCATCTCGTTTTGCACACTTGTTTTGAACAACCCGCGCTGATTTTTCCTACGGTACTCCCATGACTTTCGCCACCCTTGGCCTGATCGAACCCTTGCTGCGCTCCCTCGAGACGCTCGGCTACCAGACTCCGACGCCGGTTCAGGCGCAGGCCATTCCGGCGGTGCTGGCCGGTCGCGACCTGATGGCCGCCGCCCAGACCGGCACCGGCAAGACCGCCGGTTTTGCCTTGCCGCTGTTGCAACTGCTGGCCATGGAAGGGCCGAAAGTCACCGCCAACTCGGTACGCGCGCTGATCCTGGTGCCAACCCGCGAGCTGGCCGAGCAGGTTCACGAAGCCGTACGCCAGTACGCCGAGAACCTGCCGTTGCGCACGTATGCGGTATACGGCGGCGTCAGCATCAACCCGCAAATGATGAAGCTGCGCAGCGGCGTCGACCTGTTGGTGGCGACCCCGGGCCGCTTGCTCGACCTGTTCCGCCAGAACGCGCTGAAGTTCAACCAGTTGCAAACCCTGGTGCTGGACGAAGCCGATCGCATGCTCGACCTGGGCTTTTCCGAGGAGCTGGCGAACATTTACCGCGCGCTGCCGAAAAAACGCCAGACGCTGCTGTTCTCCGCGACCTTCTCCGACGACATCCGCCTGCTGGCCGGGCAGATGCTCAACGACCCGTTGAGCATCGAAGTCAGCCCGCGCAACGTCGCGGCCAACACCGTCAAGCAATGGATCGTGACGGTGGACAAGAAGCGCAAGCCGGAGCTGTTCGTGCACCTGATGCGCAAGGGCAAGTGGAAGCAGGTGCTGGTGTTCGCCAAGACCCGCAACGGTGTGGACGCGCTGGTGGAGAAACTTCAGGGCCTGGGCATCAATGCCGACGGCATCCACGGCGACAAACCCCAGGCGACCCGTCAGCGCGCACTGGACCGTTTCAAGGCAAGTGAAGTGCAGATCCTGGTCGCCACCGACGTCGCCGCCCGTGGTCTGGACATCGAGGACTTGCCGCTGGTGGTCAACTTCGACCTGCCGATCGTGGCCGAGGACTATATCCACCGCATCGGTCGTACCGGCCGCGCGGGTTCGACCGGTGAGGCGATTTCCCTGGTGTGCGCCGATGAAGTGAATCTGCTGTCGGCCATCGAGATGCTGACCCGCCAGACGCTGAAACGTCAGAACGAGCCGGACTTCGAACCTGAGCACCGGGTGCCGGATACCGATGCCAGCGGCCAGGTCGTCAAGAAGCCGAAGAAACCGAAGAAGCCTAAGGCTTCCGGCGGTGGCGGCAAGCGCAATCTGGGTAAATGGGTGGACAGCGGGGAAGTTGCTCCGGCGGAGCCTTCGATCAAGCCCGTGCGCAAAGTGCCGGTGTTCAATACCGGGCCGCGTAAGCGCAAACCTTAAAATACGCAGCGTTAATTAAGCCGCCTTCGCGAGCAAGCCCGCTCCCACAGGGGATTTGTGCACGACACAGATCCCCTGTGGGAGCGGGCTTGCTCGCGAAGGGCGCGCCTCGGTCTTCAAGCCTGGCGCTTCAGCCACTCCACCATCCCCAACCCCGCCGTTCGCCCACTGGCGAAACACGCGGTCAGCAGATAACCGCCTGTCGGCGCTTCCCAATCAAGCATTTCCCCGGCGCAAAACACGCCAGGCATTTGCTTGAGCATCAATCGCTCATCCATCGCCTCGAACAGCACACCGCCAGCGCTGCTGATGGCCTCGTCCAGTGGACGGGTTTTCACCAGTGTCAGGGGCAATGCCTTGATCGCATTCGCCAGCAAGGCCATGTCGGCAAAGCACTCGACGCTGGTCAGTTCACGCAATAGCGCCGCTTTTACCCCATCGATGCCCAACTGACTGTGCAGGTGTTTGGCCATGGAGCGCGATCCCCGGGGCTTGCTCAACGCCGCCTGAACTTTATCCACAGGCCGGCCGGGCAGCAGGTCCAGATGAATCGTTGCCGAACCGTGCCGGTTGATTGCTTCGCGGATGGGGGCCGACAGGGCGTAGATCAAACTGCCCTCGATCCCGGTGGCGGTGATCACACATTCGCCGAGTCGGGGCACGTCATCGTTGAGACCGATGGCGATATTTTTCAGCGGCGCGCCGGCGAATTTGCTGACCATCAATTCGCTCCAGGCCTGCACCTCGAAGCCGCAATTGCTCGGTTGCAACGGCGCCAGTCCTACGCCGTGCTGCTCCAGTGGCAGCATCCATGCGCCGTCCGAGCCCAGGCGCGACCAACTGCCGCCACCGAGGGCCAGCAGGGTGGCATCGGCTTGAACGGTCTTCTCGCCTTCCGGGCTGTCGATGCGCAATCCGCCAAGCTCGTCCCAGCCCAACCAGCGGTGGCGGGTGTGGATAACTACGCCGCTGTCGCGCAGGCGCTTGAGCCAGGCGCGTAGCAGCGGCGCGGCTTTCATGTCAGTGGGGAATACCCGGCCGGAGCTGCCGACGAAGGTTTCGATACCTAGCTCGTGAATCCACTGGCACAGCGCTTCGGCACCGAAGCCGCGCAGCAGCGGGGCGATCTGCGGGGCGCGTTCGGCGTAGCGCGAGAGAAACGCCGGGTAGGCTTCGGAGTGAGTGATGTTCATGCCGCCGACCCCAGCCAGCAGGAATTTTCGCCCGACCGAAGGCATACCGTCGTACAGGTCGACCTTGATCCCGGCCTGGCTCAACACTTCAGCGGCCATCAAACCGGCAGGGCCGCCGCCGATGATGGCGACGCGGGAAGGGGAAGCGGTTGAGGGCTGGGTCATGATGAGAGCTGCGGCATGGCTGGATAAGCCGCGCATTCTAGCAGCCCGAATCCCTGTGGGAGCGAGCTTGCTCGCGATGACGTCGGCACACTCAACGCCTATGTATCTGACACACCGCTATCGCGAGCAAGCTCGCTCCCACATTTGAGCTGTGGTGTTTTCAGAGGTGGTTAAAAAACAATCAGGATTCTGCAACCCATGGCCCGTGAGGGCTGTAAGCCCTTTCACTCAGGTTATCCACAGGCAGTTCCACAGGCATTGTGGGTAAAGCATCCACAGCTCAGTGACAACCTGATGACTGCCAGACGCGCTGCGCGCTGTGATGGAGGATGCCGTGACGGCGGGCCAGGGCCTGGCGGTCCTTGCTGTAGCCGCCGCCGATCACCCCGACCAGCGGAATGTCGCGGCCCAGGCAATGGCGCATCACGCTTTCATCGCGGGCGGCGACGCCTTCGTCTGTCAGCTTCAGATAACCCAGGGCGTCGTCCTTATGCACATCGACCCCGGCGTCATACAACACCAGATCCGGCTGGTAGAGCGGCAGCAGGTAGTTGAGTGCATCGTCCACCACTTTCAGGTAATCGGCATCGCCCATGCCGTTGGGCAGCGCAATGTCCCAATCACTTTCGGCTTTGCGTGCGGGAAAGTTCTTCTCGCAGTGCAGGGAAACGGTCACCGCCTCTGGAGTGTTGTGCAGTATTCGTGCAGTCCCGTCGCCCTGATGCACGTCGCAATCGAAGATCAGCACCCGATTCACCCGACCACTTTCCAGCAGGTAATGGCTGATCACCGCCAGGTCGTTGAAGATGCAGAACCCGGCCGGGTAGTCGTAGTGCGCGTGGTGGGTGCCGCCCGCCAGGTGACAGGCCAGGCCATGTTCCAGCGCCTGCTCGGCCGCCAGCAACGAGCCACCGACCGCCCGCACCGTACGCCGGGCCAGGGCTTCGTTCCAGGGCAGGCCGAGGCGGCGCTGGTCTTCGCGGGACAATTCGCCACTCATGTAGCGTTCGATATACGAAGGGTCATGGGCGAGGGCGAGAATGTCTGCGGGACACAATTCCGGGCGCAACAGGTCGGCGTCGCGGGTCAGGCCACTGTCCACCAGGTGATCGCGCAGCAGGCGAAACTTGTCCATGGGGAAGCGGTGGTCCGCCGGAAACTCGGGGCTGTAGTCTTCGTGATAAATCAGCGGGAGCGGCATGATGATTTCATTCAGGAATGAGAGAAGGATCCTACCAGCGTTGTAGACTTGCGGCATGCAATCGGAGGGCGGGGAGCAATGGAGCCAATACTGGAACTTGAAAGCGCTCGGCTGCTGTTGCGCCAGTGGCGTGATGAAGATTTGCCGGAGTTTGCGGCGATGTGTGCCGATCCGCAGGTCATGCGCTACTTCCCGGCGATCATGAGCCGACTGGAAAGCGCATCATTGATCGGGCGAATCCGTGGTCATTTCGCCGAGCATGGTTATGGTCTCTGGGCCTTGCAGCGAAAAGATTCCGGCCAGTTCATCGGGTTTACCGGGCTCAGCGTGGTCGGATTCGACGCGCCTTTCACCCCCGCCACGGAAATCGGTTGGCGCCTGGCCCGTGAGCACTGGGGGTTGGGTTATGCCAGCGAAGCGGCGTGGACCGCTCTGCGCTGCGGGTTCGACCGCTTGCCGCTGAAAGAGGTCGTGGCCTTCACCACGCAAACCAATCTGCCCTCAGAGAAAGTCATGCAGGCCATCGGCATGCACCATGATCCGGAAAATGACTTCGATCACCCGCGGCTCGAAGCCGATCATCCGTTGCGTCGGCACGTGCTGTATCGCATCAGCCGCGAGCAATGGCTGCAAACCTTGCATGGATAACCTGACACGGACGTTTACAATGGCCCTCATGGGCAGAGTCCAGAAACTGAATCGAGCGTTGCAGCCAAGGCTGCGCGGCAATGTTTTGCGTGAGGAGCATCTGAATGAGCCAAGTGTTGGATGATCTGGTCGACCTGCTGACCCTGGAACCGATCGAAGAAAACCTGTTCCGTGGCCGTAGCCAGGACCTGGGCTTTCGTCAGCTGTTCGGTGGTCAGGTGCTTGGCCAGTCGCTGTCGGCGGCCAGTCAGACGGTTGAAGAGGCGCGCCATGTGCATTCGATGCACGGCTATTTCCTGCGTCCGGGTGATGCCGGGTTGCCGGTGGTGTATCAGGTAGACCGAGTGCGTGACGGTGGCAGTTTCAGCACGCGCCGGGTGACGGCTATCCAGAAGGGCCACCCGATCTTTACGTGCAGTGCGTCGTTCCAGTACGACGAAGAAGGCTTCCAGCACCAGAGCGAAATGCCGCAAGTGGTCGGTCCGGAAAACCTGCCATCGGAGCTGGAGATCACCCAGCAGCGCGCGCACCTGATCCCCGAGAAAATGCGCGAAAAACTGCTGTGCCCGAAGCCGATCGAATTTCGCCCGGTGACCGAGAAAGATCCCTACAACCCGCTGCCCTCCGACCCGGTCAAGTACGTCTGGTTTCGTGCCGACGGCGCTTTGGCCGACTCGCCGGCGCTGCACAAGTATTTGCTCGCTTACGCATCGGACTTTGGCTTGTTGACCACCTCGATGCAGCCCCACGGCAAGTCGGTGTGGCACAAGGACATGCAGGTCGCCAGCCTCGATCACGCAC
Organism: Pseudomonas sp. Pseusp10; assembly: GCF_059492225.1. NCBI lineage: Bacteria > Pseudomonadati > Pseudomonadota > Gammaproteobacteria > Pseudomonadales > Pseudomonadaceae > Pseudomonas > Pseudomonas sp. Pseusp10. The sequence continues at coordinate 6,162,626 of NZ_CP168528.1, read as the reverse complement.
TGTGGTTCCATCAGGATCTGCGCGCCGATGACTGGTTGCTCTACGCGATGGACAGTCCGTGGGCCGGCAACTCCCGTGGATTCTCCCGGGGCAGTGTGTTCAATCGTGCCGGGCAACTGGTGGCTTCGGTCACCCAGGAAGGCTTGATCCGTCACCGTAAGGATTGGGCATGAGTCTGGCCGACGTGCGTCACTGGGTGTTCGACATGGACGGCACCCTGACCGTGGCCGTGCACGACTTCGCGGCGATTCGCGTGGCGTTGGCAATCCCTGCCGAACACGACATCCTGACCCACCTCGCCGCACTGCCGGCCGATGAGGCCGCTGCCAAACATGCGTGGCTGCTGGAGCATGAGCGGGACCTGGCCCTCGGTTCACAACCGGCGCCGGGAGCGGTGGAGCTGGTGCGCGAGCTGGCCGGGCGCGGTTATCGCCTGGGCATTCTCACGCGCAATGCCCGGGAGCTGGCGCATGTCACGCTGGAGGCCATTGGCCTGGCCGACTGCTTTGCGCTGGAGGATGTGTTGGGCCGCGATGATGCACCGCCCAAACCGCATCCAGGCGGGCTGCTGAAACTGGCCGAAGCGTGGAAAGTGCCGGCGAGCGAGATGGTAATGGTGGGTGATTACCGCTTCGATCTCGATTGCGGGCGAGCGGCGGGTGCGCGCACGGTGCTGGTGAATCTGCCGGATAATCCGTGGCCGGAATTGACCGATTGGCATGCGGCGGATTGTGTCGAATTGCGGCAGATGCTGTCAGCTTGACGAATTTGTTGTCTGCCAAACCGCCATCGCGAGCAAGCTCGCTCCCACATGGATCTGGATGAACTCAAAGGTATTTGGAACACCAGAGAACCACTACTGTGGGAGCGAGCTTGCTCGCGATGGCGTCAATTCAGGCAGCCTGAAACTCACTGCCCAAACAACGCCTTCTGCCCCTCCGGCGACGTAAACATCCCGTCCCCGTTATGCCCGACTCCGGGTACTTCAATCAGTTGCTGATTCAACCCTTGCGGTTGCAGCCGCTTCAGATAGTCAAAGTAAAAACGCCCGCGGGCCAATCGATAAGGTCCCTGTGCCTTGGCTTCGCAGCTTTTATCCAGCGCCGGATGATTCGGGTCGGTGTCCTGCTGGCCCAGTAGATAAACGATGTCGCGCTTGAGGTACTTTTCCTGCAGTTGAGCGGGAGTTTGTCCTTCGGCGTAAGCGGGCAAATCCGTCAGCCCATATTTCCAGCGATTGAATTGCGGGCAACCGGCGTGGCTGAATGCCACCGGCCGGCGTTCATCGAAATAGGCGTAGGACGAGGGGTTGGCGATCACGTACCGCACCTCCACGCCTGCGGCTTCGAGGGCCGGCTGATCATGACCGAGCAACGCATAGCGCTGAACCACCTGCGCGCCGCCTGAGTGCCCGGCGATGATGATTTGCTTCACATCCGGAAACTGCTGGCGGTCACCCAGGCGGGCGATGATTTCGTCGAGCGCGGCGTAGGAACTCAGCCGAAACGGTGCCGTGGATTCGCCGCCAGCCATCCATTCATTGCCTTGCCAGCGCAAAACGGTGTCGGCCACCGGATGGACCGCAACATCGGTTTCATTGAGGAATTGCGGGGCGATCACCAGGGTCGTTGCACTTTGCCCGGCCAGTTCGGCCGCGTGCTCACCGCTTTGCAGATAGGTTTGCGCGTTGCGCAGGCGACCGTGGAGGATGATCAGCACCCGTTCGATTTTTGCCGGGGCAGGGCTGATGCCCACCGCGATTTCACCTGATTTCAACAACAGGCGCCCTGAGCTGAGGTCTTTGACCCCATGCTCGGCGGCCTGGGACGTTGCGCAAGTAAACAGAACAACCAACAACCACTTCTTCATTACAGATTTTTCGTCGCAAAGGTATCGCACTGGCTTACCTGGCCTTGGGCGAAACCGGTTTTGAACCAGCGCACCCGTTGCGCCGACGTACCGTGGGTGAACGAGTCCGGGACCACACGGCCCTGACCCTGTTGCTGCAAACGATCGTCGCCGATGGCGTTCGCTGCATTCAGTGCTTCTTCGATGTCGCCCGGTTCCAGCCAGTTCAGGCGCTTCTGCGCATTGTTGGCCCAGACGCCGGCCAGGCAATCGGCTTGCAGTTCCTGGCGAACCAGCAAACCGCCGTCGCCTTCCATCTGCCGGCCTTGTTGGCGTGCGGCCTGAATTTTCGCGGACACCCCGAGCAAGGTCTGCACATGGTGTCCGATTTCGTGGGCGATCACGTAGGCCTGGGCGAAGTCGCCCGCGGCGGAAAAACGTTGGGACATCTCCTGGAAGAACGCCATGTCCAGATAGACCTTCTGGTCGGCCGGGCAATAGAACGGGCCGGTCGCCGAGGAGGCCAGACCGCAGGCCGAATTCACGCGGTTGCTGAACAGCACCAGGGTCGGGTCTTTGTATTGGCGGCCGGCCTGCTGGAATATCGCGCCCCAGGTGTCCTCGGTGTCGCCGAGGATCGAACGCACGAATTCCGCGCTTTCATCATTGACTGGTGGTGCCTTGCGACTCTGGTTGGTGGCGGGTGCCGATTGCTGGCCCATTTGCCCGGTCAGTTGCCCGAGGATTTGCAGCGGGTCCTGGCCAGTGATCCAGCCGATGCCGACGATCAGGAGGATCGCCGCCAGGCTCAGGCCCTTGCCACCGCCGAAGCGCACCCCGCCGCCGCCACTGCCGACATCATCACCACGGGCATCGACCACGTTGTCGCTGCGTCGGCCTTTTCTCCATAGCATGTGGGAATCCTCTTCTGTTCCGGGTAAAGCATCCGTGCGATGAGTGTTGCTGCCAAGTGGGAGCGGCGCCACTCCGGTCGTCAGACTACCGGTTGTGCGACTGGTTCCGAATTTTGCTTCGTGGGGCTTCTCTTCTAGAATCAGCCAAATTTTGTTTGGGACCTACCATGGCTGGCAGTCAGATCGAACGTGTCTTCAGCGTGCTGGAAAGCCTGACCGGTGAACCGCAGGGTTTGCCGATGCAAACGCTGGCCGAGCAACTGGAAATCCCTAAAAGCGCGACTCATCGGTTGCTCGCCGAACTGATTCGCCTGGGTTACGTGCGGCAGAATCCGGACAACCTGCGCTATCACCTGTCGACCAAACTGGTGGCCATGGGCTTTCGATACCTGTCCGGCAGCGGTGCGGATATCGTTCAGCCGGTGCTCGATCGTCTGGCCGGGGAAACCGGTGAGCTGGTGCGTCTGGGGGTGATCCAGGGTGAACGACAGGTCTGGATCGCCAAGTCCCAGGGCGCCCGCTCGGGGCTGCGCTACGACCCCGACATGGGGCGCGATGCGCCTTTGTTCTACACGGCTTCCGGGCATGCGTGGCTGGCGTGCATGAGCGATGCCGAGGCGCTGTCTCTGGTCGAGCGGCAAGGGGCCGAATTGCCTCGGGACGTCGGGCCTAATGCACCGCGTTCGAGTATTGAGCTGCTGGAGCGTTTACGCCTGGCGCGGGAGCAAGGCTACGCGTGGGTCGAGGAAAGTTCGGCGGTGGGCACCTCGGCGATTGCCGCCGTGGTCCGTCATCCACTGGATGGGCGGGTCATTGGCGTGCTCAGTATTGCCGGGCCAAGCGCGCGAATGCCCGGTGCGCGTTTGCATGAGTTGGCGTCGACCCTGTTGAAGTACACCGAAGAGCTTTCGCTGGCGAGCCAGGCGTCAGAGTTGTTCAGTTGAACGCGATGTCCGCTTGAATAAACAGTGTGCGGTATTCGCACACTTTCTTGAGTCGTCGATGTCATAAAATGGAACCGGATTCTAAATTATTCAAGCCTCGCCTCCACTCATAAAAGGACCTCGTCTTGACGTCGCCCAGCAGCACCCCGCTTTCCGGCGTCAATCAGCCCTTCAAAGGGATCCTGCTGATCGTTGTCGCGACTTTCCTGTTTTCCAGCCATGACGCTTTATCGAAGTACCTTTCCGGGTTCTATCCGATTGTCATGGTGGTGTGGGCGCGCTATGTGGTTCACACCCTGCTGATGGCGGGGATTTTTCTGCCGCAATCCGGGTTGCGTGTCCTGCGCACCAAACGACCGATGCTGCAGTTGTTCAGGGCGTTGTGCCTGTTGGGCACCAGCCTGTTCTTCACCACGGGTTTGCAGTACATCCCGCTGGCCGAAGCCACGGCGGTCAACTTTCTTGCGCCAGTGCTGGTGACGGCGCTATCGGTACCGTTGCTGAAGGAGCGGGTGACGCGTGGTCAGTGGATCGCGGTGATTTGCGGATTCATCGGTGTGCTGATCATCGTGCACCCGGGAGGGGAGTTGTTCACCCCGGCGGTCTTGCTGCCGCTCTGCTCGGCGCTGTTTTTCTGCTTCTATCAACTGCTCACCCGCAAGCTCAGCGAAGTCGATAGCCCGACCACCAGCAACTTCTTTGCCGGCCTGTGTAACACCCTGGTGATGAGCGCGCTGGTGCCGTTCTTCTGGCAACTGCCGAGTCTGATGCACGGGGCGATGATGCTGGCGCTGGGCGCGTGCGGGATGACTGCGCATCTGTTTCTGACCCAGGCGTTCCGCCATGCCGCGCCGGCCTTGCTGGCGCCATTCGGCTATTGCCAGATTGTGTTTGCCGGGTTGTTGGGCTGGCTGCTGTTTGCGCACACGCCGACCCTGACCACCGTGGTCGGTATTGCGGTGATCTGTTGCAGCGGACTGGCGGCAGCGTGGCAGCAAAGCCGTCGCTGAAAGAGAGGCGTCAGGCCTGAAATCAGGCCTGACGCGGTAGGGCGTATTACTCAGTGATGGTCGGAATCTTGCGCGGTGCCATGAAGTACATCCAGGTCAGTGCGATGAAATACATCGCCGGAATCAGGGTGAACAGCACGGTGTAATTGTTGTTGGTGACGGTCAGGATGTGGCCGACCAATTGGGTCATGAACATCCCGCCAATCGCTGCGCACATGCCGCCGAAGCCGAATACCGTGCTCATCATGTGCTTGGGCGTGTAGTCCATCACCAGGCTCCAGATGTTCGCGGTCCAGGCCTGATGCGCGCCGATGGCCAGGGAGATGGCGAATACGGCAACCCACAGATTGCTGGAGCCGGCGGCCATGATCACGCCGATGATGCAGCAGGCGAACAGGAACATGGACATCAGTCGCGCCTTGATCGGGTTGACTCCGCGACCGATCAGGAACGAGGAGAGGATGCCGCCGCCGACACTGCCGAAGTCGGCGGTGAGGTAGATGATGATCAGCGGGATACCCATCTGGGTCACGTTGATGCCCAGGTTGTATTGCTGGTTGAGGAACGGCGGTAGCCAGTACAGGTAGAACCAGAACACCGGCGCGGTCATCGAGTAGGCGAGGGCGAAGGCCCAGGTGCCACGCATGCGCAGGATTTTCGAGAACGGTACGCGGGTTTGTTCCGGTTCGACTTCGTTCTGGATGTAGTCCAGTTCCGACTGTTTGACGCTTGGGTGATCCTCCGGGTTGAAGTACTTCAGCCCCCAGAACAGCAACCAGATTCCGCCCAGTGCCGACATGCACAGGAACGCGGCTTGCCAGCCCCAGACGTGCAGGATCAGTGGCAGCAGCATTGGCGTGAACATCGCGCCGACGTTGGTGCCGGCGTTGAAAATGCCGGTGGCTACGGCACGCTCGCCGGCCGGAAACCACAGCCGTGTGGTTTTCACGCAAGCCGGGTAGTTGGCCGCTTCGGTCAGGCCGAGGATGAAGCGACAAACCATGAAGCCAACCGCCGAAGTGGCCAGGCCGTGGGCGCCGGTCGCCAGACTCCAGAGCAGCACCGCGCAGAAGAACACGCGCTTGACACCGACCCGGTCGATCAAACGGCCTTGCAACACGAAACCGATCGCGTAACCGACCTGGAACCAGAAGTTGATGTTGGCGTAGTCCATCGCCGTCCAGCTCATTTCCTTGGCCAGGATTGGCTGCATCACGCCGAGGGCGGCGCGGTCGATGTAGTTCAGGGTGGTGGCGAAAAACACCAGTGCCAGCATGCCCCAACGGGTTTTGCCGACCGCCATGGCGCCGCGGATTTTGTCGCCGATGCCACCGGCAGTGATGTTCATGGCCGGAGCCATGCGTGAGCTTTGGGAAGGAATCATGTGTACCACCCGTTTTTTGAATTTGTTATTTGGTGTTTTGGACATCGCGGCCGGTGCTGCGTGTCCGGACTTAATGTGAGGACGATGTTGGGCAGTGGACAAAAAATCGTCAATTCGCCAACCACCATTGTGTTCGATAATCGAACACAAAACTAACTGGGTAGTACACTTTAAATTGCTCAATGGGCAACCCGGCTCAATAATCCGCTCACTCTTTTAAAAGCGGCGCAAATTCCCTGTAGCCGAAGCCTCCACCGGGAGCCTAAATATGCAGCGTTCCATTGCCACCGTGTCTTTGAGCGGCACCCTGCCGGAAAAACTCGAGGCCATTGCCGCCGCCGGATTCGACGGCGTCGAGATATTCGAGAACGACCTTCTCTACTACGACGGCAGCCCGCGGGAAATTAAACAGATGTGCGCCGATCTCGGGATCGCCATCACCCTGTTTCAACCGTTCCGCGATTTCGAGGGCTGTCGGCGTGATCGTCTGCCGCGCAATCTGGAACGCGCCGAGCGCAAGTTCGACCTGATGCAGGAGCTGGGCACTGACTTGGTGCTGGTGTGCAGCAACGCCTCGGCCGAGTCCATCGGTGATCAACAGATTCTGGTCGACGACTTGCGGCTGCTGGCTGAGCATGCCGGGGCACGCGGCCTGCGCATCGGTTACGAAGCGCTGGCCTGGGGGCGGCATGTGAACACGTATCAACAGGTGTGGAACATCGTGCGTCAGGCCGATCACCCAAGCCTTGGCGTGTTGCTGGACAGCTTTCACACCTTGTCGCTCAAGGGTGATCCAGGTGCTATCGCCGAGATTCCCGGCGACAGGATTTTCTTCGTGCAAATGGCCGACGCGCCGATCCTGGCCATGGACGTGCTGGAGTGGAGCCGGCATTTTCGCTGCTTCCCGGGCCAGGGGGAATTCGACTTGCCGGGGTTCCTCGCACCGATCATCAAGAGCGGGTACACCGGGCCATTGTCGCTGGAAATCTTCAACGATGGCTTCCGCGCAGCCCCGCCACGAGCCAACGCCGCCGACGGCTTGCGCTCGTTGTTGTACCTTGAAGAGAAAACCCGCGAGCGTCTGGCGCAGCAAGACAAGCCTGCGGCCAACCCCGGGATTCTGTTCGAAACACCCAAGGCCAGCGAGTACAACGGCATCGAGTTTCTGGAGTTTGCCGTGGACGAAAGCCTCGGCGCCAAGCTCTCCCATTGGCTGGAGCGACTGGGGTTCGTCAAGGCCGGGCAGCATCGCTCCAAGAGCGTCAGTCTGCTGCGCCAGGGCGATATCAACCTGATCCTCAACTCAGAACCTTACTCCTTCGGCCACAGCTTTTTCGAAGCCCACGGTCCTTCGTTGTGCGCCACCGCCGTGCGGGTCAAGGACAGCGCGAGCGCATTGGCCCGAGCCGTGGCCTACAAGGGCCAGCCCTATCGCGGACTGGTCGGCCCCAACGAATTGGAGCTGGCGGCGGTGCGTGCACCGGATGGCAGCCTGATTTATCTGGTGGATCAGCACGCCGACGTTTATGGCACTGACTTCAATCTGTACCCGCAAACTCCGGTCAGCGGCGGCCTCAAACGCATCGACCACATGGCCATGGCACTACCGGCCGACAGCCTCGACAGCTGGGTGCTGTTCTATAAGAGCCTGCTGGATTTCGAGGCGGACGATGAAGTCGTGCTGCCCGATCCCTATGGTCTGGTCAAGAGCCGTGCGTTGCGCAGCCGCGACAGTTCTATCCGCCTGCCGCTGAACATTTCCGAGAACCGTAACACCGCGATCTCACACGCGCTGTCGAGTTATCGCGGCTCCGGTGTGCATCACATCGCGTTTGATTGTGATGACATCTTTGCCCAGGTCAGCCGTGCGAAAGAGGCGGGCGTGCCGCTACTGGATATCCCGCTCAACTACTACGATGACCTGGCGGCGCGGTTCGATTTCGACGACGAGTTCCTCAGCGAACTGGCCTACTACAACGTGTTGTACGACCGCGACGCCCAGGGCGGTGAACTGTTTCATGTGTACACCGAGCCGTTCGAGGGGCGATTCTTCTTTGAGATCATCCAGCGTAAAAACGCTTATGCCGGCTACGGCGCGGCCAACGTCGCGGTGCGCCTGGCGGCCATGGCCAAATCCCGTAGCGGCGCACTGCGCCAGGCGAAGTTGTAGGAAATTCGTAAACGCGGGATTAAACGTGGGCTGCGCGGCTTCCTTCACCGTGTCGCGCAGCCCATAATCGCCAGCCTGTGCAGTGATGGCCGTGAGCCCGCAATGACAATGAACTCAGAACTCCCCGCAGCCTCCGTAGAACCGGGTGTCGAGCCGCGCAAGAGTCGCAAGAACAATCCGGAAAAGACCCGCGAGAACATCCTGCAGGAGGCGATCGTCGAATTCGTCCAACAGGGGCTTTCCGGTGCTCGCGTGGATGCCATCGCCGAGCGCATCCACACCTCCAAGCGCATGATCTATTACTACTTTGGCAGTAAGGAGCAGCTCTACGTCGAGGTCCTGGAGAAGCTTTACGGCGATATCCGCAGCACCGAAAGCCGCCTGCACCTGACCGAACTGGCGCCGGTGGAAGCGATTCGGCGGATGGTCGAGTTCACCTTCGATCACCATGATCGCAACGTCGATTTCGTGCGCATCGTCAGTATCGAAAACATCCACAACGCCGAGTATGTGAAGCGTTCCGAGGCGATCAGGGCGATGAACAACACCGTTCTCGATTCCCTCGATGTGATTTTGCGTCGTGGCGTAGAAGAGGGTGTCTTCCGCGCCGGCCTGGTGCCGCTGGATGTGCATCTGCTGATCAGTTCGTTCTGCTTTTATCGCGTCTCGAACCGCCATACCGTAGGTGAGATTTTCCAGATCGACTTGCCGGATGAGCGCATCAAGCAGCGTCATCGCGAGATGATTTGCGAGGCGGTTCTGCGGTACCTGCAGGCGTGACTCAGCTGTGTGAATCGCCTTTGCAGGAGCCGGCCTGTTGGCGATGGATGCAAGAGCGCCGCGTTCAGCCAGGCAGCCCGCATCATCGTTAACGTCCATCGCGAGCAAGCTCGCTCCTACAAGTTGCGTCAGTCATTCATGCTCTGGAAATGCTCAAGCATTCGCTGGGCATCCGGTACCACGCCGCTGAACAATTCGAACGCCTTCACCGCCTGAAACACCGCCATGTTGCCACCGTCCAGCGTCCGGCAACCGAGGACGCGGGCGTTGCGCAGCAGTTCGGTTTCCAGCGGGAAGTAGACGATTTCCGCCACCCACAATTCGGCCCGTAGCAGCTCGACCGGCACCGGCATGCCCGGCAGTTTTTTCATGCCCATCGGCGTGGTGTTCACCAGGCCGTCAGCCTGGGCCATGGCGCTCGGCAGGTCATACCCGGCCACCGCCAGAGCGACACCGAAATGCTGATTGAGGTTGTCGGCCAGATCCTGGGCGCGGCGGATGTCCACGTCAAAAATGCTCAGCTGCTGTACGCCTTCGCTCAACAACGCGTGGGCCACCGCCGCACCTGCGCCGCCGGCGCCCATCTGTACGACACGTTCAACGGCAACGCCCTTCAAGCCCCGGCGAAAACCCTCGGCAAAGCCCAGGCAGTCGGTGTTGTGGCCGATGCGTTTGCCATCCTTGAGCACCACCGTGTTGACCGCGCCGATACCGCGGGCCTCCGGCGAGAGTTCGTCGAGCAGCGGGATGATCGCCTGCTTGCATGGAAAGGTGATGTTCAGCCCGGTGAAGTTCATCCGTTCGGCAGCCATCAGCAGGTCGGGCAGGGCGTTGCTGTCGAGTTTCAACTGATCAAGATCTATCAGGCGATAGAGGTAGCGCAGCCCCTGAGCATCGCCTTCATGTTCGTGCATGGCCGGTGTGCGGGAAGCCTGGATGCCGGCACCGATCAGCCCGGCCAGTATCACGTGGTTCTGAGTCACGGCGATTACCCCTTCAAACGATGACTGAAGTGTTCCAGCGCCAGGCGATAGCCGTGACTGCCAAAACCGGCCATCACCGCCGTCGCAATGGCGGATACGAACGAGTGGTGGCGAAATGGCTCACGGGCATGCACGTTGGACAGATGGACTTCAATCACCGGCAGTTCGCTGGCGACCAGGGCATCGCGGATGGCGACCGAGGTGTGAGTCCATGCAGCAGGATTGATGATGATCCCGGCGCAGCGACCGCGGGCGGCGTGAATCCAGTCGAGCAGTTCGCCTTCATGGTTGGTCTGGCGAAACTCCACTGCCAGGCCGAATTCTTCGGCGGCACGTGCGCACATGGTCGAAATGTCTGCCAGGGTTTCGTGGCCGTAAGTCGCGGGTTCACGTGTGCCGAGCAGGTTCAGGTTCGGGCCGTTGAGCACCAGAACGATAGGGGACATCGGAATCTCTCCACTTATTATTTTTGGAATCGGCCGAGTGTTTCAGCCTGTGGAGATAAATTGTACTAACTGGTTAATTTGGTCAATTGAAGTGAAGGCATGCTGGCTGTTTGTGGGCGGTGATCGGACGCTTTCGCAGGTCAGCGCGGCAGGTGCTCCACGAGGAAATCGATAAACGCCCTCAATCGCAACGGCACATGGCGACTTTGCGGGTACAGCAAGGTAAACGGCCGCGAGCGCCCGCCATAGGGCTTGAGAACTTCCACCAGCGAGCCGTCGGCCAGTTCCTTTTCCACGATAAAACGATAGGTCTGAAACAACCCCGCCCCGTGTTTGGCCAAGGTGACACCGCCCAGTACATCATCGGAACAACTGAGGTTGCCCTCGGCCAGAATCTCCCGGGGCACGCCTTCATCGTTGAACAACCAGGCAATGCGCCGGCCGCTGCTGGGCAATTCGTACTGAATGCATTCGTGCTGTTCGAGATCGTCGAGGGTCTGCGGAGTGCCGGCCCGTTTCAGGTAATCAGGGCTGGCGATCATCACCAGGGCGGCATCTTCCAACTGGCGGGCGATCAGGCCGGAATCCGGGATGGCTCGCACGCGAATCGCCATGTCGTAGCCTTCGCCGACGAAGTCGATGTTGCGATTGCTGATATGCGACTCGACCTTCACCGCCGGATAGCGCGCGCGGAACCCGGGCAACAGCGGCAGGATTCGATGATGCGCGTAGGTCGTCGGAATACTGATGCGCAAAGTACCGGACGGCACTTGCTGCTGACCCATCACCTCGCGCTGAGCCTCGACCAGTTGCGCCAGGGCCTGGCGACATTCTTCGTAATAACGGCGACCACTGTCAGTGAGCTTCACGCTACGCGTGGTGCGCGCGAACAGGCGCACGCCCAGGCGTTCTTCCATGCGCGACACCGATCGGCTCACGGCAGCGGGCGTGACACCTGCCACCAGCGCCGCGGCAGTAAAACTGCCAGCCTCGGCGGCCAGGCAAAACAGCTCAATGCTGCCCAACTGAAGATCGTCGAATTGTCGCTGCATGATTGATTACACCGGGGATCAAATGAAGAAGCTGGATCAGTATTTATCAGGTGCCCGCGCTGTAAAGAAAGGATTTCTTACCAAATCGCGTAGTGTTCCGCAGGTCCGGGAATTGCCAGGACGCTAGCCTGAGGACGGAAGAAATGATTCGGCCGCCAATTCCAGTGGTCGGTTTTTCCAGGGAGTGTCGGGTCCTCGGATCCATTAACCTAACGGATGGGTTAACATGAAGGTATGCAGTTTCAAAGGACTGTCGGTAGTGATCATGTTGCGAGACGAGCATTGTCCGCCTCATGTGCATGTGGACGCGGGTACGTGGAGTGCGATCGAGTTATGAAAACGATAAAAGCCAAGGTTCAGGCCGATAACCCCGTAACGGAAAGTAGCCTGGGCAGAGCCATTGAACGTGGCGAATTACGCAGAAAAAACAGCCTGCAAGCGACAGCGGTTACCTACCTGGCTCCCTGTCTGGCCGTCTGCTTCGAAGACGGCAGCGGCGTTTTGTTGCCCGTGGCCAACTATCCGGAGTTCGATGATTTCGAAGTCGGTGATTTCGCCAGCCTGACCGTCGGCCATGCGGGTACTGCACTGTGCCATGACGGCAAGGACCTGCATGTATCTATTGCCGGGATGATTTCTGCGAGCAAGCCGCTGATGGCCATGGCGGCCTCGGTCGTCGCTTCGCGCAATGGTCGCCAGAGCAGCGCCGCAAAGTCTGAAGCCGCGCGGGCCAACGGCAGGAAAGGCGGGCGCCCGCGCAAGGTCGATGTTGTCGTGTAAGTGCCCACAAAAAAGCCGTCGTGAAGACGGCTTTTTTGTGCCTGGCAGGCGCCATCAACGGCGGGTCAGCATCACCCCGGATTCCATGTGATGGGTCCACGGGAACTGGTCGAACATTGCGCATCGGGTGATGCGGTGGGTGTCGTACAGTTGGGCGATGTTGGCTGCCAGGGTCTCCGGGTTGCAGGAGATGTACAGGATGTTGTCGAAGCGTCGGGTCAGTTCGCAGGTGTCCGGGTCCATGCCGGCGCGGGGCGGGTCGACAAACACACTGCCGAACTCGTAGCTCTTGAGGTCGATGCCGTGCAGGCGACGGAACGGACGCACTTCATTCAGGGCTTCGGTCAGCTCTTCGGCGGACAAGCGCACCAGGGTGACGTTATCCACCGCGTTTTCGCTGAGATTGCTCAGCGCCGCGTTGACCGAGGTCTTGCTGATTTCGGTGGCCAGCACTTTACGTACACGGGTAGCGAGCGGCAGGGTGAAGTTGCCGTTGCCGCAATACAACTCCAGCAAATCATCGGCGCGATCCCCGAGCACATCGTACGCCCAGTTGAGCATCTTCTGGTTCACGGTGCCGTTAGGCTGGGTGAACGCGCCTTCCGGCTGGCGGTAGCTGAAGGTGCGGCCGCCGACGTCCAGTTGCTCGACCACGTAATCGTGGCCAATGACTTCGCGCTTGCCCTTGGAGCGGCCAATGATGCTGACGTTCAGGTCCGCGGCCAGTTTCGAAGCCGCGGCGTGCCAGTGCTCGTCCAGCGGGCGGTGATAACACAGGGTGATCATCGCATCGCCGGCCAGGGTGGTCAGGAACTCGACCTGAAACAGCTTGTGGCTCAGGGCGGCGCTGGCTTGCCATGCAGCCTTTAGCTGCGGCATCAACTGGTTGATGCGCAGGCTGGCAATCGGGAACTCTTCGATCAGGATTGGCGTACGTTTGTCTTCCTGGGAAAACATCGCGTAATGACGCTCGCCGGCCTCGCGCCACAGGCGGAACTCGGCGCGCAGGCGGAAGTTCTGCAGCGGCGAATCGAAAACGGCTGGCTCGGGCGCATCGAACGGGGCCAGCAGGTCACGCAAGCGCGTGACCTTTTCTTCGAGCTGAACGGCGTAGGCCTGGGAATCAAAAGTCATGCGTTGAACCAACCCAGCTTGATCACGAACAGAATCGACAGGATCACCAGCGCCGGGTTCAGTTCACGGCCACGACCGGACATCAGCTTGATGGCGGTCCAGGAAATGAAACCGAAGGCGATGCCATTGGCGATGGAGTAAGTGAATGGCATTGCCAGCGCGGTGATCACCACAGGCGCGGCAACAGTGATGTCGTCCCAGTCTATTTCGGCCAGGCCGGATGTCATCAGCACGGCGACGAACAGCAGCGCCGGTGCGGTGGCGAAGGCTGGAACGCTGGCGGCCAGTGGCGAGAAGAACAGCGCCAGCAGGAACAGGATCGCCACCACGATGGCGGTCAGGCCGGTGCGGCCACCGGCACTCACACCGGCGGCAGATTCGATGTAGCTGGTGGTGGTCGAGGTACCCAGCAGCGAACCGGCCATGGCCGCGGTGCTGTCGGCGATCAGGGCGCGGCCCATTTTCGGCATGTGGCCGTCTTTGCGCATCAAACCGGCACGCTTGGCCACACCGATCAAAGTGCCGGAGTTATCGAACAGGTCGACGAACAGGAACGCAAAAATCACGCTGACCAGACCGATGTCCAGTGCGCCCTTGATGTCCAGTTGCAGGAAGGTCGGGGCCAGCGATGGCGGCATCGACATCACGCCGCCGAACGGAGTGAAGCCCATCACGATTGAAACGATGGTCACCACCAGAATGCCGATCAGCACTGCACCGCGCACTGCAAGGGCTTCAAGCGCGACGATCAGGGCAAAACCGAGGGTGGCGAGGATCGGAGCCGGTTGTTTCAGGTCACCGAGGCCGACCATGGTCGCCGGGTTGCTGACCACGATACCGGCGTTGTGCAGTGCGATCAGCGCCAGGAACAGGCCGATGCCGGCAGCGATCGCCGAGCGCAGTGGCAACGGGATGCTGTTGATGATCCATTCACGGATGCGGAAGATCGACAGCAGGAAGAAGCACACCGCCGAGATGAACACCGCGCCCAGTGCAACTTGCCAGGTGTGGCCCATGTGCAGGACCACGGTGTAGGTAAAGAAGGCGTTCAGGCCCATGCCCGGCGCGAGGGCGATCGGGTAGTTGGCGATCAGGCCCATGGTCGTGGAGCCGATGGCGGCTGCCAGGCAGGTGGCGACGAACACCGCGCCCTTGTCCATGCCGGTCTCGCCGAGGATGCTCGGGTTGACGAACAGAATGTAGGCCATGGCCAAAAAGGTCGTGACGCCCGCCAGAATCTCGGTCCGCACGTTGGTGTTGTGTGCCTTGAGTTGAAACAGCCTTTCCAGCATGTCTGCTCCCCGTGGCGCGCCGGGCGCCGTGAATGTATCGACCTCAACAGCAAAGCACAGGCAGCAGAACGCGCCTGGAAATTACTATGGGCCGGAAAAAGCCGCGCATCATACCAGTAGCTTGGGAATATGGCTGCTTATGGCGGTGATCGTCGTCGATGTTTTGCGACAAAGCCAAGTGCGCCATACTGCGCGCTGGTTTTTCAGGGGGGAAAGGTACTGCATGAAAAGGCGTCTGGTTAGCGTGTTCGGCGTATTGATGGCGTTGCTTCTCGGGACCCAAACGGCCGTGGCGGCCTCGGCTGCGCCACTGACGCAATTGAAAGTGCTCAAAGTCGCGTCGCCGTCCTGTGGCGTTGAAAACATCGACGAAGGGCAAACCCGGACTCGCTGCGATCACAATGGCCCGAACATCACGGTGTACGTGCTGGAAGTGGGCTATGGACGCGAGGCCCATGTCGCCCTGGACGGTTTCGAAGTGAATGGCACCCGCACACCGGTCTGCGCGTTCAAGAATGGCAATCTGACCAGTTGTACGCCTGGCGAGAAAACCGTCGGCTATTTGTATGCCCTCGATCTGGCTGGCAAGCAGGAAGGCACTCTGACCTTCAGCAATACCTCGATCAATGCGCCCGGCAATACGATGTCGACGCAGCTTTACATCCAGTAGCCACATGTCCCGAACAAGGCGCGGGAAAGCTGACTACGCTTAAAAGATCATTCCGTGGACAGTCCCCGATGACCTTTAGAGCCTTGATAGCCCTCGCCGAGGGTACCGATGACCTGCAAACCGTGACCCTGATCGACGTACTGCGCCGCGCCAAAATAGAAGTGGTGGTGGCCAGTATCGAAGGGCGGCGCATGCTTACCTGCGCCCGCGGCACTCGGCTGACGTCCGATGCGATGCTGGTGGACTTGCTGGCGCAGCCTTTCGACCTGATCGCCTTGCCGGGTGGCGCGGTGGGTTCGCAGCACTTGGCAGCACACCAACCCCTGCAACAATTGATCAAGGACCAGGCGGCAGCCGGTCGCCTGTTCGCCGGCATCGCCGAAGCGCCCGCCGTGGCGCTGCAAGCCTTTGGCGTTTTGCGTCAACGGCGCATGACCTGTCTGCCATCCGCCAGCCATCAACTGTTGGGCTGTAACTTCGTCGATCAACCGGTAGTGGTCGATGGCAACTGCATCACCGCCCAGGGCTCGGCTGGCGCATTGGCATTTGCCCTGGCGCTGGTGGAACAACTCTGCGGAAAAGCCACACGTGCGGCGGTGGCGGGGGAGTTGTTGGTTTAGACTTTCGCTTCTTCCTTCTCTTCATCTTTAGCCACGTGCATGCGATCGCGGCTGGCCAGGGTCGGGAATAGTTTGACCCACACCCCGGTCACCACCAGCGTGCCGATCCCGCCCATGACCACGGCTGGCACGGTGCCAAACCAGTGGGCGGTCAGGCCCGATTCGAATTCACCCAACTGGTTCGAGGCACCTATGAACAAGCCGTTCACAGCGCTGACCCGGCCACGCATTTCGTCCGGGGTTTCCAGTTGAACGAACGAGGCGCGGATCACCATGCTGATCATGTCTGCCGCGCCCAACACCACCAACACCGCCAGGGAAAACCAGAACGAGGTCGACAGGCCGAAGGCGATGGTTGCCACGCCGAAGATGCCCACGGCGGTGAACATCACCCGACCGACATTGCGTTCCACGGCAAATCGCGCCAGGAACAGCGACATCAGCAGCGCACCCACGGCCGGTGCCGAGCGCAACAGGCCCAGCCCCCATGGACCGGTCAGCAGAATGTCCTTGGCGAACACCGGCAGCAGCGCCGTGGCGCCCCCCAAAAGAACCGCGAACAGGTCGAGGGAGATCGCCCCGAGAATGTCCGGACGACTTCGGATAAAGCGAATGCCCGCGAGCAGTGAATCCAGTGTGGCCTTGCCCTTGTTCAGCGGCGTCTGCCGGGCCGGCAGGTTGAGCATCAGCGAACAGGCGATGACATACAGCAGCACCGTCGGGCCATACACCCAGACGCTGCCGAAGGCGTAGAGCAAACCGCCGAGGGCCGGGGCGACGATGGTGGCCGATTGCTGGGCCGATTGCGCGGCGGCCACCGCACGGGGAAACAGCGCGCTGGGCACGATGCTTGGCAGTAGGGCCTGGGTGGTCGGCATTTCAAAGGAGCGAGCGGCACCGAGCAGGAAGGCCAGGATAAAGATCATCTCCCGGGTGACATGGTCGGTCGCGCTGCCGATGGCCAGCGACAGGGCGATCAGTGCCTGCAAGGACTGGCAAATCGCCGCAACCTTGCGCCGGTCATAGCGGTCGGCGACGTGTCCTGTGTGCAGCATGAACAGCACGCGGGGGGCGAACTCGACCAGGCCGACCAGACCCAGGTCGAGCACGTCGCCGGTCAATTGATACAGGTTCCAGCCGATGGCCACGGTGAGCATCTGGAAGCCGCTGGCGGTAAATATCCTGGCCAGCCAGAACGCGAGAAAAGGGCGATGGTGACGTAACAGCAAGGGCTCTTGGCTGGGCATCTGCGGGGAAATCTGGGGGAGAGGGGAACGGCGAGATTATCACCAACCTGTAACAGGAAGTTGCCATTACAAAAAATTTAGTTAGCCAGACATCGATATCGAGAACACTGCCATTAACTGTGGGAGCGAGCCTGCTCGCGATAGCGGTGTGACATTCAGCGATGATGTTGACTGACAGACTGCTATCGCGAGCAGGCTCGCTCCCACAGGAATGTATTTCAGCTCGTGACCAAGGCCATGAGGCAACTTGTCACGCGGCAAAAGACCACGCGGTTCATCCCCGAAATTGGGACTACTCTTTCAACGTTGATTGATCCAGATCAAAACCCGCAAAAGGAATTGATCCGGCGGCCGCAAGGCCATACTCCCTGCGTTGTGATGCGTGCAAAAAAAGAACAAACAGAGATTCGCCACACTCCATATCCGTGGGGGCCGTGGGTGCAGGCTTCCAGCCAGCAGCCGTACTACCTGACAGAGGAAGACTTATGTTCGGTTTAGAGGCACTTGATCTCGCCCGAATTCAGTTCGCGTTCACCATCTCGTTCCACATCCTGTTTCCGGCCATCACCATCGGCCTGGCGAGTTACCTGGCGGTACTCGAAGGCCTGTGGTTGAAAACCCATAACGACACCTACCGTGACCTCTACCATTTCTGGTCGAAGATCTTTGCCGTCAACTTCGGCATGGGGGTGGTTTCCGGCCTGGTGATGGCCTATCAGTTTGGTACCAACTGGAGCCGCTTCTCGGACTTCGCCGGTTCCGTGACCGGGCCGTTGCTGACCTATGAAGTGCTCACGGCGTTCTTCCTCGAAGCCGGATTCCTCGGCGTCATGCTGTTTGGCTGGAACAAGGTCGGGCGCAAGCTGCACTTCTTTGCCACGGTCATGGTCGCCATCGGCACGCTGATCTCGACCTTCTGGATCCTGGCTTCCAACAGCTGGATGCAGACCCCGCAGGGCTTTGAGATCGTCAACGGTCAGGTCATACCCACCGACTGGCTGGCGGTGATCTTCAACCCATCGTTCCCATATCGCCTGATGCACATGGCCACGGCAGCCTTCGTCGCCACGGCCTTCTTCGTCGGTTCCTCCGCGGCCTGGCATTTGCTGCGCGGCAAGGACAACCCGGCGATCCGCAAAATGCTTTCGATGGCCATGTGGATGGCATTGATTGTCGCGCCGATCCAGGCGGTCATCGGTGATTTCCACGGCCTCAATACACTTGAGCATCAGCCAGCGAAAATCGCTGCGATCGAAGGCCATTGGGAAAACAAGGGCAACGAGGCAACTCCGCTGATCCTGTTCGGCTGGCCGGACATGAAGGAGGAGAGAACCAAATTCGCCGTCGAAATCCCGTACCTGGGCAGCCTGATCCTCACGCACTCCCTGGATAAACAGGTGCCGGCGCTCAAGGAGTTCCCACCTGAAGACCGGCCAAATTCGACCATTGTGTTCTGGTCGTTCCGGATCATGGTGGGCCTAGGCTTCCTGATGATTTTCACCGGTTTGTGGAGCTTGTGGCTGCGCAAGCGCGACACCCTCTACACCTCGCGGCCGTTCCTGTACCTGGCGTTGTGGATGGGGCCGTCAGGCCTGATCGCGATCCTCGCCGGCTGGTTCACCACGGAAATCGGCCGTCAGCCGTGGGTGGTCTACGGCCTGATGCGTACGGCGGATGCGTCGTCCAACCATAGCTTCATGCAGATGAGCATCACCCTGATCCTGTTTGTCGTGGTTTATTTCGCGCTGTTTGGCGCCGGTCTTGGCTACATGATGCGCCTGGTGCGCAAGGGGCCGAAGATCGACGAAGGCAAGGAAACCAACGACGGCGGCCCCGGCCAGAAACGCACACCGGCCCGTCCGTTGTCCGCCGCCGACGACGATCACGCCGATGCCGGCCACAGCCTGACGAAGGAGATTTGAATCATGGGTATTGATCTTCCGCTGATCTGGGCCGTGATCATCATCTTCGGCATCATGATGTACGTGGTCATGGACGGTTTCGACCTGGGCATCGGCATTCTCTTCCCGTTCATTCCGGGCAAGACGGATCGCGATGTGATGATGAACACCGTCGCCCCGGTCTGGGACGGCAACGAGACCTGGCTGGTGTTGGGGGGCGCAGCGTTGTTCGGTGCCTTTCCGCTGGCCTATTCGGTGGTGCTCTCGGCGTTGTACCTGCCGCTGATCCTGATGTTGATCGGGTTGATCTTTCGCGGTGTGGCCTTCGAGTTCCGCTTCAAGGCCAGGGACGACAAGCGCCACCTGTGGGACAAGGCGTTCATCGGTGGCTCGCTCACTGCGACCTTCTTCCAGGGCGTTGCGCTTGGCGCGTTCATCGATGGCTTGCCGGTGGTCAACCGGCAGTTCGCCGGTGGCTCACTGGACTGGTTGACGCCGTTCACGATGTTCTGTGGTGCGGCGCTGGTGGTGGCCTATGCGTTGCTCGGATGCACCTGGCTGATCATGAAGACCGAAGGCAAGTTGCAGGAACAGATGCATGACCTGGCACGGCCATTGGCCTTCGTGCTGTTGGCGGTGATCGGCGTCGTCAGCATCTGGACCCCGCTGGCCCACGCAGAAATCGCCGCACGCTGGTTCACCATGCCGAATCTGTTCTGGTTCATGCCGGTGCCGATTCTGGTGCTGGTCACGATGTACGGCCTGATCCGCGCCGTGGCCCGCAATGCGCACTACACGCCGTTCCTGCTGACCCTGGTGTTGATCTTCCTCGGTTACAGCGGGTTGGGCATCAGCTTGTGGCCGAACATCATCCCGCCGTCGATCTCGATCTGGGACGCTGCCGCGCCGCCGCAAAGCCAGGGCTTCATGCTGGTGGGAACGCTGTTCATCATCCCGTTCATCCTGGGCTACACCTTCTGGAGCTACTACGTGTTCCGCGGCAAGGTCACCCATGAAGACGGTTACCACTAGCCCTATAGAAAACCTGTGGGAGCGAGCTTGCTCGCGATGGCGTCCTGACAGACGCCATCGATCTAACTCGGAGG
This sequence comes from Pseudomonas sp. Pseusp10, assembly GCF_059492225.1. Lineage (NCBI taxonomy): Bacteria > Pseudomonadati > Pseudomonadota > Gammaproteobacteria > Pseudomonadales > Pseudomonadaceae > Pseudomonas > Pseudomonas sp. Pseusp10. The sequence continues at coordinate 6,142,345 of NZ_CP168528.1, read as the reverse complement.
ATTTATCAATGAACGGCAAACATTCCCTGCACGACATTGAAGAAGCCGAAAAAAAGCCGCTGTGGCAGCGGCTCGGCTGGTTGGCCCTGATCTGGGTCGGCAGCGTGGGCGCCTTGTTCATCGTCGCCAGCCTGATGCGTCTGTTCATGAACGCTGCCGGCCTGACCACGCACTGACATCTCTCCCGTGGCCTCAAGGCACGGATTTACGACCCTCCGACCGGAGGGTTTTTTTTGCCTGTTACTTGCGCGCCTTGAGAATCACGAATTTCGGATTGGCCGCCACTTGCTCGACACCACGGAACAATCGCGCCAGCTTGCTGTGGTAACCCAGGTGACGATTGCCGACGATATACAGCGCGCCACCCACGACCAGCGCTTCGCGCGCCTGCTGGAACATCCGCCAGGCCAGGAAGTCGCCCACCACTTGTTGCTGGTGAAACGGTGGATTGCACAGCACGACGTCAAGCGATTGCGGTTCCTGGCCGGCCAGGCCATCGCCGGCACGCACGATCACTTCCCGTTCACCCAGCGCTGCACGCCAGTTCTCGGACGCCGATTGCACGGCCATGAACGATTCGTCCACCAGCGTGTAGTGGGCCTCGGGGTTTTGCAGGGCGCTGGCGATGGCCAGAACGCCGTTGCCGCAACCGAGATCGGCGACCCGCGCCGAGCCGAGGTTTTTCGGCAGGTGTGGTAAAAACGCCCGGGTGCCGATGTCGAGGCCTTCGCGACAAAACACGTTCGCGTGGTTGATCAGTTCGATGGCCGGTTCGTCGAGTTGATAGCGGGTCGGGAAGGGGGAGGCGGCGGGCACTTTGGTTTCAGCTGTTGCGATCAACAACCGGGCCTTCTTCACCGCCAACGAGGCTTGCACCGGGCCGATGTAACGCTCCAGCAAATCCCCCGCTGCCCGGGGCAGATGCTTGATCATGGCCGCGGCAACCACTTGGGCGCCGGGTGCCAGTTGGCCTTGCAGGCGGATCAGTTGTTCTTCCAGCAGCGCCAGGGTTTTCGGTACACGGATGAGCACCCGGTCGAACGGCCCGACAGGGGCTTCGCTGGCGGGGACGCTCGGCACCGCATCAAACGCCAGGCCGTTGCGCACCAGGTTTTTTTCCAGTCCCTGGAAGGCCAGGAACGAGTCGCCGCTGCTGACCACCTGCACCTTGCCCGCCAGGCTGGCCGCCAACGCACCGAAACTGTCATTGAGCACCAACACTCGGGTGTCCGACGCTGGTTGTTGTTCGGCCAGATGATTGAGCAGGTATTCATCGGCCGCATCGAAAGCTTGCAGCGGTTCGTTCTGCTGTTCGGGCTGGCGGATCAGGTCGAGGCTGGCGAAGGGTGTTTCGAGCAAAGGCATGGGGCGGGGCTCTGGGTAATCAACGGATGTCCCGCTGCCCGAAGGCGTTGGAGCGGGCGGAGCTGTCCGAGTGTACTTCGTCGTGTAGGTCTACACGCCATCACTCAGGAAGGACCGCAAATGGTACGTTTTTTTTGACTGGATTACCCGCAGGTTTTCCCGCAATAGGGCGCTTTCAGATGGCTCCGGAGCGGGTCGCGGCGATGACTGCCGCAATCTTGTTGTTGACGCCGAGCTTCTCGATAGCCCTGTGCACATGAAAGTTGACTGTGCGTTCACTCAAATTGAGGATCCTGGCAATTTCATAGGCCGTCTTGCCATCGGCCGACAGTTTCAATACTTCGAGTTCCCGTCGTGACAAGGGAGGCGCCTGAGGGCGAGCCGGTTTTTTCGGTTGCATCCCGATCGCCAGAGCGTGCAGATGGCGACTGATGAACACCGAGAATCCAAGGTTCTCGTACAGCTCATAGGCTGAAATCGGGCAGTGGCTTCTGGCCAGACTGAGAATACTGCTCAGACCGGTTTTCTCATCGTGGATGGCATGGGACCAGCCATGCTGCAAGCCTTGTTGCTGCAGCAACTGCCATAGCCATGGCGTCCTGGAAAAAAGCTCTTCACTCCAGAGAACAGGCAACATTGAGTGATTGCAGTGCGCCACTATTGGGTCTATTTGCGTGATGCTGTTTTTTTTATATTGAAAATTCCACTCATGGGGAAAATTGTTCAGGTTTACCGTAGTGGCTTCGGCCCCGACTGAGTTCGAGGTAATTGAAAAGCCACAAAATTTATATCCAAGGTTTCTAGCAAAGTTGAGTGCGATTCGGTAGGCAGTATTGATCTCTTGTGTGTGTGACAATTGTTTGAGCTGTGACTCCTTCCAGATTTCCATACAATGATCTCCATTCGTGTGTGTTTCGGGTGCACATTGGATCCAAAATTCGGCACGTCACGGAGTGTAGGACAGTTCCTACGGCGATGCTTCGACAGTTTTGCTCTTTTGACTGTTGGAAAAGTGTGTTCCAGGTTCTTAGGCACTGGATCAGTTATAAATGCCATATGTCATTTTATACTTGCAGCTGTGTGTCGCATTTAGTCATCGATCATTAATGCCACTACAAATTGTCGGTGGTTACGCTGCTTTCTTTGCGGGACACTGGGGTATCTGTTGATTGGAGCCTTCCATGTCCGTCAGTGAAGAAAAATTTACGCGCCAGACTTTGCTCGAGGTTCATCCGTTGACCCCGAACCTGTTTACCCTGCGTGCCACGCGGGATGCAGGGTTTCGTTTTCGGGCGGGGCAGTTTGCCCGATTGGGCGTCACCAAGGCTGACGGCAGTACGGTATGGCGCGCTTATTCCATGGTGTCCTCTCCCTTTGACGAGTTCCTCGAGTTCTTTTCCATTGTTGTACCGGGCGGTGAGTTCACCAGCGAACTGAGCCGCCTGGGTGTTGGCGATTCATTACTGGTCGACCGCCAGGCCTTCGGCTACCTGACGCTGGACCGTTTTGTCGATGGGCGCGATCTGTGGTTGTTATCCACAGGCACGGGCGTGGCGCCGTTCCTGTCGATACTCCAGGACTTCGAAGTCTGGGAGAGATTCGAGCGGATCATCCTGGTCTACAGCGTTCGTGAAGCCCGGGAACTGGCTTATCAGGAGCTGATCGCGGGGCTGGCGCAACTGGAGTATCTGGCTGAGTACGCACACAAACTGCAATTCATCGCCACGGTCACTCGTGAGCAGCATCCTGACGCATTGAACGGGCGGATCACCACACTGATTGAAAACGGCGAACTGGAGTGCGTCGCGGGTGTTGCGCTGACGCCTGAGCATTCACGGGTCATGCTGTGCGGCAATCCGCAGATGATCGATGACACGCGCAAGCTGCTTAAGCAGCGTGACATGCACTTGAGCCTCAGTCGGCGACCGGGCCAGGTGGCGGTGGAAAACTTCTGGTAAGAAAACGGCGCCTCAAAGGCGCCGTTTTGTTCGTTATTGCGGTCAAGGCCGGTTGTTCTGGGCCTTGAGCAGGTCGCGGATCTCGCCCAGCAGCTCTTCTTCCTTGGTTGGAACCGGTGGCAGGCTAGGGGCCACGGCCTCTTCGCGCTTCAGGCGGTTGATGGCCTTGACGCCCATAAAGATCGCGAAGGCGACGATGACGAAATCGATGATGGTCTGGATGAATTTGCCATAAGCCAGCACCACTGCCGGGGTGGCGCCTTCCGCTGCCTTGAGCGTTATGGCCAGATCACTGAAGTCCACGCCCCCGATCAGCATCCCGATTGGAGGCATGATCAGGTCACCGACAAACGACGTAACGATCTTGCCGAAGGCCGCACCGATGATGATGCCGACGGCCATGTCGACCACGTTGCCTTTGACCGCGAAGGCCTTGAACTCATTTAGCACGCCCATAGGTTATTTCCTTGTTACAGATGAGGTTGATGAACGCAGTGTAAATCAGCAAATTGAATCTTGCTCAAATCAACTGCCTGCTGTGCTTGCCCACAGTCGACCTGGGCGGTGCTGAAAAACTCACCGATTGATCTCAACCGAGGGGCGGCCAGGCCTTCTGTGGCGGTTTGCATACAAGGTTTTTTCAGCGATATGGCGTCTTTTGTGTGAGAGAACCAGAGTTCAGAGGCCGTCCGGAGCCGGGACGTTGAAGTTGATCTGGCAGTTGTTGGTCAGACGGCTGCATTGAGAGTTAGTTAACTGTTTTGTTAGTTTGGGGGTGGTAAGTTGCATATTACTCGGAATTGATAGCTGCATTTTGTGTGAGTATTTTTTGGGGTTGTGCATCAAGTATGTAAATTAATAAAGTTTGTATAGGTTTTTAAGTCATGCAGTAAGGTGTGTCCCTAGAGTTTGTTGAGCGTGCAGAGAAAAAACTTATACAGATTTTAGTAGTGTGGGCGTATGTCAATATGTCTGAGTTTACTGAAATAATTTGAAACTATTAAAGGGGTTGCAAAATATCTAGCCTCACTCGCGCGCCTCAGCTGAGCTATCATCGCGTTTTTTCCGGGAGTTCCGATGGCCAAGGCCAAGCGCATGTACGGCTGCACCGAGTGCGGCTCAACCTTCCCCAAATGGGCCGGCCAGTGCGGTGAGTGCGGGGCCTGGAACACGCTCACCGAAACCATGGTGGAAAGTGGCGGGGCCGCCGCCCCCAGCGGGCGTACCGGCTGGGCCGGCCAGCAGGCACAGATCAAGACCCTGGCCGAAGTCAGTGTCGAAGAAATTCCGCGCTTCTCCACTGCTTCCAGTGAGCTGGACCGGGTTCTGGGTGGCGGTCTGGTGGATGGCTCAGTGGTACTGATCGGTGGCGACCCTGGCATCGGCAAGTCAACCATTCTGTTGCAAACCTTGTGCAACCTCGCCAAGAGCATGCCGGCACTGTACGTCACCGGTGAAGAATCCCAGCAGCAAGTGGCCATGCGTGCACGGCGCCTGGGGCTGCCTCAGGATCAACTGCGGGTCATGACCGAAACCTGTATCGAAGCCATCATCGCCACTGCCCGCCAGGAAAGGCCCAAGGTGATGGTGATCGACTCGATCCAGACGATCTTTACCGAGCAACTGCAATCGGCACCGGGTGGTGTATCCCAGGTGCGTGAAAGCGCGGCATTGCTGGTGCGTTATGCCAAACAGAGCGGTACGGCGATTTTCCTGGTGGGCCACGTCACCAAGGAAGGCGCGCTGGCTGGCCCTCGGGTGCTGGAACACATGGTCGACACCGTGCTGTATTTCGAAGGCGAGTCCGATGGGCGCCTGCGTCTGCTGCGGGCGGTGAAGAACCGTTTCGGTGCAGTCAATGAACTGGGTGTGTTCGGCATGACCGACAAGGGCCTGAAAGAAGTCTCCAATCCGTCGGCGATTTTTCTGACCCGTGCCCAGGAAGAAGTTCCGGGCAGTGTGGTGATGGCAACCTGGGAAGGCACGCGGCCGATGCTGGTGGAGGTACAGGCGCTGGTGGACGACAGTCACCTGGCCAACCCGCGGCGAGTCACGCTGGGGCTGGACCAGAACCGGCTGGCGATGTTGTTGGCGGTGCTGCACCGTCACGGTGGCATTCCGACCCACGATCAGGACGTGTTTCTCAACGTGGTCGGTGGGGTCAAGGTGCTGGAAACGGCTTCTGACCTGGCACTGATGGCGGCGGTGATGTCCAGTTTGCGCAACCGGCCGCTGCCCCATGATCTGCTGGTGTTTGGTGAAGTCGGGCTTTCCGGTGAGGTGCGTCCGGTGCCGAGCGGTCAGGAGCGTTTGAAAGAAGCCGCCAAGCACGGCTTCAAGCGGGCCATCGTGCCCAAGGGCAATGCGCCGAAAGAGGCGCCGGCGGGGTTGCAGGTTATTGCCGTGACTCGCCTGGAACAGGCGCTAGACGCACTGTTCGAGTGACTTGCAGGTGGAACACAAACCTGTGGGAGCGAGCTTGCTCGCGATAGCATTGGTTCAGACGATCTCTTTATTGACTGAACAGCCGCCATCGCGAGCAAGCTCGCTCCCACAATGATTTTCGCTGATGGCTAGATTTCGATCAGCGCACCGAGTTCTCGCTCCAGCTCCTGCGGATCAGCGAGGTTGAGCTCGATCAGTCGCCGCAGGCGCTCGATGGACTCCAGGCTGATGTGCAGGCAGACAAAGCCAAGTTGGCCATGGTCGTCGTGGGCCAATTGCACATCCATGGTGATGTCGGCCTCTTCGCTCAGATGTATATCGACTAAAAAATCCCGTTGTGGATTGCCCAACCACGGATCGGGTCGCTCGATCAGCAACCCCTTGAGCGACAGGTCAATCAACTTCACCGGCCAAGTGGATTCGCCCTGACTCAGCTCGGTTCGGGCATCGAACGCAATACGTTTGAAGCGGCGACGTTCGGCAGGGTGCTCGCTCATGGCGCGATCCTCGTAGATGTACGCTGACTATAGACCTGCATTCTTGAAGGCGGCCAGCACGCGCAGGTGTCTAGACCAATGTCGGGGTATGGTCTTTGCCGTCAGGAGCGCTAAACTCGGGGTGGCTGTCTTTCTTGTCCACTCTGGCTGGAATAATAAAATGAAAAATAATAATAGCCCGCTACGCCATCTGCCTTGGCTGGTGCTGGCAATCGTAGGTGCGTGCGCCCTGGGCGTCGTGGCATTGCGCCGAGGCGAGGCAATCAACGCCTTGTGGATTGTGGTCGCTGCCGTGGCCATCTATCTGGTCGCCTACCGCTACTACAGTCTGTTCATCGCTAACAATGTCATGCAACTCGATGCGCGACGGGCCACTCCCGCTGTGCTCAACAATGACGGTCTGGACTACGTTCCGACCAACAAACACATTCTTTTTGGTCACCATTTCGCGGCCATCGCCGGCGCCGGGCCCTTGGTCGGTCCGGTATTGGCAGCGCAGATGGGCTACCTGCCCGGCACGCTGTGGCTGATCGCCGGCGTGGTGCTGGCCGGTGCGGTTCAGGACTTCATGGTCCTGTTCATGTCCACCCGCCGCAACGGCCGCTCCCTGGGTGACATGGTCCGTGAAGAAATGGGCCGCATCCCCGGTACCATCGCGCTGTTTGGCTGCTTCCTGATCATGATCATCATCCTCGCCGTGCTGGCGCTGATCGTGGTGAAAGCCCTGGCCGAAAGCCCTTGGGGCATTTTCACGGTGATGGCGACCATTCCGATCGCGATGTTCATGGGCGTGTACATGCGCTACATCCGCCCGGGTCGCATCGGTGAAATCTCCGTCATCGGCGTGCTGTTACTGCTCGGTTCGATCTGGCTTGGCGGGCAGATTGCCGCGGATCCGGTGTGGGCCAAGGCGTTCAGCTTCACCGGTGTACAAATCACCTGGATGCTGATCGGTTACGGTTTTGTCGCAGCGGTGTTGCCGGTGTGGCTGATTCTGGCGCCACGTGACTACCTGTCGACCTTCCTGAAAATCGGCACCATTGTCGCCCTGGCCATCGGCATTCTGATCACCATGCCCGAGCTGAAAATGCCGGCGCTGACCCAGTTCATCGATGGTACCGGTCCGGTGTGGAAGGGCGGGCTGTTCCCGTTCCTGTTCATCACCATTGCCTGTGGCGCGGTCTCGGGTTTCCATGCGCTGATCTCTTCCGGGACTACGCCGAAGCTGCTGGATAACGAAACCAACGCCCGCTACATCGGTTACGGCGGCATGCTGATGGAATCGTTCGTAGCGATCATGGCGATGGTCGCCGCCTCGGTGATCGAACCGGGTGTGTACTTCGCCATGAACAGCCCGGCCGCTGTGGTTGGCGGTGATGTGGTGGCGGTTGCGACAGCAGTCAGCAACTGGGGCTTCGCCATCACGCCGGAAGCGCTGCAAGCCGTGGCCCATGACATCGGTGAAACCACCATCCTGGCCCGTGCCGGTGGTGCGCCGACCCTGGCGGTCGGTATCGCACAAATCCTGCACAGTGTTCTGCCGGGTGAAAACACCATGGCGTTCTGGTACCACTTCGCGATCCTGTTCGAAGCGCTGTTCATCCTGACCGCGGTCGACGCCGGTACCCGTGCCGGGCGTTTCATGCTTCAGGACTTGCTCGGTTCGTTCGTGCCAGCCCTGCGCCGCACTGAGTCCTGGACCGCCAACCTGATCGCCACCGCCGGTTGCGTGGCCATGTGGGGCTGGTTGCTGTACCAAGGGGTGATCGACCCGCTGGGCGGCATCAACACCTTGTGGCCGCTGTTCGGTATCTCCAACCAGATGCTGGCCGGTATCGCGCTGATGCTCGGCACCGTGGTGCTGATCAAGATGAAACGCCAACGCTACATCTGGGTGACCTTGCTGCCGGCAGCCTGGCTGCTGATCTGCACCACCACCGCAGGCTTCATCAAGCTGTTCGATGCCAACCCGGCGATCGGCTTCCTGGCCCTGGCCAGGAAATACAGCGATGCGCTGGCCAATGGTCAGATCCTCGCCCCGGCCAAGGACATCACGCAGATGCAGCACGTGATCTTCAACGCCTACACCAACGCAACGCTGACCGCGCTGTTCCTGTTCGTGGTGTTCAGCATCCTGTTCTATGCGCTCAAGGTCGGTATTTCCGCCTGGGGCAGCAAGGAGCGTACGGATAAAGAATCGCCATTCCAGGCGCTGCCGGAAGCGTGATCGAGGATTTGCACCATGTTCAATGACCTGAGTCGCCTCGGTAAATACCTCGGTCAGGCTGCGCGCCTGATGGTCGGCATGCCCGACTACGACAATTACGTCGAGCATATGCAGACCAAACACCCGGACAAACCGGTGATGAGCTATGAGATGTTCTTTCGGGAGCGTCAGGAAGCCCGTTACGGTGGCAAGGGTGGGCCGAAGTGCTGTTGATCCGGTTGTTGGATTAACAGCAAGCCCTGTGGGAGCGGGCTTGCTCGCGAAAGCGGTGTGTCATTCAACATTCATGTCGACTGACACGACCCCTTCGCGAGCAAGCCCGCTCCCACATTTGTTTTGTGTTGTGTTTTCATCTTGTGAAAAAGGAGATCCAGTTTGTCCTCTCCAATCCCGGTCACGATCCTCAGCGGCTTCCTCGGCGCTGGCAAGACCACTCTATTGCGTCACCTGCTAAAGGCCGAGCACGGTCTGAAAATTGCCGTGATCGAGAACGAATTCAGCGACGCCGGCATCGACACCCAGTTGTTGGGTGATGAACCGGTCCAAGTGATGACACTCTCCAACGGCTGCGTCTGCTGCACCATCCATACGGACCTGACCAAAGCGCTTTATCTGTTACTCGAGCGTCTGGACCAGGGCGACATCGCCTTCGACCGCCTGGTGATCGAATGCACCGGCCTGGCCGACCCGGCGCCCGTGGCGCAAACCTTTTTCATCGACGAAGAGTTGCGCGAGCGCTATATCCTCGACGGCATCATCACGTTGGTCGACGCGGCACATGCCGACTTGCACCTGACCCAGACCATCGCCCAGGCGCAGATCGGTTTTGCCGACCGCTTGCTGGTGAGCAAGCGCGATCTGGTGGACGAGCCGATCTTTACCGCATTGAGCGAACGCCTGACCCGCATCAACCGGCGTGCGCCGATCCGCGTGGTTGACCACGGCAAGATCGACCTGGCCGAATTGCTCGACGTGCGTGGTTTCAATCTCAACGCTGACCTCGGTGGCGGTGTGAGTTTGCGACCGGTCAGCCAGGCACCGTCCATCGACCGTATTTCCAGCCTGGTGCTGCGCACTGAAAAACCGCTGGATATCGATAAACTCAGCGAGTTCATGAACGAGCTGCTGGAGGAGCATGGCAAGCAGTTGCTGCGCTATAAGGGCGTGTTGAACATCCTCGGCGAGCCGCGGCGGATGGTGTTTCAGGGTGTCCTGAAGTTGTACGGATTCGATTGGGACACGGAGTGGGCTGACGATGAATCGCGTGAAAGCGTGATCGTGTTTATTGCTGACGATTTGCCGGAAGAGAAGATTCGTGAGGGGTTTGCACGGGTGGCAGCGGATTAAAGTCAGAAATTGCAGCGAGTCTTAAGCCGCGATCGCGAGCAGGCTCGCTCCCACATTTGAAGCGCAGCCCCCTGTGCGAGCCTGCTTCGCGATGGCGGTCTAACCTGCGGCACAATGTTGGCCCAGTGCCGATGCAGGGCTCAGCAACAAATCTTCCAGATAATCCAGATGCCGGTTGAGCGCGGCTTGCGCCGTCGCGGCATCTCCTCGCGCCAGTGCATCCAGAATCTCCATGTGCACTTGCCCCGCGCAATAATCCTTCTGCTGCAGATCAAACTGTGCAATCGCCAACGACGTCAGCGGCACCAGATTGCCCAGAAAGTGCGCTAGCGGTGCATTCCCCGCCATTTGCGCCAGCTGCAGATGAAACTCTCCCGACAAACGAATCGCCCGGCCACGCTCAGCGCATTGACGCTCGCTATCGACCAGCGCCCGCAGCTGCTTCAGGTCTTGCGCGCAGGGTCGCTGACACGCCAGCCGCACCAGCATGATCTCGGTCAGCCGCCGGGCATGCAGTGTCTGCCGGGTCTGCTCGGCATCAAGCTCGGCGACGCGGGGACGATGGTTGACTCGAAGGATGATGATCTGCTGATGGGACAGTCGCGTCAGCACATCACGCATGTCGCTGCGCCTTGCACCGAACATCTGCGCCAGGCTTTCTTCGGTAAAGCGACTGGCCGAATGGATGCGCTGTTCGAAAATGGCATCGAGGACCCGCGAATACAGATCATCCACCGAAGGGCGGACGGGCAGGGTAGTGAGCGTTTGTGGCGAAGCGAAGCTGTTCATGGCCAATCTCCAGTTCGAAGAGGTTTCAACTGCCGAGGTTGTCTTCCGGGATGTTCAGTTCGATGCCCATGCGCTGGCCTTCGCGCAAAATGTGCCGACGCATCTCGGCGCTGGCCTGGGCGCTGTTCTTGCTGCGGATCGCACGCACCACGGCTTCATTTTCTTCAAGGCGTTCGGCCAGGTGCTCCGGGGAGTTGCGCAACACTTCGGCGCTTTGCTTGAGGGCATTGCTGGTTTGCTGGACCACGCTCTGGAAGATCGGGTTCGACGTCAGCGTGAACAGCTCTTCGTGGAACGCGATGTAGGCGTTTACGCCGGCTTCACTATCATTGGCCTCCAGGGCTTCGCGCATGTCCATCAGGGTCAGGCGCAGTTGCCCGACTTCCTTGCTGCTGATGGACTGCGCCACAAGGCCGACGATGAACGGCTCCAGGGTGTAGCGCAGTTGCAGCACGTCTTCCAGGCTCGCTGCCGCCACTGCGCTGTCATGCACCTGGCTGTCGGCGAGATTGGCCTCAAGCACCACCACGCCTTTACCCGGCATCGAGCGCACCAGTCCGAGGGTTTCCAGAACGATGACGGCCTCACGCAGGCTCGGACGGCTGATACCCAGTTGTTCGGCCAGTTCACGTTGTCCCGGCAGCATTTCGCCGGAGCGCCACTGACCTCGGGCCAGCGCGGCCCGAAGTTTTTCTACGACTGAATTTACGACGGTCGACGAGGTAATCACTGTTCGCTCCATGAGCATTAAAAAGTGTTGAAGGTGTGCCGACGAGGCAGCCGGCACACCGTTGATTCAGAATTCCTGCTGATGGGCCGGTGCCACCGGTTTTCGCGGCTGGAAGGTATAACCCACCTGACCGGAAAGTACTTTGTTCGCCCGCTGCACGTCGATGTCCTTCTCCCAGCGGGCGATGGCCACGGTGGCGACGCAATTGCCGATCAGGTTGGTCAGTGCGCGGCCGATGCCCATGAACCAGTCCACCGCGAGCACCAGGACCAGGCCGACCACCGGAATCGCCGGGATCGCCGTCAAGGTTGCCGCCAGAATCACCAGGGCCGAGCCGGGAATCCCGTGGGCACCTTTGGAGGTGATCAGCGACACCAGCAAAATGGTCAGCAGGTCAGTCATGGCCAACGGCGTGCCGGTGGCGTTGGCGATGAACACGATGGCCAGGGTCAGGTAGATCGAGAAACCGTCGAGGTTGAACGAGTAGCCGGTGGGAATCACCAGCCCGACGGTCGAACTGCCGATGCCCAGATGCTCGAGTTTGCGCATGATTTGCGGTAGCACAGCGTCGGACGAAGCGGTGCCCATTACGATCAGCAATTCCTCGCGCAGGTACTTGAGCAGCGGCCACATCTTCAAGCCAGAGAGCCGCATCACCAGGCCGAGAATCAGGGCCACGAAGGCTACACAGGTCAGGTAGAACAGGCCGACCAGGCTGCCCAGGTGTTGCAGCGAGTCCAGGCCATATTTGCTGGTGGTGAAGGCGATCGCACCGAATACACCGATCGGCGCCAGGCGCACGATCATGCCCATGATGCGGAAGATCACGTGGCTGAGTTCATTGATCAGCCGCGAAATACCCGATGCCGCCTCGCCCACCAGATTCAGCGCACTGCCGAACAGCACGGAGAACAACAGGACCTGCAGGATGTTGTTATCGGCAAAGGCACCGATCACCGACGTCGGAATCAGTTCCATCAGGAACTGCGTGGTGGTGTGCATGTGCTGGCCGCGTTGGGCAATATCGCCCATGTCTGCCGCGGAAAGCTGCTCCAGGTGAATGTTCGCACCACTGCCGATGCCGGTGCTGAAGGCGAACACCAGACCGATCACCAGGGCGATGGTGGTCAGCACTTCAAAGTAGATCACCGATTTGAGGCCGATACGGCCAACCTTCTTCAGGTCGCCGGCACCACTGATGCCGCTGACCACTACGCAAAACACAATCAAGCCAATGAGCATTTTGATCAGCTTGATAAAACCGTCACCGAGCGGTTTGAGCTGAGCGGAGTATTCGGGAAGGGTCAGCCCGCAGACGATGCCGAGCACCAGTCCGAGAACCACTTGGAGGAAGATTGAACGCGAGCACCATCTGAGCATGGGAGGAATCCTGGTCGGTGTCCTGGCTGCCGTACGCTGCGCGTATCAGCTTCAGGACTTAATTATTGTGGTCTTACCGGTATGTCCAGTGCAGGCGCAGTCTAGGCGCTGTTTTTGGGTCTTCGCAAGTAAAAATTAGAAAATTGGCATGACCGGTCTTACCAGTTGATGGGTAAGCCCGGTATAGAGCCTTTCACCCCGGCAGAATAAAAAACGGGCGAAAAAAAACCGGCCATCTCTGGCCGGTTTTTATAGCTACGGTGTGGCGGGCTGATTAAGCGCCGTACACCGGCAGCTTCTTGCAGATGGCCTTGACCTTCTCACGAACGGCATCGATCACCGCTTCGTTGTTCAGGTCAGCCAGGATGTCGCAGATCCAGCCGGCCAGTTCCTTGCACTCTGCTTCCTTGAAGCCACGAGTGGTCACAGCCGGAGTGCCGAAGCGCAGGCCGGAGGTGACGAACGGGGAGCGAGGGTCGTTTGGCACCGAGTTCTTGTTCACGGTGATGAACGCTTTGCCCAGAGCGGCGTCGGCGTCTTTACCGGAGATTTCCTGCTTGATCAGCGACAGCAGGAACAGGTGGTTTTCAGTACCGCCGGAAACCACGTCGAAACCGCGCTCGATGAACACGCTGGCCATGGCCTGGGCGTTTTTCACCACTTGTTGCTGGTAAGCCTTGAACTCAGGCTGCAGCGCTTCCTTGAAGCAGATCGCCTTGGCTGCGATCACGTGCTCCAGCGGGCCACCCTGGGCACCCGGGAATACCGCGGAGTTCAGCTTTTTCTCGATGTCGGCGTTGGCGCGAGCCAGGATCAGGCCGCCACGTGGACCGCGCAGGGTCTTGTGGGTGGTGGTGGTCACCACGTCGGCGAATGGAACCGGGTTCGGGTAGACGCCAGCGGCGACCAGACCGGCCACGTGGGCCATGTCGACGAACAGGTAGGCACCAACCTTGTCGGCGATTGCACGGAAACGCGGGAAATCGAGGATCTGCGAGTAGGCAGAGAAACCGGCCACGATCATTTTTGGCTTGTGCTCTACAGCCAGGCGCTCGACTTCGTCGTAGTCGATCAGGCCGTTGGCGTCGATGCCGTACTGGATGGCGTTGTACAGCTTGCCGGAGGACGAAACGCTGGCGCCGTGGGTCAGGTGACCACCGTGGGCCAGGCTCATGCCCAGGATGGTGTCGCCAGCAGACAGCAGGGCCAGGTAAACGGCACTGTTGGCTTGCGAACCGGCGTGCGGCTGAACGTTGGCGTAGTCGGCGCCGAACAGCTCTTTGGCACGGTCGATAGCCAGCTGCTCGACGATGTCTACGTACTCGCAACCACCGTAGTAGCGCTTGCCCGGATAACCTTCGGCGTACTTGTTGGTCAGTACCGAGCCTTGAGCTTCCATCACCGCAGGGCTGGTGTAGTTTTCCGAAGCGATCAGCTCAATGTGCTCTTCCTGGCGCTGAGCTTCTTGCTCCATGGCGGCAAAGAGATCGGCGTCGTACTTGGCAATAGTCAAATCACGGCTGAACATGGCGGTCCTCAAGGATCGGGGGCGGAAAAGGGGGGCATTCTAACTCAATGGGTTTTAGATGGCATATGAAACGGCATCATGTCGCAGACAAGTGGGCTTCATGACGGGATCAGCGGTGATCGTGTCGGCCTCATCGCGAGCAAGCTCGCTCCCACAGTAGATCTTTGGTATTCACACATGGTGCGTACACCCCAAAAACCTGTGGGAGCGAGCTTGCTCGCGATGAGGCCAATTGCCGCGCCGCAAACCTCAGTCGAACATGAAGAGGGCATCATTGCTGAACTGCCCTTCGAACTGGCCCGCCGGCATCGGGCGCCCGAACAGGTAACCCTGCACCTCGTCGCAACCGTGCTCGCGCAGGAAATCCAGCTGCTCGTGGGTTTCCACACCTTCGGCGATCACCGCCAGGTTAAGGCTGTGGGCCATGGCGATGATTGCCCGGGCGATCTGCGCATCCTGCTCACCCGACGGCAAGCCGTCGACGAAGGTGCGGTCGATCTTCAGTACGTCGATCGGGAACTGCTTGAGGTAGTTGAGCGATGAGTAACCGGTACCGAAATCGTCGACCGCAATGCTCAGGCCGAGGTTTTTCAGGCCGTCGAGGATCTGCATCGCCTCGCTGACTTCGCGCATCAGGATGCTTTCGGTGAGTTCCAGTTCCAGGCACGCCGGCGACAGGCCGGTTTCCTTGAGGATGGTGGCGATTCGTGTGCCGAGCTGGCCGTCGGAGAACTGCCGCGCCGAGATGTTCACCGACACCTTCGGCACCCGTACCCTGGCCTGATGCCAGGCCTTGAGTTGGCGACAGGCCTCGCTGATCACCCAGTCGCCGACATCCACCACCAGCCCGAGCTCTTCGAGCACTGGAATGAAATCCCCCGGCGGCACCAGCCCGCGACGCGGATGACGCCAGCGCAACAAGGCTTCGGCGCCAGTCAGGCGCTTGCCGTCGCCGCTGAACTGCGGCTGGTAATACAGCACGAATTCGTTCTGCTCCAGGGCATGGCGCAAGTCGCTTTCCAGCTCCAGACGTTCCAGCGCACTGGCGTTCATGTCCGCCTGATAGAACTGGAAGTTGTTCTTGCCGCGCTCCTTGGCGTGGTACATCGCGGTGTCGGCGTTCTTCATCAACTGGCTGAGTTCGTTACCGTCCTGCGGGCTCAGGGCGATGCCGATACTGGCCGTGACGAAGAACTCGCGGCCTTCGAGCACGAAGGGTTTCACCAGGCTGGCAAGAATCTGTTCCGCCACATGAATTGCCCGGGTCAAGGCGACTTCACGGTTAGCTCGCGGTTGCAGGAGCAAGGTGAATTCGTCGCCGCCCATGCGCGCCACGGTGTCGTCATCGTCGACGCAACCGAGCAGGCGTGTGGCCATTTCCTTGAGCATGCGGTCGCCGGCGGCGTGGCCCAGGGAGTCGTTGATCGGCTTGAAACGGTCGAGGTCGAGGAACATCAGCACCACCCACGACTTCTGCCGTTCGGCCGATTGCAACGCCGTGTGCAGGCGATCCTGGAACAGCGATCGGTTGGGCAGGTGCGTCAGGGCGTCGTAGTAGGCGAGACGGTGAATCCGCTGCTCGCTGGCCTTGCGCTCGCTGATGTCGCTGAAGAAACACACATAGCTGGCCAGGTCGCCTTCGTCGTCGAGTACGGCGGTGATTCCGACCCAGGCCGGGTAATGCTCGCCATTACGGCGCTTGAGCCAGACTTCGCCTTCCCAGGTGCTGTGCTGGCTCAATTGTTTGAGCACATACCGCAGGTGGGCTTCCTGCTGATCGTCGACAGTCAGCATGTTCGGCAACTGGTCGAGGACTTGCTCCACGGCATAGCCACTGACTCGACTGAAGGCTTCGTTGGCCTGGACGATGTAGCCGGCCGGGTCGGTGATCAGGATCGCCGAGGTCGAGTGTTCGAATACCGTGGCCGCCATGCGCAGGTCTTTTTCGGCCCGGCGTTGCTGGCTGATGTCGCGACCGACGCCGAGCACGCCTTCGAACGTGCCGTGTTCGTCCCAAACCAATACCAGGCGCAGTTCGATCGGGATCTTGCGTCCGTCGGCCCGCAGGCAGTCGAACAGGAACAGTTGGGTTTGCACCTGGCTGCGTAACAGCGCCAGGTGGTCCGGTTGATCCAGCGCTTTGCTGACCCGGTCCATCAGGTGGTAGATGCCGGTCAGTTGTTGCGGGTTGGCGATGGTCGATTGCCAGCCGTTCTGGAAAATCCACTCGGCGTCGTAACCCAGCACGGCTTGCACCGAGGGGCTGACGTAATTGAGATTCAGGCGGCTGTCGGTGGAGAAGATCACATCGCTGATGCTTTCGGCGAGCATGCGGTAGCGCTGCTCGCTGTCGCGCAGGGATTCGCTGGCCTCGATCTGGTCGGTGATGTCCTTGGCCACGCCGATGATCCGCGTGACCTGGTCCTCTCTGTCCCGTGCCAATGCCTGCTCGCGAATCTCGAAACGTCGCCACTGGCCGTCCCGATGGCGGAAGCGCAACTGGCACTGCATCAACTGGTGATAACCGGCCTGGCGCTGGACCTGGCGGGAGCGGTGGTAATAGTCGGCGTCTTCGGGGTGCAGGAGGATTTCCCAGAAGTACTCGCCCATCTGGTGCAGCTCGGTGCGGTTGTAACCCAGCGTCTGGCCCAGATGGTGGTTGCTGAAGATCATGCGCTGGCTGATCACATCCTGCACATACAGGTGATCCGGCACCGTGCGCACCACGTCCGACCAGAACCCTTCGCGCTCCTGCAATGACAGTTCGATGAGCTTGCGGCTGGTGATGTCGGTGATGCTCAGGATCACCGCGTCATAGTCGTCCGGGGTTTGCGGCAGACGCAGCACGAGCCACAGGTGCTGGTCGCGACCGCTGGCGTCCTGGAGCTTGATTTCCAACTCAAACTGTTGCTGGCGGTTGAGCATCGCGTCGAGCACCTGGTTGCCGATGGCGGTGCCATCCTGCGGATTGCCGTCGACCAGCAGTTTCCAGGCGTTGTCGGTGCTATCGACATTCAGCAGTTGCAGCGCGACCTGGTTAACCTCGGTGATCCGCAGTTCCTTGAGCAATTGCCGGCGTTGCTCCGGGATCGCCAGCCACGCTTGCAGTTGCTCGCTGTCCTGCAGTTGTGCCTTGTCGAAAAAGACCTTGAGCCCCGACATGTCGAGCACGCACAAAGCCACGCCGGTGCCTTCGAAAATGTCCTGGTAACGTCGGCGACCTTCATTCAACTGGCGCTGACGCCGGCGCATGTTCAGCAAGGCGATGAACGGCAGCATGGAAAACGCCAGGCCCAGCAGGCATTTGCCGATGAACGCCGGCAGCAGTTCTTCCAGCACTCGCTGACGGTCGAACAAACCGCGCAGTTGCCAATCGCTGCTGCTCAGCGGAACCGTCAGCACGCTGTTGGCGACATCGTCCTCGGTCAGCGTACCCGGATTGACCGAGGGCAGCCCTTTGTCGCGGCTGACGATCTGATGATTGATGCGGTTCTCCACCAGCCAAAACGGGCGGTCGCCAGCCTCGCTCTGCTTGGTCAGGGACGAAAAGAAGGTGGGCGTCAGGCGCAAGGCCCAGTAGCCGCGGGAACTGCCGCTGGCCTGATGCAACAATAAATGCACCACAGAACCGTCGGTGGCATTGCTGAAGTAGTGCGCCTGGGCGTGGCTGCGGCGTACCAGTTCACCCAGGTAGTCGCTGTCATCGCTGTCGGGAGCGCTGTCACTGAGGACTCTTCCCGAAGGGCTGAGCAAAGCCAGGCTACGCAGATCAGGCAGCGACTGTTGCAGTTTGCGCAGCAGCGCCTGCAGTTCATCGGCGTCTTGCGGTTGCTCGACGATCGGCAACAGGTTGAGGGCGATCTGCGCGTTGAGTGCCATCTTCAGGCTGACCTGCGCGGCCAGATCGGCGGTGTAGTCGATGGTGTACTGACGCTGGTTTTTCTGGGTTTCGCGCAACTGGTCGAGCAACTGCCAGAACAGCAGGGCCAGCAGCAATAATGCGAGTGTCGCCAAGGTGCCCTTCAAGGTCCCGCGCAGGGGGGAGCCAGGCGCTGTGGCCGGCGCACTGGAAGTCAGAGGCGGAGGGACATTGGACAAGCTGTAATCCTGCGGTTTGGCTGGACTGGCGCGACGTGCACTATAAGCCGGACGCCCGAAGGGCGGCTAGCATGCCCTGAGTTGTGGCGAAGTGCCAGCCCCAGCCCGTCGGCTGGACTGCCATCTGTCATTAAGGTAGCTTTGCGGGTTACGCGGGAGCGTTCCAGCTCCTAGGCTTTTTCAGCGCGCCTGTATTGGAAACTCTCAATCGGACGACGCGCACAGCCTGGCCAGGCATCGCCTGTACCCTATTCATTCATCAGTCACTGACCCTAGGTTCTCCATGGCTCAATACGTATTCACCATGCATCGGCTGGGCAAAGTTGTTCCGCCGAAGCGGGAAATCCTGAAAAACATTTCTCTGTCGTTCTTCCCCGGCGCCAAGATCGGCGTGCTTGGCCTCAACGGTTCGGGTAAGTCCACGCTGCTGAAAATCATGGCCGGCGTCGACACCGAATTCGAGGGCGAAGCCCGTCCGATGCCGGAGCTGAACATCGGCTACCTGCCGCAGGAGCCGATTCTTGATCCGACCAAGACCGTGCGTGAAGTGGTCGAGGAAGCGGTCAGCGTGATCAAGGATGCCCAGGCACGCCTGGACGAGGTCTACGCGGCCTATGCCGATCCGGATGCCGACTTCGACAAACTGGCCGCCGAACAGGCCAAGCTCGAAGCGATCCTGCAAGCCAGCGACGGCCACAACCTGGAGCGTCAGCTGGAAGTCGCCGCCGATGCGCTGCGTCTACCGGCCTGGGATGCCAAGGTCGAACACCTCTCCGGTGGTGAGAAGCGTCGTGTGGCCCTGTGCCGTCTGTTGCTGTCCGCACCGGACATGCTGCTGCTCGACGAACCCACCAACCACCTGGACGCCGATTCCGTTGCGTGGCTTGAGCACTTCCTGCACGATTTCCCGGGTACCGTGGTAGCGATCACGCACGACCGTTACTTCCTGGACAACGTTGCTGGCTGGATTCTGGAACTCGACCGCGGCGCGGGCATTCCTTACGAGGGCAACTATTCGGGTTGGCTTGAAGCCAAGTCCGATCGTCTGGCTGCCGAATCCAAGCAGCAATCGGCCCACGAAAAAGCCATGAAGGAAGAACTGGAGTGGGTGCGCAAAGGCGCCAAGGCCCGCCAGTCGAAATCCAAGGCTCGTCTGCAACGCTTCGAAGAAATGCAATCGCAGGAATTCCAGAAGCGCAGCGAAACCAACGAGATCTACATCCCGGCCGGTCCACGCCTGGGCGACAAGGTCATCGAATTCAAGAACGTCACCAAGGGCTACGGCGACCGCGTGCTGATCGACAACCTGTCGTTTTCCATGCCTAAAGGCGCCATCGTAGGCGTGATCGGCGGTAACGGTGCCGGTAAGTCGACCCTGTTCCGTATGTTGATGGGCAAGGAAACTCCGGATTCGGGCAGCATCGAAGTCGGTGAAACCGTGCAACTGGCTTGCGTCGACCAGAGCCGCGAAGACCTGGACGGCAGCAAGACCGTGTTCCAGCAGATCTCCGACGGTTCCGACCAGATCCGCATCGGCAACTACGAAATCCCGTCGCGTACCTACGTCGGTCGCTTCAACTTCAAGGGCGGCGATCAGCAGAAGTTCGTCAAGGACCTGTCCGGCGGTGAGCGCGGCCGCTTGCACCTGGCCCTGACCTTGAAAGAGGGCGGCAACGTCCTGCTGCTCGACGAACCGTCCAACGACCTCGACGTTGAAACCCTGCGTTCCCTGGAGGAAGCCCTGCTGGACTTCCCGGGCGCCGCCATTGTGATCTCCCACGACCGGTGGTTCCTTGACCGCGTCGCGACGCACATCCTGGCGTACGAAGACGACTCGCAAGCGGTGTTCTTCGAGGGCAACTACACCGAGTACGAAGCCGACCGTAGAAAGCGCCTCGGCGATGCGGCTGCCCAGCCGCATCGTGTACGGCACAAGAAACTGGCCTGATTTCGGGTTGGTTGCATAAAGAGCGGAGCCTTCGGGCTCCGTTTTTTTTTGCGTTTTTTCAGTGAGACCGAGCAGCGGCCTTCGCGAGCAAGCCCGCTCCCACAGGGTTTTGTGAAGGGCACACCTCTGAATTCAACACCGACCTCCTGTGGGAGCGGGCTTGCTCGCGAAGGCGGTATTCCTGATGGTGCAGGAATTGAGTCGTGGCTCCCCATTCAGGTGCAATATCAGGCCAAAAAGCACTCTGCTTTATATCCTGTGCACCATTTAATTTCATAAATGCGACATTTTGCTCTGTTCTTGTGCGCGAATCGTTTGTTACAGTCCGGCCCAATCTCTCCCAACGACAATAAATTTGCCGAGACTTTTCCATGATCGAATCCGTCGAATCCTTCCTTGCGCGCCTGAAAAATCGCGATCCGGACCAGCCTGAATTTCACCAGGCCGTGGAAGAAGTACTACGCAGTCTGTGGCCGTTTCTTGAAGCGAATCCGCATTACCTGACCTCGGGCATTCTGGAACGCATCTGCGAGCCGGAGCGGGCGGTGGTGTTTCGCGTGTCGTGGGTCAACGATCAGGGCAAGGTCCAGGTCAATCGTGGTTTCCGCATCCAGATGAACAGCGCGATCGGCCCGTACAAGGGCGGCTTGCGTTTTCACCCGTCGGTGAACATGGGCGTCCTGAAATTCCTCGCCTTTGAACAGACCTTCAAAAACTCCCTGACTTCATTGCCCATGGGCGGCGGCAAGGGCGGTTCGGACTTCGACCCCAAAGGCAAAAGCGACGCGGAAGTCATGCGCTTCTGCCAGGCCTTCATGAGCGAGTTGTACCGCCACATTGGTGCCGACGTTGACGTGCCGGCCGGGGACATCGGTGTGGGCGCGCGGGAAATCGGTTTCCTGTTTGGCCAGTACAAGCGCCTGAGCAACCAGTTCACCAGCGTGCTGACCGGCAAAGGCCCAAGCTACGGCGGCAGCCTGATTCGCCCGGAAGCCACCGGTTTCGGTTGTGTGTACTTCGCCGAGGAAATGCTCAAACGCCGCGGTTTGGCAGTCGAGGGCAAGCGCGTGGCGATTTCCGGTTCCGGCAACGTTGCGCAATACGCGGCGCGCAAGGTCATGGACCTGGGCGGCAAAGTGATTTCGCTGTCCGACTCCGAAGGCACGTTGTATTGCGAAAGCGGTTTGACCGAGGAGCAATGGCTGGCGGTGCTGGAGCTGAAAAACGTACAGCGCGGGCGCATCCGTGAACTGGCCGGCCGTTTTGGCCTTGAGTTCCGTGCCGGTCAGTTGCCATGGAGCCTGAGCTGCGATATCGCGTTGCCGTGCGCGACGCAAAACGAACTGGACGCTGAAGCCGCTCGCACCTTGCTGCGCAACGGCTGCATCTGCGTGGCCGAAGGCGCGAACATGCCGACCACCCTTGAGGCGGTGGACCTGTTCATCGAGGCGGACATTCTGTTTGCGCCGGGCAAGGCATCCAACGCCGGTGGTGTGGCGGTGAGCGGGCTGGAGATGTCGCAGAACGCCATGCGCCTGGCGTGGACCGGTGGAGAAGTGGACAGCAAGCTGCACGCGATCATGCAGTCGATCCACCACGCTTGCGTGCATTACGGCGAAGAAAATGGCCGGGTCAACTACGTCAAGGGCGCGAACATCGCCGGCTTCGTCAAGGTCGCCGATGCCATGCTGGCCCAAGGCGTGGTTTAGGCGAAGCCTACGCCGGTTCGATACGAATCACTTCGATCAATTGATCCCCGGCGGGGCGCTGCCACAGCACTTCATCGTTGAGTCGTGCACCGAGCAGTGCCCGACCCAGCGGCGACCCCCAATTGATCAGGCCGTGGGCAGCATCGGCCTGATCTTCACCCACCAGTTGTACCCGGCGTTCGGTGGCGTGTTCATCGGCGTAAGTCACCCAACTGCCGATCTGCACCTTCTCGGTCGAAGTCGCGGCGGGTACCACCTGAGCGCTGCTCAGGCGCTGCTTGAAGTAACGCAAATCACGCTCGAGATCCGCCAGGCGCTGCTTGTCAGCCTGCTCGCCCTTGGCCGATTGTTCGGCGTGCAGGGTTTGCAATTCTGCGACTTTACCCTGCAACAGATTCAGGCCTTGCGGCGTGACGTAATTGGGCTGCGCGCTGACCTGCCGTTCGACAGGCTGATCGGCTTGCGCGGCGGCGTTATCTTCATTGACGAAGGCACGGCTCATGGAACTCTCCCGATATAGGGTTTGGGTCATGGTCGCAGGCATTTGGATTCAGCAAATGTCTGAAAGCGACTTACGGCGAGTGATAGGCCCGGGTGGCGTTCTGATCCTTCTGCTGCCAGGCCGATACGCGGCTGATAAGGAAAGTCTAGAAGTGGATGCGTCGGGTGGTTGTGAAAGGTGTGTGATCAATCCGTCGGAAACGACGATTCCCTGTGGGAGCGAGCTTGCTCGCGATGAGGGACTGACATTCAACAAGTGTGTTGGCTGAACGGCCGCTATCGCGAGCAAGCTCGCTCCCACAGGGATGTGCGGTACGTTCGGGTCAGTAGTGATACCACTTCAGCTCAAGCATCACTTCGTTCTCGGGCGTCGCCAAATGGCTGAACTCGCGCTGGGCGCTCAAGCGCAGTCCGAGATTGCGGGATATTTCCCATTGCTGATTCAGACTCAGGCCACGACGCACTTCACCATTGGTGAAAAAGTCGCCCTTGGCTTCCAGGCTCAAGTTGCCCAGCGGGTTTTTCCACAGCACACCACTGTTGAAACCGGCGGCCGGGGCAATGAATGCGGCGAAGTCGTTGTTGTGCTCGATACGCACGGTGCCCAGGGCAAAGCCGAGCAGATCGTCGTCCAGTTGCCAGGTACCGCCGCCGCCACCGTTGATGTGGCTGACCAGGGTTTGGTCATCATGCTTGCCCGGTACCCGTTCCAGACCGCCGGTGACTTGCCATGACAGCGGCTGCAGCAACTCGTTACGCGGGGTCAGGGAGCGAATGGTCGCCAGGTCCAGTCGCTGCACTTGCCAGTCATTGCCTTCGTACTGGCGCAGTTTCAATTGTAGGATTTCAATCTGCGCGCCAAGGGGAAAGCTTTCGCTGTTGTCATTGAGGTCGTGATAAGCCATGCGCAAGCCGTACTCGCCAAAGGCTTTATCTCCACGGATGCCAAGGCCGAGCTGCCAGGTGCGGGACTCGTGACCGTCTTCAGGCAGGCCAGGTTGCGGGATATCCAGCTCCGGCGCCGGGTTCTGGTTGATCGCCCGCAGCAGTTCGAAGCTGCGCTGGGCGCGCACGGGGTCGCGTTCCTGACCATTGGCGCGGTAACGCTCCAGACGATAGGCCGCATCGATGATCAGCGCCTGGCGTTCGCGGGGTTGTGCCTTGAACGCCGGGGCTTGCAATTGTTTCTGGTCGGCGCTGACTTTCAGCACCCATTGCTGCTCTTCGGGGTTCAACGGCTCGGCGCGACTGAGCAACTCGCGTTCCCGGGACGGACGATACTGGATGGATTCCACCAGACCGGCATTTTTCACGGCTTTGACGGTGTCGGTCGGAATGGCTGTGAGCGGGAATTGCTCGGTCAGGCGCAGGCTCGGGCGGGCCACCTGCAGCAGTTCCAGCAAGCGGTATGAGCAGTTCTCGTCGAAGAAGAAATAGTCGAATTTGATCTGTTTCAGCTCCCAGACGTGCTCGACCATGCGCGCGGTTTCTTGCCGGGTCAGGTTCAGGCGGTATTCCCACAGATCGCGGTTTTCCAGGCTGCGATATTCCGAGAGTTTTTCCTGATAGGGCACCAGCGCGAACAGGCCGGGATAACCGCCCATCAGGCCTTTCCAGGCATAGAGGATGCTGTTGTCCGAGCCTTCGATGTAGGCACCGAAGTTGATGGCATAGCTGAGCAGCGAAGTCTTGTCGCTCTTTACATCGGCCTGGTCGATGCGCAGCAGGGTGTGGCCGAACATCGAGGACGGGCTGTTCAGGTAAGCCGCCGGGAAGATCATCACCGCGCTGTCGGGCGAGACGTCCTTGAACCATTGCTTGAACCCGGCGCAGTCCGGTGTCGGCAGGCCGTTCAGGCCGAGTTGTTCTGTCAGCCAGCGGGTGCGGGCCGGGTAGACGCATTGCGCGTGTTGTTCACCTGCACTGGTCGGGGCGTACAAGGCTTGTACGGTCGCCGCCAGTTCATGGTCCGGATGTTCGTTGCCATCGGCGGCGAGGAAGAATTTCCTGTCGCTGACATAGCTGCGCCAGCCGCCGAGCTTGGCGGTTTCGTAATGGCCCAGGGATATCCAGAAAGGGTCGTTGGCCAGTTGCTGCAAACGTTGTGGGTCGATGTGAGGCGCGGCGGACAGCGGGGCGCAGGCACACAGCGCCAGCCAGGCAAGGCGTTTGGGCATAGGTGGCAACTTAAGTCGAAAAAAACAAAGACCCAACGAGGTGGATGCCTTTTACCTGTAGGAGCTGGCTTGCCAGCGATGGTCCTTAACGATTACGCGTGTTTACCGGATAAACACAGCGCCTTTGAAATCATCGCTGGCAAGCCAGCTTCTACAGTAGTCAGCAACATTACCCGAGGAGGGACAGGTCCAAAATACAAAACCCGCTTCCCGGAAGAAGCGGGGCGGGTCGAGCTTATGCCTGGGTGGCGTACTTGGCCAGTCGAGGGTCGGCTTTGAGCACGGCCAGGGTATTGGTATGCACGTCTTCGGCGGTAACGTCAGCCTTGCTGAAGATCTGCTGGAAGTGCTCGTGAGTGACGGCGGCGAAGTGCGCACGGTCTTCCGGCGCCACGCCCAGTACCACGGCGTAGGTGGTCAGCGCTTCGCCCTGACCTTTGGCCATGTCCTCGGACAGCTCATTCATCATGCCATTCATGGCAAACCAGGATTTGCCGCCATAGGTCAGCGACGCGTTGGTTGCGCAACCGTTGGTGCCGGAGGTCATACCGAAGGTTGCGTTGCCGGAAGTGCCGTTGGTGGTGGATGCCAGGAAGTGAGCCGGAGTACCACGCTGACCTTCGAACAGCATGTTGCCCCAACCGCAATCCGGGCCGCCCGGGGCCTGAGCCATGGCGTTGATGGATACAGCGGTGAAGAGAGTACCAAGAAGAATCCGTTTCATAGCGTTGTTCTCTTTTATGTGCGTACCAATAGACAAAGGGTCTGGCCCGTCTGGTGCCAGTGGGCCGGGCATTAGTCCAGCCGCGCAGTCTGGAGTTTAGGCACGATCATGGGGTTCCGTGATTTTTTGCAAAACATTCATGGGAAACCGCGGCGCAAGCCCGGGCCGCCTGGGGTTTGCGGATTGTCTATGCACAGGTCTGCGGCACTCCTTGCCAGTCGGGCATGGGCAGCGCCAGAATGCTGCAATCTGCCCCGCCTGATTGTTAAGGAAGCCCGATGCCTGATCCTGTTGCTGCCAGCTTGCGTCTAGCGCCCGAAGCGCTGACCCGTCCGTTTTCCGCTGAACAGTTCAGCTTCTCTACCACCAATGATCTGGAGCCCTTTCGCGGTGTGCTTGGCCAGGAACGTGCGGTCGAAGCCTTGCAGTTCGGTGTGGCCATGCCACGCCCCGGTTACAACGTATTCGTCATGGGCGAGCCCGGCACTGGCCGGTTCTCGTTCGTCAAACGCTACCTCAAGGCCGAAGGCAAGCGCCTGCAGACCCCGGCGGACTGGGTCTATGTCAACAATTTCGATGAACCGCGCGAACCACGTGCCCTGGAATTGCCGTCGGGCACTGCCGGTAACTTCATTGGAGATATCAACGGTCTGATCGACAACCTGCTGGCGACGTTCCCGGCAGTCTTCGAGCATCCGTCCTACCAGCAAAAGAAAAGCGCCATTGATCGCGCCTTCAACCAGCGCTACGACAAGGCCCTGGACGTCATCGAGCGTCTGGCACTGGAAAAGGATGTCGCGCTTTACCGCGACGCCAGCAATATCGCCTTCACCCCGATGGGCGACGGCAAGGCATTGGACGAAGCTGAATTCGCCCAGTTGCCGGAAACCGAGCGCGATCGCTTCCACGAGGATATTTCCGTGCTGGAGGAGCGCCTGAACGAAGAGCTCGCCAGCCTGCCGCAATGGAAGCGTGAGTCGAGCAACCAACTGCGCCACCTCAACGAAGAAACCATCACCCTGGCCTTGCAGCCATTGTTGTCACCGTTGTCGGAGAAGTACGCCGAGAACGCCGCGGTGTGCGGTTATCTGCAAGCCATGCAGGTGTACTTGCTCAAGACCGTGGTCGAGCAATTGGTGGACGACAGCAAGACCGACGCTGTCGCCCGCAAACTGCTGGAGGAACAGTACGCGCCCAGCCTGGTGGTCGGTCACTCGGCCAGCGGCGGCGCGCCGGTGGTGTTCGAGCCGCACCCGACCTACGAAAACCTGTTCGGTCGCATCGAATACAGCACCGACCAGGGCGCGCTGTACACCACCTATCGGCAACTGCGACCGGGTGCCTTGCACCGGGCCAACGGTGGTTTCCTGATCCTTGAAGCGGACAAAATGCTCAGCGAGCCGTTCGTGTGGGATGCGCTGAAACGCGCCCTGCAATCGCGCAAGCTGAAAATGGAATCGCCGCTCGGTGAACTGGGCCGCCTGGCCACCGTGACCCTGACGCCGCAACATATTCCATTGCAGGTCAAAGTCGTCATCATCGGTGCCCGTCAGCTCTATTACACGCTGCAAGACCTCGATCCGGACTTCCAGGAAATGTTTCGCGTCCTGGTGGATTTCGACGAAGACATCCCGATGGTCGACGAGAGTCTGGAGCAGTTCGCCCAGTTGCTCAAAACCCGTACTTCCGAAGAAGGCATGGCGCCGCTGACCGCTGATGCGGTGGCGCGCCTGGCGACTTACAGCGCGCGTCTGGCCGAGCACCAGGGGCGCTTGTCGGCGCGTATCGGTGATTTGTTCCAACTGGTCAGCGAGGCGGACTTCATCCGCCATCTGGCCAGCGATGAAATGACCGATGCCGGGCACATCGAACGGGCACTCAAGGCCAAGGCCACGCGGACCGGGCGGGTTTCGGCGCGGATTCTCGACGATATGCTGGCCGGGATCATCCTGATCGACACTGCTGGCGCGGCGGTCGGCAAGTGCAACGGCTTGACCGTGCTGGAAGTCGGCGACTCGGCCTTTGGTATTCCGGCGCGGATTTCCGCCACGGTGTACCCGGGCGGCAGCGGCATTGTCGACATCGAGCGCGAGGTCAACCTCGGCCAGCCGATTCACTCCAAAGGCGTGATGATCCTCACCGGGTATCTGGGCAGCCGTTACGCCCAGGAATTTCCGCTGGCAATTTCCGCGAGCATTGCCCTGGAGCAATCCTACGGTTATGTCGATGGCGACAGTGCTTCCCTGGGCGAGGCCTGCACCCTGATCTCGGCCTTGTCGAAAACCCCGCTCAAGCAGTGCTTTGCCATCACCGGTTCGATCAACCAGTTCGGCGAAGTGCAGGCGGTGGGCGGAGTCAACGAGAAGATCGAGGGCTTCTTCCGTCTGTGCGAAGCCCGCGGGTTGACCGGCGAGCAGGGGGCAATCATTCCTCACGCCAACGTCGCCACGCTGATGCTCGACGAGAAGGTGCTGGCGGCAGTGCGTGCGGGGCAGTTCCATGTCTACGCGGTCCGTCAGGCCGACGAAGCCTTGAGTTTGCTGGTCGGCGAGCCGGCCGGCGAGCCGGACGAGAATGGCGAATTCCCTGAAGGCAGCGTGAACGCACGAGTAGTGGAGCGCCTGCGGGTTATCGCGGAAATGGTCAGTGAAGATGATCTGAAGGAAGCCGAGAAGGAATTGGCGCAAGAGGCGTTGGCAGAAACCAAACCGGCTTGATACCTATTTGATTTGAAGCCAGGCAACTCCATTGTGGGAGCGGGCTTGCTCGCGAAAGCGTACTGTCAGCCAGCATTAATGTTGAATGATGTACCGCTTTCGCGAGCAAGCCCGCTCCCACATTTTGTATATGGAATCCCCCAAAAACGCCGTCGAAATGACGTCAATATTCACACGGTGACCGCTCGGCACCTTCTGGTCTCGCCTGGCTTACAGGCCAGACTTTTCTTCTATTCTCAGCTCAGGGATATCGACAGTAATCACAGGATCGAAACAGCCTTCACATGGGGGCTGAATACCGGATCTACCGAGGGTCGCCGCCATGTCGCGCAACCTCTGCCTTACCCGTCAATGCCTGGGCCTTGTGACCCGTATCGAGTGTGCCATCCGTCCATTGGCGGGAGATACGGGCATGTGGACTCTGCTGTTCGCCGCCGGAATGGCCGGTGAACAACCTTCGGCCATCAAGGCCCAAGGCCCGTTTCACGGTCCATTCGTCGCTGAATCAATCCTCGACACCATCGTTGAAAGCCTGACCTTGCACGGCTACGAGTTGGCCGATGATCCGCAAATCTGGTGCCTGCACCTGCAAGCCCAACTGCGGGAAATCAACGGTGGTCGCTGCCGAAACGTGGGCGGCTTCGAGTTTCACCCCGAGCACTGAGTCGCACTATTGATCAAGGCGCGTCATGTCGGCCTTGTCGAGTTTGACCTCGAAACCATATTGCACCGTGGCGAGGTCAGTGCGCCGATAGGTTTCCAGGCGCGTAGGCTGCCCGTAGAAGTAATGCACGGCAAACTGTGCCGGCCCTTGTGCGCTCGCGCCATGGCTGACTGATAGAATTTCCTTCAAGTAATTGCCAGTGTCGTCCTTGGCGAAAAAGCGCCAGTCCTGGGCGGGAAATTCCTTCAAATCAACCACCAGAGCATTGGCTTTGAGCTCAAGGCCTTTGGGCAGTTGGCGGGCATCGACGGTTTTTTGCTCGACTGTGGCCAGGAACAGCGGTATCGAGCCCACCGCATAGGCCGGTGTTTCCGGAAACAGATTCAGATCGTAGGTAATGGTGCCGCGCAGGGGATCGATCTGGTACGCCTGGGGCGGCAACTCGATCGGCTCGTCGCGTTTGCCGCTCGCGTCTTCGGTAAAGAAACTCACCGGACTTTCTCCGGGGTTGAACGATGTGCCGAGCAGTTCATCGTTGAAGCTGCGCAGATGAGTGAATTCGATTCGCGCCGCGCTGGGGTCGTCGACCGATTGATTGATGCTGACGTTCTTTTTCAGTTGATCCTCACTCAGCGTTGCCCCTTTCAGCCAGTCCACCGCCTGGTCGTCATAGACCACCACGGGCAGGTTCAGGGGCTGGATGGACTTGTCCGTGGTAATGGCGTCGAAGCGACGGATCGGCAGGTCGAGGTCCTTGCGGGTGACCGTGACGGCGGAAAAGTCCAGCATGCTGACTTCGAGCGTTTCGATCGTCCCGTTGAAGTACACCTTCGAATAATGTCGAGCCTGCTGTTTTTCAAAGTTGCGTTGTTCTTCGTCGAGCTGTTTTTCCAGGGTCTCGCTCCAGCTCTTTTGCTGCTGCATCTTGGCCAGCTGCTGCTGATAGAAGGCAATTTGTACCTCGGTTTCGTTGATTGAGCCGGCGCGCGAGATGAATTGCCCGGTGCTGTCCTTGGCCTGGACGATCAGCGGGTTCAGCGGCGTTTCACTGACTTCGGGGGCCAGCGGCGCGCTGTTGTTGTATTCGATTTCCGCGTAGTTGTTCGTCAATGTGAGCAGGGTGACGCTCAGGTTGTCATTGGTGCGAGTCTGGCCTACGTCCTTTTTCGTCAGGTCGAAGCTGTAGAGGCGGCGTGGCGCGATGACTTCGACTTTGCCTTGCAGGCTCACCGGTTGCGGTTGCTGCTTTCTGTCGATGTCGAGGCCTTCGATGAAGGGATAGGCCACGGTCAGGTCATCGGGGTTGGTCAGGTTGGAACTCGAAGGACTCAGCTGGATGCCGGGGTCGGTTTCCGACCATTCCGGCTGGAACGCAATCACTCGTTTGTTACTCAGGGTGACCGACTGCCATTCCAGGCCATGGGGAAACAAAAACGCGGCAGGAACGCTGAACGTGAAGGGAAACACCGGTTGCAGATCGGTCAGGTAGTCGGAGCTGGAGTCCTTCTGCAGCACGAACAACCCGTTGATGTAGGTGTCGACCAGGGCCTGCGGGCTCGGGTAGTGCTTGAGCATGGCGAGGGCGTCTTCGCCGTATTCGGTTTCAACCGGTTTGCTGTCGAGCTTGAGTTGTGCGCGTTCGAGCAGCAGCAGTGAGCCGCCCAGCTCCGACACGGCATCCTTGAGTTTCGGATCCTGGATGGCGTCCAGCGACTTTTCGAACTGCGCGGTTTTTTCTTCGAGGCTGACCTGACGTTTTTCATCGCTGGGTGAGCAGCCGCTTAGCAGCAGCGCCAGGCAAATTCCGGCACTCGTCAAAGGCAATCGCACATCCATTTCCAGTCTTCCTGTCCGACATCACTGAGCAGTCAATGATTTGGACACTAGCAGAAAAACTTTGATACACCGGCGCAGGTGGCGGATTTTTCGACGGTTTCTGACTGCTTCTGGGTATAGACGGGCGGCTGGTATACTCGCGGCCATTTTTAAGTCCGCATGTGAGATTCAATGGAACGCTTTATCGAAAATACAATGTACGCCTCGCGCTGGCTGCTGGCGCCGATCTATTTCGGCCTGTCCCTCGGGTTGCTGGCGCTGGCACTGAAATTCTTCCAGGAAGTCTTCCACGTCATTCCGAACGTGTTTTCGATGGCCGAATCGGACTTGATCCTGGTGCTGTTGTCGCTGATCGACATGGCCCTGGTGGGCGGTTTGCTGGTGATGGTGATGATTTCCGGCTACGAGAACTTCGTCTCGCAACTGGACATCGACGACAGTAAGGAGAAGCTCAATTGGCTGGGCACCATGGACTCTTCGTCGCTGAAGATGAAGGTGGCTGCGTCGATCGTGGCGATCTCGTCCATTCACCTGCTGCGCATCTTTATGGACGCCAAGAACGTCGATCCTGAGCATCTGCAGTGGTACGTGATCATCCACATGACTTTCGTAGTATCGGCATTCGCCATGGGTTACCTGGATAAGCTGACCAAGCACTGATTTCAACTTCCATTGTGGGAGCGTGGCTTGCCCGCGATGGCATCACCTCGGTCTAACGATGAACCGCAGTGATGCCATCGCGGGCAAGCCACGCTCCCACAGGGTTGCAAAACA
The DNA here is from genome assembly GCF_059492225.1 of Pseudomonas sp. Pseusp10. NCBI lineage: Bacteria > Pseudomonadati > Pseudomonadota > Gammaproteobacteria > Pseudomonadales > Pseudomonadaceae > Pseudomonas > Pseudomonas sp. Pseusp10. The sequence goes on along the minus strand of NZ_CP168528.1, from coordinate 6,110,931 downwards.
GACGGGCGGCGTCGTTTGTGGCTTGTGCTTTGATGCGTCGAGGCCTATCCCTGTAACTATGTTGGCTCGCCACTGCGTGAGGTGCGTTCATGACCCTGCAAGAGTTGAATGCGTATGCCATCGCCGGGAAGGTCGATGAGCTGAACCTGATCTCCATGGAGGGGGGCATCTACCTGCTGGAAGCAAGGATGCATGGCGCGGCGTACCCCCTGAGCGATACGCACGGCCATATGGTGAGCCTGCGTTCGGTGGAGCACGCCCGTGATGTGCTGCGCTCCTTTCCCAAGTTGCATTTCAACCTTGTGCATACGGTCGTGCATGACGAAATGTGCGGGCTGGTTGCCGATGTGGAGGAAAACCTGAAGGTGCCGATCGCCTGACGCCCCTCATCAATGGCATGACATCTGTGCTAGTCTGCTGGCCCTTTTGGTTCCGGGCGCTCCGGGACGCGCTGTGCACGCATGGCAAGTTCCCGAGCCGTCCGCACAGCGGAGCAGTGTCATGTCCGAAGTAAATCTGTCCACCGACGAAACCCGCGTCAGCTACGGTATTGGCCGTCAGCTGGGCGATCAACTGCGCGACAACCCGCCACCAGGCGTAAGCCTGGACGCGATCCTGGCAGGTCTGACCGACGCGTTCGCCAGCAAGCCAAGCCGTGTGGGTCAGGAAGAAATGTCCGCCAGCTTCAAAGTCATCCGCGAAATCATGCAGGCCGAAGCTGCAGCCAAGGCTGAAGCGGCCGCTGGCGAAGGCCTGGCTTTCCTGGCTGAAAACGCCAAGCGTGAAGGCATCACCACTCTGGCTTCCGGCCTGCAGTTCGAAGTTCTGACCGCTGGCGAAGGCGCCAAGCCATCCCGTGAAGACACCGTGCGTACTCACTATCACGGCACCCTGATCGACGGCACTGTGTTCGACAGCTCCTACGAGCGCGGCCAGCCTGCGGAATTCCCGGTTGGCGGCGTGATCGCCGGCTGGACCGAAGCCCTGCAACTGATGAACGCCGGCAGCAAATGGCGCCTGTACGTGCCGAGCGAACTGGCTTACGGCGCTCAAGGCGTTGGCGGCATCCCGCCGCACAGCGTACTGGTGTTCGACGTCGAACTGCTCGACGTTCTGTAAGACCTGGCCCGATATAACGTCGGGCTGATGTGGGAGCGACGGTGCGGCGATCCGACTTGCTCGCGATGGCGGTGTGTCAGTCAATGTATCTGTGATGGAACATCCGCTATCGCGAGCAAGCTCGCTCCCACAGTTTTTTACGGTGATTCATATTTCGATCTTGTGGTGCCGTTCACTGTGCGGGCGCAATGCCCGGGCATAGCAGAACAGAAACAGATTGCGCACCAGTTCCTTGAGCACCACCGGCTCGCTGGAACTCAGGCTGCTGACGTCCAGGTCACCCTGATCCTGCAGTTCGTTCAAGGCTTCCTCCTCAAGCACGGCACAGACTTCCCCGGTTTCCCGATGCAGGATCCTGAGGTAAGGGTGTGGTCGGTCCAGCCAGGCATCGATCAAATAAGTCATGGTTCTCATCTCCACTGAGGGTTTTATGAGAATAATTCTTATTCATCAAATAGCAAGGGCCTATTGGCGGTTTGCACTTTTTTCCAGGTAAAGATTGCGTCAAGTCAAAACGACTGGCGTTTGGCTATTGTGAGGAGTTACTAGGCGAAGCGGGGGGGGAGGCACCATCCCACGCCGGGCGCGGGATGGAATACAGCAGGTTCAGACTTTTCTGACGAACTCGGACTTGAGTTTCATCGGGCCGATGCCGTCGATCTTGCAATCGATGTCGTGATCGCCATCGCACAGGCGGATGTTCTTGACCTTGGTGCCTACCTTGACCACCAAAGACGTGCCCTTGACCTTGAGGTCCTTGATCACGGTGATGGTATCGCCGTCCTGCAGGACATTGCCGACCGAATCCTTTTTCACTGCGTCATCGGACGCCGCTTCGGCTTCACCGCTGGCGGACCATTCGTGGGCGCACTCGGGGCAGATCAGCTGGGCGCCATCTTCATAGGTGTATTCGGAATTGCATTTTGGGCAGGGTGGCAGCGTGCTCACTAAGGCTCCTTGGATTCAGGATCGCTAAAAAGCGCACATTATATAGGGTTTTAAGCAGGAGAGGGCGGAAGGTGCGATGTGTTACCTGTGGGAGCGAGCCTGCTCGCGATAGCGGTGTGTCAGTCAGCATCAAAGTCGACTGTCAGATCGCAATCGCGAGCAGGCTCGCTCCCACAGGGTTTTGCAGTGTTTTCAGTGTGTACGCGCGACCGCGAACTCGCTCAGTTCAACCAGTGCATCGCGGTATTCGCTGGCAGGCAGCACTTCGAGGCACTTGATCGCGCGGGTCACATAATTGCGGGCCAGTTGCGCGGTGTACTCCAGCGAACCCGAGGCCTCCACGGCTTCGCGGATGCTTTCCAGATCTTCGATTCCGCCTTTCTGGATCGCCTTGCGCACCAGGGCGGCCTGTTCCGGCGTACCTTCGCGCATGGTGTAGATCAGCGGCAGGGTCGGCTTGCCTTCGGCCAGATCGTCACCGACGTTCTTGCCCAGGGTTTCAGCGTCGCCTTTGTAGTCAAGGAGGTCGTCGACCAGTTGGAAGGCCACGCCCAGGTGATCACCGAATGTACGCAGGGCTTCGGCCTGTTCCGGCGTGGCTTCGCACAGGGCCGCAGCACTATGGGTCGAGGCTTCGAAGAGCATCGCGGTCTTGCCGCGGATGACTTCCATGTAGGTTTCTTCGGTGGTGCTGGCGTCACGCACCTTCGACAGCTGCAACACTTCGCCTTCGGCGATGATGCGCGTGGCCTGCGAAAGGATCTTCATCACTGGCATGGAGCCCAGCTCGACCATCATTTCGAAGGAGCGCGAATACAGGAAGTCACCGACCAGCACACTTGGCGCGTTGCCCCACATGGCGTTGGCGGTCGAGCGGCCACGGCGCATGCCGGACATGTCGACCACGTCGTCATGCAGCAGGGTGGCGGTGTGCAGGAACTCGATGGTTGCAGCCAGCAGGCGCAGTTCGTCGCCTTCGCGACCCAGGGCCTTGCCACACAGCAGTACTAATAAAGGACGCAGGCGTTTGCCGCCGGCCGAGGTGATGTAATCACCGATTTTCGATACAAGCGGCACGCGCGAAGTCAACTGCTTCTTGATGATGTCGTCGACGGCGCTAAAATCGTCCGCCACCGCGCGGTAGAAAGCTTGGGGTTGCATCAGCGACAGTCCGCTCCAGAAGGGTTGCGCGGCATGCTAGGACCCACGTCCGGGCCTGTCAAGGCGCGATGGACGGCCCCTTGCAAGGCGCTCGTGCCTTGCGTACAATCGCGCACCCTGAACTTCCTGGGCAGCACCTGCCTTACGCAATTGCAAACGGGCCTCCAGCCCCATGCAGCCATGCCAGCCAATACCTCTTCTTATAAAGAGCTGGGTGAGCAGGATTATCGGAGAAATACCATGTCTTATGCAGTAATCGTTACTGGCGGCAAGCAGTACAAAGTCGCCCCAGGTGAATACCTGAAGATCGAAAAACTGGAAATCGCTACCGGCGAATCCGTTACCTTTGATCGCGTTCTGTTGGTTGCCAACGGTGACGACGTGAATATCGGCGCTCCAGTTGTTGCTGGCGCTACCGTTGTGGCTGAAGTGATCTCCCAAGGTCGTCACGATAAAGTCCGCATCATCAAGTTCCGTCGTCGTAAGCACCACATGAAGCGTATGGGCCACCGCCAGTGGTACACCGAGATCAAAATCACCGGTATTCAGGCTTAATTTCAGCCTAATTCCTCACTAGGAGAATTGAACTCATGGCACACAAAAAAGCTGGTGGTAGTACCCGTAACGGTCGCGACTCAGAAGCCAAACGCCTTGGCGTGAAGATGTATGGCGGCCAGGCTATCAAAGCAGGCAACATCATCGTGCGTCAGCGCGGCACCCAATTCCACGCTGGCTACGGCGTTGGCATGGGTAAAGATCACACCCTCTTCGCTAAAGTCGAAGGCGTGATCAAGTTCGAAGTAAAAGGCGCCTTCGGTCGTCGTTACGTGAGCGTAGTCGCGGCTTAATTGCGCGATCGCTGGAAAAGCCCTGTCTCGCGACGGGGCTTTTTCGTTTGTGGGGTGAGTCTCTTGCAAAGCTGTTTGCATGGGCTGTCGGCGTACGATGCAGGTGTCGTGGTTTGGGGTCGCTGCGCTCATTTTTGCAAGAGTCTTATGTCTTGATTGTTTTTCGGCTCGTCCGTATGGCGAGAGGCGTTTGTTATGAAGTTTGTTGATGAAGTATCGATTCGAGTAAAGGCTGGTGACGGCGGCAATGGCTGCATGAGTTTCCGTCGCGAAAAATTCATCGAAAACGGTGGTCCTAACGGCGGTGATGGTGGTGATGGCGGTTCCATCTACATGATGGCCGACGAAAACCTCAATACCCTGGTGGACTACCGTTACACCCGGCACTTCGATGCCGAGCGTGGCTCCAACGGCGGTAGCACCGACTGCACCGGCAAGAAGGGGGAGGATCTGATCCTGCGTGTGCCGGTTGGTACCACGGTGATCGACTCCGCCACTCAGGAAGTGATCGGCGACCTGACCAAGGCTGGTCAGAAACTGCTGGTTGCACACGGTGGCTGGCACGGCCTGGGCAACACTCGTTTCAAATCCAGTACCAACCGTGCGCCACGCCAGACTACGCCAGGCAAGCCGGGCGAGCAGCGTGACCTGAAACTGGAAATGAAAGTGCTCGCGGACGTGGGGCTGCTGGGCTTGCCGAACGCCGGTAAGAGCACCTTTATTCGTTCGGTGTCGGCCGCCAAGCCGAAAGTTGCCGACTATCCGTTCACTACGCTGGTGCCGAACCTGGGTGTGGTTAGCGTCGATCGCTGGAAAAGCTTCGTGGTTGCGGATATTCCGGGCTTGATCGAAGGCGCTTCCGATGGTGCGGGTCTGGGTATTCGCTTCCTCAAGCACTTGTCGCGTACTCGCCTGCTGCTGCATCTCGTCGACATGGCGCCGCTGGATGAAACCAGTGCCCCGGACGCTGCAGAAGTCATCGTTAGTGAGCTGACCAAGTTCAGTCCGTCTCTGGCGGAGCGCGATCGCTGGCTGATCCTGAACAAGTGCGACCAGATCCTTGATGAGGAGCATGATGCTCGCGTCAAGGAAATCGTCGATCGCCTGGAATGGACGGGTCCGGTTTACGTGATCTCGGCGATTGCCAAGCAGAACACCGAGCGCCTGTGCCACGACATCATGCGTTACCTGGAAGATCGTGCCGATCGCCTGGCCAACGACCCGGCCTACAAGGAAGAGCTGGCTGAGCTCGATCAGCGCATCGAAGACGAAGCTCGTGCCCAGTTGCAGGCGCTGGACGACCAGCGTGCCCTGCGTCGCAGTGGCGTGAAGTCGGTCCACGACATCGGCGACGATGATTGGGATGAAGAAGATGTGGATGATGAAGACGGTCCGGAAATCATTTACGTGCGTGACTGATTCGTTGCGATAAACTTAAGCGCCGCTCAATCGAGCGGCGTTTTGGTATCTGGAAATCGATTGTTGGTCACGAATAACCACGAATAACGTCACGGGCAGTGCTAGGTCGCGCTGCCCTCAAGCTAAGGTTGAAGATGATGCGGAGCAAGGTGACAGGTGCGCAGCGTTGGGTCGTGAAGATCGGCAGCGCTTTGCTGACGGCGGACGGCAAAGGCCTGGATCGCGCGGCAATGGGTGTCTGGGTTGAGCAGATGGTGGCCTTGCATGAGGCGGGTGTCGAGTTGGTGCTGGTGTCCTCCGGGGCGGTAGCGGCCGGCATGAGCCGTTTGGGCTGGACCTCGCGACCCAGTGCTATGCACGAGCTTCAGGCCGCTGCTGCAATCGGCCAGATGGGGCTGGTGCAGGCCTGGGAGTCGAGCTTTGCCGAGCATGGCCGGCATACCGCGCAGATTCTCCTGACCCACGACGACCTGTCCGACCGCAAGCGCTACCTGAATGCCCGCAGTACCCTGCGTGCGCTGGTCGAGCTGAAGGTTATCCCGGTGATCAACGAGAACGACACCGTGGTCACCGACGAAATCCGTTTTGGCGACAACGACACCCTGGCAGCGCTGGTGGCGAACCTGGTCGAGGCGGACTTGCTGGTGATCCTCACGGATCGCGATGGCATGTTCGACGCCGATCCGCGCAACAATCCGGATGCCCAGCTGATTTACGAGGCGCGTGCCGATGATCCGGCGCTCGACGCGGTGGCGGGCGGTACGGGCGGAGCGCTGGGGCGTGGTGGTATGCAGACCAAGCTGCGTGCTGCGCGTCTGGCGGCTCGTTCTGGGGCTCATACCATCATCGTTGGTGGACGTCTTGAGCGTGTGCTGGATCGCCTCAAGGCGGGCGAACGCATCGGCACCTTGCTGTCGCCGGAGCGCGGCATGCTGGCGGCACGCAAGCAGTGGCTGGCCGGTCATCTGCAAACCCGTGGCACCCTGGTGCTGGATGCGGGGGCGGTGACGGCGTTGTCCGAGGGTAACAAGAGCTTGCTGCCGGTTGGGGTGAAGCTGGTGCAGGGTAGCTTCCGTCGCGGTGAGATGGTGGTGTGCGTGGCGCCGGACGGTCGTGAGATTGCTCGGGGCCTGGCCAACTACAGTGCGCTGGAGGCGCAAAAAATCATCGGTCAGTCGTCTGAGGCGATTGTCGGTCTGTTGGGTTACATGGCGGAGCCGGAACTGGTTCACCGCGATAACCTGATTCTGGTTTGAAGGAATACCTGGATGCGCATGGCAAAAGGATTGTTGGGGCTGCTGTTGGCGCTGCCGCTGCTGGCTTCGGCCGAGGAGATCGGTCAGGTCTCGACGGTGTTCAAGTTCGTCGGGCCAAATGACCGGATCGTGGTCGAGGCTTTTGATGACCCCAAGGTCGAGGGTGTGACCTGCTATCTCTCGCGCGCCAAGACGGGTGGCGTGAAGGGTGGTCTTGGATTGGCTGAAGATCGTGCCGAGGCGTCTATCGCTTGCCGACAGGTCGGGCCTATCAGCTTCAAGGGCGAGCTCAAGGATGGCGACGAGGTGTTCAAAGAGCGCACATCGCTGGTGTTCAAGACCATGCAGGTGGTGCGCTTCCTCGACAAGAAGCGCAATACGCTGGTGTATCTGGTGTACAGCGATCGCTTGATCGAGGGCAGCCCGCAGAATGCGGTGACGGCGATTCCGATCTTGCCGTGGGCGCACGCCCAATAATTTGACGCAAAAACAAACTGTGGGAGCGAGCTTGCTCGCGATAGCGGATATCCAGCCAGCACAAGTGCTGAATGTTAATCCGTCATCGCGAGCAAGCTCGCTCCCACAGTTTTTTATGTGCCCATCAAATCGCAGGCAATAAAAAACCGACCCTGAGGTCGGTTTTTTAATGAACGAGTCGCTTAGGCAGCAGCGGCAACGTTCAGGGCCTTAACGTGGCCATTCAGGCGGCTCTTATGACGAGCGGCCTTGTTCTTGTGGATGATGCCTTTATCGGCCATACGGTCGATAACTGGCACAGCCAGAACGTAAGCGGCTTGAGCTTTGGCAGCGTCTTTTGCGTCGATGGCTTTAACTACATTCTTGATGTAGGTACGAACCATGGAACGCAGGCTGGCGTTGTGGCTGCGACGCTTCTCAGCCTGTTTTGCACGTTTTTTGGCGGAAGGTGAGTTGGCCACCGTCGAGCTCCTCGAAAGACTTTTTAGGAAATAGCAAACAAAATAGGCCGCGAATCATGCCGATGAGTTGAAGTCTTGTCAAGGGCGCTTGAAACGTTCCGCTAAGTGGTAGGCGTGGTGCGACGGGATATTTCTTTCCGGCGTGTGACCTGTAAACTCGCGAGCTTTGGCTCTGTGCTGTTGCGGCGCGGAGTATCGCACAAGTAGGCGCGTAGTTCGCCTGCTGTTTATCGACAGGCACAAACTCTTTCCATGAATCTGCTCAAATCGTTGGCCGCCGTCAGCTCTATTACAATGCTTTCCCGGATTCTGGGGTTTGTTCGTGACACCCTCATTGCGCGCGCATTCGGCGCGGGAATGGCGACCGACGCCTTCTTTATCGCCTTCAAATTGCCCAATCTGCTGCGGCGGATCTTTGCCGAGGGGGCGTTTTCCCAGGCGTTCGTGCCGATTCTTGCCGAATATAAAAGCCAGAAGGGTGAAGAGGCGACCCGAACCTTCATTGCCTACGTTTCGGGCCTGCTGACGCTGGTGCTGGCGCTGGTCACGGTGTTGGGCATGATCGCCGCGCCGTGGGTCATCTGGGTGACAGCACCGGGTTTTACCAATACCCCGGAAAAGTTCGAACTGACATCAAGCCTTTTGCGGGTGACCTTTCCCTACATCCTGCTGATTTCCCTGTCGTCGTTGGCCGGCGCGATCCTCAACACCTGGAACCGCTTTTCGGTGCCAGCCTTTGTGCCGACCTTGCTCAACGTCAGCATGATCATCTTTTCGGTGTTTTTGACGCCGTACTTCGACCCGCCGGTGATGGCGCTCGGCTGGGCGGTTCTGGCGGGCGGCCTGGCGCAATTGCTCTATCAGCTGCCGCACCTGAAAAAGATCGGCATGCTGGTGCTGCCGCGCCTGAACCTGCGCGACACCGGCGTCTGGCGCGTCATGAAGCAAATGCTGCCGGCCATTCTCGGGGTATCGGTGAGTCAGATTTCGCTGATCATCAACACTATTTTTGCCTCGTTCCTGGTCGCCGGTTCAGTATCCTGGATGTATTACGCCGATCGTTTGATGGAGCTGCCATCCGGCGTGCTGGGCGTGGCGCTGGGGACGATTCTGCTGCCGACCCTGGCCAAGACCTATGCCAACAAGGATCGTCACGAGTATTCGCGCATCCTCGACTGGGGCCTGCGCCTGTGCTTCGTCTTGGTGCTGCCTTGCTCCCTGGCATTGGGGATTCTGGCGGAGCCGCTGACGGTTTCACTGTTCCAGTACGGGCAGTTCAATGCGTTTGATGCATCGATGACTCAGCGTGCCCTGATCGCTTATTCGGTCGGTTTGCTCGGAATTATTGTGATCAAAGTGCTGGCCCCTGGCTTTTATGCGCAACAAAACATCCGTACACCGGTAAAAATTGCGATTTTCACCCTGGTAGTCACCCAGCTGTTCAACTTGATGCTGATCGGGCCGCTGGCTCACGCGGGCCTGGCCCTGGCGATCAGTGCCGGCGCCTGCCTCAATGCCGGGTTGTTGTTCTATCAGCTGCGCAGACAGCAGATGTACCAGCCGCAACCGGGCTGGGCAAAGTTCGGTTTCAAGTTGCTGGTCGCGGTGGCCGTGATGTCCGCGGTACTGTTGGGTGTGATGCACTTCATGCCAGCCTGGGACCAGGGGTACATGCTCGAGCGCTTCTTGCGACTGGGGGCGTTGGTGGCAGCGGGTGTGGTGGCTTATTTCGGCATGTTAGTGTTGATGGGGTTCCGTTTGCGCGACTTCAATCGCAAGGCGCTGGAATAGAGGTTCTGGCCTCGATAAACACGGGCGAGCCGGCGGTTTTGTCGGCTCGATCACTTTGGGTTGCGGTGTTGCCTGTCGTCGGCCGCCGGGTGTGGTTATAATCGACCACTTTATGAGCAAGAAGCGCGTTATGCAGCTGGTTCGAGGCCTCCACAATCTGCGCCCTCAGCATCGGGGCTGTGTCGCCACTATTGGCAACTTTGACGGTGTACACCGTGGCCACCAGGCTATCCTGGCGCGGCTGCGTGAGCGCGCGCTCGAGTTGGGCGTGCCCAGCTGCGTGGTGATTTTCGAGCCGCAACCGCGAGAGTTCTTCGCTCCGGAGACCGCACCGGCCCGTCTGGCCCGCTTGCGGGACAAGCTGCAGCTGCTGGCGGCAGAAGGCGTCGATCGTGTGCTGTGCCTGGCGTTCAACCAGCGCCTGAGCAAGCTCAGCGCCAGCGAGTTCGTCGATACCATTCTGGTGGATGGCCTTGGCGTCCAGCACCTGGAGGTCGGGGATGATTTCCGTTTCGGCTGTGACCGCGCGGGAGATTTCGATTTCCTGCAACAAGCCGGAATCGTTCAGGGCTTTACCGTCGAGGCGGCGCAAACCGTTGAACTGGACGGTATTCGCGTCAGCAGCACTCAGGTCCGCAATGCCCTGGCCGCAGCTGATTTTGCCTTGGCCGAGCGATTGCTAGGTCGGCCGTTCCAGATTACCGGGCGGGTGCTGCACGGCCAGAAGCTGGCTCGCCAGTTGGGTACGCCCACGGCCAACATACAACTCAAGCGCCGTCGCGTTCCGCTTTCCGGGGTTTACCTGGTCAACGTCGACATCGACGGCAAGACTTGGCCAGGCGTCGCCAACATCGGCGTGCGGCCAACGGTACAAGGTGATGGCAAGGCCCACCTCGAAATACATCTTTTAGATTTTGCCGGCGATCTGTATGACCGGCGTTTAACGGTGGTTTTCCACCACAAGCTGCGTGAAGAGCAGCGTTTCGCCTCTCTGGAGGCGCTGAAAACGGCGATCAATGCGGATGTCGCCACCGCCCGTGCACTAGCCGCACCTAGCGCCCATCGCTAATGAAGAGCCTTAAATGACCGACTATAAAGCCACGCTAAACCTTCCGGACACCGCCTTCCCAATGAAGGCCGGCCTGCCACAGCGCGAACCGCAAATCCTGCAGCGCTGGGACAGTATTGGCCTGTACGGAAAGTTGCGCGAGATTGGCAAGGATCGTCCGAAGTTCGTCCTGCACGACGGCCCTCCGTACGCCAACGGCTCGATTCACATCGGTCATGCGCTGAACAAGATTCTCAAGGACATGATCATCCGTTCGAAGACCCTGTCGGGTTTCGACGCGCCTTATGTTCCGGGCTGGGACTGCCACGGCCTGCCGATCGAGCACAAAGTCGAAGTGACCCACGGCAAGAACCTGGGCGCGGACAAGACCCGCGAACTGTGCCGGGCCTACGCCACCGAGCAGATCGAAGGCCAGAAGTCCGAGTTCATCCGTCTGGGCGTGCTGGGCGACTTCGCCAACCCGTACAAAACCATGGATTTCAAGAACGAGGCCGGTGAAATCCGTGCCCTCGCCGAAATCGTCAAGGGCGGTTTCGTGTTCAAGGGCTTGAAGCCTGTGAACTGGTGCTTCGATTGCGGTTCGGCCCTGGCTGAAGCGGAAGTCGAGTACGAAAACAAAAAGTCCTCGACCATCGACGTGGCCTTCCCGATTGCCGACGAAGCCAGGCTGGCTGCTGCATTCGGTCTGCCAACCCTGGGCAAACCGGCTTCGATCGTGATCTGGACCACCACCCCGTGGACCATCCCGGCCAACCAAGCGCTCAACGTTCACCCGGAATTCAACTACGCCTTGGTCGACGTCGGCGACAAGCTGCTGGTGTTGGCTGAAGAGCTGGTCGAGTCGTGCCTGGCGCGCTACTCGCTGGAAGGTTCGGTCATCGCGACCACCACCGGTAAAGCGCTGGAACTGATCAACTTCCGTCACCCGTTCTACGACCGTCTGTCGCCGGTTTACCTGGCCGACTACGTTGAACTGGGCGCCGGCACCGGCGTGGTTCACTCTTCGCCAGCCTACGGCGTGGACGACTTCGTGACCTGCAAGAAGTACGGCATGGTCAACGACGACATCCTCAACCCGGTACAAAGCAACGGCGTTTACGTGCCGTCGCTGGAATTCTTCGGCGGCCAGTTCATCTGGAAGGCCAACCCGGCCATCGTCGACAAGCTGACCGAAGTCGGTGCGCTGCTGAACACCACCATCATCGAACACAGCTACATGCACTGCTGGCGCCACAAGACCCCGCTGATCTACCGCGCCACCGCGCAGTGGTTCATCGGCATGGACAAGCAGCCGACCACCGGCGACACCCTGCGCCAGCGTTCGCTCAAGGCCATCGAAGAGACCCGGTTCGTTCCAGCCTGGGGCCAGGCGCGCCTGCACTCGATGATCGCCAACCGTCCGGACTGGTGCATTTCCCGTCAGCGTAACTGGGGCGTGCCGATCCCGTTCTTCCTGAACAAGGAAAGCGGCGAGCTGCACCCACGTACCGTGGAGCTGATGGAGGAAGTCGCCAAGCGCGTCGAAGTCGAAGGCATCGAGGCCTGGTTCAAGCTGGACGCCGCCGAGCTGCTGGGCGATGAAGCGCCGCAGTACGACAAGATCAGCGACACCCTGGATGTCTGGTTCGACTCGGGCACCACGCACTGGCACGTTCTGCGCGGTTCGCACCCGATGGGCCACGAAACCGGTCCACGCGCCGACCTGTACCTGGAAGGCTCGGACCAACACCGTGGCTGGTTCCACTCGTCGCTGCTGACCGGTTGCGCCATCGACAACCACGCACCCTATCGCGAGCTGCTGACCCACGGCTTCACTGTCGATGAGTCCGGCCGCAAGATGTCCAAGTCTTTGGGCAACGTGATTGCGCCACAGAAAGTCAACGACACCCTGGGTGCCGACATCATGCGTCTGTGGGTCGCTTCGACTGACTATTCGGGCGAAATGGCGGTTTCCGAGCAGATCCTGCAGCGCAGTGCGGACGCCTACCGGCGTATCCGTAACACCGCGCGCTTCCTGCTTTCGAACCTGACCGGCTTCAACCCGTCCACCGACCTGCTGCCGGCCGAAGAAATGCTGGCACTTGACCGCTGGGCCGTGGACCGTACCCTGCTGCTGCAACGCGAGTTGCAAGATCACTACGGCGAATACCGCTTCTGGAACGTGTACTCGAAGATCCACAACTTCTGCGTGCAGGAGCTGGGCGGCTTCTACCTCGACATCATCAAGGACCGCCAGTACACCACTGGCGCCGACAGCAAGGCCCGCCGTTCGTGCCAGACAGCGCTGTTCCACATCTCCGAGGCGCTGGTGCGCTGGATCGCGCCGATCCTGGCGTTCACCGCCGACGAACTGTGGCAGTACCTGCCGGGCGAGCGTAACGAGTCCGTCATGCTCAATACCTGGTACGAAGGCCTGAGCGAACTGCCGGAAGGCTTCGAGCTGGGGCGCGCCTACTGGGACCGCATCATGGAAGTGAAGGTTGCGGTCAACAAAGAGATGGAAATCCAGCGCGCAGCCAAGGCTGTCGGTGGCAACCTGCAAGCCGAAGTGACGCTGTTCGCCGAAGACTCGCTGACTGCTGACCTGGCCAAGCTGAGCAACGAACTGCGTTTCGTGCTGATCACCTCAACTGCCAGCGTTGCACCGTTTGTGAAGGCACCAGAGGACGCGGTCGTTACTGAAGTCAGCGGCCTGAAGCTGAAGATCGTCAAGTCGGCCCACGCCAAATGCGCCCGTTGCTGGCACTGCCGTGAAGACGTCGGCGTGAACCCGGAACATCCGGAAATCTGCGGTCGTTGCGTGGATAACATCAGCGGCGCTGGCGAGGTTCGTCACTATGCCTAATGCTGTTGGCCGTTTCGGACGGCTGAGCTGGCTCTGGTTGAGTTTGCTGGTTCTGGTCATCGACCAGGCCAGCAAGCTCTACTTCGAAGGCAAGCTCCAGATGTACCAGCAGATCGTGATCATCCCCGATTACTTCAGCTGGACCCTGGCCTACAACACTGGCGCGGCCTTCAGCTTTCTGGCTGACAGCTCCGGCTGGCAGCGCTGGCTGTTCGCATTGATCGCTGTCGTGGTCAGTGCGGTGCTGGTGGTTTGGCTCAAGCGTCTGGGGCGCAACGAGACCTGGCTGGCGGTTGCGCTGGCACTGGTGCTCGGCGGGGCGCTGGGCAATCTGTATGACCGCATTGCCTTGGGCCATGTGATCGATTTCATTCTGGTGCATTGGCAGAACCGCTGGTATTTCCCGGCGTTCAACTTTGCCGACAGTGCAATCACTGTAGGCGCTGTCATGCTGGCACTGGATATGTTCAAAAGTAAAAAGACCGGAGAAGCCGTTCATGACTGAACAGGTATTGGTTGAGCAACGCATCGGCCAGAACACGGAAGTCACCTTGCATTTCGCATTGCGCCTGGAGAACGGCGACACGGTGGACAGCACCTTCGACAAATCCCCGGCGACTTTCAAGGTCGGTGACGGCAACCTGTTGCCAGGTTTCGAAGCGGCCCTGTTCGGTTTCAAGGCCGGTGACAAGCGTACGCTGAGCATCGAGCCGGAAAACGCCTTCGGCCAGCCTAACCCGCAAAACGTGCAGGTTATCCCGCGTTCGCAGTTCCAGGACATGGAGCTGTCGCAAGGTTTGCTGGTGATCTTCAACGATGCGGCCAATACTGAATTGCCGGGTGTGGTTAAAGAGTTCGACGATGCGCAAGTGACCGTCGACTTCAACCACCCGCTGGCAGGCAAGACACTGACCTTTGACGTGGAAATCATTTCCGTCAAAGCGCTGTAAGGCATCATGGGGCAGCTACTGTTGCCACCTGACCCTGTGGGAGCGAGCTTGCTCGCGATGAGTGCCTGACATTCAATATTGATATTGACTGACACTCCGCCATCGCGAGCAAGCTCGCTCCCACAGTTTGTTTTTCATTGTTTTCGCGCGCAAGACACGAGGCACAGCATGCAAATCAAACTCGCCAATCCCCGTGGCTTCTGCGCCGGTGTGGACCGGGCGATCGAAATCGTCAACCGCGCCCTGGAAGTCTTTGGGCCGCCGATCTACGTGCGCCATGAAGTGGTTCACAATAAATTTGTCGTCGAAGACCTGCGCTCCCGTGGTGCGATCTTCGTCGAAGAGCTGGACCAGGTGCCGGACGACGTCATCGTGATCTTCAGCGCCCACGGTGTTTCCCAGGCTGTGCGCAGCGAAGCGTCTGGCCGTGGGCTCAAAGTGTTCGATGCCACGTGCCCACTGGTGACCAAAGTCCACATCGAAGTGGCGCGCTACAGTCGTGACGGCCGTGAGTGCATTCTCATCGGCCACGCCGGTCACCCGGAAGTCGAGGGCACCATGGGCCAGTACGATGCCAGCAATGGCGGCGCGATCTACCTGGTTGAAGACGAGAAAGATGTCGCGGCCTTGCAGGTGAACAACCCTGAAACGCTCGCCTTCGTGACCCAGACCACATTGTCGATGGACGATACCAGCCGCGTTATCGACGCTCTGCGTTCGCGCTTCCCGGCCATCGGTGGGCCGCGCAAGGACGACATTTGCTACGCCACGCAAAACCGTCAGGACGCGGTCAAGCAACTGGCCGACGAGTGCGACGTGGTGCTGGTGGTCGGCAGTCCGAACAGCTCCAACTCCAATCGCTTGCGCGAATTGGCAGAGCGCATGTCCACTCCGGCCTACCTGATCGACGGTGCCGAAGACCTGCAAAAGAGCTGGTTCGATGGCGTCGAGCGTATCGGCATCACCGCCGGCGCATCCGCCCCGGAAGTCCTGGTGCGCGGCGTGATCCAGCAGTTGCAGGCCTGGGGTGCCACCGGTGCCGATGAACTGGCCGGTCGCGAGGAGAACATCACGTTCTCGATGCCTAAAGAACTGCGCGTTCGCTCGTTGACCTGAGGTTTCTCCTTTTTTCGCATAACGGATGCTCAGCCTTGTCGCTACGCAGGCTGACGCGACCGGTCCGGGCCAACACCACTTGATGTTGGCTTACCGGTTCGCGAACAGCGCAAACGTGTAGCGTCCCTCCAATCAGTGACTCGCCCTGACCTCTGAACCGTATATAGCTTCCGACCGGTCCGTTCCCCACTATCGACACTCGTGCGCCGCTCTGGCGTTCGGCCAGCAGCGGATTGTTGCTGTCCATGTCCCCCTTGCCGCTGATATCCAGAATGATTCGCCAGCCCTGGCTCCAGTCTCCATTGATGCCGTGAATCACCACGGCCTGGTTGCGGACGATAGCTTCGGTCCGGGCGGTGCGAATACCACTGAAAAGAGCCTGTGCCGCTTGCTGTCTTTGGTTCGACTCGATCAGCGTTGCGAACGCCGGAGTAACCAGATGCAGAACAATTCCTGTAATTGCCAGTCCCATGAGCAGTTCGATCAGGCTGAAGCCTTGTTGCCGCATGACATTTCCCTCCGTGGCGTGCTGTGGCTCGCGCAATCCGTGCGCGAGAAATGGCAACGCACAGCATCGTTCGAACGTTGTGCTGCGCAACAGCAGGTATAGCCGAAGGAAACAGAAGGACCCGATGGAGCTTCGTACAAAAGGTTTCACACTGATCGAGTTGCTGGTCGCGCTCGCGATTCTTCTGATCCTGCTGACTATGGCCGTCCCGGCGTTTACTCGCTCGACGCAAACAACCAGGGCTGATACCGAAATCGCTGACCTGCGACGCGCCCTGAATTTTGCCCGGCTCGAAGCCATCGATCGGGGCAATGCAACACGGGTGCGCCCGACGGCCGGAGGGGATGTCTGGAGTGGGGAACTGACGATTTACGACGGTACTGGCGCTTTGGCCAATGTATTACGGGTTGTTCCGGCGATGAGCAGCGGCACAACTCTGGCGCTAACCTCAGGCGTCACTGCCATCGATTTCAACAGTATGGGCGGATTGTCATCACCGTCCTCGGAGGTGGTGATCAGCTATGGGCGGGGAGCACAAAGCAGGACGCTGACCGTATGTTTGAACGGACGAATTCTATTGGGTGGAAGTTGCGGATGAGGGCATGGAGGCAAGGCACGCAGGAGGGCATGACGCTGGTCGAAGTCCTGGTGGCGTTAGTCATTTTGGGAGTGGGGCTGCTGGGCGCAGCGGCGTTTCAGCTCAATGCGCTGAAGTATACGGACAGCGCGCGCATGACCAGTCAGGCCAGTTTTATCGCTTACGACATGATGGACCGCATTCGCGCCAATGCCGCTGCGGACTACACCATTGCACCTCCGGCTTCGGGCAATCCGGACGTTACCCGGGATCAGGACCTGTTTGACTTCAACGCCAACATTGTCAGTTCACTCGGCGCATCCGCGACAGGTAGCGTCACCGTCAATCAGCAGGTGTACACCATCACGATTACCTGGGACGACTCACGGGCTGCGAATGCTGCCGATTCGCGGCGCAGCTTCGTCCTGAGCAGTCGCGCGGCCATTGATCCGGTGGTGATCCCGTGAGTCGCTGCAGCAGAGGTTTTAGCCTGGTCGAGTTGCTGATCGCCCTGGCATTGAGCCTGATCGTGGTGCTGGGCGTGGTGCAGGTTTTCATCGCGGCCAAGAACACTTATCTCAGCCAGAACGCGGCCGCGAACATGCAGGAGGACGCACGTTTCGTGTTGAGCAAAATGATTCAGGAAGTTCGCATGGTCGGGATGTTCGGTTGCCTGGAAACGATCACCGATTCAAGTAAGAAAGGTGATTTCCATGCCAGTCAGTTAACGCCGATTCGTTGGGACAGCGGCGGCCGCAAGTTGACGCTGGTTACGGCGGATGTCGGCGGCAATGGCGACAAACCGGACTGGACCGTGCTTTCCGATTGTCGAGACAATTCGACGGCCTACAGCGAAGGCCGGACGCCAGCGGCAGGGCAGCAGGCATTTCCGATCCGGCGTCTGACTTACAGCTTCAGCAACAACGAATTGCTCATGAAGGGCGGGGCCGCAGCATCTCAGGTATTGGTGGATAACGTCAGCGCTTTCGACGTGAGCTTCGGCTTGGCCAGCACGGCCACTGATCTGGCTGCATCCCGCTACAGCAGCAACCCGCCGGACCCCGCGCTGATTCGTAGCGTTCGCCTGAGTCTGACCCTCTTCGATCCGAACCACCGGGTGAGCGATCAAACCTTCAACGTGGTTGCCGCTCTGCGCAACCGCTTGCCATGAGGGAGTGCCATTGAATCGTTCTTTCATGACGTATTACACCCAGCGCGGCATGGCATTGCTCGTCAGTCTGGTGTTCTTGCTCCTGCTGACACTGATTGGCCTTTCATCGATGCAGAGCGCGACCCTGCAGGAAAAAATGGCCGGTAGCGTCGCCCTGCGCAACCAGTCGTTTCAGAGCGCCGAGGCAGCATTGCGGGTGGGCGAGAGTGGAGTACAACGGGAAAATTATGCGCTACCTGTTTGTAGCGGCCTCGTTCAATGTGCACCACCGTCCGAGTCCTCGACTATTACCGCAGCCGGTTTCAACGCCACTTCCGGAGTGACCTGGATCGCATCGGGCAACGGTTTTTATGGCGTGCAAAACATCGGTGTCAGCCGGAATGCGGTGAATGTGCCAATCAATACCCCGGCGACCTTGTATCGGGTAACGGCAGTCGGCATCGCGGGTCATTCGCGCAGTGTGGTGGAGAGTATCTATGCGAAGTACTGAGCGACCTGTCAGGTTATGGTCACACCTGTTCGGTGTCCTGGTCGCGCTTGACCTGTCGATGTCGGCGCACGCAGCCACGCCAGCGGATTCGCCAGCGCTGAACCGGCCAACCTGTCTGGCGAATGGCAACTGGTACGGTTTTTACCACAGTAATCAGGGATTGAAAGCCGTCTGCCTGAAGCTGCCCGATACGATCAGCGTTAAGATGCTCGACAGCAACAACGATGGAGTGGTCGACAACAGCGATGCGCTCTCCGATGGCGTGATCTTTATCGGAGAGCATTCAAACCAGGACGCCGGCGACAATGGCGGGGCCGTGAACGATTCCACTGGCGACGATACGCCGGGGATGGAAAAATCCGGCGGCAGCCGTCGCATCATGTGGCGACAAATACAGTAAGTGAGAGTTGAGGCATGCGTAGTTCCAACCGCGGTTTTACCCTGATCGAAATCATGATCGTGATTGCGATCATCGGGATTGTCATGACCATTGCTGCCCCGAGTCTCACCGAATACCTGAACAAGGGCCGTCGCGCAGAAGTAGCCGGTCTGCTCTCGGAGCAGGCGCAACTACTGGAGCGCTTCTACTCTCAGAAAAATGTCTACACCGATGCGACGGGGCTCAGTGCTGGCAATGATTACTACAGCATCACACCGACCCTGACCGACCAGACCTTTCTGCTGACGGCGGTGCGCAAGGCTGACTCGAGCATGGCCACTGACAAGTGCGGTGATCTGACCATCACCAACACTGGTGTGCTCGGTATGGTCAACGCGAAATCCGGCCTGACTAGCAAAGACTGCTGGGGGCGCTGAGTTTCTTTTCGGGTGCCTTTTGCACCCTCTGTCTATTTAACGATTGGATCAGAACATGACCAGGCAACAGCAAGTGGTGATTGTCGGCGGTGGGGTGATTGGCTTGCTGACGGCCTTCAATCTCGCCTCCGAAGTGCAAAGCGTTGTGCTGCTGGATCGCTCGAACGTTGGTCAGGAGTCGTCCTGGGCCGGTGGCGGCATCGTTTCGCCGCTTTACCCGTGGCGCTACAGCCCGGCGGTCACCGCGTTGGCTCACTGGTCCCAGGACTTTTATCCACAGCTGGGCGAGCGCTTGTTTGCCGCCACCGGCGTTGATCCTGAAGTGCACACCACCGGTCTGTACTGGCTGGATCTGGATGACGAGGCTGAAGCCTTGGCATGGGCCGCCCGGGAAAGTCGCCCGCTTAGCGCGGTGGATATTTCGGCAGCACATGACGCCGTGCCGGTTCTGGGCAGTGGTTTTTCCCGGGCGATCTATATGGCCGACGTCGCCAACGTGCGTAATCCGCGTCTGGTGAAGTCACTCAAGGCCGCGTTGCTGGCGCTGCCGAACGTGACGATCCATGAGCAGTGCGAAGTCAACGGGTTTGTTCGTGACGGCAACAAAGTGGTCGGCGTGCAGACCTCCACAGGTACTGTCTCGGGCGATCAAGTTGTCCTGACGGCGGGGGCCTGGAGCGGTGATCTGCTCAAGCTTCTTGATCTGACGCTACCGGTCGAGCCTGTGAAAGGGCAGATGATTCTCTACAAGTGTGCGGCGGATTTCCTGCCGAGCATGGTCCTGGCCAAGGGCCGTTATGCGATTCCCCGGCGCGACGGGCACATACTGATCGGCAGTACGCTGGAGCATGAGGGCTATGACAAGACGCCGACCGGGTCGGCGCTGGAAAGCCTGAAGGCGTCCGCGGTGGAGTTGATCCCGGCGCTGGCTGATGCCGAAGTGGTGGGGCACTGGGCCGGATTGCGCCCTGGATCACCCGAGGGCATTCCTTACATCGGCCCGGTACCGGGGTTTGACGGGCTCTGGCTCAACTGTGGGCATTACCGTAACGGACTAGTGTTGGCGCCAGCGTCATGTCAGTTGTTTGCCGATGTGATGCTGGGTCGTACGCCGATTATCGATCCGACGCCTTATGCGCCTGCAGGGCGGCTCTGACTGCTGGACAGTTGTTATTTGTCAGATCGCCATCGCGAACCTGCTCGCGATGGGGTCTCAATCCAGTCCCAACTTCTTGAGCCGGTAGCGCATCGACCTGAATGACAGATTCAACCGTTGAGCTGCCGCCGTGCGGTTCCAGCGGGTTTCCTCCAGGGCCTGGAGCAGCAGTTGGCGTTCGACGTTTTCCAGATAGGCTTCCAGATTGTCGATCCGGGTCAGGTCCGGCACGCCACCCTCAGCCCCACGGTTGCCTTCAGCCAGGCGCAGGTCACCGGCTTCGATCTGTTTGTTCTCACACAAGGTGTGCGCCCGTTCGAGCATGTTTTCCAGTTCCCGCACATTGCCCGGGAAGCGATAGCTTTTCAGCGCATCGAGGGCTTGGGGGTGGAGTCTGGCTGCAGGTTGACCGGTATCGGCAGCCAGGCGCTTGAGTATGTGGCTGGCTAGCATTTCGATATCATCGCGGCGCTCGCGCAAAGGCGGCACCCGGAGTTCGATCACGTTCAAACGGTAGTAAAGATCATGACGAAATCGTCCGGCGGCGACTTCGGCGCCAAGATCCTTGTGCGTGGCGCAGAGAATGCGTACATCTACCGCCTCTTCCTGCTGCCTGCCGACGCTGCGTACGGCTTTCTCCTGAATCGCACGCAGCAGTTTAACTTGCATGGCCAGCGGCAGGTCGGCCACTTCGTCGAGGAGCAGGGTGCCACCGTGAGCTGTCTGGAACAGGCCGGGTTTGTCTTCGATGGCGCCGCTGAAACTGCCTTTGCGATGACCGAAAAACTCGCTCTCCAGCAGCTCCGAAGGAATCGCCGCGCAGTTGATCGCAATGAACGGCTGATTGGCGCGGGGGCTTTGATCGTGGATCAGGCGCGCGACCAGCTCCTTGCCGCTGCCGGACTCTCCGCTGATGTATACCGTCGCATGGCTGCTGGCCAGTTTGGTGATGTGTTTGCGCAGGTTGCGCATGGGCAATGAGTCACCCAGTAAGCGACGATCGATACCGACCCCGCGGGCAGGAACCAGCAGGGCGCTGGTGACCAGTTCACGCAGACGCGCAAGGTCCACCGGTTTGGTCAGGAAGTCGAATGCCCCGGCCTTGAGCACATTGATCGCGTTTTCGAGACTGTCATAGGCGGTGATCATCGCCACCTGGACCTGAGGGTGGTGTAGCTGGATGTGCTGCACCAACTCCAGGCCGGTACCATCCGACAACTGCATGTCGGTCAGGCATAGATCGAAGGTTTCGCGATTTAGCAGGGATTGCGCTTCGCCGACGTTGCGGGCGTTGAACGTCTCCAGTTTCATCCTTCCCAGGGTGATTTCCAGGAGTTCGCGAACGTCCGGTTCATCATCGACG
Organism: Pseudomonas sp. Pseusp10; assembly: GCF_059492225.1. Classification (NCBI taxonomy): domain Bacteria; kingdom Pseudomonadati; phylum Pseudomonadota; class Gammaproteobacteria; order Pseudomonadales; family Pseudomonadaceae; genus Pseudomonas; species Pseudomonas sp. Pseusp10. The sequence continues at coordinate 6,089,390 of NZ_CP168528.1, read as the reverse complement.
ATCAAGACTTTTTGTCGTGGTCTCGTGTTCAACGTGGGTTCCGTCCGTGAGCATAGGTAATGCAAAAGCAGCCGCTTTCCTGGCGTCTCTTGAAGTCTAGGCGGGACAGAGTGCTTTCGCCCGGCTGGCCGGACGGATAAAGCCCCAGGCCCCTGATATGGGGGGCTGGGGCTTCGTTATCGAGTATTTCCAGTAATTTCAGGTCAAACCTTAGCGGCGACAGTTGCTCGCGGCACAGCAAGTGCAGGACGTTTTCGAATACCCGGTTCATTCGCAGAGAGTGATCTTGAATAATCTGAGTCAGACGTCGATCGATGCCTTTCAGTTCCTTGGGGGCGCGCGATAGTTCTCAATCGGCCGTCATTTCGGGTGAGGTGTCAGCGGCCTCTGGAACCTTTGTCTTGCTCGAGATGAGCCTGGCTGCAATACCATTGCTGGTCCAGTCTCAGTGCGCGGTCGCGCGGCAGGTGAACGCCACAATGGGCGCAACGGACCATGGGCGCCGCTTCCCGTTCGGCAGGGGGCTTGGGGGTGGAAGCCTGCCCCTTGAGTTTGCGCCAGAACCATACTGCAGCGGCAATCAGGGCAATCCAGAACAATAAACGAAGCATGGTGAGCTGCTTTTCGAATGATGGTCCGGCAGTTTAGCCAAGGACCTGTCAGGCGCACAGTGTAATAAATCGCTGAAATAAAAAAGGGAGACTCGAAAGTCTCCCTTTTTGTACAACCCGAGGTATCAGTCGAACACGCCGAAGGTCATGTAGCTGAACCACGAGCGGTCGCTGTTGTTGCCTTGCGCTTCGTGATCTTCTTCTTCGATCGCGTCGCCATTGCCGTCTTTAGGCTTGAGCTCGCTCGGGATCGCGTCCTTGGCGTCCTGGAACTGCCTCTGTACGTCCTGGTTGGCGCGGGTTTCGCCCGGTGGCAGCGGCGGACGGGACTCGATCAGGCCCAGGGTCGCCTTGCTCAGCCACGAACGGTTGTCGGCTTCGGCCACGGTCGGTACGAATTGACCGTCCACCAGCGTCGGGTGGTTCGGGTAGTTGAGCTTCAGGGTTTCCAGGCTGGTGGCCGCCAGTTCGTCCAGGTGCAGGCGCTGGTAGGACTCGGTCATCACCGCCAGGCCGTCGCCGACCGAAGGGGTTTCCTGGAAGTTTTCCACTACGTAACGACCGCGGTTCGCGGCGGCGACATAGGCTTGACGGGTCAGGTAATAGTCGGCCACGTGAATTTCGTAGGCCGCCAGCAGGTTGCGCAGATAAATCATGCGCTGCTTGGCGTCTGGCGAGTAGCGGCTGTTCGGGAAGCGGCTGGTCAGCTGGGCGAACTCGTTATAGGAGTCGCGGGCGGCGCCCGGGTCACGCTTGGTCATGTCCAGCGGCAGGAAACGCGACAGCAGGCCGACGTCCTGGTCGAAAGAAGTCAGGCCCTTGAGGTAGTAGGCATAATCGACGTTCGGATGCTGTGGGTGCAGGCGAATGAAGCGCTCAGCAGCGGACTTGGCCGCTTCTGGCTCGGTATTCTTGTAGTTGGCGTAGATGAGCTCGAGTTGCGCCTGGTCGGCATAGCGACCGAACGGATAACGCGATTCCAGAGCCTTCAGCTTGGCGATGGCACTGGTGTAGCTACTGTTGTCCAGGTCTTTTTGAGCCTGTTGGTACAGCTCGACTTCACTGAGGTTTTCGTCTACGACTTCCTTCGATGAGCAAGCAGCGGTCAATGCGAGGATGGCGATCAGCAGCAGGTGTTTCACTTGCATGGCGGCTTGCGTCCCTATGACGGCCGCTGTCTTGGGCGTGGCCGTCCTGTTATGATGAGCGCCCCGTTGAATAGCCTCGGGGCAAAAGACGCCGTATTTAACCACAAGCGCGCAGCCGAAACCAAAGGCTGTGCCGACGCCTAGTCTGAGCATGTCCGATAAAATTGAACTTCGCGCAGAGGTGCCGTCCGAATTGGGCGGCCAACGCCTCGATCAAGTCGCCGCACAACTATTCGCTGAGCACTCGCGCTCGCGCCTTTCCGCCTGGATCAAAGACGGCCGCCTGACTGTGGATGGGGCGGTTATCCGCCCGCGAGACATCGTTCACGGTGGCGCCATCCTTGAGCTGACTGCCGAGCAGGAAGCTCAGGGCGAATGGGTCGCTCAAGACATTGCCCTGGACATCGTCTACGAAGACGACGACATCCTGGTGATCAACAAGCCTGCGGGTCTGGTGGTGCACCCGGCTGCCGGTCACGCCGACGGCACCTTGCTCAACGCCTTGCTGCACCACGTGCCGGACATCATCAATGTGCCCCGCGCCGGTATTGTGCATCGCCTGGACAAGGACACCACCGGTCTGATGGTGGTGGCCAAGACCATTCAAGCGCAGACGCAGCTGGTTACACAGTTGCAGAGCCGTAGCGTCAGCCGGATCTACGAATGCATCGTGATTGGTGTGGTGACCGCTGGCGGCAAGATCAACGCGCCGATCGGTCGTCACGGCCAGCAGCGCCAGCGCATGGCCGTGATGGAAGGTGGCAAGCAAGCCGTCAGCCATTACCGCGTGCTTGAGCGCTTCCGCTCCCACACTCACGTGCGGGTGAAGCTGGAAACCGGTCGTACGCACCAGATTCGCGTGCACATGGCGCACATCAACTACCCGTTGGTCGGAGATCCTGCCTACGGTGGTCGTTTCCGGATTCCACCGGCCGCCAACCCAACCATGGTCGAATCCCTGAAAAACTTCCCGCGTCAGGCGCTGCATGCGCGTTTCCTGGAACTGGATCATCCGACCACCGGTAAGCGCATGAGCTGGGAATCGCCGTTGCCGGAAGATTTCGTCTGGCTGCTGACCCTGCTCAAGCAAGACCGCGAGGCGTTCATCGGATGAGTGACTGGCTGATTCCTGACTGGCCCGCGCCGGCTAGGGTCAAAGCCTGTGTGACCACCCGTGCGGGCGGCGTCAGTGTGGCGCCGTTCGACAGCCTCAACCTCGGCGATCACGTCGACGACAACCCTGAAGCGGTTGCCGAGAATCGCCGTCGTCTTACCGATCATTTCTCCATTCAACCGGCCTGGCTGCAGCAGGTTCACGGCATTGTCGTGGTCCATGCCGATCCGGCCCGGGTAGACACTGCCGATGCCAGTTGGACATCAACGCCGGGCGTCGCCTGCGCAGCGATGACTGCGGATTGCCTGCCCGCGCTGTTTTGCGACCGTGCCGGGACGCGTGTCGCGGCAGCCCATGCCGGTTGGCGCGGGCTGGCGGCGGGTGTGCTGGAAGCGACCCTCGACAGTCTGGCCGTACCTCCCGACGAGGTGCTGGTCTGGCTCGGCCCGGCCATTGGCCCGCAAGCCTTTGAAGTCGGTCCGGAAGTGCGCGAAACCTTTGTGCAGCAGTTGCCGCAAGCGGCAGAGGCCTTTGTGCCGAGCCATAACCCCGGCAAGTTCATGGCCGACATCTATATGCTGGCACGTCTGCGTCTGGCTGCTCGTGGCATCACTGCCGTCTATGGTGGCGGTTTCTGCACCGTTACCGACCCACGCTTCTTTTCTTACCGCCGCAGTCCTCGCACCGGTCGATTTGCCTCCTTGGTTTGGCTCGAACGCTAGACTTGTCTGACCTGCATCAACGTCACGACGCTTGAAACTCCCAGAATCGACCACATCTATTGCGGTATCTGGCAGGTTTCTTCATTCAGGATGTTTTATAGGTCCGGCCTGCTCAAAAGGAAGGTGACCCATGCGTATAGACCGTTTAACCAGCAAATTGCAGTTAGCGTTGTCCGATGCCCAATCCCTGGCTGTCGGCCACGATCATCCGGCCATTGAACCGGCGCACTTGATGCAAGCCTTGCTCGAGCAGCAGGGCGGCTCGATCAAGCCCCTGTTGATGCAGGTGGGCTTCGACGTCAACAGCCTGCGTAAAGAGCTGACCAAAGAGCTCGACCAGCTACCGAAAATCCAGAATCCGACCGGCGACGTGAACATGTCGCAAGATCTGGCACGCCTGCTCAATCAGGCCGATCGTCTGGCCCAACAGAAAGGTGACCAGTTCATCTCCAGCGAGCTGGTACTGCTCGCCGCCATGGACGAGAACAGCAAGCTCGGCAAACTGTTGCTCGGCCAGGGCGTGAGCAAGAAAGCCCTGGAAAATGCGATCAACAACCTGCGCGGTGGTGAGGCCGTCAACGACCCTAACCACGAAGAAGCGCGACAGGCACTGGATAAATACACCATCGACCTGACCAAGCGCGCCGAAGACGGCAAGCTGGATCCGGTGATTGGCCGTGACGACGAGATTCGCCGGACCATCCAGGTGCTGCAACGCCGCACGAAGAACAACCCGGTGCTGATCGGTGAGCCTGGCGTGGGTAAAACCGCCATCGCCGAAGGCCTGGCCCAGCGCATCATCAATGGCGAAGTGCCGGATGGCCTCAAGGGCAAGCGCCTGTTGTCCCTGGACATGGGGGCGTTGATTGCCGGTGCCAAGTATCGCGGTGAGTTCGAAGAACGGCTCAAGGCGTTGCTCAACGAGCTGTCGAAGCAGGAAGGGCAGATCATCCTGTTCATCGACGAACTGCATACCATGGTCGGCGCCGGTAAGGCCGAAGGCTCGATGGATGCGGGCAATATGCTCAAGCCGGCCCTGGCCCGCGGTGAACTGCACTGCGTGGGTGCCACCACGCTCAACGAATACCGCCAATACATAGAGAAGGACGCCGCTCTCGAGCGACGCTTCCAGAAAGTGCTGGTGGACGAGCCGAGCGAAGAAGACACCATCGCCATCCTGCGTGGCCTCAAGGAGCGTTATGAGGTTCACCACAAGGTGGCGATCACCGACGGCGCGATCATTGCCGCGGCCAAGCTCAGCCATCGTTACATCACTGACCGGCAGCTACCGGACAAGGCAATCGACCTGATCGACGAAGCCGCCAGCCGCATCCGCATGGAGATCGACTCCAAACCGGAAGTGCTGGACCGTCTGGAGCGTCGCCTGATTCAACTTAAGGTGGAATCCCAGGCGCTGAAGAAAGAAAGCGACGACGCGGCGAAGAAGCGTCTGGAAAAACTGCAGGAAGAAATCGCTCGTCATGAGCGTGAGTACTCGGATCTCGAAGAAATCTGGAACTCGGAAAAAGCCGAAGTCCAGGGTTCGGCGCAGATCCAGCAGAAAATCGAGCAGTCCCGTCAGGAGCTGGAAGCGGCCCGCCGTAAGGGCGACCTGAACCGTATGGCGGAGTTGCAGTACGGGGTGATCCCGGACCTGGAGCGCAGCCTGCAAATGGTCGACCAGCATGGCAAACCTGAAAACCAGTTGCTGCGCAGCAAGGTGACCGAAGAAGAGATCGCCGAAGTCGTGTCGAAGTGGACCGGTATTCCGGTGTCGAAAATGCTCGAAGGCGAGCGCGAAAAACTGATGAAGATGGAAAGCCTGTTGCACCAGCGTGTGATCGGCCAGGACGAAGCGGTCGTGGCGGTTTCCAATGCGGTGCGGCGTTCGCGTGCCGGGTTGTCCGACCCGAATCGCCCGAGCGGCTCGTTCATGTTCCTCGGCCCGACCGGTGTCGGTAAAACCGAGCTGTGCAAGGCGCTGGCCGAATTCCTCTTCGATACTGAAGAGGCAATGGTGCGGATCGACATGTCCGAGTTCATGGAGAAACATTCCGTGGCTCGCCTGATTGGTGCTCCTCCAGGCTATGTAGGCTACGAGGAGGGCGGTTATCTGACCGAGGCGGTGCGTCGCAAGCCTTACTCGGTGATCTTGCTGGACGAGGTCGAGAAGGCGCATCCGGATGTGTTCAACATCTTGCTGCAAGTGCTCGAAGACGGGCGTCTGACCGACAGTCATGGCCGTACGGTGGATTTCAAGAACACCGTGATTGTCATGACGTCCAACCTGGGCTCGGTGCAGATCCAGGAGCTGGTCGGTGATCGTGAGGCCCAGCGTGCAGCGGTGATGGATGCAATTTCCAGCCACTTCCGGCCGGAGTTCATCAACCGGGTCGACGAAGTGGTGATCTTCGAGCCATTGGCGCGGGATCAGATCGCCGGCATTACCGAGATCCAGTTGGGTCGTCTGCGTAGCCGTCTGACCGAGCGGGAGCTGAAGCTTGAACTCAGCCCTGAGGCCATGGACAAGCTGATCGCGGTCGGATACGACCCGGTATATGGTGCTCGACCGCTCAAGCGCGCGATCCAGCGCTGGATCGAGAACCCGCTGGCGCAGTTGATCCTGTCCGGTCGATTCATGCCGGGCGATACCGCTCACGGTGTGGTGGAAAACGACGAAATCGTCTTCGTCTGATCCTCTGTGGGAGCGAGCTTGCTCGCGATGGTCGTTAACGATAACGCGTACTTCCTGGATGAGCGCGGTGTCATTGAGTCCATCGCGAGCAAGCTCGCTCCCACAAGAACAGCATTGTTCGCATTGCGAGGCCTTTTTTTCGTTAGGCTGTTGAACTCAAAGGAAAAGGCTTGTAAAGTGCGCCCCGCAGTAAGTCACCCGCCAGGGTTTCCGCTCCCCAAGCAGGAATCCAAAATAAGTTGCAAATCATTAACTTGAAAGCAATTTAGGGGGTTGACAGAGGTGCTGAAGATTGTAGAATAGCGCGCCTCAGACACACGAACGCAGCGATGCGAACGGGTTGAAGAGAACGCTGTAAAGCTTCAAAGTTGTAAATTGAAATGTGTAGTTCCGTGATAGCTCAGTCGGTAGAGCAAATGACTGTTAATCATTGGGTCCCAGGTTCGAGTCCTGGTCACGGAGCCAATTTCAAACCGGGGTATAGCGCAGTCCGGTAGCGCGCCTGCTTTGGGAGCAGGATGTCAGGAGTTCGAATCCCCTTACCCCGACCATATTTGGGTCGTTAGCTCAGTTGGTAGAGCAGTTGGCTTTTAACCAATTGGTCGTAGGTTCGAATCCCACACGACCCACCATTTTTGAAACCAGCTAGCGCTGGAATCGAATCTTAAGATCAGACGCCAAAAGCTCTGTTCGCAGAAGGCGCCTTTCAAAGGTGCCTTTTTTTACCGGGGTATAGCGCAGTCCGGTAGCGCGCCTGCTTTGGGAGCAGGATGTCAGGAGTTCGAATCCCCTTACCCCGACCATATTAAAAATCCTCGTATCGAAAGATACGGGGATTTTTTTTGCTTTCGAAAATACTGGGCGTGCCGCAAAACCCTGTGGGAGTGAGCTTGCTCGCGATGACGGTGTATCAGGCGACATTGATATCGACAGAAAGGACGCCATCGCGAGCAAGCTCGCTCCCACAGGTTTACATCAGTGCAGCTTGAGCCGTGGCTCAGTACCACGCCCGATCTTGCTGCCGAGCATCAGCATCGCCGTGCGAAACGGCCCGTACAGCGCCATCTGGTGCATGCGGTACAGCGACACGTAGAACATCCGCGCGAGCCAGCCTTCGAGCATCACACTGCCGGTGAGGTTGCCCATCAAGTTACCCACAGCCGAAAAACGCGACAGCGAGATCAGCGAGCCGTAGTCGGTGTACTTGTACTCCGGCAACGCCTTGCCTTCGATGCGCAGTTTCAACGATTTGGCCAGCAATGAAGCCTGTTGGTGAGCGGCCTGGGCACGTGGCGGCACATTGCGGTCGCTGCCCGGTTGCGGGCAGGCGGCGCAGTCACCGAACGCGAAGATGTTCTCGTCACGGGTGGTTTGCAGGGTCGGCAGCACTTGCAGCTGATTGATGCGGTTGGTTTCCAGGCCATCGATGTCCTTGAGGAAACCCGGTGCGCGAATCCCTGCGGCCCAGACTTTCAGGCTGGCCTTGATCACGTTGCCATCGGCGGTGATCAGGCTGTCTGCCGTCACTTCGCTGACAGCGGCATTGGTCATGACGTTGACCCCGAGTTTCTCCAGGGTTTTATGCACCGGTCCACCGATACGCTCGGGCAGGGCAGGCAATACCCGTTGCCCGGCTTCGATCAGGGTGATGTGCATGTTTTCCGGTTTGATCCGGTCCAGGCCATAGGCCGCCAGTTCATGGGCGGCGTTGTGCAGCTCGGCGGCCAGCTCGACCCCGGTGGCACCGGCACCGACGATGGCCACGCTGATTTGTTCGACCGCGTCGGTTTGCCCTGCGTGAGCACGCAAGTAGTGATTGAGCAGTTGCTGGTGGAAACGCTCGGCCTGTTTGCGAGTGTCGAGGAACAGGCAGTGTTGCGCCGCGCCCTGGGTGCCGAAATCGTTGGTGGTGCTGCCGACTGAGATCACCAGCGAGTCGTAAGGCACTTCGCGGGCTGGCACCAGTTCCAGGCCGGCTTCGTCATAGGTGGCAGCCAGCTGGATTTTCTTGCGCGCGCGATCGAGCCCGCTCATGCGCCCCAGCTGGAACTCGAAGTGGTTCCATTTGGCCTGGGCGACATAGTTGAGTTCGTCTTCGGAAGAGTTCAGGGAGCCGGCCGCCACTTCGTGCAACAACGGTTTCCAGATGTGGGTCAGGTTCGCGTCGACCAGCATCACACTGGCCGTGCCGCGCTTGCCCAGAGTCTTACCCAGACGGGTAGCCAACTCCAGACCGCCGGCGCCGCCGCCAACGATGACAATACGATGAGTCATGGGGATATCTCGCAAGGCTAAAAGAAATCTTTGTCGTCGTTACCCAAGCGAGCGCAAGGCAGCTCATAGCGTCAGGTAACTGATAAGTCGGCTCAACAGGCCCAGACCAATGGTCACTGCCAGCACCAGCACCAGGAGCATCCACGGCCGGAATGGCCGGCGCTCGACTCGGTGCTGGGACAGTTGCAGGTACTCTTCGACATGCTTCTGGTCGTCGGGGTTCAGGCGGCTGGTCATATCGGGCCTCGTCAGGGGTAGACGTTGCTGAGTGTGTAGAAGCTACAGGGAAATTATTCAGCTGTGAACGGAGCTTAGCTGCTGACCGGGGAAAGGCTCGAGGCTCAAAGGCTGATCCCGACGTCAAAGACAATGCTGCGCCCCAGGTTGCTGCGCAGGAAGTCCGGTGCATCCGGATGGGCGAACAGCACGCGGGCAAATGTCGGCCCAACCAATGACAGCGAACGCCAGCCCTGGCGCAGGTATTCGGTCGGCGGCGGGAAATGGCTGTTGAGGTCCAGCACTTCGCGTTTGAGGCTGGCGAAGGCAATGATGTCCAGCTCACCCAGATCCATGCCGCGTTCTTTGTAGTTGTGCGCCTTTTTGCGCAAGGTCGGCGCCAGTCTGAGCAAAAACTCATTGGCCGGTATGCGCCGGGGCTTGGCTTCGCGGCGCACCAGTTGGCTCAGGGAAAACGCGCTGCGGCGCCTTTGCAGTTCGTTGCGCCATTCATCGTTGAGGCGCCGGCCTTCGTCGAGCACGAAGAACACCTCGAAACTGGCATCGCGAAACAACACATCCGGTGGCTCCCCGGCGGGGGCAAATTCATCGGCACGATAGGGAATATTCAAGCCTTGCAGCAGGCGCTGGCAAACCCAACGCTCACGCTCCCATTTGCGGGCATTGGACAGGAATGCGTTGGCCTGCTCGGCGGCGATGGTCAGCAGGCGTAAATAATCTGAGTCATCCATAGGCCCAAGCTTAGCGTTCAATTGCGACAAGCAGAAAGCTTTGCATCGGCTGGAGCAACTTTGCCGCCGTAGTAGACTGCCGGGTATCGGGCCTGAACAACCAGGGAGTCTGCGGTGAAGGACAGAGGATTGGCCACATGATTGGTGCAGAGCTGCTGACACTGGAAACGCTGTCAGTCGGCTGGCTGATTTACCTGCCAGTGCTGATCTGGGCGGTCTGCCGCGCCCCATGGGTTGAGTTGTTCACCGACAGTCGGCGCCAGCATTTGCTGTTCGGGACGGTATTTTCGCTGTTTCTGCTGTGGCTGGTGCGGCGGGATTTCGATACTGGCGTTTCATATCACTTTATCGGCATGACGGCGGTGACCCTGCTGCTGGACTGGCCACTGGCGATCGTCGGCGGGCTGGTGGCGCAAGCGGGGCTGGTGCTGCTGGGGCGTCAGGACCTTACGGCGATGGGAGTGAATGGCGCGCTGTTCATTCTGTTGCCGGTACTGGTCACTGAATGCTGCGCGATTCTGGTAGAGCGTGCGCAGCCAAAAAACCTCTTCGTGTATATCTTCGTCTCCGGTTTCTTTGCCGCGGCACTTTCGGCGTTGCTGTGTCTGGTGCTGGCGCTCACGGTGTTGTGGTACGACGAGTTGTTTGCCATGCCGTACTGGCTCGAGGATTTTGTCGGTTACCTGTGGCTGATCATCTTTCCCGAGGCGTTTATCAACGGCATGGTGGTCAGTGCGCTGGTGGTGTTCTGCCCGGAATGGCTGGAGACGTTCAACCGCACCCGCTACCTCTCGGCACCGTGGAAAGACGACGACCCCAAGCCTTGATCCGGATCAAGGCCTGAAATCGCCGCAGTCGGGATCAATGACGCGGGTCGAAGTCGCCGCTGAACATCTCGTCCTCGGCATCGGGGGGCACTGGAATCTTGTGTTCTTCGGACGCCCAGGCACCCAGGTCGATCAGTTTGCAGCGGTCGGAGCAGAATGGTCGGAATTTACTCTCGGCCGTCCATTCCACGGGGGCGCCACAGGTTGGGCATTCGACGGTTGTTGGTTGGCTCATGACTGGCCTCCACGCAAAGAAAGATAAAAGTGATGCAGGCGTTCGACCTCGCTGTTCAGCCAGGCAAGGTCGCGGTCATTGACCACGACGTCGTCGGCATGGCTCACGCGATCCTGGCGGCTGGACTGGGCCTTGAGGATCGCCTGGACTTGCTGCTCGCTGGTCTGGTCACGTTGCAGGGTGCGTTCGATCTGCAATTGTTCGGGCGCATCGATCACCAGCACCCGTTGGGTCATGGCGTATTGCCCGGACTCGATCAGCAGCGGCGAAACCAGAATTGCATAAGGCGATTTTGCCAGCGCCAGGTGGTGAGCGATTTCCTCGCCGATCAGTGGATGCAGGAGGGCCTCCAGCCAGCGGCGTTCTTCGGGAACCTCGAAGATCAACTTGCGAAGCGCAGCGCGGTCCAGTTGCCCGTCGGATTGCAACACGCCGGGGCCGAAGTGTTCGGCGATTTTTGTCAGTGCCGGGCGGCCAGGTTCAACTACCCAGCGAGCGGCATGATCGGCGTCGACCACATGCACGCCCAGATCGATGAAGTGTTGGGCAGCCGCACTTTTGCCGCTGCCGATGCCGCCGGTCAGGCCGAGAATCCAGGGTTTTTCCACAGGGGTATTCATTTCAAACCGACAAACTGCCAATAGAGGTCGGTTATTTGACCACCCCAGAGCAAGGCAATCCAGCCGGCAATGGCCAGATAGGGGCCGAAAGGGATCGGCGTTGAAGTTTTTGCATTGCGCAAGCGCAGGGTAATCAGCCCGATAATGGCCCCTACCAGCGAGGACAGCAGAATGGTCAGTGGCAAAATCTGCCAGCCACCCCAGGCGCCCAGCATCGCCAGCAGCTTGAAATCACCGTGGCCCATGCCTTCCTTGCCCGTGATCAGCTTGAATAGCCAGAACATCGACCACAGGAGGGTGTAACCGGCTATCGCACCCCATAACGCCTCGTGCAGCGACACGAACAGGCTGAAACTGTTGACGATCAACCCCAGCCACATCAACGGCAGCACCAGTACGTCCGGCAATATCTGATGTTCGGCGTCGATCAGGCTCATCGCCAGCAAACCCCAGCTCAGGATCAGCACCAGGCCGGCGGGCCAACCGAAGCCGAAGTGCCAGGCAACAAACGCCGACAACAGCCCGCAAGCCAGTTCGGTCAACGGATAGCGCGGGCTGATCGCTGCTGCACAGGCTGAACAGCGGCCGCGCAAAAACACATAACTGAGCAGCGGGATGTTTTCCCAGGCGCGGATTCGGTGACCGCAGTGCGGGCACTGGGAGTGGGGCAGCATCAAGTTGTAGGTCGGCAGCGGCGTTTCGCCAGGCAGCCCGAGAATGTCATGGGCCTGCTCACGCCAGTCGCGTTCGAGCATTTTCGGCAGGCGCCAGATCACGACATTGAGGAAGCTGCCGACCAACAGGCCGGTGATGCCTGCGAGAAGGACAAAGGCCAGCGCAGAGTGAATCAGGATTTCATTCAAGGGCATGTCAGATCGCTGAGCCGAGTTGGAAGATGGGCAGGTACATGGCAACTACCAGTCCACCGACGATAACACCCAGCACCACCATGATGAACGGTTCCATCAGGCTGGTGAGGTTATCGACCATGTTATCGACGTTTTCTTCGTAAAATCCCGCGACTTTGTCGAGCATGGCGTCCAGGGTCCCTGACTCTTCGCCGATGGCCGTCATCTGTATCGCCATGTTCGGAAAGACGCCGCAGGTACGCATGGCGAAATTCAATTGCATGCCGGTCGAAACGTCTTGCCGGATGCGCAATACCGCGCGCTTGAACACGATATTGCCGGTCGCGCCGGCCACTGATTCCAGGGCCTCGACCAGTGGCACGCCGGCAGCGAAAGTGGTCGACAGTGTACGGGCGAACCGGGCCACGGCGGACTTGTGCATCAGGGTGCCCACCAGCGGCAGTTTCAGCAGCCAGGTGTCCATGCGGTCACGAAAGGCCGGGGAAGTCTTGAAGGCGTGGCGCATACCGAAGGCCATCGCGGTCAGCGCGCCAAGGACCGTCCACCACCAGGCCTGCATGAATTGCGAAAGGCCAATGACCATCACGGTGAAAGCCGGCAGTTCGGCGCCAAAGCCTTTGAACACCGACTCGAACTGCGGCACTACATTGACCAGCAGAATCCCGGTGACAATCGCCGCGACGAACACCACCACCAGCGGGTAGGTCATGGCTTTCCTGACCCTGGCCTTGAGACTTTCGCTTTTTTCCTTGTAGGTCGCGACCCGCTCCAAAAGGGTGTCGAGAGCACCGGCCTGCTCGCCGGCATCCACCAGGTTGCAATACAGTTCATCGAAATACCGGGGCTTCTTGCGCAGGGCGGCGGCAAAGCTGTTGCCTGCCACGACTTCCTGTTTCAGTTCGTCTACCAGCTTGCGCATGGCCTGATTGTCGAAGCCTTCGCCGATGATGTCGAACGACTGCAACAACGGCACGCCGGCCTTCATCATCGTCGCCATTTGCCGGGTGAACAGGGCGATGTCCTGGGCCTTGATGCGCTTGCCCATGTTGAACAGCGAATGGTTTTTTTTGCGAACCTTGCCGGGATTGATGCCTTGCTTGCGCAGTTTCGCCTTGATCAGCGCCGGGTTTTGAGCGCTGAGCTCGCCGGTTACCTTTGTACCTTTGCGGTCGATGCCTTCCCATGCATACACGCTGATTTTCGTTGCCTTGACCGTCATGTTCAGTCCTGGGTAATCCGGTTGAATTGCTCTTATAGCCTAGTCAAACGACTGAGCCAAACCCGCAAGGGTGAGGTGACAAAAAACGTCAGTTAGTGCTGATCCCGGTAGTAGGGCCGGGCTTTGCGGCCGCTACGGCCCCAGCCAATAGGGGCTTTGGCGTTGGCACAGGCTGTGCTGCCATGGGGCAGATCATGAGCCTTCGACTCATGCATGGAGCCTGTACATGAACAATCAAAAAGGTTTTACCCTGATCGAGTTGCTCGTCGTGGTGGCGATCATCGGGATCCTGGCAACACTGGGTCTGCCGATGTATTCCAAATACCAGGCTCGGGCCAAAGTCACGGCGGCGCTGGCCGAACTGACAGCAATGAAGGTGCCGTTCGAGGATGTGATCAACCAGGGGGACACCCCGACAATTGCCAACGTGGCGCCCGCCGGCGCGACATCGACTAACCACTGCGCCCTGTCAGTGACGGCTTCAACGCCAGAAGGGGCGGGATCAATCGTTTGTACGTTGCAGAATGCCCCGGGGGTGGTCGTGGGCAAAACCGTCACCCTGACACGGAACGAAACTAAAGGCTGGTCGTGTAAAGGCACCGTATCCCAGGATTATTTGCCTAAAGGGTGTTCCGGTCCTGCGACATGAATAGCTGAATCAAGTCCCCGCCATTGCGTAATGCCGATCAGTTAAGCCACAACGCAATCTGTAGCAGCTGCCGAAGGCTGCGTCCGGCTGCGCAGCAGTCGTAAATCCGGCTTTCACGATCTCTCTGACGTACCGCGAACTTTGATTTTACGACTGCTGCGCAGCCGGACGCAGCCTTCGGCAGCTGCTACAAGGAAGGCGTAGCGGTACCGCCATTGCGAGGTTTTTTGTTTGTCGGCTGGTTATCTAAAGCTACAGGGAAAGCTCAGAAATTCAGCACCTTAGGAACTTTCCACAAACCCGCAACTTGCATGCAGCGTTTCTGCGTCTCGTGCATTTTGCATGATTCCGGGGATTAGCTAATTTTATAACTTATTGATTTTAAAGATTTTATATCTGCTTAAAAGTTGGCACAGCGTTCGCAATATCCTTGGTAACCCTGCCGACAAGACAACCGGCAGACTTTCCAGAAAAACAGGAGTTACTCGTATGAAGAAGTTCGCTATTGCTGCCGCTACTGCTACCGCGTTGACCCTGACCATGGCAAACGCGGCATTCGCCCAGACCACTCAAGCCACCCAGGCTCCAATGACCCTGGCGGCGGGTGAAATGACCAAGGCTACAGAAGCTACTTCCGATACCTGGATCACCACCAAAGTCAAAGCCGACCTTATGACCGAAAAAGGCATTCCAGGTAGCGACATCAAGGTTGAAACCAACAAAGGCGTGGTATCGCTGTCGTCGACCACCGCCGTGACCGAAATGCAAAAAGATACGGCTGTGGCCATCACCAAGAAAATCAAAGGCGTCAAGGCGGTCTCCGCTGACGGCCTCAAAGCCGAGTAAGGCAAGGCTTCTCGCCTGGACCGGGAGAGGGCGCGATAGACGGGCCGAGCCATACGTCTGTTGCAACCTGAGCGTTCATGCGAACGGCCCACAGGATCTGGCCACCACAGGCCCCGCGCATTTTTGCCGGGGCCTGTTCCATGTGTAGCACCGCAAATCAATTTGTAGGAGCGAGCTTGCTCGCGATGGTGTCAGAACAGTCGAAATCAATGTTGCCTGAAAGACAGTCATCGCGAGCAGGCTCGCTCCCACATTGAGTGGTGTTCACGTGAATAGGTGACGGCTTCAGTTTCCGCGTTTGCTGGTGATCTGCTTCAGCCGGTTACCTTCGAACCGCAAGTATTGATACATCCCGCCATTGGGTCCGTAGGTCCATTCCTCGACCTGGAACTCCTCGCGCCGATCGGCACTGCGCTTGTAACCCAGCAAGTCGCGGCTGACCGGCTCGCCGCATTTCTGCAGGACCTCACTCGAGCGATCGCCGACGCTGATCAATTGGCTGCCACAGCGCAAGGTATCGGCCGCCCAGGCCTGACTGGCGGATAGCGCCAGAACCAGGCCTGCCAGCCGCCGAATCATCACTCGGCATCCAGATGCATCGGTGTCACTACGCGGCCGTCACTTTGCGCCTCCCCCAGATTGGCGTCGATGAAGTACACACGGTCATCTTCCAGCTGGGCCTTGTCGACCAGATAATCCTTGATGCTGCTGGCGCGTTCCTGGCCCAGTTGACGCAACAGCACGTCGCTGGAGCTCCAGAACTTGATCACCTCGCCACGCATTTTCGCTGTGCGCTCTTCCTTGCCCAGGTCCTTCCATTCGGCAGGGGGTTGGGTTTTCAGGCGGGTGCGGTAGATGCCTTCGAGCAGAGGGCCTTTTTCCCCTTCCGGCACTTCCAGCAACGACGCCTGGGCCGGGACCTTGTCGCCGCGACGCTGGAGCATTTTGTAGTAGTTGTATTGGTATTCACGCTCCAGGCGTTGTTCGGCGATCAGCGGGCCATCGCTGCTCTGGGCGGCGGTGCCTTCGATTTCCAGGCGCAGGGCCGGGCGTTCCTTGAGCGCTTTGGACAGTTTGTCCAGGGCGCCTTCAGCGTCCTTGCTCAGGTCGCTGGAACCGGCTGCGAATGAAACGCTGCCCAGGTCTTCCGAGCCACCACCGTTGACCAGTCCGCCAATGAGTTTGAACGGCGCTGCCGCGGCTTTGACGATCAGGTTGCGCAGGGTTTGCCAGATAATCGGCATGACGCTGAACTGAGGGTTGTTCAGGTCGCCGCTGACCGGCAGTTCGATGGAGATCTTGCCATCGACGTCCTTGAGCAAGGCAATCGCCAATTTCAGCGGCAGGCTCACGGCATCCGGGCTATCGACTTTTTCACCCAGTTGCAGTTGTTCGACCACCACTTTGTTTTCAGCTTTGAGCTGGCCCTTGGTGATCTGGTAGTGCAGGTCGAGGTTGAGCCGGCCTTTGCGGATACGGTAGCCAGCGAATTTGCCGGAGTAGGGCGTCAGTGTGG
Source organism: Pseudomonas sp. Pseusp10 (assembly GCF_059492225.1). NCBI lineage: Bacteria > Pseudomonadati > Pseudomonadota > Gammaproteobacteria > Pseudomonadales > Pseudomonadaceae > Pseudomonas > Pseudomonas sp. Pseusp10. Next base: position 6,073,077 of record NZ_CP168528.1, on the reverse strand, counting down.
TCAGTTCCACGCGTTTGAAGCTGGTGGCGATGTCGAGGCTGGCCATCGGGTCGAACGGATTGACCGAGCCCTTGATGGTCACCGGCGCATAGCGATCGACCTTGCCCTTGACGTCGACACCGGCCGGTTTCGGCTGGCGACTGTCAATGGTGCCGATCTGCCCGTTGAGTTGCTGGATGGCGGTGGCGAAGTTCGGGGTCAGGCTGAAGTCGGCGAAGTTGGCCGAACCATCATTGATGAAAATGCCGCCGATGTGGATGCCCAACGGTTTTTCATTGCTGGCCGGTTTGCTCGCCGCCGGTTTTTCCCCGGAGTCCGCCGGTTGCGGGATCAGCAGGTCATCGATGTTGGTGGTGCGATCATCGTTGATCATGAAACGCGCATAGGGCTGGAACAGGTTGATCTTGTCGATCGACAGGCTGTCCCCATGCTGATAGTTCAGGCCTTCGACCACGACCTGTTGCCACTTGAGAAAGTCGCGGGTCTTCAGAGTGTCCAGGGTATGCAACTGATCGACCTGGGCGCGGCCGGTGACGTTGAAGGCCAGGGGCTCGGTGCTTTTCAGGTCGACCGCCAGATCGCTGCCGAGCATGCCGCTGCGCAGTTCCAGGCGAATGAACGGCGTGATGTAGGACTGGGCAACCCGCAGGTCGATATCCTTGGTCTGTACCTTCAGTCTGGCGCTGACCGGGGCCAGGTTGACCTCGCCGTCGGCCATGATCTTGCCTTGCTTGCCCACGCCGGTATCGAGCTTGAGGGTAAAGGGTGAACCGTTGAGGCTGTCGAAGTTTTGCAGGTCGAGGTTCAGCGGGCTCAATTCCAGGGCGACGGCGGGTTGAGCCTTGCGGTCGGCCAGATGCACCTGGTAGTTGCGCAACTGCACGTCCTTGAGCAGCACCTGCCAGGGTTTGCCTGGCGCGGCCGGTTCAGGCTTCGGTGAATCTGCCGCCGCCGGAGCACTGGCCGGTTCGGCATCCGCCTTGGCTTTGGCAGCAGGTTTTGACGGTTGGCTGGCGAACAGTTTCTGCCAGTCGAGTTGGCCGTCCGATTCCAGCGCGGCCCAGGTTTCCAGTTTGTTGCTGCGGATCTTGCCGACCACCACTTGCTGTTTGGCCAGATCCACTGTGGTTTCGCTGACGTCCAGGCGCTCAAGCTTCACCAGTGGCCGGCCATCCGGGGCCTTGATTGCGAAGGGTGCGATGTTGACTGCCAGATTGCTCAGCAGCAGCTCGGTTTCCTTGGCCAGGTTGAACTTGTAGTCGGTACTGATGCTCATGACGCCGTTTTCGAGGTCCAGTGGCACGGCATCGCGCACATAGGGCCAGAAGGCTTTCATCTTGCCATCGGTGATTTTCAGCTTACCTTCGGAGGCGATCGGGATCAGGCTGAAGTTGCCGGTCCAGTCGATCTGTCCGCCATTGGGGCCGACGGCCACCAGGGTCATGTCGGCGCTGTCATCGGGCAGGGTGCTGAGGTTCTTCAGCTCGAAATCGAGTGTGTCGTAGAGAAACTCGATGGGCTCACTGGGCCGGGCATCTTCAAAGTGTACGGCGCCGCCCGCCAGTTTGATCCGCTCGATGCGCAGCGGAAACGGCTTGGCATTCGGGTCGGCGGGTGTGGGTTCGCTCGCTGGCAGCTTGAACAGCCCAAGCAGATTGAGTTGGCCGTCCTTGCTGAACAGGATTTCGGTCTTTGGCTTGTCCAGTTCGACATCGGACAGGTGCACCGCCTTGGTCCACAGGCTGTCGAATTGCAGATTGGCGTACAGGCGTTCGAAGGCGACCTGCTCCTTGCCGGGCTCGCCGATGTTCAAGCCCCAAAGGGTCAGTTCAAGGCTGAACGGATTGAATTCGATCCGCTGGATCGTGGCGGGGATGGTGGCGTAGTTGGCCAGTTGCTGGTTGGCAACGCGCAACGCGACACCCGGTAAAATCAGAAAACCCAGCAAGCTGTAGAGGGCCAGAGCAGTCAACAAGGCGCCGATGGCGCGAATCAATCCTTTGTACATGTGCGGCGTCATCTGTCTGATTCGGAGTGCGTTGGAGTATGGCACGCGTTTCCGGTTCCGAAGTGATCGGCCTGTTCAGGAAATTCAAGATTTCTCCCACAGCGCTCAGAGCTGCAAAATCAGGGTTTTCAGCGGTGGTTGCTGATCCATCGACGGGAAGTCGGCGCCTGGCTTCATCACGCTCCACTCACGCACCGGCCGCCCGGCCTTCTCTGCGCAACGCAAAACCTGCTCGCGCCAGTCGTCCATGCTGACTTTCGCCAGGTTATTGCAGCAGATCAGCACACCGTTATCAGCGGTGGTCAGCAGGGCCGGTTTGAGCAGGCTCTGGTAGTCGCGCAGCAGGTCGACGGTGCCGAATGCGCTCTTGGCCCAGGCCGGAGGGTCCAGCAGTACCAAATCGTACTGGCGCTGCTCCAGGCGCTGATAGCTCGGCAGTTTTTGCCCGCGACGCTGGCTGATCGGCAGGCCGGCCAGTTGGCGAATGGCCGGGAAGTAGTCGGACTGGATAAATTCCATGGTCGGCAACTGCGGATTGAGTACACCGTTCTCCCGACCGACCGCCAGGTTGCCTTCGGCGAAGTCCAGGTTGCACACCTCGCGTGCGCCACCGGCGGCGGCACTGAGGCCGACACCACAGGTGTAGGCGAAGAGGTTCAGCACGCTTTTGTTCTTGCTGTGATCCTTTACCCAGCCGCGGGTATTGCGCAGGTCGAGGAACAGCAATGGGTCCTGTCCGGCATGGCGACCTCGCACCCGATAGTTCAGGCCCCATTCGTGGCCGACCAGATCTTGCAGGGCGGCTTCGTCGGCGCGGTAGACGATGTCTTCGCGATCGATGCGCGAATTGCCACGGGAGCGGTCGTTGTAGACCAGCAGGGTGTCAAACCCTAGATGTTGATTGATCGCTTCGTGCAGTTGCAGCAGTTCCTCGCGCAACAGCGATTGGTGGAAGCTCTGCACCATCAGTTGCGGACCGTAGCGGTCGATGGTCAGCCCGCCGGCACCTTCCTGGCTGCCGTGGAACAGGCGATAGCAATCGGTGCCTTGCTGGTGCAGTTCGGCGAGCAGGTCTTGGCGTTGATCGAGGGCGGCGCGCAGCGCCTGATTCAAGGAAGACATGCTGGGCGCCTTGCAGGAGAGAATTGGGCGCGGGAGTTTAACAGTTTTGGCGCGGGACCGAGGCGCGGCCTTCGCGAGCAAGCCCGCTCCCACATCGGATTTTCTGTGAACATAAAACCTGCATTCGACATAGATCCAATGTGGGAGCGGGCTTGCTCGCGAAGCTTTTGATCTTTGTTCTTTCTAAGTAATCCCCATCCGCCGCTTCGCCCGCTGCACCGATCCGTTACGCACCGCCCAGCGCAGCATCGGCGCACTGCGATTGACGCTGGCGCGGATCAGCTTGCGTTGCAGCGGGTTCTGGCTGACGCCGAGCATATCGCTGGCCCAGTCCGGCAGCAGATCGATCCCGGCCTGCATCATCAAACCACCGAAAGGCTTGGCCAGGCGGCTGGGGGCGGGGGCGTTCAACAACAGGCGCAAGACTTCCCGACTGCGTTCGTCGCACAGCAACTGTGGACGCATGCGCTCAAGGTAGTCGGCAATTTCCTGCCGCGAGCGGGGCACATCCCGGGCCCCGAGTCGCTCGGCGATCAGGGCAATTTCAGCGTAGTAGCGATCCTGATCGGCCAGGGACAGGTGCGGGTTGCGATAGCGCAAATGCGCGGCCAGGAAGTTGCTGACTTCTGCCACGTGCACCCACGTCAGCAATTCGGGATCGCTGGCGGCGTAGGCGCGTCCGTCCGGTGCCGTGCCAGTGATCTGCAAATGGATGGTGCGGACTTTTTCGATCAGCCAGTCGGCGTCCTGTCGAGAACCGAACGTGGTGCCTGAGATGAACTGCCCGGTGCGGCGCAAGCGGCCGAGCATGTCTTCTCGAAAGTTCGAATGGTCCCAGACCCCGGCCAATGCCAGCGGGTGCAGGGCCTGCAGCATCAGGGCGCTGATGCCACCGATCAGCATGCTGCTGAAATCACCATGGACTTGCCAGCTCACCGAGTCCGGCCCGAACAGCCCGGGGTCGCCCTTGGGGTTTTCCAGGTCGAGTTTGCCCAGGGACAATCCGCTCAGGCTCATGATCTGGGTTTCGATGCGGGTGCGGATGAATTCCATGGCAACTCAATAGGTTCTGTAGGAGCGAGCTCGCTCGCGATGGACGTTAACGATAACGCGTATTTCCTGAATATACGCGGCGCGCCTGAGTTCATCGCGAGCGAGCTCGCTCCTACAGAGGGCAGTACGTTACCGGTTCAGGCGTTTGTCGATCAGGCCCTGCACCACGCTCGGGTCAGCCAGGGTCGAAGTATCACCCAGGCTGTCCAGTTCATTGCAGGCGATCTTGCGCAGAATGCGCCGCATGATCTTGCCTGAGCGGGTTTTCGGCAAGGCCGGCGCCCACTGGATCAAGTCCGGTTTGGCGAAACTGCCGATTTCCTGGCTGACGAGGGCCAGCAATTCTTTCTTCAGTTCATCGTTGGTTTCGACGCCGTTCATGGGCGTGACGAAAACATAGATGCCCTGACCCTTGATGTCGTGGGGGTAACCGACCGCAGCGGCCTCGGCGATGCTCTCGTGCAGCACCAGCGCGCTTTCCACTTCGGCGGTGCCGATACGGTGGCCGGATACGTTGATCACATCGTCGATGCGCCCGGTGATCCAGTAGTCGCCATCCTCATCGCGCCGAGCGCCGTCACCGGTAAAGTAGTAGCCGGGGTAGGGCTTGAAGTAGGTGTCGACCATGCGCTGGGGGTCACGATAGACACTGCGGATCTGCGCCGGCCAGCTGGACTTTATGGCCAGTACACCGCTGCCGGCGCCTTTGATTTCCCTGCCTTGCTCGTCGAGCAGCACCGGTTGCACGCCGAACATCGGTTGTGTGGCGCAACCGGGTTTGATCCGCCGTGCACTGACCAAAGGACTGAGCATGATGCCGCCGGTTTCGGTCTGCCACCAGGTATCGACGATCGGGCAGCGCTCTTCGCCGACCTCATGGAAGTACCATTCCCATGCTTCCGGATTGATCGGTTCGCCGACCGTACCGAGTAGCCGGATGCTGGTGCGAGATGTTTGCTTCAACGGTTCGGGGCCTTCGCGCATCAGTGCGCGCAGCGCCGTCGGGGCGGTGTAGAAAATGTTCACCTTGTGTTTGTCGATCACCTGCCAGAAGCGCGAGGTACTCGGGTAGCTCGGTACGCCTTCGAAGATCAGCGTGGTCGCGCCGTTGGCCAGCGGGCCGTAGACGATGTAGCTATGGCCGGTGACCCAGCCGACGTCGGCGGTACACCAGAAGACTTCGCCGTCGCGGTAGTCCAGCACATACTTGAAGGTCATCGCTGCTTGCAGCAGATAGCCGCCGGTGGTGTGCAACACGCCTTTGGGTTTGCCGGTGCTGCCGGAGGTGTAGAGGATGAACAGCGGGGCTTCGGCGTCCATCGGTTCGGGCGGGCAATCGGCGCTGGCATCGCGCAGGGCCTGCTGATACTGGATGTCCCGTCCTTCGACCCAGTTCACTTGTCCTTTACTACGCTCGACCACCAGCACGGTGCTCACGTCCGGGCAGCTTTGCAGCGCCTTGTCGACGTTCTGCTTGAGTGGCACGACCTTGCCGCCACGCACGCCTTCGTCCGCGGTAATCACGGTGCGGCAGTCGGCGTCGAGAATACGGTCACGCAACGAGTCCGGGGAGAAGCCGCCGAACACCACCGAGTGCACCGCGCCAATGCGGGTGCAGGCCAGCATGGCGTAGGCCACCTCGGGAATCATCGGCATGTAGATGCACACGCGGTCGCCTTTTTTCACGCCACGGCTTTTCAGCACGTTGGCCAGGCGGCAGACGTTTTCATGCAGTTTTTTGTAGGTGATCGATGTGGAGTCGGCAGGGTTGTCGCCTTCCCAGATGATGGCGACCTGATCGCCGCGTTTCTCCAGGTGCCGGTCGATGCAGTTGTAGCTGACGTTCAATTGCGCACCGGCAAACCAGCTGGCCTCACCTGTTTTCAGGTTGTAGCGCTGGACGGTTTCCCAGGGCGCGCTCCAGTCGAGAAAACGCGTGGCCTGTTCGGCCCAGAAGGAGCTGGGGTGTTCGACGGATTCGCGGTACAGGCGCTGATAGTCGTCTTGACTCAATTGTGCAGCCCGGCGGACGGCATCGGCTTTGGGGAACTTGCTGATATCGAACATGACGGTTCCTTATTCTTGTTTTGCGACAAAGATAAAGATGCGCCGAGAGGTCAATGGGTTCAAGTCGGATGCAAAACAACTGTGGGAGCGGGCTTGCTCGCGAAGAGGCCGGTACATTCAACATTCTGGTTGACTGAACCACCGTCTTCGCGAGCAAGCCCGCTCCCACATTGGATATTGGTTGCCCACAAAGTTTGTACTCAATACACACTTTGTGGGCAGGCTTCAAATCAACCGCGGTGACGACCACGGAAGTAATTGATCAGCCCTTGGGTCGAGGCGTCCTCGGCCGGGGTTTCTTCGCTGCCGACCAGACGGTTGTAGACGCCTTTGCCCAGCTCTTTGCCCAGTTCCACACCCCACTGGTCGAAGGCATTGATGCCCCAGATCACGCTTTGCACGAAGACTTTGTGTTCGTACATCGCCACCAGTGCGCCGAGGCGACGCGGGCTGATGCGTTCGACCACCAGGGTGTTGCTCGGACGGTTGCCCGGGATCACCTTGTGCGGCGCGAGTTTCTGCACGTCGGCGTCACTCATGCCTTTGTCACGCAGCTCGGTTTCGGCCTCGGCAAGGGTCTTGCCGAGCATCAGCGCCTGGCTCTGCGACAGACAGTTGGCGTACAGCCACTGGTGGTGGTCGGACACCGGGTTGAAGCTGACGATCGGCACGATGAAGTCGGCCGGGATCAATTGGGTGCCCTGGTGCAGCAACTGGTGATAGGCGTGCTGACCGTTGCAGCCGACGCCGCCCCAGATCACCGGCCCGGTGTCGGTGGACACTGGCTTGCCGTCCTGGCGCACGCTCTTGCCATTGGACTCCATGTCCAGCTGTTGCAGGTGCTTGGTGATGTTACGCAGGTAGTGATCGTACGGCAGGATCGCGTGGCTTTGCGCGCCCCAGAAGTTGCCGTACCACACGCCGAGCAAGGCCAGCAGCACCGGCATGTTCTGTTCGAACGGCGCGCTCTGGAAGTGCTGGTCCATGGTGTAGGCACCGGACAGCAACTCCTTGAAGTTGGACATGCCGATGGCCAGGGCAATCGGCAAACCGATGGCCGACCACAGCGAGTAGCGCCCGCCGACCCAGTCCCACATCGGGAAGATGTTCTCTTCGCGGATGCCGAACGCTACGGCGGCGGCGTTGTTGCTCGATACCGCGATGAAGTGACGATACAGCTCGGCTTCCGAACCACCCTGGGCCAGATACCAGGCACGGGCAGCCTGGGCGTTCTTCAGGGTTTCGAGGGTGTTGAAGGATTTCGACGAGACGATGAACAGCGTGGTCTCGGCGCGCAGCTTCATGGTCAGTTCGTGGAACTCGCTACCGTCGATGTTCGCCAGGTAATGGCAACGCACGCCTTTCTGGGCGTAGGACAGCAAGGCTTCGGACACCAGCTCCGGGCCGAGGAAGGAACCGCCGATGCCGATGTTGACCACGTCGGTGATCGGCTTCTCGGTGTAACCGCGCCACAGACCATCGTGGATACGGCCGACAAGGTCGGTGATCTGGTTCAGCACCTTGTGCACTTCCGGCATCACGTTGACGCCATTGACCGACAGCTTGTCGCCGACCGGGCGGCGCAGAGCGGTGTGCAGGGCTGGACGACCTTCGGAAGAGTTGACGATTTCGCCGTCGAACAGCGACTTGATCGCGCCCTTGAGGTCGACTTCGTTGGCCAGGCCCACCAGCAGATTGCGGGTCTCGGCGTTGATCAGGTTCTTCGAGTAGTCGAGAAACAGACCGCAGCTGCTGAGGGTGAATTGAGTGAAACGCTGCGGATCGGCATTGAAGGCCTCGCGCATGCTGAAATCCTGCATGGCTTGGCGGTGGTCATTCAACGCTTGCCAGGCAGGCAGAGCGGTAACGTCGTGAGGAGTGCGGTAGTACGCCATCGCTGCGGGTTTCCTTTTTACTTGAACGGCCTTTTGAACACTAAAAATCCCGGAGCGCTATGGGGGGGCGTTCCGGTCAACTGCGTCGACACGATTTCATGGCGCAGGGCGAATACAGTAAACCCCGCGCAATGATCTGTCTTGACTTTGTCTGACCTGTTTCCGGTACTTTTTTAACATCGAAGTCAGGAGCGGTCCGACAAACGGAAGAGACAGGACTCGGATCAGGCGACCTGGACCGGAATGGCGTTGCTGGTATGGCTCAGTTCATTGCCCGGCGCCATATAGAGCATGCGCGGCTTGAAGTTGAGCAGTTCGGCTTCGCTGTAGTGTGCGTAAGCGCAGATGATCACGCGATCGCCAACCTTGGCCTTGTGCGCGGCGGCACCGTTGACCGAGATCATGCGCGAACCTTCTTCGCCGCGGATGGCGTAGGTGGTGAAGCGCTCGCCGTTGTCGACGTTGTAGATCTGGATCTGTTCGTACTCACGGATGCCGGACAGGTCCAGCCATTCACCGTCGATGGCGCAGGAGCCTTCGTAATCGAGTACAGCGTGGGTGACTTCGGCGCGATGCAGCTTGGCTTTGAGCATGATGGCGTGCATGAGTGTTTCCCAGGTCGGAATCGAACGGCGGGCAGTTTGCCCGAAGGGTTTGTGGGCGGCAATACAGTCTGTTTGGGCACAGAAGTCCCACTGTGGGAGCGAGCTTGCTCGCGATGAGGGCCTGACATTCAACAGGTGTGCTGGCTGACAGTCCGCTATCGCGAGCAAGCCCGCTCCCACAGGGTTTTTTGGTGTTTAGACGGGCGCGTCGAGGTTCAGGTGCAGGTTGTCGATCAACCGCGTCGTACCGAGGAACGCCGCCACCAGAATCACCAGGTCACGATCCTGCGCCGTTGCCGGGCGCAGGGTCAGTGCATGGCGGATTTCCAGATAGTCAGGACGCAGGCCAGCCATTTCGAGCTGTTTGATCTGTGTGCCGATCAGCGCCGGGTAATCGCGTTCGCCCTGCTTGATCGCCTCGCTGATCACATTCAGCGTGCGGTAGACCACCGGTGCCACAGCGCGCTGCTCTTCGTTGAGGAAGCCGTTGCGCGACGATAGCGCCAGGCCATCGGCCGCCCGTACAGTCGGCTCACCGATGATCTGGATCGGCATGTTCAGGTCATGTACCAGCGCGCGAATCACCGCCAGTTGCTGGAAGTCTTTCTCGCCGAAAATCGCCAGGTCCGGCTGGACCATGTTGAACAGCTTGCTGACCACCGTCGCCACGCCTTCGAAATGCCCCGGACGGCTGGCGCCGCACAGTCCTTCGGACAATTGCGGGACACTGACACGGGTCTGGCCGGTCATGCCGTCGGGGTACATCTCTTCAACAGAGGGGGCAAACAGCAAATGGCAACCGGCCTGGAGCAGTTTTTCCTGGTCGGCGGCAAGGGTGCGCGGGTACTTGTCGAGGTCTTCGCCAGCGCCGAATTGCAGCGGATTGACGAAAACGCTCGCGACCACGAAGTCCGCCCGTTGAGAGGCTTTGGTCACCAGCGCAACGTGGCCGCTGTGCAGGTTGCCCATGGTCGGTACAAAGGCGATGCGTTTGCCTTCGCTACGGGCACGGGCCACGGCGGCCCGCAGTTCGCGTACGGTTTTTACAGTGTTCATGCAGAGAATCCGTGTTCGATCCCAGGGAAAGTCGCCGCCTTGACTTCAGTCACGTAGGCATTCAGTGCAGCTTCAATGCTGGTCTGGCCAGTCATGAAGTTTTTCACGAATTTTGGCACGCGGCCGGTAATGGACAGCCCCAGCATGTCGTGCAGAACCAGCACCTGGCCATCCGTGCGATTGCCGGCGCCAATACCAATCACCGGAATCTTCACCGCCTGGGTGATTTCTTCTGCCAGTTCGCTCGGGACGCACTCGAGCAGCAGCATTGCCGCGCCAGCCTGCTCCAGGGAAATTGCGTCGGCACGCATCTGCCGCGCCTGGTTTTCGTTGCGCCCCTGGACCTTGTAGCCGCCGAGGATGTTCACCGATTGCGGGGTCAGGCCCATGTGCGCGCAGACAGGGATGCCACGCTCGGCCAGCAGGCGGATCGAATCGGCCAGCCACAACGCTCCTTCAACCTTGACCATGTGCGCGCCGGCCTGCATCAACTGGGCGCTGTTGGTCATGGCTTGCTCGGTGGTGGCGTAGGCCATGAAAGGCAGGTCGGCGAGGATCAGGGCATCGCTGTTACCGCGTTTGACGGCGGCCACGTGATAAGCCATTTCTGCGGTGGTGACAGGCAACGTGCTGTCGTGGCCCTGCAAAACCATGCCGAGGGAGTCGCCCACCAGCAGCACTTCGACGCCGGCCTGATTACAGGCATGGGCGAAGGTCGCGTCGTAGCAGGTCAGCATGGTGATCTTTTCACCTTTTTGCTTCAGACCTTGCAGTGTGGTCAGGGTGATGGCTGGCATGAAAAGTTCCTCATTCAGGCGCTGTGGAAACTACTGCGAGTAACGCGCGTGATTCTTCGTTAAATACAGGCGCACGTTCTGTTGTCGTGCTTTTAAGGCCTGGATTGCGCCCTTGAACACCGTGTTGGCGGCAGCGGGACGCCTATAGTCGTGAGGAGAACGAGGGAAGTCAATTGCGTGTGTTACCGCATTGTTACGGGTGGGGTGTTACCGGGGTAACTGATGCGATTCAGCAGCAGATCTTGTGCTCGACACAAAACCAATGTGGGAGCGGGCTTGCTCGCGAAAGCGGCCTGACAGTCAATTTTTATGTTGAATGTTAAATCGTCTTCGCGAGCAAGTCGGATCGCCGCACCGCCACTCCCACAGGGGGGGTGGGTCAGTTCGGGGGCAGGCGTTCCAGGCCGACGAACGGGCATGCCTTGAGCAGTTCGGCCAAGGTCCGGCCATCGGCCAGTCGCAGATCCGCAGGTGCCAATTCCGCCAGCGGATACAGCACGAAGGCCCGTTCCTGCATGTGGTAATGGGGAATCTTGAGGCGCGGTTCGTCGATCAGACGATCACCGAACAGCAATATGTCGAGGTCTAGCGTACGCGGCCCCCAGCGCTCAAGGCGCTCGCGACCCTGGCCGTTTTCGATGGCCTGCAAGGCATCGAGCAAGTCCAGCGCTGCCAGCGTGCTGTCGAGAGCGGCCACCGCATTGGTGTAGCGTGGTTGTCCGGGTAGCAGCGAGTCACTTTGATAAAACGCAGAAACCCCGACCAGCTCCGATTGTGGCAATTGCGCCAGCGCCTCGACGGCGCTGCGCAATTGTTCGGCAGGGTCAGCCAGATTGCTGCCCATGCCGATGTAGATGCGTTCCATGGATTACTCGCCCGTGGTGCTCGAAGCGCCGGCGGCGCGTTTGCGCTTGGAGCCGCCGCTGCGGCGACGCTTGCGCGGGGCGCCGGTGCCGTCTTCCTTACCGCTGAGGTCGCGGATCATGTCGCGGCGCTCGCTTTCATTGGCGTCCTGATAGTCGGTCCACCATTCGCCGAGGCCGTCAGTCTGCTCGCCTGCACTCTCGCGCAGCAGAAGGAAGTCGTAACCGGCACGGAAGCGCGGATTGTCCAGCAACAGATCGGCACGCTTGCCGCTGCGGCGCGGCAGGCGTTCCTGCATGTCCCAGATCTCGCGGATCGGCATGGTGAAGCGTTTCGGAATAGCGATCCGCTGGCACTGTTCGGCAATCAGCTCGTGTGCCGCTTCCTGCATCGCCGGAATCGGCGGCATGCCACGCTCCTGCAGGCGCAAGACGCGGGCCGGCAGGGCAGGCCAGAGCAGGGCTGCAAACAGGAACGCCGGGGTGACCGGTTTGTTCTGCTTGATCCGCAGGTCGGTGTTGATCAGCGCTTCGCTGATCAGGGTGTGGGTGTACGTCGGGTTGTATTCCAGTGCTTCGGCGCTGGCCGGGAACAGTGGATCGAACAACTGCAGGTCGACCAGCATTTCAAACGTATCGGCGGCATGGCCGGAGAGGAACAGCTTGAGCACCTCTTCGAACAGGCGGGCCGACGGGATTTCGCGCAGCATCGGCGCCAGGCCGCGGATCGGCAGGGCGCTGTGCTTTTCGATGCCGAAGTTCAGCTTGGCGGCGAAACGCACGGCCCGCAGCATCCGTACCGGGTCTTCCTGGTAGCGTTGCGTCGGATCGCCAATCAGGCGGATCAGGTGGTTGCGGATGTCGTGTACGCCGTTGGCGTAGTCGAGGATGCGTTCGCTGACCGGATCGTAATACAGGGCATTGATGGTGAAGTCGCGACGTTGCGCGTCTTCTTCCAGGGTCCCGTAGACGTTATCGCGCAAGATGCGCCCGCTTTCGTTGCGCGAAGACTGGTTGCTGTCTTCCTCGTCTTCGTTCTGCGGGTGATTGGCGCGGAAGGTCGCGACTTCGATGATTTCGCGGCCGAAGTGGATGTGCACCAGCTTGAACCGGCGCCCGATGATTCGCGCGTTACGGAATTCGGCCCGTACCTGCTCGGGTGTGGCGCTGGTGGCAACGTCGAAATCTTTCGGTGTGATACCCAGCAGCATGTCGCGCACGCAACCGCCAACCAGGTAAGCCTGATAACCGGCGCTCTGCAGGCGTTCAACGATATTCACCGCGTAACGGCTGAATTGCGCCTTCTGCAGCGAATGTTGGCCGCTGTTGAGCACTTCAGGCGTGCTGCGAATGTGTTGCGTAGGACGCTTGGGAGAACGGAATGACTGGAACAGCTTCTTCAGCATGGGATGCACTGTTTGAAGGAATATTCGGCCATAACAGAAGAATGACCGCATGATGGGCGGGGATTCTAGCATTTAGTCGGGGGATGGTGTAGGACACAGCAGATATGAGCTGTAGGTCCGTAGGAGCGAGCTTGCTCGCGATGGACGTGAACGATGACGCGTTCAGCCAGATTCCCAACTGCGCCTTCAGGTTATTCGCGAGCAAGCTCGCTCCTACAGGTACAGGTACAGGTACAGGAAGCGGGTATGGGGGGGCTTGAATCGCAGAAACCACAAGGGGAGCCGAAGCTCCCCAAGAAGTAGTTGCATGCTCTATTTTTATTTTTGGTTTCGGGCTTCTTGTTTTTGTTGAGTGCCCTCGTCATGAAGCTTTCCTTCATGACCCTCCCAATCGGGAGCCAAGAGCAAACGGATTGCTTTGGTCGCTGAATTGCAGTGATCTTTCGATCCAACCAGTACAGGCTCTGTCTTAAGACAGTTTTTTGTTGTTCTCGGCCTGGTCGTGGGGCTAGCCCCAAATACAACGCCTCTCCAAAAGAATCAGTTAGCTGCGCCTCTCGCCGTCTTGTTTTTATTGTGCGTGAGTCGATTCGTCTTATTTTTATTGTCTTGTGCATTGCTTGTTATTGTTCTTGTATCAAACATATAGCAGGGTGCGTGCCAACTTTTTAGAAACCCAGTAAAACAAGGGGTTAGGCCGATTGCCAGGCGTTTTGAGGGCCAAAAAAAGCCGGGGCTTCGTTACCGTAAGCCCCGGCTTCTGTTACGTGAAAAAGCTGAGGTAACAGTTTTTCCACAATGTCACGTGTTACCCGCACATGAGACAGGTGCGGTTCAGCTTTCGCTGGCCACCCCGGTCTTGCGCCGCGGGATGCCCAGGCGCTGACGGCGCTCCCACAGGCATTTGCGGCTGACCCCGAGCTTGCGGGCCAACTCGGTTTCGGTCATATGGTCCTGATGCTCGAGGACGAAATGCTGGAAATAGTCTTCCAGGGAAAGGTCTTCGGTCGGTTCGTGGTTGTTGTTACTGGCGTTGCCGTTGCCCTGTTGTGGGGACAGGCCAATGAACTCGTCGTCTTCCAGGTCGCCCAGCTCGATGTCGATGCCCAGCAGCTCGGCGGAAATTTCCGGGCTTTCGCACAGAATAACGGCGCGCTCGACGGCGTTTTCCAGTTCACGAACGTTGCCCGGCCAGGAGTAGTGACGAATGGCCTGCTCGGCATCCGCGGCGAACTTCAGGTCGGTGCGGTTGATTCGCGCACTTTGCCGCGCCAGGAAGGCGTTGGCAATCTCATTGACGTCCGCACCGCGTTCGCGCAGGGCTGGCAGCTTCAGCGCGATAACGTGGAGGCGGTAATACAAGTCTTCCCGGAACTGGCCGATCTTCGCCAGACTCTTGAGGTCGCGGTGAGTCGCGGCGATCAGGCGCACATCGACTTTCTGCGACTGCACCGAGCCTACCCGGCGAATTTCACCTTCCTGCAATACGCGCAGCAGGCGAGCCTGGGCCTCCAGCGGCAGTTCACCGATTTCGTCGAGGAACAAGGTGCCGCCGTCCGCCGCTTCCACCAGGCCGGCGCGCCCGGCGCTGGCGCCGGTGAATGCGCCTTTTTCGTGGCCGAACAATTCGGATTCGATCAGGCTTTCCGGAATGGCCGCGCAGTTAACCGAAATCATCGGCGCCTTGGCGCGTTTGGACAGGTTGTGCAGGGCGCGCGCCACCAGTTCCTTACCGGTACCTGATTCGCCCTGGATCAGAACGTTGGAATCGGTCGGTGCCACTTTGCGGATCTTGCCGTACAGGTCCTGCATCGGCGGGCACGAGCCAATAATGCCGATTTCACCGTTGCTGTTGTCGGCACCGGATTTCGCCGCGCCGTTGGCGGCTTTGCCGGCAGCCGGCTCAGCGCCGGCCTGTACCGTTTGTCGGTCACGCAGGATTCGTGCGGCGGCTTGCAGCATTTCGTCGTGGTCGAATGGCTTGGCAATGTAATCCACCGCGCCCATTTTCATCGAGTCGACCGCCGAGCGCAGGCTGGCATAGCTGGTCATGATCAGCACCGGCGTGCCTTGGGCGAGCTTGATCAACTCCGTGCCAGGCGCACCCGGCAGGCGCAGGTCACTGATGATCAGATCGAACGAGGGAATGGTGAAGCGTTCTTGTGCTTCCTGCACTGAACCGGCTTCGCTGACCTGGTACTGGTTACGTTCCAGCAGGCGGCGCAAGGCGGAGCGGATAATGGTTTCGTCTTCGACGATCAAAATGTGCGGCATTGATTCGATACTCTCGACGGTCTCAGTTCACAGCGGACGTCGCTTCGACATGACGCGGCAAGGTAACCCTGATTCGGGTGCCGCGTTGGCTTTGAACATCAGCCGGGCTGTCGATGGTGATTTGTCCATAATGCTCTTCAACGATGGAATAGACCAGTGCAAGGCCCAGACCGGTGCCTTCGCCAGGGTCCTTGGTGGTGAAGAAAGGTTCGAACAATCGGTCCATGATGCTCGACGGAATACCGCTGCCTTCGTCTTCCACGATCAGATCGACCGTGTGTTCGCCGGCTTCGCTCTTGACCCGTACCGCACTGCCGGGAGGCGAGGCGTCACGGGCGTTTGAGAGCAGGTTGATCAATACTTGGGCCAACCGTTGCGGGTCGCCTTCGACCCAGTGTTCGGGGTCGCACAGGTTGTAGAACTGCACTTCGAAATTGCGTCGGTTCAGGGCCAGCAGGCCGATGGCATCCTGAGCCACTTCGGCCAGACAGACGGGCTCGTCGCTGTGCTGATGGCTGCCGGCATGGGCAAAGCTCATCAGCGACTGGACAATGCGCGACACGCGTTTGGTCTGTTCGAGGATCTGCCCGCTGATTTCCTTCAGCTCGCCGTCTTCTTCACGTTCTTCGCGCAGGTTCTGCGCCAGGCACGCGATACCGGTGATCGGGTTGCCGATTTCATGGGCCACGCCGGCCGCCAGTCGACCGATGCTGGCCAGGCGCTCGGAGTGCACCAGTTTGTCCTCGAGCATCTGGGTTTCGGTCAAGTCTTCCACCAGCAACACCAGGCCACTGTTGCCCGGTGCGAGGGGTTCGTCGATCGCGGCTTTGTGCAGGTTCAGCCAGCGTGTCTGGCCGTCGAGGGCCAGGTGCTGCTTGTGCAAGTGTTCGTCCGGCAGATTGATGAAGCCTTGCAGCAACTCCTTCCACGGGTCGGCAATGGTACTCAGGCGCGAACCGACCACGCGCTGTGCGGCGATACCGGTGAGTTCCTCCATGGCCTTGTTCCACATGAGGATTTCCTGATCCTTGGCCAGCGAGCAAACGCCCATCGGCAACTCCTGCAGGGTCTGGCGGTGATAGCGGCGCAGGGCATCGAGTTCGGCGGCCAGGCCAGTCAGGCGCGAGTGGTAATCCTCGAGGCGGCTTTCGATGAAGTGAATGTCTTCGGTCACGTAGTTTTCGCCGCCAGCCTTGTACGGCAGGAACGTCTCGACCATGTCCTGGGCCACGCTCGGGCCCATCAGGCCGGAGAGGTTGGCCTCGATGCGGTCCCGCAAGCGGCGCAGGGCATACGGTCGACGCTCGTCGAAGGGCAGATAGAGATCGCGCAGTGCCTGTTCCACTTCTTTCTGCGCCGCTTTTGCACCCAATGGCTTGGCCAGTTGCGTGGCGAATTCCTGGGGGGAGGCGGCGTGCAGTTCCCGGCGTTGCGGGCGGCGCACGTTATCCACGGCGCAGGCTTCGGCAGCGCTGGCCTCTTCGGTGCTGGCGTTGGTGAACAGCGAGATCAGGGTGAACATCAGCACGTTGGCCGCCAGCGAGGCAATCGCCGCCATGTGCCAGCTGGTGTCGTCCAGCACGTAGATCATGTTCAGCAGTGGAATGTAGAAGCCTTGCAGGTTGCCAACCAGCGGCAACAACATGGTCACCAGCCACACCAGAATCCCCGCCAGCAAGCCGGCGATGAAGCCGCGACGGTTGGCGGTCGGCCAGTACAGGACCGAAAGTACGCCCGGCAGGAACTGCAACGTGGCGACGAACGCGACAATGCCGAGGTTGGCCAGGTCCTGCTCGGCACCAAGCATCAGGTAGAAGCCGTAGCCGGCCATGATGATCGCGACAATCAGCGCGCGGCGGGTCCACTTCAGCCAGCGGTAGATGTTGCCTTCGGCCGGAGGTTGATACAACGGCAGCACCAGGTGGTTCAAGGCCATCCCGGACAGCGCCAGCGTGGTGACGATGATCAGGCCGCTGGCGGCGGACAGCCCGCCGACATACGCCAGCAACGCCAGCGCCTTGCTGTTGGCGGCGATACCGATGCCCAGGGTGAAGTATTCCGGATTGGTGGTGGCACCCAGTTTCAGGCCGGCCCAGAGAATCAGCGGCACCGCCAGGCTCATCAGCAGCAGGAACAGCGGCAGGCCCCAGCTCGCACTGACCAGCGAACGCGGGTTGAGGTTCTCGGTGAAGGTCATGTGATACATGTGCGGCATCACGATGGCCGAGGCGAAGAACACCAGCAACAGGGTGCGCCACGGGCCTTCCTGCAATGGCGTGTGCAGGGCCGCGAGCGCGGTCTGGTTTTGCAGCAGCCACAGTTCCAGCTGTTGCGGGCCGTCGAACACGCCGTAAAGCGCATACAGCCCGACGCCGCCGAGGGCGATCAGCTTGATTACCGATTCGAAGGCAATCGCGAACACCAGGCCTTCATGCTTTTCGCGGGTGGCAATGTGGCGGGAACCGAAGAAAATCGTGAACAGCGTAATCAATGCGCAGAAGCTCAGGGCCACGCGATGCTGCACCGGCTCTCGGGTGAGGATGCCGATGGAGTCGGCGACCGCCTGAATCTGCAACGCCAGCAACGGCAATACGCCGACCAGCATGAAAATCGTGGTCAGCGCTCCGGCCCAGGTGCTGCGGAAGCGGAAGGCAAACAAGTCCGCCAGGGACGACAGTTGATAAGTGCGGGTGATCTTCAGGATCGGGTAGAGCAGCACTGGCGCCAGCAGAAATGCCCCGGAAACGCCCAGGTAGCTGGACAGAAAACCGTAGCCGTACTGATAGGCCAGGCCCACGGTGCCGTAAAACGCCCAGGCACTGGCATAGACGCCCAGTGACAGGGTGTAGGTCAGTGGGTGGCGAATGATCGCCCGGGGGATCATGCCCCGTTCACTGATCCAGGCCACACCGAACAGCACCGCCAGGTACGCGGCGCTGATCAGGATCATCTGGGTCAGGCTAAAGCTCATCGGCATCTTTTTGGCTCTGCAGGATGAAGGTCACGACGATCAGAATCAGCCAGAGCAGATAAGGGCGATACCAAGCGCCAGTGGCGTCGATCCACCAATCCATGATGGCCGGGGAAAACAGGTAAATCCCCACTACCAAAAGCAGGACCAAGCGATAGATGTACATCCCGGCCTCTCTTTTTTATGCGCGTGCCCGAAAACGTGCGGCGATGGTAACGGATGGGCGCGCCACTGCAAGTGCGATCACAGCAACTGTGCCTCGGGCAGGCTCAGTGTGCGCGGGATCAACGAGGCATCCCAGTGGGCAATGCCCCAGTTCAGCACTTCCCGTGGCGTGGCGTAAGCCAGTTCGGCTCCTGGGTTCTGCCCCAGTGCGCGTAGCGCCCGCAGCAACAGCGGTGTTGCCTGATCCTCGGTCAACGGCGGCGAGCGGTAGGATTTACCCAGTTTATTGCCATCAGGCTGAGTAATCAGCGGGATATGCAGATAACGCGGTTGAGGCAGGCCGAGCAGTTCTTGCAGGTAGAGCTGGCGGGGCGTGGAGTCCAGCAGGTCGGCACCCCGAACGATATCGGTGATGCCCTGCCAGGCATCGTCCAGGACCACGGCCAATTGATAGGCGTAGAGTCCATCGCGGCGGCGGATCACAAAGTCGCCGACTTCCCGGCCCAGATGTTGGCGGTATTCGCCCTGCACCCGGTCGATGAAGTGGTATTCCAGTTCCGGTACGCGCAGGCGGATGGCCGCATCGTCGGCGCCATGGCCGGCATTGCGGCACAGCCCCGGATAAATCCCGTGATACGGTTCCAGCTGTTTGCGCGAGCAGGTGCAGGCGTAGGCCAGACCATGATTGAACAGGCGATTGAGCACCTCGGCGTAGGCATCGTGCCGTTCGCTTTGGCGAACCAGGTCGCCATCCCACTCGAAGCCATAGCTTTCCAGTGCCTTGAGAATGGCCACCTGGGCGCCGGGTTCCTCGCGGGGCGGATCAAGGTCTTCCATGCGCATCAGCCAGCGTCCGCCCACCGAGCGCGCGTCAAGGTAGGAGGCTAGCGCTGCGACCAGTGAACCGAAATGCAGGTGGCCACTGGGCGTGGGGGCGAAGCGACCGATGTAAGTGGGGGAGGTGGCGGTCATGAATGCAATGTCACTTGTTCCGGACTTGCGCCAGGCACCTGTGGGAGCGAGCCTGCTCGCGAAAGCGGTGTATCAGCCAGCATCAATGTTGAAGTTGATGGACCCTTCGCGAGCAGGCTCGCTCCCACAGTGTTTTGCCTAGGCGAATTTTAGAAACAAAAACGGAGCGTTCGCACGCTCCGTTCTTCGTTCAAGTCGCAATTATTTGCCGACTTGCTTTTCCTTGATTTCCGCCAGGGTCTTGCAGTCGATGCACAGGTCGGCGGTAGGACGCGCTTCGAGGCGCTTGACGCCGATCTCGATGCCGCAGGATTCACACCAGCCGTACTCTTCGTCTTCGATCAGCTGAAGTGTCTTGTCGATCTTCTTGATCAACTTGCGTTCACGATCGCGGGCACGCAGTTCGAGGGCGAATTCCTCTTCCTGGCTGGCACGGTCTGCCGGATCAGGAAAGTTGGCCGCTTCGTCCTTCATGTGGTCCACGGTCTTGTCGACACCTTCCATCAGCTCTTGTTTCCACTGATTCAGAACCTTGGTGAAGTGCTTGCGCATGGGCTCGCCCATGTACTCTTCGCCGGCTTTCTGAACATAGGGCTCGAAGCCGCTGATCGTCTGGTTTTGCTGCTTTGCTTGGGTGGACATGAAATAGACCGCCTCTACTCTTGTAATCCATCTGCGCAGGATTGCTCCATCACCGGCACCTGCCGGCCCTGCGGCTGCAAGCGGGCGAACTTACCAGATCAACTCGGGCCGCGCTACTCCCGGATGTCGAGCTCGCGGCACAGGGTGCTTGCCAATGATGACAAACCGTTGACTGGTGGCTCTGGAACCCTGCTCAATTATTGATTTTAGTCAAACCTTGCGCTCGCGCTTGAGTCGTTTGCGGCCGGGAGTTATAAGGCCTCTGACCGCATTAGGTTCTCGCTCGTTCCTGCGCTTGGGTAGAATCGGTTTTTTTCCCGTTGAAGGAAGGCCAATGGCTCAGCCCTACAGTGCCCGCAGTCGCGCGATCGAACCTTTCCATGTCATGGCGCTGTTGGCGCGAGCCAACGAGTTGCAGGCGGCCGGCCATGACGTGATCCACCTCGAAATCGGTGAGCCAGACTTCACCACTGCCGAACCGATCATCCAGGCCGGCCAGGCTGCTCTGGCGGCAGGGCGGACCCGTTACACCGCCGCGCGCGGTATTCCTGAGCTGCGTGAGGCCATTTCGGGCTTTTATCAGCAGCGTTACGGTTTGAACATCGACCCGCGGCGCATCCTCATCACACCTGGCGGCTCCGGCGCGTTGCTGCTGGCCAGCGCTTTGCTGGTAGACCTCGGTAAACACTGGCTGCTGGCGGACCCGGGCTACCCATGTAACCGGCACTTTCTGCGATTGGTGGAAGGCGCGGCACAACTGGTGCCGGTCGGTCCGGATGTGCGTTATCAGTTGACGCCTGGACTGATCGAACGTCATTGGGATCACGACAGTGTTGGTGCATTGGTGGCGTCGCCGGCCAATCCGACCGGCACGATCCTGACCCGCGACGAGCTGGCGAAGCTGTCTGTCGCGATCAAGGAGCGCCACGGTCATCTGGTGGTCGACGAGATTTATCACGGCCTGACCTACGGCACCGATGCGGCCAGCGTGCTGGAAGTCGACGACAGTGCATTCGTTCTGAACAGTTTTTCGAAGTATTTCGGAATGACCGGTTGGCGACTCGGATGGCTGGTGGCCCCCGACGCTGCCGTCGGTGAGCTGGAAAAACTCGCCCAGAATCTCTATATCAGTGCTCCGAGCATGGCGCAGTACGCTGCCCTGGCCTGTTTCGAGCCAGCAACCATCAGTATTCTCGAAGAGCGTCGCGCCGAATTTGGTCGGCGCCGGGATTACCTGCTGCCGGCCTTGCGAGATATGGGGTTCGGCATTGCCGTGGAGCCAGAAGGGGCTTTCTACTTGTACGCCGATATCGGCAAGTTCGGCGGCGATGCCTTCGCGTTCTGTAAACATTTTCTCGAAACCGAACATGTGGCATTCACCCCGGGGCTGGATTTCGGGCGTTATCAGGCCGGGCATCATGTGCGGTTTGCCTATACGCAGAATCTTGAGCGTTTGCAGGAGGCGGTGGAGCGTATCGCTCGTGGTTTGCGGAGCTGGAAAGGCTGATGCATTTTCATCCTCCCCTCGAAGAAGGTCGCCTGATCCGTCGTTACAAGCGTTTTCTCGCCGACATCGAAACCGTTGGCGGCGAGTTGCTGACCATTCACTGCCCTAACACGGGCTCGATGCTCAATTGTCAGGTCGAGGGCGGGCAGGTCTGGTTCAGCCGCTCCAACGACCCGAAACGCAAGTTGCCTGGCACTTGGGAGATTGGTGAAACCCCGCAAGGGCGGCTGTTTTGCGTGAACACTGCCCGGGCCAATGGTTTGATCGAAGAGGCGCTGCGAGCGGGTGTCATCACAGAACTGAACGGCTTTACCGGGCTCAAGCGCGAAGTGGCTTACGGTCAGGAAAACAGTCGCATCGATTTTCGCCTTGATTATCCCGACGGGCCGGCCTACGTCGAAGTCAAAAGCGTGACCCTGGGTTTCGACGGTACGGCGGTGGCGGCGTTTCCCGATGCGGTCACCCAGCGTGGCGCCAAGCATCTGCGGGAGCTGGCCCATCTGGCCAGGGACGGTATTCGCGCGGTGCAGTTGTACTGTGTCTGCCTGACCGATATCGAGGCCGTGCGCCCGGCGCAGGAAATCGATGCGGCTTATGCGCAGGCCTTGCGTGAAGCTGTGGCCTGTGGGGTCGAAGTGTTGGCTTACGGTGTGCGGTTGAGCCACGAAGAAATGCGGGTCGACCGGCGTCTGGACGTGTTGTCGGGTGGCTAAAGGCTGATCCAGATCCCTTGTTCATCCTCGCGACAGGTCACGCCGGTCAAGGCTTGCCCCGCGCAAGGGCCGGCGACGCATTCACCGTCTTCGATCAGAAACAGTGCGCCATGGGTGGCGCACTGGATCAGGCTGTTGCTGGGGTCAAGAAACTGGTCGGGATGCCACTCCAGGCCGACGCCCCGGTGCGGACAGCGATTGATATAGACATAAACCTGTCCGCTGCGGCGCACCGCAAAAAACTTTTGGCCATCAATGTCGAACCCGCGACTGCTGCCATTGACCAGTTCGGCACCTGCGCAAAGCAACTTCATGTCTATCCTCGGTCCCGCAACTCGTGAGCAGATATGTCCGAGCTTGACGGTCAAATACTAACAATTATCAAAGGGCCGTCTTGCCCGTAGGGTGCAAGTGCCTGTCGACGAGGATACTTGGCCTGCTCCTTCGATGCCCGGGAAACCTTTGAAGAAAGCTGTTTATGCGCCTGACACACCTGTGTCGCCGTGCTCTGCATGGAGCATCCATCGCCGGACCCCGTCAGTACTTTTCAACAGGCAAAAAAAGACCCGGCAAGAGCCGGGTCAAATAACCGTGATTAGCCTGATGAGGAGATAATCCGAGAGTCCGAACCAAGGGCTTTTCAGAATATCGACCAGTCTCGCGACCAGTTGTGATAATCATATCGATTCTCATTACCAAGTCAACCGCTGTTTTTTGATTTCTTTGCGATTCGCCGAATTTACTTCTACAGGCCCTGTAATCATTGAGTTTCAGGTTGAAAAACTTCAGAAATATTTGCCGGATCAGTTCTTGTGGCGTGAAGAGATAGCTTCCAGTTGTTTGTTCAACGCTTCCTTGCGCTCGGCAGGAATGTCGTTCCAGTGAACGTCCATCAGGGCACCTTCAATTGCGTACAACAACACCTTGGACGCCCGAAAACCGCGCGTGCGCACGGCCCGATAAGCATCCACCGCCCCGAGGCGACGCAAGTCCGACGCGCTATGGATGCCCACGGCATGCAGCCATTGCGCTGACGTCTTGCCAAGATTCTTCAGGTGTTGCAGTTCATCATTCATCAAGCCTCCTTGCGATGGCCGAATGGAGAGCGTGGGCAATCTTCTGAGGAGTGTAGCCATCAGTAGGAAACGCGTGATTGTTTGCTGGTTTTCGACGCAAATGCTTCTAAGAGACGAGTATTGGCAGAGTGTGAAAAATCCGCGAACGCGGGAGGAATAGGTGGGGAATAGTCAGGAATTACGGGTGAGCATCCCCGCAGTCCAGCGCAACGAGGGGCGCTGGACGTGTCAGTCCGCGACGTTTATCAGCGGGTGCGATAGCGCAATCGTGTGCCGAAGTTCATCGACATCAGGATTTCGTCGGCGCTGAGCTCCACTGGAAAGTAGGCGCCGGAGATTTGTGCGTGGGCCAGGCTCGCGCCTTCCAGGTTCGCTTTGCTGAAGTCTATGCCGCGCAAGTCGGCGGAGCGGAAGTAAGCGTTGCTGAAATCCACACCGTCGGCATTCAGTTCGCGCAGGTCCAGCCCCCGGAAGTCTCCACCCGCCATGTCGATGGGGCCATCCTTGGGGCGCTCACTGTTGAAGCCTCTGATGTCGTCTTTGTGCAGCAGGGCATAAAGCGGTGTGTCGAGAAGTTTAGGCTGGCTCATGTCGCATCACCTGATGGTTTTATGACGCCATTATAGTGCCACTATTTGACAATCGTGAAGCCAGCGCGGGCCTCACGACTGAAATGGTTTCTTACAGGCCCGGAAGACGCTGGCGAATTTGCGCGACAACGGTATCGAGCGTCCCGCTTTCATTGGTCTGGACGCGCTTGCTGCAGAGGATTTCTGCGGGTGTCAGCGCTTCACGGCTGGCTTGCTGGGCTGCAATAACGGCCAGGGTGGCGTCGGACGGGTCTTTCTTGTCTGCCTGGCGCACGGCCAGCCAGCTTTCGATCACGGCCTGAGGTGCATTGCAGTCGAGGATCAGGAAGGGGGCGCCCGTGGCCTCGGCAATCTTCGCTGCACTGTCACGCTGATCACGCTTGAGGTAAGTAGCGTCGACCACCACCGGGAAGCCAGCACGCAGAATGACGTCGGCGATTTCGTGCAGGCGGGCATAGGTCGCCGCGCTGGCGTCGGCGCTATAGATACCGGCCTGGACGTCATTCTCGACGGTTTGCTCGCCGAACAGACGCTTGCGCTCGACATCGGAGCGCAAGCGAATCGCGCCCAGGGCTTCGACCAAACGCATGGCGACATGGCTCTTGCCGACTGCGGAAACGCCGTGGGTAATGGCCATGAAGCGCGAAGGAATGGTGCTGTAGCTTTCCGCCAGGTTGGCGTAGTTGCGGTACTGGCGCAGGGTCGTGGCGCGCTGCACCGCACTGGCTTCGGCCGGCATGCTGAACAGGGCGACCTTGGCGCGAACCAGTGCGCGGTAGGCCTTATAGAAGTTCAGCAGTTCGAGGCCGCGATAGTCGCCGGTCAGCTCCAGATACTGGCTGATGAAACGGCGCGCCAGGCACTTCAGGCCGCGATCTTCCAGGTCCATCGCCAGGAAGCCGGTGTCGGCATAAACGTCGGTAAAGCGAAACGGTTCGTTGAACTCAATGCAGTCGAAGATCACGACCTTGCCGTCGATCACGGTGGCGTTGCCCAAGTGGATATCACCGTGGCATTCACGAATGAAGCCTTCGGCCTTGCGCTGGGCGAACAGCGGTTTGAGGCGCTCGAAGCTGCTTTCGGCCCAGGCTTGCAGGGCGTCGAGTTGCAACAGATCGGCTTTATCGCTGAGGAACGGGCGGATCTGTTCGAAGTTCTGCCGCACCGGTGCCATGACGCTGTCCGGTGTGCCGGCTTCGTGCCCGGCCGGTACTTTCGGTGCGCTGAGGTGGAAGCGGGCGATTTGCTCGGCCATCTCGTCGATGTGTGCGGTGGTCAGTTCGCCATTGGCTTGAAGGGTGCTCAGTAATCCGTTTTGCGGGAACTGGCGCATCTTCAGTACATATTCGATGGCCGGGCCTTCGCCACCCAGTTGCGGAGCCTCGGCGCTGCCGGTGACGGGCAGCACTTCCAGGTACAAATCTTCGGTCAGGCGCTGGTTCAGGCGCAGTTCTTCGGCGCAAAAGTGTTCGCGAGCCTCAAGGCTGGTGAAGTCGAGAAAACCGAAATTGACCGGCTTCTTCACTTTATAGGCGAAGGGGCCCGTGAGAACGACCCAGGAAATATGGGTTTCGATGACCTGGAATCCGTCTACAGGATGCGGGTAGAGGGCAGGGTTTTGCAGGGCAGCGATCAGGGACTGGCTCACAGGCGATCCTTCAGAGTCTGGAAAATCAAGGCCGTCATTATGGCCGTAAGTCCGCCTGGCGCAAACCTCGGAGCGCTCCTGTTGAGTATGAATAAAGTGCGTATAATCCGCCGCCATGACTCGTACCCGAACTCCCCGTACCCCAAAAAAACCACCCTCCAGGGGCCTGCGCCCGTGGCTGGGCTGGGCCATTAAACTCAGTCTGGTCGGCCTGGTAGTGCTGGCCGGATTCGCCGTTTACCTTGATGCTATCGTCCAGGAGAAGTTCTCCGGCAAGCGCTGGACCATCCCGGCCAAGGTTTACGCGCGTCCGCTCGAGCTGTTCGTCGGACAAAAGCTGAGCAGGGACGATTTCCTGACCGAACTCGATGCCTTGGGCTATCGCCGTGAAAGCGTGGCCAATGGTCCGGGCGCGGCGTCGGTCAACGGTAATGTCGTTGATCTGAACACCCGTGGCTTCCAGTTCTATGAAGGCATGGAGCAGGCACAACCGGTGCGGGTGCGCTTCTCCGGCGATTACGTGGCCGAGTTGTCGGGAGCAAAAGGCTCGAAACTGTCGGTGGTGCGCCTGGAGCCGCTGCTGATCGGCGGTCTGTACCCGAAAAACCTCGAAGACCGGATCCTGATCAAGATCGATCAGGTGCCACCGTACTTGCTTGAAACGCTGGTGGCGGTCGAGGATCGCGATTTTTATCATCACTTTGGTGTTTCGCCGAAGTCGATCGCCCGTGCAGTCTGGGTCAACGGTTCGTCCGGCCGCATGCGCCAGGGCGGCAGTACCCTGACTCAACAATTGGTCAAAAACTTTTACCTGACCAACGAGCGCAGCCTGAGCCGCAAACTCACCGAAGCAATGATGGCGCTGCTGCTTGAACTGCATTACGACAAGCGCGAAATCCTTGAGGCTTACCTCAACGAAGTGTTTATCGGGCAGGACGGCCAGCGCGCGGTGCATGGTTTTGGTCTCGCCAGCCAGTTCTTCTTCAGCCAGCCGCTGGCCGAACTCAAGTTGCATCAAGTGGCGTTGCTGGTGGGCATGGTCAAGGGGCCATCCTCCTACAATCCGCGCCGTAATCCGGAGCGCGCCCTTGAGCGGCGCAACCTGGTACTCGATGTGCTGCAAGAGCAGGGCGTCGCTACCGCCGAGCAGGTTGAGGCGGCGAAGAAAATGCCGCTGGGCGTGACCAAGCGCGGCAGTCTGGCGGACAGCTCGTTCCCCGGCTTCCTCGATCTGGTCAAGCGTCAGTTGCGCGAAGACTATCGCGACGAAGACTTGACCGAGGAAGGGCTGCGGATCTTCACCAGTTTCGACCCGATCCTGCAGATGAAGGCTGAGGCCTCGGTCAACGACACCTTCAAGCGTCTGTCGGGGCGCAAGGGTTCCGATGACGTCGAAGCGGCAATGGTCGTGACCAACCCGGAGACCGGTGAAGTGCAGGCCATGATCGGCAGTCGCCAGGCCAGTTTTGCCGGGTTCAACCGGGCGCTGGACGCGGTGCGGCCGATCGGCTCGCTGATCAAGCCGGCGGTTTATCTGACCGCGCTGGAGAAGCCGAGTCAGTACACATTGACCAGTTGGCTGTCGGACGAGTCCTTCTCGGTCAAGGGCGCCGATGGTCAGGTCTGGAAACCGCAGAACTACGATCGTCGTTCTCACGGTACGGTCTTCCTCTATCAAGGTCTGGCGCATTCCTACAACCTGTCGACTGCGCGTCTCGGTTTGGCGGTCGGTGTGCCTAACGTCCTGAAGACGCTGGGGCGCCTGGGTGTGACTCGTGAGTTCCCGGCCTTCCCGTCGATGTTGCTCGGGGCCGGTGGCATGACGCCAATCGAAGTGGCAACCATGTACCAGACCCTCGCCAACGGCGGCTTCAATACGCCGATGCGCGGTATTCGTAGCGTGCTGACTGCCGAGGGCGAGCCGCTCAAGCGTTATCCGTTCCAGATTCAGCAGCGTTTCGATCCGGCCTCCATTTACCTGATCCAGAACGCCATGCAGCGCGTGATGCGTGAAGGTACCGGCAGTTCGGTTTACAACGTGTTGCCAAGGACCCTGACCCTGGCGGGTAAGACCGGTACCAGTAACGACTCGCGGGACAGTTGGTTTGCCGGTTTCAGTCAGGACTTGCTGGCGGTGGTCTGGCTGGGGCGCGATGACAACGGCAAGACGCCTTTTACCGGCGCCACCGGAGCCTTGCAGGTCTGGACCAGCTTCATGCGCAAGGCCGACCCGTTGCCGCTGGACATGCCACAGCCGGATAATATTGTTCAGGCCTGGGTCGATTCCCGTACCGGGCAAGGTTCTGACGCCGGTTGCCCAGGTGCCGTGCAGATGCCGTATATTCGCGGCAGCGAACCGCCTCCCGGCGCTGCTTGCGGTGGTGAAAACCCTGCTGAGTCGGTGATGGATTGGGTCAAGGGCTGGATGAATTAAGCAAAGAGGGTTTCAAGTGAACAAGTGGTTGATTCCAGCGGTTGCCGCCGTAGCTTTGCTCAGCGGTTGCTCCACCGTACAACGTGGCTCGATCCCGGTCGTGGACTCCGGCACCGCCGTGTCCAATAGTGAGCGGATCTCGGCCAATGGCGGCTTCCGCCAGACGACCGTCAAGCGCCCTGCGCAGGGTCAGTCCCGGACCCAGGCGATTCCGCAAGGTGACAGCGGTGTAGTGGTGATGGTGCCAGGCGCTGCAACGACTTCAACGCCGATCAGCACCACGCCGATAACCCCGGGTCCGATCACGCCGGGGCCAATTGACACGTCGCCGGTCCAGTCGGCGCCGATCAATCAGGGCAGCTACAACATGCCGTCGTCGCCAAGCGGGATTCCGTCGGCCAGTTCGGGCGGACTTTCTGCGGACGAGCAACTGGACGGCCCGGTATTGGCCTTGCTGACCACCGCTCAACAGCAACAGGCAAGTGGTGATCTCAATGGTGCCTCCTCCAGCCTTGAGCGCGCCCAGCGCGTTGCTCCGCGTGAGCCGCAGGTGCTTTACCGCCTGGCGCAGGTGCGCATGGCTCAAGGCGATGCGGCGCAAGCCGAGCAGTTCGCTCGCCGTGGGCTGACCTTTGCCAATGGCCGTCCGGCCCTGCAGGCCAATTTGTGGGAACTGATTGGCCAGGCGCGTGAAAAACAGGGTGACTCCCAGGGCGCGGCATTGGCTCGTCAGAAGGCCAAGGTAACGGGGTGATGGACGCGCGTTTTCTGAAAATCGCCGATCAACTGTTGTTGATCGAGCGTGAGTTGCGGGTGCAAGGGTGGTGGGATGAAGTCTCGCCATCTGCTGAAGAGCTTTCCAGTGTCGAGCCTTTTTCGGTCGATACACTGGATTTCGAGCAATGGCTGCAATGGATCTTCCTGCCACGCATGAAGATGATCCTTGAGCAGGATTTGCCGCTACCCAACGCTTCGGGCATTCAGGAAATGGCCGAAATGGTCTTTGCCGGACGCAATGTCCAGGGCAAGGACCGGCAGTTGCAGGTATTGCTCAAACAGTTTGATCAGTTGATCACGGCGTCTCGCTGAGCCAGAAGCTGCCAGCGCCTGCTGGCAGTTATCCACAATCACTTTCTGTATGTCATTGGCCGATGCTGCGTCAGTGCGTTCGCGTGCCAATTCTTGGCAAAAGTTGCGCAATTGGAGCTAACGCGCTGGCGGTTTATGGGTTTTTTCTTGCGTTCTCATGTGCTTACTAGAATAAAACACTTAGACGGCTTGACTTGCGAGGGACGAAACAGAAGAATCCAAAGTCCGCTGTACAGGGACTGCCAGAAGCAGACCCTCTCGGCAGATCATGAGGCGCATATCCGCGTCGACCTGTTACACCCGCAACGCGTTACCTCGCGCTGGGTGGGAAAAGCCCGCAACACTTGGGACGATCCCAATACTTGCTCAGTCAGTGCTGACGTAGTCGGCGACCACCGTCGCTCATGCTCTGCCGAGAAGTAAACCTATTAAGACCCGTCCCATTTTTCGTGGGCGGTATTCTGGCGTTTTAGAGGTGAGCAACGTGGAGCTTTTATCTGGCGGTGAGATGCTCGTCCGCTTTTTGCGCGACGAAGGCGTCAAATATATCTACGGGTACCCGGGTGGTGCTCTTCTTCATGTTTACGATGCCCTGTTCAAAGAACCGGAAGTGACCCACATCCTGGTTCGTCACGAGCAAGCGGCTACCCATATGGCTGACGGCTACGCCCGTGCCACCGGTAAAGCCGGTGTGGTACTGGTAACTTCCGGTCCTGGTGCAACAAACGCCATCACCGGTATCGCCACTGCCTATATGGACTCCATTCCGATGGTGGTCATTTCCGGCCAGGTGCCGAGCACCATGGTCGGTACCGATGCGTTCCAGGAAACCGACATGATCGGTATCTCCCGGCCGATCGTGAAGCACAGCTTCATGATCAAGCACGCGTCGGAAATCCCGGAAGTCATGAAGAAAGCCTTCTATCTGGCGCAATCCGGTCGTCCTGGTCCGGTCGTTGTCGATATCCCGAAAGACATGACCAACCCGGCCGAGAAGTTCGAATACGTCTTCCCGAAAAAAGCCAAGTTGCGCTCCTACAGCCCGGCTGTTCGCGGTCACTCCGGTCAAATCCGCAAGGCGGCAGAAATGCTCCTGGCGGCCAAGCGCCCTGTGTTGTACTCGGGCGGCGGCGTGATCCTTGGTGGCGGTTCCGCACCACTGACCGAACTGGCGAAGATGCTCAATCTGCCAGTGACCAATACCCTGATGGGCCTCGGTGGCTACCCTGGCACCGACCGTCAGTTCATCGGCATGCTCGGCATGCACGGCAGCTACACCGCCAACCTGGCGATGCACCATGCTGACGTGATCCTCGCTGTCGGCGCGCGTTTCGACGACCGTGTCATCAACGGTGCATCGAAGTTCTGCCCGAACGCCAAGATCATTCACATCGACATCGACCCGGCTTCGATCTCCAAGACCATCAAGGCCGACGTGCCTATCGTGGGTCCGGTTGAGAGCGTCCTGACTGAAATGGTCGCGATCCTCAAGGAAATCGGCGAGACCCCGAACAAGGAGTCCGTTGCCAGTTGGTGGAAGCAGGTTGACGAGTGGCGTGGTGATCGCGGCCTGTTCCCGTATGACAAGGGCGACGGCAGCAAGATCAAACCGCAAACCGTGATCGAAACCCTGTGCGAAGTGACCAAGGGCGACGCCTTTGTGACCTCCGACGTTGGTCAGCACCAAATGTTCGCCGCGCAGTACTACAAGTTCAACAAGCCGAACCGTTGGATCAACTCTGGTGGCCTCGGCACCATGGGCTTCGGTTTCCCTGCGGCCATGGGCATTCAGTTGAGCTTCCCGGATGCGGACGTCGCCTGTGTAACGGGCGAGGGCAGCATCCAGATGAACATTCAGGAACTGTCCACCTGTCTGCAATATGGTTTGCCGGTAAAAATCGTCATCCTGAACAACGGCGTGCTGGGTATGGTTCGTCAGTGGCAGGACATGAGCTATGGCAGCCGTCACTCGCACTCCTACATGGAGTCGTTGCCTGACTTCGTCAAGCTGGCTGAGGCCTATGGTCACGTCGGCGTACGCATCACCGAATCGAAAGATTTGAAGTCGAAGATGGAAGAGGCGTTCGCCATGAAAGATCGCCTGGTAGTGATCGATATTTCGGTCGATACCAGCGAGCACGTCTACCCGATGCAAATCAAAGACGGCTCCATGCGCGATATGTGGCTGAGCAAGA
The DNA here is from genome assembly GCF_059492225.1 of Pseudomonas sp. Pseusp10. Lineage (NCBI taxonomy): Bacteria > Pseudomonadati > Pseudomonadota > Gammaproteobacteria > Pseudomonadales > Pseudomonadaceae > Pseudomonas > Pseudomonas sp. Pseusp10. The sequence continues at coordinate 6,041,929 of NZ_CP168528.1, read as the reverse complement.
CGGAGCGTACCTAATCATGCGGCACATTATTTCCTTGCTTCTGGAAAACGAACCTGGCGCTCTGTCTCGTGTGGTTGGTCTGTTCTCGCAGCGCAACTACAACATCGAAAGCCTGACCGTGGCGCCGACCGAAGACCCGACTTTGTCGCGTCTGACGCTGACCACAGTTGGCCACGATGAAATCATCGAACAGATCACCAAGAACCTGAACAAGCTGATCGAAGTGGTAAAACTGGTCGACCTGTCGGAGAGTGCTCACATCGAGCGCGAACTGATGCTGGTCAAGGTCAAGGCCACCGGCGCCCAGCGCGCCGAGATCAAGCGCACTACCGATATTTACCGTGGACAGATCGTCGATGTCAGCGCCAGCGTGTATACCGTTCAACTGACCGGTACCAGCGACAAGCTCGACAGCTTCATTCAGTCCATTGGCACCGCCTCGATTCTGGAAACCGTCCGTAGTGGCGTGACCGGCATTGCCCGCGGCGACAAAGTACTCAGCATCTAAACCAAATTAGCGAACGGCCTGAACGGCCTGATATAGGGGAAATTCATGAAAGTTTTCTACGATAAAGACTGCGACCTGTCGATCATCCAGGGCAAGAAAGTTGCCATCATCGGTTACGGTTCCCAGGGTCACGCTCAAGCGTGCAACCTGAAAGATTCCGGCGTTGACGTGACTGTTGGCCTGCGTAAAGGTTCGGCTACCGTTGCCAAGGCTGAAGCCCATGGCCTGAAAGTGACCGACGTTGCTTCCGCTGTCGCGGCTGCCGACCTGGTCATGATCCTGACCCCGGACGAATTCCAGTCCTCCCTGTACAAGAACGAAATCGAGCCGAACATCAAGAAAGGCGCCACCCTGGCCTTCTCCCACGGCTTCGCGATCCACTACAACCAGGTTGTGCCGCGCGCTGACCTCGACGTGATCATGATCGCGCCGAAGGCACCAGGCCACACCGTACGTTCCGAGTTCGTGAAGGGCGGCGGTATCCCTGACCTGATCGCTATCTACCAGGACGCCTCGGGCAACGCCAAGAACGTCGCTCTGTCCTACGCTGCCGGCGTTGGCGGCGGTCGTACCGGCATCATCGAAACCACCTTCAAGGACGAGACTGAAACCGACCTGTTCGGCGAGCAAGCCGTTCTGTGCGGCGGTACGGTTGAACTGGTCAAAGCCGGTTTCGAAACTCTGGTTGAAGCTGGCTACGCGCCGGAAATGGCCTACTTCGAGTGCCTGCACGAACTGAAGCTGATCGTTGACCTCATGTACGAAGGCGGTATCGCCAACATGAACTACTCGATCTCCAACAACGCCGAATACGGCGAATACGTGACCGGCCCGGAAGTCATCAACGCCGAATCCCGTCAGGCCATGCGCAACGCCCTGAAACGTATTCAGGACGGCGAATACGCCAAGATGTTCATCAGCGAAGGCGCTACCGGCTATCCTTCGATGACCGCCAAGCGTCGTAACAACGCCGCTCACGGTATCGAAATCATCGGTGAGCAACTGCGCTCCATGATGCCGTGGATCGGTGCCAACAAAATCGTCGACAAAGCCAAGAACTAAGTCACGCGCTTGTACGAAAAACGCGGCTTAGGCCGCGTTTTTTCGTTTGGGAGGCCGGTTCTGGTATAAAGCTGCATCGTTTGCGGCCGAACCGTCGTCCCAGACACCTGTCCAAACTTTCCACCCCGTTGCAAGGTAATGTCCATGAGCGAACGCCCCGAAGAGCCAAACCAGGCTTCTGACGCCGAAAGCCTGCTGCCCATCGATGAACATGTCGAGGAAGGGCATGACGCTGAAGGTCGTAAAGTCCGGCATCGTGGTATCTATCTTCTGCCGAATCTGTTCACCACTGCGAACCTGTTCGCGGGGTTCTATTCCATCATCAACTCGATGAGTGCGCAGGCTGCCTTGAGCGCCGGCGACTCGGTCAATGCAAGCAAGTACTTTGCTTTTGCCGCCATCGCGATTTTCGTTGCCATGGTGCTCGACGGCCTCGATGGTCGCGTTGCCCGCATGACCAATACCCAGAGTGCCTTCGGCGCCGAATATGACTCGCTGTCGGATATGGTTGCCTTTGGTGTTGCGCCGGCATTGCTGGCCTTCGGTTGGGCCCTGGGTGACATGGGCAAGGTTGGCTGGATGGTCGCCTTCGTTTATGTCGCGGGTGCGGCGCTGCGTCTCGCACGTTTCAATACTCAGGTCGGTACGGCGGACAAGCGCTATTTCATCGGTCTGGCCAGCCCGGCGGCGGCGGGTGTTGTTGCGGGCATTGTCTGGGCGTTCAGCGATTACGGCATCCAGGGCTCCAAAATGTCTTTCCTGGTTGCGTTGATGGTGGCTGCGGCCGGCATGCTGATGGTCAGCAACATCAAGTACAACAGCTTCAAGGAGCTGGACCTGAAAGGCCGTGTGCCGTTCGTGGCAATCCTCGCTGTGGTGCTGGTGTTCGCAGTGGTGTTCAGTGATCCGCCGCGCATCCTGCTGCTGGTGTTTCTCGCCTATGCAGCCTCCGGCCCGGTTCAATACCTGTTACGTCTTCGTCGTAACAAGAGCGTGTAATTTCCCTCATACTCCGCAGTCTATGGGTGCATCTGTCCTCCAGAGCTGCGGAGTAACCATGCTGATCAAAGTCTCCAAAGCGTCCGACTGCCATGAGTCGGACGTCACGCCTGAATCCCTCTATCTATCTCGGCGCAATGTGCTCTGTGCCACGGTTGCCGGCTTCGCCCTGGGCAGCCTGCCGCAATGGGCCAGCGCTGGCGACAGTGCGCGCTACCCGGATGTTGAATCCGGTAAGGCGCCTTCCTGGTTCAGCGAAAAGCTTCCGGCTACCAGGTGGGGTGCGATCAACGTCAAGGATGAGGCGATCACGCCTTTCAAGGATGCGACCCACTACAACAACTTCTACGAGTTCGGCACCGACAAAGGTGATCCGGCCGCCAATGCCGGCACGTTGAAAACGGAGCCGTGGTCGGTGGTGGTGGACGGGGAGGTGGGCAAGCCAGGGCGGTATGCGCTGGAAGACTTCATGAAACCGTATCAGTTGGAAGAGCGAATCTACCGCCTGCGCTGTGTGGAAGCCTGGTCGATGGTCATTCCCTGGATCGGTTTTCCCCTCTCGGCCTTGCTCAAGGAGGTCGAGCCGACCTCGAAAGCCAGATTCATCCGTTTCGAAACCCTGCTGGATCCCAAAAGCATGCCGGGCCAGCGTTCCGGTTTTGCCTTGATCGACTGGCCGTATATAGAAGGGCTGCGTCTGGATGAGGCGATGAACCCGTTGGCGATTCTTGCCGTTGGAATGTACGGGCGTGAATTACCTAATCAAAACGGCGCGCCGCTGCGTTTGGTGGTGCCTTGGAAGTATGGCTTCAAGAGCATCAAGTCCATCGTCCGCATCAGTCTGGTCAGTGAGCAGCCGAAAACCACCTGGCAGAGTATTGCTTCGGATGAATATGGCTTTTATGCGAACGTGAACCCCACTGTTGATCATCCTCGCTGGACTCAGGCTCGTGAACGCCGCTTGCCCAGCGGTTTGTTCAAGCCCAATGTACGCGACACGCAAATGTTCAACGGCTATTCAGAAGAAGTCGCTTCTCTATATGCGGGGCTCGACCTGAGGAAGAATTACTGATGCGCCATCCGTTTTGGCGTATCGGCGTCTTTGTCGTGGCGTTGGTGTGGCCGCTGCTGTGGTTGTACCAGGCTTGGGAAGATCTCCTCGGGCCGGATCCAGGCAAGGTGCTGGTCGATCGATTGGGTTTGGGGGCGCTTGTTCTGCTGCTTGTAACGTTGAGCATGACGCCTTTGCAGAAGCTCACCGGTTGGTCGGGGTGGTTTGCCGTACGGAGACAGTTGGGGCTGTGGTGTTTTGCCTATGTGCTGCTCCACCTCGGTAGTTATTGCGCATTCATTCTTGGTTTTGACTGGTTGCAGCTGGGTGTCGAGCTGCGCAAGCGGCCTTACATTATTGTCGGGGCGCTGGGTTTTCTTGGTTTGCTGGCATTGGCGGTGACGTCCAATCGATATAGTCAGCGACGATTGGGTGTTCGCTGGAAGAAGTTACATCGCCTGGGTTATGTAATTCTTGGGCTCGGATTGCTGCATATGCTCTGGATTGTGCGTGCGGACCTGAAGGAGTGGGCGATCTATGCATCTATAGGTGCGCTGCTGTTAGTGCTGCGGCTACCGCCTTTAGCCCGTCGAATCCCGCGTTTAATGGCTAAAAAGGCCTCTTCTGCCAAAAAGGCGTAAATAGTGGTTGACGGCAGATTCTGGAGGCCTATAATTCGCCCCACTTCCGGCGCAGTCGAAACGGAAAACTCCTTGATAAACAAAGAGTTACGCAGTTTTCGGCAGTGGTTGCTTCAGGTCATCGAAGCGCAAAGGAAGTTGAAAAAGAGGTGTTGACAGCAGCGTGTAACGCTGTAGAATTCGCCTCCCGCTGACGAGAGATCGAAAGCGCAAGTGGTTGAAGTTGTTAAGGAAATCCTTGAAAACTTCTGAAAAAATCACTTGACAGCAAATGAGGCTGCTGTAGAATGCGCGCCTCGGTTGAGACGAAAGCTCTTAACCAACCGCTCTTTAACAACTGAATCAAGCAATTCGTGTGGGTGCTTGTGGAGTCAGACTGTTAGTCAACAGATTATCAGCATCACAAGTTACTCCGCGAGAAATCAAAGATGTAACCAACGATTGCTGAGCCAAGTTTAGGGTTTTCTCAAAACCCAAAGATGTTTGAACTGAAGAGTTTGATCATGGCTCAGATTGAACGCTGGCGGCAGGCCTAACACATGCAAGTCGAGCGGATGACGGGAGCTTGCTCTCTGATTCAGCGGCGGACGGGTGAGTAATGCCTAGGAATCTGCCTGGTAGTGGGGGACAACGTTTCGAAAGGAACGCTAATACCGCATACGTCCTACGGGAGAAAGCAGGGGACCTTCGGGCCTTGCGCTATCAGATGAGCCTAGGTCGGATTAGCTAGTTGGTGAGGTAATGGCTCACCAAGGCGACGATCCGTAACTGGTCTGAGAGGATGATCAGTCACACTGGAACTGAGAGACGGTCCAGACTCCTACGGGAGGCAGCAGTGGGGAATATTGGACAATGGGCGAAAGCCTGATCCAGCCATGCCGCGTGTGTGAAGAAGGTCTTCGGATTGTAAAGCACTTTAAGTTGGGAGGAAGGGCATTAACCTAATACGTTAGTGTTTTGACGTTACCGACAGAATAAGCACCGGCTAACTCTGTGCCAGCAGCCGCGGTAATACAGAGGGTGCAAGCGTTAATCGGAATTACTGGGCGTAAAGCGCGCGTAGGTGGTTTGTTAAGTTGGATGTGAAAGCCCCGGGCTCAACCTGGGAACTGCATTCAAAACTGACAAGCTAGAGTATGGTAGAGGGTGGTGGAATTTCCTGTGTAGCGGTGAAATGCGTAGATATAGGAAGGAACACCAGTGGCGAAGGCGACCACCTGGACTGATACTGACACTGAGGTGCGAAAGCGTGGGGAGCAAACAGGATTAGATACCCTGGTAGTCCACGCCGTAAACGATGTCAACTAGCCGTTGGGAGCCTTGAGCTCTTAGTGGCGCAGCTAACGCATTAAGTTGACCGCCTGGGGAGTACGGCCGCAAGGTTAAAACTCAAATGAATTGACGGGGGCCCGCACAAGCGGTGGAGCATGTGGTTTAATTCGAAGCAACGCGAAGAACCTTACCAGGCCTTGACATCCAATGAACTTTCCAGAGATGGATGGGTGCCTTCGGGAACATTGAGACAGGTGCTGCATGGCTGTCGTCAGCTCGTGTCGTGAGATGTTGGGTTAAGTCCCGTAACGAGCGCAACCCTTGTCCTTAGTTACCAGCACGTCATGGTGGGCACTCTAAGGAGACTGCCGGTGACAAACCGGAGGAAGGTGGGGATGACGTCAAGTCATCATGGCCCTTACGGCCTGGGCTACACACGTGCTACAATGGTCGGTACAGAGGGTTGCCAAGCCGCGAGGTGGAGCTAATCCCACAAAACCGATCGTAGTCCGGATCGCAGTCTGCAACTCGACTGCGTGAAGTCGGAATCGCTAGTAATCGCGAATCAGAATGTCGCGGTGAATACGTTCCCGGGCCTTGTACACACCGCCCGTCACACCATGGGAGTGGGTTGCACCAGAAGTAGCTAGTCTAACCTTCGGGAGGACGGTTACCACGGTGTGATTCATGACTGGGGTGAAGTCGTAACAAGGTAGCCGTAGGGGAACCTGCGGCTGGATCACCTCCTTAATCGACGACTCAGCTGCTCCATGAGCTCCCACACGAATTGCTTGATTCATTGAAGAAGACGATAGAAGCAGCTTTAAGCTCCAGGCTGATAGCTCACGCTAACAGTTACGCGCTCGAAATTGGGTCTGTAGCTCAGTTGGTTAGAGCGCACCCCTGATAAGGGTGAGGTCGGCAGTTCGAATCTGCCCAGACCCACCAATTTTGTATGGGGCCATAGCTCAGCTGGGAGAGCGCCTGCCTTGCACGCAGGAGGTCAACGGTTCGATCCCGTTTGGCTCCACCATAAACTGCTTCAGATGTCTGAGAGTTTAGAAATGAATATTCCGCGATGAATATTGATTTCTAGTCTTTTGATTAGATCGTTCTTTAAAAATTTGGGTATGTGATAGAAAGATAGACTGAACGTTACTTTCACTGGTAACGGATCAGGCTAAGGTAAAATTTGTGAGTTTAATCGCGAATTTTCGGCGAATGTCGTCTTCACAGTATAACCAGATTGCTTGGGGTTATATGGTCAAGTGAAGAAGCGCATACGGTGGATGCCTTGGCAGTCAGAGGCGATGAAAGACGTGGTAGCCTGCGAAAAGCTTCGGGGAGTCGGCAAACAGACTTTGATCCGGAGATGTCTGAATGGGGGAACCCAGCCATCATAAGATGGTTATCTTGTACTGAATACATAGGTGCAAGAGGCGAACCAGGGGAACTGAAACATCTAAGTACCCTGAGGAAAAGAAATCAACCGAGATTCCCTTAGTAGTGGCGAGCGAACGGGGACTAGCCCTTAAGTGGCTTTGAGATTAGCGGAACGCTCTGGAAAGTGCGGCCATAGTGGGTGATAGCCCTGTACGCGAAAATCTCTTGGTCATGAAATCGAGTAGGACGGAGCACGAGAAACTTTGTCTGAATATGGGGGACCATCCTCCAAGGCTAAATACTACTGACTGACCGATAGTGAACTAGTACCGTGAGGGAAAGGCGAAAAGAACCCCGGAGAGGGGAGTGAAATAGATCCTGAAACCGTATGCGTACAAGCAGTGGGAGCCTACTTTGTTAGGTGACTGCGTACCTTTTGTATAATGGGTCAGCGACTTATTTTCAGTGGCGAGCTTAACCGAATAGGGGAGGCGTAGCGAAAGCGAGTCTTAATAGGGCGTCTAGTCGCTGGGAATAGACCCGAAACCGGGCGATCTATCCATGGGCAGGTTGAAGGTTAGGTAACACTGACTGGAGGACCGAACCGACTACCGTTGAAAAGTTAGCGGATGACCTGTGGATCGGAGTGAAAGGCTAATCAAGCTCGGAGATAGCTGGTTCTCCTCGAAAGCTATTTAGGTAGCGCCTCATGTATCACTGTAGGGGGTAGAGCACTGTTTCGGCTAGGGGGTCATCCCGACTTACCAAACCGATGCAAACTCCGAATACCTACAAGTGCCGAGCATGGGAGACACACGGCGGGTGCTAACGTCCGTCGTGAAAAGGGAAACAACCCAGACCGTCAGCTAAGGTCCCAAAGTTATGGTTAAGTGGGAAACGATGTGGGAAGGCTTAGACAGCTAGGAGGTTGGCTTAGAAGCAGCCACCCTTTAAAGAAAGCGTAATAGCTCACTAGTCGAGTCGGCCTGCGCGGAAGATGTAACGGGGCTCAAACCATACACCGAAGCTACGGGTATCACTTAGGTGATGCGGTAGAGGAGCGTTCTGTAAGCCTGTGAAGGTGAGTTGAGAAGCTTGCTGGAGGTATCAGAAGTGCGAATGCTGACATGAGTAACGACAATGGGTGTGAAAAACACCCACGCCGAAAGACCAAGGTTTCCTGCGCAACGTTAATCGACGCAGGGTTAGTCGGTCCCTAAGGCGAGGCTGAAAAGCGTAGTCGATGGAAAACAGGTTAATATTCCTGTACTTCTGGTTATTGCGATGGAGGGACGGAGAAGGCTAGGCCAGCTTGGCGTTGGTTGTCCAAGTTTAAGGTGGTAGGCTGAGATCTTAGGTAAATCCGGGATCTTAAGGCCGAGAGCTGATGACGAGTTACCCTCTGGGTGACGAAGTGGTTGATGCCATGCTTCCAAGAAAAGCTTCTAAGCTTCAGATAACCAGGAACCGTACCCCAAACCGACACAGGTGGTTGGGTAGAGAATACCAAGGCGCTTGAGAGAACTCGGGTGAAGGAACTAGGCAAAATGGCACCGTAACTTCGGGAGAAGGTGCGCCGGTGAGGGTGAAGCACTTGCTGCGTAAGCCCACGCCGGTCGAAGATACCAGGCCGCTGCGACTGTTTATTAAAAACACAGCACTCTGCAAACACGAAAGTGGACGTATAGGGTGTGACGCCTGCCCGGTGCCGGAAGGTTAATTGATGGGGTTAGCTAACGCGAAGCTCTTGATCGAAGCCCCGGTAAACGGCGGCCGTAACTATAACGGTCCTAAGGTAGCGAAATTCCTTGTCGGGTAAGTTCCGACCTGCACGAATGGCGTAACGATGGCGGCGCTGTCTCCACCCGAGACTCAGTGAAATTGAAATCGCTGTGAAGATGCAGTGTATCCGCGGCTAGACGGAAAGACCCCGTGAACCTTTACTATAGCTTTGCACTGGACTTTGAATTTGCTTGTGTAGGATAGGTGGGAGGCTTTGAAGCGTGGACGCCAGTTCGCGTGGAGCCATCCTTGAAATACCACCCTGGCAACTTTGAGGTTCTAACTCAGGTCCGTTATCCGGATCGAGGACAGTGTATGGTGGGTAGTTTGACTGGGGCGGTCTCCTCCTAAAGAGTAACGGAGGAGTACGAAGGTGCGCTCAGACCGGTCGGAAATCGGTCGTAGAGTATAAAGGCAAAAGCGCGCTTGACTGCGAGACAGACACGTCGAGCAGGTACGAAAGTAGGTCTTAGTGATCCGGTGGTTCTGTATGGAAGGGCCATCGCTCAACGGATAAAAGGTACTCCGGGGATAACAGGCTGATACCGCCCAAGAGTTCATATCGACGGCGGTGTTTGGCACCTCGATGTCGGCTCATCACATCCTGGGGCTGAAGCCGGTCCCAAGGGTATGGCTGTTCGCCATTTAAAGTGGTACGCGAGCTGGGTTTAGAACGTCGTGAGACAGTTCGGTCCCTATCTGCCGTGGACGTTTGAGATTTGAGAGGGGCTGCTCCTAGTACGAGAGGACCGGAGTGGACGAACCTCTGGTGTTCCGGTTGTCACGCCAGTGGCATTGCCGGGTAGCTATGTTCGGGAAAGATAACCGCTGAAAGCATCTAAGCGGGAAACTTGCCTCAAGATGAGATCTCACTGGGACCTTGAGTCCCCTGAAGGGCCGTCGAAGACTACGACGTTGATAGGTTGGGTGTGTAAGCGCTGTGAGGCGTTGAGCTAACCAATACTAATTGCCCGTGAGGCTTGACCATATAACACCCAAGCAATTTGCGAACTCGGAAGAGGCCAGATTGCGGTGTGTGAAGACGCAAGAACCGAAAGTTCGAGATACTCACCAAACACCGAAGCTATCACCTACCCAATTTGCTGAAGCGAGGCCATCTGGTCACGACTCGGTACCCGAATTTCTTGACGACCATAGAGCATTGGAACCACCTGATCCCATCCCGAACTCAGCAGTGAAACGATGCATCGCCGATGGTAGTGTGGGGTTTCCCCATGTGAGAGTAGGTCATCGTCAAGATTAAATTCCGAAACCCCTATCTGCGTATGCAGGTAGGGGTTTTGTTTTTGCGCGTGAAAAAAACAGGACTGGTTGTTGCACATTTCGCACAGTTATTTTCAGTCCATGGCACTAGAATAGGCCCAACTTTTTCAGAATCAGAGCCTTTATGCCGGATCCGGTTGACGCCCAAGGGCTGTCAGAATTACCGCTAGACAATCTGGTTGCCTGTCATGAGTGCGACCTGCTGATGCGTAAGCCAGAACTCGCCCACGGCGAAAAAGCCCTGTGCCCGCGCTGTGGCTACGAGCTTTATGCCCATCGCTACAACGTCGTACAGCGCAGCCTTGCCTTGGTCATTGCCGCCTTGATGTTGTTTATTCCGGCGAACTTTTTACCCATCATGCAACTCAATCTGCTCGGGCAATCTTCGCAAGACACTGTCTGGAGCGGTGTTGTCGCCCTTTTTGATACCGGCATGCAAAGCGTTTCAGTGGTCGTGTTCCTGTGCAGCATGGGGATCCCACTGCTCAAGCTACTGTGCCAACTGGCTGTATTGTTGAGTATCCGTTTTGATATCGGACGCAGCTACGGCTTGTTGCTCTATCGCATTTATCACCATATACGCGAATGGGGGATGCTCGAGGTTTACTTCATGGGCGTGCTGGTGGCGATCGTCAAGCTGGCAGATATGGCAGCAATCACCGTAGGCCTCGGCTTGGCGTGCTTCATTGGTTTGTTGCTGATTCAAGTCTGGCTGGAGGTCGTGATGTCGCCTCACCAGATCTGGCAAGCATTATCAGGAGAGGATGCCCATGCGGGCGATTGATGCAGGCATTCTGATTTGCAAGGAATGTCATGAATTGAACAGGCAGGAAGCTGATACCGATGAGCAAGTCTGTACACGCTGCGGAGCGTTGGTGCATGCCCGCAGCCCAAATAGCCTGGTGCGTACTTGGGCATTGCTGATTACAGCCGCCATTCTTTACATACCGGCCAATTTGTTGCCGATCATGACCGTGAACTCCTTGGGCAAAGGTGCGCCCAGCACGATCATGGCCGGTGTGATCGAGTTGATGCACTACGGAATGTTCCCCATTGCGGCCATGGTGTTTATCGCCAGTATCGTGGTGCCCACGTTCAAGCTGGTGGGCATCGCTCTGCTGCTGTTTTCCGTACAGCGCCGTCAGCCCCTTTCGGCTCGCCAGCGTATCTGGATGTACCGTTTCATTGAATTCATCGGCCGCTGGTCGATGCTCGATATCTTTGTGATCGCCATCCTCGTGGCGGTCGTGAATTTTGGGCGGCTTGCCAGCATCGAAGCCAATCTTGGCGCCATCGCTTTCGCCACGGTGGTGATTCTGACGATGCTTGCCGCAGTAACTTTCGATCCCCGACTGATTTGGGATAACACGGAGTCGGACGACGACCATGACTGATTTGCCTGTAGCGAAAACCCGACCGGCCTCGAACTGGTCTGCCATTTGGGTGTTGCCCCTGATCGCCTTGATCATCGGTGGCTGGCTCGGCTGGCGTGCCTATAACGAGACCGGTATCGAAATTCAGGTGCGTTTTGAGAGTGGCGAAGGCATTCAGGTCAACAAGACCGAAGTTGTCTATAAAGGCATGCCGGTCGGTAAGGTCAAAAGCCTGAAGCTCGATGATGAGGGAAGTTCCAAAGGTGTGATTGCCAGCATCGAAATGAACAAGGATGTGGAGCAATACCTGCGAACCAGCACGCGATTCTGGCTTGTGAAGCCGAGCGTGACTCTGGCTGGTATTACCGGCCTCGAGACGCTGGTTTCGGGCAACTACGTTGCGATCAGTCCGGGTGAAGGTGAACCGGTTCGCAAGTTCAAGGCCCTGGCTCAGGAGCCACCGCTCTCCGATGCCCAGCCGGGTCTGCACCTGACCATCAAGGCCGATCGACTGGGTTCGCTGAACCGTGGCAGTCCGGTGTTCTACAAACAAATCAAGGTGGGCCAGATCAAGAGCTACGTGCTGTCCGAGGACCAGAGCACCGTTGAGCTCAAGGTCTTCATTGAGCCGACTTACGCCAAACTGGTGCGCAAACACACACGTTTCTGGAACGCCAGCGGCATCAGCATCGATGCCAATCTGTCGGGTGTGAAAGTTCGCAGCGAGTCGTTGGCCAGCATCGTCGCTGGTGGTATTGCATTCGCTACGCCTGAAAACCGCAAGGACAGCCCGCCTACCGACCCAAGCCTGCCGTTCAGACTCTACGAAGACTTCGATGCAGCGGCGGCGGGTATCCGGGTCAAGGTCAAACTCAGCGACTTCGAAGGCTTGCAGGCCGGTCGTACGCCGGTGATGTACAAAGGTATTCAGGTCGGCAATCTCAAGGCGCTGAAGGTCGATCCTGACCTGTCCGGGGCCACCGCCGAATTGACGATGGACCCATTGGCCGAGGATTACCTGGTCGAAGGCACCCAATTCTGGGTGGTCAAACCCTCGATTTCCCTGGCGGGCATTACCGGCCTCGAGGCGTTGGTCAAAGGCAACTACATCGCTGTGCGACCTGGCGACAAGGGTTCGGCACCACAACGGGAGTTTGTGGCACGAGCCAAGGCGCCGCCGCTGGATCTGCGTGCACCGGGTCTGCACCTGGTGTTGTTCACGGAAAATCTCGGCTCGCTGGAAGTCGGCAGCCCGGTTCTCTACAAGCAGGTTAAAGTCGGCTCCGTGCAGAGCTATCAGTTCTCACGCACCAGGAAACAACTGATCATTGGTGTGCACATCGAGAAGGAATACGAAGGCCTGGTCAACGCCTCGACGCGCTTCTGGAACGCCAGTGGCATCACCCTCACGGGCGGGCTGACCGGTGGAGTCCAGGTTAAAAGTGAATCGTTGCAGAGCTTGATGGCCGGCGGCATTGCCTTCGAGACCCCACGAGACAAAGCCCCGTTGCAAAAGCGTGTTCCACGTTTCCGTCTGTTCGCTAACCATGAAGAGGCCACGCAGAAAGGCGAAGTCATCACGATCAAGCTCGATCGCGCTGATGGCTTGCGTACCGGCACTCCGATTCGTTTCAAGGGGCTGGATGTCGGCAAGGTGGAAGACGTTGATCTGAGCGAGGATCTGCAATCGGTGCTGCTGACCGCGCGGATTACAGAAGTGCCGGAGCGCATCGCTCGGGTCGGTAGTCAGTTCTGGGTGGTCAAGCCTGAACTGGGGCTGATCAAGACGTCCAACCTTGAAACCCTGGTAACCGGGCAATACATCGAGGTGCAACCGGCGTCGAAGAATCTGGGACCGCAGAAGAACTTTGTCGCTTTGGCCACTGCGCCAGAAACTGCCAGGCAGGAAGAGGGATTGAGTCTGGTGCTGAGCGCCGCTCGTCGTGGTTCGCTGAAGGCCGGTGTGCCGGTGACGTATCGCGAAATTACAGTGGGCAAGGTGACTGGCTATGAACTGGGGCAGACCGCTGATCGCGTGCTGATCCATATCCTGATCGAGCCGAAGTACGCGCCACTGGTGCGTAGCGGTACACGGTTCTGGAACACCAGCGGTTTCGACTTCGATGTCGGCCTGTTCAAAGGCGCAACGGTGCGTACTGAATCCCTGGAAACGATGATTCAGGGCGGAGTCGCCTTCGCCACGCCGGACGGCGAGCGCATGGGCAGCCCGGCGCGACCGGAGCAGACGTTTGCGTTGTTCGACAAGTTTGAAGAGGAATGGCTGGGTTGGGCGCCGAAGATTAGCCTTGGTAAATAACAGGGATTTGATTGGGCGTCTGTGATGGCGCCTTCGCGGGCAAGCCCGCTCCCACAGGGGCTGGGTTGTTCCTGAAGAAATAGGATCAAATGTGGGAGCGGGCTTGCTCCGGGCGGCGTTCCGACGAAGAGGCCCTTGAGCTCACTGAAAATCTGATTCAGCGCCCACAAAAAAGGCCGCGACCCATAGGATCGCGGCCTTTTTATTGCTTCAAGCCTCAGACCGCATCCAGCTCCGGTTCATCCGCTTGTTCGTTGACCGTTGCCTTGACCTGGTCGTGGCGACGGATGTACTTCCAGTCCGCCTCGTCGATGTAGATACCGGCCGGGCCGCTGCCGCCTTCCAGGTCGATGGCGACGCTGGCGCAGACCTGCGGCTTCACGCTCGCCAGAATCGGCACGAAGCCCAGTTGCAGGCTGGTTTCCAGCAAGGCGGCCTGGTTTTTCTCGTCGATGTCCGCGGCCTCGTCGAGGTAGTACGGCAGGCGCACGCGACCGGCCTGGTCACGGTCCATCAAGTGCAGCAACAAGTACATGTTGGTCAGTGCCTTGATGGTCATGGTGGTGCCGTTGGAGGCGGCGCCGTCGATGTCAGTGTGGATCACCGGCTGACCATTGACCTTGGTGATCTCGAACGCCAGTTCGAACAAGTCCTTGAGGCCGAGCTGGTTGTGGTTGGCCGCCACCAATCGCGCCAGGTATTCCTTGGCCTCTTCGTTCTTGTTGTCCTGCTCGGCGCTTTGGCTGAGGTCGAACACCGACAGGGTTTCGCCTTCCTCGTACTGACCGGCGCTGTGGATGATCTGGTCGATGTGCTTGAGCGCTTCCTTGTTCGGTGCGAGCACGATGCGGAAGCTTTGCAGGTTGGAGACCTGACGTTTGTTGATCTCGCGGTTGAACAGCGCCAGTTGGTGTTCGAGGCTGTCGTAGTCGCTGCGGATGTTGCGCAGGGTACGGGCGATGTCCGTCACGGCGGCACGGCGAGCCTTGCCCAGGGTCAGAGCTTCGTCAGTGCGGTGCGCATAGGCGTTGATCAACAATTGCAGGCGACGCTCCATATCGTCTTCGCTGTCGAACTTGGCCACGCCTTTGAGGCGCACCTGAGCGTACAGCGCTTCGATCTGGCCGTCGGCCCGCAGCAGGCCTTGCCAGCTGTCCTGATAGTCATTGAGTAGCGGCAGCAGGTTGTCCATGGAATCGTCGACCGGGTCCATGAACGGCGTGCCGAATGGCAGGTCCGCCGGCAGCAACTGACGGCGGCGCAGGGCGTCGTCGAGGGTGCGTTGCTTGGCTTCCATGTCGCCGATCTGCCGGCCGACCAGTTGCAGCTTGGCCGACAGTTGCTGGACGCGCTCGGTGAAGGCATCGCTGGAACGCTTCAATTCGTCCTGGGCCGCCTCCAGTTGTCCAAGCTGTTCCAGCTTGTCGCCTTCCTCGGCGCTCAGGGTTTGCGCGCGGCGGAAATCTTCCAGGGCTTTCTGCGCATCCAGCACTTGCTGGTACAGGGCTTCGGTCTGGGTCTTGCTCGCGGCGCGGTCGGCAGCCACGGCTTGCTGGGTTTTCAGTTGCTTGAGTTCTTTTTCCAGGCGTTCTTTCTGGTCGCGCAGGGCCGCGCGGTCAGCCAGGGCCTGCAAGGCCGGTGGTTCGATGTGCGAGATGTCGATGGACAGGCCCGGCACTTCGAAGCGTTCACCTTTGAAACCGTCGAGGATCAGCTCTACGGATTTGACCCACTCGCCGTCGTCGTCAAGGGTGATGCCGTGTTCACCCAACGGCAGGCTGAACAGTGCGCTGTTGAACAGGCGCATCAGGCGTTCGACGTCTTGCTGCGAGAATTCTTCGCGCAGACGGGCGTAGCTGTTGTTATCGGCGTGATCGAGTTGCTGCTTGACCGACTTCAGGCGTTTTTCCAGGTCACGCAAACGCTCGTCCAGGTCTTCGGCGCTGAACTGGCGGGATTGTGCGAGCGCACCTGCCAGTTCATCGTGAGCGTCCTTGGCGGCCAGCAGTTGCTGCTCCAGCACCTTGACGTCATCGATCAGGGCAAAGCGATGCTTGAGCACCGACAGTTCGCCGAGCCAGCGTTGGATGCCAGTGATTTCCCGCTCCAGGCGCATCAGTTCCTGAGTGCCGCCGCGCTGATCGTTTTGCAGGGCGTCCTGCTCGTTGCGGTAGTGCTCGGCCTGAATGGTCAGCTCTTCCTTGCGTGCACTGGCGTAGTCCGACCAGGTGCCCAGCAGGGAGTCGAGCAGCGGCGAGATCCGGTGCAGCTTGCCGCGCAGGATGTCGCGTTGCTTCACGCCGTTGGCCAGGGCTTCGACCAGCGGGCCGGCGGCGACCAGCGAGTTGTAGTCCTGCTCCATGCGGCGTACATCGCGGAACGCTTCTTCGCACGCGGCGATGTAGTCGACGCTGCCGGAACGCAAGCTGTGTTCGAAGGCATCGAGAAACAGTTGCTTGAGCTTGGCCGCGGTGATTTCGCGCATGTGCAGCAGGTTGATGAACAGCGCGCGGAAGGTCTTCAGGCTCTGCTCGCTGGTGGAGCGCAATGGAATCAGCGTCAGGTCCAGTGGAATCGAAGTGTGGCCACCGACCAGCAAGCGGCGTAGTTCGTCCGGCTTGAGTTCGTAGGCTTTCAGGCCTTCGCGTTCAAGGTTGGTGAACAGTTCTTTCTGGCGCAGGCAGGTGTCGTTCTTCTGGTAGTGGGCCAGGTCCAGTTTGCCGGCATAGGCAAAGAACTGGTGACCAAAACCGCCGCCCGGGCCGCGGCCGACCACACCGATCACGTGCGGACCGTGGGGCAGGTTCACCTCCACCAGGATGTAACTGGTGTCCGAGGCGAAGTAGAAGCGCCGGGACTGTTCCAGGCTGTACTTGCCGAAGCTCATGTCCGACATGCGCGCCAGGATCGGGAACTGCAGGGCGTTGATCGAGGCGGATTTACCGAGGTTGTTCGCGCCGTACACCGACAGTGGTTCTTCCAGCGGGAACAGACCGAGGCTGTAGCCGGCGGTATTCAAAAGGGCAAAGCGGCGGATGCCGTAACGTTCCTTGCTCATGCGTCGAGCTCCTGTTCTTCGGCGATGGCGCGGGCCAGGGCGTCTTCTTCGCTTTCGTCTTCAAACTCCGCTAGGTCGAGCGGGTCGTCGGTCTGCAGCAGTTTTTCGTCGCTGTCTTCGTCGATCAGCACCGGCACCGGCAACGGCAGCACGCTGTGCAGGCTGGCAGCCAGATCGCGGTCTTGCTGCACCGACAGGCAGACATCGAGGAAGCGGTGCATCGGCGGCAGGAATCGGTAGATGCCGTTTTCTTCGCTGGCAAAGCCGAGTTGGGTCATGCGGCGCATGATCTTTTCTTCCAGCTCGTCCTGGGTCTGCACTTCGGCCTGGATGAACAGATCGCGGTACTTTTCCAGCAATGACGGCAGCTCATCGCGGCCGAGGCTGCCGCCATCGAGCACGGAGATCGGGTCGCGGCCCTGATCGGCCAAGTGCTCGACGAGGATGAAGGTAAACAGCGCCAGGCGCTGGGCAGTCTTGTTCACCGCCGCCGCCGCGAGGTCCGGCACGAAGTAGTAGAAACCACGGGTGTCGCAGACCAGTTCAAAGCCCAGGGCCTTGAACAGCGTGCGGTACTGGTCCTGGAAGTTCGACAACTGTGCGTACAGCTCCGGATCGCGGCGGCTGACGTGGTAACCCTTGAACAGTTCGCGAAAGATCGGTGCCAGCTGGGACAGTTCGGATAGATCAAGATGCATAAGGAGTGCTCGCAGAATTCTCGGTGGCGTCATCGCTGACCGAGAGCAGGGCGAAGGAGCGCAGGCTGACCTGGTGCTCGTGAGTATGGTATTCGCGACGTTCCAGACGCTCGCGCTTGAAGCGTTTTTCCCGCGACAGGCGCGAGAACCAGTACAGCAATTCGTCGGTGGCGCCGTCCGGTTCCTGTTCCAGCAGCCAGGTCATCAGGTCCGGCATCGGCAGGGCGTCTTCGCAACGCTCGAGCATTTCCCGAACCGTGCGAGGCGCGCGCGGGGCTTCGCCTTTCTGGGTCTTGTGCGCTTTGGGGAAGCGTGCAGGTTTCGGTTCGAAACGGGCCAGGGCATAGACGTAGGCTTCGACCTGGCTGGCGCTGCCGAGGAAGGTGCTTTGCGGGCGGGTGAACATCGGCATCGCCGCCTGCGGCACGGCGTCGATGCCTTTGCGGCGGATCATCGACAGGGCCAATGCGGCGCCACGGGTCACGGCGTTGTGGCGACGGGCTTCTTCACGCAGCGGCAACAGCAGTTCGCGGGCATGACGCAGGGTCAGTTGAGCGCTGGTCTGCATTTCGAGGATGCGCGCGTGGGTGCGCAGCAGCATGTCGTCGTCGACCAGGTGGCCGAGGCGTTGCTGTTCGCTGAGCATTTTCAACAGGACGGTTTCGACCTTGCGCACGCCTTGTTCGAAGGCGCCATCGGCGTTCACCAGATCAATCATCGGCTCGACGTATTCGTCCCAGGTCGCCAGTACTTCAGCGTAACGCTGGCGCAACGGAATCTGCCGGTCGCTGGTTTTCGCCCGTTCGGCGACGGCCACCAGTGCCTGTTCGTCGTTATCGAGTTTTTTCAGCACGTCACGCACGCGCATGTCGAGCAGACGCAACTGGCGGGCCAGATCATTGCCATCGCGGATATCGAACGCGTCCTGGATATAACCGGCCAGACGCTCGAGGTGGCGCAGGTAGGCTTCGATTTCCAGGCACAGGCCCAGGCGGTGTTCGCGGCGCAGGTAGGCGAGGAAGTCGTGAATCTGCGCATTGAGCTCGAAACGGTTCGGGCTTTTGGCCACGGGAACCAGGATGTCGAGGCGAATCCACACGTCGAGCAGGCTGGTGATGTCCTGCGGCGTACTGTCGAGTTGCTGGGCGGCCAGTTGCGTGCGCAGTTCGTTCAGGCTCAGTGTGCCTTGGTCGAAGTGCTCGCACAGTGGCTCCAGAAGTGCCCAGTGTTCAGCGAGGGCGCGCAAGACGCGCTTGGGTTCGATCATCGGAATGGCCGGCTGGTTGGCGATTAAAAGCCGCGATTGTACTGCATCGTGGGCAATGCGATTCACTCTCGGGACGGGCTGTCGCCATTTTTCATAGGTGGAAAGACTATCGGTAAAGTCTATCGATCAACAGCGCGCGATCTTGTGCGAACGGCGGTAGAATCAGCGCACTTTAGTTATCCACAAGTGGCCGACCTTTGCTTATCGAGTCCCGTCGTCGCGCTTATCTGGCCGCCATGCAGGTGGTCAACTGGCTGCCGCGCACCGAATTGCCCTTTGCCGCGCCGTCGCGGCCCGAGCTGCTGAAGATCCCCGAGCCGGTTGTGGTCGCGCCTGTCGTGCCCGCTGTTGTGGCTGAGACGCCCGTAGCGCCTGTGGCCAAGCCGGTCGAGCGGGTGAAGATCGAGGTGCCACGGCCATCGCTGGCAAGCACGCGCACCGGTGCCAAACCGGTGGAAGAGGCCGAAGAGGCGCCGGTCGTGGTCAAGGCGCCGATCGTGCCGCCCCCGCGTTTCGCCCTGCAATTGCTGCGGGCCGGGCGTTGCCTGCTGCTGGTGGAGTTACCCACAGGCGAACCCTTCCAGACTCGTGATCCTGCTTACCTGCTGCTCAAAGACATGTTGCGCGCCGCCGGTCTGCCGGACAGCCCGCAAATCGTCGGCGAGCCGGTACGCTGGCCGTTGCTGGTGCGTGGCACGATGGATCAAGGCCCGGAAGCGGCCCGCGATTTCGTGCAAGGTTTTCTCTCGGTGCGGATGGAAGAAACGCCATGCGCCTGCTTGTGGCTGATCGGCCTGCCCGCCGTGCGATTTGCCGGCGAAGCGGATGCCGAGGCGTTCAATCGCGAGTTGCAGATCGAAGGCCTGGGCCCGGCCTGGGCGGTGCCGGGCCTGGAATTATTAATGGAAGAGCCACAGCGTAAGGCTGATGTCTGGCAAGCCATGCGTCGGCTGATGGCGCGCTGGAAAGAATCGAATGAGTGACGCTGTATCGTTTCGCCCGATGACCGAGGCGGACCTGGAAGCTGTACTGAAAATCGAATACGCGGCCTACAGCCATCCCTGGACCCGCGGGATTTTTCTCGATGGCCTGGGCAAGTACCAGATCTGGCTGATGTTCGAAGGTCAGCAACAGGTAGGCCACGGTGTGGTGCAGATCATCCTCGACGAGGCGCACCTGCTGAACATTACGGTCAAGCCGGAAAACCAGGGCCGTGGCCTGGGGCTGACATTGCTTGAGCATTTGATGTCGATTGCCTACAAGGCCGACGCCCGGGAGTGTTTCCTGGAAGTGCGCGACAGCAATACCGCAGCGTTCAAGCTGTATGAGCGCTACGGTTTCAACGAGATCGGCCGGCGTCGGGATTACTACCCGGCGGTGGGCGGGCGCGAAGATGCGGTGGTCATGGCCTGTACTTTGGTGGATTGAGCTTGAAAGCTTCGCCGGATCGCCTTCGCGAGCAAGCCCGCTCCCACAGGAGATTTATGCCGTACATAAAACCTGTGGGAGCGAGCTTGCTCGCGATGAGGGCCTGACAGACACCAAAGATCAGCGCTTGCCGTCCATCGGATCGCGCAGTGCCAGTTCCGCCTCATCCAGGCCATTGCCACCGCCAATTTCGTCCTCGTCGACGATGCTCAGGTCCCAGTCCGCACTACTATCATTGCCCGCCTCATGGGCATCCCGGGCGCCGTCTTCACGGATCAGGGTTTCCGGGCTCAGGTCATCGTCGGTAGGTTGATCGTCATCGGTCAGGCCCGCTTCACGTACGCGCTGGCGTGGCATCAGTTGCTCGCGCTCCTTTTCCAGCCGTTCGTCACCGATTCTGGCGCTGGGATCTTCTTCGTCGAAATCCAGCTCACGCACCGAGCCCATGCGGTCTTCGTCGTCATCGATGGGTTCCGGTTGCTCCGCATCGTACGGACGTCGTGAATCATTCATGGTAATTCCTCATACTGTAGGCCCTACTACGGTTGACCCGCGTGGCTACCGAGAATTCCACCGGCATGGAGCCCCGTGTTCCGGATCAGGAGAGTATCTGCATTTTCGCGCGTGACCCCGACGGACGGTTGTCAGTCAAAGCTGCGCATCATTCTTGAGGCTTCAAAGCATGAACGAATTACAAGATCTGATTGATAACAACGAGCGTTGGGCCGCTGCGATCAAAGAGGAAGATCCTGACTTCTTCGCCAAGCTGGCTCGCCAACAGACTCCGGAGTTCCTGTGGATCGGCTGTTCCGACGCCCGGGTGCCGGCCAACGAGATCGTCGGCATGTTGCCGGGCGATCTGTTCGTACACCGTAATGTGGCCAACGTCGTGCTGCACACCGACCTTAACTGCCTGTCGGTGATTCAGTACGCGGTCGATGTACTCAAGGTCAAACACATTCTGGTTACCGGCCACTATGGCTGCGGAGGTGTGCGCGCCGCGATGCAGGATCGCCAGTTCGGTTTGATCGACGGCTGGCTGCGTTCGATTCGAGACCTCTACTACGAGAAGCGCGAAGAGCTCGCCAAACTGGCCACCGAAGAGGAGCAGGTCGACCGCCTCTGCGAACTCAACGTGATTCAGCAAGTGGCCAACGTAGGGCACACCAGCATTGTGCAAAACGCCTGGCACCGCGGGCAGAGCCTGTCGATCCACGGCTGCATCTACGGCATCAAGGACGGTCGCTGGAAAAGCCTGAATGCCACCATCAGTGGTTTCGAGCAGTTGCCGCCGCAGTACCGCCTGCGTCCGTTCGAACCCCTGTAAAGCCCTTCAGCGCAGACTTTGCCGACGCCACTGTTGCAAAAACAGCTGGCCGTCGGCGTTTGGCGATTCATCGTAGCCGGTGATCCAGCCCCGACAGTTATACGAACCGCAGCGACAGGCAAACTGGCGCAGCAGTTTGTCTTCCGTGGCGGCGTAATCCATCGACAGCCAGTCGCCCTTTTGTATGTCTTTCAACGCCCACAACCACAGTTCACTCATGTCCAGAAAGACATTCGGGTCGCAGGAGTGTCGCAGCAGCCCACAGAAACGCGGGTCGTAGACATGCACACCAGGCGCCAGTTGCCGTGTATGCCGGCGGCGATAGGGCAGCAAATGCCCCGATACCCGGCAGATTCGGCTGATACGGGGGAATTCGCGTAGCGCCACGGCGGCCTTTGCCGTGCCTTTGTCGTTGGTGAGGATTTCAAAATCGTCCAGAGACGGAAATCCGAGGTGAAGGGGCAACGCCACAAAAGGGTAAACACCCTGCGGCGGTGGTGCGAGAGACTTGCGCAGCGCATTGGCTTTCATAACGATCCTTGTCGGCTAGGTGCTGCGACTTCCATCGGCTGACGATCCTGTCAGCGCCGCAGCACTTGGGTACGGCCCAAGCCTCTCGCAGATATCGCGGGCGGTCTACTGTCATAACTGACAGGTTGACTGCCAATGGTCGGTTTACAGCGGTGGAGTGGGCAGGGCAGTGGCTGGCGCTGGCGCCTTGAGCTGTTTGAGCTGCAACTGGATCGCTGCCGTCGAGCATTTGGCCGCCGCCTGTCCCGGCGTCAGGTTGCGAATCGAGGTGTAGAACAGCGCACAGGTTTTATCTTTCTCGGCCACTTGCCAGGTTTGCGTGCAGGTTTTCAGCTCGACATCGGCATTGCTGTCCGGTTGGCGGCCCATGGAGGCCTGCCAGCACGCAGCACTCAAATCCTGGCCCATGACTTTCAGGCCCGCTGCATCGGCCTTGGCCTTGGCATCGTTGCCGGAATAGTTCGCCGGGTCGGCGGCGTACCAGATGTAGCTCGGGTGATTGGAGCCCAGCACCCGCACCGTTACCCCTGCACTCGGACTGATCGTCGCCAGGCCCAGCACGTTTACGGTCGCCCCGTATTGTTGCTTGATCCAGTTACGCACCGGTGCGCCGAAGGCGACCATCGGCAATGCTTCACCGCTGGCGTTCAGGCTGACATTCCTGACCATGGTGGTCTGGTAGTCGTTGAAGTAGCTGTAGACGCCCTCCAGGTCCTTGCCTGCGTTGGATGGGGCGGCGATAGGGGCGATGTCGACAATGGTCTGAAAGCCTGGCGTCTGCTCGGCCGGGATGCCATTGGCGGTGAGCAACGTGGCCCAACGATCCGTGGTGGCGGACTTCAGATAATCCTGGGCCTGAGTCAACGAATAGTCGGGCGGGAAGTGCAGCAACTCGACACTTTTGCGGTTCTCCAGGGCCATGCCCAGCGGCAGGAACAGATACCAGCTATACGCCCATTTGCCGTCGGCATTCAGTTTGCTGGCGCCGTTATAGGCCAGGTCACCGGCATCGAGCAGCGCAGCCAAAGGTTTTTCATAGCCGTTGGGCACGCCGATGATTTCAGCGTGGAGCTGACCATTGTCGGTTTTGACCAGAACCTTAGCGTCGCCGTAGCCATCGCGTTGCACGCTCTGGGTCAGGTAATGCTCCACGGTTTGCTCAAGCGTCCAGTTGCGAAAGCAGATCACGTTGCAATTGTTGGGGTAGGCGAAGAGGCGGGTAACGCGTTCGGTAGTGCCCAGCTTCAGGGCGACATCGGCGTGGGCAGCGGCACTCAGGGTGAGGGCCGCGAGGGTGAGTCCTGCGAGTTTTAGCATGCTCAGATCCTTTTCAGCGTGGGTTCCCGGTAGCGGAGTACTACGTACTGAAACCGCTGGTGGCACATTTCAAATGTGGGAGCGGGCTTGCTCGCGAATGCATTGGATCAATCGACCTCCACGTTGATTGACACACCGCCTTCGCGAGCAAGCCCGCTCCCACATGTACTTTCGTAGGTTGTAAATTCAGGCTATGGCATCACCGGCGGCGTATAGGCCAGCGTCGTCCCCAACACCCAGAGTAGCAGCAGCACCAGCGGCGTGTGCACCAGCAACTGCACGAACGAGAAACCGATCAAGTCCCGCGCCTTCAACCCCAGCACGCCCAGCAACGGCAGCATGTAGAACGGATTGATCAGGTTCGGCAAGGCTTCGGCGGCGTTGTAGATCTGTACGGCCCAACCCAGGTGATAGTTCAGGTCATTGGCCACCTGCATGACGTACGGCGCTTCGATGATCCACTTGCCACCACCGGACGGAATGAAGAAACCGAGGATTGCCGAGTACACGCCCATCAGCAGGGCATAGGTGTCGTGGGAGGCAATGCTGACGAAAAAGGTCGAGATGTGGTGCGCCAGGGTCTGCGCATCGGCGCCTTTGACCGTGGTCATCAACGCGGCGATCGAGCCGTACAGCGGGAACTGGATCAACACGCCAGTGGTGGTCGGCACCGCGCGGGCCACGGCGTCAAGAAAGCTGCGTGGGCGCCAGTGCAGCAGGGCGCCGAGCATGATGAACAGGAAGTTGTAGGTGTTCAGCCCGGAAATCGCGCTGATGGCCGGTTTGGTCGAGAACTCGTGGAACAGCCAGCCACCGGCCAGCAGCACCAGCAGGATCATCAGCAGCGGGCTGTATTCCAGCCATTCGCCGGGGCGGGTGCGTGGTTGCAGCGGCGGCAGGTTGAAACTCGGGTCGACACCGCAGGCCTTGGCGTCACGCGCCGAGTTCGGGCCGGGGGCGGTCGCGTAGGCAATGATCAGCGAGATGACGATCAAGGCCAGCAACATCACGCCGGACTGCCAGAGAAATATCGTCTGGGTGAATGGAATCACCCCGGTGATCGACAGAATCGACGGCGGCAGGCTCGCCGGGTTGGCCTGCAACTGTGCAGCGGACGACGACAGGCCCAGGGCCCACACAGCACCGAGACCCAGATAGGCGGCGGCACCGGCAGCACGATAGTCCATCTTCAGATCGGTACGACGGGCAAGGGCGCGCACCAGCAAACCACCGAACACCAGGGACAGGCCCCAGTTCAGCAACGACGCGACCATCGAAATCAACGCGACCCAGGCCACGGCGGAGCGGCCGTTTTTCGGCAGTTTGGCCAGACGGTCAATCAGCTTCACCGCCGGCGGCGAACTGGCGACCACATAACCGCCGATCACTACGAAGGCCATCTGCATGGTGAAGGGGATCAGGCTCCAGAAGCCATCACCAAAGGCCATGGCCGCGTCGGTGGGTTTGGCTCCCATCGCCATGGTGGCCAGGGCCACGATAATCACTGCCAGGGCAGCAAACACCCAGGAGTCGGGAAACCAGCGTTCGGCAAAACTTGAGCAGCGCAGGGCAAAGCGGGCGGAGCGGCTATCTTCGATATCAGCGGCCACGGGAGTACCTCGAATTTTTATGTTTGTTGTGGTCTTCGGGGCAGTAACCGCCCGTCTGGACAGACCCCAACATTAATTCAACCCGAGGATTTTTGCGGGGCTGTTTTGTGGCTATGGGACTTTGGTCTAACGGGTTGTCCGCCAGCGCGTTTGCGTAGACCATGGGCGCCTTGGTTTTTGCCTGTGCCAGAGTTCTTTTCATGACTGCCAACACCGATTCGCGCCCGGCGCCATTCAGCCGCTCGGACTACAAGACCCTGGGGCTCGCTGCCCTTGGCGGGGCGCTGGAAATCTACGACTTCATCATTTTCGTGTTTTTCGCCCTGACCCTCAGTCAGTTGTTCTTCCCGCCGGAAATGCCCGAGTGGCTACGTTTACTGCAAAGCTTCGGGATCTTCGTCACCGGTTACTTGGCGCGACCGTTGGGCGGCATACTGATGGCGCACTTCGCCGACCGTTTGGGGCGCAAGAAAGTCTTCAGCCTGAGCATCCTGATGATGGCGTTGCCGTGCCTGCTGATCGGGATCATGCCGACCTACACGCAAATCGGATATTTTGCACCGTTGCTGCTGTTGGCCCTGCGCATCCTCCAGGGCGCGGCGGTGGGCGGCGAAGTGCCGAGTGCCTGGGTATTCGTCGCCGAGCATGCGCCGATCGGTCATCGAGGCTACGCCTTGGGTTTCCTGCAGGCGGGGCTGACATTCGGCTATCTGATCGGTGCATTGACCGCAACCTTCCTGGCGCAGGCATTCACTCCGGCAGAAATTCTCGATTACGCCTGGCGTTACCCATTCCTGCTCGGCGGCGTGTTCGGAGTGATAGGCGTATGGCTGCGTCGCTGGCTCAGCGAAACCCCGGTGTTCATGGCCATGCAGGCGCAGCGCGAGGCGGCCGGCGAACTGCCACTGCGCACGGTCTTGCGTGAGCATCGCCTGGCCATTTTGCCTGCGATGATTCTCACCTGTGTGCTGACCTCGGCCGTGGTGGTCTTCGTGGTCATTACCCCGACCATGATGCAGAAAACCTTTGGCATGACCGCCAGCCATACCTTCGCCTTGAGCGCATTGGGCATCGTGTTCTTGAACATCGGCTGCGTGCTCGCCGGTCTGCTGGTCGACCGCATTGGCGCCTGGCGCACGGTGATGCTCTATAGCCTGCTGCTGCCGCTGGGCATCGGTGTGCTTTACAGCAGCCTGATCATGGGCGGCGACTGGATCGGCCTGGCCTATGCCGTGGCGGGGCTGTCCTGCGGGGTGGTCGGTGCGGTGCCATCGGTGATGGTCAGCCTGTTCCCGGCGCGGATTCGCGTCTCGGGCATCTCGTTCACCTACAACATTGCCTACGCCGCGTGGGCAAGTGTCACGCCGCTGTTGTTGATCGGCCTGATGCCGTGGAGTCCATGGATCTGTGTGATGTTCAGTGCGGTGATGGGGGCGGTGGGCATGGGCAGTGCGGCGTATTTCGGTGCGCGGATGCCGAGAGTCGCAGGCTGTTCTGCCGCGGGCGCGCATTGATTGTGCGGCTTGGAAATATTTTTTGTAGGACAAGCCTGAAGCACGCTTAAGAAAATGTTTCCAAGGCCGATGGTTAGGCTGCATATCGCTTTCTACCCCTGTCCATCGGTGCTTTCCCATGTTCAATAAACGCTTGAAGCAGGAGCTGTCGGCTCTTCGTGAAGAACTCTCCAGCCTCCAGCAAGTGAAGGAAAGTCTGGAAAGCGAGATGCTGGTGCTGACCCTCGACAGCGATGGACGGATTCAGTCGGTCAATCAGAACTTCCTTGGCGAAATGCATTACAAGAGCGCCGACCTGATTGGCCGACACATCGACGACTTCGTCCCGGATCACGTGAAATCCGACGAATTCCAGCAGCGTTTCAAGAACGCACTGACCCGTGGCGAGCACTTCGCCGGTGCGGTGCGCCTGTTGCGCGGCACGGGGCAGGAAGCGTGGTTGCGCTCGATCCTGCAACCGGTGCGCTCGGCGGATGGGCGGATCAAGTGTTTTTCGATCTTCTCCAGCGACCTGACCCGCACCATCGAGGCTTCTCGCGAACACGAGAACCTGATCGGTGCGCTGGTTCGCTCCACGGCGGTGATCGAATTCGACCTCAACGGCAACGTGCTGACCGCCAACGACCGCTTCCTCGGTGGCATGGGTTACAGCCTGGCGCAGATCAAGGGCAAGCATCACCGTACCTTCTGCCTGCCGGAGGAATACAACAGTGCCGAGTACCAGAACTTCTGGCGTCGCCTGAATGCGGGCGAGTACGTGGCTGACCGTTTTAAACGCGTCGACAGCCATGGTCGGACGGTCTGGCTGGAGGCGTCCTATAACCCGGTGACCGACGCCAACAATAATCTCTACAAGGTGGTGAAGTTCGCCACGGTGATCACCGATCAGGTCAATCAGGAACAAGCCGTTGCCGAGGCCGCCAACATTGCCTACGGCACCTCGCAACAAACTGACCGAAGCGCCCAGCGCGGTAACGCCGTGGTGACCCAGGCCGTGGACGTGATGCGTGATCTGGCCAAGCATATGCAAACCGCCGGCGAAGGCATCGAAGCCCTGAACGAGCAGTCGCTGGTGATCGGTACCATCGTCAAAACCATCAGTGGCATTGCCGAGCAGACCAACCTGCTGGCGCTCAACGCGGCCATCGAAGCGGCGCGCGCGGGCGAACAGGGTCGGGGCTTCGCCGTGGTGGCGGATGAAGTCCGGCAACTGGCTTCGCGCACCAGCCAGGCCACCGACGAAATTGTCCTCGTGGTGCGGCAGAACCAGGACATGGCGCGCAACGCCGTGGCGCTGATGACCGACGGCAAGCTTCAGGCCGAACAGGGCCTGGCACTGGCGGCGGAAGCGGGTACGGTGATTGTCGAGATCCAGGACGGCGCGCAGAAAGTGGTCAATGCGGTGGGGCAGTTTGCCAATCAACTCACTAACTGACCTGCGATCAGCTCTTGGTGGGAGCAAGCCCGCTCCCACAGGGTTACGTGGGCGCTACAATCGGCTCTTTTCCCCTGGAGCAGACTTCCATGAGCGTTTCTCACCGCCGTCCGGTTCCCTTGTCCAAGGCCTATCGTCTGCTCAATCACGGGCCGACCGTGCTGGTCAGCGCAGCCCACGGTGGCCAGCGCAATATCATGGCGGCAGCCTGGGCCATGCCGCTGGATTTCGAACCACCGAAAATTGCCGTGGTGCTGGACAAGTCCACCTGGACTCGCCAGTTGCTGGAAGCCTCGGGCACTTTTGTACTGAACGTGCCGTGTGCTGCCCAGGCCGACATTGTGCAGACCGTCGGTTCGACCTCCGGCCTGGAGTTGACCCAGGGCCAGGGACGCGACAAGTTCGAGACCTACAACTTGCAGACCTTCACCGGCCAGTCGGTTGATGCGCCGATGCTCGAAGGTTGCGTGGCCTGGCTGGAATGTCGCCTGTTGCCGGAGCCGAACAACCACCAGCAGTACGATCTGTTCCTGGCCGAAGTGATTGCCGCCCAGGCTGACGAGCGCGTGTTCAGCGAAGGGCGCTGGCACTTCGAAGGTCAAGACGCCTTGCGCACCTTGCACCATGTGGCGGGCGGGCACTTCCTGACCATTGGTGAGCCGGTGGACGGCAAGACCTTGCAGGCCTAAGTCGGCCGGTGCTCAGATCCACACATCATTTTCTGCCGTGCGCTCGCCACCTTCGCTGCCCGTGTTGAGCACGCCCTTGGGTTCGATCAGCAGGAGTTTTACCTCCTGCCCGGCACAGGGTTTGTGCTCGACGCCTTTGGGCACTACGTACATTTCCCCGGCGTTCACCAGCACGTGGCCATCGCGAAAGTCGATGCGTAACTGGCCTTCCAGAACGATGAAGGTTTCGTCGGTATCAAGGTGGTCGTGCCAGATAAAGTCCCCTAGCAGCTTCACCACCTTGAACTGGTAGTCGTTCATTTCGGCGATGACCCGGGGCGACCAGTGCGAGTCGATCCGGTTGATTTTTTCAGCGAAGTTCAGGCTTTCGTAAGCGTTCATGAAACAGCTCTCGCGGTTGTTTGTGAACCCACGATAGCCAGCGACTCAGCGCGCTTCTTGTACGATTGTGCGTGGCTCAACGGCGCAGCATTTTCATCCAGCGGGCCGGTGACAGGCCGTAGGTTTTGCTGAATTGCCGAGTCATGTGGCTCTGGTCGGTGAAGCCTGCGATCAGCGCGGCACTGACCAGCGTCTGACCCTGAATCAGTAGCGCACGGACCAGGTCCAGACGCCGCATGGTCAGGTAACGGTAGGGGCTGGTGCCGAACAACAGGCGAAAATCCCGGGACAGGCTCCAGCGATCCCGACCGCTATGCTGCGCCAGTTCATCGAGTGTCACGGTACGATCGAGGGCGCCGTGGATGTATTCCCGCGCGCGTTGCGCGGCCACGTAATCGAAACCCGAGCGCTTGTCCGACGCACCGGAAACGGTGCTCAAGGCTTGCGCCAGATCGAACAGCGCATCCTGTTCTTCCAGCGGGTCGAGCGGGCAATCCAGGCTGCGCAGCAACGCGCCCGTGGCGGCGAACAAGCGGGGATCGTTCGACAGCCCGGTCTTGATGAATGGCAGTGCTCGCCCGCCGAGTATCTGCTGGATCAGCGCCGGTTCGATGTACATCATCCGGTACTGGAAACCGGACTCGGTACCGGCCTCGCCATCGTGGGCTTCGTCCGGGTGCAGCACGATCGTTGCGCCCGGCAGGCTGTGACGCCAGCCGCCGCGATACTGAAAGCTCTGCACTCCGGCCAGGGTGTGGCCGATGGCATAAGTGTCGTGGCGGTGAAGGTCGTAGCCATGGCCGGCAAAAAACGCCTCGAAACGCTGAAGCCCACCGACATCGGGCGCGCGAAGGAACCAGTCATTTCGAGGCGGACGCTTGGCCATGGTGATGATCGTCTTGAGCTTGATGCACAACACGGTAACCCAGGCAGCGGTTCCCTGTCTTCTGATCGGATGGAGGCTTGCCCGCTAGAAAACCAAGGGCAAATACTGCACTGTGGGGCGCATTCGCTACAGGTCGTTTTTTATTTGTCAGGATGAGGCCAGGTCATGAGCAAGCTGCGCGTGGGGATCATTTTCGGGGGCCGTTCGGCGGAACATGAGGTGTCGCTGCAGTCGGCGAAAAACATCGTCGATGCGCTGGATCGTTCACGCTTCGAGCCGGTGCTGATCGGCATCGACAAACAAGGCCACTGGCACCTCAACGACCCTTCCAACTTTTTGCTGAATCAGGAAAACCCGGCGCTGATCGCCCTCAATCAATCCAATCGCGAACTGGCAGTGGTGCCGGGCAAGGCCAGCCAGCAACTGGTGGAAACTTCCAGCCAGGAAATGCTCGGCCATGTCGATGTGATCTTCCCGATCGTCCACGGCACCCTCGGTGAAGACGGTTGCCTGCAGGGTTTGCTGCGCATGGCCGATCTGCCGTTTGTCGGCTCCGATGTGCTCGGTTCGGCCGTCTGCATGGACAAGGACATCAGTAAGCGCCTGCTGCGTGATGCCGGCCTGGCCGTGACGCCGTTCGTGACATTGACCCGCGCCACGGCGGCGCGCACCGGGTTTGCCGAGGTTCAGTCCCGGCTCGGCCTGCCGCTGTTCGTCAAACCGGCGAATCAGGGCTCTTCCGTGGGGGTGAGCAAAGTCACCGATGAGGCCGAATACACCTCGGCGGTGGAACTGGCCTTGAGTTTCGATACCAAGGTGTTGATCGAATCTGCCGTCAGCGGCCGCGAGATTGAATGCGCAGTGCTCGGCAATGAAGACGCCATCGCCAGTGGCTGCGGCGAGATCGTGGTGCACAGCGGGTTCTACTCCTACGACAGCAAATACATCGACGACAAGGCCGCTGAAGTGGTGGTGCCGGCCAATATCAGCGTCGAGGCCAGCGAGCGCATTCGCGCCCTGGCCGTCGAGGCATTTCAGATACTGGGTTGCTCCGGCCTGGCCCGCGTCGATGTGTTCCTGACCGACAGCGGCGAAGTGCTGATCAACGAAATCAATTCGCTGCCCGGCTTCACCCGCATCAGCATGTACCCGAAACTGTGGCAGGCCACCGGCATGACCTACAGCGAACTGGTGACGCGATTGATCGAGCTGGCGCTGGAAAAGCACCAGGTTCGGCAGGGGTTGAAGATCAGTCGATAAGTGGAGTACTGCATCATCCGTATTATCGGTGGGTATGCTTGCAAGAGCCGACCCTGATCAAGCGTGCTTGACCGGTTTGATCAGGCTCTGGGCGGGTATCCCGAACAGCTCGTGCAGTTTCCAGATCATCGGAAGCGTCAACGCTCGCTTGCCGTTGAGTACTTCATAAACACGATTTGTGCGGCCGATGGCGGGTGCAAGATCGGCGGCGGACAACCCGGACTGCTCCATTCTGAACTTGATCGCATCGATAGGGTTGGGTAAGTCGACCGGGAAGTGCTTCGACTCATACGACTCGATCAGCGTAATCATGATGTCAAAGTAATCTCCCTCGGGAGTGCCAATTTCTGGTTCATTCTCAAACAGTGCAGACACGCTCTTGAGCGCGGCGCGGTAATCCTCTTCGGTGTGAATCGGATGAATGTTCATGGGTTACTCCATTTCGACGTTATCAGCGTCGACCGTGTCGTACTGCTTGTGAGTGCCGACAAACTTTATGTACACGGCGCCAAAGCGATAAGCCACGGCGACTATCAGCCTGAAGTCGTTACCCTTGATGTTGAACACGACTCTGCGGCTTTTGAGAATACTGGCTGTAGCGAAGTGCAGCTTTATGTCGGCAGGCGTTTTCCAGGCCGCATTTCTTGCCTCGTCAATCCAGGCCAACAAGGGTTGTTCTGCGCTCGGGTATCTCTCCCAAAATTGCTTCAACTGATTGATGGCGATGATTCTCATGGCATGATCCTAGTCCCATCATGGGACTGATGCAAGTCTGCGGAGGCGTGGAAACTCTAACCAGGACGCAATTATTTGCGGGTAGGAAAAAGCAGCGGGAGAGAGGCGACTCGGACTCTTTACCTATAAAAAGGGCCTACCAACCGGTAAGCCCTTTCTCATTCCTGCGTGCGACTCAATCCCCCAGCGCTTGCCCCTCACGCCGCGGGTCGGCACCTCCCGTGAGTGACGCTTTCCCCTGGGCGTCCTTCACCCGAACGATCGCCTGGGTGCCGCTGGTCATGTCGATTTCGCTCACGTTGTGCCCTTTGTCTTTCAGCGCCTGAATCAGCATCGGGCTGAACTGTCCCTGTTCCAGTTCGGTCGGGCCATTGCGGCTGCCGAAGTTGGGCAGGTTGATGGCGGCTTGCGCATCGAGGTTCCAGTCGAGCAGGCCGATGGTGGATTTGGCCACGTATTCGATGATTTGCGAGCCGCCGGGGGAGCCGACGGTGGCGAGGAATTCGCCGCTCTGGCGGTCGAAGATCAGGGTTGGGGCCATGGATGAGCGCGGGCGTTTGCCGGGCTCGACGCGGTTGGCGACTTTCTGCCCGTTTTCCTCGGGGATGAATGAGAAGTCGGTCATCTCGTTGTTGAGCATGAAACCCTGAACCATGATGTGGGAGCCGAACGCCGACTCGATGGTGGTGGTCATCGACACGGCGCCGCCTGCGTCATCGACGGCCACCACTTGCGAGGTGGAAATCCGCAGCGGCGAACGGTCCGGTGCGTAGGCCACTTGAATCCCCGGCGGAGTGCCGGGTTTGGCCGTGCCCATACTGCGTTCGCCGATCAGGGCGGCGCGGCTGGCCAGGTAAGCCGGTTCGACCAGCCCCTTGACCGGCACGGGTACGAAGTCTGTATCGGCGACGTACTGAGCGCGGTCTGCGTAGGCCAGGCGTTCGGCTTCGGAGATCAGGTGCACGGCTTGCGGGTCGGGTTCGATGCCGGCCGGGGCCTTGGTCTTGACCGGTTTGAGCGGCGCCAGCGCCAAGCGTTTATCGCGAGTCTCCAGGGCCTGCAGCGTGCCGAGGATCTGCGCCACAGCGATCCCGCCTGACGACGGCGGCGGCATGCCGCAGACTTGCCAGCGCTTGTAGTCGGTACACAGTGGTGCGCGTTCCTTGGCCTGATAGTTGGCGAGGTCGCTCACGGACAAGCTGCCGGGGTTGGCGTGGCCCTGCACCCTGGCCGCGATTTCCTGGGCAACAGGGCCTTTGTACAAGGCATCCGGGCCTTCATGGGCGATGCGTTTGAACACGGCGGCCAGTGCCGGATTCTTCAAGTTTGTGCCGACGGCTTTTGGGCTGCCATCGGCATTGCGGAAATAAGCCATCATTTCCGGGGAGCGCTGCATGGACGAATCCGCAGCGATCAACTGGTGCAGGCGCGGCGAAATGGCGAAGCCTTGTTCGGCGAGCTGGATGGCCGGTTCAAACAGCTGCGCCCAGGGCAGGCGTCCGTGTTTTTGATGGGCCAGTTCCAGGGCGCGCAAAACGCCGGGGGTACCCACCGAGCGACCGCCGATTTGCGCCTGGGTGAACCCCATCGGTTGTCCGTTGGCTTGCAGGAAAAGTTTCTCGGTGGCGCCGGCCGGGGCAGTTTCACGGCCGTCGTAGGTGCGCACGGCTTTGCCATCCCAAAGTACGATCAATGCGCCGCCACCGATGCCCGAAGACTGTGGTTCTACCAGCGTCAACACCGCTTGCATCGCAATTGCGGCATCGATGGCCGAGCCGCCCCGACGCAGCATTTCCCGTCCGGCTTCGGCCGCCAGCGGGTTGGCTGCTGCCGCCATGTATTTTTCGGCGTGTTGGGTGCGCAGGTCGGTGCGGAACCCGGAAGCGCTTTCCGGAGCGAGCGGTAATGTCGGCACCGAAGCGTTGTTACACGCGGTCAGGGTCAAGGCGCTGGCGAGCAGAACCAGGGCTGGCAAGTGAAAGCGGCGTAAAGGGAAGTTCGAGAACACGTGGGGTACTCCGTCCATTGGATCTACGATCAATGGACTTTATCGGCCGACCGGGAGGGACGCAAACCAGGTCCCACGGCACCGACGTTTTTGTCCTTCATCAATGGCAGGATTTTCTGTAGGGTCGTTGCCAACAGACAGGTCAGAAAATCAACAAGAGGCAGACATGCAAACCGAGTTTCCAGCGCAACCCGGCTATCGCACCCAGCGTGAACAGTTCCTGGCCGCCGCGACCACGGCAGGCGCAACGCTGACGGAGTATCCACACCCGCTCACAGGGCCGTTCGGCGAATCGCTGAGTACCGATGTGGCGGTGCTCGGTGATCCGGGCGCCAAGCGCCTGTTGATTGCGCTGAGCGGCACTCACGGGGTCGAAGGCTTCTATGGCTCGGGCTGCCAGATCAAATGGCTGCAGGAGCTGGGCAAGCGTTCCCTGCCAGCGGATGTCGCCGTGGTCATGATCCATGCCATCAACCCCTGGGGCATGGCGTGGTTGCGTCGGGTCAACGAAGACAACATCGACCTGAACCGCAATCACCTGGATTTCCAGCGACCGCTGCCAGACAACCAGGCCTACAACGCCCTGCACGAAATCTATGCCTGCCCGCAGTTGCGCGGCCCCGCGCGAGATAGCGCCGATGCCATGCTCGACGAGCAGATTCGCCAGCACGGCTGGACGGCGGTGATGTCGATCGTCGAGGGCGGTCAGCATGCTCATCCCGACGGACTGTTTTTCGGCGGGCTGGCACCGAGCTGGTCGAACCGCACGCTGCACCGGATTCTGCAACAGCACGTAGCCCATGCCGAGGTCGCCATGTGCTTCGACTTGCACACTGGCGCTGGCGAGTATGGTCATCCGATGTTGCTGACGATTACCGAGGCAGCCTATCCGGCGCTGGCGGACGCGCAGGCGATTTACGGTCCGTGGCTCTACAGCCTGCAAACCGGCGCCGACACCGTCAGCGAAACCGGCGTGGCGGCAACGGCCACCGGCTACACCTCGCAGGCGTTGATCGATGCGCTGCCGCAGGTACGGTTGATGCCTTTTGTCATCGAGTGCGGAACGTATCCGGGGCCGGACGTTCATCGTCATCTGCGTGATGACCACTGGCTGCATCTGCACGGCAATCCGAGTGATGCAGTAGGGCGCGGGATCAAGTTGAATCTGCTGGAGCAGTTCTATCCGGCCGACAGTGATTGGCAGGCGATGGTCTGGTTACGGACGTGGCAGATCTGGGAGCGGGCGTTGTCCGCATTGCCGACGGTGTAGGAGCGAGCTTGCTCCGGGCGGCGTTCCGACGATGGTCGTTAACGATAACGCGTGTTTACTGGTTAAGCGCGGCGCTCTTTAGTTCATCGCGAGCAAGCTCGCTCCTACAGGGATATAAAAACGAGGCATAAAAAAACGGCCTACCTTTCGGTAAGCCGTTTTTAGTACTTGGTGGCTACACAGGGACTTGAACCCCGGACCCCAGCATTATGAATGCTATGCTCTAACCAACTGAGCTATGTAGCCAAGTGGCGCGCATTATTCACCGGTAACGGGGATGCGTCAAGCACAAATCTAAAATATTTCTCTGCGCTTTCAACCGTTTATCAAAATCCCTCCTCTGAGCAGCGGTGAAGGGCAGCGCTGGAACCAGCGACTGGCCTGTTCATAGGCGTGCGCCAATTGCAGGACAGCGAAGTCGGCCTGGTGTCTGCCGATGATTTGCAGGCCCATGGGCAGACCGTTCTGGTTGAAGCCCACTTGCACGTTAGCCACCGGGCTCCCGGACAAAGTGCCGGGAATCACCACCTCCATCCAGCGGTGATAGGTGTCCATGGTCACGCCTTCGATGGAGGTGGGCCACGGTTGAGTCTTATCGAACGCAAACACCTGAGCGCTGGGCAGCAACAGGTAGTCGTATTGTTCGAACAGCCTGGAGATCGCCCGATACCAGTCGCTGCGCGTCACCGAGGCAGCAAACACGTCGGTGGCCGAGAGTTTCAGGCCGTTTTCCACTTCCCAGCAGGCTTCCGGTTTCAACAGTGCACGTTTTTGCGGGTCGGAGTAAGTCGCGCCCAACGAGCCGGCGACCATCCAGTGACGCAAGGTCCGCCAACTGCTCCACAGCTTCTCTGGAGCGAATTCGGACTGTACAGGCTCGATATGGCAACCCAGGCTTTCGAAATCGGCAAAGGCCTTTTCGCACAACGAGAGGATGCCTTTTTCCATCGGCAGGTAGCCGTTGAAGTCGCCGAGCCAGCCCAAACGGGTGCCTTTGAAGTCCCGATCCAGCGGCGCCGCAAAT
Organism: Pseudomonas sp. Pseusp10; assembly: GCF_059492225.1. NCBI lineage: Bacteria > Pseudomonadati > Pseudomonadota > Gammaproteobacteria > Pseudomonadales > Pseudomonadaceae > Pseudomonas > Pseudomonas sp. Pseusp10. The sequence continues at coordinate 6,005,819 of NZ_CP168528.1, read as the reverse complement.
GCGCTGCCGGACTCGGCGATGGACAGTGGCGCCCGCACATCGGCTCCGGCCTGCACCGACAACAGCAACGCCGCATCGCGCACGCTGCGCGCCATGGGGCCTTCGTAGCCGAGTTGGTCGATAAACAGGTCGGCACTGTCATCGAAGGGCACGCGACCCTGGGACGGACGGAAACCGAAGATGTTGTTGAAGGCGGCCGGGTTGCGCAGCGAGCCCATCATGTCGCTGCCATCGGCCACCGGCACCAGGTGCATGGCCAGCGCCGCTGCCGCGCCGCCGCTGCTGCCGCCAGCGGTTTTGCTCGGGTCATAGGCGCAGCCGGTCGCGCCAAACAGCGGGTTATAGCTTTGCGAGCCGAGGCCGAATTCCGGTGTATTGCTCTTGCCGATGATGATCGCGCCGGCGGCTTTGATCCGTTCGACCATGATGCCGTCGCGCTCGGGAATGAAGTCCTTGAACAGCGGCGAGCCGAAGGTGGTGCGGATGCCGCGGGTCAGGGACAGGTCCTTGATCGCGTGGGGCAGGCCGTGCATCCAGCCGCGATACTCGCCACGAGCCAGTTCGGCGTCGCGCTGATCGGCCTGGGCCAGCAGGTCTTCCGGCGCTTGCAGGCTCACCAGCGCGTTGACCTGCGGGTTGAAGCGTTCGATATGGGCAAGATAAGTCTGCATCACTTCCCGGCAGGAAACCTGGCGCAGGCGGATACGTTCGGCGAGTTCATGGGCCTGCAACAGGACCAGTTCGCTGATGTTGTTAGAAGTCATTGCAAGCGGCCTTTCAGACGGCTGGAAAAACGCCCCGTCATTGCGCCGGGGCGGCAGGGATCAACGCATCAGGTTGGTCCAGAGACGGTCGGCCAGGCGGATCGCGCCTTCGCCACAGGTCTTGCTGAACACCACCTGGGTGCCTTCGGGAATGTGCAGTTCCGGAGCGTCTTTCAGTCCGGCGTCGAGGAACGGTTCCACACCTTTGATCGGGCTCTGGTGCTTGAGGAAGTTCTGGGTCATTGCGGCGTTTTCAGGCTGGCTGAGGAACGCGATGAAGGCCTTGGCGTTCGCCGGGTTCTTGCTGCCGGTCGGGATGACCATGTTGTCGACCCAGGCCAGCACGCCTTCTTTCGGGTACAGGTACTTCAGGCCCGGTTTCATCTCCCGGGCGCGCATCGACGAACCGCCCCAGAAGGTCGACATGTCGATTTCACCCGAGGCGAGGTTTTCGCGGATCGAGCCAGCCTTGGAGCTGTAGGTTTTGACGAACGGTTTCTGCGCCTTGAGCAGGGTTAAAATCTGCTGCATCTGTTTCGGGTCTTCGCTGCACAAAGGAATGTTCAGGTACAGGCTGGCCATGTCCACCACGTCGCTGACCGAATCGAACATGTTGATGCGCCCTTGCAGCTCGGCAGGCGGTTCGTAAAGCACCTTGTAGCTGTCGGCAGGGCCTTTGTAGCGCCCGGTGTCGAGCACCACGCTGGTGGTGCCCCAGATGAACGGCACGGAGTACGCGCCTTCCGGATCCCAGGTGGGTTTTTTCAGGTTGTCGACGACGCCGGCGTAGTAGGGCTCGTTGACCGGATCAAAGCGCTCCAGCAGTTTTTCCTTGATCAGGATCGGAATGAACTGGTGAGACGGGATCGCCACGTCGTAGCCGGCACCGCCCTGTTTCAATTTGGCCAACAGGGTTTCATTGGAGTCGTAGGAGTCGACGGTGACTTCGATGCCAGTCTGCTTCTGGAATTTGGCGAGAATTTCCGGCGAAAAGTAGCCGCTCCAGCTCACCACGTTGAGTTTTTCCGCGGCCTGAACACTGCCGGCCATGGTCAGCGGCAAGGTCAGGAACAACGAAGTGCCGATGCTTTTAATCCACTTGCTCATGCTATTTCCCCACAGTACGTAGAAGGTTCAGGATTTCTTTTTGCCCAGCAGATAGGAAAGGGTGACGAACAGCACCGAGACGCCCAGGATCAGGGTCGACACAGCGTTGACGTCGGGTGTCACGCCCATGCGCAACAGGCCGAAGATGAAGATCGGCAAGGTCGTGGTGCCGGCCTGGGAGACCATCATCGAGATCACGAAGTTATCCAGCGACACGATGAAGGCGAGCATCAGCCCGGAGAAAATCCCCGGCATCAGCAGCGGCAGGGTGACCTTGCGGAAGGTCCGCCATGGGCCGGCATACAGGTCGGCCGAGGCTTGTTCCAGGGACAGGTCCATGTCGTTCAGGCGTGCCCGTATCGGCAGAAAGGCAAACGGAATACAGAACACCGTGTGAGCGATGATCAGGTTGCCGTAGCCCAGGGACAGACCGATGGTAGAGAACAGTGCAAGGGTGGCGACGCCGACCACGATTTCCGGCAGCACCAAGGGCAACATGATTGCGCCCATGGACAGTTGCAGGCCCTTGAACTTCGCACCCCGTGAAGTACCGAGGGCGGCGAGGGTGGCGATGGCCGTGGCGACCATGCTGGCGCAGACGGCGATTAACAGGCTGTTGCCGGCCGCCTGGCGCAGGGCCTGGTTGGCGAACGCCGCGCGATACCAGTCGAGGCTGAACCCGGTCCACACCGTTGCCGATTGGTTGGCGTTGAACGAGAACACCACCAGCACCACGATCGGCGCGTAGAGGTACAGGTAGAACAGGAAGCTGAAGCCGCCGAAGCCCGGGAAGTCCTGCACGCCCAGCGTATTGCGTTTGAACAGGCCGATCATCACGCACCTCCTTTGGCGATGCGCTGGCGCTCTGCACGCAAGGCATAAACCGTCAGAACCAACATCACCGCCGCCATCAGCACCAGCGACAGTGCTGCACCGAATGGCCAGTTCCGCGCATCGCTGAACTGCCGGAAGATCAGGTTGCCGAGCATCATTCGCGTCCCGCCGCCGAGCAACTCCGGGGCGATCATCGCGCCCAGGCAAGGAACGAACGTGAGGATGGCGCCGGCGAGAATTCCCGGTTTGGCGATCGGCAACACCACTTTGCGCAGGGTGCGCACACGGCCGGCGTAGAGGTCCTGAGCGGCTTCGAGCAGGCGGATGTCCATTTTTTCCAGGGTGGCGTAGATCGGCAGCACGACGAAGGGCGCGTAGGTGTAGACCAGCCCGAGCAGCACCGCGCCGTCGGTGTAGAGCAGTTGCAACGGCTGGTCGATGACCCCGAGGCCCATCAGGCTGTTATTGATTACCCCGGTGTTACGCAGCAGCAGAATCCAGGCGTAGGTGCGGATCAGCAGGTTGGCCCAGAACGGCACGGTGATCAGGAAGATCAGCAAGCCACGGCGATGAGCCGGTTGCATGGCCAGCCACACGGCCACCGGAAAACCGATCAGCAGGGTGATGACGGTGGTCAGCCCGGCGATGCCGATGGAGCGCAGGGCAATGATCAGGTAGGAGTCGGCGAAGGCCAGGCTGTCGTCCAGTTGCCGTTCGAACAGCAGCGAGGTGTAGGCATCGCTGCTGAACACTTTGTTCACCCCGCCGTAGGGGTTGGCCTCCATCAGCGAGTAACCGATGACGATCAGGATCGGCACGATCAGAAACAGGCCGATGGCGATCAGCGCCGGGCTGACACCGAGAAAACTCTGGAGGGCCCGCCGACGTTCCAGTGTGTTGGCAATCGGTAAAGCGTGCATGGCAATTCCTCGTGCTCAATCGTGCAGGACGCTGGCGCTACCCTGGTCGAACAACAGACCGGCCTGGCTGCCGACGGCGAAGCGCTTGCTTTGGTCGACGCAGTTAGGCGTGCGCACGGTAAGGCGCGAACCATCGCTCAGGCTGACCTGGTATTGCAGGTCAGTGCCGAGGTAGATCTGCGCTTCGATCCGGCAAGGCAAAGCGCCTTCGGTACTGCCCGGCACCAGATGCAATCGTTCGGGGCGTACGGACAATGCAACGTTGGCCCCGACTCGCACATCGCTGCATGGCTGCGCAGGCAGCGGATGTCCGGACGGGCCGGCGAACCAGGCCAGGCCGTCTTCGACGCGGGTGACCGTACCTTCGATGAAGTTGGTTTCGCCGATGAAGTCCGCGACAAAGCGATTGCGCGGGCGTTCGTAGATGTCTTCCGGACGACCGACCTGCTGCACTTCGCCTTCGGACAGCACGGCGATGCGGTCGGACATGGTCAGCGCTTCTTCCTGGTCGTGGGTGACGAAGATGAAGGTGATCCCGGTTCGCGCCTGGATGGTTTTCAGCTCTTCGCGCATGGCCTGGCGCAGCTTGAGATCCAGCGCCGAGAGCGGTTCGTCGAGCAGCAGGACTTTGGGATGCGGCGCCAGCGCGCGGGCGAGGGCGACGCGCTGTTGCTGGCCGCCGGAGAGTTGCGCCGGCTTGCGGTTGGCAAAGCGTTCCATCTGCACCAGGGCAAGCATCTCGCGCACCCGTTCGGCCATTTGCGTTTTGTTCAGGACTTTGCCCATCGGGTGGGATTCAAGACCGAAGGCCAGGTTCTCGGCGATGGTCATGTGCGGGAACAGCGCGTAATGCTGGAACACCGTGTTGACCGGGCGCTGGAAGGGCGGGCGGTCGGCGATGTTTTCGCCGTAGAGCAGAATCTCGCCTTCGGTGGGAAATTCGAACCCGGCGATCATCCGCAAGAGCGTGGTCTTGCCGCAGCCCGAAGGGCCGAGAAGGGTGAAGAATTCGTTGTCGCGAATGTCCAGGTCGATGCTTTTCAGTGCCACCGGGCCGGTGCGTGGATCACCGTAGACTTTACGCACTGAGCGGATGGACACCGCCAGTGTTTGCAGCGAATGCAGGGCATTCATGCGTTACCTCCGATTCCCCCATCGTCCGCGAGTGCTGTAAACAGTCGGGCCGTCGGACCATGGATATTATTTTTCTGGGCAGGATCGAGATTGCGTTCGGGTGTTGTAACCAGCTGTTTTTTTGTTCTGCTGTGGATCGATTATCAGCGAGGGGTTGCGGGGGCGAAACTTCAATTTTAACATAGGGGCTGTTAAAAAATTTAACAGCAAAAGGCGCCCGGAAACCATGCCTGACCACCGTTTGCCGCCGCTCAACGCGGTGCGTGCCTTTGATGCCGCAGCCCGGTTGGGCAGCTATGTCGAAGCCTCCAAGGCCCTGCACGTGACCCAGCCGGCCATCGGCCGTCACGTGAAGTTGCTGGAAGACTGGCTGGGCATCCAACTGTTCGAGCGCACCTCTCGCGGGGTCAACCTGACGGTGGCGGGGGAGAAGTATCACCGCAAGATCGCCGCCGCTTTGCAGCTGATCATCGAAGCCGGAAAAGAGGCGCAGCCCAAACACGCCGAGCGCTGGCTTCGCATCATGGTGGTGCCGGGGTTCGCCAAGCGCTGGCTGATGCCGCGAATCGAGACCATGCGTCATCTGCGACCGGGTTTGAAGTTCGCCATCGAACCCAATTCGACCTTCACCGAAGTGGATGGCAAAAGCGCTGACCTGGGCATCGTCTACGGGGTGGATGGCCAATATGCCCACTCCCGCACCAGCCTGATTTGTCCTCGGGTGTTTCCGATCTGTTCCCCCGAATATCTGGCCAGCGTCGCGCCCATTGGCAGCCCCGCGGACCTGGTGAAACACAACCTGATTCACGTCGATGACGGCGAGTGGTGGAACCTGTGGTTCGCCGCCAACGACCTCGACATCCACCTCAATTCGGACATGCTCTACGTCAACAATGACCACGCATTATCGGTGGCCGAGAGCGGGCAGGGCATTGCGCTGGCCAACGAAGTGCTGGTGCGCAAAGAGCTCGATACAGGCAAGCTGGTGCGGGTGGTGGACGCGCAAGTGAAGCTGGAAAGCTATCGGGTGCTGACGCCGTCCGCCGAGCTCTCGGCGGACGTGGCGTGGTTTATCAATTGGCTCAAGACCGAGCTGGAGCAGGACTTCCCGGAAGCGGTCATCCACACCTGAGAAGCACTGCCGGATTCAACTCAAGCGGAAGCGCCCGGTGTTGTCGCTGAGGGCCTTGCTGCCGTGGCTCAAGGTGTCCGCTGCCTGGTTCACCGCACGGGCACCTTCGAGCAGACGCAGCGCCGCTTGATCGACCTGCTGGATATTGCCGCTGACCTCGTCGGCGGTACTGGCCTGTTCCTCCACCGCCGTGGCGATTTGCGCCAGGGTATCGGTGACACTCTGCACCGCACTGGCGATTTCCCCGAGGCGTTCACCTAGGCCGGTGACCGCTTGCGCATCGGACTCTGCCTGACTGCACGCGGCTTGCATCAGGCTGACGGCCTCATTCACGGTATTACGGAGGCTGTCGACCGTGCCGGCAATCTGCGCGGTCGACGATTGCGTGCGTTGCGACAGACTGCGCACTTCATCGGCCACCACTGCGAAGCCGCGCCCTTGCTCTCCCGCCCGGGCCGCCTCGATGGCGGCGTTGAGTGCCAGCAGGTTGGTCTGCTCGGCGACGCCGCGGATGGTGTCGACCACCAGTTGAATCTGCTGTCCCTGCTCGCTGACCCGTCCCAGTGCCGCCGCTGTCTCGTTCAGGCGTTGATTGAGTTGCTGGATGCTCGCAGTGGTGCGCAGGCTGTCTCGGCTGCTGTCGGCGGCAATGCGCCGGGTGTGCTGGGCGCTGCCGGACGCCTGTTCGCAACTGTGGGCAACCCCTTGTGAGGTGGCGGCCAATTGCGTCGCCGCCGCGGCAATCTGGCTGATCTGCAACTGCTGGGCTTCGACTTCGCCCAGAGCGTCGCTGGAGTGATGGTTGAGGGTTTGCACCGCGTTGCTCAGTTGCAGGGTTTCGTGATCCACCCCTTGCAGGCTGGTGCGCAGTTGCACCACGGCGACGTTCAGCGCGGTGCTGATGACTGCCAGTTCGTCCCGCCCCTGAACCGGCACTTGCAGACTCAGATTGCCGTCGCGCAAGGCTTCGGCCAGTACCGTGATGCCGCTGGCACTACGGCGAATCGAAGCCTGCAAACAGATGAACAGATACAGCGCGGCCAGTAACAGACAACCCAACACTGCGGCTACCACGATGAACTGGCGGATCGCCGAGCCGTGGTAGTAATCCAGGCGTTGATCCAGCGATACCAGCGACTGCTGGCGCAGTGAGGCGAGGTCGGCGAGCAGGGCATCGAGACTGCGCTCGAAGTCATCCGGCTTGAGGTTGATGCTGCCGCCGAACACGCCGTCATCCAGCACCTTCAGGCCGGCGTCCAGGTGCTTGAGGCTGTCATGGTATTGCCCGGCCCAGGTTTGCAGGGCGCTGGGCAAGCGCGCTTCGAGCAAACCTGCGGTTTTAACCAACTGCTCACGGGCGTCGCCAATGCGGCTGCGCAAGTCGCGCAATTGCAGACGGCTTTGCAGGGTGAACTGTCCGGACACCACCGAAGCCTGTCCCACTGCCGCCAGGCGACCAACCCGTTCGATCAGGTCCGGCGCATGTTGAGTGGAGATTTGCGTCAGCAAATAAGTCTCCAGCCACGGCGCCAGTGTCAGGCGATTGTCCATGGCGATCTGCTCGCGCAAGGCTTGCAGGGCGCTCAGGGCGTTGGTGAAGCGATCATAGCCATCGGGCCACCAACCGACACTGCTCAGGCTTTTTGAGTCGAGGCCATCGAGGGCGGATTGCAGGGCCTGGTAACGCGTCAGGCTTTTGCCCTCGGCGCCTTCTTTTTGCAGGGCATTGCCCAACTCGGCAGTGGCCTGGCTGACGGCGGGCTGAACCGCATCGAAGGCGGCCATCGCAGCGAGTGTGGCTGGTGTTGGCTGGCGATTGGTTTCCGTCGCGCGCCACCGGGCGGCGCGATCACGCTGGGCGGCGAGCAGGTCATCCAGCGTATCAAGAGCCAGCAGTTGCCGCACCCCGGCGCGTTCGCCGGAGATCAGGCTGAGTTTGTCGCGATAGTCCTGGCCGATCATCCACAGACTGCCCACCAGCGGCAGGATAAACAGCAAAAACAACAGCTGGAATTTGCGTGCAAAACCGAAATGCCCCAGCAGTCCGATCCCCGGTGATAAAAAAAACTGCATGCCCCATGACTCCTCTGGACACCACGCACCATTGGCGTGCGTCGAAGGTTGTTGCACCTCCGACTCGTGCCCTCTAAAAAGGCCCCGAAAGTTCACCCTTGTCCGCTCTGTAGGCCGACTCTGTGGCGAAACTTCCCATTCTCGGCCTCCTTTGTAAGGGGGCCGCGTTCAAGCAGACAAGCAAGGCAAGATTCAGACCATGGCTTTGCGCTATCACTTTCCCCGATGGAAACCGAGTTCGTTAGCTGGCTAAGGGGATGGCGCTGTCGCACCGAAAAATGGCACATTGACGCACCTGCCCGTTTGCACCCATCAGTTGTACGGAAAACCCCATGGCTATCAGCAACGCCCAGACCGGCTCAGTGCCGGCGTCCGCTACGCCCCAAAGCAGTCCCCTGGTGATGCGCATCATCGGCGCGGTGGCGCTGGCGCATTTGATCAACGACCTGATCCAGTCGGTGCTGCCGTCGATCTACCCGATGCTCAAGGCCAACTATGGCCTGACCTTCACCCAGGTCGGCCTGATCACCCTGACATTCCAGCTGACGGCCTCGCTGCTGCAGCCGTGGGTCGGTTACTACACCGACCGCCATCCCAAGCCGTGGTTGTTGCCGGCGGGTACGGTCTGCACCTTGGTCGGGATTCTGATGATGTCGGTGGTCGGCAGCTTTCCGTTGATTCTGCTGGCAGCGGGCTTGATCGGCATCGGTTCTTCGACCTTTCACCCGGAAGCTTCCCGCGTGGCGCGACTGGCTTCGGGTGGGCGCTTCGGGCTGGCGCAATCGACCTTCCAGGTTGGCGGCAACGCGGGCTCGGCGTTCGGCCCGTTGCTGGCGGCAGCGATCATCATTCCCTACGGCCAGGGGCACGTGGCGTGGTTCGGGCTGTTCGCGGTGTTTGCGCTGTTCGTGCTCTACCGGATCAGCCGTTGGTACGCCAACCACTTGAACCTGTTCAAGCTCAAGCAAGGTCAGGCAGCGACCCACGGCCTGTCCAAGGGCCGAGTGACCAGCGCGCTGGTAGTGCTCGGGCTGCTGGTGTTCTCCAAGTACTTCTACATGTCCAGCCTCACCAGTTACTTCACGTTCTACCTGATCGAGAAATTCGACCTGTCGGTGGCCAGTTCGCAGTTGCACCTGTTCCTGTTTCTCGGCGCGGTCGCGGCGGGGACATTCTTTGGCGGGCCGATCGGCGACAGGATCGGACGTAAGGCAGTTATCTGGTTCTCGATCCTCGGCGTTGCACCGTTCACCTTGTTGCTGCCGCATGTCGACCTATTCTGGACCAGCATCCTCAGCGTGGTCATCGGCTTCATCCTCGCCTCGGCGTTCTCGGCCATCGTGGTGTACGCCCAGGAACTGGTGCCGGGCAATGTCGGGATGATCGCCGGGGTGTTCTTCGGATTGATGTTCGGCTTCGGCGGTATCGGCGCGGCATTGCTGGGGCACCTGGCGGATATTCACGGCATCGAATACGTGTACTACCTGTGTTCGTTCCTGCCGTTGTTCGGGGTGTTGGCGATTTTCCTGCCGCGCACCAAAAAGGCCTGACTCGACACAATTCCCCTGTGGGAGCGAGCTTGCTCGCGATAGCGGTGTATCAGTCAACATCATCGTTGAATGTCATATCGTCATCGCGAGCAAGCTCGCTCCCACAGGGGAATGTGGTGTGGCGGATGATTGTTTCAGGCATAAAAAAGCCGCATATCAAACGCGGCTTTTTCTTGGGCGTGTAGCTTACACGTTGAAGCGGAAGTGCATCACGTCGCCGTCTTTGACGATGTAATCCTTGCCTTCCAGGCGCCATTTACCGGCTTCCTTGGTACCGGCTTCGCCCTTGTACTGGATGAAGTCGTTGTAGGCGATCACTTCGGCGCGGATGAAGCCTTTTTCGAAGTCGGTGTGGATCACGCCAGCAGCTTGTGGTGCGGTGGCACCGACGCGGACGGTCCAGGCGCGGACTTCTTCGACACCGGCGGTGAAGTAGGTCTGCAGGTGCAGCATTTCGTAGCCAGCGCGGATCACGCGGTTCAGGCCAGGCTCCTCGAGGCCCAGGGCTTCGAGGAACATGTCTTTTTCTTCGCCGTCATCGAGCTCGGCGATTTCCGCTTCGATCTTGTTGCACACCGGTACAACCACGGCGCCTTCTTCTTCGGCGATGGCCTTGACCACGTCCAGGTGCGGATTGTTGTCGAAGCCGTCTTCAGCGACGTTGGCAATGTACATGACCGGTTTGGTGGTCAGCAGGTGGAAGCCCTTGATCACCGCTTTCTCGTCGGTGCCCATGTTCTTCATCAGGCTGCGCGCCGGCTTGCCTTCGGTGAAGTGAGCGATCAGTTGCTCCAGCAGGCCTTTCTGGACCACTGCGTCCTTGTCACCACCCTTGGCATTGCGCGCGACTTTCTGCAGTTGCTTCTCGCAGCTGTCGAGGTCGGCGAAGATCAGTTCCAGGTCGATGATTTCGATGTCGCGTTTCGGGTCGACGCTGTTGGAGACGTGAATCACGTTCTCGTCTTCGAAGCAGCGGACCACGTGGGCGATGGCATCGGTTTCACGGATGTTGGCCAAAAACTTGTTGCCCAGGCCTTCGCCTTTCGACGCGCCGGCTACCAGGCCAGCGATGTCGACGAATTCCATGGTGGTCGGCAGGATGCGCTTTGGATTGACGATGGCTGCCAGGGCATCCAGACGCGGATCCGGCATCGGCACGATACCGCTGTTCGGTTCGATGGTGCAGAAGGGGAAGTTCTCGGCCGCGATCCCGGATTTGGTCAGGGCGTTGAACAGGGTGGACTTGCCGACGTTAGGCAGACCGACGATGCCGCAATTGAATCCCATGGTGTTTTCCCCGAGGAGTGAGTCAGGCCTTCTGGCTGTGCAGGTTTTTCATCGCGCGGTTCCATTCCCCGGCGAGGATATCCGGCAGCACGCCGAGGGCAAAGTCGATGCTGGCATCGAGTTTTTCCTGTTCGGCGCGTGGCGCACGACTCAGGACGAAATTTGAAACCATACTGGCAACGCCCGGGTGGCCAATGCCAAGCCGCAAGCGATGAAAGGTATTCTGATTGCCCAGTTGCGCAATGATGTCGCGCAACCCGTTGTGACCGCCGTGGCCGCCGCCCACTTTGAGCTTGGCAACACCCGGAGGCAGATCGAGTTCGTCATGCGCCACGAGGATTTCTTCAGGCTTGATGCGGAAGAAACCGGCGAGTGCCGCCACGGCCTGGCCGCTGCGGTTCATGTACGTGGTGGGAATCAGCAGACGAACATCCTGACCCAGATGCGAATAGCGCCCGGTCAGGCCGAAATATTTGCGGTCCGCCACAAGGTTCACACCTTGTGCGTTCGCGATGCGCTCAACAAAAAGGGCCCCTGCGTTATGCCGGGTCTGTTCGTATTCGGCGCCTGGATTTCCCAGGCCAACGATCAGTTTGATGGCAGTCACGATAGGGGCCCTTCATTGGAGTGGTGGATAACATCGCCGCAATCAGGGAGAGCGGCGAAAGTGGACGAAAATTGCTCATTTACCATGATGTAAACTCCGCGTTCTCGCCCGCTTTCTCGCTATGCTCTAGTCCGCGATGTTTCCGGTCACTCCGGCGTACAGAGTAAAATTACTCTGCAGCGCCTTCTGCAGCTTCTGGAGCAACACGTGGAGCGTGAACGTTGGCAACAGCCTTGTCATCGCCGTGTGCCAGGGCCACGAACTCAACGCCTTTAGGAGCCTTGAGGTCCGACAGGTGAATGATCGAACCGATTTCAGCGTTAGCCAGGTCGACTTCGATGAACTCAGGCAGATCTTTCGGCAGGCAGGAAACTTCGATCTCGGCAACAACGTGCGAGATTTCGCCGCCTTTCTTGGTCGGTGCTTCTTCGTTGATGAAGTGCACTGGAACGATAGCGGTCAGTTTCTGGCCAGCGACTACGCGTACGAAGTCAGCGTGCATCACGTGGCCTTTGGCCGGGTGACGCTGCAGGGCTTTGATCACGACGTTCTGCTTGGTGCCACCAACGTTCAGCTCGATGATGTGGCTGTAAGCCGCTTCGTTTTCGAGCAGTTTGGCAACTTCTTTGGCCAGCATGCTGATGGATTCAGGGGCTTTGTCGCCACCGTAAACTACAGCTGGAACCAGGCTTGCGAGACGACGCAGGCGGCGGCTCGCACCTTTCCCCAGGTCGGAACGCACTTCAGCATTCAGAGTAAAATCGTTCATGTTGTATCTCCAAAATAACCACATTCGCCCCAGCGTTTGCGACCAGCGCTAAAGGCGATATGGGCAAAAAAGCCCCGCCCCGACATGAATGCCGGGGCGGGGCGCTTTTCGTCAACGAGACATTTCGAGAAGGGCAGGGCCCTTAGCGGAACATCGCGCTGATCGATTCTTCATTGCTGATGCGGCGGACCGCCTCGGCAACTACCGGTGCGATATCCAGTTGGCGGATACGCGAACAGGCTTGTGCTGCAGCGGACAGAGGAATGGTGTTAGTCACCACCAGCTCGTCCAGCATGGAATTTTCAATGTTTTCGATCGCCCGACCCGACAGCACAGGGTGCGTGCAGTAGGCGAAAACCTTGGCTGCGCCATGCTCTTTCAGGGCCTTGGCCGCGTGGCACAGGGTGCCTGCGGTATCGACCATGTCATCAACCAGAATACAGGTACGCCCTTCGACATCACCGATGATATGCATCACTTCAGAGTGATTGGCTTTCTCACGGCGTTTGTCGATGATCCCGAGATCTACGCCCAGGGATTTGGCAACGGCACGTGCACGCACGACGCCGCCAATGTCCGGGGACACGATCATCAGGTTTTCGAAGCGCTGATCTTCGATGTCATCCACCAGAACCGGGGAGCCGTAGATGTTATCTACCGGAATATCGAAGAAACCCTGGATTTGGTCAGCATGCAGATCAACCGTGAGAACACGGTCGATGCCGACTACGGTAAGCATGTCAGCCACGACTTTCGCGCTGATAGCCACACGTGCGGAACGCGGACGGCGATCCTGACGGGCATAACCAAAGTAAGGAATAACAGCAGTGATACGAGTAGCCGAGGAGCGGCGGAAGGCATCAGCCATCACTACCAGTTCCATCAGGTTATCGTTGGTCGGAGCGCAAGTCGGCTGAATAATGAAGACGTCTTTACCGCGGACGTTTTCATTGATCTCGGCTGTAATTTCGCCGTCGGAGAATTTACCGACAGAGATGTCACCGAGAGGGATATGCAGCTGACGTACGACACGCCGAGCCAGATCGGGGTTAGCGTTCCCCGTAAAGACCATCATCTTGGACACGCGCAGTACCTGAAGGCTGAGGGTAACCTGGATGAGTATAGGAAAATGGCAGGGGCGGCTGGATTCGAACCAACGCATGGCAGGATCAAAACCTGCTGCCTTACCGCTTGGCGACGCCCCTGTATCTGTTGCAACGATTACCCAGTAATCGGTTCCTTTAGAGCAGACTTCGCAGCTTGCGATGCAACATCGAAATGTTGCTTCCTTTTGCTACAAAACCTGTAAGGGTCTCTGTCAGAAGGGCCGAGACTTTATCAGCTTCAGCTTTGCTTGGGAAGCCCCCAAACACACAACTTCCAGTTCCGGTGAGTTTTGCTTCGGTATATTTACCTAACAAATTCAAAGCGTTACGTACCTCTGGATAACGCCTTGTTACCACCGGCAAGCAGTCATTTCGACTGTTTCCCTTGGGAACGGGGCGCACTTTAATGGGAGGAGTGTTACGTGTCAACAACGGATCTGAAAAAATTTCTGCCGTACTTACAGAGACTTGCGGCACCAGCACCAGATACCACGGTTCTTCCGGGTCGACAGGGGTCAGTTTCTCCCCCACGCCTTCGGCAAATGCCGCGTGGCCACGTACGAAAACCGGGACGTCGGCACCTAGCGTCAATCCCAGGCCAGCCAGGCGATCTTCATCCCAGCCCAATTGCCACAGATGATTGAGGCCGAGCAAAGTCGTTGCGGCATTCGAACTGCCGCCGCCAATGCCGCCGCCCATGGGCAGGATTTTTTCGATCCAGATATCGACGCCCAGCGAGCAAGCGGATTGCTCCTGAAGTTTTTTCGCAGCCTTGACGATCAGGTTGCTGTCGTGGGGGACGCCCGGGAACTCGGTGTGCAGTTGAATGACGCCGTCATCACGCAGGGCATAGGTGATTTCGTCGCCGTAATCGAGGAACTGAAACATCGTCTGCAACTCGTGGTAGCCGTCTTCGCGGCGACCGAGAATGTGCAGCATCAGATTGAGTTTGGCCGGAGATGGCAAAGTCAGGCGATTGGCTGGCATGTCACGACCCCAGTTTGCGCGGTTGCCAGGCCTTGATCACCAGTGTGACGTCAAGGTCGGTGCCGTGCAGCTTGATTCGCTCGGGGAGCCAGTAACCGTTTTGCTGGGTGTAGTCGGTGTATTCGACCTGCCAGCCATCCTGTTCGAGGTTGGCCAGGCGACTGTCGGCATCCAGTGTCAGGTGACTTTTGCTATCCGGAGCCGGAAGCCCGCGGACCCACCAGGCCAGGTTGGACACCGGCAGCTTCCAGCCCAGTTGCTCTTCGAGCAACACTTCAGGGGTCGGTGCGTCGTAACGCCCCTGGTTGGCGACTTCCAGCGAAACCTTGCCCGGCCGTCCGGTCAGGCGAGCGGCGCCGCGGCCCAGTGGTCCGGACAGACGAATGTCGTAGTAATCCTGGCGTTGCAACCAGAACAACGTGCCGCTGCCCGAGTCTTTCGGGGCGCGGATGCCGATCTTGCCGTCGATCTGCCAGCCATCGAGGCCGGTCAGTTGCTGTTTGTGCTCGCGCCATTGGGCGGGGTTGCCGTGACCCTCGACTGATTCGCGGGGACCCAGGCCCGCGCAACCGGCGAGCAGGGCAATAAAACTGAAAACGATGAAATGGCGCAAAAACATAATCTTAAAGAGTCTCTGATCCGGTCAGGCGTTTGATGGTGCCGCGCAGGGTCGGGCTTTCGGGTTGTTCCTTGAGGAACTTGCCCCAGACCTGTCTGGCTTCACGCTGTTTGCCATTGGCCCACAGGACTTCGCCCAGGTGAGCGGCGACTTCCTGATCGGGGAAGCGTTCCAGGGCCTGGCGCAGCAGGCGCTCGGCTTCGTCGAGATTGCCCATGCGGTAATTCACCCAGCCAAGGCTGTCGAGTACCGCCGGGTCTTCCGGACTGATCTGGTGCGCCTGTTCGATCAGGGCCTTGGCTTCGGCGTAGCGTGTGGTGCGGTCAGACAGGGTGTAGCCGAGGGCGTTCAACGCCATGGCATTGTCCGGGTCGCGCTTGATGATCGCGCGCAGGTCTTTTTCCATCTGCGCCAGGTCATTGCGTTTTTCCGCCTGCATGGCGCGGGTGTAGAGCAGGTTCAAGTCGTCCGGGTATTTCTGCAAGGCCTGTTGCAGAACATTCCAGGCCTTGTCGCCCTGATTGTTGGCGGACAGGGTTTCGACTTCGATCAGGTACAACTGGATGGCGTAATCCGGCTGTTCATCGCGCTCTGCCGCCAGCTTGCGTTGTGCTTCGGCGGTCTTGCCGTTATTGATCAGGATGTCGGCCTGACGCAATTGCGCCGGCAGGAAGTCGTTGCCCGGGCCAACCTTGGCATATTCGATCAGTGCGCCTTGCGGATCGTTTTGTTCTTCGGCGATGCGGCCGAGGTTCAGGTGCGCCGAGTCGACGTGGCTTTCCCGGGCGATCAGGTCTTCAAGATGACCCTTGGCCTCATTCCAGTCCTTGGCTTCCAGGCAGACCAGTGCCAGGGAGTAACGCAGCTCGTCGTCTTCCGGGTATTGCTGGACCAGGCTCGAGAACTCGGCCTTGGCGTCGTTCATGCGGTCCTGTTCAACCAGCATGCGTGCGTAAGTCAGGCGCAGGCGCTTGTCATCCGGGTATTTCTTGATGCTTTTCTGCAGCAACGGCAGGGCTTCGTCACCGCGATTCAGGGTTTGCAGCAGGCGTGCGCGCAGCAGGATCGGAGCGATTTCTCCGTCATCCGGCGGATTGTTTTCCAGCAGCGTCAGCGCGCCTTTGGCATCGCCATCCTGTTGCATCAGCAGCGCCTTGCCGAAAATCAGCTGGCTGTTGTTCGGATGGCGTTGCAGCAAACGGTCGAAGCTTTTCATCAAGCCGTTGCGGGTGTCCTGGTCGGTGTCGGCCGCGGACAGCGCGAGGAAGTCGAAATGGGTGTCGCCCTTGCCTTGCAGGACTTTTTCCATATAGACCATGGAGTCGTCGTAACGCCCGGCACGTGCCAGCTGTACGGCGGCGGCGCGTTGCGCTTCGAGGTCGTTGGGGGCGTTTTTGGCCCAGATCAGCGAGGTATCCAGGGCTGCCTGATCGGCGCCCAGATATTCGGCGATACGGAATGCCCGCTCGGAGATACCCGGATCCTGGGTGTTGATGGCCTGGGTCACATAGTTGTCCAGGGCAATGTCGAAACGATTGCGCTGGCCAGCCAGTTCGGCACTCAACAGGCTGAAGATGGTTTCCTCGCTGAATGAGCTGTAGACCTTGGGCTTTTCAGGGGCCGGGGTGCTGTCTTCAACCGGCGACGTACCGTCCGACGATACGGGTGCCAAGGCCTGGCAGCCGCTGAGGAAGACAAGAGCGAGGAACAACGCGGAAGATCTATTCATATAGGGGGAGGACGACTAACCTGCGGTCAGATCATCATGACACAAGCTTTCGGCCAAACATAACCGGCCGGCCAATTTACCCGCACAGCGGATCCGGCAACGCCTGGCTGCCTTGTAAACGAGAACCGCTCGCAACGTCGACGTTGCCTACCGGCGCGATAGATATCGAGTAGTTGTTCTGATTCCGTTGAAGTAGGACAATTGTCGGCTTCACGTCACCATCAGCGACTTTGAATGGCCTTCCTTGCACTCGGTATTAACCACAAGACTGCTTCAGTAGACGTCCGCGAGCGCGTGGCTTTTACCCCTGAGCAGCTGGTTGAGGCCTTGCAGCAGCTCTGCCGACTCACCGACAGCCGCGAAGCTGCGATCCTCTCCACCTGCAATCGCAGTGAACTCTATATAGAACAGGATCACCTGTCGGCGGACACTGTGCTGCACTGGCTGGCCGAATATCATCATTTGAGCTTCGAGGAGCTGCGCGAAAGCGCCTATGTGCATGAAGATGATGCGGCAGTTCGTCACATGATGCGGGTCGCTTCCGGGCTCGACTCGCTGGTGTTGGGCGAACCGCAGATTCTCGGCCAGATGAAGTCGGCCTATGCCGTGGCCCGTGAGGCCGGCACCATCGGTCCATTGCTCGGGCGGCTGTTCCAGGCCACGTTCAATGCGGCCAAACAGGTGCGCACCGACACGGCCATCGGCGAGAACCCGGTGTCGGTGGCGTTTGCCGCGGTGAGCCTGGCGAAACAGATTTTCAGCGACCTGCAACGCAGCCAGGCGTTGTTGATCGGCGCCGGCGAGACCATCACCCTGGTCGCCCGCCATTTGCATGACCTGGGTGTGAAGCGCATCGTCGTCGCCAACCGCACCCTGGAACGTGCCAGCATTCTGGCCGAACAGTTCGGCGCCCATGCGGTGTTGCTGTCGGATATTCCGGCAGAGCTGGTACGCAGTGATATCGTCATCAGCTCCACTGCCAGCCAGTTGCCGATTCTGGGCAAGGGTGCAGTGGAAAGCGCCTTGAAACTGCGCAAGCACAAACCGATCTTCATGGTGGATATCGCCGTTCCGCGCGATATCGAGCCAGAAGTCGGCGAACTGGACGACGTTTACCTCTATAGCGTCGACGATCTCCACGAGGTAGTGGCCGAGAATCTCAAGAGCCGCCAGGGTGCAGCCCAGGCCGCCGAAGAGATGGTCTCGGTCGGTGCCGAAGACTTCATGGTCCGCCTGCGTGAATTGGCGGCGGTGGACGTACTCAAGGCCTATCGTCAACAGAGCGAACGCCTGCGCGACGAAGAATTGCAAAAGGCCCAGCGCATGCTGGCCAACGGCAGCAGTGCCGAAGAGGTGCTGGTGCAACTGGCTCGCGGGCTCACCAACAAACTGTTGCACGCACCCAGCGTGCAGTTGAAAAAGCTCTCTGCCGAAGGTCGCCTGGATGCGCTGGCGATGGCCCAGGAACTCTTTGCCCTCGGTGAGGGCTCATCGGATAGCTTTTCGGATAAAAAACCGCAATGAAAGCGTCACTGCTCAATAAGCTGGATATCCTCCAGGACCGTTTCGAGGAATTGACCGCCCTGCTGGGCGACGGCGAGGTCATTTCCGATCAGAACAAATTCCGTACCTATTCCAAGGAGTACGCGGAAGTTGAACCGATCGTGGGCGCCTATAAAGAACTGCTGAAAGTGCAGGATGACCTCGAAGGTGCCCAGGCATTGCTCAAGGACAGCGACCCGGACATGCGTGAAATGGCCGTGGAAGAAGTTCGCGAGGCCAAGGAACGTCTGGTCACGCTTGAAGCCGACCTGCAGCGCATGCTGCTGCCCAAGGATCCGAACGACGGGCGCAACGTGTTCCTCGAGATCCGTGCCGGCACCGGCGGCGACGAGGCGGCGATTTTCTCCGGCGACCTGTTCCGCATGTATTCGCGTTACGCCGAGCGTCGTGGCTGGCGGGTGGAGATCCTCTCGGAAAACGAGGGTGAGCACGGCGGTTATAAAGAGGTGATTGCCCGGGTCGAGGGCGACAACGTCTACGGCAAGCTCAAGTTCGAATCCGGCGCGCACCGTGTGCAGCGGGTTCCGGCGACTGAATCCCAGGGCCGCATCCACACGTCGGCCTGCACCGTGGCGGTCTTGCCCGAGCCGGACGAACAGGAAGCGATCGAGATCAACCCGGCCGACCTGCGCATCGATACCTATCGTTCCTCCGGCGCCGGTGGCCAGCACGTCAACAAGACCGATTCGGCGATTCGCATTACGCACTTGCCGTCCGGCATCGTGGTCGAATGCCAGGAAGAGCGTTCGCAGCACAAGAACCGTGCCCGGGCGATGTCCTGGTTGTCGGCCAAGCTGAACGATCAGCAGACCTCCGCCGCGGCCAACGCTATCGCCAGTGAGCGCAAGCTGCTGGTCGGCTCCGGTGATCGCTCCGAGCGTATCCGCACTTACAATTTCGCCCAGGGCCGGGTCACCGACCACCGGGTCAACCTGACCTTGTATTCCCTCGACGAGATTCTCGCCGGCGGCGTCGAGGCGGTGATCGAGCCGTTGCTGGCCGAGTACCAGGCCGATCAACTGGCTGCGATAGGTGAGTAAATGACGATCATCGCCAGTTTGTTGCGCGCCGCCGATCTGCCCGACTCGCCGACGGCGCGTCTGGATGCCGAATTGCTGCTGGCGGCAGCGTTGGGCAAGTCCCGCAGTTTCCTGCACACCTGGCCGGAGCGTATCGTGCCGAGCGAAGCGGCGCTGACGTTCGCCGAGTATTTGCAGCGCCGCCGCAGCGGTGAGCCGGTGGCCTATATCCTCGGCCAGCAAGGTTTCTGGAAGCTGGATCTGGAAGTGGCACCGCACACACTGATTCCGCGCCCCGACACCGAGCTGCTGGTGGAAGCTGCGCTGGAACTGTTGCCGGCCACACCGGCCAGGGTACTCGACCTTGGCACCGGCAGTGGCGCGATTGCCCTGGCCCTGGCCAGCGAGCGTCCGGCCTGGAGCGTTACTGCCGTGGATCGGGTGCTGGAAGCCGTGGCCCTGGCCGAGCGCAATCGCCAGCGCCTGCACCTGAACAACGCCAAGGTACTGAGCAGTCATTGGTTCAGCGCCCTGGAAGGTCAGCGTTTTCAACTGATCATCAGCAATCCGCCCTACATTGCAGCGGCCGATCCGCATCTGGTCGAGGGCGATGTGCGCTTCGAGCCGGCCAGCGCCCTGGTGGCGGGTGTCGACGGGCTCGACGATCTGCGCCTGATCGTCGCCCAGGCGCCGGATCATCTGGACGCCGGCGGTTGGCTGATGCTCGAACATGGCTACGATCAGGCCGAGGCGGTCCGCGATTTGCTGCTGACCCGCGGGTTCGAAGAAGTCCACAGCCGCACCGATCTGGGCGGTCACCAACGCATCAGTCTGGGGCGCCTGCCGTGCTGAATGATCAGGAGTTGCTGCGTTACAGCCGGCAGATTCTGCTGCAACACATTGATATCGACGGCCAGTTGCGACTCAAGCAAAGCCGCGTATTGATCGTCGGTCTTGGCGGCCTTGGCGCGCCAGTGGCGCTGTATCTGGCGGCCGCCGGCGTTGGCGAGTTGCACCTGGCGGACTTCGACACGGTCGACCTGACCAACCTGCAACGCCAGATCATTCACGACACCGACAGCGTCGGCATGACCAAGGTCGATTCGGCGCTCAAGCGCCTGACCGCGATCAATCCCGAGATTCAACTGGTCGCCCATCGTTCGGCGCTGGATGAGGATTCCCTGGCCGCGGTGGTGGCCGGGGTAGATCTGGTCCTCGATTGTTCTGACAATTTTTCCACCCGTGAAGCGGTCAATGCCGCTTGCGTGGTGGCCGGCAAACCGCTGGTCAGTGGTGCGGCGATTCGCCTCGAAGGGCAACTGTCAGTGTTCGATCCGCGTCGGCCGGAGAGTCCGTGCTACCACTGTTTGTATGGGCACGGCAGCGAAGCCGAGCTGACATGCAGCGAGGCCGGCGTGGTCGGTCCGCTGGTGGGGCTGGTTGGCAGTCTGCAAGCCCTCGAAGCGCTGAAGTTACTGGCCGGATTCGGTGAGCCGCTGGTGGGGCGCCTGCTGTTGATCGATGCCTTGGGTACACGCTTCCGTGAGTTGCGGGTCAAGCGCGATCCGGGTTGCAGCGTCTGTGGGTCGAAACATGCGTGAAGCGCCGATTGGCGTGTTCGACTCCGGTGTCGGCGGGCTCTCGGTACTGGCCGAGATCCAGCGTTTGCTGCCCAATGAGTCTCTGTTGTACGTCGCCGACTGCGGGAATATTCCCTACGGCGAGAAAACCCCGCAGTTTATCCAACAGCGTTGCAGCGTGATGGCGGAATTCTTTCGTCAGCAGGGCGCCAAGGCCCTGGTGCTGGCGTGCAACACGGCGACGGTGGCCGGTGTCGCCGACCTGCGTCGCGACTATCCAGAATGGCCCATCGTTGGCATGGAGCCGGCAGTCAAGCCGGCCGCCGCCGCAACCCGCTCCGGCGTAGTGGGGGTGCTGGCCACCACCGGTACCTTGCAGAGCGCCAAGTTCGCCGCGTTGCTCGACCGCTTCGCCACGGACGTGAAAGTAATCACCCAGCCTTGTCCCGGGCTGGTGGAGCTGATTGAAAACGGCGACCTGCATAGCCCCGAATTGCGTCAACTGCTGTCCGGGTATGTCGAGCCGCTGCTGGCCGCCGGCGCGGACACCCTGATTCTCGGCTGCACCCACTACCCTTTTCTCAAGCCGATGCTCCGGCAGATGATCCCCGAGGACATCAGCCTGATCGATACCGGTGCCGCCGTCGCGCGGCAACTCCAGCGGCTTTTGGCCGAAGGCGAACTGCTCGCCGATGGGCCTGCCCGTGAGGCGCAGTTCTGGACCAGTGCCGATCCGGTTCATTTCAGAAATATCTTGCCGATACTGTGGAATACGGCTGGCATTGTGCGAAGCTTCAACAGGTAAGAAAGTCCCGGGGGAATCAAACGAAGAATTGGGGTGAGCTTCTGATAAATCGCCGATTTCTATAGCTTTTCAGGGCTGAGCAACAAAAAAACCATACGAAATTGTTCGGAAAAGGAAGTTTCTAATGAAGCGACTATTCTGCTTGGCCGCGATTGCGGCCGCACTAATGGGGCACACCTTTACCGCGCAGGCGGCAGGTGTGGAGTTCGCGGTTGGTCAGACCAGCGATTCGACTATGACGTATCGACTGGGCATGCAATTCGATTGGGACCAGAGCTGGTGGCAGAGTGACGTCGGTCGCATGACCGGTTACTGGAGCGGCGCCTACACCTACTGGGAAGGCGACAAGACCTCGAGCAATAACAGCCTGTCGTTCTCCCCGGTATTCGTTTACGAATTTGCCGGCCAGAACGTCAAACCGTACGTTGAAGCGGGCATTGGCGTGGCGGTGTTCTCCAATACCCGACTCGAAGACAACAATATCGGCAGTGCTTTCCAGTTTGAAGACCGGCTCGGTTTTGGCCTGCGCTTCAACGGCGGCCATGAAGTCGGGATCCGTGCGACGCACTATTCCAACGCCGGGCTCGCCAGTTCCAACGACGGTGTAGAAAGCTACTCGCTGCATTACACGTTGCCGTTGTAATTGCATCCCCCTGTAGGAGCGAGCCTGCTCGCGATGACGGTGTGTCAGTTGCCAGCTTAGTTGGCTGACAGTCCGCAATCGCGAGCAGGCTCGCTCCTACAGGAGCTGTGTTGTTTTCCGATTCAGCGATACGCCGTCGAAATCCCCTGGCGTTCGTCGATGCACTCCGGAGCGCCCATCTCAAACTCCCGGCAGATCAGCGGGCGTTTTTCGTAGATGGTGCACATCATCGTGTTGCGATCCAGCGCAGCACACCAGCCGTCGTCCAGGCGCAACATGACTTCCCCACCCCAGTCATCGGTATCGATGAACCGTTCAGGCACACCTGTATCGGTGATCAGCATGACTTCGAGCTGACAGCAACAGGCTGCGCAGGTCGAGCAGGTGACCGCGGGTTCCGCGATTTGCGTATGGGGGATGGTTTTCATGGCGCGCAGTGTAAGGCAGTCGCCGGATGCTGTGTGAAAGGTCTGACGGACGCTCAAGTATCGAAACGTCCGGGATACCGCTGCCGATGATGGCGATTTTTACGGTTGATCCTTGATGGGTGGCTGGCTGCGCACCATGCGCTTGCCGATCTCCAGTTTCACTTGTTCCGGCAGTTTGGAGAGCGGCCAGAGGGCGGCCATGAAGGCGGCCGGGAAAGCGATTTCCAGCGGGCGGTCCTTGAGTTTTTCGAAAATATGCCGCGCAGCTTTCTCCACTGGCCAGCTCAAGGGCATGGGGAAGTCGTTGTTCGCCGTCAGCGGCGTTTCGAAACCCCCGGGGCTGACCACCGTGACCTCTATGCCTTCGGGGGCCAGGTCGATGCGCAGGGATTCGAACAGATAACGCAGCCCGGCCTTCGAGGCGCCGTAGGCTTCTGCCTTGGGCAGCGGCAGGTAAGTCACCGTACTGGCCATGGCCACCATATGCGGTGCGGTGCCGGCCCGCAGCAAGGGCAGGGCGGCTTCGATGCAATAGCTGCTGGCCAACAGGTTGGTGCGCACCACATGCTCGACAATCGACGCATCGAATTGCTTGGCGTCCACGTACTCGCAGGTACCGGCGTTGAGTATCACCGAGTCCAGCGAGCCCCAGTCCTCGGCAATCTGCTCGCCGATTTCGCGCACGGTCTGGCTGTTGGTCAAGTCACCGGCCACCACCAGCACCTGCCCCGGATAGCGTTGCGACAAGACTTTCAACTGCGCTACCGAGCGCGAACTGACGGCCAGGTGCGCACCGGTTTTCAGGATTTCTTCAGCCAGGGCGGCACCGATGCCGCTGCTGGCGCCGGTCAGCCAGTATCGTCGTGAGAGTGTACGGCTCATCCCAATCTCCTTTTCAGCCAGGCCATTGTTCGGCCCAACACGGGTAAATGTTCATAAAGCAATGCCCCGGTATCGAAGTGATCCCGGTGGCGGTCACTCATGACTCAACGGCGGCGTATTGCCGTGACGGCAGATTTTTGAATGCCGTCAACGCGCGCGTACGGGAGGTACTCAAGTCGACGATCGGTGAGGGGTAATCCACACCACCGAAAAGGCCACCGAGATTGGCGGGGTTGTGCACTTGTTTTTTGTTCAGCCCGGCCAGTTCAGGCAGCCATTGCTTGATGAACACACCTTCGGGATCGAATTTTTCCGACTGGCTCAGCGGGTTGAAAATCCGGAAGTACGGCACCGAGTCGGTGCCGGTGGAGGAACTCCACTGCCAGCCACCATTGTTCGCCGCCAGGTCGCCATCGATCAGGTGACGCATGAAAAAGCGTTCACCTTCGCGCCAGTCGATCAGCAGGTTTTTGGTCAGGAACATTGCTACCACCATGCGCAGGCGGTTGTGCATCCAGCCGGTAGCCAGCAGTTGGCGCATGGCGGCGTCGATGATCGGCAAGCCGGTACGTGCCTGTTGCCAGGCGGCAAGTTCTTCGGGGGCGTTGCGCCAGGCTAGCGCTTCGGTTTCCGGGCGAAACGCGCGGTGCCGGGAAACCCGTGGGTAGCCCACCAGGATGTGTTTGTAGAACTCGCGCCACAGCAGTTCGTTGATCCAGGTGACGGCACCGGTGTTGCCGCTTTCGAATTCGCCTTGATTGCTGTGCAGGGCCGCGCGCAGGCATTGGCGAGCTGAGATCACCCCGGCGGCGAGATAAGCCGAAAGCTGACTGGTGCCGGGCTTCGCCGGGAAATCGCGTTCGCTTTGGTAGTGGTCGATTTGCGTATCGCTAAAGCTGTCGAGGCGATGTCGGGCTTGCGCTTCGCCCGCCGGCCACAGGCTGCGCAGGTTGTCACCGGGCGTTGCGAAACCGTCGACACTCGAGGGGATCGCATCGCTGACAATGTTCAGTGGCGCTTGTTTCTGCGGTGCGCGTACCAGGCTGGGTAGCGAGTGGTGAAGTCGTTCGTAACAGACTTTGCGGAACTGGCTGAAGACCTGAAAGTAAGTGCCGGACCGGGTCAGCACGCTACCGGGCTGGAACAGCAACTGATCGAGGTAGCGGCGAACTTCGATGCCTTCGGCCCTTAGCATCCGGGCGACCGCTGCATCGCGACGGGATTCATGGATGCCGTACTCTTCGTTGAGGTACAGCGCGTTGACCTGCCACTGTCGGCACAGGTTCAGCAACACCGTTGGCGCGTCATCCCAGCGAGGTGCCTGGCGGATCAGCAGGGGAATGTTCAGTTGACCCAGTTCGCGGCTCAACTCGCGCAGGTTGCGCAGCCAGAAGTCCACTTTGCAGGGCGCATCGTCGTGTTCCAGCCATTGTTCCGGGCTCAGTAGATAGACCGCCACGCAGGGGCCTCGAGCCGCGGCGGCCGAGAGTGCGGTGTTGTCATTCAGGCGCAAGTCGCTGCG
This sequence comes from Pseudomonas sp. Pseusp10, assembly GCF_059492225.1. Lineage (NCBI taxonomy): Bacteria > Pseudomonadati > Pseudomonadota > Gammaproteobacteria > Pseudomonadales > Pseudomonadaceae > Pseudomonas > Pseudomonas sp. Pseusp10. Next base: position 5,980,759 of record NZ_CP168528.1, on the reverse strand, counting down.
CAGCCAGATCAATTGCATTTTGGTATCCACGCGATTCATTTAAATCAGCCCGCACTGAACGAGTGCCTGATGTGCCGACAATGGATCTTCGGCCAGGTACAAATCAGCGATCCCGGTAGTACTTGCGGACAATTCGGCGTGGTGGATGCATACCGTTGGTCCGGCAATCATTTTTGGGCAACTGACGCCTTTGAAAAGCTTCGCCAGTTGCGCCAGGTTCATGGCCTTGCTGGAGTACAGCAGAACGCCACGGGGTTGCAGCAGTTCGACCGCCAGTGTCAGTTCGCCGACAGGCAGCGGCCAGTCGAAGACCTCCACCGGGCAATCGGCACTGCTGATCAGCCAGGCCGTGAGCCACAGGTGGGGCTCCACGGGCAGGTCCGAGTGGTTGATCAGCAGCAGAGGCGCGGTGCGCAACTGACGATTGTTATGGTAGATGCGTGCTCCGAATTTGCTGCGCAGCCAGGCACAAAAAAACACCCGCTCCATCTGCGCACCGAATTGGCCTTGCCAGCGTTGTTCCAGAGCAGCCAGCAAAGGCATCAGCAATTGCGCGCACAGGGTTCGCGGCGGATACAACGCCATCGCCTGATTGACGCTGTCATCCAGAGAGCGCTCCTGCAGTCCTCTGACCGCCTGCAGCAACGTTTGCAGCAAGGCGTGCCAATCGTTGTCGACGGACTTGCTGAAGGTTTGCGGTGTGTCGAGCAATGGCTTGACCTGGCTGACGGCAACGCCACGGTTGAGCCAGGTGAGGATGCTCTGGATGCGTTTTACATGGTCGGCCGAAAACAACCGGTGCCCCTTGGGTGTGCGTTGCGGCACGATCAGGCCGTAGCGCCGCTCCCAGGCGCGCAGGGTCACGGCATTGACGCCGGTTAGCCGCGCCACTTCACGGATCGGCAGCCAGCCTTCGTCCAGCGCCTTTTTAAAGTCATCGCCGAGGTCTTCCCGGGCGCTGGTGTCGAGTGTTTTTTTCATCAAATGGCGTTTTGCAGGCTGAGGTTTTCCGGGTGCGGTTGCAGGTAGACCTGCTGTGCGATGTACGGATCGGGGTGTTGGCGAAAGTGATGTTTGAGCAGCGTCAGCGGCACCACCAGCGGCACGATGCCCAGGCGGTACTGGCTGATCACGTGCTGCACTTCCTGCTTTTCTTCGTGGCTGATGGCCTGTTTCAGGTAGCCACTGAGGTGTTGCAGGACGTTGGTGTGGGTCCGGCGGGTGGCGCATTTTTTCAGCGCCGACATCAACTCGCTGAAATAGCGGGGGCCGAGTTCCTGCGGATCGGTATGACCCATGTTGCCCAGCAAGTGGCCCAGGGTCTTGTATTGCACCGGGTTGTGGGCCATCAGCAGGTATTTGTAGCGCGAGTGAAAGTCAATGAGATCGCGCCGGGTCAGGCCTTCCTGGCGTAGCTGCTGCCAGGCACTGTAGGCGAATACGCGGGTGAGGAAGTTTTCCCGCAGCACTGGATCGTTGAGCCGGCCGTCTTCCTCCACCGGCAAGTCCGGGTGCAGGAGACAGGCGTTGATGGCGATTTTCTGTTTGGTGGGGGCATGGGGCATCGGAGCACCTCGAATCTGAACCTGTGCAGACGGTCGAGTCTGTACAAGATAACTTCATCATAGATTCGAAGTTGTACAAGTCAAATGTTGTGTATAAGTTTTGTGGCGGGCTGCTGTCCATGGCGACAGCAGCGATGTGCTCGGGTTGGTGCTTTTACTGCAGGTGTTCATGCAAGCGGCGGGCGGCTTCCTGACCGCTGAGCCAGGCCCCTTCGACGCGCCCGGACAGGCACCAGTCGCCACAGGCATACAGCCCCAGGTCGGCATCGGCCAGGGTGCCCCATTCGTGACTGCTGGCGGGGCGGGCGTAGAGCCAACGGTGGGCGAGGCTGAAGCTCGGCGCGGGCATGGAGTCGTGCAGCAGTTCGGCAAACGCGCCATGCAACTGTTCGATCACGGCTTCCTTGGACAAGTCGATGTGTTGTCGGCTCCAGGCGCTGGTGGCGTGCAGTACCCAAGTGTCGAGGGTGTTGTCGCGCCCGGGTTTGCTGCGGTTGCGGGCCAGCCAGTCGAGTGGGCTGTCCTGTACGAAGCAGCCTTCCATGGGCGTTTCCAGCGGCGTTTCGAAGGCCAGGGCGATGGCCCAGGTCGGGTCCATTTTCACCCCGGCGGCGGCCCCGGCGAGTTTCGGCGCGGATGCCAGCAAAGCCGTGGCCTGTGGGGCCGGCGTGGCGATGACCACGTGACTGAACGGTCCGTGGGTGAAGCCCTCGGCGTCCTGCAGGTGCCAGTGTTCTTCACCGCGATAGATCTCGGTGATCCGGCAGGCGAAATGCACTTCAAGGTCACCGAGCAGGGCGCGGGTGATGGCGCTCATGCGCGGTGTGCCGACCCAGCGGGTCTGCTCGTCCGGCGACAGGCTGAGCTGGCCGCCATGGTAGGTGTACAGCTGCGGCGTCCACTCGGCGACCCAGCCGTTTTCTTGCCAGCGCTGGACTTCGTTGGCAAAACGCCGCTCACGGGCGGTGAAATACTGCGCGCCCATGTCCAGAGCACCCGCATCGCTGCGCTTGCTCGACATGCGCCCGCCGCTGCCGCGGCTTTTATCGAACAGTTGAACCACATGCCCGAGGTCGGTCAGGGCCTGGGCGGCGGAGAGTCCGGCAATGCCGGTGCCAACGATTGCGATAGGTACAGTCATAGGGGCCTCGTTTGCCTTTCTGTACAGACTACGCCGGGGTTCAAACCTGTACAATGTTGTTTTTTGGTATAACTTTTAGCGTTCTCGTTCTGACAGCTTGGCCTATTGTTAAACACAGAGCCTGCTCGATACCAAAGATCCCTGCTTATAAAAATAGACTAATGGACAAGGTAAAACGCCACGCGAGGAAGAAGTCATGCACATATTGCTGACCGGCGGTACTGGTTTGATAGGACGTCAGCTCTGCCGGCACTGGTTGGGCCAGGGACATCGCCTGACAGTCTGGAGTCGCAAGCCTGAAAAAGTCGCGAAAACATGTGGTGCCCAAGTGCGTGGAGTTGCCCGGCTGGAGGATCTGGGGCAGGAGCCGGTGGATGCAATCGTCAATCTGGCCGGAGCGCCGATTGCCGACCGGCCCTGGACTCACAGGCGTAGAGCCTTGTTGTGGAGCAGCCGGATCACGCTGACTGAAACCTTGCTGACGTGGCTTGAAAGTCGCGAGCAGAAGCCACGGGTCTTGATTTCCGGTTCGGCTGTCGGCTGGTATGGCGACGGTGGCGAGCGCGAACTGACCGAGGACTCGGGGCCGGTCAGCGAAGATTTCGCCAGCCAGTTATGCATCGCCTGGGAAGAGACTGCACAGCGGGCTGAAACGCTGGGCATTCGCGTCATCCTCATTCGAACCGGGTTGGTGCTGTCGGCAGAGGGCGGCTTTTTGTCGCGGCTGTTATTGCCGTTCAAACTGGGACTGGGAGGGCCGATCGGCAACGGCCGGCAGTGGATGCCGTGGATTCATATCGACGATCAAATCGCCCTGATTGATTTTCTTCTGCATCGCAACGAAGGCAGCGGTCCCTATAATGCGTGCGCGCCCAAGCCGGTGCGCAACCGCGAGTTTGCCACGGCGTTGGGCAGCGTGCTGCATCGCCCGGCGTTCATGCCGATGCCGGCCTTTGCATTGAAGGTGGGGTTGGGCGAGTTGTCGCTGTTGTTGCTCGGTGGCCAACGGGCCACCCCAGTGCGTTTGTTACAGGCTGGTTTCACTTTTAAGTTCACGGATTTGCGCGCGGCTCTGGACGATCTGTCCGGTCGCCTTTGAAATAGGACGTTGCATGACCGATCACGCGTTGCTTCTGGTCAACCTGGGTTCACCTGCCTCCACCTCAGTGGCGGATGTGCGCAGCTACCTCAATCAATTTCTGATGGACCCGTACGTGATCGACCTGCCATGGCCGGTTCGACGCCTGCTGGTGTCGCTGATCCTGATCAAGCGTCCCGAGCAGTCGGCCCATGCTTATGCCTCGATCTGGTGGGACGAGGGCTCGCCGCTGGTGGTGCTCAGCCGTCGCCTGCAACAAGCCATGGCCGGCCAGTGGCAGCATGGTCCGGTCGAGTTGGCGATGCGCTACGGTGAGCCGTCGATTGAATCGTCACTGGTTCGCATGGCTGCGGCGGGGCACAAGCGGATAACTCTGGCACCGCTTTATCCACAGTTCGCCGACAGCACCACCACCACGGTCATAGAGGAAGCCAAGCGGGTTGTGCGCGAGAAAAACCTCGACGTGCAGCTGTCAGTGCTGCAACCGTTCTACGATCAACCTGAATACCTCGATGCGCTGGTGGCCACGACCAGGCCCTATCTGGAGCAGGATTTCGATCACTTGCTGATGAGCTTTCACGGCTTGCCGGAACGGCATCTGAAGAAGCTCAACCCTGGTCACAGCTTCGAGGGTGGTGGTGATTGCTGCGCCGGGGCGCCGCCGGAGGTGGTCGCTACCTGTTATCGCGGCCAATGCCTGCGTACGGCGGCAGAGGTCGCCAAGCGCATGGGGCTGCCGGAGGGCAAGTGGTCGGTGTCGTTCCAGTCGCGCCTGGGGCGTGCCAAATGGATCGAACCCTACACCGAAGCGCGCCTCGATGAGTTGGCCAAAAGCGGCGTGAAAAAGATTCTGGTGATGTGCCCGGCATTCGTTGCCGATTGCATCGAGACACTGGAAGAAATCGGTGATCGCGGCAAAGAACAATTCCGCGAGGCGGGGGGCGAGGAGTTGGTGCTGGTGCCGTGCCTCAACGATGACCCGCATTGGGCGCGGGCGTTGAGTGTGCTGTGCGAGCGCGCGCCTTTGGCGCTTTAAAAGCTTCGTCGGAACGCCGCCCGGAGCAGGTCCGCTCCCACAGTTTGGAATGCATTCCCCTGTGGGAGCGAGCTTGCTCGCGATAGCTATCTGGCAGACTACAAATATCTCAAGCTGTTAGATCAGCGGCTCATTCGCCTTCTTGTGCTTCCAGCTGTCATTACCCGGCAGGATCAGGTTCAAGCCAATCGCCACCACCGCGCACAGCGCGATGCCCTTGAGGCCGAAATCGTCCGGCCCGGTGCCGGTGCCGATCAGCACGCCGCCGATCCCGAACACCAGGGTCACCGAAACAATCACCAGATTGCGCGCCTCGCCCAGATCGATCTTGTGGCGAATCATCGTGTTCATCCCCACCGCCGCAATCGAACCGAACAACAGGCAGAGAATCCCGCCCATCACCGGCACTGGAATGCTTTGCAGCAGTGCGCCGAACTTGCCGATGAACGCCAGGCTGATGGCGAAGATCGCCGCCCAGGTCATGATTTTCGGGTTGTAGTTCTTGGTCAGCATGACCGCGCCGGTCACTTCGGCGTAGGTGGTGTTGGGCGGGCCGCCGAACAGACCGGCCGCTGTAGTGGCAATGCCGTCACCGAGCAGGGTGCGGTGCAGGCCGGGTTTTTTCAGGTAATCGCGACCGGTCACACTACCCACTGCAATCACGCCGCCGATGTGTTCTATGGCCGGGGCCAGGGCAACCGGAACGATAAACAGAATCGCCTGCCAGTTGAATTCCGGCGCGGTGAAGTGCGGGAGAGCGAACCATGGTGCCGCGGCAATCTTCGCGGTATCGACCACGCCGAAGTAGAACGACATGCCGAAACCGACCAGCACGCCGGAGATGATCGGCACCAGGCGGAAGATGCCCTTGCCGAAAACCGCAACGATCAGTGTGGTGAGCAGCGCGGGCATCGAGATCAACATCGCCGTCTGGTAATGAATCAATTCGCTGCCGTCGCCGGCCTTGCCCATGGCCATGTTGGCGGCAATCGGCGCCATGGCCAGGCCAATCGAGATGATCACCGGCCCGATCACCACCGGCGGCAGCAGGCGGTCAATGAACCCGGTGCCTTTGATCTTCACCGCGAGGCCGAGGAAGGTGTAGACGAAACCCGCCGCCATCACACCGCCCATGGTCGCGGCCAGACCAAATTGGCCCTTGGCGAGAATGATCGGGGTGATGAAGGCAAAGCTCGATGCCAGGAACACCGGCACCTGACGCCCGGTGACGATCTGGAACAGGATCGTCCCCAGGCCGGCCGTGAACAGCGCCACGTTCGGGTCGAGACCGGTAATCAGCGGCATCAACACCAGGGCGCCGAAGGCCACGAACAGCATCTGTGCACCCGACAGCACCGTGCGCCAGAGCGGATCGTTGAACTCTTGCTGCATGGTCACGCGTCCTTCTGCTTGGTGCCGAAGATCTTGTCACCGGCATCGCCCAGCCCTGGGATGATGTAACCATGTTCGTTCAGTTTTTGATCAATTGAAGCGGTGTAGATGATCACGTCCGGGTGAGCCTTCTCGACCGCAGCGATGCCTTCTGGCGCAGCGACCAGCACCATGGCGCGAATGTCCTTGCACCCGGCCTTTTTCAGCAGGTCGATGGTGGCAACCATCGAGCCGCCGGTGGCGAGCATCGGGTCGATGATCATGGCCAGGCGTTCGTTGATTTCCGGTACCAGCTTCTCAAGGTAGGTGTGGGCCTCGAGGGTTTCCTCGTTACGGGCCACGCCCACGGCGCTGACCTTGGCGCCCGGGATCAGGCTGAGCACGCCTTCGAGCATGCCGATACCGGCCCGCAGGATTGGCACTACAGTAATCTTCTTGCCGGCGATCTTCTCGACCGATACGGTTCCGCACCAGCCTTCGATATCGTAGGCTTCCAGCGGCAGGTCTTTGGTGGCTTCATAGGTCAGCAGGGCGCCGACTTCCTGAGCGAGCTCACGGAAATTCTTCGTGCTGATGTCTGCACGGCGCATAAGGCCAAGTTTATGACGGATCAGCGGGTGGCGGATCTCATGGATGGGCATGGGGAATGGCTCCGGCAGCGGGCAAAAAAACCGGCCTAGATTAATCTATCCGAGGGTGTTGTCCTATAGACATACAGTACGTTAGTCCACAAAGGCTTGATCTGGCCTCGGTTGATGCGTACCTTTGCCCGCTTTTCCGAATCCGTCACCCCCTGGAGAGCGCCATGTCCGCTGATCTCGAGCATATCCGTCAAATCATGCGAGAGGCTGACTGCCTGTACACCGAAGCTGAAGTCGAGGCGGCCATCGCCCGCGTCGGTGCACAAATCAACGAACAAATGGCAGACAGCAACCCGGTGGTGTTCTGCGTGATGAACGGCGGGCTGATTTTCTCCGGCAAGCTGCTGACCTATCTGCAGTTCCCGCTGGAAGCGTCCTACCTGCACGCCACCCGCTATCGCAACGAAACCAGCGGCGGCGACCTGTTCTGGAAAGCCAAGCCGGAAGTTTCCTTTATCGACCGTGATGTGCTGATCATCGACGACATCCTCGACGAAGGTCACACCCTGGGCGCGATCATCGACTTCTGCAAACACGCTGGCGCACGTAAAGTGCACACCGCCGTGCTGATCGACAAAGACCACGACCGCAAGGCCCGTCCTGACCTCAAGGCCGATTTCGTCGGTCTGCCGTGCATCGACCGCTACATCTTCGGTTACGGCATGGACTACAAAGGCTACTGGCGTAACGCCAACGGGATTTTCGCCGTTAAAGGAATGTAAGACATGGATACGCCGCGTTTTCTGGATCAGACCTTGTTCACCGAGCTGGCCGGGAAAGCCGCGGCCAATCCTCGTGGGCGCCAGCATCACAATTTCCATCAGATGGAAGACGCTTGCCATCGCATGGCGGTGGGGTTGCAGCCGTCCACGTATATTCCTCCTCACCGGCATTTGGGCGACAACAAGGCCGAAACCCTGTTGGTCCTCAAGGGCCGGCTGGGCGTGCTGATCTTTGACGAGACCGGTACGGTGCTGAGCAAGACCGTGCTTGAGGCCGGTGGCGACTGCGTTGGCGTGGACCTGCCAACCGGTGTGTTCCACGGTTTGGTGGTGCTGGAGGCCGACAGCCTGATGTTCGAATGCAAGGCCGGTCCTTATCGTCCGGTCGGTGAAGGTGAGCTGGCGCATTGGGCGCCGCGCGAAGGCGAGCCTGGTGTTGCCGAGTATCAGGCCTGGATGCGCGCGCAATTCGACTGATCTTTGCCCCTGTGGGAGCGGGCTTGCTCGCGAATGCGGTGTGTCAGTTGCAGTGATGTGACTGACACTCCCTCTTCGCGAGCAAGCCCGCTCCCACATTGGTTTCTGTGCACTTGAACCACTTTCTTCAGCCCATGTTAGAGTGCTCGGCCCCGATTCCGGAGCCTGTCATGAGCCGTTCCATCCGCTGCTGCGCCGCCCTGTTGCTGACCCTCAGCCTGCCCCTTGCCGCCGCGCCGGCGCCCATGCACAGTCAATTCCTGCCACCGGACGATCTCACTCTGCGCGATGCTGATCCCGAACAGCAGCAACTGATGCAGGTCACCGATTATTCGGTAGTGGTCGGTGCTCAGCGCCAATCCAATCAACAGCCGATTCCGGTCACGTCGCCGTTGCTGATTCGTCTCAAGGGCAAATCGCTGAACAAGGGCGCCACCATCAGTCAGGTGCTGGTCAATTTCGATGGTGAAAGCAAAAGCCTGAAGAAACCGGTTTACGACGAGCCGAGCAAAACCCTGACCCTCTATTACCCGCTGGCGCAATACCGGGTGGTGATCGATTTGTTGCGCAACGATACGGTGTATTGCCAGTTTCTCAGCTACGCCAATGGCCATGTCTGGGCCGATCTGCACACTGGCAGCACTCGTCCGCGTTGAGCCCTGTGCCTGCGCGGGGGTAAACTGCCCGCCCCGTGTAATGTCTGCGAGCTGGAGTCGGCAATGCGTAAAGATAAAAAACAAGTGATTGGTGACGAGATCGGCGATGAGCAGATCAAGTTGTTCCTCGATTTCGAGCCGGTCGATGCGACTTCTCCGTCCCTGCACAAACTGGTCAAGGCCTACCGTGGCCTGCGTATCGACGATTTTGAGCGTTTCCTGACGTTCTTTGTCGAAGCGGGTTACGACGTGAATGGCAAGGATGAGCACGGCAATGACTTCGTTGCCCTGATCAAGGATCAGCGCAACGCGCCGGATTACATCGAGCTGATCGAAAAAATTCGCGGTTAAGATCAAGAGATCGCAGCCTCGCTTCGCTCGACAGCTCCTACATTGGACCGCGTGTTCCTGTAGGAGCTGTCGAGCGAAGCGAGGCTGCGATCTTTCAAATGCATAAAAAAACGCCCCGCTCTCAGTAAGAACGGGGCGTTTTTCATGGCGCCGAATCAAGCGTAGCTTTCGGTCTCGCTGCTGGCTTCAACCAGTTCCAGGGCTACGTTGTTCTGCGTGTTGATCTTGCGATACAACACAGCGTCGGTTTCCAGAACCTTTTCTCGGGCCGGGAAGATTTCGGCCAGTTTGCTAGCCCATTCGCCTTTGGCTTTGCCCGGGAAGCATTTCTCGATCAGTTCCAGCATGATCGAAACGGTCACCGAGGCACCAGGCGAAGCGCCGAGCAGTGCCGCCAGGGAACCGTCCTTGGCCGCGACCAGTTCGGTACCAAATTGCAGGATGCCGCCTTTTTTCGGGTCTTTCTTGATGATCTGCACCCGTTGGCCGGCCACTTCCAGGCGCCAGTCTTCGGCTTTCGCCTCAGGATAGAAGCGACGCAGGGATTCCAGGCGCTGCTCCATCGACTGCATCACTTCGCTGACCAGGTACTTGGTCAGGTCCATGTTGTTTTTCGCCACGGCCAGCATCGGACCGATGTTGCCGGCACGAACCGACATCGGAAGGTCCATGAAGGAACCGTGCTTGAGGAACTTGGTGGTGAAGCCGGCGTAAGGTCCGAACAGCAGGGACTTCTTGCCATCGACCACGCGGGTGTCCAGGTGCGGCACGGACATTGGCGGCGAACCTACGGCAGCCTGGCTGTACACCTTGGCCTGGTGGTGCTTGACCACTTCCGGGTTGTCGCAGCGCAGCCACTGGCCGCTGATCGGGAAACCGCCGAAGCCTTTGCTCTCTTCGATGCCCGAGGCCTGCAGCAGCGGCAGCGCCGCGCCGCCAGCGCCCAGGAAGACAAACTTGGCGTCGACTTCACGGGTGTTGCCGCTGTTGACGTCTTTGATGCTGACGGTCCAGCCGCCATTGCTGCGCTTGAGGCCGGTCACGCGCTTGCAGTACTTGACCTGGGCATCGGGTGCGCTGGTCAGGTGCTTGAGCAACTGGTTGGTCAGGGCGCCGAAGTTGACGTCGGTGCCATTGATCACGCGGGTCGCGGCGAGGGTTTCGCCAGGATCGCGGCCAGGCATCATCAGCGGCATCCACTCGGCCATTTTGGCCTTGTCTTCGGTGTATTCCATGTCGGCGAAGGCGTGGTGCTTGCTCAGCACCTTGAAGCGTTCCTTGAGGAAGGACACGCCGCTGTCGCCCTGCACGAAACTCAGGTGTGGCACCGGGCTGATAAACGATTTGCACGAGCCGAATGTGCCTTTTTTGGTCAGGTACGACCAGAACTGCTTCGACACCTCAAACTGGGTGTTGATGTGCACGGCTTTCTTGATGTCGACGGTGCCATCGGCTGCCTGCGGCGTGTAGTTGAGCTCACACAGCCCGGCGTGACCGGTACCGGCGTTGTTCCACGGGTTGGAACTCTCCGCGGCACCGGAATCCATCAGCTCGACGACTTCCAGCTTGATCGCGGGGTCGAGCTCTTTGAGCAGTACCGCCAGGGTGGCACTCATGATGCCGGCCCCAACCAGTACTACGTCGACTGCTTCGTTATGCGCCATTTAACGCGTCTCCAAAATCTGCAGCACCAAATTGTCGGTATGGCTGCCAGGCGTTCCGGGGCGTGTCAGTGTTGCCCCAGGTACCCATGGCAGGATCGCCATGTCCGAATCTTCGCAATTTATCGCAACTTCGACGGACGCTACCTGCCGGGCCTATGAGCCATATGAACTCATTTCAGCTCGCGGGAGGCAATTCGACTTATGGTCGATACATCCGTTTGTGCAACCAAATCCGTAGCGGACAGGCTTCAGGCTCCGGTGTTCGAGGAATACTCGGTCCTGTGTCGTTGGGCTGTTGTAGACGCTAATGGTGCATGTTCAGACGCAAAACTATTCATTTGCTCGCCACACTCTTGTGAAGTTGTGAAAACCCGTTTTTTTCACGCTCTTTTGAAGACGTGAACCTCAAAAAGGGCTGTCCCAGCCTGGCACCGTGCCCGGATGGATTGCCGCCATGGGGATACAGGGCAGGCAAAACGGGCAAACAGCTCAGTGACCGAGCGTAATGACAGCTCTGCAGATTCGCGAAAAGTGGAGGTTTTGCTCAACAAAACAGCAAGCGCGCCAGCTTCACTCGATCTGTGTGGGCGGCTCTCTGTGGGCGGTGCGGGGTGTCAACACAAGCGCATTGACGATGCTGCGAGGCCCGATCAGGAGACGTCCTTATAATCGGGGGGAGATTGTATCTAAGAAACGCAGGGAAATGGTCGTGTTTAATGACTTTTATTAGGTGTTTGGTCAGGTCGTCATCATTTGCTGTGCACGCGAGCGTGGCTGATGCTGTTGCGAAACGATGCGGGCGTCGGCAGGCAACGGCTGATTCAGCCAGTTCAGGCGGATCTCTTCGATTTCAACCCAGCCATCGCCCATGGGCTGGAGGCTGCACTGCTTGAAGGCCTGGCAGTGGCCGTTGCAGTCGAGCAGGGCGAAGCAGCGATGCAGCGGGCGTGGCGCGAACAGAGAGATCAGATGGCGCATGGTGGAGTACCTTGTTGGTTTTCTGAAGAAAACGATAATCGCAAGCCATTACGTGCAAGTGTATGAGCGGTGACATCTGTGTGACAAGAACCTCCTTCCCGGGGGGCTTGTCAGATATTTCATCGTTCACTGTGCGGTGCTGGTTCCCCGCAGTAACGCACCGCTATACTGCCAGCCTGATTGTGCCTGATTCTGGAGAGAAGAGCATGTTGCAACGCCTGTTGTTCGGTTTGATTACTGTGACCAGTTTGACCCTGGTTGGCTGCGCCCACAGCCCGCAACAACTGAGCCCGGAACCCAAGCTGACCGCCCAGTTGGCCCCGGTCGGCCATGGCCAGCCTGTCGTGGTGCGTGTCGTGGACGGTCGTCCGTCGCCGACACTGGGCACCCGTGGTGGTCTGTATCCGGAGACCAGCGCGATTACCGTGCAGGGCGCGCAGATCCTGCCGAAGCTGCAGGCCCAGGCTGAAGCCGCCGTGCGTCTGTTGGGCTTTACCCCGACGAACAATGCCATGAATGCACCGCAACTGACCGTGACCCTGACAGAGTTGAAGTACCAGTCGCCCAAGGAAGGCCTGTACGTGACCGAAGCCACCATCGGCGCGACGTTCCGCTCCGATGTACAGAACGCCAACCGTCGCTACAGCGGCCGTTATGGTTCGTCCCTGGACCAGCGCTTCGGTATGGCGCCGAACCAGGAAACCAACACCAAGCTGGTCAGCGATGTGCTGAGCGATGCGTTGACCCGCCTGTTCAAGGACCCGACCGTGGGTCAGATTCTCGGCGAGTAATGCGAGCCCACTGTAGGAGCGAGCTTGCTCGCGATGGTCGTTAACGATTACGCGGGAAATCTGATTCCCCGCGGCGCCCTCAAGTCCATCGCGAGCAAGCTCGCTCCTACAGATCGGTATCAGGCGGCTTGCGAGTAAAAATCCAGCACGCTCACGCCCGTCAGCAAGTCCGCCTCCGGCAAATCCGCATGCTGGTGGCCACCGAGTGCGCAATACACCAGCCAATGGCGGTCCTGAACATTGAAGGCGAGGCTGCCGACGAGGGCTTGTTGTTCTTCGCTGGGGGTGATGAGGTAAAGACGATCCTGGTTTTCGGCGTGGAGCATGACGTAGTCCGTGTCGGTTTCGAGGTGCGCATGGTCGCCGATACAGATGACGAAGCCGTGACTCAGGACAGCCATTGATCAATTGCTTCGTTATTTGTCGGAAACTGAGGGCAGGCGCGAAAGCTTTCGGTAGAATCCGCGCCGCGGTCGCCGGTCCGGCACCTGCCACCTGTTTTACTTGAGGTATGTGATGTCGCTGCACTTGATGACGCTGTTTACCGCCCATCCCGCCAAATTGATCAATCTGCTGGCCTTGCTCTTTACCTTCCCGGGCGGCTGGTTGCTGCACTCCACCCGTCGTCGTGAACTGCGTGCGATGGCCAGTTTGCAGGCGCAGCGCCAGAGTAGCCCCAACGTAGAGCCTACCCTGGATTGGGCGACCTTGCGCATGAACCGGTTTTTCTACATCTTCGGTTTTGCCTGCTTGGGGATGGCGCTGCTGGTGTCGTGGATCAGCACTCAGGTTTGAATCTGAAGTAAACCCTGTGGCGAGGGGGCTTGCCCCCGTTCGGCTGCGTAGCAGTCGCAAGCTTATCAGGGCCGCTTCGCAGCCCAACGGGGGCAAGCCCCCTCGCCACAAGTCGGCGCCGTTTTTGCATTTGGTTGAAACCGCTTAAAGCGGTAAGCCAGCCTTCACCCGGTACTGATTGCGCACCGGCGTCGCATATTGCAACACCAGGAATGGACGATGCTCTTCCGGGCAGGCATCCAGGCGGCGTTGCCATTCTTCCTGGGCCTTGGCCAGCTCCTCGGCCGGGAACACGTCGGCGGCCTTCGGCACCTGCAACGCTGGATCAGCATCTTTCCACTGCGCGTAAGCCAGGTAGTGCACCGGGAACAAGCGGTATCCGCTGAGGATTTGCCTGTCCATCTCGACCGCCAATTGCTTGGTGTCTTCGAACAGTTCGGTGATCGGCGCGGCAAAGTTCACGTGCACCCGGCCCTTGTAGCCGGTGATGCCCTTGGCGATGCTCACGTCATCCTCGCCCGGTACCTTGGTGTAGCTGCCGGTAGTGGCGCGGATGTACAGCTCGCGGGCCTTGGCCTGATCGCACGGGTCGTATTCGTAGCTGATCGACACCGGTGTCAGGTTCAGCGACTGAATGACCTCGCCGAACGGCTCGTCCTTGCGGCTCATGTGGAACATCTTGAGGATCGCCGATTCGGTACGGTCGTCACCGTCCTTGGCGCGGCCCTCGGCCTGGGCAATCCAGATCGAGGCGCAATCGTTGCGGATCGAATGGTTGATGTACGCCGAAAGCAATTGATAGGCCGCCATTTTCTCCCGGCGACCGCTGATCGAGCGGTGCACGATGAAGCTCTTGTTCAGCCGCATCAGGTCGCTGACGAAAGGCTTTTGCAACAGGTTGTCGCCAATCGCGATGCGCGGGGTCGGCAGGCCGGCGTGGTACACGGCGTAGTTGACGAAGGCTGGGTCCATCACGATGTCGCGGTGGTTGGCGATGAACAGGTAGGCACTGCCGGACTTGAATTGCTCCACACCGGTATAAGTAACACCGTCGGTGGCGCGCTCAATGGTATGGTCGACGTAATGCTCGACTTTGTCTTGCAGCGTGGCCACGGAGTTAATGCCGGCAAACTCACGGCGCAGCCGATGGGCTATAAGAGGTTTGAGTGCCCAGCCTAAAGCGCCGGCGAAACGCGGGAAGCGGAAGTGGGTGAGGATATCTAGAAACGCCTTGTCGCCGAGCAGTCGTGCCAGCACTGCCGGGACTTCACTGTCGTCGTAAGGTCGGATGGCATCGAATTCGCCCATCATGCTCTCTTGTTAGAAACGGCTAGGGTAAGTAAAGGTTTTGATCGTAAACCGGCGGGGCACGGTCTGAAAAAGTAGCCAGACAAAAATAGCCCTGCAAATAGACCGGCGATTATACGCACAAGTCACTTGGGAGACCGCGATGCTGGAAAACGCACTGTATGAATGTCCGTATTGTGGTGAGGAAGTCGAGACGACGCTGGATTTGTCCGGTGGCGATCAGACCTACATTGAAGACTGCCAGGTGTGCTGCCGGCCAATAACCTTCGTATTGCAGGTTCATGGAGAGGAATGGCATCTCGAAGTGTTCAGTGAAAACGAATGAGGGGCGTGTATGCAGCGCATCTACGATCCGGAAAACCTGATGGAAGGCGAGTTGCTGCAAGGCATGCTCGCCAGCGAAGGTATCGAGGCGCATCTGGTGGGCCGTGATTTGCTCGGTGGCAGCGGCGAGTTGCCGATCTATGGCCTGCTCGGGCTGTCGGTCGATAACGACCAGGCCGAATACGCCCGCGAGCTGATCACCGCGTACAATGCCGCGCTGCCGCTGTCCGGTGATGAACCGGACAGCTTTCCCGGCACGCTGGTCTGTTAGGCTGGCGTTCGTTTGATCAAGAGCCGTGTTGCCCCATGTGTGGACGTTATGCCCTGTTTCGCTGGAATCCCGCCTTCGCGGCGCTGCCCGGTTTTCCCGCCGACCAGCAGGCGCAGTGGAACATTTCCCCCAATGATTCGGTGTTGATGCTGCGGGCCGGGCCTGACGGTCAACGCACGCTGGCCCGCGCCCGCTGGGGCCTGACGCCACCCTGGCTGACCGATCTGTCCCGCACCCCAGCCCATGCCCGCGCCGAAACCGTTGCCGAACAACCGATGTTCCGTGAAGCCCTGCGCTTGCGCCGCTGCCTGTTGCCGGCCAATGGTTTCTATGAATGGCGCGGCACGACGCGCAAGCGCCCGTACTGGCTGACACCGGGGGAGGGCTCGTCATTGTTTTTTGCGGCGATCTGGGAGGCCTATCCGGTTCAGGAGCAGGTTTGGCTGAGTACCGCCGTGATTACCCAGCCGGCGGCAAGCCAGCGGCGGCCGTTGATTCTTGATGAGGCGGGGCAGGCCGCGTGGCTGGACCCCGAGACGCCGTTGCATGCTTTGCAGGCATTGCTGGCCAGTGAACCTGCCGCGTTGCGCGAACGGGTGCTGGCCAACATGGTGAATGATCCGAAGCTCAATGGGCTGGAGTGTCTGACTCCGGGTTGAGTTATTGGGTGGCTGAACCGGCCCTATCGTCGGAGCGCCGCCCGGAGCAAGCTCGCTCCCACACTGGAACTCTGTCGTACACATATTCTGTGTTCACTGAAGATCAAATGTGGGAGCGAGCTTGCTCCGGGCGGCGCTCCGACGATGGGGGCTTCGGATCAGACCCTGAACTGATTGATCAACCGCCGCTGCTGTTCGGCCAGCTTGGTCAGATCTGCACTCGCCGCACTCGACTCATCCGCGCCGCCTGCCACTTCATTGGCCACCTGGCCGATATTGATCACATTACGGTTGATGTCGTCCGCCACCGCACTTTGTTCCTCGGCCGCGCTGGCAATCTGGGTGTTCATGTCGTTGATCACCGACACCGCCTGAGTGATGGTTTCCAGCGCTTCGGCAGCCTTGGCCGCGTGCTGCACGCTTTCATCCGTGCGGTTCTGGCTGTCTTCCATGACTCGCACCACATCCCGCGTGCCTTGCTGCAATTGCTGGATCATGGTCTGGATTTCTTCGGTGGCCTTTTGCGTTTTCTGCGCCAGGTTACGCACCTCGTCGGCCACCACGGCAAAACCACGGCCCTGCTCGCCGGCACGGGCAGCTTCGATGGCCGCGTTCAGGGCCAGCAGGTTGGTCTGCTCGGCGATTCCGCGGATGGCGGTGAGGATCGCGTTAATGTTTTCGCTGTCCTTGGCCAGGGTTTGCACCACACCGACGGCCCGGCCGATTTCCACGGCGAGGGCGCCAATCGAGTTCGACGTATCACGCACGATCTGCATGCCCTGGCTGGCGGCCTGATCGGCATGGCTGGCGGCCTGTGCGGCCTGAGTCGCGTTGCGTGCCACGTCCTGGGCGGTGGCGGTCATTTCCTGCACGGCGGTGGCCACTTGATCGATCTCGGCCATTTGTTTGTGTACACCGGTGTTGGTGCGGATGGCGATGTCGGCGGTGTGTTCCGACGAATCGCTGACGCTCTGCACCGATGTCACCACCTGGGTGATCATCGCCTGCAACTTGGCCAGGAAGGTGTTGAAGCCTTTGGCGATCGAACCCAGTTCATCGGCACGGTCGCTGGTCAGGCGCCGGGTCAGGTCACCTTCGCCCTGGGCGATATCGTCGAGCATGGCCACCATCTGCTTGAGCGGACGGGCGATACCGTGGCCCACCAGCCAGATCACCAGCAAACCGATACCGGCAATCACCAGGCCGACCATCGCCATGCCGAAGGTGTCGGATTTTCGCTGTGCGTTCAGGTCGGCCTGAAGTTTTTGCAGGTCGGCCATGACCGCATTCAGCGGCAATTGCAGCATCAGGGTCCAGCGGGCGTCGGTCTGGCCGATGCCGAAAGGCAGGTACAACTCGATCCGGCCCTGGGCCTTGTCGACGGTGTAGGTGACTTCGCCGCGCTTGAGGTTGGCCATGTTGGCAATCTGCTTGCTGTCGAGGATGTCGCTGACCTTCTCGCCGAATTTGCTCGGGTCCTTGGTATAGGCGACGATCCGGCCATTGCCACCGATCAGGGCCATTTCACCTGCGCCACCGTAGAGCTTCTGGTTGGCGCCCAGGAGCATTTCCTGAATGAAGTTGACCGACAGGTCGGCGCCGACGATGCCCTGGAAGGTGCCATTGAGCATGATCGGTTCAATAAAGGAGGCGAGCATGACGATTTTGTCGCCGACCTTATAGGGCGCCGGATCGATCACACAGGATTTTTTGGTTTCTTTCGAGCACAGGTAGTACTCGCTGGCGCGCACGCCGGTGGACAGGACTTTCTGGTCGTCGACGTCCACCAGTTTATCCAGGCCGAGACTGCCGTCTTCGTTGCGGAACCACCAGGGCAGGAAACGCCCGTTGCTGGCGTCGATGCCGACCACCTGGGTGCCGACGTAGGCCGCATCGTTGTGATCCAGTGCGTTTTTTTCCCAACCGATGTAGGTGCCGAGAATTTTCGGGTTCTTGACCACGTTTTCCTTGATCAGGCCGATCAATTGCTCGCGGCTGAGGCTCAGCGCAGGCTGGCCACCGGTACTCGGTGTGCCGATCAGGGCGTTGACCCGCACCAGTGCGCCGGCTATCAGCAGCGGTGCTTCGAGTTCACGCTGGATCTGGCTGACCTGGGTTTGCGCCAGGGACGTCAGGCGTTGTTCGATGACTTGTTCGAACTGCGCCTGGGTCCGTTCCTGGACCATGTCTTGCGTCCGGGCGCCGGAAAACAGCGCGTACACCACCAGCGCTGCCACGACACTGAGGACGATGGCGCCGGCGAGGGCCGCCACGGAAAACTGGATCGACTTGAATTTCATGGTGGCTCCGCACGCAAAAGGACGACTGCCCAGGTGTATCGGCAGGGTGTCGGGCAGGCATGAGCTCGGGTCGCTGAAATGATTGTTTTTGCGTGCCGGATGTCGCAAATGAATCAATGTGCGGCGTGATGGACTGCGGCTCGTCGCGAATTGTGAATTTTTTCCTGCATCGATGAGAGCTTTGTCCGAATTGTGCGTCTTACGTTTGTTGTATCTGGCGCCGATACATTTCCACGCCTAGGATACGCGGCATGTTTTCAGGGGTTTTTTTGATGAACAAGATTTTGGTTGTCAGTTCACTGAGCGCAGCGCTGCTGCTCACCGGTTGTCAGTCGGTCAACACCACCAGTGGTGGCGCTGTAGGCGTTGAGCGCAAGCAGTACATGTTCAGCATGTTGTCCTCGCAAGAGGTCGACCAGATGTACGCCCAGTCCTATCAGAAGACAGTGGGCGAAGCCTCCAGCAAAGGTGTGCTGGACAAGACCAGCAATGAAGCCCGGCGGGTTCAGGTGATTGCCGACCGGCTGATTGCCCAGGCGCCGACGTTTCGTCCGGACGCGGCTCAGTGGAAGTGGGAAGTCAACCTGATCAAGAGTGATGAACTCAACGCCAACTGCGGCCCAGGCGGCAAGATCATCTTTTACACCGGGCTGATCGACACCCTGAAACTGACCGACGATGAAATCGCCGCGATCATGGGCCATGAAATCGCCCACGCGCTGCGCGAGCACGGTCGTGAAGCGATGTCCAAGGCTTACGGCATCGAAATGGCCAAGCAGGGCGCCGGTGCCTTGTTGGGATTGGGGCAGGACACCATGGCCCTGGCCGATACCGTGGCCAACTACGGCATGACCTTGCCCAACAGTCGCGCCAATGAAAACGAAGCGGACCTGATCGGCCTGGAGCTGGCGGCCCGTGCTGGCTACAACCCGAATGCCGCAATCACCCTGTGGAACAAGATGAGCAAGGTCTCGGAAGGTGCGCCACCGGAGTTCATGAGCACTCACCCGGCATCGTCGAGTCGTATTGCGGCGCTGCAGGCGGCGATTCCGAAGGTCATGCCTTTGTACGAGCAGGCCAGGAAGTCCTGACTTCCATGCGGTGAGGCCGCTACTGCCATCGCGGGCAAGCTCGCTCCCACAGGGTTCGGCGTCGAGCACAAAACCAATGTGGGGGCGAGCTTGCTCGCGATGAACGATAACGCGGTCTATCGACCTAAACCGTCAAACCCACCCACTGCTCTGCATCGCCTTATACACCGCCACAATCGCCAGGATGAAGAACGCCGACGCCGCCAGTCGACGGATCAGGGTCAATGGCAATTTGTCTGCGGCAAAGTTACCGGCCAGAACTACCGGTACGTTGGCAATCAGCATGCCGGCCGTGGTGCCGATGATCACCAGCCACAACTCCGGATATTGTGCAGCCAGCATCACGGTCGCGATTTGCGTCTTGTCGCCGATTTCCGCCAGGAAGAACGCGATCAGCGTGGTCAGGAACGGCCCGAACTTGCGGGCGGTGCTGGCTTCGTCGTCATCCATCTTGTCCGGCACCAGGGTCCACAGTGCGGTCGCGGCGAAGCTCGCGGCGAGGATCCAGTGCAGCATCGTATCGGAGAAGAAACTGCCGACCCAGGCACCGACTGCACCGGCGGCCGCGTGGTTGGCCAGGGTCGCAGCGACGATACCGGCGATGATCGGCCAGGGCTTGCGGAAACGGGCAGCGAGAATGAGCGCGAGCAGTTGCGTCTTGTCGCCGATTTCGGCCAAGGCAACGATTGCGGTAGGTACGAGTAGTGAATCCAGCATCAGGGGTTTTCCTAAGGGGCGGGTCGACACGGCTATGACACGTACAGCCTTCCCGCCCCGGGTAAGGTGTGCGTGTCATAGGTCTTGTCAAACCCTGCGATCCATCTGATGTGGATGCTTGGGTCGCATGCGCCATGGTCTTTTGACCAAGTATGTTGACGCATGCCGGACGAGCGTGGCGCTCGTGGGAGACTACTCCCCTAGGACGGAGCGGATTCTGCCTAGGCAAAATCCTTTCGGCAAGCCTTCTTTTTCAAAGAGGTTTTAGCCGCGTTTTGCCCGATAGATTCTGAAACCCTGTCCTTCGGCCTTGATCGCACACACGCCAAGGTGCTCTTCGATCAGTGGCTGATACTTCAGGAAGCTATTCGCTACCAGGCGAAGTTCGCCGCCGTTTTTCAGATGTTTCGCTGCTTTTCGCAGCAGGTTCTCCGTTGCGAAGTAGTCGGTGTGCACGCCGACATGGAACGGCGGATTGCTCAGAATCGCACTCAAACCCATCGGGGCGGCATCGATTCCGTCACCGGTAATCACCTCGGCTTCCAGACCATTGGCAGCCAGGGTCAGGCGACTGCTGGCAGCGGCAAAGGCATCCACATCCAGCATCGTGACCTGATTGTGCGGGTAACGACGTTTTACTGCCGCGCCCAAGACCCCTGCGCCGCAACCGAAATCGAGCAAGTGACCGCTGGGCAGTTTGTCCAGGTGTTCCAGCAGCAGCGCGCTGCCGCGATCCAGGCGACCATGGCTGAATACCCCCGGCAGGCTGATGACCTTCAACGGGCCTTCGGCCAGCGGCAGTTCGTAGGTCTGCGCCAGGCTTTCCAGCGGCCTGGCTTCAGGCGCGTTGGCCACGGTGACCAGCCAGAGCTGGCAGTGTCGCGCACTGTCGAGTTTGCGTGGCTTGCCGAACGGGTTGAGTTGTTTGGCGGCACCTTCGATGCCGCTTTTTTTCTCGCCGACCAGGTACAGCTCGCGACCGGCCAGCCGCGAGGCGAGGGCGTTGAGAATGTAATCGGTCAGGTCCTTGGCCTTGGGCAGAAAGACCACGGCGGTATCGAAGCCGCGCTCTGGCGCATTCACACCAAAATGACTGCGCTCGGCGAAGCGGGCGTCCAGCGCGGCCTGATTGCCGGCGTGCCAGCACCAGCCATGAGCTTCGGGCAGACGGCCCAGCAAGTCGTCGGCGGGCAAACCGGCCAACAGCACCGAACCCTGGAATAACTCGGCCTGACGAAGCAGTACTTCACTGCGCGGATCCATAACTGCTCCCGTGGAAAAAAGTGCCGCAGTTTATCAACTGACGACTCGCAGCGCCTTACCGCTGAAGTATCCCAGTGCGTTTTCGGTCAATTGACCGACGATCCGCTGGCGCGCTTCACGGCTGCCCCAGGCGTTGTGCGGGGTGACGATCAGGCGCGGAATATCCTGGGCCAGCAGCGGATTGCCGTTGATGGGAGGTTCGACGCTCAGCACGTCAGTGGCGGCGCCGCCCAAATGCCCGTTGCGCAAGGCGTCGGCCAGCGCCTGTTCGTCGATCAGGCCGCCGCGGGCGGTGTTGACCACGAATGCGCCGGGCTTCATTGAGGCCAGTTCACGGGCACCGATGAAGTGGCGGGTGTGTTCGTTGAGCGGGCAGTGCAGGGTCAGGGCATCGACTTGCGGTAGCAGTTCATTCAGTGGCAGGCGGTCCGGCCGGGCAGGGCGTCCGGGAATTTGCCCCAGCACAACGCGCATGCCGAAGGCTTCGGCCAGCCGTGCGACCGCGCCGCCCAATTCGCCATGACCCAGCAGGCCAAGGGTTTTGCCTTCGAGTTCGACAATCGGGTAATCCAGCAAACAGAACTGTTTGGCCTGCTGCCATCGGCCTTCGCCGACGGCTTTTTGATAATCGGCCAGGCGCGTGGCCAGGTTGAGCAGCAGCATGATCGTGTGCTGCGCCACCGATGGTGTGCCGTAGCCCTGGCAGTTGCATACGGTAATTCCATGGGCGCGGGCGGCGGTGAGGTCGACGTTGTTGGTGCCGGTGGCGGTGATCAGGATCAGCTTGAGATCAGGGCTGGCAGCCATGGCGGCGGCATCGATCAGGATCTTGTTACTGATGGCAACGGTGGCGCCCTTGAGGTGTTCGATGACTTGATCGGGCAAGGTCTGGGCGAACAGCTGCAAATCGCTGAAACAACTGCGCAGCGGGTTGAGGTCAAGGTCGCCGAGGTCCAGGGACGGGTGGTCGAGGAAAACGGCGCGGCGAGTGTTCGTCATCAACTGTACCTTTTGTGCATTGAACTGAAGGCGTAATCTGCCGAGCCTACCAGATGAAATAAATAGATACGCTTGGCCTGAAGGAGCCCCCATGTACTGGACAGAGTTCTTGACCGTTGCCCTGATTCACCTGCTGGCCGTGGCCAGCCCCGGCCCGGACTTTGCCGTCGTGGTGCGTGAGAGTGTTACTCACGGTCGCCGCGCAGGCACCTGGACCGCGCTGGGTGTGGGGACGGCGATTTTTCTGCACGTGGGCTATTCCCTGCTGGGGATCGGCCTGATCGTGTCCCAGTCGATCGTGCTGTTCAATGCCTTGAAATGGGCCGCTGCCGCTTACCTGCTGTACATCGGTTACAAGGCACTGCGTGCGCAACCGGCCAAGCCCGTGGCGGACGATCTGCCCAAGGAAGCCGGCGAGCGCACGGCCCGTGGTGCCTTCACCTCAGGTTTCGTCACAAACGGCCTCAACCCGAAAGCCACGCTGTTCTTCCTCTCGCTGTTCACCGTGGTCATCAACCCGCACACGCCACTGGCCGTGCAGGCCGGTTACGGGGTTTACCTGGCGGCGGCGACAGCGGTCTGGTTCTGCCTGGTAGCGTTGTTGTTCAGCCAGCAACGCGTACGCGCTGGCTTCGCCCGTATGGGGCACTGGTTCGACCGGACCATGGGCGCGGTGTTGATTGCGATTGGCGTGAAGCTGGCTTTTACCGAGATGCATTGATCAGATACTTATTGCTGTAGGAGCGAGCTTGCTCGCGATGCTCGTCAACGATAACTCTTGATATCTGACTCCCCCCGCGGTAATCCCGGGTTCATCGCGAGCAATCGAGCGTCGACCGGCTGCTCCTGCAGATGATCAAACCTCACGAATGATAGCGTAACGCTAGTATCTGCAGGGTTCTGCAAATCATTCCTTTGGCTGATTTGGCTGGCGTTCAAGGGCACTACAGTGCGTACTTTCAGTCACGACCGTGCAGTCAGATTAAAGGGATTATTATGTTGCAGACTCGCGTTATCCCCCCGGCCGAAGGCGCTTACCAGTACCCGCTGTTGATCAAACGGCTGCTGATGTCCGGTGCCCGTTATGAGAAAACCCGCGAGATCATCTACCGCGACAAGTTGCGCTATAGCTACCCGACCCTGATCGAACGGGTGGCCCGCCTGGCCAATGTGCTGATAGCGGCCGGGGTCAAGCCCGGGGATGCCGTGGGTGTGATGGACTGGGACAGCCATCGTTACCTGGAATGCATGTTCGCCATTCCGATGATCGGCGCGGTGATCCACACCATCAACGTGCGGCTGTCGCCGGAACAGATCCTCTACACCATGAACCACGCCGAGGACCGCTTTGTGCTGGTCAACAGCGAGTTCGTCGGCCTCTACAAGGCAATCGAGGGGCAACTGACCACGGTCGAGAAAACCCTGCTGCTGACTGACCTGCCGGAAAAAACCGCGGACCTGCCGAACCTCGTCGGCGAATACGAACAACTGCTGGCCGCGGCGAGCCCGCAGTACGACTTCGAGGATTTCGACGAAAACTCGGTCGCGACCACGTTCTATACCACCGGCACCACCGGCAACCCAAAGGGCGTGTACTTCACCCATCGGCAACTGGTGCTGCACACCATGGGCGTGTCGACCATCATGGGCGCAATCGATAGCGTGCGCCTGCTGGGCACCAACGACGTGTACATGCCGATCACCCCGATGTTCCACGTGCACGCCTGGGGCTTGCCGTATGTGGCGACCATGCTCGGGCTCAAGCAGGTGTATCCCGGCCGCTATGACCCGGAATACCTGGTGGAGTTGTGGCGCAAGGAGAAGGTCACGTTCTCCCATTGCGTACCGACCATTTTGCAGATGGTCCTCAATGCCAAGGCCGCGCAGAACGTTGACTTCGGCGGCTGGAAAATCGTTATCGGCGGCAGTGCTCTGAACCGCACGCTGTACGAGGCGGCCAAGGCCAAAGGCATTCAGTTGACCGCGGCGTACGGCATGTCGGAAACCGGGCCGCTGGTGTCGTGCGCGCACCTCAACGACGAATTGATGGCCGGTACCGAAGACGAACGCACCACCTACCGGATCAAGGCCGGCGTGCCGGGGCCGCTGGTGGAGGCGGCGATCGTCGACACCGAGGGCAACTTCCTGCCTGCCGACGGCGAGACCCAGGGCGAACTGGTGTTACGCGCACCATGGCTGACCGAGGGGTATTTCAACGAGCCGCAGAAGGGCGCCGAACTCTGGACCGGAGGCTGGCTGCACACCGGTGACGTGGCGACCCTGGACAGCATGGGGGTGATCGACATTCGTGACCGGATCAAGGACGTGATCAAGACCGGTGGCGAGTGGATCTCCTCCCTGGACCTGGAAGACCTGATCAGCCGTCATGTGGCGGTACGCGAAGTAGCAGTGGTGGGGATCCCCGATCCGCAGTGGGGCGAACGGCCGTTTGCCCTGTTGGTGCTCCGTGAGGGACATGCGATCGGGGCGCGGGAACTCAAGGAGCACCTCAAGCCGTTTGTGGAGCTGGGACACTTGAGCAAGTGGGCGATTCCGAGCCAGATCGCCCTTGTTACTGAAATTCCCAAGACCAGTGTTGGCAAACTCGACAAGAAGCGCATTCGTGTCGACATCAGCGAATGGCAAGCCACCAACAGCACCTTCCTCTCGACGCTTTAAGCGCCTCTCGGCGTGCCCGAAAGGGCACGCCAGCCCCACCAAGCAAGCGCTTGGCTTGTCAAATCGAAATTTTCAGCCATTCTTGCCGTGCCGACAGGCGTTGGACTGGCGAAAGGACTGTTCCAGAGTGGCTGGCAGCTGCAAATCACACTTTAGAGGGATCAAGCAAAACTACCTGCTGGCTATAGTCCGCTCAAGGATTTTTAAGAACGGGGCAACCGCACGAACCGGGGCGATGCAACTTTGGATTGACTTTGGGATGCCATGGCTCCCGGTTATCCACAACGTTTTTAGAAGTGCTCATGCCATAAAAATAAAATGCACATGGAGTAGCGTCGATGACATCAGTAAACCAGTTCTGGCGCCGGGCGAAACTGCCCCTGGCTGTCAGTCTTGCCTCTACGCTCGCCGGGCCAGCATTCGGCGTCAGTTTCAACGTTGGTGAAATCGAAGGTCAGTTCGACTCATCCCTGTCGATTGGTGCCAGTTGGTCTACTCAGCAGCCGAACAAGAACCTCATCGGCGTCAACAACGGTGGCAAGGGGCTGTCCCAGACCTCTGATGACGGTCACCTGAACTTCAAGAGCGGGGAAACCTTCTCGAAGATCTTCAAGGGCATCCATGACCTTGAACTGAAATACGGCGATACCGGTGTTTTCGTCCGAGGCAAATACTGGTACGACTTTGAACTGAAAGACGAAAGCCGTCCGTTCAAGGACATCAGTGACGACGGCCGCAAGGAAGGCGCCAAGTCCGCTGGCACTCAACTCCTCGACGCCTTCGTCTACCACAACTACTCCATCGCCGATCAGCCAGGTTCCGTGCGCCTGGGCAAGCAGGTCGTGAGCTGGGGTGAAAGTACCTTCATCGGTGGCGGCATCAACTCGATCAACCCGATCGACGTGTCCGCATTCCGTCGTCCGGGTGCCGAGATCAAGGAAGGCCTGATCCCGGTCAACATGTTCTATGTGTCCCAGAGCCTGACCGAAAACCTCTCGGCCGAAGCGTTCTACCAAATTGAATGGGACCAGACCGTCGTCGACAACTGCGGCACGTTCTTCTCCCAGCCAGACATCGTTGCCGACGGTTGCGACAACAACCTGCGCGTGCTGAACAAGCGTTCGCAAATTCCGGCCATTGCCCTGGGGCCTTTGGCCGCCAACGGCGTCGACGTCAACGAAGAAGGTGTTCTGGTGCGTCGTGGCGGCGATCGTGATGCCCGCGACAGCGGTCAGTGGGGGGCGTCCTTCAAGTACATGTTCGATCCGCTGGACACCGAGTTCGGCGCCTACTTCATGAACTACCACAGCCGTGCACCGATCTTCAGCGCCACCGGTGCGCCGCAGTCGGTCTACAACACGGCCAGAGCACTGCCCGGCCCGTTCGCGGCACTCGGGCCACTGCTGGTGGCAGGTAATTCGCAATACTTCATCGAATACCCCGAGGACATTCGCCTGTATGGCTTGAGTTTCTCCACCACCCTGCCTACCGGTACGGCGTGGAGCGGTGAGATCAGCTACCGTCCGAACGCTCCGGTGCAGCTCAACTCCACCGACATCCTGTTCGCTGGTGTGCGTCCTTTGGGCAATAACAACCCGAATAACCCATTGACCAATGCATCGTTGCTGACCGGTGTGCCGGGTCAGGACCTGCACGGTTATCGTCGCAAGGAAATCACCCAGTTCCAGACCACCCTGACGCACTTCTTCGACCAGGTCATGGGCGCCAGCCGTCTGACCCTGGTGGGTGAAGTGGGCGTGACCCACGTTGGCGGCCTGGAAAGCACTTCCGACGTTCGTTATGGCCGCGATCCGGTCTACGGCCCGGGTGAGTTGCCAGCCTCTGGCGCGCTTGATACCTGTGTGGCGCTCAACACCAGCACCATCAACGGTGCCGGTCCGGGTACTCCGACCAACAACCGCAGTCGCAACTGCACCAACGAAGGCTTCACCACCCCGACCTCGTGGGGCTACCGCGGTCGCGCCATCTGGGAATACAACGACGTGTTTGCCGGTGTGAACCTCAAGCCGAACGTTGCCTGGTCCCATGACGTGAGCGGTTATTCCCCTGGCCCTGGCGGCAACTTCGAGGAGGGCCGCAAGGCGGTGAGCCTGGGTGTCGACGCCGAGTACCAGAACACCTACACCGCGAGCCTGGCTTACACCAACTTCTTCGACGGCAAGTACACCACCGTGGATGATCGCGACTTCGTTGCGCTCAGCGTCGGCGTGAACTTCTAAGCACTGCATTTTCTGGACGAACGCACATATGAAAATAACAAAGAGTCTGTTCCACGCCGGTGTTCTGGGCCTTTCGCTGCTGGCGACCAGCGTCATCGCGGCGGTTCCCCAAGCCGAGGCCGACAAGCTGGGCAAGAGCCTGACCCCGATGGGCGCCGAAATGGCGGGTAACGCCGACGGTTCGATTCCGGCTTGGAAACCGATGCCGAAAAACGCCGGTTCGGTCGACAGCAAAGGCTTCCTGTCCGATCCGTACGCCAGCGAGAAGCCGCTGTTCACCATCACGGCGCAGAACGTCGACCAGTACAAGGACAAGCTTGCCCCGGGCCAGTACGCGATGTTCAAGCGCTACCCGGAAACCTTCAAGATGCCGGTGTACCCGTCCCACCGCGGTGCCACCGTACCGGATGACGTGTTCGCCGCCATCAAGCGCAACGCCACCAACACCAACCTGGTGTCCGGCGGCAACGGTCTGGAGAACTTCGAAACGGCCGTGCCGTTCCCGATTCCAAAAAGCGGCGTGGAAGTTATCTGGAACCACATCACCCGCTATCGCGGGGGCAGCGTGACCCGTCTGGTGACCCAGGCCACACCACAGCCGAACGGTTCGTTCAGCCTGGTGTACTTCGAGGACCAGTTCGTGTTCCGCGATAAAATGAAGGATTACGACTCGAAAAATCCGGGCAACATCCTTTTCTACTTCAAGCAGAAAGTGACCGCGCCGGCACGTCTGGCCGGTGGTGTACTGCTGGTTCACGAAACCCTCGACCAGGTCAAGGAACCGCGCTCGGCGTGGGTTTACAACGCCGGTCAGCGTCGTGTGCGCCGTGCACCGCAAGTGTCCTATGACGGCCCGGGTACTGCCGCCGACGGCCTGCGTACTTCCGACAACCTGGACATGTACAACGGTGCACCGGATCGTTACGACTGGAAGCTCGAAGGCAAGAAAGAGATGTACATCGCCTCCGATGCCTACAAGCTCGACGATCCGAAGCTCAAGTACGCCGACATCATCAAGGCCGGTCACATCAACCAGGACCTGGCTCGTTACGAGTTGCGTCGTGTGTGGCATGTGGTTGCAACCCTGAAGGAAGGTCAGCGTCACATCTACGCCAAGCGTGACTTCTACATTGACGAAGACACCTGGCAAGCTGCGGTGATCGATCACTACGACGGTCGCGGTCAACTGTGGCGCGTCGCCGAGGCGCATGCCGAGAACTACTACGACAAGCAAGTGCCGTGGTATGCCCTCGAAGCCCTGTATGACCTGCAATCGGGTCGTTACCTGGCGTTGGGCATGAAGAACGAAGAGAAGTCGGCCTATGACTTCGGCTTCACTGCCACCACCAGCGACTTCACCCCGGCAGCCTTGCGTCAGGATGGTGTTCGCTGACGTGAACTGAATAGAGGCCGCACCCTCTGAAAACGCTCCGACTGGTTCGGGGCGTTTTTTTTTGCTTGTAGACTTTTTGTAGCCATTTGTAGCAATTACCTTCATTCCCTATCCGTTTACGGCTAGTCTGCGGACATCTGCAACGCCGCCACCCGCAATTCAAACAAGAGCCGGCTATGACTGATTTGTCTACACCCCCAGGTTCTGCAAACGTTGCTGTCGCGACACTCGACGGGCGCTTCTTCCGCCCGCCGTTGCCCGACGGCCATGTGCTGCGCCCACGTTTGTGCGAGCGCCTGAGTGCCGGGCTCGGTGGCAGGTTATTGCTGGTCAGCGCACCGGCAGGGTTCGGCAAGAGTTCGTTGGCGGTGGAGTTTTGTCAGGGGTTGCCGGCGCACTGGCAAAGTCTCTGGCTGGGGTTGAGCCCGCGAGACAGCGACCCTGGACGTTTTCTCGAGCGCCTGCTGGAAGGCCTTCAGGACTATTTCCCGCACTTGGGCAGACAATCCCTCGGTCTATTGAAAATGCGCCAGCGCCATCAGCCGTTCGCGTTCGAAGAATGGCTGGACGGCCTGCTCGACGAATTGGCCGAGCACCTGTCCACGGCGTCACCATTGCTGCTGGTGCTGGATGATTACCATCTGGCCCAGGGGCCGGTGCTGGACCGTTGCCTGCAATTTTTCCTCAATCATCTTCCCGATGGCTTGCTGGTGATGGTCACCAGTCGCCAACGTCCCGACTGGCACCTGGCGCGGCTGCGGCTGTCGCGGCAACTGCTTGAGTTACATGAGCAGGATTTACGCCTGACCCACGACGAGGCCTTGAGCCTGCTCGATCGGCACAGCAGTTCCTTGCGCGGTGAGGCACTGGAAAACCTGATCCAGCGCAGCGAAGGTTGGGTCGCGGGGTTGCGTTTCTGGCTACTGGCCGCCTCGGAGGCGGGTACCGATGGCGCGTTGCCGCAATCGTTGCACGGTGGGGAAGGGCTGATCCGCGATTATCTACTCGAAGAGGTCATCGATTGTCTGCCCGCCGAGGTTCAGTCATTCCTCTATGACACGGCGCCCCAGGAACGTTTTTGCAGCGAACTGTGCGATGCCGTTCGCGACGCCCATGACAGCGGGGAGATCCTGCGCTTCCTGTTGGCTCACCAGGTTTTCCTGGTGCCGCTGGACGAGCATGGCCATTGGTATCGTTACCACCACCTGTTTTCCGATCTGTTGCGCACGCGGCCGACTACCCAGTCGATGGTGCCGGCCGCCAGCCTGCACCTGCGTGCCTGCCGCTGGTTCAATGCCCAGGGACTGCTCGATGAGGCCGTGGAGCAGGCCTTGCGCGCCGGTCACCTGGACGTCGCGGCGAACCTGGTGCAGAACCTCTCCGAAGAGCAACTGCTGGCCGAGCAGAACGTCGGCATGTTGCTGCGCTGGAAAATGGACTTGCCTGACAGCTTGCTGATCAGCACGCCGCGGCTGATCGTGCTCTATAGCTGGGCGTTGGGGATGGCTTGCCAACTGGATGCCGCCGAGGAACTGGCCAGCCATTTGAGCCGCTTCCTGCCTGCGCCGTCGGCCACCGCCCAGAAGTCCATGCTGGCTCAATGGCTGGCGTTGAGCGGCATCATTGCCCGCGGGCGTGGCAACCGCGAACTGACGCTGCGGTACTGCCGCGAAGCGTTGGAAAGTCTTCCGTCCAAGCGTTACGGCCAGCGCCTGATGTGCCTCTCGACCCTGTCCAACCTGGCCATTGCCGACGGTGATTTGTGGCGGGCGCGGGGGCTCAACCGCGAATCGCTGGAGCTGGCGCAACGGGTTGGCAACCCGTTGTTCGAAGCGCTGGCGCACTACGACCGCGCCCGGGTTCTGCAAGCGCGCGGGGAAATCTGTCGGGCGCTGGAAGAGGTCCGTCAGGGATTGCAGCGCCTGCAGAGCTTGTCTGCGCAACGGCTGTATGCGGTTCGCGCCCGGCTGACCTTGTACGAAGGCTTTTTGCTGGCCCTGCGCATGCAGCCGCAAGCGGCTCGGGTGCGATTGCAGGCCGGTTTGAGCGAGGCGCGCGCCTGTCGTGACATCAGCGTGCTCATCGGCCACTGCGTGATTGCCAGGCTGGAAGGCAGCAGCGGCGAGTTCGCCAAGGCCTTTGCCGAACTGGCCGAAGCCGAACGGCTGATGCACATCTGGGACGTGCCACCGATCTACTACCTGGCCATGATTACCCTGGTCAAATGTGAACTCTGGCTGGCCCAGGGGCGCACCGATCTGGCCGAAGCCTGGCTGGCACGTCTGGGGCAGACCTATAACGGCGAAAACGGGGCCGCACCACCGGAATTCCACCCGCAACTGCCGCTGCACATCGAATTGCAACAAGCCTTGCTGGAAGTCATCCAGGGTCAACCGATGCTGGCCGAAGGACGTTTGAATGCGCTGCTTGAACATGGCCAGCAAAGCGGTCGACAGATGCTCAGTGCTATGGCGCTGACCCAGAAAGTGGCGTTATTGCTGGGCTGTGGGCGGGAACCGGAAGCACGCAAGGCACTGGCTCAAGCGTTGGACGCCGCTGGCGGAGGAGTGCTGCAACCCTTCGAGTGCTTGCTGGCCGAGCACCCGGACTGGCTGCGTGGGCAACTTCAACTCTGCCCGTCAACCCCGGTTTCCCTGAGCCTCAGTGAAAAACTGCCGGCATTGGCTGGCCGTCCCGGGCTGGAGTCCTGCGCGGCAGCGGAGCAGCTCAGCACGCGGGAAATGGCGGTCCTGCGATTGATCGCCCAGGGTTGTTCGAACCAGGAAATCAGCGATCGGCTGTTTATCTCATTGCACACGGTGAAGACCCACGCCAGCCACATCAACAGCAAGCTCGGGGTCGAGCGACGCACGCAGGCCGTGGCGCGGGCCAAGGAGTTGGGGGTATTGGGTTAAGTATTTTTCACGTTGCATATCACGGCCATTGGCTGGATGCTCAATTGTGCGAAAATCGCTCGTCCCCGTTTATCGAGCAGGCCCCGATGTCCCAGCAACCCACCCTTATCCGCGAAACCTTCCCCGTCGGCCCATTGCAGTGCAACTGCACGATCATCGGCGATCCGGTGACGAAAAAGGCCATCGTCGTCGATCCGGGTGGCAATCATGAGCTGATCCTGGCGCGGCTCGATGCCTTGGGGCTGAAAGTGGTCAGCATCATTCACACCCACGCCCACCTCGATCATTTCCTGGCCTCCGGTCAACTCAAGGAGAAAACCGGCGCGACTCTGCATTTGCACAAGGAAGACCAGTTTCTGTGGGACAACCTGGAAATGCAGTGCCAGATGTTCGGCGTCCCTTATACCCCGGTGCCATCCCCGGACCGCTGGCTGGCCGATGATGAAGAACTGGCCTGCGGCTGCGGCGTGGCGCTGCACACGCCGGGCCATACACCGGGTTCCATGAGCTTTTGGTTTTCAGAGGCTAAGCTGCTGATTGCCGGGGATACGCTGTTTCGTCGCGGCGTCGGGCGCACGGATTTGTGGGGTGGCGACCAGGCGACCATCGTGCGCTCGATCAAACAGCGGCTGTACACCCTCGACGAAGACGCGACCGTGGTGGCCGGGCATGGTCCGGACACCCGTCTTGGCGACGAGATGCGCGAGAATCCGTTTGTTCGGGGCTGATTTGTAACTGTCGGAATTTTTACTCATTAACATGATCCAACGTCCGCAAAGGCTGATGCCTTGGTCCGTTGCACCACAGAATGCAAAAAAAGTAGGAGCTTTACATGTTCACCACGCGTCGTTTGATTATTGTCGCTACGGCTGTGGCCGTTTTGTCCGGTTGTGCATCGCCTAACCCTTACGGCGGTCAGGGCCAGGCTCAGGGCCAGGCGGATAGCGGCTCTGAAGGCATGAGCAAGACCGCGAAATACGGTGGCCTCGGCGCTCTGGCCGGTGCGCTGGCCGGTGCTGCCATCAACCACGATAACCGTGGCAAGGGCGCGCTGATCGGTGCGGCAGTGGTCGGTGCTTCCGCCGCAGGCTACGGCTACTATGCTGATCAGCAAGAGAAAAAGCTGCGCGCCAGCATGGCCAACACCGGTGTTGAAGTGCAGCGCCAGGGCGACCAGATCAAGCTGATCATGCCGGGCAACATTACATTCGCTACCGATTCGGCGAACATTGCTCCAAGTTTCTATCAGCCATTGAACAACCTGGCGGGCTCGCTGAAAGAGTTCAACCAGAACCAGATCGAGATCGTCGGCTATACCGACAGCACCGGCAGCCGCCAGCACAACATGGACCTGTCCCAGCGTCGTGCCCAGAGCGTGGCAACCTACCTGACCTCGCAAGGTGTCAGCGGTGCCAACCTGAGCGCTCGCGGTGCCGGCCCGGATGGCCCGGTTGCCAGCAACGCCGACGTCAATGGCCGGGCGCAGAACCGCCGTGTAGAGGTCAACCTCAAGGCGATTCCGGGCCAGCAGTACGGTGCCCAGCAGCAAGGTACGGTCCAGCAGTACCCTTGATCATCTGATTGAACCCCAGGTGTAGAAAAGCCCGCCCGATCTTCTATGGATCGGGCGGGCTTTTTTGTCGTCAGTTCCGGCCCCATCGCGAGCAAGCTCGCTCCCACAGGGTGCTGGGTCGACCACGGATATTGTGGGAGCGGGCTTGCCCGCGAAGGGGGCAGTGCGCGCACCGGAGATACAGGATCAGAAACAAAAAAGCCCCCGGACAAGTGAATGTCCGGGGGCTTTATTACTATGCGGGTCTGATTACTTCTTCAGGCCATAATGCTCATCGAGCATGCCCGGCGCATTCGGGGCTTTCGGTGCGTAGTCGCGAGGCGGCTCCTGATCGCGCGGTGGTGTCAGGCGTTCACGGGGTGCCTGCGCCGCATCGGCGTGCAGGGAGGCCAGCAGGCGTTGGCGAGTCTGTTCGTCCAAGGCCAGGCGGTTGGCGCCCTCGGCGAGATGGTCCTGCACTTCCTGATAGCTCTGAGTCAGTTTCTTGACCAGTGTCGCGGTGCTGTTGAAGTGGGTCACCACCTCGTTCTGATAACTGTCGAAACGTTCCTGAATATCGTCCAGCTGACGCTGCGTACGGCTGGGCGCGGCGTTCGGTGCAACGCGAGCGATCAGGAACCCAATGGCGACACCCACAACCAGGGCAAGAGTCGGTAACAACCAAACTAAGAGCGAGTGTTCCACGAGTCCTTCCTCTATAAACGGCTTTGCTTTACGTTAACGGCTCGAACCTGCGCTGTATACCGCGATTCACTCGCAATAGACAGCCACAGACAATTTGCTAGACGAGTCGACCCGATTCGAGGTCACGGAGTTCCTTCCTTGCTTATGCGTGAAACCCCTGTAGTGATTGATGGCCCGGTCGGCCAACTGGAAGCACTGCTTCTGGAAAACAACAGCCTGGACAACGAGCAGCCGCGCGGCCTGGCGCTGATCTGCCATCCGAACCCGGTGCAGGGCGGCACCATGCTCAACAAAGTGGTTTCGACCCTGCAGCGCACTGCGCGTGATGCCGGTTTGATCACCCTGCGTTTCAACTACCGTGGTGTCGGCGCCAGCGAAGGCACCCACGACATGGGTACCGGTGAAGTCGATGATGCCCAGGCTGTCGCCGAATGGTTTCGCGCAAGACATCCGGAGTTGCCGCTGACCCTGTTCGGTTTTTCCTTCGGCGGTTTTGTTGCAGCAAGTCTCGGCGGACGCCTTGAGGCCAAGGGCGAGCAAATCAAGCACCTGTTCATGGTCGCGCCGGCGGTCATGCGCCTCGGCGATCAGGATCAACTGCCGCAACAGGGCGAACTGACCCTGATTCAGCCGGAAACCGACGAAGTGATCGATCCACAAGTCGTTTACCAATGGTCCGACAAGCTCGAACGTCCCCATGAGCTGCTGAAAGTGGCAGAATGCGGACACTTTT
The DNA here is from genome assembly GCF_059492225.1 of Pseudomonas sp. Pseusp10. NCBI lineage: Bacteria > Pseudomonadati > Pseudomonadota > Gammaproteobacteria > Pseudomonadales > Pseudomonadaceae > Pseudomonas > Pseudomonas sp. Pseusp10. The sequence continues at coordinate 5,946,302 of NZ_CP168528.1, read as the reverse complement.
TTCATGGCAAGCTGACCGATCTCAAGGATCTGATCCTGCCGCGTCTCTCGAATTGATTGCAGTCTGACAAGCGATTACCCATGACGACTCGTACCCGTATCCTCACCGGCATCACCACCACCGGCACGCCGCACCTGGGCAACTACGCTGGCGCCATCCGCCCGGCGATCGTCGCCAGCCGTGACAGCAATGCCGATTCGTTCTACTTCCTGGCTGACTACCACGCCCTGATCAAGTGCGATGACCCGCAGCGCATCCAGCGCTCGCGTCTGGAAATCGCTGCGACCTGGTTGGCCGGTGGCCTGGATGTCGACCGCGTGACCTTCTATCGCCAGTCCGACATCCCGGAAATCCCGGAACTGACCTGGCTGCTGACCTGCGTTGCCGCCAAGGGCCTGCTCAATCGCGCCCATGCCTACAAGGCTTCGGTGGACAAGAACGTCGAGACCGGTGAGGACCCGGACGCCGGCATTACCATGGGCCTGTACAGCTACCCGGTGCTGATGGCCGCGGACATCCTGATGTTCAACGCGCACAAGGTGCCGGTCGGTCGTGACCAGATCCAGCACGTGGAAATGGCGCGGGATATCGGTCAGCGCTTCAACCATCTGTTTGGTCAGGGCAAAGAGTTCTTCACCATGCCCGAGGCGTTGATCGAAGAGAGCGTCGCCACGTTGCCGGGCCTGGATGGCCGCAAAATGTCGAAGAGCTACGACAACACCATTCCGCTGTTCAGCAGCGCCAAAGAGATGAAGGACGCGATTTCGCGGATCGTCACTGACTCCCGCGCGCCGGGCGAAGCGAAAGATCCGGATAACTCGCACCTGTTCACCTTGTTCCAGGCGTTCGCCACCCCGGCGCAGGCCGACGAGTTCCGCAGCGAACTGTTGCAGGGCCTGGGTTGGGGCGAGGCGAAGAATCGTTTGTTCAAGCTGCTGGACAGTGAACTGGGCGAGTCCCGTGAGCGCTACAACCAGCTGATCGAGCGCCCGGCGGATCTGGAAGACATCCTGCAACACGGCGCGAAAAAGGCCCGTGCGGTGGCGACGCCGTTCCTCAACGAACTGCGTGAAGCGGTGGGCCTGCGCTCCTTCGTTGCCCAGACCCAGGTGGCGACGACCATCAAGAAAAAAGCCGCGAAAGCTGCGCGTTTTGTCAGCTTCCGTGAAGACGACGGCAGTTTCCGCTTCCGTCTGCTGGCGGCCGACGGCGAGCAACTGCTGCTGTCGCGCAACTTCGCCGACGGTAAAACCGCAGGCCAGGTGACCAAGCAACTGCAATCGGGTCAGCCATTGGACGTGCGTAACGAAGACTTGAGCTTCAGCGTCTGGCTGGAAGGCGAGTGCGTTGCCGACAGCCCGGCCTTTGCTGACAGCGCCGCCCGCGATGCTGCCATCGAGACCCTGCGAGTTGCCCTGACGCCGGTTCAGGAATAAATCAGCGGCTTGGCCCGACCAAGGGCCGATTGCCATTCCTCCGGGCCGTCGCTACAGTGTCGGCCCGTTTTTGTTGCCTTGCTAACGAATTATGACGCCCCTAGAACGATATCAAGCTGATCTGAAACGCCCGGAATTCTTCCATGACGCCGCGCAGGAAACTGCCGTGCGTCATTTGCAGCGCCTGTACGACGACCTGGTCGCAGCCGAGCAAAACAAGCCGGGCCTGCTGGGCAAGTTGTTTGGCAAGAAGGATCAGACCCCGGTCAAGGGCCTGTATTTCTGGGGCGGCGTAGGTCGCGGCAAGACTTACCTGGTGGACACCTTCTTCGAAGCGCTGCCCTTCAAGGAAAAGTCCCGTACGCACTTCCACCGCTTCATGAAGCGCGTGCACGAAGAGATGAAAACCCTGGGCGGCGAGAAAAACCCGCTGACTATCATCGCCAAGCGTTTCGCCACCGAAGCCCGGGTAATCTGCTTCGATGAATTCTTCGTTTCCGACATCACCGACGCCATGATCCTTGGCACCCTGATGGAAGAACTGTTCAAGAACGGCGTGACCCTGGTTGCGACGTCGAACATCGTGCCGGACGGCCTGTACAAGGACGGCCTGCAACGCGCGCGCTTCCTGCCGGCCATTGCGCTGATCAAGCAGAACACCGAGATCGTCAACGTCGACAGCGGCGTCGACTATCGTCTGCGTCACCTCGAACAAGCCGAGCTGTTCCACTATCCACTCGACGAAGCCGCCAACGAAAGCCTGCGCAAGAGCTTCCGTGCGTTGACACCGGAATGCACGGCGGCGGTCGAAAATGACGTGCTGATGATCGAGAACCGTGAAATACGCGCCCTGCGCACCTGCGATGACGTGGCCTGGTTCAACTTCCGCGAACTGTGCGACGGCCCGCGCAGCCAGAATGACTACATCGAACTGGGCAAGATCTTCCACGCCGTGCTGCTCAGCGATGTTGAGCAGATGAGCGTCACCACCGACGACATCGCCCGACGCTTCATCAACATGGTCGACGAGTTCTACGACCGTAACGTGAAGCTGATCATTTCTGCCGAAGTCGAATTGAAGGATCTGTACACCGGCGGTCGCTTGAATTTCGAGTTCCAGCGAACCCTCAGCCGACTGCTGGAAATGCAATCCCACGAATTCCTGTCCCGGGCGCACAAGCCATAAGACAAATTGGAAAATAAAAAAGGCCTGCGATTGCAGGTCTTTTTTGTCAGCGCAAATCCTCTGCCCACAGATTTTTACATTGTTTTGAAGTCAAATGTCTTCGTTGAGATACTGCGCAAGCTCGTGCTGCCGTTGGCAACCAAGCAGCAGCCAAAGCAGAATTCTGGCTTTTCGCGGACATAGAAAGCCCGCCATCGATGCCCCCTTGCGCATCAAGTCCATCTCACCACCGCCAAAACCGTAAGAGGCACGTGCGGTGGTGCCGGAGCCGGTTCGGGTCGCAATGATCACGGGGATTTGTTCGGCAATATGTTCGATCATTGTCGCCCAGCGTTGCGAGATGTGGCCGGCGCCGAAACCGCCGATCACCAGCCCGTCGTAATCGAGTGCGAGAATATTTTCCAGTAGCAGGGTGTCGGCCGAAAGTGAGGCCTCAAACAGCGCAACCTTCTGTGTGGTCTGTTGCGGCAACGGTAACACCGTGCGCGGCCCCGGCGGGCGCAGGTAGTGAACACGGTCTTCCAACAGTAGGCCCGCGGGCCCCACGACCGGAGAGGAAAACGCCTGCAATGCCAGCGAATCGGTTTTACGTACGCTGCACGCTTGATGAATCTGTCCGTTCATCACGACCTGGACACCGCGCTGCCGGCTGTTCTGCGCCAAGGCAACGCGACATGCATCCATCAGATTGGCCGGCCCATCGGCACCTGGCTGCGCTGCGGAACGCATGGCACCGGTCAGCACCAAGGGGGTGTCGTAGGGCCACAGGTAATCCAAAAACACCGCGACTTCTTCGAGGGTGTCGGTACCCTGGGTAATTACGACCCCGACAGCGCCCTGTTTGACCTGAAACTCAGCCCAGGACAATACGTTCAGCAAAAACTCGAAATCCAGGGACGCACTGGGCAGCAGGCCAAGGGTCTCGACGGTGACTCCGGCCAGTGTCGTCAGTTCCGGTATGGAAGTCAGCAGGGCTTCGCCGCTGACGGTAGGGATGACACCTTCACCGGCATTGCTCGCTTGCATGCTTACTGTGCCGCCAAGTGCCGCGATGGACAGTTTGGGCAGGTCCATGGGATACCTCGCTTGTTTGTAATGAAAAGTGGCTGTATCCGCTTTTGAGGCCGCGATACAGCCGAATGGCTGGAGCATTAATCAGCGATCAGAAAACCGATCAGCGGCACGATCAGCAGTGTGCTGATGGCCATCGACAGTACATTGGCGATGTAGGCGTGCATGTCGACCGGTAATTTCCTGGCAATCACACAGGCCAGCGGTGGTGCGAGCAATGCCCCCAGCAGTGCACTTGAGACGATAATCTGCCAGCTGCCGCCATACGCCAGTATCGCCGCGGGCACCACTGAAACCAGCGGGATGTAAGTGGGATACCAGCCGCGCAACATCCATTGTTGACGCCAGATCAGCACGCCGATGGCCGAGGCCAATGCCTGCGCGCCGATGATGTGCAGCAACAGGCCCGATCCGTACGCGGGGCTTGAAGGGTTCAAGCTGTACGCCAGCAATGCACCCAGTATCAGGCCAAGGCTGGCCAGCTCATTGCCGAAGAACGGTGCTTCGGAAAAGTCCGCCAGAATCCGGCGCAGGCTCCAGGTAACGCCATAGTCGGGCGCCTTGGCGGGGGCGATCGAGGCGGGTGGCGCTTCCGACGACCTGGATTTCACCAGGTTCGGCCAATAGCGGCAGAACAGAAACGCCAGGACGCTGGCAACCGCCATGCCCAGTACATTGCCAATCACAGCAGGCAAGGCCAGCGGTTGGCACACGTAGTTGACGATCAGCAGGCACATCGGTGTGACGAGTACGGCGCCCATGAGTGCGCCGTTGATCGTGACCCTCCAGCCTCCGCCAAACATCAGCACCATCGCCGCTGGTAGCGAGACGAATGCTACGAATGTGGGCTGCCAGGTTGTGGCTGTCACCGTCCAGCCCCACAGCAGATTGCTCAGCAGCAGCCCGAGCAACGAACTGGTGACCAGCCAGGGCCAAAGTCCTGTTCCATAGGAGATGGCAAACCCTTGCCAGGATTTCCCCGTTCGATTCGCCCAGTAAGCCAGATAAGCGCCCGCCAGCAGGCCGATCGAGGCGAACTCGTGCTTGTAGAAAGCCACCTCGCTGATGTCACCTAACACCCAACGCAACCAAGCACTCGGTTCGGGTAGCAGCGATACCATGTCGCCGTACCCGGGCCAATTCGCTCCCCAGAAAGTCCGGTTGCTGAAAGAAAGCCAGACAATCAGCAGTGTCGTGCCGATCATTAGCAGGACGACGGCTGTATCAATCGGCGATTTGCGCGATGGTTGGTTTTTATCGGTTGTAACTTCCATGCGATAGGCCTCCTGATCAACGTGGGAGGCAAGGGTGTTGGGTGTAGCCGAGCATCTGATCGTAAAGATCGGCTCGGCGATCGCGATGCAGATCGTTCAGGTTGTTCCAGATGGGCGCACTGCGGGAGCTGCTCAGGTCAACATCGGCAAACAGGATTTCCTGCCTGTCTGCCGAAGCCACGGCGCCTATCGGCCAGCCGTTGGTTCCGGCAATCAACGAGCAACCCAGGTAGCGCGCGCCGCGCTCCTCGCCGATCCGGCTGGCGGCAGCGATAAACACGTTGTTGACGTGAGCGGCGGTCATCGTCAGATACGACGCCATGCACTTACCGGCATCGTCGAACAGCGGCGGCGGTGTCCAGACCCAGTTGTTCAGGCTGCAAATGATGTCTGCGCCTTGCTGGGCGAGGATCCGTGGCACCTCCGGGAACCAGATGTCCCAGCAGATCAACAGCCCGATGCGGCCGATCGGTGTGTCGAAAACCGGGAAACCCAGGTCGCCTGGGGTGAACCAGAGCTTCTCCAGATTCCACAAATGGGCTTTGCGGTACTTGCCGATAAAACCGTCTGGTCCCACCAGAACGCCGGTGTTGAAGAGTCGCATGCCATCGCGTTCGGCCAGACCGGCCACGAGGTAAACGTTGTGTTCTCGGGCGAAGTCGATCCAGCACTGCACGCTTGGCCCGTCGGGAACCGCCTCGGCATGGGCGAAGGCATCCTGTCGATTGCTGAAGAAATAGCCGGTATTGGAAAGCTCGGGCAGAACGATGAGATTCGCACCGCCGTTTACCGCTTCAAGCGCCAATTCCAGGCTGCGACGCAGATTACCTACACATTTCTCGATGCCGACTTGTGGATCGAATTGCACGACTGCTACACGAACAGGGCTTGTTGGCTCAGTCATTCCGTCGTTCCTCTTTTTATTGTTTTTCAAGCTGTTAAATGGCGTGTGTATAAGAGGGGAATCAGGAATGGGGTGTAAGTCAGCTACTTCCGTTTAGGTCGTAGTCCTTGTCCTAAAATGGATCAGAGTGATATTTGATGGCAGTGGGCAGCCGGTGCGAGGGGTAGAGCCATGTATTGCGTGCATGGCTCTGGAACGGGGGGGATCAGATTTTGAGTTGGTAGTGCGGGTAGTCGCTCAAGGAAAATCCGCCATTGAAGGTCGCGGCGGTTTTGTTGCAGATATGAATTACCGCATCGACAGCACCGCGAAAACATGGCTCCGTCCAACCGGCATCGACGGAAAATGACTCGCCGGACAAATACAAGCCTGATACATGAGCAAGGTCTCGGTTGTACTTCATCAGGGTGACGGCATCGTAGTAGGTGCCCGGTCGGTAAAGCTTGGCACAGCCCAGCGCATTTTCATCAGTGATCCAACGCTGAACCACCGCTTGATCAATGCTGATGTAGGGAGAGATTTTTTCCTGGATGTTGGAAGAGTTCATGAGTATGCGATCCAGCTCTTCGGCGCATTTTGATACCAACTCCGTATCGCTGAATGCGGCGAGCTTGGTTGCGTCATCTTCCCAGGTGTAACTCAGCAGGATGCAGTCATAGCTGTAATTTTCGTTGTAGCGGTAGGTATAGACATCGTGGATAAAACTGTCGGTTACGATGGCTTGCGGGATGTTTTTGTTTTTCGAGAGAAATGATTTTTTCAGTGGTGCAAACACTTTGCAGCTAGTTTCCCAGTGTGCGGTTTTGTAGGCGTTAATCGTCTCGAAAGGAAGCATCTCCCGGGTGAAATTTTCGAGCTTGATACGAGTTTCAATCAGCCAGGAGGGTAGTGTCATGATGACCGAGTCAAAGTCATCAAATTGTTCCTGGATTTGCTCGGGTTGACTGTGTTTTCAGTTGTAATAGACGCGTATTTTTTGATTGGTCAGCTTTTCCAGTTTTGTGACGGATGAGTCGGTGAGAAGCCCATTGCTTCTTTCGAGGCAATGTTCGTAGATGGACTTTCCGGTTTCGTCGGTTTTCATAAACAGCAGGCATTCGTCCAAAGCGGCGAGGCCAATGTAGCGGGGCCTGTCGAAACTCTGCCCCATTGAGTCAAAAACGGCTTCGCTATTCAGGTAGGGCGAATCCAGTGGATCGCCGTTTGAGTCCACTCGACCATGGATCAGTTGCAATTGGCTGCTGAAGCCGAAAATCGCGGTACGCAGAGGGTAGAGGCAGCAGACGTCGTAAAAAGCTCCCCAGCTACCGTCACCTATACCTATCGCGTAAAAAATTGCGGACTCTTGCGCAGACATTCCCATTCCGCCGAAATCCCCGGGTGAGCGGGCATCCCAAGCTTTCAGTGCTGGCATGCTGACCAGATCGCGGAACGAGACACTCTCGTATTTTTCAACGATAGAAGCCCATATGGCTTCCCATTCCTGGCTCGCATAGAGCTCAGCAACGTGGCGGGTCATACGATCGGCAAAGGCTTTCCACTTGGAATAAACCTCTTGCAATTCATCGCCGGGAGGTGGTGTGACGCCGTCTTCGTTTTTCCATATCAACATTTGCGGCGCCGATCCGCCGCCCATGCTGCCCTCCCGGAGATAGATGCCTGTCGAGTTAACCCATTGGCTACCGGGGTTGGCGAAGTCTGAAAACGCCAATTCAAATTGATTGGCGTAGTAAGCCATCAGCGACCGACCTCCTGTCGGTGGCTCATCCGCCCGGTTGAAGAAGGGCATGCGCATGGCGCCCATTTCAAACGGCGTATGGCTTGCTGCCGCGTTTCGGCTACCGGGAACGGTCAGATGCCTGCCGCCGATGCGTCTGGATTGTTCGATGAGAGTGATATGGGTAAAACCGCAGCGATAGAGTTCTCTGGCGGCGGTCAGGCCGGTGACGCCGGCGCCGATAATGCAGATTTTATGTTGCGGGTCAGTTGCCCTGGCGATGCCGTTTTCCTGTTCTACCAGCGCACGATAGTCAAAGCACAAATCCGGCGGATTGGGAAAGCGAGCCGCCCATTTGTTTTTAGCCGAGCGCTTTGTTCGGACGGCCTCCTTGGCGATGTATGAAAGGGTAGTTGTAGCTTGATCCGATAGTCATGGTTGATCTTCCCTGATGGTGTTTGCAGGGAAGATGTTGAAGTTTTTTAAGGGGCTGCGTCTGTGGGCAGGGTTGGGTTCTCCGGCGCTCTGTATTCTGCTTTTTGCGTAGGAAAATGCACAGCGAAAGAACTGCGTGGCCGGAGCAAGATTCAATGTGGAAGCGAGTAGGCCCGCTCCCACATTGGGTTTGTGTTGGGCCTGGATCTACGCAGCTTGCTGAAACTGCTGCCGGTACTGGTTCGGCGACAACTCCGTGTGTTGGCGGAACAACCGGGCGAAGAAGCTCGCATCGTCGTAACCGACTTCGTAACTGATGGTCTTGATGCTCTTGCGACTGCCGGACAGCAAGCCCTTTGCGGTTTCGATGCGCAGGCGTTGCAGGTAATGCAGCGGTTTGTCACCGGTGGCGGTCTGGAAGCGGCGCATGAAGTTGCGGATGCTCATGCCGTGTTCGCGGGCGACGTCTTCGAAACGGAACTTGTCGGCAAAGTGTTCTTCGAGCCAGTGCTGGATCTGCAGGATGATCACGTCCTGATGCAGCTTCTGCCCGCCAAAACCGATGCGTCCTGGCGAGTAACTGCGCTGTACCTCATACAGAATGTCCCGCGCTACGGCCTGGGACACATTGGAACCACAGAAGCGCTCGATCAGGTAAATGTACAGGTCGCATGCCGACGTGGTGCCGCCGGCGCAGTACAGGTTATCGGCATCAGTCAGGTGCTTGTCCTGATTGAGTTGAACCTGGGGGAAGCGTTCGGCGAAGGCATTGAAGAAGCGCCAGTAGGTGGTCGCCTCCTTGCCATTGAGCAGCCCGGCTTCGGCCAGCCAGAAAACGCCGGTCGCCTCGCCGCACAGTACGGCGCCGCGCGCATGTTGCTGGCGCAGCCAAGGCAGGACTTGCGGGTAACGTTTGCAAAGGCTGTCGAAATCGTCCCAGAACGCAGGAAGAACGATGATGTCGGCGTTTTCCAGTCCGCCATCCACCGGAATCAACACATCGCTGAAGGTGCTGACCGGTTTGCCATCGGGGCTGACCAGGCGGGTTTCGAACGCCGGTGTCAGGCCCTGGCCCAGCTGTTTGCCGTAGCGCAGGCTGGCGAGATGGAAGAAATCCTTGGCTTGCAGGAGAGTGGAAGCGAAAACCCGGTCAATGGCCAGGATGCTGACGCGCCGCAGGGGCGTGGAGGCTTGGTTAGACATAATTCAACTTTATTTTTATAGGGGGAAGTGGTCACCAGACGGCTGGATCGTCTTATTTTTTGTCGGATGTGTCCAGTGTCCTGTATCGGAAGCGAGGCATAGTCTCTGAAGGTCAACTCCTTCTAAAAGCAAAGAAAAGGTGCCGCATGATCCCCAGAACCCTGTTCAGTTCCGAGCACGAGCTTTTCCGCGACAGCGTGCGAACGTTCCTCGAAAAGGAGGCGGTGCCGTTCCATGGTCAATGGGAAAAACAAGGCTATATCGACCGCAAACTGTGGAGCAAGGCAGGGGAGGCAGGGATGCTCTGCTCGCACCTGCCGGAAGAGTACGGCGGCCTGGGGGCGGACTTTCTCTACAGCGCGGTGGTGATCGAGGAAGTGGGGCGACTTGGCCTGACCGGCATCGGTTTTTCCCTGCATTCGGACATCGTGGCGCCGTACATCCTGCATTACGGCAGTGAAGCGCTGAAGCAGAAATACCTGCCGAAACTGGTGTCCGGCGAGATGGTTACCGCAATCGCCATGACTGAACCGGGCGCCGGTTCCGATCTGCAAGGGGTAAAAACCACGGCCGTGCTCGATGGCGATGAGTACGTGATCAACGGCTCCAAGACCTTTATCACCAACGGCTACCTGGCCGATCTGGTGATCGTCGTCGCCAAGACCGATCCGAAGGCCGGCGCGAAGGGCACCAGTCTGTTTCTGGTGGAAGCCAATACGCCAGGTTTCGACAAGGGCAAGCGCCTGGAGAAGGTAGGGATGAAAGCCCAGGATACCTCGGAGCTGTTCTTCCAGGACGTTCGTGTGCCCAAGGAAAACCTGCTGGGCCAGGCCGGGATGGGGTTTGCCTACCTGATGCAGGAGTTGCCCCAGGAGCGCCTTACCGTGGCCGTTGGCGGGCTGGCTTCAGCTGAAGCGGCGCTGCAATGGACGCTGGACTACACCCGCGAGCGCAAGGCATTTGGCAAGTCGATCGCGGATTTCCAGAACACCCGGTTCAAACTGGCGGAGATGGCCACGGAAATCCAGATCGGCCGGGTCTTCGTCGACCGCTGCCTGGAACTGCACCTGCAAGGCAAGCTCGACGTGCCGACGGCGGCTATGGCCAAGTACTGGGGCACTGACCTGCAATGCAAGGTGCTCGATGAATGCGTGCAGTTGCACGGTGGCTACGGGTTCATGTGGGAGTACCCGATTGCCCGGGCGTGGGCGGATGCGCGGGTGCAGCGGATCTATGCCGGGACGAACGAGATCATGAAGGAGATCATTGCACGGTCGCTTTGATCTGAGTTGGGCAGGCCAGACGCTATCGCGGGCAAGCCCGCTCCCACAGGTACAGCGTAGTCCTTGTGGGAGCGGGCTTGCTCGCGAAGGCTTTTTAACTGTCGATCAAGGCGCAGGATTCGGGTGATCCTTGTGAATCGCCTCGATCCCCTCCAGCACTTCTTCCGACAACTTCAAGTCGAAACTGGCGATGTTGCTTTCCAGTTGCTCCATTGTGGTCGCGCCAATGATGTTGCTGGTCACGAACGGCTGCTGCGTCACGAACGCCAGGGCCATTTGCGCCGGGTCCAGGCCGTGCTCGCGAGCCAGAGCCACGTAACGGCTGCAGGCAGCTTCAGACTGTGGGTTGAAGTAGCGACTGAAGCGGCTGTAGAGGCTCAGGCGAGCTTTTGGCGGGCGGGCGCCACCTTCGTACTTGCCGGACAGGAAACCGAACGCCAGCGGCGAGTAGGCGAGCAGGCCGCATTGCTCGCGGATGGCAATTTCCGCCAGGCCGACTTCAAAACTGCGGTTGAGCAGGTTGTACGGGTTCTGGATCGACACGGCGCGCGGCCAGCCTCGGGCTTCGGCCAGGGCCAGGAAGCGCATGGTGCCCCACGGCGTCTCGTTGGACAGGCCGATGTGGCGGATCTTGCCGGCCTTCACCTGTTCGTCGAGCGCTTCGAAGGTGTCTTCCAGCGGGGTCAGGTTGGCTTCGATCTTGTGCTTGTAGCCCAGTTGTCCAAAGAAGTTGGTGCTCCGTTCCGGCCAGTGCAACTGGTACAGGTCGATGTAATCGGTCTGCAGGCGCTTGAGGCTGGCGTCCACGGCTTCGGTGATGTGCTGACGATTGTGCCGAAGGTTCTTGTCGCGGATGTAGTCGATGGTGTTGCCGGGGCCGGCGATCTTGCTGGCCAGGATCCAGTCGGCGCGGTCGCCGCGGCTTTTGAAGTAATTGCCGATGTAGAGTTCGGTGGTGGCGTAGGTTTCGGCCTTGGGCGGCACCGGGTACATCTCGGCGGTGTCGATGAAGTTGATCCCGGCGCTCTTGGCCCGCTCAATCTGGGCGAAGGCGTCTGCCTCGCTGTTTTGCTCGCCCCAGGTCATGGTTCCGAGGCAGAGGGCACTCACGTTCAGATTGGTTCGGCCTAGCTGGCGATAGTCCATCGGGTGCTCCTTGGGCAAAACAATCATAAAAGCAGGTTGAATTATTTTTCGCAATCTGCATAATTGCGCACCTCTTTCTGCAGTGGAAGTGATGCGCCGCCGCCGAAGAATCTTGCCGTTGAACGGACGCGCCGACCCGAGCCCCCGAAAGCGTCTGTATCCGGCTGCCTTTGACTTGTCAAAGTACGCACTATTCAGTAAGATCCGCCGTCTAATTTACAGGGCGGCCCCTGAGGCTATAAAGAATGAAAACTTTTACTGCTAAACCGGAAACAGTAAAGCGCGACTGGTTTGTCGTCGACGCTGCTGGTCAGACCCTGGGTCGTCTGGCCACCGAAATCGCGAGCCGTCTGCGTGGCAAGCACAAGCCTGAGTACACTCCTCACGTTGACACCGGCGACTACATCGTCGTAATCAACGCTGAGCAGATCCGTGTTACCGGTGCTAAAACCACTGACAAAATGTACTACTCCCACTCCGGTTTCCCGGGCGGCATCAAGTCGATCAACTTTGAAAAGCTGATCGCCAAGGCCCCTGAGCGCGTGATCGAGACCGCGGTCAAAGGCATGCTGCCTAAGAACCCGCTGGGTCGCGACATGTACCGTAAGCTGAAAGTCTATGCGGGCGCTGCACACCCTCATACTGCTCAGCAGCCCCAAGAACTGAAGATTTAACGGAATAGTTCATTATGTCGGCGACTCAAAATTACGGCACTGGCCGTCGCAAGACCGCAACCGCACGCGTTTTCCTGCGTCCGGGTACTGGTAACATCTCCATCAACAATCGTTCGCTGGATAATTTCTTCGGCCGCGAAACTGCCCGCATGGTAGTTCGTCAGCCGCTGGAATTGACTGAGACTGTCGAGAAGTTCGACATCTACGTCACCGTGATCGGCGGTGGTGTAAGTGGTCAGGCTGGCGCAATCCGCCACGGCATCACTCGCGCTCTGATGGACTACGACGAGACTCTGCGCAGCGCCCTGCGTAAAGCCGGCTTCGTAACCCGCGATGCTCGTGAAGTTGAACGTAAGAAAGTCGGTCTGCGTAAAGCGCGTAAGCGTCCGCAGTACTCGAAGCGTTAATTCGCTTTCACGTTCAAAAAAGAACGCCCAGATTCCTCACGGAGCTGGGCGTTTTTTTGTGCCTGCGATTTATCGAAGAATTGCGCTGTGACAACTTGCCACATCCGTAGACGCCCTATACTACAAGGCTTGGGGGTGATGGGTTCCGGTAATTACCTTGTCAGAATTGGGGCTTTTCATTACCATTCGGCAAAATTTTTATAAGTACACAGATTTACTTAGTAGACGCCTGATTTAACAGGCCACAAAGCTGATGGGAGAGGACTGAATGAGCAATGACGGCGTGAATGCAGGCCGGCGTCGCTTCTTGGTAGCAGCCACATCCGTGGTGGGTGCTGCAGGAGCGGTGGGGGCTGCGGTCCCGTTCGTGGGGTCATGGTTTCCCAGTGCCAAGGCGAAAGCCGCAGGTGCACCGGTGAAAGTGAATGTCAGCAAAATCGAGCCAGGCCAGCAGATGATTGCTGAGTGGCGCGGCCAGCCGGTGTTCATCGTCCGCCGTACACCGGAAATCCTGGGGAATCTGAAGAAGATCGAGGGCCAGCTCGTTGACCCGACCTCCAAGAACTCGACACAACCGACTTACGTTGATCCGCAAACCCGTTCGATCAAGCCTGAGGTTCTGCTGCTGATCGGTATCTGCACGCACCTGGGTTGCTCGCCGACCTTCCGTCCTGAAGTGGCACCTGCGGATCTGGGTAAAGACTGGGTAGGCGGTTATTTCTGCCCTTGCCACGGTTCCCACTACGATCTGGCTGGCCGCGTCTACAAGTCGCAACCTGCGCCTTTGAACCTGCCAGTTCCCCCGCATTCCTATGAGACCGACGACATCATTGTCATTGGCGTCGATACGGAGAAAGCGTGATGAGCAAGTTCATGGATTGGGTTGACGCGCGCTTTCCCGCCACCAAGATGTGGGAAGACCATCTCAGCAAGTATTACGCTCCGAAAAACTTCAACTTCTTCTACTTTTTTGGCTCCCTGGCGCTGCTCGTTCTGGTCAACCAGATCGTTACCGGTGTCTGGCTGACCATGAGCTACAACCCGTCGGCGGAAGAGGCGTTTGCCTCCGTCGAATACATCATGCGTGACGTCGAGTACGGCTCGATCCTGCGTCTGCTGCACTCCACCGGCGCTTCGGCGTTCTTCATCGTGGTCTATCTGCACATGTTCCGTGGCCTGCTCTACGGTTCGTACCAGAAGCCGCGTGAACTGGTGTGGGTCTTCGGCATGCTGATCTACCTGGCGCTGATGGCTGAAGCCTTCATGGGTTACCTGCTGCCGTGGGGCCAGATGTCCTACTGGGGTGCCCAGGTAATCATTTCGCTGTTTGGTGCGATTCCGGTCATCGGCAACGACCTGACCCAGTGGATTCGTGGTGACTATCTGATTTCCGGTATTACCCTGAACCGCTTCTTCGCCTTGCACGTGGTTGCCCTGCCGATCGTTATCCTGGGTCTGGTGGTGCTGCACATCCTGGCGTTGCACGAAGTCGGTTCGAACAACCCGGACGGCGTGGACATCAAGAAACACAAGGACGAAAACGGCATACCGCTGGACGGCATTGCCTTCCACCCGTACTACACCGTGAAAGATATCGTCGGTGTGGTGGTGTTCCTGTTCATCTTCTGCTCGATCGTGTTCTTCTTCCCGGAAATGGGCGGTTACTTCCTCGAAAAGCCGAACTTTGAAGTGGCGAACGCCTTCAAGACTCCAGAGCACATCGCTCCGGTCTGGTACTTCACCCCGTTCTACGCCATCTTGCGCGCGGTTCCGGACAAGCTCTTCGGTGTGATCGCCATGGGCGCGGCCATTGCTGTGCTGTTCGTCCTGCCATGGCTGGACCGTAGCCCGGTCAAGTCGATGCGCTACAAAGGCTGGCTGAGCAAGATCTGGCTCTGGGTGTTCTGCATCGCGTTCGTGATCCTGGGTGTGCTGGGCGTATTGGCCCCAACCCCTGAGCGTACGTTGGTGTCGCAGGTATGTACCTTCCTGTACTTCGCCTACTTCATTCTGATGCCGTTCTACACCCGGCTCGAGAAGACCAAACCGGTTCCGGAAAGGGTGACTGGCTGATGAAAAGACTATTTGCTGTATTGATGCTTGCTGCGCTGCCAGTGTTCGCTTTCGCAGCTGAACACGGTGGTCCTGAGCTTGAAAAAGTCGACATCGACGTTTCCGATAAAGCAGCCATGCAGGACGGCGCGCGTACGTTCGCCAACTACTGCATGGGTTGCCACAGTGCCAAGTTCCAACGCTATGAGCGTGTTGCCGACGACCTGGGTATTCCCCATGAGTTGATGCTGGAAAAGCTGGTGTTCACGGGTGCCAAGATCGGCGACCACATGAGCATCGGCATGCAGCCGGCGGACGCCAAGGCCTGGTTCGGTGCGGCGCCACCGGATCTGACTCTGGTTGCCCGTGTTCGCGGCACCGACTGGCTCTATGGCTACCTGAGATCGTTCTACGAAGATCCTTCGCGCCCGTGGGGTGTGAACAACAAGGTCTTCCCGAACGTGGGCATGCCTAACGTCCTGGCCGGCCTGCAAGGTCGCCAGGTAGTGGGATGCAAACAGGTTCAGATCGTCGAAGGTGGCAAGAAGCAATATGATCCGCTGACCGGTACGCCGTTGACTCATGAGGCGTGCGATCAGTTGACCATCGTGCCGAAAAGCGGTGCCCTGACTGAAGAGCAGTTCGATGAGAAGGTCAAGAATCTGGTAACCTTCCTGGCTTACTCGGCTAACCCGGTTAAGCTGCAACATCAGCGCATTGGTACGTACGTATTGTTGTACCTGGCATTCTTCTTCGTCTTCGCTTACCTGCTCAAGCGCGAATACTGGAAAGACGTGCACTGATAAAGCTTCAAGCTATTGCTGTTAATCGCGCGCGCCCAAGGGCGCCTCTGAAGATGTAGCGAACCTGGTGGTCCAGTCGTTACGGGAGGCGCCCTCTGGGCGCGCTCGTTTTTCCGCTTTCGATAATTTTTACAAGCGAGGAGGATCGCCATGGGCGTGACCAATCGGTTGGCCTGTTACTCCGACCCCGCCGACCACTATTCCCACCGAGTGCGCATCGTACTGGCAGAGAAGGGTGTCAGCGCCGAGATCATTTACGTGGAAGCTGGACGCCAGCCACCTAAACTGATTGAGGTGAACCCTTACGGCAGCTTGCCCACCCTGGTCGATCGTGACCTGGCGTTGTGGGAGTCGACTGTGGTGATGGAATATCTGGATGAGCGTTACCCGCACCCGCCGCTACTGCCGGTTTATCCCGTGGCGCGTGCCAACAGTCGCCTGCTGATACATCGCATTCAGCGAGACTGGTGTGGTCTGGTGGACCTGATTCTGGATTCGCGGACCAAGGAAGCGGCCCGTGCCGTGGCTCGGAAGGAGTTGCGCGAAAGCCTGACGGGCGTGTCGCCACTGTTTGCCGACAAGCCGTTTTTCCTCAGTGAGGAACAAAGTCTGGTGGACTGCTGCCTACTACCAATACTCTGGAGATTGCCGATCCTGGGTATAGAACTGCCGCGGCCGGCCAAGCCGCTGCTTGATTATATGGAGCGCCAGTTTGCGCGTGAGGCTTTCCAGGCGAGTCTGTCTGGTGTCGAACGCGACATGCGCTAAGGCTTAAGGAGCCGCTATGAACTCCAGTCGACCTTATCTGGTCCGCGCGCTCTATGAGTGGATTGTGGACAACGATTGCACCCCGCACATGCTGGTTAATTCCGAGTATCCGTCGGTGCAGGTGCCTCAGGGTTTTGCCAGTGACGGACAGATCGTCCTGAACGTATCGCCACAGGCCGTGCGCCACTTGCACATGGACAACGAGGCGGTCAGTTTCGAGGGGCGCTTTGGTGGCGTGCCGCACACCTTGTACGTGCCTATTGCGTCGATCCTGGGTATCTACGCCCGGGAGAACGGCCAGGGCATGGTGTTTGATCTGGAATCGCCGATGGGCGAGGACGAAGAGATCGAACCGGATGACGATCTTCCACCACCCGACAGTGAGCCGCCGCGTCCAAGCGGTCGACCCAGTCTGAAAGTGGTCAAGTAATAAAAAAGGCGATCCGCAAGGATCGCCTTTTTTATTACGTTGTAGGAGCGAGCTTGCTCGCGAAAAACCTGAAAGCCCTGCGGGTTGTCAGGATTGCCGCGTCATCGTTCACGTCCATCGCAAGCAAGCTCGCTCCTACAAGATGTGGATCAGTCGATGTACTCAAACAACTTCACGATCTTCTGCACGCCGGAAACGCCTTGCACCAGGTTGGTCGCCTGCGCAGCTTCCTGTTTGGTCAGCAGGCCCAGCATGTAGACGATGCCGTTTTCAGTGACGACCTTGATGCGCGAGCCGGGGATGTTCGCATCGGCAAGCATCTGGGTCTTGATCTTGGTGGTCAGCCAGGTGTCGTTCTGGCGTGCCAGCAACGAGGAGGGTGGCAGGATTTGCAGTTCGTTGTGCACCTGCTTCACGCGCTGAACAGCGGCAGCGGCCTGTTCGGCCTTGGCCTTGAGGTCTGCGCGTGGCGTTTGCCCGGCGAGCAGCACTACGCCGTTGAAGCTGGTGACAACGATGTGTGAGTCTTTATCCAGGGCCGGGTCGGCCTTGGCGACGTTCACGCCAACCTTGGTGTCGATCAGGGAATCGTCGATCTTGCTGCCCAGCGTGCGAGTGCCGCGGTCATCTTCAATCGGTGCCTCACGGCTGGCAGTCACTACCGAGGTGCAGCCGCTGATGCCGAGGCACAGGGTCAAGGCCAGTAGGCCAAGGCGATTAGGGGTCATTCTTCACTCCCGAACAATTGGCTGTCGATCAAGTCGCAAAGGCAATGGATCGCCAGCAGGTGGACTTCTTGAATACGAGCGGTGACGTTGGCCGGAACGCGAATTTCGACGTCCTCGGGTAACAGCAGCGACGCCATGCCGCCGCCATCACGCCCCGTTAATGCTACGACAATCATTTCGCGATCATGTGCGGCCTGGATCGCTTGAATTATGTTGGCCGAGTTGCCGCTGGTGGAGATAGCCAGCAACACATCGCCCGGTTGGCCGAGTGCACGGATCTGCTTGGAGAAGATTTCGTTGTAGCTGTAGTCGTTGGCGATCGAGGTGATCGTCGAGCTGTCGGTCGTCAGGGCGATGGCCGGCAGGCTCGGGCGCTCGCGCTCAAAGCGATTGAGCAGCTCGGACGAGAAGTGCTGGGCATCACCGGCAGAGCCGCCGTTGCCACAGGAAAGCATTTTGCCTTCGTTGAGCAGGGCGTTGACCATGACCTGGCTGGCTTGCTCGATGTGCGGTGCAAGTACTTCCATCGCCTGTTGCTTGGTGTCGATACTGGCCTGAAAAAGCTGGCGAATTCGGGATTGCATGTCCATCTGTGTGACCTTAATTAGCGCGGCTGTTCGGCACGTGAATGTGCAGCCCGCAAAGCAAAGAGCAAAAGTGTTGGGTGATAGTGTCCGGTTCGCAATGCCGGCGATCAGCCGTCGAAGGCATTCTGTAGCCAGTTCAACTGATCGAGGTTGCTGTCGATGGCAATCACGTCGAAGCGGCAAGGGGAATTGGCCCAGCGCGACTCGCACTGAAGAAAATACTGCGCGGCGAAAATCAGTTTTTGCCGTTTGCGCTCATCGATGCTATCGAGTGCGCCACCCCATTGAGTGTTTTTTCTGTAGCGGACTTCAACGAATACTACTGTATCGCCATCTAGCATGACCAGATCAAGCTCGCCGCGTTTACACAACCAGTTCTGCGCCAGCAGGCGCAGACCCTGTTGTTGAAGATGCTCGAGCGCATGGCGCTCGGCATCCTTGCCGCTTTGCTGGCGTGACCTGTCAGGCATCAGCGAGCGGTGTCCGGCAGGCGCTGAACCTGGCCATTGGCGAACTCGGCCCATGGCAACTGGCGCACGACCCGCTGGCTCTGAGACATGCCAAGGCTGCCCGACTCACCGTCGATGCGGCTGTCCGGCAGAGACTTGAGCTGGCCCAGACGCGGCGCCAGTCGATAGGCGTCCACGCCCATGGCATACAGGCGCCCCAGGCTGCCGGCGGCTTGAGGCCATTGGGCAGTGACCTGGCGGCGCAGTGGATCATTGGCGTCCAGCAACCATGGCGTCTCGCAGAAGCGAATGCCATTCATGTCGTTGTACTGGTTGACGTCACCGCTGGCGCTGAACACGTGAGAGGTGGCGTAGACCGGCACATCGCCTGCGTACTGGAAGTTCAGGGTCGGTTTGATCTGCTGGGCCTGCTGCGGCGTTGCGGCGAGGAAAATGAACTCGATGTCTTGGCGGCGCGATGGCTGGGCGGCTACTTGAGAGCCAACCGTGCTTTGCAGGCTCTTGGCGCGGCCTTCGCTCTGACGCAGCTGGAACATGTCGGCAATCTGCTGAGCCAACTGGACCGGTTGATCGACGCGTTCGGTGGCGACGATGGTGCCGCCATTGGCTTGCCAATCCTGGCTGAACGCCTTGAGCACGCGGTCGCCCCATTCACCTTTCGGCACCATGATGGCTGCGCGATGCAGGCCGTCGGCGCGAGCGCGGCGCGACACTTCGCGGGCTTCGTCTTCAGCGGCAAGACCGAACTGGAACAGCTGCGCCGGGCCTTGATCGCCCTCGCTGTAGTTCAGCGCCAAGGTGGTGATCGGCAATTGCGGGCGAGAGCTCAACTGTTTCACCAGCGGCTTCTCCAGCGGGCCGACGACCAGTTGCACACCATCGGCCTGGGCCTTGCGGTAGAACTCGTCCATGGAGGTCAGGCGCGAGCTGTCATAAAACTCGATGGCAGGTGGTTTCTGCCCGGCCTGCTGTGCCTGATAGTGAGCGGCCATGAAGCCGTCGCGCAGTGCTTTGCCGACCGAGGCCAACTGGCCGTCCTGAGGCAGCAGCAGGGCGATCTTGTTCAGGGGCTGGCTGGCCAGTTCCTTGAGCTGGGTCAGTGGCTGCGGCAATTGAATGGCTGCCGGGTGTTTCGGATTCTTCGCGCGCCAGTTGTCGATGGCGGCTTGTTGCTGCTCCAGGGTGCCGGCGGATTTCACTGCCAGCGCCAGGGCCATCCAGCCGCCGAGATCGTCGGTGGTGTTTGGCTGCAACTGATCGGTCGGCAGCGAAGCGATCAGGGTCCAGATGGCTTCGTGGTTTTTGCTCGCAGCTTCACCTTTCAGCATCGGGGCGATGAAAATGCGCTCCCGAGCAGCGGCAAGGGTCTGGCCGTCGGCCTCGAGAGCCCGGGCGTGAACGGTTCCGGTGCGGACCTGTTGTTCGGCGGGCAGTTCGCTCAAGCGTTGCATGCTCGGATGGCTCAAGGCGGTCAGCGCGGCCTTGGGCTGGTTGCGGGTCATGGCCAATTCAGCCGCCAGGGTGCTGGCGAAAATCTGTTGGCCCGGCTTGAGTTGCTCGATGGGGACCTGTTGCAGGATTTGCGCGGACTGGCCGGCATTGCCCTGGTGATAGGCCAGGTCGGCAGCGCTCAAGCGCAGCAGGGCCGCATCTTCCGGTGACTTGCTTTGGGCAGCCTTCTCAAGCAACTGCTCGATACTGGCGTCCGGTGTCCGTGGAAGTTCGCCAAGGCTGGAGGAGGGCGAGCTGGCGCAAGCCGCTAGCAAGGCAGCGAGGCAGATGGCAGATAACAGCCGCAGGCAAGCGATCATGTAAGCGTTCCTGATACTCGATCAAATTAGCGTGGAATTGTACCCAAGCACTGGCCGGGGCGCGATGTTACTGGCGTGAATCGGTCAATTTAGCTGGTGTAAATGTTGCGCCAGCGCACAATCGGTCGCCGATGCCGCGTTTGCTTGCGCGTATCGCGAGCCTCGCTACGCGCTACAATGGCGACTTTTACCGATCATGAGGTGTGCGCTTTGACTGCTCCAGGTGCTTTGAATTCCGCTGCTGGCTCGCTTTATGTGGTGGCGACGCCCATCGGCAACCTGGATGACATCAGTGCGCGGGCGCTGAAGATTCTGCGGGAAGTGGCCTTGATCGCGGCGGAAGACACCCGCCATTCCCAGCGCTTGATGCAACACTTCGGCATTGCGACGCCATTGGCGGCCTGCCATGAACACAACGAGCGGGATGAAGGCAGTCGCTTTATCACTCGCCTGCTTGCCGGTGACAGCGTGGCGTTGATCTCCGATGCCGGGACGCCGCTGATTTCCGATCCGGGTTATCACCTGGTGCGGCAGGCCCGGGCTGCGGGGATCAATGTGGTGCCGGTTCCGGGTGCCTGCGCGTTGATTGCGGCGTTATCGGCGGCGGGGCTGCCTTCCGACCGTTTCATTTTCGAAGGTTTTCTGCCGGCCAAGGCTGTGGGCCGGCGAGCGCGCCTCGAGCAGGTAAAGGAAGAACCTCGCACTTTGATCTTCTATGAGGCTCCGCATCGCATCCTTGAATGCCTGCAAGACATGGAGCTGGTGTTCGGCCCCGAGCGCCTGGCGCTACTTGCCCGTGAGCTGACCAAGACGTTTGAAACCCTCAAGGGGCTGCCGCTGGCGGAGTTGCGCGAGTTTGTCGAGTCGGACAGCAATCAGCAGCGCGGCGAGTGCGTGGTGTTGGTGGCGGGCTGGTCCGCTCCCGAGGAGGAGGGTGCCGTCAGCAGTGAGGCGATGCGCATCCTCAACCTGCTGCTCGAAGAAATGCCGCTCAAGCGTGCGGCGGCGTTGGCCGCGCAAATCACCGGCGAGCGAAAGAATGTGCTGTACCAGATCGCGCTGGATCAGCAGAAGGGCGAGTAAAACCCGACGCACAGGCGTGCTCAAAGGCGCTTAGCGCTTGTTCTTCGGGCGCTCTGCCGGTAACCTTCGCAGCGGAGAGTCGATCGGACAGTCGCTGCCCTCTATGAAAATTAGGGGGGGGAGGAAAGTCCGGGCTCCATAGGGCGAAGTGCCAGGTAATGCCTGGGAGGCGTGAGCCTACGGAAAGTGCCACAGAAAATAACCGCCTAAGCGCTTCGGCGCCGGTAAGGGTGAAAAGGTGCGGTAAGAGCGCACCGCACGTCTGGCAACAGTTCGTGGCTAGGTAAACCCCACTTGGAGCAAGACCAAATAGGGTCCCAAGGCGTGGCCCGCGCTGGGACCGGGTAGGTTGCTAAAGATGTCCAGTGATGGCCATCGTAGACGAATGACTGTTCAAGACAGAACCCGGCTTACAGATCGACTCTCCACCTTTTTCTCCCCTCTGCTTAAATCATTGAGCAAGGGGATGGTGATAGCAATTTCCCTCCTTGCACAAACGTCGGGAGAAGCGGTTTTGTGATATCGATTAGCCCGCGCCTGTAGGAATCGCATAAACTCCACGCAGCACCGGTTTCCCTCCTTGCACATTCATCCGCAGAACCACTTTTGTAATACCAAAAAAATCTTACTCTTAATAAATTACTTTAACTTCCGAACGCAGCCTCCTGTGCTGATTCAAGTTATCGGACAGTTTCATCTGCCGGATTCTCGTTGCTCCTCCTTCAATGCTCCTAAATCTCAGTTCTGTAAGGGTTTTCCTTTAACCCGCGCCTTGACGGTGTGGTGGGCGCATTCCTATAGTGTGCACAAGTGGCGGAAAGTGGCATGAAGTGGGTTTTTTGAACTCAAAACGCTAGAATTTGGAGAAACGCTGACGTGTTTCGCGGAGCCAACGCTATCAGTCTCGATGCAAAGGGCCGTCTCGCCATGCCGAGCCGGTACCGTGACGAGCTCGTTTCGCGTAGTTCCGGTCAGTTGATCGTCACGATTGATGCCGTTGATCCATGTTTGTGTGTTTACCCGCTCGATGAGTGGGAAATTATTGAAACCAAACTGCGCGCACTGCCTTCGCTTCGTGAAGAGAACCGCCGCCTGCAACGTTTACTGATTGGTAATGCCGTCGACCTCGAGCTCGATGGCAGTGGTCGTTTTCTGGTTCCGCCGCGTCTTCGTGAATATGCCAAGTTGGATAAACACGCGATGTTGGTAGGCCAACTGAACAAGTTCCAATTGTGGGACGAGGATGCCTGGAACGCGGTTTCTGCCGCTGACCTGGCTGCCATTCAACAACCGGGCGCTATGCCTGATGAACTGCGTGATTTGATCCTGTGACTATTGATAGCGGCTTTAACCACATCACCGTACTGCTTGACGAAGCCGTCGAGGCTCTCGCCGTACGTCCTGATGGCTGCTATCTGGACGGCACGTTCGGGCGCGGCGGGCACAGCCGGTTGATCCTCAGTCAGCTCGGTCCCGATGGTCGGTTGCTCGGATTCGATAAAGATCCACAAGCGATTGCCACCGGGCAGACGCTAGCGGCCGAAGACGGCCGCTTTGTCGTTGTGCAGCGCAGCTTTGCCGAACTCGGTGCCGAAGTGGCCGAGCGTGGGATGAACGGCAAGGTCAGCGGTGTGTTGCTCGATCTGGGCGTGTCTTCGCCGCAACTTGACGATCCTGAGCGCGGCTTCAGTTTCCTCAACGATGGTCCGCTGGACATGCGCATGGATCCGTCCCGCGGAATCAGCGCTGCCGAATTCGTCAACACCGCTCCCGTGGAAGAAATCGCCCGGGTGTTCAAGGAATACGGCGAAGAGCGTTTTTCCGGTCGCATGGCCCGTGCCGTGGTCGAGCGCCGCGACATCAAGCCATTCGAGCGCACCGGTGACCTGGCCGAAGTCCTGAAAGTCGCCAACCCGGCATGGGAAAAGGGCAAGAACCCTGCAACCCGTGCATTCCAGGGGTTGCGTATTCACGTCAACAACGAACTGGGTGATCTGGAAACCGGCCTCGAAGCCGCACTGGATTGCCTGGAAGTGGGCGGTCGCCTGGTGGTGATCAGCTTCCACTCGCTGGAAGACCGTATCGTCAAACTGTTCATGCGCAAGCTGGTGAAAGGCGAAGCCGATAACCTGCCGCGCAACCTGCCGGTTCGGCATGTCGCCTTCGAACCGAAAATCAAAGTCCATGGCAAAGCGCAGACGGCCTCTGACGCCGAACTCAAAGCCAACCCACGTTCCCGTAGCGCTGTCATGCGTGTGGCGGAGAAGCTGCGGTGAGCAAGCTTTTCGCCAAGCCACTGCCCGGCGGAAGCTTCTTCATGCTGCTGCTGTTTGTTGGCGTGCTCGTGTCGGCTATCGGCGTTTCTTACAGCGCGCACTGGAATCGCCAGTTGCTGAACTCGCTGTACAACGAGTTGAGCGTGCGCGACAAGGCCCAGGCCGAGTGGGGCCGGTTGATTCTGGAGCAGAGCACCTGGACGGCCCATAGCCGTATCGAAGTGCTGGCTACCGAACAATTGAAAATGCACATACCCGGTGCTGCTGACGTGAAGATGGTGGCGCCATGATGAAACTCGAAGGCGCACTCTTTCCTTGGCGGTTCCGCGTGGTGCTGGGGTTGCTCGGCATCATGGTAGCCGCGATTGCCTGGCGCATCATCGACCTGCAGGTGGTTGACCGTGACTTCCTCAAAGGTCAGGGCGATGCGCGCAGCGTCCGTCATATTCCGATTCCGGCTCACCGTGGTCTGATCACCGACCGTAACGGCGAGCCTTTGGCCGTCAGTACCCCGGTGACTACGCTGTGGGCCAACGCCAAGGAAATGCAGCTGGAAAAAGACAAGTGGCCAGCACTGGCCGCCGCGCTGGGGCAAGATCCCAAAGCCCTGACCGAGCGTCTTGAAGCCCAGGCCAACAAAGAATTCATTTACCTGGTGCGCGGGCTGACGCCTGAGCAGGGTCAGGCCGTGCTCGACCTGAAGGTACCGGGTGTCTACGGCATTGAGGAGTTCCGGCGCTTTTATCCTGCCGGCGAAGTCACCGCCCATATGGTCGGGTTTACCGACATCGACGATCACGGTCGTGAAGGCGTCGAACTGGCCTACGACGAGTGGCTGGCCGGGGTCCCCGGCAAGCGTCAGGTGATCAAGGACCGGCGCGGCCGGTTGATCAAGGATGTCCAGGTCACCAAAAACGCCAAGGCCGGCAAGCCCTTGGCGTTGTCCATTGACCTGCGCCTGCAATACCTGGCCAACCGCGAATTGCGCAACGCGATCATCGAGAACGGCGCCAAGGCAGGCAGCCTGGTGATCATGGACGTGAAGACCGGCGAGATTCTCGCAATGGTCAACCAGCCGACCTACAACCCGAACAACCGTCGCAATCTGCAACCGGCGATGATGCGTAACCGCGCGATGATCGACGTGTTCGAACCGGGTTCGACCATGAAAGCGATTTCCATGAGCGCCGCGATTGAAACCGGGCGCTGGAAGCCGAGCGATACCGTCGAGGTGTACCCGGGCAGCTTGCAGATTGGTAAATACACCATCAAGGACGTGTCCAAGACCGAAGGTCCGGTGCTCGACCTGACTGGCATTCTGATCAATTCCAGTAACGTCGGGATGAGTAAGGTCGCATTCGACATCGGCGGTGAAACCATTTTCCGTCTGGCACAGAAGGTCGGCCTCGGTCAGGACACTGGCCTGGGCTTCCCGGGCGAGCGCGTCGGCAACCTGCCGAACTACCGCGAATGGCGCAAGGCAGAAACCGCCACGCTGTCCTACGGCTACGGTATTTCCGTGACTGCGATCCAGTTGGTCCACGCCTTCTCGGCCCTGGCCAACAACGGCCGCCTCGCGCCGCTGACCCTGATCAAGACCGACAAGGCGCCGCAAACCACCCAGGTGTTGCCGGAGGCGGTCGCGAAAACCATGCAAGGCATGCTGCAACAAGTAATCGAGGCCCCACGCGGTGTGTTCCGCGCGCAAGTGCCGGCGTATCACGTGGGCGGCAAGTCAGGTACTGCACGTAAAACGTCGGTCGGCACCAAGGGTTACGCCGAGAACTCGTACCGCTCGTTGTTCGCCGGTTTCGGCCCGATGAGTGATCCGCGCTACGCCATAGTGGTCGTAATCGATGAGCCGACCAAGGCCGGTTACTTCGGCGGCCTGGTTTCCGCGCCGGTGTTCAGTCGCGTGATGTCGGGCACCCTGCGCCTGATGAACATTACGCCGGACAACCTGCCACCCACTCAACAAGCGAACGCAACACCGGTCGTTCCGCTGAAAGCTAACGGAGGGCGCGGCTGATGTCTCTGAGCCTGAACAAAATATTCCCCCACGCCGGCCACGATCTGCTGATTCGCGAACTCGCCCTGGACAGCCGCAATGTGCGCGCGGGCGATCTGTTCCTCGCCGTGCCGGGCGGGAAATTCGATGGGCGCGCGCATATTGCCGACGCCTTGCAACGCGGCGCTGCTGCGGTGGCCTATGAAGTAGAAGGCGCCACAGTCCTGCCGATCACTGAAGTGCCGTTGATTCCGGTCAAAGGTCTGGCCGCGCAACTGTCGGACATCGCCGGGCGTTTTTATGGCGAGCCGAGCCATCACCTGAACCTGGTGGGCGTGACCGGCACCAACGGCAAGACCAGCGTGACGCAATTGGTCGCCCAGGCACTGGACCTGCTCGGCCAGCACTGCGGCCTGGTCGGCACGCTCGGTTCCGGTTTTTACGGCGCGCTGGAAAGCGGTCTGCACACAACGCCGAACCCGATTGCCGTGCAAGCGACCCTGGCGGACCTGAAAAAGGCCGGGGCCAAAGCCGTGGCGATGGAGGTTTCTTCCCATGGCCTGGACCAGGGCCGAGTGACCGCTTTGGCCTTCGATGTGGCGGTGATGACTAACCTGTCCCGCGATCACCTGGATTACCACGGCACCATGCAGGCTTACGGCGAAGCCAAGGCCCGGCTGTTTGCCTGGAATGATTTGAAATGCCGCGTGGTCAACCTCGACGACGATTTTGGCCGGCAACTGGCGACTGATGAGGGTGAGTCGCGGCTGATCACTTACAGCCTGGAAGACTCGCGCGCTTACCTGTATTGCCGCGAGGCGCAGTTCAATGACGAAGGCGTGCGTGCCACGCTGGTTACGCCGCAAGGCGAGCACCATTTGCGCAGCACCTTGCTCGGCCGTTTCAACCTGAGCAACGTGTTGGCTGCGGTCGGGGCGTTGCTCGGCCTGGACTATGCGTTGGACGAAATCCTCCAGGTGCTGCCGAAGCTTGAAGGCCCCGCCGGTCGCATGCAGCGCCTGGGTGGCGGTACTCAGCCATTGGTGGTGGTCGATTACGCCCACACCCCGGATGCCCTGGAAAAAGTACTGCTGGCCCTGCGTCCACACGCCAAGGGCCGGTTGCTGTGCCTGTTTGGCTGTGGCGGTGACCGTGATCGCGGCAAGCGTCCGTTGATGGCCGAAGTGGTCGAGCGCCTGGCCGATGGCGTGCTGGTGACCGATGACAACCCGCGTACGGAAGATCCGTCAGTGATTTTCGATGATATCCGTGCCGGTTTCGCGGCTGTGGATAAAGTGGAGTTCGTTGCCGGTCGTGGTCAGGCGATTGCCCGTTTGATCGCCAGCGCTTCGGTGGACGACGTGATTGTCCTGGCCGGCAAAGGTCACGAGGACTATCAGGAAATCAACGGCGAGCGTCACGCCTTCTCCGATCTGGTCGAGGCCGATCATGCCTTGACCGCGTGGGAGGTGGCCCATGCTTAAGGCCTTGAAGCTGAGCGAACTGACCGGCGTGCTCAATGCTCGCCTGGTATCCGCCGATGCCAGTTTCGACGGTGTCAGCATCGACAGTCGTGCGATCAAGCCGGGTCAGCTGTTTATTGCCCTGACCGGGCCACGTTTCGATGGTCATGATTATCTGAATGACGTGGCAGCCAAAGGCGCCGTCGCAGCGCTGGTCGAACGTGAAGTCGTCGACAGTACGCTGCCGCAACTGCTGGTCAAGGACACCCGTCTGGCACTGGGACAACTGGGTGCGTTGAATCGTGCCGCGTTCACCCAACCCGTTGCCGCCGTGACCGGCTCCAGCGGCAAGACCACGGTCAAGGAAATGCTGGCGAGCATCCTGCGCACGCGTGGCGCAGTGCTGGCGACCCGTGGCAACCTGAACAACGACCTCGGCGCACCGCTGACATTGATCGAGCTGGCGCCGGAACACACTGCGGCCGTGATCGAACTGGGCGCCTCGCGCCTGGGTGAAATTGCCTACACCGTCGGCCTGACCAAGCCGCACGTGGCCATTCTCAATAACGCCGGGACCGCCCACGTCGGTGAGTTCGGCGGCCCGGAAAAGATCGTCGAGGCCAAGGGCGAGATTATCGAAGGGCTGGATGCCGATGGTGTCGCCGTTCTCAATCTCGACGACAAGGCATTCGGAATCTGGAAGGCACGCGCCGGTGATCGCAAAGTGCTGACGTTTGCGTTGAGCAACACCAGCGCCGATTTCTACGCCAGTGACCTGGCCACTGATGCCCGCGGTTGCCCGGCGTTCAACCTGCACAGCCCTGAAGGTGTGGAGCGCGTTCAACTGAACCTGCTCGGCACCCATAACGTCGCCAATGCCATGGCCGCCGCCGCTGCCGCTCATGCCCTGGGTGTGTCGCTGTTCGGAATCGCCACCGGCCTTGGCGCGGTGCAACCGGTCAAGGGTCGAACCGTCGCGCAATTGGCCAGCAATGGCATGCGCGTGATCGATGACACTTACAACGCTAACCCCACCTCCATGTGCGCTGCCGTTGATATACTGGCCGGCTTTTCCGGTCGCACCGTCCTGGTGCTCGGGGATATCGGCGAGTTGGGCGAGTGGGCGGAGCAGGGGCACCGCGACGTGGGCGAGTACGCCCGTGGCAAGGTTTCTGCGCTGTACGCCGTCGGGCCAATGATGGCTCATGCGGTGAACGCATTCGGCCCACAGGCTTTTCATTTCAGCACGCAGGCTGAACTGATCAAGGCCCTGGGCGCCGAGCAAGACACAAACACCACCATTTTGATCAAGGGGTCGCGCAGCGCTGCGATGGAAAACGTCGTCGCCGCTTTGTGCGGGTCCAGTCTGGAGAAACATTAATGCTGCTGCTGCTAGCGGAGTATCTGCAACAGTTCTACAAAGGCTTCGCGGTCTTCCAGTACCTGACCCTGCGCGGGATTCTCGGTGTACTGACCGCGCTGGTTTTGTCGCTGTGCTATGGCCCATGGATGATCCGCACGTTGCAGAACCGTCAGATCGGTCAATCCGTTCGCAATGACGGCCCGCAGTCGCACCTGTCAAAGTCGGGTACGCCCACCATGGGCGGCGCGCTGATTCTGTCGTCCATCGGTGTCAGCACCCTGCTTTGGGCTGACCTGAGCAACCGTTACGTCTGGGTCGTACTGCTGGTGACCTTGCTGTTCGGCGCCATCGGCTGGGTCGACGACTACCGCAAGGTGATCGAGAAGAACTCCCGTGGCCTGCCAAGCCGCTGGAAGTACTTCTGGCAGTCGGTATTTGGCCTGGGCGCGGCGATCTTTCTGTATGTGACAGCCGCCACTCCGGTGGAGACCACGCTGATCCTGCCGATGCTCAAGGACTACAGCATTCCGCTGGGCGCAGGCTTCATTGTCCTGACCTATTTCGTGATTGTCGGCTCGAGCAACGCGGTCAACCTGACCGACGGCCTCGACGGCCTGGCGATCATGCCGACGGTGATGGTTGGCGGCGGCCTGGGCATCTTCTGCTACCTGTCGGGTAACGTGAAGTTCGCCGAATACCTGCTGATCCCTTATGTACCGGGCGCTGGTGAACTGATCGTGTTCTGTGGCGCACTGATCGGAGCCGGCCTGGGTTTCCTCTGGTTCAACACCTATCCGGCACAAGTCTTCATGGGTGACGTCGGCGCACTGGCGCTGGGCGCAGCCCTGGGCACCATCGCGGTGATCGTCCGCCAGGAAATCGTCCTGTTCATCATGGGCGGCGTGTTCGTGATGGAAACCCTGTCAGTCGTAATTCAGGTCGCCTCTTTTAAACTGACCGGTCGCCGCGTGTTCCGCATGGCGCCCATTCACCACCACTTTGAACTCAAGGGCTGGCCCGAGCCACGTGTGATCGTCCGTTTCTGGATCATCACCGTGATTCTCGTGCTGATTGGCCTTGCCACCCTGAAGCTGAGGTAGAAACTCGTGTCTCTGATCGCTTCTGACCACTTCCGCATTGTTGTCGGCCTCGGCAAGAGCGGCATGTCCCTGGTTCGCTTCCTGGCGAACCGGGGCGTGGCGTTTGCCGTGGCCGATACGCGGGAAAATCCACCGGAACTGGCCACGCTCAAGCGTGACTATCCGCACGTGGAAGTGCGTTGTGGCGAGCTGGACGTCGAGTTCCTGTGTCGTGCCGACGAACTCTACGTCAGCCCCGGCCTGGCGCTGGCGACCCCGGCCCTGCAGGCCGCCGCTGCCCGTGGCGTGAAACTGTCCGGCGACATCGAGCTGTTCGCGCGTAACGCGAAGGCGCCGATCGTGGCCATCAGCGGTTCCAATGCGAAAAGCACCGTGACCACGCTGGTCGGCGAAATGGCGGCGGCGGCTGGCAAGCGTGTTGCCGTCGGCGGCAACCTCGGTACCCCGGCGCTGGATCTGCTGCGCGACGACGTCGAGTTGTACGTGATGGAGTTGTCGAGTTTCCAGCTGGAAACCACCGATCAACTCAACGCCGAAGTGGCGACCGTGCTCAACATCAGCGAAGACCACATGGACCGTTACAGCGGTCTGCCGGCCTATCACCTGGCCAAGCACCGGATTTTCCGTGGTGCCAAACAGTTCGTGGTCAATCGTCAGGATGCCCTGAGCCGGCCACTGATGGGCGAGGGCCAGCCGTGCTGGACCTTCGGTCTGAACAAGCCTGATTTCAAGGCATTCGGTCTGCGCGAAGAGAATGGCGAGAAGTACCTGGCCTTCGAATTCCAGAACCTGATGCCGGTGCGCGAATTGAAGATTCGCGGTGCTCATAACCAGTCCAACGCCCTGGCGGCCCTGGCCCTGGGCCATGCGGTCGGCCTGCCGTTCGATGCCATGCTGTCGAGCCTGCGCACCTTCGCCGGTCTCGAGCATCGCTGCCAATGGGTCCGCGACCTCGACGGCGTGGGCTATTACAACGACTCCAAGGCCACCAACGTCGGTGCTGCACTGGCGGCCATCGAAGGCCTGGGCGCGGACATCGACGGCAAGGTCGTGCTGATCGCCGGCGGCGACGGCAAGGGTGCCGAGTTCAAGGACCTGCGTGACCCGGTGGCGGCCAACTGCCGCGCCGTGATCCTGATGGGCCGCGACTCCGACAAGATCGGCGAGGCCATCGGCGATGCCGTACCGCTGATCCGCGCCGGCTCCCTGGTCGAAGCTGTCGAGCAATGCCGCGCAGCAGCCCAGCCGGGCGACGTGGTGCTGCTGTCGCCTGCCTGCGCCAGTTTCGACATGTTCAAGAACTACGAAGACCGTGGTCACCAGTTCGTCCAAGCCGTGGAGGATCTGGCATGAGCCTGAGAGGCATCATCAAGCCGTATCCATCGCCGCTCATCACCGGGCGCGGTATCGACCTTGATTTCCCGATGCTCGCCGGTTGCCTGACGCTGCTCGGCCTGGGGCTGATCATGATTGCCTCGGCATCGACCGAAGTGGCGGCCGTTCAGTCGGGCAGCGCCCTGTATTACATGATCCGTCACCTTATTTATGTGGTGCTGGGCCTGGGTGCCTGCATCGTCACCATGATGATCCCGATCGCCACCTGGCAACGCCTGGGCTGGCTGATGCTGCTGGGTGCATTCGGCTTGCTGGTGATGGTGATCATTCCGGGGATCGGCCGTGAGGTTAACGGCTCGATGCGCTGGATCGGCTTCAGTTTCTTCAACGTCCAGCCTTCCGAGATCGCCAAGGTGTTCGTGGTGATCTACCTCGCCGGTTATCTGGTACGTCGCCAGAAAGAAGTGCGCGAAAGCTGGATGGGCTTTTTCAAGCCGTTCATCGTGCTGCTGCCGATGGCGGGCCTGCTGCTGATGGAGCCGGACTTCGGTGCCACCGTCGTGATGATGGGGGCGGCGGCGGCGATGCTGTTCCTTGGCGGTGTCGGGCTGTTCCGTTTCTCCCTGATGGTGGTCCTGGCTGTCGGCGCGGTGGTGCTGTTGATTCAAATGCAGCCCTATCGAATGGCGCGTCTGACCAACTTTGCCGACCCGTGGGCCGACCAGTTCGGTGCCGGTTATCAGTTGTCCCAGGCATTGATCGCTTTCGGTCGCGGCGAATGGCTGGGCGTTGGCCTGGGCAACAGCGTGCAAAAACAGTTCTACCTGCCGGAAGCCCACACTGACTTCGTGTTCTCGGTCCTGGCCGAAGAGCTGGGTGCGGTGGGTTCGTTGTGCACCGTGGCACTGTTCGTATTTGTGTGTATTCGTGGCATGTACATCGGTTTGTGGGCTGAAAAGGCCAAGCAGTTTTTTGCAGCTTACGTGGCATACGGGCTGTCGTTCCTGTGGATCGGCCAGTTCCTGATCAACATTGGTGTAAACGTCGGCCTGCTGCCAACCAAGGGGCTGACCCTGCCGTTCCTCAGTTATGGCGGTAGTTCGTTGGTGATCTGCTGTGCCTGTCTCGGTTTGTTGCTGCGTATCGAGTGGGAAAGTCGAACCCACCTGGGCAGTGAAGAGATTGAGTTCCATGAAAGCGACTTCGCCGAGGAGCCGCACCATGGGCGCTAACGTCATGATCATGGCTGGCGGCACTGGTGGCCACGTGTTCCCGGCGCTGGCCTGTGCTCGCGAATTCCAGGCGCGCGGCTATACCGTGCACTGGCTCGGTACCCCGCGTGGTATCGAAAACGATCTGGTGCCGGCGGCCGGTATCGAGCTGCATCGGATCAACGCCAGCGGTCTGCGCGGCAAGGGCAAATTGTCCCTGCTCAAGGCTCCGTTCATGTTGTTCAAGTCGGTCTGGCAGGCGCGGGCGATCATTCGCCGTCTGCGACCGGTCTGCGTCGTGGGATTTGGTGGTTTTGTGACCGGTCCTGGAGGTGTCGCGGCCAAACTGGCTGGTGTGCCGGTAATCGTTCACGAGCAGAACGCCGTGGCCGGTACCGCCAATCGGTTGCTGGTGCCGTTGGCCGCCCGAGTCTGTGAAGCATTCCCCGACACCTTTACCCTGTCGAGCAGCCGTCGGACCACCGGTAATCCGGTGCGCACCGAACTGTTCCTCGAGACATCGCGACCCGCCCTGGCCGGTCGCAAGGCGCGTTTGCTGATCCTGGGCGGAAGCCTGGGCGCAGAGCCGTTGAACAAGTTGCTGCCTGAAGCCCTGTCGCAAGTCGCTGCCGACTTGCGTCCGGAAGTGTTCCATCAGGCCGGCAAAAACCACGATGAAGTGACTGCAGAGCGCTATCGCGCGGCTGGCGTCGAGGCGCAGGTGCAGCCCTTCATCAAAGACATGGCCCAAGCCTACAGCTGGGCCGACCTGGTGGTATGTCGCGCAGGCGCGCTGACCATCAGTGAACTGGCCGCTGCCGGTCTGCCCTCGATGCTGGTGCCTTTGCCTCACGCCATCGACGATCACCAGACCCGCAACGCCGAATATTTGGCCCGTGAAGGCGCAGCCTTCCTGATGCCGCAAAGAACGACTGGCGCAGCGGATCTTGCCGCTCGCCTGACAGAGGTCCTGATGCAACCACAACGACTCAACGAAATGGCTACCGCGGCACGCCGCCTGGCCAAACCCGATGCCACCCGTAACGTTGTCGATAGCTGCCTGGAGGTGGCCCATGGTTGAGAGTCAGAAAGCCATGCCACAACCGGAAATGCGCCGCATCCGTCGCATCCACTTCGTCGGTATCGGCGGTGTGGGCATGTGCGGGATTGCCGAAGTGTTGCTGAACCTGGGTTATGCCGTGTCCGGCTCCGACCTGAAGGCGTCCCCGGTCACCGAGCGCCTGGAGTCCTTCGGGGCGCAGATCTTTATCGGCCATCGCGCCGAGAACGCCGCTGCTGCCGACGTGCTGGTGGTGTCGAGCGCGGTGAACACGTCCAACCCGGAAGTCGCTACCGCGCTGGAACGCCGTATCCCGGTGGTGCCGCGTGCCGAAATGCTGGCTGAGCTGATGCGCTATCGCCACGGCATCGCCGTTGCCGGTACCCACGGCAAAACCACCACCACCAGCCTGATCGCTTCGGTGTTCGCCGCCGGTGGCCTGGACCCGACGTTCGTGATCGGTGGCCGCCTGAATGCCGCGGGCACCAATGCCCAGCTCGGCACCAGCCGCTACCTGATCGCCGAAGCCGACGAAAGCGATGCCAGCTTCCTGCACCTGCAGCCGCTGGTGGCCGTGGTCACCAACATCGACGCCGATCACATGGCGACCTATGACGGCGACTTCAACAAACTGAAGAAAACCTTCGTCGAGTTCCTGCACAACCTGCCGTTCTACGGTCTGGCGGTGGTGTGCCTGGACGATCCGGTGGTGCGTGAAATCCTCCCACAGGTCAAGCGCCCGACGGTCACCTATGGCTTCGGCGAAGACTGCGACGTGCGCGCCATCAACGTGCGCCAGCAAGGCATGCAGACCTTCTTCACCGTGCTGCGTCCTGACCGCGAGCCGCTTGATGTTTCGGTGAACATGCCGGGCAACCACAACGTATTGAACGCGCTGGCGACCATCTGCATCGCCACCGACGAAGGCGTCAGCGATGAGGCGATCGTCCAGGGCCTGTCCGGGTTCCAGGGTGTCGGTCGACGCTTCCAGGTCTACGGCGAACTGCCGGTGGACGGCGGTAACGTGATGCTGGTCGATGACTACGGTCACCACCCGACGGAAGTCGCGGCGGTGATCAAGGCCGTACGCGGTGGCTGGCCGGAGCGCCGTCTGGTGATGGTCTACCAGCCGCACCGCTACAGCCGCACCCGCGACCTGTACGACGATTTCGTCAATGTGCTGGCCGACGCCAACGTACTGCTGCTGATGGAAGTCTATCCGGCTGGCGAAGAGCCGATTCCGGGCGCCGACAGCCGCAAGCTGTGCAACAGCATCCGTCAGCGTGGCCAGCTCGACCCGATCTACATCGAGCGTGGTGTCGACCTCGCGCCAGTGGTCAAGCCGCTGCTGCGCGCCGGCGACATCCTGCTGTGCCAGGGCGCCGGTGATATCGGCGGTCTCGCACCAAAACTGTTGAAAAGTGAGTTGTTCGCCGGTGCTGTTGCCGCGCCGGTGAAGGGGACGTTGAAATGACTGCTGCCTACGCCAACCTGGTCTCAACGATCGCGCCGAAAGACTTCGGCCGCGTCGCCGTGTTGTTCGGCGGCAAGAGTGCCGAGCGCGAAGTGTCGCTGAAGTCAGGCAACGCCGTTCTCGATGCGCTGCAAAGCGCCGGTGTGGATGCGTTCGGTCTCGACGTGGGCGATGACCTTCTGCAGCGTCTGCTCAATGAAAAAATCGACCGTGCCTTCATCATCCTCCACGGTCGTGGCGGTGAAGACGGCAGCATGCAGGGCCTGCTCGAATGCCTGGGCATTCCGTACACCGGCAGCGGCATCCTGGCTTCGGCACTGGCCATGGACAAACTGCGCACCAAGCAGGTCTGGCACAGCCTGGGCATTCCGACGCCACGTCACGCGGTACTGAGCAGCGAGGCCGATTGTATTTCGGCAGCGACGGAACTGGGCTTCCCTTTGATCGTCAAACCGGCCCATGAAGGTTCAAGTATCGGGATGGCCAAAGTGAGTTCCGCGTCTGAATTGATCGACGCCTGGAAAGCGGCCAGTACCTACGATTCGCAAGTGTTGGTCGAGCAATGGATTCAAGGTCCGGAGTTCACCATCGCCACCCTGCGTGACCAGGTGTTGCCTCCGATTGCCCTGGGCACGACGCACAGCTTCTACGACTACGACGCCAAGTACATCGCCAACGATACCCAGTACCGCATTCCGTGCGGTCTGGACAGCGCCAAGGAAAAGGAACTCATGGACCTCACGGCGAAAGCCTGTGAAGCGCTGGGTATCGCCGGTTGGGGCAGGGCAGACGTGATGCAGGACGCCGAAGGGCAGTTCTGGTTCCTTGAAGTCAACACCGCACCGGGCATGACCGATCACAGCCTGGTGCCGATGGCGGCCCGTGCCGCCGGTCTGGATTTCCAGCAACTGGTTCTGGCCATTCTGGCCGAGAGCGTTGCCGGCAACACTGCCGGTAACCAAGAGTCGACGAGAGGTTAAGGCCATGCAAGGCGCTCAGCTCAGACATCAGCCTCCCGCACCCGGCCGCAAGCCGGTGCCACGGGGTGCCAGCCGAATGGTGGCCAAAGAGCCGATGTCCGTGCGCCTGCCGAAAGCCAACTTCGGTTTTCTCAAAGCATTGTTCTGGCCGGTGCTGCTGGTGGCTTTGGGGTTCGGTACTTACGAAGGCGCGACACGGTTGTTGCCGTATGCCGACAGGCCGATCACCAAAATCAACGTGCAGGGCGACCTGAGTTACATCAGCCAGCAAGCGGTGCAGCAGCGGATCGCCCCGTACGTGGCGTCGAGCTTCTTCACCATCGACCTGGCGAGCATGCGCACCGAGCTGGAAACGATGCCATGGATTGCCCACGCCGAAGTGCGCAGGGTGTGGCCGGATCAAGTGGTGATCCGCCTGGAAGAACAACTGCCGGTGGCCCGCTGGGGCGACGAGTCGCTGTTGAACAACCAGGGCCAGGCCTTCACTCCGCGTGAGCTGGCGAACTACGAACACTTGCCTCAGCTGTTCGGCCCGCAGCGGGCTCAGCAGCAAGTGATGCAGCAATACCAGGTGCTGAGCCAGATGCTCAGGCCGCTGGGCTTCTCGATTGCACGCCTCGAACTGCGTGATCGTGGCAGCTGGTTCCTGACCACCGGCCCCGGCAGTGCGGGTCCCGGGATCGAACTGCTGCTGGGACGCGGCAACCTGGTGGAAAAGATGCGCCGCTTCATCGCCATCTATGACAAGACGCTCAAAGAACAGATTACGAACATTGCGCGCATCGATCTGCGCTACGCCAACGGCCTTGCTGTTGGCTGGCGGGAACCTGTAGCGCCCACGGCAGCCCAACCCGCTGTCGCGAAGAATTAAGAAGAGGCAGGACCCATGGCAAACGTGCAAAGCGGCAAAATGATCGTCGGTCTCGATATCGGCACCTCCAAGGTGGTGGCGCTGGTAGGCGAGGTCGCGGACGACGGCACGCTGGAAATCGTCGGAATCGGCACCCATCCGTCCCGTGGCCTGAAAAAAGGCGTGGTGGTGAACATCGAGTCCACCGTGCAATCGATCCAGCGCGCCATCGAAGAAGCGCAGCTGATGGCTGGTTGCCGCATTCACTCGGCGTTCGTCGGCGTGGCTGGCAATCACATCCGCAGCCTGAACTCCCACGGCATCGTGGCGATTCGTGATCGCGAAGTCAGCTCGGCCGACCTTGAGCGTGTGCTCGACGCCGCCCAGGCCGTGGCAATCCCGGCTGACCAGCGCGTGCTGCACACCCTGCCGCAGGATTACGTGATCGATAACCAGGAAGGCGTCCGCGAGCCGCTGGGCATGTCCGGCGTGCGTCTGGAAGCCAAGGTCCACGTGGTCACTTGCGCCGTCAACGCCGCACAGAACATTGAAAAATGCGTGCGTCGCTGCGGCCTGGAAATCGACGACATCATTCTCGAACAACTGGCTTCCGCGTACTCGGTGCTGACCGATGACGAGAAAGAGCTGGGCGTGTGCCTGGTGGACATTGGTGGCGGCACCACCGACATCGCGATCTTCACCGAAGGCGCGATCCGTCACACCGCTGTGATCCCGATTGCCGGTGACCAGGTGACCAACGACATCGCCATGGCGTTGCGCACCCCGACCCAGTACGCCGAAGAAATCAAGATTCGCTACGCCTGCGCCCTGGCCAAACTGGCCGGTGCCGGTGAAACCATCAAGGTGCCAAGCGTTGGCGACCGTCCACCGCGCGAACTGTCCCGCCAGGCCCTGGCCGAAGTGGTCGAGCCGCGTTACGACGAGCTGTTCACGCTGATCCAGGCCGAACTGCGCCGCAGCGGCTACGAAGACCTGATCCCGGCCGGCATCGTGCTGACCGGCGGTACGTCGAAGATGGAAGGCGCGACCGAACTGGCCGAGGAAATCTTCCATATGCCGGTGCGCCTGGGCGTGCCGCATGGCGTGAAAGGTCTGGATGACGTAGTACGCAACCCGATCTATTCCACCGGCGTCGGCCTGTTGATGTACGGCCTGCAGAAGCAGTCCGACGGCATCTCGTTCTCGGGCATCGGCAGCCGCGACAGCTACAGCAACGAAGAGCCACAGGCTCCGCTGCTGGACCGCCTGAAGAAGTGGGTCCAGGGCAATTTCTGAAGATTTACCGCAACACCGTTACACCGAAGCACGCAGTAGGCGAAAAAACTAGAGAATGTAAAGGAGAGGGAAAATGTTCGAACTCGTAGACAACATCCCCGCAAGCCCGGTAATCAAAGTTATCGGTGTCGGCGGTGGCGGCGGCAACGCTGTCAACCACATGGTCAAGAGCAACATCGAAGGCGTCGAATTCATCTGCGCCAACACCGATGCTCAAGCGCTGAAAAACATCGGCGCGCGCACCATCCTGCAACTGGGCACCGGCGTGACCAAGGGCCTGGGCGCTGGCGCCAACCCTGAAGTCGGCCGTCAAGCCGCCCTGGAAGACCGTGAGCGCATTGCCGAAGTGCTGGCCGGCACCAACATGGTGTTCATCACCACTGGCATGGGCGGTGGTACCGGTACCGGTGCTGCGCCGATCATCGCCGAAGTGGCCAAGGAAATGGGCATCCTCACCGTTGCGGTGGTGACCCGTCCGTTCCCGTTCGAAGGCCGCAAGCGTATGCAGATCGCCGACGAAGGCATCCGCATGCTCTCCGAAAGCGTCGACTCGCTGATCACCATTCCCAACGAGAAGCTGCTGACCATCCTCGGTAAAGACGCAAGCCTGCTGTCGGCTTTCGCCAAGGCTGACGATGTACTGGCCGGTGCCGTTCGCGGTATCTCCGACATCATCAAGCGTCCGGGCATGATCAACGTCGACTTCGCCGACGTGCGTACCGTGATGAGTGAAATGGGCATGGCGATGATGGGCACTGGCTGCGCCAGCGGTCCGAACCGTGCACGCGAAGCCACCGAAGCGGCCATTCGCAACCCGTTGCTGGAAGACGTGAACCTGCAAGGCGCTCGCGGCATCCTGGTGAACATTACCGCCGGTCCGGATCTGTCCCTGGGTGAATACTCCGACGTGGGTAGCATCATCGAGGCATTCGCTTCCGAGCACGCGATGGTCAAGGTCGGTACCGTTATCGATCCGGACATGCGCGACGAGCTGCACGTGACTGTCGTCGCTACCGGTCTGGGCGCAAAAATCGAGAAGCCTGTGAAGGTCATCGACAACACCGTCCACACTTCGATGGCTTCGCAGCCACAACAACAGGCCCCTGTTCGTCAAGAAGCTCCAGCGGTGAACTACCGTGACCTGGACCGTCCGACCGTCATGCGCAACCAGGCCCAGGCCGGTGCTGCGACTGCCGCGAAGATGAATCCGCAAGATGACCTGGACTACCTGGACATCCCGGCATTCCTGCGTCGTCAGGCCGATTGATGAAATGTATCAGGGCTATGAAGGTGATTGGTGTTCAGCAAAGGCGTGGTCTGCTATCATCGCCAGCCTTTGTTGATACCAGTTCGCAATTTGCGCTGAAGCGGCCCATGCCATGATTAAACAACGCACCCTGAAGAATATTATCCGTGCCACAGGTGTCGGCCTGCACTCCGGGGAGAAGGTCTACCTGACCCTCAAGCCAGCGCCTGTCGACACCGGCATTGTGTTTTGTCGCGCCGACCTCGACCCCGTGGTGCAGATTCCTGCCCGCGCGGAAAACGTTGGTGAAACCACTATGTCGACCACGCTCGTTAACGGTGACGTCAAAGTGGACACGGTAGAGCACCTGCTCTCGGCCATGGCAGGCCTGGGCATCGATAACGCCTACGTCGAGCTCTCCGCGTCCGAAGTCCCGATCATGGATGGTAGCGCTGGACCTTTCGTATTCCTGATTCAATCGGCTGGCCTGGAAGAACAGGACGCCGCCAAGAAGTTCATCCGCATCCTGCGTGAAGTGACAGTGGAAGATGGCGACAAGCGCGCTACTTTCGTCCCTTTCGAAGGGTTCAAAGTGAGCTTCGAGATCGATTTCGATCACCCGGTTTTCCGTGACCGCACCCAAAGTGCAAGCGTGGATTTTTCCAGCACTTCGTTCGTAAAAGAAGTCAGCCGCGCCCGTACCTTTGGTTTCATGAGTGACATCGAGTACCTGCGCAAGCACAACCTCGCACTCGGCGGCAGTGTTGAAAACGCAATTGTGGTCGACGCCGATGGCGTACTGAACGAAGACGGCCTTCGCTATGAAGACGAATTCGTGAAGCACAAGATCCTCGATGCAATTGGTGACCTCTACCTGCTGGGCAATAGCCTGATTGGTGAGTTCAAGGGCTTCAAGTCCGGCCACGCACTGAACAACCAGCTGCTGCGCAAGTTGATTGAGCAGACAGATGCCTGGGAAGTCGTGACGTTCGAAGACGCCAGCACTGCACCGATCTCTTACATGCGCCCGGTTGCGGCCGTGTAAGCAAAAAACCTCTCTAGTTTTTTAAAGGCTACCTTCGGGTGGCCTTTTTTTATGTCCTGAAGTTTGTAGTGCTTGGGCTGGCGTCATCGCGAGCAAGCTCGCTCCCACAGTGGGCTGTATTCCCTTGTGGGAGCGAGCTTGCTCGCGATGACGCCCGTCCATCCAACAAAAAAATCAACTGGCCCACACCACCCGGTTACGCCCCCGCTCCTTGGCCTGATACAACGCCTTGTCCGCGTTGAACAGTAATTGCTCCAGTTTGATATCGCTGGCCGCCGTCCAGGTTGCAATACCGATACTCACGCTCATTGGCGACTCATCGGCGTCCACCAGTGACAGTTTTTGCACCGCCTCCCGGATATGTTCGGCGATCTGCTGCGCGCCTTCACTGCCAGTTTCGGCCAGGACTACCGAAAACTCTTCGCCACCATAGCGAGCCACCAGGTCCGCCGGGCGATGGACACTGGCGCGGATGACTTCGGCCAGTGCCCGCAAGGCTTCGTCACCCGCCTGATGCCCGTGCCGATCGTTGAAGGCCTTGAAGTGATCGGCATCGATCATCAGTAACGACAACGGCTTGCGGCTGCGCTGCGCACGAAACCATTCATGGCGCAGGGCCTGATCAAGGGATCGGCGGTTGGCCACGCCGGTCAAGGCATCGGTGGCCGCCAGTTGCGCCAGTTCCTGCTCGGCACATTGGCGCAGGCGCAGCTCGCGGCAAAGCAGCCAGGTCAGCCACAACAGACCGATGCACAAAACCCCGGTTGCGCCGCTGATCACATAGGCCGTGCGGTTCCAGGTGGCGAACACTTCATCGATGGAAAGGGCCACGATGACGGTCAGCGGCAGATTGCCGACCCGGGAGAAGGTGTACAGGCGCCGTTGATGGTCGACGCTCGACACGCTTTCGAAGGTGCCACTGCGCTCCTGCAGCATGCGTACGACGTTGGGGCGGCTGGAGAAGCTTTTGCCGATGGAATTTGGTTCCCGGTACGGTTTCTGCGCCAGGAGAACCCCGTCATTGTTGATGATGCCCAGCGTACTGCCGGTGCCGATGTCGAGGCTGTTGAACAACTGATCGAAGTAGCTCATGCGCATCGAAGCTACCGCGACCCCCTGAAACTCACCCGTGGGCGAAGAAATGCGCCGGCTGAAACTGATGCGCCATTCGTCGCGGTCATCGCAGTCGCAGCTCGGCTTGAACGGTCGGCTGATAAACATGCCGGTATCGCGATTGAAGACATGGGCCAGGAAATAATCGCGGTCAGCGAAGTTGCCCGGTTTCGGTTCGATCAGTGATGAGTCGGCCAGCACGTCGCCGTGCTTGTCCAGCAGCAGGATGTCGCCCTTGTAGCGCGCGGTGGCGGAGCGATCGAACAGCACCAGATGGCGGATCTGCGCAGAAACCTGTTTCAGATCGTCCCGTTGGGCGGCGGCGATCAGGCCTTGCAAGGTCAAGTCATAGAGCTCGACCGTACGCAGGACATCGGCATCGATCAGTTGTGCAATGGTGGTCGCACTGCGTGTAGCGGTTTGCTGGGCGTAGGCGTGTTCGCGGATCAGCAGAAAAGTGACGATGCACAGGATCGAGATGACTGTCAGGGTGCTGCCGACGATCACCATGATCTCCGGTCGCCCGGTTTTGCCTGAAAATTGTGGGGTTCGGCTTGCGGTCATAAGACAGACGTCTGCTGGAAGGACCTTGTAAGCGTAGTTCCATAAACGTAACAGCCGAATGATTCGTTCCGGTTGCTCAAACGATTAATCAATGGTGTGGGCGTCAGTGACTTTCGTTGCAAAAATTGCAAAGAAGGTTGAGTCGCCACTATAAAAAAAGCCGCTGAAAACAGCGGCTTTGAGGACAACTTTTCAAAGGGAAGAGCCGATGAAAAGTGTCGAGGGAAACAGGCGTGACAGGTACGGATCAGCTGTCATTCTCGGCCCGTGGCTGGGCCTGAGTGCTGGATGCTTGCGGGGCTTGGGTGTCTTGCGCAGCCTTGGCTGT
Source organism: Pseudomonas sp. Pseusp10 (assembly GCF_059492225.1). Classification (NCBI taxonomy): domain Bacteria; kingdom Pseudomonadati; phylum Pseudomonadota; class Gammaproteobacteria; order Pseudomonadales; family Pseudomonadaceae; genus Pseudomonas; species Pseudomonas sp. Pseusp10. Next base: position 5,904,122 of record NZ_CP168528.1, on the reverse strand, counting down.
CATCTCGATCTGATGCTCTTCGAGCGTTGCAGCGCGTGCGGCGTTATGCGCGACGAAGGTCTGCGATTCTTCCGCCATCGCCAATGGCGACAGGAACAAAGAGGACAAAACGAAAGCGCTGGCAATACCCATACTGTTGGACATCTTTAAAACCTTCTTGCTTGGCAAGTGCTGTTTGGTGCGGGCAAAGATAAGGATATGGGGCGAGGGGAAAAAGAGCGGATTCATGAAAGGACTGTTGCTGTTATGGCAACAGTTGGTTGGCCGCACACTTGTGTTCAACCCGGAATCAATGTGGGAGCGAGCTTGCTCGCGATAGCATCACCTCGGTTCAGAAGTTGCACCGAGTCGCCTGCATCGCGAGCAAGCTCGCTCCCACAAAGGAAGAAGAGGGTCAGACGGGCAGGTGTATGCCGAAGGTGTTCATCCCATGGTCACTGCGCACGAACACATCGCCGCCATGCATCAACGCAATCGCCTTGACGATGGCCAGACCCAGGCCGTGATTGTTGCCGCTGTTGCTGCGCGAAGCATCGACCCGGTAGAAGCGTTCGAACAGCCGTGGCAGGTGTTCACGGGCAATTGGCGAACCGGGGTTGGCTACGCCGATGCTGACTTGATGCTCCCGGGCTTCGATCCGCACTTGAATCACCTGCCCGGGCGCGGTGTGCTGCACCGCGTTGTTCAGCAGGTTGATCAATGCCCGGCGCAAATGGGCAATCTCGATGCGTACTTGCGCGTCACCACTGACCTCAACCCGGACCTGAGCGTCTTCGAGAATGAAATCCAGATATTCCAGGGTCGTGGCCACTTCGTCCGCCAGCGATGTGGACGTCAGTTTGGTCGCCTTGCTGCCCTGATCGGCACTGGCGAGGAATAGCATGTCGTTGATGATCGACCGCAGTCGCTCAAGCTCTTCGAGGTTCGATTGCAGTACTTCGAAGTAGTGCTCGGCGGAGCGTCCGCGGGTCAATGCGACCTGGGTCTGGCCGATCAGGTTGGTCAGCGGCGAGCGCAGTTCGTGGGCGACGTCGGCGTTGAACGATTCAAGGCGCGAGTAGGCCTGCTCGACCCGTTCCAGGGTCGAGTTGAACGAGCTGACGAACTGATCAAGCTCCGGCGGCAACGGTGACAATCGCAAGCGCCCCGAGCGCAGCGGCGGGGCCAGGCGTTGGGCTTCCTGGGACAGTTTGATCAGCGGCTTGAGCCCGATCCGCGCCACCCAGTAACCCAGTGCCGAGGCCAGTAACACGCCGACAATCGCCAGGCTGATCAGCGCGATCAACAGTTGATGCTGGGTCTGGAAAAACGTTTCGGTATCGATGGCGATCATGAAGCGCAGTGGGGGGCGCTGGTCTTTGGCGGGGAATTCGCTGACCAGCACTTTCAGCGGATACGGGTGATCCGGCAGTTGCATGTCGCGCGTGCCCAGCGGCCCTTGGGCAAAGGCACGGATCGCCGGTGTCAGGTTGCCGTATTCGTAGTGCGGATCGCCGCTGATGATCCAGAAACTGATGCGCTTGTCTTCTTCGCTCAGTAGATTGAGCTTGTTGTTGATCTTCACCCAATGCTCGGGCGTGCCGTATCGGCCGACCGTGGATTCGAGCACGCTGTAGCGCGCGTCCAGCTCGGCTTCGGGCAACAGGCCCAAGCCTTTGTCGACCTGCTGGTACAGCGCCCAGCCAATCAACAAAAACACCAACAGCGCCACCAGCGTGAACATGCCGCTGAGGCGCAGGGCGATGGAGTTACTGGACACCGCGGCTCTCCAGCACATAACCCATGCCGCGGATGGTGTGCAGCAGTTTCTCTTCGAACGGCCCGTCGAGCTTGGCCCGCAGGCGTTTGATCGCGACTTCTACGACGTTGGCGTCGCTGTCGAAATTGATGTCCCAGACCATCTCGGCAATGGCGGTTTTCGAGAGGATTTCACCCTGGCGCCGGGCCAGTACGCTGAGCAGCGAGAATTCCTTGGCGGTCAGGTCCAGCCGTGCACCGCCTCGGGTCGCCTTGCGGCTGATCAAATCTATCCACAGGTCGGCAATGCTCACTTGCACCGGTTCATGGCCACCACTGCGTCGGGTCAGCGCTTGCAGGCGTGCCACCAGTTCAAGGAAGGAAAACGGTTTGCCCAGGTAATCATCGGCACCGTCACGCAGGCCTTTGATGCGATCTTCCACACGCTCGCGGGCGGTCAGCATGATCACTGGGGTTTGCTTGCGCGCACGCAGGGCGCGCAGCACGCCGAAGCCGTCGAGGCCCGGCAACATCACGTCGAGGACGATCACCGCGTAGTCGCTCTCCAGCGCCAGGTGCAGGCCTTCGACCCCGTCCCGCGCCAGATCCACGGTGTAACCCTGTTCCGTCAGGCCGCGGTGCAGATAATCCGCGGTTTTTTCCTCGTCTTCGATAATCAGAACGCGCATGACCCCGCCTCAGTCTGTAGTCGCCAGCGCCGGTACTGGCGAGGGTTTTGGCCGATGGAACAGCCGCTCCAGCCACAAGTATATGACCGGTGTGGTGAACAGCGTCAGCGCCTGGCTCACCAGCAAGCCGCCGACCACCGCGATCCCCAGGGGCTGGCGCAACTCGGCGCCGGTGCCGTAGCCGAGCATCAGCGGCAGGGCACCGAGCAGGGCGGCGAGAGTGGTCATGATGATCGGCCGGAACCGCGTGATACAGGCCTTGAAGATCGCTTCTTCAGGCGACAGTCCGCCATTGCGCTGCGCTTCGAGGGCGAAGTCGATCATCAGGATGCCGTTTTTCTTGACGATACCGATCAACAGCACCAGCCCGATCAAGGCCATGATCGAAAAGTCCTGACCGCAAATCCACAGCATGATCACCGCGCCGAGGCCCGCCGAAGGCAAGGTCGAAATGATTGTCAGCGGGTGCACGAAGCTCTCGTAGAGCACGCCAAGAATGATGTACACCGCCACCAGCGCCGCCAGGATCAACCACGGCTGGCTGGCCAGCGAACTCTGGAACGCCTGGGCTGCGCCCTGGAAATTGCCGCTGATGGCGCTCGGCATGCCGATGTCGACCTTGGCCTGGTTGAGCATGATCACCGCATCGCCCAACGCCACGCCGGGCGCCAGGTTGAACGACAGGTTGGCGGCCGGGAACATGCCGTCATGGGCAATGGACAGCGGGCCGATGGTCGGTGCATCGAACCTGGCCAGGGCCGACAGCGGCACCATTGCCCCGCTCAGGGGCGAGCGCAGGTAAAAATAGTTGAGGCTTTCGGCCTTGCCGCGCTGCTGGGTGTCCAGTTCCAGGATCACGTTGTACTGGTTGATCTGGGTCTGGAATTCATTGATCTGGCGCTGGCCGAATGCATCGTACAGCGCTTCGTCGACATCGCTCGCGGTCAGGCCGAAACGCGCCGCCGCGCTACGGTCGATGCTGATGTGAGTGATGCTGCCGCCCAGTTGCAGGTCGTTGGAAATGTCGCGGAAGGCCGGGTTGGCGCGCAGTTTTTCCGTCAGGCGCTGGGTCCAGGTGCTGAGTGTGCCGCCGTCATTGCTCTTGAGTACGTATTGATACTGGGCACGACTCGGGCCGGAGCTGAGGTTGATGTCCTGGCCAGCACGCAAATACAGCACGATGCCCGGCACTTTCATCAGTTGCGGGCGAATCCGGTCGATGAACTGGCTGGCCGAGACGTCGCGGTCTCCGCGTTTTTTCAGGGTGATCCAGAACCGGCCGTTGGCGATGGTCTGGTTGCTGCCGGAAACCCCGACCGAGTGCGAGAACGTTTCCACGGCAGGGTCGGCGGCGACGATTTCCGCCATTGCCAGGTGTTTTTTCACCATGTCGCCGTAGGAAATGTCCGCAGCCGCTTCGGTGGTACCGAGGACGAAACCGGTGTCCTGAATCGGGAAGAAGCCCTTGGGGATAAAGATGTAACCGGCGACGGCCAGGCCGAGGGACAGGCCGAACACACCGATCATCAACTTCTGGTGGGCGAGAGCGTGGCGCAGGGCTTTTTCATAGAGCGCCAGCAGGCGTTCGCCGAAGCCCGGTTTAGCGTGGGCGTGATGTACCGGCGCGCGCATGAACAGCGCAGCGAGGGTCGGCGCCAACGTCAGGGACACCACCACCGAAATCATGATGGTCGAGGTGGCGGTCAGGGCGAACTCCTTGAACAACCGCCCGACCACGCCGCCCATGAACAGCAGCGGAATGAACGCCGCCACCAGCGAGAAACTGATCGACACCACGGTGAAGCCGATTTCCCCGGCACCTTTGATCGCTGCTTCGCGCATGCCGTCGCCGGCCTCCAGATGGCGGTGAATGTTCTCCACCACCACGATTGCATCGTCGACCACGAACCCCACGGCGACCACAATCGCCACAAGAGTCAGGTTGTTCAGGCTGAAACCCATGATGTACATCAAGGCGAAACTGGCGATCAGCGACACGCCGAGTACCGCCGAGACAATCAGCGTGGCCGACAGTTGGCGCAGGAACAGTGCCATCACCGCCACCACCAGCATGATCGCGATCAGCAGGGTGATTTCCACTTCATGCAGCGAGGCACGAATGGTCTGGGTGCGGTCGATCAGCGTCTTGACCTGCACCGAGGCGGGCAGCATCGCTTCCAGCACCGGCAGCGCTGCCTGAATACGGTCCACGGTCTCGACGATGTTGGCCCCTGGCTGGCGGAAGATCACCAGGTTCACCCCCGGTTTCGAGCCCGCCCAGGCCTGGACATAGGCATCTTCCGAGCCGTTGACGACTTTGGCCACGTCCTTGAGGTGGACCGGTGCACCGTTCTTGTAGGAAACAATCAACTGACTGTAATCCTCGGGGTGGAACAACTGATCGTTGGTGGACAGGGTTGAAATGCTCGATTCCCCGTACAACGCACCTTTAGCCAGGTTGAGGCTGGTTTGCTGGATCGCCAGGCGGATATCGGCGAGGGTCAGGCCGATGGCCGCGAGTTTGTCCGCCGAGACCTGGACGCGGATCGCCGGACGTTGCTGACCGGTGATGACGACTTGGCCTACACCGTCAATCTGGCTGATCTGACGCGACAGCAGGGTTTCCGTCAGGTCACTGAGTGCCGGGCCGGGCATCAGCGACGAGTTGACGCTAAGAATCAGCACTGGGCTGTCAGCCGGGTTGACCTTGCGCCAGGTCGGCAGGTTTGGCATGTCCTTGGGCAGCTTACCGGCGGCGGTGTTGATCGCGGCCTGCACTTCCTGGGCGGCGGTGTCGATGCTCTTGTTGAGGGTGAATTGCAGGGTCAGGTTGGTCGAACCGAGGGCGCTGCTCGACGTCATCTGGGTCACACCGGGGATGGCGCTGAACTGCACTTCCAGGGGCGTGGCCACCGATGAGGCCATGGTTTCCGGGCTGGCACCGGGCAGTTGCGCCGCCACCTGGATAGTCGGGAATTCCGCCTCGGGCAAAGGCGCCACCGGCAGGCGTGGAAAGGCGATGGCGCCCAGCAGTACCAGGGCAAACGTCAACAGGACCGTCGCCACCGGGTGGTCGATGCACCAAGCGGATATTGAGCCATGGCCTTTCATTGCGCGGCCTCCGATTGCACCACTTGCGGCGGCTCGGTCACCACCTGCACCGTCGACCCCGGCTTGAGCCGCGACTGACCATCGCTGACCAGCACATCACCCGGCTTCACGCCTTTAATGATGTCCTGGCCGCTGCCTTGATAGACCATCTGCACCTGCACGGCTTCGACTTTGTCGCCGTTGACCCGGTACACGAAGTGCTGATCGAGGCCGCGTTGCACGACTGTCGGTGGCACCACCAGCGCATCTTTCTCCAGCGCTGTCTGAATCTTTACCGTCACCAGCAGGCCCGGCCAGAGTTTCTGCCCCGGATTGTCGAATTCGGCCTTGGCGCGGATGGTGCCGGTGTTGGCGTTGATCTGGTTGTCGATCAGGGTCAGGTGGCCTTCGCCGAGCAGGTTGCCGGTTTCGCCGTCGGTGTCGGCACCGATGTAGGCCTTTACCTGAGCGTGTTGCGGGTCGTTGATCAGGCCTTGCAGGGTCGGCAGCATTTGCTGCGGCAGGGAGAACTCCACGGCGATCGGGTCGATCTGGGTCACGGTGAACAGGCCCTGGGTGTCGGTCATGCGCAGGAAATTGCCTTCGTCCACGGTGCGAATGCCGACGCGACCGGTCACAGGGGAACGAATCTGTGTGTAGGAAAGTTGTACCTGAGCTGCGTCGATTGAAGCCTGATTGCCTTGGGCGGTGGCTTTGAGTTGGTTCACCAGCGCCTGTTGCTGGTCGTAGGTCTGCTTGGAAACGCCGTCGTCAACACTCAGCAGTTTGTAGCGTTTAAGGTTGACCAGCGCCACTTGCAGCTGCGCCTGGCTTTCGCCCAGCTGTGCCCGGGCCTGGTCGAGGCTGGCGCGGATCGAGCGGTCGTCGATGGTGGCCAAAAGGTCGCCTTTTTTCACCAATTGGCCTTCCTTGACCATGATTTTGGTGAGGATGCCGTCGATTTGCGGGCGAACCACGACGCTGTGCAGGGACAACACCGAACCGATGCCGCTGACATAGCGGGGCACGTCTTTTTCGGCGACGGCGACCACGCGCACGGGGATGGCGGTGGGGCTGGCGAGTTTGGCCTTGGCCGGTTTGGCTGCATACCACAGGCCCAGCGCTGCCAGGACGATCAGAAGGGCGACGAGCAGGGCGGGTTTGGTCTGGATTCGCATGCGAGTGGGGCGCCGGGGCTGGGTGGTCGGTAGGTCGGTAGGTCGGTAAGGTATTTTCCTTTATAAACCTGTTTGGCGGTCAGGAGGGTGACGGCTAACTGACGGCATTGTCAGTTTGGGGGGACTTGGCGGCCTTTCAGCCGACCATGTTCTTGGTTGACCGAGTACATATCCGTTTCTTTGGTAATGGCGGCTTATGGTTCCGCCCTTTCGGCGGGTTACTTGGAAGAGCCTGTAGGAGCGAGCTTGCTCGCGATGGAGGTCAACGATGATGCGGGGAGCCTGACACCCCGCGGTGCTCTCAGGTTTTTCGTCGGAACGCCGCCCGGAGCAAGCTCGCTCCTACAGAGCCCGCCGCCATCGGCCATCCATGGCCGGGGGCGGCTAACCCGGCATCCATGCCGGGTTGCCCACTACGCAGAACCTCCACTCGGCCTCTCGAGGGGGCGTGCACCGCAAAAGCAAAAGCGAGGCGGCCTACCGGCCGGCCTGATTGTCTGGTTCGGTGTACACAGTACCTGTGGGAGCGGGCTTGGTCCGGGCGGCGTTCCGACGAAGGCGGCCTGACAGCCGACCAATCTCTTGCAGATGTACTCGATTCTTGTGGGAGCGGGCTTGCTCGCGAAAGCGGCCTGCCATACGACCAATTTTTGGCAGATTTATACAAATCCAATTGTGGGAGCGAGCCTGCTCGCGAAAGCGGTGTATCTGCTCACAGTGATGTTGAAGGTGAGAACGCTATCGTGAGCAAGCTCGCTCCCACAAAGGATCAATCTGTGAGCTGAGAGATTTTCAGTTCGCCACCCGAACCCCACCCAGGCTCCCGCTCAATTCATACGCCGCCAACTCCGCCTGATGCGCCGCCAGCAATTCCGGCAACGATCCGCGCAAGTACTCGACCCAGGTCTTGATCTTCGCATCCAGGTACTGGCGCGAAGGGTAGATCGCATACAGGTTCAGTTCCTGCGAGCGGTATTTGGGCATCACCCTCACCAAGGTGCCATTGCGCAGGCCTTCTATCGCGGCGTACAGCGGCAGGACACCAACGCCCATGCCGCTGATGATCGCGGATTTCATCGCGTCGGCGGAGTTCACCAGAAACGGCGAGCTGTTGATGGTGACCATTTCCTGGCCATCAGGGCCGTCGAAGGCCCATTTTTCCAGCGGAATCACCGGGCTGACCAGGCGCAGGCAGGCGTGGTTGAGCAGGTCGCTGGGTTTTTGTGCGCAGCCGTTGGCTTTGACGTAGGCCGGCGAGGCGCAAACGATGCTGTAGGTGATGCCCAGGCGCTGGGAGACGAAGCCCGAGTCCGGCAGTTCGCGGGCAAGGACGATGGACACGTCGTAGCCTTCGTCGAGCAGGTCCGGCACGCGGTTGGCCATGGTCAGGTCGAAGGTCACGTCCGGGTGCGTCTTGCGGTAGCGGGCGATGGCGTCGATCACGAAGTGCTGGCCGATGCCGGTCATGGTGTGCACTTTCAGTTGCCCGGCCGGGCGTGCGTGGGCGTCGCTGGCCTCGGCTTCGGCTTCTTCGACGTAGGCCAGGATCTGTTCGCAGCGCAACAGGTAACGCTTGCCGGCTTCGGTCAGGGCGATGCGACGGGTCGTTCGGTTGAGCAGACGGGTTTGCAGGTGGGCTTCCAGGTTGGAGACCGCGCGCGAGACGTTAGCCGTGGTGGTGTCCAGTTGTACGGCGGCGGCGGTGAAGCTGCCGGCTTCGGCCACGTAACTGAAGGCGCGCATGTTTTGCAAAGTGTCCATGGGGTGCTCTCGGGTGCGATGGCAAATTGTGACACGAAGTTTCGGGGGCGGTGACCCCTACCTACGGATTATCTCGTTAACGGTAACAAAGATTCACAGGAATCCCAGCTTATCGCCCTTCTGGCCGCCCCATAGAATTGCGCAACTTGGGCAACCGGGGCTCGACCTACCGCATAACCTGTGGGAGCGGGCTTGCTCGCGAAGAGGGCATCACATTCAACAGCGATGTTGACTGACAGACCGCTTTCGCGAGCAAGCCCGCTCCCACAAAAGCGGATCTCCGGTTTCCAGAAAATCTCATGCCTCCCCCTATTTCAGGAAATCGCAGCAGTGCCGCGTCGCATCAGCAGAGCGCTTCAGCCGCTCAGTGTTTTGGCTTTAACCCTGGCAATCAGCGGCTGCATCGGAACCGGAGGTATTGCCCCGCAGGACAAGGCGCTGGAGGCCAATTCACTGGCCACCGACGAAGCGATCCAGAGCGCCGCGCAAGATGCGCACTGGCCCACTGCGCAATGGTGGCAAGCCTATGGCGACCCGCAACTGAATCGCTGGATCGACCTCGCCCTGCAAGGCAGCCCGACCCTGGCCATGGCCGCCGCCCGGGTGCGTCAGGCCAGGTCCATGGCCGGCGTGGCCGAAGCAGCCGAGTCGCTGCAGATCAATGGCGATGCCACCCTCAAGCGCCACAACTGGCCCACCGACCAGTTCTACGGGCCGGGTGAGTTGGCCAACTCCACGACCTGGGACAACAACGCCGCACTGGGTTTCAGTTATGCCCTCGACCTCTGGGGTCGCGAAAGCAATGCCACCGAGCGTGCGGTGGACATGGCACACATGACGGTCGCCGAAGCGCGTCAGGCCCAGCTCGAATTGCAGGACAACATCGTGCGTGTCTACATCGAGTTGTCGTTGCATTACGCCCAGCGGGATATCGTCGAAGCGACCTTGAAGCAGCAACAGCAGATTCTTGAGCTGGCGCAAAAGCGCCTGAACGGTGGCATCGGCACCCATTTCGAAGTCAGCCAGGCCGAGACGCCGCTGCCGGAAACCCATCGCCAGATCGATGCCCTCGACGAAGAAATCGCCTTGAGCCGCAATCAGCTCGCGGCCCTCGCCGGTAAGGGCCCGGGGGAAGGCGCACAGCTGCAGCGGCCAACGCTGTCGCTGGGCGCGCCACTGAAACTGCCGTCTTCGCTGCCGGCGCAATTGCTCGGTCAACGCCCGGACGTGGTCGCCAGTCGCTGGCAAGTGGCGGCGCAGGCGCGGGGTATCGATGTCGCCCATGCAGGGTTTTATCCCAACGTCGATCTGGTCGGCAGCCTCGGCTACATGGCCACCGGCGGTGGGGCCCTGGAGTTTTTGACCGGCAAGAAACTCAACTACAGCGTAGGTCCGGCGATTTCGTTGCCGATTTTCGATGGCGGGCGTTTGCGCTCGGAACTGGGTGAAGCCTCGGCCGGCTATGACATCGCGGTGGCCAAGTACAACCAGACCCTGATCAACGCGCTGAAAAACATCTCCGACCAGTTGATCCGCCGCGAGTCCATGGACAAGCAACAGGCTTTCGCCGCCGAGTCGGTGGCCACCGCGCAGAAGACCTACGACATCGCGATGATCGCCTACCAGCGCGGCCTGACCGACTACCTCAACGTGCTCAACGCCCAGACCCTGCTGTTCAAGCAGCAGCAAGTGCAGCAGCAGGTTCAGGCGGCGCGTTTGAGCGCCCATGCCGAACTGGTGACGGCGTTGGGCGGTGGCCTCGGTGCCGGCAACGATGTGCCGAACACCGAACAGACTCAAGTGCCGAAAACCCCGAGCCTTTTACGTTGAACACAAAACCAGTAGGAGTGAGCCTGCTCGCGATGAGGGCGGCACATCCAACATTGATGTCGACTGATACTCCGCTATCGCGAGCAGGCTCGCTCCTACAGAGGACTTCATGACTCCCTTGCCCGCACCCTTGCGCTGGCTGTACTCCCTTGAATGGCGCCGGGGTTTCTTCGACTGGGCACGCAGCGATGGCGTGACTTGGGTCTACATTTTCAAGGTGTTGTTCGCGGCATTCCTGACGCTGTGGCTGGCCATGCGCCTGGAGCTGCCGCAACCGCGCACGGCGATGATCACCGTGTTCATTGTCATGCAACCGCAAAGCGGCCAGGTGTTCGCCAAGAGTTTCTATCGTTTTCTCGGCACCCTGGCCGGGTCTGCGGTGATGGTCGCGCTGATTGCCCTGTTTGCACAGAACACTGAGCTGTTCCTCGGTTCGCTGGCGATCTGGGTCGGTATCTGCACCGCAGGTGCCGCCCGCTGCCGCAACTTTCGCGCCTACGGTTTCGTACTCGCCGGATACACCGCAGCGATGGTCGGCTTGCCCGCGCTGGCTCATCCGGATGGCGCGTTCATGGCCGCGGTCTGGCGGGTGCTGGAAATCTCGTTGGGCATTCTTTGCTCGACACTGATCAGTGCCGCCATCCTGCCGCAATCGGCCAGCGCGGCGATGCGCAATGCGTTGTATCAGCGCTTTGGCGTGTTCGCCTTGTTCGTCACCGACGGTTTGCGCGGCCGCAGTCAGCGCGAGGCGTTCGAGGCCGGCAACGTGCGTTTCATCGCTGAAGCGGTGGGCCTGGAAGGCTTGCGCAGCGTCACGGTTTTTGAAGACCCGCACATGCGTCGGCGCAATGGCCGGCTCAGTCGCTTGAACAGCGAGTTCATGAGCATCACCACGCGCTTCAACGCCTTGCATCAATTGCTCGAACGCTTGCGTAGCAGCGCGGCGGACCAGGTGGTGGCGGCGATCAAGCCGGGCTTGCAGGACCTCGCCGAGTTGCTCGACGGCTTCAGCGGTCGAGCCCTGACCAGCGCCGATGCGGCGCGTCTGGTCGCGGTGCTTACCGCCTACAAGGAAGGTCTGCCGGCGCGGGTGCGCAGTCTTCGGGCGACGTTCCAGCAGAGCAATCCGGGCGATGCCGAGCAACTGGATTTCCACACCGCGTACGAGCTGCTCTATCGCTTCGTCGACGACCTGTACGGTTATGCGCAGACCCACGCGTCCCTGGCCGATCACAGTCACGAACGGGAGCGCTGGGACGAGCCGTACACCCCGCAAACCAACTGGCTGGCCGCTGCGGCGTCGGGTATTCGTGCGTCATTCATTCTGGTGGTGCTGGGCAGCTATTGGGTGGCCACGGCCTGGCCGAGCGGGGCGACCATGACCCTGATTGCCGCCGCTACCGTTGGCCTGGCCGCAGCGACACCGAACCCGAAACGCATGGCCTTCCAGATGGCTTGCGGGACACTGCTCGGGGCATTGATCGGCTTCGTCGAGATGTTCTTCATCTATCCGTGGATCGACGGTTTCCCATTGCTGTGCATGGTGTTGGCCCCGGTGATCGTGCTCGGTTCGTTCCTCAGTTCACGGCCACAATACGCCGGGGTTGGCCTGGGGCTGCTGATCTTCTTCAGCACCGGTTCGGTGCCGGACAACCTTACGGTCTACAACCCCTACACCTTCATCAACGACTACATCGCGATGGTGATGGGCATGCTGGTGTGCGCAGCGGCAGGGGCGATCATTCTGCCGCCCAACAGTCGCTGGCTGTGGCGCCGGCTGGAGCAGGATTTGCGCGGTCAGGTGGTGTACGCCATCAGCGGCAAGCTCAAGGGGCTGGCGTCGGGTTTCGAAAGCCGTACCCGCGATCTGGTGCACCAGGCCTACGGCTTTGCGGCGGGTCAACCGCAAGTGCAGCGGGACTTGTTGCGCTGGATGTTCGTGGTGCTGGAAGTCGGCCACGCGATCATCGAGTTGCGTAAGGAACAGGCGATTCTGCCGGTGCATCCGGCCTATGCCGAATCCCGGCCGTGGCGCCAGGCGATCCGGGTGATGGGGCGCGCACTGGTGCGGTTGTTCCTGCAACCGAACAGCAGCAACCTCGAACGCGCACTGATCGCCGTCGATCACGCGATCAGCCGTGTGCAGTCCACCGACGAACCCTTCGCCCCGCACTTCGATACCTCGGCGTTGCGCCGGGTGAAGAGCTACCTGCACTTCATCCGCACCTCTCTGCTCGATCCGCAATCACCGCTCGCCGCCTTCGCAAGCAGCCAGCCCCAAGGACTTGAACATGCCTCGTGAAATCGCCTTCCACGGCGTGTACATGCCGACCATGACCCTGATGTTTTTCATTGCGGCTCTGCTTGCCTGGGCGCTGGACCGGTTCCTGTCCGGGTTCGACCTGTACCGCTTCTTCTGGCACCCGGCGTTACTGCGCCTGAGTCTGTTTACCTGTCTGTTCGGCGCCATGGCGCTGACTGTCTACCGTTGACTCTCTATCACTGAGAATGCCCCGATGAAAAAGTTTTTCAGCCTGCTCGCGACCTTGCTGGTGCTGGCCCTCGCGCTGTGGGTCGGCCGCTCCTTGTGGGAGCACTACATGAACACGCCGTGGACCCGTGACGGCCGCGTGCGTGCTGACATCATCAACGTCGCCGCCGACGTCACCGGCGAAGTGGTGGACGTGCCGGTGCGCGACAACCAACTGGTGAAGAAGGGCGATTTGCTGATGCGGATCGACCCCGAGCACTACCGCCTGGCGGTGAAACAGGCGCAAAGCCTGGTTGCCTCGCGCAAGGCGACGTGGGAGATGCGCAAGGTCAACGCCCATCGTCGTGCCGATATGGACAACCTGGTGATCTCCAGGGAAAACCGCGACGACGCCAGCAACCTCGCTGACTCTGCCCTGGCCGATTACCAGCAGGCCCAGGCGCAACTGGAAGCCGCCGAACTCAACCTCAAGCGTACTGAAGTCCGTGCGGCAGTGGACGGTTATGTGACCAACCTCAACGTGCATCGCGGCGACTACGCGCGCATCGGCGAGGCGAAAATGGCCGTGGTCGACATGAACTCGTTCTGGGTCTACGGCTTCTTCGAAGAAACCAAACTGCCCCATGTGCGCGTCGGCGATAAGGCCGACATGCAACTGATGAGCGGTGAAGTGCTCACGGGGCACGTGGAAAGTATCTCGCGTGGCATCTACGACCGCGACAACCCGGAGAGTCGCGAATTGATCGCCGACGTCAACCCGACCTTCAACTGGGTGCGCCTGGCGCAGCGGGTGCCGGTGCGCATTCACATCGATGAAGTGCCGGAGGGTGTGGTGTTGGCGGCCGGGATTACTTGTACGGTGGTGGTGAAGCAAGGTGATGGGGCATAACCGATAGACCGAGTCGCCTGCTTCGCGAGCAAGTCGGATCGCCGCACCGCCGCTCCCACATTTTGGAATGCATCCCTCTGTAGGAGCGAGCCTGCTCGCGATGAACCAGAGCGCGCCGCGTGTATTCAGAATGCACGCGTTATCGTTGACGTCCATCGCGAGCAGGCTCGCTCCTACAGTTGATCGTCGTCGTGTTCAGCAGAAGGTCTCTTGCAGATGCCGCCAAAGAATTCTGCCTTCCACCTTCTCGAACACCACGGTTGAGCGACGATCCGAGTGCAGTCCGGTCGCATCGGTCTGTTGCTCGCGGTAACTCACGGTCGCGCCGCCGTCGTACAACGCAATACCACGCAACTCGCTGAGCTCGATCCGGAACCCGAGCTTCTTGCCGCCCGCCAACGTGAACAACTCGTTCAGCGCGTCAAAATCCAGTACCCGACCGAGCGGCGAGATCATGGAAAACTGCGGCGAAAAACGGGTCAGCAGTTTTTCGAGTTCGGATACGCCCTGTTCTTCGGCCAGCCATTGTTCGATGGCCACGTGGGCCTGGATCACTTCGTCGAAGTACTCGGTGTAGTCGGTCATCAACTCATTCCTGAAATTTGCAGTGTCTGTTCCGGCGTCATCGCGAGCAAGCTTGCTCCCACAGGGTTCTGCTGGATGGCATAAATAGCATTCACACCAAAAATTCTTGTGGGAGCGAGCTTGCTCGCGATGGCAGGCGACTCGGTATCAGAGCTGTCCACGCAGTCCGAATCGCCTCATCAACCCCGCTTCCAATAAGCCTTTAGGTAGGAGCCCTGCCATCAGCGGCAACGCACGGCTGCCATTGCCCAGGCGGATCAGTCGCGGCGGTTTGGCTTGCTGCGCGGCCTTGAGCAATCCGGCGGCAAATTCACTGGCCGGGGTCGGTTTGTCCTGGGAAGCCCTGGCCCGGGCGCGTATGCCTTCTCGCAGCGGGAACCATGGCGATTGCTCACTGATCAGTTGCTCGGCTTCGTGGCCGGCATTTTTGGCAAAACTGGAAGCGATGGCCCCCGGCTGGACTTCCATGACCCGTACGCCGAACGGCGCCAGTTCCATGCGCAAGGCATCGCTCAAGGCATGCACGGCGGCTTTTGAGGCGCAGTAGGCGCCGGCGAATGGCGTGACTAAAACACCGGACACGCTACCGATATTCACCACCAGTCCTTTGGCCCGACGCAGCACCGGGAACAAGGCGCGGGTGACGCCGACGATGGCGAACACGTTGGTTTCGAACTGGCGTTGCATGGCCGGTACACCACCATCAAGCAGCGGCCCCATGGCGCCATATCCTGCGTTGTTGATCAGCACATCGAGGCCGCCGGTTTGTTGGTTGATTCGCTCGCTCAAGGCTTCGAGCGCAGCAGCGTCGTTCACATCCAGTTGCACGGCGGTGAACCCCGCGGCGGTGAGTGCCGCGACATCGTCCGGCTTGCGCGCACTGGCCCAGACTTCATAGCCGGCACCCTTGAACGCATCGGCAAGGGCGCGGCCAATGCCGCTGGAACAACCGGTAATCAACGCGACGGGCATGGCGCATTCCTTGTGCAAAAAAATGGAGGAGGGATCAGTCGGAAAAACTACCCTGCAATCGCTCGGCGCGAAACTCCAGGGTTTCCGGACGGTAGCCAGGGCGCAGTGGTGGCAGCGGCAAGCAATCTTCCCAGTTGCCACCGGCCTGCAATTCGCCGGGGCCACGATAGCGCGGGGCGGTGTATTGATTGTCGGCCAGGTTCACCGTATCGCCCGGCGCATAGGCCGCGACCCGCCAGCGCAGCTCGGTCAACGGCACGTCATTGCCATTGTTCAGGGTCAATTGCAGTGGCCGGTCGGCGGGACACTGCTGCGGCGCGTAACTGATGCGCAACTCCAGGCGTTGCAGCTGCTTGAGTTCGCGGTGGTCCATCCAGATAACCCAGGTGGCGACGATGCCCAGCCCCACGGCAGCGGCCATGGAAACGGGCAAGGCCTTGGCCGGGTAGCGCAACAACAGGATCAGCCAGGTGATGACCAGCAGGACGCCGATGAACATGTTGCGCAACCTCGGGAATAGAGAAGGCCATCCTACCTAAGCGTAGGTGGGATTGGCGATGGTCGAGGCGTAGCGATGGTACAGAAGGCCGTCTGTCGGCCCTGTAATTTCTGACAGTAGCCAGGCACTTGATCGACAGGCTTAGATGAGGGGAGTGATTCCGGAGCGCCTACTGTGCCAGCGACCCTTTCAATCCACTGCCACACCCCGAGCCTTACTGTAAGTGATCCTCGTGGACTACCAGTACGCAGCTTGGGTTACTGGCGTGACGACGATGGTGTGCGCCCTCAGGCGCGGGTCAACCGTACGGTTAATGATTGGGCTGGGCGCGCGGTTGCGCAGTGGGACCCACGACTGTTTCTGGACGCTTCGGCACCAGCCAATCTGCAAACGATTCATGCCCTGTCCGGTGCGGTGTTGAGTACGAACAGCGTCGATGCCGGGTTGCGTGTTGCGCTGTTGGGCGAGGCGGGGCAACCGCTCCACTACTGGGATGGCCGGGGCTCGCAGCGCTGGATGCAATACGACATACAGTTGCGCCCGGTATCGGTGTTCGAACAGGCAGTGGACGGCGAAGCGGTTTGTGTTGAGCGCTTGAGTTATGGCGCAAGCGATCAGGCTGCAGCCGGGCACAACCAATGCGGCCAATTGATTCGCCACGATGACCCGGCAGGCACTCAGCGGATGAGCGAGTTCGGATTGCATGGCACGGTGCTGGAGCAGACACGGCATTTTCTGAGAGCGTTGTCGCTGCCGGACTGGCCCGAGCCGGTAGCGCATCGTGATTTGCTGCTGGAGGCGGGCGAGGGCGCAACTTCCCGATCACACTTCAACGCGGCGGGCGAGATCTCCGATCAAACCGATGCCAAAGGTCACCGCCAGCTATTCCATCAAACCCTCGATGGGCAGTTGCGCGAAGTTCACCTGCAACTCAACGGCGCATCAACCCCGAAAACGCTGGTCAGCGCCATCGACTACAACGCTCATGGCCAGACCGAACGGGAAGTCGCCGGCAATGGTGTGATCACTTCGCTGGAATACGACGCGCAGAATGGGCGTCTGACCCGGCTTCACGCCCAGCGCGGTAACGACCCCCTGCAAGACCTGCGCTACGAATACGACCCAGTGGGCAATGTGCGGAGCATCGAGGATGCCGCACTGCCGATCCGCTACTTCGCCAACCAGCGGATCGAGCCGATCAGTCGCTACTTCTACGACAGTCTTTATCAATTGATCGAAGCCCTCGGTTGGGAAGCGGGCTGCACCAGTAAAGGTCCACAGTTTTCGGCCCTCGATGATCCCGCGCCCCGCGCGAATTACCGCCAGACCTATCACTACGACGCGGGTGGCAATCTGCTGGATTTGATCCACGAAGGTCCGCAAAGTCATGGACATCGAATGGTCGCGGCTGCACGCAGCAACCGCTGCCTGCCGGTACTGGAGGATGTGGAACCGGGTGAGGAGGACTTCCGCCGAGGCTTTGACGCCAATGGCAACTTGCTCCACCTGCAACCGGGACAAGCCTTGGTATGGGACCTGCGCAACCAGTTGGGCGAAGTGCGGCCGGTGGAGCGCGATTCGGGCCTCAATGACTGCGAACGTTATGTCTACGGCGCCGATGGGATGCGTCTGCGCAAAGTCCGCGAGACGCTCGCCCATGCCCGGACGCTGGTCGCTGAAACCCGCTATCTGCCGAACCTGGAGCTGCGCAATTACAGCGGCACGGGCGAGGTGTTGCAGGTGATCAGTGTCCAGGCCGGGCGCAGCAGTGTGCGGGTGTTGCATTGGGAGTCAGAACTACCCAAGGACAGCGCCAATGACCAATACCGTTACAGCCTGAATGATCATCTGGGTTCCTGCACCCTGGAGCTTGACGACGACGGTGAAGCGATCAGCCAGGAGCGATATCACCCGTTTGGCACCACCGCGTGGTTTGCCGGGCATGGGGAGGTGGAGGCGAGTTATAGAACGGTACGTTATTCGGGGAAGGAACGGGATGCGACGGGGCTTTATTATTATGGGTTCAGGTATTACGTGGTGTGGTGGCAACGGTGGATTAATCCGGACCCAGGAGGAAGTATAGATGGAACTAACTTGTTTAGAATGCTAAGAAATTCTCCAGTTAATCATTGCGATCAGGACGGGTGGCAAAGTTATGATGTGATGAATGATGAGGAGGCAATAAGTGAGGAGCGCTATGGAGTTAAGCTGAACGTTCGTGGACTTGGTAACTTTCCTGATAGTTTAAAACAAAAAGTGCAGAGGTCGATCTCTCTTGCAAATGGTTGGGTTGGTGAACAAATATCTGCGCTTCAACAAGAGAAACTTGATCCGTATTCTAGTAGAATTATGGAGTTTACTTTTGGTGATGATTATTCGCTGGAGGGAAATGACCCTGTAGGCCTCAAAAAGCAATTGTTAGGGACGATGAATGCACTAAAAACGTTTTTGACTAAGATTAGTGGTGATGAAAGTTGGAGGATTTCCCTAGTCGAGCGTGACAATCGTACCGCAGCAAGCGTTGTCCATTCCTCTGTTCAGGGTAATTTAATATGGTTAAATCGTTCTTTCGTGGAGGTTGAACATCCGGTCGGGCTTGCATCGACGTTATTACATGAAGGGTTACACACATTGGTGAAGCAGGGGAGTGCTAATTTTATTAGCGATTTTTGGTATGTGAGAACGGGGGAGCCTGCTGCAGATGCGACGTCAGATGAGGTAGACAATTATATTTATCAGGCAATGAATCTGTCTTTCAGTCGTGTTGCAAACTCTTCTGGAAATATAACCGCACCATCTGAAGCCGATATGGCAGAAGCACCTCGCAGTGACTATATTAATTTTATAAATGAGTTTTTGCGTCTTGCGGGTGAAGAGCCTGCTACATCCAGCGAAGAACGAGCGGAACTCTATCGTGACTTTGCTAGCGTGCGTCAAGCTGTTGTGTTACGAAACGCCGACTCCTTGGCAGCTATGTTGATGGCCAGACATCGTGTCTGATCAAGCCGTGTCAGTGGAAATGAGGGAAAATAGTTAGCGTTGATTAGGTAAGTCACTACCCAGCCTGCGGAGAAGGTCCGCCGCAGGCTGGGTAGAGTTTTTTCTATTGCTTACTGCGCGATCGTCTTCACCGCAACCCCACGCTCAACCGGCGTCGAGCGCCCGTAGATATCTTCAAACCGCTCGATATCGTCCTCACCCAGATAACTTCCCGACTGCACCTCAATGATCTCCAACGGAATCTTCCCCGGATTACGCAGGCGATGAACCGAAGCAATCGGAATATAGGTCGACTGGTTCTCGGTCAGCAGGAACACGTTTTCATCGCAAGTCACCTCGGCGGTGCCGCTGACCACGATCCAGTGCTCGGCGCGGTGGTGGTGCATCTGCAGCGACAGGCAAGCGCCCGGTTTGACCGAGATGTGCTTGACCTGGAAGCGGCCGCCCATGTCCACCGAGTCGTAGGAACCCCACGGACGGTAGACCTCGCAGTGGTTCTGGGTTTCGCTGCGGCCCTGTTCGTTGAGGGTGTTGACCATCTGTTTCACGCCTTGGACCTTGTCCTTGTGGGCGATCATCATGGCGTCCTTGGTTTCGACCACGACGATGTTTTCCAGGCCGATCACCGACACCAGTTTGCCGTTGCCGTGGATCATGCAGTTTTTGCTGTCCTGGATCACCACGTCGCCCTTGGTGACGTTGCCGTTGGCGTCTTTTGCATTCACTTCCCACAGCGACGACCAGCAGCCGACATCGCTCCAGCCGGCGGTCAGCGGCACGACGCAGGCGCGTTGGGTTTTTTCCATCACCGAGTAGTCGATGGAATTGTCCGGGCAGCAGGCGAAGGTGGCTTCGTCGAAGGTGATGGTATCGGCATCCT
The DNA here is from genome assembly GCF_059492225.1 of Pseudomonas sp. Pseusp10. NCBI lineage: Bacteria > Pseudomonadati > Pseudomonadota > Gammaproteobacteria > Pseudomonadales > Pseudomonadaceae > Pseudomonas > Pseudomonas sp. Pseusp10. Next base: position 5,884,521 of record NZ_CP168528.1, on the reverse strand, counting down.
GCTTGCTGCGTTCCAGAGTCAGCAGGCAAGTGTCATAGATGTCCGGATCGTGCTTTTTCAGCTCCTCCAGGAAGCGGCTGGCGCGGAACAGGAACATGCCGCTGTTCCAGAAGTAACCACCGGACTGGACGAACTCGGTGGCGCGCTTCACGTCGGGTTTTTCGACGAAGTGCGAGACGCGGCTGACGCCTTCGGGCAGCAGCGAATCGTTGGTCGACTTGATGTAGCCATAACCGGTTTCCGGCTTGGTGGCCGGTACGCCGAACAGCACCATTTCACCGTTTTCGGCGGCGACGGTGGCCAGGGCCAGCGCGCGTTGCAGGGCTTTCTGGTCTTCCAGTACGTGGTCGGCCGGCAGTACCAGCATCAGTTCGTCGCGACCTTCGTTGACCAGCATCATCGCAGTCAGGGCCACGGCCGGCGCGGTGTTGCGACCGAACGGTTCCATCAGGATGCGTTGGGTTTCCAGTTTGCGCGCGGCCAACTGCTCGTTGACGATGAAACGGTGGTCCTTGTTGCAGACCACGATGGGCGTGTCCATGCCTTCGAACACCAAGCGTTCCAGGGTTTGCTGGAAGAGGGTGTGTTCGCCGGTCAGGGCCAGGAACTGCTTAGGGAACTGTTTACGGGAAAGCGGCCAAAGACGTGAGCCACTACCACCTGACAAGATCACCGGAATCATGTTGTTACTCCTTGAATATCGATTGGTTAGAGCTACTGCGTTCTGTCGTTTCACTCTTGTTTTTGTTTCGTATCCGGATTGACGCCTCGGTCTCTTGTAGGAGCGAGCTTGCTCGCGATGGACGTTAACGAAAACGCGCGCTATCTGAGTAAACGCGTTGCCCTTACGTTTTTCGCGAGCAAGCTCGCTCCTACAGGGGGACGTGGGTCAATCTGGCAAATGTGTTAGCGCGTCGATACCGGGCGTTTCACCCAGACCGGCGACAGGCTGCTGCCGCTGCCGGTGACGTACAGCACTGCGGCTTCACCGCGTTCCAGGGCGACCGGTTTCACGTCGCCGACTTTGGTGGCGCCGTCATAGAGGGCCAGGCTGACCTTCACCGGGTTGATTTCACGCTCGCCGCGACCCTTGGGCGCAACGTTCGGGACCACGTCGGTCTTGCCGTCGGCGGTCTTCAGGGTCAGCGCCTTGTCGCTGAGGTTTTGCACGCGTACCAGGGACTTCTGCTTGTTCTTGAACGGCGGCTCCTCGATCAGTTGCGGTGCACCGCTGGCGTTGTTGACCAGGGTGTAATAGTGGTCGCCGGCCAGTTTCACCGGCAGGGACTGGCTACCGACCTTGGCGCTGTAGTCGCCGCCCGGCATGAAGCTGAAGTCACTGCTGGACAGCGGCGCGACATCGCTCAGGTTGGTGCTGCCGACGGTGGCGCTGACTTCGGCGTTGCTGGCGTTGTAGATACGCACGAAGGTCGAGCCTTTCGGCGCGGTCGGGCCGTACAGGGCGGCGTCGCCACCGGCGAAAGCCTGCACCGACAGCACACTGAGGCCGGCAACCAGGGCAAAGCGTTTAGCGAGACGACGCGGAGTTGTAGTGAAAGTCATGGTGTACCTCTCTTTCAGTTTTGCGCCCGGTCGGGCGTCTCGGATTTGTTGTTGATGGCTACGTTTTGTTGGCGCGCGCCGGCTTGTTTAAGCTCTGCGACCCACTGCGGGTCGGCGTCGCCGATTTCGTTGTTCACAGGCAGATATCGTTCAGGAAACTCCCAGATCAGCACCTGTGGCGGGCTGTTCTTGAAGGCGTCGCTTTTGAGGTAGCTGAGCATCGGCAGAATCGGGCCGTGGCCGTCTTCGGCGTAATTGACCACGTCGCTGTGCAGCGCTTGCTTGAGCGCACCGACGAAGTTCCAGTTGGGGTTGGCGCTGTAACTGGTGCCGATCAGGGCTACCGGCACTTCGGTGTTGGCGAACAGGGCGTCGTCACCGGCCGGCTGGTCGTCCGCCGCCACGGTGTTGCGCTTTTGCAGTGGCTCTTGCGCCGGCATCAGGTTTTCGAACAGTGGGTCGAGCGGCAGGAACAACTGCAAGTCACCCTTGTGTGTCACGGTTTCCGCAGGTTCGGTCACGAAGCGCTGCGGCTCGCCGCTCAGCGGGTACTTGTCGGCGATGGTTTTGGCCAGGCGGTCGGCGGCGATCTCGGCGCCTTCCGGGGTCCAGTGGGTGTCGGTGCGCAGGAACACTTGCTGGCCGTTCTGTTTGGCCTGTTGCAGCGGGCCGAGCAGGTCCGGGGCCGGAATCCGGTCGGCGGCCAGGCGCTGGTGGAAGTCCTTGTAGAGGTTGGCGTGGATGCTCGCCGGTTTCACCTCACCCAAGTGCTCCGGGTACAGGCGTACCTTGGCCGGGACCACCGCCATCACCAGTTGCACGCCTTTCTCTTTCAGGGTCTGACGCACGCCTTCGACCAGCGCGTAGTTGCCTTGCAGGTTCAGTTCTTCGTTGACCACCGGGTGGAATTCTTCATCGCTGTACAACCACTGGTCGCGACCGAGCACCACGCCCGGACGACCTTCGTTGAACAGTTTGAAATCCAGTGCGGCCCAAAGATTGGTGCCCAGGCGCTTGATCGGAAACTCGTCGTCGTAGTGGGTTTCCACGGCCTTGGTCCAGCGGCCGTTGAGTACCGTCGCATCGGCGTTGGTGCTGAAGCCGAAGAAGCTGCGCACCGACCACAGACCGAGCACCAGCAGGGTCACCAGGAACAGCGCGATGTAGAAGATGCGTAATGAGCGGGTCATGGTCAGATCCCTCAGAACTGGAAATAAAGGAACGGCGAGAAGCTTTGCGCCGAGAGTTTGAGAATCGAGGCGATGAACAACAGCAGCACCAGTGCACGCATCACGTAGCGCGACCAGTCAGCAGTCCAATAAGCTGGTTGCACCTGGGCTTCGACGCCGACGGTGTAGCCGGGCTGATGGATGCTCGCCGGGTTATCCCCAGGCACGGCCTTGATCGTTCCCGGTGTCGCAGCGGCCGGGCCGTCGGCGTCGACGTTTACTGCAGGCTTGGTCTTTACCGGAGGCTGATTGGTGTAGAAGTCGCGCAGGCCGAAGAACGCCAGGGTCACGTAAGCCACGATCAGGGTCGCCACTTGCAGGCCGGTGAGGTTGGCCTGGTTGAGTTCCGACAGCGACCAGTCACCGAAGCTGAACATCGCGCCGTACATGCGCCCGGCGACGTGCAGGTTTTCCGCGCGGAAGATCACCCAGCCCATCACCACCAGCAGGAAGGTCATTACCCAGCGGATCGGGTTGAAGCTGCGTGGCGAGGTGTTCAGGCCGATGGCTTTTTCAATCGCCAGCCACATGCCGTGCCACGCACCCCAGACGATGTAGGTGATGTTCGCGCCGTGCCACAGACCACCGAGCAGCATGGTCAGGAACAGGTTGCGATAGGTCATCAGCGTGCCTTTGCGATTGCCGCCCAGCGTGATGTACAGATAGTCACGCAGCCAGGTCGACAGGCTGATGTGCCAGCGCCGCCAGAACTCGGTGATCGACTGGCTGACATACGGCTGCTTGAAGTTTTCCATGAAGCGGAAACCCATCATCAAGCCCAGTCCGATGGCCATGTCGCTGTACCCGGAAAAGTCGAAATACAGCTGCGCGGTGTAGGCCAGCGCACCAAGCCAGGCATCGCCCGTGGTCGGGTTTTGCAGGGCGAAGCAATGGTCGGCCACCACTGCAAGGGTGTCGGCGATGAAGACTTTCTTGATGAAGCCCTGCATGAACCGCGTGCAGCCCTCGGAGAATTTGTCGAGGGTGTGGGTGCGATTGTTGAACTGGTCGGCCAGGTCGCGAAAACGCAACACGGGACCGGCGATCAAGTGCGGGAAGATCGCCACGAACGCCGCGAAGTCGATCAGGTTGCGGGTCGCCGGAGTGTCGCCACGGTAGACGTCGATGATGTAGCTGATGGACTCGAAGATGTAGAACGAGATCCCGATCGGCAGCAGCACGTGGGTCAGGATGAATGGTTCCAGGCCCACTGACGTCATCATTGCGTTGATGCTGTCGACGCCGAAGTTGGCGTACTTGAAGTAGCCGAGGATGCACAGGTCGACCGCCACGCCGAGCAGCAGCCAGCGCTGCGCCGGTTTGGTCTTGACCCCGGCGGCACCGACTTTCAGGCCGATCCAGTAGTTCCACAGCGTGACGCCGGCGAACAGCGCGAGGAAGTCCACACGCCACCAGGCGTAGAACACGTAACTGGCAATCAGCAGCAGCAAATTGCGATAGCGTTGCCCGCTCAGGTAGTACAAGCCGAGAAAGATCGGCAAGAACAAAAACAGGAACACGTTGGACGAAAAAACCATCCCGATCTCTCCTTGTTTGAACCAACAGTCAAGGGCCAACGGCCCCCCCAAACCCCCCAAGAAAATCTGGAGGGCAACACACAAAAACTCATGTCCTGCACTAACCCTGTGGGAGCGAGCTTGCTCGCGATGAGGGAGTGTCAGTCGACATCGATGTTGAATGTCAGACCGCTATCGCGAGCAAGCTCGCTCCCACAGGTTTGGTGTGTGTCTTCAAGAACCCTTGCTGCCCTTTTCATTGGCCGGGTCGTAGACCTTGGTCAGGTCACCGCCGAGGCGGAAGGTCTTGAACGGTTGCATCTTGTGCTTCTTCGCCAGCACCTCGGGCGAGCAGGTGTAAAGCGAGCAGTACGGTTCGAGCCAGGCAAATTTCATGTCCTCTTTCAGGTCGGTCATGTCCTGTTCCTTGCCGTTCTTTTTCTCGAATTGGTCCGGATCCTTCACCCCGGACAACACCCGGTCACCCAGGCGTTTGAGCGCGGCATTGTTTTCCTGACGCAGATCCACACCGTTGACCTGGGCGAAACTGGCGATCATCGCCAGCGGCGGCAGGGCGTAGTTGTGGTAGGCCAGCGCCCGTTGCTGACGCTTGAGTTCGTTGGGCAGGTAGCCGTCGGCGTCGACCTGACTGGCGCCGACCTTGTATTCCTTGATCGCCCAGTCGAACAGGTCGCGGCGGTTGGTGGCGACGGAAGTGGCCATCACCGACCACGCCGCCCAGTACGAGTGGTTGTTGGTCTGGTCGAGCGGCAGGTTGTCCCAGTCGCTGACCACCTGGTCGGCCATCTTGCTGAACCAGGCTTCGATCACTTGCGCTTCCTGTTGATGGGTGGCCAGCGGGTGGGAGTCGGAAAACTTCAGGCGGATATACGCCGAAGCCATGCTGCCCAACGCCCATTTGCGCATCGACTTGCCGGTGTGGTTGAAGTCCTTGGACATCAGCGCGTCGGCCTGTGCCCAGGCCGTCAGCCAGCTCAACGTGCATTCCAGCTGTTCCGGGCGACCGTCACGCATGAATTGCATCACGCGCTTGCTGGTGCCGCGCTCGATCTTGGTGATGTCGGCGGTGCTCTCGCGGAAGGCTTTTTCCGACTGCACGTTCAGGGTCGCGCGGGCCTTGTCCGAACCTTCGTACTTGCTGCGAAATTGCAACGAGCCGGTGTACGGCGTCGGCATCGCATCGCAGCCTTCGCTGTTGTCGCCCGTCTTGAATTTATCCACAGGCGCAAAATAACCCTGGGGTGGACGCAGTGGCGCCGCCGCTTGCGTGGCCCCGGCGAACATCGCCAGGCTCAAGAGCGTTGGTGCCAACAGTGTTGAAAATTTCGGATAGCGCATAGCAGACCTCATTGCCCGACCGAAGCAGTACGCTGTTCGGCGCCCGGGAATACGTTGCGTTTGCAGATTTTCGCTTCGACTTTCTGTGGTGCGGCACCGGCTTCGGGGCCCTGGACTTCAACGGCCAGCAGGTTCTGCGAGGCCCAGTCTTCGTCCGTGCGCAACTCGAAAGCGAAACGCCCGTCAGTTTCGGAGGTTTCCGGTTTGTCGATCTTGATGTCCTCGTGGCGACCGTTCATGTACCAGAGGGTGGCTTGCAGGGTTTTCACCGACGTATCGGCGAAGCGGATGTCGACCTGGTGGCTGCTGTTGCGCAGGTCCATGTTCTTGCTGTTGACCATCAACTCGTTTTTGCCCGGCTTGAGCGTGGCGCTGCCGGACATCTGCGCATCCTTGCCTTCGCAACCGTTGTCCAGCAGCGCCATCATCTGGCGGTAGATGGTTTCCTGGTCGAGGCGGTACAGCGGCGAGAATTCCCAGATGAGAATCTTCGGCGGGTTCTTCTGGAACTCGTCGCTGCCCAGGTACTGCAGCATCGAACCTTCGAGGCCGCCGCCGGGGAACGCCACGTTGAGAATGTCGGCGCCGATGGCCTCTTCGAGGAAACCGGCGAAGTTGTAGTTCTTGCCACTGTGGGACGTGCCCACCAAGGTGATCTGCGGATTGCCGGAGTCGCCGAACAGATCGCCATCGCCCGCTTCGCCCTTCGGCTCGGTGGTGAACTGATCCATGTACTGGATCGCGTAGCTGGTGCCACAGAGTTGACCGGCCATGTTGTGCAACGTTCCGGTCTTGCCCATGCGCCCCGACTTTTTGGTCTCGAATTCGCGCTTGGGAATGTCGGCGAATTCAGGCAATTGCTTGACTTTCTCGGCGACGATTTTCGCCGTGCGCTGGGCACCGTATGGGGTCCAGTGCTGGTCGCCACGGAAGTAGAAATCGTGGGCGGGCAGGGTGTCGGGCAACGACTCGTTGGTCAGCGGTGACAGGTCCGGAACGACGTAGCCCATCTGCGCGAAACGGCCCAGCATGGACTTGTAGTTCTTCAGCGCCTTGTCGAAGTCGAAGCTGGCTTTCTCCGCCGGGTTGAGCTTGTTGCGGTTCACCAGGCCACGGGTCGGTTGATAAACCACAACCAGCTCCACGCCTTTGCTCTTGAACGCATCGTGCAGTTGTTTCATGCGTTTGTAGCCGGCGGGGGTGGTGTCGAACTCGGTGCGCAAGTCTTCTTGCGTACGGAACAACCAGTCGCCCTGGGCCTGTACCAGCGTGGTGAAGTTCTGCTGATAACGGGTGGTGTAGTTCTTCGGATCATGGGCGGCCGGGCACAGGCTGCAGCACGGTTCGGCGCTGAACTTGGGCGCTTGAACTTCATCGGCACGCGCGCCAGTGCTGGCCGCGAGAATGCCGGCGGTCAGGGCCGACAGGCTGAGTAATTTGATCAAGTGTGGGTGCATAAGATTATCCTCAGTCCCGCATTTCGGTCTGGCGTTCGACGGGGTCGATCAGCACGGCTTTCTGCTGGCGCACCAGCAGGTCGAGAATTTCATCCTGACGATCGCCGAGGATGCCGGTGAAGCTGATGCCGCTGGATTTGGTCGGCGCGAGCATCGACACGCGATACAGCTCGACACTCAGCGGCGAGTCGATGGACAGCGGTCCGCTGCCGTTGGCTGCCAGTTCACCACCGACCACGATCAGCGACACCTGGGCGTCGAACGGGTCGAGCTTGATGTCACGGTCGGTGTTGCTCAGGTCCTTGATGTGGCCGTAGACACCGGTCAGGCCGTTGGCCATGGCGACGTTTTCGTACAGGCGAATGTTCACGCTGTTACGAATGCGGATGCCGTGGCGCTTGTTGCTCAGCACGCGATTGCCCCACAGCAGGTTGTCGGCACTCTCGTAGAGGGTGATGCCGTCGGTGTGGTTCTGGTAGATCTCGTTGTGGGCGATCAGGTTGTTCACGCTGTTACGGTCGATCACCAGCCCCGAGAGGTGGTTGTCGTAGCTGCGGTTGTTGAAGATGAAGCTGTCGTTGACCTCACGGGAAATAATGATCCCGTGTTTCTTCTTGGTCCCGTACACCGTGTTGTCGGCAATGATCAGACCGTGGGAACGGTCGTGCGGGTCGATGCCGTAGACGATGTTGTCTTTGTAGGTGTTGCCCTTGACCACGAAGTCGCGGGTTTCGTAGCAGTAGAAGCCGTACCACATGTCCGAGAACTCGGAACCGACGATCCAGCCGGTCGGTTCAGGGCGCTTGAGTACCTTGGCCATGTTCGGCGTGTACTGGGAAATACTCACGCCGTAGGACTTACTGTTGGCGTAACCGAAACTGGCGATCTTGCTGTTGGCGATGTAGGTCTCGGTGCCGCCCCAGGACAGCAGGAACGGGCGGAATTCCTTCGGCGAATTGAATGTCGCCGGGCCGTTGTCCTTCTCGCGCCAACCAGTGATTTTGGTGTCACGCACGAACAACTGGCCGTCGTTGACCAGGAACGCACCGCCCTCCTGGGACAGGCGCAGTTCCTGGGTCTGCTTGTCGATTTCGAGGATGCCGTGACGACCGACCACGATCGGCAACCGGGACAGGAACACCCCCGGCGAGGTTTCGCTGAAGTACTGCTTGGGGACTTTTTTCGCCAGGTCCTTGAGGTTCATGTAGCCGTCGTCGACGAAGATCGCCTGGGGGATGCCGTGCTGACGCACCACCCATTCGGCCATCTTGTTGTCACCGCCGATGAAGTCCTTCAGGGCGTCTTCCTGCATCATCCGGCGCAGGCTGATCTTGCCCGGTTTGCTGCGCACGATTTTTGCCGCGATGGCCTCGGCTGTGTAGCCGGAAATGTCCGGCAATTTCGGCTTTTCAAGCTCCAGCGGTGCGGTCGGTGCGCTGCTGACGGTGTAGGTCTTGGCCTGTTGCAGTTCCTTGGCGACGGTGGCCGCATGTGCCGGTTTGGCAGGCGCTGCCGGCTCCACGTTGGCGAAGGCGACCGAGCTTGCCAGCAGCATCGCGCCGGTCAGCAAGGTGAGCGAACCTCGCTTCGAATTGTTCATGTCGGGCACTCCCTTCGCGGTTTGCATCAGAAGCGCCAGATCACGTCGATGAACGCACGGTGCATGTACGAATCGACCTGACTGCCATAGGCATCGCCCGGCTTGAACACGCCGCCACGGAAGCGCACCAGGGCCGAAGGCTCGTCGATCGACTGGCTCAGTGCTGCCGGCAACAGGCCTTGCTTGAAGTACTTGGTGACCACCAGGTCCATCTCCTGACCGAGGTCTTTTTCGCCATCGTTCAGCGGCAGGGAAGTGGTGGAAAGAATTGCGCCGGTGGCGTCGTCGGTGTTGTTTTCGACCGCGTTGATGCCATTGCTGCCGATCGGCTTGTTGCCGTCGACGCGCCAGAATTTGTGGTAGATCAGGCTGGCGTCGTATTCGTCGTTGAGCATCCACGAGCCGAACAAAGTCGCGGTCTGCATGTTTTGCATTTCGCCACGGAAGGCTTCGCCGAAACGGTGAACCCGCGAGCGCGTACCGGTGTAGTTCGAGCGGTTGCTTTCCAGACCGTTCTGTTCGTACTCGGCGCTGGCTCGGGCATAGGCGGCACCAACTTGCCATTGCGGGTCGAGGCGCAGGCGCACGCCGATATCGGTGGCCCAGCCGTTGAGGTTTTCACCGCGCTTGGCTTCGGCCGGTGACGTACCATCGGCGTTCAGCGGGTTGACCTTGTCGATGTCACCGCTCATGCCGGTGATGCTGCCCCAGTAATTGACCGTGTTGGTATTGCGCCAGTTATAGGCGTCGCTGTCGGCGGTCAGGCCGATCCAGCTGATGTCACCGTTCTGTTTCTTGTCCAGCGAATCGGCCGGCACACCCGGCTCCGGGAAGTCGAGCTTGCCGTTGTCATGGGTGTGATGACCGCGAATGCCGACCCAGTTGCCCGGTGTCCACTGATACGAAGCATCGGCGTAGGCGTGCAGGCGGTCCTTGTCTTTCGGGGCGAGTTCCGTGAGGTCGGTGCGGTACTCGCTGAAACGTTCGGCGACCCCGACGTTGGCGCGCAAGAGGGTTGTGTCGAACGTCCAGTTCAGGGCTTCGATGTTGGTGTCGCGCCATTGGCCGTCGGCGTTGTGCAGACGTTGGCGACCGAGCTTCAACTGCTCGCCCGGATACGGCGTGAGTCCGCTGTAGCCGACCCAGAATTCGCGCATGGCCAGGTAGTTTTTCTTGGTCTTGCGATCACCGTTGTCGGTGGGCGTGGTGCCATCACTGGCGGTCCCTTGCAAGGTGTCCGTCTCGATGATGTCGGTGGCCGTCACGGCTTGCCCCATGGCATAGGCGCTCCACGCGCCGCTTTCGCCATAGATCCATGGGCGCAGGTCGAGGCCGACGCCGTTGACGTCGCCACCGCTCTGGGTACCGAGGTCACTGTCGTCTTCGGATTGGCCGGTAACCTTCACTTCCAGACCAAAGTTCTTGGTTTCAGTCATCGCAGCAAGCGTCGGGCAAGACCAGATCAGCGCGAATGTCAGGCCGATGCCGGCCTTCATGAATGGATTCAACTTCATTGGGATTCCTCGCTGACTTCTTCTTGCAGGGTGTGCAGTTCCGGCGTGTTCGGGCTCAGGGCACCGCGCACGGACTGTTCTTGTTTCAACAGGCGTTGGGCCTCGGCCAGCCGGTCGGGCGGCAGTTGCGTTTGGATTGTTTGCGCAAGCTCGGTGGCTTGCGGGGTGTTCTGGGCCAGGGCCAATTGACTGAAGACATACGCATTGACCGGGTCAGGCCTGGTGCCCTTGCCTTGGGAAAACAGTTGGGCAATGGCGAAGTCGGCGCTGTTCTGGCCGTTGCGCGCAGCGGTCAACAGGTGGTCGAGGGCCTTCTGTGGATAGACCTTGCCCAGGTAGCCACGGCGATAGATCTGGCCGAGGTAGTAATCGGCAGCGACTTCGCGGCCGACGGCTTTCTGGAAGTGCGCTTCGGCGACCTTGGCGTCAGCCGGCACCAGTTTGCCTTCGAAGTAGAGCTTGCCCAGCAACAGCTCGGCGCGGGGCTGGTCGGCGGCGCGGCCGTTGTCCAGGTACTTCATCATCTGGTCGACGTCGCCCAGTTCAGGGAAGTCGTAGAGCAGCTGCGCGAGGCTGACCCACGACGCCGGGTAGCCCGGGGCGATCGGTTCGAGCAGCGACTGCGCGGTTTTTTCGTCGGTCTTGCCCAGGGTCGAATCGGCGAGCACACGGGCGACGCTGTCGACACGCTGTGCCGAAACGCTGCCGCGAGCATGAGCCGCTTGCATCTGCTTGATCAGCTCGGCCTGTTGCTCTGGCTTGGCCTGTTTCTGGTAGACCGTGGCCAGTTCGACGTAGCAGATGTCGCTGGTGTTGAGCGCGCCTTTGCAGATTTTTTCCACGTCTTCCAGATGCTGGTCGTAGGTGCCCTGGGTGCGATAGAGCAGCACTTGCGCCAAACCGGCTTCCGGTTTGTTTTCGGCACGCCATTGGCTGATCTGCTGCTGCGCATTCACGTTGGGAAAGCTGTGCGGGTATTGCAGGTACAGCATCGCCAACGGGATCAGCGTGTTGCCTTCGCCTGCAGCGGCAGCTTTTTTCAGCAGGGTTTCGGCTTCGTGTTGCTCGGCTTCAGTGGAGCCGGGCTTGGCCACCAGCAAGCGCCCGAGGCGCGCCTGGGCACGCGGCGAAACGCTGGCCGCGGCACGGTAAGTCGCCTCGGCCTGTTTCATCTGCGCCGGGTCGCGACTGTCGACCTGGATATCGGCCAGACCGACCTGGGCTTCGCTGTAGCCCAGGTCTGCCAGTTGCCGGTAGTTCGCCGCGGCGGTGGCGGTATCGCCGCGCTTGAGAGCTTCGTTGGCCAGGCGCTGGTCGGGGAGGCCGGCGCAACCGGCCAGGCTCACCGCCAATGCAATGGCACACAGCGGACCCATGTGGGAGCGAGCTTGCTCGCGATGCGGCTGGCTCGGTGCATCAGACAGACCGCGTCGATCCCATCGCGAGCAGGCTCGCTCCCACAGGGTCGGCGGCGTGTTGAGGGTTGGAGTAGTCACAGGCATGTCCTCGACTTAAAGACCGACAGCCATGGCTTTGTCGATCAGCCAGTTCAGGTTCGGGCCACGGTCGCTGCTCACTTCCGCCGGGCGGCCGGCGAGGGAGCTGTCCAGGGTTTCGTCCGGCTGGATCAGGACGCGGATGTCCGAGGACAGGTCGGCGCTTTTCAGGCTGGTGCTGCTGACGATTTTGCCGGTGCGGGACTTGTCCTCGCCGGCGATCTGGAAACGCACCGAAGTGCCCGGGCGCACGTCGCCGAACTGGCGATAGGAGAAGCGTGCTTCAACATTGGCTTCGCTGTTGCGCGGCACCAGTTGGAAGATCACGTCGCCCTTGCTGGCGTACTGACCGTTGGCGACCATTTGCTGGGCCACGGTGCAATCGCAAGGCGAGGTCAGGGTACCGGTCATTTGCTTGCCGAACAGTTCTGCAACCTTGGCCGGTTGCAGTTGGTCTTCGTCCAGATGGCCCTTGAGCACGTCGAGCATGCTGGTGCTGAAGGTCGCCAGCGGTGCGCCTTTGGCGGCCACGCCGTCGGCTTTCACCAGGCTCTGCACGGTACCGTCGCGAGGCATGGTGATGTTCACGCCCGGCACGCTGACCAGACCGGCCTGGGCGTGGCTGACGAAGTACATGCCGTACACCGATTTGAAAACGAAGCCGAAGGCAGCCACACCAACCACGAAGACCCCCAGGCTGAAGGTCACGGCTTTCAGGCGTCCGAACGCGGACATGCCGTGGCCGCCGTCCTTGACCTTGCGCGCCTTGGTGAAGTTGTCGCGCTGCAGGGTCGCCAGCATTTCACCCACGCTGACGATGTCGCCCGCCAGGTGCGAGGTGATCAGGTGGCGCAGGGTCGAGATGTCCCGTGGTTCCAGGTTCTGGAACTGGCAGCCGGCGCGTCCGGTCTCGCGATCGAAGGAGCGGACTTGCAACTCGACGTCCATGGCCAGGCCGAGGTTGTCGATGACGAATTGCAGGCGGGCCTTGTACACATCGCCAATTTTCAGCGGCAACTGACCGGCGTTGAACGCCAGGCCACCGGCGGACAGGTCGATCACCCGGGCTTCGACCGGTGTCCGGTCAGGGCCGAAGAAACGCAACTTGGCCGGGATTTTCACGCGGGCGTGTTGGCGCTGGGCTTCGGATTCGTGCACTACGTTGGCGTTGACGGCGGTATTCATAAAGGCGATTTCCTGGTTAATTCAATAAGGGGGCGGTCAGACCATCAACAGCAGCACGGCGACAAAAATGCTGCCGGCAGAGAAGGTCATGGTCCGAGACGACCAGGTGTTGAACCAACGCTGAAAGCTGGCGAGGTCACGGGTCAGGTGGGTGGGCTGGCGGGTCCAGGACTGTTGGTCGAGGCGGAAGAACACGTAGATCTTCACCAGCGCGCCGACGATCTGGTTGTAATAGAGAATCGCCGGGTAGGCCGGGCCGATCCGGTGTCCGGAGCACGACAGCAACAAGGTCAGGATGAACCGGGTGATACCGATCCACAGCAGGTACACCAGGATGAACGCGGTGCCGTACTTGAAGCTGGCGATCAACGCCACGGTCAGGCCCAGCAGCGAGGTCCACATCGACACGCGCTGGTCGAACAGCACCACCGAAGTGAACACGCCGAGGCGTTTGATCCCCAGGCCCAGGGCCCGGGAGTTCTGCCGCAGGTTGTTGCCGTACCAGCGGAACATCAGTTTGCGGCTGGCCTTGATGAAGCTCTTTTCCGGCGGGTGTTCAACGGTGTTGATCGCCGCGTCGGGCACGTAGAACGTGTCGTAGCCCAGACGCATCAGGCTGAACCAGCTCGACTTGTCATCGCCGGTAAGGAACTTGAAGCGACCCAGGCGCCAGTGTTGCAGCGAGTCGCTTTCCACGTCGGCGATGAAGTCCGGGTTGGTGACCACGGTGGCGCGGAACACCGACATGCGACCGGTCATGGTCAGTACGCGCTTGGACAGGGCCATCGAGCACATGTTGATGTGGCGCTGGGCGAAACGCAGCTTGTGCCATTCGCTCATGATGTAGCCGCCGCGCACTTCGCAGAATTCGTTGGTGGTCAGGCCGCCGACGTTGCCGAACAGCTGGAACCACGGCACGGTCTTGAGCACCACGCCTTCGCCGAGCACGGTGTCGCCATCGATCACTGCGACCACGGCGCGATCATCCGGCAGGTGCCGGGAGATGGCGCGGAAGCCGTAGGCCAGGCCATCGCGTTTGCCGGTGCCGGGAATGCGCACGAAGTCGAGCTTCACCCGGGACGGCGGGTTCATCCGGTTCCACAGGCTTTTCACCAGCAGCTCATCGGACATTTCCACGATGGAGCAGACCACGGTGGTCGGCAGGCCGCAGTCGATGGCTTCGCGGATCACCGAGCTGTAGACCTGCGCAGTGGTCAGGGCGTCGATGCGGAAACTGGTGACCATCAGGAACACGTGGGACGGGTCAGCCGCTTTGCCCAGCTTGCGCACTTTGCGCCGCAGGTGCGGGTAGACGATGTACAGAAAAATCATGCCGCGCACAAAGTGCGTGGCACCCATCGAATAGCGCCAGATACCCACGGCGCCAATCAGGAAAATGAAGTCCTTCGACTCGGAGTCGAACGTGGACACGGGCAACGCCATGGCGAGGCCCATCAGTAAACTCAGGTAGAACAGCCAACCGGCGGCCTGGAGTAGGCCGTGTTTTAGCCTGTGCATAATCGGAATCCTAAAGTCAGTTGCAAGCCCCAAGCTTCAAGCCCCAAGCGAGGAGCTTTGAACTTGCGGCTTGGAGCTTGAAGCTTGCGGCTGCCTTACCAGCAGATACCTTCGGCCCGGCTATTGGTGCTGGTGGCCTTGGACATGAAGCCAACCAGGTCAATTACCTGCTTGCCGTGTGGAACGTCCTGCACCAGAGCGCGGAACTTCTCGTCGCGGTTGCCGAGGATGATCACGTCGGAGTTGTTGATCACTGCGTCGAAGTCGGCGTTGAGCAAGGACGAGACGTGAGGGATCTTCGACTCGATGTAGTCCTTGTTCGCGCCGTGAACGCGGGCGTACTCGACGTTGCTGTCGTAGATGCTCAGGTCATAGCCTTTGCCGATCAGCATTTCCGCCAGGTCGACCAGCGGGCTTTCGCGCAGGTCGTCGGTGCCGGCCTTGAAGCTCAAGCCCAGCAGGGCGACTTTGCGTTTGTCGTGGCTGGAAACGATGTCGAAAGCGTTCTGCACCTGGGATTCGTTGCTGCGCATCAGCGAGTTGAGCAACGGGGCCTCCACGTCCAGGGAACCGGCGCGGTAGGTCAGGGCACGCACGTCCTTTGGCAGGCACGAGCCGCCGAAGGCGAAGCCTGGGCGCATGTAGTACTGGGACAGGTTGAGGGTCTTGTCCTGGCAGACCACGTCCATCACTTCGCGACCGTCGACGCCGACCGCCTTGGCGATGTTGCCGATTTCATTGGCGAAAGTGACCTTGGTGGCGTGCCACACGTTGCAGGTGTACTTGATCATCTCGGCGACCGCGATGTCCTTGCGGATGATCGGTGCGTCGAGCTCTTCGTACAGCGATTGCAGAACGTCGCCGGACGCTTTGTCGAATTCGCCGATGACGGTCATTGGCGGCTGGTCGTAGTCGGCGATCGCGGTGCTTTCGCGCAGGAACTCCGGGTTCACGGCCACGCCGAAATCAACACCGGCCTTCTTGCCGGAGCAGTCTTCGAGAATCGGGATGACCACGTTGGCCACGGTGCCCGGCAGTACGGTGCTGCGCACGACGATGGTGTGGCGGGTAGATTTGTCACGCAGGACAAAACCGATTTCGCGGCACACCGCCTCGATGTAGTTCAGCTCCAGATCGCCGTTCTTTTTGCTCGGCGTGCCCACGCAGATCATCGACAGATCGGTGTCGCGAATCGCCTCGGCGAAGTTGGTGGTACCACGCAGACGACCGGTCTGGATGCCCTGGGACAGAAGTTCGCCCAGGCCCGGTTCAACGATCGGCGATTTGCCGGCATTGATCATATCGATCTTGTCTTTGGCCACATCGACGCCGACGACGTCATGACCCCGTGCAGACAGGCAACCGGCACATACTGCGCCGACGTAACCCAAACCAAAAATGCTGATGCGCATCGCAATTACCTCTCTGTTATCAAGCTTGTATTCATCAAGCCATTAGATGGCCGGAGTTAATGGTGTTCAGCGGTGATAGTGCACTCGCAAGTACGCCTTACAGGCGCAACGATGCCACGTGCTGGCATATAAGTTACGAGTGTCTAAATAAATGCACTCAAGGTGTGCGCAACTAGGTCTTGTAATTATTATTTGCCCTGTTATGCAGCCGATCCTCCTTTCAGGGGATGCAGGTGCAAAAAGGTGCTGCACGCTTGATCTCAGGCCGAAAGCCCGTGGATCAAGCGGTTGGGTGCTCGGGTGAGCACGTTTATAGGGGCGCTGCCGTGGCCTTGTAGGGGATAGTCATACCGCTTTATCTCCTGTCCGCTTGCTGTTGTCCAAATCAGTGATTAGTCAGCGCAAGTTAGTATTACAACTTCGCTACAAGAATCGCTTATCTGCGTAAGTTATCTCGTACACGCTCGGCGAGAATCGTTACGGGTGGTATGAGCGGCGCGTTTGGACATAGTTCCAGTCCGCTCATCGTGAAATCTGAAATTTTTTGAAATATTGAGAAAGATGGCACTGCTCTCAAACTGATAGCACTTGCCGTTTCGCCCTTTATATATAGGCGGATAATTGAGGTGGATAGTTTTTTGCCACTACTGTTAAAAAAAATCAGTGCCACTACGCAAAAAAATGATTGAAGTCGAGTGAAACTAAAGTTAAAAAACCAGGTGGTGTATTTTTGGCGCCATAAAAATGGCGTAAGTGGCGGGAAAGTCTGAAGTGAATCCAAGGTCGGCGCACGAGGGTTGTGGGAGTCGTGCGCCGACTGGATGCATCACTCTGGTGCGTGATCGCGCAGGAACACCAGATTGTCCGGTTTGGACTGTTCGGCGCTGTAGCGATAGCCCTGAATATCGAATTGCTTGAGGGCGGCCGGATCGTTGATGCGTTCTTCGATGACGAAGCGGCTCATCAAGCCACGGGCCTTTTTCGCGTAGAAGCTGATGATCTTGTACTGGCCGTTCTTCAGGTCCTTGAATTCGGTATTGATGATGCGCGCGTTCAACGCGTTGCGTTTGACCGCCGAAAAGTACTCGTTTGACGCCAGATTGAGCAGCACGTCATCGCCTTGATCGGCCAGGGCTTCGTTCAGCCATTCGCTGATGCGTGTACCCCAGAACGCATACAAGTCCTTGCCCCGGGCGTTAGCCAGTCGGGTACCCATTTCCAGGCGATAGGGTTGCATCAGGTCCAGCGGGCGCAGCAATCCGTACAGGCCGGACAACATGCGCAAATGCTGCTGGGCATAGTCGAAATCGGCTTCGCTGAACGTTTGCGCATTCAGGCCGGTGTACACGTCGCCCTTGAAGGCCAGCAACGCCTGCTTGGCGTTTTCCGGGGTGAACGCGGGGGTCCAGCTGCCGAATCGCGCGGCGTTGAGCCCGCCGATCTTGTCGGAGGCGTGCATCAACTCGCTGATTTGCGCCGGCGTCAGTTCGCGCAATTGCAGGATCAACTCCTGGGAGTGGTCGAGGTACTGCGGCTGGGTGAAGCGCTGGGTCGCCGGCGGTGTTTCATAGTCGAGGGTCTTGGCGGGTGAAATCACCATCAGCATGAAGTCGTCTCCTTTAATCGTGGCGGCGATTCTAGGGGGTTGTCCTCGTTGACTCCAGCTATCGCGTCCATAGGTGATGATCGGTGGCTTTGCACAAATCCCTGTAGGAGCGAGCTTGCTCGCGATAGCGGTCTGACATTCGGAAAAGATGTTGGCTGATGCACCGTCATCGCGAGCAAGCTTGCTCCCACAGGAGATTGGGGTTGCTGCGGGAATGAGGGCCGCGATCAGCTATAGTGCCGCGCGGGTTTTGTTATGGAGACATCCCATTGCGTATCGCTTTACTCATCTCGATCTGGCTACTGAGCGTCACTGCCATCGCGGCACCGGGCGATGTGGCGACGCTCGATCGCAGCACCTGGCCAGAAAAACTCGACAACCCGACGCTGTTCGACGTGGCGTCGAGGGCTGAGATCCTGATGTTTTCCAGTGTACTGTTGGCCAGCGAGTCGCTGGATGAACCCGCCCTGGCCCAGCGCCTGGGCCTGCGCACGATCAATCTGGAGTCGGTCAACCGGGTTCGCCAGCGCATGTGGCAACGGCTGCTGGCCAGCTACAACTTCGCCCAACAGAGTTGCGACCAGGATGCCTCCTTCTGTTTTCTGGTCGAAGACATGCCCACTTTGCGCGAGCAAGCTGCCAGGTTTCAGGTCAGTGCAGACAGCTATTACATCAAGTGGGCCGAGCCGAGCCGTGTGTTTCACACCCAGTATCTGGACGAACAGTTGCGCAAAGCCGCGCTGTTCCCGCAAACCAGCAGCGAAGTCGATCGTTTTGGCGACTATGAGCGCACCGGCGACGAGATGCATGACCGGCTGTTTCTGCTGACCTTCGACAGCTCCGCCAACGCTGTGCCGGATAACACCGCCTGGGTCACCGAGTACCTGCGCAAGTCGAACATGAGCGGGACGTTCTTCGTCCTCGGCAAGGACATCCAGGCCCGATTGGCCGAGCGTTCGGTGAGTGACCTGCAAGCGACCTATTCAACCCAGTGCATCGGCGTACAAGGCTGGGAGTTTCGCTCCCACAGCCACTGGCAGGACTGGCAGGACTCGGTGCGCCGCAGCTCCGAACTGGTCAAAAGCAAACTGCCGGAGAACTACGTGCCGCTGTTCCGTCCGCCCGATGGCCAGCGCCGTTCCGATGCCGAAGGTTTCTTCAAGGCTCAGGGTTTGCAGGTCGCGCTGTGGGACATCGACGCCCAGGACGGCGCCGGCAAACTCAAGGGCAACCCGAGCGCGCAACGGGTGCTGACCCTGATGCTGCTGTGGCGGCACGGCGTGATCAATTTCAATGTGAAGCAGGACGGGGTGAAAACGGCATTGCCGTGGCTGGTTACGCAAACGGCGCCTGTCGGGATCGGCTGGGAGGATTGCCAGGATGCGCTTCGCTGAAAACGACAAAAGCCCGTAGATATTGGGTTTTTGGCGATTTTGGAAGGAGATTCGTTGCAGGTGGACTTCCGACTGTAAACGGGTGATGGCAGTCCGCCAAGTGCTATTGGTCATTCTGAAAAATAAACTTCAAAAAAGCGTCAAAGTGCTTTTTTCTGTCACACGTTTTGGAGTATTACGAAGACAGACCGCCGAAACCTGCAACACAGGTGGCGTCTCCCAAGACCCAGCTATGTAGGCAGAACACTTGAGTCCCCGCAGGTGTATTCGGCAGTCACTTCGAGGCGCAGCACCGCCAAGGTATTGCGTCGACTGGCTCCCACAAAGGTGACCGAGTATGGATGATCACGGACGTAGCTCTTCTTCCAACCAGCCAATCCTTTATGTACTCGATACCAACGTATTGATTCACGATCCAAACGCGCTGCTTAACTTCGAAGAACACCACGTCGCGATCCCGATGACCGTGCTTGAGGAGCTCGACAAGCTCAAGAGCGGGCATCACAGCGTTGCTGCCGAATGCCGCCAGGCCATCCGCCTGATCGACAAGACCCTGGGCGATGCCTCACCCGAGGACGTCGAGCAGGGTGTGCCGATCCAGCGTGGCAAAAGCGGACCCAAGGGTTTGCTGTCAATTCTGATGAGCAAGCATGCCGAGCCGAACCTGATTCTGCCCGAGCACCTGAATGACAACAAAATCATCAATCAACTGATCGATCTGCACGCGCGCGACCCGAAGAAGCCCGTGGTGCTGGTCACCAAAGACATCAACATGCGCCTCAAGGCGCGCGCCTGCGGGATCGCGGCCGAGGACTACAGCACCGACCAACTGGTCGATGACGTATCCTTGCTGCCCAACGGCTACCACAACATGACCGGCTCCTTCTGGGACCGCGTGAGCAAGGTCGAAACCCGCCAGGACCACGGCCGCACCTGGCATCAGGTGCAGTTGATCGACAACCTGCCGGCAGTGCACGTCAACGAGTTCATCATCGATGAACAGGGCTTTGTCGGCTGGATCAAGGAGATCGAAGAGGACCGGTTGCTGATCCTCGACCTGCACCAGGAACCGCTGCTGCACCAGGAAGCCTGGGGCCTGAAGCCGCGTGATATCTATCAGAGCCTGGCGTTGTACGCCTTGCTCGACCCGGACATCCACCTGGTCAACCTGTCGGGTGCCGCGGGCTCGGGTAAAACCATCCTGGCGCTGGCCGCTGCGATCGAGCAGACCATGGTCAGCAAACGTTATCGCCGCATCATCGCCACCCGCAGCGTGCAGGGCCTGGACCAGGAAATCGGCTTCCTGCCCGGCACCGAGGCGGAAAAAATGGAGCCGTGGCTGGGCGCCATCACCGACAACCTCGAAGCCTTGCACATGGATGACGAAAGCACCCATGGCAGCGTCGACTACATCCTCAGCAAAGTGCCTTTGCAGTTCAAATCCCTCAACTACATCCGGGGCCGCAGCTTCCAGCAGAGCCTGATTTTGATCGACGAATGCCAGAACCTCACGCCGCACCAGATGAAAACCATCATCACCCGTGCCGGCGCCGGTTCCAAAGTGGTGTGCCTGGGCAACCTGGCACAGATCGACACCCCTTACCTGTCCGCGACCAGCTCCGGGCTGACCTACCTCACTGAACGCTTCAAGGACTTCCCGAACGGGGTGCACATCACCCTGCAAGGGGTACCACGTTCGATCCTGGCCGAATACGCCGAATCGCATCTGTAACTGTCCACCGAAACCGGGCGGCCGCGAGGTCGCCCGGTTTTTTATGCCCAACACAAATCCAAATGTAGGAGCGAGCCTGCTCGCGATGGACGTCAACGAAAATGCGTGCTGCCTGAATGGCCGCATTGTCCCTACATTTTTCGCGAGCAGGCTCGCTCCTACAGGGGATGTGTGACCCGACAATCGTGCGTGCGAAAAATTGACCCACAGGTTTACAATCGATGCTCCTGATCAGGAGTAAATCCGTGCTGACTCATCTCGATTCCCAAGGTCGCGCCAACATGGTCGACGTCACCGAAAAAGCCGTGACGTTCCGTGAGGCGACGGCCCAAGCGCTGGTGCGCATGCTGCCCGAAACCCTGCAGATGATCGTCAGCGGCGGTCACCCCAAGGGTGATGTGTTTGCCGTGGCGCGCATTGCCGGCATTCAGGCGGCGAAGAAAACCAGCGATCTGATTCCCCTGTGCCATCCGCTGATGCTGACCGGCGTCAAGGTCGAGCTCAGTGCCGAAGGTGACGATTCGGTGCGCATCGTGGCGCGCTGCAAGCTGTCCGGGCAGACCGGCGTCGAGATGGAGGCCCTGACCGCCGCCAGCGTCGCCGCGCTGACGATCTACGACATGTGCAAGGCCGTGGACCGTGGCATGACTATCGAAAGCGTGCGTCTGCTGGAGAAGGTTGGCGGCAAGAGCGGTCATTTCCAGGCGGAGCAGCCATGAACGTTACCGTGAAGTTTTTCGCTCGTTATCGTGAAGCGCTGGGGCTGGACTCGGTGAAGGTTCAAGGCGATTTCGCCACTGTTGACGACGTCCGCGCACTGTTGGCTCAGCGTGACGGTGCCGAGGTGTTGAGCGAGCAAAACCTGATGTGCGCCCGCAACGAAGACTTGTGCCAGCTCGACGAGCCGGTGAGCGAGGGTGATGAAGTGGCGTTCTTTCCGACTGTGACCGGAGGCTGAGCCATGGCCATTCGCGTGCAGTCCACAGCGTTCGATCCGGGTGCTGAAGTCAACGCCATGCACGACGCCAATGTCGGTGTGGGTGCCGTGGTGAGTTTTGTCGGCTACGTGCGCGATTTCAATGACGGCCTGGACGTCGCCGGGATGTTCCTCGAACACTATCCTGGCATGACCGAAAAAGCCCTGGGCAAGATCGCCACCGAGGCTGAACAGCGCTGGCCCTTGCTCAAGCTGGAAGTGCTGCACCGCATCGGCGCCCTGGAGCCGGGCGAGCCGATTGTCTTCGTCGGCGCGGCCAGCGCCCATCGTCAGGCGGCATTCGACGCCTGCGCCTTTGTCATGGATTACCTGAAAACCCGTGCGCCGTTCTGGAAGAAAGAAAACACCAGCGATGGACCACGGTGGGTCGAGGGGCGTGACAGTGATCATGCGGCGGCGGATCGCTGGAAGCAGTAACTCCTGCGGCGTTCTCAAGTCAGCCTTCGCGAGCAAGCCCGCTCCCACAATGGATCTGGTTGAATACAAATTTTGTGTACGACACAGAACCTTGTGGGAGCGGGCTTGCTCGCGAAGGGGCCATCTGACTCACCCAATACCTTGCAGAACCACCGCCCGACCATCGGCCGGCACGGGCTGCATTTGCCTGATTGACGACCAATACATAAAAGTCCAAGATGGAATTATAAGTACAAAAAATTTCCACCCGTTTCAGCTTTTTCTTCTGTCTTGCCAAACCAACAACAACCGCGAGAAAACGAACATGAAGAAGTTCCCCCTCATCACCGGTCTGGCCTTGAGCCTGTTGGCGTGCAGCGCTGTGTTCGCCGCCGAGAAAACCTTGCGCATCGGTATCGAAGCGGCGTATCCACCGTTCGCCTCGAAAACCGACAAAGGCGAAATCGTCGGTTTCGACTACGACATCGGCAATGCGCTGTGCGCGCAGATGAAGGTCAAGTGTGTGTGGGTCGAAGGCGAGTTCGACGGTCTGATTCCTTCCCTGAAAGTGAAGAAAATCGACATGGCGCTGTCGTCCATGACCATCAATGAAGACCGCAAGAAGTCGGTGGACTTCACCCACAAGTACTATTTCACTTCGTCGCGCCTGGTGATGAAGGACGGCGCGGTGGTGGATGACCAGTACGCCAGCCTCAAGGGCAAGACCGTTGGCGTGCAGCGCGCCACCACCACCGACCGTTACGCCACCGAGGTGTTCGAGCCCAAGGGCATCAACGTCAAGCGCTATAGCAACAACGAAGAAATCTACATGGATCTGGCAGCCGGTCGCCTTGATGCGATTTTTGCCGACACCATTCCGCTCAATGACTTCCTGTCGATGCCGCGTGGCCAGGGTTACGCCTTTGTCGGGCCGGAGCTGAAAGACCCGAAGTATGTGGGCGAGGGTGCCGGGATTGCCGTGCGCAAGGGCAACACCGAGTTGGTCAGCGAGCTGAACACGGCCATTGATGGCATTCGCAGCAGTGGCGAGTACCAGAAGATTTCGGACAAGTACTTCAAGTCGGACATCTACGGCGACTGATAGTCCGCTATCGCGGGCAAGCTCGCTCCCACAGGTTCAGTGGTGTACATATCTCTTGCGCACGACTCGGACACTGTGGGAGCGAGCTTGCTCGCGATGAGGCCCTGCCAGCCAATACATCTCTTGGGGCTCAGCCCTTCAATTCCTTCAAATGCTTGTACACCGTCGCCCGCCCCATGTTCAGCACATTCGCCACATAGTTCGACGCACTTTTGCCCTTGAACGCGCCTTCGGCGTGCAACGCCAGCACCAGTTCACGCTTGTGGTCGCGGGTCAGCAGATTCAGGCTCAACTGACGTTCGCGCAGCCAGGCGTGGAGGAAGGTGTTGATCCGTTCCTGCCAGTCATCGCGGAACAGTGAGTCCGGTTGCGGGATCAGCTTGGTCGGCGACAGGAACAGATCCAGAGCGGCCTTGGCATTCTCGAACAGCGAAATATTCAGGTTGATGCACAGCACCGTCAGCGGATGTCCCTCGCTGTCGCGTAGCACCGTGCTGAGGCTGCGAATCTTCTGACCATCCCAGTTGAGCTTTTCGTACGGTCCGATGTTTCGTTCGCTGACATCGTCGCTGAGCATGTCTTCCAGCGCCGAGTCGTCGCCGATTTCCCGCTTGGACAGGTTGTTGGCGATGTAGTCGACCTTTTGCGTGCGCAGGTCGTGCAGCACCACTTCGGCGTGGGGAAAGAACAGCGTGGCGATGGCATCGGCGATCGCCCGGTAGTTATCCAGCGACGTGGTGTCCGGGGTGGAGTCTTTTTCGGGGGCGTTCATACAGTGGAACTCCAGGCAGCGTCAGCGCCCCATCAAAGGGGCGCTGAAAGTGTGCCGTAATCGTGGGGGCTCGTCACCTGAGGATCAGGATCAGCCGAGGCGGGCGGGGGAGAGCATTTCGGCACTCAGGCCGAAGCGGCCGAGCGACTCGGGCAATGCTGCGCCGCGTACCAGTGCCGCGCTGGCCTGGCCCATGGCGGGTGAAGTCTGGATTCCATAACCGCCTTGTGCCGCGACCCAGAACAGCCCCGGCACCTGTGGATCGAAGCCGGACAGCAAGTCGCCGTCGCTGACGAAGCTGCGCAGGCCGGCCCAGGTCCGGGTCGGGCGGCGAATGGTCAGGGTGGTGGCTTCTTCGATCTGGTAGATGCCCATGGCAATGTCCAGCTCTTCGGGTTGCACGTCGTGGGGCTCCACCGGGTCGGCGTTGGCCGGCGAGCCGAGGAACATCCCGGCGTCGGGTTTCATGTAGAAGGATTCGTCGAGGCTGACCATCATCGGCCAATGGTGGATGTCCACGCCTTCGGGGCCGGCGAAGATGAACGCGGCACGGCGTTTTGGTTGCAGCCCCAGCGGCTTCGCGCCGGCCAGTTCGCCGATCTTGTCGGCCCAGGCGCCGGCGGCGTTGATGATGATCGGCGCGCTGAACGTCTGGGTGCCGGTCTGGACGTGCCATGTACCTTGGTCATCGCGGCTGAGGCTGACGACTTCGCTGTCGGTGTGTACTTCGCCCTGATTGCGGCGGATGCCGCGCAAATAGCCCTGGTGCAGGGCGTCGGTGTCGATGTCGCTGGCGGTCGGATCGTAGATCGCGCCGTGGACTTTTTCCCGGCGCAGGATCGGCACCAACGCGCAGGCCTCGTCGACGCCGAGCAATTGCATCTCCGGCACCGTGGTTTTTGCGCTCTGGTATTGCCTGTTCAGTTCTTCCGGGTCACCGGTCAAGTCCACGGTCATTTCGCCGCGCGGGGTCAGCAGCGGGTGTTCGCAGAAACCGCTGGGCGGGTTGTCGAAAAAGTCCCGGCTGGCCAGGGTCAACGCCCGCACTTGCGGGGTGCCGTAGGCTGCGGTGTACAGCGCAGCCGAACGGCCGGTGGAGTGATAGGCCGGATGGGATTCGCGTTCGAGCACGATCACGCGACCATGCTGCGACAGCCAGAAACCGGTGGAAGCGCCGGCAATCCCGCCGCCGATGATGATGAAATCTGCCTGGCTCATGAACGTCTCCTTTAGAGCGCAAATGCCAATGAAGTCGGTGCCTTTGTGGGAGCGAGCTTGCTCGCGATGGCGGTGTATCAGTCAAATCATTTCTGAATGACAGATAGCTATCGCGAGCAAGCTCGCTCCCACAGGTGACTGTTGGTGTCAGTACGTGAGGTGGTAGATCGCATTGGCCAGCGCAATGTCTTCCAGGCCCAGGCCAATCGAGCGGAAAAACACGTGGCGATCGTAATCCGGGCGCTGGGCTTTTTCGCTGAGCAGGTCGGGCAGGTCGCCGACAATCGCACTCCTGTCCCAACCGTGCTGCTCGGCGGCGATCAGCATTTCACCGGCGGAGCCCGGGGTGGTCAGGCGATAGTCGCAGTACACCTGCATGTCGTTGAGGCACTGCGGCGGCACTTCGTGGGCACGCGGCGCGTTGGTGCTGATGGAGGTGATCAGCGCCGGTTTGCGCAAGCTCGACGGATCGATCACCGGACCGGCGGACGAGGTGCAGAGCATGATCACGTCGGCGTCCTGAACGGCGGTTTCGCGACTGTCGACGATGTTCAGGCGTGGCTCGATGTTTTTCAGCAGGCTGACGGTCTCGGCATCTTCGCTCAGGCTCGGCGAGTACAGGCAGATGCTCTGCCAGTCGCGCAGGCCTTTCACGTAATGCAGGTGCGCCTGGGCCACTTTGCCGCTGCCGATGATGGCCAGGCGATTGGCTGTTAGCGGCGCGAGGGCATCGACGGCCACCGCTGTGGTCGCAGCGGTGCGTGCCGTGGTCAGTTCGCCTGCATCGCAAAGCAGTAGCGGTTGGCCGGTCTGCATCGACATCAACAGTGTCCACGCTGTCACCAACGGTCCCTGTTCACGGACGATGTACGGCGACGTTTTGATCCCGTACACGCCGTCTTCGGCCAGCACACCCAGGTAGTTGATGAAGTCGCCGGCGCCCTGTGGAAACTCCACCAGTTGCTGCGCCGGTTGTACGGCTTGCCCGGCGGCCAGGTTACGGAACAGTTTGCGCAGGATCTGCGGCACATCGACCTGCGCCAGTAGCTCGCGAGCCTGGGCTTGGGTAATCACTTGCGGCGTACTGGACATGATCGGCTCCGGAGCTGGAAGTAAACTAATTTGTCTATTATGGACTTTTAGTTATCGCGAGCAAGCACCTGTTGAAAAAAAGCCGGACGAAAAAAAAGCGCAGTCCGTTTCCGGCTGCGCTTGTTCTTGCAACGTCACTCAGTGCGGACGCTTGCGCTCAATCGCCCGCAACAGATGCGTCGGTGGCGTTTCACAGCTGATCTTGCGGCCCAGCAGTTCTTCGATGGACGGTAGCTGGTAGGAGTCGTCTTCACCGGCAAAGCTGATGGACACGCCGTCGGCACCGGCACGCCCGGTACGCCCGATGCGGTGCACGTAGTCGTCCGGCACTTCCGGCAGGGTGAAGTTGATCACGTGGCTGATGCCGTCGATGTGGATGCCGCGACCGGCCACGTCGGTGGCGACCAGGACGCGAATCTTGCCTTCGCGGAAACCTTCCAGAGTCTTGATGCGCTTGTGCTGCGGCACGTCGCCGGACAGTTGCGCGGCGTTGATGCCGTCGCGCACCAGGCGTTCTTCGATGCGCCGCACTTCATCCTTGCGGTTGGCGAAGACGATCACCCGCTCCCAACCATTGTCGTTGACCAGGTTGTAGAGCAGTTTGTATTTGTCAGCACCGGCCACCGCGTAGATGTGCTGCTCGACGTTTTCGCTGGCCACGTTCTGCGACTCGATCTCGACGATCGACGGGTCGGTGGTCCATTGCTTGGCCAGGTTCATCACATCTTCGGTGAAGGTCGCGGAGAACAGCAGCGTTTGACGCTCGGACTTCGGCGGCGTCTGGCGAATGATCTGGCGCACTTGCGGGATGAAGCCCATGTCGAGCATGCGGTCGGCTTCGTCCAGCACCATCACTTCGACCATGTCCAGATGCACGTCGCCGCGCTGGTTGAAGTCCAGCAGGCGGCCCGGCGTGGCCACGAGGATGTCGCAGTGGCGGGCTTCGAGGTGCTTGAGCTGCTTGTCGAAGTCCATGCCACCGACGAACGTCATGACGTTGAGGCCGGTGTACTTGGTCAGGTCGGCGGCGTCCTTGGCGATCTGTACCACCAGTTCGCGGGTCGGCGCGATGATCAGTGCCCGTGGCTCACCCATGTAGCGCTCTTTCGGCGGCGGGGTTTGCAGCAACTGGGTGATGATCGAGATCAGGAACGCAGCGGTCTTGCCGGTGCCGGTCTGGGCGCGGCCGATGGCGTCTTTGCCCGCGAGGGTGAAGCCCAGCACCTGGGCCTGGATCGGCGTGCAATACGGGAAGCCCAGGTCCTGGATGGCGTGCATCAGTTCAGGGGCGAGTTTGAAGTCGTGGAAGCGGGTTTTGCCTTCCTGGGGTTCGACGACGAAGTCTTCGAGTTTCCATGGGATCACCGGCGCCTTGGGCTTGGGTTCGCGACGCGGTTTGGCGGGTTTCGGCGTTTCGCTGAGCGGCTGCTCCGGGGCTGTTATCGCCGCAGGCTGGGCAGCTTTTGCGGTCTTTGGCTCATGCTTGGGTGCCGCGGTGGTGGCGGCCCGTTCAGACTGATTACCGTCGGTGCGGTGGCCGGGAGCGTGAGACGCAGGGCTGGGAACTGGCGCGAGTTGCTCAGTCTCGCTTTTACCGAACATTTTCTTGAGTGCTTTGAGCACGGTCATCTCATCAATTGGTTAAGGAATGTACGCCGGCCAGTGTAATGCAAGAATCAGGCGCGGCGTAGTGGGATGGATCAAAGGGCGCTTTTAAACAGGAATGCTTAACGCAAGCGCTCGGCGAGCCATGTGCCGATGTCGCGAATTTCTTCGGGTAACACTTCGTGACCCATTGGGTATTCCTGCCATGTCACGGTGACACCACGCTGCTTCAAATGCTCGTAGGCGCTGCGTCCCATCGAGTTTTGCACCACATCGTCATATTGGCCGTGCATCGACAGTACCGGTATGCGCTGCTGGCTGGCGGACAGTTCCAGTTCATTGCTGAAGGTTGGTGCATAAGTAGAAAGGGCAACGATGCCACCCAGTGGTCCCTGCCATTTCAGAAACGCGGTGTGGAACACCACGGCACCGCCCTGGGAAAAACCTGCCAGGAAAATCCGCGAGGCGTCTATTCCGCTGGCCTTCTGCGATTCGATCAGTTCGATGATCCAGTTGGCAGACTCCTCCAGCTGCTCGCGGTTGATCGCGCGCGCCGGGCTCATGGCCAATATGTCGTACCAGCTCGGCATCTCGTAACCGCCATTGATGGTCACGGCGCGGCTCGGTGCTTGGGGCAAAACGAAGCGGGTGCTCAGCAGGCTTTCCTGTAGGGCTTCGGCTACCGGCAGGAAGTCATAGCGATCGGCGCCCAGGCCATGCAGCCAGATGACGCAGGCGTCTGCGGTCTTGACAGGTTCAAGAATCAAGGGGTTGGTCATGGCTGCTCCAATGTTGTGCGTGCGCGCTCATTAAGTGCGTGATCCAAGTGCGCGTCGGGTTGATCCGTTAAGAAGATGTCGCAAGGGTACAAGTTTTGCTATTGACCTGCTGCTGAACCGCTTTAGTAGGCGGTGTGGTACGGGCTTTGCTATGGAGAAATGGTGCAACACATCTCATGCCCGGCGGTAACACTATCAGTGTACTGCCGACTGTGGGATAGCAATGAATCCGGTGATGGATGTTCGCCAAGGGCCGCTACGGGGCTTCGCGAACGTGAAAGGGCTACCGCCCGTTCGGCCGACTGGTGAGAGTGAGTTTTCCATGACGTGGATTTTCTCCTACTAGACTCATAGCTAACGTCTTACGTCGGTTGACCCCAAAACAAGCCAACACGGGTCGACTACGCCTCAAAAGGGTGCGACAGGACTCACGCTCCGACACAACAAGAGCAAAACTGGAGGTTTGAATGAAGATGTTGAAATCCACCCTGGCTATCGTGACTGCAGCCGCGGTACTCGGTGTCAGCGGGTTTGCCCAGGCGGGTGCAACCCTGGATGCAGTGATGAAGAAAGGTTTCGTGCAGTGTGGCGTCAGCGATGGCCTGCCAGGCTTCTCGGTTCCGGATTCCACCGGCAAAATCGTCGGTATCGATGCTGACTACTGCCGTGCAGTAGCAGCTGCCGTCTTCGGCGACGCGACCAAGGTCAAGTTCAGCCAGTTGAACGCCAAGGAGCGCTTCACCGCGCTGCAATCCGGCGAAATCGACATTCTGTCGCGCAACACCACCATGACCAGCTCCCGCGACGCGGGCATGGGCTTGAAATTTCCTGGTTTCATCACTTACTACGACGGCATCGGCTTCCTGGTAAACAACAAGCTGGGCGTGAAAAGCGCTAAAGAGCTGGACGGCGCGACCATCTGCATCCAGGCCGGTACCACTACCGAGCTGAACGTTTCCGACTACTTCCGCGGCAACGGCCTGAAATACACCCCGATCACCTTTGACACCTCCGACGAGAGCGCCAAGTCGCTGGAATCCGGTCGTTGCGACGTACTGACCTCCGACAAATCCCAGCTGTTCGCCCAGCGCAGCAAGCTGGCTTCGCCGAAGGACTACGTGGTTCTGCCGGAAACCATTTCCAAGGAACCTCTGGGCCCGGTCGTGCGTAATGGCGACGACGAGTGGCTGGCCATCGTGCGCTGGACTGGCTACGCCATGCTCAACGCTGAAGAAGCCGGCATCACTTCGAAGAACGTCGAAGCCGAAGCCAAGGGCACCAAGAACCCTGACGTTGCCCGTCTGCTCGGCACCGACGGTGAATACGGCAAAGACCTGAAAGTGAAGAAAGACTGGGTCGTGCAGATCGTCAAACAAGTCGGCAACTACGGCGAAGTGTTCGAGAAAAACCTCGGCAAGAGCACTCCGCTGGAAATCGACCGCGGGCTGAACGCTCTGTGGAACGCTGGCGGCATTCAATACGCACCACCAGTGCGCTGATGGTTCTATCACCCGGTGGGCCAACCGCCGGGTGATGTTCTGTTCCATTATTTCCGGGGCACTTCATGCAAAATTCAATCGGCGCACCAAAGCAGAGGCTCAGCCTCAGCGATCCACGCGTGCGTGCTTGGGTATTCCAGATCATCACGATTATCGGGGTGGTCTCGTTAGGCTGGTTTCTGTTCGACAACACGCAAACCAACCTTCAGCACCGGGGCATTACCTCCGGTTTCGACTTTCTTGAGCGCAGTGCCGGTTTCGGTATCGCCCAGCACCTGATCGACTACACCGAAGCGGACACTTACGCCCGGGTGTTTGTCATCGGCCTGCTCAATACCTTGCTGGTGACCTTCATCGGCGTGATCCTGGCGACGATCCTGGGGTTCATCGTCGGTGTGGCACGACTGTCGAAGAACTGGATCATTGCCAAGCTGGCGACGGTGTACGTGGAAGTCTTCCGCAACATCCCGCCGCTGCTGCAGATCCTGTTCTGGTACTTCGCGGTGTTCCTGACCATGCCGGGGCCGCGTAACAGCCATAATTTCGGCGATACCTTCTTCGTCAGCAGCCGTGGCCTGAATATGCCGGCGGCGTTGATGGCGGACGGCTTCTGGCCGTTTGTAGTCAGCATCGTGGTGGCGATCGTTGCCATCGTGCTGATGAGCCGCTGGGCCACCAAGCGCTTCGAAGAAACCGGTGTGCCGTTCCACAAGTTCTGGGCCGGCCTGGCGCTGTTCCTGGTGATCCCGGCCTTGTGCGCGCTGATCTTCGGTGCACCGCTGCATTGGGAAATGCCGAAGCTGCAAGGCTTCAACTTCATTGGCGGCTGGGTACTGATCCCGGAACTGCTGGCGCTGACACTGGCCCTGACCGTTTACACCGCGGCGTTCATCGCCGAGATCGTGCGTTCGGGCATCAAGTCGGTCAGCCATGGCCAGACCGAGGCGGCGCATTCCCTCGGCCTGCGCAACGGTCCGACCCTGCGCAAGGTGATCATCCCGCAAGCCCTGCGCGTGATCATTCCGCCGCTGACCAGCCAGTACCTGAACCTGGCGAAGAACTCCTCGCTGGCGGCCGGTATCGGGTATCCGGAAATGGTCTCGCTGTTCGCCGGCACCGTGCTCAACCAGACCGGTCAGGCGATCGAGGTGATTGCCATCACCATGAGTGTGTACCTGGCGATCAGTATCAGCATTTCCCTGCTGATGAACTGGTACAACAAGCGCATTGCGCTGATCGAGCGGTAAGGAATAGCGCATGAGTACTCATACTTTCAAACCTGACATGCCTCCACCGGGCCGCAGCATCGGTGTGCTGGCGTGGATGCGCGCGAACATGTTCTCCAGCTGGCTCAACACCCTGCTGACCCTGTTTGCGTTCTACCTCATCTACCTGGTGGTGCCGCCGATCCTGCAGTGGGCCATCCTCGACGCCAACTGGGTGGGCACGACCCGCGCCGACTGCACCAAGGACGGAGCTTGCTGGGTGTTCATCCAGCAGCGTTTTGGCCAGTTCATGTACGGGTACTACCCGCCGGAACTGCGCTGGCGCGTGGACATGACCGTGTGGCTGGCGATCGTCGGCGTGGCACCGTTGTTCATCTCGCGCTTTCACCATAAAGCGGTGCACGGGCTGGGCTTCCTGGTGTTGTACCCGATCATTGCCTACTTCCTGTTGCATGGCGGCATTTTCGGCCTGACCAACGTGGCGACCAGCCAGTGGGGTGGCCTGATGCTGACCCTGGTTATCGCCACCGTCGGCATTGCCGGTGCGCTGCCGCTGGGGATTGTCCTGGCTCTGGGCCGTCGTTCGAACCTGCCGGCGATTCGGGTGGTCTGCGTGACCTTCATCGAGTTCTGGCGCGGCGTGCCGTTGATTACGGTGCTGTTCATGTCTTCGGTGATGCTGCCGTTGTTCCTGCCTGAAGGCATGAACTTCGACAAGCTGCTGCGGGCACTGATCGGTGTGATCCTGTTCCAGTCGGCCTACGTGGCTGAAGTGGTGCGTGGCGGTCTGCAAGCGATTCCCAAAGGTCAGTACGAAGCAGCGGCGGCGATGGGGCTGGGCTACTGGCGCAGCATGGGCCTGGTGATTCTGCC
Organism: Pseudomonas sp. Pseusp10; assembly: GCF_059492225.1. NCBI lineage: Bacteria > Pseudomonadati > Pseudomonadota > Gammaproteobacteria > Pseudomonadales > Pseudomonadaceae > Pseudomonas > Pseudomonas sp. Pseusp10. Next base: position 5,852,380 of record NZ_CP168528.1, on the reverse strand, counting down.
GCAAGCCCTGAAGCTGGTGATCCCCGGCATCGTCAACACGTTCATTGCGCTGTTCAAGGACACGAGCCTTGTGATCATCATCGGCCTGTTCGACCTGCTCAACAGCGTCAAGCAAGCCGCCGCCGACCCGAAATGGCTGGGCATGGCCACTGAAGGCTATGTGTTCGCAGCCCTGGTGTTCTGGATTTTCTGTTTTGGTATGTCGCGCTATTCCATGCATCTGGAACGCAAGCTCGACACTGGCCACAAGCGCTAAGTCGCTACCTAATTTAGGAAGTTTTGTGATGAGCGAAGCAATCAAACAACCTGTGAGCCCTGAAGGTATTATTCAGATGCAGGGCGTGAACAAGTGGTACGGCCAGTTTCACGTACTCAAGGACATCAACCTCAACGTCAGGCAGGGCGAGCGAATCGTGTTGTGCGGCCCGTCGGGTTCCGGCAAGTCCACCACTATCCGCTGCCTCAACCGTCTGGAAGAACACCAGCAGGGCCGCATCGTGGTCGACGGCGTGGAACTGACCAACGACCTCAAGCAGATCGAAGCGATCCGTCGTGAAGTCGGTATGGTGTTCCAGCACTTCAACCTGTTCCCGCACCTGACCATTTTGCAGAACTGCACGCTGGCGCCGATGTGGGTGCGCAAGATGCCCAAGCGCAAGGCCGAGGAAATTGCCATGCATTACCTGGAACGCGTACGCATTCCGGAGCAGGCGCATAAGTTCCCGGGGCAACTGTCCGGCGGTCAGCAACAGCGTGTGGCGATCGCCCGCGCGCTGTGCATGAAGCCGAAAATCATGCTGTTCGACGAACCGACGTCGGCACTCGACCCGGAGATGGTGAAAGAGGTACTGGACACCATGATCGGCCTGGCCGAAGACGGCATGACCATGCTCTGCGTGACCCACGAAATGGGCTTCGCCCGCACCGTGGCCAACCGCGTGATCTTCATGGACAAGGGCGAAATCGTCGAGCAGGCCGCGCCGAACGACTTCTTCGACCACCCGCAGAACGAACGCACCAAGCTGTTCCTGAGTCAGATCCTGCATTGATCGAATCCAGGCAGTGAAATAAACCCGGACAGAGTTCCGGGTTTATTTTTGCCTGGAATTGAACATTCGATGGTCTTGCCACAGTCCCTGTGGGAGCGAGCTTGCTCGCGATGAGGCCGCCACCTTCAACACTGATGGTGACTGATCCGCCGCTTTCGCGAGCAAGCTCGCTCCCACAGGTTTCGCGTTGCCAAATCCCCGGTGGTTGCTCTATGGAAACAAGCTGACTAACATGTCAGAAAATTCATCCTATGATTGGATGAAAGGGCGAATTCCATGTCAGAAATTTCTCCATTAGTGAAACGATCCCTGGTCGATCAGGCTCTGGACCAACTGCGCCTGCGCATCAACCAGGGCGTGTGGGTCGTGGGCCAGCGTTTACCCACCGAGCCTGAGTTGTCCGCCGAGCTGGGCATCAGCCGCAACACCGTGCGCGAAGCCATGCGGGTGTTGGCGTTTTCCGGACTGATCGAGATCCGTCAGGGCGACGGCAGTTACCTGCGGGCGGTGGTCGATCCGCTCGATACCTTGAAGGCGCTGTCCCGTTGCTCCCTTGAGCAGGCCCGGGAAACCCGGCGCATCCTCGAAGTTGAGGCCATCGGGCTGGCAGCCATGCGCCGCACCGATGAAGACCTGGTGGCATTGCGCGAGGCGCTGGGTGTCAGTGGCAGCCACTACCATGGCGATCTCGATACCTACATCGCCTGCGATCTGGTGTTCCACCGCCGGCTGGTGGACGCCGCGCACAATCCGACCCTCAGCGAGTTGTATCGCTATTTCTCCAGCATCGTCGGTGCGCAGTTGCGCCAGACCCTGAACATCGTCCCGCGCCGCCAGGAAGTGTTCGACCTGCACATCGAGTTGCTCGATGCCGTCGAACAACGCGACCCGGAGCGTGCCAAAGCCCTGTCGAGGCAGTTGATCAATGAACCGTGAAACCGAGAACAGCCTGACCACCCATCACCTTTCACTGTCCAAACGCACGGCGGAGCTTGAAGAGCTGTTGATCGACGCCGAGGCCGATGATGAACAGGTCCAGCAAACTCACCCGGTCCTGCGCCGTCCATGGCTGTTGCTGCTGGGACTGATTCTGGTGGCTTTGAACCTGCGCCCGGCGCTGTCGAGCATGGCGCCGATGCTCAGCGAGGTCTCGAAGTCCCTTGGTTTGTCGGCATCGCAGGCCGGTTTGCTGACGACGTTGCCGGTGTTGTGTCTTGGCCTGTTTGCGCCGTTGGCGCCGGTATTGGCCCGCCGCTTTGGTGCCGAGCGGGTGGTGTTGAGCATTCTGCTGACACTCGCTGGCGGGATCATCCTGCGCAGTTCGTTCGGTGAGATCGGCCTGTTTGCCGGCAGTGTGCTGGCCGGTGCCAGCATCGGCGTGATCGGTGTGTTGCTGCCAGGCATCGTCAAACGTGATTTCCCGAAACAGGCCGGAACCATGACCGGCGTCTACACCATGGCTCTATGCCTGGGTGCGGCGATGGCGGCGGGTGCAACGGTGCCGCTCAGTGAGCATTTCGACAAGAGCTGGGCGCTGGGTCTCGGTATCTGGGTTATTCCGGCATTAGCGGCGGCGCTGTTCTGGCTGCCGCAAGTCGGCCAGAAACACGGCGCACACAACGTCGCCTATCGCGTTCGGGGATTGCTGCGCGATCCGCTGGCCTGGCAGGTGACCTTGTACATGGGGCTGCAATCGTCCCTGGCCTACATCGTGTTTGGCTGGTTGCCGTCGATTCTGATCGGGCGCGGTCTGACACCGACCCAGGCCGGGCTGGTGCTGTCGGGCTCGGTGATCGTGCAACTGGTCAGCTCCCTCGCCGCGCCATGGCTGGCTACACGCGGCAAGGATCAGCGCCTGGCGATTGTGATCGTGATGGCACTGACTCTCGGCGGTCTGTTCGGTTGCCTGTATGCACCGATCGAAGGCTTGTGGGGCTGGGCAATTGTGCTGGGGCTGGGGCAGGGCGCCACGTTCAGCCTGGCGTTGACCCTGATTGTGCTGCGCTCGCGGGATTCCCATGTGGCGGCGAACCTGTCGAGCATGGCCCAGGGTTTTGGTTACACCCTGGCGTCCATGGGGCCGTTCGCGGTCGGTATCGTGCATGACTGGACCGGCGGCTGGACAGCCGTGGGCTGGATCTTCGGCGTCATCGGCCTGGGGGCGATCATTGCCGGTCTCGGTGCCGGGCGGGCGCTGTATGTGCAGGTCAGCAGTGAGAAAATTTAAATGCAATGGAGCGTCTACAAATAGACAACCTCCAGGGTTGCCGAGCCATCGAGTGTTGCATCGTCAGTCAGGTCCAGCGTTGAGGTGGGTGCAATGACCGTGACAAGCGTGACCCGACTGCTCAGGTTCTGAATCGCGACAGGACCTGCGGTGCTGCCCGCCACATCGGTGAAGCCCAGATAGCCTTTGGCGCCGATCGGTATGGGGCTGGACCTGGAGGTGCTCCACGCCCGCCCCCCGGTGGTGGAATCGGTTCGATACACTTGAGCCAGTGCGTCCACTACGGTTCTGGCGGGATCGAAGTTCAGTGAATACAGACCGATCTTGTTGCCGCTGCGGTCGAACTTCAGGCCGTAAAAGATCTCACTGTTGCCGATGGCCGAGCCTTCCCGGTTGTCCCGCATGATCAAGGCGAAACGGGCAGGTGCCGTGCAGCTGATGTTGAGATCGAGGGATTTGTCACGCAGTTGTGTCCGTTTATCGACGTTCAGGTCCTGCCGGGAGATTTTTCCGTAGTCGACAAGACCGTTGTTGGAGAATGTCGGGGTGCAGGCGATCGGAGTGATGATGCCGTTGACTGTCAGGTCTGCGGTAGACGCCGCAAGGGCGCTAGTCGTCGTGCTCACCAGCAACGCTGCTGCCAGGGTTGTAGGGATACGCTTCATCGGTAAATTCCTTTTCGAGAAGAAGGTATGGGTGCTGAACCGCTCGTTCATTCAGGCAACGAACGGTTCAGCACCTTGGCCCTAATTAGTAAACAATTTCGAACGTCGCGGAGCCATCAATGTTGACATCGTTGGTCAGGTTCAGCTCGTCGGCGCGGGTAATGTATGTATCAACCCTAAAGTCCATGGCGACAACCTGTGCTTCGATCGGATCGGTATCGCCAGCATTGGCAACGGACAGCCAATATCCCGGTTGAGCAGACTCCGCTTTCGCCCAGGTGGTTCCTCTGTCGTTTGATTCGATAGGATCCGCCGCGGATGCGTCTGCTGTGGCTTGCAGAATTTCTGGGTAAAAGTATCCCAGCTTTTTTCCGTCCTCGGTCCGGCCAAGGCCAAACCAACCATCAAGTGCCGTACCGGGCCTATTGTCGATTGGATTGATGGAGAATGTAGCAGCTGCACTGCAGTTCACGGTCAAAGTAAGCAGATGACTGCCAACCAGAGTGTTCTCGTCCTGATTGAGGTCACCTGACGAGATCCTGCCGAGATCAATGTCACCGCCGCCAGAGAAGGTCGGCGTGCAAGCGACAGGCGTGATGAGGCCAGAAACCGTCAGGTCAGTGCTCGACGCTGCGAGAGCAAAAGGAGCGGCGCTGATCAGTGCCGTTGTGGTGAGTGCTGCGAAGTACTTTTTCATGGGTGAAACTTCCTTGCTGTTGTTGACCTTGAATGGCCCGGAGCGCGTGATTGCACTTCGGGTTCAAAGGCAGGGTGGGTGTTACGGATAAAGAATTTCGATGGTCCCTGAGCCGTCGAGGTGAACGGCGGTGCTCAGGTCCAGGCTCACGGTGGGGGCAATGACGGCATCGACCGTAACCGTGGTTGTGAGGTTCTGGATCGAGGCCGGCCCAGCGGTGCTGGCGGCGCTGTCGGTAAAGCCCAGGTAGCTTTTTTGGGCGATCGATATGGGGTTCGAACTGGAGGTGCTCCAGGCCACGCCCAGGGTGGTGGAGTCGGTTCGATACACGCGGGCAAAGCTGTCGGCGCTGGCGTTGGCGGGATTGACGTTGAGTGAATACAGGCCGATCTTGTTGCTGCGGTGATCCAGACCCAGCCCGTAGTAAATCTCGCTGTTGACCGTCGCAGAGCCTGAGCGGTTGTCATGCATGACCAAGGCAAACTGTGTCGGGGCGTCGCAACCAACCCGCAGGGTTAAATCCCTGGGCGGCAGTCGGGTGCTTTTGTCGGGGTTGAGGTCGTTTTTCGATAGCCGGCCGAAATCCACCAGACCGCCATTGGACAGTTCCACGTTGCATGCGGCAGGCGCGAAACTGGCGCGCAGGGTTATCTCCCTTGAGCGTCCCGTAGCGACCGCATCCAACAGGCCGGTGGTTTCCCAGACAACGGCGTCACGTACCTGCAACGCTTTTTCCTGCGCCCAGGCTGACAGTTCCAGTTGCGCCGAAAGATTTTGCCCTTGCACCGCGACACCGCCCCGAACCGGAACGATGGCCTGCCGAGGTCGCCAAAGCAGACTCAAAGCGGTTTCGTCAGATACCTGGCCGACGGCGGTAATCAGGCCCAGGCTCACCGGTTGCCCATCGAGTACGGCGTCACCCATACGCACCGCATAGCTGCCGCCTTCGGCAAAGTGAAAGCGCTCGGCGGTTGCGGCCATGGCGCGGTAGAACAGGGTCATGTCGGTAGGTTGGGTGCAGCTCAGGTTCAGGCTCAAGCGGCGCTCGCCCAAGGTTCGCTCTGCGGAGGCATCGGCGCGTATAGCCCGATTCGTCAAACCGTAATCGACTACCGGCTGACTCAGGGTGAGCTGGCATTCATCGGCGAGCGCCCAGGCCTGAGGCGTCAGTGCGCTCAACATCAGCGTGGCGAGTGTTAACGACAAATGGGGGCGCTGCTTCATAAGGTCATCCTTAAAGAGTCCGGCACTGGGCGGCGGCGGTCTCGTAATACACCTGGGTATTGGCCTTGGCCGGCAGTTCGAAACGCAGTTCGCAGCGCTCCAGCCCCGGTGCGGTTATCCACAACTCGCGGTTGTCGAGGACGTTGGGCAGAAACACCAGTCCACCTTCTTGAGCGAGCGTGACGAACTCACCGTTTGCGGTGCTGACCGTCGCGCCACGGGGCAGAGGGGCACCGTTGTCCGTGGTGACTTTGAGCAAGGCACGACGGGTCAGCGTGATACCGAATTCGACCTTGTCGACGGCCCCGCGCCCTGCGGAAACCACGGTCAGTCCGTTGTTGATATCGAGGTTGCGCGGTAGCGAGCGGGTGTCGATTTCTATCGGGCTGCGACCATAGGCGGCCAGCTGGGGAACCACGGCTCGACCTTGCCAATCGGTCCAGACCGGACCGCTGGGGGTCGAGACTTTGATGGCGCTTGCATCGCCTACCGAGAGCAGCGCGAAGGTGTCCCGTACGGGGTATGGCGATAACGTCAAGCCGTCGCCGTGCAGCACCGCGCCGCCACGCGCGCCAACCTGGTAGCTGGAGCGCTCGGCATCGGAGCGGGTGTAGTTCAAGTCCAATTGGCTGTAACGCGGCAGCAGGGAAACCCCCGCCGAGGACTGCACTTGCTTGTCTCGTGTGTCGTGCTCAACGCCGACCCGGTAACTCAACTGATCGTTGACCTGCTCGTTCAGGCCGACACCGCTGCGGTAATCGCCAGCGGAACTGCGCACCCAGGTGCGCGCCCGGCGGTTTTCACCTAGAGGAATACTGAGGCTCAGGTAAACGCTGTCATCGCTGCGCTGTGTACCGCTGACTTGCCTTTGCGCTGTGGCCGAGACGGACACGCCTCTGATGTTGGTGCCCCAGGACGCGAGGGCGCGGCTGCTGCTTTGCCCATCGAATGTCGTTGAGCGGCTGAAGCCACTGCTGAACGCGCCAAGCCCGGGAGTTGACCAGGCCAGTGACAAGCTTTGCTGATCGCGGTAACGCGACTGGCTACGTTCCGATCGAGTGTCAAACACCGCCTCCGACAGTTCGCGATATCCAAAGGTCCGGTGCGAAGTTGCGGCATTGATCGACCACTGTTCACCCAAACGTTGCGAAATGTTCAGGTCGGCCTGAAGCCCTCTGTCGGCTTGGCGGGTGCTGGTGTCGGCCATTTGCAGGGTGGTCTGGATCTGTGTGCCGGACCCTGGCAGCAAGCTCAGGCCTGTGCCCGCAGCACGGTAGTCGGCGGCACCCGTGGCGCCGGTGCTGAGCAGGACATTCGGGTTGAGTGCTCCACTCCACCCGCCGCTGATCACCCATGGTTCGGCGTTTTGTGCAGCGCCGAGACTGCGTACCTGGCCGGCGGCCAACGAAAAGCCGGGAGCCGGCAGGCCAACACCGAGCATGGCGACGGGTACCGTGAAGCGTTGCTCGCTGCCATCCGCTTCCTTGACGGTGACTTCAACATCGGAGCGACTGTCGAGTCGACGTACGTTACTCAGGGAAAACGGTCCGGCCGGCACCACTGTCGAGTGGATCAGCGAACCGTTCTGCCGAATTTCGACCTGAGCCTGACTCTGGGCAATCCCTTCGATGGGAGTGCTTTGGCCTTCCACCTGCAGGGCCTGCTCGGTCATGACTTGCACGCCGGTGATCTGCGCGCCGGCCAGTACCGGGTTGTAGAGATTGACCTGACCCGCTTGAAGCACCGTCTCATGGCTGGCAAAGGTGCGCTGGGCGTAAGCCGCCAGGTGAGTGGTGCGGGACACATCGTTCTGCCAGGTCTGCACCTGACGACTGCGCACAATCCAGTCTCCGGCATTGAAACCGACTTCGGTATTGGCTGAGAGGTAGCGGTTCGATTGATTGCCGTATTGGCTGTGAAGGCTGTTGACGTCGTAGTTGAGTAACCCGGCGATGCCTCCGGTTTGATAACCCGAGATATCCCGGACTGTCGGACGTATCGCCTGGGTGGGCACTATCAATGACAGTCCGAGGTTGGCTGGATCCTGTTCGATTCGGGACTGCGGCCAGGTGGCGAGCACATCGAAACAGCCTTTGTCGTTGACCGGAATTGAAGGCACGGTCAGGTTTGCCGCATCGAGCAGGGCACGGTCAAAGCACAAGTCGCCTTCCCGATTGAACGTGACGTCCACTCGGCCACGGCGCAGGCCATTGACCGTGAGGGTGATGGGATGTCGGCCAGCGGTGAAGCTCGGAGCAGTCAGCAGCAGGGTGGCGAGACTGGGGTCGATACCGCGTTGACTCAGCATTTTCTGGTCAAAGGAGGTCAGCAACGCAGCAGCATTGAGATCTTTGGCATTGGCTTCGAGCCCTATCAGCACGTTGCTCAGCAGTAGCACCATGCCGGTCCGAACCCGCGACAGATAAGGGGACGTGCTGGCCGACCGAATCGCAGGCATGGCTTCGCCATCACGGTATTTCAATACGGTGTTCATGAGGTTCACTTGGGTTATGTCTGGGCGCCGGCTTAATCCACTACGGCTTCCGTTACGCATGTAGCGACGGCAAAACAGGCCGTCACGTTGAAATGTCTGCGTCTGCTCTTCCCTGTGCGGCGCTATCGGTGGTGTCAGCTCTGGGGCGTGAGCGGTGCGTCATAGGGAGGCACGGCAAAGCCATAGACGGTCGCGGGATGAATTCGAACCTGGGTGGCAGTTTTTGCCGGGACCGAAACACTGATGTGCTCACCAGGCAGCACATAGGTTCGCGGTAGCGTTGCAGCGCCCCCGGAAGGCAGCAGCTGTACCGCCTGAGCCAGGCGTACGACATAAGGGGTTTCGTTGCGTACGGTCAGTTGACCATCCAGCAGCGACCATTTCAGGTCGGTCCACGGTGTGCGGTTGGGCGCCAGGCCTGCGGGGTGAAGAATGATCGGCAGGTTCTGGCGCACCGTCACACCCACACGGGCATGCCCGGCTTCGGGAGCAGATTTGCCCTGGGGGATGCCTTCAAAAATCACCCGCTTCAAACGCTGGGTGAGCAGGGGCTTTTCTGATTGCAGGATGAAGCGCACCAACTGCGTCTTGGCGGCTTCAACGCGTGCCAAGGGTGGCGTCACGAACACCAATGGCTCGGTGTCTTCGGGAATGTCTTCGATGGTGACGTGTAGCAGTGCCAGGGTGGCGTCGGTGTTGGTCACTGATACAGCGGTTTCCCCGTTGGCCTCATTGACGATGACCACGGAGGTATCGGGCACCATGCCGTCGGCGTGGACCTGTGCGGCCCATAACAGAGCGCAGGCACCGATACCCGTATGGGTCAAGCGGCGCACCTGCTGCAAAAACATTGTCTTGAAGTCTCTCATTGAAGTTCCCGGATAAAAGACCGTTGGCTTGGCTCGCAATACAGGCACCGCAGGGATTGCGTGAGCAGGGTCATTGGCGTCTTGTTCATGTATTCGATGGTCAGGCACTGAGTGAGCGCAGTTCTGTACGGGTACGAAGGACTGCTTGGCGGGCCACAACTTAGCGAGCAGGTAAGGCGGGAGGAATGCAACAAATACGAAAAGAGAGAGAGGCGTGTATGAAAGAGTGTTGCGGACTACGTAGCGTTTTCTAACGGGGGAGTCCTTTGGTTGTAGTCCTCCCGCGTAGTCGTCATCGCGCTGCAATGTAGGAACCATCTGTTTGTTAGATGGGCAAAGAGTTAGCCCATTGAATTCATTGAGGGTGCGACGTTGGAGGTTTTTTCGGGGCGTTGTGGAAGGGGTAAGAACGGCGCTATTTTCCGCGCCTTCGCGCCATAAGCAGGAGGTATCCCACAATGCGAGTCGTAATTGCTGACGACCATTCCGTCGTTCGTGTCGGGCTGCGCATACTCATCAACGCCAGCCGACGATGCGTGATCGTCGGCGAGGCCGACAGTGCCGACAGCCTGATGAGTCTGCTATCAAGCACATCCTGCGACCTGCTGATCACTGACTTCTCCATGCCGGGAGGACAGCAGGCCGATGGCTTGAAAATGTTGAGTACGATTCAACGCCATTACCCGGCCTTGCCGATCATTCTGGTGACGATGTTTACCAGTGTGGCGACGGCAAGGGCTGCGTTGGCTCAAGGGGTGAAGGCCATCGTTGCCAAAACCGCATCGGCGACGGAGTTGCCGTTGGCAATCAATGCGGTGGAGGAAGGGCGCCGCTACCTCAGCGAGTCCCTGCGCACGTTGCTGGTCAATACCCGCAGTCAGATTCACGAGTCGCCACTGTCAGCCAAGGAACATGAAGTGGTCCGAATGCTCGCCAGTGGCATGACCGTCAGCGAAATCGCCATTCACTTCAATCGCAGCGTGTCGACCATCAGTAAACAAAAGAACATGGCCATGCACCGGCTGGGTATTTCCACGGACGTTGATCTTTTTTCCTACGCCCGGGACAGCGGAATGTCGTACTGAAATGACGGGAATAGTCATTGCGCTATTTTCGTCATGAATGCCGATAGTGTTCGATGCATTTGCAGACTATCGTGCAGGCAATCTTTCGCCGCCATTATGTAAATCCAGGGGAGCCCGCAATTGAGTGAAGCCCATAGCGCCTTGATCACCCGTTTCTACCAGGCTTTCCAGCGCCTGGATGCCGAAGCCATGGCTTCCTGCTACACCGATGATGTGGTGTTCAGCGACCCGGCGTTCGGTGAGCTTCGCGGTCGCGATGCCAGTGACATGTGGCGCATGCTGACCACTCGGGCCAAGGACTTTTCCCTGACCTTCGATCATGTACACGCCGACGAGCGCACCGGTGGTGCCCATTGGGTCGCGACCTATCTGTTCAGCCAGACTGGCAACACCGTGGTCAACGATATCCAGGCGCGTTTCATCTTCCGTGATGGCAAGATTTGCGAACATCACGACAGTTTTGATCTATGGACCTGGTCGCGTCAGGCGTTGGGTTTCAAAGGCCTGTTGCTGGGCTGGACGCCGCTGGTGCGCAATGCCGTTCGCGCCCAGGCATTGAAGGGCCTGAAGGCATTCCAGGCCAGTCGCTGATAAGATCGCGGCTTGTTTTCCTTCAAGTCCTGATCGTTACGTGACCAACCTCAGCGAAAGCCCGGCTGACGCCGAAACACCCGCGAGCAAAACCTGGTTCGTCTACCTCGTTCGCGCGGCCAACGGTTCGCTCTACTGCGGGATCAGCGATGATCCCGTGCGCCGCTTCGCCAAGCATCAAAGCGGCAAGGGCGCACGATTCTTTCTCTCCAGCCCTGCCATGGCTCTGGTCTACACAGAACGCTGTCGCGACAAAAGCGATGCGTTGCGTCAGGAACGGCTGATCAAAAAACTCAAGAAGAGCGCCAAGGAATGCCTGGTGGCGAGCGCAGCGAACGCAGTGAGTGCAGCGAGCGCCACCTCAGACTTATCACTCTGACTGATCGGTTCCCATCAGGCAGATCTGTAGGCTGCCAAGTGATTGCGCGCTAAGCTGCTGGCTCCTGATCCTTGCGGCGGAGCCGAGCATGTCCGAGTTGATTCTGCATCATTACCCGACGTCCCCCTTTGCCGAGAAGGCCCGCCTGCTGCTGGGCTTCAAGGGCTTGTCCTGGCGCTCGGTGAAGATTTCACCAGTGATGCCAAAACCGGATCTCACGGCGCTGACCGGTGGCTACCGCAAGACACCGGTGTTGCAGATCGGTGCAGATATTTATTGCGACACGGCATTGATTGCCCGGCGACTGGAACAGGAAAAAGCCTTGCCGGCGTTTTTCCCGGAAGGTCAGGAAATGATCGCCGCGTCGTTTGCAGCTTGGGCCGATTCGATGGTGTTCCAGCATGCGGTCAGCCTGGTGTTCCAGCCGGAATCGATAGCGGTGCGCTTTGGCAATCTGTCGCCGGAAGCGATCAAGGCGTTTCTGGCCGACCGTGCCGGTTTGTTCAGTGGTGGTAGCGCGACAAAACTGTCCACCGAGCAGGCCAAACATCAGTGGCCAACGATCATGTCGCGCCTGGAGTTGCAGTTGCAGCGCGAAGAGGGTGATTTCCTGTTCGGTGAGCCGTCGATTGCCGACTTTGCCCTGGCGCACTCACTGTGGTTCCTCAAGGCCACGCCGGTCACTGCACCGCTGGTCGATGCTTATCCGGCGGTCAGTGCGTGGCATGCGCGAGTGCTGGGCTTCGGTCACGGTGCATCCAGCGAGATGACGTCCGAGGAGGCGCTGGAGGTGGCGCGCACGTCCACGCCAGCGGCATTGCCCGATGAGCAATTCGTCGATCCGAATGGATTCAAGGCAGGTCAGCAGGTAATCATCGCGGCCACGGACTACGGCGTTGATCCGGTGGCGGGGGAGTTGTTGTTTGCCGGCAGTGAAGAACTGATTGTGCGTCGCAAGGACGAGCGTGGTGGCGTGGTGCATGTGCACTTCCCGCGGTTAGGTTTCCGGATCGAAGCCTGCTGAAAAAAAACCTTGTGGGAGCGAGCTTGCTCGCGATGGCGGACTGACATTCAACAAGATTGTTGACTGTGTTGGCCTCATCGCGAGCAAGCTCGCTCCCACAGTTAATTCAACGCAGCCAGAATCGCATCCGGGTCATATCCGCGAATCAGTGTCCCGTTCACATCGATAATCGGAATGCCGCCACCGCCCAGCGCCTGATAGTCCTTGCGCGCGACGGCATCTTTCTCGATATCGAATTCCTTGTACGGAATACCTTTCTGATCGAGAAAGCGCCGGGTCAGCTTGCAGTAGCCACACCATTCGGTGGCGTAGAGCACGACGTCGGCCTGGGCCTGCGTCTGCGCAGACACCACTTGCGATGGATTGAACACCCGCTCGATCTTGCCCCAGTTCTGATAAACCACGACCACCAGCAGGATCAGCAGGCATTTTTTCAGTACGCCGCCGAGCATCAGTTGCGACGCTTCAGCTGATCGGTGAGCGAAGTGGGCAGGCCCTTGATGATCAGCGTGCCGGCATCTTCGTCGTACTCGATCTTCGAACCCAACAGGTGCGCCTCGAAACTGATCGACAGGCCTTCGGCGCGGCCAGTGAATCGGCGGAACTGGTTCAGGGTGCGTTTATCAGCCGGGATTTCCGGAGAGAGGCCATAGTCCTTGTTACGGATGTGGTCGTAGAAAGCTTTCGGGCGTTCTTCGTCGATCAGGCCCGACAACTCTTCCAGGCCCATCGGCTCACCAAGTTTGGCCTGGCTGCTGGCGTAATCCACCAGGGTCTTGGTCTTCTCGCGGGCGTCGTCTTCCGGCAGGTCTTCGCTTTCGACGAAATCACTGAAGGCCTTGAGCAGGGTGCGGGTTTCACCTGGGCCGTCGACGCCCTCCTGGCAGCCGATGAAGTCGCGGAAATACTCCGAAACCTTTTTGCCGTTCTTGCCTTTGATGAACGAAATGTACTGCTTGGACTGCTTGTTGTTCTGCCACTCGGACACGTTGATCCGCGCCGCCAGGTGCAACTGGCCCAAATCCAGGTGACGGGAAGGGGTCACGTCCAGTTGATCGGTCACCGCAACGCCTTCGCTGTGGTGCAGCAGGGCGATGGCCAGGTAATCGGTCATGCCTTGCTGGTAGTGCGCGAACAGTACGTGGCCACCGACCGAGAGGTTGGACTCTTCCATCAGCTTTTGCAGATGCTCCACTGCCACACGGCTGAACGCCGTGAAGTCCTTGCCACCCTCGAAGTATTCCTTCAGCCAGCCGCTGAATGGAAAGGCCCCGGACTCCGGATGAAACAGGCCCCAGGCTTTGCCCTGTTTGGCGTTATAGCTTTCGTTGAGGTCGGCGAGCATGTTCTCGATGGCCGCGGACTCAGCCAGTTCAGAGTCACGAGCGTGGAGAACTGCAGGTGTGCCGTCGGGTTTTTTGTCGATCAGGTGGACGATGCAATGACGGATCGGCATGGGCTTCTCGGCTGAATGAAGAGAGGAGGGCGTGCTCCCCCGAAAAAGCGCTCAGTGTACCGCAACCACTGGTTTTGGCGCGGTGCGAAGGGCAATTGTCGGGCGACCGACGGCGCTTATGCAGTTTTTTACGGTTTTAGCACAATAAAGCTGACCAAATGGGTAGCTAGAGGCGGATATTTCCACGTCTGTGTGCTAGCTTTGCCCGGTCTTGCGCGAAGTCACTGCGTTAAGCGTGCAGTCAGCATTTGTCAGGTCGAACCAAACCCTGATTTCGGTATCTATAACCCCGATCCCGAGGTTATTTGGCCGAGGGTGCCAGATCCAGAAGATCGGGCTCGATAGCTGACATTGCACTCTGCAATCCATATGAATTTGATAGGGAAGGAACACTAAATGGCTCTTACTAAAGACCAACTGATCGCCGACATCGCTGAAGCTATCGACGCGCCGAAAACCACCGCGCGTAACGCTCTGGACCAACTGGGCCAAATCGTTGCCGATCAGCTGGAAAATGGCGGCGAAATCACTCTGCCAGGTATCGGCAAACTGAAAGTGACTGAGCGCCCTGCCCGTACCGGCCGCAACCCTTCGACTGGCGCTGCCATCGAAATCGCTGCCAAGAAAGTGATCAAGCTGGTTGTGGCCAAAGGCCTGACCGACGCTGTCAACAAGTAAGACTTGTTAAAAAAAACCGTGCGCCGGAGCGATCCGGGCACGGTTTTTTTGTGGGCGTCATAAAGATCCACGCAAGGTAGATCGATACAAGACATTTGTTGTTTCTCTGTAATATATATCTATATCCGATATTTCATGGGCGATTGTTTGTGGGTTCGGTTTTTTTTAAGTGCGCACTGAATAAGTCAGTTTTCTCCGTATATCTAGCGAACTTTCCTACAGCGCTGATAGTTGAGTGTCTGCCTTGGATCGGTAGTATCGATCAGGTGTGGCGCTCGGCTTTGCGTAAAAGCTAAAAAACTAAATTCTAGTGGTTAGTTGTAGGGATATTTTATGAAGCTTAAACAGTTGGTGTTGTGTGTGGCGGTTATGTTATCCGGCCAGGCGTGGGCAAATGTCACGGAGTACTGCCCAAGCCCTTCAGACATCAAAGAGGTGGCCCCAGGTGTCTATAAAGCGCCGACGGCCAGTGGCGACGGCGAGTGGTACGGCGTGTCTCAAACCGGACGGGGGCAGGTGGGTGAATTCGAATTGGCGATATTCGCGCCTCACAAGGATGTCGAGGGTGAAACTGTCATAGGTGAAGTCCTGCGTTGTGGTTATAAGCTGCAAAAGGGCGGCGCGTTGGATATGCGCTTCAAGCGGGAAGGGGTCGTCGCCAGTATTGAAACAAATGGACCATGGGAAGAGTGGAATTCACGGTATTACTGTGACAATAAAGAAGTACGTGGCTGCGCATTCAAAGAAGTTGTCAGGGTAACGAAGCGCTGATGCGTGATTCATTCGATCCAGGGTATCGGGTCAATGGTGGCCAATATCCTGATTGAAGCTGTCAGCAAGTAACACTTGTTAAAAAAGCCGTGCACCGAATTAACCCGTGCACGGCTTTTTTGTTCGCAACAAAGACTTGGCCCAAGGCCAAGCGCTGCAACGTTCTGTTACTCCGATGAAGCCTTGGCCCACCGTGCCTGGCGCCAGGCCTGTTGCTGCGCTTTGGTCTGGAAAGTCCAGGCGACGAAGCGGCTCTGTTTCTGTCCCTGGGACATTTCCACTATCTGGTTTTCCAGTGCGCCGGCCTTTTTCAGGGCGGTCTGGATCGCGGGAAGATTTGAGGCTTTCGACACCAGGGTGCTGAACCACAAGACCTGCTGCCCCACTTGAGCACTTTCGCTGACCAGTTGCGTGACGAAACGCACTTCCCCACCCTCACACCACAATTCCGCCGCTTGTCCGCCGAAGTTCAGCACCGGCAGCTTGCGTTTCGGATCGGCTTTACCCAAGGCGCGCCATTTGCGCGTGCTGCCCCGTGTGGCCTCGTCCAGCGATGCGTGGAACGGCGGGTTGCACATCGTCAGGTCGAAACACTCGGCACTTTCCAGCAGGCCTGTGAGGATCTGCTTGGGATTGCTCTGTTGGCGCACCTGAATGGCTTTGTTCAGGCCGTTGGACACAATGATTGCCTTGGCGGCGGCGATGGCGGTCGCATCGATATCGGAACCGAGAAAATGCCAGCGGTAATCACTGTAACCGATCAGCGGATATACGCAGTTGGCGCCCATACCGATGTCCAGCACCTTCACGGCGGCGCCACGGGGGATCACACCGTCATTGCCACTGGCCAGCAGGTCGGCAAGGAAGTGCACGTAATCGGCGCGACCTGGCACCGGCGGGCACAGATAGTCGGCCGGAATGTCCCAGTGAGCGATGCCGTAGAACGACTTGAGCAGGGCCCGGTTGAACACCCTCACGGCTTCGGGGCTGGCGAAGTCGATGCTTTCCTTGCCGTACGGATTGATGATCACGAACTTCTTCAGTTCCGGAGCGCTTTTGATCAGCGTCGGAAAGTCGTAGCGACCCTGATGGCGATTGCGCGGGTGCAGGCTGGCCTTCTCGCGGGGCTCCACGGCTTTGGCCGGGGTCGCGGGTGAAGGCTTTTTGCGCGCAGGTTTCGGTGGGCGAGGGGCGGTCATGGCGGTGGTCAATTCGGGTATGGCTGAAAGTGGCGGGCATTGTCCCACATCTGTGGGGCAACACCGACCAAATGTGGGAGCGAGCCTGCTCGCGAATGCGGTGGGTCAGTCGCCATCATCGTTGATTGTTACACCGCCATCGCGAGCAGGCTCGCTCCTACAGGGGATCTTCATAAGATGTAAGAAAGTGGCAGGCATAAAAAAGGGAGGCCATTACCGGCCTCCCTCTTTCATTGCGATCTGCCGTTACAGGCTGGCAATCCGCGCATGCTGCTCGGCCAGCTTGCCCAGGGCCTGTTCGGCCTCGGCCAGTTTGGCGCGTTCTTTCTCGATGACTTCGGCTGGCGCCTTGTCGACGAAGCCGGCGTTGGACAGCTTGCCGCCGACTCGTTGCACTTCACCTTGCAGACGCTGGATTTCCTTGTCCAGACGCGCCAGTTCTGCACCTTTGTCGATCAAGCCGGCCATGGGCACCAGTACTTCCATCTCGCCGACCAGCGCGGTGGCGGACAGCGGCGCTTCTTCGCCAGCAGCCAGTACGGTGATCGATTCGAGGCGCGCCAGCTTCTTCAGCAGGGCTTCGTTCTCGGTCAGGCGACGCTGATCCTCGGCGCTGACGTTCTTCAGGAACAGCGGCAGCGGTTTGCCCGGGCCGATGTTCATTTCGCCACGGATGTTACGGGTGCCAAGCATCAGGCCCTTGAGCCATTCGATGTCATCTTCGGCCGCCTGATCGATGCGTGTTTCGTTGGCCACTGGCCACGGTTGCAGCATGATCGTCTTGCCTTCGATACCGGCCAGCGGCGCGATGCGCTGCCAGATTTCTTCGGTGATGAAGGGCATGAACGGGTGCGCCAGGCGCAGGGCGACTTCCAGCACGCGAACCAGGGTGCGACGGGTGCCGCGCTGGCGCTCGACCGGTGCGTTTTCGTCCCACAGCACAGGCTTGGACAGTTCCAGGTACCAGTCGCAATACTGGTTCCAGATGAACTCGTACAGGGCTTGTGCCGCCAGGTCGAAACGGAACTGGTCAAGCTGGCGGGTCACTTCGGCTTCGGTGCGTTGCAGCTGCGAAATGATCCAGCGATCAGCCAGGGACAGTTCATAGGCTTCGCCGTTCTGGCCGCAGTCTTCGCCCTTGTCCAGCACGTAGCGCGCTGCGTTCCAGATCTTGTTGCAGAAGTTGCGGTAGCCTTCGACGCGGCCCATGTCGAACTTGATGTCGCGACCGGTGGACGCCAGCGAACAGAAGGTGAAGCGCAGGGCGTCGGTGCCGTAGCTGGCGATGCCTTCGGCGAACTCGTCACGGGTCTGCTTCTCGATCTTCTTCGCCAGTTTCGGCTGCATCATGCCGGAGGTGCGTTTCTGTACCAGCGCTTCGAGCTCGATGCCGTCGATGATGTCCAGCGGGTCCAGGACGTTGCCCTTGGACTTGGACATCTTCTGGCCCTGGCCATCACGCACCAGACCGTGAACGTACACTGTCTTGAACGGGACCTGCGGCGTGCCGTCTTCGTTTTTCACCAGATGCATGGTGAGCATGATCATCCGGGCAACCCAGAAGAAAATGATGTCGAAGCCGGTTACCAGGACGTCGGTGGAGTGGAACTTCTTCAGGAATTCGGTTTTCTCCGGCCAGCCGAGGGTGGAGAACGTCCACAGGCCCGAGCTGAACCAGGTGTCGAGAACGTCATTGTCCTGCTGCAGAGCAACGTCCGGGCCGATGTTGTGCTTGGCCCGCACTTCGGCTTCGTCGCGACCGACATAGACCTTGCCCGACTCGTCGTACCAGGCCGGAATCCGGTGACCCCACCACAGCTGACGGCTGATGCACCAGTCCTGGATGTCGCGCATCCACGAGAAGTACATGTTTTCGTATTGTTTCGGCACGAACTGGATACGGCCGTCTTCAACGGCAGCAATCGCAGGCTCGGCCAAAGGCTTGGTAGACACATACCACTGGTCGGTCAGCCACGGCTCGATAACGGTGCCGGAGCGGTCGCCTTTCGGCACTTTCAAGGCGTGATCGTCAACGCTGACCAACAGACCGGCAGCGTCGAACGCGGCAACGATCTGCTTGCGCGCTTCGAAGCGGTCGAGGCCGGCGTATTCGGCCGGGATCTTGCCGTCGATGCTTTCGTTCAGTGTGCCGTCGAGGTTGAACACCTGGCACGCAGGAAGAACGGTGGCGTTCTTGTCGAAGATGTTCAGCAGCGGCAGGTTGTGGCGCTTGCCGACTTCGTAGTCGTTGAAATCGTGGGCCGGGGTGATTTTCACGCAGCCGGTGCCGAATTCAGGGTCGCAGTAATCGTCGGCGATGATCGGGATGCGGCGGCCAACCAGCGGCAGCTCGACAAATTTGCCGATCAGGGCTTTGTAGCGATCATCGTTCGGGTTCACCGCAACGGCGGAGTCGCCGAGCATGGTTTCCGGGCGAGTGGTCGCGACGATCAGGAAATCGTTGCCTTCAGCGGTCTTGGCGCCATCGGCCAGCGGGTACTTCAGGTTCCACAGGAAACCTTTCTCGTCGTGGTTTTCCACTTCAAGGTCGGAAATCGCCGTGTGCAGCTTGGTGTCCCAGTTGACCAGGCGCTTGCCACGATAGATCAGGCCGTCTTCGTGCAAACGAACGAACGCTTCTTTAACGGCTTCCGAGAGGCCGTCGTCCATGGTGAAGCGCTCGCGGCTCCAGTCAACGGACGAGCCCAGGCGACGGATCTGGCGGCTGATGTTGCCACCGGACTCATCCTTCCACTCCCAGACTTTTTCGAGGAATTTTTCGCGGCCCAGGTCGTGGCGGCTCTGGCCCTTGGCTTCGAGCTGACGCTCTACCAGCATCTGCGTGGCGATACCGGCGTGGTCGGTGCCCGGCTGCCACAGGGTGTTGCGACCCTGCATGCGGCGGAAACGGATCAGGGCGTCCATGATCGCGTTGTTGAAACCGTGACCCATGTGCAGGCTGCCGGTGACGTTCGGCGGCGGGATCATGATGGTGTAGGACTCGCCCGCGCCTTGCGGGGCGAAGTAATTCTCTGACTCCCAGGTGTTGTACCAGGAAGTTTCAATGGCGTGCGGCTGGTAGGTCTTATCCATGCGCGGCGGGACCCTATTGGCATTTATTCAGGAAAAGCCGGGAAGTATAGCGGGGATGTGCCGATGCGCGTAGAGCGAGGTGACAATGGGTGGGGGAAAAGTTGTGGTTGGTGTTTTGTCTGGGAGGGCCCCTTCGCGGGCAAGCCCGCTCCCACAGGATCAGTGTCGATCACAAAATAGTGGTTCGACAAAAGTCCTGTGGGAGCGGGCTTGCCCGCGAAAGCAATCTGTCAGGCGACCTGATTCAAATCGTTATGCCGCGTCTCCTTCAAACACAGCACTGCAATCAAACTCAGCACCGCCGCCCCGGACACATACCCGCCGACGTAACTCAAACCACCCATCGCCACGAGTTTCTGTGCGAAGAACGGCGCCGCGGAGGCGCCGACGATACCGCCCAGGTTGTAGGCCGCCGAGGCGCCGGTGTAGCGCACGTGGGTGGGGAACAACTCCGGCAGCAGCGCACCCATCGGCGCAAACGTCACACCCATCAGGAACAGTTCGATGCACAGGAACAGCGCTACGCCCCACGTCGAGCCTTGAGTCAGCAACGGCTCCATCAGGAAACCGGACAGGATCGCCAACACGCCGCCGACGATCAGCACCGGTTTACGCCCATAACGGTCACTGGCCCAGGCCGACAACGGAGTGGCGGCCGCCATGAACAGCACGGCGAAACACAACAGGCCGAGGAAGGTTTCTCGGCTGTAGCCAAGCGTTGTCACGCCGTAGCTCAGGGAAAACACGGTGGAGATATAAAACAGCGCGTAGCACACGACCATCGCACCGGCTCCCAGCAATACGGGCACCCAGTATTGGCCGAACAGCTCGAACAGCGGGATCTTCACCCGTTCCTGACGCGCCACGGCGTTGGCGAACACCGGGGTTTCATGCAGTTTGAGGCGCACGTACAGGCCGACCAACACCAGCGCGGCGCTGAGCAGGAACGGAATACGCCAGCCCCATGAGCGGAATTGTTCATCGTCCAGCACTACGGCCAATGTCAGGAACAGGCCATTGGCCGCCAGAAAACCAATGGACGGACCCAGTTGCGGGAACATGCCGAACCACGCGCGTTTGCCTTTCGGCGCGTTTTCCGTGGCCAGCAATGCCGCACCACCCCATTCGCCGCCCAACCCCAGGCCCTGGCCGAAGCGCAGGACGCAAAGCAGGATCGGTGCCCAGGTGCCAATGCTGTCGTAACCGGGCAGCACGCCGATCAGCGTGGTGCACACGCCCATCAGCAGCAGCGAGGCGACCAGGGTCGATTTGCGACCGATACGGTCGCCGAAGTGGCCGAAAAGGGCCGAACCCAAGGGGCGTGCAAGGAAGGCGATGCCGAACGTGAGAAACGCCGAAAGCATCTGGGCGGTGCCGGATGTCTGTGGAAAGAACACCGGGCCGATCACCAGCGCAGCGGCGGTGGCATAGACGTAGAAGTCGTAGAACTCGATGGCGGTACCGATGAAGCTCGCGGTGGCCACGCGGGTGGCGGAGTTCGTCGGTTGCGCAGGTGTGGAGTCGCTGTAAGTCGTGCTGGTCGTCATGCGGTTATCCCTGACAGTCATGTGCTCCAGTGGAGCGAATTATTATGGTCGAGAACCCAGGGATGTGGGCTTAACGCAGAGTGCGGGTGGCACAGGGTGTGGCGGGGCTTGGGTAAGCGGTTCGATTATAGGAAGGTGGCTAACGATCAAACAAGTGGCTTGGGGTCTGGCATTTGTGGCGAGGGAGCAAGCTCCCTCGCCACAGAAAATTACCTCGATCCTAGATAACCACAGGCATCGAGCTGGTCTGCCAGATCAATACTCGCGTGACACGGTTGTCTTCGGTCTCGAGAATCTCCAGGCGATACCGACCGATCTTCAGGCACACCGCGCTTTCGGGAATGGTTTCCAGTGCCTCGGTGACCAAGCCGTTCAGGGTTTTCGGGCCATCGCTTGGCAGGTGCCAGCCGAGGCTCTTGTTCAGCTCGCGAATGGACGCGGCGCCGTCGATCACCAGGCGTCCGTCGGCCTGGGGATGAATGTGCGGGTTGTCCAGGCTGTGCTGGCTTTCGAACTCGCCGACGATTTCTTCGAGAATGTCTTCCAGGGTGACGATGCCCAGCACTTCGCCGTATTCGTCGACCACCATGCCCAGGCGCCGCTGCTGCTTGTGGAAGTTGAGCAGTTGCAACTGCAACGGGGTACTTTCCGGCACGAAGTACGGCTCGTGACTGGCCGCCAGCAACGCTTCCCTGGTCAGGCTCGCATCGGGCAGCAAGTGAAGGATGTGTCGGGTGTTGAGGACGGCTTCGACCTGGTTGATATCACTGTGGAACACCGGCAGGCGAGTGCGTTTGTTGTGGCGCAATTGTTCGATGATTTCTTCGAGGGCGTCATCGAGATTGATGCCGTCCACATCACTGCGCGGTACCAGGATGTCATTGACCGTGATGTTGTCCAGCGCGTGGATGCCTGGCAGCGGGTGAGGGCGGCTTACGGTTTCCGGCATGTCCTGCCGCTCCGTCAGTGTTTCGTCCTCACTTCGTTGCACCACTTTGGCTTTACGGGCGAACGGTCGCATCAGCAACTGACTGATGCTGTTGAGCAGCCATGCCGCGGGATAGATGATTTTCAGCGGCACGCGCAGCAGGTTGTTGCCTTGGGCCAGGATCGCATCCGGATAGCGGGTAGCGAGGGCGCGTGGCAAGTAGTCGGAAAACACCAGCAATATGGCGCCCGCCCCGAGGCAAGCGACCCACGGACCGTTTTCGGCCCAGGTGAAAATGGCCAGCAAGGTACTGATGACCACCACGAGTGCACGGCAGAGGGTGTTGCAAAAAATCAGGCTGGCCAGGGGGAAGCTGAGTTTCGCCACCGGCTTGTCGCTGGAACGCGTCGCGGTGCGCTGGGCCAGCAAATACTGGTGCGCCGCTTCGATGGCGGTAAACAGCCCCGACCATAAAACCAGCAGGGTCACTACCGCGAGCATCGGCCCTATGGGCAAGTCGTCCATTAATGCCGCCCGTCAGATATGCAGGATGTATTCACGAACCAGTTTGCTGCCGAAATACGCCAGCATCAGCAGGCAAAAGCCGGCCAGGGTCCAGCGAATGGCTTTGTGCCCGCGCCAGCCGAGGCGATTGCGGCCCCAAAGCAGCACGCTGAAAACGATCCAGGCCAGGCAGGCCAGCAGGGTTTTGTGCACCAGGTGCTGGGCGAACAGGTTTTCGACGAACAGCCAGCCGGAAATCAGCGACAGCGACAACAGTGTCCAGCCGGCCCAGAGGAAACCGAACAGCAGGCTTTCCATGGTTTGCAGCGGCGGGAAGTTCTTGATCAGCCCGGATGGGTGCTTGTGCTTGAGTTGGTGGTCTTGAACCAGCAGCAGCAAGGCCTGGAACACCGCGATGGTGAACATGCCGTAGGCAAGGATCGAAAGCAGTATGTGGGCGAGGATGCCCGGCTCCTCATCAATGACCTGTACTGTGCCGGCGGGGGCAAAATGCGCCAGCATCACGGTCAAGGCCCCAAGCGGGAACAGCAGGACCAGCAGGTTCTCTACCGGTATTCGCGAGCAGGCCAGCAGGGTCAGCGCGATGACCGCCACGGCAATCAGGCTGGCGGCATTGAAGAAGTCCAGGCCCAGGCCGCCCGGGGTCAGCAGGTGGCTGAACAGGCTGGCGCCGTGGGCCAATACGGCGAGCACGCCGAGCATGACCAGCAGGCGTTTGTTGACCTTGGCGCCGGACGCCAGGCGAGTGCCCTGGTAAATGGTCGCAGCGGCATACAAGCAGGCGGCGGCGAGGGTAGTTAGCAAGCTGGGTGACAAGGGGAGCATAAATCCTGTTAGGCAAGCCCGAAAGTCGCTGAGTTTGGCATAGAACCCACACCACACGAAAGACCGCGCAACCCGACAGCGAGGTGTCCGCCAGCCACAGTCTTCGCTATAATCCGCGACCTGCCCACGCCGCAGGCTCGCCGAGCACACGTTTAGTCCGGTCCGGGCCGCCATTATCCCGGTCTACACAGGGCCTGAAAGGATCGCGCAATGTTTGAAAACTTAACCGACCGTCTCTCGCAGACGCTGCGCCATGTCACCGGCAAGGCCAAGCTGACTGAAGACAACATCAAAGACACCCTGCGTGAAGTGCGCATGGCGTTGCTCGAAGCCGACGTCGCCTTGCCGGTGGTCAAGGACTTCGTCAATTCGGTCAAGGAACGCGCCGTCGGCACCGAGGTGTCGCGCAGCCTGACGCCGGGCCAGGCCTTCGTGAAAATCGTCCAGGCCGAACTCGAAAGCCTGATGGGCGCGGCCAACGAAGACCTGAACCTGAGCGCCGTTCCGCCAGCGGTCATCCTGATGGCCGGTTTGCAGGGCGCCGGTAAGACCACCACCGCCGGCAAGCTCGCGCGGTTCCTTAAAGAGCGCAAGAAGAAGTCGGTCATGGTCGTGTCCGCCGACGTTTACCGTCCAGCGGCGATCAAGCAGCTGGAAACCCTGGCCAACGACATCGGCGTGACGTTCTTCCCGTCGGATCTGAGCCAGAAGCCGGTCGACATCGCCAGCGCGGCTATTAAGGAAGCAAAACTCAAATTCATCGACGTGGTCATCGTCGATACCGCTGGTCGCCTGCACATCGACGAAGAGATGATGGGCGAGATCAAGGCGCTGCATGCCGCGATCAACCCGGTCGAAACCCTGTTCGTGGTCGATGCCATGACCGGCCAGGACGCCGCCAACACGGCCAAGGCCTTCGGCGATGCATTGCCGCTGACCGGTGTGATCCTGACCAAGGTCGACGGTGACGCCCGTGGCGGTGCCGCGCTGTCGGTGCGTGCCATCACCGGCAAGCCGATCAAGTTCATCGGTATGGGCGAGAAGAGCGAAGCGCTCGATCCGTTCCACCCTGAGCGTATCGCCTCGCGCATCCTCGGCATGGGCGACGTGCTCAGCCTGATCGAGCAGGCGGAAGCGACGCTCGACAAGGACAAAGCCGACAAGCTTGCTAAAAAGTTGAAGAAGGGCAAGGGCTTCGACCTCGAAGACTTCCGCGATCAGCTGCAACAGATGAAGAACATGGGCGGCCTCGGCGGGCTCATGGACAAGCTGCCGAACATGGGCGGCGTGAACCTGGCGCAGATGGGCAACGCCCAGGGCGCGGCAGAAAAGCAATTCAAGCAGATGGAAGCCATCATCAACTCCATGACCCCGGCCGAGCGCCGCGACCCTGAGATGATCAGCGGTTCGCGCAAACGCCGGATCGCCATGGGTTCCGGCACCCAGGTGCAGGACATCGGCCGCTTGATCAAGCAGCACAAGCAGATGCAGAAAATGATGAAGAAGTTCTCGGCGAAAGGCGGAATGGCCAAGATGATGCGCGGCATGGGCGGTATGTTGCCTGGCGGCGGCATGCCAAAGCTCTAAAGAATCCGCGCCGGTCATCGTACCGGCGCAGACCCCGCAAGGAAGCGGGATCTCCAGCAAACCCGCATTTGGCGGGAGCTGACCGGCCGTTTTCAACGACGGCTCTATAGCAAATCTGCACGGCGGCCGGTAGGCGCCGGAAAAAGTCATTTGCAAAAGTCCGGATATTCCTTAGAATATGCGGCCTTTCGGGCACCCATGCCCGCTGTGCATTTAGATTTGCAGCACCGACTACAGGAACGATGTTCACATGCTAACAATCCGTCTTGCCCTTGGCGGCTCCAAAAAGCGCCCGTTTTACCACTTGACCGTAACCGACAGCCGCAACCCGCGCGACGGTTCGCACAAGGAACAGGTTGGCTACTTCAACCCTGTTGCCCGTGGTCAGGAAGTTCGTCTGTCCGTGAACCAAGAGCGCGTAGCCTACTGGCTGAGCGTTGGTGCACAACCTTCTGAGCGCGTTGCTCAGTTGTTGAAGGAATCTGCTAAGGCTGCGGCCTGAGCAATATGAACGCGACGCCAGCCATTGCTGATGATTTGATCGTTATCGGCAAGATTTATTCTGTTCACGGCGTTCGCGGCGAAGTGAAGGTGTACTCCTTTACTGATCCGATTAAAAACCTGCTGGACTACAAAACCTGGACGCTCAAGCGTGAGGGTAATGTAAAGCAGGTAGAGCTGGTCAGCGGACGCGGGAATGACAAGTTTCTGGTCGCAAAGCTCAAGGGTCTCGATGATCGCGAAGAAGCTCGTCTTCTGGCTGGTTATGAGATCTGCGTGCCGCGCAACCTGTTCCCTGAACTGACCGACGGCGAGTACTACTGGTACCAGCTGGAAGGTCTCAAGGTTATCGACACGCTCGGACAACTGTTCGGGAAAATCGATCACCTGCTGGAGACCGGCTCGAACGATGTCATGGTGGTCAAGCCTTGCGCTGGCAGCCTGGATGATCGCGAACGCCTGTTGCCCTATACGGAGCAATGCGTGTTGGCCGTCGACCTGGCCGCAGGCGAGATGAAGGTGGATTGGGATGCGGATTTCTAAGCGTGGCTAACTTGCGCGTAGAAGTGATCAGTCTGTTTCCCGAGATGTTCTCCGCCATCAGCGATTACGGCATCACCAGTCGTGCGGTGAAACAGGGGCTCTTGCAGCTCACCTGTTGGAATCCGCGAGACTACACGACGGATCGACATCACACTGTGGACGATCGCCCGTTTGGCGGTGGTCCGGGCATGGTGATGAAGATCAAGCCCCTGGAAGATGCTCTGGTTCAGGCCAAGGCAGCCGCCGGGGAGGGAGCGAAGGTAATTTACCTGTCCCCCCAAGGCCGCCAACTGACTCAGTCGGCGGTACGCGAGTTGGCGAATCTGGATGCATTGATCCTGATTGCCGGCCGCTATGAAGGCATTGACGAGCGTTTTATAGATGCTCATGTCGATGAAGAGTGGTCGATTGGCGACTATGTACTGTCTGGCGGCGAGCTGCCGGCGATGGTCCTGATCGATGCGGTTACACGACTGCTGCCTGGAGCTTTAGGGCATGCGGACTCCGCCGAGGAAGATTCCTTTACGGATGGTTTGCTGGATTGCCCGCACTACACCCGACCGGAGGTGTATGCGGATCAGCGTGTTCCCGACGTATTGCTAAGTGGCAATCACGCGCACATCCGGCGTTGGCGTTTACAGCAGTCCCTTGGTCGGACCTTTGAACGACGCGCCGATCTTCTGGAAAGCCGCTCGCTTTCTGGAGAAGAGAAGAAGCTGCTCGAGGAATACATCCGCGAGCGGGACGATAGTTAACAACGTATCGATGGTAAATCCGATGATTTACCTTAGGAGCACAGCATGACTAACAAAATCATCCTTGCACTCGAAGCAGAGCAGATGACCAAAGAGATCCCTCCCTTTGCCCCGGGCGACACCATTGTCGTTCAGGTGAAAGTGAAGGAAGGCGACCGTTCGCGTCTGCAAGCGTTCGAAGGTGTTGTTATCGCCAAGCGTAACCGCGGCGTAAACAGTGCATTCACCGTTCGTAAAATCTCCAACGGTGTTGGCGTAGAGCGTACTTTCCAGACCTACTCCCCGCAAATCGACAGCATGGCTGTCAAGCGTCGCGGTGACGTACGTAAAGCCAAGCTGTACTACCTGCGTGATCTGTCGGGTAAAGCAGCTCGCATCAAGGAAAAACTGGCTTAAGTCCAGCTTCCGATGCAGAAAAAAGCAGCCTTCGGGCTGCTTTTTTGTTGCCTGCGATTTATGCGTGCGATGGTTCCGCGGGCGCGCGGGCTATGAAAGACTTGCGGTCAGTCTTTCCGCTGCCTGAGTCTTTATGCCCGCCATCGATCATCCCCTGATAGATCAATTCCTCGACGCCCTGTGGCTAGAGAAAGGTCTCTCCGACAACACCCGCGATGCTTATCGCAGTGACCTTGCGCTGTTCAACGGCTGGCTGCAGGAAAAAGGCCTGGAGCTGATCAACGCAGGCCGCGAGCTGATCCTCGATCACCTGGCCTGGCGCCTGGAGCAAAACTACAAACCCCGTTCGACCGCCCGATTTCTCTCCGGCGTGCGTGGCTTCTATCGCTATTTGCTGCGGGAAAAGCTGATTGCTGTCGATCCGACCCTTCGCGTCGATATGCCGCAACTCGGCAGGCCATTGCCAAAGTCCTTGTCGGAAGCAGATGTAGAGGCCTTGTTAAAAGCGCCGGATCTGAGCGAAGCCATCGGCCAGCGCGACCGCGCCATGCTCGAAGTGCTGTACGCCTGCGGACTGCGGGTGACCGAGCTGATCAGCCTCACCCTTGAACAAGTCAATTTGCGTCAAGGCGTGTTACGTGTGATGGGCAAGGGCAGCAAGGAGCGGTTGGTGCCAATGGGCGAGGAGGCGATTGTCTGGGTCGAACGCTATATGCGTGATGCCCGCAGCGAACTGCTTGGCGGGCGTCCCAGCGATGTATTGTTCCCGAGCCAGCGTGGCGAGCAGATGACCCGCCAGACCTTCTGGCACCGGATCAAGCATCAGGCCAAGGTGGCCGGGATCGGCAAGTCGCTGTCACCGCATACGCTGCGCCATGCCTTCGCCACGCACCTGCTCAACCACGGTGCAGACTTGCGGGTGGTGCAGATGCTGCTGGGGCACAGCGATTTGTCGACCACCCAGATCTATACCCACGTGGCACGCGCACGCTTGCAGGACCTGCACGCCAAACACCACCCGCGCGGTTAGCACGGGACTGTGTAGCAGCTGGCGAAGCCTGCGTCCGGCTTGGGCCGCGTTCGGACGAAGCAGTCGTAAACCCTGAATTCTCGGTTTAACTGATGTACCTCAGTGCCTGATCTTACGACTGCTGCGCAGCCGGACGCAGGCTTCGCCAGCTGCTACATAAATGCGTCGTGCAACGTGAGCGAAATGTCGTGCATCAGGCGCATTCGGCCCCACGGACCTTATGTGATAGGCTTGGCCGGTTTGCACGATGGGCGATTATGACCCGGTGTTTCGGCACGGGCGTTCTGATCGTCCCATATGTTCGCCTTCAGGAGTTCTCATGCGTCTGACCCAGATTTTTGCCGCCGCAGCCATTGCGTTGGTCAGCACCTTTGCCGTCGCCGATGACGCGGCCGACAAAGCCATTCGTAAAAGCCTGGAAAACCTCCAGCTCGAAGTCCCGGTGGAAAGCATTACCGCCAGCCCGTTGCCAGGCCTGTACGAAGTCAAGCTCAAAGGCAGCCGTGTGCTGTACGCCAGTGCCGACGGCCAGTACGTGGTTCAGGGCTACCTGTTCGATCTCAAGGACGGCAAGCCGGTCAACCTGACCGAGAAGACCGAGCGCCTGGGCATTTCCAAGTTGATCAACGATATTCCGGTCGCTGAAACCGTGGTGTACCCGGCCATTGGCGAAACCAAGTCGCACATTACCGTGTTCACCGACACCACTTGCCCGTACTGCCACAAACTGCACGCCGAAGTGCCTGAGCTGAACAAGCGCGGCATCGAAGTGCGTTACGTGGCGTTCCCGCGTCAGGGCCTGGGTTCGCCGGGTGACGAACAACTGCAAGCGGTGTGGTGCTCGAAAGACAAGAAAGCGGCCATGGACAAAATGGTCGAGGGCAAGGAAATCAAGGCCGCCAAGTGCGATAACCCGGTTTCCAGGCAGTTCGCTCTCGGCCAGTCGATTGGCGTGAACGGCACACCGGCCATCGTTTTGGCCGACGGTCAGGTCATTCCGGGCTACCAGCCTGCGCCACAAGTCGCCAAACTGGCGCTGGGCGCGAAGTAAATTCGCATCGTCACGGCAAGCCTTGACGATCATGGTCCGGCAGCGACATCGCCGGGCCATCAATAGAGAGCCGCGAGCCTGCGGTTGTTTTCACGGCCGGCCTTGAGTCGGCCGTTTTATGGGGAGTTCACAGTGAAACCGGTCAAAGTAGGCATCTGTGGGTTAGGAACCGTCGGTGGCGGTACCTTCAACGTACTTCAGCGCAACGCCGAGGAAATTGCTCGTCGTGCCGGGCGTGGGATCGAAGTGGCACAAATTGCCATGCGCACGCCAAAGCCTCAGTTCCAAACGACCGGTATTGCGATTACCAACGATGTCTTCGAAGTGGCCACGAACCCTGAGATCGACATCGTCATAGAGCTGATGGGCGGCTACACCGTTGCCCGCGAGCTGGTACTCAAGGCCATCGAGAATGGCAAGCATGTGGTCACCGCGAACAAGGCGCTAATCGCCGTTCACGGTAATGAAATTTTCGCCAAGGCCCGCGAGAGGGGCGTGATCGTTGCGTTCGAAGCGGCGGTGGCCGGTGGTATCCCGGTGATCAAGGCGATCCGCGAAGGGCTGTCCGCCAACCGCATCAACTGGGTGGCCGGCATCATCAACGGCACCGGCAACTTCATCCTGACGGAAATGCGCGAGAAGGGTCGCACCTTCGAAGACGTGTTGGCCGAAGCCCAGGCATTGGGTTACGCCGAAGCCGACCCGACCTTCGACGTTGAGGGTATCGACGCCGCGCACAAGCTGACGATCCTGGCGTCCATCGCGTTCGGCATCCCGCTGCAATTCGACAAGGCATACACCGAAGGCATCACCAAGCTGACCACGGCTGACGTGAACTACGCCGAAGCGCTGGGCTACCGCATCAAGCACCTGGGCGTGGCACGCAGCACCGCGGCCGGTATCGAATTGCGCGTGCACCCGACGCTGATCCCGGCCGATCGACTGATCGCCAACGTCAACGGCGTGATGAACGCGGTGATGGTCAACGGTGATGCTGCCGGTTCGACCCTGTTCTACGGCGCCGGTGCCGGCATGGAGCCGACCGCCTCGTCGGTGATCGCCGACCTGGTGGACGTGGTTCGCGCCATGACCTCCGACCCGGAAAACCGCGTACCGCACCTGGCGTTTCAGCCGGATTCGCTGTCGGCTCACCCGATCCTGCCGATCGAAGCCTGCGAAAGCGCCTACTACCTGCGTATTCAGGCCAAGGACCATCCGGGCGTATTGGCTCAGGTTGCGAGCATCCTCTCGGAGCGTGGCATCAACATCGAGTCGATCATGCAGAAGGAAGCCGAGGAACACGACGGTCTGGTGCCGATGATCCTGCTGACCCACCGCGTACTGGAGCAGCACATCAACGATGCGATTGCCGCCCTGGAAGCCTTGGCGGGCGTGGTTGGTCCGGTCGTACGGATCCGTGTCGAGCACTTGAATTAATTAAAAGCAGCGGCAAGCTGCAAGCTTCAAGCGGCAAGTCAAAGGCAGATAGGCTTTTACTTGCAGCCTGTAGCTTGTAGCTTGCAGCCCAAACCGAAGGTTTGCCCTTATGCGCTACATCAGTACCCGCGGCCAGGCACCGGCCCTGAATTTCGAAGACGTCCTGCTGGCAGGCCTTGCCACCGACGGCGGTCTGTACGTCCCGGAAAACCTGCCACGCTTCACCCAGGAAGAAATCGCTTCCTGGGCCGGCCTGCCGTATCACGAGCTGGCTTTCCGCGTTATGCGCCCGTTCGTCACCGGTAGCATCCCGGACGCCGATTTCAAAAAGATTCTTGAAGAAACATACGGCGTATTCGCCCACAACGCCGTTGCGCCGCTGCGTCAGTTGAACGGCAACGAATGGGTGCTGGAGCTGTTCCACGGCCCCACCCTGGCGTTCAAGGACTTCGCCTTGCAATTGCTCGGTCGTTTGCTCGACTACGTGCTGGAAAAGCGCGGCGAGCGCGTGGTGATCGTCGGTGCCACCTCCGGTGACACCGGTTCGGCCGCCATCGAAGGCTGCAAGCACTGCGAAAACGTCGACATTTTCATCCTGCACCCGCACAACCGGGTGTCCGAAGTACAGCGTCGGCAGATGACCACCATCTTCGGCGAGAACATTCACAATATCGCCATCGAAGGCAACTTCGACGACTGCCAGGAAATGGTCAAGGCCAGCTTCGCCGACCAGGGTTTCCTCAAGGGCACGCGCCTGGTCGCAGTAAACTCGATCAACTGGGCGCGGATCATGGCCCAGATCGTTTACTACTTCCACGCGGCCCTGCAACTGGGCGGCCCGGCACGTTCGGTGTCGTTCTCGGTGCCGACCGGCAACTTCGGCGACATTTTCGCCGGTTACCTGGCGCGCAACATGGGCCTGCCGATCAACCAGTTGATCGTCGCCACCAACCGCAACGACATCCTGCACCGCTTCATGAGCGGCAACCAGTACGTCAAGGAAACCCTGCACGCGACGCTGTCGCCGTCCATGGACATCATGGTGTCGTCGAACTTCGAACGCCTGCTGTTCGACCTGCATGGCCGCAACGGCGCGGCAATCGCCGGGCTGATGGATTCGTTCAAGCAGGGCGGCGGTTTCAGCGTCGAGCAAGAGCGCTGGACCGAAGCCCGCAAGTTGTTCGACTCGCTGGCCGTGGATGACGCGCAAACCTGCGAAACCATCGCCGAAGTCTACGAGCAGACCGGTGAAGTGCTGGATCCACACACTGCCATCGGCGTGAAAGCTGCGCGGGAATGCCGCCGCAGCCTGGACATTCCAATGGTGATCCTGGGCACCGCCCACCCGGTCAAATTCCCGGACGCCGTGGAAAAAGCCGGTGTAGGAAAAGCTCTCGAACTGCCTGTACATCTTTCTGATTTGTTTGAACGAGACGAACGTTGCACCGTATTGCCAAATGACCTGAAGGCCGTGCAGGCCTTTGTCAGTCAGCATGGCAACCGCGGCAAGCCGTTGTAACCGGTCAGCGCTGTTACATTTTGAAGCCCGTCTCCTGACGGGCTTTTTCATTTCTGCATGCACACTTGTCGTGTTATCGCCGCGAAAGGACAGGCGAGTGGATCACCAAGGACATGGGAATGCGGTTTACAAGTGTGTTCAAGCCAGTCGCGCGCTGGCTGATTTTATTCGGCATCGTGGGAGCCGCCGAATGGGGAGGGGCAAGCCCTGCATCGATTCAGGAGCGTGGGAAGACTGTCGCACGTTCAGTGGTCGTGCTGGATGACCAGGAGGTGCAATGGATAGCCAGCCATCCACGGGTCGTGGTCACCGCACTGGAATACCCGTTGTACCAGTTCAAGGATGAGTATGGTCAATGGACGGGCCTGAACAGTGACCTGCTCAAGCGCATCAGTGACATGACGGGGTTGCAGTTCGTTTACGAAGAGTCTTTTTCCGTCGATCAGATGCTGGCACGCCTGGAAAGCGGCGCGGCGGATTTGAGCACCACGCTGTCAGTAAATGACGAACGCAAGGCGTTTCTCGATTTCAGCCATGCGTTCGGCGGTGCAGGATGGGTCTTTGTCGGGCAGGCCGGGGCACCGCCGGTGCAGTCGCTGGAGGATCTGGCGAAGCGGGTACTGGTGCTGCCGACCCGGCATGCACTGGAGGCGACGATCCGTCGCGATTATCCGTCCATAGAGTTGCGTTCGGTCAAGACCTACGCCGAAGCCCGTGCCTGGGTTGAAAGCGGCGAAGCCTATGCCACCATCGAAAGCGAAATCGGCGCCCAGCTTATTCCGTCGGGGCGACTGCAGATCGGGGCTGTGGTGCCGGGCAAATGGGATGCGGATTATCTGGCGGTGCGCAAAGGCCAGCCGCAGTTGCTGAGTATCCTCAACAAGGCGCTTGAGGCGTTTCCTGCGCAGGAACTGCGCGACCTTCGCCTGAAGTGGTTCGGTGGTGCTACCGTGCCACAGGCGCCTGGCTTCTGGCAGCGGCTTGACCAATGGGTCTGCTGGGGCATGTTTGTGCTCAGCCTGTTCGGCCTGTTGTCCCTGCTCTGGAACCGGCGGTTGGCGGTGGTGGTCAGGCAGCGGGTCGACGCCCAAAGGTGCCTGCGCGATCAGCTCGCATTCCAGCATGCCCTGATGGATGCCATGCCTGACCCGATGTTTGTCCGTGATCTGCAAGGGCGTTTGATCATGTGCAACAAAAGTTATGAGGACGCCTTGTCGACGCGTTTTGACCGGATGCAGGGGCGGCAGTTGATCGAGGTTGATGTCATGCCCAGACAAACCGCGGAGTTGCTGCATGCCGAGTTCCTGGCTCAGTTGATTACGCGCAGGACGCGCTTCTTCGAGCGCCAATTGATGTTCAAGGAAGGTGTCAGGGATATCTACCAGTGGACGGTGCCGTTTTACACGGCGGATGGCCAGCTACGAGGATTGCTGGGGGGCTGGGCCGATATCGCCAGGCGTACCCGACAAACGTGACGGTTGCGTTTTTTCTCTGTCATGTTCGCCGTGCATGCTCTCTTGACTGACCTGTAGTTTCATCTGCGGTCAGTATCCAGAACTTTCTTCTCGGGCCAGCGGTCATCTGTTTTAGGCATGCCCCAGGCACGTTGTTTCGGACTATTGAATGGTGATCGGGATGGAAAGTATCAGTTTGTTGCTCGGTGAGGCGCTGAGCCCGTATCAGGTCACATTGACCCCGTCAGGTATTCGTGGCGAATGCCGGGTGACCCTGAAGAATGCTATCGGCGCGACCGTGGTCGAGCGCGAGTTCAATCAGGCCCAGTTTAATGACAAACGCCTGCTGACGGATGTGGTCGACGGATTGCATCGCGACGTGCTGATCGCTGAAGGACGCCTGGAGCCTTGTGTCATCGCGGCATTGCGCAATGCTGCCCAGGACAAGCTTCTGGCCAGCCGCAATTGAACGGATTTTTGTGGGAACCTTCCCGCGCCCAGGTCAGTCAGACTTTGTAACGGCAGGATCAAGCATTGTGCTCCGGTGCTTGTAGCTTGCTGCTACTGGTCTCCAAGCAGGCCACGTTTAACCCCGGGTCGTCTCCCCACTTCCCGGGGTTTCTTTTTGCCCGGGATTTGTCATGGTTGCGCCAGATTGTCGAAAAACGCCTTGGTGTCTTTCAGGTAATCGCTACGACTCTCCGGATCCAGCCAGGCGGCGTAGGCCTCATCAAGGCGTTCGCGGGGAAGGGTGCGCAGCACCTGGTTGATCTCGACAATGGCCTGCCGGCCCTTTGGCGTGTCGGTGCAACCGATGTAGCCGGACAGGTATTTGCCCGTGCCGCGAATCGGATAGAACTGCAATTCATCCTCGGCGATGCCTTGCAGCGAGGCCTGATAGCGAATTTCCGGGCGATAGCCCAGCAGCAGGTGCAAGCGTCCCAGGCGCTGCATTTGCAACAGGCTGCCCAAGGCGTCGTTGCCGTAATGAGCGGTCAGCGCTTCGGCTGGTGCTTGCTTGAGCAGCCCATCGAGGTATTCGCCGTAATTGCGCTCGGCAATAATCCCCAGTTTTTCGCGGCCGCTGGCGAGCAGCGCTGCCAAGTCCACTTCTCCATCCTTGATAAAGGGTGCCAGCACGTTCTGGTCAATGCGCCGCACGGTCAGGCCATTGCTCATGGCGCGGAAGACCGGGATGGAAAAGGCGATCCACTGTTCCCTCTCCTTGCTCCAGTTCAGCGCCGCGTCGCAGACGAGAGACGGTTCGTGGAGCATTTGCAGTCCACGCGCGCGATTGACCCTCATCACGCGGTGCTGGTACCGCGGCATGCCGGCAATCAACAGTGGAAGCAGTTGATCGATGACACCCTGTCCTTTTTTCGGCCCATCGAAAATTGTCAGCGGCGGCAGGTCACGCTTGAGCCAGATAAGGGTTTCCCGGGTTTGCGCCAGGGCTGACGGGAGCGGTTCAAGGAGCCAGAGTAAAATTGCCAGCATGCACAGCACCC
Source organism: Pseudomonas sp. Pseusp10 (assembly GCF_059492225.1). Classification (NCBI taxonomy): domain Bacteria; kingdom Pseudomonadati; phylum Pseudomonadota; class Gammaproteobacteria; order Pseudomonadales; family Pseudomonadaceae; genus Pseudomonas; species Pseudomonas sp. Pseusp10. The sequence continues at coordinate 5,817,273 of NZ_CP168528.1, read as the reverse complement.
ACCCGCCGCGCGACGGGCAGCGTCGAGGCAGGCGCCTGAGTTCAGATGGCTCCGTCTTTGCGCAACTGTGCGATCTGCCTCGCGTCATAGCCAAGTTCCTGGAGTACCTGTGCGTTGTGCTCACCCAGTTGTGGCCCGACCCATTCACATTCACCGGGTGTCTCTGAGAGTTTCGGCACAATGCCCGGCATCTTGAAGTCTTTGCCATCCGGCAGCTTGGCTTGCAGGAACATTTCTCGCGCCAGGTACTGAGGGTCATTGAACATGTCTTCGGCGCTGAAGATCCGGCTGGCCGGCACGTCGGCCTGATTGAGCAGCGCCAGCACCCTGTCCAGCGGCAACGAGTTGACCCAGCGATCGATGACGCCATAGATCTCGTCGCGTCGGGCATCGCGGCCATCGTTGCTGGCAAGCAGAGGGTCGTTGGCCAGGTCTTCCCGGCCAATGATCAGCATGAAGCGTTTGAAAATCGCGTCGCCATTGGCGCCGATCTGCACATGCTTGCCATCGGCACTGGTGTGGATCGAGGACGGGGTGATGCCTGGCATGATATTGCCCGTGCGTTCGCGGATGAAGCCGAACACGTCGAACTCCGGGACCATGCTTTCCATCATGGCGAAGATGGCTTCGTACAGCGCCACGTCCACCACTTGCCCCTGGCCGCCGTTGACCTCGCGATGACGCAGGGCCATCAGCGCGCCGATCACGCCCCAGAGCGCGGCAATCGAGTCACCGATGGAAATGCCGGTGCGCACCGGTGGCCGGTCTTCGAAGCCGGTGATGTAGCGCAGGCCCCCCATGGATTCACCGACCGCGCCAAAGCCGGGCTGATCTTTCATCGGGCCGGTCTGGCCGAAACCCGACAGCCGCACCATGACCAGTTTCGGGTTCAAGGCGTGCAGGACATCCCAGCCCAGGCCGAGTTTTTCCAGGACACCGGGACGAAAGTTTTCGATCAGAATGTCTGCTTCTCCCAGCAGCTGTTTCAGGATCGCCTGACCGTCGGGGTGTTTGAGATTGAGGGTCAGGGACTTTTTGTTGCGCGCCTGGACGAACCACCACAACGAAGTGCCTTCATACAACTTGCGCCATTTGCGCAATGGATCACCGCCGTCCGGGGATTCGATCTTGATCACATCGGCACCGAATTCGGCGCAAATGCGCGAGGCAAACGGGCCGGCAATCAAGGTGCCCAATTCAATGACTTTCAGACCGGAAAGCGGTTTGGCGGTGAGCGACATGCTGGATCCTGTGGGGGCAAAGGTTGAGCGAATAGAGGGTTTTAACATAGCCGACTGTCCGACGCTCCAGCTTGATTGTGTTCTATTCGTGGATTGCCCGTCGCATCGGGTAGACTTGCCGACTTTCCTCGTATCAAGAAGCCCGTTCATGGCCCAGCCGTCCACGACCTACAAGTTTGAACTGAACCTCACCGACCTTGACCGCAGCGTCTATGAGAACGTGAAGCAGACCATCGCCCGTCACCCTTCGGAAACCGAAGAACGCATGACCGTACGCCTGCTGGCCTACGCCCTTTGGTACAACGAGCAGCTGTCGTTTGGCCGTGGTCTGTCGGAAGTGGATGAACCGGCCTTGTGGGAAAAAAGCCTGGATGACCGTGTCCTGCACTGGATAGAAGTCGGCCAGCCGGATGCCGAGCGCCTGACCTGGTGCTCGCGCCGCACTGAGCGCACCAGCCTGCTGGCCTATGGCAGCCTGCGCGTGTGGGAAGGCAAAGTGGTGCCAGCGGTGAAAAACCTGAAGAACGTCAACATCGCTGCCGTGCCTCAGGAAGTCCTGGAGACCCTGGCCAAAGACATGCCACGGGTTATCAAGTGGGACGTGATGATCAGCGAAGGGACGATCTTCGTCACCGACGACCGTGGTCAGCACGAAGTTCAGTTGCAGTGGCTGGCCGGTGAGCGCGGCTGATTTTCCGCCGCTTTAGCGTGTCACCCGGTTTTATCCTACGTATTCAAGAGAAGCCCCTGTCACCCCATGCGCATCGAACCTCGCCTGCTGCCCGATACCCTGCCATTCCTCGGTGATATTCCACCGCTGCTGACCCGCCTGTACGCGGCGCGGGGCGTGCAATCCGAGGCTGAACTGGACAAGAGCCTGGCGCGGTTGATTCCGTTCCAGCAACTCAAGGGTATCGATGCCGCCGTGGACCTGCTGGTGACGGCGCTCGAACAGCGTCAGCGCATTCTGATCGTCGGCGACTTCGATGCCGACGGTGCGACGGCCAGCACCGTGGGCACCCTGGGTTTGCGCCTGTTGGGTGCTGCACATGTTGATTACCTGGTGCCTAACCGTTTCGACTACGGCTATGGCCTGACACCGGAAATCGTCGCGGTGGCGCTGGAGCGCCAGCCTCATCTGCTGATCACCGTGGACAATGGCATCTCCAGCGTCGATGGCGTGGCCGCGGCGAAAAAGGCCGGGCTCAAGGTGCTCGTCACCGACCACCACTTGCCCGGCGACGAACTGCCGTTGGCCGACGCCATCGTCAATCCGAACCAGCCGGGTTGCGCGTTCCCGAGCAAGGCACTGGCCGGTGTCGGGGTGATTTTCTATGTGCTGATGGCCCTGCGTGCGCGATTGCGCGAACTCGGCTGGTACACAAGCAAGCCGCAGCCGAATATCGGCGAATTGCTCGATCTGGTGGCCTTGGGCAGCGTGGCCGACGTGGTGCCGCTGGATGCCAACAACCGGATTCTGGTGCATCAGGGCCTGGAACGGATTCGTGCCGGACGTGCCCGGCCGGGGATCAAGGCGATCCTCGAAGTGGCCAAGCGCGATCATGCGCGCATCACCTCCACCGACCTGGGCTTCATTGTCGGCCCGCGCCTGAACGCGGCGGGGCGCCTGGATGACATGAGCCTGGGCATTGAATGCCTGCTGACCGAAGACTCAGGTCTGGCCCGTGAGATGGCTGCTCAATTGGACGGCATGAACCAGGATCGAAAGTCCATCGAGCAGGGCATGCAGCGCGAAGCGCTGGCGCAGCTCAAGGATCTGCCAGTGGAGTCGATGCCGTTCGGCTTGTGCCTGTTCGATCCCGAGTGGCATCAGGGCGTCATCGGTATCCTCGCGTCACGGATGAAAGAGCGCTATTTCCGCCCGACCATCGCCTTTGCCGATGCCGGAGATGGCCTGCTCAAAGGCTCGGGGCGTTCGGTCCAGGGCTTTCACATCCGCGACGCCTTGAGTGTGGTGGCGGCGCAACATCCGAACCTGATCACCAAGTACGGTGGCCACGCCATGGCGGCTGGCCTGACGCTGCCGGAAGCGAATTTCCCTTTGTTCGCCGAAGCTTTTGACGCTGAAGTGCGCCGGCAACTGCGCGAGGAAGACCTGACTGGCCGCCTGCTGTCGGACGGCACCCTGGCGGTGGAAGAGTTTCACCTGGAACTGGCCCGTGCCCTGCGGCATGCCGGCCCATGGGGGCAGCACTTCCCGGAGCCGTTGTTTCATGGGGTGTTCCAGTTGGTCGAGCAGCGCGTTGTTGGCGAACGGCACCTCAAAGTCGTGCTCAAAAGTGAATGTGGTTCGGTGAAACTCGACGGCATTGCCTTCGGGATCGACCGCGACATCTGGCCGAATCCGACCATCAAGTGGGTGGAACTGGCCTACAAACTCGACCTCAACGAGTTTCGTGGCAATGAGACGGTTCAATTGATGATTGCCCACATCGAACCGCGTTGACCCTCTGTAGGAGCGAGCTTGCTCGCGATGGACGTGAACGATGGCGCTGGGGACCTGATACCCCGCGGTATCCTGTCGTCCATCGCGAGCGAGCTCGCTCCTACAAAGGGCAACATCCCCCGATGTCGACTAGGCTCTAAACACTGCTTGATTTTAGCCTTGTGACGTCTTGTCGAATTTTTTGCCCGCGGGGGCGGGTGTTGTACCTTTTTCCTGTCACTCGTCGACTATTCAAACAGAACCTGGAGCCTGCCCACTGATTCGAGAGGTGCCCCATGAGTCTGCTGCTTGAACCCTTTACCATTCGCCAATTGACCCTGCCCAACCGCATCGCGGTATCGCCGATGTGCCAGTATTCCTGCGCCGATGGCCTGGCCAATGACTGGCACCTGGTCCACCTCGGCAGCCGTGCTGTCGGCGGGGCAGGGCTGGTGTTTACCGAAGCCACGGCGGTCACCGCCGACGGGCGTATCACCGCTCAGGACCTTGGTCTGTGGAATGACGAGCAGATCGAACCCCTGCAACGCATCACCCGCTTCATCAGCGCCCAGGGCGCCGTTGCCGGCATTCAATTGGCCCATGCCGGGCGCAAGGCCAGTACCTACCGGCCATGGCTTGGCAAACACGGCAGCGTCAAACCCAACGATGGCGGCTGGGTGCCGGTCGGACCTTCACCCATTGCGTTCGACCCACAGCACACGCAACCCAGACAACTGGATGACGGCGAGATCGCCAAGGTGGTCCAGGCGTTTGTCGACGCAGCAAAGCGCTCTCTGATTGCCGGTTTCAAGGTGGTCGAAGTTCACGCAGCCCATGGTTACCTGCTGCACCAGTTCCTGTCGCCGTTGAGCAATCAGCGTCGCGATCAATATGGCGGTTCGTTCGAAAATCGCATTCGGCTGGTGCTTCAGGTCACCGAAGCGGTGCGTGCGGTGTGGCCTGAAGAGTTGCCGGTGTTTGTCCGGGTCTCGGCCACCGACTGGGTGGAAGATGGCTGGAACCCTGATGAGACCGTGGAGTTGGCGCGCCGCCTGAAAGACCTGGGCGTGGACCTGATCGATGTATCGTCGGGCGGGACGGCGGCGAATGCGGAGATTCCCACAGGGCCGGGTTATCAGACCCGCTTCGCCGAGCGTGTACGCAAGGAGTCGGGCATGGCCACCGGCACCGTTGGCATGATCACCGAGCCGGCCCAGGCCGAGCACATCCTGCGCACCTGTCAGGCCGATATCATCTTCCTGGCCCGTGAGTTGTTGCGCGATCCGTACTGGGCGCTGCATGCAGATGACGATCTGGGCGGGCACAAGGCCGTGTGGCCGGCGCAGTATCAGCGGGCGACCCACCGTGAGCAGCCCATTCACGAATCGGATTTGCGCGACTGAAATCCATCGATACGAAAAAGCCCCTGAATCGTGAGATTCAGGGGCTTTTTTTTGTTACGTGTCTCGATCAGGCCGCTTCGATCTTGCTGCGGTTCTGTTCGACCTTGTTCAGGTAGTCCTTGAGCTTTTCCTGTTCGGCCACCGTCGTGAACAAACCGAGCTTGCTACGACGCCAGAGGATATCGTGGGCGCTGGTTGCCCATTCTTCGCTGCACAAATAGTCGACTTCACGGGTGTAGAGACCGCCGCCGATGTGTTCACCCAGATCGCTGAGATCCTGTACGCCTTCGAGCATGCGCCAGGTACGGCTGCCGTAGGTGGTGGCCCAGCGGCGAGCGATCTCGCTCGGTACCCAGTCGAATCTGTCGCGGATACGCGAGGTCAAGGCTTGCGGGGTGGTCATGTCTTCACCGCCCGGTAGCGTGGCGTTGGCGGTCCAGCTTGGCTTGATGTGCTTGAAGTACGGTGCCAGTTGCGCCAGCGCCGACTCGGCCAGTTTGCGATAAGTGGTGAGTTTGCCGCCGAATACCGACAGCAACGGAGCTTCTTCACCAGAGCCCGACAGCGCCAGGGTGTAATCGCGGGTCACGGCCGACGGGTTGTCGGATTCGTCGTTGCACAGCGGGCGCACGCCGGAATAGCTGTGCAGGATGTCGTCGCGACTGATTTGCTTTTTGAAGTGGGCGTTGACCACGTTCAACAGGTAATCGGTTTCGCCGTCGGTAATTGCAACGGCAGCCGGATCGCCGGTGTACTCGCGGTCGGTGGTGCCGATCAGGGTGAAGCGGTTCAGGTACGGAATGGTGAACACGATGCGCTGATCTTCGTTTTGCAGGATGTGCGCGTGTTCGCCTTCGTACAGTTTCGGCACGATCAGGTGGCTGCCCTGGATCAGGCGGATGCCATATGGCGATTCCATCTTCAAGTCATCACGAATGAACCTGGCGACCCAGGGCCCGGCCGCATTGACCAATGCCTTGGCGCGGATCGAAAACAGGCTGCCATCGGCGCGTTCCAGATGCAGGTGCCAGAGGCCCTTGGTACGCCGCGCGCTGACGCAGCGGGTCCGGGTGTGAACGTGGGCGCCTTTTTCCCGGGCGGCCATGGCGTTCAACACCACCAGTCGCGCATCGTCGACCCAGCAATCGGAGTATTCGAAACCCTTGGTGATCTCACTTTTGAGCGCGCTGTCGGGGCCGAACTTCAGGCTTTTCGAACCTTGCAGTTGCTCGCGTTTGCCCAGGTTGTCATAGAGGAACAGACCGGCACGGATCATCCACGCCGGGCGCAGGTGCGGGCGGTGTGGCAGCACGAAGCGCATTTGCTTGACGATGTGCGGTGCTTTGGCCAGCAGCACTTCACGTTCGGCCAGGGCTTCACGCACCAGGCGAAATTCGTAATGTTCGAGGTAGCGCAGGCCGCCGTGGATCAGCTTGCTGCTGGCCGACGAAGTATGGCTGGCCAGGTCATCCTTTTCACAAAGGAACACCGATAGGCCGCGACCGGCAGCATCCGCTGCGATCCCCACGCCATTGATCCCGCCACCGATGACGGCGATATCGTAAACCTCGGCGAGAGGGGGCGTAGACAAGGTGGAAGTGGGCATCGGCTCGGCCTCGGAATTCTTTTATGTTCTGTATTTGAAATCGAACATTAATGTTCATTTGCGAAAATACTAGCCCATAAAGAGGCGCACAGCCAGTCAGCTTCGATTGAAAATACTCATCGAAGGGCCGTTAAAGGAAAATTTACGAACATTTTGATGCGCGTTATGGCGCAAGAGGGGGGCTGTATGTGCGATCGTCTTCGCGGGCAAGCCCGCTCCCACAAGGATCACACGTGCCTGTGGGAGCGGGCTTGCCCGCGATAGCGCCAGTGTAGGCACTGGAGATGGTGGGGTTAAACGACTTCCAGCCGAACCTTGTGCTGGTTCAGCAGCTGCGCCAGCGCTGGCGAAGGCTGCTGATCGGTGACCAGACAATCGACCAGGCTGATCGGCCCCAGGCGAATCATGGCGTTGCGCCCGAACTTGCTGGAGTCGGCTGCGAGGATCACTTGTCGGGCATTGGCGATGATCGCCTGGGATACCCGCACTTCCTGATAGTCGAAATCCAGCAGGCTACCGTCCTCATCGATACCACTGATGCCCACCAGGGCGAAATCGACCTTGAACTGGTTGATGAAGTCGACACTGGCCTGGCCCACCACACCGCCGTCGCGCCGTACGTTGCCACCGGTCAGCAGCACGTCGAAGTCGTCCTTGGCGCTGAGCATCGACGCCACATGCAGATTGTTGGTGATGATCTTCAGGTGACTGTGGTTGAGCAGTGCCCGGGCAATGGATTCGGTGGTGGTGCCGATGTTGATGAACAACGAGGCATGGTCGGGAATCTGCGCGGCAATGGCTTCGCCGATACGCTGTTTCTCGTCGCGCATCTGATCGGCGCGCATGGCGTAGGCGGTGTTTTCGACACTGGAATCATAGGCGGCGCCACCGTGGTAGCGACGCAACAAATTGGATTCCGCGAGCTGATTGATATCGCGGCGGATGGTCTGCGGTGTAACAACGAACAACGTGGCCATTTCCTCGATGCTGACATAGCCGCGTTCGCGGACCAGTTCGAGGATTTGCTGCTGACGGGGAGGCAGATTCATGGGGCGTCCTTTGGGCTGCCGTGCAAAATTTGCCCATGATGCCGCAGGAATCCGCTCCCTACCAGTTACAACCAGATACGAGTCTGGGGCCTGGCTTATTCAGCCGCGTCTTCAGCCTCCCAATTGCGGGTGCGGCTGACGGCTTTTTTCCAGCCGGCGTAGAGTTTTTCCTTCGCAGCTTCATCCAGGGTCGGCTCGAACTGGCGCTCGATCACGGCCTTGCCACGCAGCTCTTCCAGGCTGCCCCAGAAGCCACAGGCCAGGCCTGCCAGGTAAGCGGCGCCGAGTGCGGTGGTTTCGCGCATTTGCGGGCGCTCGACCTGGGTGCCGAGGATGTCGGCCTGGAACTGCATGAGGAAGTTGTTGGCCACCGCGCCGCCATCCACGCGCAGGGCCTTGAGGCGTTCGCCGGAGTCCTGCTGCATGGCGTCCAGCACATCGCGGGTCTGGTAGGCAATCGACTCGAGCGCGGCACGAATGATGTGATCCACGCGTACACCGCGGGTCAGGCCAAACAGTGCGCCACGGGCGTACGGGTCCCAGTAGGGAGCGCCAAGACCGGTGAAGGCCGGCACCAGGTACACACCGTTGCTGTCCTTGACCTTGTTGGCGAAGTATTCGGTGTCGTGGGCGTCGTTGATGATTTTCAGTTCGTCACGCAGCCACTGCACGGTAGAACCGCCGTTGAACACCGCGCCTTCCAGTGCGTAGGCCACTTCGCCACGTGGGCCGCAAGCGATGGTGGTCAGCATGCCGTGTCGGGATTTCACCGCCTTGTCACCGGTGTTCATCAGCAGGAAGCAGCCAGTGCCGTAGGTGTTTTTCGCCTGGCCTGGCTCGACGCACATCTGTCCGAACAGGGCAGCTTGCTGGTCACCGGCAATGCCGCCGATGGCGATGCCGCTTTTGGTATGGCCATAAATTTCCGAGGACGATTTAACTTCCGGCAGCATTTCGCGCGGAATATCCAGCATCTCCAGCATCTTCGCGTCCCACTCCAGGGTGTGGATGTTGAAGAGCATGGTGCGCGAAGCGTTGGTGTAGTCGGTGACATGCACCTTGCCGCCGGTAAATTTCCAGATCAGCCAGCTGTCGACGGTGCCGAACAGCAGCTCGCCGTTGCGCGCGCGTTCGCGGCTGCCTTCGACATTGTCGAGGATCCACTTGAGCTTGGTGCCGGAGAAGTAGGGGTCGGTGACCAGGCCAGTGGTTTCGCTGATGTATTGCTCGTGACCATCGCGTTTGAGCTGCTGGCAGATCTCGGTGCTGCGTCGGCATTGCCAGACGATTGCGTTGTAGATCGGGCGGCCGGTGTTCTTGTCCCACACCACGGTGGTTTCGCGCTGGTTGGTGATACCGATGGCTGCCACCTGGTCGTGGTGCAGGCCGGCTTGTGCCAGGGCCTCGACCATCACGGCGCTTTGGGTGGCGAAGATTTCCATCGGGTCATGCTCGACCCAGCCGGCTTGCGGGTAATGCTGGGCGAACTCCCGTTGGGCGGTGCAGACCACGTTCGCGTCGCGGTCGAAAATGATCGCGCGGGAGCTGGTCGTACCCTGATCGAGGGCAATGATGTAGTTCTTATTCTGTGTGTCGGTCATGTCGATTGCCTTGGGGTGAATAAGGGAGTGAGGTCTGGCGCGCGATCAAAGGGCAGGGGCACGCGCCAACGGTATCAAGAAGTTCTGGGTTTGCCGTTAATGGCAGGTAGTGCGTCCTTTGTAGCAGGCACGGCGCTGGGCAGATGGCGGGCAATCAGCCCGCGATAGGCGGCAGCACCGAGGCAGGCACCGACAATCGGTGCAAAAACAGGAATCAGGAAATACGGAATATCGCGTCCGCCAGTGAAGGAAATTTCACCCCAGCCAGCGAAGAAAGTCATCAGTTTAGGGCCGAAGTCTCGCGCCGGGTTCATGGCAAAACCGGTCAGCGGTCCCATCGAGCTGCCGATCACCGCAATCAGCAGGCCGATCAGCAGCGGTGCCAGCGGGCCTTTTGGCAGGCCATTGTTGTCGTCGGTCAGGGACATGATCACGCCCATCAGGATGGCCGTAATGATCACCTCGACCAGAAACGCCTGGGCGGTGGTCAGCACAGGATTCGGGAAGGTGGAGAACACGGAGGCCAATTCAAGGCTGGTCTGTGTTCCGCGAACCATATGGTGAGTTTGTTCGAATTCGAAGAATAGATTGCTGTAAAGCGTGTAAACCAACAGCGCTCCACAGAAGGCGCCTGCCACTTGAGCAAGCATGTAGAAAGGTAATTTACGCTTTTCGAAGTCCGCGAAAATACTCAGGGCAATGCTGACTGCGGGGTTCAGATGTGCCCCGGAAACTCCGGCGGTGAGGTAGATCGCCATGCTGACGCCGACGCCCCAGATAATGCTGATTTCCCACAAGCCAAAACTGGCACCCGCGACTTTGAGCGCGGCAACGCAACCCGTACCAAAAAAGATCAGCAGCGCCGTACCCAGGAATTCGGCCATGCATTGGCTCGAGAGCGATGGTTGTTGTAAAGCAGTTGTCATTGAAACCTCGGTTTTTTTTGTTGTCTGGCGCTTTTTCCATCATGGTCGAAGCGCGGTTTTCAGCGAGGCAGGATCCCCATCCTGGTCGCGGTTTACTGCTGGGTGCTGCGGTAGGACGTTTCGTGCAGTTTCAGAAACGAAAAAATATAGACAAGAAACACTACTGTCAAAGGTCGAAAGTGAACCGTTGGTCATAAATAAACTATTCGTCGCATGAATGAACGAGTCTTTGGGTGCTGGGAAGGCTGGGCTATGGCGTTATGGATGCGCTGCCCTGGAGCCTTTTAACGATCAATGTCCTAGAATTCGCCGCAGTATTTTTCTTCTGCCGCCCACTCTGGAGCTGCCATGACCCCCGCATTGGATTTGTTGAAAAAGGTTCGGGCCGAACATCGCATACACAGTTACGAACATGACCCAAAGGCCGCCTCCTACGGACTGGAAGCAGCGGAGAAACTGGGGCTCGACCCGGCCCAGGTGTTCAAGACCTTGCTGGCGGCCAGCGAAAAGGGCGAGTTGTTGGTGGCGGTGGTGCCGGTTGTCGGCAGCCTGGACTTGAAAGGGCTGGCCCAGGCCGCTGGCGTGAAAAAGGTCGAAATGGCCGACCCGGCGGCGGCGCAGCGCTCCACTGGTTATCTGTTGGGCGGGATCAGTCCGCTGGGGCAGAAAAAACGTTTGCGTACCTTCATTGATAATTCAGCCCAGCCCTTCGCCAGCATTTTTGTCAGTGCTGGCCGGCGCGGACTGGAAGTCGAACTGGCGCCGGCCGTGCTGGCCGAACACACCCAGGCAAAGTTTGCCGATATCGGCCGTGCATGAGCGTCGAAGTGAATGCAGCTCTGTATGGTGAAAATCAGCCTGCTCTGTCACTGGTGCCGGTGCGGCCAGCGCGGCATGCTCGGCGGTCTGACAAAGGGAGAAGGTTATGCAGCTTGAGTTTCATCAGGTCGACGCGTTCAGCAATCAGCCGTTCAGCGGCAACCCGGCAATGGTCTATCGGCTCGAAACCTGGCTCGCCGATGAGTTGATGCAAAAGATTGCCGCCGAGCACAACCTCGCCGAAACGGCATTTGTCGTGCGCGAAGGGCAGGGCTGGCACATCCGCTGGTTTACGCCGACCACCGAGGTGCCATTGTGCGGTCACGCGACGCTGGCTAGCGCCTATGTGCTGTTTGAAATCTATAAAGAGCCGGTCGAGCGACTGGACTTCACCTGCAAATCCGGACCGTTGAGCGTGACCCGTGAAGGTGAGCGCTTGTGGCTGGATTTCCCGGCGATCATTCCCTCGGAAATCGACGTGACCCTGGATGTTGAGCGTGCCCTCGGCGTTGAGGCTGTCGATGTGCTGGGTTCCAATGAACTGTTTGTGGTGCTGGAGTCCGAGCAAGCGGTGCTCGACTGCAAGCCGGACATGGTCGCCCTGGCGAAGTTGCCATGGTTGGGCGCCATCGTGACGGCGCGGGGTGAGCAGCACGACTTTGTTTCCCGGTACTTCGCCCCGGCAATCGGCATCAATGAAGACCCGGTGACCGGATCGACCCATTGCCTTCTGATTCCGTACTGGTCAAAGCGTTTGGGCAAGTCGAGCCTGACGGCTTTTCAGCGTTCGGCGCGGGGTGGGGAGTTGTTCTGTCGGCTGGAAGGGGAGCGGGTGAAGATTGGCGGGAATGTGACGCTCGTGGCGCGCGGAACGCTGATGTTGGGCTAACGCAAACCCAATGTGGGAGCAGCTTGCTCGCGATGGACGACAACGATAACGCGTGCAACCGGAATGAACGCGTTATCCAGACGTTTTTCGCGAGCAAGCTCGCTCCTACAGGGTTTTTGTGTATCAGCTGGCCGCGCTGTAACGCCGGACACCCGATTCAACAACCGGAATCTGCGCCGCCGTACTGCCGGAAGCCTGGAACAACACCAGGTGTTCAGCCGCGACACGAATGCCCACATCCGCCCCAACCTGACGATCGACATGGCTCGGGAAGATCGATTCCAGCTGTGCGCCTGTCGGCAGCTGCAAGCGATACAGGGTCGAAGCACCCAGGAATGTCTTGCCGGCGATTCGCGCCTTCAGTGTGCTGTCCGGTGCATAGACGATATCGTCCGGGCGCAGTAGCACGTCCACGGCACCGCCTACCGGCCAGGTGTAGGCCCGATTGCCGCGCAACTCACCCAGCTCGGTTTGTACCGATTCCGGGCTGTTCAACTGACCGCGTATGAAATAACCCTGGCCGATGAAGCTCGCCACAAAAGGTGTCAGTGGTTCGTGATACAGGTTGTAGGGCGTATCCCATTGTTCCAGGCGACCTTCCTTGAACACGCCAACGTGGTCGCTGACCGCGAAGGCTTCTTCCTGGTCGTGAGTCACCAGAATCGCGCTGGTGCCACGGGCCTTGAGGATGTCGCGCACTTCATGGCTGAGCTTGCGGCGCAATTCACCATCGAGGTTGGAGAACGGTTCGTCGAGCAGCAACAGTTGCGGTTCCGGCGCCAGGGCACGGGCCAGGGCGACACGTTGCTGCTGACCACCTGAAAGCTCGTGGGGGAAGCGCTTGCCGAGGTTCTTCAGGTTGACCAGTTCCAGCAGTTCTTCGGTAACGCGATCCTTTTGCGGATGCTTGCGAATGCCGAAGGTGATGTTGTCGGCCACGCTCAAATGCGGAAAGAGTGCGTAGTCCTGGAACACCATGCCAATGCGACGTTTCTCCGGGGCAAGGGTGAAACCGGCGCTGGAGATCGTCTCGCCAGCCAACTGGATTTCACCTTCATGCACCGGCTCGAAACCGGCAATCGCCCGCAGCGTTGTGGTCTTGCCGCAACCCGAGGAGCCCAGCAGGCAACCGATGTCGCCCGCGTTCAGGTGCAGATTGAGGTTTTGAACCACTCGCTGGTCCTGATAACCGCAGGCGAGGTTGCGCAGATTAAGCAGTAATGGCTGGCTCATGCGTGGTGGTACGAAGGCGGAACGAGGAATTCGAGCAAGGCCTTTTGCGCGTGCAGACGGTTTTCGGCTTGATCCCAGGCAACCGAGCGTTTGTCATCGAGCAGGTCGACGCTGATTTCTTCGCCGCGGTGCGCCGGCAGGCAATGCATGAACAGCACGTCTTCAGCAGCCAGGTCGAGCAGGGCGCAGTTGACCTGATACGGTGCGAACAGCTGCAGGCGCTTGGCGGTTTCCTCTTCCTGGCCCATGGAGGTCCAGACGTCGGTGCTCACCAGGTGCGCACCGCGTACGGCATCTTTCGGGTCGCGAACGATGGTGACCCGATCGCCGGCCTTGGCCAGGAACACCGGGTTGGGTTCGTAGCCTTCCGGGCAGGCTACGCGCAACTGGAAGTCGAACTGGATCGCCGCTTCTATATAGCTGTTGCACATGTTGTTGCCGTCGCCGATCCAGGCCACGGTCTTGCCCTGGATGGAGCCGCGGTGTTCGAGGAAGGTCTGCATGTCAGCCAGCAACTGGCACGGATGCAGGTCGTCGGACAGGCCATTGATTACCGGTACGCGGGAGTTGGCGGCGAATTCGGTCAGGTTGCTGTGGGCAAAGGTACGGATCATCACTGCGTCGAGCATGCTCGACATGACAATGGCGCAGTCGCCGATCGGCTCGCCACGGCCCAGTTGAGTGTCACGGGGCGACAGGAAGATCGCCTGGCCGCCGAGCTGGATCATGCCGGCCTCGAAGGAGATCCGGGTGCGGGTCGAGGATTTCTCGAAAATCATCCCCAGGACGCGATTTTTCAGAGGCTCGAACAGTACGCCGCGGTTACGCAGGTCCTTGAGCTCAACGCCTCGACGGATCACGCTGACCAGCTCTTCGGGCGTGCAATCCATCAGGGAGAGAAAGTGCCTTGCGCTCATCATTGACTACCTTTTTGCTACAAACCGCAGATGCTCAAAGCCTTGTTTAACGGAACAACGGGCGAGACCTGCGGCGTAAGCCGCACGGGGCGACGAAATAGGGGAAGGCGCGATCTTATAATTAAATGTCGCGTCTTACCAATAGGGCTACAGTTTTTAGGGAGTTTCAGAGGTGCTACGGGGTCACCGAGGTAGCGCTTTTGAAGCCTGTTTCCTGACAGCAGCGTCTCATTTGTACACCGGCCTCTCGGGGCTTGGCAATCAGGCGGGGCGGCAATGGTGCGCTGACAGTCGGTTTCTGACCTGTCATTCATCACTGCCGGGCTCGACGAACACTGGCGCCTGATCGGCGAGCTGACCGGTGTGCATGGCCCCCACGGACCGATTGAATCCCTTCGGGAAATCCACTTGCAGGCGCCGCCCAGGCTGCCTTCGAACTGAGCGCTGGCGGCTATCGGCTGGCCTGATGACCCTCGATTCACAAGACGAACGTCGCTGGCGCGGTGACGGGTCTGGCGCCATAGTTTTGCTTCCGTGGCCAACGTTGCCCGCCCATAACAAGACAGAGACTGGCCATGACCAAGACTCTCCATCATCGTGCATGCCATTTGTGCGAAGCCATCTGCGGCCTGACCATCGAAACCACCGAGGTCGAAGGTGGTAACGTCCAGATCACATCGATCAAGGGCGACCCCCAGGATACGTTCAGCCGTGGGCACATCTGCCCCAAGGCCGTGGCCCTGCAAGACATTCAGAACGATCCGGATCGCCTGCATCAGCCCATGCAGCGGGTGGGCAATGAGTGGCAGCCCATTGAGTGGGAAGCGGCATTCAATCTGGTCGCCGAACGCCTCGCCGCCATTCAGGATCGTCACGGGCAAAATGCCGTGGCGGTCTATCAAGGCAACCCGAGCGTGCACAATTACGGGCTGATGACCCACAGCAATTACTTCCTCGGCCTGCTGAAAACCCGCAACCGGTTTTCTGCCACCTCGGTCGATCAATTGCCCCATCACCTGACCAGTCATTTGATGTACGGCCACGGTTTGTTGCTGCCAATCCCGGACATCGATCACACCGATTTCATGCTGATCCTGGGCGGCAATCCACTGGCTTCGAACGGCAGCATCATGACCGTGCCGGATGTGGAAAAGCGCTTGAAGGCGATACAGGCTCGAGGCGGCAAAGTGGTGGTGGTCGATCCGCGCCTTAGTGAAACGGCTGCGATTGCCGATCAGCATCTGTTCGTGCGCCCTGGCGGCGATGCGGCGTTGTTGTTCGGCCTGCTTAACACGTTGTTCGCTGAAGGTCTGACCTGCGACAGCCATCTGCCCGTAGACGGTCTGGAGGACGTGCGGGAGGCCGTCGCGCGGTTCTCCGCCGAGGCCATGAGCCCGTTGTGCGCCGTACCAGCGGAACAGATCCGCCAATTGGCGCGGGACTTCGCCGCGGCACCGAGTGCAGTCTGCTATGGCCGCATGGGCGTCTCGACCCAGGCCTTCGGTACGCTGTGCCACTGGGTGGTGCAGTTGATCAACCTGGTCACCGGCAACCTCGATCGCGTGGGTGGGGCCTTGTGCACTGAGCCGGCGGTGGACCTGGTGGCGACGACTTCGGGCGGGCATTTCAACTTGTGGCAGAGCCGGGTTTCCGGGCGCCCGGAATACGCCGGAGAGCTGCCGGTATCGGCGCTGGCCGAAGAGATGCTCACCGAAGGGGACGGGCAGGTACGGGCGTTGATCACCGTGGCGGGTAACCCGGTGCTGTCCACACCCAATGGCCGAAAACTCGAGCAGGCGCTGGACGGGCTGGAGTTCATGGTCAGTATCGACTTGTACATCAATGAAACCACGCGTTACGCCGACCTGATCCTGCCGTCCACATCGGCGCTGGAAAACGACCATTACGACACGACGTTCAACCTGTTTGCAGTGCGCAACGTCAGCCGTTTCAACCGCGCAATCCTCGCCAAACCCAAAGGTGCATTGCACGACTGGGAGATCTTCGTCGGGCTGGCCAAGGCATTTGCCGCCAGGACCGGCAAAGAGTTGAAGCCGACCATCGCCCCGGCGCAAATAATCGATCGCGGCCTGCGCATGGGGATGTACGGCGACACTTCAGAGCACAAGCTGTCATTGGCGACTTTGTTCGATCATCCCCATGGCGTCGATCTGGGAGCGCTCAAGCCCAACCTGGCACCACGCCTGAAGACGGCCAATCAACGCATCCAGGCCGCGCCGGCCGCGATTCTCGCTGACCTGACGCGCTTCGCAGCCTTGCAGGCGCCGGCCGCCGACGAGTTGTTGATGATTGGCCGCCGACATGTGCGCAGCAACAACTCATGGATGCATAACTATCATCGGTTGGTGAAGGGCAAGCCACGTCACCAGTTGCTGATGCATCCGGACGATCTGGCCAGTCGCGGGCTCAGCGACGGGCAACGTGTGCGGGTCAGTTCACGGGTGGGTGTGATTGAGGTTGAGGTGCTTGGCAGTCTGGATATGATGAAGGGAGTGGTCAGCCTGCCGCACGGCTGGGGCCATGCGCGGCCGGGTGTGCAAATGACGATTGCCAGCAGCCAGCCGGGGTCCAGCGCCAACGACCTGACCGACGACTGCCAGATTGACGAGTTGTCGGGCAATGCCGCGCTCAATGGCGTGCCGGTGACCGTAGCGGCGGCTTGAATCAGTCTGACGGAGAGACCAAGCAGGGCGCTCGGCTTTCCGTTACAATGCGCCACCGTGCCGACCCATGAGTCGGAAAGTTCAGCCGAGGTGCTCCATGGATATCATCGAAACGATTAAAGAGCAGATTGCCAACAACACCATTCTGCTTTACATGAAAGGCTCGCCGAATGCCCCGCAGTGCGGCTTCTCCGCGAAAGCCGCGCAGGCCGTGATGGCGTGTGGCGAAAAGTTTGCGTACGTGGACATCCTGCAGAACCCGGAAATCCGCGCCAACCTGCCAAAATACGCCAACTGGCCAACCTTCCCACAGCTGTGGGTTGCCGGTGAGCTGGTCGGCGGTAGCGACATCATGACTGAAATGGCTGCTGACGGTTCGCTGCAGAGCCTGATCAAGGAAGCCGCCGCCAAGGCCGCTGCTGCCAAGACCGAAGCCTGACCGACACCTCCTATGGGAGCGAGCTTGCTCGCGATGGATTTGAGGTTGACGCGTTTAATCAGGAAGCACGCGTTATCGTTAACGTCCATCGCGAGCAAGCTCGCTCCTACGGAGACAGCAGGTATTAAAAAGCCCCGCCACTCGAAAGAGGGCGGGGCTTTTTATTGCGGCAGCTCCTACTCGTCTTCGCCCATCTGCGATTGCAGGTAGTTTTCGATACCGATTTTATCGATCAGGCCCAACTGGGTTTCCAGCCAGTCGATATGTTCTTCTTCGGACTCGAGGATGTCTTCAAGCAGTTCACGACTACCGAAGTCGCCAACGGTTTCGCAATGAGCGATAGCTACTTTGAGATCTGCGTGACCAATGCGTTCGATACGCAGGTCGCACTCGAGCATTTCCTTGGTGTGTTCGCCGATGTGCAGCTTGCCCAAATCCTGGACGTTCGGCAGGCCTTCAAGGAACAGAATGCGCTTGATCAGCTTGTCCGCGTGCTTCATCTCGTCGATGGATTCGTGGTACTCGTGCTTGCCGAGCTTGTTCAGGCCCCAATCTTCATACATGCGTGCATGCAGGAAGTATTGATTGATCGCGACCAGTTCATTGGCGAGGATCTTGTTGAGATGCTGGATGACTGTAACGTCGCCTTTCATGATGGGGTCCTGCCCTTTATTAGCTGTCAATAGAGCAGAGTTTGAGCCGCGCATTTAAGAGTGTCAAACCTAAGTTATTGAAACTTAAATGAAAATTAATCGGAATAAGAATGTTTGTGTTCCGCGTCTAGAGCATAACTAGTTGATTTTGAGGCATAAAAAAACCGGACATATGTCCGGTTCTTTGAAATTCGATATTTAAGCCGCTGTAAATTCTGCTGGAAAAGGAATTGCAGCCTGGGCCGTTTGCAGTTTTGTCAGGGTCTCGCGGACCACTTCCTTGGCGAGGCAGGCACATTTGCCGCATTGACTTGCAACGCCGGTGGCCACACGGACTTCCTTGTAGCTGCAGCATCCTTCATAGATCGCATCGCGGATTTGACCGTCGGTGACGCCAGTGCAGAGGCAAACATACATAAGGAAGGACCGTCGCTGATTGTGACTCAATTGCGATGGATCTTAATGTTAACGAGAATGATTGTCAAAGTGCTTTCAGAGCGCTTTTCCTAATAAGGGTGTGCTCCTGACGAACGGTCTGGCGCACAAAGTCAGTGAAGAAAGCCGAGTGCCGATTTTACCGTCCCGGGAAAAAACAGCTAAGACAGCTCAAACACGCGGTGTATGATGGCCAGTCTTTTGCGACCGGGGATCGTGTCACAGGGCTGTCGCCTCAGGGTGGCAGGCTGGTGCGAACCCTGTTTCTCACGCTATTACACCAGGAGATATCCAATGAGCGTACTCGTAGGCAAACAAGCCCCTGACTTCACCGTACCGGCCGTACTCGGCAATGGCGAGATCGTTGACAGCTTCACTCTGTCTTCGGCGATCAAAGGCAAATACGGCCTGGTGTTTTTCTACCCACTGGACTTCACCTTCGTTTGCCCGTCCGAGCTGATCGCTCTGGACAACCGCATGTCCGAGTTCAAGGCACGCAACGTTGAAGTGGTCGCTGTGTCGATCGACTCGCACTTCACCCACAACGCATGGCGTAACACCCCGGTCAACAATGGCGGTATCGGCGAAGTCCGCTACACCATGGCTGCCGACATCAAGCAGGAAATCATGAAGGCCTACGACGTTCAGTCCGCTGACGGTGTGGCTTTCCGTGGCGCGTTCCTGATCGACGACAAAGGCGTTGTCCGCTCGCAGATCATCAACGACCTGCCGCTGGGCCGTAACATGGAAGAGCTGTTGCGTCTGGTCGACGCTCTACAATTCCACGAAGAGCACGGCGAAGTCTGCCCTGCCAACTGGAAAAAAGGCGACAAAGGCATGAACGCTTCGCCAGAAGGCGTTGCGGCTTACCTGACCGAGCACGCTGCCGCTCTGTAAGGCGCACGCTCCAGCTATAAAAAGCAGGTACAAAAAAACCGGCCATCGAGGCCGGTTTTTTTATGGGCGGGAATTGTTTTGGTCTCTGTAGGAGCGAGCCCGCTCGCGATGGACTCAAGAACACCGCGGGGAACCAGACTGCCCGCGTTATCGTTAACGACCATCGCGAGCAGGCTCGCTCCTACAGAAAGCCATCAGTCGTTGAAATCTTCCCAGCCACCCATTTGTTTCCAGCGATTGACGATGCCGCAAAATAGCTCCGCCGTCTTTTCGGTGTCGTAGCGGGCCGAGTGAGCCTCACGACCGTCGAAGTCGATGTCCGCTGCCTGGCACGCCTTGGCCAACACGGTCTGGCCGTAGGCGAGACCCGCTAGCGTGGCGGTATCGAAACTGGAGAATGGATGGAATGGATTGCGCTTCATGTCCAGGCGTGCAACCGCCGCATTCAGGAAGCCCAGGTCGAAACTGCTGTTATGCCCGACCAGGATCGCCCGTTTGCAGCCATTGGCCTTGAGGGCCTTGCGCACGCCGCGGAAGATATCGTTCAGGGCAGACTCTTCACTCACGGCCATGCGCAGCGGGTGATCGAGCTTGATCCCGGTAAACTCCAGGGCAGCTGCTTCGATGTTCGCGCCTTCGAACGGTTCGACACGGAAGAAGTAGGTGTGATCCGGATAAACAAAACCCTTTTCATCCATGGCGATGGTGGTCGCGGCGATTTCCAGCAGGGCGTCGGTGGCTGAGTTGAAGCCACCGGTTTCTACGTCGACGACAACCGGCAGGTAACCACGGAACCTGGCAGCCATTGGATGACGAGGGCCGCCTCCGCCGCCATTGCCTTCCAGTTCGTCGTCGAAATGGTCTTCACTCACGCGTGTTCCTCCAGCAGGCGCCAGCGCAGTTTTTCACCGGCGCGCAGCGGGATAACGGTCAGCTCGCCAAACGGCAGGCTGGTCGGGGCGGTCCATTCTTCGCGGACCAGGGTGATGCGATCGGTGTTGGCCGGCAGACCATAGAACCGAGGGCCGTAGAGGCTGGCGAAGGCTTCGAGCTTGTCCAGCGCATTGCGCTGTTCGAAGGCTTCGGCATACATCTCGATGGCAGCAAAGGCGGTGTAGCAACCGGCGCAACCGCAGGCCGCCTCCTTGGCGTGCTGGGCGTGGGGCGCCGAGTCGGTACCGAGGAAAAACTTCTCGCTGCCGCTGGTGGCGGCGTCGAGCAGGGCTTCCTGGTGCGTATTGCGCTTGAGGATCGGCAGGCAATAGAAGTGCGGCCGAATCCCGCCCACCAGCATGTGGTTGCGGTTGTACAGCAGGTGGTGAGCCGTGATGGTCGCGCCTACGTTGGCCGAAGCCGAGTTGACGAACTGCACGGCGTCCGCGGTGGTGATGTGTTCGAAAACCACTTTGAGGGTCGGGAAACGTTCGACCACACGGCGCATGTGCTCATCGATGAAGATTTTTTCGCGGTCGAACACGTCGACATCGCCACGGGTGACCTCACCGTGAACCAACAACGGCATCCCGACTTCGGCCATGGCCTCGAGTGCAGGGAATATCTTGTCGATGCTGGTGACGCCAGAGTCCGAGTTGGTGGTCGCGCCGGCCGGGTACAGCTTGGCGGCGTGAATGAATCCGCTGGCCTTGGCCTCGCGAATTTCTTCAGGCTGGGTGCGGTCGGTCAGGTACAGGACCATCAGCGGCTCGAACGAGCTGCCGGCCGGGCGGGCAGCGAGAATCCGCTGGCGATAGCCGTCGGCTTCGGCCGCGGTGCGCACCGGTGGAACCAGGTTGGGCATGATGATGGCGCGGCCAAAGGTGCGCGCGACATCCGCGACGGTATTGGTCAACACGGCACCATCGCGAAGATGAATATGCCAGTCGTCGGGACGCAGCAGGGTCAGGCGGTCGGACATGAGGGGATTCCAGGCGGGTCAAACTCAAGGGAATGCTACCGGAAAAGACTCTTGCAGGCACTCGCTATCAAGTTTTGCAGGAAGCATCCGATATCCAACAGGTATGCCGTAAACATCTGTGTGTCGGTCTTTTTGTTGTAGAAGCCAGTGGAGCCTCCCGTGCGCCAGCGTTATTTAGCCTTGTTCAGTGTGTTTGCCAGCCTCCCGGCAATGGCGCTCACTTTCCAGACCCGTCTGGAGAACATTGAGTGGACGGTCGAAGGAGACAAGTTCGAATGCCGTCTGACGCAACCGATTACCGACTTCGGTACCGGCGAGTTCGTGCGTCGTGCCGGCGAGCAGGCTATTTTTCGTCTGAAAACCTACAACCCGATGATCGGCGGCGGTTCGGCGACCTTGCTGGCCGCTGCGGCACCGTGGCAACCGGGGCGTGACGATATCAATCTGGGCACGGTGAGAATCGGCAGCGGCAACGTGTTGTTCAACAGTTCACAGGTTCAGGCCGGACGCCTGATCAGCGGTCTGATGGACGGTCGCAGCCCGGTAGTTCGCCATTCCTCGGGGGATGGCCGGGTTTCGGAAGTGCGTTTGTTGCCGGTCAGGTTCAACAAGGCTTTTGCCGATTACCAAGGTTGCGTGGCCAAATTGTTGCCGCAGAACTTCGAGCAGGTGAAGCAATCCGAAATCGGCTTCCCAGGCGGCGGAATCGAACTCGACCGCGCCGCGAAGGCCAAGCTGCAGGTGATGCTGGAGTACATGAAGGCCGATCCGACGGTCAATCACATCGAACTCGACGGTCACTCCGACAACAGCGGCAACCGCCTGACCAACCGCGACCTGTCGCGGCGCCGAGCCTTGGCAGTGATGGAGTTCTTCAAGGCCAACGGCATCCAGGAGTCACAGATCACCGTGCGTTTCCATGGCGAACGTTATCCGTTGGCGCCTAATACCAGCAACGCCAACCGCGCGAAGAACCGTCGAGTAGCGGTACGTCTGGAGCGCGGAGCACCCACGGAACAAGTCGCCCCGCAGGCGACGAAAGCGGCCACTTCGGCAACTTCCTGACTTTTCGGTCATCGTCGCGCTCTCGACAGATTCTGTCGCTTTGTCGTCATAAGCTGTCGCGCCACTGTAAATTATCCTGCATGAGCGGTAGACTTCACGGCTTTCCGTAGAACCCCGTGGAGTGATGGCATGGCGGACGTAAACAAGGTCGTTCTGGCATATTCCGGCGGCCTGGACACTTCGGTGATCCTCAAGTGGCTGCAGGATACTTATAACTGTGAAGTGGTGACCTTCACCGCTGACCTGGGTCAGGGCGAAGAGGTCGAACCTGCACGCGCCAAGGCTCAGGCCATGGGCGTCAAAGAGATCTACATCGACGACTTGCGCGAAGAGTTCGTGCGCGATTTCGTTTTCCCGATGTTCCGCGCCAACACCGTTTACGAAGGCGAGTACCTGCTGGGTACTTCCATCGCTCGTCCGCTGATCGCCAAGCGCCTGATCGAAATTGCCAACGAAACCGGTGCAGACGCCATTTCCCATGGCGCCACCGGCAAGGGTAACGACCAGGTTCGTTTCGAACTCGGTGCGTACGCCTTGAAGCCAGGTGTGAAAGTGATCGCTCCGTGGCGCGAGTGGGACCTGCTGTCCCGTGAAAAGCTGATGGACTACGCCGATAAGCACGCGATCCCGATCGAGCGCCACGGCAAGAAGAAGTCCCCGTACTCCATGGATGCCAACCTGCTGCACATCTCCTATGAAGGCGGCGTGCTGGAAGACACCTGGACCGAGCACGAAGAAGACATGTGGCGCTGGACCGTTTCCCCGGAAAACGCTCCAGACAAGCCTCAGTACCTGGAACTGACCTACCGCAACGGCGACATCGTCGCGCTGGACGGCGTCGAAATGACTCCGGCCACCGTGCTGGCGACCCTGAACCGTATCGGTGGTGAGCACGGTATCGGCCGTCTCGACATCGTCGAGAACCGCTATGTGGGCATGAAGTCCCGTGGCTGCTACGAAACCCCTGGCGGCACCATCATGCTGCGCGCCCACCGTGCGATCGAATCGATCACCCTGGACCGCGAAGTGGCTCACCTCAAAGACGAGCTGATGCCCAAGTACGCCAGCCTGATCTACACCGGCTACTGGTGGAGCCCTGAGCGTCTGATGCTGCAACAGATGATCGATGCGTCCCAGGTCAACGTAAACGGCGTTGTGCGCCTGAAGCTGTACAAGGGCAATGTGATCGTTACTGGCCGCAAGTCCGACGACTCGCTGTTCGACGCCAACATCGCTACCTTCGAAGAAGATGGCGGCGCGTACAACCAGGCGGATGCAGCGGGCTTCATCAAGCTCAATGCCCTGCGCATGCGCATTGCGGCGAACAAAGGCCGGAAGCTGTTCTGAGACCTTTGAAATCGTGATGGGTGCCTGACCTCGTCCTCGACGAGGTCAGGCATCTGAAAACGGGGTGTGACGCCAGTTACTACGTTGTCGGGTGTTTTCGTTTCCGCTGACGATTTCCTGTTTTTCTCCTGCCAATAGCCTGTTCTATGGGTTGTTGCTTGCCGGTTGTAAGGCCTGATCAATGACCGACAACCTGTGCGAGTCCAGATTGTAGGCCACATGAAAGGCGGCACTGCGCTTGCTGGCCTGCCTTGAGTGTTCAAGCGCACTGGCTTTCAGTAATTTCTCCGAAACGGCACAAGTGACAAACAGAATCACGTACGCCGACTTTTCCTGTGGCCTCTGGATTTTCTCCAGCAGCGCTTCAAACTCGACCTCTTTGCTCATCCAGCGTACATCGACGATGTACAGGTCTTTTACAAGTTCCGGTAACTGAAGCTGATGCTGAACAAAGACGGTGGTTTGCAGACCAATCTCTGTTGGCGGGTCCTGTGCGCCACAGGGCGTCCGGGCTGACTGACAGTCATTCGTTGACGTTTCCAGCGTGGGGTTTTCAGACGGCTTTCCGGACGCTTTTTTTTCCGAACGCCCAACATCATCCATGACCTTCATGAAGTGTTTTCCCTTTTCAAAGTCGGACGGCGCATAAAGTGATTTGTAGTTGAAGTTGAGTGTCGCAAAAAAAAGCAAAAGTAAGTAAAACGGAAAGCTGATCAGAAACCAGACATAGAGCTCTCTTTCCTCTTGGTCAAGGAAGGGGAGCGAAACGGCCGCCGAAGTTTCAGAGAGTGCTGCGAATATCGCGATAATTGTCATCGGGTTGGTAATTTGTTTTCTTATCATGTTCTGTACTCATACCGGATTGTCTTTTCTCGAATGATTATGACGTTAGTTTGATGTGGCGATTATTGTAGTGATTTTTATTGTTTTCTGGTTTTGACAGGTGTTTTTGTTTGTTTGGTTGCTCTTCGATTTTTTTGGATGTTGGGTGTGTTTTAATGATTGCTCAAAAAAAATTATTTGCTGTAAGAGTAATTGGATGCTTGGTGTGTGATATTTCTTGTGTGAATGTTGAGTGCGTAAATGTCAGTTACATTTTAACGGAGGACTAGAGACTTATGTTTTTCAGGGCGCGACGGTTCAGGCAGGCTCTCGGAAAATTTTGGTCGTAAATCGATAGAGGCGACTGCTGAAAAGTGCGACACACTGACGCTGATACAGTTTTCAACTCATTCCGTTCGAGGGTTTCTTGTAGGAGAAATCCGTGTTGTTTGTAGGGGATGTCTCTTGGTGCAGGTGGCTGGAAGGGGTGACATGCCATGGGTGAAACGACTAGGCTATTGTGCGGGCTCTAAAAATTCGAACAGCGAAAATTGGACTTGCCCATGAATAAAGTGCTGATCGTGGATGATCACCCCGTCATTCGTCTTGCGGTACGTATGCTGATGGAACGTCATGGCTACGAAGTTATTGCAGAAACCGATAATGGTGTGGATGCACTGCAACTGGCCCGTGAACTTATGCCGGATATTGTCATTCTGGATATCGGGATTCCGAAACTGGACGGGTTGGAAGTCATCGCGCGTTTGTCGTCGACCTCAATGCCGATGAAAGTGCTGATTTTGACTTCCCAGGCGCCGGGGCATTTTTCCATGCGTTGCATGCAATCCGGTGCGGCCGGTTATGTATGCAAGCAACAAGACCTGACGGAGTTGCTCAGTGCAATAAAGGCCGTGTTGTCAGGCTACAGTTACTTTCCTAATCAAGCCTTGCATACCGTGCGTTGCAGTCTGGGGAATGCAAGTGAGGCCGATATGGTTGATCGATTGTCGGGGCGGGAAATGATGGTCCTGCAACAGTTGGCTAAAGGAAAGACCAACAAAGAGATTGCCGATGGAATGTTTCTCAGTAATAAAACCGTCAGTACCTACAAGACCCGTCTGCTGCTCAAACTGAATGCGCGGTCTCTGGTCGATCTGATCGAACTGGCACAACGCAATGGTCTGGTGTAATGAGGTAACTGCGCGACAAGGAGCGCCTGCCAGGGCAGCCACCAGAAAAAAAGCCTCCGTTTCGGGAGGCTTTCAGGTGTCATAAGTCAAAATCGTAATCGGCCAACTGCTTTTGCAGTCGGCGCTCCTCCAGCAGATTGTCGATGGTGCGGCGTTTGCTCAGATTAGTTTTCGCTACTTCAACCACCGGCTCAGCGTCATCGGTTTCGGCGGTGGTGAAGTCGTCTTCTACGTCCAATTGCTCTTTGCCAGTACTCATTTAATTACTCCAGGCTTAAGAAGGCCTTTGGCGCTCCTTATATCGACAATCTCCCGGCGGGTAAAAAAGTTTTTTTCAATCGATAATTCAAAAAACCCAAGAGCGCCTCAATCGTCGGAGGTTTTGTGCTTGTATTCGCACAAGTCCTCGATCCGGCAGCTTCCGCATCGTGGCTTGCGAGCCAGGCAAACATAGCGGCCGTGAAGGATCAGCCAGTGATGGGAGTCGAGCAGGTACTCCTTGGGCACGAATTTCATCAGCTTTTTCTCGACTTCCACCACATTCTTGCCGGGAGCAATGCCGGTCCGGTTGCTGACCCGGAAAATATGCGTGTCGACGGCCATGGTCAGCTGACGGAATGCGGTATTGAGTACCACATTGGCGGTTTTGCGGCCGACACCGGGCAGCGCCTCCAGCTCTTCGCGGGTTTGTGGCACTTCACCGGCGTGGCGCTCGACCAGCAAGCGACAGGTCTCGATCACGTTTTTCGCTTTGCTGTTGTACAGACCGATGGTCTTGATGTACTCCGACAGTCCTTCGACACCCAGGGCATGGATCGCTGCCGGGGTATTGGCGACCGGGAACAGTTTGGCTGTGGCCTTGTTGACACCGACATCGGTCGACTGTGCCGAGAGAATCACGGCAATCAGCAATTCGAACGCAGAGGAATAGGCCAGCTCGGTCTTTGGTTCCGGGTTGTCCTCGTGCAGTCTGCGGAATATTTCCAGACGTTTTGCGGCATTCATGGGCGGTGCGTTTCCTCGAAGGCAATCAATGTGTGGGCGTGGGGCGCCAGGCCTGCCAGGCGGCGATCAGCAATCCGAGCAGAATAAACCCGCCAGGGACCAATGTGGCCAGGCGCAGACCGCCATCGGCCATCAGCACCCAGCCTTGCCAGTCAGCTTGCGTTGTACCGGTCAGCCACGACAGGTGGCTTGCGAGTGTCCCGTTGCCGATAATTTCGCGCAGCAGGCCCAGTGCGATCAACAGCGTGGCAAACAGGCCATTGAGGCGCAGGCGTTGGTGCCAGCCGTTCTGAAAGAACCCGGTGTGTTCCAGAACGACGCATTGCACGGCGATCAAGGCGCCATAAAACCCCAGATGCTGCTGCCATTGCAGCGACCAGGCTTTTGCCATGAGTTCCGCACAACTGGTGAGTGTGGCCGCCAACAGGATGCTCGCCAGCAAGCGGGTCGCCGGGACCAGCCGGGATCGCAGGGCGCCCATGGCCAGACTGAACAACTGGGTCACCACCATGAACATCAGGCACAAACCAACTGCGGCTACCAGTGAGTGGGTGGCGCCGATCAGTGGCGTCAGCATCAAGGCGTTGCGCAGAGTCGATGAGTTATCCATGGGCAGGGTTTCCGAGCAGTTGTTGCCGGTGTTCATCAAAGTAGCGCAATGCATCGTGGACGGCATTGATCACCGCTCTTGAGGTGATGGTCGCGCCTGCGATCTGATCGAACTGCCCCTGATCTTTTTTCAGCGCCCAGCCGCTGTCGTTGGGATCTGTTCGAGATTTGCCGGAAAAAATCTGAAGCCAGGTATTGGGCCAGTCGGCGATCCGTGCCCCCAGTCCTGGTGTTTCCGACTGTTTGAGGGTTTTAACGCCCAGCAATCGGCCATTGGCGTCGACAGCGATCAACAGGTCGATGGCACCGGCGTAGCCAAGTGTTTGACTGCGCAGCAACACCGCGACGGGTTGATCGGCCCGGGTCGCCAGATAACCACCGAGCAAGGCGCTGTTGGTCAGGGCGGTTATTTCGATTTTGATGGGGTGTTCGAGCGGTTGATTGTCGTAGCTGTCTGGCGTGATCAGGTCCAGCAGATTACGGCTGTCGATCAGGCGCTGTTCGGCTGCAATGCGCGGCGCGCTGCCGAGCTGCACGAAGTATGTCATGCCGAAGCCCAGTGCGGCCAAAAGCACCAGAAGAGCGATGCTTGATGTCCGGCTCATTGCGCCTCCGGCTGTTGTCTGGCCACCACGAAGCGCTCCAATGCCGGCACGCACAGGTTCATCAACAGCACGGCGAAGGCGATGCCGTCCGGATAGCCGCCCCAGGTACGAATCAGATAAGTCAGAAGCCCGACGCCGACGCCGAACAGCAATTTCGCGCCAGGGCTTCTGGCGCCGGACACCGGTTCGGTGATGATGAAGAATGCCCCCAGCATGGTCGCGCCGCTAAGCAGGTGAAAAAGCGGCGAGCCATGGGAGTCGGAGCCCGACCCGTTCCAGCACAGCAGGCTGATGATGAACAGGCTGGCCAGCATGCCGACCGGTGCAT
The DNA here is from genome assembly GCF_059492225.1 of Pseudomonas sp. Pseusp10. Lineage (NCBI taxonomy): Bacteria > Pseudomonadati > Pseudomonadota > Gammaproteobacteria > Pseudomonadales > Pseudomonadaceae > Pseudomonas > Pseudomonas sp. Pseusp10. Next base: position 5,789,149 of record NZ_CP168528.1, on the reverse strand, counting down.
GCCAACTGATCACTCTTCGTTGCAGGAGAAACATTCCGCCAGCCAGAAACGCCAGGTTCACCCATTCCACACCCCGGCCGCCAAAGTGGCCGAATGCCGGGTTGCCGGCAAACAGTTCATCCATGGTCAGGCTTTTGTTGATTCGCAGACTGTCCAGTGCCGTGGCCTGCACCCAGGCATCCGGCGCATGGCCGACACCGAACACTTGCTGCAAGCCACTCAGCAGGTCCATGCCATGGGACGATGGCCAATGGGTCATGGGTTGGGGAAAGGTGACCAGCACCAGAGCAAAACCGAGCATCGCCGGGTTGAAGGGATTCGTGCCGACGCCGCCATACAGGTGCTTGCCGAAAATCATCGCCAAAGCGGCTGCACTGAGGGTCAGCCACCATGGGCAGAAAGGCGGCAGTGCCAGAGCCAGCAACGTGGCACTGACCAATGCGCTACCGTCACTCAGGGTCGGCCTCAGCGGTCGCTTGCGCCAATGCACGACGGCGGCCTCGACGGCCAGCGCAGCAGCGGCTGCCATAACCAGATTGATCAACACGCCCCAGCCGTACAGCCAGAACGCCGCCAGCATTCCCGGCAGCGTGGCCAGCAGCACCAGTTTCATCGCCTGTTGCAGGCGAACATCAACCGCTTCAAGGGCCGGCATGGGCGTTCACCTGGCGTTCGGCTTCGCCGAGTGCGCGCTCCAGGGCTTCGATGTGTTCCGGCGGTGCTTCGTTGGCCTGTGCCTTCTTGAGTTCGGCGCGGCGCATGGCCAACTGGATCTTGGCCCGTTTCAGATCGGCATCATTTGACGGCACGGCTGCGACCGTCGGTGCAGGAACGGGTGGGGCGGCGCTTTCCAGTTGCACCAGGTGTTGTTCGGCGGCTTCGAACTGTTGTTGCAGGACGATCAACTGCGATTGCTGTTCGAAGGTTGGCGGATGTCCGAAGGCCTTCAGCGATTTGTGCAGCTGTGCCCGGCTCATCGCCACATCGATCTTGGCCTTTTTCAGCGCAGCATCGGCATTGGCAGTTTTCTGGGCGCGGACACGCTCGAGGGCGGCCTGCACCGGATCGACTGCCGCTTCTGCAGGTTGCGCGGCTCGCTGTCGGGCCTGGCGCTCGGCGATTTTCTGTTGCTCCTCACGCTGCAAGCGGGCATTGCGCTGTTCGAAACGGCGCCGTGCGTGATCGCGCTTGAGGGTGCGGGCCTGCTGTGCCTGCGGTGTGAGGGCCAGGCCCCCGACAACGGGCAGTACCGTGTCCGGCAGCAACGGGCGCATTTCGATACAGTCCACCGGGCACGGTGCCACGCAGAGATCGCAACCTGTGCACTCATCGATGATCACCGTGTGCATCAGTTTGGCCGCGCCGACAATGGCATCGACCGGACAGGCCTGAATGCACTTGGTGCAACCAATACACTCGGCTTCGCGGATATAGGCGATCTGTGCAGGTGCCGAGCCGCGAGTGATGTCCAGTTCCAGCACCGGCACCTTCAGCAACTCAGCCAGGGCCGCGATGGTTTCGTTGCCGCCGGGCGGGCACTTGTTGATCGGCTCGCCGTTGGCGATGCCTTCGGCGTACGGCTTGCACCCGGGGTGGCCGCACTTGCCGCATTGGGTTTGCGGCAAGAGTGCGTCGATGAGTTGAATCAGACTCATGTTTTGATCAGTCCGCTGAATCCGAGAAAGGCCACTGCGATCAGGCCGGCACCGATCAGGTCGATCGGCAAGCCGCGAAAGGGCAGGGGAACATCGCTGTCGGCCGTGCGTTCACGCAAATCCGTGAACAGGCTCAACACCAGCCAGAAGCCCAGCCCTGCACCGAGGCTCAAGGCTGTGGCGTGAAAGAAACCCTTGTCCTCCTGGGCGTTGAGCAAGGCCACGCCGAGCACGCCTGCGTTGCCCAGCAGCAATGGCCAGAGGCCTTCGAACGACAATGTCGAAAACACCCGCGCCAGTAGCTTCAGCAACGGGTCGATCAGCAGCACGCTCAATGGCAGAAACAAAAACAGGCGCAGCGGCGTCAATTGCAGCGGCACCAGCAACCAGTGATAGAGCGCGTAGCCGAGCATGCCCACGACCAGCATCAGGCATGTCGTCGCAATGCCCAAGGCATGGACCTGGCGGCGCTGGCCGGCCAACAGCGGATCGACGGCCAACGGCCAGTGCAACACGATGTTGTTGATCAGGGCGGCGCTAATAAGGGTAAGAAGTGCTTCGGTCATGATCGTGCCGACAGTTTTGTAGGAGCGAGCCTGCTCGCGATGGACTCAAGAGCGCCGCGTTCAACCTGTGGGCACGCGTTATCGTTAACGACTATCGCGAGCGAGCTCGCTCCTACAGGAGATGTTCTAAAAAGAGTAGGCATTATCCGGCAAGGCGGGAGGGGGGGCCAGACATGAAAATCCCACAGCCGCGCCAGGCACGACTGTGGGATCGGTTTGCCGCGGGAAATTACTTGATCCGCTGACCCGGCTTGGCGCCGCTGTCAGGGCTGAGCAAGTAGATTTCTTCACCGCCAGGGCCGGCCGCCATCACCATGCCTTCGGAGATGCCGAACTTCATTTTCCGTGGCTTGAGGTTGGCGATCATCATCGTCAGGCGACCATTGAGCTTGGACGGGTCCGGGTAGGCACTCTTGATCCCGGAGAACACGTTGCGTTGCTCGTCACCGATGTCCAGGGTCAGGCGCAGCAGCTTGTCGGCGCCTTCCACGTGTTCGGCCTTGACGATCAGCGCGACGCGCAAATCGACTGCCGCGAAGGTGTCGAACTCGATTTCCGGCGACAGCGGATCCTTGGCCAGTTCGCCGTTGCCGGCAGGTGCGGCTTCGCCGGTATCGGTCTGGCTGGCGGTCAGGTCTTCTTTCGAAGCGTCGGTCATGGCTTGCACCTTGACCGGGTCGATACGGGTCATCAGCGGCTTGAACTCGTTCAACTGATGGTTGCTGAGCAAGGTCGCGTGGTCGTTCCAGGTCAGCGGCGCAACGTTGAGGAACGCCTCGGCGTCGGCGGCCAGCAACGGCAGCACTGGTTTGAGGAAGATCACCAGCTGGCGGAACAGGTTGACGCCGGTGGCACAGATGGCCTGGACTTCATCCTGTTTGCCTTCCTGTTTGTTCAACGACCACGGCGCCTTGTCGGCGATCCAGGCGTTGGCGCGGTCGGCCAGGCCCATGATCTCGCGCATGGCGCGGGCGAAGTCACGGGCTTCATAGGCATCGGCGATACCTGGCGCGGCGGCCAGGAAGGCTTCGGTCAGCTCAGGCGCGGCGTTGGTATCGACCATCACACCGGCATTGCCCTTGTTGATGAAGCCGGCGCAACGGCTGGCGATGTTGACGACCTTGCCCACCAGGTCGGAGTTGACCTTCTGCACGAAGTCTTCAAGGTTCAGATCCAGGTCGTCGACGCCACGGCCCAGCTTGGCCGCGTAGTAATAGCGCAGGTATTCCGGCGACAGGTGATCCAGGTAAGTCCGGGCCTTGATGAAGGTGCCGCGGGACTTGGACATTTTCTGGCCGTTGACGGTCAGGTAGCCGTGCACGTTGATCCCGGTCGGCTTGCGGTAGCCGGCGCCTTCGAGCATGGCTGGCCAGAACAGGGCGTGGAAATTGACGATGTCCTTGCCGATGAAGTGGTACAGCTCGGCGGTGGAGTCCTTGCCCCAGAATGCGTCGAAGTCCAGCTCCGGCGTGCGGTTGCACAGGTTCTTGAAGCTCGCCATGTAGCCGATCGGTGCATCCAGCCACACGTAGAAGTACTTGCCCGGCTCGTCGGGAATCTCGAAACCGAAATACGGGGCATCACGGGAGATGTCCCACTGTTGCAGGCCAGCATCCAGCCATTCGGCGATCTTGTTGGCCACTGCATCCTGCAGGGTGCCGCTGCGGGTCCAGGTTTGCAGCATTTGCTGGAAGTCTGGCAGCTTGAAGAAGAAGTGCTGGGAATCCTTGAGTACCGGGGTGGCGCCGGAGATCGCCGACTTCGGATCCTTCAGGTCGGTCGGTGCGTAGGTCGCGCCGCATTTTTCGCAGTTATCGCCGTACTGGTCTTCGGTGCCGCATTTCGGGCAGGTGCCCTTGATGAAGCGGTCGGCCAGGAACATTTTCTTTTCCGGGTCGAAATACTGGGTGATCGAGCGCGTGGCAATGTGCCCGGCGTCACGCAGCTTCAAGTAGATCTGGCTCGACAGCTCACGGTTTTCTTCGGCGTGAGTGGAGTGGAAGTTGTCGAAGTCCACCAGGAAGTCGGCAAAGTCGGCGCTGTGTTCAGCCTGGACGTTGGCGATCAGTTGTTCCGGGGTGATGCCTTCCTTTTCCGCGCGCAGCATGATCGCCGAACCGTGGGCGTCGTCGGCGCAGACATAGATGCATTGATTGCCGCGGTGCTTCTGGAAGCGCACCCACATATCGGTCTGGATGTATTCCAGCATATGGCCGAGGTGAATCGAACCATTGGCATAGGGCAGGGCGCTGGTGACGAGGATCTTGCGTGGCTCGGACATGGGGCTCGGCTACTTGATGAAACGGAGGTCGGCCACTATAAAGCGCCGGCGCATATTTTTCACCCCCGCGACCCGCATCCACGGTCCCCGTAGCAGCTGGCGAAGCCTGCGTTCGGCTGCGCAGCAGTCGCCAATCCGGACAACCCGGGTTACCTGAAACACCGTGGCACTTGGTTTTACGACTGCTGCGCAGCCGAACGCAGGCTTCGCCAGCTGCTACGGGGCGTCTCGTCACAGGACATTTGTGACATTCTGAAAGCATGCCGCCCAGGCTTTAGAACAGGTACGATACCCGCTATCTTTTCCAGTCCTGTTTTCGGAGTTGCCCATGAGCGCCGTCAATCGCGCAGCGGTGGAAGCCGTCCTTCGCCAATACACCGACCCTTACCTGAACCAGGACCCGGTCAGCGCCGGGTGCGTGCGCAACATCGACATCCAGGGTGACCGCGTCAGCGTTCAGCTCGAATTGGGCTACGCCGCCGGCCTGTTCAAGAGTGGCTGGGCGCAAATGCTGGAAATGGCCATTCAGGGGTTGGATGGCGTGACTGGTGCCCGGGTCGAGATCACCAGTGTGATCGCCGCGCACAAGGCCCAGGCGCAGATTCCGGGGCTGGCCAACGTCAAGAACGTGGTGGCCGTGGCGTCCGGCAAGGGCGGTGTGGGCAAATCCACCACGGCCGCCAACCTGGCCCTGGCCCTGGCCCGCGAAGGCGCCAAGGTCGGGATCCTCGATGCGGATATCTACGGCCCGAGCCAGGGCATCATGTTCGGCATCCCGGAGCGCACCCGTCCCGAGGTCAAGGATCAGAAATGGTTCGTTCCGCTCAAGTCCCATGGTGTCGAAGTGATGTCCATGGCGTTCCTCACCGATGACAACACGCCGATGGTCTGGCGTGGTCCGATGGTTTCCGGCGCCTTGCTGCAACTGGTGACCCAAACCGCGTGGGGCGACCTGGACTACCTGGTCATCGACATGCCACCAGGCACCGGCGACATCCAGCTGACCCTGGCGCAGAAAGTGCCCGTGGCCGGTGCGGTCATCGTCACGACCCCGCAGGACCTGGCATTGCTGGACGCGCGCAAGGGCGTGGAAATGTTCCGCAAGGTCAACATTCCGGTGCTGGGCGTGGTGGAAAACATGGCCGTGCACATCTGCTCCAACTGCGGGCATGCCGAGCATCTGTTCGGTGAAGGCGGGGGCGTGAAACTGGCCAACCAGTATGGCGTCGAACTGTTGGCCTCGTTGCCGCTGTCGATGGTCATCCGCGAACAGGCCGATGGCGGCAAGCCTACGGTGATCGCCGAGCCTGACAGCCAGATCGCCATGGTTTACCAGGAACTGGCCCGCCATGTCGGTGCGCGGATCGTGTTGCAGGAAGCGTTGACGCCGGCGATGCCGAATATAAGCGTCAGCGACGATTGATGATCTGAAATACTTTCCCCTGTGGGAGCGGGCTTGCTCGCGAATGCGGTGTGTCATTCAACAGATGGTTGACTGATCTAACGCATTCGCGAGCAAGCCCGCTCCCACATTTGTTTTGTGGTGACCTTAGAGGCGCAACCCGCCATCCATTTCCAGAATCCGGCCGGTGTAGTAGTCGTTCTCGAAGATGTAAGCCGCCGAATGGGCGATCTCCTCCGGCTTGCCCATGCGCTTGAGCGGGATCCCGGAGGTCATCTTCTCCAGCGCTTCAGGCTTCATGCCCAGGGTCATTTCGGTTTCGATGAAGCCCGGTGCAATGCCGGCGACACGAATGCCGTAGCGCGCCAGTTCCTTGGCCCAGGTCACGGTCGCCGCCGCGACGCCGGCCTTGGCGGCGGAGTAGTTGGTCTGACCGACGTTGCCGGCGCGGGAAATCGACGAGATATTGATGATCGCGCCGGTGTTTTTCAGCTCGACCATTTTCGCCGCGACTTCACGGGTGCACAGGAACACGCCGGTCAGGTTGACGTCGATGACCGCCTGCCACTGGGCCAGGCTCATCTTGGTCATTTCGCCATCCTTGACCTTGAGCAGCAGACCGTCGCGCAGGATCCCGGCATTGTTGATCAAGCCATGGATCGCACCGAAGTCCTCAGCGACCCGGGCAACCATGTGGGTCACTTGCTCTTCGTTGGCCACATTGCACAGGTAGGCGCGGGCCTCGACGCCTTGGGCCTTGCAGGCCGCGACGGCGTCATCGAGTTTTTCCTGGTTCAGGTCGACCAGGGCGAGTTTCGCGCCCTTGCCGGCGAGATACTCGGCCATGGAGCGGCCTAAACCCTGGCAACCGCCAGTGATAATGATTACTTTGTCAGTGAGTTGCATTCGCATGTCCCCGGCAGCAGGTCTGAGTGGTTTCCTTGTAGAGAGCCTCTCGATCTGCGCCTGACGTGGTCCGGCTGCACATGAGAACTGCCCCCGATGGCGTGCTGGAACTTTCACCAGCAGCTCGTCCGTTTTTATGACGGATTCTATTTAAGGAGTCATAAATTGAGCGTTGAAGCGGCTAAGCATGCACGAGAATTGCTTCTCAAGGAATACCGTGGGGTGCTCTCGACGCACTCCAAATCGATGCCCGGTTTTCCGTTCGGCTCCGTGGTTCCTTACTGTCTGGACGAGCTGGGCCGGCCGCTGATCCTGATCAGCCGCATCGCCCAGCACACTCATAATCTGCAAAAAGATCCGAAGTGCTCGCTCTTTGTCGGCGAGCGTGGCGCCGAAGATGTTCAAGCCGTTGGTCGGCTGACTTACCTGGCGCAAGCGCAGCAGCTCGAAGACGAGGCCGCCATCGAAGCCGCCTCCGAGCGTTACTACCGCTACTTCCCGGAGTCGCAGGGTTATCACAAGGCCCACGATTTCGATTTCTGGGTGCTCAAGCCAGTACGCCACCGTTACATCGGCGGTTTTGGTGCGATTCACTGGGTCAACGACCTGACCCTGGCCAACCCGTTCGCCGGCAAGGCTGAAGTGAGCATGGTCGAGCACATGAACGCCGATCACGCCAAGGCCATCGCCCATTACGTCGAGCTGGCCGGGCTGCCGAAAAACGTGCCGGCGCAAATGGCCGGTATCGATGCCGAAGGCATGCACCTGCGGATCGGTCAAAGCCTGTACTGGTTGCCGTTTCAAGCGCCTTGTAATACGCCGACACAAGTCCGGGAAGCCTTGGTTTCTCTGGCCCACGCCGAGCATTGGCCGAAAAATGAAGTGTCCGATGCTTGAATTCACGAAACGGCGACGTCATCTAAGGTGAACTGGCAAGGCATTCTTGCGTTGAGGAACCATTTGATGCGCCCTTTTTTGTTGCTCTTTCTGCTGTTCCCGGTGCTGGAGCTGTTCGTATTCGTCAAGGTGGCAGGGTCTATCGGGTTTTTCCCGGCCCTGCTGCTGATCATTCTCGGCTCGATGTTCGGTGTGTTCGTGCTGCGCATCGCCGGCCTGGCCACGGCCCTGCGTGCCCGTGAAAGTCTGAGTCGCGGTGAGCTGCCGGCCCAGACCATGCTCGAAGGCCTGATGCTGGCCCTGGCCGGCGGCCTGTTGATTCTTCCGGGTTTCATCAGCGATGTGATCGGCCTGTTCATGCTGCTGCCGTTCAGTCGCCGCCTGCTGGCGGGTAAAATGCGCCAGCGCGCCGAAGAGCAGGCCATGCGTCAGCGAGCGTTCGCCGATGACCTGCAGGCACGCGGCGGTCCTGCCCCGCGCGAGCCACTGGGTCGTGAGCCGACCGTGATCGAAGGCGAGTTCGAACATCGCGATACCAAGTAAAACCGCTCGGCACACGGCACCTTCGGGTGCCGTGTTCGTTTGCGGGGCATCGACCTGAAAAATTTTCGATCCCCGCCCTTGTAATCAGCTTATGCGCCCTTATGTAACGGTCACCGCAAGGTTTCTGGCGATCACGCCAGACAGACTTCCGCGGTTCGCTTGACGAGCCGCACCCGGCACCGCCGGACTTTGTTAAACCCGCCGGGACTACACCGGCCGATGAAAACCACAATTAGGAGAGATCGACAATGAAGCTTCGTCCTCTGCATGACCGCGTCGTCATCCGTCGCAGCGAAGAAGAAAAGAAAACCGCTGGCGGTATCGTCCTGCCAGGTTCGGCTGCTGAAAAAGCCAACAGCGGCGAAATCCTCGCTGTAGGCACCGGCCGCGTACTGGAAAACGGTGAAGTGCGTGCACTGTCCGTGAAAGTGGGCGACAAGGTTGTGTTCGGTCCTTACTCCGGCAGCAACACTGTGAAAGTCGACGGCGAAGACCTGCTGGTAATGAGCGAGAACGAAATCCTCGCTGTTATCGAAGGCTGATTACCCGTTCATTTTCCGCTACTACAAAGTATTTAAGGAATATCGATCATGGCTGCTAAAGAAGTTCTGTTTGGCGATTCCGCCCGCAAGAAAATGCTCAAAGGCGTCAACGTACTGGCTGACGCGGTAAAAGCGACCCTGGGCCCGAAAGGCCGTAACGTGATCATCGAGAAGAGCTTCGGCGCTCCGACCATCACCAAGGACGGCGTTTCCGTCGCCAAAGAAATCGAACTCGAAGACCGTTTCGAAAACATGGGCGCGCAGCTGGTCAAAGACGTTGCCTCCCGTGCCAACGATGACGCTGGTGACGGTACTACCACCGCTACCGTCCTGGCTCAGTCGATCGTCAACGAAGGCCTGAAAGCCGTCGCTGCCGGCATGAACCCGATGGATCTGAAGCGCGGCATCGACAAGGCGACCATCGCCATCGTCAAAGAGCTGAAAAACCTGTCCAAGCCATGTGCTGACACCAAGGCAATCGCTCAGGTTGGTACCATCTCGGCCAACTCCGACAACTCCATCGGCGACATCATTGCCGAAGCCATGGAAAAAGTCGGTAAAGAAGGCGTGATCACCGTTGAAGAAGGCTCGGGCCTGGAAAACGAACTGTCGGTTGTTGAAGGCATGCAGTTCGACCGTGGTTACCTGTCCCCATACTTCGTCAACAAGCCAGAGACCATGGTCGCTGAGCTGGACGGCCCGCTGATCCTGCTGGTCGACAAAAAGATCTCGAACATCCGCGAAATGCTGCCAGTACTGGAAGCCGTTGCCAAAGCCGGCCGTCCACTGCTGATCGTGGCCGAAGACGTTGAAGGCGAAGCCCTGGCGACTCTGGTTGTGAACAACATGCGTGGCATCGTTAAAGTCGCAGCCGTCAAGGCTCCAGGCTTCGGCGATCGTCGCAAGGCCATGCTGCAGGACATCGCTGTTCTGACCGGCGGTACCGTTATCTCCGAAGAGATCGGCCTGAGCCTGGAAAGCACCACCCTGGAGCACCTGGGTAACGCCAAGCGCGTGACCCTGTCCAAGGAAAACACCATCATCGTTGACGGTGCTGGCGTACAGGGCGACATCGAAGCACGCATCAACCAGATCCGTGCCCAGGTTGCCGAGACTTCCTCGGACTACGACCGTGAAAAACTGCAAGAGCGTCTGGCCAAGCTGTCCGGCGGCGTTGCAGTAATCAAGGTTGGCGCTGGCTCCGAAGTAGAAATGAAAGAGAAGAAAGCGCGCGTTGAAGACGCCCTGCACGCAACCCGTGCAGCCGTTGAAGAAGGCGTGGTACCTGGCGGTGGCGTTGCGCTGATCCGCGCTCTGCAAACCCTGAACGATCTGAAAGGCGACAACGCTGATCAGGACGTGGGTATCGCTGTTCTGCGCCGTGCCATTGAAGCACCGCTGCGTCAGATCGCTGCCAACAGCGGTGACGAGCCAAGCGTTGTGGTCAACGAAGTCAAGAACGGCAAAGGTAACTTCGGTTACAACGCTGCGACTGGCGAATATGGCGACATGATCGAAATGGGCATCCTGGACCCAACCAAGGTCACCCGTTCCGCGCTGCAAGCTGCATCGTCGATCGGCGGTCTGATCCTGACCACCGAAGCCGCTGTTGCTGATGCGCCGAAGAAAGAAGGTGCAGCTGGCGGTGGTATGCCAGACATGGGCGGTATGGGCGGCATGGGCGGCATGATGTAAGCCAGCCTTACCCCTGTACGAAAAAACCCCGCCTGCGAAAGCAGGCGGGGTTTTTTATTGCCCGGACTCTAAAGGCCACAGCCGTTCATTGTGGGAGCGAGCCTGCTCGCGATGGTGTATCAGTCAACATCATTGTTGAATGTTGAACTGCAATCGCGAGCAGGCTCGCTCCCACATTTGATTTGTGTTTCAGACGGCTACAGGTGCCGCGCTTGCTTCGCGATCAGCCTTCAACGCCGGTCGATACAGTACGAAGTAATACGACCCCAAACAAATCAGCCAGCAGAAAACCGCCGTCCACACGTTGTGCGAGAAAAAGTGCGCGCCCTGCATCATCCGCCCGATGGAGAACACCGAACCGAGGGCGAAGGCGAAGACAAATGCTGCGCGAGCCATGCGCGGGCGACGGTCACGCAATACGAAAAACAGGGCAAACAGGGTGAAGCCGGTCGCCGCATGGCCACCAGGCCAGCAACGGCCGGGTTTCTCGGTAGCCGGGCGATGGCTCAACAACTCGCTGTAAGTCTCGTGACCGCCGAACTGCTCAAGGCTCCATGGGCATTGCACTGCCGTCACCGCTTTCATCGGCGTGACAAAGGAAGTCGCCAGGCCCAGGGACAGCACCAGGCAGCCCAGTTCGCGCTTGAACGGTTTGAGTTTGGCCATGAAAAACGAGGCGGCGTAGCCGAGGATGGCGAACACCGAAAATGCAATGACTACCTGCTTGGCGCGGGTATGCAGGATGTTCTCCAGGAAGTAACTGTGCCGTCCGATGAAGTCACCCGCGACCGGGTCGTAGAACAGCTTGGCAAGGTCCATGTCCAGTGAGGTCAGTTCGAGCAACATCAGAATGATCGCCGCAACGGCGGGAACCCCCAGGTACACCCAGAAGTTGAGCGGGCGAGGGGCAGGGCGGACAGCGGTTGATGACATGGTGGATCCTGAACAAAGGAAAAAGCCCCGGGGCATCAGCCCGGGGCGATTCGGTTAACGTTCGCCGACTTGACCGGCACCCTCCTTGGGCGCCTTCCAGCCAAGCAGCTGTTGCTTGAAGCCATAACTGGCGGTTTGGTAATAGGTGATTGCGCGGGTAATCAGCGGGTCATCGGCGGTCGACCGGGATTCGCGACTTTCGGTCAGCGCTTCATCGTGACGACGCAAGCCCTGGCGTGGGCTCAAAATCGCCAGGTCCTTGCCGTCGAACAAACCCAGGTGCTGGTAGTTACCGACCACCACGCGTGGCGGCAGCGGGTTGTCCTGCAACAGGTTACGACCAAAGAACGTCGATTCATAATCCAGATTGAGCAAGCCCAGCAACGTTGGCGCCAGATCGATCTGGCTGGCCAATTGTGCCGTTTCCCGAGCTTCGATCAACTTCGGTGCATAGATGAACAGCGGAATCTGATAGTTGGCGATGGGCAAGTCTTCCTTCCCGGCGCTGCCTGCGGTGTGGTCGGCGACAAAGATGAAGATTGTATTGTCAAACCAGGGTTTTTGACGCGCCTGATCAAGGAACTGACCAATGGCGTAGTCGGTGTATTTTACTGCGCCGTCCCGGCCGTTGCCGGACTTGATGTCGATCCGGTTGTCCGGATAGGTATAGGGGCGGTGGTTGGATGTCGTCATCAGCTGCAGCAGGAATGGCTGCTGCTTGGCATAGTCGGCATCGGCCAGTTTCAGTGTCTGGTTGTAGAGATCCTCGTCAGCCATGCCCCAGGCATTCTTGAAGTGAATCTCTGACTCCTCGACGCTGCTCTGGTCCACGACGCGGTAGCCGTTGCCGCTGAAAAATGCATTCATGTTGTCGAAGTAACCGCGGCCGCCGTAAACAAACACGCTGTCGTAGCCCACGGCATTGAGTTGCTGACCTAGGCTGGCAAAGCCGCTTTCACGACCCACGCGCTTGACGATCGAGCGACCGGGGGTCGGCGGAATCGCCAGGGTGATGGCTTCCAGGCCGCGGTCGGTGCGGGTGCCGGTGGCGTAGAAATTATTGAAATACAGGCTCTGCTTGCGCAGGGCATCAAGGTTGGGGGTCAGGTTACGGTTGTCACCGTTGCTGCCCATGTACTTGGCGCTGAAGCTTTCAATGGTGACCAGCACGATATTGGGTTTGCGCGGTGCGCCCGGGTTATCGATCTGCCTGCGTATGTCCTGCGGGTCCTCACCCACGAAGCGGGCATTGGGCTCGGCCAGTTCGGCGCGAATCTGTTGGGCAACCACGGCCGCCGGCAAAGTGCTGTAGAACTGCGGGTAGTCCAGTTCGTTGTTACGGAACGCGGCGAAGAACTGGTATGGACCGTTGCTCGCCAGTTCGTTCTGATAGGCATTGCCGCCTTGGGCGCGCGGGGCGTCCTGGCTGAGCAGCTGCAGGCTCAGGCCGGCGACGATCAACAAACCGAGTGCATTGAGCAGGCGGCCACGCAGCGGTGGCAAGGGCGCATCAAGTGCGGCGTTGAAGGGTTTGCGCAATGCAAGACTCAGGACCACGGCCAGCACGGCGAGAATGCTCAGCAGCGTGCCGATCGGGTATGACTCCAGCAGGTTGTTCAGTACTTCGTCGGAATACACCAGGTAGTCGACGGCGATGAAATTGAAGCGTACGCCGAATTCATCCCAGAACAGCCACTCGGCCACCGAGGTGAACAGCATCGCGAACAGACTGACGGTCAGCAGCCCCTGAAGAAACCATCGATGGCCACGAGTGCGCCACAAGGCCGGCGGGCACAGCAACAGGTAGAGGCCCATGGGCAGCGCTGCGTAAGCGATAAAGCCCAGGTCGTAAAGCAGGCCGATACCAAACACCGACAGGAAGCCGCTACCGGCCTCATTCAGATGCGTGAGGAGCAGGACTGTTCGAGTCAGAAAAAAAATTGCCAGCCAGGAGCCGGTCACCAGCAGCAAAAAGCGCATGGGTGCCGTCTTCAAATAGTCCATTTTTTGCATTCCTTATTACCAACCGCGTGAGAGTCTCGGCTGACCACTGTAGTCAGCACGTGAATCGATAGTGAAAAACCTGTCAATCATACCTTTCAGTTGATCGAATTGATTCACCCATGGCCTTCCCCTAGCCGTGAGCCACACTTGGCCTTAAGCTGCGCGGGCCATGACGGCCGTTACTGTGGACGGAGAGATACCCATGCGAATTCTATTGGTTGAAGACAACCGCGATATCCTGGCCAACCTGGCCGATTACCTGGGGCTCAAAGGCTATACCGTGGATTGCGCGCAGGACGGTCTGTCGGGTCTGCATCTGGCGGCCACCGAGCACTACGATTTGATCGTACTCGATATCATGCTGCCCGGCATCGATGGCTACACCCTGTGCAAACGCCTGCGCGAGGATGCCCGCCGCGAAACGCCGGTGATCATGCTCACGGCCCGCGACCAACTGGATGACCGTCTGCAGGGCTTCAAGTCTGGCGCCGATGACTATCTGATCAAACCGTTCGCCCTGTCTGAGCTGGCGGCCCGTATCGAGGCGGTCATGCGTCGAACCCAGGGCGGCGGGCGGCGGACCTTGCAGGTCGGCGACCTGAGCTATGACCTCGACACTCTGGAAGTCACTCGCGAAGGCCGGTTGCTGAAACTCAACCCGGTCGGCCTGAAGTTGCTGGCCGTGTTGATGCAGAAAAGCCCTCATGTGCTGCGCCGTGAAATTCTTGAAGAGGCGTTGTGGGGCGATGACTGTCCCGACAGCGACAGCCTGCGCAGCCATGTCCACCAACTGCGCCAGGTGATCGACAAGCCGTTCGCCAAGCCATTGCTGCAAACCGTGCACGGTGTAGGGTATCGCTTGGCCGAGGGGCGTGATGGAGTTTAAGCAGAGCCTTGCTCAACGAATCATCATTGCCTTTGCGCTGATGAGCGCACTGGTGGCGGGGGCCTTTGCCATGGGCATCGTGGCGACCGTGCACCTGGTGGAAGAAAAACTGATTTCGGCAGGCCTGGGCGGCGATTTGCAGCGCCTGTTACTGATGGACAATGTCACGGACTGGAGCCATCGCCCCGAACCGGACCAATTGTTCTACTTCAGCGGTGGACCGGGCGACTTCCAGTTGCCCAAGGATTTGCGGCACCTGGAGCCGGGTTTCCACGAAGTGTTCCGTGAAAACCTGTCGTACCACGCCATGGTCGAAATCGTCGACGGCCGACGTTATGTGTTGTTGCAGGACCAGAGCGACTTCGAAGAACGTGAGCGGGTGCTGTTTGCCGTAGTGCTGGTGGGGTTCGTACTGAGCCTGGCGCTGGCGGTGTTTCTCGGCTGGGTTCTGGCACGCAAGGTCATGGCGCCGGTGGTGCGGCTGGCCCGCCAGGTGCGCCATCGCGATCAACTGCTCGGCTTGGCCCCCCCTTTGGCCCCGGACTATGCCGCCGACGAAGTGGGCGAGTTGGCCGTCGCCTTCGACGCCACCCTCGGGCGCTTGCGTCAGGCTTTGACCCGCGAGCGGTTGTTCACCAGCGACGTCAGCCACGAATTGCGTACCCCCCTGATGATATTGGCCAGTTCCTGCGAGTTGTTGCTGGAAAACCCCGGTATCGATCAACGCGGCCGTGCCCAGGTCGAGCGCATCGCCCGGGCATGTGAAGAAATGCGTGAGCTGGTGCAAACCTTCCTGATGCTGGCCCGTGCCCAGCGCGAAGACGCCAGCATGTCGCCGCAACAGTCCCTGAGCCAGGTGGCCGAGGACCTGCTCGGTCTGTGGCGCGAGCCCATTGAAAGCAAAGGGTTGAAGCTGATCTTCGAACCGGGCGAGCCTGAGGCCAAGGGCTACAATGCAACGCTGCTGCACGCGGTGATGGGTAACTTGCTGCGCAATGCCTTGCACTACACCGAACAGGGCTTCATCCGCCTTACCCTGACGGGCGCGGGCTTTCTGGTAGAAGACAGTGGTGTGGGCATTCCCGAGGAAAAACGCGAGGCGATGTTCGAACCATTCGTTCGGGGCAGTGAACAGCGCGGGGAGGGTTTGGGCCTGGGGCTTTCACTGGTGCAGAGGATCTGTGAAAACCAGGGCTGGAGCGTCAGCCTGACAACCATGGAACCTAATGGCTGCCGTTTTCAGGTGGAGTTGTCCCGAACGTGATCAGTTGAGTCGGGTGCCCGGCAACACCTGTCAATTATGTAAAACCCTGTAATATTTCAGGGTTTTCTACAATGAAATTTTCACAATCGGATCACCTGTCACCAACACCACGAAACCTAAGGTGTTTGCTATCAGAAGTTCAGGAGGCCTGTTGATGGATGGCCCGATCAAGCTCGATTTTTCCGAAAAATACGACGATCAACACGGGCAACGCTATTTGCGCAAACATCAGGACGGTCTCGGACGCCGATTGTCCCATTGGCGTGAGGAGCAACTGGCGCGCAAGGCACTGGCCCTGGTTGGCGAACCTGGCCTGGTCCTCGACTTGCCGTGCGGTGCAGGGCGTTTCTGGCCCTTGTTGGCGGAAAAATCCAACCGCGTGATCATCGGCGCCGATAACTCGGAGTCCATGCTGAAGATCGCAACCCGGGCGCAACCGGCCGAAGTGGTGAAACGGGTACAACCCTTGCACACTTCTGCATTCGACATTGCCTTGCCAAACAATGCCGTCGACAGCATTTTTTGCATGCGCTTGCTCCACCACATCGGTGAAGCCGAGCATCGCATGGCTATTTTGCGCGAATTCGAGCGTGTTTCCCGTGACAGCGTGATCTTGTCGCTTTGGGTCGATGGCAACTTCAAGGCCTGGAAACGCAAGCGTTCGGAGAAAACCCGTGGGCAGGAAGGTTACCAAAACCGCTTCGTGTTACCGGTCGCTACCGTAGAAAAAGAATTTGAGCAGGCGGGTTTCCGCATCCAGGAACAACTGGACTTTTTGCCGCTCTATGCGATGTGGCGAGTTTACGTATTACGCAAGAGGTAACAGGATGGCAGTGCAGTGTGCAGCAGAAACGGAAGTCACTCCCCAGGACCGCTTCGATTACTTTTGGAATCAGCGCGGTGAATGGGTAGAAGAACCCAACGTCCGTCGCGGAGGGGAAAGTGGCGTTCAACGAGTGATGGGCAGTGATGGTCAGTTGCTCTACGTCAAGCGCCAGACCGGGCATATCCACCGTAGCTGGCAGCACCCTTTCGGTCGACCTACAGTAATGCGCGAGCGTGATGCGCTCACCGGTGTGACCGAGCTTGGCGTACGGGTTCCGCATATCGTTTTCTGTGGCGCACAGCGCGATCCTGTGCACAAATGGCGTGCCCTGCTGGTCACCAAGTCGCTGGATGGCTTCGAGGAAATCGAGCACTGGTACGCCGGTGGCGGTCGCGAGCGCCATGGTGAAGCCGTCAACGACCGAGTGCTCAAGGACCTGGCTGAAAACCTGGCCCGTATGCACAGGGGCCGTTGGCAGCACGGCTGCATGTATGAAAAGCACGTATTTGTTCGCGTGACGGGTGAGGGCGAGTCGGCCAGGGTCGAAGTTGCCCTGATCGATCTGGAGAAAAGCCGACAGCGCTTGACCGCCTATCGCGCTTCTACCCATGACATGAAGCAATTGCGTCGCCACTCGTCGTTCAGCGAGGCAGACTGGGAAAAGCTCGTCTACTTTTATGAGACGGCGTTTGGCAGCGCTATCAAGGGTTTATAGCGATGAAACTCGAAATTGCACGAGGTTTGTTTCTGGTAGGAGCCTTGGCAGTTGCATCGATCGCGATGGCAGCCTGGGAGCAACCGCGCCCCCAGGTTCTCAGTTCGATAAGCGCAGATGAACATTGTCCGTTGCCACGGGTTGCGAAGGCATCCGTGGCCACTCAACCCGATCATGATTTGTTGTTGTTCATGTTCGGACTTTCTCAGGGATTGAGGCCGCAAAGTTGAACCGATTGAAGCCCAAATGAAAGGCCTCGCACTTGCGAGGCCTTTTTTTTGGTTCTTCACGGAATCCCGGGAAACTGTAGGAACCAGCTTGCTGGCGATGGACTCAAGTGCGACGCGTTTATCCAGTGCACACGCGTTATCGTTAACGACCATCGCCAGCGAGCTGGCTCCTACAGGGTTCAGTGCTTATCGGGTTTGGCCAGCACCGTGTACACGCAGGGCAACACAAACAGGGTGAACAACGTGCCGATCGACATGCCCGTCGCGATGACCGTGCCGATGTCGAACCGGCTGACGGCGCCAGCACCGGTGGCGATGATCAATGGCACCATGCCGAACACCATCGCCGCGGTAGTCATCAAGACCGGGCGCAACCGGATGGCCGCCGCTTCCTCCACCGCTTCGCGTGCCGTCAAGCCCTTGTCCTTGCGTAGCTGGTTGGCGAACTGGACGATCAGAATGCCGTGCTTGCTGATCAGCCCGATCAAGGTCACCAGCCCGACCTGGGTGTAGATGTTCATGCTCGACCACCCCAGGAACAGCGGTATCAATGCGCCGCAAATAGACAGCGGTACGGTGACCAGGATCACCAGCGGGTCGCGGAAACTTTCGAACTGAGCCGCCAGCACCAGGAAAATGATCGCCAGTGCCAGGGCAAAGGTGACCCACAGGGCACTGCCTTCCTGAACGTACTGCCGCGATGCGCCGGCGTAGTCGAAGGCGAAACCGGCGGGTGCCTCTTCCCGGGCGATCTGGCGCACGAGGTCGATGGCTTCCCCCATGCTCACCAGCGGCACGCCGGAGAGGATGGCCGAGTTGAGTTGCTGGAACTGGTTCAGCTGTCGCGGTCGAGCGCGGTCGGTGACGGTGATCAGGGTCGACAACGCCAACAGTTCGCCCTGGGTGTTTTTCACGTAGTAATTGTTCAGCCAGTCCGGATTATCGCGGAACGGCCGCTCGACCTGGGCGATGACCTTGTAGCTGCGACCTTCAATGGTGAAACGGTTGATCTCGGCTTCACCCAGCAGGGTCGCCAGGGTTCCCCCCAGATCCTGCATGGAAACCCCCATCTGCGCGGCCTTGGCGCGGTCAATATCCACCACCACTTCCGGCTTGTCGAAGGCCAGGTCAACGTGGACAAACGCAAACTTGCCGGATTCCTTCGCACGTTTCTTTACCCGTTCGACCACCTGCAGCAGCAATTCGTAATCGTTGGCGGAGTTGATGACGAACTGGAACGGCACGCCTTCGCCGGTGCCTGGCAGGGACGGCAGGTTGAAGCCGAAAATCTGCAACCCCGGGATCTTTTCCAGTTTGCCCTGCACCTCGGGCAGGATCGCCATTTGCGTGCGACTGCGCTCGTTCCACGGCCTGAGCAGGAAACCGCCAATGCCCGATTGCACGCCGTTGAAACCGTTGATCTGGAACGACGAGTAGTACTCGGGAAACGCCTTGAAGATCGAGATGAACTCGTCGGTGTAGGTGTTCAGGTAGTCGAGGTTGGTCGGTTGCGGGGCGTTGGCTATCATGAAAATGATGCCCTGGTCCTCATCCGGCGCCAGTTCCGATTTGGTGAATTTGAGAAGGACCGGAATCAGACACAGCACGATCACGGCGAACACCAGCACCACCGGCCGGGTGTTGAGGGTGCCGTGAAGCAGGCTCTGGTAGCGGTGCTTGAGGCTTTCGAAAATCATGTCCAGGCGATGGGCCAGGCCGCTGGGATTCTCGTCGTGACGCAGCAGAAATGCACACATCATCGGCGACAGGGTCAGGGCGACGATACCGGAAATCACCACCGCGCCGGCCAGGGTCAGGGCGAACTCCTTGAACAGCGCCCCGGTCAGGCCGGTCAGGAAACCAATCGGCGCATACACCGCTGCCAGGGTGATGGTCATCGAGACCACCGGCATGGCGATTTCCCGGGCGCCTTCAATGGCAGCCTCGAGCGGTGTCTTGCCTTCCTCGATGTGGCGGTGAATGTTTTCCACCACGACGATGGCGTCATCCACCACCAGGCCGATGGCCAATACCATCGCCAGCAGGGTGAGCAGGTTGATCGAGTACCCCATCATCTGCATGAAGAACATGACGCCGATCATCGATAGCGGGATGGTCACCACCGGGATCACCACCGACCGCAGGGCACCGAGGAACAGGAACACCACCACGATCACGATCAGCACCGCTTCGAACAGGGTTTTCACCACTTCATCGATCGAGGCCTGGATGAACAGGGTGGCGTCGTAGGCGATTTCACCCTTGAGGTTCGGCGGTAGCTGGGCCTCCAGGTCCGGCATGATCTTGCGCACTTCCTTGATCACTTCCAGCGGGTTGGCGCCGGGCGTTGCCTTGATGCCGATGTACACCGACGGGGTGCCCCCGAACGAGCTGATGGTGTCGTAGTTTTCCGCACCCATTTCCACACGTGCCACATCGCGCAGCAACACACGGCTGTCGCCATCGACCTTGAGCGGTATGGTGCCGAACGCTTCGGCGGACTTGAGTTCGGTATTGGCATTGATGCTGGTGACCACGTATTCGCCTTTCACCTCGCCGGCGGCCGAGAGGAAGTTGTACTGGCGCACTGCGTTGGTCACATCGCTGGCACTCAGGCCGAAACCCGCCAGCTTCATCGGGTCCAGCCACAGGCGCATGGCAAATACCTGGTTACCGAGGATCTCGGCTTCGGCCATGCCGGGCAAGGTCGCCAGTTTGGGCTGGATCACCCGTGACAGGTAATCGGTAATCTGCGGGTTGCTCAATTCCTTGCTGAAGAAGCTCATGTACATCAGCACTGACGCATCGGCAGACTGTTTGCTCAGCACCGGGTCTTCAGCTTCCTGGGGCAGCTGGCTCTTGACCTCGTTGGCCTTGGCCAGCAGTTCGGTAAACAGACGGTCGCTATTGGAGCCGATGCGCGCGTAGATCGAGATCACCGAGAAGTTCTGGCGACTGACCGAGGTCATGTAGTCGATGCCTTCGGCGCTGGCCAGGCTTTGCTGCATCGGTTGGGTGATGTAGCCCTGGATGGTCTCGGCGTTGGCCCCGGGGTAGGCGGTGGTCACCGTGATCAGGGCGTTTTCCATCTGCGGATACTGGCGCAGTGGCAGCTTGCCCCAGGCCTGGAAGCCCAGCAGCACAATCAGCAGGCTGACCACGGTTGCGAGAACCGGACGGCGGATGAACGGATCGGTAAAAGCCATGGGGATTCCTTGATCAGTCCGCGCGTGGCGGGCTGTTCCGCTCGGCCAGGGTCTTGTCGTCGCTGATGGCAATGTGTGCGCCGTTGTCCAGTTTGAGCTGGCCGGCGGTCACCACTTTCTCGCCGCTCTGCACGCCTTTGGTGATCATCACTTGCCCATCGCGGCGTTCGCCGGTTTCGACAAAACGTCGTTCGGCGATCAGCACCGGTTGACCCTTGTCGTCCTTTTGCGGGCTGCCATCTTCGGCCTTCTTTGGTACGGCCACGTACACCGAGTTGCCGTAGAGCGTGTAGGTAATCGCGCTTTCCGGCACCACGATGCGCGGTTGCGGGTCGGGCAGGAGCACCTGGAGGCTGGCGAACATGCCTGGCATCAATTTGCCATCGGGGTTGGCCAGGGTGGCGCGGACCTGCACGTTACGGGTGCTGTTCTCGACTTTAGGGTTGATTGCACTGATGGTGCCGGGGTACTCCAGGGTCGGATACGCCGCGACAATGACCTGCACTGGCTGGCCGAGAGCAATCTTCGGCACCGACTGCTCGGGCACAAAAAAGTCGACATACAGGCTACTGAGGTCTTGCAGGGTGGCGATCATGGTGCCAGTGGCCACATAGTCGCCGACGTCCACCTGACGGATGCCGATGGTGCCGCTGAACGGCGCGACGATGCGTTTTTTCTCGAGCGCAGCCCTGAGCTGATTGACCGTGGCCCTGCTTTTTTTCAGGACCGCCGAGAGTCGGTCGAACTCACCTTTGGAAATCGCCTGGCTGCCCACCAGCTGGCTGCCACGGTTGTAGTCCAACTGGGCCAGCCCGAGGTCGGCCAGGGCGGTTTCGAGCAAGGCACTTTCCACGGCGCTGTCGAGCCGGACGATGGGTTGACCGGCCTTGACCTTTTGCCCTGACTCGAACTGGACATCAATGACGGTGCCATCGGTCTCCAGGCTCAGGTCCACGCCTTGCAATGCCTTGAGCGTGCCAACGGTAGGCAGGCGGGCTTGCCATGGGCGCTCGCTGGCAGTAGCCACGGAAACGCTGATGGCCGGTCTGGGGGCAGAGTAGCCTTGAACCATCGTGTAGATCGAGAAGGCTTTGTACGTGGCCAGGACCAGCACAATCAGTAGAACAACACCCAACATGAACAGCATGCGGCGACGCAGCATAGTCCAGTTCCTTGGAGAAAATCAGGTGAGACAGTGGGGCTCATTACCGGGAGTGTAGAGGGTAATCCAACTGCCGTTTTTACAGGTTGTGAGGTATTAGAGAGTTGAAAGGCTGAAAAGATTCGCCGCCCCGGGCCGCGCCTGCGGGATCTACGCCATCCCGCAGGCGCGGCCCGGGGCGGCGATCTTTTCAATGATTTACGCCATCAAATGCAGATGGTTGTCCCAGAGCCCTGCGGGTAGCTCCAGCGGTTTTGCAACAAGGTTTGTCTGGCGGCAGTCGTAGTAGCGGCAGCGCCCTTGACCGGAGGTCACGACAAAACCATCGGCCACCGCACCGACCCCGGCACAATCGGGCAGTGGCGCATCCAGGCGTACTTCACCGCTGTCCAGGTCCCAGATGAAAAAGCGGTTGCCACGTGGTGCAGTCAACGCCACCAGACGCAAGTCGCTGTGTACCGCGACGCTGGCGGTGTAATGCCCCATGGCCTGCAACTGGTGCTCGGGCACCGGGAACGCGACGAAAGGCTGACCGGGACGCTTGATCGCCAATAGCTCCGACGACTCGTGGGCCGCGCCCATGAATTGCTGGCTGGCGACGATGGTGCCGTCGCTGGCGATGGCCAAATGGCGCACGCTGTTCATCTGCTGGGCGAGGGTTTCCTTGCTCAGCAGGGTGCCGTCACGGTGCATCAGGACCAGGCTCGGCTCCATGGCGTTGAGATTCATCTCCACTCGGCTTTCGGCCTCGGTGCGAATTCCGCCGTTGGCCACCACCAGGGTTTCGCCATCGGGCATCCACGACACTTGGTGCGGACCGAGGCCGTGGGTGGAAATCTCACCGCTGTGCACCAGCCGTTCGCCTTCGAATTTATACACGCCGAGCAGGCCGCGACCCGGATCGGTGGTGTCGTTTTCGGTGGCATACAGCCAGTCGCCGCTGTGGTGAATGACCGCGTGTCCGTAGAAGTGCCGGTTCGGTTGTGACACCACCGTTTGCAGGAGCGCGCCGTCGCGCAGGTCGATCAGGTAGCTCTCGGTACCCGGACGGCGGGCGACAAACAGCGCAATCGGCAGGGTCGGGTGGTTGATGATGTCGTGGCAACGCTGGCCGACCCGGGTGGCGAACTCCTGGGTGCCATCCAGCCGATAACCGACGGCGTAATGCTGGCCATCGGTATCGTCCCGTGCCGAAAGCAACAACGGACTCCTGTCCTTTTGCTTGAACAACTTCCAGCCGCCCAGCGTCACCGCACCCAGCAACAAGCTACCTAAAGTCAGAACCTGGCGTCGCAGCATGGACCTTGCCCTCATCAGTCACCGTCGTTGGCGTTGAAGCCCAGTTGGATGCCCAACGCCTTGGCCAGGTCAGCCTCGTGCAGACGATGTACAACGTTGAGGCTTTCGTACAGGTCGTTGAGCTGCTGGCGGCCGGTGTCGTCACCGAGCATTTCGGTCAGCGAGCGCTGGTTGCCGGCGAACAGTTTCAGCGAGGCGGCGTAGGCCGCATCGATCTTGTCGGCCAACGGTTTCTGCTCGCTCGGCAACAGGCTGCGCAGGCCTTTGTTATCCACACCTTCCCAGACCGTTTTGGCGGCCGCGAGGCTGGCTTCGAGGCTGGTCAGGGACGACTGGCTACGCCATGCATCGGCCTGGAACGGTTGCGGCACGCCCTTGCTCTGGCGGCCCATCGGCGTGCCGAGTTTTTTCTTCAGGGTGTCGATGGCCGTAACTTGCACGCGCAGCAGGTCGGCGATCGCTTCATGGGAGTCCGCGTAGCGCTGGTTCGGGAATTTGCTCATTTGCGAGAGCATGCCGTCGGTGTTGTTCCAGGTTTGCAGAATGTCTTCGGCCAACTGTTTCTGGCGCTCACCGATGGCGATCAGCAGCGGGCAGTATTTGGCTTTCTGCTCAGCGTTGGCCACGTCAGGCTTGCTGTCGAACAGAATGTATTCGTAAGCCGAAAGACCCTGTACCACAACGCTGGACTTGGCCAGTGCGGCGGCATCGATTTGCGGCTGGGCGATGACCAGTTGCTCGACCTGACGGCCGACCAGGTTTTTCTTGTCCGGCCAGAACTGCACTTGCCACGAACGGTTGCCTTCGGCCAACGGCCCGATCAACAAAGGTTGCAGCTCGGCCCAGGCTTTTTGCGCGTGCAGGAAATCGGCACGGGCGGTTTCCAGGGTTTCCTTGCCTTCGCAGTAGGCGAGGGCGCTGACCGCCAATTGACGGTCGGCTTCAACCCAGCGGGTGTAGGTTGGCAGGATCACCGATTTGGCGATGGCCGCCGACGTGACCGCTTGCGGGTCCTGGGGCGAGCAGGCGCCCAGGGCGAGGGCGGCAAGGCTGGTGAACAACAATTTGGGACGGAACATGTCGGGCTCCCGCGAGTGGAATGCGTGTTAAAGGGAATTCAGGAACGCCAGCAACGCAGCGCGTTGCTCGGCATTGAAAGACAAAACCTGTTGCTGCGCCGCTGTCGCCTCGCCGCCATGCCAGAGCACCGCTTCAAGCAAGTTGCGGGCGCGGCCGTCATGCAGGAACTGGGTGTGGCCGCTGACCGCCTGTGTCAGGCCGATACCCCACAACGGCGGGGTACGCCATTCACGGCCACTGGCCTGGAACTCGGTACGGTTGTCGGCCAGGCCGTCGCCCATGTCATGCAACAGCAGATCGCTGTACGGGCGAATGACTTGATTGGCCAGTTCAGGTTCGGCAGCGTTGGCGGCGGTGGTGTATTTCGGTGTGTGACAGGACTGGCAACCGGCCTGATAAAACAGGGTCTTGCCAGCCAGCACTTCAGGGGCGTTAACGTCACGACGGGCCGGTACGGCAAGGTTGCGGCTATAGAACAGCACCAGGCGCAGAATGTTGTCGCTGACTTCCGGCTCGCCATCCGGGCCGTTGCCATTCGGTGCCTGCTTGCAGGCCGTTTGCGCGTCCGTGCAGTCATCAAAGGGTCTCAGGCTGGTCGTGAGCCCCATATCACCCGAAAACGCGTGAACATTTTGTTGATTGAGGTTCGGTTGTCCGGCTTTCCAGCCAAATCGTCCCAGAACGGTCTTTTGCCGGGCGTCATCCCAGACCCGGTTCGGTCGTCCGCTGATGCCGTTTTCCGCCTTGGCCTGTGCCTCGGCGTTGGCCAGGATCGCCTCGTCGGGGATCGCTTCGAGCAGGCCCAGGCCAATCATCGGTGGCGCAACACGGGCCGAGAAACGGGTGTCGGGGTGCATGGGGCCGTAGCCCAGCTGGGTGATGTTCAGGCTCGGTTTGCGCAGCTCGATTTCAGTACCGTCCTTGAAGCGAACCGGCACGGCGGTGTAATCGACCCGCACTTTGCCTTCGGGGGCCACACCGGGTACGGCCATGTCCTGGAACTGACCGCCGTAGACGGGCTCAGGCACTACGCCGATCTGCTCGATGACCTTGGCATACGCCGGGGCGTCGGGAATCGACAGGCGCACCAGCATCGACACGGCATTTACGTCGTTGGGCGCTGGCGGGTGGCCGCGGCCGTCCTTGATGTGGCAGCCCTGACAGGCATTGGTGTTGAACAGCGGGCCGAGGCCATCGCGAGCGGTCGTCGTCGATGGGGCTATCACCCAAGGGCTGCGGAAGAAACTGTTGCCGACGCTGAAATCCACGCGCCTTGACGGCGGCAGATTCGCCGAGGGCATGGAAAACGCGTTCTGATCGGTCTTGCGCACCGTCGCACTGCCGCCGGAGCGGGCTTCACCGGGTTCTGCCCGGGTGAATTTCGGGGCGTCATCGCAGGCACTCAGGCCCAGGGCCAGAAACAGTGCGGACAAGCGAAGAGGCAGCGGGGGCATCAGACATCCTGCAAGACGAGCAAAACAAGGGCGCAAAGTCTAACAGGGGATGGGAATTTGAATAAGAGGAATTATCGTTTGCTTGATGTGGGGCAGAGTTTATCTGCACACCACGATCCCCTGTAGGAGCGAGCTTGCTCGCGATGAATGTTCAGGCTACGCATTTTTCCAGACAGGACGCGTCACCGTTAACGTCCATCGCGAGCAAGCTCGCTCCTACAGGGGGAGGCTCATTCGGGCAGATATGAAAAAGGCGACCCGAAGGTCGCCTTTTTACTCACTCAGCCAGCGTTGATCAGAATTCGTGATCAGCGTTGTCCGGGTTCAGGTCGTTGATGCCCAGTTTGCCAGCGGCGGCTTCGATCGAACCGGTCTGCTTGACCAGGGATGCGATGGCGTCACGGACGATCTGGTTGCCAGCGGTATTGCCGGCGGCGATCAGCTGGTCGTAGTGCTCACCCTTGTTGGCGTGGTCGACCATCACCTGAATCTTGGCTTCGGTGGCGGCCAGGTCTGCCTTCAGCGCGGTGTCGGCAGCCGGGTCGGCCTTGGCCACCAGGGACGACAGGCTGGCGCCGGTCATTTTGCTGCCGTCTACACGGGTGTACTCACCCAGGTACACGTTACGAATGCCCTTGGCATCGTAGAAGTGCGAGTTGTGGGTGTTGTCGCTGAAGCAATCCTGTTCGTCTTCCGGGGAGTTGGCTTCCAGGGAAACCTTCATGCGCTCGCCCGCCAGTTCGCCCAGGGACAGGCTACCCATGCCGAACAGCATTTTGCGCAGGCCGGACTCAGCCGGTTCCGCTTCCAGGGTGGCGCGGTAGTTGTCGGCCACGTTCGGCTTCCAGTTGCCGACCATTTCTTCCAGGTCGCTGACCAGCAGTTGGGTCACGGCTTTCAGGTAGGCACGACGACGGTCGTTGTGACCGCCGGTTGCACCTTTGCCTTCCAGGTAGTCCGACGCCGGACGGTTGCCGGCGCCAGGGCCGGTGCCGTTCAGGTCCTGGCCCCAGAGCAGGAATTCGATGGCGTGGTAGCCGGTGGCGACGTTGGCCTCGGAACCGCCCAGCTCGTTCAGGCTGGCGAGTTTTTCCGGGGTGATGTCTTTGACATCGACCTTGTCTTCGCCGATCTGAACTTCGGTGTTGGCGATGATGTTGGCAGTGGCACCCGGGTTGCCCAATGCGTGTTCGTAGGACTTGTCGACGTAGTCGATCAGGCCTTCGTCCAGCGGCCAGGAGTTCAGCTGACCTTCCCAGTCGTCAATGATGGTGTTGCCGAAGCGGAACACTTCGCTCTGCAGGTAAGGCACGCGAGCGGCGACCCAGGCAGCCTTGGCGGCTTTCAGGGTGTCGGCGTTCGGCTTGGCGAGGAAGGCGTCTACGGCGGTTTGCAGGGTCTTCGCGGTGGATTCGGCATCGCTGTAAACGGCGAAAACCATGTCGGCGTAATGGGCGACAACGGCTTTGGCGGCGGCTTCGTCGACTTTACCGGCAGCGGCAGGCGCAACGGCTGGAGCCGCCGCAGTGCTGGCAGCTGGCGCAGGCGCGGCAGCTTTTTCTTGGTCTTTACCTTCGCCGCAACCGGCGAGGGAAATAGCGATGGCCAACAGACTGGCGGTAGCCAGAGGCATACGAATCATGGCGAACATCCTGCTTCGATAAGGGGTGGAGTCGTGCTATGCACACGCAAAACTGCGACATAATGCAAATCTTTCGCATTATGTGTAAAGGGTTGTAGCTGGAAATATTTCTTATTCAGCGGGTGGTTTGCGGCAAATCAAAAGATCGCAGCCTTGTAGCAGCTGGCGAAGCCTGCGTTCGGCGGCGCAGCCGTCGTGAGATCAGGCACCTCGGTGTGTCAGGCGAACTGCGTCGTCAGGGTTTACGACGGCTGCGCCGCCGAACGCAGGCTCCGCCAGCTGCTACAAAGGCTGCGTTGTTTCAGAGAATGACCGCATTGCTGCGTTGGGCCTGCTTCAGGTAAGCGCCCAGTTCCCGTGCCGGCAACGGCTTGCTGTAGTGATAGCCCTGACCTTCGTGGCAGCCTTCGGAGATGATGTAGGCCTCTTGCTCGGCGGTTTCCACGCCTTCGGCAATCACCTGCATGCCCAGGCTCTTGCCCAGCTGGATGATGGCCCGAACGATGGTCGCATCGTCGTCGTCATCGAGCAGGTCCTGGACGAAGCTCTTGTCGATCTTGATCTTGTCCAGCGGCAGGCTCTTCAGATAGCTCAAGGACGAATACCCGGTGCCGAAGTCATCGATGGCGATCAGCGCGCCGGAGCGGCGCAGGCTGAGCAAGTGCTGGGCTGCGGTGCTGATGTCTTCCATCAGGCCGGTTTCGGTGACTTCCAGCTCCAGGCTGCGCGGCGGCAAGCGATACATCTGCAGCAGGTTGTTGACCACCCGCGGCAGTTCGGCGTGGTGCAATTGAACCGTGGACAGGTTCACCGCCATGCGCAGGTCACTGAAACCCTGGTCATGCCACTCGCGTAATTGTTTGCAGGCCTGGTCCAGCACCCATTCGCCAATGGCAATGATGGTGCCGTTCTGTTCGGCCAGCGGGATGAACAGGTCCGGTGGCACCATGCCGTGCTCGGGGTGTTGCCAGCGAATCAGGGCTTCGACGCCCACCACGCGGTTGTCGCGATAGCTGATCTGCGGCTGGTAGACGAGGTAGAACTGATTGCGGATCAGGGCATCGCGCAGGTCCTTTTCCAGCTCGCGGCGGCGGCGCATTTCGGTGTCGACGCTGGCGATATAGAACTGATAGCGGTTGCGCGAGCGGGTCTTGGCCAGCGTCATGGTCTGCTCGGCTTTTTGCAGCAATTTTTCGGTGCTGTCACCGTCCTCGGGGAACAGGGTGATGCCGATGGTGGCGCGCAGGCGGATCTCCTGATGGTCGAGGGCAAACGCCGCTTCCAGGTCATCGAGAATGCTTTGCGCCAGCTCGGCAGCTTCGTAGGGCTGCTCGATATCGGCCTGGACCAGGGCGAACTGGTCGCCACCGAGTCGGGCGAGGGCGCCCAGGCGACCGCTATGACCGCGCAGGCGATCGGCCAGGGCCAGCAGCAATTGGTCGCCAGTCTGGTAACTGAACTGCTCGTTGATGCCCTTGAAGTCATCGAGGCCGACACACAACACCGCGACCCGGCGCTGTAGCCTGCCGGCGTCGATGAGGATCTTGTCCAGTTGCTGCTGCAATTGCTGCCGGTTCGGCAGTCCCGTCAGGAAATCGTACTGGGACATGCGCAACAGGCTGTTTTCCGCTTCGTGGCGCAGATGGGTATTGCGTTCGATGGACTCGAGCAACTGGTTGGCGGTGTTGATCCAGATGCCCAGTTCGTTTTTCTCGTGCCCCTTGAGCAGCGGAATCTTGTGCTCGCTGGGACGATCCGGATTGATCTCCGTGAGGTGCTCGATGATCCGCGACAGCGGCTTGGTCAGCAGCCAGTGATAGACCAGATACAACACCAGCCCCATGGCGAGCGCGCGCAGTACGCCGGAAATGAAGATGATCACCGAGCTGACGATGAACCCTTGGCCGTAGGTGGCGGTATCGAGGGTGATGCTCAGGTCGCCGTAATACTCGCTGTACGGCCCGCGACCGACCAGTTGGGTGGTGAAGGTGCGCTCCTTGCCAAGAATCAGGTCGGTCAGCCAGCGGCTGTGGGAGTGCTGCAGTTCGCGGGTTTTTTGCGCGAGCATGGCTTCGTTGGGATGGCCGATGGAAGCCTGGCGCACGGCGGCGTCCTGAAACAGGCCTTCGATCACCTGCATGCCCATTTCCCGGTCCAGGCTGTAGACGGCCTGGGTCGAGGGGTCGCGAAACATGTCGAGGATGCGCTCGGCATCGCTGGCGACGGCCTGACGTGTTTTATAGGCATCGAACACAATCTGCGCGCAGCTCAAGACCACACCGACGATCAATGCCGACAGGAGCACGACCCGAAGCAACTTCACCGACAAGCTGTTCTTGAGTTCCAGCTTCAAAGGGTTATTCCTTGTTCCGTGCGGGTAGCATCAAGTTGCCATGAGTATTGGCAATCCCGTGATGGCAGTCAAAGGGACAATCATCCTTGGGGGATTTTGCCTGCAGCTTGGCTGATTTGCAGTTGTCTTGATGAGTTAGCCTATTAGCACTGTGTCGGTTGTTGAGTCCTTCAACTTGAGGGGCTGGGGTGGAGATATTTTCCTTTTGTTTGATGTTAGTCGTCTGTAGCGGTGGGGCAAGGGGCGCGAGGCTTGTTTCATCGTTGGAAAATGCCTTGGATTCTGTGGGTTGTTTTGGAACTTTAACGGAGTACATATCCATTTCTTCGGTAACGGCGGCTTATGGTTTCGCCCTTACGGCGAGTCACTTTTTTTACAAGCGCCTAAAAAAAGTAACCCAAAAAACGCTCGCCCCGAACGTACGGCCCCTCGCTTAGGCTCGGGGTTCCTTCGCTCCGGCATTCATCCGGGGGCATCGCCTCCGGTCGGCTTCGCGCGACCTCCTCTCGATGTGTTCGGCTACGCCGAACGGCGCTGCGCGCCTCCCCCCCGGATGAACGCCTCCACTCAGCCTGCCGAGGGGGCGGGTGGATCAAGATCAAGAGCTGCAGGCGAGCTAACGCTCGGCCTGTTGAGTGGTGAGAAGCAGTGTGTGTGCACCGATCCATTGTGGGAGCGGGCTTGCTCGCGAAGGGGGCCTGTCAGCCGACCTGAATCTGGCGGATGTACCTCGACCCTGTGGGAGCGAGCTTGCTCGCGATGGCGGCCTGACAGCCGACCAATCTCCCACGCCTCTAAGCTGATCGTTCCCACGCTCCGCGTGGGAGTGCTGCCAGGGACGCTCCGCGTTACGTTTTTGCGAGATGGCGCGGTGTAGGAAAGCGCCAGAAGTTTCCCACGCAGTTTTCAGGTTGTCCGTCGGAAGCGGACTCAATAGCCTCTGACTGTCGCTGAAAACTCAGCGATCGGGTGTGAGAACCCGGCAAGTCATAGTCATCCAGTGCCAGTATCCGCATAATTGCCGCCAGCTTATCTGCTGTCTGTAAGTGCGTTATGGCGGCTGTGTGCGGGCAGACTTTTGTCTGGCCGGGTGCCTATGACCGGTTTTCTCACCTCGCACATAGCTGCCACCTCTTTGCCGTGTGAGAACGGCAATGGGTGGCACCCACCGCATAGGAATATTTCAGTGGATAAGTTAATCCCCGATCCCCCCAGCAGCACCACCAAACCCTACAACCCCCGCACCATGTTCATGATTGTCCCCGACATGGACACAGAAAGCCTTCTTGCCCACGCCTGTGAATCACTGGCTTCAGCCAACGTCATGGCGAGTGATTTCGCCACCTTCCTGACCGGCCCTCAGCGCAACACGGCGTTGGCCATTGCGCAGATCATCATGCTGGCGGAACTGGCGGTGAATCGTGCGTTGGATAACGTCGATCCGCAGGGATAGGTATTCAGTCAGGTTGACCGCGTCATCGTTCTTCGCGAGCAAGCCCGCTCCCACACTGGATCGTGCCGTATACAGATCTACTGTGGGAGCGGGCTTGCTCGCGAAGGGGCCCTGCCGAACGCTGAAAATCCCGGGCAATAAAAAACCCGGCAAAAGCCGGGTTTTTTGACTGGCGTCGAGCTTAAGCGGTGAAGGTTTTGCCTTCGAACTGCTCAGCCACGAATTTCCAGTTGACCAGGTTCCAGAACGCTTCGACGTACTTCGGACGCAGGTTGCGGTAGTCGATGTAGTAAGCGTGTTCCCAGACGTCGCAGGTCAGCAGCGGGGTGTCGCCGTTGGTCAGCGGGTTGCCGGCACCGATGGTGCTGGCCAGGGCCAGGGAACCGTCAGCCTTCTTCACCAGCCAGCCCCAACCGGAACCGAAGGTGCCGATGGAAGTCTTGCTGAACTCTTCCTTGAACTTGTCGAACGAACCGAACGCTGCGTTGATGGCTTCAGCCAGTGCGCCGGTTGGTTGACCGCCAGCGTTTGGCGCCAGGCAGTTCCAGTAGAAAGTGTGGTTCCAGACCTGAGCGGCGTTGTTGAAGATACCGCCCGAGGAAGTCTTGACGATTTCTTCCAGGGTCTTGCCTTCGAACTCGGTGCCTGGCACCAGGTTGTTCAGGTTCACGACATAGGTGTTGTGGTGCTTGTCGTGGTGGTATTCCAGGGTTTCCTTGGAAATGTGCGGCTGCAGGGCATCGTGTGCGTACGGCAGCGGCGGCAATTCGAAAGCCATGATGATTCTCCTAATCAGGTCAGTTGCGGTGAGCGCAAGGCCGATCACGGGCGGCCAGACAAGCGCCGGGGAGTTTGTACTCTTTGCGGCGCAGGGAGTCGGATCATAGCACCGGGGGAACGGCATAACCACGCAACAACTGTGTGGAATAGAGGTTCCGCGAATCAGATGGCTACGATTAACTGCAGCGCTACGGCAAACATCATCACCGCCACCAACAGATCGAGAATTCGCCAGGTACTGGGGCGGGCGAGCCACGGTGCCAGCCATGCCGCACCGAGCGCCAGGGTGAAGAACCAAAGCAGCGAGGCACTGGCCGCGCCTACTACATAAGCGCCGGGCTCGGTTTGTTGTGCGCCGAGGGAGCCGATCAGCAAAACGGTGTCCAGATAGACGTGCGGGTTGAGCAGCGTCACCGCCAACGCACTGAGCATGACCGCCCGCAGTGAGCGCACGGTCTGGCTTTCGCCCTCTTGCAGGCTCTGTGTCGAAAAGGCCCGACGCAGCGCCTGGCTGCCGTACCACAACAGAAACGCTGCGCCGCCCCAGCGGGCAATCGCCAACAGCGTCGGATTTTGTGCCAGTACGGTCGCCAGGCCGAACACTCCGGCGGCCACCAACAGGGCATCGCAGGCCACGCACAGCGCCGCCACCGGCAGGTGATGCTCACGTCGCAGGCTTTGCGCCAGGACAAACGCATTCTGGGTCCCGATCGCCATGATCAGGCCGAAGGCCACGAGCAGGCCGTTCACGTAACTTTGCCACATGATTTTTTACTCCGCGTTGGCTGCCAGATCCCGCAGCACTTGCAGGGCACGGTCGGCGTCGGCCTGGCCGACAAACAAATGGTCGTGGTAGTAGCCGGCAATCACGTTGCAGCTGATTCCTGCCTGGCCAAGTGCCGTGGCGAACGCGGCGGTCAGGCCGACTGCTTCGAGGGCCGAATGCACGTTCAAGGTGATCCAGGCGGCGACGTAGTCGAAGCTCAATCCGGCCTTTTCGGCGTGGGAGCGTTCGAGAATCACGGTCAGGCCTTCCTGTTCGCGGAAGCTGCCGACAATCTCCAGATCCCTGGGCAACTTGCCGTCGCGCAAGGTGCAGAACACGTATTCGCCGGCATTGAATTGCGGGCTCATGCTGCGCAGCAGTGTTGCCAATGAAGTTTCGCCAGCCATGTGGGTGATCCTTGTTCAAGAGTTCTTGCTGGTCATTGTCCTTGTGAAGGCTGTATAAGAAAAACCAATCTTGCTGATCGCTCATTAGGAAAACTGATGTTCGACTATAAATTGCTTTCTGCCCTCGCGGCCGTGGTCGAACAGGCCGGTTTTGAACGGGCGGCCCAGGTGCTGGGACTGTCGCAATCGGCGATTTCCCAGCGCATCAAGCTGCTGGAAGCGCGGGTTGGCCAGCCGGTGCTGGTGCGGGCCACGCCGCCAACGCCGACGGAAATCGGTCGGCGGCTGCTCAACCACGTGCAACAGGTGCGCTTGCTTGAACGGGATTTGCAAAGCCTGGTGCCGGCGCTGGATGAAGAGGGCCTGCCCGAACGCCTGCGGATCGCCCTGAACGCCGACAGCCTGGCCACGTGGTGGGCACAGGCCGTGGGGGCGTTTTGCGCGGAACAACATTTGCTGATGGATCTGGTGGTCGAAGACCAGACCGTCGGCCTCAAGCGCATGCGCGCCGGTGAGGTGGCGGCCTGCGTCTGTGCCAGCGAGCGTCCGGTGGCGGGTGCGCGCAGCGTATTGCTGGGGGCCATGCGTTACCGTGCACTGGCCAGCCCGGCCTTTATTGCCCGGCATTTTCCGCAAGGCGTACGCGCCGATCAGTTGGCCCGTACCCCGGCGCTGGTGTTTGGCCCGGACGATTTCCTGCAGCATCGGTATCTTGCGTCCCTCGGCGTCGAGGGTGGTTTCGAACACCATTTATGCCCGTCCTCCGAAGGTTTCATTCGGCTGACGGAGGCCGGGCTCGGCTGGGGCCTGGTCCCGGAACTGCAGGTGCGCGAGCAACTGGAAAGGGGCGTCTTGCAGGAGTTGCTGCCAGATAAGCCGATCGATGTGCCGCTGTACTGGCATCATTGGCGTAATGGCGGCCAGTTGCTGGGGCTGCTCACCGATCAATTGGTCAGCGTATCGAAGCAATGGCTGGTGCCCTTGGACTGACGCGCAGCGTCAAGACCTCACGTAATACGCAAAACGAAATATTCGGAGCAATTCATGAAGATTCTGGTTACCGGCGCAAGCGGCTTCATTGGCGGGCGCTTTGCGCGTTTTGCCCTGGAGCAGGGCCTGGACGTGCGGGTCAACGGTCGCCGGGCCGAGAGTGTGGAGCATCTGGTACGCCGCGGAGCCGAGTTCATCCAGGGTGACTTGAGCGACCCGGAACTGGCGCGCGAGCTGTGTTCGGACGTCGAGGCCGTGGTGCATTGCGCCGGCGCTGTCGGTTTATGGGGACGTTATCAGGACTTTCATCAGGGCAACGTCCAGGTCACCGAAAACGTGGTCGAAGCCTGCCTGAAGCAACGGGTTCGGCGGCTGGTGCATTTGTCGTCGCCATCGATCTACTTCGATGGTCGCGATCACCAGGGACTGACCGAAGAGCAGGTGCCCAAGCGCTTCAAGCACCCTTACGCCGCCACCAAGTACCTGGCCGAACAAAAAGTCTTCGGCGCCCAGGAGTTCGGCCTCGAAACCCTGGCTCTGCGTCCGCGTTTCGTCACCGGGGCCGGCGACATGAGCACCTTCCCGCGCCTGTTGAACATGCAGCGCAAGCGGCGCCTGGCAATCATCGGCAACGGTCTGAACAAAGTTGATTTCACCAGCGTGCAAAACCTCAACGAAGCGTTGCTCAGCAGTTTGCTGGCCAGCGGATCTGCGCTGGGCAAGGCTTACAACATCAGCAACGGCGCGCCGGTTCCCCTGTGGGACGTGGTCAATTACGTCATGCGCAACATGGAAGTCCCACAGGTTACCCGCTACCGTTCCTACGGCCTGGCCTACAGCGTGGCGGCGCTCAACGAGGGTGTGTGCAAGTTGTGGCCGGGGCGTCCCGAACCGACGCTGTCGCGTCTGGGCATGCAGGTCATGAACAAAAATTTCACCCTGGACATCAGCCGCGCCCGGCATTATCTGGATTACGATCCCAAGGTCAGCCTCTGGACGGCGCTCGATGAATTCTGTGGCTGGTGGAAGGCCCAGGCTAATCGCTGACGCTCGAACAACGACCCTCTACTGAACCGGGAACGGGGCTTCAGGGTCAATGGTTACGGCTGTGGGGTTTATACTGCGCGGCATAAAGCCATTATGTGATTCACAAAGGTTGATTCAATGTCCATGCGAAACGATGCCAACGACGACTTCGACGATGTACCGAGCTTGCGTGCAGACGTTCTCGACAACGATTTCCCGCCCACTGCCCGTACGGTCGTGCATTCGCGCACGGCGCCGGTGATGAAGGTCAAGGCGGCGAGCACCGGCCCCCTTTGGGCGTTGGTCGGGGCGCTGGTCATTGCGTTCGCGGTCCTGGCCTGGTGGAGCTTTCAGCAGATTTCCCTGATGGAGCAGCAATTGGTGGCGACCCAGGAAAGTTTCGCGCGAATCAGCGAGGAAGCGGCGGGGCGCTTGCAGGATATTTCCGGAAAAGTTGTCGCCAGTCAGACCAACGTCACTACCGACAGCGAGGCCTTGAAGCTGCAAATCCGTCAGCTGGAAAGCAAACTCCAGGACCAGAACGCGCAGCAGCAAGGTGTTGCCGGTCAGGCCTCGGACCTGGACAAGCGTCTGGCACAAATGTCCGCGCAAACTACCGAACTGGACAAACGCCTGGCGCAGCTGGCTGCCCAGAACACTGAACATCAGGCAGCCAATACGCAGTTGCAGGCTCAGGTCAAAACCTTGAACGGTGAATTGGCCGCCCTGAAAAATACCCCGTCCGACGCCGACAAACTCGATGCACAGCTGAAAAGCCTGGGCGCCGATATCGTCGCGCTGAAGAAGCAAGGCAACCCGAGCGCCGCCATCGAGCGTCTTGAGCAAGACATGATCGTGCTCAAGAGCCAGCAGGACAACCGTCCGGCCGCCGCACAGGGCTCGACCAACACTGCCGAGTTCGATGCGTTCCGCAGCCAGGTCACCCGCAACATCAACACCCTTCAGGCGCAGATCCAGAACTTGCAGCAGCAACTGCGCACCCGGCAGTAATACGAGCACTTGTGGCGAGGGAGCAAGT
Source organism: Pseudomonas sp. Pseusp10 (assembly GCF_059492225.1). Classification (NCBI taxonomy): domain Bacteria; kingdom Pseudomonadati; phylum Pseudomonadota; class Gammaproteobacteria; order Pseudomonadales; family Pseudomonadaceae; genus Pseudomonas; species Pseudomonas sp. Pseusp10. The sequence goes on along the minus strand of NZ_CP168528.1, from coordinate 5,753,147 downwards.
TCCCTCGCCACACAAGCCTCATTATTGGATCTCCAGTGATTGCAGCGTTTGTGTACACCAGAGATCACATGTGGGAGCGAGCTTGCTCGCGATTACTGGCAACACGGTCTGTCTAACGAGCCCTGTCCTCTCGCCCGCGCAACAACATGTTCGGCATGGCAATCGCCGCCGCCAGCCCCAGCAACGACACCACCGCACTGACCGTCAGCAAGTGCCGGAACGTCAGCAACAACTCGGCACGCAAGGCGTTCTGTGCATCACCCGGTGCGGCGTTCAAGCCGTCCAGCAACACATTCCCCGAACGGCCTTCGGCAATCAGCGACGAGCCGGCCAGGTGCGCGAAGCTTGAGTCCTGCAACAGCGCGAGCAGCAGCGCCGACATCAATGCGACGCCGACCGCACCACCCAGCGAACGGAACAGATTGGTGGTGCTGGTGGCCACGCCGATGTCCCGTTGCTCCACCGAGTTCTGCGTGCCCACCAATGACGTCGGGAACTGCATGCCGGAGGAAATCCCGCAAAGCAACATGAACAGGCTGCTCACGACGAATGCCTGCGGCGGGCTGAACGCCATGCCAAGAATCGCAATGGGCATCAGCGTGGCGCCGGTGAGGATCATCGGTTTGTAGCGTCCGGTCACGGAGGTGCGGCGGCCGGCGAAATACGCGCCAATCGGCAAGCCCATGGCCAGCGGCAGCAGGTGCAGGGCGGCGCTGTCGGCACCGGCGCCGGTCACGCTCTGGAAGCGCAACGGCATCAATACAATCAGCGAGATGGCCTGGAAACTGGTGAAGAAAATCGTGCACCAGCACAGGATCGCATTGCGGTTGGCGAACAGATGCATGGGCAGCAACGGCTCCCGTGCCCGCCGCTCGTGGGCGACGAACAGCCCCAGCACGAGTACCGCACTCGCCAGCAGCGCCAGCACTTCGGAACTGCGCCACGAATGGCCCTGACCGATCTGCGTGATGCCCAGCAACAACGCCGTCAGCCCGATGATCATCAGCACGGTGCCCAGGTAATCGATGATCGGTTTGCGTTGCGGAATCGGCAAGCCCACCAGCGTGCGACAGGCCACCAGCCAGGCACCCAGGCCCAGCGGCAGGTTGATCAAGAATACCCAGCGCCAGGACAGGTATTCGGTCATGTAGCCGCCGAGCACCGGGCCGGCCACGCTGGCCACGGCGTACATGCTGCTGAAATAGCCCTGATAACGACCGCGTTCCCGGGGCGGCACGATGTCGCCGATGATCGCCTGGCTCACCGAGATCATCCCGCCGGCTCCGATGCCCTGGAAGATCCGCGCCAATACCAGTTGCTCCATGCTCTGGGCCATGCCGCAGAACACCGACGCCAGGGTGAACAGGCCCATGCCAAACAGCATCAGCTTGCGCCGTCCGTACAGGTCGCCCAGTTTGCCGTAGATCGGCACCGCCACGGTCATGGCCACCATGTAGCCGGAAATCACCCAGGCCAGCAGGCTGACGTCCTTGAATTGCGCGGAGATGGCCGGCATCGAGACGGCGACGATGGTCTGGTCCAGTGCCCCGAGAAAGATCGCCAGCATCAGCGCGATCAGCACGCTGCGGATGGCGGGTTTGGGCGTTTCAGGCTGGTGGAGATTGGTCACGGGAAAACCTGTGGGCAGTGATTGACCCGCAAGCAGCAAGGCGAGCGGTAGTGCTCGCCAGTGTAAGTCGGTAGGAAGCTATTCGATAGCCTCGTAAGGAAGCCCGACATAGTTTTCTGCAATGGTTTTACGACCTGCTTCGGAGTCGATGAAATAGTCCAGTTCCGACTCGGCAATGCGCTGGCTAAAGGCATCATGCTCCTCGAAACGGTGCAGCATCGAGGTCATCCACCAGGAAAACCGCTCGGCCTTCCACACCCGGCGCAGGCAGATTTCCGAGTACTTCTCCAGCAAATCAAGGCGATCTTCGCGGTAAACCTTGAGCAGAATGTTGAACAGCGTACTCACATCACTGGCCGCCAGGTTCAGGCCCTTGGCGCCGGTGGGCGGGACGATGTGCGCGGCATCGCCGACCAGGAACAGGCGGCCGTACTGCATCGGTTCGACCACGAAGCTGCGCAGCGGCGCGATGCTTTTTTCGATGGACGGCCCCGTTACCAGGTTGTCCGCCAACGCTTGCGGTAATCGCAATTTGAGTTCGTCCCAGAAGCGTTGATCCGACCAGTTATCGACATGATCGCTGGTGGGCACTTGCAGGTAATAACGGGTGCGTGTCGGCGAGCGCATGCTGCACAGGGCAAAACCGCGCTCATGGCGGGCGTAGACCAGTTCTTCGTGGACCGGCGGGGTATCGGCCAGAATCCCGAGCCAGCCGAAGGGATAGATCCGTTCGAAGATTTTCAGGCTTTCGGCGGGAATCGATTGCCGCGCCACGCCATGGAAGCCGTCGCAACCGGCGATGTAGTCGCAATCGAGTCGCCAGGTCTCGCCGTCCTTCTCAAAAGTGACAAACGCTTCATCGGTTTTCAGGCCGTGGGGGACGACGTTGTCTGCTTGATAAATCGTCTGCGCGCCGGCCTCCCGACGAGCGGCCATCAGGTCGCGGGTGACCTCGGTCTGGCCGTAGATCATCACCGTTTTGCCACCCGTCAGGGCGTGCAGATCGATGTGTACCCGGCGCCCGTCGAGAGCCAGTTCGAAGCCGCCATGGACCAGTCCCTCGGCGTCCATGCGCTGACTCACACCGGCCTGGCGCAACAGCTCTACCATGCCTTGTTCAAGCACGCCGGCGCGGATTCGGCCGAGTACATAGTCCGGGGTCTGGCGTTCTAGAATGAGGGTGTCGATGCCGGCGTTGTGCAGTAACTGGCCGAGCAACAAGCCTGAAGGGCCGGCACCAATGATGGCGACCTGGGTTTTCAGTGTTTTCATTGTTTTTATGACTCGCAAGCTTCACGCGACCAGGGCCGGTGAATGATTTTTATGGATCGAGTGCTTGCATTTTTCCCTTGCGGGTCTGTCAATTGAAGGTGAAAACTGAGCGGATAGCTGTACATTCTGCCAATCGGTGCGATTATCGCCCGTCATCTATTCCGAGGCCTGGATTGAAGTGATGAACAAGCCTGACCTGCCTTCGATTCCGGTGTTCAAGCTCTACGGTGAAAGCCTGGATTGGCCGACCCCGGACTTGCTGCACTGTGAAACCATTTCCAAACGCAGTCGCGAACATCATTGGGAAATCAAACCCCACCGCCACGCGGACTTGTGCCAGTTGCTCTTCGTATTCAAAGGTCAGGCAGAGCTTGAAATCGAAGGCAAACGTACGCAGCTGGTGGAACCGGCGATCCAGATCCTGCCACCGTTGTCGGTGCACGGCTTTCGCTTTTCCGAGGACGTGGAAGGGTTTGTCGTGACCCTGGCCGCGCCGCTGATTGCCCACCTGCAGATGCAGTTGGGGCAATCGGTCAATGCCCTGGCCCAGGCCGAAAGTTACCCGGCAGACAAGGATGCCGAGTATCTCCACAGCCTGTTCAGCGCCTTGCAGAACGAATACACCAGCCATCAACCGGCGCGGGAAATGCTCATGCATTCGCTGGTCAGTGTGATCGTGGTGTGGGTCAGCCGCCAGGTGATCCAGCGTCGCACCGCCATGGCGCGACCGCAGCGGGCCCGGGAATACCTCAACGGCTTTATTCAACTGGTGGAAGAGACCTATCGCCAGCACGTCAAGGTCGAGGACCTGGCGCACCGGCTGGGGATTTCCGTGTCCCACCTCAACGGCACCTGCCGCGAGCTGGCGGGGCAACCGGCGTTGCAGATCATGCACGAACGGCAATTGCTGGAGGCCAAGCGCTTGCTGACCTATACCAGCATGACCATTTATGAAATGTCCGACGTGTTGGGGTTTTCCGATCCGACCAACTTCACGCGCCTGTTCCGGCGTCGTGTGGGAATTTCGCCCAAGGCGTTCCGCGATCGCTTGAAGGCCGATCAGGACAACGAAGCCTGACCCCCTTCGTTACTGGAGGGCGTTGAGGGTGGCGTTGTGGGGAATGCAGCGCTCGAAGTTGCAACTCGCGTATTCACGGGGCAGGTTGCGCAGTTGCTCGACACGCCAGGCGGCAGCGCCATACAACCCGAGCGTGACCGCACAGGTGATGAAAATCGCGAGGTATCTTCTTGTTCTGATGTTCATGGCGTTGACCTCTGAACGAATACCTTTCGGTATTACTTTGAGCATAGGTCAGCGCCGGTGGGTTGCCAGCAATAGCGCAGTATTCAGAACGCTGATGCCCCCCTGTAGGAGCGAGCCTGCTCGCGATAGCAATCGTTCATTGACGAAAATGTTGACTGATCCACCGCTATCGCGAGCAGGCTCGCTCCTACAGGTTTGATCGGGTTACAACCCGATATCCCACGCCGGTTCTTGCGGAAATCTCAGTACCAGAAAATCCAGCAGGCTGCGCAATGCCGCCGGCATGTGCTTGCGTGAGGCATACACCGCATACACGTTCATTTGCCGGGGTTCGGCCGCCGGCAGCAGGCGAATCAATTCGCCGCTGTGGATGTGTACGCCGGCCTGGTAGGTGGGCAGCATCGCCACGCCAGCGCCGGCAATCGTTGCGCGCAACAGCGTGCTGGCCTCGTTGGCGCTGATGTTGCCCTGCACGGGCACGGAAACCTGTTCGCCATCCTGCTCGAAATGCCAGAGGCTTTTGCCGAAGTAGGAATGGGTCAGGCAATTGTGCAGGCTCAGATCCTCGACCCGTTGCGGCGCCGGGTGCTCGCGCAAGTAAGCGGGGGAAGCGCAGATCACTGAACGGCAAACCGTCAGGCGGCGGGCGATCAGGTTCGGGTCCAGGTCATTGCTGGTGCGAATCGCCAGGTCGATACGCTCATCCACCAGGTTCACTGTGCGGTCGAGCATCTGCATGTCGACGCTGACGCCGGGGTAGCGCTTGACGTAAGCGGCCATGGCATCGGCCAGTTGCGCCTGGCCGAACGAGGTGCTGACGCTGATCCGCAGCAGGCCGCGCGGTGCGTCATCCGGCTCGCTGACGGCGGCTTGCATGTCGCTGGACAAGTCGAGCATTTGCCGGCAGCGGGGCAGGATCTCGTTACCGGCGGCGGTCAGGCTCAATTTGCGTGTGGTGCGGTGCATCAGGCGCGCGCCGACCCAGTCTTCCAGTTCCGCCAGATACCGCGACACCACCGGCCGTGACAGCTCCAGATGATCGGCAGCGGCCGACTGGCTGCCGAGGTCGACCACCGTGACGAACACGCGCATTGCTTGAAGACGATCCATGATTTGCCCGCTTTCAGAAACAAACTATGTTCAAGCATCGCATTTTTTGTACCGAGTCAGGCAACTAAGCTCTGTTCCTCTGTAGGAGCGAGCTTGCTCGCGATTGATTCAAATACACCGCGTATCCCCGATAAGTACGCGTCATCGTTTGCGACCATCGCGAGCAAGCTCGCTCCTACAAAAAAGGGCATCCGCCAAGCACTGCATTCGGACAACGGAGCAACAAATGATCGGTTTCAGCACCCTCAAGCGCGTATTACTGGCAAGTGCCGCCCTCGGTTTCGCCGCCCATGCAACCGCCTCGACCCTGACGCTGGATGTCTACAATCCCGGCGGAAAAGCCATCTTCCCGGTGACTTCGGTGCTGGTCAGCGGCGAAAAAGAAGCGATCCTGGTGGATGCGCAATTCGGCAAGTCCCAGGCCGAACAGGTGGTGGAAAAAATCCGCGCCAGCGGCAAGCAGCTGACCACCATCTACATCAGCCACGGTGACCCGGATTACTACTTCGGCCTCGATACCCTGACGGCCGCGTTCCCCAAGGCCAAGGTCCTCGCCTCGCAGCCGACCGTTGACCACATCAAGCAAACCGTCGACGGCAAACTGGCGTTCTGGGGCCCGAAAATGGGGGCTGATGTGCCAGCAAAAACCATCGTGCCGGATGTACTCAAGGGCGACAACCTGATGCTCGAAGGGCAGAAGTTGCAGGTGCTTGGTCTTGAAGGCCCACAGCCGGATCGCAGCTTTGTGTGGATTCCATCGATCAAGGCTGTGGTCGGTGGTGTCGTGGTGGCGCAAAACATCCACGTGTGGATGGCTGACACGCAAACTCCGCAGTCCCATGCCGATTGGCTGACTACGCTGCATTCCATTGAAACCCTGAAACCGAAGACTGTCGTGCCAGGGCATTACCTCGGCGACGGCAACCATGCCCTCGCCGCGGTGCAGTTCACAGCCGATTACATCAAGGCTTTCGACGAAGAAACCGCCAAAGCCAGGGATTCTGCCGCACTGATCGCCGCGATGAAAAAGCGTTTCCCGACCTTGGGTGACGAAAGCTCCCTGGAGCTGAGCGCCAAAGTCGCCAAGGGCGAGATGAAGTGGGGTGAATGAATTTAAGGGGTAATGGGGATTCCTGTGGCGAGGGGGCTTGTCTGTGGCGATCCGACAAGCCCCCTCGCCACAATAGGCTGCGCTGCTTTTCAAATTTGTCATCCACTGGAGAACGTCATGAGCAAAATCGCAATCATCGGTGCCACCGGTCGTGCCGGTAGCCAAATACTGGAAGAAGCCCTGCGTCGCGGTCATAGCGTTACCGCCATTGCCCGTGACACGGCGAAAATCGGCCAGCGTGCCGGTGTGGTCACGCGCAACGTCGACGCTCTGGATGCCAGTGCATTGCAAGCGGCTATCGAGGGGCATGATGCAGTCATCAGCGCTGCACATTTCGCGACCCTGCCTGCCAGCGCCGTCATCGGGCCGGTGAAGAAGGCCGGGGTCAAACGCTTGCTGGTAGTCGGCGGTGCGGGGTCGCTCCTGTTGCCCGATGGTACGCGGGTGATCGACAGCAAAGGTTTTCCGGACGCGTACAAAGCCGAAGCCAGCGCCGGTGCCGAGTTCCTGGGGAACCTGCAACAGGAAAAGGATCTGGACTGGACCTTCCTGTCGCCATCGGCGGAATTTGTCGAGGGCGAGCGCAGCGGAAAATTCCGCATCGGCCAGGATAATTTGCTGGTGAGCAGTGAAGGGCGCAGCTGGATCACATTCGCCGATTATGCGATTGCGCTGCTCGACGAAGTGGAAGCGCCGAAGCATTCGCGGCAGCGCTTTACAGTCGGGTATTGAACTGACTGAACACCTGTAGGAGCGAGCCTGCTCGCGATGAGGTCATCACATTCAACATCCATTTTGAAGGTGAAGCCGCCATCGCGAGCAGGCTCGCTCCTACAGTGGCAAGCAGCAGGATTTTCCGGTTTTACCGAGACTGCGCCTGCTCCACCAACCAGCCCATCAACTCGCGCAACTTCGGTGAAGGTCCGGGTTTTTCGGGAAAAACCAGGTAATACGCCAGTCCCGTTGTCACCTTCAATTCGAATGGCATGACCAGCCGCCCGGCATTCAGGTCATCGCCGATCAGCGACCAATCGCCAATCGCCACCCCCGTTCCCTGGGACGCCATCGACATCGCCAGGTCCAGGGTTTCGAAATGCTGGCCCTTGCCGACATTGGTCAAATGCACATCCGCGGCTTTCAGCCAGGCCTTCCAGTCCCGCTCGTCGCGGGTCGGGTGCAGCAGCAGGTGTTGTTGCAGATCGGCCGGTATCTGCAGGGGCATGGGGCCTTCGAGCATCGGTCTGGAACACACCGGCGTGAGTTGTTCGTCGAAGAGTTTTTGCGACATCAATGAATTGTCCGGCGGTGCGCCGTACATCACCGCCGCATCGAACTGCTCGCGATGAAAATCCACGCCGTGCTTGACCGTGGTGGTCAGTTCCACCGGCACGTCCGGGCGTTCCTTTTGCCATTGCAACAGACGCGGCAGCAGCCAGCGCATGACGCAGGTCGGTGCCTTGAGTTGCAGGGTTTCGCGCTTCTCGCCGATCTGCTCAACCGCTTCGTCGATCAGGCCGAAAATCTGCTGGACCCGTGGCAGCCATTCCCGTCCCTCGGCTGTCAGGTCCAGGCCTCGGGCCTGGCGGATGAACAACTCATAACCCAGATGGTCTTCCAGCCCGGCGATCTGCCGACTCACCGCGCCCTGGGTGATGTGCAGTTGTTCGGCGGCCCGGGTGAAATTGCAGCACTGCGCGGTAATCAGAAAAGTGTGCAGCGCCGGCAGGGGAGGCAGTCGTTTCATTGGGATCCAAGGTATGACGTGAGGACATGGCTAGTATGACTTTTTATCCATTGTTGCGGCTACGTGTCGCCCGTTCCAATGAGGCCATTCCCGGGCCTGCGAATCCATCATAAACACACCGCAGCCCCGGCGTCTCAAACGAACAAAAAGGGCAAAGACATGGCGACGTGTGGCGAAGTATTGGTCAAGTTACTCGAAAACTACGGAGTCGAGCAGGTGTTCGGCATTCCGGGGGTTCATACCGTGGAACTGTATCGCGGGCTGGCCCGTTCGAGCATCAACCACGTCACGCCGCGCCATGAGCAGGGCGCCGGCTTCATGGCCGACGGCTACGCCCGCACCAGCGGCAAACCGGGTGTGTGCTTCATCATCACCGGTCCTGGCATGACCAACATCACCACCGCCATGGGCCAGGCCTACGCCGATTCGATCCCGATGCTGGTGATCTCCAGCGTGCAATCGCGCAGCCAGTTGGGTGGCGGTCGCGGCAAGCTGCATGAGCTGCCGAACCAGGGCGCACTGTGCGCCGGTGTGGCGGCGTTCTCCCACACCCTGATGTCGGCGTCGGAATTACCGGGCGTGTTGGCCCGCGCCTTTGCGCTGTTCCAGGCTGGCCGTCCGCGCCCGGTGCACATTGAAATTCCATTGGACGTTCTGGTTGAAGAGGCTGACGACTTGCTCGCCAGCCTGCCGGTCAATATCGACCGCGCCGGTGCTTCGCCGAGCGCCGTGTCGCGCATGACCGAGTTGCTGGCCAGCGCCAAGCGTCCGCTGATTCTCGCCGGTGGCGGTGCTATCGACGCGGCGGCCGAGCTGACTGAACTGGCCGAGATGCTGGACGCGCCGGTCGCGCTGACCATCAATGCCAAGGGCATGCTCGCCTCCGGCCACCCGCTGCTGATCGGTTCGACCCAGAGCCTGGTCGCCACCCGTGCGCTGGTCGCCGAGGCCGATGTGGTCCTGGCCATCGGCACCGAACTGGCCGAGACCGACTACGACGTGACCTTCGCCGGTGGCTTCGAGATTCCTGGCCAACTGCTGCGCGTGGACATCGACCCGGACCAGACCGTGCGCAACTACCCGCCGCACGTGGCCCTGGTGGCCGACTCGCGCAACGCCGCCCAGGCTTTGCTCAGCGCCCTGTCGCACAAATCCCTGGCCGAGCGCGGCAACGATTGGGGCCAGGTACGCGCTGCACGTCTGCGTGAAGACCTGGCCGCGACCTGGGACGCACCGACCCTGGCCCAGACCCGTTTCCTCGAAACCGTGCTGCACGAACTGCCGGACGCGGTGTTCGTCGGCGATTCGACCCAGCCGGTGTACACCGGCAACCTGACGTTCAACCCGGAGCGCCCGCGTCGCTGGTTCAACTCGTCCACCGGTTACGGCACCCTCGGTTACGCCTTGCCGGCCGCGATTGGCGCCTGGCTCGGCGGCAGTGTTGAAAACGGTGCCCGCCCGCCGGTGGTGTGCCTGATCGGCGACGGTGGCCTGCAATTCACCCTGCCGGAACTGGCCAGCGCCGTCGAAGCGCGTACCCCGGTGATCGTGCTGCTGTGGAATAACCAGGGCTACGAAGAGATCAAGAAATACATGGTCAACCGCGCCATCGAGCCGGTCGGCGTGGACATCTACACCCCGGACTTCATCGGTGTGGCCAAGGCCTTGGGTTGTGCGGCCGAAGCGGTCAGCAGTGTCGAGCAACTGCGTGATGCATTGCGTATGGCCACCGATCGCCAGGGCCCGACCCTGATTGAAGTCGACCAGGCCAAGTGGATGCAGGCGGTGTCGAAATGACGCTTCCTACGACTCTGGATGGCCTGTACATCAACGGCCAATGGTCGGCCGGTAGCGAACACCTGCGCGTGATCAACCCGGCGACCGAAGCCCTGTTGACCACGGTGAATGGTGGCGATGAGCGCGCTGTTGCTCAAGCCGTGAGCGCGGCGACCCAGGCTTTCGCCGATTGGTCGAAAACCACGGGTGCCGAACGCGGTGCGATCCTGCGCAAAATCGCCGTGGGCGTGCAGGCCAATCGTGAAAAATTGATGCACTTGCAGTCGAGCAACAACGGCAAGCCGCAATTCGAAGCGGCGATCGACGTCGATGACGTGATCGCCACGTTCGAGTACTACGCCGGTCTGGCCGAAGGGCTGGATGCGAAACAGGACAGCGCCATCGAACTGCCGACCGACGACTTCAGCGCTCGCCTGCGCCGTGAACCTTGCGGTGTAGTCGGCTTGATCGTGCCGTGGAACTTCCCGATGGTCACCACCGCGTGGAAACTCGCCCCGGCCCTGGCCGCCGGTTGCTGTGTGGTGCTCAAGCCTTCGGAAGTGACGCCGCTGCCGGAGCTGGAACTGGCAACGATCATTGCTCAAGCCGGTTTGCCGGCGGGCGTGTTCAATCTGGTGTGCGGCACCGGCCTGGCCGTTGGCGCGCCGTTGTCGGCGGATCCGCGGATCGCGAAAATTTCCTTCACCGGCAGCAATGCGGTCGGCGTGCAGGTCATGCAGCGGGCGGCGGAAACCGTCAAAGGCGTGAGCCTGGAGCTGGGCGGCAAATCATCGCTGCTGGTGCTGGCCGATGCCGATCTCGACCTGGCGGTGGAAGTGGCCTGCGGCGGTGGTTTCTTCAACGCCGGGCAGATGTGTTCCGCTACCAGTCGCGTGCTGGTTGCCGATGAGCTGGCCGACGAATTCCTTACCCGTGTGAAGGCTCGTGCCGAAGCCATTCGTGTGGCCGACCCGTTCGACCCGAACGTGGAGATGGGCGCGCTGGTCAATCAGGCGCAATACCAGCGCGTGCTCGGTCACATCGATCGCGGTTTGAGCGCCGGCGCCAAGCTGGTTTGCGGTGGCAATCGCCCGGCCGACCTGCCACGCGGATATTTTTTGCAGCCGACGGTTTTCACCGAAGTGCCCCTCGACAGTGCGTTGTGGTGTGAAGAGATTTTCGGCCCGGTGATCTGCGTACGCAGTTTTGCCTCTGAAGCCGAAGCGATTGCCTTGGCCAACGACAGCCAGTTCGGCCTGGTCGCCAGTGTGGTGACGCGCAATGCCGAGACCGCCGACCGCGTCGCCAACGCTTTGCAGGCGGGGCTTGTGTGGATCAACGCACCGCAGGTGATCTTCCCGCAGACCGCCTGGGGCGGCTACAAGCAGAGCAGCATCGGCCGCGAATTGGGGCCGTGGGGCTTGCAGGCTTTCCAGGAAATCAAACACGTGATTCGGGCTGTCTGACGCCGATCACTGTAGGAGCGAGCCTGCTCGCGATGGACGTTAACGATAACGCGGGGTACCTGAATGAGCGCGGTGCCTTTGCATCCATCGCGAGCAAGCTCGCTCCTACAGAAAACCCATCCGCATGCCCCGAAAGAAGGCATGCGCTGGCGTCATGGCTTCAATGAGTTTTTATCGATAGTCAGGTGTTTTACACGACCTCAGGATGACCTTGCTGGTTCAGCCAAGCCCCCGAAAATAGAGGGGCTAACGCTGGTCCAGTCGCGCGGATGCAACAGTTTCGACCTGCCTTATACCTACAAAAACAAAGGGAGTCCGTAATGGGCGAGCATGATCTGAACAGACGTCAATTTATCAAGACCGTGGGCGTAGCCTCGGTTGCAGCGGCAGCCATGAGCATGCCGTTCATCAAGGCCAATGCCAGCGACACACGTTTTGCCGGCAAGACCCTGCGTTTGCTGACCTGGTCCGACGACACCGGCCTGGCTGCACTGCGCAACATCGCCGCGACTTTCGAAGACAAGTACGGCTGCAAGGTCATCGCTGACCGCACCGGCAGTACCTCGGAAATGGTCGCCAAACTCAAGGCCGGCGGTGATCGTCCGCAGTACGACATCATCACCCTGGCAGGCGTCGGCGCCGAAGGTCTGGCCGCCGCCAACCTGCTGGAAAAACCCGACCTCAACCGCATTCCCAACCTCGTCGATGTACCGGAGAAATACCGCACCGGCGCCAACGGTCACGGCATCGGTTACCTGCTGTGGTGCAACAGCCTGGTCTACAGCACCCGCACCCAGAAACAAGCGCCGGACAGCTATGCGGCCCTGTGGGACCCGGAGCTGGCCCCGAACATCTTCCTGCCGCCGCCGAACTGGACCGAGGCCATGGACCTGATCATCATCGCCGCCAAACTGGCCGGTGGTGACGAGCACAACATCGAGCCTGGCTTCAAGAAACTTGCGGAGCTGAAAGATCGTGTGGTGACCCTGGGTGAAAACCCGAACCAGATCGCCGAGCTGTTCCGCACCGGTTCCCTGGACATGGGTGGCCTGTACGCGCCAGCCTTCTTCCCGAAACAGATCCGCGACCCGAACTACGGCCTGGGTGCCACGTTCGGCATGAAGGAAGGCTTCTACACCGACCTGATGCTGTCGGTGATGCCGAAGAACCGTCCGGGCGATACCGACATGGCCTACGCCTTCATCAACCACTCTCTGGACCCGCTGGTACAGGGCAAGATGGCTGAAGACATCTACAACGGCCCGGTCAACGCCAAGGCGATCATCTCCGCCGAAGCGCGCAAGAGCCCGTACATCCTCACGCCGGAGCAGATTGCCGAGAAGGCGATCATGCACGACAACGCCTTCCTGGCGACTGTGCATGACCAGTGGATTCGTCGTTACACGGAAATCTTTTCTTCCTGATCTGTAGGAGCGAGCTTGCTCGCGATGGACGTTAACGATGACGAGGGCTGCCTGAATGAGCGCGGCGCCGTCACGTCCTTCGCGAGCAAGCTCGCTCCTACAGGGGGTCGGGGGTGACACCCCGCTTCCGTGTGCCATTGATCCTCCATTGACGAGACCCTTTGCTATGGAACACCAACCTCTGACTCATCCGTTGAGTGCCGCCCCCGTGCGCGCCGTTCGGGGTGTTTCGCCAACGGCGCGCGCCTGGTTTTTCCTCTCGCCGTCGATGCTGTTTCTGGGTGTGCTGATTGCCGCCAGCCTGCTGGTACTGCGCATGAGCGTGGGCACCAAAGGCGCGGAATGGTCCGGGTTCAGCCTGGCCAGTTACGCCCAATTGCTGGAACCCTATTACCTCAAATCCCTGATGCTGACCTTGCGCCTGGCGCTGATCAGCGCAGTGATCGCAGTGATTCTGGCGATCCCGGTGGCCTACACCATGTCGCGCCTGACCTCGCCGTTCGTGCGACGGATCTTCCTTGCGGCGGTGTTGCTGCCGCTGCTGGTCAACCTGCTGCTGCAAAGCTACGGCTGGCTGGTGATCCTCGGCCCCGGTGGCATGCTCAACCAGACCCTGATGGGCCTGGGGCTGATCAAGCGCCCGATCATGCTGTTGTACAACCAGAACGGCGTGTTGATGGGCCTGGTGCAAACCGCCTTCCCGCTGGCCGTGCTGCCGATTGCCAGCGCCATGCGCGGCGTCGCCCGCAGCTACGAAGAAGCTGCCGCCACCCTGGGCGCGAGTCGTTTCCAGGTGTTCCGCCAAGTGGTATTGCCGATGAGTCTGCCGGGGATCATTACCGGCGCGACCCTGGTGTTCGCTTACAACGCCAGCAGTTTCGTGGTGCCCTTGCTGCTCGGTGGCCGGCGCGTGCCGATGCTGGCGGTGATGGTGCATGACCAGATCGCCCCGCTGATGAACTGGCCCGCCGCGTCCGCTGCCGGTGTGGTGCTGATCGTCACCACGCTCGCGATCATGACCCTGTCCGAATACATCACTGGCCGTCGTCGGCGCATGCTGGAGGCTTCCCAATGAGCACCCTGACCAAGAAGCGTTATGGGCTGTTGCCCGGCGAGACCGGCAAGTTTGCCGGCATCCTTTCGGGCTTCATCCTGCTGCTGGCGGTACTGCCGATCCTGACCATGATCGTCATGTCGTTCAGCGGCGCGTCGAACCTCGACTTCCCGCCGAGCAGCTACAGCCTGCAATGGTACAAGGCCGCCTGGCACACCTTTGTGTCGCCGGACGCCAGCGATGTGCTGAGCCTGGGCAAAGCCATGACCACCAGCCTGATGGTGTCCTGCCTGACCATGGTCTTCGCCACGATCATTGCGGTGCCGGCAGCCTACGCGCTGACCCGTTGCGAGTTCCGCGGCAAGGCCGTGGCGCTGCAACTGATGTCGCTGCCCCTGGTGTTCCCGATGGTAGTGCTGGGCCTGGCGTTGCTGCTGGTGTTCGACAGCCTGCCGTTCCAGATGACCACCTCGCGCCTGGTGATTGCCCACGTGATCCTGGCGTTGCCGTTCGTGGTGAAGAACTGCACGGCGGCGATGCTCTCCATCGGCAGCGAAGTCGAAGAGGCCGCGCAAATGCTCGGTGCCTCACCACTGCGGGCGATTGTCGATGTGGTGGTGCCGTTGATGAAGTCGGGGATCCTGGCGGGCATGCTGCTGGCGTTCATCGTCTCGTTCAACGAATTCACCGTGACCTATTTCCTCTACACCATCGATGTGATGACCGTGCCGATCTGGATGTACAGCCGCACCGTGTCTTCGCTCGACCCAACCGTATTTTCGTTTGCCGTGCTGATCGTGTTGATCGACTTCGTCCTGATCTGGGCGCTCGAAAAACTGGTTGGTGAAGGTGGCGTTTCGTTCTGATTTCTTGAGGTGATTCACATGACTGGTCTGATTCTGGAAAACGTCGAGAAACATTACGGCTCGGCCTGCGCGGTAACGGATGTGAACCTGCATTTGCCCGAGGGCAAACTGGTGTGTTTCCTCGGCCCTTCGGGCTGCGGCAAAACCACTTTGCTGCGCATGATTGCCGGCCTGGAAACCCTGACCGGCGGCGAGATCCGCCTGGACGGCGAGGACATCGGCAACACCCCGGCGCACCTGCGCAACTTCGGCATGGTGTTCCAGTCCCTGGCGCTGTTCCCGCACATGACCGTAGGGGAGAACATCGCCTATCCGTTGAAGCTGCGCGGGGTCAGCAAGGCTGATCAGCAGGCGCGGGTGGTGGAGTTGCTGGAGCTGATCCAGTTGCAGCAAATGATTGATCGTCCGGTGGCCAAGCTGTCCGGTGGGCAACGCCAGCGTGTGGCGATTGCCCGGGCAATTGCCAATCACCCGAAAATCCTTCTGCTGGATGAACCGCTATCGGCGCTGGACGCCAAGCTGCGTGAGTCGATGCAGGTGGAGATTCGTCAACTGCAACAACGCCTGAACATCACCACCATCATGGTGACCCACGACCAGCGCGAGGCCATGACCATGGCCGATATCGTGGTTGTGCTGGGTGAGCACAAAGTGCAGCAGGTGGGCACGCCGATTGAAATCTACCGGCACCCGGCCAACGAGTTCGTCGCGGACTTCATCGGCTCGGGCAACATCTTCCCGGCCACGGCGCTGGGTAACGGCAAGGTCAGCCTGCCGGGCGGCGATGCGCTGCAAGTGCCGATCTGCAGCAGCATTGTGGTCGGTGAAAAAGTGAAGATGCTGATTCGTCCGGAAGACCTGCAACTGTCCGCACCTCAGGCGACCGCGGGTAACCGCTTGCTGGGCAAGGTAACGTTCGTGCGCGATATCGGCGCGACCATCGAGACCACGGTGGAGTGTTCCGGAGTGTCGTTTACCGCGCTGAGTACGCCGTGCCAGGGCTTTGGCCTGAGTGTTGGGCATCCGGTGTCGGTGACCTTGCCGGTGGAGGCTTGCCGGGTACTTGGGGCTTGATCCAGGTTTGATGCTGGCCTCACTGGCTTCATCGCGAGCAAGCTCGCTCCCACATTGGACGGTGTACGCTGGACCCTGTGGGAGCGAGCTTGCTCGCGATGAGGCCGGTACCGTTTGCAAAGAAACAAGCTCAAACCGTCAAGCGCAACCGCGCCAGATCCCGCAACGGCGGCGCCCCGAACAACCGGCTGTATTCACGGCTGAACTGCGACGGACTTTCATACCCGACGCGATACCCCGCCGCCGAAGCCTCCAACCCTTCGGCGAGCATCAAGCGCCGCGCTTCTTGCAGACGCAACTGCTTCTGATACTGCAACGGACTCATCGCCGTCATCGCCTTGAAGCGGTGATGCAGCGTCGATACGCTCAGGTTCACCTCTTTGGCCAAATCATCGATGCGCAACGGCTGTTCAAAATTGCCGTTGAGCCATTTGATCGCCTGGCTGATGCGATGGCTCTGACTGTTGGTGATGGCGATTTCGTACAGCCGATGCCCTTGCTTGCTGCGCAGCAGTCGATAGAGGATCTCCCGGCGAATCAGCGGCGCCAGCATGGCGATGTCTTTCGGCGTGTCCAGCAAGCGTGCCAGGCGCAGCACGGCGTCGAGCATGGCGGTGTCGAGCCGTTCGACATACAGTCCGCGCCCGGTCGGCCGGGTGGGCACGCCGAGGGGGCCGGCGTCGGCGATTAGCGCGGTGATTTCCGCCGGGTCGATGTCCAGGCGCAAGGCCAGGATCGGCTCCTCGGCCGAGACATCCACCACCCGTCCACTCAGCGGCATCGAGACCGAGACCACCAGGTAGTTCAACGGGTCGTAATTGAAGTATTCATCGGCCAGCCGAACTTCCTTGCGCCCTTGGGCCATGATGCACAGCGCCGGTTGCGCCAGCCCCGGGGCGAACTCATGGGACTGGCTGTGGCGCGACATGAACAGCGAACCGATGGCCGTGGCATAACTGCCATCTTCGGCGGTGTTACGGCGGATGATCGCCGCCAGTTCCGCGCGCTGCTTTTCCATGTCGGTGTCCAGCGGGGCTTGAAAGTGATCGAGCGTCGACATGCGCGGCATCCTCGGCAAGGCATGTAGGGAATGGAGCAGAGCATAAGTTTGTGCAAGTGGCAGCGGTAGACACATCCTGTCAGATGCTTGCCTGATTCTGCCTAGGGTCGACCGGTGGCGTTGCCACTAGAGCCTTGTGCCTGAAAAACTTGCTTGAAACTCGTATGACGGAACCGTGACAGGGTTTACCGCTTGTTACAGGCTGTCCATGCAGTTTCGCAGGATTGTGCAACACGCCGGCAGGAATCGACTAACGAGACAGGCGTCGCGGCCCTTAACCTTGGATCCTGTCGCAGCCCGTCCCCCGGCTGCCACGCGACTCCCCGGGAGGGTTGAACATGTCCAAGCAGATCCCCGTCAGTCATATGGCCTTCGTTCGAGCGCGCGCCGGTCGTTCGGCGGAACTCGGTGTACGCCTCAGCGCCCTGATCGAACCGTCCCGCGCAGCGCCAGGCTGCCTGAGCTTTGCCTTGCAGCATTCGCAGTGCGACCCGCAGCTGTGGCTGGTGTCCGGTTTCTGGAGCAATCAACAGGCCATGATCGCGTACTTCAGCACGCCGGCGATGGAGGTTTTTGCCGAGCTGGTGCAGGATTTGGTGGTCAACAGCCTGGATTTCCACACCTTCAAGGATGTGTCGGCGGCGCAGGCCCTCGGTCAGTCCGGGGCAGAGGTACACAAACTGGCCGGTTGAGGGTTTAATGACAGCATTCTCAACCAGCCAGGATTCGCGACATGGCACGTAAAGCCTTTGATCACTTCGAAGCTGTTTCCGCTGTAGTACCGGGCGAGGGTGGTTACCACGCCGCTATCGCTGTCAAAGCGCTGGATGGTTCCGGCGCCCCGCGTTTTCACAAAGTGCTGGAAGGCCAGGTCTTTAAAACCGCCCATGATGCCGATCTGGCCGCCGCCAAAGAGCTGCTCCATCT
Organism: Pseudomonas sp. Pseusp10; assembly: GCF_059492225.1. Taxonomy (NCBI): domain Bacteria; kingdom Pseudomonadati; phylum Pseudomonadota; class Gammaproteobacteria; order Pseudomonadales; family Pseudomonadaceae; genus Pseudomonas; species Pseudomonas sp. Pseusp10. The sequence continues at coordinate 5,735,369 of NZ_CP168528.1, read as the reverse complement.
CAAGGACGTCAAAGAAAACACTGACCTGCTCTGGTAATGACTTCACCGCCCCGGGCGGTACATCTTGAACAAGGCCTCAGGCCCCAGCTGGAAATAATCCGCCGGCCCGCCGCCGCGCAGAATCGGTTCTGCCGCGGCGGTGTCGTATATCCCATCCTTCAACAGCCATTTGGCGATATGCACGGCGACCACTTCGCCGAGGATCAGCCAGGTTGGCACCACATTGCCGTCCGCCCGTTGCAACTGAATGATCTGCGTGACCTTGCACTCGAAGGACACCGGGCTTTCGGCAACGCGTGGCGCCTGGATAATTTTTGAAGCAACGGTGGTCAGTCCGCTCAATTCGAATTCATTGATATCCGGTCCGACATTGGCGCAGCTCTGGTTCATCTGTTCAGCCAACGGCCGAGTGGCCAGGTTCCAGGCGAACTCGCCGGTCTGTTCGATGTTGTTCAGGCTGTCTTTGCGACCGATGCTGGAAAAGCCAATGATCGGCGGAATGTAGTTGAAGGCGTTGAAGAAACTGTAGGGCGCCAGGTTCAAGCGGCCCCCGGCATCCTGTGAAGAGATCCAGCCAATCGGACGCGGGCCGACGATGGCATTGAACGGATCGTGGGGCAGGCCGTGGCCGTTGGCGGGTTCGTAGAAGTGGATGTCGTCGGGCATGGGGTGAGTTCCAGAAGGCAGCATTTGAATATCGACCATAGTGCTAGGGCCGGACGCTGATTTCCAGTCAGATATAGAGCCTTGTGGGAGCGAGCTTGCTCGCGATTGCGGACCGACATTCAGCATAGATGTTGACTGAATGTCAGTCATCGCGAGCAAGCTCGCTCCCACAGGTTTTATGTGATTACCAGACTTTGTGTTCCCCCCAAAATGACTAAGCCCGGCCGAAGCCGGGCTGTGAACTTCCCTCCACATTCAGCCGATAGCTTCTGCGCTGCCGGTTTTATCGAAGCCATCGGAGGCATAGGCGCCCGAGTGGCTGCGTTCGATGGCAGCGCTGGTACCGGCGCCGTAGGAGGCCGAGCCGGTTTTGTCGTAACCGTCAGCTGCAAAGGCATTGGCAGCCAGCACGGAAAGGGTCAGGGCAAGGATCAGTCGGGTTTTCATGACGGGTACTCCAGGTACGTTCGCAATGGTTACGTTCAGACGCTCTTTCGAGGCCTGTAACGGATATACGTGCGTCCTGTCGATTTGGATGCACTCGGCTGCAGGGTGCGGCCGGTGAATTAACCGATGATTATCTTGCTGGAGGGGGAGATGAATGGTGCCCTTCGCGAGGTCGCTCGCGAAGGGCCATGGCACTCACTGTTGCAGTGAGCGCCGGTTGGCGATCAGTCGGTGACAATCCGCGAATGCTTGCGGGTGTCTTTCATGGTGACGTACACCAGCAACGACACGGCAATGCACGCCGTGACGTACCAGTAGTAACCCGTCTCCATGCCGATGCTCTTGAACCACAGCGCGATGTATTCAGCGGTGCCGCCGAAGATCGATACGGTCAGTGCGTACGGCAGGCCAACGCCCAGGGCACGGATTTCGGTCGGGAACAGTTCGGCTTTCACCACTGCGTTGATCGAGGTGTAGCCGCTGACGATGATCAGCGCCGCCATGATCAGGAAGAACGCGCCCCACCAGGTCTGGATGGTGTGCAGGGTGGTGAGGATCGGCACGGTAAACAGCGTACCCAGAATGCCAAAGGCAATCAGGATCGGCCGGCGACCGATTTTGTCCGACAGCCCGCCGATGACCGGTTGCAGGCACATGAACAGGAACAGCGTGGCGGCGGAAATGGTGGTGGAGTCGGAAATGCTCATGCCGACGGTGTTCACCAGGTATTTCTGCATGTAGGTGGTGTAGGTGTAGAACGCCAGGGTGCCGCCCATGGTCAGGCCGACCACAGTCATCAGTTCCTTGGGATGACGCATCAAGGTGCGCATCGCGCTTTCCTTGGCTTTTTCTTTCTTGGTGAAGGACTCGGTCTCTTCCATGCCGCGACGCAGGTACAACGCAACCACGGCACACAACGCGCCAATAGCGAACGGGATGCGCCAGCCCCAGGCGTAGAGCTCTTCGGTGGTCAGCAATTGTTGCAGCACGATCAGCACCGCCAGGGCGATGAGCTGGCCGGAGATCAACGTCACGTACTGGAAGCTGGAGTAGAAGCCGCGACGTTCCTTGGTCGCCATCTCGCTGAGGTACGTGGCCGAGGTGCCGTATTCGCCACCCACCGACAAGCCTTGCAGCAAGCGCGCGAACACCAGCAGGATCGGTGCGCCGATGCCGATGACTTCATAGCTTGGGCTCAGGGCGATCAGCAGCGAGCCGAAGCACATCAGGTACACCGAGGCCATCAGGGCCTTTTTGCGCCCGACTTTGTCCGCATACAGCCCCATCAGCCAGCCACCGATCGGGCGCATCAGGAAGCCCACGGCGAAGATCGCGGCGGTGTTGAGCAGTTGGGCGGTGGTGTCGCCTTTGGGGAAGAAGGTCTTGGCGAAGTACAGGGAAAAAGCGGCATAGACGTACCAGTCGTACCACTCGACCATGTTGCCAACGGAGCCGCTGAAGATCGATTTGATGCGGCTGGACGTGGTTCTTTCTTTGGCCGGCACGGCAGCCGACCCAAGCGGCAGGGAGTTGGAGTTATCCATTGAAGGATCCTTCGTTTAATTGTTTTTGTGGAGCGCGTTTAAACGCAGCCTGCAGGGGCTATAGCAGGAGCTGTGCCAAGGGGGAGAGGGCCGGTTTAGAGGGGGCAGGGTGTTTCGGTGAGCGGAAATCCGCTTATCTGTGGGGAGTGGTGAGCGGAAAGTTGCTTATCTGGCGGTGTATTTGTACTGCCTTTGCCGGCCTCATCGCGAGCAAGCTCGCTCCCACAGTGGGTCTGTGTACGCCAAACATTGTGGGAGCGAGCTTGCTCGCGATGGGGCCAGAACAGGCACCGCAAAAAACTCAGTTCTCCTGAAGGAACATCTCCCGGCTCAACCCATGCCGCTGCATCTTTTCATTGAAGGTCCGGCGCGGCAGTTGCAGTTCTTCGAGCACCGCTTTCACATCGCCCTTGTGCCGGGTCAACGCGGCGCGCAGGCATTGCGCTTCGAACGCTTCCTGCTGCGCCGCCAGCGACTGGCCGGGCTCTATGCCCAAGGGCTCCGGCTCACCGAGCCCCAATACCTGACGCTCGGCGACGTTCGCCAGTTCGCGCACATTGCCCGGCCAGTCGTGGCTCAATAGATGGCTCAACTGCGGACCGCTCAACGGCGGTAAGGTCCGGCCCAGGCGTTCGGCAGCGTGGCGGGCAAACGACTCGTAGAGCAACGGGATGTCCTCGCGCCGGTCGCGCAACGGCGGCAAACGCAACTCGGCGACGTTCAGACGATAGGCCAGGTCTTCACGAAAACGTCCGGCCCGCGCCTCGTCGAGCAGGTCCGGTTTGGTCGCGGCGATGATGCGCAAATCCACGCGGATGCTCTGGTTCGAACCCAGTCGCTCAAGTTTTTGCTCTTGCAACACCCGCAGCAATTTCACCTGCTGGGCCAAGGGCATGCTTTCGATTTCATCGAGAAACAGCGTGCCGCCGTCGGCGTATTCCAGTTTGCCAATGCGCTTGCCGGACGCCCCGGTGAACGCGCCGCTTTCGTGGCCGAACAGTTCGGCCTCGAACAGTTGCTCGGGGATGGCCGCGCAATTGAGCGCGACAAAGGGCTGGTCGGCCCGTGGCCCGAAGTCGTGCAAGCAACGCGCGACCAGTTCCTTGCCGCTACCGGTTTCCCCGCGAATCAACACGTTGACCGGCAGGGCTGCCAGGTCCAGCACCTGCCGACGCAGGGTTTGCAGGCCACGGGACACGCCGAGCAGCGTGGCATCCAGTTTGGCGCGGTTGTCCGCCTGCTCGTGCAGCGCGCGGTTTTCCAGGACCAACCGGCGCTTGTCGAGAGCGCGGCGCAGACTGCCGAGCAGGGTTTCCGGGCTGAAGGGCTTTTCGAGGAAATCGTAGGCCCCGTCGCGCATAGCCTCGACGGCCATAGGTACATCGCCGTGTCCGGTCAGCAGGATCACCGGCAAATCGGCATCCCGTCGTTGTACCTCGGCCAGCAGTTCCAGCCCGGTCATGCCGGGCATGCGCACATCGCTGAGAATCACCCCGGCAAAATGCTTCGGCAACTGCGCCAGGCACTCGTCGGCGCGGCTGAACAGCTGCACCTCGAAGCCCGACAGGCTCAACCATTGCTCGACGGCACTGCGGATGCTGCTTTCGTCGTCGACCACCATCACTGAGTTCAGCATGGTTCATGCACCTCCTGGTCGATGGGCAAGGTCAGGGTAAACACGGCACCTTTGTCATGATTGCCGGCACTCAGGCGCCCGCCGGATTCGTGAACGATGGCAAAGGACACGGCCAGCCCGATCCCCAGTCCTTCGCCCACCGGTTTGGTGGTGAAGAACGGATCGAAGACTTTGGACAGATTTTCCTCGGCAATGCCACCACCGTTGTCGATGACGCTCAGGCGCCACAATTGTTCGTCGGCCTCCAGGCGGATTTCCAAGCGTTTGCAGGGTTTATCCTGCATCGCATCGAGGGCGTTGCGCAGCAGGTTGATCAGCACCTGTTCCAGACGAATCGCATCGCCACGCACCCAGGCAGGGCGGGTCAGGTGGAGCACCGTGCTGACCTGTTCGTCGCGCAGCCGGGTGTCGAGCAGTTGCAGCGACTGGTCGACCACCGCCGCCAGGTCCAGGCGTTCGCGCAAGCCGCTGGGGCTTTTGCGGGCGAAGGTTTTCAGGTGGCCGGTGAGGGCGGCCATGCGCGTGAGCATTTCATCCACCGGTTTGAGCGCCTTGTAGGCGTCGTCGACCCGGCCGTGGTCGAGCAGCAGGCGCAAGGTCGCCAACTGCATGCGCTGGGCGGTGAGCGGCTGGTTGATCTCATGGGCCAGGGCGGCGGACATCTGCCCCAGCGCCGCGAGTTTGGCCGATTGCACCAGGCCTTCCTGGGCGGTGCGCAGGTCGCGGGTGCGTTCTTCTACCAGTCGTTCGAGTTCTTCGCGACTGCGCTGACGCAGTTTGGCCAGACGCCAGCGCTGGTTGAGAAACAGCAACAGGAACACCAGGGTCAGCCACAAACCGGCCGCGGCAAGCGCGGCGTTGCGACTGTCTTCGAAGGCGACCTGCGGGCGACGCAGCAGGTGCAGGGTCCAGCCCTCAGTGCTCAGCGGCAGGGATTCCCACAGGTAATCCGCCTTGCCGTCCGGGCCATTGACCCGGGCCAGATCGCTGTTGTCGTCGAAACGCCGCAACGATTGAAACTCAAGCGGCGTCAGAGGCTGCTTGTCGTACTGGCGGGTGGCCTTGAGTTCAGTGTGATCGCTGTCGCTCAGCGGCTTGAGCAGGCGATAGCGCCAGCCCGGCTGGTTGGCGATGAAGATGATCCCGCGTGCATCGCTGACCAGCAGCGTGTCGCTGCCCTGACGCCACTCGCGTTCCAGTTCGGGAAACTCCAGTTTCACCACCATGGCGCCGAGGAATTGGCCGTCGTCATCGCTGACCGCGCTGGAGAGGAAGTAACCGGGAATTCCGCTGGTCACCCCCACGGCGTAGAAGCGCCCGGTGCCCTGGGTGCGGGTCTGGTTGAAATAGGGCCGGAAACCGTAGTTGTGGCCGACATAACTGCTGGGCAAACGCCAGTTGCTCGCCGCCACGGCGAGGCCGGTGCGATCGAGCAATTCCAGGGTCGAGGAGTTGGCGGCGCCGTTGATCTTTTCCAGTTTGCGGTTCAGCACATCCTGCTGCCCGGGGCTCACCGGCCCCTTGAGCGCCGAGCGCAGCTCCGGATCCAGCGCCAGCACGGCGGGCAGGGCACGGTATCGTTCGATCAGGGTATGCAGGGACGTGGCATACAGCGCCAGTTGCTGATTGGCACGGGCGGCATCTTCGACCATTGACTGGCGCACGGCGTGGCGCATGGCCAGGGTGGCGGCGATGGCGGCACCGGCGATGATGAGCAGTACGTAGAACATCATGCGCGGAAAGCGGGAGGTCAAAATCATTGGTCAGGAAAGGGGAGTGTCAGGGTGGAGCACCATAGCATGCGCTCCACCGATCTCCTTCCAAATGGTGCAGTTGAAGAGGTGACAGTCAAGGCGCTGGTCAATTCCAGCGTACCGACGTCTCGCCATGTCTGACTACACGATTGAGCTGTCGACTCGAACTGGAGACATAGCGCAAAGGCATATCAAAGACAGTCTGTACATAGAATATGTGGTTGTTGGTAGCGGCCTTGGTTAATTGCAGTCCTTCGGTGTTGATCTCGAAATAGTGAGTCATTTTGTCCGGGTAATTGCCATGTTTGCGGATGCCAAAAATGCTCTGCGAGGTGGCTTGTTGTGACTGGGTCTCGGGTGCCAGATCGGTAAGGTAATGACGATTGATGTTTTTATGGGGCGTCCCGTCGAGATCCTTCGAGGAAGGAGTGAGCATCCAATCGCGCATTATCGCGGCATGCCCGACCTTGTTGGTGTAATGGAAGTAAACATTGCTCGGGTCGACAGGCGTTGTCAGTTCGCTTTTCTCCCCTGGAAACGCTTCTCGGTGCAGCCGTGTTTGTTGCTTTCCAGATGGAAAAGAACCGGTAGATGGTAGAAATGACGAAATCGATGCCGGCGGTTCATCGATTTTCAATGCGCCAAGTCGCGAGGTAGGAGGTGAGCCTCGCCGGTCCGTGGACTGGGATGCGCGAGGATGTTCGAAAGGATGGTATCTGGAGGACGTTGACCGATGGCTCAGAGACTCTCGAGAAGACCGTGACGAGGAAGGTCTTGACGGACTGGGGTCGCCGAACAGCCGCACCACCTTTGCGCGCAGGTCGCTCTTTCGACGATCACGGTTGTGCTCATTTTTGTACCTGATGGTGGCCGGCCTTTCTTCCTCCGAGTCTGACGCCAGCCCCATCCAGTCTTTGAATGCCATTGGGTTGTTGCGAACCATGCAATACAAATTCAAGCCATCCACGCTACCTGCCGGATCAGGGTTGATCCAGCTTCCCAGCCACGGTGCGTAATACCGAAATCCATAATAGTAAAGCCCACTGGCATCCCGCTCCTTCCCCGAATACCGAATGGTCTTGTAATCGGCATCGACCTTCGAGCGGGCAGCCCACCATGCCGTGCCCCCGTAGGGGTAATAACCCTCGTGACTGATGACGGCGGCCTGTTGATCCAGTTCCAGGCAACTGGAGCCCAGGTGATCATCGATGCTATAGCGCAGTTGATCGTTATCGATACCGTCCGGTGTTCCCTTGACCCAATGCAGGCACCGCACGCTGCCACGGGCCAGTTGTACGTGAATAACCTGAAGCTCCTCGCCGTCGTCGGCGGTGCGCACTTCCAGGCCCGGGAGATAGTGCACAACATCTTGATGGGTCACAGTGCGGGCCCGTCGGGTGCAAAGCTTGACGACCCGCTCTCCGGCAGCGTTGTAGCGATACCATTCACCGTCATTGATCCCGGTCGGGCGCTGGACATTGATGACGCTTTGCAACTGATTGCGTGCATCCCAGGTCAGCGGTTGGGCGCCTGAGGCCAGGTATTGCAAGTTGCCGTTAGCATCGAATTGACGCTCGAAGTCGGGAACGTCCTCCCCCTCGCACCATGGCAACGCGCGGTTGCTTTGTGGGTCGACGTACATCAGGCGACTGAACGGATTTTTATCACTCTCATGGCGCAACGAGGTCCGATTGCCGCCAGCGTCGTACTCGTAATATTCGCTGTAGTTGAGCAAACGGGCAGGGTCGATGGGGCTGGGGATGTTCAGCTCCGGCAACCCCGGGTTCTGGCCCGCACCCGCCGTTTCACGCCCCTTGGCGCTGGTCAGTTGGTAGAGGCTGTCGTAGGTATAGGTGTTTTCGGCTGCCACGCGCTGATTGTCGAAATAGCTGTCTGCTTGTGTGTGATCCATGAGCCGGAGGATGTTGCCGACCGGGTCGTATTCGTAATTCATTTCCTGCAAGCGCCGGTGTGTCGAGGTGGTCGCGGTCAGGCATTCCAGTCGCCCGTTTTCAGGCTGGTAGCTGGCAACGCTGGTGACGTTGTTGCCGGCAATCTGAGTGAGCAGTTTTCCTGCTGCGTCGTATTCGACAGCGCTGAGCAACGGCTGCGATGGCCGCCCCCTGAGCGTCAGGTCGATGCGTTGCAGTTGCCCGGCGCGGTCGAAGTTGAATTGTCGTCGATGGCCGCTGGCATCGATCTGTTCCAGCATTTCACCTGACGGGCCGTATCGATGTTCGCTGATGTAGCCTTCACCGGGTTGCAGTAACGGATCGCGATCAGCCTCGTTCGCCGGCCAGTTGGCTGACAGATCCGCCTGATCCGGCAGGAAACGCCGGACCTGGCGGATCAATTCGCCATTCAGGGCGTTTTGCTTGAGCCACAGCGAACCGGCCGAGTCGTCATGGCGGATCAAACTCCCGCACTGGTTGCGCTCGGCGAACTCAGACGAGTTGTCGGCATACGTCAGGCGCTCGACGGTGCGTAAGTCCACGCCCAGGGCGTACTCATGGAGAGCGATTGGCCGGCGCAGGTCGTCGTACTCGTACTGCCAATGACTGCCTCGGCGGTCCCAATGTTCGAGCACTTGTCCGGTTTCCCCCGTCAGGCTCAGGCGCCATCCCGCATCGACGCTGTCAGTCACCAGCACCGCGTCCGACAGGCTGTAAAGCGTTGACTGGTTCGGCCGGGTTGCTGCTGAAAAGAAACGTGGATCGCGCTGAGCCACTAGCCGCCCGGCGGCGTCATGTTGTTGAGTGGAATTTCGCGCAACGGGGTTGTCAGACACCACTGCGCGAAGATAAGCGACTTGCCGTACCGCTATGCCACGACCGTCTGTTGCCGCCAGTTCTGGCGTATGGCGATGGATATTTGAATTCAATGGATTGTCCAGTTGGAGCGCCGTTGTGCGGGCGGTGGTTCAAATAAGTCGTTCTCATCGAACGCGATGGTGTACCAGGTGCGATAGCGCTGTTCGCGACGCAACGGCTTTTCTTCAGGTGGATTGCCCTGCAACATTTTTTTCGCCAGCACGGTGTGGGTCGGCCGACCGGCGGCATCGTAGAACTGCTGGTCGTGATAACCGGACTCACGGATCGCCGCATCATTGATGTAGCGGTACGCGCTGGCGAAGTACGGCCGATAGATACGCACGGTTTCGCCTTTGTTGTTGTACTCGACCCGTTCGCTGACTCGCCAGCGCCGGGCCGCCTGTTCTTCCCGGGGCCGTCCGTGCTCGTCGAGGTCCAGCTCGCCTTTGTCGTTCACCACCCAGGCCATACCAGGTTCCACTTCCTGTTTGGCTTGCAGCACACGCCCGAAACCATCCCAGCAGGCGATGCCCGCGCGGATTTGCAGCTCCGGATCGCCGGGGTAGCGGTCGGCCTGCAAGATGACGCGGTACACGGGGGCGCGACGCGCGTCGTCGAGGTATTGCTGAAGCTGCCGCTCGTTCGCGGAAGGGTTTTGCAAGCCCTCAAGATGCACGCGGGCGCGACTGCAGAGGTGGCCGTCGGGTAATACAAAACCTTCGGCGCGGGCCCAGTCCAGCCAGGGGGCGGGGGCTGTCCGGGGAACTTCGCCCATCCAGCTGAAGGGTGCGGAGAATGTGGCGGTGGCGTAGTTGCCGATGGCCTTGTGCTTGTCGGCGATAGCCCCGGCCGGTGTGCGATCCTCCGGTGGCTCGTAGCCGCTGAGAGGGTCGAAACCGACCTCGACCCCCAGTTCGGTGCCGTAGAAACTGGTCACCAGCACTTCGCCGAATGCGTTGTAGCGCGCCTCCTGGGTATTGCGATTAGGGTCCTCGATAGCGGCAGGCAGAAACGAACGGTAGTCGACGTCGAGGATGCGCGTGGTGCAACCGTCCGGCAGCGTGACGGCCGTGGTCAGGCACCAGTGGTCGTCATAGGCGACGCTGGTGATGCCGTGGCTCTTGGTCTGCTGGAATTCTTTGACGTTATAAAAACCTGCGAGGTAATGGTAGGTGGGGAAGCTTTTGCGTACTGACCACAGGTAGTTTTCGGCATCGGTTGGATCTTCGGGGTCACCCGCAGGAGCATCTGGCAAGAATAGATCCATGATGTGGTAGCCGACCTCAGGGGATTCGAGTTTCTCCTTGAGGTTGAACGGCATATTGCCGTGTTCATCCCTTAGATAGCGGTAGGCTTTCAGGGCTTCTTTACCCAGCTCGGCGGTTTCCACATAGTCGGGCAGGGCGTTGAAGATCAGTTTGTCCGGGGCCAGTAAATTGCCCGTGTCCGGATCCTGATAGCGCTGCAACGACAAACCGGTCAGCACCGCTTTGGCTGACCAGGCCCCGTTATCCACGCTCCAGCCAAGGAAGTTTTCGTAGTTGATGTCGGCGGGCTTGAGTTCGTCTTTTTCCAGAACCAGCGCATTGCCGCGCTGACGATAAGGCAGACCCAGGCGCCAGCCATCAAAGTCTTCCAGATGGCTGTACTCGGCCTTGGCCTGGGTCAGATACCAGCATTGTTGAGCTTCGTCATGGGCGTCCAGCCACCACCTGTTTTCGTAGTCTTCATCGCTTTCGTCACCAGGTGTAGCGACGGTAAAGGGCGGGGTGTCCTTGTCGGTTTTGCGCCGGGCGTAGTGCACGACAAAACTGTGGATCAGGCTGCCGAATTTGTCCCAGTCCAGATTGATCGTGTGCTGGACCAGCGGGTCGTCGGCCAATTGCGGTTCGTACTGGTAGGCGATGCTTTCCAGCGCCAGCGGTTGCAACACGGCATAAGGATGATGGTTGCCCTTGGGCCGGAGTTCGCGCACCAGAAAGCGGTTCTCCTGCACGGTGTAGGGCACCGCTGTTGCGGGATCGTCGTCGGCAGCGAAGACTTCCGTGCGCAGCATCGAGCCACTGAGTGCGCGGGCCATTTCGCGGGCGAGGTCCTCATCGGGATCGATGGAGCGACCGGCCGCATCGCTGAGGTGATATTCCTGCAATAACGTTTTACCCAGCGCCTCGGCCAGTGGGTCGCGGCTGTAGTAACCGTCGTCGCGCATGTCGACGGCAAGCCCGGTGTGGAACCAGGTCTTGCTGAGGATCGGCGCGGTAAAACCCGGGTTGGCGCGCTCGGCGACTGAGGCTTCGGTATCGGTTTGCAGCAGCAGGCCGAAACCACGGAATTCACGCTCGACGCTGTCGTAAAAACCTTGGCGGTAATTGAAGTTCTGGGTCAGGCGATTGCCGGTAATTTCATCGAGTTGGGTCTGCTGGCTGACCAGATGCATGGCGAACGGCAAATGAGAAACCGCGGCTTTTCCGGCCGCAATCAGCTCGGCCTTTTCGTCCAGCCATTCCTGGGCCGAACTGCGGTAACTCACACCCGTCACGGCGCCCATGTTGTTGTGGCTGGCATTCACCAGATATGGCTTGGCGCTGACGAAGTCGTAACGCCAGTGCCGAGGTTCCATATGCGCAACGGTCAGGATCAGACTGGAGCAGCCAAGCCCTTGCAGGTCGGCGATGCTGACCTGGCAGAGGCGGTCGTAACGCACACCTTCGGGCCACGGCATATCGACTGACACCTGATCGAAGCCATTACCGCCATGGTTCATGAACACCCGGAAATGGTCGGACTCGAGGTAGATCAGATCAACGGCACCGGAGCCATCCAGGTCCGCCAGCCGCACCCGCGAAGCATCGAATTCGGCGTAGTCGAAGGGTAAGGCGCAAAGCACAAAGCCTTTGCCGAATTTGCCATGGCCCAGGTTCGGCCAGCATTTGACTTCGTTGTGGCGGATGCGGATCAGGTGTTGTGCACCGCTGCCCAGTGGGTCGCTGAACGCCACCAGTTCAGTCTGGGCATTGCTCAACACTGGCAGAGCGTCGTCATCGTGAGGAACGTCGGCACCTTGGCTGAACCCGATTTCACGACGGCTTGAATACAGCCGCACGCTGCGGGGGCCGATCAGTGCCAGGTCCGTCAGGCCGTCACCGACCAGATCCGCCAGCTGCGCCATCGGATGAAAAAACTCCGTGGGGAACGCATCGTAGGCTACGAAGTTCGACCAAGAGCGGTCGGGATTGAGGGTGAAGAACCCGGACAGACCGGGACGGGCGATCACCCAGTCGAGCTTGCCATCGCCGGTCAGGTCACTCAGGGACTGGCGAATCGGTTTGCTGCTATCGGCCACGGGAATGGCGGGCAATGCCTCCCAGTCGCCATAACTCACGTCGTTGCCACCGGTGGCGGCGCGCAACGGTTCGCGGTAGTACCAGGCCTTGTCACTGCTGAACAGCACCCCTGGCATTCCCTCGCCGTACAAATCCACCAACTGGTAACGCTGACCGTCATTCAGGCCGGGCATCGGGGCAAACGCTGTCCAGCCTTGACGCGCCGGATAGACTTCGAAACGGTTGTAGAAGAATTCCATGGGTGGGCGACTTTCCATCTGCCCCTGATTGTCATAGGCCTGAATGTGAGCGGCCGTCAGATGGTTGTAGCCCAAGGGGCTCCGACGGTGTTCGAGCAGCAGGCGCTGGACCAGCACCGGTTCGGGTCCCAGTTCATCGGTAAACTGATGAAACATCAGCACCTGCCGGCACAGTCGCCGATTACCCAGTTCGAAGCCGTAGGCGTAGTTCCAGAATGAGTCTGATCGTACCTGCCAGTCACCGGTCGGTTGATAGGGCGGAACTTGCGTCAGGTCGGTGCTGCGTTCGCCATAGTCGAACAGCAAGTGGAAATGCCATTGCACATTTTTCCAGCCGTCGGCACTCAAGGAGTACAAGTTGGCAGATGCCTGCGCGTTGCCGTAAAGCACTTTGTGCAGGTAACGCTGGGCACGGTAATCGCGAAACTGCGGGGCGGTAGGCGCGTCGGTTTCAGCCTTGTACTCGTACACCACGTGTTCGCCACGCAGGTTCAGGCTTTCATCGATCAGCCACACACCGACGCGGGATTTGTCATTCGGGTCGGCCCGGCGCGATGCTTCGGTTTTTCCGTAGCAATGCAGGCTGCCGTCGGCGCCGTGGATCAGCCAGAAGCCGGCCGGGTTGTCCGCATCGTCAATATTGGTCCAATGCTCGATCCGATCGAAAGCGCCTTCGACCCGCGGCCAATAGCGCACGACCAGGTGCATGCCCAGTTGAACGCCGTTGTACTCGGAAACCGGTTGGGCGATGAGTGAGCCGTCGTCACTCTTCTCTGGCATCCACACGTCACCGCCGGGGCCGACCACCTGATCGCTACCGTCGTACCTGGGCACGCCCCTGGTGGTGCGCAGGGTGATGGCGTTGGTAGTCAGGCGCCAGCCGATGCCGAACGGGCTGTTGCCGACGTCGCTGCTGTAGCCCAGGCCCAGGGCTGGGACCATGTCACGGTTGGGAGCCTTGCTGATCGGCAGCGGCAACTCCAGCGATGCCGCACCGCTGGTGCCTACCGCCCCCCAGCCCTTGCCGATGCTCTGAATGGCTCCGCCGCCTTTGGGCAAGGAGGGTGCATTGATTTCCAGAGGGGTTTGAGTTTGTTCGTTCATTGCAAACCTCCACCGGCCCTGGCGGTGTAGGAAACATGAATGATGATGTCGGTCAGGGATTCAAGCATCGCCTTCTGCGCAATCAGGTTGGGGAATGTCAGGGTCCAGCGTGAAATCGCGCCGGTGTATTCGAACGGCAAATAGCGTTCGTCCTGGAAGTTGAGTTGGAACAGACCGTTGTCATCGACGCCATGGGATAGGGCAATCTGCTGGCTGGCTCTCAGGTTCTCCTTGACGTTGCCGGCCGTGGCGGACATTTCCACCTTGCTGTAGCTCTGGCTCAGGACGGCGCGGATGTCTTCATAGGGCCCAACGGTGACGGGCAGGGACACGCTGATGGTTTTGATCCGCCGCAGGTAGTGATTCTGGCCGGCGTAATCGTCTTCGAACATTTTTGCCGTCAGTTCGAAATCACAGGTGCCAGTGCTCGTCAGAGCAGTTTTGATGTTCTCCCAGGTTTTGTTGATCGTCGATTCGGGATCCTTGGCAATGAGCGTTTTCAACGACACGGTTTTGCGGATTTCCAGGTCGCGTTTATTTTTTTGCACGTATTCACTGTACATTCGCTGCAAGCTCATTTTCAGCTCTTCCCCCGCCCCCAATCCGCGGTAGCTGTTATTCCATGTCCCAGGACGAATGAAGGTCTGAGTGAAGTCGCCCATTTCATACTGCCAACAGGCCTCGGCGGCCTGGCATAGGGACTGTGCGGTGTTGAAGGCGGTGTAGTAGAAGCCGGCGAACTTGCTGTTGAGCCAGTCGTAGGTCTGGGACTTGCTGAAGCGGTTGCTGCTCAGCAGGAAGTCGTGGGTGGCTTTGGCCTGGTTCAGTGCGGTTTGCGCTTGGCGCAGTTGCAGTTGAGTGGCGGTGTGTTGTGCCTCGAAGACTTCCAGTTGAGCCTTGATTTGCTCGGCTTCGAGTTTTGCCTGGTCACGGGCCTGGGTCCATTCCTGGGCGCGGCGACGGTATTGCTCATAAACAGCGATGGCTTCGCCTGCGCCATGTTGGGCGGTTGCCGAAGCTTGTAGCAAGTGCATCGGGGCTTGGAAAGTACCTTCCAGGCGATGGCCACCGGTTGCCATCCCGAAAATATTTGGCGCCGCTTTGACGGTTTCCGCATAGAACCCCAACATACCCATACTGATTTCCGCTACGCGACCGCCCAGGTGTAAGGATCCGGCTAGAATTTCTCCGACGCTGACGCCGTCATTCACCAACTTTTCGTAATATTTCAGACGCCCTTGAATGATCTCTTGACTGGCTAGCAGCGCTTTTTTGTTTGCTTCATCGATCTTTCCGGCCTGGACCTGAATGTCGACAGCCACTTTCGCCAGGTTCCAGGCCTGTTGCTGTTGCAGTTCCAGGTATTGCGCCTGCTCTTTACGCTCGATCAACGACAACAGGGTCGAGCCGAATTGCATGACACCCTCCACCGCATTTTGCGCAAGCGCAAACATGAAGCTGAAACGGTAGTGTGGAATCTGCGGACTCAACAAACGGTTGAGTGCCGCCCCGGACAATCCCTGGGCTTGGGCGGCGAGCAGCGCTCTAGGGTCCAGCGGCGCGGCAAACAACGGCAGGTTCAAGGCATTGCCCGCTATGTCAAGGTTGTGCCGCAGGTTGTACAGGCGGCCCTCGACCCGTTCCCAGCGCTGGATCAGCTCGGGGTTGAAGGGGCGGCGCAAGTACGGATTGTCGACGCAAGGCACCGAGGGGTCGGGGGTGCAAGGCCGCAGGCACAGCAGTGGAGCAACTTCTGAGGCCGGGGCGTTTCCGATCCGCAAAGGCGGGTTGTGCTCAAGGCGCTGTTGAGCCTCGATCAACTGTTGCTCGAACTTGCGTAACTCCGGGTTTTTCGCCGTACTCAGTTCCTCCAGGCTGACGGGCTCCCAGTCGTCGGCTTGCTTGACGTCCGGGCGCGCGCCCAGCATATCCAGGGTGTGGGCATAACGCAGCTTGGCTTCTGCCAGCCCGTCCGGGGTCAGTTCCCGGTAGGCTGCGTCTGCCTGGTTGCTCTCGATATCGATATAGAGGCCATACAGCGCCTTGCGAAAATGCACTGGGAAACTCAGGGCAATCTGGTGCGGGTCGTCCGGGTACAGGATGGCCTGGCTCGGGTTCGGCGGAGTCGGCCATACCGGCTCTTCCAGCGGTACTGACTGCCAATAGTCGGGACGCCCCGGGGTGTTGCTCTGGCGCGATGGATCAAAGACAAACGCCAACCAGCGCTTGGCCTCGTCGTATTGCTGCTCCTGGTTCAGGCGGTGCGCCACCAGCCAGGGCAGGTACAGGAACAGTTCGAGGAAGTACAGGTAGTAGGCGCCCGAGAAGTCCATGGGTTCGGCGCCTTGGCCGTTGGGGATGGCGGGTTCTTTCATGTGCTGGGTGTCCCAGCTCAGCAGCGACGCCATACCGGACTCGGCGCGTTCGATCAGCTGCCTGGAGAAAACGGTGTTCATGCGGATAGGGTCGCGTTTTGTCGAACTGTCCAACCCATCACTGTATTGGATGCTTGAACCGGTGAAATCGATGAACTGCGCTTCGCCCAGAGAGAGATTGTCCTCTGGGATCGAGACTGGCAGCTTGTGGACGCTCGGTGCGATTTGTGTCTCTTGCTTCTCCACGGCACCCCAGCCGATGCTCAGCGTCTTGAGCGCCCCGCCTTTGAGCTGCCAACTATCAGAAGGGGGCCAAAGCACACGCACCTGCTCATAGACCAACACCCCATAGATCAACGGAATCTTCAGATCTTCAGAAGCTTCAGGCCAGGTGACAGGCCAGCCATCAGGTCGATGGGTGGTCTGGTCGATGGAGAATGAATAGCGCAGCGTCGAGTCCCTGCCCAGGCTGGTGGCTAAGCTGGTCGCATGGAGTTGGCGCAAATCTGCAAAATTCATGGGGGGGGTATTGGATATGACATCCTTAGGGTGGCCGATGAACAATTGGTAGCGGAAAGGCCCGTGTTTAGAGCTATTAACGTTTTTGCCAACTTTGAACTTGTCGGTCTTGGAGGTATATCGCCAAAACTCGCTGAGCTGGTTTTTCGGCGAGCTGATGATGTCTTCGAGCATGTGCTTGTACAGGCGTTTGCCTGCCAGTGAGGCCGGATCGCCCATTTTGGTCTGGGGCAACGAGAACTTATCCCCGCCCGCGCCAGCTTCAATAATCAGGTTTTTCCAACCGTGGCTGGTCACGAACGAGTATTGGGCTCCTTGCTGATCCAGCCAGTCGGTGCCCACAGGCACGAGGACTGAACCCTCCAGTAGCGTATAGCGCTCATCGTGATAACTGGACTCGTTGTATACCAGCACCATGGTGAAGAGCGTCTTGGTTTTGGCATCGTCTTCGTAAATGCTGAGCGTGACTATCTTGATGTCATCGAACCCTTCGTCCAGGCGTACCGTCAAATCGATGTTGGAGCGGGTTCTGTCATAAACCAGATCGACATCTTTTGCGCTATGTCTGATTCTCGATTGCCATTGGTTGAAGTTCCAGATATCGCTCGGTGCCTTCGGAGCATCATGCTCGACCGCGCCGAAGTCAGGAACGCTGGAGGGCAGCCAGTATTGAAAACGACCTTCATTTTGAAGGGTGTGGGCGAAGATGTGACCGATCAGCAGCACGTGTCCCCTGCTGGGGTCGTCTTCAAGAGGCGTGGCCGCCGCCGGGGTCGGCTTGATGTTGGGAACGAAGCCCTGCGAGGGGTACATCGCAGTCACATTGAAGTTCTTGTCGATGCGCACCGTTCTCAGAAAGTCATAGCTGTCTTTGTCACCCGAGGCATCGTCATCTCCGACATAGTTGGAATACAGCATCAACACCATCGATTCAGGGGACGTCGAATTGTCGTACACCGCGATCGTCCGGGTTTGACGCTCGATTTCCTCCGGCGTTTTTGCAATCAGGTCTGGGGTCTGGCAATAGTTTTCAATGTAGACCCGTGGCGTACTCCAGCTGTCATCGTACTTTTTATAACTGCCGTACAACCGGAACAGCGGATGAGCCTTGATACTGTTTTCGGTGCTTTTTCCGGTAGGTCCGGGAGCCATCATGTCCGGATCCTGGTACTCCACTTGAGCCCAGACCACAAACAGGCGCTTGTTGAACCAGCACGGGCGAATCGTGTGATCCAGGGCTTTCTCCGGGATTGGCACATTGGCCCTTTTCCAGTCCGTCCAGGCGTTGGGCAAGGGCTTGTCGAACTTGTAGACGGATTTGTCGCGCTGGGCGCGCTGGGCCATGTCCAGCGAGCGCCAGTACCAGGCGTTTTCGGCGGGTGACTTGGCGATGAAATAATAGGTGCTGTTGGCGAAATCCTCTCCGTCGATGTAGCCATTACAGATCTTCAGGTTGGCGATTTCCTCGAACCGTGCGATATAGGCCAATACCGCGGCCTGTACGGTATCGGGCTGAATCTGCGCCTGGTTGATGTCGTTTTCCAGTTGCTCGAAGCTGTCGGTCTTGGTCAGCCGCAGGGTCGGGTCCAGGTAAATATCCGGGAAGTAATGCAACTGCTGCAGCGCCGCCCAGATCGGATAGCGGTTCAAACCGTTCTGCCAGGTCCTGATTTGTGCACTTGTCGGGCTGGTGTTCTGGTAGCCGGGTTCCATGTTCAGCAGGATGCCGTTGATCAACTGTTGCAGGCTGGCAATGGCGCAGGCGACTGGGCTGGTGGGCACGTTCTGGCTGATCAGCACATCCAGCAACCAATACTCATACAGATCGTTCGCGGTCTTGATGAGGTCCACCAGGCCGTAGTCGATCATGGTCTGATCCTTGGGCACGGCTTCGTGCAAGTACAGCGCTAGCATCGCGTCACGCAAGGACTCATTGAGGGGGGCATCGAAGTCAGAGGTCATGATTTTTCCTTAAACACTGGCGGGCGCTGAATTGGCGGGGGTGTGGGTGGCCATGACGGCGTCACCGACGGTTTTCCAATCGTTGAGGGGGCTTTGATCGTTGAGCGCGGTGGCCAGCAGCAGTGACCTGGCGGACAGTCCGCTGGCGATGCAGGTCGCCTGGCAGCGGCGAACCCAGTCCACCTGTGCCATCGAGCAGGCCCGGGCCTCAGGCAGGGTGCCAGTCAGCTCTTGCACTTCATTTTCAGACCAGCCCAGCAACCGGGCCAATGCGGCATTGGCGGTTTCGCTGGCGGCTTGACGCAGCGCTTTGTTTTTCAGTTTGGCGCTGCCTGGGTTGGCCAGGCTGAAATAGCTCAGCAGGACGTCCTGCGGCAGCTGTTGGTTATTCAGCCAGTGACTGAAGCGCTCCAGCAGGTAAAGGTCAGGGAGCGTTGGTTTGCTGTTGCTGATCGGGTAGTCCCCCAGCCACTGGGGGTTGAGCAAAAACATACGCAGCGCGACGTTGCTCAATCGTAGATGTACAGCGATTTCTGCGTGGCGACAGATGCGCTGGAAGTCCGTGATCAGTTGGTCGCTGGGTTCTTGCCCGGCATCGAGTGCGGTTTGCAGCAAGCCATACACCGAGTGAAAGGCCCAATACATCACCGCGACAGTTCGGTCCGACGGCAGTTGCGCGGTTTCCTGGAACAGTGCTTCGAGCAACTGTGTTTGCCGGTCATGGGCACCGAGCAACAGCGTGGTCAGTTGCTCCTTGCAGCGCTGCTTGACCGCTGGGTCCAACTTTATGGGGGATAGCATCTGGTCAAGGTCAGTGCCCAGCCACGTGAGTGGCTCATCGATCAGGGGCAGCGGGTTGTCCAGTCCAGGCAACAGGCCCTGTTCATCCAGCAGTCTCTGGTTGATCAGATGTTCGAACCACTGGATTTTCACCGGGTTGCCGGTGGCATTGTCGTCATAAAGCGGCAGCTCCAGGGCCGCGACCTGCTGCCGGTCGACCACGTTACGGCCAATGTCCAGATTTAGCCGGATCAGACGCGCACGCAAGTCATCACTCAACGGTCCGGGTTCAAGCGCTTTGGCTGGCGGATCGTCTTGCAAGTCTTCGGTTTGCACCAGGGGAATATCCGGCCCCAGGCGCTGTTGCAATTGCGTGACCGTCTGCTGGCTGTCCTTGAGCCAATCGATGGCCCAGTCCAGCTGCATCAGCACATCGAGGATGTCTGGGGTTTGTGGCGATGTGCGCGGGCTCAGTTGGCCGCTGGCCAGTGCCGTCTTGTATCGCTGGCCACCGAGCAGGGTTGCCAGTGTCAGCAGGTCGGCCACCGGGAGGCCGAAGAGCCGGGCAATACGCGCCTGGCGGAACAGCGAGGAGACGGTCGGCAAGTTGCGTTTGAGCGTGTTGCCCTGCAGCCTCATGGTCTGTCTGGCGATCAGCAGCAAGGAGTCTTCGGTCGGTTGCAAGCCCAGGCCGGCGCACAGTTGCAGCAGGGTTTTCTGGTTGGCGGGCGTGGTGCCGGTCAAGGTGAACGCGACATCGTCGAGGACCAGTGGCGTGTCGAACAATTGCATCCGGTTGAACACCTGGTCGAACAGGGGCAACTCGTCCTTGCTGGTGGTGTAGGGCGTGAGGTCGTGCATCAGTGCCGCAAATTCCTGCGGGTCAATGCCATGGCGCCGGTTCAGGTAGCGATACACCCCCAGGGCACGCAAGGTATTTTCGTTGAGCTCCATGCCCAGGTTGTTTTCGCCTTCGGCGCGAATCGCGCAGATGATCAGGGTGTCGAGCTTGGCGAAGGGTATGCCGGTCCAGCGTTGCAGGCGGATCATGCGTTGCAGGCGATCGAAACGGTTGAGGGAGGTTTTGCTCAGGCGCCAGGTTTTGCTGTCGCCGATTTCGACGTGTTCGAGGTCCATGGCGTTGTCGAATTTATCGCGCAGGATGGATTCGGCGGTGGGCGGCATCACGCTGTCGTAGCGACCGGCTCCCGTGCCATTGACGTAACAGGCGCCGTAGTGGCTGGGATACGGAAATTTGATAACGGGGTTATTGGCTTGCAGGTTTTTGCTCGGGCAGTTGGGCGATAGCCTTACCGCGTGGGTACGGCGCGACAGCAGCATCTCGACCTGCTCGGCGTGCAACCCGGTGTGTTGCATGAAGGTATTCAGGTCGGCCAGGAACGCGGTGTCGGGTGTGGAGATCTCAACGCCGTAGGCCTGTTTGAAGTAGGCCTGTTCTTCGGCTGTCAGTTGGTATTGCTCGTCCAGCGTAAGGGTAAAACGCCTTCTGAGCAGTTTCGTCCAGGCACTTGTGGAGCCGGTGGCAATGTTCAGGTCGAACCTGACGGTGTAGCCCGCCGTGGCGGGAACGGGGAGTGCCGCGGAGGCAGTGATGCGGGTACAAATGGTTGCAGTTGTGGAACCGTGTATGGAACCCAGTTTGTAGGTGCCGGTGTTTGCAGCCGAGCCGCTGCTCAGCCTCAGCGTCACTGGGTGGGTCGTGGTCTGCCCCGTATTGCGAAAGGTCACGGGGACCGAGGTGGTCGCGTTAATGATTGCGACGGGAACGCTGGCGGCGGGATTGGCGGTGCCAATATCCGCTTGCCCTGTGGGCAACAAGTAACAGGTTGGCATTACCGTGTGGGGGATCAGTTGAGCACTGCCATCGCTTTGCCAACCCGTACTCAAATTGCTCAGGTCACCGCGGCTCAAGTAGAAATCACTGTAGGGTGACGGCTCGATCAGCAAGCGCTGTTGCTCCGGGCTCAACCCGGTCAACAGTCGTTGTGCCTGCAACACCGGATGTTGTACGGCGCCGTAACGGTTCGTGGCGTCCTGATCGATGGGCAACCACACGCTGGCCCGATAATTCAGCTCCCCCAGTTCCGGCTTTTTACCGGACAAACCCAGCTGGCATTGATGGTGATAAAAGTCATAGGGCAACTGGAAGGGGTAGCGACGCTCGTTCAGCACCTGGTAAAGGGGCCTGTCCTTGTCCGCCGGAATACCTTGCAGGTAAGCCCTCAGGTTGCGGGCCAGGGTATCGTTGACGATCTCCAGCATCGGCCGCGGCTTGAAGGTGCTCTCCTGGCTGATCAACAGGTCCTTCAGGTCGGGGCGACGCTTGTCCAGCAAGATCCGATCGGGCTCCGCGGGCTGAAGGGTTTCCAGTACGCGGGCAAACGCCATCAACGCACTCAGGTAGGCCACCGGTGAGTCGACCGCGGCCAGGGCCCCGACCTTGCAGAATTCATCCCAGTTTTCGTTGAACAGGTTTTTGAAGGTCGGGCCCAGCGGCACGAGGGCGCGCACCCCACTGCGCTCGGCCAGCACCTGGAATTTGCCGGAGGACGTCTGGTACTCGCGGTAAAGGCGCGCCAGCAGGCTGGCATAGCCCATGGCGTTGTCATAGGCCAACTCGGCGTCGACGTCGCAGAGCCGGGCCAGTTGCCAAGCGAAATCGGACTTGCTCAGGCGGACGATGTCGAAGACCGAGGTAAAGCCCATTTTCTGCATGGCTGCCTCGAACGTGATCCGCCCTTTTTCTGGTGTGCTTTGAGCGTTGACGAGAGCGTTCATCAGCGAGTGTTGTTCGACGGCCATCTAATATGTCTCCTGCGAGGTAAGGAGGGCATTGGTGTGCCCGGCAGGATCACGCTAGAGATAAAAGATGGCCGTGTAACCTGTCAGGTCTGACAGGTTGGCGTGGGTTTGTTAGACGGATTTGATACTAAGAAGTGGCGGATTATTGCTTATGGTCCTTGACGTTCCGTTTCCTTGTTTCCTCATAGGAGTTTAAACCGCTGGTCGCTACTGTCAGATCTGACAGGTGTTCTGGAATAGGGAAATGGATAGAAATGGCGCTGTAGACGCTGGCGACAATGCCGGGTAAAGGAGCGCCGATACCGTGAAAGACATTACAGACATTACAGACATTACAGACATTACAGACATTACAGACATTACAGATGAAACAGACGGAGCAAGTGCGCAAGAGGGGGGTGTCGCACCACTCTTTTGGCCTGCCCCTACCGTTAGCCAACCTAAAACCTTCGACACGGTGCAGCGTGGTTTTTTAATCAAGGCCGAAGGGTGGGCAGTTTCTACTCCTATTCATAAGTGGAACGTATTTATCAGCTTTCCTGGTCGAAATCGGGCGCTGCATTACAAGCCAAGTTTCGAGACGTACTTTGTGGGTGCGAGCTGGTATTCCCGAATGCAATTCAATGTGCCCTTCAATGCTGTTCCCCAGACCGATGACTTTTGGCTGGAGATAGAGTTTCAGGCGACGGCTTACAGTGATTCGGCATGGGTTCACAAACTGAAGATGCAGGGATTACCCAAACCGTCGATCGCCAACCCGGGCACGGTATGGGTTCTACTCCCCACCATCAGAGGGACGGGTGTTCCGGGCTCGACGGTCAAACTGGCTCAAGCCAACTCGGGCACTATTCTCTTCGCCACCACCAGGGTGCTGCCGAACGGGACATGGAGCGTAATGCTCAGCCATCCGTTGTGGATGGCCGACCCTTTCCGGCTGACGGCCTCGCAAACCTTGAACGGTGAAACATCCGAATGGGCTAATGACGTCAGTTTTGCGGTGTTGTTTACCCCCGCGATAACCACAGTGACGGTCTCTGCCGATGGCAAGCCTGCCATCAGCGGAATAGCAGGGTTAGCGGGCGCGACCCTGCAAATCTGGATGGATGGGGGCAACGGTGGTGTCCGGCTGAGCACGAGGGTCCGGCCTGATGGCAGTTGGTCGGTTGCCGCCGCTACCGCCTGGGCCGTTGGCACACACCGCATCACCGCCAGGCAAATCGGCCAGGCAACCGGGGCCTACTCCGACTGGGCGCCTGCCAAAGAGTTCACGATCAAACCGGCGCCACCGGTGGCCGACAATCCGGGCTTTGTCAAAACGGCTCGGCCAACAATCAGCGGAAGAGGTGCTCCCTTCGCCACGGTCCGCTTGTATCAGCACAATGTCATTTCGAACCTGCTTGCAACCACTCAGGTATTGCATGACGGTCAATGGAGTGTCCAGCTGACACGGGACTTGTGGATGGCTGATCCCTATTCAATCAATTCGAATCAAACCTTGAACGGGGTTGAATCGGACTGGGGCATTCCTTTCAGCTTTACCGTTTTGTTTGCGTTGACGATCGAAACCGTCACCGTTTCCGCTGATGGCAAACCTACTTTTAGCGGCTACGGCGGGCTTGCGGGGGCCAAGGTTGAAATCTGGCGGCAAGGGGGAGAGGGAGGCGCACTTCTAACCGGGACCGTTCAAGCAAATGGTCGCTGGACGGTGATCTCATCCACGGCGTGGGCGGTAGGCACTCACACCGTCACGGCAACGCAGGTAGGGAAAAACCCTCAGCACACATCTGACAGGGCCACGCATGTGGTCTTTTTCGTCCAACCGGGCAAGCCGACGATCAGGGCCCTGTCCGGCCCGGTGTTTGCCACACAGGTGCTGACTATTGAGCGAGTGCACGCTGGCGCTGTCACCTTGACGCTGCTTGACGTTGACTCAGGCGGCACGATCGCCGGTAACTACAGTGGTAGTGGTAGCAGTCGCGAGTTCACGCCTGATCAACAGTGGCGACTGGGCACTCGCCGGGTCAAGGTGCTGCAGACGGTCAATGGCGTGTCGTCTGAACACAGCGATGTATTGGTATTCAACGTGGTGCTTGTTTCCCCACTTGTCCACACGCCGGGAGAGAATGGTTTCCTGGAGTCGGGCAGTGTGTTTTCGGGGACGCGGGGCTGGTCCGGACCAGGGTCCAGGGTGGTCCTGTATCCGCTTGTCGGCAACAACGAAGTGGCCTCGGCAGTACCGCAGAGCAATGGCAGCTGGACGTCCACGCCACTCTCATTAGCCCCGGGCGCACATACGCTGCGGGTATTGGTCAAGGTAGGCGATCAGCTTTCCGATGCGCAGGCTAGATCCTTCAGAATCAGGCCTTCCCGTCTTGCGATCTTGCCAGTGTCCAGCCCCGTCGGAGTGAAGCAAGCGCTGGAGATTACCAATGTGAATTCCGGTGCCGTCACCTTGAGACTGCTCAATGCCGATAACAGCATGGTTGCCGGCAGTTTCAGCGGCAGTGGCAGCAGCCGCAGGTTCACCCCGACGCAAGACTGGTTGCCGGGTGAGCACAAGGTCAGGGCCGTGCAGGTGGTCAACAGCGTGGAATCTACCCCGAGCCTGCAATTGACGTTTAAAGCCAGGCCTCATCTACCCGGCATCGATGTGCCCAGGGAACAGTCCCTGCAGCCCGCCGATTTCCAGATGAGTGGCACCTGCAGCGCGGGGGCCACGGTTTATGTGCTGAATCTCGATGATAATGTCATGGTTCAGGCATGGGTAACCGGTAACCGTTGGACGGCGGACTACTATTGGCAGACGCCGGGCCTGACCGGAAAGCGCGTGATGCAAGTCGTCAACAATGTTGATTCCTATCCAACAGCCCCCCGCATGTTCTATATCAAGCCGAACACTCTATCAATCATGCCTCCGGTTAATCCGGCCTCGCCACGACAGGTGCTGAGCATTGAAGGCGTCTTCACACCGGGCATCGTCGAACTGAGGCTGCTCGACGATAGCGATAAAGAGATAGCGGGGGATTTCACTGGCATCGGCACCAACCGTCTGTTTACTCCGAAGCAGGACTGGCCGGTGGGCGCGAGCACGGTCCGTGTGGTGCAGCGTGTGAACTCCGTGGATTCTGAGCCAAGCATCCCGCGGGTGGTCTGTGCCCAGCCGCTGAAACTGACGATTCTGACGCCGCCGGATTTCGGCGAACCGGCACAGCAACTGAACATTGTCGGGGTGCATGAAGCGGTCTCGGAGTTGCGTATATACAGGCAGGGTGGGCGGGTTTCCGGTAGCTTCAGCGGAACTGTCGGGGCTTACACTTTTGTTCCCGATCAGGAATGGATGCCAGGCACCAATACCGTCTGGGCGACACAGGTTGTCAACGATCGGGAGTCCGAACCGAGCGATCCGTGCACCTTTAGCGCCATGCCCTTTGCACCGGCATTCGATGAACCCAGGAATGGCGCCAGCTATGGCGTCGGTTTTGAAATGAGCGGTTCAGGCTGGCAAGGGGCAACGATTTACTTGCGCAACCTGGATGGCACCACCCTGGGCTGGTGGACGGCGGATGGCGAGCGTTGGGTGGCACCTTATATCTGGGACGTGCCGGGGTTTAAACAAAAGCGCTTGACCCAAGTGATCAATGACATTGAGTCCAAACCGGGGCCGGTGTGCGATTTTTACATCCGGCCACCGTCACTGACGATCATTGAGCCTGGCAATTGGATAGAGCCGGGCAGCGTACTGGAAATCGCCGATGTCTACTCCGATGCTGCCGTATTGAAGCTAATCCGTGATTCCAAAGAGGTTGCCGGCAGCTTCAGTGGCACAGGGGAGCGCCGTACCTTTACCCCCGCCAATAATGAATGGTTACCGGGAAGTTACTCGTTCACGGCGGTGCAGGAGGTGAATGGGGCTGTGTCGACCCCAAACCCTCGGGTCCACGTGATTGTCCGCCCTTACCCACCGGTGATCGATGCGCCCGAGGAGCAATCCCGGCAGTCCGCCGATGTTCAGTTCAGTGGCACCTGCCATGTTGGAGTACGGGTCTATCTGCTGGATAAAGAGGGTAACATCCTGGTCGAAGGGCAGGTCACGGGTAACACCTGGACGGCGTCTTACCATTGGCAGGAGCCGGGCTTTACCCAGGTCAGATGCAGGCAAACCTTGATCAGCAACAACATTCCTTCCTTGCCAGGCCCCCTGCGGGCTTTCTATATCAAGCCCGCCACTCCATCGATTCTGCCGCCCACCGAACCGGTTACGCCGCGGCAGCCGTTGACGGTAACCGACGTTTACCCTGGTGCCGTCACGCTGACCGTGTTTGACGAGGTGGGCACACCGGTGGATGGCAGCTTTACCGATGCAGGGTCTATTCGCCAGTTCACACCTGACAGGAACTGGGCGAGCGAAAACCGCTTGTATGTGGTGCAAACCGTCAATGAGGCAGTGTCCGATCCCAGCGAAACCTGTACGTTTTCCGTGAGGCTGTCGGCACCGGTCATCGAGTATCCGCAGCATGAGCAGGTGATCGATATCGCGCAGCCGTTTACTGGAAGTGCAGGGCGCCCTGGCGCAGGGGCCTATGTGAGTTTGCATGATCCGCTGACAGGCGATGAGTTGGCTTTTGCGTTACCGGATATTGACGGACATTGGAAAACACCGGCGCTGCTTCATGGTCCGGGTTTCCACGAGGTCCTGGCGCGAATCTACCTGGATAACCTGGTTTCCGAGGACGCCCATCGTGCGTTCAAGGTCAGGCCGCCCAAGCCTGTGATCATGCCACTTGCAAGCCCGGTCGAGCGGTTGCAGCCATTGATCATTACCGACGTTTATTCGGCCTTGGCGACCTTGAACGTATTCGATGGCGCAGGCCGTCCGGTTGCCGGTGCGGTGGTCGGCAGTGGTGAAGACTATGCCTTTACCCCGGATCTGGAATGGGCTTACGGCGAGCACAGGATCAGCGTCACGCAAGTGGTGGAGGGCGTCGAATCTGTTCCAAGCGAGGTCTGTGTATTCAAGGTGGAAGAGGAGGCAATACCCGAGGCGCCGCACTTCGAGCTGCCGCTGTCGGGTTCGTCTACGCCTTCGCGCCCGCCGGTCAGGGTGATCGGCCTGCCCTTGGCCGTGTTCAGCGTGCGGATTGCGCAAGGGGAAGTGTTGCACAGTCAAGCGGCTGATGCCGACGGTGTGCTGGAGTTTGTCGTCGCCGATCGCCTGCTCCCCGGCCCCGTTTCCCTGCAGGTCAAGCAGCAAGCCGATGGTCCTGAGTCGGATTGGAGCGAACCCCATGGCTTCACCGTGCTACCCCAGCCCAATACCCCCGTTATCAAAACGCCGACCCCAGGCAGCCCGGTCTCTACCCGGCCGTCGTTCTCGGGCACTGCTAGAACCGGCGGAGCGATCGAGCTGCGTCGGACAGACGATCTGACCAACCTGCTCGTCTCAATCCGGGGCGTGAGTCAGTGGAACTGGACCGCTACTGTGCCATGGACCCCGGGTACTTATGGCGTGCAGGCACGGCAGGTGGATCGCGGCGATGACTCAGAGTGGTCAGAGCCACGTACCTTCGAGGTGGTCAGTACCCGTTTCGAGATCGCTGAGGTCGAGCCTGTGCTGGCCCAACCGGTCGTCAAAGAGCACGAGAGCGTGTTGTTACGCATGCAGGTCGTGACTGCCGAGACCTGGGAGGGACACGCGGGGCTTGAAGTGCGTTGGTTCATTGATGGGCAGCAAGAGATCCATACGATCACACTGACCGATGAGCACGGCTGGGCCGAGTACCGCTATGCACCGGACACGGTGGGTGTGCACCAGGTCCTGGCCGATGTTTCCCACGAGAATGAGGGGGTCATCACTAACGGGGCGTTTGAAGTGACCGCGCTGGCAGAAAATACCTGGTTGCGGGACTTCACGCTGTACCTCAATGGCCAGCAAGTTGACCCGGGTAAAGAAGATTTGTCGATACGACGCGGCATGGCTCATGAGCTGGAGCTCAGAATCAACGCTGGCAGCAGTTTGATCGGCACCACGGTCACCCTGGACGATCTGGCGAATGCCGTGTCGCAGGGCTTGCTGTTCGCTCCGGATCTGGGCGTGCCACAGACGATCGGGAGTGATGGCGTACGGTGGTCCATTACCACCCTTTTGGGTGAAGAAGGCTATTTCGGCTTGAAGCTGAGCAGCCCGAACCTGCCGGACTGGCATGTGCCGGGGCATTTGATGTCGGATGACCTGGTCGACCAGGTGGAGGTTCAATTCGATACCTTTGCCGACAAGGCATTCGGTGAAACGCTGTACCCCTGCCATGGCGCCAGGCACAGCATTACCCTGCGACCCAAGCCAGGCAGCCAGATCGTGGGTCAGGACGTGACTCTGGAGTGGATGGGGGATGACGCCCAAGAGCACAACATCACCTTGAGCCCCGCTGGCGATGTTCCGCAAAGGATGGATCCCGATGGCGTGACCTGGACGCTCGATTGCAGTGAAAGCCGTCGCGATGCGTTGTTTGTCTTGCAACTGAAGATCGCGAAATGGGGCTTCACCTCCAGAGGGTTGCCGATGTCACTGGCGCATAACAAGGCCAGGTTCTCGGAGTGGGAGGGGCCGAAGGACATGGGAGGAACGGCACATTATTATCTGTACGGGGCTCGAGTCACTTCCGTGTTCACCGGGCAACCAGTTGTCAATTTGCCAGTGACTGTGGTGAAGACCGGCAATGAAGGCTATACGACTACAACCAGCTCAACAGGCTGGGTCTATGTCAACTACAACCTGGGCCAGTCTGCGTACTTCAAATTGATCAACCCTTATGACGGCAGTAGTGCCTAACCGTCTAGTCTGCGGTTGCTAGTACTTGTACTCTTTCGAGAGGGAAGCATCATTGACCGCAACAAAAAAGCCACGCTATCCGTCCAGACAGCGTGGCTTTTTCTATGACCGCTTAAGTGCTTATTGCACTTCCACCGCCAGGCTTTCACTGATCTTTTTCTGCCAGATGGCAGGACCGGTGATGTGTACGGACTCGCCCTTGCTGTCGACCGCAACGGTCACCGGCATGTCCTTGACCTCGAACTCGTAGATCGCTTCCATGCCCAGTTCGGCGAACGCCAGCACCTTGGACTTCTTGATCGCCTGGGCGACCAGGTAAGCGGCGCCGCCGACGGCCATCAGGTACACGGCCTTGCTGTCCTTGATCGCTTCGATCGCGGTCGGGCCGCGCTCGGACTTGCCGATCATGCCCAGCAGGCCAGTCTGCTCGAGGATCTGGCGGGTGAACTTGTCCATCCGCGTGGCGGTGGTAGGACCTGCCGGGCCAACCACTTCGTCACCGACCGGATCGACCGGGCCGACGTAGTAGATGAAGCGACCCTTGAGGTCCACCGGCAGGGTTTCGCCCTTGTTCAGCATCTCGACCATGCGCTTGTGCGCGGCGTCGCGACCGGTGAGCATCTTGCCGTTGAGCAGCACGGTTTCGCCCGGCTTCCAGCTCTGCACGTCTTCCGGGGTCAGGGTGTCGAGGTTGACGCGACGGGCCGACGGGCCGGCTTCCCAGACGATTTCCGGGTAGGCGTCCAGCGGTGGCGCTTCCAGCGAGGCCGGGCCGGAACCGTCGAGCACGAAGTGCGCGTGACGGGTGGCGGCGCAGTTCGGGATCATGCACACCGGCAGGGAGGCGGCGTGGGTCGGGTAGTCCATGATCTTCACGTCGAGCACGGTGGTCAGGCCACCGAGGCCCTGGGCGCCGATGCCCAGTTGGTTGACCTTCTCGAACAGCTCGAGGCGCATTTCTTCAATGCGGTTCTGCGGACCACGCGCTTTGAGCTCATGAATGTCGATGGATTCCATCAACACTTCCTTGGCCATGACAGCGGCTTTCTCGGCGGTGCCGCCGATGCCGATGCCGAGCATGCCCGGTGGGCACCAGCCGGCGCCCATGGTTGGCACGGTCTTCAGAACCCAGTCGACGATCGAGTCGGACGGGTTGAGCATGGCCATCTTCGACTTGTTCTCGGAGCCGCCGCCCTTGGCTGCCACGTCCACTTCCACGGTGTTACCCGGAACGATGGAGTAGTGGATCACGGCCGGGGTGTTGTCCTTGG
This sequence comes from Pseudomonas sp. Pseusp10, assembly GCF_059492225.1. Classification (NCBI taxonomy): domain Bacteria; kingdom Pseudomonadati; phylum Pseudomonadota; class Gammaproteobacteria; order Pseudomonadales; family Pseudomonadaceae; genus Pseudomonas; species Pseudomonas sp. Pseusp10. Next base: position 5,705,269 of record NZ_CP168528.1, on the reverse strand, counting down.
TGTTCTTGCGAGCGCCCGCCGGGTCGGCGAGGATCGAAGCACGCAGGACGTTTTCCGGCAGGTTGTAGGCGCGACGTACGCCCTCGTTGATCATGTCGTCCAGGCCCATGGTGGCGCCATCCCAGCGCACGTCCATGCCCACGCGGACAAACACGGTGACGATGCCGGTGTCCTGGCAGATCGGACGGTGGCCGGTGGCGCACATGCGCGAGTTGATCAGGATTTGCGCCATGGAGTCACGGGCCGCTGGCGATTCTTCGCGCAGGTAGGCCTCGTGCATCGCCTGGATGAAATCCACGGGGTGGTAGTAGGAAATGAATTGCAGGGCGTCGGCAACGCTCTGAATCAGGTCGTCTTGCTTGATCACGGTCATGAGTCGCGCTCCTCTAAAAGACGGGAACATTCAATAAGGTGCTTGCAGCTTGGGTGCATCGGTCGGTTGCAAGCACCTTTCAAGGCACGCCGGGCATGCTGGCGCGACGCTAAAAAGGCGCGGCAGTATAGCGCGCCTCGCCCAAGGGCACACGCGCCGGTAGTCAATCGTTGGTCTTATAAGATGCATAAAACCCTGTAGGAGCTGGCTTGCCAGCGAAAGCGGTGGATCAGGCGACGACCGCACCGCCTGCGAGTACGCCATCGCTGGCAAGCCAGCTCCTGCAGGGGGGGATGACTCAAGCGATTGAGGTCACTTATCCACCCCGAAAATTGAATGGTCATTTATCGGCCACGCCACTAAAGTGACATACGGTCTGTAGAGTAGGACGCTCTGTCAGTCTCCTTTCATTTGGTGAGTCAACGATTGACCCAAAACGCCATCCAGCGCCTGTTGCTCAAACGTTTCACCCTTGCGGCCGGCACCTATGCCCTGGCCTTGCTCTTGCTTTGGCTGGCATTTTTCACTGGTCACTACGACGCGCCGCTTTCCAGCGTCGCCATCGGCAGTGCGCTGGTGGTGATCAGCCAGGCCACCCTGTTCGCGGTGTTTTACAGCGGCTGCAACCTGCGTTTCGCCGACCCCAGCCTGACCGAGGCACAAGTGTTGCTGGGGCTGGGCTGGCAAACCTGGCTGATCGCCCATCTGGACGAAGCCCGGGGTGCGTTTCTGGTGTTTTACGTCCTGATCCTGCTGTTTGGCCTGTTCCATTTGTCGCGCCGATCCTTTGTGCGTTGCGCGTTGCTGGTGTTTCTCAGTTTCATTGCGATCACGCTGTGGGAGGGTTACCACTTCCAGCTGCCCGACCCGGCCATGGCGGTGTTGCAGGTCTGCGTGCTGTTCATCGTGCTGGTGTGGCTGGTGCTGTATGCCCGCCATGTCCAGGCCTCGCGAAAGCGTATGCGCCAGCGGCGTTTTGCATTGCAGGCGCACCAGGACACTCTGCGGGGAATGATGCGCCAGCTTGAAGGCCTGGTGGCCACCGACGAGCTCACAGGCCTGTTCAATCGCCGGCATTTTCTGCGCCTGGCTTCCCGCGAGCTGAAGGCCATGGAGGCTGGTGTCGTGCATGGCCTGGCGCTGATCGACCTCGACCATTTCAAGCGCATCAACGACCTGCACGGTCATGCCGCAGGTGATCAGGTCCTGCAAGCCTTTGCCGGTGTTGCCACCGCGTGCCTGCGCGACGGTGATGTTCTGGCCCGCTACGGCGGCGAAGAGTTCGTGGTGCTGCTGCCCGATTGCGATGCCGACAGTTTGACTTCGTGCTGCGAGCGGCTGCGCATCGCGTTCACCGATGTCGAGTTGATCGGTCTGAATGTGCGCAACCTCAGCCTGTCCGCCGGCATGACCCTGCTGGAGTTGGGCGACGACCTCGATGGCGCCCTGCAACAGGCCGATCAGGCGCTCTATCGCGCCAAGCGTGACGGTCGTAACCGATGCGCGGCGGCGTGGGAGAACATCGATGCCTGAGCTGCGGGTTGGCGAGCGGCACTGGTCGGTGGCGACGGGCAGCAATCTGCTCGACGCGTTGAATCAGAACGGCGTTACGGTGCCATACAGTTGCCGCGCCGGCAGTTGCCATGCGTGCCTGGTGCAATGCGTGCGGGGCCTGCCGAGCGACAGCCGCCCCGATGCCCTGAGTGCACAGCAGCGTGAACAGGGCTGGCGCCTGGCGTGCCAGTGCCAGGTGGTCGAGGACTTGCAGGTGCACGCCTTCGACCCGCAAACCGATGGCCGACCGGCCGAAGTGGCTGCCGTCGATTGGCTGAGCACCACGGTGCTGCGCTTGCGGGTGATCCCGCAGCACTCATTGCGCTATAGCGCCGGCCAGCACCTGGTGTTGTGGGCGGGCAACGTGGCGCGGCCGTATTCCCTCGCCAGCTTGCCGCAGGAAGACCGTTTTCTGGAGTTCCATCTCGATTGCCGCAAGCCCGGGGAATTCAGCGATGCGGCGAGGCAATTGCGCATCGGCGATCCGATCCGTCTCGGTGAACTGCGCGGCGGTGCCTTGCATTACGATCCGGACTGGCACGCCCGGCCGTTGTGGTTGATGGCGGCCGGTACCGGGCTGGGGCCATTGTTTGGTGTGTTGCGCGAAGCGCTGCGTCAGGATCACCAGGGCGCCATTCGCGTCATTCACCTGGCCCATGATGCCGATGAACACTATCTGGCCAAACCACTGCAGGCCATGGCCGCCAGCCGTCCGAACCTGAGTGTCGAGCTGTGGACCCCGGCCGGGTTGCCAGCGGATTTGGCGCAACTGCGGCTTGTTTCCCGGCAAACCCTGGCCTTACTCTGCGGAGCCCCCGACAGTGTCGACGTCTTCGCCCGGCGCCTGTACCTGATGGGATTGCCGCGCAATCAACTGCTGGCCGATGTGTTCTTGCCCCGTGGTTGAGCGCTGACTTTTCAGACGCGAGACCTGCCATGACCGATGCCATCCAAGTTGAACGCGAACGCGGCCTGTTGACCCTGCGCCTGAATCGCCCGGACAAGAAAAATGCCCTGACCCGCGCCATGTACAGCCGCTTGGCCGAGGCGTTGAAACAGGCCGACGGCGACCCCGGGATCAACGCCGTGCTGATCACCGGTTCCGCCGAATGCTTCACCGCCGGCAACGATATCGCCGATTTCATCCAGCAACCGCCGAGCGGCCTCGACAGCCCGGTGTTCCAGTTCATGCTCAACTTGCTCGAATGCCGTAAACCGGTGGTCGCTGCCGTGGCGGGGGCGGCGGTGGGCATTGGTACGACGATGCTGCTGCATTGCGATCTGGTCTATGTCAGCCGTGATGCGCGGTTGCGCATGCCGTTCGTCAACCTTGGTTTGTGCCCTGAGTTCGGTTCCAGCCTGATCCTGCCGCGTTTGCTCGGGCAGGCTAAAGCGGCGGAGTTGTTGCTGCTGGGCGAGGGCTTCAGCGGTGAACAGGCGGCTGCGTGGGGCATTGCCAATGAAGCCTTGGGCAGTGGCGAAGAGGCCCTGGCCAAGGGGCGGGAGATGGCCTTGCGCTTTGAGTCGCTGCCGCCGGAAGCGGTGCGCATCAGCAAGCAATTGATGAGAGCGCCGGACCGGGAGCTGTTGCGCAATGCAATAGAAGAGGAGGGGGGGGTGTTCACCCAGCGGCTGCGTTCGCCGGAGGCGTTGGCGGCGCTGTCGGGGTTTATCAACAGGCATTGAAATTTGTGGTGGCTGGGCGGGCCCTATCGCGAGCAAGCTCGCTCCCACAATGGTCGGCGTTGTCAGCAAATCACTGGATCACCACAAATCCCTTGTAGGAGCGAGCTTGCTCGCGATGAGGCCGGCCTGTACAACACAACTATTGGATCAGAATGCAAAAAGCCCCGCCATTCACATGGCGGGGCTTTTGTTTTTCAGCAAGCGGTCACTCAGACCATCGGATCGCCAACGTGCAGGATCTTCATGCCGTTGGTGCCGCCGGTGGTGTGGTAGCTGTCGCCCTTGGTCAGGATGACCCAGTCGCCTTTCTCGACCACGCCGCGCTTGACCAGCTCGTCGATCGCCTTCTGGCTGACTTCGTTCGGCGCCAGCGAGGCTGGATCGAACGGGATGGTGTACACGCCACGGAACATCGCCGCGCGAGCCTGGGCTTCGCGGTGTGGGGTGAACGCGTAGATCGGCACCGAGGAACGGATACGCGACATGATCAGCGGGGTGTAGCCACTTTCGGTCAGGGCGATGATCGCCTTCACGCCCGGGAAGTGGTTGGCGGTGTACATGGTCGCCAGTGCGATGCTTTCGTCGCAGCGCTCGAACTCTTTGCCGATGCGGTGGCTGGAGGTCTTGCTGGTCGGGTGCTTTTCGGCTCCGACGCAGATACGCGCCATGGCCTGAACGGCTTCCAGCGGGTACAGGCCGGCAGCACTTTCGGCCGAGAGCATCACGGCGTCGGTGTAGTCGAGTACGGCGTTGGCTACGTCGGACACTTCGGCGCGGGTTGGCATCGGGTTCTGGATCATCGACTCCATCATCTGGGTCGCGACGATCACCGCCTTGTTGTGGCGGCGTGCATGCAGAATGATCTTCTTCTGGATGCCCACCAGTTCGGCGTCGCCGATTTCCACACCCAGGTCACCACGGGCAACCATCACAGCATCGGACGCCTTGATCAGGCCGTCGAGGGTTTCGTCATCGGCCACGGCTTCGGCGCGTTCGATCTTCGCCACCAGCCAGGCAGTGCCGCCGGCTTCGTCGCGCAGTTGACGGGCGTATTCCATGTCGGCGGCGTCACGCGGGAAGGATACCGCGAGGTAGTCGACTTCCATTTCCGCAGCGAGCTTGATGTCAGCCTTGTCTTTTTCAGTCAGGGCCGGAGCAGTCAGGCCGCCACCGCGACGGTTGATGCCTTTATGGTCGGACAGCGGGCCGCCGATGGTCACGGTGCAGTTCAGTTCGGTGGCGGTGGCGGTATCGACGCGCATCACTACGCGACCGTCGTCGAGCAGCAGCTCGTCGCCCACGCCGCAGTCCTTGACCAGGTCCGGGTAGTCGATGCCGACCACTTGCTGGTTGCCTTCGGTCAGAGGATGGCTGGTGGAGAAGGTGAACTGATCACCGATCTTCAGCTCGATCTTCTTGTTGGCGAATTTGGCGATACGGATTTTCGGGCCTTGCAGGTCACCCAGCAGGGCGACGAAGCGGCCGTGCTTGGCGGCAAGGTCACGCACCAGCTTCGCGCGAGCCTTGTGCTCGTCGGGGGTGCCGTGGGAGAAGTTCAGGCGGGCGACGTCCAGGCCAGCCAGAATCAGCTGTTCGAGAACTTCCGGCGAGTTACTGGCCGGGCCAAGGGTGGCGACGATTTTGGTACGACGGACGGACATGCAAAGACTCCTGAGTTCAAGCGCTGAGTGAGGCTACTATGCTCCGAAGTTGTAGTCATTGTTCGAATGCACTACTTATCGCTTTCTTTATTGAACCCCACAACTTTGCATCCGCAGCCTGAAGATTTCCGACCACGGGTCGATACAGGGTTCAAGACAGGAGATCCCCCCATGCGATTCGTGCTCATTGCCGCCCTAGCCATCAGCGCCCTCAGCGTCACGGGCTGCACCCGTTGGTCGATGAACCATCATTTGAACAATGCCTACAGCGCCTACGACCGGGGCAATTGCGAGCAGGTGATGCTTGAACTGTCCAAGGTCGAACGCGACAGCCGCGCGCGCCCTTACGTGTGGCCGGAAGTGTCGATGATGCGCGGCCTGTGCCTGGAGCGACAGAAGATGTTTATCGATGCGGCCAAGACCTATCAGTTCATCATGGCGTCCTATCCACAGAGCGAGTACGCCTACCGCGCCCATGCCCGCATTGAAACCCTGCAGAGCCTGGGCCACTATCCGACGCGCAGTGCAGCGGCCGTTAAACCGACGCAGTTCTGATGGCGGTAACCTTCTGATCGCTGGATCACCGGCGGTGGTGAGCTATAGTCCAGGGAACCGGCTTTAGAGCCTTGCCTCTGAACCGGGGCAACACCTGTGACCGGCACAAGCAGGACTCAGCGCTGTCAGGACTGGCGCACCGGGAGCGGGGAGAGCGGGCAAAGACTTGATGCGTACCCGTTCCGAAGCAGTAGTGCGGCTCTGCTTAAGGGCCTTGTATAGCGAAATTGCACATGTTTACCGACCGCCGAATCGAGCGGCATCAACTGCCGTCCTTCCTGAAAGTGTTCAACAGCATCACCGGCAAACCCATAGGCTATCTGGGCAATGTCTCCGAAGACGGGCTGATGCTGATCAGCCAGCTGCCGATGATGATCGGCGCGGACTTCAACCTGCGCCTGAAAATTCCCGCCAGCGAAGGTGGCCAGCGGATCATCGATCTGCAGGCCTGTTGCCTGTGGTGTCACGAAGACGCAACCCCTCACCACTATGACGCCGGCTTCAGCCTGCAACGGGCTCCTGCGGAATATCAGCAGTTGGTGGGGGCGCTGAAGCAGTATTTCAGTTTTCAGACGTTGCCGGCTTCGGCCTGAGATCATTGCAAAACCGGCTGTGAGTGATTGCTCAGGCTCAGAGTCCAGTTCTTTTCCAACCCAGGTACCGAGTCACCAACCTGGCCCCCAGCTCACCGGGCCGCGCATCCATCACCGGCACTCCATGGGCGTTCAAGCGTTCATGGAGTTCAGCGCGTGCATTCAGGTAATCCACGGTCCCGCAATAGGCCAGTGCCTCGGGCAAGGTCTGTACCGGTGTCTGGCGTAAAGTGTCGAGCACGTCTTCGCGCAGGCTTGCGACCAGCACTTGGTGCTGCTGGCTCAGGCGCTTGACCGCCGAGAGCAACTCATCGTCGTCCTCTTCGCGCAGGTTAGTCACCAGCACCACCAGTGCCCGGCGTTTTTGCCGTGCCAGCAGTTGCGTTGCGGCGGCCTGATAGTCGGCGCTGCGTTGGCTGCTGTTCAAGTCATAGACGGTGTTGAGCAAGGTGTTGAGATGGCTGGTGCCTTTTACCGGCGCAAGATAGCGCGGCCGTTCGTTGGCGAAGGTACTCAGGCCCACCGCGTCGCCCTGACGTAAGGCGACGTAGCTGAGCAGCAAACAGGCATTGAGTGCATGGTCGAAGTGCGACAGCTCATCGTCCTGGCTGCGCATGTGTCGACCGCAATCAAGCATGAAGATGATCTGCTGGTCGCGCTCGTCCTGATACTCCCGGGCAATCGGCGTGCGTTGACGGGCGGTGGCTTTCCAGTCGATCTGGCGCAGGCTGTCGCCCTCACGAAATTCGCGCAATTGATGGAATTCCAGGCCCAGGCCCCGTCGTTGCTTCTGGCGTACACCGAGCTGGCTGAGCCAGTTGTCCACAGCCAGCAACTGCCCTTCATAGAGGCGGGCGAAGTCGGGGTAGACGCGGGTGGCATCGGGCAGGTCGAGCAAGCGTCTGTCAGACCAGAGCCCCAAGGGACTTGGCAGGTTGATTTCGCAGTGTTCGAAGCTGAAGTGGCCACGCTTGAGCGGGCGCAGGCGATAACCGGCCAGGCTGTGCTGACCGGGTTGCAGTTCGACCGTCAGCGGCAGGTTTTCGAAGCTCAGGCCCGACGGTACGTGGTCGAAGACTTGTATGTTCAGCGCTTGTGTAAAATCGTGTTCGACAGTCAGTTGCACTTCGCTCCATCGACCCAGCGCCAGGCTGCCGGGCACCTGGCGTTTCAGCCGGGGCGAAGGCAGGCGCTTCACGCGAACAGCGTCCAGCAGGGCCAGGGCCAGCAGCGCCAGGAGCAACCCCCAGTTGATCGCCATGAGATTCGCCGGAACCGCGAACTCCAATGCCCGCAAAGTGCCCGATGCAATGCCGCAGGCCAGCAGGATCAACAGCCAGGCGAGCATCAGGCGCGAGGGTTTCACAGGCGCGGCGCAGGCACTTGGTCGAGCAACTGCTGGAGCACCTGATCGACGTCCAGCCCTTCGATGTCCAGTTCCGGCGCGATGCGCACACGATGGCGCAGCACGGCCAGGGCGCAACCCTTGATGTCATCCGGAATCACGAATTCGCCACCGCGCAGCAGCGCCCTGGCCCGGCCGCAACGCACCAGCGCGATGGAGGCACGCGGTCCGGCACCGAGGATCAGACCCGGCCAACTGCGTGTAGTGCGGGCCAGGCGCACAGCGTAATCGAGCACTTGATCGTCCAGTGGCAAGTCGCTGGCGATGCGTTGCAAGGCCAGCACGTCCTTGGCCTGCAACAGCGCACGCAGCGGTTGTACATCAAGCATGTCGGCCCGGGTCGAGCGGCTGACCTGACGCACCATGTTCAGCTCTTGCCCGGCGTCGGGATAATCCATGCGCACCTTGAGCATGAAGCGATCCAGCTCGGCTTCCGGCAGCGGGTAAGTGCCTTCCTGTTCGATCGGGTTTTGCGTGGCGAGCACCATGAACGGTTGCGCAATGGGCAATGGGCGGCCTTCGAGGGTGACTTGCCGCTCCTGCATGGCTTCGAGCAGCGCCGCCTGGGTTTTCGCCGGGGCACGGTTGATCTCGTCGGCCAGCAACAGATTGGTGAACAACGGGCCTTTGCGCAGTTTGAATTGCTCGGTCTGCAAGTCATACACCGCGTGCCCGGTGACGTCGCTGGGCATCAGGTCCGGAGTGAACTGGATGCGCGCGAACTCACCGCCGAAGCAACGGGCGAGGGCGCGTACCAGCAGGGTCTTGCCCAGGCCCGGTACACCCTCGATCAGCACATGGCCACCCGCGATCAGCGCCGTCAGGACGTCGTCGATCACACTGTCCTGACCGATCAATGCTTTTTGCAATTCAAGGCGTACGGCCTGGGCCAGGTGGCTGGCACGCTGACGTTGTTGAGCGGCATGGCTTGCTGCGTCGGGCTCGATCGGTTCACTCATTTTTTCCGGAACCCTGTTAACAGTTATGCGATTTCTTTTTTGGGGGGATGCCACCAAGGGCGATGTTTATCCGTTTGTGATTGTAGATTCAGATCCATCGCGCATCCCGGTAATGAAGTCGAATACGTACAACCTTTGGTGGCAGGCAGCAACATCCACCTGATTGCCGCCAAAGCCACCATGGCCTTTGATGGGGGGAGGGGCGCAGGCTGCCGGAACTGAGACGAGGCGGGCCCTGCATGCCAGGCCCGCGGTTCAGCAGGGTTCAGGCAGGGAAATGCTGGTTGGCGATCGCCACCACTTCCTGCTCGGAGATCGGCGCAAGTGCCGCCACCGCCCACAGGTCATAGGCCGGATGGGCACGCTGGATCGGCAGGACCATGTCGAAGCCGGCCGCTTGCAGGGAGCCGGTCAGGACCTTCTTGGTGAAGCCGCAGCGGTGCGCCATGAACACGTTGCCGTTGGCCATGGCCGGGCGATGGCCGTAGAGGATGTCAATGGGCGCGATCGGGCCGGCCGGCGAGAGGTAGGCCTCATCGGTCAGTTTGTCTTCGGCCACCAGGGCGCACACCGATTGCAGGTCCGGGCAGGTAATGATCACGAAGCCGCCAGGCTTGAGGACGCGCTTGAACTCCGCCAGGGCTACCGGCACTTCATGGGGATAGAGATGCTCGATGTTGTGGCTGGAGAACAGCGCATCCACCGAAGCGTCCTTGACCTGGGACATGTCGGTCATGGTGCCGACGATGTCCGGGTTGACACTCTCATCGATATCGAAGCGCAGTTCCTGCCACTGCTCCGAGGCGAAGCCCTTGGTCGTGCTGTTCTTGCTCTTTGGACCGCAACCTACATGGAGGAAGGTTTTCACAATCAGTTACTCGATCAAGGCCCTTGCCGGATGGCAAAAGGGGAAATGGGGGCATGTTCCGCTGGCCAATGCCTGCCAACGGATGCCCGCGCACACTAGGGGAAGTGCTGGGCAAGGGTCAAGGTCATGGCGGCACAAGGGTGTGCCCTTTGGTCGCTCGCAAGGAGTGGCGTAATCCACGAATAGTGGCTATATGATATCGTCGCTTTACTATCTGAGCCTATAAAACAAAGTTTTTTTATAACTGAAAATTTATAAAAGGCAAAAAGCCATCAAAAAACAGTCTTAATGTTTTTACCGAATGTGTCGCTATTGACACGAGGGCTACCAAATTTTCGCCCAAGGCTACGGCGACAACGCTGGCAGCGCCGTAAATGACCCCTATACAGGATGCGTCCATGAGCTTCATTTCTTCGTTGACCCCAGCGCAAGTCGCTGCCTTGAGTACAACCACCATTGCTGGGCTTGCGACCCAGGACATTGCTGCCTTGAGCACCGCTCAGATCGCCCAGATGACCGTTGCGCAGATCGCGGTCATCACCGCGTCGAACATTGCCGCATTTACGACCGTGCAGGTACCGGCACTGACGACCGCGCAGGTCGTAGCCCTGACCACCGCTCAGGTCACCGCACTGAAAACCACGCAGATCGCTGCGCTGACAACGACGCAAGTCGCTGCCTTCGAAACAGCGGATATCGCTGCGCTGCCTGTCGCCTCGCTCGTCAGCCTGACTACGGCCCAGACCGCCGCACTGACCACCGCACAGGTCGTGGCATTGACCTCCGCTCAGGTGGCCGGGCTGAAAACCACACAAGTCGCAGCGCTGACCACCACACAAGTGGCGGCCATCGAAACCGCTGACATCGCCGCGCTGTCCACCGCCAGCGTCGTGGCCCTGACCACTGCCCAGGTCGCTGCGCTGACCACGGCGCAGGTCGCGGCACTGAAGTCGACCCAGGTCGCGGCCCTGGAAACCGCCGATGTGGCCGCCTTGACCACGGCTCAAGTGGTGGCCCTGAGCACCGCCCAGGTGGCTGCGCTGACCACCGCGCAAGTGGCTGCATTGACCACCACGCAAGTGGCGGCCATGGAAACCGCTGACATCGCCGCCTTGCCAGCGACCAGCATCGCGGCCCTGACCACCGCGCAGACCGCTGCCCTGACCACCGCCCAAGTGGTGGCCTTGACCACTGCCCAGGTGGCCGCACTGAAACCGGCCCAAGTGGCTGCACTGACCACCACGCAAGTGGCGGCCATGCAGGCCGCCGATGTCGCTGCGCTGACCACCGCCAGCATCGTGGCCCTGACCACCGCTCAGGTGGCTGCGCTGACCACGGCCCAAGTCGCCGCGTTGACCCCGGCCCAGGTCGCGGCCATGGAAACCGCTGACGTGGTGGCACTCACTACCGCCCAGGTGGTGGCACTGACCACGGCCCAAGTCGCCGCGCTGACCACCGCTCAGGTGGCTGCCCTGACCACCACGCAAGTGGCGGCCATGGAAACCGCGGATATTGGTGCACTGACCACCGCCAGCGTCGTGGCCTTGACCACCGCTCAGGTGGCGGCGCTGACCACGGCCCAGGTGGCGGCACTGAAGGCGACCCAGATCAGCGCTCTGCAGACTGTCGATGTCGCCGCGCTGACCACTGCCCAGGTGGTGGCGTTGACCACGGCACAAGTCGCCGCGCTGACCACCGCCCAAGTGGCGGCATTGACCACCACGCAAGTGGCGGCCATCGAAACCGCTGACATCGCTGCCTTGCCGGCGACCAGCATCGCGGCCCTGACCACCGCGCAGACTGCTGCCTTGACCACCGCCCAGGTGGTGGCATTGACCACCGCCCAAGTGGCCGCGCTGAAACCGGCCCAAGTGGCGGCATTGACCACCACGCAAGTGGCGGCCATTGAAACTGCGGATATCGGCGCATTGACCACCGCCAGCGTCGTGGCCCTGACCACTGCCCAGGTGGCGGCGTTGACCACGGCCCAAGTGGCGGCCCTGAAGGCGACCCAGATCAGCGCCCTGGAAACCGCTGACGTGGCGGCACTCACCACCGCCCAGGTGGTGGCATTGACCACGGCACAAGTCGCAGCGCTGACCACCGCCCAAGTGGCTGCCCTGACCACCACGCAAGTGGCGGCCATTGAAACCGCTGACATCGCTGCCTTGCCAGCGGCCAGCGTCGCGGCCCTGACCACCGCGCAGACCGCAGCGCTGACCACCGCCCAGGTGGTGGCGTTGACCACCGCTCAGGTGGCCGCGCTGAAACCGGCCCAAGTGGCTGCTCTGACCACCACGCAAGTGGCGGCCATGCAGACCGCCGATGTCGCCGCGTTGACCACCGCCAGCGTTGTGGCCCTGACCACCGCCCAGGTCGCTGCGCTGACCACGGCACAAGTCGCCGCACTGACCCCGGCCCAGGTCGCGGCCATGGAAACCGCTGACGTGGCGGCACTCACTACCGCCCAGGTGGTGGCACTGACCACGGCCCAAGTCGCCGCGCTGACCACCGCCCAGGTGGCTGCCCTGACCACAACGCAAGTGGCGGCCATGGAAACCGCGGATATCGGCGCATTGACCACCGCCGGCGTCGTGGCCTTGACCACTGCCCAGGTCGCTGCGCTGACCACGGCGCAAGTGGCGGCACTGAAGGCGACCCAGGTCGCGGCCCTGGAAACCGCTGACGTGGCGGCACTCACTACCGCCCAGGTGGTGGCATTGACCACGGCACAAGTCGCTGCGTTGACCACCGCCCAAGTGGCTGCATTGACCACCACGCAAGTGGCGGCCATGGAAACCGCTGACATCGCTGCCTTGCCAGCGACCAGCATCGCGGCCCTGACCACCGCGCAGGCCGCTGCGCTGACCACCGCCCAGTTGGTGGCATTGACCACTGCCCAGGTGGCCGCGCTGAAACCGGCCCAAGTGGCTGCCCTGACCACCACGCAAGTGGCGGCCATGCAGGCCGCCGATGTCGCTGCGCTGACCACCGCCAGCGTCGTGGCCCTGACCACCGCCCAGGTGGCGGCGCTGACCACGGCCCAGGTCGCAGCACTGACCACGGCCCAGGTCGCGGCCATGGAAACCGCTGACGTGGCGGCACTCACTACCGCTCAGGTAGTGGCACTGACCACGGCACAAGTCGCAGCGTTGACCACCGCCCAGGTGGCTGCCCTGACCACCACGCAAGTGGCGGCCATGGAAACCGCGGATATTGGTGCACTGACCACCGCCAGCGTCGTGGCCTTGACCACCGCTCAGGTGGCGGCGCTGACCACGGCCCAGGTGGCGGCACTGAAGGCGACCCAGATCAGCGCTCTGCAGACTGTCGATGTCGCCGCGCTGACCACCGCCCAGGTGGTGGCACTGACCACGGCCCAAGTCGCCGCGCTGACCACCGCCCAGGTGGCTGCCCTGACCACCACGCAAGTGGCGGCCATCGAAACCGCTGACATCGCCGCATTGACCACCGCCAGCGTCGCGGCCCTGACCACCGCCCAGGTGGCTGCGCTGACCACTGCCCAGGTGGTGGCCTTGACCACCGCTCAGGTGGCCGCGCTGAAACCGGCTCAAGTGGCAGCCCTGACCACCACGCAAGTGGCGGCCATGGAAGTCGCGGATGTCGCCGCGCTGACCACCGCCAGCGTCGTGGCCCTGACCACCGCCCAGGTGGCGGCGCTGACCACGGCACAAGTCGCCGCGCTGACCACGGCCCAGATCGCGGCCATGGAAACCGCTGACGTGGCGGCACTCACTACCGCTCAGGTAGTGGCACTGACCACGGCACAAGTCGCCGCGTTGAAACCGGCGCAAGTGGCTGCCCTGACCACCACGCAAGTGGCGGCCATGGAAGTCGCGGATGTCGCCGCGCTGACCACCGCCAGCGTCGTGGCCCTGACCACCGCCCAGGTGGCGGCGTTGACCACGGCCCAAGTGGCGGCCCTGAAGGCGACCCAGATCAGCGCCCTGGAAACCGCTGACGTGGCGGCACTCACCACCGCCCAGGTGGTGGCACTGACCACGGCACAAGTCGCTGCGCTGACCACCGCCCAAGTGGCTGCGCTGACCACCACGCAAGTGGCGGCCATCGAAACCGCTGACATCGCCGCATTGACCACCGCCAGCATCGCGGCCCTGACTACCGCGCAGACCGCGGCCCTGACCACCGCTCAGGTGGTGGCCTTGACCACCGCCCAGGTGGCCGCGCTGAAACCGGCCCAAGTGGCTGCCCTGACCACCACGCAAGTGGCGGCCATGGAAACCGCGGATATCGGTGCATTGACCACTGCCAGTGTCGTGGCCCTGACCACCGCCCAGGTGGCGGCGTTGACCACGGCCCAGGTGGCGGCCCTGAAGGCGACCCAGGTCGCGGCCATGGAAACCGCTGACGTGGCGGCGCTCACCACCGCCCAGGTGGTGGCACTGAGCTCGGCCCAGGTCGCAGCGCTGACCACCGCGCAAGTGGCGGCATTGACCACCACGCAAGTGGCGGCCATCGAAACTGCGGATATCGGCGCGCTGACTTCTGCCCAACTGGTAGCGTTGACCACTGCCCAGGTCGCTGCCCTGACCACGGCCCAGGTGGCGGCCCTGAAGGCGACCCAGATCAGCGCTCTGGAAACCGCTGACGTGGCGGCACTCACCACCGCCCAGGTGGTGGCGTTGACCACGGCACAAGTCGCAGCGCTGACCACCGCGCAAGTGGCGGCATTGACCACCACGCAAGTGGCGGCCATCGAAACCGCTGACATCGCTGCCTTGCCGGCGACCAGCATCGCGGCCCTGACCACCGCGCAGACCGCTGCCCTGACCACCGCCCAAGTGGTGGCCTTGACCACCGCCCAGGTGGCCGCGCTGAAACCGGCCCAAGTGGCTGCCCTGACCACCACGCAAGTGGCGGCCATGGAAACCGCGGATATCGGTGCGCTGACCACCGCCAGCGTCGTGGCCCTGACCACCGCCCAGGTCGCTGCACTGACCACGGCGCAGGTCGCGGCACTGAAGTCGACCCAGGTCGCGGCTCTGGAAACCGCTGACGTGGCGGCGCTCACTACCGCCCAGGTGGTGGCGTTGACCACGGCACAAGTCGCCGCGCTGACCACCGCCCAAGTGGCTGCGCTGACCACCACGCAAGTGGCGGCCATGGAAACCGCTGACATCGCCGCATTGACCACCGCCAGCGTCGCGGCCCTGACCACCGCGCAGACCGCAGCGCTGACCACCGCCCAGGTGGTGGCCTTGACCACCGCTCAGGTGGCCGCGCTGAAACCGGCGCAAGTGGCTGCCCTGACCACCACGCAAGTGGCGGCCATGGAAGTCGCGGATGTCGCCGCGCTGACCACCGCCAGCGTCGTGGCCCTGACCACGGCCCAAGTGGCTGCGCTGACCACGGCCCAGGTCGCCGCGCTGACCACGGCCCAGATCGCGGCCATGGAAACCGCTGACGTGGCGGCACTCACTACCGCTCAGGTAGTGGCACTGACCACGGCACAAGTCGCCGCGTTGAAACCGGCGCAAGTGGCTGCCCTGACCACCACGCAAGTGGCGGCCATGGAAGTCGCGGATGTCGCCGCGCTGACCACCGCCAGCGTCGTGGCCCTGACCACCGCCCAGGTGGCGGCGTTGACCACGGCCCAAGTGGCGGCCCTGAAGGCGACCCAGATCAGCGCCCTGGAAACCGCTGACGTGGCGGCACTCACCACCGCCCAGGTGGTGGCACTGACCACGGCACAAGTCGCTGCGCTGACCACCGCCCAAGTGGCTGCGCTGACCACCACGCAAGTGGCGGCCATGGAAACCGCTGACATCGCCGCATTGACCACCGCCAGCATCGCGGCCCTGACTACCGCGCAGGCCGCGGCCCTGACCACCGCCCAGGTGGTGGCCTTGACCACTGCCCAGGTGGCGGCGCTGAAACCGGCCCAAGTGGCTGCCCTGACCACCACGCAAGTGGCGGCCATGGAAACCGCGGATATCGGAGCATTGACCACTGCCAGTGTCGTGGCCCTGACCACCGCCCAGGTGGCGGCGTTGACCACGGCCCAGGTGGCAGCGCTGAAGGCGACCCAGGTCGCGGCCATGGAAACCGCTGACGTGGCGGCTCTCACCACCGCCCAGGTGGTGGCACTGAGCACGGCCCAGGTCGCAGCGCTGACCACGGCGCAAGTGGCTGCATTGACCACCACGCAAGTGGCGGCCATCGAAACTGCGGATATCGGCGCGCTGACTTCTGCCCAACTGGTAGCGTTGACCACTGCCCAGGTCGCTGCCCTGACCACGGCCGAGGTGGCGGCCCTGAAGGCGACCCAGATCAGCGCTCTGCAGACTGTCGATGTCGCTGCGCTGACCACCGCCCAGGTGGTGGCGTTGACCACTGCCCAAGTGGCGGCCTTGACCACCGCGCAAGCGGCGGCCTTGACCACCACGCAGGTGGCGGCACTTGAAACCGCGGACATTGCCGCGCTGACAGTGAGCGACACTGCAAGCCTGACCACCGCGCAGACGGCTGCCCTGACCACCGCCCAGGTGGTGGCCCTGACCACCGCCCAGGTGGCGGCCCTGACCACCGCCCAGGTCGCAGCCCTGACCACCACGCAAGTGGCGGCCATGGAAACTGCGGATATCGGCGCGCTGACTTCAGCCCAACTGGTAGCGTTGACCACTGCCCAGGTCGCGGCCCTGACCACGGCGCAGATCGTGGCCCTCAAGCCGACCCAGATCAGCGCCCTGGAAACCGCCGATATAGCGGCACTGACCACCGCGCAGATCGTGGCGATCGAAACCACCGACATGGCGGCGTTGACCACGGCGCAAGTCGCGGCCCTGACCACGGCGCAAGCCGTAGTCCTGACCACGGCGCAACTGTCGCACCTGTCGATGACCCAGGTTGATTCGTTCACCACGGCGCAACTGCAGGCGATGAGCGCCACCCAGATCGACGCGCTGGCCCTGTCCACGCCGCTGGTCCTGGACCTCAACGGTGATGGCGTGCAGACCACCCACCTGAGCAACGGCGTCAAGTTCGACCTCAATGCCGACGGCCACAAGGAAGCCACCGGCTGGACCGCTGGCGGTGACGGCCTGCTGGCGCTCGACCTCAATGGCGATGGCCAGGTCAACGATGGCTCCGAGTTGTTCGGTTCCTCGTTCCGTCTGCCGGACGGTTCGTTGGCCAAGGACGGCTTCGAGGCCCTCGTCAGCCTGGACAGCAACCATGACGGCGCGGTCAACGGGGCGGACCAGCTGTTCGCGGCGCTGCAAGTCTGGGTCGATGCGAACAACGATGGCGTCAGTGAGAAGGGCGAGATGCACACCCTCAAGGAGCTGGGCATCACCCAGTTCAACCTGGATGTGGCCAAGACCGCCGAGCTCAACCATGGCAACCTGATCGGCCTCGACAGCAGCTACGAAACCAGCGATGGCCAGAGCCATACGATCGCCGACGTCTGGTTCCGCACCGACGCCAATGGCAATCAGTCCCTGGACCTGACCAAGCTGGATTCGCCGGCAGTCGAAGCCCACTCCCTGGGTGCAATCGATCTGGCGGCCGATGGTGGCAAGGCCAGCGTACTGACCGTCGATGCCGAGGCAGTCGCCAAGCTCGGCCAGGCTGGCCAGGTGGATGTGGCCAGCGGTGCCGCAGCACCGGTGCAGATGATCGTCAACGGTGACCACAACGACACGGTCAACATCACTGGCGACAGTGGCCAGTGGCAGGCGGCGGGGACCACCACGGTCGATGGCGCCAGCTACAACGTGTTCAACGACGGCGACGTCCAGTTGTTGGTCGCAACCGACGTGCAGACTTGGATTCACTGAGCTTCAGTGGTAAACCTTGACTGATCCGATACCGGGCTCGAAAGAGCTCGGTATTTTTTTATTGGAAGAGAACTTCGCGCAAATGCTTAGACAGAATCTTGAGAGCCCGAACCTCGATGTCGTGCTGGCCGCAGCCCTGCAGCTGGCCGAGGGTATCGCTCTGGAACCGATGAAGTTGCTCGAAACCGCAGACCGGCTCAATGGCGCGCAGCGCGTCAAAGATGTCGCGACGCTCTACCAGCGCTGGCTGCAGCACTGCCATTCGTCGGTCAATTACATTATCCAGTTCAACCTGGGGACCACGCTGTCGCAACTGGGGCAGATCGAGGCCGCAGAGGCAGCCTATCGCGCCGCCATTGCCCAGAACCCGGAATTCGCCCAGGCGTGGTTCAACCTGGGGACGCTGCTGGAGCGTCAGAACAAACCGCAGGAGGCCCTGGCCATCTGGCAGTCGATGCTCGATGACCGCATGGTCGACGCCACGCAAAGCCGCGAGCTGTACCTGATGACCTGCAACAACCTGGGCCGCCTGTTCGAGGAAACCCGGCAGTTGCAGAAATCCGAAGCCATCCTGCGCACCAGCCTGGAAGCCGACCCGAATCAACCCAAGGTGATTCAGCACTGGGTGCACCTGCGCCAGAAACAATGCGTGTGGCCGGTCTATGAGCCGCCGGCAGGCTTGACCCGTGGCGACCTGCTCAAGGCGTCCTCGCCCCTGGCACTGCTCGCCGGCAGCGATGACCCCGGCCTGCAACTGGCCGCCGCGGTGCACTTCGTCAAGGAACGGGTCAATGTACGGGTACCCGCCCTGGCTTCGGCCCAGGGCTATGGCCACCAGAAGTTGCGCATCGGCTTCCTGTCTTCGGACTTCTGCCTGCATGCGGTGTCGTTGCTGACGGTGGAGCTGTTCGAGCTGATCGATCGGCAGCGCTTCGAGGTGTACGGTTTTTGCTGGAGCCGCGAAGACGGCTCGGCCCTGCGCGAGCGGGTCAGGCAGGCCATGGATCACTTCGTGCGCATCGACGCCATGGATGACGCCGCTGCCGCGCAATGCATCCGCAACCATGAGATCGACATCCTCATCGACCTGCACGGGCTGACGTCCGGGGCCCGTCCGGACATTCCGGCATACCGCCCGGCTGCGGTGCAGATGACCTACCTGGGCTTTCCCGGGTCGACCGGCCTGCCGGGCATCGATTATGTGATCGCCGATCGCTACCTGATCCCCGACAGCGAGAAGGCGTACTACAGTGAAACACCGCTGTACCTGGCGCAGATCTACCAGTGCAGCGACCGCCAGCGACCCGTTGCGGCGTTGCCGACCCGCGCCGAGTGCGGCTTGCCGCAAGAGCGTTTCGTGTTTTGCTCGTTCAACAACAACTACAAGTTCAACGAAGAAGTGTTCGACTGCTGGATGCGTATCCTGCAGCGCGCCCCCGACAGTGTGTTGTGGCTGCTGGCCGACAACCAGTGGGCCCAGGAAAACCTCTGCGCCAGGGCCGAGGCGCATGGCGTGGATCCGGCACGCCTGCTGTTCGCCCCACGGGTTGCACCGGCGCAATACCTGGCCCGCTACAGTGCCGCGGATCTGTTCCTCGACGCGTATCCGTTCAACGCCGGGACCACGGCCAACGATGCCCTGTGGATGGGCCTGCCGGTACTGACCCGCTCAGGACGTACTTTTGCCTCGCGCATGGCCGGCAGCCTGCTGACTGCGCTGGACCTGCCGGAGCTGATCACCACCACGCTGGCCGAGTACGAAGAGCGTGCCGTCGAACTGGCGACCCGGGCGGACCTGTTGCCTGGCTTGCGCGAGCGTCTGGACCAGGGCCGCGAGCACTCGGCGCTGTTCGACACACCACGCTTCGTCAGGGATTTCGAGGACGCGATCAGCAGTGTGGCGCCTGGCCGGGTGTAGGAGCGAGCTCGCGATGGACCTGTAGGAGCGAGCTTGCTCGCGATGGACTTGAGAGCGCCGCGTTTAGTCAGTAAACACGCGTTATCGTTAACGACCATCGCGAGCAAGCTCGCTCCTACAGTTGATCAGTTGGTCAGAACAACCCCTGGACCTTTTCCAGCTCGTTGCGGGTCATCTGGCCGGTGCGGGTGTGCAGGTTGACATAGCTTTGCAGCATCGCCAGCTTGGTATCGAGCAGGTCACGCTTGGAGGAGAACAGGCGCTGTTGGGCGTCGAGGATGTCGACCGTCGAGCGCACGCCGGCCTCATAGCCTTTTTCCGCGGACTTCAGGGCGGTCTGGCTGGAGCGCACGGCCGTCACCAGGGCCTTGATCTTCTCGAAGCCCGCCACCACCCCCAGGTAGTTGAGCTCGAGGTCCTCGTTCATTTGCTGGAGCTGGACCTCATAGCCGGACCGGGCACTCTCCAGGGCAGCGCGGGCTTTTTCGGAAGAAGCGCTGACCCCGCCGCCCTGGTACAGCGGGATATCGATGACGACGCCCACGTAGTATGTCGACTGGCGCTGGGTCGTTTCGTTGATGTCGCTCTGGTCGACCCGCGCCAGCCGGCCGCTCAGCGCCACGGTCGGGTAGTGCCCGGCCTTCTGCTGCTTGAGGTTGGCTTCGGCCACTTTGATCGAAGCACGGCTGATGCCCAGTGCAGACGCGGCCTGGTCGGCCTTGATCAGCCAATAGTCGAGGTCCTGCTCGGGGGCAAGCAAGGCGCCGGCCGGTGCCTGCTCCTGCATCTGCGGGATCTCGCTGACGGTAATCCCGGCGCGACCCGCCAGCTTGCGCAGGGCCGCACGATGCTGGGCCTGCAACTGGATTTCCTGGGCGCGGATAGAATCGAGCCGGGCTTGCGCTTCTTCAAGGTCGGTGATGCTGCCTTCACCGGCTTCGAACAGGCGCCGGGATTGCTTGGCCAGTTCTTCGACCGAGGCTTTCTGCTGGGTCGTCAGCTTGAGCTCGTTTTCCACCTGGGCGAGATCGAAATAGGCCTGCACCACGCGATCGAACAGCTGCTGGTCGGCGCCTTCGTGCTGGACTTCGCCCAACTGCCCGCGCGCCTTGGCCTGCTCGTAGGAGGCCCAGCGGCCTTTGTCGAACAGCGGCTGGATGACCGACAGAGCAATGCTGTCGGAAGCGTATTGATCCTCCTGGCTATTGGCCCGGGACTGTTTTTCGAACTGGCCGCCCTGGCCGTAGCGTGAGTTGATGGCGACCTGCGGCAGCAAGCCGCTGCGGCCGATAGCCTCTTCCTGGCGCGATGCCTCGAAGTCATGATTGGCAACCTGGTAGGTCGCATCGTTGAGTCGCGAGGCGTCGTAGAGGGCGACCAGTGACAACGGCGCTTCAGCCGCCAGCAGCCGGCACGAGCAAAACACGGAGAGTAGCAAGGCGATGCGTACGGACACGGTCATTCTTCCTTGAAAGCGCCGGCCATACGTTCGGTCACCGGCTGCATCAAGTAGTTGGCAAGGGTGCGTTCGCCGGTCTTGACCAGTACTTCGGCCTGCATGCCTGGCTTGACATCCAGGCCCAGCTCGCGCAGATGGATGATCGCCTCGGGGCTGACCGAAACCTCCACCGAAAAGTAGGGCGAACCGGTGTGTTCGTCGATCAACTGGTCGGCCGACACCGTGAGCACCTTGCCGACGATCACCGGGGTGTGGACCCGTTGCAACGAACCGAAACGCAGATCGACCGGCAGCTCCGGTTTGAGCCGGTCAGCCATCATCGGCGGGAATTGCGCCTTGACCACCCAACTGGAGCCTTGCGGGACAATGTCCATCAGGCGCTGGCCCGCGGGTGCGACGCCGCCGACGGTGTGTACGGTCATGCCCATCACCTGGCCGGTGACGGGCGCGACGATGGCGGCGCTGTTGACTTCGAATTCCAACGACTTGATCTGGTCGATCAGGCTCGAGGTCTGAGCCACGACCTGGGTCAATTGCGACTCGGCGTCGCTGCGAAAGACCTGCCCCTGTTGCAGCGCCTTGAGCTCGCTTTCATTGATCGCCTGGCGCGTGCGGCCGATATCGGAAACGCTCGAAGCCAATTGGGCGCCCAGCTGCGCCGCACTGCTTTCCGCTTCGAACAGCCGGTTGCGTGGCAGATAACCTTCACGGGCCAGTTCCCGCAGCCCCTTGAGCGCCTGCTCCTGGAATTGCAGCTGTACGGCGTGGTTGCGCTTGATCTCTTCGAAGCCCTGGAGCTGTTCTTTGAGCGAGGCTATTTCGTGCCGGCTGATTTGCATGCGGCTGGCCAGTTCGGCACGGCGGGTGGCGAACAGATAGCCTTGCAGCTCCATCGCCGCGACGGCGCGCGGGTCACTGGCGCGGGCCAGCAATGCCTCGGACCACTGCACTGTGTCGCGGTTCAGGCGTTCGGCCGTCAGCCGATCCTCGACCGCGCGGGCGCCGAGCCACTGGCCCAGGGCGACATCCAGTTGCGACTTGGCCTGGACGGTATTGAGCTGCATCACCACTTGCCCCTGCTGCACCTGGTCGCCTTCACGTACCAGGATGTTGTCGATCGTGCCGCCATTGCGCGACTGCACGGTCTTGCGCTCGCCGGAAACCACCACTGTGCCGCTACCGACCACGCCGCGGTCAAGCGGCGCCAGGCAGGCCCAGAGCAGGAACCCGCCGAGGCTCAGGAGCAAAAACCACACGCCGATCCTGGCAATGCCCGCGGCATCCGCATCGGGCTTGTTCTCGGGGGTCGAAATGTCGCTCGAACTGGGTTGCATTGACGCCTCAGGCTTCTTGATTGCGGGGTTCGACGGCTTTTGCCGGTGTCGCAGGCACCAGGGTCTTGAGCACCTGGTCACGCGGGCCGAACAGGGTTTGTACGCCGTCCTTGAGGAACAACAGCTTGTCGACCGCGCCGAGAATGCTCGGCCTGTGGGTGACCAGCACCACGGTGCAGCCTTCGGCCTTGAGCTTGCGCACGGCCTGCACCAGCGCAGCTTCACCGGCATCGTCGAGGTTGGAGTTGGGCTCGTCGAGCACCACCAGCGCCGGCTGGCCATACAACGCGCGGGCCAGGCCGATGCGCTGCTTCTGGCCGCCGGACAACCCCAGTCCGCCAGTCCCGAGCAAGGTGTCATAGCCTTTGGGGAAGTGCAGGATCATCTCGTTGATACCGGCCAGCTGCGCCGCTGCGATGACCTTGCCTGCATCCACCTCGCCGAAGCGCGCGATGTTTTCGGCGATGCTGCCATCGAACAGCTCGATGTCCTGGGGCAGGTAACCCAAGTGCGGGCCGAGGGCTGCACGCGACCACTGGCCGACCTCGGCGCTGTCCAGGCGTACCGAACCCTGCCTGGCGGTCCAGATGCCGACCATGGCGCGTGCCAGGGAAGACTTGCCTGACGCGCTCGGACCGATGATCGCCAGTACTTCGCCCTTGGCCAGGCTAATGGTCACACCGTTGACCGCGGGCTTGTGCATGCCCGGCGGGATGATCACCAGGCGGTCGATGCTCAGGGCCCCGGTCGGCGCCGGCAGGGGCATGCCTGGCGCGGCCTTGGGGAATTCGTTGAGCAGGCGGTTCAAGCGTTCGTAGCTGCTCTTGGCGTTCCCCATCTGCTTCCACGAACCGATCAGCGCTTCGGCCGGCGCCATGGCTCGTCCCAGCAATACCGACACGGCGATCATCACCCCGGCGGAAATCTGGTTCTCGATC
Organism: Pseudomonas sp. Pseusp10; assembly: GCF_059492225.1. Taxonomy (NCBI): domain Bacteria; kingdom Pseudomonadati; phylum Pseudomonadota; class Gammaproteobacteria; order Pseudomonadales; family Pseudomonadaceae; genus Pseudomonas; species Pseudomonas sp. Pseusp10. The sequence continues at coordinate 5,682,146 of NZ_CP168528.1, read as the reverse complement.
ACCAGGATGGCCCCCAGGCCAAGGGCCAGCGATTGCCAGGTCATGCGCACAAAGCGTGACAGCGCAGCGATCCGCGAGCTGCGGTCACTGGCCTCACCCTGCTCGGTAATGACCCGCTGCTGTACGTTGAACCAGCGCTGGCGCAAGGGCGCGAGCATGCCCATCGCCTGAATCACCTCGGCGTTCTGCAAGGTGCTGTTCACGTAGCTGGAAGACGCCACGGACAAACGGTTGGCTTCGCTCATGCTTTTGCGCGTGGTCAGCTCGTTCCAGACGCCCAGCCCGGCAAGGATCAGTGAGCCGATGACCGTGAACACCCCAAGCCAGGGATGGAACAGGAACGTCGCGATGACATAGATCGGCAGCCACGGCGCATCGAAGATGGCAATCAGCGCCGGACCGGTGACGAACTGCCGGATGCTGTTCAAATCGCTCAGCACCTGGGCCGGGTTGGAGCTGTGCTCCTTCAGGCTACGCTCGAACGCCGCATCGAATACCCGCTCGCCCAACTGAGTGTCCAGGCCGGCGCTCATCTTGATCATCACCTGGCCGCGCACCCACTCCAGCACACAGCCAAGGGCAAAGAACCCGAGCAGGATCAGGCTCAGCATCAACAGCGTGGTTTCATTGCGGCTGGTCAGGACGCGGTCGAAAACCTGCATCATATAGATGGACGGGACCAGCATCAGCAGGTTGATCACCCCGCTGAACAGAGCCAACACGCCGAACAGTCGACGATAACGTAGCAGCGCGGCATCAATATCTCGCTGGGGATCTAGGAAGAATCGCATAAAGTCCGAAAGATGAAAAAAGCATTGGGAAAGACGACGGTTATGTTGATGCCCGGGGTGCATTGCGCGGCGGCCGATGCTAGCACTTTGCCCCTTGTTAATGAACTGCTTGAAGCCAGTCGGCACCTCTATTCCATCGGCTTGAAGGAGGCGATCTTGAGTGGGTTTTCGATGGGCCGACGAGCAGTCACCAAGCCGGCTCGATGCGGGCATGGGCAAGCCCGCTTCATGCGCTGAGAAAGTCGCCTTTGGAGCGCGTCGAATCTCCCCGGATTCTCCAGGCACCTTGCAAGCTCAATGCGTAACGCTTTCCCAGTGCCGGATCACAGGGCGTTCCTCAAGGATTGCAGGTGGGCGACCTGACGGCTGAATTCGACGCTGGAAAGCCGTTGGTTCGGACGCGGGCTCATGGCCTGGCTGATGGCGCGTGTGGGTTGGCCGGTCAGGCGCGCGAGCACCAGCCATTGTTCGGCAACGCCGAGTTGTTCAAAACCGGGATGGCGACGTCGCACGCGCCGCAGAATGTCCTGCTGCAAGGCTTGCAGCAGACCGGCCTGACCGTTGCGGCGCAACAGGAAGTCGGCACTGGCGCGCAGGTGCTCCTGCAATTGCCGGCGTGCTTTCGGTGCCGGCTCCAGCAATGGCCCCTGACGCACGCCAACGTGCCAGAAACCCAGGCCGATCAAAGCGAGCAACGCGACCAGCGCCTGGGGAAAATAGCGCAGCAGCAAGGTCGGCAGGTTGTCGTGATCGGCAGTGAAAATCAGCGTCACGCGGGTATCGGCAGTCAGGTACCAGAGCAGCCAGGCATTGTCGAACTGGCCAATGGCCGGGGTTTTCCACAAGTCGGCATCGGTGACCACGGTGATCGAGCCGCGCCCGTGGCTGAGCTGCATCATGTGCGTGGCCCTGGCGCTGTTGGCCCAGGCCTGGGCGAGGTTTTTCGGGTCTTCGAGATGGAACGCAGTATTGAAACCGGCATAGGCCGGGGCGTCTTCGTTTTCCAGATAGAGCTTGGTCAGTAGCGGGAAAGGATCGTCGCCGACATTGGGCGGCGGTTCCTTGAGGTCTTTGCTCAGGGACTGGTGCAGTTGCACCCGATCGAGCAGCAGGTCTTTGCTGTGGCCGAGTTTTTTATTCCACAGTGACTCGGCGACGAACAGGAGCCGCCCGCCGGCCCGGGTCCAGTTCATTACCTGGTCGATCTGTCGTGGGGTCATGTTGTTGTGGTCCCCGAGCAACAGCAGGCTGCGTCGACGCGGGTCGAGACCGGGCAGGATGTCGAGGTCATTGGCGTGCTCGACGCTCAGGCCTTGGTTGCGCAAAAAGAGCTCCGCCGCCAGATAAGGGTTGGCCCTGGCTTCGGGGGAGGGACCGTGGTCAATTACGGTCTGGTAAGGGATAACCTTGAGGTACAGATAAACGCTCAGCGCAACCGCCGACACGGCGATCAACGCCGCAGCTATCGCCCCCCTGCGCCGACTCAACGGGCGGCCCCGGGGCCGAACAACACACGCCAGCCATTACACAATTGCTGTTGCACATGATCGGGCGGCAGGCGATGACCGTAAGCCATGTTTTGCCAGTGCCCGGTCAGGTTTGTGCTATAGGCCAGCAAGGCCGGTTGCTGTAACAGTTCGACCCGCCGAAGTACCTGCCCTTCGGTGTCGGCGGCTTTGAGCGCGATGTTGAAGTCGTGCACCAGGCGGCTGAGCAGGGCGCGATAGAGCAAGCCGAGCGCTTCGCGCGGGTTAGTCTGCCAGAGGCTTTCAGCGTTGGAGGCAATGTCCGCAGGCAGGGACTCGGGTTTGAGGTCCAGGCCGAATGCCTGCTGCGGTAACGGCCGCGTGGTTTTGACATTGAGTGCCGGTCGTCGGCTGACGAACGCCTGCAACCAGTCGCGATAGCGCCAGATCAACAGGCCGATGGCTGCGACGACCGTGCCCCACAGTACGATTTCAATCAGTGTCGCCAAGGTCCCGAAGTGCTGCCCCTCAAACAGCTTCAACAGGGCCTGCAGCCATTGCGGTGTCGGGGCTCCGGCGCCCGGTTTGTCTTCGCCCAAACGGTAGCGTGTCACCGTTTCCCGGTTCTTGAAGGGTGGCTGTTCGAGGATTGCCTTGATGTGGTCCCTGGAGGCCTGGCTGTTCAGGGGCTGGCCCAGCAGGCGCGGGCTGTCGGGCGAAATGGCGGGTTCGGCGGCCCACGCGCTGTGTGTGGCCGGCATCAGCACAATCACGGCGATCAACAGGACAGCACCTGCACTGACGAGACGCTGGCGCATTCGGCGGAACACCAGTTCGATATCCCAGGCCTCCAGAACGGTGCGCCGGTTCAGGTAAAGGCTGAAACCGCAGGCGACATAGACCGGTTCCCAGACCACCAGTACCAAGGCATAAAACGCGTTGGTCAGGTGTTCCAGCCAGCGCCAATCCTGGGTGGCCGCAGAAATCAGCGACTGCCACCTCCAGTCGAGCGCGACCTGTTGTGGCAGGAGCAGATAGAACAGCACCATCAAGCCGATCCACAACGCACCTTCGAGATGCGCACCGATGATCGTCAGCCATCGCGCCACGCCACCGTCTCGCTGCAGCAATACGTGCAAACGCTGCTGTCGCGCGTGTCCGTGCAGGCCTTCCAGTTGCATCACCGGCATCAGGAAGCTGCGGTGCAGGCTCAGGCGGCGCCAGGTCAGGCTGGCCAGCAGTTGTGGCTTGAGCAACCGTGGCCATTGATAGAGGGCCTGCTTGAGCGTCGGCGTTTCACCGAACATGGCTTTGGACAGGATGTACAAGGGCAGGCGTTCGAACGCCGGCTTCAGCCACCAGAAAATGAACACGGCGAGAGAGGGCGAATCCCGGAATCCCCAACTGAGCAGCGCGAAAACCGGCAAGGTGACAATGGCCCAACTGGTCATCAACAGGCGTCGGTGACGCTGGCTCAGGAGCACCCCGAGGTCCATGGCTTCCCAGGTCGGGCGTGGGCGAATCACCACCGTGGCGTCACTCAGGCGCATGGCGGTGACGTCCGGCAAACACGAGATAAACCCCCACCAGCAACCAGAGCGCCGCGCCGACCAGGTACTTGGTCTGGTGCGACGGGTGAGTCATTGATGACCAGTAGGCTTCGATAAACGCCGCGATCAACAGAAACAGCATGACGCCGCAGATCAGTAGCACACTCTTGCGCGCTGCCAGGCGCAAGGCCTCGGCGCGTGGCAGGCGGCCCGGGGCGATCAACGCCCAGCCCAGCTTCAGGCCGGCGGCACCGGCCAGGGCGATGGCGCTGAGTTCGAAAGCGCCGTGGCCGATCACGAATGACCAAAAGGATTGCCCGTAGCCGATGTAAGTCAGGTGGCCGGCCACTGCACCGATCATCAGACCGTTGAAGATCAGGAAAAATACGCTGCCCAAACCAAGCAGCAAACCGCTGGCGAAGGTCTGAAAGGCAATGCCGATGTTGTGCATGATGTAGTAGCCGAACATCGCCCAGTCCTCGCTGGCGGCTCGTTCCGCCGTGCGCCCGAGGTGACCGGCAATGGGGTCGTACATGCTTTGCATTTCACTGACCTGCCTGGCGGGGATCAGGTTGTAGACCAGGTCCGGGTACAGGTACACCAGCAACGCGAAGCCGGCCAGGCTGCCAAAAAACAGCAGGCTGGCGACGAGTACGAAACGCCACTGTTCGCGCACCAGCCGCGGGAAGTCGGCCAGGATGAATGCCAGCACATTGCCCCCCAAATGGCTGCGGTGACGGTAAAGCTGCTGATGCCCGCGCAGCACCTGTTGCTGCAGGGAGTCGATCAGAAAACTGCTGTAGCCGCGCTCCCTGGCCAGTGCCAGGTGTTGGCAGAGACGGCGGTAGTCCCTCGGGAAATTGCCGGCCCCGGTGGCTTTCCTGTCGTGCTCCAATTGCTCGAGCAGGCGAGCGAACTGTTCCCATTCGGCCTTGTGCCGGTTTTCAAAAAGGCTTTGCTTCATGTCGGCCCCAACAAGCCGCGGGCGATGCCGTTGAGCTCGGTCACCGCCTGCGGGGCCGTGATTTGCAACGGTTGGGCGAGGATCGCAGCGAGTTCATCGACCCGCGCCTGGGAGAGTTCACCCTGGCGCTCGGCAAACCCGAGGATGGCCCGTTGCTCGCTGAGCGTCAGGGCAAATGCCGTACGGCGGGGCTGGGCTTCGGGGAGTTCGGGGCGGGTGTGCGAGCGTTCGCGGTAGATCACCAGGGTCCCGGCGGCGATATCGCCAAGGCGCTTGAAGTGGGGGTGTTGCAGGCAGCTGATGGCCCCGAGGAAGTAACCGAAGGGCAACAGGTCGACAACGCGCAGCAGGTTGCGCAGCAGCGAAGCGGACCAGCCGACCGGGGTGCCATCGTCGTGCACCACTCGTAGCCCCATCCATAGCTTGCCCGGCGAACGACCCTGGTTGAGCACCTCGAACAGCACCATGTACCACCAGCTCACCCCGAACAGCAGGATCGACCCGAGCCCGGCGCCCAATTTGCCGAGCATCGCCAGCGCAATGAACAGCACACCGAGGACCAGGCCGCGCAAACCAAGATCGATGGCGAACGCCAGCGCACGTACCATCAACCCGGCCGGGCGCAGTGGCAGGTCGACGCCCTCCGGCGTTTCGACCTGGTATCGCGTATCCAGTGGCGGTGACAGCGGCGCATTCCCTGGCAGTGCTGTGGTCTCGAGCATGGGCAACCTGATGATGTGGCCTGGATCGGGATTCTCTGTCTATCCGATGCTAGCAGCCAATGCGCAGGGAAACGACATAACTGTGTATGGTCGGGCGAGCCGCGCAAGGTGCTTGAATGACAGACTACTGGCCGTGGCGGGAGGTGAACGCCTAGACTTTGCCGATCTTCAGTTCAGGAATCGCCCGTGACCTCCATCTTCTGGTACGACTACGAAACCACTGGCATCAATCCCCGTTGCGACCGTCCGTTGCAAATGGCCGGCCTGCGCACCGACTTCGATCTCAATGAAATCGACGAGCCGGTCAATCTTTATTGCCAACCCAGTGACGATATCCTGCCGCATCCGGCCGCTTGTGCGATCACGGGAATCACGCCCGGGCAACTGCAGGCGCAGGGCTTGAGCGAAGCCGATTTCATGACCCGGGTGCATGCCCAGCTCGCGGCGCCGGGTACCTGTGGCGCGGGGTATAACACCTTGCGCTTCGACGACGAGATGACCCGCTACAGCCTGTACCGCAACTTTTTCGACCCTTATGCACGGGAGTGGCAGGGCGGCAACAGCCGTTGGGACCTGATCGATGTGGTGCGCGCCGCCTATGCCTTGCGCCCCGATGGCATGGTCTGGCCGACCGATGACGAGGGGCGGGTCACGCTCAAGCTCGAACGCCTGACCGCTGCCAATGGCATCGATCATGGCAATGCCCACGAAGCGCTGTCGGACGTTCGCGCGACGATTGCCCTGGCACGCCTGATACGGGAAAAACAGCCAAAGCTGTACGATTGGCTGTTTCAGTTGCGCAGCAAGCAAAAAGTCATGGACCAGATACGCCTGCTGCAACCGCTGGTGCATGTATCCGGGCGTTTTTCGGCCGCGCGCAGTTATGTGGGTGTGGTGTTGCCGCTGGCCTGGCACCCGCGCAACAAGAACGCCCTGATTGTTTGTGACCTGCACCTCGATCCCCAGAGCCTGCTCGACCTGGATGCCGAAAGCTTGCGTCAGCGCTTGTATACCCGCCGCGACGAACTGGCCGAGGGGGAGTTGCCGGTGCCGTTGAAGCTGATTCACATCAACAAGTGCCCGGTAGTGGCACCGTTGTCTGTACTTCGCCAAGAAGATCAGCAGCGTCTGGGGCTGGATATGGCGCTGTATCAGCAGCGGGTGTTGCGGCTAAATGACGCGCAGAAAGTTTGGCTGGATAAAATCCTGGCGATTTATGCCCGCGAAGATTTTTCTCCGAGCCAGGATCCGGAGCAGCAGTTATATGATGGATTTATCGGTGATCGGGATCGGCGATTGTGTGAGCAAGTCAGAACCGTTGACCCGATGCAATTGGCACAAGAGCAGTGGCCTTTCGATGACGAACGTTTGCCTGAATTGCTGTTTCGATATCGCGCACGCAACTTTCCCGATACGTTGAATCCCGAAGAGCAGGAGCGCTGGCGAATATTCTGTCAGAAACGTTTGTCAGAACCCGGGTGGGGGGCGCCAAATACCCTTGAAAGTTTTGTAGAAGCCGCGGCCCAGTTGAGCGTTAGTGCTACTCCGTTTCAGCAGGGGGTACTCAGTGAGTGGCAGGATTATGTCCAGGGACTGCGCCAGCGTTTGTGTCTTTGAAATCGAACATGCCAGGGCTTAAATACCCCGTAAAAAATAACGCCAGCATTTGCTGGCGTTATTTTTTGTCACGGTTCCGTCTGCGACAAGCTCTGAGGCTTAGCCCAGCAGGGTAGCCCAGCCTTCCACCACGTCACCGCCCCACTTGGCTTTCCACTCTTTCAGAGTCTTGTGGTTGCCACCTTTGGTTTCGATGACTTCACCGTTGTGCGGGTTTTTGTATTGTTTAACTTTGCGAGCACGCTTGGTGCCGGTAGTTTTCACTGCGCCGCCGCGTGGTGCCTTGGTTTTGGATTCTGGATCCAGCAGCGCGATGATGTCACGCAGGGACTTGGAGTATTCACCCATCAGGGTGCGCAGTTTGCCTTCGAATTCCAGCTCGGTTTGCAGTTTGTCGTCTTGGGACAGGTTCTTCAAACGGGCTTGCAGCTCTTTGATAGCTTCTTCTGTGGCGCGATATTCGTTGATCAAGGACATGTGGACTACCTTATGTTGTACGCTGGATGGCAGGTGACAATGCCGCAATAATAGTCACGGTGTTTCATCAAGTAAACATTTAAGCCAGGTTTATTTAATTTAATTGCTGTGGTTTCGGCGCACATTGGTAATGCAGTTGTAAGTGTGGTCCGGGTCTGACAGATATACATAAATTAACAAATGACTGGCACCGCTAGAGCATCCGGACGAACTGGCAGCGGTGCTGTCCGCCCTGCCGCACCGACCTTCCGGCAGGGCGAAACGTCAACAATACTGCAGTTTTGCTGCGTAATCGCTAGAATGGCGGCCTTTGCGAAGTTCTGGAGTTTCCCCCTCATGCGCACTTTTCGTCTGGTGATTTCTTGCCCGGACCGTGTTGGCATCGTTGCCAAAGTCAGTAACTTTCTGGCATCACACAACGGCTGGATCACTGAAGCGAGCCATCACTCGGACAATCTCAGTGGCTGGTTCTTCATGCGTCACGAAATCCGTGCCGACTCCCTGCCATTTGGTATCGAAGCGTTTCGCGAAGCCTTTGCCCCGATTGCCGAAGAGTTCTCGATGGACTGGCGCATCACCGATACCGAACAAAAGAAACGCGTGGTCCTGATGGCCAGTCGTGAGTCGCACTGCCTGGCCGACTTGCTGCACCGCTGGCACAGCGATGAACTGGACTGCGAAATTTCCTGTGTGATTTCCAACCATGATGACTTGCGTAGCATGGTGGAGTGGCACGGCATTCCGTACTACCACGTTCCGGTCAATCCGCAGGACAAGCAACCGGCCTTCGCCGAGGTTTCGCGCCTGGTCAAACAGCACGATGCCGAAGTGGTGGTACTTGCCCGTTACATGCAAATCCTGCCGCCCGAGTTGTGCAGTGAATACGCGCACAAGGTCATCAACATTCACCACAGCTTCTTGCCGTCGTTCGTCGGTGCCAAGCCGTATCACCAGGCGTCCCTGCGTGGCGTGAAGCTGATCGGCGCGACCTGTCACTATGTGACCGAAGAGCTGGATGCCGGCCCGATCATCGAGCAGGACGTGGTGCGTGTCAGCCACAGCGACAGCATCGAAGACATGGTGCGTTTCGGCCGTGATGTCGAGAAGATGGTGCTGGCCCGTGGCCTGCGTTATCACCTGGAAGATCGGGTGCTGGTCCACGGCAACAAAACCGTCGTCTTCTGACAGACGTACGGCGCAGTTGAAATTCGAAGGGCCTGGGCGTTCAATCGCTTCAGGCCCTTCGCCGTTTCTGCACTGAGGACATGACCATAGCCGATCCACTGGACAAAGCCACCTCCAAGGCTCCCGCCACGCTGGGCGAGGGCTGCCTGAGCCGCTACGACCCGGATGACATGGGGCCTGAAACGGGGACGGAGTTTCCGGATGCCGCGCAGTTGTGGGAGCAGTTGCAGCAGGCGCCCGACGACAAACCTAAGCCTGTCTGAGTTTCATCAGCTTCATCAGCAGCGATCGACCCAGCATCAGCAAGAACACCGGGCCACCGACCAGCAAGTAGAAGTAATACGTCACTGCCCGCCAAATCAGAATCGCCGCTGCCGCCGTGGATTTTCCGACCATGGGCGCCAGCAGCGCAGCGGACGTCAGTTCAGCCGCCCCGGCTCCACCGGGCAGAAGGCTGAATTGTCCGGCGCTCAGCGCCAGCATCTGGACCAGAAAACACCAGGCCCACTGCAAATCCGCGCCAAGCCCGCGCAACGCCAGGTACAGCACGCTGTAGCGCAGGACCCAATGCACACAGGTCAGGGCAAATACCTTGATCAAGGTCTGCACGGGCAACTTCAACGTGTCGGTAAACGCCGCCAGAAACTGCAGTAGCTTGCGCGCCCAGCGCATTCGAGTGGCCGCTTTGACATTGACTCGGGCGAGCCATCGGCCGCTCAGGCGAATCAATAAACGGTGATAGCGCGCCACCATGACGCAAACGATCAGGCCACCGAACAGCGAGACGGCGCTGACCATCAGCATCCATTCCATGCGCTGGCTGAGGTGCTGGAACAGTGCGTAAATCAGAATCCCGCTCAGGGCGCAGAGGAAAAACAGCAAATCGCTCAGTTGGTCCATGGCAAACACTGCGCTGCCCCTGGCCGGACGCACGCCGTGTCGCGCCAGCAAAGCCATGATCGTCAGCGGCCCGCCACTGCCGCCGGGGGTGGCGCAGTAGGCAAATTCGGCGGCCATCACCACGCCGAGGCTTCTGAGCCGGCTGACCTTGCCGCATTGATCCCCCAGCAACAGGCGCAAGCGCAAGGTGTTCACTGCCCAGCACAGCAGGATCATGCTGAACATGACCAGCAGCCACGGCAGCGGAAAACCGGTCAGCCGAGACCAGGTCTCGCTGCCACCCAGCAGTGTCGGAATCAGCAGCGCCGCGAGCAGGCCAACGAGCAACAGCAGTCCGCGACTCACGCGGCACGACCCATCTGGTCGTCTTGCAGTGTCAGCCACTGGGCCTTGGTCATTGGAACGCGGCCGTTGTCGAGCAGGCGCTCGAGGGTTTGCAGCCAGTATCGACGCGAGAACTCATGGCGCATGTCCTCCGGGTGCAGGCCCAGGCGAATCACCGGGGCGTGCTGCCAGCGTTGTTCACGGCGGTCGCTGACGAGCTTCGATACGCCCCGGCGCCAGGCACTGCGCGCGCTCCATACCAGTCCAGGCGCTTCGATCGCGGTGAAATCCGGCAAGCGGTATAAATGCTGCGAGTCGCTGGTGTAACTCAGTGGCAATTGGTGCAATGCCTGGCGAGTGCCCGGGCTCATCAGCCAGGCCGGGGCGACGAACCCTTCCAGCGGCCAGTCATGACGTTGGAACATCTCGATGCCCGAACGCAGGCGGGCGAGGGCGTCTTCTTGCGACAAACGGTAAAACTCGCCTTCGTGGGTGTAGACCCGACGCATGAACCAGTCTCGGGGATTGCCGGTCATCGGCCCGTCGTCGCAGTGGAAGTAACCATGCAGCGCCAGTTCGTCACCCCGGGCGAGCCTGGTACTGAGCTGGCGGCGAAATTGCGGATGGGCGTCCAGGTTGTTGTGTTTGTGGAAATCCGGTACCACCAGCCAGGTGATCGGTACGCCACCCAAGGCATCGACGGCTTTGACGAACGGCTGATAATCGGCCCAGGTTGGCGGTGCCACGTCGTGCAGTACCAGCAGTAAAGCGGGACTGTTCATGGGCTCAACCATTGGCTGTCAGCGGCCATTGGCTGCCGAGCACGGCGTGGTAGTGGCGCAACAAGCTGTTGACCACCGTATCCCAGGCGTAATGCCGTTCGACATGCAATCGCGCTTGTTGGCCCAACGCTGCGCTGCCCGACCCGAACAGTTCTCGAACGGCGGTGGCCATTGCGGCGGGATTGTTCGGTGCGCAGAGCACACCGCAGTCATCGGTGACGATTTCCTCGAAGGCCCCGGCGGCCACAGCCACCACCGGAATGCCGCTGGCCATGGCTTCGAGTAACACCAGGCCGAAGGTTTCCTGATCGCCGGCGTGCAACAGTGCATCGGCACTGGCCATCAGGCGGGCAACTTGTGCAGCCGGGCAGAACTCGTCGATCACCGTCACGTTGGACGGCACGGCCGTGGGCATCGACGAGCCAACCAGCAACAGGTGATAGCGACGGCCCAGGCGATTCATGCAGTCGAGCAGCACCGGCAGGTTTTTTTCCTTGGCGCCGCGCCCGGCGAAGATCAATAGGTAGGTGTTTTCATCCAGGCCCAGCTCGGCTCGCAGCCCGGGGTCTCTGGCATCGGGATTGAAGGTTTGCAGGTCGACGCCGAGCGGTTGCACAAACACATTCCTGACCCCAAGCCCGGTGAGCTTGTCAGCCATGACCCGACTGGGCGCCAGGACCCGGTCGAAGTTGCCGTAGAGCTTGCTGACATAAGCCTCGACGTTGTTGGTCACCCAATTGCCCATGCGGTTGCGGACCAGTAGCGGCAGGTCCGAGTGATAGAAGCCGATGACCGGTACATCGAGTTGGCGCCGTGCATCCAGCGCTGCCCATGCGGTGAGATAGGGGTCGCCGACTTCGATCAGATCGGGTTGCAAGTCTTGCAGGACATTGCGCCAGGGCGCGAGACGCAGAGGAAAGCGATAGCCCTTGCCGAAGGGCAGGGCGGGTGCCGGAACCGTGTAGATGCCATCCTGCTCGCTAAAAGAAGATCCGGGAATCAACAAACTGTGGCGAATGCCCGGTTTGATCCCCATACGACGGTGTTTAGCATCCAGGTAAGTGCGCACGCCACCGCTGGCAGGGGCGTAGAACATGGTGATGTCAGCGATATGCACGATGAATAATCCTCCGGTCCCGGTACTCCCTTGGTTGACCTATATGAAGGATAGATGTTCGGTTGGGGTTGTGCGGGTGGGGGTGTCAGCGGGGATATGTATCGTTTGACGGGCCGCTATCGCGAGCAAGCTCGCTCCCACAGTAGATCTCCAGTGCGACAAAGATTCCTGTGGGAGCGAGCTTGCTCCGGGCGGCGTTCCGACGATGAGGCCGGTGAGGTTGCCTCAGATCCTGAAACTACCCACCAACTGCTTCAACCGTGCCGCCTGCTGCTCAAGGTCCGAGCACGCGCGCAACGTCGATTGCAGGTTTTCCACACCTTCCTGGTTCAGCGTATTGATCTCGGTGATGTCGACGTTGATCGACTCCACCACCGCAGTCTGTTCCTCGGTCGCAGTGGCCACCGACTGGTTCATGCCGTCGATTTCACCGATACGCAGCGTCACGCTGTTCAGGCGTTCGCCCGCGAGGTTGGCGATTTCCACGCTGTCCTGGCTGTGGCGCTGACTGTCGCTCATGGTGCTGACCGATTCCCGGGCGCCGACTTGCAGCTCCTCGATCATGGTTTGCACCTGTTGCGCCGATTCCTGCGTGCGGTGTGCCAGGTTACGCACCTCGTCCGCCACTACGGCAAAACCGCGACCGGCCTCACCGGCGCGGGCGGCTTCAATCGCGGCGTTGAGCGCCAGAAGGTTGGTTTGTTGGGAAATGCTGGTGATGACTTCGAGGATCTGCCCGATGTTCACGGTTTTGCTGTTCAGCGATTCGATATTGGTACTCGATGCGCTCAGCATGCTCGACAGTTGATTCATCGCCACGATACTGCGGTCCACCACTTGCTGGCCGTCTTCGGCCAGGCTGCGGGCATCGCTGGCCTGGCTCGAGGCCTGTGCCGCATTGCGGGCGATTTCCTGGGCGGCGGCGCCGAGCTGATTGATCGCGGCCGCAACGCTGCTGGTGCGCGAGGCTTGCTGGTCGGAGTTGAACATCGACGAGTTGGAAGCGGCGACCACGCGCAACGCCACTTCGTTGACTTGCCCGGTCGCCGAGGATACTTCGCGGATCGAGCCGTGAATGCGCTCGACGAAGCGGTTGAACGCGGTGCCGAGGGTTCCGAATTCGTCGTTGTTCTGGATGGTCAGGCGCTTGGTCAGGTCGCCTTCGCCGTCGGCGATGTCAGCCATGGCACGGGTCATGACGTGCAAAGGCTGGATCAGAAGGCGGATCAACATGCCGAGCAGGGCGATGATGATGGCCACGGCAATGATCGTCGCAATCACCGCGGAGGTGCGGAATTCGCTGAGCATCGAGTAGGCTTTTTCTTTGTCGACCGACAGACCGATGTACCAGTTGACCGACGACAAGCCTTTGATCGGGGTGAAGGTCACGATGCGGGTTTTGCCGTCGACCTGGATTTCGCTCAGTGCGCTGCTGATGGCCGGCGTGTCTTGCGGGTAGACATCCTTGAGCGTCTTCATCGCCAGTGCTTTGTCGGGATGTACCAGGATCTTGCCGTCGGAACTGACCAGGAAGGCATAACCTTTGCCGTCGAAATCCAGCGTGCCAAGGCTGTCAATGATCACTTGCAAACTCAGGTCGCCACCGACCACGCCGATGTTCTGGCCGTCCTTGATAACGCTGTCGACAATGGAAATCACCAGCTGGCCGGAGGCCAGGTCGATGTAAGGCTCGGTTAAGGCCGAACCGCTGCTGCCTTGCGCGCTCTTGTACCAAGGGCGTGCACGCGGGTCATAGCCATCGGGCATCTTGCTGTCCGGGCGAATGATGAAAGAGCCATCCTTGCTGCCGAGGTAGGCGCCCATGAAGGTCGAGGTCACGGCTTTTTGTACAAGCAGCCTGGAAACGTTGTCAGCATCGGGATTGAGCGCGACAGTTTGTGACAGGTTTTCAATCAGCAGGCTGCGCCCGTTCAACCAGGTCTGGATATTGTTGGCGGTCACTGCGCCCATTTCCTGAAGATAGTTCTCCAGGTCTTCGCGGATGGCGTTGCGCTGTAAATAGTCGTTGTACAGCGTGAATGAGGCGAAGGCGGCAATAACAATGAGGGCGGCGGCAAGCAGGATTTTATGGCTGAAACGCAGATTTTTGTTCATGGCTTGGGGTTCCGCTAAGGTCTTAATGTCCAGCGCGTGCTTTTATAAAGGGGCGCACAACGGGCAAGGTTGAAAGCAAGTGAATTTTCCGACTCTCCTTAGGGAAATTTCTGACCAGATCGTGTCTGACTGCTTTGTCGTTATCTCTATCGGCCGTGTAGGACCAAAGATTAATCATGGGTGACAAAATGCCTGACTCATTGCAACTCGTTATCGGCGCCGATCTCGAAGGGCTGCCGGTTGCCCAGGCCATGCGCCTGGCGAACCGCCACGGTTTGATCGCGGGCGCGACCGGCACCGGCAAGACCGTCACTTTGCAACGAATGGCCGAAGCCTTCAGCGATGCCGGCGTGGCGGTGTTCGCCGCTGACATCAAGGGTGACCTGTGCGGCCTCGGCGCTGCGGGCAACCCTCAGGGCAAGATCGCCGAGCGGATTGCCGGGATGCCCTGGCTCAACCACAAGCCTCAGGCTTATCCGGTGACGTTGTGGGACGTACACGGTCAGTCCGGTCATCCATTGCGCACGACTTTGAGTGAAATGGGGCCGTTGCTGCTGGGCAGTCTGCTGGAATTGACCGACAGTCAGCAGTCGGCGTTATACGCCGCGTTCAAGGTAGCGGACCGCGAAGGCCTGTTGTTGCTGGATCTGAAAGATCTGAAAGCGTTGCTCAATCACCTGCGGGACAACCCCCTGTTGCTGGGCGACGATGCGGCATTGATGACCACCGGTTCCAGTCAGGCATTGCTGCGGCGTCTGGCGACCCTGGAGCAACAGGGCGCCGAGGCCCTGTTCGGCGAGCCGGCGCTGCAACTCGAAGATATCCTCCAACCCACTGCCGATGGCCGCGGGCGCATTCATTTGCTGGATGCCAGTCGTCTGGTGCATGAAGCGCCGAAAGTCTACGCGACGTTCCTGCTGTGGCTGCTGGCCGAGCTGTTCGAGCAGTTGCCAGAGCGTGGCGATGCCGAAAAACCGTTGCTGGCGCTGTTCTTCGACGAGGCCCACTTGCTGTTCAACGGTACGCCCCAGGCATTGCGTGACCGTCTGGAGCAAGTCGTGAGGCTGATTCGTTCGAAAGGTGTGGGCGTGTATTTCGTCACCCAGTCGCCCGGTGACCTGCCGGATGATGTACTGGCGCAGTTGGGCTTGCGCATCCAGCATGGCTTGCGTGCGTTCACCGCCAAGGAGCAAAAGTCCCTGCGCGCAGTGGCCGAAGGTTTCCGGCCGAATCCGGCGTTCGATACGTTGTCGGTGTTGACCGAGCTCGGGATCGGCGAGGCGCTGGTCGGCACCCTGCAGGAAAAGGGCACGCCGGAAATGGTCCAGCGGGTGCTGGTAGCACCGCCGCAATCGCGGATCGGGCCGTTGACCGACGCCGAGCGTAAGGTGTTGATCGCAGGTTCACCGTTCAAAGGGCGTTATGACCAGCCGATCGATCGTGAATCAGCCTATGAAGTGCTGATGGGGCGCAAGGGCCTGGCGCCCGAGCCCGAGGCGGAGCAGGGCAAACAGGAACCGAGTTTCACCGAACAGGCGGGAGAGTTCCTCGGTACGGCAGCAGGGAAGGCGCTGAAATCGGCGATGCAACAGGCGGCGAACCAGCTTGGCCGACAGTTGGTGCGCGGCTTGATGGGATCATTGTTGGGTGGCAGCAAACGCCGCTAGCTTGAGCGGACACAGTCAGTGTAGGAGCGAGCCTGCTCGCGATAGCGGTCTGACATTCAACTTTTATGCTGACTGTTACACCGTCATCGCGAGCAGGCTCGCTCCTACATGGGGCCTGTGTCAGGATTTGGTCTTGGCGTGCGCCGCCAGTCGCTCCAGCGCTGCCCGCAGATTCGGGTCGCTGATTCCGTCGGCCGTGGCCTGGATGGTCGCGGCCGCATCATCCGACAGATCCATGGTGTGCCCGGCCGCGCCCCGCTGGACGGTG
The DNA here is from genome assembly GCF_059492225.1 of Pseudomonas sp. Pseusp10. NCBI lineage: Bacteria > Pseudomonadati > Pseudomonadota > Gammaproteobacteria > Pseudomonadales > Pseudomonadaceae > Pseudomonas > Pseudomonas sp. Pseusp10. The sequence goes on along the minus strand of NZ_CP168528.1, from coordinate 5,666,201 downwards.
GGCGGCTGCACCTTGAACAGGATTCGCGTCAGGCTGGCAAACTCGTCGAACAGTTGCAGTTGCCGTTGCAGGCGCTTCTGCTGGTAGCGCAGGCGGGTGGCCCAATGACCGTCGGTGACAATCAGCAACAAACTGCCTTCGCGCCAGGAAGCCACGTGGCAATGCTCGCGAGCGGCGGGTTGCAATTGGCTTTCGAGCAATCGTTGCAGATGACCCAGGCGTTGTGCGTGGCCGAGAATGGCTTTCAGCGGCTTGGCTTCGCGTAGTAGAACGGCAGGTACTTTGGCCGTAAGTGGGCGAAATGCCATGATCAGACACCTGAAGTAACAGAGGCGCCATGGTAGCAGAAAGCACCGAATGCACCCGCCCATTGCTTTTGTGGGCGCTTTACCCATTAAATCAACAACTAACTTCTGCCTTGAACGGCTTGAAGTTGAGCAAAACGCCCTTATTTTAAGTGAGCCCCGTCAAAGCGCTGTGCCAGCATCGTGGAATATCGCCACTTTCCTCTCCATCGTTTCCGGGTAGAATGCTCGTTCGCATGCGGCCATGAGGGCTGCACGGGCGACTCACGGGGCCGCCCTCCATCCCTTTAGTGTGGAAGATCCTGCCGATATGTTTGCGCCTTTGTTAAAGAAACTTTTTGGAAGCAAGAACGAGCGTGAAGTCAAACGCATGCTCAAGACGGTGCAACTCGTCAATGCCTTCGAAGAGCAAATGGTGGCCCTTTCGGACGATCAATTGCGTGCCAAGACCAGCGAGTTCAAGGCCCGCATCGCCAAAGGGGAATCCCTCGACAAAATGCTGCCAGAAGCCTTTGCGGTCGCCCGTGAAGCCGGCAAGCGTGTCATGGGCATGCGCCACTTCGATGTCCAGCTGATCGGCGGCATGACCTTGCATGAAGGCATGATCGCGGAAATGCGCACCGGTGAAGGCAAGACCCTGGTGGCAACACTGGCCGTTTACCTGAACGCGTTGTCCGGCAACGGCGTTCACGTTGTGACGGTGAACGACTACCTGGCCCGCCGTGACGCCAACTGGATGCGCCCGCTGTATGAATTCCTCGGCCTGACGGTCGGCGTTGTCACGCCGTTCCAGCCGCCGGAAGAGAAGCGTGCTGCCTACGCCGCCGACATCACCTACGGCACCAACAACGAATTCGGTTTCGATTACCTGCGCGACAACATGGCGTTCAGCATGGAAGAAAAATTCCAGCGCGAACTCAATTTTGCCGTGATCGACGAAGTCGACTCCATCCTCATCGACGAAGCTCGTACGCCGCTGATCATCTCCGGTCAGGCCGAGGACAGCTCCAAGCTGTACATCGAGGTCAACAAGCTGATCCCGCAGCTGAAGCTGCACGTCGAAGAAGTCGAAGGCGAAGTGACCCAGGCCGGTCACTACACCATCGACGAGAAGAGTCGTCAGGTCGAACTCAACGAAGCCGGTCACCAGTACGTCGAAGAAATGCTGACCAGCATCGGCCTGCTGGCTGAAGGCGAGAGCCTGTACTCGGCGCATAACCTGAGCCTGTTGACCCACGTTTACGCCGGCCTGCGCGCGCACAAACTGTTCAATCGCAACGTCGAATACATCGTGCAGGACGGTCAGGTCGTACTGGTCGACGAGCACACCGGCCGTACCATGCCGGGCCGCCGCTTGTCCGAAGGTCTGCACCAGGCCATCGAAGCCAAGGAAAACCTGAACATCCAGGCCGAAAGCCAGACACTGGCGTCGACCACCTTCCAGAACTACTTCCGTCTGTACAACAAGCTGTCCGGCATGACCGGTACGGCCGACACCGAAGCGTTCGAGTTCCACCAGATCTATGGCCTGCAGGTCATGGTGATTCCACCGAACAAGCCGCTGGCCCGTAAAGACTACAACGACCTGGTGTTCCTGACCGCCGACGAGAAATACGCGGCAATCGTGGCTGACATCAAGGAAAGCATGGCCGCAGGCCGTCCGGTTCTGGTCGGTACTGCCACCATCGAAACCTCCGAGCACATGTCTGGCCTGCTCGTGAAGGAAGGCATCGAACACAAGGTTCTGAACGCCAAGTTCCACGAAAAGGAAGCCGAGATCATTGCCCAGGCCGGTCGCCCGGGTGCACTGACCATCGCCACCAACATGGCTGGTCGTGGTACCGACATCCTGTTGGGCGGTAACTGGGAAGTGGAAGTGGCCTCGCTGGAAAACCCGACCCCTGAGCAGATTGCCCAGATCAAGGCCGACTGGCAGAAGCGTCACCAGCAAGTGCTCGAATCGGGCGGTTTGCAGGTGATTGCGTCCGAGCGTCACGAATCGCGCCGTATCGACAACCAGCTGCGTGGTCGTGCCGGTCGTCAGGGCGACGCCGGTTCCAGCCGCTTCTACCTGTCGCTGGAAGACAGCCTGATGCGCATCTTCGCCTCTGACCGGGTGAAGAACTTCATGAAGGCCCTGGGCATGCAGCCCGGCGAAGCGATCGAGCACCGCATGGTGACCAACGCCATCGAAAAGGCCCAGCGCAAGGTTGAAGGCCGCAACTTCGACATTCGCAAACAACTGCTCGAGTTCGACGACGTCAACAACGAACAGCGTAAAGTGATCTATCACATGCGTAACACGTTGCTGGCCGCTGACAACATCGGTGAGACCATCGCCGACTTCCGTCAGGACGTGCTCAGCGCCACCGTTAGCGCACACATTCCTCCGCAATCGCTGCCTGAGCAGTGGGACGTGGCCGGTCTGGAAGCTGCGTTGCAGAGCGATTTCGGTGTGGCGCTGCCGATCCAGCAGTGGCTCGATGAAGACGATCACCTGTACGAAGAAACCCTGCGCGAGAAACTGATGCAGGAACTGATCGCGGCGTACAACGAGAAAGAAGACCAGGCGGGCGCCGAAGCGCTGCGCACCTTCGAGAAACAAATCGTTCTGCGCGTACTGGACGACCTGTGGAAAGACCACCTGTCGACCATGGATCACCTGCGCCACGGCATCCACTTGCGTGGTTATGCCCAGAAGAACCCGAAGCAGGAGTACAAGCGCGAGTCGTTCACCCTGTTCTCCGAGTTGCTGGATTCGATCAAGCGCGACTCGATCCGTGTGCTGTCCCACGTTCAGGTTCGCCGCGAAGACCCGATCGAAGAAGAGCAGCGCCTGCGTCAGGAAGCCGAGGCATTGGCCGCTCGCATGCAGTTCCTGCATGAAGAAGCCCCAGGCCTGGAGCATCCGGAAGTGTTGGGTGAAGAGGTCGATGTTGCCCTCGCTGCTGCGCCGGTTCGAAACGAGCAGAAGCTGGGTCGTAACGAGCTGTGCTATTGCGGTTCGGGCAAGAAGTTCAAGCATTGCCACGGGCAGATCCAGTAAAACCCGTTTCAATCGCTGAAATACCCGCGCCGCGACCGGCTTCTGCCGTCGCGGCGTTTTACCATTCGAACCACCGTTTTTCCTGAAGCGGTGCTGACATCATCTATAAAGGAGCGCATTCATGGCTGTTGGTCTTGGTCCTTTGCCAACGTTGCACCCGGTTGCCGGTTTTGAACTCGGTATTGCCTCGGCCGGTATCAAGCGCCCGGGGCGCAAGGATGTTGTGGTGATGCGCTGTGTTGAAGGCTCCACGGTTGCCGGCGTGTTCACCCTGAACGCGTTTTGCGCTGCTCCGGTGATCCTGGCCAAGCAACGCGTGCAAGGCCCTGTGCGTTACCTGCTGACCAACACCGGCAATGCCAACGCCGGCACCGGCGAACCTGGCCTGGCCGCCGCCGAGCGCACCTGCGCCAGGTTGGCGGAACTGACCGGTGTCGATGCCAGCCAGGTGCTGCCGTACTCCACCGGTGTGATTGGCGAGCCGCTGCCGGTCGAGAAAATCGAAGGCGCGCTGCAGGCTGCCCTCGATGATCTGTCGATCCACAACTGGGAAGCTGCCGCCACCGGCATCATGACCACCGACACCCTGCCAAAAGGTGCCAGCCGTCAGTTCCAGCACGACGGTGTGACCATCACCGTTACCGGCATCAGCAAAGGCGCCGGCATGATTCGCCCGAACATGGCGACCATGCTCGGCTACATTGCCACCGACGCCAAGGTATCCCGCGACGTTCTGCAAAACCTGATGCTCGATGGCGCCAACAAGTCGTTCAATCGCATCACCATCGATGGTGATACGTCGACCAACGATTGCTGCATGCTGATCGCCACCGGTCAGGCTGCGCTGCCGGAAATCACCCGCGCCGAGGGCGAGTTGTTCGCCAAGTTGAAGCAAGCGGTGTTCGAAGTGTGCATGGACGTGGCCCAGGCCATCGTGCGCGATGGCGAAGGCGCGACCAAATTCGTGACCGTTGAAGTCAACGGCGGCGGCAATCACCAGGAATGCCTGGACGTTGGTTACACCGTGGCTCACTCGCCGCTGATCAAGACCGCATTGTTTGCTTCCGACCCGAACTGGGGCCGTATCCTGGCCGCTGTTGGTCGTGCCGGTGTGCCGAACCTGGACGTGAGCAAGATCGACGTATTCCTCGGTGACGTGTGCATTGCCAGCCGTGGCGCGCGCGCCGCGACCTACACCGAAGCCCAGGGCGCGGCGGTGATGCAGCAGGAAGAAATCACCATTCGTATCGAACTGGGTCGTGGCGATTGCAGCGAAACCATCTGGACCACCGACCTGTCCCACGAGTACGTGAAAATCAACGCCGAGTACCGTACGTAAGACCGAGTCGCCCCTATCGCGAGCAGGCTCGCTCCCACAGTGACCGCGTTGAACACAACCATTGTGTACGCCGCTGAACCTGTGGGAGCGGGCTTGCCCGCGATGACGGATGACCAGACGCTAGAGATTTTGGCCTGTCCCCCTCATCAAAAGGTCCCGAATATGAGCCTGCACCTGATCATCGGCGACAAACTGCTTTCTTCCTGGTCCCTGCGCGGCGCCCTGGCTCTCGATCTGACTGGCGCTGCCTACACCGAAGAACTGATCAAACTGAACCAGCCGGACACCCGCGAGCGTCTGCTTAAGCATTCGCCCACCGGCAAGGTCCCGCTGTTGAAAACCGAACACGGCACCATCGCCGACTCTCTGGCGATTGCCGAATACCTGGCAGAACAGTTTCCGGCCGCCGGCCTCTGGCCGAAAGACATCGCCGCCCGTGCCCAGGCGCGCTCGGCGTGTGCACAGATGCACAGCGGATTCTTCGCCATGCGCGGCAACATGCCGTTTGACCTGAGCCATGACGCCCCTTTGTCGCCGGTCCCGGCTGACGTTCAGGCCGACCTCGATCGCATGTCGGCGCTGTGGGCCGAATGCCGTGCTGCCGCGACCGAAACCGGGCCGTACCTGTTTGGCCGTGCAACCCTGGCAGACGTGTTTTTCGCACCGATTGCCGTGCGCTTGCGCACCTATCAGGTGAAGCTGTCTGCAACTGACGAAGCCTACGTTGAAACCCTCTACCAATGGCCGGCTTTCAAGGCCTGGCAGAAGGCCGGACTGGAGGAGTTGGAAAAGTGAAACGAGTCCATGTCGCCGCCGCCGTCATCCGCGATGGCAGTGGCCAAATCCTGATCGCCCGTCGTGCCGACTCACAGCACCAGGGCGGCTTATGGGAGTTTCCAGGCGGTAAGGTCGAGGCCGACGAGTCGGTCGAAACCGCACTGGCCCGCGAACTTCATGAAGAGCTGGGTATCGTGGTCGGCGCTGCGCGCCCGCTGATCAAGATCCGGCACGATTACCCGGACAAGCAAGTGTTGCTGGATGTCTGGGAAGTCTCGTCGTTTACCGGCGAGCCTCACGGCGCCGAAGGCCAACCGCTGGCCTGGGTGGCGCCCCGCGACTTGTCGGGTTACGAGTTTCCGGCGGCCAATCAGCCGATCGTCGCGGCCGCGAAGTTGCCCCCTCAGTACCTGATCACGCCGGAAGATCTGGAAGCACCGGCATTGCTGCGTGGTATTCAGAAGGCCATTGCCGGCGGCATCAAGCTGATCCAGTTGCGTGCACCGAACGGCTACGACCCGAAATACCGCGACCTGGCCGTGGATGCGGCAGGGCTGTGTGCCGGCAAGGCGCAGTTGATGATCAAGGGGCCGTTCGAATGGCTGGGCGACTTCCCGTCCGCGGGTTGGCACATTACTTCGGCGCAGCTGCGCAAGTACGCAGCGGCTGGCCGACCGCTACCGGCATCGCGCTGGCTGGCGGCGTCGTGCCATAACGCGCAAGAGCTGGCGCTGGCCGAACAGATGGGGGTGGATTTCGTGACCCTGTCGCCGGTTCAACCCACTTTGACTCACCCGGGCGCCGAGCCGTTGGGTTGGGAGCAGGCCTCGAGCTTGATCGAAGGGTTCAGCAAGCCGGTGTTTCTGCTCGGCGGTGTTGGCCCGGCAGAGGTCGAGAAGGCTTGGGCTGCGGGCGCGCAAGGGGTGGCGGGGATTCGGGCGTTTTGGCCTGACGCCTGATTTTCCGGTGATGCAAACGGCTTCATCGCGAGCAAGCTCGCTCCCACAGGTTTTGTGATCGCCACAAATCCACTGTGGGAGCGAGCTTGCTCGCGATGAGGGCCTGACAGGCGCCGACTAAACCTCAGGTTTCGCAGCCGGCTGCCAAAGAATCTCCGCCACGCCCTGACGCTTGGCAATCAGTCGCGCCACCACAAACAACAAATCCGACAATCGATTGATATACGCCAGTCCAACCCCGGCCAGCGGTTCAATCGCATTTAGCTGCTGACACCGCCGCTCGGCACTGCGCGCCAGGCTGCGGCAGACATGAGCCTGGGCAATCAGCGCCGAGCCACCGGGCAAGATGAAGTTTTCCAGTGGTCCCAACTCTTCATTCCACACATCGATCGCGGCTTCCAGACGTTCGATTTCTGCTGCATTCAACGCCTGATACACCGGCATCGCCAGTTCGCCGCCAAGGTCGAACAATCGATGCTGGCAAGGTGCCAAAACATCGATCACTTCCTGCAAGCCTGTAAAGGTGTGCGTTTGCGCCGCCAATCCGGCCAGCAACACGCCCACCTGACTGTTCAGCGTATCGACTTCGCCAATGGCCTCGATCCGCGGGTGATCCTTGGGTACGCGACGGCCATCGCCCAGCCCGGTCTCGCCTTTGTCGCCAGTGCGGGTGTAAATCTTCGACAAACGAAAGCCCATGGTTACCTCGATAGCAGATTGAGTTCTTGCGAGACAGGTGGCGTGTTTGCCAGGGGCAGGCGCAAGGTGAAGCAAGTGCCTTGGCCCAGAGTCGATTGCACTTCCATCTGCCCCTTGTGGTTGTTGGTGATGATGAAATACGACACCGATAGCCCAAGGCCGGTGCCTTGGCCGATTTCCTTCGTTGTGAAGAACGGCTCGAAAGTCCGTTTGCGCACGCTTTCGCTCATGCCGATGCCGTTGTCCTCTACCTGAATTTCCGCCCACGGCGGATTGAGCCTGGTGCGCAGAGTGATCCGCCCCGGTTCGCTGTCGTCTTCGCGCTGGTGAATGGCTTGCGCGGCGTTTTTCAACAGGTTGAGCAGCACCTGCTCCAGTTCGTTGGCGGTGCCGGGTACCGGACCCAGCGCCGGATCGAACTGACGAATGATGGCCTGGCCCTTGAAGTCGAAGCCGATTGCCAGGTCAAAATCGTTGCTGGCGATCTCCACCGCCTGGTCGATCAGCGCGGGCAAATCGCACGGGGCCATCTGGCGGGTGCTGCGGCGGCTGAAACTGAGCATGTGGGTGACAATTTTCGCCGCCCGGGCACCGGCCTGCTGGATGCCGTCAAGCAACTGTGGCACCTCGCGGATTTGCAGATACTGGTTGACCGTCGCCAGTTCGATTCCGGCGTGTTCAGCCAGTTCAAGGTTCTTCGGCAGATCGGGTGACAGGCGTCGGCGGATGTTTTGCACGTTATGCAGGATTGCACCCAGGGGGTTGTTGATCTCGTGGGCCATGCCGGCGGCAAGGCCACCGACCGAGAGCATTTTCTCCGACTGCACCATCATCTCTTCCAGGGACAGGCGCTGGGTGATGTCGTCGATCCGGATCACCACGCCGCGCCCGGCACCGCCCATCAACGGATAGAAGGTCAGGGCATAGTGGCGGGGCTCTTCATCCTTGAGCCAAGTGACACGTTCGATTTTGGCCACTGTATGTTGCTCGACCGTTTGCTTGAGTTGCGGCAAGAACGGCTTGAGCGGTTCAAAGGCAAGGAAGATTGGCTGGTTCAGGGCTTCGTCGAGGCGTGTACCGGACAGGGCGCTGGCCTCCTGGTTCCATTGCGTCACGTAGAGCTGTTCGTCGAGGGCGATCAGTGCTGACGGCATCGAGTCAATGATGCTGTTGAGGTAGTTCTGAAAACCGGTGAGCTTTTTCTCGATCTTGCTGCGCACCTGGACTTCGAGTTCCAGTTTTCGGTTGGTGTGCCGGGTTTCTTCGGCCAGCCCCTGGGCCTGGTCGTAGGCGGCCTGGGAGTCGTCCCTGGCCCGCTTGAGTTGCTGCTCCCGGGCCTCGATCCGCGAAAGCATGGTGTTGAACGCTTCGGCGAGGCTGCCGATTTCATCATGGTTGCCGCGAGAGGCGCGCAGGGAATAGTTCTCTTCGCGGGTCACCTGCCGGGACAGTTCTTCGAGCTGATGGATCGGCCGGGTAATCAGGCGCTTGATCTGACGGGCAATGACCAGCCAGAGCAGTACACTGAAAATCAGAATCCCCAGGCTGGCCGTCAGGGTCCCGGTGTAGAACGCCACCGGCAGTTCGCTGCTGGCCACCAACAGCAAATGCCCCGGTGCGGTTCCGGGGCGGGGCAGGGTGATGACCTGGTTGCTGCGAAACTCGGTCACCTGCCAGTCTTCGATATGCTGGAACCGTTTCGGCAGCTCCAGTTTGTCGCCGCTCTGCAGTTGCGCCAACTGCTCGCCCTTGCCGTCATACAGGACTGCCGCGCGCAGCGGTGAATAACTGTTGAGTTCGTTAAGCAGACGCTCGGCGCTTTGCGGCGACTCCAGGGCTTCGGACACCAGGCTCGGGTTCGACACCAGTCGGCCGATGGTCTGCAGGGCCTGTGGTGCCATGCTTTCCTGGGAGATGTAGTAGGCGGCGCTGATGAAGGTCAGGTTGGCGACCAGCAGGACAGTGGTCAACAGGACCAGCAGGGCGGCCAGCAGTTTCTGGCCGACAGGCAGGTTTTCAAGGCGCTGGCGCAATGGCATCGGGTTCATCGCTGAAAAGGAACAAGTGGCCAGCGTAGCCGCTGCTCAGTCGCTGGGCAATCCAAGGCTTTGCAGGCGAGCAATCAACCTCGACTCAAGCTGATTGAGGTGAGGCAGGTTCAGTTGATGGCGCCCGGCCACTTTGCAGGCGTAACCCAACAGGTAGCTGATTTCTGTGCGGCGCTGGCTCGTGACGTCCTGGTGCATCGAGGAGTAATTCGCTGCGGTGGCGTGAATCACCCGCTCGACTTCCTGTTGCAGGTTTTCGGCCGCTGCCGGCTGACCACAACGGTCAAGCAACTCCACCAGTTCACCGCACAGGGTGGCGACTTCGCAGTGATGTTGCTGTAAACCGCCGTTGCGGCAATCGTGCAGCACCGTCAGCGGATTGATCGCACAGTTGAGGGCGAGCTTGCGCCACAGCCTGGTCAGAATCTCCGTGCTCCACTCGTGAGGGATGCCGGCAGCGCTCAGGTCATCGAGCCAGATCGGTGCCACTGGATGGCTGGCATCCCCCAGCCAGGTGAAACCATGCCCGGCAAACACCACGCGCCAGTCGCCATCGCGAAAGGCGCCTTCGGTGCTCGACGCACAGATGCAACGTGCCTGAGGCACCTGTGCCGCCACCGCGTCCTGACTGCCCAGGCCATTTTGTAGCAGGATCAGTTCGGCGCCGGGGGCCAGGCGGGGCGCCAGCCGGGCCACCGCACTTTCGGTATCGTAGGCTTTGCAGGCCACCAGCAGGCGGTTGATCGGCTGCGTGCTGTCGGCGGTCTCGGCGGGTACGGCATAGTGTTGCGCCTCGCCGTGTTCCACCAGTGTCAATCCACCAGCCGCCTCATAGGCTTGCAGCCTCGCTGTGTCCCGCAGGATCAGCCTGACTGGCACTCCGGCCCGTGCCAGACGTGTCGCCCATAAAGTGCCGAGGCTGCCGGCGCCCAGAACATGCCAGGTGGTGGACATCAGCTTTTTGCTCTGTTTAAGGCGTGCATCGGCAGCTCACAGTGAATGATGGGAAAGACCCGTTATAATCAGCGCGGATTTTAACCGCAAGCCAGGCGTGCTCCATCGGTACGCCTTTATATTTGGAGAGATTACATGCCGTCGTTCGACGTGGTATCCGAACTGGACAAACACGAAGTCACCAACGCGGTCGAGAACGCCGTCAAGGAACTCGATCGTCGTTATGACCTGAAAGGCAAAGGCAGCTTCGAGTTCAAGGAAAAAGACCTGACCGTCAACCTGACCGCGGAAGCGGATTTCCAGCTCGAAGCAATGATTGAGATCCTCAAGCTGGCGCTGGTCAAGCGCAAAATCGACGTGCAGTGCCTTGAGGTCAAGGATGCTTTTGCGTCGGGCAAGCTGATGAAGCAGGACGCCGTCCTCAAGGAAGGCATCGACAAGGAGCTGGCAAAGAAGATCGTCGCTCACGTCAAAGACGCCAAGCTCAAGGTCCAGGCCGCAATCCAGGGTGAGCAAGTGCGCATCACCGGCAAGAAGCGTGACGACCTGCAAGAAGCCATTGCCGTGCTGCGGGCCAAGGAATTCGGTATGCCGCTGCAGTTCAACAACTTCCGCGACTGACCTCGAAAGCGGGAACCTCTTGGCGTTTGCGACGTCGGAGGCCCAAGCATCGGCAGAAACGATTGAGCCCGTCGCGGTTCGATCTTTCTGCCGCTTTTTTACGCGTGCCGGATAGCCGGAAAAAAGGAGCAAGCAGATGGACTTAAATGCTGAGGTAGACAACCTGGTCAAGGTTTCCCAAACCTGGATCCCGATGATCATGGAGTACGGCAGTCGTGTACTGCTGGCGGTCATCACCCTGGCCATCGGCTGGTGGCTGATCAACAAGGTCACGAAAAAGCTTGGCGGCCTGATTGCATTGCGTAACGCCGACCTGGCGCTGCAAGGCTTTATCAGCAGCCTGGCGAACATCATCCTCAAGATCCTGCTGATCGTCAGCGTGGCTTCGATGATCGGTGTGGAAACCACTTCGTTCGTGGCGGCGATTGGTGCGGCGGGTCTGGCCATTGGTCTGGCCTTGCAGGGTAGCCTGGCGAACTTCGCCGGTGGTGTGCTGATTTTGCTGTTCCGTCCGTTTCGTATCGGCGACTGGATCGAAGCTCAGGGTGTCGCCGGCACCGTCGACAGCATCCAGATTTTCCATACCGTACTGCGTACCGGTGACAACAAGACCATCATCTTGCCCAACGGCAATCTGTCGAACGGCATCATCACCAACACCAATCGTCAGCCGACCCGCAAGGTCGTGTTTGATGTAGGCGTTGATTACGAAGCAGACTTGCAGAAAGCCCGTGAAGTGTTGCTGGAACTGGCCAAGGATCCGCGTGTATTGACTGACCCGGCACCTCAGGCAGTCATTTCGACATTGGGTGACAGTTCTATCACTGTTTCCCTGCGTGTCTGGGTGAATACTGCGGATTATTGGGATGTGATGTTCATGTTCAACGAACTGTCCCGTGATCGTCTGAGAGAGGCGGGCATCGATATTCCATTTCCACAGCGGGTTATTCGCGTGGTTCAGGAATCTGCTGCGCAGTGATTGGTTTTCTGGTCAATGCCTGACTATTCGGTCAGGCATGTTCTGCATGGATCTGATCGTTTAAACACACTGTTGTCACACCAACGAAAAAGGCCCATCCGAAGATGGGCCTTTTTTTGATTACCGCGAACTAACTTTCTGCAATTACAGAATGTTGAGCGGGTAGTCGGTGATCAGGCGGAACTCAGAGATATCGCCTTCGCCTTCGTCAGCATTGGCGGTGTGCCATGCTTGACGGATGCGGAACGACAGGTCTTTGGCTGGGCCCGATTGAATGACGTACTTGGCTTCCACGTTGGTTTCGTGGTGTTTGCCGTCTGCACCGTACAGACCGGTGTAGGTGCTGTTCGATGGAGTGTTGGTACCGTCGATGTTCCAACCATTCACGTAACGAACCATGAAGCTCAGGCCAGGCACACCGTACTCGGCCATTTTCAGGTCGTAACGGGCTTGTACCGACTTCTCGCCAGGGGCGTTGAAGTCAGAGTACTGGATGGAGTTGGCGAGGAAAATCGAGTCGCCACCACGGTTGTTGTCACCCACACCGATGTAGTCGAACGGGGTATCGCCGTTGACCTTCTGGAAGGCCAGGGTCAGGGTGTGTGCTTTCAGGAACGAGTAAGCAGCAGCCAGGGAGTAGGCGGTGTTGCTGATGTCGCCTGCTTTAGCGTTACCGGTGTCCTTGGTGTTGTAGATGTTACCGTCGAAGTTGATCGAGTTATCGCCGCCCAGTGCGAGGGTGTAGTTCGCGTTGGCGTAGTACTGGTTCCAGACGTCTTCGAGCTTGGCACCGTAAAGCGATACGCTCAAGTCCGGGGTAATGCCGTACTTGCCACCGAAGTAGTCGATGGAGTTGGCTGTCACGCCAGCGTAAGTAGCGAACAGTTCGCCGTCACGAGCGTTGCGGTCCTGGCTGGTTGCCGAGTAGAAGTGACCGGCTTCGAGGTCGAGGTCAGTAACTTCGCTGCTCTGCAGTTGGATACCGCTGGCAGTTTGGTGAAGGATACGGGAACCACCTACAGCGAACACCGGAGAGGTGCTTGGCTGCATGTCGCCGATTTTCAGCTCGGTCTTGGAGATGCGGAACTTGGCGGCAGCACCGGCTTTGCCCTGGCTGTTGTTGACTTCGCCATCAGAGTCCACGGACATGTTGCCGGAACCTGCATACTTGTCGGAGCCGTCCAGCTTAATGGCCAGTTGGCCCCAAGCTTCAACGCCAACACCGATCAGACCTTGGGTGTAGCCCGAGCTGTACATGCCCTGGATGCCCTGGGTCCAGTCTTTGTCATCGACTTGGCCGTTTTTCTTGTTACGGTTGTAGTAGTAGTTGCGAACCAGCAAGTCGAGTTTGCTGTCTTCAACGAAACCTTTGGCTTCAGCCTGGTCACTTACGAAAGGGGCGGCCGTAGCCAATTGAGTACTGGCTGCTGCTGCAACTGCCAGTGCGATCATGCTCCACTTCATCACGCGCATCGTGATTTGCTCCTTTGGTTTTAGAAGAGTACTGCCGTCCCACCTGGTTTATTATCTGGGCGGCTCTTTCTTTTTGTGTCGGCGCAAACTTATATCACGCCGACAATGTTGGCGATACTTGCGTATCTAACCTTTCGCCTTCTTTACGACCCTGTCGCAAACAGCGTGCTAGATGTCGCAAATTTCCAGCTCCGACGCAACCGGGCTGACAACATTAATGCTGTTTTCTGAACCTTGGCGTCGGTAAAAAGAGTCCTGGTGAAACGTTTGAATCTCCATCGGGCTACCTTGCCACTGTTTTTTTTGCCTCAAGACCTCCGCTTCCAGCGGGTGTCACTCAGGCGATATTGGGTATGAATGCAACAAGCGTGCACAAATCCGGGTTTTGCTGCGGTTTTTTTCTCATTGACCTTCTGACGCTGTAAAAACCTCATAAAACCGGGGGGTTCAAGCACCTTTAGTTTGGGCTTGACGCCTTGCCTGACATCATGTTGTACCGTTCTGGTCCACTGAATGACAAGCAAAAATGTTACCGGTTCACCCCGCCAGTGAGTAGATGGCGGATGTCGAAGCATTCAGCGTAGACCCACGGTGCGGTTTTGGTGCAAAAAAATTTTAGCCTGATACTGAATTCATCCAGGTCGACCGCTTGTTCGAAGCGAACTCCTTGTTGTTAATCAGTCACTTCGGCGTTTTTTGCTGGCTGGTCGGTTCTGTAATGGTGCGCCACAACGAAAAATGTCTCATCCGGGGGCGGGCTGTCAGCCTTTCGCTGGCGCTCATGGGCTCTGTGCAAGGTTCGTCGTGAAGCGTGCGCCGTTCGCAGGTATGCTGCCGTCCGGTCGTTTGGTGCGCTGTCCCTCGGGATGGGCGCTAAGCTGAAAATGATGCCCCGGCGGGAGTGCGCGCAGTGTTCGCTTTAGATTCACGACTTCAACAAGACACGTTACCGATCGGGGACTTTCCGCTCTGCCGGTTGCTGTTGTCCAACGACTCGAACTATCCCTGGTTCATCCTGGTACCTCGTCGCGAGGCTATCAGTGAGATATTTCAGTTGGATGTCGCAGACCAGCAGCAGCTTTGGCTGGAGACGACGGCGCTTTCGCAAGTGCTCAAGGACTCGTTCGACGCGGACAAATTGAATGTTGCGGCGCTGGGCAACGTTGTCAGTCAGTTGCATATGCATGTGATTGTGCGCAAGCGCGAAGATGCCGCCTGGCCAGCGCCGGTTTGGGGTAAGCATCCGGCAAAACCCTACGGTTCGGAGCAGATCGCCGCCATTCGCGAACGTTTGCGTCTGATTTTGACCGATGATTTTACGTTTCTGGAGGGCTGAACCATGAGCCTGGAAGAACGCGTTACCGATCTTGAAAGTCGCCTGGCGTTTCAGGATGACACCATCCAGGCATTGAATGATGTGCTGGTGGCGCAACAGCGGGTGGTCGAGCGTCTGCAGCTGCAAATGGCTGCACTGCTCAAGCGGCAGGAGGAAATGGTCGGCCAGTTCGAGTCATTCGAGGAGGAAGCGCCGCCGCCGCACTATTAAACAAGGCGCAAGCATAAAAAAACCGCGAACAGCTCGGGCTGTACGCGGTTTTTTTTAGCCTTGAATCAGCGGCGCGGCAGTGCGGCGATCACATCTTCGGCTTGCAGGCCCTTGTCACGATTCATGACGGAGAACTCCACGCGCTGGCCTTCGACCAGGACGCGGTGGCCTTCGCCACGAATGGCCCGGAAGTGCACGAAAATATCGTCACCGGAGTCGCGGGAAATAAAGCCGAAGCCTTTGGACGTGTTGAACCACTTGACGGTGCCGGTATCGCGGTTGCTCATGTCGTAGCTTGGCGAGGCGGCGACCGGTGATGACTTGTAGAAACTGATGGCCAGGTGCAGAAAAACAGCAACCACGGCGGCGATCAGGCTGAACAGAACGGCGGGTTGACCGGCGATGACAGGCATCGGTGCGATCAGCGTCAGGGTTTGCAGGACCACAGCCAGAACCAGCAGGGCGCTGACCAGGTTTTGCAGTTGATGGCGCGGGCCTTTGTTCCAGTAAGGGATGACAGGTGCAAGTGTGAGGTTGAGCAGGCCGAAAAAGGCCAGGTACAGAGCATCGGGTTGTTGCAGGTAAGGTAAAGCCTCGGACCGCAGGCTCGGGATGAAGGACAGCAGCAAGGCCGCTGCGCCTATCAGTAGATGGACGATTTTCAACATTTTGATTAACTCACGTTAAGACAGCTCACAAGGAAGAGCTGATGGCGCACGGTTCGCTTCAAAACAATAAAGAGGCGTTGGACACGTACCCGGTATCAGCCTATGCGCCGTACCCGGAAAAATAGGCACTGGCGACACGCTGTCTATTTAACAGCAAAGCCGCGGGCTACTCAAATCAGGGCGTCCGGCGGCTCTTTTGGGGCGATTTGCCGCAGGTTGCCCGAAGTTTCGGAGCTGTGGCAAGGCGGCCGACTTGCTGCCCGGCGTATGCAGGTGCATGAAAAAAAACGGCGTGGATGCTTCGCACTCTGCTGGATCAGTAACGCTTGCGTGCGCGGATGACGCCTTGAAGTGTTATTCGCGCTCTTCTTTCCTACGCCATTCAATACTGTGCTTCTGAAGGGGGTGTCACTTCGCTGCGTGGGAAAATGTCCGGAGTAGGACGTTCTCCAGGGGCTGCCAACAGTTGTTGGCTTATCCTACGCCGAGGGTCATAAAGTCGTCTGGATATACCTTTGTATCTGCGTTTTTATAAGTCGACAGACAGTTGCTCTTAAGGAAACCAGGATGGCAAAGGAGTGTCAGCGTTATGGTTTATGAAAGGCAAGAAGAGAGGCGATACGGTTCGCACAAAAATGTAAGGGTTGACCCGTTCGTTCGTGAGTTCGATATGGGGTTGGCCCAGCCCTTGTCCCGCTCCGTACGATTGAATGGCTTCGCCACCTGTTTGCGGCTTGAGCAGGTTTATTGGGAGATTTTGGGGGAAATGGCCCGGGTCAATTGTTGCTCGGTCAGCAGCCTGTTATCTCATGTGGATCGCGAAGTTCACTTGCGTCACGGTGGGGTAAGGAATTTCAGCGGGTTGGTGCGGGTTGTCTGTGTCGTGCACAGTCTCAGGGAAGGGGGCTGCATCGTCACGACCTAGTCTGGACAGCGAAAGCGGCAGAGTGTCGGTCTGTGCTGTCTTACGGCTGCACAGGCCGCATTTAATGGATATAATCCCGCTCTTTGCCGCAAAACCCTGCGTGTGCGGTAGCAATCTGATCGCCGAGACAACCTCCATGCCGATGTACGATTATCAATGTGCTTCCTGTGGTCATCAGTTGGAAGCCATTCAAAAGATCAGCGATGCACCGCTGGTCGACTGCCCTGCCTGTCAGGCGCCAGAGCTTAAAAAACTGCTGTCCATGCCGGGCTTCCGCCTCAGCGGCACCGGTTGGTACGAAACCGATTTCAAGACCGGTTCCAAGAAGAACCTGGCCGGCGGCGACAAAGCTGACTAAGGTCTGGACCCTGGGTTGAACCACACGCGTGAGCTCTTGCATCACCCGACGACTTTTTAAAGACGGGGCTGCTGTAGGATCTCCACCGAATTTCGAATTACGAGAAGTGAAAACACGACCATGATGCGCAGCCATTATTGCGGCCAACTGAACGAAAGCCTGGACGGCCAGGAAATTACCCTTTGCGGATGGGTCCACCGTCGCCGTGACCACGGTGGGGTGATTTTCCTCGATATCCGTGATCGTGACGGTCTGGCCCAGGTCGTGTTCGATCCGGACCGCGCTGAAACCTTCGCTGCTGCCGATCGCGTGCGCAGCGAGTACGTCGTGAAGATCACCGGCAAGGTTCGCCTGCGTCCGGCCGGTGCGACCAACGCCAACATGGCGTCGGGCATGATCGAAGTCCTCGGCTATGAACTCGAAGTGCTGAACGAATCGGAAACCCCGCCGTTCCCGCTGAACGAGTTCTCCGACGTCGGCGAAGAAACCCGCCTGCGCTATCGCTTCCTCGACCTGCGTCGCCCGGAAATGGCCGAGAAGCTGCGTCTGCGTTCGCGCATGACCACCAGTATCCGTCGCTTCCTGGACGAGAACGGCTTCCTCGACGTCGAGACGCCGATCCTGACCCGTGCCACTCCTGAAGGTGCTCGCGACTACCTGGTGCCGAGCCGTACTCACGCCGGTTCCTTCTTCGCCTTGCCGCAATCGCCGCAGCTGTTCAAGCAACTGCTGATGGTGGCCGGCTTCGACCGTTACTACCAGATCGCCAAGTGCTTCCGTGACGAAGACCTGCGGGCCGACCGTCAGCCGGAATTCACCCAGATCGACATCGAGACCAGCTTCCTCGATGAAAAAGAGATCATGGGCCTGACCGAGCAAATGATCCGCAACCTGTTCAAGGAAGTGCTGGGCCTGGAATTCGGCGAGTTCCCGCACATGACCTTCGAAGAAGCCATGCGCCGCTACGGTTCCGACAAGCCAGACCTGCGTAACCCGCTGGAACTGGTGGACGTGGCTGATCAGCTCAAGGAAGTCGATTTCAAGGTGTTCAGCGGCCCGGCCAATGATCCGAAATGCCGTATCGCTGCCTTGCGCGTACCTGGCGGGGCGAGCATGCCGCGCAAGCAGATCGACGACTACACCAAGTTCGTCGGCATCTACGGTGCCAAGGGTCTGGCGTACATCAAGGTCAACGAGCGCGCCAAGGGTGTTGAAGGCCTGCAGTCGCCAATCGTGAAGAACATCCCTGAAGACAACCTCAACGTGATCCTCGATCGCGTCGGTGCGGTCGACGGCGATATCGTGTTCTTCGGCGCCGACAAAGCCAAGATCGTCAGCGAGGCCCTGGGCGCGCTGCGGATCAAACTGGGCCATGACCTGGACCTGCTGACTTGCAAGTGGGCGCCAATGTGGGTCGTCGACTTCCCGATGTTCGAAGAAAACGACGACGGCAGCTTCACCGCCTTGCACCACCCGTTCACCGCACCGAAGTGCACCCCGCAAGAGCTGGAAGCCAACCCGGCTGGCGCTCTGTCCCGTGCCTACGACATGGTGTTGAACGGCACCGAACTGGGTGGCGGTTCGATCCGTATCCACCGCAAAGAGATGCAACAGTCGGTGTTCCGTCTGCTGGGTATCAATGAAGCCGAACAGGAAGAGAAATTCGGCTTCCTGCTCGACGCCCTGAAGTACGGCGCGCCGCCGCACGGTGGTCTGGCCTTCGGTCTGGACCGTCTGGTGATGTTGATGACCGGCGCCCAGTCGATCCGTGAAGTGATCGCCTTCCCGAAAACCCAGAGCGCGGCGGACGTCATGACTCAGGCACCGGGCCAGGTGGATGCCAAGGCATTGCGCGAGTTGCACATTCGTTTGCGCGAAACGCCCAAGGCTGAGTAAGGTCGACCTGAAGGCGCATCTTCGGATGCGCCTTTTTTCTATCTGTAAAGATCGAAAACGGGTCGGGATTTTTATTTGCCGGTTGGCGCATCATGGCGTGGCGGGCAATGTTTCAAAGAGAATTCGGAGCGAGTTATGGCAGGTCATTCCAAGTGGGCGAACATCAAGCACCGCAAAGAACGTCAGGATGCCAAGAGAGGCAAGATCTTCACCAAGTGGATTCGCGAGCTGACCGTCGCAGCCCGTCAGGGTGGCGGTGATCCGGGCTCCAACCCGCGGCTGCGTCTGGCGCTGGACAAGGCCCTGGGTGCGAACATGAGTCGTGACATCATCGATCGTGCTGTCGCCCGCGGTACCGGCGCTGCCGATACCGATGATGTGGTCGAATTGACCTATGAGGGCTACGGTCCTGGCGGCGTGGCAGTGATGGTCGAATGCATGACCGACAACCGTAATCGCACTGCAGCCGCTGTTCGTCACGCGTTCAGCAAGTGCGGTGGCAACCTCGGGACTGACGGTTCGGTGGCCTATCTGTTCGAGCGCAAGGGGCAGATTTCCTTCGCTGCCGGCGTGGATGAAGACGCGTTGATGGAAGCGGCCATGGAAGCCGACGCCGATGACGTGGTGACCAACGAAGACGGTTCCATCGATGTGTTCACCTCGTTTGCCGGTTTCTATTCCGTGCGTAACGCACTGGAAGCGGCGGGTTTCAAAGGTGACGACGCGGAAATCGTCATGTTGCCGACCACCAGCGCCGAGCTCGATCTGGAGGGTGCCGAGAAAGTCCTCAAGCTGATCGACATGCTCGAAGACCTGGATGACGTGCAAAACGTCTATTCCAACGCGGAAATTCCGGAGTCGGTGGCCGCGCAGCTCGGTTGACCCGCTTCCTTCTGTAGGAGCGAGCCCTGCTCGCGAAAAACCTGAGAACGACGCTAATCTAAAGCGTTGCGTTATCGTTAAGGTCCATCGCGAGCGAGCTCGCTCCTACAGCGAGCGGTGTCATGGCCGACGCGTTATTTCAATTTATCCGCAGGCGTTATGACTTTAATTCTTGGTATCGACCCCGGTTCACGCATCACCGGTTACGGTGTGGTTCGTGATACCGGCCGTGGTTGTGAGTACGTCGCCTCCGGTTGTATTCGCACCGGTGCCGGCGAGTTGCATGAGCGCCTGCAAATTGTCTATCGCGGTGTGCGGGAGATCATTCAGACCTATGGCCCGGTCACCATGGGTATCGAAAAAGTGTTCATGGCCCGTAACGCCGACTCCGCCCTGAAACTGGGGCAGGCCCGTGGCGCCGCTATCGTGGCGGGGGCGGAAGAGAGTCTGGAAATCGCCGAGTACACGGCGACGCAGGTCAAGCAGGCCGTAGTCGGCACCGGTGCGGCCAACAAGGAGCAGGTGCAGATGATGGTCATGCATATGTTGAAGCTGACCAGCAAACCGCAAATCGATGCTTCGGATGCCCTGGCCATTGCCATCTGCCATGCTCATACCCGTTCCAGCCTGCTGCCCCATGGTCTGGGAGCGGCACGCAGTCGTGGCGGGCGCCTGCGTCTCTGATAGCATCAGCAATCATTTTTATGGAGTGGGGGCGTTTCGCCTGGGTTGTCGGCGGTACTTCCTCGCTCTGTCAGTCGCTGGCCCAGAGCTGGCCAACGCTCAAGGATTTGTAACGTGATTGGACGTTTGCGCGGCACCCTGGCTGAGAAGCAGCCACCGCATCTGATTCTGGATGTAAACGGTCTGGGTTATGAACTTGAAGTGCCCATGACGACTCTTTATCGCTTGCCGTCGGTCGGTGAGCCGCTGACCTTGCACACCCATTTGGTGGTGCGCGAAGACGCGCAGTTGCTCTATGGTTTTGTCGGCAAGCGTGAGCGGGACTTTTTTCGTGAATTGATCCGCCTCAATGGCGTCGGTCCGAAACTGGCGCTGGCCTTGATGTCGAGCCTTGAAGTCGACGAACTGGTGCGTTGCGTGCAGTCCCAGGATACTTCGGCGCTGACCAAGGTCCCGGGCGTCGGCAAGAAAACCGCTGAACGCTTGCTGGTGGAACTCAAGGATCGCTTCAAGGCCTGGGAAACCGTACCGGCCATGTTCGCCCTGGTGCCGAACCAGCCGGATGGACCCGCCCCGGTGAACACTGCCGAAAATGACGCCGTCAGCGCCCTGATTTCCCTGGGGTACAAACCCCAGGAAGCCAGCAAGGCGGTGTCTGCAATCAAAGAGAAAGGTTTGAGCAGTGAAGACATGATCCGCCGCGCCTTGAAGGGAATGATCTAAGTGATTGAAGCTGATCGTCTGATCGCTGCCACGCACAGCCCGCGTGAGCGCGAAGAAGTCCAGGACCGGGCGATTCGCCCGGTCAGCCTGGCCGAGTACATTGGCCAGCCGACCGTTCGCGAGCAGATGGAGTTGTTCATTCAGGCTGCCCGCGGTCGTAACGAGTCCCTGGATCACACGCTGATCTTCGGGCCGCCCGGCCTGGGCAAGACCACCCTCGCCAACATCATCGCCCAGGAAATGGGGGTGTCGATCAAAAGCACCTCGGGGCCGGTGCTGGAGCGCCCCGGTGACCTGGCGGCGCTGTTGACCAACCTTGAGCCCCACGATGTGCTGTTTATCGACGAAATCCATCGCCTGTCACCCATCGTTGAAGAAGTGCTGTACCCGGCCATGGAGGATTTTCAGCTCGACATCATGATCGGCGAGGGGCCGGCCGCGCGCTCGATCAAGCTGGATCTGCCGCCGTTCACCCTGGTCGGCGCAACGACGCGGGCGGGGATGCTGACCAACCCGTTGCGTGACCGTTTCGGCATCGTCCAGCGCCTGGAGTTCTATAGCAACGCCGACCTGGCGACCATTGTCGGTCGTTCGGCGAACATCCTCGGTTTGCCGCTCGACCCGGAAGGCGCCTTCGAAATCGCCCGTCGCGCCCGTGGCACGCCACGAATCGCCAACCGGCTGCTGCGTCGGGTGCGTGATTTCGCCGAAGTTCGCGCCAAGGGGCATATCACCAAGCCGATTGCCGACCTGGCGCTAAACCTGCTGGACGTCGACGAGCGTGGCTTCGATCACCAGGACCGGCGCCTGTTGCTGACCATGATCGAGAAGTTCGACGGCGGGCCAGTCGGGGTCGACAGCCTGGCCGCGGCCATCAGCGAAGAGCGTCACACCATTGAAGACGTGCTGGAGCCTTATCTGATCCAGCAGGGCTATATCATGCGCACGCCACGGGGGCGGGTGGTGACGCGGCATGCCTACCTGCATTTCGGTTTAAACATCCCGTCACGATTGGGCGAAATGCCCGTGGTAGACGAGTTCCTCGATGCCAGTGACGATTAATTAACATTGCGTGCTGATTTTTTCGGGCAATGTAGGGTCCCAGGACCGTACTTTCGCAAGAAAGCCGCAGAACAATGAAAAACAGTTGCCTGGCCGGATTGGCAACCTGAGGAGTAAGCACTAGAGTATGCGCGCGCAAAACGGGCTTGAGCCTTTCGCACATCGTTGTCGCGTTTATTACGAGGACACCGATGCGGGCGGCATCGTGTATTACGTCAATTACCTCAAGTTTATGGAACGGGCTCGAACCGAGCGGCTACGAGATCTGGGCTTTGCCCAGTCGCAGCTGGCAGGGGAGGACCTGTTGTTCGTCGTGCATTCCAGCGAAGCGCGCTACCACGCGCCGGCGCGACTGGATGACGAACTGATGGTAAGCGCTGAAGTAATCGAATTGAACCGTGCCAGCCTGCGCTTTAAACAGCAGGTCAGGCGGGCGACGGATAATGTGCTGCTCTGCGAAGGGCAGTTTCTGGTGGCCTGTGTGCGCACTGAAAGTTTGAAACCCCGGGCCATTCCCGAAGCTCTACGAGCGGCCTTTGCCGACGTGAGCGGCGCGGGTACACACTCAAAGCAGGAGATAAAGCGTGGAAGCTAACGTCGTCGACCATTCCTCCATGTGGAGCCTGGTCAGCAATGCCAGTATCGTGGTGCAACTGGTAATGCTGACCCTGGTAGCCGCATCGGTGACCTCGTGGATCATGATCTTTCAGCGCAGCAACCTGCTGCGCGCCGGTCGACGTGCCCTGGAGAGCTTTGAAGAGCGCTTCTGGTCGGGAATCGACCTGTCCAAACTCTACCGTCAGGCCGGTAGCAACCCGGACCCGGATTCGGGCGTCGAGCAAATCTTCCGTGCCGGATTCAAGGAATTCTCCCGTCTGCGCCAGCAGCCAGGCGTTGACCCGGAAGCGGTCATGGAAGGTGTGGCCCGTGCCATGCGCGTTGCCATTTCCCGCGAAGAAGAAAAGCTCGAGCAGAGCCTGCCCTTCTTGGCCACCGTCGGTTCCGTCAGCCCGTACATCGGTCTGTTTGGCACCGTCTGGGGCATCATGAACTCCTTCCGTGGTCTGGCAACCGCCCAGCAAGCGACCCTGGCCACCGTGGCGCCAGGTATCGCCGAAGCACTGATCGCCACGGCGATCGGTCTGTTCGCTGCCATTCCAGCCGTTATCGCTTACAACCGTTTCGCTGCTCGCAGCGAAACCCTGCTGGGCCGCTACTACACCTTCGCCGACGAGTTCCAGGCGATCCTGCACCGCAAAGTGCACACCAGCGAAGAATAAGCAGGTAATTTCCAATGGCTTTAATCGCTCGAGCTCGCAAAAAGCGCAAGCCGGTCGCCGAGATGAACGTGGTGCCTTACATCGACGTGATGTTGGTGCTGCTGGTCATCTTCATGGTGACCGCGCCGATGCTCAATCAGGGCGTGAAAGTTGATCTGCCCAAGGTTTCCAGCGAAGCCTTGCCGCAGGACAACAACACCCAGGTCCTGACCATTTCCATCAAATCCGACAAGACCTATTACTGGAACCTTGGCAGCGAAGTCGACACAGACAAGCAGCAAGATCGGGCCATGACCCTGCCGCAGATGACTGACGCGGTGACCAAGATCATTCGCGTCGGCAACGAAGGCGGCAAGCGTACCCAGGTCTTCATTCGCGGCGACAAATCTGTCGATTACGGTTCCGTCATGGGAGCCATGGGCGGGTTGCAGAAAGCCGGGGTCGGTAATGTTGGCTTGATTACCGAGGCGCCCTGATGCAGCAACAGCGAGAGCCGTCCGCCTCGGAGAGCTACTTCTGGCCTAGTGTCTGGGCGATTGGCTTGCACGTGCTGGTGTTCGGCATGCTGTTCGTCAGTTTTGCCTTTACCCCGGAACTGCCGCCGGCCAAGCCGATTGTCCAGGCGACCTTGTACCAGCTGAAATCGAAAAGTCGGGCGACCACCCAGACCAATCAGAAGATTGCCGGTGAAGCGCAGAAATCTGCTGCGCGTCAGACCGAAGTCGAGCAGATGGAACAGAAAAAGGTCGAGCAGGAAGCGGTGAAGGCTGCGGAACAAAAGAAAGAAGAGGCGGCTCAAAAGGCCGAAGAAGCCAAGAAGGCCGACGAGGCGAAGAAAGCGGACGAGGCGAAAAAGGCTGATGAAGCCAAGAAAGCCGACGAAGCGAAGAAAACCGCGGAAGCCAAGAAGGCAGAAGAGAAACAATTGGCTGATATAGCCAAGAAGAAAGCTGAAGAAGAAGCCAAGAAAGCTGCTGAAGAAGAGGCCAAGAAAGCGGCCGCTGAAGAAGCCAAGAAAAAGATCGTCGAAGACGCGAAGAAGAAAGCCGCGGAAGACGCCAAGAAGAAAGCCGAGGCTGAAGAGGCGAAGAAGAAAGTCGCCGAGGAAGCGAAGAAGAAAGCTGCTGCCGATGCTGCGAAGAAGAAGTCGCAGGACGCGGCACGTAAGTCCGCCGAAGACAAAAAGGCCCAGGCCCTGGCAGATTTGCTTTCCGATACGCCGCAGCGTCAGCAGGCCTTGGCCGATGAGCAGGGTGACGAAGTCGCCGGCAGTTTCGATGACCTGATTCGTGCTCGTGCAGCGGAAGGCTGGGCTCGTCCACCTTCGGCACGCAAAGGCATGACGGTCGTGTTGCAAATCGGCATGTTGCCGGACGGTACGGTGACCTCGGTCAGCGTGGCCAGGTCCAGTGGCGACGGTCCGTATGACGCATCGGCTGTTGCCGCAGTGAAGAATATTGGACGTTTGACAGAAATGCAGGGAATGAAGCCGAGTGATTTCGCTCCGTATCGTTCATTCAAGATGACATTCACACCTGAGGATCTAGCCTTGTGAGAAACCTTCTACGAGGAATGCTGGTCGTTATCTGCTGCATGGCAGGGATGGCGATGGCAGACGAGAAAAACATTCTGGTTACCAGTGGCAGCGATCGGGCCACCCCGATCGCCGTTGTGCCGTTCGGCTTCCAGGGCGGTAGCGTGCTGCCAGACGACATGGCGGAAATCATCGGTAACGATCTGCGCAACTCGGGTTACTACTCGCCGCTTCCAAAGCAGAACATGATCAGCCAGCCGAGCCAGGCCAGCGAAATCATCTTCCGTGACTTCAAGGCGCTGGGTGCCCAGTACGTCATGGTCGGCAGCATTGTTCCGGCGGGCGGTCGCCTGCAGGTGCAATACGCACTGTTCAACGTGGCCACCGAGCAGCAAGTGCTGACCGGCAGCGTGTCGGGCGGCGTCGATCAGTTGCGCGACATGGCGCACTACATCTCCGACCAGTCGTTCGAAAAGCTCACGGGTATCAAGGGTGCCTTCTCGACTCGTCTGCTGTACGTAACGGCCGAGCGTTTCTCCGAGAACAACACTCGCTACACCCTGCAACGTTCGGACTACGACGGTGCTCGCGCCGTGACCCTGCTGCAGTCGCGCGAGCCGATCCTGTCGCCACGTTTCGCACCTGATGGCAAGCGCATCGCTTATGTCTCCTTCGAGCAGAAGCGTCCACGCATCTTCATGCAGAACATCGACACCGGTCGCCGTGAGCAGATCACCAACTTCGAAGGCCTGAACGGTGCGCCAGCCTGGTCGCCGGATGGCAATCGCCTGGCGTTCGTGCTGTCGAAAGACGGCAACCCGGACATCTATGTGATGAACCTGGGTTCGCGTCAGATCTCCCGCGTCACCAGCGGTCCCGGCATCAACACCGAACCGTTCTGGGGCAAGGATGGCTCGACCATCTACTTCACGTCCGACCGTGGCGGCAAGCCGCAGATCTACAAGACCAGTGCCGGTGGTGGCGGTGCCGAACGCGTGACTTTCGTCGGTAACTACAACGCCAACCCTAAATTGTCGGCTGATGAAAAGACGCTTGTCATGATTCACCGTCAGGAAGGCTTCACCAATTTCAAGGTGGCGGCCCAGGATTTGCAACGTGGTAGTGTAAAAATCCTCACTGATAGCACTCTGGACGAGTCGCCTACTGTCGCGCCCAACGGCACCATGGTAATCTACGCCACCCGCCAGCAGGGCCGGGGAGTCTTGATGCTCGTGTCCATCAATGGACGCGTAAGGCTCCCGCTTCCTACCGCACAAGGCGAAGTCAGAGAACCTTCCTGGTCCCCTTACCTGAACTGACGCGGCGCTATACGTTGTACTTAACACACTGGGGTTCATTAGGAGTTTCACGATGGAAATGCTGAAGTTTGGTAAATTTGCTGCGCTGGCACTGGCCATGGCTGTAGCTGTAGGTTGCTCGTCCAAAGGCGGCGACAATGCCGGTGAAGGCGCGGTAGATCCAAACGCTGGTTACGGCGCAAACACCGGTGCAGTTGACGGCTCCCTGAGCGAAGAAGCTGCACTGCGCGCTATCACCACTTTCTACTTCGAATACGACAGTTCGGACCTGAAGCCAGAAGCCATGCGCGCTCTGGACGTTCACGCCAAAGACCTGAAAGCAAACGGCGCTCGCGTTGTTCTGGAAGGCAACACCGACGAACGTGGTACTCGTGAGTACAACATGGCACTGGGCGAGCGTCGTGCGAAAGCCGTTCAGCGCTACCTGGTACTGCAAGGTGTTTCCCCAGCTCAGCTGGAACTGGTTTCCTACGGCGAAGAGCGTCCAGTTGCTACCGGCAACGACGAGCAGTCCTGGGCTCAAAACCGTCGCGTCGAACTGCGTAAGTAATTCGTCATGCGAACGTGCCGTCGTGCTGTAACTGTTCTGGCTCTCAGCCTCGCGCCGCTTGCGGTGTGGGCTGCGGTTCCTGTGGTCGATGACAACTCCGGTTATAACAATAGCGGGAGCAGTTATCCGCCTGCAGGTTACGGTACGAACGGCGCCTATGCCGGGGGAGGGGTTTCGGCCCCTGTCTCGGCACAGGGCGAGCTGTTCAACCAACTGCAATCAATGCAGCAACAGATCGAGCGCCAGCAAGGTGCGATTGAAGTTCTGCAAAATGATGTAGCGCGCATGAAGCAGGAAAACCTGGAGCGATATCAGGATCTTGATCGGCGCATAGGAACCGGCGTTGCACCAGCCGCGACTCCTGAAAATTCTTCCACCGGTGGTGATTCGAATGCCTCCGGTGTAGCCGCAGGTGCGGCAGCTGGCGCCGCCGCCGCTCAAGCACCCGCCGCGGGTAGCGAGCCGGCAGATCCGGCGAAGGAAAAGCTCTATTACGATGCTGCCTTCGACCTGATCAAGGCCAAGGATTTCGACAAGGCCAGCCAGGCTTTCGCCGCATTCCTGCGCAAATACCCGAATAGTCAATACGCGGGCAATGCCCAGTACTGGTTGGGTGAAGTAAACCTGGCCAAAGGTGATCTGCAAGGTGCAGGTCAGGCATTTGCCAAGGTTTCGCAGCTGTATCCGAAGCACGCCAAAGTGCCTGATTCGCTGTACAAGCTCGCTGATGTGGAGCGCCGCCTGGGTCATACCGACCGGGTCAAAGGCATTCTGCAGCAGGTGGTGTCCCAGTATCCGGGCACTTCCGCCGCTCAGCTGGCTCAACGCGATCTGCAGAAAATGTAAGCCAGTTTGACCCGTTTCGAAGAAACCCGCGCTTGTCGCGGGTTTTTTCGTTAGAATTCACACCCTTTTTCTGAAACACGCTTTTTGGGATCTGCGCATTGCCGGGGTTCCTTGAAGTGCCTGACGGAGGCGGACAGCCTGTTTAGCTGTTACGCCCGTGGCGACTATGCAAGACACATTGAGAATCACCGAAGTTTTCTACTCGTTGCAGGGTGAAACGCGGACTGCCGGCCTGCCCACTGTTTTTGTGCGCCTGACCGGTTGCCCTCTGCGTTGCCAATACTGCGACAGCGCCTACGCGTTCACGGGCGGAACCATTCGCACGCTCGACGACATCCTCGAGCAGGTCGCCGGTTTCCGCCCGCGTTATGTCTGCGTCACGGGCGGCGAACCCCTGGCGCAACCCAATGCCATTCCCTTGCTCAAGCGCTTGTGTGACGCCGGTTACGAAGTGTCACTGGAAACCAGTGGCTCTATTGATATCTCGGCGGTAGATTCCCGGGTCAGTCGCGTCGTCGACCTGAAAACCCCGGGTTCGAAGGAAGCACACCGCAATCGCTACGAAAACATTGAGCTGCTCACGCCCAACGACCAGGTGAAGTTTGTCATCTGCTCGCGGGAGGACTATGACTGGTCCGTTTCCAAGCTGATCCAGTACGGTCTGGACCAGCGCGCCGGTGAAGTCCTGTTCTCGCCAAGTCACCATGATCTCAATGCCCGGGACCTGGCGGACTGGGTGGTGGCGGACAACCTGCCTGTGCGTTTGCAATTGCAGCTGCATAAATATCTATGGAATGACGAGCCGGGGCGCTGAAATGACTGAACAACTGAATACTCCTGAAAAACGTGCGGTCATCCTGCTGTCCGGTGGCCTGGACTCGGCAACCGTCGTGGCCATGGCGCGCGCCGAAGGCTATAGCTGCTACACCATGAGTTTCGACTACGGTCAGCGTTCTCACGCCGAATTGCACGCCGCCGAGCGTGTGGCCCGAGACCTGGGTGTGGTCGAGCACAAGGTAATCGGTCTGAACCTGAACGGAATGGGCGGCTCGGCGCTGACCGACAGCAGCATCGATATTCCGGAAGAGCTGGGTGAGGGCATTCCTGTCACTTACGTGCCTGCGCGTAACACGGTGTTCCTGTCCCTGGCCCTGGGCTGGGCTGAAGTGCTCGGCGCACGCGACATCTTCATCGGCGTCAATGCGGTGGATTACTCCGGTTACCCGGACTGTCGTCCCGAGTTCATTGAGTCGTTCGAGCGCATGGCCAATCTGGCCACCAAGGCCGGCGTGGAAGGCAATGGTTTCCGCATTCAGGCACCGCTGCAAAACCTCAGCAAAGCGCAGATCGTCCAGGCGGGCGTGAAGCTTGGCGTGAACTACGGGTTGACCGTTTCCTGCTATCAGGCCGACGATAACGGTCGCGCGTGCGGCAAGTGCGACAGCTGCCGACTGCGTGCAGAAGGCTTTGCGGCAGCCGGAATCAGCGATCCAACCCCTTATTTTTGATTTATTTCAAAATAGGTGTTGAATAGTCCTTAAAAATCAGTATTATACGCGCCACCACACAGCGGGTCGTTAGCTCAGTTGGTAGAGCAGTTGGCTTTTAACCAATTGGTCGTAGGTTCGAATCCCACACGACCCACCATTTTTGGCGGTTTAGAAAATCCGGAAGGCCCACGCAAGTGAGGATTTCCGGGTTTTTTTTTGCCCGCGATTCAGGTCCGCCTTGCTCCAGGCTGCTGCGCATGACGCAGGTCAGAATGACCTTTTGCATCCGTCGGATATTCTGTAGCCTTGCGCAGCTTCAACGCTGTCCGTGCCTGATGAATACTCACTTTCCCGGCGGTACCCTGAAAGGTACGGAGCCGGGTGTATACTCGACTTTCGCGCGAAAGCGCCTGCAGGTCTTGCGAACATGACGCAAATTTCCGAACGCCTTCTGGTTCAAGCCCACCTCGACGCCAAGCAGCCCAAGCCGCTGACCGCCGATGAAGAGGCCTATTACCGTGCTGCCATCGCTGCCGAGCTCAAGGCTCAGGACGCGGTGCTGGTGGCGCACTTCTATTGTGACCCTGTCATTCAGGCGCTGGCCGAAGAAACGGGCGGCTGTGTCTCCGACTCGCTGGAGATGGCCCGTTTCGGTAACGCCCATCCGGCCAAGACCGTGGTCGTCGCCGGCGTGAAGTTCATGGGTGAGACTGCCAAGATCCTCAACCCGGAAAAGCGCGTGCTGATGCCGACGCTCGAAGCGACCTGTTCGCTCGACCTGGGTTGCCCGGTGGATGAGTTTTCCGCGTTCTGCGATCAACACCCGGAGCGCACGGTGGTGGTGTACGCCAACACTTCGGCTGCGGTAAAAGCCCGAGCGGATTGGGTGGTGACTTCAAGCTGTGCACTGGAAATCGTCGAAAGCCTGATGGATAACGGCGAGACCATCATCTGGGGCCCGGACAAGCACCTGGGTACCTACATCCAGCGCCAGACCGGTGCCGACATGCTGCTGTGGGACGGTGCCTGCATCGTGCACGAAGAGTTCAAGTCCAAGCAGCTTGAAGACATGAAGGCGCTGTACCCGGATGCGGCGATTCTGGTGCACCCCGAGTCGCCGACTTCGGTGATTGAGCTGGCCGACGCCGTGGGCTCCACCAGCCAGTTGATCGCGGCGGCACAGAACCTGCCGAACAAGACGCTGATCGTTGCGACCGATCGCGGCATCTTCTACAAGATGCAGCAGCTGTGCCCGGACAAGGTCTTTATCGAAGCCCCGACGGCGGGTAACGGCGCGGCGTGCCGCAGTTGTGCGCATTGCCCTTGGATGGCCATGAACACCCTTGAGCGCACGCTCAAGGCGTTGAAAGAAGGGGCGAACGAGATCTTTGTCGATCCGGCGCTGATTCCGCAGGCGATCCGGCCGCTCAAGCGCATGCTCGACTTCACTCAGGCGGCGCGGATGAAGCTGGCGGGTAACGCATAAGATCTTTCAACCAAGCGCAAAAAACTGTGGGAGCGAGCTTGCTCGCGATAGCGGCGTATCAGTCACCATTGAAATTGACTGACACTACGCCATCGCGAGCAAGTCGGATCGCCGCACCGTCGCTCCCACAGTGGTTTCTGCGTCGGGAAATTATTTGGTCTTCTTTGGAATCCGCACGAGCTGGGTATTGGAATACATGTCGTGCCAGCTGCGTTTCTGCTTGTCGAACAGTGACCAGATGAAGCCCAGGCCAATGCATAGCAAGGAAGCGATGGACACCACAAAACGCAGCAGCGCCTGCCACAGGCTGATGGACGAGCCATCGGCGTTCTGTACCCGGATACACCAGACTTGCATGCCCAGGGTCTGACCGGACCAGGTCCAGAATTTGGCGAAGAAGCCGAACAGTACGAACAACAGCACCGTCGAGAGAAGGGGGTCACCGTCCAGCGCGCCGGCTTCGGTCAGGGTGCGCATCCTTTCTTCGCCGATGATCGCCATCTGGATCATCTTGTAGATGCCGCTGGTGACGATCAGCAGGGCTGTGCACAGCAGGAAATCATAGAACATGGCTGCCAGGCGACGACCCAGGCCAGCGGCAGGAAAGTCGCCCTGGGGAGTAAGCAGGTGTTTCGACATGGCAGGCTCTCGGCGAAAAAAGAAGCCATTTTACGGATTTACGCGCACAAAAAAGCCCCTGATGTCAGCATCAGGGGCTTTTTCGTTACAGAAGATTAGGCTTCTGCTTGTACTTCGTCAGCCTGCATGCCTTTCTGGCCCTGCACGGCGATGAAAGTCACTTTCTGGCCTTCTTTCAGGCTCTTGAAGCCGTTGCCCTGGATGGCGCGGAAATGCACGAACAGATCCGGACCGCTTTCAGGAGTGATAAAACCAAAACCTTTCTCGTCGTTAAACCACTTGACGGTACCGCTCTGACGTTGGGACATTTCTTATTTCCTTTGACGCAAAAATTAATGACAGTCTCCTTCTCGTGAAAGAGTACTGGGGCTGGTTGCAGGAGAGTAAGAAGACGTCGAACGGGATGTAGCTAACTTGTAGGCTACTGCCCAGGTCACGATTCCAAGCGACCCATGCAAACACAGTGAACAAACTCTACGCCAACTACGGGAGAAAAAACAAGCCCTGTGAAGGCCCCGTATTTCCTCAGGTTGATGGCAAAGTCAGTCCACTCGTGGCGCCTTATACGTTAACGCTGTTCAATTGTTTTCGATCGTTATAAGCAAAGTTCATAATCGAAGCTTAGAGTCAAACAATGCACTATTTTATGGCGGTTGCGTTACACATTAGTGCACAGTTAACGCAACCGCGTTACTTATAGAAACATTCAATCAGCCACGATAGTAGCGTTGTGGAACGAATGGCATTTTGCTTACAAGCAAAGGCACCTTTTTCCCACGAACAATCGCCCAAACGGGTGTGTCCAGTGCGATGTAAGCGCTGTCGACATAACCCATGGCCAGCGGCCCGCCCAGTGTCGGGCCGAAACCGCCGCTGCAGACGCTACCGATGATGTCGCCGGCTTCGTTGACGATCTCGGCACCTTCGCGCACCGGTGTACGTTCCTGCGGCAGCAGGCCTACGCGTTTACGGTTTACGCCTGCCTGTTGCTGAGCGAATACGGTTTCGGCGCCGGGGAAGCCGCCGGCCCGTGCGCCATCGGCGCGACGTGGCTTGGAGATCGCCCACAGCAGGCTCGCTTCGATCGGGGTGGTGTCGGTATTCATGTCATGGCCGTACAGGCACAGACCCGCTTCCAGGCGCAGGGAGTCGCGGGCGCCAAGGCCGATGGCGGCCACTTCCGCTTCAGCCAGCAGTGCACGAGCCAGGGCTTCGGCGTTGGCGGCCGGCACGGAGATTTCGAACCCGTCTTCACCGGTGTAACCCGAGCGGCTGACAAAGCAGTCCACGCCCAGCAGTTTCACTCGAGCGAACTGCATGAAGGTCATCCTGGCCACTTCAGGTGCCAGACGTGCCAGCACGGTGACCGCTGCCGGACCTTGCAGGGCGAGCAGGGCGCGTTCTTCGAACAGCGGCTCGATCGTGCACTGGTCGCCAATGTGCTTGCGCAGGTGTGCCAGGTCCTGATCCTTGCAGGCGGCGTTGACCACCAGGAACAATTCGTCGTTGCCCAGGTTGGCGACCATCAGGTCATCGAGGATGCCGCCCGTCGCATTGGTGAACATCGCGTAGCGCTGCATGCCCACCGGCAGGTCAATGATGTCCACCGGCACCAGGGTTTCCAGAGCCTTGGCCGCGTTGGCACCGGTCAGGCGGATCTGGCCCATGTGCGAGACGTCGAACAGCCCGGCCTGTTCGCGGGTGTGCTGGTGTTCCTTCATCACGCCCAGCGGGTATTGCACTGGCATGTCGTAGCCGGCGAACGGCACCATGCGCGCGCCGAGTTCGATGTGCAGTGCGTGCAACGGGGTTTTCAACAGTTGTTCGGTGGACATATTCAGCTCCTGAAGAAGGGTGCAGATGAGCGCTCATCAGCACTCGATAATGTTGACCGCCAAACCGCCACGGGCGGTTTCCTTGTATTTGCTTTTCATGTCGGCGCCGGTCTGGCGCATGGTGCGGATAACCTTGTCGAGGGAGACGAAGTGTTGCCCGTCGCCGCGCATGGCCATGCGCACGGCATTGATGGCCTTGACCGAGCCCATGGCGTTGCGCTCGATGCAAGGCACTTGCACCAGCCCGCCAATCGGGTCGCAGGTCAGCCCGAGGTTGTGTTCCATGCCGATTTCGGCGGCGTTCTCCACTTGTTGCACGGTGCCGCCCAGTACTTCGCACAAGGCACCGGCGGCCATCGAGCAAGCGACGCCGACTTCGCCCTGGCAGCCGACTTCGGCACCGGAGATAGAGGCGTTTTCCTTGTACAGAATGCCAATGGCCGCGGCAGTCAGCAGAAAACGCACCACCCCGTCATCATTCGCGCCGGGAATAAACCGCATGTAGTAATGCAGCACCGCCGGAATGATCCCGGCCGCACCATTGGTGGGCGCCGTGACCACGCGCCCGCCGTTGGCGTTTTCTTCATTGACGGCCAGGGCGTACAGGTTGACCCAGTCCAGCACCGACAGCGGATCGCGCAAGGACGATTCGGGGTTGCTGCACAATTGCCGATGCAGCGCTGCCGCCCGGCGTTTGACCTTCAAGCCACCGGGCAGGATGCCTTCATTGCGGCAACCGGCGGCTACGCAGTCCTGCATGACTTGCCAGATTTTCAACAGGCCGGCACGGGTTTCCGCTTCCGGGCGCCAGGCGCTTTCATTCGTCAGCATCACCTGGCTGATCGACAGCCCGTATTTGACGCAATGACCGAGAAGATCCTTGGCGCTTTTGAAGGGGAAGGTCAGGGGGGTGGCGTCTTCGACGATGCGATCGGCACCGGCAGCGTCCTCATCAACGACAAACCCGCCGCCCACCGAGTAGTACTCGCGACTGCGGACCTGCAGGCCCGCCGCGTCGAAGGCGCGAAAAATCATGCCGTTGGGGTGATAGGGCAACGGTTTGCGAATCATCGCCAGGTGTTCTTTCTCGTTGAACGCAATGCTGTGTTCGCCGAGCAGGTTCAAGCGACCGTTGCCACGAATTTCCTGCAGGCGCGCAGCGACGGTTTCTGTATCCACGGTGTCCGGGTGTTCGCCTTCCAGGCCCAGCAACACAGCCTTGTCACTGCCGTGGCCCTTGCCGGTGGCGCCGAGCGAGCCGTACAGCTCGACCTTGACGCAGGTGGTGGCCGTCAGCAGCCCTTCACGGCGCAGGCCTTCGACGAAGCGCGCAGCGGCGCGCATCGGACCGACGGTGTGGGAGCTGGAGGGGCCGATACCAATCTTGAACAGGTCGAACACGCTTAACGACATGGTGGTTCTCCGGTTTCTTGTTATAGGAATAGGCGGAAACAGGGGGGCTTGGCGCAGATCCCTGTGGGAGCGGGCTTGCTCGCGAAGGCGGCGTAACAGGCAGCACATTTGGCGGCTGACACACCGCCTTCGCGAGCAAGCCCGCTCCCACAAGGGGAATGCGGTGTTCTTGAGAGGGGCGAGTAAACCCGCCCCCTCATTGGTTTAAGCGTAGCTTTCGATCGACGGGCAGGCGCAGACCAGGTTGCGATCGCCAAACACGTTGTCGACACGACCGACCGGCGGCCAGTACTTGCCTTCGATCAGCGACGCAACCGGGTAAACCGCTTGTTCACGGCTGTACGGGTGCGACCACTCGCCAACCAGTTCCTTGGCGGTGTGCGGAGCGTTTTTCAGCGGGTTGTCGTCCTTGTCCAGGGTGCCGTTTTCCACTGCGCGGATTTCTTCGCGAATGCGGATCATGGCGTCGCAGAAGCGGTCCAGTTCTTCCTTCGACTCGCTTTCGGTCGGCTCGATCATCAGCGTGCCGGCTACCGGGAACGACATGGTCGGCGCGTGGAAACCGAAGTCGATCAGGCGCTTGGCCACGTCATCGACGCTGATGCCGCTGCTGTCTTTCAGCGGACGCAGGTCGAGGATGCATTCGTGCGCCACCAGGCCGTTGCTGCCGGTGTACAGCACTGGATAGTGCTCTTCGAGGCGACGGGAAATGTAGTTGGCATTGAGGATCGCCAGCTGCGATGCGCGCTTGAGACCCGCACCACCCATCATGCGAATGTACATCCAGGTGATCGGCAGAATGCTCGCGCTGCCGAACGGTGCTGCGCAAACGGCACCTTCCTTGCGCTCCATCTGGGCGTGGCCCGGCAGGAACGGCGCGAGGTGCGACTTGACGCCAATCGGGCCGACGCCCGGGCCGCCACCACCGTGCGGGATGCAGAAGGTTTTGTGCAGGTTCAGGTGCGACACGTCGCCGCCGAACTTGCCCGGGGCGCAGAGGCCGACCATGGCGTTCATGTTGGCGCCGTCGATGTACACCTGGCCGCCGTTGTCATGAATGATGCCGCAGATTTCGCGGATGCCTTCTTCGAACACGCCGTGGGTCGACGGGTAGGTGATCATCAGCGCGGCGAGGTGTTCGCGGTGCTCGATGGCTTTGGCGCGCAGGTCTTCGATGTCAACGTTGCCGCGGGCGTCGCACGCGGTCACGACCACGCGCATACCCGCCATTTGTGCGGTGGCCGGGTTGGTACCGTGGGCCGACGACGGGATCAGGCAGATGTCGCGACGGTCTTCGCCACGGCTCTGGTGGTAGGCACGGATCGCCAAGAGACCTGCGTATTCACCTTGGGAGCCAGCGTTCGGTTGCAGCGAAACCGAGTCGTAGCCGGTCGCAGCGCACAGCATGGCTTCCAGTTCGTCGGTCAATTGCTGATAACCGGCGCTTTGCTCGGCCGGGGCGAACGGGTGCAGGGCGCCGAACTCGGCCCAGGTCACCGGGATCATTTCGCTGGCGGCGTTGAGTTTCATGGTGCACGAACCCAGCGGGATCATGGTGCGGTCCAGCGCCAGGTCCTTATCCGCCAGTTTGCGCAGGTAACGCATCAGCTCGGTTTCCGAGTGATAACGGTTGAACACCGGGTGGCTGAGTATCGGCGACTGACGCACCAGTGCGGCCGGGATGGCGCTCACCACCGAGGCGGCGAGGGCGGCGAAGTCCGGCAGGGCCTTGCCGTCGGACAGCAGGCTCCACAGGGTTTCAACGTCGGCCTGAGTGGTGGTTTCGTCCAGGGACAGGCCCAGGCGTTCGCCATCGACCACGCGCAGGTTGATGCGCTGGGCGTGTGCCTTGTCGTGCAGGGCGGCGGTGTGGGCGCCGGTCTTCACGGTCAGGGTGTCGAAGAAGCTCGCTTGCTCGACGTTCAGACCCAATGCGCTCAAGCCTTTGGCCAGGATTGCAGTCAGGTGATGCACGCGATTGGCGATCTGTGTCAGGCCTTTTGGACCGTGGTACACGGCGTACATGCTGGCGATGTTGGCCAGCAGCACTTGCGCGGTGCAGATGTTCGATGTGGCTTTCTCGCGACGGATGTGTTGTTCGCGGGTCTGCATGGCCAGGCGCAGGGCCGGGTTGCCGAAACGGTCTACGGAAACACCGACCAGGCGGCCTGGCATGTCACGCTTGAACGCATCCTTGGTGGAGAAGTACGCCGCGTGCGGGCCACCAAAGCCCAGCGGCACGCCGAAGCGTTGTGCGCTGCCGATGGCCACGTCGGCGCCAAACTCGCCCGGTGCGGTCAGCACGGTCAGGGCCAACAGGTCGGCAGCCACGGCAACGAGGGCGTTGGCGGCATGGAAGCGTTCGGTCAGCTCGCGGTAGTCGAACACGTCACCGTTGCTCGCCGGGTATTGCAGCAGGGCGCCGAAGAACGGCGTCACGTCGGTCAGTTCGAGTTCGTCGCCAACCACCACGTCGATGCCCAAAGGCTCGGCACGGGTGCGCAGTACGTCGAGGGTCTGCGGGTGGCAATGCACGGAGGCGAAGAATTGGTGGCTGCCCTTGTTCTTGCTCAGGCGTTTGCAGAAGGTCATGGCTTCGGCAGCGGCGGTGGCTTCGTCGAGCAGGGAGGCGTTGGCGATCGGCAGGCCGGTGAGGTCGCTGATCAGGGTCTGGAAGTTCAGCAGCGCTTCGAGACGGCCCTGGGAAATTTCTGGCTGATATGGGGTGTAGGCGGTGTACCAGGCCGGGTTTTCCAGCAGGTTGCGCAGGATCGGCGACGGCGTGTGGGTGCCGTAGTAACCCTGGCCGATGAAGGTCTTGAACAGCTGGTTTTTAGTCGCGATGGACTTGATCAAGGCCAGGGCATCGGCTTCGCTCAGGCCGTCTTCCAGGCCGAGAACGCTGGTGCCCTTGATGCTGTCGGGAATCACGCTGGCGCTCAGGGCTTCCAGGGAGTCGAAGCCGAGGCTGTTGAGCATGGCTTGCTCGTCACCGGCGCGCGGGCCGATGTGACGGGCGATGAATTCGTTGGCGGTGGTCAGATTGATTTGAGTCATGTCATCGCTCCTCAGGCTTCGGCTTGCGCTTTGATCAGGCGGTCGTAGGCGTCCTGGTCCAGCAGTTGGCCGACAGCGGCGGCGTCGCTTGGTTTGAAACGGAAGAACCAGCCTTCACCCAGCGGATCTTCGTTGACCAGTTCAGGGCTGCTGTCCAGGGCCGGGTTCACTTCCAGCACTTCACCGTCCAGCGGCATGTACACGCCGCTTGCAGCCTTTACCGATTCCACGGTGGCGGCTTCGGCGCCTTTGTCGTAAGACTGCAGCTCAGGCAGTTGAACGAAAACCACATCGCCCAGAGCGTTCTGTGCGAAAGCGGTGATGCCGACCGTGACGCTGCCGTCAGCTTCGGTGCGCAGCCATTCGTGATCTTCAGTAAAACGCAACTCGCTCATGGAAACTCCTAAGGGGCCAGACTCGTCTGGTGGACGCGATTGAATGCTTGGGCGATGCCCTGGTTATGGAGGACTACATAGCAAGAACGCGGCCAATATTGTTTTTATGGTTATTGATCAATGATTTAGGTGGTTTCGACAAACGCTGAAACTCACTCGCTGTAGCGAAATCGATACGGCATATGTCCTGGATAAAAGCCGAGCTGGATCAAAGCCTTGCACAGCCGTGACCGGAGAGGGGTGTAGCGATATCGTTCCACTGTAGCGCTTTCAGTACAGGTGGAGGTCGTTTTTGGCGTGATTTCGCACCGAACACAAAACCTGTAGGAGCGAGCCTGCTCGCGATAGCGGTGCGACATTCAACACTGATGCCGACTGACAGGCCCTCATCGCGAGCAGGCTCGCTCCCACAGTGGTTCTGTGTTGTTGGTGGGTAACATGTTCCGGCAGTGCCTCAGGCCTTGCCGGGAATCCCGTACTTGCGCAACCGATGGGCAATCGCGGTGTGGGAGGTTTGCAGGCGGGTCGCGAGTTGCCGGGTCGACGGGTAGCTGGTGTAGAGTTTTTCCAGCAGGGTCTTCTCGAACTCGTCCATGGCCTGTTCCAGGCTGTCGACGTCATGGTCGCTCTGGCGGGCCACCGAGGTGCCGGCGATGTCGAGGTCGCCAATGTCCACCAGGCTGCTTTCGCAAATCGCCGCGGCACGGAAGATCACGTTCTGCAATTGCCGCACGTTGCCCGGCCAGCGGTTGCCCAGCAGCGCCGGGTAGGTGCCTGGCGCCAGGCGACAGATCGGGCGCTGGATCTGCGCACAGGCCTGCTGCATGAAGTAGCGGGCCAGCAGCAGGATGTCCTGGCCGCGCTCGCGTAGCGGCGGCACTTCAACGTTGAGGACGTTGAGGCGATAGAACAGGTCTTCGCGGAACAGGCCTTCGCTGACCATTTTTTCCAGGTCGCGATGGGTCGCGCTGAGGATCCGTACGTTGACCTTGACCTCACGGTCACCGCCGACCCGGCGAAAACTGCCATCGTTGAGGAAACGCAGCAATTTGGCCTGCAAATACGGCGACATCTCGCCGATCTCATCGAGAAACACCGTGCCCTGGTTGGCCAGCTCCATCAGCCCTGGCTTGCCGCCGCGTTGCGCGCCGGTGAAAGCGCCGGGGGCGTAGCCGAACAGTTCGCTTTCGGCGAGATTCTCCGGTAATGCCGCGCAGTTCAACGCCAGGAACGGTGAACTGTGCCGGGCGCTGATGGCGTGGCAGGCACGGGCCACCAGTTCCTTGCCGGTGCCGGTTTCACCCTGGATCAACAGCGGCGCATCGAGGGCCGCCACCCGCTGGGCGCGCGCCTTGAGGGTGCGGATCACCGGGGACTCGCCGAGCAGTGCATCGAAACCTTCGGCATGATCATGGTGCAGCGCGGACAGGCGTTCGCCGATGCGGTTCGGTTGATACAGGGTCAGCAGGGCGCCGGCGTCGGTGATCGGTGTGGCGTCGAGCAGCAAGGTCTGGCCGTTTACGGTGATTTCCCGCAGCGGCAGGCGAAAGCCGTGTTCCAGCAGGGCGTCGAGCAAAGCCGGGTCGGCAAACAGGTCGGCCACGCTTTCACCGGCCGGCTCGCGGCCGTACAGGGCGATCAATGCCGGGTTGGCCAGCAGCACCTTGCCGTCGCTGTCCAGTGCCAGCACCGGGTCGGTCATGGCGGCCAGCAACGCGTCGAGCTGCAAGTGCCGGCGCTGGCCGGGCAGGATGTCGACCACTGTCACCGCTTGCACGCCACGCACGCTGAACAGGGCATCGCGCAGTTCCTCGAGGACTTGCGGGCTCAGGGTCGGGGCGTCGATATAAACATTGGGCGGGACCATTTCCACCGCATCCAGGTTCAGATTGCGCCCACCGAGCAGGGCCAGGACTTCCTGGGTGATACCGACGCGGTCGATGAAGCTGACGTGGATACGCATGGGGCGGTTTCGGGTTATGCAGTGCGGAGGGTGGCAAGTATGCCTTGGGGCGGGCTAATGGTGAAATGTACCGTCGATATTCAGGACGACATTACCCTCTGTGGGAGCGAGCTTGCTCGCGATAGCAGTGTGTCAGTCAACATCAATGTTGGATGACAGGCCGCTATCGCGAGCAAGCTCGCTCCCACAGTAGATTGTGGTGAGTCAGTTATTCCAGGTGCTCGGGTTTGACCGGGTCGCCCGATTTCATGTTCAGCTGCACCCGCACGTCTTCGAACATCGCGTCGTAGTGCTTGTGGATCGAACCGATATTGCTATGGGTTTTCGGGATGCCGTACTTCTCGGCAATCTTGGTGACGTTGCTGGCGAAGTTGTAGGCCATGTCCTTGGGCAGGAAGAACGACTCGCTCATGTCTTTGTTCTGAATGCTGCCGTGCATTTTGAACAGCATCCCTTTGCCTTCCTTGGGATCCTGGCTGACTTCATAGTCGAGGTAGATGTTGTAGCTGACGTCGTCCTTGTTCAGCGCGTGCCGCTCGATGTGCAGGTGACCCGGCTCGAACGTTGCCATTGTTGACTCTCCTTCAAAAGGTCTTGAATCAGGGCAGGCCCCAGGCCTGCCCCCGAAGTTTCGGTTACTGATAG
The DNA here is from genome assembly GCF_059492225.1 of Pseudomonas sp. Pseusp10. Taxonomy (NCBI): domain Bacteria; kingdom Pseudomonadati; phylum Pseudomonadota; class Gammaproteobacteria; order Pseudomonadales; family Pseudomonadaceae; genus Pseudomonas; species Pseudomonas sp. Pseusp10. The sequence goes on along the minus strand of NZ_CP168528.1, from coordinate 5,625,805 downwards.
CTGATGCCCGGTGTCGCCGTACTGATGCGCGTACCGGCCTTGCCCTGGACGATCGCTTCGATGTCCGCGAGCGAGCCGATCACCGCCACTTTTCCAGTATGGCGTGCGAATTCGCAGGCTGCCTGCACCTTCGGTCCCATTGAGCCGGCGGCGAAACCGAGTTTTTCCATTTCGTCGGGGTGGGCCTGGGCGATGGCTTTCTGCGTGGGTTTGCCAAAGTCGATGAAGGCGGCGTTGACGTCGGTGGCGATCACCAACAGATCGGCTTCAAGCTGTTCGGCCAGCAGCGCCGAGCACAGGTCTTTGTCGATGACCGCTTCGACGCCCTCGAGCTTGCCGGGCGAGGTATACATGGTCGGAATGCCGCCGCCACCGGCGCAGATCACGATGCTGCTTTTTTCCAGCAGCCATTTGATCGGACGGATTTCGAAAATGCGCTTGGGTTTCGGGCTGGCGACCACGCGGCGGTACTTGTCGCCGTCCGGGGCGATGGCCCAGCCTTTCTCGGCGGCGAGTTTCTCCGCCTCGGCCTTGCTGTAGACCGGGCCGATGGGTTTGGTCGGGTTCTTGAAGGCCGGGTCGTTGGCATCGACTTCGACCTGGGTCAGCAGGGTCGCGAAGGGCACTTCGAAGTCCAGCAGGTTGCCCAGTTCCTGTTCGATGATGTAGCCGATCATGCCTTCGGTTTCGGCACCGAGCACGTCCAGTGGATAGGGCGAAACCGAGGTGTAGGCCGCCGCCTGCAATGAAAGCAGACCGACCTGGGGGCCATTGCCGTGGGCGATGACCAGTTGGTTGCCGGGATGGATCTTGGCGATCTGTTCGGTGGCGATCCGGATGTTGGCGCGCTGGTTGTCAGCGGTCATGGGTTCGCCCCGGCGGAGCAGGGCATTACCGCCCAGAGCAACGACGATACGCATGGTGCAGTCCTTCTAAACAAAGAGGTTGCAAGCAACACGGCCTTTCTGTGGAACCCGGACCAGTGTGGGAGCGGGCTTGCTCGCGAAAGCGGAGTGTCAGTCGACATCACTGTTGCCTGATACACCGCTTTCGCGAGCAAGCCCGCTCCCACATTGACCCTTTTCCGTCAGTGGGAGCCGAGTCAGCCGTTAGAGATCAGCCAGTGTCGACACCAGAATCGCCTTGATCGTATGCATGCGGTTTTCCGCTTGCTCGAAGGCGATGCAGGCTGGCGACTCGAACACGTCATCGGTCACTTCGATGCCGTTCTTCAGGTGCGGGTACTGCTCGGCAATCTGCTTGCCGACTTTGGTATCACTGTTGTGGAACGCCGGCAGGCAGTGCATGAACTTGGTGCGCGGGTTGCCGGTGGCTTTCATCAGCTCGGCGTTGACCTGATACGGCAGCAGTTGCTGGATGCGTTCGGCCCAGGCTTCGACCGGCTCGCCCATCGACACCCAGACGTCGGTGTGGATGAAATCCACGCCCTTGACGGCGGCTTTCGGATCTTCGGTGAGAGTGATGCGCGCGCCGCTTTCTTCACCGTACTGTTTGCAGCGGGCGACCAGATCGTCCGCCGGCCACAGGGCTTTTGGCGCGCAGATGCGCACGTCCATGCCGAGCTTGGCGCCGATCAGCAGCAACGAGTTGCCCATGTTGTTACGCGCATCGCCGAGGTAGGCGTAGCTGATCTCGTGGATCGGCTTGTCGGCGTGCTCACGCATGGTCAGCACGTCGGCGATCATTTGTGTCGGGTGATACTCGTCGGTCAGGCCGTTGAACACCGGTACGCCGGCGAACTTGGCCAGCTCCTCGACGACTTCCTGCTTGAAGCCACGGTATTCGATGGCGTCGTACATGCGCCCAAGCACGCGGGCGGTGTCCTTCATGCTTTCCTTGTGACCGATCTGCGAGGAGTTCGGGTCGATGTAGGTGACATTGGCGCCCTGGTCATAGGCGGCGACTTCGAACGCACAGCGGGTGCGGGTCGAGGTTTTTTCGAAGATCAGCGCGATGTTGTTGCCCTTGAGATGTTGCTGTTCGGTGCCGGTGTACTTGGCACGTTTGAGGTCGCGGGACAGGTCGAGCAGGTAGCGCAATTCGCGAGGGGTGTGGTGTTCCAGGCTCAGCAGATTGCGGTTATGAATATTGAACGCCATTTTGGATCTCCTAAGGTGTCGGTTATCCCCTTGTCCGGGCATGCCCTTGGGTAGAGGGCAGCGCGGGCCAAGGCTAATAGGTTAGTAGTCAATCGGATCGCGGATGATCGGGCAGGTCATGCAATGGCCGCCGCCTCGTCCCCGGCCGAGTTCGCCGGCGCTGATGGTGATGACCTCCACCCCGGCCTTGCGCATCAGGGTGTTGGTGTAGGTATTGCGGTCGTAGCCGATGACCACGCCGGGCTCCACGGCTACCACGTTGTTGCCGTCGTCCCATTGCTCGCGTTCGGCGGCGAAGCTGTTGCCGCCGGTTTCCACCACGCGCAGGGCCTTGAGGTTGAGGGCCTGGGCCACAGTGTCGAGGAAGTTGGTTTCTTCGCGGCGGATGTCGATGCCACCCGCTTTGCTTTCATCGGGACGCAGGGTGAAGGCGACAATCTGGTTCACCACTTCCGGGAAGATCGTGACGAGGTCGCGATCGCAGAAGCTGAATACGGTGTCCAGGTGCATCGCCGCGCGGGATTTCGGCAGGCCGGCGACGATCACTTTCTCCGCGGCTTTGTTCTTGAACAGGTTCACCGCCAGTTGGGCAATGGCCTGCCGCGACGAGCGTTCGCCCATGCCGATCAATACCACGCCGTTGCCGATCGGCATCACATCACCGCCCTCAAGGGTGGAGTTGCCATGGTCCTTGTCCGGGTCGCCGTACCAGATCTGGAAATCGGCGTTGGTGAACTCGGGGTGGAACTTGTAGATGGCAGTGGTCAGCAGGGTTTCCTGACGGCGCGCCGGCCAGTACATCGGGTTGAGGGTGACGCCACCGTAGATCCAGCAGGTGGTATCGCGGGTGAACTGGGTGTTGGGCAGCGGCGGCAGGATGAAGCTGGAGTTGCCGAGGAAGTCGCGGAACATCTCGATGGCCTTGCCGCCGAAACTGGTGGGCAAGTCGTCGCCCGAGACGCCGCCGATCAGGAACTCGGCGATCTTGCGCGGCTCCAGGCTACGCAGCCACGAAGTGGTTTCGTTGATCAGGCCCAGGCCCACCGAGTTGGCGGTGATCTTGCGCTCCAGAATCCAGTCCAGGGCTTCGGGGATGGCGACGATGTCCGTCAGCAGGTTGTGCATTTCCAGTACATCGATGTTGCGTTCACGCATCTTGGTGACGAAATCGAAGTGGTCGCGCTTGGCCTGGGCCACCCACAACACGTCATCGAACAGCAGTTCATCGCAGTTGTTAGGGGTCAGCCGCTGATGGGCAAGCCCTGGGGAGCAAACCATGACTTTGCGCAGTTTGCCGGCTTCGGAATGGACGCCGTACTTAACTTTTTCCTTGGTCATTACAGTGATCCTCCAGATGACAAAACAGGGTAGTTAAAGAGTCAGGAAGCCGTCATAGAGGCCGTAGGCCGCCACCACGGCGCCGACGACCACCGCCGCGAAAATCAGCTTCTCGACGTTGGTGAAAACCGGTTTGTTTACTTCAAGCTTAGCCTTGGCAAACAGGATCACGCCGGGGGCGTAGAGCAGTGCGGACAGCAGCAGGTATTTGATGCCGCCGGCGTACAGCAGCCAGATCGCGTAGACCAGGGCCACGGCGCCGATGACGAGATCCTTCTGCCGCTCGCCCACCGCGCCTTCGTAGCTTTCGCCACGCACCGCCAACAGCAGTGCGTAGGCCGCCGACCACAGGTAGGGCACCAGAATCATCGAGGTGGCGAGGTAGATCAGCGACAGGTAAGTACTGGCCGAGAACAGCGTGATGATCAGGAAAATCTGCACCATGGCGTTGGTCAGCCACAGGGCGTTGACCGGTACATGGTTGGCGTTTTCGCGGCGCAAAAACGCCGGCATGGTGTGGTCCCTGGCGGCGGCGAACATGATCTCCGCGCACAGCAGCACCCACGACAACAACGCCCCCAGCAACGAGATGATCAAACCGACGCTGATCAGCACTGCGCCCCAGTGACCGACCACGTGTTCCAGTACGGCGGCCATCGACGGGTTCTGCAGTTTGGCCAGTTCCGGCTGAGTCATGATCCCCAGCGACAGCACGTTGACCAGGACTAAAAACAACAGCACGGTGACGAAGCCGATAACGGTGGCCTTACCCACATCGCTGCGTTTTTCCGCTCGGGCGGAAAAGATGCTCGCGCCTTCGATGCCGATGAACACCCACACGGTGACCAGCATCATTTTGCGCACCTGGTCCATCACGCTGCCCAGGTCCGGGTTCTTGAGGCCCCAGATATCGGCGGTGAAGATCTCCAGTTTGAAGGCAAACAACGCGATCAACATGAACAGCACCAGCGGCACAATCTTGGCGACGGTGGTCACCAGGTTGATGAACGCTGCTTCCTTTATTCCTCGCAGTACGAGGAAATGTACGGCCCACAGCAGCACCGAGGCACCGATCACGGCAGCAGGGGTATTCCCCTCCCCAAATAGCGGAAAGAAGTAGCCGAGCGTGCTGAACAGCAAAACGAAGTAGCCAACGTTGCCCAGCCAGGCACTGATCCAGTACCCCCAGGCGGACGAAAAGCCCATGTAGTCGCCGAACCCGGCCTTGGCGTAGGCATAAACCCCGCCATCAAGATCGGGTTTGCGGTTGGCCAGGGTCTGGAAAACGAACGCCAGGGTGAGCATGCCGACGGCGGTGATCGCCCAACCGATCAGAATGGCGCCGACGTCCGCACTGGCGGCCATGTTTTGTGGCAAGGAAAAGATCCCGCCACCAATCATCGAACCGACGACTAATGCAACCAGTGCGCCGAGTTTGAGTTTTCCGGGGGCTTCAGACATTGCATGACTCCAATGCAGGAGAAGAGAGGCAACAGACTAATTCCGTTGGCTATCCAATCAGCTGACTTGGATCACTAAATGAGAGCGTTCCCAGTTTGTTGGCGGAGTGCCATCATTTGCAAGGCGGCTGCTTGTAATGCTTGTTCTAGAGCCTTTTTGTAGATTATTTCAGTTGTTTTGTATTTTATTTCGAATTATGACGCTAGTTGGTTTTTCAGAATCCGCCAATCTTCCCCATGGGTTTTTTGTACAAAATTGATGTATAGGGAAAACGTATACAACAAAAGATTATATCGGCGCTTCCAATAGCCGTTTTGTGCAAGTAAAAAGACATATGTTGGCGTTATCCAATAAACGTTATTACTCTTCAGCAGTTTAGTTGACGCTCGTTATGTGACGATCTCGCGGCACTTGTCGCCCCCCAGAGAAATGGAGATGCAACGATGTCGCAATCACCGAGCAAGCTTCGCCTGAGTGCATTGATCGCGTTGGTGGTGGGGTCGATGATTGGCGGCGGGATCTTTTCCCTGCCGCAAAACATGGCGGCCAAGGCCGATGCCGGGGCGATCCTGATCGGTTGGGCGATCACCGCCGTCGGCATGCTGACCCTGGCGTTCGTATTCCAGACCCTGGCCAATCGCAAGCCGGAGCTGGACTCCGGGGTGTACGCCTACGCCAAGGCCGGGTTCGGCGACTACATGGGCTTTTCTTCGGCCTGGGGGTACTGGATCAGCGCCTGGCTGGGCAACGTCGGTTACTTCGTGCTGCTGTTCAGCACCCTCGGTTATTTCTTTCCGGTCTTTGGCGAAGGCAACACGCCAATCGCTATCGTCTGCGCTTCGCTGCTGCTCTGGACGGTGCATTTTGTGGTGATGCGCGGGATCAGGGAGGCAGCGTTCATCAATCAAGTGACCACCGTGGCCAAGATTGTGCCGCTGATCATGTTCATCGTGATTGCCGCCGTGGCGTTCAAGGCGGACGTCTTTACTCTCGATATCTGGGGGCGCAACAACCCGGAATTCGGCAGCGTGATGGATCAGGTCCGGCACATGATGCTGGTCACCGTGTTCGTGTTTATCGGGATCGAGGGGGCCAGTGTCTATTCGGCCCGGGCGGAGAAACGTTCCGACGTGGGCCGGGCGACGGTTATCGGGTTTCTTGGGGTCTTGGCGCTGCTGGTGCTGGTGAACGTGCTGTCGCTGGGGATCATGACCCAGCCGGAGTTGGCGAAACTGCAGAACCCCTCGTTGGCCGCGGTGCTTGAACATATCGTCGGCCCTTGGGGGGCGTTGCTGATCAGCGTCGGCCTGGCGATCTCGCTGTTGGGGGCCTTGTTGTCCTGGGCGCTGCTGTGCGCCGAAATTCTGTTTGCCACGGCGAAAGACAAGACCATGCCGGCATTCCTGACCAAGGAAAATGCCAACCGTGTGCCGGTCAATGCGATGTGGCTGACCAGCTCGATGATCCAGTTGTTCCTGCTGATCACGCTGTTTTCCGCCGGCACCTACACCAGTCTGATTTATCTGGCGTCCTCGATGATCCTGGTGCCGTATCTGTGGTCGGCGGCCTATGCGGTGTTGTTGTGCGCGCGGGGTGAAACCTACCAACAGGCACCCGCCGAGCGGATCAAGGATCTGCTGATCGGTGGCATCGCTCTGGGCTACGCGGTGTGGTTGCTGTATGCCGGGGGCCTGAAGTATTTGCTGCTGTCGGCGTTGCTGTATGCGCCGGGTGTGATCCTGTTTGCCAAGGCACGTCATGAGCAGGGCAAGCCATTGTTCACGGTTGTCGAGAAAGGCATTTTCACCTGTGTCATCGGTGGTGCGGGGCTGGCGGCTTTTGGGTTGTACAGCGGGGTGCTCAGTCTGTGAGGTTGTTGCTGGCGTACCAGCCGCCCTATGACTGGCCGGCGTTGCTGGGGTTCTTGTCGGCGCGGGCGATTGTTGGCCTGGAAACGGTGGTCGAGGGTGTTTACTCGCGCAGCATCGACTTGTATGGCGTTCACGGTACGTTTTCGATCCAGCCTGCTACATCCGATGCACTTGAGCTGACCCTGGATTTTCCTGACCCGGACGCCGTACCTGAAATTGTCGCAAGGCTGCGGCGGATGTTCGACCTGGATGCCGACTTGTCGACGATTCACCGGCACCTGGCGGTTGATCCGCTGATGGCACGGTTGATTGCCGAGCGCCCCGGGTTGCGAGTGCCGGGGGCGTGGGATGGGCTGGAACTGGCGATCCGCGCGGTGCTGGGGCAGCAGATTACGGTAGCGGCGGCGATCCGGTTGGCGGGGAAGCTGCTGGCGCAATACGGTGTGCCGTTGAGTTCACCGCAGCCGGGATTGAGCCATGTGTTTCCCACGGCTGAGGTGCTGGCGGGGGCGGACCTGGCGACGCTGGGCATGCCGAAAAGCCGAGGCCGGACGTTGTCGGGGGTGGCTCAGGCATTACTCGATGATCCGCGGTTGTTCGAGTCCGGCCGGGAGGGGAGCGTAGCGCGGTTGCTGGCCTTGCACGGGGTTGGTGACTGGACGGCGCAATACATTGCGTTGCGCCAGTTGCGGGAGATGGATGGGTTTCCCAATGGCGACGTGGGGCTGATCAATGCGTTGGCAGCGCTGGAGGGTGGGCCGGTAACGGCGAAGCAGCTTTTGTTGCGGGCTGAGGGCTGGCGGCCTTATCGAGGGTATGCGGCGCAGGTGCTGTGGACGTCATTGAGTCGGGCGGACTGAAAAGATCCGGGTTATGTGTTGCCTTTTCTGGCGCCATCGCGAGCAAGCTCGCTCCCACAGTTGATCGTGGTCGTCCTCTAGAACTCGGTCACCTGTGGGAGCGAGCTTGCTCGCGATGGCTATCTGAAGTTCACCACCACTGCGCAGGATGTGAACCCAGTTCCGTTGCCGGAAGCGCCCACTGCAAAGGCGTCGCGGTGATCTTCAAAGGCGCGAGCAACCGATGCGCCGGTCCCCACGGTGTTTGCTCCACGAACATTCCCTGATCCTGCACATCTTCCGCGCGTAACGCCTCGCCCGTCCCGGCCCCAGCCTCGATCAACAGCTTCGCCGTACGCGCCAACGACAATCGCGCCGAGCCGCCTGTACCGTCGCTCAACCGTTGCGCCAACAACCTGATCGCACTGGCCGCCATCAAGTACCCGGTGGCGTGATCAAGCGCTTGTACGGGGAGTGGTGTCGGCTTGTCGGCACTTTTCCAGCACATGCCCGCTTCGGCGATGCCGCTGCTCATCTGCACCAGGCTGTCGAAGCCCCGACGGTTTTGCCAGGGGCCGCTCCAGCCATAGGCATTGAGGCAAACATCAATCAGCCCCGGGTTCAGTTGCCGGCGCTCATGCATGCCCAAGCCAAGCCGCTCCAGTGCATCGGCACGATAACCGTGGAGCAGAATGTCGGCGTCCCTGAGCAAGCATTCGAATATGTCGCGGTCGGATTTATCGTTCAGATCAAGACGCGCGCAGCGTTTTCCCAAAGTGACTTCCGGCACCACCCCCGGCTCGTTCCAGGTCGGTGGATCGATGCGCAAGACATCGGCGCCGAGGCCGGCCAGAAAGCGGCTGGCAATAGGGCCGGCAAGCACCCGCGTCAAATCCAGCACCTTGATGCCAGCCAGTGGCCGGGCCACTGACCCCATCCACGGTTGGCTACTCTGGCTTGGGTGGTTGGCGAAATGAATCAAGGGTTCGGCATTTACCGCCTGGCCTTGAGGATGGGTCTGCCATTGCTCCCAAGTGCGCATTTCGGCGGCACAACCACCAGCATCGACCACCGCCTGCTCAAGTTCGCTTTTCGTCCATTGCGCCACTTTGCCGGTCATTGCTGTGCGGTCGGTGCAGGCGCCGAGCACGCTTTCGGCAGCGGCGCGGTGATGGGGCGCGTTGGTGTGCAGGCGAATCCAGCCATCACAGGTGGCGTAGTCACCGGCGACCGCATCCCACAGCGGCGGAACGCTCCAGCCTGTCGGGCGAATCGAGGTCGCGAACCAGAAGGACGCCAGGCGTCGGTCTACTTCAAGGTCGGGCAGGCGCCCGGTTTGTTGGTGCAGCAGTTCGCTGGCGGCCTGTCCGGCGGCGGCAATGCTGGCGCAGGCCAGGTCAGTGACAGCAAACGCCGAGGGCAGGGCGCCGCTGGAGGTGAAAGGAATCGGAGTGTGAGGCAAACCGAGTGCGGCTTGAATGGACGTGAGCAGATCAGTCATCGAAGGCCCTCCGGAGCGAGAGCCTGATCTTAGTCCAAAAGTTTCCAGGTCAGATGAAATCCTTGTGGGAGCGAGCTTGCTCGCGATAGCAGACTTTCAGTCGACATCAATGTTGAATGTCAGTCCGACATCGCGAGCAAGCTCGCTCCCACAGAGGATCTTCGGTCGGTTCTTTAAACGCGGAACTGATCCATCAACTTCATCTGGTGAGTGGTCAGGGAATTGAGCTGGCTGCTGATTTGCGCCGATTCAGTGGCCTGGCCGGTCAGGGTTTCGGTGACGGTGCGGATCGCCGAGACATTGCGGTTGACCTCTTCGGCCACGGCGCTTTGCTGCTCGGCGGCACTGGCGATTTGCAGGTTCATGTCGCTGATCACGGTGACCGCGTCGCTGATTTTGCCCAAGGCCTGGACCGCCTGCTGGATCTGCCCGGCGTTGCTGTGGGCCTGGGTCTGGCTTGAATGCATGGTGGCGACCACGCCGCGGGTGCCGGACTGGATGCGCTCGATCACCAAGCGAATTTCTTCTACCGAATCCTGGGTACGCTTGGCCAGGTTACGCACTTCGTCGGCCACCACCGCGAAGCCGCGACCGCTTTCACCGGCACGGGCGGCCTCGATGGCCGCGTTGAGTGCCAGCAGGTTGGTTTGCTCGGCAATACTGCGGATCACTTCCAGCACCGAACCGATCTGCTCGCTGTTGACCGCCAGGGCTTCGACTTCGGTCACGGCCTTGCTGACCTCCTCGGCCAGTTGATTGATGTCGCGGGTGCTGCGCTCGATGATCGACATGCCGTCGCGGGCCGACTGGTCGGCACCCTTGGCGGCGTTGGCCGCGTTCGAGGCGCTGTTGGCGACATCGTGGGCAGTGGCGCTCATTTCGTTGGACGCCGTGGCGACCTGGTCGATTTCGCGGAACTGCACCTGCATGCCTTCACTGGTCTGGCGGGCAATCTCGGACGACTGATCGGCCGTGCCGCGGGCGTCGGTAATGCTTTGCTTGATCTGCGCAATGGTCGGTTGCAGCTTGTCGAGGAAGCGGTTGAACCAGCCCACCAGCTCGCCCAACTCGTCTTTCTTGCTGTAGTGCAGGCGCTGGGTCAGGTCGCCGTCGCCACTGGCAATCGCCTTGAGCATTTCGGCCACGCTGTTGATCGGTCGGGTCACGCCCGACGCGGTGAGCCACATCAGCAGCAGACCGAGCAGGCCGGCAATCACCGCCACCGAAAGGGCCTTGATCGTGCCGCTTTGCTGGGCATCGTCGAGCACTGCTTGCAGCTTCACCGAGTCGGCCAGCAGCACTTGTTTGGGCAGGTCGATCACCACGGCCCAGGCCTTGGCATCGGCAATCGGGCTGACCGGGTAAACCGCACGGATCAGGTCGCCTTGCTGGAGAATCTTCGGGGCACCGCTACCGAGCAATTGCAGGATGTCCTTGCCATCCGCGCCCAGGGTGTCGCCGATGCTCTTGCCGACTTTCGCCGCATCGACGCTGTAGGCGGCCATTACGCCAGTGCCGGAGACGATCAGCATGTGCCCGGCGTTGTTGAACAGTTCACGCTGGGAGCCGACCGCCGCCGCTTGCAGGGCGTCGAGGGCGATGTCGATACCGACCACACCGATGGACTTGCCATTTTCCAGCAGCGGTACGGAAATGCTGGTCATCAACACTTCCTTGCCGCCGACAGTATCGGCGTAGGGGTCGAGCAGACAGGTGCGCTTGCTGTCCCGAGGGCAGGTGTACCAGACGTTGTACGGCGTGCCGCTGAGGTTCAGGGTGGTTTTGGTCATGTCCTCTTCGACCATGATCGTGTTCAGCGACTCACCCCCGGCGCGGCTCCAGTAGGTGGCGTAACGACCGATCTCATTGGACTGGCGCACGGCGTCATTGACGAATTCGCTGTCCTTGCCGTCCAGGCCGTTGGGCTCGAACGCCAGCCAGATGCCCAGCACCTTGCCGTTGCGCTCGAAGGCGGTTTTCAGGCTCTGGTTCAACTCTTCACGCAGGGCGCCAGGCTCCAGCGAGCGCTTGGCGGCCATGGCGCGCATGTCCTTGATCTGATCCGCCAGGGCGGTCACCACCGTCAGGGTTTCACCGAAGGTCTTCTGCACCCGTACCGCTTGCTCGGCGGCTTTGGCCTGAAGCAGGTCCTGCACACTGGCGGTGAGCATTCTGCTGCTGGAATCGTTGACCAGATCATCGTTCTGATTGGTCTGGTAGATGTTCATGCCCACTATCAAGGCGACTACACCCAGCAGGCACAGACCGGACAGCAGGACGATTTTCAGGCGGATGGACAGTGAGTCGAACATAGGGCGAACTCGCGAATGGATGAAGTGTTGGCTGCGAGCCGTTGCGGCTCACTCGCTAAATCCATTTAGCGCCGATCAATGCACATCGGCGTGAAGGCCAGGTTACATGAATGGGGTGCCGACGAACGGTAGTGGTTGAACGTTTGCGCAGAAAAATGTGCCGAAAAGTGCTTTAAAACGAAGAAATATCGCGGAGTTGTTCAGCAGGATTCCGGCAGTGATTCCGGCCGGGACCAGATCCACAGATTGCCCAGCCCCATCCCGGCAATCGCCAGGTAGACCGGCCAGCCGTGCTCGAGCATCGCCAGCATGAGACCTGCACATAACAGCATGCTGACAGTGGCGCTGATCTTTGCCCGGCGCGCGATGATCTTGCCGTTGCGCCAGTTATAGAGGATGGGGCCGAACAGCCGGTGGTTTTCCAGCCAGGCACTCAGGCGCGGCGAACTTCGGGTCGCGGCCCAGGCGGCCAGCAGGATGAACTCGGTGGTTGGCAGGCCGGGAATGACGATGGCGATCAGGCCGATGCCCAGGCTGACATAGGCCAACAGGCCGAAGAGGAGGCGGGAGAGTCTGGAGGAGGTGGGCATGGGCTCAAGGCAATACGTGAGGCGGATCGAAATCTGACAGGCTACGACATCCCCTGTAGGAGCGAGCCTGTTCGCGATGACGGTATTCCAGACAGCATTGTTGTTGACTGGTACTCCGCTTTCGCGAGCAAGCCCGCTCCCACAGGGGCAGTGGTGTGTCAGGCGACTTCTGGCGCGCTGGCGTAAGCCCGCTCCAGCAACACGGTAAAACGGTTGAACGCGTCGATGGCGCCTTTTTCCACTTCGGCTTCTTCTCGGGCGCTGAACGCCAGGCCGTCGAGGGTTTTGACGAAGCTTTTCCAGCCTTCAGCACGGCCGCCGGCTGGTTCGCCAAGGTGACGGGCGCCAAAGGTTTCGCTCAGGCCAAGGCCCACGGCACGCTTGATCAGGAACGCAGCACCGAGCTTCGAACCTTCCGACACAAAGATCCAGCCCAGGGCTTCGGCCTTGGTCGGGTGCTTCAGTGCACCGGCGACGGGCGCCGGCACGTCGGTGTCCAGGTCCGCGAGGTCGGCCTTGGCTGCATCGGCACGGCAGCGCGCCGGCAGGTCCGGGACGATGGTGGTCAGTTCGGCATCGTTGTACAGCGAGACCAGTTCCGACTGGAACAGATACTGCGCCACCACGAAGCGGGCGAAATTGGCCGGGGTTTCAAACGGGGCATGGGCTTTGACCAGGGCATCGAGCTTGCTGTGCGGCTCGTGGGTGATCTGGTTCAAACGCTGTGAACGCAGGTTGGGACGTTGTTCGGTGGCCTGGGTATTCATGGCAATTCCTTGGGGAAAAAAGGCGCTTGGTAACGAGACGAACAAGCAGGCGCCTGACAGTAAAAAATCTTCACCGGGCGGCTTGATGAAACCGCTCGGTGGCAGGACCGGATCAGATGTCCCAGATCACGTTGACCGCAAAGTTGCGACCCGGCTGGGTCAGGCGGTCGAGGTTGGCCGGCTGGGTCACCGACGCTTCGCCGACGCTGTCATAGCCGCGCACGTCATCCCATAGCCAGTATTTCTTGTTGGTCAGGTTGAAGATGCCGCCGTTGACGGTCACGTCGTCGGTCACCTTATAAAAGGCGCTCAGGTCCAGAATGCCGAAGCCCGGGGTCTTGAACTGGGTGCTGGTGCCGTCCGGGGTTTTGAAGCTGGTGCTGTCGACGCGGTCCTGCTTCTTCACCAGGGTCCAACTGAGCAAACCGCCATAGTTGTCCTGGTCGTAACCGAGGCCGAATACGCCGGTCAGCGGGTTGACGCTGTTGAGCGGCTCGCCGTTGTCGTCGTTGCGCCCGTAGGCATAGGCCACCGAGCCCTGGGTGTAGAGGCCCTGCGGGGCACCGAAGGCGTCGAGGTTCAGGCGTCCCTTGACCTCGGCACCCTTGATGGTGGCGCGCTTGATGTTGTTGCTCTGGAACGTGGTCTCGGTGTAGCCGGGTGTGATGGCGTTCTCGTTAATGAAGTCGCGGTATTTGTTGTAGAACACCGCCACGTCAAACGAGCCCTGCTCGAAGTTGCCGCGCAAACCCGTTTCGTAGCTTTTGCTTTTTTCCGGTTCCAGGTCCGGATTAGGCGCGACCCGATAGCCGCCGGCGAGGTTTTCGAAACGACCATACAACGCCTTGGCCGTCGGTGTGCGGAAGCCTTCGGCGTATTGGCCGTACCAGGTGTAGTTATCGTTGAAGCTGTAGGTGGTGCCGAACTTCGGCGACAGACGATGCCAGGTCTTGGTGTCGTCGCTCACCGTGCCATTGCCGCTCTGGTCGGCGGTGGCCAGGAACTCTTCGGTGATGTGCGGCTTGAGCTCGGTGTAGTCATAGCGTGCACTGGGCATGAAGGTCCAGTTGCCCCAACTGATCTGATCCTGGGCGAACAGGCTGTAGCTATTGATGGTCGGGTCCGGGAAGTCACTGGCGGGTGTCAGCGTGTCGAGGGCGCTAGGGGCACCAATGACCCGGCAGGCACCTGCCACGGTCAGGCAGGTGCCGGTACCGGTACGCAGGCCGGTGACTTTGTCCTGCTTGATGGTGGTGCCATAGGTGACGAGGTGTTCGGTGTCGGCGATGGCAAACGACTTGTCAGCCTGGGCATCGAATATCCATTGGCGATCCTTGAAGTTGGTATCGCGGTTACGCAGCACAGTCCGCGACGGCGCGTAGATTTCCTCGGTGCTCTGGTCGGTCTTGGCGATCTGGTAGTTCAGCGTCCACTTGATGTTGTCAGCCAGTGCACTGTCCAGGCCGAAGCTGTGTTCCAGGCCAAAGCGTTCGCGGGTGATCGTGTCGTTGCCGGTGCGGGACTTATAGAAGCCGAAACCACGTCCGGCATTGAACGGGCCACCCACCGCGCTCAATTGATTGGTGTCGCGGTCGGCCTTGTAATTCTCGTAGGTCAGGCCCAGGCGTGCGTCGTCGACGTAGTTCCAGCCCAGTTTGGCCAGCACGCTGGTGGTGCGCACGTCCTGGGGGTTGGCTTCAGTGCGGTTCAGGCCAGTGCCGCCGGTTTCGCCAAAGGACTCTGTTTCATGACCGTTGCGTTGACTGAGATGCAGCAGGCCATCGAACTCGCCGGTGCGGCCGGCGATGGTGCCGGAGGTCAGCCAGCTGTCGTCGGCGGAGCTGTAGCCGGTTTTCAGCCGTGCGCCGACATCCTTGCCCGGTTTGATGATGTCGTCCGGGTCCAGCGTGTAGTAGCTGACGGCGCCGCCAATGGCATTGCTGCCGTACAAAACAGAGGCCGGGCCGCGGAGGATTTCCACACGTTTGACGATTTCCGGGTCGACATAGTTGCGGTTGGTCTGGGCATACGGGCCGTTGAAGAAACCGTCGGGCACCTGCACGCCATCGACCTGGGTCAGCACTCGGTCACCATCGATGCCGCGAATGTTGTAACCCGTGATGCCGGCGCGTTGGCCCGAACCGCCCACCGAAACACCGGGTTCATAGCGCACCAGTTCCTTGATGGTATTGACGTTGTTGCGGTCCAGATCCTCGCGTGTGTAGACAGAGACCGTGCTCGGCACGCTGTTCACACTCTGCTCATTACGGGTGGCGCTGATGGTCACCTGATCCAGATTGAGGGCACCGCTGTTGGCGCGCTTTTCCAGAACGATGCTGTTGTTGCCCAGTTTGCGATAGCTCAGGCTGGTCCCCACCAACAGGCGATCCAGGGCTTTTTCCGGTGACAGGGTGCCGCGTATCCCCGGCGAGACGACACCTTGCGCCAGCTGCGACGACACGCCGACCTGCCAGCCTGTCACGGCGGTAAAGGCATTGAGTGCCGACACCAGTGACTGTTGGGGAATGGCGAACGAGTAGTCGCCCATTTTGCGAGTCGACGGCTCGGTGGCGGTGGCGGCCATGAGCGGTGCGGCGCCGGCCGTCAGGATGGCCGCGGTCAGCAGCGACAGCATGCGGGAAGGTGAAGAGGCTTGGCGGGTGAGGCGAGGGGACATCGATAGCGCTCCGTGTCGCACGAATCTTTATAGGTGCTGATCGGCATGGTTAGATGCGAATCAATTGCATTGGCTATAACGAGACGTACGGGGTTTGGCTATCGAGTAAAAATAATTCTCATTCAGTTCAGGATGACCAGCGCCGGGAATTCCTGAAGCCGTGCCGAGGTGATGTGGGCCAGGGCGCGAACCACGTCCAGCGGCTGATCGAGGCGATAGTTGCCCGTCACGGCGACATCGGCCAACTGCTCGTTGTTGTTGATGATCCAGCCCGGGTAGTAGCGGCGAAGTTCTGCCAGCACCTGGTTCAACGGGCAGTTTTCAAACACCAGTCGCCCCTGGACCCACGCCAGGTCGGTGGCGGCATCCAGCCTGGCCGGGTGGTCGAAACCGTTGGGGCCGATGCGGATACTTTCCCCGGCGGACAAGCGCACCCGCGCATCGTCACGGGTGGCTCGCAAGTCGACATCGCCGCGCTGCACCCGCACCTGTGCCACGCCGTCGAGGTAACGCACGGCAAACGCGGTATCGCGAACGCTGGCCGTGACCGGGCCGGCGTCGATTTCCAGTGGCTGGCTGTGGTTGGCCTGCACTTCAAAAAACGCTTCGCCTTGATACAGGCGGGCAATACGTTGTTGATCGTTGATGGTGCTTGAGAATGCCGAATTGGTATTGAGCAGGACCCTGGAGCCGTCCTCCAGTTGCAGGCGCTGACGCTCCCCGACCACGGTCAGGTGATCGGCCTGCAGGCGCATTGGCAAATTGCTGAAACTGAACATTCCGAGCAGCAGCACGGCGGCGGTGGCCAGCGGTTTCCAGTGCGGACGCAGGCGGGCGAGGACCGTGACTTTCGCGGGACGCGCAGCCAGGCTTTGCGCGCATTGCGCCACTTGCGGGCCGTCCCAGATCGCCTGGGCCTTGGCGAACGCCTGGGCATTCAACGGATCGGCGTCGAGCCATGCGTGGAATTGGCGGCTCTGCTCCTCGTCGGGACTGCCGAGCACGATCAACCAGTCCAGGGCCTGGTCCATCGCACTTGCGGGATCCTGCGCCAGTGAAGGCTCGGGGGAGCGGTGGTTGTCCGTCACGGTGTTTCCTCGGCGGGGGCTTTTTGAGCAGCAGTTTCAAGTTTCAAGCTACAGGCTGCAAGCTAAAGCTCGGTTTGGCGTTGAGCCTGCGGCTTGCCGCTTAAAGCTTGCCGCTGCCGTCATTCCTTTCGGCGACACCCATGCAGATCGACATGATCAGTTTGAGTTCTTTCTGCACGGTGCTGAGGGATACGTTCAGCTTGTCGGCGATTTCCTGATAGCTGTGCCCGTGCAGGCGGCTGAGGATGAAAATCCGCTGCTGGCGGGCGCTGAGTTCACTGAGGCTCACGTTCAGGCGCTCCAGCAATTGTTCGGCATGGGCAGCGTCTTCCGCGCTGCTGGTGGGGGCGGCGATGCTGTGCATCACCTCCTGCGGCACGTCGTCGACCATGGTGCGCGAATGGATGCGCCGCGCGCGCAAATGGTCCAGCGCCAGGTTGCGCGCCGTCTGGAAGACAAAGGGCTCAAGATGATCGATGGCCCGTTCGCTCAACGCGCGGGTCACCCGCAGATAGGTTTCCTGCAAGAGGTCTTCAGCGGTGCTGTGATTGTTGACCATCCGTTCCAGCGTGCGCAGCAGGGAGGTACGCTGGGTGAGGAAAACGTGGTTGAAGCGCGACTGACTCACGGGAGGACCTGATCCATTTCGAGCAAATGATAATGCTTATCATCTACTCGAATGGTCAAGCACTGATTTGTGAAGCTTTACGCACGACCCTGCAAATAGGTCGCGTAATCGGGAATCCGATGGAGGTGTGCCTGATCCATCAGCGGACTGCTGAGCAGATAGTCGGCGCTGCATTCGTTGCACGCCACCGGGATGTTCCACACCGCCGCGACCCGAAGTAATGCCTTGATATCCGGATCGTGGGGCTGGGGTTCGAACGGGTCCCAGAAAAACACCAGCATGTCGACCCGCTGTTCGGCGATTTGCGCACCGAGCTGTTGGTCGCCGCCCAGCGGCCCGCTGATCATGCTGTGCACAGGCAGGTCGAGGCGTTGTTGCAACAACAACCCCGTGGTGCCAGTGGCGACCAGATCATGCTGGGCCAGTTTGTCTTTTTGCCGTTCGGCCCAGTCCAGCAAGAACACCTTGCAGTGGTCATGGGCGACCAGGGCAATACGCTTGCGCGCTGCCATGGTCTTTTGCGTAAAGCTGATGCCGATCATCGATTGTTACTCCAGACATGACACGCACCTTGTAGGAGCGAGCCTGCTCGCGATGGACTGTAGAGCACCGCGGGGCATCAGGTTCCTCGCGTTATCGTTAACGACCATCGCGAGCAGGCTCGCTCCTACAAGACCGGGGGGCGTGCTGCTTATTCTGCGTTGCACAGCGCCAGGCAGTTATCGAGCATGCGGTTGGAGAAGCCCCACTCGTTGTCATACCACGCCAATACCTTGAGCAATTTGCCACTGGACTTGGTGTGGTTGGCGTCGAAGATCGACGACAGCGGGTTATGGTTGAAGTCGCTGGAGACCAGCGGCAGGGTGTTGTACCCAAGGATCTTCGAATGCTGGCTGGCTTCTTTCATCAGCGCATTGACTTCCTCTGCGCTGGCTTCTTTTTTCAGATGCACCGTCAGGTCCACCAGCGACACATTGATGACCGGTACGCGCACCGACATGCCGGTCAATTTGCCTGCCAGTTCCGGCAGTACCAGGCCCACCGCTTCGGCGGCACCGGTCTTGCTCGGGATCATGTTCTGGGTGGCTGAACGGGCGCGGTACGGATCGACGTGATAGACGTCGGTCAGGTGCTGGTCGTTGGTGTAGGCGTGAATGGTGGTCATCAAGCCGCTTTCGATGCCCAGCTCGCGATGCAGCACCTGGGCCACCGGGGCCAGGCAGTTGGTGGTGCACGAGGCGTTGGAAATAATCTGGTGCGACTGGCGCAGAATGTCGTGGTTGACCCCGTAAACCACAGTGGCGTCAGCGCCTTTGGCGGGAGCCGAGATGATCACTTTGCGCGCGCCGGCCGTAATATGCGCGGCGGCTTTGGCGCGGTCGGTGAACAGACCGGTGCATTCGAATACCACATCAATCTTTTCCGCGGCCCAGGGCAGGTCGGCCGGGTTGCGGATGGCGCTGACCGAAATGCGGTCGCCGTTGACGGTCAGGCTTTCCTGATCATGTTGAACATCGGCGTCGAACGTGCCGTGAACAGTGTCGTACTTGAGCAAGTGCGCGTTGATCGCGCTGTCGCCCAGGTCGTTGATGGCGACGATCTGCAAATCCCGGCGATAGCCTTGGGTATAGAGTGCCCGCAGGACATTACGGCCAATACGGCCAAAACCATTGATTGCGATTCGAAGAGTCATATTTCAGCGCCGCCGTCGTTTTGTTGTTGGAATTACAAGATTATTCGCAAAAAAATAGAAAACAAGCCTTTTTAGTGGCAATATTTTGTTCAATCTACAACGAGTGACCTGAATCAACTGGTCCGATTGATCAAGAAAACCGTCTGTCATCCCGTCAACAACGGCTCTTGTTCAGCATAGACAATCAGGTCGCCACATCCGTTAGCCTGGAGTTCTACACATGCATCCCCGCGTCCTTGAGGTCACTGAACGGCTTATCGCCCGCAGCCGCGCCACGCGTGCGGCCTACCTTGCATTGATCCGCGGTGCGGCCAGCGACGGTCCGATGCGCGGCAAGCTGCAATGCGCCAACTTCGCCCATGGCGTGGCCGGTTGCGGCAGCGATGACAAGCACAGCCTGCGGATGATGAACTCCGCGAACATCGCGATAGTTTCGTCATATAACGACATGCTCTCGGCGCACCAGCCGTACGAAGTCTTCCCCGAACTGATCAAGAAAGCCCTGCGCGAGATCGGCTCCGTCGGCCAGTTCGCCGGTGGCACGCCAGCCATGTGCGACGGCGTGACCCAGGGCGAGCCGGGCATGGAGCTGAGCCTGCCAAGCCGCGAAGTGATCGCGCTGTCCACGGCCGTGGCGCTGTCCCACAACATGTTCGACGGCGCGCTGCTGCTCGGCATCTGCGACAAGATCGTGCCGGGCCTGATGATGGGCGCGCTGCGCTTCGGCCATCTGCCGATGATCTTCGTGCCGGGCGGGCCGATGGTGTCGGGCATTTCCAACAAGCAGAAAGCCGACGTGCGCCAGAAGTACGCCGAAGGCAAGGCGACCCGCGAAGAGCTGCTGGAATCGGAAATGAAGTCCTACCACAGCCCTGGCACCTGCACCTTCTACGGCACCGCCAACACCAACCAGTTGCTGATGGAAGTCATGGGCCTGCACCTGCCGGGCGCGTCCTTCGTCAACCCGAACACGCCGTTGCGCGATGCCCTGACCCGTGAAGCGGCGCATCAGGTCACGCGCCTGACCAAGCAGAACGGCGACTTCATGCCGATCGGCGAAATCGTCGACGAGCGTTCGCTGGTCAACTCGATTGTCGCGTTGCACGCCACGGGCGGCTCGACCAACCACACCCTGCACATGCCGGCCATCGCCATGGCGGCGGGCATTCAATTGACCTGGCAGGACATGGCCGACCTCTCCGAGGTGGTGCCGACCCTGAGCCACGTCTACCCGAACGGCAAAGCCGACATCAACCACTTCCAGGCCGCGGGTGGCATGTCGTTCCTGATCCGTGAACTGCTGGAAGCCGGGTTGCTCCACGAAAACGTCAACACCGTGATGGGCCACGGCCTGAGCCGCTACACCCAGGAGCCGTTCCTCGACAATGGCCAGCTGGTGTGGCGCGAAGGCGTGACCGACAGCCTCGATGAAAGCATCCTGCGTCCGGTCGCTCGTGCATTCTCGCCGGAAGGTGGTCTGCGGGTGATGGAAGGCAACCTTGGTCGCGGTGTGATGAAAGTCTCCGCCGTAGCCGTGGAGAACCAGATTGTCGAAGCGCCGGCCATGGTGTTCCAGGATCAACAGGACCTGGCCGATGCGTTCAAGGCCGGTTTGCTGGAGAAGGATTTTGTCGCGGTGATGCGCTTCCAGGGTCCGCGCTCCAATGGCATGCCGGAGCTGCACAAGATGACGCCGTTCCTCGGTGTTTTGCAGGATCGCGGCTTCAAAGTCGCCCTGGTGACCGACGGGCGCATGTCCGGCGCATCAGGGAAAATCCCGGCGGCCATTCATGTCAGCCCCGAGGCCTATGTAGGCGGCGCTTTGGCGCGGGTGCAAGAGGGCGATATCATCCGCGTCGATGGCGTCAAAGGCACCCTGGAACTTAAGGTGGACGCCGAAGAATTCGCAGCGCGCACGCCGGCCAAGGGCCTGTTGGGCAACAACATCGGCACCGGTCGCGAGCTGTTCGGTTTCATGCGCATGGCCTTCAGCTCGGCGGAGCAGGGCGCCAGCGCCTTTACTTCTGCCCTGGAGACGCTTAATTGAAACTGGCTTTGGTCGGTGACATCGGTGGGACCAACGCACGTTTCGCGTTGTGGAAAAACCAGCAACTGGAATCGGTCCAGGTGCTGGCAACGGCAGATTTCCCCAGCCCGGAGGAGGCGATCAGCCTCTATCTCAATGGCCTGGGGCTGGCGCCGGGTTCGATCGGATCGGTGTGCCTGTCGGTGGCCGGTCCCGTGAGCGGCGATGAATTCAAGTTCACCAACAATCACTGGCGCTTGAGCCGCAAGGGTTTTTGCCAGATCTTGCAGGTCGATCAACTGCTGTTGGTCAACGACTTCTCGGCCATGGCCCTGGGCATGACCCGTTTGCAGCCCGGCGAATTTCGCGTGGTCTGCGAAGGCACGCCGGAGCCGTTGCGTCCGGCGGTGGTGATTGGCCCGGGCACGGGCCTGGGCGTCGGCACCTTGCTCGATCTGGGCGAAGGCCGATTCGCTGCGTTGCCGGGGGAGGGCGGTCACGTCGATCTACCCCTGAGCAGCCCGCGTGAAACCCAGTTGTGGCAACACATTTTCAACGAGATCGGCCATGTCAGCGCAGAAACGGCACTGAGCGGCGGCGGCTTGCCGCGCGTCTACCGGGCGATCTGCGCGGTGGACGGACACACGCCTGTGCTCGAAACACCGGAAGCGATTACCGCTGCCGGACTGGCGGGTGACCCGATTGCCTTGGAAGTGCTCGAGCAGTTCTGCTGCTGGCTCGGTCGCGTGGCTGGCAACAACGTGCTGACCACCGGTGCGCGTGGTGGCGTGTACATCGTTGGCGGGGTGATCCCGCGGTTTGCCGATTTCTTCCTTGAAAGCGGTTTCGCCCGCTGCTTCGCCGACAAGGGTTGCATGAGCGACTACTTCAAGGGGATTCCGGTGTGGCTGGTTACGGCGCCGTATTCCGGATTGATGGGGGCGGGTGTGGCACTGGAGCAATCCATCCCCGCTTGAAATGCGCTCAAAATGTGGGAGCGGGCTTGCTCGCGAATGCGGACTGACATTCAACATTAATGTCGACTGACACACCGCTTTCGCGAGCAAGCCCGCTCCCACAGTTGTTCTTCAGTGTTTGTAAAATCGGTGCTTAAGGCATAATCCGCCCAATTCAAACAACAAGGACGCCGCCCGTGAGCTCAGTCAACAAGTCGATTTTGTTGGTCGATGACGATCAAGAGATACGCGAGTTGCTGGACACCTACCTGACCCGCGCCGGGTTCCAGGTGCGTGCCACTGCCGACGGTGCCGGTTTTCGCCAGGCACTGAACGAGGCGCCGGCCGACCTGGTGATCCTTGACGTGATGCTGCCCGACGAGGACGGTTTCAGCCTGTGCCGCTGGATTCGCCAGCATCCACGCCAGGCGCAGGTGCCGATCATCATGCTCACCGCCAGTTCCGACGAAGCCGACCGCGTCATCGGCCTGGAACTGGGCGCCGACGATTATCTGGGCAAGCCGTTCAGTCCACGGGAATTGCAGGCGCGGATCAAGGCGTTGCTGCGCCGCGCGCAGTTCGGCCAGGAACGTAACGGCGGTGAGGTGCTGGCCTTCGATGACTGGCGCCTGGACATGGTCAGCCATCGGTTGTTTCACATCGATGGCGAAGAGGTGATTCTCTCGGGCGCCGACTTCGCACTGCTGAAACTGTTCCTCGATCACCCGCAGGAAATCCTCGACCGCGACACCATCGGCAACGCCACCCGTGGCCGCGATTTGATGCCCCTCGATCGCATCGTCGACATGGCGGTCAGCCGATTGCGCCAGCGCCTGCGCGACACTGAAAAACCGCCACGGCTGATCCGCACCGTGCGTGGCAGCGGCTACCAACTGGCGGCCAATGTGGTTGCCAGCAATGGCCACTGAGATTTTCCGCAAACTCGCCGGCAAAATACCGATGCCGCGTTCGCTGCTCGGGCGGATGTTGCTGTTGACCTTGCTGGCGGTGTTGTTCGCCCAGACGCTGTCGAGCGTGATCTGGGTTTCGCAATTGCGCGCCACGCAGCTCGAGGGCCTGGTCACCAGCGCCCGCAGCCTGGCCCATTCGATGACGGCCAGTGTCAGTTACTTCCGTTCGTTGCCGGTGGCGTTTCGGCCGTTGGTGCTCGATCAGTTGCGCAGCATGGGCGGCACCCGGTTCGTGGTGACGCTCAACGATAAACCTCTGGGCATGGAAGTACTGCCCATCACCCCGCGCAAAGCGGCGGTGCTCAAAGCGGTGGACGAAGTGCTGCGCGAGTCCCTCGGCCAGGACACAGACATCTCGGTAACCTTCGTCAGCCCGGAAGACCTGCGCATCTTCAATGGCGGCCTGAAGCTCGATGAGTTGCCTCGCTCCTGGGCGCACTACGCGCTGACCCTGGAACCGGTGAACCCGCCGGTGCTGGTCACGCAGATCCAGATGGCGCCAGGCGAATGGCTGTACATCGCCTCGCTGTTGCCCGAGCCCTATACCAGCCTTGAAGAGCAGGGCCTGCCGGCGCAGCAGGTGTGGTTCATCCTCCTGACCAGCGGCTTTTTGCTGTTGTTCATCGGCCTGCTGGTGCACTGGCAGAGTCGTCCGCTCAAGCGCCTGGCGCGGGCGGCCCGGGATCTGTCGTTGGGAGCCGACGTGGAACCGGTGGCCGAAGGCGGGGGCAGTGAAGTGGTCGAGGTTGGGCGCGCGTTCAACACCATGCGCGAGCGCATCAGCCGTTACCTGACGGAGCGCAGTCAGTTGTTCAGCGCCATTTCCCACGACCTGCGCACACCGATCACCCGCTTGCGCCTGCGGGTCGAATTGCTCGAGGACGAAACGCTGCAAACCAAGTTCGGGCGCGATCTTGACGAGCTCGAATTACTGGTCAAAGGCGCGCTGCAATGCGTGAAAGACACCGACATCCACGAGAATATCGAGTTGGTGGATCTCAACCATGTGCTCGACTGTCTGGTTGAGCCCTATCTCGCGCCGAACGGCAACGGCCGCGTGACCCAGCAGGGGCGGGCGCTGGCGGCGTACCCGGGCAAACCGCTGGCGCTCAAGCGTTGCATCGGCAACCTGATCGACAATGCATTGAAGTACGGGCAGAACGCGCACCTGCACATCGATGACGATGACAGCGCGTTCATCCTGCATGTCGATGATGAAGGGCCGGGTGTGCCGGAGCAGCGGCTGGAGCAGGTGTTCGAGCCGCACTTTCGACTGGCCGGGCAGCAGCAGGGGTATGGATTGGGCTTGGGGATTGCCCGCAACATTGCCCATAGCCATGGTGGTGAGGTCAGCTTGCAGAACCTGCGTGAGGGCGGGTTGCGGGTGACCTTGCAGTTGCCACGCAGCGTTGACTAGTTAGACCGCGTTATCGTTCATCGCGAGCAAGCTCGCTCCCACATTGGATTTGTGTACGACGCAGCCCCCCTGTGGGAGCGAGCTTGCTCGCGATGGCGCCAGATCAATCACCACATCCATTCAGCAAATGTCACAGCCTGGTGACATAACCCACCCCCTTCGTTACAAGCCCGCCGCTGCCCGTTGTTTAGACTGCCCCTCAGTCATAACAACAAAAAAGGTACGCCATGGACACCCTCCAACCAGCCTTCAGCAGTTGGCTGAACGCACCTGCCCATCAGCAATGGCTCGCCGCCGAAGGCCTGCGCTTGTTGAGTTTTGCCAGGGCTTCAAAACTCCCTGAAGGCTTCGGCAACCTCGATGAACAAGGTCGCCTCCCGGCTGATGCGCAAGCCCAGACCATGAACACCGCGCGTATGACCCACAGCTTCGCCATGGCCCATATTCAGGGCTTGCCGGGTTTCGCCGAGCTGGTCGATCACGGCGTCGCCGCCCTGCGCGGGCCGTTGCGCGATGCGGTTCACGGCGGCTGGTTCGCCACTGCCGAACATCGCGACGGCAACACCGGCAAGAACGCCTATCTGCATGCCTTCGTCGCGCTGGCCGCCAGCTCTGCGGTGGTCGCACAGCGTCCCGGTGCTCAAGCCCTGCTCGATGATGCGATCGACATCATCGACACCTGTTTCTGGAGCGAAGAAGAAGGTGCGATGCGCGAGTCTTTCAACCGCGACTTCAGTTGCGAAGAAGCCTATCGCGGTGCCAACAGCAACATGCACGCCACCGAAGCCTTCCTCGCCCTGGCCGATGTCACCGATGACAATCGCTGGTTGTGCCGCGCCCAGCGCATCGTGGAACGTGTGATCCATGGCCACGCCGCCGCCAACGACTACCTGGTGATCGAGCATTTCGACCGCGACTGGCAGCCACTGCGGGACTACAACCGCGACAATCCGGCCGACGGCTTTCGCCCCTACGGCACCACCCCGGGCCACGGTTTCGAGTGGGCGCGACTGTTGCTGCACCTCGAAGCTTCGCGGGTGAAAGCCGGGATGCTCACGCCGGGCTGGCTGGTCACCGACGCGCAAAAACTGTTCGAGCACAATTGCCTCCACGGCTGGGACATCGATGGCGCGCCGGGCATTGTCTACACCCTCGATTGGGACAACAAAGCGGTGGTCCGCCACCGCCTGCACTGGACCCATTGCGAGGCCAGCGCCGCCGCCAGTGCCTTGCTCAAGCGCACTGCAGAGGCGCAGTACGAACACTGGTACCGACTATTCTGGGAGTTCTGTGACCGTCATTTCATCGATCGCGAAGGCGGCAGCTGGCATCACGAACTCGACCCGCTGAACCGCCCGAGTGCCGATATCTGGCCCGGCAAGCCTGACCTTTATCACGCCTGGCAAGCCGTGCTGATTCCGCGCCTGCCTCTGGCGCCGAGCATGGCCAGTGCGCTGGCACAGCTGTCCCAGAGCGGTTCTATGTAACCATACGGTGACATACGCGCGTCCCTTCGTTACCTGCCGGGGGATGGCGCCTGTTTAAAATCCTATGCAGCGCAAGCAACAGACTTGCATGCATAACAACAAGAAAGGTGCTCCTAGATGAATGCGATTTCTCGCCTCGCTACTGTCATTTCTCTCGCTTCCCTGTCTGCACTCCCCCTCAGTGTCCTTGCCGCCGAATCCAAAGGTTCCGTTGAAGTCGTTCACTGGTGGACTTCCGGTGGTGAAAAAGCAGCGGTCGATGTCCTGAAGGCACAAGTCGAAAAAGACGGCTTCACCTGGAAGGATGGCGCGGTCGCCGGTGGTGGCGGTTCCACGGCCATGACCGTACTCAAGAGTCGCGCCGTAGCCGGCAACCCGCCGGGCGTTGCACAGATCAAGGGTCCGGACATCCAGGAGTGGGGCAGCACTGGCCTGCTCAGCACCGACGCGCTGAAAGAAGTTTCGAAGGCGGAAAACTGGGATGGCCTGCTGTCGAAAAAAGTCTCCGACACGGTGAAGTACGAAGGTGACTATGTCGCCGTGCCGGTGAACATCCACCGCGTCAACTGGCTGTGGATCAACCCGGAGGTGTTCAAGAAAGCCGGGATCGAAAAGGCCCCGACCACCCTCGAAGAATTCTATGCCGCTGGCGACAAGCTCAAAGCCGCAGGCTTCATCGCGCTCGCCCACGGTGGCCAGCCTTGGCAGGACAGCACCGTGTTTGAAGACGTGGTGCTCTCGGTGATGGGCGCTGACGGTTACAAGAAAGCCCTGGTCGACCTGGACCAGAAAAGCCTGTCCGGCCCGGAGATGACCAAGTCGTTCGCCGAGCTGAAAAAGATCACCGGCTACATGGACCCGAACCGCGCCGGTCGTGACTGGAACATCGCCGCCGCCGACGTCATCAATGGCAAGGCCGGTATGCAGATGATGGGCGACTGGGCGAAAAGCGAGTGGACGGCGGCGAAGAAAGTCGCGGGCAAGGACTACCAGTGCGTAGCGTTCCCGGGCACCGAAAAAGCCTTCACCTACAACATCGACTCCCTGGCGGTGTTCAAGCTCAAGGCTGATCGCAAGGGTGACATCGCCGCGCAACAAGACCTGGCCAAGGTCGCGTTGGGCACCGACTTCCAGAAAGTCTTCAGCATGAACAAGGGTTCGATCCCGGTGCGCAACGACATGCTGAACGAAATGGACAAGCTCGGCTTCGACGAGTGTGCCCAGAAGTCGGCTAAGGACTTCATCGCGGACGACAAGACCGGCGGTCTGCAACCGAGCATGGCGCACAACATGGCCACGTCTCTGGCCGTGCAGGGCGCGATCTTCGACGTGGTCACCAACTTCATGAACGACAAGGACGCAGACCCGGCCAAGGCCAGCGCCCAACTGGCTTCGGCTGTCAAAGCTGCCCAGTAACTCGTAATCGCCGCAGGTGATCCTGCGGCAAACCCCAGAGAGAGCTCCGCCCCATTGTAGGAGCGAGCTTGCTCGCGATGGACTACCAAACACCGCGATCATCCAGACAGAACCCGGTGTTCTTGATTCCATCGCGAGCAAGCTCGCTCCTACAGGGGGGAACTCTGTCCGGATTTCACTTCTCCACCTGGATAATCCCGATGAGCTCTGTGGCGGTTTTCAGCAAAGCCTCACCGTTCGATGCCCTGCAACGCTGGCTACCCAAGTTGGTACTCGCGCCGAGCATGCTGATCGTGTTGGTTGGTTTCTACGGTTACATCATCTGGACGTTCATTCTGTCCTTCACCAATTCCAGCTTCATGCCGAGCTACAAGTGGGTTGGCCTGCAGCAATACATGCGCCTGATGGACAACGACCGCTGGTGGGTCGCGAGCAAGAACCTCGCGGTGTTCGGCGGCATGTTCATCGGTATCAGCCTGGTGCTGGGCGTGTTCCTCGCCGTGCTGCTGGACCAGCGCATTCGCAAGGAAGGCTTCATCCGCACCGTTTACCTGTACCCGATGGCGCTGTCGATGATCGTCACCGGTACCGCGTGGAAATGGCTGCTCAACCCCGGCCTGGGCCTGGACAAGATGCTGCGTGACTGGGGCTGGGAAGGCTTCCGTCTCGACTGGCTGGTGGATCAGGATCGCGTTGTCTACTGCCTGGTGATCGCCGCCGTGTGGCAAGCCTCCGGGTTTGTCATGGCGATGTTCCTCGCCGGCCTGCGCGGTGTCGATCAATCGATCATCCGTGCCGCGCAAGTCGATGGTGCGAGCCTGCCGACCATCTACCTGAAGATCGTCCTGCCGAGCCTGCGTCCGGTGTTCTTCAGTGCGTTCATGATCCTGGCGCACATTGCGATCAAGAGCTTCGACCTGGTCGCGGCGATGACCGCGGGCGGCCCGGGTTACTCCTCCGACCTGCCGGCGATGTTCATGTATTCCTTCACCTTCAGCCGTGGCCAGATGGGCATCGGTTCGGCCAGCGCCATGCTGATGCTTGGTGCCGTGCTGACTATCCTTGTGCCGTACCTGTACTCTGAGCTGCGAGGCAAACGCCATGACTAATCAACTCGGCAAGCCAGCCTTGAGCTTCAGCCGCATTGCGATCTACGCAACCCTGTTGCTGGCGGCTGCGGTGTACCTGATCCCGCTGGTGGTGATGCTGCTGACCAGTTTCAAATCCCCGGAAGACATCCGCACCGGCAACCTGTTGAGCTGGCCGACCGTGATCGACGGTATCGGCTGGATCAAGGCCTGGGATGTGGTTGGCGGCTACTTCTGGAACTCGGTGAAGATCACCGTGCCGGCGGTTCTGATTTCTACCTTTATCGGCGCAATGAACGGCTACGTGCTGTCGATGTGGCGCTTCCGAGGTTCGCAACTGTTCTTCGGCCTGCTGTTGTTCGGTTGCTTCCTGCCATTCCAGACCGTGCTGTTGCCGGCCTCGTTCACCCTCGGCAAGTTCGGCCTGGCCAACACCACCACCGGCCTGGTGCTGGTGCACGTGGTCTACGGCCTGGCGTTCACCACGCTGTTCTTCCGCAACTACTACGTGAGCATTCCGGATGCGCTGGTCAAGGCCGCAAGGCTCGATGGCGCGGGCTTCTTCACGATCTTCCTGAAAATCCTGCTGCCGATGTCGATCCCGATCGTGATGGTCTGCCTGATCTGGCAGTTCACCCAGATCTGGAATGACTTCCTGTTCGGCGTGGTCTTCGCCAGCGGCGACGCCCAGCCAATTACCGTGGCCCTGAACAACCTGGTCAACACCAGCACCGGGGTCAAGGAATACAACGTTGATATGGCCGCCGCGATGATCGCCGGGCTGCCGACACTGCTGGTCTACATATTCGCTGGCAAGTATTTCCTGCGTGGGCTGACGTCCGGCGCGGTCAAGGGGTAGAAAAATGGCAACTCTCGAATTACGCAACGTCAACAAGACCTACGGCCCCGGCCTGCCGGACACCCTGAAAAACATCGAACTGAAAATCGATGACGGTGAGTTCCTGATCCTGGTCGGCCCGTCGGGCTGCGGCAAGTCGACCTTGATGAACTGCATCGCCGGCCTGGAAACCATCAGCGGCGGTGCGATCCTGGTGGACGACGCGGACATCAGCGGCATGAGCCCCAAGGATCGCGACATCGCCATGGTGTTCCAGTCCTACGCGCTGTACCCGACCATGAGCGTGCGCGACAACATCGCCTTCGGCCTGAAGATTCGCAAAATGCCGACGGCCGAAATCGACGAAGAAGTCGCTCGGGTTTCCAAGCTGTTGCAGATCGAGCACCTGCTCAGTCGCAAGCCTGGCCAGCTCTCCGGTGGCCAGCAGCAACGTGTGGCGATGGGTCGTGCATTGGCGCGGCGGCCGAAGATTTATCTGTTCGACGAACCACTGTCCAACCTCGACGCCAAGCTGCGGGTCGAGATGCGCACCGAAATGAAACTGATGCACCAGCGCCTGAAAACCACCACGGTCTACGTGACCCACGACCAGATCGAAGCCATGACCCTGGGCGACAAGGTGGCGGTGATGAAGGACGGGATCATCCAGCAGTTCGGCACGCCGAAAGACATCTACAACAACCCGGCCAACCTGTTCGTGGCGAGCTTCATCGGCTCGCCGCCAATGAATTTCATCCCGCTGCGCCTGCAGCGCAAGGACGGTCGTCTGCTGGCGCTGCTCGACAGCGGCCAGGCCCGTTGCGAATTGCCGCTGGGCATGCAGGACGCCGGTCTTGAAGACCGCGAAGTGATCCTCGGCATGCGCCCTGAACAGATCATTCTGGCCAACGGCGAAGCGAATGGCTTGCCGACCATTCGTGCCGAAGTCCAGGTCACCGAACCGACCGGTCCCGACACCCTGGTCTTCGTCAATCTCAACGACACCAAGGTCTGCTGCCGCCTGGCACCGGACGTGGCGCCGGCGGTGGGCGAGACCCTGACCCTGCAATTCGATCCGGCGAAAGTGCTGCTGTTCGATGCCAAGAGCGGCGAGCGGCTGGGGGTTGCCGGTGTGGCAAAAGCGGAGACTCACGCTGCCAACGTAGCGCAATTCAAAAGCCGCTGAAGAACAAGACTGTAGGAGCAGCCGGTCGACGCTCGATTGCTCGCGATGATCTCAATGGCGCCGCATTTAATCAGAAAGTACGCGTCGTTATTGCGTTCATCGCGAGCAAGCTCGCTCCTACAGGGGGGGATATGCGCCGGGTGGAGACATCCGTCGCAACTGATGTAACCGCGTTAAAAAAAGAAAAGTTAATAACAATAAAACGAGGATGTAGGGATGAAGATGAAGAACAAGGCCCGGTTGATCTGCCAAGTGTCAGCAGCGGCAGCACTGGTTCTGGCCGGCAATGCGATGGCCGATGAAGCGTTCAGCTCCGGCTCCAAGTGGATGACGGGCGACTGGGGTGGCGAGCGTACCAAGCTGATCGAGCAAGGCATCGACATCAAGATGGATTACGTCGGTGAAGTCGGCGGCAATCTGCATGGCGGTTTCAACGATGACAAGACCGCGCGCTACAGCGACCAGTTCGGCCTGGGCGCGGCGCTGGACCTGGAAAAACTGTTCGGCTGGGACAACACCCAGGCCAAGATCCAGCTCACCAACCGTAACGGCGAGAACATCTCCAATGACCGTATCGGCGACCCGCGTGCCGGCACCCTGAGTTCTTCCCAGGAAGTCTTCGGTCGTGGCCATATGGTCCGTCTGACCCAGTTGTGGATCCAGCACCAGTTCTTCGACAACAAACTGGACGTCAAGGCCGGTTACTTCGGCGAAGGTGAAGACTTCAACACCTTCCCGTGCGAATTCCAGAACCTGGCGTTCTGCGGATCCCAGGTGGGTAACTGGGCCACCAACGTCTGGTTCAACTGGCCGGTCAGCCAGGCGGCGATCCGCGTGAAGTACAACATCAACGACGAGCTCTACGCCCAGATTGGCGCGTACAACCAGAACCCGTCGCAACTGGAGCACGGAAACGGCTTCAAGCTCAGCGGCAGCGGTACAGCTGGCACCGTTTTGCCGGTCGAGCTGGTCTGGTCGCCGAAGGTCAACAGCCTGCCGGGTGAATACCGTGTCGGTTACTACAAAAGCACAGCTCCTGCTGATGACGTTCTCAAGGACGACAACGGTCAGGACGCAGCGACCACCGGCAACGCATTCCGCGTCCACGATAGCAAGCACGGCTACTGGTTCGTCGCGCAGCAGCAACTCACCAGTCACAACGGTGACGCTTCTCGCGGTCTGAACATCGCCGCCAACGCCACCTTCCACGACAAGGACACTAACGTCGTCGACAACTACCAGTCGCTGATGTTCGTGTACAAGGGCCCGTTCGACGCGCGTCCGAAGGATGACGTGGGTATCGGTTTCGCCCGTATCCATGTCAACGATGACGTGAAGAAAAACGCCGAGCTGACTAACGCAGCCAACGGTGTTTCGGACTACAACAATCCACTGTTCTCGCCCATTCGTGAAACCGAATACAACTACGAGCTCAACTATGGTTTCCACGTGACCAACTGGCTGACCGTGCGTCCCAACCTGCAATACATCACGCACCCGGGTGGTGTGGATCAAGTCGACAACGCGCTGGTGGCCGGCCTGAAAATTCAGTCGGTGTTCTGACGCGTCTGCGATAAGCTTCTCTCCATGTGCGCATATTTGCGGACAGCCATGGCTGTCCGCTTTTTTTTGCGGGCCGCGCACCCCGGTGACAGATGATTTTCAGGATCGTGGCACATGCTTGAGCATCCGCTACAACGCTTCTTCAAATCCTTGCGCGAGCGTTCCGTGTTCGCGTGGGAGCGCTATCAGATGCGCGACGTGCTGGTGATCGATCATCCGCTGTGTCAGGCGGTGTTCAGTCGTCAGGGGGCGCAGTTGTTGCACTTCCAGCCCAAGGGACAAAAGCCCTGGCTGTGGTGCGCGGCGAAGTGGCCGCAGGTCGGTGCCATTCGCGGTGGCGTGCCGGTGTGTTGGCCGTGGTATGGCCGGCATCCGAGCGAAAACGCCTGGCCGTCCCATGGCTGGGCCCGATTGCTCGACTGGAAACTGCTCGACAGCAACAGTGGCGACGATGGCGTGCGTTTGCACTGGCAACTGAAATTGTGCGACTGGCAGGTAGACCTGCACGCGCACCTGGGTGAGCGCATGGAGTTGCGCCTGAGCACCGAGCATCAGGATGACATGCCGTGCCAGTTGAGCCAGGCTTTGCATGCTTACTGGCGTATTGGCGATGTCAGTGAGGTAGCGCTGTCTGGGCTCGAAGGTGCGCAGGGTTACGACCAGTTGAGCCGGCAGGTTTGTCAGCAGGAAGGCGAATTACGCGTGGACGGCGGTTGTCAGCGGGTGTTCCAGCACGACGGTGAATTACAACTCAATGACCATGCCTGGCAGCGGGCGTTGTGCATCGATACGGGTGAAACGGCCGACACGGTGGTGTGGCATCCCGGCTCGCGGCCATTGCTTGGCGTGACCTGGAACGAGATATCCGAATTCGTTTGCGTAGAGGCCGCAAGCGGCGGCACCGACAGCCTGTGCCTGAAACCGGGGGAGCGGGCGCATTTGAGTTTGCAGGCGCGGGTGGGGGTTTAGCTCAGCATCTGTGGTGCTCCGTATACCGCCATCGCGAGCAAGCTCGCTCCCACATTTGGAATGCATTCCCCTGTGGGAGCGAGCTTGCTCGCGATGAGGCCATTCAGAGCGATGGAGATGCTGGATTAATTAAACTCATCCCCAACGGGATACCGACTCGCATTCAAGCTCTCCTTGATCTTGCGCAAATGCGGCTGGAAATCCACACCACGGCGCAACGTCATGCCGGTGGCGAGCACGTCCAGCACGGTCAACTGAATGATTCGCGAAGTCATCGGCATGTAGATGTCGGTGTCCTCCGGCAGCGGGATGTTCAGGCTCAGGGTGCTGGCCTTGGCCAGTGGCGAGTTCTCGGCGGTCAGGCCAAGGACCGAGGCGCCGTTTTCCCGGGCGATGCGCGCCACTTCCACCAGTTCGCGGGTGCGGCCGGTGTAGGAAATGATCACGAACAATTCGCCGGTATGGGCCACCGAGGCAATCATGCGCTGCATCAGCACGTCCGCGTGGGCGGTGACGGCGAGGTTAAAGCGGAAGAATTTGTGCTGCGCATCCAGTGCCACCGGGGCCGAGGCGCCGAGGCCGAAGAAGTGGATCTGCCGCGCCTGGATCAACAGGTCGACAGCGCGGCTGATCAGGTTCGGGTCCAGGGCCTGACAGGCGCTGTCCAGCGAGGCGATGGCGCTGCCGAAGATCTTCTGGGTATAGGCTTCAGGGTTGTCGTCGGCTTCCACCGCGCGGCTGACATACGCGGCGCCACTGGCCAGGCTTTGCGCCAATTGCAGTTTGAGCTCGGGGTAACCGCTGACGCCGAACGAACGGCAGAAACGGTTGACCGTCGGTTCACTGACCGAAGCAGCCTGGGCGAGGGCGGCGATACTGAACCGGGTAGCCTGCTGCGGGTTGAGCAGGATCACCTCGGCGACTTTGCGCTCGGCCTTGTTCAGCTCTTCAAGGCGATTCTGGATTTGTTCCAGTAAATTTCGCACGCGGTCCATATGGGATTCCTTGATTCACCGGCGCCGATAAGCGCGCGGCTAATGCAAAAAGGGCCTTTGGTGAGGCCCGTAACGGTGGCCTATCCTACTGATGGCTCCGACCGACCACCACTCGGAATCTGTATTTTGCGAAAATGTTGTGGTTATTACTACATTTTCCCTTGAGTGATGCCTTGAAAAAAGGTATTTGTAGCTTAACTTGATAAAAGAACAAACATCATGCTCTCGATTACGGTTGAACCGTGCACCTTTGCCTTGTTCGGCGCCCTTGGCGATCTGGCCTTGCGCAAGCTGTTTCCTGCCCTCTATCAACTTGACGGTGCCGGCCTGCTGCACGAGGACACGCGCATCATCGCGCTGGCCCGTGAGGCTGGCAGCGAGCAGGAACACCTGACCTTCATCGCCGCCGAGCTGCGCCGCTATGTCGGTGCCAAAGAGCTGGACGAAGCCGTGGTCGAGCGTTTTCTGGCGCGCCTGAGTTACCTGCACGTCGATTTCCTCAAGTCCGAAGACTATGTGGCCCTGGCCGAAGTTGCCGGTACCACGCAACGTGTCATTGCCTACTTCGCCACGCCGGCAGCCGTCTACGGCGCGATTTGCGAGAACCTGGCCAAGGTCGGCCTCGCGCAAAACACCCGTGTGGTGCTGGAAAAGCCCATCGGCTCGGACCTGGAATCCTCGCGCAAGGTCAACGACGCCGTGGCGCAGTTCTTCCCGGAGAACCGCACCTACCGCATCGACCATTATCTGGGCAAGGAAACCGTCCAGAACCTGATCGCCCTGCGTTTCGCCAACAGCCTGTTCGAAACCCAGTGGAACCAGAATTACATTTCCCACGTGGAAATCACCGTGGCCGAGAAGGTTGGCATCGAAGGCCGTTGGGGCTACTTCGACAAGGCCGGCCAGCTGCGGGACATGATTCAGAATCACCTGTTGCAACTGCTCTGCCTGATCGCCATGGACCCGCCGGCCGACCTGTCCGCCGACAGCATCCGTGACGAGAAGGTCAAAGTGCTCAAGGCCCTGGCGCCGATCAGCCCGGAAGGCCTGACCACTCAGGTGGTGCGCGGCCAGTACATCGCCGGCTACAG
The DNA here is from genome assembly GCF_059492225.1 of Pseudomonas sp. Pseusp10. NCBI lineage: Bacteria > Pseudomonadati > Pseudomonadota > Gammaproteobacteria > Pseudomonadales > Pseudomonadaceae > Pseudomonas > Pseudomonas sp. Pseusp10. The sequence goes on along the minus strand of NZ_CP168528.1, from coordinate 5,590,917 downwards.
CGAAGGCAAAGCGGTGCCGGGGTACCTGGAAGAACCCAATTCCAACACCCAGAGCGACACTGAAACTTTTGTCGCCCTGCGTGCCGACATCCGCAACTGGCGCTGGGCAGGCGTGCCGTTTTACCTGCGTACCGGCAAGCGCATGCCGCAGAAGCTGTCGCAGATCGTCATCCACTTCAAGGAACCGTCGCACTACATTTTCGCTCCCGAGCAGCGCCTGCAAATCAGCAACAAGCTGATTATCCGCCTGCAACCGGACGAAGGCATTTCCTTGCGTGTCATGACCAAAGATCAAGGCCTGGACAAAGGCATGCAGCTGCGCAGCGGTCCGTTGCAGCTGAATTTTTCCGACACCTGGAGCAGCGCACGGATTCCCGATGCCTACGAACGGTTGTTGCTGGAAGTGATGCGCGGCAATCAGAACCTGTTTGTCCGTAAAGATGAAATCGAAGCCGCGTGGAAGTGGTGTGACCAGTTGATCGCCGGGTGGAAGAAGTCCGGTGATGCGCCCAAGCCGTATGCGGCCGGGTCCTGGGGGCCGATGAGCTCCATTGCTCTGATCACGCGGGACGGGAGGTCGTGGTATGGCGATATCTAAACTGAAACTGCCGCAGGGCGTCAGCGCCCATGCGTTCAAGAGCCCGGTGTTGCTAGCCGAAGGCTTGGCACTGAATGTGGCCAAACAATTGAGCGACGCGATCGAAGCCCAGGGCACTGCGACCCTTGTGGTTTCCGGTGGCCGCAGCCCGGTGGCGTTTTTCCAGCACCTGGCCAGGCAGACGCTGGACTGGTCGAATGTGGTGATCAGCCTGGCCGACGAGCGCTGGGTGCCGGTGGAACATGCCGACAGCAACGCCGGCCTGCTCAAGAAATATCTGTTGCAAGGCCCGGCGGCCAAGGCGCAGTTCCTGAGTCTGTACAGCGCCAGTGCCAACCTTGAACAGGCTGCCGAGCAGGCGGACCGTTTGCTGTCCGAGCTGCCTACGATCGACGTGCTGATCCTCGGCATGGGCGATGACGGCCACACCGCGTCGCTGTTCCCCAACAGTCCGAACCTTGCCGAAGCATTGCAGGCCGACGGTGTCCGTCGTTGCTGGCCGATGCTGGCGCCGACCGTGCCGCATCAGCGCCTGACCATGAGCCGCGCGCTGCTGGCCTCGGCCAAGCACAAAGTTCTGTCGATTTCCGGTCAGTCCAAGTTGACCACCCTGAGTACCGCACTGGCGGGTGACGATGTCGCCGCAATGCCGGTTCGCGCATTTCTGCAACCCACGTTAGAGATTTACTGGTGCCCATGAGCCAAGGAACAGCCGCTATGACAAACCCATCCCCGACCGTTTCCATGGCGGACAAAGTTGCCCTGATCGACAGCCTCTGCGCGAAAGCGCGGATTCTGCCGGTGATCACCATCGCCCGCGAGCAGGACATTCTGCCGCTGGCTGACGCTCTCGCGGCCGGTGGCCTGACGGCCCTGGAAGTGACCCTGCGTTCGCAATTCGGCCTCAAGGCGATCCAGATTCTGCGCGAGCAGCGCCCGGAGCTGGTGACCGGTGCCGGCACTGTGCTCGATCGCCACATGCTGGCGGCGGCGGAGGCGGCGGGCTCGCAATTCATCGTTACGCCGGGCATCACCCGTGACCTGCTCGAAGCCAGTGTCGCCAGCCCGATTCCACTGTTGCCGGGTATCAGCAATGCCTCGGGCATCATGGAAGGCTACGGTCTGGGTTACCGCCGCTTCAAGCTGTTCCCGGCGGAAGTCAGCGGCGGCGTCGCGGCCATCAAGGCCCTGGGCGGCCCGTTCGGCGAAGTGAAATTCTGCCCGACCGGCGGCGTGGGACCTGCCAATATCAAGAGCTACATGGCATTGAAAAACGTCATGTGCGTGGGCGGTAGCTGGATGCTTGATCCGGAGTGGATCAAGAACGGCGACTGGGCCCGCATTCAGGAATGCACCGCCGAGGCTTTGGCGCTGCTGGACTGATCGCTTCACCCGACACTTCGTTGTGTGTTCTACGGCTTTACGGTGCGCTTGGTCGGTGCACCGTTTTTTTTGCCTGAAGAAAGTTGCCTGGATCGACTCATCCCCCCTGTGGGAGCGAGCTTGCTCGCCCCCACAGGGGCGGGAACATCATGCGATACATAGTTACCGCATACCGAAAGTCGACCGGTGCTAGCCTGCGTTCATCTTATGGAAGAGAGAACGTCATGGAAGACAACACCTTCGCAGTCCCCTCAGCACCGGTTTACCTGCTGTCCCCCGAACAGATTGCCGGCCCGTATTTCCGCAATCCGAAACTGATCCGCAGAAACAACAGCGAAGGTGCCGATGGCATTCCGTTGGTGCTGCGGCTGACCATTGTCGATGCCATGACCGGTGAGCCAGTCCCCGATGCGCTGGTGGATATCTGGCATTGCAATGCGCGGGGGGCCTATTCCGGCTGGAGCAAGATCAACCCGGATGTCGAGGTCGATACCGGTGATATCGGCGCTGTCCCGCGAACCGATGACGATACCTACCTGCGCGGCGGGCAGTTCACCGACAAGTCGGGCATCGTGCGCTTCACCACGATCTATCCGGGCTTTTACGCCGGTCGCGCCCTGCACATTCACGTCGCCGTGCGCATCACGACCGGCAACAACTATTTGCAGGAGCGGCATGTCGCCTGGGTCGGGCAGCTTTATCTGCCTGAGGTGGCCTCGCGTTCGGTGCTCGGCAGCCGACCGTACAGCGGCCGAGCCGTACCGGTACTGAGCAACGATAAGGATTTTTTTTATACAACCATGGGCGGTGACAAATCGACCTTGAGCGTGCACACCCTGGGGCGGGATTCGGCTGAAGACGGATACTTCGGGCAGATGACCATCGGCATCGACACGTTCGCCGTGTCGACACAGATCAAACCCGAAGACTTCGACAAGTACACCGTCTGAGGTCAGCCCAGTTCGGTCAGTGCCCTGGTCAGCACATCCATGTCGGCCGCCGTAGTAGTCAGCCCCGGCGTAATGCGGATGCACGGACCGCACGCCGCGCCACTGCGCGTCACGGTGAACAGGTTGTACTCATTGAGCAGGCGCTCGACCATGACTTGCTGGTCGGCATGCCGGGTAAAGCGCATCGACGTAATGCCGCAATACAGGCGCGGGTCATCCGGGGTCAGGACTTCGATGCCCGGTAACTGCCGCGCCGCACCGACCCAGCGATTGCGCAGATAATTGAGCCGCGCGCCCTTGGCCGCGGCACCACCCATCGCCCAATGTTCTTCGAGCACCAGCGGCAGGGTCAGCAGCGCCGGGATGTTGAGGGTGCTGTACGAGGTACGGGCGCGAATGTCAGTGACCGGGAAGTGCATCTCGCCCATGTCCAGATCGATGTCAGCCAGGCGTTCGGGGGCGATGTAGATAAAACCGAGCGTCAGCGGTGCGCCGATCCACTTGTGCAGGTTGTAGCCGGCGAAGGCGATACCGAGTTCGGCCAGGTCGAATTCGAGTTGGCCGAGGGCATGGGCCCCGTCGAGGATGACGTCGATGCCATGTTCTTTCGCGGCGGCTGCAATCGCCTGCACCGGCATTACCAGGCCCGTGCGATGGGTGACGTGGGTCAGGGCCATCAACTTCAGCCGTGGGTGCCGCGCGAAGGCTTCTCGATAGGTATTGAGCAGGCTGTCGAAGGTTGCCGGGTGCGCGTGTTCGATCTCGATCACTTCGACACCACGATTGCGTGCCAGCCAACGCATGGCGCCTTTGACCGTGTCGTATTCCAGATCGCAAATCAGTACCTGATCGCCGGGCTGGAGCCGGTTGTAGTTGCGGATCAGCGATTGCAAACCTTCCGACGCGTTTCGGGTCAGGGCGATGCTGTCGGCGGGTACGCCAATCATCCTGGCCAGTTGCGCGCGGATCTTCAGGCTGTCGGCCTGTTCGAAACGCTGACGCACGTACACCGAGTTGCTGCGGTTGATGAGCTCGATGTTGCGCTGGTACTCCTCGACCACCGTGCGGGACATGCGCCCGAAGTAACCGTTCTCCAGGTTGAGCGGGCCGGGTTCGACATCGTAACGGTCGGCAAAGGTTTGCCAGAAGGCTTCATCACGGGCGCGGCGGGTGTTGTCGGGCATGGGGTACTCGGTAGGTGATTCAGTGGCGCGGGGCCGGTTTGCCGTGTTTGGCGCGCAGCGGTTCGAGCAAGTCCGACAAACCGTTGTGATCGATTTCCTGCATCAGGGCCAGCAAGCCACCCAACTCACCATGGGGGAAACCCTCCCGGGCGAACCAGTTAAGGTAAGGGCCGGGCAGGTCGGCAATGATTCGCCCCTTGTACTTGCCGAAGGGCATTTCGCGGGTGATCAGCAGTTCGAGTTTTTCAGGATTCATCGATCGGTCGTCTTGATTCAGTCAGTCTGGAAAATACAGGCCTTCTGCATGCGGGCCAAATGACCGACATGAATAATGCCAACTAGCCTAATGCCGATCAGTTAGGCGAACCCAGACGCTACACCTTCCTTGTAGCAGCTGGCGTAGCCTGCGTCCGGCTGCGCAGCAGTCGTAAATCCGGCTTGCACGATCTCTCTGACGTACCGCGAACTCTGATTTTACGACTGCTGCGCAGCCGGACGCAGGCTACGCCAGCTGCTACAGATTGCGTTGTGGCTTAACTGATCGGCATTAGCCAGCTAGCTGCGGGGACAGAGGCGAGGGGGCAAGCCCCCTTGCCACAGAGGGTTAGCCGATGCTGATCGCGGGCAGCGTGGTCAAGGTCACGCTTTGTTGCTTGCGTGGCGCAAGGATTTCCGCTTCGCCATCCACTACCAGTTCATCGCGCTGGTTGAACACGCGGGTGGCAATGCGCACGCGAAACTTCGGCAGTTTTTCCAGGATTTCCAGGCGCACGGTCAGGGTGTCGCCGATCTTCACTGGCTTTTGAAAGCTCATTTGCTGGCCGATGTAGATGGTCCCCGGTCCAGGCAATTCGCAGGCGACCGCCGCGCTGATCAACGCGCCGCTGAACATGCCGTGGGCGATGCGCTCCTTGAACATGGTGCTGGCGGCGTACTCGGCATCCAGGTGCACCGGGTTGTGATCGCCGGACATCGCGGCGAACAACTGGATGTCGCGCTCTTCGACCGTCTTGCTGAAACTGGCGGTCTGGCCGACTTCAAGGGCTTCGTAGGGGGTGTTGGTAACCTGGGTCATCTATCTCAATTCCTGTGACGAGTTAAAAAATTCACAAAAAACTATTCGGATCGGTGCGGCCGAGGGGCGCTCAAGGCTTGTGCGATCCAGTTCAGCACATCGGCGATGATTTCATCGCGGTTGCTCTCATTGAACAGTTCGTGCCGCGCCTGCGGGTAAACGGTCAGTTGCAGGTGCTGGCTACCGGCCGCCCGTAGCGCGCCGGCAAGATCCTTCAGACGTTTGCCTTCGCTCACCGGATCACATTCACCACCAATCACCAGCAGCGGCAGACCCGGATCGATCTGGGCGAGATTGGACGCTTTGCTGATTTGCTGCAAGCCACCGAGCAAATCGATCCACAGTTGATTGGTGCAACGAAAACCGCAGAGCGGGTCGTTAACGTACAGATCGACCTGCGCCGGATCACGGCTGAGCCAGTCGAACGGCGTGCGTGCCGGTTTGAATTTGTTGTTGAACGAGCCGAACGACAGCCATTCGATCAATGCGCTGCGTCCTTTTTGGCCCTGGCGCAGGCGTTCGATACGGGCGATTTGCCGTGCCGCGCGATAAAGCGCCACGGGCTGGAAGTTCGAGCCGCTGAGGATTGCCCCGTGCAGGCTGGCACTGTGGTGCAGCAGATAGGCCTGGGCGATGTAACTGCCCATGCTGTGGCCCAGCAGCACGATCGGTACGCCAGGGTACTGCTGGCCGATGTGCTGGTTGAGGCACGCCAGGTCGCTCACGACCTTGCACCAACCGTCGTCATCGGCGAAATGCCCGAGCGTCCCGTTTTCGGCAGTTTTGCCATGTCCACGCAGGTCCGGTGCACACACGCCATAACCCTGATCACAGAGTTTTTCCGCAAGGGGGCCATAGCGACCGCTGTGTTCGGCCATGCCGTGGGCCAGCAGAATCATTGCCTTGAGGCTGCCGTCAGGAAGCCACTGGTTGACGAAGAGACGGCTGTGGTCGCTCGTGGTCAGCCAGAAAGTGTCATGGATCATGGCGGTTCCTTTGCACTGAGTCGTTGCATTGTATAGCTCATCCCGTTGCACGCGTCTGATCAGCCCACAGCAAGGCAGGAAGATTCACACGATCAATGACGGCTTTCGGCATATTTGCCTGAATCGTCATAGCTGCTAGTGTCCGTGAAGCTCCGCTTTTCACTTTCTGCCTTTGAGGGATCAGAGAGAAATGACAGAAAAGTGGCCCCGGATAGATTCAGGTAAAGAGGACAAGAACAATGCAACCTGATTTCTGGAATGACAAACGCCCGGCCGGCGTCCCCCTGGATATCGACCTGGGGGCCTACAAGTCGGTGATCGAGGTGTTCGAGCGTTCCTGCAAGAAGTTTGCTGACCGCCCCGCGTTCAGCAACATGGGCATCACCCTGACCTACGCCGAGCTGGAACGCCACAGCGCCGCCTTCGCCGGTTACCTGCAAGCCCACACCGACCTGGTGCCGGGGGACCGCATCGCGGTGCAGATGCCCAACGTCCTGCATTACCCGATTGCCGTGTTCGGCGCCTTGCGCGCCGGGCTGATCGTGGTCAACACCAACCCGCTGTACACCGCGCGGGAGATGCGTCATCAATTCAAGGACTCCGGCGCCCGGGCGCTGGTGTACCTGAACATGTTCGGCCAGAAAGTCCAGGAAGTGCTGCCCGACACCGATATCCAGTACCTGATCGAAGCGAAGATGGGCGACCTGATGCCGGCCGCCAAGGGGTGGCTGGTCAACACTGTGGTGAGCAAGGTCAAGAAGATGGTCCCGGACTATTCCTTGCCCCAGGCTGTTTCCTTCAAGAGCGCGCTGCGCATGGGCCGGGGCCTGGGAATCAAACCGCTGAACGTCGGCCTCGACGACATCGCCGTGCTGCAATACACCGGCGGCACCACCGGCCTGGCCAAGGGCGCGATGCTGACCCACGGCAACCTGGTGGCGAACATGCAGCAAGCGCGGGCTTGTCTCAGTCAGCATGGACGTGACGGCCAGCCGTTGTTGCGCGAAGGGCAGGAGGTCATGATCGCGCCGCTGCCGCTGTACCACATCTATGCCTTCACCGCGAACTGCATGTGCATGATGGTGACGGGCAACCACAACGTACTGATCACCAATCCACGGGACATCGGTGGCTTCATCAAGGAACTGAAGAACTGGCGGTTCTCGGCGTTGCTGGGGCTCAACACGCTGTTCGTCGCGCTGATGGATCACCCGGACTTCAAGACCCTGGATTTCTCCAGCCTCAAGCTCACCAACTCAGGCGGCACTGCGCTGGTCAAGGCCACCGCCGAGCGTTGGGCGCAACTGACCGGATGCCGCATCACCGAAGGTTACGGCCTGACCGAAACGTCGCCGGTGGCCTGTACCAACCCGTACGGCGACCAGTCGCGGATCGGCACGGTCGGCCTGCCGGTGCCGGGCACCACGCTGAAAGTCATCAGCGATGACGGTGTCGAACAACCTTTGGGCGAACGCGGCGAGTTGTGCATCAAGGGCCCGCAGATCATGAAGGGCTACTGGCAGAAACCCGATGCCACTGCCGAGGTGCTGGATGCCGAGGGCTGGTTCAAGTCCGGTGACATTGCGGTGATCGACCCGGACGGTTTCGTGCGAATCGTTGACCGCAAGAAGGACATGATCATTGTCTCGGGCTTCAACGTGTACCCGAACGAGATCGAAGACGTGGTGATGGCCCACCCGAAAGTCGCCAACTGTGCGGTCATCGGTGTGCCCGACGAGCGGTCGGGGGAGGCCGTGAAGTTGTTCGTGGTGGCCCGTGAAGCGGGCGTCAGCCTTGAAGAGTTGAAGGCTTACTGCAAGGAGAACTTCACCGCGTACAAAGTACCGAAGCACATCGTGCTGCGTGAGTCGTTGCCAATGACGCCGGTGGGCAAGATCCTGCGGCGGGAGTTGCGTGATATCGCCTGATCGGTGAATGGCCGATCCCTGTAGGAGCGAGCTTGCTCGCGATGGACGTCAACGATAACGCGCCCTGTTTGAATGATCGCGTCGTCCGGACGTTTTTCGCGAGCAAGCTCGCTCCTACAGTTTTAGCGCGAAAGCCCCGATTTTCGGGGGCTTTCAGGGATGTATAGAATCTTTGCTCTAAAATGACCAATCGCTAGTCTTGAGTCACAAAAGTGACCGTAGAGGCCTCTTTTGGCTCTAGTCGACCCTTGGCAAAGCTGCTACTCTCGGCGCGCTTTGTGACTTCTCGGCCTTCTATCAGCCAGATTCACCAATGGCCAAACACCAATAATAATCGCATCAAATGCGGTGCTGAATTCGCGTTGCTGAGGAGTGGGCTTCCATGATCGAAGACTTTTGGAAGGATAAGTACCCAGCTGGAATTGCTGCCGACATCAATCCAGATGAGTATCCGAATATTCAGGCAGTGTTGAAGCAATCCTGCCAACGCTTCGCCAACAAGCCGGCATTCAGCAACCTGGGCAAGACACTCACCTACGGTGAACTGTACGAATTGTCCGGTGCGTTTGCCGCTTACCTGCAACAGCATACCGACTTGCAGCCCGGCGATCGAATCGCCGTGCAACTGCCCAACGTGTTGCAGTACCCGGTTGCCGTCTTCGGCGCCATCCGCGCCGGGTTGATCGTGGTCAACACCAACCCGCTGTACACCGCGCGGGAAATGGAACACCAGTTCAACGACTCCGGTGCCAAGGCCCTGGTCTGCCTGGCCAACATGGCGCACCTGGCGGAAATCGTGGTGCCGAAAACCGGCGTCAAGCACGTGATCGTCACCGAAGTCGCCGACCTGCTGCCGCCGCTCAAGCGCCTGCTGATCAACAGCGTTATCAAGTACGTGAAGAAGATGGTGCCGGCCTATCACTTGCCAAAAGCCGTCAAGTTCAATGAAGTGCTGAGCAAAGGCCTGGGCCAGCCAGTAGCGGAAGCCAATCCGGCCAGCAGCGATGTCGCAGTGCTGCAATACACCGGTGGCACCACCGGCGTGGCCAAGGGCGCGATGCTGACCCACCGCAACCTGGTGGCGAACATGCTGCAGTGCAAGGCGCTGATGGGTTCCAACCTCAATGAAGGTTGCGAAATCCTGATCACACCGCTGCCGCTGTACCACATCTATGCGTTCACTTTTCACTGCATGGCGATGATGCTGATCGGCAACCACAACATCCTGATCAGTAACCCGCGTGACCTGCCGGCGATGGTCAAGGAACTGTCGAAGTGGAAGTTCAGCGGCTTCGTCGGTTTGAACACACTGTTCGTGGCCCTGTGCAACAACGAAGGCTTCCGCAAGCTGGACTTCTCCGCGCTGAAAGTCACCTTGTCGGGCGGCATGGCCCTGCAACTGGCCGCGGCCGAACGCTGGAAGGCAGTCACCGGTTGCGCCATCTGCGAGGGCTACGGCATGACCGAAACCAGCCCTGTGGCCACGGTCAACCCGATCCAGAACATCCAGGTCGGCACCATCGGCATTCCGGTGCCGTCGACCCTGTGCAAAGTCATCAACGATGCCGGTGTCGAACAACCGATGGGCGAAATCGGCGAACTGTGCGTGAAGGGCCCGCAGGTCATGAAGGGTTACTGGCAGCGCCAGGAAGCCACCGATGAAATCCTCGACAGCGAAGGCTGGCTGAAGACCGGTGACATCGCGCTGATCCAGCCCGATGGCTACATGCGCATTGTCGATCGCAAGAAAGACATGATCCTGGTTTCCGGTTTCAACGTGTACCCGAACGAGCTCGAAGACGTGCTGGCCACCTTGCCGGGCGTGCTGCAATGCGCGGCCATCGGTGTACCGGACGAGAAGTCGGGCGAGGCGATCAAGATTTTCATCGTCGCCAAGCCGGGCGTGACCCTGACCAAGGAACAGGTGATGGAGCACATGCGCGCCAACGTCACCGGCTACAAGGTCCCGCGTTCCGTGGAGTTTCGCGATGCACTGCCGACCACCAACGTCGGCAAGATCCTGCGTCGTGAATTGCGCGATGAAGAGCTCAAGAAGATCAACGCGAAAAAAACCACCGCGTAATCAACAAAAAGCCCCGCTGATGCGGGGCTTTTTGCATCTGTAGGAGCGAGCTTGCTCGCGATGGTCGTTAACGATAACGCGTGTTTACTGGTTAAACGCAGCGCTCTTGAATCCATCGTCGGAACGCCGCCCGGAGCAAGCTCGCTCCTACAAGCGAAACGGCGCGAAGTTGACGTTGGTGCCCGCCGGGCGCATGTCTTGCAGGTACGAGTCCTTGTCGGCGCTCAGTTCCAGGCTCAGGGCGGCCTTGCGTTTGCCCTGGTTGCGCACCACCAGGCCTTCGAGCTTCTCGCGCAGGAACACGGTCGGCACTTTCAGGTGCAGCAGTTCGTCGGTGTCCGGCGTGTGCATCAGCAGGTGAATCCACTCGTACTGACCCACGGCCAGGCGCGCTACCGGGATGTCGAACCACCAGATGTTGCGGTTGCGGTTCAATTCGGTGAAGTGGCAGTTGTTGACGCCAAGCACAGCACCGCCGAGTTCCTGGTTTCTGCGGGCAATGGCCTGCTTTTTATCGAGTTTCATAACGTTCCTACGGGATTGGATCTTCAGCGCCATGGCCTGAATGTGTTGCGCATTCTCAGGGGTTGCCGGGCAAACATAAAGCGCAACCTGCACTGAACGATGAAATGTCGTGGTGAAAATAAATCAAACGCCCTGCAAAAGCCCCCGGTCAACCTTGTGTAACGATTTTCCTCCATTGAAATGTCTTTAATGAAAAGAAGAAGCGGACATCTTCAGATAGCCGTTTTTGTGTCAGCCTGAACTTGCACTCTGAATTTGTTTCAAAGTCGCCAACTGGGCTACCTTGATGAAGAAAACGGCCCCTGAGTCGCCACGACTTCAACCCAAATGCGTATGCGGCGAATGGAGACGCTAATGATTTTTCCGGACATGAGAGGCTTGCCCCTGCACCGTGTGATGATGCGCACGGTCACCGAGTTCATCGCCGACGAAATGTCGACCTATGCCTCGGCGCTGGCCTATCAAATGCTGTTTTCGCTGTTTCCGTTCATTCTGTTTCTGATCGCCCTGATCGGCTTCCTGCACCTGCCGGATTTCTTCTCCTGGCTGCGCCTGCAATCGGAACTCGTATTGCCGCCCCAGGCACTTGAGCAGGTCAACCCGGTGATCGACCAGTTGCAGCAATCCAAGGGCGGCTTGCTGTCGGTGGGTATCGTGATTGCGCTGTATACCGCCTCCGCCGGTGTGCGGCTGATGATGAGCGCGATGAACGCTGCCTACGACGTGGTTGAAGGGCGCCCGCTGTGGAAACGCTTTCCGTTGTCGATCATCTACACCGTCGGCATTGCCGGCATGCTGCTGATCGCCGCTGCGCTGATGGTGCTCGGGCCGCAGGTGATGGAGTGGATCGCCGCGCAAGTCGGCCTTGAGTACTTTATCGTCACGCTCTGGACCATCGCGCGCTGGCCGGTGATCGTGGTTCTGCTGATGGTCGCGGTGGCGTTGATCTACTACGTCATGCCCGATGTCAAACAGGAGTTTCGCTTCATCACCCCAGGCTCGGTGCTGGCGGTGGTGGTGTGGATCATCGCCTCCCTGGGCTTCGGCTTGTACGTCAAGGAGTTCGCCAACTACAACGCCATGTATGGCAGTATCGGTGCGATCATTGTGCTATTGCTGTACTTCTACATTTCCGCCGCGGTGCTGCTGTTGGGCGCGGAGATGAACGCGGTGATCGAGCACATGTCGCGTGAGGGCAAGGACCCTGGCGAAAAAGTGGCTGGCGAGCATGGTCCCGTCCATGAGGAAAAACACCACGTGTCGGGACTGGGCCGCGATCACTCACACAAACCGACCATTGATGAAACCTGATCATGATTCGTGAAATTCTGAAAATGGGCGATGAACGCCTGCTGCGCGTTGCCCCGCCAGTGCCGGCCGAGATGTTCGACAGCCCCGAACTGTGGCAACTGATCGATGACATGTTCCAGACCATGGAAAGTGTGGGTGGCGTTGGCCTGGCTGCTCCGCAGATCGGTGTCGACCTGCAACTGGTGATCTTCGGTTTCGAGCACAGCGAGCGTTATCCGGATGCCGAGGCCGTGCCGCAGACAATCCTGATCAACCCGTTGATCACACCGCTGAGCCCGACCCTGGAAGAGGGTTTCGAAGGTTGTTTGTCCGTGCCCGGCCTGCGCGGTGCGGTGCAGCGTTACCAGCGCATTCGCTACGAAGGCGTCGACCCCAAGGGCGAGCCCATCGTGCGGATTGCTTCGGGCTTCCACGCACGGGTGGTGCAGCATGAGTGCGATCACCTGATCGGCCGCTTGTACCCGTCGCGCATTACCGACTTCAGCAAGTTTGGCTTCACCGAAGTGATGTTCCCGGACCTGGATCCCAACGCGGACGATTAAATCGCCGCAAAACCTTGTGGGAGCGGGCTTGCTCGCGAAAGCGGTTTAACAGTCAAAACTGATGGTGACTGACACACCGCCTTCGCGAGCAAGCCCGCTCCCACATTAGTTCTCCACCAGGTTTTAGTGTGTCATTGGTCTGGCTCCAACCCCATCGCAATCATCGGCTTGCTGCGCGCATACCGGCTCAACCGTTCAACCATCGCGTAAGGCATCGGCGGATCGAAAGTGAACCCGCGTCGCTCATAAAACCCGCGCAAGTCCGGATGACAGAACAACCACACCGGCAGTTGGCAATCCTTCACCGCGGCCGCAATCAACCCGGCGGCAATCCCTTGTTCGCGACACCCCGGATCGACAAACAACCCGGTCAGCCAATGCCCGCCGGACACCGGGCGCAAACACAGCGCGGCAACAATCTGGTCGCGCCGGGCCACCCACAGCTGTGCCTCGCGCACGGCTTTCATCGACGATTGGTGAGCGCGATAGAACTTGTTCATCAACGGCCATAACGGCTCTTCGAGCAGGGTGAATCGGGTATCGGGCATGGTCTCGGACTGTCGGTGTGCAAGTGGGCGATTATAAAAGAACACGCGCGCCGGGATAGGTGTATACCTGATCTCACATCCCCATGAGTGGAGTACGCATCATGTCCAAAGGTATGGATTCAAAGAAAGCGGCGAAAAAGAAACCGGTGAAAACCGCCATTGAAAAGCGCGCGGACAAGAAGGCCAAGAAGGTCGGCGTGTTCGGTCACTGATCCCGCGTTGATTGATCGCTCCCATGCAACATGGGAGCGATCTTCCTGAAAATAATCTGCAGGATTTCCCAAGGCCATTGCACAGAAGGGGACTGGTCCCCGATCTGAGCAACGCCATGCCCCATTACTTTGATAGCGCCCACCAACAAGAAATCGAAACCCTGCGCCGACGCTTCACCGCGCGCACCGAATGGCCGACCTGGTTGCTGCTGATCGGTGTGTATGGCGGCTGGTTTGGCATCGTGTTGGCCAGCCATCGGTTGGGTTTGTGGTGGAGCACGTTGTTGCTGATTCCAGTGCTGGTGCTGTGGCTGTCCGTGCAACACGAACTGCTGCACGGTCATCCCACGCGCTGGCCAACCCTGAACAAAATCCTTGGCTACGCGCCGTTCGCGGTCTGGTATCCGTACACCTTGTATCGCGATAGCCATTTGCTGCATCACCGCGACGAGGATCTGACAATTCCCGGTCGCGATCCGGAAAGCCGTTACCTGAGCGCCGAGCAGTGGCAGGGCAGTTCACTGCTGGTGCGCAGCTTGCACTGGCTGAACAAAACCGTGCTCGGGCGCTTTGTCCTGGGTGCACCGCTGGCCTTGGTGGCGTTGGCCCGGGAAGAACTGCAGCGCCTGAGAACAGGCGAACGCCAGGCCTGGTTGATGTGGCTGAGCCACGGCTTGATGACCGGGTTGATGCTGTTGTTCATCGCGAAGGTCAGTGTGTTGCCGGTTTGGCATTACCTGTTTTTGATCAGTGTGCCGGCGCTGTCGATTGCCATGATTCGCTCCTACTATGAACATCGGCCTCACGCGGCGCCGGAGCAACGCACCGTGCTCAATGAAGCGGCGTGGCCGTGGCGCTGGTTGTTCCTGAACCTCAATTTTCATCTGGTGCATCACGAGTTGCCGGGGCTGCCCTGGTACGACTTGCCCCGCGCCTATCGGGCCCGCCGCGAGCAATGGCTGGCGCGCAGTGGTGGATTCCTGGTGCAGGGTTATGGGCAGTTGTGGCGACAACACAGTGTGAGAGCCATCGATAGCCCGAGGCATCCGTTTCACTGATTTTTCTGCCAGACGCCTTCCCCCTGTGGGAGCGGGCTTGCTCGCGAAGGCGTCGTCCCTGCCAACATCAATGTTGAATGACACACCGCATTCGCGAGCAAGCCCGCTCCCACATTGGATTTTCGCTGCTCTGGAACACTTCGATGACCCAACACATAGCCGAACTGCTGATGTACGTCGCTCCTGAGCCGATCCACCAGGCCAACGAACGCTGGCTGGCGCGAATCCTCGAGCACCTGGGCGACTCCCGTCGTGATGCTGCTGGCCTGTCATTGCCGGACCTGTGGTTGTCGCCGCACTTGTTGCTCACACAAACCTGCGGTTATCCGCTGATGACGGCATTGCGCGGCAAGGTCCGTGTGCTGGGCCGTCCTCGTTATGAACTGCCGGACAGCAGCGGCGGCAATCATTGCAGCCTGCTGTTGGGCCGCGTCGATGATCGACGACAGACCTTGGCGGATTTTCGCGGTAGCCGAGGGGTGATCAATAGCCATGACTCCAACAGCGGCATGAACCTGCTGCGCCACCGGTTGGCGCCGTTGCAACGTGACGGGCAGTTTTTTGCTCAGGTTGGCATCAGTGGTAGTCATCGCGAAAGCCTGCGCTGGTTGCGCGAAGACCTGGCTGATCTGGCGGCCATCGACAGCGTGACCTTTGCCTATCTGGCGCGTCATGCCGAGGAGGAAGTGGCCGGTTTGCGCGTGATTGCTCGCAGTGCATTGAGTCCGACGTTGCCCTACATCACGGCAGCCACCGTCAGCGATCAACAGGCTGAAGGGCTATTGCAGGCGATGAATCAGGCGTTGTGCGAATTGCCGGATGTCGCCGAAATCCTCGGGTTGCCAGAGGTGCTGCCGGCTAGCGAAAGCGACTATCAGGTTGTGCTCGATTATCAGCGTGAGGCCGAGATGCTGGGGTATGGAGATTTGCGATAGAGCGCAAATGTCGGGTCGACAGGTCCATTTTTCGCGGGCAAGCCACGCTCCCACAGGTACACCGAAACCCTGTGGGAGCGGGCTTGCCCGCGATGACGGACTGTCAGGCGCAAGTGATCTTTAATTCTTAATAGGAATATAAAAATAAGTTTTAAGTATTATTAAAGAATAAGGCTCCTTGCTAGGATTCGCCTCACCGGACCACCGGACATTCAGCGACCCCTAACCCAGGAGCCCCTATGTCCGGCGCCGATATTCTTCATCGCAAACACGTGGACGGACTGTTCCGTGCTCACTACCACTGGCTCTGCACACGCCTGCGTCAGTCTCTGAACGATGCCGCCGGTGTCGAAGACATTGCCTGCGAAACCTTCGTGCAATTGCTCGAAGCCCCTGGCCTGACGGCCATCCGTGAACCCCGTGCCTTGCTCACCACCATCGCCCGGCGCCTGCTCTATCAGCGTTGGCGCCGAGGTGATCTGGAGCGCCGGTATCTTCAGCAACTGCAACAGGCCGAGCCGATCCACGCCGAATCGCCGGAAAAACTGGCTCAGTTGTCCCAGACCCTGAGCCGTGTGGATCACAGTCTTCAGCGGCTGCCAGGCAAAGTTCGCTCGACCTTCCTGCTGTCGCGGATCGACGGCCTGACCTATCCGCAAATTGCCGCTGCGCTGGGCATCTCGCTGCGTTCGGTCAGTGACTACATGACCCGTTCCCAGGCCCTGTGCGACCGGCACAGCGCCAATCAATCCCTGAACCGTCCACTCCAGAACAAGAGGTCCGCATGAGATCGATCAAAACCCTGCTCGGCAGTTCGCTGCTGGCCCTGAGCCTGTTGTCCCACCCGGCATCGGCCACGGAAAAAACGGCACCTATCCACTTTGGCGACATCACCTGGGAAAGCGGCAGCCTCATCACCGAAATCCTGCGCCTGATCGTTGAAAAAGGTTACGGCTACCCGACCGACACGCTGCCGGGCAGCACTGTCAGCCTTGAAGCGGCGCTGGCCAAAAACGATATCCAGGTCATCGGTGAAGAGTGGGCCGGGCGCAGTCCGGCGTGGGTCAAGGCCGCCGCCGAGGGCAAGGTGTTCGGCCTCGGCGATACGGTCAAAGGCGCCACCGAAGGTTGGTGGGTGCCGGAGTACGTGATCAAGGGCGATGCCGAACGCGGCATCAAGCCCTTGGCCCCGGAGTTGAAATCCGTCGCTGATCTGGCGAAGTACAAGGACGTGTTCCGCGACCCCGAAGACCCGAGCCGCGGACGCTTCCTCAACAGCCCGACCGGCTGGACCTCGGAAATCGTCAACAGCCAGAAACTCAAGGCCTATGACCTGACCGCCAGCTACGTCAACTTCCGCACGGGGTCCGGTGCCGCACTGGATGCCGAGGTGGCATCGTCGATCCGCCGAGGCAAACCGGTGCTGTTCTACTACTGGTCGCCGACACCGCTGCTGGGGCGCTTCAAACTGGTGAAACTCGACGAACCGCCGTTCGACGCCGCAGCCTGGAAAACCCTGGCCGATGCCAACAACCCGAACCCCAAAGGCACGCGCTCGATGCCAGCCAGCCTGGCTATCGGCGTATCGGCACCGTTCAAGGTGCAGTACCCGGATCTGGTGACGTTCTTTGAAAAGGTCGACCTGCCGATTGATCTGCTGAACCAGACCTTGGGCCAGATGAGTGAAAAGCGGCAGAAACCCCGAGAAGTCGCCGAAGCGTTTTTGCGTGAACAGCCGCAGGTGTGGAAGGGCTGGGTGCCGGGGGAGGTGGCCTCCAGGGTGAGTGCCAGCTTGTAGTTTTGTGGTGCCTGGAAGGTAGCCATCGCGAGCAAGCTCGCTCCCACATTGGATCTGTTGCGGCCACACATCCCGTGGTCAGCAGAGATCCCCTGTGGGAGCGAGCTTGCTCGCGATGCGATTTGAAGTCTTACGCCAATTCGGCAGCCAACGCCGCTTTCACCGCCGGCCGCTGAATCGATTTTGTCCTCGGTGATGGCATACTAGTGGCCTTGCAAACCCAAGGTGGCTGTCTATGATCAGCTGTAACTAACTATGTCGACCGTGATGGGGCAGTCGAAGTCTTGGCGAAAGAGTGCGCAATCGAAGGCACCGACACTTAATGACAGGGAGCCGTGCGCTAAATGGACTTTGATTTGAATCTGTTAGGGCTGGCCCGCATGCGGGCTATCAAGAGAAGGATGTCTTGATGAGAGTGCCAATTTAGGACCCTCCGATTGATCATCATTTATCACCTGACGAGTCCTTCTTTTTGGAGGGATGTGTGCGCCTGTTCCATGGAACGTAGTGGTGGATGTGAAAGACCTGCAACTTTCATCAATCAAAAACCGCACAGAAGGTGATGCAACAATGTTCAACCTACATCACAAGGCTGACCTGCTGGAAATCGAACGATTCAGTTGTGCGCTGACCGAGGCCAACTCTAAGCTGGCAGCGATCAGTGGTTCGATGGCGATGATTGAATTCACCCCGGACGGCATCGTCATCGATGCCAACGAAAATTTTTGCAATGCCATGGGCTACAGCGCCGACGAAGTGCGTGGCAAGCATCACCGGATCTTTTGCGAAGAGCAGTATTACCGCAGCGATGACTACACCAAACTGTGGCGCGACCTGGCGCGGGGCGAGTCGCTGAGCGGAACATTTTTGCGCTTGCACAAAAGCGGCCGGGAGATCTGGCTCGAAGCCAGCTACATGCCGGTGCTGGGTCCCGACCGGCAAGTGAAAAGCGTGATCAAGGTCGCTACCGACATCACCGCCCGGGTCAACAAGGAACACGAAAACGAAAGCCGACTCGCCGCGATAGGCCGCTCCATGGCGGTGATCGAGTTCACTCCCGATGGCAAGGTCATCAGCGCCAACGACAACTTCCTGAAAACCATGCATTACTCGCTCAACGAGGTGCTCGGCCAGCATCACAGCCTGTTCTGCCACCGGGCCGAAGCCGAGTCCCAGGGCTACAGGAATTTCTGGGCCTCGCTCAATCGTGGCGAATACCACTCTCACCGTTTCGAGCGCAGGAACAAGCAAGGTCAGACCATATTCCTGGAAGCGTCCTACAACCCGCTGTTCGACGCCAAGGGGCGTTTGTACAAAGTGGTCAAGTTTGCCAGCGATATCACTCACCAGATGACCACCCTGCAAACCGCCGCTGAATCGGCCCACAGCACCTCGGTGCAAAACGACGACTGTGCGCGCAAAGGTTCCGAGGTGGTGCAGCAGACCGTGCAGATCATCCAGGACATTTCCCGGGACCTGAATGAAGCGGCACTGAGCATCGATGCCGTGAGCAAACAGTCCGACATCATCGGCACCATCGTGCAGACCATTCGCGGCATTGCCGATCAGACCAACCTGCTGGCGCTCAACGCGGCGATTGAAGCGGCACGGGCCGGTGAGCATGGGCGCGGGTTTGCGGTGGTGGCCGATGAAGTGCGCAGCCTCGCGGCGCGCACCAGTCAGGCGACGCTGGAGATTGTCGAGGTGGTGCGCAAGAACCACGATTTGTCACTCAGCGCGGTATCGAGCATGCAATCGAGTTTGAGTCGAACCGGCCTCGGCGTGGAACTGGCGAACGAGGCGGGGGAGGTGATCCTGGAAATCCAGCAGGGTTCGCGGCATGTGGTGGATGCGATCAGTCAGTTCAACTCGACGTTGCAACTGAACTAGTCGTGGCAAATGAAAAAAGAGGGTAACGCCAGCCAGTCAAGCGCTAATGCGATCTGTAGCAGCTGCCGAGCCCGCGAGGCTGCGTTCGGCTGCGAAGCAGTCGTGAGTCCTGCTAACGCGGCCTGCCTGACGTACCGCAATGACTGATTTTACGACTGCTTCGCAGCCGAACGCAGCCTCGCGGGCTCGGCAGCTGCTACAAAGGGTGTCGCGGCTGAAATTGCTTAACTGACTGGTTCAAGGCAAGCCGTTGCAGCAATGCTTCAGGAAACCGGGGTGTTGCGCCAGGCGTTTGAAATACTCATCGACGGCGGGGTAGTCCGGACGCTCGATCGGGGTCATCAGCCAGCGGTTGACCGACAGGCCGATGACGATGTCGGCCAGGGTAAACCGCGGTCCGGCGACATAGGCCTTGGTGGTCGCAAGTTGATGTTCGAGGATGCCCATCTTCTGGTTCCAGCCGCGGATGCCGACTTCAAGGCTATGCGGGTCCTGGAATTCCGGGTCCTTGCGCACCAGTGCCATGAACGGGTATCTCCAGGACGGATTGAGTTCGGTGGCTTGCCAATCCATCCACTGCTCCACCCGAGCGCGGGCGGCCGGTTCAGTAGGCAGCAGCTCGGTATGATGGTGATGGTGTTTGCCGACCAGGTAGCGGCAGATGGTATTGGACTCCCATAACACCCCGGCTTCATCGATGATCACCGGCACCTGCGCGTTGGGATTGAACCGGAGGAACTCCGGGCTGTGGGTCGAGGCAAAGCCGCTGCCCCAGTCCTCGCGCTCGTAGGTTATGCCCAGTTCCTCGCAGGTCCACAGGACTTTTCTGACGTTGATGGACGAAGCTTTGCCGAGAATCTTCAGTGCATGTTCCATGGTCTGCTCCAGCGAGAATGACGTACAGGCAATTGTAGGTGGTGGCATATAGGAAGGCGCTGTAGGAGAGCGGCTTCAGATGAGTTTCGCAGATTACGGTTTCTTGCACCCTTGCCTACAACTACGCCAGAATCCGCCGACTTGTGCGCCTGGTATCCGGACTCTATCGTTCCGTGTCGCTGCAAATTCAGCGATCGGGTTTCGCAGCCCGGGTATCTCTAGACGCATAGCGTCCACCATTCGTGATCAGTTCACATTATGGCGGCTGTGCGTGGGAGACCTTCGGGTCTACCGGGTTCTAGAGTCCCGGTCTGCGACCCGCGTACAGCTGCCACCCTTCGTATCGCAGCGAGACTTGGCAGCTCCATCACTCTAGGAGCATCACCATGTTCAAACCCACGCCCAACCCCCCACGCAATCCCAGCCCGATGTTCTCCATCTCACCCGGCATCAATAACGAAACGCTGTTGGCTCACGCCTGCGAGTCGCTGGCCTCGGCGAGTGTGATGACCAATGACTTTGCTACGTTTCTGGAAGGCAGCCAGCGCAACACGGCATTGGCGATCGCACAGATCATCATGCTGGCCGAGCTGGCGGTGAATCGGGTGCTGGATAACCTCGATCCGCAGGATTAATCGCCGAACCTGTAAAGAAACGCGGTCTGTAGCAGCTGGCGAAGCCTGCGTTCGGCTGCGAAGCAGTCGTAAAATCAGCCGACGCGGTCATTCAGGAAGATCGAGTGCCCGGGTTTTACGACTGCTTCGCAGCCGAACGCAGGCTTCGCCAGCTGCTACACAACAGTGTGTTCAGCGAGCCTGCTCGCTACATCAGGTACTCTCGCGCACCTTCAACTCAAACCCCATGTCCTGCACCGGTATGGCCACGGTATTGCCGGCCATCAGCGTCAGCATCTGTTCCGCGGCGCGACGGCCAATGGCTTCGCGCGGGGTGTTGATGCTGCTCAGGCGCGGGACCATGTGTTCTGACATGGGCAAGTCGTTGAAGCCGAGAATCGCCACTTGCTCGGGGATCTTGATTCCGTGTCGCATCGCTTCGAGCAGCGCGCCCTGGGCCAGGTCGTCGTTGCCGAAGAAGATCGCATCGACATCCGGGTGGCTGGCGATCATCTGCAAGAACAATTCGCCGCCCAGGCCAACCGAGGAAGAGCGGGGCGTCAGCACTTCCAGCGCCGGGTCATACAAACCGGCTTTTTGCAGGGCTTTGCGGAAGCCTTCGCCGCGCAGCAACGTACGCTGATCCAGCTGTGCGCCGATGTAGGCCAGGCGTTTGCGACCGCGAGACAGCAAGTGTTCGGCTGCCGTTTCGCCGGCGGCCAGTTGCGAGAAACCCACGCAATTGAGCCCGGCCGCACTGTCCAGCTCCATCATGTACACGCAAGGAATGTTGCTGGCTTCGATCATCCGCCGCGAACTTTCGGTGCGGTCGAAACCGGTCAGCAACAAACCGCGCGGCTGATACGCCATGTAATTGCGCAGCAGGTTTTCTTCTTCATCGCGCGAATAGTGGTAGTTGCCGATCAGCACTTCGAAGCCCTTGGGCCGCAGGACCTGATGAATGGCTTCCAGGGTATCGATGAACAGCAAATTGGATAATGAAGGCACCAGCACCACGACTGACTGGCTCTGGGCCGAGGCCAGGGCACGGGCGGCGGGGTTGACCACATAGTTGAGTTCCAGCGCCGCTTTCTGGACTTTTTCCACCAGTTCAGTGGCCACCGTGCTGACGCCACGCAGGGCGCGGGACGCGGTAATCGGACTGACGCCGGCCAGGCGGGCCACTTCGTTCAGGGTAGGGCGGCCAGTGGTGCGGGTATTTTTATCGTTCTTGGTTGGGTTCATCGACGGCTTGCCAAACAAAATTCAAGGCACTAAGGTAGCGCTGTCTCGATGCAGCTGCAAATGCGTGAGCGGGGGTTCGCCTGATCCTCGCTTTTTGGCATTGGGAAACGAACCTGCTGCAACCCTTAAAATGACAAGAAAGGCGTCGGCAACTTCTGCTTTTGGTCTAGTGTCATAACTGGCAAAGGTAGCGCTGTCTGCGCGCTGAGGTGTTACATGAATCATCCCATCACCGCCCTGGTCATCATGGGCGTTGCCGGTTGCGGCAAAACGTGCGTCAGCGAGGCCCTGTGCCAACTGAGCGGCGCCACGGCCATTGAAGGCGACTCTTTCCACCCTGCCGCCAATATCGAAAAGATGAGCGCGGGGATCCCCCTGAACGACGAAGACCGCGCCGGCTGGCTCGACAGCCTGTGCGATGAACTGCGCCGTGTCGACGCCAAGGGCCAGCGCCCGGTGCTGACCTGTTCGGCTCTCAAACACATCTACCGCGAACGCTTGCGCAGTGCCTTGCCGGGCCTGGGCTTCGTGTTCCTTGAGCTGACCCCCGAAGTGGCTGCCGACCGTGTGTCCCATCGGCCAGGCCACTTCATGCCGTCGACCCTGATCGCCAGCCAGTTCGCCACCCTCGAATCGCCCGTGGGCGAGCCGTTGACCCTGGCGCTGGATGCTTCGACCCATAGCGTCGAGCAACTGGCTGCGCAGGCTCATGTCTGGTGGCAGGCGCACGGCCTGAAGCAGGCGGTATGACTGTGTTTACAAAGACAGCGCTGTCCTCGCGGCTTCTGACTAACCCGCTTCAATAACAACAACAACCAGGAGACACCCCCAATGTTTGGCATGTCCCACGAGACGTTCCTGCTGCTCGATGCAGTGGTCACGGTGATCGGGCTTATCGTCCTGATCACCAAGTTCAAGTTCCACCCGTTCATTGCCCTGACCATTGCCGCCGCTTTCCTCGGGCTGACCTCCGGCATGCCGATCGGCACCATCATCAAGGCGTTCCAGGACGGCTTCGGTGGCGTACTCGGTTTTGTCGGCATCATCCTCGCGCTGGGCACGATGCTCGGCAAAATGATGGCCGAATCGGGCGGTGCGGATCAGATTGCGCAAACGTTGATCCGCGCCTTCGGCAAGGACAAGGTGCAGTGGGCGATGATGTTCGCCGCATTCCTGGTCGGCATCCCGTTGTTCTTCGAAATCGGCTTCGTGTTGCTGATTCCGCTGGTGTTCATCGTGGCCCGCCGCACCGGCGTGTCGATCATCAAGATCGGTATCCCGTTGCTGGCCGGTCTGTCCGCGGTACACGGCCTGGTGCCGCCGCACCCGGGGCCGTTGCTGGCCATCGGCGTGTTCGGTGCCGACATCGGCAAGACCATTCTGTACGGTCTGATCGTGGCGCTGCCGACCGCTATCATTGCCGGTCCGATCTTCGGTACGTTCATTGCCAAGCACATCCCCGGTCATCCGAATCAGGAACTGGTGGATCAACTGGCGCGCGAGTCGGATTCCGCCGATCTGCCGAGTTTTGGCATCACCCTGGTCACCGTGCTGTCGCCGGTGTTCCTGATGTTGCTCAAGACCTTTGCCGACGTAGTGCTGCCGGACGGCAACTTCTTCCGCACCTTCATGGACCTGATCGGTCACCCGATCTCGGCGCTGCTGCTGGCGTTGCTGCTGTCGCTGTACACCTTCGGCCACAAGCAGGGCATCGGTTCCCAACAGATCCTGAAATGGCTGGATGCGAGCCTGGCGCCGACCGCCGCGATCATCCTGATCATCGGTGCCGGTGGTGGCTTCAAGCAGATGCTGGTGACCAGCGGTGTGGGTGACGTGATCGGCCACATGGCAGTGGCCGCGCAGATCTCGCCGATCCTGCTGGCCTGGCTGGTGGCGGCGGTGATCCGTATCGCCACCGGTTCGGCGACCGTGGCGACCATTACCGGCGCCGGCATCGTGGTGCCGGTGGTGGGGATGATCCCGGGCGTGAACCGTGAGCTGCTGGTGCTGGCCACCGGTGCCGGTTCGTTGATCCTGTCCCACGTCAACGACGCCGGTTTCTGGCTGGTGAAGCAGTACTTCAACATGACCGTGGCCGAAACGTTCAAGACCTGGACCGCGATGGAAACCATCCTGTCGGTGGTAGGCCTGGGCTTTATTCTGTTGTTGTCGCTGTTCGTCTAAGCGATTCAGCAGGCACAAAAAAACCGCAGCGATGCGGTTTTTTTGTGGGTGATCGATTTAAAGACTGAACACAATTCAAATGTGGGAGCGGGCTTGCTCGCGAAGGGGGAGTGTCAGTCAACCAAGATGTTGTTTGATATACCGCATTCGCGAGCAAGCCCGCTCCCACAAAGTTATGTGTTGTCAGTTAGGCCTGGGCTTTATTCTGTTGTTGTCGCTGTTCGTTTAAGCGATTCGGCAGGCACAAAAAACCGCAGCGATGCGGTTTTTTTGTGGGTGATGATTTTAAGACTGAACATAGAACAAGTGTGGGAGCGGGCTTGCTCGCGAAAGCGTCGTGTCAGTCAACCAAATGTTTTTTGAAATACCGCATTCGCGAGCAAGCCCGCTCCCACAATGTTATGTGTTGTCAGTTAGGCCTGGGCTTTATTCTGTTGTTGTCGCTGTTCGTCTAAGCGATTCAGCAGGCACAAAAAAACCGCAGCGATGCGGTTTTTTTGTGGGTGATCGATTTAAAGGCTGAACACAGTTCACTGTGGGAGCGAGCTTGCTCGCGATGAGGGTATCAAATCCAACAACAATGTTTTCTGATCCACCGCCATCGCGAGCAAGCTCGCTCCCACAGGATTTTGTGTCAGGCGTTGGTTTTTGGTGCCAACCCATCCGCCCGAAACATCCCGCGAATCCCGCGGACGGCCTGGCGAATCCGGTCCTGGTTTTCGATCAGTGCAAAGCGCACATGATCATCGCCGTACTCGCCAAACCCGACACCCGGCGAGACACACACCTTGGCTTCGGCCAGCAGTTTCTTGGCGAACTCCAGCGACCCTAGATGTGCATAGGCCTCGGGAATCTTCGCCCAGACGTACATCGAGGCTTTCGGGTTTTCCACCATCCAGCCCAGTTCGTGTAAACCCTTGACCAGCACGTTGCGGCGCTGCCGATACTGCTCGGCGATGTCGCGCACGCATTGCTGATCGCCTTCCAGCGCCGCAATCGCCGCCACTTGCAGCGGGGTGAAGGTGCCGTAGTCGTGGTAGCTCTTGATCCGTGCCAGGGCGTTGACCAGTTCCGGGTTGCCGACCATGAAGCCGATGCGCCAGCCCGCCATGTTGTAGCTCTTGGACAGGGTGAAGAACTCCACCGCAATGTCCTTGGCCCCCGGCACCTGCATGATCGACGGGGCTTTCCAGCCGTCGTAGACGATGTCGGCGTAGGCCAGGTCGTGCACCACCAGCACGTCGTACTGCTTGGCGAGGGCGATGACGCGCTCGAAGAAATCCAGCTCCACGCACTGGGCGGTGGGGTTGGACGGGAAGCCGAGAATCATCATCTTCGGTTTCGGGATCGAGCCGCGAATGGCCCGTTCCAGTTCAGCGAAGAAGTCCACGCCAGGAATCAGCGGCACCGACCGCACCTGGGCGCCGGCAATCACGGCACCGTAGATGTGGATCGGGTAGCTCGGGTTCGGTACCAGTACGGTATCGCCCTGATCCAGGGTGGCCAGCATCAAATGCGCCAGGCCTTCCTTGGAACCGATGGTGACAATGGCTTCGCTTTCAGGGTCGATGTCGACCTCGTAGCGGTCCTTGTACCAGTTGGAAATCGCCCGGCGCAGGCGCGGAATACCCTTGGAGGTGGAGTAGCCGTGGGTGTCTTCGCGCTGGGCCACTGTGACGAGTTTGTCGACAATGTGCGGCGGCGTGGCGCCGTCGGGGTTGCCCATGCTCAAGTCGATGATGTCTTCGCCACGACGACGGGCGGCCATCTTCAGCTCGGCAGTGATGTTGAAAACGTAAGGGGGGAGTCGATCTATGCGCGCAAAGCGGCGCGGCGAACCTTGTTCGGCCATTGTTGCCTCGGATAACGTAAGCGCCCGGAACCGTCCGAGCGACGCAGGTCAGCGGTGACCTGTGGCGGAATGTACGGGCAGCTGTGGCAGACTGTCCAGCCTCAAAGTAAACAAATTTTTCCGAAGGATAGGGTTCGATGGAATTTACCAGCGGCTTCTTGCTGAGCCTCTCGCTGTGCCTGGATATCGGCGTGGCCAACATCGCGATGATCACCCTGGCCATGCAGCGCGGCTATTTCCAGGGCTTTGCCCTGGGCCTCGGGACCTGCGTCGGCGACCTGATCTACGCGGTGCTGGCGCTGGCCGGCATGACCGTGTTGCTGCAATACGAAAGCGTGCGTTGGGTGTTGTGGATCGGTGGTTCGGCGCTGCTGGTGTACTTCGCGGCGAAGATGATCTATTCGGCGATTCACCACGAGGCGGTGCTGGCGCAATCGGCCGAGGTGGGGCACAACTCCCATCGCAAAGAGTTCTTTCGCGGGATTTTCCTGGCCATGTCGTCGCCCAGTGCGATTCTCTGGTTCGCTGCGGTGGGCGGTACGCTGATCGCTCGTTCCGGTGGCGGTGGTGCCCTCAGTTCGGCGCTGTTTCTCGGCGGTTTTCTCTGCGCGGGGATTCTCTGGTGTGTCGGGCTGTGCTTTGCCGCGAGCCACGGCGGCAAGTTGCTCGGCGACAAATTGCTGCGTTACTCCTACATGGCATCGGCGGCGATCTTCTGCTATTTCGCGGTCTACGTGATTCTATCTGGCTATAACGAGTTCGTCGGTGCCGCTGCCGTCGAGCAATTGCACGCGCTGTAATTGGGCGAATCGGGTTTGGCTTCTATACTCCCAGCCGAACCCATTTTATGTGTCAGGAGTCGAGTCATGGATGAGTTAGCACGCGTCGAACTGACGCAACCGCGCTTCGAACACGGGCACTTCCTGCTGATTGCAGGGCTGGGCGGTCGATTCACCCAGCAAACCACCCAAGGCATTCCCGAACTCTGGGAAAAATTCATCCCGCATCTGGGCCTTATCCCGGGGCAAAAAGGCGAAGTGACCTACGGCGTCTGCTGCAATTTCGACGGCAAGGGCGGCTTCGATTACATCGCTGGCGTCGAGATCAGCAAACTCGACGACTTGCCGGAAACCTATCGCTGGGTTGAAGTGCAGCCGCAGCTATACGCGGTGTTCGAACACAAGGGGTCGTTGGACACCTTGCCACAGACCTTTCGCTACATCTTTGACACCTGGCTGCCACAGTCCGGGCACCAGGTGCTGGACGCCCCGGAATTCGAACGCTACAGCGAAGACTTCAACCCCAAGCTCAACACCGGCAAGCTGGAAATCTGGCTGCCGATCAAGGCGTGACACGTGCATCGAGAGGCGGATCAGCCGATTCGTCTCTCGATGTCCCACGGCGGCTGATTTATCATCCCCAGCCTTTCCCACGCTGATCCCGAGCTGCCATGAACACCGTCATCCGCAACGTCACCCCCGCCGATCTGGACCGCTGCTTTGCCATCGAAACCGTTGCCTATGAAGGTGACGAAGCCGCCACCCGCGAGAAGATCGCCACCCGCATCGCCACCTGGCCCGAGGGTTTTATCGTGACGGAAGTGGACGGCGTGGTCGCCGGTTTCATCAATTCCGGTGCGGCGTTTCAGGTGGAAATGTCCGACGAGGCGTTCAAGGAACTGATCGGCCACGACCCGGCCGGGCCGCACGTGGTGATCATGTCGGTGGTGGTGCACCCGGATTATCAGGGGCAAGGCCTGGCCAAGCGCTTGATGGGCGAGTTCATCGAGCGCATGCGCGCGATGGGCAAGGTCAGCATCAACCTGATGTGCAAGGAGCGGCATATTCCGTTGTATGCCGGTTTTGGCTTTGCCTACGTCAAGCCTTCGGCGTCCGACCATGGCGGCATGGCTTGGCATGAGATGGTGCTCGAACTCTGACCCGACATAGATTCTCTGTGGGAGCGAGCTTGCTCGCGATGGCGGCGTAACATTCAACAGAGATGTCGACGGATCATCCGCTATCGCGAGCAAGCTCGCTCCCACAGTGGTTTTGTGGTGTTGGTGGGGGCCGTGTTCAAAACACCAACCCCATCCGCCGCTCATAGCCGATCCGCCCCTTGTACGCCTCGCCGCTGTCGACAAAGCCAAACCTTTCGTACAGGGCGATGGCAGCCTCGTTGTCGGCATCCACCGACAACTCCAGCCCCCTGATTTCCGGCCAGGCCAGGCGCGCCGCTTCGGGCAGCGCTTGCAGGCAGGCTTTGCCGAAGCCATTGCCTTGGGCACGTTGGTCGACTTGCAGGGCATGCAGCGTAGCGCTGTGTTCATCGGCCCAGGCCGGCAACACCGGCGGGCGCTTGAGCAGCAGGAACGCGACGGGCACATCCTCGGCCAGCAGGGCGAAGCCCTTGACGCCGGGGCCGGGCCGGGACAACAGGGTGTGCAGGGCGCCGTGGATATCACCGGAAAACCTGATTTGCTCCGGATGCACTTCGATGGCCTCGACCTGTTGGCGCTGCAGCGTGTTCAGGCTTTCATAGGGCACGAGTCGGGCTGTCACTGGAGTGTCCTTTTTCCTACATAAATGAGTCTCGGATTCTAGCGAGTCTGGTCGTTTGGATTATTTTTATTTCTTCTGTCGATTCGCCGGATCGCCAGACGACTAAGGGTGTCTTCACTATAAAAACCACGGAGAACCACCATGAACTCGCAAACCCAGATCCACAACCTCATCGAGAACTATCGTCAG
This sequence comes from Pseudomonas sp. Pseusp10, assembly GCF_059492225.1. NCBI lineage: Bacteria > Pseudomonadati > Pseudomonadota > Gammaproteobacteria > Pseudomonadales > Pseudomonadaceae > Pseudomonas > Pseudomonas sp. Pseusp10. Next base: position 5,562,390 of record NZ_CP168528.1, on the reverse strand, counting down.
GCGGTCATGGCCAAGGACATTGAAAAAGTCATGGCCCTGTATGCCGATGACATCGTCTCCTTCGACGCGGTCAAGGCCCTGCAATTCAAAGGCAAGCCGGCGTATCGCGCGCATTGGCAGGCCTGCATGGAAATGTGCCCCGGCCCGCACATCTTCGAATTCCACGAAATCACCATCGAGCCGTCCCAGGAAATTGCGTTCGCTCACTGGCTGGCCCATTGCGGTGGCACCAACGACAAGGGCGAAACCCAGGCCTGCTGGATGCGTGTCTCGCAGTGCTATCGACAGGAAGCCGGGCTGTGGCAGATTGTCCACGAACATTGGTCGGCGCCGTTCGACATGACCAGCGGCGCGACGCTGTTCGATCTCAAGCCCTGATCGTCGGGAAGCCGAGCCGGAATGCCAATCAGCGACCATAGTTGATCGTTCGATAAGGAGAGCGTGATGAAGTACTTATGCCTGGTCTACAGCGATGAGCGCCTGCTGCATTCGCTGCCGGAAAGCCCGAAGGACGAAGAGTGCATGGCCTATGCCGAGTCGATCCAGGGCAGTGGCCGGATGGTCGCCGCCGAGGCGCTGGAGTCGGTGCAGACCGCCACCACCGTGCGCATGCGCAACGGCAAGATGTCGATCACCGACGGGCCATTCGCTGAAACCAAGGAGCAGTTGGCCGGCTTTTACCTGATCGATGCCAGGGACCTCAACGAAGCCATCCAGGTCGCCGGGAACATTCCGGCGGCCCGGGTTGGCAGTGTCGAAGTGCGCCCCGTTCGGCAGTTGAATCCTTAAGATGCCGGGGCTGCCGGTTCAGGCGCAGGTCGAGCGGGTCTATCGCGAAGAGTCGCGGCGGATTCTTGCGACCCTGATTCGTTTGTTGGGGGATTTCGACCTCGCCGAAGAAGCCTTGCACGAGGCGTTTTTCATCGCGGTCGAACGTTGGCAGCGTGACGGCGTGCCGGACAATCCGCGGGCCTGGCTGGTGTCCACCGGGCGCTTCAAGGCCATCGATGCCTTGCGTCGGCGTGCGCGTTTTGCCGCGTCGCAGCCCTTGCTGATCGCGCAACTGGAAGAGCTGGAGCAGGCAGACTGGAGTGATGAAGACGTGGAAGACGATCGCCTGCGGCTGATCTTCACTTGTTGCCACCCGGCCCTGGCGGCGGACGCGCAAGTGCCGCTGACGCTGCGGGAAGTCTGCGACCTGACCACGGAAGAAATCGCCCGTGCCTTTCTCTCGGCCCCGGCCACCATCGCCCAGCGCATCGTGCGCGCCAAAGCGAAGATCCGCGACGCGAAAATCCCTTATCAAGTGCCGACGCTGGCTGAGTTGCCCGAGCGCCTGGACAGTGTATTGCGGGTGATTTATCTGGTGTTCAACGAGGGTTACTCGGCGTCCGTCGGGGTCGAACTGATCCGCGAGGAATTGACCCGCGAAGCGATCCGTCTCGGTCGGTTACTGGTGGAACTGTTGCCGGAGCCTGAGGTGATGGGGTTGCTGGCATTGATGCTGCTGCACGAGTCGCGACGCCCGGCCAGGACCTCGGCGAGCGGCGAGCTGATTGTCCTGGACGAGCAGGACCGTTCGCTGTGGGACGCCGGGTTGATCAGCGAAGGCTGCACGCTGATCGAACGGGCGCTGACCATGGGACGTTTCGGACCCTATTGCCTGCAAGCGGCGATCGCGGCGGTGCACGCCGAAGCCTCGACGGCGGGGGAAACCGATTGGCCGCAGATTGTCGGCCTGTATGACGTCCTGCTGCGGGTGGTGCCGTCACCGGTGATCGAGTTGAATCGTGCGGCGGCGATTTCGCAACGGGATGGACCGCTGGCGGGGCTGACGTTGGTCGACGCCATTCTGGGGCGGGGTGAACTGCTGGATTACCACCTGGCGCATTCGGCGCGGGCGGAGTTTTGTCGGCAACTGGGCCGCAAGCAAGAAGCGCGAGACGCGTGGGAACGGGCGCTGGAGTTGACCCGGCAAGAGCCTGAGCGGCGGTTTATCGAAGAGAGGCTCAAGGCGTTGGAATGATGTTGAATGTTATGGCCTCATCGCGGGCAAGCCCGCTCCCACAGGGATTTGTGAACAACACAGCCCCCTGTGGGAGCGAGCTTGCTCGCGATAAGGCGCGCCGCTATTCCAGCATCTTGCCCAGCAACCAGCTCCCCGCCGGCCCCGGCGGATTCAGCCGCGACCACAGCGCGTCCACCGACACCGTTTTCGGCCAGCCGCGCACCACCAGTTCCTGCAAGGAGCCGGGCCCGAAGCGTTCCACCAGCCAGCGGGGCAACGGCGCCCAGCCGAATCCGCCCTGAGCCATTTCCAGCAGCATCAGATAACTCGGCGCCGACCAGACGCGGCCCTTGGCCCGACTTTCATAGGGATTGATGATGGTAGCCAGACGCAGCTCACGGTGCTGCTGCAGTACGTCCTGATCGACGTAGTCCAGCGTCGCCAACGGGTGTGCCGGGGACACGAACAAGGCGATTTCCGTGCGCTCGTCCACCGTCGAGCTGACCAGGTCCGGCGGGTAGCTGTCCTGCATTTCGGCAAAGGCCATGTGCGCCCGGCCGCTTTGCACCAGGGACATCAGGTCATCGCATTCGGCGATCAGGCATTCCAGTTCGAGGTCGGGGTAACGCTGTTCGAAGGCGCTGAGTGACGCCTCGAAGCGGTCCGACTGATAGGTGTCGGACAGCGCCACCGTCAGTTTCGCTTCCACCCCTTGGGACAGTTGGCGGGCGGTCATTTCCAGGCGACTGGTGGCGGCCAGGATGTCTTCGGCCCGTTGCAGCATGACGTGCCCGGCCGGGGTCAGTCCGGGCTTGCGGCTGCTGCGGTCGAACAGCGTCAGGTTCAGATCGATTTCCAGGCTGGCCACTGCCGCGCTGATGGTCGACTGGCTGCGGCCCAGCTTGCGCGCCGCAGCGGAAAACGAGCCTTGGGTCGCCGCTTCGACGAACGCCAGCAACACTTCGTGAGACGCCATGAACTATCGCCTTGATCGATGGTTATTGGTTATGAAGTATCGGCGTGATGACAGATCATGGCAACCACAGTCACTCAAGGGAGTCTGGCCATGAGCGCCAACAAGTCCATTACTGAACGTATTTTCCAAGCCATCGGTTTCGAACTGCTGGCCATCCTGATCTGTACCCCGTTGCTGGCCTGGATCATGAAGAAACCGATGCTGGAAATGGGTACGGTCACCGTCCTCATCGCCGCTCTGGCCCTCGCCTGGAACGTGGTCTTCAACGGTATGTTCGACCGGGTGCTCAAGCGCTTGGCCATCGCCCACAACGCCTGGGTTCGTGTCGTGCATGCCTTGTTGTTCGAAGGCGGACTGGTCGCCCTCGGCGTGCCGCTGATTGCCTGGTGGCTGGGTGTCAGCCTGTGGCAGGCGTTCCTGCTGGATATCGGCGTGTTGCTGTTCTTCCTGCCGTACACCTATGTCTACCACTGGGGGTATGACGTGGTTCGGGAGCGGGTGTTGATGACTCGCGAGGTTTGCTAAGTACCGTTTTTGTGGCGAGGGAGCTTGCTCCCTCGCCACAGGGTTTTCCAACAGCCGTCGTTACTCGTGTTACAAAAACATCCCCCCCGAAGCCTCGATACGCTGGCCATTGATCCACTGGCTGCCCGGCGCCAGCAGCAGCGCAATCGCGGCGCCGATGTCATCCGGCAAACCGGCGCGACCCAGGGCGGTGTTGTTCGCCACCAGGGTGTTCAACCCGGGGTTGTCGCGCACGGCGCCACCGCCGAAATCGGTTTCAATCGCGCCGGGTGCGAGGATATTCACCGCGATGTTGCGGGCGCCGAGTTCCTTGGCCTGGTAGCGGGTCAACACTTCCATCGCGCCTTTCATCGCCGCGTAGGCGCTGTGGCCCGGCAGGCTGAAACGGGTCAGGCCACTGGAAATGTTGACGATGCGGCCGCCGTCATTGAGCAATGGCAACAAGGTCTGCGTGAGGAAAAACGGCCCCTTGAGTTGGATGTTCACCAACAGGTCGAACTGTTCGACGGTGGTGTCGACGAAGTTGGCGTGCAGGCCGATCCCGGCGTTGTTGACCAGAAAGTCGAAGCGCTCGCGCCCGAAGTGGCTCTGCAGGACCTTCGCGGCTTCGCTGCCGAAGGCGCTGAAATGCTCACTCCGGGCAACGTCCAGTTGCAGCATGGCGGCGCGACCGCCCAGGCTTTCAATCTCGGCCACCAGAGCCTGCGCCTCATCGGCGCGGCTGTTATAGGTGCCGATGATGTCGATGCCTTGGGCGACCAGATGCAGGGCTGCGTTTTTGCCGAGGCCGCGGCTGGCGCCGGTGATCAGTGCGATTTTACGGTTCATGGGACTTCCTCAGGTGCAGTGGGCGGTTGATGTGAGGAAGTTTATTTATCCGCTGAGGGGTGATAAACAGAGTTAAACCGGAATCACTGGTCGGATAATCCGAACAATTAATGAGCAGGCTGATGAACAAACTGGAACTGTTGCGCACCTTTATCCGTGTCAGCGAGATGTCGAGTTTCACCCTGGCCGGAGAAAGCCTGGGCCTGCCTCGATCAACGGTGTCCGAGCATGTGCAGGCACTGGAGGCACTGCTCGGAACACGGCTGTTGCAACGCACCACGCGTAAAGTGCAGGCGACCCAGGATGGCCTGGTGTTGTATGAGCGCAGCAAGGACCTGTTGTCGCACATGGACGAAATCGAGGGTTTGTTTCGCCAGGACGAGGCGTCGCTGGTCGGGCGCATTCGCATCGACCTGCCGAACATTCTCGCTCGTCGGGTGGTGATGCCGCGCCTGCCGGAGTTCATGGCGCGGCACCCGCTGCTTGAACTGGAAATCAGCAGCACCGACCGCCGGGTCGATCTGCTCGCCGAAGGCTTCGATTGCGTGCTGCGCATCGGCGCCCAGCCGGATCAATCGGTGGTAGCGCGACACCTGTGTGACTTCACCATGGTCAACTGCGCCAGCCCTGCGTATTTGCAGCGCTATGGCGTGCCCGAGCGGCTGGAAGATCTGGCGCAGCATCGGCTGGTGCACTACGTCGGTGTGCTGGGCGCGCGTTCGGAAGGCTTTGTGTACGTCGACAAGGGGCAGGTGCAGCGACTGCCGATGGCCGGCAGTGTCACGGTCAACAGCACCGATGCGTATGAGGCTGCTTGCCTGGGTGGTTTCGGCCTGATTCAGGCGCCGCGGATGGGCATGCGGCAATACCTGCAAAGCGGTGAACTGGTCGAGGTGTTGTCGCCGTTCAATGCACCGTCCATGGAGGCGTCGCTGCTCTATGCCCGGCAGCGGCATTTGCCGTTGCGGGTGAGGGTGTTCATGGACTGGCTGGGGGAAGTGATCCGCTCAGAAGTCTGAGACCAGGCTTTTTGTGGGAGCGGGCTTGCTCGCGAAAGCGGTGTGTCAGACAACAGAGTTGTTGAATGTACCGGCCTCTTCGCGAGCAAGCCCGCTCCCACATTCAGAACAACTGCGTGAACAACCAGTACAAGCTACCCGACAGCAGGATCGCCGCCGGCAAGGTCAGCACCCAGGCCATCAGCAGGTTGCGGATGGTCTTCATCTGCAAGCCGCCGCCGTTGGCGACCATGGTCCCGGCCACGCCCGAGGACAGCACGTGGGTAGTCGACACCGGCAGGCCGAACATGTCGGCGGCGCCGATGGTCAGCATCGCCACGGTTTCAGCCGAGGCGCCCTGGGCGTAGGTCAGGTGGGTCTTGCCGATTTTCTCGCCGACCGTCACCACGATGCGCTTCCAGCCGACCATGGTGCCCAGGCCCAGGGCGATGGCCACGGCGATTTTCACCCACAACGGAATGAACCGCGTGGAGTTGTCGATCTGTTGCTTGAACAATTGCAGCTTGCCGTTGGTGTCGGCGTCGAAATTGCCGACCTTGTTCTTGTCCATCAGGCGAATGGTTTCGCTGCTCAAATACATGTCGTTACGCACGTTGCCCACGGCCTCGGCCGGGACTTTCGACAGCGAGCCATAACCCTTGACCTGGGCACCGATGCTGCCGGTCAGCGCAGCAAGCGCCGGCACCAGTTGCGAGGTCGCTTCCTTGCTGCGCACGTAGTCGGACAGCACCGCGCGCGGGTCGGCCGGGGCCGGCAGGGGAGCCGCCTTGACCAGCGCTTGCTGGGTCACTTCGGCGACCGCCGCGAACTGTAGCGCTTGATCGGCCGGCATGGTGCGGTTCAGTGCGTAAGCCATCGGCAGCGTGCCCACCAGAATCAGCATGATCAGGCCCATGCCTTTCTGGCCGTCGTTCGAACCGTGGGCGAAGGACACGCCGGTGCAGGTCACGATCAGCAGGCCGCGAATCCACCATGGCGGCGGAGTCTCGCCCTTTGGCTCCTTGTACAGCGCACGATTCTTGACGAACGCGCGCAGGGCCAGCAACAGCAGCGCGGCACAGCCGAATCCGACCAGTGGCGAGAGCAGGAGCGCGTAACCGATCTTGGTCGCTTGCGCCCAGTCCACACCGCTGGTGCCGTCGCGGCCGTGCATCAGGGCGTTGGCCACGCCGACACCGATGATCGAGCCGATCAGGGTGTGGGACGACGACGCCGGCAGGCCCAGCCACCAGGTGCCGAGGTTCCACAGGATCGCTGCGATCAGCAGGGCGAAGATCATCGCGAAACCGGCCGACGAGCCGACTTGCAGGATCAGCTCCACCGGCAGCAGGGCAATAATGCCGAACGCCACCGCGCCGCTGGACAGCAGCACCCCGAGGAAGTTGAAGAAACCGGACCAGACCACCGCAACGTTCGGCGGCAGCGAGTTGGTGTAAATCACCGTGGCCACGGCGTTGGCGGTGTCATGGAAGCCGTTGACGAACTCAAAGCCCAGGGCGATCAAAAGCGCTACGCCCAGCAGCAGGAACGGCGTCCAGGTGGTCACCACCGTGCCGAGTTCGTTCATGTCGTGCATCAGGCTGTAAGCGGTAAACAACAAGCCGATGGCCAGCACGGCAAAAAACACCACGATGGTGAGCAGGCCGGGTTTTTTGTCGAATTGCGGTTTGGCACTACTGGCCGGCGCCGGGGCGGCGGTGAAGGAGGGCGTAGCCATCACGGACATTCCTGAGGAGGGAGGTGTATCAGTGATAATCGTTGCCAATTGTTACAGGGAGACTGCTCTGGATCAGTGTTTGGGTATTTTGCAGCCGCTGATCTGAAGCCGAGCACTTAACCCTGTAGGAGCGAGCTTGCTCGCGATGACGGTCTTTCATTCAACATCTCTGTTGGCTGACAGGGCCTCATCGCGAGCAAGTCGGATCGCCGCACCGTCGCTCCCACAGGTTTTCGGACGGACTCAATAATCCTGCTGCTTGCGAAACGCCCAGCGCCCGGCAATCACGGTAAAGGTCGCGACCAGAGCCACCAGGATCCAGAAACCTTCCGGATCACCGGCCAGCGGAATGCCGCCGACGTTCATGCCGAAGAAACCGGCGATGATGTTGATCGGCAGCGCCAGCACTGTCACCACCGTCAGGGTGAACAGCGTGCGGTTGGTCTGTTCGTTGATATTGGCGGCGATCTCTTCCTGCAACAGCTTGATCCGCTCACCCAGCGCTGTGAGGTCGTTGATGATCAGCGCAAACTCTTCGGTGGATTTGCGCAGCTCCTTCACGTCTTCCTTTTGCAGCCATTGCGGCGGCCGGTTGAGCAGGCGCAGCAACGAGCCCGGCTCCAGCGCCAGCAGCCGTTGCAAACGCACCAGCACCCGGCGATTGGCGCCCAGTTCCGCGCGGTTGGTCGACAGCCGCGAGGAGAGCAATTCATCTTCGATCTGATCCACGCTCTGGCTGGTCTTGCGCACGATCTGGGTCAGCACTTCACCCTGGTCGCGCAGCAGATGCACCAGCAGCTCCAGCGGGGAGCGAAAGCATTCCCGGGCCTTCACCGACGAGCGCAACTTGTCCACCGAGTGCAGCGGTTGCAGGCGGGCGCTGATGATCAGCCGGCTGCGGGCGCATACCCACAAGGTCGAGACATCTGACGAGACCAGGTTGCTGAGGTTGAACACCACGTCGTTGACCACCGCCAGCAACGCGGAGTCGACATGCTCGATGCGCGTCGAGCGTGAGCCTTCGTGCAGCGCTTCGAAAAACTCCTCGGGCAATTCCAGATGACTCTTCATCCAGCGTTCGCACGCAGCATGGGCGAGGTTCAGGTGCAGCCAGAGAAATTGCTCGTCGCTTTGCGGTTGTTGCAGGTACTGCAAGGCCTCGGCGGAATTGATTTCCCGACCGGCCTCACCGGGGCGAAAGCTGAAACCGTAAAGCAGGCCGAACAGATCCGTGTCGCGATGGCTTTGATCGATGCTGTGGTTCATGAGGACTCGCAAGGGGAGGGCTCTATCGCTCTTGTGTAGCAGCTGGCGAAGCCTGCGTTCGGCTGCGTAGCAGTCGTCAACTTGAACACGCGGTCTTCCAATGGAAATGCATTGCCTGATTTCACGACTGCTGCGCAGCCGAACGCAGGCTTCGCCAGCTGCTACAGGGCACGTTGTGGCTGGTTTACAGGTTCACTTGAGCGGCATCATCGCAAGGTCGGATGACTTTTTTATGACAGGAAAATAACGCTAACGAATGCTCTACCGGCGGTCGGAATGCTCTCAAGAACCGCTCTGTCTCGCCGATCACGCTTGGGTTGAGTTGCGCGGCGCAGGCTTCGGCCGAGATCGCAGACAGGGATGTCCGGACACCTTTCACGCCTTACCGGGGCGTGCCTCATTCCTGTCATGAGTACCATCCGATGCTTTTGCAAAAGTCCCTGAGAGCACAAATTCTCGCCCTGCTGAGCGGCAGCCTGCTGGCGATGCTGTTGATCGCCCTGGCGTGCTTTCACTTCCTGTCCAGCGGCGTGCAGAGCTACGCCAATCTGATCGAAGGCCCGTTGCATACCTCGCAATTGATCGATGAAGCCAACCTGCAATTCAAGGTGCAGGTGCAGGAATGGAAAAACGTCCTGTTGCGTGGCAAGCAACCGGCGGACCTGAGCAAGTACTGGGGGCAATTCGAAGACCGTCAGCGTGATGTGCAAAGCATCCTCAGCGAGCTGGCTTCGCAGAAGGGCATCGAGCCGTCACTCAAGAACCGCATCGAGCGCTTGCGTGACGAACATCGTCAGTTGGGCGCGGCGTATCAGAAGGGTCGGGACGCGTTCGTGGCCGCCGGTGGTGACCCGACGGCGGGCGACACGGCGGTCAAGGGCGTGGACCGCGCGGTCAGCGATCAGATGAGCGAGCTGGTCAGCGAGCTACGCAAGCAGGGCGCCGAGCAATCGACATTGATCAATGCCAGTGCCGATCGCACGGTATTGCTGGGGCTTGTTGTGATGCTGGTGTCGGGGCTGCTGATCGGTCTGCTGAGCCTGTGGCTGGTCAACCGCAACCTGGTCGAGCCGATCCGCAAACTGATCGAATACGTGGCGCAACTCAGCCAGGGTCGTTTTGCCGAGCGCGTGGCCAGCACCCGTCAGGACGAGTTGGGCAAACTGGCGATGGCCGCCAACACCCTGCGCGATTTCCTTGCCGAAACCTTCAGTCGTTTGCAGCGCAGCGCCTCGGACCTGGACAGCGCCAGCGGTGAGTTGAACTCGATCGCCACCGTGATGGCCGGCGGTACCAACGAGCAGTTCAACCGCACCGACCAGGTGGCCACGGCGATGAACGAAATGTCCGCTACCGCCCAGGAAGTCGCCCGTCATGCCGCCGAAGCGGCGCGCGCGGCCGACGATGCCGACCAGTCCGCCCAGCAAGGCGAGAAAGTCATGCAGGGCACCATCCACACCATCACCCAAATGCGTGGCGAAATCGCCAACACCGCCATGGTCATCCGCCAACTGGAAACCGATAGCGGGCGCATCGGCAAGGTCCTGGAAGTGATTCGCGGTATCGCCGAGCAGACCAATCTGCTGGCGCTCAACGCAGCCATCGAGGCAGCTCGTGCCGGTGAGGCCGGACGCGGTTTCGCGGTGGTGGCCGATGAGGTGCGTAGCCTGGCCCAGCGCACGGCGGCGTCGATCATCGAGATCAACCAGATCATTCAGACCGTGCAGACCGGTGCAATCGAAGCGGCCCAGGCGATTGAAAGCGGTCAGTCGCGCAGCGAAGAAAGCGTGCAGCAAGTGACCGAGGCCGGCGCCATGCTTGAACGCATCACCCTGGCCGTGGAGGCCATCCGCGACATGAACCGCCAGATCGCCACCGCTGCCGAAGAACAGACCTCGGTGGCCGAAGACATCTCGCGCAACCTCACCGAGATCACCAGCATCGCCAGCACCAACCTGGACAACGTGCAGCGCACTGAAGCGGCCAGCAATAACCTGCACGGTTTGTCGGGGCAGTTGAACGAGGTGACGGCGCGCCTGAGCGCTTGAATCCAGGATGCACAAAAGCCGCACGACTTCTCAATCGTGCGGCTTTTGTGCGTTTCAGGATTAAGTGTCCTGTTTGTTTTTCAGGACCTTGCCGTTGGAGGCATCGATGTCCACATCCCACTCGAGGTTCTTGGCGTCACGCAGTTCGACTTCGTACTCGTAACCGTTGAAGTAGTTGTCCAGTTCGGTTTTGGTGATCGTTGCACCCGGGTGCAGATCCAGTGCGATCTTGTTCAGATCTTCCAGCGGCTTGATCTTGCCGTCCTTGACCAGTTGCGGGATCTCATCGACCCGGACATCGGCCTGGGCCAGACCCGCGATGAGGGTCAGGGTTGCAGCGGTAAACAAAGCAGTCAGGGTCTTCATGGGCTTCTTTCCTTGGGTGATCTGTTCAAGTGGGATCAGGCTAGCTTGTGTAACTTAATCCACCCTTAAAACCCTCTGCATGTCCTGCATCAATACCTGTGGGAGCGTGGCTTGCCCGCGAAAGCGGAGTGTCAGTCAACGTGGATGTTGAAGCTGATGGCCCTTTCGCGAGCAAGCCCGCTCCCACAGGTTTTGCGCAATTCTGGATCAGTAGCCGTTGTTCTGTAGCACCTGCGCCACACTCGCCGCCGGGCGTTTATAGAACTTCAACAACTCGCTGGCGCGATTGGTGAAAATACCGTCTACACCGGCGTCCATGACTTTCTGGTAATCCACGGCATCGTCGATGGTGTAGACGTGCACCAGCAGGCCCTGGTTGTGGGTGTACTGGTTCATCCACGGTTGCACCAGGTCCGAGTAACTCTGGTCGCCACCCTGGGTCAGTGCGGCGGACGGGCCGGTGCCGATTGCGCCCTGGGCCTTGGCGTAGTCGACCCATTGCTGGAATTCGGCGTTGTCCTTCGGTTCCTGGCTGGCGTAGTAGGCGGCTTTATCCTTTTCGCCGGACTCGGCAAAGGTCACTTTGGACCTGGGCTCGATACTGCCTTCACCCACCCACAGCAAAAGGATTTTCGGCACCTTCGGCATCTCTTTTTGCAGCAGTTCGAGACTGCTCTTCTCGAAGGTTTGCAGGACCACCTTGCCATTGCCCTGACCGACCGCCAGCTCGCTTTTTGCCGGTTTCGATTCGTTCGGGCTCAGCCAGCCTCGGGCCTGAAGTTTTTCCTTGAGGTCGTGTTCGATGCCGGGAAACTGCTTGGGCTCCTTGGTCTCGATGTACAGCCCGGGCTTGTGCAGGGCGTTGCCCTCGGCGATGTCGATGATTTCATCAAGGGTCAGAATCTTCAGGCCGGCGAAGGCAGGTCGTGCGCGATCCGGGTGCGCGGCATTGAACCAGCTGCCTGCATCCAGGGTTTTCAGTTCGGCCATGGTGAACGCGTTGGCCGGGCTGTCTTTGCGCTCGGGGAATTTGCTGGCGACATCGGTGGTGCGTTGCAGGTTGTTGTCGTGCAGGGCAAACAGCACGCCATCCTTGCTGCGCTGCAGATCCAGTTCCAGGTAATCGGCGCCCAGGTCGCGGGCCAGTTTGTAGGCGGCGGCGGTGGATTCCGGCGCATCGAACGATGCGCCACGGTGAGCGATCACCGCCGGATGCGGAATACCCAAACGGGTTGCCAGTGCCGTGGGACCAGGTTCGCTGGCGGCCTGTGCGTGGCCGAGGCCGAGCAACAGGCTCAGTAACAAGATGTTTTTAGTAAAGGTTGCGGGCATGGTCGAGATCCTTTCGCAATGAATGTGCGGTCCCTTTTAACAACTGATCTTTGCAGGCGCTATCGCGAGACCGACATAAACCTGTTTAAAGCTGATGTTCGTCAGCGTTTTCGTGCGCTTGTTTGCAGTACGCTTGGGCCCTGCAATTTCCCCGGCAGAGGGAAACGCAGGCCCTGCGTGTAAACCAACGATCACCATTGCGGGGTTTAACATGCGCATCACTTCCCGGCTCATCTGCCAGGCTGCCGACCAACTCAAAGGCTTCGTCGGCCTCAACCGCAAGACCGGCCACTACATCGTTCGCTTCAGCGAAGACTCGTTCGGCATGGACGTGGCGGACGACGGCATCATCCCTGCCAGCGAATTCGTCTGGGCCGCGGGGCCCGAGCAGACCATGACCCTCAAGCGCGAATTGATTCAGTTGTTGCTGGACCAGAACATCGATGACCGGATCAACATCACCGAGCCGTTGCGGGTGTACATGAACCGGCGGGAAGTGCCGGAGATTTCGGCGGTTCGCAGTTTGGTTCAGGGTTGAGTTTTTGCGGTGATTTGACTGGCCCCATCGCGAGCAAGCTCGCTCCCACAGTAGATCTTTGTCGCGCACAAATGTTGTGACCGACCGGGATCAAAATGTGGGAGCGAGCTTGCTCGCGATGGCGATCTGAAAAACACTAAATCACTCACTGGTTAAACCCATAAGCCCGCTCAACCCGGCACACCCGCGTATGACACCGCGCATACCAGGTCGAGCGCCCACGCTCGCGAATCGCACTGTGTTCCGGATGATGCTTCCACGCCAGGATTGCCGCTTCACTGGCCCAGTACGACACGGTTATTCCCAGCCCATCTTCGCCCCGAGCCGATTCCACCCCGAGAAACCCCTGCTGTTCACGGGCCAGTTCCAGCATTCGCGCAGCCGCTTCGGCGTAACCCAAATCGCCCTCGGTGCGCAGCGAAGTGAAGATCACCGCGTAATAAGGCGCCGCAGGCGTATCGGCGATCATGACGAGCGCCCCGCACAGGCTTCGACAAAGGCGCTCACCAACGGCGGCAAGACGCCCTTGAGCGCTGCTCGTTCGGGCTGGAACAAGGTCGCGACAAAGAATGGATGGCCGCTGAGTTCGACCGCGCGCAGTCCCTTTTCCGAATCGTGGCCGACGGCGTGCAGCTCGCGCTTGAGCAGCTCCCCTTCGAACTGTGGATTCACCCCATAGCGACAGCGATAGCCTTCATGAATCTCGGACGTTTCAGGGCGCTGAAGTTGTCGTAAGTGCAGTCAGGTCTTTGGTTCATCCTTGCGCACGAAGTGTTGATGCATTTCCGAAGTCAGGTTTTCGATGCGTTCGGTCAGTTCTTTGGTCATTTGTGTCAGGCGGGTGTTTTGCTCAAGCAGTTCCAGCAGTTGCGCGGTGTTTTTCGCGGCTTCTGCCTGTCGTTCAGTGTTGGCGATCGCCAGCGCTTCGCGGTGCTGCGCATCGGCTTCGGATTGAGCTTTGTCCCGCGCGGCCTGACGGGTCTGGGCCAGCAGAATCAATGGCGCGGCATACGCCGACTGCAGGCTGAAGGCCAGGTTGAGCAGGATGAACGGGTAAGCATCGAAATGAGTGAAGCCGGAAAGATTGAGGCACACCCAGGCGACGACGATCAGCGTCTGCGCACCGAGAAACGTCGGTGTTCCGAAGAATCGCGCAAAGGCTTCGGCGCGCAGGGCAAACTTGTCATTGCCAAACGTCGGCGCCAAGTGGGCGTGAGGGCGATGGAAACGCAGGTGATCGACGGGGGTGGTGGCTTCGGTGGGCGTGGTGGTCATGGTGTTCTCTGCATGGCGCTGGGACTGAGGCTCACTATAGCCCCGGCGCCAGTTTCATTCTGAAACACATGGGCCGTTCAAATCAGAGCCATCAATTGTTCGACACTGCCGTCGACGTTGTCATTTATTACACCTGATAGCAGGCCAGAAACATGTCCAGCGCGGATTCAGCCACCTGGTGTTGTTCATCGGGTGGCAAGCCCGGCTTGCCCATGGAAATCTGCGGCCAGAATGCAAAAGACTTGAGCAGGCCATGGATCTGTTGAGCAGCGAATTCGGGAGCCACGGCCTTCAATCGGCCATCTGCTTGAGCGGCCCGAATCCACACCGTCAGCCCCTCTTCGCGCTCACCCATTCGGGCCACCATATTCTGCGCCCGCTCCGGGGAATGAATCGTCGCCGCTATCGCCACCCGTGCCAGGTCGAGAAAATTGTCATCGCCCAACATTTGCAGCTTGGCCTTCAACAACCCGCGCAATTGGTCGCGCAACGGCAAGTCGGGACGGTAGGACGTTTCCTGTTCTGCCGTCACCCGGATCCATAACTGATTGAGGATTTCGGTGAACAACTCTTCCTTGCTGGGGAAGTGGTTGTACACCGTGCGCTTCGACACGCCGGCAGTGGCAGCAATCTTGTCCATGCTGGTGATTTCGAAACCGTTGTCACGGAATTCGTTGATCGCGGCTTGAATGATCGCTTGGCGTTTTCGGTCGGTGAGGCGCTGTGGAGCTGTCATAAGTACGCTTCGGCAGGAAGTGGGGGAGAATTACACTCAGCAGTTTACTTGTCATCGACTTTGATGCAACCTAGAAACTACACTGTGCAGTGTAATGTTTTGTTAATCCTGCCCAGTAAAAAATAGAAAGTCCGGCTGATGCGTGCGTGCCTTGGCCATTTATCGTCCCAAAGCGGAGAATCGCGTGATACGCGGTTTTTCTGGAGTCATTCAGTCATGGCCAATTCAACTTCCTCCCCGGCGGACAACGCCTCCACACTTGAAGCGTCCCGACAGGCTCAAGGGCAGTATCAAAACTTCACGCCCGTTCAACGTTTGAGCTTTGGCAAAACCATGGGCATCCTGTGGAACGCGCTGTTCTACAAACCGCAAAACACCCGCCCGAGCGCCCCCGTCCCGGTGCAAGCCCTGACTCAAGCCGCGCTGATCGCAGCGCCCAACCACAGCGTCTATCGTCTGGGCCACTCCACGGTGTTGCTCAAGTTGCGCGACAAGTTCTGGATCACCGACCCGGTCTTCGCCGAGCGTGCCTCGCCCGTGCAATGGGCCGGCCCCAAGCGTTTCCATCAGCCACCGATCAGCCTGGAACAATTGCCACCGATTGAAGCGGTGATCCTGTCCCACGACCACTACGACCACCTGGATCATCAGGCCGTGCTGAAGCTCGCGGACAAGACCAAATACTTCCTTACGCCACTTGGCGTAGGCGATACCCTGATCAAGTGGGGCATCGACGCCAGCAAAGTCCGCCAACTGGATTGGTGGCAAGGCACGGAAGTCGATGGCATCCAGTTCGTCGCCACCCCGTCGCAGCACTTCTCCGGCCGTGGCCTGTTCGACAGCAACAGCACCCTCTGGGCCTCGTGGGTGATGATCGACGGCGACACACGCATCTTCTTCAGCGGCGACAGCGGCTACTTCGACGGCTTCAAACGCATCGGCGAACAGTACGGTCCATTCGACCTGACCCTGATGGAAACCGGTGCCTACAACGTCGACTGGCCGCATGTGCACATGCAGCCCGAACAAACCCTGCAAGCCCACCTCGACCTCAAGGGCCGCTGGCTACTGCCGATCCACAACGGCACGTTCGACCTGTCGATGCACGCCTGGTACGAGCCTTTCGATCGCATCCTGGCCCTGGCCTGGGAGCGCAGTGTTTCAATTACCACGCCGCAAATGGGCGAGGCGTTCAACCTGATGCATCCGCAGCGGGGTGGGGCGTGGTGGCTGGCGGTGGAAGGGGAGAGTGATCGAGTGGTGCAGAACGCTTAGCGTGATGGGCCCTGTAGGAGCGAGCTTGCTCGCGATGGACGTTAACGATAACGCGCATCTCCTGACTAAACAGGTTGCCCTTTAGTCCATCGCGAGCAAGCTCGCTCCTACAGGGGGAGTGTCAGATTTTTTGTGTGCGGGCCCGACAGGAGGCCATTTATCGTCAATCAATGAATTGGCTCACTCCACCATCGCAAAATCCGCCCGCCCAACCGGATTCGGCGTCGACCCTTTCACATTCATCCCTCGACCCGGCGCAAACCCGGGGAAGAACACCAACCCTTCCGATTCGAACCGATAGGCCAGCGCCAGGCGCGTGACATCCAGCACCTCCTGGCGTGCCTCAAAGCGTTGAATGGCATCCACCGAGACTCGGGACTCCCGCGACAGCTCTTCCACACTCCAGCCCAGCATCGCTCGGGCCTGGGCGCAGTGGGCCGGGGTGAATTGGAAGAGGGCGATACGTTCCAGGGTGATTTTCATCGCTTGAGAGGCCATGGTGTTCTCCGGGCTCGAGAGTGTTGGTCAAAATATACTGTGTTTTTGTACAGTTGTTTTGAGCCCGGATCAAACGCATTTTTTGATTTGTCTTTTCAGACAGACGAACGGTGCAGCGTTTATTTGCCCGCCAACCCCGGCGCCTCCCGCACAATAAAGTGATCCAGATTCTCAATGTTGGCGCTGAATACCCCGAACGTCTGCTCGGGGTTTTTCTTGCTCGGCACCTGCTTCAACTCCGGTGTCACGCCATAGAAGAAGCAATACAGTTCCCGCCCGCTCTCGATGGCATGCTTGATCTCTTCGAGGAACGCCTTGCGCTTGCGGTAGCTGTCGATCAGCTTCTTGCTCAGGTAAACATTGACCGAGTACGGCTTTTTCTCGAACCAGACCTTTTTCTCGAAGTCGATGCGAAAGCTCTGGGTGTAGTCCTTGATCTCCTTGATCTTGCCCCAGTAGATCAGCCCCTTGTTGTCTTGCAGGTATTCGATCTTCTTGAAAAACGAGGCATAAGGCGCGGTGTGCTCGCCAATCTTCAGCGGCACGCGCTTGAGCAAGTCCTTATCGTCGAAGTTTGAAACAAAGCATTCCACCGGGTGGGCAAAGATGCTGGTCTTGTCCGGTGCCGATTCCCTGCCCGGTTGTTCGACATTGCCTGCCACCGAGGGCGTTAGCGACTCATCACGCATCCCATCCGCCGCGACCTTCGGACTGGACGGCTTACGCACATACTCACGTCGAACCAGTAACAATTCCGATGGGAAATTTTCCTCGCGACTGTCATCCGTTTCCGCCTCATCCACACCCGACGCCGGCGTCTTCAAGCTGACATAAGGGCAGCCCTCGACATGCCGCGTACTCGGCAGGTTCTTGAAGTGCGGCGTACGCACGTAATTCACATTCTTGGCGTTGAACGTGCCCAGCTCATTGGCCGCATCGAACGCCAGGCGACAGGCATCGTTGGGGCACTGGAAGTGTTCCCTGGCGGAGTCGAAATCCATCGTCTCGTCGAAATTCAGATCCCGAACGTCGTAGATCGACAACTTGTCGTTGAGGCTGAGGCAGTAGGCGAGGTCGAATTTCATGTCGGCTTCCAAATCCTTTAGATGAACAGCTTCCAGTGATGGTGCATTCGAAGCAATAGCTACACTGAGATCACTTCGATATCGCCGAGTCTGCACAGCCCATCATCGAGGGAATGCTCCATTGTAGGAGCGAGCTTGCTCCGGGCGGCGATCCGACGATGGTCGTTAACGATGCCGCGTGTTTACTGACTAAACGCGGCGCTCTTGAGTCCATCGCGAGCAAGCTCGCTCCTACAAAATTTTTAAATGAACAGCATTACATCAAAGAGGGCGGTTTATGAGCCATTCAGATGCTTCGCCCCCCCTCCCGGAGCCGGGCCGGATAGCCCGCCGGGATGAACAGACCGGTTGGCGCCGCTGGCTACCGGGACTGGGCATGCTGCGCGAATACCAATTGACATGGTTGCGTTACGACATTGTGGCCGGCCTTGTGCTGACCACGATGCTGGTGCCCGTCGGTATCGCCTATGCGGTGGCATCGGGGGTGCCCGGCATTTATGGCCTCTACGCGACGATCGTTCCGCTGCTGTTCTATGCCTTGTTCGGCCCCAGCCGAATTCTGGTGATGGGGCCGGACTCCTCCCTGGTGGCCGTCATCCTTGCTGTCATCATTCCACTCTCCGGCGGCGACCCGCAGCGTGCCGTCGCCCTGGCGGGGATGATGGCGATCGTGTCGGGAGCGGTGTGTATCCTGGCCGGTATGGCGCGCCTGGGTTTTATTACCGAGCTTCTGTCCAAGCCGATCCGCTACGGCTACATGAACGGCATCGCACTGACCGTATTGATCAGCCAGTTGCCCAAGCTGTTCGGCTTTTCGATTGAGTCCGCCGGTCCATTGAGAAACCTGTGGGCCATCGCCTCAGCGCTGATGGAGGGAAAAGCCAACTGGACCGCCTTCATGGTCGGCGCGCTCACCCTGGCGGTGATCCTGCTACTCAAAAGATGGCCGCGACTGCCGGGCATCCTGATCGCTGTGGTAGGCGCGACGGTCGCTGTGGGTGTACTCGATCTTGCGGCACGCGCCGGTGTGTCGGTCCTCGGTTCGCTCCCCCAAGGCTTGCCCGGGTTCGCCATCCCCTGGATCACCACCGCCGATATAGTCCCGGTTTTGATTGGTGGTTGCGCCGTCGCACTCGTCTCGTTCGCCGACACCAGTGTGCTGTCGCGGGTCTATGCGGCCCGGACCCGAACCTACGTCAACCCGAATCAGGAAATGGTGGGCCTCGGTATCGCCAACCTGGCGGCCGGTTTTTTCCAGGGCTTCCCGATCAGCAGCAGCTCGTCGCGGACGCCCGTGGCCGAGGCTGCCGGAGCCAAGACCCAAATGACCGGTGTCGTCGGCGCATTGGCGGTTGCCTTGTTGCTGGTGATGGCGCCGGACCTGCTGCAACACTTGCCGTCCAGCGCACTGGCGGCGGTCGTGATCGCCTCGGCCATCGGCCTGATCGAGATTACCGACCTGCGGCGGATCTATCGCATCCAGCGCTGGGAATGCTGGCTATCGATTGTCTGTACGGTCGGCGTGGCCGTATTCGGCGCGATCGAGGGCATCGGCCTGGCCATCGTGATCGCGATCATTGAATTCCTCTGGGATGGCTGGCGCCCGTACTCCGCGGTATTGGGACGCGCCGACGGGGTCAAGGGCTACCACGACATCAAACGCTATCCCGACGCACGGCTGATACCCGGCCTGGTCCTGTTTCGCTGGGATGCGCCCTTGTTCTTTGCCAATGCCGAGCTGTTCAACGACCGAGTGCTGGACGCCGTGGCGGCATCGCCCACACCCGTGCGCTGGCTGGTGGTCGCCGCAGAGCCGGTCACCAGCGTGGACGTGACCTCCGCCGACATGCTCGCCGAACTGGACGACACCCTGCACGCGGCGGGTATCGAGTTGTGCATTGCCGAGATGAAAGACCCGGTCAAGGACAAGCTCAAGCGGTTCGGGTTGTTTGCGCGATTGGGGGAAACGGCGTTTTTCCCTACGGTCGGGACGGCTGTGGATAGCTATGTTGCGATGTATTCGGTGGATTGGGTGAAAGGATAGGTGCTCCCGCCATTGGACAAGCCCCCATCGCCTGACTAGCGTTGTCTGGCCGATCGAATCGCCGCATGCCTCATGCTCAAGCGCCGGGCCAAGCGGATTGTCCAGCCGTCCAAGCCTTGATTGCGGTGAAACCCAAGAGGTCGAAATCGAGACTTCACAGCAAGGAGCGCACCATGCCGAACAACTGGCCCGCCGGGATTGAGCACGTTGTTGTGTTGATGATGGAAAACCGGTCATTCGATCATTTGCTGGGGGATTACACCCGCATCAACCCGGCGTGTGACGGTATCAACCGTAATGCGCCCAGCACCAATCCGTTGAAGCTGGCCAATGGCAATTCGACGGTGATCACCCAGGCGTCGGAGTTCCCGGAAAACTACAGCTTGTGGGCGCCACCGCCCCCTCTACCTCCCGCGCTACCGCCGAGCAACAGTGAGGGTTTCGACCTTGGCCATGAGTTCGTCAACGTAGAGAAACAGTTGGGCGTCTCGTTCAAGACCAGCCCGGCCAACCCCAAGCTCGATGGTTTTGCCCAGGATGCCTACGACAAGGCCCGCACGGACCTGAAGGTGTACAAAACCTGGTCGCAATCCATGGCCCAACGGGCGATGAACTACATTCCGTTCGGTGCCACGCCAGCGGGCGATACGTTGCCGGCAATCCAGGGACTGGCGCGCAATTTCACCGTGTGTGATCGCTGGTTTTCCTCGGTGCCAGGTCCAACCTGGCCGAACCGTTTTTTCGCCATGCTCGGCAGTTGCAATGGCCACTTGCTGATGCCCTCGACCGGCACGGTACTGGCCGGTATCAAAAGCCTGATCGCACAATTCGGCAGCGAGAGTATTTTTTCGCTGCTGCGCAACAACGGCCACGACGCGCGCATTTATTCCGACGGTGCGGTTCCACTGGCGGCGCTGGTCAAGGGTGGTTTGCAGCACCTGAGCATCGATGATTTCAAGTCGGACGTCGCCGGTGACAAACTCCCCGAACTGTCCTGGATCGAGCCGAGCTATGGCCTGCTCAACGGCAAACTCGGGCCCAACGTGTCCCATCATCCACCGGAGGACCTGCGCTTTGGCGATCAGTTTGTCGGTGAGGTGTTCAACGCCTTGTCGGCCAATACCGCGGTCTGGAATAAAACCTTGTTCGTGCTGCTGTACGACGAACATGGCGGTTTCCATGACCACGTGGTGCCACCGACTTGCGTGGCGACCGGTTCAACGGTCGATGTGCCTTGGAAAAATCCCTTCACCCGTCTCGGCGTCCGTGTTCCGGCGATCCTCGCTTCGCCGTGGCTCAAGCCAGGCTTGATACCCTGGACGGGCAACGTCCAGGCGCAGCATTACGATCACACCAGCCTGCTGGCGTTTCTTTGCGATCACTTCAAATTGCCACGCAGTGCCCTCGGCCCACGGGTGATCGCGGCGCAGCACTTTGGCAATGCGCCTATCTGGCGCGCGGCACCGGGCGTAACGGCTGCGCCAAAGTTGGCGGCCACCCTGGTGCCAAGTCGCGCCGGGTTGCCATTGATCGAGTCCGAACTGGCGACCCAAAGTCGGCAGGTGGTGGACAGCGCCACCGGTTACCTCGACGGCCTCGATCCAGAACAGATCTGGAAGAGCAGCGCCCAATGGGTCAGCGGTTTTCTCGGCAATCGCAGCCGTGCCTTGGCTGATCCGGCTCAGGCCGCGCTGACGCCCGCCGCGCCCAGTGCGGACAGCCTGGAGGCGAAACTGCGGCGCCTGCAGGATTTAATGGTCACTGCCCAAGGGCAAGCCGTTCGCCCGGTTGCGGTGCCTGCCAGCAAAGCCTTGGCAGAACCGGGAGCGGAAGTTGCGCCAGCGCGGCTGCGCGTCCTGTGCCTGCCCGGTGTGGGGTTCACGCCGGCCAGCCAGGGGCTGGGCGGCATCGATGGGAACTGGCAGGACCAATGGCGCACATTGATCCGCAATCAACTGGCGCAGAACGGTCGCCCCATCGATGACCAGGACATCGACTTTCTGTCCTTCGATGAGCAACTCAAGGAAGGGCCGGATTTCGCCCAGATCACCCGAGGCCTGGCGATGCTGAGGGCCGACGCAAGCGGCAAGGCCGACGAGAACTTCGGTAGCTGGGGCCTGCCGGTCAATCAGATGCTGCGCACCACGGTGGGCGCCATCGTGCAATGGATCGAAGACGCCGAGTTGCGCACTGAGTTGACTCAACATCTGTTGGCGAAGATCGAGGCATTCAATCCGCAGATCATCTTCGCCCAAGGGCTGGGCAGCCTGATCGGCTACGACGCCCTGCGCAGGTCGGTAGCGAAAAAAGGTTCGGCACTCAAGCGCATTGATGGCCGCGTGTTCGTCAGCTTCGGCTCACCGATTGCACTGCCACTGGTGATGCGCGAAGTGTGGGGCGGACGGGTCCTGCGTCTGAGCGAAAACGGCCGAGGCATCCGCCGTTGGTTCCACCTCTACAACCCCAACGACGGCTTGCTGACCCGACCAATCACCTCGCCGGACTCGGCGCGGGTCGACTTGCAAACCGAGTTCAGCGTGCCATTGCGCGATGACCTGCTCGACCTCAATCACGCCGCCCAGGCCTACTTGTCGTCACCCTCCAGCCAGACCAGCCTCTGGCCACAACTGGCCCGCGACGTGGTGGCCGCACGCGCACTGGAAGTGCCGGCGTTCCTGTCCCGCAGTGGTCAACGCAAACGCCGCGCCCTGGTGGTCGGCATCAACGATTACCCCGACCCGAGCGCACGCCTCGACGGCTGCATCAACGACACCTACCTGATCAGCCGCATGCTCCAGGAAAGCGGTTACGACGCTGGCGACATCCGCTTGCTGCATGACACCCGAGCGACCCGGGCCAACTTCGTCGAGCGCCTCGAATGGCTGGTGGAAGGCGCCCGCGCCGGCGACGAGCGCGTGTTGTTCTACTCCGGCCACGGCACTCAACTGCCGGTCTACAGCAGCAGCGGCGAAGCCGACTGCATGGACGAAACCCTGGTGCTCCACGACTTCGACTGGGACGACGAAAGCACCCACTTCACCGACAAACTGTTCCGCCAGTTCTACAGCCACCTGCCATTCGACCCGGACGGCCACGGCGCCAAACTCACCGTCATGTTCGACTGCTGCTACGCCGGCGGCATGACCCGCGGCAACGGCCGCGTGCGCGGCATCACCCCACCCAGCGACATCCGCCACCGCATGCTGCGCTGGGACCCCTACGCCGGCGACTGGGACCGCCGCGTCTACGCCGTCGACGCCGACCGCCGCGACTTCAGCGAACAAGACAACAAAACCCGCGGCCTCACCCGCACCCGCACCACCCAAGGCGCCGCCACCGGCCTGCGCCCCGAGAAAAAAGCCCAACTGCTGCGCCAAGGCAAACTCTACGGCCACCACGGCCCCTACATGCCCCTGATGCTCTACGCTGCGCGGGAAAATGAAAAAGCTAACGAATATGAGGTGGGTTCGAACAGCTACGGCGCCTTCACCTACGCCCTGGTCGAACAACTGCGCAAATTGCATCAGGAGGATGCGACGTTGGGGTTTGACCAGTTGATTGAACGGGTGGGGAGTGTGCTGAGTGCTAGGTCGTTGGGGCAGACACCGGAGATTGTCGGGCCGAGCGGGGTGAGGGCGGCGGTATGTCCATGGCGGATTAGTGGGTTGGGGAAATGATGCTTTAGCGGTATCGCGGGCAAAGAAAAGGGCCGCAGGAAAATCCAGCGGCCCTGATAACACCAACGTTCCCAAGCCAGCCGCCGAACCCCTGTGGGAGCGAGCTTGCTCGCGATTCGCAAGATCAACACAACAACCAAGCCAGCCACCCACCTTGTGGCGAGGGGGCTTGCCCCCGTTGGGCTGCGAAGCGGCCCCAAAATCCGTAACTCGCGGAGTATCAGACAAACCGAATTCTGTGAGTTGACGACTGCTGCGCAGCCGAACGGGGCGGTTCGGCGCTCCGACAAGCCCCCTCGCCACGGGTTCTGTTTTGCTCGGTTATTCGGGTTTCAGCCGTTTCACCTTTGTATAAAGCGAAGCGGTGAACTCCGCCCGATCACTCGAATGGTGACAACGTCGATGACAGTTCGGGCAGAGCGCCACAGCATTGCTCGGACGGTCCGAACCTTCCTGGGCCAAATGCTTAACGTGGTGAACCTCAAGAAATGGCCTGCCCGACTTTTCAAACGGAGCAGGCTTGCCGCAGCCTTCGCATTTACCTTCAGCCTGCTGGCGAACCCAAGCCCTTACTTCAGGATCACGAACATAAGACTTTCCGCTGGACTGAGTCTGCTCTGGTTTCTCAATTCCCTTCGGCTCATCTTTAATCGGTTGTCGCTCAAGCTTTGCAGCTCGCTGCTCCAGCGTCGCCTCGTCTGCTGTAGGGGCGAAGTCTTCGGGAGTTACTGGACCCGGAGCATTGAGTGCTTCACGAATGCTCTTCGAAACATTGGCGCCGACATTTTTGGCGGGTTTGTAGCCCTCAATGCGGTCACGCCCGAGTTCAACCAACACGGTAGAAATGTTCTGCATCCGAAACTCAACAGAACCTTTGGTCCGACCAGCCAAAGCCCCCTCGCGCAGGACGCGATTTTCATGGGCCTTGTTGATCGCCTGACCGTTCTGCTCGCGAGAAAGCATGCTGAGATAGGCATCGACTGCAGCCTGAATCTCTACCTCACTCCAATCGCCGTTGCTCTTTTCCGTATCCATACAATCGCCGAGGGTTAAATACCCTCGGACGATACTGAGTGGCCACTACGACTGTCTACGAAAATTCCTACACAAAGAAGAGAAGGTTCTTGCGGTTGGTCCTACAAGCACGTTACCTAACCCATCGAATGCTTCGACGACTGAAACACCCGCGCAACCTTCCGCCACCAAGGTTTAACCACCGGCATCCGCCGTTGCGTGTGATCGAGCAACAGGTAAGGCATGTCCCGCAGCCGAATCCAACCTTCATCCTGCCAATGCAGCAGACTCAGCGACATCTCCGGCCAATCCAACAAACTCAGCATCGGCCGATCCGAATTGTCCGACTGCTCCGCATCACGTAAGGCCGGCACCACTTGATGGGTGATCCACTCACGCAGCAATCGATTTCCTGGTGCGTAGTGATAGACCAACAGCGCATAAACACCGGACTCACTGAGCATCAGCTGTTTTTCCGGTTGCCGGTAATACTCAATCCACAACGGGCGGTGTTGGTCCTTGTCCAGTTTGTTGACCATGCGTTCACTCAGATGGAAACCCATCAAGCGGCCGATATCGCGGGCGCAGAACCACGGTTGGTTTTCCAGGAGGAGAGCATGGAGAGGGAGATTGTGGCGGGTGAAGACTGTTACAGAAAAGAGATCAGACATGGCCGATCTCCATGGTTCGGAAAGTGACGAGAAGGTTGTGTTCAGGCATATCCATTACCTCTACGTTTGGACTCTGGCGGGCCTGACCCCAACGTAGAGTGGACATAAGAAGCTCCAACGAGCAAAAGCCTCACACAGCCGTACGATAAATCACCAAGGGTGACTGCTCGTCTGTGTAATTGGCTAGCTTTCTACGTTGGGCGTTTCTTAGGCACCTGCAGTAAAGCTTAGGGCCGCATGGAATGGCCCTCAATACAGAAGGTACTGGAATACATGT
This sequence comes from Pseudomonas sp. Pseusp10, assembly GCF_059492225.1. Classification (NCBI taxonomy): domain Bacteria; kingdom Pseudomonadati; phylum Pseudomonadota; class Gammaproteobacteria; order Pseudomonadales; family Pseudomonadaceae; genus Pseudomonas; species Pseudomonas sp. Pseusp10. The sequence goes on along the minus strand of NZ_CP168528.1, from coordinate 5,537,215 downwards.
AGGAGGTTTAACTACTACTGAGATTGCGAGTAAGAGTTTTCCTACCCCACAAAAAAGCCCCGATCAGATCGGGGCTTTCAGATGTTCGATTTGTCGATTCAAGTCGTCAAATCGCGGCTAGCTTGGGAATTAATCCCAGCTAAGCGCACCACCAGTTTGGTACTCAATTACACGAGTCTCAAAGAAATTCTTCTCTTTCTTCAAGTCCATAATCTCGCTCATCCAAGGGAACGGGTTCGTAGTCCCTGGATACTCTTCCTTCAAACCAATCTGGCTCAAACGACGGTTAGCGATGAACTTCAGGTAGTCCTCCATCATCGCCGCGTTCATGCCCAACACCCCACGAGGCATGGTGTCACGAGCGTATTCAATCTCCAGCTGAGTACCTTGCAGAATCATCTGCGAAGCTTCTTCCTTCATTTCAGCATCCCACAAATGCGGGTTTTCGATTTTGATCTGGTTGATCACGTCGATGCCGAAGTTCAGGTGCATGGATTCGTCGCGCAGGATGTATTGGAACTGCTCGGCGACGCCGGTCATTTTGTTGCGGCGGCCCATGGAGAGGATTTGGGTGAAGCCGCAGTAGAAGAAGATGCCTTCCAGGACGCAGTAGTAGGCGATCAGGTTGCGCAGCAGTTCTTTGTCGGTTTCGACGGTGCCGGTTTCGAACTTCGGATCGGAGATCGAGCGGGTGTATTTCAGGCCCCAGGTGGCTTTTTTCGCGACCGATGGGATCTCGTGGTACATGTTGAAGATTTCGCCTTCATCCATGGCCAGCGATTCGATGCAGTACTGGTAGGCGTGGGTGTGGATCGCCTCTTCGAAAGCCTGGCGCAGGATGTACTGGCGGCATTCCGGGTTGGTGATCAGGCGGTACACGGCCAGGACCAGGTTGTTGGCAACCAGGGAGTCGGCGGTGGAGAAGAAGCCGAGGTTGCGCATCACGATGCGGCGCTCGTCGTCGGTCAGGCCTTCCGGGTTTTTCCAGAGGGCGATGTCGGCGGTCATGTTGACTTCTTGCGGCATCCAGTGGTTTGCGCAGCCGTCCAGGTACTTCTGCCAGGCCCAGTCGTACTTGAATGGCACGAGTTGGTTGAGGTCGGCGCGGCAGTTGATCATGCGCTTTTCGTCAACGGCGACACGGGCGGAGGCGCCCTCGAGTTCGGCGAGGCCTTCGGCGACGTCGAGGGAATCCAGGGCAGCCTTGGCGCGGGCAACGGCGGCGGAGTCAGACGCGGTCACGGCACGGGCTTCCAGGGCGGCGGCACCGCCGGCGCTGTCGAGACGGTCCATGTTGGCTTCGGTGGCGTGGCCAGCGTTGGCGCTCTTGACTGCTACTTCCGTGTCTTCTTTGTCGAATTCGTCCCAGCTCAGCATGACGTGTCGTCTCCTGCGTGAGGGCCAGTGTGCCCGTGTGAAAATCTATAGGTCGGTTTTTCACACGGCCTTACTGGCCGCGTTGGATCTAAAGGAATCGTTTTTTGCAGCAGCTATACGCAGGCATCAAACAGAATTTTGTACGGGGTTCCGAGAGCCACTGATGGGCGCAGCAAACGGTGAACGCTTGTGCGGGGCTTCAGACTGGCTTTCATCCCTGTAAGGGAATATTGCAGGCCCGTTTAAGGCCGCATTATAGGGAAGTTTTGCGTGCTGTGGTGCGGCGAAATGGCTCACGGATCGGTCGACGGCGACCGTTTTTCGGTCAGAGTGAGGGTTTACAGGGCTTTGAACGACGTTGGCGGGGGAAGATTTTTTTTCCTGATTTTTTGCCCTGGATTATTTTTGCTCAAGAAATAACCAAAAAAGGCTTTTTTCACTACATCTTGTGTTTCGGTGGGGTTTTCTCTGGCTCCAGACACAACTAAGCCCGACCGAAGCCGGGCTATGAAGTCACGCTGGCGGATCAGCTCAGGCGAGCGGCACCGACGTGATCAGTGCCATCGGCGGCGAGGCGGTCGGCACCGGTGTGATCAGAGCCGTCGGATGCGAGTTTGCCGGCGCCAATGTGGTCTGTGCCATCGGCTGCAAAGGACGCCGAACCGGTGTGGTCGTAACCGTCGGAAGCGACAGCCGCTTCGCTGGTGTAAGCGGCAGAACCGGTGCGGTCGTAACCATCAGCGGCGAAGGTGTTGGCAGCCAGGACGGAGAGGGTCAGGGCGAGGATCAGTTGGGTTTTCATGGTCATTGCTCCAGTTTCGTAGGCGTTGTTTGTCTTGGGTTGCAATTGATTCTACGCCTGCTAATTCGATTAAAAAGCGCAAATAAATGCTTAAACTAATCGATTAAATCGATAATTAAGGTTCGGCGCTTCATCTGCCTGATCGCGGCGGGTGGGTCGAACCTTTTGGGGGAGGGGTGAAGCAGGGAGTCAGCCGTTAGAGCAACCGTTGCCCATCATGCTGTAGCGCAGGATATGCTGTTGACCGTGGGAATCTTCGTATTCCATTTTCATCGGCACAACTTCACAAACGTTCGGGGCTTCGCTCATGGAGATCACTTTGGCGATGTCCAGATTCATTGAGTAAGTGTATTCCTCAACGGGCGGTTGTTGCTGTGCGACATCAGTCGGGACCTCGCCTGCCATGGCGGTTACGCACACGCTGCCGAGGGCCAGAACCAATAAAGCTTTCATTTAAGTTTTACCTTTCCAAGGTCGAGAGGGGGCACGCAATCCTTTTGAGATTGCGTGTGGAACTTCAGTACCAGAGTGTTTGATTAACTGCCTTCGTGGGGGCTGCAACTTGGTTAATCAGATTGCCTTGTTGGCGTGGCAGATTTTAGGGGCGGCGGATACGTTCATATAGACGTGGTTTTGATAAACACCTTTGACAGATCCTGTAACAATCCCCGAATAGCCGCTTCTTTTGTAGGAGCGAGCTTGCTCGCGATGAGCCAGAGAGCACCGCGGGGTGTCAGATTGGGCGCGTTATCGTTGACGACCATCGCGAGCGAGCTCGCTCCTACAGGTACCGCTTTTGTAGGAGCGAGCTTGCTCGCGATGAGCCAGAGAGCGCCGCGGGGTGTCAGGTTGGGCGCGTTATCGTTGACGACCATCGCGAGCGAGCTCGCTCCCACAGGTACCGCTTTTGTAGGAGCGAGCTTGCTCGCGATGAGCCAGAGAGCACCGCGGGGTGTCAGATTGGGCGCGTTATCGTTGACGACCATCGCGAGCGAGCTCGCTCCCACAGGTACCGCTTTTGTAGGAGCGAGCTTGCTCGCGATGAGCCAGAGAGCGTCGCTGGGTGTCAGGTTGGGCGCGTTATCGTTGACGACCTTCGCGAGCAGGCTCGCTCCTACAGGTACTGCTTTTGTGGGAGCGAGCTTGCTCGCGATGAGCCAGAGAGCGCTGCGGGGTGTCAGATTGGGCGCGTTATCGTTGACGACCTTCGCGAGCAGGCTCGCTCCTACAGGTACCGCTTTTGTGGGAGCGAGCATGCTCGCGATGAGCCAGAGAGCACCGCGGGGTGTCAGATTGGGCGCGTTATCGTTGACGACCTTCGCGAGCAGGCTCGCTCCTACAGGTATCGCTTTTGTGGGAGCGAGCTTGCTCGCGATGAGTCAGAGAGCACTGCGGGGTGTCAGGTTGGGCGCGTTATCGTTGACGACCTTCGCGAGCGAGCTCGCTCCTACAGGTACCGCGGCGGTAGTGGGTTTGACGGTTTTTCACGACATTTTGTAGGGGCTTGTTACTACCATCGTCGAATGGTTCTATAGGCCCGGCCCGGCTACAACGGGGTCATACAAAAACAACTATTCCACCGAGGTAAGAAAGATGAGTGCGGCTTCCCTGTATCCCGTTCGTCCCGAGGTTCTGGCTAACACGCTGACCGACGAGGCGACCTACAAGGCCATGTACCAGCAGTCGGTCGTCAACCCGGACGGCTTCTGGCGCGAGCAAGCCAAGCGCCTCGACTGGATCAAGCCTTTCACTACGGTGAAGCAGACCTCTTTCGACGATCACCATGTCGACATCAAATGGTTCGCCGACGGCACCCTGAACGTTTCCTACAACTGCCTCGACCGTCATCTGGCAGAGCGCGGGGACCAGGTCGCGATCATCTGGGAAGGCGATGACCCTGCCGAAAGCCGCAACATCACTTATCGCGAACTTCACGAGCAAGTCTGCAAGTTCGCCAACGCCCTGCGTGGTCAGGACGTGCACCGCGGCGACGTGGTGACTATCTATATGCCGATGATCCCCGAAGCCGTGGTCGCCATGCTGGCCTGTACCCGGATCGGCGCGATTCACTCGGTGGTGTTCGGCGGGTTCTCGCCGGAAGCCCTGGCCGGTCGCATCATCGACTGCCGCTCGAAAGTGGTGATCACCGCCGACGAAGGCATTCGTGCCGGCAAGAAGATCCCGCTCAAGGCCAACGTCGACGACGCGCTGACCAATCCGGAAACCAGCAGCATCCAGAAAGTCATCGTGTGCAAGCGCACCGGTGGCGACATCAAGTGGAACCAGCATCGCGACATCTGGTTCGAGGACCTGATGAAAGTGGCGGGCACCGTTTGCGCGCCGAAAGAGATGGGTGCTGAAGAAGCGCTGTTCATCCTTTACACCTCGGGCTCCACCGGCAAGCCGAAGGGCGTGCAGCACACCACCGGCGGTTACTTGCTGTATGCAGCGATGACCCACGAGCGCGTGTTCGACTACCGCCCGGGTGAAATCTACTGGTGCACCGCCGACGTCGGCTGGGTCACCGGCCACAGCTATATCGTCTACGGCCCGCTGGCCAACGGCGCGACCACGTTGCTGTTCGAAGGCGTGCCGAACTACCCGGACATCACCCGGGTGGCGAAGATCGTCGACAAGCACAAGGTCAACATCCTCTACACCGCACCGACCGCGATCCGCGCCATGATGGCCTCGGGCACTGCCGCTGTTGAAGGCGCCGATGGCAGCAGTCTGCGTCTGCTCGGTTCGGTCGGCGAGCCGATCAACCCGGAAGCCTGGGACTGGTACTACAAGAATGTCGGCAAGTCCCGTTGCCCGATCGTCGACACCTGGTGGCAGACCGAAACCGGCGGCAACATGATGAGCCCGCTGCCGGGCGCTCATGCCCTCAAGCCGGGCTCTGCGGCGCGTCCGTTCTTTGGCGTGGTGCCGGCCCTGGTGGATAACCTGGGCAACATCATCGAAGGCGAGGCCGAGGGTAACCTGGTGATTCTCGATTCGTGGCCAGGCCAGGCGCGTACGCTGTTTGGCGACCATGACCGCTTCGTCGACACTTACTTCAAGACTTTCCGTGGCATGTACTTCACCGGTGACGGCGCGCGTCGCGATGCCGATGGCTACTACTGGATCACCGGTCGCGTGGACGACGTGCTCAACGTTTCCGGCCACCGCATGGGCACCGCCGAGATCGAAAGCGCGATGGTTGCGCACCCGAAAGTCGCCGAAGCGGCGGTGGTTGGTGTGCCGCACGACATCAAGGGGCAGGGCATTTATGTCTATGTCACCCTTAAAAACGGTGAAGAGCCGAACGAGCAACTGCGTCTGGAGCTGAAAAACTGGGTGCGTAAGGAGATCGGGCCGATTGCGTCGCCGGATGTCATCCAGTGGGCACCGGGCCTGCCGAAGACTCGTTCGGGCAAGATCATGCGGCGGATTCTGCGCAAGATTGCGACGGCGGAATATGACGGGTTGGGGGATATCTCTACCCTGGCTGACCCGAGTGTGGTGCAGCATTTGATTGATACGCACAAGACCATGAATGTCGCGTAGGCGGCGGTTGTGAGTCACTGAAAGCCCTGTCAGGTGTTGAGCCTGGCAGGGCTTTTTTGTGCCTGAGGTTTTTGTGTTGGCTGGGCTGGCCTCTTCGCGGGCAAGCCCGCTCCCACAGGGATTTGCGGTGTATATGCGATCTGAATCACACCACAAAAAACTGTGGGAGCGAGCTTGCTCGCGATAGCGGTTTGGCAGGCGCTACAGCAACATCTACCAATAATTATCGGGTTCCTCTGTCGGCTTTTTCCTACTGTTACCTGTGTTCTTTCAGGTTACTGAATGTGTAACCGCATCGCTTCAATACGGGGCATTGGGAAACGCCAGGCCCCACATCAGGGTTGAAAAGGCACCGCTGAAAAATAAGACTCCACGCTGCGCTTGCCGGATTAGAAGGGTTTGCCAATAATAGGCCCGCAATTTGCAATATAGATCGGTTCAATGTCTTTTGCTCTCGCATGAATTTGCAGGGCTGTCAACGTGCCAAAACGGCTTTCTCGGTGCTTCTGTAATTAGTTGTCGCATTGAAGAAATATCGGCCTCGGGCCTGTCGTTAGAATGCCGATCACTCGCTCGTCGTTGCCCGTGTTGAATTTAAACACCGGCTTCCCAGGACGCAGCACTGCTTTGCGGTTCAACTCACTCGCATATTGGGCTGTTGCTCACTCTGCCGTTTTTGCCCATTACCGATGGAGTCCCAAGATGAAGAAACTCGTGCTGCTTGGCGCCCTGGCACTGTCCGTGCTGTCCCTGCCAACCTTCGCCGATGAAAAACCTCTGAAAATCGGTATCGAGGCGGCTTACCCTCCGTTCGCGTCGAAAGCGCCGGACGGCAGCATCGTTGGTTTCGACTACGACATCGGCAACGCTTTGTGCGAAGAGATGAAGGTCAAGTGCGTGTGGGTCGAGCAAGAGTTCGACGGCCTGATCCCTGCCCTCAAGGTGCGCAAGATCGACGCGATCCTGTCGTCCATGTCGATCACTGAAGACCGCAAGAAGTCCGTGGACTTCACCAACAAGTACTACAACACCCCGGCTCGCCTGGTCATGAAGGCCGGCACTCAGGTCAGCGACGGCCTGACCGAGCTCAAGGGCAAGAACATCGGCGTGCAGCGTGGTTCGATCCACGAGCGTTTCGCCCGTGAAGTCCTGGCCCCGCTGGGTGCCGAGATCAAGCCTTACGGTTCGCAGAACGAAATTTACCTCGACGTGGCCGCCGGCCGCCTCGACGGCACCGTGGCAGACGCTACGCTGCTGGATGACGGCTTCCTGAAAACCGACGCCGGTAAAGGTTTCGCGTTCGTCGGCCCTGCGTTCACCGACGTCAAGTACTTCGGCGACGGCGTAGGTATCGCGGTTCGCAAGGGCGACTCGGCTGAGTTGGGCAAGCTCAACGCCGCCATCGCCGCCATTCGCGAGAACGGCAAGTACAAGCAAATCCAGGACAAGTACTTCGCCTTCGATATCTACGGCAAGTAATACGTCCCGGCGACAAGTCCGAAATGGCGCAAGCAACAGGATCTCTGAGGTTTGCGCCATTTTTTCATCCCAACTTTCGAGGACCTGAATCATGTTGAAAGGCTACGGGGCTGTCATCCTCGATGGCGTTTGGCTGACGCTTCAGCTCGCCTTGTCGTCCATGGCCCTGGCCATTGTCCTGGGCCTGATAGGCGTGGCATTGCGTCTGTCGCCGGTACGCTGGCTGGCCTGGCTGGGCGATCTGTATTCCACGGTGATCCGCGGTATTCCCGACCTGGTGCTGATCCTGCTGATTTTCTACGGCGGCCAGGACCTGCTCAATCGCGTCGCTCCGATGCTCGGTTATGACGAGTACATCGACCTGAACCCGTTGGTGGCCGGTATCGGCACCCTGGGCTTCATCTTCGGTGCGTACCTGTCGGAAACCTTCCGTGGCGCCTTCATGGCGATCCCCAAAGGTCAGGCCGAAGCTGGCATGGCCTACGGCATGAGCAGTTTCCAGGTGTTCTTCCGGGTGTTGGTGCCACAGATGATTCGTCTGGCGATTCCGGGTTTCACCAACAACTGGCTGGTATTGACCAAGGCCACCGCGCTGATTTCGGTGGTGGGTCTGCAAGACATGATGTTCAAGGCCAAGCAGGCGGCCGATGCCACCCGCGAGCCTTTCACCTTCTTCCTCGCAGTGGCGGCGTTGTACCTGGTGATCACCAGTGTCTCGTTGCTGGCATTGCGTCACCTTGAGAAGCGCTACTCGGTAGGCGTAAGGGCGGCTGATCTATGATCTTCGACTACAACGTCATTTGGGAGGCCTTGCCGCTGTACTTCGGCGGCTTGGTGACCACCCTCAAACTGCTCGCACTGTCGCTGTTCTTCGGCTTGCTGTGTGCATTGCCGCTGGGCCTGATGCGCGTCTCGAAGAACTCGGTGGTCAACATGTCCGCCTGGCTCTACACCTACGTGATTCGCGGCACGCCGATGCTGGTGCAGCTGTTTTTGATCTACTACGGTCTGGCGCAGTTCGAAGCGGTGCGTGAGAGCTTCCTCTGGCCGTGGCTGTCCAGCGCAACGTTCTGTGCGTGCCTGGCGTTCGCGATCAACACCAGCGCCTACACCGCCGAAATCATCGCCGGCAGCCTGCGCGCCACGCCGAACGGTGAGATCGAAGCAGCGAAGGCCATGGGTATGTCGCGCTTCAAGATGTACAAGCGCATTCTGCTGCCGTCGGCCCTGCGCCGGGCACTGCCGCAGTACAGCAACGAAGTGATCATGATGCTGCAGACCACCAGTCTGGCGTCCATCGTGACCCTGATCGACATCACTGGTGCTGCACGCACGGTCAACGCCCAGTTCTACCTGCCGTTCGAAGCCTACATCACGGCCGGCGTGTTCTACCTGTGCCTGACCTTCATGCTGGTGAAGCTGTTCAAGATGGCCGAGCGCCGCTGGCTGGGCTACCTGGCCCCGCGCAAGCACTGAATACCACTGACTGACTGTTTTTGTGAGAACCGACCGCATGTACAAACTTGAAGTCCAAGACCTGCATAAACGCTATGGCAGTCACGAAGTGCTCAAGGGTGTGTCCCTGAAAGCGGCAGCCGGCGATGTGATCAGCATCATCGGCTCCAGTGGCTCCGGCAAAAGTACTTTCCTGCGCTGCATCAACCTGCTGGAGCAGCCGCACGCGGGCAAGATCCTGCTCAACAACGAAGAGCTGAAGCTGGTGGCGAACAAGGACGGCGCGTTGAAAGCTGCTGATCCGAAGCAGCTGCAGCGCATGCGTTCGCGCCTGTCGATGGTGTTCCAGCATTTCAACCTGTGGTCGCACATGACCGCGCTGGAAAACATCATGGAAGCGCCGGTGCATGTGCTCGGCGTGTCCAAGGCCGAAGCCCGTGAAAAGGCCGAGCACTACCTGAACAAGGTCGGCGTGGCCCATCGCAAAGACGCGTACCCGGGCCATATGTCCGGCGGCGAGCAGCAGCGCGTGGCGATTGCCCGTGCGCTGGCGATGGAACCTGAGGTGATGCTGTTCGACGAACCGACCTCGGCCCTCGACCCGGAGCTGGTCGGCGACGTGCTGAAGGTCATGCAGGCCCTGGCCCAGGAAGGCCGGACCATGGTTGTGGTGACCCACGAAATGGGCTTTGCCCGTGAAGTGTCGAACCAGTTGGTGTTCCTGCACAAAGGTGTGGTCGAAGAAAGCGGCAACCCGCGTGAAGTGCTGGTGAACCCGCAATCCGAGCGTCTGCAGCAATTCCTCTCGGGTAGCCTGAAGTAAACCGAGCTCCCGTTGTGCCCCGGGATAGTGCATGCTTCGCGATCTGGAGGCCGGCCCCTATCCCCTGTGGGAGCGGGCTTGCTCGCGAAAGCGGTGGGTCAGTTTGCTTCTATGCCACAGACACACTGCCTTCGCGAGCAAGCCCGCTCCCACATTTGATCTTTGCCGGTTTTAAGATTTGCGTTCATTTACGGGCTAGCATTGGCCCATGCCTTCATCATTGTTCTCCGCTTCGGATTGCCCACCATGACTGCCCATCGAATTGGTTTCCTGATTTGGCCCAGCACTAAAGCACTGACGCTTGCGCTGGCTGAGGAGGCCTTGCGTGTTGCCCAGCGTGTGCATCCGGACGTGGTATACGAACTGTCGTTCCTGCAGGCCGAACCTCCGAGCGAAAGCGCCTGGCAATTGCCCGGTGAAGCCTGGACCGGCAAGCTCGAGAACTTCCAGAAACTGTTCCTGCTCGCTGACGAACCGCCGACTGCACTGGCGCCGGCGCTCAGCAGTGCGCTCAAACAGCTGGTGCGTTCCGGTTGCGTGATCGGTGGTCTGTCGGCCGGTGTGTACCCGTTGGCGCAACTCGGATTGCTCGACGGTTATCGCGCAGCCGTGCATTGGCGCTGGCAGGACGATTTTGCCGAGCGCTTTCCGAAGGTCATCGCCACCAGTCACCTGTTCGACTGGGATCGCGATCGCCTGACCGCGTGCGGCGGCATGTCGGTACTCGATTTGCTGCTGGCGGTGCTGGCCCGCGACCACGGTGCGGAACTGGCCGGTGCGGTGTCCGAAGAACTGGTGGTCGAGCGCATTCGTGAAGGCGGTGAACGTCAGCGTATTCCGTTGCAGAACCGTCTCGGCTCTAGCCATCCGAAGCTCACGCAAGCCGTGTTGCTCATGGAAGCCAACATCGAAGAACCGCTGACCACCGACGAAATCGCCCAGCACGTGTGCGTGTCCCGTCGGCAACTGGAGCGCATCTTCAAGCAATACCTCAACCGTGTGCCGAGCCAGTACTACCTGGAGCTGCGCCTGAACAAGGCCCGGCAGATGTTGATGCAAACCAGCAAGTCGATCATCCAGATCGGCTTGTCGTGTGGCTTCTCCTCGGGGCCGCATTTCTCCAGCGCCTATCGCAATTTCTTCGGTGCCACGCCGCGGGAAGATCGCAACCAGCGGCGCAGCAGCAGCCCGTTCGAGTTGTCGTCGGTGCCGTCCGAGCGCGGTTGAGGCTCACTCGTCAGGCTCGGAATCCTCCGACGTCGACACCTCCATTTCCACTCGTTGGATGACGGCCTCTACACTAAAATCCGTGGTGGTTTTTTTGCAGTAGGCGATAAGGATTTGCAGGCTCTGTTCGTTTAGCGGATTGCCTCGCAGATTGATGCTTTCGGCGATTTCCAGCGGCAGTTCCAGAATGTCGCTGGGGATGTGAACGATCTGGTTGTCACTCAAATCCGCCAACCCCAATGACTTCAATTGCAACATGCCAGCGGGCAGTTCACTGATGCCGGTGTCGTTCAAGATCAACGCTGCGAGGTCGGACATCTGGCTGACGTCCGGTGCAAGTGCAAGCGGATTGTCACTCAAATCCAGATAGTCGAGGCGTTCCATTCCCGCCAATCCCTGGATGTCGTTCGTGCTCAGGGTGAGATTGCATTCGCTGAGCGTCAGCGCCGTCAGATCGCCCATTTTGAAAATTGCGTCTGGAATTTCCTGCAGTGAGTATTCGCGCAGGGTCAGGCTCTTGAGGCGTGAAAAGCCTTGCAGAAAAGGTCCGGCACCCGACGTCATTCCCGCGTCGCTGCGCAGGCTCAAGGCCGTGACATGACTGAAGTCGGCGCTCAGCGCGGGTAGATCACCGGTGATGACCGTGTTCAGGTTCATCTCATAAGTGAGTTCGGGCGATTCATTGAAGTCGTCCAGATCGGTTTCCCGGCGCCAGCAGCGTTCCATCAACAGCTTGAACTCATCGCGGTTGAGGTGCTCGAGCAAAAGTTGTTGAGCGGTGAAGGGTTGGCCGCTGTCGGGATGAACGGCCGGGACGTCGGCCGTCCAGGCCGCCAGTTCGTTGCGCAAGGTGTCGTACTCGGTTTCCAGGCGTGCCAGTTCGGTTCTACCGTCGGCGAGCGTACCGGGCAGGCGATAGATGAAGTCGCTGGCTTGCTCTTTATCCAGCCCTGGATAAAGCACTTGCAGGCGCTGGATGTCAGCCTGGCCGGCAAAGATGCCAAAGTCGCGGCGAGTCTGATTGAAGAGGATTTTAATCCGCTCGCGACCGGCAGCGGAAATCGGGTTGCCACCCAGGGCGAATCCTTCCTGCACGCTGTTCGGCAAACTGAACAGCGCGGCGGGAAGTTCTGTGATCTGGTTGTCGTTGAGCAGCGCGGTACGAAGGCGGGGGCGCGACATCAATCCGGGTGGCACTTCGGACAGGCCGGTACCGGAAACATCGATGTAGTTCAGGTCTGGCATGTTCTCCAGAGTTGGAACCAACCCAAGAGGGTTTTTATAAAGGTCGAGCACCTGAAGATTGTTCAGGGAGGCCACCACGGTCTGGCTTCGTGCGTTGAGGGTGACTGCGCAGTTGCTCAGGATCAGCCCATTGAGTTGTGGCCACTGCTCAATGGCGTCCGGCAGTTGACCGAGGTTGAAATTGCGCAGCGTCAGCCGATGCAGGCCGGAAAATCTCTTGAGGAATTCGTTCACGCCGTGGGTGGTGCGATGACCCTCCAGCATGACGTTGTGAACTTGCGCAAAATCGACGCTCAGCCTGGGTAGCTCCCCCCATATTGGCTGGGAGAACTGGAAGGAAACCTGTGCGTCATTGGCGCTATCCCAGGTGGACTGGCGACGCCAGCAGTCCAGCAATTGTCCCATCAGCTGGCGACGGATGTGTTGCTGGTTGCGTATTTGGTCGGCGCTGAAGTTGACTTGCATGTCCGGAGCGAACCGTGGGACTTCAATGAGCCAGTTATTGAGCTCTTCAAACAACTGCACGTGCTGGTTGATCAGTCGGTGCAACTGCGCACGGGGGCCGTCGGGATGCTGCTGCAAGCGCTCAACGAAGCGTTGCAGTTGCTCTGGCGTCAAATGCGGAAACAGTGAGTGAGTCCGGGTTTGGAGCGAGGGGGTATTGAGGGGCATCTGCCGATAGCCATCGGTGCCGCCAAGCAAACGCATCACGGTGGGGTCGTAGGTGGTTTTAAGGATCGGGTGCTGTGCGAGCAGCAAACGCAATGCGTCACGATCCAGTGCGTGTTCACGAATCATTTGCTGGAGTCTTTCACCCTCGCCGATGTTGACGTTCAAGGCGATTCGCTCGCTGTCGGGCAACGCCTGCAACAGGCTTGAATACAGTGTGTCGGCATTGTTCAGAGGTTCTCCGTCAGCACCAAAGGCTTCATAGGCGCCTTCGGCGTTCAATGCCAGCACCTTGCGTGACGCAGCCTCTGGATTGCCGATGCTGTCGATCAGTGGACCGTCTTTTGTGTAGTTGCGGATTTCCAGCCGGACTTGTCCCGACCAGCCTGGCAGGCGTTCCAGCGAATGCAGGGCCAATCGATGGGTGTCAGTGTTGTGGGATGTCGATGGCAGATCGAGCCCTTCGCAGGCACGTGTAATCCGCACTTGAAGGCTTGCCTGCTGCGCCATATCGCGCAGGCGTATTGACACTTTTCCATTTTCGATCTGACGCCGCTCTGCGGTATTGGCACTGTCGAGCAGCGCCTCGGCAACACTGGTGGGCAGGCCCGGTTCAGCGTCTTTGATGTGTTGCACCGACGAACTGACGCCATGTTCAAGCCTGCGGTAGCGTTCTTCGAACAAAATGTGCCTTTTTGTCTGCGCCAGCGTTGCCAGGTGTTGGCGCAAGGTTCGGGCCCGGTTTGCAAGGCTGGGCGTGGGTGCACCGAACTCCTCCTGCATCAGTGTCCTTGCTTCGCTATCGCTCAGGGTTTGCAACACAGTCTGCAGCAAGTCGTTATCAACCAGTTGTGCCAGGTCGATCTGCACCAAAGGCTGGTCTGCGGCGACGCGCTCCCAAACGGTGTTCGCCCCGTCAACCAGGCGCAGCCCTTGATTCGCCGGCCAGTAACCGTAATCGCAGAGCAGTTCCAGTTGTGTGGCCGGGTCGGCACTGAGGTAGTCGTCGGCGCGTTGACTGTCGATCCGCTCGATGAAAATCTGAAGATCCTGATCAATCTTGAAGCGCTCGAGCGTGTCGGCCAGCAGTGGCGGCAGTTGTCCATTGCCCACATGCATTTTACGCAGGGCATTTTCGTGGCAGCCGCTGATACTCAACATGCGTTCGCGCTCGCTCGATGAAAAGCGCTGCATGTCGGCACCGATGCGCCGCAGCAGGGTGGTCTTGTCCCAGGTCAGTGGTTGGTCGAGTACCGTTTGCCAGGCGCCTTGGCCGTTGTGCGCCAGGGCAGGTTGATAGGCGTCGGAGCGAGTGGGGTGTTCGATGCGATGCTGGCCGGTCAGCGGATCGTCAGTGACGGAATATTGTTTGCCTTCCAGCGAGAGCACGGTTTTGCCCTGGTGCCGATGCAGTCCCAGCGCATCAGTCTTTGCCTGCTCGGGCAGCGCGATGGATTGCTGGTACGTCGTCAGGTCCGGCTTCCAGTAACGGGCTTCGCCATTCGGCCGTTTGACTGAGTTGAAACGATCGATGAACTGTACGATTTCCCGTGGCAACACTGCACGAAATTCACCTGCTGCGATCACGCCGCCCGCAGCAAAGGTGCCCACTTGCACGGCGGATTCAACGGCGCCGATCAAATGCCCTATGGCTTCCCGGCCCTGGCCTTCGGCCCAGTCGATGACACCTTCGAAGGTTTCATCGAGTAACTGGTACGCCATGTAAGCCATCATCAGCTCGCCAAGAAACGGTACGAACGGCAGCGCGATAAACGCTGCAATGTTCAGCAGTGCCGAGGCGATTTCGGTGAAGGAGTCCCACAGTGCCCAGCGCGCCTTGCGGTCGACTGTGGCGGTGGAAACGGCGATGACCCGTGCATCGTTGAGGATCTTGTCGAGTTTGCGCTGGTACAGATGAGTCCACAGGTCACCCACGATCGGTGCCGATCTCAGTCCCAGGTTCGCGCGCGGATTTGTGGACTCTCTCCAGGTCGGGCGTGAATCACCGGGTTCGACCGGTTGCCATGTAACAGGCGTGAGCGATTGGTTCAATTGCGAGAAAAAATACCCGCGATCTTCATGGTTGATGAAGCGACTGAAAAACTGTTGATAGGCCGGGTCACGCAGGCGCTCGCCGAGTTCCAGCGCGAATGCCGCAGAAGAGGGATAGGCCTTGATCGGATGCAGCGGGTCATCGGGAATGTAGGCCACCACACTGACCGTTTCGCGAGCACTCTGCAGATCCGGCGCAAACATCACAATGCCCGTCAGGCGGGCATTCATGAGCGTCAATTCGTGAGCGCCCCATGCTTGACCGTGCAACCGCAAGTTCGGTAGCCCGTCGATCAGGCCCAGGATCAGGCGCTGGATACCGCTGCCCAAAAATTTTTGCATGTGCGCCATGTGCAAGGCCGCTGTCAGCGCTGTTTTCTGGCTCTCGTGAATTTTGGGCTGCAGGATGGCTGCGACTACCGGGTTGCTGATGCCCAGATTTTCTTCCAGATAGGTTTTATAGCGCTCGCCAATGTCCAGGTCCCGGCACAGGCGGGTAAACGCCACGATGGGCATCTTTTCCAGAATCGTTGGCAGGGTGGTGAACTGCCCGTTGGAAGAGGGTGGTGTGATGTAGGTCGAGGCGGGTTCAAAGGCGTCAGTTTCGGTTTCAGCGTTTTCGAAATTGTGCAGCGCCGCGTCCAGCAACGACACGGTCCAGGTGCGTGCAGCCCCGGACTTCATGCGCAGCCAGGGGATGTGTGCGGGAATATAAAGGCGCAGAAAGATTTTGCTGACGTCCAGTTCCAGGCCGAAACGACTCTTGAGTGTCGCTTTCAACAGCGGTTCGGCGAAGGCTGAGGGATTCCGCAGATTCGCCAGGGTCCGATCAACCCGACCCTGGCTCAGCGCATGGGTGGAAATCAGTTGGCCGAGTTCAGCGTGTTGATCTCGCGAGGCATCCTTGAGGCTGGCCGCCATTTTCGGATTGACGTTGCCTAGCGCTTCACGACGTTGTGGGGTTGCCTGGCGCAGCCAGGAAGGAATGATATTGAGCAGATGCTGATAATGCGCATCGGGCCTGGAAGCCTCGAAGCTGTCGCTGTGGTCGGTATTCATGGGGATAGGGGCCGTCGATGTTGAGAGGCGCCTAGGAAAACCCGTAAACACGAGCGACGTGCGGTACATATTTACTGCGCGGGTCGAATCGGCATCGGTATCGACGATGCAACCTGCCGCAAACCTGCGCCGCCAGTTAAACTGCGCCTTTGCGACCCTATATGTCGCATTGCCGTAAACCCGGGAAAATCCGGGGTTTGCGCTATAAGAAGTTGTCGCTTGGCGGCAAGGCCGGGCTGAAAACTGTCCTTACAATCCTCACCAAGCTCGCCAGTTTCAGGCGAGTGTTTTCTCTTCAGGAGACTCCGATGTCCGTTGAGCACGCTGCGGTACAACGCGCCGATTTCGATCAGGTAATGGTTCCCAACTATGCGCCTGCCGCATTCATTCCTGTGCGTGGCGCCGGTTCCCGCGTCTGGGACCAGTCCGGTCGCGAGCTGATCGACTTCGCCGGCGGGATTGCCGTTAACGTATTGGGCCACGCGCATCCGGCGCTGGTCAGTGCCTTGACCGAGCAGGCGAACAAGCTGTGGCACGTGTCCAACGTGTTCACCAATGAGCCGGCCCTGCGCCTGGCGCACAAGTTGGTCGACGCCACCTTTGCCGACCGCGCCTTCTTCTGCAACTCCGGCGCCGAAGCCAACGAGGCCGCTTTCAAGCTGGCCCGTCGCGTCGGCTTCGACCGTTTCGGCAGCGAGAAGTACGAAATCATCGCCGCGCTCAACAGCTTCCACGGCCGTACCCTGTTCACCGTGAACGTCGGTGGCCAGTCGAAGTACTCCGATGGCTTCGGTCCGAAGATCACCGGCATCACCCATGTGCCGTACAACGATCTGGCCGCACTGAAAGCCGCCATTTCCGACAAGACTTGCGCTGTGGTTCTGGAACCGATCCAGGGCGAAAGCGGTGTCATCCCCGCCGAACTCGAATACCTGCAAGGTGCCCGCGAACTGTGCACCGCGCACAACGCGCTGCTGATCTTCGACGAAGTGCAAACCGGCATGGGCCGCACCGGCCACCTGTTCGCCTACCAGCATTACGGTGTGATCCCGGACATCCTGACCAGCGCCAAGAGCCTGGGCGGTGGTTTCCCGATCGCCGCCATGCTGACCACCGAAGACCTGGCCAAGCACCTGGTCGTCGGCACTCACGGCACCACCTACGGCGGCAACCCGCTGGCATGCGCTGTCGCGGAAGCTGTAATCGACGTGATCAACACCCCTGAAGTGCTGGCCGGCGTCAACGCCAAGCACGACAAGTTCAAGGCGCGCCTTGAGCAGATCGGTGAGAAGTACGGCCTGTTCACCAAGGTTCGTGGCATGGGCCTGCTGATCGGTTGCGTCTTGAGCGATGCCTGGAAAGGCAAGGCCAAGGACATCTTCAACGCCGCTGAAAAAGAAGGCCTGATGGTCTTGCAAGCCGGCCCGGACGTGGTGCGTTTCGCCCCGAGCCTGGTGGTGGAAGACGCCGATATCGATGCCGGTCTGGACCGCTTCGAACGTGCCGCAGCAAAACTGACGCAAGCCTGATAGACCCTTCGACGCCTGAAATCCGGGCGTCGAACCCAATTTTGTATGCCGGCCCCGCTTTCTGTAGGAGCGAGCCTGCTCGCGATGGTGTGTCAGTCGACACCAATGTTGCTGACCCACCATCGCGAGCAGGCTCGCTCCTACAAAGGGGCCGGCTTATTTTCCTCATAGAGTTTTTCGAAAAAGGAGTGACACCATGCTGGTGATGCGCCCCGCGCAAATGGCTGATCTGGGCGAGGTACAGCGTCTGGCTGCGGACAGCCCGATTGGTGTCACTTCCTTGCCGGATGACGTTGAACGCCTGAGCGACAAGATCGCGGCAAGCGAAGCTTCGTTCGCCGCCGAAGTGAGTTTCAACGGTGAGGAAAGCTATTTCTTCGTCCTCGAAGACTCTGCCACCGGCAAGCTGGTCGGTTGCTCGGCCATCGTGGCATCGGCCGGTTATTCCGAGCCGTTCTACAGCTTCCGCAACGAAACGTTCGTGCACGCTTCGCGTGAGCTGAAAATTCACAACAAGATCCACGTGCTCTCGCAGTGCCATGACCTGACCGGCAACAGCTTGCTGACCAGTTTCTACGTGCAGCGCGAGCTGGTGGGTTCGCCTTGGGCCGAACTCAATTCCCGTGGCCGTTTGCTGTTCGTGGCCAGCCATCCGGAGCGTTTTGCCGATTCCGTGGTGACCGAGATCGTCGGTTACAGCGATGAAAACGGCGACTCGCCATTCTGGGATGCCATCGGGCGCAACTTTTTCGACCTCAACTACGCTGAAGCCGAGCGTCTGTGCGGCCTGAAGAGTCGTACGTTCCTCGCCGAACTGATGCCGCATTACCCGATCTACGTGCCCCTGCTGCCGGACTCCGCGCAAGAAGCGATGGGCCAGGTGCACCCGCGGGCGCAGATCACCTTCGACATCCTGATGCGCGAAGGCTTCGAGACCGATCACTACATCGATATTTTCGACGGCGGCCCGACCCTGCATGC
This sequence comes from Pseudomonas sp. Pseusp10, assembly GCF_059492225.1. NCBI lineage: Bacteria > Pseudomonadati > Pseudomonadota > Gammaproteobacteria > Pseudomonadales > Pseudomonadaceae > Pseudomonas > Pseudomonas sp. Pseusp10. Next base: position 5,518,968 of record NZ_CP168528.1, on the reverse strand, counting down.
CCGTGTCTCTGGGATCCGTTCGATCGCCCAGAGCCGTGTGGTGCCGGTGAAGATCGGCGAGCCGGTCAAAGGTGTCGGTCGCCAGTACCTGGTGGCCAATGCCCAGTTGCAGGATTACCGCGCTGTGATGCTCGAGCTCGATTACGCGCCGGGCAAACCGGTGACCCTGGATCTGGAAGCGGCCGAAGCCCTGGGCGTCGGTGAAGGTGCCAGCGTGCGCCTGGTGGCGGTTTAACACCTGCTTTAAAGAATGCTTAGAAAGCAGCGAGTTTCACGGGTGGCGCAAGCGGCCCGTTTGAGGAGATAGCATGATCGTTCGTCCCGTACGCAGCAGCGATTTACCCGCTCTGATCGACCTGGCCCGCAGCACCGGCACCGGCCTGACCACCTTGCCGGCCAACGAAGAACGTCTGGCCCATCGGGTCGGCTGGGCCGAGAAGACCTTTCGCGGCGAAGCCGGGCGGGGCGACGCGGACTACCTGTTCGTGCTCGAAGATGACAACGCTCGCGTGGTGGGCATTTCCGCCATTGCCGGCGCCGTCGGCCTGCGTGAGCCCTGGTACAACTTCCGGGTCGGTCTGACCGTTAGCGCCTCCCAGGAATTGAACATCTATCGTGAAATCCCGACGCTGTTCCTGGCCAACGACCTGACCGGTAACTCGGAGCTGTGCTCGCTGTTCCTGCACGCCGATTACCGCAGCGGCCTCAACGGTCGCATGCTGTCCAAGGCGCGGATGCTGTTCATCGCCGAATTCCCGCAACTGTTCGGCAACAAGATCATTGCCGAAATGCGCGGTGTTTCCGACGAAGCCGGGCGTTCGCCGTTCTGGGAAAGCCTGGGGCGACACTTCTTCAAGATGGAATTCAGCCAGGCCGATTACCTGACTGGCGTGGGCAACAAGGCGTTCATCGCCGAACTGATGCCGAAATTCCCGCTGTACACCTGCTTCCTGTCGCCGGATGCGCGCAACGTGATCGGTCAGGTTCACCCGGACACCGAACCGGCGCTGGCCATGCTCAAGAGCGAAGGTTTCAGCTACCAGGGCTACGTCGACATTTTCGACGCAGGTCCTGCGATCGAGTGCGAAACCGGCAAGATCCGCGCCGTGCGCGACAGCCAGGCGCTGGTGCTGGCCGTCGGTACACCGGGTGACGATGCCACGCCGTTCATCATTCACAACCGCAAGCGCGAAGACTGCCGCATCACTGCTGCGCCGGCACGTCTGGCCGCCGGCACCCTGGTGGTCGATCCGCTGACCGCCAAACGTCTTCAACTCAACGCAGGCGATCAAGTGCGCGCCGTGGCGTTGTCCGCAGCTCGGGAGTCGAAATAATGAAGTCGCTTTACATTGCAGGTGAATGGCTGGCAGGTCAGGGCGAAGCCTTCGAGTCGCTGAACCCGGTGACCCAACAGGTGTTGTGGTCCGGCGTCGGTGCCACCGCCGCTCAGGTCGAGTCGGCTGTGCAAGCTGCGCGTCAGGCGTTCCCGGGCTGGGCGCGGCGTACCCTGGAAGAGCGTATCTCGGTGCTGGAAGCCTTTGCTGCCGCGCTGAAAAACCATGCGGACGAACTGGCCCGCACCATCGGCGAGGAAACCGGCAAGCCTTTGTGGGAAGCGGCGACCGAAGTGACCAGCATGGTCAACAAGATTGCCATCTCGGTGCAGAGCTACCGCGAACGTACCGGCGAGAAGAGCGGCCCGCTGGGCGACGCCACCGCTGTGCTGCGCCACAAGCCCCACGGTGTGGTGGCGGTGTTCGGTCCTTACAACTTCCCGGGTCACCTGCCGAACGGCCACATCGTGCCGGCACTGCTGGCGGGTAACAGCGTGCTGTTCAAGCCAAGCGAGCTGACGCCGAAAGTGGCCGAACTGACGGTCAAGTGCTGGATTGAAGCCGGTCTGCCGGCCGGCGTGTTGAACCTGCTGCAAGGCGCTCGCGAAACCGGCATCGCCCTGGCGGCGAACCCGGGCATCGACGGTCTGTTCTTCACCGGTTCCAGCCGTACCGGCAATCACCTGCACCAGCAATTCGCCGGTCGTCCGGACAAGATCCTGGCGCTGGAAATGGGTGGTAACAACCCATTGGTGGTCGATCAGGTCGCCGACCTCGATGCCGCGGTGTACACCATCATCCAGTCGGCCTTCATCTCTGCCGGCCAGCGCTGCACCTGCGCCCGGCGCCTGCTGGTGCCGCAAGGCGCCTGGGGCGACACGTTGCTGGCACGCCTGGTGGCGGTCAGTGCGACCATCGAAGTCGGTGCCTTCGATCAGCAACCAGCGCCGTTCATGGGCTCGGTGGTTTCCCTTGGCGCTGCAAAAGCACTGATGGATGCGCAGGAACACCTGCTGGCCAATGGCGCCGTTGCGCTGCTGGAAATGACTCAGCCGCAGGCCCGGTCGGCCTTGCTGACCCCGGGTATCCTGGATGTGACCGCCGTTGCCGATCGTCCTGACGAAGAGCTGTTCGGCCCGTTGCTGCAAGTGATCCGCTACGCTGATTTTGATGCGGCGATCGCTGAAGCCAACGACACCGCGTACGGCTTGGCCGCTGGTCTGCTGTCAGACTCCGAAGCGCGCTACCAGCAGTTCTGGCTGGAAAGCCGCGCCGGTATCGTCAACTGGAACAAGCAGCTGACGGGTGCTGCGAGCAGCGCGCCATTCGGCGGTGTCGGCGCCTCGGGCAACCACCGCGCCAGCGCCTACTACGCGGCGGACTACTGCGCGTACCCGGTGGCCTCGCTGGAAACGCCGAGCCTGGTGTTGCCTGCGGCACTCACGCCTGGCGTGAAAATGGCGTAGCGCCCATTCGCGGGCAAGCCCGCTCCCACAGTGGTTGAGTGGAACACAAGATGTGTGAACACCACCGAACCTGTGGGAGCGGGCTTGCCCGCGAAGGCCGCGCCTCGGTCTCAAATCTAGTTACTGAAGCCTATAACAACAGATCCTCGTGGAGCCTCGCTGATGAAATCCTATGAAGTCAATTTTGACGGTCTAGTGGGGCCGACCCATAACTACGGCGGCCTGTCCTACGGCAACGTCGCGTCCCAGAGCAACAGCCAGCAGTCTTCCAACCCCAAGGAAGCGGCGCTGCAAGGCCTGGCGAAGATGAAAGCGCTGATGGAAATGGGTTTCCAGCAAGGCGTGCTGGCACCGCAAGAGCGCCCGGATGTGGCCGCGCTGCGTCGCCTGGGCTTTGGCGGCACCGATGCGCAGGTGATCGAGCGCGCTGCCAAAGAGGCGATGCCGTTGCTGGTGGCCAGTTGCTCGGCCTCGAGCATGTGGGTGGCCAACGCCGCCACGGTCAGCCCGAGCGCCGACACCGCTGACGGTCGCGTGCATTTCACCGCTGCCAATCTCAACTGCAAATATCACCGCAGCATCGAACACCCGACCACCAGCCGCGTGCTGGGGGCGATGTTCGCTGACCAGAAACACTTCGCTCACCATGCTGCCTTGCCAGCCGTGGCGCAGTTCGGTGATGAAGGCGCGGCCAACCACACGCGTTTCTGCCGTGAATACGGCGAAGCCGGCGTCGAGTTCTTCGTATTCGGTCGCAGTGCATTCGACACCCGCTACCCGGCACCGCAGAAGTACCCGGCACGCCAGACCCTCGAAGCGTCCCAGGCCGTTGCCCGCTTGCACGGCTTGAGTGATGACGGCGTGGTCTATGCCCAGCAGAACCCGTCGGTGATCGATCAGGGCGTGTTCCATAACGACGTGATTGCGGTCGGCAACGGCGAAGTACTGTTCTATCACGAGGACGCGTTCCTCGAGACTGAGCAGATGCTGGCTGAGCTGCAGAGCAAACTCGCCAAAGTCGGTGGGAAGTTTCAGTCGGTCTGTGTACCGCGTTCCGCAGTAAGCGTGGAAGACGCGGTTCGTTCCTACCTGTTCAATAGCCAACTGCTGTCGCGTCCTGACGGCTCCATGCTCTTGATCGTGCCGGAAGAATGTCGTGGCAACGAGCGTGTCTGGCAGTACCTGCAGGGTTTGACCAGCTCCGGCGGCCTGATCCGCGAAGTGAAAGTCTTCGATCTCAAGCAGAGTATGCAGAACGGCGGTGGCCCGGCTTGCCTGCGGTTGCGCGTCGCACTCAACGAAACCGAGCTGGCGGCCGTCAATCAAGGGGTTATCATGACGGCGCCGTTGTACGGCACACTGACCGAATGGGTCGAGAAGCACTACCGCGACCGCATGACCGAAAACGATCTGGCGGACCCGCAATTGCTGCTTGAGTGCCGGACGGCACTGGATGAACTGACGCAAATCCTTAAACTGGGCGCGGTTTATCCATTCCAGATCAATTGATCGACGGCGCGCCGCCCTCTACGGCAGCGCGCTGCTTCATCTCAAACGAGAGCGTTAAGACATGAGCGATACCCTGCAGCTGATCCTTGAAGACACCGACGGCACGCAACTGGAGACGTCCTGCACCCGCGTCGCGGTCATGTGGCAAGGCAAAGAGCTGTGGATCCAGCAGGATGGCCGCGGTCAGCTGCTGATCGGCGTGGACGTCGAAGAGGGCGACGCCGAGTACGCCAACCTGCTGTTGCGCCCATTGGCGACTAATCTGGTAAGTCTGCAACTGGAGATGGAACCGGCTGACCTCACCGACGACGAGGAACACGTTCACGGCCCGGATTGCAACCACGACCACTAAGGAAACCGCTCTATGCTCGCCCTCGGCAAACTGCTTGAACTGACCCTCGCCGGCCGCGAACCGGCGGAGAAGACTCAACTGACTGTCGAAGGCGTGCGCATGCGCTGGTTGAGCGAAGGTGCGCTGGAAGTCCGGCCACCTGAAGCGCGTGACAACGGCCTGGACCTGCTGCTGTCGGCGGGGATCCATGGCAACGAAACAGCGCCGATCGAGCTGCTCGATCGCCTGTTGCACGACATTGCCCGCGGCGACCTGAAGCCGCGCGCACGTATTCTGTTCCTGTTCGGCAACCCCGAAGCGATTCGCAAAGGCGAGCGTTTTATCGAGCAGGACGTCAATCGACTGTTCAACGGTCGTCACGAACAAAGCAGCGGTTCCGAAGCCTTGCGTGCTTGTGAACTGGAACGGCTGGCGGCGAGTTTCTTCAGCCTGCCGGACCGTCAGCGCCTGCATTACGACCTGCACACGGCAATTCGTGGCTCGAAAATCGAGCAGTTCGCCTTGTACCCGTGGAAGGAAGGCCGCCAGCATTCGCGCCTGGAACTGGCTCGCCTGCGTGCCGCCGGCATGGAAGCGGTGCTGCTGCAGAACAAGCCGTCCATCGTGTTCAGCGCCTACACCTACGACAAGCTCGGTGCCGAGGCCTTCACCCTGGAGCTTGGCAAGGCACGGCCGTTCGGGCAGAACGCCGGGGTCAATGTCTCGCTGCTGGAGAGGAGCCTCAAGCAGATCATCGAAGGCACCGAGCCGGAACTGACTGGAGAGGCACTGGACGGTTTGCAGCTGTACAGCGTGGCACGGGAAATCATCAAGCACAGCGACAGCTTCCGCCTGAACCTGCCGGCGGACATCGAGAACTTTTCGGAGCTGGAAGTGGGTTACCTGCTGGCGGAAGACATCGCCAACACCCGCTGGATCATCGAGGAAGAGGGCGCCCGGATCATCTTCCCGAACCCCAAGGTGAAGAATGGTTTGCGTGCCGGCATCCTGATCGTGCCGACTACCGACGAAAACCTGGCCTGACAAACCCCTCTAACCTCTGTAGGAGCGAGCTTGCTCGCGATGAACCCGAAAACGCCGCGGGGTGCCAGGCTTCCCGCGTTATCGTTGACGACCATCGCGAGCAAGCTCGCTCCTACAGTGGGGGGCTGTGTTTAGACAGCTACTGCACGCGGCTCGCTACGACGCAGGCTACGGATCTTCAGCAGCGTATCCGCACACGTCTTCGCCGCTTCCTGGCCTTTATGCACGAAATGCTCGAAGAAGAACTTCTGGTGCTCTTCGCCGGCATGGAAGTGGTGCGGGGTCAGGGACACCGAGAACACCGGCACTTCGGTTTCCAGTTGAACCTGCATCAGGCCGCTGACCACCGACTGGGCGACGAACTCGTGACGGTAGATGCCGCCGTCCACCACCAGGGCTGCCGCGACGATACCGGCATAACGACCGGTCTTGGCCAGCAACTTGGCGTGCAGGGGCATTTCAAAGGCACCGCCGACTTCGAAGAAATCGATGTCGGATTCCTGATAACCCTGGGCAATCATTTCGGCGACAAAGCCTTTACGGCTCTGATCGACGATTTCCTTGTGCCAGCAGGCCTGGATGAACGCTACGCGCTCGCCCTGATGGTGTTTGCTTTTGCTGTCGATTGCGGTGGGTTGCATGTTCTGACTCCTGTTTGTGTGAAAAACAGGGCGTTATGAATCGAAGGGGATTTTAGGGTACGCACGCTCGCACGAATGCCGGCGGACGGCCCTTTGGTGCCAATCCCGTTCTCTCTTCATCCGGACTATGACCGTCGGCCCCGGGATCACACCGGGTCTGCTGACCTTGCCGCCAGGCACCGCCGAAGCCGTGCTGTCACCAAGCGCTCGCGGGCTATGCGCATTGCGCGCAATTACCGCCGGTGGGGAGTTGCACCCCGCCCTGAGAACGTTTTTGCCGCCGGAATGTTTGGCGGCGCAGCGTTTTTATCACATATTTCCAGTATGCGCATGGCCCCTTTTGGATGATTGTCATCGACTTTTCCGTTGGTTTAATCGGCCTTTTCCTGCGCAAGGGTTGATTAATCGTCGTCATGCCCGCAGTAATTCCTTCATGAAAGGGATTTCCCCTGCTAACCGAGGCCAGATTCATGAGTGTTATCGATCTTCGCAGCGACACCGTCACCCAACCCTCCGCCGGCATGCTCGACGCGATGGCCAAGGCCTCCACCGGTGATGACGTGTATGGCGAAGACCCGACGGTCAATCATCTGGAGGCTGAGCTGGCCACGCGCCTGGGTTTCGCCGCGGCGCTGTTCGTGCCGACGGGCACCATGAGCAACCTGTTGGGTTTGATGGCCCACTGCGAACGCGGTGACGAGTACATCGTTGGCCAGCAGGCTCACACTTATAAGTACGAAGGTGGCGGCGCAGCGGTGCTCGGTTCGATCCAGCCGCAGCCGCTGGAAGTACAGGCCGATGGTTCGCTGGATCTGGCGCAGGTCGCTGCTGCCATCAAACCGGATGATTTCCATTTCGCCCGCACCCGTTTGCTGGCGCTGGAAAACACCATGCAAGGCAAAGTCCTGCCGCTGGAATACCTGGCCCGGGCGCGCAGTTTTACCCGCGAACATGGCTTGCAACTGCACCTGGACGGCGCACGCCTGTACAACGCAGCAGTGAAGCTGGGTGTCGATGCCCGGGATATTACCCAACATTTCGATTCCGTCTCGGTGTGCCTGTCCAAAGGGCTGGGCGCACCGGTCGGTTCGGTGCTGTGCGGCTCGGCCGAGCTGATCGGCAAGGCCCGGCGCCTGCGCAAGATGGTCGGAGGTGGCATGCGTCAGGCCGGGATTCTCGCGGCGGCAGGCCTGTATGCACTGGATCACAACGTAGAGCGCCTGGCCGATGACCATGCCAATGCACAATTACTGGCCGAAGGCCTGCGTGCAGCGGGCTTCGAGGTCGAGCCGGTACAGACCAACATGGTTTATGTGCAGATGGGCGACAAGGCTGAGGCCATCAAGGCCTTTGCTGCCGAGCGCGGGATCAAGCTCAGCGCCGCCGCGCGTCTGCGCATGGTCACGCACATGGACGTCAGCCGGGCGCAAATCGAGCAAGTCGTCGCGACATTCGTCGACTTTTCTGGCAAGTGACGGCGTTAACCGTCTAAATGAGTGTTTGCAACGTACAAACACACTGTACCTAGTCACTAACGCCGATATAATGCGGCCCTTTGCCGTCGCTTCGTCTGTTGACGTTTCGAACAGGCCTTTGGCCGCAGTCTCCGTGGAAGAACCTAATGAAAAGCGCAGAAATCCGTGAAGCCTTCCTTCGCTTCTTCGAAGAGCAAGGCCACACTCGTGTAGCCTCCAGCTCTTTGATTCCGGGCAACGACCCAACCCTGCTGTTCACCAACGCGGGGATGAACCAGTTCAAGGACTGCTTCCTGGGCCAGGAAAAGCGCGCGTACACCCGCGCGGTCAGCAGCCAGAAATGCGTGCGCGCCGGCGGCAAGCACAACGACCTGGAAAACGTCGGTTATACCGCCCGTCACCACACCTTCTTCGAAATGCTGGGTAACTTCAGCTTCGGCGATTATTTCAAGCGTGATGCCATCAGCTACGCCTGGAACTTCCTGACTTCCGACAAGTGGCTGAACCTGCCGAAGGAAAAGCTCTGGGTCACTGTTTACGCCAGCGATGACGAGGCGTACGACATCTGGACCAAGGAAATCGGGGTTCCGGCCGAGCGTATGGTGCGCATCGGCGACAACAAGGGCGCACCTTACGCCTCCGACAACTTCTGGACCATGGGCGATACCGGCCCGTGCGGCCCTTGCACCGAGATCTTCTATGATCACGGCGCCGACATCTGGGGTGGCCCACCGGGTTCGCCGGAAGAAGACGGCGACCGTTACATCGAAATCTGGAACAACGTGTTCATGCAGTTCAACCGCACCGCCGATGGCGTGTTGCATCCGCTGCCAGCGCCGTCGGTCGACACCGGCATGGGCCTGGAGCGGATCAGTGCCGTGCTGCAGCACGTTCACTCGAACTATGAAATCGACCTGTTCCAGAGCCTGCTGAAAGCTTCGGCCAAGGCCATCGGTTGCACCAACGATGCCCAGGCTTCGCTGAAAGTGGTGGCCGACCACATCCGTTCCTGCGGTTTCCTGATCGCCGACGGCGTGCTTCCGTCCAACGAAGGCCGCGGCTACGTGCTGCGCCGGATCATCCGTCGCGCCTGCCGTCACGGCAACAAGCTGGGTGCCAAGGGCAGCTTCTTCTACCAGATCGTTGCGGCCCTGGTTGCCGAGATGGGTGAAGCCTTCCCAGAGCTGAAATCCCAGCAGGCGCACATCGAGCGCGTGCTGAAAGCTGAAGAAGAACAGTTCGCCAAGACCCTGGAGCAAGGCCTGAAGATCCTCGAGCAGGATCTGGCTGAACTCAAAGGCGACGTGGTGCCGGGCGACGTGGTGTTCAAGCTCTACGATACCTACGGCTTCCCGATGGACCTGACCGGTGACATCGCTCGCGAGCGCAGCCTGACCATTGATGAAGAAGGTTTCGAGCGTGAAATGGAAGCCCAGCGCGTCCGTGCCCGCTCCGCCAGTTCCTTCGGCATGGACTACAACAGCCTGGTCAAGGTCGATGTGGACACCGAATTCACCGGTTACACCGCTCACAGCGGTTCCGCCAAGATCGTTGCGCTCTATAAAGACGGGCAATCGGTTGACGTACTGAGCGAAGGCGAAGAGGGCGTGATCGTCCTCGATAAGACGCCGTTCTATGCGGAGTCCGGTGGTCAGATTGGTGATTGCGGTTTCCTGCAGGCTGGCGCTGCACGTTTCGACGTGCGCGACACCACCAAGACCGGTGGTGCGTTCCTGCACCACGGCGTGCTGGATTCGGGCAGCCTGATCGTAGGTACTCCGGTGGAGACTCATGTCGATGCCGAAGTGCGTCACGCGACTTCGCTGAACCACTCGGCTACTCACTTGCTGCACGCTGCATTGCGCCAGGTACTGGGCGACCACGTCCAGCAGAAAGGTTCGTTGGTCGACAGTCAGCGCCTGCGCTTTGACTTCAGCCATTTTGAAGCGATCAAGCCTGAGCAACTCAAAGCGCTGGAAGACATCGTCAACGCCGAGATTCGCAAGAATTCCGAAGTTGAAACCGAAGAAACCGATATCGAAACCGCCAAGCAAAAAGGCGCCATGGCGCTGTTCGGCGAGAAGTACGGCGATAGCGTGCGCGTACTGAGCATGGGCGATTTCTCCGTCGAGCTGTGCGGCGGTATCCACGCCAACCGTACCGGCGACATCGGCCTGCTGAAAATCATCAGCGAAGGCGGTGTGGCATCGGGTGTGCGTCGTATTGAAGCCGTCACCGGTGCTGTGGCACTGGCCTACTTGAACGCGGCGGAAGAACAACTCAAGGAAGCGGCCAGCCTGGTCAAGGGCAGCCGCGATAACCTGATCGACAAGCTGTCGGCTGTGCTGGAGCGCAACCGTCTGCTGGAGAAGCAACTCGAGCAGTTGCAAGCCAAGGCTGCCAGTGCCGCAGGCGACGATCTGTCGGCCCAGGCGCTGGACGTCAAGGACGTGAAAGTGCTGGCCGTGCGTCTGGACGGTCAGGATGGCAAGGCGCTGCTGGCGCTGGTCGATCAACTGAAAAACAAACTCGGCCGCGCAGTGATCCTGCTCGGCAGTGTCCATGAGGAAAAGGTCGTTCTGGTTGCAGGCGTAACCAAAGACCTGACTGGCCAACTCAAAGCCGGTGATTTGATGAAGCAAGCCGCTGCGGCAGTGGGCGGGAAGGGCGGTGGTCGTCCAGACATGGCGCAAGGCGGCGGTACCGACGCTGGCGCACTGGATGCGGCACTGGCCCTGACCGTTCCGTTTGTAGAGCAGGGTCTATAAGGCAGTACTTGCGGCTCGTAGTCTAGTGGCGGGCCGCAATGCTGTTTGAGTGATTATTTGGGCGCCCTTCATGGGCAGAGGCGGCTTTGAAATGGCTTTGATCGTACAGAAATTTGGAGGCACCTCGGTCGGCACTGTCGAGAGAATCGAGCAGGTCGCCGACAAGGTTAAGAAATTCCGCGATGCCGGCGATGACCTGGTGGTTGTGCTGTCTGCAATGAGCGGCGAAACCAACCGTCTGATCGATCTGGCCAAGCAAATCAGTGGCGACGGTCAACCGGTTCCGCGCGAGCTGGACGTGATCGTTTCCACCGGTGAGCAGGTAACGATTGCCCTGTTGGCCATGGCGCTGATCAAGCGTGGCGTGCCGGCGGTGTCGTACACCGGCAACCAGGTGCGGATTCTGACGGATAGCGCGCACAATAAAGCGCGTATCTTGCAGATTGATGACCAGAAGATTCGCGGTGACCTGAAGGCAGGTCGTGTGGTGGTTGTCGCCGGTTTCCAGGGCGTCGACGAACACGGCAATATCACCACCCTCGGTCGTGGCGGTTCCGACACCACCGGCGTGGCGCTGGCGGCAGCCCTGAAGGCTGACGAATGCCAGATCTACACCGACGTCGACGGCGTCTACACCACTGACCCTCGTGTGGTGTCCGTGGCTCAGCGCCTGGACAAGATCACCTTCGAAGAGATGCTGGAAATGGCCAGCCTCGGTTCCAAGGTGTTGCAGATCCGCGCGGTCGAGTTCGCCGGCAAGTACAACGTTCCGCTGCGCGTACTGCACAGCTTCAAGGAGGGTCCGGGCACCCTCATTACTATTGATGAAGAGGAAACCATGGAACAGCCGATCATTTCCGGTATCGCTTTCAACCGCGATGAAGCCAAGCTGACCATCCGTGGCGTGCCAGACATCCCGGGCGTTGCATTCAAGATTCTCGGCCCGATCAGTGCCGCGAACATCGAAGTCGACATGATCGTGCAGAACGTCGCGCACGATAACACCACCGACTTCACCTTCACCGTGCACCGCAACGACTACCAGGCGGCGCAAGCCGTGCTGGAAAAAACCGCTGGCGAGCTGGGTGCCCGTGAGGTCGTGGGCGACACCAAGATCGCCAAGGTGTCGATCGTTGGCGTTGGCATGCGTTCTCACGCAGGTGTGGCCAGCCGCATGTTCGAATCCCTGGCCAAGGAAAGCATCAACATCCAGATGATCTCGACTTCGGAAATCAAAGTCTCCGTAGTGATCGAAGAGAAGTACCTGGAACTGGCTGTGCGCGCTCTGCACACAGCTTTCGAACTGGACGCGCCGGCCCGCCAGGGCGAGTGATGCGTTTGCCAAAAGGCGCGGTCTGACCGCGCCTTTTGTTTTTTTGAATGGCGGGGCTCCCGAGCCTGTTCTTTTGCTCGCGCTAGTCAATACTCAGGCATGTAGGGCTGCGACCGCTCCGGTTGTGGGTCGAGTGCCTTTTTTTTGCAGACTGTTGTCCCTGAAATGAAATGCGTGAGGAGAAAGGTATGCTGATTCTGACTCGTCGGTGCGCAGAAAGCCTGATTATCGGTGATGGCGAAATCACCGTGACCGTGCTCGGCGTCAAAGGAAATCAAGTGCGCATCGGTGTTAATGCTCCCAAAGAGGTGGCTGTTCACCGGGAAGAAATTTACCTGCGTATCAAGAAAGAGAAGGACGAAGAACCAAGCCATTAATTTTTATCGTTTTTTATGTTTGCAAACGGGGAAGAAGCTGGTTAATATACGCCCCGTGTTGCGGAGAGCTGGCCGAGTGGCCGAAGGCGCTCCCCTGCTAAGGGAGTACACCTCAAAAGGGTGTCGGGGGTTCGAATCCCCCGTTCTCCGCCATTATTTGCGTAGTACGTTGTAATCTGGCTTTTTCGGTAAGTTGTTGAAATTACTAGAAAAAGTGTTTGACATAGAGATTAGACGGCCTATAATGCGCGGCAACAAATGCACTCGTAGCTCAGCTGGATAGAGTACTCGGCTACGAACCGAGCGGTCACAGGTTCGAATCCTGTCGAGTGCACCATTTAAGAGTTAGTTACAGCAATGTAAGTGACTTGGCTCCAACCAGTTGTGATCTGGTCTAAAAACACAAACTGCACTCGTAGCTCAGCTGGATAGAGTACTCGGCTACGAACCGAGCGGTCACAGGTTCGAATCCTGTCGAGTGCACCATACAACAGAAAGCCCGCATTTAATGCGGGCTTTTTGCCGTCCGGGATTTGGCTTTTCCTTTCGTGCATCCCCTCTCGTCGAACTCCACCTGTGCGCTGCGACCTCGCAGGGTGTTGTAACGATAGCTCGTGGCTGAATTGCGAATACTGATCTTGTCTGGCTTGCCGAGGGCGCTTTCGACGTCTTGCTGGCTCATGCCGGCGAGTACTCGCTGATTGATGATTGCTTCCCGGCGCTCCCTGGCACTGATCAGGTTTCCACATTTGTCCTGCGTCTGGCCGACCACGGTCGGCTCTCTCCTTTTGATTTTCATGCCTGATGTTTCATGGGCTTCGGCTTCCGGCATAAGCGCCATCGTGCTGCCAGGTGTAAAGGTACGGACATCCTGAAGTGAAACGTTTTCTCCTGCGGCACAGCTCAGCGTGGTGAAGGTAATGCGCCCATTGGCCGCCTCGCAGCGGTGAACGGTGGCGGCGAGCGCCAGGGGCAGGGGGCTGAGCAGGCTGAGCAGTAAAAGGAGTGGTGGAATTGATGGCATCAGGCGTCCTCCATGACGTTGCTTTTCAAGGGTAGTGGCTACAATTTTCGAAGGGGGGTGTGTTTTCTTTTCAGAATGCGTCGTCGCATTTTCATGGATCAGGACGATGCTCAAGTTTGTTGTGCAAGCGCTTGTTTCAGCCAAGATTTTTTAACGTTTAAAACCGTCAGGCGGTGTATCATTGCGCCCGTCAGCCCCGCCGGGGCTTGTGGAATATCTCCATGGACTTACCCAGTAGTTACTCAGTACCCCGTTTTACCAATCATGAATTGACTGATTGATCCTTCCGGCGTGCCCCGCTGCTGGGAGTGGAGTTCGCCTATGTCCGAAGTTGAAGTAAAGAAAACGCAGGAAAGCTTGCAGGATCGCCTGGCTCAGGTGGTTGAATTGCTGCAGCGCCAGCGAGTAGTAGAAGACCTGACTCACCGCCAGGAAGGCCCGCATCATGACCGGGTCGAGAACCTGGTCCACCGGCAGAACCTTGTCGAGTTGCAACGCAAGCTCGATGACCTGCACTCCGCCGATGTCGCCTACATCCTTGAAGCCTTGCCGCTGGACGATCGTCTGACGCTCTGGCAACTGGTCAAGGCCGATCGCGACGGCGACATCCTTCTTGAAGTATCCGATTCGGTCCGTGAATCGCTGATTGCCGACATGGACGATCACGAGCTCCTGGCAGCGGCCAAGGACATGGATGCCGACGAACTCGCTGACCTGGCCTCCGAGCTGCCGCGAGACGTCGTCCATGAGCTCATGGAGACCCTCGATCAGCAACAACGCGAGCGCGTGCGTTCGGCACTGTCCTACGATGAGGAACAGGTCGGTGCGTTGATGGACTTCGAGATGGTGACCATCCGCGAGGATGTCAGCCTTGAAGTGGTCTTGCGTTATCTGCGCCGTCTCAAGGAATTGCCGGGCCATACCGACAAACTGTTCGTGGTCGATTACGACGGCGTCCTCAAGGGCGTGTTGCCGATCAAGCGTTTGCTGGTCAACGATCCGGACAAACAGGTTTCCGAGGTGATGGCCAGCGATCCGGTGAGTTTTCACCCGGACGAAGACGCCTACGATGCCGCCCAGGCGTTTGAACGTTACGACTTGATCTCCGCACCCGTGGTCGACAAGAACGGCAAGCTGATCGGCCGTCTGACCATCGATGAAATGGTCGACCTGATCCGTGAAGAGAGCGAAAGCGAAGTTCTCAACATGGCGGGTCTGCGTGAAGAAGAAGATATTTTTGCGTCGGTCTGGAAATCCCTGCGTAACCGTTGGGCCTGGTTGGCGATCAACCTGATTACCGCGTTCGTGGCTTCCCGGGTCATCGGTTTGTTTGAAGGTTCGATCGAGAAGCTTGTGGCGCTTGCGGCTTTGATGCCGATCGTTGCAGGGATCGGTGGTAACTCGGGCAACCAGACCATCACCATGATTGTTCGGGCCATGGCGCTGGACCAGGTGAGCACCGGCAATACCTCGCGTCTGATGCGCAAAGAGTTGGCGGTAGCGCTGATCAACGGTGTGATCTGGGGCGGGGTGATCGGTGTGGTTGCCTACCTGCTCTATGGCAGCTGGTCTCTTGGCGTGGTGATGACCGCCGCGATGACGCTCAACCTGTTGCTGGCGGCATTGATGGGGGTCTTGATTCCGATGACCCTGGCGAAGATGGGGCGCGATCCGGCAATGGGTGCCAGTGTGATGATCACGGCCATGACCGACAGCGGAGGCTTTTTCATCTTCCTTGGGCTGGCGACAATCTTCCTGCTCTGATGTCCTGCTCACTGAAAACCCGCCTATTGGCGGGTTTTTTGTGCCCGGATTTCAGGCAAAAAAAGGTTCTTCGCGCAATCCCGGGAAACTGTAGGAGCCAGCCTGCTGGCGATGGACTCAAGTGCACCGCGTTTATCCAGTTCACACGCGTTATCGTTAACGACCATCGCTGGCAAGCCAGCTCCTACAGGGGGGGGGGCGTCTGTAGGAGCCAGCCTGCTGGCGATGGACTCAAGTGCGCCGCGTTCATCCAGTTCAAACACGTTATCGTTAACGACCATCGCCAGCAGGCTGGCTCCTACAAGGGGTCGTGCCCACGTTCAAGCCGGTGGTTCAGGCAATCCCGGGAAACTGTAGGAGCCAGCTTGCTGGCGATGGACTCAAGTGCGCCGCGTTTATCCAGTTCACCCGGGTCATCGTTAACGACCATCGCCAGCACAAGGGGGCGTGCCCATGCTCAGGCCAGTGAAATAACCAAAAAAAAAGCCAGCGATCAGGCTGGCTCGAGCTTTCTGGCTGAATCAGGACGCGTCGGCGGCCATTTCAGCGTCATGAGCGATCAGCGAAACCAGGGCATTCTGCTGTCGATGGGAGAGTTGGCGGAAGCGTTGCAGCAGCTCCCGTTCGTGCAAGGAAAGCTCCGGGCTGTCCAAGCGCATGCTCAACTCTTCTCCCAGTGCGCCTTCCTGAATGAGACTCTGCTCAAGGCGCGCAATGATTTCGGAGTTCATGCTGCGATGATGATTGCGAGCCACCTCGGCAATGCGTTCACGCATTCCGTCTGGCAGACGTACGACGAACTTGTCAGCCGTACGGCTGGAATAAATTGCCTGTTTCAATGGGCGCATATATTTAACCGGTTAGTTCAGGGGAGCGGTTTCGGGATTGGCCGCAGGATGTCTGGTAGGACAAGCGCTCTGACCAAATGTTCAACCTGAATTGATAGAGGCGCGCATCATGCCTCAAGCAAGCCAGATCCTTGGCGTCAATTCTGTGACAAATATTGAACTGTATAAAGGCTTTCTGCCAGCACCAATTATCAGAAATGCAGACTGGTTTGAAAAGTTCGACCGGGCCGTATCGCTTGGCGCTTTCTCCGCCCGACGAAGGTTTCTGATGGGCAGCAAAAGCGGACTCGATCCCTGCTCCTTGCCTTTTACAGAATAGTGGCAAATGGCCGATTTACTAGGGGAGGTCGTATTGAGGGGGAAATTCAGGATGGATGGCAGAGCCTTGCGCCAGATCTGCCATACCCGGATTAACGTAGCACCGGATCAAATTTGATCTTGCGCCCGGCTATCAATGCGAGCACGAACAGCGCGGTGAATACACCACAGGCGATCAAGGGGAGGGTGACGATCATGTCCTGGGTCAATGACAGATGAAAAATGCCACTCAACAAGGCGAGGATGAAGAAACTCGCGGCTGATCTGGACATGCAGTGCTCCTGGTGGGGGTCATTCAAAATATCAAGCGTTCGGCAGACAGAGCCGGCACCAGGATGTTTTCCTGGCTGACAAAGCTGTGCTGGTCGCTCATCACTGCCAGTTGTGGCGCCTTCTGCAACTGAAGGTAATGCGGCATTCGCTGGGCAACCTGCGTGGCACCGCTCTCGGGGGTAAAGTAAAAACCCGGCAAAACCGTCAGGGCGATTGCATTCGAGAGTAAAAGGGCGCTGTTCATGGCGCGGGCCTCGGTTGTTCTGTGAGAACAGTAGACGCAGCTCGCATGCCAGAGTCTATCGGCAATTAAATTCTTTAAAAACAATGAATTAAGTTATTTTTGGTAAAGCTCCATATTGCATTTTGCAATGATGGCTTTTTGCACTGATGCAATTTGCGCGGTAAACAAGTCCGCGCCCGGCCAAGGCGACTGCCTACACTTAAAAAGCCATACGGACGACATGACAAAAGCCAGCCCGGCCGTTAACATGCACGCCGTCCATCGCACCGCGTTTCGTCGCGGTCAACTTGTGTCTCAGTAGCTCAATTGGATAGAGCATCCCCCTCCTAAGGGGAAGGTTGGCAGTTCGAACCTGCCCTGGGACACCATATTTTGCAGCCCCCCCCCCTGTTTCAACGCTTCATTTTCACGACTTGTAGACAAAGTTCGACAAACTCAGGTGCCTGGGATTTATCGAATCCATCAACTCTACTTTCGCGACTTTCCGTCTCCCCTCCAAATAGTCTGAAACTCCCAGCCCGCCTGGGAGTATCGGCCGATGTGCATCCTCCGGTGCCTGTTCATAGTTGTGACCAATAGAACCGAAAATGGTCCAAGGTCGACCTCCGATGACTGGACCCGCTCAGGAGAAAGTCATGACTATGCGCAAGAAAACTTCATCGCCAACGAGTGACCTGACCAATAACGCCGATGCCCATCTTTCACCCGTCAGCCACGACTGGACTTTTACCTATGTAAGCGATCCACCCCGTCCATACACTCCGTTCGTCACCACCGACCTTAAAGACTACGCACCCGGCAGCACCGCCATGATCACGGCCAGCGGTTTCGCCGCCGGCAGCACCGTGACGCTCGAAGTGGACCACGCCATCGGTGCCGGCGCGGATGGTGTGTGGGGTACGTCCGACGACGTGCTCGATACCAACACCGGCGAGGGGCATGAGCCCTGGTCCGTGACCGACGGCGGTGCTGGCGATCTCGACGGCCAGGTCAACGGCAGCGTCACCACCTCCTGGTACGTGAATCCCGACGACTCGGCAGGCGCAACGTTTCTACTCACTGCGGCCTCTGCGGGCGCCGATGGTGTGGTCGGCACCGGTGACGACGCGGTGGCGACAATGTCGTTTACGGACAGCGTTTTGGGCGTCGTGGCGACCGGCGAGGACGTTACGCTGGATGAAACGGCCGGGTTGCAGAACAGCACTGCCACTCCAGGCCCTGCGGGGGACGCTGACGACAACGACATTCTGGTGGCGTCCCTGCCCTCGATCTTCTCTACCCGTTTGACTGCACTGGGGGCCGGTACCGCAACGGGTGCGGCCTTGAGCGGCTATACCGGTGCCGTGGGCAACACCGGCAGCAATGCATTCACCATCACCGCTGACCCCGGAGCAAGCATTACCGATATCAGCTTCGTCGGTGTCTCTGGCGCACCGCTCAATGGCGTGGACAGCGGACTGGTTACCCTCGAAGGCACCAGCATCCTTCTCTATACGGATACGAACAACAACATCGTCGTGGGCCGAGCCGGAAGCGCAACCGGTGCGATCGTGTTCGCTGCCTATATTGAAGAAACCGGATCGCCGGTCACGGGCGGCAAGATCTGGACCGTGGAGTACCAACCGCTCAAGCATCCCGATATGACGAACGCCGATGATTCACTCAATCTGCTGAACAAGGTTTTCATCGGAGCCAGTCAGGACATGGAATTCAGTCTGGCCAATGCGCCCTCCGGTCAGAACCTCTTCTTGATGTTCACGAAGGCGAACCCGACTGTTTTCAACGACGGTGGTGTGTTGCGGATCACGGATCCCACGATTATCGCCACCGGCAAGGACCCCGCTGATCAGTCAAGCGGCGCCAATATAACGACTGGCGACACGATCAATACCAGTCAGGCGGGGGGGCCGACCACCTTCGGCACCAACAATCAGATGATTGTGGAGCAAGAGGGCATCCGCTTTTCGTTTGTCACGGGTGCCAGGCAGAATGTGACCATTCCCAACCTGGACCAGAACGAAGCCGATGTAGAATCCAACGTCGATTTTACCGGCGTCTTCAATGCGAAATCGGCCAGTTTCGATGTCGTGCAGTTGCAAAGCGGCAAGAGTGCGGTGGTAAGAGTCAGCGCATTCAGCACCGCTGCTGAGCCTGGCGCGAATTTCATCAATGGGTATGCGAATGATGCGTCGGTGGCCATCACCAATGTTCGCGTCTTCAACAGTACCGGGCAGGTGATCGAGAATTCAAACGGCTCGGTGAATGATCCGGCCATCACCATCAGCTTTGCAGCAGGGGTTGCAACAATCACCGGCGTTAAAGCCGGCTACCAGATTGAATACTCCACTACGTCGGACCACAACCGCGTGCTCGTCGAGAACGGGGCGGCCGTCACTGCCAAGGGCAATGAGCACGCCGATTTTGATATCGGTGGTTTCACGCTGGTCCAGGCCTCTATTTCGAAAACCGAAATCGGCTCCAGGATCATCTTCGACGACGACGGGCCGAGCATCAGCACTACCGGCACGGAGCCGACGCTGACGGTGGACGAGACGGTACTGGCGACCAACGCTACCCAGAGCTTTGCCGCCAACTTCAACTCGGCGTTTGGCGCCGATGGTGCTGGCACGCTGACCTATGCGTTGGGCGTGGTGGCGGGGGCCTCCGGGCTGACGGATACGGCCTCGGGCGAGGCGGTGAACCTGTCGCTCAATGGCACCGTGGTCGAAGGGCGTA
This sequence comes from Pseudomonas sp. Pseusp10, assembly GCF_059492225.1. Lineage (NCBI taxonomy): Bacteria > Pseudomonadati > Pseudomonadota > Gammaproteobacteria > Pseudomonadales > Pseudomonadaceae > Pseudomonas > Pseudomonas sp. Pseusp10. Next base: position 5,499,483 of record NZ_CP168528.1, on the reverse strand, counting down.
CGGCCCTCAGCGGCCTGCTGGTGTTCACGGTCAGCGTCGCCGCCAATGGCAGTGTCACGCTCGACCAGCTCCGGGCCGTGGTGCATCCCAACGCCAGCAATCCGGATGATTCGACGAGCCTGACCTCGGACAACCTGGTGACGCTGACAGCCACCAAGACCGACAAGGACGGCGACAGTGCCCAGGCGACCCTCAACATTGGACAGAACCTGGTGTTCAAGGACGACGGGCCGAACATCAATACCACCGGCGTGGAGCCGACGCTGACGGTGGACGAGACAGTACTGGGCACCGACGCCAACCAGAGCTTTGCCGCCAGCTTCAATTCGGCGTTTGGCGCCGATGATGCGGGCACGCTGACCTATGCGCTGGGCGTGGTGGCGGGAGCCTCCGGGCTGACCGACACGGCCACGGGCCATGCGGTGATCCTGTCGCTCAACGGCACCGTGGTCGAAGGCCGCACGGCCACGAGTGATCTGCTGGTGTTCACGGTCAGCGTGGCCGCCAATGGCAGCGTCACGCTCGACCAACTCCGGGCTGTGGTGCATCCAGACGCCAGCAATCCCGATGATTCGACGAGCCTGACCTCGGACAACCTGGTGACGCTGACAGCGACCATTACCGACAAGGACGGCGACAGTGCCCAGGCAACCCTCAACATTGGACAGAACCTGGTGTTCAAGGACGACGGGCCGAGTATCACCACCACCGGCACGGAGCCAACGCTGACGGTGGACGAGACGGTGCTGGCGACCGACGCGACCCAGAGCTTCGCCGCCAACTTCAATTCGGCGTTTGGCGCCGATGGTGCCGGCACCCTGACCTACGCGCTGGGCGTGGTGGCCGGAGCTTCCGGGCTGACCGACACGGCCACGGGCCATGCGGTGATCCTGTCGCTCAACGGCACCGTGGTCGAAGGCCGCACGGCCACGAGTGATCTGCTGGTGTTCACGGTCAGCGTGGCCGCCAATGGCAGTGTCACGCTCGACCAACTCCGGGCGGTGGTGCATCCCGACGCAACCAATCCGGATGATTCGACGAGCCTGACCGCGGACAACCTGGTGACGCTGACGGCAACCAAGACCGACAAGGACGGCGACAGCGCCCAGGCGACGCTGAACATCGGGCAGAACCTGGTGTTCAAGGACGACGGACCGAGCATCAACACTACCGGCGCAGAACCGACGCTGACGGTGGACGAGACGATACTGGCGACCAACGCTATCCAGAGCTTTGCCGCCAACTTCAACTCGGCGTTTGGCGCCGATGGGGCTGGCGCCCTGACCTATGTGCTGGGCGTGGTGGCCGGAGCCTCCGGCCTGACCGACACGGCCTCGGGCGAGGCGGTGAACCTGTCGCTCAATGGCGCCGTGGTGGAAGGGCGTACGGCCCTCAGCAGCCTGCTGGTGTTCACGGTCAGCGTGGCCGCCAATGGTAGTGTCACGCTTGACCAGCTCCGGGCCGTGGTGCATCCCGACGCCACCAATCCCGATGATTCGACGAGTCTGACCGCGGACAACCTGGTGACGCTGACGGCAACCAAGACCGACAAGGACGGCGACAGCGCCCAGGCGACGCTGAACATCGGGCAGAACCTGGTGTTCAAGGATGACGGACCGAGCATCAACACTACCGGCGCAGAACCGACGCTGACGGTGGACGAGACGATACTGGCGACCAACGCTATCCAGAGCTTTGCCGCCAACTTCAACTCGGCGTTTGGCGCCGATGGGGCTGGCGCCCTGACCTATGTGCTGGGCGTGGTGGCCGGAGCCTCCGGCCTGACCGACACGGCCACGGGCGAGGCGGTGAACCTGTCGCTCAATGGCGCCGTGGTGGAAGGGCGTACGGCCCTCAGCAGTCTGCTGGTGTTCACGGTCAGCGTGGCCGCCAATGGTAGTGTCACGCTTGACCAGCTCCGGGCCGTGGTGCATCCCGACACCAGCAATCCCGATGACTCGACGAGCCTGACCTCGGACAACCTGGTGACGCTGACCGCGACCATTACCGACAAGGAGGGCGACAGCGCCCAGGCGACGCTGAACATCGGGCAGAACCTGGTGTTCAAGGACGACGGACCGAGCATCACCACCACCGGGGTGGAACCGACACTGACAGTGGACGAGACGATACTGGCGACCAACGCTACCCAGAGTTTCGCGGCCAACTTCAATTCGGCGTTTGGCGCCGATGATGCCGGCACCCTGACCTATGCGCTGGGCGTGGTGGCGGGAGCCTCCGGGCTGACGGACACGGCCTCGGGCGAGGCGGTGAACCTGTCGCTCAACGGCACCGTGGTCGAAGGCCGTACAGCCACGGGCAACCTGCTGGTGTTCACGGTCGGTGTCGCCGCCAATGGCAGCGTCACGCTCGACCAGCTCCGGGCCGTGGTGCATCCCGACGCCAGCAATCCGGATGATTCGACGAGCCTGACCGCGGACAACCTGGTGACGTTGACCGCGACCAAGACCGACAGGGACGGCGACAGCGCCCTGGCGACGCTGAATATCGGGCAGTACCTGGTGTTCAAGGACGACGGCCCGGCACTCACTTTCGGCAATCTGATCGGGACCGGTAGCGTCCTTGCGCAATCCGGGTTCTGGAATATGGCGACGGGAGCCGACGGGCTGGGTGCGGCCGGTCTGGATATTTCGTTGGTCAATAACCAGTTCACCCTCATCAGGCCAGACAACACGACCACGACCGGGACCGGCACGCTCAACGAGCTGTCGCCATCACCGGATATCAATGGCGCGTACCACTTCGCAGGAACGCTGACCGGTGATTTCGACAACAACGCCGCAACGGCGAATACCACCGTCGACTACACATTGACCGCCTATGCCGATGGTCGCTATGCACTGGATCTGGTGCAAGGCTTCATTTCGACGATAGTGCTCAGCAGTGCCAATGGCTCGCTCGCTGCCGGTGGCCCGGATTCGGTGCGCACGTTGTTAATTCCGCAGACGAGTAACCCGGCCATTCCTTCGACATCCGAGGAGATTGTGTTCTTTTCCGCGAAGGCGCTTGCGTCGACTGCGGACATCCTGAGCGGCATCGGGCTCGGAGCACCCGACCCGACCGAAGCCGCGCTACAGACCAACCCCCTGCCATCGTACATAGACCCGGCGGCCATGAACGTCAGCACGTCCGGCATCGGCGTCGCCAATAACCTGTTCCAGGGCGATAACCTGGCGGCAATCAGCGCCGCCGATGAAAGTTTCGTCATCAATCCAGAGAGTCTGCTGACGGGAATGAAGGTGTTCATCGACAACTCGGTGGCGGGTTACAACACGGCGACCGAGGACCTGTACTACAGGATCTACTACGCGGATGGCACGTTCTCGAACCGCGTCGAGGTGAACACCGTGACGCCGGAGGCTGGCGGGCAGGTGTCCTTCCTCGTCCAGAAGGAGGGTACGGTACTGATCGACGCTGTCCAGCTGACGATGGGCCGGGGCGATGTCAAGATTCCGGTGATCCAGTTCATTCAGCAGAGCGAGAGTCTGGCCAGCGATGTCCAGTTGGCGTTCAGCGCGACGCTGACGGACAAGGATGGGGACTCGGCGACGAGTACGTTTGCCGCCAACCTGTTCGCCAACGACCCGGCCAACGCATCCTTCGACTTCTCGCTGGTTGGCACGATCGGTAAGCAGGATGCGTTCAACATCGATCTGTCAGTCAATGAGAACCTGTACCAGGTTACCGGCTTCGATGTGGGCTCAGGCGTGCAAGACAAGCTGGTGCTTAACGGCGACCCGAATGCCGTTGTCCAATCGATCAACAACACCGGCGCAGACAGCGTCGTGACGGTTGCCGAGTCTGGCGGACAAACAACGACCATCACCTTGGTCGGGGTCGATGTTCAGAGTACCGACATCTTTTTTGGCAGTGCTTGAGGTTTTGCGCGCGTGAACGGATGCGAGGGTGGCCCAGGAAATCACCCTCGCATTCTTTTTGCGGTTCTGACACGAGATCGGCATGATCGCATCCGCTGTGAACTGGCGAGCAGCACAAGGCTTAAAGAGCGCGGCGGGGTAGATACAGGTTAACGCAGCAGGATATACCGAGAACCACATCAGCATTCCGGTCACCCTGTTCCAGGCTACCGACAGGAATGGCGACACGGTGATGGCCTACCCCCCCCTTTTTTTGAAAGTGAGGGGCAGACCGTCTTGTATTGACTTGAAATTCAATCCAGTTCCACCCAGGTGGAGGGTGGTGCTTCGTTGTTGGTAAGCCCGTGTTTCAGTGCATACATCAGCAAGTCGATGCGGTTGATGAGATTGAGCTTTTGATAGATGTTGCTGAGGTGGTTGTGCACAGTGTGCTCGCTGATCCCCAGGCGTCCGGCAATGCTCACATATTTGGCGGACGGTTCGCCCACGATGGCGCGAATCAGTTCTCTCTCGCGTAGCGTCAACCGCGCCTGTTTCGCCTGCTCCCGATTGCATTTCAAGGGTATATGCCCGGCCGCGGTATAGCCGGCAAGGCCGCCAGCCCAGGCTCTATCCATTGCGAAGTCGCTATGATGGACCTTGAGGATGGCCTGGATAATCGATTCCGTCGGGTCTTCCGCCAGCACGATGCCACGAGCGCCAGCCTCTATCGCCTGGGCCGCGGGGACGGCTTCGTACAGGCCCTTGAGCAGCAGCACTTTCATTTCGGCGCTACGGGTGAGTCCCGCGACGACCTCCAGAGGATTCAGTGCATCCGGAAAGAAACTGAAAAAAATGACATTGGGCCGCAACTGATCGGCAAGATTCAGCGCATTGGTGTAGGTGGTGGCCTGGCCTGTCACTTCCATTCGGGGCTTTCTGGAGTCAATCAAGTCGTGAAGGCCCTTGAGCACGAGGGGGCGACAATCGATCAACATCACGCCTATTGGCTTTTCCTGGTCAGTCATCATCTTCCTGACCCCCTTGAAAAACCAACGATGGCCTCCACCCGCCGGCCTTCCTGGGTCAGCAACTTGCTCACTGGGTCGCCGTGATTGAAGGACAGATTTGAACGCCGGGAGGCCGTGATGGTGCCCGCCCAGGCATCGGCAACCAGCGGCCCCGGGGTCGTTTCCATCAACAGCGCCGGCAGGAGGGGCGAACGTTTCCAAAAGGCAGGCAAAGCTCGAGAGAGTAAATAAATACGAATAATGATCAACAGAATACGCATGATGATGTGCTCCCGCATGCCTCTCAACGGAGTCTAGGTCAGCCCGGAGCGCTGCCATCCTGACCATCCGTCAGTCCTCGATAAAAGCCCCGTGCGGGTAGGCCTGGCTGATGATTTCAAGGAAGGGGGTAACCCTCGAAAATCAAGGTATTAGACTCGCCACAGTTGGCATGCAACCAAAGTCTGATCCTGATCAAAATCGTCAATTAACCGACAAATGGTGTGCAGTTAGGAGGGCTAACTTCGACTTAGTCAATTTGTCGGCGAAACCTGCCTGGCCGAGCCACCTGCAAGCCGGAGCTTGAAGAAATCAGTGAGCAGCACTGGCCGCTCTCGTTTTCAGTAACGCTTTCACATATTCAGCGTGAGCGTTGGGGGAGGTTCTCAAGGGAATGCCATGGCTGGCCGATAACCCGGACAGTTACCCGCTTCTTCGTCTCTCGCGGTCGATGCATGTACTGATTGGCGATGAGAAGGCGTTTGCTGGCTAAGGGCTACCAGCTATCATCTGCGCGCCAAATCAAGGGCTGCGAAGCTGAGTCCGTCTGTGTATTTGCCTTTGGGTTCTTCTTCTTAAATTGCCTGGAAATCTTCGATGCTGTCGTATCACCAAAAGCGTTTTCTGATCGTCGATGATTTCTCGGACTTCCGCAGTTCGGTTCGCTCGATGCTGCGTGAACTGGGCGTCAAGGAAGTGGACACTGCCGATACCGGCGAACAGGCGCTGAAAATGTGTTCGCAGAAGCAGTACGACTTCATCCTGCAGGACTTTCATCTGGGCGACGGCAAGAAGAATGGCCAGCAGGTGCTCGAAGACCTGATGGAAGAAAAGCTGATCAGCCATGAAGCGGTGTTCGTCATGGTCACCGCCGAAACCAGCCAGGCCATGGTGCTCAGTGCGCTGGAGCATGAGCCCGATGCCTATCTGACCAAGCCGTTCAACCGTTCCAGCCTGGCCCAGCGCCTGGAGCGCCTGGAGCAGCGCAAGACCCTGCTCAAGCCGATCCTGCAGGCCCTCGATCGCGGCAAGCCGATGGAGGTGCTCAACGCCTGCATCGCCCTGTGCAAGCAAGACATCCGCTATTCGCCACTGTGCCTGCGCTATCGCGCCGATGCCCTGCGCGACCTCAATCAGAACGAAGCGCTGGAGCGGCTGTACGACGGCATCATCGCCGACCGTCCATTGCCATGGGCGTTTGCCGGGTTGGGCAAGTTGCTGTTCAAGCGCGGTCAGATCGGGCAGGCCAAAGGCATTTACGAAAAAGCCCTGAAGGTTTTCCCGATGATGCCGTCGTTGTATGACGGCATGGCCGACGTACTGGTCGCCGAAGGGGACACCAAGGGTGCACAGCGCGTTCTCGAAGAAGCGATTCGCCTGTCGCCGCTGGCGGTGCGCCGGCAAGCGTTGCTAGGCAAGCTGGCAATGACCAACGAGGACTTCGATACCGCTTCCAAAGCCTATCGTCAGGCTGTAGCCCAAGGCGCGCAGTCACGTTTCAAGGATCCTGAAAGTAACCTCGGCCTGGCTCACGCCTTGATCAGCAAGGGCAGCGCCAGGGGGCTGGATACCCGCACCCGACTGGAAATCAATACCACGCTGAGCGCAGTGGCCAAGGACAACCCTGGCGACCCTGGCCTGCAAATTCGTGCGCGCTTGATGAAGGCCACCAGTCTGCTGATCAACGATGCGGAAACGGCTGACAAGCTCACCGAGCAAGCCTTGTTGCGCCTCGATGGCATGGAGCAATTCATGAGCGCCGAAGCGGCTTTGCTGGTGGCCAAGCAACTGAAAATGCTCGGGCAGACCGAGGCCGGCACCGCGATGCTGAAAAACTGCGTGGAAATCTACGGCGACGATCCGACGGTCATGAAGGACATCGCCAAGCAGACCGACGACCCGACCATCCTCAACTCCGGCAACGCCGCCGCGGAGCTCAACCGTCAGGGTGTACGTGTGTACAAGACCGGCAACCTGGTGGAGGCCCGCCAGGTATTCCGCAAAGCCCTGGCGATGCAACCGAAGAACATCAGTATCGCCCTGAACATGGCGCAGTCTTTGTTGCACGGCACCGATACCGGCGTTCCTTCGGCGGAGCTGGAAGAATGCCGGGCCTGCCTGAAAATGGTCGGCCTGATGCCCGATACCGACGCGCGTTATCCGCGTTACCAGAAGCTGAAAAGCAAGGCGTTTGGCCAATGAACGACAACGAACAGGCACTGGATTTCTCCACGGTGATCGCCTCTACCGTGCACGACATGAAGAACTCGCTGGCCATGCTGATGCAGGCCCACAGCCAGTGGCTGGCGCGATTGCCGGAGTCTGCGCAGCAGGTGCCGGAGCAGGGCGTGATCGACTTCGAGTTCGCCCACCTCAACGGCATGCTGGTGCAGTTGCTGGGGCTGTACAAGCTCGGCGTCAACCAGATGCCGTTGCAGCCGGCCTACCATGAACTGGACGACTTCATCGAAGCGCAACTGGCTTGCCATCAGGAGGTGTTCGCCAGCCGCGGCATCATGGCCACCTATGAAGTGGATCCGCTGAGCCCTTTGGGTTTCTTCGATCGTGAGTTGATCGCGTCGGTATTGGCCAACTGCATCAACAACGCCATTCGCTTTGCACGGCATGCGGTTTTGATCAGTGTCAGCGACGAAGCCGGGCAACTGGTGTTGACCATCAATGACGATGGCGAAGGCTATCCGGCGCAGATGATCGAGCGTCAGGCCGATTACGTGCAGGGCATCAATCAGAGCACCGGCAGCACCGGGCTGGGCCTGTACTTTGCCGGGCGAATTGCCGCGCTGCATCAACGCAACGGCGTGGGCGGGCGCACTGAAATCAGCAATGGCGGTCCGTTGGGCGGTGGGGTGTTCCGCCTTTACCTGCCCTGAGAGGCAGCATATTTATCGACGCTGCTTGAAATTCTGAACACGCGGAGCCTATTTTGTACGGTCGCCGTTCGCGGCCCGCACAATAACAAGGATTGCGTCATGAGGACCGTTGGCCTGAGTTCACTCGCGCAGCGATTGACGGGCATTAATGAAGTTGAATGTGTCACGCCGGATTTGAACGGCGTACCACGGGGCAAAGTGATGACCTGCGAGGGCTTTCTCGACGGTCGACGTTTGCAGATGGCGCGGGGTGTGCTGCTGCAATGCATCATGGGCGGATACCCGCCAGCGCGGTTTTACGGCAGCGACGATGGCGACCTGGCGCTGATCCCGGACCCTGCGCAAATCCACCGCTTGCCCTGGAGCAATCCACCGCGGGCCTTCGCTATTTGCGATGCGGAGGAACTGGGCACCACCACCAGTTGCGGCCTGTCGACCCGTGGTCTGCTCAAAGCCGTGATTGCCCGTTACGCGGCCCGCGGCCTGGCGCCAGTCGTGGCGACCGAGCTCGAATTTTTTGTCTTCGCCCCCAACACCGATCCGACCCAGGCATTTCAGCCGCCACTGGGGCTGGACGGTCGTCGAGAGGATGGTCAGTCGGCGTTCAGCGTCAGCTCCAACAATGGGCTGTGCCCCTTCTTCAATGAAGTCTACGAATGCATGGCGGCGTTGGGCTTGCCTCGCGATACCTTCATGCACGAAATGGGCGTCAGTCAGTTCGAGATCAATCTGCTGCATGGTGATCCGCTGTTGCTGGCCGACCAGACGTTCCTGTTCAAGCACTTGCTCAAGGAGGTTGCCCTCAAGCACGGGCTGAGCGTGGTGTGCATGGCCAAGCCGTTGGCGCATACGCCGGGCAGTTCGATGCATATTCACCAGAGCGTCGTCGAGATCGATTCGGGACGTAACGTGTTCAGTGATGAGGCAGGGCAGGAGACGGCAACCTTCCACCATTTCATTGCCGGCCAGCAGGCTTGCATGGCCGACTTCACCGCGTTGTTTGCGCCGAACGTGAATTCCTATCAACGCTTGTGCCACCCTTACGCCTCACCGAATAATGCCTGCTGGTCCTATGACAACCGGGCGGCTGGCTTGCGCATTCCAGCCAGTTTGCCGGTGGCCCGTCGGGTCGAGAACCGCTTGCCGGGTGCCGACGCCAATCCGTATCTGGCACTTGCCGCAAGCCTGGCGGCGGGGTTACATGGCATCGAGAACGCGTTGGAGCCGAGCGCGCCGATCCAGGGTGAGTTCGAAGTACCGGAAAATCTTTCGTTGCCGTGTACCTTGCATGCGGCACTCGAGCGTCTGAAACGTAGCCAGTTGGCCAGGGAACTGTTGGGCACGGAATTCATCGAAGGCTACATCGCTTCGAAGACTCTGGAGCTGAGCAGTTTTTATGATGAAATTACTCCCTGGGAACGGCGTGTTTTAGCAGCCCAGGCCTGACGATCCGTCGACATCCGGCTATCGTTTAGCGGTAGCCGATTCTCACTGCAAGGAGCCGCTCGGAACGCCGATGCGCCAAATCTGGAAATCCTTTCGAGCGCTGTATTTCGCCTCGCTGATGATGTTGATCGGCTCGGGCCTGTTGAGTACTTACCTGGGCCTGCGCCTGGCGGCCGACCATGTCGACAGCCTGTGGGTGGGTGCGTTGATGGCCGCCAACTACTTCGGCCTGGTGCTGGGGGGCAAGATCGGTCACCGGTTGATTGCCCGGGTCGGGCATATCCGGGCCTATTCGGCTTGTGCCGGGATTGTCGGCGCGGCGGTGTTGGGCCATGGCCTGGTCGATTGGCTGCCGGCCTGGCTGTTCCTGCGGGTGATCGTCGGCCTCGGCATGATGTGCCAGTACATGGTGATCGAGAGCTGGCTGAACGAACAGGCCGAAGCCAGGCAGCGCGGGTTGGTGTTCAGCGGTTACATGATTGCCTCCTACCTGGGGCTGGTGATGGGGCAACTGATTCTGGTCATGCACCCCGCGCTGGGGCTGGAGCTGCTGATGCTGGTCGCTCTGTGTTTCGCCCTGTGTCTGGTGCCCGTGGCCCTGACCCGGCGGATCCACCCTGCACCGTTGCATCCGGCGCCGATGGAGCCACGGTTCTTTATCAAGCGCGTGCCGCAGTCATTGAGTACGGTGCTCGGGGCAGGCCTGATCGTGGGGTCGTTCTACGGTCTGGCGCCGCTGTATGCCTCGCAGCAAGGGTTGTCCACGGAACAGGTCGGCCTGTTCATGGGTAGCTGCATTTTTGCCGGGCTGCTGGTGCAGTGGCCGTTGGGCTGGTTGTCCGACCGCTACGACCGGGCGGTGTTGATCCGTAGTTTCGCGTTCAGCCTGGCACTGGCCGCGCTGCCGCTGGCGATCATGCCGCAGGTGCCGCTGGAGGTTCTGTTTCTCGCCGGTTTTGTCTGTTCGCTGGTGCAGTTCTGCCTGTATCCATTGGCGGTGGCGTTCTCCAATGACCACGTCGAAGGTGATCGCCGGGTGTCCCTGACGGCGATGTTGTTGGTGACCTATGGTGTGGGTGCGAGCATTGGGCCGCTGGTGGCCGGGGTGCTGATGAAGCTGTTCGGCAGCCAGATGCTCTATGCGTTTTTCAGCTTCTTTGCGTTGGTACTGGTGTGGCGAATTCGTCCGAAAGCGGTGACCAACCTGCACCAGGTGGAAGATGCGCCGCTGCATCACGTGGCCATGCCGGACAACATGACGAGTTCGCCGCTGGTAGCCTGCCTCGACCCGCGGGTCGATGAGCAGGTGGTGCAGGATCAGATGACCGGTCCGGTCGGTCACGGCCCGGAGCCAGAACCTGAATCCGAAGCCGAAGCTGCGCCTGAAGCCGATCAGCCGCCAGAAGACCCGGATACAGGACGAGATCCCAGCTTGAGCGAGGCCAGGCCTTAAATCCAGGGCACAAAAAAACGGGCAGTCACCGCAAGGGACTGCCCGTTTTTTATTGACGCTCTGTCAGAGGTCGTCTTTGTCGAAGCGACGCGCTTCGCGTTGCAACTGGTAGACGAAGCGTTCGACCTGACGCTGCACCAGCCCGCTCATGTTGTGGAAGCGAACGCCGGCGAAGGTGGTGGAGATCTTTTCTTCGAAGTGCAGATAACGCAACTCGACCGGCGCGGTCATCTTGCCGAAGGGCAGTTCGGCGCTGAAGCGGTCGTAGACCTGACCCAGTTGCAGGCTGCCGGTGATGTCGCCGTCGAAACGCAGTTTGCAGCCGGTAGCGGAAATATCCAGCAGTTTGCCGCTGATCGAAGTCTTGAGCTTTTCGCCGTCCAGGTTGACGTTGACCAGTTGTGCCAGCTTCAGCGCGGCGCGGAACGCATTACGACGCTGGTGGTACACCACTTCATCGGGCAGGCTGCCGCGGTAGCAACGGCTGCCGCCGGATTCGTCGATGGTCAATTGGCCGTTGCTTTCCCAGGCGATGCGCACGCCTTCGTGGAAGCCTTCGACCTTGAACGGTTCGCCCGCCAGCAGGTAGCGCTCGCCATCGCGGGGGATCATTTCGTCCAGGGCAATCATGTTGCTTTCACGGTCCAGCTCCACCAGATAGCTCTGGAAGCGCTGGCTGCGCTCGTGGAACGTGATGATCAGCGGGTCATGGCTTTCGAGCAGCTGGCGCAGGTTGCCGGAGATTTCCAAGGGCGTGGAGAGCACCTTGGGTGGCTGCGGAGCATCATCCACGGATAAGGCATTGGACACGGTTAATCAATCTCCAGACAAAATTTGACTACGGCTAGCCAGCATTTTGCCAGCATCTTTCGCGTCTTGGATAGAGCGGGCTCATCGACCGGCCTAAGCCTGACTGAGCGGGCGTGGCTTAGCAAGCTTGGAGAAGGTTCCACTGGCATCGTAAAGCGCCGGGGTTTCACCGCCGTTAAGGATTTTCAGCTGGGTGGCTGTAGCGGCTTGCTGAGTGAGGATCGACTGGCCGTTGTTGGCATTGATGGCCTGGCACTGGGCCAGGAGATCGCTCAGCACATCACTTTGCGCCAGCAACTGGTCACCGATGCTCGACTGGCTGGCCAGTTGCTCCAGACCGGTACGGTTGGTCGGCAGGTTGAGGCTGGCGAGAATTTCACTGCGCTTGCGGCCATGCTGTTCGAGCAGAACGACCAATGCCTGTTTCTGCGCCAGGATGCCCTCGAGCAATGGCATGTCGCGGCCATGCAAGGCGAGGGATTCGGTCTGCAGTAACTCCAGCAAGTGTTGCGCTGGAGCAAAGTCGTCGGTGATCAGTTGCAGTAAATGAGTGTCGTGCATGGCTGGCCTTGGGTTTTAAGCGTCCAAAAGCCTGGCGCCGGCGGTGGCCTAGCGCTGGGCTTCGAAGTTGAGCAGTTTGCTGGCTACACGGTTGCTGTCGACTTTATAGCTGCCATCGGCAATCGCTGCTTTCAACTCGGCCACGCGGGCTTTGTCGACGGCAGGCTGATCGCGCAGCTTGTCAGTGACCTTCTGCAACTGTTGAGCCTCATTGCTGAGATGTACCGATTCCCCGCTTTTGACGGTACCGGCCTGTTCGGCCGCGGACTCCAGCGGCGCGGATTTGTCGGCTTCGGCGCTTTCCTTGCTGGCGCTGGTACGTGTACTGCCCGTAAGGGACGAGGAGCTGTTCAAACGGCTGAAATCGATGACCATGATAAAAAACCTCTGGGAATTTGGACGCTTGCCATGGTTTCGGCCATTCCCTGGAAAACTTTAGGCTCATTTATCAATGAACCTCGCGCGCGTCAGCGCTTGCCCTGCATGGAGCACAGTCTAGGGAACCGCCGCGGCAAGCGCCACATTCCGATGAACAGTGAGCTTTACATGGACACTTCCACCTGCCCCGGCGCCATCACCTGCGCCTTGATGACTCGCTGGGAATTGAGGTTTTTCACCCGGATCTGTTCGCTCAGGCTGCCGTTCGACAGGGCTTCGCCCGGCATGCGCACGCTGAGCGTACCGCTGCGGGCGGTAATCACCACCTGATCACCCTTGCGGATGACCTCGGCCTGTTCGATATGCACCAGGGTAATCACCTGGTCGGCGACCATTGGTCGGGTCAGTCGCTGTCCAACCGCCTGGTCGAGGGTGGTCAGGTAGCCCTGGCCGATCAGGCTGATATCGCGCTCGCGCAGGATTACATCCCCAGGCTCGACAATGGCGGCGCGGCGCAGTGGCCGGGCGGTGGTCACGACATCGCGAAACAGGCGGACTTGAGCGGGTACGAACACTGTCCAGGGGGAAGCGCCCTCGCAGCGGACCTTGACCGTGACCCGTCCCAGCGGCTTGGGACTCTCAAGGGTCGCTGTCAATTCCTTGTCGCACATGGGCATGTGCATGCGCGGGTCGAGCGGGTTGACCTGGATTTCGTAGCGACCTTCCGTTTGACTGGTGGCCAGATAGTCTTCTACGGTGAATTCAAGAAAGCCCTGAGTGACGCCGATAAGCATGTCAGGCAAGGTAACCGCGTCAGCAAGGGCAGGGCTGCCAGCGTTGAACAGGCAAACGGCCGCCAGCACGCCGAGCAATTTTCGGCAGGGTGTGGTCAAGTGTCGGAAAAATGTCGGTTCTGTGTTCATAACGATTAAAAAAGCAAGCGCCGTGCCGTTCAGTGATGAAGGCGCGTCGCAACAACACTTGGCGTTGGTGTAGGAGTCTGGGCATGGCTGGTGTAATGGATTCGGTGAACCAGCGCACGCAACTGGTGGGGCAGAATCGCCTTGAGCTGTTGTTGTTCCGTCTCGACGGCCAGCAGCTGTACGGGATCAACGTTTTCAAGGTTCGGGAGGTGCTGCAATGCCCCAAACTGACTCTGATGCCCAAGTCCAGTCCTGTCGTGTGCGGCGTGGCGAACATCCGGGGGGCGACCATTCCGATCCTTGATCTGGCGATGGCGACCGGCTCCGGTGCTTTGAAGGACAAGAACAATCCCTTCGTGATCATCACGGAGTACAACACCAAGACCCAGGGTTTCCTGGTTCGCTCGGTGGAGCGCATCGTCAACATGAACTGGGAGGAGATCCATCCGCCACCCAAGGGCACCGGACGCGATCACTACCTGACGGCGGTGACGCGGGTCGACAATCAGTTGGTTGAAATCATCGACGTCGAGAAAGTGCTGGCGGAAGTGGCACCGACGCCGGAAGCGATTTCCGTGGGTGTGGTGGATGTCGAAACCCAGCACAAGGCGCTTTCGTTGCGAGTGCTGACGGTCGACGACTCGTCGGTGGCGCGCAAGCAGGTCACGCGTTGCCTGCAAACGGTCGGTGTCGAAGTGGTGGCGTTGAACGACGGTCGGCAAGCGCTGGATTACCTGCGCAAACTGGTCGACGAGGGCAAGAAGCCGGAAGAAGAGTTCCTGATGATGATCTCCGACATCGAAATGCCGGAGATGGACGGGTACACCCTGACGGCGGAAATCCGCAACGACCCGCGCATGCAAAAGCTTCATATCATCCTGCATACTTCGTTGTCGGGAGTGTTCAATCAGGCGATGGTCAAGAAGGTCGGTGCCGATGACTTCCTGGCCAAGTTCCGTCCTGATGACCTGGCATCCCGGGTAGTCGACCGGATCAAGGCAGCAGATATCAGCCAGGGGCCTGCACCCCTGGCAGTCAACACGATTTAAGAGGCGGCATCATTGTCTACGGGTAATTTGGATTTCGAACAGTTCCGGGTATTCCTGGAAAAAGCCTGTGGCATTTTGCTCGGTGAAAACAAGCAGTACCTGGTCTCCAGCCGTCTCAACAAACTGATGGAACAGCAAGGCATCAAGTCTTTGGGTGAGCTGGTTCAGCGCATGCAGACCCAGCCGCGCAGCGGTTTGCGCGAACAGGTGGTGGATGCCATGACCACCAACGAAACCCTGTGGTTTCGAGACACCTACCCGTTTGAAGTCTTGAAGAACAAGGTACTGCCCGAAGCGATCAAGGCCAGTCCCGGCCAGCGCCTGCGCATCTGGTCGGCGGCGTGCTCGTCGGGGCAGGAGCCGTATTCGCTGTCGATGTCCATCGACGAGTTCGAGCGGGTCAACCTGGGCCAGTTGAGGATGGGCGTGCAGATCGTTGCCACCGACCTGTCCGGCACCATGCTGAACAACTGCAAGACCGGCGAATACGACAGTCTGGCCATCGGTCGCGGTCTGTCGCCTGAGCGCCTGCAGCGTTATTTCGACCCGAAAGGGCCGGGGCGCTGGGCGATCAAGGCACCGATCAAGAGCCGGGTGGAATTCCGTTCGTTCAACCTGCTGGACAGCTACGCGAGCCTCGGCAAGTTCGACATCGTGTTCTGCCGCAACGTGCTGATCTACTTCTCCGCCGAGGTGAAGAAGGACATCCTGTTGCGCATCCACAGCACGTTGAAGCCGGGCGGTTACCTGTTCCTCGGTGCTTCCGAAGCACTGAACGGTTTGCCGGATCATTACCAGATGGTCCAGTGCAGCCCGGGGATCATTTACCAGGCGAAGTGATTCTGCTGGCGTCGGCAAAAAAACGGGAGTCCTCAGGTGCTCCCGTTTTTCATGCCTGTTGATTTCTCACGGGCACCACCTACTCCCTGTGGGAGCGGGCTTGCCCGCGAAAGCGGTAGATCAGAAAAGTCATATCGGCTGACACGACGCCTTCGCGGGCAAGCCCGCTCCCACAGGGTCAAGTGTTGTCCTCCAAATCAAGTAAGGCGGCAGAAAAGCGACATCCGGCGGAAAACCGTTGCCGCTTTTCTGGCATTGCCGCGTTGCCATGGCCGGCAAAGCCCCGGTTTCCGGGCTTTTTTGAATTGGCATGGGGCTTGCTAAGTTGATCCTACGAAAAATCAGGTCACCCGAAGGTTTCCCGACATGAGCATCAGCTTCGATAAAGCGCTCGGTATCCACGAACAAGCCCTGGGCTTCCGCGCCCAGCGTGCCGAAGTCCTGGCCAACAACATCGCCAACGCCGATACCCCGAACTACAAGGCTCGGGACCTGGACTTCTCGAAGGTACTCGCCGAGCAGAACGAGAAAACCAAAAACGGCACCTTCGCCTTGAACATGACCAACAGCCGTCACATCGAAGCTGAAGGCCTGGGCAATGGCGACGAGTCGTTGCTGTATCGCACGCCGATGCAACCGTCGATCGACCAGAACACCGTGGACGCTCAGCTGGAACAGTCGAACTACGCGGAAAACGCGATCGGCTTCCAGGCCAGCTTCACCCTGCTCAATAGCAAATTCAAAGGGCTGGTGTCAGCCCTGCGCGGAGAGTAAGCCATGTCTCTATCCAGTGTTTTCAACATTGCCGGTAGCGGCATGAGTGCGCAGACCACGCGTTTGAACACCGTCGCTTCGAACATCGCCAACGCCGAGACGGTGTCGTCGAGCATCGACCAGACCTACCGCGCGCGTCACCCGGTGTTCGCCACCATGTTCCAGGGCGGCCAGAGCGGCGGCAGCGACTCGCTGTTCCAGAGCCAGGACGCGGCCGGTCAGGGCGTGCAGGTGTTGGGTGTAGTCGAAGACCAGAGCAACCTCGAGGCGCGCTACGAGCCGAACCATCCGGCGGCCGATGCCAAGGGTTACGTCTACTACCCGAACGTCAACGTGGTGGAGGAAATGGCCGACATGATTTCCGCGAGCCGTTCGTTCCAGACCAACGCCGAAATGATGAACACCGCCAAAACCATGATGCAGAAAGTCCTGACCCTCGGTCAGTGATAAGGGGCGACTCAGATGAGTGTTACCGATTCCACCAGCGGTTTGAGCCTCAACGACATCCTGGCCAATTCCTCGATCAAGACCAACCCCACGACTGATGGTCTGGCGTCGGCAACCGGCAAGTCTACGGGCAGCCAGGCCCTGGGCAAGGATGCGTTCCTGCAGTTGCTGGTGACCCAGCTGAAAAACCAGAACCCGCTGGAGCCTCAGGACAACGGCGCGTTCGTGGCCCAGTTGGCACAATTTAGCAGCCTGGAAGGCATTACCACGCTCAACAACACCGTGAGCGGCCTGGCCAGCAACTACAACTCGTCTCAGGCCTTGCAGGCGTCGTCGCTGGTGGGTCGTTCGGTTATTGCTCCGGGCGACAAGGCCGTGGTAGACACTACCAAGAGCCTCAGCGGCACGGTGGTCGTGCCGACTTCGGTGGCGTCCGCCACCCTGAAAATCACCGACGCAACCGGCAAGACCGTGCGCACCATCGACCTGGGTTCGCAGAAGGCCGGCAACGCCAGCTTCATCTGGGACGGCAAGAACGATGCGGGTGAGACGGTACCTGCGGGCACCTTCGCCTTCGGCGCCACGACCTCCATCGATGGCAAGTCCGTCGCGTTGATCACCAACCTGCCCGCGACCGTCAACAGCGTGACCATCAGCCAGACCGGCGGGGAGTTGATGCTCAACCTGGCCGGGCTGGGCAGCGTTGCCCTGTCCAAAGTACAAACCATTGGTATGTAAAGCCGACTAATACGGCACAAAGGAGTGGATGATGTCTTTCAATATCGGCCTTAGCGGTCTCTTTGCAGCCAACAAGCAACTGGACGTGACCGGCAACAACATCGCCAACGTTGCGACCACCGGTTTCAAATCGTCCCGTGCAGAATTCGAAGACGTGTACTCGGCGACCCGCCTGGGTACCGGCAGCAAGACCGTCGGCAACGGCGTGCGTCTGGCCAACGTTTCCCAGCAGTTCACCCAGGGTGACGTGAGCAATACCGGCAACGTGCTCGACATGGGTATCCAGGGCAACGGTTTCTTCGTCCTGAACAACAATGGTTCGCTGACTTACACCCGTGCCGGTACTTTCAAGACTGACAAAGAAGGTTACGTTACCAATAGCGACGGTACGGCCCGTTTGCAGGGTTACGGTGTAGATGCCAATGGCAAGATTCTCAATGGCGTGTTGACCGACCTGCAAATCGACACCTCCAACCTGGCCCCGAAGGCCACCAACACCGTTTCGTCGACGATCAACCTGAATTCCACGGCTGCGGTGATCGATCAGACTGTGGCTACCAACAAGTTCGATCCGAGCAAGCCCGCCACTTACACCAAGCAGTTCACTACCCCGGTTTTCGATACGCAGGGTAACCAGCACCCCATGGACCAGTACATGGTCAAGACGGGTCCGAATACCTGGGATACCTACACCCTGATCGATGGTCGCAACCCGGATGGCAGCGACCCTGCCGTGACGGCTCCGATCCCTTCGACCATGACGTTCGATTCGAGCGGCAAACTGGTTTCGGTCAGCACGCCGGTACCGCCGACTGTTCCGCCGACCGTTCCGGCACCTGCACCGGTTATCGGCAATGACCTGAAAATCACTGGCTGGACTCCGGGCTCCGTGACCGGCGGCGTCTGGACCCCCAACGGGGCAAGTGCCGACCCGGCAGGTGTGACCATTTCAATGGCCAATACCACGCAGTTCAACGCCGACACCGCGCGTTCGATTCCTGCGCAGAACGGCTACGCGACTGGCCAGATCACCAACCTGACCATCGACGGCAGCGGTGTGTTGCTGGCCAACTTCAGCAACAACCAGACCAAGGCGATCGGCCAGATTTCCCTGGCCAGCTTCACCAACGAACAAGGTTTGCAGCCAGTAGGCGGCACCAGCTGGAAGGAAACCTATGTGTCGGGTATTCCTGGTTACGATGCCCCGGAAACCGGCACCCTGGGTTCGATCGTTTCCAACTCCCTGGAAGAGTCCAACGTCAACCTGACCAACGAACTGGTCGACCTGATCAAGGGGCAGAGCAACTACCAGGCGAACGCCAAGACTATCTCCACCCAGAGCACCATCATGCAGACCATCATTCAGATGACCTGATGCTGGAATGTGCTGTGCAAGGAGCCCCTCATCAGAGGGGCTTTTTTGTGGCCTGAGATTTTGTGTTGGATATGATGGCCTTGCCCGCGAAGAAGTCATCACAGACTACACAGACCTCAACGCTTCTCCTGATTGCGCGGCCAGCTCAGGCTGAAACATGCCCCACCCAGACTCTTGCTCTTGCCGATCAATGCACGCCCGTCGTGCCAATGGATGATGCGTCGCACGATCGACAACCCCAGTCCATGCCCGCCCGACGCACGG
Source organism: Pseudomonas sp. Pseusp10 (assembly GCF_059492225.1). Lineage (NCBI taxonomy): Bacteria > Pseudomonadati > Pseudomonadota > Gammaproteobacteria > Pseudomonadales > Pseudomonadaceae > Pseudomonas > Pseudomonas sp. Pseusp10. Next base: position 5,480,367 of record NZ_CP168528.1, on the reverse strand, counting down.
GTGCGGCTGTCGTCGAGGCGCAGGAACGGCGTGAAGATCTTCTCCCACGCCGACTCCGGCACCCCCGGCCCGTCATCCTCGATATCCACCCGGCAGCGCTGCTGCCCCACCTGATAGCTGATGGTCACCCGTGATTGCGCATGGCGCATGGCATTGCTCACCAGGTTCTGGATCGCCCGGTGCAGATAACGCGGTTCGGCCTCGACCCAGGCATCGTCGTTATCAGCGGCCGACAGGCACAAACCCCGCTGTACCGTGACGTCGGCGCGCAACGGCGCCAGTTCCTCAATCACCTGGTTGACCAACGCATCCAGATCGATCCGCTGGAAATTCAGTGCCGGAGAACCCTGTTCGAGCCGCGCGTAGGTCAGCATCTCGTCCACCAGCCGGTCGAGATCCTCGATGTCGTTGTCCATGCCCTGGCAGTATTTTTCCAGGGCTTGCGGCGTGGTGGCCGAGCCGATCATTTCCAGGCCAAAGCGCAGACGCGCCACCGGTGTGCGCAACTCGTGGGACACTGCGCGCACCAGTTCGCGCTGAATCGCCAGCAACTGTTGCAAGTGCTCGGCCATGCCGTTGAACGCCGAGGCCAGCCGCCCGACCGAGTCCGCGCCGCGCGCCGGCACGCGGGTTTCCAGGCTGCCCTTGGCAATGCGCGTGGCCGCCGCTTCCAGGCCACGCAAGCGCCGCTCCAGCTGACGCACCAGCAGATAGACGATCAAACCGATCAGCGTCAGGCCCAACGCAGCAATCAGTACCAACCACTCCGGCGGATAAGGATTCATCTGGTACAACGGGCCGATTTCCAGGACCCACGGCGTGCCGACCATGCCGGCAAACACCCGGATCGAATCGCCTTCCTTGCCCAGCGCCATCACGGTGTCACCCTCGGACACCCGGCGGCTCTGGTCTTCGTCCATGTCCGCCTCGTCAACCGTGACCAGGCGCAGGTCGAAGCCGAAGCCCTTGTCTTGCTTCAATTGCGCCAGGCGCAAGGGCTGGTCGGCTACCGGGGTGCGCACCAGCTCATCGGTCAACAGGTAGATGGTCGCCCGGGCCAGTTGTTCGCTGATCTGCTGCACTTCCCCGGTGAGCATCAACTGCTCCTTTTCACTGAGCAGCTTGTAGACCTTCGCCGCGTGCGGTCCGGTCTGCTCCACCAATGCCTGGCCGCGCAACACACGAGTGCGTTGAGTCAGGTCAAGGTCAGTCTCGGCAAAGGTTTTCAGCGCCAGCGGAATCCCCAGCAGCCGCTCCCACACCAGCAAGGCCCGGTGGCGCTCGGTCTGGTTCATCGGCTGCAGGTTGTCGGCCATCAGCGAAAACGTGCCGTGGGCCAGGCGCTCGCGGTATTGCTCGCTGCGCACCTGATTGAGCAAGTGCAACGCCAGCACACCGAGCACCGCCACCAGAATCAGCGCGGCGCACATGCCGCCATAGATACGCAGGAAGATCGAGTTCACAGGGTCTGGTCTACGCAAGCCTCGGGAACGAACAGATAGCCTTTGCTGCGTACGGTCTTGATCAGCCGTGGATGCTCCGGGTCATCGCCGATCTTCGGGCGGATGCGCGAGATGCGCACATCGATGGAACGGTCCTGGCCGTCATAGCCGATGCCCCGCAGCGCGGTGAAGATCTCTTCCCGCGAGAGGATACGCCCGGCATTGGCCACCAATAGCCAGAGCAAGTCGAATTCGGCACTGGTCAGCTCGATGCCGTTGCCCTGCAGCCAGGCTTCGCGCAAAGCGTTGTCGACGATCAGCGGGCCGAACTGTAGACGCCGCTGTTTTTCCGGGGCGACGTCGGGCGTTTCACTACGGCGCAGCAGGGCCTGGATGCGCGCCAGCAGCAGGCGCGGGCGCACCGGTTTGCACACATAGTCGTCAGCGCCCAGGTCCAGGCCGAGAATCTGGTCGGTGTCGTCGGTGCGGGCGGTGAGCATCAGGATCGGGCCGTCATAGCGGGCGCGGACCTTGCGGCAAATGCTCAGGCCATCTTCACCGGGGAGCATCAGGTCGAGGATCACCAGATCCGGTTGTTCCTTGATGATTCGGTTCGCAGCGAGCGCACCATCTCCTTCGATCGATACACGCAGGCCATTGGCTTCCAGGTAATCGCGGGTCAGTTCGGCCAGTCGCTGGTCGTCCTCCACAATCAATACCTGCCAGGCTTCTTGCTCCACGGGTGACCTCTGCTTGCCAAAACCACTAATAAGGAAGGATCCGCCCGTTTTTTTGTAATGATTCGGGGGGACAAATATGTATACACGCTGGGCCGATTGTATAAACGCCGCCCGTCGAGAACACAAGCGGGGAAATACGTTCGGACGACACGGTTTTTTGTGATAGGGTTCGCGCCCTTAAAAATCCGCCCGAGCGTTTTCGATCGTAGAAAATTGCTGAAAAAAGGTCCGGTCCAGCAGCATCGCGGCCTACACGCCGGTTCCTTCTTTCACACACAATTTACGCACAGGTTTATCCACAGGCAGTACGTTGCAATCGCCCCCCAAAACGCATTATCTTGTAGCCCGGCGCTAAAAAAACCCTAGATATAGGGTTTTGCGCGAAAAACCAAACACAAACCAGACATCAATTTCAAGCGCTTTTATTGCCTCTGTCCGGTTGAGCCAAACGTATTTTCGAAAGACCAAACCGCGCGTGCGGATGGCTACTGTATTTCGGCCCCGAGTGGTGAAAACGGTACGGGTGTTGCAGTCCCAACTGTCACCTATAACGGACCCCGGTTTCAGGCCCAAGGCGTGAGACCAAAGACTTCGGCATGGAAGCGGCGCCCGATAAAGCCCCCTTCCTACTGTCCCGAAGTTGTTATGCCCGGCGCTCGCCGGTTGTAGTGCTTCAGGACGGAACGGTGGGCACCGTGATGGTGCCCAAACAAACATAGAGAATGTGGAGACACTCCCCCATGCAAACCGACACAACTCGCGAGAACCCGCAGGGCACCTTGCCGCAGGCCGCTGATTCGAATTCGGATCTGTCCGCCACCGCGCCTGGCCAACTGCGCGTGATCAAGCGTAACGGCACTGTCGTTCCCTACACCGATGACAAAATCACCGTCGCCATCACCAAAGCGTTTCTCGCAGTTGAGGGCGGCACCGCTGCTGCCTCGTCGCGAATCCACGACACTGTTGCCCGCCTGACCGAACAGGTCACCGCGACCTTCAAGCGTCGCATGCCATCGGGCGGTACCATCCACATCGAAGAAATCCAGGACCAGGTCGAACTGGCCCTGATGCGTGCCGGCGAGCAGAAAGTCGCTCGCGACTACGTGATTTACCGTGATGCCCGTTCCAAGGAACGTGCCGTTCGTACCACCGAAGAGCCGGTACAAGCGCACCCGTCGATCCGCATCACCCGTGCCGACGGCAGCCTGGCGCCGCTGGACATGGGCCGCCTGAACACCATCGTCACCGAAGCGTGCGAAGGCCTGGAAGAAGTCGACGGCGACCTGATCCAGCGCGAAACCCTGAAGAACCTGTACGACGGCGTGGCCCTGACCGACGTCAACACCGCCCTGGTGATGACGGCCCGTACCCTGGTCGAGCGCGAGCCTAACTACTCGTTCGTGACCGCGCGCCTGCTGATGGACACCCTGCGTGCCGAAGGCCTGGGCTTCCTCGGCGTCGCCGAAAGCGCCACTCACCACGAGATGGTCGACCTGTACGCCAAGGCGCTGCCGGCCTACATTGCCAAGGGTATCGAATACGAGCTGCTGAACCCTGAGCTGGCCTCCTTCGACCTGGAAAAACTGGGCAAGGCGATCAACCACGAGCGCGACCAGCAATTCACCTACCTGGGCCTGCAAACCCTGTACGACCGTTACTTCATCCACAAGGATGGCGTGCGTTTCGAACTGCCGCAGATCTTCTTCATGCGTGTGGCCATGGGCCTGGCGATCGAAGAGAAAGACCGCGAAGCCCGTGCCATCGAGTTCTACAACCTGTTGTCGTCCTTCGACTACATGGCTTCGACCCCGACCCTGTTCAACGCCGGTACCCTGCGTCCACAGCTGTCGAGCTGCTACCTGACCACCGTGCCGGATGACCTGTCGGGCATCTACCACGCGATCCACGACAACGCCATGCTGTCGAAATTCGCTGGCGGCCTGGGCAACGACTGGACGCCGGTTCGCGCGCTGGGTTCGTACATCAAGGGCACCAACGGCAAATCCCAGGGCGTGGTTCCGTTCCTGAAAGTAGTGAACGACACCGCCGTTGCCGTTAACCAGGGTGGCAAGCGCAAAGGCGCTGTGTGTGCCTACCTGGAAACCTGGCACATGGACATCGAAGAGTTCATCGAGCTGCGCAAGAACACCGGTGATGACCGTCGTCGTACCCACGACATGAACACCGCCAACTGGATCCCTGACCTGTTCATGAAGCGTGTCTTCGATGACGGCAAGTGGACCCTGTTCTCGCCATCCGAAGTGCCGGACCTGCACGACCTGACCGGCAAGGCCTTCGAAGAGCGCTACGAGTACTACGAAGCCCTGACCGAATACCCGGGCAAGGTCAAGCTGTTCAAGACCATCCAGGCCAAAGACCTGTGGCGCAAAATGCTGTCCATGCTGTTTGAAACCGGCCACCCGTGGCTGACCTTCAAGGACCCGTGCAACCTGCGCAGCCCGCAGCAGCACGTCGGTGTGGTCCACAGCTCGAACCTGTGCACCGAGATCACCTTGAACACCAACAAGGACGAGATCGCCGTTTGCAACCTGGGCTCGATCAACCTGCCGAACCACATCGTCGACGGCAAGCTGGACACCGCCAAGCTGCAACGCACCGTGAACACCGCCGTGCGCATGCTCGACAACGTGATCGACATCAACTACTACTCGGTGCCGCAAGCGAAGAACTCCAACTTCAAGCACCGTCCGGTCGGCCTGGGCATCATGGGCTTCCAGGACGCGTTGTACCTGCAGCACATCCCTTACGGTTCCGATGCTGCTGTCGAGTTCGCCGACAAGTCGATGGAAGCGGTCAGCTACTACGCGATCCAGGCTTCCTGCGACCTGGCTGACGAGCGCGGCGCCTACGAGACGTTCCAGGGTTCGCTGTGGTCCAAAGGCATTCTGCCGCTGGATTCGCAACAGATCCTGATCGAGGCCCGTGGCCAGAAGTACATCGATGTCGACCTGAACGAAACCCTGGACTGGGCACCGGTTCGCGCCCGTGTACAGAAAGGCATTCGTAACTCCAACATCATGGCCATCGCACCGACCGCGACCATCGCCAACATCACCGGCGTATCGCAGTCGATCGAACCGACCTACCAGAACCTGTATGTGAAATCGAACCTGTCGGGCGAATTCACCGTGATCAACCCGTACCTGGTTCGCGACCTCAAGGCTCGCGGCCTGTGGGACTCGGTCATGATCAACGACCTGAAGTACTACGACGGTTCGGTGCAGCAAATCGAGCGCATCCCGCAAGAGCTCAAAGAGCTCTACGCGACTGCCTTCGAAGTGGACACCAAGTGGATCGTCGACGCCGCCAGCCGTCGTCAGAAGTGGATCGACCAGGCTCAGTCGCTGAACCTGTACATCGCTGGCGCTTCGGGCAAGAAGCTGGACGTGACGTACCGCATGGCCTGGTACCGTGGCCTGAAAACCACTTACTACCTCCGTGCCCTGGCTGCGACCAGCACCGAGAAGTCGACCATCAACACCGGCAAGCTGAACGCTGTTTCCAGCGGCGGCAACCACGGTGAAGATTCGGTCCTGGCAGCGCCTGCCGGCCCTGCTCCAGTGCCGAAGGCTTGCGCCATCGACGAGCCGGATTGCGAAGCTTGCCAATAAGCTGAGCCGGTAAGCGCCGCAAGGCGCTTACTCGAAACCCCCGATCAGCCTCTGGCAGGTCGGGGGTTTTCTTTTGCCTCAAGGAAAGCGGTGACCGATCTGACGCTTTCGCGGGCAAGCCCGCTCCCACTGGGGACCGAGTCTTTCCAGATAAACACGATCAACTGTGGGAACGGGCTTGCCCGCGATGGGGCCATACCAAACACCGAAAATCGTCAGGCCTTGATGCTGACCAGACTCAGCAACTGTCCGTCCTTGACCCCGAACTGCGCATCCAGCTCGGTGCCGCTGCGCCATTCGCTGGACAAATCAGTGAGCAGTCGCAACCGCACCTCACCCGACTCACTCCACTCCAGTACTTCAGCGTGTTCGAAATAAAAGCGTTGCTGAACGATCGGATAGAGCGCCTTGAACAGACTTTCCTTGACCGAGAAAGTCAGGGTGACCAGCAACGCCCGGTGATCGTGTTGACCGGCCGCCATGCGCTGTAGCTCCGGCGGATTGAGGATTTCCCCGGCCAGGCGTTCAGCCCGTTCGGGGTTGAGCAGGTTTTCCAGGTCCATGCCCAGGCCGCGCCAATGGCTTTTGTTCGCCACGATCGCCGCGGCCCGGCCAGTGCTGTGGGTGATCGAACCAGTGATGTGCGCAGGCCAGACCGGTGCCCGGTCTTCACCGATGGCCGGGCTGAAGTCCAGGCCTTCCAGCTGTAGCAGCGCGGCCCGTGCACAGACTCGCCCGGCGAGGAACTCCGCCTGCCGTTTGGCCACAGAGCGCTGGATGCTCGCCGGCGCCTCGACGGCGCTGCGCTGAAAATCATCGCTGGCCAGTCGGGCGCTATCGAAGTGAGTACTCAGCAGGACCGTACCGGGCAGCACAAACGGCAGCGGCCAATGGTCATCGAGGGGCGTGCAGCAGACGGGCAGGGCGGGGGTGGCATTCATGTCTGGCATTTTGCCGGGTTGCCTTGGGACTGGGTAGTAGCAGATGGCTTTTGTGGCGAGGGAGCTTGTCGGAATGCCCCCTCGCCACAGATGTCAGGGTTAACCAAAGATCTTTTTGAAGAAAGCCTGCATGTCCGCCCAGGATTTTTCATCCGCAGCCTTGTTGTAGCCAATGTCGGGCCCGCCATGATCGCCATGGCCCAACCGATCGGCATCCGGATTGGTGAAACCGTGCTTGGCGCCGTCGAGACTGACGAATTTATAGTCGGCCCCGGCCTTGTCCATCTCGCTCTTGAAGGCGCTGATGTTCTCCGGGGTGACGATGCTGTCCAGCGCCCCGTGCTCCACCAGGATCTTCGACTTGACGCTGCCCGGCGTTGCCGGCGTATTGGTTGCCAACGCACCATGGAAACTCACCACACCCGCCAGCGGCACACCCTGGCGTGCGGCGTTGAGCACCACGCCACCACCGAAACAGTAGCCGATGGCGGCGATTTTGTTCGGGTCGGTTTGTGGCTGTTTCTTCAGCAAGTCGAGCCCGGCGTTAAACCTCGCGCTGCCCACGGCACTGTCTTTCGTCACCGCTTGCATAAAGGCCATGGCGTCTTTGGGGTGTTCGGTATTTTTGCCGTCACCGTACATGTCGATGGCCAGGGCGCTGTAGCCCAGGCCGGCGAGATCCCGGGCGCGACGCTTGGTGTAGTCATTCAGCCCCCAGAACTCATGCACCACCAAGACCCCGGGGCGCGGGCCTTTGATGGCATCGTCAAAAGCGTAATAGCCGATCATTTTCGTGCCGTCGGCACTTTGGTAGGGAATTTCCTGAGTCTTGATGGCGGCCTGACTGAGCCCGCTCAGGGCCAGTAGGAGGACGGCTAAGAACATGCGCATGGTCGGAACTCCTTTGAAACGTGTCGAAACATTCGGGAGGGGGCGGTTCAGCCCAGGTTCAGATTGCGTTCAGGGGGAGTTCAGGGCGCGGTGCGTAACCTTGCCCCGTACCCAAAAAACAAACGGCACATGAGGAACTCCCCAATGACTGGATTCAAAAAACTGCTTCTGGCGTTCACCGTTCTGGGCGCGAGCACCGCGGCCTTCGCGTCTGACGACAACTTCGCCAGCCTTACTCTTGGACAGACCAGCGACAAAGTCAAAAAGTCCCACGCTCTGAATGACAACCTCAATCACCCGAACGCCGATGGCGTGATCGGCAAGGACACCACCTGGGGTGTGCGTCTGGGCCGGCAGAATAGCCAGGGCCGTTACTACGCCACTTACGACAACGTGTCGGGCTCGCACAACGGCATTAAACTGCGTCAGGAAAACCTCCTGGGCAGCTACGATCTGTTCTACCCGGTGGGCGGCAGCACCAAATTGTTCGGCGGCGCCACGGCCGGCCTGACCAAAATGACCCAGGAGTCGCCAGGCTTCAGCCGCGACAGCGATATCGGCTATGCCATCGGTGGCCAGGTGGGTGTGCTGCAACAGGTTTCGCAGAACACCTCGGTTGAACTGGGTTACCGTTACCTGCGCAGCAACGCGAGCACCGAGATGAGTGAGCGCGGTGGCAGCAAGCAGGGTTCGCTGGACCTGACCAGCAGCGCCCAGACTTACCTGTCGGCCAACTACGCTTTCTGACAAGCGTTTCGTGAGCGGCTTGCGCCGGATCAGCCCGAGTGACTGATCCGGCGTTGCCATGTTAGCTATTGAGGTGCGCCGTTGCGCCTCTGGAGATGTTGATTTGCCCGGGAGAGCGTTATGAAACTGCTGGTCGTCGAAGATGAAGCGCTGCTGCGTCATCACCTGAAAACCCGCCTGACGGAGAGCGGCCACGTGGTCGAGTCCGTGGCCAACGCCGAGGAGGGGCTGTACCAGACCGCGCAGTTCAACTTTGACCTGGCGGTGATCGACCTCGGTCTGCCGGGCATGAGCGGGCTCGACCTGATCCGCCAGTTGCGCTCAAGTGGCAAAACCTTCCCGATCCTCATCCTCACCGCGCGCGGCAACTGGCAGGACAAGGTCGAAGGCCTGGCCGCCGGCGCCGACGATTACGTGGTCAAGCCGTTTCAGTTCGAAGAGCTGGAGGCCCGCCTGAATGCTTTGCTACGCCGCTCCAGCGGTTTTACCCAATCGACTATCGTTGCCGGTCCCTTGCTGTTGGACCTCAATCGCAAGCAGGCGTCCCTCGACGACCAGCCGCTGGCACTGACCGCGTACGAATACCGCATTCTCGAATACCTGATGCGCCATCATCAGCAGGTGGTGCCCAAGGACCGCTTGATGGAACAGCTCTACCCGGATGACGACGAGCGTGATCCGAATGTGATCGAGGTGCTGGTCGGCCGTCTGCGCCGTAAGCTGGAGGGGCCGGGTGGGTTCAAACCGATCGACACCGTGCGCGGCCTGGGCTACCTGTTCAATGAGCGTTGCACTTGATCCGTTCGCTGCGCATTCGCTTGATGCTCGCCGCCACGCTGTTGGCGGTGTTGTTCATGCTGGCGTTGCTGCCGGCGATGCAGGGGGCCTTCAGCCTGGCGTTGCAGGACTCCATCGAGCAGCGTCTGGCATCGGACGTGACCACGCTGATCTCTGCCGCCCGGGTGGATAACAACAGCTTGCAGATGCCGGAGCAATTGCCCGACGAACGCTTCAACCTCACCGACAGCCGATTGCTCGGCTACATCTATGACCGTGAAGGGCATCTGGTCTGGCGTTCGAAGGCGACCCGGGAAGAACACATCAATTACACGCCGCGCTACGACGGACGTGGCAACGAGTTCGCGCGGATCCGCGAAGCCAATGGCCAGGAGTTCTTCGTCTACGACGTCGAGGTCAAGTTGCTCGGCGGTAAAAGTGCGGCGTTCAGCATCGTGGCGCTGCAACCGGTTCGCGAGTACGAACTGACCCTCGAAGGACTGCGGGAAAATCTCTATCTGGGTTTTGGCGCGGCACTGCTGGTGTTGCTGGCGTTGCTGTGGATCGGTCTGACCTGGGGCTTGCAGGCATTGCGGCGCTTGAGCCAGGAGCTGGACCAGATCGAAGGTGGCACCCGCGAAAGCCTCAGTGAAGAACATCCCCGGGAATTGCTGCGCCTGACCGGCTCTCTCAACCGCTTGCTGCACAGTGAGCGTGAGCAGCGCAGTCGCTACCGTGATTCTCTCGATGACCTGGCCCATAGCCTGAAAACGCCGCTGGCGGTGTTGCAAGGCGTCAGTGAAGACATGGCCCAGCGTCCTGAGGATCGGGATCAGGCCTGGGTGCTGCAAACCCAGATCGAACGCATGAGCCAGCAGATCGGCTACCAGTTGCAGCGCGCCAGCCTGCGCAAAAGTGGTCTGGTACGTCATCAGGTGCACTTGCGGCCGGTGCTGAAAAGCCTGTGCGACACGCTGGACAAGGTCTATCGCGACAAGCGCGTGCACGTCGCGTTCGATTTGCCCGACCCGTGTTACGTACCGATCGAGCAGGGCGCTCTATTGGAGATGATGGGCAATCTGCTGGAAAACGCCTATCGCCTGTGCCTCGGCGAAGTACGCATCAGCGTGCGCGAAACCCTCGGCGGCACCGAGTTGTGTGTCGAGGACGACGGCCCCGGCGTGCCACAGGATCAGCGCGCACGGATTCTCGAGCGTGGAGAGCGTCTGGATCGCCAGCACCCGGGGCAGGGCATCGGCCTGGCGGTGGTCAAGGACATCATCGAAAGCTACAGCGCCCAGCTGACGCTGGGGGATTCGCCAATGGGCGGGGCGGCGTTCCGGATTCACTTTCCGGTGGTTTAGTGGTGTTTTATCGGACGCCATCGCGAGCAAGCTCGCTCCCACAAAGGGTTGCGATAAACCTGTGGGAGCGAGCTTGCTCGCGAAGAGGCCAGTGAATACTTCAAAAAAAATCGGCCTTGGAAATCAGTTTTCCTGCGCTCGATAGGCTCCCGGTGTCAATCCGGTCCACTTCTTGAACGCCCGGTGAAACGCCGACGGCTCGGAAAACCCCAGCTGCTCGGCGATCTGTTGCAACGACAGGTCGGCGCGGCTCAAGTGATAAATCGCGATGTCCCGGCGCAGCTGGTCCTTCAATTCCTGAAAGCTCGAACCCTCTTCCCGCAGATGCCGGCGCAAGGTTTGCGGGCTGATGTGCAGGTGGGTGGCCACGGCTTCGAGGTCGGGCCAGCGTGAACTGTCGCGGCTGAGCAAGCGCCGCAAGCGGCTGCTCAAACTGTCGCCGTCGTCCGGGCGCGAGAGCAGGTCGGCGGGGGAGCGTTCGAGGAAATGCTTGAGGGTGCGTTCGTCCTGCAACAGCGGCATGGCCAGGTAACGGCTGTGGAACAACAGGCTGCTCTGGGGCCTGGAAAACTCAAGCGGGCAGGAAAACAGCAGGTCGTACTCGGTGCCGTGTTCGGGCCTGGGGTAGCTGAACGTGGCCTGCTCCAGGCGAATACGCTGGCCGATCAGCCAACTGCCGAATCGATGCCAGATCACCAACAGAGCCTCGCTCAGAAAGTGGTCCGGGTCCCAAAGTTGCGCGTCGTCCAGGCTCAGGCGGACCCATTCGTCCTCGCGGCTCAGGGTCAAACGCGGAGCTCCGGGGAATAGGCTATAAAACAATAAGCCACGATTGAGTGCCTTATCCAGATTGCGGCAGTGGATCACGGCATGACCCATCATCGCGAAGCTACCCGGTTTGCTCGGGGCTTGCCCGAACCCCAGGTACTCGTCGTCCAGTGCCAGCCATAAGGCCTGAATCAGTCGGGTGAACTGCTCCGGAGCGATACGCGCCCGCGGCTCGTCCAGCAACTCGGGGCTGATTCCCAATTGCTGGAGCAGGCCCGAATAGTCATAGCCGTGCCGACGCGCACCACCAAGGGCGGCGCGGGCGAAATGACTGGCGATGGTGCGTTCGCGCATGGCAGCAGATCTGACCGTTGATCGACGGATGGTAGCTGCGCACTGCGGGCATGAACAGGGCGGATATCCGCCAAATTGCAGGGCGACTATTAGTGGAAGGGCGGAAACCCGCCACATGCTTGTAACCGTTCGGTGACAAGGAATTCGCTGCAACCCCTGATATCAAAAGGCTTGCAGGATTTTTACGGAAGGTGGCACGGGCCTTGCGATACAACGAGCAGATGCCTGCCGTAGCGCAGCTCGACAAAACAAATCCCTCCAGTGCAGGAGGGTTCGCAATTGCGGTGTTGCGGGCAACAGATGGATGTTGTCACCGGGCACCCTTGAGGAACTTTGCAATGACGACTCGTCAGCCACTGTACAAATCCCTGTATTTCCAGGTGATCGTTGCAATTGTCATCGGTATCTTGCTCGGTCACTTCTATCCGCAGCTCGGTGTGGCGGTAAAGCCGCTGGGTGACGGGTTCATCAAACTGATCAAAATGATCATCGCCCCGATCATCTTCTGCACCGTCGTCAGCGGTATCGCCGGCATGCAGGACATGAAAGCGGTCGGCAAGACGGGCGGTTACGCACTCCTTTACTTTGAAATCGTTTCGACCATCGCTTTGCTGGTGGGTCTGGTCGTGGTCAACGTCGTGCAGCCAGGCGCTGGCATGCACATCGACGTGAGCACACTGGACGCTTCCAAAGTCGCTACCTACGTCGCGGCCGGTGCCGATCAAAGCGTTGTCGGCTTCCTGCTCAACGTGATCCCGACCACCATCGTCGGCGCGTTCGCCACGGGCGACATCCTGCAAGTGCTGATGTTCTCGGTGATCTTCGGTTTCGCCCTGCATCGCCTGGGTGCCTACGGCAAGCCGATCCTCGACTTCATCGATCGCTTCGCCCACGTGATGTTCAACATCATCAACATGATCATGAAGCTCGCGCCAATCGGTGCCTTCGGTGCGATGGCGTTCACCATCGGTGCCTACGGTGTCGGCTCGCTGGTGCAGTTGGGTCAGTTGATGGCGTGCTTCTACATCACCTGCCTGCTGTTCATCCTGATCGTGCTGGGCTCCATCGCTCGCATGCATGGCTTCAGCGTGCTGAAGATGATCCGCTACATCCGTGAAGAATTGCTGATCGTACTCGGCACTTCCTCTTCGGAATCGGTGCTGCCACGCATGTTGGTCAAGATGGAGCGTCTGGGCGCGCAGAAATCTGTCGTGGGTCTGGTGATCCCGACCGGTTACTCGTTCAACCTCGACGGTACCGCAATCTACCTGACCATGGCGGCCGTGTTCATTGCCCAGGCCACCGACACCCACATGGACATCACGCACCAGATCACCCTGCTGGTGGTATTGCTGCTGTCGTCCAAGGGCGCTGCGGGCGTGACTGGTAGCGGTTTCATCGTACTGGCTGCCACCCTGTCCGCAGTGGGCCACCTGCCGGTTGCCGGCCTGGCGCTGATCCTCGGCATCGACCGCTTCATGTCCGAAGCCCGTGCCTTGACCAACCTGGTCGGTAACGCCGTGGCCACCATCGTTGTGGCCAAGTGGGTCAAGGAACTGGACACCGACGTGCTGCAAGCGGAGCTGGCCTCGGGCGGTCGCGGCATTGCCGACGAGCCTAAAGACGATGTTCTGGGCCACGTCGAAGGGGCAACCCCGACGAACGCCAAGTAAGCCTTGTTGTAATGAAAAACCCGCTTCGGCGGGTTTTTTCATGCCCGGCGTTTGAGCGTAACGGTCACTGCACGTGGCGTATAAGGTGATTGCTGCAAAGCAATCGGCTGCCTAGGCTGTGGGCATCGTAAAGGGAGAACGCTCATGCTCGGTCCACTGGCATCACTCAAGGTTCTGGATTTCTCGACACTGCTGCCGGGGCCATTCGCCTCGTTGTTGCTGGCGGACATGGGTGCCGAAGTGCTGCGCATCGAATCACCGATCCGCCTGGATCTGCTGCGGGTGTTACCGCCCCACGATCAAGGAGTGTCGGCCAGTCATGCCTACCTCAACCGCAACAAGCGCAGCCTCGCCCTGGATCTCAAACAGCCTGAGGCGCTGGAGGTGATCGGGACGTTGCTGCAGGACTACGACATCGTGCTCGAGCAGTTCCGTCCGGGTGTCATGGCGCGTCTGGGCCTGGGCTACGAAGCCCTGAAGGCGATCAATCCGAAACTGATTTATGTGTCGATCACCGGCTACGGCCAGACCGGCCCCTACAAGGACCGCGCCGGCCATGACATCAACTACCTGGCCCTGTCCGGGCTGGCGAGCTACACCGGCCGTGCCGACAGTGGGCCACTGCCGTTGGGCATGCAGGTGGCGGATGTCGCCGGTGGTTCGCTGCACGGGGTGATTGGCTTGCTGGCGGCGGTCATCGCCCGGCAGCAAACCGGTCAGGGCCAGCACTTGGATGTCAGCATGACCGACTGCGCGTTCAGCCTGAATGCGCTGGCGGGTGCGGGATATCTGGCCTGTGGCGTCGAGCCGGGGCCGGAAAACCAAGTGCTCAATGGCGGCAGCTTTTACGATTACTACCGTTCCCGGGATGGGCGCTGGTTGTCGGTGGGCAGCCTGGAACCGGTATTCATGAAACAGTTGTGCACGGCGTTGGGGCTGGAGGAACTGGCCGGCCTCGGCCTGTCACCGCAACCGGCAGATCAGAAACAGCTTAAAGACGCGCTGAGGGTCGAATTTGAAAAGCATGACTTTGCCGAGTTGTGCGCGTTGTTCGCCGAACTGGATGCTTGTGTCGAGCCGGTGTTGAACCTGGGAGAAGCGCTGCGTCATCCGCAGTTGCAGGCCCGGGAGCTGGTGACCAACGTGCCGCGGGGCGATGGTTCAACCCAGGTGCAGATGGCGTGTCCGCTGAAGTTTTCGCAAGGGCTGCCTGAGCCTCGGCATATTGGCGCGGTGCTGGGGCAGCATACGGATCAGGTGTTGGGGGAGTTGGGGTTCAGTGCGCAGCGGATTGAGGAATTGCGGCGGGCCAAGGTGATTCTCTAGGGCCTGTCAGGTCGCCATCGCGAGCAGTCACCAAAAAAACAACTATTCGACCCGCATCTCCCCACTGAACACCAAGGTATGGCGACACCGCCGGCACAAATACCGCCGCCCTTGGCGAACCAGGCTGTGGCGCTGGGCCGAGAACGGGAAGTCGCTGTCGGCGCACGGGCACTTGTAGATGTAGCGGGTCACGCTGCGGCGTTTGACGTCATAGGTGTGGCAGCGGTTGGGCGGCAGTTCGTACACGCCGCGCATGATCAATTGCCACTCTTCGCCATGGGGCTGGATGCGCTCGCCGAACAGCTGATGGGCGATCAGGTGCGCGACTTCATGGGCCACGGTCTGCTTGAGGAAATCTTCAGTGTTTTCCCGGTACAGCTGCGGATTGAAGCGCAGCAGGTTCTCGTGCAAATGCGCGACACCGGCTTTCTGCCCGCGCAGCTTGAGGCTCACCACGGGGCGCTTGAAAGGTCGTTTGAAAAAGGATTCGGCTAGTTGGAAACAGTCTTCGACGCGGGTATTGAGTTGCTCGGGCATGCTTGATGGATCTCCAGAGCGCTCGAGTATGCCGCAACCCTCGGGCCTTGCGAATCACCAGGTTGCCGAATGGTCGTGTGCCTTCTCGTTCTTGAAGATGAAAAGGCCGCCTTGCGGCGGCCTTTATCGGCAGTTCTGATTTTCAGTGATGTGCGGCTAACTGGTGTAGACCGGCCCCACGCCGAGTCCCCAGACAATCACGGTGAACGCCATGATGGCGACCAGCACCACCAGGCCTACGGCGAGCACCGAACTTGAAAACAGGAAGCCCTCGTCAGATGGAATGTTCATGAATGTCGGTAAGCCCACATACAGCAAGTACACCGTGTAGCAGATGGCTGCGGTGCCGACGATCATCCCCAGCCACAAGTGCGGGTACAAGGCGGCGAGGCCGCCGATGAACAGCGGTGTAGCGGTGTAGGTTGCAAACGCAATGCAGCGGGCGAGGCTTGGGTTGGCGTCATAGGTGCGGGCCATCCAGTGGATGAATGCGCCCATTACCGCTACACCGCCGAGCATCGCCAGGTACGACATGATCGTCATCCATACCGCGCTTTCTACGGTCAGCATCACGGGAGGCCGATTGCCGATGACCCAGCCGACCTGTGTGGTGCCAATAAAGGCAGACACGGCGGGGATCGCCGCCAGGATCAGCGTATGGGTCAGGTACATGTGGCTGATGCTTTCCTCCTGGTCGCCACGGATTTCTTTCCATTCTTGGTCAGGGTGGGTGAAGAGCCCCACTACGTGATGGATCATGCCAGTCACTCCTCTTGTTTTTACCGTCGCCCCCCAGTGGAGCGCCTACAGGCCAATGCGGCCAGGCAAGTCATAGGTCTGAAGATAATATGCGACCTTATGTCGCAGTATAGGGAGGAGTTTCCTCAGAGGGAGTAGGGGCATTAGAGCAAATCGCGCTGTAAACCCGGTTGTTAATCGCCGTCGGGTCTGTGCGGTATGACACCTGTGGCGAGGCACTTCGCCCCTGAAGCGTTTTTGCGTAAAATGCGGGCCTTTCGTCACACCTCACGGATTTCGCGTCATGGGCACTCTCACGGTCAACCAGAACAAACTGCAAAAGCGCCTTCGCCGACAGGCCGGTGAGGCGGTTGCCGATTTCAACATGATTGAAGACGGCGACAAGGTCATGGTCTGCCTGTCCGGTGGCAAGGACAGCTACACCATGCTCGATGTGCTGATGCACTTGCAGAAGGTCGCGCCGATCAAGTTCGAGATCGTGGCCGTGAACATGGACCAGAAGCAGCCGGGTTTCCCGGAACACGTGCTGCCGGCCTACCTGAAAGAACTGGGTATCGAGTACCACATCGTCGAGAAAGACACTTACTCGGTGGTCAAGGAGCTGATCCCGGAAGGCAAGACCACATGCTCGCTGTGCTCGCGCCTGCGTCGCGGCACGCTCTACACCTTCGCCGACGAAATCGGCGCGACCAAGATGGCCCTCGGTCATCACCGCGACGACATCGTCGAAACGTTCTTCCTGAACATGTTCTTCAACGGTTCGCTCAAGGCCATGCCGCCAAAACTGCGCGCCGACGATGGCCGCAACGTGGTGATCCGCCCGCTGGCCTACTGCAACGAAAAAGACATCCAGGCCTACTCGGACTTCAAGCAATTCCCGATCATTCCGTGCAACCTCTGTGGTTCCCAGGAGAACCTGCAGCGTCAGGTGGTCAAGGAAATGCTCCAGGACTGGGAGCGCAAGACTCCGGGCCGTACCGAGAGTATTTTCCGCAGTCTGCAGAACGTCATCCCGTCGCAACTGGCGGACCGCAACCTGTTCGACTTCACCAGCCTAAAGATTGACGAAAGCGCCGCTTCGCGATTCGTCAACGTGGTCAACCTCTGATTAAAACAGTGGGAGCGGGCTTGCTCGCGAATGCGTAGTGTCAGTCGACATCAATGTTGAATGACGCACCGCCTTCGCGAGCAAGCCCGCTCCCACTTTGGTTTTCGTTTCAATCCTCAGGAGAGGGCATGCGCGATTACAAGTGGCTCAATGAATACTGTCTGAACCGCTTCGGTTCGGCGGCTGAACTGGAAGCCCATCTGCCCGTTCCCAAGACTCCGGCGCAACTGCGCAAGATCAGCGACGATCGCTACCTCTCGATGATGGCGCTACGAGTATTCCGCGCCGGGCTCAAGCACAGCCTGGTGGATGCCAAGTGGCCGGCTTTCGAAGAAGTGTTCTTCAAGTTCGACCCGGAAAAAGTCGTGCTGATGAGCGCCGAACACCTTGAGCGCCTGATGCAGGACACGCGGATCATCCGTCACCTTGGCAAGCTCAAGAGTGTGCCGCGCAACGCACAGTTCATACTCGATGTGGCCCATGAAAAGGGCAGCTTCGGTGCACTGATCGCCGACTGGCCGGTGACCGATATCGTCGGGCTCTGGACGTTCCTGAAAAAACGCGGCCATCAGTTGGGTGGGCTGTCAGCCCCGCGCTTCCTGCGCACGATCGGCAAGGACACTTTTGTACCGAGCTATGACGTGGTGGCGGCGCTGAATGCGCAGGACATCATCGACAAGGTGCCGAGCAGTCTGCGCGACCTGGCGTTGGTGCAGGACGTGTTCAACCAGTGGCATGAGGAAAGTGGCGGGCGGCCGATGAGCCAGATTTCGATGATGCTGGCTTATACCGTCAATCATTGAGACCGCGTCGCCCCCTTCGCGAGCAAGTCGAATCGTCGCACCGCCGCTCCCACATTTGAAATGCGATCAAATGTGGGAGCGAGCTTGCTCCGGGCGGTGTTCCGACGAAGGCGATGTATCAGGCGACAGAGATTTCGCCTTCGCCCGCCAGCTTACGGTTCAACTGGTACCGCCAGCGCACATACAACAGCGCCGAGCAGAACACCGCCAGGCTCGCGCCCATCTCCAGCAAGCCGAAGATTTGCCGGTTCGGGTCATAGGCAGCCAATGCGCCCTTGATGAAATACAGGTTCACCACAAAGCACATCCATGAATGCCCGCGCGGGCTGCCGACGATCATCCCCGGCGCCAGAATCAGCAGCGGCACCAGCTCGATCAACAGAATCACCCAAGGGCGTGCACCGTGCAGGTCGGCGACCGCCAGGTAGTAAACGCAAAGCAGCCCCACCAGGCCGAAAAAACACAGCAGGCTGATGACGCGCATCGCCTTGACGCGTGGTTCGAGCCATTCGAGGGCGGGCAGGATCTTCGGCTTCTTGGCCACCTCAGCTCTCCAGTTTCTGTGCAGTCTTGGCCAGGCGAATGCCGAGTGCCCGGCACAGCGCCACTTCATGGGAGTCCAGGCCGCTTTTGCCATCAGCACCGGCGTGGTGGCTGGCGCCGTATGGCGTACCGCCGCCCTGGGTTTCCAGCAATGCCGATTCGCTGTACGGCAGGCCGGTGATCAGCATGCCGTGGTGCAACAACGGCAACATCATCGACAGCAGCGTGGTTTCCTGGCCGCCGTGCAGGCTGGCCGTAGAGGTGAACACACCGGCCGGTTTACCGACCAAAGCGCCGGTCAGCCACAGGTTGCTGGTGCCATCGAGAAAGTACTTGAGCGGCGCCGCCATGTTGCCGAAGCGGGTCGGGCTGCCGAGCGCCAGGCCGGCGCAGTTCTTCAGGTCGTCGAGGCTGGCATACAGCGCACCTTCGTCGGGAATTTCCGGCGAAACGGCTTCGCACTCGGTGGAGATCGCCGGCACGGTGCGCAGGCGGGCTTCAAGCCCGGCCTGTTCGACGCCACGGGCAATCTGCCGGGCCATTTCGTTGGTCGAGCCGCTGCGGCTGTAGTACAGAACCAGAATGTACGGTGCACTCATGGCAACAGTTCCAGGATCTGCTCCGGTGGGCGGCCGATGACGGCTTTGTCACCGACTTCGAGAATCGGTCGCTCCATCAGTTTCGGGTGGGCGGCGATGGCGGCGATCAATTGCGCTTCGCTCAGGCTGCTGTTGGCCAGGTCGAGGGTTTTGTACTCGTCCTCGCCGGTGCGCAGCAATTGCCGGGCGCTGATTCCGAGTTTGCCCAGCAGACTCTGGATTTGCGTGGCGTCCAGCGGAGTCTCCAGGTAACGGACCACGGTCGGCGTCAGGCCACGGGCTTCAAGCAGTTCGAGCGCACCGCGGGATTTCGAGCAGCGCGGGTTGTGATAAAGCGTCAGATCGGTCATGAGCGGGTCGCATCTTGCGTAAGGTGGCGGCTATTCTAACTGTGCAGCGCGCAATCCAGAACCGTGAGAGGCGATGGGTCGCAGGCGCATTCAATTTTTGACAAGGAACACGACATGACAAGGCGACTGGCAGCGGCATTGGCGATCATCGGGACGTTGATGCTGGGGGGCTGCGGTAATGACTATGGCATCGATCAGAATGGTCAGAAGGTCGTCGCCGATCGACTGGACGGCAAATGGCTGGTGCTCAACTACTGGGCAGAATGGTGCGGACCGTGCCGTACCGAGATTCCGGAGTTGAACACTTTGGCCGAGCAGCTCAAGGACAAGAAAATTGGTGTGTTCGGGGTCAACTTCGACAACGTCCAGGGGCAGGAGCTGAAGGGCGCGAGCGAGAAACTGGGGATCAGGTTCACGGTGCTGGCCCAGGACCCTTCCGAACTGTTCGAGCTGCCGCGCAGCGAGGCGTTGCCGGTGACGTACATCATCGATGACAAGGGCAAGGTGCGTGAGCAGTTGATGGGTGAACAGACGGCGGCGGGGGTGCTGGCGAAGCTTGAGGCGTTGCAGGCTAAAAACTGATCAGGTGATCGTTGTCACTGTGGTGATCGGGCTTTTGCGGCGAGGGCAAGCCCCTCGCCACAGGTTTCACTTGAATGGAAATGGGGGGGGTATCACCCCTCCTCAAGCCACCAACGCAGCGGCTTGCCTTCGGCTGGCCAGAAGCGTATCTGCTCGATCGGGGAGACGTCCCAGCGCTGGACATTTTCCAGCGCCTGAAGGAAGCGTTTTTCCTGTTCCATCAGCGCCGGCGCGCACAGTTTGCGGGTGCTGCCGATTTTGCCGAAGGTCAGTTTTTCACCCTCAAGGGTGTACGGCGCGAACCAGTGGTTGCAGCCACCGTTGCCGTAGGCCCGGCCATCTTCGCCGAGGGTGATGGTCAGGTGGCTGTAGTCCATCAACGGCCGCTCGCCGATCCATTCCAGAATGTAGCTGCGATTGTGTTCAAGCTGCACCGGCTCGGCGGCGCAGCCCAGCAGGCTGGCGCCGACCGTGGCGGTCAGAGCGAGGCGTTTCATCACGCAGGCTCCTGGCATTTCGGGCACAGGTGTTTCTCGCCGACGGTGGTCCAGCCCAGCTCGGCAATCCGCGCGGTGGCGGCAGGTTTTTCGGCCTTATTGCCCAGCTTGGCGTCGACGGCGAACTCGAAGCTCAGCTCTTTGGCGCAACTGTCGCAGTTCACTTGCCAGGTGTGGATGGCCAGTTCGCCGAACACCGGGCCACTGGCCACCGCGACCCATTGACCAGGCGGGTTGATCAGGTGGCGAACCGTTTCGACGGTCAGGCGCATGGACAAGTCCTTGGCGCCCTTGAGGGTGACCACCAGCACGTCATTGTTGCGAATCGAGCCGCCGTTGCCGGTCACTTGATAACGCCCCGGCACCAGGGCGCGGCATTCGGTGAGGGTGTGTTGCGGGTTCATCAGGCTGTAGCGGAAATCGTGTTCGACCATGGGTCCTCCAAATATGCGCGATATGCTAGCACGGGCTTGCGCGCAGCATGGGGCGGGCATACGACCTTCGATCAGGTTCAGTCGTCCGCCACACGATTCTCTGGCTTGCCTGCCATCCACGACGCGATATTGTGCAAGGTGGTTGCGGCAATCGCGCCCAGGGCTTCGCGGGTCAGGAAGGCCTGGTGTGCGGTGACGATCACGTTGGGGAAGGTCAACAGCCGCGCGAGCACATCGTCCTGCAAAGGCAGGTCGGAGCGGTCTTCGAAAAACAGCTGTGCCTCCTCTTCATAGACATCCAGCCCCAGATAACCCAGCTGACCGTCCTTCAGTGCGTCGATCAGCGCCGGCGTATCCACCAGGCCGCCGCGACCGGTGTTGATCAACATGGCACCCGGTTGCATGTGCGCCAGGGATTCGCGGTTGATCAAATGCTTGCTCTGTTCATTGAGCGGGCAATGCAGGCTGATGATCTGTGATTCGGCCAGCAGTTGAGGCAAGCTCATGTAGCGAGCACCCAACGCTTCGACCTGAGGGTTGGGGTAAGGGTCGTAGGCCAGCAACTGACAGCCGAAGCCGTTCATGATCCTGGCGAAAGTCGCGCCGATCTGCCCGGTGCCGACCACGCCGACGGTCTTGCCCACCAGATCGAAACCGGTCAGTCCATGCAGGCTGAAATCGCCTTCACGGGTCCTGTTGTAGGCACGGTGCAAGCGTCGGTTGAGCGCCAGGATCAACCCCACCGCGTGCTCGGCCACGGCATGGGGCGAGTAGGCCGGGACCCGCACAATCGCCAGTCCCAGGCGCTTCGCCGCTGCCAGGTCGACATGGTTGTAACCGGCCGAACGCAGGGCGATCAGACGTGTGCCGCCGGCAGCCAGGCGTTCGAGCACCGGGGCGCCGAGATCATCGTTGATAAAGGCGCAGACCACCTCGTGATGTTCCGCCAGTGCCGCCGTATCCAGGCTCAGTCGCGCCGCTTGAAAGTGCAGCTCGACGCCGGCGGGCAGCTCGGCGGCGAGAAAACTGTCGCGGTCGTAGGTCTGGCTGCTGAAAAGAATCGTGCGCATGCTGTCCCCCTGAGAGTTGAAGCTTTCTGTAGCAGCTGGCGAAGCCTGCGTTCGGCGGCGAAGCCGTCACAAAACAAGCTGCCGCAGTTCTGCAGGTTAGCCGCGGATACGGGTTTTACGACGGCTTCGCCGCCGAACGCAGCCTTCGGCAGCTGCTACATTAGCTTTCATGCAACCTGGCAGGGTTGCGCTGAATCAAGCATTGATACGCGCGTGGGCGGCCAGGCGATTGATCGCCCGGTCGAGATCTTCCAGTGCAACGCTGGCTTTCGGGTCCTGTTGCTTGAGCAGGGTTTCGCTGCGTTGGCAGGCTGCGCGCAATTGCGGTACGCCGCAGTAACGTGTCGCGCCATGCAGGCGATGGACCCGTTCGATCAGGGCATTGTGATCGTTGCTTTGCTGAGCGAGGCGGATGGCTTCGCGGTCAGCTTCCAGGGATGCGAGCAGCATCGCCAGCATGTCCGCGGCCAGATCTGCCTTGCCGGCAGCCAGGCGCAATCCTTCCTCGTGGTCGAGCACCAACAGGTCATGGGCGCCGCCATGCATATCGCCGGAGCGCTCCGGGCTGTGATTTCGCAGCGCCAGGCCGCTCCACTTCAGCACCACCTGCGCCAATTGGCGTTCGCTGATCGGTTTGGTCAGGTAGTCGTCCATGCCGCTTTGCAGCAGTGCGCGTTTTTCGTTGGCCATGGCGTGGGCGGTGAGGGCTACGATCGGCAGCGGCGTGCAATGCCGTTCGCTTTCCCACTGGCGGATCGCCTCGGTGCTCTGGCGGCCGTCCATGCCGGGCATCTGCACGTCCATCAACACCAGATCGAATGTCTCGTTCTGCACCGCCTTGACGGCGGCATAACCGCTTTCCACCGCGAGCACCTTGGCGCCCATGTCTTCGAGCAGGGTCTGCACCAGCATCAGGTTGGCCGGATTGTCGTCGACGCAAAGCACCTTCGGTGCACGGCTGGACACCGGTTCACCTGGCTCGCTGCGCATCGGGCGCGGGCTGATCAGGTCAGACAGAGAGCGTCGCAGCTTGCGGGTGCAGGCCGGTTTTGCCTGGAGCTGGCTGTGGGGGTTGGGCACGGAAAGATGGAACAGCGTCTGTTCCGTGGTCGGGCACAGCACCAACACCTTGCAGCCAAGATGCTCGAGGTCCCAGATATGCTGGTTGAGGCGTTCCGGCGGCATGTCGTTGCTGGTGATGCCGAGCACGGCGAGGTCGATTGCCTGATCGGTCTGGTGAGCGGCGGTCACGCCATTGGTCAGACTTTCCAGGGTATTGAACGGTATGGTGCTGAGGCCGCAATCTTCCAGTTGATGCTGCAACGCCTGCCGAGCCAGTTCGTGGTTTTCCAGCACCGCCACCCGACGCCCGAGCAAGGGCGCGGCGGGCAGGTCTTCGGCATCGTCGCGGGCTTTCGGCAGGCTCAGGCTGATCCAGAATTCCGACCCTTCCCCCGGTGTGCTGTCGACGCCGATCTCGCCGCCCATCTGTTCGATCAGGCGCTTGGAAATCACCAGACCCAGGCCCGTGCCGCCGGGTTGCCGCGACAGCGAGTTGTCAGCCTGGCTGAAGGCCTGGAACAGGGCGCGCACGTCCTGGTTCGACAGGCCGATACCGGTGTCCTGAATGCTGATGCGCAATTGCACAGTGTCTTCGTGTTCTTCTTCGAGCATGGCACGGGCGGCGATGGTGCCTTCGCGGGTGAACTTGATCGCGTTGCTCACCAGGTTCGTCAGGATCTGCTTGAGTCGCAGCGGGTCGCCCACCAGTGACAGTGGCGTGTCCCGATACACCAGGCTCACCAGTTCCAGCTGCTTGGCGTGGGCGGCCGGGGCGAGGATGGTCAGGGTGTCTTGCAGCAGGTCGCGCAGGTTGAACGGAATGTGGTCGAGCACCAGTTTGCCCGCCTCGATTTTCGAGAAGTCGAGAATCTCGTTGATGATGCCCAGCAGGCTGTCGGCGGATTTTTCGATGGTGCCCAGGTAGTCGAGCTGGCGCGGGGTGAGCTCGCTTTTTTGCAACAGGTGGGTGAAACCGAGAATGCCGTTGAGCGGCGTGCGGATTTCATGGCTCATGTTGGCCAGGAATTCGGACTTGATCCGGCTCGCTTCCAGGGCCTCCTTGCGCGCCAGGTCCAGCTCGATGTTCTGGATCTCGATGGTTTCCAGGTTCTGGCGCACGTCTTCGGTGGCCTGGTCGATGCTGTGCTGCAATTCTTCCTGGGCGTTTTGCAGGGTGCCGGCCATGCGGTTGATGCCGGAAGCCAGTTCATCCAGTTCCTGGCTGCCGAGGGGCGGCAAGCGGGTTTCCAGGTGGCCGTCCTTGAGTTGAGCCACGGCTTGCTTGATCTGGCTCAACGGCCGATTGATCGTGCGGCCCATGCGCAGGGCCAGCAGTGCCGCACCGATCAGTCCCGCACTGATCAACATCAGGCTGGCGAACAGGCTGCGGTAACCGCGCAACAGCATGCTGTTATGGGACAGTTCAAGTTCGACCCAGCCCAGCAGGCGGTCGGCTTCTTCGGGAATCACGTCCCCGGCCAGGTTGCGGTGTTTGCCGAATACCGGCAGCAGGTAGCGGGTCGCATCGCTGCCGCTGCGGCGCAGCATTTGCGTGCCGCTGCCGGAGGGCGTCTGATTGAGCATGGTCGGGCCGGCGTGGGCCAGCAGCGTGCGATCGGGAGCCAGGAAGGTCACGGCCCGTACGTCGGTTTGTTCCAGGGCCTGGGTGGCGATGCGTTCGAGCAGTTCGTTGTCCTGATGACCCATGGCCGGCGCTGCCAGCGGAGCCAACTGCTCGGCGATCATTTCGCCGCGCTGCATGAGTTGGGCTTGCAGGTCAGCCTGTTGCATCCAGGTAAAATAACCTCCCAGCACCAACGCCATGAGGCTGGTTGGCAACAGGGTCAGCAACAGCACGCGGCCTTTGATTCCCAGTTTCTTGAGCACGCATCTCTCCTGCACCCGCTATTTATCGACCGGCACATGCATCCGCCATGCACCACTTGCGCAGTGTAGCGATTTGCTCGCGGGCAATCCTGGTAAAAATGGTGCCGTCATTCGTCGGCCCGGGCGACTCATTGTCGATACGGACAAACCGTGGGTTGCCCCTGGCGAGGCAATCTTGAATAATCACTCAACTGAGAATTATTTACAGATAGCCATGACTCCCATCACTGCCGGCCTCCCCCGAATCCTGTCCATCGAAGACGACCTTGTGCTCGGAGCTTACGTTCATGAGCATCTGGACCGTAGCGGATTCCAGGTGACCTGGTGCCAGAACGGCCAGGAAGGCCTGGACATTGCTCGCCGGCAACCTTTCGACGTGGTGCTGATGGATATTCTGCTGCCGGGCATGGACGGCCTGGCGGTACTGACCCAATTGCGCCAGAGCCATTCCACCCCGGTGTTGCTGATGTCGGCCCTCGGTGCCGAGGCCGATCGCATCAGCGGCTTTCGCCTGGGGGCCGATGATTACCTGCCAAAACCCTTCAGCATGGTGGAGTTGCGGGTGCGCATCGAAGCCATTCTGCGGCGGGTGGCACTCGACCGCCGACCCGCGCCCACCGTCTCGGCCCCGTCGATGGACAGCCTGCGTTTCGACGATGAAAGCTTCGAGGTCTTTTACGGCGAACAGGCTGCCGGCCTGACCCGCAGCGAGTATCGGTTGCTGGAGATGCTGCACCGCAGCGCCGACGAAGTATTGAGCAAAGCTTTCCTTTATCAACAGGTGCTGCAACGCGGCTATGCGGCCCACGACCGCAGCCTGGACATGCACGTCAGCCAGATCCGCCGCAAGCTCAAGGCCATTGGCTACACCGGGCGCGAAGTGCGTACGGTATGGGGCAAGGGTTACATCCTGAGCGCCGCCGATGAAATGTAACTTGCCGGGCAGGCATTCGCTGTTCTGGAAGCTCGCTTGCCTATTGGTGGCGTTCTGCTTGCTGATGATCTGGCTCAGCTGGTCCTGGGGACGCTACATGGAGCAGCGCAACCAGTTCCTCTCGGATGAAGCCCGAGGCACCCTGACGCGCTATGCCGCCGAGGCTGAGCAAGCATGGCACCGGCGACAGAGCGCCGGTGTCGATGACTGGCTGCAAGGCATGTCTCAGCGGGAAAAAGGCTGGGTCGGTGTCATCGGCGGTGATTTGCAGTCCTTGAGCAACCAGTCGCTGACGGACAAGGAAGTCGAACGCCTGACTTTTTTGCGCGGCCTCGATTGGCCAGTCCACAAGAAAGGCCGGCCGTGGATGCGCGTACCGTTTCCCGGCGACCCTTCCGCCGGCAGCCTGGTGATCGAGTTACCCGAACGCTTCGTACCCGGGCATTACCGAGTGTTCTGGCGGGTGATCACTAACGGCGTGATTCCGGGATTGTTCACCTTGCTGTTGTGCGTCGGGCTGTATCGCCTGTTGGTGGTGCCACTCAACCATCTGCGCGCACAGGCCAACGCCTGGCGTGCCGACCAACTGAACGTACGGCTGTCGACCCGAACCACCAATCGATCGGATGAGTTGGGTGAATTGGGCCGGGCGTTCGATCACATGTCTGAACGCCTGCAAAGCACCGTGGCCTTGCAGCAGCAACTGCTGCGCGACCTGTCCCACGAATTGCGCACACCTTTGAGCCGCCTGCGGGTGGCCAGTGAAAGCGAGCAGGGGCTGGAGCCATTGCGCGAACGCATCGGCCGTGAGGTCGATGGCATGCAGCGCCTGGTGGAGGACACGCTGCAACTGGCGTGGCTCGATACCGAGCGCACCCGATTGCCCGACGAAGCCATCCAGATCCAGGCCCTGTGGGAAATGCTCACGGAAAATGCCTGCTATGAAAGTGGCTGGCCCGATACTCAGTTGCAATGCACGGTGGATGCATCCTGCTGGGTTCGCGGTCACCTCAACACCCTGGCCCAGGCATTGGAAAACATACTGCGCAATGCGATTCGCCATTCGCCGAAGGGTGGTGTCGTGAGTCTCGGTGGACGGTGTGATGGCGATTTCTGGCACCTGTGGCTGGAGGATCAGGGCGGCGGTGTGGCGGACGCTGATCTGGAGCGGATCTTCCTGCCATTTACCCGCCTCGATGGGTCGCGGCCGGGGGATGGCGGGTTTGGGTTGGGGTTGAGCATTGCCAGGAATGCAGTGCAGCGGCAGGGCGGGCAGCTTTGGGCGCAGAACACCGGGAGCGGGTTGCGGATGAATATGCGGTTATTGGTTCATACATCACCGGTTTGATCAGATGATGTTCGCAATGCTTAGTTGGATATAACTTGCAACATGTTTTAGGTGGGGTAGGCGAGTAAGGGGCTAAAGAACTGAAGTTTGATACCGATACCTGTTTTGCGAATAAAGCCCAAGAGAGGACGGTAAAAAAATGATAATAAGTTATCCACCCTTGTCGATGAAGGTTGATCCTTATGTTGTCAATAATCCCGGGGAAACAAAGAATGTTTATACAATAACGGAGGCGGATAAGGCCGAAAGTACGTTGAATTTCACAAGCGAATTTTCAATTGATGATCTGAAAAGCTTACTAAAGGGCTATGATTTCACGTCGGTCACTACCGATGAGCTTGTAGAGGTTGGCGCGATATTCTTCGAAAAGGGTTTGATTGATTCAGGTGTGTTTGGTTTTTTTATATCCGGGAACAAGGCGTTTGATGAAAATGGTCATCAGACAGCAAGAAGCGTTAAGTACAATGCGATAGCCATGTTTAATCAGATGTTCGAGGAGCGATTGGCTGTTAGTGGGTCGTATTCCAATCCGGGATTTCATGAGATAACCAAGGATTTGTTACGTACGAATCACACCATCGCAGCTCTCTCTTTTTTTGCAGGTTCGGATCAAAACGATCTGTCCGTAAGCATTAAAGCCTGAGCGCACCGGTGCCCGGAAAACTACCGGGCACCGGCAATCCTAATGCTTACCGTCCATAGCGCGTGGTGCCGGAATAGCCTTTGGCTACATTGTGTTCATTTTTTAGGCGGACTCTGTAAGTGCCTAGTCGGCCCAGTGCAGAAACATTTTGGCGGTTGCCACCGTCGACTTCGCTCCAGTTTGAACCATCCAGTCTGTCAATGAACAGGTATGGAGGGGAGCCAGAACCAAGACCTGTAATAGTGGATGAAATATTCGCCTGTTGGCATCCGTTCGCACTGGTGATAGTAAATGGTCCCTGTACAGTTGTTTCTGAGTTTGCAGGGAGAATGCCACTATAAGAGTTTTGCATGTAGATGCATGCTGCCGAAACCTGGCCGGCGGCAAATATCAGTCCCGCGAGAGAAAGCGTAAAAAAAGTCTTCATATTGTTTCTTCCTTGATGTAAGTCCATTTTGACAAAATTGAAGGTGTGAGCATCGCATACGAGCTGTCGCGTTTCCCGGCACCCTATGAAAAGTCAGGCGTCTTGTTTGACTGATCATGGAAAAAGATTATCTGCTACCTCTGATACTCACTAGTTCATGCATGCCGTTGCAATGCGCAGGAAACTTCCGATGAATGCATTCTTTTTTCTTACAGAAAATTGCATTTTCTGACAGCGATTTGTTACCCCTTGTTTTTAAAGGGATGGGAAGCTGCGACAGGTGCTTGTCTTCGTGTCGTGCGAGCAGGGCTGTAGGGTCGGGGCTTGCCCGCGAACAGGCCTGTACATTCAGAACGAGTTTCTCCCTTATTCCCATAAACCATAAGCACCACACTTTGCGTGATATGGCCTGGGAACGTTTGCCGGTATGATAGGTGCCCCCGCAGTCTGGATTGCGAATACGCCATGACCTTGCAGTACCCAACCATCGCCGATTGCGTCGGCAACACTCCGCTGGTCCGTTTGCAGCGCCTGCCCGGCGCCACCAGCAATACCCTTTTACTCAAGCTCGAAGGGAACAACCCGGCAGGTTCGGTCAAGGACCGTCCGGCGCTGTCGATGATCACCCGCGCCGAACTGCGCGGGCAGATCCACGCTGGCGATACGCTGATCGAAGCGACCTCGGGTAACACCGGGATCGCCTTGGCCATGGCCGCTGCGATCAAGGGTTACAAGATGATCCTGATCATGCCGGACAACTCCAGCGCCGAGCGCAAGGCCGCCATGACCGCCTATGGCGCCGAGCTGATTCTGGTCAGCCAGGAGCAGGGCATGGAAGGCGCCCGTGACCTCGCGCAGAAGATGGAAGCCGAAGGTTGCGGCAAGGTGCTGGATCAGTTCGCCAACGGTGACAACCCCGAGGCGCACTACACCACCACCGGCCCGGAAATCTGGCGCCAGACCCAGGGCACCATCACCCATTTCGTCAGCTCCATGGGCACCACCGGCACCATCATGGGCGTGTCGCGCTACTTGAAAGAGCAGAACGACAACGTGCAGATCATCGGCCTGCAACCGATGGAAGGCTCGGCGATCCCGGGTATCCGCCGCTGGCCTCAGGAATACCTGCCCAAGATCTACCAGGCTGACCGCGTGGACCGGATCGTCGACATGGCGCAAAGCGAAGCCGAAGACGTGACCCGTCGTCTGGCCCGCGAAGAAGGTATTTTCTGCGGCGTGTCCTCGGGCGGTGCCGTGGCGGCAATGCTGCGCCTGTCCAAAGAAGTTGAAAACGCGGTGATCGTCGCGATCATCTGCGACCGTGGCGACCGTTATCTGTCGACCGGCATTTTCGACGCGCCCAACTGATGGCCAAACATGAAAGAGGCCTGCGTTTCCAGCCCACCGGCGGCAGCAAGGCCCCGCAAATCCCGACTGGCAAAAAGCAGCGCCTGAGCATCGAGCGCCTGGCCAATGACGGTCGCGGCATCGCGTTTTTCGAAGGTCGCACCTGGTTCGTCATCGGCGCGTTGGCCGGTGAAGAAGTCGAGGCGCGGGTGCTCGGTGCCCACGGCAAAGTGGTCGAGGCGCGCACCGAACGGGTATTCAAGGCCAGCGAAATGCGCCGCCCGGCACCGTGCGCCCATGCCGGCCGTTGCGGCGGTTGCAGCGTGCAGCATTTGCCTCACAACGAACAACTTGCCCTGAAACAGCGCATGCTCGCCGAGCAATTGTCCAAAGTCGCCGGTGTCGAGCCCGAGGAATGGGCCGCGCCATTGAGTGGTCCGGAGTTCGGCTACCGTCGTCGCGCCCGCGTCGCAGTGCGCTGGGACATGAAGGCGAAAAAACTCGAAGTCGGTTTCCGTGCCGCCGGCAGCCAGGACATCGTGGGCATCGATGACTGCCCGGTGCTGGTACAGCCCTTGCAACCGATCATGGCCAGCTTGCCGGAGATGCTGCGGCGCTTGAGCAAACCCCAGGCACTCGGGCATGTGGAGTTGTTCAGCGGCTCGACACTGGCCGTGTTGCTGCGGCACATGGCGCCGTTGTCCGACGCCGACCTGAGCATCCTCAAGGATTTCTGCGCGTTCCATGAAGCCCAGTTGTGGCTGCATGGCGCCGGTGAACCGCAACCGGTCGAGGCCGATCAATCGTTGGGCTATCGTCTTGAACAGTGGGATCTGGAGTTGGCTTACCGGCCAGGGGATTTCATCCAGGTCAACGCCGGGGTCAACGAAGCGATGGTCGCCCAGGCGCTGGACTGGTTGAAGCCGACAGCGGATGAGCGCGTACTCGATCTGTTCTGCGGCCTGGGCAACTTTGCCCTGCCATTGGCCAAGGCCGCTCGTGAAGTGGTGGCGGTCGAAGGCGTGCAGGTGATGGTCGATCGGGCAGCGGCAAATGCGGCTAGCAATAATCTGCATAACGCGAAGTTTTTTCAGGCCGATTTATCCCAGCCTTTGTCGGGCGCTGAATGGGCCGCCGAAGGCTTTTGTGCGGTACTCTTGGACCCACCGCGAGACGGTGCTTTCGAGGTTGTTCGCAAGCTCAAGACCCTGGGCGCCGAACGGTTGGTGTACGTGTCGTGCAACCCGGCAACTCTGGCGCGCGACACAGTCGAATTGATCAAGCAGGGCTACCGGTTAAAACGTGCCGGGATTCTCGATATGTTTCCTCAAACGGCACATGTCGAGGCCATGGCGTTATTTGAAGCGAGCTAGGATGCTCGTCTGGTCCGACTGGCCCGCCCGTGCAGCCGCGCACCCAGCCCGACGTGGGCGCACGGGCAACGAAGGTCAGCGATTTGACGCATTGAATCTGCGTCGTAGGGAAGGTAAGCAAGATGGTACAGGTGAGAGCACACCAGCCGATCAACACCGACGGCAGTATCAATCTCGAGGCTTGGCTCGATCATGCGGTGAGTGTCGATCTGGCACTGGATCGCGAAGCCTTGAAAGAGGCCTGCGAGTACGCTCGCGAGGCTGAGCAGCAAGCCAATGCGGCACAGAATCTGTGGTCGGAAGGGAACTCCACGTTCCGTACCGGCCTGGAGATCGCCGAGATTCTCGCCGATCTCAAACTCGATCAGGATTCACTGGTCGCCGCGATCCTGTATCGAGGCGTGCGCGAGGGCCAGATCAAGTTGCCGGCCGTCAGCCAGCGCTTCGGTCCGGTGGTGGCCAAACTCATCGACGGCGTGCAGCGCATGGCCGCGATCAGCGACAGCCTGAGCCCGCGCAAATCCCTGGTGCTGGGCACACAGGGCCAGGTGGAAAACCTGCGCAAGATGCTGGTGGCCATGGTCGACGACGTCCGCGTCGCCCTGATCAAACTGGCCGAGCGTACTTGCGCAATCCGTGCGGTGAAAACCGCCGACGACGAAAAGCGCAACCGCGTGGCCCGTGAAGTCTTCGACATCTACGCACCACTGGCCCATCGCCTGGGTATCGGTCACATCAAGTGGGAACTGGAGGACTTGTCCTTCCGTTACCTGGAGCCGGACCAGTACAAGCAGATCGCCAAGTTGCTCCATGAGCGGCGACTGGATCGCGAGCGCTTTATCAGCGATGTGATGAGCCAGCTGAAAAACGAATTGCAGGCCACCGGCGTCGATGCCGACATCAGCGGCCGGGCCAAACACATCTATTCGATCTGGCGCAAAATGCAGCGCAAGGGTCTGGAGTTCAGCCAGATCTACGACGTGCGCGCCGTTCGTGTGCTGGTGCCGGAAATGCGCGATTGCTACACCGCGCTCGGCATCGTCCACACCCTGTGGCGACACATTCCGAAAGAGTTCGACGACTACATCGCCAACCCCAAGGAAAACGGCTATCGCTCGCTGCACACGGCGGTGATCGGGCCCGAGGGCAAGGTGCTGGAAGTGCAGATCCGCACCCACTCGATGCACGAAGAAGCCGAGCTCGGCGTATGCGCGCACTGGCGCTACAAGGGCACCGACGTCAAGTCCGGTTCCAATCACTACGAAGAGAAAATCTCCTGGCTGCGTCAGGTGCTCGAATGGCACGAAGAGCTGGGCGACATCGGTGGCCTGGCGGAACAGCTGCGGGTCGATATCGAGCCTGACCGGGTCTACATCTTCACCCCGGACGGTCACGCCATTGACTTGCCGAAGGGCGCGACCCCGCTGGACTTCGCCTACCGCGTACACACCGAAATCGGTCACAACTGCCGCGGCGCCAAGATCAACGGGCGTATCGTACCGCTCAACTACAGCCTGCAAACCGGTGAACAGGTCGAGATCATCACCAGCAAGCATGGCACCCCGAGCCGCGACTGGCTGAACCCGAACCTGGGTTACATCACCACGTCGCGGGCGCGGGCGAAGATCGTTCACTGGTTCAAGTTGCAGGCTCGTGACCAGAACGTCGCGGCCGGTAAAACGCTGCTTGAGCGCGAGCTCAGTCGCCTCGGTCTGCCGACGGTGGATTTCGACAAGCTGGCTGACAAGGCCAACATGAAAACCGCCGAAGACCTGTTCGCCGCCCTCGGCGCCGGGGATTTGCGCCTGGCGCAACTGGTCAACCTGGCTCAGCAACTGGTCGAGCCGGAGCGTGGCAACGAACAGCTGGAACTGATTCCACGCAAGGCCACCGGCTACAAACCGGGCAAGCGCGGCGATATCCAGATCCAGGGCGTCGGCAACCTGATGACCCAGATGGCCGGCTGCTGCCAGCCATTGCCGGGCGATGCCATCGTCGGTTACATCACCCAGGGCCGCGGCGTGAGCATTCATCGCCAGGACTGCGCCTCGGTGCTGCAACTGGCCGGGCGTGAGCCCGAGCGAATCATTCAGGTTAGCTGGGGGCCGGTACCGGTGCTCACCTATCCGGTGGACATCGTCATCCGCGCCTACGACCGTTCCGGTTTGCTGCGTGACGTCTCGCAGGTGCTGCTCAACGAGCGGATCAACGTGCTGGCGGTCAACACCCGCTCGAACAAAGAGGACAACACCGCGCTGATGTCCCTGACCATCGAGATTCCAGGGCTGGATGCACTGGGGCGGCTGCTGGGGCGGATTTCCCAGTTGCCGAACATCATCGAAACCCGGCGTAACCGGACACCATAAGACATGTAGGAGCGAGCTTGCTCGCGATGGACGTTAACGATGACGCGAGCAATCAGGTTAAACGCGCCGTCCTCAGGTTCTTCGCGAGCAAGCTCGCTCCTACAAAGAGCGGGCAGAGATTGATCGATGTATAGCCTTGAAGATTTATTGCACCTGATGAACCGCCTGCGCGACCCGCAGTACGGTTGCCCATGGGACATCAAGCAAACCTACGCCACCATCGTCCCGCATACCCTTGAAGAAGCCTACGAAGTCGCCGACGCCATCGAGCGTGGTGACTTCGATCACTTGCAGGGTGAGCTGGGCGATCTGCTGTTCCAGGTGGTTTATTACAGCCAGCTGGCTCGCGAAGAAGGGCGCTTCGAGTTCGCCGGCGTGGTCGACAGCATCACCCGCAAGCTGATCCGTCGTCACCCTCATGTGTTTCCCACCGGTGACCTGTATGCGCCGCTGGATGTCCCGCGCCTGAGTGAAGAGCAGGTCAGGCAGCGTTGGGAAGAGATCAAGGCCGAGGAGCGCGCGGAGAAATCCTCGGCACCTGAACAGCTGTCATTGCTCGATGATGTTCCGGCCGCACTGCCGGCGCTGTCCCGCTCGGCCAAATTGCAGAAGCGCGCAGGGCAGGTCGGCTTCGACTGGCCGGACGCCTTGCCGGTACTTGATAAAGTGCGTGAAGAGCTCGATGAAGTCCTCGAAGCCATGTCGGAAAACGATCCCGAGGCCGTGGCCGACGAGATCGGCGACCTGCTGTTTTCCGTGGTCAATCTGGCGCGGCATCTCAAGGTCGATCCGGAAACCGCATTGCGTGGAGCCAACGGCAAGTTTGAAAGACGCTTTCGTTTTATCGAACAGGCATTGCGCGACACCCGTCGTCCCATGGAAGATTGCACCCTCGAAGAGTTGGACGCCTTGTGGGGCGAAGCCAAACGTCAGGAAAAGAATTTGCCCAGCTGCGGTTGAGCCGTGGCCTAAGTGAGTAATAAGCACCATGAGCATTTCCCTTCGCGACCAGTTGCTCAAAGCAGGGCTGGTCAACCAGAAGCAGGCCAAGCAGGTCAGCAAAGACAAGCAGAAACAACAACGCCTGGCCCACAAAGGCCAGATCGAGCTGGATGATTCCCAGCAGCGCGCGGCGCAGGAAGCCATGGCCGAGAAGGTCAAGCGCGACCAGGAGCTCAACCGCCAGCAGCAGGAGAAAGCCGAGGCCAAGGCTCGTGCCGCGCAGGTCAAGCAATTGATCGAAGTCTCGCGCCTGCCGAAACTGACGACCGAGGATTACTACAACTTCGTTGACGACAAGAAGGTCAAGCGCATCTCCGTCAACACCCTGATGCGCAACAAGCTCAGCAGCGGTTCGCTGGCCATCGTGCATCATGCTGGTGGCTACGAAGTAATTCCGCGCGAGGCGGCGTTGAAGATTCAGGAGCGCGATCCGCAGCGCATCGTGCAACTGAACGTCAAGACAGAAGAGGTAAGCACCGAGGATGATCCATACGCGGCCTATCAGATTCCTGATGATCTGATGTGGTAACAGATTCAATGCTCTAGCGGGCTTACATGTTTGCTAGTAATTTGCATGATTTATATATTGAGCCCGAAAGATTGTATCGATACGATCTTTCGGGTTTTCTTTTGCCAAAAAATAATATCCTTTTATAAGGGTGTTTGTGTCTGGGGAAAACAAATGGAATGACCTTTAGTATCTAAGGATGGAATAAATGCTTGTAAGTATCGCTTCGTTACGCCAACCCACTTTCAAGTCGCAGTTTTCACAGCCGCGACTGCCCGGACAATCCATTCGCGATTATCTTGACGATGAACTTGTCGCTCGTGCCGAGCTTGTACTCCGAAAAATCAAGATCGCTGCAAAAGCTGCTCGCGAGGATCATGGCGCGACCGCTTGTGTTTTCTTTACCCTGCCTGAGTTCTTCTGGAACATTCCCTGGCGAGAGGTTCGCAATGAAGAGGAACTCCATGAGTTGAACTCTGCCTATCTGGAGAAAGTACCAGCCTGTATAGCTTCATTGAGGACCGAACTGCCAATGGAACGCTATGGCAAGATCGTATTGCTGGCGGGAAGCTGTGCGACACTCATCAAAGTCGGAGAAGGTGAATCAAGTTATTACGATGTTATTAATTACTTGCTGGCGATCACCAATAAAGAATTTGAAGTCGATATGCCTTTGATGTCGATGTGGCCAAAGCGCCATGTATCAGGTATCGATTTTGGCAAGCACCTGGCTTCGGATGGAGACTTTTGGCTGTTCAAGATTTCCGAGGAAGTCGAAGTCAGGGTGAAGAAGCTCAGCAGCGTGCGGGCTGAACACAGTTATTTCGGTGGTTATGAAGGGAGGTTCATCAATAGCCTCGTCTATGGCTGTCCTTTTGCAATCAATCTGTGTCTGGATTACTACAGTCTGAAAGAAGGCGAGCGCGACATTCAAGTTGAGCTGACGGAGGCAAAAATCGATTTCCTGATCGCCTGCGGCATGAGTTTCGATTATGCCAAGCGTCATCCGTCATCGCTGCAGTATTCGATCCGTAATGACGGAATGGGCGATGGCGAGGTCGAGGTGGTCAGGCTTCAAGCGGGCTGGATTGTTGAAAGTGTCCCCTCGGTGCCGATCGAAGACGACCTTCATTTGACGTTGATCGAGGTTGTCTGATGTGGATGCAGCCTGCCCGGCAGGAAGGGGCAGGCTGCACGGTGGTGGGGTCTGTTCTCAACCGGTTGCGAGCTGGCGTTTACGCTCGAGCATTTCCAGCTCGGCCCTGTAGTTTTGTGCGTCGGTCTCGGAATGGAACATCCCGACCAGCAGGTCTTGTTGATGCACGTCCCAGATCCGGATACCGGCGGCTACACCCTCGTGGGATTTATGTGAATCGTCGCGTTCAGTTACTTTTACAGTCATCTGCTAGCTCCAATCTCTGTTATCTGCAGCAAGGCATGTGCAGGCCTCTGTTATAAAGTTTGGTAGCTTGCTAAGTAAATAACCGAGTTTGGTAACGGTTTTTTGCAAAAACGGAAACAGTCATGCAGCCCGCTAAATACGCGACATTCGGTCGCAGGTCATTGAGTTTCATGACAAACGTTTCATGTTTGTGACGATGAAACTGCAGGCTGAATGCAAAACCTGTGGGAGCGGGCTTGCTCGCGAAAGCGATTTAACATTCAACATGGATGTCGGCTGACTCACCGCTTTCGCGAGCAAGCCCGCTCCCACAAGGATGTGGTGTTGCCCTATTTTCAGACGAAAAAAAACGCCCCGAACCAGTCGGGGCGTTTTCATGTGCGGCTTGGCAGCGGGAAATTACTTACCTTCCCAGCGCTTCAGTACCAGCGTGGCGTTAGTGCCACCGAAACCGAAGCTGTTGCTCATCACGGTGTTGATGGTGGCGTTTTCGCGGGTCTTGGTCAGCACCGGCAGATCGGCCACTTCAGGGTCCAGCTCGTCGATGTTGGCGGAACCGGCAATGAAGTTGCCTTCCATCATCAGCATGCAGTAGATCGCTTCGTGAACGCCGGCGGCGCCCAGGGAGTGACCGGACAGGCTCTTGGTGGAGCTGATGGCCGGAGCCTTGTCGCCGAACACTTCACGCACGCCTTTCATTTCCGCGACGTCGCCGACCGGGGTCGAAGTGCCGTGGGTGTTCAGGTAGTCGATCGGGGTATCGACGGTGGACAGCGCCTGCTGCATGCAGCGGATCGCACCTTCACCGCTTGGGGCAACCATGTCGTAGCCGTCGGAGGTCGCGCCGTAGCCAACGATTTCCGCGTAGATCTTCGCACCACGGGCCAGAGCGTGTTCCAGCTCTTCGACCACGACCATGCCGCCACCGCCGGCGATGACGAAGCCGTCACGGTCAGCGTCGTAGGCACGGGAGGCTTTTTCCGGGGTGTCGTTGCGCTTGCTGGACAGGGCGCCCATGGCGTCGAACAGGAACGACTGGCTCCAGTGTTCTTCTTCACCGCCACCGGCGAAGACGATGTCCTGCTTGCCCATCTGGATCTGTTCCATGGCGGTACCGATGCAGTGAGCACTGGTGGCGCAGGCAGAAGCGATGGAGTAGTTCAGGCCCTTGATCTTGAATGGAGTGGCCAGGCATGCGGAAACGGTGCTGCTCATGGTCCGTGTGACGCGGTATGGGCCGACGCGCTTGACGCCTTTCTCGCGCAGGATGTCCAGCGCTTCCATCTGGTTCAGGGTCGATGCGCCACCGGAACCGGCGATCAGGCCGGTACGCGGGTTGGAAACCTGCTCTTCGGTCAGGCCCGAGTCGGTGATGGCGTCTTTCATGGCCAGGTAGGCATAAGCTGCCGCGTGGCCGACGAAGCGATAGATCTTGCGATCGATCAGTTCTTCAAGGTTGAGGTCAATGGAGCCGGAAACCTGGCTACGCAGACCCATTTCGGCATATTCCGGGTTGAACCGGATGCCAGGGCGGCTTGCACGCAGGTTAGCGGAGACGGTCTCTTTGTCATTGCCCAGGCAAGAAACGATGCCCAGACCAGTGATAACGACGCGGCGCATGCGGATAACCCTTAGAAGTTGTCAGTGGAGGTGAACACGCCGACCCGGAGGCCTTCGGCGGTGTAGATTTCGCGACCGTCGACAGTGACCGAACCGTCGGCGATGGCCAGGTTCAGCTTGCCCTTGAGGACGCGCTTGATATGAATGTTATAGGTGACTTTCCTGGCGGTCGGCAGGACCTGGCCGAAGAATTTCACTTCGCCCGAACCCAGCGCACGGCCACGGCCCGGCAGGCCTTGCCAGCCCAGGAAGAAACCGACCAGTTGCCACATGGCGTCGAGGCCC
Source organism: Pseudomonas sp. Pseusp10 (assembly GCF_059492225.1). Classification (NCBI taxonomy): domain Bacteria; kingdom Pseudomonadati; phylum Pseudomonadota; class Gammaproteobacteria; order Pseudomonadales; family Pseudomonadaceae; genus Pseudomonas; species Pseudomonas sp. Pseusp10. The sequence goes on along the minus strand of NZ_CP168528.1, from coordinate 5,442,226 downwards.
AGGCAGCCCGGCATCACCGGATCGCCTTCGAAGTGGCAGGCGAAGAACCACAGGTCCGGATTGATATCCAGCTCGGCGACCAATTCACCTTTGCCGTACTTGCCACCTTCTTCGCTGATCAGGGTGATGCGATCAACCATCAGCATGTTCGGGGCGGGCAGTTGCGCGTTACCTGGGCCGAACAGCTCACCGCGACTGCAGCGCAGCAGGTCTTCCCGGGTAAAGGCGTTTTGTTTGGTCATGCGAGCTCCTCAATAGTCCCATGCGGCAGGTGGGGCAAATCTTCCCGGCCGATCGAAGCGTTCATGCCTCGAACCGGCAGCCTACTCATAGACTATTGCGTTGTGGTGAAAGTCACAGCACCAAGGACATGAATGTACACTTGTGCACTGAAATTATTATTCAAGCCCCTTTTCGGGCCAGTTCGGGTGCCTAAGACTGCCGCACTTTCGCCTTTCACGCCAGTCGCAGATGCTCGAAAGGCCTGTACTACTGCACCCATCGTTGCAGAATTTGCTGCAGGTCAGTTCGTTTGAACGGCTTGGCCAGGTAATCGTTCATCCCCGCCGACAGACAGGCTTCGCGGTCGCCCTGCAAGGCGTTGGCGGTCAACGCGATGATCGGCAGGTCGGTGCAACCGGGCAGCTTGCGGATTTGTCGGGTGGCTTCATAGCCATCGATGATCGGCAAGCGGCAATCCATCAGGATCGCTTCGAAAATCAGGCTCTCGGCACTGCGAACAGCCTGCGCGCCGTCGGCTGCGAGACTGACCTTGAAGCCCAGACTGCGCAACATGGCTTCGATGACCGTCTGGTTGACCGGGTTGTCTTCGACCAACAGCACATTGCGCCCATCGCCGCCACTGTTGCCGGATTGCGCGCGGGGGGGCAAAAGTGGCTGCGTCTGCCGGTGCAGTGCCAGGGGGATTTCCAGGGTGAACACCGAACCGCGGCCTTCCTCACTCTGCGCGCGCAAGGTGCCCCCCATGCGTTCGGCCAGGGTACGGGCAATCGGCAGGCCCAGCCCGGTGCCGCCATAACGTCTCGAAATGGAGCTGTCGGCCTGCTGGAAAGCGTTGAACATCAATTCCAGGCTTTGCGCCGGGATGCCGATGCCGCTGTCGCGCACGGTGCAGGTGAACCACAGCAACTCGTGGTCCAGCGACTGCCACTGCGCCTCGATGGAGACGCGGCCCTGTTCGGTGAACTTCAGCGCATTGCCGATCAGGTTGACCAGTATCTGCCGGATACGCGTCGGGTCGCCCTTGACCTGCAAGCCGCGCATGTCATCGGGGATCATCAGTTGCAGGTCGAGACCGCGTTGCGCGGCGCTGTGCTGGAACGACTGGGCACAACTGCCGATCAGGTCGACGAGGTTGAATGCAATGTGTTCCAGTTCCAGCTCCGAACGTTCGATCCGCGAGAAATCCAGGATGTCGTTGATGACCTTGAGCAAGTGCTCGGTGGATTCCGAGGCCAGCGCCGCGTATTCCACCTGTTCCTCGGTCATGTCGGTGGTTTCCAGCAACTGCAGCATGCCCAGTACGCCATTCATTGGCGTGCGCAGTTCATGGCTCATCATGGCGAGGAAGTCGGATTTGGCGTTGTTGGCCTTTTCCGCCTCTTCGCGGGTCTGGATCAATTGCGCCATGGCCTGATGCTGTTCGCGGCTGGCCTGTTCGAGACCGCTGGCGAGGTTGTTGATGTGTTGCGACAGCGCCCCCAGCTCGGTGTCGTCGACAATCGGCAGCGGTGTTTTGTAGTCGCCGTCCTGGATCGCCTTGACCGCATTGCCGATATCACGGATCGGTTGCGACAGGCTGCCCGCCAGACGCCGGGCCAAGAGGAAGGTAAACAGCAGGGCAAACAGCGCCAGAATGGCAGCCTTGAGCACGATTTCCTGCTGGCGCTGGCTGAAGGCATCGTTGGACAGCCCGACGATCACCCGGCCGAGATAGTCTTCGGTGGGGGCCGCGTTGGCGGTTTTGCTGCTCTGGAAAAAATCATTGTGCAAGGCGATTCGCTGGAGTCGTATCGGTGCCTGGAACACTTCGAGCTGTTGCGCGCGATTGTGGTGTTCGCTCGGTTGTTCGACGTATACCAGAACCCGGTTGGCGCCGTCCTGGATTTCCAGAAAACTCACGTTGGGCGTGGCCAGCGTCGCCTTGAGCAAGGTTTCGAGCACTTCGATGTTGCCCGAAATCACTCCGTACTCGGTCGCCGGGGCCAGTTGATTGGCGATCAACTGGCCGGTGTGGGTGATTTCCTGACGCAGATCCTGGATGCGCACGAACGTGAAGAAGCTGATCAGCAACAAGGTCAGCAGCAGAGCAGGGCCGAGGCTGATGAGTTGGGTGCGAGTGTTGATGTCCCAGCGACGGCGCAAGTTCATGGGCGGCGTTCTCCTTCAGCCAGCAACGTGGTGACAGAAGCTTCGTTTATCTGTTCGATACCCAATGAACGCGCCACCTGCGGATTGCTCGCGACCTTGAATCGATGGGGATAGTGCGTGCGCGGCCAAGTGGCCGGTGGCCGGTCGAGCAATTCGTTGAGGATCGCCAGCCAATCGCTCTGATCGCTGTAGGTGCTGGCCAGGCTCCCGGCCTTGACGAATCCGGCGTTGGGTCCGACCAGCGCCATTTGCCGTGAGTAGCTGCTCAGCAGCAGGTTCTTGGCGGTTTGCGGGTTGTACAGGTCGGCGTCGTCCAGGCCCAGCAACACGTCGCTGTTTTTCAGCAGGGTCTGTAACGGGCGACTGTCGTGAATGTTGTCCCAGCGCTGGGTGACCACCTCAAGACCCAAGGGGAGGGCGGCCTGACGCAGCTCATTCAACAGGAATTCACTGTGGTTGTCGTAGAGCACGCCGATGCGTTTGGCTTGGGGTAACAGGGTGCGGGTCAAGCGCAACTGGCGGTCCAGTGGTGGATCGCTCCATAGCAGGGAAAGGCGCGCAGGGAGCGTGTTGTTCAAGCGTTGCCGGGCTTGCAGGCGGCTGATGCGTAACACCAGAGTCGCCGGGCCCTGGGTGTCCTGCAGGCGCCAGTCGAGGCTGGGCAGGTCGAGCAATATCAAGCGGATGTTTTCAGGCAGCTTGTCTGGTATCGGTAAATTGGCCAGTGTCTGGAATCGTACTTTATCGCGTGGTCGCAATTCGCTCAGGGCCTGGGTAAACGCCCGCACACCGGGGCTGTCTTCGGCCCCCGTGAGCAAAATGTCGGCCGCGTTACTCGCCAGGCTGCCCAGCATGCCGATTGACAACAGGCAAAGTCCGGCCAGCAGCCGGCCCAGGGGCGGCATTCTGCAGGCCGGACGATACGGCATCTTAAAGCTCCAGCTCCGCGCTGAAATACATCACGTGGCGCTGGTCATAATTGTTATCGATGAGGGTGGTCGGCTGATTGTCCAGCTGTTGCTGGAGCACCCCGGCCAGTTCCAGGCTGGCCTTGCCCAGGCCGATACGTTTGGCGATGCGCGCATCGACCCGTTCGAAACGATAGCCGTTGAGGGTGTCATCTCCATAGTAGAAAAGCGCACTGTTCCAGCCCCGGCCCCAATCGCGCATCCACCCGGCGGAACCGCTGTTGCGTGCATCCCGGCCCACGCCCTGGCTGGCGTAAAAGTCGTCGATGCCGCGCTGGCCCTGGGTGACCTTCAGGCGCGTGGCCGTGAGCACTTGCGGCAGCGGTTCGCTGTCCAGGAACAAGTCGTCGGCCAGCAATGGCGAGCTGAAAATCAGCGCCAGTACCAGCGGCGAACGCGGTGAAGGAGCACCCGGAGACACAACACATTCCAGTCAGTGATTGATGGCGCGCATGTTAACCGAGCCGAATGACTTTTCCATTCACGATGTCCGCATTTTCCTCGGATTTGTTGGTCTTCTTCCCACGGCTAGCAGTATTTGAAGTCGGGGCTGGCCGCCAAGGGGCTGCCCCGTATAATGCCGACATCGCCACTGGTATGGATTAACGGATTGCATATGACTGAACAGCGCCCGATTGCGGTCCTGGGAGGCGGAAGTTTTGGAACCGCCGTGGCTAATCTGCTGGCCGAGAACGGGCATCAGGTCCTTCAGTGGATGCGTGACCCCGAACAGGCCGAGGCCATTCGGGTCAATCGCGAGAACCCGCGTTACCTCAAAGGCATCAAGGTTCTGCCCGGCGTGACGCCGGTCACCGACCTGCAAGCCACCCTGGATGCCTGTGACCTGTGTTTCGTCGCATTGCCCTCAAGCGCGCTGCGCTCGGTGCTGGTGCCGCACGCCGAACGCTTGACTGGCAAAATGCTGGTGAGCCTGACCAAGGGCATCGAAGCCCACACGTTCAAGTTGATGAGCGAGATCCTCGAAGAGATCGCCCCGCAGGCCCGCATCGGCGTCCTGTCCGGACCCAACCTGGCCCGTGAAATCGCCGAACACGCGCTGACCGCCACAGTGGTCGCCAGTGAAGACGAAGAGCTGTGCCAGCAGGTTCAGGCCGCGCTGCACGGCCGCACCTTTCGTGTCTACGCCAGCGCCGACCGTTTCGGTGTGGAACTGGGCGGGGCGTTGAAAAACGTCTACGCGATCATCGCCGGCATGGCGGTGGCGCTGGGCATGGGAGAAAATACCAAGAGCATGCTGATCACCCGGGCATTGGCGGAAATGACCCGCTTTGCGGTGAATCAGGGCGCCAACCCGATGACCTTCCTGGGCCTGGCGGGCGTGGGTGATCTGATCGTGACCTGTTCGTCGCCCAAGAGCCGCAACTATCAGGTCGGTTTCGCCCTCGGCCAGGGCCTGAGCCTGGACGAGGCCGTTACGCGCCTGGGCGAAGTCGCCGAAGGGGTCAACACCCTTAAAGTGCTCAAGGCCAAGGCCCAGGAGGTTGGCGTGTACATGCCGCTGGTCGCCGGGCTGCACGCGATCCTGTTCGAGGGGCGCACGCTGGAGCAGGTCATCGGTCTGTTAATGCGTGGCGAGCCGAAAACCGACGTCGACTTTATTTCCACCAGTGGTTTCAACTAATCACGTTTGCCAGAAAAGCAGGGAGTTGCGCATGAACGATCCGAAAGTAGAAGCCAGGTACGAATCCATCCTGCTGCGCGTGTTGTGGATGATCGTCTTCGTGCTGGTGTGGCAAGTGGCGCAGTTCATCCTCGGCGCCGTCGTGCTCGTGCAGTTGATCTATCGTTTGTTCTATGGCGCCCCGAGCGCCAGCCTGATGAACTTCGGCGACAGCCTGAGCCAGTTCTTGGCGCAGATCGGTCGTTTCGGCAGCTTTCACAGCGACCAGAAACCCTGGCCGTTCGCCGATTGGCCGATGCCGCGTACGCCGGAAGGTGAAGCGCCGCATGTCGTGGCACCGGCACCGCATCCGGCCCGAGATGAGGAACCCAAGCTATGAAACTCTGGGTATTGCGTCATGGTGAAGCCGTTCCGCACGGTGCCCGTCCCCACGATTCGGAGCGGGAACTGACAGACCACGGTCGTGAGGAGGTGCTGCGCAGCGCCGCGCTACTGATGGGCCAACCGCTGACGGCGATCTACGCCAGTCCGTACCTGCGAGCGCAGCAGACGGCGCAACTGGTGCGCGAAGCACTGGGATTCGAACCGGAAATCCGCACCGTCGAATGGCTTACCCCGGAAACCGACCCGGACAAAGTGGCCGAGCAACTGGTGTCGGTGAGCAACGTCCTTTTGGTCAGTCACAACCCGCTGGTGGGGAATTTGTTGAGCTACCTGCAACATGGCGCCGGGCATCCGCCGGAAAAAGTCAGCACCGCCGGATTAGCCGAAATCAAGGGTGAGGAGTTGCTGATCGGGTCGATGAAGCTCGACAGCATCAAGTCCCCATAACGCCGCATTTCTGTGGGAGCGTGGCTTGCCCGCGAAGGTATCGACTCGGTTTACCTGATAAACCGCGGAGCCTGCATCGCGGGCAAGCCACGCTCCCACAGGGATGTCATCGCCTGGAAAGTTTTGAATGAAATAGTCAACCAAGCACTTGCTTGGTTGACTACGCTTGCTCCAGACCAAAAACACAGGAGCGAGTCATGTCTGCTGCTTTTCGTTTGCCTCTGGACGTTTTCTACGAGCGTGAGGCCCGTCATCCCCGCCAGCGCTTCCTGGTCCAGCCTGTCGGAGGTGGCGAGGTCGAGACCTTGACCTGGGCGGATGTCGGTCACCAGGCCCGTTGCGCGGCCCATTGGTTGCGAGGGCGGGAACTGCCGCACGGCAGCCATATCGCCCTGATCTCAAAGAACTGTGCTCACTGGATCATTGCCGACCTGGCGATCTGGATGGCCGGGCATGTGTCGGTGCCGTTGTACCCCAACCTCACCGCCGAATCGGTTTCCCAGGTACTTGAACACTCGGAAGCGGCGCTGGCGTTCATCGGCAAGCTCGACGACTGGCCAGGCATGTCCCGTGGTGTCAGCCCCGACCTGCCGACCATCAGCCTGCCCCTGCATCCGCCGGGTACGTTCGATTTCAGCTGGGCCGACCTGCAACGCAGCTCACCGATCCAGGACGATCCCAAACCTGCCGCCGATCAACTGGCGACCATCATTTACACCTCCGGCACCACTGGCATGCCCAAAGGCGTGATGCACAGCTTCGGCACTCTGGGGTTCGCCACCACTCGCGGCACTTCGTTGTTCGGCCTCAACGAGTCGGACCGGCTGTTGTCCTACCTGCCGCTGTGCCACGTTGCCGAGCGCATGTTCGTCGAGCTTGCGTCGATCTATACCGGTCAGACGGTATTTTTCGCCGAGAGCCTGGACACCTTTCTCACCGACCTGCAGCGTGCACGTCCCACCGCGCTGTTCGGCGTGCCGCGTATCTGGACCAAATTCCAGATGGGCGTGTACAGCAAGATCCCGGCAAAACGTCTCGACTTCCTGCTCGGCCTGCCGATCATCGGCAAACGGGTCGGGCATAAGGTCCTGGCCGGGCTCGGGCTAGATGCGTTGCGCATTGCGCTGTCCGGCGCTGCGCCGGTGCCGCAGACCTTGTTGATGTGGTACCGCAAACTGGGGCTGGATGTGCTGGAGGTCTACGGCATGACCGAGAGTTGCGGCTATTCGCACATTTGCATGCCGGGCCAGAACAAACCCGGCTGGATCGGCAAACCGTGCCCGGAAGTCGAAGTGCGGATCGCCGAGACGGGGGAGGTCATGGTGCGCAGTGGTGCGACCATGCTCGGGTATTACAAGGAACCGGAAAAAACCGCCGACACCATTACCGAGGACGGCTTCCTGCGCACCGGCGACAAGGGCGAGGAGGATGCGGATGGCAATCTGCGCCTGACCGGACGTCTGAAGGAAATCTTCAAGACCAGCAAAGGCAAATACGTGGCCCCGGCACCGATTGAAAATCGCCTGGCCGTGCACTCACGCATCGAACAGGTCTGTGTCGTGGGCGATGGCTTGGGTGCACCGTTGGGCTTGTGTGTGTTGTCGGAGGTTGGCCAGCAGGATGCCGGCGGGGCCGCGCGCGCCGGCTTGCATTCCAGCCTGGAAAAACTGCTGGAAGAGGTCAACGGTGCCCTCGACAAACATGAGCGACTGCGGCGCCTGGTGGTGGTCAAGGACAGTTGGGCCGTGGAAAACGGCTTTCTCACTCCGACCCTGAAGATCAAGCGCAATGTGATCGAAGCGGCTTATGGTGAGCGCTTTGAAGAATGGAGCGAGCATAGCGAAGCGGTGCTGTGGCAGGATTGATCCACGAACAAAACCAACAAGGAAACTCTGCGATGAGCCTGTGGCGCACCACTCCCAACATCGAACAGTTGAACGCAATCCAGAAAAACACCATCGGAGAAGTGCTGGACATCCGTTTCGAAGCCTTCGACGACGAGTCCCTGACCGCCAGCATGGTCGTCGATCACCGCACCCATCAGCCTTACGGCTTGCTGCATGGCGGCGCCTCTGTGGTGCTGGCCGAATCGGTCGGCTCCATGGCCAGTTACCTGTGCATCGATGCCAGCAAGTTCTATTGCGTGGGCCTGGAAATCAACGCCAACCATTTGCGCGGCCTGCGCAGCGGGCGGGTGACGGCGGTGGCCAAGCCGATCCACATCGGCCGCACGACCCATGTCTGGGACATTCGCCTGACCAGCGATGAGGGCAAGGCCAGCTGCGTATCGCGACTGACCATGGCGGTGGTGCCGTTGGGTGAGAATCCGCCGGCGCGTTGAATCAAAGCCATGGCTTTGACCGGACTGTCATCATTCCTGTCAGTTACGGTCATTGCTGCAGGACGCGGTCTTGCGGACAATCAACGCCTGTTCTCGCTTATGGATTTGCAGGTATGTCGCAACAGATCTTTTTCGCCCACGCCAATGGTTTTCCTTCGGGGACCTACGGCAAGTTGTTTGCGGCGCTGGCACCCGAGTTTCAGGTGACGCATCTGGAGCAGCACGCCCACGACCCGCGTTACCCGGCGGACGACAACTGGTACAACCTGGTGGATGAGCTGATTCATCACCTGCAACAACAGGCCGAGCCCGTGTGGGGCGTCGGTCACTCCTTCGGTGGCGTGTTGCACCTGCATGCGGCCTTGCGCTGCCCCGAACTGTATCGCGGGGTGGTGATGCTCGACTCGCCAGTGCTGACCCGAACCGATCGATGGGTGATCCGTGCGGCCAAGCGTTTCGGCTTCATCGACCGCTTGACCCCGGCCGGGCGTACCCTGGGCCGCCGTGAAGAGTTTGCCGACCTGGAAAGTGCACGGAAGTATTTTGCCGGTAAAACCCTGTTCCGAGGTTTTGACCCGGAATGCTTCGATGCCTACCTGCAACATGGTTTGCACCAGGTTGGCGACAAGCTGCGCCTGCGGTTCGACCCGGCCACGGAAATCAGCATCTATCGCGGCGTGCCGCACACCAGCCCAGGTAGCACCCGGCAGTTGCAAGTGCCGTTGGCGGTGGTTCGCGGGCACAACAGCCGTGTAGTGATGCGCCATCACGCCAGTTCGGTCGACCGCCTGCCGTTGGGCGAGTCGTTGACCATGCCCGGCGGCCACATGTTTCCGCTTGAACGTCCCCTTGATACCGCTGAAATGCTCAAAGGCCTGTTCTACCGCTGGGACGGCCGTCGACAACAGGATTGCGCATGAGCCATGTCGTCGAAGAGGTCCGCCTGAGTCTGCCGCACATCGAGCTGGCGGCGCACCTGTTCGGTCCTGAAGACGGTGTGCCGGTCATTGCCCTGCATGGCTGGCTGGACAACGCCAACAGCTTTGCCCGCCTGGCCCCCAAACTCAAAGGCCTGCGCATCATTGCGCTGGACATGGCCGGTCACGGTCATTCCGGGCATCGCCCGCCGGGAGCCGGTTACGCCATGTGGGACTATGCCCACGATGTGCTGCAAGTCGCCGAACAGCTTGGACTGAAGAAGTTTGCGCTGATGGGGCATTCGATGGGCGCCATCGCTTCGCTGATCATCGCCGGGTCGATGCCCGAGCGGGTCACCCACCTGGCGTTGATCGACGGCATCATTCCTCCTACAGACAAAGGTGAAAACGCTGCCGAGCGCATGGGCATGGCCCTGCAAGCGCAACTGGATCTGCGGGAAAAGCGCAAACCGGTCTATGACACCCTCGACCGAGCCATCGAAGCGCGTATGAAGGGCCTGGTGGCGGTCAGCCGCGAGGCCGCCGAACTGCTGGCGCAGCGTGGTCTGATGCCGGTATCGGGCGGTTATACCTGGCGCACCGACAATCGCCTCACGCTGCCATCGCCGCTGCGTCTTACAACCGAACAGGCAATGGCCTTCGTCCAGCGGGTCAAATGTCCTGCAACACTGGTGGTCGCTGCTGACGGCATGCTCGCCAAACACCCGGAATTGCTCGAGCGTCTACCCTTTAGCCGGGAACAGCTGCCAGGCGGCCACCATTTGCACCTGAATGACGAGTCCGGTGCCGATCTTGTCGCAGACTGTTTCAATCGGTTCTTCGCCATTCCTTGACTTGCGCCGGGCAACTGTCGAGGCTTGGCGGGTTGAAATGGGAGACAACCATGATAGATCTCTACACCGCTGCGACCCCGAATGGCCACAAGGTCTCTATCGTGCTCGAGGAACTCGGCCTGCCCTACACGGTGCATGTCTTGAGTTTCGACAAAAAGGAGCAGAAGTCCGCGGACTTCCTCAAGATCAACCCCAATGGCCGGATTCCGGCGATTGTCGACCGCGCCAACGGCGATTTCGCTGTGTTCGAATCCGGCGCCATCCTGATTTACCTCGCAGAAATGACCGGCAAACTGATGCCTGGCGACCCGAAGGGACGTTCGGTGGTACTGCAGTGGCTGATGTTCCAGATGGGGGGGATCGGCCCGATGCAGGGCCAGGCGAATGTGTTCTTCCGCTACTTTCCGGAAAAGCTCCAGGGCGCCATCGACCGCTATCAACATGAAACCCGTCGCCTCTACGAAGTGCTCGATACGCGTTTGCAAAGCGTGGAGTTCCTCGCCGATGAGTACAGCATTGCTGACATCGCCACCTTTCCTTGGGTGCGCGGTTACGAGTGGTCGGGCGTCTCGGTGGAGGGTTTGACGGCGTTGCAACGCTGGATGGCCACCCTGGAGGCTCGGCCGGCGGTGCAGCGTGGTCTGCAGGTACCGCAACGCGCCGATGAAGCCAGTGTCATCAAGGGCGCCCAGGCCATGCTGATCCGATGAGTCTATCCATGCGTTCATTCAGTTTGCTGGTGCTGTGCAGTTTCAGTCCCTTGCTGTTCGCCGCCGATCTTCCGGGCAGTCAGGACCTGCCGATAGTGCCGCGTATGGCCGACGCCCAGATTGTCGACTATCGCCCGACCGCCGAATTGGAGCGGATCTACCCGTTGGGCTCGATCCGCAAGATCAGTGGCCAGTTACGTTTCGACGGTCAGGTCAGTGCCCGCGGCAACGTCACTTCGGTGACCTACGAGTTGCCACCGGAGCATTCATCCAACGAGGCGTTCACCGCTGCCCGCGAGGCTTTGCAAAAACAGGACGCCGGGTTGCTCTTTTGGTGCCAGGCGCGCGATTGCGGCGAAAGCAGCCTCTGGGCCAATCAAGTCTTCGGCAATGCCAAGCTGTACGGCGCCGATGATCAACAAGCCTATTTGCTGCTGCGACTTGCCGCTCCACGGGACAACACGCTCGTCGCGCTGTACAGCATCACCCGCGGTAATCGCAAAGCCTACCTGCATGTCGAACAGTTCGACGCTTCGGCGCCGCTGGGCGAGTTGTTGCCGACCTCCGCGACCTTGTTGCGTGAACTCAAGAGCACCGGCGAGCTCGACTTTTCCACGTTGAGCGGTGCACCTGACGAGACCTGGCTACGCCTGATTTCTCGCGGACTGAATCTGGACACCACCTTGCGGGTCAGTATTTCCGGAGCGAACGCCGAAGCCTGGCGTCAGGCCCTGATTGCCCAGGGCGTGCGTACCGCGCGGATGGAAACCGGCAGTGCCGAAGGCTCTGGCCTGCACATCGAGCTATTGCGCTAGGCTGTACCGGGCGAACGTGTACGCTGCGTTCGCCTACTCTTTTGCTGACTGACTTTTTCGAGACTTTTGATGATCAATAACGATCGCCTGTTGGTGCAGATCCTGCTCGTGGTGCTGTTCGGCGCGAGCTTCTGGGTGATGGCGCCGTTCTGGTCGGCGATGTTCTGGGGCGCGGTCCTGGCATTCGCCAGTTGGCCACTGATGCGCTTGTTGACCCGTTGGCTCAATGGCCGCGAGTCTCTGGCGGCGGCATTGCTGACGCTGGGCTGGATGGTGCTGGTAGCGGCACCGCTGGTGTGGCTGGGTTTCAACCTTGCCGATCATGTGCGCGATGCCACGGCATTCATCAAGGATGCGCAGGTCGAGGGCCTGCCCGAAGCACCGGCCTGGCTGGGTTCGATTCCCCTGGTGGGCGAGCGGCTGGTCGGGATCTGGAACAGCATTGATGAGCAGGGCGCGGCGATGATGATGTCGCTCAAGCCTTATCTGGGGCAGGTGGGTAACTGGTTGCTCGCGCGCAGCGCGCAGATCGGCGGCGGTATTCTCGAGCTGACCCTGAGCATCGTCTTCGTGTTCTTTTTCTATCGTGACGGGCCGCGTCTGGCGGCGTTTGTACACACTTTGCTGGAGCGGCTGATCGGTCAACGGGCCGGCTACTACATTGAACTGGTAGCGGGCACGGTACAGCGGGTGGTGAACGGTGTGATCGGCACGGCGGCGGCCCAGGCGATCCTGGCGCTGATCGGGTTCCTGATTGCCGGCGTACCGGGTGCGTTGGTGCTCGGCATCGTGACCTTCATGCTCAGCCTGATCCCGATGGGCCCGCCGCTGGTATGGATTCCGGCAACCGCGTGGCTGGCCTGGAAAGGCGAGTACGGGCTGGCCATATTCCTCGGGATCTGGGGCACATTCATCGTCAGCGGTGTCGACAACGTGCTCAAGCCGTACCTGATCAGCCGTGGCGGTAATCTGCCGCTGGTCATTGTGCTGCTTGGGGTGTTTGGCGGGTTGATTGCCTTTGGCTTTATCGGTCTGTTCATTGGCCCGACATTGCTGGCGGTGGCCTACAGCCTGTTGATCGACTGGAGCAAGACTCAGGCACGGGTTGAAGATCGCCGGCCCTGAAGGTCCAGGATCCGTAGCCCACTGAGCCGCTGAGGGTCAGTGGGCTTTTTGTTGCGGTACAGGGCCTCATCGCGAGCAGGCTCGCTTCCACAAAGGGGCTGTGTGGCTTTCAAATACGTGGTAGACGGATAACCGCAGTCAGGCCAACACCTGCCAGGTAGGCTGCCAACCACAAAGATGGGCTGCGAGGTTGTGGTTCCAGCACAGGCGTCCGACCCTGAGGCGGGAAGTGCTGTTGCAGGGACCTGTTGCGGGGGGCTGAGGGTAGCCGGCCCGGGTGTTGCGGGCGTGTCGTGTGTGTATCGAACTCGACACAATGGCTTCGGGGGCTAGTCTTGCCTGAGCCGTCTCGACGATTTACCGATCATCGGGTCCCGCAGCGGCGCTGGTTCCGCTACAATGCGCGCCGATTTCGACTTGCCTGAGAGCCCACCATGTCCGCCTGCCAGACTCCTATCATCGTCGCCCTGGATTTCCCTACCCGTGACGCCGCACTGAAGCTGGCCGATCAGTTGGACCCGAAGCTGTGCCGGGTCAAAGTCGGTAAAGAGCTCTTCACCAGCTGCGCCTCGGAAATCGTCGGGACCCTGCGCGACAAGGGTTTCGAAGTGTTCCTGGACCTCAAGTTCCATGACATCCCGAACACCACCGCGATGGCCGTCAAGGCGGCTGCGGAAATGGGCGTGTGGATGGTCAACGTACATTGCTCCGGCGGTCTGCGCATGATGGCCGCGTGCCGTGAAGTGCTGGATCAGCGCAGCGGTCCGAAACCACTGCTGATCGGCGTGACCGTGCTGACCAGCATGGAGCGTGAAGACCTGGCGGGCATCGGGCTGGACATCGAGCCGCAAGAGCAGGTGCTGCGCCTGGCCGCCCTGGCGGAAAAAGCCGGGATGGACGGTCTGGTGTGCTCGGCCCTGGAAGCCCAGGCGCTGAAATCGGCGCATCCGTCGCTGCAACTGGTGACCCCGGGGATTCGTCCGGCGGGCAGCGCCCAGGACGATCAGCGCCGCATCCTGACGCCACGTCAGGCACTGGATGCCGGTTCCGACTATCTGGTGATCGGCCGTCCGATCAGTCAGGCGGCGGATCCGGCGAAGGCGTTGGCCGACGTTGTGGCCGAACTCGCCTGATCAAGCACTGAAGATCCAAATGTGGGAGCGGCGGTGCGGCGATCCGACTTGCTCGCGAAGAGGGTGGATCAGTCGACATATTTATTGACTGATCCACCCTCTTCGCGAGCAAGCCCGCTCCCACAGTGGTTTTGTGGTCAATTCAACTGTTGAGTCAAACCTTCAGCACCAACTTCCCGAAATTCTCGCCGCTGAACAATTTCATCAGCGTCTCCGGGAAAGTCTCCAGTCCTTCGACGATGTCTTCCTTGCTCTTGAGCTGCCCCTTGGCCATCCAGCCGGCCATTTCCTGGGCTGCGCTGGCGTATTGGGCGGCGTAGTCCATCACCACAAAACCTTCCATGCGTGCGCGGTTGACCAGCAGTGACAGATAGTTGGCCGGCCCCTTGACCGCTTCCTTGTTGTTGTACTGGCTGATGGCACCGCAAATCACCACCCGCGCCTTCATGTTCAGGCGGCTCAACACCGCGTCGAGAATGTCGCCACCCACGTTATCGAAATACACGTCGACACCTTTCGGGCACTCGCGCTTGAGGCCGGCGAGGACGTCTTCGCTCTTGTAGTCGATAGCACCGTCGAAACCCAGTTCATCGATCAGGAACCTGCACTTGTCGGCGCCGCCAGCGATGCCAACCACCCGGCACCCTTTGATCTTGGCGATCTGCCCGGCAATGCTGCCCACGGCGCCAGCTGCGCCCGACAGCACCACGGTGTCACCGGCCTTCGGCGCGCCGACGTCGAGCAGGGCGAAGTACGCCGTCATCCCGGTCATGCCCAGTGCCGACAAGTAACGTGGCAACGGTGCAAGTTTCGGATCGACCTTGTAGAAGCCTCGCGGCTCGCCGAGGAAGAAATCCTGCACGCCCAAGGCGCCGTTGACGTAATCCCCGACCGCGAACCCCGGGTTGTTCGACGCAATGACTTTGCCCACACCCAAGGCGCGCATGACTTCGCCGAGCCCGACCGGGGGGATGTAGGACTTGCCTTCGTTCATCCAGCCGCGCATGGCTGGATCCAGGGACAGGTATTCGTTCTTGACCAGAATCTGGCCCGCCGCCGGTTCGCCGACCGGCACTTGCTGATAGGTGAATGTCTCGCGGGTCGCTGCGCCAACCGGACGTTTGGCGAGCAGGAATTGGCGATTGGTCTGGGAGGTCATGGCAGGCACTCAAGATGAATGAAGCTTTGTTGATAGCCGGTCAGCGACGATGCCGCAAGTTCGGCTGATGCGGCGAATGCAGGTTGATCCAGTGCAGTGATAGTTGGTACGACAGTTCCATCACTGCAACTCATGGGCACCCAACCGGAGTCTTGATAGTGCTGCCGTGTTCAGGGCCTCCATGGCTAGACTGGTCCTGTGCGATTCCCCGCTTTCTTCTCTTCGAGGACATAACAATGAGCATGACGTTTTCCGGCCAGGTGGTTGTGGTGACAGGCGGGGCGGCCGGTATAGGCCGTGCGACCGCCCAGGCATTTGCCGCTGAAGGCCTGAAGGTAGTGGTGGCCGATATGGACACGGCGGGCGGCGAGGGCACGGTGGCGCTGATTCGTACGGCCGGTGGGGAAGCGACCTTCGTGCGCTGCAACGTTACCCTGGAAAGTGATGTAAAAAATCTGATGGATGAGGTGATCAACACTTACGGTCGCCTTGACTATGCCTTCAACAATGCCGGCATCGAAATCGAGAAAGGCAAGCTGGCCGAAGGTACGCTCGACGAGTTCGACGCGATCATGGGCGTCAACGTCAAAGGCGTCTGGCTGTGCATGAAATACCAGTTGCCGCTGCTGCTGGCGCAAGGGGGCGGCGCGATCGTCAATACGGCATCGGTGGCCGGCCTTGGGGCAGCGCCGAAAATGAGCATCTACGCAGCTTCTAAACATGCGGTGATCGGCCTGACCAAGTCGGCGGCCATTGAGTACGCCAAGAAAAAGATCCGGGTCAACGCCGTGTGCCCGGCGGTGATCGACACGGATATGTTCCGCCGCGCTTATGAAGCCGACCCGAAAAAAGGCGAGTTCGCCAACGCCATGCATCCGGTCGGTCGCATTGGCAAGGTCGAAGAGATCGCCAGCGCGGTGCTGTACCTGTGCAGCGATGGCGCAGCGTTCACCACGGGGCATTCATTGGCCGTGGACGGTGGCGTTACCGCGTTCTGAAACTGCGCTTCACATTGCAGGAAACACGGAACCTGTGGGAGCGGCGGTGCGGCGATCCGACTTGCCCGCGATGAGGGAGTGTCAGTCGGCATCGATGTCGCCTGACACCCCGCAATCGCGAGCAAGTCGGATCGCCGCACCGTCGCTCCCACAGGTTTTTTGGTTCCCTCAAGGGACCGGGCAATGTGTTTCAAATGATTAGAGCAATGGGTTTTGGCGGCGTTGTCGCACATGCCTTCGAACACTCCTGTGATTAACTGCTTCCCGCAAAATCAACAGGAGTTTGCTTGCTCATGGAATTGAGAATCGACCGACAGGCGCTGGTGCCCGTCGTACAGCAAATTGTTGACGCGCTAACCTGCTGGCTTCATTTCAGCGGGGTATCGCCCGGTACGCGCCTGCCTTCGGTGCGACAGATCGCGCGGATCAATTTGCTCAGTCAGTCAAGCGTTACCCAGGCCTGCGAGCGCCTGGTCACGCAGGGGATGCTGGTGTCACGTCATGGGGCTGGCTATGCGGTCGCCAACCCGGCATTGGCCGCGGGTGCAAAGCACGAGCCGGCGTGGTTCGAGGGGGCTGCGCCCGAGCACGGGCCCTGTTCGAGTGAGTTGAGGCTGGGTTGTGGCGGGCTGCCCGAAAGCTGGCGCGAGACGGACGATCTGATTTACGCGATTCGGCAAGTCAGTCGTACCGATACGGCCAGCCTGTTCAACTACAGTACGCCGCTGGGTTTGCCGGCCTTGCGACAACAGATCCTCAAACGCCTCAGGCAACTGGATATCCGGGTGCAGGATAACCGGATCATGACCACGGCGGGTGCCAGTCAGGGGCTCGACCTGATCGTGCGGACACTGTTCAAGGCCGGTGACTGTGTGGTCGTGGAAAGTCCCGGTTATCCGGTGCTGTTCGATCTGCTCAGGCTGCACGGCATTCACATGGTCGAGGTGCCGCGAACACCGCGCGGGCCGGACGTGGACGTGCTCGAATCGGTGCTGGTCAAACACCGGCCTCAAGGGCTGGTCATCAATAGCTTCTATCACAATCCGACCGGCAGCAGCCTTGCACCGGCGGTGGCGCGCCGCGTGCTGCAGCTGGCCAGGACCTTTGGCGTGCAGGTGATCGAAGACGACGTTTATACGGATTTGCATAGCGGTTCCGGTACGCGACTGGCTGCGCTGGACGACAGCGTGATCTACGTGGGCAGCTATTCCAAGACACTCAGCAGTTCCTTGCGGGTTGGTTTCGTGGTGGCCGGTTCCGAAGTCATTACGCGTCTGGCCGAGGTCAAGATGATCACTGGCATGGGCGCCTCACGGTTTTGCGAGTCGGTGCTGGCGTGCCTGTTGGCTAACGGTGCCTACGGCAAACTGGTGCAGCGTCAGCGCCAACGCTTGAACAGCGACCGGCTGGCCGTGTTGCAATTGCTCGAAGATGCCGAATGGGAGGTTTTCGGCAAACCGGCGGGAGGCCTGTTCATCTGGGCTCGATCACGAATGTCCGACTACGATCAGGTGCGGACCCAGGCACGGCGTCTGGGTGTGCTGCTGTCATCGAAGACCGCCTTCAATCCCTCGGGTGAGGCCAATGACTGGCAGCGTATCAACGTGGCCTATGCCTGCGATCCGCGTGCCCGTGCGTTCTTTCAGGCCACTGCCCGGGATCGACCTCAAGCGTTCTGAAAACGACGTTGGCGTAGCTTTTTGCCATTATTGCGGCGCCAGAGTCTTGTGTTGCTACTGGCCCGTTGCGAATCTGCGTCTACAGACTTTGGCAGGGGACTAAGTGCAATGATTTCGGCCGTGCAAGGACGTTTTGCCAACCTCGGTATGGCGAAAAAACTGGGTATCGGGTTTGTCCTGGTGCTGTTGTTGACTGCGCTGGTGGCGGGCATTGGCGTTTGGTCCCTGAAAACGATCAGCCAGCGCTTCGACGGGCTCAAGCAAATGTCATCGCTCAACAGCGGTTTGCTCAAGGTGCGGCTGCTGGAGCAGGAATACGCATTGCGTGGCAATCCGAAAACCGTTGATGCCCTGCACGAGGGCGTCGATGGCCTGATCGCCCTGGCCGGCCAGCTGAAGGCCGCGTCTGCGGCCAACGTGCCGGTGATGAATGATGTCGAACAGTCTTTGGGGGCCTATCGCAAGGCCTTCGACGAGTTTGTCTCGCTCACCCAGGCCAAGGACCTGGCGCTGGAAATGGCCAGTTGGTCGGTGTCCAGCGTGGCCAATAATCTTGACGTATTGCAGTCCGGGCTCGCCGATGACGGGGCTTATACCCTGAAAGACTCCGAAGGCAAGGACGGTGCGCAATTCATCGAACAGGCCAGTCAGGTCAGCCAGGTTTCACGCTTGATGCTGCAAGCCATGAATGAAGCACGCGTGCGTCTGGATCAAAGCCGCAAAGGCGACGACAGCGCCGGGCAGGGCAAGATCGAACAGGCCAGTCAGGCATTGACCCAGGCCGAGCAACTCAAGACCACAGTCAAGGATGAGGGTTACCAGACCGTCCTCAATGAGGTGATGGGCCATATCGCCAGTTTCAGTGACAAGCTCGCCGAGTACACCGGCCTGCTGGAACAGGAAAAAACCGTCTATCAACAATTGCATCAGCGCGCAGCCCAAGTGGTCGAGCGGGTGGATCAGGCTTATGTCGCGCAAGACCAGGCGATGCAGGCTGAACTGAAAAAGAACTCGCTGCTGATCATCGGCTCTTCCGCCCTGGCCTTGCTGGTTGGGCTGGTTGCCGCGTGGTTCATCACCCGGTTGATCGTGGCACCGCTGCGCAGTGTGATTCATGTGGCGCAGCAGATTGCCTCAGGGGATTTGAGTGCGACCATTGACGTGACCCGCCGTGACGAAATCGGTCAGTTAATGCAGGCAATGCAGCAAATGGGGGCGGGGCTCAGCCATATAGTCAGCGGCTTGCAGTCGGGTATCGAACAGTTGGCGACTTCCGCCCAATCGCTGTCGGCGGTGACTGAGCAGACCAACCTCGAAGTCAGCACGCAGAAAGAGGAAACCGAGCAGGTCGCCACTGCGATGAATCAGATGACGGCCACGGTGCATGATGTCGCGCGTAACGCCGAGGAAGCAGCCTTGGCTGCGCAAACGGCTGACGGCAAGGTTGAAAGCGGTCAGCAGGTGGTGCGCCAGAGCATGGTGCGAATCGAGCAGTTGGCGGATTCGGCCACTTCCGCCAGTTCGAGCATCGAAAGCCTGAGTGCGGAAATCCAGAACATCGGCACGGTCTTGAGTGTGATCAAAAGCGTGGCGGAGCAGACCAACCTGCTGGCGTTGAACGCGGCGATCGAGGCCGCCCGGGCCGGGGAGCAGGGCAGGGGCTTTGCCGTGGTGGCCGATGAAGTGCGTGCATTGGCCAAGCGAACCCAGCAATCGACCGAGGAAATCGAACGCCTGGTCAGCGCTTTGCGTTCGGCGGCGCAGTCGTCGGTGCAGCAGATCCAGAGCAGTGGCGAGTTGGTGAAGCTGGCAGTCAGCGACGCCTTGCAGACCGAGAGTGCGCTGGGCAGTATTGCCGCGGCGGTATCGTTGATCCAGCAGATGAACCAGCAGATCGCTGCGGCAGCCGAGGAGCAGAGCTCGGTGGCCGAAGAGATCAACCGCAGTGTCACCAGTATTCGCGCCAGTGCCGATCAGTCATCGCTGGCAATGCAGGGCAATGCAGCGTCCAGTATCGAGCTGGCGCAACTGGGGGTTGAGCTGAAGGGGATGGTGGGGCATTTCAGGCTTTGAAGTGATCATCGGCCTGGCCAAAAAAAGGATCATCACGCAATACCGGGAAACACTGATAGCGCAATACCTGTGGGAGCTGGCTTGCCAGCGATGGTCGTTAACGATGACGCGTGAGAACTGGATAAACGCGGCGCACTTGAGAACATCGCCAGCAAGCTGGCTCCTACAGGTACAGCGTGAAGAACAAAAAAAAGCCACCTTGCGGTGGCTTTTCTGTTTTCGCCGATCAGTCGTAGATCGCTTTCTTTTTCCAGTCCGCGTCGGCCTCGACGTCTTTGAGACCTTCGGTCAACTGGTTGACTTCGCCTTCGACCGGCGCAATGCGATCCATGACCTGGTCATTGGCGCGGGCCAGGAGTTTTTCCAGGTATTCCAGTTGCTCGGCGTAAACCTGTGGTTCCTGTTGTTTGCGCAGGTATTGCACGCCGCGCTCGAATGCCAGGCGAGCCTGTCCGGGCTGGTTCTTTTGCAGGGAGTGCTGGCCGAGGTTGTTGAAGAACTCGATGTGCAGCAGCACGAGGATGTGGCGCACTTCACGGATCCAGCGTTTGGCCTCGTTGGGGGGCAGGAAGCCGTCCTGTGCCGCGCGGGTGATTTGGCCGTGCAGGGCTTCGAGCAGGAAACGTACATCCTTGGCCTTGGCTTCGGTCTGGATCGGTGCTGGCGGATTGTTGACCGGGATGGATTCACCCTGGCCGACAAGGACCTCCAGTTCGGCGATCCGTGCCTTGAGGTTGGCGCTGGATTTTTCCAGGTTGAGCAGGCGCTGGCAGACGTTCAGTTCCAGGCGGGTCAACAACAGCTTGAGTGCCGGGGTCATCAACTGGCCGGGGAAAGTCTCGGTGATTTCGCCGCAGCGACGCAGACGATCATTGAGCTCGATCTTGGTACGGGCCTTTTCCAGCTTGTTGTTTTCCACCACATGGTTCATGTAACCAATGGCGATCAACAGTGCGATCCCGGCTACGACTAGCAGGGTGATCATGAGTGGCGTCACCGGTAAGACCTCTTTATAGGGTACGCATGCGAGTTTAGTGGCTTGGCATTCGAGCGCCCAGGCCCGCATGACGGGTTGGATCGGACATGCCTGCGCTTATATCGGCCGCAGCCCCGCTTCTATGAATGGTGGCAAGCGATGTACAGATTGCCATCACTGCTGGACTATAACGTCTTGGCGGGTGCCAGAATATAGGCGTCAAACGCCGGGCAGCGGAAAAACCGCAACGGCGCCCAAAAGCAGGGCGAAGTCATTGATTTAAATAAATTTATATCAGGGGGTTGACGACCTCTCAATCCATCCATAGAATGCGCGCCACTTGCAGCGTAAAGCACACAGCGAAACGAAGCAGGGAGTGAATGCAGTAGGTGTGTCCCCTTCGTCTAGTGGCCTAGGACACCGCCCTTTCACGGCGGTAACAGGGGTTCGAGTCCCCTAGGGGACGCCAATGCGGGAATAGCTCAGTTGGTAGAGCACGACCTTGCCAAGGTCGGGGTCGCGAGTTCGAGTCTCGTTTCCCGCTCCAATTTTAAACAGCTTTGCTTTCGGGCAGGGCTGAGTGAAACCAGAACCAAGTCTTCGGATGCGGATCTGGGCACCGAAACACACACCATGTGTTCCGGGTAGCGTGTCCCCTTCGTCTAGTGGCCTAGGACACCGCCCTTTCACGGCGGTAACAGGGGTTCGAGTCCCCTAGGGGACGCCATTTGCGGGAATAGCTCAGTTGGTAGAGCACGACCTTGCCAAGGTCGGGGTCGCGAGTTCGAGTCTCGTTTCCCGCTCCATATTTAACAAAAACGCCGCTCATTGAGCGGCGTTTTTGTTTGCGCGTATAAAACCAAATTGAAGAAATGGACGTTTAACCCATTTTTTCATCCAGTGAGCTCCACTGGAAACCACCTCCAGCCAGTGTCTACGCCCCCAGGGGGATCCACGTCTAGTCTAGCGCTGTCTTTGCGCGACTGGTCCGAGTGGCTGTTTGCCAGAAGCGGCCCTTCTCGACCCGTTGAATCCACATCGCCTTGGGGTACGCAGACCCGACCAGAAGCGGTCGGTGAAACAGGGCCGCTACTATCTCCATAAATGGGGTATTTCACCCACCCAACCGGGCGGTTATCACCTGATTTGAGGAATATTCCCCACCCTCACCCTTTCTCTCGCTTGAAGCACTCAGAAACAGCTTGTTAATTGGTTTGGACTTTTTCTTCGCCCTATTGAAATGGCTCATTAGTTGCACCCCCCTCCGGTACCCACAACAGCTGTCGTCCCGGACATCATGGAGACGACGGGGCTTGCCAGATTCGGCATGACGTGATGGGTGAAAAATGCAACGCGCGACATCACCATGCAGATCCATCGCCTCTTATGGGGAGTTTTTTATGAGTTCCATGATCAAGATTGGCATCGTTGATGATCACCCGCTGTTGAGGGATGGGGTCACAATGGCGCTGAAGAAAATAGCTGACTTTCAGGTGGTCGGGCAGGGCGAGTCTGCCGATGATGCCCTGGAGATTGCCGCTCGTTTTGCTCCGAATGTTTTGCTCATGGATGTAAATATGCCGGGCGATAGCTTTGCTGCCGTGCGAGCGATCTCAGCTTCTTCGCCGGCAGTTAAAATTTTGATGCTGACGGTATCCGAGTCCATCGAGGACGCCTATTCCGCCCTCGAAGCGGGCGCGCAGGGGTATGCGTTGAAAGGCATAAGCGGTCGTGAGCTTGTACAAGCCATCAGAAATGTTGCCGCTGGTGAAACCTTCATTACACCCAAGCTTGCCAGCAAGCTGTTAAGCAATTTCAGAACGTACGCGGGTGATAAGCAAAAGGTCGAGCTGACCCATCGCGAAGAACAAGTTATCCGGGAGGTATCGAAGGGCCTGACTAACCGCGAGGTTGCTATCAAGCTTGAGCTCTGCGAGAAGACAATCAAGCACTACATGACGAATGTCATGTACAAGCTACGCGTTCGTAACCGGACGCAGGCAGTCGCAGCAGTGAGACGGCATTGGGAGAGTGACCATATACCTGGCTTATGCGGTGCTCTTCAACGCCGCGACTTCAATGGCAACGGTAGGACAAACAACGGGCCATAAGCGCTAATGCCAGTCAGTTAAGCGGTAATGCGATCTGTAGCAGCTGCCGAGCCCGCGAGGCTGCGTTCGGCTGCATAGCAGTCGTGAGTCCAGCTGACGCGGCCTGCCTGACGTACCTCAATGACTGATTTTACGACTGCTTCGCAGCCGAACGCAGCCTCGCGGGCTCGGCAGCTGCTACAAAGGGTGTCGCGGCTGAATGTTGGCACGGGTGATCATATTTTGAACTGCGCCCTGGCTTTGGTTCCGGCATGGGGCGCCGATTCAATGCTGAATATTCCGCCGAGGGATTCGACGCGATAGCGCATGCCGACAAGGCCCAGATGAGTTCTACCTCGACCTGGCACACTCGGTTTCTCGGTTGAAATACCCACTCCCGCATCCTCGACTTGCACTTCCAGTAGCCCTTCGGAGTGAGAGGCGCTGAGTTTTTGGCCTTTTCCTCCGGCGTGAATATAGGCATTGTTCAATGCTTCCTGAGCGAAGCGGTAAATACAAATTTTATGCGCTATCGGTACATCGCTTGGAAGAGTATCAAGCTCCAGTTCGACTCGCGTCTCGGTTCGCTCTTCGTGCCGCTGAGCAAGTAATACCAGCGCATCGTGCAGGGTCAGATCATTGACTTCCGGAAGTGCCAGGCCGAGTGATATTCCCCGCACTTCGTTTAAAGCATCCTCGCCGGCACGTCTGATCATTTCGAGGACTTCCCCATCTGAAGCGCCTTGCGAATCTTCGAGCTCTTCAAGGCGAAGGAGAATAAGTGACAACAGCTGAGCAGGACCATCATGAAGATCTGCCCCGATCCGGCGAAGAGTGAGTTCATTGATTCTGGAGAATTCGCGATTGGCTGTAGTGACTTTGTGCTGAAGGGCGGCATTATTCGAGTGCAACCTGGCTTGCTCATCCATTTGCTGCTTTATTATCTTGTCGCCACGCCGAACGATAAAAAATAACAGCAAAAGCATGGCCATCGTTGCTGTACCAACAATCGCCCATACTTTCTTGCGAACGTTATTGATTTCGCGCTGTAACGCTTCCGCGGTTTCGTAAAACTCACCAATCGCAATAATCTTTCCAGTACCCGCTTCGCGCAGTGGAGCAAAAATTTCATAGAGCGGAATATTCAGGCTTCGCTCAAAAGCATCCTCAATATCATTCGCAGTAAAGTCTTCAAGATCATTGTCCAGTTCTGTATAGATCTTGCCTGTCAGCGCCTGTGAGATCTCCTCTGTCGGAAAAACTTTCTGGACCGCGGATTTGTCGGTGCTGTAGACAATCGTGCCGTCTGGAAGCCAGATCTTCACCGAGACAACATGTGTGCTGAACGAGGTGCTGGACAACAGCTGATCAATGGTCTGAATAGTTCCATCGGGAAGTTCTTTGGCAGTGGTTAATCCCTGGACGAAAGGTTCGAGAAAGTTCGCCATGTAACGCGCCCCTGCCTCTGCCGCAGTTTGAACCGTTGCATCTTCGATACTCTGGCTTACGAGGTTTCCAACGAACGTCATGGTCAAACCCAGAATTATTGTGGCGGAGATTACGAACTGGGTTGAGCGGCTCAAATGGCGCAATTTCGCACGGGAGCCCTGTCTCCCTGGCACTCCGCCACTGGACGTTTGGCCAGCCTCTGATCCGACCAAGGTCTGATCCGATTCATCGACCAAGGTCTCAGAATTTGATTGGGCTTTTGTCTCTGTACACATCTGGGTAGCCCCTCAATACTCATTTTCAATGGAGTGTAGAGCTAGCGTTTGAGGTTGAAGGCGGGAGGCGCGATGAATAGTTTAAAAAGATTCTTGATCAATCTGGATAATCGCTATTCCCGGCAAACCAATAGTGTGGTCGGCCATTCGCGCCCTGTACTGTCACTTTACGGCCATACAGGCCAGGATGGAAACGTCTGCACGTTTGGCATTCAACATACTAGTCAAATCGTAGTCGATGCCAGCTTTCTCATGGATAAAAGGCTTATTGACGAAGCCGCATGGACGCAGAACCGTGCCATCACCCCTCAGGAAGTCTCGGACTATGGCGATCTTCGCGAGCATATTCCGGACAATGACTCTGATCGCTGGATGTGTGGCATCTGTGACCAGCCCCCTATTCCTGAGAGAGCATTATGGACAGAAGGATAGAGCCCCGATACGTGACGGGGCCTTTTGCAAGTTACCCCTTCTTTTCGTCCTGCACTCATGGGCCGTCCCCTCCTTGAGGCGCAACACCGGCCTGTAAATACGGTTGCCATGAGGCATTGACCCTCAGCTGAGCACTGCTGATCGCACGCGATTCGGTAAGGGCTCGGTGTCGCCGTGAAATCAGGTCCCGTCGTTCAATTTCTGTTTTTTGTTTATGGGGTTCAACACTAAACCACGTAGTTGCAGCCGAGCATTACGCATGTGGTTTCCTGACTAGTTATGCATCGAGGAAACAGCCATGGCCAGCTTCATCAAGTCCGATCTCGAATTCATTCTCGAACAAATTTTCATCGCCGAACGGCATGCGGCAGGCGCGAGTCTGGCTGACATGCTGCCGAACGTAGAAGTACCCTTCGGCCTGCGCACCGTTTCCGGCATCTACAACAACCTGGCCGATCCCCAGATCCAGTTTGGCGCCGCCGACAACATCTTCCCGCGTATGACGACGCCGGTGTTCAATACCGCGCAGGTCCAGCCGGTCGGTTTCTTCGGTCCCGCCGATCCTGGCGGAACCACGCCGACTTCCTACCTGCAGACCAGCGGTTTCGTCTTTGACTCGCAGCCGCGCACCATCAGTAACCTGATCGTCGACCAGACCGCCAACAACCCGGCGGCGGTCGCGGCCGCAGCGGCCAATCCGGATTCACAGACGGTCACCAGCCCCGGTCTGGATGGCCTGTTCGGCACCGCCGACGACGTTTCCGTGTTCCAGATCCCTAATATCACGCCCGACGCGGGCCTGACCGCGCCGTTCAACCAATGGATGACTTTCTTCGGCCAGTTCTTCGACCATGGCCTGGACCTCGTCACCAAGGGCGGCAGCGGCACAGTCTTTATTCCGCTGCAGCCGGATGACCCGCTATTCGTACCGGGCAGCCCGACCAACTTCATGGTGCTGACGCGCGCCACCAATCTGCCCGGCCCCGACGGCATTCTGGGCACCGCCGATGACATCCACGAGCAGAGCAACACCACCTCGCCGTTTGTCGACCAGAACCAGACCTACAGCTCGCATCCCTCGCACCAGGTGTTCCTGCGCGCGTATGAGCTCAACGCCGCCGGCGATCCGGTGGCCACCGGCAAGTTGATTACCAATCGTGACCTGGGCGCCGATGGCGTGTTCGGCACCGCCGACGACGTCGAGATCGGTGGCATGGCCACCTGGGCAGTCGTCAAGGCCCAGGCCCGTGATCTGCTTGGCATCAACTTGACCGATGCGGACGTGTTCAACGTACCGCTGCTGGCGACCGATGCTTACGGCAACTTCATCAAGGGGCCTAACGGCCTCCCACAAGTCGTGATGATGGGCGCGGATGGCCTTCCCGGCACGGCCGATGACGTACTCGTGGAGGGTAATCGGGCCGCGCCAATCAGCCTGGCGAACGCCGTGCGCACCGGTCACCAGTTCCTTATCGACATCGCCCACAGTGCCGATCCGACCGGCGGCCTGACGCCTGACGCGGACACCGTCATTGGCGGCCCGCAAGCCCCCGGTACCTACGACAACGAGCTGCTCGACAAGCACTACATTGCCGGCGATGGCCGGGTCAACGAGAACATCGGCCTGACCACGGTGCATGAGATCTTCCACAGCGAGCACAACCGGCTGATTGACCAGACCAAGGAGACAGTGCTGGCCTCCGCCGACCTTGATTTCCTGAACAAGTGGCTGATGCCCGACGCCCAACTGACAGCGCTGCCAGTGACGCCGGCCGATATCGCGGCCCTGCACTGGAACGGCGAGCGGTTGTTCCAGGCCGCCAAGTTCGGCACCGAGATGCAGTACCAGCACCTGGTGTTCGAGGAGTTCGCGCGCACCATCCAGCCGCAAGTGGACGTCTTCCTGGCACCCATGGGTAACGACACCACGATCGACCCATCGATCGTCGCCGAGTTCGCGCACACGGTCTTTCGCTTCGGTCACTCGATGCTGCTGGAGACGGTCGATCGCTTCGACCCCAACTTCAACGTCGTCGGCGACGGCAATCCGGTTGACCCGGGCAATCAGCAGACCGGCCTGATCGCGGCCTTCCTCAACCCTCTCGCGTTTGCTGCGAGCGGCCCAACTCCTGACCAGGCGGCTGGCGCCATCGTGCGCGGCATCACGCGGCAGGTCGGCAACGAGATCGACGAGTTTGTCACTGATGCTCTGCGCAACAATCTGGTTGGCCTGCCGCTCGACCTTCCCGCGCTCAACCTGGCGCGCGGCCGCGATGCCGGCATTCCGTCGCTGAACGCGGCGCGGCGCGAGTTCTACCACATGACCGGCGACAGCCAGTTGACCCCCTACACGAGCTGGGCCGATTTCGTGCAGCACATGAAACACCCGGAATCGCTGATCAACTTCATCGCCGCTTACGGTACGCATTCAACCATCACTGGCGCTACGACGCTGGCGGCCAAGCGCGCTGCTGCTGTGGATCTCGTGCTCGGCAGCGCCACGGCGCCGGCTGATCGCCTGGACTTCCTCAACAGTACCGGTGCCTGGGCCAGCACCGCCGGTGCGGACGGTATTCTGCACACCGCAGACGATGTGACCACCACCGGTCTGGACTCCGTCGATTTCTGGATCGGCGGCCTGGCCGAAGAGAAGATGCCCTTTGGCGGCCTGCTGGGTTCGACCTTCAACTTCGTCTTTGAAACCCAGTTGGAAAATCTGCAGAATGGTGACCGCTTCTACTACCTGGCACGCACCGCGGGACTCAACTTCGGCACTGAGCTTGAGAACAATTCGTTCGCCAATCTGGTGATGCTCAACAGCGACGCAACGCACCTGCCGGCTAACATCTTCCAGACGCCGGCCTTCATCCTGGAGGTCGACCCGACGCACCAGTTCAACCAGAGTGTGGTGGCCGGCCCGGACGGCATCCTCGGCACGGTTGACGATCTGCCAGCCAACGCCGACCCCTTTGGCCCGTCGGACCACCCGATTGGCTCACCACGGATTGACCATTTCACGCCGCTGGTGATCCGCGACAACCCGGACACAGTGGGCCCGGATACCAACTACCTGCACTACACCGGCGGCGATACGGTCGTGCTGGGTGGCACAGCTGGCAACGATATCCTCATTGCCGGCGACTCGGACGACGACACCGTCTATGGCGACGCCGGCAATGACCGGCTCGACGGTGGCTACGGTAACGACAACCTCTTTGGCGGCGCCGGTGACGACATCATCACTGACATCGGCGGTGCCGATGTCATCCACGGCGATGACGGCAACGACGTCATCCAGGCCGGTAACTCAATCCTCGCCGGCAACAACCTGGTCCTCGGCGGTGCGGGTAAAGACTTCATCATCACCACCGAAGACATCACGATGACCTTCGGCGGCGCGGGCGACGATTTCATCCTCGGCGCCAAGGTCAACCTCGCGCCGACCGGCAACGAAGGCGACGACTGGATCGAGGGCGGCACCCAGGACGGTGCGCCTGGCGATAACATGAGCCCGACCTTGACCGACGATGTGCCCGGTAACGACATCTTCATCGGCACCGGCGGATTCGATGAAATGATCGGTGAAGGCGGCGACGACATCTTCGTCGCCAGCGATGCTCAGGACAAGATGGACGGCATGTCCGGGTTCGACTGGACCACCTACAAGAATGACAAGTACGGCGTGACCGTCGACATGGTCGTTCCTTTCTTCAGCCCCTATCACCCGGTGCCCGATGCAGCGGGTAATATCGTGGGTGCATTCGCGCAATCGGCCGATGCGGTCTACGACCGGTTCGCGGAAGTGGAGGGCCTGTCGGGGTCGGCCTTCGCCGACTTCCTGCGCGGCGATGAACAAAACGCGGCCATTATCGCCAACATCACGGCCAGGGGCAGCATTCTCACCAACTTCGATCTCGTCAGCGGCCTGCGGGCCTTTGTCGGCAGCGCCGGTTTCGGTGCCGACGGTATCGGCGGGACGGCCGACGATCAGTTCGGCGCGGGCAACATCATCCTCGGCGGCGATGGCAGCGACATCATCGAAGGCCGTGGCGGCAGCGACCTCATCGACGGCGACAGTTGGCTCAACGTACGCATCAGCGTGCGGCAGAACATCGATGGCACCGGGCCGGAGATCGCCAGCTTCGACAGCATGACGCCGATGATCCCGCTCATGCTGAACGGCACCTACAATCCCGGCCAGCTCGTCGCCGTGCGTGAGATCCTGCCCGGTACATCCGCAGGCGGGGCTGCGTTCGACACCGTCAACTTCACGGGTCCTCTGGCGAACTACACGATCGCCGTCAACGGCACCGTCGTCGATCCCGCCGTTCCCCTCAATATCGTCGGCACCGACATCGTCACCGTGACCGACAATGTCGGCAAGGAAGAAACCGACCGTCTCACCCATATCGAGCGGCTGCAGTTCTCCGATCAGGCAGTGGTCCTCGTGCAGGGGGTCAACGCCGAGCCTGTGGGTGCACTGACGGTCGATAACACCGCACCGACCGTTGGCCAGACGCTGACTGTGTCAGCGGCAGGCATCACCGATGGCGACAACGCGGGCGGGGCGATCCACAATTCCATCAGTTACATATGGCAGTTTGAAGCGGCACCGGGCTCGGGCGTCTTCGAGGACATCATCCTCGGCCCAGGCCGCATCGGGATCGGATTTACCAGAGCGGACAAGCCCACTTTCACGGTGACGTCGGATCTTGCCGGTCTGGCAATTCGCGTCAAAGCCTTCTATGCGGACGATCATGGTGTGACCGAGCAGGTATTCTCGGCACCCACTACCGCAGTAGTGGCCGCGCCGCCGGCCCCGGTAGTGGCTCCTTCGCTGATCGATCCGCAGACCACTGCCCCAAGCAACGGTGTGCGTTACACGCAATCGGACCTGGCGTTCATCCTTGACCAGATCAAGATCGCGGAACACAACGCGGCCGGTGAGAACCTCAACACGCTGCTCGACAATATACGGATGCCATTCGGTTTGCGCACGGTCGAAGGGACGGAAAACAACCTGCTCCATCCTGAGTTCGGTGCCGCCGATAATGTATTCCCACGCCTGACCACGCCGGACTTCCGCCCGGCCGATGCCGGCACGAGTTACACCCAGACCAGCGGCCTGGTGATCGATTCGCAGCCGCGCACCATCAGCAACCTGATCGTCGACCAGACCGCCAACAACCCGGCGGCGGTCGCGGCTACCTTCGATCCGGGTCTGGATGGCATCCTGGGCACGGCTGACGATGTCCTCAAGGCCGGTGCGCAGGTGGTGACCGGAACCCGTACCGACGGCACGACGTTCCAGACCTTCTTCGACCCGAACGTGAGCCCCGACGCGGGCCTGACCGCGCCCTTCAACCAATGGATGACCTTCTTCGGCCAGTTCTTCGACCATGGCCTGGACCTCGTCACCAAAGGTGGCTCGGGCACCGTGTTCATTCCGCTGCAGCCGGATGACCCGCTGTTCGTGCCCGGTAGCCCGACCAACTTCATGGTGCTGACGCGCGCCACCAACCAGCCCGGTCCCGATGGCATTCTGGGCACGGCCGACGACATCCACGAGAACACCAACACTACCTCGCCGTTTGTCGACCAGAACCAGACCTACAGCTCGCATCCTTCGCACCAGGTGTTCCTGCGTGCCTATGAGCTCAACGCAGCGGGCGATCCGGTGGCTACCGGCAAGTTGATCGAAAATCGTGATCTGGGCGCCGATGGCGTGTTCGGTACGGCCGATGACGTCGGGATCGGCGGCATGGCCACCTGGAAGGTGGTCAAGGCGCAAGCCCATGATCTGCTCGGCATCAACCTCACCGATGCCGATTTCAACAACGTGCCATTGCTGGCGACCGACGCCTACGGCAATTTCATCAAGGGTCCGAACGGTTTCCCTCAGGTGGTGATGGTGGGCCCGGACGGCATTGCCGGCACGGCCGACGATGTGCTCGTTGAAGGCAATCCGGCGGCGCCCATCAGCCTGGTCGATGCCGTACGTACCGGTCATGCCTTCCTCAACGACATCGCGCACACCGCCGTTCCGATTGACGACGTGACCGGCGCAGCACTTCTGCCCGATGTGGACACTGTTGTTGGCGGTACGCCTGCGCCGGGCTTCTACGACAACGAACTGCTGGACGCGCACTACATTGCCGGCGACGGTCGGGTCAACGAGAACATCGGCCTGACCACCGTCCACTCCATCTTCCACCATGAGCACAACCGCTTGGTCGATCACACCAAGGCGGTGGTCCTGGCGACAGCGGCAAGCGGCGATGTATCGTTCCTGAACGAGTGGCTGCTGACGCCAGTCACTGCCGTTCCCGTCGATACCTCGACCCTCGACTGGAACGGCGAGCGCCTGTTCCAGACCGCCAAGTTCGGCACCGAGATGCAGTACCAGCACCTGGTATTCGAAGAGTTCGCGCGTACGATCCAGCCGATGGTCGATCCCTTCTTCGCCCCGGGCCAGGTGTACGACACCGCGATCGATCCGAGCATCGTTGCCGAGTTCGCGCACACCGTCTATCGCTTCGGGCACTCGATGCTGCTGGAGCAGGTCGACCGGCTTGATCCGAACTTCGCTTCGAGCGATATCGGGCTGATTCAGGCCTTCCTCAACCCACTGGAGTTCGCAGGCAGCGGTCCCACTCCGGAACAGGCGGCCGGTGCCATCGTGCGCGGCGTGACCCGTCAGGTGGGCAACGAGATCGATGAGTTCGTCACCGAAGCCTTGCGCAACAACCTGCTGGGGCTGCCGCTCGACCTGCCCTCCATCAACCTGGCGCGTGGCCGCGATACCGGCATTCCGTCCCTGAACGCGGCGCGGCGGGAGTTCTATTTGCCCACCGGTGACGCAGAGCTCAAGCCTTACACGAGCTGGGCCGATTTCGTGCAGCACATGAAGCATCCGGAATCGCTGATCAACTTCATCGCCGCCTACGGCACGCACCCGACCATCACCGCCGCCACCACGCTGGCGGACAAGCGCGCCGCGGCTGCGGACCTGGTGCTCGGCGGCGCGACCGCACCGGCCGACCGTGTCGACTTCCTCAACAGCACCGGTGCCTGGACCAGCACCGCTGGTGCGGACGGCGTTTTGCACACGGCGGACGACGTGACCATCACCGGCCTGGATAACGTCGACTTCTGGGTTGGCGGGCTGGCCGAGGAGAAGATGCCCTTTGGCGGCATGCTCGGCTCGACCTTCAACTTCGTCTTCGAGAACCAGATGGAGAAACTCCAGGACGGTGACCGCTTCTACTATCTGGAGCGCACCGCCTCGATGGACTTTGGCGCAGAGCTTGAGAACAACACGTTCTCCGCGCTGGTCATGGCCAACACCGACGCAACACACCTCCCGGGCAGGGTTTTCCTGACGCCGGCCTACACTCTGGAGGTCAACCAAGCGAACCAGTACAACCCGAGTGTGATTGCCGGTCCCGACGGCATTGTCGGCACGATCGACGATCTGCCAGCCAACGCCGACCCCTTTGGCCCGTCGAACCATCCGATTGGCTCACCACGCAGTGACTTCCTCACGCCACTGGTGATCCGCGACAATCCTGCCACACCTGGCTTGGATACCAACTACCTGCACTACACCGGCGCCGATACCGTCGTGCTGGGCGGCACGCCCGGCAACGACATCCTCATTGCCGGTGACTCGGACGACGACACGGTCTATGGCGATGCCGGTAACGATCGGATCGATGGCGGCTACGGCAACGACCAGCTCTTTGGCGGTGCCGGTGACGACATCATCACGGACATCGGCGGCGACGACGTCATCCACGGCGAGGACGGCAACGACGTCATCCAGGGCGGCAACGGCCTCAATCTGATCCTCGGCCAGGCCGGCCAGGACTTCATCATCACCGGCGAGGACGCGGCCGACACCAGCGGTGGGCTGGGCAACGACTTCATCCTCGGCAGCAAGGCGAACGAATTCGCGCGCGGCGGCGAAGGTGACGACTGGATCCAGGGCGGATCCGCCGATGGTGTTGCCGGCGACAACTTCGACCCATTCGGCAACGATCCGATCAATGGCAACGACGTCTTCATGGGCGATGGCGGCCCGGACAACTTCGACGGGGAGGGCGGTGATGACATCATGATCGGCAGCCCCAGCGAGGCGGACCGTTTCATCGGGTTCTCCGGTTACGACTGGGCGACCTTCAAGGACGATCCGGCCGGCGTGACCATCGGCCTCAACTCCAGGCTGCGCTTCTTCGATCAACCGGCGGTGCCTGGCTCCAACGCGTCGATCCTTGCCCGACTGGACCTGGTGGAAGGGCTGTCGGGATCGTCCCACGCCGACTTCCTCAGCGGCGACGATTCCACTGCGGCATTGCTCGCGGTCGCTGGCGCCAAGGGCAGCGTGCTCACCAACTTCGACCTCATCAGCGGTCTGCGGGCGTTCGTTGGCGCTGCCGGCAACGGGGCGGATGGCATCGCCGGCACAGCTGACGATAAGTTCGACGGGGGCAACATCGTCCTGGGCGGTGCTGGCAGCGACGTCCTCGAAGGCCGTGGCGGCGATGACCTCATCGACGGCGACAAGTGGCTCAACGTGCGCATTAGCGTGCGGCAGAACATCGATGGCACCGGGCCGGAAATCGCCAGCTTCGACAGCATGACACCGCTGGTCCCGCTGATGTTGAACGGTACCTATAACCCCGGCCAGCTCCAGATCGTCCGCGAGATCCTGACGGCGCCCGGCCCCGACTTCGACACGGCGCTGTTCTCCGGCAATTTTGCGGATTACACCGTGGTCGAAAACGTCAACGGCACCGTTACGGTCACCGACAATGTCGCTGCCAGGGACGGGGTCGACACTCTCAGCAATATCGAGCGGTTGCAGTTCGCCGATCAGGCGGTTGTTCTCGGCGGTGTGAACTCGGCGCCAGTCGGCTCGCTGAGGATCGACGATCCCACGCCCGCCGTCGGCCAGGTGTTGACGGTATCGGCGGCAGACATCACGGATGCCGACAATACCGCGACCGGCGGCGCGATCACCAGCCCCATCAGTTTCTTCTGGCAGTTCGAACCGCGTGCGGGCTCGGGCGTCTTCGAAGACATCACCTTCTTTGCCGCCGGAGAGGTCGCGCGCGCAGAGGGTACGACCGTCACGGTGGGCACGGAACTCAGGGTCCCACCACCGGCGACCCTTATTGGCGCCGTGCCGGCTATTCCGCAACTCGTCGTGGCAACCGGACTGGCGCTGCGCGTCAGGGCGGTCTACAAGGACGCCAATGGCGTGCTGGAGGAGGTGTTCTCGGCGCCGACCGCACCGATCTCGCCGGCCGGTACCGGCACCGTCAATGTCCTGCCGGTTGGCACTGTGCTGATCAGCGATACGACCCCGACGCCAGGCTCGGCCTTGACCGCCACGGATGCGTTCACCGACGCCAACGGGACCACGACCTCGGTGATTACCCATCAGTGGCAGGTGGGGAGCGGTGCGACCTTTGCCGACATTGCCGGCGCGACGGGCACGACCTTCACGCCCGACTCGACGCAGACCGCTCAGCAACTGCGTGTCGTCGCGAGTTACGTCGATGACCTCGGCACGCTTGAGCGAGTCACCTCTGCCGCAACGACAGTGGTCGGTGATGTGTTTGTCGGTACCGCCGGTGTCGACATTTGGACCGGCACGGCAGGCGACGACGTGGCCAGCGGAGGTGATGGCAACGACATCCTGAACGCCTTGGGCGGCAACGACATCCTCAATGGTGATGCGGGCAATGACGTTCTCATCGGCGGTACGGGTGCCGACACCATGGCTGGCGGTGTTGGCGACGATGTCTACGAAGTCACCGACCTTGGGGACGTGGTGACCGAGCTTGGCGGTGAGGGTATTGACACGGTCTGGACCTCGCTCGCGAGCTACACCCTGGGTGCCAACGTCGAGAATCTGTTTTTCGGCGGCAGCGGCAACTTTGTGGGCAGCGGCAACGCGCTCGACAACACACTCGTGGGTGGTGCGGGTAACGACGTCCTCATCGGCGGCGCAGGTGCCGACACGATGGCCGGCGGTGGCGGCAGCGATGTCTACGAAGTCACCGAGCTTGGGGATGTGGTGAGCGAGCTCGCCGGTGCCGGCAGCAGCGACACGGTCTGGACCTCGCTTGCGAGCTACACCCTGGGCGCCAACGTCGAGAATCTGTATTTCGGCGGCAGCGGCAACTTTGCGGGCACCGGCAACGTGCTCAACAACACGATCGTGGGCGGTGCGGGTAATGACGTCCTCGTCGGTGGCGCAGGTAACGACGTCCTCATCGGTGGCGCAGGTGCCGACACGATGGTCGGTGGCGTCGACAACGATACCTATGAAGTCGACAACCTTGGGGATGTGCTGACCGAGCTCGCCGGTTCCGGCAGTGACACGGTCTGGACCTCGCTTGCGAGCTACACGCTGGGTGCCAACGTCGAAAATCTGTTTTTCGGCGGCAGCGGCAACTTTGCGGGCATCGGCAACGAGCTCGCCAACACGATTGGGGGGGGCGCGGGTAACGACTTCCTCAACGGCAACGGCGGTGCCGACACGATGCTCGGCGGTGGCGGTGCCGACACGATGTTCGGCGGTGTTGGCGACGATGTCTACGAAGTCACCGACCTTGGGGACGTGGTGACCGAGCTCGCCGGTGCCGGCAGCGACACGGTCTGGACTTCGCTCGCGGGCTACACCCTGGATGCCAACGTCGAGAATCTGTATTTCGGCGGCAGCGGTAACTTCGTGGGCAGCGGCAACGAGCTCGCCAACATAATCGTGGGTGGTGCGGGTAACGACGTCCTCACCGGCGGTGGCGGTAACGACGTGATGAGTGGTGTCGTTGGCAACGATACGTTCGTGTTTGCTGCCGCGGGTTTCGGCAACGATACGATCCTGAACTTCGGAGCCAATCCGGCCGGGCAGGACTTGCTCAATATCGCGGCACTGGGGATCACCAGCGCGACGTTCGCTGCCAACGTGACCATAGCGGCTAACGGGGCGGACACGGTGGTAGGGATCGGGGCGGACACGATTCACCTTGTCGGTGTCAGCAGTGCGACCGTTGATCAGACGGACTTCATTCTGGCGGGATAAGGAGGCCTTCTCGACAACGTTGAGCTCAAAGCAATATGAGGTGTGTGGCGGTTGCCACACACCTTTTTTTTGGGGCTTCCACTGGTTTGAGCGTGGGCACGACCCCTTGCAGGAGCCAGCCTGCTGGCGATGGTCGTTAACGATAACGCGTATGAACTGGATAAACGCGGCGCACTTGAGCCCATCACCAGCAATCGAGCGTCGACCGGCTGCTCCTACAGTTTCCCGGGAATGCGTGAAGAACCTTTTTTTTGTGCGCGTAAAAAACCGGATCAACCGCTGAGGCTCTGTACCAGGCTTTCGAGCGCTTCAATGGTTTTGTCATCCTGCACCGGTTGCGTAGCGGCAGCCGCTTTGAGTTGCCGTGCCAGGCGGTATTCGCTGGGCGTGCAGTTGGCGAACTGCTTGAAGGCACGGGCGAAGTAGGACGGATCCTTGAAGCCGGCCTCATAGCCGATGCTGGTAATCGGCATCTGGCTGTTGTCGAGCAGATCTTTGGCGAAGTTCATGCGCTTGTCCAGGATGTAATCCGTGAAGCCAAGCCCATTGGCTTCCTTGAACAGGCGGCTGAAGCGAAATGTCGTCATGCCGCAGCGCTGCGC
Organism: Pseudomonas sp. Pseusp10; assembly: GCF_059492225.1. NCBI lineage: Bacteria > Pseudomonadati > Pseudomonadota > Gammaproteobacteria > Pseudomonadales > Pseudomonadaceae > Pseudomonas > Pseudomonas sp. Pseusp10. The sequence continues at coordinate 5,405,674 of NZ_CP168528.1, read as the reverse complement.
CAGATCCCGCTGATCGATGCTGTCTCGAAAGTGCTGCTCGATGTACAGCATGACATTGCTCAGCGCCTGGTGTTTTTGGTGTCCTGAGGTCCGCCGGATGCTGTCCGGCAAGGTCGGGGAGTGGTCGATCTGCGATGTCTTGCCCTGGCCATTGGCATTTCGGCGCAACTCGCAGAGCTGCACCAGCGCCGTCAGGTAACGCTTCTTCTCGGTGGTCGAGAGCGGGAGCACCATGTATTCCCAGACGCTGGAGCGCATGGCCCATACAGCCAGTTCCTCCGAGTGCTGCACAGTGAACATGGTGATCGGGATGCTGGGGGTGGTGCGTTTGATCTCCAGCAATAGCCTCAAGCCTGGAGTGTCGGGGCGATCAAAATGGACGCAGATCATGTCTGCCTGTTCCCTGATGGGCAACACGGAGTTTTTCGCCAGATTGCAGTCGCAGGTACCCACGAACTGCGCGGCGAGTTCTTTCGTGGACCGATCATGAGTCAGATCGAACCATAGGAGCGATGGCCTTTTGGTCAAGTTGGACGTCATGTCTCTACTCAGGGGTTCTTGGTGACTCTCTTCGCTAAGGAGTATTGCCAAGGTGCCATCACTTTGCAGATTTAATCCCGATAGGAAAGACGATTTTTAGTTCTATTCGCTCTATGGATTGCCTGGAGGGCAGCCCCGGACGAGTGTTTGTTGGTGTGCTTCGATGAGCCCGGGATTAACCGCTTGTCGCTTGTGAATCATTGACAACCGCCTTTGCCTTGCCGCGCCTTGTTTACCCCTTCCGTTACTTTTGCAAAGGCCAATGCCCCGTATTTGGCCGCCCCGCAAAAAAGTCCTAACGATGTGCAAAATCTTCCTAACGCCTATGCCTGCACCCTGACTAGTGTTGCACTCAGGCAGCGCAGAAAGTACTGCCTCAGAAAAAACAACATTCGAGTGAGGTGGGCAAAATGATCATGCAAACAATCAAGGCTTCGGTACTGAAATTCGTCAAAGACGAAGATGGCCTGACCATTGTGGAATACGCGGTGGCAGGTGGGTTGGTTACGATAGCTGTTGTCGCGGCGTTCACGGCTCTTGGCGGGGCAGTGGATACCAGAATCAGAGCTCTTTGTGCCGCTGTTAGTGGTGCTGCTTGTGCTGCCCCCGCTGCCGCATAACGACAACTCTGGCAGGAGGATGCGACATGTCCATGGAACAGCTGGTAGCTACCATTGTGCTGATAGGACTGCTGGGCGTGGCGGTGGTGAGCGACTTGCGTCGCCACCGCATTTCCAACCTGCTGATCCTGGTAGGTCTGGCCTTGGGATTGGCCGGCCAGACCTATTCAGGTGGGGTTAGTGGGATGGGGGATGGCCTGCTGGGCCTCCTGATCGGTTTTGCGCTGTTCCTGCCCATGTATGCCCTTGGCGGCATGGCTGCCGGCGACGTCAAGCTGATGGCCATGGTTGGCAGCTTTCTACCCCCCCATTACGCCTTATGGGCTGTGTTCTTCAGTCTGATATGGGGAGGGTTGTGCGGTTTTCTGATCGTTCTGGTGCGCGGTCAATTGTTGCAGACCCTGGGGCGCTATCGGTTGATGTTTTGGGCGCGGGCCTATATGGCGCCAAGTTCAGACGAGGTAGCCGGCAAGCCCTTTCCTTATTCGGTAGCGATCCTGCTGGGGACGTTGAACAGCATCTACTGGCAACTCACTGCCGGTTGATTCGGAGGTTGGACATGCACGTCATCGTCGAAAGTGATGCCTACCCCAGCGATCGGGGAGCGGTGCAACGCCTGGCTCCTCAGCCCTGCACTATCCGCGAAACCGGACTGACTGACAGTTTTCTCGGTGAGTTGGTGTGCAAGCATTTGTTTGATGCCGGTGTGCTGGACATGTCGCGGCTGGTGGAACGCCTGGCGCTGACCGGCGCGGTACTTGAAGAAGTCCTGGCGTTTCTGCGCAAGGATGGCCGTGTCGAAGTGCTGGGCCAGGCGAGTCAAGCGGGCGGGCAGATGCTGCGTTATGGCCTGACCGAACGTGGTCGCAGTGCCGCCCGCGATGCCCTGTCGCGCAGTGGCTATATCGGTGCGGCACCCTTCCCGGTGAGTACCTACCGGTCCCTGATCAAACTGCAGACTATTCACCATGGTCGCATCAACGCCAAGGATATGCGCAATGCCCTGGCTGGCGTAGTGCTCACGGAGGAGATGCTCGATCAGCTGGGTGTGGCGCTGAACTCCGGGCGCGCGATCATGATTTATGGGCCCGCGGGGACCGGCAAGACCTATGTCAGCAGTCGGCTGATCCGTCTGTTCGCCGAGGCCATCTGGGTCCCTCATGCCATCGTCATCAACGAGTCGGTGATCGAGATCTATGACCCGCAAGTGCATCAGCGACTCGATGAAAATGCTCAACAGAACAATCTGATGCTCAACGAAGGGATCGACCGTCGACTGCTGCGCTGCAAGCGCCCGATCGTCATCACGGGCGGTGAGTTGAGCATGGAACAGTTGGATGTTCGTTATGACCCATTTACCCGTCAATACCAGGCCGCCTTGCAGCTCAAGGCCAGCAATGGCCTGTTCATCATCGACGACATGGGACGCCAGCGCATGGCCCCCGCCGAGCTGTTCAATCGCTGGATCGTGCCGATGGAAGAGAAGCGCGATTTCCTCAACCTGGGCGGCGGTCGGCATTGCGAGCTGCCATTCGATCTGATTCTGGTGTTTTCCACCAACCTCAATCCCCTGGAACTGGCCGATGAGGCCTTCCTTCGCCGGATTGGCTACAAGCTGCAATTCGGTTACCTGAAGCCCGAGCAGTACGAAAAGATCTGGCGTCAGGAAAGCGAGCGCCTGGGCATTTCCTATGACCCGCTGTTGGTGCGTTATGTGCTGCAAAGGCTTTATGCAAGTGAAGGCATGCCCCTGGTGCCTTGCCATCCCCGCGATCTCCTGAACATGGCGCTCGATCGCCAGCGTTATATCGGCGGTTCCGGACCACTGTCACCGAAAGAGTTGGAATGGGCCTGGCACAACTACTTCGTCCAGCTCGACTTTCTTTGATACGGAGATACTGACATGAGCTCTCGTACGCTTACCCTGATAGGCGTTTCCCTGGCCATGGGCCTTGGGGCTGCATGGATGGCCGACTCCTGGCTGAGCGCGCGGCTCAATGCCAGCCCGGATGACCACCTTCGAAACGTGGTGGTCGCCACGGTAGAGATTCCATTCGGGCAGATGGTCGAGGCGCAGCAGGTCACGACCGTACGCATGCCCTTGGATACGATCCCGGACGATGCCTTCGATGCCAGCGAAAAAACCGTGGGCAAGATCGCAACGTTCGACATTCTGCGCGGCGACATCGTGCGCGGTGCGCGTCTGAGCGAGCACCTGGGGGGCAGCACCCTGGCCTCTTTGATTGCTCCCGACAAACGCGCCATATCGGTACGCGTGGACGATGTGGTCGGCGTGGGCGGATTCCTCTTGCCGGGTAACCGGGTCGATGTACTGGCGACCAAAACCACCAATGCCGGCACTAACAGCGCCACGTCCAGAACCATCCTCGAGAACCTGCGGGTGTTGGCGGTGGATCAGACCGCGGGTACCGATAAGACCCAGCCGGTCGTGGTGCGCGCCGTGACGCTGGAAATGTCGGTCGCTGAAGCGGAAACCCTGGTGACGGCGCAGACCGAAGGCAAGTTGCAACTGGCGCTGCGTAACCCGCTGAACCTAGAGAAGAAAACCGCGGCCGTTGCGCCTGCCACACCGCTTATGGCGGTGGCTACCGCCACAGAGCCAAAACGCGTAGTGCCGCGTGGTAATGGAGAGAGTGGCAGAGCCGTCACCATTATCCGCGGGATCGAGGCCAATGTAGTCAGAATTCGCTGACAGGGCGCAACAGGTGCCTGGGCACCACGGTATTGGCGCAGCCGATCCGGATCGGTATCGGCAATCGAGGGCTTGATGATGAATCTTCGTATTCAGCGGCCGTTCACTTCGACGCCAAGGCGCCAGGAAGGATCGGTGAGCGTATTGATGGTGATCGCGTTGGCGGCGATGGCCATGATGGCGGCATTGGCTCTGGACGGCGGGCATATGATGCTGAACAAAACGCGCCTGCAGAATGCGGTGGACGCCGCCGCCCTGAGTGGCGCAAAAACCCTGAGTCAGGTGGAGGGTGGCGTCAACAGTGCTAGCACGACGCGGACTGCCGCGCTCAATACGCTAACGCAAAATGCCAATGCCACGGGCAACAGCGAATTGGCCACGGCTGTCGGCGGCAACGCAAATTTTGCAGTGGTGGAACTGGCAAGCAGTGTCTATGGCCCGTTCTCCTATCCCGGTCCGGCGGATGCCAAGTATGTTCGGGTATCGGTACCGAGTTATAACCTGACGGGTTTTTTCTGGAATTTCGCACAGGCATTCGGCGCTGGCGGCCTGGGAGCCAAAGCGGTGGCGGCGATCGCCACCGCTGGCCCCAGCCCTACCAGCCCGTGCGATCTCGCACCTTTGATGGTCTGTGGCGACCCGACTAAATACAACCCGGGCGCCGGCCTGTTCTGGGGCTTCCAGTTTGGTGATTTGAAAGTATTGAAGACGGCTTCCGGCAACAAGTCGCCCATTGGTCCAGGCAACTTTCAGTTGCTCGATTTTGGCTCGGGCGGCAATGCGGTCAGGGAGGAGATGGCCGGAGGCGGCAAGGTCTGCCGCAATGTGGGAGACAACGTCACGACCGAGCCTGGCAACAAGGTCGGCCCTGCGTCTCAAGGCCTGAATACGCGCTTCGGCATCTACGACGGCGGCCAGATCAGTGCCTCGGCCTATCCGCCGGACCTGGTGACCACGTTCAGTAACCCCGCAATCACTGACGACGGCACAGGCCCGAAGTACCAGGGGCAAACCGTTACCTCGAACAATGGCAATCTCACGGCGGGCGGCAACCCGATACTGGACTACAACGACTGGCGTGCGAGCGTTGCCGCGTGTGTGGCAGGGGGCAGTGGCTGTCAGGGCAATGGGGTGTTCGAGCGCCGGATGCTGAAAATCGTGGTGGGCAACTGTGCCGGGAAAAATAATGGTTCAACCTCGATCCCCGTCCTCGGTTTTGGCTGTTATTTCGTGGTGCAGCCCATGGATGGTGGGGGCGGGGAAGCGGAGATCTTCGGCCAGTTCGTGAAGGAGTGCGAAGGCGACAACGTAGCCGGCCCCTCGCCGTCAACCGATTCCGGACCTCAGATCATTCAGCTCTACAAAACCTATCTCACCGGCAGCGGCACTCCGAGCACTGACTCATAGGGGGCGTCATGAGACTTCACGGATTTAAACATTGGCAGCGCCAGCAAGGCCTGGCCATGGTGGAGTTCACCCTCGTGTTGCCGGTGTTGCTGTTGCTGTTACTGACCTTCGGTGAATTCGGCCGCATGTTCTATCAGTACAACTTGTTGCTGCAGGCCAGCCGTGATGCCAGCCGTTTCGTCGCCAGCCAGGCCTGGAACTCGACGCTCGGCGCTGCCATTGTTCCGAGTGGCAGCACGCTGGAGACCCAGACGAAAAACGTTGCGGTGTATGGCGTACCGGTCAACACCGGGACCGCTGTGGTGTCAGGGTTGACGACTGGCAACGTGGTCGTTGCCGCAGTGGGCACCAACCATGTGCGAGTCACCATCACCTACAACTTCTGCCCGGTGATTGGCGCTGGTAATTGTGCCGGCTCGATTCCAGGATTTTTTGGTAGTCAGATTGCGCTGAGCATTCCGCTGGTCGCCACTACCGTCATGAGGGCACTGTGATGAATCGCAAACGCATGCGTGGCGTCTATGTTGTGGAGTTCGCCATCATCGGCATGCTGGTATTCACGCTGTTGTTCGGCGTGCTGGAAATGGGCCGGCTATACTTCACTGTCAATGCGCTGGATGAGGCCGTGCGGCGGGGGGCGCGTCTGGCGGCGGTGTGCAACATCAGCGATCCGGTGGTCTTGCGGCGGGCGATCTTCAACGCCGCGACCGACGCCGGTACGAGCCAACTGATCACGAGTCTGGCCACCAGCAACCTGACGCTGACCTATCTGGACGTCAACGGTGCTGTGATAGCCAACCCCGGCGACCTGGTCAGCGTCAACGGTTTTCGTGCCATCCGCTATGTCCAGTTGAGTCTGCAAAACTTCGTTTTCAATCTGTTTATTCCCGGGTTCGGCGTGCCCATTACCCTGCCTACATTCAGGGCAACGTTGCCACGTGAAAGTCTCGGGCGTCATTCCGATTCCGGGGAGATCACGCCATGCTGAATACCAGGGACACTCCACTCTCCAGTTCGACCGGCAAAGCCGGGCTCAGGTTGCTGATCAGCAGCCGTGATGCCACGTCGTTGCGCGACCTGCAGAGCGTCTGCCAGCGCATGCCCAGCCTGGAGGTGAGCACTCGACTGGTCAGCAATGGGCATGTCGACCCGCTCTACGGCCTGGACCGGATGCCCGATCTGCTGCTGTTGCGCGTCAGCCACCTGTGGCGTGAAGAGCTGTCGGCACTGTTGCAGCGCCCGGCCCATGAGCGTCCACCGATGTTGGTGTGCGGGCTGCTGAGCGAACAGGAAGGCATGCGCCTGGCGATGCAGGCCGGCGCCCGTGACGTGCTGCCGGAGCCCGTCGCCGAGACAGAACTGGTCGCCGCCTTGAATCGGCTGGTCATGGAGGTTCGGACCGGCAGCGGGACAGAAGGGAAATTGCTCGCCGTGATCAGCGCCAAGGGCGGATCCGGCGGCACCATGCTGGCTTGCAACCTGGCTCAGCAGCTCAGCATGAAGGGCGGCAGTACCCTGTTGTTGGATATGGACCTGCAATTTGGCAGCGTGACGCATTACCTGGATGTGGCGCAAACACACAGCCATCTGGAGGTGTTGCATCAGATCGACGGCATGGACAGTGTTGCGCTACGCGGTTTTTGCAGCCACTTCAGCCCGACCTTGCATGTGCTGGGTGGCCGGGCCGGTGAGCTGTGTCTGCCGCAGGATGCCCAACCCGAGCAACTTGATACCCTGATGCAATTGGCCCGCGCCAGCTATGACTGGGTAGTGATCGATCTGCCGCGGCAAATCGACCACCTCACCGGTTCCGTGCTGGAACAGGTGGATAGGGTGTACGTGGTGGTGCAGCAGAGCGTCAGTCATCTGCGCGATGCCAGCTCCCTGGTGCGGATTCTTCGCGAAGACCTCGGCGTGCGTGGGGATCAATTGCAGATAGTGGTCAACCGCTATGACAAGACGGCAGCGGTCAGCCTCAAGGATATCGGCGAGGCGCTGCGCTGCACGAACCTGTCGAAATTACCCAACGACTTCAACCTGGTCAGCCAGAGTCAGAACACTGGCGTGCCGTTGGGTCTGCATGCGCCGAAGGCGGCGATCACCGTTGCCCTGCGCAACGTGGCCGATGACCTGCTCGGCAACCAGGTGGCTGGAAAAAAAGGCGTGTTCAAACGCGCCTTCAACCGTTTTTTCGGGGGGTGACCCATGATCAGCGACTTTCGTAACCGCTTGCGCAAACAGACCGGTAAACCCGCCACATCGCAGGCTAACCAGCCGGGTGACGACCTGCTGGATCCGGCAGAGGAAATAATGGCGTGGGAGCGCGCAACTCCGGACGTTCTTTACGAAACCAAAAGTCAGGTCACCCCGGTGGAAGCCGAGTGGCGAGAAAAGATCTACCAGCAGTTGCTCAAGGTCATGGACCTGTCCTTGCTGGACTCCCTTGAACAGGCTGAGGCCGCGCGGCAGATTCGTGATATTTGCCAGCGCCTGCTCGATGAACATTCTGCACCGGTGAGTACGTCCAGCCGCCAGTTGATCATCAAGCAGATCACCGACGAGGTGCTCGGCCTTGGTCCTCTGGAACCATTGCTGGCTGATCACAGCGTGTCCGACATTCTGGTCAACGGTCATGCCTCGGTCTATGTCGAGCGCTTTGGCAAACTGCAACGCACCGATGTGCGCTTTCGCGATGATCAGCATTTGCTGAACATCATCGACCGCATCGTCTCCAGCCTGGGTCGGCGTATCGACGAGTCCTCGCCGTTGGTGGACGCCCGGCTCAAGGATGGTTCGCGGGTCAACGCGATTATCCCGCCGCTTGCCATCGACGGCCCGAGCGTATCGATCCGGCGCTTTGCGGTGGACCTGCTCAATACCGACAGTCTGATCCAGGTGGGGACGTTGACCCCGGCCATTGCCCTGCTGCTCAAGGCGATTGTCCGTGGGCGCTTGAACGTGCTGATTTCCGGCGGTACCGGTTGCGGCAAGACCACCATGCTCAACGTCCTGTCCAGTTTCATTCCGCACAACGAGCGGATCGTCACCATCGAAGACTCGGCTGAACTGCAACTGCAGCAACCCCATGTGGTGCGCCTGGAAACCCGGCCTTCGAATATCGAAGGGCGTGGCGAGGTGAGCCAGCGGGAGTTGGTGCGCAACAGCCTGCGGATGCGTCCGGACCGCATCGTGATCGGCGAAGTACGCGGCGTCGAGGCGCTGGACATGTTGACAGCAATGAACACCGGCCATGACGGCTCGTTGACCACGATCCACGCCAACACCGCGCGCGATGCATTGGGGCGGATCGAGAACATGGTGTCGATGACTGGGGCGACCTTCCCGATCAAGGCCATGCGTCAGCAGATTGCATCGGCCATTGATGTAGTCATCCAGCTGGAACGTCAGGAGGACGGCAAGCGCCGCCTGGTCAGCGTGCAGGAGATCAATGGCATGGAAGGCGAGATCATCACCATGACCGAAATCTTCTCCTTCGCGCGCCATGGCATGGGCGAAAACGGCGAAGTGCTGGGTGATTATCGGCCCAGTGGCATGATCCCCGCCTTCCGTGATGTGCTGGCCAAGCGCGGTATCGAGCTGCCGCTTACGATGTTCAGGCCTGAATGGATGGAGGCACGGTAATCATGAGCCAGGTTCCTGGTGAATATATTCTGATGTTCCTCGGTATGGTGTTTATTGCCGTCTTCCTCCTGTCCCAGGGCGTGGCAGTGCCGGTATTCGGTGAGGCCGGCAAGATGCGCAAGCGCATCCGCGGCCGCTTGCATGTATTGGAGAAGGCCAACAATCTGCCCAATATGCAAACGGTATTGAGGCAGAAGTACCTGACGCGTTTGTCGCCACTGGAGGCCAGGCTTGAGCAACTGCCCTTTATGGAAGCATTGACGCAAATGATTGAGCAGTCCGGGCACGAATACCGGGCCTATCGGGTATTGCTGCTCGGGCTGGTGCTGGGGGGCTCGGCGGGTATCTTGATCTGGATGGGCTCGTCAGTCTGGTGGATGGCGCTGATCGCGGGTTTCGCGGTCTTCTGGTTACCCATACTGAAAATCTCTCGTGACCGTGGCAAGCGTTTCGCTGAGTTCGAGGAAGGCCTGCCGGACGCGCTGGATGCCATGTGCCGCGCTTTGCGCGCCGGACACCCCTTCAACGAAACCCTGCGCCTGGTGGCCGAGGAACACAAGGGGCCGGTGGCTCATGAGTTCGGCCTGACCTTCGCCGATATCAACTATGGCAACGATGTGCGCCGGGCCATGCTCGGCCTGCTGGAGAGGATGCCCAGCATGACGGTGATGATGCTGGTGACCTCGATCCTCATCCATCGCGAGACCGGCGGCAATTTGACTGAAGTGCTGGAGCGTCTGAGTCGCCTGATCCGCGGGCGCTTTCGCTTCCAGCGCAAGGTCAAGACCCTGTCGGCCGAAGGGAGGATGTCGGCCTGGATACTGGTGGCCATTCCCTTCGTGCTGGCGGGGGCGATCGTGTTCACCACCCCTAAATACATGCCGTTGCTGCTCAATGATCCGGTGGGCCATAAGCTGATACTCGGGGCTTTTGGTTCCATGTTGGCCGGGATTTTCTGGATTCGCAAAATCATCCGGATTCAGGTTTAAGCGGGGTTCACTACCGGGAGGTACAGGTCATGGATTTTTTGCTCGGGTTGTTCAGTCGGGTCACGGGGAACGAGGAGATGGCGCGCCTGTTGTTCCTTGGCGCGATCGGTTTGAGTACGGTGCTTGCGGTCGTCGCTGTGATCTTGCTGATGCAGGGGCTTCAGGACCCGGTGCAGCGTCGTCTGACGCTAATCAAGCGTGGTCATTTAGGTAACACGACCGGGCAGGAAGCACCGGGTAATCTGCAGCTGTTGCTGGAGCGGGTCGGCCAGCGCTTTGCCTCGGCCGAATCGGCTCAGACTTCGGTCACCCAGACCCTGTTGATGCATGCGGGGTACCGCTCCTCGTCGGCGGTGCAGATGTACTGGGCGGTACGCTTGATGTTGCCCCTGTTATTGATGGGTATTGCGTTGCTGCTGTTGCCGATGATTCCCAAGGTTTCCCTGATCATGGGGCTGCTGTTGGTGGTCTTGATGGCTGGAGTCGGATGGTTGATGCCAGCGCTGTATGTCGCAAAGCGCAAGCAGATGCGACAAGGCCGACTGCGTGCCGCGTTTCCGGATGCACTGGATCTGATGGTGGTGTGCGTGGAGTCGGGCCTGGCCTTGCCTACGACCATCGAACGGGTGGCTGAGGAGATGTCGGTCAGTCAGGCCGAACTGGCTGAAGAACTGGCCATGGTCAATGCACAAATCCGCGCGGGCATTTCCAGTACCGAGGCGCTCAAGCAACTGGCTGTGCGCACTGGCTTGGATGACGTACAAGGGCTGGTCAACCTGTTGGCGCAGAGTATCCGTTTTGGTACCAGTGTGGCCGACACCTTGCGCATCTATGCCGATGAGTTCCGTGACCGGCGTACGCAGGCCGCTGAAGAGATGGGGGCGAAAATTGGCACCAAAATGATATTCCCGCTGATTTTTTGTCTGTGGCCGAGCTTCTTCCTGATAGCCATTGGCCCCGCCATGATCGGGGTACTCAAGGCATTCGGTAAGTGAGCAGGAGTGGCTTGCCGTCGAACAGGATGGCTGTACTGCATAAGAACGGGATGGAGCAGGCGAATAGAGTGCATTCACTCCAATCGCTTGCTTCAACTTGTAGTACCTGGACTGTATTTTCCTACACTCGTGATTGAGCCTGGCTTTTTAGCTAGGCCACTCTGGACTACGCCAGAGGCTGATCACCCATCGACAGGCCTCAGTTGCCGATGGTCATTTTTCCCGCTGCATCCTGGTCATAAAATTCCGGAATCGGGTAGTTGAAGCTATTCAGCCAGCGCTGCATGGCCAGGTCGCGTTCGGTGGCCGAAGCGGTTTGCAGTTTAGGGGAGGCAACCACGCCGCGAATCTGCAACTGCAACCACTGTTCGGTGCCTTGTTGATACGGCGAGGAGGGGCCCGGCTCAATAGCCCAGGCAGTGGTGGACAGGCAAGCCATGCACAGGATCAACAGCCTTTTGGTACTCATCTCGACTCCTCGTACGTTCTACTTGTTCGCACTGGAAGAGGTATCGGCTACCTCGGTTCCGCGATTGCCCTCGCTAGCCACCACTTTTTTGGCGGAGGCCTTGAGTTTTTCCGCGCGGGTTTGAGCCTCTACGACTTGCTTGGGGCTCAAGTCGGCGCGGGTCACCAGTTCGGCAGCCGCCTTCCAGTTATCCTGGTATATCAGCAGCGTCACCATATTGAGTGCCGCCAGTGTGTTGGCCTGCTTGAGCTCCATGGCGGTCATGAACTCAAAGCGTGCTTCAGGGATCCGTCGCTGATTGAGATAGACGACCCCCAGGTCATTGCGCATCCTTTCGTCAGTGGGGGCCATCTTCACCGCACGCTCGAGGTGAGTGGCGGCGCTGGCGTTATCATTCCTGGCGGCGGCCAACTGGCCCAGGCCATGTTCCCCTTCAGCCGCCAGACAGGTGCCGAGCAAGCTTTCGTACAACGGCTGCGCGTCGCCGCTACGCCCCATCAGGCGCAGCACCCGAGCCTTGCGCAGGCGAACCTGGACCAGGTTATCGGGCAAACCTTCCAGATTCGCCAGGCTGGCATACAAACGGCCTTCGTCGGCCATGCTGTCGGCCAGGTTCAGGGACAGTTCTTGTTCCGAACCGGGCTTGGCACAGCTGGCCGGTCGCGAAGACAGGCCATTGCTGGCACAACCTGCGAGCATTAATGTCGCCGCTATTGCAATGACTGCTTTCATTGAAGGTCCTCTGGCTACAACAGGTTGAACGCCTGGCCAATGGCAATAAGGCTGGCCCGGCCAGCGTGCAACGTCACCGTTACGAGTGAGGGCGAGACAAGTCCGGTTCAGGCTCCGGCTCATTGCGAAAGCCCGCTACGACTGTCGAAGTCGCCATTCTCCAGGAAGAACATGCGGTAGAAGTTCGGGTCGTAATTACGCAGTTGCTCGCCAGGCAATGACGGTAGTTGTGCATTGGCCGCCAGTGGCTGGACCAGATGCGGGGTGACAACCATCAGCAGTTCGCGCTCTTCACGGTTGATGGTGTTGTCGCGGAAAAACGCGCCCAGAACCGGGATATCGCCCAGCCCCGGAAACTTGTTCACCTGGGAATCGTTGTGGGTGCTGATCAGGCCGCTGATGACGAAGCTTTCGCCGTCGGCCAGGGAGATGCTGGTATCGGTACGGCGCACGGTCAGGGCCGGGACGACCGTGCCGGCGATGCTCACGGCGTTGGTGAAGTCCAGCTCACTGACCTCCGGTGCCACCTTCAGCGCGATACGGTTTTTCCCGATGATGGTCGGCGTCAGGCTCAGGCGGATACCGAATTCCTTGTACTCGATGGACACGCTATCGCTGCCTGAACTGGGCACCGGAATCGGTATTTCACCGCCAGCCAGGAAGCTCGCACTCTGCCCGCTGAGCGCTACCAGGCTTGGCCGCGCCAGGGTGTAGGCGAAACCACTACCTTCCAGCGCGTTGAGCGCCACCAGGGTATTGCCGGTAGCAAACGTGAGGTTGAACTGGTCGTTTCTCACCGGTATCGACGGCGTGACAATACCGCCGATGGTGGGCAAGGTTCTCGGCGAGCCGAACAGGAAGTTGCCGCGGATGCCGAAAATCGAGGCGGAGGCTTCCTTGAGCTTGGTCCGGCTGACTTCAACGAAGCGGATATCGGTCTGCACCTGGCTCGGCAGCAGCGGGTCGTCGGAAGGCACCGACGGCACGCTGGTCAGCGCCGCTGTGGCTTTACCCTTGACGAACACCATGCTTTGGCGCGGCGTTTTCGAGCAGGCGGTCCAGACCATCAGGCTGGTGGTCCCCGGCGCAAGGCCCGTGAGTATGAAAGCACTGCTGCCGCTGGGTTGCACGTCGGCAATTTTCGGGTCACCCACCGCCAGTTGCGTTACCGGAACGGGGCTGCGCAGTTCACTCTGCAGCCCCTGACCGACCTCGTACGTTGTCGGCCAATTGTCCAGTTGCGGGCAATTGGCCGGCGCGGCCTGAGCCGCATCCACGCTGAGGCCCACCCAGAACAGGCCATGGATAATTCGCTTGAAAGCGGGCTCGGTACGAAAGCTCATTAAGTACATCCTCACTGGATAGGCCGTCTTTAGGCGGACTGAGTTGTCTCGGATCACTTCACGGGGATCGGGCTATCCCCCCCCATGCGCCAGACCCGTTATCCATGGCCTTGGGGTTACTCCTTGCGTGCGACACACGAGCGGGCGCAATTCGCTGGTCTGGCTGGACAGCGAGCGACCTTTGCTGAAACGGTTTTTAGTGATCCGGTTACCTGGACTGCCCGCCAGAGCGATACTTGCGGCCATGGACGGCGGTGTCCGACGACCTGGTTCCCCCGGAAAGTAATCGGCAATGCAGGTACAGAGCCGGAAAACGCCTGCCAGGATCATGGTGAGGTAACTCCTTTTGCCAATCCGCTGTCTGATCACTGAAGCCGACGTGGAAAATCGAGCCGTCATGACTTCTTATTGTTTGAAGGTAGTTCAATCAAACCAAAGTGCCATGAGTTAAACGAAAACTATTGGTGCAAAGGCTGGAGACAGGCGGGTGGGCAGGGTCGCAGCGCAGTGCAGTTGCCCGATGTCGAAGGGGTGTGCCGAGGCAAAAAAAGGCCCGCCAGTCTGACTGAGCGGGCCTTTTGCGTTCCGGGCAATGCTGCATCGATAAAATCAGGCGTCTCACCAACGCCCTGTGCTCAGTCGACCAGGTAGTGGACGGACAGCGTGCCTTTCTTTTGCGAAAGGCTGTTGATCGTGACCGCGCCCAAATCTTTCAGGCTACGTACATGGGTGCCGCCGCAACCGTAGGCGGGCAGTTCTCCGAAGCCGATTTCCCGGACACCTTCGCGCAGTGAGGTCAGGCGCGGCAGGTTGTGGTCGATCCACTGTCCGATGCCGTGCTCAATTGCCTGGGCCTCAACATCCTGCGGTGAATTGCCCGGCTTGAATTGCACACGGCCTTCACCAGGCCAGTGATGCGCCTTGATCGGTATCCAGCCCATGGCTTGTACAAAGTGGCCGATCAAATGCCCGGCCGAATGCATGCGCGTGTTGAACAACCGGCACTGCTCGTCGACGCGGATTTGCGTCATGCCGGTTTTTACCGGTCGGTCGACAAAATGAATGATCCGCTCGGGATCCTGAATCACGCGCAGCACCTGGCTTTCGCCGATCCAGCCAGTGTCCGAAGGCTGTCCGCCGCCTTGAGGGTGGAACAGGGTCGCTCGCAAGACCACGGCAAACTCGTTTTCGTGGGGTGTGCATTCCAGGACTTCCACGTTGGCCTTGAGCTCATCACTATGGAAAAAAAGGCGCAGCGTCATATTTCAGGCTCGAATTGAATTTCTGTTTTTTATTATAGGAAACCTGTAAATACGTGATAATCAGGCCAAACATCAAAGGACTGTTGCGCTGTGAGCATAAATCTTCTGCTGCCGCTGCTGGGTGAAATGGCGATTTTCGTCAAGGTTGTCGAGGTGGGCAGTTTCTCCGAGGCGGCTCGTCAGTTGGGTTCTTCGCCCTCGGCGGTCAGTCGCAGCATTTCGCGTCTGGAGAAGGCGCTCGCCACCCGCTTGCTGCAACGAACCACGCGCAAGTTGCGCCTGAGTGACGGTGGCGAGGAGGTGTTCAAGCGCTGCCAGGAAATGGTCAATGCCGCCCGGACGGTGATGGAAGTCAGTGGTCAGTTCACGGATGAGCCCGAGGGGCTGGTGCGTATCAGCGTGCCGAAAGCAGTAGGCCGAATCGTGATTCACCCGCACATGCCGGAGTTTTTGCGCCGTTATCCCAAGGTGGATGTGGAGCTGTTGCTTGAGGACCGCCAGGTCGATCTGATCGACGATCACGTCGACCTGGCGATTCGCATCACTGACCGGCCGCCTGCGGGGCTGGTGGGACGGCGATTACTGACCATCGATCATTTGCTCTGCGCCACACCGCAGTATCTGGCCGAGCACGGTACGCCGACTCACCCCCATGACTTGCTCAATCACAGTTGCATTTACTTGGGCGAAACCCCGAGCGATGCGCGCTGGAAATTCAAGAAGGGTAGCCAGTCGGTCACCGTCGGTGTGCGTGGGCGATATGCCGCCAATCACACCGGCGTACGTTATGGCGCGGTGTTGCAGCACATCGGGATTGGCAGCCTGCCGTATTTCACGGCGCGCCATGCCCTGGAGAAAGGGTTGATGGTGCAAGTGCTGCCGGACTGGACCTTTCTGGCGTCCTACCACGGAGGTGCCTGGTTGCTGCATTCGCCAACCCGATACCTGCCGCCAAAGCTACGGGTGTTGATCGATTACCTGGTGGAGTGCCTGGAGAAGGAGCCGACGCTGGGCAAGCCGGGTAAGTCGAATGGTCCGGGCTGGTCGCCATCGGAGTATGAACTACCGGAGAGTGACGGCTTGTTCTGAGCGAAAAAAAGGCCCGCATGTTCAACCATGCGGGCCTTTTGCATGACCAGTCGAGGATCAGTGCTTGCTGTCCTGGTTTGACATCGCCAGCAGTTGTTTTTCCTGGTTCCAGTCGAAAGGTTCGTCGTTCTGTTCGGCTTCGAAGCGGCGTTCTTCCAGTGCCTGATACAGGTCGATTTCATCATCGGGCATGTAATGCAGGCAGTCACCGGCGAAATACCACAACAGGTCGCGCGGAACCAGGTGAGCGATTTGCGGATAGCGAGTGATGACCTGGCACAGGATGTCCTGGCCCAGGTACTGGCTTTCGATCGGGTCGACAGGCAGTAACGCAAGCAGTTCGTCGAAGCGCTCAAGGAACAAGGCATGACTTTCGTCGGGAACCTGCTCGGCCTCACCTACGGCGACCAGGATACTGCGCAGGTGGTCGAGTAAAACGAGATGATCGGCAACGATGTTGGACACGAGATAAGTCCTCAAGAGCAAAACGGGCGCGGAAGTATAAAGCGCCCGCGCCCGTTTTTACATGTCTGGAGGGATCAGCGGACTTTTCCCTTGGCCAGTGCCAAAGCCTTTTTGTCAAAGTCATCGACATCGATCACCTTGCGCCGGGCCGCTTCGGCTTCACGCAGGGTTTGGGCCTCCACCGGCTGCAACACGCCAGCCTCGAGCGCGGCATCGATCACCGACTCACCGGCCAGCGGTTTGACCTGGCCACTCTTGAGTGCCACGTGCAGCTTTTTCTGCAGTGGCTGTGCGGCGCTCAACAGATTGCAGGCGTGTTGCAATGCCCCGACCGGATCGTCGCTCGCTTGTGGGCGATAGCAACCCTGGAGCAATTCCTCCAGAGCAGGGTCGCCCTTGGCGCGGCCAATCAACGCAGCGACTTCGGCACCGAGTTTGTCCGATGGCCCTTTGTGCCGGCGACCGAACGGGAACACGATCACCCGCAACAGGCAGCCCACGACTTTGTTCGGGAAGTTGCTCAGCAGTTCATCCATGGCCCGTTCCGCCTGCCCCAGGCTTTCCTCCATGGCCCAGGCCAGCAGCGGCGTCATGTACGGCGGTGAGTCGAGATCGTGGTAGCGCTTGAGTGCGGCCGAGGCCAGGTAAAGGTTGCTCAGCACGTCACCCAGCCGTGCGGACAGACGTTCCCGGCGTTTCAACTCACCACCCAGCAGCATCATGCTGAGGTCGGCGAGCATGGCGAAAGCAGCGGCCTGACGATTGAGTGCGCGGAAGTAACCCTGGCTGAGTTTGTCGCCCGGGGTGTGTTCCAGGTGCCCGAAACCAAGATTCAACACTAGCGTACTGGCGGCGTTGCCCACGGCAAAACCGATGTGCTTGAGCAGCAGCTCATCGAATTCTCTGAGCGCCTGATCCTTGTCTTCACGGCCGGTGAGGGCCATTTCCTTGAGTACGAAGGGATGGCAGCGAATCGCGCCCTGGCCGAAGATCATCAGGTTGCGCGAGAGAATGTTTGCGCCTTCCACGGTGATGAAGATCGGCACGCAGTTCCATTTGCGGCCGAGGTAATTGTTCGGCCCCATGATGATCGCCTTGCCGCCGTGCACGTCCATCGCATCGTTGATGCAGTCGCGGCCGCGCTCGGTCAGGTGGTACTTGAGAATCGCCGACAGTACCGACGGTTTCTCGCCCAGGTCGACCGCATTGGTGGTCAGCATGCGGGCGGCGTCCATCATCCAGGTGTTGCCGCCAATGCGCGCCATGGCTTCCTGAATGCCTTCGAAAGCGGCAATCGGCACATTGAACTGCTCGCGAACCTGAGCGTATTGGCCCGTCACCAGGCTGGTGAACTTGGCCATGCCGGTGCCCACCGCCGGCAGGGAAATCGAACGCCCGACCGACAGGCAATTCATCAGCATCATCCAGCCTTTGCCGAGCATCTCCTGGCCGCCGATGAGGAATTCCAGCGGGACGAACACGTCCTTGCCTGAGTTCGGGCCATTCATGAATGCGGCGCCCAACGGCAGATGGCGGCGGCCGATCTCGACGCCTGCGGTGTCGGTCGGAATCAGCACCAGGCTGATGCCCAGGTCTTCCTTGTCGCCCAGCAGGTGATCAGGGTCGTAAGCCTTGAAGGCCAGGCCGAGGAGGGTGGCCACCGGGCCGAGGGTGATGTAACGCTTTTCCCAGTTCAGGCGCAGGCCGAGGACTTCCTGACCCTGCCATTCACCTTGGCAGATCACTCCGGAGTCCGGCATGCCGCCGGCGTCGGAGCCGGCCAGCGGGCCGGTAAGGGCAAAGCACGGGATGTCGTCGCCGCGTGCCAGACGTGGCAGGTAATGATTGCGTTGTTCGTCGGTGCCGTAGTGCAGCAGCAATTCGGCCGGGCCGAGGGAGTTGGGGACCATCACGGTAGTTGCGAGGTCGCCGCTGTGGCTCGCCAGTTTCATCGCCACTT
This sequence comes from Pseudomonas sp. Pseusp10, assembly GCF_059492225.1. Lineage (NCBI taxonomy): Bacteria > Pseudomonadati > Pseudomonadota > Gammaproteobacteria > Pseudomonadales > Pseudomonadaceae > Pseudomonas > Pseudomonas sp. Pseusp10. The sequence goes on along the minus strand of NZ_CP168528.1, from coordinate 5,387,448 downwards.
GCGAGTGGGCATAGGCAGAGAAACCCTTGCCGCCAAACTCTTTGGGGATGATCAGGGCGAAAAATCCGTTGTCCTTGATGAATGTCCAGGCTTCGGGTGGCAGGTCCATGGATTGACCGAGCTGCCATTCACTGACCATGGTGCAGAGTGTTTCGGTCGGCCCGTCGATGAAAGCCTGTTCCTCTTCATTCAATTGCGCTTTGGGATAGGACAGCAGTTTGCTCCAGTCCGGACGGCCACTGAACAGTTCGCCGTCCCACCACACCGTGCCGGCGTCGATGGCATCGCGTTCGGTTTGTGACATGGGTGGCAGGGTTTTCTGGAACCAGTTGAACATCGGCGCGCTGAGCAATTTGCGGCGCAGGTCGGGCAGCAGCAAGGGCGCGGCGACGGCGGCGATCAATACCCAGTAAACCAGCAACAACCAGCCCGGCGCACGGCTGAAAGCGCCCATTGCCACGACATAGACGGCCACGATGGTCAGGGCGGGCAGCGGGGCGATGCGGCGGTGGGCCAAATAAGCAATTCCGACCAGCAGAACCAGTATCCACAACAGCAGCATAATCATTCCTCCGTGAAACCAGGGCGAACCAGCCCACAGAGCTTAGACCGCATCCGCGAAACAGGCTGGTTGGAGCGATGTGATTGGAATCGTGGGAAACCCCGGATGATTTTCGTGCGACAGATGGGCCGCAAACGTGAAAAAAACGTTCATTGAGCGAGCGGCAAAGCGCCCATGTTTGGCCGAAATGTCGTTATCTCTGTGCTGAAGCTCTCGCTAGACTCGGGGCTTCCCCAGGAGATTATTCTCATGCACGAGTATCTGAGCCCCGGCCGCTTCATCGATAGTGACCATCCGTCCGTGGTGGAGTTCGCTGAAAAACACCGCGGCGCCAGTCGCGATCCGCTTGAACAGGCGATCAATCTCTATTACGCCGTGCGCGAAGCGGTGCGCTACAACCCGTACACATTCAGTCGCGATCCGCAGACCCTGCGCGGTAGTTATGCATTGGCGGCCGGGGAGAGTTACTGCGTGCCCAAGGCCACGTTGCTGGCCGGTGCCGCGCGGCATTGCGCGATTCCCGCGCGGATCGGCCTGGCGGATGTGCGCAATCATTTGTCGACGCCACGGCTGCTTGAATTGCTCAAGAGCGACATGTTCGCCATGCACGGCTACACCGAGTTTTATTTGCAGGATCGCTGGGTCAAGGCGACACCAGCGTTCAACCGCAAACTCTGCGACCTGTTCAATGTGGCGCCGCTGGAATTCGACGGGATCAACGACAGCGTTTTTCATCCCTTCAACCGCGATGGCGCGAAGCTGATGGAGTACCTCGTCGATCACGGCCAGTTCGCCGACGTACCTGAAGCGTTCTTTTTCGAACACCTGGAAAAATGCTATCCGCACCTGTTCGGTGAGCAACAGCAACCGCTGTCGGGTGACATGCAGAGCGATTTGAGACGCGCCTGATCCGGCGTATGCTGCCTGCCCACTTACCGAAAAAGAGGCGGTCATGCTGAAGATCTGGGGTCGGAAAAACTCATCGAATGTCAGAAAGCCATTGTGGGCCGCCGAAGAACTGGGCCTGGCCTACGAGGCTATCGATGCCGGTGGCGCCTTTGGTGTCGTCGATACACCCGAGTACCGCGCGATGAACCCCAACGGTCGGGTGCCGGTGCTGGATGACGATGGTTTTGTGTTGTGGGAATCCAACGCCATCGTGCGTTACCTGATGGCCCGTCACGCCGACGGCACGGCCTGGTATCCGGCGGATCTGCAAGCCCGCGCCAGCGCTGACAAATGGATGGACTGGACCACCTCAAGCTTTGCCGGCCCGTTCCGTACCGTGTTCTGGGGTGTGCTGCGTACCCCGGCAGACCAGCAGGACTGGCCTGCCATCAAGGCGGCGATCAAGGAATGCGACACGCTGCTGGCGATGGCCGATCAGGCGTTGGCGAGCAAGCCCTATCTGTCCGGAGACGAGATCGGCATGGGCGATATTCCCCTGGGCAGTTTCATTTATGCCTGGTTCGAGATGCCGATCGAGCGTGCGCCACAACCGCATCTGCAGGCCTGGTACGCACGATTGAAACAGCGTCCGGCGTACCGGAAAGCCGTCATGACTGCGTTGACTTAATACTCACTATCGACACACTTGACTGTACTTGTGTGGCGGCGACAAGCACCATTGCGCACATGCGACGTGGTTGCAATGCGCGCCGCCCGCCCTTACCTGACCCTTTCTTCCCTTCTTGGTGCGTAAATCAGATATGAGTTCCGCTCTGTCCATCCGGCAGCTAACCAAAACCTACGGCAACGGTTTCCAGGCCCTGAATGGTATCGATCTGGATGTCGCCGAAGGTGACTTTTTCGCCTTGCTCGGCCCGAACGGCGCCGGCAAATCCACGACCATCGGCATTCTCTCGACCCTGGTGAACAAGACCAGCGGCACGGTGAATATCTTCGGTCACGACCTGGACAGGAATCCTGCGCAGCTCAAACGCTCCATTGGCGTGGTGCCTCAGGAATTCAACTTCAACCAGTTCGAAAAGACCTTCGACATCGTCGTAACCCAGGCCGGCTACTACGGCATCCCGGCGAAAATCGCCAAGGAACGCGCCGAGCAGTACCTGACCCAGCTGGGCCTGTGGGACAAGAAGGACGTGCCGTCGCGTTCGCTGTCCGGCGGCATGAAGCGTCGGCTGATGATCGCCCGCGCCCTGGTTCATGAACCGCGACTGCTGATCCTCGACGAACCGACTGCCGGGGTGGACATCGAGCTGCGTCGCTCGATGTGGAGCTTCCTCACCGAGCTGAACCAGAAAGGCATCACCATCATCCTCACCACCCACTATCTGGAAGAGGCTGAGCAGTTGTGCCGTAACATCGGCATCATCGACCATGGCACCATCGTCGAGAACACCAGCATGCGTCAGTTGCTCAGCCAACTGCATGTCGAAACCTTCCTGCTGGACCTCAAGGGCGTCCTGCCAGCCGCGCCTCAATTGCTCGGCTACCCATCCCGGCTGATCGACAGCCACACCCTGGAAGTCCAGGTGGACAAGTCCATGGGCATCACCGCGCTGTTCACCCAGCTGGCGCAACAGAACATCGAAGTGTTGAGCCTGCGTAACAAAACCAATCGCCTCGAGGAGTTGTTCGTGTCCCTGGTGGAGAAAAATCTGTCGAAGGTGGCGGTATGAGTTCCGAGCTGCGCCCCAACCTCGTTGCCCTCAACACCATCGTTTACCGTGAAGTCCGGCGTTTCACCCGGATCTGGCCGCAGACCTTGCTGCCGCCGGCCATCACCATGGTCCTGTACTTTGTGATCTTCGGTAATCTGATCGGTCGGCAAATCGGTGACATGGGTGGCTTCACTTACATGGAGTACATCGTGCCGGGGCTGATCATGATGTCGGTGATCACCAACTCCTACGGCAACGTGGTGTCGAGTTTCTTCGGGAGCAAGTTCCAGCGGTCCATTGAAGAACTGATGGTCTCGCCGTTGTCGCCGCACACCATTCTGATCGGCTACACCCTGGGCGGCGTGCTGCGCGGTTTGATGGTGGGGATCATCGTGACCCTGCTGTCGCTGTTCTTCACCCATTTGCAAGTGCATCACCTGGGCGTGACCATTCTGGTGGTGGTGCTGACCGCGACGATCTTCTCGTTGCTGGGTTTCATCAATGCGGTGTTTGCGCGCAATTTCGATGACATCTCGATCATTCCGACCTTCGTGCTGACGCCACTGACCTACCTGGGCGGGGTCTTCTACTCGATCACCTTGCTGCCGCCGTTCTGGCAGACCGTGTCCCTGGCCAACCCGGTGCTGCATATGGTCAACGCATTCCGTTACGGCATTCTCGGCGTATCGGATATCCGCATCAGCGTGGCGATCGCCTTCATGCTGGTGGCGACCGTGGTGCTGTATCTCGGTTGTGCACGGTTGCTGGTCAGCGGGCGCGGGATGCGTACCTGAGGACGACCGAGTCGTCTGTATCGTCGGAACGCCGCCCGGAGCAAGCCCGCTCCCACAGGTTTCTGGTGTGAATGCGATTCATGTCACTCAGCAGATCCTTGTGGGAGCGGGCTTGCCCGCGATGGCGTCAGTCCAGACCCTGCATAAAAAATCGGCCTCCAAATGGAGGCCGTTTTGCATTTATCTCATCCGGCTCTTCTTGCGCCGCTTCCATTGTCTGGCCACCCACCAGCGCCAATACGCCATTACCATGAAGTAGGACAGCGCACCGAGTGCCAGCCCCGTCACGACCGAGCCCAACAGAAACGGTTGCCACAAGGTCGAGATTTCTCCCCTGATCCATTCCCAGGTCAGCGAGTCCGGCAACTGTCGGGCGGGAACGTCCATCAGCCAGGCGCCGGCCTGGTAGGTGCAGAAGAATACGGCGGGCATGGTGATCGGGTTGGTCAGCCAGACCAGGCTCACGGCAATCGGCATGTTGCCGCGCACGATGATGGCGAGAATTGCCGCCAGCAGCATCTGCAGCGGGATCGGCAGGAACGCGGCGAACAGACCCACCGCCATGGCGCGGGCAACGGAGTGGCGGTTGAGGTGCCACAGGTTCGGGTCATGCAGCAGCGTGCCGAGAAAGCGTAAGGACTTGTGTTCCCTGATGCTCATCGGGTCTGGCATGTAACGTTTGAATAAGCGCCGGGGCATAAGGCTTCTCGGTCGGTCAAGGCGGCAAGTATGTCTGGATTCTATGAGCTGCCCATTCAGACTTTGTGACAATTATTGACGACGCCCATGCGACGGGCGGGCTAAGCCTTGAAGGGTACTCTCAAGGACGGGCTTATGCGCACAGGGATGATGGCGCTGGCGTTGGGTCTGCTGACCTTGCGCTTTTTACCGGCATTGCCGCCGGTCTGGTTGTGGCTGGCGATGCCGGTGGCGGGTTTGATGTTGCTGCCGTTCAGGACCTATCCGGCGGCGTTTTTTCTGTTTGGCTTGAGTTGGGCCTGCGCGAATGCGCAGTGGGCGCTGGATGACCGCTTGCCGCCGGCCCTGGACGGAGAAACCCGCTGGGTCGAAGGGCGGGTCACAGGTTTGCCCAGGCATGACGACAGTGTCGTGCGTTTCGAATTGACCGATATCCAGTCCCGACGTACCCGGCTGCCGCGGCAAATGCGTCTGGCCTGGTATGGCGGGCCGCCGGTGAACAGTGGCGAGCGCTGGCGCCTGGCCGTCAAGTTGAAGCGCCCGGTCGGGCTCCTCAATCCGCAGGCCTTCGACTACCAGGCCTGGTTGCTGGCACAACATATCGGGGCGACCGGGACGGTCAAGGACGGCGAACGCCTTGCGCCAGCCCAATGGGCCTGGCGTGATGCAATCCGTCAGCGTTTGCTGGCGGTGGATGCCCAAGGGCGAAGCGGCGCGCTGACGGCATTGGTACTCGGGGACGGCGCCGGGCTGAGTCGCGAAGACTGGCAGGTATTGCAGGACACCGGCACGGTGCATCTGTTGGTGATTTCCGGGCAGCACATCGGATTGCTGGCGGGCGTCGTGTATCTGCTGATTGCCGGCCTGGCCCGCTTTGGGCTATGGCCGAACCGTCTGCCATGGTTGCCCTGGGCGTGTGGCCTGGCATTCGCCGCTGCGCTCGGTTACGGGATGCTGGCCGGTTTCGGGGTGCCGGTGCGACGGGCCTGCCTGATGATTGGAATGGTGTTGTTGTGGCGTCTACGGTTCCGTCATCTCGGAGCATGGTGGCCACTGTTGTTGGCACTCAACGGCATTTTGCTGCTGGAGCCGCTGGCGAGTCTTCAGCCTGGTTTCTGGCTGTCTTTCGCGGCCGTGGCCGTCTTGATATTGACCTTTGGCGGCCGGTTGGGGCCGTGGCGTTGGTGGCAGACCTGGACCCGTGCCCAATGGCTGATTGCAATCGGACTGTGCCCGTTGTTGCTGGCACTGGGGTTGCCAATCAGTCTCAGCGGGCCGCTGGCCAATTTGTTCGCGGTGCCCTGGATCAGTCTGGTGGTCCTGCCGCCGGCGTTGCTCGGGACGCTGTTGCTGCCGGTGCCTTATGTGGGGGAGAAACTGCTTTGGCTGGCTGGGGGCTTGATCGACGGGTGGTTCAGGGGATTGGGGCTCATCTCCGGTCAGGTTCCCGCGTGGGTGCCCGCGGCAGTCCCGCTATGGGCCTGGCTAATCGGTGTCATTGGCACTTTTTTGCTCTTGCTGCCGCGGGGCGTACCGATGCGCCCGTTAGGGTGGCCCATGCTGTTGATGCTGGTTTTTTCGCCCAGGCCGATGTTGCAGGAAGGCATGGCCGAAGTCTGGCAACTGGATGTCGGTCAGGGTCTGGCGATTCTGGTGCGCACTCGGCATCACACGTTGCTGTATGACGCCGGACCGCGTTTCGGTGAGCTCGACCAGGGGGAACGGGTGGTGCTGCCGGCATTGCGCAAACTGGGGGTGAAGGGGCTCGACCTGATGCTGATCAGCCACGCCCATGCTGATCATGCCGGCGGTGCCCCGGCGATTGCCAGGGGCTTGCCGGTGAAACAGGTGGTCAGTGGTGAGCCGTCAGACTTGCCTGTGGAGTTGCAGGCAGAGCGTTGTGAGAGCGGTCGGCAATGGACCTGGGATGAAGTCGACTTCCAGCTTTGGCATTGGCCACTGGCCGGCGACAGCAATCAGAACTCCTGTGTCTTGCTGATCGAGGCCAATGGCGAACGGTTGCTGTTGAGTGGCGACATCGATGCCGCCGCCGAGAGAGCCCTGCTGGACGGTCCGTTGGCCCTGCCCACCGATTGGCTGCAGGCGCCTCACCACGGCAGTCGCAGTTCGTCGTCCATGGCCCTGTTGAATGTCCTGCAACCTAAGGGTGCGCTGATCTCCCGCGGGCAGGGCAACTCGTTTGGCCATCCGCATCCCACGGTCATCGCGCGTTATCAAAAACGTGGAATGGCGATCTACGACAGCGCCGAACACGGTGCCATTCGTCTGCAACTGGGGCGCTTCGAGCCGCCGTGGTCAATGCGTCAGGAACGGCGTTTCTGGCGCGATCCGCCGCCCTTGAAGCAATAACCGAGTGTTATCAAAGCCCGACCGGATGCGACATCACGGTCTTCGGTGCGTCCACCCCCTATGTTAGAGTGGCGCACTTTTTCGAGGGGACTGTCACTGTGTGGGAATTGGTCAAATCCGGCGGCTGGATGATGCTGCCGATCATTCTGAGTTCCATCGCGGCCATGGCGATCGTCGCCGAGCGTCTCTGGACCCTGCGCGCCAGCCGCGTGACCCCGGAGCACTTGCTCGGGCAGGTCTGGGTCTGGATCAAGGACAAACAGCTCAATAAAGAAAAACTCAAGGAACTGCGTGCCAATTCGCCTTTGGGCGAGATCCTGGCGGCCGGCCTGGCCAACTCCAGGCATGGTCGCGAGATCATGAAAGAGTGCATCGAAGAGGCCGCTGCCCGGGTGATCCACGAGCTGGAGCGCTACATCAACGCGCTGGGCACCATCGCCGCCATGGCGCCGTTGCTGGGTCTGCTGGGTACCGTGTTGGGCATGATCGAGATCTTCAGTTCGTTCATGGGCACGGGCATGACGACCAACGCCGCAGTGCTGGCCGGCGGTATTTCCAAAGCCTTGATTACCACGGCTTCGGGCCTGATCGTCGGTATCCCGTCGGTGTTCTTCCACCGGTTTCTGCAACGGCGCATTGATGAGCTCGTCGTGGGCATGGAGCAGGAAGCCATCAAGCTGGTTGAAGTGGTGCAGGGCGACCGTGACGTTGATCTGGCCGAGGGCAAAGCGTGAAATTCCGCCGCAAGCAACGGGAGAACGTGGACATCAACCTCGTGTCGCTGATCGACGTGGTGTTTGTCCTGCTGCTGTTTTTCGTGGTGACCACCACCTTTACCCGTGAAACCCAGTTGCGCGTTGAGCTGCCGGAAGCGGTCAGTGGCGCATCTGCCGACGACCAGACCCGGCAGCTCGATATCGCCATCAGTGCCGACGGTGTGTTCTCGGTGAACAACCATGTATTGCCGAAAAGCGACCTGGCCACGTTGATGGAAGCGCTGCAGAAAGAATCCAATGGTGATACCAATCTGCCGTTGTCCATCAGCGCCGACGGCAAATCCCGGCATCAGTCGGTCATCACTGCGATGGACGCCGCCGGCAAACTCGGTTTCAGCCACTTGCGCATGACCACCATCGAGGCGGCGCCCCCCGCGCCCTGATGGCCATGTCCAACCGATTGCTCGCCGCGTGGTATGACGGTCATCCGGCCCTGAAGCTGTTACAGCCACTGGAATGGCTGTACCGGCGCGTGGTCATGAACAAGCGCAAGCGCTTTCTGGCGGGTGAGGGCGAGATCTATCAGCCGTCGGTGCCGTTGATCGTCGTTGGAAACATCACCGTTGGCGGTACCGGCAAGACGCCGCTGATTCTGTGGATGATCCAGCATTGTCAGCGCAGCGGCCTGCGGGTCGGTGTGGTCAGCCGCGGCTACGGCGCCAAGCCGCCGCAGTTGCCGTGGCGGGTCGAGGCTGATCAGAGCGCCGATTTCGCCGGTGACGAGCCGTTGCTGATCGTCCAGCGCACGGGCGTGCCGTTGATGATCGACCCCAATCGCAGCAACGCCGTCAAAGCGTTGCTGGCCAGTGAACCGCTGGACCTGATCCTGTCCGACGACGGCATGCAGCACTACCGCCTGGCCCGCGACCTGGAGCTGGTGTTGATCGACGCCGCCCGCGGCCTGGGCAATCGCCGTTGCCTGCCCGCCGGGCCGTTGCGCGAACCGGTCGAGCGCCTGCAAAGCGTCGACGCGGTCCTCTACAACGGTGCCGCGGCTGACCGCGAGGATGGTTTTGCCTTTCAATTGCAACCCACCGCGCTGATCAATCTGCGCAGCGGCGAACGGCGTCCCCTCGACCATTTCCCCAGCGGCCAGGCCCTGCACGCGGTGGCCGGCATCGGCAATCCGCAACGTTTCTTCAAGACCCTCGAAACGCTACACTGGCAGCCGGTTCCACATGCGTTTGCCGACCACGCCGAATACAGCGTGGAGGCTTTGAATTTCACACCGTCGTTGCCGTTGGTGATGACGGAAAAGGACGCGGTGAAATGCCGTGCCTTTGCCGCCGCCGATTGGTGGTACCTGGCGGTCGATGCTGTGCCGTCGCCGGCCTTCGTGGCCTGGTTCGACACCCAGCTGATGCGCCTGCTGCCGGATCGTTTGTTGCCTTAACTCCGTTTTTTCCAGGGAATGCTCATGGACACCAAATTGCTCGATATCCTCGCTTGCCCGGTCTGCAAAGGCCCGCTCAAACTCAGCGCCGACAAGACCGAGCTGATCAGCAAGGGTGCAGGCCTGGCCTACCCGATTCGCGACGGCATCCCGGTGATGCTCGAATCCGAAGCGCGCACCCTGACCACCGACGAGCGCCTGGATAAATGACCACAGCCTTTACCGTCGTCATTCCATCGCGTTACGCCTCCACCCGCCTGCCGGGCAAGCCGCTGCTGCTGATCGCCGGCAAGCCGATGATCCAGCACGTCTGGGAACAGGCAAGCAAAAGCAGCGCCGAGCGGGTGGTGGTTGCCACCGACGACGCACGCATCATCGAGGCCTGCAACGGCTTTGGTGCCGAAGTGGTGCTGACCCGTGAAGATCACAACTCCGGTACCGATCGCCTGGCCGAAGTCGCGATGAAGCTGGGCCTGGCGCCCGACGCCATCGTGGTCAACGTCCAGGGTGACGAGCCGCTGATCCCGCCGAGCGTGATCGATCAGGTCGCCGCCAACCTGGCGGCCCACGCCGAAGCGCGCATGGCCACCCTGGCCGAGCCGATCGAAGACGCGGATACCCTGTTCAATCCCAACGTGGTCAAGGTCGTCAGCGACCTCAATGGCCTGGCGCTGACGTTCAGTCGCTCCACCTTGCCCTGGGCGCGGGATGCGTTCGCCGTGAACCGTGAGCAGTTGCCCGAAGGTGTGCCGTATCGCCGCCATATCGGCATCTATGCCTACCGCGCCGGTTTCCTGCAGGATTTCGTCAGCTGGGGTCCATGCTGGCTGGAAAACACCGAGTGCCTGGAACAGCTGCGAGCCCTGTGGCACGGCGTGCGGATCCATGTCGCCGACGCACTGATCGCGCCGCCAGCCGGCGTCGATACCGTTGAAGACCTTGAGCGCGTTCGTCGCCTGCTGGAGGCGTGATGCGGGTCCTGTTTGTCTGCCTGGGCAACATCTGCCGCTCTCCCACGGCCGAAGGCGTGCTGCGGCACAAGTTGCGTGAAGCGGGGCTGGCCGATCAGGTCGAAGTCGCTTCCGCCGGCACCGGTGACTGGCATGTCGGCAAGGCGCCGGACAAGCGCAGTCAGGCCGCGGCGAAGTTGCGCGGTTATGACTTGTCCGCCCAGCGTGCCCAGCAAGTCACCCGCGCCGATTTCGCCACCTACGACCTGATCCTGGCGATGGACAACAGCAACCTGCGCAACCTCAAGGCCTTGCAGCCCACCAAGGGCAAGGCCGAGCTGGACCTGTTCCTGCGTCGTTACCAGTCGCAAATCGATGAAGTGCCGGACCCGTACTACGACGGCGAACAAGGCTTCGAGCAGGTGCTGGACCTGATCGAGCGCGCCAGCGATTTGCTGGTGATCGAATTGAAGGGACGGTTATGAGTTTGCAGGTTCAATCACAGGTTTCGCTCAAGCCGTTCAACAGCTTTGGCGTGGATGTCCAGGCCCGGCTGTTTGCCGAGGCCCATAGTGACGCCGATGTGCGTGAAGCCCTGGCCTATGGGCTGGAACACAAAGTGCCGGTGCTGGTGATCGGCGGTGGCAGCAACCTTCTGCTGACGGCGGACATCGATTCGCTGGTGCTGCGCATGGCCACTCGCGGGATTCGCGTGCTGAGCGATGACGGTAGCCAGGTGGTGATTGAAGCCGAGGCGGGTGAGCCCTGGCATCCCTTTGTGCAACATACACTGTCCGTGGGACTGTCCGGCCTGGAAAACCTCAGTCTGATTCCCGGCACGGTCGGTGCGGCACCGATGCAGAACATCGGCGCTTATGGCGTCGAGATCAAGGACGTGTTCGCCGGCCTGACCGCCCTCGATCGCCAGACCGGCGAACTGCGCGACTTCACGCTGCAAGAGTGCAACTTCGCTTACCGCGACAGCCTGTTCAAGCAGGAACCGGGGCGTTGGGTGATCCTGCGTGTGCGTTTCGCTCTCGACCGTGCCGCGCACTTGCACCTCGAATACGGACCGGTACGTCAGCGCCTGACCGAACAAGGCATCGACCATCCGACCGCCAGTGATGTCAGCCAGGCCATTTGCAGCATCCGCAATGAAAAGCTTCCGGACCCGGCCGTACTCGGCAATGCCGGCAGCTTCTTCAAGAACCCTTTGGTGTCGGCGGCGCTGGCTGCACGGCTCAAGGGCGAATACCCGGACCTGGTGGCCTATGCGCAGCCGGATGGTCAGATGAAACTGGCTGCCGGTTGGCTGATCGAGCGGGCAGGGTGGAAAGGTTTCCGTGAGGCTGATGCTGGCGTGCATAAATTGCAGGCGCTGGTGCTGGTCAACTATGGCGGCGCGACGGGCCTGCAACTGCTGAACCTGGCGCAGCGCATCCAGAAAGACATTTTCGAGCGTTTCCATGTCGACCTGGAAATGGAACCGAACAGGTATTGAGCTAAGCTTTCAGGACGGATCAAAAAGCCCTGCACGATGTTTATTGTGCAGGGCTTTTTTGTTAATGCTCGGTTAACTTAGTCAGCTAACGATGCACTCTCTTGCTCCACCAAAGGCCCGGTGCAGACGTCTGTGTCCGCATAAGAGAGCCTATTAGCCTGAGTCGATCTGCGTGCGACCCACCGAGATCCAGCGGCAGATTGCTCGACCCCATAACGCGAGAACTATGCGGGCGTGCCCATGATTACCCTGAAACTCAATGGTCAAGACCATCAACTCGACGTCACCGAGGACATGCCGCTGCTCTGGGCGATCCGCGACGTGGCCGGTTATAACGGCACCAAATTCGGCTGCGGCCTGGGCCTGTGCGGGGCTTGCACCATCCATATCGAAGGGGCTCCGGCACGTAGTTGCATCACGCCCATCGGTTCAGTCGTCGGACAGAACGTCAGCACCATCGACAACCTGCACACCGATCCGATCGGCAAAGTCGTGCAGCAAGCCTGGCTCGACACGGCGGTCGCCCAATGCGGTTTCTGCCAGGGCGGGCAAATCATGTCGGCGACGGCGCTGCTCAAGACCAACCCGAACCCGAGCGACGAGCAGATCGAAGAGGCGATGGTCGGCAACATCTGCCGCTGCGGCACCTATAACCGCATCAAGACTGCCATCCGCCAGGCCTCCACTCACCTGAAGGAGGCCAAGGTATGAGCCGGTTACCGAATGATTTCGCCCTGAGCAACCTCAGTCGCCGTGGTTTTCTCAAGGGCGTGGGGGCGACCGGGGCGCTGGTGATCGCCGCGAGCTGGGGCTGGCAGGACGCTTTTGCCGAAGAAAAAGACAAGAAGTTCGGCGCCGACGGCATGCCCCACGGCTGGGTTGATGATCCCAAGGTCTATGTGAGCATCGCCGCCGATGGCACAGTGACGGTGATTTGCAATCGTTCAGAGATGGGCCAGGGGGTGCGCACCAGTTTGACCATGGTGGTGGCCGATGAAATGGAAGCCGACTGGGCGATGGTCAAGGTGCAGCAGGCCCCAGGCGATGAAGTGCGCTTCGGCAACCAGGACACTGACGGCTCGCGCAGCATGCGTCACTGGTACGAGCCGATGCGTCGATGCGGTGCCGCCGCGCGGACCATGCTCGAACAGGCTGCCGCCGCACAATGGAAAGTGCCGGTCGGCGAATGCCATGCGCTACTGCACAAGGTCGTCCATGAGCCTTCTGGCCGCGAGCTCGGATATGGCGCCCTGGCCTCCGCCGCAAGCGCCTTGCCGGTTCCGGCCCGCGACAGCCTGAAGCTCAAGCAACCCGCGCAATTCCGTTACATCGGCAAGGAAGGCACCAAGGCCATCGACGGTGAAGATATCGTCAACGGTCGTGCGGTGTACGGCGCCGACGTGCATTTCGACGGCATGCTCTATGCGACCATTGCGCGGCCGACAGTGTATGGCGGCAAAGTCAAAAGCTTCGATGACAGTGCGGCGATGAAAGTCCCCGGTGTGATCAAGGTGCTGCAGATCGAAAGCCGTCCGTTGCCCTCGGAGTTTCAACCCCTGGGGGGCATCGCCGTGGTGGCGAGTAATACCTGGGCGGCGATCAAGGGGCGCGAGGCGCTGAAAATCGAGTGGGACGACGGCCCCAACGCCCGCTACGACTCGATCACCTATCGCAAGGAGCTTGAAGCGGCCTCGCTCAAGCCCGGCAAGGTGGTGCGCAATACCGGCAACATCGAAAAGGCCATGGCCAACGCCGACAGCACGCTGGAAGCCTCCTACTACTTGCCGCATCTGTCACAGTCGCCAATGGAGCCGATGGTCGCCATTGCGCGGTTCAAGGACGGTGCGTGCGAAGCCTGGGGGCCAAGCCAGGCGCCGCAGGTCACCCGGGAACGGATCGGTGAGCGCCTGGGCCTGCCGTTCGACAACGTCACCTTCAACGTGACCCTGCTGGGTGGCGGGTTCGGGCGCAAGTCCAAGCCTGACTTCATCATCGAAGCCGCCATCCTCGCCAAGGAATTTCCCGGTAAAGCGGTGCGGGTGCAATGGACCCGCGAAGACGACATCCATTGTTCCTATTTCCACACCGTGTCGGCCGAATACCTCAAGGCCAGCCTGAACAAGGATGGCCTGCCGTCCGGCTGGTTGCACCGTACGGTGGCGCCGAGCATCACTGCGTTGTTTGCGCCGGGCATGAACCATGAGGCGGCGTTCGAACTGGGCATGGGATTCACCAACATGGCGTATGCGATCCCCAACATTCGCCTGGAAAACCCCGAGGCAACGGTGCATACCCGGGTGGGTTGGTATCGCTCGGTGTCGAACATTCCCCATGGCTTCGCGATCCAGAGTTTTGTCGATGAGCTGGCGCACAAGGCCGGGGAAGATCCGCTGAAGTACCAGATCAGATTGCTCGGACCGGACCGTCAGATCGATCCACGCACCTTGAGTGAAGAGTGGAACTACGGCGAATCCCCCGAGCGTTATCCAATCGACACCGCGCGCTTGCGCACGGTGCTGGAGACTGCCGCCAAAGCCGCCGGTTGGGGGCGTGAGTTGCCCAAGGGGCGCGGTCTTGGCCTAGCGGTGCATTACAGCTTCGTGACGTATGTGGCGGCGGTGATCGAGGTGGAGGTCAAAGACGACGGTACGCTGGTGGTACACAAGGCCGACATTGCCGTCGATTGCGGGCCGCAGATCAATCCCGAGCGGATTCGCGCGCAATTCGAAGGTGCCTGCGTCATGGGCCTGGGTAATGCGGTGCTCGGGGAAATCAGCTTCAAGGACGGCAAGGTCCAGCAGGATAACTTCCACATGTACGAAGTGGCGCGCATGTCCCTGGCGCCGAAAGAAGTGGCCGTGCATCTGGTGACGCCGCCGGGCGACGTCCCGTTGGGCGGTGTGGGTGAACCGGGCGTGCCACCGATTGCGCCGGCGTTGTGCAACGCGATCTTCGCCGCCACCGGCAAACGCATCCGCAGCCTGCCGGTTCGTTATCAACTGTCGGGCTGGCAGAAGGCTGAAGCCTGATGGACAGCGCCGATCTGAACGTCCTGCGCAGCGTGTTGCAATGGCATCGCGCCGGTCAACGAGTGGTGTTGTACAGCGTGGTCGAAACCTGGGGCACTGCGCCCCGGGCACCCGGCGCCATGCTGGCCTTGCGTGAAGACGGCATGGTGATTGGTTCGGTTTCCGGCGGGTGTGTCGAAGATGACTTGATCGCCCGGCTGCACGATGGCCGCCTTGCGCTTGATGGGCCACCGGTGCAACTGATCACCTACGGCGTGACCCGCGAGGAAGCCGCACGTTTCGGCCTGCCCTGCGGCGGCACCTTGCGCTTGACCGAAGAACGCATCGATGATGGGGATTGGGTCGAGCAGTTGCTCGTTCGTTGCGAGGCCCATGAAATCGTTGCGCGTGAACTGAACCTGGCCACCGGCGAAGTGCTTTTGCAGCCGGCCAATAAAGCTGACGTGTTGACGTTCGACGGACAGACCTTGCGTGCGATCTATGGCCCGCGCTGGCGCTTGCTGCTGATCGGCGCGGGGCAGCTGTCGCGCTATGTGGCGGAAATGGCCCGGCTGCTGGATTTCGAGGTATTGATTTGCGATCCGCGTACCGAGTTCGTCTACGGCTGGGAAGAGCAACACGGACGATTCGTTTCAGGTATGCCGGATGAGGCGGTATTGAATATCCAGACCGATGAACGTACGGCCATCGTGGCCTTGACCCATGATCCGCGTCTGGACGACATGGCGCTGCTCACGGCCCTGGACTCCAGGGCTTTTTACGTCGGGGCGCTGGGGTCGCGGATCAACAGCCAGAAGCGCCGGGAAAACCTGGCTCAACTGGGGTTGTCGAAGTCGGCGATTGACCGCTTGCATGGTCCGATCGGTTTGCACATCGGCAGTCATAATCCAGCGGAAATTGCCTTGTCGCTGATGGCGGAAATCGTGGCGGTCAAAAATGGCGTCGAACTGAAACAGAAGAAAATCCTGCAGGAGAGCATATGAGCGAGTCCATCGGCGTCATCGTGTTGGCGGCGGGGCAGGGCAGCCGGTTTCGTCAGGTGGCGGGCGCCGAAAAGGACAAGTTAGTGGCCGATTGCACCGGGCGTGACGGTGCAGTGCGATCCGTCATCGAGCACACATTGGTCAACCTGCCAGCGGCGCTGGACAAGCGCGTACTGGTCACCACTGCTGACCGCCCGCAAGTGATTCGCATGGCTCAGGCCTATGGTTGCGAGATTGTACTGATCGAGTCGACGGGAATGGGGGACAGCATTGCCGCTGGAGTCGCTGCCTGCAAGCAACTCGATGGTTGGCTGATGGTGCTGGGGGATATGCCGTTCATCCTGCCTTCCAGTATCGAGCAAGTGGTGGCGGGTATCAGCGATGACAGTATCAGTGTACCCGCGCAGGACGGTGAGTACGGGCATCCGGTCGGCTTCGGGCGGGACTTCGCTGCGGGGTTGATGGCGCTATCGGGGGATCGTGGCGCCAAATCGCTGTTTGCCCAAGGGCGGGTGGTTGAAGTGACCTTGGATGATCCCGGCGTGTTGTGGGATGTGGATTTGCCTGAGGCACTAACCTTCAGGCCAGCCTAGATCCTTGTGGGAGCGAGCTTGCTCGCGATAGCGGTGGATCAGCTAGCACCAATGTTGAATGTCATTCCGCCATCGCGAGCAAGCTCGCTCCCACAGGGGACTGGTGTGAATTCCGGATATAAAAAAAGCCCCGCCTGGATCACCAGGCGGGGCTTTTTAGTGGCCGATGGAATCAGACGAGAGGTTTAGGCTCGTGCTCTTTTTCCTGGGCTTGCTCGTGTTGCTCTACCGCTTCCTGAACGGAGCGCGGTGCTTCGTGGATCACCGACTCAGCCGGCTCGGCAGCCACTTCAGCGGCCAGAGCAGGCGCTGCCTCAACCACTTCAGCAGCAACCGGTGCAGGCTCGGCAGCGACAACCGCTTCAGCCGGAGCAGCAGCGGCAGCCAGTTCAGCTTCCTTCTGCAGACGCTCGGCTTCACGCTTGCGACGACGCACTTCGCGTGGGTCGTTAGGCGCACGGCCACTTGGCGTCAGGGCGCTGACAGGAGCGGCCTCGACTACCGGTGCAGGTGCTTCGGCAACTACCGGTGCTTCAACGACTGGCGCTTCAACCACCGGCGCTGGAGCCGGTTCTGCAGCGGCAACCACCGGCTCGGAAACCACGGCTTCAGCGGCTGGCGCAGCTGTTTCAGCAACGGCTGGCTCGGCCACCCAGTTGAACGCCGTTTGCTCTTCACGTACTTCGCGAACGGTTTCAGTCACGGTTTCGACAACCGCTTCTGCAACCACGGCAGGTGCTTCAACCTCTGGAGCCGGCTCGGCAGCCGCTTCAACGGCAGGTTTTGCCTCAGGCGCTGGCGCTACTTCGATTTCCGGCGCCGCAGTGACTTCAATCGGCGTGGTCGCTTCAACGACTGGCGCTTCAACCGGAGCAGTTTCCAGGGTCGCGGCAGTGGCGCGTTCGGCTTGCTCGTTGGCCTGTGCTTCGGCTGGAGCGCTGATCACGCTGCTGGCGACGGCTGCGGTAACAGCCAGGCCGGCGGCCAGATCGGCAACGCTCGGTGCTTCGGCGTTTTCGCCGGACTCGGACTCATCCGAACCTTCGATCACGTTGCCGTTGGCGTCACGCTGACGCTCGCGACGGTTGCTGCGACGACGCTGGCCACGGGAGCGGCGACGAGGACGATCACCCTCGGCGCTTTCCTGGCCGTCTTCCTGCAGTTGCTCTTCGCTGGTGGTCAGTTCTTCTTCGGCTGCAGCGGCGGCTTGCTCGGCACGTGGCTGGCGCTCTTCACGCGGTGGGCGTGGAGCGCGTTCTTCACGTGGCTGGCGAGCTGGACGCTCTTCAGCGGTAGCAGCAGCGGCCGGAGCGGCATCCAGAGGCTCGCGCAGTTCACGAACGCGCTCTTCGCGCTCGCCACGTGGCTTGCGATCTTCACGCGGTGCACGCGGTGCACGTTCTTCACGAGGAGCGCGTGGTGCGCGTTCTTCGCGGGCTACTGCCGGAGTCTCTTCACGGGATTCACGTGGCTCACGGACTTCGCGAGGCTGACGCTCTTCACGTGGCTCACGTGGTGCACGTTCTTCACGCGGTGCACGCTCCTCGCGAGGCTTGCGCTCTTCATCGCGGCGAACGTTACGGTTGCGGCTTTGCTGGCGCCCGTTGCGACGCTCTTCGTTGCGGGCCGGACGCTCGGCGGCAGGCTTTTCAACCACAACCGGAGCGACAGGCTCTTCCTTGGTGGCGAACAGGCTCACCAGCGACTTCACCAGACCTTTGAACAGGCTTGGCTCTGGCACGGCAGCCGGAGCCGGGGCTGGCGCGGCAACTTCGGTCGGAACCGGAGCGTTGGCGCGGGCCGGCGCCGTCTTGACCGCTGCTTCCTGGCGAACCAGGGTGCGGGTCGCAGCGGCAGGCTGGACTTCTTCCACTTCAGCAGCGGCAGCGGCGATTTCGTAGCTGGACTGGTTGGTGGCCGCTTCCGGGCTGTCATCACGCAGGCGCTGCACTTCGAAGTGCGGCGTCTCGAGGTGATCGTTCGGCAGGATGACGATGCGGGCGCGGGTGCGCAGTTCGATCTTGGTGATCGAGTTGCGTTTTTCATTGAGCAGGAATGCAGCCACCGGGATCGGCACTTGTGCACGAACTTCGGCGGTGCGGTCTTTCAGGGCTTCTTCTTCGATCAGGCGCAGGATCGCCAGGGACAGCGATTCAACGTCACGGATGATGCCGGTGCCGTTGCAACGCGGGCAGACGATGCCGCTGCTTTCGCCCAGGGATGGACGCAGGCGCTGACGGGACATTTCCAGCAGGCCGAAGCGCGAGATGCGACCGACTTGCACGCGGGCGCGGTCGGCTTCCAGGCATTCGCGGACTTTCTCTTCCACGGCGCGCTGGTTCTTGGCAGGGGTCATGTCGATGAAGTCGATGACGATCAGGCCGCCGATGTCGCGCAGGCGCAACTGACGGGCGATTTCTTCGGCGGCTTCAAGGTTGGTTTGCAGCGCGGTTTCTTCGATGTCGCTGCCTTTGGTGGCGCGCGCCGAGTTGATGTCGATGGACACCAGGGCTTCGGTCGGATCGATCACGATGGAACCGCCGGAAGGCAGTTCGACGACGCGCTGGAATGCGGTTTCGATCTGGCTTTCGATCTGGAAGCGGTTGAACAGCGGAACGCTGTCTTCGTACAGCTTGATCTTGCTGGCGTACTGCGGCATCACCTGGCGGATGAAGGTCAGGGCTTCGTCCTGGGCTTCAACGCTGTCGATCAGCACTTCGCCGATGTCCTGGCGCAGGTAGTCGCGGATCGCGCGGATGATCACGTTGCTTTCCTGGTAGATCAGGAATGGCGCGGCGCGATCCAGCGAGGCTTCCTTGATGGCGGTCCATAGTTGCAGCAGGTAGTCGAGGTCCCACTGCATTTCTTCGCTGCTGCGGCCCAGGCCGGCAGTGCGCACGATCAGACCCATGTCGGCCGGGGCAACCAGGCCGTTCAGGGCTTCACGCAGTTCGTTGCGCTCTTCGCCTTCGATGCGACGGGAGATACCGCCGGCACGCGGGTTGTTCGGCATCAGAACCAGGTAACGACCGGCCAGGCTGATGAAGGTGGTCAGGGCGGCGCCCTTGTTGCCACGTTCTTCTTTTTCGACCTGAACGATGACTTCCTGGCCTTCGCTCAGGACGTCCTTGATGTTGACGCGACCTTCCGGGGCTTTCTTGAAGTATTCGCGGGAGATTTCTTTGAGGGGCAGGAAGCCGTGGCGCTCAGAGCCGAAATCGACAAAGGCAGCCTCGAGGCTTGGTTCGATGCGAGTAATCCGGCCTTTATAGATGTTGGCCTTCTTCTGCTCGCGTGCACCGGATTCGATGTCCAGGTCGTAGAGGCGCTGGCCATCTACCAGTGCAACACGCAACTCTTCGGGTTGAGTTGCGTTAATCAGCATTCTTTTCATGTAGTACCGTCGGTTTCCGGGCTGCCGGAAACGGCGTTCGGCACACACGACTTCTCACGGTCGGTGTCAGGTGCGTCGGGAGTGGTTGGCCATTTCCCGTGTCCAGCGAAGTCCGGCCAATGTGGGCCTTCATCGCGACGTACGCGTCCTGCTTGCTGTGGCTACTTAAGCACTCAGTCAGGAGGAGGAATCAACCAGCGGCTGTGGACGAGATGAAGCGTCTTGAGAAAGCCTGTTGCTACACAGTCCGGCGGTTGTGCATCTCCACCCTACACGTATCCCTGATAATTCGGGTGCTGCCGCGCGCAGAATCCGCAGCGGGTTGGCATTTACCGTGAGCTCCGAAAGGGGAGGTCACGCATCATGGCTAATTTAGGCGTTGTTTCCGATGCCTTCGCTCGGGGTCATTCGCAACTGACTGCACTTTGTGAACTGGCCGTGAATATGGCTCGCAAAACGAGTGAAAACTCTGCTTTGTGGCGTGATTCAGGCCTCATGTCACCTGCGCTCGTTACACCTGCAAACTCCACCGTTACGTAGCGAAAGCCCCGTAGGACGGCCTCGCGTCCTGGTGAATTGCGTTGGTCAGGGCCGGTTTTTGACCGTTGGTCCGCTGTCCAGGCCGCTTTTGGCGACGTTCGCGACTATAGCAGCAATGATTAAGTGCTTCAATTCCATAAAAAATTGTTATCATCCGCAGCATGACGACGACTACCCCCCCGACTCCAGGCGTACAACTGCTTGAGGTCTCGCCGGAATATGCCGGCCAACGTATTGATAATTTCCTTCTCGCCCGACTCAAAGGCGTGCCCAAGACCTTGATTTACCGCATTTTGCGCAAGGGCGAAGTGCGCGTGAACAAAGGTCGGATCAAGCCCGAGTACAAGCTGCAGGCGGGCGATATCGTGCGCGTGCCGCCGGTTCGCGTACCCGAGCGCGACGAACCGGTGCCGCTGGCGCAAGGGCTGTTGCAGCGGCTCGAGGCGTCGATTGTCTTCGAAGACAAGGCGCTGATCGTGATCAACAAGCCTGCGGGCATTGCGGTGCACGGCGGTAGCGGCCTGACTTTCGGGGTGATCGAAGCCTTTCGTCAGTTGCGCCCCGATTGCAAAGAGCTCGAACTGGTTCACCGTCTCGACCGTGATACGTCCGGCCTGTTGATGATCGCGAAGAAGCGCAGCATGTTGCGCCACTTGCACACCGCATTGCGCGGTGATGGCGTCGACAAACGCTACATGGCGCTGGTCCGCGGTAACTGGGCGAGCTCGATCAAGCAAGTTCGTGCGTCGCTGGGCAAGAGCAATCTGCGCTCCGGCGAGCGCATGGTCGAGGTCGACGAGGAGGAGGGGAAGGAATCCGTGACCGTGTTCAAGGTCCTGCGCCGCTTCGGCGACTTTGCCACCCTGATCGAAGCCAAGCCGATTACCGGTCGGACTCACCAGATCCGCGTCCATACCTTGCACGCCGGGCATTGCATCGCTGGCGACACCAAGTATGGCGAGGAGGGTTTCAGCAAGGAAATCCGCGATCTGGGCGGCAAGCGCCTGTTCCTGCATGCCTACATGCTGACCGTGCCGCTTCCAGATGGTGGTGAACTGAAACTGCAAGCGCCGGTTGACGAAATGTGGGCCAAAACCGTGGAGCGATTGAGTGCGCCCATCTGATTACAAGCTGCTGATCTTCGATTGGGACGGCACGCTGGCCGATTCCATTGGCCGGATTGTCGAGGCGATGCATGTTGCCTCCCGGCGCTCCGGTTTTGAGCAGTGCGACGATTTTGCCGTCAAGGGCATCATCGGTCTGGGCTTGCCGGAGGCGATCCGCACCCTGTACCCCGAGATCGGTGATGCCGAGTTGATCGCGTTCCGTGAGCACTATGCCGAACATTACATTGCGTCGGAGGCTGTGCCTTCGCCGCTGTTCGAGGGCGTGGTCGAGTCGCTCGAGACATTTCGTGCCGAGGGTTATCATCTGGCTGTGGCGACCGGCAAGGCCCGTCGCGGGCTGGATCGGGTGTTGAAGTCCCATGGCTGGGAGAATTACTTCGATATCACCCGCGCCGCTGACGAGACCGCCAGCAAGCCCCATCCGTTGATGCTCGAGCAAATTCTCGCCCATTGCGAGGTTCGCCCGGAACAGGCGCTGATGGTCGGTGATTCGTCCTTTGATTTGCAGATGGCGCGCAATGCCGGCATGGGCTCGATAGCCGTCAGTTATGGTGCTCAATCGATCGATGCGTTGAGGTTGTATGAGCCGCGACTGGCCATCGACCGTTTTTCAGAATTGCATGCCTGGCTGAGTCAGCAGGCCTAACCGGTTGTTTTTGGGGTGGATGGCATGACCGACGAATGGAAAGCGCCCGCCAAGGCGAGCGCAGAGAGCGGGGACGACAGAAGCTGGAAGCTGCTGGAAAAGACGCTGCTGGCCGGCGTTCAGGAGCAGCGCCGGTCCCGTCGTTGGGGGATATTCTTCAAGCTGCTGACTTTTGTGTACCTGTTTGGCGCAGTTGTCCTGTTTTCGCCGCTGATGGATATGGAAAAAGCCGCTACTCGCAGCGCCCACTACACGGCGCTGATCGATGTGACAGGCATGATCGCCGACAAGGAATCGGCCAGCGCAGACAATATCGTTGGCAGCCTGCGTGCAGCTTTCGAGGATGAGAAGGTCAAGGGCGTCATTCTGCGCATCAACAGCCCGGGCGGTAGCCCGGTGCAGTCGGGGTATGTCTATGACGAGATCCGTCGTCTGCGCGGCCTGCACCCGGACATCAAGCTGTATGCGGTCATTTCCGATCTGGGGGCTTCCGGTGCTTACTACATCGCCAGCGCGGCAGATCAGATCTACGCCGACAAGGCGAGCCTGGTCGGCTCCATCGGTGTGACGGCGGCAGGTTATGGCTTTGTCGGTACCATGGAGAAGCTGGGTGTCGAGCGTCGCACTTACACCGCTGGCGAGCACAAGTCGTTCCTCGATCCGTTTCAACCAGAGAAACCGGAAGAAACTGCCTTCTGGCAGGGTGTGCTCGATACGACTCACAAGCAGTTCATTAACAGCGTCAAGCAAGGGCGTGGCGATCGCCTGAAGGACAAGGAACATCCGGAGCTGTTTTCCGGTCTGGTCTGGTCCGGCGAGCAGGCTCTGCCACTGGGGTTGATCGATGGGCTGGGCAATGCCAGTTCGGTTGCGCGGGATGTGATCGGCGAGAAAGAACTGGTGGACTTTACCGTTCAGGAGTCGACATTCGATCGTTTCTCGAAAAAACTCGGTGCCAGCGTGGCTGAGCATTTGGCGATGTGGATGGGTTTCAACGGTCCGTCGTTGCGCTGACTTTCATTGTGTAGAGAAGCCGGCCCAAGTGGCCGGTTTTTTTCGTTTGAACGCAATCTCCGTAGCAGCTGGCGAAGCCTGCGTTCGAGTGCGTAGCGCTCGCAATTCCGGTGCGAGATTCGCCTGTAAGGTCGCGGTGGATGTCTTGGCGAGCGCTGCGCACTCGAACGCAGGCTTCGCCAGCTGCTACATGCTTGTCTTAATCAGGGGATTCGTACGCCTTCGGCGAGCAGCATGTCCACGAGGCGAATCAAGGGCAGGCCGACGAGGCTGGTAGCGTCCGGGCCTTCGGTGCTTTGAAACAGGCTTACCCCCAGGCCCTCGGCCTTGAAGCTGCCAGCGCAATCGTAGGGTTGCTCTGCGCGCAGGTAGCGTTCGATGCATGCGGCGTCGAGTGTGCGCATGTGTACGGTGAACGGCACGCAATCGACCTGGCAGTGCCCGGTCTGGCTGTTGAGCAGGGCCAGGCCAGTCAGAAACGTCACGCTGGCACCGCTGGCGGCCAGCAGTTGTTCGCGGGCTTTTTCGAACGTGTGGGGCTTGCCGATAATCCGCTCTCCCAGCACGGCGACCTGGTCGGAACCGATTATCAGATGAGCGGTATGGCTGTCGGCCAGGGCGCGCGCTTTCTCTTCGGCGAGGCGCATGACCAGCTCAATGGCGGATTCGCCTGGCCGATGGCTTTCGTCGATATCCGGCGAGCTGCAAGTGAAAGGCAGTTGCAGGCGGGTCAGCAATTCCCGGCGATAGACCGAGCCAGAAGCGAGTAATAAAGGCAGCATGCGCATCTCCAGAAGGCAGGTGCGAATTCTAGCGAGGCTTCCAAGTGACGGACAGGGCTGAATTTCCTTTGACATGGGCGGGTGCATCCCTATAATGCTGCGCCTATGTTGAATGACCCGATTCCACCTCACGTTGACCCGCGCAAATTGGCTGATCGTGGCACCACCCTTCAAGGTGAAATGCTGCTGGCCGATTTGGAGAGACTCTGCGACCCGCTTTCCGACAATGTCGGTACGGTGCAGGCTAAATTCGTTTTTGAACGAGATGAACGTAAATCTGTGGTCATCCACAGCTTTATCGACACTGAAGTCAAAATGGTTTGCCAGCGTTGTCTTGAGCTGGTCACCCTGCCGATCCATAGCGAATGCAGTTACGCTGTGGTGAAGGAGGGTGCGAATACCCAGTCGTTGCCGAAAGGTTATGACGTGCTGGAACTGGGCGAAGATCCTTTGGATCTGCAGTCACTGATCGAGGAGGAGCTTCTGCTCGCCTTGCCCATTGTGCCTGCTCATCATCCGGAAGAATGCCAGCAGCCGGCGGGAGCAGATGAGCCCGAACCGAGCGAGGACGAGGTAACGCGGTCCAACCCGTTCAGTGTATTGGCGCAGTTAAAGCGTGACCCAAACGTTTAGGAGTTAATCAATTATGGCTGTTCAGCAGAACAAAAAATCCCGCTCTGCCCGTGACATGCGCCGTTCGCACGACGCTCTCGAGGCTAGCACCCTGTCTGTAGAAAAAACCACCGGTGAAGTTCACCTGCGTCACCACGTATCGCCAGAAGGCGTATACCGTGGCCGTAAAGTGATCGACAAGGGCGCTGACGAGTAATCACTTGTCCGCTCAAGTCATCGCGATTGACGCAATGGGCGGGGACTTCGGTCCCCGCAGCATTGTTCAGGCCAGCCTTGCTTGCCTGTCTGCCACACCCTCGCTGCACCTGACCCTCGTCGGTCACCCCTCCCTTCTTGAAGAATTGATCGCTGGCCATTCGGCCGTGGATCGCGCGCGCCTGTCGATTGTCCCGGCGAGCGAAGTCATTACCATGGACGAAAAACCCGCCCAGGCCCTTCGTGGCAAGCCCGACTCATCCATGCGCGTGGCACTTGAGCTTTTGCGTGATGGCAAGGTTCAGGCCTGTGTCAGCGCCGGCAACACCGGTGCATTGATGGCGTTGTCGCGATTCGTGCTCAAGACCTTGCCGGGCATTGACCGGCCGGCCATGGTCGCGGCGATCCCTACGCAGAAAGGTTACTGCCAGTTGCTCGACCTCGGTGCCAATGTCGATTGCAGCGCCGAGCATCTGCTGCAATTTGCGGTAATGGGGTCTGTTGCAGCGGAAACCCTGGGCATCGTCCGTCCACGTGTGGCTTTGCTGAACATCGGCACCGAAGACATCAAAGGCAATCAGCAGGTCAAGCTGGCTGCAACCTTGTTGCAAAGTGCCCGTGGTATCAACTACATCGGTTTTGTCGAAGGTGACGGTTTGTACCGTGGCGACGCGGATGTGGTGGTGTGTGACGGTTTTGTCGGCAACATCCTGCTCAAATCCAGCGAAGGTCTGGCGATCATGATTGCCGGGCGTATCGAGGCTTTGTTCAGAAAGAGCGTGGCCTCTCGATTGGTCGGTGCGCTGGCGCTGCCGTTGATGAAGCGTCTGCAGGCTGATCTGGCGCCGGCCCGGCACAACGGTGCGAGCTTTCTCGGATTGCAGGGAATTGTGGTGAAAAGCCACGGTTCTGCAGGGGTCCAGGGTTTTCAAAGTGCCATCCAGCGCGCCTTGATCGAGATTCAGGAGAATCTTCCCGAGCGCCTGCACGGTCGTCTGGAGGATTTGTTGCCTTAGGCGTTTTCGTCGGACAATGCTTAAATGTGACCGCTTGGTTCGATAGGCCATCCAACTGTCAGTTTCTTGCGTCCCCCAAGCGGGACGCCAACTCTCCGACGACAAGATCATTAGGGGCTTGTTACATGTCTGCTTCCCTCGCATTCGTCTTCCCGGGACAGGGTTCGCAGTCCCTCGGCATGCTCGCCGAGTTGGGCGCACAACATCCGGTTGTCCTTGAAACATTCAAAGAAGCTTCCGATGCACTGGGTTACGACCTGTGGGCACTGACCCAGCAAGGGCCGGAAGAGCAACTCAATCAAACCGATAAAACCCAACCGGCCATTCTGACCGCCTCTATAGCCTTGTGGCGTCTGTGGCTGGCGGAAGGTGGCGCGCGCCCGGCTTACGTTGCCGGGCACAGCCTGGGTGAATACAGTGCGCTGGTCGCGGCAGGCAGTCTGAGCCTGGGCGACGCGGTAAAGCTCGTCGAGCGTCGTGGCCAACTGATGCAGGAAGCCGTGCCGGCCGGACAGGGCGGCATGGCCGCCATTCTGGGCCTGGACGATGCAGATGTACTGGCAGCCTGTGCCGAAGCGGCGCAAGGCGAAGTGGTCAGTGCAGTCAATTTCAATTCGCCGGGCCAGGTGGTCATCGCCGGTGCCAAGGCTGCGGTCGAGCGCGCCATCGAAGGCTGCAAGGCACGTGGCGCCAAGCGCGCCATGCCGTTGCCGGTCAGCGTGCCGTCCCACTGCGAGCTGATGCGTCCGGCTGCCGAGCGTTTCGCCGAATCGATCGCGGCAATCGACTGGCAGGCACCGCAGATTCCTGTGGTTCAGAACGTCAGTGCCGAAGTGCCGGCCGATCTGGAAACCCTCAAGCGTGATCTGCTGGAACAGCTGTACAAGCCAGTACGCTGGGTTGAATCGGTCCAGGCGTTAGCCGCCAGGGGCGCGACCCAACTGGTCGAATGCGGTCCGGGCAAAGTGCTGGCCGGTCTGAACAAGCGTTGCGCCGAAGGTGTGTCGACATCCAACCTCAATACCCCAGACGCTTTCGCTGCCGCTCGTGCAGCGTTGGCCTGAATCAGGAGAAGCTTGCATGAGTCTGCAAGGTAAAGTTGCACTGGTCACCGGTGCAAGTCGTGGCATTGGCCAGGCTATCGCCCTGGAACTGGGTCGTCAGGGCGCCATCGTTGTGGGTACCGCGACCTCCGCGTCGGGTGCCGAGCGCATTGCCGCCACCCTGAAGGAAAACGGCATTCAGGGCACCGGCCTTGAGCTCAATGTCACCAGCGACGAGTCCGTGGCTGCGGTCCTGGCGAGCATTCAGGAGCAGTTCGGTGCGCCGGCGATCCTGGTCAACAATGCCGGTATCACCCGCGATAACCTGATGATGCGCATGAAAGACGACGAGTGGCACGACGTTGTCGATACCAATCTGAACAGTCTGTTCCGCCTGTCCAAGGGCGTTTTGCGTGGTATGACCAAGGCGCGTTGGGGCCGAATTATCAGTATTGGTTCGGTTGTGGGTGCCATGGGCAACGCAGGCCAAGTAAACTACGCAGCCGCCAAGGCCGGTCTGGAAGGTTTCAGCCGTGCACTGGCGCGTGAAGTCGGTTCGCGTTCGATTACGGTAAACTCGGTGGCCCCAGGGTTCATCGATACCGATATGACCCGTGAACTGCCCGAGGCGCAGCGTGAAGCCTTGCAGACGCAGATTCCGTTGGGTCGTCTGGGGCAAGCTCAAGAGATCGCGTCCGTGGTCGCTTTTCTTGCGTCGGACGGTGCGGCTTACGTTACCGGAGCTACAATCCCGGTGAACGGCGGGATGTACATGTAATTCAAATGTGACGGATTGCTTCAAAAAAATGTCATACGAGCTGTCTAAAATCCGTTATAAAGCTGCAATCTATTTTATAGGCATAGGGTCACCGGGTTTGAGGAGTGAAGCTTTCAGTTGAAAAGCTGAAAAGCCTTTCTATACACTTACCCACTGGCCAGCTGCCTGAATTTGTCCATTAGGAGTGAAAACAAGGTATGAGCACCATCGAAGAGCGCGTCAAGAAAATCGTTGCTGAGCAACTGGGCGTTAAAGAAGAAGAAGTGGTCAACACTGCTTCCTTCGTAGAAGACCTGGGTGCCGACTCCCTTGACACCGTTGAGCTGGTGATGGCTCTGGAAGAGGAATTCGAGACCGAAATCCCTGACGAAGAAGCCGAGAAGATCACTACTGTACAAGCCGCAATCGACTACGTTACTGCCCACCAGGCGTAATAGTTTGTAATCGTTGCTCGCTGTCATGGAAAAACCGCACTGCTATCACGGCGTGCGGTTTTTTCTTTAGGCCTGATGCAAAGTCGTCATTTGAAAAAGGAGAGTGCTGTGTCGCGTAGACGCGTCGTAGTCACCGGTATGGGTATGTTGTCGCCACTGGGCACGGATGTGCCGAGCAGCTGGCAGGGCATTCTGGCTGGCCGCAGTGGCATTGGTCTGATCGAACACACCGACCTTTCTGCCTATTCCACCCGTTTTGGCGGCTCGGTAAAGGGCTTCAATGTCGAGGAATACCTGTCGGTCAAGGAAGCCCGCAAGCTCGACCTGTTCATTCAATACGGTCTGGCCGCAGGTTTTCAGGCGGTACGCAACGCCGGCCTGGAAGTCACCGACGCCAACCGTGAACGCATCGGCGTGGCAATGGGCTCGGGTATTGGCGGACTGACCAATATCGAAGAAACCAGCCGCACCCTGCACGAGACCGGCCCACGACGGATTTCCCCGTTCTTCGTGCCAGGCTCGATCATCAATATGATTTCCGGCTTCCTGTCGATCCATCTGGGGGCACAGGGACCCAACTACGCCATCGCCACGGCTTGTACCACCGGTACACACTGCATAGGCATGGCAGCCCGCAACATCATGTACGACGAAGCCGACGTGATGATTGCCGGCGGCGCCGAGATGGCGGCCTGCGGTCTGGGCATGGGCGGCTTCGGTGCTTCCCGCGCGCTGTCGACCCGCAACGACGAGCCGACCCGCGCCAGCCGTCCATGGGACAAGGGCCGCGACGGCTTCGTGCTGTCCAATGGTGCCGGTGCGCTGGTTCTGGAAGAGCTGGAACACGCCAAGGCCCGTGGTGCAACCATCTACGCCGAACTCATTGGCTTCGGCACCAGCGGTGACGCCTACCATATGACTTCACCACCCGCCGATGGCGCGGGTGCTGCTCGCTGCATCACCAATGCGCTGCGCGATGCGAAGATCAATGGCGATCAAGTGCAGTACATCAACGCCCACGGCACGTCGACTCCCGCAGGCGACCTGGCCGAAGTCAATGCGATCAAGTCGGTGTTCGGCGAGCATGCCTACAAGCTGGCCGTCAGTTCCACCAAGTCCATGACCGGCCACCTGCTGGGTGCGGCGGGCGCGGTCGAGGCGATCTTCAGCGTGCTGGCGATCAACAGCCAGGTAGCACCGCCGACCATCAACCTCGATGAGCCGGACGAAGGCTGCGACCTCGATTTCGTGCCGCACACGGCGCGCAATATGGATATCGATGTGGTGGTGTCCAACTCTTTCGGGTTTGGCGGTACCAACGGCTCGCTGGTGTTCCGCCGGTTCGCAGGCTGATGGACAGCTGGGTCGACGGTCAGCCGGCTGACGCTCTGTCGCTGAAGGATCGCGGCCTGGCTTATGGCGATGGTCTGTTCGAGACCATCGCCGTGCGTAACGGACAGCCTGTGTTGCTGGAGCGACATCTGTCGCGTCTGGCGGATGGCTGTTCACGTCTGGCGCTTGCCGCCGATCAGGCGTTGATCCGCAGCGAATTGCAGGCCTATGCCGCCGCATTGGGTGACGGGGTGCTCAAGCTGATCCTCACTCGCGGCGACGGCCTGCGCGGTTACGCCCCCGATACTTCGGCTCAGGCCCGACGCATTCTGCAAGGCAATCCACCTGCGGCTTACCCTGCTGCGCATGGCGAGCAAGGTGTTCGTTTGTTTCCTTGCGCCACGCGATTGTCCAGACAGCCATTACTTGCCGGCCTCAAGCACCTGAACCGTCTTGAACAAGTCCTCGCCCGTGCCGAATGGCAGGACACCGAGCATGCCGAAGGCTTGATGCTCGATCAGGCCGGGCGCGTGATTGAAGGGGTATTCAGCAATTTGTTCCTGGTGCGTGATGGCGCACTCATCACCGCTGACCTCAAGCGCTGCGGCGTGGCCGGCGTGATGCGTGGCGAAATATTGTTTCAGGCCCGGTCGCTGGGAATCCCCACGCAAATCACCGATATCCCCCTCGAACAGCTGCAATGGGCTGATGAAGCCTTTGTCTGCAACAGCGTGTATGGTATCTGGCCGGTGCGCGCATATGCTGCTCTTCACTGGCCGGTTGGGCCGCTCACCCGTAAACTCCAAACCATTGCCCGTGCGCTACTGGATGCTTGATACGTGAGACGTAAACTCTTGCTGCTGCTGGAAACCGGAGTGGTTCTGGCGGGGCTGCTGTTGGGTGCTTCAGCCTGGAAAATTCATTCGGCGCTGGTACAGCCGTTGAACATTGCCCAGGAACAATTGCTGGATGTGCCCAAGGGCACTACGCCGACCCGCACCTTCTACCGCCTCGAAGCCAATGGCGTCATCAAGGACGCGTTCTGGCTGCGCGTGTATTGGCGCTTCAATCTTCCCAAGCAACCCCTGCACAGCGGCGAATATCGCCTGCAACCGGGCATGACCGTCGAAGGCCTGATCGACCTGTGGAAACGCGGGGAAATGGTTCAGTACAGCCTGACCCTGGTCGAAGGCTGGAATTTCCGTCAGGTCCGCGCAGCGCTGGCCAAGGAAGAGAAGCTCGATCACAGCCTCAACGGTTTGAGCGATAGCCAGGTCATGGACAAGCTCGGTCACACCGGGATTTTTCCGGAAGGGCGCTTCTTCCCTGACACCTACCGTTACGTGCGCGGCATGTCCGATATCGAACTGCTGAAAACCGCTTACGACCGCCTTGACGAAGTGCTCGCCAAGGAATGGGAGCAGCGCGCTGTGGATGCGCCGTACACCGAACCCTACCAGGCGCTGATCATGGCCTCGCTGGTGGAAAAGGAAACCGGAGTGCCACAGGAACGCGGGCAAATTGCAGGTGTGTTTGTACGGCGCATGGCGATGGGCATGCTGCTGCAGACCGATCCGACGGTGATTTACGGTCTCGGCGACCGCTACAGCGGCAAGCTGACCCGGGCTCACCTCAAGGAAGCGACGCCCTATAACACCTACGTGAATGCGGGCCTGCCACCGACCCCGATTTCGATGGTCGGTCGCGAAGCCATTCATGCGGCGCTCAATCCGGTGGAGGGCAACAGCCTTTACTTCGTGGCGCGCGGTGATGGCACTCACGTGTTCTCCGATGACCTGGATGCCCACAACAATGCTGTGAAGGAGTTCCAGCTCAAGCGTCGCGCCGATTACCGCTCCAGCCCGGCACCTGCTTCCATGCCTGAGACACCGCCGACCCAGACTGAACAAACCGGGACTCAGGAGGCCAAGGCTGCGCAAGAGTTGGCCCCGATCCCGGCCGCTTCACCCAACACGGCTCCCGAGGCGCTGCCGCAGGTGGCGCCGCAAGATCCTGCGCCGGTTCCTGAAACGCCGGCCCTCGATGCCAACGCGTCGAAAAGCCCGCAATGACTCTGACTAAGGACTGCCTGTGACTGGCTTGTTTATTACTCTGGAAGGCCCAGAAGGCGCCGGCAAGAGCACCAATCGCGAATACCTGGCCGAGCGCTTGCGCGCCGCCGGCATCGAGGTGGTACTGACCCGCGAGCCAGGTGGCACGCCGTTGGCCGAGCGCATCCGTGAAGTGCTGCTGGCCCCGGCCGACGAAGTCATGAACCCGGATACCGAGTTGCTGCTGGTGTTCGCGGCGCGTGCCCAGCATCTGGCCGAAGTGATTCGCCCGGCGATGGCCCGCGGTGCCGTGGTCTTGTGTGATCGTTTTACCGATTCGACTTACGCCTACCAAGGCGGCGGCCGTGGCTTATCGCTGGAGCGCATCGCGACCCTGGAAACTTTCGTTCAGGGCGATCTGCGTCCGGACCTGACGCTGATTTTCGATCTGCCTGTCGAGGTCGGCCTGGCCCGCGCCAGCGCCCGCGGTCGCCTGGATCGCTTCGAACTCGAAGGCCGGACCTTCTTCGATGCCGTACGCAATGCCTTCCTCAAGCGGGCCAAGGCGGATCCGGCGCGTTATGTGCTGGTCGATGCGGCCCAACCGTTGGCACAGGTTCAGCAATCGCTGGATGCCTTGCTGCCGCGCCTGCTGGAGTTGAGCCGTGGCTGAGGCCTATCCGTGGCAGGAAAGCCTCTGGCAGCAACTGGCTGGTCGCGCCCAGCATGCTCACGCCTACCTGCTGCATGGCCCGGCCGGGATCGGCAAGCGGGCACTGGCCGAGCGCTTGATGGCCAGTTTGCTGTGCCAGCGCCCGACCGCGCTGGACGCCTGCGGCGAATGCAAATCCTGCCTGCTGCTCAAGGCTGGCAGTCACCCGGATAACTACATCCTGGAGCCGGAAGAAGCCGACAAGGCGATCAAGGTCGATCAGGTTCGCGACCTGGTCGGTTTTGTGGTGCAGACCGCGCAGTTGGGCGGGCGTAAAGTGGTGCTGATCGAGCCGGCCGAGTCGATGAACATCAACGCTGCCAACGCCTTGCTCAAAAGCCTTGAAGAGCCGTCCGGCGACACCGTTCTGTTGCTGGTCAGTCACCAGCCGAGCCGCTTGTTGCCAACCATCAAGAGTCGCTGCGTGCAGCAGGCCTGTCCGCTGCCGGGCGAGGCCATGAGCTTGAAATGGCTGGCTCAGGCGTTGCCGGAATGTTCCGAAGAGGAGCGCATCGAGCTGTTGACGCTGGCCGCCGGTTCGCCACTGGCGGCGGTCAATCTTCAGGCCCAGGGCGTGCGTGAACAGCGCACGCAAGTGGTGGAGGGGGTGAAAAAACTCCTCAAGCAACAGCAGTCGCCGACGCAACTGGCCGAAGAATGGAAAAACATTCCGATGTTGCGCCTGTTCGATTGGTTCTGCGATTGGTCGAGCCTGATCCTGCGCTATCAGTTGACCCAGGACGAAGCCGGCCTCGGCCTGGCCGACATGCGCAAGGTCGTGCAATACCTGGCGCAGAAAAGTGCCCAGGGCAAAGTCCTCGATATTCAGGACTGGATCCTCGCCCAGCGACAGAAAGTCTTGAGCAAGGCCAACCTCAATCCGGCCTTGCTGCTGGAGGCATTGCTGGTGCAATGGGTGTCGTTGCCTGCCCAAAGATGACTGTCTACGCCTAGACTCTGAGTATCGGAACACCCGACCGTCCCACCCATTCGATGTAAGTTGCAGCCCTTTATGCTCGTAGATTCCCATTGTCACCTTGATCGCCTCGACCTGGCCGCCCACGACGGCTCCCTGGATGCCGCCCTGGATGCCGCCCTGGAGGCTGCCCGGCAACGCGGGGTAGGGCACTTTCTGTGTATCGGTGTCAGCGCGGACAACGCGGCCGATGTCAAAGCCCTGGCCGAACGTTATGACGATGTCGACTGCTCGGTGGGCGTGCACCCTCTGGATGTGCCGCCGGGCGCCGCGCCAGCGCTGGACTGGCTGCTGCAGGAGCTCAATCACCCGCGTGTGGTCGCGATCGGCGAAACCGGCCTGGACTACCACTACGAGCCGGAAGCGGCGCAGTTACAGCAGGAATCGTTTCGCCTGCACCTGCAAGCGGCGCAGCAGACCGGCAAACCGGTGATCATCCACACCCGTGGCGCCCGCACCGATACCCTGGACTTGTTGCGTGAAGCGGCGCTGCCCCAGGCAGGCGTATTGCATTGCTTTACCGAAGACTGGGAGATGGCGAAGGCCGCGCTGGACATGGGCTATTACATTTCCCTTTCCGGGATTGTCACTTTTCGCAATGCCGACGCGTTGCGCGATGTGGCCAGCAAGGTGCCGGCCGACCGGTTGCTGGTGGAAACCGACTCGCCGTACCTGGCGCCGATTCCCTATCGCGGCAAGCCGAACCTGCCGCAGTACGTGCGTGAGGTAGCGGAATTTCTGGCAATGTTGCGTGGTGAACCCTACGAGCGATTTGCCGAGCAGACCACGGCGAATTTCAAGCGGCTGTTCCCGCTGGCACACGTAAAAGGTTAAATCGCAGGCAAAAAAAACCCGGGTTCTGGGGGGTGAATCCGGGTTAAGACCATTAGGAGTAAAACAATGGCACGCGGTCCGTTGGTACCAATATCGGCGTGACACTTGGGGGAGATGCCCCGCCGACAGTTCAAGTATTGATCAGGATTGCGCCTAGTCCAGTTTGCTGGTCAGGGTTTTTAAACAAATTTGGAATACGTGCGCTTCGGAAGAGTTCTCATCAACCTCTAAACGTCCGCGGAATGACCAGAAAGCGCAGATATGGTCGGATGATCCGTGCATTTTTGCGCAAGTTAGGCATAATACGCGGCTTCGAATTTTGACCCCGACAGACCTTTTCTTATGCATAAAGAACCTCGTAAGGTCCGTGAGTTTCGTCGCCGCGAGCAGGAAATTCTCGATACCGCGCTCAAGCTGTTCCTCGAACAAGGTGAAGACAGTGTCACCGTCGAGATGATTGCTGATGCCGTCGGTATCGGCAAAGGCACGATCTACAAACACTTCAAATCCAAGGCGGAAATCTATCTGCGCCTGATGCTCGACTACGAGCGCGATTTGAACGCTCTGCTGCATTCGGCCGATGTCGACAAGGACAAGGAAGCCCTGTCCCGGGCGTACTTCGAATTCCGCATGCGCGATCCACAACGCTATCGCCTGTTCGACCGCCTCGAAGAGAAAGTGGTCAAGGGCAACCAGGTGCCGGAGATGATCGAGGAGCTGCACAAGATCCGCGCCTCGAACTTCGAACGCCTGACCCTGCTGATCAAGGGCCGGATCAGCGAAGGCAAGCTGGAAGATGTGCCACCTTACTTCCATTACTGCGCGTCCTGGGCGCTGGTGCACGGTGCCGTCGCGCTGTATCACTCGCCGTTCTGGAGCAATGTGCTGGAAGATCAGGAAGGCTTCTTCCAGTTTTTGATGGATATCGGCGTGCGCATGGGTAACAAGCGCAAGCGCGACACCGACACGCCCAGCAGCTGAGCCATTCAGTTGCCTTATTGCGCCATGATTTCGCTACTTGGCGCAGTGCCGCAGGAATATACTCAGGTAGAGGACTTGCTAAAACTTGATTTCTGAGTCAAGTTTTAGCGGCCCGATATTCTTCCGCCGGAGTGACCATGATCGTTGACCGTCAAGGCAGGCGTTTTCGCAACTTGCGAATCAGTCTGACCTCAGCCTGCAATTACGCCTGTACCTACTGCGTGCCCAACGGCAAGCGGCTGGTGGCTGCGCAGGATGAATTGTCGGCCGAAGCCATGGCGCGCGGTGTGGCTTATCTGATTGAAGCGGCGGGGATCGAGCGTCTGCGCATTACCGGCGGCGAGCCGCTGGTCAGCCCGAAACTCGAAGCGTTCATGACGGCGGTCGGGCAGATGGGCCTGGAAGACATCAGCCTGACCACCAATGGCCAGTTACTGGTGAAGAAACTGCCGCTGCTGGTGAACGCCGGCATTCGGCGCCTCAACGTTTCCCTCGATACCCTTGATGCGAGTGCGTTCCGCAGCATTGCCCGGGGCGGCGATCTGGCCACTGTGCTCAACGGCATGAGCGAGGCAAGTGCGGCCGGCATGAAAATCAAGGTCAACATGGTGCCGCTGCGCGGGCAGAACCTTGACCAAGTGATGCCGCTGCTCGACTACTGCCTGGAGCGCGGTTATGAACTGCGCTTCATCGAGCTGATGCGCATGGGCCACCTGGCCAACGATTCCAACGCTTTTCTGCAACAGTTCGTCAGCCTCCAGCAGTTGCTGAGCCTGATCGGCGAGCGCTACGAATACCTGCAGGCCGATGCTCCGGTCGATGCGACGGCCGTTCGCTATGAAATTCCCGGCCAGGGTTATTTCGGCGTGATCGCCAACGAGAGCGTGCCTTTCTGCCGGACCTGTTCTCGCTTGCGCTTATCTTCCACCGGGTGGCTGCATGGCTGCCTGTCATCGAGTAATCGCCATTACATCGGCGACCTGCTGGACAAGCCGCGTCATCAGGCGCTGCCGGCCTTGCAGAGACTCCTGGTCAAAGCCTTGGGCGACAAACAGGAAGTGGCGTTCTCCGGTGGCGCGACTGTCATGAAAATTATCGGCGGCTGATCCTCCGTAATCGCGAGCAAGCTCGCTCCCACAGGTAATATGCAGTTCCCTGTGGGAGCGAGCTTGCTCGCGATTCGGTCTGTCAGATGCCGCTGTTCATGAGCTGGCGCAAAAGCTGCATCCTACGGCCATTCGCCGGTTTTCCGACACCGGCCTCTGGAGGATAGGATGCGTAGCCTGGTTTTGCTGCTGGCCGTTTTGGCACTTGGTGGCTGCATGAACGTCAGCGATATGGCCGAAGGGACTCGTTACCATATGAGCGACGCGGGGTTGCTCGATCACAGCGACAGCCGTCGTGTAAACAACCTGCGCATCCAGCCGGACTCGTTCGTCTACATCGCCCAAGGCGCTTTCATGCCGCCGGGCAGCGCGGTTTATCCACGGCCCAACGTGATTGCCGAAGTCGCGTTCGATGGCTTCGTCGAATACTTCCCGATGGTCCGCCGTGCCCCTGCGCCGGAAGGCCTCGACCAGGCCATGGTCGAAGCCCGTGCCGCCGGTGCGCACTATCTGCTCTACACCCGATTTGCCAAGTCTGACGACCGTATCGGCAACTCGGACGAGTGGCTGGATCAGGAGGCCCTGGATCGTCTCGGCATCGACAGCGGTATGATTCAGATCATGTTGATCGAGACCAGCACCCAGTATTTGATTGATACTGCGACCATCAAGAGTCGTGGCGGTTTACTGACGTTCCACGATAAAAAACCCGAAGACCTGATGGGCCCGCCGCTGGAGCAATATGCGCGCGGCCTGTTGGGGCTCAGCGACCAGTAATCCCGAGGAGAACGCCATGAGTGGCCCGCAAAAAGCCAACGACTTGCTGGGGCAAATCCCCAAGACCAAAGGCTTGCCGCCGGTGCACCTGTGGAATCCCGATTTCTGCGGCGACATCGACATGCGCATCGCCCGGGACGGCACCTGGTATTACCTGGGCACCCCGATCGGGCGCAAGCCGATGGTCAAACTGTTCTCCACCATCATTCGCCGTGATGGCGATGATTACTTCCTGATCACTCCGGTCGAAAAGGTCGGCATCAAGGTCGACGATGCGCCCTTTGTGGCGATTGCCGTTGAAGTGGAAGGTGAGGGCGATGCGCAGCTCCTGCGCTTTACCACGAATGTCGACGAAACCGCTGAGGCCGGCACCGAGCACCCGATTCGCGTGGTCATCGACCCGGTAACGCAGGAGCCAGCCCCCTACGTGCATGTGCGCAGCAATCTTGAAGCGTTGATCCATCGCAATGTGTTCTATCAATTGGTGGAACTGGCGGTGAGTCGCGAGATCGACGGCCAGCGCTGGCTCGGTGTATGGAGTGGCGGTGAGTTTTTCCCCATCGGTCTTGAGCCCTGACCCATAACTCTGTGGGAGCGGGCTTGCTCGCGAATACGGCCTGTCTGACATGTAAGTGTCGGATATGACGACGCCTTCGCGGGCAAGCCCGCTCCCACAATTGTTCTATTCAAAGCCAAAAATTCAGGTGCGTCGCAAGCCCCCTGTGGGAGCGGGCTTGCCCGCGAAGAGGCCCTGAAACTCAACACATGATCTGGCACTGACTTGCCTTGCGCAGCGCCTCAATCAATTCCTGCCAGCGCAATATTCTTCGCCCGGGCTTCTGTCCTCAAACGGGCAACTATTGGTTGTCGTCGTCATCACCCGAACCACCGCTGGTGGTCGAGCCGAGTCCGCCGCTGCTGGGTGTTTTGCTGCCTGGTAAAGTCATACCGCCCTGACGTCCTGCATCATTGCCTTGAACCCGTGGGTCGGTGCCGGTGGAGGGCGGCAGGTTGTGGTCGATGGTCGTGCCATCGGTGTTCATGCCGGGGGCACTCTGGATCGCCGGTGCCCTTGGCTTTTCCACCGGGTTGGTCGGGCCGGTGCTCGAGCCGATGGTCCCGGCGATCGCGGCAGAAGACAGCAAGACGGTGAGAACGAGGGCGGTCAACCTGGACAGGATCATGGTGTTGTCTCCAACGGATAGAGTCCTTACCTGATTAGTACGCCCTCGATCTGGATGGGTGCATTATTGGCGACGAACGGCTCAGACCTGCTCCAATGCCCTGACCGCTGTAGCTCTTCTCCAGATCAACCGGCCCACGGTGATCAACCAGTTGAGCGAAGCGACCGCCAACACCGTGAGCAACAGCGTGGCCATGCCTTGCTCGACGATGATTTTCCCGGCCAGCAACGGAAAGCCGAACACGCCGATGAAGTACGACAGGCTGAACAGCAGCAAGGATTGTGCGGTGGTGCCGTTCGGCGCTTCATTGGCGGCCAGACCGTTGATCACCGAGTAGGTCAGGCCGTAACCGATCCCGAGCATCACCGCCGCGAGCACGTAGCTGACGCTGCTGTCGACGACAAAACCGAACATCACGATCGACGCCAGCATCAGCCCCGAAAGCAGACACGATGCACGGAATGGATCGCGCTTGACCACGAAACCGGCAACCAGCATGCGGCCGCTGATCGCCGCGCTCATGAAGCCGAGGAAGAACAGCGAATAGTCGAGCGAGCGTGCTGCGGCATAACTGGTTTGAAAGCTCGACAGACCGCCGAACACACAGCCACCCAGACCGACCATGATGATCGGGAATACGGCCCTGGACGACAGCACCTGACCTGCTGCACGCCAGGAAATCCGCGACACGTTGCTCGATTGCGCGGGCGCCGGTTTCAGTTGTCGATCCAGGCGCCAGAACAGCAATACCCCGATCAGGCTGGCCAGCGCCGCCAGATAAAACGCCGCCGTCACCGGATAACCGAGCGCACTCGCCGCGCGGCCGAGCAACGGGCCACTGCCGATCCCGGTCATCATGCTGCCCGACAGCAGGGCGAAGTACCTGGCACGCTGTGCGGGTGTCACCAGGCTTGCCACGATGATCGGCCCGAGGGTGTAGAACACGCCCCAGCCCAGGCCCAGCAGCAGCCCGAAAAACAACAGCGGTTGACCGAAGCCCGGAGTCAGGGCGAAGCCCAGGCTGGCCGCTACCAGCAATACACCGAACAGCGCCACCGATCGGGCGGCACCGAGCAAGTCGGACAAGTGACCGGAAACAATCACCGCTGCAAAGGTACTGAGCATCGCTGTCGAAATCACACTGCCGGCGTCGTGCTCGTTGCCACCACGAGAGCTGATCAACAGCGACAGCAAAAAAGTCGAGCCGTAGGACAACGACAACAGGTAACTGGCGAGGCAAAACAGGCCGAACAACTTGCTTGAGACAGGGGGTGTTGCGGTGGGCATGACGCGGTTCCTTGACTGGATAAACAAGCAGGTCATCTATCTACCACGTCAGGCATCCATTTCAGGTCCGAGCTTCACGATTTCAGGATTAGTGCAGGCCGGAGTAAACACCCTTTCAGGAGCGAGTTCGCTCGCGAAAAACACAAGGACACCACATTTATTCAGGCCGCACACGTAATCGTTGACGACCATCGCGAGCGAGCTCGCTCCTACAGGTGTTGGGACAGTTCCCTCGCCACAAATACCGCGCCGACTTAGTATGGCGTTTTCCTCTTTTGACAAGGCACGTCCATGACGATCGAAATCCGCCCGGCGACCCCCAGTGACGCACCGCAAATCCTCGCGTTCATCACTGAACTGGCCGACTACGAACGTGCTCGCCATGAAGTCATCGCCAGCGTTGCCGATATCGAGCGCAGCCTGTTCAGCGAAGGCGCCACCGCCCATGGCCTGATCTGCCTGCGCGACGGCGCACCCATCGGTTTCGCGGTGTTCTTCTTCAGCTATTCCACCTGGTTGGGCAGCAATTGCCTGTACCTCGAAGACCTTTACATCACTCCGCAACAGCGCGGCGGTGGTGCGGGCAAGACCCTGCTGCGGCATCTGGCGAAAATCGCCTGCGCCAACGACTGTGGCCGTTTCGAGTGGAGCGTGCTGGAGTGGAATACGCCGGCTATCGAGTTCTACAAATCCCTGGGCGCGCAGCCGCAGGAGGAGTGGGTTCGGTATCGGATGGATGGAAAAGTATTGCGCGAGTTCGCCGAGGGCAATTGAGCGGTATCCCTTGTAGGAGCGAGCCTGCTCGCGAAGAAATCGAAAGTACCACGGGGTGTCAGGCTTTGCGCTTTATCGTTGACGACCATCGCTAGCAAGCTAGCTCCTACAGGGGAATGCATTCCAGGGAGCTACCGTAGGCGGTGGTTTTTTTTGTCATTATCTCAATATATGGGATTGATATTTATATATTGAGATTATCCGGCGTCTGGGTTTATAGTCCTGCTCACTCACTGCCAAAAACCAAAACAGGTGAAGCGATGCAGGCGCAATTGATCGCGCTCGATTGGGGGACGACCTCACTCCGTGCTTACAAATTGGCTGAAGGTGGCCAGGTGCTCGAACAGCGTTCGCTGTCGTCGGGGATCATGCAGCTGCCGAAAGCGCCGCGAATCATTGCCGGCCGGAAATGCACCGACGGTTTCGAACTGGCCTTCGATGAGGCTTGCGGCGACTGGCTCGATACCCAGCCGGATTTGCCGGTGATTGCCTGCGGCATGGTCGGCAGCGCCCAGGGCTGGAGCGAAGCGGCCTACCGCGACACGCCGGCGAACGTCGCCACTCTCGGTACTTCCTTGCAAACTGTGCGCAGCCTGCGCGGCGTCGATGTGCACATTGTGCCCGGCGTCATCCAGCGTTCGCATTTGCCGAACGTGATGCGCGGCGAAGAAACCCAGGTGCTCGGTGTGCTGCAAAACCTGGCGGGCGAGACGGGGGCTGATCT
Source organism: Pseudomonas sp. Pseusp10 (assembly GCF_059492225.1). Taxonomy (NCBI): domain Bacteria; kingdom Pseudomonadati; phylum Pseudomonadota; class Gammaproteobacteria; order Pseudomonadales; family Pseudomonadaceae; genus Pseudomonas; species Pseudomonas sp. Pseusp10. The sequence goes on along the minus strand of NZ_CP168528.1, from coordinate 5,346,834 downwards.
GCTGATCGGTCTGCCGGGCAGCCACTCGAAATGGGTGGAAGTAGCCGACGGCTGCATCGTGCATTTCGATACGTTCATGACCGGCGAAGTTTTCGCCGTGCTCAGTGAACACAGCATTCTCGGACGCACCCAACAGCGTGGCGCGTCTTTCGATGGCGATGCGTTTGATCGCGGTGTGCGGGTCGCGTTGTCGGCGGACGGTGAAATCGGTCCTCTGTCGACGATGTTCAGCGCCCGCAGTCTGGGCCTGACTGGCGAATTGAGCGCTACCGCCCAGGCGGATTATCTGTCCGGCCTGCTGATCGGCCACGAATTGTCAGCCCTGGCCGGCGTGCAACGGCGTCGGCGCAACAGCGTGCACCTGCCTTCGATCATCCTCATCGGTAATACCCGACTCTGTGCCCGCTACAGCCGTGCGCTCGACGCCTGCGGTTTTGCCCGGGTCGCCTTGGCCGAACAGGCCACCGAACGCGGATTGTGGCAACTGGCGCTCGCCGCCGGCCTGGTCACGTCCACCGCATCCCGTTAAACCTGCCTGGAGGCCTGACATGCTCAAACAAGCGCTGGCACAAAACGGCCTGATCGCGATCCTGCGCGGCCTGCGCCCGCAAGAAGCGGCTGCCATCGGCGAAGTCCTGTACGCCGCCGGATTTCGCGTCATCGAAGTGCCGCTCAATTCCCCGGAGCCGTACGAAAGTATCCGCATCCTGCGCAGTATCTTGCCCGCTGACTGCCTGATCGGTGCTGGCACGGTGTTGACGCCGGAGCAGGTCGTACAGGTGAAAGCCGCGGGCGGCCAGGTGATCGTCATGCCCCATAGCGATCCGAAGGTGCTGCGTGCGGCGAAAGCGGCGGGCCTGTACCTGTCGCCGGGTGTCGCTACGCCGACCGAAGCCTTTGCGGCGCTGGCCGAAGGCGCGGATGTGCTGAAGATGTTCCCGGCCGAGCAGATGGGCCCGGCGGTCGTCAAAGCCTGGCTCGCGGTGCTGCCCGCCGGAACCATTATTGTGCCGGTCGGCGGCATCACCCCGGACAACATGCAGGTGTTTATCGACGCCGGTGTCAAAGGTTTCGGCCTCGGTTCCGGCCTGTTCAAACCGGGCATGACGCCTGCGAAAGTGGCGGCCAATGCCAAGGCCTATGTCGCTGCCTGGAAAGCCCTTCGCTAAGACTTTTTGGCGCTGCGAGCGCTGCATCCAATAAGAGAGACAAGCAGATGAAAATCACCAAGCTGACCACCTTCATCGTTCCGCCGCGCTGGTGCTTCCTCAAGGTCGAAACCGACGAGGGTGTAACCGGGTGGGGCGAGCCCGTGGTCGAAGGCCGCGCCCACACCGTTGCCGCTGCCGTTGAGGAATTGTCCGACTACCTGATCGGCAAAGACCCACGCAACATCGAAGATATCTGGACCGTGCTGTACCGAGGCGGCTTCTACCGGGGCGGCGCGATCCACATGAGCGCCCTGGCCGGTATCGACCAGGCCCTGTGGGACATCAAGGGCAAGGCGCTGGGCGTGTCGGTCAGCGACCTGTTGGGTGGCCAGGTGCGGGACAAGATTCGTGTGTATTCGTGGATCGGCGGTGACCGTCCGGCGGATACCGCACGGGCGGCGAAAGAAGCGGTCGAGCGCGGTTTTACCGCGGTAAAAATGAACGGCACCGAAGAACTGCAATTCCTCGATACCTTCGACAAAGTCGACCAGGCCCTGGCCAACGTCGCCGCCGTGCGCGATGCCGTCGGCCCGAACGTCGGCATCGGCGTGGACTTCCATGGCCGGGTGCACAAGCCCATGGCCAAGGTGCTGATGAAGGAGCTTGATCCATACAAGCTGATGTTCATCGAAGAGCCGGTGCTCAGCGAAAACTATGAAGCGCTGAAAGAGCTGGCACCATTGACCAGTACGCCGATTGCCTTGGGGGAGCGGCTGTTCTCGCGCTGGGATTTCAAGCGTGTGCTCAGCGAAGGCTACGTCGACATCATCCAGCCGGATGCCTCCCACGCAGGCGGCATCACCGAAACCCGCAAGATCGCCAACATGGCCGAAGCCTACGACGTGGCGCTGGCGCTGCATTGCCCGTTGGGCCCGATTGCCCTGGCGGCCTGCCTGCAACTGGACGCGGCCTGCTACAACGCGTTCATCCAGGAACAGAGCCTGGGCATCCATTACAACGAGAGCAACGACCTGCTCGACTACGTGAAAGACCCACGGGTGTTCGACTACGACAAAGGCTTCGTGACGATCCCGAACGGCCCGGGCCTGGGCATCGAGATAAACGAGGAATACGTCATCGAACGCGCCGCCATCGGCCACCGCTGGCGCAACCCGATCTGGCGCCATGCCGATGGCAGTTTTGCCGAGTGGTGAGAGCTCTCTGACCCACCACCATCCCCTGTAGGAGCGAGCCTGCTCGCGATGGTGTGTCAGTAAGACATCAATGCTGAATGACACACCGCTATCGCGAGCAGGCTCACTCCTACAATGGGGCTGCACCAGTTTTTAGAACGACCTCAATAACTATAAGAAGAGGCACCCCTCATGCAACCGCAAACCCTCACCGGGCAGGCGTCGTTGGTGACGCCCAGTCGCAAGCGTTTTTTCATCATGGTCCTGTTGTTCATCACCGTGGTGATCAACTACCTGGACCGCAGCAACCTGTCGATTGCCGCCCCGGCATTGACCAGTGAGTTGGGCATCGATCCGATTCACGTCGGCCTGATCTTCTCCGCCTTCGGCTGGACCTACGCCGCGATGCAAATCCCCGGCGGCTGGCTGGTGGATCGCGTGCCACCGCGCATCCTTTACAGCGTCGCCTTGCTGCTGTGGTCGGTGGCCACGGTGATGCTCGGCTTCGCCGGCAGCTTCATCGCGCTGTTCGTGCTTCGCATGGCCGTCGGTGCCCTGGAGGCGCCGGCGTATCCGATCAACAGCCGCGTGGTCACCACCTGGTTCCCCGAGCGCGAGCGCGCCACGGCCATCGGTTTCTACACCTCCGGGCAATTCGTCGGCCTGGCCTTCCTGACGCCGGTACTGGCCTGGCTGCAGCACGAATTCGGCTGGCACATGGTGTTCGTCACCACTGGCGCGGCGGGCATTCTGTGGGCGGTGATCTGGTACGCGGTGTATCGCGAGCCCCGGGATTTCAAAGGCGCCAATGACGCGGAAATCGACCTGATTCGCGAGGGCGGCGGGTTAGTGGATATCCAGGCTGAACAAGCCAAAGTCAAAGCCAAATTCAGCTGGACCGATCTCGGTATCGTTCTGAGCAAACGCAAGTTGTGGGGCATCTACCTCGGCCAGTTTTGCCTCAACTCGACGTTGTGGTTTTTTCTGACGTGGTTCCCGACCTACCTGGTGAAATATCGCGGCATGGACTTCATCAAGTCCGGCCTGTTGGCGTCACTGCCGTTTCTCGCAGCCTTCGTCGGCGTGCTGTGTTCGGGGTTCTTCTCCGACTGGTTGATCCGTCGCGGCTACACGGTGGGTTTCGCCCGCAAGTTGCCGATCATCAGCGGCTTGCTGATTTCCACCTCGATCATCGGCGCCAACTTTGTCGAGTCGACGCCGCTGGTGATTGCCTTTCTGGCGCTGGCGTTCTTCGGCAATGGCCTGGCTTCCATCACCTGGTCGTTGGTGTCGACGCTCGCCCCGGCGCGATTGCTCGGGCTGACCGGCGGGGTGTTCAACTTCATCGGCAACCTGTCGGCGATTGCCACGCCTATCGTGATCGGCTTCCTCGCGACCGGTGATTCTTTCGCCCCGGCGATCACCTACATCTCGGTGCTGGCGTTGATTGGTGCACTTTCCTACATCTTGCTGGTGGGTAAGGTCGAGCGTATCAAGTTGTAGTCGTGGCATTCGGGCGACCATAATGCCGCCCGTTCACTCGCTCAACGGTAAAGGCTGGATATGCAGGAAGACGCCCCAAAAATCGCCAAGGATGCCGCTCCGACCGGCACCCAGACCCTGCTTCGCGGGCTGGGTGTGGTTCAGGCTGTGGCTAGCGGCGCCCGCGATCTCAAGGAAATCGCCCGGCTGATCGGCACCACGCGCAGCACCACCCATCGCCTGGCCAGTTGCCTGGTGGACGAACGTTACCTGCGGGTGGTGCCGCAAGTCGGTTATCTGCTGGGGCCGAAGCTGATCGAGTTGGGCTTTCAGGCCCGTGAAGAGCTGCCATTGGTGACCCTGGCCGGGCCGTATCTGGATGAGTTGTCGGCGTTGACCGGCGACACCATTCACCTGGCGATTCGTGAAGGCGACGAAGTGCTGTACCTGCACAAGAATCCTGGGCGCAATGGCCCGGAAATGCGCTCGCGGGTCGGCCATCGCATGCCGTTGGCGCGGACCGGGATCGGCAAGGCGCTGATGCTCGATGATTCGCCGCAAGAGTGGCAGCGCCTGTACGAAGTCAGCCTGCCGGTGGGTGGGAAAAATCAATTCTGGCCGAAGCACCCGGAGCAATCCTGGGAGCAGTTCGAGCAGCGTATGGTCGAGTACGTGGCCGGCGGCTACGCCTTCGATCTGGAAGATAACGAGCCGTCGATCCGTTGCGTGGCGGCGCCGGTCCGCGATGCCAGCAAGCGCATCGTCGCCGGCATCAGCATCGCCAGCACCGTGCCGTACATGCCGCTGGAAAAAATGGCCGAGCTGATTCCCCTGATCAAGGGCGTTACGGCGCGGTTATCGGCAGAACTGGGTCTCAAGGTTTAAACATATTCCCCCTGTAGGAGCGAGCCTGCTCGCGATGCGGTGTGTCAGTCGACATCTATTCTGGATGATCCACCGCTATCGCGAGCAGGCCCGCTCCTACAGGGATTGGCGTGATGCCCTGGATCGCAGGCAACAAAAAGGCCCCCATTCGGGAGCCTTGATGTTCAGCGTTCGGCTTTACATGTTCGGGTAAGTCGGGCCGCCAGCGCCTTCCGGTGCCACCCAGGTGATGTTCTGTGCAGGGTCCTTGATGTCGCAGGTCTTGCAGTGAACGCAGTTCTGGGCGTTGATCTGGAAGCGCTTCTCGCCGTCTTCCTTGGTGATCACTTCATACACACCAGCCGGGCAGTAACGCTGGGCAGGCTCATCGTACAGCGGCAGGTTCTTGCTGATCGGGATGCTTGGATCGGCCAGCTTCAGGTGGCACGGCTGCTCTTCTTCGTGGTTGGTACCGGAAATGAACACCGAGCTGAGCTTGTCGAAGCTGATCTTGCCGTCGGGTTTCGGGTAGTCGATCTTCTTGCAGTCGGCCGCCAGCTTCAGGCAAGCGTAATCCGGCTTGGTGTCGTGCAAGGTGAACGGCAGTTTGCCGCCGAAGATATTCTGGTCCAGCCAGTTGAAACCACCACCGACGATGGCGCCGAACTTGTGGATCGCCGGGCCGAAGTTGCGGCTGGCGAACAGTTCTTCGTAGAGCCAGCTCTTCTTGAATGCGTCGACGTAAGTGGTCAGTTCTTCGGTGCCATCCTTGTCGGCGAACAGTGCATCAGCCACGGAATCGGCGGCGAGCATGCCGGACTTCATCGCGGTGTGGCTGCCCTTGATCTTGGCGAAGTTCAGGGTGCCGAGGTCGCAACCGATCAATGCGCCGCCCTTGAAGACCATTTTCGGCAGCGAGTTCAGGCCGCCCTTGCAGATGGCGCGGGCGCCGTAGCTGATGCGCTTGCCGCCTTCCAGGTACTGCTTGAGCACCGGGTGATGCTTGAGGCGCTGGAACTCGTCGAACGGCGACAGGTAGGTGTTGCTGTAGGAAAGGTCGACGATCAGACCAACCACTACCTGGTTGTTTTCCAGGTGATAGAGGAACGAACCACCAGTGTTCTCGGTGCCCATGATGTCCATCGGCCAACCGGCGGTGTGCACCACCAGGCCAGGCTGGTGCTTGGCCGGGTCGACTTCCCAGATTTCTTTCAGGCCGATGCCGTAGTGCTGGGCATCAGCGTCAGTGTCCAGGTTGAAGCGCTTGATCAGCTGCTTGCCGATGTGGCCACGGCAGCCTTCGGCGAACAGCGTGTACTTGCCACGCAGTTCCATGCCCGGGGTGTACAGGCCTTCCTTCGGATGGCCTTCGCGATCGACGCCCAGGTCACCGGTGATGATCCCGCGCACCACGCCGTTCTCGTCGATCAACGCCTCCTGAGCGGCGAAGCCCGGGTAGATTTCTACGCCCAGGTTTTCGGCCTGCTGGGCCAGCCAGCGGCACAGGTTCCCGAGGGAGATGATGTAGTTGCCTTCGTTGTGCATGGTCTTGGGCACAAAGAAGTCTGGAACTTTCTGCGCGCTTTCAGCGTTCTTCAGAACGAAGATGTCGTCGCGGGTGACGGGCGTGTTCAGCGGCGCACCGAGTTCTTTCCAGTCCGGGAACAGTTCGTTCAGGGCGCGTGGTTCGAACACGGCACCGGACAGAATGTGAGCACCGACTTCGGAGCCTTTTTCGACCACGCAGACGCTGATTTCCTTACCGGCTTCGGCGGCCTTCTGCTTCAAGCGGCAGGCGGCGGAAAGACCAGCGGGGCCGGCACCGACGATGACCACGTCGAATTCCATGTATTCGCGTTCCACAGGTTATCTCCTACTCAAGGCTCAACAGTTTTTTTTCTAATTTGGAGGTTGGGTGTCGCATCCATGAATCCCGGCACAACGCCGGAAGCGGACAATCGATTGACCACCTTTCTCTTTGGGTGGCGCATTATATCTACACCACTCTCAGCGTCCAATACAAACGTTTGTTTGAATTGGCTCAAAGCCAGAGAAATCAAAGTCACGCGCCTTATGAACGGCTATTTTGCCGTATTGACCGGAATAGGCGTTCCGGTCAAGATACGGGCGGTTTTGCGCTCGCCGTAGGCTGGCTGTTGGTTTCAAGAGCACCTCTAAAGACAGGGCGATGGCAGTAGAGAGTGATGCACTGCGTGGGGTTGATGCGCAGTTTACACGCCGCGATGTTGAATGACTCGTCAGTCACCACTGACGAACGGTCATTCACATGATGAGCGATGGTCACTTGACACGTTTGCCGGCGTTTTTAGAGGTGCCCTTGCGCCCGATGAGCATCAACCGCCAGGTTCGCCTAGGCGACTTTCTTTTCACCGGAGAGTAACGAGGAATCCATGAAGGTTCTTGTAGCTGTCAAACGCGTTGTGGATTACAACGTCAAGGTCCGCGTCAAGGCGGACAATTCCGGCGTCGATCTTGCCAACGTCAAGATGTCGATGAACCCGTTCTGCGAGATCGCCGTTGAAGAAGCCGTACGCCTGAAAGAGAAAGGTGTTGCGACTGAAATCGTCGTCGTCTCCGTCGGCCCGTCCACCGCTCAAGAGCAACTGCGCACCGCGCTGGCTCTGGGTGCCGACCGCGCCATCCTCGTCGAATCCGCCGAAGATCTGACTTCCCTGGCCGTTGCCAAACTGTTGAAAGCTGTTGTCGACAAGGAACAGCCTCAGCTGGTGATCCTTGGCAAACAGGCCATCGACAGCGACAACAACCAGACTGGCCAGATGCTCGCTGCCTTGAGCGGCTACGGTCAGGGCACGTTCGCCTCGAAAGTCGAAATCAGCGGCGACAGCGTAGCTGTAACCCGCGAAATCGACGGCGGCGCGCAGACCGTTTCCCTGAAGCTGCCGGCCATCGTCACCACCGACCTGCGTTTGAACGAGCCGCGCTACGCGTCTCTGCCAAACATCATGAAAGCCAAGAAGAAGCCTCTCGAAGTGCTGACTCCGGACGCTTTGGGCGTTTCCACCGCCTCCACCAACAAGACCGTGAAAGTCGAAGCGCCGGCTGCACGCAGCGCGGGTATCAAGGTCAAGTCGGTGGCTGAACTGGTCGAGAAACTGAAAAACGAAGCGAAGGTAATCTAAATGACTATCTTGGTTATTGCTGAACACGACAACAAAGTGCTGGCCCCGGCCACGCTGAACACCGTGGCTGCCGCTGCCAAAATCGGTGGCGACATACACGTTCTGGTCGCTGGCCAGGGCGCTGGCGCCGTGGCTGAAGCCGCTGCGAAAGTCGCTGGCGTGGCTAAAGTGCTGGTGGCCGATAACGCCGCCTACGCTCACCAGCTGCCGGAAAACGTTGCGCCGCTGGTTACCGAGCTAGGCAAGGGTTACAGCCACATCCTGGCTGCCGCCACTTCCAACGGCAAAAACATCCTGCCGCGCGTTGCCGCTGCACTGGACGTTGACCAGATCTCCGAGATCATCTCGGTAGAAAGCGCTGACACCTTCAAGCGTCCGATCTACGCCGGTAACGCCATCGCTACCGTTCAATCGAACGCTGCGGTCAAGGTGATCACCGTGCGTGCCACCGGTTTCGACCCGGTTGCAGCTGAAGGTGGCTCCGCTGCCGTTGAAGCGGTTGGCGCTGCTCACGACGCTGGTATCTCCAGCTTCGTCGGCGAAGAACTGGCCAAGTCCGATCGTCCGGAACTGACCGCTGCCAAGATCGTCGTTTCCGGCGGCCGCGGCATGCAGAACGGCGACAACTTCAAACACCTGTACGCCCTGGCCGACAAGCTGGGCGCTGCCGTGGGTGCTTCCCGCGCCGCGGTCGACGCAGGTTTCGTACCGAACGACATGCAGGTCGGTCAGACCGGCAAGATCGTTGCTCCACAGCTGTACATCGCGGTCGGTATCTCCGGCGCGATCCAGCACCTGGCCGGCATGAAAGACTCCAAAGTGATCGTTGCGATCAACAAGGACGAAGAAGCGCCGATCTTCCAGGTGGCCGATTACGGCCTGGTGGCAGACTTGTTCGAAGCCATCCCTGAGCTGGAGAAGCTGGTCTAATCCGGCTACTTCACTTATAAAGAGCCCGGCCTTTTGGTCGGGCTTTTTTTTGCTCTCTGTAGGAGCGAGCCTGCTCGCGATGGACTCGAATGCGCCGCGTTTTTCCAGAATGAACGCGTCATCGTTAACGTCCATCGCGAGCAAGCTCGCTCCTACAAGGGGGGGGCATAACCGGGTATGAGTGGAGTGTGAAGCCATGGATCTGCGCTGTGTGTGGAGCTTGCTGGGATTGACGCTATTGCCAGCGCTGTCTTTCGCCGCAGGCAAATGTGAGCGCCTGGTGGTGACCGGCAGCCCGGACGCGCCACCGTATCTGTGGCAAGACCCGCAGAATCCCAAACACCTGATCGGTGCCAGTGCCGATTTGCTGCAGCAAGTGGCGGGGGAGTCAGGGCTCAAGGTCGAACTGCTTTATGCCGGCAAACGCGCCCAGGCCCTGGACGAAGTGCGCAGTGGACGCATGGACATGCTGGCGGACGCACCGTTGACGGTCAGCGAACTGGAAACCCTGGATTACATCCATCCACCCTTGCTGGTAAACGACTATCTGGTCTGGACTCGCAAGGACTCGACGCTGGTCTACAACGAAGCACAAGACCTGCACGGCCATCCCGGTGCCGTGTCGGAAAAGGCCCGATTGACCCCGCAATTCAGCACCTTTGCCGCACAGCAACTGACCCTCACGCGCACGTCCAACCTGACCCTGGCCTTTCAAAAACTGCTGTTGGGCGAGGTCGAATTTGTCCTGGCAGGGCGTTACTCGGGCATGGCGACCGCACAGACACTGGGCATGGGCGGTGATCTGGTCGCGCGCTCGCAACCGGTCGACAAGGCTGGCCTGTACCTGGCGATTTCCCATGACTCGGCCTGCAACGATCCGTGGTTGCGCGGACAGTTGGCCAAAAAGATGACAGAATTGCCCGCGTCCGGACTGACGGAAGCCGTGCTGATGCGCAATATCGAGCGTTGGAAGGCACAACGCTCACAACCGCAGCAACCCTCGCAACAACCCGTCAGTACCCCAAAACAGTAGGGATATTTAGTGAGTATTCGACCTCTTTTCGCTGCCGTGGCCTTTGCGGTCCTGGCGGGTTGTGCAACCGATCCTGCGCCGAGTGAACAAATGCGCCTGACCGAGCAGGCACTCGAACAGGCCAAGGCCGTGGGCGCCACGGCAGACGATGTGCCGGAAATGAAACTGGCCGAAGACAAGTTCAACCGCGCCAAGGGCAACATGACTGATCAATCCTTCAAAAACGCACGCATGCGGGCCGAACAGGCCGAACTCGATGCGCGTCTGGCTGAAGCCAAGGTATTGACGGCCAAGAGCGAGGAACAGTTGAACGTGCTTGATACCCGCATCACCCGCCTGCGCAAGCAACTGGGAGATGCCGAATGAGCCTCAAGACTAGAGCCCTCGGCGGTTTGATCCTGGCAGGCTGCGCTAGTCTCTTTGGCTGCGCCAGCCAGCACAGCGAGTCCGCGTTGCAGCAGGCCGGTGCCGACTTTCAGAAGGTCAAGGAAGACTCCAATGTGCTGCGAATCGCCCCCAAGGACGTGATTCGCGCCGGTGAGTCCCTGGCCCGTGCCGATCGCCTGTCCAGCTATTGGGGCAGCGGTTCGGACGTGGTGCATTACGCCTACCTGAGTCAGCGCTATAGCGCCATTGCCCGGGAACACACCAATCAGGTGCTCAACGAAGAGCAAGCGGCGAAGCTCGAACTGGAGAGGCAGCGCCTGCAATTGGCACTGCGTGAATCCAAACTGTTCAGCGTGCAGCAGCAAGGCAAATGGCTCGAAGAGCAGATTCTGGCATTAACCACCACCCAGACCGACCGCGGTCTGGTGATGACATTGGGCGACATGCTGTTCGACACGGGCGAAGCGGAATTGAAACCATCAGCCAACCGTGTGGTATTGAAGATCGTGCAGTTCCTGCAACTCAACCCCAAGCGTGTGGTGCGAATCGAAGGTTATACGGACAGTACCGGGGGCAAGCAGGAAAACCTCAAGCTGTCCCGCGACCGTGCGCAATCGGTGGCTGACGTGCTGATGGACCTGGGTATCGATGACAAGCGTATCCAGGTCGAGGGTTATGGCGACGAGTATCCGGTGGACGCGAATGCGTCGGAACGGGGCCGGGCGCAGAACCGTCGGGTGGAAATTGTGTTTTCCGACGAAAAAGGCCAGCTCGGCGCTGCCCGCTAAGGGTTGCGTCGCTGGAAAACCCGGCCTGCCATGCAGCGCCGGGTTTTTTTATGTTCGCCGAATACCGCACAAAACAGTACAGATTTTGCTGACACTGCACTGTATGGTCGACTATTGTGGCAACTGTCCCAGTACACTTCTAAACTGTTCCGGTATTGTTTTACACAAGAATAAAATGCCCGTGAAATCGAGTGCTGCGTCATGACCAATCTTTTGCTCTATCAACGTATTGCTCAACAACTGGCCGAAGACATCCGCCGTGGGGTCTATCAGCCGGGAGAGCGCGTGCCTTCGGTACGCAAGATGAGCTCGCAGCTCAATGTCAGCCACGCAACGGTGTTGCAGGCGTATGCCAATCTCGAGGATCAGGGGCTGATCCGCGCCCGGCCGCAGTCGGGTTACTACGTGCACCAGACACCGGCACTCACCGCACCGACGCCGGATATCGCCCGGGTCGAGCGCCCGGGGCTGGTCACCCGCAGCAGTATCATTCAACAAGTCCTGGTCGAATCCCGTCGTGAAGGTGTCTTCCCGCTGGGCGCTGCCGTGCCGAGTGTCGACTATTTGCCGGTGCGGGCACTGCATCAGCAATTGGCCAAGGTCACCCGTTTCCATAGCCCGCGGGCCTTCAGCTACATGTTCAGCCCCGGTTTCGAGCCATTGCGCCGGCAGGTGGCGATCCGCATGCGCGATGCCGGCGTGGTGGTCGATCCGTCGGAGGTGGTGATCACTCACGGCTGCGTCGATGCGCTGCAGATGTCCTTGCGCGTCTTGACCCGTCCGGGCGATCTGATCGCGGCCGAGTCGCCGACCTATTACGGGTTGCTGCAACTGGCCGATCTGTTGGGCCTCAAGGTCATCGAGATCCCCAGCGATCCGGCCACGGGCATGAGCCTGGAAGCCCTGCAACTGGCGGCCAACCAATGGTCGATCAAGGCGTTGGTGCTGACCACCCGACTGAGTAATCCATTGGGCGGCACCATGCCGGAGGAGCGGCAGAAACAATTGCTGCGCCTGGCGTCGGACTTCGATATCCAGATTGTCGAAGACGATATCTACGGCGAGTTGATGTTCGAGCAGGGGCGCACCAAGTCCCTCAAGGCTTATGACCGGCTGGACCGGGTGATCTATTGCTCAAGCTTCTCTAAAACCCTGTCGCCTGGCGTGCGGATCGGCTGGATGATTGCCGGCAAGTATCAGCAGGAAATCCAGCGCTTGCAGACCTTCAGCACGCATTCTGCGTGCAGCGTTACCCAGATGGGCATTGCCGCTTACCTGGAAAATGGCGGGTACGACCGGCATTTGCGCTTCATCCGTCAGGAATACCGTAAGAACCTCAGTGCCTTCCAACTGGCCGTGCAGCAGTATTTTCCGGAAGGCACGCAGATGACCCGGCCTACCGGTGGCTTCATTCTGTGGGTCAGTCTGCCGGGGCGGGTCAACACGCAAGAGTTGCACGTACGGGCATTGCAGCAGGGCATCAGTATTGCGCCGGGTCTGATCTTCAGTAACACCGAGCAGTTCAATCACTGCATTCGCCTCAATTGCGGCACGCCGTGGAACCGTGAAGCCGAGCGCGCATTGATGACCTTGGGCATGCTGGCCACCCAACTCTGCCAGGAAATGGCCGGCGGTTTGTAACAGGCTGCTACTGTGCTTGTCTTGTGGGCTGCAACAGGCGAGCATATGCACCTCTGCCGTTTGCACCCACCGTTGGATACATGAAACCGACTCTTCCTGCCGCCTGGCTTTTGCTCTGCCTGTTTACAAGTATTCAGCCGGCATCCGTCGTGGCGGCTACCGAGCAGGAACAGACTACCGGCAGTTTCCACGTCGCACCGATAAAAGCCGAACCTGTAAAAAAAACCTCGTCGACCAGGAAACCGGCGACGCCCGTGAAAAAGCGTCCGCCCGTTGCCTCCAAATCGAAACCGGCCAGCGAGGTGGTAAAGACTGAGCTTCCGTCTGCGAATCTGGATCTGAGCTTGCCTCGGGACATGGTTCAGGAGCTGAAGCCGCCGGGAACGGTGACATTGCCCAAGCGCGAACCGTTATTGCCACCGATGTTTGGCGAAAAGAGCGGCAGCAGTCCGTTCCAGCTCAACGGACGCTTGCTCAGCAATGAAATGCAGCTGCAACTGCGAAATGAAGAGCGCCGCGAGGTCGAAGGCGCGGCACTGGATTTCGAGTTCAAGCAGTAACGTCATCCCGATCCGCGAACCGCAGACCAGACGCTTTGTCGGAGACTGGTCGGTCACGTTCGTTTGCACTGAAAAACCCGCTCGCAGGTAATTTAAAACAACTGTTTTAGCGGGTACTCTGTGCCCCGTCCATTAACACATTGCTCATCGCGAGGAGCTTGTCGTCATGAAATGCCGTGAGGGCTGTGGCGCTTGTTGCATTGCCCCTTCCATCAGTTCACCGATTCCCGGTATGCCCAATGGCAAAGCTGCGGGGGAGCGTTGCCTGCAACTTTCCTCCGATAACCTGTGCAATATTTTCGGCCAGCCGGAACGGCCGGCGGTGTGTTCTGCCTTCGAGGCCGACCCCGAGGTGTGCGGAAGCAGCAGCGAAGATGCGATCCGGTTGATTGGCTGGTGGGAGCAAATGACGGCGGCGTGATGTGTGGGCTCGCCCCTCCGATCACCTGCGAAAGACCTGAAGGTAATCGGAGGTGCAAGCCCAACGAACAGAACTTCAACAATAAGGAATAAGACTATGGGTTCGCTGCATCGTATTGCTGTGCTGTGTGGTTTGACGGTTGTGCTGGCTACCTCGACGGCCCAGGCCGAAGACTGGAAAGTCAAAAAAGACGAAGACGGCATCAAGATCTCCCTGAGTGAAGTGGCCGGTTCCGACTACAAGGCCTACCAGGGCGTCACGCTGATGAAAACCACCATAGCCAAGCTGCGTGCGTTGCAGGACGACGTGTCCGGAGCCTGCGCCTGGATTCACGAATGCAAGACCCAGAAGCTGCTCAAGCACGAAGGTAACCAGAGCTGGACCTACACTCAGTTCAACACCCCGTGGCCGGTTACTCCGCGTGATTCGGTGCTGCACGTCACCACCATCGAAGGTGCCGATGGCAGCCTGACTCGCAAGCTCGAAGGCGTACCGAAATACCTTCCTGAAGAAAAAGGTTTCGTCCGGGTCGCCAAGGTCGACGGTTTCTGGAAGTTCGTACCCAAGGGCGACCAGATCGAAGTGACCTATCAGGTGCACACCGAACCGGGCGGCAGCGTGCCGTCGATGGTGGCCAACAAGTTCGTGGTGGATGCCCCGTTCAATACCTTGAAAGCCCTGAAAGAACGCGCCGAGAAGTAACCGCGCCGCTCTTTCGATAACGCCCCGACTTGTTCGGGGCGTTTTTCTTTGCGCAATAGGGAAAATGCCGCTCAGTTAAACCGTCACGCGACCTGTAGCAGCTGGCGAAGCCTGCGTTCGGCTGTGCAGCAGTCGTATAACCCGGAGCCCCCGGTCTTCCTGAAGAACCGCGTCGGCTGATCTTACGACTGCTTCGCAGCCGAACGCAGGCTTCGCCAGCTGCTACAAAGAACGTGTTTTGCCTGGGGTTTATTGTGTTTCCGGATATGCGTTGCACGAAATTTTCACAAAGTGTCCAAGACAATTCGTCCGCGCCAACATTGCGGACAGTAATCAATGGCAATGCTGCCGTTGATCGTGCAACATTTGCGCACCGCGCAATCCCCGGGGCCTGGTACTGGCCAAAAAGAGGGCAAGGCGCAGCTGTATTTTTGAAACTTCAACTTCCAATGGGTCCTAAAACGACATGGCAATTCCGGACGCCCTGAATCAGCAGCGAGCTTCTAGTCGCCTGCTGCAACCGACCGTCAAATCGCATCTGGCCTACACGCTGTTGTGTGCCCTGGTCATGATGGTCATGTTCAGCCTGCTGCGCGTCGCGCTGCTGGTTTACAACCGCTCGATGATCCTCGACACACCGGCCTCGACCTTCCTCGAGGCATTCGCCAACGGTCTGCGTTTCGACGTGCGTCTGGTGGTCTATCTCAGTATTCCGTTGCTGCTGGCATTGTTCAGCGCCCGGGCCATGGCGGCACGCGGGCTGTTCCGTCTGTGGCTGACGATCGTCTCCAGCATTGCGCTGTTCCTGGGCCTGATGGAGATGGACTTCTATCGTGAGTTCCACCAGCGTCTCAACGGCCTGGTCTTCCAGTACGTCAAGGAAGATCCGAAAACCGTGATGAGCATGCTCTGGTACGGTTTTCCGGTGGTCCGTTACCTGCTGGCATGGGCCGTGGGTACCTGGATCCTGAGCCTGGCATTCAAGGGCGCCGACCGTGCGACCCGTCCCCGTGGTCCGTTCAGTGGCGGCAGCATCGGCACGCGCCAGGTTGCGCCGTGGTATGCGCGTATCGCGGTATTCGTGGTTTGTTTACTGGTTTGCGTGGTCGCCGCGCGTGGCACTCTGCGCCAGGGCCCGCCGCTACGCTGGGGTGACGTCTATACCACCAACTCGAACTTCGCCAACCAGTTGGGCCTCAATGGCACCCTGCAATTGGTGGCCGCCGCCAAGAGCCGGATGTCCGAAGAGCGTGACAACATCTGGAAAGCCACCTTGCCTCAAGAGCAAGCCCAGCAAATCGTGCGTGACATGCTGGTGCTGCCGGACGAAAAACTGGTCGAGGCCGACATGGCCGCCGTACGTCGTGACTACACGCCGCCGGCCGACAAGACCCTGCCGATCAAGAACGTCGTCGTGATCCTGATGGAAAGCATGGCCGGTCACTCGGTGGGTGCTTTGGGCGGGCCGGGGAACATCACGCCGTACCTCGACAAGCTTTCGAAGGAAGGCCTGCTGTTCGACCGCTTCTTCTCCAACGGTACCCATACCCACCAGGGCATGTTCGCCACCATGGGTTGCTTCCCCAACCTGCCGGGTTTCGAATACCTGATGCAGACCCCGGAAGGCAGCCACAAACTGTCTGGCCTGCCGCAGTTGCTCAGTGCCCGTCACTATGATGACGTGTATGTCTACAACGGTGATTTCGCCTGGGACAACCAGTCGGGTTTCTTCAGCAACCAGGGCATGACCAACTTCATCGGCCGCAACGACTTCGTTAACCCGGTGTTCTCCGACCCGACCTGGGGCGTGTCCGACCAGGATATGTTCGATCGCAGCCTGCAAGAGCTCAAGGCCCGTGAAAACGGCAAACCGTTCTACGCCTTGCTGCAAACCCTGTCCAACCACACGCCCTACGCCTTGCCGACGCCATTGCCAGTCGAGCCTGTGACCAATCGCGGAAGCCTGAACGAACACTTGACCGCCATGCGTTACGCGGACTGGGCGCTGGGCCAGTTCTTTGAAAAGGCCCGCAAGGAGCCGTACTTCAAGGAAACCCTGTTTGTCATCGTGGGTGACCATGGTTTCGGCAACGAACAGCAGATCACCGAAATGGACCTGGGCCGCTTCAACGTGCCGATGTTGATGATCGCACCGGGCATCCAGGAGAAGTTCGGCCAGCGTGACCACACCGTGGGCACCCAGATCGATATCGTGCCGACCATCATGGGGCGCCTGGGCGGCGAGACTCGCCAGCAATGCTGGGGCCGCGACCTGCTCAACCTGCCTGAAGGCGATAAGGGTTTTGGTGTGATCAAACCTTCGGGTAACGAGCAGACCACGGCTATCCTCAGCGACGACCGGATCCTTGTGTTACCGAAGGAAAAGGACATGGCGCCAAAGTTGTACCAGTACGAAATGGGCGCTACGCCGCACGCCGAGATCATTGCGGATGCACCGCGTACCGCCGAGATGAAGCTCAAGCTCGAAGCGTTCCTGCAAACAGCGACCAAGAGCCTGCTGGACAACACCGCCGGTGTAGTTCACGGCACGCCGCAATAGGTTGTGACGCAACAGAAAAGAGGCCCTTCAAGGGCCTTTTTTTTGCCTGGCGGATTTTTATATTCGGCCAAGCAAGAGCAGGATCAACAACACCGCCAACACCACGCCGATAATTCCGGACGGGCCATAACCCCAACTTCTGGAGTGCGGGAAGACCGGCAAACCACCGATCAGTAACAGGATCAGAATGACGAGAAGTATTGTGCCCATGTCTATTTCCTTGTCGAAAATGCAGTGGATTGACCATGCCAATCAAGGTCAGCGGGAATGAAGTAAATTCGAGCTGCTTAAAAATTCCGACTCTTGCACTTACAGGATAATTCCAGGTTTTTTTAAAGTATTTCGAACAGGCTCTTATTTCGTTTGTGGTTGCCTTGGTTACTTCAGGCGCTCCCGCGGTTTGCTCGGGCCATTCAGCAATCTGATGGAGCGTGGGTCGGGCAATTTCCTTCGCTACACTCGGTGCATCTTCCGAGAACAACAAGGCTGTTTGCTATGCAAAATCGCATGATGATCACTGGTGCAGGCTCTGGCCTGGGTCGCGAAATCGCGCTGCGCTGGGCGCGTGAAGGCTGGCAACTGGCCTTGTCGGACGTCAGCGAGCCCGGCTTGCAGGAAACTCTCAAGTTGGTCCGTGAAGCCGGTGGCGACGGTTTTATCCAGCGCTGCGACGTACGCGATTACAGTCAGTTGACGGCGTTCGCCCAGGCCTGCGAAGTCAAGCTCGGCGGTATCGATGTCATCGTCAATAACGCTGGCGTAGCGTCTGGCGGGTTCTTCAGTGAGTTGTCCCTGGAGGACTGGGACTGGCAGATCGCGATCAACCTGATGGGCGTGGTCAAGGGCTGCAAGGCTTTCCTGCCTCTACTGGAAAAAAGCAAAGGCAAGATCATCAACATCGCGTCCATGGCCGCGCTGATGCAAGGCCCGGCAATGAGCAACTACAACGTGGCCAAGGCGGGTGTGGTGGCGTTGTCCGAAAGCCTGCTGATCGAGCTGGCGCATCAGGAAGTCGGCGTACATGTGGTGTGTCCTTCGTTCTTCCAGACCAATCTGCTGGACTCCTTCCGCGGCCCGACCCCGGCCATGAAGGCCCAGGTCGGCAAGTTGCTGGAAAGTTCGCCGATCAGTGCCGCCGACATCGCCGATTACATCTACCGGCAGGTCGCCGCCGGCGAGTTCATGATCCTGCCCCACGAACAGGGCCGCATGGCCTGGGCGATGAAACAGAAGAACCCGCAGTTGCTCTACAACGAAATGACGGTCATGGCCGATAAAATGCGGGCCAAGGCCAGGCAATCCGCAAGCTGATCTTGCCCATAGGCAACGCGGTGGTTAGGGTGGCCGCCATTGGCCATCCTCGCGAGACATTTGCATGCTCAATTACCTGTGGTTTTTCCTCGCCGCGCTGTTCGAAATTGCCGGTTGCTTTGCCTTCTGGATGTGGCTGCGCCAGGGTAAAAGCATGTGGTGGGTGGTGCCGGCGCTCCTCAGCCTGACCCTGTTCGCCCTGCTGCTGACCCGTATCGAAGCCGCCTATGCCGGCCGCGCCTACGCCGCTTACGGTGGCATCTACATCATTGCGTCAATCGGCTGGTTGGCCGTGGTCGAGCGGATTCGTCCGCTGGGTTCGGACTGGCTTGGCGTGGCGCTGTGTGTGATTGGCGCGAGCATCATTCTTTTCGGGCCGCGATTCTCCGCGTCCTGACAGGTCGTCCCTACAATCACCCGGTGTGTCAGACGTTTCCGTCAGCGGGGTGGCTCAGGGGCTGTCAGTCCAGTCCGGTTTGCTGTCGGAGCATTGTAGGCGTACCACGGGCCGGGCATCTTCAAGGGCCAGTAACCCCTGAAGGACACTCCTCATGCTCGTACTCACTCGCCTTGTGGGCGAAACGATTTCCATCGGTGACAACATTTCCGTGCGCGTTCTCGCGATCAACGGAAGCAACGTGCGCTTTGGCGTCGAAGCGCCTCAGGACGTCAATGTGCACCGCTGCGAAATCTACCAACGCATCCAGAACAAACTGGCGAAAACCAAGGGACGCTGAAGGCCTCAGTCAAACAGGTGCTTGGGCACGTCATGCTTGAGCATCAACTGGCATTGCTCGCTTTCCGGGTCGAAGACAATCAGTGCCTGGCCCTTGGTCAGCGCCTGACGCACGCGTAGTACGCGGGTTTCCAGCGGTGTGTCGTCACCATTGTCGGTGCCGTCGCGGGTCACGAAATCCTCGATCAGGCGGGTGAGGGTGTCGACTTCAAGTTGGTCGTGGGGAATCAGCATAGGCACCTCGGTTGGATCAATGGCGCGATGCTACGGCGATTGCGAGATTGCCGCTAGTTTGGTCGTTTTCTATTGTCCGATCCGCCGCCATCGCGAGCAAGCTCGCTCCCACAGGGTTCAGCGGCGAATCGGGTAATTGTGCTCACCACCGATCAACTGTAGGAGCGAGCCTGCTCGCGATGGCGGTTTACCAGGCAATGAAGATCCTGGATCAACTCTCCGACCGCTGCCCCACCAGGCTGTCCACCGACGGCACCCGCGTGTCGCTTTCCATCTGGGTGTCGTGCTCAAGTTGATGGCTGAAGCGGTCCAGTGACCCCTTGGCCGGTTGCGCATCGCTGGCAAACACTGGCGGGCTGAGGATGTACGCACCGAGCAGGCGGCTCAGGGCGGCGAGGCTGTCGATGTGGGTGCGCTCGTAACCGTGGGTGGCGTCGCAGCCGAAGGCGAGCAGGGCGGTGCGAATGTCGTGGCCGGCGGTGACCGCCGAATGTGCGTCGCTGAAGTAGTAACGGAACAGGTCGCGGCGTGCCGGCAGCTCGTTGTCGCTGGCCAGGCGCAGGAGGTGGCGCGACAGGTGATAGTCATACGGCCCGCCGGAATCCTGCATCGCGATGCTCACGGTATGCTCGCTGGAGTGTTGGCCAGGCGCCACCGGTGCGATGTCGATGCCGACGAACTCACTGACGTCCCAGGGCAATGCCGCCGCCGCGCCGCTACCGGTTTCCTCGGTGATGGTGAACAGCGGATGGCAGTCGATCATCAGGTCTTCGCCACTGTCGACGATGGCTTTGAGCGCCGCCAGCAGCGCCGCCACTCCGGCCTTGTCGTCGAGGTGGCGGGCGCTGATGTGGCCGCTTTCGGTGAACTCGGGCAACGGATCGAAGGCGACGAAATCGCCGACGCTGATGCCCAACGACTCGCAGTCGGCGCGGGTGGCGCAATAGGCATCCAGACGCAACTCGATGTGATCCCAACTGATCGGCATCTCATCCACGGCGGTATTGAATGCGTGCCCGGAGGCCATCAGCGGCAAGACACTGCCGCGGATCACGCCATTGTCGGTAAACAGGCTGACCCGACTGCCTTCGGCAAAGCGGCTGGACCAGCAGCCGACAGGCGCAAGGCTCAGGCGGCCGTTGTCCTTTACCGCACGCACCGCCGCGCCGATGGTGTCCAGGTGGGCGGAAACGGCGCGGTCGGGGCTGTTTTTCTTGCCTTTGAGCGTGGCGCGGATGGTTCCGCGACGGGTCATTTCGAAGGGAATGCCGAGTTCTTCAAGGCGTTCGGCGACATAGCGCACGATGGTATCGGTGAACCCGGTGGGGCTGGGAATGGCGAGCATTTCCAGCAGGACTTTTTGCAGGTAGACGAGGTCCGGTTCGGGGATTTTGCTGGTCATGGAAACTCCTGATGAGTTGAGCGCATCGATGGTTTCGATGAGGGATTTGTGTTGTCAGTCAGGCCGCCATCGCGAGCAAGCTCGCTCCCACAGGGGAATGCGATCACATGTGGGAGCGGGCTTGCTCGCGAAGGGGCCAGTCCAGACAACACATGGCTAAGAGACCACCGGCTGACTGTGCGGAAACAGCAAATCCACAAACCGCTCCGCCGTGGGTTGCGGTTCATGATTGGCCAGCCCGGCCCGCTCGTTGGCTTCGATAAACACGTAGTCCGCCCGGTCAGCGGCGGACACCATCAGGTCAAGGCCGACCATGGGAATGTCCAGCGCCCGCGCTGCCCGCACGGCGGCGTCCACCAGCGTCGGATGCAGGATCGTCGTCACGTCCTCAAGAACACCTCCTGTATGAAGGTTCGCTGTACGCCGTACGAACAAATGCTCGCCAGCCGGCAGAATGCTGCTGTAGTCGTACCCGGCGGCACGCAAGGTGCGCAGGGTTTCCTGATCCAGCGGGATCTTGCTTTCGCCGCCCGTGACCGCTTGTCGCCGCCGGCTCTGGGCTTCGATCAAGGCGCCAATGGAATGCTGGCCGTCGCCGACCACTTCGGCCGGCCGGCGAATCGCGGCCGCGACCACTTCAAAACCGATCACCAGAATTCGCAGGTCGAGGCCTTCGTGGAAGCTTTCCAGCAGCACGCGGCTGTCAAATTGGCGAGCGGTCTCGATGGCTTGCTGAACCTCGTCGATGGTCCGCAAATCGACCGCCACGCCTTGGCCCTGTTCACCGTCCAGTGGTTTGACCACCACGCGCAGGTGCTCATCGAGAAACGCCAGATTGTCATCGGCATTACCAGCCAGTTGCTGAGCCGGCAGGTTCAGTCCGGCAGCCTTGAGCACTTTGTGGGTCAGGCTTTTGTCCTGGCACAGACTCATGCTGATGGCGCTGGTCAGGTCGCTCAGGGATTCACGGCAGCGTACCCGGCGCCCGCCATGGCTGAGGGTGAACATCCCGGCGTCAGCGTCATCGACCTGAACATCGATGCCACGACGATGAGCTTCCTCGACAATGATCCGCGCGTATGGGTTGAACGCCGCTTCCGGGCCTGGCCCGAGAAACAGCGGCTGATTGATGCCGTTCTTGCGCTTGATGGCGAAGGTCGAGAGGTTGCGAAAACCGAGCTTGGCGTAAAGGCTTTTCGCCTGGCGGTTGTCGTGCAGTACGGACAGGTCGAGGTACGCGAGACCGCGACTCATGAAGTGTTCGATCAAGTGCCGCACCAGCACCTCACCGACACCCGGCCGCGCACAATGCGGGTCGACCGCCAGGCACCACAGGCTGCTGCCGTGTTCCGGATCGTTGAAGGCTTTTGCATGATTGAGGCCCATGACGCTACCGATGACCGCGCCGCTATCCTCGTCTTCGGCCAGCCAGTACACCGGGCCGCCCAGGTGGCGCGCAGTGAGCCGGGTGGCATCGATCGGCAGCATGCCGCGCGCCTGATACAGCTGGTTGATAGCCTGCCAGTCGGCATCGCTTTGCGCGCGTCGGATGCGAAAACCACGAAACACCCGGGTCGCTTGGCGGTAATCGCTGAACCACAGACGCAAGGTATCGGACGGGTCAAGGAACAGCTGGGTCGGCTCCAGCCCCAGCACTTGCTGGGGGGCGGCGACGTACAGGGCAATGTCCCGTTCGCCGGGCTGCTCGTTGAGCAACTCCCCGGCGAGGCTCGCGGCATCGGCAAAGGTGTGGCCGATCAGCAAGCGGCCCCAGCCACAATGCACGGCAATTGGCGCCCCGCCGAGTTCACTGCCATCCTCGGCCAGACGTGCCTGCAAGCGTTCGTAGGAAGGCGACTGGCCGCGCAACAGGCGTTGGCTGAAAGCCGTGGCATGAGGTTTCATCGGTCAGATTCCTTGTTCGCTGAGCCACAGGTTGAGGGCCGCCAGTTGCCACAGCTTCGAACCGCGCAACGGCGTCAGTTGCCCCTGTGGATCAGTCAGCAGACGGTCGAGCATCGCAGGCTTGAACAGGCCGCGATCCTGGCTGGGATCGAGCAGTAACTCGCGCACCCAGTCCAGCGTATCGCCCTGCAAATGCTTGAGGCCCGGCACCGGGAAATAACCTTTCTTGCGGTCGATCACTTCACTGGGAATCACTTGTCGTGCGGCTTCTTTCAAGACTTGCTTGCCGCCGTCCGGCAGTTTGAAATGCCCCGGAATCCGTGCCGACAGCTCCACCAGGCGGTAGTCGAGAAACGGCGTGCGCGCTTCCAGGCCCCAGGCCATGGTCATGTTGTCGACGCGTTTGACCGGGTCGTCCACCAGCATCACCGTGCTGTCCAGACGCAAGGCCTTGTCCACCGCCGCATCGGCACCGGGCTTTGCGAAATGGGCTTTGACGAAGTCACCGGCGGCGTCATTGGCGGTCAGCCATTTCGGTTGCACGGTGGCGGCGTAGTCGTCGTAGCTGCGGTCGAAAAATGCTTCGCGGTACGCGGCATACGGATCGCTCGCACCGTCCACTTGCGGATACCAGTGGTAGCCGGCAAACAGTTCGTCGGCACCCTGGCCGCTTTGCACCACCTTGCAGTGTTTGGCCACTTCCCGGGACAACAGGTAGAAGGCAATGCAGTCATGGCTGACCATCGGCTCGCTCATGGCCCTGAACGCGGCAGGCAGTTGTTCGATGATCTCTTTTTCATCGATGCGCAACTGGTGATGCTGTGTGCCGTAGTGTTGGGCGATCAGGTCGGAGTACTGGAACTCGTCACCGCGCTCGCCACCGGCATCCTGAAACCCGATGGAGAAAGTCGACAGATTTTCCACGCCGACTTCTCGCAACAAGCCCACCAGCAAACTCGAGTCGACGCCACCGGACAACAGCACGCCGACATCCACTGCCGCCCGTTGGCGGATGGCGACCGCTTCGCGGGTGCTGTCGAGCACACGGTCGCGCCAGTCTTCGAGGGTCAGATTCATCTCATCGGCGTGAGGGCCGTAGGGCAGGGTCCACCAGGTTTTCTGCTCGGTGCGGCCATCGGCTTCGATGCGCATCCAGGTGGCGGGCGGCAGTTTTTCAATACCCGTCAGCAAGGTGCGCGGTGCCGGGACCACAGCGTGGAAATTCAGGTAGTGATTGAGTGCCACGGGATCGAGGAGCGGATTGATGTCGCCGCCCTTGAGCAAGGCCGGCAGCGCGGAGGCAAAGCGCAAGCGCTGGTCGGTGCGCGACAGGTACAACGGTTTCACGCCGAGACGGTCGCGGGCGATGAACAGCCGTTGGGCATCGCGCTCCCAGATGGCAAAGGCAAACATGCCGTTGAGTTTCGGCAAAAGCGCTTCGCCCCAGGCGTGATAGCCCTTGAGCAGCACTTCGGTGTCGCCACCGGAGTAGAAGGCGTAACCCAGGCCTTCAAGCTCGGCGCGCAGTTCCGGAAAGTTGTAGATCGCCCCGTTGAAGGCCAGGGACAAGCCCAATTGAGGGTCGATCATCGGCTGCGCCGAGCCGTCCGACAGGTCCATGATTTTCAGGCGCCGGTGGCCCAGGGCAATCGGTCCCTGGCTATGAAAACCCCAGGCGTCGGGGCCGCGAGGGGTCAGGTGATGGGTGATTCGTTCAATGGCTGCAAGGTCTGCAGGTTGATGATCAAAACGTAACTCGCCAGCTAATCCGCACATAAGTTCCTTACCGGTTTTTCCGTTGGGGAGGGTCATTCGATACCACGCCAAAACGGCAGGTACTCAGAAAGTGACCCTCCTCGGTAAGGGGAGTTTTAGATCGATGGGTTATATGCCGACAGACCACGGCCGAATCCCCCCCGTGAGGGCGACTTCGGCTGCTGTATCGACTACTTGCCCCGGATCAATCGCCGCAAGGCAAACCGATTGGGATGACAGGCTTCTGCCACGCTTCTGGGCAGCGGAAGGGGTTCGTTGTCCAGCCAGGCTGCCAGCAGTTCCCCGGACAATGGTGCTGTGATCAGGCCGCGCGAGCCGTGACCGCTGTTGATGTACAAGCCGTCAAGCCATGGGCATTCGACGTCCGGCACCTGCCGGGCATCCTTGCCCAGCGCTGCATAAGCCTGAGTGAACGCCCGGGTGTCGGCCAAGGGGCCGACGATCGGCAAGTAGTCGGGGCTGGTGCAACGAAATGCAGCGCGACCCTGGAGGCTTTCGGGAGCAAGTTTATCGGCCCGTAAACGCTCGACCAGATCGTGGGAAATCTCTTCGAGCATGGCCAGGTTGCCCAGGTGTTCTGCCGTGGTCGGTGTCAGGTCATCGCTCTTGAAATCGAAACTGGCCCCGAGGGTGTGTTCGCCCAAACGGGCGGGGGCGACATAGCCTTCGGCACACACTACAGTGCTCAGGGCCTGGCTTTGCGGGGTTTGCGCCAGGCGCGTGATTTGCCCGCGAATGCGTTTGAGCGGTAACCCGGCGCTCTCGGGGAAACGCTGGATTTCAGCAGCACCGGCAAGTACCACCACCGGCGCGCTGGCGAGCAAGCGTTCGCCGTCCCAGGCCTGCCACTGGCCCGCAACCTTGCGCAGTTGCAGCGCATCGTGATGGGTGAGCAATTGAATCTGTGGATGTGCAGCCTGCCACTGGCACAACGCCGGTGGGTGGACCCAGCCGCCTTCCGGATAGAACAGGCCGCCGTGTGCCAGCCCGATACCGGCCACGGCCTGTGCCTCGGGTTGATCCAGCAGGTGCAACAAGTCCGGCGCAAACGCTGCCGCCAATTGCAATTGGCGTTCGGCTTCCTTGGCGTTGAAGGCCAGTTGCAACACGCCGCAATCGTCCCAGTCGCGGCCCCGTTGCAAGTGTTCGAGCAGTCGTCGGGTGTAGCCGAATCCGCTGACGATCATTTGCGACAGCGCCGTGCCATGCGCCGATAACTTCAGGTACAGCACGCCCTGCGGGTTGCCCGAGGCTTCCTGGGCTATGGTGTCGTGGCGTTCCAGCAGCGTCACTTGCCAGCCCCGCGCGGCAAGGCTGGCGGCGCTGGCACAACCCGCCAACCCGGCGCCGATCACCAGTGCCTGACGCTCGCCGGTCAGCGGTGCCGGGCGGGCAAACCAGGGTTTATCCAGGGCCGGGGCAGGCGTTTCCCGGGGCCAGCCGAGGAACTCGCCGCGCAGGATTTCCCATTTGTGGCCGATGCCGGGGGTGCGTTTCATCTTGAAGCCGGCGGCGTTGAGCAGGCGCCGTACCCACCCGGTGCTGGTGAAGGTGCTGATGGAAGCACCGGGGGCGGTCAGGCGTGCGAGTTCGGCAAACAGTTCGGCGGTCCACATGTCGGGGTTTTTCGCCGGAGCGAAACCGTCGAGGAACCAGGCGTCGATCCGGGCGTCGAGTTGCGGCAGTTGTTCCAGCGCGTCGCCGATCAGCAAGGTCAGGGTGACGCGGCCGTGGTCCAGCGTCAGGCGCTGAAAACCCTGATGGATCGCCACGTACTGCGCCAGCAATTGATCGGCAAACGCCTTGAGTTCCGGCCACAGCGCCAGGGCCCGTTGCAAGTCGGCCGGGCTCAAAGGGTACTTCTCGACGCTGACAAAATGCAGCCGTGCACCGGCCGCCGCGTGTTGCTCGAACACCTGCCAGGCACACAGAAAATTCAGCCCGGTGCCAAACCCCGTTTCACCGATGACCAGCCGCCCGCCCTCGGGCAAGGCGGCAAAGCGTTCGGCCAGACGGTTCTGTTCGATGAACACATAGCGGGTTTCATCCAGCCCCGACTTATCGGAGAAGTACACATCGTCGAACACTCGCGAGTACGGACGACCTTGGTCGTCCCAGTCGAGTTGGGCGTGGGGCAGTACAGGTTTCATGGCAGGCTCGGCTACGGCAAGGTCGCCATTCTAGCCGATCGACGGCATGGTCAAGCTCTTTGTGGCGTTAGGGAAAATCTCTGCTGACCTTCAGCTCAATCCGCTAGTCTTGCTCACATCTGGAAGGGAGCCGCTCATGTTTGAATCTGCCGAAATCGATCACGCCATCGACAAAGACACCTATGACGCCGAAGTACCGGCCCTGCGCGAAGCGTTGCTCGAAGCGCAATTCGAATTGCAGCAGCAACGCCGCTTTCCGGTGATCATTTTGATCAACGGCATCGAAGGTGCCGGCAAGGGCGAGACGATCAAGGTACTCAACGAGTGGATGGACCCGCGCTTGATCGAAGTGCGCACGTTCGATCAGCAAACCGACGAAGAGTTGGCGCGGCCGCCGGCCTGGCGTTACTGGCGGATGCTTCCGGCCAAGGGCCGCATGGGGATTTTCTTCGGCAACTGGTACAGCCAGATGCTGCAGGGACGGGTCCATGGCGAGTTCAAGGACCCACGGCTCGACCAGGCGATCAACGGGGCCGAGCGCCTGGAAAAAATGCTCTGCGATGAAGGTGCGCTGATCTTCAAGTTCTGGTTCCACCTCTCCAAGAAGCAAATGAAGGCACGCCTCAAGGCATTGGCCGACGATCCGCTGCACAGCTGGCGCATAAGCCCGCTGGACTGGCAGCAGTCGCAAACCTACGACCGCTTCGTGAAGTACGGCGAACGGGTCTTGCGCCGCACCAGTCGCGACTATGCACCCTGGCATGTAATCGCCGGGGCGGATGCACATTATCGCAACCTGGCCGTGGGGCGGATTCTGCTGGCGGGCCTGCACGACGCATTGACGCGGCCGACGATCCATCCGGAAAAGGTCAGCGCGGCGCCCGTATTCCCCAGTGTCGATCAAGTGAACCTGCTCGACAGCCTGGACCTGACCCTGCACCTGGACAAAGAAGATTACGAGGAGCAGCTGATCACCGAGCAGGCGCGGTTTTCCGGGTTGATGCGTGACAAACGCATGCGCCGGCACGCACTGGTGGCGGTATTCGAGGGCAACGACGCGGCCGGCAAGGGCGGGGCGATCCGCCGGGTAGCGGCAGCGCTTGATCCACGTCAGTACAGCATCGTGCCGATTGCCGCGCCCACCGAAGAAGAACGGGCGCAACCGTATTTGTGGCGCTTCTGGCGTCATCTTCCGGCCCGGGGCAAGTTCACCGTGTTCGACCGCTCCTGGTATGGCCGGGTGTTGGTGGAGCGCATCGAAGGTTTTTGCAGCCCGGCGGACTGGCTGCGTGCCTACAGCGAGATCAACGATTTCGAGGAACAGGTTACTGACGCCTGCGTGATCGTGGTCAAGTTCTGGCTGTCCATCGACAAACAGACGCAACTGGAGCGCTTCCAGGAGCGCGAGCAGACTCCCTTCAAACGCTTCAAGATCACTGAGGATGACTGGCGCAACCGTGAAAAGTGGGATGACTATCGCGCGGCAGTCGGCGACATGGTCGACCGTACCAGCACCGAGATCGCGCCATGGACCCTGGTGGAGGCCAACGACAAGCGCTGGGCACGGGTCAAAGTCTTGCGCACTATCAACTGGGCACTCGAGGAGGCTTTCGAAAAATCCGACCGGCATGAGCGCAAGAAGCGTTAGGACAAGGATTGAAGCGATGGTTACGCATACGCGAGGTGAATGATTGTCGCGGTTGGTGAAGGGCTGGACTTATGCTCGGTCCACTCTCAACCGATAACAACAATGAGGTATGCCATGCGTGAAGTGGTGATCGTCGACAGCGTACGGACCGGCCTGGCCAAATCCTTTCGCGGTAAATTCAACATGACCCGCCCGGACGACATGGCGGCACACTGTGTCGATGCACTGTTGGCGCGCAGCGGTATTGATCCGGCGAGCGTCGAGGACTGCATCGTCGGTGCCGGCTCCAATGAAGGCGCCCAGGGTTTCAATATCGGGCGCAACGTCGCGGTGCTCTCGCGCCTGGGCACTGGCACGGCCGGCATGACCCTCAACCGCTTCTGTTCCTCGGGCTTGCAGGCGATCGCCATCGCCGCCAACCAGATCGCTTCGGGTTGCAGCGACATCATCGTCGCCGGCGGGGTCGAGTCCATCAGCCTGACCATGAAGAGTGTCAATACCGACAACCTGATCAACCCGCTGCTCAAGGAACAGGTGCCGGGCATCTACTTCCCGATGGGCCAGACCGCTGAAATCGTCGCGCGTCGGTACAGCGTCAGCCGCGAAGAGCAGGACCTGTATGCGCTGCAAAGCCAGCAGCGCACCGCCGAGGCTCAGGCCGCCGGGTTGTTCAATGATGAAATCGTGCCGATGGCGGTGAAGTACCGTGTCGAAGACAAGGCCACAGGTCAGGCACAGATCCTCGATGGCATCGTCGACCGCGATGACTGCAACCGCCCGGACACCACCCTGGAAAGTCTGGCCGGGTTGAAACCGGTGTTCGCCGAAGATGGCTCGGTCACGGCGGGCAATTCGTCGCAGCTGTCTGACGGCGCGTCCATGACCCTGGTGATGAGCCTGGAAAAAGCGCTGGAACTGGGGCTCAAGCCGAAAGCGTTCTTCCGCGGTTTTACCGTGGCCGGTTGTGCGCCGGACGAGATGGGCATCGGCCCGGTGTTTTCGGTACCGAAACTGCTCAAGGCCAAAGGCTTGCGGATTGACGATATCGACCTGTGGGAACTCAACGAAGCGTTTGCCTCGCAGTGCCTGTACAGCCGCAACCGCCTGGAAATCAACAATGCCCGGTACAACGTCAACGGCGGCTCGATTTCCATCGGCCACCCGTTCGGCATGACCGGCTCGCGCCAGGTCGGGCATCTCGTTCGTGAATTGCAGCGACGCAATCTGCGTTACGGCATCGTCACCATGTGCGTGGGGGGCGGAATGGGGGCTACGGGGTTGTTTGAGGCGGTGCGCTAGGTCTCCGCACTTTGTGTTGACTGCCATTTAGCTTTCGCGAGCAAGCCCGCTCCCACATTGAACGGTGTACGCGGTCAAATGTGGGAGCGAGCTTGCTCGCGAATGCAGGCGCCGCAGTCTTTCACATTGCGACCCGCACAGTTTCATTCGCGGCCAGACCGTAACTGTCCCTGTGTGCGTCACCGCTCTGCGCCTAGAATGACGACTCCTGTCAGTTGGCGTTGGGGTTCACATGCACATTTCATCGGGTCGCTGGGTTTACGGTCTGTTCCTGGCCTTGCTGACCGCGTTGTTGTGGGGAATCCTGCCGATCAAGCTCAAGCAGGTGTTGCTGGTGATGGACCCGGTGACGGTGACCTGGTATCGCCTGATGGTGTCCGGCGGCTGCCTGTTCATTTACCTTGCGGCCACCAGGCGTCTGCCCAGCCGCAAGGTGCTCGGTCCGCGCGGTGGCTGGCTGGTGCTGATGGCGGTGCTCGGCCTGGTCGGTAACTATGTGTTGTATTTGATGGGCCTGAACCTGCTCAGCCCTGGCACGGCGCAACTGGTGGTGCAAATGGGGCCGATCATGCTGCTGATCGCCAGCCTGTTCGTGTTCAAGGAGCGTTTCAGCCTGGGGCAGGGGATCGGGCTGCTGGTGCTGCTGATCGGTTTTGCGCTGTTTTTCAACCAGCGCCTGAGTGAATTGCTCACCTCGCTGACCGACTACACCGCCGGGGTGCTGCTGGTGCTGCTGGCGTCCACGGTCTGGACCTTCTATGCCCTGGGGCAGAAGCAATTGCTGACGGTGTGGAATTCGCTGCAGGTGATGATGGTGATCTACCTGTTTTGCGCGCTGCTGTTGACGCCGTGGGTGCATCCGCTTGAAGTACTGCAATTGAACCCGTTGCAGGGTTGGTTGCTGCTGGCATGCTGCCTCAACACCCTGATTGCCTATGGCGCGTTTGCCGAGGCCCTGGCCCATTGGGAAGCCTCCCGGGTCAGCGCGACGCTGGCCATCACGCCGCTGGTGACCTTTGCCGCAGTTGCCATGGCAGCGTGGCTGTGGCCCGACTATGTGCATGCCGAGACGATCAATGGTTTGGGTTATGGCGGCGCGGTGCTGGTGGTGCTGGGGTCGGCGCTGGTGGCGTTGGGGCCTTCGTTGATTGCCGGGTTGCGGGCGCGGCGGATGCGGATTGCGGCAGGTTAATCCGCGTTATCGTTCTTCGCGAGCAAGCCCGCTCCCACATTGAACTGCGAACACGGTCAAATGTGGGAGCGGGCTTGCCCGCGAAGACGGACTTTCAGGCGCTACAGAGTTCAGCCCTTGGCCCCGGCCTCCAGCATGTTCTCCGGCCTTACCCAGGCATCGAACTCCTCATCGGTCAGATACCCCAACTGCAACGCCGCCTCGCGCAAGGTCAGTCCTTCGCTGTAGGCCTTCTTGGCGATCTCCGCCGATTTGTCATAGCCAATGTGCGGGTTGAGCGCCGTCACCAGCATCAGACCTCGTTCCAGGTGTTCAGCCATTTTTTCCGCATCCGGCTCCAGACCCGCCACGCAGTGCTGCTGGAAGTTGCTGCAGCCATCGCCCAGCAAGCGGATCGATTGCAGCAGGTTATGGATGATCACCGGTTTGAACACGTTCAGCTGCAAGTGGCCCTGACTGGCCGCAAAGCCGATGGCGACGTCGTTGCCCAACACCTGGCAGGCCAGCATCGACAACGCTTCGCACTGGGTCGGGTTGACCTTGCCCGGCATGATCGAACTGCCTGGTTCATTGGCCGGCAGCTTGACTTCGGCGAAGCCGGCGCGCGGACCGGAACCCAGCAGGCGCAGATCATTGGCGATTTTCATCAGCGTCACGGCGAGGGTTTTCAGCGCACCGGACAGCGTGGTCAGCGGCTCATGGCCGGCCAGTGCGGCGAACTTGTTCGGCGCGGTGATAAACGGCAAACCGGAGAGGGCGGCCAATTCTGCGGCGATGGCCTCACCGAACCCGTGAGGTGAATTCAGCCCTGTGCCGACGGCCGTCCCACCTTGGGCCAGCTCACAGACCGCGGGAAATGCGCTGCGGATCGCCCGCTCGGCGTAATCGAGTTGCGCGATGAAGGCCGAGATTTCCTGGCCGAAGCTGATCGGTGTCGCATCCATCATGTGGGTTCGGCCGGTCTTGACCAGTTTCATATGGCGAGCAGCCAGCTCGGCCAGGCCGCCGGACAGTTCGCTGATCGCCGGCAGCAGGTGCTGCTGCACCGCCTGGGCGGCCGCGATATGCATGGCGGTGGGAAAACAGTCGTTGGAACTCTGGGAACGATTGACGTGATCGTTGGGGTGCACCGGGGACTTGCCGCCACGGGGGTTGCCGGCCAGCTCGTTGGCGCGACCGGCGATCACTTCGTTGACGTTCATGTTGCTCTGGGTGCCGCTGCCGGTTTGCCAGACCACCAGCGGAAACTGGTCGTCGTGGTCGCCGGCGAGCACTTCGTCGGCCGCCTGCTCGATCAAGCGGGCGATATCGGCGGGCACGTCGCCATTTCGATCATTGACCCGTGCCGCGGCTTTCTTGATCAGCGCCAGGGCATGCAACACGGCCAGCGGCATGCGTTCGTTGCCAATGGCGAAGTTGATCAGCGAGCGTTGCGTCTGAGCGCCCCAGTAGGCTTCATCCGGGACTTCAACCTCGCCGAGGCTGTCGGTTTCGATACGGCTCATCTTGCTCACTCCTGTAGGTCCGATTGCGCAGTTTAGGCCGAGATCGACGGCCGTGGTTCCATCAGTCTGTATTTGACCATTCAACCCCTCTAAATCAGGCGCGACAAGGCTTGGGGTTGAGTGACAGACTTTTTTAGGCGCAGAATGGACGCCCTTGGGGTCTTACCTCGCCAGCTAGAAAAGGAAACTCGATGACTCGTCTTCGTGCCATCTGTACCGCCGTTGCTTTGGTCTGCGCCAGCGGCCAGGTTCTTGCCGACACCGCCAGCCATAACGCCAGTGCCGAGGCTTTCCTGACCATGGCGCACGCTGACAAACTGGGCACCCCGGTGTACATGCAAGTACAGCAGATGTTCGCCCAACGTTTCGAACAGACCAAAGCCCCAGAGTCGAAAAAAGCCGTGCTGGAAACCTACCAGGCCAAGGCCAACGCCGCTCTGGACCAGGCCATTGGCTGGAACAAGCTGAAACCGGACATGGTCAAGCTCTACACCACCAACTTCACCGAATCCGAGCTCAAGGACCTGGTTGCGTTCTACCAGTCGCCACTGGGCAAGAAAGTCCTGGAAAAAATGCCCCAGCTGACCCAGCAATCGGCCCAGATGACCCAGGCCAAGCTGGAAAGCGCGGTGCCGGTGGTCAACAAGCTGCTGGCCGACATGACGGCCGAGCTGACGCCGAAAGACGCGGCTGCTCCAGCCAAGAAAAAGCCTTAAGCGGAGTCCGGTATGACCATGCAACAACGCATCGAATCGACGCTGGCCCTGCTCCAGCCCGAGCACCTGCAAGTGCTGGATGAGAGCCATATGCACAGCCGGGGATTGCAGACCCACTTCAAGGCGGTGGTGGTCAGCGCGCAGTTCGATGGCCTGAATCGGGTCAAGCGTCACCAAAAGGTCTACGGCACGCTCGGCGAGCTGATGGGCGAGTTTCATGCGTTGGCGCTGCATACCTACACGCCCGAGGAATGGGCACAGATCGACGCGGCCCCGGCCTCGCCGACCTGTGCCGGCGGCAGCAAGCACTAAACACCGGTTTTTTGCTAGAATCCGCAACGCGCCGCTCACCCGGCGCGTTTTTTTTCGCATCCGGTTCACCCCTTACGAGGGTAGCCACCTGGAGATTTACCCATGACACAACAGATTGTCGTGGCGGCACTGTATAAGTTCGTCACCCTGGAAGATTACGTCGCCCTGCGCGAGCCCCTGCTGCAAGCGATGGTCGACAATGGCATCAAAGGCACGCTGCTGATTGCCGAAGAAGGCATCAACGGCACCGTGTCCGGCAGCCGCGAAGGCATCGACGGGCTGATGGCCTGGCTCAAGAACGACCCACGCATGGACGACATCGACCATAAAGAGTCGTACTGCGATGAGCAGCCGTTCTACCGCACCAAAGTAAAACTCAAGAAAGAAATCGTCACCCTCGGTGTGGAAGGCGTGGACCCGAACAAAAAGGTCGGCACCTACGTCGATCCACAGGACTGGAACGCGCTGATCAGCGACCCGCAAGTGCTGTTGATCGACACCCGTAACGATTACGAAGTCTCGATTGGCACCTTCGAAGGCGCCATTGACCCGAAAACCACCAGTTTTCGCGAATTTCCAGACTATATCAAAGCCAACTTCGACCCAGCCGTGCACAAGAAGGTCGCGATGTTCTGCACCGGCGGCATTCGCTGCGAGAAGGCGTCGAGCTACATGCTCAGCGAAGGTTTCGATGAGGTCTATCACCTCAAGGGCGGCATCCTGAAGTACCTTGAAGAGGTGCCGCAGGAAGAAACCAAGTGGCAGGGCGACTGCTTTGTGTTCGACAACCGCGTGACCGTGCGCCATGACCTGAGCGAAGGCGACTACGATCAATGTCATGCCTGCCGCACACCGGTCAGCATCGAAGACCGCGCGTCCGAGCATTACGTGGCTGGCATCAGTTGCCCGCATTGCTGGGATAAGCTGAGCGAGAAGACCCGTCGCAGCGCCATCGACCGGCAGAAGCAGATCGAACTGGCCAAGGCTCGTAACCAGCCTCACCCGATCGGCTACAACTACAAGCAAGTATCCTCCGAGGCCTGAACCATGTCTGCGCGCCTGCTCTATGTGATGGACCCGATGTGTTCCTGGTGCTGGGGGTTTGCCCCGGTGGCCAACGCACTGGTCGAGCAGGCGCAAGCCGCAGGCGTGGATGTGCACTTGATTGTGGGCGGCTTGCGCACCGGTAGCGGTGCGGCACTTGAACCGACCACCCGGCGTTACATCTTCGAGCATTGGCAGGCGGTCACCGAGGCTACAGGCCAGCCATTCAAGCTCGAAGGCGCGTTGCCCGAAGGCTTTGTCTACGACACCGAACCTGCCTGTCGGGCATTGGTGACGGCGCGCAGCCTGGCACCGGATTGCGCGTGGAAACTGCTCGGGCTGATTCAGCACGCGTTTTATGCCGAAGGTCGCGATGTCACACAGGCCAGTGTGCTGGTGGAGTTGGCGGAACAAGCCGGATTGCCACGTATCGAGTTCGCCGGCGCTTTCGACCGGGCCGATATGCACGCAGCCACCGCCGCCGATTTCACCTGGGTCCAGGACCTGGGCATCGCCGGTTTTCCTACTCTGCTGGCTGAGCGTAACGGTCAATTGGCCTTGCTGACCAACGGCTACCAGCCTCTGAGTGTGCTGTCCCCGCTGCTCGGCCGCTGGCTGGAGCGCGCTGCCTGTGCATGATCTGCCCGATGACGTCGCTACCGCTAAACGTGTTGACCGTCTGAGCTGGGCGGAAATCCGTCGCCTGGCCCTGCATCACAAGAAATCCCTGTGGATCGCCAACGGCGTGGCCGTGCTGGCGACCTTGTGCAGCGTGCCGATTCCCTTGCTCCTGCCATTGCTGGTGGACGAGGTGTTGCTGGGGCACGGTGACGCCGCGCTGAAGATCATGAACCACGCGCTGCCCGATGGCTGGCAAAAAGCTGCGGGCTATATCGGCCTGATGCTGCTGGTGACCTTGACCCTGAGGTGTACGGCGTTGCTGTTCAACGTGGTGCAGGCGAAATTGTTCGCCGGGTTGGCCAAGGACATCGTTTACCGCATTCGCATACGCCTGATCGAACGGCTCAAACGCATTTCGCTGGGCGAATATGAAAGCCTGGGCAGCGGCACCGTAACCACGCACCTTGTGACTGACCTGGACACACTGGACAAATTCGTCGGCGAAACACTCAGCCGTTTCCTCGTGGCCATGCTGACCCTGGTCGGTACTGCCGGCATTCTGATGTGGATGCACTGGAAACTGGCCTTGCTGATCCTGCTGTTCAACCCGCTGGTGATCTACGCCACGGTGCAGTTGGGCAAGCGGGTCAAGCACCTGAAGAAGCTCGAGAACGACAGCACCTCGCGCTTTACCCAGGCGCTGACCGAAACCCTGGATGCCATCCAGGAAGTTCGCGCCGGCAACCGCCAGGGGTTTTTCCTCGGTCGCCTGGGGCAACGCGCCCGGGACGTGCGTGACTACGCGGTGAATTCGCAATGGAAAACCGATGCGTCGAACCGTGCCAGCGGTTTGCTGTTCCAGTTCGGCATCGATATTTTCCGGGCCGCGGCGATGCTCACCGTGCTGTTTTCCGACCTTTCAATCGGCCAGATGCTCGCGGTATTCAGCTACCTGTGGTTCATGATCGGTCCGGTGGAGCAACTGCTGAACCTGCAATATGCCTACTACGCTGCCGGCGGTGCGCTGTCGCGGATCAACGAACTGCTGTCCCGCGCCGATGAGCCCGAATACCCGGGCGGAGTCGATCCGTTCTACGGTCGCGAGACGGTCGGGCTGGAAGTGCAAGGGTTGAGCTTCGGTTATGGTGATGAACTGGTCTTGAACCAGATGAACCTGTCCATCGCCCCCGGCGAAAAGGTCGCGATCGTCGGTGCCAGTGGCGGCGGCAAGAGCACGCTGGTGCAACTGCTGCTGGGCTTGTATACGCCGTTGGCCGGCACCATTCGCTTCGGCGGTTCGAGCCAGCAAGAGATCGGTCTGGAAACCGTGCGGGAAAATGTCGCCGTGGTCCTGCAACATCCGGCGCTGTTCAACGACACCATCCGGGCCAACCTGACCATGGGCCGCGAACGCAGTGACGAGGCCTGCTGGCAGGCATTGGAAATCGCCCAATTGCACGGCACGGTCCGGGACTTGCCCAATGGCCTGGACAGCATCGTCGGGCGCTCAGGCGTGCGTTTGTCCGGCGGGCAGCGTCAACGCCTGGCCATCGCCCGGATGGTACTGGCCGAGCCCAAGGTGGTGATTCTGGACGAGGCCACCTCGGCGCTAGATGCCGCCACCGAATACAACCTGCACCAGGCACTGGCGCGGTTTCTGAGCAACCGCACCACGTTGATCATTGCCCACCGTCTTTCGGCGGTAAAACAGGCCGATCGTGTGCTGGTGTTCGACGGCGGGCAGATCGCAGAGGATGGCGATCATCAGCAACTGATTGCCGACGGTGGGCTGTACGCCAAGCTTTACGGTCATCTGCAACGGTTGTAGCGAGATGAGATCAAGGTTGCAGGACGCTACTTCAATACTATAAAAAAACATCGTCGCGACCAGGTTTAGCGGCCGCGATACTCCCTCCGGGCATAGCTTGTCGCTTGCCGGGATCGGAATCGCAACCTAGTCTAGCTACAGCGATTTCGTCCGGAAGACGAGCAAGCGGTGCTAATGCAAGGGACCTCATGAATCAAACGCGGACTCTCGGAACGCCACGGCTGTTGGGCATCGTCTGGCCATTTATCGCAGTTGTGGTGTTTCAAGCCCTGTTGGGCGGCGTTAGCCTTTACGTGCTGTCGGCGGTTCGCGGCTATGTTGCCGGCGAAAGCCTGTGGTCCAAGGGCCAGAAAGACGCCATCTATTACCTCAACCTCTACGCCGACAGCGGCGACGAAGCGATTTTTCATAAATACCAGAACGCCATTTCCGTGCCTCAGGGCGGGCATGAGTTGCGTGTGGCGCTGGATCATCAACCGCCGAATATCGAGGCGGCACGTGTGGCGATCCTCAAGGGTGGCAACCATCCGGATGACATCACCAGTGTGATCTGGCTGTACCTGAATTTCCGGCACTTCAGTTACCACCAGAAAGCCATCGACCTTTGGAGGGTGGGGGACGCGTATCTGGTGCAACTCGATACCATTGCGCGGGAGATGCATCAGCGCATCACCACCAGGCAGGCCACCGATGCCGATATCAAGTACTGGAAGGATCAGATATTCGTCATCAACGAAAGTGTGACACCGGCGGCGAAGGCCTTCAGCGATGCCTTGGGCGAAGGCTCGCGGATGATCCTGCGACTGTTGCTGGTGACCAACCTCGCCACCGCCCTGGGCTTGATTGCATTGGCCTTGATGCGCACCCATAAACTGCTCAAGCAGCGCCATGCCTTCGCCGATGCGCTGCAGTTGGAGAAAGAACGGGCGCAGATCACCCTGCAATCGATTGGCGACGGCGTGATCACCACGGATGTTTCCGGTGCGATCGCCTACATGAATCCGGCGGCCGAGGCGTTGACCCACTGGAAGGCCGAGCAGGCGACGGGGTTGCCGCTGGCGGCGCTGTTCAACTTGCTGGACGAAGATGCCCAGACCGATGGTCTCACCCTGATCGAGCATATTCTCAGCGGCCAACTCAGTGGCGGCAGTAAGCACTCCAAGCTGATTCAACGCCTGGACGGCAGCACGGTGTCGGTCACGCTGGTGGGCGCGCCAATCCGCAATGCCGGTAAAGTCAGCGGGACGGTGCTGGTGCTGCATGACATGACCCAGGAGCGGCAATACATTGCCAATCTGTCGTGGCAGGCGACCCACGACGCCTTGACCGGCCTTGCCAACCGCCGCGAATTCGAATATCGCCTGGAACAGGCGCTGCACAACCTGACCCGCTACTCGGGTCGCCATGCCCTGATGTTCCTCGATCTGGATCAGTTCAAACTGGTCAACGATACCTGCGGCCACGCGGCGGGCGATGAGCTGTTGCGGCATATCTGTGCGCTGTTGCAATCCGGGCTGCGCGAAGGCGATACCCTGGCGCGACTTGGTGGCGACGAGTTCGGCATTCTGTTGGAAAACTGCGCACCGGAAGCGGCGGAGAAAATTGCCGAGAGCCTGCGTCAGACCGTGCAGAATCTGCACTTTGTCTGGAAGGGTCGGCCTTTCGTGACCACTGTCAGTATCGGGCTGGTCCACGTTGCGCAGAATCCGACGACGCTCGAAACCTCGCTGCGTGCTGCCGACATGGCGTGCTACATGGCCAAGGAAAAAGGCCGGAACCGGGTCCAGGTCTATCATCCGGATGACTCGGAATTGTCCCTGCGCTTTGGCGAAATGGCCTGGGTGCAGCGTTTGCACATGGCGCTGGAGGAGGACCGCTTCTGCCTGTACTCCCAGGAAATTGCCCCCTTGGGCCATGTCGAGCAGGGCGGCGGGCACATTGAAATTCTGCTGCGATTGCATGATGAAGCCGGGCGGATGATCTTGCCCGACAGCTTCATTCCGGCAGCTGAACGCTATGGTCTGATGAGCTCGCTTGATCGTTGGGTTGTGCAGAACGTGTTCAAGATCATTGCCCAATGCCGGGCCGAGCAAGGACACGGGCCGCTGGCCATGTGTGCGATCAATCTGTCAGGCGCGACGATCGGGGATGAAGCGTTCCTGGACTTTTTGCGCGAACAGTTTGTGACGTATTCGATTCCGCCTGAAATGATTTGTTTTGAAATTACTGAAACCAGTGCTATTTCAAATCTTGGCAGCGCCATTCGATTCATTAATGAACTCAAAGGCTTAGGATGCTATTTTTCACTGGATGACTTTTGTGCCGGAATGTCCTCATTCGCGTACCTGAAACATTTGCCTGTAGACTTCCTGAAGATCGACGGGAGTTTCGTAAAGGATATGCTGGACGACCCGATTAACCGCGCCATGGTCGAAGTGATCAATCACATCGGCCATGTGATGGGTAAGCGCACGATTGCCGAGTTTGTCGAAACGCCCCAGATCGAGCAGGCATTGCTGGAAATCGGGGTGGATTATGCTCAAGGGTATGTGATTGAACGCCCGCATCTGTTTACCAGCGATAGTCTGCTAAGTCGTCCTGCCAGGCTCCAGCCGCTGTTGTTCAAGGCGCCTGGCACGTTCCGTTGAAACTCCTGTCGGTCTTACAATCACAATCAAAAGGAGCTCGACAGTGATCGACACATTCAACCGAACCGGACCGCTCATGGAAGCTGCAAGTTACCCTGCCTGGGCCCAGCGCCTGATCCAGGATTGCAGCGAGAGCAAGCGCCGGGTTGTCGAACACGAACTGTACCAACGCATGCGAGACAACAAGCTCAGTGCGAAGACCATGCGCCAATACCTGATCGGTGGTTGGCCGGTGGTCGAACAGTTCGCGTTGTATATGGCACAAAACCTGACCAAGACCCGTTTTGCCCGTCATCCCGGCGAAGACATGGCCCGTCGCTGGCTGATGCGCAATATCCGTGTCGAATTGAATCACGCCGACTACTGGGTGCACTGGAGCCGCGCACACGGTGTCAGCCTGGAAGACCTGCAGGCACAGCAGGTAGCACCGGAGCTTCACGCCTTGAGCCATTGGTGCTGGCACACCAGTTCAGCCGACTCGCTGATCGTCGGGATTGCCGCCACCAACTACGCCATCGAAGGGGCGACCGGGGAATGGTCGGCGGTAGTGTGTTCCAACGGTATCTATGCCGCCTCGTTCCCCGAGGAAGATCGCAAGCGGGCGATGAAGTGGCTGAAGATGCATGCCCAGTACGACGATGCCCATCCATGGGAAGCCCTGGAAATCATCTGCACATTGGCGGGCACCAACCCGAGCAAAACCCTGCAGGAGGAGTTGCGCCAGGCTGTTTGCAAAAGCTACGACTATATGTACCTGTTTCTCGAACGTTGCATGCAATTGGAGCACGCAGAACGGGCACCGGTCGTTCGTGAGCGGATGGCACTGGCCGAAGGCTGATTCAATGTCTGCTTGAAACAACTGTGGGAGCGGGCTTGCTCGCGAAAGGGACCTGACATTCAACGATGATGTTGACTGGCAGTTCGCATTCGCGAGCAAGCTCGCTCCCACATTGGTTTGTGTTGTGGCTGAATATCAGCCCGCCATCTCCAGTCGGTTGCGACCTTCGCGCTTGGCCACATACAACGCGCTGTCTGCCCGTCGCAACAGGCTTTCGGCAGACTCGCCGGGTAACAGGGTCGAACAGCCGAGGCTGACCGTCAGCACGATCGTATGACCATCGGCCTGATACTCTTCAGACTGCGCTGCAAACCGCAACCGCTCACCGACCATGGCCGCCGCCTCGCGGCTGGTATTCGACAGCAGGATCAGGAATTCTTCACCGCCATAGCGGAACACCATGTCCACGTTGCGCAGCTGGTTTTTGATCAAGGCAGCGACCGCCTTGAGTACGACATCGCCAGTGCTGTGGCCATGAGTGTCATTGACTTGCTTGAAATGATCGATGTCCAGCATCAGCACCGACAGCGGTTGCAGATGGCGTCGGGACAGCTCGATTTCCCTTTGTAGCGTCTGGTCCATGGCGATGCGGTTACCGGCACCCGTCAGAGGGTCGCGCAGTGCGCTTTGGGTGGCGGTACGGTAAAGCAGTGCGTTGCGCATCGGGAAAAGCAGCGCGGCCAGCAGTGATTCGAGATTGCCTTGTTCCTGTTCGCTGAAACGCTGATTGCGACGGAAAACCAGCTCACCCAGGTGTTCGCCTTCATGGCTTAGGCTGTAACTGATGGAGTGGTGGCCGCGTTGGCCGAACTCCAGGCGCAGGTCAGTGCTCTTGTGCTGGTAGCACAAGGCGTCCAGCGGCACCAATCGCTGAATCTCGCGATAGAAGGTCCCAAGAATGCGTTGCGGCTCAAGACTGGTTTGCAACTGCAGGCCCAGTCGCTGGCGCAATTGCGCAAGACTGACGGGCCTTTCCAGAAGGGGCGGCTGCTGACCAAAGCCCAGGCGCTGCAATTTGGCGCTATCGAAGTCAATTGCGTTGGTCTGGGAAGGTGGTTTCATAAGGCGTGCGCCCCTAAGCAGTAAGGCTGTCTTACAAGCAGGGTGAGAGCGGCTTAGGGCTGCGCGTCGTACTGGTCCGTCAGTCCCGTAGGACATTTCGTACAAGTTTAATCCGCTTTGTGGAAGATGAGTAACTTCTGCACTCACGCTTCACCCCGGTCTGCTTTCACGTTGCGTGTCTGAGCAAACTTAGAGCGAAAGTCGTGCCATTCGGTTCAGCTGAATAAAATCTATGCTAAATCAATTGGTTGGGATTTTTTTGCTACACATGTAGCGTTGGGTGTGACATTTGTTTGGCAGGTGCCTGGCTCGAATTCGATAGCCTTCAAGTGCCGCGACGGGAAGCCGGCGCGGCACCAGAAAGCGACGTACGGTCGTTACTGAGCGTTGAACGCCTGACCATTGATACCGGTGCTGTCCGGGCCCATCAGGTAAAGGTAGACCGGCATGATCTCCTCGGGCGTCGGGTTGTTCAGTGGATTTTCACCCGGGTAAGCCTGGGCGCGCATGCTGGTGCGGGTGGCGCCCGGGTTGATGCTGTTGGAGCGTACCGGGGCCACGGTATCGACTTCGTCAGCCAGGGTTTGCATCAGGCCTTCAGTGGCGAACTTGGAGACGCCGTAAGCGCCCCAATACGCACGCCCTTTGCGGCCGACGCTGCTGGAAGTGAACACCACCGAGGCGTCCTGCGACAGCTTGAGCAGCGGCAGCAGCGTGCTGGTGAGCATGAACATGGCGTTGACGTTGACTTGCATGACCCGCATGAAGTTTTCGCCAGAAAGTTGTTCGATCGGCGTGCGTGGGCCGATGATCGAGGCATTGTGCAGCAGGCCGTCGAGATGCCCGAATTCGCTCTCGATCATTGCGGCCAGCTCATCGTACTGATGGGGCAGGGCGGTTTCGAGGTTGAACGGGATGACCGCCGGTTGTGGATGGCCGGCAGCTTCGATTTCGTCGTAAACCTGGGTCAGATTGGCTTCGGTCTTGCCCAGCAATAGTACGGTTGCGCCGTGGGCCGCGTAGGTTTTTGCCGCGGCGGCGCCGATACCGCGACCTGCGCCGGTGACCAGAATGACCCGATCCTTG
Organism: Pseudomonas sp. Pseusp10; assembly: GCF_059492225.1. Taxonomy (NCBI): domain Bacteria; kingdom Pseudomonadati; phylum Pseudomonadota; class Gammaproteobacteria; order Pseudomonadales; family Pseudomonadaceae; genus Pseudomonas; species Pseudomonas sp. Pseusp10. Next base: position 5,304,648 of record NZ_CP168528.1, on the reverse strand, counting down.
AGCAGTTCGGGGCGGGCGGAATAATCAAACATAAAAACCTCACAAACAGAAGACAGATCGCAGCGCGGCCATTCGCGGGCAAGCCCGCTCCCACAAAGACTGAGGGTGTTCACACATTTTGTATCCACCAGGGGAACCTGTGGGAGCGGGCTTGCCCGCGAAGGCGTCAGGCATCACGCCACTTCCCTGGAGCCTGAAACCGGATCTCAGCAGCTACACAAAGCGCTATCGAGCACTTTGCGCAACTCCAACGGATGATCGACAACCACATCCGCACCCCAGTGACGCGGGTTATCGTCCGGGTGGATATAGCCGAAGGTCACCGCAGCAGTCTTGGTGCCGGCATCGCGGCCCGACTCGATGTCGCGCAAGTCGTCGCCTACGAACAGCACGCTGGCCGGGTCCAGGTCGAGCATCTTGCAGGCCAGGATCAGTGGCTCCGGATCCGGTTTGCTGTTCTTCACGTGATCCGGGCAGATCAGCAGCGCCGAACGTTCGGCCAGTCCCAGCTGTTGCATGATCGGTTCGGCGAAACGCAATGGCTTGTTGGTGACCACACCCCAGATCAGGTTGGCTTTTTCGATGTCGGCGAGCAGCTCGGCCATGCCGTCGAACAGCTTGCTGTGAACGGCACAACCCACGAGGTAGCGCTCCAGGAATTCCAGGCGCAACTCTTCGAAACCCGGCGATTCCGGGTCCATGGCGAAGGTCACTGCGACCATTGCCCTGGCGCCACCGGAAATCTCGTCGCGAATGTGCTTGTCGTTCATCGGTGGCAAGCCGCGGTCGGCACGCATCGCCTGACAGATCGCAATGAAGTCCGGCGCGGTGTCGAGCAGGGTGCCGTCCATGTCGAAAAGAACTGCTCTGATTGGCATCGGCTTATTCCTCGCGCAGGGTCTGGATCATGTAGTTGACGTCCACATCGGCCGCCAGTTTGTAGTGTTTGGTCAGTGGGTTGTACGTCAGGCCGATGATGTCCTTGACGGTCAGACCGGCCATGCGGCTCCAGGCACCGAGTTCGGAAGGGCGGATGAATTTCTTGAAGTCGTGGGTGCCGCGGGGCAGCAGCTTCATGATGTATTCGGCGCCGACGATGGCGAACAGGTACGCCTTCGGATTGCGGTTGATGGTGGAGAAGAACACCTGGCCGCCGGGCTTGACCATGCGGAAGCAGGCGCGGATCACCGAAGACGGGTCCGGTACGTGCTCAAGCATTTCCAGGCAGGTGACCACGTCGAACTGCTCGGGCATCTCCTCGGCCAGGGCTTCGGCGGTGATCTGCCGGTATTCGACGTTGACGCCCGACTCCAGCTGATGCAACTGGGCAACCGCCAGCGGCGCTTCGCCCATGTCGATACCCATGACGGTCGCGCCGCGCTGGGCCATGGCTTCGCTGAGGATGCCGCCGCCGCAACCGACGTCGAGGACTTTCTTCCCGGCCAGGTTGACCCGTTCGTCAATCCAGTTGACCCGCAGCGGGTTGATGTCGTGCAGCGGTTTGAATTCGCTTTCGCGGTCCCACCAGCGATGGGCCAGGGCCTCGAATTTGGCGATTTCGGCGTAGTCGACGTTGCTCATGGTCTAAGTCCTCTAAAACTTGAAAAATCCTGTTGCCCCGGATGTGTTCCGGGGGGCTTACGATTCGATACGGCCGCTGATGCGCTGGCCCCAGGCCTTCGCGACAGCGCCAAGCTGTTGTTCATCCAGGCGTGTCAGGCCACGGTCGTCGAGCAGTTGCTTGCCGGCTACCCAAAGGTGTTTCACGCAGTCCCGGCCGGTGGCGTATATAAGTTGCGAAACCGGGTCATAGACCGGCTGCTGGGCCAGGCCGGAGAGGTCGAAAGCGACCATGTCCGCGGCCTTGCCGATTTCCAGCGAGCCGGTTTCGGCCTCGATACCCAATGCCCGGGCGCCGTTGAGGGTGGCCATGCGCAAGGCGCGATGGGCATCCAGCGCGGTGGCCGAGCCGGCGACAGCCTTGGCCAGCAAGGCCGCGGTGCGGGTTTCGCCGAGCAGGTCCAGGTCATTGTTGCTCGCCGCGCCATCGGTGCCGACCGCGACATTGACCCCGGCCTCCCATAAACGCTCGACGGGGCAGAAGCCGCTGGCCAGCTTCAGGTTCGACTCCGGGCAATGAATCACATTGCTGTTGCTTTCTACCAGCAGTGCCAGGTCTTCATCGCTGATCTGGGTCATGTGAACCGCCTGGAAGCGCGGCCCCAGCAAACCCAGGCGAGCCAGGCGGGCCAGCGGGCGTTCACCGCGCTGCTCGACCGATTGCTGCACCTCGAACGCTGTTTCATGCACGTGCATGTGGATCGAGGCGTCCAGTTCTTCGGCGATCACCCGGATTTTTTCCAGGTTTTCGTCGCCTACGGTGTAGGGTGCATGGGGGCCGAAGGTGATTTTGATGCGCTCGTGGTGCTTGAGATCGCCAAACAATTCGACGCCCTGACGAATGGCTTCGTCCGCCGTAGCAGCGCCCGGAATAGGGAAATCGAGGATCGGAATCGCGATCTGCGCGCGAATACCGCTGTTGTGCACGCGCTCGCTGGCAACCTTCGGGAAGAAGTACATGTCAGAAAAACAGGTGATGCCGCCTTTGATTTGCTCTGCGATGGCAAGGTCGGTGCCGTCGCGCACGAAGTCCTCGTCGACCCACTTGGCTTCGGCGGGCCAGATGTGGTTTTCCAGCCAGGTCATCAATGGCAGGTCATCGGCCAGGCCACGGAACAGCGTCATCGCCGCGTGCCCGTGGGCATTGATCAGCCCGGGGCTGAGCAACATGTCGGGCAATTCGCGGATTTCGGTTGCGTTAAGCTTCAGCGCGGCGGAACGTGGGCCGATAAAGACGATGCGTCCATCACGGATGCCCACGCCATGTTCCTTGAGGACAACACCAGCGGGTTCGACGGGTACCAGCCAGGTCGGCAGCAATAACAGGTCGAGCGCAGCGGCAGTGTTCGGCATCGAGGGTCGGTTCCAGTGCTTTTGTAAAGGATGGCGAAGTATACCCGAGCGTCTTCGCGGGGGGATCGCTATAATCGGCGGCTTTTGTTCATGAGTGCGGGGTGAGGGATGCGCGATCGACTGTTGGCTGCGGAAAAGGTAAAGGCCATCGATTGGCGTGATGGCGCTCTCCATCTGCTGGATCAGCGTATTTTGCCGTTCGAGGAAAACTGGATCGCCTACACCAGCGCCGCTGGCGTGGCCGAGGCCATTCGCTCGATGGTGGTGCGCGGTGCGCCGGCAATTGGTATCAGTGCCGCTTATGGCATCGTACTGGCGGCCCGCGCCCGGATTGCCGAAGGTGGCGACTGGTACGCTGCGCTGGAAGAGGATTTCATGCTGTTGGCCGATTCCCGTCCTACTGCGGTCAACCTGTTCTGGGCGCTGGGTCGCATGCATGATCGGCTTGATCGCCTGAAAGACAATGCCGATCCGCTGGAGGTGCTGGAGGCCGAGGCCATAGCCATTCACGAAAGTGATCGCGAAGCCAACCTGACCATGGCGCAACTGGGTGTCGACCTGATCCGCAAGCATCAGGGCAACGCTCAGGCGATCCTGACCCACTGCAACACCGGCGCGCTGGCCACGGGCGGCTTTGGCACGGCGCTGGGGGTGATTCGTGGTGCATTCATCGAGGGGATGGTCGAGCAGGTATATGTCGACGAAACCCGTCCATGGCTGCAGGGCTCGCGACTGACCGCGTGGGAGCTGGCCAATGAAGGCATTCCCGTGACCCTCAATGTCGATTCCGCCGCGGCGCATATCATGAAGACCAAAGGCCCTACCTGGGTCATCGTCGGTGCTGACCGGATCACCGCCAATGGCGATGTGGCCAACAAGATCGGCACCTATCAACTGGCCGTCAACGCCATGCACCACGGCGTGCGCTTCATGGTAGTGGCACCGAGTTCGACCATCGATATGAACCTGGCCAGCGGCGATGACATTCCGATTGAAGAGCGTGATGGTCGCGAGTTGCTGGAGGTCGGTGGCAAGCGCGTCGGGGCCGACGTCGATGCCTTTAATCCGGTGTTCGACGTGACCCCGGCAGACCTGATCGATGCGATCGTCACCGAAAAAGGCATCGTCGAACGCCCGGATACGGCGAAGATGGCGCAGTTGATGTGCCGTAAGCGTCTGCATTAATTATTGTTGGCGTCTGTTCAATCGCTTTCGTCGGATCGCCGCCCGGAGCAAGCCCGCTCCCACAGTGTTTTATGGTGTTCACAAAAACTGTGGGAGCGGGCTTGCCCGCGAAGAGGCCCTCAAAGCCAACAAATCAACCCGAATCAGCCACAAATTCTCCATTCAACGCAGCTCTAAGCCTCTCTCGTCCCCTTCAGGCCTGTCACCGGTCAACTAACTACTCTCCATGCGCATCTGGGGGATAGGTGCGTGGCGGCTCTTGTGATAACATCCGGCGGTTTCCATGGTTGCCCCGCGGGGTGACCTTTACTGCGCAGATCCATGGCATAACTCGTTGATTTGTCGTAAGTCGGTACATGGCACTCAGCCTGTATCGGCGAGCTTCGTTGGTCCTGACGAAGTTTCACCAGAAAAAGGAATCAGGCTTCTCATGGGCGAACTGGCCAAAGAAATCCTCCCGGTCAATATCGAAGACGAGCTGAAGCAGTCCTACCTCGACTATGCGATGAGCGTAATTGTCGGGCGGGCACTGCCGGATGCGCGCGATGGCTTGAAGCCCGTGCACCGGCGTGTGCTGTTCGCGATGAGCGAGCTGGGCAACGACTTCAACAAGCCGTACAAGAAATCTGCCCGTGTTGTCGGTGACGTGATCGGTAAGTATCACCCGCACGGTGATACTGCGGTGTACGACACCATCGTCCGGATGGCGCAGCCATTCTCCCTGCGCTACCTGCTGGTAGACGGCCAGGGCAACTTCGGTTCGGTGGACGGCGACAATGCCGCGGCCATGCGATACACAGAAGTGCGCATGACCAAGCTGGCGCACGAGCTGCTGGCTGACCTGCATAAAGAAACCGTGGACTGGGTGCCGAACTACGACGGCACCGAAATGATCCCGGCGGTCATGCCGACCCGTATTCCCAACCTGCTGGTCAACGGCTCCAGCGGTATCGCCGTGGGCATGGCGACCAACATTCCGCCGCACAACCTCGGTGAAGTCATCGACGGTTGCCTGGCGCTCATCGACAACCCCGAGCTGACTGTCGATGAACTGATGCAATACATCCCCGGTCCGGACTTCCCGACCGCCGCGATCATCAATGGTCGCGCCGGTATCATCGAAGCCTACCGCACCGGCCGCGGCCGCATTTACATGCGTGCCCGCTCGATGATCGAAGACATCGACAAGGTCGGTGGCCGCCAGCAGATCGTCATCACCGAACTCCCTTACCAGCTGAACAAGGCGCGTCTGATCGAGAAGATCGCCGAGCTGGTCAAAGAGAAGAAGCTCGAAGGTATCACCGAACTGCGCGACGAGTCCGACAAGGACGGTATGCGCGTGGTGATCGAGTTGCGTCGCGGCGAAGTGCCTGAGGTCATCCTCAACAACCTCTACGCCCAGACCCAGCTGCAAGCAGTGTTCGGTATCAACATCGTCGCGCTGATCGACGGCCGTCCGCGGATCCTGAACCTCAAGGACCTGCTGGAAGCCTTCGTCCGTCACCGCCGCGAAGTGGTGACCCGTCGTACCGTGTTCGAACTGCGCAAGGCGCGCGAGCGTGGCCACATTCTTGAAGGTCAAGCGGTTGCCCTGTCGAACATCGACCCGGTCATCGCCCTGATCAAGGCCTCGCCAACGCCATCGGAAGCCAAGGAGGCGCTGGTCAGCACCCCTTGGGAATCCTCGGCTGTGGTGGCGATGGTGGAACGTGCTGGCGCCGATTCGTGCCGTCCGGAAAACCTCGATCCGCAATACGGTCTGCGCGACGGCAAGTACTTCCTGTCGCCAGAACAGGCGCAAGCCATTCTGGAACTGCGTCTGCACCGCCTGACCGGTCTGGAACACGAAAAACTGCTGGCCGAGTATCAAGAGATCCTCAACCAGATTGGCGAGCTGATCCGCATCCTCAACAGCGCCACGCGCCTGATGGAAGTGATCCGCGAAGAGCTGGAAGTGATTCGCGCCGAATACGGTGACGTGCGTCGTACTGAAATCCTCGATGCCCGTCTCGACCTGACCCTGGGTGACATGATCCCGGAAGAAGAGCGTGTCGTGACCATTTCCCACGGTGGCTATGCCAAGACCCAGCCGCTGGCTGCGTATCAGGCCCAGCGTCGTGGCGGTAAAGGCAAGTCGGCAACCGGCGTCAAGGATGAGGACTACATTGCTCACCTGCTGGTTGCCAACAGCCACACCACGCTGCTGCTGTTCTCCAGCAAGGGCAAGGTGTACTGGCTGAAAACCTACGAAATCCCTGAAGCGTCCCGTGCTGCACGTGGTCGTCCGCTGGTCAACCTGCTGCCGCTGGACGACGGTGAGTACATCACCACCATGCTGCCGGTCGAGGAGTACACCGAAGGTCACTACATCTTCATGGCCACCGCCAACGGTACCGTGAAGAAGACCCCGCTGGAATCCTTCAGCCGTCAACGCAGCGTCGGCCTGATCGCGCTGGAGCTGGACGAAGGCGACGTGCTGATTTCCGCGGCCATCACCGATGGCGAGCGTGAAGTCATGCTGTTCTCCGACGGCGGCAAGGTTACCCGCTTCAAGGAATCCGACGTTCGCGCCATGGGCCGTACCGCCCGCGGTGTGCGCGGCATGCGTCTGCCGGAAGGCCAGAAGCTGATTTCCATGCTGATCCCGGAAGAAGGCAGCCAGATCCTCACCGCTTCCGAGCGTGGTTTCGGCAAGCGCACGGCGATCACTGAGTTCCCTGAGTACAAGCGTGGCGGGCAGGGCGTTATCGCCATGGTCAGCAACGAGCGTAACGGCCGTCTGGTCGGTGCGGTACAGGTGCTCGACGGCGAGGAAATCATGTTGATTTCCGACCAGGGCACCCTGGTCCGTACCCGTGTCGACGAAGTCTCCAGCCTGGGCCGTAACACCCAGGGGGTGACCCTGATCAAACTGGCCAACGATGAAACGCTGGTTGGGCTGGAGCGGGTTCAGGAGCCGTCGGAAGTCGAGGGTGAAGAGCTCGAAGGTGAAGTGGGTGACGGGTTTGTCGGTGAGGTCGTAATTGACGACGTTGCCGAAGACCAGCAACTCGACGCCGCTGCTGACGAAGAACCACAGGAATAAGCGGGTAAGCAGGGGGCGGATGAGAATTCGCCCCCTTGTTGTTTGTCCCTTTGGAAATTAATAACACCCATGTAGGAGCGAGCTTGCTCGCGATGGACGTTAACGATGACGCGGGAAGCCTGGCATCCCGCGGCGTTCTCAGGTTTTTCGCGAGCAAGCTCGCTCCTACAGAGTGTCGATTGATGTTGCGATTTATTGCGTGATACCACCAAATCAGAGCGAGATTGGATGTGAGCAAGAGAGCCTATAACTTCTGTGCCGGTCCTGCGGCGCTTCCCGAAGCTGTCCTGCAGCGCGCCCAGGGTGAACTCCTCGATTGGCACGGCAAGGGTCTGTCGGTCATGGAAATGAGCCATCGCAGTGATGAGTTCGTGTCCATTGCCACCAAGGCCGAGCAGGATCTGCGTGATCTGCTGAATATCCCCTCGAACTATAAAGTGCTGTTCCTGCAAGGTGGCGCCAGCCAGCAATTTGCTCAGATTCCGCTGAATCTGCTGCCGGAAAACGGCTCGGCCGACTATATCGATACCGGTATCTGGTCGCAGAAAGCCATCGAAGAAGCGTCGCGCTACGGCCACGTCAACGTTGCCGGCACCGCCAAGCCTTACGACTATTTCGCCATTCCCGGCCAGAACGAGTGGAAGTTGTCGAAAGACGCGGCCTATGTTCACTACGCGCCGAACGAAACCATTGGCGGCCTGGAATTCCAGTGGATTCCCGAGACCGGTGACGTTCCGCTGGTGGCTGACATGTCCTCCGACATCCTGTCGCGTCCGGTGGATGTTTCGCGTTTCGGCATGATCTACGCCGGCGCGCAGAAAAACATCGGTCCGAGCGGCATCGTGGTCAACATCGTTCGCGAAGACCTGCTGGGCAACGCCCGCTCCATTTGCCCGACTATGCTCAATTACAAGGTCGCGGCCGACAACGGCTCGATGTACAACACTCCGCCGACCCTGGCGTGGTACTTGTCCGGCCTGGTGTTCGAGTGGCTGAAAGAGCAGGGCGGTGTCGAAGCCATCGGCAAGCTCAATGAAGTCAAGCAGCGCACGTTGTATAGCTTCATTGATGCCAGCGGCCTGTACAGCAATCCGATCAACAAGTCGGACCGCTCGTGGATGAACGTGCCGTTCCGCCTGGCAGACGATCGTCTGGACAAGCCGTTCCTGGCCGGTGCCGACGAGCGTGGTCTGTTGAACCTCAAGGGTCACCGTTCCGTGGGCGGTATGCGCGCCTCCATCTATAACGCCGTCGACATCAACGCCGTCAACGCGCTGGTTTCGTACATGGCAGAGTTCGAGAAGGAACACGGCTAATGTCTGAGCAAGAACTCAAGGCACTGCGTCTGCGCATTGATGCCCTGGACGAAAAGGTCCTGGAGCTGATCAGTGAGCGTGCGCGCTGCGCCCAGGAAGTCGCGCGAGTAAAGATGGCCTCGCTGGCCGAAGGCGAAGTGCCGGTGTTCTATCGTCCTGAGCGCGAAGCTCAAGTGCTCAAGCGTGTCATGGAGCGTAATCAGGGGCCGCTGGGCAACGAAGAGATGGCGCGGTTGTTCCGTGAAATCATGTCTTCGTGCCTCGCGCTCGAGCAGCCGCTGAAAGTGGCTTATCTTGGCCCTGAAGGCACCTTCACTCAAGCTGCGGCCATGAAGCACTTTGGTCACGCGGTGATCAGCAAGCCGATGGCGGCGATTGACGAAGTGTTCCGTGAAGTGGCGGCCGGTGCGGTGAATTTTGGCGTGGTGCCGGTGGAAAACTCTACCGAAGGTGCGGTCAACCACACCCTCGACAGCTTCCTCGAGCATGACATGGTGATCTGCGGCGAAGTCGAGCTGCGTATCCACCATCATCTGTTGGTCGGTGAAAACACCAAGACCGACAGCATCAGCCGCATCTACTCCCACGCCCAGTCCCTGGCCCAGTGCCGCAAGTGGCTGGACTCCCACTACCCGAATGTCGAGCGTGTGGCGGTGTCCAGCAACGCCGAAGCCGCCAAGCGGGTCAAGGGCGAGTGGAACTCGGCGGCGATTGCCGGCGACATGGCGGCCGGCCTGTACGGCTTGACCCGTTTGGCCGAGAAGATCGAAGATCGCCCGGACAACTCCACGCGCTTCCTGATGATCGGTAATCAGGAAGTGCCGCCGACCGGCGACGACAAGACTTCTATTATCGTCTCTATGAGCAACAAGCCAGGTGCGCTTCATGAGTTGTTGGTGCCGTTCCACGACAATGGCATCGACCTGACGCGAATCGAGACTCGTCCGTCGCGCAGCGGTAAATGGACCTACGTGTTCTTCATCGATTTTGTCGGCCATCATCGCGACCCGCTGGTCAAAGGTGTGCTGGAAAAGATCAGTCAGGAAGCAGTGGCACTCAAAGTGCTGGGCTCCTACCCGAAAGCAGTTCTCTAAGGGGCGGTAGCAAATGAGTGGCAATTTCCTCGCTTTGGCACAGCCGGGCGTGCAACAACTTTCGCCTTACGTTCCGGGCAAGCCCGTGGACGAACTGGCGCGTGAGCTGGACCTCGATCCAGCCAGCATCGTCAAACTGGCGAGCAACGAAAACCCGCTGGGCCCCGGCCCCAAGGCGCTGGCGGCCATCCGCGAGGCGCTGGCCGAGCTGACCCGCTATCCGGACGGCAACGGTTTTGCGCTCAAGACCCTGCTGGCCGAGCAGTGCCGTGTCGAGCTCAATCAAGTGACGCTGGGCAATGGTTCCAACGACATTCTTGAATTGGTCGCGCGTGCTTATCTGGCGCCGGGCCTGAATGCCGTGTTCAGCGAGCATGCGTTCGCGGTCTACCCGATTGCCACTCAGGCAGTTGGCGCACAGGCCAAGGTCATCCCGGCCAAAGATTGGGGGCATGACCTGCCTGCCATGCTGGCGGCGATCGATGCCAATACCCGCGTGGTGTTCATCGCCAACCCGAACAACCCGACCGGGACCTGGTTCGACGCCGAGGCACTGGACGAATTCCTGCAGGATGTTCCGGAGCATGTGCTGGTCGTACTGGACGAGGCCTACATCGAGTACGCCGAAGGCAGCGATCTGCCGGATGGCCTGGACTTCCTGGCGGCTTATCCGAACCTGCTGGTTTCCCGCACCTTCTCCAAGGCCTATGGCCTGGCAGCGTTGCGCGTGGGTTATGGCTTGTCCACGGCGGTTGTCGCAGACGTGCTGAACCGTGTACGCCAGCCGTTCAACGTCAACAGTCTGGCCCTGGCCGCTGCTTGTGCGGCGTTGAAGGATGAAGAATATCTGGCGCAAAGTCGCCAGTTGAACGAGTCCGGCATGCAGCAACTGGAAGCCGGTTTCCGTGAACTGGGGCTGAGCTGGATTGCGTCTAAAGGCAATTTCATCTGCGTCGATCTCGGTCAAGTCGCGGCCCCGGTGTTCCAAGGCTTGCTTCGAGAGGGCGTAATCGTGCGTCCGGTGGCCAATTACGGCATGCCGAATCACCTGCGCATCACCATTGGCCTGCCGGCAGAGAACAGCCGCTTCCTTGAGGCGCTGACCAAGGTTCTGGCTCGTGGTTGATGTCACTGCACTGCAATCTGCTGAACCTATGATCGGTCGCCTGGTGGTGGTCGGTCTTGGGCTGATCGGCGGTTCGTTTGCCAAGGGTTTGCGTGAAAGCGGTCTGTGCCGCGAAGTGGTCGGGGTCGATCTCGATCCGCAATCGCGCAAACTCGCGGTCGAGTTGGGTGTGGTGGATCGCTGCGAGGAAGACCTGGGCGTCGCTTGTCAGGGCGCCGACGTCATCCAGCTGGCGGTGCCGATCCTGGCCATGGAGAAAGTGCTCGCGCGCCTGGCCGGCATGGATCTGGGGCAAGCGATCCTGACCGATGTCGGCAGTGCCAAGGGTAATGTGGTGCGTGCGGCCACCGAGGCATTTGGCAGTATGCCGTCATGCTTCGTGCCGGGGCACCCCATTGCCGGGTCCGAGCAAAGCGGGGTGGAAGCCTCCAATGCCGAGCTGTTCCGTCGCCACAAGGTAATCCTGACTCCGCTGGATCAGACCGATCCGGCAGCCCTGGCAGTAGTCGACCGTTTGTGGCGCGAGCTGGGCGCCGATGTCGAGCACATGCAGGTTGAACGTCACGACGAAGTGCTGGCCGCGACCAGTCATCTGCCGCACTTGCTGGCGTTCGGTTTGGTCGACTCACTGGCCAAGCGCAATGAAAATCTTGAGATCTTCCGTTACGCTGCGGGCGGTTTCCGCGATTTCACAAGAATCGCCGGAAGCGACCCGGTCATGTGGCACGACATCTTCCTCGCCAACCGTGAAGCTGTCCTGCGCACACTCGATACATTTCGCAGCGACCTCGACGCCTTGCGCGACGCGGTCGATGCAGGGGATGGGCACCAATTGTTGGGCGTTTTCACTCGCGCCCGGGTTGCCCGCGAGCATTTCAGTAAAATCCTGGCCCGCAGGGCCTATGTGGACGCTATGAATTCCAACGATCTGATTTTCCTGGCTCAACCTGGTGGCCGCCTGTCCGGCCGGATTCGCGTACCAGGTGACAAATCGATTTCCCACCGTTCGATCATGCTCGGTTCCCTGGCTGAAGGTGTCACCGAAGTCGAAGGCTTCCTCGAGGGCGAAGATGCCCTGGCGACCTTGCAGGCATTCCGTGACATGGGCGTCGTGATCGAAGGCCCGCACCACGGTCGCGTGACCATTCACGGTGTCGGCCTGCATGGCCTGAAGCCGGCGCCGGGCCCGATCTATCTGGGCAACTCCGGTACTTCGATGCGTCTGTTGTCCGGTTTGCTGGCTGCGCAGAACTTTGACAGCACCCTGACCGGCGACGCTTCGCTGTCCAAGCGCCCGATGAATCGCGTGGCCAATCCGCTGCGTGAAATGGGCGCGGTGATCGAAACCGCCGCTGAAGGTCGTCCGCCGATGACCATTCGTGGTGGCAACAAGCTCAAGGGGCTGACCTACACCATGCCGATGGCCAGTGCCCAGGTTAAGTCCTGCCTGCTGTTGGCCGGTCTGTATGCCGAAGGCAAGACCACGGTTACCGAGCCTGCTCCGACCCGTGACCATACCGAGCGTATGCTCCGTGGCTTCGGCTACCCGGTAACGGTCAACGGTGCGACCGCATCGGTCGAGTCCGGTAACAAACTGACCGCGACCCACATTGAAGTCCCGGGTGATATTTCGTCCTCGGCGTTCTTCCTGGTGGCGGCGTCGATCGCCGAAGGTTCGGAACTGGTGCTGGAGCACGTCGGCATTAACCCGACCCGTACCGGTGTGATCGACATCCTGCGCCTGATGGGCGCCGACATCACCCTGGAGAACCAGCGTGAAGTGGGTGGCGAACCGGTAGCAGACCTGCGCGTACGTGCAGCTAAACTCAAAGGTATCGAGATTCCCGAGGCGCTGGTTCCACTGGCGATCGACGAGTTCCCGGTGCTGTTCGTGGCTGCCGCGTGTGCCGAAGGGCGCACCGTATTGCGGGGTGCCGAAGAGCTGCGGGTCAAGGAGTCGGACCGTATCCAGGTCATGGCTGATGGTTTGCTGGCGCTGGGCGTCAAGTGCGAGCCAACCCCGGATGGCATCATCATCGACGGCGGTCAGATCGGCGGCGGTGAAGTGCACGGTCACGGCGATCACCGTATCGCCATGGCGTTCAGCGTTGCTTCGCTGCGCGCCAGTGCGCCGATCCGCATTCATGATTGCGCCAACGTCGCGACGTCGTTCCCGAACTTCCTGGCGCTGTGCGCACAGGTCGGTATTCGCGTGGCACAAGAGGCGCAGTCGTGAACAACATTGCACCGGTCATCACCATCGATGGGCCAAGCGGCTCGGGCAAGGGCACGGTAGCCGGGATCCTGGCCAAGCGCCTGGGCTGGAACCTGCTCGATTCCGGTGCGTTGTACCGATTGCTGGCCTTCGCCGCGCATAACCATGGTGTCGACCTGACCAATGAAGAGCTGCTGAAGAAACTTGCCGCTCATCTGGATGTGCAATTCATCGCGGCGACGGACGGTCAGTTGCAGCGCATCATTCTGGAAGGTGATGAAGTCAGCGATGTCATTCGCACCGAAAGCGTCGGTTCCGGCGCTTCCCAGGTGGCTGCGCTGCCAGCCGTACGCGAGGCGCTGCTGCAGCGCCAACGTGCTTTTCAGGAAGCGCCGGGCCTTGTTGCGGATGGTCGCGACATGGGCACCGTGGTTTTTCCTGACGCGCCGCTGAAGATTTTTCTGACCGCCAGTGCCGAGGAGCGGGCACGCCGTCGATATTTGCAGTTGAAGGGCAAGGTCGAGGGTGTTAGTCTGTCGAGTCTGCTAGATGAGATACGTGCGCGCGATGAGCGTGATACCCAGCGAGCGGTGGCCCCGCTCAAACCGGCGGCTGACGCCATACAGCTGGATTCCACGGAATTATCCATCGACCAGGTGCTGGAACGCATCATGAGCGAGATCGCCATTCGCGATATCGCCGGGTGACCAAGAAGGCCGCAGGGGACCAGTCATAGTCCTGCGGTGGCTTCTTTTAAATGAAACTAACCCACACCGTCTGGGGTGTGGAGATGGGCGTATTCTTCGCCCTCATCAACAGGAATTAAAATGAGCGAAAGCTTTGCGGAACTCTTTGAAGAAAGCCTAAAAACCCTGAACCTTCAGGCAGGCTCCATCATCACCGGTGTTATCGTTGATATCGATTACCAGGCTCGCTGGGTAACCGTTCACGCTGGCCTGAAGTCTGAAGCACTCATCCCGCTTGAGCAGTTCTACAACGACGCTGGCGAACTGAACATCAACGTCGGTGACGAAGTTCACGTTGCTCTGGACTCGGTTGAAGATGGCTTTGGTGAAACCAAGCTGTCCCGTGAAAAAGCCAAGCGCGCTGAATGCTGGATTGTTCTGGAAGCAGCCTTCGCAGCCGAAGAAGTGGTCAAGGGCGTTATCAACGGTAAGGTTAAAGGCGGCTTCACTGTCGACGTTAACGGCATCCGTGCGTTCCTGCCAGGTTCTCTGGTTGACGTCCGTCCAGTGCGCGACACCACGCACCTGGAAGGCAAAGAGCTGGAATTCAAGGTCATCAAGCTGGACCAGAAGCGCAACAACGTTGTCGTTTCCCGTCGCAGCGTCCTGGAAGCCGAGAACTCCGCCGAGCGCGAAGCTCTGCTGGAATCCCTGCAGGAAGGCCAACAAGTCAAAGGTATCGTCAAGAACCTCACCGATTACGGCGCATTCGTCGATCTGGGTGGCGTCGATGGCCTGCTGCACATTACCGACATGGCCTGGAAGCGTATCAAGCATCCTTCCGAAATCGTCAACGTTGGCGACGAGATCGATGTCAAGGTTCTGAAGTACGATCGCGAGCGCAATCGTGTTTCCCTGGGCCTGAAGCAACTGGGCGAAGATCCATGGGTTGCTATCAAAGCCCGTTACCCGGAAAGCACTCGTGTTACCGCTCGTGTAACCAACCTGACCGACTACGGCTGCTTCGCTGAGCTGGAAGAAGGCGTTGAAGGTCTGGTACACGTTTCCGAAATGGACTGGACCAACAAGAACATCCACCCTTCGAAAGTCGTACAAGTCGGCGACGAAGTGGAAGTTATGGTTCTGGACATCGACGAAGAGCGTCGTCGTATCTCCCTGGGCATCAAGCAGTGCAAATCTAACCCATGGGAAGATTTCTCTGGCCAGTTCAACAAGGGCGATAAAATCTCCGGCACCATCAAGTCGATCACCGATTTCGGTATCTTCATTGGTCTGGACGGCGGCATCGACGGTCTGGTTCACCTGTCCGACATCTCCTGGAACGAAGTGGGCGAAGAAGCCGTACGCCGCTTCAAGAAGGGCGACGAGCTGGACACCGTCATCCTGTCGGTTGACCCAGAGCGCGAGCGCATCTCCCTGGGTATCAAGCAACTGGAAAGCGATCCGTTCTCCGAGTACGTTCAAGAGAATGACAAAGGCGCCATCGTTAAAGGCATCGTGAAGGAAGTTGACGCTAAAGGCGCCATCATCACTCTGGCCGACGATATCGAAGCGACTCTGAAAGCCTCCGAAATCAGCCGTGACCGCGTTGAAGACGCGCGCAACGTTCTGAAAGAAGGCGAAGAAGTAGAAGCCAAGATCATCAGCGTTGACCGCAAGAGCCGTGTAATTCAGCTCTCGATCAAGTCGAAAGACGTTGAAGACGAGAAAGAAGCAATCCAGAGCCTGCGCGACAAGCCAGTAGCTACTGATGCTCCTGTGGCCACCACTCTGGGTGACCTGCTGCGTGCACAAATGGAAAAACAGAACTAAGTTCTGATTTCTGTAAAAAGGGGCGACTTCGGTCGCCCTTTTTTGTGCCTGGAATTTGGTGAGTCGCGTCGGCTTTACCAGCTTGAGTCGTGAACCAAAAATGCTGAAGAATTGTCTGATTGTTTAGCCGGATCAAACGCTTATTAACAGCTAGTCTTTAGACTGAGACAAATGATCGCCCGGTAGGCTTCTGGCAAAAGGAAGTGAATGAACAAGCTCATTGTCGCAGTAGTAGTTCTGGTGCTAGCGGGTTGTACCACCAACGCCAAAACTCACGTGGTGCATGGGGTTAGCGGTATTGAGGTCGATTGTTCCGGGCTCGGCTCGAAATGGGAAAAGTGTTACAAGCGCGCGGCTAAGGAGTGTAAAGGGGCTGGTTACAAAGTTTTGACGAGGTCTGATGATCTCAAGGAAGAGGAGGAGGGCTTCCCCTTTGGATTCAACCCGGCAGGCTTCCTGACGCGCACCCTGTTGGTGATCTGCCGATGAGGCCGTGATTGCTCAGAGGTCTTCCACTTTCCAGGAATCGAGCATTTTGTGGTGGTGGGATAGATGGCAAAACTCGGACTGTTCAAAATCGTGCGGGCATGCTAAAACCTTTGAAGCGCTTACCTAGCTGCTTGAAAAAGAAGGGAAAAATATGACGAAGTCGGAGTTGATCGAACGAATTGTCACCCATCAAGGGCTGCTCTCATCCAAGGATGTGGAGCTGGCTATCAAGACCATGCTTGAGCAAATGTCCCAATGTCTGGCTACCGGGGATCGTATCGAGATCCGGGGGTTTGGCAGCTTCTCTCTGCACTACCGCGCGCCACGGGTCGGCCGTAACCCGAAAACCGGTCAGTCTGTCAGTCTCGACGGCAAGTTCGTTCCGCATTTCAAGCCGGGTAAAGAACTGCGGGATCGGGTGAATGAGGAAGAGGATGAGTTCGACAGCGAACATCGGGGTGACGGGCGTGCGTAGATTCAGTCGCCTGTTGCGGGTTCTGCTGCTGTTGGCGTTGTTGGCCTTCATCCTTCTGTTCACTCTGGAAAACCAGCAGGCAGTCGCTTTGGTGTTCCTGGGCTTCAGTTTTCCCCAGCTGCCCGTCTCGGTATTGTTGCTGGGGGGCTTGTTGCTCGGTCTGATTGCCGGGCCGGCCATGGGTATGTTGGTCGTATGGCAACGTGGTCATAAGCGTCGCCGTGCCAATGCCAAGTAGAAGCAATAATATCTACAGATATCGATTCGGTTTTTGGTACCGCCGAGTACAGTATAATTAGAAATTGACTCGAGGCAATCAGGGAGCTTTATCGGACAATCTTCGAAGTCAACGTTTTTGGATTTGGTAGCGTGCTTGTTTGGCTCGTCAGTGTGTTAGTAGGCTGGGGGGTACTAATAAAGGCGGATTGATGGCAATGGTTAAACTGAAGGGCAAATAGTAATATGCAAAGCAATAATAACGCTGTTATTTTTTCAGATGAGTTCGACTTGCTGGAGCTTTTCAACGCTCTATTGCAGCAGAAAAAACTTATTTTAGTCGTAACGCTAGTTTCTACTTTTATAGCTGGGGTGTATGCATTTGTATCGCCGCCCGTGTACGAAGCTAAATACTATGTATCTCCACCGACTTTTGAAAATATTGCTAACTTGAATTATGGGCGCGAGAAAAGCTCTGCTTTAAATCCATTTACAGTTGATGACGTATACAAGGTGTTTCTGCGAAATCTTCAGTCTGACTCGTTGCGTCGAACATTTTTTGAAAATAACTTTATACCTGTCTCAAGTCGAAACGCTGAACAGTACGAGAAGTTTTCCAGGGATGTGGCGGTTTCGCCTGTGGATAAAGACTTGGGCGGGCGTTGGTTGGTTTCCATTCAGGGAAAGGACCCCGTGACAGTTACTAATTGGGTGAGCCAGTATGTTGAGCTGGCTGGGCAACGTGCACAGCGTGAAGTGATTAGCAACGCAACTAAAGAAGCTTCAGTTTTAGCTCGTAACCAACAGTTGCAGATAGATTCTCTTCGTGAGTCAGCCAAAAAAGTTCGAGAAGATACGATCAGCCAGGTACGGGAGGCTTTGGCACTTGCAAGAGCTAGTGGATTGGAAAAATCTATCGTTTTTACTGGTGACGGTACATCTGGGTTGGCCGGTAATATGGCAGGTAGTGATGCCTACATGCGCGGTAGCAAGGTGCTTGAGGCTGAGTTGAAAAATCTCGAAAACAGGGAGTCGAATGACCCATTTATTCCAGGGTTGAGAACCTTGCAAAATTGGTATGATTTTTACAAGGCCCTGGAAACAGGTGAGTATAGCGTCACGGTGTATCGACAGGATGGCATTGTGGATCAACCTAGCACTCCCATTAAACCTAAAAAAGCTCTTGTCTTGATATTGGGTGTTATTTTAGGTGGGCTATTGGGTACTGCTATTGCGTTGGGACGAGTTTTTGTTTTGAAATCGAGACGGAGTTAATCTTCTACTCGCGGATCGCAATGAATTTGTTGTTGCAGAAATCGGTGTTGGGATCCTTTTGGAAATCTAGAAGCTCCCAATATCGATTACTTTATATGGTTTGCGCTGGCGAATTTTATGGACTGAAGTTTCGATGTTGAATATTTTATTGGTGTCTGGAAGCTGATTATTACTAAGTATACGAAAATTTAGGGAGGTAGGACCTGGCGATATGGGGCAGATTGCTTTCTGGTGCAACTCTACCTCTCGCATATTTGTATGGTCTTTCATTTAGTGTTTTGATTTTGGCTTCCAGGTATGCGAGTGTCATTTTATTTCATGGCCCATGCAGTTTCTTGATAATCATTCCAAGTGCTTTTATGGAGGGTAGGGGCTAATTAATTAGTCTCTAACATGGGGTTGGTTTTTAAACTGACGTGATTTTAATTAGCTGGGTTTTCTGGCGGCAATATTCAATTGTTTTAGTCTTCCGAAGACTATTTTCGATCTTGTGAGGGGGGGCTAGGTCGTGTATTGGCGATGTCTTTGTAAGACACGGCTTCGGAGGGGGGGGAAGGAAGTTAGCCTTCTCACCTGGTTGATATGTTTTTTTGAATGCTGTGCAGGGGTGTGTCAGAGAAAAGCGATGTTGTTTTGCTATTGCATGGAGGACGCTAAGTTTTAGGGGCAATATAGAATGCGCATGCATTTCGTCAATGTTAATCGCAAAGTCCACCAATTCTCACCCTACAGTAAATGGTTTCAGCTTGGCGCGCAAGCATTTTGCCATCATTATAAAAAATAATCTATTTCCGAGCTTGGTGTCGTGCAGTTTAGGTGGAAATGCGATAATGCTCACGGCCACGGTTCATTTTATGGATTGTTTTTGGTCGCAATCGAGTGGGTCGGGAACGCAGCTGACTATCTTAGGGGCGCAGTTGCGTAAAGCGGCGTTGCATGCCGCCCGGTATGTTGGTGCTCATTCAAGGATTGACAGATGTTTTGGGCGGGCTGCTTTTCAACGCTGCTTCAACGCTGGTTTTGCCTGGATGTCTTGGTCTTGCAGAGCAGGCTGTGCCGGTGTAGCGGAGAAAATGGCTCCCGCGAAAGTGATTTTCGTCTCAATAGAAAAACACAATCGCCAAGGGGCACAAGGGCCAATAGCTATCAGGATGATTTTTGGTCAAGTAATAAATTGGCGTAATGGAGATTTGGTTTTGTTTTATATCTGGTTAGCCATAGCATTAGTGCCAATGTATTTTTGCGAACTTGCTTGTGGTTCACGAGTCAAAAGTTTTGGGCTCGCAGTTTTTGTAGCCTTTGTTTATTTTGTTATCGTGGCTGGGTTGCGTGATGATACCGGATACGATTGGTTTGTTTACAAGAATATATATAATGGAGTATCTGAGAGTGGCAGTTTGGCGGCTGCTATTTCGTTCGGACGAGATAACGGATCTGAATTAGGTTTCTCGGTGTTTCTTTATGTTTTGAGTCTCCTCGGTTTGAGTTTTTGGTGGATGCAGTTTTTGGTTGGTATCTTCAACTGTTACGCCTTCTTGAAGTTGAACAATGCACTTGGAAGAGGGACGGTGACCGGAGTATTGATTTACTTCTGCTGGTTATTTCTTGTGCTGCAAATGGGTGTCCTAAGGATGTCTGTTGCGTTATCCTTTTTGTCTTTGGCATTGCTTTTTATGTTGAAGGGGAAAAACGTAAAGTTTCTTTTGTTTGTTATGTTGGCCTCGTTGTTTCACACCTTTTCTATCGTGATTGGCGTGCTGATGTTATTGGCGCGTTTGTCTTTTCCTCGGTCGCATACGCTGGTTTTTTTATTTCTGGTTGCCATTATGTATGTTGCGGGCATAGATTTGGCTGGAGGTGTGGTTCAAATTGTTTCAGGGGTTATGCCAGAATTTATTAGCTCGAAACTAAATTTCTATTTGTTGTTGGGCGTAAACTATCAGAGAGGGGTGGGAGAGTTTTTATACAAGCTGATTGTGGTGTCTATGTATGTTTTTCTGGTGTTTCGAATTCAGGAAGAAGAAGATGAAAAGCTACTGCTGAATTTGAGTTATATATACATAATCGCATTGTTGGTTTTCTGGAAATATCCAATTTTTCATGATCGGCTTAAGTATTTTGTATTGATGCCTTTCTTTTATTTATTTTTAACAGCTGTAATGCGAATGAGAGTTTTCAATAGGTTGGTTTACGGTGTTGTTTTTTTGATGGCTAGTTTTATGGTGCTGATGCACGAGGTTAGTGGTCCGCTGTTTTTCCCGTACACCCCCTATTACAACATGTATGAACGGTGGTTGAGCGGGGAGGGGAATGACGGTGAGGAGCGGACACTGAAGTATTATAAAGAGTATGACTCTCAGTGGCTTGGGGGCGAGCAATGAAAGGCGTCCTTTATATAGGGTTTTCATTTTCCGTAAAGATGTTTTGTGCGTTGGCTGTTTTGAGGTTTTTGGCGGTAAGCCTAGGTAGTGAAGGTTTTGGTTATATAACACAGTTTATGGCATTTATGGCGATTGTGTTTGGGCTTTCATTAGGGGGGGCAATAAATTATTTGGTGAATAGGCTTTCGCAATCAAGCGATGTGATCTCTTCGGAAAAAGAGATTTCTGTTGTGTTTTCCTATGGCTTGATTTTTTTGTTTTTACTTGCATTTTTAATGATTGGTTTCAAGAGTTATTTAGAGACTTACATTTTTTTTGATGAGGTTAGTTGGTTTTTTATATTGTATTGTTTGGTGGTGTTTTATATATCAAATGTTTATGGTTGTTTGATGGCGTTGGCGCTGGCCAGAAAAAGGCTGAAGTTGTTTGCCTTTTCGAACGTTGCGGCGTCTTTGGTGTATTTGTTTTTGGTATTTGTTGCAGTGGAAACGGACTCGATTAAGGCTATCTACTGGATTATGCCTTTGTCGTATGTCCTCCCTGTGATGTTTTTAATCAAGTCATTTCCAGAGCGTATTCGATTCAACTTCAAGGCGCTGTGTGTAGATGGTGGTTTTTTGGCGATATTGAAGTATTGCATCATAGTTTACGCAGGCCTCGCATCATTGCCATTTGTTGGGATCCTGGTGAGAGAGTTGTTTCTCCAACTCTATGGCGGAGTAGAGCTAAGTAACTGGCAGGTCGCAGTGAAGTTTTCTGACACCATGCAGCAGTTCTATGGATTGTTTTGCTCTGCGATTCTCCTCCCATATTTTTCGAAAAATCTGTCGGCGATAAGTTGGTGGGGTTGGCAGAAAAAGTTAATCGCCATTTCAATGGTTTACCTTGCTGTAGCGGTGACGGTGTTTTGTCTTCGCGATATTATTGTGTACTTGTTGTTTAGTGATGAATATAAAACGGCAAGAAGTTATTTTTCTTATTATTTGATTGGCGATTATTTTAGAGGGGTTGCATTATTCTGTTCGTTTACTTTAATATCGGCTGGGCGTTACGGTAGTGCACTGCTGTTCGAGGTATTGCAAGGTGTTCTATTTTTTACTTTTTATCACCTCTTGCAATCTCGTGGCAATGTTGAAGGGGTGGGTTTGTCCTATGTGGTTGCGTATGTAATATGCGCTTCTGTAATGTGTGTTTTGGTTTTTT
Organism: Pseudomonas sp. Pseusp10; assembly: GCF_059492225.1. Classification (NCBI taxonomy): domain Bacteria; kingdom Pseudomonadati; phylum Pseudomonadota; class Gammaproteobacteria; order Pseudomonadales; family Pseudomonadaceae; genus Pseudomonas; species Pseudomonas sp. Pseusp10. Next base: position 5,283,096 of record NZ_CP168528.1, on the reverse strand, counting down.
GTTATTTTAAGGGGCGCCAAGTTGAAAATTCTAATGCTGTGTAGTAGTTACTCTCTTCAGAGTGGTCACTCTTGGTTGACGGATAGTTTGGCTGAGGAGCTCGCGCTTAACCATAGTGTGGAGGTGGTTTTTCTAGATTGGAGTGGACAGCATAAGCAATACGCTTTCGTTGAAAAGAATGGCGTAAAAATTCATGTCTTTTCAACTATGGTCGGTGCTTTGAGGGGAAGGGTTGGCCAGGTCTTGAAGTGGTTTTTTGCTGCGCGTCTAAATATTCCAAATGTTAAAAAATGCTTGTCTCAGTCACAATACGATCTGGTGATTAACTATTCACCTGCCATGGTTATGCACCCAATATTCAATGCTCTGAAACGTAGAGTCAAATCGTCCTACCTGATACTTTGGGATTTTTTTCCAATTTACCATTTGCAGTTGGGTTTGCTGCCTAATTGGGGGGCGCCGATCTTAAAGTTCATCGAGACAAAAGCCTGTAATGGTTATGATCGTATTGGTCTTATGTCTCAAAAAAATCTCGAGTTTTTTAAGAGTAACTATAAAATCAGTCCTGGTGTTCAGTCAGAGATTTTATACCTTTGGGGCCCCAATGATGTTCAAGTCAGAAATAAGCAGGCTTATCTTGAGGCAAGAGCATCAGAAGGGATCCAGGACCAATTGGTCTGTGTGTTTGGCGGGCAACTTATAAAAGGGCGCGGAATTGATAAGTTAATCGAGTTGGCGTTGCATTCAAAAACGAATGGAATCAACTCTGTTTTCTATATATTTGGTGATGGCCCTGAGCGAGATGCAATGCTCAATGATTTAAAAGCTAATGATGTGCTGGATATCGTTCGCTATAAGGGCTTTAGACCCAGGGAAGAATACATGCGTTTTCTTAAAGGCGCTGACCTCGGGTTTGTATTTAATTCGGGGCACGTATCCGTGCCCACGTTTCCTTCGAAAGCTGTTGACTATTTCAGAGCTGCCGTTCCGGTGCTTGCCTATGTAGAGGATGCTACCGACTTCGGAAGTATTCTCGAGGAGGAGATAAGGGGGGGGTGGAGTGCTTCGCCGAAGTATCACTCTAAGCTAGTTGAAAGCTTTGAAGCAGCTTATAAGCTGTCGAGAGATGAGCTATTTAATGTTGGGTGTTCAGGGCAGAAATGGTATCTTGAGCATTTGCAGGTGCGTAAAACCTCGCATCACTTGACTGACGATCTAATTTGATGCGATTGGCGATTGGCTGGAATGAGTGCTAGCTGATAAGCGGGTTTTTGCTTTAGAGCATATTGAGATTGGACTGGAGAATAATATGTTTACAGATAAAATTCTAATGATCACTGGTGGTACCGGATCTTTTGGTAACGCGGTCCTTAAGCGGTTTTTAGATACTGATATCGCCGAAATTCGCATATTTAGTCGTGATGAAAAGAAACAAGACGATATGCGTAAGCGTTACTCAAGTTCCAAGTTGAAGTTTTATATCGGGGATGTTCGCGATTATCAATGTGTGTTGAATGCTTCGCGTGGTGTGGACTATATCTTTCATGCTGCAGCTTTGAAGCAGGTGCCTTCCTGTGAGTTTCACCCTATGGAGGCCGTCAAAACCAACGTTGTTGGCACAGATAACGTATTGGAAGCTGCAATTCAAAATGAAGTCCGTCGTGTAGTTTGCCTGAGTACTGACAAGGCGGTATATCCGATTAATGCAATGGGTATATCAAAGGCAATGATGGAAAAGGTTATGGTGGCGAAGTCTCGAAACGTCGATGACACTAAAACCGTAATTTGTGGTACGCGATACGGCAATGTTATGGCGTCTCGTGGATCGGTAATTCCGTTGTTTATAGAGCAAATTCGTGCGGGTAAGGCTCTGTCCATAACAGACCCTAATATGACACGATTCATGATGACATTGGCCGATGCGGTCGAATTGGTGTTGTACGCGTTTGAACATGGTAATAATGGCGATTTGTTTGTTCAAAAAGCTCCAGCAGCTACGGTAGAGGTCCTTGCGCAGGCATTGACGCAGATGGTCGGTAAACCTGATCACCCAATCCAGGTTATAGGAACTCGACACGGCGAGAAGCTCTATGAAGCGCTTCTGAGTCGCGAGGAAATGGCATGCGCGGAGGATATGGGTGACTATTTCCGTGTCCCGCCTGACTTGCGGGATTTGAACTACAGTAAATTTGTTGAGCAGGGTGAAGAAAAAATTTCTCGGATGGAGGATTATAATTCTCATAATACTCAGCGCCTGGATGTAGCAGGTATGCAGCAATTGTTGCTTAAGCTGGATTTCATGAAGGCCATCCAGCGCGGTGAAATTGTTACTCCGGAGGAATGATTGATGAAGGTACTAATCACCGGTGCCAGCGGTTTCATTGGCAAGAATCTTGCTGCTCATCTACGCGAACGTGCGGATGTCGAAGTGCTTTCATTCGTTCGCGGAGACGACCCGGCGTTGCTTGGGGGGTTAGTCGCTGAAGCTGATTGTGTATTTCACCTGGCGGGAGTTAACCGACCACAGAATCCGGAAGAGTTCGTGAGTGGTAACAGCGATCTTACTCGGATTGTTTGTGATGCCGTTGCGGCTAGCAGCCGAAAGATACCTCTTGTATATACATCGTCAACTCAGGCTGATCAAGACAATCCGTATGGTCGGAGCAAGCTCGATGCGGAAAGTGCATTGAGCGAATTGGCCCGTAAAAATGGGAACGACGTACACATTTTTCGTCTCCCTAATGTGTTCGGGAAGTGGGCAAGACCTAATTACAATTCAGCGGTAGCAACTTTTTGCCATAACATTGCACATGATCTGCCTATTCATATTCACGATGAAAATGCCTCTCTTACATTAGTTTATGTTGATGACGTAGTTCGTCATTTTATCGCAATTATGGACGGCCGTATTTCAAAAGAGTCGGCTGCCGTCGTTCAACCCGTTTATTCTACAACGGTAGGCGCATTGGCTGCTCAGTTGCGAGCGTTTCGCGAAAGCCGGTCGACGCTTATTAGCGAAGCCGTAGGTGAGGGGTTGCCCCGCGCTCTTTATTCAACGTATCTGAGTTATCTCCCACCTGAGTCTTTTACTTATGAGGTTCCTAAATATGGAGACCCTCGTGGTGTGTTTGTGGAGATGCTCAAGACAAAGGACTCGGGACAGTTTTCTTATTTCACAGCATTTCCCGGTATCACACGTGGCGGTCATTACCATCACTCAAAGACTGAAAAGTTTCTTGTGATTAAGGGTACCGCAAGTTTCCGTTTTCGTCATATCGATTCTGGCGAATTTTACGAGTTGCAGACGACAGGCGATCAACCGAGAATAGTTGAAACAGTGCCGGGCTGGACCCACGACATCACTAATATTGGTAATGATGAACTGATCGTGATGCTATGGGCAAATGAAATATTTGATCGTGAACATCCGGACACCTATGCATTGCCAGTGTGCCCTTGAAGCCTATCGATCAGGTAGAGGATTGTGATGAAAAAGCTGAAAGTAGTTACTGTTGTAGGTACGCGCCCGGAAATTATTCGTTTGTCGCGTGTCATAGTCGCTCTCGACCGATACTGTGACCACGTCTTGGTACACACCGGTCAAAATTATGATTATGAGTTGAACGAGATTTTCTTTCAGGATCTTGGTATACGGAAGCCCGATTATTTTTTGAATGCGGCAGGTACGACTGGCGCAGAAACGATTGGCAATGTAATTATTTCGATCGATCGGATGCTTTCCGAGGTGTTACCCGAGGCTATGTTGGTCTTGGGGGATACTAATAGCTGTATGGCAGTTATTCCGGCGAAGCGACGCAAGATTCCAACGTTTCATATGGAGGCTGGTAACCGTTGTTTTGACATGCGAGTTCCTGAGGAGATTAACCGTCGAATTGTAGATCATACGGCTGACATTAATCTCACTTATAGCACAATAGCTCGTGACTACCTCCTGCGTGAGGGGCTTGCACCGGACATGGTCGTCAAAACAGGAAGTCCAATGTTTGAAGTGCTGACCCACTATCGTGAGGGCATTGATGCGTCGGATGTATTGGAACGTCACGGTTTGCAGGCGGGACAGTTTTTTGTTGTCAGCGCACACAGGGAGGAAAATATCGATTCAGATAAAAACTTCCTTAAACTGGTTGAGGTGCTGAACGCTGTAGCCAAAACATATGATCTTCCGGTCATTGTGTCTACGCATCCGCGTACACAAAAGCGTGTCGATGCACTTGGGGTTGTGTTTCATAAGAATGTTCGGTTACTTAAACCTCTTGGTTTCAAGGATTATAACAAGCTGCAACTCGCATCGAAGGCCGCCTTGTCTGATAGTGGCACTATCAACGAGGAGTCTTCGATTCTTAATTTTCCAGCGCTGAATTTACGTGAGGCCCATGAGCGACCTGAAGGTATGGAGGAAGCGGCTGTCATGATGGTGGGGTTGGAGCTGGAGCGCGTGCTCCAAGGATTGCAGTTACTAGAAAGCCAGGGTCGCGATGAAAATCGAAGCTTGCGTCTGGTTGCGGATTACAGCATGCCGAATGTATCCGAAAAAGTGGTACGAATTATTCATAGCTATCGAGACTACGTTATGCGTACTGTCTGGAGAAGGTACTGATACGAATGGCTATTCGGGTTTTGTTGTAGAGCCATAGCAGTTGACGGTTTACTGGGCTCGTGATCGCATTCTGTCCGGGATTTCTGCGCTTGGCGTTCCATGTTATTCCAGATCTTGCTCTGAGGTGTACCTTGATAAAGCATTTGACGATACTGGCTGGCGTCCAGAAGCACGACTACCTATTGCGAAAGAGCTGGTTGAGACAAGCTTGATGTTCTTGGTACACCCGACGTTGACTGAAGCCGAAATCGAAAAGACCTGCGAGGTGATTTGCAGTGTTATGCAGCAAGTCGTGAAGCCTTAGACCCATTTGGGGCCTCACAATTTCCTGCTTTTGATGCGAGTCGGTTCTTGCCGGTGGGAAAAGGGGATGGCGAAAAATCGCCTGATATTCGTAATATCTGATCCCCTTCTCCTCAGGGTTTCAGTTCTTGCCGGTAGTAACGGTCGAGGCCTGCATTCCTTGCACGCGCCTCGTGCTGGTGATTTAGCTCCCTTATGGCGCTACCGGTTTCAATATTTTGAGCCAGACTAGTTATTAAAAAGTACGAGAGCGTCGGAGACGTACACTCGTCAGCACGATCAACAGGTGAGCGGTTCGAGGTGTACGACGGAGTTATGGATAAATTGCGCAAACTGTTGCTTGAGCTGCCACGCCATCAAAAACGGTTCATTCAGGTTGCGGCCGACGTCGTTCTTGTGTGGGTAGCCTTATGGATGGCGTTTATTGTGCGTCTGGGACCAGACGAGATGGTCAACTCGTTTATTCCGCACGTCTGGCTATTTATTAGCGCTCCTGTGATTGCTGTTCCTCTTTTCATTCGCTTTGGCATGTACCGTGCTGTCATGCGCTACTTTGGAAATGATGCGCTAATCGCCATTATCAAGGCGGTCAGCTTGTCGTCGCTGATTCTTGGCGTAGTTGTTTATTGGTACAGCAATCACCAAAACGTCGTTCCACGCTCAATCATTTTCAACTACTGGTGGTTGAGTCTGATCATGATCGGCGGGCTTCGCCTGGCCATGCGTCAATACTTTTTGGGCGACTGGTTCAGTGCTGCCCAGCACGTTCCGTTTACCAGTCGTGACGATGGTTTGCCGAAAGTCGCCATTTACGGTGCGGGGGCAGCCGGTAACCAGCTGGTTGCTGCCTTGCGGATGGGGCGAGTCATGCGTCCGGTGGCGTTTATCGATGATGATAGCGGGATTGCCGACAGGGTTATTTCCGGTTTGCAAGTTTATAAGCCCAAACATATCCAGCAGATGATCGATAACACCGGGGCCCAGGAAATCCTGCTGGCCATCCCGTCATCCAACCGTGGGCGGCGCCGGGAAATTCTTGGTTATCTCGAAGGTTTCCCGCTCCACGTTCGAAGCGTTCCCGGTTTCATGGACCTGGCCAGCGGGCGGGTAAAGGTCGATGACATCCAGGAAGTGGACATCGCCGACCTGCTGGGCCGGGATACCGTTCCAGCCCAGGGTGACCTGCTTGAGCATTGCATCAAGGGACAGTCTGTTCTGGTCACCGGGGCCGGCGGTTCGATCGGTTCAGAGTTATGTCGGCAGATTCTTGCATTGCATCCAACGACGCTGCTGTTGTTCGAGCACAGTGAGTTCAATCTTTACAGCATCTTGTCCGAGCTTGAGCAACGGGTTGCCCGTGAGTCTTTGTCTGTACGTTTATTGCCTATTCTCGGTTCCGTGCGCAATCCGGAGAAGTTGCTCGATGTGATGAAAACCTGGCATGTAGACACTGTCTATCATGCGGCGGCGTATAAACACGTGCCGATGGTTGAGCACAACATCGCTGAAGGTGTGCTGAACAACGTGGTGGGTACGCTCAATACCGCCCAGGCGGCATTGAAAGCCGGTGTTGCCAACTTCGTACTGATCTCGACAGACAAAGCCGTACGGCCCACCAATGTCATGGGCAGCACCAAGCGCCTTGCCGAATTGACGTTGCAAGCGCTGAGTCGTGAGTTGGCTCCGGTGTTGTTCGCGGATACGAGCAATGTTTCGCGAATGAACAAAACACGCTTCACCATGGTACGGTTTGGTAACGTCCTGGGATCGTCGGGTTCGGTCATTCCGTTGTTTCACAAGCAGATCAAGTCAGGCGGTCCACTGACGGTCACACATCCGAAGATCACCCGATACTTCATGACCATCCCTGAAGCGGCGCAGTTGGTGATTCAGGCGGGCTCCATGGGGCAGGGTGGTGACGTTTTTGTCCTGGACATGGGCGAGCCCGTGAGGATCGTCGAACTGGCCGAGAAGATGATCCATTTGTCCGGTCTGAGCGTCCGTTCGGAAAAAAACCTGCATGGTGACATCGCTATCGAGTTCACCGGGCTGCGTCCGGGTGAAAAGCTCTACGAAGAGCTGTTGATCGGTGACAACGTCAGCGCGACCCGGCATCCAATGATCATGACGGCCAACGAGGATCATCTGCCGTGGGATGTGCTCAAGCTGAAGCTGGCCGAGTTGCTTGGGGCCGTTGAGCAGGATGATTATTCGCGCGTCCGCCAGTTGTTGCGCGATACCGTCAGCGGCTACACCCCCGACGGTGAGATTGTCGATTGGATCTACCAGCAGCGCCGCCTTGAGCCCTGATTGTTTCACATTGCGCAACAGGCATATTTTTGACAGACTCCAGACATCGCCTAACTTTGGGGGGCGCTTGAGAAAAGCTGCTTTCCAAAATTGATGTCATGGAGTTCCGACTATCCGTAATGGCTACGGTCGCTGAGTACCGCATGCCGAATATTGCCGAGAAAGTAATGGGGATTGTTTACAATAGCTTGATTGTATAAACGAAAAAATGCTGAGTTGAGCTGCAGGAATGATTGAAAATAAGTTAAAGATTCTGATAGTTACACAGTATTTTTGGCCGGAAAATATGCGTATCAATGACCTGGTTCGCGCCTTCTCGGAAAATGGTCATGAGGTCACTGTGTTGACCGGATGGCCAAATTATCCAGAAGGTTCGGTATATTCTGAATTTAGTGCCAGTCCTGAGCGTTTCAGCAACTACTTCGGTGCGCGCGTAGTTAGAGTTCCATTAGTTTCGCGTGGAAAACGCAGTGTTAGCCTGGTTTTCAATTACGTTTCTTTTTTTCTCAGCGCTTCTACACTCGGCGTTTTCAAGCTTCGAAATGAAAAGTTTGATGCAGTTTTCGTATACGCAGTTTCTCCTATTATGGCTGCTATTCCCGCAGTTGTGTTAGGGCGAATAAAAAAGGCCCCGGTATTTGTCTGGGTCCTTGATCTTTGGCCGGAAACTCTGAGGGCTGTAGGGGTACTTCGTCAGCCCGCCTTGTTGGCTTTGGTCGGGCGCGTGGTCAGTGCGATCTACAATCGTGCTGATTATTTGCTTTTACAATCCAAAGGTTTTGCCGACAACGTAAAACAATATTGCACGAAGGAAATCACCCCAGAGCGTTTGATTTATTTCCCAAGTTGGGCTGAGGATGACTTTTCGGCCTCCACTCCGCTCACTTCAAATTTGCTACAGCGAGATGACTCAGTCTTCACCATTGTTTTTGCAGGAAATTTAGGCGAAGCGCAGGATTTTCCCGCGATCCTGGACGCCGCAGAAGCATTGAAGAACAAAGTCGCAGTGCGCTGGGTGATCGTGGGGGATGGACGTATGAGCAAATGGTTGCATGAACAAGTCACGACAAGAAACTTGAGCAACGTATTGCTGCTGGGACGACACCCTCTGAGCGAGATGCCTGGGGTGTTTGCTTGTGCCGATGCGTTGCTGGTTTCATTGAAAACCAATGATGTATTCGAGAAGACGATTCCCGGGAAGGTTCAGGCTTATATGGCTTCGAGCAAGCCGATCCTGGGCATGATCAATGGGGAGGCAGCACGGGTAATCGAAGAGTCAGGCGGGGGATTTTCCTGCCCCTCAGGTGATATCCAGGGGCTTGTGCGGATTACTTTGGAGTTGGCCACCACATCCCCTGCTCAACGTGAAACTATGGGGCGTGCCGGTCGGTCCTACTATTTGAGCCACTTTTCCAAACCTGCACTTATGGAGCGTCTGGAAGAGTTGTTTCGCGTTGCTACTTTGCGAAGGACCACCCAATAATGTCGAAGACCGTATTGTTAACCGGAGCAACAGGGTTTGTTGGTGGCGCGACGCTAAGGTGTCTGGTCGCAAGAAACTACACTGTCATTGCCGCGCTGCGTAATGGATCGCAATTACTTCAGAATAAAGTCTCGACGATCCACGTTGACAGTATCGATGGTGCTACGTCCTGGAAAAACGGTCTCACCGGCGTAGACGTGGTCATACATGCCGCGGCTCGCGTTCATGTGATGAACGATACCGAAACCGATCCCTTGGCGGCATTCAGGCGAGTCAATGTTGAAGGTACATTGAACCTTGCACGCCAGGCAGCGTCTGCAGGTGTCCGACGCTTCGTATTTATCAGTTCCATCAAGGTGAACGGCGAAAGTACCGATTTGGGTGTCACATATTCTCCCGAGGACACGCCAGCCCCGGCAGATCCCTATGGGATATCCAAGATGGAAGCCGAAGAGCTGTTGCGTGAATTGGCCGTGGAGACCGGGATGGAGGTCGTGATCATAAGGCCAGTGTTGGTTTACGGCCCCGGGGTCAAGGCCAACTTTCAAAGCATGATGCGATGGCTCGATAAAGGTATTCCCTTGCCTTTTGGGGCGATTCACAACAGCCGCAGTCTCGTAGCATTGGACAATCTGGTGGATTTGATTGTCACCTGTATCGGTCATCCGGCGGCCGCTAATCAGACCTTTCTGGTCAGTGATGGTGAGGATCTTTCCACCACTCAATTGCTGCGCAAGATTGCGCTTGCCCTTGGGCGTACGGCTCGGCTTGTACCAATACCTGCCAGCGTCCTGCGCGGCATCGCCACATTGCTCGGAAGGAAAGCCCTGTCAAACCGGTTATGTGGATCCTTGCAGGTAGACATCAGCAAAACGCGCTCATTGCTGGGGTGGACACCTCCGGTCTCGGCAGATGACGCACTGAAGGCTACAGCACAACATTTTCAAGAAAGTAAATAACAATGATCTATTGGTGGTTAGTTCCTGCGGTGGCGAGTGTTTCCTTAATATTGACAGCGGTATTACGTCGTTATGCATTGGCGCGAAGTATTATCGACGTCCCCAATGCTCGCAGTTCTCATTCAGTACCCACTCCCAGGGGCGGTGGTGTCGCGATCGTCATCGCATTTTTGTTGGCGCTGCCATTTCTGGCATGGGCGCAGTTGGCAACCATGCCACTGTTGATCGCTATCGGGGGGGCGGGTGGCCTGATCGCAATTGTCGGCTTCATGGATGATCATGGTCATATAGCAGCACGTTGGCGCTTGTTAGGCCATTTCTGTGCGGCCGCCTGGGCCTTGTTCTGTCTGGGGGGGCTGCCTCCGATTACCTTGTTTGGATGGGCTGTGGATCTTGGTTGGCTCGGATGCATCCTGGCGGCGGTCTATCTTGTCTGGATGCTCAATCTTTACAATTTCATGGATGGAATCGATGGTATAGCCAGTGTTGAAGCGATTTCGGCGTGCCTGGGTGCTTGTCTGCTTTATTGGCTGAATGGATTCGAAAGCCAGATGTGGGTTCCAGGACTGTTGGCGATGGCGGTTGGAGGATTTCTGTTTTGGAATTTTCCCCCTGCACGCATCTTTATGGGAGACGCTGGAAGCGGGTTCCTCGGTATGGTGCTCGGTGTCATCTCGATTCAGGCTGCCTGGATTGCACCGCAGTTGCTCTGGGCCTGGCTGATCCTGTTGGGAGTGTTTGTTGTAGACGCAACCTTCACCTTGATTCGTCGCCTGGTTCGCGGTGACAAAGTTTATGAAGCTCATCGTAGTCACGCCTATCAGTTTGCATCACGCCGATATCGCAAGCATTTGCCTGTCACTCTCGCCGTCGGGGCAATCAACGTAGGTTGGTTGCTGCCCGTTGCACTTTGCGTGACTTCCTTTGGATTGGATGGTGCGCTTGGCCTGATAATCGCCTATATCCCACTGGTAATTCTGGCGCTCAAATTTCACGCGGGTGAAATCGAAAAAGCCAGTCCCTCAATAGCTGATTTGTGATTATTTGAAGTAACAAGTGCGTCAGGAGACGTACACTGATCAAGCACGGTCATGGGGAGTGGTTAGAGGTGTACGACGGGGTTATGGATAAATTGCGCAAACTGTTGCTTGAGCTGTCGCGCCGTCAAAAACGGCTCATTCAGGTTACGGCTGACGTCATTCTCGTGTGGGCAGCGTTGTGGTTGGCGTTTCTGGTTCGCCTTGGCATTGATGATATGGTCAATCCACTGATCGTCCATTCCTGGCTTTTCTTGAGTGCCCCGGTCGTTGCAATCCCGTTGTTTATCCGGTTTGGCATGTATCGCGCAGTCATGCGCTACTTCGGCAACGATGCGTTGATCGCCATTATCAAGGCGGTCAGCTTGTCGTCGCTGATTCTTGGCGTAGTTGTTTATTGGTACAGCAATCACCAAAACGTCGTTCCACGCTCAATCATTTTCAACTACTGGTGGTTGAGTCTGATCATGATCGGCGGGCTTCGCCTGGCCATGCGTCAATACTTTTTGGGCGACTGGTTCAGTGCTGCCCAGCACGTTCCGTTTACCAGTCGTGACGATGGTTTGCCGAAAGTCGCCATTTACGGTGCGGGGGCAGCCGGTAACCAGCTGGTTGCTGCCTTGCGGATGGGGCGAGTCATGCGTCCGGTGGCGTTTATCGATGATGATAGCGGGATTGCCGACAGGGTTATTTCCGGTTTGCAAGTTTATAAGCCCAAACATATCCAGCAGATGATCGATAACACCGGGGCCCAGGAAATCCTGCTGGCCATCCCGTCGTCCAACCGTGGGCGGCGCCGGGAAATTCTTGGTTATCTCGAAGGTTTCCCGCTCCACGTTCGAAGCGTTCCCGGTTTCATGGACCTGGCCAGCGGGCGGGTAAAGGTCGATGACATCCAGGAAGTGGACATCGCCGACCTGCTGGGCCGGGATACCGTTCCAGCCCAGGGTGACCTGCTTGAGCATTGCATCAAGGGACAGTCTGTTCTGGTCACCGGGGCCGGCGGTTCGATCGGTTCAGAGTTATGTCGGCAGATTCTTGCATTGCATCCAACGACGCTGCTGTTGTTCGAGCACAGTGAGTTCAATCTTTACAGCATCTTGTCCGAGCTTGAGCAACGGGTTGCCCGTGAGTCTTTGTCTGTACGTTTATTGCCTATTCTCGGTTCCGTGCGCAATCCGGAGAAGTTGCTCGATGTGATGAAAACCTGGCATGTAGACACTGTCTATCATGCGGCGGCGTATAAACACGTGCCGATGGTTGAGCACAACATCGCTGAAGGTGTGCTGAACAACGTGGTGGGTACGCTCAATACCGCCCAGGCGGCATTGAAAGCCGGTGTTGCCAACTTCGTACTGATCTCGACAGACAAAGCCGTACGGCCCACCAATGTCATGGGCAGCACCAAGCGCCTTGCCGAATTGACGTTGCAAGCGCTGAGTCGTGAGTTGGCTCCGGTGTTGTTCGCGGATACGAGCAATGTTTCGCGTGTGAACAAAACACGCTTCACCATGGTACGGTTTGGTAACGTGCTGGGATCGTCGGGTTCGGTCATTCCGTTGTTTCACAAGCAGATCAAGTCAGGCGGTCCGCTGACGGTCACACATCCGAAGATCACCCGATACTTCATGACCATCCCTGAAGCGGCGCAGTTGGTGATTCAGGCGGGCTCCATGGGGCAGGGTGGTGACGTTTTTGTCCTGGACATGGGCGAGCCCGTGAGGATCGTCGAGCTGGCCGAGAAGATGATCCATTTGTCCGGCCTGAGCGTCCGTTCGGAAAAAAACCTGCATGGTGACATCGCTATCGAATTCACCGGGCTGCGTCCGGGTGAGAAGCTCTACGAAGAGCTGTTGATCGGTGACAACGTCAGCGCGACCCAGCATCCAATGATCATGACGGCCAACGAGGATCACCTGCCGTGGGATGTGCTCAAGCTGAAGCTGGCCGAGTTGCTCGCTGCGGTGGATCAGGACGACTATGCGCGCGTCCGCCAGTTGTTGCGCGATACCGTCAGCGGCTACACCCCCGACGGTGAGATTGTCGATTGGATCTACCAGCAGCGCCGCCTTGAGCCCTGATTGTTTCATATGCAGTAACGTACACATTTTTGACAGTCCCATGGCATAGCCTACGTTTGGAGAGCAGCTTCGGAAAAGCTGCTTTCTCAAACGACGTCATGGAGTTTCACTAATGCGTACAAGCAGTTTCTACTCTCTGGTATTCGCCCTTCTCACCAGCGTTTCCCTTACGGCAATCGCCGCGCCTGTCAAGGCACCTGAGGTGACGAATGCGCCTCTGGTGCAGGATGTGACCGTCAAGGCGCCATCCGGCAAAGTCGATCTCAATAGTGCTGATGCACCTACGCTGCAGCGTGAGCTGGCTGGGGTGGGTGAGGTCAAAGCGAAAGCAATTGTTGCTTATCGTGAAAGTAATGGTGCGTTTGCGTCAGTTGACGAATTGCTGGAAGTGAAGGGTATCGGCAAAGCGATTCTGGATAGAAACCGCGATAGGATCGAAGTGAACTAAGGGCGAAACTGGACGACAAAGGTCGATCATTGATCGGCCTTTGCCAGTAGCGAGAGTTATGCCCGGTGGGTCAGTCGCAGTACTTGAATGGTTTGTCGGTTACCCACGATCAGGCAAAGTACAGGTCCGCGTTGTCCAGCAAGGTCGTCTGCCCAAGCAGCGTGATATTGCCACCGTAAGCGCCATCACTGCAATGTCGAATGTCACGACCAGCCCATTGGTTTGCAGCATTTGCGTCACTGCCTTGGTAGTCGTCCAGCCGTTGATATGCAGGGTGTCTTCACCTTGTTTGAATTCCTGGATGGTGTCCGAGCTACGAAAACGTCCTGCCCATTTCCGCCAATCAGACATCGCTTTGATCGCCATATGGGCTGCTTCGACGCATGAAAGTCCTGTCGCTCAGTCACCGTTGAATGCGCACTGTTCATCCGCCCCACCATTTATCGGTCGGCCCGCAATACCGTTCATTCCATCGCAGAGGTTCGGCGCGGTTTTGCGTTTGTTCAGGGTCTACTCTCTCATTCTGGCCTGGGCACCGACGAGAGCCGAGCGCTTCGTGGATATGGAAAATTACGGCTATCATATTGCGTTTGAATTATGCGTATAATAAATACCGCTTGCGTCGAAGTGCCTTGGCGTCAGGCGTCCTTCAGCATCCTTCAGGAGCACCGTCATGAATTCAGTTCAGTCCCAAGGTACGGCCCTCGTCACCGGCGCTTCTTCCGGTATCGGGGCGGTTTACGCTGAGCGGTTGGCAGCCCGTGGTTTTGATTTGTTGCTGGTGGCTCGCGACGAGCAGCGGCTGGAAGCGGCGGCGAGCAAGCTGCGCTCCGAGCATGGGATCAAGGTCGAGGTGCTGAAGTCGGATCTGACACGGAAGGAAGACGTGTTGCAGCTCGAACAGCGGTTACGCAGCGATTCGAGTATCAGCCTGTTGCTCAATAACGCCGGTGTGGCGGCGGACGGGCTATTGGCCAATGCCGATACCGACCAACTGGAGAGAATGATTCAGTTGAATATCACCGCGGTCACGCGATTGGCCTCGGCGGCTGCGGCCAGTTTCACCAAGGCCGGGCGCGGCACGATCATCAATATTGCATCGGTGGTGGCATTGTTTCCCGAGCGTTTCAATGCGACGTACAGCGCCAGCAAGGCTTATGTATTGAGCTTGACTCAATCGTTGAACGCCGAGCTGAATGGCACCGGGGTCAAGATTCAGGCGGTGCTGCCCGGTGTGACACGTACTGAAATCTGGGAGCGCTCCGGTATCGATGCTTCACAAATTCCTGCGGAAATGGTGATGGAGGCTGCAGAGATGGTCGATGCTGCGTTGTCGGGTCTGGACCAGGGTGAATTGATCACTATTCCTTCGTTGCCTGATGCGGCGGATTGGGATGCGTTCGTGGCGGCGCGTCATGTGATGGCGCCTAATCTTTCCAAAAGCAAGGCTGCTGCCCGTTATCGGTAAGCGCCATCAATCGGTTTGAGGTGTGTTTGGTATGAGTGATCGTCGCGTAGTTGTAACAGGCATGGGCCTGGTATCGCCGCTGGGGAGCGGTGTCGACGCGGTCTGGGCACGGCTGTTGGCCGGGCGTTCCGGGCTGCGCAAGTTACCTGAAGAGGTGGTTGCCGATCTGCCGGCCAAGGTCGGCGGTGCGGTGCCTGCGCTGGCTGATGATCCGCAGGCGGGGTTCGATCCGGACCGGGCAACCCCACCCAAGGAACAGAAGAAGATGGACCGCTTCATCCTGTTCGCCATGGAAGCCGCGCGTCAGGCACTGGAACAAGCCGGCTGGCAAGCGCTGGATGCCAATGCCCAGGAGCGCACGGCCACCATCATCGGTTCAGGTGTGGGTGGCTTCGGCGCGATTGCCGACGCGGTGCGCACCACCGATAGCCGTGGTCCGAGACGTTTGTCGCCATTCACCATCCCGTCGTTTCTGGTCAACCTCGCGGCAGGTCATGTGTCGATCCAGCATGGCTTCAAGGGGCCATTAGGCGCGCCTGTCACGGCATGCGCCGCCGGGGTTCAGGCGATTGGTGACGCGGCGCGGTTGATTCGTGCGGGTGAGGCGGATATCGCTGTGTGCGGTGGTGCGGAAGCGGCGATCGATCGGGTCAGTCTTGCCGGGTTTGCAGCTGCTCGCGCCTTGTCCAGCGCTTACAACGAAACGCCTGAGCGCGCTTCGCGACCTTTCGACAATGGTCGCGATGGCTTTGTCATGGGAGAGGGGGCCGGGCTACTGGTTATCGAGTCTCTGGAGCATGCGCTGGCTCGGGGGGCTCAACCTCTGGCGGAGCTGGTCGGCTACGGCACCAGCGCCGATGCCTATCACCTGACCGCTGGCCCCGAAGACGGCAGCGGTGCGCGGCGAGCGATGTCGTTGGCATTGGCTCAGGCAGGTGTTTCACCGGCTCAGGTTCAGCACCTGAATGCTCATGCAACCTCGACCCCGGTGGGTGATCTGGGTGAGCTGGCAGCGATCAAGGCGCTGTTCGGTGCGCAAAATGGCATCGCCGTGACATCGACCAAGTCGGCGACCGGGCATTTGCTCGGTGCAGCGGGAGGACTCGAAGCGATCTTTACGCTGCTGGCGATCCGCGACCAGATCGTGCCGGCGACTCTCAATTTCGAGAACCCGGACCCTGCCACTGAAGGTGTGGACATCGTTCATGGCAACGCGCGGCCGATGGCGATCGAATACGCATTGTCCAACGGCTTCGGATTTGGCGGGGTCAATGCCAGTGTGCTGTTCAAGCGTTGGCAGGGTTAATCCTGCGAGTGTTTGAGGTGTTCGCGTGCGACGTCGAGAATCCGTTGGGCAAACTCGGCGTCGGCAACGCTGCGGGATAACAGCAAGGCGCCGACCAGCGTAGACATGATGACGATGCTGCGCTCGGCGGTGCGCGCTCCGTCAAGAGTGTGCTGGATTTGATCGAGTCGCGCCTGGAGCACAACGTCGCTGGTTGGACTCGGTTGACCACGCAGCCCCAGTTCCGAGGAAATGGTCAGCAGTGGGCAGCCTTCCTGAGGTGAGGTTTGATGCCATTCGGACAGATAAGCGTCGATGAAGGCTTCGAGTGGATGCTCCTCGGCGAAGATTTGCGCGCACAACTTGTCGACTTGTTCGCCAGCCTCTTGCAAGGCTTTTTCCACCAGTTCGTCTTTGGATTTGAAGTGCGAGTAAAAGCCACCGTGGGTCAAGCCCAGTGCTTTCATCAGGGGTTGCAGCCCGGTCGCGCCGATACCGTCGCGTCGAAATCGCGCTGAAGCTTCCTTGATTATGCGTTGGTGGGTCTGGGCTTTATGGTCCTGCGAGTAACGCATCTGATATCTCCGCATCAATGCGGCCCATATTAACCAATGAAAATTGCATGGTGACTGTACTTCTACTTCTAAAAAGCATGCAGATGCTTCGATATGGGGACGAAGCGGCATGGTTTCAGGCGCTTTCACGCAAAAACAAACCCCGCCGTTCCAGGCGGGGGGGGCAGTCAGCGGTCCTGCGCTTCCTTGGCGTCCATTTCCGCATTGCGTTCGGCGACGCGCTTACGTTGCTCTTCGGTCAGTTCGACTTTGTTGGCGGTGTCACGCAGCAGCATCAGGCCACCAACGATCGAGCCGATGGCAACGACCAGAATCAACCAGGCATACCAGGGCATAGGACTCTCCTTGAAAACAGGCGGTCGGCGAAGGTTCATCAACCGATCGTGCATACCACTTTGAGTGATGGGGTTCCATCGCTATCACCCTTATTCTATGCCTGTTGTTCAAGGTTCACTCGAACGCTTTCAATGTCCGGTCAACATCGCATCCGCCGGTGCGTCGGCACGTAATTGCGCAGTGAGCATGAAGTACACGAAACCTGCCACCATGAAGCCCAGGAAGATCAGACCGATCAACGTGTTGAACCAGGCCATCGCCACCAGGCACACCACCGCCAGCATCAGTGCAATGAACGGCACCAGCGGGTAGCACGGAGCGCGGAAGGTGCGTTCCAGGTTCGGCTCGGTTTTACGCAGTTTGAACAGGCTGAGCATGCTCATGATGTACATCACGATGGCGCCGAACACGGCCATGGTGATCATCGCGGCGGTCAGCGTCATGCCGCCGAGGTTGATCAGTCCGTCGCTATAGATGGCTGCAATGCCGATTACTCCGCCGGCGACGATCGCCCGGTGTGGAGTCTGAAAACGCGACAATCTGGCCAGGGATGTCGGTAGGTAACCGGCCCGGGCGAGGGCGAAGAACTGCCGCGAGTAGCCGAGGATGATCCCGTGGAAACTCGCCACCAGGCCGAACAGGCCGATCCACACCAGCATGTGCAGCCAGCCCGAGCTTTCGCCGACCACGGTTTTCATCGCCTGCGGCAGCGGGTCGTTGATGTTCGACAAGGTGCGCCAGTCGCCGACGCCACCGGCGAAGAACATCACGCCCATCGCCAGTAGCACCAAGGTCAAAATACCGCTGATGTAAGCCTTGGGAATCGTGCGCTTCGGGTCCTTGGCTTCTTCGGCGGCCATGGCTGCGCCTTCGATGGCGAGGAAAAACCAGATGGCAAAGGGGATGGCCGCGAACATCCCGGCAATCGCCGGAGCACCGAACACGTCGGAGCCGGCCCAGCCATTGAGCGCGAAGTTGCTGAAGCTGAATGCCGGGGCGACGACGCCCATGAACACCAGCAATTCGGCGACCGCCAACACGCAGACCACCAACTCGAAGGTCGCTGCCAGTTTCACGCCAAGGATGTTCAGGCCCATGAATACGATGTAGGCACCGACTGCCGCGTGTTTCGGATCCAGGGCGGGAAACTGAACATTGAGGTAGGCGCCGATGGCCAGGGCAATCGCCGGCGGAGCGAAGACAAATTCGATCAGTGTCGCCAGCCCGGCGATCAACCCGCCTTTTTCGCCAAAGGCGCGACGGCTGTAGGCAAAGGGACCGCCGGCGTGAGGAATGGCGGTGGTCAGCTCGGTGAAACTGAAGATGAAGCAGGTGTACATGGTGGCGACCATGAACGAGGTCACCAGAAAGCCCAGCGTCCCGGCCACGCCCCAGCCATAACTCCAGCCGAAATACTCTCCGGAAATCACCAGCCCGACCGCAATACCCCACAGATGCAAGGTGCCCAGCGTGGGTTTGAGTTGTGTGTTCATGCGTTTGCTCCCTGAGTGGTTTGGAAAGCTCAGGGGGGCAGTGCAGTGGGCGTGCCATTTCGCGATTGTGCGTCGTAATGGGCTGAAAGCTGTCGTATCGGGGATGTTCGCCACCGGATGCACGAATTTTATGCTTCAGTCAGGGGCGCAGTTGTTTCAGATGCCGCTTTCGTGAGCAAGCCCGCATACCCGCTACCCGACACCGCGGCGACGCGGAGATTTCGTAGTTCAATGCTGGTGCGGGCTGCGGTTGATGCTCAGGTTTGTTCACTAAGGCACTCGCGCAACGCCGTTTGCCAGTCAGGTTGACTGACGCCCCAATCGCGTCGCAAGCGACTGCAATCCAGGCGCGAGTTGAGCGGTCGGGCGGCCGGCGTAGGGTAGTCGCTGGACGGGATCGGTAACAGGTCGGCGCAGGGCCTGCCCTGTTGTCGCAATGTTTCGCCGATCGCCCGGGCGAAGCCAAACCAGGAGGTTTCACCTTGAGCGGTCAGGTGATAAGTACCCCAGTTGGCAACGTCGTTCGTCTGCCAGCGTTCAATCAGGGCAAGGGTGCTATTGGCGATTGTACCGGCCCATGTAGGCGCTCCGATTTGATCGGCGACTACCCGTAACTCGGGTTTCTCTTGCAGCAAACGCTGCATCGTCAGCAGAAAGTTGCGGCCATGGGTTGAATAGACCCAACTGGTACGCAGGATCAGATATTTACCTTGCACATCCCTGATGGCCTGTTCACCGGCCAGCTTGCTCTTGCCGTACACCCCGAGCGGATTTGGCGTGTCGTCCTCGTTGTAGGGGCTGGCTTTCATCCCGTCGAATACATAGTCCGTGGAGTAATGTATCAACGGGATGTCGAGAGCCAGCGCTTCTTCGGCGAGGATGCCGGGAGCTACCGCATTAATGGCAAAGGCTGTTTGCGGCTCGCTTTCTGCCAGATCAACCGCGGTATGGGCCGCTGCGTTGATGATCAGATCGGGCCGGACGTTTTGCACCTGTCGGCGAATCTGATCGGGTTGCGCGAGATCGAGCTGATCGCGACCCAATACGATCAGTTCGCCGACAGCCCCCAGCCGCCGCTGCAACTCATGTGAAACCTGACCGTGCCGGCCATTGATGAGTATTTTCACAGGTACAGTCCAGTCTCGTTACCGGGCAAATCGGGCTCACACAGGTTCATTGCTCTTCCCCTGCGAGTTTGGCCAGGTACTGGCCATATCCGGTCTTGCCGAAGTACCGGGCGCGCTCCAGCAACTGTTCGCGGTTGATCCAGCCATGTTCATAGGCAATCTCTTCGAGACAGGCAACTTTGAGGCCTTGGCGGTGTTCGATGGTTTGCACGTACTGGGAGGCTTCGAGCAAGCTATCGTGGGTGCCAGTGTCGAGCCAGGCGAAACCTCGACCAAAGCGTTCGACCTGCAGATCGCCACGTTGCAGATAGGCATTGTTGACGTCGGTGATTTCCAGCTCGCCGCGAGGCGAAGGTTTTACCGCCTTGGCAATCTCGATCACGTCGTTGTCGTAGAAATACAGGCCGGTAACGGCATAACTTGATTTCGGCTTTTTCGGTTTTTCCTCGATCGAAAGCGCACGGCCGTCGCTGTCGAAATCGATGACACCGAAGCGCTCGGGGTCTTTGACCCAGTAACCGAACACGGTGGCGCCGGAAGAGCGTTTTGCCGCGCTCTGCAATTGTTCGCCAAAGTGCTGACCATGGAAGATGTTGTCGCCGAGGATTAGGCACACAGAGTCATTGCCAATGAACTCTTCGCCAATCAGAAAAGCCTGGGCCAGACCGTCCGGTGATGGCTGCTCGGCAAAGCTGAAATTCACCCCGAACTGGCTGCCGTCGCCCAGCAGATTGCGATATTGAGGCAGGTCATGCGGTGTGGAAATCAGCAGAATATCCTTGATGCCGGCCAGCATCAGCACCGAGATCGGATAATAGATCATTGGCTTGTCGTAGACCGGCAACAGCTGCTTCGACACTCCGAGCGTAATCGGGTGCAGGCGTGTGCCCGAGCCACCCGCCAAAACGATGCCTTTCATCATGCGAGCAGTTCCTTCGGATTGATGGCGCCAAGGCGTTCGCCCTGATAGCTGCCATCTTGAACACGGCGGCACCATTGCATGTTGTCCAGGTACCATTGAACGGTTTTGCGCAGGCCGGTTTCGAACGTCTCTTCGGGCACCCAGCCCAGTTCGCGTTCAATCTTGCTGGCGTCGATCGCGTAGCGTAAGTCATGGCCAGGACGATCCTGGACGAACGTGATCAGGTCGGCGTAATGCGCAACGCCCTCAGGCTTGTGCGGTGCCAGTTCTTCAAGCAAGGCACAGATGCCACGCACCACGTCGATGTTCTTTTGTTCGTTGTGCCCGCCGATATTGTAGGTCTCGCCGACGGTACCGGTGGTCACGACTTTGAGCAGTGCCCGGGCGTGATCTTCGACGAACAGCCAGTCGCGAACTTGCAGGCCATCGCCATACACCGGCAGCGGCTTGCCGGCCAAGGCATTGAGGATGACCAGCGGAATCAGTTTCTCGGGGAAGTGGAACGGCCCGTAATTGTTCGAGCAATTGGTCAGCAGCACCGGCAGGCCATAGGTTCGTTGCCAGGCGCGGACCAGGTGGTCGGACGCTGCCTTGCTGGCGGAGTAGGGCGAGCTCGGTGCGTAGGGCGTCGTTTCCGTAAACAGATCGTCGGCACCGTGCAGGTCGCCGTAAACCTCGTCAGTGGAAATGTGATGAAAGCGGAAGGCGCTTTTCTCAGGCTCCGGCAGGGCTTGCCAATAGGCGCGGCTGGCTTCGAGCAGGCTGTAGGTACCGACGATGTTGGTCTGGATGAATTCCGATGGCCCGTCGATGGAACGGTCGACGTGGGACTCCGCTGCCAGGTGCATGATCGCGTGAGGCTGGAAACGTGCCAGCACGGCTGTGACGCTCGCCTGATCCACGATATCGGCCTGAACGAACTCGTAGCGAGTGTCGTTGGCAATGCTGGTCAGCGATTCGAGATTGCCGGCATACGTCAGTTTGTCCAGGTTGAGCACTTCATGCTCAGTGTGTTGAATCAGCTCGCGAACAAGGGCCGAGCCTATGAAACCGGCTCCGCCGGTAATAAGGATACGCACGTTGGGCCAGCCTTTTTCAGTAATGCGGATAACGGTAGCTTGCAGGCGCGAGCGGGGAGGTGCAAGAGTTCTTGACCCCATTCGGTTGCGTCACGCCAATCGGGCGGAATTATCCACGACTTGCAGCCATCCCTCACTACTCTCGCGCACAATTTAGAGTTCTACCTGCGACACTCCCGTTTTTTCCGCACCGGAGCTCCTCCTCACACCCTGTAACCCCAGCGTAAACCCACTCTTTACGCTTTCTTTATGCCCCGCCCGCACCCTCTATCTCGTTCCTTTACAGCCTCCTTTCCGACAATGACTCCACACGCGGCAATACGCCGTAACACGGAGAACTTCCATGAGCGTTCTGGACGGGGTGTCGCTGCTGCTGGCAGTGGGGCTGTTCATTTATCTGTTGGTTGCGCTGCTGCGCGCGGACCGGAACTAGGAGCGGCTATGCACAGTTATGACTATTGGCTGATCCTCGGGTTTTTCGCCCTGGTATTGGTCCCGGCGCCGTTTCTCGGGCGCTTCTACTACAAGGTGATGGAAGGGCAGCGCACCTGGCTGACGCCGGTTCTCGGTCCGGTCGAACGCGGTTGTTATCGTCTGGCCGGCGTCGATCCGCAAGCCGAACAGAGCTGGCAGAAGTACACGCTGGCCTTGCTCGCCTTCAACCTCGCGGGTTTCCTGCTGCTGTTCGCGATCCTGTTGTTCCAGGACCACTTGCCGCTGAACCCGCAAAACCTGCCGGGTCAGGAGTGGACACTGGCGTTCAACACCGCCGTCAGCTTCATGACCAACACCAACTGGCAGGCCTACAGCGGTGAAGCGTCCCTGAGCTACTTGAGCCAGATGGTCGGCCTCACCGTGCAGAACTTCGTCAGCGCCGCCACCGGTCTCGCTGTGCTGGTTGCTCTTTGCCGCGGTATCGGGCGCAAGTCCACCCAGTCCCTGGGCAACTTCTGGGTCGACATGACCCGCGCCACCCTCTACGGCTTGCTGCCCATGTGCCTGCTGCTGGCGCTGTACCTGGTCTGGCAGGGCGTGCCGCAAACCTTCGCCCAGTACGTGAACGCGGTGACGATGCAGGGGGTTGATCAAGTGATCCCGCTCGGCCCGGCCGCCAGTCAGATTGCGATCAAGCAATTGGGCACCAATGGTGGCGGTTTCTTCGGCGTGAACTCAGCGCATCCGTTCGAGAACCCGACCGCGTGGAGCAACCTGTTCGAAATGGCCTCGATCATTCTGATCCCCGTCGCGCTGGTGTTCACCTTCGGCCATTACGTGAAGGACCTGCGCCAGAGCCGCGCGATCATCGCCTGCATGCTGGCGCTGTTCCTGATCGGCGGCGCGACCTCGCTGTGGGCTGAATACCAACCGAACCCGGCCCTGAACAATGTCGCTGTCGAACAGACGGCACCGCTGGAAGGCAAGGAAGCGCGTTTCGGCACCACTGCCACGGTGTTGTGGTCGGTGACCACCACGGCCGCGTCCAACGGTTCGGTAAACGCCATGCACGACAGCCTCAACCCGCTGAGCGGCATGGTGGCGCTGGTCAACATGATGGTTGGTGAAGTGATCTTCGGTGGCGTTGGCGCCGGTCTCTACGGCATGTTGCTCAACGTGCTGATCGCGGTGTTCCTCGCCGGCCTGATGATCGGTCGTACTCCGGAGTACCTCGGCAAGAAACTGCAAGCCAAAGAAGTGCAATTGCTGGTGGTGACCCTGATGGTCATGCCGATTGGCGTACTGGTGCTCGGCGCGATTGCCGCCAGCCTGCCAGGCCCTGTGGCCGCCGTGAGCAACCCTGGCGCCCATGGTTTCAGTCAACTGCTCTACGCCTACACCTCGGCCAGTGCCAACAACGGTTCGGCGTTTGGTGGCTTCGGCGCCAACACCCCGTTCCACAACCTGATGCTGGGCCTTGGCATGTTGATCGGTCGCTTCGGTTACATCCTCCCGGTTCTGGCCCTGGCCGGCAGCCTGGCGATGAAGAAAACCGCACCGATCGGGCAGAACAGCTTCCCGACCCACGGCCCGCTGTTCGTGACCCTGCTGACCGTGACCATATTGCTGGTGGGTGGCCTGACCTTCTTGCCGACGTTGGCGCTGGGTCCTATCGCTGAACATCTGAGCATGGGCTTCTGAGGATTATTTGATGAATATGCCCGTAATTAAACCGGTCGCCCTGAAAGCGCCGGAGCAACCGAAAACCGCGATCTCGGCCCTGTGGCGCCCGGCGCTGCTGCAAGCCTTCGTCAAGCTCGACCCACGGCAATTGCAGCGTGCGCCGGTGATGCTGGTGGTCGAACTGACGGCGATCCTGACCACCGTGCTGTGCTTCATTCCCGACACGGCGGTGCCGACCTTCGTTGCCGCGCAAATCGCGGTGTGGCTGTGGTTCACCGTGCTGTTCGCCAACTTCGCCGAAGCCCTGGCCGAAGGCCGCGGCAAGGCCCGCGCCGACAGCCTCAAGGCCGGCAGCGAAGGCCTCAGCGCCCGGCGCAAAACCGGCAACGGCAGCTTTCAGGTGGTGCCGGCCGCCAACCTGCGCAAAGGCGATGTGGTGCGCGTCGAAGCGGGGGAGATGATTCCCGGTGACGGCGAGGTGATTGAAGGCATCGCGGCGGTCAACGAAGCGGCGATTACCGGTGAATCGGCACCCGTGATTCGCGAGTCCGGCGGCGACCGCTCGGCCGTTACCGGCAACACCCGACTGGTGTCCGACTGGCTGCTGGTGAAAATCACCGCCAACCCCGGCGAGTCGACCCTGGACCGCATGATCGCCCTGGTCGAAGGCGCCAAACGCCAGAAGACCCCGAACGAAGTGGCGCTCGACATCCTGCTGATCGGCCTGACCCTGATCTTCCTGCTGGTCGTGGTGACCCTGCAACCGTTCGCCCACTTCGCCAATGGCAGCCTGCCGCTGGTGTTCCTGGTGGCGCTGTTGGTCACGTTGATTCCGACCACCATCGGCGGTTTGCTGTCGGCCATTGGTATCGCCGGGATGGATCGACTGGTGCGCCTGAACGTGATCGCCAAGTCCGGTCGTGCGGTGGAAGCGGCGGGGGACGTGCACGTCCTGCTGCTGGACAAGACCGGCACCATCACCTTCGGTAACCGTCGTTGCTCGGCGGTGCATGCCGCGCCAGGCGTGACAGCCAGGGAGCTGGCTGAGGGCGCATTGCTGGCTTCGCTGGCCGACGACACTGCCGAAGGCAAGTCGATCGTCGAGTACTTGCGTGGCACTCATCCGCAACCGGAGCCGTCCTCTGACTTGCTGACAGCCGTGCCATTCAGTGCTGAAACCCGCTTGTCCGGTGTCGACTATCAAGGGCACGTGTACCGCAAAGGCGCGGTGGATTCGTTGCTGGCGTTCGTGGGCCTCAAGCGTGCCGATCTGGCGGCACCGTTGTCCCGTGAAATCGACAAGATCGCCCAAAGCGGCGGTACCCCGTTGCTGGTGTGTGCCAACGGTAAACTGCTCGGCGTGATCCACCTCAAGGACGTGGTCAAGCCCGGCATCCGCGAGCGCTTCGCCGAGCTGCGCAAGCTGGGGATCCGCACCGTCATGGTCACCGGCGACAACCCGCTGACCGCCGCCGCCATCGCTGCCGAAGCGGGTGTGGACGATGTGCTGGCCGAAGCCACGCCGGAGAAAAAACTGGCGCGCATTCGTCACGAGCAAAACGACGGTCGCCTGGTCGCCATGTGCGGCGACGGCGCCAACGACGCCCCGGCCCTGGCCCAGGCGGACGTCGGCATGGCGATGAACGACGGCACGCAAGCGGCACGTGAAGCGGCCAACATGGTCGACCTCGACAGCGACCCGACCAAGCTGCTGGACGTGGTGCAGATCGGCAAGGAATTGCTGGTCACCCGAGGTGCGCTGACGACCTTTTCCATCGCCAACGACGTGGCCAAGTATTTCGCGATTCTGCCGGCGCTGTTCGCCGCGATCTACCCGCAATTGGGCGTACTCAACGTGATGCACCTGAGCAGTCCGCAGAGCGCGATTCTGTCGGCGATCGTGTTCAACGCCTTGATCATTGTGGTGCTGATTCCTCTGGCGCTGCGCGGTGTGCGGGTGCAAGCGGCGAGCGCGGCGGCGTTGCTGCGGCGCAATCTGCTGATCTACGGCCTGGGCGGGATTCTGGTGCCGTTCGTGGGCATCAAGGCGATCGACATGCTGTTGACGGCGTTGCATTTGGTTTGACCTGACACCCCCCACTGTAGGAGCGAGCTTGCTCGCGATGGTGGTTAACGATAACGCGCCCTTTCTGACAAAGCGCGGCGCCTTCAGATCCATCGCGAGCAAGCTCGCTCCCACAGGTTTTTCCTGCGAATTAGAGGATTTTGAAATGTCCACATTGATACGCCCGGCCCTGAGCCTGCTGGTCCTGATGACGCTGATCACCGGCGTCGCTTATCCACTGGTGGTCACCGGCGTGGCCCAGGTGGCTTTCCCGGATCAGGCCAATGGCAGCCTGGTGCGCGATGCCGAGGGCAAGGTCCGCGGCTCCTCGCTGATCGCCCAGGATTTCGTCGGTGACGCCTGGTTCCACCCGCGCCCTTCGGCCGGTGCCTTTGCCACCGTGTCGAGCAGTGCCAGCAACCTGTCGCCCAGCAACCCGGCCCTGGCCACGCGGGTGATCGACGATGCCACTAAACAGCTGGTGCCAGGCCAGGGGCCGGTGCCACTGGCGCTGCTCACTACGTCCGGCAGCGGTCTCGATCCGCACTTGCCACCGGCAGCGATTGCCTATCAACTGGCGCGAGTCGCGACGGCGCGCAACCTGCCGGTAGCGACCCTGCAGCAACTGCTGGATACCCACATCGAGCAGCCACTGGTAGGCCCGCCGGTGGTGAATGTGCTTGAGTTGAATCTGGCGCTGGAAAAACTGTAATTCCGTGGTGGAGCCATTCGCGAGCAAGCCCGCTCCCACAGGAGTACGCATTCCAACTGTGGGAGCGGGCTTGCTCGCGAAGACGGCTTCGCAATCACCACATCGACATCTGAAAAAAGAGATCCCCAAGCATGAGCAACTCCGGCCGCGCCGACGCGCTGTTAGCAAACCTGCCCCGCGACGGCCGTGGACGGCTCAAGGTATTTCTCGGCGCCGCGCCGGGTGTCGGCAAGACCTACGCCATGTTGCAAGCGGCCCACACCCAGTTGCGCCAAGGGGTGAAAGTCATCGCCGGCGTTGTCGAAACCCACGGCCGGGCCGAAACCGAAGCGCTGCTCAGCGGTTTGCCGCAGCAGCCGTTGGTGCGTTCGGAATACCGTGGCGTGTTGCTCGAAGAAATGGACCTCGACGGTCTGATCAAAGCCAAGCCGAAACTGGTGCTGGTCGACGAGCTGGCCCACACCAACGCACCGGGCAGTCGTCACGAAAAGCGCTGGCAAGACATTCAGGAGCTGCTCGCCGCCGGCATTGATGTGTACACCACGGTCAACGTTCAGCATCTGGAAAGCCTCAACGACCAGGTGCGTGGCATCACCGGCGTGCAGGTCCGTGAAACCCTGCCGGACTGGGTATTGCAGGAAGCCTACGAACTGCTGCTGATCGACTTGCCGCCGCGGGAGTTGCTGGAGCGTTTGCGCGACGGCAAGGTCTATGTGCCGGAGCAGGCGCGGGCGGCCATCGATGCGTTCTTTTCCCAGACCAACCTGACGGCCCTGCGTGAACTGGCGATGCAAACCGCGGCGGCTCAGGTCGATAACGATCTGGCCCAGGGCTATCGCCAACTCGGTCAAGCGGCGCCAGCCGTGCGCGGGCGTTTGCTGGTGGGGGTCGACGGCGATGCCCAGGCCGAGCGCCTGGTGCGGCATGCCAGTCGCGTGGCCCAGCGGCGGCACCTGCCCTGGAGCCTGGTGCATGTGGACAACGGCCGCGTGCGTGACGAGCAGTCGCGCCTGCGCCTGCAAAGTGCCCAGCAACTGGCTGAACGGCTGGGGGGCGAAGTGGTGTTGCTACGGGCCGGTGAAGTGGCGAAAACCCTGATCCAGCATGCCGCCGAACGCCGCGCCAGCCTGGTGCTGGTCGGTCAGTCTCGGCCGCGCTTGCGCCGACGTCTGTTCGGTGGCGGGCTGGCGGCGCGGCTGCTGCGCAATGCTCGCGGACTGGAAATCAACGTTCTCGATAGCGATCATCAACAGCATCAACCCCATCAGCGGTCGATGCAGACGCTGGTCTGGTTCGACTACGCCCTGGCCGTGTTCGCGACGGTTCTGGCCAGCGCCCTGGCCTGGGCCGTGGCGAGTGTTCTGCCGCTGCCAAATATTTCTCTGGTGTTCCTTGCTGCCGTTTTGCTGGTCGCGGTGCGCAGCAGTCTCGGGCCGGCTCTGGCCTGTGCCGCGCTGTCGTTTCTGACCTATGACTTTCTGTTCATTCCACCGACGTTCTCTTTCAGCATCCAGCGCGAAGAAGACGTGCTGACCTTGCTGTTCTTCCTGCTGATGGCGGCCCTCACCGGTAACCTCGCGGCGCGCCAGCGCAGGCAATTGCAGGCACTGCGCGATACACAGGAAGAGACCACCGAATTGCTCGACCTGTCACGTAAACTCACCGCCGCCACCGACCGTCAGGCTGTGGTCAGCGCGGCTGCCCAGCACCTCAACGGTTGGAGTGATGTACAACTGTGCCTGCTCAATCGCGACGGGCAAAACGGCTGGAAAGTCGAAACCGGTGGCCCGCTGGAGTTCACCGAAGCCGAACGCGCTGCCGCCGACTGGGCCTGGCAGCACGATCAACCGGCGGGGGCGGGCACCGGCACATTGCCGTTCGGCCGCTGGTGGTGGTGGCCGTTATCGGTGGAGGACGGCCCGCTGGCGTTGCTCGGCGTATGCGCCAGGGAAGGCCAGGTCTTGAGTGGCCAGCGCCGACGCTTGTTGACCGCGCTGAGCCAGCCGCTGGCCCAGGCACTGGCTCGGGCGCAACTGGCCGATGATCTGGAAGCGGCGCGGCTGCACGGCGAAACCGAGCAACTGCGCAGTGCCTTGCTGGCTTCGGTGTCCCATGATCTGCGCACACCGCTGACGTCCATGCGCGGCAGTATCGACAGCCTGCTGGCCCTGGGTGAAGCGATCCCGCTGGAGGATCGACGTGAACTGCTCGAAGGCACCCGCGATGAAGCCGAGCGTCTGGACCGCTACATCCAAAACCTGCTCGACATGACCCGGCTCGGTCACGGTGCCCTGAAGCTGGCGCGGGACTGGGTGTCGCCGGCGGACATCGTCGGCAGTGCGCTCAATCGCTTGCGCGCGGTACTCGCGTCGCTGCAGGTCAGCACCGAAGTACCGGCGCAACTGCCGTTGCTGTTCGTCCATGCCGCGCTGATCGAACAGGCACTGATCAACGTGCTGGAAAACGCCGCGCGGTTCTCGCCGCCCCACGGGCGCTTGCAATTGCGCGCCGGGGCTGATGACAGTGAGCTGTTTTTTTCGGTCAGCGATGAGGGGCCGGGCATTCCGGAGGCGGAACGGGCGAAAATTTTCGACATGTTCTACACCGCGGCGCGAGGTGATCGTGGCGGGCAGGGCACCGGGTTGGGGCTGGCGATTTGTCAGGGTATGGTCGGTGCCCACGGCGGGCGCATCAGCGTCGCCGACGGCATCGAGGGGCGTGGCACCTGCATCTCTTTACATCTGCCGCTACAGGCTCAGCCGGGATACGAAGGTGAAGCCTGATTGTGCTTGCGCTACTCTCTTGCCACTTCTTGGTGTTGATGTGAATTCATGAGCCAGACCGCGACCATTTTGGTCATCGATGATGAACCGCAGATCCGCAAATTCCTGCGCATCAGCCTCGCGTCCCAGGGCTATAAAGTGCTGGAGGCCGCCACCGGCAGCGAGGGATTGGCACAAGCCGCACTGAACAAACCGGATTTACTGGTGCTCGACCTCGGCTTGCCGGACATGGACGGCCAACAGGTATTGCGCGATTTTCGCGAGTGGTCGACGGTGCCGGTGCTGGTGCTCTCCGTGCGCGCCGGTGAAGGGCAGAAAGTCGAGGCCCTGGATGGTGGCGCCAATGACTACGTGACCAAGCCGTTCGGCATTCAGGAATTCCTGGCACGGGTTCGTGCGTTGTTGCGCCAGGCGCCCGTAGGCGAGGTCCAGCAAGCGGCGCTGACCTTCGGTCCGTTGACCGTCGACCTGGCGTATCGCCGGGTACTGCTCGACGGTGCCGAAGTCGCGCTGACTCGCAAGGAATACGCTGTGCTGGCGCAACTGGCGCGGCATCCCGGGCGAGTGATCACCCAGCAGCAATTGCTCAAGGACATCTGGGGGCCGACTCACACCGAAGACACTCATTACCTGCGCATCGTGGTCGGGCACTTGCGCCAGAAACTGGCGGATGATCCGACCCAACCAAGGTTCATCGTGACCGAGGCGGGGGTGGGGTATCGGTTGTTGAGTGAAGACAGCCTTTAGTTTTGTGCTGAATGATCCGCCCCCATCGCGAGCAGGCTCGCTCCTACATGGGATCCCCTGGTCAGACACAAACTTTGTGTACACCAAAGATTCACTGTGGGAGCGAGCTTGCTCGCGATGAGGGCATTACATTCAATCGAGAGTTTTCAGACAGTCAGTTCTGCTCATTCTCATACCGGTCCAGCGTATCCCGCGCAATCTCCCGTCCCAGCGCGATCAGCTCCGGCGCCTTGTAGAACTCGAAAAAACGGCACACACGCTTGGGCACGTTGATCAGGATGTCCGGTGGATACCCGGCAATCTTGTACTGCGCCAGCGACGTCTGCATCACCTCGAAACTCTGGTTGATCAGATCCAGCAAGGACGCCGGCCCGACGTTGTCGATGATGAACGAACCGGTGGCGGAGCGGGGCGCACCACTGGCTTGCGGGGCTG
Source organism: Pseudomonas sp. Pseusp10 (assembly GCF_059492225.1). Lineage (NCBI taxonomy): Bacteria > Pseudomonadati > Pseudomonadota > Gammaproteobacteria > Pseudomonadales > Pseudomonadaceae > Pseudomonas > Pseudomonas sp. Pseusp10. The sequence continues at coordinate 5,252,712 of NZ_CP168528.1, read as the reverse complement.
CCGCGGGTTGCTGCGCGTCGGGCTCGGCGGATTCGATCCACGGGTTGAAGTCCGCACCTTCGGCCTTCAAGGCTTCCTGTTCCAGAACCAACAATTGTTCAGCCTGTTTGCGCCGGAACGGCAACTTCGAGCCGACGGAGTTGATCAGGCTGTCGAAGCGGGTCTTGAAGGCGGCGGGGCGCTGGATGACCGGCAATTGATAGTGGCGCTGGTTGGTGGAGTTGAGGTTGACTGCGATGATCAAATCGCAATGGCTCGACACTACGGGCACGATCGGCAGCGGGTTGAGAATGCCGCCGTCGACCAGCATGCGGTTGCCCTGCATCACCGGAGTGAACAGGCTGGGAATCGCTGCCGAGGCGCGCATGGCCTGATGCAGGCAACCTTCCTGGAACCAGATTTCCTGCTGGTTGGTCAGGTCGGTGGCAACCGCGGTGTAGGGGATACGCAAGTCTTCGATGTTGACCTCGCCGACGATCTTGCGGATCTGCCCGAACACCTTCTCGCCACGAATCGCCCCCAGACGAAAACTCACGTCCACCAGACGCAACACGTCGAGATAATCCAGGCTCTCGATCCAGTCGCGGTAATCATTGAGTTTGCCGGCGGCATAGATCCCGCCTACCACCGCGCCCATGGAGCAACCGGCGATACAGGCAATGTCATAGCCGCGCCGTTCGATCTCTTCAATGACCCCAATATGCGCATAACCCCGGGCTCCACCCGAGCCCAATACCAGTGCGACACGCTTTTTCATGGATCGCCCTCGCTTGAATGGTTCAACAATGCACCCATCGAGGGCCATGCTTCAATCGCCATGGTCGTTCGATGGGGCAAGAGCGTCGTTTTTTCGACACTCCATGGCGGCACATGGTTATTCTCGGCAGCGCTATAGTTTGCACAACGGACCAACGGCACTTTTCAGGTGCCACACCGTCTTACCTGCACGACTGTTGACCTATCTTTGAGGAGTGAGTGATGAAAGCCTGGATCTGCGTGCCATTGATTGCCCTGGCGCTCGCCGGTTGTGCCGGCAAAACCGCTTATCGCGACAGTTGCGGTAGTAACCTGGATGCCGCGTGGCATGAGCTGGACCTGGCCAAGGCCGAAGGTTTCGCCGGGACCGTCAGCTACTCCAAGGCCTTGTCGCTGTTGACCGCGGCCAAGACCCAGCAGCAATTCGAGGGGTTCGAAGGCTGCACCACCAAAGCCGAGAAGGCCCGTTTCTACATTCGTGAGTCGCGCGCGGGGCGTTGAAGGCAAAAAGCAGCCGCAGGTTCTAAGCTACGAGTTGCAAGACTCATCGGGCTTGCAGCTCGTAGCTTGCAGCCTGGCGCTGTTTACGGAGTAAACCCCCATGATCGATCGGTTGGTGGCTCATGTTCTGGGCCTGGAAGTTCGTCTGCTGGCCTGTCAGGCCCGTTTGAAGGAGCGTACTGACCCTGAAGCGTTACACGATCTGCGCACAACCATGCGTCGGTTACGCAGCCTGTTGCGACCCTTGAACGGGGTGCCCGGAGTCGAACAACTGGAAGCGGCCGCCTCACGGGTGGGCGAACTGACCACGCCATTACGTGATCGCGAAGTGCTGGCGGCGTACCTGCTCCAGCACCATCAACTCCAAGCCGCACAGTGGCGCATGGCACAAATGGCCGAGGCCTATCCGGCCGTAGCGGCCAGTCCCGAGCTCGCGCAAATGCTGATCGTCCTCGATGCGTTTCCGCGCTTTCTACGCGCTGCCCAGCGCCAGGGATTGCTCAAGGGCTTGCGCAAGCGCATTGAAAAACGCCTGGGCAAGCAGTGGAAAAAACTCGACGAAGCGTTGCACGACCCGACCCACGACCGCCACCGGCTGCGCCTGCTGATCAAGCGCGTGCGCTATGGCATCGACGCTTACCCCGAGCTGGACCGTTTGCCGAAAGCGGCCATGCCCCGATTGAAATCGGCCCAGGGCGCGCTGGGTGACTGGCACGATTGCGTGCAATGGCTGGCCATGGCTGAACGGGAAGCGGATTTGCAGCCCTGTGTTGCAGTGTGGAAAGCCACTATGGCCGAGGCTGAACAATGTGCAGACCGTGTGCTGGAAAAACTCAGTCGCGATTGCTTCAAATCCTGAGACCACCACCGAACAAATGTGGGAGCGGGCTTGCTCGCGAAGACGGTTTGTCAGTCTCCATCAATGTCAGGGCTGATGGCCTCTTCGCGAGCAAGCCCGCTCCCACAGGGTTTTATGTCGACATGAAACCTGCACGGCTCATCTGTCAGTCAATTTGGCCGGAATGGGTGCTGTATAGCCATCGCTGGCTGGTTAAGATCCCTTCATCTTTTTCCGATCCCTGAGGTTTTCATGCGCTTTTCAGAACTGCTTGACGCTGTCCGTAGCCAGCCGCTGGAGCTCTCTATCCCGGCCTCCTGGGCACAGGGGCGGGCCAGTTTCGGTGGCCTGGTGGCCGCTTTGCAGTACGAAGCCATGCGTGCCCGGGTTCCGATGGATCGTCCGGTGCGTTCGTTGGCAATCACCTTTGTCGGCCCGGTTGAACCCGAGGTTCCGGTCAGTTTCGAGGTCGACGTGCTGCGCGAAGGCAAGGCCGTCAGTCAAGTGTTGGGCCGGGTGATGCAGAAGGGCCAGGTAGTGACGTTGATCCAGGGCAGCTTTGGTGCCTCGCGCCCCTCGGAAGTGGCGGTGGTCGCTGAACTGGCACCGGAAATGAAGCACTGGGACGAGTGCCAGGAACTGCCTTTTGTCGAAGGCGTCCTCCCGGCGTTCATGCGGCATCTGGCGATGCGCTGGAGTGTCGGCGGGCTGCCGTTCAGCGCAAGCACATCGCGTCAGATGGGCGGCTGGGTACGCTTGCGCGGCGACGTTAAAGAAGAGGCGATCAGCGAGGCGCATATTCTGGCACTGGTGGACGCCTGGCCACCGGCCCTGATGCCGTTTTTAAAGAAACCGGCGATGGGCAGTACGCTGACCTGGACCATCGAGTTCGTGCAACCGCTGCTGCAACTGAACACCCTGGACTGGTGCAAATACCTCGTCGAAACCGAGTACGCCGCCGACGGTTACGGGCATGCCGCCGCGAAAATGTGGAGCGCGGATGGCCGGTTGATCGCCATGAGCCGGCAGACGGTGACGGTGTTCGCCTGATCAGTGACGGCGGTGGCGCTCACGCCAGGCGCGCCACCAGCCACCGCTGAGCAAGAACCTGGGAAAAGTCAGGAACTGCTCGACCAACAAGCGCGATATCGCATCTTTGCGATCACTGAAAGGTTCGGAGGCTTGCGTCTCCAGGTTGTGGCCGTGGCGTTGCAAGGCCAGCGCAGCAATCACACCGACCACGCCAATGGCGACGTTCGCCAGGCTCAGGCTGAATACCCCGGACACGATCAACAGAAACGCCACGATGAAGAGTGGCACCGCGATCAGGTGCAACACCAGATTGGTCGGGTGCTGATGATTGTTCGGGTACGCTCGCCATTGCCAGGCGGGAAGGTTGGGGTGACGTTTGCCCATGATGCTGATCCTCGATCCATGTTGAACACATATGATGAAGAATAGGTCCGGTCAATGCTGGCGGCGAATCAAGGCTGGCTATTGGCTTGATAGGCATCATGGTCTGGATTGATGTTGCCGGCTCCGGCCTCTTCGCGGGCTTGCCCGCGAAGAGGCCCTCAAAGTTTCAGCTGACCTATCGCCTTGCTCAACTCCCCGGCCAATGCCGCCAACTCATTGCTGGTAATCGCCGAAGTCACCGTCTGCTGCACCGTATTCTCGGTCACGTTACGGATGCTCACCACCGCCCGGTTCATCTCTTCCGCTACCTGACTTTGCTGCTCGGCCGCCACCGCGATTTGCGTGTTGCTTTCACGCATCTGCGCCACCGCGCTGGTGATCTCGGCCAATGCCGAACCTGCCTCCTGCGCCTGCTGCACGCAATCGTCGGCCTTGAACGAGCTCTCTTGCATGAAATCCACGGCGTCCCGCGTGCCAGACTGCAACGCCGACACCATGATGGTGATTTCATCCGTGGAGACCTGCACGCGTTTGGCAAGGTTGCGCACTTCATCGGCGACCACCGCAAAGCCGCGACCCATCTCACCGGCCCGGGCCGCTTCGATGGCAGCGTTCAACGCCAACAGGTTGGTCTGCTCGGCGATGCTGTGAATCACGTTGACCACGCCGTTGATCTTCTGGCTGTCCTCCGCCAGGCGTTGAATCATCTCGGCGGTCTGCTGGACGCCGGTGGACAGTCCGGCAATCGACCTCTGCACCCGCGTAACCACCCCCTGGCCGCTGCCGGCCAGGGTATCGGCCGATTGTGAAAGGTCACGGGTGGCGCCCGCGTGTTGGGCGATGTGATAGACCGTGGCAGTCATTTCATTGATCGCCGTGGCGGCCTGATCGGTTTCGCTTTGCTGACCCAACATGCCGTGGCGCACCTCATTCATGCTGGCTGCCAGCCGCGCGGCGCCGACGTCCAGTTGCCGGGCGGTGCTGGCGACGGTGCTGACCACCCGTTGATAACCGGCCTGCATGGCGTTGAAGGCGTTGGCCATTTGCCCGACTTCGTCGCTGCAAGCCAATGGCACGCGGGCCGACAGGTCGCCGGTTTTCTCCACGTGCAACATGACGTCTTTCAAGGTGTTGAGCTGGCTGAGCAGGAAGCGGATCAACAACTGCGATGCGCCGAGCATTGCCAGCATCAGGATGAACACGGCCACCGCGTAATTGGCAAAGCGCTCGCTGAACACCTGGCTCAGGCTGGGACCATGAGCAATCACGGCGACCTGCTGGCTGCCGGCGCGGGTAAACACTTCGGCGCCCATCAACGGGTCGTCACCGAACAGCGGCATCGCGTTGATCTCGACCCAGCCATTGGCATTGGCCAGTGCCTGCACGGGTTGTTCATTGAGCGTGGGTGCCTGCCCGCGACTGAACGCCAGCAGGTTGTCGGCATGGGGCAGCGGTTGCCCTGCGGGCCAGGCTTCGAGCAATCGGGCCTGGGCCTGGGCCGAAGCCTGGGCGGACTGACTGCGAGCCTGCTGTTCGAGCTGCACCGCGTACAGCACCAACAACAGGGTGGTAACGAACGCGACGGCATTGACCGCCCAGAATTTGTATTTCAGCGAGATATTGCTAAGCCAGGCACCCATGGAGGTCTTCTCTGATAGCGGAAACAGATTTGGCAAGGTGCCATCATTGTGCCGCTACTCAGGTGACTGATTCTTGATGCAGATCAACGGGCCAGCAGCATCCCCATGTGGGAGCGAGCTTGCTCGCGATAGCGCTAGAACCGTCACACGTGAGGTGACTGTCAGAGCGCTATCGCGAGCAAGCTCGCTCCCACAGGGGATTTGTGGTTATTGAGGGATTGATGGCAACCCGAAGAACGCCCGTGCGCACGCTGTGGTGTGCGCCGCCAGATCTTCCTGGCTTTCGCCGCGATGCAGCGCCACTTCGCGCAATACTTCGGTCAGGTACGCCGGCTCGTTACGCCCGTTTTTTGGCTTGGGGCGCAGGCTGCGCGGCAGCAGGTACGGCGCATCGCTTTCGAGCATCAGGCGCCCGCGCTTGATCTCCTTGACCAGTGGATGCAAATGCGTGCCCCGGCGCTCGTCGCAAATCCAGCCGGTAATGCCGATGTGCAGATCCAGGTCGAGATAGCTGAACAGTGCCTTCTGTTCGCCAGTGAAGCAGTGCACCACGGCAGCCGGCAATTGATCGCGGAAGTCGCGCAGGATTTCCAGCAATCGCTGGCTGGCGTCGCGTTCGTGCAGAAAAACCGGCAGCTGCATTTCAACAGCCATGGCCAGATGTTCTTCGAGGACCTTCTCCTGCTGCGGACGCGGCGAGAAATCACGGTTGAAATCCAGCCCGCATTCGCCCACGGCCACCACATTTGGCTCATTGAGCAAACTGCGCAAACGTCGGGCGCTGTCGGCGTTCCAGTCGCTGGCGCAGTGAGGGTGAATACCGGCGGTAGCGAACAGGCGCTGCGCACTTGCATCCAGCTGCTGGCACAGCTCAAGGGCCTGTTCGCTGCCCTCGACACTGGTGCCGGTCAGCACCAGTTGGCACACGCCGGCCGCGTAGGCGCGGTCGAGTACGGCCTGGTGTTTGTCGGCAAAACCGGGGTTGGTCAGGTTGACGCCGATATCGATGAGTTGCATGGTGCTACCTCGGCCCAAAGGCCGGAAAGCATATCAGAGCCGTGGATTTATAAGAAAAGCCAAGAACTACAACGGGTTAACGCTGTCTCTTGAGCCGCGAGCCAGACCGGGTTGGTAGTTTTGCCATCATTGTGCCAGTCTTTCGCACTTTGCCAGCGCCTTGGGCGCTCTGTTTTTGTCGCCGTGCTTGATGTCATTCGTCATTGAAGCGGGCCTTATATTCTTTCCGGAGAGTGGATGATTCGTCCCTCGGTTTTGCTACTGCTGTGTTGTTCGCTGCTACTGCCGATGTCGGCGGTCGCGCGTCTGCCCGGGCCGCTGCAAGCCGTACCGGCCACCAAGGTGCGCGACCTTGCGGAAATTCGCAGCAGCCGTGTGCTGCGGGTGTTGGTCAACCAGAGCCGCAACAGTTCCGGCGAAGTCCAGGGGCAGGCGATCGGGGTCGAATACCATCGCCTGAGAGCTTTCGAGCAATACCTCAACGGCCACGCCCGTGACGGTCAGGAAATCATCCTCAAGATCATTCCCAAGGCCAAGGATCAACTGCTCGGTGCATTGCAGCGCGGGGAGGGCGATCTGGTGGCGCCAGGCGAGTTGCTCGATCTGCAAGCGGGTTTCGCCGTCAGCACCAGTGAGCCGATTGCCAGCAACATCCCATTGGTCCTGGTGGGCATCAAAGGCGAACGCCGCTACACCCGGCTTGAACAGCTTTCCGGCAAGACCCTGGCGTTACCCGCCGGCAGCGCCGCCGGGGATGCCGTCAGCCAGATCAATCAAAAACTCGCCCTGCACAAACTGCCACCGGTCAAAGTCGAATGGGTCGATCCGAGCCTTGCCGTCGAGGACGTACTGGAGATGGTGCAGGGCGGGATCTTCCACCTGACCATCGTCGAGCAGCCGATAGCCGAACGCTGGGGCAAGATCCTGCCCAACCTGCGTTTCGACAGGCAGGTACTGATCAGTGATCCGGGAGAAGAGTTCTGGTTCGTGCGCCGTGATGCGTCGATGTTGCGGGCCAGCATTGATCGTTTCCTCACCGTCTACAAAAAACCATCGGATCAGGACGCCGCATTCCTGCGGATCTATCGTCGTCTCTACCAAGTGCACTATCCACTGGCCAAGGCGGACCGGCAGCGTCTGGAAAAACTTCGCCCGGTGCTGCAGAAACACGCCGATGCCCAGGGCATGGACTGGCTGAACCTGGCGGCGCTGGCCTTCAAGGAGTCAGCCCTGCAACCTGCCGCCCGCAGTGGCGGAGGCCCGACCGGTCTGATGCAGATCACGCCTTCGGCGGCGCAGCGGGTGGGGGTCGACAATATTCAGGACGTAGACGGCAATGTGCAGGCCGGGGCCAAGTACCTGGCGATGATCCGCCGCAAGTTTTTTGCCAGCCCGAAACTCAACGAGCGCGAACGCATGGCTTTCGTACTGGCAGCCTACAACATCGGGCCGGAGCGGGTTCAGGGCATGCGCGCCGAAGCCCGGCGGCGAGGATTGAATCCCAACCAGTGGTTCTTCCAGGTCGAACGCGTTGCCATGGAGCAAGTGGGTATGGGCCCCGTTAGCTATGTTAATAGCGTGAACAAGTATTTCTTGGCGTTCGACCGGGAGCGGGAGTCGTTGGAGCCACAGGGACAAAAAGTTGTCTTGCGACAATGATCAATTAATTCGATTTTTATGTTGAGATTTTTGCGCTTTTAACATGCGATTTACTGATTAATATAGCGGCCAACCAACACACACTTACAAGGAATGAAACAGCATGAGCACTCTGATCAACAAGGTACTGTCTACTCGCGCTAGCTACGGCCTGACCTTTCTGCGCATCGTGGTCGGTATTATTTCCGCCGCTCACGGCTCGCAGAAACTCTTCGGGGCATTCGGTGGCTATGGTCTGGCGGGAACCGCGCAGTACATGGAAAGCCTCGGACTGACGCCGGGTTACCTGATGGCGACACTGGCGGGCGGCATCGAGTTCTTCGCCGGCCTGGCCCTGATCATCGGCCTGCTGGTTCGTCCGGCCGCACTGGGTCTGATCTTCCTGTTGCTGGTCGCGATTTTCTCGGTGCACATCAGCAACGGACTGTTCATGGCCAACAACGGTTATGAATTCGCCCTGGCCCTGCTCGGTGGCAGTATCGCGGTATTGATCGAAGGTGCGGGCAAACTCTCGGCGGACCGTGCCATCGCCGGCTGACCGCTCTGGCTCAACAAAAAAGGCCCGCATCGTGCGGGCCTTTTTGTTGCGCGTCATTCTTGACACTGTCCAGTCAGCTTCTCTAGGATGTTGCTCATGCGCCGATTTAAACAGCTACTTGCGGGGCGCCAGGTGACTCATTCAGTTGCCGACAGAAGCCAGAACAGGCTTCGAAATACCGCTAAAGCGCTGGTTCGGTGTTGCCTCTCACCTGCCATGCAGACTTTTGAGGCAGAGACACGACACAATGAATGCACTAAACCCTGTTGTACGTCCCGCGCCGATCACGGCACATCTGACCCAGCGCAATCCAAAAATCCTGCTTGGCGGCAAACATCAGCCGACGCTCTTGCGTTATCTCGATGGCTGGCCACGTCGTACCGGCGGTCCCGCTGCCTTCCTGATCCAGTTTGTCGAAGACGGTGAGTCGCTCGCTCGTTTTGCCGACGACAGTTTCGATCTGGCGGTGATTCAATCTCCCAGCCTCGAAGACGCTCCTGAAGTGATCAGGCAACTCACCCGCGTTGCCCGGCAAGGGCTGATTACCCGGCGCTGAGGCCCGGAACGCTGCGGTTCACGGGTACTCGATTGCCACGATGTACACACACTGCTCACCGGTCGGTGTCTGGACCCGAACTTCGGCGTCCAGAGCCTTGCCGATCAGGGCGCGAGCCAAGGGCGAGTCGATGCTGATCAGGCCCTGTTTGAGGTCCAGTTCATCCGGCCCGACGATACGGTAGCGCGACTCTTTGCCGTCTTCGTCCTCAATCGTGACCCAGGCGCCGAAATAGACCTTGTTCGGATCGCTGGGTTTTTCGCTGACAACCTTGAGCGCTTCCAGGCGTTTGGTGAGAAAACGCACGCGGCTGTCGATCTCTCGCAGCATCTTTTTGCCGTAGGTGTATTCGGCGTTCTCCGAGCGATCGCCCTGGGCCGCGGCTTCGCTGACAGCCTGGGTAACCTGGGGGCGACGTACATGCCACAGCTCATGGAACTCGGCGCGCATCCGCGCTTCACCCTCGGGGGTGATCAGCGCGGTGCCGGCGGTGCGGGGAGGGCGGTAACGGCTCATGACAGCTTCTTGTGGTGAGGATGGCAGGAGTCTATCAACCCTCGCGCAGGACTGTCAGCGGGCTGGCGTTCAATGCCCGACGAGTGCCGAACACCCCGGCACCACCAATGAGCACGGCGCCAACCAGTGGCAGCAACAACAGCCATGGATGCGGGTGCCACGGCAGGTCAAAGGCATAACGGTAAAGCACCCAACTCACGACTTCCGAACCCAGCGCCGCCAGCAAACCACTGACCGCACCGAGCAAGCCGAACTCGATGCGCCGCACCTTGACCAGCAATTGCCGTTCGGCCCCCAGTGCTCGCAGTAATGCGCCCTGGCGAATACGTTCGTCCAGCGTCGCCTGCAGGCCGGAAAACAGCACCGCCATCCCCGCCGCCAATACGAACAACAACACATACTCCACCGCCAGGGTCACCTGGGCGAGGATGCTGCGCAGTTGCTCCAGCAAGGCTTCGACCTGCAGGATCGTCACCGCCGGGAAGGCACGGGACAGGTCGACGATCTGTTGGTCATGACCCGGTGCCAGATAGAAACTGGTCAGGTAAGTCGCCGGAAGATCCTTCAGGGTGCCGGGCTGGAAGATCATGAAGAAGTTCGGCTGGAAGTTGTCCCAGTTGATCTCGCGCAGGCTGGTGACTTGCGCCTCGCGATTGACCCCGCCAACACTGAAAACCAGATGATCGCCGAGCTTGATTTTCAGGCTTTCAGCGACCTTGCCTTCTACCGACACACCGGGAACATCGTCCGGCGCTTGTTCATTCCACCAATTGCCGGCCGTGAGCTTGTTGCCCGACGGCAGGTCCGCGGCCCAGGTCAGACTCAGGTCGCGCTGGATCGCCCGGTCGCCGGCCGATTCTTTGGTGACGATTTGCTGCACCGGCTCGCCGTTGATGCTGATCAAGCGCCCCGGCACCACCGGGTACAGTGGCGCCGATTGTGCTGACACGGCGATCAGGTGATCGGTGAAGGCCTGTTTGTCCGCCGGCAGGATGTTCAGCGCAAAGTAGTTCGGTGCGTTTTTGGGTAACTGGTTCTGCCAGGTGTCCAGGAGCTCGCCACGTAGCAAGGCGATAAGTGCCATCGACAGCAGAATCAGGCCGAACGCCAGGGACTGGCCCGCGGCAGCCAGCGGATGACGCAGCAATTGGCCGAGTCCGAGGCGCCAGGGCAAGGACGCACGAGCAAGCAAGCGCCGCAGACTCTTCAACAGCAGCAGCAACAAACCGCCCAACACCAGCGCTGCAATTACGCCGCCGCCGAGCAGGGCAAAGGTCAGCAACAGGTCCAGGCTCAGGCGCCACATGATCAGGCCGAGGGCGCCCAGCGCTGCGCCGTAGACCATCCAGGTGCTGGATGGAATCGGCAGCATATCCCGGCGCAGTACGCGCAATGGCGGAACCCGGCCCAGGGCCGCCAGCGGCGGCAAGGCGAAACCGGCCAGCGCCACCAGTCCGGTGCCGATCCCGGCAATGGCCGGAAACAGCCCGCCCGGGGGCACGTCGGTCGGCAGCAAGTCATGCAGCAGGGCAAACAACCCGAGCTGTGCGAGCCAGCCGAGGAGGGCGCCGCTGATGCTGGCCAGCAGCCCGAGCACAGTCAGTTGCAGGCTGAACAAGACCATGGTTTCCCGGCGTGACAGCCCGAGGCAGCGCAGCAACGCACTGGCATCGAATCGTCGGGTGGCGAAGCGGGTTGCCGACAGCGCCACTGCCACGCCGGACAGCAACACCGCCACCAGGCTGGCCATGTTCAGGTAGCGTTCGGCCTTGCCCAGGGCGCCTCCGATCTGCCGGTTGCCATCGCGGGCATCCTGCAGACGCTGGTTGGCGGCCAGCCCTGGTTTGATCAGTTGCCGATACGTCTCGAGTGCCTGGGCATTGCCTCGCCATAATTCGCGGTAACTGACCCGGCTACCGGGTTGCACCACGCCGGTTGCCGCAAGGTCGCCGAGATTGATCAGCACTCGCGGCGTCAGGCTGTAGAAGTTGCCGGCGCGGTCGGGTTCATACGTCAGCACTCGCGCCAGCTTCAGGGTTTTCATGCCGACATCGATGCTGTCGCCGATCTTCAGGTCCAGGGCGGTCAACAGGCGTGCCTCGACCCAGGCTTCACCGGGTTGCGGTCCGCCACCGACGGTTTCCGTGGCGAATGGGGTGGGCGCGCTTTTCAGTTCGCCGCGCAGCGGGTAGGTGTCATCGGCCGCCTTGATACTGGACAACTGGATGCCGTTGTCGGTGGCGATGACGCTGGAAAACTCCACCACCTGCGCATGTTCCAGTCCCAGTTCAACGCCGCTTCTTATCTGTTCGGCGCGTGCCGGCGAACTGCCTTCGAGGAGCAGGTCGGCACCGAGAAACTCGGTAGCGCGCAGCATCATGGCGCCGTTCAGGCGCGCGCCGAAATAACCAATCGCAGTACTCGCGGCCACGGCCACCAGCAAGGCGAAAAACAACACGCGCAGCTCACCGGCGCGGGCGTCGCGCAGCAATTGGCGGATGGCAAGGGTGAACAGGCGTAACAGCGGCAGGCGTGCCATCAAGGCTCCAGAGGGGCGACCAGCAGGCCGGCTTCAAGACGAATCAGGCGCCGGCAGCGATGGGCCAGGCGTTCATCATGAGTCACCAGCACCAGGGTCGTGCCGCGCTCCTTGTTGAGTTCGAACAGCAAGTCGCTGATGCGCTCGCCGGTGTGGCTGTCGAGGTTGCCGGTAGGTTCGTCGGCGAACAGCACAGCGGGTTCGGCGGCAAACGCGCGGGCAATCGCCACGCGTTGCTGCTCGCCCCCGGAGAGCTGGCGCGGCGAGTGAGTCAGGCGTTGGCCCAGCCCAACGCGTTGCAGCAATTGGGTGGCGCGTTCGCGGGCGTCTTTGCGGCCATCGAGCTCCAGTGGCAGCATGACGTTTTCCAGAGCATTGAGGCTGTCGAGCAACTGGAATGACTGGAACACAAAACCCACGTGCTCGGCACGGATGCGTGCACGCTGGTCCTCATCGAGGTTGCTCAGGCCTTGCCCGGCGAGTGTAACTTCGCCACCGCTCGGCAAATCGAGCCCGGCAAGCAGGCCCAGCAGTGTGGACTTGCCGGAGCCCGAAGCACCGACGATGGCCAGGCTATCGCCCTTGTTCAGTTCCAGGCTGAGTTCGTGCAGGATGGTCAGTTCACCTTCCGCGCTGGGAACCACTTTGCTAAGGTCCTTCGCGATGAGAATGCTTGCGCCCATGGAGAGTCCGATGCGTGTCTGGTTTTTGAGTGCTGGCCTGGCCTTGATGTGCATGGCCCAAAACGCAGCGGCGGGTACAGTCCTGATCGTTGGCGATAGTATCAGCGCCGGTTTCGGGCTGGATACCCGGCTGGGGTGGGTGTCGCTGCTTGAGCAACGGCTCAGGCGCGAAGGATTCGACGACAAAGTGATCAATGCGTCCATCAGTGGCGACACCAGTGCCGGAGGCCAGGCGCGCCTGCCTGCGCTGCTCGTAGAGCATAAACCGGATCTGGTGATCCTCGAGTTGGGCGGCAATGACGGTCTGCGTGGAATGCTGCCAACTCAATTGCAACAAAATCTTGCATCAATGATCGACAGATCACGGGCCAGCGGTGCCAAGGTGTTGCTGCTCGGCATGCAATTGCCACCCAATTACGGTGCGCGTTACACAAAGGCGTTTGCCGAGGTCTACAGCAACCTGGCCGATGAGAAAAAAATCCCGCTGGTGCCGTTTTTCCTCGACGGCGTGGGCGGCCATCCGGACTTGATGCAGGCTGACGGCATACACCCGGCGGCCGGGGCCCAGGACAAGTTGCTGGAAAATGTCTGGCCTACTCTAAAACCGCTGTTATGACACTTTTCTAGAGGCAGGCTTTCGGCTAAGGTGGCGCCCCCGATTTGGAGCCCCCGATGCCGCGTCCCGCCTGGTCACTATTTGCCTACCAACTGATCGAGCCTGACGAACAGCTGGATCTGTTCGCCTGCCAGGAAGTGCGGGTACACCTGGTGACCCGTCAATTGGAGTTGGGCGGCTCGGCGGATCGCACCTTGTGCGGCAGCCTGTTGCCGGCACAGCCACGCTGGTCGAGTGTTGATCGCCGGGTGTTTCAGGATCAGCGGCTGTGTTCGCTGTGCAGGGCCATTCTTGAGTCGCAGAAGCGGGGTACTTCGCCGATCTGGCCGGAGTTGCGGTTCGAGCTTTGATCTGTCGTTGCCTGCTTGCCCTGTTATTTTGAGTGCATATCCGTTGTTAAGGTAACGGCGGCTTATGGTTTCGCCCTACGGCGACTCACCTCCCCCCGGATGAACGCCGGAACGAGGCCTGCCGAGGGGCGGGTGGATCAAGATCAAGAGCTGCAGGCGAGCTAACGCTCGGCCCTGTAGGAGCGAGCTTGCTCGCGATGGACGTCAACGATAACGCGTGCTGCCTGAATGCCCGCGTTGTCCTGGCGTTTTTCGCGAGCAAGTCGGATCGCCGCACTGTCGCTCCTACAGGGAAACGAGTTCAATTGCGATCAGGCCGGCCGGTATACCGCCTCGCTTTGCTTTTGCGGTACGCGCCCCTTCGTGAGGCCGCGCGTAGTTACCGGGAGCACGACATGAATGTGTTGATGGGCGCACCGAACATCGTGCGGGGCGGGTCGCACTCGGGTAACGTGACTGCCGCAGATCTGGCCGCAGCGGGGGTGCCGGTGGTCCAGCAAGTATGGCGACAAGCGAAGAGGGTGTATTGATGGCGGGCAGGTTGATCTATCTCATCGGGCCTTCAGGCTCGGGCAAGGACAGCCTGCTGGATGCCGCGCGAGCGCGGTTGGCTGAACGCGGCTGCCGTATCGTGCGGCGGGTCATTACCCGCTCGGCTGAAGCCATGGGCGAGGCGGCGCTGGGCGTCAGTGCGCAACAATTCGCCGATATGGAAGCTCAGGGCGCGTTTGCCCTGAGCTGGCACGCCAATGGGTTGTCCTATGGCATCCCGCGGGAAATCGACGATTGGCTGGCCGCTGGCGAGGACGTGCTGGTCAATGGTTCTCGGGGGCATTTGCAGAACACACGCCTGCGCTATCCTGACGTGTTGGTGCTGTTGTTGACTGTGGATCAAACGGAACTGCGCCATCGCTTGCTGGAGCGCGGGCGAGAATCGCTGATCGAGATCGATCAGCGGTTGGCACGCAATGCCCGATTCAGCGAGCAACTGCTGGCGGACGACCCGACCGTACACGTGCTCGACAACTCCGGGCCACTTGAGCAAACGGTCGAGCGGTTGCTGGTCTGCATTGACGAGTGACACCGATTTACCTGACATTGCCGGGAACGGACGACGAGCAATTAGCTTCGTACGCGGCCAATGCAGGCCATGGCGCAGCCTGTGATCTTTTGATCTTGATTGAGCGGCCTGTCAGGCCTTCCTGTCCAACAACCCCTGCACATACTCCACAAACGCCCGAGCCTTGGCGCTGGCCATTCTCCCGGTGGGGAACACCGCCCACAGATCCAGGTTCGGCAAGGTCCAGTCCTTCATTGCCTCGCGGACCGAACCGACGGCCAGTTCCGGCGCGAACATCCATTGCGAGGCCATGGTCAGCCCTTGATGGGCCAGCACGGCTTCACGCAGGCCTTCGGCGGCGTTGACGCGGATCCGGCCGTTGATGATCACCGATTGCTCCTCGCCGGCCTTGTTGAATAGCCAACTGGTGCCGCCGCCAAGGGTGTAGACGATTGCCTGATGCTTGCACAGGTCGGCGGGGCAGGTGGGTTCGCCGTGTTTTTCGAAGTACGCCGGTGTGCCCAGTACCATGCGCCGGCATTCGGCGATCTTGCGGGCGGTCAGCCCCGAGTCGCTCAACTCGCCCATGCGCAGGGCGATATCGACGCCTTCTTCCACCAGATTGACGTTGCGATCATCGAGCATCAAGTCGATGTTCAACTCCGGGTTTTGCTCCAGGAAGGGTCCCAGGTGCGGGACGATGTGCAGCCGGCCGAAGGTGACCGCCGCACAGATGCGCAGGTTGCCACTCAGCCCGCTGGCGGAACCGCGTGCGGCGTTGTCGGCCTCGTCGGCTTCTTCGATGGCGCGCTTGGCCCGTTCGAAAAAGGCCAGCCCGGCCTCGGTGGGCGTCAGGCCCCGGGTCGAGCGCAGCAACAGGCGCACCGCCAACCGCGATTCCAGTTGCGCGATGGTTTTCGACACGGCCGGCTGCCCGATGTTCAGGCGCCGGGCCGCGGCGGAAAACGAGCCGGTTTCCACCACGTAGACGAAGGTTTCCATTGCGCCGAGGCGGTCCATCTGAGGTCCTTGTGCAAAGTCTAGAGAATGTCGCAAGTCTACTGTGGGATATGTGGCGACAGCGGCACTTGAACGGGTCAGCCGCAAATCGCATCCAGCATCGCTTCAGGCTCTGGGCGCTGAGTGTAATCGGGGTTGACCTCGGCGTAACGGATCACGCCATCCTGCCCGATCACATAACGCGCCGGCATCGGCAATGTCCAGGACGGATCATCGTTGAAGATCGGCAGGTCATTGCGCAGGTTTTTATACAACTCGATCAGGTAGTCCGGCAACGCGAAGCGCAGCCCGAAGGCGTCGGCCACATCGTTATGGCGGTCACTGAGGATCGGGAATTGCAGGCCGTTGGTGCGCATCGACTTGCGGCTGTTGGCAGCAATCTGCGGCGAGATGGCCACCAGGCTGGCACCGGCCTCCTGCAATGTCGGCAGGAAAGCCTGCAAGGCTTGCAGCTCCAGATTGCAGTAAGGGCACCACACGCCTCGGTAGAACGTCAGCACCAATGGACCTTTGGCCAGCAACTCGGCGGATGACACTGGATGACCGTCGGGATCTTTCAAGGTGAACAGCGGTGCCTTGTCGCCGACTTTCAAGGCTTTGTTCGCCGCGCCCGATGCAATCAGTTCGGCGGTTGCACGCTCCATGACCGGGTGGATATCAGCCGGCGCGTTGTACGGCGGTTTACCGGCCTTGAAGTCGGCTTTGAAGGCATCGAGTTTTGCTTGCAGGGACATGATCGTAATCCTCGTGGACGAAGCCGGTTTGGCTGGGGTCCATGTTGACCTAGGGCAGGTGCGGGCGGAACGCAGGCGGGTGGCATAGGATTCATGTCTGGAGGGAATGGTGAGGCTTTCATCAGGAGCTTTCATCACACTCTGTAAAACAACCGAACGTCGTGCTTCGGTTTTTTGTGCTTGAGTAAAGATAACTCTAGGGTTACTTTTGTTTTTGCCAAGCAAGGAGGCTGGTGGTGCAGAGCAGGCTATTGATCAAGGAGTTGGTGGAAGCGGGTTGGACCCTGGACCGGGTCACTGGTAGTCATCATATCTTCACGCACCGTTACAACCCTTACACCATTCCCGTCCCTCATCCAAAAAAGGATTTACCGATCGGGACGGTCAAGAGCATCAGGAGGCGAGCCGGGCTGAACTGCCCGCCAGCCAGTTACGCAGGAGATCCATAATGCAATATCCAATCTGTATCGAATGGGGCGATGAGAACACCGCCATCGGTATCCAGATCCCCGATATTCCAGGTGCGGTGACTGCCGGGGATACCTTTGAAGAGGCTTACAACGCAGCCGTCGAAATTGCCCACATCATGTTGCAGGAGATGGCTGCAGACGGCGATACGATTCCGATGCCGACTTCGGCGGCATTGCACCGCGGCAATCCTGAATTCGCCGACATGGGCTGGGGCATGCTGGAACTGGACATCTCGCCGTACATGGGCAAGACCGAGAAGGTCAATGTCACGCTGCCCGGCTATGTGATCCAGCGCATCGACCGCTATGTGCGAGAGCACAACGTCAAAAGCCGCTCCTCATTTTTGGCGGATGCGGCGATGGAGAAGCTGGTTCGGCAATGAGTGAGGCCAATCACATCGCAAGCAAGTTCGATTCAACAGGGTTAATGGAGAACCTGTAGGAGCGAGCCTGCTCGCGATGCTGTTGAAGGCTTACGCCGTCGCCAGCGACGCCTTCTGCGAAACACTCAAGAACCGCAACAATGCCAACAGCGGAAACGCACTGCCGACGATCACGATCCACAACCAGCCGCCCTGTTCGTACACCGCGCTGGCCACCGAAGAGCCGAAGGCGCCGCCGATGAAGATGCTGGTCATGTACAGCGCATTCAGGCGGCTGCGGCTTTTGCCGTCGAGGGCGTAGACCGCACGCTGGCCGAGGACCATGTTCATCTGCACGCAGAAATCGAGCACCACGCCGGTCACGGCCAGGCCGATGACGCTGTAGGCCGGATGGATAAATGCCGGTAGAAAACTCAGGCTGGCGAACAGCAGGGCCAGCAGTGACGCGATGCGGGTGTGACCGGCGTCGGCCAGTCGCCCGGCGATCGGGGCGGCAATGGCGCCGATGGCCCCCACCAGCGCGAAAATCGCGATCTCGCTTTGCGATAAACCGTGATTGCGCGCCAGTTCCAG
This sequence comes from Pseudomonas sp. Pseusp10, assembly GCF_059492225.1. Lineage (NCBI taxonomy): Bacteria > Pseudomonadati > Pseudomonadota > Gammaproteobacteria > Pseudomonadales > Pseudomonadaceae > Pseudomonas > Pseudomonas sp. Pseusp10. The sequence continues at coordinate 5,234,847 of NZ_CP168528.1, read as the reverse complement.
CGGCACGGCGGTCCAGAACAGGCTGAAAGTGGCAAACATGCAACCCTGGTAAAAGGCCCGTTGGCGCAGGACCGGCTGTTTGCGCAACAGCGTCCACAGCGAGCCCAGCAACTGGCCATAGGAAGCGCTGTGATCAGGCTCACGCTTGGGAATGGTCACTGCCAGCACGATGCTGATGGCGGCCATCAACAAGGCGGCAATCACAAACATCGCCCGCCAGCCGAAGTGGTCGGCCACCACACTCGACACCGGCCGGGCCAGCAGAATGCCGAGCAACAAACCGCCCATGATCCCGCCCACCACACGGCCACGGGTTTCTTCCGGCGCCAGGTGCGCGGCCAATGGAATCAGGATCTGCACCGAGACCGAACTGAACCCGACCAACAGCGAAATCAGCAAAAACACGTTCGGCTGATCGGTGAACGCCGCACCCAGCAGGCTGATAATCGCCACCAGCGTGGTGGTGATCATCAATCGGCGGTTCTCCAGCAAATCCCCCAGCGGAACCAGGAAAAACAGCCCCAGCGCATAGCCGATCTGAGTCAGGGAAACGATCAGGCTGGCCATGGTGTTGGACAGGCCAATATCCGGGGCGATCAGGCCGATGATCGGCTGGGCGTAGTAGATGTTGGCAACAATGGCGCCGCAGCAGAAGGCGAACAGCAGCACCATGCCTCGGGTCATTGTCGCGGTGCCGTGGGGCACCTGGATCGCTGGGTTCATAACGGGTCTCGCTGTACGGAATAGAATGCGCGCAGGCTAATGGGCTGGCGGAAACGGCGGAAGCGGGATTGAAGTGATAGCAATCATTCCATTGCGGAATGACTGACGGATGCGTGTGTCGTCCGCCGTTGTGCCTTGCGTCAGAACATCGAGGGTGGATGATACATTCACTTACATTCTGTTCGATAGCGTGCTTATGTTCTTTTACCACGTCCTGTCATCGGAAGGCCGTTCCATGAATGCGATGTTCCGTCACCTGATTCGCGGCGTTTTCACCGGTACATTGATCGGTTTGTGTGCTGCGGGCCTGGCCCAGGCAGAGGATGCGCCGGGCACGCGCATCGGTGTACGCGGCGAGATCACCGGCGTCAGTCCGGACGTTCTGAAAGTCCATGCAAACAGCGGCGAAAACGTGGTGATCAACCTGACCCAGGACACCAAAGTCCGCGCCGTGACCCTGGCCAATATCGAAGACATCAAGCCCGGCAGCTACATCGGCTCCGCGGCTATTCCTCAGGAGGATGGCACCCTCAAGGCCCTGGAGGTCCACGTTTTCCCACCGGAGCTGGCCGGCAGTGGCGACGGTCATCGGCCGTTTGATCTGGTCAAGGGCAGCAGCATGACCAACGGCAGCGTCGGCGACCTGGTGGTGAGCAATGGCCGGGTGCTGACCGTCAACTACAAGGGTGGCCAACAGAAGATCCTGGTGCCCGAAGACGTCCCCATCGTCAACCTGATGCCGGCCGATCGCAGTCTGTTGAAGGTGGGCGTGAAGATCGTGACCTTTGTCACGCAGGGCGCTGACGGCACGCTCACCGCTCAATCCATCTCGGCAGGCAAGGATGGCGTGACGCCGCCGATGTAGCCAACACGTGGCAACCGGCCATCTGAAGAAAAGCCCGCACAGCCCCGGCAGCTAGAATCTACAGGGGGGATCACTTCAATGTGTCCTTACAAGCGGGAGTATCACGATGAAAATCGTAACTTCGCTGGCGTTAGTGGTAGCGGTCGGTTGGATCTCTGGGTGCTCGACAGTGCCTGACAGTCAGGTCACCAGCGTTCCCCTGAATGCTACATCCAACAATCCCGGGAATATTGCCCGGTTGATCATGATGCCCAGTGATAACGCAACAACGTTCTGGGTTGAGGTCAGCGGCGAGAGCATAGGCAGCACATTGCCGGGGCGGTTGACGGCCTACATCTATCCGGGAAGCTGTGGGAACCTGGGTTCGAAACCAGTCTATGACATGAATGACGGTCCAAATGCCCGGTTCTATTCGCAAGCGTCAAACCAGCGCTTCTGGAAAAGCGCACCGGTCGCCGTCGAGACCCTTCGAGCCGGTGGCTACGCCTTGGTCGTGCGTGAAAGCCCGGCCAATGGTCATCAGGCTATTTTCTGCGGCAACCTGAGCTGAAACAGCAGGCACAAAACCTGTGGGAGCGAGCTTGCTCGCGAAGGTCGTGAACGATAACGCGTAAAGCCTGATGCCCAGCGGAGTCCTTGGTCTTTTCGCGAGCAAGCTCGCTCCTACAGTGGGTTGGTGTTGTACCCACAAAAAAGGCGACCTGTGCAGGTCGCCTTTTTCATTGCCGTTCAGTGATCACTTACCGCTGTAGATCTGATCGAAAACCCCGCCATCATTGAAGTGGGTTTTCTGCACGGTGCGCCAGTCGCCGAAGGTTTTCTCTACCGACAGGAAGTCCACTTTCGGGAAACGGTCGGTGTACTTGGCCAAAACAGCCGGGTCACGCGGGCGCAGGTAGTTCGCCGCGGCAATCTCCTGACCTTCCGGCGACCACAGGTACTTCAGGTATTCCTCGGCTGCCGCACGGGTGCCTTTCTTGTCGACGGTTTTGTCGACCACCGACACCGGTGGCTCTGCTTCGGCGGAAACGCTTGGGTAGATGACTTCGAACTGATCGCGGCCGAACTCGCGGGCGATCATTTCCGCTTCGTTTTCGAAGGTCACCAATACGTCGCCAATCTGATTGGTCATGAAGGTGGTGGTGGCGGCACGGCCACCGGTATCCAGGACCGGCGCTTGCTTGAACAGTTTGCCGACAAAGTCTTTGGCCTTGTTTTCGTCGCCGCCGCTTTTCAGCACGTAGCCCCAGGCCGAGAGGTAGGTGTAGCGACCATTACCGGAAGTTTTCGGGTTCGGGACGATAACCTGAACGCCATCCTTGAGCAGGTCCGGCCAGTCTTTCAGGGCTTTCGGGTTGCCCTTGCGCACGATGAACACGGTGGCCGAAGTGAACGGCGCGCTGTTGTTCGGCAGGCGCGTGACCCAGTTGTCCGGGACCAGTTTGCCGTTGTCGGCCAGGGCGTTGATGTCGGTGGCCATGTTCATGGTGATGACATCCGCCGGCAGGCCGTCGATCACCGAGCGCGCCTGTTTGCTGGAGCCGCCGAAGGACATTTGCAGGGTGATGTTTTCGTTGTGCTCGGCTTGCCAGTGTTTCTGGAACGCAGAGTTGTAGTCCTTGTAGAAATCGCGCATCACGTCGTAGGAAACGTTGAGCAGGGTCGGTGCGGCTTGAGCCACGCTGGTCAATGCCAGGCCAGCGGCGAGAAGAGAGGCGCCAAAGAGTTTTTTCACTGCGCAGTCCTTGTTCTGTCATGTAGGAGCTGCCGCAGGCTGCGATCTTTTGATCTTCTGTTTCTAAAAGCAAGATCAAAAGATCGCAGCCTGCGGCAGCTCCTACAGGTTATTTGTTGGTTTCAAAGCACGCGACTATAGCCGGGCATTCATAGTCCTTTAAAGATTAAAAAGCTCTTTGCTTATTCCAGTTTCTTGAATAGTGCATTGCCGCAACGGGAGCAGAACGACGCTTCCTGTTCGTGGCTGTTTTTCGCACACACCGGGCAATTGTGCTGCAACTGACCACCGCGCATGGCGGTGGCCAGTTCGGCGGTGAAGATCCCGGTGGGCACGGCAATGATCGAGTAACCGGTGATCATCACCATCGACGAGATGACCTGGCCCAGGGCGGTCTTGGGCACGATGTCGCCGTAACCGACGGTGGTCAGGGTGACGATCGCCCAGTAGATGCCCTTGGGAATACTGGTGAAGCCATGTTGCGGACCTTCGACCACGTACATCAAGGTGCCGAACACGATGACCAGAGTGCAGACGCTGAGCAGGAACACGAGGATTTTCTGCTTGCTGCCGCGCAAGGCATCGAGCAGGTAATGGGCTTGTTTGAGGTAGGGACCGAGCTTGAGCACGCGGAAGATCCGCAGCATCCGGATGATCCGGATGATCAGCAAGTACTGGGCATCGCTGTAGTACAGCGCGAGGATGCCGGGCACGATGGCCAGCAGATCCACCAGCCCATAGAAACTGAACGCGTAGTGCAGCGGTTTGGGCGAGCAGTACAGGCGCAGGATGTACTCGCCGAGGAAAATGATCGTGAAGCCCCACTCGATGTACGCCAGCAGGCTGGCGTAGTTCTGGTGGACGTCATCGATGCTGTCGAGAATCACCACCACCAGGCTGGCGAGGATGATCAGCAGCAGGGTGGTGTCGAAACGTCGCCCGGCGACGGTGTCGGTCTGGAAAATAATCACGTACAGGCGATTACGCCACGTGTCGTTGCTGATCATGCACATCGCCTTGGCCGCAAATCAGCGCAGCCTAGGTTGATTCTCCCCGGGAGCGCAAGGTGCGCTTTCGACCGTGGCTTTGCCGAGCATTTGCACAACGCAGCGGATCAGCCAGCAGGCAAGAATGAACGGCGCAGTCAGCGTAGGCAGACCGATGGCGGCAAACACCGGCGTCAGCAACAGCGCCAGGCCAATGCCAACCAGCGGCAGCCACGGTTGGCAACGCCGCGAGCTGAAGGCGAGGGCGGCCAGCACGGCGTTATAGCCACCGAGGCCGAGCAGTGCGGTGTAGAAATCGTGGTGCAGCAGGCTCCAGCCCATGCCCGCGACAGACGCCAGCAATGCCCAGCAAAATGCGCGGCGATCGGTGATCAGCAAACCGGCGGCAATCATCGCACCGGCCAGCGGATGACCGAGGAACATCACCTGGCCGATGCCTTTGAGTGGTGCGGCGAGCATGTTCAGCGTGCTGACTTCGATCAAATGCGGCTCTGTCGAGGGCGTGGCGAAGCACAGCAGCAACCAGCCCAGCCCGACGAAGGGCGCGGTGTAGGCTGGCAGGCATTGGCTGAACCGGACGCGCTTGAGCCACTGCTGGGTGATCATCGCACTCAGACCGCCGGCGGCCAGAATCAGTGGCGGCATCATCGCCGACCAGGGGAAGTACAGGCTCAGCAACAGACCGAGCAGAACGCCGTTGTAGCTGAACAATCCGGCCTGACGGTCAGCCTTGGCATAGTTGCGGCGTTGCGCGGTGAGCAACCCGGCGACACCGCCGAGCAAGGCGCCGCCGAGCAAGGCGGGCGCAGTGAACAGGATGGCCAGGACGCACAGCAGGCCGCACAGCGGATTGCGCTGGAGGAAGATCTGGCTGAAGCCGTTGAGCAATGCTTCGGCCCAGTCGGGGCAGTGGGTGTTGAAATGGTTGGCAGGCATGATGAAGTCTGTGGTGTTTCCAGTGATTCGTGTCGCCTGCTTCGCGAGCAAGCCCGCTCCCACATTGAATCTTTGTTCAGTCATTGATTCTGTGGTGCACACAGATCAACTGTGGGAGCGGGCTTGCTCGCGAAGAGGCCAGTTCAAGCGCTAGATCAATGTCTCGATACGCAAAGAGTTAGTCGATCCCGGCTGCCCAAACGGCACACCGGCGGTGATCAATAACGTGTCGCCACGCTGCGCCATGCCCTGGGCCTGGGCGATCTCCAGCGCTGTGGAGCAGACTTCATCGACCTGACGCAGGCGATCGTTGACCACCGAGTGCACGCCCCACGCCACACTCAGGCGACGGGCGGTCTGCAGGTTCGGTGTCAGGTTGAGGATCGGCACCGTCGGCCGCTCCCGCGCCGCACGCAGGCTCGACGCGCCGGACTCGCTGTAGTTCACCAGCACCGCCACCGGCAGCACGTTGCTGATACGGCGAATGGCGCAGCTGATCGCGTCGGAAACAGTCGCCTCGGCTTTTGGCCGGCTGACGTCGAGTTGAGTCTGATAGTCCGGACCGTTTTCCACCTGGCGGATGATCTTGCTCATCATCTGCACGGCTTCAAGCGGGTATTCGCCGGACGCGGTTTCTGCCGACAGCATCACCGCGTCCGCACCTTCGGCCACGGCGTTGGCCACATCGGTGACTTCGGCGCGGGTTGGCGCGGGCGAGAAGCGCATCGACTCCAGCATCTGCGTGGCCACCACCACCGGCTTACCGAGCTGGCGGCAGGTGCTGATGATGTTCTTTTGAATCTGCGGCACGCTTTCGGCCGGCACTTCCACGCCCAGGTCACCACGGGCGACCATGATCGCATCGCTCAATTCGGCGATCTCGCGCAGTTGTTCGACGGCCGAGGGCTTCTCGATCTTGGCCATCAGGAAGGCCTTGTCGCCGATCAGGGTGCGGGCTTCGCGAATGTCGTCCGGACGTTGCACGAACGACAGCGCCACCCAGTCCACCCCCAGCTCCAGACCGAAGGTCAAGTCGCGGCGATCCTTGGCGGTCAGCGGGCTCAGGTCGAGCACCGCTTGCGGTACGTTCACGCCTTTACGGTCCGACAGTTCGCCGCCATTGAGCACGGTGGTGTCGATGGCGTCGGCGTACTTGGTCACCACCCGCAGACGCAACTTGCCGTCGTCCAGCAGCAGGTCCATGCCCGGCTCCAGGGCCGCGATGATTTCCGGGTGTGGCAGGTTGACCCGGCGCTCATCGCCCGGCGTGGCATCGAGGTCCAGGCGCAAGGCCTGGCCACGCACCAGTTGCACTTTGCCTTCGGCGAACTTGCCGACCCGCAGTTTCGGGCCTTGCAGGTCCATCAGAATGCCCAATGGATAATTCAGCTGGCGCTCGACTTCACGAATCCACTGAAAACGCTGGGCGTGGTCGGCGTGATCGCCATGGCTGAAGTTCAGGCGGAAGATGTTGACCCCGGCCAGCACCAGTTCGCGGATGTCGTCGATCCCGTCGATGGCCGGGCCGAGCGTGGCGAGGATTTTGACCTTTTTGTCAGGCGTCATGTTTAGTGCTCTCGAGGATCAGGATGGCGCGGAAGTCATTGACGTTGGTGCGGGTCGGCTCGGTAACGATCAGGGCGTCGAGAGCCTCGAAATAGCCGTAGCCATTGTTGTTGTCCAACTCGTCGCTGGCGCTCAGGCCCATTGCTGCGGCGCGGGCGTAGCTGTCCGGGGTCATGATCGCGCCGGCGTTGTCTTCGGAACCGTCGATGCCATCGGTATCGCCGGCCAGGGCATACACGCCGGGCAGGCCCTTGAGGCTGTCGGTCAGGCTCAGCAGGAACTCGGCATTGCGCCCGCCACGGCCGTTGCCGCGTACGGTGACGGTGGTTTCGCCGCCCGAGAGAATCACGCAGGGCGCAGCCAGTGGCTGGCCATGCAGCACGATTTGTCGCGCGATGCCGGCGTGGACTTTCGCCACCTCGCGGGATTCGCCTTCCAGGTCGCCGAGGATCAGCGGACTGAACCCGGCCTGACGGCATTTCACCGCCGCCGCTTCAAGCGATTGTTGCGGGCGGGCGATCAACTGGAAATGACTGCGGGCCAGGCTCGGATCACCGGGTTTGACCGTCTCCGATTCCGGGCTTTGCAGCCAACTGCGCACCGAGGCTGGAACCTCGATGGCGTAGCGTTTGAGGATCGCCAGGGCTTCGGCGGAAGTGCTCGGGTCGGCTACGGTGGGACCGGAGGCAATGACCGTGGCGAGGTCGCCCGGTACATCGGAAATCGCGTAGGTGTAAACCGTGGCAGGCCAGCAGGCTTTGCCCAGGCGGCCGCCCTTGATTGCCGAGAGGTGCTTGCGCACGCAGTTCATTTCGCCGATGGTCGCGCCGGACTTGAGCAGGGCTTTGTTGATCGACTGCTTGTCGGCCAGGGTGATGCCTTCAGCCGGCAGTGCCAGCAGGGCAGAGCCACCGCCGGAGAGCAGGAAGATCACGCGGTCGTTTTCGCTGAGGTCGCTGACCAGCTCGAGCACACGCTTGGCCACGGCCAGGCCGGCGGCGTCCGGTACCGGATGCGCGGCTTCGACCACTTCGATTTTTTCGCATGGAGCGCCGTGACCGTAACGGGTCACCACCAGGCCTGACACTTCGCCCTGCCAGCAGCGCTCGACCACCTGGGCCATGGCGGCTGCGGCTTTGCCGGCGCCAATGACGATTACGCGTCCGCTGCGGTCGGCGGGCAAATGGGCTTCGAGGACTTGTTGCGGATGCGCCGCGTCGATGGCTGTGGCAAACAGCTCGCGCAGCAATTGTTGCGGATCGACCGACATGGCGGGCTCCCGGAATTCTTGTTATTTGAAGGGCAACTCGGGTCCCTGTAGGAGCGAGCCTGCTCGCGATAGCGGTGGATCAGTCAACATGATGTTGAATGTCAGGACCTCATCGCGAGCAGGCTCACTCCTACAGGTTTGATGCAGGTTGGGGCAGGGCTTACTTCTTATCGCGAATCGAGAAGTTCGCCATGTGTTCCAGGCCCTTGATCAGCGCCGAGTGGTCCCAGTTGCTGCCACCGATGGCCGCGCAGGTGCTGAACACTTGCTGGGTGTTGGCGGTGTTCGGCAGGTTGATGTTCAGCTCCTTGGCGCCTTGCAGGGCCAGGTTCAGGTCCTTCTGGTGCAGGCTGATACGGAAGCCTGGATCGAAAGTACCTTTGATCATGCGCTCGCCGTGCACTTCGAGGATCTTCGACGAAGCGAAGCCGCCCATCAGCGCTTCACGTACCTTGGCCGGATCGGCACCGTTTTTCGAAGCGAACAGCAGGGCTTCGGCCACGGCCTGGATGTTCAGGGCCACGATGATCTGGTTGGCCACTTTGGCGGTTTGACCGTCACCGTTGCCACCGACCAGGGTGATGTTCTTGCCCATGGCCTGGAACAGCGGCAGGGCGCGTTCGAAGGCGTCGGCATCGCCGCCGACCATGATGCTCAGGGTCGCAGCCTTGGCGCCGACTTCACCACCGGACACCGGCGCATCGAGGTACTGCGCGCCTTTTTCGTTGATTTTGGCCGCGAAAGCCTTGGTGGCGGTCGGCGAGATCGAACTCATGTCGATCACGACTTTGCCTTTGCTGACACCGGCAGCAACGCCATCGGCGCGGAACAGCACGTCATCGACCTGCGGGGTATCCGGCACCATGACGATGATGAATTCAGCTTCCTGGGCGACTTCTTTCGGGTTAGCCAGGGCAACGGCGCCAGCGGCGACCAGGTCGGCAGGCGCAGGGTCGTGGTGCGCCGACAGGAACAGGCTGTGACCGGCTTTTTGCAGGTTCGCTGCCATTGGGTGGCCCATGATGCCGGTGCCGATAAATCCGATTTTAGCCATGAGAAAATCCTCTTGTTTTTGTTGCTGCTGTAGGAGCGAGCTTGCTCGCGAAGGGCTATCTATCGAAACCGGTGTGCCTGACACACCATCGCGAGCAAGCTCGCTCCTACACAGGGTTCATTGTCAGATCGCGTTATGGGTTTTCAACCAGCCCAGGCCCGCTTCGGTCGTGGTCAGCGGCTTGTATTCGCAGCCGACCCAGCCCTGGTAACCGATGCGGTCCAGGTGTTCGAACAGGAAGCGGTAGTTGATTTCACCGGTACCTGGTTCGTTGCGTCCCGGGTTGTCCGCGAGCTGCACATGGTTGATCTCGCCCAGGTGCGATTGCAGGGTACGGGCCAGGTCGCCTTCCATGATTTGCATGTGGTAGATGTCGTATTGCAGGAACAGGTTGGCGCTGCCGACCTGCTCGCGAATCGACAGGGCTTGCGCCGTGTTGTTCAGGTAGAAGCCCGGGATGTCACGGGTGTTGATCGCTTCCATCACCAGTTTGATTCCCGCCGCTTGCAGCTTGTCGGCCGCGTACTTGAGGTTGGCGACGAAAGTTTTCTCCACGGTGGCATCGTCAAAGCCCTGCGGACGAATACCGGCCAGGCAGTTGACCTGGGTGTTGCCCAGTACCTGCGCGTAAGCAATGGCCAGATCGACACCGGCACGGAACTCTTCGACCCGGTCCGGCAGGCAAGCGATACCGCGTTCGCCCTTGCCCCAGTCACCGGCCGGCAGGTTGAACAGCACTTGGGTCAGACCGTTGGCGTCGAGTTGAGCCTTGATTTCGGCGGAGCTGAAGTCGTACGGGAACAGATATTCGACACCATTGAAACCGGCCTTGGCGGCCGCTTCGAAACGGGCGAGAAAGTCCTGTTCGGTGAACAGCATGGACAGGTTGGCTGCGAAACGCGGCATGGTGGTCTCCTGTAAAAATATGGGCCTGTAGCAGCTGCCGAGGCACGAGGCTGCGTTGCGTGTCCGCAGGACCGCCGTCGGGGGCCGCTTCGCAGCCCAACGCAGCCTCGTACCTCGGCAGCTGCTACAAGTGTCAGGACATCTTAATCAAGCAACGAAATCGCAGTCGGTGCGTCGTCGCCGACCAGCGCCAGGTCTTCGAATTCGTTGACGGCGTTGATCTCGGTGCCCATGGAAATGTTGGTCACGCGCTCCAGGATGATCTCGACGATCACTGGAACCTTGAACTCTTCGATCAGCTCCTGGGCCTTGCGCAGGGCAGGCTGGATCTGAGCCGGTTCGAATACGCGCAGTGCCTTGCAGCCGAGGCCTTCGGCCACCGCGACGTGGTCCACACCGTAGCCGTTGAGTTCAGGCGCGTTCAGGTTGTCGAAGGACAACTGCACGCAGTAGTCCATGTCGAAACCTCGCTGCGCCTGACGGATCAGACCCAGGTACGAGTTGTTCACCACAACATGAATGTAGGGCAGCTTGAACTGCGCGCCCACCGCCAGTTCCTCGATCATGAACTGGAAGTCATAGTCCCCCGACAGGGCCACGACTTTACGGTTCGGATCAGCCTTGACCACGCCCAGCGCTGCCGGAATGGTCCAGCCCAACGGGCCTGCCTGACCGCAGTTGATCCAGTGGCGAGGTTTGTAGACGTGCAGGAACTGCGCGCCGGCAATCTGCGACAGACCGATGGTGCTGACGTAGCAGGTGTCTTTACCGAACACCTGGTTCATCTCTTCGTATACACGTTGCGGTTTGACCGGCACGTTGTCGAAGTGAGTCTTGCGCTGCAGGCTGGCTTTACGCTGCTGGCAGTCTTGCAGCCAGGCACTGCGGTTCTTCAGTTTGCCGGCGGCTTGCCATTCGCGAGCGACTTCGATGAACACGGTCAACGCGGCAGCGGCGTCGGAAACGATGCCCAGGTCCGGGGTGAATACGCGGCCGATTTGGGTCGGTTCGATGTCGACGTGAATGAACTTGCGGCCTTCGGTGTACACATCGACCGAACCGGTGTGGCGGTTAGCCCAACGGTTGCCCACGCCCAGAATCACGTCGGATTTCAGCATGGTTGCGTTGCCGTAGCGGTGCGAAGTCTGCAAGCCAACCATGCCCACCATCAGTGGGTGATCGTCCGGGATCGCGCCCCAGCCCATCAGGGTCGGGATCACCGGAATGCCGGTCAGCTCGGCGAACTCCACCAGCAGGTCGGCGGCATCGGCGTTGATAATGCCGCCACCGGCCACCAGCAATGGACGCTCGGCCTGGTCCAGCATGGCCAAGGCTTTTTCAACCTGGACGCGGGTAGCGCTCGGCTTGGCCAGAGGCAGTGGTTGGTAAGCGTCGATGTCGAATTCGATTTCGGCCATCTGCACGTCGAACGGCAGGTCGATCAGCACCGGGCCTGGACGGCCGGAGCGCATTTCATAGAAGGCCTTCTGGAACGCATAAGGCACTTGGCCCGGTTCCATGACGGTGGTCGACCACTTGGTGACTGGCTTGACGATGGTGGTGATATCGACAGCCTGGAAGTCTTCCTTGTGCATACGGGCGCGGGGTGCCTGGCCTGTGATGCAGAGGATAGGAATCGAGTCGGCCGAGGCGCTGTAGAGCCCGGTGACCATGTCGGTGCCGGCAGGGCCGGAGGTGCCGATGCACACGCCGATGTTGCCGGCCTTGGTGCGGGTGTAGCCCTCGGCCATGTGCGAGGCGCCTTCAACGTGGCGAGCGAGTACGTGATCGATGCCGCCGACCTTTTGCAGGGCGGAGTACAGCGGGTTGATGGCGGCACCCGGGATGCCAAAAGCGGTATCGACCCCTTCACGGCGCATCACCAGAACGGCGGCTTCGATTGCTCTCATTTTGCTCATGGTTTTGTGCCTCTTTACGTTTTGTAATTGTATACAAGTGGCTTTGCGCAGAGTGTATTCACGGCGGACGGCGCAGGTCAATCCATTTTCTCAAGCGCTTGTTTCATTCGTCGGAAGCCCGTTCTACTGTGGCTTTTCGTCGCATGTGGCGCCTTTCGATAATTATTGTATACAAAAAAATAATTCATTGTGTTCTATTTGTCGCATCGGGCTGCGACGAAAACGCGCGGCACAAGTGCGCAGCCCACCGACTTTCCGAAAAACAAAATGAGGACGGCACCATGAGCGCTTTAACCTTGAAAGTCGCAGTCAACCTGGTCAACGAGGCCATCAACGCAGGGCGTGCAATCTGCGCGGCACCCTTGACCATCGCGGTACTGGATGCCGGCGGGCATCTGATCACCCTGCAGCGCGAAGACGGCGCCAGCCTGCTGCGCCCGCACGTCGCCATCGGCAAAGCCTGGGGCGCCATCGCGCTGGGCAAGGGCTCACGCCTGCTGGCACTGGACGCCCAGCAACGCCCGGCGTTTATCGCCGCGTTGAACAGCCTGGGGCAGGGCAGTGTCGTGCCGGCACCGGGTGGTGTGCTGGTTCGGGATCAGGACGGCAACGTGCTGGGGGCGGTGGGGATCAGCGGCGATCTGTCGGATGTTGATGAGCAGTGCGCGATCACTGCCATCGAGGTGTTGGGGTTGGTGGCGGATGCGGGGGTAGCAGCTTGATCTGCGCCGACTGAACTATCGCTTTCGCGAGCAAGCCCGCTCCCACATTGGATTTTTTGCGTACACAAACTTTGTGAACGTCAGCGATCAAGTGTGGGAGCGGGCTTGCTCGCGAAGGCGATCTCTCAGACACATCCAGCTAAAGCTCTACCCCATAGGCCCGTAGCCGCTGAACTAGCCTTTTCATGACCTCAACATGAGAGAGGGCAAGGGAATGCCTAAGCTGTCAGCATCACACCGCCTGCGTATCGGCCGCTACGCCGAGCAAAACCGCATCTATCTACTGACTGCCAACACACTAAAGCGAGAGCTCGTTTTCAGGGATTACCCCTTGGGCAGGTTGGTGGTGCATCAGTTCAGGCAAGCGCAGAGTGAGGGATTTGCCGAGTCGTTGGCCTGGGTGGTCATGCCCGATCATTTCCACTGGTTAATACAATTGCAAAGAGGATCGCTGGCGCAACTCATGTGCCAGACGAAGTCATTGAGTACTCGTGCAATCAACAGTGCAACTGGCAGAACGGGGAGTCTCTGGCAACCGAGCTTTCATGACCGTGCGCTGAGAAAAGAAGAGGATTTGGTAAAGCTGGCTCGATATGTTGTGGCTAACCCATTGCGGGCAGGGCTGGTCGGGAAGCTTGGTGATTATCCATTGTGGGATGCGATCTGGGTTTGATCTAAAACCGGGTTGCCGCCATTCGCGAGCAAGCCCGCTCCCACATTGGATCTATGGTGTTGCAAATTCCCTGTGGGAGCGGGCTTGCTCGCGAAGGCCGCGACTCGGTCTACCGCTCCGGCTCACACCCCTTGAGCACCAACCGGATAATCGTCTGCGCTGCCGCTTCGTAATCTTCTTCATCCAGCCTGGCCTTGCCGGTGATGGCGGTGATCTGCCAGTCGAAGTCGGCGTAGGTCTGGGTGGCGGCCCAGATGCTGAACATCAGGTGGTTGGGGTCGATGGGGGCGATTTGCCCGCGGTCGATCCAGGTCTGGATGCACTCGATGTTGTGTTTGGCCTGGCCATTGAGCTGTTCGACCAGATCGGTGCTCAGGTGGGGGGCGCCGTGCATGATTTCGCTGGCGAACACCTTGGAGGCGAAAGGCAGGTCGCGGGAGATGCGGATTTTCGAGCGAATGTAGCCGCTGAGCACTTCACCGGGTTCGCCGTCCGGATTGAACGGTGTCGAGGCCTGCAGGATGGGCTCGATGATGCTTTCCAGAACCTCGCGATAGAGGTTTTCCTTGGATTTGAAGTAGTAGTAGACGTTGGGCTTGGGCAATCCCGCCTTGGCTGCGATGTCGCTGGTTTTGGTCGCAGCGAAGCCTTTGTCGGCGAATTCCTCACTGGCGGCCCGCAGGATCAGTTGTTTGTTGCGCTCGCGGATAGTGCTCATAAACCGGGTGATTCCTTGCCTGTTCTGGCGGTTGCGCATGGTATCACCGGCCTCGCGCGGCGCTCAAGAATGCGCCGCAGCCCGTGATGCCGCGCTATGCTGCTGCGCATTCATTGCAGAAGGAAACCCGATTCATGGCAGGAAGCAGTTTGCTGGTACTGATCGACGACATCGCGGCCGTGCTGGATGACGTCTCATTGATGACCCAGATGGCCGCCAAGAAAACGGCCGGCGTACTCGGTGACGACCTGGCACTCAATGCCCAGCAAGTCAGTGGCGTGCGTGCCGAGCGGGAAATCCCAGTGGTCTGGGCGGTCGCCAAGGGGTCGTTCATCAATAAATTGATCCTGGTGCCGTCGGCATTGGCGATCAGTGCGTTCATTCCGTGGCTGGTCACGCCGCTGTTGATGGTCGGCGGTGCCTATCTGTGCTTCGAAGGGTTTGAAAAGCTCGCCCACAAGTTCCTGCACAGCGAGGCGGAAGACGTCGCCGACCATGCGCAGTTGGTCGAGGCGGTGGCTGACCCTGCCATCGACCTGGTGGCGTTCGAAAAGGACAAGATCAAAGGCGCGATCCGCACCGACTTCATTCTTTCGGCAGAAATCATCGCCATCACCCTCGGCACTGTGGCCGGTGCGCCATTGAGCCAGCAAATCATCGTGTTGTCGGGGATCGCCATCGTCATGACCATCGGCGTCTATGGCCTGGTGGCGGGTATCGTCAAGCTTGACGACCTTGGCCTGTGGTTGACCCAAAAACCCGGGCAGATGGCGAAAAGCATCGGCGGCGGGATTCTGCGTGCGGCACCGTACATGATGAAGAGCCTGTCGGTGATCGGCACGGCGGCGATGTTCCTGGTCGGCGGCGGGATTCTCACGCACGGTGTGCCGGCGGTGCATCACTGGATCGAAAGTGTCGGTGCGGCGGCGGGTGGCGGCGGATTTATCGTGCCGGTGTTGCTCAATGGCGTGGCGGGGATTGTGGCAGGGGCGGTGGTGTTGGCTGGTGTTACGGCTGTCAGCAAGATCTGGAAAGCGCTGAAAGGCTGACGGCCACACATAACAAGTGTGGGAGCGAGCTTGCTCGCGATGGCGGTGTAACATTCAACATCAATGTTGAATGTACCGGCCTCATCGCGAGCAGGCTCGCTCCCACAGTGTTTTTCGGCTGCCTTGTTTACTCGGCAATCTGCAACTTGCGCGCTTCGGTGTAGACGTAACGCACTTTCTCGTACTCGAACGGCGAGTTCATCTGGCCATAGCGGAAGGCGGTCTGGTAGCGCTTGTCGATGCTGCGCAGGACCCAGACTTCCGGATGGTTGGAGCTGACTTCGGCGACGTTGAGGAAGTTGATCGCACTCTCGGCCGTGTAATCCACCGCCAGGCCGCCGGTGTCACGCAGGTTGGACGGCCCGAGGATCGGCAGGACGAAGTAAGCGCCACCCGGCACGCCGTAGAAGCCCAACGTCTGACCGAAGTCTTCGCTTTGGCGCGGCAGGCCCATGGCAGTCGCCGGGTCCCACAGGCCGGCGATGCCGATGGTGGTGTTGAGCAGCAGGCGTCCGGTGGTTTCCAGCGAGCGCTGGCCCTTGAGTTGCAGCAGGCTGTTCAACAGGTTCGGCACGTCGCCGAGGTTGTTGAAGAAGTTGCTGACGCCGGTGCGCAGGAAACTTGGGGTGACGTAGCGGTAACCATTGACCACCGGCAGGAACACCCATTGGTCGAAACGGTAGTTGAAGTGATAGACGCGCCGGTTCCACTCCTCCAACGGGTCGTAGACGGCCAGCGCGTTGAGCGTCGAACGCTCGAACTCGCGTTGGTCCAGGCCCGGGTTGAATTTGAGTTTGCTCAGCGGTTCCTTGAAGCCGTCACTGTCGATGACTACGGGAGCGTTGGCTTTGCTGTTGTCGGCATTGGTGACGCCTGCACAGAGTAACGCAGCGAAAAGCAGGAGATATTTAGCCACGGAAGAACTCCAGCATGGCGTCGCTGTTGACGCGGTAGTTAATGTTGCCGCAGTGGCCGCCGTGCGGGTAAACGGTCAGGCGATCACCAAAGGTCCTGCGCAGGAAACCCAGGTCACCCGGGCCGAGGATCACGTCATCGGCGTTGTGCATGACGGCAATTTTCGGACTGTCGTGCAGATAGTCCTTCAGTGCATACAGGCTCACCTGGTCAATCAGTTGCAGCAGGCTGCCGCCGTCGGTACGGGCGCGCCACATCGGGATGACTTGTTCTGTGATGTAGCAGTCGAAGTCGCATTGCAGCGCACGCTTGAGGAATGGCGTGAGGCTCGTGCCCTCGGTGATCGGGAACTTGGGTGGGGTGATCAGGCCGCGACGGTTGATCAGGTCCGAAGTGAAGGCAATGTCGGCCGCCGAAAAGCGGAACGACGTGCCGATCAGCATGGCCATCTGTTCGTTGGTCAGGTGCTGCTTGGACTGCTGGAAGTCGTAGAGCAGGGCGTCGTTGAGGTCGATGTAGCCCTTCTGCTGGAAGTAGCGGGTCAGTTTGTTCAGTACCAGTTCATAGAACGTGGTGCTGTTGTTGATGCCCTTGACCTCGGTCTGTACCAGCTTGTCGAGGTTGGTGATCGAGGTGTAGAGGTTGACCGGCGGGTTGAGCAGCAGGACTTTCTTGAAGTTGAAGCTGCGGCGGGTTTCATCCAGGTGCGCGACGAAGGCGGCATCCAGTGCACCGAGGCTATACCCGGTCAGGTAGTAATCGGTGACCGGCACTTTCGGGTTCTGTGCCCGCACGGCCTGCATCACCCGGTACATGTCCTCGGCGTCTTCCTTGGAAACGCCCGGCGTGGCGAAGCGTGATGCGGAACTCATGAAGTCATAGCTGGTGGGCGATGACAGCTGCACCACATGGTAACCGGCCTTGTAGTAGAGCTTCTTCAGGTATTCGTTCAGGCTGCTGTCATAACGTGCGCCGGTGCCGGCGATCAGGAAAATCAGCGGCGCGGCGTGATCCTGCGTGGCGATGCGGTAATCGAGTTTCTTGACCGCCCAGAAATTGTCCGGCAATTCGAACGCCCGTTCCGGACGCAAGGTGACGCTGCGCACCGCCTGATCAATGTCATCGTCCAGCGGTAGCTCCGGACGCAAGTCCGGCGGCGTGGTCGCGATGGTCGCCTCGAACGGATTGGTCAGGGGGTAGCCATAACTGGCGGCATCAATATCGACTGCCAGTGCGGACGCACTCAATATAAGGCCGCCAAACAGGGCGGCGAAGCGCAAGGAACGGAGCATGACTAAATCCCTTAGAGGAAGGTGCCGAATGAGTTTCGCAGGCTATGACCGCCGGATCTGCGCCAAAGTGCCAACCCTCGGCACCAAAGTGGCCTGATTTCGAAGCAATAGTAGCTGGACGATACACTTCGCAGCGATTGAATGACCAGTTAACCGTTGTTATCGCTTGCGAAACGCTTTCGGGCGATTAAGCTGGCCGCCGTTTTTCGCCAATTGGAGTGCTTCATGTCCCGTCGTCTGCCCGTGATTCTGCTGCTTGTTTTGCTGCCTGTCTGGCTGGCCGCCAGTTATGGCGCGCGTTATGGCTTCATGGAGGATGCGCAGTGGGTCGGCATTTGCGTGGATGAGGCGAGCCGTTGGGAATGCCAGGTGCGTTCGAACCTGGGGCTGATGATTCACTTCGCGGTTCTGGGCTGGACTGCACTGGGCGCGGCGATCATCGGTTTTGTCGTGCCGGGGCGGGCAGGCTGGTGGCTGGCGGTGCTGGCGCTGGTGTTCGGGTTTCCGGCGCTGGCGTTGTACAACACCACTCTGGCGGTGTTTGCGGTGGTGATTGCGGGGTTGCGGTTGGTCAGGGCTTCCCGTAGCGCCTGATAGTCCGCTATCGCGAGCAAGCTCGCTCCCACAGGGTTGTCCAGTGAACACAGAATTTGTGTACGACAAAGATCCTTGTGGGAGCGGGCTTGCCCGCGAAGAGGTCAGCAAGGTTGATGAAAATTAAACCTTGCGAACCCGCAAGCAACGCCACAACGCGGCCGCCATCAACACACTCACCAGCGCCCAGCCCCAGGCCTGCTGGTTCTGCAGGCCCTCACGGAACAGCTGCGGCGCGATGCCGGCGCCGATGATGAAGGTCAGCAGGGCAATCTCCCGACGCGGCACGCTCACCGGACGGCACATATACACCAGCGCCGGCAGGATGAACGCGACACTCGGGAAGCTGCGATAACGCGGATCGAACACCAGCTCCAGCATCATCACTGCCGCCGCGAAACCTGCCGTTGCAACCAGCCAGCCAGCACGGCGCTCCAACCAGTTGAAAGCCCGCCCGCGCCAACCGGTACGAGGGCTCAACGTCAGTGCGGCATGGGCCAGCACCAGCAGATTCAGTGCGGTCAGCAATCCGACCCATAGCCATTCACTGGTAAAACGCGTGGTCACCCGTGCCAGGTCACCCCAGGCTCCAATCGAGCAGGCCGCCAATGCACCGAGCAGGGGCAGCACCAGCGCCGAGCGCGTCGTGCGAACCCGGCCACCGAGCAGCAACGTGCCGATGAAGATCAAGCCGCCTGCCGCCAGCCATTGCGACCAGTACGGTACGTTTGTCACTGGTCCGGCCAGCACGCCCTTGTCCTGGCGATCGGCATCGAACAATCCCCAGTAGCCCCCGACCGCACCTTCACTGGCGCGCTTCCACGGCTGGTCGAAGGCTTCGATCAGGTTGTAGTGCCAGCCCTGTTGCTCGGCCATGGCGACAAAGCCACGAATGAACCTGGCTTCGTTGACCCGGCTCGGCAGGGCCGTCTCGCGCTGGCGACCTTCGCTGGGCCAGCCGGTTTCGCCGATCAGTACATCCTTGGGTGCGAATTTGTTGCCGAACACCTGGCGTACTTCGGCCACATGTTGCAGGGCGGCGTCGATGTTCGACGGATCATCTTCCCAATACGGCAGCAGATGGATGGTCAGGAAGTCCACGGCGGGAGCGATTTCCGGGTGCTTGAGCCAGAACTCCCAGACGTCGGCATAGGTGACAGGCTGTTTGACCTGGCTTTTGACCTTGTTGATCAGCCTGGCCAGTTGTGCGCCAGTGACTTCCTTGCGCAGCAGGGTTTCGTTGCCGACGATCACCGCGTTCACCACATCCGGATTGGCATTGGCCGAGGCGATCAGCAGGTCGACTTCTTTCTCGGTGTCCACCGGGTTGCTGTTGACCCAGGCGCCGATCATCAGCTTCAAGCCATGCTTGCGCGCAAGGCCCGGCAGGGCTTCGAGGCCGGTCATGGAATAGGTGCGGATGCATTCGAAGTTTTTGGCCAGCAGCGCGAGGTCGGCATCCATACGCTCGGGGCGCAAGTTGAATGGCACATCGAACGGCGATTGATCCTTGTCGAACGGCGTGTAGGACGCGCATTGCAGCTTGTGCGTTGCGCTGGCCACGTCCGGCAGGATCACCGGTTTGCCGAGGCCGTACCAGAAGCCGACAAGGGCAAACAGCCCCAGCAGGCAAGCGAATAGATAAGCAGCAAAAGGGAAACGGGATGTCGCGGACATGGTCAGGCCGTGTGGGAGCAAAGCGGCGCATGTTACCTGCATTTACCGCGTGCTTGGTGGCCTGCATGAATTTGACATGCAAAGTTCGGACGGATTGGCAGGGAGGGGTATTGCGGTGAGGATTAATGGCTTTCTGATGTCGTTTCTCGATGGCTTGAGGTCGCTCGCAGAGCAGGTCGCGATGAGCGTCAGGTTGATTATCGAAGGCGTCAGTACTCCGCTGATGACAGGGCGAGTTTGCGGTGAGGCGTGATGGGGGCGCTGTGCACCATAACAATACGTTTAAGCGACTCGGCATCCGTCGAGCGCAGCACTTTCGGGGAAGTAACGATGAAGATGCGACGACTCTTGGGCGCAGGTGCGGCTTTGGTGCTGGCGATCAGTTCTACCGTGGCCAGTGCCGCCAGCAAAGAAGTGACGATCGGTTATGTCGACGGCTGGTCGGACAGTGTTGCCACGACCAACGTGGCTGCAGAAGTGATCAGACAGAAACTCGGTTATGACGTGAAGCTGCAAGCCGTCGCCACCGGGATCATGTGGCAGGGCGTGGCCACCGGCAAACTCGACGCCATGCTGTCGGCCTGGCTGCCGGTGACGCACGGCGAATACTGGACGAAGAACAAGGATCAGGTCGTCGATTACGGCCCGAACTTCAAGGACGCGAAAATCGGTTTGATCGTGCCGGAGTACGTTAAGGCCAAGACCATCGAGGACCTGAAAACCGACGACAGCTTCAAGAATCGCATCGTTGGCATCGACGCCGGTTCAGGCGTGATGCTCAAGACCGATCAGGCGATCAAGGACTATGACCTGACCGGTTATCAACTCAAGGCCAGTTCCGGCGCCGGCATGATTGCTGAACTGACCCGTGCCGAGAAGAAAAACGAATCCATTGCCGTGACCGGTTGGGTGCCGCACTGGATGTTCGCCAAGTGGAAACTGCGTTTCCTCGAAGACTCGAAAGGCGTGTACGGCGCGGCTGAAACCGTGAACAGCATCGGCAGCAAAGAACTGGGAACCAAGGCGCCGGAAGTGGCTAAGTTCCTGAAGAACTTCCAGTGGGCCTCCAAAGACGAAATCGGTCAGGTCATGCTGGCGATCCAGGATGGTGCCAAGCCTGAAGCGGCGGCGAAGGATTGGATCGCCAAACACCCTGAGCGTGTTGCCGACTGGACTAAATGATTTGAGCTGACGCGTCTGGTCAGCACCTTGCAGGGCCGCTTGGCAAACTTATGCCAAGCGGCCCTTTGCTTTTCTGTAGGAGCGAGCTTGCTCGCGATGGGCGTGAACGTTAACGCGTGCTGTCTGAAAAAAGTGCGGCGTCTTCAAATTCTTCGCGAGCAAGCTCGCTCCTGCAATTGGCAGTTCTGTCATGTGGTTCTAAGACTAAGGTCGTCTGGAACCTGCCCCGCAGCCGCATAGAGTGGATACCGTTCCAACTAAATCTGTGCTGCGAGGATAAAAACAATGAACGACAGCATTTACCTCTCGATTCAAAACAGCCCGCGCTTCAAGGAGCTGGTTAGCAAGAGGGAACGATTCGCCTGGATTCTATCGGCGATCATGCTTGGGCTTTACTCCGCCTTCATCCTTTTAATTGCCTACGGGCCGCAAGTGCTGGGGACGAAAATCGGTCCCGAGTCTTCGATTACCTGGGGCATACCGATTGGCGTCGGGCTGATTGTTTCGGCCTTCGTCCTGACCGGTATCTACGTACGACGTGCCAATGGCGAGTTTGACGACCTGAACAATGCGATTCTCAAGGAGGCTCAGCAATGATCCGGCGTCTACTGGCTCTATTGAGCATCGCGGCTTTTGCACCGGGCGCCTGGGCGGCTGACGCCCTGACCGGTGAAGTGCACAAACAACCCCTCAACGTCGCCGCGATCCTGATGTTCGTGGTGTTCGTGGGTGCAACCCTGTGCATTACTTACTGGGCCTCCAAGCGCAACAAGTCGGCTGCGGACTACTATGCGGCGGGTGGCAAGATCACCGGATTCCAGAACGGCCTGGCGATTGCCGGCGACTACATGTCGGCCGCCTCGTTCCTGGGGATTTCCGCGCTGGTGTTCGCTTCCGGCTATGACGGGCTGATCTATTCGATCGGCTTCCTGGTGGGCTGGCCGATCATTCTGTTCCTGATCGCCGAGCGCCTGCGTAACCTGGGCAAGTACACCTTTGCCGACGTGGCGTCCTACCGCCTCGGGCAAACCCAGATTCGCACGTTGTCCGCCTGTGGTTCGCTGGTGGTGGTGGCGTTCTACCTGATCGCCCAGATGGTGGGTGCCGGCAAGCTGATCCAGCTGCTGTTCGGCCTCGACTATCACGTCGCGGTGATTCTGGTGGGCGTGCTGATGTGCCTTTACGTGTTGTTCGGCGGCATGCTGGCGACCACCTGGGTGCAAATCATCAAGGCTGTTCTGCTGCTGTCCGGCGCCTCCTTCATGGCGCTGATGGTGATGAAGCACGTCAACTTCGACTTCAACGTGCTGTTTTCCGAGGCCATCAAAGTTCACCCTAAAGGTGACGCGATCATGAGCCCGGGCGGCCTGGTGAAAGATCCGGTCTCGGCGTTCTCCCTCGGCCTGGCACTGATGTTCGGTACCGCTGGCCTGCCGCACATCCTGATGCGCTTCTTCACCGTGAGTGACGCAAAGGAAGCCCGCAAGAGCGTGCTGTACGCAACCGGCTTCATTGGCTACTTCTACATCCTGACCTTCATCATCGGTTTCGGCGCGATCCTGCTGGTCAGCACCAACCCGGCCTTCAAAGACGCAGCCGGCGCGTTGCTCGGTGGCAACAACATGGCGGCGGTACACCTGGCCAACGCGGTCGGTGGCAGCATTTTCCTGGGCTTCATCTCGGCCGTGGCGTTCGCGACCATTCTGGCGGTCGTTGCCGGTCTGACCCTGGCTGGTGCCTCGGCGGTGTCCCACGACCTGTATGCCAGCGTGATCAAGAAGGGCAAGGCCAACGAGAAGGATGAGATTCGCATTTCGAAGATCACCACCGTTGCTCTGGGTGTGTTGGCCATCGTTCTGGGCATTCTGTTCGAAAGCCAGAACATCGCGTTCATGGTGGGTCTGGCGTTCTCCATCGCGGCGAGCTGCAACTTCCCGGTATTGCTGCTTTCCATGTACTGGAAAAAGCTGACCACTCGCGGTGCGATGATCGGCGGCTGGATGGGCCTGATCAGTGCTGTAGGCCTGATGGTCCTTGGCCCGACCATTTGGGTGCAGATCATGCATCACGAGAAAGCCATCTTCCCGTATGAGTACCCGGCGCTGTTCTCGATGATGATTGCCTTTGTCGGGATCTGGTTCTTCTCGGTTACCGATAAGTCCACTGCGGCTGACAATGAGCGGGCGCTGTTCTTCCCGCAGTTTGTTCGTTCGCAGACCGGGTTGGGGGCGAGTGGGGCGGTTTCGCACTAAGGCTTCCAGGCTTTATATATAAGTTGCACTGACATTGAATGCCCCGGTCGAGAGATCGGGGCATTTTTTGTTGGGCGATAATCGACCTATTTTTTTGTGGTCGTGTACACCTCCCCTCAGTCTGCCGAGGGGGCGGGTGGATCAAGATCAAGAGCCGGCCTGTTGAGTGGTGAGGAGCTGCGGGTGTGCGCCGCTTTGCTCTTCTGTAGGAGCGAGCTTGCTCGCGAAAAACCTGAGAGCACCGCGGGGTGTCAGGCTCCCCGCATCATCGTTGACCTCCATCGCGAGCAAGCTCGCTCCTACAGGCCGGGCGGCGTTCCGTTTTTCCAAGTAACCCGCTGTAAAGGTGGCCGTTACCGCAGCAATGGATATGTACGTCAACTTAGCCGACGCCAAATGCTACACAAACAAAAACGGCCTCCTGCTCTTTATATAAAAAGCAGAGGCCGTTCCCGGTACAACTCAACACGCTACAGCAAGACAGCTCTTACTTGCGGTCTTCCAGCTTGGTGATGTCACGCGACTCGTAGCCGGTGTACAGCTGGCGCGGACGGCCGATCTTGTACGGGCTGGAGAGCATTTCTTTCCAGTGGGAGATCCAGCCGACAGTCCGCGCCAGGGCGAAGATCACGGTGAACATGCTGGTTGGAATGCCGATCGCCTTGAGGATGATCCCCGAGTAGAAGTCGACGTTCGGGTACAGCGAGCGTTCGATGAAGTACGGGTCGGTCAGGGCGATCTCTTCCAGGCGCATGGCCAGTTCGAGTTGCGGATCGTTCTGGATGCCCAGTTCCTTCAGTACTTCGTCGCAGGTCTGCTTCATGACGGTGGCGCGTGGGTCGCGGTTTTTGTAAACGCGGTGACCGAAGCCCATCAGTTTGAACGGATCGTTCTTGTCCTTGGCCTTGGCGATGAACTTGTCGATGTTTGAAACATCGCCGATTTCATCGAGCATGGTCAGTACGGCTTCGTTTGCACCGCCGTGGGCAGGGCCCCACAGTGCAGCGATACCTGCGGCGATACAGGCGAACGGGTTGGCACCCGAAGAGCCCGCCAGGCGCACGGTGGACGTCGAGGCGTTCTGCTCGTGGTCGGCATGGAGGATGAAGATCCGGTCCATGGCCTTGGCGAGTACCGGGCTGATCGGTTTGATCTCGCACGGGGTGTTGAACATCATGTGCAGGAAGTTTTCCGCATACGACAGGTCGTTGCGCGGGTACATCATGGGTTGGCCCATGGAGTACTTGTAAACCATTGCGGCCAGGGTCGGCATCTTGGCAACCAGGCGGATCGCGGAAATTTCGCGATGCTGCGGGTTATTGATGTCCAGGGAGTCGTGGTAGAACGCCGAGAGGGCGCCGACTACGCCGCACATGACGGCCATCGGGTGGGCGTCGCGACGGAAGCCGTTGAAGAAGGTCTTCAGCTGCTCGTGAACCATGGTGTGGTTCTTCACGGTGCTGACGAACTGGGCCTTCTGTTCTGCGGTCGGCAGTTCGCCGTTGAGCAGCAGATAGCAGGTTTCCAGGTAGTCCGACTTTTCAGCCAGCTGTTCGATCGGGTAGCCGCGGTGCAGCAGAATGCCGTTGTCGCCGTCGATATAGGTGATCTTCGACTCGCACGAGGCGGTCGACATGAAGCCTGGGTCAAAGGTGAAACGGCCCGTGGCCGTCAGGCCCCGAACATCGATAACATCGGGACCAACGGTGCCGGTTAAAATGGGCAGCTCGACGGGGGCTGCGCCCTCGATGATCAACTGCGCTTTTTTGTCAGCCATGTGGCCTCCTATTTATGCTTGAAATCATCAGACAGACCCCCCACGCAGGGCCCGCACCACTATAGTGAGATAAATTCGAATGTCAATTTGCCTAAAGTCTTGCTCCAGAAGGCTTTAACCGGACTTTTTTCTCGAAATTGGCTGCCATTTACGCCTTTTATGTCAGTTGCGCAATCCGCTGTTCGGGTTAGGTGTTTGCGTTGTCATTAGTAGCCTAACTGTCTATACTCGGCCACCGACCGCCAAGGGCTTTTGGGCCTGCTTTATTGGGGGTCGCATCCCTGGGTGGTGGTTACCTGACCAGTGCACTCCCCAACAACTTTGCCCTGATTGTTAGGGGCTCTTCAGTGTGAAAAAAAAGCCGTGAAAAGCCAACGACCTGTAAACCTAGACCTAAGGACCATCAAACTCCCCATCACCGGCGTTACGTCGTTTCTTCACCGTGTTTCCGGCATCATCCTCTTCCTGGGCCTTGGCTTCATGCTTTATGCATTGGGCAAATCCCTGGGTTCCGAGGAAGGTTTTGCCGACGTGAAGGCAACCTTGACCAGTCCTCTGGCCAAGTTCGTAGCATGGGGCCTCCTGTCCGCTCTTCTTTATCACCTGGTAGCCGGTGTGCGCCACTTGATCATGGATATGGGCATCGGTGAGACGCTGGAAGGCGGCCGCCTGGGCTCGAAAATTATCATCGCCGTTTCCGTGGTGCTGATCGTTCTGGCAGGAGTTTGGATATGGTAACCAGCGTTACGAACCTTTCGCGTTCCGGTCTTTATGACTGGATGGCGCAACGTGTGTCTGCGGTCGTTCTCGCGGCTTATTTCATTTTCCTGATCGGATACCTCGCTGCGAATCCTGGCATTGGTTATGACCAATGGCATGGCCTGTTCGCCCACAACGGGATGCGTATCTTCAGTCTGCTGGCCCTTGTGGCCCTGGGCGCCCACGCCTGGGTCGGCATGTGGACCATCGCGACCGACTACCTGACGCCAATGGCGCTGGGCAAGTCCGCGACTGCAGTACGTTTCCTATTCCAGGCAGTATGCGGCGTTGCGATGTTCGCTTACTTCGTCTGGGGCGTGCAGATTCTCTGGGGTATCTGATTCATGGCTAACATTCCAACGATTTCTTTCGACGCCATCATTATTGGTGGTGGCGGTGCCGGCATGCGCGCAGCGCTGCAACTGGCACAGGGCGGTCACAAGACTGCCGTGATCACCAAGGTTTTCCCGACCCGTTCGCACACTGTATCCGCTCAAGGCGGCATCACCTGCGCGATCGCGTCCGCTGACCCGAACGATGACTGGCGCTGGCACATGTACGATACCGTCAAGGGTTCCGACTACATCGGTGACCAGGACGCTATCGAATACATGTGTCAGGAAGGCCCGGCCGCGGTCTACGAGCTGGACCACATGGGTATGCCGTTCTCGCGTACCGAACAGGGCCGTATCTATCAGCGTCCGTTTGGCGGTCAGTCGAAGGATTACGGAAAAGGCGGGCAGGCTGCCCGTACTTGCGCCGCTTCCGACCGTACTGGTCACGCGCTGCTGCACACCCTTTATCAGGGCAACCTGAAAGCCGGTACCGTGTTCCTGAACGAGTACTACGCTGTCGATCTGGTGAAGAACGGCGAAGGCGAGTTCGTCGGCGTGATCGCGATCTGCATCGAAACCGGTGAAACCACCTACATCCGCGCGAAAGCCACCGTGCTGGCGACCGGCGGTGCCGGTCGTATCTACGCTTCGACCACCAACGCCCTGATCAACACCGGTGACGGCGTTGGTATGGCGCTGCGTGCCGGCGTACCGGTACAAGACATTGAAATGTGGCAGTTCCACCCGACCGGTATCGCCGGCGCCGGTGTACTGGTTACAGAAGGTTGCCGTGGTGAAGGTGGATACCTGATCAACAAGCACGGCGAGCGTTTCATGGAGCGTTATGCTCCGAACGCCAAAGACCTTGCCGGTCGTGACGTGGTTGCCCGTTCGATGGTTAAAGAGATCATCGCCGGCAACGGTTGCGGTCCGAATGGCGACCACGTAATGCTCAAACTCGACCACCTGGGCGAGGAAGTGCTGCACAGCCGTCTGCCAGGCATCTGCGAACTGTCGAAGACTTTCGCACACGTTGACCCGGTTGTTGCTCCGGTTCCGGTTGTTCCGACCTGCCACTACATGATGGGCGGCGTTGCCACCAACATTCATGGCCAGGCGATCACCCAGGACGCCGATGGCGTGGATCAGATCATTCCTGGTCTGTTCGCCGTGGGTGAAGTGGCTTGCGTTTCAGTTCACGGCGCCAACCGTCTGGGTGGCAACTCGCTGCTCGACCTGGTGGTATTCGGCCGCGCTGCCGGCCTGCACCTGGAAAAAGCACTGACCGACGGTATCGAATACGACGACGCCACCGACGCCGATATCAATGCGGCCCTGGCGCGCCTGTCCGCTCTGAACGAGCGTACCGAAGGTGAGGACGTGGCTACCCTGCGTCGCGAACTGCAAAACTGCATGCAGAACTACTTCGGTGTATTCCGTACCGGCGAATACATGCAGAAGGGTATTGCCCAGCTGGCTGACCTGCGCAAGCGCATCGCCAACGTGAAGATCAACGATAAGTCGCAGGCGTTCAACACTGCCCGTATCGAAGCGCTGGAACTGCAAAACCTGCTGGAAGTGGCTGAAGCTACCGCCATCGCTGCCGAAGTGCGTAAAGAGTCCCGCGGTGCTCACGCCCGTGAAGACTTCGAAGACCGTGACGACGAAAACTGGCTGTGCCACACCCTGTACTTCCCGGGTGACAAGCGCGTGACCAAGCGTGCTGTGAACTTCTCGCCGAAGACTGTTCCGACTTTCGAACCTAAAGTCCGGACTTATTAAGGGTGACCGCCATGTTGCAAGTCAGTGTTTATCGCTACAACCCTGATCAGGACGCTGCGCCGTTCATGCAGGAATTCCAGGTCGATACCGGTGGTAAAGACCTGATGGTGCTGGACGTGCTGGCCCTGATCAAAGAGCAGGACGAGGGTTTCTCCTATCGTCGCTCTTGCCGTGAAGGTGTTTGCGGTTCCGACGGCATGAACATCAACGGCAAAAACGGCCTGGCGTGCATCACGCCGCTGTCTGCTGTCGTAAAAGGTAACAAGTTGATCGTTCGTCCTCTGCCAGGTTTGCCGGTTATCCGTGACCTGGTCGTCGATATGAGCATCTTCTACAAGCAATACGAGAAGGTTAAGCCATACCTGCAGAACGACACGCCGGCTCCGGCCATCGAGCGTCTGCAGTCCCCTGAAGAGCGTGAAAAGCTCGACGGTCTGTACGAGTGCATCCTGTGCGCTTGCTGCTCGACCTCTTGCCCGTCCTTCTGGTGGAACCCGGACAAGTTCCTGGGTCCAGCTGCCCTGCTGCAAGCGTACCGCTTCCTGGCAGACAGCCGTGACACCAAGACGTCCGAGCGTCTGGCTTCGCTGGATGACCCGTTCAGCGTATTCCGCTGCCGCGGGATCATGAACTGCGTCAGCGTATGTCCGAAAGGCCTGAACCCGACTAAGGCCATCGGTCACATCCGTAACATGCTGCTTTCCAGCGGCGTGTGATTCAGCTGCTGTACCCGCTGTACCCGTAGATGCTACGGCGCAGGCTTCAACCGGCGCCGTAGTTTTAACCTGAGCAGCAGCTTAAAAGGCTGCGGCTCTTATTTTGAAGAAATGAGACAAGCAGGGGCATCCGGGCTGGTACCCGGACTATCAGTGTGATCCTAGTGGCTTGTTTTGGTCGCTGCATTCGGACTTCTGCAAGTTTGCTCGGTGTCGACACCGATGGTGTTCCCCTAACCGAGGGTGACCAAGCATGCAAGAAAGCGTGATGCAGCGCATGTGGAACAGTGCCTACCTATCCGGTAGTAACGCTGCCTATGTGGAAGAGCTTTACGAGCTCTACCTGCACGACCCTAACGCTGTGCCAGAAGAGTGGCGCACCTACTTCCAGAAGTTGCCTGCTGACGGCAACTCTGCCACCGATGTTTCGCACTCCACAATTCGCGATCATTTCGTCTTGCTGGCAAAGAACCAGCGCCGCGCCCAACCGGTTTCCGCCGGCAGCGTGAGCAGTGAGCACGAGAAGAAGCAAGTTGAAGTGCTGCGATTGATCCAGGCCTACCGTATGCGTGGCCACCAGGCAGCCCAGCTTGACCCGCTGGGGCTGTGGCAGCGTCCTGCACCTGCAGACCTGTCGATCAATCATTACGGCTTGACCAATGCCGATCTTGATACGACCTTCCGTGCCGGCGACCTGTTCATCGGCAAAGAGGAAGCGAGCCTACGCGAAATTCACGAAGCGTTGCAGCAGACATATTGCCGCACCATCGGCGCTGAATTCACGCACATCACCGATTCCGAGCAGCGCCAGTGGTTCCAGCAGCGACTGGAAAGCGTGCGCGGTCGTCCGACGTACTCCGCCGACATCAAGAGCCACTTGCTCGAGCGCGTGACCGCCGGCGAAGGCCTGGAAAAATACCTGGGCACCAAATATCCGGGTACCAAGCGTTTCGGTCTGGAAGGCGGCGAAAGCCTGATTCCGATGCTCGACGAGCTGATCCAGCGTTCCGGTTCCTACGGCACCAAGGAAATCGTCATCGGCATGGCCCACCGTGGCCGTCTGAACGTATTGGTCAACACCTTCGGCAAGAACCCGCGCGAGCTGTTCGACGAGTTCGAAGGCAAGAAGAAGGTCGAGCTGGGTTCCGGTGACGTCAAATACCACCAGGGCTTCTCGTCCAACGTGATGACCACCGGCGGTGAAGTTCACCTGGCCATGGCGTTCAACCCGTCCCACCTGGAAATCGTTTCCCCGGTGGTCGAGGGTTCGGTTCGCGCCCGTCAGGACCGTCGCAACGATCCAACCGGTGAGAAGGTTCTGCCGATCTCCATCCACGGTGACGCTGCGTTCGCCGGTCAGGGCGTGGTCATGGAAACCTTCCAGATGTCGCAAACCCGCGGTTTCAAGACCGGCGGTACCGTGCACATCGTGATCAACAACCAGGTTGGTTTCACCATCAGCAACCCGCTGGACTCGCGCTCCACCGAGTACGCGACCGACGTTGCGAAAATGATCCAGGCGCCGATCCTCCATGTGAATGGTGATGATCCGGAAGCCGTATTGTTCGTGACCCAGCTGGCCATCGACTACCGCATGCAGTTCAAGCGTGACGTGGTGATCGACCTGGTCTGCTACCGTCGTCGCGGCCACAACGAGGCTGACGAGCCAAGCGGTACCCAGCCTCTGATGTATCAGCAGATCACCAAACAGCGCACCACCCGTGAGCTGTATGCCGATCGTCTGACCCAGGGCGGTGTGATGGACGCAGAGCGTGTTCAGGCGAAAGTCGACGAATACCGCAACGCGCTGGACAACGGTCTGCACGTAGTGAAAAGCCTGGTCAAAGAGCCGAACAAAGAGTTGTTCGTGGACTGG
Source organism: Pseudomonas sp. Pseusp10 (assembly GCF_059492225.1). Taxonomy (NCBI): domain Bacteria; kingdom Pseudomonadati; phylum Pseudomonadota; class Gammaproteobacteria; order Pseudomonadales; family Pseudomonadaceae; genus Pseudomonas; species Pseudomonas sp. Pseusp10. The sequence continues at coordinate 5,204,547 of NZ_CP168528.1, read as the reverse complement.
CGTCCGTATCTGGGCCACGCCTGGACCGCGCGTCACGACACTCGCTTCGACCTCAAGACCTTGCAGGAACTGTCCGCCAAGCTGCTGGAAATCCCGGAAGGCTTCGTGGTTCAGCGCCAGGTTGCCAAGATCTACGAAGACCGCCAGAAGATGCAAGCCGGCGGCCTGCCGATCAACTGGGGTTACGCTGAAACCATGGCGTACGCGACCCTGGCGTTCGAAGGTCACCCGATTCGCATGACTGGCCAGGACATCGGCCGCGGTACGTTCTCGCACCGCCATGCTGTCCTGCACAACCAGAAAGACGCGGGCACCTACATCCCGCTGCAGAACCTGTACGACGGTCAGCCGCGTTTTGACCTGTACGACTCGTTCCTGTCCGAAGAAGCGGTATTGGCGTTCGAGTACGGTTACTCGACCACCACGCCGAATGCCCTGGTTATCTGGGAAGCCCAGTTCGGCGACTTCGCCAACGGCGCCCAGGTAGTGATTGACCAGTTCATCACCAGTGGCGAGCACAAGTGGGGCCGTCTGTGCGGTCTGACGATGCTGCTGCCGCACGGTTATGAAGGTCAGGGTCCGGAGCACTCCTCGGCTCGTCTGGAGCGTTACCTGCAGCTGTGCGCCGAGCACAACATTCAGGTTTGCATGCCGACGACGCCGGCTCAGATCTACCACTTGCTGCGCCGTCAGGTCATTCGCCCGCTGCGCAAACCACTGGTAGTCCTGACTCCGAAGTCGCTGCTGCGCCACAAGCTGGCCATCTCGACGCTGGAAGACCTGGCCGAAGGTTCGTTCCAGACCGTCATCCCGGAAATCGATGCTCAAGACCCGAAAAAGGTCGAGCGCGTTGTTCTGTGTAGCGGCAAGGTCTACTACGACCTGCTGGAAAAACGCCGTGCCGAAGGTCGTGACGACATCGCCATCGTGCGTATCGAGCAGCTGTACCCATTCCCTGAGGACGACCTGAAAGAAGTCCTGGCGCCTTACACCAACGCCAAGCATGCCGTCTGGTGTCAGGAAGAGCCGATGAACCAGGGTGCGTGGTACTGCAGCCAACACCACATGCGTCGCAGCATCAGCAACCTCAACAAGTCTCTCGTACTCGAGTACGCGGGCCGTGAGGCTTCTGCTGCACCTGCATGCGGTTACGCATCGATGCACGCCGAACAGCAGGAACAACTGCTGCAAGACGCCTTTACTGTTTAACGCCTTCGCGCACCTGAAACCGAATTTAAGGAACCACAGACAATGGCTATCGAGATCAAAGCCCCCACTTTCCCGGAATCGGTTGCCGATGGCACCGTTGCCACCTGGCACAAACAACCGGGCGACGCGGTCAAGCGCGACGAACTGATCGTCGACATCGAAACCGACAAGGTCGTACTGGAAGTGCTGGCTACCGCTGACGGCGTGCTGGGCGCTATCGTCAAGAACGAAGGCGACACCGTTCTGTCCGACGAAGTCCTGGGCTCCATCGTTGAAGGCGGCGCTGCTGCCGCTGCTCCCGCTGCCGCTGCTGCTCCGGCCGCTGCTGCCGCTCCGGCTGCCGGCGCGGACGAAGACGCTATCGCAGCTCCAGCTGCTCGCAAGCTGGCCGAAGAAAACGGCATCAACCTGGCTTCCGTCAAAGGCACCGGCAAAGATGGTCGTGTAACCAAGGAAGACGTGGTTGCCGCTGTCGAAGCCAAGAAAGCTGCTCCTGCTGCCGCACCTGCCAAGGCTGCTGCTCCGGCTGCCGCCGCTCCTGTGTTCGCTGCTGGCGACCGCATCGAGAAGCGCGTTCCGATGACCCGCGTTCGCGCCACTGTGGCCAAGCGTCTGGTTGAAGCTCAATCGAACATGGCGATGCTGACCACTTTCAACGAAGTCGACATGACCGAAGTCATGGCGCTGCGTTCGAAGTACAAGGACCTGTTCGAGAAGTCCCACAACGGCGTACGCCTGGGCTTCATGTCGTTCTTCGTGAAAGCGGCTACCGAGGCGCTGAAGCGCTTCCCGGCTGTCAACGCGTCGATCGACGGCGGCGACATCGTTTACCACGGCTACGCTGACGTCGGCGTTGCAGTTTCCAGCGATCGCGGCCTGGTTGTACCGGTTCTGCGTAACGCCGAACTGATGAGCCTGGCTGAAATCGAAGGCGGCATCGCCACCTTCGGCAAGAAAGCCCGCGACGGCAAACTGTCGATGGACGAAATGACCGGTGGTACGTTCACCATCACCAACGGCGGTACTTTCGGTTCGATGATGTCGACCCCGATCGTCAACCCGCCACAAGCCGCCATCCTGGGCATGCACAACATCATCCAGCGTCCTATGGCCATCAACGGTCAGGTCGTTATCCGTCCGATGATGTACCTGGCACTGTCCTACGATCACCGTCTGATCGATGGCAAAGAAGCTGTGACCTTCCTGGTGACCATCAAGAACCTGCTGGAAGATCCGGCTCGTCTGTTGCTGGATATCTGATAGAAGCAGCCATGAGCTGCAGGCTCGAGCTGTCGGAAAACCCGCAGCCTGGCTTGCAGCTTGCGGCTTGAAGCTTTTCGCTAAAGAGGATTTTTTGAATGTCGCAGAAATTTGACGTAGTAGTGATCGGTGCGGGCCCTGGCGGTTACGTCGCTGCCATCAAGGCCGCGCAGTTGGGTCTCTCCACTGCCTGCATCGAGAAGTACACCGACAAGGAAGGCAAACTGGCTCTGGGCGGTACCTGCCTGAACGTCGGCTGCATTCCATCCAAGGCCCTGCTGGACAGCTCGTGGAAATTCCACGAAGCCCAGGACGGTTTCGCGATCCACGGTATCAATCACGCTGGCGTGACCATGGACGTGCCAGCGATGGTCGGCCGTAAGGCCAACATCGTCAAAGGCCTGACCTCCGGCGTTGCGACCTTGTTCAAAGCCAACGGTGTGACCTCCATCCAGGGTCACGGCAAGCTGCTGGCCGGCAAGAAAGTTGAAGTCACCAAGCCAGACGGTTCGGTAGAAATCATCGAAGCCGAAAACGTCATCCTCGCTCCGGGCTCGCGTCCGATCGACATTCCACCGGCTCCGGTCGACCAGAATGTGATCGTCGATTCGACTGGCGCTCTGGAATTCCAATCGGTTCCAAAACGTCTGGGCGTGATCGGCGCCGGCGTTATCGGTCTGGAACTGGGTTCGGTCTGGTCGCGTCTGGGTGCAGAAGTGACTGTCCTTGAAGCCCTGGACACCTTCCTGATGGCAGCGGACACCGCTGTTTCCAAGGAAGCGCTGAAAACCCTGACCAAACAGGGTCTGGACATCAAGCTGGGCGCTCGCGTCACCGGTTCCAAAGTGAACGGCGACGAAGTCGTGGTGAACTACACCGATGCCAAGGGCGAACAGAACATCACTTTCGACAAGCTGATCGTAGCCGTTGGTCGCCGTCCGGTGACCACTGATCTGCTGGCTGCCGACTGCGGCGTGACCCTGGACGAGCGCGGTTTCGTGCACGTTGACGATCACTGCGCCACCACCGTACCAGGCGTTTACGCCATCGGCGACGTGGTTCGCGGCATGATGCTGGCGCACAAGGCGTCCGAAGAAGGCATCATGGTTGTCGAGCGCATCAAGGGCCACAAGGCCCAGATGAACTATGATTTGATCCCTTCGGTTATTTATACTCACCCGGAAATCGCGTGGGTCGGTAAAACCGAGCAGGCCTTGAAAGCCGAAGGCGTTGAAGTTAACGTCGGCACCTTCCCGTTCGCAGCCTCTGGCCGTGCCATGGCTGCCAACGATACCGGCGGTTTCGTCAAGGTCATCGCAGATGCCAAGACAGACCGCGTACTGGGCGTCCACGTGATTGGCCCAAGCGCTGCCGAACTGGTTCAGCAGGGCGCGATCGGTATGGAATTCGGCACCAGCGCTGAAGACCTGGGCATGATGGTTTTCTCCCATCCGACCCTGTCTGAAGCCTTGCACGAAGCTGCTTTGGCAGTGAATGGCGGCGCCATCCACATCGCCAACCGCAAGAAGCGTTAAGACATAATAAGAAACCACGGCGGTTTGGCCCGTCGTGAGCCTTGCACGCAAGACTCACCGCGGAATATCCGCTGGACGCAGTCTTGCATAGCTCAGCTATGCAAGCAGCAGTCACAGGTGGTGCGGCACTTGAATGAGTGCAGCACCGAATGCGCAGTACCTAACGAAGACGGTAATAAGCATGAATCTTCACGAGTATCAGGGTAAGCAGCTGTTCGCTGAGTACGGCCTGCCAGTTTCCACCGGTTACGCGGTAGACACCCCGGAAGCAGCAGCAGAAGCTTGCGACAAAATCGGCGGCAGCGAGTGGGTTGTCAAAGCCCAGGTCCACGCCGGTGGTCGCGGTAAAGCGGGCGGCGTAAAGCTGGTTCGCAACAAAGAAGACGCCAAAGCCTTCGCACAGCAGTGGCTGGGCAAGCGTCTGGTGACTTACCAGACTGACGCCAATGGTCAGCCAGTCACCAAGATCCTGGTTGAATCGTGCACTGATATCGCTAAAGAGCTGTACCTGGGCGCTGTCGTTGACCGTTCGAGCCGTCGTATCGTGTTCATGGCTTCCACCGAAGGTGGCGTGGACATCGAGAAAATCGCTCACGACACTCCAGAAAAAATTCTGAAAGCCACTATCGATCCACTGGTTGGCGCTCAGCCATTCCAGGGTCGCGAGCTGGCATTCCAGTTGGGTCTGGAAGGCAAGCAAGTTGCCCAGTTCGCCAAGATCTTCGTAGGTCTGGCCAAACTGTTCCAGGATCACGATCTGGCCCTGCTGGAAGTGAACCCGCTGGTGATCAAGGCTGACGGCGATCTGCACTGCCTGGACGCCAAGATCAACATCGACGCCAACGCCATGTACCGTCAGCCTAAGCTGAAGACTTTCCACGATCCGTCGCAAGACGATCCGCGCGAAGCGCACGCTGCCAAGTTCGAACTGAACTACGTAGCGCTGGAAGGCAACATCGGTTGCATGGTCAACGGTGCTGGCCTGGCCATGGGTACCATGGACATCGTCAACCTGCATGGCGGCAAGCCAGCCAACTTCCTCGACGTAGGCGGCGGTGCTACCAAGGAACGCGTTACCGAAGCGTTCAAGATCATCCTGTCCGACACTAACGTCGCTGCAGTACTGGTCAACATCTTCGGCGGCATCGTTCGTTGCGACATGATTGCCGAAGGCATCATCGGTGCAGTGAAAGAAGTCGGCGTGAAAATCCCGGTTGTTGTTCGCCTTGAAGGTAACAACGCTGAGCTGGGCGCTAAAGTACTGGCAGAAAGCGGTTTGAACATCATCGCTGCTACCAGCCTGACCGACGCTGCTCAACAAGTTGTCAAAGCTGCGGAGGGCAAATAATGAGCGTCCTGATCAATAAAGACACCAAAGTTATCTGCCAGGGTATTACCGGTTCGCAAGGTAGTTTCCACACCCAGCAAGCCATCGAGTACGGCACCAAGATGGTTGGTGGTGTAACTCCGGGCAAAGGCGGCACCGAGCACCTGGGTCTGCCAGTGTTCAACACCGTTAAAGACGCTGTAGCTGCCACTGGCGCTACCGCCAGCGTGATCTACGTTCCGGCTCCTTTCTGCAAGGACTCGATCCTGGAAGCTGCTTTCGGCGGCATCAAGCTGATCGTCTGCATCACCGAAGGCATTCCTACCCTGGACATGCTGGACGCTAAAGTTAAGTGCGACGAGCTGGGTGTTACCCTGATCGGCCCTAACTGCCCAGGCGTGATCACTCCAGGCGAATGCAAGATCGGCATCATGCCAGGTCACATTCACTTGCCAGGCAAGGTCGGTATCGTTTCCCGTTCCGGCACCCTGACCTACGAAGCTGTGAAGCAGACTACTGACGCCGGTTTCGGTCAGTCGACTTGCGTCGGCATCGGTGGTGACCCGATCCCGGGTTCGAACTTCATCGACATCCTGAAGCTGTTCCAGGAAGACCCGAAGACCGAAGCGATCGTGATGATCGGCGAGATCGGCGGTTCGGCTGAGGAAGAAGCGGCTGCCTACATCAAGGCACACGTGACCAAGCCGGTTGTTTCCTACATCGCTGGTGTGACTGCTCCTCCGGGCAAGCGCATGGGCCATGCTGGCGCAATCATCTCTGGCGGCAAAGGCACTGCAGACGAGAAATTCGCTGCTCTGCAAGACGCAGGCGTTAAAACCGTGCGTTCGCTGGCAGACATCGGCAAGGCCCTGGCCGAGCTGACTGGTTGGGCTGTCAAGTAAGCCTCGCGCTTGGCTGACGCTTCACCAAACAAAGGCCACCTTCGGGTGGCCTTTGTCGTTTCCGGCATTTGTGTTGACTCTGCTGGCCCCGGGCGGCGTTCCGACGAAGGCGGACTTACAGGCACCAACCATTTACATGCATAAACGCGACAGAAAAATGTCGTATATCGGAATGTTTGCCCACTAACAGTGCGTTTATCGGCCAAATTCGTTAGGCTACTCGCCATTTTTGCGTCCGCGGCCCACAAGGCTGCAACGCGCTAAAAGGGTCGGTCTTATACGGACTGACAGCATTTCCCTCATCCATAGGGAAATCCCTCTCTAAATTCCGATTCAGTAGTGTGGTATTTCCTTAATGAAAGTGTTGAAAGGCCAGGACATCCTGGCACTTGGTTTTATGACGTTTGCCCTGTTCGTCGGGGCTGGCAACATCATCTTCCCGCCTATCGTCGGTTTGCAGTCCGGGCCTAATGTCTGGATGGCGGCGCTGGGTTTCCTGGTCACCGCGGTCGGGCTGCCGGTGATCACCGTTGTGGCCCTGGCCAAGGTCGGTGGTGCAATGGATGCGTTGAGCAGCCCGATCGGTAAAGTGGCGGGTGGCCTGTTGGCGGCTGCTTGCTACCTGGCCGTAGGACCGCTGTTCGCGACGCCTCGTACCGCGACGGTATCGTTCGAAGTGGGCCTGGCGCCGCTGACCGGCGAGAGCCCGCTGGCTTTGTTCCTGTACAGCTCGGTTTACTTCCTGCTGGTGTTCTTCATCTCGCTGTACCCGGGCCGTTTGCTGGATACCGTAGGGCGCTTTCTCGCTCCGCTGAAGATAATCGCCCTGGCCGTGCTGGGCATTGCAGCATTCGCCCTGCCGGCCGGTGACATTGGCCAAGCCACGCCTGAATACGTGGCAGCGCCGTTTTCCCAAGGCTTCATCAATGGTTACCTGACCATGGATACCTTGGGCGCCCTGGTGTTCGGCATCGTCATCGTCAACGCCATCCGTTCGCGCGGCGTCGAGTCGCCAGCACTGATCACCCGCTACGCGATTATCGCCGGTCTGATTGCCGGTGTGGGCCTGGCACTGGTTTATGTCAGCCTGTTCCGTCTCGGTTCGGGCAGCCATGAAGTGGCCGCAGGTGCTACCAACGGTGCAGCGGTACTACACGCCTATGTGCAGCACACTTTCGGTTCCCTAGGCAGCGGTTTCCTCGCGGTGCTGATTTCTCTGGCGTGCCTGGTGACTGCGGTTGGTCTGACCTGTGCCTGCGCCGAATACTTCAGCCGCGTGCTGCCACTGTCCTACAAGACGCTGGTGATCATCCTCGCTGCGTTCTCGCTGCTGGTATCCAACCTGGGCCTGACCAAGCTGATTGCGTTCTCGATCCCGGTACTGACCGCGATCTACCCGCCGTGCATCGCCCTGGTGGCTCTGAGCTTCTGCAAGGACTTCTGGCATGAGCAGGGTCGCATTGTCGGCCCGGTGATGCTGGTGTCGTTCATCTTCGGCTTGATCGACGCCCTCAAGGGCGCCGGTCTGGCGGACTGGATGCCGACGCAAATGGCCCACCTGCCGCTGAGCGAGCAGGGCCTGGCCTGGCTGGTGCCTTCGGTGATGACGCTGGTGGTTGCCGTTGTCTGCGACCGTCTGCTGGGCAAGCGCGAAGAAGCGCTGGCTTAAGCTTTACCGGTCCGTCACAAAACAGAAATGCCCCGTATCAATCGATACGGGGCATTTTTTTATGGGTATCAGGTAGTGTCTTTTTTCTTAGGCTAACGTCGAATCACTGCAAAACCCTTTGTGGGAGCGAGCTTGCTCGCGATGGGGGCAGTCCATTCAAGATTGATGTCGGCTGACCCGCCGCAATCGCGAGCAAGCTCGCTCCCACAGGGGCTGTGTAATCCGCAAATACATCACAAGGACCTGCATGTCGTTCATCCAAGCCAATCTGATACACATTCTTGCCGCCATCTGGTTCGTCATCTGCTGGGGCGGGTACACCCGCTATGCCACCTGGAAAGGCCGTGACACCGCGTGTCTGGCCAGTGTGCTGCACCTGTATCGTGAGGACTGGATGCGCCGCATGCTGCTGCGTGACAACCGCATCGCCGATGCCAGCGTGATCGGCAATCTGGAGCGCAATGCTTCGTTCTTCGCTTCCAGTACATTGATTATCCTGGCCGGTATTCTCACAGTGCTGGGTGCGTCGGAGCGGGCGGTGTCGTTGCTGGCGGATATCCCGATGGTGCAACAGGCGTCCCAGGGCATGTCGGAAATCAAGTTGCTGTGCCTGGCGCTGGTGTTTGTCTATGCGTTCTTCACGTTCAGCTGGTGCATGCGCCAGTACAACTTCGCCGCCATTCTGGTCGGCTCGGCGCCGATGGTCGGTGAACGCCATGTGTCCGAGCAGGAGCGCAAGGCCTTTGCCGCCCGTGCAGCCCGTGTCATCTCCATGGCCGCCAACCAGTTCAACTTTGGCCTGCGCTCTTATTACTTCGGCATGACCATGCTGGCCTGGTTCGTCAGCCCATGGCTGTTCATGTTGATGAGTGCCGGTGTGGTGTTCGTATTGTATCGCCGAGAGTTTCATTCCGACGTTCTCGACGTGATGGTCTATACCCCTACAGAAGCGCCATTGCTTGAGGCGAATAAAGAGGCTGCCTGATCGGGCGCCTGCGCGCTGGCTATCTAGTGTGTTACTGGACGGATCTGACTCGGTAGCGCAATCTGGTTTGGCTGGCGGGTTTAATCTGTTCGCTGTTGCTGATGATTAGTCCGACTTATCGTACGATTTTGCTCTAACCGCTTTTTTGAAGACAAAAGAAAACCCGCACTTGGCGGGTTTTCTTTTATCACGCTAAAAACCGGATTAGTTCTTAGGTGCTTCCGGAGCGGCCGGAGCGGCCGGAGCAGCCGGAGCAGCCGGAGCCGCCTCTTTAGCCGCTTCCGCCTGATCTTTGGCGGCTTCGGCGTTTTCTTTCGCCGCGTCGTTCACTTTATCCTGAGCTTCGTTCATTTTTTGCTGGGCTTGCTCAGCATGTTGGTTAGCATCTTGAGCTTTGTCCTCGGATTTTTTATCGCAGGCAGCGAGACCGAGGGAAGCGGTCAACATCAAGGCAATAGCTAAAGTCTTACGCATGGGGTGTTTCTCCTGATGAAAAGCATCTACTGGCCTTAAGAACCCACGCATCAGGGTTAAGTTCCTTAATTATTTCAGATATATAAGTTTGTTCTAATGCGGAACTTTTACCCGGACCGCCACCGCATTGTACGGATTTAAACAAGAGTTTTTATCAAATGGCTGAAAACCCCGTTTTTGAGCGTGCGATGCGCTTTCTGTCGGCACTGCGACACTGTCAGGTACTTGGACTACGCGTTCACAGTGCCAACAGCGAAGGGCTGACGATTGTGCTGCCGTACAGCCCGCAGATCGTCGGCAATCCCGAAACCGGCGTGATTCATGGCGGGGCGCTGACTTCGCTGATGGACACGGCCTGTGGCATGGCGACGCTCTGCGTGCTCCCGGAATTCGAGGTCTGCCCGACCCTCGATCTGCGCATCGACTACATGCATGCCGCCGAGCCGCATAAAGATGTCTACGGCTTTGCCCAATGCTACCGCGTCACCACCGACGTGATTTTCGCCCGTGGCTTTGCCTATCAGGATGACCCCGAGCAACCCATTGCTCATGTGGTGGGCACTTTCATGCGCATGGGTAAGGGTCTCAAGGGCACCAAGGGCTTTGGTGGCGCGGTTGCCGGAGGTGCGCAGTGAGCGAGTCTCTAAAGGAGCAACTGCAAAAGGCCCATGAGCAGGGCGATTATGCCTCGCTGCTGGATTTGATTCCCTATGCCCGGCTGATCGGCGTCGAATGTTCACGGGTGGGAGATGAGTTGCTGTTCAAGCTGCCAGCGAACAAGGACAACATCGGTAACCCATTGTTGCCGGCGATTCATGGCGGTGTGATCGCCGGTTTCATGGAGTTGGCCGCCGCGCTGCACCTGTTGGTGTTTACCGGATCGCCCGGGGTGCCGAAAATCATCGATTTCTCTCTGGATTACCTGCGTGCCGGGCAGTTTCGCGATACCTGGGCCCGATGTCAGGTGTGTCGCCAGGGTCGCCGGGTCGCCAACGTGGCGATTACCGCCTGGCAAAGCACCGAAGCCGAACCCATTGCCACGGCCCGTGCACATTTCAAACTCGAAGAGCCCTTGAAATCCTGAACGGTGCCCCAAACTCTGAGGACAACCCGCCGCCGACCCTCAAGGTCGCGGCTTATGCCATCTGATTGGAGTTTGATGACCATGAGTGTGGAAACTCAAAAGGAAACCCTGGGCTTCCAGACCGAGGTGAAGCAACTGCTGCATCTCATGATCCATTCGCTGTATTCCAACAAGGAAATTTTCCTTCGCGAATTGATCTCGAACGCCTCTGACGCTGTCGACAAATTACGTTTCGAAGCCCTGGCCAAGCCAGAGCTGCTGGAAGGTGGCGCCGAACTGAAAATCCGCGTGAGCTTCGACAAGGACGCTAAAACCGTCACCCTCGAAGACAACGGTATCGGCATGAGCCGCGAAGACGCGATCACCCACCTGGGGACCATCGCCAAGTCCGGCACCGCCGATTTCATGAAACACCTGACCGGCGACCAGAAGAAAGACTCGCACCTGATCGGCCAGTTCGGTGTCGGTTTCTACTCCGCCTTCATCGTCGCTGACAAAGTCGATGTGTTCAGCCGTCGTGCCGGCAGCGCTGCCAGCGAAGGCGTGCACTGGTCGTCCAAGGGCGAAGGTAACTTCGAAGTTGCGACCATCGACAAGACCGAGCGCGGCACTCGCATCGTCCTGCACCTGAAATCCGGTGAAGACGAGTTCGCCGATGGCTGGCGCCTGCGCAACATCATCAAGAAGTACTCCGACCACATCGCCTTGCCGATCGAGTTGCCGAAAGAAGTGGCAGCCACCGAGGGCGAGGAGAAACCGGCCGTTGAATGGGAAACCGTCAACCGCGCCAGTGCCCTGTGGACCCGTCCCCGTACCGAGATCAAGGACGAGGAATATCAGGAGTTCTACAAGCACATCGCTCACGATTTCGAAAACCCGCTGAGCTGGAGCCACAACAAGGTCGAAGGCAAGCTGGAGTACAGCTCGCTGCTATACGTGCCGAGCCGCGCTCCGTTCGACCTGTACCAGCGTGAAGCGCCGAAAGGCCTGAAATTGTACGTGCAGCGCGTATTCGTCATGGATCAGGCTGAGTCCTTCCTGCCGTTGTACCTGCGCTTCATCAAGGGCGTGGTCGATTCCAACGACCTGTCGCTGAACGTGTCGCGGGAAATCCTGCAGAAAGACCCGATCATCGATTCCATGAAGTCGGCGCTGACCAAGCGTGTTCTGGACATGCTGGAAAAACTGGCGAAGAACGAGCCTGAGCAGTACAAAGGCTTCTGGAAAAACTTCGGTCAGGTCATGAAAGAAGGCCCGGCAGAAGACTTCGCCAACAAAGAAAAAATCGCCGGCCTGCTGCGTTTCGCCTCGACCCATGGCGACGATGGCGAACAGGTTGTTGGCCTGGCCGAGTACCTGGCGCGTGCCAAGGAAGGTCAGGACAAGATCTACTACCTGACCGGCGAAACCTACGCGCAGGTCAAGAACAGCCCGCACCTGGAAGTCTTCCGCAAGAAAGGCATCGAAGTGCTGCTGCTGACCGATCGCATCGACGAGTGGCTGATGAGCTATCTCAGCGACTTCGACGGCAAGAGCTTTGTCGACGTGGCGCGCGGTGACCTGGACCTCGGCAACCTGGACTCGGAAGAGGACAAGAAGGCTGCGGAAGAAGTCGCCAAGGCTAAGGAAGGTCTGGTTGAGCGTCTGAAAACCGCGCTGGGCGAATCCGTTGCGGAAGTTCGAGTGTCCCATCGTCTGACTGATTCTCCGGCGATCCTGGCCATCGGCGAGCAGGACCTGGGCTTGCAGATGCGTCAGATCCTCGAAGCCAGCGGCCAGAAGGTTCCGGATTCGAAGCCGATCTTCGAATTCAACCCGGCTCACCCGCTGATCGAGAAGCTCGACAACGAGCAGAGCGACGAGCGCTTCGGCGACCTGTCGCACATCCTCTTCGATCAGGCGGCCCTGGCGGCCGGCGACAGCTTGAAAGACCCGGCGGCCTATGTGCGCCGTCTGAACAAACTGTTGGTCGAGCTATCAGCTTAACTGTGTTGTAGAAAACCCGCTTCGGCGGGTTTTTTCATTCTGGTGTTCAAAAATCAGGAGTCAGAAATGAGCCAAATCACTGTACGTTCCGTTGCCTATCAGATTGATGGTCAGGCCTACGAAAGCCGTCTGGCCTTCGATGCCGACCATAAAGGCCCGCGTCCGGGTTTGTTGATGGCGCCGAACTGGATGGGCGTCAGCGCCGGTGCCGAGGAGATCGCCAGGTCGGTGGCATCCAAGGGTTATGTGGTGCTGATCGCAGACCTTTACGGTCAATCGGTTCGTCCGACGAACAATGACGAGGCCGGCGCGGCAATGATGCCGTTGAAGAATGACCGCGCATTGCTGCGCAAGCGCATGCAGGCGGCGTTCGAGCAGTTACAGGGGCAGGGCGAGGCGGCAGTCGATACGTCGAAGCTGGCGACCTACGGTTTCTGCTTCGGCGGTTGCTGCGCCCTGGAGTTTGCCCGTACCGGTGCGCCAGTGAAAGCGGCGGTATCGTTCCACGGCACGCTGGACACACCGAACCCGGCCGATGCGAAAAACATCCAGGGTAAGGTGCTGGTACTGCACGGTGCCTCCGATCCACTGGTGCCAAAGGAGCAGTTGCCGGCATTCGAAGATGAAATGAACGCGGCAGGTGTGGACTGGCAGTTGCTGAGCTACGGCGGTGCGTTCCACTCATTCACCGACCCGCACGCCAAGGTGCCGGGCATGATGATGTATGACGCGAAGATCGCTGCTCGGGCGTTCACCTCGATGCATAACTTGCTGGATGAAGTGTTCAAGGGTTGATCTGGTGTCAGGCACCGATTTTGTCAGTGCCTGAACCGGCCTCTTCGCGAGCAAGCTCGCTCCCACAGGGGAAATGTGTCGTGTGCAATTCCTGTGACCGACGCGGTCAACTGTGGGAGCGAGCTTGCTCGCGATGGCGATGTTACGAACACCGAAGAATCTAAGGCAATTCGATCCTCTCAACTTCCCCCGGCACCGTCGGCCAGTCCCCGGCCGCCCAGCGCCGCCGTGCTTCATCAATCGCTGCCGGATCGCTCGCGACAAAATTCCCTTTGATCCGCCGTGGCCCGTCCAGCGGTGCGCCGCCAAACAACACGGCGTGGCTGTCGCTTTCAGCAAACAGGGTCATCTCTTCCCCGGCAGGCAGTACCACCAGCGAATGAGGCTCTATCGTCTCGCCATCCAGTTGCACTTCGCCGCTCAACACATACAGCGCACGTTCCTCATGCTCGGTGGGGATCAGCAGCGTTGTCGCCGTTTGCAGGTGCAATTCCGCGTACAACGTAGGAGAAAGCACCGGCACTGGTGATTCCAGGCAAAAGCCTGACCCGGCAATCATGCGAATCTTCACCCCCAGGTTCTCGCTGACGGGCAATGTGGAAGCCGGATGGTGGCTGTAATGCCCCGGACCTTGTTCTTTATCCTTGGGTGAAGCCAGCCAGATCTGCAAACCGTGCATCGTGAAGCCGCTTTTTTTCAGGGCCTCAGGCGTGCGTTCCACGTGGGCAATGGCACTGCCAGCCGTCATCCAGCTGACGTCGCCAGTCCCGACCACTTGATCGGAGCCGAGGCTGTCCTTGTGCTGGATCTGCCCCTGGAACAAGTAAGTGAGGGTCGACAGGCCAATGTGCGGATGCTGGCGGATGTTCATGCCTTTGCCCGGCGGATAACGGGTTTCCAGCATGTGATCGAAAAACACGAATGGCCCGACGCTGCGGCACTTGGCAGATGGCAGTGGACGCAGAATTGGCTGACCTTCGACATCTTCGGTGCGGGGGCGGATCACGAGTGGAGTGTTCATGGTGCGTTCCAGGCTGAGCGGGTAATGCATTCGAGCATAACCCGCTTGCGCAACCCTTGCCGCTATTGGCTGAACGCACCTTCTGACAAATGAGTTTCGATGCTGACTTCAGAGGTGGTCATCAGCTTGTGGATCGGGCAGCGATCGGCCACGCGGTGCAGTTCGTCGCGCTGGGCGTCGGTGAGTACGCCCTTGAGGGTCAGTTTGACGTGCAGCGCGTACTGGCCCTTCTGTTCCAGGCTGTTGTCGCGCTTGACCTCGACGCCGACACCGGTCAGCGGGATGTCCTTCTTCCTGGCATACAGCTTCAAGGTCAAGGCTTTGCAGGCACCCAGCGCGGCATCGAAATAATCGTGCGGCTCCGGCGCCGAGCCCTCTCCGCCAGCCGTGACGGGCACGTCGGCGAAGAGTTCATGGTCATCGATCTGGACGCTGTGGCGAAAGCCTTCGGCAGAAACGGTGTTGACAGTAACGGTCATGGGAAACCTCGCGGGCGACAGGAAATCTCATTCGATCAAAAAAGACCTTGAAGGTATAGAGCCATCGCGCTTGTCGGCGTTCCAATTTTCGAACTCACAAAAAAGCCCCGCAATGGCGGGGCTTCATGGTATCGATCCGGATCAGCTGCCTTTGACTTCCTTGCCGTTGACCGTACCGTTCAGGAGCATGATGTTGTACTCCTTGCCGTCGGTTTCGACCTGTTGCAGGCGGACCAGCAGGTAATCCCAGTCCTTGGCGAACCACATCACGGTGATGCGTTTGTTTTGTGTCGGGTCGCGCACACGTTCAACCTTGATCGCATCGATCTTGCCGGCCTTGGTGTCGACCTTTTCAGCGCCCAGCACGCGGAAGTCATAGGTATCGACTTCACTGCCGTCCACTACCTGATAGGTCATGCTTTTCTTGCCGATGGCAACGTCTTGCTGCAAGGCCAGCTGATAGCTGGATTTGTCGAGCATGCCACGGTTCAGTGGAACCTTCACTGCGTCACCGCGATCGGTGCCGGTGATCATTTTGGTGTTCCAGTCGAAGTCCAGATCCGACTTCTTGGCCTTGCCCAGGCCGCCACGTTCAAAGTGGTACGACTCTGGAAGAAGCGTGTCCTTGTCCAGTGTCAGGGTGCTTTCCTCGGACAGGCTGGCGATCATCATCGACGCCTTGAAACTCAGTTTCCATTTGCCGTCGCTGGTTTTTTCGAGGCTGCGCTCGGCAGTGCCACTCATGGGCAGCTGTTTCCAGTCGGCGGTGTAGCTGGCGGAGAAAGGTTGAAGGTCTGCCGCCTGGGCGAAGGGCAAGGCGAGCAGAGCGCAAGCGAAGAGCAGGGCGCGACGCATAAAATCTCCTAGTTTCGAATCAAGTGGCCGCTGGCCGCGAGTAACTGTCCATCCAGTAAAGCACCTTGCTCGCCGAGAGCCAGACGACCTTCGGCAAACCAGCGGACGGCCATCGGGTAGATCAGGTGTTCCTGAACATGGACCCGCTGCGCCAGACTCTCCGGCGAATCCTGTAACTCTACCGGTATTACAGCCTGTACGACCAGTGGTCCGCCATCGAGTTCCTCGGTGACGAAGTGCACGGAGCAGCCGTGCTCGGTGTCGCCAGCCTCCAGCGCGCGCTGATGAGTGTGTAGCCCTTTGTATTTGGGTAGCAGCGAGGGATGGATATTCAGCAGGCGACCCTGATAGTGGCGTACGAAGCCAGCGCTGAGAATGCGCATGAATCCGGCCAGTACCACGAGTTCGGGATTGAAGGCGTCGATCAGTTCGATCAGCGCGGCGTCGAAGGCCTCGCGACCTTCGAAAGCCTTGTGATCCAGGGTGCGGGTGTCGATACCCGCGTCCCTGGCACGTTGCAGGCCGTAGGCGTCGGCGCGGTTGGAAATCACCGCAGCGATGCGGACCGGGCTGTCGCCGGTCCGCGTGCTGTCGATCAGAGCCTGCAAGTTACTGCCGGTGCCGGACAACAGCACCACCACATCACAGGTCTTAGGCATCAGTGAGCCTTGAGGTTCTTCAGTTCAACCTGGGCTGCGCCTTCGGCAGCGGTGGAGATCTGGCCGATGACCCAAGGCTGCTCGCCCGCTTCGCGCAGAACGTTCAGGGCGGTTTCAACGTGCTCCTGAGCCACGCAGATGACCATGCCCACGCCGCAGTTCAGCACGCGGTGCATTTCGTTCTCGTCAACGTTGCCTTTCTCTTGCAGCCAGTCGAACACTGCCGGGCGGTTCCAGCTGGCCACGTCAACCACAGCCTGCGCGCCTTTTGGCAGAACGCGCGGGATGTTGTCCAGCAGGCCGCCACCGGTGATGTGGGCCATGGCTTTGACAGCGCCGGTTTCCTTGATCAGCTTGAGCAGCGGCTTCACGTAGATGCGGGTCGGGGCCATCAGCAGGTCGGTCAGCGGCTTGCCGTCGAGCTGGGTGTTTTCGATGTCGGCGCCGGACACTTCGATGATCTTGCGGATCAGCGAGTAGCCGTTGGAGTGCGGGCCGGAAGACGGCAGGGCGAGCAGGGCATCGCCGGCAGCGACCTTGGAGCCGTCGATGATTTCGGATTTTTCCACGACGCCGACGCAGAAGCCGGCCAGGTCGTAGTCTTCGCCTTCGTACATGCCCGGCATTTCAGCGGTTTCGCCGCCAACCAGCGAGCAGCCCGACAGTTCGCAGCCAGCGCCGATGCCGGTCACAACCTGGGCAGCGGTGTCGACGTTCAGTTTGCCGGTGGCGTAGTAGTCGAGGAAGAACAGCGGCTCGGCGCCACACACCACCAGGTCGTTGACGCACATGGCAACCAGGTCGATGCCGATGCTGTCGTGCTTGTTCAGGTTCAGTGCCAGGCGCAGCTTGGTGCCGACGCCGTCAGTACCGGAAACCAGCACAGGCTGCTTGTAGCCGGCCGGGATTTCGCAGAGGGCGCCAAAACCGCCCAGGCCGCCCATGACTTCCGGGCGCGCAGTGCGCTTGGCGACGCTCTTGATGCGTTCGACCAATGCTTCACCGGCGTCGATGTCTACACCGGCGTCCTTGTAGCTCAGGGAGGGTTGCTTGCTCATGATCCAGGCCTTTAGGGGGGGATTTCTGGGTAACGACCGAGTCCATCGGGACCGCCGAAACAGGCGAAGGCGAGGGCCGTGCACGAATTTCAGGGTACCCGGCTGTTGCCGGTCTGCGAAGGCGCGCGATTTTATCAGGCTTGAGCCGCAGCGGCCATCCTCAGGCCGACAGCAGGGCCATATCCGCTCAAAAAAACCATAAAAGCGCGGTGTCGGTGGCATCCTGCATGGCTGTATAAGGTATCGCGATTAACCGTCTATCGTTATGACAGTGCGAAAACTTACCTGGAACGTGTGAATGTTTTGCGTCGGGCAGTGGTCACAGCCTTGCTCGATCGTCTTCATGCGGTCTGTTTCAGCCGCTCTTGTCGTCAGGAATCTTCCATGCGTTTTTGTAAATTCTTGCTTGTGAGTTGTTTGTCAGTGGTCAGCCTGGTCAGTCATGCCGAAACTGTCAAAGGCCTTTATCAGGTGCGCGAACCAGTGAATGGCCAGTCGCCCGAGGAGCGCGATCAGGCGACTCAGCGTGCGCTGGACACATTGGTATTGCGCCTGACCGGCGACCCCAAGGCCGCTCAAAGTCCGGGGTTGGCAGCGATTCGCAAAGACCCGCAACAGATCATCAGCCAATACGGCTTTGATGCCGGGCCACCGGAAGTCCTGAAAGTCGATTTCGATCCGGGTACCACCGAGCAGGCCTTGCGCCGCGCCGGCCTGGCCATGTGGGGGCCCAATCGGCCGTCGATCCTCGGCTGGTGGTTGAATGATTCCACCGAGGGCTCCAGTCTGGTGGGCGACGGCCAGGCCAGCGCGGCGCCGCTGCGTCGGGCTGCCCAGCACCGTGGCTTGCCATTGCGCTTGCCATTGGCCGACCTGAACGAACAGATCGTCGCGACCGCGCCGAATCTGGAAGGCGCAGATCCCGCGCCTTTGCATGCTGCATCGGAACGCTACAACGCCGACGCCTTGCTCGCGGTACACGCCCAGGAAGAGGGCGGGCAATGGCAAGCCAAGTGGCGTCTGTGGCTGGGCGATCAGAAAGATGCCGGTACCGTGCAGGGCGCCGATCAGGCCGCCGTGGCCGATGCGGTGATGCTGGCGGTCAACGAGCGCCTGGCACCGCGGTTTGTCGCCAGACCCGGTGCGTCGAGCGAGCAATTGCTGGAAGTGCAAGGCATGAATCTTGAGCACTACGCGTCGCTTGGCCGTTTGCTGGAGCCATTTGGCGGGCGCGTACAACGTGTCGAGGGCGACCGGATTCTCTATCGGGTCAATGGCAGTGTCGATCAGCTGCGTGCACAGCTGTCGCTGGCCAGGCTCCAGGAAACACCGGCGGGTCAAGCACCGGCCCCGGCCGCGCCCGTTCAGCCCGCTTCCGACGGTTCGGTGCCTGCCGCAGCGCCGGCCCCAACCCCGCAACTGCGTTTTCGCTGGTAGTTTTTCTTTCTTTATATAGAAGCAATGGAGTGGTTCATGGCCGATACGCGGCGTTGGTTCTGGCTCGGTGGGGTGGTCCTGCTTTGTGCGTTTGTCTGGTTGTTGCATCCGATCCTGACGCCGTTTCTGGTGGCGCTGCTGTTGGCCTACCTTTTCGACCCGCTGGTGGATCGGCTGGAGAAGGCAGGCTTGTCCCGAACCTGGGGTGTCGTGGCGGTGTTTACCCTGTTTGCATTGATCCTCACCACGCTGCTGTTGGTATTGGTGCCGCTGCTCGCCAGGCAGTTGTTTCGTTTGTATGAGCTGGCCCCGCAGATGCTCGACTGGCTACAGCACACGGCGTTGCCCTGGGCGCAATCGAAGTTCGGCTTGTCGGAAGGTTTCTGGAAGTTCGACAAGCTCAAGGCCGCCATCAGCGAGCATATGAGTCAGACTTCCGATGTTGTCGGCGTGGTGCTGAGCCATGCGACTGCCTCGGGGCTGGCGTTGATTGGCTGGTTGGCGAATCTGGTGTTGATTCCGGTGGTGAGCTTTTATTTGTTACGGGATTGGGACTTGATGATGGCCAAGATCCGCAGCCTGCTACCCCGCGATCGTGAAGAGCGCGCGGTATTGCTGGCAGGTGAATGCCATGTAGTGCTCGGAGCGTTCATTCGCGGACAATTGCTGGTGATGGTGGCCTTGGGTGTGATCTACGCAGCAGGCCTGATGCTGGTCGGATTGGAGCTGGGCTTGTTGATTGGCCTGATTGCCGGTTTGGCGGCCATCGTGCCATACATGGGGTTTATCATCGGCATTGGCGCCGCGCTGATTGCGGGGTTGTTCCAGTTCGGCGGCGATCTTTACCCGATGCTCGGCATCGTCGCGGTGTTCATGGTCGGCCAGGCACTGGAGGGTATGGTGCTGACACCGTTGCTGGTCGGTGACCGGATTGGCCTGCACCCGGTGGCGGTGATTTTCTCGATTCTGGCCGGTGGTGAGCTGTTTGGCTTTACTGGCGTGCTACTGGCATTGCCAGTCGCGGCGGTGATCATGGTGTTGGTGCGCCATGTGCATGATTTGTATAAGGATTCTGAAGTTTACGGCGGTGTCGACGAACCGCAGCTGTAGGGGGGCGTCGATCGGCAATGGCAGGCTGCCCGGGTTCGTGCCAGGTCAGCCTGCTTGCTTCGCGCGACTGTCACATGCACCGCCAAAGAAACTGCCATAAAACCGGTGCATTAACGCAAACCTTTGATTTTGCTTGTGGTCTGTCGCATTGTGCGGCCCGGCTCACGGGTATAAACTTCGCAAACTTTACACAGAGGCCACTAACGGTTCCTTTGGAACTGTTCAGTCAGCATGAAACCGATTCAGCTGCCCCTAGGTGTGCGTCTGCGTGACGACGCCACCTTTATCAACTACTACCCAGGCGCCAATGCCGCTGCACTCGGCTATGTCGAGCGGCTGTGCGAAGCCGACGCCGGCTGGACCGAGAGCCTGATCTACCTTTGGGGCAAGGACGGGGTAGGGCGTACGCACCTGTTGCAGGCCGCCTGCCTGCGCTTCGAGCAATTGGGGGAGCCGGCGGTGTACCTGCCGTTGGCCGAGTTGCTGGATCGCGGTACCGAAATCCTCGACAACCTGGAACAGTACGAACTGGTCTGCCTGGATGATTTGCAAGTGGTTGCCGGGCGAGCGGACTGGGAAGAGGCGCTGTTTCATCTGTTCAATCGCTTGCGCGACAGCGGCCGACGTTTGCTGATTGCCGCCTCGACATCCCCGCGCGAGTTGCCGGTGAAGCTGGCGGATCTCAAATCCCGCCTGACCCTGGCCTTGATCTTTCAGATGCGCCCGTTGTCCGATGAGGACAAGTTGCGTGCGCTGCAATTGCGCGCATCCCGTCGCGGGCTGCATCTGACCGACGAAGTCGGGCATTTCATTTTGACTCGCGGCACCCGCAGCATGAGTGCGCTTTTCGAGCTGCTCGAGCGTCTCGATCAGGCCTCCCTCCAGGCTCAGCGCAAGCTGACAATCCCGTTTTTGAAAGAAACCCTCGGCTGGTAAACCCGCTGAAGCCGGGGCCTTTAGCGAGTTCGGCATATCTCAGGCGCCAGAAACCCCGCTTTCCTGCAAGGTTGCAGGCTGCGCGTATGTTTAAAATGGGCTTAAGCGCTTAGATGTAAACGAGAAACGGATAAGTCACAAAAAGATCGATTGAATTTGCAAATGAGGTTGATAGCGGGCATAGTCTCGGCTTCTTTACAACTTTCAGCCACGGTCGTGCCCATGCTAAATCGCTTCGCACCCCTCGTGCCTCTCGCACTCGTTACCCTGTTGTTCGGTTGCGCTGCCCACACTCCGGTGTCCCAGCAAGAGCAGCAACAGCAGGTCAAGAATTCTGCAACTGCCCAGTCTTCCGCTCTTTACCAGGACGCTTTTTACCAGGAAGAGAAGGCTACCGAAAATGAGCTCGCAGACTTCGCTGGTGGCAAGTCCTACCAGCTTCCGGTCCTGGCCGACAGCATCCTCGAACGCGGCATGTCCCTGATCGGTACCCGTTACCGTTTCGGCGGTACTTCCGAAGCCGGCTTCGATTGCAGCGGTTTCATCGGCTACCTGTTCCGCGAAGAAGCGGGCATGAACCTGCCACGCTCCACCCGCGAAATGATCAACGTGGACGCTCCGCTGGTCTCGCGCAGCAAGCTTGAGCCGGGCGATCTGCTGTTCTTCGCAACCAACGGCCGTCGCGGTCGCGTCAGTCACGCCGGGATCTACCTGGGTGACAACCAGTTCATCCACTCCAGCAGCCGCCGCAGCGGTGGTGTGCGGATCGATAGCTTGGGTGACAGCTACTGGAGCAAGACCTTCATCGAAGCCAAGCGCGCCCTGGCGATGGCACCTAACGCGTCGCCAATCGTCACTGCTCGTAAATAAGCAGACAATTTGTAGGGCGAACTTAAAGTCTTACTTGAAGTTTGTCGCGTAGCCGCTAAAATCTTGATCTACAAATGATGGCAAACCGCCTGCGTCCCACGCAGGCGGTTTTCTTTTCTGCGCTCCCCGCAGAAAAAGCCGCAGCCAGATCAGGATGTTCTGCTTATGACGACGTCGGCCCGCCTCGCAATCATGTTCTTCGCAGCGCTGCTCAGTGCCTGCGCCAGCCGCACACCGCCTCCTGCACCGGTGGTTCGCGCCCCCATCGTATTTGGTTCCTCGCAAGCGTTTTCGCCCGAAGCGGAAGACGTGCTGTTTCGCGCGCTTGGTCTGGTGGGTACACCTTATCGCTGGGGTGGCAATACGCCGGATTCCGGATTTGATTGCAGCGGCCTGATCGCCTACGTGTATCGCGATGTCGCCGGTATTTCCTTGCCGCGCACCACTCGCGAGATGATCTCCATGCAGGCGGCGAGCGTGGGCAAGGACGGCCTGCAAACCGGTGACCTGATTTTCTTCGCCACCAATGGCGGCTCCCAGGTCAGTCATGCCGGCATCTACGTGGGAGAAGGCCGTTTCGTCCACGCGCCGGCCACCGGCGGCACCGTGAAGCTCGACAGCTTGTCCAAGGCGTATTGGCAAAAAGCTTATCTGAGCGCCAAGCGTGTTCTGCAGCCTGAACATCTGGCGCGCAATCCGTAACTTCCGGAGCTGGTGGTCATGACTGCTCGCACGCTGAATCTCGACGACGCCCTGTACCAATACCTGCTCGATGTTTCCCTGCGCGAAACGCCATTGCTCAAGCGCTTGCGCGATGAGACCCAGGCGCTGCCGATGGCGCGTTGGCAGGTGGCGCCGGAGCAGGGGCAGTTTCTCGCCTTGCTGGTGAAACTGACGGGGGCCAGGCGCTTGCTCGAAGTCGGCACCTTCACCGGTTACAGCTCCCTATGCATGGCGGCGGCATTGCCCGCTGACGGTTCGCTGATTTGCTGTGATATCCCCGGCGACTACAACGCCACCGCGCGGCGGTACTGGCAGGAAGCGGGGCTCACCGGGCGGATCGACCTGCGACTGGCGCCGGCACTGGAAACCCTGGTCGAGCTTGAGCGACAAGGGCAGGGCGAGTCGTTCGACCTGGTGTTCATCGACGCCGACAAGGCCAACTACCCGGGTTATCTGGAACACGCCCTGCGATTGCTGCGCACCGGTGGGCTGGCGGTGTTCGATAACACGCTGTGGAGCGGGCGGGTGCTTGAGGCCAGTCCCGAGAGCGCGGACACCCGGGCGATCCAGGCGCTCAACCGGGCCTTGAAAGACGATGCGCGGGTGGATCTGTCGTTGTTGCCTATAGGCGATGGATTGACGCTCTGCCGCAAGCGCTGACCCCCTGTAGGAGCGAGCTTGCTCGCGATGGCGGTTGGTCAGGCAACATCAAAGTGAATGTGCCGACCTCATCGCGAGCAGGCTCGCTCCCACAAGAAATGTATTGCCGTTACCTGGCAGCCGAAACCCGCCACACCTTGTTCCCCACATCATCGGCCACCAGCAGGTCGCCTTGCTGGTCGATCACCACGCCTACCGGGCGACCCATCGCTTGTTCCTTGTCGTTGAGGAAGCCGGTGAGCACGTCAACCGGTTTTCCCGCAGGTTTGCCGGTGCTGAACGGCACGAAAATCACTTTGTAGCCACTGTGGGGTTTGCGGTTCCACGAGCCGTGCTGACCGATGAATGCCCCTTGCGTGAAAGGCGCCGGCAGCTTGCTGTTTTCGGCGAAGGTCAGGCCCAGGGATGCCGTGTGCGGGCCGAGCGCGTAGTCCGGGGCAATGGCCTTGGCCACCAGGTCCGGGTTTTGCGGCTCGACGCGAATGTCGACATGCTGCCCGTAGTAACTGAACGGCCAGCCATAGAACCCGCCGTCCTTCACTGAGGTGATGTAGTCCGGTACCAGATCGCTGCCGATTTCGTCCCGTTCGTTGACCGCGGTCCACAGCGCGCCACTGTGCGGTTCCCAGGCCATGCCGTTGGGGTTGCGCAGGCCGGAGGCGAAGATGCGGTGCTGGCCGGTGACACGATCCACTTCCCAGATCGCTGCGCGACCTTCTTCCTTGTCCATGCCGTTTTCGGCGACGTTGCTGTTGGAGCCCACGGTGACGTAGAGCTTGCTGCCGTCCTTGCTGGCAATGACGTTTTTGGTCCAGTGGTGATTCAGCGGGCCGCCGGGCAAATCGACCACTTTGACGGGTTGCGACTTGATCGCCGTTTCGCCGGTTTCATAGTGGAATCGCAACAAGCGATCAGTATCGGCAACGTACAGATCTTTGCCGACCAATGTCATGCCAAACGGCGAGTTGAGGTTTTGCAGAAACACGGTTCGAGTTTCCGCGATGCCGTCGTGATCCTTGTCCCGTAGCAACGTGATGCGGTTCGGGCTGGGCACGGTAGAGCCGGCACGCCCCATGACTTTCTTCATGACCCAGCCGCGAATGCCATTGCCGTCTTCGGGTTTGGGTGGTGCGGCGGTTTCCGCCACCAGCACATCGCCATTGGGCAGCACATAAAGCCAGCGCGGGTGATCCAGGTGTTCGGCAAAAGCGGCCACTTGGGTGCCATTGGCGGCGATGGGCTTTGCACCCTCCGGCCAGCCAATGGCAGGTGCAATGTTCACGGTCGGAACCAGGGTCTTGTTGGGTTCTGGTAGTTGAGGTGACGGGCCGGTGCCGTCGGAGACTTGCAGCCTGGAGGTCTCGCCACAAGCGGCGAGCCCTCCGCAGAGCGCGATAACGAGAACGAGCGGGGGCGTGTGCATGCTGGTGTTCCCTATGAATGCCTTGTTCTAATCATAGAGAAGCGTTGTCGTCCGATGGTTCAACCCCTCAACCGCGAGCCTCCTTGAACAGCACGGCAATGCCGGGGTGATAGTTGCCGGCTTCGTTGCGCAACTTGCGATAGGCGTAAGGGAAATACCAGGCGACAGCGCAGGTGTGTTCCTTTTGCAGGTCGTCGACCATGTCCTGGAGTTCTTCCGGCGTGGCGCCTTGCTGGGCTTTTTGCGGGGCGACGAACAGGCAGCCGAGCTTCAGGTCGCTGGCATGGCTCACTCGCTTTGCGTCGCTGGCGATGTCGAGCAGGGCCTGGTTCAGATTCAGGCTGTTGACCCGTGGCCAGCGCTGGCTGGTCTGGATGTAGGCGCGGGTCTCGGCTGAGGCGAGGAACAGATCGGCGCGGCTGTTGCGTTCGCCTTCTTCGGTCTGTTTACGGGTTGGCGTCTGTTGCAGCGTGACCATCTCGGCCATCCAGGCGGCGGCAGACAGCAGTCCGAGATTGGCTTTTTCGTCGTGCCAGTACGGTGTGTCGCCATCACCGCGGACGGCGTTATAGCGGTCGATGCATTCGAACCAGCGCTCGAGCACCGGGCGCAGGAATTCCAGCTTTGGATTGCTGATGATCATGCCTTGCATGGGCTCACCCTTGTTGTTGTGTTATGGGGTTGTGGCTCTTTGATATCATTGCTGGGAGTGTGGCACAAGATTGACGTCAGTTTATTGATTGGCAGCAGTTATTCGGCAGGTGGCCTCCCGGCTTTAATTGACGCTCCACCCCCAACCCTCTAACCTTCGCGGCTTGTTTCAGGTGCTCTGTGGCTTGGGTCGACAGAGTGAAACAGGGAAGCCGGTGAGTGAGTTCTTCTGTTGGTCGAAGGCCCGCAATTCCGGCGCTGCCCCCGCAACGGTAAATGAGTGAAAACTGTGTCTGGTGCCACTGTGTCGATTCGATGCGGGAAGGCGCACAGTCTGGCCCTGCGCCACTCATGAGCCCGGAGACCGGCCTGATTCATCCAGCGGCATCACGGTGGGCGATGCCAGGCTTTTTGCCTTCTATTGTTGTGCCTGCCCGCCGTTATTCCAGCCTCAACGGAGAGCTCCCCCATGACTGATACCCCCGATCGTGACGAACGCCATCTGGCGCGCATGCAGCGCAAAAAAGCCGTGATCGACGAGCGCATCGCCAATTCCCCGAACGAGTGCGGCCTGTTGCTGGTGCTGACCGGCAACGGCAAAGGCAAGAGCAGTTCGGCCTTCGGCATGCTCGCCCGCGCCTTGGGGCACGGCATGCAATGTGGCGTGGTGCAGTTCATCAAGGGCCGCAGCAGCACGGGCGAAGAGTTGTTCTTCCGACGCTTTCCCGAGCAGGTGCGCTTTCACGTGATGGGCGAAGGCTTTACCTGGGAAACCCAGGATCGTCAGCGCGACATCGCCGCCGCCGAAGCCGCCTGGGCGGTGTCGCAGGAACTGCTGCGTGATCCGTCCATCGGTCTGGTGGTGCTCGATGAGCTCAACATCGCCCTCAAGCACGGCTACCTCGATCTCGATCAGGTGCTCAGCGACCTGCAGTCCCGGCCACCGATGCAACACGTGGTGGTCACCGGTCGTGCCGCCAAACCGGAAATGATCGAGATGGCCGACACTGTCACCGAAATGGGCATGATCAAACACGCCTTCCAGGCCGGGATCAAAGCGCAGAAAGGCGTCGAGCTGTGAACACGCCTCGTCATTGCCCGGCGGTACTGATTGCCGCGCCGGCCTCCGGCCAGGGCAAGACCACCGTCACCGCCGCGTTGGCCCGATTGCATCGCAATCAGGGGCGCAAGGTTCGCGTATTCAAGTGCGGTCCGGACTTTCTCGATCCAATGATCCTCGAGCGCGCCAGCGGTGCGCCGGTGTATCAACTGGACATGTGGATGGTCGGCGAGCAGGAGAGTCGTCGACTGTTGTGGGAAGCCGCCGCTGAAGCCGACCTGATCCTGATCGAAGGTGTCATGGGGCTGTTCGACGGTACGCCGTCGAGCGCCGATCTGGCGCGGCATTTCGGTGTCCCGGTATTGGGCGTGATCGATGGCACCGCCATGGCCCAGACTTTTGGCGCATTGGCCCTGGGGCTCGCGCGTTATCAGCCGGACTTGCCGTTCGCCGGCGTGCTGGCCAATCGTGTCGGCACGCTGCGCCACGCGCAACTGCTCGAAGGCAGCCTGACGGAAGGTTTGCGCTGGTACGGCGCGCTGTCCCGGGAAACCGGGATCGAATTGCCGAGCCGACACCTTGGGCTGGTGCAGGCCAGTGAGTTGAACGATCTCGACCTGCGCCTCGATGCGGCGGCCGATGCCCTGGCCAGCAGTTGCGAGGTCGCGCTGCCACCGGCGGTCGAGTTCGCCGCCCCCGATGCCATCGCAGTCGAACCGCTGCTGGCCGGTGTGCGCATTGCCGTCGCCCGTGATGAAGCCTTTGCTTTCACCTACGGCGCGAGCCTGGATTTGCTGCGGGCAATGGGCGCCGAGTTGTCGTTCTTCTCGCCGATCCGCGACCGTGCGTTGCCGGAGGCGGACAGCCTGTATCTGCCGGGTGGTTACCCGGAACTGCACCATGTTGCACTGGCGCAAAATACCGCGATGCTCGACGCGATCCGCGCGCACCACGCCGCCGGCAAACCGTTGCTCGCCGAGTGTGGCGGCATGCTGTATCTGCTCGATTCCCTGACCGATGTCGAGGGCATTCGCGCCGAACTGGTTGGCTTGCTGACCGGTGATGCGGTCATGCAAAAGCGTCTGGCAGCGCTGGCGTTGCAAGCGGTGGAGTTGCCGGAAGGTTCGCTGCGCGGGCACACCTATCACCATTCGCTGACCACCACCGAACTGGCACCGATTGCCCGTGGCTTGAGCCCTAACGGCGGGCGCGGAGCGGAGGCGGTTTACCGTGAAGGGCGGATGACCGCTTCTTACGTGCACTTTTATTTTCCGTCCAACCCCTCGGCGATTGCCGCATTGTTTGCGCCAGACCAAAACCCTGTGGGAGCGGGCTTGCCCGCGAAGAGGCCATGACCGACAACGCATTCTCCGAAGTCGAGCGCGCAGCGGTCTATCGCGCCATCGCCGAGCGCCGCGACATGCGCCACTTCAGCGGCGGCACCGTCGAGCCCGAATTGCTCCGGCGTCTGCTCGAGGCTGCACACCAGGCGCCCAGTGTCGGCCTGATGCAACCCTGGCGCTTCATCCGCATCAGTGATCGCGCTTTGCGCGGGCAAATCCAGGCCCTGGTGGAAGAAGAACGCGTCCGTACTGCCGAAGCCCTCGGCGAGCGCAGCGATGAGTTCATGAAGCTCAAGGTGGAAGGCATCCACGATTGCGCCGAGGTACTGGTCGCCGCACTGATGGACGACCGTGAACGGCATATCTTCGGCCGCCGCACCTTGCCGGAAATGGACATGGCTTCGCTGTCCTGTGCGATCCAGAACCTGTGGCTGGCGTCCCGCGCGGAAGGGCTGGGCATGGGCTGGGTGTCGCTGTTCGAGCCGCAAGCCCTGGCCGATTTGTTGAAGTTGCCGCCGGGAGCCAAACCGCTGGCGGTGCTGTGCCTGGGGCCGGTCAAGGAATTCTATCCGGCGCCGATGCTGGTGCTCGAAGGCTGGGTGCAGGCGCGTCCACTGCATGAATTGCTGTATGAAAACTATTGGGGAGTGAGTCAATGAGTGTGGCGTTGTTGAGTGTCGCCGCGGTGGCGCTGGATGCGCTGCTGGGCGAACCCAAACGCTGGCATCCGCTGGTGGCGTTCGGCCGCTTTGCCGACCGCATCGAGCAACGTTTCAATGGCGACGGTCGCGGCTGGCGCAGCCATGGCGTCACCGCGTGGGTGATTGCCGTGTTGCCGCTGACGCTATTGGTCACGGCATTTTCCTGGGCACCTTATATCGGCTGGATCGTCGAGATTCTCGCGCTCTATTGCGCCCTCGGCATGCGTAGCCTCGGTGAACATGTCACGCCTGTAGCCAAGGCCTTGCGCGGCGATGATCTTGATGAAGCGCGCAAACGCGTGAGTTATCTGGTCAGTCGTAAAACCAGTGATCTGGATAAAACCGAAGTCGCCCGTGCCGCCACCGAGTCGGTACTGGAAAATGGCAGCGACGCGGTGTTCGCGGCGTTGTTCTGGTTTGCCGTGGCCGGTGCGCCGGGCGTGGTGCTCTACCGCCTGAGCAATACGCTGGATGCTATGTGGGGCTATCGCAATGAGCGCTTCGAACGGTTCGGCTGGGCGGCGGCGAAGGTCGACGACGTGCTCAATTACATTCCTGCGCGTCTGGTGGCACTGACCTACGCGCTGTTGGGCAAAACCCGGCTGGCGTTGAAATGCTGGCGCACCCAGGGCCCGACCTGGGACAGCCCGAACGCTGGTCCGGTGATGGCGGCAGGGGCGGGAGCCCTCGGCGTCGAACTGGGCGGGGCGGCGATTTATCACGGCGAACTGCATCAGCGTCCGCAGTTGGGCGAAGGCGTGCCGGCGGATGCCGACTCCATTGACCGGGGCTGGCAATTGGTCCAGCGCGGGGTATGGTTGTGGTTGCTGATTCTCTGCCTGGGGGCCGAATTTTATGCTTGAGCACGGTGGGCGACTGCGCAAGGCCGCGCTCGAATACGGCATAGATGAAGCCGACTGGCTGGACCTGTCCACGGGTCTTGCGCCCTGGCCGTTCCCGGTGCCGGAAGTTCCGCTGCGGGCTTGGGCCCGTTTGCCGGAGGCTGACGACGGTCTGGAGCAGGCCGCCTGTGATTACTACGGCACCTTGCAGGCATTGCCGGTGGCCGGCTCGCAAATGGCGATTCAACTGCTGCCGCGATTGCGTCGGGCGGGCAAGGTCGGCGTGTTGTCGCCGTGTTATGCCGAGCACGCCGAAGCGTGGCGTCGCAACGGCTACATCGTGCGTGAAGTGCTGGAGCATGAAGTCGACTTCTTTATCGACAGTTTCGATGTGCTGGTGGTGGTCAATCCGAATAACCCCACGGGCCTGAGCCTGACCCCCAGTCGCTTGCTCGACTGGCACGCGCGGCTGGCCCAGCGCGGTGGCTGGCTGGTCGTGGACGAAGCGTTTATGGATAACACGCCACAACTGAGCCTGGCTCCGTTTGCCCATCAAGTCGGGCTGATTGTTTTGCGCTCGTTCGGCAAGTTTTTCGGCCTGGCCGGTGTGCGCCTGGGGTTTGTGCTGGCCGAGCGCAAGTTGCTCAAGCTGCTGGCTGAACAAGTGGGGCCGTGGGCTGTGAGCGGGGCAACCCGGGTAGTGGGCCAGGCCTGTCTGCGCGATACCGAAGGGCAGACGCGGCAACGAGTGCGCGCCGAAGCGGCCAGCGAGCGCCTGGCGTCGTTGCTGGAGCAACACGGGTTCCAGCCGCAGGGCGGTTGTGCGCTGTTCCAGTGGCTGATCACCGAGCGCGCCGAAGAATTGCATGAGTTCATGGCCCGGCGCGGCATTCTCCTGCGGTTGTTCACGCACAACAGCAGCCTGCGATTCGGCTTGCCGGGTGATGAAATCGCCTGGGTGCGACTGGCGCAGGCGTTCGATGAATTCGCCAAGGAAAACCAATGACCACGCTGATGGTGCAGGGCACCACATCGGATGCCGGTAAAAGTACGCTGGTGACCGCGCTGTGCCGCTGGGTCACACGTCAGGGCGTAGGGGTGGTGCCGTTCAAGCCACAGAACATGGCCCTCAACAGTGCGGTGACCGCCGACGGTGGCGAGATTGGCCGCGCCCAGGCGGTACAGGCCCAGGCCGCGCACCTCGAACCGCACACCGACATGAACCCGGTATTGCTCAAGCCCAACAGTGACACCGGTGCTCAGGTGATCATCCATGGCCGCGCCGTCACGACCATGAACGCCGTCGCCTATCACGACTACAAAACCATCGCCATGCAAGCGGTGCTGGCCTCCCACGAGCGCTTGAGCGCGGCGTATCCGCTGGTGATGGTCGAGGGTGCGGGCTCGCCGGCGGAAATCAATTTGCGCGCCGGCGATATCGCCAACATGGGCTTTGCCGAAGTGGTGGATTGCCCGGTGGTGCTGATCGCCGATATCAATCGCGGCGGGGTTTTCGCCCATCTGGTGGGCACCCTCGAACTGCTGTCGCCGAGCGAACAGGCGCGGGTCAAAGGGTTCGTCATCAATCGTTTTCGTGGCGACATCGCGTTGCTGCAACCCGGTCTCGACTGGCTCGAAGAGCGCACCGGCAAACCGGTGATCGGCGTGCTGCCGTACGTGATGGACCTGCACCTGGAGGCCGAGGACGGCATCGATCAACGCCAGACCGATAAAGCCGAACAGGTGCTGAGGGTGGTGGTGCCGGTGCTGCCGCGCATCAGCAATCACACCGATTTCGATCCGCTGCGCCTGCATCCGCAAGTGGATCTGCAATTCATCGGCCCCGGCCAGGCGATTCCGCCCGCCGACCTGATCATTCTTCCTGGCTCGAAAAGTGTGCGCAGCGACCTCGCGTACCTGCGCGCCAGCGGCTGGGAAACCGCCATCGCCCGGCATCTGCGTTATGGCGGAAAACTGCTGGGGATCTGTGGTGGCCTGCAGATGCTCGGCGAGCAGGTGCATGACCCCCTGGGCCTCGAAGGTGCACCGGGTTCCAGCGCCGGTCTGGGTCTGCTGGCGTTCCAGACCCAACTCGAACAAGAGAAGCAACTGCGCAATGTGCGTGGTCGCCTGGCGCTGGAGGATGCGCCGGTATCAGGCTATGAAATTCATGCTGGCGTGACCTCCGGGCCGGCGCTGGAAAACGCCGCCGTGCAACTGGATGACGGCCGCTGTGATGGTGCGCAAAGTGCTGACGGGCAGATTTTCGGCACCTACCTGCACGGCCTGTTCGAATCGCCGGCGGCGTGCAGTGCGCTGTTGCGCTGGGCCGGTTTGCAGGATGTACAGGACGTGGATTACCACGCCTTGCGCGAGCGTGATATCGAGCGGCTGGCGGATCTGGTGGAGAAGCATTTGGATACCGGGCTGTTGCGGCAACTCTGTGGGGTATGAGGTGACTGTCATGGCCCCTTCGCGGGCAAGCCCGCTCCTACAGGGTTATGAGGTGTACCCAATATTTATGATCGGCGCAGATCAACTGTAGGAGCGGGCTTGCCCGCGAAGGGGCCAGCAGCCTCACCAAAGATTTCAAGGAAACAACCATGCTCCAACTGATCCTCGGCGGCGCTCGCTCCGGCAAGAGTCGCCTGGCTGAAAAGCTCGCCATCGACAGCGCTCTGGCCGTGACCTACATCGCCACCAGCCAGCCACTGGACGGAGAAATGAGCGAACGGGTGGCCCATCACCGCGCTCGTCGTCCTGCCGAATGGGCATTGATCGAAGAACCTGTCGAGCTGGCCCGGGTGCTGCGTGAGTCCGCCCGCGCCGACCGCTGCCTGCTGGTGGATTGCCTGACCCTGTGGCTGACCAATCTGCTGATGCTCGACGATGCCGGGCGCCTGCAAGCCGAGCGAGATGCTCTGCTGGACTGCCTGGCGTCGTTGCCGGGTGAAATCATTTTTGTCAGCAACGAGACCGGAATGGGTGTCGTGCCGCTGGGCGAGTTGACTCGCCGCTATGTCGATGAAGCCGGTTGGCTGCATCAAGCTCTGGCTGAGCGCTGTCAGCGTGTCGTTCTGACCGTCGCCGGCCTGCCCCTGACTCTGAAAGGAACTGCGTTATGACTCAATCCTGGTGGCTGAACCCGTGCAAGCCGGTCGATACCCAAGTGGTCGAACAAGCGCAGGCGCGGCAACAGCAACTGACCAAACCGGCCGGCTCCCTCGGTCAGCTGGAATCGGTGGCGGTGCAACTGGCGGGTTTGCAGGGGCGGGTCAAGCCGAGTCTGGAGCTCGTGTGGATCGCGATTTTTGCCGGTGACCATGGCGTCGTCGCCGAGGGCGTGTCGGCGTTTCCCCAGGAAGTGACCGGGCAGATGTTGCACAACTTCGTCAGCGGTGGTGCCGCGATCAGCGTGCTGGCGCGGCAAATGGGCGCTTCCCTTGAGGTGGTTGACCTTGGCACGGTGACGCCGTCGTTGAACCTGCCGGGTGTGCGCCACCTGAACGTTGGCCCGGGCACGGCCAATTTTGTACAGGGGCCGGCCATGACCGCGGCCCAGGGGCAACTTGCCCTGCAAGCCGGCCGTGACAGCGTGCAGCGGGCGATTGCCTCGGGTGCGCAGTTGTTTGTCGGTGGCGAAATGGGCATCGGTAACACCACCGCCGCCAGCGCCCTGGCGTGTGCACTGCTCGATTGCCCGGTGGGCCATTTGACCGGGCCTGGTACCGGGCTCAACGCTGACGGTGTCAGCCACAAAGCCCAGGTGATCGAGCGCGCCCTGGCATTGCATGGCGCGCAGCGTAGCGATGTCTTGCAGACGTTGTTCAACCTCGGCGGTTTTGAGATCGCCGCGCTGGTCGGTGCCTATCTCGCGTGCGCTCAAGAAGGTGTCGCGGTGCTGGTGGACGGCTTCATTTGCAGTGTCGCGGCGCTGGTTGCGGTGCGCTTGAATCCTGAGTGTCGGCAGTGGCTGTTGTTCGGGCATCGCGGCGCCGAGCCAGGGCATCGCCATGTGCTGGAAACCCTGAATGCGCAGCCGTTGCTCGATCTCGGCCTGCGTCTTGGCGAAGGCAGTGGCGCGGCATTGGCAGTACCGCTGCTGCGTCTGGCTTGCGACCTGCACGGGCAGATGGCGACCTTCGCCGAAGCCGCCGTGGCAGATCGTCCGGCATGACCTTGCGCGTGGATCTGTTGCGTCACGGTGAAACCGAACTCGGCGGCGGCTTGCGCGGCAGCATCGATGATGCGTTGACCGATACGGGCTGGGCGCAGATGCGCGCCGCCGTGATCGGGCAGGGGCCATGGGATCGGCTGGTCAGTTCGCCGTTGCAGCGTTGTGCGCGGTTTGCCGAGGAGCTCGGTGCACAACTGGGGGTGCCGGTGCATCTGGATAAAGACCTGCAGGAGTTGCATTTCGGCGCTTGGGAAGGGCAAAGCGCGGCGGCGTTGATGGAAACCGACGCGCAGGCCCTGGGGTTGTTCTGGGCCGATCCTTATTCGTTCACGCCGCCTCAGGGTGAGCCGGTTACAGCGTTTTCGTCGCGGGTGCTGGCAGCGCTGGAGCGTTTGCACTCGACCTGTGCCGGTGAGCGCATTTTGCTGATCAGCCATGGTGGTGTGATGCGTCTATTGCTGGCACAAGCGCGAGGGCTGCCGCGAGAGCAACTGCTCAACGTAGAGGTCGGGCATGGCGCGCTGTTTTCGCTGACCGTGGAGCCGACTGGCTTGTTAAAGGAAATGCGCTGACCATGCTGCCATTCTGGATCGCCCTGCAATTTCTAAGCAGTCTGCCGGTTCGCCTGCCCGGTATGCCCGAGCCTCAGGCGTTGGGGCGGTCGCTGCTGTTTTATCCGCTGGTGGGATTATTGTTTGGCGTCATTCTGTGGGCATTCAACTGGCTGCTGCTTGGCACGCCGACGTTGCTGCACGCGGCGCTGCTGCTCTGCGTTTGGGTTCTGCTCAGCGGCGGGTTGCACCTGGATGGCCTGGCCGACAGCGCCGACGCTTGGCTCGGCGGGTTTGGCGATCGTGAGCGCACGCTGACCATCATGAAAGACCCGCGTAGCGGGCCGATCGCCGTGGTGACGCTGGTGCTGGTGTTGCTGCTCAAGTTCACCGCGCTGCTGGCGCTGATCGAGCAGCCGCATTCGCTGGCATTGATCATCGTACCGTTGATAGGCCGCAGTGCGTTGCTCGGTTTGTTCTTGACCACACCCTATGTGCGCGCCGGTGGCCTGGGGCAGGCATTGGCCGATCATCTTCCGCGTTCGGCGGGCAAGCAGGTGTTGGCGGTCAGCGTGCTGGTCTGTGTGTTGATCGCAGGTATCAGCGGTCTACTGGCGGTGCTGCTGGCGGCGCTGGGGTTCGTCTGGCTGCGCCGGGTGATGCTACGGCGCCTGGGTGGTACGACGGGTGACACGGCGGGTGCGATGCTGGAGTTGCTGGAAGTTGCAGTGCTGGTAGGCTTGGCGCTGGCCTGATTGGGTTGCATTGAATGTTCCGGCCTCATCGCGAGCAAGCTCGCTCCCACATTGGAATGCGATCAACTGTGGGAGCGAGCTTGCTCGCGATAGCGATCTAACAGGCGCCACTCCCTTGTAACTTGATTTAACACACTCACGGGTATATACACGCACCATGCTCGACTCCCAATGCTTATGCATCAACCTGCGTCGCGCCGCCCGTGGCGTCAGCAGGCATTACGACGGCGCTCTCGACGGCTTCGGGATCAATGTTGCGCAGTATTCTTTACTGTGCAATCTGCAACGTCTGGATCAGCCGAGCATCTCGACCCTGGCCGAGGCCATGGGGCTTGATCGCAGCACCTTGGGGCGCAATTTGCGGGTACTGGAAGGTGAAGGCCTGGTGACACTGGTCGAGGGCGAGGACATGCGCAACCGCATCGTCCTGCTGACCGAGGCCGGGGCAGAGCGCCTGAAGGCGGCCTTGCCGGCCTGGGAAGCCGCGCAGCAGCGTTTGATCGATCGCCTGGGCGCCGAGAAGCGCGAAATCTTATTGAAGCTGCTGGACGAACTGGCGTGATGCCGGTTTTTTCGATCATAAGCGGGTATATACCCGCTACCGGAGAACAACAATGACATCGATGTGGCGTACATGTGGCTGGGTTCTGTTGGGAAGTGCGCTGATCCTTGCGTTGTCTCTGGGCGTTCGACACGGCTTCGGGCTGTTTCTGGCGCCGATGAGTGCCGAGTTCGGCTGGGGCCGTGAAGTCTTTGCCTTCGCCATTGCCCTGCAGAACCTGATCTGGGGTCTTGCCCAGCCATTCACCGGCGCCCTGGCCGACCGCTTCGGCGCGGCGAAAGTGGTGCTGATCGGTGGCGTCCTGTACGCGGCGGGGCTGATTTGCATGGGGCTCTCCGACTCGGCGGTGACCCTGTCCCTGAGTGCCGGCCTGCTGATCGGCATCGGACTGTCCGGTACGTCGTTCTCGGTGATTCTGGGTGTGGTTGGCCGCGCAGTACCGCCGGAAAAACGCAGCATGGGCATGGGGATCGCCAGTGCTGCCGGTTCGTTCGGCCAGTTCGCGATGTTGCCCGGCACACTCGGTTTGATCGGATGGCTTGGCTGGTCCGCGGCGCTGCTGGCGCTGGGCTTGCTGGTGGCGTTGATCGTGCCGCTGGTGAGCATGCTCAAGGACAAGCCGCTGCCCGTCATGGGCCACGAACAAACCCTTGGCGAAGCGCTGCGCGAAGCCTGCTCCCATTCCGGATTCTGGCTGCTGGCGTTCGGTTTTTTTGTCTGCGGATTCCAGGTGGTGTTCATCGGTGTGCACTTGCCGGCCTATCTGGTGGACCAGCATCTACCCGCCACGGTCGGCACCACGGTGCTGGCGCTGATCGGCCTGTTCAACATCTTCGGCACCTATACCGCCGGCTGGCTCGGCGGGCGCATGTCCAAGCCACGTTTGCTCACCGGTTTGTACCTGCTGCGGGCGGTGGTCATTGCGTTGTTCCTGTGGGCGCCGGTGACCACGACCACGGCCTACCTGTTCGGCATGGCCATGGGCTTCCTGTGGCTGTCGACGGTGCCCTTGACCAACGGCACGGTGGCGACCTTGTTTGGCGTGCGAAACCTGTCCATGCTCGGTGGGATTGTTTTCCTGTTTCACCAGCTCGGTTCGTTCCTGGGCGGCTGGTTGGGTGGCGTGGTGTACGATCGTACCGGCAGCTATGACTTGATCTGGCAGGTCGCGATTCTTCTCAGTCTGTTGGCTGCCGCCCTGAACTGGCCGGTGCGTGAACGGCCGGTGGAGCGTCTGCAAACACAAATGAGTGCGACATGAACAGTCTCTGGCCTCGTATCACGGTTTTCGCGGTCTTCACCTTGCTGCTTGCCCTGACGTGGTGGGGCTGGCATCAGGGCGGGCTGGCGCTTTTGCAGTTGGGCATGGGGACTTGCTAGGGGGATGGCGGGGCGAGTAACGTCGAATCCTGACGATTTCTCAAGGATGTCCAGACATGTTGATGCGCTGGCTTGCAGTTCCTGCGTTACTGGTCGCGTTCACCGGGTTGGCTCAAGCGGCAGATTGCCCGGATCTTTTGCAAGGCTCTTTGCCCAAGTTGCATGCCAGGGAATCCATCGATTTGTGCCAGCGCTTCGCCGGCAAACCGTTGGTGGTGGTCAATACCGCAAGCTTCTGTGGATTTGCTCCGCAATTCAAAAGCCTTGAGGCGCTGAACCAGCGCTTCAAGGGTCAAGGGCTGGAGGTGATTGGCGTTCCGTCCAACGACTTCAAGCAGGAGTCAAAGGATGGCGCCGAGACCGCCAAGGTCTGCTACGTCAATTATGGCGTGACCTTCACCATGACCGAGCCGCAAAAGGTTCGTGGCGAAGAGGCGACGCATTTGTTCAAAGTCCTGGCCAGTCAAGCCAGCGCGCCGAAGTGGAATTTCTATAAGTACGTGGTGGATCGCCAAGGCAAGGTGATCGCCAGTTTTTCCAGCCTGACCAAGCCGGATGATCCCGAACTCATCGCCGCGGTAGAAAAAGCCCTGGCTTCGCCACCGCTGGTTTCGGCCCCCTGACCTGTAGGAGCGAGCTTGCTCGCGAAAACCTCAAGGCGCCTCGTACATCCTGAAAGCACGCGTCATCGTTCGCGTCCATCGCGAGCAGGCTCGCTCCTACAAATGAAAAGCCCCGCCTCCGTGAGGAGAGCGGGGCTTTTTCGATTCGGATGGCGAGCGGTTCAGGCTCGCCGGGAATCATCAGAAGCGGTAGGTCGCACCGAGACCGAAACCGTTCGCGTAGTTTTCATACTCGGCGTTGTAGCTCTGGCCACGGTTGTTGCTGTTGTTGACCTTGACCGACTCTTCGTGCAGGTACGAATACGCCAGGTCGATGGTCAGGTCGTCGGTCGGGCTCCAGCCGGCGCCCACGCTGAAAATCTTGCGATCGCCAGTCGGGATGCGTGGGGAACGGTTAACGTTGTTGGTCGGTGCCTGGTCAACGGACAGACCGGTACGCAGTACCCATTGCTTGTTCAGCTGGTAGGACGCGCCAATGGCGTGAGCCCAGGTGTCGTGCCAGTTCTGTTCTTCGGTGATGGTGCCGAACTGGCCATTCAGAACAGCTGGAACGCCTTTGTTTTCAACGGTGATTTCTTTCAGGCGGCTCCAGCGGGTCCAGGTGCTGCCTGCGTAAAGAGTCCACTTGTCGTCGAGCTGGTGAGTGACCGAGAAGTCCACCGATTCAGGTGTGGTCAGGTCCAGCGTAGCGTCGTATTTCTGGTTTGGGTTCTGGCCGATCAGGCCCAGCACGTTGTAGTTGACCTTGGTGTTACCTTCGAGCTTGTACTTCACTTTCGAGTGGTAGGTCAGGCCGACGCGAGTGCTGTCGGTGGCTTGAACCAGCACGCCGATGTTGTAGCCCAGCGCAGTGTCGTCACCTGTGATCTTGACCTTGCCGTCTGGCGCGGCCTGGGTGATCGACAGGTTCGATTCCAGGGTACCGTCAATGCGGTTGATGGTCGGGCCGAAACCGATGGAAACCTTGTCGTTGAAGGCGTAGCTGACAGTCGGTTGCAGGGTGACGATTTTAACTTCGCTCTTGCTGCCGAAGTAACGACCGGCAAAGCCGTTCTCGTAGTCGGTTACCAGACCGAATGGTGCGTATACGCCCACACCGAAGGCCCACTGGTCGTCGATTGGCTTGACGTAGTAGCCCATGGGTACGGCGATCAATGGAACCATGTCGCCTTTGTTGGTGCCACTGTTCGGGCTGGAGCTGGCGTGGCTGATGTCAGTGTGTGCGTCGATCATCGCAACACCGCCGGTGACTTGTTCGCGCTTGATGCGCGACATGCCGGCAGGGTTGCCAAAAATTGTACTTGCGTCATCGGCAGAGGAAGATCGCCCGGCAAAACCCGTACCCATCCCGCTGATGCTTTGTTCGTTAACGGCAAAGCCACTTGCGAAAATCTGGGTGGATGCCATGGCAACGGCGAGACTGATGGTGGTTTTGAGCATTACTTTTTTCATTATTAGAACTCCTGGTGATCACCGGGGCGAAAATTACCAACATTTTCGTCCCGGCGCCATAGCCTGTATGCCTTGATTTAGAGCGGTTTTGTAGGACAATCCGACCAAAATCGCGGCGTGATGCGCGAACTTTGGATCCAGAGGGATCAGCAGGCTACCTGATTCAAGGGTGAAACACAGGTTTGCCAGGCGCAGGTGAAGTCACGCAGACGCCCTTGGGGCTGAAAGGTCTGGCGCCAGATTCTGGCCATACCTAACAAGTCATCAGGGGCGGGGAGGGGGGTATTCTGTTCTTCCACCAGCAGCCAGGCGATGGCTGTGGCGTAACGCAGGTTGACGGTCAGTTCGAGGTGCGGGCCACTCAGAAACGCATGCTGGCTGGCCAGGCCGCGGACCAGGCTCGCACGTTCCGGATCAAGGGCCAGGTAATGGTCCCAAAGGGCCTGGTGGCGGGGCTCGGCAATGCGGTACAGGCCGTGCCCGCGGCGGTCATGCAGGGCGGAACCGAGGGCAGACTGGCTGGCGGCAATGCCCAGCAGCAGGGATTCGGCAGTAGCGCTATGACGTCCGAGGTAGATCAGGGTCGGACGAATCACGTAGCGGCACAGTTCGCTGGCAGCGATACCCATAAAACCCTCGAAACCTGAAATGGACGGCGATACCTGAAAGAGGGGCTTGGCAGCAGTGAATCGACTCAGGCTCGCCGCAAGCGGGTCAAGCCGCTTGAGTTGAAGTGTAGTGTCATATTCGCGCTGTAAAGGCCTGTTTTTAAAATATTTCCAGCGATCAGTTATAACCGTTATATCGGATCGTGCTTAGTCGTGGTTCGAGGGGGGAGGGAAACATCGGGCAATAAAAAGCCCTGCTTTTCGGGCAGGGCTTTCGGGTTTCCAGCCTTTCTGGCGTTTCAGGCAATCAGTGCCTGACGGGTACGCTCGATCACGGCCTGCAGCGGCTCGGCGCTGGAGTATTGATCGGGGTACAGGCGTTCGCTGTGACGAGCGATACCGTGTTCGTTGACCAGGGTGAAGCTGAAGCAGCCTTTGCGAGCGGCCATGATCAGGCAGTTCATTGGAGCAAAAGCGTTGGTTAGGGTGCGGATGGCATCCTGAGTGTGGATTTGAGTAGACATTAATGGTGTTCCTGCATATGACACGGATAAGAACCGTGCAACGTTAAAACGTTCCAGTAACGTCGATCACCATTGATCGAACGAAGAACCCGACTGGAACAAAGCAGCCAGTTTGAAGCGCTGACAAGTTGGCGCGCTTGGGCTGGCAGGTAGGTACTTAGGAGGGCAGGCAACACATCAAGGGCAAAGGTTCTGGGCCCGGGGTGAAGATCCTGATCAATTTGCAGGTTGGTTCGAGCAGAGTAAGCAGACGGAGCAACACCCTTTGCTTTCGATTCAAAGGTTGTGTTGGCGCAAGATTTACCTGGAAACCATCGAGGTGGTCGATCCCGCTTGTTCGGTGGAGGCTTCCGTCGGGAAGGCTGACCGGGGGGATTTGTTCGACCAGAATTGACTTTCAGCTTGGTACTAACGCCGCGGATACTAACGGATTGAACTGGCCAAGGGAAGTGTGTTAGCAAAAAGAATTTCCCGGCAGGTGCTCAATCGGGGTGTTTTTGCCTTGTAGATAAGCGTATGAAGCTGCGCTGCCTCCGATTGATACGCCCTGTAGCAGAGCAAAATCCGACCATCGGTCATCGACGTTGGTAGCAACGCAGCCGTCTAAACACCGGGTTTGCCAAGGCTTATCCCCAGGCGTGACAAAAAAATGCGCCGAAAAAGTGCATGGATATAACCGTCGCAAAGGCACTTGTGCACATTAGTTGCGCAGTCTGTCACCCCGCTGTCATCTCACGTTCAAGCGCAATGGCTGCCTGTAACGAAAATTTAAGTCAATGAAAAACATCGCTTTTTTTTACTGGTGAAAAAATCGTCAGTTTGACTGCGAGCCCCATTCCACAGGGCTTTGAGCGGGTTCGAGGGCGGTTGTCCACTGAGTTATCCACAGCTTCTGTGGATTGTCCCGAGCGCTTGCTCTAGCACGGGCGTGCCGGGATATTTTCAGCTTTACCTGTAAGAAAAAGAGAGTAAAGTTGCGCGCCTTCTGATCTGCCCCACAGTGCTTTATGAAGTTTCGCTCAGCCCCTGTTTCCTCTTCCTCCACAATACCCTCTGTTGCCCCTACCAAGCGCTTTTCCATGCGCGTGGCGGAGTGGCTGTTGGACAGTCCGCATCTGGGTGAAAACCGTAACGTCAAACACATCGCCGGACGTTTGCTCAAGCAACCGGCCCGTGAAGGCGTGGTGGCTGCGCAAAGCCGCCTTGGCCAGTTGATGTGCCGGGAGTGCGGGAACGCCCTGGACCGCCGGATCGGCCAGGACCTGCTGCGTCAGGCCGCTCGGGCAGGCGATCGCCGCGCTCAACAGGAACTGGGGCTGATCGAAGACTGAGCTGTCCAAGACCGGACGCCTTGGTTAACCTTCAGGCTTTATCCGAATGGCAGGAGTGGCTATGGCAATGGACTTGACCAGCGTATTGCTGGGGCTGGCAGCGGCTGCGTTGCCGTTGCTGGTTTTGGCCTGGCAACTTCAGCGTCGGGCCAGCACCACGCAAGCGGACGTTGCACTGCTGCAGGAGCGCCTGGCCATGGCGCAACTGGCGCAGGACGGATTGAATGCACAGCTCGAATCCAGCCGTGATGAAGTCGCTGATCTGACCCAGGCCAATGCCGCCAAACTGGCTGATCTGGCTGCGCTGCGTCGTGAAGTCGAACTGCTGCAGATCGAGCGCGACGACGCCCGGGACGCCGCCCATGCGTGGAATATCGAGCGCGCCGGCAAGGAAGCCGAATTGCGCCGCCTGGATGCCCAGGCCGCGTCGCTCAACGCCGAATTGCGCGAGCAACAGGACAGTCACCAGCAACGCCTCAACGACCTGCAAGGTTCGCGAGACGAACTGCGGGCGCAGTTTGCTGAACTGGCGGGAAAAATCTTTGATGAGCGCGAGCAGCGTTTTGCCGAAACCAGTCAACAGCGTCTGGGGCAGTTGCTCGATCCACTCAAGGAGCGCATCCAGTCCTTCGAAAAGCGTGTCGAGGAAAGCTATCAGAACGAGGCTCGCGAGCGATTCTCCCTGGCCAAGGAACTGGAGCGCCTGCAGCAGTTGAATCTGCGCTTGAGCGATGAAGCTACCAACCTGACCCGAGCCTTGAAAGGGCAGAAGACCCAGGGCAATTGGGGCGAACTGATTCTTGAGCGTGTGCTTGAGCATGCGGGGCTGGAGAAGGGTCGCGAGTACCAGACTCAGGTCAATCTCAAGGGACCGGACGGCGAGCGCTTCCAGCCGGACGTGATCATTTACCTGCCGGGCGACAAGCAGGTGGTGGTCGACTCCAAGGTCAGCCTGACGGCCTATCAGCAATACGTCGCGGCTGAGGACGAGGCCATCGGCCAGATCGCCATCAAGCAGCACGTGCTGTCGTTGCGCAATCACGTCAAAGGCCTGGCCGGCAAGGATTACAAACGCCTCGATGGCTTGCACAGCCTGGATTTCGTGTTGCTCTTCGTGCCGATCGAAGCGGCGTTTTCTGCCGCGTTGCAGGCTGAGCCAACGCTGTTCCAGGAGGCATTCGATCGCAACATCGTGATCGTCAGCCCTACCACGTTGCTGGCGACTCTGCGCGTCATCGACAGCCTGTGGAAGCAGGAGCGCCAGAGCCAGAATGCCCGGGAAATCGCCGAACGGGCCGGGTGGCTGTACGACAAGTTTGTGCT
The DNA here is from genome assembly GCF_059492225.1 of Pseudomonas sp. Pseusp10. NCBI lineage: Bacteria > Pseudomonadati > Pseudomonadota > Gammaproteobacteria > Pseudomonadales > Pseudomonadaceae > Pseudomonas > Pseudomonas sp. Pseusp10. The sequence goes on along the minus strand of NZ_CP168528.1, from coordinate 5,162,207 downwards.
GTTCATCCAGGACCTGGATGAAGTCGGCAATCGCCTGCAGCAGCTGGACAAAGCCTACAGTTCGGCACGCAACAAACTGACAGAAGGGCGTGGCAACCTGGTCAGTCGCAGTGAACAGCTCAAGCTGCTGGGGGCAAGGGCGAGCAAGAGCCTGCCGGCGGATTTGCTGGAGCGGGCGATGACGGATGTCGATGGGTTGGTCGAGTTACCGGAATAGCTGAAAAGCATCGCGAGCAAGCTCGCTCCCACAGTTGACCGCGTACCCCCTGTGGGAGCGAGCTTGCTCGCGATGACGGCAGTCGCACCACCGCAAAGGTCAAACCTTGCGCGTTACAACGGCAAATACCGACTCAACAACGCCCGCAACGCCGCTGGTTTCACCGGTTTGGCCAGGTAATCCAGCCCCGCGGCATGCACCTGGTCGACCGTCTCCGGCCGGCCATCGGCGCTGATCACCACCCCCGGAACCGGCTCGCCCATTTGCGTGCGCAACCAGGCCATCAAATCGGTTCCGGTCTCGCCATGATCGAGGTGGTAATCCACCAGCGCCAATTGCGGGCGTACGCCTTCGCCCAGCAGCGTTGCGCATTCCTCGCGATTGCGCGCGGTCCAGACCTGGCAGCCCCAGCGACTGAGCAAGCTGTTCATGCCGATCAGGATGCTGTCCTCGTTGTCGATACACAGCACCTGTGCCCCATTGAGCAATTTGCCATTGAGCTCGGCGACTTTGACCGGCGCTGCGGTTTGCGCCCGGGCCAGCGGCACGCTGACGCTGAACACGCTACCGCGTCCCGGCCAGGAGCGTACGCGCAAGGTATGGCCGAGCACGCGACAGAGCCCGTCGGCAATCGCCAGCCCCAGGCCGAGGCCTTTTTCGGCCCGGGTCTGGTGACTGTCGAGGCGCTTGAACTCTTCGAAAATCACCTGTCGTTTATCTTCCGGGATACCCGGCCCACGGTCCCAGACTTCCAGGCTCAATGCTTCCTTATGCCGGCGAACCCCTAGTAGCACAGGGCCTTTGGCGTAGCGGAAGGCGTTGGTCAGGAAGTTCTGCAAGATCCGCCGCAACAGTTTGATGTCGCTGTCGATACGTAGCCTGCTGCCCCGGACGCGGAACTCCAGCCCTTGTTCCCGGGCCAGTACCTTGAATTCGGCGCCGAGGGTGTCGAACAATTCATTTAGCGCGAACGGCTTGGCATCCGGATTGATCTTGCCGTTTTCCAGGCGGGAAATATCCAGCAAGTCACTGATCAGGTCCTCAGCTGAACGCAGTGAGCTGTCCAGATGCCGCACCAGTTTTTGCGCCTCCTCGGACAAGCCTTCCTCCTGATGGGTCAGGGCTGCGGAAAACAGTCGAGCAGCGTTCAAAGGTTGCATCAAGTCATGGCTGACGGCCGTCAGGAATCGGGTTTTCGACTGATTGGCCGCTTCGGCGGTGCCCTTGGCTTCGGTCAGGGCCACGTTGAGCTGCGACAGTTCATGGGTACGTTCCGCCACCCGCTGCTCCAGGCCCTCGTTAGCTTCGGTCAGCGCGTATTCGGCTTCGCGGAACGGGGTGATGTCGGTGAAACTCATGACGAAGCCGCCGCCCGGCATCGGGTTGCCGATCAGTTCGATCACCCGGCCGTTGGGGAACAAGCGTTCGGAAGTATGCGCTCGTCCCTGACGCATCCAGTGCAGGCGACGGGCGACGTGCACTTCGGCTTCACCGGGGCCGCACAGGCCACGCTCGGCGTTGTAGCGGATGATATCGGCAATCGGCCGACCGACGCTGATCAAGCCGTCCGGGTAGTTGAACAGCTCCAGGTAGCGCCGGTTCCAGGCCACCAGTTTCAGCGACTGGTCGACCACGCTGATGCCCTGGGTAATGTTTTCGATGGCGCCTTGTAGCAACGCTCGATTGAATTGCAGGACTTCAGAGGCTTCGTCGGCGATCCGTACGACGTCCTCCAGTTGCATCTCCCGACCTTCGATGGCGGCTTTTACCACCGCGCGGGTCGAAGAGGCACCGAGCACACCGGCCAGCAGGCGTTCGGTATGGGCGATCCATTCACCGTCGGCGTTCTGGTTCGGGTTGAAACCTTTGCCCTGGCGATAGGCAAAACGGATGAAGCTCTGACGGGCGCGTTCTTCGCCGACGAAGCGAGCCGCCAGTTGCAGCAGGTCGTCGATCTGTACCGCCAGCATCGAGCGTGCGCTAGGGCGGGCGCTGATTTCCTGGCCGATGAAGCGGCCTGCCTGCCAGTGCTCGGAAACCCGGGTGCGGGACAGTACCGAGACCCAGGCAAACAGCGTGAAGTTGCCGGCCAGCGACAGCACTACGCCCTGGGTCAGCGGGGTGATTGGCAGGTTCAGTGGATTGCTGTGCAACCAGGCCAGCCCCGGGAATGTACTCAAGGACAGGCCGAGGCTGAGGGCGGCAATCGGCAGGATCAAGGTGTAGAACCACAGGAACGTGCCCGCGGCGAGACCAGCGAAAACGCCCCGGCGGTTGGCCTGTTTCCAGTACAGCGCACCGAGCATGGCGGGGGCCAGTTGGGTCACGGCGGCAAAGGCAATCTGGCCAATGGTCGCCAGGCTGGCGGTCGAGCCCAGCAGGCGGTAACTGACGTAGGCCAGCAGCAGAATGACCACGATGCTGACGCGGCGTACCGACAACATCCACTGGCGGAACACTTCGAACGGGCGCTCGGCGTTATTGCGACGTAGCAACCACGGCAACAGCATGTCGTTGGAAACCATGGTCGACAGCGCCACGCTGGCCACAATCACCATGCCGGTGGCCGCCGATGCGCCACCGATAAACGCCAGCAGGGCCAATGCCGGATGCGCCTGGGCCAGAGGCAGGCTGATGACGAACGAGTCCGGCAACACCGAGCTGGGCAGCAGCATCTGGCCGGCCAGCGCGATCGGCACGACAAACAATGCGGCGAGGGCGAGGTAGGCCGGAAATACCCATTTGGCCAAGCGCAGGTCCTGGGGCTCGATGTTCTCGACAACGGTCACGTGAAACTGCCGCGGCAAGCAAATGATCGCCATCATCGCGACACCGGTCTGCACCACCATCGACGGCCAGTTGATGGTTTCCTTCCAGTACTGTTCGAGTCGCGGCGCCAGCATGGCCTGGTCGAACAGGTCGTCGAAACCATCGTACAGGCCGTAGGTCACGAAGGCGCCGACGGCGAGAAACGCGAACAGCTTGACCAGTGATTCGAAGGCAATGGCCAACACCATGCCGCGGTGGTGTTCCGTGGCGTCGAGGTTGCGGGTACCGAAGACAATAGTGAACAGTGCCAATACCAGTGACACGATCAGTGCGGTGTCCTGGGCGCGGGTGCCCATGGCGTCGGCACCGGCGCCGATCAGCAGGTTCACGCCGAGCACAATGCCCTTGAGTTGCAGCGCGATGTAGGGCAGCACGCCGACCAGGCAAATCAGCGCCACCACCACCGCCAATGACTGGGATTTGCCATAGCGCGCGGCGATGAAGTCGGCGATGGAGGTGATGTTCTCCTGTTTGCTGATCATCACCATTTTTTGCAGGACCCACGGCGCGCCGACCAGCAACAGGATCGGCCCGAGGTAGATCGGCAGAAACGACCAGAGCTGTTCGGCGGCCTGGCCCACTGCGCCGAAGAAGGTCCAACTGGTGCAATAGACCGCCAGCGACAGGCTGTACACCCAGGCCCGCACACGCGGCGGCAAGGGCGCGCTGCGACGGTCGCCATAGAAGGCGATGGCGAACATGATGGCCATATAGGCCAGGGCAACGGCGGCAATCAACCCGCTGGACAGCGACATGGGAACTCCAGACAAAAGACACCCGGACCTCCCGCCCGGACAGACAGTCTCGCACGACCGCCAGCGTTAGTCAGTGTCGACCAAGGTCGTGGCGTGGCGGGGTGTCGCAGGTGGATTTGCAGTGTCTGGACTGGCCCCATCGTCGGAACGCCGCCCGGACCAAGCTCGCTCCCACATTTGCCCTGTGTTCGCCGCCCCCTGTGGGAGCGAGCTTGGTCCGGGCGGCGTTCCGACGATGGGGGCCTCACTGACTGAATGCGATCTCGATCAACCGATGCAACTCTTCACCCTCAAGCGGCGCCTCGGAAAACAGGATGCGAAACACCGTCGGAGCGGCGATCAGATTGATCAGCCGATCGACACTGGGCTTTGGCTCATCCGGATAGCGATCCAGAATCGTCTGCAACTGCCCGGCAATAATAGTCGCGCAGTAACTTGGCTTGAGAGCCGCCTGTACGTCGCGCAGCATGTTGCGACCAGGTTCGGAGCTCATTTCGTCCAGGTACTGTTCGGCCCAGGCTCGAATATCGCCGCGCAGGCTGCCGGTGTGGGTGGGGTTGTTGTCGGGCTGCATACGGGCGAGGGCGACGTCGGCCAGCAGCGCCGACAAATCACCCCAGCGACGATAGATGGTCGAGGGTGTAACGCCTGCGCGCGCAGCAATTTGCGGCACGGTCAGGCTCGCGCGATCCTGCTCCTCGAGGAGTTGACGCACGGCCGAATGAATCGACTCTTGTACCCGTGCGCTGCGTCCGCCCGGGCGTAAGGTGGGAGCTGTCATTCTGGGTTTCCTGTAAAAGCCATGCCTGGGACCTTAACACAAAGAATTTGCTTTAAGAGGGATCCAGTAGCACACTCCGCAAAAGCAAAAAGTTAGCTTTTGCGGAGCGCGCCTATGTCCAGTTCTCAATCAAACCGTGCCAGTCTGTGGTTTCTCGCCGTTACCTTGCTCAGTTTCCTGGCGGCCTCCACCGCGCCGACGCCGCTGTATCACCTGTATCAGGAGCAGATGCAGTTTTCGGCCGCGACCTTGACCCTGATTTTTGCCGTCTACGCCCTCAGTCTGTTGGCGGCGTTGCTGACGGTCGGATCGCTGTCGGATTACCTGGGGCGCAAACCGGTGATTTTCACAGCGGTGGTGCTGAACGTCCTGGCGATGCTGCTGTTTATCTACGCCGATAGCGTTGCATGGCTGATCAGTGCCCGGGTGCTGCAAGGTTTTGCCACCGGCATGGCTACCGCGGTGCTGGGCGCAACGCTACTGGATACCGACCGCGAACGGGGGCCGCTGGTCAATAGCGTTGCACCGTTGACCGGTATGGCCATTGGCGGGTTGGGCTGCGGTGCGTTAGCCGAATTCGCCCCGGCGCCGTTGCATCTGACGTTCTGGCTGCTGCTGGCATTGTTTGTGATGCAGGCGTTGTATGTCTGGCGCTTGCCGGAACGCGTCTCGCGGCAGGCCGGGGTTTGGGCCTCATTGCGACCTACTCTGCATGTGCCGCTGCAAGCGCGCTCCACTTTGTGGCGGGTGCTGCCGCTCAATACTGCCCTGTGGGCTCTCGGCGGTTTCTACGCTTCCCTGGCGCCTTCGTTGGTGCGCACGGCCACGGGCTCGACCTCGAACATGATTGGCGGGGCGACCGTTGCCGCCTTGACGTTGACCGGTGCGCTGATGATTTACAGCATGCGCAACCGACCCGCCGGCAAGGCGTTATTATTGGGCGCCAGCATGATGCCAACGGGTGTCGTGCTGATTTTGCTGGGTGTGCACAGTGCCAGCCTGCTGCTGTTCTTCCTTGGCACCCTGGTCGCAGGGTGTGGTTTCGGCTCCGGTTTTCTTGGCACCTTGCGTAGCCTGGTGCCGCTGGCCTTGCCCCATGAGCGTGCCGGGCTGGTATCGGCGTATTACGCGCTCAGCTATCTCGCCTTCTGCCTGCCATCGTTACTGGCCGGGAACCTGAGCCGAACCCTCGGTTTGGTGGCGACCGTCGACGGTTATGGCGCGGTGTTGATACTTCTGGCCCTTGGCGCTTTGGCAGGTTTGATGCGCCCGCGTTCAGACAGGGCATGTGAGGCCAGTTCCTGATTAAATATCTATGTAATAGATAACATATAGAGATATTACCCGTTATATAGATATTCTATTCGGATCTAACATGGGCTCTACCTCACGAGAGGACAGGAGTTCGCCATGACATGCGCCAATAGCATCAAGCCCGGAATCAAACCGTTCAGTCACCTGCAGCACCCACGCGAAGTGATCCGCCAGTTCACTCCCAACTGGTTCGCGGCCACCATGGGTACCGGCGTGCTGGCGTTGGCACTGGCGCAATTGCCGGTCGCCATGCCCGCCTTGCACGCCTTTGCCGAAGCCCTCTGGCTGTTCAATATCGTGCTGTTTCTGCTGTTTACGGCGCTATACACGGCGCGTTGGGTACTGTTTTTCGACGAAGCGCGGCGGATTTTCGGCCACTCCACGGTTTCGATGTTTTTCGGCACCATCCCCATGGGCCTGGCGACCATCATCAATGGCTTCCTGGTATTCGGCCTGCCGCGCTGGGGCGAAGGGGTGATTTCGCTGGCCGAGGTGCTGTGGTGGCTGGATGTGGTCATGTCGCTGGCCTGCGGCGTGCTGATCCCCTACATGATGTTCACCCGTCAGGAGCACAGCATCGACCAGATGACCGCCGTCTGGCTGTTGCCGGTGGTCGCGGCGGAAGTGGCGGCCGCCAGCGGTGGTCTGTTGGCGCCGCATTTGGCCGACGCTCATTCGCAACTGGTGGTGCTGGTGACCAGCTACGTGCTCTGGGCTTTTTCCCTGCCGGTGGCCTTCAGCATCCTGACCATTCTGTTGCTGCGCATGGCCCTGCATAAACTGCCCCACGAAAACATGGCCGCCTCGAGCTGGCTGGCCCTTGGCCCGATCGGCACCGGTGCGTTGGGCATGCTGGTGCTGGGCGGCGATGCACCGCTCATCTTCTCCGCCAATGGTCTGCCGGGAGTCGGTGAAATTGCGGCAGGATTGGGGCTGGTGGCCGGCATCACCCTGTGGGGTTTCGGCCTGTGGTGGATGCTGATGGCGCTGCTGATTACCGTGCGCTACTTGCGTGCCGGCATTCCGTTCAATCTCGGCTGGTGGGGCTTTACCTTTCCGTTGGGCGTCTATTCTCTAGCGACATTGAAACTGGCCAGCACCTTGAACCTGACGTTTTTCAATGTGTTTGGCTGTGTGCTGGTGGCGTTGCTGGCGGTGATGTGGCTGATTGTCGGCAAGCGCACCGTGCTGGGCGCCTGGCGGGGCGAGCTGTTTGTCTCGCCGTGCATTGCCGGATTGAAGAAATAACCGGCAAAGATTAGGTAAGGTGTGGCCTGAATCGAGTTTCGATACTCCAATTACAGTATCCAGGCCACTCTCTACATAATCAGGGACACATGGAAGATGAGTCACCCCTCACAGTTCACCTTGTTGCGTACCCGGCGCTTCCTGCCGTTCTTCATTACCCAGTCCCTTGGGGCGTTCAACGACAACCTGTTCAAGCAGTCGCTGATCCTGGCCATTTTGTACAAGCTGACCATTGAGGGCGACCGCTCTATCTGGGTCAACCTGTGTGCGCTGCTGTTCATTCTGCCATTTTTCCTGTTCTCGGCCCTGGCCGGGCAATTCGGGGAAAAATTCGCCAAGGATGCGCTGATCCGCCTGATCAAGCTTGGGGAAATCGCCATCATGGCGGTCGGCGCCGTCGGCTTCCTGTTCGATCACCTGTCGCTGATGCTGGTGGCGCTGTTCGCCATGGGCACCCATTCGGCGCTGTTCGGGCCGGTGAAATATTCGATCCTGCCGCAAGCCTTGCATGAAGATGAGCTGGTGGGTGGCAACGGCCTGGTGGAAATGGGCACCTTCCTGGCGATCCTTGCCGGCACCATTGGCGCCGGGGTCATGATGTCTTCGGCGCATTACGCACCGGTGGTGTCCACGGCGATCATCGGCATTGCCGTGCTCGGCTACCTGGCCAGTCGCAGCATTCCCCGCGCGGCGGCCGCCACGCCGCAATTGCGCCTGAACTGGAACATCTTCAGTCAGTCCTGGGCCACGTTGAAACTGGGCCTGGGGCAAACGCCGGCGGTGTCACGTTCGATTGTCGGCAACTCGTGGTTCTGGTTTGTCGGGGCGATTTATCTGACGCAGATCCCGGCCTATGCCAAGGAGTGGATGCACGGCGACGAAACCGTGGTGACGCTGATTCTGACGGTGTTCTCGGTCGGCATCGCATTGGGTTCGATGCTGTGCGAGAGGCTCTCAGGGCGCAAAGTCGAGATCGGACTGGTGCCGTTCGGATCGTTCGGCCTGACCGTATTCGGTCTGCTGCTGTGGTGGCATTCCGGCTCAATACCGGACAGCGCCGCCGGCCATGGCTGGATCGAAATCCTCGGTTTTGGCCACGCCTGGCTGGTGTTGCTCGACATCCTCGGCCTGGGCGTCTTCGGTGGTTTCTACATCGTGCCGCTGTACGCGCTGATCCAGTCACGCACGGCGGAGAACGAGCGGGCGCGGGTGATTGCCGCCAACAACATCCTCAATGCGTTGTTCATGGTGGTGTCGGCGATTGTCTCGATCGTCTTGCTGAGTGTGGCCAAACTGTCGATCCCGCAGCTGTTCCTGGTGGTGTCGTTGCTGAACATCGGCGTCAACGCCTACATCTTCAAGATCGTCCCCGAGTTCACCATGCGTTTCATGATCTGGCTGCTCAGCCATTCCATGTACCGCGTCGAGCACCGCAATCTGGACTTGATCCCCGAAGAAGGCGCAGCGTTACTGGTGTGCAACCACGTGTCATTCGTCGATGCCTTGCTGATTGGCGGCGCGGTGCGTCGGCCGATTCGCTTCGTGATGTATTACAAGATCTACAACCTGCCGGTGCTGAACTTCATCTTCCGTACCGCGGGGACGATTCCTATCGCGGGGCGTCATGAAGACATCCAGATCTACGAAAAGGCCTTCACGCGCATTGCCCGGTATCTGAAGGACGGTGAACTGGTGTGCATCTTCCCCGAGGGTAAATTGACCGCCGATGGCGAGATCAATGAGTTCAAGGGCGGGTTGACGCGGATTCTCGAAGAGACGCCGGTGCCGGTGATTCCATTGGCCTTGCAGGGGTTGTGGGGGAGTTTCTTCAGCCGCGATCCGGGCAAGGGGCTGTTTCATCGCCTGTGGTCGCGAGTGACGTTGGTGGCGGGGCCGGCGGTGGCGTTTGAAGTGGCAGAGCCGGCGAAGTTGCAGGCATTGGTGGGGGAGTTGCGCGGGGCAGTTAGATAGCCGCTGGTTGTGCTGGCCTCATCGCGGGCAAGCCCGCTCCCACAATAATCGCAGGTGTACACAAAATGTGTGATTCACCTCCGGCCCTGTGGGAGCGAGCTTGCTCGCGATGGCGGTCTGAAAATCAGGCGCTGACCTTGAGCCCGACCAATCCGCTAATGATCAACGCCACACTCGCCAGCCTCACCAGCGCCATCGACTCGCCAAACAGAATGATCCCGGCGATCACCGTGCCAACGGCGCCGACACCGGTCCAGATCGCATAGGCCGTACCCAGAGGCAGTTCCTTCATTGCAAGGCCGAGCAAGCCAAGGCTGATAGCCATGGCCGTAACGGTCAACACAGTGGGGAGCGGGCGGGTGAAGCCGTCGGTGTACTTGAGGCCGACGGCCCAGCCCACTTCGAACAGGCCGGCGAAAAACAGAATGATCCAGGACATGAAGACCTCCATCGTCTGACGGGGTCGTCCCCAGATTAATGACTCGATCGAGCCGCGAGGTCGTCCTCGCGATGGGCAATATAGTGCCCAGCATTAACCCGGGGATCAAGTTTTCAGATCAAGATCGCGGATCAAGATCGCGAGTCAGTCACTGACCTGTTGCGCCGCTATTTCCCGATCCTGCTTTTCACTCATACGGCGGAAATACGTGGAGAGCAATGCCCCGGAAATATTGTGCCAGACACTGAACAATGCACTTGGCACTGCCGCCAGTGGCGAGAAGTGCGCACTGGCCAACGCGGCACCCAATCCGGAGTTCTGCATGCCGACTTCCAGGGCCAGGGACTTGCGCTGGGCCAGAGGCAGCTTGAACAGGCGCCCGGTGAAGTAACCCAGCAGGTAGCCAAAGCTGTTGTGCAGCATGACCACGGCCATGATCAACAGGCCCGACTCGGCAATCTTCGCCTGGCTGGCGGCGACGACTGCCGTGACGATGATCACGATGCTGACCACCGACACCAGCGGTAAAACGTCCACCGCATGACGGACTTTGTTGCCGAGCAACCGTTGGGCAACCACGCCCAGCACGATCGGCAGCAACACCACTTGCAGGATCGACCAGAACAACTCCATGAACGACACCGGCAACCAGGCCGAGGCCAGCAGCCAGATCAGCGCCGGCGTCAGCAGTGGAGCGAGGAGGGTGGTGACGGCGGCGATGGCCACCGACAGCGCCAGGTCGCCACGGGCCAGCCAGGTCATCACGTTCGACGAGGTGCCGCTTGGGCAGCAGCCGACCAGAATCACGCCGACGGCGATTTCCGGCGGCAAATGGAACACCTGGCAGAGCAACCACGCCACGCCCGGCATGATCACGAAATGTGCAACCACGCCCAGAGCCACGCGCCAGGGATGGCGAGCGACTTCGGCGAAGTCTTCGAGCTTGAGGGTCAGGCCCATGCCGAACATCACCAGCCCGAGCAAGGGCACGATGGCGCCTTTGAGGCCGAGGAACCACGCCGGCTGCAGAAACGCCACGACAGCGAAAATCAGTACCCAGTAAGCGAAGGTGTTGCCGACAAAACGACTCAATGCAGCCAGTGCGCGCATGGCCTGATCCTTGTTTTAAGTGACGCTACAAAACCCCTGTAGGAGCGAGCTTGCTCGCGATGGTGTGTCAGACAAAGAGGGGCGACTGACACACCATCGCGAGCAAGCTCGCTCCTACAGAAGAGATCGCTAGCCTTTAGATCCCCTGCGGAGTCTCTTCACCACCCAGCGCTTCAACCAGCGCCGGCAGGAAGTCGCCGAAGGTCAGCATCATCAGGGTGAAGCTGGCGTCCAGTTGGCCCAGGGCTTCGTCGCCGCCATCCTGTTCCGCCTGGTCTTGCAGCAGGTCTTCGAACTTCAGGCGCTTGACCACCATCTTGTCGTCGAGGACGAATGACAGTTTGTCCTGCCAGGCCAGGGACAGCTGAGTGACCACTTTGCCGGTGCTCAGGTGCAACTGGATTTCTTCGCTGGTCAGGTCTTGACGCTTGCAACGCACAATGCCGCCGTCTTCGTGGGTGTCGCGCAGTTCGCACTCGTCCAGTACAAAGAAATCGTCCGCGGCTTTCTGCGTGGTGACCCACTCGGTCATGGTAGCGGTCGGGGACATTTTCACGGTCAGCGGACGCACCGGCAGGGTGCCGATCACTTCGCGCAAGGTCGACAGCAAGTCTTCGGCGCGTTTCGGGCTGGCCGAGTTGACCAGGATCAGACCCTGTTTCGGCGCGATGGCAGCAAAGGTCGACGAGCGGCGGATAAAGGCACGAGGCAGGAAGGCCTGGATGATTTCATCCTTGATTTGATCGCGTTCCTTCTTATAGACCTTGCGCATTTGCTCGGCTTCGATCTCTTCGACCTTTTCCTTGACCGCGTCACGCACGACGCTGCCCGGCAAAATACGTTCTTCCTTGCGGGCGGACACCAGCAGGAAGTCACCACTGACGTGCACCAGCGGCGCATCTTCGCCTTTGCCGAACGGCGCGACGAAACCGTAGGTGGTCAACTCCTGGCTTGCACATGGACGCGCCAGTTTGGTGGCCAGTGCAGTTTCCAACGCCTCGGCATCAACAGGCAGATCTTGGGTCAGGCGATAGATAAGCAGGTTTTTGAACCACATGGGGTGAGTCTCTCCTTTATACAAAGGGGGGCATTATTGTCTTCGCCGTGCCATAGGCCAACCTTTCTCTAAGCCTTTGGAAGGCCTGAGAAAATTATTTTAAAAAGTGCTTGCCAGAGGTTGGGTCGCTCCGTAGAATGCGCGCCACACCGAAGCGAAGGGTGATTAGCTCAGCTGGGAGAGCGTCTGCCTTACAAGCAGAATGTCGGCGGTTCGATCCCGTCATCACCCACCATTCGTTTTCAGTGTTACGCGCAGCGGTAGTTCAGTCGGTTAGAATACCGGCCTGTCACGCCGGGGGTCGCGGGTTCGAGTCCCGTCCGCTGCGCCATATTCGGTAACCTGGAACACTGAACGCCAGGTCGCCACGGAAAAGCCCGCTGATGCGGGCTTTTTTCTGTCTCAAGTTTGACTGTTGTTCCTGTGGGTTGCATCGTTTCACCGGTTTTTAGATTTTTTTGAAAAAACTTCAAATAAATCAACACTTTATAAAAACCTGTGGCATAATGTGCCCCGCAACGAAGGTAAAGGGTGATTAGCTCAGCTGGGAGAGCGTCTGCCTTACAAGCAGAATGTCGGCGGTTCGATCCCGTCATCACCCACCACTTTCAACGCTACGCGCAGCGGTAGTTCAGTCGGTTAGAATACCGGCCTGTCACGCCGGGGGTCGCGGGTTCGAGTCCCGTCCGCTGCGCCATATTCGGTAACCTGGAACACTGAACGCCAGGTCACCACAGAAAGCCCGCCTTGTGCGGGCTTTTTGCTGTCCGGGATTTGGCTTTCCTCGCTCCCTGTAGGAGCGAGCCAGCTCGCGAAGGACGTTAACGATAACGCGTAATTTCAGATGCCCAGCGGCGCCCATGGTTTTTTCGCGAGCAAGCTCGCTCCTACAGTCCGGCATTGCGGGCGTGACGGTAGTCGCTGACGGCTTCATACACGGCTTTGCGCAGGCGATTGATCCCGCCGATGGGGCGGTGTGCCTCGATACCGAACCAGGGATTGAATGACTGGTTGTCGCATTGCAGGTTCAGCACCGGTGTATCGAAGTCCTGCGCCGGCACATTGATCCGTGCCACGGTCTCGAAGGGCGCATCGCTCTCGCGCCACTCAATGCTGGTGTCTTCAATCGGCATGTACTTGTTGGCGTCCTGTCGCTGGATTTGCAAGACGAAACACGCGGGTACCTGGTCGTTCGATAACTGTTGATTCAGCGCATTGCGCAGGAAGTTCGGCAACTTGCGATTTTGTTCCGGCGGGTTGTAGGCCGGGCAACTGCCCGGGTCGGGCATGACCCGGAACTTCGCATTGGCTTCACCGAATTTGTAGGGTGAAACCGAAAAGTACGTCGTCCGGGTTGGGCTCGATGGAGCAGGGGACAATGTTGCCAAGGCAATAAACAAGTGGCGAACTTGCCACGAGCGCGGGTCCCGGCCCGGAAAGAACGCCATCATTTTTTTACCGTCGGCCTGGGCAGCGACGTTCTGACGGTATTCGGCCACGTTACTTACAAAGAAGTTCGGATGGCTGAACATCACAAAGTCCTGTTCGCTTCGCCCCTGCTGATCGCTCAATAGTTGTTTGCCCGGAACATCGAACAGCTTGATCGCCATGCCCCGGGCATCGCGGATGCTGTCGAACTGCGGGTAGGCATTGCCATTGGACAGGCGCATCGTCGCTTGCCAGGTTTTGCCCGGCTCGCTGAACACGCCCTGGCGCAATTCGCTGGCCAGATCCGGCAACACCTGAACTTCGGCTTTGACGCAGCCGTGGGCCTTGGCATGGGCGTCACGCAGGTAGCGGGTGCTTTCACGGTGCTGATCGACGATGCGCACAGCGGTCTGGATGATGTCCTGGGTCATCGCGGCTTCATCGTCCGCAATCGACTCCTGCGCCGAGACCGGTCCGCGCTGCTGCCAGGCAAACCAGGCGCTGGCCAATGCCCAGCCAAGCACTCCAAGACCCAGCAGCCACAGCAACAGCTTGCCGAGGAAGGCGCCCAAGCGCAGCCAGAGTGTAATCAGCATGAGAGAGTCCCTTTGACTGAGGCTGTGGTCATGGCAATTGCGCTTCCAGCGGGCCGCCCAGCACTTTCAGGTATTCCAGCAGTGCCCAGCGTTCTTGCGGCTGCAACCCGCGGCCAATCACGCCATTGCCGAGATTGCCGGCACGGAACTCATGACCACTGTTGTGGTTGCCGGTGATTCGCGTGTCGAACAGGAAACCGTTGGTAAAGGCTTCGGTGCGGTAACCCAGGTGCCCCGGGTCGTATTCGAAAGTGCCTTTGTAGAACGTGGTCGCACGTTCATCCTGAGGCGACAGCAATTGATAAATGCTCGGTACCGAACCGTTGTGCAGGAACGGCGCTGTCGCCCATACACCCGCCAACGGCCTGGCCTTGTACGAACGCAATTCGCGCACACCGATCGGCAGGCCGAAACCGTCCATTTCAGGGCGCTCGGCAGGGGTAACATTGGCGTCTTGATACGCGCGGTCCTGGACAAATGCCGTGACATAGGCCAGCCCCTTGGCCACGGACATTTTGCTCAGGTCCAGTGGCTCGGCGGGTTTGGGTTCCACATCAAGTTTTTCCAGCTCCGCCTGCTTCCATTGCAATGCTGTGAGGTCGAAGCGGTGGTCGGCGATGTTGTTGGCTGCACCGGGGTCAGTGCCGATGTAATCCACCGGGACCATTTTCAGATGCTGGACATATCGCCCGTCGCCCTGGGTGGTACGCGGTACATGACAACCCGCGCAGTTTTCGGCGAACAAGGCGCGACCCTTTGCTGCCAGAGGTTTGTCGACCGCGCCCAACAGATCTTCCGGCCAGGCCGGAGGCGTGAGTCGTTGCAGGGTTTCTTCGATCAGGTGCAGATCGCGCACGCGCACGCTGGAGGGATAGCGGGCATCGCCCATCAGCGGCTGGCCGTTCCCGTCGAAGAAATTCAGCGTGGCACCGACGCCCAACGCCTCGCCGATGTTGCGCGCCATCGGTTGTTTCGCCGAACCGTTCCACTGCACCCATTCGAACGTCCACATGTCCCACAACTGTGGATAGTCGACCGGGGCATTGGCCACGCGGTAGTTGTCGGGGGAAATCGCATCACCGAAGCTGGCGTTGGCGATGCGCCCGAAGGCGTCTGTGCGCCCCGGGCCTTCCTCGGTCGGATAGAGCCCGCGATGGGTGTCGTTCCAGGCCACTTTGAGGAACGTATCCAGTGAAGATTTGAATTCTTTGCGCAGTTGTTTGTGGTGCGTCTCGTAGTCCTGACCCAGCACATTGCGTGCGAAGCGCTCGAATTTCCACGGGTTGTAGTAAGTCGAGGCCAGGCTGGCCACCAGCGCTTGTCCGAAACTGCCCCCTTTGAGTGTAGGAACACTGGACGGCAGAACATGCTGCGCCGAGCCACCGTCGATACGTACGGCCTGGCCCTTGAAACGCAACTCACCGGTATGGCAGGCCGCGCAGGTGACATCCAGAAACATATCCGGGCTCCCCGCATTCTGATGCCGGGTAAAGCCTGCCGGGAGGTTGCCGGGGTTGTTCGGTGTCGGTTTCTGGCCAGGGTCCACCAGAAAACCGAAACGGGCGAGGTACTCGGGGGCGGCGAAGCGTTGCTGCGAGAAGGGCAGTTCGAGGGCGGTGAACCAGTCGTAGCGCAAGCCTTTGACCTGAGTGCCCTGGGGTGTGAAGTAATAAGTCTCTCGATCGGCGGCGCTCCATTGCTCCAGGTAGTGCACCTGTTGTGCCGGCGACCAGGCCGGCAATTTCGGGTTGGCGACATAGTAAAGAACCACGGCCATGAGCAGTCCGAACAGTACTGCGATGAGAGCCAGCAGGCGAAAGAAGAGGCGCAAGATAAACATCCTTGTTGAGTTATCATGCCGTTATGCCCGAGTGCCGAAGGTGCGGCAAGAGGCCATTACGCCAGATATTGTAGGTTCAGGAATCAGCCTGCGTCGGAACAAGATGAAAGAAGCTTCATCAGCCGAATGGTGAAATGCGTTTAAACACCTGAACTTATCAATTGTTTCCGGCTCTCATGCCGGTAGCCATTGGTCGTGGCGGCCTGATAAGCTCGCGGCTTTACTCGATTGCCCTTTAGGCGCATGAACAAGGAAATAGCATGAAACAGCATCGGTTGGCGGCGGCGGTGGCCCTGGTTAGCCTGGTACTCGCGGGTTGTGATTCGCAGACCAGCGTAGAGCTGAAAACTCCGGCGCAAAAAGCTTCCTACGGCATTGGCCTGAACATGGGCAAGAGCCTGGCTCAGGAAGGCATGGATGACCTGGATTCCAAAGCTGTAGCCCAGGGCATCGAAGACGCCGTCGGCAAGAAAGAGCAGAAGCTCAAGGACGAAGAACTGGTTGAGGCGTTCGCCGCACTGCAAAAGCGTGCTGAAGAACGCATGGCCAAGATGAGCGAAGAGTCGGCCGCTGCCGGCAAGAAATTCCTCGAAGAAAACGGCAAGAAAGCCGGCGTGACCACTACCGCTTCGGGCTTGCAGTACGAAGTCGTGCAGAAAGCCGATGGCCCTCAGCCAAAGCCGTCTGACGTAGTGACCGTTCACTACACCGGCAAGCTGACCAACGGCACCGTATTCGACAGCTCCGTCGAGCGCGGCAGCCCGATCGATCTGCCGGTCAGCGGTGTGATCCCGGGTTGGGTCGAAGGCCTGCAACTGATGCACGTTGGCGAGAAGTACAAACTGTACATCCCTGCTGACCTGGCTTACGGCGCTCAAAGCCCGAGCCCGGCGATTCCAGCCAACTCGGTGCTGGTATTCGACCTGGAACTGCTGGCCATCAAGGATCCGGCAAAAGAAGACGCCACTGCCAAGTAACCAGCGTCTGCTTCGATAACAACGCCTCGCTTATGCGGGGCGTTGTTGCATCTGGCGTTCGGCACGGGTAAAAAAAACGAACAGGCGCTCTAGGTCGGAGTCTTAGGCACAGTAGGCGTTGGCGGTAGACGCACCAGGCCGCCAAGTCAATGAAATTATGGGTTTTTTTTGATGAGTAAAAAACGCCCGATCTGAACGGAGGCCTTGTAAAGCGGGGCTTACAGCGATGAAAAGCAGCTCTGTTCACAAGGTTATCCACAATTTGTGTGGATAACATTTCAACGGGAGGAATGATGAAAGCACCCTGGAGTTTCGCTCGTTTCCTGCCACTGGCCGGACGCCTGCTGGCGCGCGGCCGATTGCCGACCCTGTTGTTTGCGGTCGCCAGCAAAGGCGCGAGCCAGGGCAATCGACTGGGCAAGCTCAAGGATGACTTGCGCCTGTTGCAGGCACTCTGCCTGGCCTACTGGCGCGGTGAGTATCGTGCCATCAGCCCCAAGGCGCTGGTTTCGGTTGTCGCGGGCCTGATGTACTTCCTCAGTCCGGTGGATGCGATCCCGGACTTCATACCAATGTTTGGCATGCTCGATGACATCGCCGTACTGGCATGGCTGATGAAAGTCCTCGACGACGAGCTCAATGCCTTCCGTGCCTGGCGAAAGCGGCAGGTGCCGGAGAAGCTCGCGGTGGTCGAGCGCCTGCCTGATACCCCCGAGCAACTTCAACTTCAAGGCCCGAAAAAACACTGAGTCGATTTCGACCTGTTCACAGATTGATGCCCCCCGCGACCTTGGCCGCTGTTAGGATTACACTTCTAGGGAAAAGTGCCGACTCGCTAAGTGTTGTTGTCCTACGGGGTAGTCATGGATATTCAGATAATTACACGCGAAGGCGAACCCGAATATGCGGTTCTGCCATGGGCTCAGTATCAGGCGTTACTGAAAGCAGCAGGCATCAAGGAGCAGGCGTCGCCCGAAGCCATGAAGCTTCAGGCGGCAACACCAGACGCGATTCTTCCGGGTCTGGATCAACTACGCAGTTTGCGCGAAGGAAAGGGCATCGCCATCGAGGCGCTGGCCCGCACGGTAGGCATCAGCCCGTCTTACCTGGCCATGATCGAAAGTGGCGAGCGTCTGCCCGACGCCGCGATTCGTCGCAGCCTGGCCTGGGAATTGACGGTGCCAGGGTGGAGGGATGAATCGTGAGCGTACGCATCAGTCGTCAACATTGGGACGGATTGCTGGGCGAACTGGATCAGGCGCGTCGCCAGCGCCATCTTCTGACTTATCGGGCATTACTGGAACGTTTGCAGTTGCCGACACCGGCCATGCAAACCCTGACGGCGGCCCTTGAGCATCTGGCGGCACTGGACGCCAGGGCAGAGCAGCCATTGCGCAGTTCACTGGTGATCAGCCAGGGCGCCAGTCGCCTGCCGCGCACCGGATTTTTTGAATGTGTCGAGCGCCTCGGGCGTTTTTCCGGGCCGTCGGACGGCGTTGCCGCCGCGTCCTGGCATGCTTCGGAAGTGGTGCGGGTGTTCGAGTACGAATACCCGGAATCGGCCGAGGCCTGAGTGTTTTTGCAACTCAAGGCGCGATCCGGATATTGGCTCGCGCGCAGACTGTTTCACTGGTCGTGGTTTGTTCGCCAGCCGCAGGGCTGGCGCTGGCTCGAAGGCCAGTTCGCACGCATGGCCAACCTGGGCGACGTCGGCGCCCAGAGCTTCTATGGGCACATCCTGACGTTTCGTGGCATCGGCCTTGGCGCTCGTGAAGAGGGCGTGCGTTTGTTGCGCCTGGCGGCGTTGGCGGGCGATGGCAAGGCGGCCTATCAGGTTGGAGTGATCAGTCTGGCCGGGACGGCGAGCAAGGCTCCGGATCCGCTGGAAGCCGCGCGGTTCTGGGAGATCGCGGCGAAAGCCGGGCATCCGTTGGCGCCGATCAAGCTCGAAGAGCTGAAGTCTTCCTCGGCACCTCGTTGATTGGCGTGATGCCGAGATCCCTTATCGATGCCCGGTAACGAGCACCTCTTCAACAGTCGAAACCACCCGACTATCAATCACATGCACGCTATACCCCTGTACATTCTTCGCATGGTGCTTGGCTTGTGATGCCATTTCCGCCAGCTGGCTCGCATCGAGTTGTCCACAGGCCTGTGGATGCAGATGCACCACGCCGATCGACAGCGACAACAGCGCAAACTCCTGCCGTACGCCCTGTCGATTTGGTGCAATAAAGCATCCGGCCTCCAGGTGTTCGCTGCGGTAGAAACGTCGGCACTGGCTCTGGAAGTCGTCGAGCAACTGGTTCAAACGTTTGCGCCAGTCTTCCGGGCCGAGCACCAGCAGGAAATCATCACCGCCGATGTGGCCGACAAAGTCGCGGGACGGGTCGACGCGGTCGTTCAGGCATTGGGCCAGGCACAGCAGGACTTCGTCGCCGCGGCCATAGCCGTAGATGTCGTTGAAAGGTTTGAAGCTATCGATGTCCACGTAGCAGATTACCGATTCCCGTTGCTGTTGCAGCAGCCGCGTCAGGCATTGCTGGATCGGCACGTTGCCCGGGAGCAAGGTCAGCGGGTTGGCGTAGCGGGCCTGCTGGATCTTCAGTTCCGTGATCAGCTTGAGCACGTCAATTACCCGGCCCAGTCCCAGGTAGCCGCCGTTGAGGGTGATGATGAAATCTTCTTCGATGCGCTGGCGGGCACGGCCTGTGATCAGGCGGCTGACTTGTTGCAGCGACTGACTCAGCTCGACGGCGAGGAAGTCATCGTTCATCAACCGGCTGATGGGTTTGCGGGCGAACAGATCGGTGGCAAAGGGCTTGAGCAGGGCATCGGAGAGCGAATGCCGATGGACGATACCGCAAGGCTGACCCTGTTCATTCAGGATCGCCAGCGAGTTCAGGTTGGCCTGGCGGCGAAAGGCTTCGAGCACCGTGGCGGTCGGAGTGTCGCGGTCCATGGCAGGTTGCTCGTTGAGCAGGGCGCTGAGGTCGCTGCCGTCCTCGCTCAGTACAACAGCGGTGCTGTCCTGTCGGGGCATCAATGCCCGGGCATCCCGCGGTGGGTGTTCCTGGGGACGGCAGAGCAGATAGCCCTGGACCAAATCCACACCCATCTCGGTCAGCACCGTGAGCTCTTCCGGTAACTCGATACCTTCGGCAATGACTTGCGCCCGCGAGGCCTTGGCGATTTTCAGGATCGAGCCGACGAATTCGCGCTTGAGCGAATCCTGATGAATGCCATCAATGAAATGCCGATCGATTTTCACGTAATCCGGCCGCAGCTCCGACCACAAGCGCAAACTCGAATAACCCGCCCCCAGATCATCCAGCGCGATCGAAAACCCCATCGCCCGATAGTGATGCAGGGCGGTTTGCAGCAACTGAAAATCATCCGTCGGCGTTTGTTCCGTGAGCTCGATGACCACCTGACTCGGCGCAATGCCGAAGTCCTGCAGCAATTGCAGGGTGCGCCCCGGTTGATGGGCCGCTTCGAGCAGGGATTCCGGGGATACGTTGAGGAACAACATGCCAGGCAGTTGTTGCTCATTGAAGCGTCGGCAAGCGCTTTCGCGGCAGGCAATCTCCAGCTCGCTCAGGCGTCCGGCCTGGCGGGCGACGGCGAACAGGGCGACAGGGGAGTGCAGAGGGCTGTTGGAGGGGCCGCGACTGAGGGCTTCGTAACCGAGAATGCGCCGTTCGGAGAGGCTGATGATCGGTTGGAACAGGCTGTGCAAACCGCTTTGAGTCAGGATTGAGCTCAATGCACTCAGCTGTTCGGTTGTGGTCATGGCGATCTCTGGCGATAAAAAAAGGACCGGGCGTGCCCTTGGTAAAAAGAGCGCGCCCGGTCCTTTATTTCACGACAGAATGATGACTGCTTGATGACGCTCCGGGGAGCGTTAACATTAATTTGCCATCAGTTGCTTGTAATAACTCAGTGCTTGGCCACTGCCGTGTTGAGTTTCAGGTAATCCAGCAGAATCCGCCCGGTTTCGCTCAGGTAGGCGTCGTCTTCCGGCTTGGTCTTGGCTTCCTCGGCCGCGATAGCGTCCTCGTCTTCTTTCTTCAGCTCTTTGAGCGGTTCTTCGCCCTTGGCCTTGCGACGGATGTTTTCCATGGCCAGTTGCTTGGCTTCGATGTCGGCGTGCTGGGCACGGCGCTCGGCTTCATTGAGGCTGACGGTTTTTTCGGCCATCAGTTTCTGCGCCAGGGCCAGCTTGTCGCGGATGAACACGAACTCTGCATCCTTGGCCGTGCGCAAGTCATGCTCGGACTTGAGCTGTGAAATGTACGGCTTGAACGGATCCACCGCAGGCTTGATCGCGGCCTTGATGGTGTCCCACGGCATGGCTTCGGGCAGGGCGCTTTCACCGATTTCCTTGGTGTCGATGATCGACGGGTAATCGATGTCCGGCAAGACGCCCTGATGCTGGGTGCTCTGCCCGGAAACCCGGTAGAACTTGGCCAGGGTCAGTTTCAGTTCGCCATGGTTGAGCGGCTGAATGGTCTGCACGGTGCCTTTTCCGAAGGTCTGGCCGCCGATGATCAGTGCGCGATGGTAGTCCTGCATGGCGCCGGCAAAAATCTCCGAAGCCGAGGCAGACAAGCGGTTGACCAGCAATGCCATCGGGCCTTTGTAGAACGCGCCCGGGTTTTCATCTTCCAGGACATCGACGCGGCCATCGGCGTTACGCACGAGCACGGTCGGGCCTTTGTCGATGAACAGGCTGGTCAGCTCGGTGGCCTCTTGCAAGGAACCGCCGCCGTTGTTACGCAGGTCGATGACCACGCCGTCGACTTTCTCTTTCTGCAACTCGGTCAGCAGCTTCTTGACGTCGCGGGTGGTGCTCTTGTAATCCGGGTCGCCGGCACGGAAGGCCTTGAAGTCCAGATAGAACGCCGGGATTTCGATGATGCCGAGCTTGTAGTCCTTGCCGTCCTGCTTCAGGTTCAGTACCGATTTCTTCACGGCCTGGTCTTCGAGCTTCACCGCTTCACGGGTGATCGGCACGATCTTGGTGGTCTGGTCGTTCGGCGCATTGCTGGCCGGGATGACTTCCAGGCGCACCACGGTGCCCTTCGGACCACGGATCAGCTTGACCACTTCGTCCAGGCGCCAGCCCACCACGTCGACCATTTCCTTGTTGCCCTGGGCAACGCCGATGATCTTGTCGGCCGGTGCAACCTGCTTGGTCTTGTCCGCCGGACCTGCCGGCACCAGGCGCACGACTTTCACCTGGTCGTTATCGCTCTGCAACACGGCACCGATGCCCTCGAGGGACAGGCTCATGTTGATGTCGAAGTTCTCCGCGTTATCCGGCGACAGATAGTTGGTGTGCGGGTCGTAGGACATGGCGAAGGTATTGATGTACGCCTGGAAGATGTCTTCCGCGCGGGTCTGGTCCAGGCGTGCCAACTGGTTCTTGTAGCGCTTGGTCAGGGTTTCCTGGATCTGCTTGGGCTCTTTGCCGGCGATCTTCATCCGCAGCGCTTCATCCTTGACGCGTTTGCGCCACAGGTCGTCGAGTTCTGCGGAGGATTTGAGCCAAGGGGCGTCCTTGCGGTCGATCAGCAAGGTTTCCCTGGTGGTGAAGTCCATCTTGTCGACGCCTTTGTCCAGCTCGGCAAGAGCGAAGTCCAGACGCGCCTTTACGCGGTCCAGGTAGCGCTTGTAGATGGTGAACCCGGCGTTGAGGTCGCCGCTCTTGAGGAAGTCGTCGAACTGCGTCTTCCACTTGTCGAATTCGGCAATGTCGCTGGCCATGAAATAGCTGCGCGACGGATCCAGCAGCTTGAGGTAGCTGTCGTAGATGATCACCGAACGCGCGTCATCGAGCGGTGGCTTGCTGTAGTGGTGGCGTTTGAGCAACTCCACGACGTTCAGACTGGCGATCACTTCGTCACGATCGGGTTGAAGCTTGTCCCAGCTATTGGCTGCGAATGTATTGCTCGACATCGGCAGCAAGCCGATACCGATGAACAAGGCGAGAGCAGTGCTGGGGAACAGATGCTTCATGCTGATTCGACGCGGGGACAATTGATAACGCATATTAGGCCGTCTTTGAAGTCGCCGGTTCTTTGAGAGCCGGTCGCATAATGCAAAAAGCCCGACGCTATAGCTTCGGGCTCAGTCCAGACTCACTATGGAGGCACTGTGAAAGCATTGCAAGGCGTTGACGGTCAAGCGGTATGGGTTGATGAGGCGAGTCCTGCGTGCGATGTAGGACAAGTTCGTATTCGAGTGGCTGCAGCGGGCCTCAATCGTGCCGATTTATTGCAGAAAGCGGGTCTTTACCCGCCACCACCGGGGGCCAGTCAAGTGCTCGGTCTAGAGTGCTCGGGGGTAATCAGCGAGGTGGGGCCGGGTTCATCCTGGCAGGTTGGCGACCGGGTTTGCGCCTTGCTGGCCGGGGGCGGGATGGCCGAAGAGGTAGTTGTCGACGGGCGGCATGTGCTGCCGGTTCCCGACGGAGTGTCACTGGTCGCAGCGGCTGCATTGCCTGAAGTTTATGCAACGGTCTGGCTGAATTTGTTTCAACTGGCTGCGCTCAAGCCAGGTCAGAAAGTTCTTCTGCATGCTGGAGCAAGTGGAATTGGTTCAGCGGCCATTCAGCTGTGCAAGGCCTTCGGCAACCCGTGTTGGGTCAGCGTCGGCTCCGCCGAGCGACTGGCGTACTGCGAAGCGCTGGGCGCCCAGGGCGGCGTGGTGCGAAACGAGGATCTGGAGAGTCTGCGGGATCTGGGGCCGTTCGACGTGATACTCGACCCGGTGGGCGGCAATTACGCGGCATTGAACCTCAAATTGTTGGCGCAAGATGGCCGTTGGGTGTTGATCGGTCTGATGGGCGGCCGCGAAGCCAAGCTGGATCTGGCCCAGGTGCTGGCCAAGCGTGTGCAGTTGCTGGGTTCGACTTTGCGTAGCCGTGACGATCAGTTCAAGGCCGATCTGTTCAGCGATCTACGCCTGCACGTGTGGCCGTTGTTCGCCGAGGGGCGCTTGAGCCCGCAATTGGCCAGGACCTTTGCGATCACGGATGCCGAAGCGGCGTTTGCCGAGCTGGCGAGCAATACCGTGGCGGGGAAAGTGGTGTTGGTGATTGACGAGAGTCTGAACTGACAACGAGAAACCTGTGGGAGCGAGCTTGCTCGCGATTAGCGGAGTGTCAGTTGATATTGATGTAACTGACTCGCCGCCATCGCGAGCAAGCTCGCTCCCACAGGGGGGGCCGGGTTATTTCCAGTCGTGGATGGGCCACCCAGCCTTTTCGGCCTGTTC
The DNA here is from genome assembly GCF_059492225.1 of Pseudomonas sp. Pseusp10. Taxonomy (NCBI): domain Bacteria; kingdom Pseudomonadati; phylum Pseudomonadota; class Gammaproteobacteria; order Pseudomonadales; family Pseudomonadaceae; genus Pseudomonas; species Pseudomonas sp. Pseusp10. The sequence goes on along the minus strand of NZ_CP168528.1, from coordinate 5,138,364 downwards.
GCGCAATACTGGATCCGGATTGACCACGTGGGGGAAATCCACCTTCAGCAACAGCGGCAGGTCGTTGCGAGAGTCGGAATAGAAACTCGCGCCTTCGAGGTTTTCCTCTTCCGCATCCAGCCACTCCAGCAAGCGGGTGATCTTGCCTTCGCGGTAGGTCAGGGTGCCCACGGTATGGCCGGTGTAAACGCCATGAGTCACTTCCAGTTCGATGCCCAGAATCTCGTCGATGCCCAGGCGCTCGGCGATGGGGCCGACCAGGTGGGTGCCCGAGGCCGAGATCACCAGGATCCGGTCGCCGGCCTTGCGATGCGCCGCGATGGCCTTGGTGGCGTCACTGAATATGATTGGCTCGATGTAGTCTTCCACCCACGGGCCAACCAGATGCCCGACTTCTTCGGGCGTACGACCAATCATCGGCTCCAGGCTGAAGGTCATGTAGTCTTCCATGCGCAATTTGCCGTGGCTGTAGGCGTCCATCAGTTCGTTGTTCTGCCGCATGAACGACTCGGGATCGACCCAGCCCAGGCGGCCCATCTGCTCGCTCCAAAGGGTGGCGCAGTCGCCGTGGATCAGGGTTTCGTCCAGATCAAAAATTGCCAGGGCCATCAGTGCAGTTCTCTCTTCAGCATAAGCAAAGGCATCAGGCTACCTCACACAGGGCCGTCGGATCGATGGAAAGCGCCAGGCGCTGACCATCGGGATGCAGATCGGCCGCCGAGCGGTTCAGCACATCCACCACCAATTCAACGCCCCGGGCTTCGACCCGGTAGCGAATCACGTTGCCCAGCAGGCTGTGGCTGCGTATCTGCGCGTCCAGTTCGCCGTTGAGGCTCAGTTCGATGGCTTCCGGGCGAATGGCGATGCGCTTGCTGATCGGTCTCTGCAATAGCTTCGAAGCGCTGTCGGCATCCAGCAGGTTGTAGTTGCCGATGAAGCCGGCAGCGAACACGTCCACCGGCGCAGTGTAGAGGGTTTCGGCGTCGCCGCTTTGTACGATCTTCCCCTGATTCATCAGGAAAATCCGGTCAGACATGGTCAGGGCTTCTTCCTGATCGTGTGTGACAAAAATCGTGGTCAGGCCCAGTTCGCGCTGGATCTGACGGATCTGTTCGCGCAGGTGCTTGCGAATCCGCGCGTCCAGAGCCGACAGCGGTTCGTCCAGCAACAACAGGCGTGGCCGGGTCACCAGTGAGCGGGCGAGGGCGACACGCTGGCATTGGCCTCCGGACAGTTGATGCGGATAACGTGCGGCGAAGTCGGTCAGCTCCACCAGCTTCAACACTTCGGCAACACGCTTCTGGCTGTCGTCGGCGTTGACCTTCTGCATGCGCAAGCCGAAGGCGACGTTTTGTTCCACGCTCATGTTGGGGAACAGGGCATAGCTCTGGAACACCATGCCGATTCCACGTTTTTGCGGGCTCAGGGGCACGATGTCCTGACCATCGAGCAGGATCTTGCCGCCATCGACCGAGGTCAGGCCGGCGATGCAGCGCAGCAGGGTGGATTTGCCACAGCCGGACGGGCCGAGCAGGGTGACGAACTCACCTTTCTGGATCTCGCAGTTGATGTCACTGAACACCGTGGTGCCTGCGTAGTCTTTTTTCAGATGTTGGACGCTGACGAAGCTCATTGGCTTTTGTCCTTGTTCAAGATATTGGCAGCCCAGGTCAGGACCAGCACAAAGAAGAAGTAGGAAATCACCAGCGCACTGGTGAAATGACCGCTGCTGTTGCGCATGTTGTTGAGGTAGACCTGCAAGGTTTCGTAGCGGGTGCCGACGAGGATGTTGGCGAACACGAACTCACCGAACAGGAACGAGAACGACAGCAGCAGTGCCACCATCAGGCCCTTGCGCAGGTTCGGCAGCACCACCAGGAACGCTGCTTGAAAGGTGCTGGCGCCGAGCAACTGAGCGGCGTCCATCAGGTCGCGCAGGTTGATCGCCTGCAGGTTGTTGGTGATCGCCCGGTACATGAACGGCAGCGCCACGGTGAAGTAGCAACCGATCAGGATCCACGGCGTCCCGACCATGGCGAAGGGGCCGGAACCATAGAGCTGCAGCAGCCCCACCGAAGACACCACCGGCGGCACGGCGAAGGGCAGCAGGATCAGGATGTTCATCAGCGCGTCGAGTTTCGGGAAGTGGTAATGCACCACGAACAGCAGTGGCAGAATCAGCACCACCGAAAGAATCAGCGAACCGACGCAGACCAGCAGCGATTGCCCGAACGCTTGCAGGAAGCGCGGATCGCTCCACAGCTGGATGTACCACTTGAGGGTGAAACCACTGGGCAGAATGGTTGCCGACCAACTGCTGGCGATCGAGTAGACCAGCGTGCCGGCCAGCGGCAACAGCAGGATGGCAAACAGTAAATACACCGCGACGCGGTGGTAGACACCGACGGGCCCCAGTTCAGCGCGAGACATGGTAACTCCTCTTCAACAGCAGCTGATGCACGATGGTCACCAAGGTCATCAAGGCCACCAGCACCACGGCCAGGGCGCTGGCCAGGTTCGGGTCCAGGGAAATGTCACCGGACACCATCGCCGCGATGCGGATCGGCAGCACGTTGAAGTTGCCGGTGGTCAGGGCATATACCGTGGCGTAGGCACCGAGGGCGTTGGCCAGCAGGATCACGAAGGTGCCGAGCAATGCCGGGGTCAGCACCGGCAGACCGATGTGCCGCCAGAACTGCCAGCCATTGGCGCCGAGCAACTCGGCAGACTCGCGCCAGTCTTCACGCAGGGCGTCGAAGGCCGGGTACAGCAGCAGTACGCCGAGGGGAATCTGGAAGTAGGTGTAGAGAATGATCAGCCCGGTTTTCGAGTACAGGTTGAAATCCTGAATGATGCCGGCCTGCTTGAGCATGATGGTGAAGCTGCCGTTGAAACCGAGCAAAATGATGAATGCGAAGGCCAGGGGCACACCGGCGAAGTTGCTGGTCATGTTGGCGAAGGCGTTGACGAAGTTGCGCAGTTTCGAATCGACCTGACGCAGGGAGTAGGCGCCAAGTATGGCGATGATGATCCCGAACACGCTGGACCAGAAGCTGATCTCAAGGCTGTACTGGATCGCCTGCAGGTAAAACTTCGAGCTGAAGATTTTGCTGAAGTTGGCCAGGCCCCAGCCGAATTCTTCCGATTGCAGGCTGTTGATCATCACCCAGGTCAGCGGGGCGATTTCGAACACGATGAAGAACAGCGCGAACGGGACGAGGCACAGGGCAGCGAGCCATTTACTGCGGATCATGGCATTCACTTGAGCAACTCCCGGCAGACCGGTTTGTCGTGAGGCACGCCCAGCAGTTCGCAAACGGTGCCGCAGATCTCGGTCTGTTTCGGCGCGGCGCCGGCGTCGAAGCTGAATGCGTCACCGAGCACGAACAACGGCACCTCACGTTCTTCCGGCAGGAGGCCGTTGTGGGAACGGTCGTTGTTCATACCGTGGTCGGCGGTGACCAGCACCTGATAGCCGGCATCGAGCCAGCCTTGCAGGTAGTCGGCCAGGATGATGTCGGCCGAGCGCGCGCTGTTGCGGTACTGCGGTGTGTCGAGGCCGTGCTTGTGCCCGGCGTCGTCGATGTTCATCGGGTGGATCAACAGGAAGTTCGGCGCATGGCGCAGGCGCAGGTTTTCGGCGTCGGCGAACAGGTGCGAGTTCGGGTAGTGATCGTTCCAGTAGAAATGCCCGTGCTGGATCGGCAGATTGGGGTTGTCGGTGTGACGATCCCGGGCCGCCACGAAGGGCGAACGGTTATACAGTTCGCTGACCCAGTGATAGGCCGCCGCTGCGGTCGTCAGGCCGGCAGCGGTGGCGTAGTGATAAATGCTGCGCTGGTTGGACAGACGCGAAACGTTGTTGTGGACGATGCCGCTGTCGATGGGCGGAACGCCGGTCAGGATGCATTCGTAAAGCGGTCGGGACAGGGCCGGCAACTCGCACTCCAGTTTATAGAGCGCGGCGCGTCCGGCGCCGACGTACGCCTGCAGGTGCCCCATGGCGTGGCGGGCGACCTCGTAGTTGAGGCCATCGAGCACGACAAGGATGACGTTGTGCTTCATAGGGGCAAAAACTCCGTGAAACAGATATTCGAAGCTCACTCGATCCACTGTGGGAGCGAGCTTGCTCGCGATGAGGGACTACCATTCAACATCGATGTTGAATATCAGATCGCTATCGCGAGCAAGCTCGCTCCCACAGGGATTCTCATTGGCCCATCAAAAATGGCGGGCTACACGGTTACTGCATATTGATGATGACTTCTTCCTGCCACTTCTGAGGAAGGGCCTTGGAAGTCTTTTCCCACGCATCCGCGTCTTTGATCGGCGTCACTTTCTTGTACTGCTCGTTAGGCAGCAGCTTGGCCTGCACCTCGGCTGGCAGGGTCAGGTGCTCGGCACGAATCGGACGGGCGTTGCCCTTGGCCAGGTTGATCTGGCCGGCGTCGCTGAAGATGTATTCGCGGGCCAGCTTGGCGGCGTTCGGGTTCTTCGCGTACTTGTTGATGATGGTGGTGTAGCCGGAAATCACCGAGCCGTCCGACGGGATCAGCACCACGTAGTCATCCGGGTTGGCCATCTTGGCCTTGTAGCTCAGGCCGTTGAAGTCCCAGACCACACCGACTTCGATTTCGCCTTTTTCCATGGTGGCAATCGTCGGGTTGGACATCGACAGGCGACCTTGCTTGGCGATGTCGGCGAACAGATCCAGGGCAGGCTTGAGGTTTTTCTCGTCGCCACCGTTGGCCAGTGCCGCGGCCAGTACGCCGTTGGCTGCCTGGGCCGCGGTGCTCACGTCACCGATGGAGACCTTGTATTTGCCGGTCTTGAGGTCAGCCCATTTGGTTGGTGCTTCGGAACCGTGCAGCAACTTCTTGTTGACGATGAAAGCGATGGTGCCGGTGTAGGCCAGTGCCCAGTTGCCGTCCTTGTCCTTGGCCCAGGCTGGAACCTGTTCCCAGGTGGAAGGCTTGTAAGGCTGAACCACGCCTTGCTTGACCGCGATCGGGCCGAAAGCTGCACCGACGTCGCCGATATCGGCGCTGGCGTTGTCTTTTTCCGCGGCGAACTTGGCGATCTCCTGGGCCGAGCTCATGTCGGTGTCGATGTGCTTGAGGCCGTACTTGTCGCTCAGGTCTTTCCAGGTGCCGGCCCAGTTGGCCCAGTCATCGGGCATGCCGACGCTGTTGACGGCGCCCTCCGCTTTTGCAGCGGCTTCCAGGGTTTTCAGATCATCAGCCGCCATGGCGGCAGTGCACATTGCGATGGTCGAGCCTAACAGTGATGCCAGGAAAAGCTTTTTCATTCCGAAGCTCCTTGGGTCGTGTTCAACGCTGCGATTGCGGTTTGTGTTGGTCTAGGTCAGCAATACCTGAGCCAATTTAAGGGGGCTGGATGACACTTTGATGTCGCTCGTCGCCCGGGATGACTTTTTGTTGAGCGCTATCGCGGGTGGCCTGCTAAGCGTAGACCATGGTCAAGGCCCCGGCAGGCAAGGGACTTGGCCGATGAATTGCAGGTTGTTGATAGAAGAGGAAGCCAGAGAGTGGCGACCGTTGGGCAGCTTTGTCACATCTCGGTCATCTACGCTGCCTACGCTTGCAGACTATTGAATGAGCCGGTTTGCGCTGCGGTTCTGCCCCGAATTGGTGCTGGTCTAGTCCAGATAGGTAACATTGATGCGTGACGAGGCAACAAAAGCGGTGACAGCCATTGGCCAAGTGCTTCTGGAACAGATCGACCACGGTCTGTTGGCGCCTGGCAGCAAATTGCCGGCCGAGCGCAAGCTCAGTGAATTGTTCGGCACGACGCGGATCACTTTGCGTGAAGCGTTGTTGCAGTTGGAGTCACAGGGGCAGATTTATCGAGAGGAGCGTCGCGGCTGGTTCGTCTCGCCGCCACGCCTGGCGTACAACCTCATGCAGCGCAGCCACTTTCACGCGATGGTCAGCGCCCAGGGGCGGGTTCCGTCCACCGAGGTGATTTCGGCGCGATTGCAACCGGCATCCGCGGCGGTCTGTGCCTGGCTGCAATTGCCGGCGCTGTCGAGCGTGATCCAGATCTGCCGCTCGCGGCGCATCGACGGGCGGCTGGTGCTGTATGTGGAACACTATCTGAACCCGCAGTACTTTCCGGGGATCCTCGATTTCGATTTGAATCAGTCGATCACCGAGTTGTATGCGCGGCATTACGACTTGCACTACGGCCGGGTGCGCTTCGAGATTGTGCCCACGGCGTTGTCGGTGGATGCGGCGGCGGCATTGAAGGTATCGGTGGGTAGCCCGGGCTTACAGATTGCCCGGGTCAACTATGACCAGCATGAGCGGTTGATCGACTGCGACCTGGAGTTCTGGCGGCATGATGCGATTCATGTCGGTGTGGATGTGGTTTAGCGTCCGACCTTCCTGTGGGAGCGAGCTTGCTCGCGATGGTCGTTAACGATTACGCGTGTTTACTGGCTAAACGCGGTGTTCTTGAGTTCATCGCGAGCAAGCTCGCTCCTACACGGGCTATTCATTCTGCTGGCCACCACCCGCGGTAACCACCTGAATGCTCATCCGCGGTGTCGCCAGATCCAGTCCGGCTTCATCCATATGTCGTTTCAGCGAAAGATTGAACGCCCGTGAAACCTCCCACTGCTTGATTGGCGCGGTCTTGAAGCGGGCGCGAAGGATTGCGTTGCCCGACTCGAAACTTTCCACCCCCTGAAACTCCAGCGGCGACCAGATATTGCGTCGTTGCAGCGGATCGGTGCGCATTTTCTGGGCGACTTCGCGCATCAGTTTGATTGCGTTGTCGATGTCCATGCTGGCGGGCACTGCTACGCGGAAGATCGCGTAGCCGAATTCCCTGGAGTAATTCTTGATGCTTTTGATTTCGCTGAACGGAATGGTGTGGACGATGCCATCGATATCTCGCAGGCGCACGGTGCGGATGGTCAGGCCTTCGACTGTGCCGAGGTGGCCGCCGACATCCACGTAGTCGTCGATGGCCAGTGAGTCTTCGATGATGATGAACAACCCGGTAATCAGGTCGGCCACCAGTGATTGTGCGCCAAAACCAATGGCCAGACCGATCACACCGGCACCGGCCAACAGCGGTGTGACGTTCATGCCCATGTTCGCCAGCGCGACAATCAACGCAACGATGAAAATCGCCACGAACAGCACGTTGCGAATCAGCGGCATCATCGTTTGCGCGCGGGCATTGGCCAGGCCTTTGCGCGAGCGGGTGAGGGCGTGGTGCACGGCGGTGTCGCTGAGAATCCAGATCAGCCAGGCGAACAGCAGCGTACCGGCGAGGCTGAACAGTTTGACGCTGACTTCATGGCCATCGCCTTCAGTGAAGCGGATCAACGACATGCCCCAGACCCGCAGGCCGAGCTCGATAAAGGCCAGCCACACCAACAGGTGGAGGATGGTGTAGAAGAAGTTTTTCAACCGTTCCGAATACACGGCGTAACGCCGGATGCCGCGCTGGGGCTTGAGGGCGTGGCGGCGTACCAGGCCGTTGATGACCATGCACAACACCAGCAACACGGTGCAGATCAGCGACTGGCGCAGGGCAGTGCTGGTGTCACCGGCGGAAATGAACGTCGCGAACAGGGAAATGGCCACCAGCACCAGCGCCGGTACGTACCAGAAGGTGCCGAGAATCGACAGGGTGTCGTTGAGGGCGCGGCGGGTCAGGCGTCGGGACAGCGGCTGGTTGCGGATCAGGTGGGCGATCGGGCGGCGGAAACGCAAGATGAACCGGGCGGTGGACAATGCTGCGAGGACGTTGGCAACCGTGGCAGCAGTGTGGGCCAGATGGCTGCCGAGGCTGTCGACCAGTTTTGGATCGCTCAGCGCTTCGCCAAACGCGGCGAAGCTGCCGATCAGCCACAGCGGCCGAAACGCCTGGTGCCGCAGAATGTACAAGGCGCGGTGGCGGTGTGGACCGTCGAGCAGGGAAAAGGCAATCACGCAGATGGCCGAGAAGCAGGTGCCGACCACCAGTGCGTAGGCCAGCACCATGGCCAGGCTTTTACCCAGGGACGAGGGCAGGGCGTAGCTCATGTAAACCGTGATCACCAGGGCGATCAACCATGGCCCGAGCTTGCGCAAGGCGAAGCGCAACATGTCCAGGGCTCGGGGGTGCTGCGGCAGTTCTTCGGTCAGGCCGAAACGCATCCGCACGCGGTGGCTTATCCAGATCAGTGCGGCGGCCAGCAGGCTCCAGACCATCAGGATCATGGCAAAGGCAAGGAGCATGGGTAGCCATTCATTGGCCGGCAGCGCCAGCGCCACCAGTTCTTCCTTGGCCTGATCGAACTCGCTGGACCAGCGAGTGAGCGGACTGTCGTCGCCGGAAAATTTCTTCTCGATAGTGGCCAGGGTTCCGCCAATCAAGCCCAGCACGCCTTCTTCGGTAATCGGCTGGGCCTTTTGGGTGGCGTCACGGAGCTTTTTCAGATCGGCCAGCAGTTTGCTGCGTTGCTGATCGTTCTCCAGTGACTTGATCACTTCGTCCAGGGATTGCCCCAGCGGTTCCTGTGCTTCGGGCTGCGCCTTGGCCTGGCCGCTGAGCAGGCTTGGCAGGCCGACCGCCTGGGCAGGCGCCACTGGCAGCAGCGTCATCAGGCAGACAAGGAAAAAATACGGCAGGGCAAAAAGACGAACGAACACTAGGCGGTCAACCTCGCAAGGAGCGGATCGACCGAGTGTACGAGCCCGTCAAAATCAATGCGAGCCAAGGGTGATGAATTATTCGTTGAGTTTGGCGAGGATCTTGATCACCACGGTCGCGAGGATGCTCAGCATGCCGATCCACATGGTGAACACACCGGCATTTTTGTCGCGAAAGTTGAAGCCGACGGCCAGCAGGATCATCCCCGCAAGAATCGGGACCAGCATGGCGTGAAAGGTAGACATCGAAATCATGGAGACAGCCTTGTCGAAGGGATACTTGAAGTCTAGGCGGCTTTTGACGCGGCAGGTGTGTGATGTGTGTAGGAGCGAGCTTGCTCCGGGCGGCGATCCGACGATGATCGTCAGGGCGCCGCGTTTATCCAGAAAACACGGGTAATCGTTAGCGTCCATCGCGAGCAAGCTCGCTCCTACAGAGTATTGCGGGGGTTACGGCAATTCGCGGCAGGCGTAGAACGCGCTCAGCACCTTGACCAGATGCGCCAGGTCATGGCTGCCGCACAGTTCGCGGATCGAGTGCATGGCGAACGTCGGCAGGCCGATGTCCACAGTGCGTACACCCAGATGGCTGGCGGTGATCGGGCCGATGGTCGAGCCGCAGCCCATGTCGCTGCGCACCACGAAACTCTGCACCGGCACTTCTTCAGCCATGCACAGATGGCGGAAGAATCCGGCGGTTTCGCTGTTGGTGGCGTAGCGCTGGTTGCTGTTGACCTTGATCACCGGGCCGGCATTGAGTTTCGGGCCGTGGTTGGCATCGTGTTTGTCGGCGTAATTCGGATGCACGCCGTGGGCGTTGTCAGCCGAGACCAGCAGGGATTTCTGAATGGTGCGTACGAATTCATCACCTTCAGGCAGCAGGCGACGCAAGGTTTGTTCAAGCATCGGGCCATCGGCGCCGCAGGCCGAGCAGGAACCGACTTCTTCGTGGTCATTGCAGACCAGCACGCAGGTTTCATCGGTGTCGGTCGTCAACAGCGCTTGCAGGCCGGCGTAGCACGACAGCAGGTTGTCCAGGCGCGCGCCAGCGATGAAATCACCGTGCAGACCGATGACCGCAGCGCTTTGGGTGTCGTAGAAGCTCAGCTCGTAATCGAGCACTACGTCGGCGTTCAGGCCGTGTTCGCGGGCGAGTTGATCGGTGAGCACCGCGCGGAAGTCCACTCGCTCGTCACCGGCAAATTGCGCGAGGATCGGCGGCAGTTCGGTCTGGGCGTTGATTGCCCAGCCCATGTTGGCTTCACGGTTGAGGTGAATCGCCAGGTTCGGAATGATCGCGACCGGAGCCTTGAAGTCGATCAACTGGCTCTCGACCTTGCCATCACGCCGGAAGGTTACGCGGCCGGCCAGGGACAGATCACGGTCGAACCACGGCGCCAGCAGCGCGCCGCCATAGACTTCGACGCCCAACTGCCAGAAGCCCTGGCGTTGCAGCTCCGGTTGCGGCTTGACGCGCAGGCACGGGCTGTCGGTGTGGGCGCCGACCAGGCGAATACCGCCATGCAGCGGCGAATGACGGCCCATTTTGATTGCGACAATCGAAGAGTCGTTGCGGGTGACGTAGTAGCGACCGTTGGCTTCGGTATACCACGGCTCGCGCTCGTCGAGGCGTTGATAGCCCGCCGCTTCCAGGCGCTGAACAAGGCTGGCGGTGGCATGGAACGGGGTAGGGGAGGCCTTGAGGAAATCGATCAGGCCTTGGTTCAACTCTTCGCGCATAAAGTAGCTCCAGACAGCAGTGGCGCCAGTTTAACGTATTGGCTTGGTAAATGGCGTCGCACTGATTGTGGGGCTGGCCATCGAAATCGAATCTGGAGGAGATCCCTGTGGGAGCGAGCTTGCTCGCGATGGCGGAGTGTCAGCCAGCATCAATGTTGGATGTGCCGGCCTCATCGCGAGCAAGCTCGCTCCCATAGGGTTTTGCGTTTGCCAGTCAGCATTGATGTCGCCTGGCACGACGCCATCGCGGGCAAGTCGGATCGCCGCACCGCCGCTCCCACAGGGATTACATCTGTTTCAGAACGGTGCCGGGCACTCGAAGCGCAGGCGCTCGCCACTTTGCGGATGGGTGAAGGTGAGCATGCTCGCGTGCAGGCACAGGCGCGGCCAGGCTGCCAGTGCTTGTTCATGGGCATAGAGCCCGTCGCCCAGCAGCGGATGACCGATCGAGAGCATGTGTACGCGCAACTGGTGGGAGCGGCCGGTGATCGGTGTCAGTTCGACGCGGCACCAGTCGCCGCAACGTTCGAGCACACGCCAGAAGGTCAATGCATGTTTGCCGAATTCGTGATCGACCACATGCCGTGGTTTGGTCGGCGGGTCGTAGCGCAAGGGCAGGTCGATGCTGCCGCTGTCCAGTTCCGGCTGACCCCAGCACAGGGCGGTGTAGGCCTTTTCGGTTTCGCGGTCGTGAAATTGCCGGGACAGCTCGCGATGGGTGTCCGGGTCGCGGGCCAGCAGGATGATGCCGGAAGTTTCCCAGTCCAGCCGATGGACGATTCGCGCTTCCGGGTAGCCGTTTTCCTGCAGGCGGGTGATCAGGCAGTCCTTGTTGTCATCGGCCCGGCCAGGGACAGAGAGCAACAGGGTCGGCTTGTTCACCACCAATACGGCGGCGTCCTGATGGATGATGTGAACGTTGGACAACGGCATTAAAACAGCCTCGTAACAAATGCCAACGGCGGCTGCAGGAGCGAGCTTGCTCGCGAAGGAGTGTCAGCGAAATCAATGTGGCTGACACATCTTCGCGAGCAAGCTCGCTCCTGCAACCGCCGTGGCTCCTGGCGGATCGACTCAGCGATCTGGCAGGGTGATATTGAGTTCCAGAATCGAGCAGCTGCCCTGGCTTTCCAGTGCGACATGCACGTCATCGGACCCGATATTGACGTACTTGCGGATCACCTCGACCAGTTCTTTCTGCAAGGCCGGCAGGTAGTCCGGGGTACTGCGTTGGCCGCGTTCGTGCGCCACGATGATCTGTAGACGCTCTTTCGCTACCGACGCGGTGCTTTGCTTTTTGTTGGCACGAAAGAAGTCAAAAAGGTTCATTGCTTAGTTGCCTCCAAACAGGCGCTCGAAGAATCCCTTCTTCTGTACATCGAGGAATCGATGATCCACGGTCTTGCCCAGCAGGCGGTCAACGGTATCGCTGTAGGCCTGGCCGGCATCGCTCTGGTCGTCGAGAATCACTGGAACACCCTGGTTGGATGCCTTGAGCACCGCCTGGGATTCAGGGATCACGCCGAGCAGGGTCACCGAAAGGATTTCCTTGACGTCTTCTACGCCGAGCATTTCGCCTTTGCTCACACGTTCCGGGTGATAACGGGTAATCAGCAGGTGTTCCTTGATCGGGTCTTCGCCGCGTTCGGCACGACGGGACTTGCTGGCCAGCAGGCCGAGCATGCGATCGGAGTCACGCACCGAGGAGACTTCCGGGTTGGTCACGACGATCGCTTCGTCAGCGAAGTACATGGCCAGGTGGGCGCCTTTCTCGATACCTGCCGGGGAGTCGCAGACCACGAACTCAAAGTCTTCCTTGAGTTGCATCAGGACTTTTTCCACGCCTTCGACGGTCAGCGCGTCTTTGTCGCGGGTCTGGCTGGCGGCCAGCACGTAGAGGTTTTCCAGGCGCTTGTCTTTGATCAGGGCCTGTTGCAGGTTGGCTTCGCCGTTGACCACGTTGACGAAGTCATACACCACGCGGCGCTCGCAACCCATGATCAGGTCAAGGTTACGCAAGCCCACGTCGAAGTCGACGATAACTGTTTTGTGACCGCGCAGAGCGAGGCCGGTACCGATAGCGGCGCTGGTGGTGGTCTTACCCACACCACCCTTGCCGGATGTAACCACGAGAATCTTGGCCAAGGTGTTTCACCCCTAAGGAAGAAGGACTTTTCAGTCCCTGAAAAACATCTCCTGAAAAACTACTGCAGTCGGACAGCCTTGGCTGGAATCCGGTTTTGAGCGGCGTTTACCCCCGGTAAACACTGCTTTTGGCCTTTTTCCTACTTCGTTTGAGCCGTTTTCGCTACGTTTTAGAGATGCTTGGAAAATGCGGCAGTATCCGTTAAAGCCGAATGATGTTCAACACGTCGCCGGACAGGCTGACCTGCACACCCGAACCCCATAACGGGTCGCGGCGCAGATCTTCGGAAACCTTGTAATGCCCGGCGATGGAAATCAGTTCAGCACTCATTTGCTGACAGAAAATCCGCGCCTTGGTGTCGCCCTTAACGCCGGCCAACACGCGACCCCGCATCGGGCCGTATACATGGATGTTGCCATCGGCGAGAAGTTCCGCCCCCGGGCTGACCGAGGAGATCACCACCAGATCGCAGCCCTGGGCATAAATCTGCTGACCACCACGTACTGGCGAAGTGATGATTTTTGTCGGCTTGATGGCCGGCTCGGGCGGTTTTTCCGGTTTTTTCTTCGGCTCGCCTTCGGTCAGGTCCAGTGGCCGTTCCCGGGCGCCGGACGGTGGCAGCACCGGCAAGTCCACCGCAATGGCGGCGGCGATGTCTTCGATGCGGCTGGCGCGGATCGCCAGGGTGCGCAGGCCATGCTGGCGGCAAACGCGCATCAGACCTGGCAGATCGACCGCGCCTTCGTTGGCCGGGAGTTTGTCCAGGGCCAGTACCAGCGGCGCATTGCTGAAGAAGTTGGGCGCCTGGGCGACCTTGGCGGCCAGTTGCCGATCAAGGCTTTCGAGGTCGTTACGGGCCAGTTCCAGCACCGTAATGGCCAGCATGCTGCCCTTCAACTGGAACACGGGATCTTGGTCTAGCGGTTCGGTTTGGCTCATGGTCGGCATACAACGACTTGTCACTAAAAGTGCCGAGACTTATAACGAGAACGCCCGCAGGCCGCAAGCCGGGTCGAACGATGTAGAATGCGCGGCCATTGTCATTCCGGAAGCATTAATGGACCGCCCGCGTTTTCGAAAAGCATTTCTATCTCCACGTTTCTGGCCGCTATGGTGTGGCTTGGGGCTGTTGTGGCTGATCGTCCAGTTGCCGTATCCGGCACTGTTGTGGATCGGTCGTGTTCTGGGTGCATTGATGTATCGGGTGGCCGGCGACAGACGGCGCATCGCCAAGCGCAACCTGGAACTGTGTTTTCCTGAAAAAAACGCCGCCGAGCGCAAACGCCTGCTCAAGGAAAACTTCGCCTCCACCGGCATCGCTTTTTTTGAGATGGCGATGAGTTGGTGGTGGTCGCGTAAACGCCTGGCGAACCTGGCTCATGTCGAAGGGCTGGAGCATTTGCAAAAGGCCCAGCGCGAGGGCAAGGGCGTGATCCTGATGGCGCTGCACTTCACGACGCTGGAAATCGGTGCCGCGTTGCTTGGCCAGCAGCACACCATCGACGGCATGTACCGCGAGCACAAAAATCCACTGTTCGACTACATCCAGCGCCAGGGCCGCGAGCGCCACAATCTCGACTCGCTGGCGGTGGAGCGCGAAGACGTGCGCGGCATGCTCAAATTGCTGCGCTCGGGCCGGGCGATCTGGTACGCACCGGATCAGGACTACGGCGCCAAGCAAAGCATTTTCGTGCCGCTGTTCGGCATTCAGGCGGCGACCGTCACCGCCACGAGCAAGTTTGCGCGGTTGGGCAAGGCACTGGTGGTGCCGTTCACCCAGGAACGCCTGGCGGACGGCAGCGGTTATCGCCTGGTGATTCATGCGCCGCTCGAAGGCTTCCCCGGTGAAACCGAAGAAGACGACTGCATCCGCATCAATCAATGGATCGAAGCCGTTCTGCGCGAACATCCCGAGCAATACCTGTGGGCCCACCGCCGCTTCAAGAGCCGTCCACCGGGCGAGCCCAAGCTGTACGCCAAACGCGGTTGAATCCCGCTCCCCTGTAGGAGCGAGCGTGCTCGCGATGGTGGTCAACGATAACGCGGGGCACCTGACACCCCGCGGCGTTTTCACGACCATCGCGAGCAAGGGAACAGGTCGAAACAACGAAATTCCATCAAGCACCATGGAGAGTTGTGCATGAGTCCAGGCGAACCGGTTACAGGGTTGATTCTTTCCGGCGGCGGGGCTCGGGCGGCCTATCAGGTCGGGGTGCTGGCGGCGATTGCCGAATTGCTGCCGCCGGGGGCGAGCAATCCGTTTCCGGTGATTGTCGGCACCTCGGCGGGCGCGATCAACGCAGTCAGCCTCGCCAGCGGGGCAATGGACTTTCGTAGCGCCATCGAACACCTGACGGCCTTCTGGCAAGGCTTTCGCAGTCATCTGGTGTTGCGCAGCGACTGGCCCGGGGTGATCCGCCAGGCCAGCCGCTTTGTCAGCCACAGTTTGCTTGGCATCGGTGCACACATGCCGGTGGCGTTGCTCAACAGTTCTCCGCTGCGGCATTTGCTCCATGACAAGCTGCATATGGGCGGCATCGCCGAAGCGATTGCACAGAAGCAATTGCATGCGGTGGCGGTCACCGCGTTCGGCTATGAGTCCGGTCAGGCAGTCACCTTCTATCAGGGCGGCGGCAAGATTGACGCCTGGTTGCGCCATCGACGCATCGGCGTTCCAACCCAACTTTCCGTTGAACATCTACTCGCCAGTTCGGCCATTCCGCTGCTGTTCGCTCCGGTGAAAATCGGCGAAGAGTATTTCGGTGATGGCGCGGTGCGTCAGTCGGCGCCGATCAGTCCGGCGCTGCATCTGGGTGCCAGTCGGGTGCTGGTGGTGGGCGTCAGCGGCAACCCCCGCGGGTTCGACCCGCAACAACCCTTGCAGCGCAGCTACACCGGTCAGCAGCCGACACTGGCGCAAATCGGCGGGCACATGCTCAACAGTACGTTCATTGACAGCCTGGAAAGTGATATCGAACTGTTGCAGCGTCTGAACCAGTTCAGTCGCCTGATGCCCGACGGTACGCCAACCCGTGCCTTGGGCGTGGCGCCGGTGGACGTGCTGGTGATTTCACCGAGCCAGCCGATCGACGAGATTGCCGCACGCCATCGCCAGGAACTGCCACCGGCGCTGCGCCTGTTCTTGCGCGGGCCGGGTGCGACCAAGACCAGCGGGGCGGGGGTATTGAGCTATCTGCTGTTCGAGGCGGGGTATTGCAGCGAATTGATCGAGCTGGGGCGGCGCGATGCGTTGGCCAAGCGTGGGGAGTTGTGCCGGTTTCTGGGGCTCCCGGTGGCTGAGGCTGTTTGAACTGTCAGATCTGACAGTAGATGGGGTTACGTTTTCCGATCAGATTAAAACCTTCAGGTAGAGGGTTCGAAGATGGCGGCTGCACAATGGATTGATGCTCACACACCTAGCGTGTCGGTGGTGGATTCGCGCGGTTTGGCTGTGCGAAATGTCGCCTATTGCCGTCATCCGCGGAACCCGTCCGTTGAGACTCGCATCACCCGCAATCACTTTGACGCTGCCGGACGGCTGGCGGCTTCCTGGGATCCACGATTGTGGGGCTCGGCGCCAAAACCGAATCTCGTCACGACGCACAATCTACAAAATATGCCCCTGCTGGTGGACAGCGTCGATGCCGGTTGGCAACTGAGCTTGCTGGGTCAGGCTGGCGTGACGCGTTCGTTCTGGGACGGTCGCGGGAGCCAGCGTCACACTGAGTACGATGAGCTTCTGCGTCCGGTGACCGTGACAGAGCAGATGAGGGATGAGATGTCGCGCGTCTCCGAGCGTTTTGCTTACGGCGGTGCGGGAGAAGAGTCTGCTGTTCATAACCAATGTGGCCAACTGATTCGCCATGACCATCCGGCTGGCCGGCACAGCCTTTGCGAATATGGCGTGGGTGGTTTGCTTCTGGCGGAAGAAACCCGCTTCATGCTCGATCTGGCCCCGCCGAATTGGTCGTCCGAATCCGCCGATGCGCGCCTGGAGGACGAGGTTTTCAGGACGGCTCAACAGTATGGGCCTTCAGGGGAAATGCTCTGTCAGATGGACGCGAGGGAAAACCTGAGAACCTTCGCTTACAACCTGTCTGGCGAGTTGCTTGAAACCCGACTGAGGTTGGCTGGCGCTTCCGGCCCTCCTCAAGTACTGGTGGGTGACATCCGATATGACGCCCTTGGCAAGGTTGAAAGTGAGCTTGCGGCGAACGGTGTCCTGACTACAGCCCGGTACGCGGCTGAAGATGGGCGGCTGGCCGGATTGCTGTCTTGCGATGCCCGAGGCGTGCCGCTTCAGCACCTCGAATACTCCTACGATCCGGTCGGCAATATCTCAAGTGTCGAAGACAAGGTGGCGCTGACGCGCTATTTCAATCATCAGCAGATCGACCCGATCAACCGCTATCGCTATGACAGCCTGTATCAACTGGTTGAAGCCACCGGCCGGGAAGTCAGCCAGCCCGGTCATGGTCCCGCATTGCCTGCCTGGCAAACCACACCGCTGGACCCCAACCAGCAGCGCAATTACACCCAATCCTTCAACTATGACGCTGCCGGAAATTTGCAAACCCGCCACCACAGCGGCGTGGAAACCTTCGAGATGTTTACCTCGCCCGACAGCAATCGCAGCGTCGCAAATGAGGGCAATCTGGCGGATGGCTTCGATGCCAATGGCAATCAGCAGGAACTGTTGCGCGGCCAGGAAATGAGTTGGGACATTCGCAATCAATTGAGTCGCGTGACGATGGTCAAGCGTGAGGATGGGCCTGACGATACCGAGTGTTATTTCTACGACAGTCCCGGGCATCGACTGAGAAAAGTCCGACTCACCGAGACGGCTCGTCGCACGCTGCGTGCTGAAGTACGTTACTTGCCGGGGCTGGAAATCCATCGTGATACGGCTACTGGTGAAGAGCGGCATGTACTCAGTGTCGAGGCGGGGCTCAGCCATGTACGGGCCTTGCACTGGATTGGGAAACGGCCCAGGGGCGTGCGTAATGACCAACTGCGTTTTTGCCTGAGTGACCATCTGAACTCGTGCACGCTGGAACTGGATGAACTGGGAGCGCTGTTGAGTCGGGAGGTTTATTACCCGTTTGGCGGGACGGCGGTGTGGGCGGGTACCAGTGAAATTGAGGCCAAGTACAAGACGATTCGTTATTCGGGTAAAGAACGGGATGCGACGGGGCTTTACTATTATGGGTATCGGTATTATGCACCGTGGTTGCAGCAGTGGGTGAGTGCAGATCCTATCGGCAGCGTAGACGGCTTGAACATGTTTTTAATGGTGAGTAATCGCCCTATGTCATTGAGGGATGAGCAAGGACTGATTGGGGATGATGTGAATTCGATATTGCCTGAGAAAATTGGCAAATGGCAGCTTGAAAAATTGCAGCTTTCTTATTCTGACCTGAGTTCAGGTGAGGCTGTCGGGAATAATATTGTCGCCAATATTGAGCTTTCCTATAGGCCGGATTGGAAAGATCGTGTGCTAGGCGTATTTCAGGAAATGCCGAACTTAAGGTGGAAGGAAAGAATAACGCTTAATGACTTTTCAAAAAATCAATCTTGGAGTTTTGAGGCGGATATGTTTCAGCATAACCCGTCAAGCCGAACAATGGAGGTTTGGCCTAAAAGGTACATTGAGGCATTTAATTCGGCGGCCGGTCAGCCCACTCTGGTCCGAGGCGCAGTGGTTTTGCGCGATCTGCAGGGGAATAATGTGAGCCTCGCCGGTTTGGGGGGAGAAGTTTCAGGGAATGAAGAAAAGTCTAAAGCTGTGCGGGACTATCTTTCTAGAAGTGGAGGGGTGCTAGCTATTGAAGTTCATGACGTGCCGTCAATTATTATACGGGAAAGTACACATAAAGAGAGGCTGCTCGAGATACAGGTTGGTTTGAGTGGCGCGAAAACAACAGCTTCAATTAATCAGTATTTGAATGTGGAGATTACTCCAGAAAAGTCAGTGTCTAAGCGCTTTGTTAGTGTGAGATCTATACCAATGGTGGATAGAGGGTTGAAGTCAGTTGAACCTCCTTTGCATGTCAGCCAAAGAAGGCCGTACACGCGGTTTCCGGGGGAAGTACTGAATATCGCTTCTCGATAAAACTGAACTGCGCCTCGTGAGTGAGGCGCAGAACGGTCAAAGAATCATTAGAAGTGAACCTTGACCAGGAAACTTGTCACACTCTGATCGGTCTTGAAGCCCTGGCTGTCTTCAATCCCGTACTTGTTTTTCCAGTAGTCATACTCGACACCGACGTACAACTGCTTGGCACCCAGGTTCAACGCCTTGCCCAGGTCGTATTTGACCTGTGGATTGAAGTGCAGGTTGGCGTGGTATTCGCCATTTTTGTTCACGTCGTTGTCGACGACCCAGTCCATGAAACCGTCGATCAGCACGTCCGAGCCACCCACCGGAATGGTGTAGGACCAGACCGGCGTGACCTGCCAGATGTTGTCGCCCGGGCGGTCGCCTTCGGTGTGACGGTTGTAGAAGTTCAACTGGAAGTAGTCGAAGCCCGGGATGGCCAGGTCGAAGCCAGGGCCGATCAGGTACGACTCGGTGTCGTCTTCACCGAACTCGTAGGTCATGGCCAGCAGCACGTCCTTGATCGGGCCGAGCTCGAACTTCTGGTCGAAGATCTTGTTGAACGACAGGCGCGGGCTGAGCTCGCCGTAGTGGCTGTTCTTGCCCGCGAAGGCGTCTTCCTTGCCGTTGTAGAAGATCTTGTCGATGAAGAAGAAGTTGTCGCCGTATTTCCAACCGTCGGCGTGTTCGAAGGTCACCGTCTGCTGGATGCGCGGGTTGACCTGGAAGTCCTTGCCATAGAGGTAGCTCAGGCTGTTGTTCTGCCATTGCAGCAAGTCGCCGGCCATGGCCTGACCCCCCGCCAGCAATGATCCCGCCAGCATCAGGCTAGTGCACGTACGTTTCATTCGGTTGCTCCCAAAAAGTAGGTGGTTCCACGTTATTTTTTTAAAGTCGGCGCTCTGGTGTGGCGCCTGTTTCTGTAGCGGTAAAAAATCATCCATTCGGTCAGCTTTAATGCTGTTAGCAAGCGCTGAGCCAAGGCTTTCAAAAAGCAAAAAAACTCCCGTTCGGCGGCTCAAGAGCGGTCGATTGAGAGGGGTTTTGGAGTGCCTTGGTTCCTGCCAGCGCCGGGATAAGTTGGCCTGCTGGTCAGGTTTTACATCCGGGCTTTTTTTTAAACCGGATTCGGGCGGCCGCGGAGAATACTGACTCCTCGGCCAGGTCTCAAGTGCTCCGCAACGGCACACCGACGACAGGTTTGGGGCACGGTTGCGGAGCAGCATCAGAAGTGCACCTTTACCAGCAGGCTGGCGGTGTTTTCATTGGTGTTGAAGCGGGAGCTGTCCTGGACACCGTATTTGTCCTTCCAGTAGCTGTATTCGGTGCCGACATACACCTGTTTCTCGCGCCAGCCCAGGGCTTTGCCCAGGTCGTACTTGATCTGCGGGTTGAAGTGCAGGTTGGCGTGATAGGTGCCGCGGGCGTTCTGGTCGTTATCCACCACCCAGTCGATGTAGCCGTCGATCAACAGGTTCGAGTTGCCCAACGGAAGGGTGTAGGACCAGGCTGGGGTGATTTGCCAGACGTCGTCGCCGGGGCGCGAGCCTTCGGTCTGGCGGTAATAGAAGTTCAAGGTGAAAAAGTTGAAGCCCGGTACCGCGAGGTCGAAACCGGGACCGATCAGGTAAGCCTTGCTGTCGTCTTCGCCGTTTTCGTAGGTCATGGCCAGCAGCACGTCCTTGATCGGGCCGAATTCGAAACGGCGGTCGAGGATCTTGCCGAAGGAGAGACGCGGGCTGAACTCGCCGTAATAGGCGTGAGCGCCTTTGTTCCGGTCTTTCTCGCCGTTGTACCAGGTGCTGTCGATGAACATGAAGTTGTCGCCGTACTTCCAGCGATCGGCGTGTTCGAAGGTTATCGTCTGCTGGATTGGTGGGTTGATCGCGAAGTTCTTTCCGTACAGGTAGCTCAGGCTGTTGGTCTGCCACAGCAGTAAATCGCCGGCCATGGCCTGACTCGCGGCCAGCAGGCCAGCACCCAACAGCAGGTTGGTTTGTGTCCGAATCATCTGTTGCTCCCTCTTGTTTTTATTTTAAGGCGCAGGAAACCCTTACCCTGTAGGAGCGAGCCTGCTCGCGATGGTCGTCAACGATTACGCGTGTTATCTGGATAAACGCGGTGTTCTCGGGTTCATCGCGAGCAGGCTCGCTCCTACAGGGGGCGTGTGTTTGCGAGTCAATGCGTATGAGCGTGGCAGTCGTTGATGGCCGCGCGTTCGGCGCCGCCAAGGATGTTGAACAGCAGGTTCAAGGTCAGGGCACTGAGGGTGGCCATGGCGATGCCGCTGTGGGTGATCGGGCTCATCCACACGGGCAGGTGGGCGAAAAATTCCGGGCGTACTACCGGGATCAGCCCCATGCCGATGCTCACCGCCACCAGCAACTGGTTGCGACGGTCACCGATGTCGGCTTCCTGCAGGATCTTGATCCCGGTGGCGGCGACCATGCCGAACATCGCAATCGCTGCGCCACCCAGGACTGCCGGAGGGATCGACGCCACCAAAAACGCGGCTTTGGGCAGCAGGCTCAGGACGATCAGCAACCCGCCGGCAACGATGGTCACCGAGCGGCAGCGCACGCCGGTCATCTGTACCAGGCCGATGTTCTGGGCGAAGGAGGAGTGGGTGAAGGTATTGAAAAAACCGGCGAAGAACGAGGCGCCGGCATCGCACAGCAAGCCGCGACGCAGCATCCGTGGGCAGACTTCCTGGCCGGTGATCTTGCCCAGCGCAAGAAACATCCCGGTGGACTCGACGAAAATGATCACCACCACCAGGCACATCGACAGGATCGGCGCGAGTTCGAATTTCGGCATGCCAAAGTGCAGCGGCGTGACGAATTGCAGCCATGGCGCCTGAGCCATGCCGCTGAGGTCGACCATGCCGAGCAGGCCGCAGAGCACGTATCCCAGGCACATGCCGATCAGCACGGAAATATTGACCCAGAAGCCGCGCATGAAGCGGTGCACCAGCAAAATGGTGCCCAGCACCAGCGCGGCGATGGTCAGGTAGATCGGCGAGCCGAATTGAGCGGCGCTGGCACCGCCGCCGGCCCAGTTCACGGCCACGGGGAACAGTGACAAACCGATCGAGGTGATGACCGTGCCGGTCACCAGCGGCGGGAAGAAGCGCACGACCTTGGACATGAACGGGGCGATGATCATGCCGAAGAAACCGGCAGCGATGGTCGCGCCGAAGATCCCTTGCAGGCCGATACCGGGCATGCCGGCCATGGCGACCATGCTGCCGACGGCGGCGAAACTGGCGCCCATCATCACCGGCATGCGAATGCCCATGGGGCCGATGCCGAGGGACTGGACGATGGTGGCGATACCCGCCACCAGCAGGTCGGCGTTGATCAGGAAGGCAATTTCTTCACGACTCAGGCCAGCGGCCTGTCCGATGATCAGCGGTACCGCGATGGCGCCACCGTACATCAGCAGAACATGTTGCAAACCGACCAGAATCAGTTGCAAAAGGGGCAAACGCTGAATGGCGGGTGCGTCGGGGATGCGCGCTGCGGATAGCTCGGACATGCAACACCTCGGATCTTTTTTATTCTTGTGATTTTGTGCATCAGGCTGACCGCGGCGCGGCCAATCGCGAGCAAGCTCGCTCCCACAGGGGATTTGTGATCGACACAAAATCAATGTGGGAGCGAGCTTGCTCGCGATGCTTTTAACGATTAATTGGTCGGAGCTCCCTGCACAATCCAGGCACCGATCAGGTCACGTTCCTGCTGGGTCATCTGCGTGATGTTGCCCAGTGGCATGATCTGGCTGGTGACGGCTTGCGCCTGGATCCGTGCTGCGTTTTGGCGGATCTGCTCGGGGGTGTCGAACATCACACCGGCAGGGGCTGCACTGAACAGCGGGCTGGTCGGCTTGGCCGAATGGCAAACCGCGCAACGTTCCTGAATCACGCTGTGCACTTTGTCAAAGCCAGGGCCGGCGTTGGACGCTTGCGCCGGGGCGGCGGCAGGCGCTTCTGCAGGTTTGGCTTCAGCCGGTTTCAAACCACCGCCCACTGCGGTTTCCGGCAGCGGCTGGTATTCGATCTTGGCTGGCACCTTGGCCACTTCCGGGCTGTTCATCGGCGCAGGGCCGGTGACGTAAGCCAGGCTGATCATGCCGACGGCTGCCACCGGCAGGGTCCAGGCAAACTTGTGGCTTTCATGACGGGTGTTGAAATAGTGACGTACCAACACCGCCAGCACCGCGATCCCGGCCAGGATCAACCAGTTGTACTGGCTGCCGTAGGTGCTCGGGAAGTGGTTGCTGATCATGATGAACAGCACCGGCAAGGTGAAGTAGTTGTTGTGACGCGAACGCAGCAGGCCTTTGGCCGGCAGGGCCGGATCGGGCGTGCGGTTCTCGGCAATCGCCGCCACCAGTGCGCGTTGCGCCGGCATGATGATGCGGAACACGTTGCCGACCATGATGGTGCCGATGATCGCACCGACGTGCAGGTACGCACCGCGACCGCTGAACACTTTGCTGAAGCCATAGGCCGCGCCGATGATCAGGACGAACAGGATGAAACCTAGCAGGGCAGGGCGTTTGCCCAGGGCCGAGTCACAGAGGAAGGAGTAGATGAACCACCCGATGAACAGCGAGCCGAGACCGATGGCTACGCCTTCAGGACCGCTCAGGGTGCTGCCCGGAGCCAGCAGGTAGAGCGTCGGGTTGGAGTAGAACACCACGCACAGCAGCGCGATCCCCGACATCCAGGTGAAGTAGGCTTCCCATTTGAACCAGTGCAGGTTGTCCGGCATGGTCGGTGGAGCCAGTTTGTATTTTTCCAGGTGGTAGATACCGCCGCCGTGGATCGCCCACAAATCACCGGCCAGACCACTTTTCGGGTTGACCCGATTGAGGTTGTTTTCCAGCCAGACGAAGTAGAACGACGCACCGATCCAGGCCACGCCAGTAATCATGTGAACCCAGCGCACGCTCAGGTTCAGCCATTCCAACAGATGTGCTTCCACAGTCTTTACCTCTCGCCTGTCACTCTGTTGTCGAGTGATCAGACCTTCTCTTATTGGTGGGGGGCGAGGATCAAACGCTCATCCTCTTTGAAAAAATGCTCATCGCAGTTATTGCCTGTGCCACTGCGATCAACCACCAGGAAGTCATCCCGCTTTTCGATCGTCAGCACCGGGTGGTGCCAGACGCCGCGATGGTAATTAATGCCCTGCCTGCCGTTGGTGACGAAGGCGCGGACCAAGCCTGATACAGGTTCATCGCCAAGTGGCGCGACCACGATCAGAAAGGGGTTGCCGAGCAGCGGAATGAAAGCCTGGCTGCCCAGCGGGTGGCGCTCCAGCATGCTGACGGTCAGCGGCATGTCCTGCGCGTCGGCGCGGAAGATGCTGATGATCGCGTTGTCCTCTGGCTTTGCGGTTTCGACCACAGCCAGTTTATGGAAGCGCATGGTTGAACCGTTGTTGATCATGAAGTGATCGCTGCCGTCGGTTTCGATCACGTCACCGAAAGGGGCGAAGGCTTCTTTGGTCAGCGGTTCAATCGTCAGTGTGCGCATGCTGTTCTTCTTAATCTGTTTAGGTATTGATGGTTCTTTGTAGGAGCGAGCTTGCTCGCGAAAAACGTCAAGACACCGCATTCATTCAGATTGGGCGCGTTTTCGTTGACGACCATCGCGAGCAAGCTCGCTCCTACAGGCTCAGCATTACTTCGCGACCTTGCCCAGTACGCGCAGACGGCTCACTCCACCATCCGGGAACACGTTCAGGCGGATGTGGGTGATCGGGCCCAGTGCCTTGATCTGCTCGGCGAAGGTGTGTTCGGCGTGCATTTCCAGCTTCTGGCTTGGCAGCAGTTCGCGCCAGAACAGCGACTGGGTTTCGATCTGGCTGTCGGTGCCGCCCTTCACGAAGGCGCCCTGGATCGAGCAGCTGTCCGGGTAGTTGCCCTTGAAGTGCAGGGTGTCGACGATGACTTTCTCGACTTCGCCGGCGTGACCCAGCGCGACGATGACCCAGTCATTGCCCGGGGTACGACGACGCGCAGTTTCCCAGCCGTCGCCCATGTTGATGCCACGGCCCGGGTTGAGGATGTTGCTCATGCGGCCGAAGTGTTCGTCGGAGCAGGCGAGGGCGCGACCACCGTTGAGGGCCGCGGCAAGGTCGACTTGCTCGTTGTCGCCGATCGCCGACCAGTCGCGGAACGGCACGCCGTACACACGCAGACGGGCCACGCCGCCATCCGGGTAGATGTTGAAGCGCAGATGGCTGAACGCCTGGTCGTTGTTGATTTCGTGGTAGTGGTGGCTGTTGCCTTGCAGCTCGACGGCGGACAGCACTTCAGTCCACTGGGTGTTTTCATCAGGCTCGCCCGACGCCAGGAAGCACGCTTCCAGGGACGCCGATGGCGGGAAGTTGCCGGTGAAGAATGAAGTGTCGATGTCGACGCCCTTGATCGAACCCGGTACGCCCAGGCGGATCACGGCGCTGTCGAAGCCTTCGAAGCGCTTGCGGCGCGACTCCCAGCCATCCATCCACTTGCCGTTGTCATCGAACACGCCCTCCTTCCATACGGCCGGGGTCGGTTGGAACAGACGGTTGGCGTCTGCGAACCAGTCATCGGTGACCGAGATGATTTTGGTGCCCAGGCGGGCATCGGCCAAGTTGACGAACTTCTCGAAAGGTACGGCGTAAGCTTTCATTCTTCTTGTCTGCCTTTAAATAAGTGGCTTGGGATACTTGCGAGGCCCAGGTTGATTTCGGCGTTCATGAAATGCCTGGGCCAGGCTTGCTATAGGGTCAGTAATCGGAACAGGGCGATCTTGTTGATCTCCGCCAGCGCGCACTTGAACTCGGTGTCGACCGGGTTGTGGATGCGCGTTTCGAACGCTGCAAGGATCTGATGCCGGTTGCTGCCTTTTACCGCCATGATGAAGGGAAACTTGAACTTGGCTTTATAGGCGTCGTTCAGCTCGGTGAAGCGCTGGAACTCTTCGGCCGTGCATTGGTGAATACCGGCGCCAGCCTGTTCATGGGTGCTGGCTTCGGTGAGTTGGCCCTGGACGGCGGCTTTGCCGGCCAGGTCCGGGTGAGCGTTGATCAGAGCCAACTGGCTTGCGTGATCGGCGCTCAACAGGATGTCGCTCATGCGCTGGTGCAGGGTTTCGATCTGGTCGATCGCAGCGTCCTGGCCCAGGTCGAAGGCCTTTTCGGCCACCCATGGCGAATGTTCGTAGATGTCGGCGAAGGCTTTGACGAAGGCGTCGCGGCTCAATGTCGATGGTTTCAATGTTTGAAAGGCGCTCATTTCGCGGCCCCTTGGTACGGGTGGGTTTCCTGCCAGTGGCGCGCGATGTCGACGCGACGGCTGAACCACACCTGTTCATGACTTTTAGCGTATTCGATAAAGCGCTTGAGCGAGGCCAGAC
The DNA here is from genome assembly GCF_059492225.1 of Pseudomonas sp. Pseusp10. Classification (NCBI taxonomy): domain Bacteria; kingdom Pseudomonadati; phylum Pseudomonadota; class Gammaproteobacteria; order Pseudomonadales; family Pseudomonadaceae; genus Pseudomonas; species Pseudomonas sp. Pseusp10. Next base: position 5,112,301 of record NZ_CP168528.1, on the reverse strand, counting down.
GCGCCGGACGGCCGATCAGGCGGCAGTGCAGACCGATCGACAGCATTTTCGGTGCCTCGGCGCCTTCGGCGTAGAGCACATCGAACGCGTCCTTGAGGTATTCGAAGAAATCGTCGCCCTTGTTGAAACCCTGGACCTGGGTGAAGCGCATGTCGTTGGTGTCCAGGGTGTACGGGATCACCAGGTGCGGCTTGCCGGTCGGGTTGTTCGGCTCCCAGTAGGGCAGGTCGTCGTCGTAGGTGTCGCAGTCGTAGAGGAAACCACCTTCTTCCATCACCAGGCGACGGGTGTTCGGGCCGGTGCGGCCGGTGTACCAGCCCAGCGGACGCTCACCGGTGATCTCGGTGAGGATGCGGATCGCTTCGAGCATGTGCTCGCGTTCCTGGGTTTCATCCATGTACTGGTAGTCGATCCAGCGATAGCCGTGGCTGCAGATCTCGTGGCCGGCATCGACCATGGCGCGGATCACGTCCGGGTGACGCTGGGCGGCCATGGCCACGGCAAAGATGGTCAGCGGAATGTCGAATTCCTTGAACAGTTTCAGAATCCGCCAGACGCCGGCACGGCTGCCATACTCGTAAAGGGATTCCATGCTCATGTTGCGCGCGCCTTGCAGCGGCTGGGCTGAAACCATTTCCGAGAGGAACGCTTCGGACTCTTTGTCGCCGTGCAGGATGTTGCGCTCGCCGCCTTCTTCGTAATTGAGTACGAACGACAAGGCAATGCGGGCATTGCCCGGCCAGTGGGGGTGAGGAGGGTTACTGCCGTAACCGACCAGGTCGCGTGGGTAGTCAGCGCTCACTGCAGGCTTCCTTCTTATTCGATGATGACGGTTGGTGTGACGCAGCTGAAAATTGGATGGCAGGCTTGCGTCACAGCGATGGGCTGATTGTATACAACTTTATATTCACTTTGTAAGCCTGATTTTTCGCATTTTTCACCGACTGTCATCTTTTACTGCTATTGGCGTGAGCCTGCAAGAAATCTGCCTGACTGGTCAATTATTGATTGAAGGGCTCATAGGTTGTGCGGTTTGGCGGGAAATCGACGGTAAATATGCAGAGGGAGGGAGTTATGCGAAAAATGTCGTTTTTATTGTGTACAATTTTTTTGAAAAGTGTCTTAATCAGTCGCTCGCCGCAGCTTTTCGTGCTTCGAATCGGTGCGGTCTCCTTTTCAACTGACTTCGGGAGGCGCGAAGTCTGACTGCTCCACGCAGGCAGGCGCGCAGAATCAATGGGACGTTTGACTACACACGTTTTGGACGCAGCACACGGTTGCCCGGGCAGCTCGATCAAGGTCGAGTTGTACCGCGTTGAAGGTTCGCAGCTGGAATTGGTCGCCACTGCCGTCACCAACAGCGATGGCCGTGTCGATGCACCGCTGCTGCAAGGCGATGACTACCGCACCGGGGTCTATCAGGTTCAGTTTCATGCCGGCGATTACTACCGCGCCCGTGGCGTCAAGCTGCCGGAGCCGGCGTTTCTGGATGTCGTGGTGCTGCGTTTCGGCATCTCTGCCGAACAGGATCACTACCACGTGCCGTTGCTGATTTCGCCTTACAGCTACTCCACCTATCGCGGCAGCTGATCCCCCAAGCAGCAGCTGCACCCTGGAAGCGACTGCGCATATAGCTTCTTTGGTCTTTCGCCCGCTCACACTGCGGGCTTTTTTTCGTCTGTAGGAGCGAGCTTGCTCGCGATGGAGGTCCAGGCAGCGCGATAATTCATACTGCACGCGTTATCGTTGACGTCCATCGCGAGCAAGCTCGCTCCTACAGCTTTTAGCGGCTCAGCAGCGACGCTGCACCCGCACCACCAAACAACCCCGCACTGATCCGGTTGAACCAGCTCTGGCCCTTGCCGCTGCGCAGATAGCGCGCCGCACCATGGGCGCCGAGGCCGTAGGCCAATTTGCACAGCAGGTCGAGCACGGTCCAGGTCGCAATCATCACCAGCAGTTGCGGCAGGAACGGTTGTTCGGCACTCAAGAACTGTGGCAGGAAAGCGGCGAAGAACAGTATGTCTTTCGGATTGCTGGCGCCGAGCATGAAGGCACGGCCGAACAGTGCGCGAAAGCGAGGCACCGGCGCTGTTTGCGGCACTTCAGCGCCGTGGGAAGGCTGGCGCGATTGCTGCCAGCTCTGCCAGGCGAGGTAGAACAGATACAGTGCGCCGATAATCTTCAGGGCGCTGAACAGCTGTTCCGAAGCCAGCAACAACGCACCCAGGCCCAGCGCCGAAGCACTGAGCAGGCAGATCGATGCGGACACGCCGCCGAGAAAGGCCGGGTAAGAGCGGCGCAGGCCGTAATTCAGACTGTTGCTGATCATCAGCAAAGACAGCGGCCCCGGGATCAGGATCACTATCAGCGCAGCGCCGCTGAACAGCAGCCAGGTTTCCAGATTCATCACTTTCCTCCATTTGCACAAAAGCCTCACCCGACAGGGTGAGGCTGTTTTGAAGCGGGTCCCGCGTAAGGTTTACAGGAAGATGAACTTGGCGATGAAGATCGCGCAGAGCACCCACAGGCTTACGGAAATTTCCTTGTACTTGCCGGTACCGGCCTTCAGCGCCACGTAGGTGATGAAGCCCAGCGCGATACCGTCGGCAACCGAGAAGGTCAGCGGCATCATGATTGCGGTGACAATCGCCGGAATGCTGTCGGTCGCTTCATCCCATTCGATGTGGGCCATGCCGCCCATCATCAGCATTGCTACATAAATCAGTGCGCCAGCGGTGGCATAGGCGGGAATCATGCCGGCCAGTGGTGCGAAAAACATTGCAGCTATAAATAGCACACCAACGGTGACTGCGGTAAGACCAGTCCGACCACCAGCGGCGACGCCGGCAGCACTTTCCACGTAGCTGGTTACTGGCGGAACACCCACCACTGCGCCGAATACGCTGGAAGCACTGTCGGCTTTCATGGCGCGGGAGAGGTTTTCGATGCGGCCGTCAGCGCCCACCAGATTGGCGCGCTGGGCAACGCCCATCAGTGTGCCGGCGGTGTCGAACATGTGCACGAAGAGGAACGCCAGGACCACGCTGATCATGCTGACGTTGAACACACCGGCGACGTTCATGGCCATCCAGGTCGGGGCCAGGCTTGGCGGGGCCGACATGATGCCCTCGTAGTGCACCAGCCCCAGACCCCAACCGGCGAGGGTCACGGTAATGATGCTGATGAGGATTGCGCCGAACACTTTGTGATAGCTGAGGATGGCAATCATCAGGAAGCACACGGCGGCGAGCAGCGGGCCGGGTTCGCGCAGGGAACCGAGCTTGATCAGGGTAGCCGGGCTATCGACTACGATACCCGCGGTTTTCAGGCCGATCAGCCCCAGGAACAGACCCACGCCGGCGCCCATGGCGAAGCGCAGGCTGACCGGGATGCTGTTGAGCAGCCATTCGCGGATCCGCGAGAAGGTCAGGATCATGAACAACACACCGGAAACGAACACCGCGCCGAGGGCGGTTTCCCAGTTGTAGCCCATGGTGCCGACCACGGTGTAGGTGAAGAAGGCGTTCAGCCCCATGCCTGGCGCCAGGCCGACCGGCCAGTTGGCGTACAGGCCCATCAACAGGCAACCGAGTGCGGCGGCGATGCAGGTGGCGACGAACGCGGCACCGTGGTCGATCCCGGCGTCGGCCATGATGTTGGGGTTAACGAAGATGATGTAAGCCATGGTGATGAAGGTTGTCAGACCGGCAATCAGCTCGGTCTTCACCGTGGTGCCGTGCAAGCTGAGTTTGAACAGACGTTCCAGCAAGCCATTGCGTAATGGCGGCGAGAGATCCAGCGTCGATGCTTCGGATTTGCGGCTTTCCACAGCGAATACTCCTCAAGAGTTTTATTGTTATTTCCAGGGCCGGACCCATGAGGGTGGCAGCGGCCCTTTGAGGCACTTGCGAATTTGTTGACCGCTTGGTCAGGAACTCGCACGAGGTGGATTATGCTTTTGTATACAAATAATGCAAATAATGTTTTTGGTTTTGTCGACGAAAAGTTTGGCTTTAGGGATATATCGCCTGTTCCGGCCCCTTCGCGGGCAAGCCCGCTCCCACAGGGGGAATGCGGTCACCTGTGGGAGCGGGCTTGCTCCGGGCGGCGTTCCGACGAAGGTGTCGGTTCAGCCACTACAAATCCAGCTGATTCAACACTCAGTCTGCCGACAACCGGGTTTGCCCCAACGCCAGATTCACCGCCAGCCACCCATTCACCGCCGTCTCCCCAGCCTCGGCAAACACCCGCTCCAGCAATTTCACCTGCTCACGCCTCAACGTCTGCTCAAACCGTGCGCCTTCAGCAGTCAATTCCAGCAAGCGCTTACGCTTGTCAGTCTCGGACGCGACGCTGTCGACCAGATGCATCTCCAACAATTGCCGCAACGGCATGTTCAGCGCCTGCTTGCTCACGCCGAGCAAGGCCAGCAACTCCTTGACGCTCAGGTTCGGGTAACGGGCGATGAAAAACACGATGCGCTGATGCACCCGGCTCAGGCCGCGACGTTCGAGCATTTCATCGGCCTTGGCGGTAAAGGCCTGGTAGCCGAAGAAAAACGCTTCCATGGCTTGCTGCTGGGAGATCGGGTTTTTAAGGTCAAGCATATTGACGTATCCATTCGAGCTGGCGTAATTTCGGTCAATAAGTTTGACTCATTTTTCTCGTGCCTCGCTACCGGTGATCCCCATGGCTTTTTCCGAACGTGTCTCGCGCCTTAAAAGTTCTTTGATCCGTGAAATCCTCGCCGCGGCGCAGCGTCCGCAGATGATGTCGTTTGCCGGCGGCCTGCCCGCCGAAGCCATGCTGCCGAAGGTCGAATGGGCCGACATGCCGTTGTCCATGGGCCAATACGGCATGAGCGAAGGCGAGCCGGCGCTGCGCGAAGCGCTGGCAGCAGAAGCACGAGCGTTGGGAGTGCCATGTGAGGCGAGCCAGGTGCTGGTGGTCAGCGGCTCACAGCAGACCCTGGACCTTGCAGCCAAGCTCTACATCGACAAGGGCACTGAAGTCCTGCTCGAAGCGCCGACTTATCTGGCGGCTTTGCAGATTTTTCAGCTGTTCGGCGCCGAATGCCTGACCGTGCCGCTGGAGGCTGACGGTCCGAACCTGGCGCAATTGCGCGCACGCCTGGAAAAACACTGTCCGGCCTTCATCTACCTGATCCCGACCTTCCAGAATCCATCGGCCGTGCGTTACAGCGAAACCAGGCGCGATGCGGTGGCCGCGTTGCTTGATGAGTTCGGTGTCACTTTGATCGAAGACGAGCCTTACCGCGAACTGACCTTTGATGGTGGCAGCGCCATGCCGATTGTCAGTCGCTTGAAGAAGGCCAGCTGGATCTATACCGGGACCGTGTCGAAAACCCTGTTGCCGGGTTTGCGCGTCGGCTACTTGATTGCCAGTCCAGACCTGTTTCCCCATCTGTTGAAACTCAAGCAGTCGGCGGATTTGCATACCAATAGGGTCGGCCAGTGGCAGGCGCTGCAATGGATTGGCAGCGAGAAATATCAGCAACACCGCAGTGAGTTACGCGACTTTTACCGTGGACGTCGGGATGCGTTCCAGGCAGTGCTGGAAACTCACTTTTCGGATCTGGCGGACTGGAACGTGCCGCAGGGCGGGCTGTTTTTCTGGTTGAAACTCAAGCAGCCACAGGACACCCGAACCTTGCTCGACGCTGCGTTGGCCAACGACGTGGCGTTCATGCCGGGCGAACCGTTTTTCCCCGCGCCGGATAACCATCCTGGGTATTTGCGGTTGAACTTCAGCCACATTGAGCCGGCGCGGCTGGATGAAGGGCTCAAGCGGCTGGCGGCGGTGGTACGACAGGCGCAGGCGGCGCAAGCGGCCTAGATACAAATAAACCGGCCGATGGGCCTAGTGCCGATCAGTTAAGCCACAACGCAATCTGTAGCAGCTGCCGAAGGCTGCGTCCGGCTGCGCAGCAGTCGTAAAATCAGAGTTCGCGGTACGTCAGAGAGATCGTGCAAGCCGGATTTACGACTGCTGCGCAGCCGGACGCAGCCTTCGGCAGCTGCTACAAGGAAGGCGTCCGTCAGAGCACTACATAACCATCAGGCTGCAGCGAAACGCTTATCCAGATAATCAATGATCACCTTGGACTCATACATCCAGGTGGTCTGGCCATTCTCTTCGATACGCAGGCACGGCACCTTGATCTTGCCACCTTGCTCCAGCAAGGTCTGGCGATCCTGCTCGTTGTTCTTCGCATCGCGCAACGCCACCGGCACATTCAGGCGGCGCAGGGTGCGGCGGGTCTTCACGCAGAACGGGCAGGCGTGGAATTGATACAGCGTCAGGCCCTTGGCGGCCGCTTCGACCTGGGCCTGAGCCGCGGCGGGGCGCTTTTTCTTGCCTGGACGGGTGATGAAGTCGATGAAGATGATCAGTTGGCCAAGGCCGACACGAAGCGCTTTTACGAACACGTTGAAAGCCTCACGGTGCAAATGAAGAAGGGCGCGCAGCTTACCTGATTTTTTGTGGACGAAAAAAAACCGGCGATGAGTGCCGGTTTTCTTCGTACCGCGAATTACTTGATGAGGCTGAGGAATTCGCTGCGGGTCGCGGCGTTCTCACGGAACTCACCGAGCATCACCGAGGTGATCATCGTCGAATTCTGCTTCTCCACACCGCGCATCATCATGCACATGTGCTTGGCCTCGATCACCACCGCAACGCCCAGGGCGCCGGTGACCTGCTGGACCGCATCGGCGATCTGGCGGCTGAGGTTCTCCTGGATCTGCAGGCGACGGGCGTACATATCGACGATCCGCGCCACCTTCGACAGGCCCAGGACCTTGCCGCTCGGGATGTAGGCGACGTGAGCCTTGCCGATGAACGGCAGCAGGTGGTGTTCGCACAACGAGTACAACTCGATGTCCTTGACCAGCACCATTTCGCTGTTGTCGGAGCTGAACAGGGCACCGTTGGTGACCTCTTCCAGTGTCTGTTCATAGCCGCGGCAGAGGTACTGCATGGCTTTGGCGGCACGCTTGGGCGTGTCGAGCAGGCCCTCGCGGGAGACGTCCTCGCCCAGTTGGCCAAGGATCGCGGTGTAATTCTGTTCCAGGGACATGAAACTACCTGTGGGATTTTACGCAAAGGGCAAGGGTACGGTGGCGGACACGACGCTGCAAGCGTGGCGCATCAGCTTTACTCGTCGCGACCTTCCATCATGGTGCGTTTGAGCATCACATAAACCGCGCCGGCACCGCCGTGTTTGGCCTGGCACGAGGTGAAGCCGAGTACCTGTGGATGCTGGCGCAGCCAGGTGTTGACGTGGCTTTTGATCATCGGCCGCTTGCCGTCCAGGCGTACAGCCTTGCCATGGGTGACGCGCACGCAGCGGATTTCGAACTTGGTGGCTTCGGCCAGGAAGGCCCAGAGGGTTTCCCGGGCTTTTTCCACGCTCATGCCATGCAGGTCGAGGCTGCCTTCGAACGGAATCTGGCCGATCTTGAGCTTGCGCATCTGGCTTTCCTGCACGCCGTCACGCGCCCACATCAGCTCGTCTTCAGGGCCGACGTCGATGACGAACTGATCGGACAGCCCGTCAACGGTGGTGGATTCGGTGCGCACAGTGGCCGCTAGACGCAGCTTGGCGATCTGCGCGCGGTCAGCCTTGGGTTTGCCGGTTTCGGCGCGATCGTGCTTGATCGGCTTGACGCCTTGGATCGCGCTTTTGAACAGGGAAAAATCGTCGTCTTGCATGTCAGCCTCCGCGAAGGGCGGCCAGTTTACCCAACTCGAAGCGAATCGGGCGCGACAAAACGCGCGGCGTTCGGTCTCGACCTTGGTCTCAGTCGTGTTTCTTCATCAGATGCGGGGACATGTTCAGTTCTTGTGACTGACGCGAGCGGCGACGGCAGCGGCGCCACAGCCACACGCCGAGGTACAGCACCACCAGACCAATCGCCAGGATCACCGCTGCACCGGCACGGTTGGTGTTCATCTCGCCGAGGGCGGGGGCGTGACCGAGCAGGCTGGCGACACCGGCCATGGCAAGCAACACACCGCTCATGGCCAGCAACGCGGCTATCGTTGCGCCGATTCGAAAACGCCAATTGCGCTGGCCTTTGGGCCGCAAGCGGCGAGCGTCAAAACCATCGGATAACTTCATTCCGACCTTCCTCTATGGGTATCGGCCCTTCGACCGGGAGTTGACCGGGATGTTCCTGAGGCTAAGACAATTACGGCTAATGAGAGGCTTTTGCGGATGAGCGGCGTATTTGACCGCTCATTGGGCGCTGATCAGACCAGTTCGTGGGTCAAGGCGAGGGTGGCGAAGTTATCGCCCATGATCGCCATTTCGGTCTGATGAACGTGCGCGGCGCTCAGTACACCGCCCTTGTAGGGCAGATCGCGAGTGGCGCAGGCGTCTTCAATGAGTGTGCAGCGGAAGCCAAGGTTCTTCGCTGCGCGCACGGTGGTGCTGACGCTGGAGTGACTCATGAAACCGCAGACGATCAGGTCGAGGGCGCCGAGGTCCTCCAGGCGTTTGGCCAGTTCGGTACCGTGGAACGCGCTCGGCAGCAATTTGCCGATGACAGTTTCGTCGTTCTGTGGCTCCAGGCCCGGAATGAATTCACCACCGACGCCTTGCGGGTTGAACATTCCACCGAGCGTGCCGAGGTGGCGGACATGCACGATCGGCCGGCCGGCGGCACGGGCCGCGGCGAGCAATTGCTTGATGTTCGCGACGGCCTCATCCATGCCGCTGAGGGCCAGCGGCCCGCTCAAATATTCTTTCTGGGCATCGATGATGATAAGGGTCGCATGGCTCAGTTTGGCTGCCGGATAACCGCGGCCGCTGAGTTGAAACATCGTTTTTGGAACGGACATTCTGGGGCTCCTTGGAGTGGGGCTTTTGCGACATTGTCCTCTGGCTGAGCGGTTCTGTGAATCGCTACGATCGTAGGTGCCGTCGTTGCTGGCCTGTAGCCTTGTCAATAGTCACGTTTTGTTCAATAGCCAGGCGAAAAAATGGATAACTCCTACATTTGAATCGGTAGTTTCCCGCGTCGTCGTGACGTCGTTTGACTGGTAGAATCGCCCGTCGATTTTTCTGGAGTTTGCCGTCGTGATCACTTCCCGCCTTCGCACCCTGCGTGACCATATCCGTTGGGCCGTCAGCCGCTTCCATGGGGAGGATCTGTTTTTCGGTCATGGCACCGACAACGCCTGGGACGAAGCCCGGCAATTGGTGTTGGGCGCTCTGCACCTGCCGTGGGAAATCGCCGACAGCTACCTCGACTGCAATCTGGAAGACGACGAACTGGTCCATTTGCAGCGCTTGCTCAAGCGCCGTATCGAAGAGCGGGTACCGACTGCGTATCTGCTGGGCGAGGCCTGGTTCTGCGGCATGTCGTTCATCGTCGATGAGCGTGTGCTGATCCCGCGTTCACCGATTGGCGAGTTGATCGAAAATCGTTTTACCCCGTGGCTGGCTTCGGAGCCAGCGCGGATTCTCGACCTGTGCACCGGTTCCGGTTGCATCGGCATTGCCTGCGCCTACGAGTTCCAGCATGCCGAGGTGGTGTTGGCAGACCTGTCGTTCGAAGCGCTGGAAGTGGCCAACCAGAACATCGAGCGCCATGGTGTCGATGAGCGCGTGTACACGGTGCAGGGCGACGGTTTCGAAGGCTTGCCGGGACAACGTTTCGACCTGATCGTGTCGAACCCGCCCTACGTCGATGCAGAGGATTTCGCCGACATGCCGGACGAGTACCAGCACGAACCGGAACTGGGCCTGGCCTGCGGCGATGACGGTTTGAACCTGGTGCGCCGCATGCTGGCCGAAGCGGCGGATCATCTGACCGAGAAGGGCTTGCTGATTGTCGAAGTGGGCAACAGCCAGGTGCACGTCGAGGCGTTGTACCCGGAAGTCGACTTCGCCTGGCTGGAGTTCGAGCGTGGCGGCCATGGTGTGTTCATGCTGAGCGCGCAGCAATGCCGGGAGCATCAGGCGTTGTTCGCTTCCCGCGTCTGACCCTTGTAGGAGCGAGCTTGCTCGCGATGGACGTTAACGATGACGCGCGTATTCTGGATAAACGCGTCGCCCTCAGGCCCATCGCGAGCAGGCTCGCTCCTACAATGAATGCGCCGCCCTCTCAAACCTTCAACGGTGCGTGGCAATCCAGATCAGCAACCCCGCCTGAAACACCGCAAACGCCACCAGGCAGGTGATGGTGAAGCGCAGTCCGGCGTCTTCGCGTTTGTACTTGCTGACTTTTTCTTCGTGTTTCTTGAGTTTGACTTCCTGCTCGGCCAGGTTCTGCTCGGCTTGCTGGAGCATCTGCGCCGCCTCGAGAATTTCCACGACCTGCAGTTTTTCGCTGTTCCAGTCGCCAGCAAGGTCGCCGACCTTGACCGGCTTGACGCTGCCTTTCAAATGCTGGGCGTCGGCATACACCACGTCGAAACCGTGCACGCGTAAAAAATGATCGCGGCGCAGGCGGGTGTCTTCGTTCAGCGCTTCCTTGTTGCTCAGGTCAAAGCCGTCGACGGTGTAGGTCGGCCAGCGCTTCTTCGCCCAGTTGATGCCCTGGGCCGCCATGAATCGGCCAATGCCACGGTTCAGCGGTTCAACCTGCAAACCGCTATCCGGGGCGAAATGCACGCGCTTTTCGGTGTGATCGACCCACACGTCCAGATGATTCTGTTCCTTGCGCACGCGCTGGCCGGGCAGGGTGATGCTCATACGCATCAGGCTGCGTTCCTTGTCGTTGCGCTCGGCATAGCCGAGCTCGACAAAACGCAATGGGCGCCCGCCCGTGTTGCGGTCAGTCTGCAGCGGCGCCAGACGGAGCATCTTGTGGTGCTCGACGTGGACGTCCGCCCAAGGCAGCTCGACCGCTGGCGGTGCGTCTTTTTCAGCGGTGGTGTCGGGTGAAGTCTGGGTGTCAGTCATAACGGCGAGATCCTGTCCAAGCTCAGCTTGTCGCCAGCCAATCTGCTGGCGACAAAGGCTTATCGGCCGTTTTTTTCAAGACTGGAGGGCCGGGGGCGTTCTCAACCATTTTCACGCCGTGAAAACTGGTTGAGAACGCCCCCGGCAGCGCTTAACTGGTGCGAAGTCCGTCAATAAACCCGAGGATTCGCGTGCCCAGTTCCGCCGCCAGGGGCAACTGCGGGTCTTTATAGGAAGCCAGCTGGCGTTTGACGTCGTTGGGCACGATGCGCATGACGTGGTTCATGCCCTCGATCAGCGCCAGTTCGGCGTCCGGTTTGGCGGCCTTGAGCAGCCTTGCGTCATTGACGCCAACCTGGATGTCGTTGCTGCCCTGGATGATCAGCGCCGGCATCTTCAGCTTGGCAAACGCCGCGGCCGGGTCCTGGCGGAACAGGGAAATCAGATACGGCTGCACGCTCGGACGGAAAATCGCCTGCAAGGGTGGCGGCACGTTGTCGTCGGGTTTCCCGGCCTTGAGGCTGTCGAGCAATTCATTGCTGCGCAGCATCAGCGGTGGCGGCAGGCGATTGCCCAGTTGCTCGCGAATGACCTGATCCACCGGTCTTGCGCTACCCGAGACAGAAATCACCGCGTCGGCATCGATGCCCGGCGCAGCGAGGCTGGCGATCAAGGCGCCCTCGCTGTGACCCAGCACAATCAGTTTGCCGAAGCGCGGATCGGTCTTGAGCTTCCGGCCCCAGGCTTGGGCATCGGACACATAAGCCTCTACCGTCAAGTTGCGTTCGTCCGGGGTCGCGGCCAGGCTGGCGGCCACGCCACGTTTGTCGTAACGCACGCTGGCAATGTTGTGTTTGGCCAGCACCCAGGCCAGGCGCTTGAGGCTGTCATTGCGCCCGCCGTCGGTGTTGTTTCCGTCACGATCCGTAGGGCCGGAACCGGAAATGATCAGGACAACCGGCACAGGGTTGTCGGATTTAGGCAGTAACAGCGAGCCGAAAAGCTCGCCAGTGCCTGTATCCAATGTGATCGGTCGTTGCAGGACAGTCGCCTGGGCGAAGCCGGAAATCAGGGTAAGGCTCAAGGCTAGAACTCGCAGCATCATCGCGCCATCATCAAGAAGGTGCCGGTTGGACTCACAGGCACCCATAAGGTTCGAGGATGAACTACTTGGGTAGCCTGCGTATACTGGCGCGCATTACGTATTCAGGTTCATTTCACGGAGCGTCCTGCATGTCCGGCAATACCTACGGCAAGCTGTTCACTGTCACCACCGCGGGCGAAAGCCATGGTCCGGCGTTGGTCGCCATTGTCGATGGCTGCCCGCCGGGCCTGGAGATATCCCTGGAGGATCTGCAGCGTGACCTGGATCGCCGCAAACCCGGCACCAGCCGCCACACCACCCAGCGCCAGGAAGCCGACGAAGTCGAAATCCTCTCCGGCGTGTTCGAGGGGCGCACCACCGGCTGTTCCATCGGCCTGTTGATCCGCAACACCGACCAGAAGTCCAAGGACTACTCGGCGATCAAGGATCTGTTCCGTCCGGCCCACGCCGACTACACCTACCACCACAAGTACGGCGAGCGCGACTACCGCGGCGGCGGTCGCAGTTCGGCCCGCGAAACCGCGATGCGCGTCGCGGCCGGTGCGATTGCGAAAAAATACCTGGCCAGCCAGGGCATCGTCATTCGCGGCTACATGAGCCAGCTCGGGCCGATCGAAATCCCGTTCAAGACCTGGGAATCGGTCGAGCAGAACGCCTTCTTCAGCCCGGACCCGGACAAGGTGCCGGAACTGGAAGCCTACATGGACCAGTTGCGCCGCGATCAGGATTCGGTCGGCGCGAAAATCACCGTGGTCGCCGAAGGCGTGATGCCAGGCCTGGGCGAGCCGATCTTCGACCGTCTCGACGCCGAACTCGCCCATGCACTGATGAGCATCAACGCGGTCAAGGGCGTGGAAATCGGCGCCGGTTTCGCCAGCGTCGCCCAGCGCGGCACCGAGCATCGCGATGAAATGACCCCGGAAGGTTTCCTCAGCAATAACGCGGGCGGCATTCTCGGCGGTATTTCCTCCGGTCAGCCAATCATTGCGCACCTGGCGCTGAAGCCGACGTCGAGCATCACCACACCGGGCCGTTCCATCGACATCCATGGCAACCCGGTGGAAGTGATCACCAAGGGTCGTCACGACCCGTGCGTCGGCATCCGCGCCACGCCGATTGCCGAAGCGATGATGGCCATCGTGCTGATGGATCACCTGCTGCGTCACCGTGGGCAGAACGCCGATGTGCGTGTGAGCACGCCGGTACTGGGTCAGCTTTAATGGCTGACCTCGCAGCCGCTGCGGTTTGACCGGCGTGGCGGCGCTCCCGTACTGGCGGCTCTCCAGTTTCTATCTGTTCTATTTCGCCTTGCTCGGTTCGACAGCGCCGTTTCTGGCGCTGTACTTCGATCACCTCGGGTTCAGTGCTGCGCGCATCGGCGAACTGGTGGCGATCCCGATGCTGATGCGTTGCGTGGCGCCGAACATCTGGGGCTGGCTGGGCGACTACACCGGCCGGCGGCTGACCATCGTGCGCTTCGGCGCGGTGTGCACATTGCTGACGTTCTCGCTGATTTTCGTCAGCAAGACCTACGCCTGGCTGGCGATGGTCATGGCCTTGCATGCGTTCTTCTGGCACGCGGTGTTGCCGCAGTTCGAAGTCATCACACTGGCGCACTTGCAAGGGCAGACTTCGCGCTACAGCCAGATTCGCCTATGGGGCTCGATCGGTTTCATCATCACCGTGGTCGCGCTGGGGCGGTTGTTCGAATGGCTGAGCCTCGACATCTACCCGGCGGCGCTGGTACTGATCCTGGCCGGTATTGTGCTCAGCAGCCTGTGGGTGCCGAACGCTCAACCGGCGCCGGGCAACCGGGTGGCGGGGGAGGGATTTCTCAAGCAACTGCTAAGCCCCGGTGTATTGGCGTTTTACGCCTGCGTGGCGCTGATGCAGATGAGCCACGGACCGTATTACACGTTTTTAACGCTGCACCTTGAGCGACTGGGTTACAGCCGCGGCGTGATCGGCATGCTCTGGGCGGTCGGCGTGGTTGCCGAAGTCCTGATGTTTCTGGCCATGAGCCGGATCCTCGCGCGCGTCTCGCTGCGCCGGGTGCTGATGGCCAGTTTTCTGCTGGCGGCGCTGCGTTGGCTGTTGCTGGGCACGCTCGCGGAATTTCTGTGGGTGCTGTTGTTTGCCCAGGTGTTGCACGCAGCGACGTTCGGCAGTTTTCACGCCGCTGCCATTCAATTCGTGCAACGTAGTTTCGGCGCGCGCCAGCAAGGCCAGGGTCAGGCGCTGTATGCCGCCCTGGCCGGCACCGGTGGCGCATTGGGCGCGTTGTACGCCGGTTACAGCTGGAACGCCCTTGGCGCCGCATTGACCTTTAGTATTGCCAGCCTCGCAGCCGTCGCGGCTGCCGTTATCATTGCCACATGTATGCAAGAGGACAGGCCATGAGCCTTACCCGTGAACACCTCGCCCAGGAAATCATCGACGCCGGGCGTTTTCTGTATGGCCGCGGTTGGTCGCCGGCCACCAGCAGCAATTACTCGACCCGCCTGTCGCCAACGGAAGCCTTGCTGACCGTGTCCGGCAAGCACAAGGGGCAACTCGGCATGGACGATGTGCTGGCCACCGACCTGTCAGGCAATAGCCTGGAACCGGGCAAGAAACCGTCTGCCGAAACCCTGTTGCACACCCAGCTCTACAGCTGGCGCCCAGAAATCGGTGCGGTGCTGCACACCCACTCGGTGAATGCCACGGTACTTTCACGCCTGACGCCGCAAGACTTCATCGATTTCGAAGACTACGAACTGCAAAAGGCCTTCAGCGGTGTGACGACCCACGAATCCCGGGTGCGCGTGCCGATTTTCGACAACGACCAAGACATTGCGCGCCTGGCCGCCAAGGTGCAGCCTTGGCTCGACGCCCATCCCGATTGCGTCGGCTACCTGATCCGCGGCCATGGCCTCTACACTTGGGGCGCGCGCATGAGCGATGCCCTGCGGCAGATCGAGGCCTTTGAATTTTTGTTCGAGTGCGAGTTGAAGATGCGCTCGCTCTTGAACCTTAAAGCATGAACCGTTAAGGAGTTGCCCTGATGAGCAGCCTGTCCGTTTATCACGTCTCCAGCCCTGAAATTCCCAACAAGGTGCTGACCCATTTCGAAGACATCGCCTCGACCCTGGCCGAACAAGGCGTGCGCTTCGACCGTTGGCAGGCCGCCACCAAGCTCCAGCCGGGCGCCAGCCAGGATGAAGTGATTGCGGCCTATCAGGCGCAAATCGACCAGTTGATGACCGAACGCGGTTACATCACCGTCGACGTGATCAGCCTCAACAGCGACCACCCGCAAAAAGCCGAATTGCGCGCCAAGTTCCTCAACGAACACCGCCATGGCGAAGACGAAGTACGATTTTTCGTCGCCGGGCGCGGCCTGTTTACCCTGCACATCGACGATTACGTCTACGCGGTGCTGTGCGAGAAAAACGACCTGATCTCGGTGCCTGCGGGTACCAAACACTGGTTCGACATGGGCGAGCATCCGCACTTCATTGCGATTCGCTTGTTCAACAACCCGGAAGGCTGGGTGGCCAATTTCACCGGTGAAGACATCGCCAGCCAATTTCCGCGTCTTGAGGACTGAGTCGATGCCGATCAAAGCGATTCTCACCGATATCGAAGGCACCACCAGCGCGGTGAGTTTTGTGTTCGACGTGCTGTTTCCCTATGCAGCCAAACATTTGCCGGAGTTCGTTCGTCAGCAGGCCGAGCGCGCTGACGTAGCTGAACAGCTGGCCGCCGTACGCCGTGACAGCAACGAGCCGAATGCCGATGTCGAACGGGTCATCGAAATCCTGCTGGGCTGGATTGCCGAAGACCGCAAGGCCACGCCGTTGAAAGCGTTGCAGGGCATGGTCTGGGAGCAGGGCTATCAGGCCGGGCAGTTGAAGGGGCATGTATACCCGGACGCCGTTGAGGCGCTCAAAGACTGGCATCAGGCCGGTTATCAACTTTTTGTTTATTCGTCCGGCTCGATCCAGGCCCAGCGGCTGATCTTCGGTTGCTCCGAAGCGGGGGACCTGACACCGTTGTTCAGCGGTTATTTCGATACGACGTCAGGGCCTAAGCGCGAGGCGCAGTCCTACGCCAACATCACCCAGTCGATCAACATCGAGGCAGGGGAGATTCTGTTCCTGTCCGACATCGTCGAAGAGCTGGATGCGGCGCGTGCGGCGGGGATGGCTACCTGTGGGCTGGCTCGTGAAGGCGGGGAACTGGCAGGGCATGTCACTGTGGACAGCTTTGCGCGGATAAATCCCGCTAGTTTCTAAACGCCTAAAAACCTGTGGGAGCGAGCTTGCTCGCGATAGCGGTATGTCATCCAACATTGATGTTGACTGACACACCGCTATCGCGAGCAGGCTCGCCCCTACAGTTTTTCCCATATTTTCTACAGCGTGTGATAGGTCGGCAGGGCAAACCGTTGCTGGCTTTGCAGCATGGAAATCTGCGGCAGCTCACTGGCTTGTTCAGCGAGGTCACGGCGAATCGCACTGATGACCCACGACAGTTGGTCGCCATTGTGCAATTGCTGGTAGGAAATCGAGCGCTTGAACACTTTGCCTTCGCCGCCGTCCAGGGTCAGCAGGATCCCACCGTCAGGGCGCTCTTGGGTAGTGACTGCGAAGTTGGAGAACAAGGACGAAAACTTTTCCTGGATAAGGCTCATGTCGTTCAGCTCCATGATGATTTGAATGGCAAGCATGGAGAGACTGCTGCAGCCTTTGTGCCATTCATTTCGGCTGAATAATATTAAGTAAAATCAACATGTTATGGTTTCCAGTGATTTTTGCTTTCGTGCAATCTGCATGAATGGCCACCGTGCATCCTGCATTTTGCAGGTACGTCGGCGACTCGATGGAACCAATTGGCGTGCACGGGATCACCTTCGCGCTGCGCAGTCACGGATCTGGATCGCAGATCAAGATCGTAGATCAAGATCGCGGATACAAAACATTTCAAAAACCGCGTGTACAGCTCAAGAAGCGTTGACGTATTTTCGGATTCAGTCATCGCAGCCCGACAATAAAAAGATCGAACGGGAGCATCATGAGCCGCACGTCGAACGACACGATTACCTGGGGCATGATGCTCCGCAAGTTGCCTTCCATTGCCAAAGCCATCCCCCGGGTGGTCAAGGGCATGAAGGTCGCCAACGTCAAGGACCCGACCCAGGCGTGTGGTTTGGGCTGGAGTTTCGAGCAAGCCACCCTGCGCAACCCGGATGGCCCGGCGCTGTTGCAAGGCGACGTAACGCTCAGTTATTCCGAGGTCAATCAATGGGCCAACCGCATCGCCCATCACTTGATCGGCCAAGGCATCGGCAAGGGTGATGTGGTGGCGGTCTTCATCGAGAACCGCCCCGAACTGCTGGTGACGATTCTGGCGGTGGCCAAGGTCGGCGCGATCAGCGCGTTGCTCAATACCTCACAGACCCGCGACACCCTGGTGCACAGTGTGAATCTGGTGGCGCCGGCGGCGATCATTGTCGGGGAGGAGTTGGTCCCGGCGTACCTGGCGGTTCGTGACCGGGTGTCGATCAAGGCCGAGCGCACCTGGTTCGTCGCCGATCAGGACACCTCTCGCCAACCGGGCATCGCGCCTGAAGGTTTCATCAACCTGATGACCGTCAGTCTCGACGACGCCAGCGACAACCCGGCCAGCAGCCAGCAGATTTTCTTCGACGATCCCTGCTTCTATATCTACACCTCGGGCACCACGGGGCTGCCCAAGGCTGGCGTGTTCAAGCACGGTCGCTGGATGCGCAGCTCCGCGAGTTTCGGCATGATCGCCCTGGACATGCGTGCGGACGATGTCGTCTATTGCACCTTGCCGCTGTACCACGCCACGGGGCTTTGCGTGTGTTGGGGTTCGGCCGTCAGTGGTGCCAGCGGGTTCGCCATCCGCCGCAAGTTCAGCGCCAGTCAGTTCTGGAGCGATGTGCGCAAATACCGGGCGACCACCATCGGTTATGTCGGCGAACTGTGCCGCTACCTGGTCGATCAACCGCCCAGCGCCGACGACAACCGGCACGACGTGAAGAAAATGATCGGCAACGGTTTGCGTCCCGGCGCCTGGAAAGAGTTCAAGACCCGCTTTGCGGTGAATCACATCTGCGAGCTGTACGCCGCCAGCGACGGCAATATCGGGTTCACCAACATTCTGAATTTCGACAACACCATCGGTTTTTCCCTGATGCGCTGGGAGCTGGTCGCATACGACCACGACAGCGGCGCGCCGATTCGTCAGGCCAATGGCCTGATGCGCAAGGTCGCCAAGGGAGAGCAGGGGTTGTTGCTGGCAAAAATCGACGACAAGGCACCGTTGGACGGCTACACCGATCCGCAGAAAACCGCCAGGGTCGTGCTCCACGATGTGTTCGAGCAGGGTGACCGCTACTTCAACACCGGCGACCTGTTGCGCAACATCGGCTTTGGTCATGCGCAGTTTGTCGACCGCCTGGGTGACACCTACCGCTGGAAGGGCGAAAACGTCTCGACCACGGAGGTTGAAAACATCCTCCTGCAACACCCGCATATTTCCGAAGCCGTGGCCTATGGCGTGGAAATCCGCAACACCAATGGCCGGGCCGGGATGGCGGCGATCACTCCCGCCGAATCCCTGGCAACCCTGGACTTCAGCGAACTGCTGGCCTTCGCCCGTGAGCAAATGCCGGCCTATGCTGTGCCGTTGTTCCTGCGGGTGAAAGTGAAAATGGAAACCACCGGGACTTTCAAATATCAGAAGACCCGACTCAAGGACGAGGCCTTCGACCCGGGCAAAACCGGTGATGACCCGATCTATGCCTGGCTGCCGGGGACCCAGACTTACGTGCAGGTTACGGAGCAGTTGTTGTCTGATATTCACGGCGGCAAGTACCGCTATTGAATCTGGCTATGGCGGTCCATGAGAAAAAACAAGTGACAGTGCCGGGAGCGCTCGGGAAACTGTCGGCTTTTACGAATGACAGAAATTGGAGTGCCCAATGTCAGACAAAAGCCGCCAGATGACCCCCGAAGAAGCCGCCGAATTCACCGAACAGGTATTCAACAAGGCTCGGGAGGGCGATGCGGCGATGATGGCTGCGCTGTTGACCAAGGGGTTGCCGCCGAACCTGCGTAACCACAAGGGCGATACCTTGCTGATGCTGGCCGCGTACCACGGTCATGTGGACACGGTCAAAGTCCTGCTGGAGCACAAGGCCGACCCGGAGATCCGCAATGACAACGGCCAGAGCCCGATTGCCGGCGCCGCCTTCAAGGGCGACCTGGCGGTGATCAAGGTCTTGGTCGACGGCGGTGCACAGGTTGAAGGTTCGTCCTTCGATGGCCGCACGGCGCTGATGATGGCGGCGATGTTCAATCGCGTCGAAGTGGTCGATTACCTGATCAGCAAGGGCGCCGACCCGAAAGCCAAGGACGCCAATGGCATCACCGCGCTGGAAGCTGCCAAGACCATGGGGGCTGCCGATACGGTTGCGCAGCTGGAAAAACTGCTGGGCTGACGTTGAACCCTGTGGCGAGGGGGCTTTTGTGGTGAGGGATTGCATCGCCACAGGTCCGCATTTCACTCATTAATGCGCTATCCTTCGCGCCCTCAAAATTCACCTCGCTACAGGATCCTCCCCATGAAAGCCGCACTCGTCGAACTCATCAGCAAAATCAGCTCCGGGTGCATGGGCGAAGACGAAATCCTCAAGGTCGCAGACGAAGCGGCCCAGGCCTACGCCGATCAGGATGCGTTCCTGACAGCCAATCCGGACATCAACTACGACGAAACCTTCCCGATCCCGCTGGGTGAGTGGGTGGTGGTCGGCAGCCTGCCAGAAACGGTGCTGTTCCAGGCTGACACCTACATGGACCTGTTCGCCCGGATCGTCGCCTCGTTCGGCCCTGGTGTGGAGTTCAATCTCAAGCCCAAGCAACTGGCCAGGACCGAAGCCCTGACCGCGCTCAACCGCATCCAGGTGCAGATGAGCAGCATGAACAAGGAAAACGGTGGCTACACGCTGATGAACTTCAGCCAGTTGCTCGATGACGAATTGCAGGTGGTCCTGGTCTACGGCAATGACGTGCCACGGGTGCTGGAATTGTGCACCGAAGTCGGCATCGCGGCCGCGCCATCCCTGGAAGCCCTGAAAGTGGCGATCCACGTCTGATAGCCAAACACTGTCAATAAAACGGAATCCTTGCGACGACCGTCTATCCTGAGGGGGCAAATCACTCTTCAGGAGCGTCACCATGGGTTCCACGTTCAACAGCCTGGTTGCCTTGATCATTTTTGCCCTGGATATCTGGGCCATCATCAACGTGTTCAAAAGTAGCGCCGAGACCGGGATGAAAATCCTCTGGGTGCTGTTGATCGCGCTGTTGCCGGTGCTGGGACTGATCATCTGGGCCATCGCCGGGCCGCGGGGCAATGTCAAGTTCTGACGGATTTCCCACAAACAACACCGACCCTGTGGGAGCGGGCTTGCCCGCGATGATATCGCCGCGGTGTCTCTGACAGACCGCAGCGTCTGCATCGCGGGCAAGCCCGCTCCCACAAGGATTGAGGCGAACTGATCAAGAGGTTCGACCTGTCATCTTCCGCGACGTAGAATGCGCGCCTTTCCCGGTCAATCGAGACGATCGAATGGCCATCATGGGCGGGTAACCGTCCGTTGCCACCCGCATTCATCGGAGCACTTCCCATGAGCAACACCCCGACCAGCGACTACCTGGAAACCCTCTACGAAGGCTACGGCCAGCGTTTTCGCATGGAAAAACTGCTGCACGAAGTGCGCACCGAACACCAGCACCTGGTGATCTTCGAAAACCCGCGCATGGGCCGGGTCATGGCACTGGATGGCGTAATCCAGACCACCGAAGCCGATGAATTCATCTACCACGAAATGCTCACCCACGTGCCGATCCTCGCCCATGGCACCGCCAGGCGCGTGTTGATCATCGGCGGCGGCGATGGCGGCATGTTGCGTGAAGTGGCCAAGCACCGCAGTGTCGAGCACATCACCATGGTCGAGATCGACGGCACCGTGGTCGATATGTGCAAGGAATTCCTGCCGAACCACTCCAAGGGTGCATTCGATGATCCACGCCTGAACCTGGTGATCGACGACGGCATGCGTTTTGTCGCCACCACCACTGAAAAATTCGACGTGATCATTTCCGACTCCACCGACCCGATCGGGCCGGGCGAAGTGCTGTTCTCGGAAAACTTCTACCAGGCCTGCCACCGTTGCCTGAACGAAGGCGGCATCCTGGTGACCCAGAACGGCACGCCGTTCATGCAGATCGAAGAAGTGAAGACCACCGCCGGTCGCCTGCGCAGCCTGTTCCCGGACTGGCACTTCTACCAGGCCGCCGTGCCGACCTACATCGGTGGCTCGATGACTTTTGCGTGGGGCGCGACCAATACCGCTTATCGCAAGTTGTCCCGCGAAACCCTGCAACAGCGCTTCACGGGCAGCGGCATCGTCACCCGCTACTACAATCCTGAAATCCACATTGGCGCGTTCGCCTTGCCGCAATACGTATTGCAGGCAGTGAACAAGCCAAGCAACGACTGATTGGTTGAAATGCAATACCTGTGGGAGCGAGCTTGCTCGCGATAGCGTCAGACCAGTCAATATTGATGTTGAATGTTCTACCGCTTTCGCGAGCAAGCCCGCTCCCACATGGCTTGCGCTTGACGGGTTAAAGCGGGTGTCGGGAGAGATGTTCACATCCATCGATATGTTTGATCCGGTGGAACATCAGCCAGCTATCAAGGTCGAGATAGAGGTAAGCCCATCAATGGGGTTTATCGAGGAGGCACCAATGCAAAAATGGAAGGTCACTTTCGTGGATGATCATGGCGAAACCGTCGACGAAGTGTTCGAGTGCATCGAGCGCCCGGACTACGAGCGCGCCGCCAGGCTCATCAAGGCCCGGTTTCTTCCTGTCGTCGCCGAACTGGATCTGAACGATCTGGAGGGGCGGACCGCCGATGCGTGCGTCAAGGAACTCAAGTTCCAGAACAGCATTGAAATCCTCGGTATTTCTCCAATCTGAACGACACCTGTCGCATTCACATCCAGACCTTGGCAGAGGCTCTATCTTGAGGCTACTCTGCAAGCGAGATCAGCGATTGAATCGCTAAGGTCTGGTCTTGTCAGCTCCATGCTTGTTTCCCGCCGGCTCATTGGTTGCCGTCGCTCGCGCTGTTCGGTTGCGGGTGAGGGAGTACGGAAAGTCTATCCATCGTTTTGAGGAGGACGTTTCATGAGCACAGCCTATCAAGAAGACATCAGCAGCAGTGTGCTGCGCCGCATGAAAGAAGGCGGTTTTGACTTTTCACGGTTTCATCCCATCGAGTTCTACGCCATTTTCCCGGACGAGGAGCGGGCACGCAGGGCGGCAGGTCATTTCCACCGTGGTGAATCCCTGAATGCGCAAGTCAGTGTGCGCGACGACGGCGCCTGGGCGCTGGAGTTGAGCAAAGTCATGTATGCCACCTACGACGACATCGGCGACTTCGAACAGGGTTTCGAAGCGGTGGTCGAGCCGTTGGGCGGCATTATCGAAGGCTGGGGTGTGAAACAGGAGGTACGAGGGCGACTCGCATAACCTTATGAACAGTGACAATTGGCAACGACGGCTGACCTTCGGGTTGGCCGTTTTCATTTGTGGGCGTTGAAAACCAGCAAAAAAAAGCCGCCTGGGCAGGCGGCTAAAAGGGAAGTCCGGTGAGCTTTTCAGCGAATGCCCGGATTATCCGCACCGGTTGCCGGGCAGTGAAATCAACTCTGGCTATGCTGGTGATAGGCGACCACTACGCCTTGCAATGAAGCGGGGGCAATCAGGTTGGGGCATTTGTCGCACAGGATTGGTGCAGTGAGTGCGTCTTGATTATCCAACCGATTGAAATTTAAGCGTTTATGCCGATGGCACGGGCCTTGCGAAGGTCTGGACGTCCGAGTGACAAGGAGTACGGCATGATCCGCACCTATTTTGATGAGATGTACGATGCCGGCGGCCAGGTCCGCCCGCATTATCGGGAGTTTGCCCGTTGGCTGGCCGAGACGCCTGACGAGCTTCTGGCACAACGGCGACGCGAGGCCGATCTGCTGTTTCATCGCGCCGGGATTACCTTCACGCTCTACGGGGACGAGCAGGGCACAGAGCGCCTGATTCCATTCGATACCATCCCTCGCAGCATCCCCGCCAGCGAATGGCGGATTGTCGAGCGCGGCTGCATCCAGCGAGTCAAGGCGTTGAACATGTTCCTCGCCGATCTCTATCACGAGCAGCGCATCATCAAGGCCGGCATCATTCCGGCCGAGCAGGTGCTGGCCAACGAGCAGTATCAGTTGGCAATGCAGGGCCTGGATCTGCACCGCGATATCTATTCGCACATTTCCGGTGTCGATCTGGTGCGCGACGGTGACGGCACGTATTACGTGCTCGAAGACAATCTGCGTACACCGAGCGGCGTCAGTTACATGCTCGAAGACCGCAAGATGATGATGCGCCTGTTTCCCGAGCTGTTCGCGGCGCAACGCATTGCCCCCATCGACCACTACCCGAACCTGCTGCTCGACACCCTGAAAAGCTCAAGCCCGATCGATAACCCGAGCGTGGTGGTGCTGACACCGGGACGCTTCAACAGTGCGTTCTTCGAGCATGCGTTCCTGGCACGGGAAATGGGCGTGGAACTGGTGGAGGGCGCGGACCTGTTCGTGCGTGACGACAAGGTCTACATGCGCACCACCGACGGGCCGAAAGCGGTCGACGTGATTTATCGTCGCCTCGATGATGCCTTCCTCGATCCGCTGGCTTTCAACCCGGAGTCGATGCTCGGCGTGCCGGGGCTGCTGTCGTCCTACCGTTCCGGCAACGTGGTGTTGGCCAATGCCATCGGCACGGGGGTGGCGGACGACAAATCGGTGTATCCGTTCGTCACCGACATGATCCGTTTCTACCTCGACGAGGAGCCGATCCTGAAGAACGTGCCGACCTGGCAATGCCGTAACCCGTCTGAACTTTCCCACGTGCTGGCCAATCTTCCAGAACTGGTGGTCAAGGAAACCCAAGGCTCCGGCGGGTACGGAATGCTGGTGGGGCCGGCGGCGACGGCGGCGGAAATCGAAGCCTTCCGTGCGCGGATCATCGCCAAGCCCCATGCCTACATCGCGCAACCGACGCTGTCGCTGTCGACTTGTCCGACCTTTGTCGAAAACGGCATCGCGCCGCGCCACATCGACTTGCGGCCGTTTGTCTTGTCGGGCCGCGAAACCCGGGTCGTGCCCGGCGGTTTGACCCGTGTCGCCCTGCGCGAAGGCTCCCTGGTGGTCAACTCCTCCCAGGGCGGCGGAACCAAGGACACCTGGGTGGTCGAGGATTAAAGGAAGCCTGTCATGTTAAGTAGAACTGCCTCGGATTTGTATTGGATGTCGCGTTACCTGGAGCGGGCGGAAAACCTCGCACGGATGCTCGACATCAGTTATTCGCTGTCGCTGATGCCGCAAGACGGTCGTGGCGACGGTTTGCACGAGCTGGCCATGCCGCTGTTGATTACCGGCACCCTGGACGATTACCTGGAGCGCCATGGCGAACTGCATGCCGAACGGCTGCTGCATTTCTTCGCCCTGGATGCGGCCAACCCGGCGAGCATCTACAGCTGCCTCGGTGCCGCACGGGCCAGCGCCCATGCGGTGCGTGGGCGCATTACCGCCGACATGTGGGAAAACATCAACGCCACCTGGCTGGAAATTCGCGGTATCGCCGAACAGGGCCTCAGTCGCTACGGCATGAGCCGTTTCTGCGAGTGGATCAAGGAACGTTCCCACCTGTTCCGGGGCGCGTCCTACGGCACCATCATGCGTAACGATGCGTTTCGCTTCATTCGTCTGGGGACCTTTATCGAACGGGCGGACAACACCTTGCGCCTGCTCGATGCCCGCTACGAAATGGCCGGCGACCAGGCCGAGGCGGTCAGCGATGGCACCGCTCACGCGTATTACCAGTGGAGTGCGTTGTTGCGGGCGTTGTCGTCGTTCGAGGCCTACACGGAAATCTACCGCGACGCCCCCGGTGCCCGGCATGTCGCCGAACTGCTGTTGCTGCGGGCGGATGTGCCGCGTTCATTGCGCGCCTGCACCGAAGAAATCGACCAGATCCTCGCGCAATTGCCGGGGGCCAACGGTCGTCCCGCACAGCGCCTGGCGGCAGAAATGGACGCACGCCTGCGCTACACCGGCATCCATGAAATTCTCGAAGAAGGCCTGCATGCCTGGCTGACCGAGTTCATCCCGCTGGTGCGCCAGTTGGGTAACGCGATTCACAGTTCTTATCTGGAGGCCGCATGAGACTTTCCATTAGCCACGAGACCACCTATCACTACGAAGACAAGGTGCGGGCGAGCATCCAGTACCTGCGACTGACGCCCCACGACAGCGAGCGCCAGCACGTGCTCAGCTGGCAGCTCGACCTGCCGCGTCCGGTGCGGGCGCAACTCGATCCGTTCGGCAACATCCTGCATGTGCTGACCATGGACGAGCCCCACGAGGCGATCATCATCGGCGCCCGTGGCCAGGTCGATATCGACGAAATGCGTGAGGCCGAACACGAGAGCCAGTCGGCACTGCCGTTTCTGCGGTTCACCCGTTTGACTGAAGCTGATGCCGCCCTGCGTGCGTTCGCCGAGAAGGAATGCAAGCAACGCCGCGATCGCACGGCACTGATCGATCTGATGCATGGGCTCAACCAGCATATGACCTACACGCCGGGCTCCACGGAGGTGGACACCAGCGCGGCTCAGGCCTTTGCCGGGCGTTCCGGCGTGTGTCAGGACCACACCCACGCGTTTCTTGCCTGCACCCGCAGCCTGGGCATTCCTGCGCGTTATGTGTCGGGTTATCTGTACAGCGAAAACAGCGAACACCTGGCCAGCCACGCCTGGGCCGAAGCCTGGCTGGATGACGCCTGGTACAGCTTCGACGTGACCAACGAACTGGCCCGACCGGAACGTCACCTGAAACTGGCGGTGGGCCTGGATTACCTGGATGCCTGCCCGGTACGGGGTATGCGCCGGGGCGGCGGGTGTGAGCAGATGCATGCCAAGGTGCTGGTGTCACCGACGCCAGCGCCGGTGATTTCAGTGCAGCAGCAATAACCAGAGGTCTGCAAAATCCTGTGGGAGCGAGCTTGCTCGCGATGGCGACCTTTCAGTCGATACTACCGTGACTGACACACCGCTATCGCGAGCAAGCTCGCTCCCACAGGGATCGTGTCAGTGCTAGTGCTGAATCTTGCGCCCAACCATATGCTGCAAATACCCCACCAACATCCCCAGATCCCCATCCGGCAACACCTCGGCCGAGAACCCGGGCATCTTCGCTTGCGGCCACTGGCGCAAGCTCTGTGGATCGCGGATGTAGCGCTTGAGGAAGTCCGCACCGAAGTACTCGGTCGGGTTGTACGGAATATTCAGGTCCGGCCCGAACTGCGCGTCCCCGGCACCGTTGAGTCGATGACACGCCAGGCAGTTTTTCTGGAACAGCGCAAAACCCTTGTTCACCGGATCATCCGCCTTCAAGGCCGGGTCGGGCAGCAGGGCAGGGAAGCGCTGGGCCACGGGCGCCAGGCGTTTGATGCTCGCCACCTGGAACGGCCATTGTTCGGGGCTGATATTGCCGGCCTGCGGATGGGTCCAGACCAGATAGAACGGCCCGGCGCCGGGCTTGCCTTCTGCTAGCGGTGGCCACGGTTTGGCCGGGTCTTCAATCGCCAGCCAGGCCCGGGCACCCTGGGTATTGAGCAACGGCGCCGCAGCCATTTCGGCGGCAAAGCCATCCAGAGCCACGGCTTGCAGGTGGTCGTCAGGCTTGATGCCGGTCAGCAGTGCGGACAGAGGCACGGCGCGGTAACTCATGTCCCGTTTGTAGGAAACGTCGTTGCTGATGTCGATGGTCTGGACTTGAGGATGCTTGAGCAGTTCCTCGGTCTGCCAGGTGCGACTGTTCGCGCCCAGCTCCAGGTTCAGCTGTGCGGCATACAGGGGCGAGCCGAACAGCAGGGCCCCGAGCAGAATGAGCATTTTCAAGTGATCGCCGTCCATGTCGTGGAAGTGCCGCAAAGATTGGCACAGCCACGCTGGCCCGGGTAGCGGGCCAGTCACATTTTGATAGTGGCAATTCAAAAACCGTGGCGCCGTATCTTTTAGACGCGACTAGCCGATCACCTT
This sequence comes from Pseudomonas sp. Pseusp10, assembly GCF_059492225.1. Lineage (NCBI taxonomy): Bacteria > Pseudomonadati > Pseudomonadota > Gammaproteobacteria > Pseudomonadales > Pseudomonadaceae > Pseudomonas > Pseudomonas sp. Pseusp10. The sequence continues at coordinate 5,085,029 of NZ_CP168528.1, read as the reverse complement.
GGTCAGGTTCGGCAATATCAACAACAGCGTGGTGGCGAAAAGGATGAGCCCGGCTTGACGTACTTTCGATTGTTTGAACATGGCTTGACCGCCTTTTTTGTTATTTCCTGATGCCTGCCTGCATATCTCCATGATGGCAGCGCGTTGCACTTCCTGTAGTGACGAGCGCCTCGGCAAAACCCGACGACAACTTCGTACAAGTTCACCTTAGAGGCCGCACCGCGCTTGGTTTAGATCCATTTCGTATGGTGTTGTTACGACTTGCTTTAAAAAAGGCATGAGGCCTATTGCCAGCTTCTTTGCCGCCCGTTGGCTAGACAGCTTGGTGTCCTGAATCGGTTAATCCGGTAGCTGACTACCGTCCGTCTGAGCGTGAGCGTCAACGCCTGTGAGCGCTGCGGTCATTGAATCAAACGTGAGTCGGGCCAAGAGTGAGCACTCGGTATCTACCCACCTGCACTGCGGTTCGAGGACGTCATGACCCAAGCATTGATTTTCGACGCGTTACGCACGCCCCGTGGCAAAGGCAAGGCCGATGGCGCCTTGCACAGCGTTAAACCGGTGAACCTGGTGGCCGGTTTGCTCACCGCGCTGCAACAGCGCACGGCGCTGGACACCAGCCAGGTCGATGATGTGGTGCTCGGCTGCGTGACGCCGATTGGCGATCAAGGTTCCGACATCGCCAAGACCGCCGCTCAGGTGGCCGATTGGGATGTCAGTGTGGCGGGGGTACAGATCAACCGTTTCTGCGCTTCAGGGCTGGAGGCCGTGAACCTCGGTGCGATGAAGGTGCGCTCCGGCTTCGAAGACCTGGTGGTAGTCGGCGGCGTCGAGTCGATGTCCCGGGTGCCGATGGGCAGCGATGGCGGGGCCTGGGCGCTGGACCCGGCGACCAACCTGCACAGTCACTTCACGCCACAGGGCGTGGGCGCCGACCTGATCGCCACCCTTGAGGGCTTCAGCCGTCAGGACGTCGATGCCTACGCCCTGCATTCCCAGCAAAAGGCCGCGCGGGCGCGGGCCGATGGTTCGTTCAACAAGTCGCTGGTGCCGGTGCAGGACCAGAACGGCATCATCCTGCTCGATCACGATGAGTTCATCCGCGCCGATTCGACCCTGGAAGGCCTGGGCAAACTCAAGCCGAGTTTCGAGATGATGGGGCAGATGGGCTTCGATGCCACCGCGCTGCGGGTCTACAGCCATGTCGAGCGGATCAATCATGTGCATACCCCAGGCAACAGCTCCGGGATTGTCGATGGCGCAGCGCTGATGCTCATCGGCTCCGAAGCCAAGGGCCGCGCGCTGGGCTTGCAGCCACGGGCGCGGATTGTCGCCACGGCAGTCACCAGCACCGATCCAACCATCATGCTCACCGGGCCCGCGCCGGCGACCCGCAAGGCGTTGGCCAAGGCCGGGCTGCGGGTCGAAGACATCGATCTGTTCGAGGTCAACGAGGCGTTCGCTTCGGTGGTGTTGAAATTCATCAAGGACATGGCCGTCGATCCGGACAAGGTCAATGTCAATGGCGGCTCAATCGCCATGGGCCACCCGCTGGGCGCCACCGGGTGCGCCATTCTCGGGACGCTGCTGGATGAACTGGAAGCCAGGCGACTGCGCTATGGCCTCGCGACCCTGTGTGTCGGCGGCGGCATGGGCATTGCCACCATCATCGAACGCCTCTGAGCCCGGACTTCAAGGAACCCAGTTATGAACGAAGCCATTCGTTACGAAAAAGACCAGGATCAGATCGTCGTCCTGACCATCGACATGCCTGGCCAGAGCGCCAACACCATGAACGCGGTGTACCGCGAAGCCATGGCGGACTGCGTTGCGCGGCTGGTGGCCGACAAGGACAACATCGCCGGAGTGATCATCACCTCGGCCAAGAAGACTTTCTTCGCGGGCGGCGACCTCAATGAACTGATCAAGGTCGGCAAACCCCAGGCCAAGGCCTTCTACGACATGGTGCTGAGCCTCAAGGGCCAGTTGCGCACCCTAGAAACCCTCGGCAAACCGGTGGTCGCCGCGATCAATGGCGCCGCATTGGGCGGCGGCTGGGAAATCTGCCTGGCCTGCCATCATCGCGTGGCGCTGGACAACCCGTCGGTGCAACTCGGCCTGCCGGAAGTCACCCTCGGCCTGTTGCCGGGCGGCGGAGGCGTGGTGCGCATGGTGCGTATGCTCGGCCTGGAAAAAGCCCTGCCTTATCTGCTTGAAGGCAAGAGGGTGCGACCACAACAGGCGTTGCAGGCAGGATTGATTGACGCGCTGGCGACCGATCACGAAGACCTGTTGGCCAAGGCGCGGGCGTGGATTCTCGCCAATCCGGCGGCGGTGCAGCGCTGGGACTTGAAGGGCTACCAGATTCCGGGCGGCACACCATCAAATCCGAAAGTCGCCCAGATGCTGGCGATTGCACCGTCGATCCTGCGCAGCAAAACCCAGGGCACGATGCCCGCGCCGGAGAAGATCCTGTGCGCGGCAGTCGAGGGCGCCCAGGTGGATTTCGATACCGCGCATCTGATCGAAACCCGCTACTTCACCGAGCTGACCACCGGCCAGATTTCGAAAAACCTGATAGGCACGTTCTGGTTCCAGCTCAACGAAATCAATGCCGGTGGCTCGCGGCCTCAAGGTTTTGCGCCTTATGTCACCCGAAAGGTCGGCGTGCTCGGTGCCGGAATGATGGGCGCCGGTATCGCGTTTGTCAGTGCGTCGGCGGGGATCGATGTGGTGCTCAAGGACATCAACTTAGCGGCGGCTGAGAAGGGCAAGGCGCATTCTGCGGCGCTGCTGGACAAGAAAGTCGCTCGCGGACAATTGAGCATCGAACAGCGTGATAGTGTTCTGGCCCGCATTCAAACCAGCGAAAACGATGCCGACCTGGCCGGTTGCGACCTGATCATCGAAGCCGTGTTCGAGGATCGTGAATTGAAGGCCAAGGTCTCGTTGGCAGCGCAGAAGGTCGTCGGCGCGGACGCGGTGATCGCCTCCAACACCTCGACCTTGCCGATCAGTGGTCTGGCGTGCGCCGTGCCCGACCAGAGCAAGTTCATCGGCCTGCACTTTTTCAGCCCCGTGGAAAAAATGCCGCTGGTGGAAATCATCAAGGGCGCCAATACCAGCGACGAAACCTTGGCCCGCGGGTTCGATTACGTCCTGCAAATCAGGAAAACCCCGATTGTGGTCAACGACAGCCGCGGTTTTTTCACGTCGCGGGTGTTCGGCACCTTCACCAACGAAGGCATTGCCATGCTGGGCGAAGGCGTCAACGCGGCGATGATCGAGACTGAAGCGCGCAAAGCCGGCATGCCTGTAGGACCGCTGGCGATCTCTGACGAAGTTTCCCTCAGCCTGATGAGCCATATCCGTCTGCAAACGGCCAAGGACCTGCAAGCAGAAGGGAAACCGCTGATAGAACACCCGGCATTTACCGTGATTGACGTGTTGCTCAATGAGTTCAAGCGTCCGGGCAAGGCTGCCGGTGGAGGTTTCTACGAGTATCCGGCGGGCGGCCAGAAACACCTGTGGCCTGAGTTGAAAACCCGCTTCGAGAAAACCGACGGGCAGATTTCGCCGAAGGATGTGCGTGATCGCCTGCTGTTCGTGCAGGCCATCGAAACCGTGCGTTGCGTGGAGGAGGGCGTGTTGACCTCGACGGCGGATGCCAACGTTGGCTCGATCTTCGGTATCGGTTTCGCCGCCTGGACCGGTGGTGCGCTGCAGTTCATCAACCAGTACGGCGTGCAGGACTTTGTCGCCCGCGCCCAGTATCTGGCCAAGCAATATGGCGAGCGGTTCGCGCCGCCCGCCTTGCTGCTGGAGAAGGCGGCCAAAGGGGAGACGTTCTAAGGGGGCGATGACGCATTTCGGGGCTTGCCTTGTCACGGTGTTTCGAGGCAGGCTCTGGGGTGTGCATTATTCCCATCACGTGTCAGGTATTTTTTATGTCGTTACGCATCTGCATTCTGGAAACCGACCACCTGCGTCCGGAATTGGTTGACCAATATCAGGGCTACGGGCAGATGTTCAAACACCTGTTTTCGCAGCAGCCGATTGCCGCCGAGTTCACGGTCTACAACGTGGTGCAGGGGGAATACCCAAGTGACGACCTGGCGTTCGACGCCTACCTGGTGACGGGCAGCAAGGCTGACTCCTTCGGCACCGACCCGTGGATCGAAACCCTCAAGAAATACCTGCTGACCCGCTACGAGCGCGGCGACAAGTTGTTGGGCGTCTGCTTCGGCCATCAGTTGCTGGCACTGCTGCTCGGTGGCAAGAGCGAGCGCGCCACCCAGGGCTGGGGCGTCGGCACGCACAAGTACAAAATGGCCGCCAAGGCGCCATGGATGAGCCCGGTGCGCGAAGAACTGACGTTGCTGATCAGCCACCAGGATCAGGTCACGACGCTGCCGGAAAACGCCACGGTCATTGCTTCCAGCGATTTCTGCCCGTATGCCGCCTACCACATCAACGATCAAGTGCTGTGCTTCCAGGGGCATCCGGAGTTCATCCACGACTACTCCCGAGCGCTGCTGGAGATTCGCCAGCAGGCACTGGGTGAGCAGGTCTACTCCAAAGGCATTGCGAGCCTGGAGCAGGAACACCACGGCACCACGGTTGCCGAGTGGATGATGCGGTTTGTGGCGCACAAGCCGGAAGCTGTTTAAAACCTGTAGGAGCGAGCCCTGCTCGCGATGGTCGTAAACGATAATGCGCCAAACCTGACAGCCCACGGTGCTCTCAGGTTTTTCGCGAGCAGGCTCGCTCCTACAGCCACCCCGACTTTTTGAAACTCGCCCACAACCCCAGACAACCCACCGTAATAAACCCCAGCACCCCGAAGTACCCGTAGTGCCAGCTCAACTCCGGCATGTTCTGGAAGTTCATCCCGTAGATCCCCGCCACCGCCGTCGGGAAGGCCAGAATCGCCGCCCAGGCCGCAAACTTGCGCTGCACCACGCTCTGGCGTGAGGCCTCCAACAGCACCCCGACCTCAATCGTCTGGCTGGCAATATCCGCCAGGGTCGTCAGGTCTTCCATCTGTCGCGTTACATGGATCTGCACATCGCGAAAGTACGGACGCATGTTCTTGTCGATGAACGGGAAGCTCAGCCTCTGCAATTCCTCCCCGATCTCAATCATCGGTGCCACATAACGACGCAAACGCAAAACATCACGACGCAGGCCATGCAGCTTCTGGATGTCGTAGTCATTCAACACGCCACATAACACATTGCCTTCCAGCTCATCGATTTCCGCGTGAATGGCTTCGCCCATCGGCTGGTAGTTTTCGATCACGAAATCGAGGATGGCATAGAGTACGAAATCTTCCCCGTGCTCAAGCAATAGCGGACGCGCCTCACAGCGTTGTCGGACATGGGCGTAGGACGCGGAGTGACCGTTGCGCGCAGTAATGATGTAGCCATTGCCGGCAAAGATATGCGTCTCGATGAACTTGAGTTTGCCTTCATCCCGGATGGGCGAATACGTCACAATGAACAGCGCATCGCCGAAAGTTTCCAGCTTCGGCCGGCTGTGCTTTTCCAGGGCGTCTTCGATGGCCAGTTCGTGCAGGTTGAACTGGCGTTGCAGATTGTAGAGTTCCTCGGCGTTCGGCTCTTCGAGGCCAATCCAGACAAAGTGTCCGGGCTTTGCAGCCCAGGCGGCGCCTTCGTCGAGGGTGATATTGGTGACTCTTTTACCGGCGCTATAAACCGCAGCAGCAACAACTCTACCCATGATGGTGGTTCACTTCTTTTGGCAGCTTTCAATTGGCAACATATGCAATGCCAGTGTTGATCAGCTTAGCCTCGCAGTGTTTGATAGTCAGTTAAATCTGCCGAGTTAGCCGGTAAAGTCTCGCTGGCAAAAGAAAACCCGCACCAGGCGGGTTTTCTTGTTCAGGCAGCTTGCAGTTGCCGGTCCATCGATTCGATACATTCACGCATCTGCTCGCGACACTGGGCGATCAGCATGGGCATGTCGTCCAGGCTCAATCCGGCAGTGGGAATCGCCGGCAACGAACGAATCAGAATTTTCCCGCTGCGCCAGCGGTTCAATCGCATGTGTTTGACGTAACTGCTGACACACACCGGCACGATCGGTACCCCGGCGGCAATGGCCATCTGGAAGGCGCCTTTCTTGAAGGGCAGCAAGTCCTCACCCAGGTTGCGCGTGCCTTCCGGGAAAACCCAGATCGAGGTGTCTTGGTTTTGCAAGGTGTGGGTAGTGGTCAACATCGACTTGCGCGCCTTGTGCGCATTGCCACGGTCGATCAGCACATTGCCGGCCAGCCAGAACAACTGCCCGAACAGCGGCACCCATTTCAGGCTCTTTTTGCCGATGCACACGGTACGGCGGGGCACTACGTTGCCAAACACGAACAGGTCGTAGTTGGACTGGTGATTGGCGATGATCACGCAGCTGTCAGGTTTGTCCATCAACGGCCCGACTTCGGCCTTCACCCGCAAACGCAAAATACACATGGCCGGCCAGGCATACAGGCGTGCGCACAGACGGCTGTTGTCCGGGTTGAATGGCCGGCACAGGCCGAGAATCACACCCAGCACACCTGCCACGATAAAGTGCAGGCCCATCAATGACATACGAAGCAAAAACAGCATTTACAGGCCCCACCGGGACAAAAGGTGGCGCAGTGTACGGATGTACACTGTTTTCGGCAATTGCTGCCAGGGAAGTGGGAGATGGCCGATGTTTGAGCTGATGTTTCCGACCATTTGGTCAGATGCGGTCTAGAGCGGTTACAGAGGTTTAGCCGCGATACGTATGAAAAAGCCCGACACGACGGTCGGGCTTTTCGTTGTTGCAGATCCGGGCTTAAACCAGATGTTCCTGGTCCTGGATGATCGCGTTGTCCAGGGCCTCCAGCAGGGCCTTGCGCACTTTCAATTTGGTGTTCTTGTGCGCGGTCATGTTGATCTTCTTCAACTGACGAGCCGCCGCCAGTGCCGCGCCTTGCAGTTCTTCAGCCGAAACCACCACATCAAGGAAACCGGCAGCCACGGCGCTTTGTGGATTGAACATCTCGCCGTTGACCACCGAACGCTGCAGCGCCACTTTGCTCAGGCGATCACGGGCAATCTCGATACCCGCATGGTGCATGGTCATGCCAATCTGCACTTCGTTCAGGCCAATGCTGAACGCACCGTCGACGCCAATGCGATAGTCGGCCGACAACAACAGAAACGCACCCTTGGCCACCGCATGCCCCGGGCACGCGACGATCACCGGGAAGGGGTGCGACAGCAGGCGGCGGGCCAGTGTCGAGCCGGAAGTCACCAGCGCCACGGCCTCCTTAGGGCCTGCCGTCATCACCTTCAGATCATACCCGCCGGAGAGAATGCCCGGCTGGCCGGTAATGATCACCACTGCACGATCAGTCACCGCCTGATCCAGCGCAGCGTTGAACGCGGCAATCACATCCGGGGAGATGGCGTTGACCTTGCCATTGCTCAAGGTCAGGGTCGCGATACCGTCTTCGAGATGGTAGGAAATCAACTCACTCATGACGCTATTCCTTTCAATAAAGTTGGGCAGACGTTACCCACCACTGCAGGCCAGGTAAAGCGCCGTGACTGACCCGCCAGTCACCCTTTGCCTGCCCGCCAGGCGCAGCCCGCCGTGCCTGCTGCGTATTCCCCTCTATATAGAAGAGGGCACGAAGCCGGAGATTGGCCGGTTTGCCATGGCCCGGAGCGAGCGGAAACGCTGAATCGCGTTAAGCGCATGAAAATTCTGAAAAAAATGTTTGCCATCGGAAAAGCTTTCGACTACATTAGCGCGCCTCGACAGACAGAACATGTTTGAAGAGATACGGTGAAGTGTCCGAGTGGCTTAAGGAGCACGCCTGGAAAGTGTGTATACAGGAAACTGTATCGAGAGTTCGAATCTCTCCTTCACCGCCACATTCAGTAAACACAAACCCCTGATTTTCCTAGAGAAAGTCGGGGGTTTGTGGTTTTTGGCGTCTGAAAAAGGGCCATATGGGAACAATAAGCAGCGTACCTCCTTACGCAACTCTCAGATTTTGCCTACAACTTCAGCGAGATCCACCGGATATTCTTGTAATCGCCCCAAACAAAATCTGAACCTCAGACACGAAAACGCCGCTTTCCTATTGCTGGGTAAGCGGCGTTTTCTTCGCACGTGTTGAAGGGTCGCTTCATGCATCAGCGATGTCATTCGCGGTTGCTAAACTCGGCGCGGTATCATGATATAATACCATGAACAATAAACAGCTCAGTACGCTCAAAGCCGTGTTTTCAAGGCCTGCCCCGGCCACGCTGGAATGGGCTCGTATCGAGTCCTTGCTCGTCGCAGCAGGCGCCAGGACCATTGAAGGCAATGGATCGCGAGTACGTTTTGAACTCAATGGCGTGGTGGCCACCTTTCACCGTCCCCACCCCGACAAAGAAGCCAAGCCCTACCAGGTGCGTGACGCTCGGGCTTTCCTTGAGCAAGCAGGAGTTACCCCGTGAACGTGATGAATTACAACGGCTACGCAGCCAGAATTGAGTACAGCGATGAAGACGGCCTGTTTGTCGGCCACATCGCGGGCATCAAGGATGTCGTTGGGTTTCACGGTGAGTCAGTTCAGGAGCTTCGAGCCGCGTTTGAAGAGGCCGTCACTGACTATCTGGAGACGTGCGCCAAGCTCGGACGTGCACCGCAGAAACCCTATTCGGGCAACCTGAGTCTGCGTTTAGAGCCCGCACTCCATGCAACGGTCGCGGTGAAAGCTCAGTTAGCTCACAAGAGTATCAATCAGTGGATCGCTGACGTTCTTGATCGAGACGCGCATGCCTAAGGCTGTGTCATTCAATCATTGCGGTACCTGGTCAGGTGTGACTTATAGGTATAGATGCTGGTTCGTACCTCGTAGACATCACGCACATGGGGCGCTTGATCTTGTGAAATGGTGAATCATGTCACTCAAAAAGTAGCTCCAGGCGGCGTCCCGTGTGTCTCTGCTACGTTAGCTCAAATCGCTCTAATGCATAGTCTTTACCTGCCAGGGTAAGTTCAAAAATGGTGGCGCCGAACGTACCCCGCGTCACTTTTTGCTTCACAAGACGTTTAGCTTGGAGTTGCTTTAGACCGTCTTCAACTTCCAGCTTGCTTAGTGAGACAAGTTTGCAAACCGAGTCTAAATTTGCAATCTTTCTGAAATTTGCATGATAGGCTAAAGCCTCCATCAGCAGTGTTTGGTTATCTGTCAACTGTGGAAACTGAGGGTTGTTCATTTTGTAAACTTTTCGCTCTATCTCGTGTAGCTCGCCGTAAGTTCCGTCAGTGGTGCGGTAGAAGTAAATCGCTACAGTCAGAGTGCTGATTAAAGCCGCGATAATCATCAGCAGCGACCAATTCGGCATTGGCGTTTCCAAGAGAAGCCAGTTCCACGTACGTAGCAGCCAGCCCTTGGTATCTGCCAACAACGTCAGGTCGAAATAAGTGTCGATCAGCTTTATCGCAGCCCAAGCGACAAGGAAGCCTCCAGCCGAGTAAGCTATAGCCTTGAAAGTTAACGAGAAATGCTTGCCTTCTGCTGCCATGCTGCTCGTCTCCGGTGTAGGAAACAGATGTTGTCAGCATAGCAGTGGAAAAGTGGCGCTCTGGCACTGGCGCGGGTGGGGGCTCCCGAGCGGTGCTTCACCGCCAAATTCGATGTAAACAAAACCCCTGGTTTCGAAAAAGATGCCAGGGGTTTTGTGGTTTTTGGGGTTCGAGTTTGAGGTTGGGCAAACAAGAGACTTCTCCGCGCAAGCGGTCACCAAGCCAATCCGGCTGTTAGACTGCCCGATTTCTTCGAAGGGAATCGACATCATGCTCTATCCTCGAGCCAGTTTTCGCGGCGCAGCCAAGCTCATCGCGACTGTGTCGATAGTTGCGATGACATCAATGGCCCTCGCATCCGCCCCTGCAACTTTTCCCGACGCGCAAGCCAGTGACCCCGCCAAACTCGGCTGGATGGCAGGTTCGCCACCCTCCGCTGATCGCACCGTGCGTTTTGAAGACGGCAGCTATTTTCAATTCCCGGCAATGCGCTGGAGTGTTTCGAATTTCCGGCAACTGATGCCAACGATCAACGTTTCACGCGGCCTGGGTGCTCCGGTTCCACTGGAGACAGTGCTGCGCAAAGATATCGACGAGATCAGTTTTGTCCCGCTTGGGGCCGAGGCGCCGATGACCTGGGAGCAATCCCTCGCGGCCACTTACACCGATGGCATTGTGGTCATGCACCGCGGGAAAGTTGTCTACGAGCGATATTTCGGGGTGTTGAAACCGGACGGCCAGCATGCTGCGATGTCGGTGACCAAGTCCGTGGTCGGCACACTGGGCGCCATGTTGGTGGCGGAAGGGCGCATCGATGCTGGCAAGCGGGTTGCCGAATATGTACCGGAACTGACGGATTCTGCGTTTGGCGGCGCCACGGTGCGGCAGGTGCTCGACATGACCACAGGCCTCAAATACAGCGAAGACTACGCGGACCCGAACGCCGAGGTCTGGGCTCATGCCAAGGCGGGCAATCCGCTGCCCAAACCCAAGGGTTATGACGGCCCTCGCAGTTACTACGAGTTTCTGCAGACGGTTCAACCGCAAGGTGAGCACGGCAAAGCGTTCGCCTACAAAACCGTCAACACGGATGTCCTTGGCTGGGTCATTGCTCGCGCCACTGGTCGCAATGTCGCGCAGCTTTTGTCGGAAAAAATCTGGAGTCGATTGGGGGCCGAACAGGACGCCTATTTCACCGTGGACTCCATCGGCACTCCGTTTGCCGGTGGTGGCTTGAATACGGGGTTGCGGGACCTGGCGCGGTTTGGCGAGATGTTGCGTACCGGTGGCCGGTTCAACGGTCAGCAGATCGTGCCAGTGGAAGTGATCGACGATATCCGTGGTGGCGCTGATAAACAGGCTTTCGCCAAGGCGGGGTACGCATTGCTCAAAGACTGGAGTTATCGGTCGATGTGGTGGGTGACGAACAAGGCGGGCGGGGCGTTCATGGCGCGTGGGGTTCATGGGCAGCGCATCTATGTCGATCCGAAGGCCGAGATGGTTATCGTCCGCTACGCATCCCATCCGGTGGCCAGCAACTCGGCCAATGACCCCGTGACGTTGCTGGCGTTTGATGCGTTGGCTGAATTTCTGAACAGGAAGGAACACCCATGATCACCACCACAACCCACTCCATTGACGGCCGACAAATTACCGCCTACCTGGACATTGTCAGCGCCGAGTCGGTGCAAGGGATCAACGTTGTTCGAGACGTATTTGCCGGCATGCGCGACTTTTTCGGTGGGCGCTCCCAGACGCTGGAACGAGCGTTGAAAGAAGCACGCATCCAGGCCACCGATGAGATCAAGGAGCGGGCGCAGGCGCTTCAGGCGGACGCGGTGGTCGGGCTTGATTATGAGATCAGCATGCCGGCGGGCAAGGGCGGGATGGTCGTGGTGTTTGTGACCGGGACTGCGGTCAAGTTGAGGTGAAAGCTGAGAAGCCATTCGTCGGTCACGGAGAAATCCGAACGGCAGGTCCGTTAGTGACCGGCTAGTCTGAAAAACCTTGGCGATCGATATTACTTCAGGCAAAGGGCTTGCCGATGTCGATCGCGCTTTTTGAAAGGGGTGAAGAGATGGCTGATCCGTATATCGAGGACGATGGCGCAGAATTTCCGATCAACAATTCCGTGCGGTGTGGTCAGACCCAGTATGTGGCCAGTTTCGGCGAGGACCAGACTGAGGTCGACAAGATCAAGACCAGGGCGTGCCGGGTACTGAAGGGCAAATTTTTACCCAAGGTGACAGCGCCGGTCAGGAAGTAACCGAACGCTGGGCAGACCCCGTTATAGAGCGGGTTTTTTCATGTCTGAAAAGTTTTATAACAATTTTTTAAAGACGCTGATCTTTCACAAACTTTTCACAGAATCCTCCGTAATCTCGACTCATCCGTTAGAAAGCAACACCTGGCCCGTTTCCCCAGCGGGCTTTTTTTTGTCCGTCATAAAACCTTTTTCAAAAATGCTGTCCAACCGTCGCCAATCGCGAAGTTGGACCGGAGTGCTGGACTTTATCCGCGCAAAAGCATTCAATCTCGCCCCCCTTTTTGTGTACCCCTATTTTTGAGGTTTTTGTCATGCGTTTAACACTGCCTGCTCTGGTTCTGGGGCTTCTGGTTGCTCAAGGTGCAATGGCTGGTGACGGCACTGCCGCGCTGGGCGGTGGCTTGGGCGGCGCGTTGGGTAACGTGGTCGGCCAGAAAATGGGCGGCAGCACTGGCGCAGCGATTGGCGCGGGCGTGGCTGGCGCTGCGGGCAGCGCAGTTGCCGCCAAAAAAGGTCATCGCACCAGCGCTGCTATCGGTGGCGGTGTCGGCGCGGCCGGTGGTTCGGTGATCGGCAATAGCCTTGGCGGCAAGTCCGGTGCCACCATCGGTGCAGGCCTGGGCGGTGCATTGGGCGGCGGCGTAGGCAGCAACCTGGCCAATGGTCACAAGCGTCACTGATCCTGATTCAGATTTGAAAAAAGCCCGGCTTGATGCCGGGTTTTTTCATTTATGAACGTTTCACGCCGCAGCAGCTCAAATCTTCCATACCCTGGAAGAATGCGAGGCGTGCCATGAACCCGAAAACCAACGGCAAAAAAAACGGAAGCCTGAATGCTCGACTATTGATGGTGCCTGCGATTGTTTTTGGATTGCTGGTCTCTCAGGTCGCGCTGGCGGGAGGTAATGGAGATGCCGCGGTAGGCGGTGGTCTTGGTGGGGTGCTGGGCAACGTAGTCGGTGGTCAGGTGGGAGGCAGTACGGGCGCAGCGATTGGTGCAGGTGTCGGCGGAGCGGCCGGTAGTGCCATTGCCGCGCCCAAGCACAGTCGCACCGAGGCGGCGGTAGGTGGTGGTTTGGGCGCGGCGGGTGGATCGGTGGTCGGCAACAGTCTTGGCGGTTCGACCGGATCGGCTATCGGTGCAGGCCTGGGCGGTGCCGCCGGCGGTGCGGTCGGCAATAGTCTGGGGAGTGACAGCGGTCATTCCCATTCCGGTAACGGTTATAAACACTCGAACAAGCACCACAAAAAGCATCACTAGTTGAGCGAGGCATCCCATGACTGCGAAAAGCGAAGGCAAGGAAGAAAAGGGCCCGAGCGGACTGCCACCTATCAACGATCCCGGCAATGAAGATCCGGGATCGCTGATGGATGATGCGACGGTGCCGCTTAACGATGCTGATGATTTGGGCGATGTGGGGAATATCGAGTTTGAAGATGAGGAAGAGGACGAGGATTGATCGAATCGTGCTGGCGGATTGACCGGTTGTCTACCTGAGCGAACGCCCCCGTCGCCCAGTCCTCGGTATGTCATGGCCTGAGTCTGCGCGATGTGAGTATTGGTTTGGAGATTTTGGAGAGGGTGCATTGGGCTCCCCCTCATCAATCCTTGCCCCTCCCTCCCCATACGGCGCCGAGCATCCCGGCTGGTTCGCGTGCGGGTAATTCCCGCTCGCCCCCAACGGATCCACCCACTCCGTCAGGTTTTGGGTGTACTGATACGGATTCAACCCTCCGGCCAACTTGACCGGATCCGGCGTCAGATAACGACCGATGTCCGGATGGTAGTAGCGATGCCGGTTGTAGTGCAGGCCGCTCTCAACGTCGAAGTAATGCCCCTGAAACCGTAGCGGCTGTCCGAGTCGTTCGCCGTCGCGGTGGCTCAGTTCGCGGAGTTTGCCGTGGGCGGTGTACTTGGCCGACCAGACGATAGCCCCGCCGTAGCTGGTCAGTTCCTGCGGGGTGCCGAGGTGGTCGAGTTGGAAGTAGAACGGGCAGGCGTCTGCCCGACCTTTGCCGTCGAGCAGCACCAGCGGGCGCAAACAGCCGGGTTCGTAAACGTAACTGCGGTAGTGCCGGGGAGCGCTTTCGGCGATGAGCTGGTCGCCTTGCCAGAAGAATTGCGTGGTCTGGCCGTCGACGGTTTTGCGGATGCGTCGGCCGAAGGCGTCGTAGCGGTAGCTGGCACTTTTACCGTCCGGGCTGCGGACGCCGATCAGGCGATGCTGGCTGTCGTAGGAGTATTCGGTGACCTGGGGCGGCGTACCGCGGCGTACGCGGATCAGGTTGCCGAAGGCATCGTAGTCATAGTGGCTTTCGTAGCGGCGGCGCAGGTGGTTACCCTGGAGCACGCACGGGCCCGGGCGGTCGTGGATCAGCAGGTTGCCGGCCGGGTCGTGGGTGAAGTTCTCCGTGAACTGGTCGCGGGGGTGGCGTACGCCGGTCAGGCGGTCGAGCGCATCGTATTGATAGTGGCGTTCGCCGTGACGGCTGTCGGTAATCTGCAGGAGATTGCCCTTGGCGCTGTAGGCGTACTCGCGGCGGTACAGCTGTCGTTGCTTTTGGCTGACGGCATGGGCCTGCAAACGGCCCTGCTCGTCGTAGGCATAATCGCTGAGCAGCAGGCCCTGTTGGCGTTGCTGTTCGCGCCCGCCGACAAAACGATGACTGGTCAGACGCGTACCGTTGAGGTCGATGGCAGTCAGGGCGCCGCCCCGGGCATGGCGGTAATCGAGCACACAGCCGTCCGGCAGGCGCAGGCGCTTGAGCCGACCGCAGGTGTCGTAGCCGTAGCGCAGGGTGCTCCAGCCCTGATGCTCGGTGATCAGCCGGTCCTGGCGGTCATATTCGAACTCCAGCGGATGGTCTTGGCCGTCGTCGACGCTGATCAGCCGCCCGAGGCTGTCGTAGCGGTACTCGACCTTGACCCCGTCGGGCAGGGTCTTGAGCAATAAGCGTCCAGCGCTGTCGCGTTGGTACTGCGTGACGAGTTGTGAACCGTCGTCGCCGAACTCGGTTTTCTCCAGCAACTGGCCATTGCCATCATAGGCATACGCGCTACGACGGCCATCGAAGTCGATTTCCTGTCGGATCAATCCGCCCGGCGTGTAGTCCAGCCGATAGGTGTCGCCGACCTCGTTTTCGATCTCGGTGAGCAACAATTGCGCATGGTTGTAGCGGTATTTCAGTGCGCTGCCTTCGGGGTTGATCCGGCGGCTGACCAAGTGCAGGTCGTCGGCGTATTCGTAACGGGTCACCCGTCCCAGTTCGTCGGTTTCGGCGGTGACCTGGCCGTACGCATTGTAGCGCCAGGCGCGGTGGGCGCCGGTGGGCAGCGTGGTCCGGGTCAGTCGGCCCACCGCGTCCCACTCATAGCCGGTGACGGCACCGTGTTCGTCCTGCCGGGTAATCCGCCGTCCCAAGGCATCGTAGGAAAAAGTGCGCTGAGCACCGTCCGGCAGGATCTCCTCCAGCAATAGCCCCAAGGCATTCCAGACAAACCGGTGACCGCTCTGGTCGGGGAGGCGGATCGTCACCAGGCGCCCCTGCGGGTCGTAGATATAGCGGGTGATTTGCCCGTCTGGATCGGTGATGGCAGTGATGTCTCCCTGGGCATTGCGCTGAAAGGTCCGCGTTGCCTGACCCTGGGTGCAGGTGTGCAGCAAACCATGGCGATACTCGCAGGACCTGGGCGCCGCATCTGTTGCAAGCAACGCGATCAGCCGACCGACTTCGTCATAATGGTATTCGGTGACGGCGCCGAGGGCGTCCTGCTCGGCGATCAGATGGCCCTTATCGTCATAGGCCTTGTGCTGCTCACCGCCGTCCAGTCCAACCTGTCGCACCAGTCGTGCGCGGTCGTCATGAACGTAAACCTCTTCGCTACCGTCGGCGTTATTCACTGTCACGCAGCCTTGATCGTCCCAGACGTAATGCGCCTCCATCTGCGCAAATGAGGCCCAGTGACGAATGCAGCGGGCGGCTTTGCCGGAGCGTTCCCACGCCCAGAAAAAACTCGCGCCGCCGGCCAGTTGCCGTTGCAGAATGACGTTTTGCTCGTCGTAGTCGTAGCGCTCGCTTTCACCCGCCGCGTTGGTTGCCTCGATCAAACGCTGGCGGGCGTCGTAGCGGTAGCTGGCCAGTGTCTGCTCGGTGCGCCAGGTGGACGCCTCGGGATCACTGCGATGAAACACCTGATAGTCGATTGCCACCAGGTGCTTGACGTCGTAACGCAGCAACAAGGCGCGGTCGGCGCCATTGTCCAGGCGCTGAATCCGGTCAAAGCAGTCCCGCTGCACCGTCAGGCGGTTGCCGTAGGCGTCGCTGATCGCGCTGAGCCGGCTGTCATGAAAGTGGAGGAACCGCGCGCGGTCGCCGGCCAGGGCGAGGATCAGTTCGTCCGGCTCCTCGCCGAGGTAAATCGCCGCCCGCGACAGGTTGTTGTGGATCATCGGGCGCTCTGCCGTCGGTCGTGGAAAGGGCGTGCGGCGGTTTTCGGGGTCTATCCACAGCACCCGCCCGTCGTGGAGTTCCAGGTGCTGGGACAGCGAATGGCTCCAGCCAAGGCCGAGGCCGCTGTCGAGCTCGACGGCACTGGTGCGATAGACGCGGATGAGGTCGAACGGCAAGATCCCGTCGAGGGTACCGTCGGTAAGGGTCAGCAGTGCTTCGCCGGTTACCATCGACACCGAGCAGTTGTGGGTGGCAGTGCGCTCGACGGTGTCGGTGCTGTCGCCGTTGGGGTTTTTCGCCTGTTCGCAGGCGTCGTCGTGGTGTTCATGCTTGCCGGAGCGAAGTGTCAGAGGGCCGCTCGCGGGGCATGCCAATACCTTTTGGGGATCGAACATCTGCAGTCTTTCGCTTGGCGGAATGTGGAACGCGAAACTCTGCGGGGGATCGGTAACGAAAGAAGTCGGGAAAGGTGGCGCTCACTGTAGGGCGATTCGCTAAATCACGGAGGGCCATTTGGCGTTGATCGGGATTTCCTCGTTGCTCTAAGCCGGCGGCGCTCGCTATGCTGCTGAACCCTTTAATCCATTCGGGCATCGGCCGTACCTGCGCTGCCCGGGATGCCTTGGAAAACGGATCAGATGCGATGAATGCACCACTGAAAGCATTCGGCCCGATCAAGGCCGTGATTTTCGATATGGACGGCTTGTTGCTGGATACAGAGGGCATCTACACCGAAGTCACGTCCATCATTGCCGCGCGTTACGGCCGGACGTTCGACTGGAGCATCAAACAGAACATCATTGGCCGGGGCGCGGGCGATCTGGCGCGCTATGTGGTTCAAGCACTGGACTTGCCGATTACGGCGCAAGAGTTTCTGGTGATCCGCGAGCCGCTGATGCGCGAGCGTTTTCCTACAGCGCAAGCGATGCCTGGTGCACAGGAGTTGGTACGGCATCTGAAGGCCAACAACATTCCCATTGCCGTCGGCACCAGTTCTTCGAGCCAGTCGTTCGGCCAGAAAACCACCTTGCATCGCGACTGGTTCGCCTTGTTCGACTTCATCGTCACTGCCGATGATCCCGAGGTGGGCGCAGCCAAACCGGCACCGGATATTTTCCTGACGGCGGCGCGGCGTCTGGGCGTCGCGCCCGAGGATTGCCTGGTATTCGAGGATTCGCCCTTTGGTGTCACCGCGGCGAAAGCGGCGGGGATGACGGCGATTGCGATTCCGGATGCGGCAATGGCCGACGCAAAGTATGTACACGCCGATGGCATTCTTCGTACGTTAAAGGCGTTCGAACCGGGCGCTTTTGGTTTGCCTGCGCTTGAGTGGGCCTGACGAAAGAAAGTGTGGGAGCGGGCTTGCTCGCGAAGACGGTGAATCAGACGACATCAATGTTGCCTGACACACCGCCTTCGCGAGCAAGCCCGCTCCCACATTTGCTTTGCGTTCAACGCATCAGGCGCCGAAACCACCGTCGATGGTCAGGCTGGCCCCTGTGATATAGCCCGCTTCAGGGCTGACGAGGTAGGCGACGAAGCTGGCGATTTCTTCGGCCTTGCCGTAACGGCCCACGGCCATCAACGGAATCAGGCTTTCCGCAAAGTCACCGTGGGCCGGGTTCATGTCGGTGTCGACCGGACCCGGTTGCACGTTGTTGATGGTGATGCCTTGCGGGCCGAGATCACGGGCCAGGCCCTTGGTCAGGCCGACCAGCGCCGACTTGCTCATGGCGTACGGGCCGCCACCGGCGAAAGGCATGCGATCGGCGTTGGTGCTGCCGATGTTGATGATGCGACCGCCTTCGGTCATGTGTTTGGCGGCGGCCTGGGTGGCGATGAACACGCTGCGCACGTTGATGGCCAGGGTCTGGTCGAAGTCTTCGAGTTTGAACTCGGCCAGCGGTGCGACAGCCAGTACGCCAGCATTGTTGACCAGGATATCCAGTCGACCGAAGGTCTCTACCGTGGCGGACACGGCACCGCGAATCGCGTCGGCGTCGGCGCTGTCGGCCTTGATGGCCAGGGCCTTGCCGCCCTTGGCGGTGATGCTGTCTTGCAGTTCTTCAGCTTTGGCCGCCGAGCTGACATAAGTGAAGGCAACGGTTGCGCCTTCAGCAGCCAGGCGCTTGACGATGGCTGCGCCGATGCCGCGGGAACCACCTTGAATCAATGCCACTTTGCCGCTGAGGTTCTGAGTAGTCATGTCGATCTCCAAGTCCCGAGGCGAGATGTCCCGGTTGATGGAGCCTAGTATCAGTTCTGGATTACCTGCCGTGTAGACCATGGTTGCGATAGTCTGTGTAAACCAAAAGTTTATAGTGGTTCCTATGGAAACCTTCAGCAGTATTGAATGCTTTGTGCGCAGTGCCGAGGTCGGCAGCTTTGCTGAAGCGGCGCGGCGCTTGAGCCTGACGCCGGCGGCGGTGGGCAAGAGCGTTGCCAAGCTCGAGGCGCGCCTGGGTGTCAGATTGTTCCAGCGCAGCACTCGCAGCCTGACGCTGACGGAAGCCGGTCAGTTGTTTCTCGGCGAAGTCAGCAGCAGCCTGCACACCATCCAGAATGCCGTGGCCAATCTCGCCAGCGCCGGAGGGCAGCCGGCGGGCACCTTGAAAGTCAGCATGGGGACGGTATTCGGCTGCTTGTACATTGTGCCGATGCTCGGCGAGTTTCTGCGGCGATTCCCGGCGATCAACCCGGACTGGCACTTCGATAACCGTCAGGTCGATCTGATCGGGCAGGGGTTCGACGCGGCAATCGGTGGCGGCTTCGAACTGCCCCAGGGCGTGGTTGCACGCAGGTTGAGCCCGGCGCATCGGGTGTTGGTGGCTGCGAAGGACTACCTGGAGACACATGTGGCGATCAGCGAGCCAGATGACCTCAAGCACCATGACGGGATTCTGATCCGCTCGCCGCAAACCGGTCGTGTGCGCTCCTGGCAATTGACACATCGCCATCAGCACCATAGCCCGTTGACGCTCAAGGCCCGGATGACCATGAGCGACTCCGAGGCAGCCTGCGCCACGGCAGTGCAGGGCCTGGGCATTGCGCTGGTGAGCATGCCGTTTGCGGTGGGCTATCTGGAAACGGGCCGGTTGCAGCGAGTGTTGCCGGACTGGTACATCGACGACGGCTACACCTCCATCTATTACGCCGAACACAAGCTTTTGCCCGGCAAGACCCGGGCGTTTGTCGATTTCATCATTGAACAGTTTGCCGAGCGGGGGTTGGGGCAGAGGTTTAGTGCTCTTTGAGCACGTCTTGAAACCGAGGGGCGGCCATCGCGAGCAAGCTCGCTCCCACAGGGGATTTGTGAGCGTCGCAGATCCAGTGTGGGAGCGAGCTTGCTCGCGATGGCCGCGCCGCGGTCTACCGGGCAAACCGCCCCGGCCAGCCAATGATGTTTTTCGGCCGCGGCGTCGCATAGGTCCGCACCTTCGAGGTCGACAGCCCCAGTCGCACCAATGACTCGGCAATGGTCACCGCCGCCGTCACCCCATCCACCACCGGTACCCCGGTACGTCGGCGAATCTGCTCGTCCAGCCCGGCCATGCCGCCGCAGCCCAGACAAATCACTTCGGCCTTGTCCTGGGTCACTGCCAGTTCGGCCTGATGCACGATGGCCTCCAGTGCGCGCTGCGGTTCGTGCTCCAGTTCCAGCACTGCCAAACCACTGGCCCGTACCGAGGCGCAACGGTCCCACAGGCCGGAGAGTTTGAGGCGATCTTCGATCAGCGGCACGGTGCGGTCGAGGGTGGTAACCACGGAATAGGCGTGACCGAGAAACATCGCCGTGCTGGCGGCGGCATCGGTGATGTCCACCACCGGGACATTGAGCAGTTCCTGCAAGCCTTCACGGCCGTGCTCGCCGTAGCCGGCCTGGATCACCGCGTCGAATGGCTGGTCGTAGGACATCACCCGGTCCATGACCGCGATGGCCGCCAGGTAACTTTCGAAATTGCCTTCGATGGAGTCGGCGCCGAAGTGCGGGGTGAGGCCGACGATTTCCGTGCCGGGTGAGGCCACGGCCTGCGCCGAGCGGGCGATGGCCTGGGTGATGGATTCGGTGGTGTTGACGTTGACCACGAGAATACGCATGGGGAGTCCTTATTGCGGATGGTTCTGCGGCCCGACATTGCCGGGCCGCCATGGAGTTAATGGCTGACGTTTTCGACCGCGATGGCTTCACCGCTGACGTCGGCGTAGTGCGGTTGACGCTTGGCGATGATCAGGTAGAGCATCCCGGCGATGCCGGCACCAATCAGCCAGGAGAACGGCGACACGCTGTGGAACCCCGGCACCAGGGCCAGGACGATGGCGATCAGGGCGGCGGGAATGAACGCCGCCACGGCGCGCAAATTGACCCCGCGGCTGTAGTAATAAGGGCCGTTCGGGTCTTCGCTGTACAACTGCGGCACGTTGACCTGGCCTTTTCGAACCAGCCAGTAGTCGACCATGATCACCCCGTACAACGGGCCGAGCAGGGCACCGAGGCCGGAAAGGAAATACACGATCACCAGCGGGCTGTTGTAGAGATTCCACGGCAGGATCAGCACGGCGATGGTCGCGCTGATCAGCCCGGCGCGGCGGAAGGTCAGGTACTTGGGCGCCAGGTTGCTGAGCACGAACGCCGGGGCGACGAAGTTGGCCATGATATTCACCGCCACGGTGACGATCAGGAACGCCAGGCAACCAAGCACCAGGAAGAAGGTGTTGGGGATCGAGGCGATGATTTCGGTCGGGCTTTCGATGATCCGGCCATTGATCTGAAATTGCGCGCCGCACAGCAGGACGGTGATGCTGGCGAACACCAGAATATTTACCGGCAAGCCCCAGAAATTTCCGACCTTGATGGTTTTACGGCACGGCGAAGAACGGGCGAAGTCGCAGAAGTTGAGGATCAAGGTGCCGTAGATCGCCAGCCACAGTGCGCCACCGGCAAAGATGTTGCGCCACATCTCACCGCCAGTCAGCGGCTCACGGATCGACCAGGCGATGGTCGCATCGGCCTGGGTGTACATCCACGCGGCGAGGGCGGCGACGGTCAGCAGAATCACCGGGCCGGCAAACGCCTCGTAGCGCCGCACCATCTCCATGCCATAGGCAAGGATCGCCAGTTGCACGAACCAGATCGCCACGAAACACACCCAGCCCAGGGTCGACAGGCCGAGGATCGAGTTGTGGTCGTAGTCGGCGAACCCGGGATGGACCGCCGTCAACAACACGCGAAACACCACCGAGGCCAGGTACGTCTGAATACCGAACCAGGCAATGGCGATAACGGCGCGGATCAATGCAGGAATTTGCGCACCGTGGATGCCGAAACTGATCCGGCTGATGACCGGAAATGGAACCCCGGTTTTCTGGCCCATATAGCCGGACAAGTTCATGAAGCAATACACCAGCGCCGCACCGATCCCCAGGGACAACAGGATCTGCCAGCCGCCCAGGCCCAGGGCATACAGGCCGATGGCAAACGAGTAGTTGGCAATGTTGTGAACGTCGTTGGTCCACAGGGCAAAGATGCTGTAGCGGCCCCAGCGCCGGCCTTCGGCCTTGGTCGGCGCCAGGTCCTTGTTGTGCAGTCGGGGGCTGAGCACCACGGGGACGTGATGCGCCTGATTGTCGATCGAGTGAGTGGAATGGGAGGAGGGTAGATCCAGCGCGATGTTGTTATTGGAGAGACTAGTACGCATTCCGGCAGGCTCCTGATGCTCGACTCCGCGATGACTGTGCATGAGCGTTGGCTCGACAAATCTTCGTCGCGGGTGGCGAATATCATTGGTTACGGGGCATCTGCAGCCTGTACGGGATAGGGCGCTTCAGGCTTGCGGATCTAAAGTGTGTGTATGTTTTGAGTTGATTGTATACAAAACATGTATGCACTTAAGCCAGATCCATGCCAGGCGGAAGTTCTATGAAAGGCACTGCTCATTTCGTTTTGTTATGGCTTTTCGCCAAGTTACTGAAAAATAATCAATATAAATTGACTGTTTGATCAGGTATTTATTTTCAGGAGGGGATTCAGGAGGGAGTGGCGGCGCTAGGGAGGCGGAGGAATGTAACTTTTGGGGGCGCAGAAACAAAAAGTGCACACATAAATGGCACTGATGGTGACATTCGTGTGTACACATTTTTTGAAGCTGCAGATAACACTGTAGGAGCGAGCCTGCTCGCGATGGTCGTCAACGATAACGCGGGGTGCCTGATACCCGGCTGCGTTCTCGGGTTCATCGCGAGCAGGCTCGCTCCTACAGTGGGTTTACGCTTTGGATTTGCTGATGATATTCCCGGCATGCAACCCGCATTCTTTCTGCGTCGCTTCTTCCCACCACCAGCGGCCTTCGCGCTCATGCTGGTTCGGCAGCACCGGGCGGGTGCAGGGCTCGCAGCCGATGCTGATGAAACCCCGTTCGTGCAGGCTGTTGTAAGGCAGTTCCAGCATGCGGATGTAGCCCCAGATCTCTTCGCTGGTCATTTGCGCCAGCGGGTTGAATTTGTACAGGGTGCGTTCCGGGGTGGAGAACGCGGTGTCGATTTCCATCACCGCAACGGCGCTGCGGGTGCCGGGGCTCTGGTCCCGACGCTGGCCGGTGGCCCAGGCTTTCACGCCGGACAGCTTGCGGCGCAGCGGTTCGATCTTGCGGATGCCGCAGCATTCGCCATGGCCGTCCTTGTAGAAGCTGAACAGGCCTTTTTCCTTCACGAACGGTTCGAGCTTCGTGTAGTCCGGCGATACCAGTTCGATGTCGATCTTGTAGTGCTCGCGCACCTGATCGATGAAGCGATAGGTCTCGGGGTGCAGGCGGCCGGTGTCGAGGCTGAATACCTTGACGTTTTTGTTCAGCTTCCAGGCCATGTCCACCAGCACCACGTCCTCGGCACCGCTGAAAGATATCCACAGGTCATCGCCGAACTCGGCAAACGCGAGTTTCAGGATGTCCTGGGCGGATTTGTTGGCATAGGTCGTGGCGAGTTCCACGACGTCGAACGTTGGGCTCATCAGGGCGGCTTCCTACAGGTCGGTGGCGCTGGGCGCTCTATATGGGTCGATGGTAACAAAAAGCTGCACGGGCCGGGGCATCCTCTGCGTTGCGCAGGCAGGTCCGAGTCGCTAGAGTTCGGCAGTCTTTTTGCTCGCTCGACTCAATAATCAATACAAATGGGAGTGTCTTGTGGAAATTGCCTGTCTGGATCTTGAAGGTGTGCTGGTCCCGGAAATCTGGATCGCCTTCGCCGAAAAAACCGGGATCGAATCCCTCAGGGCCACCACCCGGGACATTCCCGACTATGACGTGCTGATGAAGCAACGCCTGCGGATTCTCGACGAGCACGGCCTGAAGCTCTCCGACATTCAGGAAGTGATCGCCACGCTCAAGCCGCTGGACGGCGCCATCGAATTCGTCGACTGGCTGCGTGAGCGCTTCCAGGTGGTGATTCTGTCGGACACTTTCTATGAGTTCTCCCAGCCGCTGATGCGTCAACTGGGCTTCCCGACCTTGCTCTGCCATCGTCTGATTACTGACGACAGCGGGAGAGTCACTGGCTACCAGTTGCGTCAGAAAGATCCCAAGCGTCAGTCAGTCCTGGCCTTCAAGAGCCTCTACTACCGGGTGATCGCGGCGGGGGATTCCTACAACGACACCACGATGCTGGGCGAGGCCGATGCCGGGATTCTGTTCCATGCGCCGGATAACGTGATCGCCGAGTTCCCGCAGTTCCCGGCGGTGCACACGTTTGAAGCGTTGAAGCAGGAGTTCATCAAGGCTTCGAACCGGACGTTGAGTCTGTAGTCGCCTGGTCTGACGCCTTCGCGGGCAAGCCCGCTCCCACAGGTATTGCGGTGAACCTGTAGGAGCGAGCCGGCTCCGGGCGGCGATCCGACGATGTTTTTAAAGATTCTGCAGGGTATCGAGCAGCACCTTCACCTTGGTGATCGATTCCTGATATTCGGCCTGCCACTCCGAGTCCGCGACAATCCCGCCACCGCCCCAGCAACACACCTGCCCGTCCTTGACCAGCAAACTACGGATGGCGATGGAGCTGTCCATCTCGCCGCGCACGTCCAGGTAGACCAATGAACCGCAATACAGTCCGCGTCGGGTCGGTTCCAGCTCATCGATGATCTGCATGGCGCGAATCTTTGGCGCACCGGTAATCGAGCCGCCGGGAAAGCTGCCGGCAATCAGGTCCAGGGCATCGCGCTCATCCGCCAGTTCACCGGTGACGCTGCTCACCAGGTGATGCACGTTCGGATAGCTTTCCAGGCTGAACAACTCCGGCACCCGTACCGAGCCGGTGCGACAGGTGCGACCGAGGTCATTGCGCAGCAGATCGACGATCATCAGGTTTTCTGCGCGGTCCTTGGGGCTGGCCAGCAGTTCGGCGGCGTTCGCCGCGTCTTGCTCAGGCGTCAGGCCCCGGGGTCGAGTGCCCTTGATCGGGCGGGTTTCCACATGGCGCTGGCTGACTTTGACGAAGCGTTCCGGCGACAGGCTGAGTACGGCATCGCCGTCAGGCAAGCTCTGGAAACCGGAAAAAGGCGTCGGGCACGCAGCGCGCAGCGCGCAGTAAGCGGTCCACGGATCACCCTGGCAGGGCGCACGAAAACGCTGGGCGAAGTTGACCTGATAACAGTCACCGGCCTGTATGTATTGCTGGATGCGCTCGATTGCCTGTTGATACTGGTCAGCGCTCAAGTCGGCAGTCATCGGTGTGAGCAGTTTGAAGGGCGCGCCCACTTCCGCTGCGGGCTGGCTGAACAGGTCGGTCAGGCGCTGACGCTCGCTGTCCGGCAGAGTCGGGTGGAACACCAATTGACTGGTCAACGAATGGTGATCGCTGATCAATGCCCAGCCGTACAAGCCGAAACGCGCGTCAGGCAGTTGCAGGTCGTCCCGAGCCTGGCTCGGCAGGCGCTCCAGATGTCGGCCGAAGTCGTAACTCAGGTAGCCGATCAATCCACCGGCAAACGGCAATTCATAAGGTGCCGGCAGAGTGGCTTCGCCCAGGCGTGTCAGGTTATCGCGCAGGCGTTGCAGGAAAGCGTCGCCACTTTCGTCGGGCGATACCGTCAGTTGCTCCAATGGCCAGGCGCTGAGCAGGTCATAGCGACCGCGGTCGGCGCTGGGGCGGCCACTGTCGAGCAGCACGGCACCGGGGGCATGGCGAATCGCCGCGAAGTACTCGGCGGGGTTGGCGCGATAGGGCAGCGGGTGTACGGAGCAGGTCAACATGGGCGGGGGAAGTCAGCCATCGAGGCGGGGTGGCGATTGTAGTCCCCTCGGAGAATTGCTCCTAGAGGGGATGTCGGGGATTGGCAGATTGGGGGTGGGATTGAGGGGGCGGTGACTGTGAAACCGCTATCGCGAGCAAGCTCGCTCCCACAGGGGGGGCGCCGTCCTTGTGGGAGCGAGCTTGCTCGCGATAGGCGCAACTCGGTTTCGGATCAACCCTCGACCGCGGGAATATGCCCAAACATCTCCTGTACAAACGCCACGCGCTCTTCGACCGTTTCGGTCACGCCACGGGCCTTCAGGTCTGCCAGTCGTGCTTCCACTGCATGAGTACGCAACGTCAGCCCGCAGTCATTGGCAATCTGGATGTTCAGCCCCGGTCGGGCGTTGAGCTCAAGAATCAGCGGGCCTTTTTCCTGGTCCAGGACCATGTCGACACCGATGTAGCCCAGCCCGCACAACTCATGACAGCCAGCGGCGAGTTTCATGAAACCGTCCCAGTAGGGCAGTTGCACGCCGTCTACAGCATTGGTGGTGTCCGGGTGTTTGTTGATGATGTTGTTCAGCCAGGTGCCGCGCAGGGTCAGGCCGGTGGCCAGGTCCACGCCGACGCCGATGGCGCCCTGGTGCAGGTTGGCCTTGCCGTTGGACTGACGCGTCGGCAGACGCAACATGGCCATCACCGGGTAACCCATCAAGACAATGATGCGAATATCCGGCACGCCTTCATAACTGATGCTCTTGAAGATCTGGTCCGGAATCACGCGGTATTCGATCAGCGCCCGGTCGCGGTGACCTCCCAGGGAGTACAGGCCGGTCAGGATGCTGGAAATCTGATGCTCGATTTCTTCATGGCTGATGATCCGGCCGGACACCGAGCGATATCGGCCTTCAAAGCGGTCGGCGATCACCAGGATGCCATCTCCGCCCGCGCCCTGGGCCGGTTTGATCACGAAGTCACTACGTCCGCCGATGATCTCCTCGAGATTATCGATTTCCTTTTCGGTGGAGATCACGCCATACAGCTCGGGCACATGGATGCCGGCAGCGATGGCGCGCTCCTTGGTGATGATCTTGTCATCGACGATCGGATACAGGCTGCGCTTGTTGTACTTGAGCACGTAGTCTGCGTTGCGCCGGTTGATCCCCATGATGCCCCGGGCTTCCAGGGCCTTCCAGGTCTTCCAGAAGCCGAACATCAGGCGTCAGCCTCTTTCAGGAAGGCCTTGAAACGCACCAGTTCGGTCAGGCGATAACCGCGATAACGACCCATGGCCAGCATGAAGGCCACCAGGATCAGCAGGATCGCCGGGAAGGTGAACACGAAGTACACCAGTTCCGGCACGGTCATGATCAGGTGCGCCAGGGACGCGGCGAACAGCGTGCCGATGGCCACTTTCATGGCATGGCCGCCGCCGCGCTCTTCCCAGGTGATCGACAGGCGTTCGATGGTCATGGTCAGGATCACCATCGGGAACAGCGCCACCGACAAGCCACGCTCAAGGCCGAGTTTATGGCTGAACAGGCTGATCGCCGCAATCAACATCACCACGAACGTCAGCACCACCGACAATCTCGGCAGCATTTGCAGTTTCAGGTGTTCGAGGTAGGAGCGCAGCGACAGGCCCAGCGCCGTGATGATGGTAAACAGCGCGATACCGAAGCCGAGTTGGGTTTCGCGGAAGGCCAGGGCGATCAGCACCGGGGTGAAGGTGCCCAGTGTCTGGATGCCGATCAGGTTGCGCAGGATCAGGATCACCAGTACGCCGATCGGGATCATCACCATGATCATGAAGGTCTGCTGGGTTTCCAGCGGCAGGCCGTACAGCGAGTACTCGAGGAAGTTGGCGTCGGTGTTTTCGTCGGTCAGCTTGGCCAGGCGAATGGCGTTCATTTCGCTGTTGTTCAGGCTGAAGGTCACGTTGGCTTTCTTGCCGCCATCGACGGTGATCAGGTTTTCGTCGCCGGTCCACCACAGCAGGCGGTCGGTCGGTAGGCCCTGTTCACCGGTTTCCGGGTTGAAGTACAGCCAGTCGGTGCCGTTGAAGCTGCGCAGCCACAGTTCCGGTATTTGCGGTTGGTCGGCCACCAGGCGGATGGTGTGGACTTTTTCGATCGGGACGTGGGCGATGGACAGCAACAACTCGACGATTTTCGCCTTGTGCGCCGTGGACGGATCACCGGCCAGCAGCAGTTTCACGTTGTCATCGTTGAGGTTGTTGACCCGCTTGATGGCTTCGCCGACGAAGGTTTCGACGTCGGCCGAGTGCTGGCGGATCGGTGCGAGCAGGGCTTCGGCGGCGATTTTTTCCGGCCCTTCGATGGTCATGCTGTCGCGAAAGGTCGGGCCTTTGATCTTGGCTTTCTCACCGGAATAACGCTTGGTCAGCACTAGGCGGTAATACAGCGTCTGATTGCCTTTGGCCCGGCGTGCCGACCAGGTGACCTTGCGGTTGCCGTCGACCCGGTTCACGGCCACGCCGTAGTTATTGGAAATGAAGCTCTCGTTGAGGCTGACGAAGTCGCGGCTCAGCGGTGGCACGAACATCTGGATCTTGACCGGGTCCTTGGCACTGGCGACGAACTCGACCTTGGCGTCGATATTCCACAGGTCGTCAGTGGCGTCTTCGGTCACCGGGATGCCCAGGACGAAGATCTGATAGGCCGTAACTGAAATGCCCAGCACCACCAGGATGGCGATCAGCAGTTTCAGATGAAGGGTAAGAGAGCGCATTGAAATTACTCGGCGGTATGAGCGTCGGTGGTGCAGGCGGGTTTGCCGGCAGCATATTTAAGGCTGGGGTCGACCAGTGCATCGAAACGTTTGAGCGCTTCGGAGCCAATCAGTAGCGGGTATTGGAAAGCGCTGCGGTCGGTCAGGTTCACTTCGATGCTGCGCAGGGCCGAGCCCATGCAGATGTCCAGTTCGATCACCGGGCGGGCGGTGTACTTCTTGCCTTCCTCCGGGTCGTAGTCGCCGGCCCGGCGCTTGATCTTGCTGACACGGGCCAGCGGGCGTTCGATCGGGTGCGAATGGGCGGCGTCGATGGCCAGATAAAAACGCACCCACGACTCGCCGTTGCGCTTGAAGCGTTTGATATCCCGTGCACTCAGGGACGCGGTTTTCGCCCCGGTGTCGAGTTTGGCCGCCACTTCCAGATCGATGCCATTGAGCGATGCGTACTCATTAAGGCCATACACGGTCTTTTCCCCGGCCATTGCGAAACCGGGCAGGCAAAGGAAATAAAGGAAGGTGGGGAAGGGCTTGAGTCTCATAAATCCTGATGCGCAGCGGTCCGACTTGATTCAAGGCCCTGGCATCGCTGCGCAAGCTCCCTCGTATGCCTATCAGGGTTTTATGACAGACAGTGCAGATGTGACAAACAAATGCGGGCGGCATTCTAGCACGGTGGTTTGATGGCGCCAGCGCTGGCCGGTGGCTATAAATAGACGGGTTGCTTCGTTATGGTGCAGCCGGTTATCAGAAGATTGTCGACAATATCGATTTATGCTTTGACTGTGGCGCCAGTATTCGCTAGTTTTTGCGGCACTGGCTCACAAGGTGTCGACAATATGCTGGATCAACTCGATCCCCCGGTTTCTACGCAAGACGATACGGAGACACTTTCCGAGAACGTCTTCCGACGCATTCAGGCGGCTATCGTCAAAGGCGAGATCGCGCCGGGCAGCAAAATCTCCGAGCCGGAACTGGCGCGCACCTACGGCATCAGCCGTGGTCCGTTGCGTGAGGCTATCCACCGTCTGGAGGGCCAGCGCCTGCTGGTTCGCGTACCGCATGTCGGCGCGCGGGTGGTGTCGCTCAATCACGCCGAGCTGCTGGAGCTATACGAAATCCGCGAATCCCTGGAAGGCATGGCCTGTCGCCTGGCCGCCGAGCGCATGAGCGTCGAAGAAATCGACGAGCTGCGTCGGGTGCTGGAAACCCACGAGCGCGATGAGGCGTTTCAGGCAGGTAGAGGCTACTACCAACAGGAAGGCGATTTTGACTTCCACTATCGAATCATCCAGGGCAGCGGCAACCGCACGCTGACCCAAATGCTCTGCGGCGAGCTTTATCAACTGGTGCGCATGTACCGCATCCAGTTTTCCACCACGCCCAATCGCCCACATCAGGCTTTCGCCGAGCACCACCGCATTCTCGATGCCATCGCCGACCGTGACGGTGAGCTGGCCGAGTTGTTGATGCGCCGTCACATCGGCGCCTCCAAACGCAATATCGCCCGTCACTACCAGGACGGCGTCAACCCGACAGCCAAACGAGGTGAGTCATGAGTTTGAACAAGAGCACTCCAGGCCAGCGTTTCCGCGATGCGGTCGCCAGCGAACATCCACTGCAAGTGGTCGGCGCGATCAACGCCAACCACGCGCTGCTGGCCAAGCGCGCCGGTTTCAAGGCGATCTACCTGTCGGGTGGCGGGGTGGCTGCCGGCTCCCTTGGCGTGCCTGACCTGGGCATCACCGGCCTGGATGACGTGCTGACCGACGTGCGCCGTATCACCGATGTTTGCGACCTGCCGCTGCTGGTGGACGTGGACACCGGTTTCGGTTCCTCGGCGTTCAACGTTGCTCGCACCGTCAAGTCGATGATCAAGTTCGGCGCGGCGGCGATTCACATCGAAGACCAGGTCGGCGCCAAGCGTTGCGGCCACCGTCCTAATAAAGAAATCGTGACCCAGCAGGAAATGGTCGACCGCATCAAGGCAGCCGTCGATGCGCGTACCGATGACAGCTTTGTGATCATGGCCCGTACCGACGCCCTGGCGGTGGAGGGGCTGGAGTCAGCCCTGGATCGCGCCGCGGCGTGCATCGAGGCCGGCGCCGACATGGTGTTCCCGGAAGCCATCACTGAGCTGGAAATGTACAAGCTGTTCGCCAGCCGTGTGAAAGCGCCGATCCTGGCCAACATCACCGAGTTCGGCGCAACACCGCTGTACACCACCGAACAACTGGCAGCTGCCGATGTATCGCTGGTGCTGTACCCGCTGTCGGCGTTCCGTGCCATGAACAAGGCTGCAGAAAACGTTTACACCGCAATCCGTCGCGATGGCACGCAACAGAACGTCATCGACACCATGCAGACGCGCATGGAGCTTTACGATCGCATCGACTACCACACCTTCGAGCAGAAGCTCGATGCGTTGTTTGCGTCAAAGAAATAATTGTAGGAGCGAGCTCGCTCGCGATGGTCGCTAACGATGACGCGGGAAAATTGGTACCCCGCGGTGTACGGTCCACCATCGCGAGCAAGCTCGCTCCTACAGAGGTCGGGGTGAATCCCGATCAATAAATTTGCCGATTCCCTAACAAATTCAAGATTGGAGACAGCAATGGCCGAAGCAAAAGTACTCAGTGGCGCCGGGCTCCGTGGCCAGGTTGCCGGGCAAACCGCACTGTCCACCGTGGGCCAGTCGGGTGCCGGTCTGACCTATCGTGGTTACGACGTTCGTGAACTGGCGGCTGACGCGCAGTTTGAAGAAGTCGCTTACCTGCTGTTGTACGGCGAGCTGCCGAACAAAGCGCAACTGAACGCCTACATCAGCAAGCTGAGCAAGCTGCGTGACCTGCCGCAAGCGCTCAAAGAAGTGCTGGAGCGCATCCCTGCCGACGCCCACCCGATGGACGTGATGCGCACTGGCTGTTCGTTCCTGGGCAACCTCGAGCCAGAGAGCAACTTCTCCGAGCAGCATGACAAGACCGACCGCCTGCTGGCCGCGTTCCCGGCGATCATGACTTACTGGTATCGCTTCAGCCACGAAGGCAAGCGCATCGACTGCGTGAGCGACGAGCAGTCCATCGGCGGCCACTTCCTGCACCTGTTGCACGGCAAGAAACCAAGCGAGCTGCACGTCAAGGTGATGAACGTTTCGCTGATCCTCTACGCGGAGCACGAGTTCAACGCGTCGACCTTCACCGCACGTGTGTGCGCGTCGACCCTGTCCGACCTGTATTCGTGCATCACCGCGGCCATCGGCTCGCTGCGCGGCCCGCTGCACGGCGGTGCCAACGAAGCGGCGATGGAAATGATCGAGCGTTTCTCGTCGCCGGAAGAGGCGATCAAAGGCACCCTCGGCATGCTCGAGCGCAAGGACAAGATCATGGGCTTCGGCCACGCGATCTATAAGGACAACGATCCGCGCAACGAGGTGATCAAGGGCTGGTCGAAAAAACTCGCTGACGAAGTGGGCGACAAGGTGTTGTTCCCGGTGTCCGAGGCCATCGACAAGACCATGTGGGAGCAGAAGAAACTGTTCCCGAACGCCGACTTCTACCATGCCTCGGCGTACCACTTCATGGGCATCCCGACCAAGTTGTTCACACCGATTTTCGTCTGCTCGCGCCTGACCGGCTGGGCCGCACACGTGTACGAACAACGCGCCAACAACCGCATCATCCGTCCAAGCGCCGAATACACCGGCGTTGAACAGCGCAAGTTCGTACCAATCGAACAACGCTGAATGGTGGAGGTCGGCACCGGGATCTGAGTTCAACGCAGATCCCTGTAGGAGCGAGCCTGCTCGCGATGGAATGTCATTCACATTGGTGTCGACTGACACACCATCGCGAGCAAGCTCGCTCCTACAGTGGATTGCGTTGATTTCGAATTCGGTGCCAGGCCCCGCCCTTTGTAACTACCGTGACCGAGTCCTGACGATGAACACAAAATTCCGTAAACCGCTGCCGGGCAGCCACCTGGATTACTTCGATGTCCGCGCAGCGGTCGAGGCGATCCAGCCTGGCGCCTACGACACCCTGCCGTACACCTCCCGTGTGCTGGCGGAAAACCTTGTGCGTCGCTGCGACCCGGCCACGCTCACCGAATCCCTGAAACAATTCATCGAACGCAAGCGCGACCTCGACTTCCCGTGGTTCCCGGCCCGCGTGGTGTGCCACGACATTCTCGGTCAGACCGCGCTGGTCGACCTCGCCGGCCTGCGTGACGCCATCGCCCTGCAAGGTGGTGACCCGGCGCAAGTCAACCCGGTGGTGCCGACGCAGTTGATCGTCGACCACTCCCTGGCCGTCGAGCGCGGTGGTTTCGATCCGGAGGCGTTCGAAAAGAACCGCGCCATCGAAGACCGTCGCAACGAAGACCGTTTCCACTTCATCAACTGGACCAAGAAGGCGTTCAAGAACGTCGACGTGATCCCGCCGGGCAACGGCATCATGCACCAGATCAACCTGGAGAAAATGTCTCCGGTGATTCAGGTGCGCGATGGCGTGGCTTTCCCCGACACCTGCGTAGGCACCGACAGCCACACCCCGCACGTTGATGCGCTGGGCGTGATCGCCATCGGTGTCGGTGGCCTCGAAGCCGAAAGCGTGATGCTCGGCCGCGCCTCCTGGATGCGTCTGCCGGAAAGCGTTGGCGTCGAACTGACCGGCAAGCTGCAACCGGGTATCACCGCCACCGACATGGTGCTGGCGCTGACCGAGTTCCTGCGCAAGCAAAAAGTGGTTGGCGCATGGCTGGAGTTCTTCGGCGAAGGCGCCTCCGCGCTGACCCTCGGCGACCGCGCGACCATTTCCAACATGGCCCCGGAATACGGCGCCACCGCAGCAATGTTCTACATCGACCAGCAGACCATCGACTACCTCAAGCTCACCGGCCGTGAAGACGAGCAGGTACAGTTGGTCGAGAACTACGCCAAACAGGTCGGCCTGTGGGCTGACAGCCTGAAAGGCGCGCAATACGAGCGCGGCCTGACGTTCGACCTGTCCTCGGTGGTGCGCAACATGGCCGGCCCGAGCAACCCGCACGCCCGTGTAGCGGTTTCCGATTTGGCGGCCAAAGGCATCTCCGGTCAGTGGGAAGACGTGCCTGGCCAGATGCCGGACGGCGCGGTGATCATCGCCGCCATCACCAGTTGCACCAACACCAGCAACCCGCGCAACGTGATCGCCGCCGGCCTGCTGGCGCGCAACGCCAACAAGCTCGGCCTGACCCGCAAGCCATGGGTCAAGTCGTCCCTGGCACCGGGCTCCAAAACCGTGGCGCTGTACCTCGATGAAGCCGGCCTGACCGAAGAGCTGGACAAGCTCGGCTTTGGCGTCGTGGCTTTCGCCTGCACCACGTGCAACGGCATGTCCGGCGCACTGGATCCGGTGATTCAGCAAGAGATCATCGACCGCGACCTGTACGCCACTGCGGTGTTGTCCGGCAACCGTAACTTCGACGGGCGGATTCACCCGTACGCCAAGCAAGCGTTCCTCGCATCGCCGCCATTGGTGGTTGCTTACGCCATCGCCGGCACCATCCGTTTCGACATCGAGAAGGATGTGCTGGGCGTGGTCGACGGCAAGGAAATCCGCTTGAAAGACATCTGGCCAAGCGACGAAGAAATCGACGCAGTCGTGAAAGCCTCGGTCAAACCCGAGCAGTTCCGTCAGGTCTACATTCCGATGTTCGCCATCCACGAAGACACCGGCCCGAAAGTCGCGCCGCTGTACGAGTGGCGCGAGATGAGCACCTACATCCGCCGTCCTCCGTACTGGGAAGGTGCGCTGGCCGGTGCTCGTCCGCTCAAGGGCATGCGCCCGCTGGCGGTACTGCCGGACAACATCACCACCGATCACTTGTCGCCATCCAACGCGATCATGTTGGACAGCGCCGCCGGCGAATACCTGGCGAAAATGGGCCTGCCGGAGGAGGACTTCAACTCTTACGCGACGCACCGCGGTGACCACCTGACGGCGCAGCGCGCAACCTTCGCCAACCCGAAACTGTTCAACGAAATGGTTCAGGAAAACGGCAAGGTCAAGCAGGGTTCGCTGGCCCGTGTCGAGCCGGAAGGCAAAGTGATGCGCATGTGGGAAGCCATCGAAACCTACATGGATCGCAAGCAGCCGCTGATCATCATCGCCGGCGCGGACTACGGTCAGGGTTCGTCCCGCGACTGGGCGGCCAAGGGCGTGCGTCTGGCGGGTGTGGAGGCGATTGCCGCCGAAGGCTTCGAGCGCATTCACCGCACTAACCTGGTGGGCATGGGCGTGTTGCCGCTGGAGTTCAAACCGGGCACCAACCGCCACACCCTGACTATCGACGGCAGCGAAACCTACGACGTGATCGGTGATCGCACTCCGCGCGCCGAGCTGACGCTGGTGATCCATCGCAAGAACGGCGAACGCGTCGAAGTGCCGGTGACCTGCCGCCTCGACACCGCCGAAGAAGTGTCGATCTACGAGGCCGGCGGCGTGCTGCAACGCTTCGCCCAGGACTTCCTCGAAGAGTCGGCGGTTGCCGTTTAACGCACGCAATACAGACACGGGACTTCAAGTCCCGTGTCTGCTTTCAGATCAGGAGTAACGAGCACCATGGCTCACGCAGCTACGTTTCCAAAGCAAATAAGGATACCCGCCACTTACATGCGCGGCGGCACCAGCAAAGGCGTGTTCTTCAGTCTCAAGGACCTGCCCGAAGTGGCACAGGTTCCAGGCCCGGCCCGCGACGCTTTGCTGCTACGCGTGATCGGCAGCCCCGACCCGTACGACAAACAAATCGACGGCATGGGCGGCGCGACCTCCAGTACCAGCAAAACCGTGATCCTGTCGAAAAGCACCAAGGCCGATCACGATGTCGATTACCTGTTCGGTCAGGTGTCCATCGACAAGCCCTTCGTGGACTGGAGCGGCAACTGCGGCAACCTGTCGGCGGCGGTTGGCTCGTTCGCCGTCAGCAACGGCCTGGTGGACGCCAGCCGTATCCCGCACAACGGCGTGGCGGTGGTTCGCGTGTGGCAGGCCAACATTGGCAAGACCATCATCGCCCACGTGCCGATCACCAATGGTGAAGTGCAGGAAACCGGTGATTTCGAACTCGACGGCGTGACCTTTCCGGCGGCCGAAGTGCAA
This sequence comes from Pseudomonas sp. Pseusp10, assembly GCF_059492225.1. Lineage (NCBI taxonomy): Bacteria > Pseudomonadati > Pseudomonadota > Gammaproteobacteria > Pseudomonadales > Pseudomonadaceae > Pseudomonas > Pseudomonas sp. Pseusp10. Next base: position 5,049,629 of record NZ_CP168528.1, on the reverse strand, counting down.
CTCGAATTCCTTGACCCGGCGGCAGAAGAGGAGGGCGCGGGTGGTTCGATGTTCCCCACCGGCAACCTGATCGATGAACTGGAAGTGCCAGGCGTCGGCACCTTCAAGGCGACCATGATCAACGCCGGCATCCCGACGATTTTCGTCAATGCCGAAGACATCGGCTACAAGGGCACCGAGTTGCAGGGCGCGATCAACGGCGACCCGAAAGCCTTGCTGATGTTCGAGACCATCCGCGCTTACGGCGCATTGCGGATGGGCCTGATTTCCAACATCGACGAAGCGGCCAAACGCCAACACACACCGAAAGTGGCGTTCGTTGCCAAGCCGGCGGACTACGTGGCGTCCAGCGGCAAGGCGATTGGCGCAGGTGACGTCGACCTGCTGGTGCGTGCACTGTCCATGGGCAAATTGCACCACGCGATGATGGGTACGGCGGCGGTGGCGATCGGCACGGCGGCGGCGATTTCCGGCACTCTGGTGAACCTTGCGGCAGGTGGTATCGAACGCAACGCGGTGCGCTTCGGCCACCCGTCCGGCACCTTGCGCGTCGGCGCCGAGGCTAGCCTCGTGAACGGCGAGTGGACGGTGAACAAAGCCATCATGAGCCGCAGTGCGCGGGTGTTGATGGAAGGGTTTGTGCGGGTGCCGGGGGATTCGTTCTGATCCATACCCTCTGTAGGAGCGAGCCTGCTCGCGATGGATCTGAGAGCACCACGGGGTGTCAGGCACCCAGCGTTATCGTTGACGACCATCGCGAGCAAGGCTCGCTCCTACAAGAGTGAATTGAACATGAGTGCCAACGTCGACCTGAACAACCGCCCCGACTACGACAAGGTCCTGCAGGACATTGCCGATTACGTGTTGAACTACAAGGTCGAGTCCAAAGAAGCTCTGGACACCGCCCGCAACTGCCTGATCGATACCTTGGGTTGCGGCCTGCTGGCCCTGCGCTTTCCCGAATGCACCAAGCACCTGGGACCTGTGGTCGAAGGCACCGTCGTGCCGTTCGGCGCCCGGGTTCCCGGCACTTCTTATCGGCTCGATCCGGTGAAGGCGGCTTGGGATATCGGCTGCATCGTGCGCTGGCTCGACTACAACGACACCTGGCTTGCGGCCGAGTGGGGACATCCGTCGGATAACCTCGGCGGCATTCTTGCGGTGGCCGATCACCTGTCGCAAAAGCGCCTGGCCAATGGCGAGGCGCCGCTGACCGTGCGTACGGTACTTGAGGCGATGATCATGGCCCACGAGATCCAGGGCGTGATCGCCCTGGAAAACTCGTTCAACCGTGTCGGCCTCGATCACGTGATTCTGGTGAAAGTCGCCTCGACCGCGGTCACGGCCTGGCTGATGGGTGCCAATCGTGAGCAGTTGCTGTCGGCGCTGTCTCACGCCTTTGCTGATGGTCAGGCCTTGCGCACGTACCGGCATGCGCCGAATGCCGGCTCGCGCAAGTCCTGGGCGGCGGGCGATGCGTCCAGTCGTGGCGTGCGCCTGGCGGATATTGCGATGCGTGGCGAGATGGGTATTCCTGGTGTGTTGAGTGCCAGGCAGTGGGGCTTTTACGACGTACTGTTCAGTCACACCAACAATGATCTGGCGCTCAAGCCTGAAGATAAGCGGGCATTCAGTTTTTCGCGGCCGTACGGCAGCTATGTGATGGAAAACGTGCTGTTCAAGATCAGTTTTCCCGCCGAGTTCCACGCGCAAACGGCCTGCGAGGCGGCAGTGACGCTACATCCGCAAGTGCGTGATCGTCTGCATGAAATCGACAAGATCGTCATCACCACCCATGAATCGGCGATCCGCATCATTTCCAAGGTCGGCCCGTTGGCCAATGCCGCCGACCGCGATCATTGCATCCAGTACATGACTGCCGTGCCGCTGGCATTCGGCAACCTGGTGGCCGAACACTACGAAGACGATTTCCACAGGGCGCATCCGCTCATCGATGTGCTACGCGACAAGATGGTTATCGTCGAAGAGCCGCGTTACACCCGTGAATACCTGGAGGCGGATAAACGCTCGATTGCCAATGCGCTGCAGGTGTTTTTCAAGGATGGGTCCAGCACTGAGAATGTGGTGGTGGAATACCCGATCGGGCATCGGCGGCGGCGGGCTGAAGGAATTCCATTGCTGGAGGAGAAATTCAGGGCGAACTTGCTGACACGATTCACTGGTCAGCGTAGCGAGGAGATTTTCGCGCTGTGCAAGGATCAGCAGAAACTTGAGGCGACACCGGTGAACCGGTTCGTGGATTTGTTTGTTATCTAGGGGACCGCGTTATCGTTCAATCGCGAGCAAGCTCGCTCCCACAGTTGATTTGTGTGCACCGCAATTCCTCTGTGGGAGCGAGCCTGCTCGCGATGAGGCCGGAACAGGCGCCGAAAAACTATTTGAATCGCCGCTCGACGCCCTTTTCCACCAGAATCTTCGCGGAGATCTCTTCCACGGAAAAATGCGTGGAGTTGATGTGCGGGATGTTTTCGCGGCGGAACAGGTTCTCGACCTCGCGCACTTCGAACTCGCACTGGGCGTAGCTCGAATAGCGGCTGTTGGGTTTGCGCTCGTTGCGGATCGCGGTGAGGCGGTCGGGGTCGATGGTCAGGCCGAACAGCTTGTGCTGGTGGGCGCGCAGGGCGTTTGGCAGTTGCAGGCGTTCCATGTCGTCTTCGGTCAGCGGGTAGTTGGCTGCGCGGATACCGAATTGCATCGCCATGTACAGGCACGTCGGCGTCTTACCACATCGCGACACGCCCACTAGTATCAGGTCGGCCTTGTCGTAATAGTGCGTGCGGGCACCGTCGTCGTTGTCGAGGGCGAAGTTAACGGCCTCGATACGCTCCATGTAATTGGTGTTGGCACCAATGGAGTGGGACTTGCCCACGGTGTAGGAAGAATGCTCGGTCAGTTCCTGTTCAAGCGGTGCCAGGAACGTCGAGAAAATGTCGATCATGAAACCATTCGAGGTTGCGAGAATCTCACGAATGTCCTGATTGACGATGGTGTCGAAGATAATCGGACGGAAGCCGTCGATTTCGGCGGCTTTGTTGATTTGTTGTACCATGGCCCGCGCTTTGTCCACGTTGTCGATGTACGGCCGCGTGACTTTGCTGAAGGTAATGTTTTCGAACTGCGCCAGAAGGCTTTGACCCAGGGTTTCGGCGGTAATGCCGGTACCATCGGAGATAAAGAAAGCAGATCGTTTCATTTGCACCTTGGGCCTTAAGCTAGTGACGAATCTTGGATATGATAGGCGCGGTTTGCCGGCCGCCAATGGCCCGCATTCTCACTTATTTTCCAGGTCCAGGCCATATAGCCGGCAAATGCTCACTTAAGCAGCCGGTTTCTGAGCTTTTCCAACACAGTTAGTGGAGAGATCACCTTGGTAGAGTACGTAGTTTCCCTCGATAAGCTCGGCAAACACGATGTTGAGCATGTGGGGGGCAAGAACGCATCCCTGGGCGAGATGATCAGCAACCTTGCAGGTGCCGGTGTATCGGTGCCCGGCGGCTTCGCCACGACCGCTCAGGCTTATCGTGACTTCCTGGAACTGAGCGGCCTGAATCAGCAGATTCACGACGCACTCGATGCCCTGGACGTCGACGACGTAAATGCCCTGGCCAAGACCGGTGCCCAGATCCGTCAATGGATCATGGAGGCCGAGTTCCCTGAAAAACTGAATGCCGAAATCCGCGCCGCGTTCGCCACGCTGTCCGCCGGCAATCCTGACATGGCCGTGGCCGTGCGTTCTTCCGCTACCGCCGAAGACCTGCCGGACGCTTCTTTCGCCGGCCAGCAAGAAACCTTCCTGAACATCCGTGGTGTCGAAAACGTCATTCGCGCCGCCAAAGAGGTGTTCGCCTCGCTGTTCAACGACCGTGCCATTTCCTATCGCGTGCACCAGGGCTTCGACCACAAGCTGGTAGCCCTGTCGGCTGGCGTGCAGCGCATGGTCCGTTCCGAAACCGGCACTGCTGGCGTGATGTTCACCCTCGATACCGAATCGGGCTTCCGTGACGTGGTGTTCATCACCGGCGCCTACGGCCTGGGTGAAACCGTCGTACAAGGCGCGGTGAACCCGGATGAGTTCTACGTCCACAAGGGCACGCTGGCAGCCGGTCGTCCGGCCATCCTGCGCCGCAACCTGGGCAGCAAGGCCATCAAGATGATCTACGGCGACGAAGCCAAGGCCGGTCGTTCGGTGAAGACTGTCGACGTGGACAAGGCCGAACGTGCGCGTTTCTGCCTGACCGACGCCGAAGTCAGCGAGCTGGCCAAGCAGGCGATGATCATCGAGAAGCACTACCAGTGCCCGATGGACATCGAGTGGGCCAAGGACGGTGACGACGGCAAGCTGTACATCGTGCAGGCCCGCCCGGAAACCGTGAAGAGCCGCACCCAGGCCAACGTCATGGAGCGTTACCTGTTGAAAGAAACCGGCACCGTGCTGGTGGAAGGTCGCGCCATCGGCCAGCGCATCGGCGCTGGCAAGGTCCGCATCATCAAGGACGTGTCCGAGATGGACAAGGTCCAGCCAGGTGACGTACTGGTGTCCGACATGACCGACCCGGACTGGGAGCCGGTCATGAAGCGCGCCAGTGCGATCGTCACCAACCGTGGCGGCCGTACTTGCCACGCGGCGATCATCGCCCGTGAGCTGGGTATCCCGGCCGTGGTCGGTTGCGGCAACGCCACCCAGCTGTTGAAAGACGGCCAGGGCGTGACCGTTTCCTGCGCTGAAGGCGACACCGGCTTCATCTTCGAAGGCGAGCTGGGCTTCGACATCAAGAAGAACTCCGTGGACGCCATGCCTGAGCTGCCGTTCAAGATCATGATGAACGTCGGCAACCCGGACCGCGCCTTCGACTTCGCGCAGCTGCCGAACGCCGGTGTGGGCCTGGCTCGCCTGGAGTTCATCATCAACCGCATGATTGGCGTGCACCCCAAGGCACTGCTGAACTACGACGGTTTGCCGCTGGACATCAAGGAAAGCGTCGACAAGCGCATCGCCGGCTACAACGATCCAGTCGGCTTCTACGTCGAGAAACTGGTCGAAGGCATCAGCACCCTGGCGGCTGCGTTCTGGCCGAAAAAGGTCATCGTGCGTCTGTCGGACTTCAAGTCCAACGAATACGCCAACCTGATCGGCGGCAAGCTGTACGAGCCGGAAGAAGAGAACCCGATGCTGGGCTTCCGTGGTGCGTCGCGTTACATCAGCGAATCGTTCCGCGACTGCTTCGAACTCGAGTGCCGCGCTCTGAAGCGTGTGCGCAACGAGATGGGCCTGACCAACGTCGAAATCATGGTGCCGTTCGTCCGTACCCTGGGCGAAGCGAGCCAGGTGGTCGATCTGCTGGCGGAAAACGGTCTGGCTCGTGGCCAGAATGGCCTGCGCGTGATCATGATGTGCGAACTGCCGTCCAACGCCATCCTGGCTGAAGAATTCCTCGAATTCTTCGACGGTTTCTCCATCGGCTCCAACGACCTGACCCAGCTGACCCTGGGCCTGGACCGTGACTCCGGGATCATCGCGCACCTGTTCGACGAGCGTAATCCGGCGGTCAAGAAGCTGCTGGCCAACGCCATTGCCGCGTGCAACAAGGCCGGCAAGTACATCGGCATCTGCGGTCAGGGCCCTTCGGACCACCCGGACCTGGCCAAGTGGCTGATGGAGCAGGGCATTGAAAGCGTTTCGTTGAACCCCGATTCCGTACTGGAAACCTGGTTCTTCCTGGCTGAGGGTCAGGCTTCGGCTTGATTCCGTGTGAACGGGCCGCTCTCTCTGTAGGAGCGAGCTTGCTCGCGATGGACGTCAACGATAACGCGTTTATCCTGGATAAACGTGGTGTCCTGAAGTTCTTCGCGAGCAGGGCTCGCTCCCACAGGGCGCGGACGTTTTAGAGATTCAAGCAGGGCGGGCTCCTCTGGAAGCCGCCCTTTTTTGTGCAAGAGATTATGCAAAGCAGCAGCAACCTATTTCCTGTCGCCCTGATCAGCGCCGAACGGCGCGGCGATCTGAGCGAAGATGTGTATCGTTTGAAGCCCGGCAACAGCCCCGACTTCACCGTCGAACTGGCTGTGACGCGTCTCGGCTTGGCCGATGAACCATCCTCCCGCGGCGTGCCGGTGATCCTGCTGCACGGCAGCTTTTCCAATCGCCGGTTCTGGTTTTCTCCCAAGGGCCTGGGGTTGGGGGCTTATCTGGCTCGCTTGGGATTCGACGTCTGGATTCCGGAAATGCGCGGTCACGGCTTGTCCCAGCGTAACCACGACTACCGCAAGAACCGTGTCGCCGACTACGCGCGCTACGATCTGCCAGCCATCGGTGCATTTGTGCGTGAACAGAGCGGGCAGGTACCGCACTGGATCGGTCATTCGCTGGGCGGTATTACCCTGGCGGCGGCGCTGGGTGGCGAGTACATCGGTGAGCCGGTCGTGGCCTCGGCGGCGTTTTTCGGCACCCAGGTCAGTCGCAACTATTGGCCACTGAAGATTCCGCCGGTGGAGTGGGGCGGCCGCTTCATTCTCAAGCGCTTTGCCCAGTTGTCCGGTTCAAGACTCAAGCGTGGCCCGGAGGACGAGCCGATCGGCCTGGCCCTGGAAAGCATGCGTTGGTACGGACTGTTCGGGCGCTTTGGCGATGCCGATAAAAACTGGTGGGCGGGTTTGGCCGAGGTCAAGTTGCCAGTGCTCGCCGTGAGCGCTGCGGGTGATCATCAGGATCCTGCATGGGCTTGCCGCAAACTGTTCGATCAGCTCGGTTCCGGGCACAAGCAATTTATCAATCTGGGTCGTGATCAAGGTTTTGCCGATAATTTCGGCCATGTTGAAATGCTTGTCAGCAAGCCCGCCCAGGCCGAAGTCTGGCCTTTGGTGGCCCGCTGGCTGACGGACCAGCAGACACCATTGATGGGAGAGCAACGGGATCTGGCCGCAGCAATCCGAGCCTGACGCTCTAACAAGGGCATTTCGCTCTGGTCGGCTTGCGGCTAAGATATGACGCATTGAGCTGCTCTGGTCACTTTTCGTGACTGAGCCATCACTGATGTTCGTGCTGTCTTCCTCTTTACAGGAGTTTCTCGATGATCCATTACCTCACGCCTGACCTGTGCGACGCCTATCCGGAACTGGTGCAGGTGCTGGAACCGATGTTCAGCAATTTCGGCGGCCGTGATTCCTTCGGCGGCGAAATCGTGACCATCAAGTGCTTCGAAGACAACTCGCGGGTCAAGGAGCAAGTCGAACTCAAGGGGAATGGCAAAGTGCTGGTGGTAGATGGTGGCGGTTCCCTGCGTCATGCGTTGCTGGGTGACATGCTGGCTGAGAAAGCCGCGAAAAACGGTTGGGAAGGGCTGGTGATCTACGGTTGCATCCGCGACGTCGATATCATCGCGCAGACCGATCTGGGCGTTCAGGCCCTCGCCAGCCACCCGAGGAAATCCGACAGGCGCGGGCTCGGCGATATCAATGTACCCGTGACCTTCGCCGGCGTGACCTTCCATCCGGGTCATTACATCTACGCGGACAACAACGGCGTGATCATCTCGCCCAGCCCGCTTGCAATGCCCGAGTAAGCTTTAGTCGACTTTTTTGATGAATGGAATGCGGATGTTCGAGGAAGAAAACGCGCAATGGGGGCTGGTGCATGCCCTGGTGCTGGACGGTAAAGGCGGTGCGCGTTCGATAGCCCGGACAGAACTCGACGACTTGCAGCTACAGGCCCATGAAAGCCTGTGGTTGCACTGGGATCGCAGTCATCCGCAAACCCAGACCTGGTTACGCAAATCCAGCGGTCTGAGCGAATTCAGCTGTGACCTGTTACTCGAAGAAAACACCCGTCCGCGACTTTTACAGCTTTCCGACAGCGAACTGCTGCTATTTTTGCGCGGGGTCAATCTGAACCCCGGTGCCGAGCCGGAAGACATGGTGTCGGTACGGATCTTCGGCTCTGCCCAACGTGTCATTTCCCTGCGTTTGCGTCCATTGCGTGCCACTGAAGAGCTGCTGGTGCAACTGTCCGAAGGCAAAGGGCCGAAAACAGCCTCCGAACTCATCCTGTACATGGCGCAGTACCTCACCAACAAGGTGCAGGATCTGGTCAGCGACCTCTCGGAAGTGGTCGATGAGGAAGAAGAAAAGCTGGATGCCGACGAACGGTATGCGCCGGAGCACGGTGCCGTATTGCAGATCCGGCGCAGGGCCGCCGCGTTGAAGCGTTTTCTCGCTCCGCAGCGGGATATTTTCGGGCAGTTGACGCGGATCAAGTTGCCCTGGTTCGTCGAGGACGATGGTGATTACTGGAACGAATTGAACAACAGCCTGACCCGCTACCTCGAGGAGCTGGAATTGACCCGGGAGCGGGTGGGGCTGGTCCTGGAAGCCGAAGACCGTCGGTTGAGCGTGCGCATGAATCGCACGATGTACCGCTTCGGGATCATCACCGGGATCTTTTTGCCAATGAGTTTTCTGACCGGGCTTTTGGGGATCAACGTCGGTGGCATTCCATTCTCTGCAAGCCCTTATGGCTTTCTGATCGCCTGCCTGATGATGGTCTCGGTGGCGTTGGGACAGTGGTGGTTATTCCGACGTTTGCGCTGGGTCTGAGGGAAACCATGTGACCCGACCAAAACTGACCGCGTCTTCCACAGACATCACGAGAGGTGCGTATGCACGATCCGTTTGAACAGTCTTTACGCGACATGCTCAAGGCCTCGCCGTCCACCCGGGACGACGATGCGTGCCTGGGGCGCGTGCTGAAAACCGCCAACCGCCAGGTCGGCGCCGGTGATCTGTTCAGCCTGCTGGGGCGTTGGTTGCCTGCACTGATGATCGCCCTGAATAACGGATCGGCCCATGTCGCGCCGGTATCCCGTCTTCGTAAACCTGCTGCTCGCACTGCTGATAAGGCTGATTGAATATGGAACTTGATCTCTGGACTCAGAGCCTCGTCACTGCAATGACTGCGTTGTGGACCAAGGTTGCGAACTTCATTCCGAACCTGTTCGGCGCACTGGTTGTGCTGCTGTTGGGTTTTGTCGTGGCCAAACTGCTGGACACCTTGCTTTCCAAATTGCTCGCCAAATTGGGCCTTGACCGCTTGATGGGCGGCACTGGCCTGACCAAGCTGCTGTCCCGGGCTGGATTGCAAGTCCCTATTTCGACCCTGATCGGCAAGATCGTCTATTGGTTTATTCTGCTTATTTTTCTGGTTTCTGCCGCAGAATCTCTTGGGCTTGAGCGTGTTTCAGCTACGCTGGATATGCTTGCGTTGTATTTGCCGAAGGTTTTCGGCGCGGCGCTGGTGTTGCTGGTAGGTGTTTTGCTGGCGCAACTGGCCAACGGGCTGGTGCGTGGAGCGGCAGAAGGCGTGGGTCTGGACTATGCTTCAGGGCTTGGTCGAATTGCCCAGGGCCTGGTGATCATCATCAGTATTTCGGTTGCGATCAGTCAGTTGGAGGTCAAGACAGACCTGCTCAACCATGTGATCGTGATCGTGTTGATAACCGTTGGTCTGGCGGTAGCGCTGGCCATGGGGTTGGGAAGCCGGGAAATTGCCGGCCAGATTCTTGCGGGAATCTACGTGCGTGAGCTGTACCAGGTTGGGCAACAAGTGCGTGTTGGCGAGGTCGAAGGCCAGATCGAAGAGATCGGCACGGTTAAAACCACATTGCTGACCGATGAGGGTGAGCTAGTCTCTCTTTCCAATCGGATCCTCCTTGAGCAGCATGTGAGTAGCCGCTAACCCGGCAAACCCTGCTAATGTATGCCGCCGCAAAATGCCTGCTGATGCTGGCTGCGGCGGACATTGACCTGACTGTCGGCCCGACTTGTTTTGAATAAAACCCAATCGCTATCCATGCGCTACGACCCCCGCGAGCTCTCTGATGAGGAGTTGGTCGCGCGCTCGCATACCGAACTGTTTCACGTAACACGCGCCTATGAAGAGCTGATGCGGCGTTACCAACGAACATTATTTAACGTGTGTGCACGGTATCTCGGGAACGATCGCGATGCAGACGATGTCTGTCAGGAGGTCATGTTGAAGGTGCTGTATGGCCTGAAGAACTTCGAAGGTAAATCGAAGTTCAAGACATGGCTATATAGCATCACGTACAACGAGTGCATCACACAGTATCGGAAAGAACGGCGAAAGCGTCGCTTGATGGACGCATTGAGTCTTGACCCCCTTGAGGAAGCGTCCGAAGAAAAGGCGCCGAAACCTGAGGAAAAGGGTGGACTTGATCGCTGGCTAGTGTATGTGAACCCGATTGACCGGGAAATTCTGGTGCTACGTTTTGTCGCAGAGCTGGAGTTTCAGGAGATCGCAGACATCATGCATATGGGTTTGAGTGCAACAAAAATGCGGTACAAACGCGCTCTAGATAAATTGCGTGAGAAATTTGCAGGCATTGCTGAAACTTAGTTCAGCGCAAATATCTCTTACGTGTAGGCAAGTTCTGTTAGACTTGCCGCCGAGTTGTCCCCCGGTTTGCGGGACTGCTTCACAATCACCAGATGGGGATTTAACGGATGAAACTGAAAAACACCTTGGGCTTGGCCATTGGTACTCTTATTGCCGCTACTTCGTTCGGCGCACTGGCACAAGGCCAAGGCGCAGTTGAAGGCGAGCTCAACTACGGGAAAAAGTACAACGACAGCATTAACAATGTTGAAGACGGCTACACTCCTGGCGCCTCCATCGGTTACTTCTTGACCGACGACGTATCGTTGAACTTGACCTACAACAACGATGACCACACCCGTTCGAACAACAACACCGGCAACCAGAAAATCGAGGGCGACCAGTTCGGTCTGAACGCTCAGTACCACTTCAACAACGCTGGCGACGCTCTGCGTCCTTACGTTCAAGGTGGTGTCAAGCACGGCAGCATGACCAACGTAGCCGCTGACGGCCACACCGGTCGTGACCAGTCGACTTTCCTGACTGCTGGCGCTGGCCTGAAGTACTACTTCCTCGAAAACGTCTACGCTCGTGCTGGCGTAGAAGCTGACTACAAGCTGGACAACGGCCGTTGGGACTACATCCCGTCCGTAGGTCTGGGTGTGAACTTCGGTGGCGGCAACAAGCCTGCTGCTGCTCCGGTTCCAGCACCAGAAGTCTGCTCCGACAGCGACAACGACGGCGTTTGCGACAACGTTGACAAGTGCCCTGACACCCCGGCCAACGTAACTGTTGACGCTGATGGCTGCCCAGCTGTTGCTGAAGTCGTTCGTGTAGAGCTGGACGTGAAGTTCGACTTCGACAAGTCGGTAGTCAAGCCAAACAGCTACGGCGACATCAAGAACCTGGCTGACTTCATGAAGCAGTACCCATCGACCACCACTACTGTTGAAGGTCACACTGACAACGTCGGTCCTGACGCTTACAACCAGAAACTGTCCGAGCGTCGTGCAAACGCCGTTAAGCAAGTTCTGACCAACCAGTACGGTGTTGAGTCGTCCCGCGTTCAGTCCGTTGGCTACGGCGAATCCCGCCCAGTTGCTGACAACAAAACTGAAGCTGGTCGCGCTGTTAACCGTCGCGTAGAAGCGCAGGTTGAAGCTCAAGCTAAGTAATTAGCTCGCAGCTCTGAGGAAAGCCCGGCTCAGGCCGGGCTTTTCTTTGTCTGCGATTTGGTGAGGAGGGGCGCGTCAGGCGCGTTGAAGTCCAACATTCATGTCGACGAATAGAGCCTCTTCGCGAGCAGGCTCGCTCCCACAGGAGGGGATGGCGTTGGCTGCGACTGCGCCGATCACCAGAATGGCAGGGCTTTTCAGCTGGAATCCGCAGGCAGCTTCATCCATCGCTGCGAGTGTGCTCCGACATTCCCGCTGATGGGGCAATGACGCGTTTTCAATCATGGCCACGGGCGTATTCGCCAACATGCCGCCGGCCAATAGCTGCTCACGGATTTCACCTAGCTTGGCCACTCCCATGTAAATCACCAGCGTCGTTCCGCCTTGGGCCAGTGCCTGCCAGTTCAATTGGCTGTCGTCCTGGGTATGTGCGGTGACCAGCGTTACACCGCGGGCTACACCCCGCAAGGTCAGCGGAATATCGCACTGCGTTGCCCCCGCCAGTCCGGCCGTGATGCCGTTGACCAGTTCGGCTTCGACCCCGCGCTCACGCAACCACTGCGCCTCTTCGCCACCGCGGCCGAAAATGCACGGATCGCCACCCTTGAGCCGCGCCACGCATTTACCCTGCCGGGCATAACGAAGCATCAGGCGATGGATGAACGCTTGTGGAGTGGAACGGCAGCCGCCGCGCTTGCCCACCGGGATGATCCGCGCCCCGGGGCAATGCTCGAGTACCGCGATATTGACCAGATCATCGATCAGCACCACATCAGCCTCGCGCAAGGCACGTACTGCTTTCAACGTGAGCAACTCCGGATCACCCGGGCCCGCACCCACCAGCCAGACTTTTGCACTCATAGTGTTTTCCTCACGAGATGACGGTGGTCGGCCGCGCCTTGGCGGCCAGCAGGCGTTTGATTTCCGGAACGCAGGACCCGCATTGCGTGCCGCAACCCAGTTCCTGTTTCAGTCCCTGCAAGTCCAGGCCACGGCTGATGCCGACGCAGATAGCGTTCTGGCTGACGTTCTTGCAATTGCACAGGGTTTTGTTGGCGTTGACAGGCGCATCGAGGTTGCCCGGTGGTGCGCTGAGCGGAGCAAGCAACCAGCGCCGCAGTTGCTCGTCCGCGCGACCTTCGAGCCACAGACCCTGCAACCAGTGTTGGGCAAGGGTTTCTCCGGCCAGTCGAATGGCGGTGATCCGGCCATTTTCGATTCGCACCCGTTTGCCAATGGCTCGTCGTGGGTCGTCGTAAGCCAGTACCGGGCCGTCATTGAGTTCCAGGTTTCTATCGATTTCGCTTAGCAGCTCTGCCGAAGGTGCTGAAGTATTGGCAACCCGTACAAGCAGGGCAGGGCGCTCACGACCAACCAGGCTGAGGCTCACGTAGGAAAACGCCTCACAGAGCGGTCGTAGCGCCTCAAAGTGCTGTTGAACATCACCTTCGATCAGTGCGAACAGTTTCCAGGGCAAATCCACTGGTTCCAGGCGTACACCGCTGTGTTTAAGCTCGGGCTGTTTCGACAGGGGATCGAATGCGGGCAAGGTGAGGCTGTTCACCCCGCCCTTGAGAAAACGGTCGCCCCAATGCATCGGCAAAAAGGCCTGGCCAGGACGCACACTGTCATCGCTGGCGACCGCAACGATGACTGCGCCGCGCCGGCTTTTCAGGCTGACCAGATCCCCCGGCTGCAAGCGATGACGGCGCAATTCATCCGGGTGCAGGCTCAACTGCGCTTCGCTGACATGGCCGAACAGTTGCGCGGCGGTGCCGGTGCGGCTCATGCCGTGCCATTGGTCGCGCAGGCGGCCGGTGATCAGGGTCAGCGGGAAGCGTGCATCGCGTTGCTCTTTGGCGGCGCGGTACGGATCGGCCACGAACTGCGCGCGCCCATTGGCCGTGGCAAATATCCCGTCGACGTATAGCCGGGCCGTGCCTTTAACGGCACCCGAAGGGAAGGGCCACTGCTGCGGACCGAGACGATCGATCAGCGCATGGCTGATACCGGACAGATCCAGATCGCGACCGCGAGTCAGTTGTTTGTATTCATCGAAGACTTGAGCGGGGTTATCAAATTCAAACAGGCTGGTTTGACCGGGACGCAGGTATTTCTCCAGGCGCTGTGCGAAATCTACGGTGATTGCCCAGTCCGGCCGTGCCTCACCCGGTGCGACGATGGCCTGGCGTACGTGGGAAATGCGCCGTTCGGAATTGGTCACGCAGCCTTCTTTTTCTCCCCAACTGGCGGCGGGCAGCAGCAGGTCGGCGAACTTCGCCGTTTCAGTGGTGCGAAAGGCTTCCTGCAACACCACGAACGGGCAGGCTTGCAAGGCTGCGCGCACGGCCGTCTGGTCCGGCATGGATTGCGCAGGGTTGGTGCAGGCGATCCACAACGCCTTGATCTTGCCGCTGCGTACTTGCTCGAACAGCTCGATCGCCGTGAGCCCGGCATTTTCCGGCAGTTGCTCGACGCCCCAATAAGACGCCACTTGCGCACGGTGTTGCGCATTGGCGGCATCACGATGGCCGGGCAGCAGGTTGGACAAACTGCCGGTTTCCCGCCCGCCCATGGCATTTGGCTGACCGGTGAGGGAGAAAGGTCCGGCGCCAGGACGACCGATCTGTCCGGTGGCCAGGTGCAGATTGATCAATGCACTGTTTTTCGCGCTGCCGGCGGTGGACTGATTAAGCCCCATGCACCACAGCGACAGGAAGCTCGGTGATGTGCCGATCCATTCGGCACACTCCTGCAATTGCCCGATGCTGATTCCGCAGAGCTGCGAAACCATTTGCGGCGTGTAGTCACGCACCAGGCTTTTCAGCTCGGCCAGACCTTCGGTGTGGTCCCTGATGAAGTCACGATCGATCCAGTCTTCCCACAACAGCAGATGCAAAATCCCATGGAACAAGGCGACATCGGTGCCGGGCAAGATCGCCAGGTGCAGGTCAGACAGATCGCAGGTATCTGTACGACGTGGGTCAATGACGATGACCTTCATCTGCGGTCGGCGGGATTTGGCTTCTTCCAGTCGGCGAAACAGTACCGGGTGGGCGTAGGCCATGTTGCTGCCGACGATCATCACGCAATCGCTCAACTCCAGGTCTTCGTAGCTGCAGGGCGGCGCGTCGGCGCCCAGGCTGCGCTTGTAGCCGACCACAGCCGACGACATGCACAGCCGCGAATTGCTGTCGATGTTATTGGTGCCCACCAGCGCCCGAGCCAGTTTGTTGAAGGCGTAGTAGTCCTCGGTCAGCAACTGCCCGGAAATGTAGAACGCCACGCTGTCCGGGCCATGCTCGGCAATGGTTTGGGCGAAAACGCTGGCGGCGTGATCAAGCGCGGTATCCCAGTCGGTGCGGCTACGCGCCAGGCCTTTGCCCAGGCGCAGTTCCGGGTACAGCGCCCTTGCCGTCAAATCGCCGGTCAAATGCAGGGTTGATCCCTTGCTGCACAACTTGCCGAAATTGGCCGGGTGCGCCGGATCGCCGCTGACGCCGAGGATGCGCTCGCCGTCATGCTCGATCAGCACGCCGCAGCCGACCCCGCAATAGCAGCAGGTAGACGCGGTGATCTGGCGGTCCATCAGCCTGCGTCCCGCAAGGCCAGCATCACTCGGCCATTTTCGACCCGCGCCGGATGGTGGTGGGCGCAGCCGACGTCCGGGGCCTGGGCTTCGCCGCTTTCCAGGTCGATTTGCCAGTTGTGCAGCGGGCAGGCCACCCGTTTGCCGTAGATCAGACCTTGGGACAGCGGCCCGCCCTTGTGCGGGCAACGGTCGTCGAGGGCGAACACTTCGTCGTCGCTGGTACGAAAAATCGCGATGTCACCCTTAGGGCCGGCGATGATCCGCGAGCCCAGGGCATTGATCTCTTCCAGTGCGCAGATATCCAGCCAGTTCATGCCGGCACCTCCAGGTTTTTCACGGGGATGACGTCGAATTCTTTCTTGAGCTGTGGCTGTTCCAGGCGTTCTTTCCACGGATCCTGTTCGAACGACAGGGAGAATTGCAGGCGATCATTGAGTGCCTTGCGACGCTCCGGGTCCTCAAGCACGGCTTTCTTGATATGGTCCATGCCTACCCGCTGCAGGTAGTGCACGGTGCGTTCGAGGTAGAAGGCTTCTTCGCGATACAATTGCAGGAATGCACCGTTGTATTCGCGGACTTCTTCGGCGGTTTTCAGTTTGACGAAGAATTCCGCGACCTCGGTCTTGATCCCGCCGTTGCCACCGATGTACATCTCCCAGCCGGAGTCCACGCCGATAATTCCCACATCCTTGATGCCGGCTTCCGAGCAGTTGCGCGGGCAGCCGGAGACAGCCAGCTTCACCTTGTGCGGCGACCACATGTTGAACAGGTCATGTTCCAGTTCAATGCCCAACTGTGTGGAGTTCTGCGTGCCAAAGCGGCAGAACTCACTGCCGACGCAGGTTTTCACTGTGCGGATGGATTTGCCGTAGGCGTGGCCGGACGGCATGTCCAGGTCCTTCCACACCCCCGGCAGGTCCTGCTTGCGGATGCCCAGCAAGTCGATGCGCTGGCCACCGGTGACCTTGACCATCGGCACGTTGTACTTGTCGGCAACGTCGGCAATGCGCCGCAGTTCCGAAGGATTGGTCACACCGCCCCACATCCGCGGGACTACCGAGTAGGTGCCGTCTTTCTGAATGTTGGCGTGAGCCCTTTCGTTGATCAGGCGCGATTGCGGATCGTCCCTGGCTTCCCCGGGCCAGGTGGAGATCAGGTAGTAGTTGAGCGCCGGCCGGCAGGTGGCGCAGCCGTTGGGTGTGCGCCAGTTCAGGTAGCTCATGGTGCCAGCGATGGTCAGCAGGTGCTGCTCGCGTATGGCCTGGCGGATTTGCCCGTGGTTGAGGTCGCTGCAGCCGCAGATGGCCTTTTCGCTTTTCGGTTTGACGTCGGCGGCGCCGCCTACCGTGTTGATCAGGATCTGCTCGACCAAACCCGAGCACGAACCGCAGGAACTGGCAGCCTTGGTGTGTTTCTTGACGTCGTCGACACTGAACAGCCCGTGCTCCTGGATCGCCTTGACGATGGTGCCTTTGCACACACCATTGCAACCGCAGACTTCGGCCGTGTCGGCCATGCTCATGGCTTTGTCCTGACCTTGATGTCCTACGTCGCCCAGAGCGTTCTCGCCAAACATCAAGTGATCGCGGATCTCACTGATGGCATGGTTTTCACGGATTTGCCGGAAATACCAGCCGCCATCTGCCGTATCGCCGTACAGACAGGCGCCGACCAGCACGTCATCCTTGATCACCAGTTTCTTGTAGACCCCGCCAATCGGGTCGGAGAGGGTGATGGTTTCCGTGCCTTCACCGCCCATGAAGTCGCCGGCGGAAAACAGGTCAATGCCAGTGACCTTCAGTTTGGTCGAGGTCACCGAACCCTTGTAGGTGGCAAAACCGAGTTGCGCGAGGTGGTTGGCGCAGACTTTGGCCTGTTCGAACAGCGGCGCCACCAGACCATAGGCGATGCCACGGTGGCTGGCACATTCACCGATGGCATAGATCCGTGGGTCGTAGGTTTGCAGTGTGTCGTTGACCAGAATTCCGCGGTTGCACGGAATGCCGGATTTCTCCGCCAGTTCGGTATTGGGGCGAATGCCGGCGGCCATCACTACCAGGTCGGCGGGGATGATGTCGCCGTTCTTGAATTGCACCGAACCGACCCGGCCGTTGCCCGCGTCGTGCAAGGCCTGGGTCTGCTCGCACAGGCGAAAGTGCAGGCCGCGAGATTCCAGGGCGCTTTGCAGTAGCTGGCCGCTGGTCTTGTCCAGTTGCCGCTCCAGCAACCACTCGCCGATATGCACCACGGTGACATGCATGCCCCTCAGCATCAGGCCGTTGGCGGCTTCCAGTCCGAGCAGGCCGCCACCGATCACCACGGCGTGCCGGTGGGTTTTTGCGGTGTCGATCATGGCCTGGGTGTCGGCGATGTCGCGGTAGCCGATCACGCCCTCAAGGGTGTTGCCGGGAATGGGCAGGATGAAAGGCGTCGAGCCGGTGGCGATCAGCAGGCGATCGTATTCGGCTTCGCTGCCGTCTTCGGCAATCACCCGGCGCTTGACCCGGTCGATCTCCACCACCTTGCGGTTGAGCAGCAGCTTGATGTTGTTTTCCAGGTACCAGTCCAGGTCGTTGAGCACGATTTCTTCGAAGGTCTGTTCGCCTGCCAGCACCGGCGACAACAGGATGCGGTTGTAGTTGGTGTGCGGTTCGGCGCCGAAGACCGTGATGTCGTACAGCTCCGTACTCAGTTTGAGCAGCTCTTCCAGGGTCCGGACCCCGGCCATGCCGTTGCCGATCATCACCAGTTTTAGTTTTTTCATCAGGTTCTCCGGGGAGCTCAGGCCTGCCTCATCAGGGTTCAGGCCATGCTCGACAAATTTTGCGCAAACAAAAAAAGGCGTCCCGCTAGTGGCCTAGCGAGGACGCCTTTGTCCTGGTCCCGTTCTCTCGGGAAGTGCAACCTTCGTCGTTGAAGCCTGCGCTGTATGTTTGTTGAAAGAGGTAATGCAGTGGTTATGCCAAGTCGCTCAAATCCCGTGTTTGTTGGCTTTTTTCCCGTTCGCAAGGGCAGAACCGTGAGGGAATGCACCGATTCAAGGCGCGTTGCCCGCTAATGGAGCACAACCACCAGCAGCGCCAGATTGAGCAGCAACGAAACCAGCGCCAATGTCCGCCAGACCTTCAGCGGTTCACGCTCCAGCAACGGCTTGGGGCGCACATTCAAACTGTGGCGTTCGCCCTGCTCGATCAGCAGTAACCATTCTTCCGCCGTTTCGAAACGCTGGTCGGGGGCCGCCGCCACGGCGCGCTCCAGGTGATGGGCGATCCAGTCCGGCAGGTCGGGCCGGTAGCGGCTGGCGTTGACCGGGAGGCCAAACCGCGGGCGCTGGAACGCTTCGATTTCGCCATAGGGATAGTGCCCGGTGAGCAGGAAATACAAGGTCACACCGACGGCGTACAAGTCCTGCCGTGGTGTCGGCACATCGCCGCGAAAGGCTTCTGGCGCGATGTAACTGGGTGTACCCGGCAGAGCCCAGGGCAGATCTTGCGAGAGCCCTGGGCAGTAGGCGAGGCCGAAATCCAGCAGGCGCAACTCGCCATCGTCCCCCAGCAACAGGTTTTCCGGTTTGATATCGCGATGCAGAATCTGCCGTCGATGCAACAGACCGACCGCTCGCAATAATCGTTCGGCGATGTCTTGCCACTGGGGCAGCGGCAACGGTCCGCTTTGTTCATGTCGTTGGGCCAGGGTCGCGCCCGAATATTCACGCATCACGTAGTACAAATGCTGACGCTGACTGGCGGCATGGACTTCAGGAAAATGTCGACCGGCCACGCGTTTGAGAAACCACTCTTCCGACAGTAACGCTTGCCCGGCCTGGTGATCGTCGTGCAGGCGCCCTGGCAGGGTTTTCAGCAGCCAGGGTTGTTGCTGATTGTCACGCACGCGATAGAGCAGCGATTGCTGGCTCTGCGCGACGATCCCCTCGACCTGCCAGCCCTCGAACGCTTGACCCGGTTTCAGGGCTGGCGGCAGTGGCCATTGCTGCAAGTGAATCAACGCATCGCCAATGCTCGCTTCACCGAGGGCATCGACCCGCACCAGCAAGGCGCTGGCGTTGTCCTGACTGCCCGCCAGGTGCGCGGCATTGACCAGGGTTTGCGCAGCGCTGCGCAAGTCCGGTTGATCACGCAGGATCGCCGCAATGGCGGTATCGCCCAGGACGGCCCAGATGCCGTCGCTGAGCAGAACGAAACTTTCATCGAGGCGCAACTCACCGTCGAGAAAATCCAGCACCAGGTGTTGATCGAGCCCCAGCGCCCGTTTCAGTACATGCTGCATGCCCGGCTGGTCCCAGACGTGATCCTCGCTGATTCGCTGCAATCGATCGGCGTGCCAGCGATACACCCGACAATCACCGACATGGGCCAGGGTAAAACGCCGGCCGCGCAGGACCAGCGCACTGAGGGTGGTCAGCAGCGGTTGCCCGCCGCCATTGGCCTGTAACCAGCGGTTCTGTGCCAGCAACAGACGATCAAGTGCCTGTGCGACGCTCCAGGTTTCCGGCGTGGCGTAGTAATCCAGCGCCAGGGCCTGCAGCGTCGAACGGGCCGCCAGGCCGCCATCGGCGCACTGGCTGACGCCGTCGGCGATGGCGAACAGGTAACCCTTGCTCGCGGCCAGCGCCGGAGCCGGCGTGACCAGGCGCAGGGCATCCTGATTTTCCTCGCGAGGACCGATGGCGCTGGCTTCGGCGAAACTCAGTTGCAGGCTCATCGAGGTGTCAGACCCGCGCAGCCGTCACGGCGGCCGAACCCCAGGTGGTTCTCCAGCGCCGTTTTACGCCGTGCAGGCCGAACCAGGCCAGAACGCCGAGGCTGGCGAACAACCACAGTGCCAGTTGATAGCTGCCGGTGCTTTGCTTGATCGCGCCCATGCCGGCCGCGAGGGCAAAACCACCGATGCCACCCGCCATGCCGATCAGGCCGGTCATCACGCCGATTTCCCGACGAAAACGCTGCGGCACCAACTGGAATACCGCGCCATTGCCTGCACCCAAACCGAGCATGGTGCAGACGAAAAGTGCCAGCGCGGCGTAGGAACTCGGCAGGTTGAAACCGACCACGGCAATGCAGATCGCCGCGACGGTGTACATCGCCAGCAGGGTTCGAATGCCGCCGAAGCGGTCGGCCAGCGCGCCGCCCAGAGGGCGCATCAGGCTGCCGCCAAACACGCAGGCGGCGGTGTAGTAGCCGGCAGTCACCGGGCTCAGGCCGTACTGGTCGTTGAAATAGCCGGGCAGGGCGCTGGCCAGGCCGATGAAACCGCCGAATGTCACGCTGTAGAAAAACATGAACCACCAGCTGTCGCGATCACCGAGGGCCTTGAAGTAGTCGGCCATGGATTTGGCTTTTGGCCGCTCGGGAGCGTTGCGGGCCAGCCAGGCGAAGACGATCAGGGTCAGGATCAGCGGAATCAGGGCGAAACCGAACACGTTGCTCCAGCCAAATGCCGCCGCCAGCACCGGGGCGATCAAGGCGGCGAACACCGTGCCCGAGTTTCCCGCGCCGGCGATACCCATGGCCTTGCCTTGATGCTGCGGCGGATACCATTGCGATGCCAATGGCAGGGCAACGGCGAAAGACGCGCCGGCCATGCCGAGGAACAGCCCCAGCAGCAGCGCTTGCTCGTAGCTGTGGATACCGAGTTTCCAGGCGCCGAACAGGGCGCAGATCACGATGACCTGGCCTATCAGCCCGGCGGTTTTGGGCGACAGGCGATCAGCCAGCATCCCCATCACGAAGCGCAACACCGCCCCGGCCAGAATGGGCGTGGCGACCACCAGCCCGCGTTGCTGCGTCGTCAGGTGCAGGTCGGCGGCAATCTGTACCGCCAAGGGTCCGAGCAGGTACCAGACCATGAAGCTCAGGTCGAAATAGAGGAAGGCTGCGAACAATGTGGGGGTATGGCCGGATTTCCAGAAGCTTGAATTCATTGCGCACCTCAGCTGTGAAGAGTCTCGGAAGGAGTCATGAGCTTGCAGGTGGGGCGCCGTTACGGCCGCACCACCGGCCCCGTGCTGTGGGGCCAAAACGAAAAAACGCCGCCACCCGATCCGCCAAGGGCAAATGAGGTGAGCGACGTCTTTGTCGTAGGTGGGGCAACCGCCGTTGGTTACCTGTGGTGATTACATAGCCAGATCTGTGCCAACAACCGAAACCGGGTCGCCGCCATCGCGAGCAAGCTCGCTCCCACAAGGGAATGGCGTCGAACACAAATCCCCTGTGGGAGCGAGCTTGCTCGCGATGGCGTCCTCACAGGCACCACAGGCACCACAGGACTTCAGCCAAGCAACTCGCTCATGGCAATAATCTGTTCCGCCACTTGAATCAGTTTCTGCTGTCGGCTCATCGCCTGGCGACGCATCAGGGTGTAGGCCTCTTCCTCGTTGCAGCTCTTCATTTTCATCAGCAGCCCTTTGGCCAGTTCGATGCGCTTGCGCTCGGCCAATTGCTGGTCGCGGGCATGCAACTGGGCACGCAAGGCCTGATCGCTTTCGAAGCGCGCCATGGCCACATCGAGAATCGGCTGCAGGCGTTGTGCGTGAATGCCTTCGACAATGTAGGCACTGACCCCGGACTTGATCGCCTGTCGCATCACATCGGGGTCGTGTTCGTCCGTGAACATCACAATCGGTCGTGGCTGGTCGCGAGTCACCAGCACCACTTGTTCCATGACATCGCGCCCCGGTGACTCGGTATCGATCAGAATCACGTCCGGACGCACCGTTTCGACGCGTTCGGGCAAGTCGATGGTCAGGCCGGATTCGTCGATCACTTCGAATCCGGCCTCGGTCAGGGCGGCCTTCAGGCGTCCGACCTTTTTGGCGGTATCGTTGATCAGCAGGATACGCAGCATGTTCGTGGTCTCCTGTCAGCGGCTGGCGGATCGGTGCGAGCTGTCGCTCATGGCGTGCAGTTTGAAACTGCGGGCATAACCGGTCGGGTCCGAACCGTCCCAGATTTTGCCGTCGATCAACTGACTGCTGCGCATTTGCTCGGCTGACGAATCGACGCCGACGGCACTGGCGGCCTCTCGATAGAGGTCCAATTGCTGGACCTGCCGGGCCACCGCGAGATAGTCCGGGTCATCGCGCAACAAACCCCAGCGGCGGAACTGGGTCATGAACCACATGCCGTCGGACAGGTACGGCAGGTTGACCTCGCCATCCCCGTGCAGACGCAGCGCGTGCGGGTCGTGCCAGTGATGGCCAAGGCCGTCGGCGTATTCGCCCAGCAGCCGCGGTTCAATGCAGTCCAGTGGCGCGTCAAGGTACTGCGCGGCACTGAGCAATTGCGCGGTGCTGCGGCGATTCTCGGCGCTTTCTTCGATGAAGCGGCTGGCTTCCAGGACCGCCATCACCAATGCCCGGGCGGTATTGGGGTATTGCTCGACGAACGCACGGGTGCAGCCGAGGACTTTTTCCGGATGATCGGGCCAGATGGTCTGGGTCGTGGCCAGGGTGAAACCGAGGTCCTGTTGCACCGCGCTGGCGGACCAGGGTTCGCCGACGCAGAACCCGTCGATACGCCCGGCTCGCAGGTGCGCGACCATTTGCGGTGGCGGCACCACTACGCTGTCGACATCCAGCAGCGGGTGAATGCCCTGGCTGGCGAGCCAGTAATACAACCACATGGCGTGGGTGCCGGTTGGAAACGTCTGGGCGAAGGTGAGTTTTGGGCGAGTTTGGTGCACGCGTCGATCCAGTGCTTCAGGACTGGTCACTCCAAGCGCCTGCAAGCCGCGGGACAGGTTGATGCTCTGGCCGTTCTGATTCAGGCCCATCAACACCGCCATGTCAGTCGCGGCCACGCCACCGATGCCCAGGTGAACGGCGTAAATCAGGCCATAGAGGCTGTGGGCTGCATCGAGTTCGCCGCTGACCAATTGGTCCCGCAGGCTGGCCCAGGACGACTGGCGCTTGAGGTTCAGAGTCAAGCCGTGGGGTTGGGCGAAGCCCTGGGTGGCGGCGACCACCACTGAGGCGCAGTCGCTCAGGGCCATGAAGCCGAGATTGATTTCGGTTTTTTCCGGGGCATCGCTGCCATTGACCCAAGCCAGAGGGCCGGCTGACGGTTCGTTCATCGCGTGTTCACCTTGCAAAAAAAAACGTCGCCCCCTCCCTTGCACGCGCAAGGCCGGATGACGACGCCATTGTCCTTGCACACATTCCGCCGTTGGTCCGGGTGCTGATGCCTGAGAGGGTGCAAGGCATATGCCATCGCCGGTTCATCAGCTTTACATCAGGATTCATCGCGCCATGTCTTTCATCCTGCCGGCCGTTAATCGTCAGGCCGCAAAGGAGGTTGGCGTGCAAATCCAATCACTACACGCCACCGTTCTGCCTGATGCTCGTTGCAGCGAGCGGGTGCTGCATGTGCGGGTCAGCGAATCCCCTGTGTATCTGGCTTCGGCGCAGTGCCCGCGGGTCTGTCTGCCGGTCGGTTGGGAAGGGCTGATTGCAACGAGTGATACATTCGAGCTGAGCGGCGGCGTACAGACCCTGCCGGTTGCCGAAGCGCCGCTGGTGAAATTGCAAGTGTTCATCGATCTGGGAAACACGCTGGTTGATCAACGACCCAGCCCGACATCCTGGGCGGCGTTGCCGGTGGCGTACCCCACCGTGTGGTCCGGGCGGGCGCTTGAGCGCTGGTACATAGAACAGGCCATGGTCGGGGGTATGGCTTACCAGACCTTCGCCGGCGTGCTGCGTCATACCGAGAGTTACGGACTAGTGCGCTTCCTGCTGGAGCAGGGCACCCACAGCGAAAAGTTGAGCACCCTGGCCCAGCGTTATGGCGTTTCTGTGTCGCACTTCCGTCGACTGTGCCGGCAGGCGCTAGGCACGGCGGCCAAGCCTGCATTGCGCGGCTGGCGCGCGGCCAGGGCGCTGTTGAACATGAGCCTGCAGGACGGCTCCCTGACGGATGTCGCGCTGGAGTTGGGTTTTGCCTCTTCTTCGCATTTCTCCAAGGAAATCCGTGATCTGGTTGGCTTCACGCCCAGTAGCCTGGCCGACATAACCTACCTCCCAGGCAAGTGAGCCAATGAACCGCCGATTGCTTTCGTTATTTGTTTTGCCGTTATGGATAGGCACCCTGTTGTCGCTGGTGCCGCTTGCCGTGCGCGCCAATGCCGACGGCTACGTGGCTCGCGAACAGAGCGTGCGCACATTCTTCACCGAGTTGTCCGCACCCTTGGGCAAACCTGTCATCGTCAGCAAGACTGCCGCCGCCAAACGGATTTCCGGTGCCTTCGATCTGCGTTCGCCGCAGCGGACCTTTGAGCGGGTCAGCGCGCAGATGGGGCTTATCTGGTATAGCGATGGCCAGGCGATTTATCTGTATGACGCGTCGGAAGTCAAAAGCTCGATGATGTCGCTGCAGACCCTGACAGTCACCCGACTTCAGGCGTTCCTTGAGCGTTCCGGGTTGCACGATGCACGTTATCCATTGCGCCACGACGGCTTGCGCACTTTTCATGTGTCGGGCCCGCCGATGTATGTCGATCTGGTGGTGCAAGCCGCCGGACTGATGGATAACCAGCGCTCGGAACTGTTGCTGGGCAAGCAGCAGATCGGCGTGATCCAGGTGCGCAACACCTTTGTCAGCGACCGCAAGTATGAGCTGCGTGATGACAAGGTGACCATTCCCGGGCTGGCAACCGTGATCGAGGACTTGTTGCGTGGCGAAAAGCGCGAGGTCGAGCCGTCGGTGGCACAAGCCCCCGCGCAGCGTCCGCAGGGATTGATGCCGGCGTTTCCCCTGGAAGGCCTGGCGAGCGCCCCCTCGGAGCAAGACTCGACCGCGCCGCGAATCATTGCGCGAGAGGTGGCTGCCGGAAATATACGGGTGGTGGCCTATCCCGACACCAACAGCCTGCTGGTCAAGGGGCTGCCGGAGCAAGTGCGCTTTATCGAGAACCTGGTGAGTGCGCTGGATACGCCGAAACGACACGTGGAGTTGTCGTTGTGGATCATCGATTTGCACAAGGATGAACTCAATCAGCTGGGCATCAACTGGCAGGGCGCATTGAAGTCCAGTGGGACATTCAGCGTATCGCTCAACGCTGGCTCGGCGACCACCCTCGATGGCGCTTCGTTCGTCGCCCAGGTCATGGCCCTGGAGCGCACCAACCGGGCGAATGTGGTCTCGCGTCCGGTGATCCTGACACAAGAGAACGTACCGGCGATCTTCGACAACAACCGCACCTTTTATGCCCCGCTGGTGGGGGAGCGCAGTGTCGATTTGCAGCACGTGACCTATGGCACGCTCGTCAGTGTTCTGCCCCGTTTCGCCCAGGCGGACGAAATTGAAATGTCACTCAATATCGAAGACGGCAACGAAGTGGAAAACCCTGACCAGAACAAGCAACCTGGCAGTTTGCCGACGGTCGGGCGCACACGGATCAGCACGGTGGCGCGAGTGCCCCAGGGCAAGAGTCTGTTGGTGGGCGGTTTCACCCGCGATGACCACAGCGAGCAAGTCGGACGGATTCCGGTACTGGGTTCGATTCCGTGGATCGGGCGCTTGTTCAGCTATCGCCAGAACCGCTCGGCCAACACGGTGCGGGTGTTCCTGATTCAGCCCAAGGAGATTCTCGACACACTTGAGCCCGCCACGACAGATCCCGCCACCCGGCTGCTGACCCCGCAGCAGCATGAGCGGGTGCGCCGCTCCTATTTCCGGGCGGCAGAAAAATGATCCTGCCGCCGGTTTCCACAGGCGGGCGAGCCGCCCAGGCACGGCTCAATGCCGAAAAGGCCGCCGAACATCCACAGCCCCAGGCGGATGCGCAGGTTGATCTCGACGACAGCTCAACGCTTGCCATTGCGCAGCGCTTTGTGCAGATCAGCGATGAAATGTCGGCGGCACTGGCTCAGTTTCGCGGGCGGCGACATTTCGAACTCAAGTCCGAGACCCTGATGGACAACTTCGAACGAGTCCTGGAAGACGACACTGTACCCAAGGTGCAGCAGGTGCTCAGCCTCGCGCGGCTGGCGGACAAGCCGGTCGCCTGGTTGCTGCAAATGGTGCGACAGCTGTTCCCCGATGACAGTGATCTGGCGTTGGTGCTGCGAGAACTGTTACGTCGCAAGAAACTGGAAAAGAACACCCGTCAGCGACTTGAAACGCTTTTACAGACTGTGGTTGCCCAAGGCTCCCCCAAGCGTATGAATGCCGGGATCAACGCCGCCCTCAAAGCCAGGATGTTCGGAGCGAACATGGCGGTGCGCGCTGGGTTGTTGCGCGAGACCTACCGGGATTTTCTGGAGTCCGACGAGGGCCCGATCAGTTGTTATCAGGACTGGATCGCACTGTATGGTCCGTCACAACGCATGGCGGTGCTGTCCTTCATCGAAGCGGCATTGCTCACGGATATCAGTGCCCAGGACCCCAGTTGCTCGCGCGTGGAGTTCGGTCAACTGCTGGCCAGGGTGACCGACCTCAAGCGCCTGCGTTCAGCCGATGAGCTGTTTATCAGCCAACTGCTCGGCGATGCACTCATCTGCCGGCACAACGCCAATGAGCCCGACTGGCTGGTGTTCCTGCTCGGCGTGCTGACGTACCCCGATGAGCTCGACCAGCTGTTGCTCGGTGCGTTGGGTGAGCGCGTGCTGTTGAGCCCGCACCATGAGCGCTCGACGCTGCTGCAGAAGGTGCGCCGGCACAGCCTGCAGTTGCCGCCGCAACTGTTTGCCGATGAACGAGCGCCACTGCGCCTGGCAGAACAATTCACCCGACTGGCTGACATTGCCTACGCCCACGAATGTAAAGAACGGCGACGTCTCGGTGGCTGTTCATGACTTTTTCCCGGAGCTGACCTGCCATGCTCAATGTGTTTTTGCGCAACGTCGGCGCTCGTCCGGAGCTGCTGATCCTGACGCTGATGATGATGATCATCGCCATGCTGATCATTCCCCTGCCGACGGTGCTGGTGGATTTTCTCATCGGCCTGAACATCGTGATTTCGCTGCTGGTGTTCATGGGGTCGTTCTACATCGAACGCATCCTCAGTTTCTCGACCTTTCCGGCGTTGCTGCTGTTGACCACCCTGTTTCGCCTGGCGCTGTCGATCAGCACCAGCCGGCTGATCCTCAGCCAGGCTGATGCGGGGGAGATCATCGCCTCCTTCGGTGAGTTCGTGATCGGCGAAAGCCTGGTGGTGGGCTTCGTGATCTTTTCCATTGTCACCATTGTCCAGTTCATCGTGATCACCAAGGGCTCGGAACGGGTGGCCGAAGTCGCGGCGCGCTTCTCGCTGGACGGCATGCCCGGCAAACAGATGAGCATCGACGGCGACCTCAAGGCCGGCGCCATTACCGCCGAGGAAGCCAAGGAAAAGCGCAGCGTGCTGGAGCGCGAAAGCCAGTTGTACGGCTCGTTCGACGGCGCGATGAAGTTCATCAAGGGCGATGCCATCGCCGGCATCATCATCATCTTCGTCAACTTCATCGGCGGCATGGCCATTGGCGTCGGGCAGCTGGGCATGGACCTGTCCACCGCCTTGTCGACCTACACCCTGCTGACCATCGGCGATGGTCTGGTGGCGCAGATTCCGGCGTTGCTGATCGCCATCGGCGCCGGCTTCATCGTTACCCGCGTCAACGGCGATGACGCCAACCTGGGGCGCAACATGCTCGCCCAGATGCTCGGTCATCCGTTCGTGCTGGGGGTGACGGCGCTGCTGGCGGTGGGCGTCGGCCTGTTGCCCGGTTTTCCGTTGCTGACCTTCCTGCCAATCGCCGCGGCCCTGGCACTGCTGGTATTCGTTCGCCGGCGCAAGGCCTCCAGGGTCGAGGGTCAGGGTGACAGCCGTCCATCGTCGACGCAGGGCCAAGCCATGCAGACCGGCTCGGGCCTGCTCGAGGACATCGATAACGTCGCCACTGAAACCATCCCGCTGATGTTGTTGGTGCCCACGGCGCGCCTTGATGAGTTGACCAGGGCCCGTTGGGCGGCGCGTTTTCGCAGCCAGTTTTTCGTCGATTACGGGCTGCGCATTCCCGAGCCGCAATTGCGCGCCAGCGAAGCCTTGCCGGCGCATCAAGTGGCGGTGCTGATCAACGAGGTGCGCGCCGAGCAATTCGATATTCATTTCGATCACTGGCGGCTGCTCGACTACTCGCCGGAGCTGGAACCCATGGGCTTTGCCCTGGTGCACGGCAGTGACAGCAATCGCCTGGGCGGGGTGTGGGTCAACGCCACCGACCAGGAACGGGTGCAGCAATTGGGCTATCACCTGCGCCCGGCGGACGAGGAATGCTACCGCTGCCTGGTCACCTTGCTGGCGCGCAACATCCAGGAGTTTTTTGGCGTGCAGGAAACCAAGCAACTGCTCGACGAAATGGAAACCCGCTGTCCCGATCTGCTCAAGGAAGTCTATCGCCACGTCACCGTGCAGAAAATCGCCGAAGTGCTGCAGCGTCTGATTGGCGAGCGCATTTCCGTGCGCAACATGAAGCTGATTCTTGAGTCCCTGGCCCATTGGGCGTCCCGGGAAAAAGACGCGCTGGCGCTGGTCGAGCACGTTCGTGGCTCGCTGGCCCGCTACATCAGCAACAAGTTTGCCCAGGGTAATGACTTGCGGGTGTTGCTGTTGTCGGCGGAGTTCGAAGAGGTGGTGCGCAAGGGCATCCGGCAAACCTCGGGCGGCAGTTTCATCAACCTGGAACCGGCCGAGTCGGAAGAGCTGATGGACCGGCTGAGTGTCGGCCTGGACAGTCTGCACATTGCACACAAGGACATGGTGTTGCTGTGTTCTGTCGATGTGCGGCGCTACATCAAGAAGCTGATCGAGGGGCGGTTCCGGGAGCTGGACGTGATGTCGTTCGGCGAAATCTCCGAAACCGTCTCCGTCAATGTCATCAAAACACTATAAGGAAATACTGCTAATGGTTCCGACGGATATTGCCGACCTGTTGCGCGAAGCGCTGCGGCACAGCGGCTGTGTGGACAGCCAGATAGGGCACTTCGACAGTCACAGTACAATCGAAATGCAGATGAAGAGCCTGCCTGATATCAGCGTCGCCGAGGTGGAGGGCGATGTATGGGTCTGGGCGGTGGTCGCCGAAGCCGGCCCGCAGTTTACCCATCATTGTGCCGGTGAGTTGATACGGTTTTTGCTCGAAGGCAACGCCTTTTCCCGCACCGGGCAATTGCATCTGTGCGAGGTTCAGGAGCGCCTGGAACTGCGGTTGATGGCCAATGCCGATGCCCTGAGTGACGCCAGGCATTTCGCCCAGGCCCTCGACTCTTTTGTGCTGGCGCTTGAAACACTGTGCGAACTGTTGCGTCGATGACAATCCGGCTGCAACGGCACGCTGCCCATCCTTTGCGTTTGAGCGGTCCATTGATCGAAGCGGCGCTGGGCGACGTAGTGATCGGTGAGGTCTGCGAAGTGCGTCGGCATTGGCGCTTGCCTGAGGTAGCGGCCAGGGCGCAGGTCATTGGCTTCAAGCCCGGCGCGGTCCTGCTCAGTTTGCTCGGCGATGCCAAGGGCTTGTCCAGGGAGTCGATGATCGTTCCCACGGGCTCGATCCTGCAACTGACGTGCAGTGATGCCTTGCTCGGCAGTGTAGTCGACCCTCAAGGCACTATCGTCGAGCGTCTGGCACCGTCTACGGCGCTGGCGCAACAGGACTATCCGTTGGACGCCGACCCGCCGTCATACCAGCAGCGGCGCCCGGTGGACACCCCGTTGCGCACCGGTATTCGGGTCATCGACGGCTTGCTGACCTGCGGTGTTGGTCAACGCATCGGCATTTTTGCCGCCGCTGGCTCCGGCAAAACCACCCTGATCAATATGCTGATCAACCATACCGACGCCGATGTGTTTGTCATTGGCCTGATCGGTGAGCGCGGACGTGAAGTGACCGAATTCATCGAGCATCTGCGTCAGTCTGAAATACGCTCACGATGCGTGGTGGTGTATGCCACTTCGGATTTTTCCTCGGTGGATCGCTGCAACTCGGCCCTGCAGGCTACGGCCATCGCCGAGTATTTCCGTGACCAGGGCCAGCGTGTGGTGCTGTTGCTGGACTCGTTGACGCGCTACGCCAGGGCCCGTCGCGATCTGGCCCTGGCCGCGGGTGAAGCGCCGGCGCGACGAGGCTATCCGGCCTCGGTGTTCGATGCCTTGCCGCGCCTGCTGGAACGGCCCGGGGTGACTGCCTCCGGCAGCATTACCGCCTGGTACACGGTGCTGCTGGAAAGTGACGACGAACCGGACCCGATCGCCGAGGAGATTCGCTCAATCCTCGACGGCCATATTTACCTCAGCCGTGCGCTGGCGGCCAAGGGGCACTACCCGGCGATCGATGTGTTGCGCAGCGTCAGTCGCGTGGCGACGCAAGTCACCCCGCCGCAGGTGCAGCAACTGGCGGCGGCGACCCGGGAAACGCTGACGCGGCTTGAGCAGCTGCAGATCTTTCTCGACATGGGCGAGTACAGCCCAGGCGCGGACGCCGCCAATGACCAGGCGCTGCAACGCCGTGCAGCCCTCTACCAGTGGTTGCGCCAGCCCACGGGCGAATGCTGTGAACCGGACGAGGCCCTGGGCCAATTGCAGGGGGTCATGGCATGAATCCATTAGCCGATCGTCTTCGCCTGTTGGCGCTCAGCCAGTTCCGTCGGCAACGCGGTCAACTGCTGATAGCGCGTACCCGGCAGCAACTGCAGCCGCTGGTCCAGGAGCGGGCCGCTTTCGACCGACAAGAGGCGGCGCTGCACGGTTTGTTGGCCAGCCATCGCGCCAATGACTGTGTGCTCGATCACGGGCAACTGTTGGCGCTGTTGCGAAGGCAGGCGGTCATTCGACGGCAGATCGAGCTGTTGCGCGTCGAGCGTAACCGGGTAGATCAGCAGTGCCGGGAGATTGAGCAAGCGTTACAGGAGCAACGCGAGCAACTGCGGTTCGCGCAGCGCAAACACGACAAGTACGAAGGGGCTGTTCAGCAGCTGTTGCGGGGGCAACGGCTGGAGCAGGTGCGCCGGGAAGAAAGAGAAACCGAAGAGATGAACGGAGTTCCGCGATGAGCAACGTATCTGTAATTTCACCCTTGCCGGTTCAACCCTTGGACCCCGTCACCGAAGAGCCGATGGACGAGTTGCACGACAGGCTGGTGCCGGTGCGGGAGGATGAGCTGCCGCAAGGTGTGCTGGAGCTGATGGCGCCGTTGATCCTGCGTCATCGGCCCCTGATGGACACTGGTCGCGCAATCACTTTGCAGGCGATGGTCACGCTCCCGGAAAAGCCGGCTGCTGAACTCGACGAAGTACGGCCGCTCACACCTGTGTCTCATCCACAAGCGCAGCCGCTGTCGAGTAGACCTGTGCCGCCTCGGTTGTTGCCACCGGTGGCTGACGTTGCGCCTGTTGTCGACAGGGTTGTCGCGCCGGCACCGACAAACCTGGCGACTCGGATCGTTGTTGAGCCAGGGCCGACCGAGCGCCCATCAAACATCGTCGAACCGCTACCGGTCGACCGTGCCGCCAGTCCAGGTGCACCCTCGATGTTTGAGTTCGAAGGGCAAAGGCCCGAAGCCTTATCGAGCCTCCCGACCGCGCGCCATGTGCCGACAGTTGCATCACCTGCGGCCTCGGCGCCCGGGATGCCGCCAGCGCCGCCTGCCCTCGACCCGATCATCGAAACCCTGCCGGTTGCCGACCGGGACTTGCTGCAGGTTCCGTTCAATAAAGGTACCGCCAGCGGGCAGGTGACGATCAGCCGCGTGGCCGATGAGCCCACCCGCAACCTGCAACTCAGCCCGAGCAATGCCCTGGTTTTCGAACAACTCAAAGTGTCGCTGGAGCATGTCCGCGAACCCGCCTGGCGCCTGACCGACAGCGACGGCGAGCAGCAGCGCCAGGGCTCGCGGCAGCCGCCGGACGACGAGCAGACCGAAGACGCCGGGCAGGGCGAATGAGCGCACTGAAGTTGCGCCGGATCAACGCCCGGGCGCATGCCGCCGCGCAAGCGATACGACGCTGGCGAAACGCGGATGTCGACGCCGGTTCCGGCCATCCGCCAGGGCAATCGGGCTATCTGTGTTTTCGCGCATCAGGCGAGGGTGGGGAATGGCGGGGTTTGATCGACGCCCGCGACTGGTTGCATCGATCACTCCCGGGGTTGCGGTCGTTACTGTTGGTCGAGTGCTCGCTGAAGAACATCGCCGAACTGTTCCGCGCGGTGCCGCAACCCTTGCTGCTGGAGGTAGACGACTTGCACTACCGGCAAATATCCGACGTCGATGTGGTCCTTCCCGGGCAATTGCCCCCGCAAGAACTGCCATGGCTCGACACGCCTTGCGGGCGCCTGTGGTTGACCCGATTGCCACCGGCACGGGCCGCCAGCCGGCCCCTGGACGCCGACTCATGGCTGAGCGATTTGCCGCTGCGCCTGGAGCTGGTGCTGGGGGCGAGTCACCTCAGACACGGGATACGGCTGAAGGCCGGCGATGTCCTGCGAATCATTCAGCGTTCGCAACGATGCTACCTGGGGCATCAATGCCTCGGCGCTTTCACCTTTACAGAACAGGGGATACACATGCTATCGACCGCGACTGACGCCCAAAGTACGGCAGATCCCGATCCCGATTTTGACCTCGGCGCTTTGCCGGTGCGTCTGGAGTTCTTGCTCGCGGCCCGGGAAATCGACCTGGCCACGCTGTCGCGGATCATCGCGGGCCAACTGATCCCGCTGGCGGACGATGCGGCGCGGCACATCGAGGTGCGCGCCAATGGCAAGCCGGTGGCCCGTGGCGAACTGGTGCAACTGCAAGAGCAGTTGGCTGTGGAGTTGCTCGAGGTCTATCGCAACGGTTCACCGGACGGAATACCGCGATGAACGACGTCTCGCTGATCGCGCTGCTGGCATTCGCTTCACTGCTGCCGTTTCTGGTGGCGGCCGGCACCTGCTACATCAAGTTTTCCATCGTTTTTGTCATCGTGCGTAACGCCTTGGGCTTGCAGCAGGTGCCCTCGAACATGGCCCTAAATGCGATTGCCTTGATGCTGGCGATTTTCGTGATGACGCCGGTACTGAAGCAAGGCTATGGCTATTACAAGGAAGAACAGGTGGCTTTTACCGACATCGAGTCGGTGGTGAATTTCGCCGAGAACGGGTTGGGCGGCTACAAGGATTACCTGCGCAAGTACACCGACCCGGAACTGGCGCTGTTCTTCGAGCGGGCGCAAGCGGTGCAGAGTGAGTCCGACATCGATCTGCCCGCCGATGAAGAACTCACACCGTCGCTGTTTTCCCTGCTGCCGGCCTACGCATTGAGTGAAATCAAAAGCGCCTTCAAGATCGGCTTCTACCTGTATTTGCCCTTCGTGATCGTCGATCTGGTGATCTCCAGCATCCTGCTGGCGCTGGGCATGATGATGATGAGCCCGGTGATCATTTCGGTACCGATCAAACTGGTATTGTTTGTTGCACTGGACGGCTGGGCGCTGCTGTCCACCGGGCTGGTCAAGCAATACCTGACGTTGCTGGCATAGGCGCGGGCTCATGAACGATCTGGTCTATGCCGGCAATAAAACCCTATACCTGATCCTGTTGATGGTGGCCTGGCCAATCATCGTTGCCACGGTGGTCGGCCTGGTGGTCGGTCTGATTCAGACCGTGACCCAGTTGCAGGAGCAGACGTTGCCGTTCGGTTTCAAGCTGATGGCGGTCGCCGCGTGCCTGTTTCTGCTTTCGGGCTGGTACGGCGAAACCTTGCTCGATTTCAGTCGTGAAGTCATCCGTCTGGCGCTGGGTTAGCGCGATGTCGGTGACACTGTTTTTCGACCTGTACACCTGGTTCGCCGCCGCCATCCTGGGGTTTGCACGCCTGGCGCCAATTTTTTTCATGTTGCCGTTTCTCAACAGTGGGGTGCTCACGGGCGTGCCACGCCAGGCTGTCATTGTGTTGGTGGCGTTGGGTTTCCAGACTTATGTGGGGGTGCCGCTGCCTGACCTCGACGGGTTGGCGTTCTTTGGTCTGGTGTTGCGTGAGGCCGGCATTGGCGTGCTGCTTGGATGCCTGCTGTGCTGGCCGTTCTGGGTATTGCACGCCATGGGCAACCTGATCGACAACCAGCGCGGGGCAATGCTCAGCAGCACCGTGGACCCGGCCAACGGAGTCGATACGTCGGAGCTGGCAAATTTTCTCCAGTTGTTCGCCGCGGCGGTTTATCTCGAGGGCGGGGGCATGCTGCTGATGCTCGAAACCGTTGGCCACAGCTACCGTATTTGCACTCCGGCCAGTGGGTGCGAGATGCACCTGCAGTCGCTACTGAGCCTGCTCGACGCGCTGGTGAGCAAGACACTGGTGATCAGCGCGCCGGTGGTGGCCACGCTGTTGATCAGCGAAGCACTGCTTGGCTTGCTCTCGCGGTATGCGCCGCAAATGAATGCTTTCTCGGTGTCGCTTACGGTCAAGAGCCTGGTGGCGCTGGTGGTGTTGATGCTGTATTTCGGCGTACACCTGCCGGACGAAGTCCTGCGCATGGGCATGAAGTCCCAAGGGCTGGAACATTATCTGGGACGCGAAGGGGAGGCTGCCGATGTCGTCCAGCGCCTCGAAGACTGAGAAACCCACCGCCAAGCGTCTGCGCGATGCGTCACGCAAAGGGCAGACGTTCAAGGCCAAGGACCTGGTGATCACCTGCCTGACCCTCTGCGGCATCACCTACATGGTGTTCAACAGCTCGCTGGTGGAGGTCATGGAAGTCTATCGACGCATCATTGCCAGTGACTTTGACGCGGACCTGCAAGCGTACTCGGCGACGCTGGTGCTGGTCGGGCTCAAGGCATTGTTGCCGTTGCTGCTGGTCTGTGTGTTGACCAGTGCATTGCCTGCACTGCTGCAGAGCGGTTTCGCCCTGGCCAGCGAAGCCTTGAAGCTCAACCTGGGAGCGTTGAACCCGATCAATGGCTTCAAAAAACTGTTCAGCCTGCGCACGGTCAAGGACACGGTCAAAGCGCTGCTGTACCTGGGCAGTTTTGCCCTGGCGCTGTGGATTGTCTGGATCACCCAGCGGCAACTTGTGTTTGCCCAACTGTTCGCCCTGGCCCCGGATCTGTTCGCAATCTGGGGCCACTTGCTGCTGGTGCTGGTGCTGGCGTTCCTCGGATGCGTGCTGCTGATCGTCGTGCTCGATGCGCTGAGCGAATACTGGCTGTTCATGAAAGATCAAATGATGGACAAGGACTCGGTCAAGCGCGAACACAAGGAACAGGATGGCAATCCCGAGATCAAGGGACGCCGTCGTGACCTGCATCGTGAGTTGCTGTCGGAGCAAATCAAATCCGATGTGCGCAGCTCGCGGATGATCATCGCCAACCCGACGCACATTGCCATCGGTGTGTATTTCCGCCCGGAAATCACCGTGCTGCCGTTTATCTCCCTGATGGAAACCAACCAACGCGCTCTGGCTGTACGAGCCTATGCCAGGGAAGTCGGGGTGCCGGTGATCAATGACATCGCATTGGCCCGGCGGATATTCAAAACCCACCAGCGCTACAGCTTCCTTCAAGTACAGGAAATCGAAGAAGTCCTGCGTCTGTTGATCTGGCTCGAACAGGTCGAGCAGGCCTGATTTCTCCCTTTTCCTTTTTCCTCCAAACGTTGGCATGAGCGCAATTTGGCAGCGTACTCAGCAGCGCTTTGGCTCAATGCAGTCGTCAGCAGCGCTGACGTTTTTCAGGAGTGTGGCTGATGAGTCGCGACAAACAACCAGATGAACAAGTGGCCCTCGATGTCGTGGAAGCAGTGCTTGGTGGTGCGGCATTGAAAGACGTGCAAGGCATCAGTGACGAGCACATGAACAGCCTCTATGCCTTCGCATTCCAGTTCTACGAACAGGGACGGCTGGACGATGCACAAAAGTTCTTCCACTTCCTGTGCATCTACGATTTCAACAACAGCCATTACTGGATGGGATTGGCCGCCGTGTACCAACTCAAGCAGGACCACCAGAAAGCTATCGACCTGTATGCGATCGCCTTCGCCCAGGGCAAGAACGACTACCGACCGATGCTGTACACCGGCCAGTGTCACCTGGCGCTGGGCAAGGTCGGCAAGGCCAGACTGTGCTTCGAATATGTGCTTGAGCAAGCCACGGAAGACGATTTGCGCGAACAGGCTCAGGTGTATCTCGACACCTTGAGTCACATTGAAAAGGATTGTTCGGAGACTGAACATGAGTGAAATCAGAAGTACCTTCAACCCGGCATTTTCGGGCTTGACCGGTCGAAACGAGGCCTTTGAAAAATATGGCAAGGCTGCCAGTCAAGCGGCCAGGACGGCGGATTATCAGAAGGCCGGCCAAGAGGCATTGGCTCGCCTGATGTCGGTGAACTACGAAGGCCAGCCTGACCCATCCGTCGCCAGTGCGGGCAGACCCTTGCTGCACGTGCCAGCTGCGCGCGCTGACGGCAACAAACAGGAAACCAACGGTGATCTGTTCACGCTGTTGATGGCGATGATCAGCGAGTTGATCGGCGAAGTCGACGTCAACAAACTGAAAAACCGCCTGGCGATGCTGCAAAGCATGGCCGGTGCCAGGCAGCAGGGGCATGAAAAACTGGCGGCTGAATACGCCACCGCCGTCGAGACGCTGGAAGCCGCCGAAGGCGAGATCGGCAGCAGCCAGGAGCACCTTGATCAGTTGCAGGAGCGGGTTCGGCAGGTCCAGGGACTGCTGGATGAGAGTGAGGCACGGTTGGCGGAACTGGATCCTGAATCACCGCAATACGCTCGCGAACTGGCACTGCGTGACAAGCTGAAAGGTGAACTGGCGGGCCATACCCAATCGTTGCAAAAGGCGACCGACGCTCACCTGAAACTGATCGAGATCGCCAATGCCTGCGCCAGAACGCTGGCCGCGGTGGCTGTGAAGGTGCAAGAAGCCGGACTCGCTGGACCCTCGGTGAAGGAGTCCAACGAAAAAGCGCTGAGCAGCAGCGCACTGGCGTTGCTCAATCGCTTGAAGATTATCGAGATGCTCGGCGAGTCGGTGCAGAACAAGGAGGAGCTCAGTCAGGAGTTGTTCCAGGAGCTGCAAACCAGGCTTCAGGAACACATGAAGCTCGAGTCGGAAAAGTATCTGGAAGAAGTGCGCAAGGCCGAGGCGCTGCAGAAGACCATGGGCTGCATTGGCAAGATCGTCGGTGCGATATTGACCGTTGCAACCATTGCTGCCGGCGTGTTGACGGCCAACCCGGTGCTGATCGCGGTGGGCGTGATTGGCGCGGCGGTGATGATTTCTGACGCAGTGGTCCAGCAAGCGACCGGCGTGTCGTTCATGGCCGATGCCATGAAGCCGCTGACGACGGTGATGCAGGAAGCCATCAAGCTGTTCACCGAGATTTATACAAAAATGCTGGTGGCGTTTGGAGTCGACCCGGAGACCGCGAAAGACATCGCGCAAATCGCCGGCATGATTCAGGGTGTCGCCGCAACGCTGGCGGCCGTGGCATTGGTGGCCGTGGTCGGGGCGCAGGTGATTGGGCCAATGGTCGGCGCCATCGCTTCGAAACTGGCCTCGGCAATCAGCGGGGTCGCGCCTGCCGCGATGCAAGTGTTCAAGCAGGCCGCTTCAACGGCTGGTAACTCACTGACGCAGATGCTGACCCAGTTGCGCAGTTTCATCACCAACGGCGCCGATGCCGTGTCCCTGGCGCGTTATGCCGCCTATCTGCAGACAGCACAGGCCGTCACCGAGGTCGGCAATGTGGCGGTGCAGGGCGTTTTGCAGGTCCACAGCGGCGTACATCAGGCCCAGGCAGCGGAGCACCTGGCGGACGTGCGGGTGCGTATGGCGATCAGCGAAGAGATCACTGCCTACCTCACCCGGTTGGTCGATGACTACGGCCAGGCAATGCAGGTCCGCACCCGACAGATCGAGCAGGTCTTTGCCGATATGCAACGCAGTCATTCCGTGAGCCTGCAAATGGCCCGGCACGTTTGAAGTCACTGATAAAAAGGTAATTTTTCATGACCACCATTCACACCACGACCAGGCCTGCTCCAGTGGTATTGACTCACGATCCGGTGAACGACGCAGGGTTGAGCGAGTTGATTGCCCAGGAGCAATCCTCGAAAGATCTCAAAGGCAAGCGCCTCTCGGATACGGCGTTTCTCAACCAGGTCACCGCAAAGCAAGTGCTCCAGAACGGTAGCTTCATAGCGCCTACGGCTGCGGCGCTCGAAAGTGCAATCAACGCCTACCAGCCCAGCGAGTCGGACTGGCAAGACTTCGTTGCAGCCAAGGCGATGCTCAACGATGAAGTGCGCAACGATCTGGTGTTTGATCCGGGTGCTTGGGAGAAACATGCCAACGTATTGGTCGCTGCGATAATTGCACTCAACATCGCACGGGTCGCCAACGCGCAATTGCGCGGGCATTTCAGTGTCATGGCCGCGGAGGCCGCCAAGGCTCAGGGTTCTGCCATCAATGAATCAGGCAAGGCCGCCCTTAACAGCGCCATCACCAACGCCGTGGTGTCCGGTGCAGTCGCCGGTTTTTCCCTGTTCAAAACCATTCAAGGTCAGAGGCTCAAGCATGCCGATATCAACCTGAACAAGCGCAACGCCCTGGACGCCAACAACATTGCGCGTGACTTGAAGCACCATAGTCTCCGCGATGAATGGGATCCGCAAACCACCTACAAAATAGAGATCTTCGATGATTTCGGCCAATCGAATTCCTTCGACTTCACACCCGAGGGGGCCACGCTGACGCCTCAGAATCAGGCGTGGTTCGAAAGGGAAATCCTCAAGGCGGAGAAGATTGTGCAAACCTCCGACTGGCGGAGCCAAATGGGCACCAAAGGCATTGAGAAAAAGCTGGAAATCGGCCGTACGCTCAGCGCGATGTCGATGAGCCTGAGTCAGGTCGCGTCCAGCATAGTGCGCATTTACGAACACGCGGCGCGGGAGAACGAGGTTCTGCAGCAAAGTGCACAGAACACTCAGAAGAGTTTGAGCGACGAGGTCGGCCAGAAAGACTCGGCCGACGGGGCGCTGCTGCAAAAGCTCATGGATATGGTGATGCAGATACTGCAGTCGCGCATTGAGGTCATTGGAAGGGTTTGAGTGAGGAAACCAATATGAGAATTGCAGAGTCCTCACATCCAGGAAGCAGTTTGCCTGCTGACTTCAATGCCATCGATGCTGCGCCGCTGCCTCCCGAAATGCCTGCCGAGGTCCATGCCGGATTTTCCCTTGCTCAGTTGCTCGAACGTTCGGGGAAGGTGCTCAATCGTCACCTGGAAAATATGCTCAAGTGTCCAGCGGGCGTTCCAAGAGAGCTTCAAGGCTCGCCAGCAGAGATGCTCGCGCAGTATTTTTCGTCTGCCGAGTTTGCCGAGCAGATTCATGCTAAACGTATTCGATCGCTGATGTGGACACACCAGATGCGTCAGAGTGGAACGGTGTTCACCCTTTGCCTCGATACGCTGCCCATGGAGCAACGTCAGCAACTCTACGCTGAGCAAGATCGTATTCTTGATGGGTTGAGACGAATGTCGGTGCCGGATGAGATCGCTGACGAGTTCGACGCGAGAGTGAACTCATCAAACGAGTTTTTCGACAAGTTGATCGATCTCATTGACTTGATCAAAAACGGTTATCTGGCCGGTTATGAGCACATCATCGATGCCTATTCGGACTTCTTCGCCGAATTCAATGCGCAAATTACTGCGAAGTTGAAAGACTGGATCGAAGGGGTCAGCGACGGTAAAGAGGTGAAGCTCAATGTCGGTGCGTTGCGTGATGCGCTGACCAGACTGATCGACAAGTACACCCATCCCAACCCTGCCTCCGTTTTGTTTCCGGAACCCGGCAAGGGTGGAACCAGCAGGGAAGAAGCCGAGAAATGGCGCGAATCATTGGGCTTGCCCGCCAGCTGCCTCAAGCAAAATGCCGACGGTACTTACTGCGTAGTCATCGATACCGGGCCGTTATGGACAATGAGAAACAGCCTGCCATCAGGCGGCACGGTAACTTGGGATACCGCCAGATTCCAGGCCTGGCAAACCGGCTTCAACGCCCAGGAAGAACGCATGAAGAACACATTGCAGTCCTTCACCCAGAAGTATTCGAATGCCAATTCTTATCATGACAATTTCAATAAAACGCTGTCTTCACATTTGAATCAGTTTTCTGACATGTTGAAGGCGATGTTGAATTTTTGATGTGGGTCTGATTTGTCTGGATAAAGCAATTAAATGTCAGTAGATCGGGCATAACACGGGTTCGTTTGAACTGGCGTTGCGCCTGATGCCGATCAGTTAAGCGGTAATACGATCTGTAGCAGCTGCCGAGCCCGCGAGGCTGCGTTCGGCTGCGAAGCAGTCGTAAAATCAGTCATTGCGGTACGTCAGGCAGGCCGCGTCAGCTGGACTCACGACTGCTTCGCAGCCGAACGCAGCCTCGCGGGCTCGGCAGCTGCTACAAAGGGTGTCACGCCCGAATGCGGTTTTGTTGTGTGGGAGAAAAGAATGTCAGATGAGTCAAATGATCAGTTCGACGTTGTGAGTCAAGTGATCAAGGTGTTGTCGGACCATTTTCCGGTTGGTCGGCGAGAAATTACGTTGACTTCGCGATTGGTCGAGGATTTGTATGTTGATTCCATCAGCTTGGTTGAGATTGTCATGGCGCTAAATGAGACGTTCGGTATTGAATTTCCTGAGGATAGAGTCGGGTTGTGGAGGACAGTGGAGGATGTTTGTGAGTCGGTGATGAATTCAACAAGTTGCCGGGCGTTGGATTTGGAGTAAGCAAGCAGGTGCCTTGCGTCTATAGATGCAAGGCGTTTTGTATGGTTTTGATTTGTTTTTGGTGATTTTTCCTACAAAAAAAATCGCAGTTTCATTTGGTAATAAATCAGTATTCCTACGGAATCCCCCCACTCAACTTCCTATAGTCACGCAGCTTGTCATCTTGAGCCTGACCACCCCTGGGCTCAATTGCGCTTCAGTACCTTTCTATAGAGATGTTTCAGAGTATGGACAGTGCAGCTGATCAAACGCCGGTCAAGGCATTCGTTTTTGACCACTGGCTATTGCAAAGTGATGGAACGCTGATGCGGGATGGAGAAGGCGTTCACGTCCCGCCCAAAGAGTTGAACGTATTGCGCCTGCTGCTGAAGTCGGCGGGGTCGGTCGTCGGCAAGGATTATTTGCTGGACCATGTATGGCCCGAGATGGATGCCGCCGAAGAATCCTTGACCCGCTGCATTTATGCATTGCGCAAGCTGCTCAGGGAAAACAAGGATTACATTGCGACGGT
Organism: Pseudomonas sp. Pseusp10; assembly: GCF_059492225.1. NCBI lineage: Bacteria > Pseudomonadati > Pseudomonadota > Gammaproteobacteria > Pseudomonadales > Pseudomonadaceae > Pseudomonas > Pseudomonas sp. Pseusp10. The sequence continues at coordinate 5,008,164 of NZ_CP168528.1, read as the reverse complement.
GTACGGCCAGGGTTATCGATTTACCTGTGCGGTTGTCGAACTCGACACATCTGGTCAGACGAGGGCGGTGGCGCCTTCGCTGGCTGTTCTGCCGTTTCGCAATCTGGGGGAGACGGCAGCGCTGGATTTGCAGGATCTGATGATCCGTCAGTTGACTCTGGCGTTCGGCGAGGTGTTGCACGTCATCCCATCGGGATTGATGGCGGCATGTGTACAACCGGTCGATGTGCGGTCGCTGGTCGGGCAGTTGTCTGCGGACTACTGCTTGAGCGGGCGTTGTAGCGGCCCGAGCGATCAGCCGCAATGGTCGGTCGAGTTGATCCGTGGTCGCGATCACGCTCTGCTGCATGGGCAGACACTGGATGCCCGTGATCTCGGGGCGTCGCTTGGGGCATTGACGTGCCTGGTTGCGCAGCGCATCCCCGGTTTGAGCTTTGTCGGTGATGCCTGCGCGTCATACCCGGCAGCGGTGGCGTACCTGCGTGGTTTGTGTAGCGTGCAGCAGCACACTCCGCAAAGTCTGCGCGATGCGCTGGTACAGTTTCGCCAGTGCCTGAAGCTCGATGCCGGGCACACACTGTCCTGGTACGGTTTGGCGGATGCGTGGCTGGGGCAGGCAATGATCGGATCGTATGATCAGGGCCGGGCAATCGATGAGGCACAATCGGCGATTTCCAAAGCCTTGGCGTTGGATCCTGGCAACATCCCTGCATTGGCTCGCCTGGCTTTGCTCACCAGTTTGCGCGGCAGCGAACAGGCGGCCCAGGTGCTTTTCCGACGCTGTTTGCTGACTGCCGATCAGGCTGACGTTCATTACTTTCATGCCTGGCATCACTGGTTCTGGCGGCGCAACGATCAGGCTGCGCAAAGCATCGACAATGCTCTGCAGTACGATCCTGATTGCGTAAGGGCGCAGGTCTTGCGTATGCGCATTGCGCTTGCCGCAAATCCCGAGTCGGCCTTGATGATGGCTCGTCGAGCCCTGCAACAAGGCGCCTCGGGCAATTCGTTGCTGATGATTCTGTATGCCGTGGTGTTGGCTTATTTTGACCAGCACGCGGCAGCCTGGGACGAACTCGAACAGGCCGGGCTCTGCGAAAGCGCAATCGGTGAACAGGGACTGGCTGCCTGGAATGTGCTGTTCGGCGCCAATCCGTTCAATGCCCGCGACCTGTATGTGAACTGGGTGGCTCTGACCAGGCTGCGATCCGTTGATGGCATTCCATTGTCAGGTTGGTCCGGTTTGTCAGGTGCTCCGGTGATCGAGCCGCTCTGGAGTTCTTTGCAACGAGCACCTGATGTGGGTTATCAGGCATCGACGCAGGACCATGCTGTACGCGAGCGACCGACGCCGGTCAGCGAGCGGCGTCTGGCATGACACCGTGCAGAATCAAGTGGCTGACGGTGCTTGCCGATTTTATCGCGCGTTACGGCTACAACTGGACGGCAGTGGGTGCCTACAACGCCGGTAATTCACTCCACCGGCAAGCCGCGCGCCTGCGCTATGCACGCAAGGTGTGGCAGCGCTATCAGGTGTTTTCCCTGGCTCGACAATGACGGTGCCATAAGAGCTGGCGCAAGATTCTGATCCTCTGCAGGGAGCGATCGGCAGATTTCGATCAGGAAGCCTGAAGCCAGCCTCTCTACCATGCCCGTTCATTTCACAGCCCAGGAGCTGGAACGGTGACAGTTCTGCCGACCCCTGACCCACAACCCTGCGTTCTACGGATACTCAATGGCGCACTGCAAGGTTGCGAATTTCCCCTCGGCGAAACTACAACATTGTTCGTGGTAGGGGCTGTGGATCTGCTGGGGGAGGGGGTACTGACTGCCAGCGTCCCAGAGGATGCCATCTTCGTTCCCCTGGAGTCGGGGGGCTGCAATTTTGAGGTATTGGCCGATCAAGTCACGCCGGATGGTCTGCCGCTGCGGGTGCTCGATGAGTCAACGCAAATACGCCACTGTGCCTTCCACACCCGGGTGCAGATCGGCGGCCTGCACATCGCTTTGCGGCCTGAAGACCAACCCTGGGTACCTGAACTGCTCGGGCTGCAACCTGACGCTACCGCTGACGCCGCCGCTGTTGTGTGGTGGCGTGCCCCTCTGTCTGGATGGGTCGCCAGCGGTCTGGCACTGGCCGCACTGGTCACCGCGGTTGGCATCTGGTCAATGCCCGGGCCCACACCTGAAACCGATGTTCGCGCGTTGATCGCCGGGGCCAGTGACGAGGCCAGGGTGTTGAGCGGTCGTGATAATGCGATCTATGTGTTCGTGGCTTCCGAACGCGATGCCGGCTGGAGTCGGCAAGTGCTGGTGCGCCATAACACGCTGAGCGGCAAAGTGCTGGTGATGGACCAGGAGCGTCGTCGGCTGGAGCATGTGCTGGTCGACCATGATCCACAACTGGCCTGGCACTCCATTGATCTGAAGGATCCATCGATGCCGCGACTGTTGCTTAGTGCACAACGCAATCTGCTCACCCCCCAAAAACAGGCAAAACTGCTCGAAGCACTGCTCTCGGCCGCGCCTTATGCCCAGGACATCGCGGTGCAAATGCAGGATGACAGCCTGCTCGTCGATCTGGCGCAAGAGGGGTTGCAGCGCCTGTCACTGGCCTTCAGCCGCGTCGAGCACGAGGACAGTGTCACGTTTGCCATTGCAGGCAATTTGCAGGATTCCGAACTGGCGAACGCTCGCCGGTACGTCGACAGCTTTTACCGGCAGTGGGGTAATCGCTACGTGCACTTCACCGTCGAACTCAAGGATGACTCGCTCAAGGACAAGTCGTTCCAGACCGGCCCGCAGGGCTACATCAAGATGACCTCGTCATCCTGGCATTTTCCTACACAACACTAAAAGGTGACTCATGGCCGACATTGGTATCCCCATCGACTTTTCCGATGACTTTCTCGGGCGTCAGGCCCAGGCATTCGAAAACGGTGCATCCAAACTCAAGGACGCACTGGACAAAGCGCTGGATGACCTGAAGAAAGATGCATCGGACCCTGGCCTGCTGGCGGCTTATCAGGCCGCGTTTTCGTCCTACACGGTGTTTCGAAACGCTCAGACCAACACCATCAAGGGCTTCAAGGATATCGACATGGCGATCATCCAGGCAGCTCGCTGACTCTTCCTTTTTGACCGGCCATTGGTACGCGTCAATGGCCATTTTCACGAGTGCATTGCATGGCTATTCAAATCATTTCCCTGTCTGACATCGACCGGACAGCCTTTACGGAATTGCGCGGCCCCCAGCAAGGACCGATCGTATCCCTTGAGTCCCGATTGATCGAAGCGTTTGCCGGTTCCGCGGTCAGCAGCGAGCGGGACGTTTCAGCCATCAATCAGATAATGCAGCGCCCGGATATCACCAGTCCCGAAGTATTGGCCCAGTTGCAGGAGCTGACAGGACAATACAACGTGGACATCAACTTGCTTAACGTACTGGTCCGCAAAGCGGTAGGTACTGCCGAAACCCTGTTGCGTGCCTCATGAAGCCTGGCGTGTTGCTGATACTGTTGTGCCTGGCGCTGTCGGGGTGTCGCCAACCCAATCTGCTCGAAGGGCTGGATCAGCAGCAGGCCAATGAAGTGCTTTCGGTGCTGCAGCGCAACAATATTGCTGCGGTGAAAGTCGATGCCGGCAAAACCGGCTATGCGGTGAAAATCGATCAGGTCGATTTTTCCGCGGCCGTCGATTTGCTCAACCTCTATTCCTTGCCTTCGCGGCCGCGCCTGCAAGTGGCAGAGATGTTTCCTGCCGACTCGCTGGTGGCCTCGCCCCGCGCTGAAAAAGCCCGGCTTTATTCGGCGCTGGAGCAGCGAATCGAACAGTCGCTGGGTGTGCTCGAAGGCGTGGTGTCGGCGCGAGTGCATGTCAGTTACGACCTGGAGGCCGGCGAAGGCGGACGCAAGATGCCGCCTGTCCACCTCTCGGCAGTGGCGATCCATGAGCTCGACGCCGACCCGCAATTGCTGATCACCGACATCAAGCGCTTTCTCAAGAACAGTTTTGCGGCGGTCGAGTACGAGAACATCTCGGTGGTACTGTCCAAGCGTTCCCCGACCCAGCATGTCGCGCCGTCCGTGGCCGCAACGCAAGGGCATTCGCACTGGGTCTGGTGGTTGACCGCGGTGACCGCATTGCTGTTGGCCAGTGGCGCAGCCTGGGCTTACCGCCAATCAAACGCAGGTCGGCAGAATGTCCCACGCTGAGTGTTTGGCGCAGATTCTCGCCGAGCCCCTGAGTTATCTGCATCCGCAGCGCCTGCCGACGCCGGAGGGATTTGATCGGCCCGAGGCACGCCATTGGCTCAACCGGATCCTGCTTGAAGATCTCGAACGAGCAGGCCCGTGGCCTTCGACGCCGTTGACAGCCGTAGCGAAGCAATGGGTTCGCCATTGGCGCCAGCTGACCTACATCGCCAGGCTGATGGGCGCTTATCGCTTGATGCCTGACCTGGCGCGAGGCGCGGCGTTGCTAGGCCTGCCCTTGTCGTTGCGCCGGTTCGCCGGTTACAGCCTCGGTGTTCGATGCGGTCTGCCGATCGGGGGCTCGCCCGTTTCGATAGAGCAAATCGAAGCCGCCGGCCTCAATGCGTTATGGAGCTGGTACGAGCAGGTACCGCCAGCCTTGCTCTCACGCCTGACCTTGCAGTTTTCCGAACCGGTTGTTCGCTTGCACTGGCAATGGCCGGTCACGCAACCCGATACAGCTCTTTTCTTTTTGGCGGTGCAGCATGCTCGACGTTATCCGAACCCTGACTGAACTCCCCGAGTCGAGCGACGCCCATCTGTCCCGCGAGGACATCGCCGCCGCACGTCGACGCCGGACCTTGCAGCGACAGGCGCAGCGCTGGGCCCGCGATTGTGTCGAGCAGGCCCGGCGTGATGCCGAAGCGCTTCATGCCCAGGCCTTTCAGGAGGGCTATGCCGCGGGCATCCTGCGCGCGACCGGGCAGCTGGCTGACGGCTTGCTGATGTCCCAGGCGCTGGGGCTGCAATTGCGCAAAGACCTTGCGCAGGCTGCCCGCGATTTGCTCGCACAAGCCTTGAGTCGTCCCGATTGGCTGGATGACATGCTGGAGCGCTGGCTGAGCGAGCAACCGGGCGATTCGAGCGCGGTGTTGCAAGTGCTGCTGCCGATGCATTGTCGGCCGCAGGGCAATGAGCTGCGCGAGCACTTGCGCAGGCATTGGCCCGGTGAACTGGTCCTCGACTATCACCCGCAAGAGCGCTATGTGGCGCGGCTTGCGGATCAGTTGCTGGAATTCGATCCGGAAACGACGCGGCAACGACTGGAGCCGCGGTTACTGGCGTGCGTTGCGAACCTGCCGGAGTCGGTTCGCGCTCTGGACCGGGCTTCCATGCAGGCGCTCACGGATCTGTATTCGACCTTTGCCGAACGCTCGGCCGGCTCCACTGAAACTGCCCCGACCGAGGTCCGCCATGAAGATTGAAAGCGGTTTGAGTCTGCGCACAACCGAGAGCGCAGAGAGCACAACGGTCGAGTCGCTTGAGTCACATGTGCTTGCGGCCAGCCGAAACGTGCCTGAAAACAAGCGCCCGGACTCCGAATTCGAGCGCTTGTATGAGTTGCTATCAGCCATGGAGGGGCAGGGAGAAAAGCTCATCCATGAGTTTCTCCGTTCACTTCGAGGTGCAGATGGCGAATCACCCGCGTACCCCACTGCCAAGGCGTTGATGGCGATCACGCTCCAGGTACTGGTTCGATTGAAGGACGACGGGCTGGAAAAGTCGCAGCTTTATAAGGAAGTCAAAGGTGCCAACGGCCTGGCGTTCAGTATGGACGTCTTCGTCAAGGGCTTTATGCGTGATGTGTTTCAACCGATGGAGGACGAGGCTTGGGAGAAGAGTGAGTGGTGAGGCCGAGCAATAAGAACTTAATTAGCTGACTAGGGAAGCGACAATGACTAACCCGATTGGTGGTTCAATTGGAAATATCTATAAATTGTCAGGCAATGACACCTCACGCGTCAGTTCAGCTGGCAGCCGTTTGATAGAAGCTCTTGATCTCGCGAGCCCGGGTTTTGAAGCACGAACTCTGGGATCACCCAGGGGAGTTGTCGCGGGAATGGCGCGCCTGGATCGCAGCGCTGAGCGTGAGTTGCAGCAGTGCCGTGAAGAGCTGGGCGAGACAGCCCATAATGTGGCGACAGCGGTGACGGTCTTCATTGATGAGGGGGGCTTGCCGACAGAGGGGCAATCCAGTGCGCTGTCCACTAGAATCGCAGAGTTGAATGCACTTGATACCCAGCAAACCCGCGAAAGTCGAATGCAGTCCGTTCTTGCTGCGGGCTTGGAGTTGCTTGAGAGCGCCCGAGGGCCCGGGCTGAACCTGCTTAACGTCGCGGCGCGTACAGGCCTGATCGTCGCGTTGACCACTGTGTTGCGTCAGATCGTCGGTTATTACGTGGAGCAAGCTATCCGGGAAGGCGATTCACCCGAGGCATCTCGCGCATGGGAGGTGGCCGCCATAACGATGATTGGTCCGGCACTGAGCCTGATGGGCGCCATCCGCGACGAGTGCGCAGGCACCGCCAATCTTCAGACTCGACTGGGGCGAGTGTGTATGGCGAGCATCACGATGGGGGCGCTGATCGCGGCGCATCTGACCGGCGCATCCAGCTCAATGCTATCGACGGCGATCAATACGACTGTTTATACATTTGCCCGGGACCTGTGCAATGCCTTCTTTCCTTTGAATGACAACGCCGGAGCGGTGACAGCCCAAGCGACTGGAGTCTCCATGGCAGCCTTCGGTACGGTGCAGTATCTGTTGGAGCAATTGGGTGCACTGATGCCTCTCAGTGGCCCGGGGCGCGCAGCGGCGGGCGTTGGTTGGAGCCTGGGGGCCGATGTCATTGCCGGAACGCTCAATGCTTTTGGCGCGGTGATTGACGATTTCGTCTTTATCCTGTGCCGAAGCTGGCCGTTGTTATCGCCACAAGTGGGGCTGGGGTCGGTATCGGTTGACATCGAATCACTTCAGCAACGTGTTCTTGAAGTTCGCACCGAAGCACGCGTGCCCACGGGACAACAGTTGTGGAATGCGCTGCTCAATAACGGGGCAGCGCGAACTTCAGCGTTTATGGGCCTTGTTCTTGCCTTGGGGACCATATCCCAAGAACTGTCGTTGACTGATTTTGGAGAAAACACTCAAGCTCAAATCCTGAATATCTGCCTAGGAATGATGATGATGCTCATCTACTTCCCATTCATCTGTAGTTGCTCCCAGAGCACGCCTGAGGACAAACCTGCAGCGCAGTTGCAGGCGTAACCTGATTGGCCACCACCCGGCTCGACAGCGGCGATCCGGGTGGTGGATGAGGTCTGCGACGTTGAATCGCAGAGTTTCTCGCCCGCCACCCTCCACATGGCTATAATCGCCCCACTTTTCGTAGCCTTGAGTCAAACCCGCCCATGTACACCCTGGCCCGTCAGCTGTTGTTCAAACTTTCCCCGGAAACCTCCCACGATCTGTCCCTGGATCTGATCGGCGCGGGTGGGCGTCTTGGGCTCAACGGCTTGCTGTGCAAGGCCCCGGCGAAAATGCCGGTGAATGTCATGGGCCTGGACTTCCCGAATCCGGTGGGGCTGGCTGCCGGTCTGGACAAGAACGGCGCGGCCATCGACGGTTTCGCCCAACTGGGGTTCGGTTTTGTCGAAATCGGCACCATCACCCCGCGTCCGCAGCCGGGCAACCCCAAGCCTCGCCTGTTCCGTTTGCCGGAAGCCGAGGCGATCATCAATCGCATGGGCTTCAACAACCTCGGCGTCGATCACCTGCTGGCCCGCGTGGCGGCGGCCAAGTACAAGGGCGTGCTGGGCATCAACATCGGCAAGAACTTCGATACCCCGGTCGAGCGTGCCGTGGACGACTACCTGATCTGCCTGGACAAGGTTTACGCCCACGCCAGCTATGTGACGGTCAACGTCAGTTCGCCGAATACGCCGGGCCTGCGCAGCCTGCAGTTTGGCGACTCGCTCAAGCAGTTGCTGGCCGATCTGGCCGAGCGCCGCGCGGAACTGGCATTGCGTCATGGCAAACATGTACCGCTGGCGATCAAGATCGCCCCGGACATGAGCGACGAAGAAACCGCACAAGTTGCGCAAGCGCTGATCGAAACCGGTATGGATGCCGTCATCGCCACCAACACCACCCTGAGCCGCGTAGGCGTCGAAGGCATGGAACATGGCGACGAGGCCGGTGGTTTGTCTGGCGCCCCGGTTCGCGACAAGAGCACCCACACCGTGAAAGTGCTGGCATCGGAGCTGGGTGGTCGCCTGCCGATCATCGCTGCCGGCGGCATTACCGAAGGCAAGCACGCGGCGGAGAAAATCACCGCAGGCGCAAGCCTGGTGCAGATCTACTCGGGCTTCATCTACAAAGGCCCGGCGCTGATTCGTGAGTCCGTAGACGCCATCGCAGCCCTACGCTGATCCCCTGTAGGAGCGAGCTTGCTCGCGATGGACTCGAGAACACCGCGTGTTTCCAGAAAGCACGCGTTATCGTTGACGTCCATCGCGAGCAAGCTCGCTCCTACAGGGGGATTGTTTTGGGCCAACGAGCAGGCATAAAAAAGGGCTCCTCGAAGGAGCCCCTGGGCCGCAGCCCGCCGTCCGGATGGGACGTGCGTGGTTAATTCAGTACAAAATCAAATTGTCGTGTCGGAGTGTTTTGCCCTGTAATTAGCCGACGGCGTGAAGTTCGTTGAGTCTGTGGATTCCCGCAGTGCCGGTCATACCGTCCCAGTTGTCGCCGCGTCCTTCTCGCCAGCCGTTGATCCAGGCTTGACGTACCGACGGTAGAGTAAATGGGCAAAGCTCACGGGATTTACCACCAACGCCATATTGATATCCGCGCAAAAATGCTCTTTCCAACGGATCACGCTTAAGTCTTCTCATAGGGTGTTGCCCTCACTTGTTGACTGTATTTATCGCGTCGACCTCTATTGAGGTCTGGCAGAAAAACTCTGCCGTTGGCGGCTCGTTGCCGGCGTGACGAGCCAAGGTGTTGGCGTCATTGCGGCGCCAACCTGTATTGAGTTCTAACCAATGCGTCACATCGAGGGAATGATCGTTTTGTCATAAGAACGTAACTATTGATGTGCTAAGGCCATAAGTAACAGCGTGTTTTTACCGTATTTATTGGCCAAACCCCGGTATGATCGGCCCTGCGCTGGATGATGGGCTTAATCCTTTAGTGAGAATGGCTCCCGTTGCCGGGAGGCACTATTCGACGAAGGGTCGACTTATGACATTTTGTTGCATCAACTTTTTTATCTGTCCTTGCATCTAAGCTCATTTAACCCGGGCAGCAGGGGTGGAACGGCACACCTTCGTGCCACGCGGGCGCTCTTCGAGAAAAGCGCCTGATTGAAAACCGGACCGGCAATGCGTTGCCCGGTCACTCAGCTAAAGGTTCTGGAATTCCCATGTCCGATCGTTTCGAACTCTTCCTCACTTGCCCAAAAGGCCTTGAAGGCCTGCTCATCGAGGAAGCCGTCGGGCTTGGCCTTGAGGAAGCGCGGGAGCACACCTCTGCCGTGCGCGGCATGGCCACCATGGAAACCGCCTATCGCCTGTGCCTGTGGTCGCGCCTGGCCAACCGCGTGCTGTTGGTGCTCAAGCGTTTCCCGATGAAGGACGCCGAAGACCTGTACCACGGCGTGCTGGACATCGAGTGGCAAGACCACATGCTCAATGACGGCACCCTGGCCGTCGAATTCAGCGGCCATGGCTCGGGTATCGACAACACCCACTTCGGCGCGTTGAAGGTCAAGGACGCCATCGTCGACAAACTGCGCACCCCGCAAGGCGACCGTCCGTCCATCGACAAGCTCAACCCGGACCTGCGCATTCACCTGCGCCTGGACCGCGGCGAAGCCATTCTGTCCCTCGACCTGTCGGGCCACAGCCTGCACCAGCGCGGCTATCGCCTGCAGCAAGGTGCGGCGCCGCTCAAGGAAAACCTCGCGGCCGCCATCCTGATCCGTTCCGGCTGGCCACGTATCGCGGCCGAAGGCGGCGCGCTGGCCGACCCGATGTGCGGTGTCGGCACCTTCCTGGTCGAAGCGGCGATGATCGCCGCCGACATCGCGCCGAACCTGCGTCGTGAGCAGTGGGGCTTCACCGCCTGGCTCGGTCACGTTCCGGCGCTGTGGAAAAAACTGCACGAAGAAGCCAGCGAGCGCGCGGCGGCCGGCATGGCCAAGCCACCGTTGTGGATTCGCGGCTACGAAGCCGATCCGCGGCTGATTCAACCGGGTCGTAACAACGTCGAGCGTGCCGGCCTGAGCGAGTGGATCAAGATCTACCAGGGCGAAGTCGCGACCTTCGAGCCGCGCCCGGACCAGAACCAGAAAGGCCTGGTGATCTGCAACCCTCCGTACGGCGAGCGTCTGGGCGATGAGGCGAGCCTGCTCTACCTCTACCAGAACCTCGGCGAGCGCCTGCGTCAGGCCTGCCTGAACTGGGAAGCGGCGGTGTTCACCGGCGCGCCGGACCTGGGCAAGCGCATGGGCATCCGCAGCCACAAGCAGTATTCGTTCTGGAACGGCGCCTTGCCGTGCAAGCTGTTGCTGATCAAGGTACTGCCGGATCAGTTCGTCACCGGCGAGCGTCGTACTCCGGAACAGCGCCAGGTGGAGCGTGAGCAAGCCGCCTACGATCAGGCGCCGAACGAACCGCAAGAACGCAAGTTCAACAAAAACGGCAACCCGATCAAACCGGTGCCGGCACCGGCTCCGGTGGTCGAGCAGCCACGCCTGAGCGAAGGCGGGCAGATGTTCGCCAACCGCCTGCAGAAGAACCTCAAGGCCCTGGGCAAGTGGGTCAAGCGTGAAGGCATCGACTGCTACCGCGTCTACGATGCCGACATGCCGGAATATTCCATGGCCATCGACCTGTATCAGGATTGGGTCCATGTTCAGGAATACGCCGCGCCGAAATCCATCGACCCGGAAAAGGCTTCGGCCCGTATGTTCGATGCCCTGGCAGCAATTCCGCAGGCGTTGAACATCGACAAGAGCCGTGTGGTGGTCAAGCGCCGCGAGCGTCAGAGCGGAACCAAACAGTACGAACGCCAGGCGGCACAGGGCAAGTTCGTCGAGGTCAATGAAGGCGGCGTGAAGCTGCTGGTGAACCTCACCGACTACCTCGACACCGGTCTGTTCCTCGACCATCGTCCGATGCGCATGCGTATCCAGAAAGAGGCGGCCGGCAAACGCTTCCTCAATCTGTTCTGCTACACCGCAACGGCCAGTGTGCATGCGGCCAAGGGCGGCGCGCGCAGCACCACCAGTGTCGATCTGTCGAAAACCTATCTGGACTGGGCGCGTCGCAACCTGTCGCTGAACGGTTTTTCCGACAAGAACCGCCTGGAGCAGGGCGATGTGATGGCGTGGCTCGAAGCCAGTCGTGACGAGTACGACTTGATCTTCATCGACCCGCCGACGTTCTCCAACTCCAAGCGCATGGAAGGCGTCTTCGACGTGCAACGCGACCAGGTGCAACTGATCGACCTGGCCATGGCGCGTCTGGCGCCCGGTGGCGTGTTGTACTTCTCCAACAACTTCCGCAAGTTCGAACTGGAAGCCAATCTCGGCGAGCGTTATGCGGTCGAGGACATCACCGCCCAGACGATCGATCCGGATTTTGCCCGCAACGCCAAGATCCATCGCGCCTGGAAAATCATGGCCCGCTAAATAGCTGTGTAGGAGCGAGCTTGCTCGCGATGGTCGATAACGATAACGCGTGCTTTCTGAATGCACGCGGTGTTCTTGAGTCCATCGCGAGCAGGCTCGCTCCTACAGGGTGCTGGTCAAATTAGTGGCTAATAGCTATAACTCAACGCATGGCCAAAGGGTTTCTCCGCACCTGGCGTTTTGAGTTTGCGTTTTATGTCGTTGCACGCCGTGCGCCCAAAGATCCTGGGTTTTATCCGTGAAGATGTCTCGGCCTGGCTGGTCGCGCTGCTGGTGTTGCTTGTCGGCGGGGTGCTCACCGGGTTGTTGGCGTGGTCGACGCTGAATCTGTTTCACCATCAATTGCGGCAACGCTTCCAACTGCTGGCCAGTGAGCGTTACAGCCGTATCGAAGAACGTTTCGAAGATCAGGAACAGCGCCTCGACGGCCTGCGCCGGTTTTTCGCCAATTCCGATTCGGTTTCCCGAGCGGAATTCGACGGCTACACCCAGCCTTTGCTGCTGCGAACCCAGGCTTATTCCTATGCCGAACGGGTCACTCGTGACCAGCGGGCGGCGTTCGAGCGTCGAGTGCGTGACGAAGGCTTGAGCAGCTTCACCCTGAGAGAGCTCAACGCCGCCGGCCAATTACAACTGGCGGGCGAGCGAGATGAGTACGTCGTGGTGCTGTATAGCCAGACTCAAAGCAAACTCGGCTCTCCCCTCGGTTACGACTTGCTGGCCCAGCCATTGCGGCGTGCCACGCTCGATCGGGTCGATCAGCATGGCGGCATGGCGGTGTCGCAACCGATGCATCTGGTGAGCATCGAGCCGGCTTATGCGCGAGGCGTGCTGCTGGTTGCGCCGGTCATGCAGCACAACAGTCAGAACCGTAAAGCCACGAAACCCTACGGTTATGTGATGGCCGTGATCAGCATGCGCCAGTTGCTGGCGGACGGACTGCCGGAAGCGAGCCGCGACTATCTCTCGGTGCGCATCCTCGATTTGTCGACCGCCGACCAGCACGAAGTGCTGTTCGAGTCGCCCAACCCGGCGGCCATCAGCGAGTTGTCCGCCACTCGCCTGTTGCGCATGGCCGACCATGAGTATCAAGTCGATATCCAGCCCAGCGACGCATTCTTGCAGGCCAACCATTCCTCGGTGACCAGCCTGGTGGTGTTGGGTGGATTGCTCAGTGTGTTGCTCAGTGCCTTGCTGTATGTGTTGGTCAGTCAGCGTCAGCGCGCACTGAAAATGGTCGAGCAACGTACCCGCGAGTTGCGCGATCGGGAACAGGAGCTGCGCGGCACCCATGGTCAGTTGCGTGGCGTGCTGAATGCCGCCACCCAGGTAGCGATCATTGCGACCGACCTGCGCGGCGTCATCAACACCTTCAACGCGGGTGCCGAGCAAATGCTTGGCTACACCAGCGCCGAAGTGGTCGGCCATATGACCCTGGAAAACCTGCACCTGCCCCGGGAGCTGGTCGCTCGCTCGGCAGAGTTGAGCGCACGCTATGGCAAACCGGTGCCGACCTGCCACGCGATGCTGGTCGAAGGCGACGTGGAGGGCGGTCAAGAGGCGCGGGAGTGGACGCTGGTGCGCGGCGACGGCAGCCATTTGATGGTCAACATGCTCACCACGCCAGTGCTCGACGAGCAAGGCCTGTGGGTCGGGCACCTGGCGGTGTGCATCGATATCACCGAACGCAAACGGGTCCACGAAGCGCTCGCGGCGCGGGACCTGCTGTTGAAGAAACTCAGCGCCCATGTGCCCGGCGGCATCTATCAGTTCAAGATGGAGTTCGACGGGCGTTTCAGTGTGATCTACGCCAGCGACGGTATTCGCGAGATCTACGAGCTCGAACCCGACGTGTTGCTGCTCAATGCCGAAGCGATTTTTACCCGGATTCATCCTCAGGACTCTGCCCGTGTCCGCGCCTCGATCCGTGCTTCGGCCGACACCCTCAGCCCCTGGCGTGAGGAATACCGCGTGCAACTGCCACAACGTGGTTTGCGTTGGGTTCGCGGCGAAGCCACTCCGGAGGAGCTGCCCGGTGGCGGCGTGCTGTGGCATGGCTATATCTCGGACATTTCCGATATGAAGCGGGTGGAGGAAGAGTTGCGCGCGTTGTCGGTCACCGATTCGCTGACCGGAATCCACAATCGGCGTTATTTCCAGGAACGCCTGACCACCGAAATGGCCCGGGTGGAGCGCGGCGGTGGGGATCTGTCGGTGATCATGCTCGATATCGACCATTTCAAGCGCATCAATGACCAGCATGGCCACGCCATCGGTGATCGGGTGTTGCAGGCCGTGTGCGAACGGATTGGCCACCGGCTGCGCCGCACCGATGTGTTCTGCCGCTTGGGCGGAGAGGAGTTCATGGTGCTGTGCCCGGATATCGGCGGCGAACAGGCGTATATGTTGGCCCAGCAATTGTGGCAAGGCTTGCGCAGTTCACCCATAGAAGGTGTCGGTACGGTCACCGCCAGTTTCGGGATTGCCAGTTGGCGGGCCGGGGAGGGCGTCGATGCCTTGCTGTTGCGCGCGGATTCAGGGGTTTACGCGGCGAAGCAGGCAGGAAGGGATAGGGTTGAAGGGGAGATGAATTAACCCGGGTTGTACGCTGACCCTGTAGGAGCGAGCTTGCTCGCGATGGTCGATAACGATAACGCGGACATACTGAATGTACGCGGCGCTCTGGAATCCATCGCGAGCGAGCTCGCTCCTACAAGGGGCAGTACTGTGGGTTACAACACCGAAGCCGTCTGCGGCGCTTTCGGTTGGCGGTACAGGTCCAGCAGCACCTGATCGAGCACCGAAGAGGCGCCGAACGGGGCCTTGTCGTTGAGGATCGCCACCACTGCCCAGGTGTTGCCGTTGACGTCGCGACTGAAACCGGCAATCGCCCGCACGGTGTTCAGGGTGCCGGTCTTGACGTGGGCTTCGCCGCGCATCGCCGTGGTCTTCAGGCGTTTGCGCATGGTGCCGTCGGTGCCGGCAATCGGCATCGAACTGATGTACTCGGCGGCATACGGGCTGTGCCACGCCGCTTCGAGCATCGAGGCCATTTCCCGGGCGCTCACACGCTCGGAACGGGACAGGCCGGAGCCGTTCTCCATCACCAGATGTGGCGCGGTGATGCCCTTTTTCGCCAGCCACTGACGCACGACACGCTGGGCGGCCTTGGCGTCGTCACCATCGGCATCGGTGCGGAAACGTTGGCCGAGGCTCAGGAACAACTGCTGGGCCATGGTGTTGTTACTGTATTTGTTGATGTCGCGGATGATTTCCGCCAGGTCCGGGGAGAATGCCCGGGCCAGGACCTTGGCGTCTTTCGGTGTTGGCGCCAGTACATCCTTGCCCTGAATGCTGCCACCTAGTTCCTTCCAGATCGCGCGAACGGCACCGGCGGTGTAGGTCGCGTGGTCGAGCAGTGACAGGTAGGTCTGCGAGCTGCAGCCTTCACCCAACTGACCGCCGACCGTCACGGTCACGCTGCCATCGGCCTGTGCCACCGGGTTGTAACGCACGCCACCGGTGCATTGTTTGGAGTTGAGGGCTTTGACCTGGTTGTCGATACGGATGCTCGCAATCGGCGGTTCCACCGAGACCAGCACCTTGCCCGAGTCATTGCGCGCGACGAAGCGTAGCGCCTTGAGGTTGACCAGCAGTGAGTCGGGCTTGACCAGGAACGGTTTGTTATCGTCGTTGCCGTCGTCATTGAACTCCGGCAGTTGCGGTTGCACGAAGAAGGTTTTATCCAGCACCAGGTCGCCGGTGACCTGAGTGACACCGTTGGCGCGCAAGTCGCGCATCAACAGCCAGAGTTTTTCCATATTCAGCTTCGGATCGCCGCCACCCTTGAGGTAGAGGTTGCCGTTGAGAATGCCACCACTGAGGGTGCCGTCGGTGTAGAACTCGGTTTTCCACTGGTGGTTCGGGCCGAGCATTTCCAGCGCCGCGTAGGTGGTGACCAGTTTCATGGTCGACGCCGGGTTGACCGACACGTCGGCGTTGAACACCGTCGGGGTGCCGGGGCCGGTGAGCGGGATCATCACCAGCGACAGGGCGTTGTCCTGCAACTTGCTGGCTTTCAGGGCTTTTTCCACGTTGGGCGACAACGCAGTATTGATCGGGGCAGCGGAGACGGAGAGGGCCAGGGGAAGAAGAAAACCGGCCAACAGCAATGGACGCAAAGATTTGATCATCTGAAATAAAACCCTACAGTCGAGGGGAAAAAGACGAGGGCATGGAGATAAATTCCCTCAATGGTCATGAAAGTGTCGGCATTATGCCCCAAGGTGCTACGGCTTGTGCCGTGCACTGGCCGTCTGATCAGCTATTTTTTTACCGACGGTAGGTGTCGTGGACCAGAGAGTCAGGCAATCGGCGGCTTAAACTGCTAAAGTGCCGCCCGTTATTACTTATGAGGATTGTTCCAATGGCGACTAACCGTTCCCAGCGTCTGCGCAAAAAACTGTGCGTCGATGAATTTCAAGAGCTGGGTTTCGAACTGAACCTGGATTTCAAAGAAGATTTGGCTGATGAAGCCATTGATGCTTTCCTCGATGCGTTCCTCAAAGAAGCCATGGAAGCCAACGGTCTGGGCTATGTTGGCGGCGACGACTACGGTCTGGTTTGCCTGCAGAAGCGTGGCTCGGTCAGCGCTGAACAGCGCGCTGCCGTTGAAGCCTGGCTCAAAGGCCGCACCGAGCTGACCAGCGTTGAAGTCAGCCCGCTGCTGGACGTCTGGTACCCGGAAAAGCCGATCAATCCGGTAGCTTGATGTTCTAAAAAAACGGCGACCCAAGGGTCGCCGTTTTTTTTGTAGGAGCGAGCTTGCTCGCGATGAACCTGAAAGCGACTCGGGGTGTCAGGTTTCCCGCGTTATCGTTGACGACCATCGCGAGCAGGCTCGCTCCCACAGTTCAGAATCACCAGCGTCACCACCCCCGCGACAATCCCCCAGAACGCCGAACCGATGGAAAACAGCGTCAACCCCGATGCCGTGACCATGAAGGTGACCAGCGCCGCTTCACGTTCCTTCACTTCGCTCATGGCGATGCTCAAACCGTTGATGATTGAGCCGAACAGCGCCAGCGCAGCAATCGACAGCACCAGTTCCTTGGGCAGCGCGGCAAACAATGCCGCGAGCGTTGCACCGAACACCCCGGCGATTCCGTAGAAAATTCCGCACCAGACCGCTGCGGTGTAGCGCTTGTTACGATCCTCGTGGGCATGCGGACCGGTGCAGATTGCCGCGCTGATCGCCGCCAGATTGATCCCGTGAGAGCCGAACGGTGCCAGCAGCAAACTGGCGATGCCGGTGGTGGTGATCAGCGGCGAGGCTGGCACCGTGTAGCCATCGGCGCGCAATACGGCGATGCCAGGCATGTTTTGTGAGGTCATGGCGACGACAAACAACGGGATGCCGATGCTGATGGTCGCGGCCAGGGAGAAGTGCGGCGTGGTCCAGACCGGCGTCGCCACTTCCAGGTGAAAACCGCTGAAGTCCAGCAACCCCATGAACCCTGACAATGCCGTGCCAATCAGCAATGCAGCCAACACCGCATAGCGCGGCGACAGGCGCTTTACCACCAGATAACTGACAAACATCCCCAGTACCAGGGCGGTGCGGTGTTGCGCCGCGACGAAAATCTCGCTGCCGATCTTGAACAGGATCCCTGCCAGCAGGGCGGCGGCCAAGGATGCCGGGATTTTTTTCATCAGCCGTTCAAAGCTGCCGGTCAGCCCGCAAATCGTCACCAGCACCGCGCAGGTCATATAGGCACCAATGGCTTCGCCGTAGCTCACGCCGCCCAGGCTGGTGATCAGCAGCGCGGCGCCGGGGGTCGACCAGGCAATGGTGATCGGCGTGCGATAGCGCAGGGACAGGCCAATGGAGCACACCGCCATGCCGATGGAAATTGCCCAGATCCACGAAGAAATCTGCCCGCTGCTCAGGCCCGCTGCTTGCCCGGCCTGGAACATCAGCA
Source organism: Pseudomonas sp. Pseusp10 (assembly GCF_059492225.1). Taxonomy (NCBI): domain Bacteria; kingdom Pseudomonadati; phylum Pseudomonadota; class Gammaproteobacteria; order Pseudomonadales; family Pseudomonadaceae; genus Pseudomonas; species Pseudomonas sp. Pseusp10. Next base: position 4,990,455 of record NZ_CP168528.1, on the reverse strand, counting down.
CCAGGGAGCTGGTGTAGCCGGTCATCATGGCGATGAACCCGGCGACGATGGCCGAGGGCGAGGTGTCGGCCAAAGGGCGCAGCTGCGCGTGCGTGGCGTCGTTCATGACGGTGGTGTTCCTTATACAGAGGAAGATGTCCGCAGCAACACTGAACCCTGTGGGAGCGAGCTTGCTCGCGATGGAGGCAGGTCAGTCGCCATTCATGTTGAATGTGAAATAGCAATCGCGAGCAAGCTCGCTCCCACAGGGATCGCGTTACAAAGGCGGATTCTGCGAACAAGCCTAAACTCAAAAGTAACCAGTCGTTGCGATACAGCCGAGGCAACATTCAGCCGTACAGTCGTGTTGCCACCCTCCATTGTGTACAATCGCGGTGTTTTTTACGCGATACTTGCCAGCGACCCACTGTGCCGTATTACAGTCACCGTCAATTCGCCGCAGTTCTTCCGACTCGAGTGCCCATGAACGAACAGTTGCAACCCCTAAAGAAACAACCGCGAGCAGGCAAAGCCGGCCGCAGCGGTACTCAGGACGATATTGTCTACGCGCATATCTTCGAGGCCATCCTCGAACAGCGTCTGGCGCCCGGCACCAAATTGAGCGAAGAAGCGCTGGGGGAAATTTTCGGGGTCAGCCGCACCATCATTCGCCGCGCCTTGTCGCGCCTGGCCCATGAAGGCGTGGTGTTGTTGCGTCCGAATCGCGGCGCCGTGGTCGCCAGCCCGAGCGTCGAAGAGGCGCGCCAGGTGTTCATGGCCCGGCGTCTGGTCGAGCGCGCGATCACCGAATTGGCGGTGCAGCACGCCACCGCCGAGCAAATCGCCGAATTGCGCCAGATGGTCAACGACGAGCGCGACAGCTTTTCCCGTGGCGACCGGGGTGCCGGCATCCGCCTGTCGGGCGAATTCCACCTGAAACTGGCCGAAGCGGCGAAGAACGCCCCGTTGATCAGCTTCCAGCGCAGCCTGGTGTCGCAGACCTCGCTGATCATCGCCCAGTACGAAAGCGGCAACCGTTCACATTGCTCCTACGACGAGCACACCCAGTTGATCGACGCCATCGAAAAACGCGACGCTGAACTGGCGGTCGACCTGATGATGCATCACATGGATCACATCGACAGCAAGCTCAACCTCGACGAGGAAAGTGCTTCGGATGATCTGCATGCGGTGTTCTCGCATTTGCTGCAGACCAAGAAACCGGGGCGTTCGACCGCCAAGCTTTAACGCCTTTGTAGGAGCGAGCTTGCTCGCGATGAACCTGAGGGCGCCACGGGGTGTCAGGCTTCCCGTGTTATCGTTCACGACCATCGCGAGCAAGCTCGCTCCTACAGGGCATAAAAAATCCCCCGGAATCTGATGATTGCGGGGGATTTTTTATGCCCGGAATTTCTTAGCGCTGATGCACCAGATTCCCCGCCGCATAAGTTTGCAGCACCGTCCGGTCATCCCCCAGGGTCATCAACACAAACAACGTCTCGGCGATGTTGTTGGCCTGCTTCAGGCGATAGCCCAGCAGCGGCGTGGCGTTGTAGTCCAGCACGAGGAAGTCGGCGTCGCTGCCCGGTCGCAGGGTGCCGATTTTGTCTTCCAGGCGCAGTGCGCGGGCGCCGCCGAGGGTGGCCAGGTACAGCGACTTGAACGGACTCAGGCGTGCACCTTGCAGCTGCATGACCTTGTAGGCTTCGTTGAGGGTTTGCAGCAGCGAAAAACTGGTGCCACCGCCCACATCGGTGCCGATGCCGACATCGAGCTTGTGCTTCTCGGCCATCGGCAGGTTGAACAGTCCGCTGCCTAGGAAGAAGTTCGAGGTCGGGCAGAACGAGATGGCCGAACCGGTTTCAGCCAGTCGCGCGCACTCTTCATCGCACAGGTGCACACCGTGGGCGAACACCGAGCGCTCGCCGAGCAACTGGTAGTGGTCGTAGACGTCCAGGTAACCCTTGCGCTCCGGGAACAACGCCTTGACCCACTCGATTTCCTTGAGGTTTTCGCTGATATGGGTCTGCATGTACAGATCCGGGTATTCGCTCAGCAACTGGCCAGCCAGGGTTAGCTGTTCCGGGGTGCTGGTCGGTGCGAAGCGCGGGGTGACGGCGTAGTGCAGGCGACCCTTGCCGTGCCAGCGCTCGATCAGCGCCTTGCTTTCCACGTAGCTGGATTCGGCGGTGTCGGTCAGGTAGTCCGGGGCGTTGCGGTCCATCATCACCTTGCCGGCGATCATCCGCAGGTCGAGCTGCTGGGCGGCTTCGAAGAACGAGTTCACCGATTGCGGATGCACGCTGCCGAATACCAGCGCAGTGGTGGTGCCGTTACGCAGCAGTTCCTTGATGAAAATGTCCGCGACTTCGTCAGCGTGGGCCTTGTCGGCGAACTGGCTTTCGCACGGGAAGGTGTAGGTGTTGAGCCAGTCCAGCAGTTGCTCGCCGTAGGCGCCGACCATGCCGGTTTGCGGCAAATGGATGTGGGTGTCGATGAAGCCGGGAGTGATCAGTGCATCCTGATAGTGGGTGATTTCGACGTCAGCCGGCAGGGTCGGCAGCAATTCGCTGGCGTGGCCGAGGGCGCTGATCTGGCCGTTCTCGACCACCAGCAAGCCGTCTTCGAAATACTCGTACGAGGCTTCGATGCCCACGATGGCAGGGTCGGCGATGCTGTGCAGGATGGCGGCGCGGTAAGCTTTGCGAGTCAAAGGCATGAGATTCTCAGTTCGAGGCTTTCAAGTTTGCGGTTTGGCTGCGGCGTGACGCGGGCAGCAGTTTGGCAATCGATCCGGCGCTGGCGGTGTGCTGGCCGAAGTTCGCGTTATAGGTGGCGATGATCTCGCCGGCGATGGAGATGGCAATTTCCACAGGCAGCTTGCCTTTGACTTCGCCAATGCCCATCGGGCAGCGCATGCGTTGCACGACGCTGTTGTCGAAACCGCGGTCGCGCAGGCGATGTTCGAACTTCACCCGTTTGGTCTTCGAACCGATCAGGCCGAAGTAGGCGAAGTCGTTACGCTTGAGAATCGCGGCGGTCAGTTCGAGGTCGAGCTGGTGGTTGTGGGTCATGACGATGTAGTAGCTGCCGGCGGGCAGGTCGTCGATTTCATCGACGGGTTCTTCGCTGACGATCTTGCGCACGCCATGGGGGATCTGTTCGGGAAATTCCGCATCCCGCGAGTCGATCCAGCGCACCCGGCAAGGCAGGCTGGCCAGCAACGGCACCAGCGCCCGGCCGACGTGGCCGGCACCAAACACGGCGATCTGCGCATGTACCTGGCCCATCGGTTCGAACAGCAATACCGTGGCGCCGCCGCAGCACTGGCCCAGGCTGGCACCGAGGCTGAAACGCTCCAGATGGGTGTCCTGCTTGCCGCTGGCGAGCATCTCGCGGGCGATCTGCATGGCCTTGTATTCCAGGTGCCCGCCACCGATGGTGTCGAAGGCCTGGTTCGCGCTGATGACCATCTTCGAGCCGGCATTGCGCGGCGTCGAGCCGAGCTCTTCGATGATGGTTATCAGCACGCAGGGCTCACCCCGGTTTTGCAGGTCGGCGAGGGCGTCGATCCAGTTGTACATGTTTCACCTCAACATCTCTGTTGTCTGTACCGGCCTCATCGCGAGCAGGGCTCGCTCCTACAGTTGGAATGCATCCCCCTGTAGGAGCGAGCTTGCTCGCGATAGCCGCACCTCGGTCTTAAAGCGAAGCCAACTCGGTCTCAGCCTCGACAGCCTTCGCCGCCTTCAACTGGCGCATCTGCTCACAGCCCCACAACACCCGCTCCGGAGTCGCCGGTGCGTCGATTTTCGGTTGATGCCTGTAATCGCCCAGGCTCGCCACCGCGTCCTTGATTGCACACCACGAGGCGATGCCAAGCATGAACGGCGGCTCGCCCACGGCCTTGGAATGGAACACCGTGTCTTCCGGGTTCTTGCGGTTTTCCACCAGCTTCACCCGCAGGTCCAGCGGCATGTCCGCCACGGCCGGGATCTTGTAGCTGGCCGGGCCGTTGGTCATCAGCTTGCCCTTGTTGTTCCACACCAGCTCTTCCATGGTCAGCCAGCCCATGCCCTGGATGAAACCGCCCTCGACCTGGCCGATGTCGATGGCCGGGTTCAGCGAGGCGCCGACGTCGTGGAGGATGTCGGTGCGCAGCATCTTGTATTCGCCGGTCAGGGTGTCGACCAGCACTTCGCAGCACGCTGCGCCAAAGGCGAAGTAGTAGAACGGCCGACCACGGGCCTGGCTGCGGTCGTAGTAGATTTTCGGGGTCTTGTAGAAGCCGGTGCTCGACAGCGACACCTGGGCGAAGTACGCCTGCTGGATCAGCGCTTCGAAGGTCAGGATGTGATCACGAACCCGCACGTGGCCGTTGTGGAAAACCACGTCTTCTTCGCTGACCTTGTATTGGCGGGCAGCGAATTCCACCAGGCGTTTCTTGATGGTTTCCGCCGCGTTCTGCGCGGCCTTGCCGTTCAGGTCGGCACCACTGGAGGCAGCGGTCGGCGAGGTGTTCGGTACTTTGTCGGTGTTGGTCGCGGTGATCTGCACGCGATCCATTTCCACCTGGAACACTTCGGCCACGACCTGCGCGACCTTGGTGTTCAGGCCCTGGCCCATTTCGGTGCCGCCGTGGTTGAGGTGGATGCTGCCGTCGGTGTAGACATGCACCAAGGCGCCTGCCTGGTTGAGGAAGCTGGCGGTGAAGGAAATGCCGAATTTCACCGGGGTCAGCGCCAGGCCTTTTTTCAGGATCGGGCTGTTGGCGTTGTAGCGACGGATCGCTTCGCGGCGCTCATGGTACTGGCTGCTTTCTTCCAGTTCGGCGGTCATTTCCTCGAGCATGTTGTGCTCGACGGTCTGGTAGTAGTGAGTGACGTTGCGCTCGGTCTTGCCGTAGTAGTTGGCCTTGCGCACCGCCAGCGGATCAAGGGCCAGGTGACGGGCAATGGCGTCCATCACTTCTTCGATGGCGACCATGCCTTGCGGGCCGCCGAAACCACGGTAGGCGGTGTTCGACGCGGTGTTGGTCTTGCAGCGGTGACCGTTGATGGTCGCATCGCCCAGGTAGTACGAGTTGTCCGAGTGGAACATCGCGCGGTCGACGATCGATGCCGACAGGTCAGGCGAACAACCGCAGTTGCCGGCCAGTTCCAGGTTGATGCCGTGCAGGCGGCCGGTGCTGTCGAAGCCGACATCGTATTCGACATAGAACGGGTGACGCTTGCCGGTCATCAGCATGTCTTCGACCCGTGGCAGACGCATCTTGGTCGGCTGGCCGGTGAGGTGCGCGATCACCGCGCACAGGCACGCCGGGCTCGCCGCCTGGGTTTCCTTGCCGCCGAAACCACCGCCCATGCGACGCATGTCGACGACGATCTTGTTCATCGACACGTCGAGTACTTCGGCCACCAGTTTCTGCACTTCGGTGGGGTTTTGCGTGGAGCAGTAGACGATCATGCCGCCGTCTTCAGTCGGCATCACCGAAGAGATCTGGGTTTCCAGGTAGAAGTGTTCCTGGCCGCCGATGTGCAGTGTGCCCTGGATGCGGTGCTCGGCAGTGGCCAGCGCCGTGGCAGAGTCGCCGCGTTTATGGGTGTGGCTGTCGAGAACAAAGTGGCGTTTGCGCAGGGCTTCGACCACATCCAGCACCGGTTCGAGATCTTCGTATTCGATGATCGCGGCCATTGCTGCCTTGCGCGCGGTTTCCAGGTCTTTCGCGGCAACGGCGACCACCGGTTGACCGACGAATTGCACTGTGTCGATGGCCAGCAGCGGATCGCCCGGCAGCAACGGGCCGATGTCTTTCAGGCCTGGCACGTCTTCGTGGGTGATGGCGATGCGCACGCCTTCGAAGGCATAGCAGGGCGCGGTGTCGATGCTGATGATCCGGGCGTGGGCACGGTCCGACATGCGCGCATAAACGTGCAACTGGTTCGGAAACTCCAGGCGATCGTCGATGTACTGCGCTTCACCGGAGACATGCTTGGCGGCGCTGTCGTGCTTGACGCTGCGACCGACACCGGTGGTCAGGTCCTTGGCGAACAGTTCAGCCAATTCGGCTTGGGTCTTCTCTACTGCGTGATGATTAGACATAAGCGGTCACCCGAGTCTCGATGTGCGGTGTTTGCAGTTCGATGAAGTATTTACGCAGCAGGTTCTGCGCGCTGAGCAGGCGATATTCCTTGCTGGCGCGGAAGTCCGAGAGCGGTGTGAAGTCTTCGCCCAGGGCCGCGCAGGCGCGTTCAACGGTGGCGTTATTGAATGGCGAGCCGAGCAACGCGGCTTCGCAGGCTGCAGCACGTTTCGGGATGGCTGCCATGCCGCCGAAGGCGACGCGGGCCTCGGCTACCACGCCGTTTTCCAGGCGAATATTGAAGGCGGCGCACACCGCGGAAATGTCATCGTCGAGGCGCTTGGAGACTTTGTAGGCGCGGAACAGTTTTTCGACGCTGGCGCGCGGCACGATGATCTTTTCGATGAACTCGCTTTCCTGACGCGCAGTGACGCGGTAATCGATGAAGTAATCTTCCAGCGCCAGAGTGCGGCGGGTTTCGCCTTTGCACAGCACGATTTGCGCGCCGAGGGCGATCAGCAGGGGCGGCGAGTCACCAATCGGCGAGGCGTTGCCGATGTTGCCGCCCAGGGTGCCCTGGTTGCGGATCTGCAAGGACGCGAAGCGGTGCAGCAATTCACCGAAGTCCGGGTACTCGGCGTTCAACGCCTCGTAGCAATCGGAAAGGGCCGTGGCGGCGCCGATTTCCAGGCGATCGTCAAAGCGGTCGATGCGCTTCATCTCGGCGACGTTGCCGACGTAGATCATCACCGGCAGGGTGCGGTGGAACTGCGTGACTTCCAGCGCCAGGTCGGTACCGCCGGCCAGCAGGCGGGCCTGTGGATAAGCGTCGTAGAGGTCGGCCAGGTCGGCCACGGTCAGCGGCACCAGGCAGCGTTTGTCGCCACTGTTGAGTTCGCCGATATCGGTCGGGGCAATGGCTTTCAGGCGCGCGATGGTGTCGGCCTCGCGGGCGTCGAACTGGTCCGGTTGCCTGGCGCAGCAGGACTGCTCGGCGGCTTCCAGGATCGGCCGGTAGCCGGTGCAACGGCAGAGATTGCCGGCCAGTGCTTCGTGGGCCTTGGCATGATCCGGTGCATCGCTGTTCTTTTGCAGGGCAAACAGCGACATCACGAAGCCGGGGGTGCAGAAGCCGCATTGCGAGCCGTGGCACTCGACCATGGCTTTCTGCACGCTGTGCAGTTCACCTTTGTGCTTGAGGTCTTCGACGCTGATCAGTTGTTTGCCGTGCAGGGACGACACGAACGTCAGGCACGAGTTGAGGCTGCGATAGCGAATGTGTTCGCGACCGTCGTCATCCGTTTGCAACTCGCCGACCACCACGGTGCAGGCGCCGCAGTCACCGCTGGCGCAGCCTTCTTTGGTGCCGGGTTTGCCCACATGGTCGCGCAGATAATTGAGCACGGTCAGGTTCGGGTCCAGGGCGTGCTCGCTACGGAGTTCCTGGTTTAGTAAAAACTGGATCACGGAAGGCCTCGCAGACTCATTATTGTTGTTAACCGATAGGAACCGAATTTAGCAGGTCTGACTTTTCGGTCAATGATTTTCTGACTTAAAGGTCAGGAAATTGCAAATTGTCGATTAACCACCTGTTCCTTAATTATTGTCGTTGGTTCGATAGCCTGCTTTTTTTGCTTGAATCGTGCCAAAAACCACCGGGCGGGCACTCTAATGCTGTTCAGTTAAGCGAATGTGGTCCTCTGTAGGAGCGAGCTTGCTCGCGATGGTCGTTAACGATAACGCGTACTTACTGGCTAAACGCGGCGCGCTTGAGTCCATCGTCGGAACGCCGCCCGGAGCAAGCTCGCTCCTACGAAGAATCACTTCGCTTAAGTGAACAACATTACGGACGGGCACTCCGCCCTCACGCAGCAATTGCGCTACACTGCGCCGCTTGTACAGATCGAAGAGTTTGAAGGACAACCATGACGTTCAAGGCGCCGGACAGCCTCGCCGAGCAAATCGCTCGCCACCTCGCCGAACGCATCATTCGCGGCGAAATGAAGCCCGGGGAGCGCATCCAGGAACAGAAGGTCACGCTGGCCCTCAATGTCAGCCGTGGTTCGGTCCGCGAGGCCTTGCTGATCCTCGAGCGTCGGCACCTGATCGCGATCCTGCCGCGCCGTGGCGCCCACGTCACCGAGCTCACGCCGCACAAGGTGCAGAGCCTGTGCACGCTGATGAGCGAACTCTATATTCTGCTCGGTAACTCGGTGGCCAGCGGCTGGAAAACCCAGGCCGACATGGCGCCGTTCGTGCAGATCCAGCAACGCCTGACTGCCAGCTACGAGCGTCAGGACATCCGCACTTTCGTCGACGACAGCTTCAATGTGATGCGTGCCGCGTACCCGTTCGCCAACAACCCGTACTTGCAGGAAACCGTCGAGAATCTGCAGCCGGCCATGAGCCGTGCCTATTTCCTCGCCCTGGACCAGCGCAAGGCATCCATGAGCGAGTTCCTGGAACTGTTCGAACGCTTGCTTGCTGCCGTGCTGGCCCGTGACTTTCCGCAGATCCGCGAAGTGCTGACGGCTTACGCCCAGCGCAGTTGCGATCTGGTGGTTTCTGCCCTGACGGACGCCTGAGCGTGCGGCTCAAGTGCATCAAGCTGGCGGGGTTCAAGTCCTTCGTCGACCCGACCACGGTGAACTTCCCCAGTAACATGGCGGCGGTGGTCGGGCCCAATGGCTGCGGCAAATCGAACATCATCGACGCCGTACGCTGGGTGATGGGCGAGAGTTCGGCGAAGAACCTGCGCGGCGAGTCGATGACCGACGTCATCTTCAACGGCTCTACCAGCCGCAAACCGGTGAGCCAGGCGAGCATCGAACTGGTGTTCGATAACTCCGACGGCACATTGCTCGGTGAATACGCCGCCTACGCGGAAATCTCCATTCGCCGCAAAGTGACCCGCGACAGCCAGACCACCTATTACCTCAACGGCACCAAATGCCGGCGTCGTGACATCACCGACATCTTCCTCGGCACCGGCCTTGGCCCGCGCAGCTACTCGATCATCGAGCAGGGGATGATCTCCAAGCTGATCGAGTCCAAGCCCGAAGACCTGCGCAACTTCATCGAAGAAGCGGCGGGCATCTCCAAGTACAAGGAGCGCCGGCGCGAGACGGAAAACCGTATTCGTCGTACCCACGAAAACCTTGAGCGCCTGACTGACCTGCGCGAAGAGCTTGAACGCCAGCTCGAACGCTTGCACCGCCAGGCCGAGGCCGCCAGGAAGTATCAGGAATTCAAGGGCGAGGAGCGTCAGCTCAAGGCGCAACTGTCGGCCCTGCGCTGGCAGGCGCTGAACGATCAGGTCGGCCAGCGTGAAGCGATCATCGGCAACCAGGAAGTTTCTTTCGAAGCCCTGGTGGCCGAACAGCGCAATGCCGACGCGAGCATCGAGCGCCTGCGTGACGGGCACCACGACCTGTCGGAGCGCTTCAATCTGGTGCAGGGGCGCTTCTACTCGGTCGGCGGCGACATAGCCCGGGTCGAGCAGAGTATCCAGCACGGCCAGCAGCGTTTGCGCCAGTTGCAGGATGACCTGAAAGAGGCCGAACGCGCACGCCTGGAAACCGAATCGCACCTGGGTCACGACCGCACGCTGCTGCTGACACTCGGCGAAGAGCTGGACATGCTCACCCCGGAGCAGGAAGTCACCAGCGCCGCCGCCGAAGAGGCCGCTGCCGCGCTGGAAGAATCCGAAACCACCATGCATGGCTGGCAGGAGCAGTGGGATACGTTCAACCTGACCGCCGCCGAGCCGCGCCGTCAGGCCGAAGTGCAGCAATCGCGGATCCAGCAGCTGGAAACTAGCCTGGAGCGCCTGGCCGATCGCCAGAAGCGTCTTGGCGAAGAGCGCGCCTTGCTCTCGGCGGATCCGGAAGACGCGGCGATCATGGAGCTCAGCGAGCAGCTCGCTGAATCCGAGGCGACCCTCGAAGATTTGCAGACCAGTGAAGAGGCTCAGGTCGAAAAGCTCGAGCAACTGCGCCAGCAATTACAGCAAACGCTGACGGCGCAACAACAGGCCCAGGGCGATTTGCAGCGGCTCAACGGTCGACTGGCTTCGCTCGAAGCCTTGCAGCAAGCCGCGCTCGATCCGGGCACCGGCACCGCCGAATGGTTGCGCGAACAGAATCTCGCTGATCGCCCTCGCTTGGCCGAAGGCCTCAAGGTTGAGGCAGGTTGGGAGCTGGCGGTAGAGACCGTGCTCGGCGCCGACCTGCAAGCGGTGCTGGTGGATGATTTCAACGATTTCGATCTGTCGGGCTTTGCCCAGGGCGATTTGCGTTTGCTCAGTCCGGCCAGCGATGGCCTACGGGTGCCGGGCAGCTTGTTGGATAAGGTCGAGGCGCAGATCGATCTGTCACCATGGTTGGGCCAGGTCAAGCCGGTCGACAGCCTTGAGCAGGCCTTGGCCTTGCGCGGGCAATTGGCTGCCGGCCAGAGTCTGATCAGTCGCGACGGCTATTGGGTCGGTCGGCATTTCCTGCGCGTGCGTCGGGCCAGTGAGGCGGAAAGCGGCGTGCTCGCCCGTGGTCAGGAAATCCAGCAGCTGGGCCTTGAGCGCGAAGAGCGCGAAGCGGCTGTCGAAACCCTGGAAACCCAACTGCAAAATCTCAGGGCGCAACAGCGTCAGCAGGAAAACGGTCGCGAACATTTGCGCCGTTTGCTGCAGGACGAAGCCCGCCAGCAAGGTGAGTTAAAGGCTCAATTGTCCGCCGGCAAAGCCAAGGCCGAACAGTTGACCCTGCGCCGTACCCGTCTCGACGAAGAGCTCACCGAGCTGGACGAACAGCGGGCACTGGAGCACGAACACATCGGTGAAGCGCGCCTGCAATTGCAGGAAGCCCTCGACAGCATGGCGCTGGACACCGAGCAGCGTGAGTTGCTGCTGGCGCAGCGCGACAGTTTGCGTGAGCGCCTGGACCGGGTGCGTCAGGAAGCGCGGCAACACAAGGATCATGCCCATCAGTTGGCGGTGCGTTTGGGTTCGCTCAAGGCGCAGCATGATTCGACGCGCCAGGCGCTGGAGCGGCTGGAGATGCAGTCCGAGCGCCTGACCGAAAAGCGCGAACAACTGAGCCTCAATCTGGAGGAGGGCGAAGCGCCACTGGAAGAGCTGCGCCTGAAACTCGAAGAACTGCTCGACAAGCGCATGACCGTCGACGAAGAACTCAAGACCGCGCAGATCGCCCTCGAAGACGCCGACCGCGAACTGCGCGACGCCGAGAAGCGCCGCAGCCAGGCCGAACAACAATCCCAGTTGATTCGCAGCCAGCTCGAAACCCAGCGCATGGAATGGCAAGCCCTGACCGTGCGCCGCAAGACCTTGCAGGATCAGTTGCTGGAAGACGGCTACGATCTCCACGGCGTACTCGCGACGTTGACCGCCGAGGCCAGCGAGAAGGAAGCCGAGGAAGAGCTCGAGCGCATCGCCGCGAGGATTCAGCGCCTGGGCGCGATCAACCTGGCGGCCATCGATGAGTACCAGCAACAATCGGAGCGTAAACGTTATCTGGATGCGCAGAACGACGATCTGGTGGAAGCATTGGAGACACTGGAAAACGTCATCCGCAAGATCGACAAGGAAACCCGTAACCGTTTCAAGGATACCTTTGATCAGATCAATGGCGGTTTGCAGGCGCTTTTCCCAAAAGTTTTCGGTGGAGGCCGCGCTTATTTGGAACTGACGGGCGAAGATTTACTCGATACAGGGGTAACGATCATGGCGCAGCCGCCAGGAAAGAAGAACAGCACCATCCATTTGCTCTCCGGTGGCGAAAAAGCCCTGACCGCATTGGCCCTGGTTTTTGCGATCTTCAAGTTGAATCCGGCGCCGTTCTGCATGCTCGATGAGGTTGACGCGCCACTGGATGACGCTAACGTTGGACGCTACGCGCGGTTGGTAAAAGAGATGTCGCAGACAGTGCAGTTCATCTATATCACCCACAACAAGATCGCCATGGAAATGGCCGAACAACTGATGGGTGTGACGATGCACGAACCCGGCTGTTCACGTCTGGTGGCCGTGGATGTCGAGGAGGCGATGGCGATGGTGGATGCCTGAGTCGTGGTGGCAGGAAGGGGGGTGTATGGGTTGTAGGACTCTTTTACTGGCTTCGACTTGCTGGCTAATCGACATATTCGCGCTAGCCAAGGTGGTAGACGGTGTAAAGTTGCCTTTGGTCGTGCTAGTTTAATGTCAATTTTTCGTATACGTGGGCAAAACGCCTGTCAGAACATAGAGTTGGCGCCACGTTTTAAAGCGGTTTGCAGGTTGTAAACCCCTTATTTTTCAGCATTTTTCATAGAGGCACGGGATTACATGGAAATCGGTCTGCGCGAGTGGCTGATCGTCATCGGCATTATTGTCATTGCCGGTATTCTTTTCGATGGCTGGCGCCGTATGCGCGGCGGCAAGGGAAAACTGAAATTCCGTCTTGACCGAAGTCTGTCCAATCTGCCGGACGAGGACAGCAGCGCCGAGCTGCTGGGCCCGCCGCGCGTGCTGGACACGCATAAAGAGCCGCAACTGGACGAGCAGGATCTGCCGTCGGTGAGCATGCCGGCCCGCGAGCCCCGTGAGTCGGGTTCCAAGCGCGGCAAGCGTGGCCACAGCGAGCCTTCCCAGGGCGACATGAACCTCAGCCTGGATCTGGACGGCGGCCCGAGCTTCAGCAGTCGCGACGACGATTTCCCGAATGACACCAAGGCTTCGCCATCGGTCAGCGACAAAGAGCAACCGCAAGCTGAAGAAGTGCTGGTGATCAGCGTGATCTGTCGTGACGCGGCCGGCTTCAAGGGCCCGGCGCTGTTGCAGAACATTCTGGAAAGCGGCCTGCGTTTCGGCGAGATGGATATCTTCCACCGTCACGAAAGCATGGCGGGTAACGGGGAGGTGCTGTTCTCCATGGCCAACGCCGTCAAGCCAGGTGTATTCGACCTGGACGACATCGACCACTTCAGCACCCCGGCGGTCAGCTTCTTCCTGGGGCTGCCAGGCCCTCGCCATCCGAAGCAAGCTTTCGACGTCATGGTGGCAGCGGCGCGTAAATTGTCCCAGGAGCTCAACGGCGAACTGAAGGACGACCAGCGCAGCGTACTGACCGCCCAGACGATCGAGCACTACCGTCAGCGCATTGTGGAATTCGAACGCCGCGCCCTGACCCAGAAACGATAAAGGCAAAAGATCGCAGTCTCGTTTCACTCTGTAGGAGCTGTCGAGTGAAACGAGGCTGCGATCTCTTGATCTTAATGAGATGAGATAGAGCAGCCTCGGCTGCTCTTTTGCTTTACGAGAGAACACCCATGACCGCCGCCAAGAACCGTATTTTAGAGCTGCGCGCTGAACTCGATCAGCACAACTATCGTTATCACGTGCTGGACGAACCGAGCATTCCGGACGCCGAATACGACCGCTTGTTCAACGAGCTCAAGGCCCTTGAGGCGGCCAATCCCGAACTGATCACCAGCGATTCACCGACCCAGCGAGTGGGCAGCGCGGCGCTGTCGGCGTTTACCCAGGTGCGTCACGAAGTGCCGATGCTCAGCCTCGGCAACGCCTTCGAAGAAACCGACATGCGCGAGTTCGACCGCCGGGTGACCGAAGGTCTGGACCTGCCGGCCGGCGACCTGTTCGGGGGCGGCGCAACAGTCGAATACAGCTGTGAACCCAAGCTCGATGGCCTGGCGGTCAGCCTGCTGTATCAGGATGGCGTACTGGTACGCGGCGCCACGCGCGGCGACGGCACGACTGGCGAAGACATCAGCGTCAACGTGCGCACCGTACGCAATATTCCGCTCAAGCTGCACGGCACTGGCTGGCCGGCGACCCTGGAGGTGCGCGGCGAAGTGTTCATGTCCAAGGCCGGCTTCGAGCGGCTCAACGCCACGCAACTGGAAGTCGGCGGCAAGACCTTCGCCAACCCGCGCAACGCCGCGGCAGGCAGTTTGCGGCAGCTGGATTCGAAGATCACCGCCAATCGTCCGCTGGAGTTCTGCTGCTACGGCATCGGCCAGGTGTCGGCGGACATTGCCGATACGCACATCGGCAATTTGCAGCAGCTCAAAGCCTGGGGCATGCCGATCAGTCATGAGCTGAAACTGGCGTACGGTATCGCCGAGTGCCTGGATTACTACCGCGACATCGGTGAGCGGCGCAACGCGCTGCCGTATGAAATCGACGGCGTGGTGTTCAAGGTCAACAGTATTGCCTCCCAGCGCGAACTGGGTTTCCGAGCCCGTGAGCCGCGTTGGGCCATCGCCCACAAATTCCCGGCGATGGAAGAACTCACCGAACTGCTCGATGTGGAATTCCAGGTCGGCCGCACCGGGGCGGTGACGCCCGTGGCGCGCCTGAAACCGGTCAAGGTCGCGGGTGTCACGGTGGCCAACGCCACGCTGCACAACATGGATGAAGTGGCGCGCCTGGGCTTGATGATCGGCGACACGGTAATCATCCGCCGCGCCGGTGACGTGATTCCGCAAGTGGTGCAAGTGGTCATGGAGCGTCGTCCGGAAAACGCCCGGCCGGTGCAGATTCCCGAGCAGTGCCCGGTGTGCGGCTCCCATGTCGAGCGCACGCAACTGATCAAGCGCAGCAAGGGCCGTGAGACGGTCAGCGAAGGCGCGGTGTACCGCTGCGTCGGTCGCCTGGCCTGTGGCGCGCAACTCAAGCAGGCAATCATTCACTTCGTTTCCCGTCGTGCCATGGACATCGAAGGCCTGGGGGAGAAAAGCGTCGAGCAACTGGTCGACGAAGGCCTGGTGAGTTCGCCGGCCGATCTGTACGCCCTGACGTTCGAGCAGATCGTCGATCTGGAAGGCTTTGCCGAACTGTCGAGCAAGAACCTGCTCGGCGCCATCGAAGACAGCAAGAAACCGGGCCTGGCGCGGTTCATCTACGCCCTCGGGATTCCCGATGTCGGCGAGGAGACTGCCAAGGTTCTGGCCCGCTCCCTGGGTTCGCTGGAACGGGTGCAACAGGCCTTGCCGCAGGTGCTGACGTACTTGCCGGATGTTGGCCTGGAAGTCGCGTACGAGATCCACAGCTTCTTTGAAGACGCACATAACCAGCAGGTGATCGCTGATTTGCTCAGGCATGGCATGCAGATTCAGGATCAGGGCGAGTTGGGTGCCGAGTTTTCGGCGAGCACCACGCTCGGCGGTTTCCTCGACAAGCTGCATATTCCGTCGGTCGGTCCGGGCGGGGCGCAGAAGCTGGCAGACAAGTTCGGCTCGCTGCAGGCGGTGATCGGCGCTGACTGGCTCGATATGCGCCAGGCGCTGCCGGAGAAACAAGCCAATTCGGTGCGTGAGTTCTTCGCGGTCGAGGCCAATCGCCAATTGGCCGAAGCGGCCGAGAAGCAACTGGCCGATTTCGGCATGCACTGGCAGAGCGAGAAGAAGGTCGTCGAAGGCTTGCCGCTGGCCGGGCAGACCTGGGTGCTGACCGGCTCGCTGGAGCTGATGAGTCGCGATATCGCCAAGGAAAAACTCGAAAGCCTGGGGGCCAAGGTCGCTGGCTCCGTGTCAGCCAAGACTCATTGCGTGGTGGCCGGGCCCGGCGCGGGCTCCAAGTTGACCAAGGCCAATGAGTTGGGCCTGAAGGTGCTGGATGAAGAAGCGTTTGTCGAGTTTCTGCGCGAGCACGATATTTCGGTGTGAAGCCATTCGCGAGCAAGCCCGCTCCCACATTCGATCGGATTCCCGCAGGAAGAACCCGGTTAAAGGTGGGAGCGGGCTTGCTCGCGAAGGCGATTTCAGCACCCCGGCAGAAAGCGGGAACGATCACGTCACGGTCATGATCTAGTCTCTGCAAGCCACCGGGAGAGATCGCCATGTACCGTTTCTTCGAACAGCTCAGTTCGCGCATTGCCGCACCGTTCATGGGCGAAAGCTCGCGCAACAGCAAGGTCTGGTGCTGTCGTTGCGGGCAGTCGCTGTTCTTTCGCAACAGCCAATGCCTGGCGTGTTCGGCAGCCCTTGGATATCAGTCTGAGCAAAGCCGTTTGTCTTCGCTGCAACCGGGCGAGCGCCCCGACACCTGGTTGCTCGACGCCGATCCGGAGGCGGGTGCGTTCCGCCGCTGCGCCAATCTCGATTCACCTGCAGCGTGTAATTGGCTGCTCCCGGCCAGTCATCACGAAACCTTGTGCATGGCTTGTAGCTTGAATCGCACGATTCCCGACCTGTCGATCACGGACAATCACGAACGCTGGCGCAAGGTGGAAACCGCCAAACGTCGCTTGGTGGCGCAACTGGTCAGCCTTGGATTGCCCGTCATCCCGAAAAGCGTGGATGAAGAAACCGGCCTTGCGTTCGATTTCATCGGCGTCGACCTTGAGGGCAAGCTGCCGACCACCGGCCACGCCAATGGCCTGATCACCCTCGATATCAAGGAGGCAGACGATGCCCATCGCGAGCAGGTGCGGGTGCAAATGCGCGAGCCCTATCGCACGCTGCTCGGGCATTTCCGTCACGAGGTCGGGCATTACTATTGGGATCGATTGATCGCCAACAGCCATTGGCTTGAGCCGTTTCGTGGATTGTTTGGCGATGAGCGCGCCAGCTATGCCGATGCCCTCGAGCGACATTATCAGCAGGGCGCACCGCTCGGCTGGCAGCAGCACTACGTCAGCGCCTACGCGACCATGCACCCATGGGAAGACTGGGCGGAAACCTGGGCGCATTACCTGCACATGATGGATGCGGTGGACACCGCGTTGGGATTTGGCATGAGTGCCCGGGAATGGGACTTCGACTATCAGCCGTTTGCGCTGGATACCCTCTACGATCCACTGCATCCCGGCGGCGCGGCTTTTCTGTCGTTCGTCAATGCGTGGATCGAACTGGCCGGCATGCTCAATGAACTGTCACGCAGCATGGGGCAGCCGGATTTCTATCCGTTCGTCCTGCCGCCGGCGGTGATTGCCCGGCTGCACTTTATTCACCTGGTGATTCAGCAGGAGGGCGGCAGGGCGGACGAGGTGCTACAGGCGCAATAGCAAGTGCTTGAACCCCTTCATATTTTTAATCCGAAACCAACGGTTGTAACTTCGCCTCAGATAGGTACAATGGCGCGGCTCGCCGACAGGTGAGCGTCGTTATGGTGACCCCATCGGTCCCCCCGCAACGATCAGCCGTGAACCCGGTCAGGCCTGGAAGGGAGCAGCCGCAGCGGTGACATTGTGTGCCGGGGTGTGGCTGGTGGGGTCGCCACCTATCTCTGAATCCTTGGGTCTACAAGGATTTGTCTGCAAAAAAATCTCGAAGTGTGACAGCGTTCAGGTACGCCGAAGTGGTGCGCCATACGAGACGCGCAGGCTTTACGTTTGCACTCTTCAAAACCTTGCTGCGCTCTCCAGTTTCCTTGCTGTGGCATCTCTGCGCACCTTCTCGCTGCTGGCCCAGGTTGGCAAACTACTTCGTATTAAGTGCGCCGTGAGCCAGTCGAGGGATATGCCAAGCTCACCGTGGTCCTGTTGGCTACGTGTGCTGGCCCGATCAGGAGCAATGTCCTGCTGATTTTTTGGGCTTAACGGAGTCATCACAATAGGCAAATCGAATAGTTGGGCATGTTGTTATGAGGATTCGATATTTGCGCAGATAGCTATTTGGTCCTATTGGTTATTATGGATAGATGCTTAATTCTATCAAGTTGTAAGGGATAATACTTCCAAGGCATCAAGGCAGACGTGCGTTTTTCCAGAAGTCGTGAGAGTGTCGGAGTTTTGTCTTGTCGCAGAGTCAGGCGGGGACGGATCTCAGTCTTGCTATCAGAGTGTTTTCAAGATGGAGCTTGAAGTCTGATTTTTGGCTAGGCTGTGATGATCAGTGATGACGCAATCACGGTGTCGACAATGTCAGTGGGTAAGGGGGGGGGCAAATCAAGGCGCCTCAAAACGGATTTTGGTTACTTTTCGGACAGGAGTTTCTGGCATGAGTTCATTGTCTGCAGTGCTGCAGTCGAGATGGGTCGGATTTTATAGCGGAGTTATCCTGGCGGGGGTGTGGAGTGTTTTTGCTTATGTTCATTTGGTCCGATTTCTAGAAACGCATCAACTGACGATGCTTTTGTTCTGTCTCTCCGAGACGCTGACAGCAGTTTTGTACATTTTTCGAAGCGAGCCAAAGACGGTTTCGCTCATTCCGCTCGACTGGTTGATGGCGGCAGGGGGGACTTTTACCCCATTGTTTTTCCGGCCGGAGGCTTGGGGGGTACTCCCGTGGGCAAGTTTTCTGATAGTTGTGGGAACGATCATTCAGGTGCTGGGTGTACTTTCTCTAAACCGTAGCTTTGCGCTCGTTGCCGCAAAGCGGGTTATCAAGACTGCGTGGATGTATCGCGTGGTGCGTCATCCTATCTATGCTAGTTATTGTCTGACATTTACGGGCTATGTATTGGCAAATACATCGCTGGCTAATATAGCTATCTATGTGGGAACTATCGGTTTTCTGGTCGCGCGAATATTTCGAGAAGAGGCGCATCTTTCTCTTGATCCATTATATCGAGAGTATATGCAGGGTGTTCGTTATCGGCTTGTTCCATTCTTGTTTTAGTTTTCGGGTGTTGGCTGGCGCCCTTACATGGTCGTCAGGTCAGGAGCAGCCGCAGCGGTGACATTGTGTGCCGGGGTGTGGCTGGTGGGGTTACCACCTTAACGCCACGCGAGTGTTCTCTCGCGTTATTTTTCCGAAAAAACTTTCGCTAGCTGCCAGGAACTTGTCCGGGGCGGTTTTTTGTCGTTTCCGATTTATCCACAGCCGCCGGCTCGCCACCGGTATACAACCGGACAATCTTATCGATCTCCCCGGACATCTTCATCCGCACCAGGGTGCGCAGAATGCTCTGTACCGGCACTTGCGGGTCGTTGCGCACGTAGCAGCCGACATTCTGCTCCTGCAGCACGGCCACGCTGTGCAACTGTTGCTCCGGCAGCAGGCGCAGATTGAACCAGTCCAGGCTCCATTGATTGCTGACGGCATAGCGGTTGCGGCCGGCGAGGAGCTTTTCCAGCACCAGTTCCTGATTGCGTGCGTCGTCGCGATGCAGTTGATCGGTGTCGAACAGCGGTTGCAGGGCCGGGTAGCTGTAGCCCAGCACGGTGCCGATGGACTGTTGTGGCAACTCCGCCGGATTCACTGCAGCGGGGTGCGCATTCGGGGTGATCAGCAGGTCGGGCTGGGTAAAGAGCGGGATGCTCCAGAGGTAGTCGTCGGACTGACGGGGCAGCCACGATTGCGCGGCATAACAGCGGATATTGACCTCGCCTTGTTCCATGGCGTTTTCCACCCGCCCGCGGGGCAACACATGGAATTCGGCCGGTACGCCGACCTGAGTCGCGAGACTGAGCATCACGTCATACAGAATGCCTTGGGTCGGTTTGCCTCCTTCAAGCTGCACCATGGGCATGGTCCAGCTGTCGGATATCACGAAGCGCAGCGGAGCTTGCGCGGCCACGCTGTCCAGGCTGATCAACAGCAATACCCCCAAGGCCAGCCGCATAAACACTCCATTAAATGCCTGCGATGTGCAGCTTAGCCAGAATACACGAGCGCACCGGATGCAATTTGTGCCTTGCTCCGCTAGCATTAGCCGCTTCTGCTTCCTTCGCTGCGACGGTTTTCGATGAGTTATCAGGTTCTTGCACGTAAATGGCGTCCGCGCTCGTTCCGCGAAATGGTCGGCCAGACCCATGTGCTCAAGGCTCTGATCAATGCCTTGGACAGCCAGCGGCTGCACCACGCGTACCTGTTTACCGGTACCCGGGGGGTCGGCAAGACCACCATCGCGCGGATCATTGCCAAATGCCTGAACTGTGAGACAGGTATCACTTCGACCCCCTGTGGCGAATGCTCGGTGTGCCGCGAAATCGACGAGGGCCGCTTTGTCGACCTGATCGAGATCGACGCCGCGAGCCGCACCAAGGTCGAAGACACTCGCGAGTTGCTCGACAATGTGCAGTACGCCCCGAGCCGTGGGCGCTTCAAGGTCTACCTGATCGACGAAGTGCACATGCTCTCCAGCCATTCCTTCAATGCACTGCTCAAAACCCTCGAAGAGCCGCCACCCTACGTCAAGTTCATCCTGGCCACGACCGACCCGCAGAAACTTCCTGCAACGATTCTGTCGCGGTGCCTGCAGTTCTCCCTGAAGAACATGACGCCCGAGCGCGTCGTCGAGCACTTGACCCACGTGCTGGGTGTCGAGAACGTGCCGTTCGAAGACGATGCGCTGTGGCTGCTGGGCCGTGCCGCCGACGGGTCGATGCGGGATGCCATGAGCCTGACCGACCAGGCGATTGCCTTCGGTGAGGGCAAAGTCATGGCCGCCGACGTGCGGGCGATGCTCGGGACCCTCGATCACGGGCAGGTCTACGACGTCCTGCATGCGCTGATCGAAGGCGATGCCAGGACGTTGCTCGAAGCCGTCCGCCACCTGGCCGAACAAGGCCCGGACTGGAACGGCGTACTTTCGGAAATTCTCAATGTGCTGCACCGCGTTGCCATCGCCCAGGCCTTGCCGGAAGGTGTCGATAACGGTCACGGCGACCGTGATCGCGTGCTGGCACTGGCCCGGGCCTTGCCGGCCGAAGACGTGCAGTTCTACTATCAGATGGGCCTGATCGGCCGCCGCGACTTGCCGCTGGCGCCGGATCCCCGGGGCGGTTTTGAAATGGTGTTGCTGCGGATGCTGGCGTTCCGGCCCGCAGACACCGCGGATGCCCCAAGGCAACCGCTAAAGCCAGTGGGGATCAGCCAGGCCACAGTTGATTCCGCAAACTCAGTGGCTGCCGCGCCGGTTGTTGCGCCGGTAGTCGCTGCGGCCGTTGCACCGATGGCGGCTGCGCCAGTGGCGGCTCCTGCACCTGCACCGGTAGCGCCGGTCGTTGTGCCAGAGCCTGCGCCTGTGGTTGAGGCGGTCGTGGTCGAAGAGGTTGTCGACCTGCCGTGGAATGACCCGGTCGAGCCGGCGCCCGTTCAGCAACCGGCGGTGGAGCCGGTGCTGGAAACCGCCAGCGAACAACCCGATTTACCGCCGATGCCGTTGCCGACGCCGGACAGCGTGGTGCCGGACGCCCCGGAATGGGCTGCCGCGCCGATCCCTGAACCTTCGGTGGCCGACGTCGATGCCGCGACGCCGGGCATGGACCTGGATGACGAGCCGCCGCTGGACGAGGATTACATCGAGCCGGACATGGATTCGGCCTACAGTTACCTCGACGAGTTGGCCAGCGAGCATGCCGCCGAGCCTGCTCCGGAGCCAGAGCCTGAGCCCGCGGCAATGCCGGCCACCGGTCTGGCCCTGCAATGGCTGGAGCTGTTCCCGAAATTGCCGATCTCCGGCATGACCGGCAGCATCGCCGCCAACTGCACGCTGATTGCGGTGGATGGCGACAATTGGCTGATGCACCTGGACCCGGCCCACAGTGCCTTGTTCAACGCCACTCAACAGCGTCGCCTCAACGATGCGCTGAACCAGTATCACCAGCGCACGCTGACCCTGAGCATCGAGCTGATCAAGCCCGAGCAGGAAACCCCGGCACAAGCGGCTTCGCGCCGCCGCGCCAACCGTCAGCGCGAGGCGGAGGAATCGATCCACGGCGATCCGTTCATCCAGCAAATGATGCAGCAGTTCGGTGCGGTGGTCCGTAACGATACTATTGAACCTGTCGACGCCCTGGTCACTCAGGGCTAATAACTGAAGGCGCTCGGCTACACTCCGCCGGGCGCTGTTTTGATCCAAGTACTTTTGAGGTGATTACCATGATGAAAGGTGGCATGGCCGGCCTGATGAAGCAGGCGCAGCAGATGCAGGAAAAAATGGCCAAGATGCAGGAAGAGCTGGCCAACGCCGAAGTCACCGGTAAGGCCGGTGGCGATATGGTCACCGTGGTGATGACCGGTCGTCATGACGTCAAGAGCGTGACCATCGACCCGAGCCTGGTCGAAGGCATGAGCGAAGACGACAAGGAAATGCTGGAAGCGGTCATTGCATCCGCGGTCAACGATGCCGTGCGCAAGATCGAAGCCAACAGCCAGGAAAAAATGGGCAGCATGACCGCCGGCATGCAAATGCCACCGGGCATGAAACTGCCATTCTGATTCGCCATCAGGCGGCAGATGAGCTACAAAAAATGCCAGGCATTGCGCTTGGCATTTTTGTTTCTGGCTGACAGGGATGCGGTGCCTGTGAAGTCGCCTTCGCGAGCAAGCCCGCTCCCACACTGGATTTGTGTACGACGCCCCCCCTGTGGGAGCGAGCTTGCTCGCGATGAAGTCGCCCCGGTACAACTGAAAACACATCGAACGCCATACCGCCACAAAGGTCTGCTCCCTATATCACCGAACCCCATCGCTCACAGGAGACGCTGCCATGTCCGACCCCATGCCCCTCAATCAACGCATTGTCCTGGCTTCACGCCCGGTCGGCGCGCCGACGCCGGAAAACTTCCGCATGGAGCGGGTAGCGTTGCCGGATCTGACCGACGGTCAGGTGCTGCTCAAGACCGTTTTCCTGTCACTGGATCCCTACATGCGCGGACGCATGAGTGACGCACCTTCCTACGCCGCACCGGTGGAAATCGGCGAAGTCATGACCGGGGGCGCTGTCAGCCGGGTCGAGCGCTCGCTCAATCCGAAATTTCAGGAAGGTGATCTGGTGGTCGGTGCCACCGGTTGGCAAAGCCACAGTATCAATGACGGGCGCAGCATCATCCCGGTGCCGTCGGGGTTGTCAAGTGCGTCGATGGCCCTCGGGGTGCTGGGCATGCCGGGCATGACCGCGTACATGGGGCTGATGGATATCGGCCAACCCAAGGCCGGCGAGACCCTGGTGGTTGCAGCGGCGTCCGGCGCGGTGGGTTCGGTGGTCGGCCAGGTGGCGAAGATCAAGGGCTTGCGCGTGGTCGGTGTGGCGGGTGGTGCGAACAAGTGCCGTTATGTCGTCGAAGAGCTGGGCTTCGATGCCTGCATCGACCACAGGAGCCCGGACTTTGCTGATGAGCTGGCGCAGGCCTGTCCCAAGGGCATCGACATTTATTATGAAAACGTCGGTGGCAAGGTGTTCGACGCCGTGGTGCCGTTGCTCAACCCCAAGGCGCGGGTTCCACTGTGCGGCCTGATTGCCTCCTATAACGCCCATGAAGCGCCGAGCGGGCCGGATCGTCTGCCACTGTTGCAACGCACCCTGTTGACCAAGCGGGTGCGCATCCAGGGCTTTATCGTGTTTGATGACTATGGTGATCGCCAGCCGGAATTCCTCAGTGCCATGGCGCCGTGGGTACGCGATGGCAAGGTGAAGTTCCGCGAGGACGTGGTCGATGGCCTGGAGCAGGCGCCCGATGCGTTCATCGGCCTGCTGGAGGGACGCAACTTCGGCAAACTGGTGGTTCGGGTTTCCCGGGACTGAGTAATTGACGCTGCAATTTGACGCTCAACCGAGGCGCGGGTATAAACCGCGTCTCGTTGTTTTGTCGGACTTTTCCATCATGAGCTTCAGCCCTTTGATTCGCCAACTGATCGACGCCCTGCGAATTTTGCCCGGCGTGGGTCAGAAAACCGCCCAGCGCATGGCGTTGCAGTTGCTCGAGCGTGACCGCAGCGGCGGCTCACGACTGGCACTGGCCCTGAGCCAGGCGATGGAAGGGGTCGGCCACTGCCGTTTGTGCCGTACGCTGACTGAAGATGATCTTTGCCCGCAATGCGCCGATACCCGTCGCGACGACACCTTGCTTTGCGTGGTGGAAGGGCCGATGGACGTCTATGCGGTGGAGCAGACCGGTTTCCGCGGTCGCTATTTCGTGCTCAAGGGGCATCTGTCGCCGCTCGACGGTTTGGGCCCGGAAGCCATCGGCATTCCGCAATTGATGGCGCGAATCGAAGAGGCGGGTACCTTCACCGAAGTCATCCTGGCCACCAACCCGACCGTGGAAGGTGAGGCCACCGCACACTACATCGCCCAGTTGCTCAGCAACAAAGGCCTGATCGCCTCGCGCATCGCCCACGGCGTACCGCTCGGTGGTGAGCTGGAGCTGGTGGATGGCGGGACGCTGGCGCATTCGTTTGCCGGGCGTAAGCCTATTTCGCTCTGAGTTCATGTGGTGTCCATGCTGACGCCATCGCGAGCAAGCTCGCTCCCACATTGGATTTATGTACGCCGCACTACCCTGTGGGAGCGAGCTTGCTCGCGATGCAGGCGACGCGGTCCGTCTGAATGACACAATCCTGTTGAAAACCAAGCAAGCGCTCGGTTAACTTCACTGACCCCTTCAGTGGAGCTCGCCGATGTCTGCCTTTCAGGAATACTTCGACCCCAGCCACCAATTGGTCCGTGACAGCGTCAGACGTTTCGTCGAACGCGAGATTCTTCCTGATATCGAGCAGTGGGAAGAAGCCGAAAGCTTTCCTCGCGAGCTCTACCTCAAGGCCGGTGCAGCGGGGATTCTCGGCATTGGGTACCCAGAGGCTTACGGGGGCAGCCATGAAGGGGACCTGTTCGCCAAGGTTGCCGCCAGTGAAGAGTTGATGCGCTGCGGCTCAGGCGGGCTGGTTGCCGGTCTGGGCTCGCTGGATATCGGCTTGCCGCCCATTCTCAAGTGGGCCCGGCCCGAAGTGCGAGATCGGGTGCTGCCCCAGGTGCTGTCGGGAGAGAAGATCAGCGCCCTGGCCATCACCGAGCCTGGCGGTGGATCTGACGTCGCCAACCTGCAAACCCGTGCAGTGCGCGATGGCGATTTCTATCGGGTCAGTGGCAGCAAAACCTTCATCACCAGCGGCGTGCGCGCGGATTTCTATACCGTCGCGGTGCGAACCGGCGAGCCGGGTTTCGCGGGTATCAGCCTGTTGTTGATCGAGAAGGGCACGCCCGGTTTCACCGTAGGACGGCAGCTGAAGAAAATGGGTTGGTGGGCATCAGACACGGCTGAACTGTTCTTCGATGATTGCCGGGTGCCCGCAGGAAATCTGATCGGCGCCGAGAACATGGGCTTTGCCTGCATCATGGGCAATTTCCAGAGCGAACGCCTGGCCTTGGCGTTGATGGCCAACATGACCGCACAACTTGCGCTGGAGGAGAGCCTGAAATGGGCGCGCCAGCGCGAAGCCTTTGGCAAGCCGATCGGCAAGTTTCAGGTGATCAGGCATCGCCTCGCCGAGATGGCGACCGCGCTGGAAGTGTCCCGGGAGTTCACTTACCGCCAGGCCGCGAAAATGGCGGCGGGGCAGAGCGTGATCAAGGAAATTTCCATGGCCAAGAATTTTGCGACGGATACGGCAGACCGGATCGTTAACGATGCGGTGCAGATATTGGGTGGGCTGGGTTACATGCGAGAAAGTCTGGTGGAGCGGCTGTACCGCGACAACCGGATTCTGTCGATTGGTGGCGGGACGCGGGAAGTGATGAACGAGATCATCAGTAAGCAGATGGGGCTGTAATCGGCGGTGCGGCGGCTGACGCCATCGCGAGCAGGCTCGCTCCTACAGTGGATTGCATTCTTCCTGACAGAATGCGGTCGAATGTGGGAGCGAGCTTGCTCGCGATGGCGGTCTGACAGGCGCCGCTTATTTATCGGTCAGCGCAAACTGCGTCAGGCAGAACGTAGGAATGCCCATATCTTCCAGACGCTGCGAACCACCCAGCTCCGGCAGGTCGATGATCGCGGCCGCTTCATGCACCCGCGCGCCCATGCGGCGGATCAGGTTGGCGGCGGCAATCAGGGTACCGCCGGTGGCGATCAGGTCATCGAACATCACCACCGAATCGCCTTCGCACAAGCTGTCGGCGTGTACTTCCAGGAAGGCTTCGCCGTATTCGGTCGCATAGCCCTCGGCCAGCACTTCGGCCGGCAGCTTGCCCTGCTTGCGGAACAGCACCAGCGGTTTGTTCAACTGATAGGCCAGTACCGAACCGATCAGGAAGCCGCGGGCGTCCATGGCGCCGATATGGGTGAAGTCAGCCTCGACATAACGATGGGCGAAGCTGTCCATCACCAGGCGCAGGGCCGTGGGCGACTGGAAGAGCGGGGTGATGTCGCGAAAGATCACGCCCGGTTTCGGGAAGTCGATGACAGGGCGGATGAGGGATTTGATGTCGAAGGAGTCGAAGGCCATAGTCGAAGAATCCTGGCAGGGCTGCAAACGACAAAGTATAACGGCGGCTGAACCGTTTCGCTCAGCCGCAACGGTTTGTTTCAGCTTTCCAGTGAGCCACCGGCCAGGGCGCACAGCTGGATCGGGTCGATAATCCGGATTTCCTTGCCTTCTGCCGCGATCAGTTCGTTTTGCTGGAAGCGCGTAAAGACGCGAGACACGGTTTCCACCGCCAGGCCCAGGTAGTTGCCGATTTCGTTGCGCGACATGCTCAGGCGGAACTGATTGGCGGAAAAACCCCGGGCGCGGAAGCGTGCCGACAGGTTGACCAGGAAGGTGGCGATGCGTTCGTCGGCGGTCTTTTTCGACAACAGCAGCATCATCTGCTGGTCATCGCGAATTTCGCGGCTCATCACGCGCATCAACTGACGGCGCAACTGCGGCAGTTGCAGGGCCAGTTCGTCGAGGCGTTCAAAGGGGATCTCACACACTGAAGTGGTTTCCAGGGCTTGCGCCGACACCGGATGCTTTTCGGTGTCCATACCCGACAGGCCGACCAGTTCGCTGGGCAGGTGAAAGCCGGTGAGCTGTTCTTCGCCGGTATCGCTCAGGCCGAAGGTCTTGAGAGCACCAGAACGGACTGCGTAAACAGAATCGAAGGTATCGCCCTGGCGGAACAGAAATTCGCCTTTTTTCAGCGGCCGGCCACGTTTGACGATTTCGTCCAGCGCATCCATGTCTTCCAGATTCAACGAAAGTGGCAGGCAAAGAGGGGCCAGGCTGCAATCCTTGCAATGGGCTTGATTATGAGCGCGCAGTTTTACTGGCTCGGACATTTCTTCAATCCTTGTGGGAAAACACACATAAGATGTAAGGGTAACTCACCCGAGGAGATTGAGACCAGTCCGTGGCGCTTTGTCGCAGTGGCCTAGATCACCCGGGAAAAGCGCTGGCGGCTGTGTTGTTCCAGATACGCGTCGAAGACCATGCACACCGAGCGTACCAACAATCGCCCGGCGGGCAGGATGGTGATCCGTTCGCGGTCGAGCTCGATCAGCCCGTCGTTGGCCATGTCTTGCAGTTGGGGCCAGAGCTCACCGAAATAGCCCTGAAAATCGATGTTGAATACCTGTTCGATGTCGGAAAATTCCAGGCTGAAGGTGCAGATCAATTGCGCAATGACCGCGCGCCGCAGGCGGTCGTCGGCATTGCACAGCAGGCCGCGACTGGTGGCCAGCTGCGACGCTGCGAGCGCGTTCTGATACTGGTTCAAGTCGCTGCTGTTCTGGCAGTAAAGGTCGCCGATCTGGCTGATCGCCGAGACGCCGAGGCCGATCAGATCGCAATGACCGTGGGTGGTGTAGCCCTGGAAGTTGCGTTGCAGGGTTGACTCTTCCTGGGCAATCGCCAGCTCATCGTCGGGCAGGGCGAAGTGGTCCATGCCGATGTAGCGGTAGCCGGCGTTGATCAGTTGCTCAATGGTGCGGTGGAGCATTTCCAGCTTCTGCGCGGGTGTCGGCAGTTCATTGCTGTTGATGCGCCGCTGCGGCATGAAGCGTTCCGGCAAGTGGGCGTAGTTGAACACCGATAACCTGTCCGGTTGCAGGTGGATGACCTCTTCGACGGTGCGGGCGAAATTTTCCGGCGTCTGTTTTGGCAGGCCGTAGATCAGGTCGATATTGATCGAGCGAAACTGCAAAGTGCGGGCGGCGTCGATCACCGCGCGGGTTTCTTCCAGGCTTTGCAGGCGATTGACCGCTCGCTGGACCGCCGGGTCAAGGTCTTGCAGGCCGATGCTGACCCGATTGAAACCCAGTTCGCGCAGCAGGCCCATGGTCGACCAGTCGGCCTCGCGCGGGTCTATCTCGATGCCGTAGTCGCCGGAGTCGTCGTCCAGCAAATTGAAGTGTTTGCGCAAGTGCGCCATCAATTGGCGCAGCTCGTCGTGGCTGAGAAAGGTGGGCGTGCCGCCACCGAAGTGCAGTTGCTCGACTTTCTGCGTGGGGTCGAGATGGCAGGCAATCAACTGGATTTCCTGTTCCAGGCGCTGCAAATAGGGCTGCGCCCGGCCGCGATCCTTGGTGATGACCTTGTTGCAGGCGCAGTAATAGCAAATGTTCGCGCAGAACGGCACGTGCACGTACAGCGACAACGGGCGTTGGGCCTTGCGGCTGTCGCGCAGGGCATGGAACAGGTCAAAGGTGCCGACCTGGCTGTTGAATTGCACGGCAGTCGGGTACGAGGTGTAGCGTGGTCCCGCCAGGTCGTAACGGCGGATCAGATCGGTGTCCCAACGAATGGCGTCGAGCATCATGCGGGCATTCCCCCGGATAGGCTGGCAGTGTCAGCCACTTTATGCGAGGGCGGGTCGGGGCATCTTGATTTGCATCAATCACCCTGTAGCAGCTGCCGAGCCTGCGAGGCTGCGTTCGGCGGCGCAGCCGTCGTAAACCCTGAGCACCAAATTCACCTGAAACACCGCACAGTCTGATTTCACGACGGCTGCGCCGCCGAACGCAGCCTCGCAGGCTCGGCAGCTGCTACAGGGGTGCCGCCGATCTAGTGCCCCATGAGCCAATGCTGATGCGGCCCCGGCAAGGTCCAGATGCCGAACAACATCACCAACAAGCCGCCCGCCATCCGTACGCTGCGCTTGCGCAACAGTGCGGTGATGCGCTCGGCGGCGAGGCCAGTCGCCAGCAGCACCGGCCAGGTGCCGAGCCCGAACGCGAGCATCAACAATGCGCTGTCCAGCGCGTTGCCCTGACTGGCCGACCATAGCAAGGTGCTGTAAACCAGGCCGCACGGCAGCCAGCCCCAGAGTGCGCCCAACAGCAGCGCGCGCGGAACGCTCGACACCGGCAGCAAGCGGTTGGCGACTGGCTGGATATGCCGCCACAAGCCTCGACCGAGGCTTTCGATACGGGTCAGGCCGCTCCACCAGCCGGCCAGGTACAGGCCCATGGCAATCAGCAGTAAGCCGGCGAGGATGCGCAGGAACATCGCCGCCGGGCTGCTGGCCACGGCCCATCCGGCCAGGCCGATCAGCAGCCCGGCGCAGGCATAGCTCAGAATCCGTCCCAGGTTGTAGGCCAGCAGCAGGCGAAAGCGGCGGCTGCGTTGTTCCTTGGGAATCGCCAGGGTCAGCGCGCCCATCAAGCCGCCGCACATGCCCAGGCAGTGGCCGCCGCCGAGCAAGCCGAGGATCACCGCAGACACCAGCAGTGGCGCCAATTCAAGCATGGGGCGGTGCCTTGTCTTGCGGCTTGGCCGGTTGGCCGCTGGCCTCATCGACGCCGGCGGTGTGGTTCGGGTCCTGGTCGTCGAACAGGATGCTGTGGGCCGGGCCGTCGAGGTCGTCGTACTGACCGCTGTCCACCGCCCAGAAGAAGATATAGACGGCGATGGCCACGATCAGCAGCGCAGCGGGAATCATCACGTAAAGAGCTGGCATCTGGACTCCATGCCCGCGCGGCTCAGGCCGGCAGCGGGCGGGTTTCTGGCGTGGTGGAGAGGGCGGGCGCGCTCGGCATTCGAGTCAGGCGCAGGGCGTTCAACACCACGGTCAACGAACTGATCGACATGCCCACCGCCGCCCACACCGGGGTGATCCAGCCGAGGGCGGCGAAGGGCAGCATGAGGCCATTGTACAGCCCGGCCCACAACAGGTTCTCGATAATGACCCGACGGGTGCGTCGTGCCAGGCTGAAGGCTTGCACCAGGGCGTCGAGGCGGTTGGACAGCAGCACGGCATCGGCACTGGTTTTCGCCAGATCGGTGGCCGAGCCCATGGCGACGCTGATATCCGCAGCCGCCAGCACTGGCACGTCATTGACCCCGTCCCCCAGCATCAACACCTTGCGACCTTCTTTGTGCAGTTGTTGCAGGACTTGCAGCTTATCGTCCGGACGCAAGCCGCCGCGGGCTTCATCGATGCCCAGTTCCGCCGCCACACTGGCGACCATCGGCGAGCTGTCGCCGGATAACAACAGCGTGCGCCAGCCACGCGCCCTGCACGCGGCCAGCAGCTCGGGCGCATCGGCACGCAAGCGATCATCGAGGACGAGCCAGGCCAGCGGTCCCTGGCCGTCGCCCAGCAGCAGCCATTGGCCGGCTTCTTCGGGCATCGGCGGCACCACGGCGCCACTGAGTTCGCAGACGAATCGCGGTTGGCCGATGCGCAGGCGTCGCCCATCCACCAGCCCCTCAAGGCCAAGCCCCGGGGTACTGTGGACTTCCTCGGCTGCCATTGGCGCGCGTCCGAAAGCCCGGGCGATCGGGTGTTCGGAGCGATTTTCCAGGGCGGCGGCGAGGCTCAGGCATTGGTCGTTGTCGAGCGCGCCGAGGGGGCGGATCGAACGCAGCGCCAGGCGCCCTTCGGTGAGGGTGCCGGTTTTGTCGAAAATCACCGTGTCGATCTGGTTCAGGCCTTCCAGCACATGGCCGCGCGTCAGCAGCAGGCCGAGTTTGTGCAAAGTGCCGGTGGCGGCGGTGAGCGCGGTCGGCGTCGCCAGCGACAATGCACACGGGCACGTCGCCACGAGCATCGCCAGCACGATCCAGAACGCTCGCGAGGCGTCCAGTTGCCACCACAGCAGGCCAATCGCGGCGGCAGCGATCAGCGAAAACAGCAGGAACCATTGTGCGGCGCGGTCGGCGATTTCCGCCAGGCGCGGCTTTTCGGCCTGGGCACGATCGAGCAGGCGAACGATGGCCGAGAGGCGAGTGTCCTGGCCCAGGGCCTGGACCTCGACAGTCAGTGCGCCTTCGACGTTCAGGGTGCCGGCAGTGACCGCATCGCCGAGGGTGCGGGGTTGCGGCAGGTATTCGCCGGTCAGCAGCGACTCGTCGACACTCGACTGACCGTCGAGGATCTTGCCGTCAGCCGGAAGAATGGCGCCCGGATGCACCAGCACCTGATCGCCGACACGCAGTTCACTGAGCAGAATGCGTTCGCTCTGGCCGTCAGGCGTCAAGCGCAGGCACGAGGCGGGCAACAGGTTGACCAGTTGCGCAGTCGCGGCGGCCGTACGCTCGCGGGCGCGCCGTTCCAGATAACGCCCGGCCAGCAGAAACAGGGCAAACATGCCAACGGCATCGAAATACAGTTCGCCGACCCCGGTGATCGAAGTCCAGATCCCGGCAACGTAGGCACTGCCGATGGCCAGTGACACGGAAACGTCCATGGTCAGGTGGCGGGTGCGCAGATCGCGCATGGCGCCTTTGAAGAATGGCGCACAGCTGTAGAACACGATCGGGGTGGTGAGGAACAGCGCGACCCAGCGCAGGATGGTGTGCAACTCGGGGCTGAGGTCGATGTTGAATTCAGGCCAGGTGGCCATGGTTGCCATCATCGCCTGGAACCACAGCAGCCCGGCCACGCCGAGCTGGCGCAGGGCTAGGCGGTTTTCGCTGGCCAGTTGTTCGCTGGCGCGGTCGGCCTGATACGGGTGTGCGGCATAACCGATCTGGCGCAGTTCGCTGAGGACCTGGCTCAGCGGTAATTGCGCATCGGTCCAGCGTACGTGCAGGCGATGGTTGGACAGGTTCAGGCGCGCTTCAGCCACCGCCGGCAAGGTGCGCAAGTGTTTCTCGATCAACCAGCCGCAGGCTGCGCAGCTGATGCCTTCCATCAAGAGTGTGGTTTCGGCGAGCTCGCCTTCGTGGCGAACGAAGGGTTGTTGTACATCGGCACGGTCGTACAGCGCCAGTTCATCCACCAGTTGCAAGGGTAGCGTTTCGGGGTTGGCCGAGGCTTCGCTGCGGTGCTGGTAATAGTTTTCCAGACCACCGGCGACAATGGCTTCGGCCACGGCCTGGCAACCCGGGCAGCAGAATTCGCGGGTTTGCCCCAGGACCGCGGCGGTGAAGCGGCTGCCGGCCGGGACGGGCAGGGCGCAGTGGTAGCAGGGGAGTGGGGTGGTCATGGGATTTTCATTAATGCCGCAGGATCTCTGTCGTCAAGTAGGGCCTCATCGCGAGCAAGCTCGCTCCCACAGGGATCATTGGTGTACTCAGGTTCTGAGCATGGCGGTGATCAACTGTGGGAGCGAGCTTGCTCGCGATGCGCGAAGCGCTGCGTTATTTCTTCAGGTCTTCGGCACCTTGCAACGGCTCATCACCGAGCAGCAGATCCTTGTCGTGGCTGACCGGTTCTTCTTCGAACATGCGCCAGATGTGGTCGTCCTGAGTGCCGAGCAACTCGACAAAACGCCGGCCTTCGACCTTGTCGCTCAACTGGCCGATGTAGCGGCCCTGTTCGGTTTCGCTACGGGTCAGGGTGATCTTGCGATCCTTTTCCGGTTGGGTCGGCGAGATCAGGTTCAGCTCCAGGGTCCTGGGCTGGCTGTCGCCGCTCAGGCGCAAGTCAACTTCGCCGGTCACGTCATCGAGATGAACGCTGGCGCGCATTTTCAGGTTCTGGGCCAGCAGTTCACGGTCGAGGGAGCGGTTGATGCCTTTGCCGGCCTCGTAGTAGTTGTCGTTGACCAGGTTGTCCGGGTTCTTCACCGCGATGGTCACCATGGACAAGGTCAAGGTCACCGAACAGGCCAGGATCCCGATGATGATCCACGGCCAGAGGTGCTTGTACCAGGGACTTGCGGCAGTTGCTGCGGGCATGTTCTGTTCTCTCAACGAATTTGTGGGCCGATGAACCGGCTCTTGGCTTCAATGTGGACGCTGTCGTCATCGGCATCCTTGAGGATGAATTTCACCTCGTTGGTGCTCGACGGCAGTTTTTCCGGCGCGACGGACAGTTCGGCAGGCTGGCTGACGATCTCGCCGGCCGCGACCTTGATCTCGCGTCGGCCCTGCAATTTGAGATCCGGCAGGCCGGATGCTTCGAGCAGGTAGGTATGGTCGCGCTGGTCCTTGTTCATGATTTTCAGGCTGTAGACGTTTTCGATCCGGCCTTCGGCGTTCTCGCGGTACAGCACGCGGTCTTTGCTGACATCGAAGCCCACCAGCGCACGCATGAAGAATGCCGTCACCAGCAAGCTGATCATTGCCAGCAGCACGATGGCATAGCCGATCAGGCGCGGACGCAGTTTATGGGTTTTCTGCCCGGACAGGTTGTGCTCGGTGGTGTAGCTGATCAGCCCGCGCGGGTATTCCATTTTGTCCATGACGGCGTCGCAGGCATCGATGCAGGCGGCGCATCCGATGCATTCGATTTGCAGGCCGTCACGGATGTCGATACCGGTCGGGCAGACCTGGACGCACATGGTGCAGTCGATGCAGTCACCCAGGCCCTGAGCCTTGTAGTCGATGCCTTTTTTACGCGGGCCACGGCTTTCGCCACGGCGCGGGTCGTAGGAAACGATCAGCGTGTCCTTGTCGAACATCACGCTCTGGAAGCGCGCGTACGGGCACATGTAGATGCACACCTGTTCACGCAACCAGCCGGCGTTGCCGTAAGTGGCGAGGGTGAAGAAACCGACCCAGAAGTACGACCAGCCATCGGCTTCGCCGGTAAAGAATTCGATGCTCAGTTCGCGGATCGGCGAGAAGTAGCCGACGAAGGTCATGCCGGTGACGAAACCGATCAACAGCCACAGGCTGTGCTTGCTGAACTTGCGCAGGAACTTGTTGGCGCTCATCGGCGCCTTGTCGAGCTTGATGCGTTGGTTGCGGTCACCTTCGGTGACCTTTTCGCACCACATGAAGATCCAGGTCCAGACGCTTTGCGGGCAGGTATAGCCGCACCAGACCCGTCCGGCGTACACGGTGATGAAGAACAGGCCGAACGCAGCGATGATCAGCATGCCGGACAGCAGGATGAAATCCTGAGGCCAGAAGGTGGCGCCGAAAATGAAGAACTTGCGCTCCGGCAGGTTCCACCAGACCGCCTGATGACCGCCCCAGTTCAGCCACACCGTGCCGAAGTACAGCAGGAACAACAGGGCACCGCCGGTCATCCGCAGATTGCGAAACAGGCCGGTGAAGGCGCGGGTGTAGATTTTTTCTCTGGAGGCGTAGAGGTCGACGCTGTTGTTCGCGTTCCTGGCGGGTGGAGTGACGTCGTGTACCGGAATCTGGTTGCTCATCATTGCATCCCACGGCAGTGGAAAAGTGCCTCGGTCAGTACATGCCGACCGGGGTCAAAAAGGGGTGTTGCAGTGGCTCAATGATACGCCTGTCGCTCTGGGCTGCGGGTGCGACCTTTGGTCACGTTTGGCAAAATCAATTGATGGTGTAATGACTTGAATCAATTGACTTGAGAATTATGGACGGTTTTCAGGTGCGGGCGGAATCAATTCGTTGAAGTCGATGTTGTCTTCAGGCAACGCAACAACCTGTAGGAGCCAGCTTGCTGGCGATGGAGTCAGGGGCGCCGCGTTGAACCAGAGAGCACGCGTTGTCGTTAACGACCATCGCCAGCAGGCTGGCTCCTACAGGTTCCCGGGAATGCGTGAAGAACCATAAAAAAAGGCCCCGCCAACTCTCATTGGCGGGGCCGTTTTTTATTGCATCAAGCGTTTGCCTTACTCGGCGTCCGCTGCCTTCTCGCCATGAGACAGGCTGTAGACGTAAGCGGCCAGCAAGTGAACCTTGTCGTTGCCTTGCAGCTGTTCTTGCGCAGGCATCTGGCCCTGACGGCCGTAACGGATGGTCTGCTGCAGTTGAGCGAAGCTCGAACCGTAGATGAACGCTGCCGGGTGAGTCAGGTCAGGCGCGCCCATCGCTGGCGTACCTTTGCCTTCCGGACCGTGGCACGCCACGCAGTTGGTGGCGAACAGTTTCTGCCCGGCAACCGGGTCGGCCTTGGTGCCTTCCGGCAGCTTGCGGCCATCGAGGTTGGTCAGGACAAACGCGGCCACGTCGGCCACGCCTTGCTCGCCGATCACTTCAGCCCACGCCGGCATCACGGCATGACGGCCGCCCATGATGGTGGTCTTGATGGTTGCCGGCTCGCCGCCCCAGCGCCAGTCGGCGTCGGTCAGGTTAGGGAAGCCATAGGCGCCCTTGGCGTCGGAACCATGGCAAACCGAGCAGTTGGAGGCGAACAGGCGGGCACCCATCTTCAGGGCTTGCGGGTCCTTGGCCACTTCTTCGATTGGCATGGCGGCGAACTTGGCGAAGATCGGACCGAACTTGGCGTCCGACCTGGCCATTTCCTTTTCCCACTCGTGAACGCCGGTCCAGCCGGTCTGGCCGTTGGCGAACGGGGTCTGCTTCTCGTTGTCGAGGTAGCCGTAACCCGGCAGCAGGCCTTTCCAGTTACCCAGGCCCGGATACAGCGCCAGGTAGCCCAGTGCGAAGATGATGGTGCCCACGAACAGCATGAACCACCATTTCGGCAGCGGGTTGTCGTACTCCTCGATCCCGTCGAAGGCGTGCCCGACCGTCTCGTCCGTCTGCTCTGCGCGCTGGCCCTTGCGGGTCGACAGCAGCAGCCAGGTCAGGGAAAAGATCGTACCGAGACTGAGGACTGTGACGTACAGACTCCAGAATGTAGTCATTCTTTGTTACTCCTAGAAGCTTGCTCGACGTGCTTGATGGCTTCGGGATCATCCGCGAAAGGCAGCAAGGTCGCGTCTTCAAACTCCGACTTGCGCTTGGGACTGAACACCCACAGTGCCAGTCCGATGAAGGCCACCATCACGACAACGGTGCCTAGGCCACGAATCATCCCGATATCCATCCAATTCACCGTTTGCTTTTGATGATGGTGCCCAGGCCTTGCAGATAGGCCACCAGCGCGTCCATTTCGGTTTTGCCCTTCACAGCATCCTTGGCGCCGGCGATGTCTTCGTCGGTGTAAGGGACGCCGAGCGTGCGCAAGACTTCCATTTTTTTCGCAGTGTCTTTGCCGTCGAGCTTGTTTTCCACGAGGAACGGGTAGGCCGGCATTTTCGACTCAGGCACTACGTTGCGCGGGTTGTACAAGTGCGCACGCTGCCAGTCATCGGAGTAGCGACCGCCGACACGGGCCAGGTCCGGACCGGTACGCTTGGAACCCCACAGAAACGGGTGGTCCCAGACGCTTTCACCGGCGACCGAGTAGTGGCCGTAGCGTTCGGTTTCAGCACGGAACGGACGGATCATCTGCGAGTGGCAGCCGACACAACCGTTGGCGATATAAATGTCCCGGCCTTCCAGTTCAAGGGCGGTGCGGGGCTTCATGCCCTCGACCGGCTTGTTGGTGACATCCTGGAAAAACAGCGGAACGATCTGGGTCAGGCCGCCGACGCTGACGGCGATGACCATGAAGAAGGCCAGCAGGCCAATATTCTTCTCGACTGCTTCATGCTTCATCAGTGAGCTCCAACTACGGCAATCTTGGCGGCGGCTTCGGCTTCAGCCGGGTTCGAGGCGCGTACGGTACGGAATACGTTGTAGGCCATGAACAACATGCCGGTGGCGAAGAACGCACCGCCCAGGGCGCGAACGATGAAACCAGGGTGGCTGGCTTGCAGCGCTTCGACGAACGAGTAGGTGAGGGTGCCGTCGTCGTTGATTGCACGCCACATCAGGCCCTGGGTAATGCCGTTGACCCACATCGAAGCGATGTAGAGCACGGTACCGATGGTCGCGAGCCAGAAGTGGGTGTTGATCAGGCCGGTGCTGTGCATCTGCGCACGACCGAACAGTTTCGGGATCATGTGGTAGATGGCGCCGATCGAGATCATCGCCACCCAGCCCAGAGCGCCGGCGTGTACGTGGCCGATGGTCCAGTCGGTGTAGTGCGACAGCGAGTTGACGGTCTTGATCGCCATCATCGGACCTTCGAAGGTCGACATGCCGTAGAACGCCAGGGACACCACCAGGAAGCGCAGGATCGGGTCGGTGCGCAGCTTATGCCAGGCGCCCGACAGGGTCATCATGCCGTTGATCATGCCGCCCCAGCTCGGAGCCAGCAGGATGATCGACATCGCCATGCCCAGGGACTGCGCCCAGTCCGGCAGAGCGGTGTAGTGCAGGTGGTGCGGACCGGCCCAGATGTACAGGGTGATCAGTGCCCAGAAGTGCACGATCGACAGGCGATAGGAGTAGATCGGACGCTCGGCCTGTTTCGGCACGAAGTAGTACATCATCCCCAGGAAGCCGGTGGTCAGGAAGAAACCTACGGCGTTGTGGCCGTACCACCACTGGATCATCGCGTCCGTCGCGCCCGAGTAGGCCGAGTACGACTTGAACAGGCTGACCGGCAGCGACATGTGGTTGACGATGTGCAGCATCGCGGTCACGACGATGAACGCGCCGTAGAACCAGTTACCCACATAGATGTGCTTGGTCTTGCGCTTGACGATGGTGCCGAAGAACACCAGACCGTAGGTGACCCAGACAATGGCCAGCAGAATAGCCAGGGGCCATTCCAGTTCCGCGTATTCCTTGGTGGTGGTGAAACCCATCGGCAAGGTAATGATCGCGCCGACGATCACCGCTTGCCATCCCCAGAAGGTGAAGGCGGCGAGGCTGTCGGAAATCAGTCGCGTTTGGCAGGTTCGCTGCACGACATAATAAGAAGTGGCAAACAGTGCACATCCACCGAAGGCGAAAATCACCAGGTTGGTGTGCAACGGGCGTAAGCGTCCAAAAGTCGTCCACGGCAGACCGAAGTTCAATTCCGGCCATACGAGCTGTGAGGCGATGAAGACACCGAGCCCCATGCCAAGGATCCCCCAGACCACCGTCATGATGGCGAACTGGCGGACTACCTTATAGTTATAAGCAGTCGGACTGATTGCTGTGCTCATTCTAAGGTTCCACGGTTTGGGTGTTTTATTAGGATTAAAAATCGGCCGCAAGTATGGAGAAAGCAGGGGGTCATTGCAACGCGCCATGACCTGGGTCAATGCTTTCAAATGCTGATTCTGCGGCCTTTCCATGCGCCGCGTAGGGACAAAATTGCCCGTGGGCAAAACGTCCTGGCGGACTGATCAGGCGAGGGGGTCAGGTCGGATGTAACGAGGTGTGTTCAAACGCAACGTTTGGCTGACCGAAGGCAATTGGCGCGACAGCCGGTATCTACCAGCCTTTGCGGCCTGTCATCGGGCAGATTCGTCGAACACATCGTTCAGGGTCGACCTGGAACCGGCACCGGCCAGTCCGCATCGGGGGAAGCTTAGACCTGAATCCGGGGAACCGAAAGGAAGAGTCAAAGAGGGTGCGACAATGCGTCGCAAAGGGGCAGGGAACTGCCGCATCCGGGAGAATGCGGCAGCAGAGCGGTCGGGATTTATTCGCGGTTGTCTTCAGCCTGTAAGCGCTCGGTATTCAAACCGTGGGAGAGGCTGTACACATACGCGGCCAGCAATTGCACCTTATCGTTGCCGAGCAGTTCGTTTTGCGCCGGCATATGGCCCTGGCGGCCATGCCGAATCGTCTGTTCAAGCTGCGTCAGGCTGGTGCCGTAGATGAAGCCGGCCGGGTGCGTCAGGTTCGGCGCGCCCATGGCTTCGGTGCCCTGGCCGTTTGCGCCATGGCAGGCGACGCAGGTGGTGCTGAAGGCTTGTTGTCCGGCTTGCAGGTCGGCCTTGCTGTCGGCAGGCAAGGGCAGGCCGGCCAGACCATGGCGCACATAAGCGGCGACGTTTTTCACACCATCCTCCCCCAGGACTTCACCCCAGGCCGGCATCATCGCCATCCGGCCACCCATGATGGTGGTCTTGATGGTTTCCGGGTTGCCACCCCAGCGCCAGTCGCTGTCGGTCAGGTTGGGGAAGCCGAATGCACCCTTGGCGTCCGAGCCGTGACACACCGAGCAGTTGGAGGCAAACAGGCGGCCGCCCATTTTCAGCGCTTGCGGGTCTTTGGCGACTTCTTCCAGCGGCATTGCCGCGAACTTGGCGAAGATCGGTCCGAACTTCGTGTCAGCCTTGGCCATTTCCTTTTCCCATTCGTGCACGCCGGTCCAACCGTTTTCGTAGCCGGGCAGGATGCCTTTCCAGTTGCCCAGGCCCGGATAGAGGATCAGGTAGCCGACGGCGAATACCAGCGTGCCGGCGAACAGCATGAACCACCATTGCGGCAACGGGTTGTCGTACTCCTCGATGCCGTCGAAGCTGTGGCCCATGGTCTGGTCGACACTGCCCTTGGTTTCACCCTTGCGGGTGCCGATCAACAGCCAGGTCAGGCCGATCAGGCTGCCGATGGTCAGTACGCAGATCCACGTACTCCAGAAGGTGGTCATGGCCGGGTACTCCTTGTTGCTGAATCTTCGGTGATG
Organism: Pseudomonas sp. Pseusp10; assembly: GCF_059492225.1. Lineage (NCBI taxonomy): Bacteria > Pseudomonadati > Pseudomonadota > Gammaproteobacteria > Pseudomonadales > Pseudomonadaceae > Pseudomonas > Pseudomonas sp. Pseusp10. The sequence goes on along the minus strand of NZ_CP168528.1, from coordinate 4,951,120 downwards.
TCGGGTTGTGGCTCGTCGGCGAACGGCAGCAGGCGCGCTTCGGCGAATTCCGGGCTGCGCTTGCCGTTGAACACCCACAGGGTCAGGCCGACGAAGGCGATGAAGACAACGACGGTGCCCAGGCCGCGGATCATTCCAGTGCTCATCTCAACAACCATGGCTCACCTCTTGCTCTTGATCGCAGTGCCGAGCACTTGCAGGTAGGCGACCAGCGCATCCATTTCGCTCTTGCCCTTGAGCGAAGCGACGGCACCGGTGATGTCTTCGTCGGTGTATGGCACGCCCAGGGTGCGCATGGCACGGAGCTTGGTTTCGGTGTGGCTGCTGTCGAGCTGATTGGCCACCAGCCACGGGTAGGCCGGCATCTTCGACTCCGGCACGACGTTACGCGGGTTGTACAGGTGCGCGCGGTGCCAGTCATCCGAGTAACGCGCGCCGACCCGTGCCAGGTCCGGCCCGGTGCGTTTCGAGCCCCACAGGAACGGGTGATCCCAGACGCTTTCGCCGGCCACCGAGTAGTGGCCGTAGCGTTCGGTTTCGGCACGGAACGGACGGATCATCTGCGAGTGGCAACCGACACAGCCTTCGCGGATGTAGAGGTCACGACCTTCCAGTTGCAACGCGGTGTAGGGCTTCATGCCTTCCACCGGTTTATTGGTCACGTCCTGGAAGAACAGCGGGACGATCTGGGTCAAGCCGCCGATGCTCACGGCCAGGATCATCAGCAGCAGCAACAGGCCGACGTTTTTCTCGATAGTTTCGTGTTTCATGGCGGACTCCTCAGGCCATCTGCGCGGCAGCGGCGACAGCGTCAGGCTGCGAGGCCCGCACGGTGCGCCAGGTGTTGTAGGCCATCAGCAACATGCCCGTGAGGAAGATCGCGCCACCCACCAGCCGCACGACGAAGCCAGGGTGGCTGGCCACCAGGGTCTCGACGAAGGAGTAAGTCAGCGTGCCGTCCTCGTTCACCGCACGCCACATCAGGCCCTGGGCGATACCGTTGACCCACATCGAGGCGATGTACAAAACGGTGCCGATGGTAGCGAGCCAGAAGTGCGCGTTGATCAGGCCGATGCTGTGCATCTGCTCGCGTCCGAAGACTTTCGGGATCATGTGGTACAGCGCGCCGATGGAAATCATCGCCACCCAGCCGAGCGCGCCGGCGTGGACGTGGCCGATGGTCCAGTCGGTGTAGTGGGAGAGGGCGTTGACCGTCTTGATCGCCATCATCGGCCCTTCGAAGGTCGACATGCCGTAGAACGCCAGGGACACCACGAGGAAGCGCAGGATCGGGTCGCTGCGCAACTTATGCCAGGCGCCTGACAGGGTCATCATGCCGTTGATCATCCCGCCCCAGCTCGGCGCCAGCAGGATCAGCGACATCACCATGCCCAGCGACTGCGCCCAGTCGGGCAACGCGGTGTAGTGCAAGTGGTGCGGGCCGGCCCAGATGTACAGGGTGATCAGCGCCCAGAAGTGCACGATCGACAGGCGATAGGAATACACCGGGCGCTCGGCCTGTTTCGGCACGAAGTAGTACATCATTCCGAGGAAACCGGCGGTGAGGAAAAAGCCCACGGCGTTGTGTCCGTACCACCATTGCACCATCGCGTCGGTGGCACCGGCGTACAGCGAGTAGGACTTGGTGAAGCTGACCGGCAATTCCAGGTTGTTGACGATGTGCAGGATCGCCACGGTGATGATGAACGCACCGAAGAACCAGTTACCGACATAGATGTGTTTGGTCTTGCGCTGCATGATCGTGCCGAAGAACACGATGGCGTAGGCAACCCAGACAATGCTGATCAGAATGTCGATCGGCCATTCCAGCTCGGCGTATTCCTTGGAACTGGTGTAGCCCAGCGGCAGGCTGATGGCCGCGAGCAGAATCACCAGTTGCCAGCCCCAGAAGCAGAACGCGGCGACTTTCGGCGCAAACAATGCCGTCTGGCAGGTGCGTTGCACCGAATAGAACGAGCTGGCGAACAGGGCGCAGCCGCCGAAGGCGAAGATCACTGCGTTGGTGTGCAGCGGGCGCAGGCGGCCGAAGCTGGTCCACGGCAAATTGAAGTTGAGTTCGGGCCAGACCAACTGGGCCGCGAGAAAAACCCCGAGCCCCATGCCGACGATGCCCCACACCACCGTCATAATGGCGAATTGGCGGACCACCTTGTAGTTGTAGGCGGTACTGATAGAAGTGTTCATGGTTCCCCATCCACGGTTCAGCCGAAGTGAGCGCGCAGCGCAAGGCAGTGCACCCTTCGGCCGGAGTTATAGGCAGACTGAAAGCGAGGCAAGCATGGACAAAGGGCACAAGGCCGGTATTGACGGGGATCAATGGGCGCAGTGTGTGCGGGATCATGGATGGTTGTGGAATGCCGCGGCTGGCAAGGCTGCGGCGACGCTGATCCTCGCCCACGGCGCCGGCGCGCCGATGGACAGCGACTGGATGAGCGACATGGCTGCACGCCTCGCCGCGCAAGGCGTCAACGTGTTGCGCTTCGAGTTCCCGTACATGGCGCAACGGCGCACCGACGGTGGCAAACGCCCGCCGAACCCGGCGCCGAAACTGCTGGAGTGCTGGCGCGAGGTGTATGCCCAGGTGCGACGCCATGTCGCCGGGCCACTGGCCATAGGCGGCAAGTCCATGGGCGGTCGCATGGCCAGTTTGCTGGCGGATGAATTGGGTGCGGATGCGCTGGTGTGCCTGGGGTATCCGTTTTATGCGGTAGGCAAACCGGAGAAGCCGCGGGTCGAACATTTGGCCGGGCTGAAGACACGAACCTTGATCGTGCAGGGTGAGCGCGACGCGTTGGGCAACCGCGAGGCGGTCGAGGGTTATGCGCTATCGCCAAGTATTGAAGTGTTCTGGCTGGTGGCGGGGGATCATGACTTGAAGCCGTTGAAGGCCTCCGGGTTTACCCATGAGCAGCATTTGGCGGCTGCGGCGCAGAAGGTGGCCGCATTTCTTCTGTGAGATTCTGCGCAGCATTGATGGCCCCATCGCGAGCAAGCTCGCTCCCACATTGATCTTTGGTGTGGCTTGATTGTGTGATCAACCCAAAACCCTGTGGGAGCGAGCTTGCTCGCGATGAGGGACTTCCACACAACATCACTTTCACAGGAGTAATAAAAAACCCGGAAGCTTTCACTGTCCGGGTTTTTGTCATTCCAGCCTCTATCAGCGGTTAAACCGCTCCACCAACGAATACTGGGTGTTCGCAGTCTTGGTCAGCTCTTCACTCAACAACGCCGAGCTCTGCGCCTGCTCCGAGGTCTGGTCAGCCAGGGCCGAAATATTGCTGATGTTGCGGCTGATTTCTTCGGCCACGGCACTTTGCTCTTCGGTCGCGGCAGCGATCTGGGTGGTCATGTCGGTGATGTTGGCCACCGCCTCGCTGATCCCCACCAGCGCCTGGTCCGCTTCCAGTACCCGCGCCACGCCTTCTTCCGCCTGGCGATGCCCGGCTTCCATGGTTTGCACGGCAGTGCCGGCGGTTTGCTGGAGCTTGGCGATCAGTGCATGGATCTGCCCGGTGGACTCGCTGGTGCGTTGCGCCAGTTGACGAACCTCGTCGGCCACCACCGCAAAACCACGACCCATCTCACCGGCACGGGCCGCTTCGATGGCGGCGTTCAGTGCCAGCAGGTTGGTCTGGTCGGCGATGCCTTTGATCACGTCGACCACGCCACCGATTTCGTTGCTGTCCTTGGCCAGTTGGGTCACGGTCACGCCGGTTTCACCGACCACCACCGACAGGCGCTGGATGGCTTCGCGGGTTTCCCCGGCGATGTCGCGACCACGACCGGTCAGGCGATTGGCTTCCTGGGTGGCGTCGGCGGTGCGTTGTACGTGGCTGGCGACTTCCTGGGTGGTCGCGGCCATCTGGTTGACCGCGGCGGCCACTTGCTCGGTCTCGACCCGTTGACGTTCCAGGCCGCTGGAGCTGTTGTGGGCGAAAGCATCGGACTGCTTCGCCTGATCGGTCAGGTGCTCAGCAGTGTCCTGCAGACGTGTCAGGCAAGTTTTCAGACGCGCTTCCTGGCTGAGGATCGACATCTCCAGACGCGCCTGGGCACCACGGCTGTCGGTGTACATCTGCGCAATCAACGGGTCAGACGTCGTCTGTTCAGCCAGTTTCAACAAACGCTTGAGACCGCGCTGTTGCCAGCTCAGACCCAGCAAGCCCAGAGGCACCGAAAGACCGGCCGCCAGGGCAAAACCCCAGTGCGAGTTCAGCGACGCCCCGATCATGAAGCTCAACTGACTGACCAGAATGAACGGCAACCAATCCTGCAGAACCGGTAGCCATTTATCGGTGGAAGGAATGGCCGACTTGCCCTGGTTGATGCGTTGGTAAAGCGCTTCGGCACGGCGGATCTGCTCGGCGGTGGGCTTGACCCGCACCGACTCGTAACCGATCACCTGATTGCCTTCGAAGATCGGCGTCACATAGGCGTTCACCCAGTAGTGATCGCCGCTCTTGCAGCGGTTCTTCACAATGCCCATCCAGGGCAAGCCTTGCTTCAGCGTGCCCCACATGTGCGCGAACACCGCCGCCGGCACGTCGGGGTGACGCACCAGGTTATGCGGCGCACGAATCAACTCATCACGAGAAAACCCGCTGATCTCGACGAAGTCGTCATTGCAGTAGGTGATCATGCCCTTGGCATCGGTGGTGGAAATCAGCCGTTGCTGAGCGGGGAAGGTTCGTTCGCGTTGTGTAATAGGCTGGTTGTTACGCATGGCGTTTTCAATCCGTGAGGCTTTGACAGGGTGTCGGCGGGGGAGGGGATTTGTTGAGTTTATTTTTCAACAAGCGACGCCCTGCCAAAGGAAGGACACAAAACAAATGTAGGAGCGAGCTTGCTCGCGATGTTCGTTCAGTCAACTCCGTTGTTGCCTGATAGACCATCGCGAGCGAGCTCGCTCCTACAGTAGGTCGGGACGGCTAGCGCTTTACGACGCCAGCACAGACGCCTTTTTGAGCTTCGTATTCCGATACCCGCGCCACGCCAGAATCACCAACATGCCGCACGTCACACCCGTGGCATTGGCCACCATATCGCCCCATGACGCACTGCGCAGCGGCATAAAGCTCTGCTCCAGCTCAATCACCATCGAACCCACCAACGGCCAGAACAACAACCAGATCAACCGCGTGCCAGGGAACGCCAGATAAGCACTCACCGTCAGGCAGGCAAAACCTGCCCAGTGATGCAGCTTGTCCTGGTTCTCGAACACCTGAGGCACCGGCTCGCCGCGCATCCCGGCGAAACACAGCACCAGCAAGATCACGAAAAACGCCAGCTTGGGCAGGGCACGCAGGATTCGCTGCCTCATTCGGTGACCTTGTAGAAGTTGTTGTGGAACAGGTCGATGTTGCGACGCTCTGTCAGGGAGTACAGCGAGTAACTGCGAGCCAGTGCGGCACCACCGTCACGGGTCAGCGGTGTCCACGCCAGGGTGGCACGGCGGGTGGTAGAACTGGCCATCAATTCGTCGAACGGAATCGAGAAGTAAATGCCTTTGCCGAAACTACCTTCGCCGTACTCTTCCTTGGTCGCATTGGTCAACGTCACCCAGCCACCGAAACGCACGCCATTGTTGAATTCGCGGGACAGGTCCAGGGTAACCCCGTAGTCCCTGGCCAGATAACGCCCAACGCTGACCGCACCGAGAATGTCCTGGAAGGCACTGCGGTAGTAGAGCGTAGCGTTACCGGTGACGGTGCTGTAGTCACGCAGACCAAAGCCCTGATCGAATTCACGCTGCTTGACCCAGTTCATGTCCACACCCACGGCCCAGCGTTCGCCCATCGGACGATACAGCGCTTCGCCACCGACACCGGCGAACATCGATTCCAGATAACCGCCATACAGCATGCCGTAAAGGTCCTCATCCAGCTGTTTGACCTTGTTCATCTGGAAGGTCGGCATGGTGACTTCCGAAGTCGTCATGTACTGGCGTAGATCCGTACGCACACGCGGCAGACCGCTAGGTGCGTCGTACTTGAACTTGTCGAAGTTGTTCGCCAGGTTCGCGCTCAGGGTGCCGCTCCACCACAGGTCAGGCTTGAAGCGATACTCGCCGTTCAAGTCCGCACTGAACTGATACAACAGGAACCCGTCGGGGCCGCCGACGTTTTGCTTGTAGCCCAGACCCAAGCCATAGCTGAGCGGGTCAGGCTTCTGCTCGAACAGGGTCTTTTCCTGATGCGGTACCGGGACGGTCATCTCGGTGACCCGACGCAGGTCTTCCAGCGGACGATCCTCTTGCACCACTTCACGGAAGGTATCCCGCGGCAGACTGACTTCCTCGACCGGCAGGCTGTAGCGCGTGTCGACCATGGTGAACCAGTCGATTTCGTCGTTGACGCTGTTATCCAGAATGCGCGAAGCGCGGCCGACGGCTTTCGGCGTGTGGAAATAGCGCCCCTGTTCGCCATAGACGATCACCTCGGAATCCCGCTGGGTGATGCGCGAAACCGTGTAGCCCGCGTTGTTGTGCAGGCGCTTGGCGACACCGGCCCACTGCACATCCTGCGGCGCGACCATGGGTTTGGTGTCGGACACAGGTTCAGGCTTGGGGTCGAAGCTCTTGGTCGGTGCCTTGCGGGTGGCAAAGTTGGTGTGCATGGTGATGCCGAACATCGCGGTGTTGCCGCGTTCCCAGGCAGCGTGCAGATCGATCCAGTCGTTGGCTTTGAAGACGAAGCCGAGGTTGATTGGGGAGTCCTGGATCTGGTTGTTGTTCTGCGGCTCGTGCTGGTAGTCGTTGCCTTCGTATTCGAGCTTCAGAGACAGTGGGTCCCAGGGCGTTTGGTAAGTTACGCCGCCGAAGAAGGAGGGTGATCCACGGAAGTACTGGTTGCCGTTGAAGTCACCCGCCTGACTATTGTTGGTAGCGGGGCGTTCGTCGAACTTGTCGTCGAGCAAGCCCAACGGATTGTCCATGTCACCACGATTGCCGATGTAACCCCATGCCAGGCCCAGGCTCAGGTCAAAATTGCCTAGGCGTTTGTTGCCGACAAAATATTCGCTGGAGAACAGGCCGGTACCACCAATGTCACGCGCACCCAGCGCCACTTGCGGTATCCAATGAGACTCTTCGAGCAGACGCACTTTGGCGTCGATCGCCTTGTCCTTATAGCTCTGGTTGCCACTCAGCGATGCCGGGCCATAATCGCGGTTGGTAATAGCGGTGTAGCGAAACGAACCCTCCAACCAATCGAACGGCTGAAAGGACACGCTGTAACGACTGTAAGGATCGGTACGGTTAGCGTTCAAAGACAACTCACCCGCAGGTGCCATCCGTGCGGTAGGAGTTTGCAACAGACCTACGCCACCAAAGTCATTCTGGGTATAACGCGGTTCTGCCACCGCCCACGAGCTGCAACCCAGCAACAAGCAAGGGATCAAGTGATACTTCATGGCTTCACCTCCAGCAGCGGCTGGGTGGCAATGAAGGCGGCCAGTTCGGTATTCAGATCAGGTGTGGGATCACCTTGTTTGCTGTTGTGCACCGGCACATAAATGCGTGCGCCTGGGGCAGGTGGTACGGATGTGGTTTCGTTCCACAGAGCCACGCCGTCCTTGAATACCCGGCCGTCAGGCTGAATCACGAAGAGCCAGTCGGCGTCAGCGTTTGGATCGCGCGGGCAAGCCTTGAGATAGTCGATCGCTGCTTGTAACGGTTGGAACGGCAATTCGCATTCACCCAGAACCGCGCCTTCGACCCGCACCGTGGTTGGGCGAAACGGGTAAAGCAGCACATCGCTATCACTCAGGAAGCGGTTATTGATGCGGTCCAATTCAACCTGCACCGGGTCAAGTTGGGCGACCTTGCGCCCGGTCACCGGCATGGCCTGCACCTTGTCGCGCAGGCGCGCGGCAAGTGTTGCCAACCCAACCTGATCGCCCACCAGTGCATTACTGTGCAAGGTCGACAGATCGAAAAGAACACCCACCTTGAGACGCTCTTGCGCATCACGCAGAGGGGTATGCAACCAGGCTGCGCCGAGCAGATAAGCCTTGGGGCTTACCTGAGCTTCCAGCAGCACGTCATGCAGGCGCGTGCCGTCCACAATCGAGTAACGCCCGGGCTTGGCGGCATCGCCCTGCACCGTGACCAGCGAGTCGGCATTTGCGGCAAAAGTCATGAGCAGGCTGCAGCAAAGCAGCCAGGAAGAGCGAAAAATCATTGCACTACCGGCTTATTCGGGCGCACTTGAACAATGCGTAGGGGCAATTCGGGGGTGAGGTGTTGCTCGCTGGCCATGATGAAACCATCGGCGGGGTCGACCCAGTAGCGGTTCTGCGCGGTGAAGCCCAGGCCGTCCATCGCGATCTCTTCGTCCACGCGCAGCAGTTCCACATCGCGGTCGAGGATGTGCACGGTCTCCAGGCCTTTCTTCTTGAAGTGGCTGGTGACATTCACACCCATCCGATAACCGTCGATAAAGTCCACCTGGCGCCGGGATTCCAGCCCATCGGGAATACGGTGCAAGCCCGTCTTGAATGGGGATACGCCCTCGAAACGGGTGCCATCCAGATTGTCATTGAAACCGACACTGCGAATGGCCAGGCCGTCTTCAAGCATCAGGATCTGGCGAGTCGAGGCCATCCAGAAACCCACGCCATCCTGCAGACGCACCAGTGCCATCACGGCTTCACCCGTAGGGGCCGTGATGGTGATCTGGTAGTAAGGCGTTGCATCGACCTGCTGGCGGGTCAGCTCCAAGGGCTCAGGCCCTTCGAACGCGGCCTTCAGCGTGTCCATGGAAGCGGTCATCAGCGGGTTGCAGGCGCTCACCAGCAAGGAGACCACCGTCAGGGTGGCCAGTCGCAGAAATTTCACAAGAATTCCAGTTCTTAGTTGGTGGTGCCCAAGTCGTCTTTGATGTTGGCACCAACGCTCAGCAAGTTAGCCGAGGGGAAAACCTGGCTGATAAAGCGGTTCCAGCGAGTGATATCGGCCGGGCCAACATACACTACGTCCTGTGGCTTTAATTTGAAGTGCTGGGCAAGGGCAAACGCTGAGGGCGACTTCAGGTCGATCTGGAACACCTTGACCGGTTCATCCGCCAGGTTCTCGACCCCGCGGATTACGTAGACTTCCTTGCCGCTGGAAGTTTCCTGACGCAAACCGCCGACACTGCCAAGGGCATCCGTGAGGTTCATGTTGCTGCCCTTGAAGATAAGCGAACGCGTGGAGACAACTTCACCCAACAAATAGACCTTTTTCTGGTCGTTGTAGGGCAGGTGCAATTGGTCGCCGTCTTTCAGGTAGAGATTGTGCAGATTCGAGTTCTTGCGATTGAGTGCGTCGAGGTCGATCAGATATTCACGGCCGTCGCGCTTGAGCACCAGTCCGGAAATATCGGCAGTGCCGATTTGTACTGAGCCTTGCCCAACAGCGTCCAACAGGCTCAAAGGCGTGTTGGTGATCGGCAACTGGCCAGTTCTACCAAAGGCCCCCGAGAGAATTACTTTCTGACTGACAAAGCGCAGGATGCTTACATCCACTTGAGGCTCGGCAACAACCTTGGACAGGCGCGAAGCAATAATCGAGCGAAGTTCGTCGATGGTTTTTCCAGCCGCTTCGATGGTGCCTACATACGGATAGAACAGCGTGCCATCCGGGCGAATCAGGCGTCCGTTCGCTTCGATTTGCTGTTGTGGGCCGGACGGAGCGGTCAGTTCCGGGTGATCCCAGACAGTGATGTAAATCAGGTCACCGGCACCGATGCGGTACTCAGCAGGCTGGTAACGCAGCAACTCAGGTGCAACCACGTTCGAATGGTCCGCGGCCGCTTCAATGGCCACCAGTTTAGGCGTAATCGGAACCAGCTCGATACGGCTGCTTTCCGGGGAACCTTCACGTACCAGATTGCCCGTGTCCATGTGCTGACCAGGGGAGAAAATGCAGCCTTGTAGGGTCAGGCCAACCAGCATGGCCAAGGGAAGCGCGCGATTCATTGTAGAAATTGCTCGAAGGGAATAGGCAAAACAAAACCTCCCAGCAAGGCTGGGAGGTTAGCGTATCGAACTTTAAGCGGGGGTCTGTTACCGAGTGGTACCAGTAGTGCCGGTAGTGCCAGTAGTACCACCGGTGCCTGGGGTGTTGTCGTTACCACCACCACCGCTGTTGGAAGCAGCAACACCGGCAGCGATTACGCCAGCGCCGATTGCCAGACCAGTACCGACGGTTACGCCGCCAGCGATTGGAGTGGACAGGGACAGGCCGGAAGTTGCATCGGGTGCTGTAGCGGCGGAGCCAGGGGCTTTTGCAGGTGCAGTTTCAGCAGCCATCAATGGCAGGCTGATGGAGGTAACGAGGGCGATGGCCAGTAGCTTTTTCATGTTCATGCTCCTTGAAAGGATAATCCTTTGGGGTTATTAGGTTAAGGGTATTTCAGTAGGTGTCTGAAATGCAAGTTAGAGCTGTTTAGAAGAAGGCTTTTTTCCGCTTTTTCTATGCAGGCACATAAGTGAAGCATGTTTCTCAAGCGACTTCCGATTGCGCCAATTCAGTTATGACAGCGGCAAGCTCCAGGCGCCAGTCCGGTTGCGAAATACCTAGCTGTTCCCGCAATTTCGAGCAATCCATTACCGACCAGGCTGGCCGCTTCGTCGGCGTAGGATATTCAGCCGAATCGATGCCCCGTACCTGCGGTATTTTGGTTATTAATCCGTGCTGATGCCCTTGGCGGAAAATCTCCAGGGCAAATTCATGCCAGGTACAGGCCGGGGTACCGCTGAAGTGATAGGTGCCCCAGTGCAGCGAACCCAGATCACGGTACTGCATTGCCAGTGTCCACAAAGCGCGGGCGATGCTCGCAGCTGAAGTCGGGCAACCCTGCTGATCGGCCACGACGCCCAACTGATCCCGCTCACGACCCAGTCGCAGCATGGTCTTGACGAAGTTATTGCCTTGGGCTGCGAACACCCAGCTGGTACGCAGGATCATGTAGCGACTGCATTTTGCAGCCAACTCCAATTCCCCCCCCAGCTTGCTCGCTCCGTACACCCCGGTAGGACCTGTAGGATCGCACTCCCGATAAGGTTCGCGGGCATCACCGGCAAACACATAATCGGTGGATACATGCAGCAGCGGGATACTCAGCCGTTCCGCGGCAACTGCGAGATGGGCGACACCATCGCGGTTAACCGCCCAGGCGCGCTCCATCTCGCTCTCGGCCTTGTCTACCGCTGTGTAGGCTGCAGCATTGATGATCAGCTGTGGTTGTAGCTCGGCAACCAACACGGCCACCCGCTCGGCATCGCTGATATCAAGTTCTGCCGATCCCATCCCAACGATTTCAAAACCTTGCGGCGCCAAGCGCATCAGCTCGTGGCCAAGTTGACCTTGAGCACCTGTAATCAATACGCGCATGCTCAGTCCTCATTGCCCAGCAGTTGGCGCAGTGTGGGGTTGCACTGATCCTTGCCTGAAAGATTCGGTTTTTCGATAGGCCAGGGAATATTGACTTCAGGGTCATTCCATATCAGCCCGCCCTCGTCCTCGGGATAGTACAGATCGGTGCACTTGTACTGAAAGTCTGCAACCTCGCTGAGCACGCAGAAACCATGAGCGTAGCCCGGTGGTACCCAGAGTTGACGATGATTTTCATCGTTCAACTCGACGCCAACGAACTGACCACAGGTCGGTGAGTCGGGGTTGATATCCACCGCCACGTCATACACTGAGCCACGACTGACGCTGACCAACTTGCCTTGCGGGCGGGTGCGCTGAAAGTGTAAACCGCGCAGCACACCGCGCTGCGAGCGTGAGTGATTATCCTGCACGAAGGGCAACTCAATACCCAACTCGCGATAACGCTCGGTCTGAAAGCTTTCGAGAAAGAAACCGCGCTGATCGCCAAACACCTTCGGCTCGATGATCAAGACGCCCGCCAACGCTGTTTCAATGACCTTCATTACGCAAGCTCCTGCACCAGCAGGCCCTGCAGATATTGTCCGTATCCGGTCTTGCTCAGCGCCTCGGCTTGGCTAGCCAACTGTTCGGCTGACAGCCAGCCCTGATGATAGGCAATCTCTTCCAGACAGGCGACTTTCAAACCCTGGCGCGCCTCAATGGTGTGAACGAAGTGACTGGCTTCCATAAGTGAGTCATGGGTGCCGGTATCCAGCCACGCAAAACCACGCCCTAACAAACTCACATGCAAATCACCACGCTGCAGGTAAGCATTGTTGACATCGGTGATTTCCAGTTCGCCACGAACAGAGGGCTTTACCTGCTTGGCAATTTCCACTACCGAGTTGTCGTAAAAATACAGGCCGGTTACTGCATAGTTGGATTTCGGCGTCTTGGGCTTTTCCTCGATGGAAATCGCCTTGTTACCCGCATCGAACTCAACTACCCCGAAACGCTCCGGGTCATTGACGTGATAGCCGAATACTGTCGCACCGGTGCCACGACTGGCCGCCTCGTGGAGCATCGCACTGAAGCCGTGGCCATAAAAAATGTTGTCGCCGAGGATCAAGCAAACGTTACTGTCACCAATAAAGGCTTCACCGATCAAAAAGGCTTGGGCCAACCCATCTGGTGAAGGTTGTTCGGCATAGCTGAGCTCAATACCAAACTCCGAACCATCACCCAGCAACTTGCGAAAGCTCGGTAAATCTTCAGGAGTAGAGATAATCAGCACTTCGCGGATGCCCGCGAGCATCAGCACCGACAATGGGTAATAAATCATCGGCTTGTCGTAAACCGGTAGCAGTTGTTTAGATACGCCACGGGTGATGGGATGCAGACGGGTGCCGGAACCACCGGCCAGGATGATGCCTTTCATATTAAAACGTCCTTTAAAAATCTGAGTTAAATCTGAACCTAGGGACGCACCGTTCCGCAGGAACGCCACCCCCGATGCGCAAATGTTGAGCTAAAGATCACTACCCAAGCGGCCCAATTGATAATCTCCACTCAACACGCGCTGCCACCACTGGCGATTATCCAGATACCACTGCACGGTCTTGCGCAGACCGGTATCAAATGTTTCCTGCGGCACCCAGCCCAGTTCACGTTCGATTTTCGACGCATCAATGGCATAGCGCCGATCATGTCCCGGTCGATCCTTCACGAAAGTGATCAACTCCTTGTAGGAGCGAGCTTGCTCGCGATCAGCCTCTAGCGGCACCAATTCATCCAGCAACTCACAAATGGCTTCCACCACCTCCAGGTTGCGTTTTTCGTTATGGCCGCCGATGTTATAGGTTTCACCTACTATGCCTTTGCTCACCACCTCGACCAGCGCCCGAGCATGGTCCTCCACATACAACCAGTCGCGAATCTGCGAACCATCGCCATACACCGGCAACGGTTTGCCCGCCAAGGCGTTAAGGATTACATGCGGCACCAGCTTTTCCGGGAAGTGGTACGGCCCGTAGTTGTTCGAGCAGTTGGTGACCAGTACTGGCAGCCCGTAGGTACGCTGCCAGGCGCGGACCAGATGATCGGAACTGGCCTTGGAGGCGGAATAAGGCGAACTAGGCGAGTAGGGCGTTGTTTCGGTGAACAGGTCATCCGTACCTTCCAGGTCGCCATACACCTCATCGGTAGATATATGGTGAAAGCGGAACGCACTCTTCTCCGTCACCGACAAGCCACTCCAGTAACGGCGGGTTGCTTCGAGCAAGCTGTAGGTGCCAACTATATTGGTTTGGATAAAATCAGAAGGGCCGTCGATGGAGCGATCAACATGAGATTCAGCTGCGAGATGCATTACTGCTGTCGGTTGAAATTCTGTAAACACAATATCGAGTGCAGAGCTGTCGCATATGTCTACCCGATAGAAGCGATAACGCGGTGATTGATCCACCGAACTCAGCGACTCTTTATTGCCCGCGTAAGTAAGTTTGTCGAGATTAGCGACCTCGTACGATGTATCTTCTATTAAATGCCGAACGACGGCAGAACCAATGAAACCAGCGCCACCGGTTACAAGAATGCGAGATGTCATAAAGTACTCTAATTTATTTTGCGGGATACCATTTGAGTAGTAACGTTTCATATTCACGAAGTACGTGGTCCCACGTGAACCGCTCATGAAAGCGAGCACGACTTGCTTCTTTCATTCGCGCAAGCCCAAGTGCCGACAGCACAACATCATCGAGCACATGTTTGGCTGGCTGAAGGAGAAACGGCGGATAGGTACCCGTTACGACAGGCCGGTGAAACGTTTTGGGGTAATGGTCTCTCTGGCTTGCATCATGCAGTGTTTACGACATTACTTTTCGTACACTGCGAAGACAGCTCCTTATTAGCTGCTGACGCTTGTAATCAAGGCTAGGTGATTTTTTGGGATGGTAGCTTAGCGTAGTCCAATAGCCTAGTTATAAATTTATTCTTTACGGTTGAATTGTTTCAATGTAAATGGCTTCTGTCTTGGAGGCTATTGATTTCCAAGTAAAGTCAACGACAGTTGAAAAGCCATTTTTCTGGAGGCTATGAAGCATTTCTCTGCTTTGGAAAAGGAGTGTTATTTTTTCATGTATTTCTTCAGGGGATTTTGGCGGTATAAGTAGGCCATTCTCCTGATGCTTGATAAGTTCCGGCATCCCGCCAACGTTCGTTGAAATAACCACTGCGCCACAAGCCATTGCTTCTATTGCCGAAAGTGAGACCGCTTCCATGAGTGATGGAATAATTACTACATCCGCAATGCTATAAGCTTCGACCATTTTCGGTATTGATAAGTTGCCCAGTAATTTAACGCTTGCCTGTTGATTGCTGTTTTCAAGTATGGACATCAATTTTGTTCGGTATTTTTCATACCCGTCATAGTCGCTGCCGGCAAATAGAAACTTAATTTTTTTATCATAGTTCTTGGATACTATTGACTCTATCAGGTACAGCACGCCTTTTGTAGGAGCCCATCGTCTAGGGCACAATACGATAAAATCTTCCTCCTTCAGTTGCAGAGCGGTGCGGATAGATTTCTTTTGATCTTCTGAAGAAGATTTAAAAAGATTTAAATCTGCGCCGTTGTAAATGGTTGTTGAGTTGTGATGTTCGGAAGGAGTTAGCTCTTTGCTTGGGCCGATTACAGCACGATAATGCAGTAGTATTAGTTTTAAAATTACTCTTCCAAAGAAGGTTTTTTTAAAGAATAAGTACTCCCCAGTGTGATTTGTTAAGATGCAAGGAGTTCCTCGCTTATTTAGGCGCTTGGTGGTTAGTACATTAGAAATAAAATCGTGTTGGTGGATTAGATCACAGTCATATGACTCAATAATATTTGCTACTTGTCTGTAGTGCAGTAGGTATTTTGCCTTATTCAAGAAGCCTGTTAGAAATCCTAGCGAGCCTGCACCGTTGTATCTATTCAGGAAGTTTGCCAATGAGTTTGGCTTGATGGGGATTTTAACAATCGTAACATTGTCGTCTTTACTGATGGATGGCTCGTTGGTAGTCAGGTTTTCATATGGCTGAAAGATAATAACATCGTGGCCGAGGTCGCTGAGCTCTTGAGAAATAAAGTATATATGGTTCTCTACGCCGCCAATGCTAGAACCATAGTTAAAGACGCTTAAAAAACCAATTTTCATGTTGTCTCTAATTCTAATATTAAAAGGGAGGGGGCTAGAAGGAAACGCTCTGCTTGAAAAGTGATGTGTTTTGTTAGGGCAGGTTTCGAATAATTGGCGATTCAATATTAATAATGTTTTTAGGGGGAGGTGTTGATTTGTCGAAGAGTGCCGAAAAAGTTGCTTTGAGGATTGTGTTTGCGTGTCTTGGTGACTTCTTTGCGAGTCGATGTATTGCGAGCAGAATATTGTACGCGATTGCTGTCGGTAACAACATGGCAGTGTGGTTTTTAGCAAACATGATTCTTGAGCGGGCAGACCAATACTCAGAAGTTAAACTGCGAGATCTGACATCTCTTGATATTCCGGTGGTCCCACCCTGGGAGTGATTGATTGTCACTTTTTCAATTTTAGTTAGAGGGGGGAATTTCTTTGACTGTTTTCTATATCTGTAAATAAACTCCAGTTCTTCGAAGTATAGAAAATAATCCTCCACAAAACCATTTGAAACATCCCACATCGACCGATTCATGCCCCAGCAGCACCCTGACGGATACGAGTTCTTTTCTCTTATAGCTGATGGTTTTGAGCGAAACGTGTGTTTTGAAAAGCTGTTATAGCTGATGTTTGTCCCATTTTCGATAACATTGAATGTGTACAGCATTGGTTCAGGGGTTATTGGGTCAAAGGAAGTATCTGAAGAGAACTTTTCAAATAAAATATCTGTGTTTAATACAAATGTTAAGTCGGATTTCAATGTGTCGAAGGCGAACTTAAGGCCAATATTGTTTCCTGCACCGTATCCAATATTACAGGAATTAAATATCAGATGTATCGAGATGTGAGGGTACTTGTTGACAATAGATTTTAATGCGCTGCGATTCTCGTCGGAGGTGTAATTGTCTACGATAATAAGTTGCGTGGCGGGATTGGCATTGGGGTACTGTAATAAAAAACTCTGGATTGCAGATTCTAATAAGTTTGGAGGGCCATAATTCAAGAAAACGAACGAAATGTTACGCATAGT
This sequence comes from Pseudomonas sp. Pseusp10, assembly GCF_059492225.1. NCBI lineage: Bacteria > Pseudomonadati > Pseudomonadota > Gammaproteobacteria > Pseudomonadales > Pseudomonadaceae > Pseudomonas > Pseudomonas sp. Pseusp10. The sequence continues at coordinate 4,934,541 of NZ_CP168528.1, read as the reverse complement.
TGTCTATCGCTTCATGCAACTGTTTGGCTCTTGATTTCCAAGAGTTTTCATTTAAAAAAGAAATTCTTTTGGATGTATCTACTTCAATGGTTTCTAATGATCTTAGTAGGTCGTTAAACTCTTCTGCGTTACGATAATAATTCAACATGCCTTCGAAGTGAAAAATTTCGTTATAGGCAGGCGCAAGAATGGGCACGGGAAAGGACAAGTATTCGTATATTTTAACAGGGTCCACCCCTTCAATTAATGGAGTGATAACGAAGGGCATAATAAAAGCATCTGCACTCATTGATTGCCGAATCATTTCGCTATGCTCCATCGCGCCGTAATAAAAAATTCGAGGGTGCTCTGGCGTATTGCAGTCGGAGGGGCCTATCAGATGGAATTCAATACGTTCAAATAAATCTAATGCTTGCTTTATTAATTCAAAGTCAAACCATTCTGAGATTGTTCCGAAGTAATATATCTTTTTTATGTTTGACTTTATCTTGAAGGTGGAAAGACGGGTCGAATAGCTGTCGCTTTGCAGTCCATGAGCGTTGCGAATAACGCAACCATCTTTTATTACATTGAATTTTTTTAGCAAAAAATTTGATGAAAAAATAGCCTGGTTAGACTTTTCAAGTAACTTGCGATTCTCATTAACGATCAAATTTTTAAGTCTTCCCTTTGGGTAAAACTCCGCGTTATCGTCATGCAGGTCATAAACAATGGGGCGATTCAAATGTTTTACATATCCGCCGAGCAAGGGGTGGGTAACTACAATGCAATCATATCGAGAGAAGTAAGACTTTAATGATATGAAGGCACCCCAAATAAGCTCATCTATCAATCGAAGGCCAGGGATCAGTTTTGCCTTAAATGGTAAAAAAGGTAATCCTGTAATCGTCAGGTTTTCAGAGTAGTGGGAGTTTTTTGTCTTACCATTTTTCTTAGGCGAGAACTTGTAAATGACATCGACGTCGCAACCTTGGTCCGCTATTGACTCGGCTAAAAATTGAGTGCGCTGTTTAATCCAATACCAGTCGGTATGCAATATGTAAAGAATCTTTATCTTTTTCATGTGATGGCGTGTATTAACTAGTTAAACTGAAATGATGGAAAGGGCAAGGTCCTTTTCCCTTTGGTTGGCATTCTGCGGTAAATTGAAATAGCAATTTTGTAAGCGCCAATAATGACACCGACGTTTAGGATCATATAAAAAAGATTTCCGCTTGCGAGGCCAGTGTATATTTGGTATTCGCAAAATAACAATATTGATAAATTTTCAGCGTTATGGCATTTGTTGCTTTTTAAGAATATTTTGCCAATTATAATTCCAGTGATTAGGCATGCGATAACGGATACGAAAACTCCGAATTCATACTTGTAATAAGCAAATATGGAAGGAGTGACCGGTACTGAAAATTGATTTGAATTAAAACCGTAAATGTGGCGGGAAAGCTGTGCGTTGAATGTTGAACCGTCGGAGCCAAATACTTGAGCAATTGGGTATGTTAAGTCATTGATGATAATGCTTGAGGCTATTGCATCGACATGAAAGCTCTCTGCGCGGTATACAGTATAGATTGGGTCTAATGAGATATAAGTCAGACGCTGGATCATATAATCAACGAAGTTAGTGTCAGCTAATGTTGCGTACTTGCTAAAAGTGAAATATAAAAATCCAACGCCCGTTAAGATGATGCCGGCTATGACTTTGCGACTGATGACTGGGAAATTCCAAAATCGTTTTGTGCAAAGAAGAACAAATACAAAACTTAGGAGAGAGCTTTTGTTTCCTTGAGCGATGAAAAAGAACAGAGATACTGCAATCCAAAAATAGAATGATTTTTTATTTAAATTTTTTGATTGGTAGAGAATTACTGATGTGATTAAGATTAGGCTTGGAAAGTACACGGCGAAACGGCTTGGGATACCGAACAGTCCTGATTCTCGTTGTTGAAATCTAACCATGTCGATGTTGTCGCTAAGAATAGGTAAGCCTACAACAGCATAGTGATAGAGAATGAATGCAAACCCGATAAATAATGCAAACTGGATAGCATTTGGAGATATCGGTTTGCTCGCTAGTAGTGCGCGCGTATTTTTTTTGCGCCACATTGTAGTGACAATAAAGCCAAGAATTAGAGATATGCTGGAGAGTAATAGCCATACAACAAAATCAAATTCGTATGATTCTTGCAAGTAAATCAATGGTAGCGTTATTCGAATGATGAATAAAGAAATAAGGTGGATGAATGATATTTTTGTTTTTATGCAAGCAAAGGCAATAGTGCCATAAAGAATAGCGCCTAGAATAAAAATTAATATGCTTTCTTCGTTCATCGGTTTATCTCAGATGCTAGTTCTTCAGCAACAGGCTTAAAGGATTTGCTAAATTCGTAAAATCGTTTTCGTTCATGCTCAGTTGATTTATTTAGGCGTTTTTTTACATCATCGTAAGAGTTTTGTAATGTATCAACTGCCCTTTCTAATGAGTCAGTTGTTACGTTCATGTCGATTGTAAGGTTTGTATTTAATTGTTCTGATACAATCGCTAGTTTTGGTTCGATATTTATACAAATTGATGGAATGGTAAATGTAGCTGCGGTCACCACTGCGTGATATCGAGACGTAATTAAAAAATCAAATTTTGATATGTGTAATAGTGCTTCATCTAAATTACCTTCATCCCATTCTGAGTATTCGGAGTTGGAGCTATCGAGTGCAGACCGGAATGCTGAATCTTTAATTGGGCTCATGATGTAAAACGCATAGCTTACATTGCGTTTTTTTAGTGTCTGTTTTATGTTTCTTATGACGTTGTTAAAGTCAAACCCAGGCCAATCCCTCAAAATAATTAATGCTTTAAGTTTGCGGGTGTCGCTTGATCTTTCTTCGCCTATTTTTTTGGTATTTAATCTTGTGTACAGCTCGGGTGTATAGCCAATATCTGCGCCGTAATAGAAGTTTTTTCCTCTAAAGTTGTTACAGTGTTCTAGACTGACTTTGTCTCTGACCGATACAAAGTAGGCGTCGCAGATTTTTTTTTGAAGTCTATCGCTTGGCGCAATTTCGAAAGGTCCAAACCCAACGTTCAGCATTATTGATTTTTTCGATAGGATTCGCTTGTGAGTTAAGTGAAATGCTATTCGGTCTAAAAGTGGGAATTTTTTTTGGGGTGGTAACGCGAATGTATAAAACTGTGTTCCGCCTGCAAATATATTATATTTTGTTTTTATTATCCCGAATTTGTCTTTCTGGATAATTTTGATGTCCGGGAAGTGCGACTGGATTTGCAGGCTTAATTTGTCATTTGTTTTAGAGATGATTTTTATTTTGCGTTGAGGTATGTTGTTTTTTGTAAGGAGGTTTAAGTACCCAAGCAATAATAAGTCGTCGCCAAAGTTCCCTTCTCCAAAAGCACCTGAGATACATATTTGTGAAATGCGGAACATGGTAGGCCTATTTTTAGTCTTTTAGTTGGTAGCGGAAGAGTAATGCATTGTGCTTTATCTTCAGAAGGTCTTTAAGATCCTTGTCGAGCCAGTCTATTAAATAGTTGGCGAAGATGGTGCATGTCAGCGTAGCAATGGCTGCCCCGATAATTCCGTATATGGGGATTAAAATGAAATTTAGCATGATGTTTAGAATTGCTGAGGCTATTGTGCGCGTTGCAATTTTTTTCTCCATGCGCTCAGCACTAAAATAGCGAGCGGAAACTGACCCTGTGGCGGAAAAAACAGCAGTCCACATCATTATAGTTAATACTAGTGCTGCTTCTTTATACGCGTCGCCAAAAGATAGTTTGATAATATATTCGCTTGTGAAGGTAGTGATGATAGCAACAAGCACGCATGGCCATATGATCATGCTAAAAAATTGTGTGAGTCTTGGTTTGTAAGAAGGAGAATTTTCTTGTTTTAGCTTTGAAATGATGGGTAAGAGAGAGATTGTTAGTGTGTAAGGGAGAAGAAACCATGCATCAAACAGTTTTGCCGCAGCGGAATATATACCAACTTCTCGTAATCCAAGCATGTGCCTGATCATTATTTGGTCTATTCGCATATAGATTAATATTGCTACTGAGGATGCGACCATGGGCCAGCAACTAGCAAGCATTTCTTTGGCATCTTGCGTGTTGAACTTGAAAAAGAACGTTAATAAATTTGTTCGGGCGAAAATAATTATGAGAAATGTCGCCAGTATTGCCTGCTCTAATGCAGTTATTACAACAAACCAAATTAAATTCGACTTATAAAAAATGAGTGCTAACTTGATGCTCGATGTGATTATTAATGAGGTTGATTTGCAAAGTGAGGAGTATTTTGCCTGTATTTGAGATTGAAAATAAAAATCAATTACTAGGAATGATGTGAAAAAAGTGCTGCCAGCGATTATAAGTGCATATAGTTTTGTTTCGTTATCTTCTTGTATGTTGTAGATGGTTGTTGCTGTAAGTGCGTAGCATATGGCTGCTGTTATAGTCATGATCCAGAAAGCGGTGCCCATTAACTCTTTCTTTCGATCAGGTTTTTGTACAAGGTCTCTAGTCAGTACTGAGTCCATTCCCATTCTAGACACTCCAATTAAGAGCGCAGAGATAGTAAGGACGTAGCTCAATGCACCAAATTGATCTGGGCCTAAATATCGAGCTACATAAATGCCTACAAATACCCCTGAAAAAAGCCTAAGCAATTGCTCGGTCATCATCCAGGTGCTGTTGCCAAGATACCGACGAAAATTCGGATTTAATGTTAAGTTCATTAGTTTTCGCAAGCGAAGTGCTCTACGGTGAATGTCATGAAAATTATGTGTGACATTAAAATTGAATTTTTGGGCTTTGAGGTGGAGTTTAGCGCTTGATGGCTGCTTGGCCTTTAATGAGACAAGGCCAAGCCTATATGACGGTTACCTAGATAGTTTTTCTATGAGCGAATTTTTTATTTTTTCACATGCTTTCCCATCGCCGTATGGATTATGGGCAAAGCTCATCGTTCGGTATGCATCTATGTCATTCAGTAGGCGATTCAATTCAATGACAATATTGTTAGTTTCGGTGCCAACTAGTTTCACAGTGCCTGCCGAGACGGCCTCAGGACGCTCTGTTGTATCACGCATGACCAAAACTGGCTTACCCAGTGAAGGCGCTTCCTCTTGAATACCGCCCGAATCGGTCAATATGATGTGAGAGCGGGTCATCATGTGAACAAACGGAAGGTAATCCAATGGTTCGATCAAATGGACATTGTTGATGCCGGTAAGCAACCGGTTGACGGGTTCGCGAACATTAGGATTGAGGTGCACCGGATAAACGATATCGACCTCTGGGTTTTGTTGGGCGACTTCAATCAGCGCATTGCAGATTCGCTCAAACCCGTCACCGAAGCTTTCTCGACGATGCCCGGTTACGAGAATCAATTTCCGGGAAGGGTCGAGAAATGCGCCAGGTGCGGCGGCTTTTTGATTGAGTTCCTCGTCCTTATCAAGTCGCGCCACTACGTCCAGCAATGCATCAATTACGGTGTTTCCTGTAACGATGATGCTTTCGGGATTGACGCCTTCGCGTAGCAGGTTCGATTGCGAGGTTTCGGTCGGCGCGAAGTGCAGGCTGGCCAGCGCGCCAGTCAACTTGCGATTGCCTTCTTCAGGCCAGGGCGAATATAGATTGCCGGTACGCAGGCCCGCTTCAACGTGCGCGACTGGAATTTGATGGTAGTAGGCCGCGAGGCTGGCGGCAAAGGTGGTCGCGGTATCACCGTGGACCAGCACAATATCCGGTTTGAATTGTGCAAATACGCCTTTCAAGCCTTGCAGGATAGCTGTGCTGACATCTGTCAGGTCCTGGCCGGACTTCATGATATTCAGGTCGAAGTCCGGGGTGATCGCAAACAGGCCAAGCACCTGATCAAGCATTTCTCGGTGCTGGCCTGTCACACAAACCTTCGCATCGAAGCGTTCGTCAGAGGCAAGAGCAAGAACCAGGGGGGCCATCTTGATAGCTTCGGGTCGGGTACCGAAGACGCAAAGAGTTTTCATTAGATTCGGGCCATTTTATTGGTGTTCGTTTGAGTCAAGAGTGCGCAGCGAAAGAGCGCACTACAGTGAGGGGCAGCAGACGGGCTTCAGTAGATGTTCTTTGACAGCAAGGTGAGGGGGGTCTTGATCAGAATCTTGATATCGAGCCACAACGACCAGTTGTTGATGTACGAGAGATCAAGCTCTACACGCTTTTCCATCTTGTCGATAGTTTCTGTCTCGCCGCGATAACCACTGATTTGAGCAAGCCCGGTAATCCCCGGTTTGATTCGGTGCCGAGCCATATAGGCGTCGATTTTTCCGGTGTAGTAATCGTTATGTGCCACGGCGTGAGGGCGAGGGCCTACCAGAGACATGCGGCCTTGCAGGGCATTGAACAGTTGCGGCAGTTCGTCGAGGGAAGTGCGGCGGATGAACTGACCAACGCGGGTTACTCGAGGGTCGTCACGGCTGGCCTGTTTGACTTCCTGGTCGTCGTGCATACGCATCGAGCGAAACTTCCAGACCTCGATGATCTTGCCGTTCCAGCCGTGGCGTTTCTGTTTGAACAGGATCGGGCCAGGGGATGAGCATTTGACGGCGATGGCGGTGGCCAACAATACCGGGCTGAGCAGGATGATCGCGATGAGTGCGACGGTCCGGTCCATTATCGCTTTAGAGGCGGCGGCGGTGGGGTAGGACGTCAGTGGGCTCTCGTTCAAGTGAATGGCGGGAAGGCCTTCGATATCACTGACGGAGTGGTTAAGCAGGATCAGGCTTTGCAGATCCGGGGTCCAGATGACGTCGACGCTGGAGTCCAGCAGGTCGATGTACAGGCCTTCGATCTGTTCGGCTTCCGTCAGCGGCAATGCGATGTAGAGGCGCCGAATCTGGTGGGTTGCGATCAGGTCCCGCAGGTGGGCAAGGCTGCCAATCACCGGGTACAGGCCATTGTTGGGCAAGGGTTGGTCGTCCGCGGCTACCAGGCCAATCAGTGGTTCGTTTCTATTGCGAACCAATTTGTCCGCGAGCTCTTGGGCCAGGTCACCGGTGCCGATAATCAGCGAGGTGCGGGCAGCTTGCAGCTTTTGCTGGTAACGCCGGGAGAGGTTATGCAGTGGCACATAGAGGCAGGCTTGAAGTGCGAAACCGGCAATCGCGAGAATGATGATGACTTCGCGGGAAAATAGCTCACTGGTTTTGGTGATAAACGCCACGACGGTCAAGCCGGAGAGTAGCACCAGCCAGCCAGCCAACAATCGGCCTAGTCCTACCAGATAGCCATGGTGTTTATGGTAGACCTGCATCATGGAATAGGAGGGTACCGAGCCGAGCAGTATGAATGCCGCGAGTATCCGGTAGTGGGCTTCGACTTCCCCGGTCTTTAGAGTCGCCAGTGCACAGAGCAGGAGGATGAGTGCGCAGATTGCGGCAAGCCATTGGGTCCAGAACGTAAGACCGCGACCGGCTGGTAGCGTGGTGTTGCGCTTGCGAATCAAAATAATCTCCCTTGCGTCGATTTGGACATAGCCTTCCTGGGTATGCCTGCTGTCTGGAGTGTTCACTCCATGCAGCTTTAGTTGCTGTTTGAGCCTCTGGCACAAACCGGTCTGTGTCGTGGCGTTTCCCTTATCCGTGGCAGGGAACGCACTCGCCTTGGCCAATATCAAGGTTTTGGGCACGCTACCGCCCCAGGATTGACCGTTGGTTTCCTGAGAACGTGCGCCGTGGGTGCGACGAATGAGCCGATGCGCGAGCGCTGGCATTTTTGGGGAAGAGGGTCAATCAGGCAGGCCGAGTCTGCGCTCGAGGATAATGAGTCTGTCCTTGACTTCTGCACAACGCGAGGTTTGTGCAATGGCATCCTGCCGGAATGGGAATATACCTCAGCCGACGGCGTATTCTACGGTTTTGTTAGGAAATGTGAAGGCATAAAACAGGCTCATATGGGGTTCGGACGGACAAAATTACCAATAACCAGTGAAAAGCCGATTGCAGCCGATAGCCCAGTGTTTGTTGGGCGAAGTGCCACTATGTGGGCCACTACGCGAGCCATCATACGATCGATTCTGGAGTATGTGCGGAAGGGGGTGTAGGAGCGAGCTTGCTCGCGATGGACTCAGGGGTGATGCGTTTACTCAGAGAGCAGGCGTTATTGTTAACGTCCATCGCGAGCAAGCTCGGCTCCTACAGGGGCTTTTCTATGGCGTTGATCGGGACGCTGAGGGTGTGTTCGCGGTGCAGGAGTTGCAGGAGAATTATGATGCGTTCGGCACCGTCGCGGGCGAGGAAGATAGCGTCCAGTTCCTTGAAGCTGCCGCGGTTGATGCGCACGCTGTCACCGGGTTCCAGTGCCAGGGTCTCGGGCGGTTTTTCGCTGAGTTGTTGCTGGAGTTGCGCGATGAGTTCGTCTGCCACTGCGATCGGCTGCTTGCCGAACGTCACCAGTTGGTTGACCCCGCGCGTGGAGCGGATGGGGTGCCAGTTGTCGTTGAGCTGGTCGAGCTGGATGAACAGGTAGCCGGGGAAGAGGGACTCCACCGAGGTGCTGCGGCGACCGCGCTGAATACGTTCGATCCATTGGGTTGGTCGGTAGCAAGTGAAGCCCTGGCGAATCAGGTTTTCCTCGGCGCGGGCGTCTTGCCTGGGTTTGCACTGGATCAGGTACCAGCGTGGGGGCGGGTGCGGACGAGGCATGCTGAGGGCTCTCATGGGGGAATCAGGGCAGCGGCGCTGCCCTGATGTCCGGTGTCACTTTTTGTCCGAGGCGTATTCGTATTGATAGTAGCTGTAGCTACCGTAGCCGTAAGCTGAAGCTTTGCGTTCCACGGCGTTGAAAATCGCACCCTTGACCACGATGCCGTTCTGTTCGAAGCGACGCTTGGTCACTGCGATCTCTTTGGCGGCGTTTACGCCGAAACGGGTCACGATCAGGCTTGTGCCGGCCTGACGGCCCACCAGGGCGGCATCGGTCACTGCGAGGATTGGCGGGGTGTCGATGATCACCAGGTCATACTGGCTGCTGACTTGCTCCAGGAACCGGGTGAAGTTGCTGTGCATCAGCAGTTCGGATGGGTTTGGCGGGATCTGACCGCGGGTGATGACGTGCAGGTTGTCCACTTCGGTGGAGTGGGTTGCCTTGTTCAGATCAATCTTGCCGGCGAGCAGGTCGGACAAGCCATTGTTCACGTCCATGCGGAACATTTTGTTCAGGTAGCCTTTACGCATGTCGGCGTCGACCAGCAGTACCTTTTGTCCGGTCTGGGCGATGATGGCGGCCAGGTTGCACGAGACGAAGGATTTGCCCACGGCCGGGCTTGGGCCGGAGATCATCAGGATGTTGTTCTTCGCTTCCAGGGTTGCGAAGTGCAGGCTGGTACGCAGGCTGCGCAATGATTCGACAGCGAGGTCAGCAGGGTTGTTTACAGCAAGCAGCAGAGAGCCGGTAGATGCGCGGCTGTTGCCCTTCAGAGTTCCCTCAATCAAGGATTGTCCCTTGCTGAGGGGGATCGAAGCGTAAACCGGGATGCCGAGTTGCTCGATGACTTCCGGGTCTTCCACGCCACGATTCATCGCTTTACGAACCAGTACGTAGGCCACGGCAATCAGGCCGCCGAGTAGCGTTGCGATCAAAACGACCAGTGTTTTTTTCGGTTTGACCGGTTTTTCGATGTTTGCATCCGCCGAGTCGATCACACGGACGTTACCTACCGTACCGGCTCGGACAATATCCAGCTCCTGGGTTTTGTTCAGCAGCTGCGTGTAGATGTCGGTGGTGACTTGCATGTCACGGGTCAGGCGCAGTAATTCCTGCTGGGTTTCTGGCAGGTTCTTGACCTTCTTTTCCAGTCCGCGTTTCTGCTGATCCAGCTGACCCATTTGGGTCATCAGTGCCTGGTAGGACGGATGTTCGCGGGTGAAGCGGTGCTCCATCTCGGCTTGCTTGAGCTTCAACTCGGAAATCAGGGTTTCCAGGGCTACGATCTGATCGAGTACAGCTTTGGTTTCGATTGTGATGTCTACGGAGCGAGCGCTGCTCTGGTAGGCATTCAACTGGCCTTCGGCCTTCTCAAGTTGTTTGCGCACATCCGGTAACTGGGTGCGCAGAAACTCCAGGCTTTGTGCGGCTTCGGCGGAGTTGCGCTGGACGTTCTGCAGTACATAGAGCCGGTTGATCTCGTCCAGCACCTTGTTAGCCAGATCAGGATCTTCGTTTTCCAGCGACAGCGCGATGATGCCGGACTCTTTACCGCGTTCAGTGGCCGACACATCGTCCTGGTACTTGAGAATGGTATTGAGGCGACGCTGCTTGGTAACAGTGAACAGAGCGCCGGTATTGGCATTCAGTGTCGAAACTTGCAGTTTGAAGCCACTTTGCTCCAGTTTCTCACCTGCTTGACCTTGAAGGAGGACTTCGTCATCGTCATTCAGCAGAGTAAAGGCGCCATTTCCCTCAGAGCGTAGTGTCAACCCCTTGCCCAGATAGGCATCCGGCACTTCCAGTTGGAAGATATCGAGTTTTTCTCCACCCCAAGTGAAGCTGTTGAGACCGAGCAGTGGCGAGGCCACCTGGTTTTCACTCACCGGCTCAAAGCGCCGGCTCAGAAAATGACCAATCAGCGGGAAATAGTTCGGCTCAACAATAATGTCGAGTTTCAGGTTCTCCACAGCCTTGCCCAGAACCGCACGGGATTTAAGCAGCTCAATTTCAGTCACTGCCGGAGAAGTCCCGCCGAACATCTCACTCATTTCCCCCATGCCGCCCAGCGCAGCCATGCCGCCTTTTTTCTCTTCAACCTGCACCAGCGCATTCGCCTGGTAAACCGGAGTCGACAACAGGGCATAAGCAACACCCACCGCGCAAAAGAACGCGGTGATGCCAACAATGATCCACTTGCTATCGATCAAGGTGCCGAAGAGTGCGAGCAGATCGATGGCGTCATCGTCGTCGCGGTGTTCCTGGATGGGGAGGCTGTTTGGGCTTTGCATGCGGGGTACTTTTACAAGAGGTGATTATAGTTTTTGCGACCAGCTGTCGACGCCTTGCGTCATCAGTTGGTAGACGTGTTCGAAGGCGACCTTCTGTTGGCGATAGGGGTCGGGGATTTCCTGGTTGTTCTGCCACTTGCCCAGCAGGAACGTTTTGCCCTGTGCTTCCGGCGCCATTTGCACGATGCGTTTGACGTGGCCTGTTTCCATGGTGAGGATCAGGTCAGCCTGTTGCAGCAGTTCGCGGGTCAGTTGCCGGCCTTTGTGGTCCGGGTGGTCGCCGTTGTGTTCGCGCAAGACTTCCAGCGCGGTGCTGTCCATGGGTTTGTCCACCAGGGCGTGGATGCCCGCTGAACTCACATCAATGCCGCGCTCGGCCAGTCTGCTTTTAAGCAGGGCCTCAACGGTGGGGCTTCGGCAGATGTTGCCGATGCAAACGACCAGGATTTTATTGAACATAGGGGCTGCGCAAGTTGCGAAATCAAGTATGAAAACCGCACAGGCAGGAGGAAGGAGAGGAGGTGGATTCCATTCCAGCGCAACCGTACGGCTATCTCCGGTGGCCTACTGCTACCGGGGCCATTTTAAAAACGTGCACTCTAGTGGTGTAGGGGGGGAGGGTCAAGGTTCGGCTGTTACTTTCTGTCATACGGTTGTTTGGTTCGTTGCAGTGGCTATCCCGCCATCGGGTAGGTGAACAGTCCGAAGTGCAGCAGGTTCAAGCCGAAGTGGCTGAGGATGGCAGCGCCCAATCCACCAAAACGGTAGGCGAGGCCGTAACCGACCCCGGCCAGACTTGCCAGTACAACCCATTGCCAGCCGGCCCCGGCGTGGCCCAGGCCGAAAATCAGAGACGCCAGCAGCAGGGCGAGGTTTTCACCCTGGGGCCGGGTTTTCATGATCCGGCTCAGCCCGCCCTGGATATAGCCGCGAAACAACGCTTCCTCGACCAGGGTTACCAGCAGCAGGTTGTTGAGTATCCATAGCCAGGCCTGGTCCGGCCATTTCGGCGCCCAGGCGATGATGCCCATCAGCAGCGCACTGCCCAGTGCCAGCACAGCACTTAATGCCAGTGCCAGCACGGTGGCATATAGGAACGAACGCAACGAGTAACGACCGACAATCCATGGGCAGGCCAACAGCAGCCAGAAGCCGATCAGGGGTTTGTCCAGGTTCAGGAACATGGAAAACGACACGGCGTTTTCGCTGAAGCGCTGTAGAGCAATGCCGCGACCGTTATGGAAGCCCGGTAGCCAGTGCAATGCCAGGGCCAGCGCCAGGACGATGAACAGGCCGTGGCCGAGGATGCGTAGACCAGGGATTACTTGTTGGCGAACGGTGAAGCCGGCGATCAACAGCAGCATTACCGAGATTGCCGCCAGCCAATCGAGGTGGCCGTAGGTCAGCGCCAATCCGTAGCCGAGGGAGAGCAGGGCCAGAAAAGTCCATGGCAGGGCAAGCATTTGAAGTCCTTAGAGATGTAGAGCTTTTGCGGCGAGGGAGATTGCCGGAGGGCCGCGATTATAAGCAGAGCCCAAACAAAAACACCGCCCTAAGGCGTAATGCTGTTCGTTAAGCGGCAATGCGATCTGTAGCAGCTGCCGAGCCTGCGAGGCTGCGTTCGGCTGCATAGCAGTCGTGAGTCCAGCTGACGCGGTCTGCCTGACGTACCGCAATTGCTGATTTTACGACTGCTTCGCAGCCGAACGCCGCCTCGCGGGCTCGGCAGCTGCTACAAAGGGTGTCGCGGCTGAAACTAAGACGCGATCAATTGCCGCAACACGTAATGCAGAATCCCTCCCGCCTTGAAGTACTCCACCTCATTGAGCGTATCGATGCGGCACAACACCTCGACTTTCTCGCTGCTGCCGTCTTCGCGGGTGATGACCAGCGTCAGGTTCATCCGTGGCGTCAGCTCGACGCCGGTCAACCCGAGGATGTCCAGGGTTTCACTGCCGTTGAGGTGCAGGCTCTTGCGGTTCTGATCCAGCTTGAACTGCAATGGCAGCACGCCCATGCCCACCAGGTTGGAGCGGTGGATCCGTTCGAAACTTTCGGCGACGACTGCTTTCACTCCCAGCAGGTTGGTGCCTTTGGCGGCCCAGTCGCGGCTCGATCCGGTGCCGTATTCCTGGCCGGCGATTACCACCAGCGGGGTGCCCGAAGCCTGATAGCGCATGGCGGCGTCGTAGATCGGCATTTTCTCCCCGGTGGGAATGTAGCGGGTGTTGCCGCCTTCTTCGCCGCCGAGCATTTCATTGCGGATGCGGATGTTGGCGAAGGTGCCGCGCATCATCACTTCATGGTTGCCACGCCGCGAGCCGTAGGAGTTGAAGTCCCGCGGTTCCACGCCTTTGTTGCGCAGGTATTGCCCGGCCGGGCTGTCGGCCTTGATGTTGCCGGCCGGGGAAATGTGGTCGGTGGTCACCGAGTCGCCGAGCAATGCGAGGACCCTGGCGCCGTTGACATCCTTGACCACTGGCGGCGGACCGCCGATGTCGTCGAAGAACGGTGGATGCTGGATGTAGGTCGAGTCGTCCTGCCAGACATAGGTCGCCGCCTGCGGCACTTCAATCGCCTGCCATTGCGCGTCACCGGCAAACACTTCGGCGTATTCCTTGTGGAACATGGCGGTGTTGACCTGATTCACGGCGTCGGCAATTTCCTTGCTGCTTGGCCAGATATCCCGCAGATAAACCGGTTTGCCGTCCTTGTCATTGCCCAACGGTTCGCGGCTGATGTCCGTGCGCACGGTGCCCGCCAACGCGTAGGCGACCACCAGCGGCGGGGAGGCCAGCCAGTTGGTTTTCACCAGCGGATGCACCCGGCCTTCGAAGTTGCGGTTGCCTGAGAGCACGGAAGCCACGGTGAGGTCGGCTTGCTGGATGGCTTTCTCGATGGGCTCCGCCAGCGGCCCTGAGTTACCGATGCAGGTGGTGCAGCCATAGCCGACCAGAGCAAACCCCAATTCATCGAGGTACCGGGTCAGGCCGGCCGCCTTGTAGTAGTCGGTCACCACTTTCGAGCCAGGCGCCAGCGAGCTCTTCACCCAGGGTTTGCGTGTCAGGCCTTTTTCCACGGCTTTCTTCGCCACCAGCCCGGCTGCCATCATTACGCTCGGGTTGGAGGTGTTGGTGCAGGAGGTGATCGCGGCAATCACCACCGCGCCGTTTTTCAGGCGATAGGTCTGGCCTTCGTAGTGGTAGTCCGCTTCACCGGCCAGATCGGCGTTGCCGACGGCGACGCCGCCACCGCCTTCGCTTTCCAGGCGACCTTCTTCCTTGGTGGTGGGTTTGAATTGGTGGTCGAGGAAGTCACTGAAGGCTTGCGCGACATTCGGCAGCGAAACCCGGTCTTGTGGGCGTTTCGGCCCGGCGAGGCTGGCTTCGACGCGGCCCATGTCCAGCGCCAGGCTGTCGGAGAACAGCGGTTCCTGGCCGGGCAGGCGCCACAGACCCTGGGCCTTGCTGTAGGCCTCCACCAACTGCACCGTTTCGAGGGGGCGGCCGGACAGGCGCAGGTACTCCAGCGTGACGTCGTCCACCGGGAAGAAACCGCAGGTGGCGCCGTATTCCGGGGCCATGTTGGCGATGGTCGCGCGGTCGGCCAGCGGCAGGTCGGCGAGGCCATCGCCGTAGAACTCGACGAATTTGCCCACCACGCCTTTCTTGCGCAGCATCTGGGTGACGGTCAGCACCAGGTCGGTGGCGGTGATGCCTTCCTTGAGCTTGCCGGTGAGTTTGAAACCGATGACTTCCGGAATCAGCATCGACACCGGTTGCCCGAGCATCGCCGCTTCCGCTTCGATACCGCCGACGCCCCAGCCGAGCACGCCGAGGCCGTTGATCATGGTGGTGTGGGAATCGGTGCCGACCAGGGTGTCGGGGAAGGCGTAGGTGCGGCCGTCCTCGTCCTTGGTCCAGACCGTGCGGCCGAGGTATTCCAGGTTCACCTGGTGGCAGATCCCGGTGCCCGGTGGCACCACGCTGAAATTGTCGAAGGCGCTCTGGCCCCAGCGCAGGAACGCATAACGCTCGCCATTGCGCTGCATTTCTATGTCGACGTTTTGTTCGAAGGCGCTGCTGCTGGCGAACTTGTCGACCATCACCGAGTGGTCGATCACCAGGTCCACCGGGGACAGCGGGTTGATCCGCTGCGGATTGCCACCGGCCTTGGCCATCGCGGCGCGCATGGCGGCCAGGTCGACCACGGCGGGAACGCCGGTGAAGTCTTGCATCAGCACCCGCGCCGGGCGGTACTGGATTTCGCGGTCGGAGCGGCGCTCCTTGAGCCACGCGGCCAGTGCCTTGAGGTCGGCACCGGTGACGGTTTTTTCGTCCTCCCAGCGCAGCAGGTTTTCCAGCAGGACTTTCAACGACATCGGCAGCTTGTCCAGCTCGCCCAGGCTCCTGGCGGCATCGGGCAGGCTGAAGTAGTGGTAGGTCTTGTTGCCGACTTGCAGGGTTTTCAGAGTCTTCAGGCTATCGAGGGACGGCATTACGATCACTCCTTTGAGTCCGTACGGCTACGGACAGAGGGAACGGATAGAGGACTAAACCTAGTCCTCTTTAGTGCTTAAGGCTAATAACTGGACTCTATGGGCAAGTCCGAGGTTCCGAAGTCAGCTATCATGCGCCGGTTTTCGTGACAGGCTTTGCTTCAGGGCAAGCGGTCTCTCTTTGTGGGAGCGAGCCTGCTCGCGATGGACGTTAACGATAACGCGTGTTTCCTGAATAAATGCGCCGCCCTGAGTCCATCGCGAGCAAGCTCGCTCCTACAGGGTCCAGGAGTAAGAATGAACACCCTATTCATGCATTGCCGGCCGGGCTTCGAAGGTGAAGTCTGTTCCGAGATTTCCGACCTTGCCGCGCGGTTGAACGTGGCCGGCTACGCCAAGGCCAAGGCCGCCACCGCTTGCGCCGAATTCGTCTGCACCGAAGAAGACGGTGCCGAGCGCCTGATGCGCGGGCAGCGTTTCGCCGAGCTGATCTTCCCGCGCCAGTGGGCCCGGGGGATTTTCATCGATCTGCCGGAAACCGACCGTATCAGTGTGATCCTCGATCATATGGCGGACTTTCCGCTGTGCGGCAGCCTGTGGCTGGAAATGGTCGACACCAACGATGGCAAGGAACTGTCGAACTTCTGCAAGAAATTCGAAGTGCACCTGCGCAAGGCGCTGATGGCGGCTGGCAAACTGGTGGAAGACGCGCACAAGCCGCGCCTGTTGCTGACCTTCAAAAGCGGCCGCGAAGTGTTCATGGGCCTGGCGGAGTCGAACAACTCGGCAATGTGGCCGATGGGTATTCCGCGTTTGAAATTCCCCCGCGAGGCACCAAGCCGTTCGACCCTCAAGCTGGAAGAGGCCTGGCACCACTTCATCCCGCGGGACCAGTGGGACGAGCGCCTGCACGGCGACATGACCGGTGTTGACCTCGGGGCCGCCCCCGGTGGCTGGACCTGGCAACTGGTCAACCGCGGCATGCTGGTGACCGCCATCGACAACGGCCCGATGGCCGAAAGCCTGATGGACACGGGGCTGGTGCAACATCTGATGGCCGATGGTTTCACCTTCAAGCCCAAGCAGCCGGTGGACTGGATGGTTTGCGACATCGTCGAGAAGCCGGCGCGTAACGCCGCGATGCTGGAAGAGTGGATCGGCGACGGGCATTGCCGCGAGGCGGTGGTCAACCTCAAGCTGCCGATGAAACAGCGTTATGCCGAAGTGAAGCGTTTGCTCGAGCGCATTGCCGATGGCTTCAAGGCGCGGGGCATCAAGGTCGAGATTGGCTGCAAGCAGCTGTACCACGACCGTGAGGAAGTGACTTGCCATTTGCGCCGGCTGGACGTGAAGAAACCAAAATCCCGCTGAAACACCGCAACCCCCTGTAGGAGCGAGCCTGCTCGCGATGGACCTGAGAGCGCATTGGGGTGTCAGGCATCCCGCGTTATCGTTAACGATCATCGCGAGCAAGCTCGCTCCTACAAGGGTACGGCGTTATGCCACAGATGACGTTGCACCCGGCAATGCGCGACAATGCCGGCCAGTTTCAGGAGTGAATCATGAGTGAAATGCTTGATACGCCGGTAGACGGCACCCTCGATGCCACCGGCCTCAACTGCCCCGAGCCGGTGATGATGCTGCACCAGCACATTCGTGACCTGGTGCCCGGCGGCCTGCTCAAGGTGATCGCCACCGATCCGTCGACTCGTCGCGACATTCCCAAGTTCTGTGTGTTTCTCGACCACGAACTGGTGGCGCAGCACGAAGAGGCGGGCACCTACCTCTACTGGATCCGCAAGAAGTCCGGTTAACGGACTCTCAGCCGCGACACCCTTTGTAGCAGCTGCCGAGCCCGCGAGGCTGCGTTCGGCTGCGAAGCAGTCGTAAAATCAGTCATTGCGGTACGTCAGGCAGACCGCGTCAGCTGGACTCACGACTGCTACGCAGCCGAACGCAGCCTCGCGGGCTCGGCAGCTGCTACGGATCGCATTACCGCTTAACTGACTGGCATTAACCAGTGCAGGTCTTTTTTTGTGTGCGCTTAGCCCATCGATTGGCTATTACGAATCCGTTTGCGCGCACTGAGCGTCAGGCGGATCGACAGCATCAGCGCCGCACAGCTCAAACCGGCAATCAGCCCTTCCCACAGCCCGCTCGGGCCGCTGGCCGGACCGAACCAATCGGTCAGTCCCAGCACGTAACCGACCGGCAGGCCGATGCCCCAATAGGCGAACAAGGTCAGAATCATCGTCACCCGGGTGTCCTGGTATCCACGCAACGCGCCCGCGCAAATCACCTGGATGGCGTCGGAAAACTGGTACAGCGCGGCGTAGACAATCAACATCGACGCAATCTGGATCACGCTCTGGTCAGGCGTGTAGATCGAGGCGATCGGTTCGCGCAGACACAGGATCAGGCTGGCCGAGAACGCCGCAAACACCAACGCTGCACCGAGCCCGACCTTCGCCGCGAAGCGCGCCTGCCAAGGATTGCCGGCCCCCAGTGCCTGACCGACTCGCACGGTCACTGCCATGCCCAGCGAGTAGGGAATCATGAACAGCAGCGAGCTGATATTCAGGGCGATTTGATGTCCGGCCACCACGGTAGAGCCGAGACTGCCGATCAACAGGGCGATGACCGCGAAGATGCTGGACTCGGCGAAGACGGCGATACCGATCGGCAGGCCAATCCCGACCAGGCGCCTGATCACTGCCCACTTCGGCCGGTCGAAGCGCACCAGCACCCGGGTGCGGGCATAGAACGGGGCCCAGAACGTCCAGCCGGCCATGCTCAACGCCATGAACCACATCACGATGCCGCTGGCCCAGCCGCAACCGACGCCGCCCAGGGCCGGTGCGCCGAAATGGCCATAGATCAACGTATAGTTCAGCGGGATGTTCAGCAGCAGGCCGCACAAGCCAATGACCATGCTCGGACGGGTACGCCCCATGCCATCGCTGTAGCAGCGCAGTACGTAATAGAACGCCATGCCCGGCAAGCCGAAGGCGATACCGTGCAGGTAGCCCATGCTTGGCTCGATCAATTGCGGATCGACTTTCATCCAGTGCAGGATCGGCTCGGCACCGAGCAGCAGGCCGCTGCCGATCAACCCGACGCACAGTGCCAGCCACAGCGCCTGGCGTACCAGTGGACCGATCTCGTCAAACTGCCGGGCGCCATAGCGTTGTGCGACCTTGGGTGTGGTTGCCAACAGGACGCCGGACATCAACAGGTAGACCGGAATCCAGATCGAGTTGCCCAGGGCCACCGAGGCCAGGTCCCGTGGGCTGACCCGGCCGGCCATCACGGCATCGACGAAGCCCATGGCCGTGGTGGCCAGTTGCGCGATCATGATCGGCAGGGCCAGGCTGAGCAGGCCTTTGAGCTCCAGGCGTACCGGGGTCGTGCGTGGGGCGGCGGTAGTGTCAGTCACGGAATTCACAAGCGAAGCGTCCAGAGGTTTTGATGCGCAGGGCCGCGCATTCTACGCTTTGACGTATCGGTCAGGAAAAGACTGTGTTGGGTATTTGTAATCGCACCGCTCTCCCTGTAGGAGCGAGCTCGCTCGCGATGGATGTGAGGGCGCCGCGTTCATTCAGGCAGCCCTCATTATCGTTAATGCCCATCGCGAGCATGCTCGCTCCTACACAGAGATGAATTCTGCGCCTAAACTGCCGGTCCGCCAAAGGAGCCTGCCATGCTGATTGTTGCCGACGAAAATATCCCCCTGCTCGATGCCTTCTTCGAAGATTTTGGTGAAGTCCGCCGGGTACCGGGTCGCTCCATCGACCGTGCCACGGTCGAGCAGGCCGATGTGCTGCTGGTGCGTTCGGTGACCAACGTCAATCGCGCGCTGCTCGAAGGCAGCAAGGTGCGCTTTGTCGGTACGTGCACCATCGGCACCGATCATCTGGACCTGAATTACTTTCAGCAGGCCGGTATCACCTGGTCCAGCGCACCGGGTTGCAATGCCCGGGGCGTGGTTGACTATGTGCTCGGCAGTTTGTTGACCCTGGCCGAGATCGAAGGCGTCGACCTGGCCCGGCGTACCTACGGCGTGGTCGGTGTCGGCGAAGTGGGCGGGCGGCTGGTCAAGGTGCTGCAAGGCCTGGGCTGGAAGGTGCTGGTGTGCGATCCGCCACGGCAGGCCGCTGAAGGGGGTGACTACGTCAGCCTTGAGCAGATCGTCGAGGAGTGCGACGTCATCAGCCTGCACACGCCGCTGACCAAGCAGGGCCCGCAATCGACCTGGCATTTGTTCGATGAAAAACGTCTGAACCAGCTCAAGCCCGGCACCTGGCTGATCAACGCCAGTCGCGGGCCGGTGGTGAACAATGCGGCCCTGCGCGATGTGCTGCTGGAGCGCGAAGACCTGCAAGCAGTGCTCGATGTCTGGGAAGGCGAGCCTGAGGTCGATGTGGCGCTGGCGGAACTGTGTGTGCTGGCAACGCCGCACATTGCCGGTTACAGCCTCGACGGCAAGCAGCGGGGGACCGCGCAGATTTATCAGGCGTATTGCGATTTTCTCGGACAACCGGCCCGCGTCAGCCTGAGCGATTTGCTGCCGGCACCGTGGCTGTCGCACGTGACCCTGAATGCGCAAAGCGACCCGGCCTGGGCGTTGGCCATGCTGTGTCGTGGCGTGTATGACCCGCGTCGCGACGATGCGGATTTCCGTCGCAGCCTGGTCGGCAGCGTCAGCGAGCAGCGTGCGGCGTTTGATGCGCTGCGCAAGAATTATCCGTTGCGCCGTGAGATCGACGGGTTGCAGGTGCGGATCGACGGGGATTCGCCAGAGTTGCAGAGGATTGTGGCGGCGTTGGGGGCAACGGCAATCTGATAGACCGCGGCGGCCCCATCGCGAGCAGGCTCGCTCCTACACTGGATCTATATGCACCACAAATCCCCTGTGGGAGCGGGCTTGCTCGCGAAGGGCGCCCCACAATGTCCGGACAGGCACCCATAAAAAACCCGGCCAACAATGGGCCGGGTCTAGAAGACGGTGGCTATATCACTTTTGTTCGGCAGGTTTGACCAATCGGCGTTCCAGTTCGCTGCAAGCTTTCTGGATCATTTTTTCAGTGATCGGTACTTCGCGGCCCTGCTCGTCAATAATCGAGCAACCCAGAGACTGGTCTGGTTGCGTGCGGATCACTTGAATCCTGTCATCGCTGCGGTGTTGCAAGGACATGGCCTGTCTCCTCATCAGGTTGTGTGCTTAATGTAGAACCTCCAGGTGACCGGGCTGTGACAACGTCCTGCGATCTTTCCGGGGGGACAGAACCAGTCCAGCAGAAATGCCGGCGCGTGGCTAGCCGAACTTTAGATCAATAGCGTCTAGCCTCCAGTCTTGGTGGACATAATTAACCTGACTCATTGTGATTTGCACCGGGCTACCCCATTGAACGGTGTAGGCTGACCCTATTGACTGCTTTGTACTGGATGATTGCGATGCTCTCTGCCCGTCACCGTCGTGCTGCTCGCCTGGCCAGTCGTTTCATCGCGCCCTATCGCTGGCAGGCCTTTGGCGCTTTGCTGGCGTTGATCGTCACCGCTGGCATCACCTTGTCGATGGGGCAGGGCATCCGCCTGCTGGTGGACCAGGGGTTCATGACCCAGTCACCGCATCTGCTCAATCAGTCCATCGCTCTGTTCATGTTGCTGGTCATGGGGCTGGCCGTCGGTACGTTTGTGCGGTTTTACCTGGTGTCGTGGATCGGCGAGCGCTGCGTCGCCGATATCCGGCGTCAGGTGTTCAATCATCTGATTTACCTGCACCCGGGGTTTTACGAAGACAATCGCAGCTCCGAAATCCAGTCCCGCCTGACCGCTGACACCACGCTGCTGCAATCGGTCATCGGCTCTTCGCTGTCGTTGTTCTTGCGCAATTTATTGATGGTGATCGGCGGGATCGTCTTGTTGTTCATCACCAACCCCAAGCTCACCAGCATCGTAGTGGTTGCCTTGCCCCTGGTGATCGCGCCGATCCTGATCTTCGGTCGCCGGGTGCGTAGCCTCTCGCGCCTGAGCCAGGACCGGATTGCCGACATCGGCAGTTATGTGGCCGAAGCCCTGGGACAGATCAAGACCGTGCAGGCCTACAACCATCAGGCCCAGGACGAGCGCCGGTTTGCCGTGACCGTGGAAGAGGCATTCAATACGGCGCGCAAACGCATCTTCCAGCGGGCGTGGCTGATTACCCTGGTGATCGTGTTGGTACTGGGCGCGGTCGGGGTGATGCTCTGGGTCGGTGGCATGGACGTCATGGCCGGGCGAATTTCCACGGGCGAGCTCGCGGCGTTCGTGTTCTATAGCCTGATCGTCGGCAGTGCATTCGGCACGTTGAGCGAAGTGATTGGCGAATTGCAGCGAGCAGCCGGCGCGGCCGAACGGATTGCCGAGTTGCTGCGTTCGGAAAACATCATCCTGCCGCCGGTCACAGGCGCGGTGACTTTGCCGGAACGGGTCAACGGCCACCTGCAACTGCAAAACGTGCGTTTTTTCTATCCGTCGCGGCCGGAAAGTTATGCCGTCGATGGCTTGAGTCTGACCGTCAATGCCGGTGAAACGTTGGCGCTGGTCGGGCCATCAGGGGCCGGCAAATCCACGGTGTATGACTTGCTGCTGCGTTTTTACGACCCGGCCGAGGGGCGCATCCTGCTTGACGGCGTGCCGTTGACTCAACTCGATCCACTGGACCTGCGCCGCTGCTTTGCCCTGGTGTCGCAAACCCCGGCGCTGTTTTTCGGCAGCATTGAAGAAAACATTCGCTACGGCAACCCGAAGGCGACGTTGGCCGAGGTACAGGAAGCGGCAAAAATCGCTTACGCCCATGACTTTATCGAGGCCATGCCCAACGGTTACCAGACTCATCTGGGGGACGCTGGTCTCGGCTTGTCGGGCGGTCAGCGCCAACGCCTGGCCATCGCCCGCGCGTTGCTGGTGGACGCGCCGATCCTGCTCCTCGACGAAGCCACCAGCGCCCTCGACGCCCAGAGCGAACACCTGATCCAGCAGGCGCTGCCGAGCCTGATGAAAGACCGTACCACCCTGGTGATCGCCCATCGCCTGGCCACGGTCAAAAACGCCGACCGAATCGCCGTGATGGACCAGGGGAAACTGGTGGCGGTGGGCACGCATCAGGAACTTATCGCCAGCAATGCGCTGTATGCGCGGTTGGCGGCGTTGCAGTTCAGTGATGGGCAGAATGCCGTTTCCTACCAAATAACCAGCTAAGAAAAGCGCAATAGAACAGCTTGCGGCTTGTAGCTTAAAGCTTGCCGCTGCGCCTAATGCCAGTCAGTTAAGCAATTTCAGCCGCGACACCCTTTGTAGCAGCTGCCGAGCCCGCGAGGCTGCGTTCGGCTGCATAGCAGTCGTGAGTCCAGCTGACGCGGTCTGCCTGACGTACCGCAATGACTGATTTTACGACTGCTTCGCAGCCGAACGCCGCCTCGCGGGCTCGGCAGCTGCTACAGATCGCATTAGCGCTTGACTGATTGGCATTAGCCCGCGATGCGGGCTTTTTGCAGGTGTGTCTGAATCATTGATCGTCGAAAAACCGCTCATGCCAATCCACGATCGGCTGTGGCGAATTGAGCTTCTCACCGTAGATCACCGAGTACGACAGCACGTTTTGCACGTACTGGCGGGTTTCGTCGAACGGGATGCTTTCCACCCACACGTCGAAACTCAGGTGGTCTGCACCGCGCAGCCATTGGCGGACCCGGCCGGGGCCGGCGTTGTAGGCGGCAGAGGCGAGGACGCGGTTGCCGTTGAACTGGCTGTGCACCTGGCTCAGGTAAGCGGCGCCGAGCTGGATGTTCTTGTCCGGATCGAACAGTTGCTGTGGCGAGCTATAGGGAATGCTGAACTTGCGTGCGGTTTCCTTGGCGGTGGCGGGCATCAGTTGCATCAGGCCCGAGGCGCCGACACCGGAACGGGCGTCGTCCATGAACGCACTTTCCTGGCGGGTGATAGCGAACGCCCAGCTCGGATGCAGGCCGCGGTTCTTCGCTTCACGAACCAGGGTGTTGCGGTGAGCCATCGGGAAGCGGATATCCAGGTCGTCCCAATACTGCGCCTGACTGATGGTGCGGATCGCCGGGAAGTACCATTTCAGGTCGTAGGCCAGTTTGGCCTGGGCGACCATTTCGTCGCGGCTGAAGTGACGGCTGACGTAGTACCACTCGCGACGGCCATCGACGATCTGCCCGCGGGCGTGCAGTTCCAGGGCGCGGCGCACGCCGGGGGTGTTGCGCACCTTGTTGATGGTGGCCTGGCTGAGCACCAGCGGCTTGTTGAGCAGCGAGTAGGGTGACTGTGAGCGGTCGGCGGCGAGGAAACCATAGAAGTCGCGTTCGCGGGCCAGGCTTTTATACAGCGTCTGCGCTTCCGGGTTCTGCGGTTGCGCCAGTTCCAGGCTGCGGGCCTGCCAGTAACGCCAGCGGTTGGTGGTGGCCAGGTCCTGGGGCAGGCGACGGGTCAGTTGATAGGCATCGTCCCAGCGCGCCAGGCGCAGGAGCAGGCGCAGGCGCCATTCGGAAACCGTATTGTCGCGCAGCTCGGGGTCGTATTTGGTCATGACGTCCAGTGCACGGCTGTCGAAACGTCGTGCGAGGGTCAGGCCGATTTCCCGGGCAATTGCCACTTTTTCATCCCGGGAGAAGTGCATGCTGCTGGCGTAGCCATCGAGCAGGTCCATGGCCTTGTCCGGGTCCTGGCGAGCCAGGCGGCGCAGGCCGAGGCTGACCACGTCGGACATGGCTTCATCGGCCGGGGTGAAGCGTGACGGCTGGTTGAGCAGTTCCGGTTTCTGCGCGACGTCCACCAGCAAGCGGCCGCGAGGGGCTAGGGTGGTCATGCCGTTGACCAGGCTGTTGGCCAGCGGGTAATTGCGCGCCTGGGCGGCGAGTTTGGCGCGCTCCCAGCGTTTTTGCTCGGTCAACTGGCCTTCTGCAGCCCACATGCCGAACAGGGTGTCGCAGGCTTCGGGCTGGGATTTGCCGGTCAGCCAGAGTTTTTCCGCGTTGGCGTTACCCTCGGTCTTGAGGTTGTGGCTGAGCTGGTACTGCGCATTCAAGCAGTCCAGTTCGGTGAAGTTCATTTTCGGGTCGTAGTACTTGACGAAAGTCGCCCAGTCACCCCGATCCGCCAGCCAGCGCAACCAGCGCAGTTTCATCCAGTTGGCCTGGGGCAGGTCGCCGTGTTCGGCGAGGAATTTCTCGATTTCGGCGTTGCTCGCGGTTTTCAGGCGCGCGGTCAGTTCGTCATAGGCCAGGTACGGTTCCAGCGGATAATCGGCGAGGGCCTGGCTGTAACGGAAATACGGGCCGGTATCACCCTTGGCCAGGGCGCGCTTGGCTTCATCGTAATATTGGCGTTGGGTGGACAGGTCCACCGCCTGGGCGGATTGAAACGCTGCGGCTGAAAGTAAAAAACAGGACAAAAGATTGAAAAGGCGGCTGCGCATGAGACGTCCAGGCAGAGAAAACATGACAAGTGCGGGTCAGGCCCGCACTGAATTGTCTGTAGCTTAGCCTTTTGCCAGCAGCCGGCGAAAGCTTTGCGGGTCTTCCCGCATCAGTTCGCAACATTTGTCGTGCAGAGTGCTACGAGAGTGAAATTGCCGGCCTTCTGAAGCCTCAAGTCAGGTAGAATGCGCGCCCGGTTTTTGGAGAAGCTCATGACCCTGCTCAAATTCAGCGATGTGTCCCTTGCTTTCGGCGCTATGCCGTTGTTGGACAAGGTGTCCTGGCAGATCGCCCGTGGTGAGCGGGTGTGCATCATCGGCCGCAACGGCACTGGCAAGTCCAGCATGATGAAGCTCGTCAAGGGCGACCAGAAGCCCGATGACGGCTCCGTTTGGCGCGCACCAGGGCTCAAGATCGGCGAATTGCCGCAAGAATTGCCGCTAGCCGACGAGCGGACAGTGTTCGACGTGGTGGCCGAAGGCCTGGACGGCGTCGGTGCGCTGCTCGCCGAATATCACCACCTGAGCCAGAACATCGTCACTGACGCCGATCTGGACAAACTGATGCACGTCCAGCACGACCTCGAAGCCCGCGATGGCTGGCGCTTGCAGACGCTGGTCGACAGCACCCTGAGCCGCCTGCAACTGCCGGCCGACAAGACCCTCGCCGAGTTGTCCGGCGGCTGGCGTCGTCGCGTCCTGCTGGCACAGGCCCTGGTGTCCGAGCCGGACCTGCTGCTGCTCGACGAACCGACCAACCACCTGGACATCGGTGCCATCGCCTGGCTTGAAGAAGCACTGAAGGATTTCCAGGGCGCCGTGCTGTTCATCACGCACGACCGTTCTTTCCTGCAGAACCTGGCAACCCGCATCCTCGAACTGGATCGCGGCGGCCTGATCGACTGGAACGGCGACTACGCCAGTTTCCTCGTGCACAAGGAAGCCGCGTTGGCGGCCGAAGAAACCGCCAACGCGCTGTTCGACAAGCGCCTGGCCCAGGAAGAAGTGTGGATTCGCCAGGGCATCAAGGCCCGTCGTACCCGTAACGAAGGCCGCGTACGTGCGCTCAAAGCCTTGCGTGTCGAGCGCAGCGAGCGTCGTGAACGTACTGGCAAGGCCAACATCCAGCTGGATACCGCCGACAAGTCCGGCAAGCAGGTGATGGTCCTCGAGAATGTGAGCTTCGCTCACCCGGACGGTCCGTTCCTGATCAAGGACTTCTCCATGGTGCTGCAGCGCGGCGACCGTATCGGTCTGCTCGGCGCCAACGGTACCGGCAAGACCACGTTGCTGAAGCTGATGCTCAGCGGCCTGCAACCGACCAGCGGCACAGTGGAAGAAGGCACCAGGATCGACGTCGCCTACTTCGACCAGTTGCGCCATCAACTGGATCTGGAAAAAACCGTGATCGACAACGTCGCCGAAGGTCGCGACTTCATCGATATCGACGGCCAGAGCCGCCACGTGCTGAGCTACCTCGGCGACTTCCTGTTCAGCCCGCAACGTGCCCGCACGCCGGTCAAGGCGCTGTCCGGTGGTGAGCGCGCCCGTCTGCTGCTGGCCAAGCTGTTCAGCAAGCCGGCGAACCTGCTGGTGCTCGACGAACCGACCAACGACCTCGACGTCGAAACCCTCGAGTTGCTCGAAGAGGTCTTGCTGACCTTCAACGGCACCGTACTGATGGTCAGCCACGACCGGGCATTCCTCGATAACGTGGTCACCAGCACCCTGGTCTTCGAAGGTGAAGGCAAGGTTCGCGAGTACGTCGGCGGCTACCAGGACTGGCTGCGTCAGGGCGGCTCGCCGCGCCTGCTGGGCGTGACCGAGAGCAAGTCCGGCAAGGCCGACCTGAACTCCGCGGTGGTCAAGGCTGAACCCGCACCAGTGGCGGCAGCCGTTGAAGCGCCGGTGGCGAAAAAGAAGCTCAGCTACAAATTGCAGCGCGAGCTGGAAGCGTTGCCGGGCGAGATCGAAGCCATGGAACAGCAGATCGCCGCTGTCGAGGCGCAGATGGCTGATTCAGGCTTTTACCTGCGTCCGGCTGCCGAGACGGCTGCGGTGATCGCGCAACTGGCGCAGTTGCAGGCTGAACTCGACGTGATGGTCGAGCGCTGGGCCGAGCTGGATGCCTGATTGATCCTGCAATAAAAAAGCCCGGCTTCATTCGCATGAACGCCGGGCTTTTCATATGCAATTGGGTCGATTCGATCCCCTGTAGGAGCGAGCTTGCTCGCGATGGTCGTCAACGATGACACGGGGAACCTGACACCCCGTGGCGCTCTCAGGTTCATCGCGAGCAGGCTCGCTCCTACAGGGGCGTGTTGTCAGCTTTTGTTTTGCAGGCGCACCGCCAGCACATCGCAAGGCGCGCCATGCAGCACGTCGTTGGCGGTGGAGCCCAGCAGCAGTGCCAGGCCATGCCGGCCATGGCTGCCCACCACGATCAGGTCGCAGGTTTGCTCCTTGGCCAGGTGGTGAATTTCCTGGCGTGGCTGGCCGTAGGTCAGGTGGCTGTATTCCCTGGAGAGCTCAGGATACTTGTGGATCAACCGGTCAAGGCGCTCCTTGGCCTGATCGAACTGCTGCTGTTGCAGTTGTGACAGGTCCATCGGCACGTCGCCGCCGAAGGCCATCGCCATCGGCTCGACAATGTGCACCAGTGACAATTTCGCGCCATTGCTCACCGACAGTTCGCGAGCGCGGTGGATCACAGGGTCGCACTCTTCGGTCAGATCTACAGCGACCAGAATATGGTTGTAGGGCATGAGGTGCTCCTCCTGAGGGTTGCAATATTGGTAAGTATGGCTGGTTTCAAGCGCATTGGTTCCAAAGTGACACAATGGGCTCATTCAAATTCGGGAGTACAGATATGACGGTCTGGATAGTGGTGTCAATCCTGCTGGTGGTGCTCAGCCCGCTGGCGTGGTTGCGCCCGTCGCGTGCCCAGAGTGGGCGCATCGCCCTGCGGATGGAGGCGCGGCGCATCGGCCTGGCCATGCAGCTGGCGCCTCAGGAGTGGCCGCATTGGCTCAGCCAGGAGCCGCCGAGCCCCTGCGCCCAGTACCATCGTCCGCGACGAGGCAATCAGCCGGCGTGCTGGAGTTACTGGCAAAAATCACCCGGTGTCTGGGTGAATCAATGGCAGGAAATCTGTGAGGATCCGTCGCTGCTCAATCATTTCGAAAAATTGCCAGGCAATGTCTACAAGGTTGAGGCCGACAAACAATTGATCGCCTTGTATTGGGGCGAGAAGGGCGAGGCTGAGGTTTTGCAGCAGATCGATGCAACGCTCAAAGCCCTTGCCTGAACCCCGTCCCCCTGTAGGAGCGAGCCTGCTCGCGATGAACCTGATAGCGCCGCGGGGTGCCAGGCTTCCCGCGCCATCGTTGACGTCCATCGCGAGCAGGCTCGCTCCTACAGGTGTTTTTCGCAGGCAATAAAAAGCCCGACATTCATCATCGGGCTGGAGTTGGCCAGGCAGGCCGGTAAAACGGTGTGGGCTGATCTTACGCTGGGCGTTCGCCAAAGCGTTCAACTTTTTCCCCTGGTCCCGCCAGCGTAGCTTGTTAAACACAGGCTGCAGCGAATTAGGGCGACTTTTCTAACAATTGATCCTATGAATGACTTCGCATGCTCAAACGTGTTGAAGGTCTTCGCAGTACGGATATGACCGGAAAGTCGCGTTTCAACCAGTGTTTCGGGCGATTGACAATTGTCGGAAATTCCGTGAAGGTGACGTACCCAAATCAAACGGGCGTATGAATTGAGCGTTTGTATTTCAGATCGCTCCTACAGAATCCCGACTATCGCGTTGGCGGGTGTGCCGGGGGAATGGGCGTAGCATTGACGATCAACGTCCCTGCCGAGCCATTCGCCTGCGTCCGACGTGTACTGTTCAGCTTCCATATCGTGGAGATCAGTTGATGATTTACGAAGGTAAAGCCATCACGGTTAAGGCTCTTGAAAGTGGCATCGTCGAACTGAAGTTCGACCTCAAGGGTGAGTCCGTCAACAAGTTCAACCGTCTAACCCTGAACGAACTGCGTCAGGCCGTAGACACCATCAAGGCAGATGCTTCGATCAAGGGTGTGATCGTCAGCAGTGGCAAGGACGTGTTCATCGTCGGCGCCGACATCACCGAATTTGTCGACAACTTCAAGCTGCCGGATGCAGAGCTTGTTGCTGGCAACCTCGAAGCCAACAAGATTTTCAGCGATTTCGAAGACCTCAACGTCCCGACTGTAGCCGCGATCAACGGCATCGCATTGGGTGGCGGTCTGGAAATGTGCCTGGCCGCGGACTACCGCGTCATGTCCACCAAGGCCAAGATCGGTCTGCCGGAAGTCAAATTGGGCATCTACCCGGGCTTCGGCGGTACTGTTCGCCTGCCGCGCCTGATCGGTGCCGACAATGCCATCGAGTGGATTGCCGCCGGCAAGGAAAACCGTCCTGAAGACGCGCTGAAAGTCGGTGCTGTCGACGCAGTGGTTGCTCCGGAGAAGCTGCAAGAAGCCGCGCTGGAACTGATCAAGCGCGCCATCTCCGGCGAGTTCGACTACAAGGCCAAGCGCCAGCCGAAGCTGGAAAAGCTGAAGCTGAACGCCATCGAACAAATGATGGCTTTCGAAACCGCCAAGGGTTTCGTGGCAGGCCAGGCCGGCCCGAACTATCCGGCGCCGGTTGAAGCGATCAAGACCATCCAGAAAGCCGCGAACTTCGGTCGCGACAAGGCGCTGGAAATCGAAGCAGCCGGTTTCGTCAAGCTGGCCAAGACCTCTGCCGCGCAGAGCCTGGTCGGTCTGTTCCTAAACGATCAGGAACTGAAGAAAAAGGCCAAGGCCTACGACGAAATCGCCAAGGACGTGAAGCAGGCCGCCGTACTGGGTGCAGGCATCATGGGCGGCGGTATCGCCTATCAGTCGGCCTCCAAAGGCACGCCGATCCTGATGAAGGACATCAACGAGCACGGTATCGAGCAGGGTCTGGCCGAAGCCGCCAAACTGCTGGTTGGCCGCGTTGATAAAGGTCGCATGACCGCCGCGAAAATGGCTGAAGTGCTCAACGGCATTCGTCCGACCCTGTCCTACGGTGATTTCGGTCACGTGGACCTGGTGGTTGAAGCAGTCGTCGAGAACCCGAAGGTCAAGCAAGCCGTTCTGGCCGAAGTCGAAGACCAGGTCAAAGAGGACACCATCCTCGCGTCCAACACCTCGACCATTTCCATCACCTTGCTGGCCAAAGCCCTCAAGCGTCCGGAAAACTTCGTTGGCATGCACTTCTTCAACCCGGTGCACATGATGCCGCTGGTGGAAGTGATTCGTGGCGAGAAGTCCAGCGAGCTGGCTGTTGCCACCACCGTTGCCTACGCCAAGAAAATGGGCAAGAACCCGATCGTCGTCAACGACTGCCCGGGCTTCCTGGTCAACCGCGTCCTGTTCCCGTACTTCGGCGGTTTCGCCAAGCTGGTCAGCGCCGGTGTGGACTTCGTGCGTATCGACAAGATCATGGAAAAATTCGGCTGGCCAATGGGCCCGGCCTACCTGATGGACGTGGTCGGCATCGACACCGGTCACCACGGTCGTGATGTGATGGCTGAGGGCTTCCCGGATCGCATGAAAGACGACCGTCGTTCGGCCGTTGACGTGCTCTACGAAGCCAAGCGCCTGGGCCAGAAGAACGGCAAGGGCTTCTACGCCTACGAGACCGACAAGAAGGGCAAGCAGAAGAAAGTCGCCGACCCGTCGGTACTGGAAGTGCTCAAGCCAATCGTCTTTGAACAGCGCGAAGTCACCGACGAAGACATCATCAACTGGATGATGATCCCGCTGTGCCTGGAAACCGTGCGTTGCCTGGAAGACGGCATCGTCGAAACCGCTGCCGAAGCCGACATGGGTCTGGTCTACGGTATTGGTTTCCCTCCATTCCGTGGCGGTGCGCTGCGCTACATCGATTCGATCGGTGTGGCAGAGTTCGTTGCCCTGGCTGACCAGTACGCTGATTTGGGCGCGCTGTACCACCCGACCGCGAAGCTGCGCGAAATGGCCAAGAACGGCCAGAGCTTCTTCGGTTAAGCGCCCCCAACTAGAGTGAGAGTGAACTTATGAGCTTGAATCCTAGAGACGTCGTGATTGTCGACTTCGGTCGTACTCCGATGGGCCGCTCCAAGGGCGGCATGCACCGCAACACCCGCGCCGAAGACATGTCGGCGCACCTGATCAGCAAATTGCTGGAACGCAACGTCAAGGTCGACCCGAACGAAGTCGAAGACGTGATCTGGGGCTGTGTGAACCAGACCCTGGAGCAGGGCTGGAACATCGCACGCATGGCGTCGCTGATGACCCAGATCCCGCACACTTCGGCCGGCCAGACCGTCAGCCGTCTGTGTGGCTCGTCCATGAGCGCTCTGCACACTGCTGCGCAAGCGATCATGACCGGCAATGGTGACGTCTTCGTCGTTGGCGGCGTCGAGCATATGGGCCACGTGAGCATGATGCACGGTGTCGATCCGAACCCGCACATGTCGCTGTATGCGGCGAAAGCCTCGGGCATGATGGGTCTGACCGCGGAAATGCTGGGCAAGATGCACGGCATTACCCGCGAGCAACAGGACGCTTTCGGCGTGCGCTCCCACCAACTCGCCCACAAGGCGACCGTGGAGGGCAAGTTCAAAGACGAAATCATCCCGATGCAGGGCTACGACGAGAACGGTTTCCTGAAAACCTTCGACTACGACGAAACCATTCGTCCGGAAACCACCCTGGAAAGCCTGGCGGCTCTGAAGCCGGCGTTCAATCCGAAGGGCGGCACCGTGACCGCCGGTACTTCGTCGCAGATCACCGATGGTGCCTCGTGCATGATCGTGATGTCGGCGCAGCGTGCACAGGACCTGGGCATCCAGCCTATGGCGGTGATTCGCTCGATGGCAGTGGCAGGTGTGGATCCGGCAATCATGGGCTATGGTCCAGTACCGGCCACACAAAAAGCACTGAAGCGCGCGGGTCTGGGTATCTCCGACATCGACTTCTTCGAGCTCAACGAAGCTTTCGCCGCACAGGCCCTGCCGGTGCTGAAAGATCTGAAAGTGCTCGACAAGATGAACGAGAAGGTTAACCTGCATGGCGGCGCGATCGCCCTGGGCCACCCGTTCGGTTGCTCCGGTGCGCGTATCTCCGGCACTTTGCTCAATGTAATGAAGCAGAATGGCGGTACCTTCGGGGTAGCCACCATGTGCATTGGTCTCGGCCAAGGCATCTCCACCGTCTTCGAACGCGTTTAAGCGTCTCGTTGATGGAAGCCGGGGCCAAGTGCCCCGGTTTTTGTTTTTCCGGATTTATTTTGTTTTTATTTTGAAAGAATTTCAGTGAGGGCCAAAGCATGCCGATACAACCTGGGCTCTACCAACATTACAAAGGTCCGCAGTACCGCGTATTCAGTGTTGCGCGGCATTCGGAAACCGAAGAAGAAGTGGTCTTCTATCAAGCCCTGTATGGCGATTACGGCTTTTGGGTGCGTCCCTTGAGCATGTTCCTGGAGTCCGTCGAGGTTGACGGCGAACAGGTGCCACGCTTCGCTTTGGTGCAGGCCGAAGAAAGCCTTTTTACCAAGCCATAAGCTGAGTTCGCGCAATACCCTGCGCTTGACCTCACCTTGTTGCCACTATATATAGCGGTGCCGCGTCAGGCGCCAATCGCCTTTCACTTCTCGAATTCAGGAATTTTCTGATCCATGGGCAAATCGCTGGTCATTGTGGAATCCCCGGCTAAGGCCAAGACCATCAACAAGTATTTGGGCAACGAATACGTGGTGAAGTCGAGTATCGGCCATATCCGAGACCTGCCCACCAGCGGTTCGGCTAGCGCCAGCAAAGAGCCAGCCGCCAAGCGCGGCAAGGCTGCTGCGGGTGAAGCGCCGGCACTGTCGCCGAAAGAAAAAGCGCGCAAGCAGCTGGTCGCGCGCATGGGTGTCGATCCGGATCATGGCTGGAAAGCCAAGTACGAGATCCTCCCGGGCAAGGAAAAAGTCATCGAAGAGCTGCGCCGGCTCGCCAAGGATGCTGACACCATCTATCTCGCAACCGACTTGGACCGCGAGGGGGAAGCCATTGCCTGGCACCTGCGCGAAGCCATCGGTGGTGACGACAGCCGCTACAAGCGCGTGGTGTTCAACGAAATCACCAAGAAGGCGATTCAGGAAGCCTTCTCCCAGCCGGGCGAGCTGGATATCGACCGCGTCAACGCCCAGCAGGCACGTCGCTTCCTCGACCGCGTGGTGGGCTACATGGTTTCGCCGCTGCTGTGGGCCAAGATCGCTCGTGGTTTGTCCGCCGGTCGCGTGCAGTCGGTTGCCGTGAAGCTGGTGGTCGAGCGCGAACGTGAAATCCGCGCGTTCATCCCGGAAGAGTACTGGGAAGTTCATGCCGACCTCGGCACTGCAAAAGGCGCGACCGTGCGTTTCGATGTGGCCCGCGAGAAAGGCGAAGCCTTCAAGCCGCTCAACGAAGCCCAGGCCATGGCTGCGCTGGAGAAGCTCAAGTCTTCCAGCTACAGCATCGTCAAGCGCGAAGACAAGCCGACCAGCAGCAAGCCGTCGGCACCGTTCATCACCTCCACCCTGCAACAGGCCGCAAGCAATCGCCTGGGCTTTGGTGTGAAGAAAACCATGATGATGGCCCAGCGTTTGTACGAAGCCGGCTACATCACCTACATGCGTACCGACTCCACCAACCTCTCGGTGGATGCCGTGGCGATGGCGCGTACCTATATTGAAGGCGAGTTCGGCAAGAAGTACCTGCCGGAAACCCCGAACGTCTACAGCAGCAAGGAAGGCGCACAAGAGGCTCACGAAGCGATTCGTCCGTCCGACGCCAATACCGAGCCAAGCAAGCTGTCGGGCATGGAGCGTGACGCTGAGCGCCTCTACGAGCTGATCTGGCGCCAGTTCCTCGCTTGCCAGATGCTGCCGGCGCAATACCTGTCGACCACGGTCACTGTGGGCGCCGGCGACTTCGAGCTGCGCGCCAAGGGCCGCATCCTGAAGTTCGACGGTTACACCCGTGTCATGCCGCAAATCGCCAAGCCAGGCGACGACGATGTGCTGCCGGACATGGCCCAGGGCGACGCGATGAAGCTGATCAAGCTTGATCCGACCCAGCACTTCACCAAGCCGCCGGCGCGTTACTCGGAAGCCAGCCTGGTCAAGGAAATGGAAAAACGCGGCATCGGTCGTCCTTCGACCTACGCGGCGATCATTTCGACCATCCAGGACCGCGGCTACGTGGCGTTGCACAACCGTCGTTTCTACTCGGAAAAGATGGGTGACATCGTCACCGAGCGTCTGGCCGAGAGTTTCTCCAACCTGATGGACTACGGCTTCACGGCGGGCATGGAAGAGCATCTCGATGATGTGGCCCAGGGTGAACGTGACTGGAAAAACGTGCTCGACGAGTTCTACGGCGACTTCAAGAAGAAACTCGAAGTGGCCGAAAGCCCGGAAAGCGGCATGCGGGCCAATCAGCCCGTCATGACTGACATTCCGTGCACCACCTGCGGGCGGCCGATGCAGATCCGTACCGCGTCGACCGGCGTGTTCCTCGGTTGCTCGGGCTACAGCCTGCCGCCGAAAGAGCGCTGCAAGGCCACCGTCAACCTGGTGCCGGGCGACGAAATCGCTGCGGACGATGAGGGTGAATCGGAGTCGCTGGTGTTGCGTGGCAAGCATCGCTGCCCGATCTGCAGCACGGCGATGGATGCCTACCTGCTCGATGAGAAGCGCAAGTTGCACATCTGCGGTAACAACCCGGATTGCGATGGCTACGAAATCGAAGAGGGCACTTATCGCATCAAGGGTTATGAAGGTCCGAGCCTGGAGTGCGACAAGTGTGGTAGCGAGATGCAACTCAAGACTGGCCGTTTCGGCAAGTTCTTCGGTTGCACCAATGCCACCTGCAAGAACACCCGCAAACTGCTGAAGAGCGGTGATGCGGCACCACCGAAGATGGATCCGGTGAAGATGCCTGAGCTGAAGTGCGAAAAGGTCAACGACACCTACATTCTGCGCGACGGTGCATCCGGCCTGTTCCTGGCGGCCAGCCAGTTCCCGAAAAACCGCGAGACTCGTGCTCCGCTGGTGATGGAAATCATCCCGCACAAGGACGAGATCGATCCGAAGTATCACTTCCTCTGTGAAGCGCCGAAGAAAGATCCGGATGGTCTGCCAGCAGTGATCCGTTACAGCCGCAAGACCAAGGAACAGTACGTGCAGACCGAAGTCGACGGTAAGCCGACTGGCTGGAAAGCGTTCTATGACGGCGGCAAGTGGACAGTTGAAGACAAGCGCCCGGCGAAGACCGCCAAGGCTTGAAACTGTAGGAGCGAGCCTGCTCGCGAAAAACGTCTAGTTTACGCGGGCATTCAGACAGCCCGCGTTATCGTTGACGTCCATCGTCGGAACGCCGCCCGGAGCAAGCTCGCTCCTACAAAAGGCCGCATGGGAACCTTCGGGTTTTCATGCGGCCTTTGTTGTTTTGGGCTTGCGGTCGGATCGGATGATCCACGACACTGTCCAACCTGCATGAAGCAATTATTTCGTTGTGGAGGCTGCCGTCATGGCCCACGAACTGTATACCCGCACCAATCAGAAGATTTATTTCGCCGGCTTGTCGCTCGAAGCGCTGGCCCGCACTGAAGAGGGGCGGGCGATGAATTCGCTGGCGCTGATCCAGGCCGGACGCGAATCCGCGCTGTTTCACCTGTACGGCGCGCTGTTGGGCCTGTGTCACGAAATCGCCGGTTTCTATCGCTTGCCTCAGGCCAATGCACCCCGTGCGGAGCTGTTGCTGACTCGCGAAGTGCTGGAAACTATCGCCATTCCGGAAATGGCTGAGCTGGTCGAGCTGGCCAATAACCCGGAGACCTGGCTGGCCAAGCTGTTGGCTGCCTATGCTGCGTTGTTTCAGCCGCCGCGCGCGCCCCACAAGCCAAAAGGGGACGTGACCCAGCCACTGATTCAGGCTGTCAATCTGGATGAAGAAGAGGCACCGGAAGAGCTGAGTCGGGAAGAGCTGGAGAGCTGGCGTCAGAACCTGAAAGGATTGGCGATCCGGTTTCGTGAAGGGTTGAACGAGTGCTGACACAAGCCGCTGGGTAATGACATCTGGTCAAGATCCCAAGCGAAGCCCGAGCGATGCCTATATAATCCCCGCCTTTCGTGGAGAACAGTCCTTTATGCCAACGTCCTTTCTAGAAATTGTCGAGTTACCAGACGGCCGTATCGAGCTGCGCAGGGCCGAGGACGAAGGTTCTCTGGTTACTTTGGATTTCTCCGAGGACGCCAAGGCATTCCTGCAAGGGCAGCACGTGGAAGTCGCCAAGGCGATGTTGAGCGTGGGTGTTCAGATGGCCGGTCGCCTGGTTGAAGGCGAATTCGACAAGGAAGAGGGGTCGCGGGTTCTTCATTGATCCCCGTCTGTCGCTTTTCTTGATGTTGTTACTCATCGGCTTCTCTGCCCCTGGAGAAGCCTTGCGCGGTGAAGCACGCGTCTTGTCTGCCGGTTAACCCAGTCGAATATTCAGGCTCTGAGCGTCCCCGGTACGGGCGGCGCTGATCAGTTGTTGCCGCGATTGTGGGCTCAACGGGTTGATCCAGCTGACCACCGTGTGGCTACGACCCAGGCGCAGAGCTTCGCAGGTCAGTTGCTGGGCACTCTGGGTACCCCGTGGTTGCAGCAACAGAATGCGCTCGCGGTTGAGGCCGGCATCTCGCAGCCAGGCTTGAGTCAGGCTGGCGGGCGGCGCGATCAGTGTCAGCCAGCGTGCGTCCTGGTCCTGGCTCAACTCCCTGAGGATCGGTGCCAGAAGGCTCAGGCAGTTCCCGGCTGCACCACGCAGTGACAGCTCGCTGAAAACGTCAGGTTCGGCGCTCCAGGGGGACTCGACTACGTCTTTCAGAATCGGCGCCAATGGCTGTGCCATGAACGCTTCGAACAACGGCAGTTGGGTTTGCTGTGGTGATGTCTGCGGGAACTGCATGGTGCCTCCTTTAGCGGCGAATGACGCCGACACTCAAGCCTTCGATCACCAGTTCCTGATCTTGAAGGTTCACTTCAATAGGGGCGAACTCGGGGTTCTCGGCGATCAGCCAGACTTTGCTGCCGTCGCGCTTGAAACGCTTGACGGTCACTTCGTCGCCGATTCGCGCCACCACGATCTGGCCGTTACGGGCTTCGCGGGTGGTGTGGACCGCCAGCAGGTCGCCGTCGAAAATGCCTATGTCCTTCATGCTCATCCCATGGACGCGCAGCAGGTAGTCGGCGCGCGGATGGAAGAAGGCAGGGTTGATGTTGCAGGACTCTTCGATGTGTTGCTGCGCAAGAATCGGGGCACCGGCGGCGACCCGGCCAATGATCGGCAGGGTGGAATCGTCGGCCTTGGCTTCGAAGCCGGGGATCCGAATGCCACGGGAGGCGCCAGGCGTCATCTCGATCGCCCCCTTGCGGGCCAGTGCCTTGAGGTGTTCTTCCGCCGCATTGGGTGACTTGAAACCCAGTTCCTGAGCGATTTCCGCACGGGTGGGTGGATATCCGTTGTCTTCCAGGCAGCGTTTGATGAAGGCCAGAATCTCTGCCTGTCGTGGCGTCAGCTTTAGCATATTGATCGCTCTGTTTTTTTAT
The DNA here is from genome assembly GCF_059492225.1 of Pseudomonas sp. Pseusp10. Taxonomy (NCBI): domain Bacteria; kingdom Pseudomonadati; phylum Pseudomonadota; class Gammaproteobacteria; order Pseudomonadales; family Pseudomonadaceae; genus Pseudomonas; species Pseudomonas sp. Pseusp10. Next base: position 4,896,912 of record NZ_CP168528.1, on the reverse strand, counting down.
ACAGTGACTGGGATTATATACAGTGAGGCGGTCTTGGCAATGCTCCATTTTTCAGTCGCCGCCGGACGGTCAATCAGTCAGTGGATTGAAGCTTCGCCGTTGTGTGGTTAAATGTCTGACCGACCATTCCCGAAACGAACTGCCAGGCTTGACAAGGCACAGGCTGAAACGTATGTTTCAAACAAGTGTTTGTCAGGCGGAGTAGCCATGGCCCAGTCGGAAACCGTTGAACGCATTCTTGATGCAGCCGAGCAATTGTTCGCGGAAAAAGGTTTCGCTGAAACCTCGTTGCGTCTGATCACCAGCAAGGCGGGTGTCAACCTGGCGGCGGTGAACTATCACTTCGGTTCGAAGAAGGCGTTGATTCAAGCGGTTTTCTCGCGGTTCCTCGGGCCGTTCTGCATCAGCCTCGATAAAGAGCTGGAGCGGCGACAGGCCAAGCCTGACATCAAGCCGACACTCGAAGAGTTGCTGGAGATCCTTGTCGAGCAGGCACTGGTGGTGCAGCCGCGCAGTGGCAACGACCTGTCTATCTTCATGCGTTTGCTGGGACTGGCGTTCAGTCAGAGCCAGGGGCACTTGCGTCGTTATCTGGAAGACATGTACGGCAAGGTGTTCCGCCGCTACATGATGCTGGTCAACGAAGCGGCGCCGCGTATTCCGCCCATCGAACTGTTCTGGCGCGTGCACTTCATGTTGGGTGCGGCGGCGTTCAGCATGTCCGGTATCAAGGCCTTGCGGGCGATTGCCGAAACCGATTTCGGCGTGAACACCTCGATCGAGCAGGTCATGCGTCTGATGGTGCCGTTCCTGGCCGCCGGCATGCGCGCCGAATCCGGAGTCACCGACACGGCCATGGCCACGGCCCAGTTGCGTCCACGTAGCAAATCGACACCGGTTGCCGCCAAGGTTTGACCGCACACGGGTGGGCGCGGCAGCTGACATCCGCTAAGCTAGCCGCCCATGCCGACTCTCGTTCTGAACCCGTTTCCTATTGATATCGCCAACCTGCCGGGCACAGCGCCTGGCGGCGAATCCGTGTGGGTCGGGTTTTCTGTTATCAAGGAAATTCTATGACTGCTGGCTTGCAAGGCTCGTTGATGGTGGACGTCGCCGGTACCTGGCTGACGGCTGAAGATCGCCAATTGTTGCGCCAACCCGAAGTGGGTGGCTTGATCATCTTTGCCCGCAACATCGAGCACCCGCGTCAAGTGCGTGAGCTCAGTGCCGCGATCCGCGCCATTCGTCCTGATCTGCTGTTGGCCGTAGACCAGGAGGGTGGCCGCGTGCAGCGCCTGCGCCAGGGTTTCGTGCGCTTGCCCGCCATGCGCGCCATTGCCGACAACCCGAACGCCGAATACCTGGCCGAGCAGTGTGGCTGGATCATGGCGACCGAAGTGTTGGCCGTTGGCCTGGACCTGAGCTTCGCCCCGGTGCTCGACCTCGATTACCAGCGCAGCGCCGTGGTCGGCACCCGTTCGTTCGAAGGTGATCCCGAGCGCGCTGCCTTGCTCGCGGGTGCATTCATCCGCGGCATGAACAGCGCCGGGATGGCCGCCACCGGCAAGCATTTCCCCGGTCACGGCTGGGCCGAGGCTGATTCCCACGTCGCGATTCCCAACGACGAACGCAGCCTCGACGAGATCCGCGCCAACGACCTGGTGCCGTTTGCCAAACTGAGCAAGCAACTGGCCGCGGTCATGCCGGCCCATGTGATCTATCCGCAAGTCGACACCCAGCCGGCCGGTTTTTCCCGTCGCTGGTTGCAGGATATCTTGCGTGGCGAACTGCAATTCGACGGGGTGATTTTCAGCGATGACCTGTCCATGGCGGGCGCTCACGTGGTCGGCGATGCCGCCAGTCGAATAGAGGCGGCGCTGACTGCCGGTTGCGACATGGGGCTTGTTTGCAACGACCGTGCGGCCGCCGAGCTCGCCCTGAGCGCTGCCCAGCGTCTGAAGGTCAAGCCTTCCGAACGGATTGCGCGGATGCGCGGTCAGTCGTTTGCCAGTACCGAATACCGTCAGGACCCGCGCTGGCTCACCGCTGTCGGCGCGCTCAAAGAAGCTCAATTGATTGATTAAGGACTGTTCGTTATGACGGTTTACGCGATTATCGGTGGTACCGGCCTGACTCAGCTCGAAGGCCTGAGCATTCGTCAGTCACTGACAGTGGACACGCCTTATGGCGCACCTTCGGCCGACGTTCAGATCGGCGAGTATGCCGGCAAGGAAGTGCTGTTCCTCGCACGTCACGGTCATCCGCATCGATTTCCGCCGCATCAGGTCAACTACCGCGCCAATCTCTGGGCGCTGCAGCAGGCTGGGGCGCAAGCCATTCTGGCGGTCAACGCCGTGGGCGGCATCCATGCTGCCATGGGCACCGGGCATTTCTGTGTGCCGCATCAGTTGATCGACTACACCAGCGGTCGTGAGCACACTTACTTTGCCGATGACCTGGAACACGTCACTCATATCGACTTCAGCTACCCCTACAGCGAACCATTGCGCCAGCAACTGATTGCGGCATTGGCGGCTGAAGGTGTGGGGTATAGCAGTCATGGTGTGTATGCGTGCACCCAGGGACCACGACTGGAAACGGTTGCTGAAATCGCCCGGCTGGAGCGCGATGGTTGCGACATCGTCGGCATGACCGGTATGCCGGAAGCGGCCCTGGCCCGCGAGCTGGAACTGGATTACGCCTGTCTGGCGCTGGTGGTGAACCCGGCGGCGGGCAAGTCGACGGCGGTGATTACCATGGCCGAGATCGAGCAGGCGTTGCATGACGGCATGGGCAAGGTGAAGTCGACGCTGGCGCGGGTGCTCAAGGGCTGAGTCCCACTGGATACCGAGTTGACTTCATCGCGAGCAAGCTCGCTCCCACAGTGACCGCGTCGAACGCAAATTCTACGAACGCCACCGAACCTGTGGGAGCGAGCTTGCTCGCGATAGCGGACTAATAAGCGCCGCACATCTCAACGTTTTCCGAGATTTTCCGGCAGCGGCGCAAACAACGCCTCAATATCATCGCTCTGCAGTTTCCAGTCCCCGGCCTTGCGCCCATCCAGCACGCCTGCCGCGAGGTCGGATTTTTCCTTTTGCAGGTGCTGAATCTTTTCTTCCACCGTACCGCGCGCAATCAGCTTGTAGACAAATACCGGCTTCTCCTGACCAATGCGATACGCCCGGTCGGTCGCCTGGTTTTCCGTCGCCGGGTTCCACCACGGGTCGTAATGAATCACCGTGTCCGCTTCCGTCAGGTTCAGGCCAACGCCACCGGCTTTCAGGCTGATCAGAAAAATCTGACGTTTGCCGCTCTGGAATTCCTTCACGGGTGTGCGGCGGTCGCGGGTCTGGCCGGTCAGCAGGGCGTAGGCCACGCCGCGTTTGTTCAGTTCGTCTTCGATCAGTGACAACATTGAAGTGAACTGCGAGAACAGCAGGATCCGCCGGCCTTCCTCGAACAGTTCTTCGAGCATTTCCATCAGGCTATCGAGCTTGCCTGACGTGCTGCCGCGAGTTGGCAGGGTGGCCTCGTTGACCAGGCGCAAATCGCAGCACACCTGACGCAGCTTGAGCAGTGCTTCCAGAATGATGATCTGGCTGCGGGCTACGCCTTTGCGGGTGATCTCGTCGCGGACTTTCTTGTCCATGGCCAGGCGCATGGTTTCGTACACATCGCGTTGGGCCTCGTTGAGCTCGACCCAGTGGATGATTTCGGTTTTCGGCGGCAACTCGGTGGCCACCTGTTCCTTGGTGCGGCGCAGCAGGAAAGGTTTGATCCGGCCGTTGAGGTGCTGAAGCCTGACCTCGCTGGTGCGTTTTTCAATCGGCACGCGGTAATCGCGGTTGAAGCTTTTGACGTCGCCCAGCCAGCCGGGCAAGAGGAAGTGAAACAGCGACCATAGTTCACCGAGATGGTTTTCCAGCGGTGTGCCGCTCAGGCACAGGCGCTGCCGGGCATTGAGCTCGCGGGCAGCCTGGGCGGCCTTGCTGCCGGGGTTCTTGATGTATTGCGCTTCATCCAGCACCAGTATGTGCAAGGGCTGCGCCGCCAGGCGCTCGACATCCTTGGGTAGCAGCGCATAGGTGGTCAGGATCAGATCGTAGTCGGCCAGCTTGTCGAAGTGTTTTTTGCGACTGGCACCGTACAGCGCCAGCACTTTGAGCTGCGGCGTAAAGTGCGCCGCTTCGTCGAGCCAGTTGGGGATCAGGCTGGTCGGCATCACGACCATGCACGGCCGATCGAGGCGGCCGGCGTTTTTCTCGCTCAGAATGTGCGCCAGTGTCTGCAGGGTTTTGCCCAGGCCCATGTCGTCCGCGAGAATCCCACCCACTTCCAGCTGCCGCAGTGATTGCATCCAGCTCAAGCCTTCGAGCTGATACGGACGCAGCGTTGCATTCAGGCCGTCCGGGGCGGCGGCAGTGTGGTCCTTGATGTCGCGCAGGCGCTGGGCAAAGGTGCGGATCTGTTCGCCACCCTCCCAGAGCAGTGGCATGTCTTCCAGCGGGTTCAGGCGCGTGGCATCGGCCTTGCTCAGGCGCAGCGTGGTGTCGCCGGGCTCCTGCAGGTAGAACTCGCCGAGGGTGGCCAGCACCGGTTTCAAGCGGCCGAAGGGCAGGGCGACTTGCAGCGGGCCGTGTTCGGAGTTCGGGCGATTGGGGATGTTGACCAGGATCAACTCGTCGTCGCGGCGTCGGGCAAGACGTTCCGGGTTGAGGATTTCGGTGTGGGAGCGCATCAGGTTGAGCAGGATCGGCAACAGGCTCAGGCGTTCGCCGTTGACGATGATCCCCAGTTCCAGGTCGAACCAGTCGCGCTCTGGTGTCTGTTCGACCGTGGCGTACCAGTCGTCTACCGCTGTCAGGTCGAAACCGAAGTCCTCGTCGATCTGCAATTCCCAGCCCTGGGTGCGCAACTTCGGCAGTTCATTGAGGGTAAAGGTCAGCCAGGCGCTGTCATTGACCATCTCGAACAGCTCGCCGGCACTTTCCGGCAGGGCCTTGCTTTGCCGGGTGGCGACTTTGAAACCGAGGATTCGCAACTGTTCCCGGTAGGACTGTTCCACTTCCGGGTGGCGTTTTATCCGCAGCGTCTGGGTTTCCTGGCGAATCAGGATGTCGGCGTTTTTCTGTCCTGAAACGTACTCGTCCAGGTAACTGAAAGACAGCGCCGCACGATGCTGAATGTAGCGTTGCATTCGGCCGTTGCGCGGTTCGAACGCGCTGAACTCGATGCTGGCCAGCCACAGTCGCGGGACGGGCTGCACATTGTCCACCAGCACTTGCGGCGGGGCTTTCGGGCTGCGGTTTTCCAGGACTGCCTGGAGTTTTTCCAGGAGTTCGGCGTCTTTGGCGGCAGCGGGGTAGTCGAGGGTTTCCTGCACTTGCAGGAGCACCGCTGCGCAATGTTTGCAGTTGTTGTGGACCGGACACGAACACGTGGCGTCGACCATCAGTAGCGTGCCCTTGGCTGACTCGCGCAGGCGAATGGTCTGGCGGTAAACGTTGCTGCCAGAGCCTTCGCAAGCGGCGATGATCGTGGCGTCGCCGGCTTCAACGATCCTGACACGATTCTCCAGCGCGTAACGGCGGCCTCGCTCCAGGCTCTGTTCCTTGAATCGGCTGACCCAGGAAGGTGCCAGGGGTTTGCTCAGGGTCGCGGACATAAGGAGATCAATCAGTCCGGAATTTCATCGGGGGCTGGCCTGGGTGCAGGGGCGGTCAGCGAGGTGATCTTGATCAGCAGGCCGAGGTGGCCGTTGTCGAGGAAGTTCAACTGGCCATTCTTGGTGTGGCTTTCCTGTTTCAGGCGCTCGCTGGCGGTCACCATGCCATTGGCATCGATCTGATTGACCCAGAAATCGGCGTCGACGTCGGTAAAGCGTCCCAGTTTCATGTTCAGCGTGCCCTCGATCGGGAACTGGCCATACTGTTCCTTGCCGTCGCTGATCGCCACTTTGCTGGCGTTTTCGCCGAGAGTCTGTTGCCAGGCCTTGTGCAGCAACACTGTGTAGTCGGCGCTGCTGGTGAGTTTTTCCACCTCGCCATTCAGGCTTGGCGTACGCAGGCTGTCGGGGCTGACGGGTTGGGCGCCTGCCGCCCAGTCTTCCGGTGCGGCGCGGCTGACAATCGCCGGCACGGCGTTTTGACGGACCAGAATCATTTCGACCTGATACAGGTCATCGGCAAATGCCGTGGGTGCAACCAGCGCTGGCATCAGCAGGGACAGCAAGGTCAGTGAGCGAAACAGGCGCATGCGGCGTCCTTCAAGCAGTTTTCGGAACGAGGCGCTCAAACAGCGCCTCTATAGTATTAAAGCGCTCTTCCGGGCGCTCCATCGGAACCATGAACTTGAACATCGTGGCGCCTTCGAATTTGTAGCGTTTTGGCTGGCTCTGGATCAGTTTGATCAGGGTCAGCGGGTCGACCGGCGTCTGTGCGGCGAACTCGACGCGACCGCCTTGCGGACCGCCATCGACTTTCTTGATGCCCAGTTGCTCGGCCTGCAATTTCAATGCAGTGATGCGGATCAGGTTCTTGGTCGGTTCCGGCAACAGGCCAAAACGGTCGATCATCTCCACCTGCAAATCCTTGAGGCCGTCCTCATCGGTGGCCGAGGCAATGCGTTTGTAGAGAATCAGGCGGGCATGGACATCCGGCAGGTAGTCCTCAGGGATCAACGCCGGTACCCGCAAGTTGACTTCCGGACCGCCGCCGAGCGGTTGATCGAGGTTCGGCTGCTCGCCCTTGCGGATCGACTTCACCGCGCGTTCGAGCATTTCCATGTACAGCGTGAAGCCGACAGCCTGGATCTGCCCGCTCTGACCGTCACCGAGCAGTTCGCCGGCGCCACGGATTTCCAGGTCGTTGGTGGCAAGCACGAAGCCTGCGCCGAGGTCCTGGGTGTTGGCAATCGCTTCCAGGCGCTTTTCCGCGTCCGGGGTGATTTGCTGGCGCGGTGGCGTCAGCAGGTAGGCGTAAGCCTGGTGGTGGCTGCGTCCGACCCGGCCGCGCAGCTGGTGCAGCTGTGCCAGGCCGAATTTGTCGGCGCGCTCGATGATGATGGTGTTGGCGCTCGGTACGTCGATGCCGGTCTCGATGATGGTCGAGGCGATCAGCACATTGAAGCGCTTGTGGTAGAAGTCGCTCATCACCTGTTCAAGTTCACGTTCGCGCATCTGCCCGTGACCGATGCCGATCCGTGCTTCCGGTACCAGTTCGGCGAGGTCGGCGGCGCATTTCTCGATGGTCTTCACGTCGTTGTGCAGGTAATAGACCTGGCCGCCACGCAGCAGCTCACGCAGCAAGGCCTCTTTGACCGTGCTCTTGTTCTGCTCCATGACGAAGGTGCGTACCGACAGGCGACGGGCTGGTGGCGTGGCGATGATCGACAGGTCGCGCATGCCCGACACCGCCATGTTCAGCGTGCGCGGAATCGGCGTGGCGGTCAGGGTCAGGATGTCGACTTCGCTGCGCAGGGCCTTGAGCTGTTCTTTCTGGCGCACACCGAAACGGTGTTCCTCGTCGATGATCACCAGCCCGAGGTTTTTGATCTTCACGTCGTCCTGCAGCAGCTTGTGCGTGCCGATGACGATGTCGATCTTGCCTTCGGCCAGGTCCGCGACCGCCGCATTCACTTCCTTGGCCGATTTGAAACGGCTCATCACTTCCACGGTCACCGGCCAGTCGGCGAAACGGTCGCGGAAGCTGTTGTAGTGCTGCTGGGCGAGCAGGGTGGTTGGCACCAGAATCGCCACCTGGCGACCGCCATGCACCGCGATGAATGCGGCGCGCATCGCCACTTCGGTCTTGCCGAAGCCGACGTCGCCGCACACCAGGCGATCCATCGGCTTGGGTGCAAGCATGTCTTCGCGCACCGCTTCGATGGTGGTTTGCTGGTCGGGTGTTTCTTCGAACGGGAAGCCGGCGCTGAAGGTGGCGTAGTCGGCCTTCGGATCGGCGAATGCGTAGCCTTCACGGGCGGCGCGGCGAGCATAGATGTCGAGCAACTCGGCGGCCACGTCACGCACCTGTTCGGCGGCCTTGCGCTTGGCTTTCTGCCAGGTCTCGGAGCCGAGGCGGTGCAGCGGGGCCAGGGCATCGTCGCTGCCGGTGTAGCGGGCGATCAGGTGCAGGTTGGCCACCGGCACATAAAGCTTGGCGCCTTCGGCGTATTCCAGGGCGAGGAATTCAGCGGTCTGGCTGTCGATTTCCAGGGTCGCCAGGCCGAGGTAGCGGCCGACGCCATGGTCGATGTGCACCACGGGCGCACCTTCGCGCAGCTCGGTGAGGTTCTTGATGACGGCATCGTTGTTGGCATCGGCGCGCTTTTCACGGCGACGACGCTGCATCACGCGCTGGCCGAACAGCGGGCTTTCGGCGACGAGGGCCAGGGCCGGGTCGTCGAGTAGCAAGCCTTCGTCGAGCGGGGCGATGGTGATCGCCAGGCGTTCCTTGCCGGCGACAAAGTCCGGCCAGCTGTCGACGGTTTTCGGTCGCAGCTTCAGGCGTTCCAGCAGCTCCAGCAACACTTCGCGGCGGCCTGCGGATTCGGCGGTGAACAGCACGCGACCGGGGAACTGGTCGAGGAATTCGGCCAGTGCCGCCATTGGCTGAGTGGCCTTGGCTTCGATGGCCAGGTTCGGCAGCTCCCGAGCGGGGAAGCGCTCGCGACCGCTACCGCTTTCCACGTCCTGTTGACTGGCCACCACGCGCGGCCAGTTCTTCAGGCGCGCGAAGCAGTCTTCCACCGGCAGGAACAGTTCGGCGGGCGGTAATAAAGGACGGGACGGGTCGACGCGGCGTTCTTCATAACGATTGCGCACGTCGTTCCAGAAATTTTCCGCGGCTTGCTCGATGCCTGGCAGGGAAAACACTTGCGTGTCCTGGGGCAGGTAATCGAACAGCGTCGAGGTTTCATCGAAGAACAGCGGCAGGTAGTACTCGATGCCGGCCGGCGTAATCCCGCTGCTCAAGTCCTGGAAGATCGGGCAGCGGCGGAAGTCGACGTCAAAACGCTCGCGGAAGCGCGCCTTGAAACGGGTGACCGCTTCTTTTTGCAGCGGGAATTCCCTGGCCGGCAACAGCTTGACCGAGTCGACTTTGTCGATGGAGCGCTGGTTCTCCGGGTCGAAGGTGCGCAGGGTTTCGATTTCATCGTCGAACAGGTCGATGCGATACGGCAGCTTGCTGCCCATCGGGAACAGATCGATCAGCGAGCCGCGAACAGTGAATTCGCCGTGTTCATACACCGTGTCGACGTAGCGATAGCCCGTGGCTTCGAGCCGGGTGCGCATTTGCTCGACGTCGAGCTTCTGGCCGATATCCAGCACCAGGCTGCTGCCGAGCAGGAATTTGGTCGGCGCGAGGCGATGCAGGGCGGTCGTGATCGGAACCACCAGCACGCCATGGCTCAGTTCCGGCAGCCGGTACAGGCTGGCGATGCGCTGGGAAATGATGTCCTGGTGCGGCGAGAACAGATCGTAGGGCAGGGTTTCCCAGTCGGGAAAGTGCAATACGGGCAAGTCCGGGGCGAAGAAACCCAGCTCCTGTTCCAGCCGTTCGGCACTTTGGCTGTCGGCGGTCAGTAGCAGAGTAAAGCGCTTGGCAGCGCTGGCGGCCTCGGCGATGGCCAGGCACAGGGCGGCACCGGGCAGGTTGCCCCAGTGCTGTTTACCTGCCGCGGCAGGGAGAAGCGGTAGACGCAGAACGGGCACGGAAGGTTGAGCTCCAAGCGTTGCGACAAAGTCGGTAATTGTAGCGGTCTACGATGCCGCCTGTCAGTTGCTGACTGTGTCTAAAGCGCCGGTTTGGGAAAATGTAGTGGTAAAGACAAGATTCGGCGGTTTTTTATCTGAAATTACTGAATATGTAGTGGCAAATACAACGAGTGTTACGGAGGGTTACGGATAAGGAGGCGTGACCTCCAAAAAATTGACTGCGCTGAAAGCCCCGGTTTTATTGGGCTGGCGCGAGGCGTAATTTTTTTGAACGACGATTTGTTACGTAAAGCACGACGGGCGCGCATTGCTACGGCTGTCACTCGGCGGCATAATGTAGCCCCTTTTTTCTGCCCCTACATGTGGAAGGTTCCCGTGACTCAGAAGCCCGACCAGTGTCTTGGTGAATGGATCGACCGTGAAGCACTCGCAGAAGCGATGATTCCGCTTATCGGTCAGCTTTACCGCAATAACAATGTGGTGAGCTCGATCTATGGCCGCAGCCTGATCAATCGTTCAGTCATTGCGATTCTCAAAGCTCACCGCTTTGCTCGTCACCGTCAGTCCGACGAAAGCGAGCTGTCCGTCCACGAAACATTCCCGCTGATCAAGGCGATGAGCGAGCTCAAGCTCGGCGCCGCTTCGGTGGACCTGGGCAAGCTGGCGGCCAAGTTCAAGGCCGAAGGCAATGGCCGTACTGCCGAGCAGTTCGTCCGTGAAGAACTGGCTGACGTGGTTGGCCAGCAAAACGCATCCGCCCGCAAAGGCACCGACGTTGTCCTGTACGGCTTCGGTCGCATCGGCCGTCTGCTGGCGCGCATCCTGATCGAGAAAACCGGTGGTGGCGACGGCCTGCGTCTGCGCGCCATCGTTGTCCGCAAGGGCGCCGAGAACGACCTGGTCAAACGTGCCAGCCTGCTGCGCCGCGACTCGGTCCATGGCCCGTTCGATGGCACCATCACCATCGATGAAGCCAACAGCACCATCACCGCCAACGGCAACCTGATCCAGGTTATCTACGCCAAGAGCCCGGCCGAAGTCGACTACACCCAGTACGGCATCGAAAACGCTCTGATCGTCGACAACACCGGTGTATGGCGTGACGCTGACGGTCTGGGCCAGCACCTGGCCTGCCCGGGCGCTGCCCGCGTGATCCTCACCGCACCTGGCAAGGGCGCGCTGAAGAACATCGTGCACGGCATCAACCATGGCGACATCAGCCCTGACGACAAGATCATCTCGGCGGCTTCCTGCACCACCAACGCCATCGTGCCGGTGCTCAAGGCAGTCAACGACAAGTACGGCATCGTCAACGGCCACGTCGAAACCGTTCACTCGTTCACCAACGACCAGAACCTGATCGACAACTTCCACAAGGGCAGCCGTCGTGGCCGCGCCGCGCCGCTGAACATGGTAATCACCGAGACCGGTGCCGCCACCGCAGCCGCCAAGGCGCTGCCAGTGCTCAAGGGCAAGCTGACCGGCAACGCGATTCGTGTTCCTACGCCGAACGTGTCGATGGCCATCCTGAACCTGAACCTGGAAAAGGCCACCACTCGCGAAGAGATCAACGAGTACCTGCGCCAGATGGCCATGCACTCGGATCTGCACAAGCAGATCGACTACGTGAGCTCCCAGGAAGTGGTTTCCACCGACTTCGTTGGCTCGCGCCACGCAGGCGTAGTGGACGCTGAAGCGACCATCACCCAGGACAACCGCGTTGTTCTGTACGTTTGGTACGACAACGAGTTCGGTTACAGCTGCCAGGTGGTTCGCGTGATGGAAGACATGGCCGGTGTAAACCCGCCAGCATTCCCGCGCTAAGCCTTAGCTGCAAATGAAAACGCCCCGACCCTGGTCGGGGCGTTTTTGTTTGTGGGTTTCTGTAGGAGCGAGCTTGCTCGCGAAAAAATCACAGGCGGCGCGGTTCTCCAGGCAGCACGCGTCATCATTCACGTCCTTCGCGGGCAAGCCCGCTCCTACAATGAACGCGCCCCGACCTTGGTCGGGGCGTTTTTGTTTGTGGGTTTGTCAGTAGGGATATGTTGCCTGTGCTGGCCTCATCGCGAGCAAGCCCACTCCCACATTTCTATCGCATAATGGCTGGCCTTGGCGGCGTGTCAGGGGAGGTTTTTGGGGGAGCTCGGGAATTGTTGATCAGGTGGCAGGGAGCGGTGTTTTTGCTGCTCGGCGCACTATCAGGTTGCGGCAACAGCGACACTCTGGAAACCTTCGGCGGCCCGACCATGGGCAGCACTTATTCGATCAAGTATGTGCGCCATGCCGGCCTTCCGGCGCCGGACGAAGTCCGCGTCCAGGTTGAGCAGATCCTCGCTGATGTCGACCGGCAAATGTCGACCTACCGTAGCGACTCGGACATCGAGCGTTTTAATGCATTGCCGGCCAACCGCTGTCAGGCAATGCCGGCGTCGATCCTCGAATTGGTCCGCGTAGGCGAGCAGCTGTCAGTGCAAAGTGAAGGCTCCTACGATCTGACGGTGGAGCCGTTGCTGAACCTCTGGGGATTTGGTCCGCAGGCCCGCGAGGAAAAAGTCCCGACCGCCGACGCGCTTGCCGAAGTCCGCAAGCGCGTCGGTCACGAACACCTGCATATCGATGGCGACACGTTGTGCAAGGACGCCGCCGTCGAGGTCGACTTCAACAGCATCGCCGCCGGTTATGCGGTGGACACGATTGCCGCAAGGCTCGAGGCGATGGGCATCCACGACTACCTCGCCGAGGCCACGGGCGAGCTCAAGGCGTCCGGCAAGAAGGCCGACGGTTCGCCATGGCGCATTGCACTGGAAGAGCCGCGGGATGACCTACAGGTGGCCGAGCGCGTCATTGTTGTCGACGGCTATGGCTTGTCCACCTCCGGCGATTACAGAAACTATTTCGAGCAGGGCGGACAGCGCTTTTCCCACACCTTCGACGCGCGGACCGGTTCTCCGGTCTTACACACACTGGCGTCCGTCACAGTGATTCATCCTTCAGCGTTGATGGCCGATGGCTTATCGACGCTGTTGCTGATTCTCGGTCCGGAACGCGGTTGGGACTACGCAGAAAAACACGATATCGGTGCATTTTTTGTGATTCGCGCCGATACAGGTTTCGTCACACGCAGCAGTCACGCTTTTGAACGCCTCAGTGGCAAAAAAACCGAGTGATTGCGGCAATTTGAGCATTGAAAACTGGCGTTCCAGTGCAGGCAAAAGTAGCCTACGACGCGACCAAGGGTTAATGTGCGCGGCGTTGACGCTTCTATAGACTGTGTCCGGGTTCTGCACTGGCCCCAAATTGTTCCTTCATGCCACGCATTGGCGTGATTTAGCCGCAGGTGCCGAGGGTGCCGCGGCCTGTTCTGAGGAGTACGCATGGCTGTCTACAACTACGACGTGGTGGTGTTGGGTTCCGGCCCGGCGGGGGAAGGCGCGGCAATGAACGCCGCCAAGGCAGGGCGCAAGGTGGCGATGGTCGATAGCCGTCGCCAGGTCGGCGGCAACTGCACTCACTTGGGCACCATCCCGTCCAAGGCACTGCGTCACTCGGTGCGGCAGATCATGCAATTCAACACCAACCCGATGTTCCGGGCCATTGGTGAGCCGCGCTGGTTTTCGTTCCCGGACGTGTTGAAAAGCGCCGAGAAAGTCATCTCCAAACAAGTCGCTTCGCGTACCGGCTACTACGCCCGTAACCGCGTCGACGTGTTCTTCGGCACCGGCAGCTTCGCTGACGAGCAAACCATCGAAGTGGTCTGCGCCAACGGCGTGGTCGAAAAACTGGTGGCCAAGCACATCATCATTGCTACCGGATCGCGTCCTTATCGCCCGGCGGACATCGATTTCCACCACCCGCGTATCTACGATAGCGACACCATCCTCAGCCTCGGCCACACCCCGCGCAAACTCATCGTTTATGGCGCCGGCGTGATCGGTTGCGAATACGCCTCGATCTTCAGTGGTCTGGGTGTACTGGTCGAGCTGGTGGACAACCGTGGTCAATTGCTGAGCTTCCTCGACTCGGAAATCTCCCAGGCCCTGAGTTATCACTTCAGCAACAACAACATCACCGTTCGCCACAACGAAGACTACGACCGCGTCGAAGGCGTGGACAACGGCGTGATCCTGCACCTCAAGTCCGGCAAGAAGATCAAGGCCGACGCCTTGCTCTGGTGCAACGGCCGTACCGGCAACACCGATCAGTTGGGTCTGGAAAACATCGGCGTGAAGGTCAACAGCCGTGGCCAGATCGAAGTCGACGAGGCATACCGCACCTGCGTGCCGAACATCTACGGTGCCGGTGACGTGATCGGCTGGCCGAGCCTGGCCAGTGCCGCCCACGACCAGGGCCGTTCGGCCGCTGGCAGCATCGTCGATAACGGTAGCTGGCGTTTCGTGAATGACGTGCCGACCGGCATCTACACCATTCCGGAGATCAGCTCGATCGGCAAGAACGAGCAGGAGCTGACCCAGGCCAAGGTGCCGTATGAAGTGGGCAAGGCGTTCTTCAAGAGCATGGCGCGGGCGCAGATCGCCGGTGAGCCGCAAGGCATGCTGAAGATCCTGTTCCACCGTGAAACCCTGGAAGTGCTGGGCGTTCATTGCTTCGGTTATCAGGCATCGGAGATCGTGCACATCGGTCAGGCGATCATGAACCAGCCGGGTGAACTGAACACGCTGAAGTACTTCGTCAACACCACGTTCAACTACCCGACCATGGCCGAAGCCTATCGGGTAGCGGCGTACGACGGCCTCAACCGGCTTTTTTGAGCGGCTCCGGCCGGTGGCCTGAGCCGGCCGGGGAGACCGATTTCAGCAATTCTCGAGCGTGGCGGTGGCCAAACCGGGAAAGTCTGTAATCAGGCTGTCAACGCCGAAGTCGGCGAGCCTGCGCATCAGCGCCGGCTCGTTGACGGTCCACACCGACACATGCAGCCCCTGACGCTGTGCCCTTTGCAGGCGTTCCGGCGTGCACAGGGTCCAGTTCAGCGCCAGAATCTCACAGCCATAGCTGGCCGCGACCTTCAGCGGGTCGAGCCAGGCGTACTCGGCCACCAGTCCGCGGGATACGTCCGGCACCAGTTCCAGCGCGGCCTTCAATACTTCCCGTGAACTCGACGTAATGGTCACCTTGTCCATCAGGCCATGACGCTGGACCATTTCACGAATCGCCAGCACGGTGGTCGCGGCACGCATCCGTGATGCGCTTTTGACTTCCAGTTGCCAGTGATCGAAGTCGCACTTCTCGAACAGTTCTTCCAGTGTCGGAATCGGGCATGGCTTGATCCAGCCCGGGCCGCCCTTGCGCGCGTCGTAAGTCACAAGCTCGGCCGCCGTGTGTTCGACGACTTTGCCGCGACGGTCGGTGGTGCGCTTGAGGGTCGGGTCGTGGATGACCATCAGCTCGCCGTCCATGGACAGATGCAGGTCCAGTTCGCAGCGACGCACGCCGTGCTTGAGACATTCCTGGAAGCTGGTCAGGGTGTTTTCCGGTGCTTCGCCCTTGGCGCCGCGATGGCCGTAGATGAGGGTCACGGTTCTTCCTTAAATTAATTGCCTGATTCGACTTGTTCGCGGGCCTGGCGTCGTTCCTGGGCCTGCTTTTGCAAGATGTGGCGGGCCAACAGTTGGCGCTGGGCGTCGGTCAGGTGTTCGAACTCGGTGCCGACGTCATACCTATCGCCCTTGCGCTCGCAATGGGTGACACGAGCGCGCAACAGCAGGCCCAGGGCTTGCGGCATCAGCACCAGCTTGACCGACAGGCGTGCGCCGGTGGCAATGGGCGATGGATGCTGAAAGCCGATGCCGCCTTCGGAGATGTTCACCGGCTGCGGTGCGCCGATTTGCCCGAGCGCGGTGATGGCGATCACCTGACTCAGCAAATCGATGCGTTTGTTCTGGGATTTGAGGAACGCCGTGATGTTCCGGTCGCGTTCGCTGATCTGGCGCAACAGGTGTTGCGACTCGAATTCGCTCAGGTGCAGTTCGCTGAGTAGGTTGAAGAGCGGGGAAGCATCCTGCAACACTTCATGGCCTGCGGCTTCGGGAGCGGACAGGGGCCGAATTTCCAGTGCGATCGTGTCCTCGATACGGTAGTATTCGCGGCGATCTTCTTCATCTAATGTCGACATGGCGAACCCATGGTAGCGGCGGTGGTCTGAGTGTAAAGCTGGTTATCGACCCCCGCCACAAGGACGTTCCTTTTCCCTCCGAACAAGCCCCGACATGTTCAGACCTCTCTTCGTATTTATCGGCACGCGTTACACCCGTGCAAAGCGTCGCAATCATTTTGTGTCATTCATTTCCCTGACTTCGATGATCGGGCTCGCCCTTGGCGTGGTCGTGATGATCGTGGTGCTGTCGGTGATGAACGGCTTCGATCATGAGATGCGCACCCGCGTGCTGGGCATGGTGCCCCACGCGACCATCGAGTCCGGCGAGCCGATCAGCGATTGGCAAAGCCTGGCGGCCAAGGTCAAGCAGAACCCGCAGGTGACGGCCGTTGCGCCGTTCACGCAAATGCAGGGGTTGCTGACCAACAACGGCAAGGTCTCGAAAGTCCTGCTCAATGCCATCGACCCGGCGCTAGAGCGTCAGGTGTCGATCATTGATCACTTCATGACCCAGGGCAAACTCGACGACCTGGTGCCGGGTGAATTCGGCATCGTCATCGGTGACAAGGCCGCGGCCAAGCTCGGTGCCGTGATCGGCGACAAGCTGACCTTCGTCGCCCCGGAAGTCACCGTGACCCCTGCCGGGATGTTCCCGCGCATGAAGCGCTTTACCGTGGTCGGCATTTTCCATGTCGGCGCCGGCGAGCTCGACGGCTATCTGGGTGTCACCAACCTGCAGGATCTGGCCCGGCTGCACCGCTGGAAACCGGATCAGGTCCAGGGCCTGCGCCTGAAGTTCGACGACCTGTTCCAGGCACCGCGCACCGCGTGGAGCATCGCCCGCGATCTCGGCGAAGACCGTTTCTACGCCCGCGACTGGACCCGCACCCACGGCAACCTGTACCAGGCGATCCGCATGGAAAAAGCCATGATCGGCCTGTTGTTGCTGCTGATCGTCGCGGTTGCTGCATTCAACATCATTTCCACATTGGTGATGGTGGTGAACGACAAGAAGGGCGACATCGCGATCCTGCGCACACTGGGCGCCACGCCGGGCACGATCATGCGCACGTTCATGGTGCAGGGTACGGTGATTGGCGTGGTCGGTACCGCGATCGGCGCCGTGGTCGGCATCTTCGCCGCACTGAATGTCAGCGCCGCGATCTCGGCCCTCGAAGGCTTGATCGGGCACAAGTTCCTCAACGCCGACGTGTACTTCATCGATTACCTGCCCTCGCAAGTGCAGAGCCAGGACGTCGTGATGGTCTGCTCTGCGGCGTTGGTCCTGAGTTTCCTCGCCACCCTGTATCCAGCCTGGCGTGCCGCGCGCACCCAGCCTGCGGAGGCGCTACGTTATGAGTGAGTCGGGCATGAGTGATAAAGCAATCTTGAGCTGCCGCAGCCTGGGCAAGTCCTACGAGGAAGGCCCGGAATCGGTGGAAGTGTTGGCCGGCCTGCAACTGGAGTTGCACCCGGGAGAGCGTGTGGCGATTGTCGGCAAGTCCGGCTCGGGCAAAAGTACCTTGCTCAATCTGCTGGGCGGCCTCGATACACCGACCAAGGGCAGCGTCTGGCTCGATGGCGAAGAACTGTCGGCGCTGAGCGAGAAGAAACGCGGCCTGCTGCGTAATCGCGCCCTTGGCTTCGTGTACCAGTTCCACCACCTGTTGCCGGAATTCACCGCCCTGGAAAACGTCTGCATGCCGCTGCTGATCGGCAAGACTGCGATCCCGGAAGCGCGCCAGCGTGCCACGGCGTTGCTGGAGCGGGTAGGGTTGGGCCATCGCCTGGAACACAAACCGGCCGAATTGTCCGGCGGTGAGCGTCAGCGCGTGGCCATCGCCCGCGCCCTGGTGAACACACCGGGCCTGGTGATGCTCGACGAGCCGACCGGCAACCTCGACTCTCACACTGCCCAGGGGATCCAGGACTTGATGCTGGAGCTCAGCACCTCGATGCGCACGGCGTTCCTGGTGGTGACCCACGACATGAACCTGGCCCGCCAGATGGATCGCGTCCTGCACTTGCAGGAAGGTTGCCTCACTCCCATCTGATTGGCCGAAACCCGATGTCTGAAAAGGTGTCGGGTCTTTTATTTCCATACGGTGCCCCAGCGAATGTTCAGACCGTTATCGATCTTTATCGGCACGCGCTATACCCGCGCCAAGCGCCGCAATCGCTTTGTATCCTTCATCTCGATGACGTCGATGATCGGCCTCGCCCTCGGCGTGCTGGCGATGATCGTGGTGCTATCGGTGATGAACGGCTTCCAGCGCGAAATGAGCTCGCGCATCCTCGGCATGGTGCCGCATGCCACCATCGTCGGCGTCAATCCGATTGATGACTGGAAGCCCGTGGCAGCGGCGGCGATGAAAAACCCGGAAGTGACGGCGGCGGTGCCGTTCACCGAGATGGAAGGCATGCTGTCCTACAAGGGCACGATGCAACCCATCCAGGTCAGCGGTGTCGACCCGGCGCTGGAAGGCCAGGTGTCGATCGTCGCCAAGCACATCGTTCAGGGAAGCCTCGAAGCCCTGAAGCCGGGCGAATTCGGCGTGGTGATCGGCGAGATCACGGCGCGCCGTTTCCGCTTGAACGTCGGCGACAAGATCACCCTGATCGTGCCGGAAGTCAGCAACGCACCGGGCGGCATTACCCCGCGCATGCAACGGCTGAATGTGGTCGGCGTGTTCAAGGTCGGTGCCGAGCTGGATGGCACCATGGCCCTGATCCACATGGCCGATGCCGCGCAGATGCAACACTGGGAGCCGACTCAGGTGCAGAGCGTGCGCCTGGCGGTGAAGGACCTGTATGCCGCGCCGCAAGTGTCGAGCGACATCGCCACGGGGCTGGGCGCCGCCTACAAGGCTGACGACTGGACCCATACCCAGGGCAGCCTGTTCAGTGCGATGAAAATGGAAAAAACCATGATCGGCCTGCTGTTGCTGATGATCGTCGCGGTGGCCGCCTTCAACATCATCGCGACCCTGATCATGGTGGTGAACGACAAGGGCGCGGACATCGCGATCCTGCGCACCATCGGCACCACGCCGCGGCAGATCATGGCGATCTTCATGGTGCAGGGCACGGTGATCGGGATTGTCGGCACTCTGATCGGCGGTGTGTTGGGGGTGATTGCCGCGCTGAACGTCAGCGAGATGGTGGGCTGGATCGAGCGGGTCAGCGGGCAGCACATCTTCAGTTCCGACGTGTATTTCGTCAGCAACCTGCCGTCCGAGCTGCAAGGCGCGGATGTGGCGCTGATCTGCACGGCGGGCTTTGTCTTGAGCTTCCTGGCCACGGTTTACCCGGCATGGCGGGCGGCGAAGATCGAGCCGGCTCATGCGTTGCGGTATTCGTAAGCCGTTACACCGCTTTCGCGAGCAAGCCCGCTCCCACAGGGATCTGCGTCGTACACAGATTATGTGAACGCCACAAAACACTGTGGGAGCGGGCTTGCCCGCGAAGGGGCCGGTACTACTGGCCTCAATCCCCCCTTGGCAACTCAATCACAAACCGCGTCCACCCATTCTCCGATTCGCAACGAATCTGCCCGCCATGGGCGCGGATGATCGATCGGGTGATCGCCAACCCCAATCCTGCATGTTCACTGCTGCCTTCACGGCGCGCTGGATCTGCACGGTAGAAGCGGTCAAATAGCCGCGGCAGTAACTGTGCGTCTATTGCGCTACCTGTGTTTTCGACGCTCAATCTCAGGTCATTCGCTTGCTCGACAATGTTTACCCGAACCTCGCCATCGACGGGGGTAAAACGTAGCGCGTTATCCAGTAAGTTGGACAATGCTCGCCTCAACATACTGCGGTCGCCTTCCAGGCACCCATGGCCTTCCCGTGCGAGCGTCACCTGCGCGTCTTCCGCCAGCGGCGCAAAAAACTCCAGTAACAGATCCGCTTCCTGTCCCAGCTCCAATGGCTCGCGTTTGGGGATCAACAATCCATGATCAGCCTTGGCCAGATAGAGCATGTCGTTGACCAGTTGTGCCATCCATTGCAGTTCTTCGAGGTTGCTGTGCAGGGCTTCGCGGTAGTCCTCGATGGGGCGAGGGCGGGTGAGGGTGACCTGGGTGTGGGTCAGCAGGTTCGACAATGGCGTGCGCAGTTCATGGGCGATGTCGGCAGAGAACGCGGACAGGCGCTGAAACGAGTCGTCGAGGCGTCCGAGCATGGCGTTGAAGTTGTGGGCCATTTCCGCCAGTTCCGGTGGCATGTTTTCTTCAGGCAACCGCGAGTTCAGCGATTGCGCGGAGACACCGCTGGCCACCGCACTGATCCGCCGCAACGGACGCAAGCCGCTGCGTGCCGCCCAGGCGCCAAGCAACGCGGTGGCCAGGGCTGACAGGCCGACGGTCAGCCAGATCAAATGCTGCATGCGTTGCAGAAAGTGCTGGTGGTGGGTGATGTCCAGCAGCAAGGTCAATTGCGGTGAGTCGGGTTTGTCAGGGAAAAGTAGCGCATTCAGGACTCGGTAGTCCGTGCCTTCATGGCTCACCGTCGACAATCCGGGCTGACGCGGCAATGCCTGCGGAATGTTCGTCGAGCTGTCATACCTGCGCTGGCCGTCGCTGCCGGTGATTCGCAGGGACAGATCAGCTTGCCGGCTCAATTCCTCGGCCAGTTTCACTTCGCTGTCGCTCGACTGAACGTCGTGCAGGGCCCGGCGCAGGCCAATCAGCTTGCCGTCCAGCAGTTGCTGGTCAAGCTCAACGAAGTGCGCCTCACTGGCGCGGCTGAACAGCACCCCGGCGAACAACGACACCACGGCGGTGCACGCGGCAAACAGCAGTGCCAGGCGGTTGCTCAAGGACAGGCGGCGCATCAGGCGGGGCGCTCTTCAAGGACGTAACCCATGCCGCGCACGGTGTGGATCAGTTTGTTGGGGAATTCATCGTCGATCTTCAGGCGCAGGCGACGGATCGCGACCTCGATGACATTGGTGTCGCTGTCGAAATTCATGTCCCAGACCTGGGACGCAATCAGCGACTTGGGCAAGACTTCGCCCTGGCGGCGCAAGAGCATTTCCAGCAGGGCGAATTCCTTGGCGGTCAGGTCGATACGCTGCCCGTTGCGTTCGACCCGGCGACGGATCAGGTCCAGGCGCAAATCGGCCAGCTGCAAGCTGGTTTCCTGCGGCGTGGCGCTGCCGCGACGCAACAGGCTGCGGACCCGGGCCAGCAGTTCGGAGAAGGCAAACGGCTTGACCAGATAATCGTCGGCGCCCAGTTCGAGGCCGTGAACCCTGTCCTCCACGGCGTCACGGGCGGTCAGAAATAGTACCGGCGTGTCCAGGCCGGCACTGCGCACCGCTTGCAGAATCTGCCAGCCATCACGACCGGGCAGCATCACATCGAGAATCAGCAGGGCATATTCGCCGCTGAGGGCCAATTGCTGACCGGTGTTGCCGTCGGCCACCAGTTCCGTGTTGAATCCGGCCTCGGCCAGGCCCTGGCGCAGGTAATGGCCGGTTTTCGGTTGGTCTTCGACGATCAGCAGTTTCATGGGCGACTCATGGCAATTGGAACGAACGCTTTATACCGTGGGCAGCGTTCTTACAGGGCAACCTGACAAAGTTGTAATCTGGCTGTCAGGTTGCGGGCAGTGGCAGCAGTTTAGAGTTTTGCGCATGCTGAGCCTTATCTTGTTGGAGTATGACGATGTTTTTACGCAAATCCGTGGCGCCAATCCTGTGTTTGCTGGCGCTGAGTTCACCGGTGTGGGCGGACGCCGGGCAGACCTACGATTTCGGCCAACCGGCCCCGGCGGCCAAGGCGACCCGCAGTGTCGAGGTGGTCATGGGTGATATGTCCTTCACGCCGAAGTCCCTCGACATCAAGGCCGGGGAAACCGTGCGCTTCGTGCTGGTCAATAAAGGCCAGTTGTTGCATGAGTTCAATCTGGGTGATGCGGCGATGCATGCCAAACACCAGCAGGAAATGTTGCAGATGCAACAGAGCGGCATGCTGACGCCGACCGGCATGAAGGCAATGGATCACGGCAACATGGCGGGTATGGATCACAGCAAAATGGACCACGGCATGAAGCATGACGACCCGAACAGCGTACTGGTGGAGCCGGGCAAGACCGCCGAGCTGACCTGGACCTTCAGCAAGGCCACCAGCCTTGAGTTTGCCTGCAACATCCCCGGTCATTACCAGGCCGGCATGGTCGGCAAACTGACTGTCAGTCAGTAAGCACTCAAAGGCGGGAGCAAAGGCTGATAGAATCCGCTGATTCTTCAGTCAGGTTTCCGCCATGCATCCCGCAGCCGAACACTCGCCGCTGGGCAAGTCCAGCGAATACATCGCCACCTACACGCCGTCCTTGCTGTTCCCGATCCCGCGTACCGCGAAGTGGGCGGAACTGGGCCTGACGGCTGAAACCCTGCCGTATAAAGGCGTGGACTTCTGGAACTGCTTCGAACTGTCTTGGTTGCTGCCTTCGGGCAAGCCCGTGGTGGCGATCGGCGAATTCAGCATTCCGGCGGATTCGCCGAACATCATCGAGTCGAAGTCGTTCAAACTGTACCTCAACTCCCTGAATCAGACGCCGTTTGCCGATACCGCGAGCCTTGAGGCGACGCTGGTCGAGGATTTGTCGGCGGCTGCCGGCAAGCCGGTGGGCGTGCGCATTCGCAGTCTCCAGGAGGTCGAGAGCGAAGGCGTCGTGGCCTTGCCGGGCGTGTGCATCGATGAACTGGATATCAGCGTCAGCAATTACGAGCATCCACGGCCGGAACTGCTGCGTTGCGATGATTCGCGCATTGTCGAGGAGAGCGTGCACAGCCATTTGCTCAAGTCCAACTGCCCGGTCACCAGCCAGCCGGACTGGGGCAGCGTGGTGGTGGAGTACCGTGGCGCGGCGCTGGATCACGCTAGCCTGCTCGAGTACATCGTCAGCTTCCGTCAGCATTCGGACTTCCATGAACAGTGCGTGGAGCGGATCTTTCTCGACCTGCAGCGGTTGCTCAAGCCGGAGAAACTGACGGTGTATGCGCGTTATGTGCGTCGTGGCGGGCTGGATATCAACCCGTATCGCAGTACTGAAACCGTTCAACTGCCGAACCACCGCCTGGTCCGCCAGTAACGATTACCTGTAGGAGCGAGCTTGCTCGCGATGGAGTGTCAGTCGACATCAATGTATCTGACACTCCCTCGCGAGCAAGCTCGCTCCTACATTGCATTCGGTGGGTTCAGATTCCCATGCTGACCAGCGATTGCACGATATTGCGCAAGGTCGCGGCAATGGTCGGGTGAGCGACTTCGAAGCGCTCCACGGCCAGGTTGACGCCATCGGCGAGGCTGGAATCCTGGGTTTTGGTTTCAAGCTCAAGCTTCAATTCAATCTGCTGCATGAGCTCGTACAGTTCGGCGCGTTCTTCTTCAGACAACGGAGGATTCTGGTCCAATTGCTCGCGCAGGGCATTGAGCTGTTCTTGCAGTTCGCGGGCAGGCATGGCGTTCTTCCTTCTATCGATAGGCACTGGCATAGACCATGGCGGCTCGCCAAGGCGGCACACCAAAGGTCGATGGCTGACCTTTAGATTAATCCACTCGCGAGCAACCTGCATGATCTCGGTCAGGGCTTTTCGCCCTTGAGTCGACGCAGGCTGATATCGGCCAGGCAGGTGTCGAGTTCACCGAGGTGATCGATCACCGAATGCACGCCCAGACCGAACAGTTGCATCGTCGCCTTGGCGCGTTTGATGTCGCGCTCCTGCGGGGTCAACGCTTGCCATTGCCGGGGCGTCATCCCGCACAGCGAGCCGCAGGACGCCAGACCGATGGTCCACAACCCGGCATTGAGCCCCGATTGCAGCAGGCGAGGTTCGCCGCTCACCAGTACGCAGCCGTCGAGTCGCTCGACGTTCAGGGTCATCAAGGCTTGCCAGCAGGCGTTCGGGGCGGGCCATGGATTGTTTGTTGCTGGATGTTGCGAAGGTTTGATCCAATCCGGCAGCGCCGCGGCCAGGGATTGGCTGAGGGCCGGGGGCAGTTCGTCGAGCCAGGCGCAGGGGATTTGCTGGCGCTGCAAGCTGCGCAGGCTATCCAGTGCGCCGGGTGTGGCCTCGGCGTGTTCAGCCAAGTGACTGCCGTGCCGGTGCGTATGAGCGCCGAAATCCACCAGGCAGCCACTGAGGCCGAACAGTACGGCGGTCAGGCTGGGTGCAGCTTGGGGCAAGGCTTCGGCGAGCGGCATGTGGACGTCCCTGAAATAGCCTGAAGGCTAGCGGGCGACGGTGACAGTTGAGTGACATGGATGTGAATCGCTCACATTTGGCACGATTGCTTCGGTGTGGATTACGTGCAAAGTGCCTTAAACGGCGTTTACGTCTTATACTTGCCAACTTATTGCCCGGGCCAGGCGCCCGAGCCAGTACAAACCAAGGAGTTTTATTTCTATGCGCTGGAGCAATCATCTAGCCAGGATTTGTGTGTGCGCCAGTGTGTTGCTGGTTCCGTTCGTTGCCCAGGCAGCCACGGAAGAGGATCCTTGGGAAAGCGTCAACCGCCCGATTTACAAGTTTAACGACGTGATCGACACCTACGCGCTGAAGCCCCTGGCCCAGGGCTACCGGTACGTGACGCCGCAGTTTGTCGAAGACGGCGTTCACAACTTCTTCCGGAACATCGGCGATGTGCGCAACCTGGCGAACGATATCCTGCAGGCCAAACCTCGCGCCGCAGGCGTTGATACCGCGCGGATCATTTTCAACACCACCTTCGGCTTGTTGGGCGTCATTGATGTCGGCACGAAAATGGGCCTGCAGCGCAATGACGAAGACTTCGGTCAGACGCTGGGTTACTGGGGTGTCGGCAGCGGCCCTTATGTGATGCTGCCTTTGCTGGGGCCAAGTACCTTGCGTGATGCGCCATCCAAGTACGTCGACAGCTACACCGGCGCTTATCGTTATGTAAACGACGTTCCGGTGCGTAACTCGTTCTACGCCCTGGACATCATCGATACCCGGGCCAACCTGCTATCGAGCGAGAAGCTGATCACCGGCGACAAGTACACCTTTATTCGTAATGCGTACTTGCAGAACCGTGAGTTCAAGGTGAAGGACGGTCAGGTCGAAGACGATTTTTAACGTCGACCGGTAAATTGAGAAGGCGGCCATCAAGGCCGCCTTTTTTGTCTTCGAAGACCCGCATGCGGATGAAATCGCGCTTTTCGCTGTCGTCCCGACCGGTTTGACTCATGGAATCGATCCTTCCATTGGGTTACGGATTTGCCTGTTCTTATAACTCTCTGTGATTTGACAAATAAAGACGTCAAGCGACCATCGGCGTGAGCTTGAAACGCCCCGCGGATGGGAGTACCGTCTGCGCCTTAGAAGGGCACCTCTGGTGTACATGTGTGTAGGGCAAATGCCCGAAAGCGGTGCGACAGAGAGGCTAGAAAGCGAATCCAGTAGTCAGCGCCGGGCCAAAGTCCCCGCCTGCTACGCCAACCTAATTCTGGCGCCGTTTGCCCACATGCCAAAAACCAGTGCCACGCTGCTGATAATCGATGATGACGAAGTAGTGCGCGCGAGCCTCGCCGCCTATTTGGAAGACAGTGGTTTCAGCGTCTTGCAGGCCAGCAATGGTCAGCAGGGTCTTCAGGTATTCGAGCAAGACAAGCCCGACTTGGTTATCTGCGATCTGCGCATGCCGCAGATGGGCGGACTCGAACTCATTCGCCAGGTGACCGAACTGTCGCCGCAAACGCCGGTGATCGTGGTGTCGGGTGCGGGCGTGATGAACGACGCGGTCGAAGCCCTGCGCCTGGGCGCGGCGGACTACCTGATCAAGCCTCTCGAAGATCTGGCTGTGCTCGAGCACTCTGTGCGCCGGGCCCTGGATCGCGCGCGCCTGCTGCTGGAGAACCAGCGTTACCGCGAGAAGCTGGAAAAGGCCAACCGCGAGCTCGCCGCCAGCCTGAACCTGCTCCAGGAAGACCAGAACGCCGGTCGCCAGGTGCAGATGAACATGCTGCCGGTCAGCCCCTGGACCATCGACGAGCTAAAATTTGCTCACCAGATCATCCCGTCGCTGTACCTGTCGGGTGATTTTGTCGACTACTTCCGGGTCGACGAGCGCCGGATAGCCTTTTACCTGGCGGACGTTTCCGGTCATGGCGCCTCTTCAGCCTTCGTCACCGTGCTGTTGAAGTTCATGACCACGCGCTTGCTGTTCGAATCCAGGCGCAGCGGCACCTTGCCGGAGTTCAAGCCTTCAGAGGTTCTTGGTCATATCAACCGGGGCCTGATCAGTTGTAAGCTGGGTAAACACGTCACAATGGTCGGTGGAGTCATCGACGAGGAGACCGGTTTGTTGACCTATAGCATCGGCGGTCATTTGCCGTTGCCTGTGTTGTACACGCCAGACAGTGTTCGTTATCTGGACGGGCGTGGTCTGCCGGTGGGCCTCTTCAACGAAGCCACCTATGAAGATCACGTACTGGAACTGCCGCCGACCTTCAGCCTGACGCTGATGTCCGATGGCATTCTGGACCTTTTGCCAGAACCCACACTCAAAGAAAAAGAGGCGGCATTGCCCCAACGGGTCAAGGCTGCGGGCGGCACCCTGGATGGGTTGCGGCAGGTTTTTGGATTGGCCACGCTAGGGGAGATGCCGGATGATATCGCCCTGTTGGTGTTGAGCAGGAATCTTTGATGAGTACCGGTAGAATCCAGTTCGCCGAGCAGGATGGCACCTTCGTCCTGAAGTTCGTCGGTGAAGTTCGCCTGACCCTGTGTTCGGCGTTGGATGCGACTATTGAGCGGATCTTCAGCGCGTTGAACTTCAACGCGATCGTGATCGATCTGACCGAAACCCGCAGTATCGACAGCACTACACTTGGCCTGCTGGCCAAACTGTCGATCCTGTCGCGGCAGAAAGTCGGCCTGCTGCCGACCGTCGTCACCACCCACGAAGACATCACGCGGCTGCTGCAGTCCATGGGCTTCGAGCAGGTGTTCAACATCGTTGACCAGCCTGTACCGTGCCCGGAATGCCTGGACGACCTGCCAGACCAGGATCAGTCCGAAGAAGTGGTGCGGATCAAAGTGCTCGAAGCGCACAAGATCCTCATGGGCCTGAACGACACCAATCGTGAAGCCTTCCATGACCTGGTGAATGCGCTGGAGCGACACTGATCCCTTGAGGTGATGCTGTCTTGTCTGGCTAAACACAGATTCGCCATTCACCACAATCCACCGTGGGAGCGGCGGTGCGGCGATCCGACTTGCCCGCTCCACAGTGGTTTTGCACTGAGCGCACGATTCGATTTCAACCCACAATCCCTGTGAGTGCGAGATTACTGACAAAAAAGGGCGAACCCACCAAGGTTCGCCCTTTTTGCATTACACCCACTCAGTTCACAGCTTGGCCTGCAACAACGCCTCAAGCTTCTCCTGATCCCGCGCGAACTGACGAATGCCTTCAGCCAGTTTCTCGGTCGCCATCGCATCTTCGTTGGACTGCCAACGGAACTGCGACTCGTTGAGGCTCAGGCGCGCTTCACCGGCATGGCCAGGCGCCAGTTTGCGCTCAAGCTTGCCGGTATCCGCTGCCAGCTTGTCGATCAGGTCCGGGCTGATGGTCAGGCGGTCGCAGCCGGCCAGTTGCTCGATCTGGCCCAGATTGCGGAAGCTCGCCCCCATGACCACGGTCTTGTAGTCATTGGCCTTGTAGTAGTTGTAGATGCGCGTCACCGACTGCACGCCCGGATCGTCCGCGCCGGTGTAGTCGTTGCCGTTGGCTTTCTTGTACCAGTCATAGATACGACCCACGAACGGCGAAATCAGGAACACCCCGGCGTCGGCACAGGCGGCTGCCTGGGCGAAGGAGAACAGCAGGGTCAGGTTGGTCTGGATGCCTTCCTTTTCCAGGATTTCGGCAGCGCGGATGCCTTCCCAGGTGGATGCGATCTTGATCAGCACGCGGTCGCGGCCAATACCGGCCTTGTCGTACAGCTCGATCAGGCGATGCGCACGCTTCAACATGGCGTCAGTGTCGAACGACAGGCGCGCATCGACTTCGGTGGAAATACGGCCCGGGATCACTTTCAGGATTTCTTGCCCCACGGCCACGCCAAAACGGTCGCTGGCCAGGCCCACATCGCCCTTGCAGTCGTTGACGCTGGCGTTCAGCAGCCCGGCATACGCAGGAATGGCCGCGGCCTTGAGCAGCAGGGAAGGGTTGGTGGTGGCGTCCACCGGTTTAACGCGAGCGATAGCTTCGAAGTCGCCGGTGTCGGCAACCACGGTGGTCATTTGTTTGAGTTGTTCCAGCTTGGAAGTCATGTGCGTGCTCTGTCCTGTGGGTCTTATGACATTACCCGAGCGCTGACAGCCACTCAAGGGCGTGTATGTGTATCAATGCCCCCTGTGGCAACAACCTGAAAACGGATGTTTGAAAGGTGGGGCGCGGTATCGAAGAATACGATGCCGAAACGCCTCACAGGTTCAACGAGACCGACCGTTAACGCCCTTCGAGCAGCGCCGCCGCCTGATCCAGCAGCGCCAACGGATCTTTCGCCTTGTGAATATCCACCGACAACAGCTGCCGGAACTTGCGCGCCCCCGGAAATCCGGTGCCCAGGCCCAGTACGTGGCGGGTGATGTGGTGCATGGAACCACCGGCATCGATATGCGCCGCGATGTAAGGCCGCAACTGCGCCAGGGCTTCGGCGCGGCTGATCACTGGGGCCGTGCTGCCAAACAGCTGTTGATCCACTTCAGCCATCACATAAGGGTTGTGATAAGCCTCACGGCCCAGCATCACGCCATCGAACGTCTGCAAATGCTCATGGCATGCCTCCAGCGTCTTGATCCCGCCGTTGAGAATGATCTCCAGCTCAGGAAAGTCCGCCTTCAACCTCGCCGCCACGTCATAGCGCAGAGGCGGAATGTCCCGGTTCTCCTTTGGCGACAACCCCTCCAGAATCGCAATCCGCGCGTGTACGGTAAAACTGGTGCACCCGGCATCCCGCACGGTGTCGACGAAATCACACAACTCTTCGTAGCTGTCCCGCCCGTTGATCCCGATCCGATGCTTCACCGTCACCGGAATCGACACCGCATCGCGCATCGCCTTCACACAATCGGCCACCAACTGCGGATGCCCCATCAGGCACGCGCCGATCATATTGTTCTGCACCCGATCACTCGGGCAGCCGACATTCAGGTTCACCTCGTCGTAACCATGCTCCTGCGCCATCCGCGCGCAAGCAGCCAGGTCCAGAGGAACACTGCCACCGAGTTGCAGGGCGAGCGGGTGTTCGGCTTCGTTGTGACGCAGGAAACGGTCGTGGTCACCGTTGAGAAGCGCGCCAGTGGTGACCATTTCGGTGTAGAGCAGGGCGTTTTTCGACAGCAGGCGCAGGAAGAAGCGGCAGTGGCGGTCAGTCCAATCCATCATAGGTGCAACGGAGAACCGCCGAGACAGCGTAGAGCTTGAATTTACTGGGGATGTAGCTGATTTCTGTACCATTTTACTCTACGTGTTTTATGCCGGTTTTCAGGGGTAAATGGGCGTTTTTGAGAGGTCATTGGTACAATGTACCAACCCCTTTCACAATTGTACCAGTTGACCATGGCCACGATCAGAGCACGGAAACGCACCGACGGCAGCATCAGTTACACGGCACAGATACGCCTGTTTCGCGATGGAGCGCAAGTTTACCAAGAGAGCCAGACCTTCGCCCGAAAACAGGCCGCCCAGGCTTGGGTTCGAAAGCGCGAGACCGAACTGGACCAGCCTGGCGCCATCGAGCGGGCAAACCGCCAAGGCG
This sequence comes from Pseudomonas sp. Pseusp10, assembly GCF_059492225.1. Lineage (NCBI taxonomy): Bacteria > Pseudomonadati > Pseudomonadota > Gammaproteobacteria > Pseudomonadales > Pseudomonadaceae > Pseudomonas > Pseudomonas sp. Pseusp10. Next base: position 4,867,283 of record NZ_CP168528.1, on the reverse strand, counting down.
CTACGGTCAAGGAAATGATCGAACGTTACCTGGCCGAGATGGAAAAAGTCCGCCCCTTGGGCAAAACCAAGCAAGCAACGCTCAAAGCAATCAGTGAGTCGTACCTGGGCAAGCTCAACGACCAGGACATCAACAGTCAGCAGTTGGTCGAGTATGCGCTGTGGCGCATGGGCAAAGAGGGCGGAAGCGTCCAACCTCAGACGGCCGGTAACGATCTGGCCCATCTTGGCGCAGTACTTTCGATTGCCCGGCCGGCATGGGGGTATGAAGTTGACCCGCATGCAATGGCGGATGCCCGAAAGGTGCTGAAGAAGCTCGGCTACAACATGAAAAGCCGTGAGCGTGACCGGCGGCCTACCCTGGAAGAGTTGGACAAACTCCTGACGCACTTTCGTGGGATTCAATCCCGCCGCCCCACTTCGATCAACATGCTCAAACTGACCGGGTTTGCATTGTTCTCAACCCGTCGTCAGGAAGAGATTACGCGCATTTTGTGGGCGGATCTGGACGAGGAAGGCCGGCGGGTGTTGGTGCGCGACATGAAGAACCCCGGCCAGAAGATCGGCAACGACGTTTGGTGCCATCTACCGCCCGAGGCCTGGGCCATTCTTCAAACAATGCCGAAATCGCTACCGGAGATTTTTCCGTACAGCGCTGAATCTGTGTCCACGTCCTGGACCAGGGCTTGCAAGATCTTGGGTATCGAGGATCTGCACTTCCATGACTTGCGCCATGAAGGTGTCAGTCGACTGTTTGAGATGGACTGGGATATTCCGCGAGTCGCCAGTGTCTCGGGACACAGGGATTGGAATTCGATGCGCCGTTATACCCATCTACGCGGTCGCGGCGACATCTACGCGAATTGGAAATGGTTGAAAAAAGTCCTACAGGCGCCCGTGAAGTTGGGCGCCAGGACATTGAAGTAGTTTAACTACCTCGCGGTGTGCTGTTCAGCTGATTACTCTCTTTAATTGCTGCTGCGCGTTGAGCATCGAGGTATTCAGCGAGGTCCGTGATATGGATTCCTTTCGCACTCTTTTGGCTTGGTTCTAATCGAGTAATTGGGATCTTTATCTGGCCTGCCAGCACCTTGCGTTGAAACATTTCGGTGGTGAGGTGCGTGAAATAGTCGCTGCAGACTCGCGCCAACGGAATGATGGCTTGACCGTCGTATTGGGCAAGAAGCACGAAAAACGTTTTCATCTCGGCATTCCCTCATAAATAGCTTCCATCTTTTTTTTGTGAGCCAGGCATACGGCTGGGCACGCTTGTGTAGTCCTTCTGCCAACTGAAAACGTGTTCGTGATAGCCTCGGCGGCGCCATCGTTGAAGGTTTGGGCTTGCATGGTTCTCTCCTTTCAGTGGTGGTCGGTGTCGAGGGGTTGCAGCCCCTCGGCACCACTTCCAGTTACTTCGTTACTTAGCGAGCCAGATCAGTACGTCAGGTACCTGAATGGCCGTGACAGCGATCAGTGCGACGGTTGCGATCGTGCTGAGCAGGTTGCTCAACAATTCCCTGCCACCCTGTTGGGCTGTTTCGTTGGTGCGCTGCATGGTTCTCTCCTTTCAGTGGTTGCCGGTTGCAGCCGGCGCTACATGTCGCTGTCTGGTTTTCGCACCAGGTGCAGCTCCAAGCCGTCAAATTCGTGGTTGTCCTCAGTGCTCGATTGCCAATCCAGTACTGCCTGGATCTGCTGTCGCGAGCAGTTCAGGACCAAAATCTCGCGCTGACCGTCTGCTGCCCGAACCTCCAAGATGTCAACGAGTCCATCAGCACCGTAGGCATCGGCCTGCACGGTTTTCCGGTGATCGTTGCCCATTTGATTCAGCAGCTCGGTGACGCGGTCCTGCAGGGATGTCGATGTGTCACTTCCGGCGAGTACTTGAATTTGCATTCATCTGTCCTGTCGGTGATTGGCGGTCAGGCCTGAAAAATCCAGCACTTCACGATGGGTTGCTTGGTGACGACGGCGTTGGAGTGCTTGGCCTGGTGGGCGCGTACCGCGCTGTCGGTGGCCTTGTTCGTGTCGATCAGCTTCCGAGAGCGCGAGTCCTTCAGGCGGTCCCTCAGTTCGCTGATGTCGGCGACCTTCTGGCGGTGCTCGGCGGCGCACTTGACGAAATCGTTGAGGTTGATGGCGATGGTGTTGTCTTTCTTGCTGTGATTGACCACCGGCCCGTCAGCGTCCAGACCTTCGAGGTATTCGTAGACTTCCCAGAACTCAGCCACTACCGGGTGATCCGAACTGATCGAGGCCTGGCGCTCGATCGCCATGCGGATGATTTGGGTCCGGGTGTGGCTTATTTGCGACTCGCTGAGGGGCACGACCAGGCGCAGGCAATCGAGCAGGGCGAGCAGTTGGGCGTGGTTCTTGTTGATCCGCTCGACACGGATGTAGCCGCGCAACTTGTTGCCGCAATGGCCGCAATGGTCCTGCTCACCTTTGAATGGTGTGTCGCACGCGAAGCAATGGGAGTGCAGGGTGCGCAGCTTTGCTTCGTAGCCGGACAGGCGATGGGCGAACAGCTCCATCACTTCCGACTCTTTGCGTACCGCCTGCAGCAGGAAGTTGCTGAGCTTTGCGCCTTCCAGGGAATTGAGCAGGTCCGCCGCCGCACGGCTTTCGGCAGTGACGGTTGGCCGCACAAAGTGCAGCTTCACAATCCGGGTCATGATCGCCTCGGACGCAACGACCGGAGCGTTCTGGCTGATGGCGATGGTGGCGCGAAACGGCGGCTCGTAGGTTTCGTTGCCAGCGGTTTTGACGCCCTTGGTCGCCAGTGTGCCGCCGCCGTAGTAGTCCTTGAGTTCGTCCCATTCGAACGTTTTGGCGTGCGCCTTATCGTCGCCGCTGCGATCCGACTCCAACAGCACGACCGGCATGCCAGAGATTTGTCCCATCAAGCGGCTGCGGCCGGCTTTGGTGGATTTGGACGGGTCGAAGCCTTCGTACCCTTCGCGGCCCAGCAATTTCCACAGCAAGGTGAGCAGGGTGGTTTTGCCGGCACCGGCTTCGCCGGTGGCCTCCAGGAAGGGAAACGACTGGTACCGAGCGCGGATCTGCTCGGCGAACAGCGAACCGAACCAGAAGGTCAGCGCCACGGTGCCCTGGGCGCCAAAGCACTGCCAGAGCAAATCCAACCACTGTGGGTCGTAATCCTTGGTGTCCTTCTGCAGGGCGATCTTCACGCCTTTTTGCAGGCTCTTGAGTTTCAGCTTGCCCATCTCGAAGAACTCTTCTTCGTTGATGGTGATGAGCTGGCCTTCCCGGATGGCGATATCGTTGAACACGTAGCAGCCGTACTCCCGGCTGTAGCCCACGTAGTCGATGGTTTGCACGGTTTTGATACCGAAAAGCTGGTCTTTCATGATCTTGTCCAACTGTTGTCCACTCCCGGTGAACACGGCTCCGGCACCCATGCCGAGAAGTCTTTTCTTGAATTCGCTGGCCGCTGCAACCTGGCCGCCGGTGAAGGTGTTTTTCACCGAGCCACCGTCGTGGGGGAAATCGACGCGGAAGAAGTACCAGGACTCGTCGGTAATCTCGTTGCGCTGGAAATACAGGGCTTTGGGGTAGCAGTTGGCGATCTCGACCACGCAGCCGGACATGCGCAGCGCCTTGGCGCGACGTGCTTTGTCATTGAGCTGCTGGTCTTCATGGTTGTCGCTGGCGTCCAGTGCCTGCATCGCGCTGTTGAACTTCGAAATGTCCAACTTCCACCAATACAGGCGGGAGTCGAAACCGAAGTGGAACTCTTCGCGCTCGCGCCACTGGTACATGAGCAAGGCTTTCTCCACGGCGCTTTCTGCAATCAGCAGGGCACCGTGATGCTTGGCGTCGTCCAGTTCTTTATCGATCCGCTGGGTGCGGGCTTCGACGTCGTCCATGAACGCCCAGCGTTGATGCAGATCGTTCCAGTCGACTTTGCGGGAGTCGGGTTGAGGAATCTGTGCTGCCTCGCAGGTGAAGCCAAGGTCACGCGCCTGACGGACCCACATGCGTGTGTATTTGTGCGCACCTGGTTCGTTGTCCAGTGCCCAAATCAGTTTTGGTGTTTTGCCGGCGCGGGCGGTGATCAGGGCTTTTAGCGATTCCTCTGGATAGGCGTTCGAGGACAGCGCGGCGACGGCGGGGATGCCGTTCTGCACCAGGGCGATGGCATCGAAAATGCCTTCAACAATCCACACTTCGTCGACCTGCAGAAGATCCACACAGGGTGGCACCCACCAGAACCCCTTGTAGCTTTCGCCGGGTTTAAATCGCGCCTTCTTTTTGCCGAAGCGGTTCGGCTTGTCGATGAGGCGTTCCCAGTAGCCGCCCTTGTCGAGTGGAAAGCGAACGGTGGCCGAGCCGATGTTTAGCTCCCGATCAAAGTAGTGCTCTTGGGTGTACCAGCCTTCAATCTGGCCAACGTCGAAGCCGCGGGCGAAGGTCAAGTAGGCTTTGGCGCTCGCTGCCGGTTGATCATCGGTGGCAGGTGCGCGCTTGCTCCAGTCGTCGAACAGGTCGCTGTACAGCTCCTTGACCGGCTCCATGTAGCGGCACTTCTGCTCGCGGCCGCAGCGGATGAACCACGGTTCGTCATACCGAGAAAACAACCGCCGCTGGTTGCATTGGGGACACGTGCCCTTGCGCATGTATCGAGTGCCGGCCATGTGTTGCAGACCAAAGTCGTCCTCGAGCCGCTGCAGCACGTCAGCGCGCAATTGATGGTCCATGGTCTTCACTGCGCACGCTCCACAGTTTCGAGTTGCTTCTTCAACTCGCAACGTGTGCGGCAAATGCCGGCAAGGTGCGGGATGTCCTTCAGCACCTTCGGAGCGCGCTCGCCGCGCGGTACATTCCGATAGCGATCGGAGTACCAAACGTCAGCCATGGTGGTGTCGTACTGATTGTTAAGCCACCGCAGGTATTGCTCTGCCTGCTGCTGGTTCAACTCCAGTTGGATGGTGATATTGCTCATTTCGGCCACCAATAAAGTGCAGTTTCCCCTTACCCACGCGAGGCGGGTATACGTCAGGGGCGATTCAGATTTAGTTCGAGGTGTCGCGGGAGGTCAGCAAGCGCGCTGGTAAGAAGCGGGCCGGCACTGGGTAGCGCTTCTGCGTTTGGGTATCCAGCAGCCAGACCAGGTACCGATATGCGCTGCTTGCCGGGTAGATGCCCAGCAGAGCCACACGTTTTGTGGTCATGCTTTCAAATTCGGCAACTGCCAGTTCAGCAATACGCTGCACCAAGTGCTCGGGCACTTCGAGCGAGTTGGTGAGATAGCGTTTGCAGTTTTCCAGCAGCAGGTGGTCGCCGGACAGGTGCTGTCCCTGTTGGCGGTACAGGTAGGCCAAGGCCGCTTGTTGCATGGCGGCGCGATAGTCATTGGTGGGATTGATCGTCAAGGTGATGGCGTTCATGCGTATTCAATCTCCATATCGAGTGAGTCCAGCAAATCAGGCTGATCGTCCTGGGACTTCATCGCCAGGCGTCGCAATGCAACAGGGGCTACGGGAAGTTTGACGGTTGGGTTGGGCATGCCGCTCGGGCTCATTTCATGAGTCATTTCGAACTCGGCCCGCACGGACCAGCCGCAAGCCTCATTTGCGCATTGCAGGTAGGCCACTCGGAGGAAAATGTGGGTGCCTTCGCTGGTGCGGATACGCATGCGGCCCATGCAGTGGGGGCAGACCATTTTGTAGACGCTCACTGGTCGGCCTCCTTGCTGTGCAGTTGGATTGTGGCCAGCACTTCGGCATGGCGAGCGCTGAGGTATTTGCTATGGGCAGCAAGAATTGCAGTCGCCTCGCCTTTCTCGATAACGCCATCAGCCAGCGCTTTTTCAATGATCTGATCGACCACCCCACGCTTGGCTGCGGTGCTGACTGAACGGCTGTACAACTCGATGTTGTCCAGGGTTTCGGGGGCGGCAATTGGCACGAACATGCCGCTGTATAGGGAGGCCACATACTCAGGAAAGAAGCTGGTCCCCGCGTCATGCTCGAGCATATGAATCTGGTCATCGCTCAATGGCCGGCTGCCGGCGTTTTCGTAGACGTGGTTGTCGAATTTCTTGAGTTCGTAGCCGAGGCGCGCTGCTGCACATTCGCGGCCACCTGGGTAAGCGCAAACAACTGCACTGACTACTTGGCGTCTGGTTTCTAGCACTGGGCGTTTCATCTTCTGGTTTCCTCCTGGAGCCAGAGGCCCTAGTTTGTAATCACGCCGTCTTTGATCCCGAGGAGCACGGCTGCTCGATGCGCTTCACCTCGTAGGCACTTTTTCTGCCCGTTCAAAACGGCATAGACGGTGCTTGGATTCAGGTCGTGCCGCTTGGCGAAATCAGCGGTGGACAATCCCTGATCAATCAACCGTTGTCTGGCAAGTTGTAGTGCTTGCTCGGTGATACCTGTGTTCGGCATAGTGCTAATTCGTGTGATTTGATGTGAATTTTTGACGATATTGTCCCAATAAATAGGGATAGTCAAGGCTAGAGGGTGCAAAATTGATGACTATTGGGGCTCGGCTGCGCGAGGAGCGGACTCGGCTGGGCGTTAGCCAAACGGAATTGGCTGTGGCATGCGGTATTGCGAAGAACACTCAGCTGAATTACGAAAAAGACGAAAGAAGCCCGGACGCAAAATATTTGAGTGCGGCCGAAGCCCTTGGAATGGATGTGTATTACGTCTTAGTCGGCAAGCACTTTCCTGTCTCGCCAGATCAGCTTTCGCCCTTTGAAATCGAGATGCTGTCTTATCTGAAAGACCTTTCGGACTACGACAAAGAAACACTCCGTCGTATGGCCGCTGCGATGGCGGCGGTGGGAATAAGCTCGGTGCCCGAGCCTGGTCGTTGACGCAGCAATAATCAGATTTGTGCAAGTAAGGATGTTCGATAGCAACGATAAAAGCTCAGCCTCGGCTGGGCTTTTTTGTTTCCGATGGTCAGCCCCATTGGCGAAATCGCCTCAAAATTGTACTGTATGCACATACAGTAATGGAATATGACAAGCGATGGAACCGATCCGCATCTACTCCCACCCGAAGACACACGGACTTTCGGTAGTTGAGCCTGTAACAAAACTGGAGCTTGATCTGCTCGTCAGGTATCGCCGGCTGTCTTCAGATGATCAACAGCGGGTTCTTTCGGTACTGCAAGCCATGGCCTCGCTCAATCAAGCGGATTGCGGGAAGTAGGTCATCATTTGTGGACCTCCTTGCACGCCAGCAGCTTCTCGTTCAGGCGGAGAGTTTTTTCATTTCTCGATTGACTGCTCGTTTTGCCGTTTTCTCACTGGCGTACAACCAACGCAGTCGCCTAGGTTTTGATTGATCACCTGCAGTCACAGTCTTTTCCTTTCCAGTTTTCTTGTCTCGGTAGTAGGCGATGATGCCGGTGTACTCCCCATTGTTTTCCTCGGCCAGGTCTTCCACCGTGTCCTCGGGTAGTTTGCTTTCCAGATCCAGGCTCATGGTGTAGCCATTGTCGGCGCTGAGGCTGTGCTGCACGTTGCCTCCATACCAGATGATTTCATCAATCTCGGCCTTCACGCCCTGGAGCGTGTAGGTCAGTTCCGGGATCAGATCCGGACGGCCCCGGGCAAGGGTGTAGCTCAGAGTGGCGCTGCCGCGTTGCAGGCGATTGAACTCGGCCCGGGCAGCCCGCAGGGCTGACTGCCGGTCGCTGTAGGTATGGCGCAGGTCTTTGAGGTTTTCACCACCGCCGGCAATGGCTTCCTGCTTCTTGGCACTGTTCACGTCGTAGTAATAGGCGCGCACACCGTCGTAGCTGTCGCGATCAGCTTGCAGGTACCGGTGCTCGTCGCCATCGACGCGGGTCAGGGTGATATGGGGCAGTGCCATGCCGCTGGCCGTCTTGCCACCACCGGCCGGCATGCACAGCAGGCAGCCAGCTTTGACGGTCGCCACGGCGTCAAACTCTTCGCCCAGTCGACTGATCAGGTTGGCGTCCGATTCATTGGCCTGGTCGAGTTGCAGGATGGGCAGACCGCCCAGGGATTCGGCAATCGTTGCCTTGAGACCATTACCACTGGCGATGGCACCCAGCACTTCACCCAGAGTGGTATTGCTCCAACTGCGCTCGCGTTTGGTCTTGAGCCCCTTGCGCAGGTCCGCCGATCGGGCGCGAATGCTGAGCACGTCGGGTGCGCCACTGTGCTCGGTTTCGTCGACGGTGTAGGTGCCTTTGTCAACCAGGCCGGTATCACTCCAACCCAGCCACAGTCGCAAGATCGCGCCCTTGGGTGGAATGGCCAGCAGGCCATCGTGGTCGCTGAGCGTAATGCTGAGCTGATCGGCTTCGATACCGCGATTGTCGGTCAGCTCCAGGCTCATCAGCCGCGGACTGATCAACTGCGCGAGGTCATTGCCGTCGACGGTCAGGCGAAACGCCGGTACCGGGTAGGTGGCATCGCGGCGACTCTGTTCCAGGGCGCTGTTCACGTAGCCCGTCACGCGGGCAATCGCAGTATCGATCACAGCAGCCCCCTCAGAATGTTCAGTCCGGTTCCAGTACTCGCACCGAGCAGATCCACTCGACCATCGTCGACACGCTTCAGACTCAAATTGAATTCGATCCGTCGTGCAGCGCCGTTGGGGAAAAAGATGGTTCTGGTCTCCGTCAGGCCTTCGATGACCCAGAGCCCATACAGCCGACCAGTGCCCTCAACCATAGGCCAGGCCTTGCCGGTGTCGGCCATTTGGCGTAGTGCATCCAGGCTCAAAACGGTGCCGGCCAACTCCGGAAAGATGATGCCGGGGAGGGTGATGGCATCCTCCCCCCGGCCCAGAAACTGACGGGCCGGTTGAGCGCCGATGCGGTTACTGCCGGGGTGGCGCCATTCCGTCTGGCGTTGCATCTCCTGGTAGGCCGCCGTGTGCAGGCTAAAAACGAACATGCCGAGGGCAAGCATCATACGGATTACTCCTGGTCGGACAGTTGGCTGCGCTTACGGGCGGACTTTTCCCGATCGATGCGGGTCAGCTCGGCACGCACGGCACGGGCAACGGCCTGGGCATCCATACCCGGGGTGGGGTGGATGTTGATTTCGTAGTGGTCGTGACTGTCGTAGGTCGAGGTAGTTGGTGGTGCGACGGGGGCACGGTTGTCGATTTCAATCGCCGGAGTAACCGCCGGGCCCATGGCCATGACAGGCGCCGCGATGCTGCCCAATGCCATGGCGCCGGCGGCCGTGAACTGTTTGCCGAGGGTGGCTAACGTCGCCAGAACACCTGTATCAGCCCCGGAGGGACCGGTCGTGGGCACGGTTGACTGCGCCGCCTTGAGCGGTTGAGCCACACCAGCCGCCTCGGTGGGGGAGCGTTGTTCACCTGTAGGGGAAGGGCCAACGATTGCACTCATCACCGATACACCAGCGTTGGTGAGCTGTTTGCCGAGGGTGGCTAACGCCGCCAGAACACCTGTATCAGCCCCGGAGGGATCGGTCGTGGGCACGGTCGACTGCGCCGCCTGGAGCGGCTGAGCCACACCAGCCGCCTCGGCGGGGGTGCGTTGCTCAGCTGTGGCGGAAGGGTCAACGATTGCACTCATCACCGATGCACCAGCAGTGGTGAGCTGTTTGCCGAGGCTGGCCAGCATCCCCATAACGACCGAACCGGCGCCTTTAGTTTCACTTGCGGCCGGTTGCGCAACGGCTTGCGCGGCTCTGACAGGCTGCGCCACACCGGCAGCCTCGGCCGGGGTACGTTGCTCCCCCATCGAGGATGGACCGGCGATCGCATTCATCACGAACGAACCCGCGCTGGTGAGCTGCTTGCTGATTTGCGCGACGGCATCGAGCGGTCCTTGTTCACCGGATTGCAGCCCCTGCGTCAGGCCCGCCATGGTGAAACCGCCCAGTTCGGCAAAGACCCGTGACGGGCTGTGGATGCCGAGTTTTTCCTTGAACCAGTCGATGGTCGAACCACCGATCGAGGTGATGGCCTCCTTGATCTGTCCGGCACCGGCCATTAACCCGTTGACCAGGCCGTTGACGATCATGTTGCCGAACTCGGTGAAACGCGTCGGCAGATCCACCCCCAGGTAGCTCAGCACTCCAGCAAAGGCCTGGTAGATCAGCCCAATCGGACTGAAGTTGGCCAAGGTGGTAAGAATGCCGCCGATGCCGCCGCTGAAGCCGGCCTTAATCTCGGTCCAGGCATTGGTGAAGTACAACTTCACCTGGTCCCAATTCTGATAGATCAGATAGCCGGCTCCGGCAAGTACCGCCACGACGGCGGCGATGGCCAGCGCAACAGGGTTGGCTGCCAGTCCCCACAGGGCAATGCTGACGGCGCGAATGGCTGTTACCAGTCCACCGCTGAAGGCTACGGCCAGCACTCTCAGCAAACCCAGCAGCGAGGGGATTTTCAGCCCCACCATGGACAGTGCGAAACGCACGGCGAGGAAAGGGCCAAGCACGCCGGCAATACCGAGTGCGACGACACCGAAGCCAGCAGACAGGGCTGCAATCCCTGCCACGACTTTCAACAGGCTCGCGACGAGTGTGGGGTTTTGAGTTGCCCAGGTGTTCACCCGCTCAATGATGCGGTTAAAGCCGTCGACCAGCTCTATGAGGGTTGGTCGCAGCGTTTCGCCCAGGGCGCTGCTGAGGTTGAACATTCGGTTTTGTGTCATCTGCCAACGGGCTGACAGGGCTTCTCTACGGATGTCGCCCTCGCGTTGCATCGATCCGCTGCCCTTGGTGCTGTTCACCAGCTCCAGCTGGCGACGGTATTCGCCGATGTTAGCGGCGAGCTTTGCGGCGTCGTCGCCGTATTCCTTTCCGAATAGCTCAGTCATGACGCCAAGCTGTTTGGCCTTGGGCAACTTGCTCACTGCATCCAGCACCTTCTGGATGGTGCCGGTCGCGTCCTTGGCCATGCCCTCTTGCACGGCTTTCGCCTCAAGCCCAACTGCCGCCAGTCCCTTCTGAAACTTCTTCGGCTGCTGCGTCGCAATCGCCAGTTCACGGATCATGGCGTTGGTGGCCGTGCCCGCGACTTCCGCCGAAGCACCCAGAGTCAAGAAGGTGGAGCCTAGCGCTGCTGCATCCTTGAACGACATGCCCACCGAGGCCGTGATACCGGCGGTGCGTTGCATCACTTCAATGATGTCGGACCCTTTGGACATGGCGTTGTCGTCAAGGTAGTTGATGGCGTCACCGAGCTGGCTGACGTTCTTGATCGGCAGTTTGTAGAGCTGGGCGATACGCGCCAGGCTCTCACCGACCTGGTCGGCAGGTAATTCGAAAGCCGTGGCGGCGGTGCCCGCGACACGAGCGAACTCGAGCAGGTTGTCCTTACCCTGAATACCCATCCGTGCACCGCCCTCCACGAGCGCAGCGATGTCCGTGGTGGCCATGGGGATGCTTTCTCCCATCTTCTTGATGGCTGCCCCCATGTCGTAATAGGTCTGGGTGAGTTTGCCGTTGTCGTCACGGGCACCCTCGACCTGCTTGGCGACACCGGCCATGGCGTCCTCGAAGCTTGAGTAATTTTTCACCATGGTCAGAATCGGCAGCCCAGCGGCCGCACCGGTGGCGACAGAGCTCGCGCCCGCAGTTGCCGTGACTCCCACCATCTCTCGACTCCTGCCGAAGTTGGCGCGCAGTTTCGCTGCTCGGGCTTGCTGGGCGTTCAGGGCCGCCATGCGCTTGCTTTGGGTATCGATGCTGGTGTTGGCAGCGTCGATTTGGCTCTTGAGTTTGAGCTCGTGCGCGCCAAGGGTGTTGGTGTTGATTCCCGCTTCTTTGAGCTGTGCGGCGAGGCTGGCCAGCTTGGCTTTCTGCTGTCCGTACTGTTCGCCCAACCGTTTGGATTCGCCGGTCTGCTGACGCAACAGGGCAAGTTGGGTCTTGTGCGGTTGCTCCAGCCGGCGGAGCTCTTCGCGCAGGCTGGCATGTCCTGCACGGGCGGAACGTAGCTGCGTATTGCCGGCGGTGTAGCGTTCGGAAAGGGTTTTTTCTTTGGCTGCCAGTTGGTCGAGCTCAACCTTGCGGGCTCGTTGAGCCGTGGTCAGTTGGTCGTATTCGACACGCTGCTTGTCGGTCAGGGTGTTGCCCTGACTGGTCACGGCGTTGAGGGCCGCAATCTGGGAGCGTGCCTTGTTGTATTCGTCACGGACTGCGCCGAGCGCATCGCGTGAGCCGGTGAGTTCGCGCTTCAGCTCGCCCTGGGTGTCCTTGAGCGCATCAAATTTCTGTTTGGACTGTTCGACCAGTGCCTGGGTGGGGGCCAGTTGCTGACGCACTTTGGCCGTGGCGCGACTAAGTTCGCCCAGCTTGGCGTTGCTGGCCTCCAGCGTGGCCGCAGTCTCGCGGTTGGCGGCTTGCAGCTCGCGCCAGGCGCTGATGTCCTTCTGCTGGGTGTTGAGTTCCTTGAGGCGATCGCGGGCGTCCTTCAGCGCTCGGGCCGTTTCGAGACTGCCCTTGGTGATTTGCCGCAGCGGGGCAGTGGCCTTGTCGATGGTGTTGAGCAACACCTGTAGTCGTAGATCATTGGCCATCGGCGCCACTCCTAACCCGCGCCCTCTCGCGCCAGTCCATCAGTTCCTGCAGGCCCAGCCGATCCATGTCGGCTGGTGCCCAGTGAAAGACCACGGCCAGATCGGCCATGGCGTCCTCTACGCAACGAGGGATGCATCCGTCTTCGCCTGCTTCTGCAGCAAAAAACCGACGACCTTGCCGCCGATGGCCAGCAGGTCGGCAGGGTCCATGCCGGCAGCTTCGGGCGCGGTGATGCCGGGGGAACTGATGCGTGGGATGACCTTGATCAGGCTGGCGACATCGAGGTTGAGCAGTTCGGCCAGGTGAATGCCACGCAGTTCGCCCGCGCAAGGTTTGCGCAGAGTGATCGTGCTGATGAGTTGCTTGCCACGCTGGATCGGGGTGTCGAGCTCAACGGTGTTTTCGTCGGACTTGATGTCTTCAGGGGCGACAACGACGGACTCTGCAGTTTCGGGGGTGTTCATAAAGTGCTCCAGGAGTTCGGGTTACGTGGGCGGGGTGGTGGCCGAGATAAATCAAATACCGAGGGCGGTACGCTGCTTTTCAAGCATGTCGACGCCGTTGACCATCTCGACGAAGTTGAGCAGGTCGATTTCGATGATGTCCTCACCGTCGACGGTCAACTTGTAGTAACTGCAGGTGGTGGTGATGCTGTGTTCGGTGTCTTCACCTGGCTGCGCATCACCCATTTCGATGGTTTCGTGACGACCGCGAACAACGATCTCGACGTTGCTCATCTCTTCGGTGTCGTCCTGCTGGAATGCACCGGTAAAGCGCAGCGGCACGCCGGCCGCCTTGACGACGCCGAACTGGCGCAGCGAGATCAGATCGAGGCCGCCTGTCTTCCACTCCAGCTGGATGCCGTCGTCGGAAAAGCCCAGGTCAGCCTTGACCGGGCCGTTCATACCGCCACCCCGATAGGCTTCCATCTTGCGTCCGAGGGTCGGCAGGGTGACGGCCTTGGCTACACCCAGGTAGCTGTTGCCGTCATTGAAAAGGTTCATGTTCTTGAGTTTGCGAGGCATGGCCATGGCGTGGGTCTCCGGTCGGCTGGCGCAGGGTTACCTCCCCAGAGGGGAGGCCCGGGTTAGCTATTGATGCGGCTGGCGAAGTCGACCAGGTAACGGTCGGTGATGCGCTGGCGCAGGGTGAGGTCTTCCAGAGGCGGCACGGGGGTGTAGTCGTAGTCGATGTAAAGCTTGCCGGCCTTCAGGGTGTCCTTGTCGTTGATGTCTTCCGGGTACCAGCACTGGCCATCGATCAAGTAGCCCTGCGCTTTGAGTTCGCGGAATTTGGCGTTGATGCCTTCAATGATGTCGCGCACCAGGGATGGGTGCATCGGCTTGTCTACAGCCCACATATGCGCCTCGGCCATGGTGTCGGCCAGCACCTGGGCGGTGCGTGTGTAGTTCTCGAATGCGAACAGCGGATCATCGCTGCAGGTGCGACTGCCCCAGAAACGGTATCCGCCCTCGTTGATCAGGGTGGTGACTTCGTTGCCATTGAGGTAGTTGGCATCGGTGGCCGGGTTCTGCAGGTCCCAGAACACGTCAGCGCTGATGCCGGTGACGCCGTTGACAGCGACGTTGGACAGGGTTTTATGCCAACCCACCTCTTGGTCGATCTTGGCGCGCAGACCCAGAGCACGAGCCACGGCCGGGGCTTTGACGGTGGCGCTGGTGTCGGTGCTCCAGTTTTGGAAGTCAGGCCAGATGACCATGACTTCACGGGCGCCGAAATTCTCGCGGTAGGCGACAGCCTCTTCCTTGGTTTTACTGCTGGCGGCGCTGACGTAGGCAAACGCGCGCAGCTTCTGGGCAATGGCGACCAGGGCGGTGGCAACGGGCTGAGTGTCCAGGCCGGGCACGCCCAGGATGCGGGGAACCACATGCAGGCGGGACTTCGCCGCAAGCAAGGCCTTCATGCCGGTGTACTTGCCGTCGGCCGTGGTGGTGCCGATTAGGTTGGTGACGGTCGCCGCTTCGGTGGCGCCTTTGGCGACACGCACGACCACGGTGAGCGGTTTGGTCTGGTCGGCAATCGCCTGCAAGCTCGCCGCGAGTGTGCCTTGCGTACCGGCCTTACCGATCGCGGTTTGCACGTTGGTGATTAGGACAGGGGTGTCGAGCGGAAATACCGTTGCATCCGCGTCTTCGGCAGTACAAACCAGGCCGATGACAGCGGTGGAAACAGTGCGGATGGGGCGAGTGCCTTCGTTGATTTCGAGAACTCGCACACCGTGGAGATAATCGGCCATGGGCTATGCCTGCGCAGTTGGATGACAGTGCACAGGGTGACGCGCGCGCAAGGGCGGCCGTTAGTGGCGGGAGTTGTAGGAGGGCGCCATACAACGAAAAGCCCCGCGCAAGCGGGGCTAGGAAAGGTGGATAGACCAGCGGTTACAGTACGAAAGCGGGACGCGCGCCGACGGAATCGCTGGTGTGGTTGCGCGGTGCGCTGATGCTCAACACTCGCAGTCCCGCCGAGATGCTGTCGCCCCAACGACCACCACGGAACGGGAGACGTTCGCCATAGTTACGGATGTAAACCTTGTCAGCATCTGCAACGTCTTTGTGTCGGAACAAACCGAGCACCTTCAGCAATGCGGGGGCAGTCACACCAGCGCCCTCGACGATGCCATTGAATAGCCCCTCCATCAGGCCGGGGGAGTTGGTGTTATCACCCAACGTGCCGTTACGGTTGATGATGTCCGCACTGAGAATCGGCGTCCCCGTGCTGCTCACAATGTTCGCGACCGGTGAGTCAAGTTTGGCAGTGCCGGCGACTCCAGGATTCACCAACGCCCCGTCACTCAGCCGAATCGCCTTCCAGGCGGGGGACGTCGCAGACAGATCAGCAGACACCGCATCGTTGTTGGGGATGATTTGAATTTCACCGTCAACCAACCGGACACCGCCCGACCATTCCCAGGCATTACCCACTAGATCCGAGATACCGTTGGCGGTGTTGTCATGCCGCCAGCTGACAGGACCGGACCCGGTCAGGGTGACGCCCTCGCTGCTGACATCACCCAGGGGGGCGTTGTTGATGCGGCGGCCCGTCTCGAATGGCGCGTCCGCACTACGGCCATAGTTGTTGTTGCCGCGAGGCACAAACCCGTTTTTATGACACCACAGCATCAGCGCCGCCCATTCGGCATTGGTGCCGACGTGCCAGCCGGCACCATTGGCGCGGGCCAGGCTGCTATACGTGTCGAAACTGCTACCGCGTGCCGGGGCTACGTTGGGTAGGCTGAGTAGTTCACCGTTTTTGACGATGCCCTGGTATGAACCGTAGAAAAACTCGCTCTTTTCGATGCCGTTTACGATAAACGCCGGATGCACACCCGTGCCCAGGCTGCCGGCGACGTCTGCCACGTCCTCAAGCAAGAACTTGGGGATCACGTTCATGTAACTCGGCTGCCCCTTGGCGGTGTACAGCACCGTTTGGCGGCCACCACTGGCCGCCTCGACCGCTGCGCGCAAATCGTCTTTGATAAAAATGGTTGCCATGCTGGAGATTCCTTAAGTTGCGCGCTTACGCGGTTGGCCAGAGGGTGATAACGAGGGTGTTAGGGTCCAGCGGCAGGCGTTGCACCGGGGTGATCTGCTCACCTTCATCGCCGTATACAGCATCGCTGTATTGCGCCGGCGGCACTTCGATGATCGCCAGATAGGCGCCATCGCCGCCCACCTGGGCTTCCGCACCGTTGTGGCGAATCTCGACGATTTGGCCCGAGTCGGATTGGTGATCGGCCGCGTCGACCATGACGCCGGCGACAGTGATTTGCGTGCCGAAGACGCCAAAGTCGGCCACCGGTTGGCCTGGTTGCATCAAGATGATTTGAGGCATTTATGGGCTCTCTCTTTAGTTGTTCAGTTTGCTGACGCGGTAGCGCACCAGCACGTTGTCGGCGGCCGAGGCCAGTTCAAGGGTGAAGCCGTTGGTTGCCCGGCTGGGGATGCTCAGTGACTTGCGTTCGCAGGGCGCGCCTTCAGCGCTGACCACTTCAAAGTCCAGTCGGTAGTCGTTGGCCGACAAGTTGTTGATCGCGACAAATTGGCTGACCGGCGTGTCCAGGTACTGCGGAAAACCCACCTCAACCCGGCGCACGCTGGTCAGCGTGACGTTGGTCAAGGTCGGGTCAGTGGCGTCCGTGCTATTCGGTGGGATGGTGACGGTATAGAGCCGGATCGCACCGGCCGGCACCGCTTCACCGATGGCGGTCACGGCCATTTTCCAACCGTTGCTCGAGCGGTACAGGTAGACCACGACGCTGGCGTTACCACCGGAGATGTTGCTCGGCACTGAGGCCATGTTGTTGCCGCTGTCCACCGAGTAGGCGCGTCCATTGGCGAAACACACCCCGGCCGCCAGGTTCAGGTTGCGCGCCGCTGTGGTCGACTTGGTGACCGTGCAACCGGACACGACGCCCCGGTTTTCAATCAGTAGTTCGCCTTCCTGCTGCAACTGGTACTTGAGCGCGCGGATCGAACGGTTGGCGACACCGGCCTGATCCATGGCGTATTTCACGACCCCCGTCAGCTCGTCGATGTATTCCGGCGACAGTGAGGCTTGCGTCTGCTCGATCGCGGCCAGACGGTCCTTGAGGCTGGTCTGGCCGCCGCGTGCGGCCGACACCTCATCAGCAAACGCCTTGAGAAACACGTCGTTGTTGATCAGATCCTGGTAATTCGGGTTCCAGGTGTCGGGGTGTTTCGGGTCGGTGGTTTCCAGCTTGCGCAGGAACGTCTTGAAAATCGCTTGGGCGCCAGCGGCGCCATTCAGGTTGGCCATGCGTTCGGGCTCCGGGGTCAGTATTGAAAGGTCAGTTCAAAGTCCATTTCCGTTTCCGGCTCGAACTCTTTGGGGGTGATTACGCGACGACCGATCAAGGTGCCGTCAGAAGCCAGCGCCGCCACTTCACGCAGCACCCGCGTGCCAACGATCGCGCCCGGCAAAGTGGCGACCGCTTGCACGGTGACTCCGCTCACGGTGACCACGGCGGCAATGCGGGTGAATTCGGCCTGTAGCGCAGTGTCGTCCAGGCTGTATGGCCGGTTGCCCGTGCCAAATGCCAGGTGCGAAATCTTTGGCAAGGCCGTGCCATTGGCGGCCGCCAGAGCGACCTTGCGCCGATAGGCATTGCTGGCCGCAATTGCGGTGGTACTCATAAAGCCTCCTGAGTCACGGTTGAGCCGCGACGAATGCGCACCAGGCCGCTGAACCACAGTTGATCCAGGCCTTGCACTTCGCCAAGGTTGCTGGAGCCGTCCAAGGTGTCCTCGGCGTCGGCCAGCGTGGGGTAAAAGAGATTGCCGCTATCGATGCGGCCGAAGCCGTCGAGGGTTTCGCCGGCGATGGTGTAAGCGCCATCGAGCAAGTCGGTGCTGTCGAGGGTTTCGGTCGGCTCCAGTCGGTTGCCGCCCAGGGCGGTGCCACACAACTTGATGCGGCTGCGGCTGGTGATGTCTAGTTGTCCGCCATCCAGCGGCTCGCCGGTGTAGCGCTCGGGCAGCAAATTGCTGGACCCGTCCAAGGTGCCAATGCCATCGAGCAAGTCCGGCAGAGTTGCGCCCCCGAGCAGGTCGCAACCGTCCAAGGTGTCAAAGCTGGGCACGCTGACTCGTCGGCAGTTGGCGAGCGTCATGCGTCCGCGCGCCTTATAGGCGGTAAGTCGTGAAGTGACATCGAACTCGGCGGAGGCAAACAGAATGATGGCAGCCAGGCGGGAGCGTGCCGGGGCGTAGGAGGTGCAGACCGCCGCAATTTTGCGCAGCATTTCCGAGGTGCTGACGCCATCAACCACATTCAGTCGCAGGGCGTACTCCGCCCAATGATTGGTGGTGAAGCGGAACTGCCCGCCCGGCGCTGACAGGTCGCTGGTCCCATCCAGGGTATTGCCGCCGTCCAGCAATTCGCCGCCGGCCTTGAGCCAATCGCGCTGCAGTTGGCGATGCTCTACCAGTTCGCAGTCGGGGTAGCCATAAGCGGCCAGCGCTTGCTGGATCGCCCAAGGTGTGCCGCGCTTTTTGTGCCAAGCGATCGCGCCGCGAATCAGGTTGCGGCGTTGCTCATCGGTGTCGGCAAGGCTCCAAAAATCGACGCTCAAGGTCCAGGCCAAATAGGCCAGAAATTCGGGCGGGCACTCGTCGACGCTCCAAAGTTGGCGAGCCACAACCGGCAGCCTGGACAGGTCGCCGGCCTGGGCGAGGTTTCGCTCCAGCGCCGTGCTGTTGGTCGGTAATAGGCTAGCCATAGTGCATCACACTGCCGAGCTCAAGGCCGGCGCACCACGGGGCGATGCGGGGTTGGGGCTCGATGTCAGCCAAAGGCTCGAGCAGTTCGACCCGGAGCAGGCCTGGCTGGTGAAGGGCCGCATAGATGCCCGACAGTCGAACCGCAGCTCCCAGGCGGTGCTGTTCACTGGTGTAACGGGCAGCTGCATTGGACGCAGCGGCGAGGATAGGTTCGGGAGCTGCGCCCGGGGAAAAGTGCAGCTGGGCGCGGATGCGATATTGGACGATCTGCCCTGGCTCGATCACCACATCATCATTCAAAGGGCGGATGTCGTCGGCGTTCAGCGTCTGCTCCACGGCGGTCAGGACGTCCTGACTGGGTACACCACTGCCGATGCGGCTGAGTACCGTCACCCGGACCACGCCTGGGGTGGGGCGGTCAGTCCCAGCGTCCAGCACGTCGGGATGGGCACTGCGCGCGTGGTAACGGTAGGCCTCATGTGGTCCTGCCGTGGAATAAGCGAACACACTGAGCAACGCCCGCTCGCGGAAGGCCGGGTCTAGCTCGCCCGGTAGACGCTCTACCTGGAGCAGGGCGAGCAGATGTTCAAGGTCGCTGCCCTCGGAGAACGCCACCAGCGTGGCGCGGGCCGCGTCGTTGATACGTTGGCGCAGGACCAGCTCGCGGTAGGCTGATTCCTCCAGGAGCTTGGTCATCGGATCCGATTCCAGTGCCAGGCGCGCGGCGATTTCGGCCTGCTGCTCCACTGGCCAAAGGCTGATCGCGTAGACCTTGCGCTCAGTGAGTATCTGTTCGTAGTCGAGCTGTTCGATCACCTGCGGGGCAGGCAGTTGACTGAGGTCGATCGTCGGATTGTTGGTCATACGCTAGCTCCCAGCCGCAGTGGGATGCTGAGGTTGTGCAGCTCATTGCTGTCGACCTGTAGTCCTTGCAGATCGAGAACGATCTGACCTTGCAGGCTGGCACCGCTGAACTGCACATGGCTCAGGTGAATCCTGGGCTCCCAGCGCAGTAAGGCCATGGCGGTGGCTGCGTACACACGCAAACGGGTGACGTCGTTGAAGGGGTGGTCGACCAACTCTGGCAGCAAGCTGCCGTACTCCCGACGCATGACACGGGTGCCAATGCGGGTGGTCAGAATGTCGCCGATGGATTGACGAATGTGCTCGATGTCATCGATGGCGCCGCCGGTATCTCTGTTCATTCCGGTTTTCCCGTTTTGGCGCCGCCGGACATCACCTCGCCGTGCAGGTGTTTGACCAGGCTGATGCCGGCCGCGACGACATCATCCGAGACGGTGACCTTTCCGGTGACGGTCTGGTTGCCGGTCTGGGTGTAGTCGCCGTGATGGGTAATCGGCCCCTCGATGTAGATGCCGCCCTTGCTGATGATTTCGGAAGTGCCGGTGTCGGGCAGTACCGCACGCAGGTGATGGGCGATGCAGTCGTATTCGATGACCGCACCGTCGCGGTAGGTGCGGCGGTGCAGGCCGGCACGATCGCTGTTGGCTGGATGCTCGGTGCTATAGATGCCAGTGAGGGCGATGCCATTGGCGAGTTGCCCGGACGGGCTGAACAGAATGACCTGCTCGTTCTCGGTAGGCGGGTCCCAGTCCTTGTCCTGCCCCGCACGCAGGGCAATCCATGGCAACCAGGTGGTGAGTAATTCACCGGTTTTTACACGCACGCGCGGAGGTTTCATCTGAACTTCAGCGATGGTGCCGAAGCGGATGAGGTTTTCAAGCATGCGGGCAAGGGCGGCGAGATCGTTCATGCCATCGATAGTGGCGCCGCGCGCACGCGAGTGCAGCTCGGCGCACTTGTAGCGCGAGTGGCTACAGGGTCAGGTGGGCCAACAAGGTGTCGCGTATCAGATCAAGGTCGGCATCGGTGAAGCCCAGGACCTCGCGCTGGTCGTAGCGAACATCCGGTGCGCCCGGTTCGGCGCGGTCTTTCAGTCCGTACTGGTGCACCCGGGCAATACGGGCAATGCGCCCGGTGAAGCCAACGCTAACCAGGTTGCTGTCGCCTCGGGCCTTCAAATAGCTTGCAGTGCGCAACTTCTGAAACATTTTGACCTTGCGCTGGATCCGGCCTTGCTTGCCGCGCAGGTTACGCGGCTTGCGCGGGGTGTACTGGCTGGCGTCCGGGTTGCGCTGAGCCGTGACCCGTTGTTGCTGGCTGCGCCGCAGCTGCTGCGCAATGGAGCGGGCCAAGGCCGTGCGGGCAGCCGGCTCGATACGGTGCAGCAGCAGACCGGCCCAGTCCTCGAGGGTGTGCAGGTCACTCATGGACAGGACGCTGCGGGTGCGGGCTGGCCAGCGCCATGGCGTCCGGTGGCAGCGGAGCTTGCCATTCGGCGATCAGCTCTTCACCGGAAAACACCTGGATGGGACCGGTGATTTCTTCGTAGGGCGTGTACTGCGGTTCGGTGGCGTGTTTAGCGCTGTAAGTGCCATCCGCCTGCTTCTTCACCAGCACCCGCTCGGTCAGCGGCAGAGTCACGCTCATGTCGACTTTGCTGTGATCGATGACGTCGGCTTCAAACTTGATGCCGTCGGCGGACTTGTCCAGGTTGGCCAGCAATTCCGACTGATTGACCCGCAGCCAGCCGAGCAGCGGCAGCATTACGCTGTCGGGGTTGCCGGCGAAGTCGGTCAGGATGATCTGCAGGTCATAGGCGTATTCAAAGGACAGACTGGCAGCCGCGGTGCAGCGCACCTTGCCCTTGTCGATGAAGATCAGCAGCTTGTCCGGATTGTGTTTGAGTTCAGGGACGGAGGCCATTAGATGGGCGCGTAGACTATCGGGCTTGTTCATGTTGCACCTGGTGTTGGTAAACCATATCGACCTGGGCGGCGCAGTCAGCCCAGGCGGCCTCGACGCGGTCCTGGTCGTTGAGGAGTGCGCCGTTATTGGTTGGAGCCGTCGCCGGCAGGCTGCATGGCACCACGGCCGGACAGCCACTGACGATAAGCGTCGGCGCCGGTGAGGGCGGGGCGCTCGCGCAGCCGGCGAGCAATATCAGGCAAAAGCTGAGCAGCCCACTCCCGTAGTTCAGCGTTTTCACGTTTCAATTCCTCAATGGTTCGTTCCCGTTTTGCCAGACTCTGCCGCAGCAGATCCTGCTGAGTCCGCAGGTCGGACTGTGCGTGACGCTCTTGCTGCAGCGACGAATGCAGGGCCTCGGCTGTGGCCAAGTTGCGATCGGATTCATCCCGGGCGTTCTTGGCATCTTTCGCTGCCAGTTCGGTGTTCTTGTCGGCGATCGCTATGCGCTGTTCCTGGCCCCAAATCAGCAACGCCAGGGCGCCGAGCAAGGCGAGGCCATACAGCGCCTGGCGCAGCGTGCTCATGCGCGATACCAGCCGAGTTTGTTCATGGCGCTGACATCCAGCTGCTGGACCGGACCGCGAACAATGATGACCCTGCCCCCGGGCATCAAAAAGTGAAGCGCTTCGCCCAGCAGCTCCATGCCGTCTTGTTCGGTGTTTTCGGGAACCACCAGCAGATCGCCGTCTTGAATGTTCAACCTGCGCACCTGGTCGATGTCGATCATGCCGCCAGCTCCTGACCGCAGCCGCAATCCGCGTGGCGTTCAAAGGCACGCTGCAGCTTGATGTCGTAGAGGTTTCGTTTGTAGTCCGGACCGTTGTAGAGCTCGGCGAAGGTGCTCCATTTTTTGGCCTTCAACGCTTTGTGCAGTACCGGATCGGTTTCGATAAAGCGGGCAAAGGCCTCGAGCTGCTGGGTCTCACTGGCACTCATGGCTGCGACGAAGGCCTGGACGCTGGTGTAACCGAGTCGCTGCCAGTGGTAGCCCATGATCTGGAACGCACCCCATGACGTGGATTCCAGTGCGGTGGTGTCATCGATCAGACGCGCATTCGCCAAACGCTGGTGCTCGGCGGTACCGCCGGCATAGCCACCCGCGCGTGGATTGACCAGGGCCGGGTTGCTGGCCGCGAGCTGGTCGGCATGCTGCTGCAGCTGCGCGGCGTCGTCACCGTCGTACCGGGGCATGGCCAGGCGTCGGTACATAATGTGGCGTTCAAACAGGATCACCGGCTTGCCGTTATCCAGAAAGCCACGGCCATTGGATTCCACTTCGTTGACGGCGTAGATGCTGGCCAGGGGAACATCGAGACGCTCGGCCGCCTTGACCAGGTCGGCGTTCTTCAGCAGTTGCTGGCAATCACCGCCGGCCAGGCTGGTTTGGGTTTTGCTGCCGGCGATGCCATCCGCCACCAGACCAACCTTTAACTGGTAAGCCCGCACGGCGGCCTCTGTGGCATCACCATAGGCACCATCGACGGTCAGTTTGGCGCCGTGGCTGTTCAGGTTTTTTTGCAGGATACGCACCGCTTGCGAGCGGTCACCGTGACGCAGGGTAATAGTCATTCGCTGGGCCTCAGCAAGGCGGCGACGTTGCCGCGTGAACGGAAAATCAGGGTGCAGAGCAGCACCGTCGTGGTTGCTTGCCAGATGCTGACGGGAGGGCGGTAGAGGAGGATTTCCAACCCGGACAAGCAAAGCGAGGCGCCGAACAGGCTGGCCAACAACGAGATGCCTCGTCGAAAGCGGGCATCACCCCGGCTATAGCACACCAGGCGCAAGGCTCCGGCGAGGTAGGCCACCGCCGTGAGCAATGGGATCAACAAAGCAATGGTCGGCATATCAGCTGCCCCCTTTGATACGTCGCAGGATTTCCCAGACATCGGTCTGCTCGACCCAGACCATCGCTTTGATGCTGATGGGAATGATGACCAGGGCGCAGGCAAAAGCGGCGCCGCCGCTGGTAATGAACGGCGCCACCTGTAGTGCCACAGGGCCGAACAGGTAACCGACACCGGCTGAAAGCAGTAACGAGCCCACCCGTTGCCAAGCCTTTAGGTCGTGTTTGGTGCTGGTCACCAGCCAGGCGCCCAGTACCGCGCCGAACAGCGCATGGCCGTCGATCAGTGGCACGGCGGTGGCGAGGCCAAGGCCGGTGAGCAGGCCGGCAATAGTTCCCGAAGTTGGATCAGCCATGGTCGTGGATTCCTTGATTGGCAGTGTTCAGTCCCATAGGTTCACCATCTGGCGTTGAGGGGCGGTGGCTTGGGCATTGGGCATGGTGACGGCGAGACCTTGGGGCAGGGTGGGACCGTAGTCCGCCAGGCGAGGGTTGGCTTTCAGTACGTCTTCAGTGACGCCGCCGGTGCGCCCGTAATGACGCCAGCACAGGGCGTCGACGGTTTCGTTTTGATGCGCGCGAACGATGGTGGCCATCAGAGCAACTCCACCGTGGTGCGGGCACAACCGAGGATGTCGCGGATCGCCCAGCGCTGATCACGGCGGTAGTCATCGATGTTGAACTGCAGTGACTCGGCCTTCTTGTCACCGATGGCAGTGCTGTCATAGCTGCGGTAGCGCTCGCAGACTTCGGCACCGGTGGCGGCTTGCACTGCACGGGCGTACAGATGGACGTACTCTGTCTGCTCGCCAATGGCTTCACCGGGAACCTGGGCAAGCGTGACAAAGCCGCTGGCCTGTTGGGTGGCCCGCCATTTGGCCAGATCGCGGTTGACGCTAATAGCCGCGGCGACGGCGGCGGTTTCGAGACGCGCGGGGGTGACGCTGGAATCGATACGCAAGGCTTCACGCAACTGCTCCAGGTCAATCGACGGCCAAAAGGGGTCGGTGTTGATATGGGTAGTGGCAGGAGCACCACCGCTGGCTACGAATCCGCTCATGATCGGGCCTTGAAATAAGTCGGCGGTGGTCGTGGTTTCACAGGCGGAAAGAAGCAAACCGCTGATCCACCCCGAGCCGCCGGGGTTGCGTGGGAACGCTCGGTTAGCTGGCTGGGCCAGCGTGTTTTTTCAGGAGACGATCAACGCGCTCCAAATCTTTTTTGCCGCCGCAGGACGTGTGCAACGCGATGGCGCGTGTGAGGTTTCCCCTGGCTTCCTTGAGCGTCTCCATCTGCTCGGTAGTCGGCGTTTCATCCGCCACCTGCGCCGCCAACGCCCGACCAATGGCCAGATGTAACTTGGCGCGGGCTTCGTCGGGCATGTCCTGTTCACGGGTGATCTGCTCAGTTTCGAACAGCGTCTGCAGGTCGAACGTATCGCCGGCCTTCTGTGCCTTGAGGGCGGCTTCGGCCACCTCCTCAGCGACCAAACAGCCAGTTGTACGGGCGAAACGGTCGGGCATGATCAAGTTGTACTTGAGCACGTAGCCGGCAATCTTCAGTGCGGTCGGGAACGCTCCTGCGTCAATCGCCCAAACCATGAGGGTGGTCATGACTTCGTCCTGGGCACCGTTGCCGCCAGCCAAAACGCCTTCAACATAGGGCTCATAGGCCGGCAGCAACTGAATCTTGAGCTTGGCCTTGGCCTCGTTGCCCTGGATGTTCTTCAGTCGCAGGCGATCCTGGATCAGTTGTGCCAGCTGCAGTTCATAGGCGGTGGCACCGGCCATGCTCGTCAAGGGTGATGTGGCGGCGGCCTCCAGCTCCGCGAGAACGCGGAGCCGGTGGCGCTGAGCGAGTGAGAGCGCCATGGCTTATGCCTCTTCAATGTTCTCGACCACGGCACCCAGACCGAAGTCCTCGATGACGTAAGCGTCGTTGGAAGACTGGTAGTCCGCGATGCGATCCCACTCTGGCTCGTCCTTGATGTGACGGCGGCGGGCACTGATCTGCCAGTAGATCGACAGGTTCTTCAGGGTGGTGACCATGATCGCCTTGTCCAGGAAGAACGGGGCATCTTCGATCGGCAGACCACCGAGGCGAGCCTTGGCGATGATCTGAGACGCGGCCAGTTCGTTCTCGTTGTCCGAAGCGCCTTCGATGTTGGCCAGGAACTTGGCGTGCAGCAGCGAGCGGTCGACCAACACGACCAGGTCAGGGCGCTTGCGGTGCCATGGATCGAGCAGCTGGATGGCGTCATAAACCAGACCGTCGAGCGTCTTGTAGTCGCCGCCGGCGCCGATCGTAACCTTGCCCGCCACCGCGCCATGGCTCATCACCCGTTCCGGGGCATTGGTGCGGTACTTCTGAATCCAGCCGACGTTGACGTCTTGCAGCAGCGGGTTAGTCGCGCGATTGGTGTCTGCGGCCGCACTGGTACCGTTGAAACCAATCATGATGCGGTCGAGCGATTGACGTTCAACAATGGCGCCCGACAGACGTGCCTGGAAGTCCTGAAACTTGGCCCAAGCGTCCAGCAAGGCATAGGGAATGGCGGTGTCGAAGTCGGTCTTTTTGCAGCTGTAGGTGTCCTTCGCCAATGCATTTACATCGCGGGGAGTACGCGCCTTTTGGCTGGTGTCGGTGCGGCCAGCGATGGAGCTGCCGACACCGAGGACGATTGCCTCGCCGTCTTTTTCGTCCACGCCGATGACGTTGATTTTTTTCAGGAAGTCGCTGGCCTCCTGAATGGCGGTTTCCAGTTTCTGCTGCACCGATGGGGTGACAGTGAAGGACTCCGCCGCCGAGCTGACGCCGTTGAGTTTGGCGACTTGTTGCAGTAGGCCGGTGTAGGCCTGACGAGTTTCGTTACGCATAGGGTTCTCCGAATAGAGGCTGGGGTCAGAACTGGGTCAGCACCTGGTTTTCGCCACCGGTGACTTGAGGGCGTTGCTGTTGGCTGTGATCAGCGGTCTTGCCGAGCTTGGCTTCAAGGTCTGCAAGCTTCGTTGCAAACGCATCGTGTTTGCCGCTCAACGCCTGTAGATCGGATTGGGCTTTTTCATTGGCGTCGAGGGTGCTGCCCACGGCATCGGTGAGCTGGCTGATCAAAGTGCCCAGTTCGGCAAATTGCTCCTGGTCAGCGTCGTCCTTGCCTTTGAGCCGAGCGAACAGGGTGTTCATTTTTTCCTTGAGACCGGCAAACACCTGGGGTTGCTCGCTGACCTCTTCGAACTCCAGTGAGACCTCTTCGGCGGCAGTGAACAGATTGTCCGAGTGGGCTTTTCGGCTGGCTAAGGTGCCGTGCTGGGCGCTGAACGAGAGGGCCTCGGTACCCAGGCTTGCAGGGGTGTCGGTAATGGCAAGGCCTACGAGGTAGGCCTTGCCGGTGTCGGCGAACTTCGGCTGGACCTCGATCGAGGTGTAGACCTTTTGCCCGGCCTTGTTCAGGGCCAGCAATGCGTCGTTGGGCTGGAGCTGACCGAACAGGGCGAGTTTCTTGGCACCGTTGATCTCGACCTCTTCAGCCTTCAAGGCCAGGACATCGCCATAAGCGCCGAACTCACCGCCCGGCCAATAGCCTTTGATGTGCTCGCAGTTGATGCGGGCGCCGTAGGTGTTCGGGCTGTACTGGGTGGCCATGTCTTCGATCCAGCTGCGCTCGATCTGACGGCCGTCGGTGGTAGCGCCTTCGACGGCGATGCGAGTCCACTTGGAGCGAAATTTCTTTTTCATGGGGAGAGGCCTCAATGCGTTGGCTGCGGTGGCAGGTAGCGTTGAGGCCATGGTCGGCAGCGCGCGCACAGCGGGCAATGAGGCTGGCTTGTAGCCGGCAGCCTTACAGGTCGCGGAGTTAGGGGCTTCGCGCGCGTGACGGCAGCATCTGCGTCATGAATGAAGCCGCCCACCCACCGATGGACCCTCGCCGCCAGGCCAAATTTTTGTACTGGACGGGTTGGCGCGTCACCGATATTGCCGACTTTCTCAGCGAGAAAGAAAAAACCATCCACTCCTGGAAGACCCGCGACGACTGGGACCGGGCCGACAACGTCGAGCGCATTGGCGGCGCGCTGGAGGCGCGTCTGGTGCAGCTGATCCTCAAGGAGGGCAAGAGCGGGGGCGACTTTAAGGAAATCGACCTACTGCACCGCCAGTTGGAGCGTCAGGCGCGGATTCAGCGCTTCCAAGGCGGTGGTACCGAAACCGACCTCAACCCGAAATTGGCCGCGCGCAACGCTGAGCCCAAGAAACAACCCAAGCGTAACGATTTCTCCGAAGACGACTTTGAGAAGTTAGAGGAGGCTTTCCGAGACGGTTGCTTCGAGTACCAGCTCGACTGGTACCGATCGATGAACCAACGTACCCGGATGCTGCTGAAGAGTCGGCAGATCGGGGCGACCTATTATTTTGCCCGTGAGGCGTTGATCGATGCGCTCAAGACCGGGCGTAACCAGATTTTCTTGTCCGCCAGCAAGGCCCAGGCCCACCAGTTCAAGAACTACATGCAGGCGTTTGTCAGCGACGTGTTGGGCCGGCAACTGACGGGGGATCCGATCGTGCTGGCCAACGGCGCCGAATTGCATTTTCTCGGCACCAACTACCGCACGGCTCAGGGGCGATCGGGCAACTTCTATTTCGACGAATTCTTCTGGACCCACAAGTTCGAGGAACTCAACAAAGTCGCCTCAGGCATGGCGCTGCACAAGCACTGGCGCAAAACCTACTTTTCGACCCCGTCGAGCATGGCCCATGAAGCCTACAAGCTTTGGACGGGTGAGCGGTTCAACAAGGGCAAACCGACGGCCCAACACCTCAAGCTGGACGTGAGCCACGACGCCCTGGGGCAGGGCCGGTTGTGCGAGGACCGGATCTGGCGCCAGATCGTAACGATCCTCGATGCCGAGCAACGTGGCTGCGACCTGTTCGACCTGGATGAACTGCGCTTCGAATACAACGCCGAGCAATTCGCCAATTTGCTGATGTGCCAGTTTGTTGATGACGGTGCCTCCATCTTCCCGCTGACCATGCTTCAGCCGTGCATGGTCGATAGCTGGGTGGAGTGGGGTGAGGACTACAAACCCTTCGCCGCACGTCCCTTTGGCGATCGACAGGTCTGGGTTGGCTACGACCCGGCCGAAACCGGCGACAGCGCCGGCCTGATCGTGGTGGCACCGCCGCTGGTCCCGGGTGGCAAGTTCCGCGTACTCGAGCGTCACCAGTTTCGGGGTATGGACTTCGCGGCGCAGGCCGAGGCCATTCGCCAGGTGACCAAGCGCTACTGGGTGACGTACATCGGCGTCGACGTCACTGGCCTGGGCAGCGGCGTGGCCCAGCTGGTGCGCCAGTTTTTCCCGGCAGTCACCACGTTCAGCTATTCGCCCGAAGTGAAGACCCGACTGGTGCTCAAGGCCTACGACGTTATCAAGAACGGACGCCTGGAGTTCGATGCGGGCTGGACCGATATGGCCTCCAGCCTCATGGCCATCCGCAAGACCATCACCGCCTCGGGGCGGCAGTTCACTTATACGGCCGGTCGTAACGACGAAACCGGCCACGCCGACTTGGCATGGGCGCTGTTCCATGCCCTGCACAACGAGCCGCTGGAAGGGCAGACAACTGCCAACACCGGCATCATGGAGATTTACTGATGACTACTGATCTGGTTGAGGCGTTGCCCGCGCAGGCTCAGGCCCACGCTTTTACCTTCGGCGATCCGGTACCGGTGCTCGATGGGCGCGAGATCCTCGATTACCTGGAGTGCTGGTCAAACGGGCGCTGGTATGAGCCGCCGCTGTCGCTGGATGGCCTGGCCAAGGCTACGCGTTCCAGCGTGTACCTGCAGTCGGGAATCAATTTTAAGCGCAACGCCCTAGCCCGGATGTTCATCCCACACAAACTGCTGAGCCGTCAGGCCTTCGAGCAGATCGCACTGGACTTCATCTGGTGCGGCAATGGGTATCTGGAAAAGCGCGACAACATGCTGCGCCAGGCGCTGGGGTTGGTACCGGCGATGGCCAAGTATGTAAGGAGAGGGATCGAGGAGGGGAGCTACTACCAGGTGCGGGGCTGGCGTGATGAACATGAGTTCCGCAAGCACAGCATCTGCCACCTGCGGGAAGCGGATATCAACCAGGAGATCTATGGGTTACCTGAATGGCTGTCGGCGCTGCAGAGCGCCTTACTCAACGAATCAGCTACTTTATTTCGACGCAAGTACTACCAGAACGGCAGCCATGCTGGCTTCATTCTCTACATGACCGACGCGGCGCAGAACGAGGAATTCGTCACTGACCTGCGCAGTGCAATGAAGAGCAGCAAGGGGCCTGGCAACTTCCGCAACCTCTTCATGTATGCACCTGGTGGGAAGAAAGACGGCATCCAACTGATCCCTATCAGCGAGGTCGCGGCGAAGGATGATTTCGGCTCGATCAAGAACATTAGTCGCGACGACATACTGGCTGCACTGCGAATACCGCCGCAACTGATGGGTATCGTGCCACAGAATGCCGGGGGGTTCGGATCCATCAAAGAGGCGGCAGAGGTTTGGACTATGAACGAACTGGAACCTATCCAAGCTCGCCTTGAACAGGTTAACGAGTGGTTGGGGGAGGAAGTAGTGCGTTTTCGTGATATGGGATTTTGAGTCACTCTGCTTTGCGTAGGGCTGCGGCCGATTGTGAGTCGGCCCCAAAGATCTCGTTGTTCGCTGGATTGGTTTGCTGCGGTGATGATGTGTTTGTAAAGAGTTGTTTAGATAATAAGTGAAATGAGAGACTCTGCATCGATTATCAAGTTGTCAACTATTGGTGGTATGATCATTCCTTTAGAAACAATTGTGAAATGATACCGATACTCCTTTTCTTTTTCAAAAGGGTCTGCAGGCTTCAAAAAAGCCATGCTATCCATTTTTGAAATTACTTCATCAAGTGTTAAGGTGCTATCGTTGGTGAAGTGGAATTCTCGGGGGGCATAAAGTACAAGGCCATGGTTTAGATATATTTCAAGATCGTCCATGGGGGTCTGTTGAGAGACTACGAAATTATTATTTTTATGGTTTTCTTTTATTTGTTTTAATAAGAGTTTTCCGATTGCTATTCCAAACTCTTCGGCTCTTGTTTTCATTAAGTACCAGTAATCGTCGTATCCTTCAAACATCCCCACGCAGTCGCGTGTTTTTCTGATGCTTGACATGCAGAATATAAAGCTATTTGGGGCCTTTCTAGTTATGGTTCCTGAGGAGTTTATAAGGGCAATTTTGTCCTCGTCCTCATCTATGAATTCATATTCAAGTCGTGTAAAACGCCCTTCAGTTTGTCCAGGAAACTTAATTCCTCTCTGTTTTTCCCTGTCCCCATTGTAAATTCCAATGGTTCCTCTACATATTGTATTGTAAAGCTTTATGTCGATTTCCACTCGGCCGTCAAATGCTAGGTGGAATGTTTGCATTCCTTCTTCGCGATCGGCAATCTGCTCGAGTTCAGTTTTTCTGTAGTAGTCTAGAGTTCCAAGCCTTAATGTTTTCCTCGTCTTAAGGTTATCCTTTCTATGGCAGCTTTTACCTAAGAGCATATTTTTTCATCCTTGGAGTGTTACTCTGGCGGGATCGAAGTGCGGGTGTTTGTAAGTGATGCTTGGAGCAAAAATAAAATATATGATTCGATATATTTTGGCTAGTTCTTTTGATCGCTATGAGTTGTGAGGTGATATACCACTTGACTATTCGACTAAGGGATGCAGGCTAATCACTATTTGAATGGGTGAAATGATGGTGTCAGTTCGGCACCCAGCGAGCTGTCTGCTCCCCGTCACATCTTAGGTCTAGACGTACCGAATTTTGTTTAAATAGTGTTACTCAAACAGCCGCTCAAACACTCAAAATGTGATGCTTTTAACGGCGAGGCGGCTGTGAACCGTATAGTTCTTGTGCAAGCAGCGAGGCGTATGGCTCTGCCACATGGCGTGACGCAGGGGGATATCGAAACGAAGGGATTGCTTGTTTTTGTACGGGAGTAGTCGGCAACCGACTGACGTAATTTTCTGTAACCAAGGGTAGCGCAGATGTCCTTGGCACAAAACCACGCGCCCCATCCTTTCCGGTTACTACACGAAACGGCAATGCTTCAAAATCAAACAGTACGAGCATTGTCATCTAAGCGTTCCTTACAAAATCTCATCCATCGCGGGTCTCCGCGCTGAGTAGTTTGCCCAGCAAGGCTGGTGTCGACACCTCGGTCTTCACTTGGCGCGCGCTGTCGTCCCCCCGCCACGCCTGCGGGCTAAATGTGTCGTTTTTTCTGCATACCTGCACCCAGCTCAAACCGGCCCAGGCTGGGGGCTGTGTACGCGAATGTGGGGTGGAAAAAGCCTGCAGATCCCTGCAAGGGTGGGGGTAAATGCAACGGCTGGTCGGAACGGACCCGGGCGGCGATTTTGAGAGGTGGCTCGGGAAAAGGGTTAGTTTTTGAAATGGTGTGTCTGGCGGCGCTGGAAGGCCCGTGTTTATTGGGCTTGAGGACTAACTTTCGTGGGTTAGTTATGGTTAGGTTGGAGGTTATTAATTTGTAAGATACTGATTTATAAGGGTTTTATTTATTGGTTTTTTAACATCTATAAAGGTTAGGAAATAACCCAGTGCTAACCAAAACCTAACCTACGGTAGTCGTCGCAAAGCCACGCTGTACAAGGCTTTCCGGGCAGTCAGTCAAAAACTAACCTTCCTAACCGTTTTCCGATGGGTCAACATGAAAAGCCTGAAGCACCTAGGGGGAGGGTGCAGGCAAAGGTCCATCTGCTGTTTGTGCGTGCAAACACACAAACGGACCCCAATACAGCCCCCAACTGATTGCAGTCACGTACGTGCACCGCTGGAGGCCTTGAAATTAGTGGAGCGGGTGAAGGGAATCGAACCCTCGTTATCAGCTTGGGAATCTGGAATAGGATTTGATTTCGCTGACGGCGATATAGTGAAGGCTGCAAATTTTAAGAAAATTAGTATTCGCAATGTCATTGAGTTGATAAGAAAACACCCACAAATAGTGGGTGTATGCACGGAAATTGCAATTTATTCACTTATTGTATTGGCCGAATGATTTCGGCAAGTTTGTTGTTTCCATAATAGTCAAGTATAAAAATTGGAAATCCACTAAGTACGGAAACTTCACCGCTTGGTTTAATATGTTTTTCCAGCTGTTTGTCAAAAATAGACGATTGATCAAAGTATTCCGTTGGTAGTGTGAAGCTGTTGGTCATGAGGTGATTTAGTTTTTTGCAGTGTTCACTAATTATATATTTCCATTGCGCTTCATTAATTCTGTGGAAGTGCTTGTAGTTGGCGTCGCATTGTTGGGATACGAGGCCCTTATAGTTAATTTTTGTTTTGCATTGAACGGTGACTCCTGAAAATGGAGTTTGTGCGTTTAGGTGCTTAATTGCCTCTATCATTGGATAGCTGATATACAGTTTTCCAGTTTCAGTTTCTTCGTTGAATAAATTGATCATGGACGACAGTTGTTCGTCAGTGGCGCCGCCAACGTGACCATCATAGTCAAAAAATAAAAAAATTTCAGAAACTTCATCTTTTGAAATTTCAGCTAGTAATTTGCTATTTAATGGGTTTTCTTTTAGTAGTGAAAATAAGTCTAAGTCAGGATCTTTAGCTATTTTGTTGTAAAGGCTATATATTTCGTTTCCGTAAATCCCATAAATGATCGTGTTGTCGTTTAAGTCTTTTAGAAAGAACTCTCGCAGGCTCTCCCATGCAAGTACTTCAGTTTTTTGTCCTTCAAAAATAAGTAGAATATAGTTAGCCACCAAATGCACCTGCTCTATACATTTTTTCTATGTTGTGTGCCTCTCTGAGCTCTTTTGCAGTGCTGTTTGATAAGGAATGCACTCCAGCCCCATCAATGAAGAAGTAACAATCAGGACGTAGCAGGTCATTTGTCATAACGGAGGTGTTATGAGTTGTTATTATCACTTGAGCCTTAATATCTTTGAGCATTTTGATTATCAAAATTGATAGTGAATAATGATAAAATGCGTCAAATTCGTCGACAAATAGGAATGTGACTTTTGAATCGGAGCTAACTAGTCGTTGATACCAGTAGTAAAACAGTGCTAAAGATTTAGTGCCTTGTGAGGCAACGTCAAAAAAATTAATTTTTTTACCATTAAAATCTAAGGCAAGATATGTTTTATCTTCTCCTTTTACGACGCTGAGTTTGCACTTTATCCCTGCATCATTCAAGAAAGTTTCAAAGTTATTAACATTATTTTTTTCAATTATATCAGACTCAATTCCATTGGAACCCTGCTCAAATCCAATGTAATGGTTCTTATCCAAGGACCTAAAAAATAGCATGCCATTTACGAATGACATGAACTCGTTGAAGCAGGTGTTGTTAGTGTTATCTTCTAAAACTGAGTTGTTTTTTATATAGGGGATGATCGAGATTAGTGTGTCGCCCAAATCTCTTTTGAGAGTCTCTGCGCCACTCGCATTAATATATGCAGTGCTGTTTTTTCTACGGTCAATTGATGCGAATTCTTGGTTGTTTATTATCAGCTTTTCATAAACTAGTGTTTCGAAATCTGACTTTCCATACTCGTAGCTGACCTCTCCACTTTTAAAGGAAAAGTGATATTTGAAAACCGCCATGTTGCAATCTGAGCCGGCGAACAGGTAGTTGTTGTAAGATTTTTCGCCCTTATGTCTATCGGTTAAGTGTGAAATTAAATCAAATAGTGCAAACCCAAGATTTGATTTGCCTACGCCGTTATATCCATAAACGATTGCTTTATTGACAATGCCATTTACAAGGCATTCCTTGTTGAACTCATATCCGTTAGTTTCTTTTAGATTAAAGATTAGCGGCTCTCCAAAATTCTTGAAGTTCTTGACCTCAAATTTTGTAAGCATTAATTCAATCTCCTAACTCAAAATAAAGGGAGGCATTGTATCATTCATCGAGCGGAGTGCCGTAAAAAAATTACGGCACTGTTTTGGTGCGCGCGGTGGGCGAAAATTTTTTTGGTAGCCCCTGTTCCAAAGTGAAAGCAAGCTTCCGAGGATCATCGTAGGTAGTAGTTTTCTGGGACCGGCCTTGGGATTTATGGTAGCCCAGATGATCGTGTGTACCACTCTCACGTACCGCAAAGAACAGCACAGCACATCACATCACGTCGCTCGAGGTGCAACGCAGGAACCGAGTTCCCGTTTCTGGTCGATTCCTTGAAAGTCGGCCATTGTTTTCGCAGCAGAAAAGCGTGCGACGGAGATCGAAATCTCTACTTTCGAGAGAGGATGCCGGACTCAGATTTCACGTGGCGGCGTCCTGGAAAGGCGTTTTCACCTTTCTCCTGGCCGTTTCAGCAAACCGGCTTTTTCAACATGCCCATTAGCTCTTCACTCTGGTGTCATTAGCACCCCGAGCGTTAACTTGATGAATTCTTCATTCTTGTCGATAGCTTCCAGGGCTCCGCGAACGTTGTCAGCAACCTCGGGCGAACCACGCTTCTCAGCCCAATTTGAGAGCTCCAAAATGGCGGCTTCCAGAGCGAGCTGGTTTTCATTGATTTTGTAAAGCAGGGAAGGGAGTAGATCTTTATTTTGCATTGCGTTTCCTCCGTGAGAAGAAAAGCTTAGCAGCTTGAAGATCACAGGAATCGGATGGTTCTCAGGGGAAGGTCTCAATCCACCTTGCATATTGAGCAGCAGTGCTCGTGATCGGCAGCAATCTACAAACCCAAACCGGACGTTCGCGGTGCCCCCAAAATCGGAGGCGATGCAATGCTTACCAGCCGCAACGGCTGCGGTGCCAATCTAAGGCGTCGGTGCTTACCCGTTCCACTTGCAACTTGGGGACGTAGACCTTCTTGCCTTTCAGTTCTGCGTACTCAGTGGCATCGAGATCTGGTGATATCAGAATAGTCATCGTGCTTGAGTCGATTGCGATGTGGTTCAGGTCAAATAGGGTGTGTATATCCGCGCGTAGAAGTAGTCCGTTCGAAACTACGTTGGTGTGTTGTCCCTTGTATGGATGGACGTGCGCTGCCTCCAGTATGGGGACGAGTTTGCTGCCGGTGATCGCGCAGGTATTGGAATAGGCTTGGAGAAGGGCTTTTCTAAAGCTCGATTGACCCCGTCGACGCACGATTTCGGCAAATACTTTATCCCTGGCATCTTCGATGTTCTGGGGGCTGAAGGCACTATTGGACTCTGCTTCATCGGCAGCTTTTTCTAGCCCTATAACGTTTGGGTCTGTAACCCTGCGTATGGACATTCCGTAGCGATTGCCTGAATTAGGGTCTGGATAAATTTCCCAAACGCCATGTACCTCAGGCGAGTATGGCTCAAACCGGGCGGATGTGCCGTTGCCAACCTTGTAAAGCGCGTCGTAAATGCTATTCGAATTGGTTGCGCGAGGCTTTGAGTTTTGGCTATAGGAGGTTCTCGACTCCGAGTTTACTGAAAGCATCTCTAAGTCGACGAGGTTATGCTCATTGTAGTTGGGGTAGTGGTTCCTCAACCAATCCCGGATCTGAAGCCTTCCTGCGCTTCCATCTAGTGCAGTCAAAGCATCTAAAAGCAATTCCCAGGTGCGTTTGTCGCCATGTTTGAATTTATTTTTTGCGACTACCCCGAAGGGTGATTTTTGAATGAGATCTAGAAGCTTGGGCTTTACGGTATCACCACCTACGTGGTTAGCAGGCTTCAGGCCCGGGATCCACGGTAGTCCGAGCTCCTCGTAAAGCGCAGAGATATTCTGCATTCGGCGCGAGAAGGCTCCGGGCTCGCGCCCGAATTGTGTGGCGAGATCTCGATATACCTTCGATTTGTTATAGGGCTCGCCGGCGGCCTCCTTCGCCGCCATCAAACTATAAGCCTCTACTGATGCCGCGAGTTCTGCGTCAGTCCAGTTGTTCGACATTGTTGCGCCTTAGTAGGGGGAAGGTGATTTCGGACACTGTTTGATGTTTTTTACCAGCCATGCGTCCGTTCATAGCTTAGAACATTCACTTTGATTATAGAAATGGACGTAAGGGCAGTGAGCGGTGGTACAAAATTGGTACAGGAGAAATGAGATGGCCATGTACCCTTTGTTTGTAAGGGGTTTATCGCTGGTTCATCCAATCCATCATCGGTGCGACGGAGAAGCGGCGGGAGAGCGGGGCGGGTGTGACGTCGGTTACGGACATGGGGGATCTGGAATCGGTGAGGCTGGGAGGTGGGGGAGTTTATCAGGATTGCGATGACGGGGCTCAGGAGTCCGAATACCAGCAATCAGGTCTGTTTAAATCAGCACGAAAATGTCGGATATTTCCCGCAACTCACGTCCCCATCGCCCATATTGCACTCCCTCAGCCACCCGGATAGCCTTTTTGCGTCGCTGCAAATTCAGCGACAAGGGTGTGGAAGCCCTTCACAAGATCTAGGCGCACAGGGCGCCACCTGAATTTAAGCAGGCGCTTTTTTCATGTCTGCTGTTAAATTATGGCGGCTGTGCGCGGGGCACTTTCGGGTGCGCCGGGTTCCTGGATCCCTGGTCTTCCACACCCGTGCACAGCTGCCACCCCATAACGTGGAAGTGATGCTGGCAGTTCCGTTGGTTAATTCCAGGAACGAAAACGATGAAAAAGATAACGCCTGACCCTCGGGAAACCGCAACGGCCTCCGATTCTCTCGATCTTGCTCAACTCTCCGCTGACTCTCAGCGGGTGGTCAGCAAACGTCTACGCAACCCGAATCAAGCTGATCCCGTCTGCCATGTTTTCACCATTCTTCCCAACGTCGATACAGAAACGCTCCTGTGTCACGCCTGCGAAACCCTTGCATCGTTGAATGTCTTGACCACTGACCTGGCTTGCAAGCTCGAAGGTTCAACCCGCAGTTTGGCGCTGTCGATTCAGCAACTGGCGGTGGTGGGGGCGTTGTTGGTGAATCGAGCATTGGACAATGTCGATCCGCAAGGCAGTGGGGGTGAGGTATCGCCAGGTGCGCACGGTTCCTGAACCAACGCTGACTTGCCGAAAAGTTTCATGATGTGTCGTTGAAGTGAGGCATAGAATGACCGCCAAAGGTCATGTCCCCGCGCCTCAACCCACAGGAATAAAAAAATGATCGCAAACCTCGTCAAAGTTTCGTTGATGGCCGGTGCTTTGTTGTTGAGCGCCTGTTCGGGTGTGAGCACCCATAGCGATTATTCGACCGACTCGGTGCAGCCGGCCGGCTTTGGTCCGGGGCCGACCAGCAGCAACCCCGACAAGATGAATTTCCATGGCAGCGCACTCGGCAATAGCTTTGGCGAATATGGTTCGGGTTTGCTGCACGACGATTGATACGCGGTACACAATGAAAAAGGGCGCTCCTTTGGGAGTGCCCTTTTTTTGTGAGAAAAAACCATCCGTTACTTGGCGTCAGGTACCGCCAGCCATTGCCGCAGAATCTTCTGGTAGTTGCCCGTCGCCTTGGCCAAATGCAGCCACTGATCGACGTACAGCTTCCAGGTGATGTCGTCGCGGGGTAGCAGGTAGGCTTTTTCGCCGTATTGCAGGTAGTGCGTGGGGTTGACCGCGCACAGGCCCGGCTTGAGCTTCTGCTGATACAGCGCCTCCGATGCGTCGGTGATCATCACGTCGGCTTTTTTATCCAGCAGTTCCTGAAAGATGCTCACGTTGTCGTGCAGTTGCAATTGCGCCTTGGGCAGGTGGGCGTGAACGAACGCTTCGTTGGTGCCGCCGGCAGGTTCGACCAGGCGAACCGATGGCTGGTTGATTTGTTCGATGGTCTGGTACAGCGCCTGGTCTTCGCAACGCACCAGCGGGATTTTGCCGTCGACGTCCAGGATGTTGCTGAAGAAGGCTTTTTTCTGCCGTTCCAGGGTGACCGAGATGCCGCCCATGGCGATGTCGCACTTGCCGGCGAGCATGTCGGGCATCAGGGTTTTCCAGGTGGTGGGCACCCACTCGACCTTGACGCCAAGGCTATCGGCCAGGGCGCGGGCCATGGCGATGTCGATGCCGGAATGCTCGCCGTCCTCGGCTTTGAGGGTGTAGGGCTTGTAGTCGCCGGTGGTGCAAACGCGCAGTTGTCCCTGTTGCATCACGCTGTCCAGGTGCGAAGGTTCTGCCTGGGCGCCAAGGGAGAGTGCGAGCAAGCCGCCGAGCATCATTGCTCTGTTGATTTTCGTCATTGTTATCGGGCTTTTGTGCTGGAGTGGTTTTGAAGGGGGAGTGTAGTGAAACTTTCACGGGTGTGAAAAATCACGCCCCCTGAAGATTGCTCATTTCCACTTCCGGGCTCAAGGTCCCCAACCACGCCACCAAGCCCACAATCAATACCGCAGTGGCCATTTCCAGCACCACGCTGCGCCGAAGTGCGTTAGCCGCCGCGCCATATTGGCCCTCCTGCAATGACCGCTCCAGCAAGGGGCCAAGATGAAAGCGGTTCAGCGCCGCCAACACCAGCATCCCGGCAAACAGCAGTACTTTGATCGCCAGCAGAATTCCGTAATGGCCGAGTAAAACCTCATCGAGCTTCGGCCCGACGATGAACAGGTAGTTCACCACGCCCGTCACGGCGATGATCACAACGATCAGCGCACCGACAAGTTCGAACCGCTCAACAGCGCGGGCCAGCAAGCGTATGTGTGTTTCGGTTTGCAAGACCCGGATTTGCGCCATCAAGGCAAACGCAAGTAACGCGCCGAGCCAGGCGCCGGCCGCCAGCAGGTGCAGGATGTCCGCCGTGAAGTGCCAGAAACGGCGACTGCCTTCGTCCATGGCGCCATGCCCGCTCCAGGCCAGGCTGGTGAGGGCGATGCCGCCGGCAGTGGCGGCGATCACCAGGCTGACGCCGGGTGATCGTGAGTTGAGCAGCAACGCCAAACCCGCGACCGCTAATGCAATCATCCGCACAGCCCAGGCCAACCCGACGTCTGTCTCGAGCAGCATCATCTCGAGGTGAGGGCGCAACTCGGCAACGTCTGATTCACCGCTCATGGTGCTGACCATCAGCACCATGCCCGCGATGGACAGCAGCGCGCCGAGTACGGCTGGTCCCGTCAACAATCGGCGAAAGGGCAGTACCGTCCCGGATAGCCGTTCCTGTCCTTTGAAGCTGTAAAGCCCGAACAGCGCCACGCCAAACAACAGCATCAAATCCACATACAACACAAACCGCAGCACGACGTTGGCCGAGTCGCTCATCGATCATTTCACTTTGAAGGTGACGTTGCCGGTGATCGGGTGGGTATCCGACGACACCGCGCGCCATTCGACTTTGTAGGTGCCAGCAGTCAAGGGCGCTGTCGGAATGATGAACATGGTCTTCGGATCACTGCCGCCGCTGACTTTGGCCTTGACCGGCATCGGGGCGTGGGCCATGCCGGACATTTCGGTCATCAGCAGTTTGGCGCCGGAAAACTGGGTGACAAGGTTTTCGGAAAAGTGCAGTTCGATCTTGTCGGGTGATGCACCTTCTACGCCTTGCGCCGGGGTGGAAGAGAGTAGTTTGGGGTGTGCTTGAGCGAGGGTGCTGACAAGCAGGCCGCTGAGCAACGCTATTGCGACGGCGGTGGGTTTGATGATGCGCATGCAAGGTCCTTTACCGCTCGAAGCGGTTGTTGTTGGTTTGAGGTGAGTCTGTTCAGAACCACATCCGAATACCGAGCACGAGGCGGGTTTCGCTGCGGTCCTCGCCTTCGTCGTTGGCGTAATCGGCGGTGTTGCCGTAGGTGCGGTTCCAGGTCACGCCGAGGTAGGGCGCGAATTCCCGGCGGATTTCGTAGCGCAGGCGCAGGCCAGCTTCGGTGTTGGACAGCCCCGCGCCGATGCCCCGTTGCGGGTCGTTTTTGCCGTAGGCGTTGAGTTCGACGGTCGGCTGCAGGATCAGCCGATTGGTCAGCAGGATGTCGTAGTCACCTTCCAGCCGCACGGCGCTCTGGCCGCCTTCGCCGATGAAGGCTGTGGCTTGGGCCTCGAAGTTGTACAGCGCCATGCCTTGCACGCCGAACGCAGCCCAGGTTTGCGGGGCGCCCGGTTTGAAGTCCTGGCGCACGCCGCTGACGACGTCCCACCACGGGGAAATCGCGTGGCCCCACAGGGCCTGGATTTCCGCGTCCTCGGTCACGCCGTTGGTGCGTTCGCCTTCGGAGCGCAGCCACAGGCGATCGATGTCACCGCCGACCCAACCGGACAAGTCCCAGGCCAGGGTGCTGCCGTCATCGGCGTCCTGCCATTCCAGTTTGTCGGCGAGAAAAAAGGAATTGAGCGTGTTGTCGTGCACATGGTGACCGGCGGGATCGACATACACCGCAGCGCGATCGGCATCGGTCAGCACCGGGATCGGCGTACGGCTTTCGCTGGGCGCGGCGGGCTGCATCTGGCCCTCGTCCATGCTTTGCATCTGACCGTGGTCCATCTGGCTATGATCCATGCCTTGCATCTGGCCGTGGTCCATCTGGCTGTGATCCATGCCTTGCATGTCATCGCTGGCGGCCATCGCCGTCGAGGTCGCGAGTGCTAAAAAAAACGGGGTGAATCGAATCATGGGGTGCGCCTCATTCTTCCACGCGAACTTCACGGAACATGCCCATTTCCATGTGGTACAGGAGATGGCAGTGATAGGCCCAGCGGCCGAGTGCATCGGCAGTGACCCGATAGCTGCGCCGGGCGCCGGGTGGCATGTCGATGGTGTGTTTGCGCACCATGAACTGGCCGTTCTCGTCTTCGAGGTCGCTCCACATGCCATGCAGGTGGATGGGGTGCATCATCATCGTGTCGTTGACCAGCACGATCCGCAGCCGCTCGCCGTACTTGAGGCGCAGGGGCTCTGCATCAGAAAACTTCACGCCGTTGAACGACCAGGCGAATTTTTCCATGTGGCCCGTCAGGTGCAGCTCAATGGTGCGGCCGGGCTCGCGGCCGTCGGGGTCTTCGAAGGTGCTGCGCAGGTCGGCATAGGTGAGCACGCGGCGACCGTTGTGGCGCAGGCTCATGCCGGGGTCGTCGAGTTTCGGTGAGGTGGACATCGCTTGCATGTCCACCAGCGGGTTGTCGGTTTCCGAGGCCGGGTGGGCCTGCATGCCGGGCATGTCGCCCATCGCCATGTTGCTGTGATCCATGCCCGCCATGCTGCCGTGGTCCATGCCGGCCATGCCCATGTCATCCATGGTCACCAGAGGGCGCGGGTCCAGTGGCGGCAGCGGCGCAACCAGTCCCGCCTTCATCGCCAGGGTGCCGCGTGCGTATCCGGTGCGATCCATCGCCTGGGCGAACAGGGTGTAGGCCGCTTCGGTCGGCTCGACGATAACGTCGAAGGTTTCCGCCACGGCAATGCGAAATTCGTCGACGCTCACCGGTTTGACGTGGAGGCCATCGGCGGCGACCACGGTCATTTTCAGGCCGGGGATGCGCACGTCGAAGTAGGTCATGGCCGAGCCGTTGATGAAGCGCAGCCGCAGTTTTTCCCCCGGGCGGAACACCCCGGTCCAGTTCATGTCCGGCGCCTGGCCGTTCAACAGGTAGGTGTAAGTGGCGCCGCCGACGTCCGCCAGGTCGGTGGGGTTCATCTTCATTTCTGCCCACATTTTGCGGTCGGCGACGGTCGGCCCCCAGCCTTTTTCGCTGACGTCGTGGATGAAGTCGCCCACGGTGCGTTTGTTGAAGTTGTAGTAATCGGACTGTTTTTTCAGCGTCTTCATCAGGCCGACCGGGTCTTCGTCGGTCCAGTCGCTGAGCATCACCACGTAGTCGCGGTCGTACTGGAACGGCTCCGGGTCTTTGGCGTCGATCACCAGCGGGCCGTAGACGCCGGTTTGTTCCTGAAACCCCGAATGGCTGTGATACCAGTAGGTGCCGTTCTGCCGGACGGTGAACTGGTAGACGTAGATGCCGCCCGGCTCGATGCCCTTGAAACTCAGCCCTGGCACGCCGTCCATGTTGGCCGGCAGCAAGATGCCGTGCCAGTGAATGGAGGTGCTGTCCTTGAGTCTGTTGCGCACCCGCAGCGTCACCGTATCGCCTTCGCGCCAGCGCAGCAGCGGGCCGGGAATGCCGCCGTTGATGGTCATCGCGGTACGTGGGCTGCCGCTGAAGTTGACCGGGGATTCGCCGATGAACAGGTCGAAATCATTACCGGCCAACACCTGTGGTTCGCCGGGACTGCTGATCGCCCAGGCGGGTGTGCGCCATAACCCGAGGCCGCCGAAGAACCCGCCGATGGCCAGGCCTTTGACGAAGGTGCGTCTTGAAGTGTGGGAGTGCATGCCGTCTGTTCCGCCCGTCAGCCTGTTGAACTTGTCGACGAGGCTAGCGGGCGGTGCCTTTCAGCAGGCTGAGGTGAAGATTACAGTTTTGACAGGTGGGGGCGTTGCTTACTGGCGTGAAGTGGAGTTTTCCCTTGAGGCCACGGTGCCGCTGCCGCAGTTGATGTAGGAAGACGACTTCAACCAGCGTTGGTCCGGATAGTAGGAAAACAACAACTGCCCGTCCTTCATCGAATCGATCAGCCGATGGGCAATCGCCGGTCTGACGGCCGGGCAACCCAGGCTGCGGCCGATGCGGCCATTGGCGCGGGCCAGCACCGGGCTGACATAGGGCGCGCCGTGAATGACGATGGCACGGTCATAGGCGTTGTCGTTGAAACCGGGTTCCAGGCCTTCCATGCGCAACGAGTATCCGTTCTGGCCGCGGTAGCTTTCCTGGGTGCGGAACAGGCCGAGGCTGGTGGCGTGGCTTTCATTCTGGTTGGAGAACAGCGTGGCCATGTTTTCACCGCTGTTGCGGCCATGGGCGACCAGTTCGTGAAACAGCAACTTGCGTCGTTTAAGGTCGAAGACCCACAGCCGTTGTTCGGTCGAGGGCAGGGAGTAATCGATCACCGCCAGTCTTTGGGCTGGGGCGATGCCTTGGGCGCGGCTGCATTGGGTGGCACGAACGGCCAGGGCAATCACTTTGGCGTCGGCGCCTGGTGCTGCTTTGACCAGCGCGTTTTCAAGCGAATCGGCGTAGGCTGACGTTACTGAAAGGCACGTCAGTAAAATGGCAAATAAAAGGCCAAAGCGGTTTAGCGCCATAGTCGGGTCTCATCATGATAATTTCGAGTCTAGCAGCGCGCGGGAAGCTAGCCGCTTGAAACGGGAGATTAAGGATTATCCATGGTGCAATTAACAAGGTTATTCGTCATAAGCCGCATCTTTTTTATGGGCTTTCTGATCAGTGGTGCAGCGTTTGCGCAAACTTCGCCGATCGAGCCGGTATCTGCTGCGAGTAGCACCATCGATGCCGCGGCGCCCGACGATGCGGTTGGCCAGGCGATTCAGGCGACGCTGGAGCCGCTGCGAACGGCATTTCCACCGTTGCTCACGTCCAGGCGCCATCAGCGTGTGGATGTCAGCCGGGTGGTGCTGGATTTCTATATGCATCGCAACTATCGCGCCGCATGGACCGATGAACGTGATGTGGCCCAGTTACTCAAGAGCCTCGAAGACACCCGGATCGACGGCCTGAATCCGGCGGATTTCCGCATCACCGAACTGGCTCAGGCCCATGAATCGCTGGTAGCGGCCGTGCCTTCCACGGCGCAACGGGCGATGTTCGACATGGCGGCGACCCGCACGTTCATCACCGCGCTGCTGCAACTGCGACGGGGCAAGGTAGATCCGTCGCGGCTGGACATTCACTGGAATTTCGAACCTGCCGGTGGCGATGCCCGCGAGGACATGAGCCGCCTGTTCGCCGCCCTCGATGCCCATGACGTGGGACGTGCCTTTGCCGAGGCACCTCCTCAGGAAGAGATTTACCGCAACTTGCGTGAGGGCCTGGCCCGGTTGCGCCAGGTCCGTGATGCGGGCGGCTGGCCGAAAGTCACCGAAGGGCAATCGCTCAAGCCCGGCATGGACGGGGTGGCGGTCGCACAATTGCGTGCGCGTCTGGTGGCGGGCGGTTACCTGGACTCGCACCTGTCGAAAAAGGCCGGTTACGACGGCAAGGTCATTGCCGCGGTGAAGAAGTATCAGACCGAGCAATACCTGGGTGCCGATGGCGTGGCG
This sequence comes from Pseudomonas sp. Pseusp10, assembly GCF_059492225.1. Taxonomy (NCBI): domain Bacteria; kingdom Pseudomonadati; phylum Pseudomonadota; class Gammaproteobacteria; order Pseudomonadales; family Pseudomonadaceae; genus Pseudomonas; species Pseudomonas sp. Pseusp10. The sequence goes on along the minus strand of NZ_CP168528.1, from coordinate 4,822,782 downwards.
GGGGCGGCGACGCTGGCGGCACTGAACGTGCCTGTCGAGGCACGGATCGATCAGGTGCGGGTCAACATGGAGCGTGCCCGCTGGCTGTTGTACAAACTTCAGGGCACGTTCGTGATCGTCGATATCGCCGGATACAAGGTGGCGATGTACCGCGACGGTCTGCCGATCTGGCGTTCGCGGGTGCAAGTCGGTAAACCGGTGCGCAGTACGCCGGTGTTCCAGGCCGAAATCACCTACATCACGTTCAACCCCACCTGGACCGTGCCGCCGACCATCCTCAAGCAGGACGTGATTCCAAAAATCCAGAACGATCCTGGCTATCTGGAGGCCAACCGGATTCGCGTGATTGATCGTGAAGGCAATGTGCTCGATCCGTCGAGCGTTGACTGGAACAACCCGCGAGGCATCCATCTGCGTCAGGATGCCGGGCCCGACAGTTCGCTGGGGCAGGTGGCGATCCGCTTCCCCAACGACTATGCGATTTACCTGCATGACACGCCGCACCGGGAGCTGTTTGCCAAAACGGTTCGGGCCACCAGTTCAGGCTGCATCCGTGTGGAAAACCCGTTGCAGCTGGTCGAGCTGTTGTTCAACGACCCGGTGCGCTGGAACAGCGACGGCATTCAGAAGCAATTGGCCAATGGCAGGACCGAGAACATCCTGCTGCCGGTGAAAGTACCGGTGCTGTTGGCCTATTGGACCGTGGACCTGAGCAATGACGGGCGGGTGACGTTCAAGCCCGACATTTATGATTACGATGCCAGGGTGCTGCAAGGCTTGAGTCAGCCTGTGAAGTTGCCGGCTCTGGACTTGCGTCGTGCAGAGATACCGCTGGTGGTGACGGGGCAGAACGAGCTGTAGCGAAAGACTGGAAACGGGCGCCCATGGGCTAATACTTGTAGGAGCGAGCTTGCTCCGGGCGGCGTTCCGACGATGGTCGTTAACGATACCGCGGGTTTACTGACTAAACGCAGCGCTCTTGAGTCAATCGCGAGCAAGCTCGCTCCTACAGGGAAGGGCGGTATTCAGCTCCCCCCCCTAAAGCGCCAGCCCTTGTTGCACCACTGCAAGCAGATCGGTTTCCGTCAGTGCTACCGCGTCCAGCTGCACTGTGGCCTGCTCGATCGTTTGCAGCCACCAGTGTGTTTCACCGTGTTCGTCCACGGTGCGCAACAGGGCGAGTTCGTTGCCTTTGCAGTGAATCTCGACACGTCCCTCGCCATCGGCAGTGAAACGCGCAACCGGGTCGAACGTAATGCTGTGCTCGTTGCCGACGATCACCAACTGGTCGATGGCGTAAGCGTAAGAGTCACCATTGGGGTGACTCTCGTATACGTGGGTGGGGTTGCGCCTCAGGACCAGGCCGGCTTCGGTCAAGGGCAGCAGCCAGGCCTCTATCCGTTGATACAGTTCGTAGACCTGACCCGGCCAGCCATCGATCGCCTGATCCGTGCCGGTCAGCCGTGTTTGTTTCAATTTTGCGGCGAGTTCGTCTGCCTTGCTCATGTCGATTCCCTGTTTGAGGTCAGTCTAATCGTAGCTCGTTGACGCACAGGCAGCGCTTGCCCTGGATCATGTTTGCAGCTCAGGCCGGGTGCGGACGTTGTGCCCGGGCAGCACCTGCGGGCCGGTGTGATACCGCTGGGCAAGTGGCCACCCATTTATCCTGGATAACCCCGTAAACTACGGCCCACAAAGACTGAGGGCTTTGGCTCGTTGCCCATGCCTTGCCCCCCGACAGGATGAACTTTTGCCCACTCGCTTTAACGACCCGGACCACGCCCCTGGCACCGCATTGAAACGCATACCGCTGCGCAAGGCGGCGGTATTGTTCATTGCCACGGTGTGTCTGTGCCTGTGCGGTTTGCTCTACCTGCAACTGGAGCAGTCCCGTCGCCATGATCTGAGCCTGGCGCAAGTGGCGTCTTCGAATCTGACGCGGGCCATGGCGCAGCAAGCCGAAGACACCTTCATGAAGGCCGACCTGGTGCTGACCAGTCTGGTGGACTGGATTCAGGTCGACGGTTTCGGTCAGGACATGCGACCACGCTTGCAGCAGACCTTCGCCCGGAGGGTGCTGGCGCTGGATCAACTGCATGGCATCCTGCTGTTCGACCAGAAGGGCCAGTGGGTGGTGACCTCATTTGAAAACCTGCCCCGGGGTGCCGGGGTCGCGGATCGCGAGTACTTCAAGTATCACCAGCAGAACGTATCGTCGGTGGCGCATATCGGCGCGGCCATTCGCAGCCGGGAAAACGGCGAGTGGATCATCCCGATTTCCAAACGGGTCAACGACAAGAACGGCCATTTCCAGGGTGTGTTGCTGGCCGGCATCAAGATGTCGTACTTCGACCAATTCTTCAAAAGCTTCAGCCTCGACGACAACGGCACGATGTTTCTCGGCCTGACCGATGGCACGTTGTTGGCGCGTCGACCTTTTGTAGAGGCGCAGATCGGCGCGTCGCTGGCCCAGAGCGAGATTTTCCAGAAGTCCCTGCCACTGGCCACTTCCGGCAATGTGATGTTCACGTCGATCATCGATGGTGTGACACGCCTGTACGGCTACCGCCAGCTGGAGGCGTATCCACTGGTGGTCGCCGCTGCGTCATCCACGGAATCCATTCTTGCGGGTTGGTACGACACGGCGTTTCGCTCCAGCCTCATCGTTGCCCTGGTGTTGCTGGGCGTGGGGTTGTTCGGTTGGGGGTTCCTTCATCAGGTGCGTGTTGGCGAGCGGGTCGAGGCGGATTTGCGCAAGGCCCAGGAAGCGCTGGAGCTGATTGCCACACACGACAGCCTGACGGGGCTGGCCAACCGCCGGTTGTTCGAACGGGCGCTGGACATCGAGTTCGGGCGCGGCGCTCGGCAGGCGAGCCCCTTGAGCCTGATCATGCTCGATATCGATTACTTCAAGCGCTACAACGACACTTACGGTCATGTGATGGGGGATCATTGCCTGGCTGAAGTGGCTCGTGCACTGAAGAGTTGCTGCCACCGCAAGGCCGATCTGGCGGTGCGTTACGGCGGTGAAGAGTTTGCGGTGTTGCTGCCTGACACCGACATCCACGGCGCCATGACCATTGCCGAGCAGATCCGCCGCGGCGTCATCGACAAGAACATCAGTCACACCGGCTCGCCCAACGGTTACGTGACGGTCAGTCTGGGGTGCTATTCGTTCGTGCCGTCGGGGCGTGACAGCATGGACGTGTTTGTTGAGCGGGCGGATGCCGCGTTGTATCAGGCCAAGCATTCGGGGCGAAACCGCGTGGCAACGTTGTCGATGGCCGGTGGTGTCGAGGCGTTGATGCGTTCCGATCGTTGAAGTGTTTTTCCTGTCGGCGGTCATGCCGAGGTAAGCCCCTGGCGACAAAAGGCAGCCAATGACTGCGCGTCATCGGCTGCTTTTGCCTGTCCAGCTGCCCGTCCCGCCGCCAGCGCCACCGGTTCCACCTCCGGGGGCGCCGGTGCCACCACCCGCGCCACTGCCCGGACCATTGACGCCGGTGCTGCCGCTTGACGAGCTGGGGCCACGACCGCTGGCATTGTCGCCCGAGGGGACGCTGGGTCTGTTGTTGTCTGGCAGCATGGTCGAGTTGCGGGTTGCGCCCGGTGTCGTACCGGTTGCGTTAACGCCATCGCCGGACGCCGCAAACGTGGTCAGGGGCATCGCCGACAACCATCCAGCCAGGAGCAGCGAAGTCATTCTGATGTTCATCATGGTCGTCTCCAGGGATGAGTTGTCACCTGATGTTGGTGTGAAGGGGCGCGCGGTGGGTGCCGGACGGTTGAAAAGTGGCACGGATTTGACCGTGACCGGCACTGGGCCGCAGAGGATCACCGTTCCATGTTCAAACGAGAACCCTGTGGGAGCAACTGTCTTCACCGTGCCACTCGTCACCGCCACTCGGTGCCATCGCGCAACATGGCATTCAGCCTGATCGGCAGGACCCGCACTGGGCGATTGGCGAAATCAATTGTCGGCCGTACCGGTTCATCCCTTATACATAACGCCCATCGGCGGAGTGATCCGCAGCGAACGTGCAAAAGGATTGAACGATGAGCGAGCCACGCCTGACCGATCGTGCTTTGTATCTGCGACGCCTGGGTTTCGATGCACCTCCGGCACCGACCCTGGAAACCTTGCGCCAGCTGCAATTGCGCCACACCGGCGTTTTCCCGTTTGAAAACCTCACCACGTTATCCGGCGAGCCGGTGCTGATCGACTTGCCGTCCGTCGAGCAGAAGGTCTTGCACGATGGTCGTGGCGGTTACTGCTACGAACTCAACAACCTGTTTCTGGCCTTGCTTCAAGCGTTGGGTTTCGATGCCCGTGCCATCAGCGGTCGGGTGGTGATGGGCCAGCCGGAGGGCGCCTGGACTGCCCGGACCCATCGCCTGAGCCTGGTCATCATCGATGACGTGCGCTACATCACCGACGTCGGCTTTGGCGGCATGGTACCGACCGCACCCCTGTTGCTCGACTCCCGCGCCGAACAACTCACCCCTCACGAGCCGTATCGCATCGACCTGCACGTGGACGGTTTTACCCTGCGCGCCAACGTCGCCGGTGAATGGCGAGCGATGTACATCTTCGACCTGCAGCGCCAGGAAGATATCGATTTTGCTGTGGGCAACTGGTACGTCTCGACCCACCCCGAGTCGACTTTCGTCAAGCAGTTGATGGTGGCGCGCACCGGGGAGGGGTGGCGGCGTACGCTCAACAATGGCAGCTTCGCGATTCACCGGATTGGCCATGATAGCGAGCGGCGGCAGGTGACGGATGTGCAGGAATTGATTGGCCTGCTGGACAGCGAGTTCGGCATTCGCGTACCGGAAAAGGCGCCATTGACGCGGACTCTGGAACGATTGATCGCAGCGCCGCAATAGCTGGCTGATCGTGGGCAACACAAAGGGCTGATCTGATTGGTCGGCCCTTTGTGTTTCAGGGCCGAACACCCGGCTCCATCACCCGTTGAATTTCGCGCAGGGCTTCTGCGAGTTTCTGCTCCAGGCCCTTGAGTTCGGCAGGGGTGAGGGTTTGTTTCAGTTGTGCGCTCTTGCCTTCGTTGAGCAGGGCCCGGCGCAACGTATTGTTGATCGCCGTCTGGTAGCCGTACCCCTCGTGTTCCGCCAGTGCCCGGGCGGCTTCGATGACAGCGTCATCAAGCATGATGGTAATGCGGGTCTTGCCTTTGGCGGGCACTATGGCCCCGCGCCTGGCGTTGCTGAAATCGTATTCGTCTTTCATCGGTCATGCCTCCAGATACTGACGGCGCTCGCTTTTGGTGGCGATGCGCGCGGAAATGATTCGAACGAAATTCGGATCGCGGTGGGTGTACGCGACGACCAGCAATCGGCCTTTGGCATCCAGCCCCAAGGTGATCCAGCGTTGTTCCTCATGGTGGTTGTCCTCGATGGTCAGCGCTCGTTCGTCATGGAATACCGGTTCTGCCTCCGCGAGGCTTATGCCTTGGTGCTTGAGTTTGTTAGCTGCGTTCTTTGCCTTGTGGTACTGAATTTCGAATGACTTCATTATGCATACTTTATATGTATGTGGAAGCGGCAGGCCTTACCGATGGTCGCCAGGAGTTCGAAAGACTAGTCAGCACCCGGGGGTGGACAGGGAGGGATGTATTTCAAGGTTTTTTGGCTGGGCCATGGGAGTGGCAGGCGGAAATGGACAGGTATCCATTTTGTGACTGGTAAGTTGTATACAACTCTATAGACATTTGTCACGACTATTGAATACAGTGTGCGAATAACAAAAACCAGGGAACCCCCTACCATGAAAACGCCCCATGTTTCACACCAACGGCCCGAGGACGAAAACCTAGGGATCGGCGCGAATATGGCTTATGGCCTGCAACATGTTCTGACCATGTATGGCGGTATCGTCGCGGTACCATTGATCATCGGCCAGGCGGCCGGGCTCTCGCCGGCGGACATCGGTTTGTTGATTGCTGCTTCATTGTTTGCGGGGGGGCTGGCAACGCTGCTGCAAACCCTGGGTTTACCGTTTTTTGGTTGTCAATTGCCGCTGGTACAGGGCGTGTCCTTCTCCGGCGTCGCGACCATGGTGGCGATTGTCAGCAGTGGCGGGGAGGGCGGGTTTCAATCGGTGCTGGGCGCGGTGATAGCGGCGTCCCTGATCGGTTTGCTGATCACCCCGGTGTTCTCGCGTATCACCAGGTTCTTTCCGCCGCTGGTGACCGGCATCGTGATTACCACCATCGGCCTGACGCTGATGCCGGTAGCCGCGCGCTGGGCCATGGGCGGTAACAGTCACGCGCCGGACTTCGGCAGCATGGCGAACATCGGTCTGGCGGCGGTGACATTGGTGCTGGTGCTGCTGCTGAGCAAAATCGGCAGTGCGACCATCTCACGTCTGTCGATTCTGCTGGCCATGGTGATCGGCACGATCATCGCGGTGTTCCTCGGCATGGCCGACTTCTCGTCCGTCACCCAGGGTCCGATGTTCGGCTTCCCGACGCCGTTCCACTTCGGTATGCCGACTTTCCACTTCGCTGCGATCCTGTCGATGTGCATCGTGGTGATGGTGACGCTGGTGGAAACCTCGGCCGATATTCTGGCTGTTGGTGAGATCATCGGCACCAAGGTTGACTCCAGGCGCCTGGGCAACGGTCTGCGTGCCGACATGCTGTCGAGCATGTTCGCGCCGATCTTCGGTTCCTTTACCCAAAGCGCCTTTGCCCAGAACGTCGGGCTGGTGGCGGTTACGGGGATCAAGAGCCGCTACGTGGTAGCCACTGGCGGTCTGTTCCTGGTGATCCTCGGCCTGTTGCCATTCATGGGTCGGGTCATCGCCGCCGTACCGACCTCAGTACTGGGTGGCGCCGGCATCGTGCTGTTCGGTACTGTCGCGGCCAGCGGTATTCGTACCTTGTCCAAGGTCGATTACCGCAACAACGTCAATCTGATCATTGTCGCCACCTCGATTGGCTTCGGCATGATCCCGATCGCGGCGCCGAACTTCTACGATCACTTCCCGAGCTGGTTCGCGACCATTTTCCATTCGGGCATCAGTTCCTCGGCGATCATGGCCATCGTGCTGAACCTGACCTTCAACCATCTCACCGCCGGTAACTCCGATCAGCAATCGGTGTTTGCGGCCGGTACCGAGCGGGTGCTGCGTTATCAGGATCTGGCGGCGTTGCGTGAGGGGGACTATTTCAGCGACGGTAAACTGCATGACTGCGACGGCAAAGAGATTCCGGTGCTGGAATCGGAACACGGCGTGGCAGAGCCACGGTCGTTGCACGCGAAAAGCAGTGAACATGTCTGACGTTCACGGCGACTGAAAAGGGACGGCTTTTCAATCGTGTCTAGTCCTGAAATAGGTTTACACCTGTTTCACCCCAACGCCCGATGCACCGCATCGGGCGTTCTGTATTTTAAGGACAGGTGTGTGACGTTCTAAGGTACTTACAGTACCGTTGAGGCAACGCGAGCATCTGAGTCGTCTCGCTGCCAACCGCCGCCCAATGCTTTGAACGTGGCCACTGCAGCGCGAGCCGATTCAGTTTGTGCCTGGGCTCTGCCATCAGATGCCGCTAAAAGGTGTTCATCGGCATCCAGTACTTCGATCAGGCTGACCACGCCTTTTTCATAGGCGACAAACGACGTCGCTCGGGCTTTCGCATACGCCGACTCACCCTGGGCGAGTTGTGTCGATTGTTGCTCGCGGTTGATGAGTGCCGAAAAAGCACTTTCGACATCTTCGCAGGCCCGCAGAACGGACTGGCGGTAAGCGGCTAAGGCTTCGGCTTCTTGGCCTTTCGCCAAATCAATTTGAGCGTTGATGCGGCCAAAATCGAACAGCCTCCAGCGTAATCCCAGTGCCGCCGAAGCCTGACTGGCGCCGTTGCTGAACAGGTTTGCGCTGGATACCGAGGTAGCACTGCCGAGCAGCGCCCCCACAGACAGTTTGGGGTAGTACTCGGACATGGCTTCGCCGATGCGTGCGTTGGATGCCGCAAGCCGGCGCTCAGCGACGATCAGGTCTGGACGCCGACGCAGCAGGTCGGCCGGAGCGCCCATGTCCGAGAGGCCTGGCACATCAGGGATGGGTGCCGGTTTAGTCAACTGCGCGCTATAAGTGCCCGGCGCTTTGCCCAACATGACATCCAGCGCATTCATTGACGCGTCAAGGCCGGCTTGCAGTACCGGAACGTTAGCCCGCGCTTGATTCAGCGCGCCTTGGGTCTGGTTCAACTGCAGTTCAGCTGCCAGTCCTTTTGCATAGAGGTGTTCGATGGTGGTGAGCAGTTGTTGTCGCGTGTCTACTTGATGCCGGGCAATTTCCAGGCGTGCCTGAAGGCCACGGATGCTGATGTAAAGATCGGCTGTCTGCGCGACCACTGCCAGGCGTGTGGCAATCGCTCCGGCTTGCGAGGCCTGATAATCGGCCAGGGCGGCTTCTTTACCTCGGCGCAGCCCGCCAAACACATCTAGCTCCCAGCTGGCATTCAAATTCGCCTCATAGGCACTGCCGTAGCGATTATAGGAAGGGTCTGAATTCAGCACTTGGCCCAACGGAGTCTCCAATGACTGACGGGCTCGGGCTGCTTGAGCGTTGACGGTAGCCGACGGCAGGAGGGCTGCGTTAGCTGCGCCCAAACCGGCGCGAGCCTGCTCGATCCTTGCGCTTGCCTGGGCTAGATCGAGGTTCTGTTCAAGTGCTCGATTTATCAGCTGACTGAGTATTGGGTCATTAAATGCGTTCCACCAAGCGGCGAGATCGGCATTTGCGGCGCCCACTTGTCGTGCCTTGGACGTTTGCGCCGAGAAATGCTCGGGCAATTCCACACTGGGTTTTGAATAGTCGGGGCCCACTGCGCAACCTGCAACCATACCCAAACACAGAAAGGCGGCGAAACGAGGAGAAGGGTGCATGCGATACCTGCGAAAGGGTCGGTTTGTGACGATATTACAATTTGGTCACAAGTTGTCAACCACCTTTGGGATGAGTAAGCTGCTCGCATGAATCAGCCATCAGTTTCTTCGCCCGGCGCCCGTGGCCCAGCCGATCACGACATTCGAGACCAGATTGTTGCGGCGGCCAACGAACATTTCAGTCAGTACGGTTATGGCAAAACAACGGTTTCTGACCTAGCCAGGGCCATCGGCTTTTCCAAGGCTTACATCTACAAATTCTTTGAATCCAAGCAGGCGATTGGTGAAGCAATCTGTACAAATTGCCTGACTGAAATCGTTGCAGCAGTGGAGCAAGCCATCAATGTAGACGGCATCTCGCCGACTGAGCGTTTTCGGCGCCTGGTCAAAACCTTAATCGCTACAGGTGTGAGCCTGTTCTTTAACGACCGTAAACTCTACGACATCGCAGCGTTCGCCGCGTCGGAGCGATGGCCCTGCTCACAAGTCTATGACGCTCAGATCAAGAGCTTCGTGTTGCAAATCGTGCGTGAGGGGCGAGAGCTTGGCGAGTTTGAACGCAAGACACCGCTGGACGAGACGGTAGAGGCGATTCATCTCGCTCTGCAGCCCTTCATCAATCCTCTGCTATTGCAGTACAACCTCGATTTTGTTGAAGAAGCCCCTTCTCTCATCTCCAATCTTGTTCTGCGCAGCCTGATGCCTTAAACCGTCTGCTGACGGATGCGCTGCGCATCCGTATCAGCGTGTGCGCCTGAAAAAAACCAGATATCGAGCCTCTTTGCTTTGCTCTGATCAAGTGGGCAATGTTCATTCGTCTTGGTAGTGACTATTGACAGGAATGGTCACTTGAATAAGCATGGTGCATCCGCTACCGAGAGGTCTTTATGATCCAGCGCCACCGCATGTCACCCATTTTCATTGTCTTGTTGCCGTTTGCCCTGGCGGCCTGCAACGAGGTCACGCCTGCCGATCCTCGCCTTCAAGTGCCCTTGGTGCGCATCGGCGTGGTTCAGCCCTCCGAGCCTGCGGCACGGGTATTCACCGGTATCGTCGCGGCTCGAGTTCAGAGCGATCTCGGTTTTCGGGTACCTGGGAAGGTCTTGGAGCGTTTGGTGGATGCTGGACAGAGTGTCAAGCGCGGGCAGCCCCTCATGCGCATCGATGCCAACGACCTGACGCTGACCGCGCGGGCACAGCAGGAAGCGGTACTGGCCGCCATGGCCCGAGCTCGGCAGGCCTCCGATGACGAGCTTCGCTACCGTGATCTGGTGTCCGTCGGGGCGGTATCTGCTTCAGCTTACGCAGGGATCAAAGCAGCCGCCGACTCGGCGAAAGCCCAACTCAACGCTGCCCAGGCCCAGGCTGATGTGGCGAAAAACGCGACCGGTTATTCGACGTTGCTGGCGGATGCTGACGGGGTGGTAGTGGATACCTTGGCGGAGCCGGGGCAGGTAGTTGGCGCAGGGCAGGTGGTGGTACGCGTTGCCCATTCAGGGCAGCGCGAGGCCGTGATCCAGTTACCCGAGACGTTACGTCCTGCGCTGGGCTCGGCGGCGACGGTTGAGCTATACGGCCAGCACCAGACTGCAGGTAAAGCGCGTTTACGCCAGTTGTCCGACTCTGCCGACCGACAGACCCGAACGTTTGAAGCGCGCTATGTGCTGGAGGGGGCGCTCTCCAACGCCACCCTGGGTTCGACAATCTCAGTGGTTATCGCTGACACGGATGTTGCTGATGTCAAGGAATTACAGGTGCCCATGGGGGCCCTCTACGACACCGGTAACGGCCCGGGGGTCTGGGTGGTGGGCGGGGAACCGGAGCAGGTGGCATGGCGCCCGATCAAGGTTCGCGGCCTGAATAATGAGGCCAGCGTGCGCGTGACGGGTGATCTGCAGGTGGGTGATCGTGTTGTCGCATTGGGTGCTCACTTGCTGAGCGAGGGAGAGAAGGTAAGGACTGAACTCGCCGATGCTCCGCAAAATTCAGTGGTTGAGGTAAGTCGATGAGCGGCTTCAATCTTTCGGCGCTGGCTGTACGCGAGCGCTCAATCACCCTGTTTTTGATCCTGCTGATTGCTGTGGGTGGGTTGTACGCCTTCTTCAAACTGGGGCGTGCGGAAGACCCCGCATTCACCATTAAACAAATGACGGTGGTCACCGCCTGGCCAGGGGCGACGGCCCAGGAGATGCAAGACCAGGTGGTAGAAAAGCTGGAAAAACGCATGCAGGAACTGCGTTGGTACGATCGGACCGAGACCTTTACCCGGCCCGGCTTGGCATTCACTACGGTGTACCTGCTCGACAGCACGCCGCCCTCAGCCGTCCAGGAGGAGTTTTACCAGGCGCGCAAGAAAATTCTGGATGAGCAGAAGGGGTTGCCGCCTGGGGTGATCGGCCCGATGGTCAATGATGAGTATTCCGATGTCACCTTCGCGCTCTATGCGCTCAAGGCCAAGGGCGAGCCGCAACGTCTGTTGGTGCGCGAAGCCGAGAGCTTGCGCCAGCGTCTGCTGCATGTGGCGGGTGTGAAGAAGGTCAACATCATCGGTGAACAGGCCGAGCGCATTTTTGTCGAGCTGTCCTACGAGCGTTTGGCGACACTGGGCATTTCCGCACGCGACATCTTCAGTGCGTTGAACGCGCAAAACATGATAACCCCGGCAGGTTCGGTAGAAGCGAAGGGTCCACAGGTTTTCATCCGCCTGGATGGCGCGTTTGATGACCTGCAGAAGATACGTAATACCCCACTGACGGTGCAGGGCAGAACCCTCAAGTTGTCCGATGTGGCTGAGGTCAAGCGCGGTTATGAGGACCCCGCGACGTTCCAGGTACGCAACAACGGCGAGCCGGCACTGTTGCTCGGCGTGGTCATGCGCGACGGCTGGAACGGTCTGGATTTGGGGAAGTCGCTGGACGCTGAGGCCACAGCGATCAACGAGCAGATGCCTTTGGGCATGAGCCTGACCAAGGTCACGGATCAGGCGGTGAATATTGGCGCCTCCGTCAACGAGTTCATGGTGAAATTCTTTGCTGCCTTGGGCGTGGTGCTGCTGGTGTGTTTTCTCAGCATGGGCTGGCGTGTCGGCGTTGTGGTTGCCGCGGCGGTGCCGCTGACCCTGGCGGCCGTGTTCATTGTCATGGCGGCCACGGGCAAGGACTTCGATCGAATTACCCTGGGCTCGTTGATTCTGGCGCTGGGGCTGCTGGTGGACGATGCAATCATTGCCATTGAAATGATGGTGGTGAAGATGGAGGAGGGCTACGACCGAATCAAGGCCTCCGCTTATGCCTGGAGCCACACGGCCGCGCCGATGTTGTCGGGGACGTTGGTGACGGCGATCGGCTTTATGCCCAACGGTTTTGCCAAGTCGACCGCTGGTGAGTACACCGCGAACATGTTCTGGATCGTTGGCATTGCGCTGATCACTTCCTGGGTGGTGGCCGTGGTGTTTACCCCTTACCTGGGCGTCAAACTGCTACCGCAGATCAAGGTGCCTGACGGCGGGCATACGGCGATTTACGGTACGCCGAACTATCAGCGTTTCAGGCGCCTGCTGGGCAGTGTGATCCGCCGCAAAGGCCTGGTGGCGACATCCGTCGTGGGCTTGTTTGTTGTTGCGATTCTGGGCATGGGCGTGGTCAACAAGCAGTTCTTCCCAACGTCCGACCGACCTGAGGTGCTGGTTGAGGTGCAGATGCCTTACGGCACCTCTATCGAACAGACTGATGTGGCGGCGGCCAAGGTCGAGGCGTGGTTGGCTCAGCAGCCGGAGGCCAAGATCGTCACCGCTTACATTGGCCAGGGCGCGCCGCGCTTCTACTTGGCGATGGCCCCTGAACTACCCGATCCATCCTTCGCAAAAATCGTCGTCCTGACCGCGAATCAGCAAGAGCGTGAGGCGCTCAAGCTCCGCCTCAGACAAGCCGCGGCCGATGGCTTGGCGCCTGAAGCTCGGGTGCGGGTGACGCAGTTGGTATTTGGTCCTTATTCACCGTATCCGGTGGCCTTTCGGGTGATGGGCGCCGACTCTGCGGTGTTACGAGATATCGCCGCGCAGGTGCGTGCGGTCATGACCGCCAGCCCGATGATGAGGACCGTCAACACCGACTTGGGCGAGCGCACACCGGCGCTTCATCTCACGCTGGATCAGGATCGTCTGCAAGCATTCGGCTTGACCTCGACCGATGTCGCGCAACAGCTGCAATTCCTGCTCACGGGGGTGCCTGTCACCGAGGTGCGTGAGGACATTCGCTCGGTTCAGGTGGTGGCTCGCTCGGCGGGTGAAACGCGTCTGGATCCGTCGAAAATTGCCGCCTTCACGCTGACCGGCGTCCAAGGTCAGCGCGTTTCGCTGTCCCAGGTAGGGGCGGTGGATGTACGCATGGAAGAGCCCATCCTGCGACGTCGTGATCGTACGCCGACAATAACCGTGCGCGGTGACGTGGCTGAAGGTCTTCAGCCCCCCGATGTCTCCAACGCCTTGATAACGCAGTTGCAGCCCGTCATCGAAAAGCTGCCGACGGGCTACCGGATTGAGTTTGCCGGCGCGATCGAGGAGTCGGGTAAAGCGAACAAGGCATTGCTGCCATTGTTCCCGATCATGATCGCGCTGATGTTGCTGACCATCATCATTCAGGTGCGCTCGATGTCGGCAATGATGATGGTGTTTGCCACCGCGCCTTTGGGCCTGATTGGTGTGGTGCCAATTCTGCTGCTGTTCCAGCAGCCGTTCGGGATCAACGCCTTGGTGGGATTGATTGCCTTGTCAGGGATTCTGATGCGCAACACGCTGATCCTCATTGGCCAGATTCACTCCAATGAGCAAGCCGGCCTGTCGCCTTACAACGCCGTGGTCGAAGCCACTGTGCAGCGCGCGAGGCCCGTGATTCTCACGGCATTGGCGGCGATGTTGGCGTTCATTCCGCTGACCCATTCGGTGTTCTGGGGAACGCTGGCCTACACCCTGATTGGCGGTACGTTTGCCGGCACCGTGCTGACCCTGGTGTTCCTGCCAGCGATGTACGCCCTCTGGTTCAAGATCAAGCCTGAGCCCCAGCCCCAGCATGAGCTTGCAGCGAACACTCATGTTGCTTGATATCTGCGTACCTGGGTCGTTTCAAAAAGGAAAATCGATATGAGCTCGTTGGCCCGGATTACTCAACAGTTTGATCCCGCTGTGCCCTTCGTGACTCCGGCCAACTGGCTCCGGGGAACAACAGTGTTTGATGGGCTATCTGCAGCCCTGTCATTGCAGACGGTGTTGCTTGAGGCATGGCCGGATCGCCAAGAATGTTGAGTGTTGTCAGGGATCAAGGCCCCTGCGACCTGTGGGGGTGTCCTCTAACGAGGGACTGGCGGCTCTTTACGATCGGGAGCTTGGGCATCTCATGATCTGGCCTCCTGAACACCGATACCGGTGGGCGGGTGGAGGCTGCATTGGGTGAAGGCAGGGATGCGATGACCGGGGCAAACTCTACCCTTAAAATTGCGGGTACCCACCGGAATCCGACAGAACGCCAAAACGAAAAAACCCGCCATAAGGCGGGTTTTTCGGGGGTTTCAGAGATTTTGAAAGCCTTCTCTGGAGCCTGGTCTGGCTCCACGACCTGGACTCGAACCAGGGACCCAGTGATTAACAGTCACTTGCTCTACCAACTGAGCTATCGCGGAATGGCGCGTATCTTACTGATTCAAAAAGAGAAGTCAAGCATCGAATAACAATTGGAGCGAATCATCGGGACGGGCGGTGGTTTAGCGGCGATTGGCGGTTACCAGGATCGCCCCAGAGGTCTACCATGGCTGCCCGGAAGTGGTGACACGCGCTGCCGGCCATTCGCCGAAAAGGTACGCGCCATGAATCATTTGACCCTCACACCTCGACACCACGGGGTGCACCCATGAGCATCTCTCAGATCAGCCTGCCCAAGGGTGTCGGCCCCCACGCCGAAAGGTTGTTCGATGCCATCACTCAGGCCGGCACCGCTGAAGCATTGAACCGCGCAGGTGGCAAGGCGGAAGGTTTTGTCCTGGGGCTGGAAAGCATTAAAGCGATCAAGAGCCAGGTCGCGGAATCTCTGTATGTCGCCTACGACGACGCTGCCAGCCAGCGTGCGACCGAACTGGCCTAGCCGCCGAAGGTAATGGTGCCGAGCATCAGTTTGGCGTAGAGCGCCGTGGCACCCAATTGCACCAGCCACAGGGCCAGGCCACCGAGAAACACACCGACAGCCACTTGCATCACCAGATTGTTGCCGCGTTGTTTGGCTGGGGTGCGAGGGATGAAGTCATCCAGGTCATCGCGGTCGGCGCGCAGGTCATCGTTTTTCATGTGTTTTCTCGCAGGAGTTCCAGGGTGTACATAATACCTGTAGGAGCGAGCCTGCTCGCGATGGCGGCAGCACATTCACCATCAACGGTGGCTGATACATCGCTATCGCGAGCAGACTCGCTCCCACGTTTTGAATTGTGTGGAGTTTAGAGGGCTGAGCCCGTGGTTTGAGATTTATCTGCGACAAATAAAAAACGGGAAGCTCAATGGCTTCCCGTTTTTCACATCACGACGCGATTCAGATCACCTGAACGATGGCATCCGTCACAACCTTGATGTTGCTCTGGTTCAGCGCAGCCACGCAGATGCGGCCGGTGTCCAGGGCATAGATGCCGAACTCGTTGCGCAGGCGGTGAACCTGCTCAACGCTCAGGCCGGAGTACGAGAACATGCCGCACTGACGACCGACGAAGCTGAAATCGCGCTGAGGCGCTTTTTGAGCCAGCAGGTCGACCATCTGGGTCCGCATGCCACGAATGCGCAGGCGCATTTCGGCCAGTTCGGCTTCCCACTGGGCGCGCAGTTCCGGGCTGTTCAGCACCGCAGCGACAACGCTGGCACCGTGGGTCGGCGGGTTGGAGTAGTTGGTGCGGATCACGCGTTTGACTTGCGACAGCACGCGCGCGCTTTCTTCTTTCGATTCGCTGACGATCGACAGGGCACCCACACGCTCGCCGTACAGCGAGAACGACTTGGAGAACGAGCTGGAGGCGAAGAAAGTCAGGCCCGACTCGGCGAACAGGCGCACGGCAGCGGCGTCTTCGTCGATGCCATCGCCGAAACCTTGATACGCCATGTCGAGGAATGGCACGTGGTTCTTCGCTTTCACTACTTCAAGAACGTTTTTCCAGTCCGCCGGGCTCAGGTCCACGCCAGTCGGGTTGTGGCAGCAGGCGTGCAGCACAATGATCGAGCCGTTCGGCAGCGCGTTCAGGTCTTCCAGCATGCCGGTACGATTCACGTCGTGGGTCGCGGCGTCGTAGTAACGGTAGTTCTGCACCGGGAAGCCGGCGGTTTCGAACAGGGCGCGGTGGTTTTCCCAGCTCGGGTCGCTGATTGCCACGACGGCGTTCGGCAGCAGTTGCTTGAGGAAGTCGGCACCGATTTTCAGTGCGCCAGTACCGCCAACGGCCTGGGTGGTGATTACACGGCCGGCAGCGATCAGCGGCGAATCATTGCCGAACAGCAATTTCTGCACAGCCTGGTCGTAGGCGGCGATACCGTCGATTGGCAGGTAGCCACGGGAAACGTGTTGAGCGGCGCGAATGGTTTCGGCTTCGACAACGGCGCGCAGGAGTGGAATTCGCCCCTCCTCGTTGCAGTAAACACCGACCCCCAGGTTGACTTTGTTGGTCCGGGTATCGGCGTTGAATGCTTCGTTGAGGCCCAGGATTGGATCGCGTGGTGCCATTTCGACAGCGGAGAACAGGCTCATTATTGCGGCGGCTCTGAATGGAGAGTGGAGGGACGTGTCGCGCTCCAGCCGAATGCACTAGAGCGGTGCACAAACGGGGAGCTAGTATAGAGGCCATCGGCGATTGCTGGCGACAGGCGAATCAGCATTTCGGGTAAGTTTTTCCGATTATTTATCGACCGTTAGTCGAATGGCGTCGGCAAAGGTTTTGCGTGATGTAGGACGTTTGCCTTGAAAGCGCTGGCAATCGGCTCCACATTGAGCACAATCCAGTTTTTTCTTCGGGCGACATCGGTCGTTTGCGGTCTTTCTCGTTCGTGCCGGTTTTACCGGCAAGAGTGATCCAGAGGTATTTCATGTCTGAATTCCAGCTAGTCACCCGATTCGAGCCCGCCGGCGATCAGCCGGAAGCCATCCGCCTGATGGTCGAGGGCATCGAGGCCGGGCTGGCGCACCAGACGCTGCTTGGTGTGACCGGTTCGGGCAAGACGTTCAGCATCGCCAACGTGATCGCCCAGGTGCAGCGCCCGACGCTGGTGCTGGCACCGAACAAGACCCTGGCGGCGCAGTTGTACGGTGAGTTCAAGGCGTTCTTCCCGAACAACGCGGTGGAATATTTCGTTTCCTACTACGACTATTACCAGCCTGAAGCCTACGTACCGTCCTCGGACACCTTCATCGAGAAAGACGCATCGATCAACGACCACATCGAACAGATGCGTTTGTCGGCGACCAAGGCGTTGCTCGAGCGCAAGGACGCGATCATCGTCACCACGGTGTCGTGCATCTACGGTCTGGGCAGCCCGGAAACCTATTTGAAGATGGTGTTGCACGTGGATCGCGGCGACCGGCTCGATCAGCGTGAATTGCTGCGCCGCCTGGCCGACCTGCAATACACCCGCAACGACATGGAATTTGCCCGTGCGACCTTCCGCGTGCGTGGTGATGTGATCGATATCCACCCGGCGGAATCCGATTTTGAAGCGATCCGCATCGAGCTTTTCGATGATGAGGTGGAAAGCCTGTCGGCGTTCGATCCGCTGACCGGCGAAGTCATTCGCAAACTGCCGCGCTTCACCTTCTACCCGAAGAGCCACTACGTGACGCCACGGGAAACCCTGATGGGCGCAGTCGAAGGCATCAAGGTCGAGTTGCAGGAGCGCCTGGAGTACCTGCGTTCCAACAACAAACTGGTGGAAGCCCAGCGCCTGGAGCAGCGCACCCGTTTCGACCTGGAGATGATCCTCGAACTGGGTTACTGCAACGGCATCGAAAACTACTCGCGCTATTTGTCTGGCCGCGAAGCTGGCGCGCCGCCGCCGACGCTTTATGACTATCTGCCGCCGAATGCCTTGCTGGTGATCGACGAATCCCACGTCAGCGTTCCGCAGGTGGGCGCCATGTACAAGGGCGACCGCTCGCGCAAGGAAACCCTGGTCGAATACGGTTTCCGTCTGCCCTCGGCCCTGGACAATCGGCCGATGCGTTTCGATGAGTGGGAAAGCATCAGTCCGCAGACGATTTTCGTCTCGGCGACTCCGGGCAACTATGAAGCCGAGCACGCCGGGCGCGTCATTGACATGGTGGTGCGCCCGACCGGGCTGGTGGACCCGCAAATCGAGATCCGCCCGGCACTGACCCAGGTCGACGACTTGCTGTCGGAAATCACCAAGCGTGTCGCTCTGGAAGAGCGAGTGCTGGTCACGACGCTGACCAAGCGCATGGCCGAAGACTTGACCGACTATCTGGCGGATCACGGCGTGCGCGTGCGTTATCTGCACTCGGACATCGACACCGTGGAACGGGTCGAAATCATCCGCGACCTGCGCCTCGGCACCTTCGATGTGTTGGTGGGGATCAACCTGTTGCGTGAAGGTCTGGACATGCCGGAAGTCTCATTGGTGGCGATCCTCGATGCCGACAAGGAAGGCTTCCTGCGTTCCGAGCGCTCGCTGATCCAGACCATCGGCCGCGCGGCGCGTAACCTCAATGGTCGGGCGATTCTGTATGCCGACCGCATTACCGGTTCCATGGAGCGCGCGATCGGCGAAACCGAGCGCCGTCGCGACAAGCAGATTGCCTTCAACCTGGCCAACGGCATCACGCCCAAAGGCGTGTTCAAGGACGTCGCCGACATCATGGAAGGCGCCACCGTGCCCGGTTCACGTAGTAAAAAACGCAAAGGCATGGCCAAGGCCGCCGAAGAGAACGCCAGATACGAAGCGGAATTGCGCTCGCCGGGCGAGATCGCCAAGCGTATCAAGGCCCTGGAAGAGAAGATGTATGCGTTGGCGCGTGATCTGGAGTTTGAAGCAGCGGCGCAGATGCGCGATGAGATTGGCAAGTTGCGCGAGCGGTTGATCACTGTTTGAGATTTGCGGTGAGTTTGCGGGCCTCTTCGCGAGCAAGCTCGCTCCCACAGTTGATCGGGTTGTTCTGGCGGATGCGGTCCGATGTGGGAGTTTGGATTTGCGGTGTCTGAACTGGCCTCTTCGCGAGCAAGCTCGCTCCCACAGTTGATCGGGTTGTTCTGGCGGATGCGGTCCGATGTGGGAGCTTGGATTTGCAGTGTCTGAACTGGCCTCTTCGCGAGCAAGCTCGCTCCCACAGTTGATCGGGTTGTCCTGACGGACGCGGTCCAATGTGGGAGCGAGCTTGCTCGCGATGAGGTCGGTCAGGGCGCTGCAAGTATCAATTAGTGTGCTTCCCCGGCCTTCAACCCCGCCGGCAACTTCCTGGTCAGCAACACCGCCAGCATGCTGATCCCCAGCGCAATCCCGACAAAATGAAATGCATCGTTGTAGGCCATGATCGATGCCTGTTGGTGGGCGATCTCGCTGAGTTTGCCCAGTGCCGCCGTTTCATTGCCCAACCGGTCGGTCAGCGAGGCAATGCGCTCGGCCACCTGCGGATTGCTCGGCACGATGGCTTCGCGCAAGTAATCAAAGTAAACCTTGGTCCGCGCATCCAGCAGCGTGGCGAGCAGGGCGATGCCGATGGCGCCGCCGAGGTTGCGCAGAATGTTGAACAGGCTCGAGGCCGATCCCGCATCCTGGGGCAGGATGTAGGCGGTGGCGATCAGCGAGATGGTCACCATGATCAGCGGCTGCCCCAGGGCGCGGATGATCTGGATCTGATTGAATTGCGGCCCGGCAAAGTCCGGGTTCAGCACGCCCGAAGAGAAACTCGCCAACCCGAACAACCCGAAACCCAGCGTACACAGCCATTTCGGCGAGACGAACTTCATCAGCTTGGGCACCAGCGGGATCAGAAACAGCTGCGGCACGCCCATCCACATGATCACTTCGCCAATCTGCAGGGCGTTGTAGTTCTGAATCTGCGCCAGGTACAGCGGCAGCAGGTAAATCGAGCCATACAGCCCGACCCCCATCCCGACACTGGAAATACTGGATAAGCCGAAGTTGCGGTTGCCGAGGATGCTGAGATTGATCAGCGGATTGGGTTTGGAAAACTGCACGATGACAAAGGTGATCAGGCTGACCAGCGCGATACTGCCCAGGGTTACGATCAGGTTCGACTCCAGCCAGTCCTTGCGATGGCCTTCCTCCAGGAATACTTGCAAGCAACCAAGCCCGACGCCGAGGGTGAGAATGCCGGCGTAGTCGGTGCTTTTCAGCAACTCCCAGTGCGCTTCTTTTTTCTCCAGACCGTACATCAGGCCGGCGATCATGATCAGGCCGGGCGGGATGTTGATGTAGAATATGTATTCCCACCCCCAGTTCTCCGTCAGCCAGCCGCCGAGGGTCGGGCCGATGGAGGGTGCGAAGGTGGCGGTCATGGCGAACATGGCCATGCCTTTGGCGCGGTGGTGTTCCGGGAGCTTGATCAGGGTCAGGGTGAACGCCAGCGGAATCAGCGCGCCGCCGGTAAAACCCTGCAGGGCGCGGAACACGATCATGCTTTCCAGGCTCCAGGCCATGGAACAGAGCAGGGACGCGGCCAGGAAGCCGAGGGAGACCCACACCGCCAGACGCCGGGCCGACAGCAACTGCACGAGCCAGGCGGTGAGCGGGATCATGATGATTTCCGCCACCAGGTACGAGGTGGAGATCCACGAACCTTCTTCCAGGGTCGCCGACAGCGCGCCCTGGATGTCCTTGAGCGAGGAGTTGGTGATCTGGATGTCCAGCACCGCCATGAACGCGCCGAGCATCACGCTCATCACCGCGATCCAGTCGCGCCGGGTCGGTTCGCCGACCGTGCGGATCAGTTGATCACCGGCCATTGTCAGGGGTGTCTTTGTTGCTCACTTTGGGGGTGACATCTTCAGGGGCGTCCTTGATGTTCACCTTGGCGGTGACCGACATGCCCGGACGAATCTTGCCGCGCAACGGGTTGTCCGCGGCGAAGGTCAGTTTTACCGGAATCCGTTGTACGACTTTGGTGAAGTTGCCCGTGGCATTGTCCGGCGGCAACAGGCTGAACTGAGCGCCCGAAGCGGCGAACAGACTGTCGACCCTGGCTTTGATCGGGGTGTCGCTGTAGGCGTCGAAGGTCAGTTCGGCTTCCTGGCCGGGCTGCATGTGGCCAATCTGGGTTTCCTTGAAATTGGCCTGAATCCAGATGTCTTCGTCCGGCACGATCGACAACAGGTAAGCGCCGGCCTGCACGTATTGGCCTTCGCGGGCTGCGCGCTGGCCGATCAGGCCGCTGATGGGCGCGTGGATTTCGCTGCGGGTCAGGTTTAATTCGGCCTGGGCGAGGTCGGTTTTGGCGTTGGCGATCTGTGCGTCGAGGCGTTTTATCTCGGCGCTCAGTGCGTTGACCTGCTGGCGCTGACTTTGCGCGTCGGCCTGGGCCTTGGCCACTTGCGAGCGGGCAATGTGGTTGTCGGCAGACAGGGTGGTTACCCGTTCTTCCGACACGTAACCGGGTTTGCGCAAGGTCTCGGCGCGGGTCAGGTCGATCTGCGAGCGGCCCAGGCTGGCCTGGCTGGACGCGACTTGCGCTTCGCTGGCGGCAATCAGGCTGGCCTGCTGGGTCAGTTTGCTCTGGGCTTGCAGGCGCTCGGCCTGGCGGGTGGCCAGGGCGGCATCGGCGCGGTCGACAGCGAGGCGGAAGTCGTCGACTTCGAGTTTGATCAGCAACTGGCCTTTCTCGACATGCTGGTTGTCCTGCACCAGCACCTGATCGATGCGCGCCCCCAACTGGCTCGACACACGGGTGATCTCGCCCTGGACATAAGCGTTGTCGGTGCTTTCATAAAAGCGCCCCTTGAAGATCCAATGGGCAAACAGACCCCCGGCAATCAACAGGACAACCAGCAGGAACGTGAAGAGGCGACGCTTGAGTTGGGCAGGCATGAGGCAAACTGTAGTCGAGAAATTGTAAGGGAAGTTATCAGCAGGCAAATCTGGCATACAGCCGATAAACGGTAAATGCCATCGGCTGAGATTCGGCCATTCACCGCGCCATACGGGCGTTACAGACGCAACGTTGGCTTAAATGCCCTGTTCACTGGAGCGTGGCCTGTGTCGCCTGTTACCATTCGGCTCTTGTTTGAAGTTCGCTTTGAACTTCGCTTTTTATCTTTTCGAGACATGCCATGACCACCGTCCGCACTCGCATCGCGCCATCGCCTACCGGGGATCCCCACGTAGGTACCGCCTACATCGCCTTGTTCAACTACTGCTTTGCCAAGCAGCACGGCGGTGAGTTCATCCTGCGGATCGAAGACACCGACCAGCTGCGTTCGACCCGCGAGTCCGAACAGCAGATTTTCGACGCCTTGCGCTGGCTGGGGATCGACTGGAGCGAAGGCCCGGACGTCGGCGGCCCGCACGGCCCATACCGTCAAAGCGAGCGTGGCGATATCTACCAGAAGTATTGCCAGCAGCTTGTGGAGCTCGGTCACGCTTTCCCGTGCTTCTGCACCGCCGAGGAGCTGGACCAGATGCGCGCCGAGCAGATGGCTCGCGGCGAAACCCCGCGTTACGACGGCCGCGCGCTGCTGCTGTCCAAGGAAGAAGTTGCCCGCCGCCTGGCGGCCGGCGAGCCGCACGTTATCCGCATGAAAGTACCGAGCGAAGGCGTCTGCGTGGTGCCGGACATGCTGCGTGGCGACGTTGAAATCCCGTGGGACCGCATGGACATGCAAGTCCTGATGAAGACCGACGGTCTGCCGACGTACTTCCTGGCCAACGTGGTCGACGATCACCTGATGGGTATCACCCACGTACTGCGCGGCGAAGAATGGCTGCCATCGGCACCGAAGCTGATCCTGCTGTACGAGTACTTCGGCTGGGAGCAACCGGAACTGTGCTACATGCCGCTGCTGCGTAACCCGGACAAGAGCAAGCTGTCCAAGCGCAAGAACCCGACGTCGGTGACGTTCTACGAGCGCATGGGCTTCATGCCTGAAGCAATGCTCAACTACCTGGGGCGCATGGGCTGGTCGATGCCGGACGAGCGCGAGAAGTTCTCGTTGCAGGAGATGGTCGACAACTTCGACTTGAAGCGCGTGTCCCTCGGCGGGCCGATCTTCGACATCGAGAAGCTGTCGTGGCTCAACGGTCAATGGCTGCGTGACCTGCCGGTGGAAGAGTTCGCCGCGCGCGTGCAGAAGTGGGCGTTCAATTCCGAATACATGATGAAGATCGCTCCGCACGTGCAGGGCCGGGTCGAAACCTTCAGCCAGGTTGCACCGCTGGCCGGGTTCTTCTTTGCCGGTGGCGTGAACCCGGATGCCAAGTTGTTCGAATCCAAGAAGCTCTCGGGCGATCAGGTTCGTCAACTGATGCAGTTGATCCTGTGGAAGCTCGAAAGCCTGCGCCAATGGGAGAAGGACAGCATCACCGCGACCATCCAGGCGGTGGTCGAATCCCTTGAGCTGAAGCTGCGTGATGCGATGCCGCTGATGTTCGCCGCGATCACTGGGCAGGCCAGTTCGGTGTCGGTGCTTGATGCGATGGAAATTCTCGGGCCGGACCTGACCCGTTTCCGTCTGCGCCAGGCCATCGACCTGTTGGGCGGTGTGTCGAAGAAAGAAAACAAAGAGTGGGAAAAGCTGTTGGGCGCTATCGCCTGATTCCCACCGTTACCCTGTAGCAGCTGCCGCAGGCTGCGTTGGGCTGCGAAGCGGCCCCGATGGCCTTGACGCAATCTGTCTGAAAGGACGGAGGGTCCGAATCACGAGCGCTGCGCGCTCGAACGCAGCCTGCGGCAGTTGCTACAGGGGCGAATATGCACAGGATTTACGGGGGGAGGGCGGTAAGTGATTGTTATGTCGGCAAAAAATTTTAAATTTTTTGAAAAATAAGTTTGACAGGCTTTCGATACACCCTTAAGATTCGCCCCGTCCTCAGCGATGACATCAACGATGAGGGGCTATAGCTCAGCTGGGAGAGCGCTTGCATGGCATGCAAGAGGTCGACGGTTCGATCCCGTCTAGCTCCACCAATTTACACTTCAAGGCCTGGCCACACCGGCCTTGAAGCGATCAACACTCAGCGTTGATCTGTTGTATAGAAGGGTTTGCGTCCCCTTCGTCTAGTGGCCTAGGACACCGCCCTTTCACGGCGGTAACAGGGGTTCGAGTCCCCTAGGGGACGCCAGTTTTACAGAAGCGATGTTGCAAGATGTCGCTCCGCCGCGAGGCGAAAAATCCGGGGCTATAGCTCAGCTGGGAGAGCGCCTGCATGGCATGCAGGAGGTCAGCGGTTCGATCCCGCTTAGCTCCACCAATTTTACAGTTCAAGGTCTGGCCACACCGGCCTTGAATCGATCAGCTCTCAGCACTGATCAGTTGTATAGAAGGGTTTGTGTCCCCTTCGTCTAGTGGCCTAGGACACCGCCCTTTCACGGCGGTAACAGGGGTTCGAGTCCCCTAGGGGACGCCACGATTACCCGCTCTGCGGGATTTTATAAGGGTCATTCAATTATTGAATGGCCCTTTTGTTTGTCTGGCGTTTGGCCAAACTCCTCCTTTTCCAAAAAAACTGTTCTTCAGACCAGCGGTCACACTCATGACTTGCTAAAATTTATTATGAGAATAATATTTCAGTCGTAATATTCGGAGGCGACGATGAACGATAAAAAAGCTCAAACCCGCGAACGCATCCTCAAGGCTGCCAGCGCAGCGCTGATTCAGCGTGGCCCGGCCGAGCCCAGTGTGGGCGAAGTGATGGGCGCGGCGGGCCTGACCGTCGGCGGCTTCTATGCACACTTCGAAAGCAAGGACGCGATGATGCTCGAGGCGTTCAAGCAATTGCTCGGTCATCGCCGCGACCTGATTGCCGACATGGACGCGCAGTTGACCGGCGAAGAGCGTCGCTCTCTGGTGGCAGCGTTTTACCTGTCGCGCAAGCACCGTGATTCCTCCGAGTCGGCCTGTCCGATCCCGGCATCGGTCGGCGAATTGGGGCGGCTGCCGGAAGCGTTTCGTGTCGCTCTGAATGAGCATGTGGAATTGATGGTCGCGCAGTTGGCGGCCAGTCCTGAAGACACCGAAAAAGCCCTGGCCGATATGGCCTTGATGGTGGGTGGGCTGGCTCTGGCGCGGGCGCTGGGGCCGGGAGAGTTGTCCGATCGATTACTGCGCGCCGCCAAATCGGCAGTGCGTTGACCTGAAGGCTGCGGCCTGAGGAGAATGCGATGAGCGCGTTAAAGTGGGTTCGTGGCGTTAATGGCACCTTGGGCTGGTTTGCCCCGAAACTGGTCGCTAGCAAAATGCGACTGGCCTTCATGACACCGCGGGATCTGCCACCCCGTGACTGGGAGCTGCCGCTGTTGGAGAGATCCGAGCGTATTACCCTGCGGTTTGGCCTTTCGGCCCTGCGCTGGGGGCAAGGCCCGGCTGTGATGCTGATGCACGGCTGGGAAGGGCGGCCAACGCAGTTTGCCAGCCTGATCACGGCGTTGGTCGATGCCGGTTACTCGGTCGTGGCCCTGGATGGTCCGGCCCACGGTCGCTCACCGGGCAGTGAAGCGAATGTGGTGCTGTTCGCTCGCGCCATGCTTGAAGCGGCTTCCGAACTGCCACCCCTGCAAGCGGTTATCGGCCACTCCATGGGCGGCGCCAGTGCCATGCTCGCGGTCCAGTTGGGCTTGCGCACCGAAACTCTGGTCACCATTGCCGCACCGGCGCGGATTCTCGGCGTGTTGCGTGGTTTCGCCCGTTATGTCGGGCTGCCACCGAAGGCCCGCTCGGCGTTCATTCGCCAGGTCGAGCAAGACGTCGGCATGCGAGCCGCAACGCTGGATGTCGCGCACTATCAACTCGACATGCCCGGCCTGATTGTCCACGCTGAAGACGACAACCTTGTCTCTGTGAAGGAATCCCAGCTGATCCACGAAGCCTGGTTCGACAGTCGTTTGCTGCGCCTGCAGGAGGGTGGGCATCAGCGGGTGCTGGCTGACCCTCGGGTGATTGACGGTGTGTTATCACTACTGGCCGGTCGCCGACTGCAATCGCGCCAATCGGCTTGAGCATCCGTTACACTGCCCCGGTCGAATCTATATGACCGGGAGTGGGGCATGGGCTGGGATCGGGAAACGCCATTTATCATTGATCTACAAGTGGACGCCGAGGACATTGACGGGTTGGGGCACGCGAACAACGCGGTCTACGTGACCTGGCTCGAACGCTGTGCCTGGCGTCACTCCCAGCGTCTTGGCCTGGATCTGGTCGAATATCGGAGGCTGGACCGGGCGATGGCGGTGGTGCGCCACGAGATCGATTACCTGGCGGCAGCCTATGAGGGCGATGAGCTGCAATTGGCGACCTGGATCGTCGATTGGGACCAGCGCCTGAAAATGACCCGGCACTTCCAGTTGAGGCGCCCCAGCGATAATTCGACGTTGCTGCGGGCGCAGACCACTTTCGTCTGCATCGAACTGTCCACGGGCAAGCCCAGGCGCATGCCGGCGGAGTTCATCGAGGGCTATGGCCCGGCGATCCAGGTGCAGGAGTTGGTACAACCCTGACTTCCTGTGGGAGCGGGCTTGCTCGCGAAGGCGTCGTGTCTGACACACCGCTTTCGCGAGCAAGCCCGCTCCCACAGGTGGTCGCGATGTTCTGCAGATTTTCTCCGAAACCCAGTAAACTGCCGCACGTTTTTCCTTGAGTGTGTTTTTCATGCAAATTGCTTTGGCGCCCATGGAGGGGTTGGTCGACGACATCCTGCGCGATGTGCTGACCCGCGTGGGCGGTATTGACTGGTGCGTGACCGAGTTCATTCGGGTCAACGACCAGTTGCTGACACCTGCCTATTTCCACAAGTTCGGCCCGGAGTTGCTCAACGGTGCCCGGACGGCCTCCGGTGTGCCGCTGCGTGTGCAATTGCTCGGTTCCGATCCGGTGTGCCTGGCAGAAAATGCCGCGCTGGCTTGCGAGCTGGGTTCCGAAGTGATTGACCTGAACTTCGGCTGCCCGGCCAAGACTGTCAACAAGTCCCGTGGTGGCGCGATACTGCTCAAGGAGCCCGAGCTACTCAACCAGATCGTCGAGCACGTCCGTCGTGCCGTCCCTGCACACATTCCGGTCACCGCCAAGATGCGCCTGGGCTTCGACAGCCCGGACGGTTCGCTGGAGTGTGCCACGGCCCTGGCCGAAGGCGGCGCGGAACATATCGTGGTGCATGCGCGGACCAAGGTCGACGGCTACAAGCCGCCGGCGCACTGGGAGTGGATCCCGCGCGTACAGGACGTGGTCAAGGTGCCGGTGTTCGCCAATGGTGATATCTGGAGTGTCGAGGACTGGCGTCGTTGCCGCGAGATCAGTGGTGTGGAAGACATCATGCTCGGTCGTGGCCTGGTTTCGCGTCCGGATCTGGCCCGGCAGATCGCCGCGGCGCGGGCCGGTGAAGAGGTCGTGGAGATGACCTGGAACGAGCTGCTGCCGCTGATCCAGGACTTCTGGTTGCAAGCCAAGGCACAGATGACGCCACGTCAGTCGCCGGGTCGCCTGAAACAATGGCTGGCGATGCTGACCCGCAATTATCCCGAGGCGGTGGAGCTGTTTACCGTGCTGCGCCGTGAGACCGAGCTGGATAACGTCTCGCGTTTGCTGGGTCTGCCGGTGGCAGAAGCGGCCTGAAACTCTTTTTTAAAAAACAGAAAATAATCTCTTGAAATTCAATCAGCGGTCCCT
The DNA here is from genome assembly GCF_059492225.1 of Pseudomonas sp. Pseusp10. Taxonomy (NCBI): domain Bacteria; kingdom Pseudomonadati; phylum Pseudomonadota; class Gammaproteobacteria; order Pseudomonadales; family Pseudomonadaceae; genus Pseudomonas; species Pseudomonas sp. Pseusp10. The sequence goes on along the minus strand of NZ_CP168528.1, from coordinate 4,795,014 downwards.
ATCTAAGGATTACGCGATGCCGAATTCGGGTCGCGGAGACAAAAAACCTTGCTGATTGTTTTCAGGAGATTTGAATCATGGCTACTACATTTTCCCTGGCCCCACTGTTCCGTTCCTCGGTAGGTTTCGACCGTTTCAACGACCTGTTCGAGACCGCCCTGCGCAACGAGCCAGGCAGCAGCTATCCACCCTATAACGTGGAAAAACACGGCGATGACCAGTACCGTATTGTCATCGCAGCGGCTGGTTTCCAGGAAGAAGACCTGGAGCTCGAAGTCGAGAAAGGTGTGCTGACCATCAGTGGCGGTAAACGCGACGCGAACGAAGACGTCACTTATCTGTATCAGGGCATTGCGCAACGTGCCTTCAAACTGTCCTTCCGTCTGGCGGACCACATCGAAATCAAGGCTGCCGGCCTGAGCAACGGTCTGTTGAGTATCGACCTGCTGCGGGTGATTCCGGAAGAGGCGAAAGCCAAGCGCATCCCGATCAACGGGACGCAGAAACCGGCTCTGCAACACTAAGCCAGAGCAACGAAAAGGGCGCCCTTGCAGCGCCCTTTTTTATTTTACGCATGCCCTGTAGCAGCTGGCGAAGCCTGCGTCCGGCTGCGAAGCAGTCGTAAAAACTGTGTGCCAAATGCTCCTGAAACACCGCGGAGTCTGGCTTGACGACTGCTTCGCAGCCGAACGCAGGCTTCGCCAGCTGCTACAGGGGTGGGTTATTTCAGGAGTTTTTGAAACTCTTCCACCGGCAACGGCTGACTGTGCAGATACCCTTGGTAGAAGTGACACTCCAACCCCTGCAAGAACTCCAGTTGCTCCGCTGTTTCCACCCCTTCGGCAATCACCTTCAAGTCCAGGCTGTGGGCCATGGCGACGATGGCGCGGATGATTTCGGCGTCGTTCGGGTCGCTGGTGGCGTCGCGGATGAACGACTTGTCGATTTTCAGGGTATCGACCGGCAAGCGCTTGAGGTAGGTCAGCGAGGAATAGCCGGTACCGAAGTCGTCCATGGCGAAGCTCACTCCGAGTTTTTTCAGGCGGCGCATTTTGCTGATGGTGTCTTCCAGGTTCTGGATGACGATGCCTTCGGTGATTTCCAGCTTCAACAGTGAGCAGGGCAGGCCATAGCTGGACAGGCTGTTTTCGACGCGCTCGACGAAGTCATTCTGGCGGAACTGGCGCGGGCTGATGTTCACGCACAAGCTGAATTTGTACGGATTCACCAGGCCGTCGTCGATCAATTGCTTGAATGCCTGGCAGGCTTCGTCGAGGATCCAGGTGCCGACCTCCAGAATCAGTCCGCTGTCTTCCAGCACCTTGATGAACTCGGTGGGTGACTGCGCGCCGAGCTGCGGATGATTCCAGCGCACCAGGGCCTCGGCGCCGACAATGCGGTCGCCCCTGGCGTCGACCTGGGGTTGGTAATGCACGTGAAATTCACCCCGGGAAAGCGCCAGACGCAAGTCGGTTTCCATGCGCAGGCGTTCGCTCGCAGCCTTCTGCATGGTGTTGTGGTACATCTGCGCGGTATTGCGGCCCGAGTCCTTGGCGCGATAGAGCGCGATGTCGGCGCGCTTGAGCAGGTCGGTCGGGGTCGAACCGTGATCGGGGATCAGCGCAATGCCGATGCTTGGCGTCACTTGCAGGCGCTGGCCGTCGAGGAACATCGGTTCGGACAGCAGCTCGCGGATGGTGTCGGCCAGTTCGCGAACCTGATCGCTGACCTCGCTGCGCGAGCCTTCGAGACCGCTGAGCAGCACCACGAATTCGTCACCGCCCAGGCGCGCAACGGTGTCCTCCATGCGCACGCTGGCCTCCAGGCGCGCGGTGATGATTTTCAGCACGGTATCGCCCACCGGGTGCCCGAGGGAGTCGTTGATGTGCTTGAAGTGGTCGAGGTCGAGAAACATTAGCGCACCACGTAAATTGTGGCGTTTGAGCAGGGCAATTTGCTGGCTGAGCCGATCCATCAGCAATGCGCGGTTGGGCAGGTTGGTCAGTGGGTCGTGGTAGGCCAGGTGGCGGATCTGCGCTTCGGCGTTTTTCAGCTGGCTGACGTCTCGCGCGGTCAGCAGCAGGCAGGCGGTTTCGTTGAGGGTGATCGGCTCCACCGAGACTTCGACGGTGAGCAGTTCGCCGCGCTTGTTGCGCCCGAGCATTTCCTGATGATGAACCCGACCCTTGATCTGCAATTCGGCCAGCAGCGCCGAGCGTTGTTTTTCTTCCGCCCAAATACCCACCTGATACACCGTGCGGCCCACTACTTCCTCGGCGCGATAACCGGTCAGGCGGCAGAAACCGTCGTTGACCTCCAGATAGCGTCCGGTGTCGCGCTCGGTGATGGTGATGGCGTCGGGGCTGGAGTGGAAGGCCTTGGCGAATTTCTCTTCACTGGCCTTGAGCGCCGCTTCCGAGCGCTGTTGCTGGGTGATGTCGCGCAGGGTGGTGACGATGCAGGGCTGGTCGCCGACGCTGATCTGGCGGCTGGAAATCACGCACGTCAGGACCTGTCCGTCCTTGTGCTGGACCAGAATGGCCACGTTGTTCAGGCCTTGCTCGCGAATCACTTGTTCGATCCGTCGCAGGCTTTTCGCCGAAGCGTCCCACAGGCCGATTTCGTCGGCGCTGCGGCCGATCACATCGGCGGTACTCCAGCCGAAGGTCTGGGTGAAGCTGGAGTTGATTTCAATGAACTGGCCGCTGTCCTGGTGGGTGACGCAGATCGGATCGGGGCTGACCTGGAACAGCGTGGCGAATTTTTCTTCGGAGGCCACCAGCCGTTGTTCGCGCTCTACCTGGTCTGTGATGTCGAGCAATGTGCCGGCCATGCGCACCGGCACGCCGTTTTCATCGCGGTAGAGGCGGGCGCGGCTTTCCAGGTAACGTGAGCTGCCATCGGGCAATTGCACGCGATAGGTCAATTGATAGTTGCCGGCCGGACCTTCACGCAGGCTGCGGTAAGCGTCGCGCATGGTGTCACGTTCTTCGCCGGGCACGCCTTCGAAGAACTCGTCGAAGGATTCGTGAAAGGGTTTGGCGTCCAGGCCGTGCAGTTGGGCGGCCCGTGCCGATCCGTAGAGCATGCCGCTGGGAATGTGCCAGTCCCAGGTACCGAGTTGTGCCGAATCCAGGGCCAGGTCGAGGCGTTCCTGGCTGTCCTTGAGGGCATGTTCGGCGATTTTGCGTTCGGTGGTGTCAAGAAACGTGCTCAGTAGATAGGGCTGACCTTCGAGCTCGACTTTTTGCGCACTGAGAATGCCGTCATGGATCTGGCCATTGCTGGCGCGAAACTGCACTTCCATGCTGACCAGGTCGCCTTTGGCTTTGGTGGCCTTGACCAGTTCGGCCCGTTGCTCGGGATGCACCCAAAGTCCCAGTTCAAGCGTGGTGCGGCCGATCGCGTTTTGCACCGGCCAACCGAACAGGCTTTCGAAATACTGGTTGGCTTCGGAGATCAGGCCGTCTTCCTGGCGGGTCAGCAGGACCATGTTCGGGCACAGGTGAAACAGGGTGGCGAAGCGTTTTTCCGAGCTGCTCAGCGCCTGTTCGCGCTGACGCTGGTGGGTAATCTCGCGGATTACACCGATCATCCGTGGCCTGCCGTGCTTGTCCGGCAACAGGCTGCCGTTGATTTCCAGCCAGTGCAGGCTGCCATCGGGCCAGCGGATGCGGTGATGCATCGCTTGCTCCAGTGGCGCGCCTGCGATGACCGCGTGAAACGCGCGAACGGCCTTGGCGCGATCTTCCGGGGGCAGCAGGTCGAGGTATTCCAGATCCTGTGGCAGCGGTTGCCGGGGATCGAAGCCGAACAGCGCCTGCGTGCCCCGGGACCAGCTGATCTGCCCGCGCTCGATGTCCCAATACCAGGCGCCCAGGCGCGCGCCGTTGAGTGCGGCCAGCAATTGCGGTGCACTTTCCCAGCTCTGCTCGGAGCTTTTTGGGTCAATCGCCTGAATACGTGGCATCGGCGGAATACGGTCAACAGATTTCGGCATTGGTAAGCCTTAGGCTGAGTTTGAGCGTTTATTGCAGGAATTCGCGGCTTTACAGGAGTAGCACAAGTCAGCCTTGAGTCCCTGGCAGATCGAGTTGAGCGTCCAGTAAGGCCATGAAGGCCCGCGCAGCATTCGACAGCGTCCTTTCCGTGTGCAGGATATAGCCTAGCTGGCGAGTGAGCTGTATGCCCGGTAAAGGTATGCGTGCCACTTGGTCATCGAGCATGGTGCGCGGCAAAACACTCCAGGCCAGGCCGATCGAGACCATCATCTTGATGGTTTCCAGGTAGTTGGTGCTCATGGCAATGTTTGGCGTCAGGCCCTGGGCCTCGAACAGCCGCTGCACGATGTGGTGGGTAAAAGTGTTGCCGCCGGGGAATACTGCCGGGTGTCGGGCGATGTCCGACAGGCTGACTTTGCCGTTGTTGAGCAGTGAATGCTCTGGGGCGACCACAAAATCCAGCGGGTCGTCCCACACCGGAGTGGCCTTGACCAGCGCATGGGGTTCCGGTGCGAGGGTGATGACCGCCAGTTCGGCACGGCCATGGAGAATTTCCTCGTAGGCCACTTCCGAATCGAGGAATTGGATATCCAGCGCTACTTGTGGGTAACGCCGGGTGAATTCCCTTAACAAGGGTGGCAAGCGGTGCAGGCCGATGTGGTGACTGGTCGCCAGAGTCAGACGGCCGGTCACTTCGCCTGTGAGGTTGGTCAAGGCGCGGCGCGTATCATCCAGCACATTCAGAATCTGATAGGCCCGCGGCAGCAGGGCGCGTCCGGCCTCGGTCAGGCCGACTTCCCGGCCCAGGCGATCAAACAGCCGCACCTTCAATTGCTGCTCCAGCCCGGCGATGCGTTTGCTGATGGCCGGTTGGGTCAGGTGCAGTCGTTCACCTGCACCAGAGAAACTTCCTGTCTCGGCAATGGCAATAAAAGCATTGAGGTTGGCGAGGTCCATGGCTGCATTCCAGTTGGTTATCCAAAGCATAAAAAATATGAATTTGAGTTATTTAATGTAACCCCATAGGATCAGCCTCACAAGCCAAGGGGTTATTGAGTCAATCAAGGCCCGGGGCATAGAAACAAGCTGATGAGGAAACCGTCTGATGGCCGGCAAAACGCTCTACGACAAGCTCTGGGATTCGCATTTGGTCAAGCAGCGCGACGATGGCTCTGCGCTGATCTACATCGATCGTCACATCATCCACGAAGTGACCTCGCCGCAAGCCTTCGAAGGCCTGCGTCTGGCCGGGCGCAAGCCGTGGCGCATCGATGCCAACATCGCGACCCCGGACCACAACGTACCGACCACGCCGGAGCGCAAGGGCGGCATCGACGCTATCGTTGACCAGGTTTCGCGCCTGCAAGTCCAGACCCTGGACGACAATTGCGATGAATACGGCATCGTCGAGTTCAAGATGAATGACGTTCGCCAAGGCATCGTCCACGTCATCGGCCCGGAGCAGGGCGCCACCTTGCCGGGCATGACCGTGGTCTGCGGCGACTCCCATACCTCGACCCACGGCGCATTCGGCGCATTGGCGCACGGTATCGGCACTTCCGAGGTCGAGCATGTGCTCGCCACCCAGTGCCTGGTCGCCAAGAAAATGAAAAACATGCTGGTACGCGTCGAAGGCCAATTGCCGTTCGGCGTGACCGCCAAGGACATCGTCCTCGCCGTGATCGGCAAGATCGGCACCGCCGGCGGTAATGGCCACGCCATCGAATTCGCCGGTAGCGCGATTCGCGACCTGTCCGTCGAAGGCCGCATGACCATCTGCAACATGTCCATCGAGGCCGGCGCTCGCGTAGGTCTGGTGGCGGCTGACGAAAAGACCGTGGCTTACGTCAAGGGCCGTCCATTCGCTCCGAAAGGCGCGGAATGGGATCTGGCCGTCGAAGCCTGGAAAGACCTGGTGTCCGACGCCGATGCCGTGTTCGACACGGTTGTCGAGCTGGACGCGACCCAGATCAAGCCGCAAGTCAGCTGGGGCACCTCGCCGGAAATGGTGTTGGCGGTCGATCAGAACGTGCCGGATCCTGCGAAGGAAATGGACCTGGTCAAGCGCGACTCCATCGTCCGTGCCTTGAAATACATGGGTTTGACCGCTAATCAGGCGATTACCGACATTCAGCTCGACCGCGTGTTCATCGGTTCCTGCACCAACTCGCGGATCGAAGACCTGCGTGCTGCGGCCGTGATCGCCAAGGGCCGCAAAGTGGCCTCGACCATCAAGCAGGCCATCGTGGTGCCAGGCTCGGGTCTGGTGAAGGCGCAGGCCGAATCGGAAGGCCTGGACAAGATTTTCCTCGAAGCCGGTTTCGAATGGCGTGAGCCGGGTTGCTCGATGTGCCTGGCGATGAACCCGGACCGCCTGGAGTCCGGCGAGCATTGCGCATCGACCTCCAATCGCAACTTCGAAGGCCGTCAGGGCGCCGGTGGCCGTACCCACCTCGTCAGCCCGGCCATGGCCGCCGCAGCCGCTGTGAACGGTCGTTTCGTCGACGTCCGTGAAATGATCCAGGGAGCACAGTAATCATGAGAGCATTTACCCGGCACACTGGACTTGTCGCACCTTTGGATCGTGCCAACGTCGACACCGACCAGATCATTCCCAAGCAATTCCTGAAGTCGATCAAGCGCACCGGTTTCGGCCCGAACCTGTTCGATGAATGGCGTTACCTGGATGTGGGCCAGCCCTATCAGGACAACTCCAGGCGCCCGCTGAACAAGGACTTCGTGCTCAACGCCGAGCGTTATCAAGGCGCCAGCGTGTTGCTGGCCCGCGAGAACTTCGGTTGCGGCTCCAGCCGTGAGCACGCGCCTTGGGCGCTGGAGGAATACGGTTTCCGCAGCATCATCGCGCCGAGCTATGCCGACATCTTCTTCAACAACAGCTTCAAGAATGGCTTGCTGCCGATCATCCTGAGCGATGCCGAAGTCGACGAACTGTTCCAGCAGGTCGAGGCCAATCCGGGCTACCAGTTGCAGGTCGATCTGCAAGCCCAGACCGTGACCCGTCCGGATGGCAAGGTGTTGAGCTTTGAGATTGATGCGTTTCGCAAGCATTGCCTGTTGAACGGTCTGGACGATATCGGCCTGACGTTGCAGGACGGCGATGCGATTGCGGCGTTTGAGGCCAAACACCGTGCTAGCCAGCCTTGGTTGTTTCGCGACGCTTGATATTGCGTAAGGCGTAATGACGCCATCGCGAGCAAGCTCGCTCCCACATTGGATTTGCGGCGTTCACAAAACCTGTGGGAGCGAGCTTGCTCGCGATGAGGCCAGAACAGACACCCCAAGACTCACCCCCAAAAAGGAAGTCCGCATGACCAGCACCGCCCAGCACACCCAGGTAGTCCAGAAGCAATTCGGCGAACAGGCCGCGGCCTACCTGAGCAGCGCCGTTCACGCTCAAGGCACTGAATTCGCACTGCTACAGGCTGAACTGGCGGGGCAGGGCGATGCCCGGGTGCTGGACCTCGGTTGCGGCGCAGGCCACGTGAGCTTTCACGTAGCCTCGTTGGTGAAAGAGGTGGTGGCTTACGACCTGTCGCAGCAGATGCTCGACGTGGTCGCCAGTGCTGCGGTTGATCGCGGCTTGAGCAATGTGTCCACGGTCAACGGCGCCGCCGAGCGCCTGCCGTTCGCCGATGGCGAGTTTGATTTCGTCTTCAGCCGTTATTCGGCGCACCATTGGAGCGATTTGGGCGTGGCCCTGCGGGAAGTGCGTCGAGTCCTGAAGCCGGGCGGTGTGGCGGCATTCGTCGACGTGTTGTCACCGGGCAGCCCGCTGTTCGACACTTACCTGCAAAGCGTCGAAGTGCTGCGTGACACCAGCCATGTGCGCGATTATTCCGCCGGCGAGTGGTTGCGCCAGGTCAGCGAGGCAGGGCTGCATACGCGCAGTACCACCCGTCAGCGCTTGCGCCTGGAGTACAACAGCTGGGTCGAGCGCATGCGCACACCGCAAGTGATGCGCGCGGCGATCCGCGAGTTGCAGCAGTCGATGGGCAACGAAGTACGCGAATATTTCGAGATTGAAGCCGATGGTTCATTCAGTACCGATGTGCTGGTACTGATGGCCGAACGCTAGGAATTTTTCCGGGAGCGCCTGAGGGCGCACCGACTGATGACATGAGGAAAGCATGAGCAAGCAGATTCTGATTCTCCCAGGTGATGGTATTGGCCCGGAAATCATGGCCGAAGCGGTCAAGGTGCTGGAGCTGGCCAGTGACAAGTTCTCTCTGGGCTTCGAGCTGAGCCACGACGTGATCGGTGGCGCCGCCATCGACAAGCACGGCGTGCCTTTGGCCGATGAAACCCTGGAGCGTGCGCGCGCAGCCGATGCCGTGCTGCTGGGCGCCGTGGGCGGCCCGAAATGGGACACCATCGAGCGTGACATCCGTCCTGAGCGCGGCCTGCTGAAAATCCGTGCGCAACTGGGCCTGTTCGGCAACCTGCGTCCGGCGATCCTGTACCCGCAACTGGCCGAGGCTTCCAGCCTGAAGCCGGAAATCGTTGCCGGGCTGGACATCCTGATCGTTCGCGAACTGACCGGCGGCATCTACTTCGGCGCACCACGCGGTACCCGTACCCTGGAAAACGGCGAGCGTCAGTCCTACGACACCCTGCCGTACAGCGAAAGCGAAATCCGTCGTATCGCCCGCGTCGGTTTCGACATGGCCATGGTGCGCGGCAAGAAGCTGTGCTCGGTGGACAAGGCCAACGTACTGGCTTCCAGCCAGCTGTGGCGCGAAGTGGTCGAGCAGGTGGCCAAGGATTATCCTGAAGTCGAACTGAGCCACATGTACGTCGACAACGCCGCCATGCAACTGGTGCGCGCACCGAAGCAGTTCGACGTGATCGTCACCGACAACATGTTCGGCGACATCCTGTCCGACCAGGCGTCGATGCTCACCGGTTCCATTGGCATGCTGCCGTCGGCGTCCCTGGACACCAACAACAAAGGCATGTACGAGCCGTGCCACGGTTCGGCGCCGGACATCGCGGGCAAGGGCATCGCCAACCCGCTGGCGACCATTTTGTCGGTGTCGATGATGCTGCGTTACAGCTTCAACCAGCAGGCCGCGGCCGATGCCATCGAGAAAGCCGTCAGCCTGGTGCTGGATCAGGGCTTGCGTACCGGTGACATCTGGTCGGCCGGTTGCACTAAAGTCGGTACGCAGGAAATGGGTGACGCAGTAGTCGCCGCGCTGCGGAATCTGTAATCTCTCGGGCCCGCTGCCAAATTCAAGAAAAGGCAGCGGCCCACATTTCAAGAAGGTGTAGTTGCGATGAAACGTGTAGGTCTGATCGGTTGGCGCGGTATGGTCGGTTCCGTGCTCATGCAGCGGATGCTGGAAGAGCAGGATTTCGATCTTATCGAGCCGGTGTTTTTCACCACTTCCAATGTCGGTGGCCAAGGCCCGTCCGTGGGCAAGGACATTGCTCCGCTCAAGGACGCTTACAGCATTGAAGAGCTGAAAACCCTCGACGTGATTCTGACCTGCCAGGGTGGCGACTACACCAGCGAAGTCTTCCCCAAGCTGCGCGAAGCCGGCTGGCAGGGTTACTGGATCGATGCCGCTTCCAGCCTGCGCATGCAGGATGACGCGGTGATCGTTCTGGACCCGGTGAACCGCAAGGTCATCGACCAGCAACTGGACGCGGGCACCAAGAACTACATCGGCGGCAACTGCACCGTCAGCCTGATGCTGATGGGCCTCGGTGGCCTGTTTGAAGCCGGCCTGGTGGAGTGGATGAGCGCCATGACCTATCAGGCGGCCTCCGGTGCCGGCGCGCAGAACATGCGTGAACTGATCAAGCAGATGGGCGCGACCCACGCCGCTGTCGCCGATCAACTGGCCGATCCGGCCAGCGCGATCCTCGACATCGACCGTCGTGTGGCCGAAGCCATGCGCAGCGATGCGTACCCGACCGAAAACTTTGGCGTACCGCTGGCCGGCAGCCTGATCCCGTGGATCGACAAGGAACTGCCGAACGGCCAGAGCCGCGAAGAGTGGAAGGCCCAGGCCGAGACCAACAAGATCCTCGGTCGCTTCAAGAGCCCGATCCCGGTCGATGGCATCTGCGTGCGCATCGGCGCCATGCGCTGCCACAGCCAGGCGCTGACCATCAAGCTGAACAAAGACGTGCCGATCGCCGATATCGAAGGGCTGATCAGCCAGCACAACCCTTGGGTCAAGCTGGTACCGAATAGCCGTGAGACCAGCATTCAGGAGCTGAGCCCGAACAAGGTCACCGGCACCCTGAACATCCCGGTTGGCCGTCTGCGCAAGCTGAACATGGGTTCGCAGTTCGTTGGCGCATTCACCGTCGGCGACCAGCTGCTGTGGGGCGCGGCCGAGCCGCTGCGTCGCATGCTGCGGATCCTGCTCGAGCGTTGATCGACTGAAGCAATGAAAGAACCCGCGCCTTGAAAGAGGTGCGGGTTTTTTTATCCCTGACAGTCTGAAGTTTATTGGTTGCCCATACCGGCCTCTTCGCGGGCAAGCCCGCTCCCACAGGTTTCAGTGGTGTACACAAACCTTGTGCTCGACACCGAACACTGTGGGAGCGGGCTTGCCCGCGAAGGGGCCGGTACAGCCAGCGTAAATATCCGGCAGAATTGCCTGTATCCCACCCACCCGGTAAAGTGCCGCTCCCCCCGTTTCGCCAGAGGTAAAACCATGAGCCAGACCATTGATATTGCCGTGATCGGCGCCACCGGTACTGTCGGCGAAACACTCGTGCAGATTCTTGAAGAGCGCGACTTCCCGGTCGGCAATCTGCACCTGCTGGCCAGCAGCGAGTCGGCCGGCAGCTCAGTACTGTTTCGCGGCAAGAATGTGCGGGTGCGGGAAGTCGATGAGTTCGACTTCAGCAAGGTGCAGCTTGGGTTTTTCGCGGCCGGCCCGGCGGTTTCGTTGAGTTTTGCTTCCCGTGCGACCGATGCCGGTTGCTCGGTGATCGATCTTTCTGGGGCCTTGCCGGCCGAAAAGGCGCCGCAGGTCGTGCCTGAGGCCAACGCGCAGGTGTTGGCCGGCTTGAAAAAACCGTTTCAGGTCAGCAGTCCAAGCCCGTCGGCCACCACGCTGGCGGTGGTGCTCGCGCCGCTGATGGATTTGCTCGATTTGCAGCGCGTCAGCCTGACCGCCAGCCTGGCGGTATCGGCCCAGGGCCGCGAAGCCGTGAGTGAACTCGCCCGGCAAACCGCCGAACTGCTGAATGTGCGACCGCTGGAGCCGAAATTCTTTGATCGGCAGATGGCCTTCAACCTTTTGGCCCAGGTCGGCAAACCGGATGAGCAAGGTCATACGCTGCTGGAAAAACGCCTGGTGCGTGAGCTGCGCCAGGTCATGGCACGGCCTTCATTGAAGATTTCCGTCACTTGCATTCAAGCCCCGGTGTTTTTTGGCGATAGCTATAGCGTGACCCTGCAGTCCGCGAGTGAAATCGATCTGGCGAAAATCAATGCGGCCCTGGAAGACGCACCCGGCATCGAACTGGTGGAAGCCGGCGATTACCCGACCCCGGTGGGCGATGCGGTAGGGCAGGATGTGGTCTACGTCGGTCGGGTGCGCACCGGTATCGACGACCTGACGGAACTTAATCTGTGGCTGACATCAGATAACGTACGCAAAGGCGCCGCGCTGAACGCTGTGCAGCTGGCTGAGTTGTTGATTAAAGACCTGCTGTAAAAGATACTTTGCAACAATTTGTCGAATGATTCCGCGCGAGCCTATGCTTGCCGGAGTGCTGAAGGCGAGCCACCCTGCAGGGCTTTCCGGGGCATCAATGAAATGACCGCGCGCGACGACCCTCGCCGTTGCGCGCAATGCCTTACGGCAGCGGCTATCAATACCTTCTCGCTGGCCGAGGAATGTTCAAACTAAGGATGAGCTAATGGTTCAAGTTCGCAAACTGGTGTTAGCAATAGCGGCCGCCTCGGCGCTGTCCTCCGGTATGGCGCATGCCCTCGGGCTCGGGGAGTTGACCCTGAAATCGACGCTCAACCAGCCGCTGGTTGCGGAAATCGAGCTGCTCGATGTCAAGGATCTCACCGCCGCCGAAGTGGTGCCGAGCCTGGCTTCGCCTGACGATTTCGCCAAGGCCGGTGTCGACCGCCAGGCGTTTCTCAATGACTTGACCTTCACCCCGGTGCTGAACGCCAGCGGCAAAAGCATCCTGCGCGTGACCTCCAGCAAGCCACTCTCCGAACCCATGGTGAAGTTCCTGGTTCAGGTCATGTGGCCGAACGGCCGTTTGCTGCGCGACTACAGTGTGCTGCTCGATCCATCGAAATTCTCGCCGCAAGCCGCCGAGGCGGCTGCGCAACCCGCACCGACTTCATCCGTCGCCGCACCGGTCACCGGCGCGACCAAACCGTCCCAATACACCACCACGCGGCGCGATACCCTGTGGGAAATCGCCGCGAAAGCGCGTAATGGCGGTTCGATCCAGCAAACCATGCTGGCCATTCAGGCGCTGAACCCGGATGCCTTCATCGACGGCAACATCAACCGTTTGAAAACCGGCCAGGTGCTGCGCCTGCCGGACCAGGCACAGAGCACGAGCCTGGCGCAATCCAAGGCCATTGCCGAAGTGGCCGCACAGAACTCGGCCTGGCGCCAGGGTCGCCGTTATGTGGCGAAACCCGGAGCAGGGCAGCAACAGCTTGACGCCACCAATCGCGCTCGCACCGATGGTGCTCCGGCTCAAGCGGCCACCGACAAGTTGAGCCTGGTGTCTGCCGAGTCCGGCAAGAACCGTGGCAAAGGGGCTGCCGGAGATGCCAGGGCCCTCAGCAACAAGCTGGCGGTGACCCAGGAAAGCCTCGACACCAGTCGTCGTGACAACGCCGAACTGAAAAGCCGCATGGCCGACCTGCAAAGCCAGGTGGACAAGCTGCAACGCCTGATCGAGTTGAAGAACAATCAACTGGCCAAGTTGCAGGCCGAGGGCGCGAATGGCGCACCAGACGCCGCAACGGCTCCGGCAATGTCGGCCGAGCTGGCCCCCAATCCGGCGGTAGCGCCTGCTCCGGCTGAAACTGCGCCAGCGGCCACAGCGCCCGAGGCAACTCCGGCGCCGGCCGAGAAGCCCGTTGAGGCGACCCCGGGCACATCCGACGATCAGAAATTCAATGAGTTGCTGACCAATCCGGTGCTGCTGGGCCTGGTAGGTGGCGGTGCGGTGATTCTGCTGCTCCTGCTGCTGTTGCTGGCGCGCCGCCGCAAAGCCCAGCAAGAAGCCGAAAAGCATCTGCGCATGGCCCGTGCCTTGGCCGAAGAACAGCCGTTCTCGGCCGATTTCGACTTGCCGGAAAGCAGCTTCGAAGGCCTTGAAGTTCCGTCGCCAGGCGTGAAGCTGGCGACTGCACCGACGCCAGCTCCCGCGCCAGCGCCGGTAATTGCTCCGGTCGTGATGACCACGCCGATCGCCGCGCCATTGGTGGCGCCGGCTGCCGAGTACTCCGACGACGTGCTGGGCCAGGCTCAATCGCACATCAATGCCGGTCGCCTGAATCAGGCTGCCGCGTTGCTGGAGGACGGCGTCAAGCAAGAGCCTCAGCGCAGCGACTTGCGCTTGAAACTGATGGAAGTCTACGGCCAGCAAGGCGATCGCGATGCGTTCGTCGGCCAGGAGCGTCAGTTGGTGGCCAATGGCGACAACTACGCCCAGGTTGAAAAACTCAAAAGCCGCTTCCCGGCCATGGCGCTGGTGGCTGCCGGTGGTATCGCCGCAGCCGCCGTTGCTGCCGAACTGGACGCGCAATACGTCAAGGACCTGTTGCTCGATGAGCCGCAAGCACTGGCGCCAGAGCCAGCGCCGTTCGAGGATGACCTCGACAGCGCCTTCGACCTGAGCCTGGATGATCTGGACACGATTACGCCTGTGGCGCCTGCACCTGCACCAGCACCGGAGCCTGAAGTGGCGGCGTTGCCGGATCTGGGAGAGTTCCCGCAGGATGACGACCTGAGTTTTGAGTCGGTGTTGCAGCAGCAGACTGAAATCAAGGAAAACCTCGACGACCTGTCGGACTTCGATCTTGACTTGGATCTCGGTGCGCAGCCGTCGCCGGCGATGCTGGCTGAAGACGATTTCCTTCTGGATCTGGATGAGGGAGTGAAGGATTTTCCAGTTGCCGAAACCCCGGCTGTTCCTGAGGTTGCACTGGATGATCTGGAATTGCCGGCCGATTTCGATCTGTCGCTGGCCGACGAAATGGATGCGCCGGATGCGTTCGCGGCAGAGCTGGATGACGTCAACGCCGAGCTGGAGAGCTTGTCCAACAGCATCGGCGAGCCGACCTTTACCGAGGCTGATGCTGCACTGGGTGACGATGATGACTTCGACTTCCTCTCGGGTACTGACGAAGCCGCTACCAAGCTCGATCTGGCTCAGGCCTATATCGACATGGGAGACAGCGATGGCGCCCGTGACATCCTCAATGAGGTGGTAAGCGAAGGCAGTGCCGAGCAGAAGAGCGAAGCCAGGGAAATGCTTTCGCGCCTGGCTTGAGTGCCTGGCAGGTTGTAAACAGAACGGCAGCCCGGTGAGGCTGCCGTTTTTGTTTGGCCGATGAATTGATGTCGTTTGCTGAGGCCTCTTCGCGAGCAAGCTCGCTCCCACAGGATCACACTGTACCTGTGGGAGCGGGCTTGCCCGCGAAGAAGCCGGAACAGTCAAAGGGAATCTCTCTGGCTTCCCCGCCCGGCGGCCTTATAATGCCCGCCTTTGGTACATCATCAGGCTGTCCCTCCTTGGCAAATATAGATAACCCGGCCGCCGAAATGGCAGCCGACGGCTTTTTCCGGATCGCGCTGGGCGTCGAATACAAAGGCTCGCGCTACCGCGGCTGGCAGCGCCAGGCGTCCGGGGTGCTCACCGTGCAGGAAACCCTCGAAAACGCCTTGTCCAAAGTCGCTGACTCACCCGTTTCGCTGATGTGCGCAGGGCGTACCGACGCCGGGGTGCATGCCTGCGGACAGGTGGTGCATTTCGACACCCAGGTCGAGCGTTCGATGAAGGCCTGGACCATGGGTGCCAACATCAACTTGCCCCACGACGTCAGTGTCAGTTGGGCCAAGGTCATGCCGGCGCATTTCCATGCACGATTCAAGGCCATTGCCCGGCGTTATCGCTACGTGATCTACAACGATCAGATCCGCCCGGCGCACCTGAACGAAGAAGTGACCTGGAACCACCGCCCGCTGGACGTCGAGCGCATGGCCGAGGCCGCTCAATATCTGCTGGGTACCCATGATTTCAGTGCTTTCCGCGCTGGCCAGTGCCAGGCCAAGTCGCCGATCAAGGAGCTGCACCACCTGCGCGTCACCCGTCACGGCAAGATGATCGTGCTGGATATTCGCGCCAGCGCCTTCCTGCATCACATGGTGCGCAACATTGCCGGTGTGCTGATGACGATTGGCGCCGGTGAGCGACCGGTGGAGTGGATGAAAGAGGTGCTGGAGAGCCGGATCCGGCGGTCCGGTGGCGTGACGGCGCATCCATTCGGGTTGTATCTGGTGCAGGTCGAGTACCGTGACGAGTTCGAATTGCCCGAGCGATACATCGGCCCACACTTCCTGACCGGCTTCTCGGAACTTGACGGCTGACGCCCTCGAACGCTTTTGTTACCATCCGGGACTTTCCCGGATTTGTCTTGGAGTTGTATCGACATGTCAGCCGTTCGCAGCAAGATCTGTGGGATTACCCGCATAGAGGATGCGTTGGCAGCCGTCGAGGCCGGGGCGGATGCCATCGGGTTCGTGTTTTATGCCAAAAGCCCCCGTGCGGTGACGTTCCAGCAGGCGCGCTCGATTATCAAGGCGCTGCCGCCGTTCGTGACCACCGTGGGTTTGTTCGTCAATGCGAGCCGTTGCGAATTGGGCGAGCTTCTCGATGCGGTGCCCCTGGACTTGCTGCAATTTCACGGTGATGAAAGCGTGGCGGATTGCGAGGGTTGGCACCGTCCGTACATCAAGGCGCTGCGGGTCAAGGCGGGTGATGACATCGCCGCGGCCTGCGATGCTTATGCCAGCGCCAGCGCAATCCTGCTCGATACCTATGTCGAAGGGGTACCCGGAGGAACCGGCGAGGCGTTTGACTGGTCACTGATACCGCAAGGCTTGAGCAAGCCGATCATTCTGGCGGGCGGTCTGACGCCGGATAACGTCGCCGAAGCGATTGCGCGCGTTCGGCCTTATGCCGTGGATGTCAGCGGCGGGGTAGAGGCGAGCAAGGGCATCAAGGATCACGCAAAGATTCAGGCATTTATCAAAGCGGTACGCGGTAGCACCTGTTGATGTGACGGCTGGCAGACTGCCGCCGTCCACTGCACTGTACAAAGCGGATGCACTGCACACAGCAGGCAGATCCGAGGGTTTCTGGTTGCACGCAGGTCATGTTTCGCGCTGACCGTGGCAGTCCATCGACTCTCTTCGCACACATGAATTTAGCGCTAGGGCATACACGGGGCCGCGAACCAGAGCGTTCGGGCCGCCGGTACTGGAGAAAGAAAGCATGAGCAACTGGTTAGTAGACAAACTGATCCCTTCGATCATGCGTTCCGAGGTCAAGAAGAGCTCGGTGCCTGAAGGTCTTTGGCACAAATGCCCGTCTTGCGAGGCTGTGCTGTATCGTCCGGAGCTGGAAAAGACCCTGGACGTTTGCCCCAAGTGCAACCATCACATGCGTATTGGCGCCCGCGCCCGTATCGACATCTTCCTTGACGTTGAAGGGCGTACCGAACTGGGTGCAGACCTGGAGCCGGTCGACCGTCTGAAATTCCGCGACGGCAAGAAGTACAAGGACCGCCTGACCGCTGCACAAAAGCAGACCGGCGAAAAAGACGCGCTGGTGTCCATGAGCGGCACTTTGCTGGGCATGCCGGTCGTGGTTTCGGCGTTCGAGTTTTCCTTCATGGGTGGTTCGATGGGCGCCATCGTCGGTGAGCGTTTCGTTCGCGCCGCCAACTACGCCCTGGAAAAACGTTGCCCGATGGTCTGCTTCGCGGCTTCCGGCGGTGCGCGGATGCAGGAAGCGCTGATTTCCCTGATGCAGATGGCCAAGACCTCTGCGGTGCTGGCGCGTCTGCGTGAAGAAGGCATCCCGTTCATCTCGGTGCTGACCGATCCGGTCTACGGCGGCGTTTCCGCCAGTCTGGCGATGCTGGGCGATGTGATTGTCGGCGAGCCGAAGGCGTTGATCGGTTTTGCCGGTCCGCGTGTGATCGAGCAAACCGTGCGTGAAAAACTGCCGGAAGGCTTCCAGCGTAGCGAGTTCCTGCTGGAGCACGGTGCCATCGACATGATCATCGACCGTCAGGAGCTGCGTCCGCGCCTGGGCAATCTGCTGGCGCAAATGATGGGCCTGCCGACGCCGAAGTTCGTTGCTGCACCCGTCGAGCCGATCGTGGTTCCGCCGGTGCCAGCCAGCCTATGATCGAACGTACCCTTGGCGAATGGCTCGCCTACCTTGAACAGTTGCACCCTTCAGCCATCGATATGGGGCTGGAGCGGTCGCAGCAGGTAGCGTCCCGCATGGGACTGGGCAAGCCGGCGCCTCGGGTGATTACGGTCACCGGGACCAACGGCAAGGGCTCCACCTGTGCGTTTGTGGCCTCTTTGCTGCGGGCTCAGGGCTTGAACGTGGGGGTGTATAACTCCCCGCACCTGCTGCGTTACAACGAGCGGGTACAGGTCAATGGCGTCGAAGCCACGGACACCGAGCTGTGCGAGGCCTTTGCTGCGGTAGAAGCCGGGCGCGGCGACACTTCCCTGACTTACTTCGAAATGGGCACCCTGGCGGCATTCTGGCTGTTCCAGCGCTCCGGGCTCGATGCGGTGGTGCTGGAAGTCGGTCTGGGCGGTCGTCTGGACACGGTCAACGTGGTGGACGCCGACGTGGCGCTGGTCACCAGTATTGGCGTCGATCATGCGGATTACCTCGGTGATACCCGAGAGTCCGTGGCCTTCGAAAAGGCCGGTATTTTCCGTCAGGGTGCGCCTGCGCTCTGCGGCGATCTGAATCCTCCACAACCACTGCTGGACAAGGCGCGTGAGCTCAATTGCCCGTTTTTCCTGCGTGGGCGCGATTTTGATCTCGGCATGACCGATCACAACTGGCAATGGCGCGGCGTCGATGCGCAGGGGAGTGCAGTCGAGTTGCGCGACCTGCCGCTGCTCGATCTGCCGATGGAAAACGCTGCGCTGGCGCTGCAGGCTTACTTGCTGCTCGGCTTGCCTTGGGTGGATGCGCAGATTGTCGAAGCACTGCGGGCAACGAAGGTGGTCGGTCGCCTGGATCGCCGCGAGTTCGAGTGGCAAGGCAAACGCTTGAATCTATTGCTGGATGTGGGGCATAACCCGCATGCGGCGGAGTATCTGGCTCGTCGTCTGGCCGGTCGTCCGCCGGTCGGCAGGCGTCTGGCGGTGTTCGGGCTGCTGGCGGACAAAGACCTGGGTGGTGTTGTCGGCGAATTGAATGCTAGTGTCCAGCACTGGGCCGTTGCACCTCTGGATTCGCCTCGGGCGCGTTCGGTTGCGGATCTGCACGACGCGTTGCAAGGTCTTGGTGCTTCGGTCACGTCATACGAAAGTGTAGCGGCCGCCCTGGAAGGGCAGTGCGCGCAAGCCACGAGCGACGACGAAATCCTGTTGTTCGGATCATTTTATTGTGTCGCCGAGGCCCTTGAATGGCTGGCCCGGCGCTCCACGGAGGACGCGGCGAATGGCATTGCTGGATAAGGCATACAAACAGCGCATGGTTGGCGCCCTGGTGTTGGTCGCACTGGCGGTGATTTTTCTGCCGATGCTGTTTTCCCGCCAGGACGAACAGCGCCAGGTGACGGTCGAAGCGCCTGCAGCTCCGCAGGCGCCGGCGATGCCCCAGGTACAGGTCGAGCCCGTAGTGGTGCCTGAGCCGCAAGCCTTGCCTCAGGAACCCGTGCCGAGCGATGACGAAATCGCCCAGCAGGAGGCGGCGGTGCCAACTGCGCCGGTGGCGCCAGCGCCTGCTGCCAAACCGGCTGCACCAGCGCCGGCCCCGGCTCTGGCGGCTAAACCCGCGACCGCACCTGCCCAGCCCATCACGGCCGCACCGGGCAAACCGGACACCACGCAAAGCCGTGTCGATGCCAATGGTTTGTCTGTCAGCTGGTCGGTGCAACTGGCCAGCCTGTCGAATCGTGAAAGCGCAGAAAAACTTCAGAAAACCCTGCGCAGCCAGGGTTACAACGCCTATATCCGTACCGCCGACGGCAAAAACCGGGTGTTTGTCGGGCCGCTGATCGAGCGCGCTGAAGCCGACCGGCTGCGTGACTTGCTGAACCGCCAGCAGAACCTGAAGGGGTTTGTCGTGCGCTTTCAGCCGGAACGTGGCTAAAACTATCGCCCCGATATGAAATGCACTGACAATCGCAGCTTACCGATAAGCATGGGCTCTGCTAAAATGCGCCGCCTTATCCGTCTGTAGGCTGCACTGTGCCATTTACCTGGGTTGACTGGGCGATCGTAGCAATCGTCGCCATCTCCGCATTGATCAGTCTGAGCCGCGGCTTCGTCAAAGAAGCACTGTCGCTGCTGACCTGGATCATCGCAGGAGTCGTAGCCTGGATGTTCGGTGGCTCACTGTCCGAGTACCTCGGCGGGTACATTCAAACGCCGTCGGCTCGTATAATCACGGGCTGTGCCATCATGTTTGTCGCCACTTTAATCGTAGGCGCAATGATCAATTATCTTATCGGCGAACTGGTTCGCGTCACTGGGCTCTCCGGGACCGACCGATTCCTCGGCATGGCCTTCGGCGCCGCGCGTGGCGGGTTGCTGGTGGTTATCGCCGTCGGGCTGTTGAGCCTGGGGCCGGTACAGCAGGACGGGTGGTGGAAAGAGTCACAGCTCGTGCCAAAATTTCTATTGGTCGCAGACTGGTCCAAAAACCTGATACTTGGGTGGAGCAGTCAGTGGCTTGCCAGCGGAATCAGCGTACCCGCTGATATTCCGTTCAAGGAGCAACTCTTGCCGATGGCCAAAACGCCTCAGTGAGTAGTGCTCAGTTCAGATCCATTAAGTAGGGGTTGCGTCGCATGTGTGGCATCGTCGGTATCGTCGGTAAGTCGAACGTCAATCAGGCGCTGTATGACGCGCTAACCGTCCTCCAGCACCGCGGCCAGGACGCTGCCGGTATCGTGACCAGCCATGATGGCCGGTTATTCCTGCGCAAGGACAACGGTCTGGTGCGTGACGTGTTCCAGCAGCGTCACATGCAGCGTCTG
Organism: Pseudomonas sp. Pseusp10; assembly: GCF_059492225.1. Lineage (NCBI taxonomy): Bacteria > Pseudomonadati > Pseudomonadota > Gammaproteobacteria > Pseudomonadales > Pseudomonadaceae > Pseudomonas > Pseudomonas sp. Pseusp10. Next base: position 4,774,731 of record NZ_CP168528.1, on the reverse strand, counting down.
GTCGGTCACATGGGCATTGGCCATGTGCGTTATCCAACCGCAGGCAGCTCGACATCGGCCGAAGCTCAACCGTTTTACGTCAACTCGCCTTACGGCATCACCCTGGCGCACAACGGTAACCTGACCAACGTTGAACAACTGGCCAAGGAGATTTACGAATCTGACCTGCGCCACGTCAACACCAGCTCTGATTCGGAAGTGCTGCTCAACGTGTTTGCGCACGAACTGGCCCAGCGCGGCAAGTTGCAGCCGACCGAAGAAGATGTGTTTGCCGCCGTCACTGACGTGCACAACCGCTGCGTCGGTGGTTATGCCGTCGTGGCGATGATCACTGGCTACGGCATCGTCGGCTTCCGCGACCCGCATGGCATTCGCCCGATCGTTTTCGGTCAGCGCCACACCGACGAAGGCGTCGAGTACATGATCGCCTCGGAAAGCGTTTCCCTGGACGTGCTGGGCTTCACCCTGATTCGCGACCTGGCACCCGGCGAAGCGGTCTACATCACTGAAGAGGGCAAGCTGTACACCCGTCAGTGCGCGACCAACCCGTCCCTGACCCCGTGCATCTTCGAACACGTCTACCTGGCGCGTCCGGATTCGATCATCGATGGCGTGTCGGTCTACAAGGCCCGTCTGCGCATGGGTGAGAAGCTGGCCGAGAAGATCCTGCGCGAGCGTCCGGATCACGACATCGACGTGGTCATCCCGATTCCGGACACCAGCCGCACCGCAGCGCTGGAGCTGGCAAACCACCTGGGCGTGAAGTTCCGCGAAGGCTTCGTGAAGAACCGCTACATCGGCCGGACCTTCATCATGCCGGGCCAGGCTGCACGGAAAAAGTCCGTACGCCAGAAGCTCAACGCCATCGAACTGGAATTTCGCGGCAAGAACGTGATGCTGGTGGACGACTCCATCGTTCGCGGCACCACGTGCAAGCAGATCATCCAGATGGCCCGCGAAGCCGGCGCCAAGAACGTCTACTTCTGCTCCGCGGCGCCAGCGGTTCGCTACCCGAACGTCTACGGCATCGACATGCCGAGCGCTCACGAGCTGATCGCCCACAACCGTTCGACCCAGGACGTGGCTGACCTGATCGGCGCCGACTGGTTGATCTATCAGGATTTGCCTGACTTGATCGAAGCGGTCGGTGGCGGCAAGATCAAGATCGACAAGTTCGATTGCGCGGTGTTCGATGGCCAGTACGTCACCGGCGACGTCGACGAGGCTTACCTGAACAAGATCGAACAGGCACGCAACGATGCCTCCAAGGTCAAGACGCAGGCAGTCAGTGCGATCATCGATCTGTACAACAACTGAGTTTCTACCGGCCCTGAGGGGCCGGTTTTGTATCTGGCAAAAAGACTTTTATCTATCAAGAGCAGGGCAAGGAGTGACAGCATGAGTCAGGAATGGGATGCCGGTCGGCTGGACAGCGACCTTGAAGGTGTAGCGTTCGATACCCTGGCCGTACGCGCCGGTCAGCACCGCACGCCGGAAGGCGAGCACGGTGATCCGATGTTCTTCACCTCCAGCTATGTATTCCGTACCGCCGCCGACGCTGCTGCGCGCTTCGCTGGCGAAGTACCGGGCAACGTTTATTCGCGCTACACCAACCCGACCGTGCGCGCGTTCGAAGAGCGCATCGCCGCGCTGGAAAGCGCCGAGCAGGCCGTGGCCACGGCCACCGGCATGGCGGCCATCATGGCGGTGGTGATGAGCCTGTGCAGCGCCGGTGATCATGTGCTGGTGTCGCGCAGCGTATTCGGCTCGACCATCAGCCTGTTCGAAAAGTACTTCAAGCGTTTCGGCATCGAAGTCGATTACGTTGCCCTGGCGGATCTGTCCGGCTGGGACGCGGCGATCAAGCCCAACACCAAACTGCTGTTCGTCGAGTCGCCGTCCAACCCGCTGGCCGAGTTGGTGGACATCGCTGAACTGGCGAAAATCGCACACGCCAAAGGCGCGATGCTGGTGGTCGACAACTGCTTCTGCACCCCGGCCTTGCAGCAGCCGCTGAAAATGGGCGCGGACATCGTCGTGCACTCGGCCACCAAGTTCATCGACGGCCAGGGCCGTTGCATGGGTGGCGTGGTCGCTGGCCGCAGCGAGCAGATGAAGGAAGTGGTGGGTTTCCTGCGTACCGCCGGGCCGACTTTGAGCCCGTTCAACGCCTGGATCTTCCTCAAGGGCCTGGAAACCCTGAACCTGCGCATGAAGGCGCATTGCGCCAACGCCCAGCAACTGGCCGAGTGGCTGGAGCAGCAGGAAGGTATCGAGAAAGTCCACTACGCGGGCCTCAAGAGCCATCCGCAGCACGAACTGGCGCTGCGCCAGCAGAAGGGTTTCGGTGCTGTCGTCAGTTTTGAGGTGAAGGGCGGCAAAGAGGGCGCCTGGCGTTTTATCGATGCCACGCGTCTGATTTCGATCACCGCTAACCTGGGCGACAGCAAAACCACCATTACGCATCCGAGCACCACGTCCCATGGTCGTCTGGCGCCGCAAGAGCGTGAAGCGGCGGGCATTCGTGACAGTCTGATCCGCGTTGCGGTCGGTCTGGAAGACGTGGCGGACCTGCAAGCCGATCTGGCGCGCGGTCTGGCTGCGTTGTGATCGAGTTGTCTGCGCCGACCACCGGCTCAAATGGCCGCGTAGCGCTGGTAACCGGTGCTGCGCGAGGCATTGGTCTGGGGATCTCGGCCTGGCTGATCAGCGAAGGCTGGCAAGTCGTGCTGACGGATCTGGACCGGGAGCGCGGTTCGAAAGTGGCGAAAGTGCTGGGCGACAACGCCTGGTTCATCGCCATGGATGTCGCCAACGAGGGGCAGGTTGCGCTGGGCGTGGCCGAGGTGCTCGGCCAGTTCGGGCGCCTGGATGCGCTGGTGTGCAATGCGGCGGTTGCCGATCCGCACAACATCACCCTGGAAAGCCTCGACCTGGCTCACTGGAATCGGGTGTTGGCGGTGAACCTCAGTGGGCCGATGTTGCTGGCCAAGCACTGTGCGCCATACCTGCGCGCACACAGCGGCGCCATCGTCAATCTGGCCTCGACCCGCGCCGCGCAGTCGGAGCCTGATTCGGAGGCTTATGCGGCGAGCAAGGGCGGTTTGTTGGCCCTGACTCATGCGCTGGCCATCAGTCTTGGCCCGGAGATCCGGGTCAATGCCGTCAGCCCTGGCTGGATCGATGCGCGCGACCCCTCGGTGCGACGTGCCGAACCCTTGACCGAGGCCGATCATGCCCAGCATCCGGCGGGCAGGGTGGGGACGGTCGAGGATGTCGCGGCGATGGTGGCCTGGCTGCTGTCGAGGAGTGCCGGGTTTGTCACTGGTCAGGAATTCGTGGTCGATGGCGGCATGACCAAGAAGATGATTTACAGTGAGTAAGCTCCGGGATTGATGTTGAATGTGCTGCCGCTTTCGCGAGCAAGCCCGCTCCCACATTTGGAATGCATTCCCCTGTGGGAGCGGGCTTGCTCGCGAAAGCGGTCTTACTGCAAATACACAATTTTGTCTTTTTCAGAAAAACTTCAATCCTGCTATTGACTTAGGTTCTCTACCTGCGTAAATTTCGCGGCCTCGGAGATGCAAACGGGTGATTAGCTCAGCTGGGAGAGCGTCTGCCTTACAAGCAGAATGTCGGCGGTTCGATCCCGTCATCACCCACCACTCCCGAGATACTTGCGAAAGCAAGAGGTAGGCTGAAATGCCTCCACCGACGCGCAGCGGTAGTTCAGTCGGTTAGAATACCGGCCTGTCACGCCGGGGGTCGCGGGTTCGAGTCCCGTCCGCTGCGCCATATTTTCCGAGTCAGATTCATCTGGTTCGAGATTGAAAAGCTACTGAGTTTTCAATCAGACGAGTTACTTGAGCATCTGCTCAAAGCGATACGCAGCGGTAGTTCAGTCGGTTAGAATACCGGCCTGTCACGCCGGGGGTCGCGGGTTCGAGTCCCGTCCGCTGCGCCATATCTGCCCCGAGGCCAACTGAACGCCTTGGAGCTACGAAGAAAACCGCTGGTTTACTTCGAGTCGATAGCAAAAACCCTGGTCGAAAGACCGGGGTTTTTTGTTTCTGGAATTCAGCTTTTCTCCTCTCGCCTTGTTCCTGGTGGACCTTTCTGCATGCCTCGTTGCCGGAATGGCCTATCGGACGCTGACGACACCGTCGTCCAGCGGCACCCCTTCAGCCTCACGCTACCGAAATTCACGGCTACTCTTAACGTGCTGCGTCGAATAGTCGCGTTTTTTTGATTTGCTGGTCAGTTTTTAGTTTTCCGTCAGGCTATAAGCCTATAAACTTAACCTTTCGGTCAGCTTTGCACTGTCAACAACAGCCCTTTGCATCGTCGAAAGGGGCCTCTGCAAGACTCGAGATTTCCAGAACATAACCAGAAGGGCGGACCCCATAACCGCCCAGAGGATGATCCATGTCCAACCGTGATATATCCCGGCGCTCGTTCCTTCAGGGCGGGCTGGTAGCGGGTGTGAGCGTGACGCTCACGCCATTGAGCAGCCAGGCGCTGGCAGCCTTGATGGAAAACAGCGTGACCGTGCCATCCGAGCAGTGGCTCGGCAACAATGGCAAGGCGCGCGCCCGTAACGATGCCTTGTCCAAGGTCTGTGGCAGCAAGGTCTTTGCCCGCGACATCCGCGCCAAGGACATGCCGGGCTGGCCGCAGCAGCAAGGCCACGCCATGCTGCTCAAGACCGTCAAGGCGGACCGCATCTACGCAGGTCTGGACCTTTCGTGGCTCGGTGCCGGGTTGCAGCCGGATCGCATCGTTACCGCCGAAGACCTGGTCAAGGACGGTATCGTGTTCCCTGAGGAGCACGCTCCCGATCCGTTGTTGCCGGCCGGCAAGGTGCCGATGTTCATCGGGCACCCGGTGGCGATCCTGATCTGGAACGATTTCGAGCGCTTCCGTCAGGCCAAGAACCAACTCAAATTCAATGACAAGGCGATTCGTTACGGTGCCCAGGTGCCGTTCTATGAAGGCGATCCCTACGGCAGCTTCCGCTACGTGCGCGTCGGTGGTGCGACCTCGGCCGACGAAGACGAATTCGCCAGCCTCAAGGATTCGATCCTGTTCCCGATGCTGCGCAACCGCCGTCCGGTGTGGAATGCCCAGCCGAACCTGCACGGCAACCTGACCGAGCGCGGGTTGTTCTATGCCGAGCGCATGAAGCAGCAGATCGATACGCCGCCGGACAACTGGCTGGTGTTCGACGAGCGCTACAAGACCCCGTCGATCGAGCCGGCCGCCCTGGAGCCGGACAACGGCAACGGCTGGTACGACCCGGCCACCAAGACCCTGCATTTCGTCGTCGCCACCCAGTGTCCGCTGGAAGCGGCGACCGAAACCGCGAAGATGATTGCGCCGTCGCGTTTCGGCCTGGCCAACCTGAACATGCACCCGGGTTATACCGTCGGTTACGGCTCCAAAGACCACAACATTTTCGTCTACTACGCAGCGTTGGCCGCGTTGTACGGCGCCGGCGTGCCGGTGCGCCTGGCCAACGACCGCTACGAGCAGTTCCAGAGTGGCATCAAGCGTCACCCGTTCGACATTCGCTACCAGTTGGCGGTGGACAAGAACGACCACAGCTTCAAGATCTTCCGCGCTGAAATGAGTGTCGACGGTGGCGGGCGAATCAACTACAGCCCGTCGGTGGCGGCGGTGGGCGCCACGGCAGCGCAATCGATCTACTACATGCCGCAGAACGATCTGCAGGTCACGGCCTATCACTCCCGCGCAGTGGAGGCCGGGTCGATGCGTGGCTACGGCACCCTGCAGAGCATGGCGTCGACCGAAATGATGGTCGACGAAATCGCCGATCGCCTCGGTGTCGATGCCATTGAGCTGCGCCGCAAGAACGCACTGCGTTCGGGCATGAAAAACACCCAGGGCGCGATCCCGGCCGGTGCTCTGCGCCTGCACGAGATTCTCGACAAGGCAGCCGTTCACGACACCTGGAAAAACCGCGAAGCGATCAAGAAACAACGCGAAGCTGCCGATCCGGATAACTGGTACGGGGTGGGTTTCGCCATCTGCCAGAAAGACTTCGGCACCGGTTCCGAAGCGCCGATGGCCAGCATTGAATTCACCGCCGAAGGCCGCATCAGCCTGCGCCATATCGGTATCGAAATCGGTACCGGCATGTCGACCTCGCAGGCCATGGTCGCGGCCGATTTCCTTGGTATTCCGGCCCACGAAGTGAAGACCGGCGAAACCGAATGGAAAGAGTTGCAACTGATCAGTGGCGGCAACCCGTACATCATGAGTCAGGCCGAGCAGGACAATTTCCTGCGCAATCCACGCTGGGTCGGCAAAGTCGCTTCGGCCTCGTCGGCAACCAACTCCGCGTACTACTTCAGCCACGCCACCCGTGAAGCGGCGCGCGTGCTGTTCAACCACGGCCTGTGGCCGGCGGCGCTGGAGATCTGGCGACAAGGCCCTTACGGCGGTCAGGCCAACCCTTATGTGGTACGCCGCGAAGACGCCCATTGGGTCGACGGCAAACTCACGGCCAACGGTATGGAGCCACTGCCATTCGCCATGCTGGCCAAGCGCGTTCACGAGCGTGGCCTGGTGAGCGGTGCCACCGTGCATGGTTTCAACCGCTGGAGCTGGGCCGAGGCCGAGTTCAGCATCGACGGCGTGCGTGAGCGCTTGCCGCTCGACGGCCTGGCCGTGAAGTACGGCGACGGTGCACCGAAGGCGAAGAAGGCGCAGATGAACAGCGCCGGTTTCCATTTGCTGGACCGGCAGAACATCGCCTACCCGGCAACTCAGTTGAACAACGCGGCGGTGACTTACTACAGCCCGGTGGCGACGCTGGTGGAAGTGAAGGTCAACAAAGGCTCGGCGGAAGTCTCGGTGCTCAACCATCACTCGTGGGTCGAGTGTGGTCGGGTGTTGGTGGAGGAGCTGGTCAGGGGCCAGCTCGAAGGTGGTATCGCCATGGGCATTGGCCATGCGCTGATGGAAGAAATGCCGCTGTACGAAGGCGGGCCGGGGGAGGGTGACTGGAACTTCAACCGTTACCGCCTGCCGATGGCGCGGCATGTTGCGGTGTGGAAACAGACAGCGGACATCCTGCCGCCACTCTCGCCAAGCGACCCGTCCAAGGGCATCGCCGAGGTGGTGATGATCCCGGTGGTCGGTGCCATCGGCAATGCCGTGGCCCATGCCATCGGTAAACGTGTCCGCGACCTGCCTATCACTTCTGCACGCATCAAGGAGGCCCTCAATGGCTAACCGTCCGCTTCAACTGACCCTCAACGGTCAATCCGTCGGCCCGGTGGACATCCCTGATGACCTGCCGATGATCGACTACCTGCACGAATACAAGAACCTCACCGGTTCGCGCCTGGGCTGCGGCCAGGGCATTTGCCACGCCTGCGTGGTGATCGTCGACAACCCCGACGGCACCAGCGAAGAAGTGCGCACCTGCATCACCGGCGCGCACTATTTCGAAGGCAAGAAAGTGCGGACCATCGAAGGCCATGCGACCCGCGACGAGCAGGGCAAGGTCACCGAGCTGAATCCGATCCAGCAGCGCTTCGTCGATGAATTCGCCTTCCAGTGCAGCTACTGCGCACCGGGCTTCGTGAATGCCGCGACCGTGCTGGTGGAAAAACTGCAGCGTCAGCCCATCGTCAAAAGCCAGCTGGAAAAAGTCATCGAGGACAGCCTCGGTCATCACATCTGCCGTTGCACCGGGTACGTGCGCTACTACAGCGCCACCCGCAACGTGCTGACCGATCTCGGCCTGGTCAAGGAGGGTTAAGCATGAAGCTTCTACTTAGCCGCCTGGCGTTGGCGGTTGGTCTGGCTGCGCCTGTGTTGCTGGCCCACGCCGATGATGCGCAGGTCAAGCAAGGCCAATACCTCGCCCGCGCCGCCGACTGCATGGCGTGCCACACCGCACCGGGTGGTGCGCCGTATGCCGGCGGTCTGCCGATCGTGTCGCCGTTCGGCACGATCTACGGCACCAACATCACCCCGAGTAAAGAGCACGGCATTGGCTTGTATAGCGATGACGAGTTCTTTGCCGCGCTGACCGAAGGCAAGCGTCGCGATGGCGCGAACCTGTACCCGGCGATGCCCTACACCTCCTATCACCTGATGCCGCGAGCAGATTCCGACGCGATCCATGCCTACCTGAAAACCGTCGAGCCGATCGAGCGCGCAGCACCGGTCACCAGCCTGAGCTTCCCGTTCAATGTGCGCCTGGGCCTGATGGGCTGGAACATGATGTACGGCAAGGACGTGAAGCTGGAGCCGGCTGAAGGTAAAAGCGAGGCCTGGAAGCGCGGCCAATACATGGTCGATGTGCTGGGTCACTGTGGTGAATGCCATACGCCGCGCGGCTTGCCGGGTGCGATGCAACAGGACAAGCGCATGACCGGCGGGCTGCTCAACGGTTATCTGGCGCCAAGCCTGTTGGCTAACGACCTGGCGGCCCGTGGCTGGAACCATCAGGACCTGAGCTCGTTCCTCAAGCACGGCATGAGCGCCCAGGGCACGATGTTCAACGAGATGTTCCCGGTCTTCCACAACAGCACCCAGGGCCTCAGCGATCCGGATCTGGCGGCGATGGCGACCTTCCTGCTCGGCGATCAGCCGCCAGCGGCGAAAGTGCTCACCGAAATGCCGTTGGACAAACTGAGCCCAAGTGCCCAGCGTGGCCGTCAGGAATATTTGAATGTCTGCGCCGGTTGCCACGCTCCAGATGGCGAGGGCAAGCCGCACATCGCCGTGGCCATGCGTGGCAACACCACGTTGCGCCTGGAAGATCCGCGCAACCTGGTGCGGGTGATCGACGACGGTATCGGTGAGCAGAAGTTCTCCGGGTTCGAGCACATGCAACCGATGCCAGGGTTCGCCAGGAAATTGAGCGACGGGCAACTCACGGATCTACTGAACTACCTGCGTCAGGGCTGGGGCGGTCAGCCGAATGATCTGGCGGCGAATGACGTGCAGAAGTTGCGGGCCGATGCGCCGCCGCTCGAGCACAAGGCCCACTGATATGCAGCATCTCGATCTGCAAGTGATACGCAGGGCGCTGGAGTGGTCGACGGCCGGTCAGCGCATCTGGCTGTGTACGGTGCTGGCCACTTACGGCTCGGCACCGCGCGCACCGGGGTCGCTATTGGCGGTGAACACTGATGGGCAATGGATTGGCTCGCTGTCTGGTGGCTGTGTCGAGGAAGACTTTCTCGAGCGAGTCGCCGAGGGCGCGTTACTGGAGCCGGTCAGCGTTGTTCGTTACGGTGAGGGCGACGATCCACGCTCCCGCGTCAGCCTGCCGTGTGGCGGGGTGCTGGATGTGCTGGTCGAGAAGCTTGACGCTGATTGCGAGGTGCAAGCGCATCTGCGGGAGCTGGAGTCGGCACTGTTAGGCCGGCGTCGGTTGATCCGCGAAGTTGATCTGCTCAGCGGTGCGCGCAGTCTGTTCGACGATCGTGAGCAGGGTGTGCGAATCGAGCGTGAAATCGACCGGGTGCGTGTGCGCGTCGGCGCAGCCCAGCGCTTGCTGCTGGCGGGGTATTCCAGTGTCGCTCAGGCCTGTGCAGAGTTTGCCGTGGGCCTGGGTTTCGAGGTGATTCTGTGCGACCCGCGGGACGAAGTGCTGGACGGCGTCGTGCTGGAAAACGTGGAGATTCGCCGCCAACTGCCGTCTGTGTTCATCGCCGATGGTGGTTGTCACAGCGATACGGCGGTAGTGGCGTTGACCCACGATCCACGTATCGATGACCTGGCGATGATGGAGGCGGTGCGCACCGAGGCGTTCTATATCGGTGTGATGGGCTCCATGCAGACCTCGCATAAGCGCTTCGAGCGCTTGCGGCGCATCGGTGGTCTGGGGGATGTCGAGTTGGGGCGGATCCATGCGCCAATCGGGCTGAACCTGGGCAGCAAGACGCCAGCGGAAATTGCGTTGGCGGTGCTGGCGGATATTCTGCGGATTCGCAGCGGAATCGCGCGGGACCGTTTGTAACCTTCGCTGAACAAAAAAATGCGCCGCCATGTGCGTGACCCACTGTAGGAGCGAGCTTGCTCGCGATGGTCGTTAACGATGTCGCGTGTTTACTGACTAAACGCAGCGCTCTTGAGTCCATCGCGAGCAGGCTCGCTCCCACAGTGAATTGCAGTGCCGCTTAGTACCCGAACTTGTCCCGCAATCCGTAATACCACGCACCCAATGCCGCAAACGGTGTGCGCAGCATTTGTCCGCCGGGGAACGGGTAGTGGGGCAAGTCGGCAAAGGCGTCAAAACGCTCGGCCTGGCCGCGCAGCGCTTCGGCCAGCACCTTGCCCGCCAGGTGCGTGTAGGTCACGCCATGGCCGCTGCAGCCCTGGGAATAGTAAATGTTGTCGCCCAGGCGACCGACCTGAGGCAGGCGCGACAGGGTCAGCAGAAAGTTGCCCGTCCACGCGTAATCGATCTTCACGTCCTTGAGCTGCGGAAATGCCTTGAGCATCTTCGGTCGAATGATCGCTTCGATGTTCGCCGGATCCCGCGCGCCGTACACCACGCCACCACCGAAAATCAGACGCTTGTCGCCGCTGAGGCGGTAGTAGTCGAGCAAGTAATTGCAGTCTTCGACACAGTAATCCTGAGGCAGCAGGGTCTTCGCCAGCTCTTCGCCCAGTGGCTCGGTGGTAATCACTTGAGTGCCGCAAGGCATCGACTTGGCGGCCAGTTCCGGCACCAGATTGCCGAGGTACGCGTTGCCGGCGACGATGATGAACCTGGCCCTGACCTTGCCCTGTGGCGTGTGCACAACCGGGTTGGCGCCGCGTACGATGCGTACGGCCGGCGACTGCTCATAAATCGTCCCGCCCAGGGATTCAACGGCCGCCGCTTCACCCAGCGCCAGGTTGAGCGGATGGATGTGACCGCCACTCATGTCGAGCATGCCGCCGACGTACTGATCGCAGGCAACTACTTCGCGGATGCGGCGTTGATCCATCAGCTCGAGCTGGGTATGGCCAAATCGCTCCCACAGGCGCTTCTGGGACTCGAGATGACCCATCTGCTTGGCTGTCATCGCGGCGAACACGCCACCGTCCTTCAGATCACACTGAATGTTGTACCTGGCGACCCGCTCCCGAATGATCCGCCCACCTTCGAACGCCATCTGCCCCAGCAGTTGAGCCTGTTTGGGGCCGACCGTGCGCTCGATGACATCGATATCGCGGCTATAGCTGTTAACGATCTGGCCGCCATTACGTCCGGACGCCCCGAAACCCACCTTCGCGGCTTCGAGCACGGTGACCTTGAAGCCGTTCTCCAGCAGGAACAGGGCAGAGGACAGCCCCGTATAACCGGCGCCAATCACACAGACATCGGTCTCGACGTCATCCTGCAACGTCGGGCGCGGCGGAACCGCATTGGCCGATGCGGCGTAATAGGATTCTGGGTAGGGGGTGTTAGCCATCCTGCAGCCTCTGTTTAATATATTTTACGAGTGCGTTGATCCTACCCGAGTTGAAAATCGGCCGCCAGCCACCCGGAAAATCTTCTTTGTACCGGCAAAATTAAATATTTTGCATATTCATAGGGTTAGCTCGAAAAAAGGTGTTGACACCCCTACGGAATTCCGTAGAATGCCGCCTCACAGCAGGCACGTAGCTCAGTTGGTTAGAGCACCACCTTGACATGGTGGGGGTCGTTGGTTCGAGTCCAATCGCGCCTACCAAACAAAATCCGCTCTGCTGGGCGGTCTGGAAGGGCTCACCGAAAGGTGGGCCCTTTTTTGTTGCCTGGTGTTTGGGCAAATTTTGGGAGTATTTTGGGCAAACGACCACCGCGCTACACCTTCAGATCGGCTTCCACCTTCATGTAAACCACCGCGTCATCGCTGTGCCCTGCCTGGTAGTGCTCGGTCATCTTCACGTCCGCGTGAGCGCCTTCCTCAATCCATTTTTTCAATTGTTGCAGACTCGGCTTGCCGCCGGCGTAACGCAGCTTCCTGTATTCGCCTGTGGACATACGACGGCACTGTGTTTGCCGCACCAGACCCGTATCAGACACCGCCCGAGGAAATCGCCGCACTCAATGAAGCGCAGCGGCAGGCCTTTTTGGTCGCGGCCTCCCAAGCCATGGCGCCCATTCTTGTCTCGCTGTAATTGGGCGACGCCACGGATGACGAAACTCTCAACGCAAAGGCTTGGCAGGCGTATTACCGCGAGCTGAAGTTGGTTGATGTCACCGTTGCCGAACCTGAATGGCCAGTCGCACCGGAATAGTTCATCAGCCTTTAAAGAACACCCGACATCGATCGGGTATTTTTTGCCTGGAGAAAAGCTTGCCCATCACCGCGCAGCAGTTGCTGCAGATTCTCCCGAACGCCGGTAAACAAACCGGCGTTTTTGCATCTGCGCTAAACCTGGCGATGGATCGCTATCAGATAAATACCCGGTTTCGCATGGCGGCGTTCATTGCCCAGGTGGGCCATGAGTCCGGCCAGTTCCGGTATGTGAAGGAGCTCGGCGGCGACCAGTACCTGAACAAGTACGACACCGGGTCGCTGGCCAAACGCCTGGGCAACACGCCGGAGGCTGGCGGTGCCGGCCAGAAGTACCGCGGGCGCGGCCTGATCCAAATCACCGGGCACGACAATTACTTAGCCTGCAGCAAGGCGCTGTTTGGTGATGACCGGCTGTTGCGCACTCCTGAATTGTTGGAACTGGCCGAGTGGGCGGCCAAGTCGGCGGCGTGGTTCTGGAATTCTCGAAATCTGAACGCTTTGGCCGACGCCAAAGACTTCAACGGGATCACCCGGCGTATCAATGGCGGCCTGAACGGGTATGCCGAGCGGCTGGCCTTCTACAGCATTGCGCTGAAGGTGCTGACATGAAATCCGTCCTGCTGCGAATCCTTCCTTGTATAGCTGCACTGGCTCTGGTCGCCGGAGCGTTGTTCGGCGCATACCACCATGGCGTGACGGTCACGGATGAAAAGTGGCAGTCGGCATGGAATGCCCGTGACACTTGGGGCGCCGAGGCGAGGGTGCTCAATGAGGCCGCCGAGCGCGCCCAAGAGCAAGCCTGCCAACAGTCAATCAACAAGGCGGTTCAAGATGGGCAACGTATCATCGATCAAGCAACGGCTGATGCTGCTGCCGCTCGTGCTTCTGCTGGCGGTGTGCAGCTTGCCGCCGACAACCTTGCCGACGTGTTCAAACGCGCTGACCAACGAGTGGGTGATCTGGCTGCGATTGCTGACCAAGCAAGAGCCCGGTGACTGACCTGTCAGCAGGCTTACATTTCACTCGGCGAACATCAAAATATCACTGGCGAATACGGATTGATCGCCTTGGCAGCCTGCCAGGCTTGCGTGCGTGAAGTGACGCAGAGGCCGACTCAATAGCCGGCTTCTGCGAGCCCATCCTGTATGTGTAGCCTTAATTTATTGTTCTAAAATCCCCGGTACGTTTTTTTCTACCCACTTCACAAACAATTTTGCTAGCTCTGTACTCGCGTACTCGGAGTAATGACTATATTCATCTCTAAATAGAGGCATCCCGTTTCTTGTAAAAGAGCAGCCAAGAAAGTTGCAAAATAATTCATTCTGATCAAAAAACAGTACGGCTGGGTGTTTGCTTGAAACTTTGTCGACTAATGGTTTGAAGTCGTTGAATGCTGTTTCTCTTGCATATGGACTAACGTCGCAAGAGGACGGTCCACTTTTAAGTGGACGAGAAAAACAGCCTTTTAGGTCATGATTTGCTTTAATGTGAGGAACAAAAACTATGACTTTAATTCCATTGTCTTCAAGATAGCTTATCCGTTCTTCAGTTGTTGCAATTGCATTGTCGTCTGGCTTTGGGGCGAGGCCATCTAGAATTGCATATTTTATTGTTTTGTCTTTTTCAATGATGCTGTTGATCAGGAGCTTCTGATGGTAAGCCCGATAACCAGAGCACGGATCCATCGTCGTTGCTGTATTTTCATCAGAAGGGTTGCCCATGTTCGGTGGGCAGGTACCAATAGAGAGAATGGTTTGATTTTTTATTTTGTTTTCCGCCGCAAGCCCAGGATACAAATGGTTTGCGTAGCTGTTGCCTAATAAAAGCAGGGTTGGTTTTTCATCTCTATTTGTAATGCAAAACCACCAGCCATACGACTCTGCTTCTTTAAACTGGTATCGATTTATACACATGTCGTTTTTGGTGAATTTCCATATCGGCCCTACAAATTGGCTATTGAACTCTTCCGCGCCTTTGACTGCCTCGCGTTCAGGCAGTCCACCAAGATTGAAAGTTGCAAAACCCACACCTCCGATGCTCGCCATCAGGATAGCAAGAATAGGTGTTTTGAACTTGCTTTGGTTATTTCGTAAAGGGCGCTCAAGAAAGCGATATGTCAGACAAGCTAAAATGATAGCGGTGAACACGGCCGCAATTCTGATTTCTCGGGATGGTACATCGCTCTGAATGATGCGGGCGAATGCCAAAAGAGGCCAGTGCCACAGGTATAGCGGGAAGCTGATCAGGCCAACCCACACCATCAGTTTGTTGGAAAGTATCGAGCGATTGAGCCATGACCGCGAGCCGGCGGCGATAATCAACGCCGTACCGACCGTTGGGAAAATTGCGCGCCACCCGGGAAATTGGTCGTCCTTGGTGATGGTTGCCAGGCCGTAGGCAATCAGACCCGGCCCGATAAAGGACAGGACGTTTCTGATTGTCTGGCCGCTCTCTACCGGAACCGACTTGTGAATGATCGCGGCTAAAAATTGGTCAACTGCCTTAAAGGCTTTATCAAATGCCGAAATTTTATAGAGCGACAGGTAGGCCAGCACGGAGCCGATCAACAGCTCCCAGCAACGGGTCTGAGGCATATAGAAGGTGAACGAAGGGTTATCCCTGATGTACTCCATGTTCAGGGCGAACGACGCGCCGAGCAACAACACCGCGATGGTCAGCAGGTTGAACTGTTTTTTCCAGGCGGCCCACATGATCACCGGCCAGAAGATGTAGTACTGCTCTTCAATGCCCAATGACCATAGATGCAGGAACGGCTTTATCTCGGCCGACGTGTCGAAGTACCCGCTTTCGTTCCACAGAACCAGGTTGGATATAAAGGCAGAGCCGCCAGCAATGTGTTTGCCGAGCTGCTGGAACTCATCGGGGAACAGTGTCAGCCAACCGAACGCGTAGCTGGCGATCATCACCGTCAGCAGGGCGGGAAAGATTCGGTTGACGCGTCGGGTATAGAAGTCGGGGATGCTGAACGTTCCGCGTGCCAGGCCTTCAAGCAGAATCGTTGTGATCAGGTACCCGGAAATCACGAAGAAGATATCTACGCCGATAAAGCCGCCAGTCACCCAGGCAGGGAACGCATGAAACCCGACCACGGAAAGGACGGCGATTGCGCGCAAACCATCGATATCCGGCCGGTATTTCGTACTGTGATTATTTTTGGTCAATAGCGAACTGGCCGGTTCGGCGAGAGACGTCATTGTTGGTCGTGCTCCATATTTATTATCTCGCCGGTTGCTGGCGTGCGCGTATCCTACGCGACAAATGCTCGGACCCGAGCAGCGGCGGTCGGCCTGCGACCAAACCCGCCGCAAGGAACTGAGCGACATTCAAACCAATCAGTCTCGCTCGCGCGATCGCCTTGCCACTGCTGATCTGCGGCTGTCAGTCCTCCTTGGCGAAGGTTCAGTTGGTGGCAGTGAAATGCCAGGCGGTACCGAAACCGGCGGCGTGGTTCATGGTGCCGTACGAGCCCAACTTGACCCAGCGCATGCTCAACGAATTATCGCCATCACCGACACCGGCGACTGATTGCGTTGCAGGCGTGCCAGGCCTACGTCAATGCGCTCTCGCCTACACATTTCGAATGAGTTCGCGGAGATTGCCGGGGGGAATGGAAATCAGCTGTTGATTGGCTGGTGAATCTCTGTAGCCGATGTCTGTGCTGCTGCGGACTTGTCAGCCAAAAACTGAGTTGAGTCGGTATTGCCGAGCTGTGCTCTCTTATGACGAACTCGCTCCTTTGCGCGGAGTGTTGAAAGCACAGGGAAGAAAAGTATCAGGCTGACCGGCCAAGCCAATATCGCGCCAATGATGAGCAGGCTATGAGTGAACCTGTCACCGTAATTGAGGGCAAAAAAATCCAGTACACGATCCAGAACCGGATTGTTCTGGATTGGCTCAGCGCTATCGTTGATCCAGTTCCGACGAATTTGAAGAAGCTGGCAACAAACGCCGACGAACAAAGCGGCTAGCCAAGCCGCGCTCAAAACGCAGCTGATGATTGCGATGCTACGCATGACTTCCATCTCAGTAATTCCCGATCGGTGGTTGATACGGTAATTCAGCGCAATTTTTTGTGACAGCTGCGGAAATTTAGCAGGCTTTTCCGAACTCGTCGCACTGGAAGTTAAAAAATTTTGCTCCTGTTGACGGTCACTCCGGAGCCATCATCACCGCAAGCGGGATCTTGATGAATTCCTCATTGCGATCGATTGCGACCAGGGCGCCGCGGACGTTGTCGGCGACATCGGCCGCTCCGCGCTGCTTGACCCGGTTCGAAAGCTCAAGGATGGCGGCTTCGAGGGTGAGCCGGTTTTCGTTGATCTTGAACAGCAGGGAGGGGAGTAGCTCTGAGTTTGGCATCGCGAATCCTCTGTGGAGTTTTGAGCGTACACAGGGGCGAGCTGTGGGCTTGGAGTGTAGGTCGGCAGAACGCCGCAGAAGGGTGGTACTACTGTAGGAATATACAACGCTAAGTTATTGACTCTTATAGGGGAGATGTGGCGGTTTTGAGAGTATTGAAAAAAGCTTGTGTTCTCTCATGGATCAAAGCGTTATGACTGTTTACCGGTCACCTCGACAAGATCGCGACAGATTTGCAAGCACAGGCCGGCAAGGAAAAGCGTCAACGCCTGGTGCAGTTGCTGAATTCGCAGAGCCAGCAATACCGGCAACCGGCGCCGCAATCCTATGTAATGTCCAGGCAAACAAATAGCACTTCGATGGTCTACGACCAGGCAGTGAGCACTAACTGCTATCAAGGAATTAGAGAAGTTCCTTGGTTGGCATGAGCCGGACCTTTTGCATGTGGATTAATTTCAGTTGGTTGAGTTGATTCGCAATCCGTCATATTTACCTAAAGTCAGGTTGACCCCGAGACTAGGTTTTTTCTGCAAAGTTTCCTTCAGTTGGATGAATCATGTCCAATTTGGTGGAATATCAAGCCAGTTGCGGCACCGCTGCAGTGCAGGACGACTGGACTACCATCAGGCTTCTTGTCGCTCTTGTGGCTGACGGGTATAGCGATTGATTCAGTTGGCACCACTTTCCATGACCGTTGGCGCCACTGACAAAGCAGTTTATAGAAACTCTTGATTTTCTTTCTCGTCTTTAACATTTTTCAGGCGCCAAATATTTGAACTTCTGGAGTTGATAGAAAAGCGATTGGCTTTAGCGCGATTTATTCATACGCGTCATTACAATCTCAGCCATAAGTAAGAAACGTCCAACTAGAACAAGCGGCGAGGAGTACTGCAACCCGACAAGAGCCAAAATACTGACAACAAAAAACAGTCACATTCTCCCAATTAAGTCGGTGATATATCATGATCAAGATCATGGCCTACTTTTTAATTGGAGCTGTAACTGCAGGATGCAACGGCATCGTAAAACCCGACTTTTCGGGTCCTGCCAATGATTCATACTTTTTAGTCCATTCGGGGTTTCCCGCACCGTATCTATACATGGCCTCGGCCGTGCAATGGAACGATGACTATGCGGTAACCACCCGCCACACTCCGTTCATCCCCAACGTGAAGTACAGCTGCAGCACAGGCTGTGATCTCGTCTTCATCCTGCACAAGGCCAACGGCCGCTACCCATCATGGCGCGCACCGCGTGTGGGCGAGAGCATAACTGCCGTTGGGGCGAGTCCTTACCTCATGACCACTACCGGGAAAGGCAAGGTGTATCCAACGCCTTTCATCAATACCGATGAACACAGCGGCGATCTCTATGCCATCCATGACGCCCCGCTGATCAAGGGCATGTCGGGTGGGCCGGTCCTCACCAGTGACGGCTGTATTGTCGGCATCAATATCGGTTTCTACTCAACCACTCTGAATGATGTGAGCAATCACTCCGGCGTAAAGGGGGCTGAGAGGATCAGCATCTTTATTCCCTACTCGATCATTCAGCGCGAGTGGGGGATATTGCAGGCAAAACTTGATGATCCACACGGCGCGAGGTATGTCGCGAAGTAACTTTTAGCTATCAGCCAATTTGCCATCGTGTCCAGGCAAACAAAATCCGCTCTGCTGGGCGGTCTGGAAGGGTTCACCGAAAGGTGAGCCCATTTTGTTGTCCTGGATTTCTTGCAGAGTGTTCATGACATCGTAAATGGATCTTTACCACCTTCGGCAGGTCAGTCGGGTTGAAGATCTGGGTGCGAAAGAGCGCGAAGGGGAATTACGTGCCGGAACGAAACACCTTCTTGATGCCCGGCGGGGGGGGGGCTGCCTATGTAACCGTAGTTCTAGGTGTTACCGTCGATGAGTTGCACCGAGTAGTAGCGCGGTTTCTGTGCCGCCGGCACCGATAACACGATTGGCTTCGCACGCAAGTCCATAAATAACATGGAATACGGCGTATCACTGTTCGGAGTTTTTGTCTGCGGCGTAGTCGTACATTATCGCGTAGTTCAAATATCATTGTGCAGCCAATGGCTCTCGGTAGTAGGGTTTATATGAACATGCATCTCCATTCGTCAAGTCGGATGAGTGAGTTGGTCAACTAGCTACTAACCAGGCGTTAGCGTTTGCTCAAAGCATGAGTTCGCATAACGCACTTTGATTTATCTGAAGATGCTCACTGCTACAGACAGCGCCTGCTGTAGTAGGGGGAGGGGGCTGGCTGTGGAGTTATGTTTTGTCTATGGATTTTCAATCCACAAGTAACTGCGTGTTGTTTGTTGAGTCTATGGTGTGATTCATGCTTCGGGGAGGCGATGCCAATGATCGAGGGCAAGACCTGTATGCGCATGGTGGGAGTATTCGGGGGGATGGTTCTGAGACGTTGTATGGCGCTCAAAGGGTGGAGTTCGAGGTTGCTCGGGCCATCAAGGCGCGACGATTGCTGAACGAATGCGGGACAACCAGGGGTTGCCGAGTAAATCGCTCAGATCGTCGCCTGCCTCAATAGGCGTCAGAGGGCAAAGGTCGCCGCAAGGCCATGGTGGCCATCCTGCGCTCCAGCGATCAGGTGCAGTGGAATGTTCTGGTGCGCATCAATGGACGGTACCTCGAAGCTTCCTACAATCTGAAGGTGTCGCTCGCTCAGTTCGGTCGACTCTGCTGCTTTTTCCTTAGCCATTCTCGCGTGGTTCATTGCGATTTCGTTGAGCGTTGACACGTTACATCTCCCGGTGACTGACCAAGCGTATCGCTGGAGTCCTTAAGCATTGATTGAATGGCTGCGGCGTCAGAGTTATGTCGTTCCGGCGCTGCTACGCGCGTACTTTGCAATCCTCAAGCCACGGATGCGAGTGATTTCTTCCTTGGATTTTCGCAGGCGACGAATGGCGGGCCGCTGTGGGTGATAGCCCGGTTTCTTTGTCATTACGGCGTAAACTAGTAGTGCTGCCTCATTGAAAGGAGCCGCCATGAACGCCGATCAAATTATCAAGCAGGCATCTGTGGACAAGACTGTTTGGGATCAATACTTCTGCGCTGCATTGATTGCCGAAAGCAATTTGACTGCCCCGGTTGTTGGCGGGGCTACCCACGAAGACAGGCAAAACCTGTTGATCGAGAGGGCCAAAACACTTGCTGACAAAATGATGGAAAACCGAAGATAAACAGAGCCCAGCCACCGCGCTGGGCTCTTTGCATGCAGGGTTGTGCTCCGATGCGGGCGATGTGCGTATTGCGGTTCAGGCGATCAGCTCTACCTTGCCGCTTGCCAGGCGATAAATGCCTCCCACGATCTTCAACATGCCCTTGCTCTGCGCATCGGTCAGCAATGGCGAGGCCTGTTTCAGGCTGTTGACAGAATTTTTGACGTTCTGCACGGTGGCGTTTTCCATCAAGCTCCCGGGTTGCTTCAGTACTGTCTCGATTGCCGACTTGAGTGCGTCAGTCAGTTTCGGGATATGGCCGGGGAAAATCGTCTGATCCTTGACGGCCTTGATGCCTGCCTCGATGGCGCCACAGCTCTCATGACCGAGTACGAGAATCAGCGGTGCGCCCAGTACGGCAACCCCGTATTCAAGGCTGGCCAAGCCTTCCGGGGTCACGAAGTTGCCCGCGACACGGATGGAGAAAAGATCGCCTCGCGCGGTATCAAACGCATATTCCGGGGCGATCCGCGAGTCAGAGCAGCTCAGTACTGCCACGAACGGATTTTGACCGGATACCAGGGCCTCTCGCTCAGCTTTGAAGTCGTGTGTCGTGGAAGTACCGCTTATATATCGTTCATTGCCCTCCATCAGTCTTTTCAACGCCATATCGGGACTGATTACGTTTTGCGGTTTTGGTGGGGCTGACGCTTTTTCGGCTGCCTGGATGATCTGGCTGGGCAGTGTGCCGGTCAGCAACAGGGCGCCTGCGCTCAATCCGGCAAATTGAAGAAAACGACGACGGCCTGTTGTGTTTGAAGCAGAGCTTGAATCACATGATTCACACATGATTTTGTTTACTCAGTTCAATGCGGTGAGAGTGAATTGCTGTTGTGGCTGGTATTGTCACAAACGCTCAATACCAGCGCAGTGGAGTCTAGTTGGTCTGTCATATTGTGTACCGGGCATTGTCAGCAGATGCCGTGCAAGCAGCCATTTCATGGGCTACTACTGTCAGGCTCATACAACTTCGACCTGGCAGGAGTTTCTCGATGCTGACTCACTGGTTACTAGCGGCGGTTCATCTTCTGGCAGTTGCCTTGGGTTTTTGGGCAGTGTTGGTTCGAGGCAGCGCTTTTCGGCGTTTGGCCGATGGAGCAGCAGAAGTGCGCAGTGTTCTTATGGCGGACAATATCTGGGGTATTTCAGCTGTCGTTTTACTGATCAGCGGGGGAATGCGAGCCTTTGGCGGGTACGAGAAAGGTACGGACTATTACCTGCATCAGCCGCTGTTTCATCTGAAGATGACGCTGTTCGTCCTGATCTTGCTGCTGGAGATTGCGCCAATGGTGACGCTGATCAAATGGCGGATAGCGCTTGCCCGTAAAGAGGCGATCGATACAGGCCGTGCGAAGCTGTTTGCACGGATCAGTCATATCGAAGCGCTGTTGGTGTTGCTGATGGTGGTGGCGGCGACTGGCATGGCGCGTGGGGTGATGACTGGTTAACTACGAAGTGAGCGCGACCTTCCTTGGGGTAAACCAGAAAAGTCCGACAGCCAGGGCGTTGAGCTTGTCGCTAGTATCGACCCTTGGAGGCTGGTGTGTGAAAGCAGGCGGAAGCGGTGCGATGCTGAATCTTAAGCCAGCCGTGATTCCGGACTGAACGGGCTGGCTACTGACTGCAACAGAATTCAGGATTGCGGCTTTTCCGGGGCGGTCAGGCCGGCCTGAATGCGCTGATAAATTTCTTCACGATGCACTGCAACGTCCTTCGGAGCGTTGATGCCGATCCTGACTTGCTGGCCGCTTACGCCCAGGATGGTGATCGTAATGTCATCACCAATGTTTATGCTTTCACCGACTTTGCGGGTGAGTATCAGCATGGTCTTCTCCTTGATTGCTATGTGGGGCACCTGATTCGGACAGTGCAGAGGTCGGTGGTATGTATAGATTAGTGCGAAGTCTGACGGTTTGGGTGCCTCTTTCTGACGCGCAGATGCGGCATTAATTCCCAAGGCGTAACTATACAGAGGCCGCAACCATCATTCTCCTTGTTTTGAGCCCATTTTACGGCACTCGTGAAGTATTCATGGATGTTAAAATCGCCGCTTTATGCATTTAGAGGGAAGCGCCGTGCGCAAAATGGTTCTGGTAATCGCGATATTGGCACTGGCGGGATGTGGTGAGGGTAGCAGTGTGGATGCACCGAAGCCTAAACCGGCTATGGCCGCCATGCCCGCGCCAGTGTCTGGCCCTCAATGGGATCTTGAAGTGCGAGGTGAAACCCCTCAGGCAGTCAGCGATTTGAGTGGCTGGCTAATCGAGCACAGTTTCATGTCCAGCGTCGTCAAGGAAAATGGCAATACGCGAATCCTGATGGGGCCGTTCAATTCGAAAGCCGAGGCCGAAGCCAAGCAGGATGAAGTCCGTGCGGCGCTCACTCGCGCGAAGAAACAGAACATCGAATTGCTGGTGCTTGAGCGTCCGGCCGCTCAATAACATTCTGTCGCGACAGACAAACAAAAAAGGCCTCGGTTGTTTAGCTCCGAAGCCTTTTTTGTTTCAGGTGTTGCCTGGGTTCAACCGCAGGCCTTCATGTCTACCGGGCCGACGAACTCGTTGCCACGCCCCATGACGCACCCCACGCTCTGGTTGCGTTGCCGCTCCCAGGCCTGTACCGGATAGGTTTTGTCCCAGGCTTCGTACAGTTGCCGATCCTGTTTCGACAGGCGCAAACCATACTGCTTGCTCATGTAGAAGTAGGTCCGTGCGATCATGCCGCGAATGGAAGGGCGGGGCATGACTTTCCTGGCCTTGAAGTCGATCTGGGTCAGGCACGAACCATATTGCCCCGACTGCTCGGGCAGCCAGCCAAAGCTGAAGTTGCTGCGATCGCCATTGACCTCGCCAATGCTGGGCACTAGGTTGTGCAAATCAGCTTCGGCCTTCTGGTAAACCGGATCGTAGCGGGTGCAGTTCTTGCGGCCGCCCTCTTGCCAGCACTGGCGTTGATGACCGATTTGCCAGGCCGGAACAATATGCTCCCACTCGATGCGGGCTGCGCGTTTGGCATTCTTGCGTGGCACATAACCGCAAGCGGCAAGGTTCACCCGGTTGCCGGTGTACTTGCAGCCACAGTAAAACTCGGTGGATTGGGGAGCGTAGAGTTTCCACGCCACCTTTTTCGCTTCGGTGAAGGTGCGCGGAGCGTCGGCTTGCGCGCCCACGACAAAAAACAGGAACAACAAAGCAAACCAGCGGACACTCATCGACTCAATCTTCCTTCGGCAAAACCCAGAAAATCTGCACGCCGCCATCGTCGCGATAGGCGAGGGTGACGTTGTCGTTCTCGTCGATTTCTTCCAGCAAGCGTTCCCATTCATCCACCGGCTCGTCAGGAAGGCGGAAGATCAGCGCTGCCCTGGCCTTTTGTGCGGTGGGAGAGTTGATGATTTTCTGAACGCGCAGGCCCATGCGTACATAGGTGTCAGGAGAGGCAGAGGTGGTGTCCACGGAATTATCCTTATTAAGCTGTGCGTGCATACAGTATTTAACTGTAGGCCATTTCGCAACTGCTTAAAAATCAAGAAAATCCTCTGACAGCGGTTTGTTCCATTTGGCGTAAGGCGAAGGGAGTTTTTTTTGTCAGATCCAGCGGCAGCCAATCGCCAAGGCTGGCGAATGGCGCCGGGGTGCCCGACCGGATCCGGTCGGGCGATGGCGAATCAGTATTCCCAGAACATCCGTTGCAGCTCTTTGCTGTCGTTGGTTTTGGTCAGCGCGACCATCGCCAGGATCCGGGCCTTTTGCGGGTTCAGATCGTGGGCCACGACCCAGTCGTATTTATCGTCAGGCTGTTCGGCGTTGCGCAATACAAAGCCGCCGGCATTGACATGGGAGGAGCGAATGATCTGCACGCCGTCCTTGCGCAGGGCTTGCAGGGTGGGGACCACCCGCGACGATACCGAGCCATTGCCGGTGCCGGCGTGGATGATGGCTTTGGCGCCAGATTGAGCGAGCGCCTTGTAGGCGGTATCGCTGACGTTGCCGTAGGAATAGGCGATCTCGACGTCAGGCAGGCTCTTGATGTTTTTGATGTCGAATTCGGAATCCATGGTGTGGCGCTTGGCTGGCAAGCGGAACCAGTAGGATTTGCCTTCTACTACCATGCCCAGCGGCCCCCAGGCACTTTTAAACGCTTCGGTCTTGATGTTGATCATTTTACTGACGTCGCGACCCGACTGGATTTCATCGTTCATGGTCACCAGCACACCTTTGCCCCGCGCATCTTTGCTGCTGGCCACGGCCACCGCGTTGTACAGGTTCAGCATGCCATCGGCAGACATCGCGGTGCCTGGGCGCATGGAGCCCACGACGATGATCGGCTTCTCGGTTTTTTCCACCAGGTTCAGAAAGTACGCCGTTTCTTCCAGGGTGTCGGTGCCGTGGGTGATCACGATGCCATCAACGTCTTTGCTGTCGGCCAGCTCAGCTACGCGGCGACCCAGTTGCAGCAGGTTTTCGTTGGTGATGCTTTCGGAAGCGATTTGCATGACCTGTTCGCCGCGAACGTTAGCCAATTGGCTCAGTTCAGGAACGCCGGCGATCAATTGTTCAATGCCGACTTTCGCCGCTTGATAGGTCGCGCTGTTGGCGGCGCTGGCGCCCGCGCCGGCGATGGTGCCGCCGGTGGCCAAAATCACCACGTTGGCCAGTTTCTGTTGGGTTTCGGTTTCTTTGGCCTGAAGGGCGGTGGGCAGAAGCAGCAGGAGGGCCAAGGCGCCCGGGATAAAGGTCTTGAGTGCAGATGTCATTATTTTTCTCTTCTAGTTGTGAGACGGTGCTGATGCAAGTTCATCTAGATACGCCCCAGGCGAATCTGAACGCTGGGGGTGCAAGGGGAAGAGCAGGATCCGTACCAGTAATACTTTGAATCGAAAAACACGCTTAACTTAATGATTTGTAACGGTATTGCTGTTTGTGTCCGGAATGGTTTCAGGTCCGGGCGTCCGGATTGCCGAACATGTTTAACTTTCGCGTTCGGCTCTCCGAAACGGATTGCAGTCATGTTTAAGATTTCAACGGGTCAAATCATCAGTAATGACTAAAGAAACACGCGCGTCGGTCGATGCTCCTTCAAGGGATCTGCTTCTTCAGGAGTTCACATGTCGTTATCCGTTGGTATTCCAAATGCAGCCGGCATCACCATCGGTGGCAAATCGGCTACTACCCTTCGTGCTTTAGGTGACGAGACAACTGATGTGGCCACACAAACGCCGGGTGCAAAGGAAAGCGGCGGTACCCAGGTCAAAACGGGCCCGGTAGGACTGGGAGAAAGTGCCGGCGCACAGGCCGAATCGGAAACCGGCGATAACACCAGCGTAACGGTGAAGGTCTTGCTCAAGCGTCTGAAGGAGCTGCAACAGCAATTGCGCGAGCAACAGCAGCAACTGGCGCAGGCCCAGGCGGCGTCCTATCCGACTCCGGAAGCCAAGACCACCGCGGTAGAGGCCATTCAGGGGCAGGTTGCCGAAACCAACGCCGCCATCCTGCAAGTGAGCGCGAGTCTGATCAAAGAGCTGACCAAGGGTTCTGGCACGGGATCGGTGGTCAACACCACGGCATGAGCTGAACGCCGTTTTTCGCTAATCATCCGTGAAAGCACTTTTCCTGTCGTTGACAAATACCGGCAGGATTCGCATAGTTTGGCTCTCGCAAACGTTTGCGCGGCTCCGGTGATGACTCTTCATCGCAGGGCCGTGAAGCTTACGTCAGCGCAAGCGTTGCTCACAATAATCATAAGATCGGAGTGAACCCATGAAGCTGCCATTCGCTGGACGTCTTCTCGCTGTCGCTATGCTGGCTGCCGCATCCGCTGCACTGCCTGTCTCTTCGGCCTTTGCTGAATCCACTGACAAACCCAAAGTCGCGCTGGTCATGAAATCCCTGGCCAACGAGTTCTTCCTGACAATGGAAGACGGCGCCAAGGCCTACCAGAAAGATCACTCCGGCGAATTCGACCTCATCTCCAACGGTATCAAGGATGAAACCGACACCGCGGGCCAGACGCGCATCGTCGAGCAGATGATCCTGGCCAAGGTCAATGCACTGGTGATTGCGCCGGCGGACTCCAAAGCGATGGTTCCGGTGATCAAGAAAGCCATCGATGCCGGTATCACCGTGATCAACATCGATAACCAGCTGGACCCCGCCGTCGTCAAAAGCAAAAACATCGATGTTCCTTTCGTAGGCCCGGACAACCGCAAGGGCGCACGGCTGGTGGGTGACTACCTGGCCAGGCAGCTGAAGGCCGGTGACGAAGTCGGCATCATTGAAGGTGTGTCCACCACCACCAATGCGCAGCAGCGGACTGCGGGCTTCAAGGATGCGATGGAGGCGGCGCAGATCAAGGTCGTGTCCCTGCAATCCGGTGACTGGGAGATCGATAAAGGCAACAAGGTGGCCGCGTCGATTCTCAGTGAATACCCGCAAACCAAGGCCCTGTTGGCCGGCAACGACAGCATGGCGGTCGGCGCGGTGTCTGCCGTGCGCGCCGCGGGCAAGGCCGGCAAGGTACAAGTGGTTGGCTACGACAACATCAATGCCATCCAGCCAATGCTCAAGGATGGTCGCGTGCTGGCCACGGCGGACCAGTTCGCGGCCAGGCAGGCGGTGTTCGGCATCGAGACTGCATTGAAAATTCTCAAGGGTGAAAAGGTCGACGGCGGCGCCAATGGCGTGATCGAAACACCGGTAGAACTGGTCACCAAATAGCCCTCTGGCGACACAGTGGCGCTCGTCCAGCCGGACGGGCGCATGGAGAATTTTTATGTCAGTTTCCGTCCCGAACGCTGTCCTCTCGGTCGGTGGTATCGGCAAGACCTACGCCCAACCGGTGTTGACTGGCATCGACCTGACGCTCATGCGCGGTGAAGTGCTGGCGCTGACCGGCGAGAATGGCGCAGGCAAAAGCACGCTGTCGAAAATCATAGGAGGGCTGGTCACGCCAACCACCGGTCAGATGCAGTTTCAGGGGCAGGACTATCGTCCCGGAAGCCGGGCTCAGGCTGAAGCGCTGGGTATCCGCATGGTCATGCAGGAACTCAATCTGCTGCCGACCCTGTCGGTGGCGGAAAACCTGTTTCTTCACAACCTGCCCAACAACGGCGGCTGGATCAATCGCAAGCAGTTGCGCAAGGCTGCCATCGAGGCCATGGCTCAGGTCGGGCTCGACGCTATTGACCCGGATACCCTGGTCGGCGAACTGGGCATCGGCCATCAGCAAATGGTGGAGATCGCCCGCAACCTGATCGGCGATTGTCATGTGCTGATTCTCGATGAGCCGACCGCGATGCTCACTGCACGCGAAGTCGAAATGCTGTTCGAGCAGATCATCCGTCTGCAGGCTCGCGGCGTATCGATCATCTATATCTCTCATCGCCTCGAAGAGCTGGCGCGGGTCGCGCAGCGCATTGCCGTGCTGCGCGACGGCAACCTGGTCTGTGTCGCGCCGATGGCCAACTACAACAGCGAGCAACTGGTCACCTTGATGGTCGGGCGCGAGCTCGGCGAACACATCGATATGGGGGCGCGCAAGATCGGCGCTCCGATGTTGACGGTCGAAGGCCTGACCCGTTCCGACAAGGTGCGCGACGTGTCGTTCGAAGTCCGTGCCGGCGAGATTTTCGGGATTTCCGGTTTGATCGGGGCGGGGCGCACCGAGTTGCTGCGTCTGATTTTCGGAGCTGATATCGCCGACAGCGGCACGATTGCCCTGGGGGCGCCGGCGCGGGTCGTCAGCATCCGTTCGCCGGTGGATGCGGTGGGTCATGGCATCGCGTTGATCACTGAGGATCGCAAGGGCGAAGGCCTTTTGTTGGCACAGTCGATCGGCGCCAATATCGCCTTGGGCAACATGTCCGGCATCTCCAGCGCTGGCCTTGTCGACAATGATGATGAGCACGCCCTGGCCCAGCGTCAGATCGACGCCATGCGAATCCGCAGTTCCGGCCCGGCACAGTTGGTGTCTGAGCTGTCCGGCGGCAATCAGCAGAAAGTTGTCATTGGGCGCTGGCTGGAGCGCGATTGCTCGGTACTGCTGTTCGACGAGCCGACCCGCGGCATCGACGTCGGCGCCAAGTTCGATATCTACAACCTGCTCGGTGAGTTGACCCGCAAAGGCAAGGCGCTGGTGGTGGTCTCCAGCGACTTGCGCGAGCTGATGCTGATCTGTGACCGGATCGGTGTGCTGTCGGCAGGAAGCCTGATCGATACATTCGATCGCGACAGCTGGACCCAGGATGAGTTGCTCGCCGCGGCTTTCGCCGGCTACCAAAAACGTGATGCGCAGCTCTTTGAAGCCGCGCCTAGGGATCTTCCATGAAAACCGCTTCTTTCGCCGGCACTCGCAGTGGCAACTTCTACGGCCTGGGTACCTATCTGGGCCTGGCAGGCGCCTTGTCGGCGATGATCGTGCTGTTCTCGATGCTGAGCAGTCATTTCCTGTCCTACGATACTTTCAGCACCCTGGCCAACCAGATTCCGGACCTGATGGTGCTGGCGGTCGGCATGACCTTTGTGTTGATCATTGGTGGCATCGACCTGTCGGTAGGCTCGGTGCTGGCGCTGGCGGCCTCGACCGTGAGCGTGGCGATTCTTGGCTGGGGCTGGGGCGTGCTGCCGGCGGCGCTGCTCGGCATGGCCATCGCGGCGCTCGCCGGTACCATCACCGGCTCGATCACGGTGGCGTGGCGGATACCCTCGTTCATCGTGTCCCTGGGTGTGCTGGAAATGGCTCGCGGGGTGGCGTACCAGATGACCGGTTCGCGCACGGCCTATATCGGCGATGCGTTCGCCTGGTTATCCAACCCGATTGCCTTCGGCATTTCACCGTCGTTCATCATTGCGTTGCTGATCATTTTCATCGCCCAGGCCGTGTTGACCCGCACGGTGTTCGGGCGCTACCTGATCGGTATCGGCACCAACGAAGAGGCCGTGCGGCTCGCGGGGATCAATCCGAAGCCTTACAAAATCCTGGTCTTCAGCCTGATGGGATTGCTCGCCGGTATTGCCGCGTTGTTCCAGATTTCTCGCCTGGAAGCTGCGGACCCGAATGCCGGTTCCGGTCTTGAGTTGCAGGTGATCGCAGCTGTCGTGATCGGCGGGACCAGCCTGATGGGCGGGCGCGGCTCGGTGATCAGCACGTTTTTTGGCGTCCTGATCATTTCCGTACTGGCCGCGGGGCTGGCGCAGATCGGCGCAACCGAGCCAACCAAACGCATCATTACCGGCGCGGTGATCGTGGTGGCGGTGGTGCTGGACACCTATCGCAGTCAACGCGCAAGCCGGCGGACCTGAGTCATGGCGACTATCAAAGATGTGGCAGCCCTTGCCGGCATTTCCTACACCACGGTTTCCCATGTGGTGAACAGGACCCGCCCGGTCAGTGAAGAAGTCCGGATCAAGGTCGAGGCTGCAATCCAGACCCTCGACTACGTCCCCAGCGCCGTGGCCCGTTCGCTCAAGGCCAAGACCACGGCGACCATCGGCCTGTTGGTGCCCAACAGCCTCAACCCGTATTTCGCCGAACTGGCCCGGGGTATCGAGGATTACTGCGAGCGAAACGGTTACTGCGTCATCCTGTGCAACTCCGACGACAATCCGGACAAGCAGCGCAGCTACCTGCGTGTGCTGCTGGAAAAACGCATCGACGGCCTGATTGTCGCCTCGGCCGGCGGCGACGGTGGTCTGGTACAAGGCCTGAAAGGCGTCCGCACCCCCATGGTCATCGTCGACCGTGGACTGGAAGGTGTCGATGCGGACCTGGTGCGCATCGACCATGAATACGGCGCGTATCTGGCGACCCGGCACCTGTTGGAGTTGGGGCACCGGGATATCGCCACGATCAGCGGGCCGGAAGACACCAGTGTGGCGCAGATGCGTTTGGCGGGTTATCGCCGGGCCTTGAAAGAGGCGGGTGTCGAAGTCTCTCCCGAGCGCATGCTGGAAAGCGATTTCACCAGCACCGGCGGTTACAGCGCCGCCGCGATTTTGCTGGAAAGCAATCCGCCTAGCGCCATTTTTGCGGCCAACGACATGATCGGCATCGGCGTGCTACGGGCCGCCGCCGAGCGCAATATTCGCGTACCGAGCGAGTTGTCGGTGATCGGCTTCGACGATATCCAGATGAGTCGGTATGTCTATCCGTCGTTGACCACGGTCGGGCAATCGATCCTGCAACTCGGCGAAATGGCCGCTGAGGTGCTTTTACGACGGATAGCCACGCCAGACCTGATGACCGATCAGCGGATCGTGACGCCGAGTATCGTCATACGTGAATCGACGGCGCCGCTGGCCGGCGTGTTTGCCCACTTCCGTTGAAACAGAGAGCCGTTGAAAACAGAAAGCCGCTAAACCAACAGCGCCGCCGAAACAGAATCGATGAGTAGCAATGTATGCCAGCAAAAGTAGTGGTGATAGGCAGTTTGAATATGGACCTGGTGACCCGGGCGCCGCGCTTGCCCAAGGGCGGTGAAACGTTGATTGGCGAATCGTTTGCCACCGTCTCCGGTGGCAAGGGCGCCAATCAGGCCGTGGCTGCGGCGCGGCTGGGAGCACAGGTGTCGATGATTGGGTGCGTGGGCAATGACGCTTATGGTGAGGCACTGCGCGGGGCGCTGCTGGCCGAGCAGATCGATTGTCAGGCAGTCAGCACCGTTGACGGTTCCAGCGGCGTGGCGTTGATTGTGGTCGACGACAACAGTCAGAACACGATCGTGATCGTCCCCGGTGCCAACGGTGCATTGAGCGCTGAAGCCATTGACCGTTTTGATTCGGTGATAAAAGCGGCGGACGTGCTCATCTGTCAGCTGGAAGTGCCCGATGCCTCTGTTGGCCATGCGCTCAAGCGCGGCCGTGAACTGGGCAAGACGGTCATCCTCAACCCGGCACCGGTCAGCCGTCCGCTGCCATCGGGCTGGTATGCGTCTATCGATTACCTGATTCCCAACGAGAGTGAAGCATCGGCCCTGAGCGGTCTGTCGGTGGACTCCCTGGAAACCGCTCAAGCTGCTGCGACTCGGCTGATTGCCATGGGCGCCGGCAAGGTAATCATTACGCTTGGAGCGCAAGGCTTGCTGTTTGCCGATGGCCAGCGCTTCGAACATTTCCCTGCGACCGCCGTAAAGGCTGTCGATACTACGGCGGCCGGCGATACGTTTGTGGGCGGTTTCGCTGCGGCGCTGGCCGCAGGTCAAGAGGAGGCGCAGGCGATCCACTTCGGACAGGTAGCTGCGGCGCTGTCGGTCACCCGTGCGGGCGCGCAACCTTCAATTCCTGTCTTGAGCGATGTACAGGCGTTTAACACACCATGAAAAAGACACCACTGCTCAATATTGCACTGTCGCGGCTGATCGCCTCATTGGGGCATGGCGACATGGTCGTCATCGGGGACGCCGGTTTGCCGGTTCCGCCGGGTGTTGAATTGATCGACCTGGCCTTGACCCATGGCATTCCGGATTTTGTCAGCACCTTGAAGGTGGTGCTCAGTGAGATGCAGGTCGAAAGCCATGTGCTGGCTCAGGAAATCTTCGATAAAAAGCCGTCGGCCCTGGTCGCGCTGGATGAGCTGGACGGCACAGACGCGTTGGGTCGGCGTGAGGTGCTCACCCATGAACAATTCAAGGCCCTGAGCCGACAAGCGAGAGCGATTGTTCGTACAGGCGAGTGCCAGCCGTACTGCAACATAGTGCTGGTCGCCGGTGTAACGTTTTGACTGGCTGTCCGCGTTTTGATTTCCCCGGTACAAGGAGTGCGCCACATATCGCTATGCTCAGAAACTGCACCCACTGCTCCGGAGTCTGCTGCTTTTGTCCCTGATTAGCGCAACGAACGCCCAGGCGGCGGAAAAAATCGACTTGATCATCGACACCGATCCAGGGGCTGACGATGTCGTTGCCCTGTTGTTCGCCCTGGCATCGCCCGACGAACTGAATGTCCGGGCATTGACCACCGTTGCGGGCAACGTTCGCCTGGACAAGACCTCGCGCAATGCACGATTGGCCCGGGAATGGGCGGGGCGCGAAGAGGTTCCGGTCTATGCGGGAGCGCCGAGGCCTCTGATGCGTACACCCGTCTACGCTGAGGACATTCATGGCAAGGAAGGGTTGTCGGGCATTGCCGTGCATGAGCCCAGGCAAGGCCTGGCCAAGGGCAGCGCCATCACTTATCTGATCGAAACCCTGAAATCTGCTAAACCCCACAGCATCACCATCGCCATGCTTGGCCCGCAGACCAACCTGGCCCTGGCGCTGATCCAGGAGCCGGAGATCGTTCAGGGCATCAGGGAAGTGGTGGTCATGGGCGGTGCGCACTTCAATGGCGGCAACATCACGCCGGTGGCCGAGTTCAACCTGTTCGCCGATCCGCAGGCGGCCGAAGTGGTACTCAAGAGTGGCGTGAAGCTGACCTACCTGCCGCTGGATGTGACCCACAAGATCCTTACCAGCGAAGCGCGCCTGAAACAGATTGCCGCGCTGAACAACAACGCCAGCCGATTGGTGGGCGATATTCTCAATGAATACATCAAAGGCGACATGGAACACTACGGCATTCCGGGCGGCCCGGTGCATGACGCCACGGTTGTCGCTTACCTGCTCAAGCCGCAATTGTTCAGCGGTCGTTCGGTCAATGTGGTTGTCGACAGCCGCGAAGGTCCGACCTTTGGGCAGACCATTGTCGACTGGTATGACGGCTTGAAAGCACCAAAGAATGCCTTCTGGGTCGAAAGCGGCGATGCCCAGGGCTTCTTCGCTCTGCTGACCGAGCGCCTGGCTCGCCTGAAGTAAGCATCATCTCCCGTAGGTGTTTCACTCCCGCCTGCTGACCGCTTCGGCCTTTTGGTCCGACAGATGTTTCTCGAAAATCTGCTCGATGAACGATTGGGCGGCTTCGGTTCCAAGGTCCCTGACCAGAAGGTCGATACCGATAATGGCGAGCTCTTCCGTGCTGCCTGGACTGTAGGAGCTGTGGCCGTCTTGCCACTTGGCCTTGATGTCAGCGTCGATGCTTACGGTGGTCATGATGGCACTCGTCAAGTCGGGGGAAGTCTGAGTGCCGAGTTAACCATTTTGCGGGGCTTTTGACACGTCGACTTAGGCGTGAAAGGAGTGCTGTGCGACACTTGGTCTCTGACGAATATTCAAGGAGTGCGCAGTGCAGATCGATTTGAACTCCCCGGATGGCCTGACCCTTGAGGCGGTGCGTCAGTTGCTGGCCAGCGCCAGTGACGATGAGCACACCCAGTTGCGGGTCACTAAAGGAGGCATTGCCTATATCTCCTCGGGTGTCGTGGGCGGTACCGATATCGACGGCTTGCTGTTTCGACTTGAAACCTGGGCCAAGGGCTCCGGTTATGTCGGGCGGGTCGCGGCCAGCGATGAGGTCTGGGTCATGCAAATCTTCAATGCCTTGAAGGAGAACTGGCCCAATCCGCCTTACGACTATATCGACGTCTATTGAGCGTCGTTCATATTCAGTCACGATTGAGTGGTTAAGGGGAGGGCGATGCTCAGGCAAAATCGCGGCTCGTCCGGATTGCGGGCAGGGTGCTAGCACTGCCTGCCTGTGAAACCAAACGCCAGTCTGGTTGTCGCACGATCTCAGCTCAATCATTGAAATAAGGAGGCTTCATGCCTTGGAAGCTCGCGTCATTGGGTACTTTGCTGGCCGTTGCCACGCTGGCCGGTTGCAGCACTACCTCTACGGAGTCGGCAACAGTTGATGTTGCGACGACTGACACGGGTCACAGCCGCTGTGAAGCGAAGGCTGCCGAGTTCACCATCGGCAAACAGGCATCGCCGCAACTGCTTGAGCAGGCGCGTACCCGCGCGGGGGCGCAAAGCGCGCGGTTCCTGCTGCCAACCGATATGGTGACGCTGGAGTACCGTTCCGATCGCCTGAACCTGAACACCGATGCCAGCAGGGTGGTCACCCGGGTCAACTGCGGCTGATCCTCAGGTTTTTGTTTCACCCATAAAAAACCCCGTCACATGGACGGGGTTTTTCTAGTGCGCCTGGAAATTACTCTGGGCGAACTTGAGCAGCTTGCATACCCTTTTGGCCTTTCTCAGCCACGAAGGAAACAGTCTGGCCTTCTTTCAGGCTTTTGAAACCGTCGCTTTCGATAGCTTTGAAGTGTACGAACAGGTCGTCACCGCCACCTTGAGGAGTGATGAAGCCGAAGCCTTTTTCATCGTTGAACCATTTAACGGTGCCGGTTTGGCGATTAGACATGGTG
The DNA here is from genome assembly GCF_059492225.1 of Pseudomonas sp. Pseusp10. Lineage (NCBI taxonomy): Bacteria > Pseudomonadati > Pseudomonadota > Gammaproteobacteria > Pseudomonadales > Pseudomonadaceae > Pseudomonas > Pseudomonas sp. Pseusp10. Next base: position 4,740,603 of record NZ_CP168528.1, on the reverse strand, counting down.
TATCTCCAAGAAACATATATTTTCAGTAGTACTGTGCTGCTCAGGCCAACTGGGCACACCCGAGTATCATAGTCGAAATGTTCGGTTTGGGAGCCCCCCGGGCGAGCTGTTTGCCAATCAGTCGTGGTTTCTTTATGTCTTGAAATGGCTGGAGGCCCCGTTTTATAAGGCTTCTAGCCGAAAGTAAAGACGATAAAAAAAGCTGTAAAACCTGCATAATTTGTACGGAATGGCCTGTTTTAGGGACTTTTTGCCAGTAAAACAGGGTTTGAGAACGCAGATCTGTGCTTATTTTTTGGCTTTGTTCTCAGCCTTGCAGGCTGCAATTTGGCTAAAGGCTTTCTGTTTCAGGGCGTCACTGGCTTTGTTATCCATCAATGCCTGAATGTCGCTGGCCGGGAACGACTTGATCGCATCGGCACCACAAGCGCAGTGGGATTTGGCCGCAGCTTCACCGATTTGTTGCGCGGCCGCAGGAACGCACTGAGACATGTACTTCTCGCGCTCACCTTTTGGCCATTCGGCGTGGGCGGCCAGCGGCAGCAGCAGAACGATTGGTGCGACTACAGCGAATATACGATTCAGATGCATGCCAAGATGCTCCTTTGAGGTCAATGTCTTGTTATCTGAGCGCTAATGCGCGGCTCAAGTTCACCACTCTGGCATAAAAACGCCTGATTTACCGCGTTGGAAAGCCTCTGCGCAGCTACCACCGTTCATCTGTGCTAGCATGCCCCGCTCGGGCGTTTGCAGGCTCCGATGGACCTTCAGTCCCGGTAGCGGCAGAGGCACGATTAACCCTGATTTGAATCCCAGTCACTCTGGTTCGGTTTTCCGGTTGGCCGCAAGGCTCCTGCCGCTGTAAGGCAGGCGTTCGTCATTGAATGGCCTGGACCGGATCTTGTACTGGCTCATCCCAACCCACGTGACCTTTGGTAGGGGTCACCACTAGGAGAGGAGGCGCCATGCCAACTATTACTCTTCCCGACGGCAGTCAACGTTCATTCGATCACCCGGTTTCCGTAGCCGAGGTCGCCGCATCCATCGGTGCTGGCCTGGCCAAGGCCACTGTAGCCGGCAAGGTCGATGGCAAGCTGGTCGACGCCAGCGATATCATCGACAGCGACGCGTCGCTGCAAATCATCACGCCAAAGGATGAAGAGGGGCTGGAGATCATTCGCCACTCTTGCGCCCACCTGGTTGGCCACGCGGTCAAGCAGTTGTATCCGACCGCCAAAATGGTCATCGGCCCGGTCATCGACGAAGGTTTCTATTACGACATCGCCTTCGAGCGTCCTTTCACCCCGGACGACCTGGCGGCTATCGAACAGCGCATGCAGCAGCTGATCGAGAAAGATTACGACGTGATCAAGAAAGTCACTCCGCGCGCCGAAGTGATCGAAGTGTTCAAGGCCCGTGGCGAAGACTACAAGTTGCGCCTGGTCGAAGACATGCCGAACGAGCAGGCCATGGGCCTGTACTATCACGAAGAATACGTCGACATGTGCCGCGGTCCGCACGTGCCGAACACCCGCTTCCTGAAATCCTTCAAACTGACCAAACTGTCCGGCGCCTACTGGCGCGGCGATGCCAAGAACGAGCAGCTGCAGCGCGTCTACGGCACCGCATGGGCGGACAAGAAGCAACTGGCGGCTTACATCCAGCGCATTGAAGAAGCCGAAAAGCGCGACCACCGCAAGATCGGCAAGCGCCTGGGCCTGTTCCACACCCAGGAAGAGTCGCCGGGCATGGTGTTCTGGCACCCGAACGGCTGGACTTTGTACCAGGTGCTCGAGCAGTACATGCGCAAGGTTCAGCGCGACAACGGCTACCTGGAAATCAAGACGCCGCAAGTCGTTGACCGCAGCCTGTGGGAGAAATCCGGGCACTGGGCCAACTACGCCGACAACATGTTCACCACGCAGTCGGAAAACCGCGACTACGCAATCAAGCCAATGAACTGCCCTTGCCACGTGCAGGTGTTCAACCAGGGCCTGAAAAGCTACCGCGAACTGCCGATGCGCCTGGCCGAGTTCGGTGCATGCCACCGTAACGAGCCATCGGGTGCCTTGCACGGCATCATGCGCGTGCGCGCATTCACCCAGGACGACGCCCACATCTTCTGCACCGAAGAGCAGATGCAGGCCGAGTCCGCTGCGTTTATCAAGCTGACCATGGACGTCTACGCCGATTTCGGCTTTAAAGATGTCGAGATGAAGCTATCCACTCGTCCGGAAAAACGCGTCGGTTCCGACGAGCTTTGGGATCGCGCCGAAGCTGCACTGGCCGCAGCCCTTGATAGCGCGGGCCTGCCGTACGATCTGCAGCCGGGCGAGGGTGCTTTCTACGGTCCGAAGATCGAGTTCTCGCTGAAAGATTGCCTCGGTCGCGTCTGGCAATGTGGTACCCTGCAGCTCGATTTTAACCTGCCTGTGCGTCTGGGAGCCGAATACGTCTCCGAAGACAACAGTCGCAAGCACCCGGTCATGTTGCACCGGGCGATCCTGGGGTCCTTCGAGCGGTTCGTCGGAATCCTGATCGAGCACTACGAGGGTGCGTTCCCTGCGTGGCTGGCTCCGACCCAGGCAGTGGTGATGAATATCACTGATAAACAGGCTGATTTTGCCGCCGAAGTGGAAAAAACTCTCAACGAAAGCGGGTTTCGTGCCAAGTCTGACTTGAGAAATGAAAAGATCGGCTTTAAAATCCGCGAGCATACTTTGCTCAAGGTTCCTTATCTCTTGGTTATCGGAGATCGGGAAGTCGAGATGCAGACTGTCGCTGTGCGTACTCGTGAAGGTGCTGACCTGGGCTCGATGCCCGTCGCCCGGTTCGCTGAGTTCCTCGCCCAAGCGGTTTCCCGGCGTGGTCGCCAAGATTCGGAGTAATTATTATTAAGCGTGAAATGAGACAAGATAAACGAACTGCACCGAAAGCCCCGATCAACGAGAATATCTCGGCACGCGAGGTTCGGTTAATTGGGGCTGAAGGTGAACAGCTCGGGATTGTGTCAATCGAAGACGCGCTTCTTAAGGCTGAAGAGGCCAAGCTGGATCTGGTGGAGATTTCCGCCGATGCAGTACCACCTGTTTGCAAACTGATGGACTACGGCAAATCGATCTTCGAAAAGAAGAAGCAGATTGCTGCGGCCAAGAAAAACCAGAAGCAGATTCAGGTTAAAGAAATCAAATTTCGTCCAGGGACGGAGGAAGGGGATTACCAGGTAAAACTGCGCAACCTGGTACGTTTCCTGAGTGACGGGGACAGGGCCAAGGTATCCTTGCGATTCCGCGGCCGTGAGATGGCCCACCAGGAGCTGGGGATGGAACTCCTCAAGCGAGTTGAAGGTGACTTGCTCGAGTACGGTTCGGTCGAACAGCATCCTAAGATGGAAGGACGCCAGCTGATCATGGTCATCGCCCCGAAAAAGAAGAAGTAATCAACAGGGCACGGCAGGCCTTCTGATTATGTTTATCAACTGAATGCGGAGTATCCGAACATGCCAAAAATGAAGACCAAAAGTGGTGCTGCTAAGCGGTTTCTGAAAACTGCTAACGGTATCAAGCACAAGCACGCTTTCAAGAGCCACATCCTGACCAAAATGTCGACCAAGCGTAAGCGTCAACTGCGCGGTAGCAGCTTGCTGCATCCGTCTGACGTGGCAAAAGTCGAGCGCATGCTGCGCCTTCGTTAATTTTAGTCAAGAATAGAGGAAGTAACTCATGGCTCGTGTAAAGCGTGGCGTCATTGCCCGTAAGCGTCACAAAAAAATTCTGAAACTTGCTAAAGGCTACTACGGCGCACGCTCCCGCGTATTCCGTGTTGCCAAGCAAGCGGTAATCAAGGCAGGCCAATACGCCTACCGTGACCGTCGTCAGAAAAAACGTCAGTTCCGCGCTCTGTGGATCGCTCGTATCAACGCTGGTGCTCGTATCAACGGTCTGTCCTACAGCCGTTTCATCGCCGGCCTGAAAAAAGCGTCCATCGAGATCGACCGTAAGGTTCTGGCTGATCTGGCAGTGAACGAAAAAGCGGCGTTTGCTGCGATTGTCGAGAAAGCTAAAGCCACCTTGGCTTAAGTACCCCCGACAGTCACCCGGCCTCGCATCTGTGGGGTCAGGTGTTAAACGTCATAAATAGGGGAAGAGCCTTCAAGCTCTTCCCCTATTTTGTATCTGGAGTCTGTACATGGAAAACCTGGATGCGCTCGTCTCTCAAGCACTAGAGGCTGTGCAAAGCGCTGAAGATATCAATGCCCTGGAGCAAATCCGGGTTCACTACCTTGGCAAGAAGGGTGAATTGACTCAGGTGATGAAGACCCTGGGGAATTTGCCGGCAGAGGAGCGTCCGCAGGTCGGTGCGCTGATCAACGTTGCCAAGGAGCGTGTCACAGAGGTCCTTAATGCGCGCAAGGCATTGTTTGAAGAAGCCGATCTGGCTGCCAAACTCTCTGCCGAGTCCATTGACGTGACCCTGCCTGGCCGCGGTCAGACCTCCGGTGGTCTGCATCCGGTTACCCGCACTCTGGAACGCGTCGAACAGTTCTTCACCCGTATTGGCTACGGCATCGCCGAAGGCCCTGAGGTCGAAGACGATTATCACAACTTCGAAGCGCTCAACATCCCAGGCCATCACCCGGCCCGGTCGATGCATGACACCTTCTATTTCAATGCGAACATGCTGTTGCGCACCCATACCTCGCCGGTACAGGTCCGCACCATGGAGTCCAGGCAGCCGCCGATCCGCATCGTCTGCCCCGGCCGCGTCTACCGCAGCGACTCCGATATCACCCACTCGCCGATGTTCCACCAGGTCGAAGGCCTGCTGGTCGATCGCGACATCAATTTCGCCGACCTCAAAGGCACCATCGAAGAGTTCCTGCGGGTGTTCTTCGAAAAAGAACTGGCCGTGCGTTTCCGTCCTTCGTACTTCCCGTTCACCGAGCCATCCGCTGAAGTCGACATGGAATGCGTGATGTGCAGCGGTAAAGGCTGCCGCGTCTGCAAGCAGACGGGCTGGCTGGAAGTGATGGGCTGCGGCATGGTTCACCCGAACGTGTTGCGTATGTCCGGTATCGACCCGGAAGAGTTCTCGGGCTTTGCCTTCGGCATGGGCGTAGAGCGTCTGGCCATGCTGCGTTACGGCGTGAACGACTTGCGTCTGTTCTTCGACAACGACTTGCGGTTCCTCGCGCAATTTCGCTAGTCGTAACGAATTCTTAGGAGAGCAGGATGAAATTCAGTGAACAATGGCTGCGTGGCTGGGTTAGCCCGCAGGTAAGTCGCGACGAGCTGGTTGCTCGTCTGTCGATGGCCGGTCTTGAGGTCGATAGCGTTACGCCGGCCGCCGGTGTTTTCAATGGTGTAGTAGTTGGCGAGGTGCTGAGCACCGAGCAGCACCCGGACGCCGACAAGCTGCGCGTGTGCCAGGTCAACAACGGTTCGGAAACCTTCCAGGTTGTTTGCGGTGCGCCAAACGTGCGCCCGGGCCTGAAGATTCCTTTCGCCATGATCGGCGCCGAGCTGCCGGGTGACTTCAAGATCAAGAAGGCCAAGCTGCGTGGCGTTGAATCCAACGGCATGCTGTGCTCGCAATCCGAGCTGCAGGTCGGTGAAGGTAATGACGGTCTGATGGAGCTGCCGGCCGATGCGCCGGTAGGTGAGGATTTCCGCGTTTATCTGGATCTGGAAGACGCCAGCATCGAGGTCGATCTGACCCCGAACCGTGGCGACTGCCTGTCCCTGGCCGGTCTGGCTCGTGAAGTCGGCGCGCTGTATGCCGCTCCGGTCACCCGTCCGGTAGTGGCTTCGGTTCCTGCCGCGCACGACGAAGTGCGTTCGGTAGAAATACTGGCGCCGGCCGCGTGCCCACGTTATCTGGGTCGTGTGATTCGTAACGTCGACCTGTCCAGGCCTACGCCGCTGTGGATGGTGGAGCGTCTGCGTCGTGCAGAAGTGCGCAGCATCGACGCTGCCGTCGACATCACCAACTACGTGATGCTGGAGCTGGGTCAGCCGCTGCACGCCTTCGATCTCGCCGAAATCAACGGCGGCATCCGTGTGCGCATGGCCGAAGACGGCGAGAAGCTGGTGCTGCTCGACGGTCAGGAAGTCAGCCTGCGTAGCGATACGCTGGTGATTGCCGACCACTCCCGCGCACTGGCAATCGCCGGCGTCATGGGTGGCGAGCACAGCGGTGTGTCCGCGACCACGCGTGACGTGTTCCTGGAAAGCGCCTTCTTCGACCAGATCGCCGTGGCAGGCAAGGCCCGTTCCTATGGCCTGCACACCGATGCATCCCATCGCTATGAGCGTGGTGTGGATTGGCAACTGGCCCGTGAAGCCATGGAGCGCGCGACTGGCTTGCTGCTGGAAATCACCGGTGGTGAAGCGGGTCCGGTCATCGAGACCGTCAGCGAACAGCACCTGCCGAAAATTGCTCCGGTCACCCTGCGTGCCCAGCGCATTACCCAGATGCTGGGTATGGAAATGGATTCGGCTGAAGTGGAGCGCCTGCTCAATGCCTTGGGCCTGACCATTACTGCCGACGGGGCAGGGCAGTGGCGTGTAGAAGTACCAAGCCATCGCTTCGATATCAGTCTGGAAGTCGACCTGATCGAAGAGCTCGCTCGCCTGTACGGCTACAACCGTTTGCCGGTTCGTTATCCGCAAGCGCGTCTGGCGCCGCAAGCCAAGGCGGAAGCCCGTAGCGATCTGCCTGAGCTGCGCCGCCTGCTGGTTGCCCGTGGTTATCAGGAAGCAATTACCTACAGCTTCATCGATCCGAAACAGTTCGAACTGTTTAATCCGGGTGTAGAGCCGTTGCTGCTCGCCAATCCGATCTCCAATGACATGGCCGCCATGCGTTCGTCCTTGTGGCCGGGTCTGGTCAAGGCGCTTCAGCACAACCTGAACCGTCAGCAGGATCGCGTGCGCCTGTTTGAAAGCGGCCTGCGTTTCGTTGGCCAGCTTGAGGGCCTGAAGCAAGAGCCGATGTTGGCGGGTGTCGTTTGCGGTAGCCGTTTGCCTGAAGGTTGGGCGCAGGGTCGCGATACCGTCGACTTCTTCGACGTCAAGGCCGACGTCGAAGCGGTGCTGGGGTTTGCCGGTGCCCTGGATGCGTTCACTTTCGTGCCGGGCAAGCACCCAGCGTTGCACCCGGGTCAAACTGCGCGCATCGAGCGTGACGGTCGTCTGGTCGGCTTCATCGGCGCTATCCATCCTGAATTGTCGAAAACCCTCGGTCTCGACCGTCCGGTCTTCGTCTTCGAACTGGTTCTGGCGGAAGTCGCGTCGGGCAAAATGCCAAAATTCCACGAGTTATCGCGCTTTCCTGAAGTGCGTCGTGACCTTGCACTGATTGCACACAAAGACGTTGCAGCCACGGCTGTACTGGATGTAATCCGTGAAAATGCAGGCGAATGGCTGACAGACCTCAGGCTATTTGACGTGTATCAGGGTAAAGGCATTGATCCTGATAGAAAAAGCCTCGCAGTCGGCTTGACCTGGCAGCATCCATCGCGCACTCTTAATGACGATGAGGTGAATACCGCAACGCAAAACATCCTCACCTCGCTCGAACAAAGGTTGAACGCCACGTTAAGGAAGTGACGTATGGGGGCTCTGACGAAAGCTGAGATGGCGGAACGTCTGTATGAAGAGCTGGGCCTGAACAAACGGGAGGCCAAGGAATTGGTCGAACTGTTTTTTGAAGAAATCAGGCACGCTCTCGAAGACAACGAACAAGTCAAATTGTCCGGTTTCGGCAATTTCGACCTTCGGGACAAACGCCAGCGGCCTGGCCGCAATCCGAAAACGGGGGAAGAAATCCCGATCACGGCTCGCCGTGTGGTCACCTTTCGTCCAGGGCAGAAGTTGAAGGCCCGAGTTGAGGCTTATGCTGGAACCAAGTCATAACGACGAGCTCCCCGTCATCCCAGGCAAACGCTACTTCACCATTGGTGAAGTCAGCGAGCTGTGTGCGGTAAAACCACACGTGCTGCGCTACTGGGAGCAGGAGTTTCCTCAACTCAACCCTGTCAAACGCCGCGGAAACCGCCGGTATTATCAGCGCCAGGACGTGCTGATGATCCGGCAGATCCGCGCGCTTCTTTACGATCAGGGGTTCACCATCGGCGGAGCGCGCCTGCGCTTGTCCGGCGATGAAGCCAAAGACGACACGACCCAATACAAGCAAATGATCCGCCAGATGATCGCCGAACTCGAAGATGTTCTGGTGGTACTCAAGAAATAAATTCCTGCTTTTAAATACTTCCAGTTTTCAAAAGCTTGCGATATATTCTTGATCGTACCTCGAGATGAGGAACAGGTTTCACGCCTAGTCGGGGCGTAGCGCAGTCCGGTAGCGCACTAGCATGGGGTGCTAGGGGTCGAGTGTTCGAACCACTCCGTCCCGACCATATAATTCAAGGGGTTGCGAGATTTATCTCGCGACCCTTTTTTATGTTTGGTCGTTTTTACCCCTATAAAATGACTGGCTCCGGGCGGAATCTTTTGTCAGGCGGACTTCCATTGTTTTATTTGAAACTCACCATAGCTTCCATGTGTAATCGACATTCATCCGTAGCTCATTGTCGTCCCTGTGGCTGGCCTGGGCGGTGAAGTCGTTGCGGTACCAGGCGTTGCGCACGCGCAAGGCCAAGCCATTCAACGGAGTGCCCTGCAGCACGTAGGACAGTTCGATATCCTTTTCGCTTTCTTTCAGGTTGGAGCCTCCCAGCTTGGCCAGTTCGATATTGTCGCCGCTCACGTAGCGCAGCATGCCATTGAGCCCTGGCAAGCCCATGGCCACGAAATTGTAGTCATACCGTACCTGCCAGCTGCGCTCCTTGGGGTTAAGAAACTCGGAGCTCAGCGTGCCTTCGGTGATGACGAGTGGCTCGGTGCCGAACAGGTAGGGCATTGCGGTCTTGCCGGTCAGTTGCATGTAGCCGGCACCGAATTTATGGGCACCCAAGGCATAGGTCAGCATCAGTGCCGCATTGCGGTTGTCCACGGGGCCAGCCTTGGCCGCGCCGTCCTCGCCAGTGACGAACAGGCGGAAGTCGCTTTTCAGGCTGCCGGGGCCGATCGGACGATTGTCGACGAAGCCGTAGAAATCCTTGCGGTAAAGGTCAGCCAGTTCGGCGTGGTAGTACTTCAGCGTCAGTTGCGGCGACCAGGCATAGTCGCCGCCGAGGAAGGTAAAACGGTCGGATTCGGCAGCGCCATTGAAGCGGCCGTTAGGCGAGGCTACCGACATTTTCTGATAGTTGGTGGAGTCGCGCAGGTTGATGCGATCGAGCCAGCCGGCATGCAGGGTCAGGTTGTCGATTTCCTGGGACTTGAGGTACGTGCCTCGGAAGGTCTGCGGCAGCAAGCGGGTAGGGCTGGCAAAGGCGATAGGCAGAAACGTGCTGATGGTACCCAGTTGCAACTCGCTCTTCGACGCCCGGGCCTTGGCAGTCAGGCCCAGCTCCGAATATTCACTGGCCGGCTCGCGGGTGGTGGGGTTGTACGGCAGCAGGCCGGTCCCGGTACGGTCAGGCGACGAGTCCAGGCGCACCCCCAGCAATCCCTGGGCGTCCAGACCGAAGCCGACAGGTCCTTCGGTATAGCCCGACCGCATGTTGAGAATGAAGCCCTGCGCCCACTCGCGAGCAGCCGCCTGAGGCGTGGCGTTGACGTAATTGCGATCGAAGTAATAGTTGCGCATCACCAGATCGGCATGGCTGTCGTCGACAAAACCGGCGGCGCAAGCCTGGCCAATGGACAAAACGCAGGTGCAGGCGCTGAAGGCCCGAAGAAAATTCCTGAGCATGGCAGTGTTCACTTTTATTGTTGTAGGGATAACGCCCCGCGCCATCGAGGCACGGGGGGAAGAGATCGGATGAGTCAGTCAGCGGGGGAGCGGTTGCGGCGTACCGACAGGTAAAACACCGCCAGTGCCGCCATGACGATGCCCGGTGCCGAGGCCATCATCACGCCGGTGGTGCCAGTGCCCAGTGCGAGCATTTTGCCGGCCACCAGCGGGCCGCTCATCGCGCCCAGCCGGCCGATGGCGACGGCGCTGCCGACACCCGTGGCGCGAATTGACGGACGATAGAAATGCGGTGCCAAGGCATACAGCACACATTGCCCGCCCGTGGCGAAGAAACCGGCGACGAAGCCGGCCACCAGCATGCTTTGCAATTGACTGACCATGCCCAGGGCGGTCAGGGACGCGAGAATGCCGAGGTAAATCAACGCCGACAATGCCCAGGCCGGCAGACGATCCATGACCCAACCCAGCAACAACGTGCCTGCCGCCGCACCAAATTGCAGCGCCAGCATCACCCAGCTTGCTTGAGCCCCGCTGAAGCCCTGGCCGATCAACAGGCTCGGCAGCCAGTTGATCAGGATGTAAACCACCATGAGCGTAAAGAAGTAGCTGACCCAGATCATCGCGGTCGGCAATGCCGCGCCGTTGCGGAACAGGCCGCTGACCACGCCGATCGGAGCGGCGTCGCGGACGCTGCGAAACGCCGCTGATTCCGGCAGGTAAAGTCCCAGCAGTGGCACGATCAACAGCGGCACGACACCACCGACGTAGAACACAACCTGCCAACCACCGACCAGGTTGGCGATGCCAATGCTGGCTGCTAAAGCGGCCCCCAATGGCACACCGCAATACATCAGGCTCACGGCGGTGCCACGCAGGCGCGGGCCAGCCACTTCACTTGTCAGGGCGATCAGGTTGGGCAAAGCAGCACCCAGGCCCACGCCCGTGAGGCAGCGCGCAACCAGCAGGCTGTTGAAATCCCAGGCCATAGTGGTGACCAGCGAGAACAACCCGAACAGGGCTACCGACGCCATCAGCACGCGTTTGCGGCCGATGCGGTCAGCCAATAATCCACCGAGGAAGGCACCGGGCAGCAGGCCGAAAATCCCGGCGCTGAAGACCCACCCCATCTGTAACTTATCCAGTTGAAAAGCGGCCGCCATCCCTTGTGCGGCGATCCCCGAGGCTTGCAGGTCAAGGCCTTCCATCAGGGCGACGAGGAAACACAGACTGATGGTCCGTGTCATATGCAGCGGTGCTGTCAGGTTGAGCGATGTCATGGGCAATACCCGTTTTATTGTTGTAATGGACAAAACAGAGCCGACCGGCCGCTGCGTGGGCGACCAGTCGGTGTGGTGCTTGGTATCAGCGCTTGAGCAGGTCCAGCGCCACATCAACGATCATGTCTTCCTGGCCGCCCACCATGCGCCGGTTGCCCAGCTCCACGAGGATGTCGAGAGTCTTGAGGCCGTACTTGGCAGCGGCGATTTCGGCGTGACGCAGGAAGCTCGAGTAGACGCCCGCATAACCCAGCGCCAGGGTTTCGCGGTCGACCCGCACTGGCCGGTCTTGCAGCGGACGGACGATGTCATCGGCGGCATCGAGCAAGGTGTAGAGGTCGGTGCCGTGATTCCAGCCCAGGCGCTCGGCGGCGGCGATGAACACTTCCAGCGGCGCGTTACCGGCGCCAGCGCCCATGCCGGCGAGGCTGGCATCGATACGGTCGCAACCTTCTTCGACGGCGGTAATCGAATTGGCCACGCCGAGCGACAGGTTGTGGTGGGCGTGCATGCCAGTCTCGGTTTCTGGTTTGAGCACCGCTTTGAAGGCGCGAAATCGATCACGCACATCCTGCATGTTCATCGCGCCACCGGAGTCGGCCATGTACACGCAGGTCGCGCCGTAGCTTTCCATCAACTTGGCCTGGGCCGCCAATTGCTCGGCCGGGATCATGTGGCTCATCATCAGGAAACCAACGGTGTCCATACCCAGCTCGCGGGCATATTCGATGTGCTGTTTCGATACATCCGCCTCGGTGCAATGGGTGGCGATGCGCACCACCCGGGCCCCGGCGTTGTAGGCTGCTTTCAGGTCATGCACCGTGCCGATGCCAGGTAGCAAAAGCGTAGTGATTTTCGCGTGGCTGATCACGTCAGCGGCGGCCTCGATCCATTCCAGATCGGTGTGCGCGGCGAAGCCGTAGTTGAAACTCGAGCCTTGCAGGCCGTCACCGTGGGCGACTTCGATCGAGTCGACCTTGGCCTTGTCCAGCGCACGAGCGATGTCCTGCACGTTCTGGATCGAGTACTGATGACGGATAGCGTGGCTGCCATCGCGCAGGGTGACGTCGGAGATGTAGAGTTTTTTGCCGTTCATGTTGATCTCCTCAGGCTTGTTGCATCGACTGCGCCATGCGCTCGGCGGTGGCCAAGGCCGCGGAGGTCATGATGTCGAGGTTGCCGGCGTAGGCTGGCAGGTAGTGAGCGGCGCCTTCGACTTCGAGGAACACCGAGGTCTTCAGGCCGGAGAATTTACCCAGGCCTGGGATGTTCAGCGGCGCGTCTTCGGGAATCACGTCGAACTGGACTTTTTGCTTGAGGCGATAGCCCGGCACATAGGCCTGCACGGCGGCGGCCATTTCGACAATCGAGGCTTCGACCAGCGCCTGGTCCGCCGCCTCGGACAAAACGAACACCGTGTCGCGCATCATCAGCGGTGGCTCGGCCGGGTTCATCACGATGATCGCCTTGCCCTTGGCTGCGCCGCCGATCACCTCAATGGCCTTGGAGGTGGTTTCGGTGAACTCGTCAATGTTGGCGCGGGTGCCGGGACCGGCGGATTTGCTGGCGATCGAGGCAACGATTTCGGCGTAATGCACCTTGGCCACCCGCGACACCGCCGCGACCATCGGGATGGTTGCCTGGCCACCGCAGGTGACCATGTTGACGTTGAGCTGGTCGAGGTTCTGTTCCAGGTTCACCACCGGCACGCAGTACGGACCGATGGCCGCAGGCGTCAGGTCGATCAGGCGGATGCCGGGGTTGATCGAGCGCAGAAACGCATCGTTCTTGACGTGAGCGCCGGCCGAGGTCGCGTCGAAGACGAAGTCGATGTCCTTGAACATATCCATGCGGCTCAGGCCTTCAACACCTTCGTGGGTCACGGCCACGCCCATGCGCTGGGCGCGGGCCAGACCGTCGGAGGCCGGGTCGATGCCGACCATGACCGCCATTTCCAGGTGTTTGGCATTACGCAGGATCTTGATCATCAAGTCGGTGCCGATGTTGCCGGAACCGATGATGGCGACTTTGAGTTTGTTCATTGTTGTTGCCTCATTTGCACGCAAGTCGCCGATCACTCGGCGCTGAACTGAACACCGACACGACCGATACCTTCGATCTCGACTTCGAACCGGTCACCGGCAGCCACGGCCACCATCGGTCCGAGTGCCCCGGTCAAAATGACGTCGCCGGCCTGCAGCGGTTCGCCCAGGCGCGCCATGGTGCGGGCCAGCCACACGGCAGCGTTGAGTGGATGGCCAAGGCATTCGGCGCCGCTGCCGCTGGAGACTTCTTCGCCATTGCGGGTCATGCGCATGCCGGCCTGACGCAGGTCCAGGCCATCGAGACGGCGAGTCGGGCCGCCGAGCACGAAACAGCCGCTGGAAGCGTTGTCCGCCACGGTGTCGACGAAACGGATGTTCCAGCCCTGCACGCGACTGCCGACGATTTCCAGTGCGGGCACAACCCAACCGACTGCCGCCATGACGTCGGCAAAGGTGGTGTCGGCGCGTGGCAGATCGCGTTCCAGAACCAGCGCAATTTCAGCTTCGATTTTCGGTTGCAGCACGCGGCTGACTGGCACAGTTTCGTTGTCGCCGTAGCACATGTCGGCGAACAAGGTGCCGAAGTCCGGCTGATCGACGCCCAGTTGCTGTTGCACCTTGGGGTTGGTCAGGCCGATCTTGCGACCGACCACGCGTCGACCACTGGCCACGCCGTGGGCAACGTTGAGGCGCTGAATGGTGTAGGCGGCCTCGGCATTGTCTTCGCCGATCTGCTCACGCAGTGGCGCGATAGCTTCACTGCGGGCCTCGGCTTGACGCAGGTCGGCGGCGAGCTGTTGCAGTGTGTCTTGAATCGGATTCATGTCGGCCTCGGTCATCAGTGGGTCAGGAAGTCCAGGACCATGCGGTTGTACGTCTCGGCGTGTTCCCACTGAGCCCAGTGGCCGCAGCGGTTGAACACATGAAGTTGCGCGTCGGGCAGGCCCGCCAGCAGACGTAAACCGGTGTCCATGGGCACGAAGCGGTCTTCGCGACCCCAGACGATCAGGGTCTGGGCCTTGATTTCATGCAGACGGTGGCTGAAGTCCGGGAATTGCTTGGGATTGAGGGTGCTGCTTTTGACGAAATTTTCCAGGTGATCGCGGCGTGCGAGGATGTTGTCCAGACGGGTCTGGAACAGTTCGTCGGTCAGGCTGCTGGCATCGAAAACGAAAACGTTCATCATCTTCTTCAGGTTCTCGATGGTCGGCTCGCGGTACAGCGCGCCGATCAACTTGATGCCTTCGGTCGGCTGCGCAACGAAGGCGCTCGGGCCGCCGGTGCCACCGCCCATCAATACCAGTTTGCCGACTCGCTCCGGATAGGCGAGGGCGAAGGCCACGGTGCTATGGCCGCCCATGGAGTTGCCGATGATGTGGACCTGCTTGAGGTCCAGTGCGTCGACCAACCCCTTGAGGGCTTGGGCGTTGAGGTCCGAACGCGAGCCGCTGCACACGATCGGGTCGCTTTTGCTCCAGCCCGGGCAATCCATCAGGATCACCCGGTAACCGGCAGACACCAACGGTTCGATGTTGCGGTGGAAGTTGGCCCAGCCGCTGGCGCCAGGGCCGGAACCATGAAGCATGACCACGGTTTCTGCGATCGGGTTTTCAGGGTTGTGGCCAACGTCGTTGTAATGCAGTTGCAGATCCAGTTCGCCTTCCTTGATGCGTACAAAGCGGCTGGTGGAAGCTTCGGTGAATGCAGTGGCAGTCATGGCAGTTCCTTGAATTCAGTGGTTGTTGTTCAGCGGACGGGCGCCAAGGGCGGCGAAGCCTGCGATCCATTCGGGAATCGGGCGGTAGTAGCGGCCTTCGCTCTGGTAAGGGCCGAAGGCGGACAGCGCAGCGAAAGCGGCGACCCAGGTTTTCACTTCGTGGGTGGACTTGCCGGCCAACGCCGACAACTCGTCATTGCCCAGCGCATCGAGGTCACTCAGGCAGCCCTTTTCCAGGGTGCCGAGAAACTGCTGATCCCACGTCGGGTTGAGCGGGTGCAGGCTGTTTTGGTCCTCGACGAAATCTCGCGCCGCCTGAATCACCCGCTGTTGGCGTGCATCACGTTCATCGGCCGGCAAGTGGCGGCCGCTGCCCATCAGGCGGTCGGCCATGCGCGTATCAACCTTGGCCAACTCCGGCACCGGGGGTTGATGGGACAAACCACCGGAAGCCAGAAACAGCACGCGCTTGTTCAACGACAGTGCCCATTGGCCGATGGCTTCACCGAGCTGGCGGGCACGCTTGAAACCTGGCAATGGCACGGCCACCGAATTGATGAAAACCGGAATCACCGGACAGCCCTGCAAACCGCCAAGCAACAGTTCCAGCGGTTGGGCAAACGCGTGATCGACCTGCATGCGATAGGACACGGCGGCGTCGACGCCAGCATCCAGCACGCTTTGCGCACAGGCTTCGGCCAGCGCCTTGGGCACGTCCAGCGCGCCGGCAGCAGTGCCGAAATCACCGATGGCGTCAGCCGCCATGCCGATGCAGAAGGCCGGCATCACGTCGTAGAAGAAACCGTTGTAGTGGTCGGGGCCGAACAGCACGATCAGCTCCGGGGCGAAGCGGGCGATGCGCTCGCGGGCCTGGGTGATCATTGCGTCGACTTCGGCCAGCACCTCAGGCGTCGGGTCGACGTAGCCCACCAGGGGCGTGTGCGACATGCAGTGCAGATACGCGCTCATCTCAAGCCACCTTGCTGGCGATGATTGTCGCGGCAGGTTGTGGCAGGGCCTTGAGCGCCAGTGCCAATTGGTCACAGGCGTGGCCGACGGTTTGTGGAATGGCCAGGCCGGCAAGGAAGCGGTCCGGACGTACCAGGGCGATGGACGCCGAACCACGGGCGAACCATTCCTTGAGGCGGCCGGTACTGTCACCAACGCGGATCACGCCGGGGTTGACGTCACTGGCGGCCTTGAGCTGGACATCGGGTAGTACCTGGATAAACCGTGTTCCCAGCGCTTGCCATTGTTCGATCTGCCCGGCGCTCAAGCCCCAGGTCGGGTCGCAGCCCCAGGCGATGATCGCAAAGTTTTCGCCGATCACTTCATCCAGCAACACAGTGGTGCCGGCGTCAGTCAACACCTTCGGCTGAATGAACATCTTGCCTACCGGCGAGCCCTTTTCACTCGGCACGATCAAGGCTCCCCGGGCGTATTGCGGCATCGGTTTGAAGCGCATTTCCAGGAAGTAGCGTTTGACCGGTGGTACATAATTGAGCAGCCACGACACGCCATCTCGCAAGGTGCCTTGCCAGCGCTTCGGCGGGGCCAGCACATGGCCGGCGAGCACGGAAAGGTCAATCATTGCCTTGGCGTGGTCGCGGCGCTCCTGTTCGTAGCTGTCGAGCAGGCTGTCGGCCGCCAGGCCCTTGATCACCAGCGACAGTTTCCAGGCCAGGTTGGAAGCATCACGCATGCCGCTGTTGTAACCCTGGCCTTGCCAGACCGGCATGATGTGTGCGGCATCGCCCGCCAGCAGCACCCGGCCTTGGCGGAATTGACCGGCCAACCGGGCATTGTGGGTATAGACGCGGCTGCGGATCAGTTCGATGTTGTCCGGGTTCGGCAACACCTTGCCTAGCAGCTTGCGCATGTTTTCCGGTTTGCTCAGCTCGGCTTCGGTCTCGCCGGGCATGACCATGAACTCGAAACGACGCACGCCATGGGGCAGGGCGGCGGAAACATAAGGCCGTACCGGGTCGCAGCACAGGTAAACATGCGGTGTGCTCAGCGGGTCGTTGGCGATGTCGACGACGATCCACTGATTCGGCGCGGTCTTGCCTTCGAAACTGATGTTCAGACTGCGGCGCACCAGGCTGTTGCCACCGTCGCAGCCGATCAGGTAGCGGGCATGCAGGCATTCGCTGCGACCGTTCTGATCCTTGAGGTTAAGCACCACGGCACTGTCGCTCTGTTCAAAACTGTCGAGCTCGCGGCTGAACAGTACCTTGACGTTGTCAAAGCGCTGCAAGCCTTCGAACAGTATGCGGTCGGCCAGGGGCTGTATGAAGGCATTGCGTCGCGACCAGCCGAACTCGTCGGTTTTTGGCTGGATGTCGGCAAAGCAGCGACCCTTTGGGGTGAGGAAGCGCATGGCATGCCACGGGGTGGTGTGCGGCAGCACCGCGTCGGCCAGACCGACGGCCTGAAAGGTTCGCAGGCTTTCGTCGTCCAGGCCGATGGCACGAGGGTAGTCGATCAGGCTGTCGAGCTTTTCCACCAAGGTGACGTTCACGCCACATTGCCCCAGGTAATTGGCAATCATCAGGCCGACAGGGCCGGCGCCGACGATGGCAACGTCGGTGGTCAGCTCCAATGTGGAAGGAGTGGGTGCAGGACTCATGGGTATCTCCGTGCAGCGCTTTTGGATTTCTTGTTGGGCGCAGTATGGAAATCACCAGGCTGGTGGACAACGACAACCCTTGCTAGTGTGCACTAAGTGCACATCGTTGATTTACAACAAAAATGGAGCCGTCCATGAGCGAAACAGAATACAAGGCCGTGCGTGGGCTGATGCGCGGGCTGGCCTTGATCAACAGCTTGAACCGCTTCGACGGCGGTGCCAGCACGGCGCAATTGGCCGAGCGCAGCGGCTTGCATCGCACCACCGTTCGGCGCTTGCTGGAGACCTTGCAAACCGAGGGTTATGTGCGGCGCAGCGAGTCCGATGACAGCTATCGACTGACGCTGAAAGTACGCGAACTGAGTGAAGGTTTTCGCGATGAACAATGGATCTCTTCGATCGCCGCGCCGTTGCTCGGTGAGTTGCTGCAAGAGGTCGTCTGGCCGACAGACCTGTGCACCCTGGACGGCGATGCCATGGTCATTCGCGAGACCACTCATCGCTTTAGCCGTCTGTCGTTCCACCGTTCCATGGTCGGTCGGCGTTTACCGTTGCTGATGACGGCGACTGGGCGCGCGTACTTTGCCTACTGTCGACCTGCGGAACGAGAAGAGTTGATTGAGTTGATGATCAGTCGCGAAGACGAACAATCGGCGTTTGCCGCCGATAGCCGGTTTGTCGAGCGATTGGTGGAGCACACACTCAGCAAGGGTTATGGAGAAAATAATGCCCATTGGGGCGAGGAACGCAAGATCGCTGCCATTGCGATCCCCGTCATGCACGGGGAGCAGGTGATGGGCTGCCTGAATCTGGTCTACATCGCAAAGGCCATGTCCGTTGAGGAGGCTGTTCGACGCTACCTGCCGGCGATGCGCAGCGTGGTGGAAAAAATTGAGGGGCAGTTCAGGTAAGTTTGTCTGCAAGGCTAGTGCGAGCAACACATCCAGCTCGCCATTGGTAGTGACGAGCACTTAGGCGTCGATATCTGACACGCCTTGATGATTCCTGACGCCGACCCGACAATCGGGTGAACTCCTGACACCTTTGAGGCGGCGCGGAGATCGACGATGGCTATTGCCATCAGGCTTGATCATGACGACAGAGAAGCCCTCCCCAAAAGGAAGGAAAGTATTAATATCACGCATAAGAACGCCGGTTTGTTAGATGTGTTTGCTCGCACGAACATCATCAATCAAATCGGCGTTCTTGTTTCTGTGTTTCCCGGGATTCCGTGAAGAACCAATTTTCAGCCGGCAGGACAGCTGTTATTAGATCAATTCTCGGTCAGCGGCAACAGTCAGCTTGGTTTCGTCATCGACATAGATCATCAAAGGCGCGTCTTGGGCCGAATGAAAAAATTGGACCTTGTGTGCGCGCTGATGGGCCAGCAATTCCGATAAACCTTTCAGTCAGTCAAACGATACTGAAAGCATTTTAGCGGGATACAGGTAACGAGCGGGTGAAGCAGCCTTAGTATCAGGTCATCGAAACTCCCGGCCCATAGGTGGCAAATTTTCCCAATCCAAATCGATACACTGCGCAGGCGTTTCAGCCAGGAGAGTGGTGAGGTCGAGCTTCACTCTTTCCGAATCTTGTTTGTGATTTTAGGGCGTAGAGGTATCAGGGTTGGGGCGGAAATTTCGCTACGCTCTGTAATTCGTTAGTATTCGCCTAGGATCGATTAGTCAAACGCCAAGCCGGATCAGATAATTTGGCTATGAGAAAATCCGCTAGCACATCCACTTTGGCTGGCCGGGTGCGAGCGGTCGGCGTCACAAAATACAGTCCTCCCTCCTGCATGCTCCACTCTGGCAGTACCACTTGAAGTCTTCCATCGCGTAGATATTCACTTGCGACAAACTCTGGAAGCTCAGCTATCGCAATTCCTGCAAGTACGGCAGGGATTAAGGCGTCCACATTTGTGACGCGCAGAGAGCCATTGGGGGAGACGCTGACCTCATCCCCTGATTTATTGAGTAAGCGCCAGACGTCACTCTGGGCTCGATAGGCGTATCCCAAGCAATTTCGACCTACCAGATCATGAGGGTGTTTTGGGTGACCATGCTGTTCAAGGTATCTAGGAGACGCCACAAGATACCGAGCAACCCGGCTAATTCGTCGTGCTACTAGAGATGAGTCGGGTAATATTGCGATCCGCATCGCAGCATCAAAGCCTTCCCCAATGAGGTCGACTGACGCGTCGGACAAATGAAGATCGACTGACACTTCGGGATAAGCGAGAAGAAATTCCGGTAGAATCGGGGCAACCCAGCGGACGCCGTAAGTCATTGGTATCGCCAATCGCACAAGCCCTCTAGGTTGTGACGAAAGTTCGCGTGCAATACCCTCCGTCTCTTCCGCCTCTCGGTACAGGCGACTAGCGCTTTCCGCTATGCTGCGGCCAAATTCTGTGAGTGCGAGCTGTCGGGAGGTCCGATTTAAAAGACGGGCACCTAGCCTTTCTTCCAAGCGACCAACTCCTCGTGAAACCGTTGCGACGGAGACACCCATCACCCTCGCAGCAGCCGCAAAGGATCGCTCCTCAGCTACCTTTGCAAACATCGCTAATCCTTCAAAATCTGGCATCTTTGACATCGACATTTCTGCAATGATGGTTTGCAATCAATTCTATTTCGAAAGGTAGGGTTCGTCGATATTCTTTGGTCATGCGCTTTCTTGCGCCAACTTGAGGAACGTCAAATGTCACGCAAACTTGAAGGTAAAATCGCCATCGTCACCGGCGGTACCAGCGGCCTTGGATTGGCAACTGCCATTCGTTTCGCTAAGGAAGGTGCTCACGTTTACATCACTGGTCGGCGCAAACCTGAGCTTGATGCTGCTGTTTTGGCTGTCGGTAATGCAACCGGCGTTCAAGTCGACTCCTCCAAGCTGGATCAATTGGACGCGTTGTACGCCCAGGTGAAAGAACAACACAGTCGTGTTGACGTTCTGTTCGTGAACGCTGGCGGCGGTGAAATGAGCAATCTGAAAGATGTCACTGAAGAGCATTTCGACGACACCTTCGGCCGAAATACCAAGGGCGTACTTTTTACGGTCCAAAAGGCGCTGCCACTGCTGTCCAAGGGAGCTTCCGTGATTCTCACGGGCTCTACCGCGGGTAGTGTTGGCACCCCGGATTTCAGTGTTTACGCCGCTTCGAAAGCAGCTGTAAGGTCCTTCGCCCGTAACTGGATCCTCGACTTGAAAGGTCAGGACATTCGCGTGAACACTCTCAGCCCTGGTCCGATCAAGACACCAGGCCTCGTAGAATTGGCAGGCCCAGACGCGGCACAGCAGCAAGGTCTGCTGGATCACTTTGCTTCATTGATTCCAATGGGCCGCGTTGGCGATCCAGATGAAGTCGCAAAGGTAGCAGTATTCCTGGCCTCTGATGATTCCAGCTTCGTGAACGGCAGCGAAGTATTTGTCGACGGCGGCATCGCCCAAATTTGATCCGGAACGTAATGGGAAAGTGTGAGCTTTCCCATTACGGATCAATCTATTAACAACGGGATTGATTTGAAATGGACACCAAATTAGGTCACGGCAGCGGCTGAGAATTCAGAATGAATAACGAAGACCAAACACAGCAAATGATCGAGATCGCCAAGCTTTATTTTACTAAAGGTGATGCTGGCGATCTGACAATATTGGACCTTTTTAGTGACGATGTTCAGCTGTATTTCCCCAAGTTCGGAACGCGTACTGGAAAAAATGAGGTTGTCGCATTTATTCAGGGTTTGATGGGCAATCTCGGCGGCCTAAAGCACGACGTAGAGCAATACACCTACATCGCAGTGGGAAACACAGTAGTTGTTGAGGGAACCGAAAGCGGAGTCATGAAAAATGGCTCACATTGGCCAGTTGAAGGGCGATCCGAAGGTCGGTTCTGCAATGTATTTGATTTTTCCAACGATTTGATTTCACGCGTCCATATCTATGTCGACCCAGACTTTGCAGGTGACGATAACGAGCGGTTTTACTGGTCGTGATTAGATGGTGAATACAAAAGCCGGCGAGCAACTCCATTTAGCTCCGCCTGCTTCCAACACACTATACTTACTGCAATACCCTTAATCCCTAACCGCCCTCAGGGATTATCCTTTCAAAGGAGCATGATCGTGAAACAGCTCCTGGCCTTAGTCCTCGCGACCTCCATCAGCCTGCCTCTGATGGCTGCTGAGACCGCCCCTGCAGCCAGCGCCACAGTGCCCAGCGCTACCTCAAGCCTGACGCTGTCGACTCCACTCGTCGGTGGCGTAACGGTTGGCACTGGCCTGGCAATTAGCGCTGGTGTTATCGCTGCTGGTGTCGCCATCTCCAGCGGCGGTGGTAGTGGTGGCAACGACGCCACCCCGGGCGCCAGCGGCACTTCAGGTACCAGCGGAACTACTGGCACGACCGGCACCACCGGCACCACCCGGTAACAGCCCCCTTGTTGATGTCGCAGGGCGTTAACTGACTCGGTCAGTTGCAATTGGGAGTTCCAAAGGTCTGTATCAGTGGCGCGGAGAGCACATCATATGTGGCGAGGGGGATCGCGATCACGGGAAAACTTTGCACTCGCAATTGATGCTGAGGTTTTGGCAGCCGCGCGCGATCAAGGAAAAACTCGCGTTATCGGTGTATCGAATTTCGATAGTGCTCAACTCAACTCAACTCAACTCAACTCAACTCAACTCAACTCAACTCAACTCAAGCAGGCGCAGGCGGTGAAAGAGATCGTTTCGCTCCAGCCGCGTACTCCGCCTTGTGGTGAAAGGCTGCAATTGACCTGGCTCCACGCAATCACAGCCATTAAAAAAAACGGCCCTTTGGCACCGATAACATCGTTTCTCGGCGGTGCTGCTTTTCAATATATTGGCTGCCAGATCCGGTGAGTGACTCAACATTCACCACCCTCAGTGCGAGTAGTCTTTATGAATAAAAAACCAGGCAACGCAGGGTTTGTTAATGGGGGTGCGGGAACCCGTGCAGTGTGGGGTGGGGAGCAAGTCAGGCATCCCTACAACGCCACTCAAACCCCCATCGTAGTCAGTGCTGCATATGGTTACGACGACATTGACGTCTGGTACGACGTAGCGTTGGGCAAGGCGCCCGGCTTTATTTACAGCCGCATGAGCAACCCGACAGTCGAGACCCTTGAGGCAAAGATTCGCGAGTTGGAGCTGGCCGAATCTGCCGTGGCTTTCAGCAGCGGGATGGCGGCAATCAGCAGTGTGCTTTACACCTTCCTGGCCCATGGCGATCGGGTGGTGTCGACCAAGGACAGCTATGGCGGCACCAACAAGATTTTCGAAGAGTTCCTGCCGCGCACCGGTGTGGACGTGACGTTGTGCGAGACGTTCGATCACGAAGAAATCGAACGTGAAATCGCCAAGGGTTGCCAGTTGGTGTATCTGGAAACGCCGACCAACCCGACGCTGAAAATACTCGATATCGAGCGTCTGGTGGCTGCGGCCAAGCGCGTCGGTGCCATTGTGGTGGCGGATAACACCTTCGCCACGCCGTTGAATCAGAACCCCTTGGCGCTTGGTGTGGACGTGGTCGTTCACAGTGCGACCAAGTTTCTCAGCGGCCACGGCGACGTGCTTGGCGGCCTGGTGTGCGGTAGCGAATCGCTGATGGCCAAGGTGCGCCATTACCGGGAAATCAACGGTGCGGCGCTCGACCCGTTCTCCGCCTACATGATCATTCGCGGCATGAAAACCCTGGTGCTGCGCATGCGTCAGCAGCAACGCAGCGCCCGTGCACTGGCAGAGTACCTTTGCGTCGAACCGTTGGTGGAGTCGGTCAATTATCCGGGTTTGCCCGGCCATCCGAATCATGCGGTGGCGTGCGCGCAAATGTCCGGCTTCGGTGCAATCGTCAGTTTTGTCGTGGTGGGTGGTATGGACACGGTCAAGGTGCTGTTGCCACGACTGCGATTCGCCCACTGCGCGGGCAATCTCGGTGCGGTGGAAACCATCTACGGTCCGGCGCGAACCACCAGTCATGTCGAGAACACGCTGGAGGAACGACTGGCCCTGGGTATTTCCGAAGGGCTGGTGCGGGTCTCTGTCGGCATCGAAGACACCGATGATCTGCTCGACGACCTGAAACAGGCATTCGCATTTGTCAGGGAGGCGGGCAACGAACTCGCACAAGCAAACACCCAACGTTCAATCAATGAAAATTGCGTCGACATAGCAGGTTGAAGATTTAACGCTAATACCTCGCTACAAGGATGTGAGTGGGGCGTTCATGAAGTGGAATAATAATAAAACTTAGTGGCGATCTGTTTTTACTCTGCCGAGTCAATCATTGCAGATGTTAATTCGTGCCCTAATAACTTTCATGAGAACAACCATGTCCATAAAAGAAGAACAACTTAATACACATTCCGGTTTTAAACAGGAAATGCAGACGCGGCATATTGTGATGTTGGCATTAGGCGGCGTCATTGGTACCGGGCTGTTTCTCACGTCCGGGTATACGGTTAACCAGGCCGGTCCCTTGGGCGCGGTGATCGCTTACATCATCGGTGCACTCATGGTTTACATGGTGATGATGTGCCTGGGCGAACTGGCGGTGCAGATGCCGGAAACCGGTTCATTCAGTACTTACGCCACCCGTTTTCTGGGGCCTGGTACCGGGTATACGGTGGCCTGGCTGTATTGGCTGACCTGGACGGTGGCCATCGGTTCTGAATTCACCGCCGCCGGTATCTTGATGGTGCGCTGGTTCCCGGATACACCGGTATGGATCTGGAGTGCGCTATTTGCGGGCCTGGTGTTTCTGACCAATGTGATTTCGGTGCGCCTGTTCGCTGAGACCGAGTTCTGGTTGTCACTGGTTAAAGTGGTGACCGTAATAGTGTTTCTGATGATCGGCGGTGGCGCGATTCTCGGTCTGCTGCACATCGATCAGGGCCACAGTATCGGGTTGAGCAACTTCACTCGCGAAGGACTTTTTCCTACCGGAGTCATGCCGATAGCAATGACGTTATTGGCGGTGTCTTTTGCGTTCTCCGGCACTGAGTTGATCGGTATTGCCGCTGGGGAAACCAAGGATCCGCAACGCAACGTGCCACGTGCCATTCGCACGACGGTGCTGCGCCTGGCGATCTTTTTCGTGGGGACCATTTTCGTCCTGGCAACACTATTGCCCCGAGAACAGGCCGGTCTCGTAGAAAGTCCATTCGTCACGGTGTTCACTTACATCGGGATTCCATATTCGGCAGACATCATGAATTTCGTGATCATCAGTGCCTTGCTGTCGGCCGCCAACTCCGGTTTGTATGCCGCGTCACGGATGCTCTGGACGCTGAGTGACCAGGGTCATCTGCCCAAGCGGTTCTCGGCCCTGACGCGCATGGGGACGCCGCTCAACGCCATTATCGTCAGCATGGCGGGTGGGGCTGCCTCGTTGCTCAGCAGTGTGTTCGCCGCCGACACCATCTATCTGGCGCTGGTGTCGATCTCCGGATTGGCGGTCGTGGTGGTCTGGATGAGCATCGCTGCGAGCCAGATTGCTTTCCGCCGTCACTATGTGGCCAACGGCGGTGACATCCGCGACTTGAAATTCCGTGTCCGGGGTTATCCATGGGTGCCGTTGGGAGCACTGGTCTGCTGCAGTCTGGCGTGTGTCGGGATTGGGTTCGATCCGGAGCAGCGTGTGGCGTTGTACTTCGGTTTGCCCTTCATCGCCTGGTGCTACTTCGTGTATTACATTACCCGCAAAAGCCGCGAGCGACGCTTGTCGGTTGCCCCCTTGGCACAACCGTCCGACGCGTTCTAGTCAGCATCGACGGGATGGGCAAGCGTGCTCGGTGGAGGGGGCGTCCTAGAGGTTCAAGCCATGAAGCAAAAGACGCTACCCCCATTGAACTGGCTGCGGGCATTCGAGGTGTCTGCTCGCTGTTTGAACTTCACCCATGCTGCCGAAGAACTGTTTTTGACCCAGGGGGCAGTCAGTCAGCAGATCCGCCAACTGGAAAGCCATCTTGGGGTAGCACTGTTCAAGCGCTTGCCCCGTGGCTTGGGACTGACCGAGGAAGGCCAGGCGTATCTGCCGGTGGTGCAGGATGCGATCACGCGACTGGCAGTGGGGACCAACGAAATTTTTGGTCAGCACAAACGTCGACCGATCAAGGTGCGTGGCAGCCTGGCGTTCTTTGTGCATTGGCTGGCGCCCAAGCTGGCGGAGTTTAGCCAGGCGCATCCCCATGTCGATATCCGCTACATCAGCAATATCTGGGTCAAGGAACTGGATGGTGAGGATGACATGGAGATTCGCTGGGGCCACGGTCAATGGCCCGGCCTGGTGTCGCAGCGCCTGACCTGGGACACGTTGTTCCCGGTCTGTTCGCCGGACCTGATGGCGAGGTCGCCGCTGACGGTCCCCGTGGACGTGTCGCACCATCCGCTGTTGCATGTTCTGGGTTACGAAGAGGGTTGGGGTTACTGGTTGAACATGGTCGGTGCGGACACCGTCGATTCCTCGACCGGCATGCAGTTCGACACATTGATTTCCACTTTGCGCATGGCCGAGTTAGGTCAGGGGATCGCCCTGGCGCGGTCCTCGATGGTGGAGGAGATGCTTAAGGATGGACGGTTAGTCGAACCCTTTACCCAGCGTATCGAAGCCAGCGAGTCTTTTTACCTTGTGCGCGGTTCCGGGGCCGAGCAGCACCCCGACGCGGTGATGTTTTCCACCTGGCTGGTCGAGCAGGCACATCGTTTCAAATGAATGGCCGGAGCCAACCATGCGTTATGTGAGTACCCGAAATTCGGCCGTGCAGGTCGACTTCGAACAGGTCGTATTGTCTGGCATTGCCGAGGACGGTGGGCTGTTCGTACCGCTCGAACTGCCGCTGTTTGAATCGCAGGACATCGCCAACTGGTCGACCTTGCCCTATGACGAACTGGCCTACAGGGTAATCAGTCCGTTTGTGGGGGAGGCGATCCCCGAGACAGACCTCAAGCGCATGCTCAAAGAGGCGGGCAGCCAATTCAGGCATCGCTCCCTGGCACCTTTGCATCAGGTCGATCGTAACGAGTGGGTGCTGGAGTTGTTCCACGGGCCGACTCGCTCCTCGAAGGATTTTGCCGCGCAGTTGCAGGCGCGACTGGTGCCGTATTTTCTGCGCAAGCGCGGGCGTCGCGGGGTGGTGATCGGTGCCACCAACGGCGATACCGGGCTGGCGGCCATCGAGGCGTTCAAGCACTGCGAGGACACCCCCGTGGTGGTGTTTTACCCGGAGGCGGGCGTACCCCGGGACCAACTCCAGCATCTGCAAGCCGCAGCGCACCCAGGGGTTCATCAGTTCGCGGTCAACGGAAGCTTCGACGAGTGCCAGACCATCGTCACCCGGCTGTTTCGACAATGGCCGTATGCGCAGTACGAGGTGATCGGTTTCAACTCCAGTAACTGGGTCAGTGTGTTGGCGCAACTGGTGTTTTACTTCCACGCCGTGTTGCAACTGGGAGGCGGCCAGCGACCGATTGGTTTCAGCGTACCTGCGGCGAGTTTTGCCGAGGTGTATGCAGGCTACATCGCGCAAAAAATGGGTCTGCCAATCACCCAGATGATTGTTGCGACCAACCAGAATGACGCGTTGCATCAGTTGTTTCAGAAAAACCACTACAGCAGGTCACGAGCCAACAAGACGCTTTCGCCTGCCATGGACCTGTCGATCTTTTCCAATCTGGAACGGTTCCTTTGGGAACTCTACGGGCGTGACGACCAGGCGGTATGTGCCCTGATGGAGGGGTTCGAGTCCAGCGGTGAGATGGTCATCGCCAACGAGTTCTGGTTGCAGGCGCGGATGATCATCGACTCCTACGCAGTCAGTGATGAGCAGACGCTGACGGAAATCACCTCGTTGTATCACGACACCGGTTACGTCATCGACCCGCATACGGCCACTGGCGTGCTGGCCGCCAGGTTGTATCGGCGAAGCCTGGTGGCGCCAATGGTGACCCTGGGGGAAATCTCACCGGTCAAGTCGGCGGCACTGCTTGGCGAGTTGGGCATCAGTGTGGCGCAGCTGCAACCTGAGGTCGCGACGCAAGGACAGGCGCAGGTTTACCGGATTCAACCGGACGATCTCGATACCATCCATGAGCTGCTCGGAGCGCTGTGAAGGCGCGCCAACAGGAGGTCAAGTGAAGCGAATTCTGGACCCTCTCGATGAACACATCATCGCGGAACTACAGCTTAATGCCAGGGCTGCACACGCCGAACTGGCGGCCAAGGTCAATCTGTCACGCAATGCGGTGCGCCAGCGCATAGAAAGACTTGAGCGCGACGGGGTAATACAGGGATATACGGTACGCACGGGGGAGGGGCGACAAGCCACGTCGAACATCAATGCGGTGATTTTCGTTTACCGCTACGACCGGATGCGGGGGGCGGAAGTGTTGCAAGCGCTGCGGGCAATTCCGGAAATCATCCAGTGCGATGTCATGAGCGGCGAGTTCGACCTGATGCTGCGGGTGGGCGCTGCGAGCCCGCAGCGGGTGCACAAGGTCTGGACTGAAATTGCCGCGTTGCCCGGGGTGGAAAACACCGTGACCTCCTTCGTGCTGTCGTCTGTCGTATAGCCCATTTTTCGTACAACCAAAAGCCAACCTGTGTTGGCTTTTTTTATGTCTGAAGCAATGTCATGACTGTGGTCAAAACGCCCACAAAATAGAGCAAATTGGCCTATGTCACTGCCCTGGACTCAGCCCTAACCTAGTGCCCAACAACCCATCACCCGGATCAAGGGCATAACAAAATGACTGAATACAAATTGGCGCTGGTTGGCTTTGGCGGTGTTAACCGGGCATTGGCTCAGCTGATTGCCGAACGTAACGAACAGTGGAAAACAGAACTGGGGTTCACCCTGAAAATCGTCGGCGTGACTGACTTGTTTCTCGGTTCGGTGATTGGCCGCGATGGGCTGGATGCCAATGTGCTCGCCCAATTGCCGGCGGTCAAAGGTGCATTGGCGCAACTGTCGGGTGGCGACGTCGCAGCCCTCAATGAAGCGGTGATCAAGGATTCCGGCGCGGACATTATTGTTGAAGCCACGTTTACCAACCCGGTGGACGGTGAACCGGCGACTTCGTTCTGCCGTTGGGCGCTTGAGGGCGGCCAGCATGTCGTCACCACCAACAAGGGCCCCATCGCCTTGCACGGCGCCGAGCTCAAAGCACTGGCTCGACGCAAGCATGTCGCCTTTGAATATGAAGGTTCGGTCATGAGCGGCACGCCGGTGATTCGCCTGGCCAGGCAGGCGTTGGCCGGCAGCTCCATTGTCGGTTTTGAAGGAATTCTCAATGGCACGTCCAACTTCGTGCTGACCAGCATGGAAGGCGGCCTGGGGTTTGCCGAGGCCGTCAGCAAGGCTCAGGAGCTGGGTTACGCCGAAGCCGACCCGACGGCAGATGTCGAGGGTCATGACGTACGCCTCAAGGTGGTGATCCTGGCGAATGAACTGCTGGACGCGAAGCTGAAGGTCAGCGACGTCACGTGCAACGGCATTTCGTCCCTCAGTCTTGGCGACATCGAAAAAGCCCGGCAGGACGGCGCTCGCTGGAAGCTGATCGGGTCGGCGATGCGCCATGCCGACGGCTCGATCAGTGCCAGTGTCGAACCGCGGCTGTTGAACAACGACCATCCGCTGGCCAGTGTTGGCGGCGCGACCAATGCGGTGTCGTTTACCTCGCAACTGCTCGGTGCGGTAACAGTTTCGGGGCCGGGAGCAGGGCGCACGGAAACAGCGTTTGCGCTGCTCTCGGACATCATCAGCATCCATCAATCCATTGCACGCAACCAGGAGTAAACCTGTGAAATTATCGCGCCTGGTTCTGGATATCGTGGAGCCGCCCATTGAAGTCTTTAACGCCTATGACGGATCCCTCATTGGTAGCGTAACGAATGTCTGTGCGTCGCAAGTTCCGCAGTTGTTGGAGAAGGGACGCAGTGGTGCACGAGTGTGCGCCGCGTTAGCGCGTCATCGTCGGGCTCGCATTCTTGAGCAAGCCGCAATCAACATCGAACATGACGCCGGTGTGTTTGCCAGGCTGATCGTCGACGAGGCCGGGAAGACCCTCAAGCAGGCGGAAAAGGAGGTCAAACGTTGCGTCAACACCCTCAAGCTGTCGGCCGAGGAGGCCAGGCGCAATGCCGGGGAGGTGGTGCCCTTCGACGCTTATGAAGGCTCCGAATCGCGTCAGGGCTGGTTTTCTCGCGAGCCCTTGGGCCTAATCGTGGCGATCACGCCGTACAACGATCCGTTGAACCTGGTGGCGCACAAACTC
Source organism: Pseudomonas sp. Pseusp10 (assembly GCF_059492225.1). NCBI lineage: Bacteria > Pseudomonadati > Pseudomonadota > Gammaproteobacteria > Pseudomonadales > Pseudomonadaceae > Pseudomonas > Pseudomonas sp. Pseusp10. The sequence goes on along the minus strand of NZ_CP168528.1, from coordinate 4,710,823 downwards.
GGTCCGGCCATTGCGGGCGGTAACGCGGTGATTCTCAAACCATCCGAGCTCGCACCATTGTCGGCCATTAAACTGGTGTCTTATCTGGTCGCGGCAGGTTTGCCTGAATCAGTGGTTACAGTCGCCACCGGCGGTGCGGAACTGGGCAAGGCGTTGGTCGCCGCCCGTGAGGTGCGGATGATTTCCTTCACCGGCGGTTTCGTCACCGCAGAGCAGATTGCCCGCACGGCCGGGTTGAAGAAACTGGCCATGGACCTGGGCGGCAATGCGCCGGTAATCGTCATGGGCGATTGCGACCTTGAGGCGGCTGTCGAGAGTTGCGTGTCCGGAGCCTTTTGGGCAGCGGGGCAGAACTGCGTAGGCACTCAGCGCTTGCTGATTCAGGCGTCGATTTATGAAGCGTTCCGAGAGCGTTTTGTCAGTCAGGCACGTGCGCTTGTGGTCGGCGATCCATTACTGGCCGTTACCGATATCGGTCCCATGATTACTGCGCAAGCCGCGCAGAATGCCGAGCAAGTGGTGAACGAGGCCTTGCAAGAGGGCGCCACGTTGCTCTGCGGTCATCGGCGTGAAGGATCGTGCTACGCCGCCACCGTGTTGGAAAACGTCGATCACGCCAGTCGACTCTGGCGCAATGAAGTCTTCGCTCCGGTGGTGGTACTGCAATGCTTCGAGAGTTTCGATGAAGCCATCGCATTGGCCAATGAACCCGAATATAGCCTGCATGCGGGAATCTTCACCAATGATCTGGCAACTGCGATGAGCGCTGCACGGAGGATCGAAGCCGGGGGAGTGATGATCAACGACTCTTCCGACTACCGCTTCGATGCGATGCCGTTTGGCGGTTCCAAGTACGGTAGCCTGGGCCGGGAAGGCGTACGTTTTGCCTACGAGGAAATGACCCAACCCAAGGTGGTGTGCCTTAACACGTTGGGTTAGTCGATTCGCGGTAAATGGATCAGCTCGTATGGCATTGGGTCGGTTTGGTCACCGGCCCAATGCGTTCTGCTGAATGGGGAGAAAGAAGAAGTTGAATATTTCCACTGAGCTGATAATCGCCAAGAAAGCGTCTGTTGCGATCTGAGGAACGCCAGACGCGATGCTCGCTCAACATCAACGTCGCTATAGCAACCAGCACAGGTACAAAGGCAAGCGCACAGATAACGGTCCAACCGTATCGATTCAATATACCCCCGATGCCAACGAGCCGAGCACCACGGCGCTATCGCCAAGACGGTTTGCCCGGATGACGATGAATGCAGTGCTGCATTTAGCAGGCATCTCTGCCGACCAGTTGGCGTCTCTTACACACCGCTGTACTGATACACGGTCGCACTCCAATACTGGCTGCCGTTACGTTTTTGGCGAGCCCATCCGTCGGCGACCAGTTGATTGGCGATCATTCGATTCATAAAGCCATGACCGAGCAGCAGAACCGGTCCATCGCTGGCAAGGGACTGCAATCGTTTAGCTGCCGTGCTGGCGCGCATCCTCGCAGTGTCGGCGGATTCGACATTGCGTGAGTAACCGCACAACCATAAGACTCGAAGGATAAATGCCCAGGTAAACGGCGATAGCCGTGGCAGTTTCCAATGACCATAAGGTAGTTGTGCTTCGCAGAAAAGAGCGTCGACCAGTGCAGGCTTCAGACCGAGCGCCTGGACGGAGGTCAGCGCACGAGGTGCGCTGCTTGAAACAATCACCGTGGCGGTTGCGGCGAGTCGCATACTGGCATGCGGGACCGGGTGGTGGGTAATTTCGGATTGGTTGTATTGCTCGATCCAGTCTTTCATCTCGAGCGCTGAGATTTTTTCGGTTGCGGCCAGTTTTGGCTGGCCGTGACGCATCAGGATTATTTCCCTGATCACAATTTCACGTCCTTGTTCTGGTGTGTTTCAAACCAGCCGTGATCGCGGTACCACGCCACGGTGTCGGTAATTGTTTGCTCCAGTGCCCGGAAATTCAGGTCAAGCTCTTGTTCACTCTTGCGGTGGTTGAAACAGGTGCGGTCCTTTTCTCGTACCAACAGGCGCAACGTGGCCATGCTCAGCAGAATGGGCTTGCCAGTGAGGCGCGCATAGATCTCCTGCACAACCGCCAAGGTGTATAGAAAGGGGAGCGGTAGTTGTCGAACGGGTGTCTTGACGCCCGCTATACGTCCCAGAGCAGGGACCAGCTGACGCATTGTCATATGCCGGCCCGCCGCGAGATAGCGCTCACCTCGTCGGCCTTGTTTGGCGGCAGCAATCAGCGCCCATGCCACATCACGGGCGTCGACAACGGAGAAGCTGCCAGGGATCAGCCCGGGCAACTTGCCGTTCATGACATCGTTGACCAACTGTCCTGAGGAGGTCGGGCCAATGTCGGCAGGACCCCACATCCAGCCAGGCAGGACCATGCAGGCATGCATCTCGGGATGTGCTTCCAGGAACGTCAAGATGACGCGGTCGGCGAGGATCTTGCTGCGGTAATAGTCATCCGCGTCGGCGTCGGCCCGCAGACATGTCTCATCGATGGACATGCCAGGTGCTCCGTCGAGCACGGCAATGGAAGACGTATGAATGAATCGTCGTATACCGGCGCGGTAGGCCTGGTGAATCAGGTCCCGCGTACCGGCGACATTGATCTTTTCGAGTTCCTTCCAGTGCCTGCCACCCTTGTAGTTATCGCGAAAGAACGCCGCGGTGTGAAACACCGTATCGCAGCCTTGCAGCGATGCTGCGAATGCGTCGACATCGGCCATGTCACCAACGACCAGCTCCACACCCGGCAGATTGTGGAACTGCTGTTCACCTTTGGCTCTTGAGCGGACCAGGCCTTTGACCGTGTAGCCACGAGCGACCAATTCACGCACCAGGTTGTTGCCCAGCAAGCCGGTTGCTCCAGTAACAAATACGCTACGCATGGCTCAACCCTCACCCTGTTCGGCTAACGGCATCAACACCGCACTGTCGAAGAAGGCCTCTTCACGGATGGCCAGCCCGTTTCTGAAGGTGAAGTGTGCGGCGTAGTGCACGGTAATATGGCGTCCATGGGGTGCAATCACCCGGCCTGGCAGTACCAAGGGTGCGGCGAAGGTGCCGGTCAGTAAGGCAGTCAGCGCCAAAAGATCGTCAGCGACCATGAATGGGGTGAAGGTAACCTGGGCATCAGGGAACGCTTCGAACAGCGCAGTCTCTCGTTTGCGCATGGATTCGCGACCGGTTTGAATCCCCATACCATCGAGGTAGATGAAGTCTTCGCAAACCAACGCAAGCATCGCCTCTACATCACGGCGATTGAAGGCTCTTGAGGCGCGTTCCGCATAGTCGTTGGGGCCAGTAGTCATACAAACCATTCCATTCGTTTCGAGGGCCTGTAGATATACCTTTGAGGCATCTCCGGAAAAACAGCGACTACTGCATAATGGATTTGCACATATGCAGACCAGGGAGGACAGGACGCATGGCGTTGCAAGCAAATTGGGACGATCTTCGCCTGCTGTTAGCAGTCTCGCGGCGTGGCAGCTTCCTTCAAGCTGGCCAGTTGCTGGGTATCGCGGCGTCTACCGTGTCCCGCCGCCTGACCCAACTTGAGGTTGCACTGGGCGAGCCACTCGTCGAGCGGGGCGTTGAAGGATGCTGGTTGACCTCGCGGGGCCAATCCCTCGTGGAGGTTGCCCAGGCTGCGGAAGCTGGCTTGAGGCGTCAAACCGCGGCTGGCATATCCGAGCTACACACAGAGCTATCTGGCAGTGTCCTGGTCAGCGCAGGAGAGGGCTTCTCGTCTTGTGTGCTGGAGGCCGCGAGTCGCTTCACTTCTCTGCACCCGCGTTGCTCGGTGGAGCTGATGGTAACAGCCGACTTTCACAAGATCGTCCGCGGCGTGGCAGACATTGCTGTACGTACAGCTCATCTAGGTGAGCCGTCGCTGATTTATCGACCAATAGGCCGGCTCGCCTACGGTGTCTTCGCTGATGCAGGTTATCTGAAACGGTTTCCAGGGGTGACCCCGGCCACTGCGGTCAATGTTGCCTTGCTTCCCCCGCTGGACATGTTGCCGCAAATGCGTGCGGCAAAGGCCGGTGGTCTGGACCGCGCGCAGATCAGTGTGAACTCGTTCGCCGTGCAGCTTGAATCGGTGAGGCGAGGTATGGGGGTGGCAGTACTGCCCCGTATTTTGGCGAAGGATCTGATCGGGTTGTTCCCGGATCTCCACCTTCCAGATATGGAGGTCTATCTGGTGACCCGGCCTCAGGCATTAAAGCAGGCCCACATCAAATGTTTTTTTGCCATCCTGGAGCAGGTGCTGCTCGAAGCCCTATCCATGGAAAATGTCGAAGGTTACCTCTTAGGGGGTGACCCGTGAGTATCGGAAGAATAACGATCTCTACCGTGTATCCATTCCGCTGGTTGCCGTTGGGCGCGGAGGGGAGTGCATGCGGGTGGTGTCGGATATTTGATTCGGGCGTCGAGAGGACTGTTTGAACTATCTGAAATTGTGCGCAATCAAACGGATACAGCGACAGGCATTGTTTGTCTGGAGAAGATCTGATGAAACGCACAACTGCATTGATTCTGGTGGTGTCAGCAACCCTTCTGCTCGGTGGCTGCTGGCCGTATTATCGGCATCATGATGGTCACGGAGGTGACCATGGGCGCTACTACGGTGGTGACCGCGGAGGTCAGGAGTATCACCGGTATTAGCAAGTAGGAGAGCCGTCGACTGGTTTCCAGCCACTGGGTCATGGTGTCCGGTGCCAGCGAGAGCAGCAAGGGAAGCATCTGGAGCCCTGTTTTCAATCAGCGCCGACAAGTTGTGAGTTGACCGGCGAGCAGGAATGGAAATACGCGGCTCCAGTTGGCTAGTTCTCGGAGAGGACTCGGTTCCAACACGTCAGTCCAGCGCTATTAATGCCGTCAGCCTGAAGATAGGACTTGATAGCGTGGCTTGGAATCACTCAAGTCCATCCCCAGGAGATATCACTTTTTCAGCGATTTACCGCTGGAAGGAATATGCAGGTAAGACATCACGCTTTCGGTCAGTTCGGTCGCCAGCTTGACGGCTTCTTTATTGCGAGCCATCACACCCGCCACCAATCCTTCGATCAATGCGAGCACGGCGATGTTGGAACTGGTCATTACTGGATGGTCGGCGGGGGCAAATAGCACGTGTTCGGCAATGTTGGTGAGAGGTGATGCAGGTGAGTCGGTGATTGCCAGCACCGAGGCGCCGCGCTCATTGGCAAATCGTGCGAGTTGCAGGGTGTCGAGGGAATAGCGCGGCAGGGAGATCGCTAGCAATACATCCTGGTCGGTGATTGCGGCCAGACGGTAAGCGGCGTTTTCGTTGCCGCCTTCCATGCTGATGGCGGTAGCGTCGGCACAGAAGGGCATCAGGGTCGAGGCGGCCAGACCGGCGAAGTAGACGCTGTTGCCAAAGCCGAGGATGTAGATTTTCCGCGCTTCGGTCAGGCGGGTGACGAACGCTTCAAAGGTATCTTCATGGTTGTTGGTCGCCGCCGTGGCGAGGTTGCTGCTGGCGCTCTGGATTTGCTCATGCAGACCAAATGCGCCGTCAGGACGATGCGCCAGTTCATTGCGAAGTTTGTCGACCGGCGATACCATCTGCTGCAAAGTCGCCACCAGCTCGGCCTTCATGCCGGTGTAGCCACCCAGGTTCAGAGCCTTGGCCAAACGATTGACCGCGGCTGGCGAAGTGGATGTCTCATGAGCCATTTCTTCGATGGTCAGCGTCGCAGCCCTTAGCGGGTGACGCAGGATAAAATCCGCCACCTTGCGCAGCGACGGCTGTAAATCGGTAACGATTTCCGCCAGTTTACGCATCACCGGCGCGGCATAGACCGTGGTGTTTTTCGTGGGGGTCGGCATGTCCGGCTCAACAATTCCTGAGGGTTAGAGAGGGCTGGCTGGAGTGTATCCGAAGCCGCGGGCCGGTCGGCTAAGCAATTTCAGTCACAACGCATACCTTGTAGCAGCTGGCGAAGCCTGCGTCCGGCTGCGCAGCAGTCGTGATATCAGCCAATCCGATGCGTCAGATATACCGTGCGCTCAGATTTTACGACTGCTGCGCAGCCGAACGCAGGCTTCGCCAGTTGCTACGGACCGGGTTGCGGAGCGGGTTATTTCAAGCTGCCGGCCAGAAATTGCTGGAGACGCTCGGACTGTGGATTGACCAGCACTTCACGCGGACTGCCGCGCTCTTCGACCAGCCCCTTGTGCAGAAACACCAGTTGATTGGATACCTCGCGGGCAAAGCCCATTTCGTGGGTCACGACCACCATGGTGCGTCCTTCGAGTGCGAGATCCTGCATGACTTTAAGTACTTCGCCGACCAGCTCGGGGTCGAGTGCCGAAGTCGGTTCATCGAACAGCATCACTTCAGGTTCCATGGCCAGTGCACGGGCAATCGCCACACGCTGTTGCTCACCACCGGACATATGAGCCGGCCAGGCGTCCATGCGGTGCGCCACGCCGACTTTGTTCAGGTAGTGCTCGGCTTTTTCCCGGGCTTCTTTCTTGTTCATGCCCAGCACATGCACCGGAGCTTCCATGACGTTTTCAAGGGCACTCATGTGCGACCAGAGGTTGAAGTGCTGAAACACCATCGATAGCCGCGAACGCATGCGCTGCAGCTGTTTGGGTTCGGCAGCCTTGAGCCCGCCGAGTTTATTGGTCACCAGCTTGAGCTGTTCGCCATTGAGTACGATGTTGCCGGCGTTGGGCTGCTCCAGCAGGTTGATGCAACGCAGGAAGGTGCTTTTACCAGAACCACTGGAACCGATAATACTGATGACGTCACCGGCTTTCGCTTCCAGGGACACGCCCTTGAGCACTTCGTGGGCGCCGTAGCTTTTGTGAAGATCCTGAATTTCAAGTTTGTACATGGTTTCAACTCTCTGGAATCAGTCGCTGAGCAAACGGCCTTGGCGAATAGGGGTACTGCCGGCCACTTTGGCCAACCACAATCCGGGCTGGGCGAAGCGCAGGCGTTCGCGGGCATACAGGATGCCGTCGGTGCTGGCGTGCACCACGCTGTGTTGATCGGTCAGCGGATCAATCACTTCGAACAGTGGATCGCCGACCTTGACGTGGGCACCCAACGGTTGCAGATAACTCACCACCCCCGGGTGCGGCGCGTAGGCATACTGCGCGCCGGCGAAGGGTGTCGCTTCACAGCGGCTCGGTGGCGCGGCAGGCCAGTCGCCGTTGATCAGGCCTTGCTCGGCGAGATAGCCGAGAATGGCCTGCGCACTGTCGACGCATTGCTCGCGCCCGGTGTCAGCCATGCCGCGCAATTCAATCGTGGTGGCCACGCATGCCAGCGGAATATTGGCTTGAGGAAAGTGCTTGGCCAGGTGCAGCCAGGGGATTGCGCAGGCTTCATCGAAGGCGTTGCCTCCTGCAGCCTCGGCCAGCAGGGCCACGCCAGCGCCGAGGCGGGCGGCCAATGAGCGCAAGCGTGACCAGTTTTGCGGCATGGCATACAGCAGCATGATCGACTCGAAGTCGCAGTGCAGGTCCAGCACCACATCGGCATCACAGGCATGCTGCATCAACAGGCGCCGCAAGCCATCGAGTTCCGATGTCGGTGCCGGCATGTTGGTGAGGGCATCGCTCATGGCGCGGCGGATCAGTGCGATGTTGGCGTCGGCGTCGTCGCCCAGTCGACCTTCCAGTTGCTGCGCTACTGCCTCGGCGAGCTCCGGGAAGTCGCGATTGAAATTCTTCCCGCTGGAGAACTCGAAACGACCTTGGTGGGTGGCCTGGAACATCTGGGCGATACCAATCGGATTGGCCATCGGCACCAGCTCGATCACTCCGCTGAGGCGACCTTGCTCTTCCAGTTCTTGCAGACGGCGCTTGAGTTCGACCGCGACGCGCATCCCCGGCAGCTCGTCGGCATGCAGGGAGGCCTGGATATATGCCTTGCGCGGCCCGCTGCCAAAACGAAACAGCGACAACTTTCGTTCTGTGCCCGAGGCACTCCACGGCAAAAGGTATTGAATGTGCTTCATAAAGCTCCTTAGTGCTTGCGCGGTGCCAGATAGGCCAGCCAGCGGCGCTCGGCCAGCTTGAACAGGCGAATCAGGATGAAGGTCTGGGCCAGGTAGATCAGGCCGGCAGTGATGAACGCCTCGAATGGCAGATAGAAGCGCGAACTGACGGTTCGCGCGGCTCCGGTGATATCCACCAGCGTGACGATGGACGCCAGGCTGGTGGTCTGCAGCATCATCAGCACTTCGTTACTGTACTGCGGCAGCGCCCGGCGCAAGGCCGACGGCAGGAGAATGCGGCGGTACAGGGTCAGGCGCGACATGCCCATGGCCCGGGCCGCTTCGATCTCACCGTGAGGCGTGGCTTTCAAACTGCCGGCCAGGAGTTCCGCGCTATAGGCACTGGTATTGATCGCAAAGGCCAGGCAGGCACAAAAGGTTGCACTGGACAGGTAAGGCCAGAGCGCGCTTGCACGTACCGCTTCGAACTGCGCGAGGCCGTAATAGATCAGGAACAATTGCACCAGCATCGGCGTGCCGCGAATCACGTAGGTGTAGAGCCAGGCCGGGGCGTTGATCAGCGGTGACCGGGACACTCGCATCAGCGCCAATGGAATCGCCAGCACCAGGCCAGCGGCCAGGGAAATCAGCAGCACCTTCAGGGTCACCCATGCGCCGTTGAAATACAGCGGCAGGTTTTCCCAGATCAGGTTGTAGTCGAGAATCATGGGGTTGCTCCCAATCACAGTTCGGCGGCTTTGATGCCGACCGAGTAGTGTTTTTCCAGATAGCGCAGCACCAGCAAAGACAGACTGGTCAGCATCAGATAAAGCGCCGCTACCGCGAGGAAAAACGTAAATGGCTCATGGGTGGCGTCCGCGGCGTTCTTGGCTTTGAACATCATGTCCTGCAAGCCGATCACCGAGATCAACGCGGTGGATTTGGTCAGCACCAACCAGTTGTTGGTGAACCCGGGAATGGCGAAACGAATCATCTGCGGCACCAGAATCCGCCAGAACACTTGCGCGTTACCCATGCCATAGGCCGCGCCAGCCTCGGCTTGACCTTTGGGGATTGCCATAAAGGCACCCCGAAAGGTTTCCGAGAGATAGGCGCCGAAAATGAAGCCCATGGTGCAGACGCCGGCGATAAAGGGATTGATATCGATGTAGCGGGTGTAGCCGAATGAAAGCGCAATGCGGTTCACCAGATCCTGCCCGCCGTAGAAGATCAGCAGAATCAGCACCAGATCGGGAATACCGCGAATCAGGGTTGTATAACCTTCGCCCAGCACCGCCAGCCATTTAAACGGCGACAAACGAAAGGCGGCGCCGATCAGGCCCAAGGCAATCGCCATGGTCATGGAGGTCAGTGCCAGGTTAATGGTCAGCCAGGCGCCATCGAGAATGCTCGATCCGTAGCCGTGAAGCATGATGAAGTTCCTCAAACGAGCGCCGGGAGGCGCGCGAGACAAGTCCAAAGCGGCGCCTGCGGGGAGCCGGCGCCAGGGTTGCGGGTCAGCGTTTATTCGCCGTAGATATCGAACGAGAAGTACTTGGCCATCACTTGCTGGTACTTGCCATTCGCACGGATGGCGTCAATCGCTGCACTCAGGCGTGCAACGTTTGCACTGTCGCCTTTACGCACCGCGATCCCGGCGCCTCTGCCGAAATATTTCGGGTCGTTGATGTCCGGCCCTGCCAGCACGAAACCTTTACCGGCCGGTGTTTTGATAAAGCTCTCATCGGTGTTGACGATGTCGGCGAGCGTGGCGTCCAGGCGACCCGCTGCCAGGTCAAGGAAGGCTTCATTTTGTGATCCGTAGCGCACCACCTCGACCCCGGCTTTCTCAAGCTGCTCGGTGGCGAAACGGTCATAGGTCGAGGAGCGTTGCACGCCGAGTTTCTTGCCTTTGAGATCGACCAGTGGGTCGTTGATCACGTTGCCGGCCTTCATCGCGAACTTGCCCGGCGTGTGGTAGTACTTTTTGCTGAAATCGACCGACTTCATTCGGTCTTCAGTGATCGACATCGACGACAGCACAGCATCGATCTTGCGCACTTTCAGCGACGGGATCATGCCGTCGAATTCCTGGATGACCCACTCGCATTTGACCTTCATCTCTTCGCACAGCGCGTTGCCAATGTCGTAATCGAAACCACTGACGTTGCCCTCTGGCGTCTTGAAGGAGAAGGGTGGGTAGGCCGCTTCGATACCGATACGCAGGCTGTCGTCGTCGGCGTGTGCCAGGAAGCTTGCGACGCACAGTGCCAGAGCACCTAGAAGTTCTGTCTTGTACATATTGTTGACTCCTTGGATGGGGCGATTGGGTGGTAGGGAGGGCTGCCGTCCGGTCTGGCAATGTGGACTGTCCCGATGATTCACGAGGGTATAAATGACACAATAAATTTCATAAATCAATTGGTGTGAAAAAAATCATATCAAAATGAGGCGACACGCAGAGTACTGGTGAACGGTTGCCCACCGATGCCACCGAACCTTTGAACAAAAAAAGGGCGCCGATAAGGCGCCCGTTTTTTTCATTCCGGTATCAAGGTTTTTGCGCTGTCGGGATAGGCTCACACTGGATTCTGGTCCAGCCCGGAGTACTGCGCTGTCCTTAGCGTCGATCCAGCCAAACCGTTTGTGCATTACAGAACTCGCGCACCCCGAAATGCGAGAGCTCCCGGCCAAAGCCACTCTTCTTCACACCTCCAAAGCTGACGCGCGGATCGCTGGCGCTATAGCCGTTGATGAACACACCGCCGGTTTCAAGTTCGCCGGCCATCTGGCGGGCGAGTTCGACATTGCGCGTGTAGAGGGTGGCGGTGAGACCGAATTCACTGTCATTGGCCAACTCCAGCGCATGGGCTGCGTCTCTGGCCGTGATGATCGAAGCCACAGGACCAAACAACTCCTGTTTGAATGAGGTCATCTGATCGGTCACATCGCCCAGTACAGTGGGCTCATAGTAATTGCCGGGGCCTTCAGCCTTCTTTCCACCCATCAGCAGCGTCGCGCCTTCTTCCAGTGTGTCGCGCACCTGTTGGTCCAGTTCGTCGCGCAGATCGAAGCGCGCCATCGGGCCGATGTAAGTGTGGGGGGCGAGTGGATCGCCGACGACCAGTTGTTGGGTGGCCTCGACGAACTTGCGGGTAAATTCCCGGGCAATGCCTTGCTCGACAATCAGGCGTTTGGCGGCGGCGCAGACTTGTCCGGTGTTTTGATAACGCCCGATCACGGCGGCTTTCACCGCCTCATCAAGGTCGGCGTCGTCGAGCACGATAAATGGGTCGGAGCCGCCCAATTCCAGTACGCACTTCTTCAGTGCCGCGCCGGCCTGAGCGCCGATGGCCATGCCGGCACGCACGCTACCGGTGAGGGTGACCGCCGCAATGCGTGGATCGGCGATCGCCCTGGATACTCCCTCTGGCGTGACATTGATGACCTCGAAAACACCTTCAGGAAAGTCTGCTTGCCGGAAGGCTTCCAGCAGCAGGTAGGCGCTGCCCATGACGTTTGGCGCATGCTTGAGCACGTAGGTATTGCCGGCGAGCAACGTGGGGACCGCGCCGCGCAGGACTTGCCAGATGGGGAAGTTCCACGGCATGACGGCGAGAATCGGGCCGAGGGGGCGATATTCAATGCGTGCCTTGCCGCCTTCAACCAGGGTTGGTTCCGAGCTCAGCATGGCGGGGCCGTGTTCGGCGTACCACTCGCAGAGCTGTGCACATTTTTCAATTTCACCGCGGGCCTGGGCAATCGGCTTGCCCATTTCCAGGGTGATCATGTTCGCCATGGCCTCGGCATTGTTGCGCAAGGCCTGGCCGAGATTGATCAAAAGCTGCGCGCGTAGTTCAACCGGTTTGCTGCGCCAGGCGCGAAACCCGGTAGCGGCCCGCGTCAGCGCGGCCTGCAGTGCCGAATCGGATTCGAAAGGGTAATGGCCGATCTGCTCGCCCGTGGTCGGGTTGATCGAAATGGCATGGGTAAGGCTGGAAACGTTGGTCATGGCACCGTCCTGCGAGGTAGGAATGTGCTCAGGTTATGGGGGTATACGTTTTCTGGAAACTGAATAATACTGAGCATAACGTTCACGTTTGGAGAATGACTTGGATCTGGTTCAGCTCGAAATTTTCAAGGCTGTCGCCGAGCACGGCAGCATCAGCTTGGCCGCCCAGCATATCCACCGGGTGCCATCGAATCTGACGACCAGAATCAAGCAGCTTGAGCTGGACTTGGGTGTGGACCTGTTTATCCGCGAGAAGAGTCGCCTGCGCTTGTCGCCGGCCGGTTGGAGTTTTCTGGATTACGCTCGACGTATTCTCGATCTGGTTCAGGAGGCGCGCGCCACCGTGGCGGGTGAAGAACCGCAAGGAGCCTTCGCCCTGGGTTCGCTGGAGAGCACCGCTGCGGTACGTATTCCAGAGCTATTGGCCGCCTATAACCAGAAACATGCCAAGGTCGAACTGGACCTGTCCACCGGCCCTTCCGGGACGATGATCGATGGGGTGCTGTCGGGGCGGCTGGCCGCGGCATTTGTCGATGGTCCGGTGTTGCATCCGGCACTGGAGGGTGTGCCGGCATTCGAAGAGGAAATGGTCTTGATCGCACCCCTCAATCATGACCCGATTCATCGGGCGAAGGATGTGAATGGTGAAAACATCTATGCCTTCCGTTCCAACTGCTCCTATCGCCATCATTTCGAAAGCTGGTTCGCCAATGGCGCGGCGGTGCCCGGCAAGATTTTCGAAATGGAGTCCTATCACGGCATGCTGGCCTGCGTCAGCGCCGGTGCCGGCCTGGCGCTGATGCCCCGCAGCATGCTCGAAAGCATGCCGGGATGCACGACGGTCAGTGTCTGGCCGTTGTCGGAGTCTTTCCGCTATTTACGCACCTGGCTGGTGTGGCGCAGGGGGACGGTGTCGCAGAGCCTCACGATGTTTGTGCGCTTGCTCGAGGAGCGCGGTGTCGTGTTGATCGATAAATAGTGGAAAGTTAACGGTCTGTGCTGAAAAACAGGATAATGGCGGCCAAATCGTTTAGCTCGTTATTCTGGTAATCACGCATGGAAATCAAGGTCAACTTTCTCGACAACCTTCGACTTGAGGCCAAGTTCGACGACTTCACGGTGATTGCCGATCAACCCATTCGCTACAAGGGTGATGGCTCGGCACCGGGGCCGTTCGATTATTTCCTGGCTTCGTCGGCGTTGTGTGCGGCGTACTTCGTGAAGTTGTATTGCGAAACTCGCAATATCCCCACCGAAAATATCCGCCTGTCGCAGAACAACATTGTTGATCCGGAAAACCGCTACAACCAGATCTTCAAGATTCAGGTCGAATTGCCTGCGGACATCTCCGCCAAGGACCGTCAGGGTATCTTGCGCTCCATCGACCGTTGTACGGTAAAGAAGGTGGTGCAAACCGGGCCTGAGTTTGTGATTGAAGAGGTCGAAAACCTCGACGCCGATGCCCAGGCGTTGCTGATGCCGCACTCGACCAGCGAAGCGGGCACCTACATTGTGGGCAAGGACCTGCCGCTGGAGCAAACCATCGCCAACATGTCGGGCATCCTGGCCGACCTGGGCATGAAGATTGAAATCGCTTCGTGGCGCAATATCGTTCCGAATGTGTGGTCGCTGCACATCCGCGATGCGCACTCGCCAATGTGTTTTACCAACGGCAAAGGCGCGACCAAAGAAGGTGCGCTGGCATCGGCACTGGGCGAGTTTATCGAGCGGCTCAACTGCAACTTCTTCTACAACGATCAGTTCTGGGGTGAAGACATCGCCAATGCGGCGTTTGTGCATTACCCGGACGAGCGCTGGTTCAAGCCGGGCCCGAAGGACGAACTGCCGACTGAGATCCTCGACGAGTACTGCCTGAAGATTTACGACCGGGAGGGTGAGTTGCGTGGCTCGCATCTGTACGACACCAACTCCGGCAACACCCAGCGGGGCATTTGTTCACTGCCGTTTGTGCGTCAGTCGGACAATGAGGTGGTGTACTTCCCGTCCAACCTGATCGAAAACCTGTTCCTGAGCAATGGCATGAGCGCTGGCAACACGCTGGCCGAAGCGCAGGTGCAGTGCCTGTCTGAAATCTTCGAGCGTGCGGTCAAACGCGAAATCCTCGAAGGCGAAATGGCCCTGCCGGATGTGCCGCAGGAAGTACTGGCGAAATACCCGGGAATCCTGGCGGGTATCCAGGGCCTGGAAGAACAGGGCTTCCCGGTGCTGGTCAAGGATGCATCGCTGGGCGGGGAGTTCCCGGTGATGTGCGTCACCTTGATGAACCCGCGTACCGGTGGCGTGTTTGCCTCGTTCGGCGCGCACCCAAGCCTGGAAGTGGCACTGGAGCGCAGCCTGACGGAGCTGCTGCAAGGCCGCAGCTTCGAAGGCCTGAACGATCTGCCTCAGCCGACCTTCGAAGGTCAGGCGGTGACTGAGCCGAATAACTTCGTCGAGCACTTTATCGATTCCAGCGGTGTGGTCTCGTGGCGCTTCTTCAGTGCCAAGCCGGATTTCGAATTCGTTGAGTGGGATTTCTCCGGTCAAGGCGAAAACTCGAATGTCGAAGAGGCCGCGACCTTGTTCGGCATTCTCGAAGACATGGGCAAAGAAGTGTACATGGCGGTCTATGAGCACATCGGCGCCAAGGCCTGCCGCATTCTGGTGCCGGATTACTCAGAGATCTATCCGGTAGAAGATTTGATCTGGGATAACACCAACAAAGCGCTGCAGTTCCGCGCCGACATCCTCAACCTGCACAGCCTGAGCAAAGTCGGCCTGAGGACGCTGGCCAAGGGTTTGGAAAACAGCGAGCTGGATGATTACACCGACATCACCACCTTGATCGGCATCGAGTTCGACGACAACACGCCTTGGGGCAAGTTGACGATCCTGGAGCTGCGGCTGCTGATTTATCTCGCTTTGCAGAAGTTTGACCAGGCGAAGGATCTGGTGGAAGCCTTCTTGCAATACAACGACAACACCGTCGAGCGCGGCTTGTTTTATCAAGCCGTGAACGTCGTGCTGGAAATGCAGCTGGACGATGATCTGGAACTGAGCGACTACGAGGTCAACTTCCGCCGGATGTTCGGTAACGAACGGATGGATGCGGCGATAGGGTCCGTGGATGGCAGTGTACGTTTCTATGGCCTGACGCCGACGAGCATGAAACTGGAAGGGCTCGACAGGCACCTTCGTTTGATCGACAGCTACAAAAAGCTGCACATGGCGCGGGCGAGGGTGGCGGCCTTGTATAGCTGATAGCGATAACAAAAAAGCACCTTGGGTGCTTTTTTGTTTTTTGGAGGCAGGCTAATCGCCTGTACGCGTGGTCTCGTTTTTTGGCTCTGTCATGGGCTGTTGCTGCTTATGAGGAGGCCCTTCTATATAGAAGGGCGTTTGGGCTAATGCCAGTCAGTCAAGCAATTTCAGCTGCGACACCCTTTGTAGCAGCTGCCGAGCCCGCGAGGCTGCGTTCGGCTGCGAAGCAGTCGTAAATCAGTCATTGCGGTACGTCAGGCAGGCCGCGTCAGCTGGACTCACGACTGCTATGCAGCCGAACGCAGCCTCGCGGGCTCGGCAGCTGCTACAGATCGCATTACCGCTTAACTGACTGGCATTAGGCGATTGGGCTCTTCTATAGGCGTCCTTTGGGGCGTTTTGCTGCATTCTGCAGGTTATTGATAGAAATCCTGAATCAGTGCTTGACGGCAGATTCTGGAGGCCTATAATTCGCCCCACTTCCGGCGCAGTCGAAACGGAAAACTCCTTGATAAACAAAGAGTTACGCGGTTTTCGGCAGTGGTTGCTTCAGGTCATCGAAGCGCAAAGGAAGTTGAAAGAGAGGTGTTGACAGCAGCGTGTAACGCTGTAGAATTCGCCTCCCGCTGACGAGAGATCGAAAGCGCAAGTGGTTGAAGTTGTTAAGGAAATCCTTGAGAACTTCTGAAAAAATCACTTGACAGCAAATGAGGCTGCTGTAGAATGCGCGCCTCGGTTGAGACGAAAGCTCTTAACCAACCGCTCTTTAACAACTGAATCAAGCAATTCGTGTGGGTGCTTGTGGAGTCAGACTGCTAGTCAACAGATTATCAGCATCACAAGTTACTCCGCGAGAAATCAAAGATGTAACCAACGATTGCTGAGCCAAGTTTAGGGTTTTCTCAAAACCCAAAGATGTTTGAACTGAAGAGTTTGATCATGGCTCAGATTGAACGCTGGCGGCAGGCCTAACACATGCAAGTCGAGCGGATGACGGGAGCTTGCTCTCTGATTCAGCGGCGGACGGGTGAGTAATGCCTAGGAATCTGCCTGGTAGTGGGGGACAACGTTTCGAAAGGAACGCTAATACCGCATACGTCCTACGGGAGAAAGCAGGGGACCTTCGGGCCTTGCGCTATCAGATGAGCCTAGGTCGGATTAGCTAGTTGGTGAGGTAATGGCTCACCAAGGCGACGATCCGTAACTGGTCTGAGAGGATGATCAGTCACACTGGAACTGAGACACGGTCCAGACTCCTACGGGAGGCAGCAGTGGGGAATATTGGACAATGGGCGAAAGCCTGATCCAGCCATGCCGCGTGTGTGAAGAAGGTCTTCGGATTGTAAAGCACTTTAAGTTGGGAGGAAGGGCATTAACCTAATACGTTAGTGTTTTGACGTTACCGACAGAATAAGCACCGGCTAACTCTGTGCCAGCAGCCGCGGTAATACAGAGGGTGCAAGCGTTAATCGGAATTACTGGGCGTAAAGCGCGCGTAGGTGGTTTGTTAAGTTGGATGTGAAAGCCCCGGGCTCAACCTGGGAACTGCATTCAAAACTGACAAGCTAGAGTATGGTAGAGGGTGGTGGAATTTCCTGTGTAGCGGTGAAATGCGTAGATATAGGAAGGAACACCAGTGGCGAAGGCGACCACCTGGACTGATACTGACACTGAGGTGCGAAAGCGTGGGGAGCAAACAGGATTAGATACCCTGGTAGTCCACGCCGTAAACGATGTCAACTAGCCGTTGGGAGCCTTGAGCTCTTAGTGGCGCAGCTAACGCATTAAGTTGACCGCCTGGGGAGTACGGCCGCAAGGTTAAAACTCAAATGAATTGACGGGGGCCCGCACAAGCGGTGGAGCATGTGGTTTAATTCGAAGCAACGCGAAGAACCTTACCAGGCCTTGACATCCAATGAACTTTCCAGAGATGGATTGGTGCCTTCGGGAACATTGAGACAGGTGCTGCATGGCTGTCGTCAGCTCGTGTCGTGAGATGTTGGGTTAAGTCCCGTAACGAGCGCAACCCTTGTCCTTAGTTACCAGCACGTCATGGTGGGCACTCTAAGGAGACTGCCGGTGACAAACCGGAGGAAGGTGGGGATGACGTCAAGTCATCATGGCCCTTACGGCCTGGGCTACACACGTGCTACAATGGTCGGTACAGAGGGTTGCCAAGCCGCGAGGTGGAGCTAATCCCACAAAACCGATCGTAGTCCGGATCGCAGTCTGCAACTCGACTGCGTGAAGTCGGAATCGCTAGTAATCGCGAATCAGAATGTCGCGGTGAATACGTTCCCGGGCCTTGTACACACCGCCCGTCACACCATGGGAGTGGGTTGCACCAGAAGTAGCTAGTCTAACCTTCGGGAGGACGGTTACCACGGTGTGATTCATGACTGGGGTGAAGTCGTAACAAGGTAGCCGTAGGGGAACCTGCGGCTGGATCACCTCCTTAATCGACGACTCAGCTGCTCCATGAGCTCCCACACGAATTGCTTGATTCATTGAAGAAGACGATAGAAGCAGCTTTAAGCTCCAGGCTGATAGCTCAGGCTAACAGTTACGCGCTCGAAATTGGGTCTGTAGCTCAGTTGGTTAGAGCGCACCCCTGATAAGGGTGAGGTCGGCAGTTCGAATCTGCCCAGACCCACCAATTTTGTATGGGGCCATAGCTCAGCTGGGAGAGCGCCTGCCTTGCACGCAGGAGGTCAACGGTTCGATCCCGTTTGGCTCCACCATAAACTGCTTCAGATGTCTGAGAGTTTAGAAATGAATATTCCGCGATGAATATTGATTTCTAGTCTTTTGATTAGATCGTTCTTTAAAAATTTGGGTATGTGATAGAAAGATAGACTGAACGTTACTTTCACTGGTAACGGATCAGGCTAAGGTAAAATTTGTGAGTTTAATCGCGAATTTTCGGCGAATGTCGTCTTCACAGTATAACCAGATTGCTTGGGGTTATATGGTCAAGTGAAGAAGCGCATACGGTGGATGCCTTGGCAGTCAGAGGCGATGAAAGACGTGGTAGCCTGCGAAAAGCTTCGGGGAGTCGGCAAACAGACTTTGATCCGGAGATGTCTGAATGGGGGAACCCAGCCATCATAAGATGGTTATCTTGTACTGAATACATAGGTGCAAGAGGCGAACCAGGGGAACTGAAACATCTAAGTACCCTGAGGAAAAGAAATCAACCGAGATTCCCTTAGTAGTGGCGAGCGAACGGGGACCAGCCCTTAAGTGGCTTTGAGATTAGCGGAACGCTCTGGAAAGTGCGGCCATAGTGGGTGATAGCCCTGTACGCGAAAATCTCTTGGTCATGAAATCGAGTAGGACGGAGCACGAGAAACTTTGTCTGAATATGGGGGGACCATCCTCCAAGGCTAAATACTACTGACTGACCGATAGTGAACTAGTACCGTGAGGGAAAGGCGAAAAGAACCCCGGAGAGGGGAGTGAAATAGATCCTGAAACCGTATGCGTACAAGCAGTGGGAGCCTACTTTGTTAGGTGACTGCGTACCTTTTGTATAATGGGTCAGCGACTTATTTTCAGTGGCGAGCTTAACCGAATAGGGGAGGCGTAGCGAAAGCGAGTCTTAATAGGGCGTCTAGTCGCTGGGAATAGACCCGAAACCGGGCGATCTATCCATGGGCAGGTTGAAGGTTAGGTAACACTGACTGGAGGACCGAACCGACTACCGTTGAAAAGTTAGCGGATGACCTGTGGATCGGAGTGAAAGGCTAATCAAGCTCGGAGATAGCTGGTTCTCCTCGAAAGCTATTTAGGTAGCGCCTCATGTATCACTGTAGGGGGTAGAGCACTGTTTCGGCTAGGGGGTCATCCCGACTTACCAAACCGATGCAAACTCCGAATACCTACAAGTGCCGAGCATGGGAGACACACGGCGGGTGCTAACGTCCGTCGTGAAAAGGGAAACAACCCAGACCGTCAGCTAAGGTCCCAAAGTTATGGTTAAGTGGGAAACGATGTGGGAAGGCTTAGACAGCTAGGAGGTTGGCTTAGAAGCAGCCACCCTTTAAAGAAAGCGTAATAGCTCACTAGTCGAGTCGGCCTGCGCGGAAGATGTAACGGGGCTCAAACCATACACCGAAGCTACGGGTATCACTTAGGTGATGCGGTAGAGGAGCGTTCTGTAAGCCTGTGAAGGTGAGTTGAGAAGCTTGCTGGAGGTATCAGAAGTGCGAATGCTGACATGAGTAACGACAATGGGTGTGAAAAACACCCACGCCGAAAGACCAAGGTTTCCTGCGCAACGTTAATCGACGCAGGGTTAGTCGGTCCCTAAGGCGAGGCTGAAAAGCGTAGTCGATGGAAAACAGGTTAATATTCCTGTACTTCTGGTTATTGCGATGGAGGGACGGAGAAGGCTAGGCCAGCTTGGCGTTGGTTGTCCAAGTTTAAGGTGGTAGGCTGAGATCTTAGGTAAATCCGGGATCTTAAGGCCGAGAGCTGATGACGAGTTACCCTCTGGGTGACGAAGTGGTTGATGCCATGCTTCCAAGAAAAGCTTCTAAGCTTCAGATAACCAGGAACCGTACCCCAAACCGACACAGGTGGTTGGGTAGAGAATACCAAGGCGCTTGAGAGAACTCGGGTGAAGGAACTAGGCAAAATGGCACCGTAACTTCGGGAGAAGGTGCGCCGGTGAGGGTGAAGCACTTGCTGCATAAGCCCACGCCGGTCGAAGATACCAGGCCGCTGCGACTGTTTATTAAAAACACAGCACTCTGCAAACACGAAAGTGGACGTATAGGGTGTGACGCCTGCCCGGTGCCGGAAGGTTAATTGATGGGGTTAGCTAACGCGAAGCTCTTGATCGAAGCCCCGGTAAACGGCGGCCGTAACTATAACGGTCCTAAGGTAGCGAAATTCCTTGTCGGGTAAGTTCCGACCTGCACGAATGGCGTAACGATGGCGGCGCTGTCTCCACCCGAGACTCAGTGAAATTGAAATCGCTGTGAAGATGCAGTGTATCCGCGGCTAGACGGAAAGACCCCGTGAACCTTTACTATAGCTTTGCACTGGACTTTGAATTTGCTTGTGTAGGATAGGTGGGAGGCTTTGAAGCGTGGACGCCAGTTCGCGTGGAGCCATCCTTGAAATACCACCCTGGCAACTTTGAGGTTCTAACTCAGGTCCGTTATCCGGATCGAGGACAGTGTATGGTGGGTAGTTTGACTGGGGCGGTCTCCTCCTAAAGAGTAACGGAGGAGTACGAAGGTGCGCTCAGACCGGTCGGAAATCGGTCGTAGAGTATAAAGGCAAAAGCGCGCTTGACTGCGAGACAGACACGTCGAGCAGGTACGAAAGTAGGTCTTAGTGATCCGGTGGTTCTGTATGGAAGGGCCATCGCTCAACGGATAAAAGGTACTCCGGGGATAACAGGCTGATACCGCCCAAGAGTTCATATCGACGGCGGTGTTTGGCACCTCGATGTCGGCTCATCACATCCTGGGGCTGAAGCCGGTCCCAAGGGTATGGCTGTTCGCCATTTAAAGTGGTACGCGAGCTGGGTTTAGAACGTCGTGAGACAGTTCGGTCCCTATCTGCCGTGGACGTTTGAGATTTGAGAGGGGCTGCTCCTAGTACGAGAGGACCGGAGTGGACGAACCTCTGGTGTTCCGGTTGTCACGCCAGTGGCATTGCCGGGTAGCTATGTTCGGGAAAGATAACCGCTGAAAGCATCTAAGCGGGAAACTTGCCTCAAGATGAGATCTCACTGGAGCCTTGAGCTCCCTGAAGGGCCGTCGAAGACTACGACGTTGATAGGTTGGGTGTGTAAGCGCTGTGAGGCGTTGAGCTAACCAATACTAATTGCCCGTGAGGCTTGACCATATAACACCCAAGCAATTTGCGAACTCGAGAGAGACCAGATTGCGGTGTGTGAAGACGCAAGAACCGAAAGTTCGAGATACTCACCAAACACCGAAGCTATCACCTACCCAATTTGCTGAAGCGAGGCCATCGTGGTCACGACTCGGTACCCGAATTTCTTGACGACCATAGAGCATTGGAACCACCTGATCCCATCCCGAACTCAGCAGTGAAACGATGCATCGCCGATGGTAGTGTGGGGTTTCCCCATGTGAGAGTAGGTCATCGTCAAGATTAAATTCCGAAACCCCAATTGCGAAAGCAGTTGGGGTTTTGTTTTTGTCCGCAGGAAAGCGAAATTACTGCCCCAGCCGTTCCAGCGTGTGCTCTAACGGTTCCAGCGACACACAGATAAATCCATCAAGCGGTCGATTGAGTTCTTCCACCAGCAAGATTGTCGCTGCAGTCGACAGGGCACACACCAACAACACGACGACAATGGTGCCATTGCGTGGTGCGAACAGGCCGAACGAGCCGAAGATAGTCGCCAGCCACGTCACCAGAATCACCAGCATCACCGGCGGGATCGATTGGTTGGATTGCAGCAGGGTCAGCCAGCGGTCGGCAAACACAGTCTCGATGTCTTGCAATGCGGTGGCTTTGAGCGCGCGCTGATCATCGTTGGCGGGAGACAGTGATTCCACCCGGCGTTGCAGACTTTCGGAGCGACGGATCACTTCGGGGCTATCGAGTGTTGCAATCTGACTGCGATCGCGTGAAGCGAGAGTTTTCGTGACTTCGGCATAGTTATGCTTGAGCTGAGTGCGGATGTCCTGGGTGTCGGCACCGTAACGGGCCAGCACGCGGTCGAATTGAACCACTTTCGCCGCCGCGCCCTCCAGTTCGGCATTGGCCGTATCGAATGTACCTTTGGCAGATGAAACGAGCAGGCCGAGGACCAGCGCCGACATCGTCGCGATGAGCCCGGTGGCCAGCTTCACCACCGTCACGGAGTCGTCGCTCAGATGATGGCTCGGTAATCGCTCCCTCACGTACGAACCCAGTAGTGCGCTGCCGAACAGACAGGCGAAGACGATGAAGGCGATCACCGCATCATTCAAGTTCAACCTCCTTGATCACGATGCGTTTGAGTTTGCGCCCCTCGATGGCCCTCACGTCGCGAGCCCATAACGGCCCGTTGGCATAGGCCCCCACCGCCTGAAGAGGGTCAGCAGGTTGCTGATCAATCCGCCAGCCAGTAGCAAGAATTTGAAACGAGTGGACCAAGGCTCGTCGTGGGTCGGCATAGTGGATTCCTCCTCGGGTCCGCTGCAATCCGTGTGGCTAGTTGACGGTAGCAGACAGGCCGGGAGTTGCCAGAACGCCCAACCTTTTCAGGTTGGGCTTTTTTGCGCCTTGAAGACTGTCGATCGACTGAGGTCTTTCACTGATCTTTTTCGCAGTTAACCATCCACGACACGCCAAAACGGTCGACCAGCATGCCGAAGCGTGCGGCCCAGAACGTGGTCTCCAGTGGCATTTGCACGGTGCCACCCACCGCCAGCGCATTAAAGACCCGTTCGGCCTCGGCAATGCTGTCGACGTTGAGTGAAACCGAACAGGCACTCATTTTATCGACGGGGCGATCAGGTGTAGTGTCCGACCCCATGATTACCTGATCGCCAACCACCAGGCGGGTATGGATGATCAGGTTGTGCAGATTTTTGGGGACGTGTTCAGCGGCAGGGGTTTCACCGAAGGTCAACATGGCTTCGTTCTGGCCTTGCAGGCACTGGGCATAGAACGTGAAGGCGGCTTTGCAGTCACCGTTGAAGATAAGGTAGGGATTGATTTTCATGGTCGGCTCCAGGTGCTCAAGTACACACATCGGTTTGGACGCCGGGTTTGTCGGCGAATTCCGATTGTGTCGAGCCGACAAGCAAAGCGCTAAATCGTCGTCGAAGCCTGGGTTTCTTTAGATGTTTTTTCTATAGGGCGCGCGAGGCTTATCGCCTCCGGTACACGCCGTGGCGCAAGCACACGCTCAATCGCGCCGCTTACCATGCTCTCCAGCAGTTCATCGCGTTCCTGTTCGTCCAGCACATGGGGCGTCAGCCAGCTGGGAGCGCTGTTGAGCAGGGCACCAATGGCATGCCCGGCCGCCAGCAGACCTTGCTCGCTGAAACGGGACTTCGCGCCCAGCATCTTCAGCAATGTGCGCTCATATTGCTCGCGCAATTGCTGAACCCGAGCCTGTTGCTCTTCGTTCAGGCAACCGCTGTCGCGCTCCACCAGACGAAAATGCCAGGGCATGTCCCGATGCAGATTCAGGTGCGCGCGGATCAGGCTGTTGAGTTTGTCGCGTTTGGCCGGGGCTTTTTGCTGGATGCGTCCCAGGGTGGCCAGCAGTTCCTCGTAGAACTCTTCGATCAGGTCGAGCAACAGATGCTGTTTGCTGGGGTAATGGTGGTACAGCGAGCCTGGAGAGAGCCCCAGGCACGTTGCGAGCTCACGCATGCCGACCTGGCCGAACCCCTTGCAGGCAAACAGCTCCAGGACCTTGTCCCGGTACTCGGCAAAGCGCGAGCAACGCTCAGGCATAGGCATGGAAGCCGCGCCCCGTTTTGCGTCCCAGGTAACCGGCAGCGACCATTTCCTTGAGCAGTGGCGCCGGGCGATATTTGCTGTCGTTGAAACCGTCATAGAAGGCTTCAAGGATCGACAACAGGGTATCCAGACCAATCAGGTCCGCCAGGGCCAATGGGCCGATAGGCTGATTGCAGCCCAGGCGCATGCCGGCGTCGATGTCTTCGGCGCTGGCCAGGCCTTCCTGGAACACCAGGATCGCTTCGTTGATCATCGGCACCAGAATCCGGTTGACCACGAAGCCCGGACGGTTTCCGGCGGTGATCGCGGTTTTGCCGAGGGTGGTCGCCATGTCCAGCGCGAGTTTGTGGGTCGCGTCACTGGTTTGCAGGCCGCGGATGACTTCGATCAGGCCCATCACCGGTACCGGGTTGAAGAAGTGCAGGCCAATGAAGCGCTCAGGCTGGCTGACACTGGCGGCGAGCTGGGTGATCGACAGCGACGAGGTATTGGAGGCAATAACGCATTCGCTGCTGACCTGCGCGGCGATCTGTTGCAGCACACGCAGTTTCAGGTCGAGGTTTTCCGTCGCCGCTTCGATGACCAGTTGCGCGTTATGCAGGCTGCTGTAATCGGTGCTGGTGCGGATTTTGTCGAGGGTGGCCTGTTTCTGCTCCGGGGTCAGGGTTTCCTTGGCGATCTGCCGGTCGAGGTTTTTACCGACCGTTGCGACGGCTTTTTGCAAAGCGCTTTCGGAAATGTCGAGCAAGGTCACGTTGAAACCGGCCAGGGCGCAGACTTGCGCGATGCCGTTGCCCATGGTGCCCGCGCCGATTACCCCGATGTTTTGCAGATTCATGTTCCCATCCTTCGATCAAACCCTGCGATACCTTGGCCGCGACTGCGGTCGAAGGCGTACTATTGCCGCGAGTCTAGAGCCGGCAGGGCGGTTGTCCTATGCCAAAACTGTTCAACGGCACTGATGTTTTTTGCCATTCGGGTGATGAGAGAGAAGCGTACCAATGCGGGAAAAGGACTCGGTTGCTGCCTATTTCGTGCAGGCAATGATCCATGGGCTGAGGGACGATCCGCAGCGCGTGAAGGCAGTGCTCGAACAGGCGGGCATTGATCCGGCGGTCATGCAACAACCCACGGCGCGGGTGCCGGCCAACGCGTTTGCGGCGTTGTGGCTGATCCAGATCCGCGAGCTCGACGATGAGTTTTTCGGGCTCGATTCCCATGGCATGCCACCGGGCAGTTTTGCCCTGATTTGCCGGGCCTTGATTCAGGAACCCGATCTGCACAAGGCCATGCGTCAGTGCCTGGCCAACTTCGGGTTGTTCCTTCGCGACTTTCGCGGCTCGCTGGCCGTGCGTGGCAAGCGTGCGGTCATCAGCCTGGAAACCTGTTCGACGGACAACGATGCCAGCCGGTTTGGTGAAGAAACGTTCCTGGTGTTGATGATCAGTCTGCTGTGCTGGCTGGGCGGGCGGCGCATTCCCATTGACCGTGCGGACTTCCGCCATTCGCGCCTGTCGCTGGGTGACGACCGCCTGCTTTGGGGCCCCAACCTGACCTTTGGTGCCGAGCGCACCGAAATCGAATTTGCCAGCCACTACCTGCGCTTGCCGGTGGTTCAGGATCTGGCGTCGCTGAAAGTGTTTTTGCGTACCGCGCCGCAATGGCTGGTGATCCGCTTCCGTAACCAGCATGGCCTGGCATCACAGGTTCATCAGCGCTTGCGCGGCAGTCATTACAGTGAATGGCCGACCTTACAGGCCTTTGCCCTGGAGCAGCACCTGAGCCCCAGCACCTTCCGCCGCAAACTGGAACGTGAGGGTTGCTCCTACCAGGAGATCAAGGACGAAGTCCGTCGGGGCGTGGCCTTTGAGCAATTGCGTCAGAGCGAGGCGAGCATCAGCGATATCGCCGAGCAACTGGGTTTCCAGGAACCCAGTGCCTTCCATCGGGCGTTCAAGAAGTGGACCGGGGAAAGTCCGGGGCGATATCGGGCCCGTTATCAGGGGGAACAGGGCGCCCCGCTTCAGGAACCCTGCGACCCCTGAACCACCGCCGGCCCGGCCAACTGACGGGGTCCTGCCTTGAGCAAGCCATCAAGTGCCTGGCGATACTGGTTTCCACCCAGGCTCATGCTGTTGTTGTGTGTACCGCCGGGTACCAATAGCAAGTGCTTGGGTTCCTGGGCGGCATTAAATAATTGCTGGCTGAATTGTGAAGGCATGAACGGGTCGGACAGGCCGTGGACCACCAGCAGCGGCATGTCGATATCGACGATCTTGTCGATGGAGTCGAACTTCTGCGACAACAGCCAGCGCACTGGCAGCCAGTTCACGGGAAGGTTGTTGTCGGCCACTTCCGCGACCGCATCGCCCAACGAAGTGAAGGAAGACTCGATAACCAGACCGCGCACCGGTACCGCGACATGCTGTTTTTTCGCCTGTGCTGCCAGGTCTGCTGCGAGGTTGATGGCCACTGCACCGCCCAGTGAATGCCCGTAGATCAGACGCTTGTTGGCGTCCGGTTGCATTGCGGTAAAGCGCTCCCAGGCGACGTGTGCGTCTTCGTAGACACTGGCTTCCGAGGGCAAATCCCCTTTGCTCTGACCGAAGCCGCGGTAGTCGATGGCCAGCACTGAATAGCCCATGGCACGTAATTGCTCGATGCGAAACGCCTGGCCAGTAAGGTTCCAGCGCACCCCATGCAGGTAGAGGATTGACGGCGCATCGCGGCGGGCGGCTGGCCACCACCAGGCATGCAGGTTTTGCCCGGCCTTGTAGCTGGCGGGCTTGATATCGAACTCTTGAACATCTTGCGGCAGTCCGCGATACCAGCCCGCCGTGCCTGGTTCGATGCGGAACAGCAACTCGCGCTCTTTATATTTGAGCGCCCCACAACTTACCGGCAAGCCAACTACCAGCACAGCCATGCACAGCCACGACAGCCAGCGTCGGCGCAAGTGAGCGAGGAGGGGAGCAGACATTGATCGGCCCAGCAGAACGTGAAGCACGGGTTTTAACAGATGAAGTCGTGTATCAGGAGATTTTTCCGACCATCGTTGAGGCGCAACGGTTACAAATTGCTGCCTCCCGATACTGGCGTGGTATCAGTCCACACGCAGGACTATCTTGCCGATGTGATCGCCCGCTTCCATCCGGGCGTGGGCCAGTGCCGCGTCAGTGAGCGGGTAAACCTGGTCGATCAAGCAACACCCGGATGTTCGGGTGCAACTGGACGCCACCACACAGATTCTCAGCGAGGCAAAATGCGAAGCGGACATCGCCCTATGACATCCGGCTGGGTGACCCACGCGGACCTGCGGCATACGGCCAGGGTCCGGGCGGTGATTGATGAAATTGTCGTGGGGTTCGCCGG
Source organism: Pseudomonas sp. Pseusp10 (assembly GCF_059492225.1). NCBI lineage: Bacteria > Pseudomonadati > Pseudomonadota > Gammaproteobacteria > Pseudomonadales > Pseudomonadaceae > Pseudomonas > Pseudomonas sp. Pseusp10. The sequence continues at coordinate 4,683,734 of NZ_CP168528.1, read as the reverse complement.
GACCGGCGAATAACCTGTAGGAGCGAGCTTGCTCGCGATGGCGGAGTGTCAGACGACATCACTGTTGAATGACACAACGCATCGCGAGCAAGCTCGCTCCCACAGGGATCTGTCATGGCATTTGCGGCAGTTCCTGTGGGCGCAGGTCGAATACCAATACTTCGGCATCCACACCGTTGCTCAAGGTCAGCGCCTGTTCTTCGCGGACCCGCACCCCGTCGCCTTCCTGCAACAACATTCCGTTGAGTTCGACGCTGCCCCGGGCCACGTGCACATAGGCGTAGCGATTGGTGGCGAGCTCCAGGGTGGCGCTTTCCTTGCCGTCGATCAGGCCGGCATACACCCGTGCATCCTGGCGCACCTTGAGCGAACCCTTGGCACCGTCCGGCGAGATGATCAGTTGCAGGCGCCCGCGCTTCTTCTGGGTGCTGAAGTGCTCTTGCTGATAGCGCGGTTTGGCACCGCTGACGTCGGGCACGATCCAGATTTGCAAAAAGTGCACCGGCCGGGTGCTGGAGTGGTTGAACTCACTGTGGGCCACGCCGCTGCCTGCGCTCATCAGTTGCACGTCCCCGGGACGGATCACCGAACCGGTGCCCAGGGTGTCCTTGTGTTCCAGGGCCCCTTCCAGCACGTAGGAGAAAATCTCCATGTCGCGGTGCGGGTGCTGGCCGAAGCCTTTACCGGCGGCGACGCGGTCGTCGTTGATCACCAGCAGGTCAGAAAAACCCTGCTCTTTCGGGTTGCGATAGTTGGCGAAGGAAAAGGTATGGAACGACTTCAACCAGCCGTGATTGGCCAGGCCACGATCCGATGCTTTGCGAAGAGTCAGCATGATGAAATCTCCTGTAGGGACGTGAATTCGTCCGATTGAGGAGAAGGTTAATGTTTACTGATTGGTGCAATAAGTAGGTGAAAACTGAAATACTGTCTCTTCCAGATTGACAATCTTCGGGCGCGAATCAGTTATTCTTTTCCGACGTCTGGCCTGCGGCTGGCCATAATGCATAACACCGAAACCTGTGGGAGCGAGCTTGCTCGCGATGACAATCTTTCCGTCACCGAATTCGTTGAATGTAAGACCGTTATCGCGAGCAAGCTCGCTCCCACAAGGGTTTGGTGTCCTAGTCACCCAATACTTTGATCCCGGCGAATTCCAATCCATGAAAACCGTGGCAATGGTGCTGTTTCCCGACTTTCTCCTGCTCGACATGGCCGGGCCCATGGAAGTGTTTTCCATCGCCAATCGTTATCTGAAACCCGACGATCACTATGTGCTGACGACCATCGGCACCGAGCCCGGCGCACTGCGGGCATCCAACGGGGTGATCGTGCACGCCGACCGGCACATCGACCAGGCCTGCGAAGGTTTTGATTTGCTGCTGGTGCCCGGTGGCCCCGGTGCCTACAACGAAAGGCATCCGCCGTTGCTCGCCTGGCTCAGGCACAACGTCCGCCGGTCCGCCGCTTATGGCTCGATCTGCACCGGGGCGTTCGTGTTGGGGCATGCGGGGTTGCTCGACGGCTATCGCGTCACCACCCACTGGCACTACACCGAGCGGCTGATCAAGGGCTTTCCGAAAGCGACCGTCGAGACCGATCAGATCTTTGTCCAGGACCGCAACCTGATCACCTCCGGCGGCGTGACAGCCGGGATCGACCTGGCGCTGTCGGTGGTGGCACAGGACCATGGCAAAAAAGTCGCCCAGGACGTGGCCAAGGTGTTGCTGGTGGTCATGAAGCGCCAGGGCGGGCAGGCGCAGTTCAGCCCGCTGATGGCGGCGGTGGCTCCCCAGGAAACCGCGATTACCCGTGTGCAGAACCATGTGCTCGAACACCTTGATGAAACCTACAGCATCGAGTGCATGGCGAACCTGGCCAACATGAGCCCGCGGCATTTCGCCAGGGTATTTGCCCGGGACGTGAACATGACGCCGATGGAGTTTCTGCAAAGCGCACGCATCGATTGCGCCAGGAACCTGCTGGAAACCACCGAGCTGCCGCTCAAGACGGTGGCATTCAAAAGTGGCTTCGGCAGCGTGCGGCACATGCGTTTTCTGTTCAGTGAAAAGCTTGGCCTGACCCCGACTCAATACCGCGAGCAGTTCAGCTAGCGCGTGTGTCCGTTGTGCGCACCGCAATGGCCGTGACGCTCCCCCCGTGGCAGTTGTACCGTCACCGAGGCCTGCCAAGATACCAGTGAACTCATTGCAAGGAAGGTGCGGAGCCTGGGATGGACTCGCGTACCGAGCCAGGCTTCCAGCGGGTGACAGCGCATGAACAGCCTCAGAGATGTAAACAGCGAAGCGGTGCTGCAATTTGGTCCCTATGCCTTCCACCTCAGTCAGCGACTGGTGTTGGAGGGCGATCGACCGCTGCGCCTGGGCGGCCGCGCCCTTGATGTGTTGCAGGTACTGGTCGAGCACGCAGGCTCGGTGGTCAGCAAGGAGGAGTTGATTGCGCAGGTCTGGCCGCGCTCGGTGGTCGAAGAGATCAACCTGCGGGTGCACATCGCCGCCCTGCGTCGTGCCTTGGGCGACGGGCAGAACGGCCAGTGCTACATCGTCAACATTCCCCAGCACGGCTACAGTTTTGTCGCCCCGGTGCGGCATTCGCCGGAGCCTGTATCGTTCCCGAGCGAGACCGTACAAAAGCCCCTGCACAACCTGCCGGCGCGGCTCACGTCGATCACCGGGCGCGATGCGGTTGTCGGCAGCCTGGTGCGGCAGTTGCCGGTGCGGCGATTCATGACCCTGGTCGGGCCTTGCGGGATCGGCAAGACCACCGTGGCGCTGCGCGTGGCCGAACTGTTGTTGCAGCACTATCGGCACGGCGTGTGGCTGGTGGACCTGGCGGCGATCGACGACCCGGCGCAAGTGACCGATCACCTCACACGTACCCTCGAACTGAAGGTCGGCACCACACTGCAAGCGCTGGCACAGCGGCATGCCTTGTTGGTGCTGGACAATTGCGAGCACCTGCTCGAACGCTGCCAGACGTTGGTCGAGACACTGCTGCATTCGATGCCGCGGCTGTCGATCCTCGCCACCAGCCGCGAGCCGCTCAAGGCGGCGGGCGAAACCGTATTGTGCCTGCCACCGCTGGCGGTGCCACCGGTGTCAGGGTTACGCAGTGTCGCCGAGGTCATGGACTATTCGGCGGTGCAGTTGTTCGTCAGCCGTGCCCGAGCCCGTCAGCAAGGGTTCACCCTGCGCGAGCAAGACCTCAAGACCGTGCGCGAAATCTGCCGACGCCTCGACGGCCTGCCATTGGCGATTGAACTGGCCGCGGCGCAAATCGATGCGTTGGCGCTGGTGGGGTTGCAGGCGCAACTCGATAACTGTTTTCAGCTGCTGACCCAGGGCCGCCGCACAGCCGTTCCCCGGCATCAGACGCTCAAAGCTGCGCTGGACTGGAGCTACGAACGGTTGACTGCCGTGGAGCAAACCGTGTTGCAGCGTCTGGCCGTGTTCAAAATGGCCTTTACCCGGGACGCAGCGATTGGCGTGATCAGCTGCGACAGGCTGCCTGCCGCCGAGCTGGTCAAGGTGATGGAAAGCCTGGCACTCAAGTCACTACTGTCCCTGGAGCAGGGCGGGGCAGTGACCCGTTACCGCTTCCTCAACACCACCCGCACCTACGCGCTGGAAAAACTCGAACTCAGCGGTGATTTGCGCGCCCTTGAAATGCGTTATGCCCGCTACATCAGTCAGACACGCTGGACTTCAGGCCGGCAGGTGGCATTGCAACTCGCCGAGTAAGCGGCGGACCGTTATCAGGTCAGGCGTGGAAAAACCTTCGGTGAAGCGCTGGTAGATCGGTGCCAACAGTTCATGCGCCTGTTGGTGGCGGCCCTGTCGCTGCCACAGTTGCGCCAGCGAGGTGGCGCTGCGCAATTCCCAGGCCAGCGCACCCTGAGTCCTGGCCACGTTGAGTGCCTTGAACAGCACGGCTTCTGCCGTTGCGGTTTTGACCGGACAATCCGTTGCCAGCAGCGTCTGGGCCCTGGCGCGCAGAATCTCCGCCGTGCTCCAGCCTGACGCACCGTTTTCTGCGCGTTCGAGCAAGGCGTCATCGACACAGGTCGAGTCCAGCGTGACCATGATGTCTTTGATCAACCCGACACTTCGCTGCCTGGCAGGCGGGACCTGGGTGCCGCCGATCACCTGCGCGTAGTGTTGCGCCCAGTTATAGAACAGTTGAACCGAGTGTTTCTGCGCCTGTTCCAGCAGCCGCCGCAGGAGTTCGCGGGCGCTGCGGGTGTCGCCGTTGTAGTAAGCGATCAGGCAGCCGGAGAGCGCCAGGGTGTAGCAGATCGATGTGCCGTGGTTGATCTGCAACGCGATGTCCAGCGCCTGCCGGGCTGTGCGCCAGGCTTGTTCCGGTTGGCCCTGCAACCAGAGGATGCGCGCCTGAATGGTCAGTGCCGCGACACTCTGGTCGTATTGCACGCCGAAACCATGGGTGAAACGGTTGAGGCGACCGTTGTGGGCCATGCGCTGCAGCACTTGATCGGCATCGTCCCGAGCCTGTTGCTGGTCGCCGGAGAAATGCAGGGCCAGCACCCGCAATCGATGCATGCTCAGGGACATCAGGGTATCGTCATGCAACCCCAGTTGATCGAACTGCCGACTCTGTTCCAGAGCCATTTGATAATGACCGCAGCTGAGATTGACTGCCAGGTGCCCGGAAATCGCCCGCAATTGACCGGATACATCGTTGCACTGTTGGGCCAGGGCTCTTGCGCCGACAAAGGCTCCAACGGTTTCGGCGGTACCGCCCTGCGTGTGATAACAGGCACTGCCCAGGGCCAGCTTCAGGGCCATCTGCAAACGCGGACAAGGCTCCGGTGACTGGTCGAGCAAGGCCAGCGCCTTGCGCACATAACCGCCGTGTTCCTTGAGCAGTGACAGCTCCTGCCACAGGGGGGCGGACGTCGCGGCCAGGCGTATCGCCAGTGCCTGCGGCCCTTGCGCGTGCAACCCCCAGTCGAGGGCCGCGCGGATATCATCCAGGGCCCGGCCATAGCGCTCGAGCCACAGGCCGGTCGTCGTTTTCTCCCAGTCGTTCTGCGCCTGTTGCATCAGGGCCAGGCAGCGCTCGGCATGACGCTCCCGCGTGCCGGGCAGATCGGTGGTTTGTGTGAGCTTTTCCAGGGCGTAACGGCGGGTGGTGTCGAGCAGGCGGTAGTACACGTCTTCGTCGCCCACCTCCACATTCAACAAGGACTTGGCGACCAGTTGGGTGATCGAGCCGAAGACTTCGCGAGGTTCGATGTGTTCGCCGACAATCACTGCCGCTGCCGACTCGAGGGTAAAGCCGCCGCGGAATACACTCAGTCGGCGCAGGCAGGTCTTTTCGCAGGCGTTGAGCAGTTCGAAGCTCCAATCCAGTGTCGCGCGCAGGGTCTGATGGCGTGCCAGGGGCGCCTGACCGGGGTGAGTCAGCACCCGGAAGCTGCTTTGCAACTGCGCCAGCAAGCCGTGCAGTCCGAAGTGGCCCACTTGCGCCGCTGCCAGTTCGATGGCCAGCGGAATACCGTCCAGTCGGTGGCAGATGTCGATCAACAGCGGTAGCTCGTCGTCAGTCAGTTCAAAGCTGTCGTGGCTGGCCATGGCCCGTTCGACGAACAGTTGCAGGGCGGAAAAGGTCATGGCCTGGGCACGGTCGAGGACGGCGATGGGCGGTGGGCAGTCGAGCGACTCCAGACGCTGGACGAATTCTCCTTCGGCCCGCAGGTTCTCGCGGCTGGTAGCGAGAATGTGCACGTGCGGCGCACTGCGCAGAATGTTTTCGCAGAGGTGGGCAATGGCGTCGATCAGGTGTTCGCAGTTGTCGATGACCAGCAGCATGTGCCTGTCGCGCAGGAAGGTTGCGAGGCTGTCCATCGGTTCGTCGTCGTGCAGGACCAGTTCGAGCAACGTCGCCAGATGGCCGTCAATCATCAGCGGGCAATTGATCGGGGCCAGGTCCAGCAGGCGAATGCCGTCCCGGTAGCGACCGATCATTTGTTCGGCGACCCGCAAGGCCACGGTGGTCTTGCCGATGCCGCCGGGACCGACGAGCGTGATGAAGCGCTGGCGTGGCAGTTGCACTATCAGACTATCAACCAGGTTCTGCCGGCCGATCATGCGCGTGTGGCGCACCGGCAGGTTATGCCGGCTCGGCGTGGCGGCCGCCGGTGCCGGCGGTTGCCCGGCCTGTTCCAGAGAGTACGGTGCGACGAAGCTGTACCCACGCTGGGCCACTGTGATGATGTAGCGCTGACCCGTCTGACCGTCGCCGAGCGCCTTGCGCAACGCGGCCATGTGTACCCGCAGGTTGATGTCTTCGACCACGCTGTTGGGCCAGACCCGGGCGATCAGTTGTTGCTTGCTGACCACGTTGCCGGCGTGCTCCAGCAGGATCAACAGGATGTCCATGGCGCGCCGGCCCAGGCGCAAGGGATGGTCGGCCTCCATCACCAGGCGTTGTCCGGGGTAGACCCGGTAGGGGCCGAAATGCACAGCCTGTTCGGGGGAAAGGGTCAACGAGTCGCTCCTGCTGCATCCGTCTGGTACGCGGTTTTCGAGCATATTCCTCAGGTTTTTTACGTAGCGCAATGCACCGCCCGGGTGACTGTTGGGTGCAGGCGCTGACTGTAGCGTATCGGCCAGTGGCTGTCGGTCCCGTGAACATTGGGCGCGACAGATGGACAGGGCCTGCCGGGGCTTTTTGCGCGCCATGGAAAATTAACAACGTTTAACTCGTCCTGCATCCGGTCTGCGCTCAAAACTCTATCCCTGTAGGAGCAAGCTTGCTCGCGATGGAGTATCAGTCGACACCCATGTGGCTGACACACCATCGTCGGAACGCCGCCCGGAGCCAGCTCGCTCCTACAAGGGAATTCAACCCATCGCAAGGACAGAGCAATGAGCAACGTGGTGGTGGTCTATCACAGTGGCTACGGGCACACCCGGGTCATGGCCGAAGCCGTGGCCACGGGTGTGGAACGGCACCTGGGCAGCACCTGCCAGTTGATCCCGGTCGAGGAGGTGGAGCAGCACTGGGAGCGGCTGCACAACGCCGACGCCATCATCTTTGGCGCGCCGACCTACATGGGCAGCGCCTCGGCGGCCTTCAAGGCGTTCATGGAGGCCACGGCGGCGTTCTACCTGGCCCAGCCCTGGCGCGACAAGCTCGCGGCCGGCTTCACCAATTCCGGCTGCCTGTGCGGCGACAAGCTCAACACTTTGCTGCAGATGGCGGTGTTCGCCGCCCAACACTCGATGATTTGGGTCGGCCTTGACCTGCTGCCGGCGCGTTCCAGTACCGGCGCTTTCAACGGACAACTGAACCGATTGGGCAGCTCTCTCGGCGCCATGGCCCAGTCGAATGTCGAGCAGTCCCCCGACGATGCTCCTCCGCCCGAGGATCGCTGCACCGCCGCGCACTTGGGCGAACGCGTGGCGCGCCTGGCGGATCGCATGAACCAACTACCGGTTTGATTCACCCCCCCCAACCCTCGTTAAGGAGGCATCACCCATGAGCACCTTCACCACCCGCGACGGCGTCGAGATTTACTACAAGGACTGGGGCACCGGCCAGCCGATTGTCTTCAGCCATGGCTGGCCGCTGAACGCCGACAGCTGGGAGTCGCAGATGATTTTCCTGGCCTCCAAGGGCTACCGGGTCATCGCTCACGACCGTCGGGGCCATGGGCGTTCCAGCCAGCCCTGGTTCGGCAATGACATGGATCATTACGCCGACGATCTGGCGCAATTGATCGAGCTGCTCGATCTGCAAAACGTCGTGCTGTTCGGCTTCTCTACCGGCGGTGGCGAGGTGGCGCGTTACATCGGTCGCCACGGCACCGGACGCGTGGCCAAGGCCGGGCTGATTTCCGCGGTGCCGCCCCTGATGCTCAAGACCGAAGCCAACCCCGGTGGCCTGCCGCTGGAAGTGTTCGACGGCATCCGCCAGGCCTCGTTGGCCGACCGTTCGCAGCTGTACATCGACCTCGCCAGCGGCCCGTTTTTCGGCTTCAACAAACCGGAGGCGAAACCGTCCCAGGGCATGATCGACTGGTTCTGGATGCAAGGCATGATGGCCGGCCACAAGAACGCCTATGACTGCATCAAGGCGTTCTCGGAAACCGACTTCACCGAAGATCTGAAAAAGTTCGACGTGCCGACCCTGGTCGTGCATGGCGACGCGGATCAGGTTGTGCCGTACGAAGCGGCGGGCGTCTCCTCCGCCAGACTGGTGAAGGGCTCGACGCTGAAGATTTACCCGGGCGCCCCTCACGGTTTGACGGACACCCACAAGGATCAGCTCAACGCGGATCTGTTGGCGTTCTTGAAAGGTTAAAAAGCCAGTTCAAAAGATCGCAGCCTCCACCAGTTCCTACACGCTAGCGTGCATGCCCGTAGGAACTGGCGAAGGCTGCGATCTTTTGCCGTTGCGGCGGACAAACTGACAGCGCCAGGCAAACGGATTGATGCCTTCGCTTCGGGTGAAGATGTGGCAGAAGTGCGCCTGATCGCAGAAGCCGCATTCGAGACTGATTTGCGTAAGGCTCATGTCGGTGTACTGGATCAATTGCTTGGCCAGGGCAACGCGCTGCTGGCGAATCCATTCTTGTGGCGAGAGGCCGGTGCTGCACTTGAACGCGCGGGAAAAATGACTGCGCGACAGGGCGCAGGCCTGTGCCAGTTCGGTGACTTCCAGGCTGTCGCCGAGGCGTTCGAGGATTAGTTGTTTAACCCGTTTTTCGCGCTGCGGGCTGAGGCCACCGGTGTTGGTCTTGCGGGGTGTGCGGGCGGTGGTGTGCTGTGGGTAAGCCATGGCCATTGTCCGGTCGGGGGAGGAAAAGCGCTGGCGCCCGGTTCGAGCGATCAGCACCGTTTCTCTGGAAAAAAACAGTTCTGCGCTGAGGGCTTCATTGTTGGAGGCGGCCCGAGTGGCTGACGAGTTAAACGTTGTTAATTCCATGCCCGAAGATGTGAACAGAGCACATCGCTGCAAGTGTAAGTAACGGCGATTGGCACAAGATGCGCAACGTGGCGCGGGCCATAACGGACCGCCGGTTGGCTTGAAAAGGTGAGCAGATGAAACGGACGTGGCAGGGAACGCTGGGCACCATCGGCCTGGTTCTGATATCCGCCAGCGCACTGGCCCAGGCGCCCGCGCAGGTGGGCACGCAAGTACCCGGTTACTTCCGCCTGGCGCTGGGGGATTACGAAGTGACGGCGCTGTTCGACGGCTACAACGATCTGTCGCCCAAGCTGTTGCAGGGCATGAGCCAGGGCCAGATCCGCGCACTGCTGGCCCGTCGTTCGATTGAAACCCCGGGTGTACAGACCGCCTTCAACGCCTTTGTGGTCAACACCGGTCAACAACTGATCCTGATCGATACCGGGGCAGGGCAGTGCATCGGTCCTACTGCCGGCCAGCTGCCGGCCAACCTGCAAGCGGCCGGCTACAAACCGGAGCAGGTGGACGCCATCCTGATCACCCACCTGCACCTGGATCACGTCTGCGGTCTGGTTGACGGCCAGCAGCAACCGGTGTTCGCCAACGCCACGGTGTACGCGGCCAAGGCCGAAGCCGACTACTGGCTCGACCCGCAGGCATTGGCCAAGGCACCGGAAGCGGCCAAGGGCTTCTTCAAGGTGGCCCAGGACTCCACCGCGCCTTACGTTGCCGCTGGTCGTTTCAAGACCTTCACCCCCGGCCAGTCACCGCTGCCGGGTGTGGTCGAGGCGCAACTGGAAGCCGGGCACACGCCGGGCAGCACCACGTACCGTTTCACCTCCCAAGGGCAAAGCATCCTGTTCATGGGCGACCTGGTACACAACCTCGCCGTGCAGTTCCTGCACCCTGAGGTATCGATCGGTTTCGACGTCAACAGCCGGCAAGCGATCAACAGTCGCAACCAGGTGTTCAGTGCCGCGGCCGCCAGCAAGACCTGGGTGACGGCTGCGCACCTGCCATTCCCCGGCATCGGTCATATCACCGCCCAAGGCAAGCATTTCGAGTGGGTGCCGGTGGAGTACGGGCCGTACAAACGAGCGGCAAACGTGCCGTTGATCGAGTAAAGTCCATAGCACTCGCGCCTGGCCGAACATACAAGGAACCCGTGTCTATGAACCGAAATGATCTGCGTCGCGTCGACATGAACCTGCTGGTGATTTTCGAAGCCCTGATGTTCGAAAAGAACCTGACCCGTGTCGCGGAAAAACTGTTCATGGGCCAGCCGGCGGTGAGTGCCGCGCTGGGTCGTTTGCGCGATCTGTTCGACGATCCGTTGCTGTTGCGCAACGGTCGCGGCATGGAGCCGACGGCGCGGGCACTGGCGATTCTCAAGGAGTTGCAGCCGGCGATGGACACCATTTCCGGTGCGGTCAGCCGGGCCAAGGAGTTCGATCCGGCGACCAGTTGCGATGTGTTCCGCATCGGGCTGTCGGACGATGCCGAGTTCGGTTTGTTTCCGCCGTTGTTGCGTCAGTTGCAAGAGGAAGCACCGGGCATCGTCGTGGTCGTGCGGCGGGCCAATTACCTGTTGATGCCGGCGCTGCTGGCGTCGGGGGAGATCTCGGTGGGCGTGAGTTACACCACGGATTTGCCGGCCAATGCCAAGCGCAAGAAGCTGCGCGATATTCCCTGCAAAGTGCTGCGCGGCGATACCCGGCCGGGAACGTTGACCCTGGATGAGTACTGCGAACGGCCCCATGCGATGGTGTCGTTTTCGGGGGACTTGAGTGGCAATATCGATCTGGACCTGGCGAAGGTCGGGCGTAGTCGTCGTGTCGTGCTGGGGGTGCCGCAGTTCAGTGGGTTGCGGGCGCTGCTCGCCGGTACCGAGATGATTGCCACCGTGCCCGATTATGCGGCGTGTGCGTTGGTTGAGGGGTGTGGGTTGCGGGCCGAGGACCCGCCGTTCGAGATTGAGGCGGCGCAATTGTCGATGGCCTGGAGCGGGGTGCATGACAATGATCCGGCGGAGCGGTGGTTGCGGTCGCGGATCGGTCAGTTCATGTCTGTGGCTTTGCCTTTGGATGTTCCCTCCTGACTGTGTACATATCCGTTTCTTTGGTAACGGCGGCTTATGGCTTCGCCCTTACGGCGACTCACTTTTTTTACAAGCGCCTAAAAAAAGTAAGCAAAAAAACGCTCGCCCCTGACGTACGGCCCCTCGCTTAGGCTCGGGGTTCCTTCGCTCCGGCATTCATCCGGGGGCATCGCCTCCGGTCGGCTTCGCTCGACCTCCTCTCGATGTGTTCGGCTGCGCCGAACGGCGCTGCGCGCCTACCCCCGGATGAACGCCTCCACTCAGCCTGCCGAGGGGACGGGTGGATCAAGATCAAGAGCTGCAGGCGAGCTAACGCTCGGCCTGATGAGTGGTGAGAAGCGGGTGTTCGCAACGCTGCTGTTCTGTAGAAGCTGGCTTGCCCGCGATGGCGGCCTGCCAGCCAATCGAAATCTTTCAGATGTACTGAATACCTGTGGGAGCGGGCTTGCCCGCGAAGGCGGCCTGACAGCCGACCAATTTCTTGCAGATGTACTCGGCCCAACTGTAGGAGCGAGCCTGCTCGCGATTGCGGTAGGCCAGTCAACACCAATGCTGAATGTAATGCCGCCATCGCGAGCAAGCTCGCTCCCACAGGGATCTGTGTCGATGGGCAGTTCTCAGTCCGCACCGCAAACAGAGCACGTACATTCAATTTTTCCTCCCTCTGTCCCGGCACTATCGAATCCAGTCCCGGCGCATGGGCGTCGGTGGTTTTTCATTTGTGCGGGTGGGCCATGGACGCTTCGCGACGCGATGATCGGGCGCAAGACTGGGGGCTGCTGTTCCTGCGGGTCAGCGGCGGGTTGTTCCTGTTGTGGGTGCATGGTTTGCCCAAGCTGCTTCACTACAGTGCCGAGTTGCAAAACATCGAAGACCCTTTCCACCTGGGCGCGAACCTGACGCTGATACTGGCGATTTTCGCCGAGGTGGTGTGCCCGCTGCTGATCGTCGCCGGGTTGCTGGTGCGTCTGGCAAGTTTGCCTATTCTGTTTTTGCTGTGGGTGTCGATGTTGATCGTGCATCCGCAGTGGACCCTCTTCGAAGGCCAGTTCGGCTGGCTGTTGCTGATTGTGTTCACCAGCATTCTCATCGCCGGGCCGGGACGGCTCGCGCTCAATGTCCGTTTCGCCGGAGTCTTGCGTTATGTCTGATCTCAATCGCCGTGAACCGGCAAGTCCCGGGCCTGATGAGGTGGTGACGCTGATTGTCAAACACCGGGTCAAGGCCGGTTTTGAAGTGCCTTATGAAGCCTGGCTGCGCAACATCGTCAAGGTGGCCGCGCAGAGTGTCGGGCATTTGGGCGTGGATGTAGTGCGCGGCAAGAACGCCGGCCTCGACACCTACACCTGCGTGCTGCGTTTTTGCTCCACCGAGGCGATGCAGCGCTGGCTCGATTCGCCGCAGCGCCAGGAGTTGGTCGACCAAGCCGCGCCGATGCTGGCCGATGGCGACCAGACCGAAGTCAATCCGGTCAACGAGTTCTGGTTCTCGCCCCAGGCCGAGGCCGGTACGCCACCGCCGCGCTGGAAGCAGGCCGTGGTGACTTTGCTGGTGATCCTGCCGCACACCTTGCTGGTGCCGCTGCTCTGGGGGCCGCTGCTACGGCTCAACGCCTTGCTCTCCAACTACGTGGTGGCCACGTTCCTGATCACCCTGACCATCGTGCTCTCGGTGGTTTACATCTTTATGCCCATGGCGACGCGTCTGTTCGCGCCCTGGCTGTCTCCCGCCACATTGCACGAGGAACCGTGATGAACGCCGATCTGATTCTGTTCAATGGTCAATTTCATACCGTTGACCGCGAAAAACCGCTCGCCAGCGCCGTGGCGATCAGCGACGGTCGCTTTGTTGTGGTGGGCAGTGATGCAGAGGCCATGGCCCTGCGTGGCTCGAACACCCAGGTAATCGACCTCAAGGGCCGCTGCGTGATTCCCGGGCTCAACGACTCGCACTTGCACCTGATCCGCGGCGGCTTGAACTACAACCTGGAACTGCGCTGGGAAGGTGTACCGTCCCTGGCCGATGCCCTGCGCATGCTCAAGGATCAGGCCGACCGTACGCCGACGCCGCAGTGGGTGCGGGTGGTCGGTGGCTGGAACGAATTCCAGTTCGCCGAGAAGCGCATGCCGACCCTGGCCGAGCTCAACCAGGCGGCACCGGACACGCCGGTGTTTGTCCTGCACCTGTACGACCGTGCCTTGCTCAACCGCGCCGCGTTGCGCGTAGCCGGTTACACCCGCGACACGCCGAACCCTCCGGGTGGCGAGATCGTGCGCGACGCCAATGGTGAGCCGACCGGCATGCTGGTGGCGCGGCCGAACGCGATGATTCTGTACTCGACCCTGGCCAAGGGGCCGAAGTTGCCGCTGGAATATCAGGTCAACTCGACCCGTCAGTTCATGCGCGAACTCAACCGCCTGGGCCTGACCAGCGCCATCGATGCCGGCGGTGGTTTCCAGAACTATCCGGACGATTATCAGGTGATCGAGCAGTTGGCGAAGGACGAGCAATTGACGGTGCGTATCGCCTACAACCTGTTCACCCAGAAACCCAAGGAAGAGTTGACCGACTTTAAGAACTGGACCGGCAGCGTGAAGCTGCACCAGGGCGACGATTACTTGCGACACAACGGCGCCGGGGAAATGCTGGTGTTCTCGGCGGCGGACTTCGAAGACTTCCTCGAACCGCGCCCGGACCTGCCGCAAACCATGGAAGCCGAACTGGAACCAGTGGTGCGCCATCTGGTCGAGCATCGCTGGCCGTTCCGTTTGCACGCCACCTACAACGAATCCATCAGCCGCATGCTCGACGTGTTCGAGAAGGTCAATCGCGACATTCCGTTCAACGGCTTGCCGTGGTTTTTCGACCACGCCGAAACCATCACCCCGCAGAACATCGAGCGGGTGAGGGCGCTGGGTGGTGGCATTGCGATTCAGGATCGCATGGCGTTCCAGGGTGAATATTTCGTCGAGCGTTACGGCGCGAAAGCGGCCGAAACCACGCCACCGATCAAACGCATGCTGGCCGAGGGCGTACCGGTCGGTGCCGGTACCGATGCAACGCGGGTGTCGAGCTACAACCCGTGGACTTCGCTGTACTGGATGGTCAGCGGTCGCACCGTCGGCGGCATGGAGTTGCACGCCGAAGGCTTGTCGCGCCTGACGGCGCTGGAACTGTTCACCCACGGCAGTGCCTGGTTCTCGTCGGAGCAAGGCAAGAAGGGCCAGATCAAGGTCGGGCAATTGGCCGACGTCGCCGCCCTCAGCGCGGACTTCTTCAGCGTCGATGAAGAGGCGATCAAGTGGATCGAGTCGGTGCTGACCGTGGTCGGTGGCAAAGTGGTGTACGGCGCCGGTGATTTCGAGAAGCTCGGGCCAGCCAGCTTGCCGGTGCTGCCGGACTGGTCGCCGGTGGTGAAGGTGCCGGGCCACTGGCGCCCGACGTCGCCGATGCAGGCCCAGGTTCACCACTGCAGCGGGCCGTGCGCGGTGCATTCCCATAGCCATGAACGGGCGCGCCTGTCGAATGCGCCGGTCAGCGATTTCGCCGGTTTCTGGGGCGCTTTTGGCTGTTCGTGTTTTGCCTTCTGACCCATTTAAAAAAAGCGTCGGCCCAACAGGTCGGCGCTGACTGCGACAACCATCCATCAAGGAGTTTCCAATGAGCAACGTTCCGTACAAACGCCTGAACAAAGACGATGCCGTGGTATTGCTGGTCGACCACCAGACCGGTCTGATCTCGCTGGTACAGGATTTCTCGCCCAACGAGTTCAAGAACAACGTGCTGGCGCTGGGCGACATCGCCAAGTTCTTCAAACTGCCGACTATCCTCACCACCAGTTTCGACAGTGGCCCGAACGGCCCGATCGTGCCTGAGCTCAAGGCGCAGTTTCCGGACGCGCCGTTCATTGCTCGCCCGGGCCAGATCAACGCCTGGGACAACGAAGACTTCGTCAAGGCGATCAAGGCCACCGGTCGCAAGCAACTGATCATCGCCGGTGTGGTGACCGACGTGTGTGTGGCGTTCCCGACCCTGTCGGCCATTGCCGAGGGCTTTGAGGTGTTTGTGGTGACCGACGCTTCCGGCACCTTCAACACCACTGTGCAACAAGCGGCCTGGGCACGCATGTCGGCCGCCGGTGCACAATTGCTGAACTGGTTCTCCGTGGCCTGCGAGCTGCAAGGCGACTGGCGCAACGACATGGAAGGCCTGGCCAACCTGCTGTCCGAGCGCCTGCCGAACTATCGCAACCTGATCAACAGCTACACGAAATTCACTGCGAAGTAAGACGTACACCTGTGGGAGCGAGCTTGCTCGCGATGGCGGCGTATCAGTCGACACATATGTTGACTGACAGAAAGCTATCGCGAGCAAGCTCGCTCCCACAGTGTTTTGTGTGAGCCGTGGATCAGCGACTCTGCAACCAACTCAAAAACCCTCCTCTCTTGACCACCACTGGCTTGGCCATCAACGCCATCCGGCTGTTCTGCTGGCGCACCGCTTGCAGCTTGTTCAACGCCCGGTCGACTTCCCGTCGTTGCGTCATGCAGTTACGGGTCAGGGATTTGTCGAGGCGGTAGATGATGCTTGAGGTCATGGCGGTGAACCGTGCCTGGGACGGCGTGTCAGCGAGGATGCTTTGTTCGCCCATGACTTCACTCGGCCCCATACGCCCGGCTTCGATCTGCGTGCTGCCGTCGGGGACAGTTGCGCTTACCACGCCGGTGGCGATAACGAACAGGCTGTCCGGTACCTCATCCAGATCCAGCACCACCTCACCGGCTGCGTATTGCTGCGCCACCATGTTCTGGGCCAGGCGATCCCGTTCCTCGGCGCTCAGGGAACGGAAGATTTTCACTTCATCGAGCAAGGCCCGTGCGCGGGTCGACGGCTCGATCACGCCATCGGGTTGCCGGGAAATGCCTGCCGCTTCGAGGTGCCGATGGGCCAGGTCGAACAGTTGATTACGCACTTCACCCTTTTTGCCCAGTTCGGCGATGAACCCGCTGGCCACGTATTCGGACATGGTTTCGCCGGCCTCCTTGAGCACGGCTTTCGGCGCCGGATCGAGCAGCAGACTGCTACTGCCCTGAAGGGTACGGTCCAGGGCATCGAGTACCCGACGCGGGCGAATGTGATTGGGCACCTGAATGCTGATCGACACGCCGTGCATATTGGTCGGGCGGCTGAGGTTGACGATCTTTGCCTTGGCCGCCACCGAGTTCGGCACCACAGCGGTGCTGCCGGCGCTGGTCAGCAGATGGGTGGCACGCCAATCGATGTCCAGCACCTTGCCTTCAATACCGTCGATGGAAACCCGGTCATCGACCTGGTACGGCTTGGTGGTGTTGAGCACGATGCCGGAGAACACGTCGCTCAAGGTGCTCTGCAATGCCAGACCCACCACGATGGCGACGACGCCGGAGGTCGCCAGCAAACCTTTCACTGGCAGTTCCAGCACGTAGCCGGCGCCAGCCACCACGGCAATCAGGAACACCAGTGCGCCGATGACATCCTGCAACAGCCGGCCGCTATGGCCGATGCGCCGCATCAGGGCCAGGCCGATCACTTCGGTCAGCACCCGCGCGGCGTACAGCCACCAGAGAATCCCCAGTGCCGTGGCCCCCAGTTGTGCCACGCGATCATCGGCAAACAACGGCGCCTGCAACGGACTGACGCCGGCGTTGATGATCACTGTGCTGAACAGCAGAAACAGCACCAGGCGCACACCGACCCGGCTCACCCGATGCTTGAATGGCGCGAAGTGCCAGAGCAGGGCGTCGATGGCCAGCAGCAGGGTGCTCAGGGAGAGCAGGTGACCGAGGAGAAAGGACATGGGAATGCTCCGGTAGAAATGAGGTCGCGCAGGTGGAGGGTGCTGTTGTGGGAGCGAGCTTGCTCGCGATAGCGGAGGATCAGTCAGCCTCAATGCTGAATGTGATGCCGCCATCGTCGGAACGCCGCCCGGAGCAAGCTCGCTCCCACAGAAAAGCCCTTCACCAGTGTGTGGTGAAGGGCATGGGCTCACTGCAAATGAGTCTTGAGCTCCAGCGCGGCCTGGCGCACCGCCGCCTTCACTTGCGGAATCTGGCTCAGCGGATTGAGCAGGCCGAAGTCGTGGATCATGCCGTTGTAGCGTACCGAGGTCACCGGCACGCCCGCCGCATCGAGGTGGCGGGCATAACCTTCGCCTTCGTCGCGCAGCACGTCGAACTCGGCGGTCTGCACCAATGCGGCCGGCAAGCCTTTGAGCTGTTCAGTGCTGGCGTTGAGCGGCGAGGCATGAATTTGCGCACGTTCGCTGGCGTCGGTGGTGTAGTTGTCCCAGAACCACTTCATCATGTTTTGCGTCAGGAAGTGGCCTTCGGCAAATTGCTGGTACGACGCGTTATCGAACTGTGCGTTGGTCACTGGCCACATCAGCAGTTGAAAACGCAGGGCCGGGGTTTTTTGTTCCTTGGCCATCAAGGCCACGACCGTCGCCATGTTGCCGCCGACGCTGTTGCCGGCCACGGCCAGGCGCTTGCCGTCGACGCCGATCTCCTGGCCGTGTTCGGCCACCCAGCGGGTAGCGGCATAGGCCTGGTTGATCGCGGTCGGGTAATGCGCTTGCGGCGAGGGCGTGTAGTCGACGTACACCGCGACCGCGCCGGAACCCACCACCAGGTCACGAATCAGACGCTGGTGAGTCGGGAAATCGCCCAGCACCCAACCGCCACCGTGGAAGAACATGAACACCGGCAACTCACCTTTGACCTTGGCCGGACGCACCACTTTGAGGTGATTGGTCTGCCCGTCGACCTTGATCGCTTTGTCGCTGACGTCGACGCCGGACAGATCAACCTTCACCGACGCCTGGGCACCGGTCAGCACCGCACGGGCATCTTTCGGGCTCAGTTGTTCAAGCGGTTTGCCACCGCCGGCGTCGAGGGCCTCGAGAAAGGCCTGAGTGTTGTGTTCGACACCCGGGCTGCCTGCGGCAAAAGCGTTGCCGACGGCGAGGGCGAGGAGGGACGCGGTCAGGGTTTTCTGAACGAGGTTCATGGGTAAATCCTTTTTAACCAATTGAATTGAGTGTCTTGGGGGGAGGTCGCTGCCGGCTCCGGGATTCAGGCTTCAGCGACACCGTGAGCACAGATTAATGGGGTGCCTGGAAGGAAAAAAGCGTCTATAAAGTGTTTGACTGTCAACCGGGAAGTGACAATGAACCCCTTCGAAGATATGCGTATTTTTTGCCAGGTCATGGACTCCGGCAGCTTCACCGCGGCCGCCGATCAACTGGGCCTGTCCAAGCAGTTTGTCAGCCGCCGCTTGATGCAACTCGAAGAGCGCCTGGGCGTGCGCTTGCTCAATCGCTCGACCCGACGGCTGGATGTCACGCCCCTGGGGCAGAGTTATTACGAGTCAGCCCTGCGCCTGCTCAGCGAAGTCGAACAAGTGGAGCAGGGCATCGCCGGCCAGACCACCGAGCCACGGGGGACCATTCGTGTGAGTGCGCCGCTGTCGTTCGCACTGGCGCATCTGGGCTGCCTGTTGCCGGTGTTTTTGCAGCGCTATCGCGACGTGACGGTGGAGATGGATTTGAGCGATCGTCCCGTGGATTTGCTCGGTGAGGGCTACGACCTGGCGCTGCGCATCGGCACTCTGGAAGACTCGACACTGATCGCCCGCCGCATTGCCTCCATTGAACGGGTGTACTGCGCCAGCCCCGCGTACCTGGCCGAACGCGGCATACCGCTCAAGCCTGACGATTTGCACGGTCACGACTGCCTGCCGTACGGCCATGGGCGACAGGTGCAATGGCGTTTTGCGGGGCAGGGCAAGCCATTGAGCGTCAATGTCAGCGGGCGGATGCGGGTCAACAACGGTGAATTGCTCAAGGACGCAGCGATCGCCGGCCTGGGGGTCACGTATTTGCCGACGTTCATTGTCGGTTCGGCGTTGAAGGATGGAAGGCTGGTGGAAGTGCTGGAGGATTTTCGCCCCGAACCGCTGACGCTGTCGGCGGTGTATCCGCAGCATCGTCAGAGTTCGCGGCCGGTACAGGCGCTGGTTGGGTTTTTGCGCGAGCGGCTGGATCGGTCTGAGGAAGGGGTGTAGAGCGGCTGGTTGTCTGACTCACATTGACCACAGTGGGAGCGAGCTTGCTCCGGGCGGCGTTCAGGCGATGACATTCGATCATTCAACATTTCTGTTGCCTGACACACCGCCATCGCGAGCAAGCTCGCTCCCACAGGGTTTGTGTTGTATGGATTTCAGCGGGAATCAGGTCCTTTTGTCATCACCGGGCTCGGCGTGGATACCACGGTCATCGCCGGGTTCGCCATTGGCATGAACGCCGCGGTCATCGCCGGGTTCGCCATTGGCATGGACGCCGCGGTCATCGCCGGGCTCGCCATTGGCATGGACGCCGCGGTCATCGCCGGGCTCGCCATTGGCATGAACGCCACGGTCGTCACCGGGTTCATCATGGGTGCCGCTGCGTCCTGAGGACGAGGCCGATCCGGAGTGGCCCGAACCGCTGTTGGCACTGCCATGGCCACTGTTGCTGCCATGGTCGCCGCTATGGCCGCTGCCGCCGCCACTGCCGCCGCCACCACCGCTACCACCGCCGCCGCCGCCACTGCCGCCGCCTCCACCACCGCTACCACCGCCGCCGCCACCACCACTTCCGCCACCACCACTTCCGCCACCACCACCACCACCGCCACTACCCCCTTCCTTGGCCTGAGCACTGGAAATTCCGGAGAGGCTGTCCGGAATCAATACAGTAGACGCCGACAGAACCGCGCCAATAGCTACTGCCAGTAAAAGCTTATTGATGAGCATGTCGTTCTCCGTCTTTTTATTCAGATTGGAACGTTGATAAACATTGCAATGTGCTGCTTTTTTTCCCGTGGGAACCTGATGAACAGTTCAACGCACCGATTTATTCGGCCGGTACGTTGAAAAAGAATTCAATTTACAGCCGGGCCCTCTTCCCAAGGGTCAGTGAATGCTCGAGGCCAGTTCGAAAATAGGGATGTACATCAGGATCACGATTACCCCGATCAACAGGCCGATGAAGGTCATGAGCAGAGGCTCGAACAGGCGCACGAACCATTCGATCCAGCGGCTGATTTCTTCGTCGTAGAAGTCGGCGCTGCGCTCCATCATCTGCCCGAGGTTGCCGGACTGTTCGCCGGCGCGCAGCAGGCGCAGGGATACGGGGGTCACCAGGTGATTGAGTTCCAGCGCGGCAGAGAGCGATTGCCCCTCGCGCACCCGCTCGCAGGCCTGGTCCAGGTGCGCGCGGGAGGCGACGGAGAGCAAGCCACGGACCATGCCCATGGCGGTAACCAGGGGAATGCCGCCTTGCAGCAGAATCCCCAGCGAACGGTAAAAGCGCGCCAGTTCATACATGAAGATGCGCTGATGCACCGCGGGGAGTTTTTCGATCAGGCGGTCCAGTCCCCGACGAAAGGCCGGTTGGCGCTGGAGAAGTGTGAGGGCAACGATGATGGCCAGCAAACCACCGAAGAATTCGCTCTGGTGGGCGTGAAGGAACATGCCGCTACTCATCAGGATCTGCGACAGCCAGGGCAGGTTCGACCCCAGCCCTTCGAACACCAGGCTGAAGCGCGGTACAACATAACCCATCAGAAACAACACCACGCCACCACCCACCACCAGCAACAGCATGGGGTAGATCGACGCGCTGATGATCTTCTGGCGAACCTCGTCCATACGCTGGCGATAGCTGACGTATCGGCCCAGGGCATCGCCGACGGCACCGGTCTTTTCACTGGACTGCACCAGCGCAATGTACAGCGGGGGGAAAACGGCCGACAGCTGGCTCAAGGCCTGGGAAAACGATTTGCCCTCGTAAAGCAAGCGCACCAGTTCGCTCAAGGTTTTGCGGGCTTGTGGCGCGGTCTCCTTTTCCGCCAGGCTTTCCAGCGCATCGATCAACGGCAGGCCGGCGTTGAGCAAGGTGGTCAGTTCCTGGCTGAACAACACCAGGTTGAACGTCTCGCGCTTGTGCAGACGCAACGCCCGCCAATGGCGCTCGGCGTGCAGGCTGACCACCCGCAGGCCCTGGTCTTCGGCGATGCGCCTGGCTTCGCTGTGCCCCGGTGCCTCGACGGTCATTGAAACGACACCGGCCTTGCCGACGGCTTTGAGATGAAAGCGCATGGTTGCCATTCCCGTCAGTTCCAGTTGGTGACTTCGGCGTTCTCGCCTTCGCCACCGGGCTGCCCGTCCTTGCCCATGGACAACAGGTCGTACTCGCTGTTTTCACCGGGATAGCGATAGGTGTAGTTGTGGCCCCAAGGGTCTTGCGGGAGTTTTTTCTGCAGGTATGGGCCGGTCCAGTGCGGTTCGTCGGCAGGGGCAGTGACCAGCGCCTGCAAGCCCTGTTCGGTCGACGGATAATGGCCGACCTCCAGGCGGTAAAGGTCCAGGGCCTTGCTCAAGCCTTCTATTTGCGCCTTGGCCACTTTCACTTCGGAACGACCGAGTTGGGCGAAATACTTCGGCGCCACGATACCGGCCAACAACCCCAGCACCACCAGCACCACCAGCAGTTCGAGCAGGGTGAACCCGCTTTGGGTTCGCCGGGCATGACACAGTCGCTGATTCATGATGACCTCCTACCGTCGGCAGCACAGTTGCTATGAAACTGCATGCAATTGCCATGCTCACGGTTGATGACCCTTCTGTACCCCTCGTGTTACGTGCCTTCTCACTTACGGCACAGTGCTTGCGTATGGCTGTTTCACGACTGGCCATTGGGGCAATTCCCCCAATTTTCGGGGCCGGGAAGGGGAGTTATAACCATGAAATCACTCACCACCGGGTTGCTGGGTCTTCTTCTGTTGACCGGCGCCGCACAGGCCGATGTGTTCGTTTCCTTGGACGCCAAAGGCAACTATGTCCTGTCCAATGTCCACCGCCCCGGACGCCACTATGAACGGGTGATCCATGAGCCCGATGCGACGGTCGTCAGCCTCGACCAACAACCGCAGATGATCGCCGCGCAACCCTATGCCGAGCTGGTGTCGGCGGCGGCCACGGCCAACGAACTGCCGGCAGCGCTGCTGCACGCGGTGATCAAGACCGAATCCAGATACAACGCCCGTGCTACCTCGCCCAAGGGCGCTCGCGGTCTGATGCAGCTGATGCCCGCCATCGCCCGCGAAATGGGGGTGACCAACGTCTACGACCCCAAGGCCAACATCCAGGGCGGCGCCCGCTATCTCAAACGCCTGATGACGATGTTCGACAACGATATCCGCCTCGCCGTGGCGGCCTATAACGCCGGCCCGCAAGCGGTGCTCAGCCGGGGCAACGTGGTCCCGCCGTTCGCCGAAACCCAGCGTTATGTGCCCAGTGTGCTGAACCAGTATCGGCGTTTGCAGGGGTTGTCCGCGGATGAGCCGCTGTGATCGAAACCCCGGGGCGGTTTTCCCCAATAGTGGGGAAAAGTAGCCCCGGCGAAAAAGTGGGGGGATTGGGTGGGGAATATCCCCCGGCTTATCAAGTCGTGAATATAACTAATTGATTTGTATCTTATTTTTTTGTGGCATGCGGATTGCTCCGCACGTTTTGTCGAGAAGTGTTTCCTGATAACCCGAAGCGAGGCCCGAGTCCATGATCGGCATATCCCACGCTTCGTCCTTGATCAATTTGCTGCGGGTAGCTGCCGGCGATTGCCTGACCTTCAAGCTGCAGAACCTGCTGGCCTCCCACAAGGGTCGGGCAAGGCAGGAACAGATCGGTAAAGAGGAATGATGTTATGGACAGGACCATCACAGTCGCTGGCAGCGCGGTGATTCTCGGGATGGCCTTGATCGGGTTCGGGGTATGGCGGACCGCGCCCCCGACTGCACTCGACGAAGTCACCTTGCCCGATACCTGGAGCGGCCGGACGCTGGAGCGTGACAGGGTTTCGGTGGCCCTTGATGTAAAGCCCCCGGCCAAAGACGGTGTACTGCGTGAGGCTGGCGTTGCCGACGTGCAATTTCGTGTGACGGACAAAGCCCCCGGTCAACCCTTGTCTGGTGTCGCGCCGGGTGTTCGGGTCATGCCCGGCGATACCCACTGAGAGGAAACTGACATGAACCGATTCGCGCA
Source organism: Pseudomonas sp. Pseusp10 (assembly GCF_059492225.1). Classification (NCBI taxonomy): domain Bacteria; kingdom Pseudomonadati; phylum Pseudomonadota; class Gammaproteobacteria; order Pseudomonadales; family Pseudomonadaceae; genus Pseudomonas; species Pseudomonas sp. Pseusp10. The sequence continues at coordinate 4,660,564 of NZ_CP168528.1, read as the reverse complement.
TCGCGGCTTGCTGACGTTCTGCCTGTTGGCCTTCGGTATTGACCAGGCGCTGGCTCACTCGGCGGACGAGCACGACATGGCGGCCAAAAAGGCCAGCCCGGAAACCGTCCGGATCAAGTTTGCCGACGTGACCCTGCTGGACGAGAACGGCAAGGTCGTCAGCCTGGAAAAAGACCTGGTGAGCAACAAGATCGTGGTCATGGGCTTCATCTACACCAGCTGCACCACGGTCTGTCCGGTGATGTCCTCGATCATGGGCAAGGTGCAGAAACAGTTGGGGGCGCGGGTTGGCACTGAGGTGCAACTGGTGTCGATCAGCATCGACCCGCGGCGTGATGATCCCCAACGCCTGAACGATTACGCCCGCACCTTCCAGCAGGGGCCGGGCTGGAGCTGGCTGACCGGTTCGCCGCTGTCGGTCGATGCCACCCTCAAGGGCCTGGGCGCCTACAGCGGTGGCTTCGAGAACTACTCGCCGCTGATTCTGGTGGGGGACGGCAACAACCGTTTCTGGACCCGCTACTACGGTCTCACCGAACCGACGGAACTGGCCCGGGCCGTCGAGAGGCTCAGAGGTGAACGCAACGCCCACGCCAAGCACACCGCCATCGCCATGGAGCATCAGCCATGAGCGCCATCGACGGGGCTGCCCAGGGCGTCTGTTACTGCATTTTCAGTTCAATGGCATTTGCCCACGAAGGGCATGAGCTGGCCACGCCCGCTGCGCGACCGTCCACCGACACCTACGACGGGAAAACCTGGTTTACCGACACACAGATGCAGGACCAGAACGGCATCACCTTTATCTCCCTTACCAGTGATCCGCTGCGGGACACCCCGGCGGTACTCAAGGCTTACACCTTGAAACAGGGCATCGATGGGCCCCACTGGTTTTTTCTTACCGGCGACAAGGTGCAAGTGGACCTTGTATTGGGTCGCATCGGCCAGATCGTGCCGCCCCCCGAGCAGCACTCCCCCCGGTTGATCGTCGGTGACGTGGCGAACAGGCGCTGGAGCAAAATCAGTCCCGATGCCCCGGCCACCGCCATTGCCCAGCGTTTGCAGTTGCTGACAATGCCCGTGGCCAGTCGCTGAGCCACGGCCATGAATACTGTCCTCGTCCTTGGCCTGTTGCTCTTCGGCGGCATCGCGCTCACCGCCCAGGCGCTGCCGCTGAGTCTCAGCGAAAGTGCCGGCAAGCGGCTGTACCACGAAGGCGTGTCGGCCAGCGGCGAGCCGATCATGGTCCGGGTCGGCGCATCGGGCATGCTGTTGCCGGCCACCCGCCTGCCGTGCGCCAATTGTCATGGCGAAGACGGCCTCGGGCACCCGGAAGGCGGGGTGCGACCGCCGGACCTGAGCTGGTCGAGGCTGGCCAATAGCAATGGCCAGCAGCACATCAACGGCCGCAGTTATCCGGCCTACAGCGACAGCACCCTGGCGCGGGCGGTGCAGGAGGGGCGCGACCCCGGCAACAACCTGCTCGATCCGGCGATGCCACGGTTCGTGTTGTCGATGAACGATCAACGCAATCTCGCGGCGTACCTCAAGCGCCTGGCCGAAGACCGCGATCCGGGCCTGGCCCCCGACAGTCTGCACCTGGGCACATTGTTGCCGGGCTCCGGACCATTGAGCGAGGAGGGCGCCACGGTGGCGGCGGTACTCAATGGCTGCGTGGCGCTTATCAACGAGGCGGGCGGCATTCATGGCCGGCAGTTGCGCCTGACCATCCTCGACCCCGGCACCGATCGCGCCAGTGCCGAAAAGGCACTGGACCGGTTGATCGATGAAGAGCAGGTGTTTGCCCTGATCGCACCGCTGGCGCCGGCATTGGACGTGGACTTCGCCGTGCGTCTGGAACAGGCCGGCATTCCCCTGATCGGGCCGCTGTCCTTGCAGGGCAGGCCCCACGCCAGCCCGCAGATATTCGAACCGCTGCCGGGGCTTCGCGAGCAATTGATCGCCCTGGCCGACTACGCCGGTGCCAGCCTGCGGGTGCTGCAGGGACCGACACTGATCGCCTATCCGGACGAGTCCGGCCAACAGCTGGCTGCGCAGGAACTCAGCCAGTACTTGCAGGGGCACGCCTGGCAAAAGGTGCGTCTGCAAGCCTACGACCCGACCGGGGATGATTTGCCCCTGGGGTCGCGTTCGGTGTTTTACCTGGGCAGCAGCAGCGGCTTCAGTCGTCTGGCCGAGCGCTTGCAAACGGCAGGGCAGGTGCCTTACCTGTTCGCCGCCTCGAACCAGGTGGCAGGCAATTTGATGCAGGTGCCCAGCGGATTTTCCCGGCGGGTGTTCCTGGCCTATCCGTTCGTGCCCAGCGACTGGACCCTGGCCGGGCGCCAGGCCTTGACCCGGTTGCGCGAACACCAGGGCCTCGGCGGCCAGCACGCGGTGCTGCAAGTGGGCGCGTTCAGTTCGATGATGCTGCTCAGCGAAGGCATGAAGCAGGCCGGGCGCAATGCCAGTCGCGAGAAGCTGGTCAGTGCCCTGGAAGGCCTGCGTGACTTCGATACCGGGCTGACGCCGCTGATCAGCTTTGGTCCGGGCCGGCGCCTGGGCTTGAGCGGTGCCCATATCGTCACGGTGGATCTGCCGGGCCAGCGTTTCTATCTGGTCGCCCCCTATAAAAAACCCGTGGCCGCTACACCCTGACCGGAGGCCGATGATGAAACTCAACAGCTTGCTGGTCCTGCTGACGCTGTGGGTGCCCATGGCGTGGTGCAGCAATGGCCCGGCCGCGGCGCGGGTCAAAGGCGAGGAAGTTTCCCGGTTGCGCCCGGTACAGGCGCTTCCACTGTCGAAAACACGGGGCTACGCTTAACCGGAATGAGAGCGTCGGCGCCATTGCGCTCGCGCAATCGAATCGAGCGAGTTGACGATGAATATGGGGGGGCCCCAAAAGTGGGGAAAAAATGTCAATGCCAATCCGATCGCTTTCCCCGTTTTTGGGGGATAGGATTTCTGTACAAGAAGGCATTGTTTTTTTAATTCAAGGACATGAAGACATAAAATTACCGGCGCTCGGCCTGGCATGAAGTGTGCGTTAGTCCTCTCAGGGCGCGCACTCCGTCAGGTTCAAAAACCGGACCTGCGGTTACAAGGAGTCCACCTTGTTGAACAAAATACTGGTTGTTGATGACGAACAGTTGCTGGCGGAAAACCTCCAGGGTTACCTGCAGGCACAAGCACTGGAAGTCCGGATTGCCCACGACGGTGCGCAGGGAATCGCTGAAGCTGACGATTTCGCACCCGATGTGATGGTGTTCGATTACCGCTTGCCCGATATGGAAGGCTTTCAGGTGCTCGATGCCGTCCGCCGGAACAGGAAGTGTCATTTTGTGCTGATCACCGGGCACCCCACCGCGGAAGTTTGCGAGCGGGCCCGGCAACTGGGAGTCAGCCATATCCTGTTCAAACCGTTTCCATTGGTGGAGCTGGCCCGTGCAGTACTTGATCTTCTGGGCAGGCAGCGCGAACCCAAAACGGGTGTGAGCACTTGCGAGGGATTCGTCGAACGACGCCAAAGCAAGAACGAGAGTTTCCCGCTGCAGTTGTACGACGGTAGTTGGGTGCTTGCTGATCGCCGAAAAAGTTCATCGGCCTCCATGGCGCCAGACGACGAACAAATGCTCACCGGGGAGTAGTGGCGCGACAAGCCGTTCCGGCCCCCGCCGAAATTGCTCGCCGCGCCGACAGGGCTCTAAGCCCCGTGCGTTGGAGAGCAAGTCATGGACCGTCTATCCCTTGTCGTAGAACCGGCGCAACTGGAATGTGTACCGACTCGTTTTACCAGTGAACAACTGGCCCAGGCCCGAGCCCTGGCCACCAGTTCCGGCGAACGGATGCTGGATGCACTCGCAGCGTTGAGTGAACTGGCCCCCATGCCCTTCATCCAGTGCCTGGGCGTAACCCTGCACTACCCAGTGCTCGACACCGACAGCCTGTTCAGTTCCACCCCGGTGTTCGACCGGGTGACCCTGGCCCAATGCCTCAAGCGCGAATTCATCCTGCTACGCCGTGACGATGCGGTCATCGGTGTGTTCGCCGACCCCTTCGACAGCGCACGCCTGGCCTGGATCGATGAATGCCTGCACGGCGCGCCGCTGTACCTGGTGCATGCCGATGACCTGAAGGCCTACCTGGCGCGTCACGAAGAAAGCTTCCATGCGGTGGAATCGCTCAACGCCCAGAGCGACGCCGGCGCAGAAATCGATAACCTGCAAAGCCTGTCCCTGACCAGCATCAGCGAAGATTCCAGCGTGGTGGTCAAACTGGTCAACTCGACCCTGTACGACGCGCTGAAAATGCACGCCAGCGACATCCACCTCGGCACCACCGGCAGCGGCCTGGTGATCAAGTACCGGATCGATGGCGTGCTCAACAACATCAGCAAGATCCAGGGCAGCGAGTTCGCCGAGCAAGTGATTTCCCGGGTCAAGGTCATGGCCGAGCTGGACATCGGCGAAAAACGCGTGCCCCAGGATGGCCGCTTCAAGATCGGCATCAGCGGCCGGCAGATCGACTTCCGGGTGTCGATCATGCCGAGCATTTTCGGCGAAGACGCGGTGCTGCGGGTACTCGACAAACAGGATCTGGCTGACAAGGTCTGCGGCGTGCAACTGCAGGCCCTGGGCTTTGAAGAAGAGACCCTGCGCCAGCTGCGTCGGCTGGCCGCCGAACCTTACGGCATGGTGCTGGTGACCGGGCCTACCGGTAGCGGCAAGACCACCACCCTGTACGCGATGATCACCGAGATCAACCACGGCGTGGACAAGATCATCACCATTGAAGACCCGGTGGAGTATCAACTGCCGGGTGTGCTGCAAATCCCCGTCAACGAGAAGAAAGGCCTGACCTTCGCCCGGGGCCTGCGCTCGATCCTGCGGCATGACCCGGACAAGATCATGGTCGGTGAAATCCGCGACCCGGACACCGCACAGATCGCCGTGCAATCGGCGCTCACCGGTCACCTGGTGTTCACCACCATCCACGCCAACAACGTGTTTGACGTGATCGGCCGATTCACCCAGATGGAAATCGATCCCTACAGCCTGGTCTCGGCGCTCAATGCCGTGCTGGCCCAGCGCTTGATCCGCCTGGTCTGTACCAGTTGCAGCAGCCCTTACAGCCCGACAGAAGAAGAGCTGGAGGTCTCGGGGCTTGATCGGCAAAAGGTCGCTCACTACCAGTTCGTCCACGGCAAGGGCTGCGGGCATTGCCGGGGCACCGGTTATCGCGGGCGTAGCGCGATTGCCGAGCTGCTGCACCTGGACGACGAATTGCGGCAAATGATCGTCGAGCGCCAACCGATCTCGAAAATCAAGGCCCATGCCTGCAAGCGTGGCTTGCGCCTGTTGCGCGAGTCGGCGCTGGAGATGGTGGAACAAGGCCGGACCACTCTCGAGGAGATCAATCGTGTCACTTTTATCTCGTGAGCAATTTGTCGCCGTGCTCGGCGCCAGCGGTGTAGGTCTGGGGCAACGGCAAGGCAGTGCAACCCATTGGCTGGGCAGCATCGGCTACATCGACGAAGGCTTCCAGGCCTGGACGGTGGCTCTCGACACCCTCGACCGTTTGTTGGCCGAACACACCGTTGCCAGGGCGGAACTGACCGTGGTGATCTCGGGGCACTTCAGCCGCTATTGCCTGGTGCCCTGGAGCGATCAGATCAGCAGCCCGGCCGAATTGCTCGCCTTCGCCCAACTGTGTTTCGAAGACCTCTACGGTGCCCCGACGCAACCCTGGAGCCTGGTGCTCTCGGCCGAACCCGCCGGTTGCGACCGCATCGCCACCGCGCTGCCACAGGACTTGCTCGAACGCCTGCGCGCCCTGGTCAAAGCTCGCGGTTTGCGCCTGCGTTCGGTGCAGCCATACCTGATGGCGGCGTTCAACCATTTCGATAAAAGCTTTGAGGCCGGGGACTTCCTGTTCGTGGTCGCCGAACCGGTGCGCAGTGTGTTGCTGCTGGCCCGGGAAGGGCGCTGGGCCTCGGTGCGTTCGGTCGGCAGCAGCGACAGCGATGCCGCACTGACCGCGCTGATCGGCCGTGAAAGCCAGTTGCAGGCTTCCACCAGCGAACGGCCGTTGAATGTCTACCTGCATGCACCGGCGCGCATCGATTCGTATCCCGACGTGCCCGGTGTGCATCTGCGCACCCTCGAAGAAGACCGGACTGGCGTACGCGATTGCCTGTACGTCATGTCTCGGGCGGTGGCCTGACATGCGCCCCCTGATGCTCGACTTTCAGCCGCGCCGCCGTGCAGGTCCCTTGGGCTGGAGCCTGCTGGCCGGTGGCGTGGTGCTGACCCTGACTTGCGCTCTGGTGCAACAACACCTGAGCAACGAGGCCGAACAACAGCAAGGTCATCTGCAAACGACACAGCGGGTGCTCACCGGCGATACCGGCAGCACGCTCAGCCTGACCCCGGCGCAAATCCGCGAGCAGGCGCAGAACCTGGCGGAAATGCGCAAGGTCTCCCAGCAGTTGCGCCGCCCCTGGGAGCGCCTGTTCGCCACCCTAGAAGCCATGCCGAGGGACAACATTGCCCTGCTGGCCCTGACCCCGGACGCCCGCAAAGGTCAGGTGAGGATCAGTGCCGAGGCGCTGGACCTGGAGGCCATGCTCGATTTCCACCGCCGCCTCGAAGCCAGCGACGAGCTGTCCGACGTGTCGCTGCTGAGCCACGAAATTGTCGCCAACGTGCCGGAACACCCGGTGCAGTTCAGCCTGTTGGCTACCTGGGAGATCGGCGATGCAAATCCATAAATTGATCGTCCACGAATACCTGCAAGGCCTGGGCGTTCCGGGGCTGGCAGGGTTGGCCATGCTGGTGCTGGCGCTGAGCTATGGCCTGGTCGGGTTGCTGCCGGACTGGGAGTCATTGCAGAGCCTCAGCCAGCAGACTCGCGAAGCCACCGAGTATCTGGCCAAGGTCGAAGATGGCAGCGTGGCTGCGCCGGTGGTGCCGCAGCGTCAGCTCGACGACTTCCGCAGCAAGTTGCCGTCCCAGCCTCAGGCCACCTTGGCCATCGACAAGATCTACGCCCTGGCTGCCCAGGAACGCATCACCTTGTCCCGGGGTGAATATTCCCTGGGCGTGGACCCCAAGACGCACCTGGCCCGTTATCAGATTCTGCTGCCGGTACGTGGCAGCTATCCGCAACTGCGGCGTTTCCTGCACGCCTTGCTCGGCCAGTTGCCGGCGGTGGTGCTGGAGGATGTGGAGTTTCAGCGCAAGAACATCGCTGATACCGACCTGACCGGGCGGATCCGCATGACCCTTTACCTGTCGAGGTCATGATGAATACCAAACGAGTAGTGGGTTGGGTGGCGTTCTTCGCTGTAGCGGCAGCGCTCGCCTGGTTCCCCGAATACTTCAAACAGGCTGACGACAGTGACCCTGCGGTGGCCGTCGTGGCCACCCCAGCCAAGGTCAAGGCCCCTGGTGCAGCGGCGGCGGCATCGACCGCCGCTGCGGTAGCGCCGATCAAGGACCTGAGCCCGGCAGGCGACCTGTTCGCCGCCCACAGCTGGAAAGCCGCGCCGGCCCTCGGCACCGTCACGGAACAACCGGTAGACGTTACTCCGGTGGTGCAAGTCCCCACTGCACCGCCGTTGCCCTTCCAGTTTGTCGGCAAGCTGGATGACCGTTCCGATCTACAGGTGTTTCTGCAGGACGGCGAAAAAATATACGTCGTGCGCAAAGGGGATGTCATCGACCAAACCTGGCGGATCGAGCGGATTTCCGATGAGGGACTGAGCCTGGTCTACCTGCCGCTGCATTTATCTCAGACCTTGTCTGTGGGGAGTACGGAATGAACAAATCCCGTTTGCTGATGAGCCTGTGTCTCTGTGCAGGGCTGGCCGCGTGCAGTTCAGCGCAGATTGCCAGGGATGAAGCTTCCGCCCTGATCGAATCGGGCCAGTACGAAGCCGGCCTGGCCCGCATCGAAGAGGGATTGCGTGAAAACCCTCGCGATACCGATCTGCACATGGCCCTCAACAACGCTCGGGCCCTCGCCGTGAAGGCGCTGCTGGCCCAGGCCGACATGGACCGGGCCCAGCGTAATTTCGCCGGGGCCCGCATGACTTACAGCCGGGTCTTTAACATCGAACCGAACAACCGTCGTGCCCAGGATTCCCTGCGCCAGCTCGATTATCTGCGCAGCATGGATGAGAAACTCGAACTGGCCCGTGGCGACCTGCGTCGCGGTGACATCTACGGTGCCGACCGCCAGGTCAAACAGATTCTCGAACTGGACCCGAAGAACGAGGGGGCTCTGGAACTGCAAGACAGCATCCGCCTGGTGCAGAGCCGCAACGTGGTGCCGTACCCGCAGTTGCGCACGCGCCTGGACCGGCCGGTGACCCTGGAGTTTCGCGAGGCCAACCTCAAAACCATTTTCGAAGTGCTGTCCCAGGTCGCCGGGCTGAACTTCATCTTCGACAAGGATCTGCGCCCGGACATGAAAGCCACGATCTTCGTACGTGACGTGCGAATCGAAGACGCTGTGGAGCTGCTGCTGCAACAGAACCAGCTGCATCAGAAAGTGGTGAATGAAAACACCTTGCTGATCTATCCGGACTCGCCGCAGAAGCTCAAGGATTATCAGGAGCTGGTGATGCGCACCTTCTACCTGACCAGCATCGATGCCAACACCGCGCTGAACATGATCAAGACCATGCTCAAGACCCGCGACGTGTTTGTCGATGAGCGCCTCAACACCCTGACCATGCGCGATACCGGTGATGCGGTGCGCATGGCGGAAAAACTCCTGCAATCCCAGGACCAGTCCAACCCGGAAGTGGTGCTGGAAGTGGAAGTGATGGAGGTCGCCCGCCAACGCATTCTCGACCTTGGCCTGCAATGGCCCAACACCTTCGGTGTGGTCAACAGCGACGGCTCGGCGGTGACCATTCTTGATCAACTCAAAGGCATCGACTCCAGCCGGATTACCATCTCGCCATCGCCACAGGCCAAGATCAATGCCCAGGACAAGGACATCAACACCCTGGCCAGCCCGGTGATTCGGGTCAGCAACCGCGAACAGGCGCGCATCCATATCGGTCAGCGCGTGCCGATCATCAGTGCCACCTCGGTGCCTTCGACCCAGGGCCCGGTGATCACCGAAAGCGTGACCTACCTTGACGTCGGTCTCAAGCTCGAAGTGCAACCCATAGTGCACCTGAACAACGAAGTGGCGATCAAGATCGCGCTGGAAGTCAGTAACGCCACGCCGCTGACGCCGACCGCTCAGGGCACCATTCCGGTCCAGGTCGATACCCGCAACGCCCAGACCACCTTGCGTCTGCATGACGGCGAAACCCAGATCCTCGCAGGGCTCGTGCGCAACGACCACGGCGCCACCGGCAACAAGATTCCCGGCCTGGGTGACATTCCCGGCCTGGGTCGCCTGTTCGGCAGCAACAAGGATGACGTCAGCAAATCCGAACTGGTGCTGTCGATCACCCCGCGGATCGTGCGCAACCTGCCGTACCAGAGCCCGTCGGACATGGAATTCCCGACCGGCACCGAAACCAGCATGCACATCCAGGCACCGGACCGCTCGATGAGCACGACGGTTCAGACCGGCCCCATGAGCGCCCCGATCGCCACCACCGTTACCGTTGGGAAGCCTTGATCATGAACGCCCCGCAACGCGGTTTCAGCCTGATAGAAGTCGTGGTGACGCTCGCCCTGGTCGGCCTGCTGGCCGGCATGGCCGCCCCGCTGACCGAGACGGTGGTGCGCCGGGGCAAGGAGCAGGATTTGCGGACCGCGCTGTACGAGATCCGCGATGCCATCGACGCCTACAAACAGGCCTTCGACGCTGGCTACATCGAGAAGTCGATCGACAGCAGCGGCTACCCGCCGAACCTGAAAGTGCTGGTCGACGGTGTGCGTGACACGCGCAGCGCCAAGGGCGCCAAGTTCTACTTCCTGCGGCGCATCCCCCGTGACCCGCTGGCAACCGTCAAGCGTGACGACGAGGGCGGCTGGGGCCTGCGTTCCTATGACAGTTCGGCTGAGAACCCACGGGAGGGCCAGGACGTCTTTGACGTTTACTCCAAGGCCCGGGGCAAGGGTCTCAACGGTATCGCCTACCGAGAGTGGTGAGCATATGAGTCGGCAAAAGGGTTTTACCCTGATTGAACTGATGGTGGTCTTGGCAATTATCGCGACCCTGATGACGATCGCCTTGCCACGCTACTTCAACAGCCTGGAGGCCTCCAAAGAGACCACCTTGCACCAGAGCCTGTCGTCCATGCGCGAGGCGCTGGATCACTACTATGGAGACACCGGGCGTTATCCCGATTCCATCGAACAGCTGGTCGAACTGCGCTACCTGCGAAGCCAGCCGCTGGACCCGATTGCCGAGCGCAAGGACACCTGGGTCATAGTCGCGCCACCGGATGGCGTGGCGGGCGGGGTGGCCGATATCAAGAGTGGAGCCAGCGGGAGGGCGCGTGATGGCAGCCTGTATTCCGAGTGGTAAGCCATCGGGTCAGGATGGCTTCACCTACCTGGGTGTGCTGTTTCTGATCGTCGTGATGGGTCTGGGCCTGGCCAGTGCCGGCGAGTTGTGGGCCACCGCTTCGCGCCGGGATCGGGAACACCAGTTGCTCTGGGTCGGTACGCAATATGCCAAGGCGCTGCGCAGCTATTACCGCAGTTCGCCCGGTATGGCGCAGTACCCGAAAGAACTCTCGGACCTGTTGCAGGACGAGCGTTTCCCGACGGCCAAACACCATATCCGGCAGCTGTATCCGGAGCCGATGACAGGTGGCGAATGGGAGCTGATACGCGGTATCGACGGCCGGATCAGCGGTGTGTACTGCCCGTCCACAGAGAAGCCGCTCAAGCAGGTGAATTTTCCCAGCCAGTGGTCGGACTTCAATGGCATGGCCAGTTACAAGGACTGGCAGTTCGTGGCCGAGAAAGCCTCCCTCGAAGACACCGGGGGGCCGCCGAAAGCACAGTCCTCCTCGCCCCAGGCGTTGCAGCCTTGAACCGCAGGAGCGGGCTTGCTCGCGATGGCGGCCTTACAGCCAATGACAATCCTTTGGCTCACACCAACAATGTGGCGAGGAATTGTGGATGTCGGAGAAGGTTGTAGGACCAGAAGTTAGGCTACACCGTCTTGCGTCGTTGCCTACAACTACGACAGAATCCGCCGGCTTGTGGGCCTTGGACCCAGACTTTATCGTTGCCGGGTCGCTGCAAATTCAGCGATCGGGTTTCGCAGCCCGGGTTAATCAAGGCGCTCAGCGCCACCGTTTCCATACAGTTGGCGCTTTTGTTCGCCCACTGTTTTGCGTTATGGCGGCTGTGCGCGGGAGGCTTTCGGGTCTGCCGGGTTCCTTGATTCCCGGTCTGCGAACCTGCGTATGGCTGCCACCTGCTTCGTTTCGCAGCGAATCGTGGCGCCTCCATCAATCAAGGAGCTTCACCATGGTCAAACCCACACCCAATCCCCCCGAATCAGAAACCAAAAGTACCACTCACCGCGCTTCCAGCCTCCCTCTCAAACCCGCCATCCTCAAAAGCAACGCACCCCACAATCCCAGCACGATGTTTGTTATCGCCCCGAACATCGACACCGAAAACCTGTTGGCACACGCCTGTGAATCGCTGGCGTCGGCGAGCGTAATGGCCAGCGATTTCGCAACATTCCTGGATGGCCCGCAACGCAGCATGTTGTTGGGAATCCAGCAGGTGATCATGCTGGCGGACCTGGCGGTCAATCGTGCGCTGGATAATGTTGCTCCCCTGGACTAAGCGCTGAACCTTGTGGCGCGGGAGCCAGCTTCCTCGCCACAGAAAGTACATCAACTTCTGGATGCGTCCTACGCACACTTCGGAAACATCCTATATCAACCTTTTTTCCCTTCCTGAAAGCTGTCGAGCGCTTGAACGGGGATGGAAATGAAGCCTCCCCGAATGCCCCAGGGAGGTCTGAATCGTGTCCAACGCACTGCGCCCCTTCTTCGACCACAGCCGCCACAAACTGCAAGTCGACGGCCTCGACACCGCCCTCGACGTCCTCGCCTTCAAGGGCGAAGAACACCTCAGCCAGCCGTTCACCTACCGCATCGAATTCACCGCCAGCCACCTCGACCTCGGCGCCGGGCAACTGCTCGGGCAATACGCCCAGTTCAGCCTGCACGCCGCGCCGTCCACCGTGCCCGTGATGGCCTGGGAAGTGCCCAAGCCGGCCAAACCGCTGCGCACGTTTTACGGCGTGATCAGCGGCTGCCAACGCCTGTCCGGCTCGGTCGACGAAGCGCGCTACGAAATCACCCTGCAACCGCGCCTGGGACGGCTTGCTCGCGGCCAGCAAACGCGCCTCTACCTGCAGCAATCCGTACCGGAAATCGTCGAAAGCATCCTGCGCAGCCGCCACGGCTTTCTCGGCCAGGACTTCTTCTTCCGCCTGTACCGCGAGTACCCGCGCCGCGAACAGGTGATGCAGTACAACGAAAGCGACCTGGACTTCATCACCCGCCTGCTGGCCGAGGTCGGCATCTGGTACCGCTGCACCAGCGACGAGCGCCTGAACATCGACGTCGTCGAGTTCTGCGACGACCAGCGCGGCTACCAGTTCGACGTCGCCTTGCCGATGCGCTCGCCCTCCGGCCTGAGCAGCAGCGGCGAAGACGCCGTCTGGGCCCTGCAAACCCGCCACCAGGTGGTGGAACAGCAGGTCAGTGTGCGCGCCTACCACCCCCGCGACGCCCGCGCCCACCTCGACGGCGAGGTCGACCAGACCCGCGGCGAGCCGGCCACCCACGGCGCGCCCCACACCTACGGCGAGGCCTACCACTACGCCGAGCCCTACAGCGTGCTCGGCAACGCCTACCACCAGGACGAAGACCTGCTCAGCGAAAGCGGCTACTTCTACGCGCGCCTGCGCCACGAGCGTTACCTCAACCAGCAGACCCACCTCAGCGGCATCAGCAGCAGCGCCACCCTGGCCCCCGGCCAGGTACTGAACATCAGCGGCGGCGCCCCCCAGGCCTTCGCCCGCGGCGCGGTGCTCACCGGCGTCACCACCCACGCTGCCCGCGACCGCAGCTTTGAATGCCATTTCCAGGCCATGCCCTACGCCGAACGCCTGTGCTTCCGTCCGCCGCTGCCGCCCAAACCACAAATCGCCGGCACCCTCCCGGCGCGGGTCACCAGCCCGAAAGCCAACGACCCCTACGCCGACATCGACCTGGAAGGGCGCTACCGGGTCAAATTCCTCTTCGACCGCGACACTTGGCCGCCCGGCCAGGCCAGCAAATGGCTGCGCCAGGCCCGCGCCTACGCCGGCGACACCCACGGCCTGCACCTGCCGCTGCTCGCCGGCACCGAAGTGGCGATCGCCTTCGAACAGGGCGACCCGGACAAACCCTACATCGCCCACGCCCTGCACGACGACCAGCACCCCGACCACGTGACCCTGGGCAAGCGCGACTACACCCGTAACGTCCTGCGCACCCCGGCCAACAACAAATTGCGCATGGAAGACCGGCGGGGGGAGGAGCACGTCAAGCTCAGTACCGAGTATGGGGGCAAGAGCCAGCTGAATCTGGGGCATCTGGTGGATGGCCAGAAGCAGAAGCGGGGGGAAGGATTTGAGCTGCGTAGCGATAGTCATGGTGCCATTCGTGGCGGCAAAGGCCTGTTCATCAGCGCGGATGCGCAGGCCAAGGCGCAGGGCCCGGTGCTGGACATGGACGCCGCCGTCGGCCGCCTGCAACAGGCCGGCGAACAACTGCAACAACTCTCGGTCGACGCCCAGGCCGCTAATGCCGAGCCGGCGGACGTGGCTGCGCAACTGAACCTGCTGCGCCAGGACCTCGAACAGCTCAAGTCCCAGGTCCTGCTGCTCAGCGCTCCGCAAGGCATCGCCCTGACCAGCGGAAAACACCTGCAACTGGCGGCGCAGGACAACCTGATGCTCCACGCCGGCGGCGCAGCGCACCTCAGCGTGGTCAAGCGCCTGTTCATCGGCGTCGGCCAGGGCCTGAGCCTGTTCGTGCGCAAGCTGGGGATCAAGCTGATTGCCAATCAGGGGCCGATAAGCGTCCAAGCGCAAAACGACAAGCTGGAACTGATCGCCCGCCATGGCCTGGACATCACCAGCACCGAGGACGAAATCCGCATCACGGCGAAAAAGAAAATCGTCCTCAACGGGGGCGGCAGCTACCTCAGCCTGGAACAGAGCGGCATCGAATCGGGCACGGCGGGCGACCACAACGTCAAGGCAGCGCATTTCGAGTACAGCGGTGCGGCGAGTATGAAGGCCACGCATCCGGACTATCCGCAAAGTCTGTCCCGGCAAGTGATCAACCTGAGCGTGTCACCAGCCCCGAACGCCTCCAGCCAAGGCTGGGCAGGCATGCCCTACACCCTGTACGCCGACGGCGCGGTACTCAAGCAAGGCGTGCTGGACAGGACCGGGCAAGTGTCGATTGACCATCAGGTGGTGACCCGGGGCTACCGGTTGGTGATGGCCAACGGTGCGGCCTACCAGATCCCGGTGCCCACCGAATACCGCAACACCGAGCAGGCGGAACTGGCCAATCGTGGTCTGCACAACCACCCCTCGCAAACCGATGCCGGCGTCAATCAGCCCGCGTCGCACACCGATCATCGCGCGCAGTACGCCACGCACATGGGCATCACCGATCAGGAAGGGAAAACCCAATGACTCAATTCGAATGCGTGGTGCCCATCGCACTCCAGCACACCAATCAGGCCACCTGCACGGCGCCCTGGTACGTGTGCAACACCGAATACCATCCGGTGGGAGCCACCTATCAGCCGTTGATCAACGGCGAGGAAGCGTTCAAGGCCGTGCACGAGGCCATCGCCGCGGCGAAAAAGTCCGTCGATATCATCTGCTGGGGCTTTCAGCCGTCGATGTATTTCATCCGCAAAGGAGAGTCGCCGAGTATCGGCGAGTTGCTCAAGGCCAAGGCCAAAACAGGCGTCAAGGTTCGGGTGTTGGGCTGGGAGATGCCATTTAATCTGGCGGGTATGGGGGGCGAAGCCAACCTGCCCGGCAAAGGCTCGATTCGTATCGCTGATAGAGCGCTGCAGCGCTCCAACGAGGCGCAATACGCCGAAGACCGTGAGTGGTTTGCCCGCTGCGCGGTCGCGGGCAACAAGGCGGCTCAACAGGTCGCGAGTGGCCTGCCATCGTTCGTCAGCCGTGGTTTCAGCTGGCAAGAAAGGGCAGAAATCTCCCATTGGGTGAAATACGAAAGCCTCGACCCGCACATCAGCACCAAGATGCGGCAAGCCCTGAAGTTCGCACCCTCGCACCACCAGAAGACGGTGCTGGTCGACTACGAACTGCCCGATAGCGCCGTCGGCTTCGTCATGGGCCACAACATGCTCGACGAGTATTGGGACACTGATTCCCATTCGGCGCTGAACCGTGCCGAAGGCAGCAAGCCTGCACCCAACGCCGGCCCGCGAGGCAATACCCCGCGCCAGGACATCTCCAGCCAGGTGAGCGGACCGATCCTGGAACACCTGCACCACAACTTCGCCAGCGCCTGGCTCAAGGAAACCGGTGAAGACCTGCTCGACTTGCGTCAGGCCAAGGAGGTGGGGAAGCAACTGCAATGCACCCCGGGCGCAACACGGCAGATCGCTCAGATCCTGCGGACCCAGGCCCAGGAAGGCAAACGCGATATCGAGACGCTCTACCTGCAAGCGGTGAACAACGCGACCCAGTTCATCTACATCGAGAACCAGTATTTCCGTTGGCCACCCCTGGCCGAACTAATCAAGTCGGTTGCAGCCGGCCAGACCAGGGCCGGTCGCGACCCTGGCATCCACGGCCACCTGCACCTGTTCGTGATCACCAATGCCGGCGACGACAGCGTGGACGACGGCACCCGCAATACCCAGCGCATGCTCGCCAGCCTGGGACGGACCGAGACCATCCCCGAAGTCACCAAGTTACAGCGCATCGAAGAGGTGAAAAAAAACGCCCCACCCCGGCCACGCCCAGAACCCCGGGACCACGTCGGGCACCGGGAACTGGCCGAATGGCAGGAGGACCTTGATTGGCACATCAAGCAGATCAAGGACAGCACCATCGCCCCGGAGGACATTCCCGGCCTGAAAGTCCACGTGTGCTCGCTGGTGGCTCCCGACTCGCCAGCGGGCAAGAAATGGATGGAGGTGTACATCCACTCCAAGTTGATGATCGTCGATGACGTGTTCACCACCCATGGCTCGGCCAACATCAATACCCGCAGCATGCAGGTGGACAGTGAGCTGAATATTGCTCATGAGTGGGCGAGTGTGACCCAGGCGTTAAGGCGGAGGTTGTGGGATCTGCATACGGGTAAGAAGGGGGCGCAGGATGATGCGGGTGATGCATTCAAAGCTTGGCAGGAGATCATCAATGAAAACAAGAAGCGCCAAAAAAACAAATCGATGGGGCAACCCACTGCCCCTCTCGTCGAGTTTTATTACAGCAAAGCCAGACTTTGGGACCTTGACTGATGCGCCGTTTTCTCCTGCTCTCCTGCCTGCTGTTAGCGGCTTGCGATAGCCGCAGTACCTTTAACTATATGAAGAAGGACCCTCATGTGAAACCTCTGACGGAAATCAAAGACGATCTGGCCTTCACCTGCGCCCATGAGCAGATTCCTGAGGCCAGTGCCGACGCCGACGTGCTGTTCCAGTACGCCCGCTGGTTGCAAAAAAACAACCAGCTCAAGCAGGAAAAAAGTGTCGATGCCGATATCGAACGGTTGTACCGCATCGCTGCGGAGAGCGGCCACTACAAGGCCAATATCAACCTGCAGAACGGTGCCATGCGCGGCCGCTTCCAGTTGCGTGGTGATGAGCACTTGCGGCTGAGCCAGCAACTGATCGATGCAGGGGTGGCCACAGGGTATTTTTTTGTTGGCATCTTCCTGCAACAAGGCTCGGCGGGCCTTAAACAAGATCCGGAAATGGCCTTGCGTTACTACCGCAGGGCTGCGGACCAAGGAAGTGCCGAAGCGCAATACTATGTGGGTGACAAGCTCGAACCGAGCGACATAGCTCCGAAAGTTGCACTACAGATGTATCGTTGTGCTGCCGAGCAAGGTCATGGCAAAGCGGCTGTCATGTTGTCGCTATATTTGAGAGATGAACAAAAATATAGTGAAGCAATCGAAGTCTTGCAGATGGGCGTGGCTGGGGGCAGCGATAGCGCTGCCGGCCGATTGGAAGCTGCATTTCGCGCGCCACCACCCTCCGACACAATGTATTACCTCGGTCAAATCGAAGACTTTGAACGCGCCGACCGCTACAAAAAAATCTCGAAACTGCTCTATGGCTACTCCTACGCCAACCCCAAAGTCCCCGAAATCAACGAAATCCTCCCGCTGCCACCGGCCAAGCTCCCCGCGTGGGACGGCAAGTTGCAATGGCTCGAAGCCCGCCTGGCCAATGTCCCGCCGGAAAAACCCAGCCCGGCGCTAATCAATAAACTCGTCGAGGCCAAGGTCCTCGACCCCGCCACCGGCCGACCCATTCCGGGCTCTCCGGCGTTCAGCGATTCCAACTTTCTCGGGCCGACCTGCAGGAGCGGCAAAGCCTGCCCGCAGACCGGTTACTGGAAGTTCCATTGGTCCGGCCGAGGACATTATTTGTTGATGCAACGAAACGACGCTCGCCATTTCGAACGAGGCGAGATCATGCCGACGGCGCTGGTCAGTTTCTATCGCCCGCGCATTTGGCCACTCTCTGACAAGTACACCGAGAGACAGTATGAGGTGAACTGGGGCCTGCTCGGATGAGCCGTCGTCTTGCCATGACGCTACTGAGCTCGGTGCTGCTTGGCGCTTGCACCCTTGACGCCCGTGAGACGAAAGCCGCCATGGACCCGCTCACTGAGATCAAAGCCAATCTAGCGTTCACCTGCGCCCACGAGCAGATTCCTGAAGCCAGTGCCGATGCCGACGTGCTGTTCCAGTACGCCCGCTGGCTGCAGAAAAACAATCAGCTCAAACAGGATAAAAGCGTCGATGTAGAAATCGAACGGTTGTACCGCATTGCCTCCGAGAACGGCCACTACAAGGCCAATATCAACCTGCAGAACGGTGCGATGCGCGGTCAGTTCAAGCTCCGAGATGAGGAGCATTTGAGATTGAGCCAGCAACTCATCGACGTCGGTGTCGCGACGGGATACTACTTTGTTGGCATTTTCCTCAAGCAGGGCTCGGCGGGGCTGAAGCAGGATTCGCAAATGGCGCTGCGTTATTACCGCAAGGCCGCTGACCAAGGCAGTGCACAGGCACAATATTATGTAGGCGACAAACTAGCTCCTAGCGATATTGCCCCGGACATTGCCCGGCAAATGCGTCGATGTGCCGCTGAGCAAGGCCACGGCGAAGCAGCTGTCATGCTATCGCTTTACTTAAGAGATGAACAAAAATATAGCGAAGCAATAGAAGTCTTGCAGATGGGCGTGGCGGGGGGCAGTGATAGCGCTGCCGGCCGCTTGAAGGCGGCATTTCGGGCGCCGCCGCCCTCTAACACGATGCATTACATCGGGCAAAAGGAAGACATCGAACGCGCCGAACGCTACGAAAAAATCTGGAAAGTGCTCTCTGGCTACTCCTACGCCAACCCAAAAGTCCCAGAAATAAACGAGATCGCCCCCCTCCCGCCGGCCAAACTCCCAGCCTGGGACGGCAAGCTCAAATGGCTCGAAGAACGCCTGGCCAACGTCCCACCAGAAAAACCCAGCGAAGCGCTGATCCACCAACTGGCCAAGGCCAAACTCCTCGACCCCGCCTCCGGCCGACCGCTGCCGGACTCTCCCGATTTCATCCGCGCACCTTTCCCCAGATTGACCTGCAACACTGGCCAAGCCTGCCCGCAGACTGGCTATTGGAAAGCCGAAGGCATCGTCGACAAGATCCGACGTTTCGAAAAAGGCGAAATTATGCCAACCCTGAATGTCCAGCGCAGCCATAGCCGCTTCCTGCTCGCCGACCGGGTCACCATCGCCGAAGAAAACATTAGATGGAGTCTGTTCGGTGAGTCCTGATCTGTTTTTTTGCTGCGCGCTGGCCGGTTGTTGCGCCAGCAACGCAGAACGCTAAAACACCGCCAATTCCGGCAACTGCAAGGAGCAGCACAATGACCAAACTTAAAGCAGGCAAAATAAACGTAGAGTTTGAGGCAGCCCCACAAGGAGCTGAAACGGCTGCAGGCGATGGCTATGTTCAGGTAGACCGCGAAGGTAACTTCGTTGGCGCCCAGGTTTCTGGCAGCGTGGTGGAAAAGGTAGAAGGCGGCATGAAAGTCACTCGCCCGGACGGGGCAATAGTGTTCCTGCATGACGCGGGAAATATCACGATCGAGAATATGATCCCCAAATCAGTAGGGGTCGAGGATCTATTCGAGATTGAATCCTTCGCGATGCGAACCGTGGATCAGTTGCGTATTTATCGCGTGGAGTATTTTGGCGGGGGGTATGTCGAGGTGACGTATTCACGGGAGGGTCAGGTGATAGGCCTCATCGGTCACAATATCAAGCAATCCATCAGCAAGGACAATGAGATTCTGGTTCGCCAAGGTGATTCGGCCAGCGGTCAGGTGCATTGATTCCCTGTAGGAGCGAGCCTGCTCCGGGCGGCGTTCCGACGATGCACTCAAGGACGCCGCGTGCAGTCAGAATGCCCGCGTTATCGTTGACCACCATCGCGAGCAAGCTCGCTCCTACAGGGGATGTTTGTGTAACGCTCGTTAATTCAGTGCGTTCTCCAGCATCTCGATCAACTGTTCTGGCCAGACCGTTTCGCTGGTCGTTAACAGATCTTCCACGGACCACCACTTGTGATCCGCCATCACCCGCACTTCACTGGCCGTCCATCCCTCACGGGACAGGCGGTCACTGTCGGTATAAACAACGAAATAGCGCTCGAAGGACAGGACCGTTTCACCACTGGGCAGCATCATCGAAAAGCGGCGCTCGGCGATGCTGTCACCGACATCGGCGACACACAGACCGGTCTCTTCATACAGTTCGCGAATGGCAGCGGCCTCAAAAGATTCGCTTTGCTCAAGTCCCCCACCGGGTGTCGCCCAGTGGCTTTGGCCGTCGAGGGCATCGCCTTTGTGCTGGAAGTGAAACAGCAGAACCTGTTTCGAAGGATTGATCAGCAGCAGTCGCGCTGAATCGCGTTGGCGCATGTTTTTTCTTTCCATAGAAGTAAGCGAGCCGCCGCTTTCACTGCGGCTCGCGACGGTAAAGCTCACATCGGTGTCGTTACACCGAAAGGGTTAAGCCACCACCCGATAACACGGCACATACGCCGCGCCGCCCGGTAGTTTCATGCGGTGCTGGGCGACGAAGGCTTTGAGCAGCAGGTCCAGCGGTTGCATGATCGCCGCGTCGCCACGGATCTGGTAGGGCCCGTGTTCTTCGATCAGGCGGATGCCCTTGTCCTTGACGTTGCCGGCGACGATGCCGGAGAACGCGCGGCGCAGGTTGGCCGCCAGTTCGTGGGACGGCAGGTCGAGGCTCAGTTTCAGGTTGGCCATGTTTTCGTGGGTCGGGTCGAACGGGCGCTGGAAGCCTTCGTCGATTTTCAGCAGCCAGTTGAAGTGGAACGCATCGTTGCGCTCGCGGCGGAATTGCTTGACCGCCTTGAGGCCCAGGGTCATCTGCCGCGCCACTTCGGCCGGGTCATCGATGATGATCTGGTAGTGCTGCTTGGCGGCGTCGCCCAGGGTCGCGCCGACGAACGCGTCCAGTTGTTCCAGGTACGGCGCGGCATGTTTTGGCCCGGTGAGGACGACCGGGAAGGGCAGGCCTTCATTGCCCGGGTGCATCAGGATGCCGAGCAGGTACAGGAACTCTTCGGCTGTACCGGCGCCGCCCGGGAAGATGATGATGCCGTGGCCGACGCGGACGAAGGCTTCCAGGCGTTTTTCGATGTCCGGCAGGATCACCAGTTCGTTGACGATCGGGTTCGGCGCTTCGGCGGCGATGATCCCGGGCTCCGTCAGGCCCAGGTAGCGGCCGCCGTGGATGCGTTGCTTGGCGTGGGCGATGGTCGCACCTTTCATCGGGCCTTTCATCACGCCGGGGCCGCAACCAGTGCAGATGTCCAGGCTGCGCAGGCCCAGTTCGTGGCCGACTTTCTTGGTGTATTTGTATTCTTCGGTGTTGATCGAGTGCCCGCCCCAGCACACCACGATCTTCGGCTCGACGCCGGGGCGCAGGGTGCGGGCGTTGCGCAGCAGGTGGAAAACGTAATCGCTGATGCCCTGGGAATTGCTCAGGTCGATGCGTTGGCTGTCGAGTTCGTTTTCGGTGTAGACGATGTCACGCAGGGCGCTGAATAGCATTTCCCGGGTGCTGGCGATCATTTCGCCGTCGACGAAGGCGTCGGCCGGGGCGTTCAGCAGTTCCAGGCGTACGCCGCGGTCCTGCTGGTGAATGCGGATTTCAAAATCTTTATAGGCTTCAAGGATGGTCTTGGCGTTGTCGACATGGGCGCCGGTGTTGAGGATAGCCAGGGCGCACTGGCGGAAGAGGGTGTAGGTGCTGCCGGAACCGGCTTCGCTCAATTGCTGGACTTCCCGTTGCGAGAGCGTTTCCAGGCTGCCTTTGGGACTGACGGAGGCGTTGATAACTTGGCGTTGGGTCATTCAATGATCCTTAAAACGATGTCATTCACACAGCAACCACGAATGGCATCCGAATAATGTGTATTCATGAAAGAAGATGGCACGAACTGCGCGGTCTCGCCATGTCCCCCCACTTGACGATGAAAAGATGAAAAGGAGCCCCAGCATAGCTAAATCCTTCGCGCAGGCGATAATGGCCCGCAGTCTTTTTGTCTCAGACCCCTTTTTACCATTGAAGCTCAGGAAACCCGACGCAATGTTCGAAATCCAGCCCATGAACGCCGAGACCTACCGGCAACAGACGCGGCGCAGCACGGTCATCATTGCCCTGATCTTTCTGGCGCTGGCGATGGTGTTGTCCACGGCGGCGGTGGCTCTGTTCGGTGTGCCGGGGGGCGACAATCTGCACTTCAACGTCGGTGGCGTGTTTGTTGCGGTGCTGGCGATGGTGGCGCTGATGCGCAAAGTGTTCTGGCGCCAGGAATGGATGGCGCCGGCAGTCTACAGTTGGCAACTCAAGCGCAGCCTGATGAGTGTTACCAATGTCATGCATCATGTAACGACGGCCGTGGAAAAGGGCGACCCGGTTGCGATGAAGCTGTTGCGTTTCTACCATTTGGGGTTGAACCAGATGCATCAGCTCGATGGCAACTCCAGCGACCACAGCCAACTGATCCGCGAAATGGATCAGCACAGGGAACGAATGCAAGCGCTGGGCATCGATACCGAACAGACGCGGCTGGATCCGGCGTGGCTGGAGGCGGTAAAGCAGGCGTCGCGCTAACATCGTTGCGAGCCTGGATCAGGCATAGTGAGCAAAAAAGGCGATTCAGGAAGGTTCGCCCAGTCATAGACCCTCAGGGAGCACCATGGGACATCCGTCGATCAACGATCATATTGAAATGCTCCGGCCAACCGTGACCCGGCTCAAGATCCGCTCGGTGGTGATCCTGCTGGTCGCGGTGTGCCTGTCGATGACGGCTATCGTGATCTGGGAAGCCTGGAGCTCTCGCCAGTACTACCTGCATGACAAGGAAGTGGCGATGTCCAACCTTGCACAGACCCTGGCATCGCAAGCTCAGGCAACGATCAAGCAGGCCGACACATTGCTGTTCACCCTGGTCGATCGTCTGGAACACGATGGTTTGGATCAATCCCGGCTGCCGCCCCTGCTCAACGCCCAGCGCAGTGAGTTGAGCCAGCTCCATGGCTTGTTCGTGTTCGACGATAAAGGGCAGTGGATCGCCAACTCCAATGGCGCCGGCCAAACCGGCGTCAACAACGCCGACCGCGAATACTTCATCTTCCATCGCGACAACCCCAGCCGTGGGCCGCACATCGGGCCGTCGATCAAGAGCCGTTCGAGCGGTGAATGGATCATGACGGTTTCGCGCCGGGTCAATCATCCCGACGGCAGCTTTGCCGGCGTGGCGCTGGCGACGATTTACCTCAGTCATTTCCTGCAGCTCTACGACAGCATCGACATGGGCAGTAATGGCGTGATCAACCTGATCGCCGACAATGCCACCATTGTCATTCGCAGACCCTTCAAGGAGACGGATATCGGCACCAGCCTCGCCAAGAGCCCGTTGTTCACCCAGTTGCTGCCCAAGGGCGGTGCGGGTACTGCCACGATCACGTCGATCATCGACGGTGTCGAGCGGGTGACGGGGTATCGCCGGGTCGAGGGTTATCCGCTGATCGTTTTTACCGCACTGAACAAGGATGAAGTGCTTGGCAGCTGGCGCAAGGAGACGTTGCTCAGCGCCGGCATCGTCACGCTATTGTTGAGTTTTCTCGGCGTACTGGGGTTTCGGCTTATCAAGCTGATGAAGCAGCAGAATGTGGTGCAGGTCGAGTTGCTGGACACCCAGGACAAGCTCCTGGAAGTCAATCGCAACCTCGAAAGCCTGGCCCTCAAGGATGCGCTGACGGGGCTGGCCAACCGGCGTCTGCTCGACGCTTTCATCGATGCCGAAATGGGGAGTGCCCGGCGCAGTCAGTCCGAGTTGGCGCTGCTGATGATTGATGTCGATCATTTCAAACCGTTCAACGATCGCTATGGTCACCTGGCCGGTGATGAGTGTTTGCGCAGGGTCAGTGCGATCATCACGGACAACATCAAGCGCCCCGGAGATCTGGCCGCCCGCTATGGTGGCGAAGAGTTCGCCGTGGTGCTGCCCGGTACCGACTACGTGGGGGCATTTCTGGTGGCCGAGAAAATCCGCCTCGCGGTGCTACAGGCCGAAATTGCCCACGGCGACAGCCCGGAAGGTAGCGTGACTGTCAGCGTCGGCGTGTGTGCCGGCAATGCCACTTCCCTGGTCCGCCCCGAAGACCTGATCGGTGCGGCAGACAAGGCGCTGTACGTGGCCAAGGCCAGTGGCCGGAACATAAGCGTGATTGCCAACTGAGCGTCGGATGTCAGGCAAACCGGTCTGTTCCCTGGACCCGTCGGGTCAGGCGCGAGACGTCCTGCATCAACCGCGTCGCTTCGTTGACCAGCAACTCGCCCGCCGGGGTCAGTTGCAAACGGTAGCGGCGACGATCGAACAGCAACGCATCGAAGCGCTTCTCCGGTTGCCGCGCCGCATAGGATACGGTCGACAGCATGTGTTCAGTCCTTGGCGGGTGGTTGAAGATTCAGGCGGCCCATTGCCGGATCAATCGAAGATAGACCAGCACGTTGATCACCAGCACCACGGCGCCCAATCCCAACTGAATGCCGGGTGTGAGGCCAGCCGGGTAAATGACCGGCCAAACGTAATGCTCGATGAATCCACCCCCATAGCCGGTTTGCCCGGCCCCATGGCGCATGCGGTTTTCCCAGTCGGTCAGCGGGCAGGGCAGGTGGAAGAACTCCACCGTCATACCCCACAACGCGGCGGGCGGATGCCACCAGATCAGGGGGCGCCATTTGAGCACCAGCAACCCGCCGAACAACACAAACACAATGAACAGCAGGTGAAACAGCATCAGCCCGTCGGCAGCGATTCGGTACAGCATGTCGGTGCCCCTGAAGGCTGAACGAATCGCTCCATGGTACTCGGACCGGTGGCGGGCGCTCTATCGATTGTCGCGGCCCAATGCGCCGAGCACGCCTTTCAAACGCTCGGTCATCGATTCACTGCTGCGTTGCATCGGTGCACGCAATTCGTCACCGATCAAGCCTTGCAGGGCCAGTGCGGTTTTCACCGGGGCCGGGTTGGGCTCCAGGAACAGGCTGTTGATCAACGGCAGCAAACGGAAAAACGTGGCGCGGCCATCGGCCAACCGGTTGTCGCGGATCTGCCGGTGCAACTGCACGAACAGTTCGGGGTGGACATGCGCCGACGCGGCAATCGCACCTTTGGCGCCCAGGCACAGGGCATTGAAGATCTGGTTGTCTTCACCGCACAGCACGTCGACATGGCCGCTATTGAGCAAGGTGAGGGTGTTCGAGAAATTACCGCCGCAATCCTTGATGGCGACGATGCGCTCGTGGGCGACTATGTTGAGCAGGGTCGCCTGTTCGAAGGCCACGCCGGTACGGTAGGGGATGTCGTAGAGAATCAGCGGCACGCTGGAGGCATCGGCGACCGTGCGGAAAAACACTTCCAGGCCGGCCTGGGAAGGGCGGATGTAATACGGCGCCGGCACCAGCAGACCCGCCACCGGACGCTTGAGGATCTCGCTCTGGAACTGCAACAACTCGGTCAGGTTGTTACCGGCCAGGCCCATGACCACTCGATGCGCCGGCACCAGCTCCAGCACCGCATCGAGCACCGCCAGTTGCTCATGTTTGCCCATCGCCGCCGGCTCGCCCGTGGTGCCGCAAACGATGAGGCCGTCGACGCCTTTTTCCAGCAGATGGCTGACCAGCCGCCGCAAGCCGACAAAATCGATGGCGTCGTTGTGGAACGGTGTGACCAATGGAACCCAGATACCTTGAAACGCTGACATGCACTTTCTCCTGATGGTTGACCGATTTCGTCACCGTCAGGGGCATGGAAGGAGAGTAAGCAAGGGGGCGGGGGCCGTCGCGCTCAATGTCCTGTCAGCTCATCTGACGGGACAGCGCGCCCCGGTCACATGAGCGACTGTTTCTTCGATTTGAGGGCGTGCGCAACGCAACCTTGCGCCTTGGCAATCAAGCCAATGACGGAAGAATCGAGATTGAAGGTTGCGGACATACTTGCTTACACCCTGAGTGAGGCGCCCAGTTTTAAAAGCCGGCGCGCCGTTTGTCAATCACGAAAATCAGCGAACTCGGCGCGCATCCGGCCATTGTGCTTGGCCTTGTAGAGCAGGTGATCGACCTGTTCGACGAATTCCAGGGCCGTGGCATGCATCGATGCCGTGGTGGTGCCGACGCCGAGGCTGACACTCAGCAGCTTTGACACGTTCGAGAATTCATGGGGGATCTGCTGCTGGCGAATCAAGTGCAGGCATTTGTGCGCCACCAGCCGTGCGGACTCGGCATCGGTTTCCGGCAGCAGCCAGACAAACTCTTCACCGCCGATCCGGGCGATGAAATCCCGTGGCCGGTTCGCCGCCAGGGACAAGGTTTGCGCGACGCGGCGCAGGCATTCGTCGCCCTTGATGTGGCCGTTATGGTCGTTGTACTGCTTGAAGTAATCGATATCCAGCACGATCACCGACAACGGCAAGCCGGTGCGCTGGGCAGTGTTCCACTCGCGCTCCAGCACGGTGTCGAACATGCGCCGGTTGGCGATGCCGGTCAGGCCGTCCTGGAAGGAATACTCTTCGAGCTGCTTTTGCAGGCGGATCAGGTGCTCTTCGGTTTTCTTGCGCTCGCTGATATCGAACATGAAGCCCACCAGCGCCTCGACTTCACCGTCCTTGCGCACCACATGCACCACATCGCGGATCCATACGTACTCGCCGCTTTGGGTGAGTGCGCGATAGTCGGCCTCGTGATCGATACCGGCCCGGGATTGCGAGACGCAGAAGTCCATCACGTAGTCGCGATCATCCGGGTGCATGCGCTCGACCCAGTCGTTGACCGAGGCCCAGCTGTCCTGTTTCCAGCCCAGCAGTTCTTCGATCTGTGGCCCGATGTAGCTGAAGGACATGGTTTTCCAGTCGATGCGCCAGGGAATCGCCCGGGTTGACTCAAGCAGGGTTTTGTATACGTCGCTGTCGGCTTCGACTGAACTCATGAAGGGCCTGGCCTCGAAGGAAAATGCAGCGCCATCATGTTGCTACCACTTTGGCGAATCAAGCTGGCAGCCGATGAATGGCACCCGTCATATCAGTGAGCAAGATTGTTCAAGCCTTTGGCCGGCACAGCTGGCAAAGTCTGGGGTCTTTCCCTGTCTGTAGAGCGTTATGTCCAACTCAACCATGCCGCGCAGTGCCTTTCTGCGCGGCGCCGTGGCGATCATGCCGCTGTCCCTGGCCACCGCGCCCTGGGGCTTGCTGGCCGGCTCCATGGCCATCGAAGCCAACCTTACGCCCCTGCAAGGCCAGGGCCTGTCGGGCATTGTGTTTGCCGGTGCCGCGCAATTGGTGGCCATCGGCATGCTCAAGGGCGGTGCCGGGATTTTTTCGATCCTGCTCACCACGTTGCTGCTGACCTCCCAGCATTTGCTTTACGGGATGAGCCTGCGTTCGGTGATTTCGCCATTGCCGGGGCGCTGGCGTGCGGGCTTGGGTTTTTTGCTCACCGACGAGCTGTTCGCCCTGACCAGCCAGCACGACAAACAGCAGTTCAACCGCTGGTACGCCTTGGGCGTGGGCCTGACGTTCTACATCGCCTGGAACCTGTTCACCCTGGCGGGCATTGTGCTCGGCAGCAGCATTCCCGGTCTTGAACACCTGGGCCTGGATTTCTCCATCGCGGCCACCTTCATTGCCCTGATCACCCCGGTGGTGCGCAACGTGCCGACCGTGGTGTGCGTGGCGGTGTCGCTGTTCTGCTCGGTGCTGTTCAGTTACTGGCAATGGGGCTCGGCGCTGGTGCTGTCGGGGCTGGCGGGCATGACCGCCGGGTTTGTCTGCAATAAATTCTACGGTGGACGCACATGATGGTCTGGGCAGTGATTGTCGGAATGGGCGTGTTGGTGTTCCTCAACCGCTATGTTTTTCTGGAACCGCGACTGCCGGTACGCCTGAGCAGCAATGCCCGGCAGTTCCTGGGGTTTGCCGTACCGGGCATGTTGACCGCCATCTGCGGGCCGATTGTGTTCATGCCGGAAAAACAGCTGAATCTGCACTGGGACAATCCCTATCTGATCAGCTCGCTGGTGGCGGTCGGGCTGGTGCTTTACACGCGCAATACGTTGCTCAGCATGCTGTTGAGCATGGGGTTCTTCTTTTTGTTGCGCTGGTGGCTTTGAGCGGGGCAGGGGAACTGATCTAAGCTTAAAGTTGATGACCGATCCCTTTAGGAAGAGAGGTGAACATGGCCAATGAACCCAAGCGTCCGGACCTGGAAGAAGACGAGGATGAACCTACGGAAGAAGAGATTGAGGAGCAGAAGCGTTCGGTACCGGACTGGAAGCATCCTGACGACGGTAAGGAACTGTCAGAGCCTGACCGCAAGTTCTGATCAGCCAGTACGACAAGGCCCCTGCCTTCAAGCGTATGTAGTCTTCTGTAGCAGTTGCCGAAGGCGACGTTCGGCTGCGAAGCAGTCGCAGACTGGCGTCGCAATGCACCCAATTGAAAACCCGCACGAACGGATGACGACCGCTGCGTCCGAACGCAGGCTTCGCCAGCTGCTACAGGGCCCGTGCGCGACCGGCTTTTGCGTCTTTCAGGCGGTGCTTTGTCGTTATTGACAGTTTCATGGAACTTTATTGATTAGCGCAGCACCCTGGTTCCTGACATTGCCAACGGCCTTGTCAACCTTGTACCACTCAAATACGTCACTGACCTCGCCCTGGGATAACGCCATTTCCTCGGCTCGTTCCTTGGGCGTGTCCGGGTCCAGCCATTCCCGCGCCAGCTTGGGCGAGAACACCACCGGTCGTCGGTCATGCACGTCAAGCAGTCCACCTGCGCTGTCGGCGGTGAGGATCACGAAGCCGTCGTGCTCCCGGTGAGGGGCTCCGCCGATGGGGTACTGGCCGATGGCTGCGCAGAAAATCGGGGCGTGATCCCGTCGACGGATCAGCCAGGGTTGCTTCGTCGAGTCGCCGCTATCGATCCATTCGAACCAGTTATCAATCGGGCAGATTGCGCGATGGGGCCAGATTGTCCGGAAGTACGGGCCGTGGGCAGCTTTCTCGACCCGGGTATTGATCGGCTCCGTGCGATCCGTCGCCCAGTGCGGACGCCAGCCCCAGCGCACTGCGTCGGCGTGCAGGCGCCCATTCTCCAGATGCAGCAGGGCGAGTTGCGTGGTGGGCGCGGCGTTGTAGTGTGCCAGGGGTTCGTTGCCAACGTGGTTGATCAGCGCGTCGGGGATGCTCAGCACCGCCACGAAGTCGTGAATCCCGCGGTATTGCGACAGTCGTCCGCACATGGCCTGATACTCTGGTTGAGCATTTTTTTCAGTTTAGTTGGTGGCAACGAAACGGGCTTGGCAAGCACTGGAACCAAACTCTGTGTACCTTATCCAACCTCGGCCCGCCGTTTCGATGCGGGCCGATGACGGATGAACGGGCGAAGGATTCTTGCCAGTTGAAGTATCGACCTTGATGGTCTGGCCCAAGGCAAAAGATGAAACAGTTGTTCAAATGTTTAATGGTGTGCGCCTTGGCAGTGGGTCTGCTGGGCTGTATCGCCGCACCGATTGAAATGACTCCGCAGACCGAGCAGCGTCTAAATACGCAACCACCGATCCGGTTTCTGCTGACCTTCGATGACGGTCCCAGTGCATCGAGCTGGTGGAATCCGACCGTCACGGTGCTTGAGAGCCTGGCGCAAAACCCGCTGCAACCGGGCATCAAAGCTGTGTTCTTTGTGCAAACCCGCGCTCCGCGGGCCGGTGGCAGCGAGCTGGGCCGGGACATCATGCGGCGCGAACATGCCGAAGGTCACATTCTGGGGTTTCACACCGCCACGCCCTGGCATACCAATCATCGCTCGCTGGAACCGCAAGAACTCGAGCAGTCCCTGACCGATGGCAGCGCCGACATTGCGGCGATCACCGGTGCCCCGCCAATCCTGCTGCGCCCGCCATTCTGGAACTACGACAAACGCACCTTCGCCGCTTATCAGCGGCATGGCCTGCACGTGCTGTTGACGGACTTGAGCGCCAATGACGGCAAGATCTGGGGCTTCAACGCCAGCCCCCGGCGTCGGTCGCACATGCTGCGCTCGATGTCCGAAGTACGCGAACGCATTGCCCGTGGCGAGTTGCCGGTGGTCGATGGGGTGATTCCGGTGGTGGTGACGTTCCACGATCTCAATCGCTACACCGCCCGACATACCCGTGAATACCTGCAGATTCTGCTCGATAGCGCCCGGGAGACCGGGGTGAAAACCGCCGACAAGCCGTTTTACGACGATCAGTCGGCGCTGCGGCGGGCGGCCATGGCGCGAACCGTGCGCGACGATTCGCAGCCGGTCGAGTTGCCGGGGTTCTGGAACTGGATCTGGGGCGCAAACACCCATTGAAAACGTGCAGAAATGAGAGATGGAAAACACTAACCTGAATGATTTCCGGTGCAGAATCGGCAAAGTGTATCTAACCTGAAACGGATCCAATCCGATCAACTGTCGCCGAGGCAACGGCCATGGCCATGGTGCCTGTTTCAGTTCTTTGCAACATCGTGGAGTCCGGTTTTGAACCGCTGTCGTGCGAATGCACGGAGAGTCTCGGATTGCTGCGTATCGAAGTCTGCGACCCCGTCACCGGGCGGGTGGAGTTGCTGATCAGCGGCGTCTCGACCGCCGAACTGACCAGCGTGCGCGCCATCTCTGATTTTGTCGGCAAGTTGCGTACCGGGATGAAGGCCGGGCGCCGGGCGTTTTCGGGCTGACCCTGACCCTGACCCCTCGCCACAAGTATTGGCCAGCCGCGCTATCTGCTCAGGAGGTCGGCGGCAGCAGCTCATCAATCATCCGCAAACAATGGTTCAACCCCGGCGACACATCGCCCACTCGTCGGCTGAGTATGATCGGCGAGGTGGCGTTGTCTTCCAGCAGCGGGGTGAAGCCGATGTCATCGCGGTGCAGCAATTGCACCGAGGCCGGTACCAGCGTGACTCCGATTCCTGCCCCCACCAGACCGATCGCCGTTTGCAGTTCGTTCGTCCATTGCGCGACGTGGATGCTCACGCCGTAGGATTCGAACAGGGCAATCACATGGTCGGCGTAACTCGGTCGTGGATTGCCGGGGTACAGCACAAAGGGTTCCTTCGCCAGTTCCCGCAAGCTGATGGGACCGGCGAGCAACGGGTGGCCGGCGGGCAGGGCGGCGACCAGGCGGTCTTCGGTCAGCACGGTCTGGACGATAGCGGGGTCGTCAATGCGGATGCGGCCGAAGCCGATGTCGATTCGTCCGGCCTTCAGCGCCTGCACCTGCTGCAAGGTGGTCATTTCCGACAGCCCCAGCTCCAGCTCCAGCGGCTCGCCGCTGCGTAACCGCCGGATCAGTTCCGGCAGCACGCCATACAAGGTCGATGGCGCAAAACCGATACCCAGCCAGGTTTTCTCTCCCAGCCCGATACGCCGGGTGTTGTCGCAGACCTTGTTCAGTTGTTCGAGCAGGGCGGTGGAGTGCTCATGGAAAAACCGCCCGGCGTCGGTCAGCTTCAGCGGTCGGCCGCGCTCCAGCAACATCACCCCCAGTTCATCCTCCAGTTGCTGGATCTGCCGGCTCAAGGGCGGTTGGGCGATGTGTAGCAACTCGGCTGCGCGGGTGAAATTGAGGGTTTGAGCCAATACCTGGAAGTAACGCAGGTGCCGCAGTTCCATGGAGCCTCCAGTCAATCAGTTGCATACCTTTAAGGTATCAAGTCAGACCAATTCTATATTGGCTTCAGGAAAAAAGCCGTACGAGAATCGATTCCAGAACTTCAAGAACCTGACGGGTATCGAAATGCTTGCAACAGCCATTGAGTCGATCGAGACGATCATCGTCGATCTGCCGACCATCCGCCCGCACAAGCTGGCGATGCATACCATGCAGAACCAGACCCTGGTGATCATCCGCGTGCGTTGCGCCGACGGTATCGAAGGCATCGGCGAGTCCACCACCATCGGCGGCCTGGCCTATGGCAATGAAAGCCCGGACAGCATCAAGACCAACATCGACACGCACTTCGCACCGCTGTTGATCGGCCAGGACAGCAGCAACGTCAACGCCGCCATGTTGCGCCTGGAACGCAGTATTCGTGGCAATACCTTCGCCAAATCCGGTATCGAAACCGCGCTGCTCGACGCCCAGGGCAAACGCCTGGGCCTGCCGGTCAGCGAATTGCTTGGCGGTCGTGTTCGTGATGCGCTGCCGGTGGCCTGGACCCTGGCCAGTGGCGACACCGAGAAGGACATCGCTGAAGCGGAAAAAATGCTCGACCTGCGTCGCCACCGCATTTTCAAACTGAAGATCGGCGCCGGTGAGGTCAACCGCGACCTGGCCCATGTGATTGCGATCAAGAAAGCCCTGGGTGACCGCGCCAGCGTGCGGGTCGACGTCAATCAGGCCTGGGACGAAGCGGTGGCACTGCGGGCTTGCCGGATTCTGGGAACCAACGGCATCGACCTGATCGAACAACCAATCTCGCGCAACAACCGCGCTGGCATGGCTCGCCTCAACGCCATGAGCCCGGCGCCGATCATGGCCGACGAATCCATCGAGTGCGTGGAAGATGCGTTCAACCTGGCCCGCGAAGGCGCGGCTTCGGTGTTCGCCCTGAAGATTGCCAAGAACGGTGGCCCACGCGCTGTATTGCGCACAGCCTCCATCGCCGAAGCGGCCGGTATCGCCCTGTATGGCGGCACCATGCTGGAAGGTGGCCTGGGCACCATGGCCTCGGCCCATGCCTTCGTCACCCTGAACAAACTGGCGTGGGACACCGAACTGTTCGGCCCGTTGCTGCTGACCGAAGACATTCTCAGCGAACCGCTGGTGTATCGCGATTTTGAACTGCATGTGCCGAAAACGCCGGGCCTGGGCCTGAGCCTGGATGAAGAGCGCCTGGCGTTCTTCCGCCGCGACAAGACCATTCATCAAGCCTGAGGAGAGCATTATGCTGTTCCACGTAAAAATGACCGTGAACCTGCCGGTCGACATGAATCCGCAAGCGGCCGCCACACTCAAGGCTGACGAAAAAGCCCTGGCCCAGCGCCTGCAAGAACAGGGCAAGTGGCGCCACCTGTGGCGCATCGCCGGGCACTATGCCAACTACAGCGTGTTCGATGTCGACAGCGTTCAGGAACTGCATGACCTGCTGATGCAATTGCCACTGTTTCCGTATATGGCCATCGAAATCGACGCGATGTGCCGGCATCCTTCTTCCATCCGTGACGATGACCGCTGAACCCAGCCTGTTCAGCGCGCTACGCTAAT
Organism: Pseudomonas sp. Pseusp10; assembly: GCF_059492225.1. Lineage (NCBI taxonomy): Bacteria > Pseudomonadati > Pseudomonadota > Gammaproteobacteria > Pseudomonadales > Pseudomonadaceae > Pseudomonas > Pseudomonas sp. Pseusp10. The sequence continues at coordinate 4,627,447 of NZ_CP168528.1, read as the reverse complement.
AATTACAAGATGAGGAACCCAGCAAAATGAACGTCAAGATTTCCCACACTGCCGAAGTCCAGAAATTTCTCGAAGAAGCCAGCGGCCTGCTCAACGACGCCGGCAACCCACGGACCAAGGCACTGGTCTACCGCATCCTGCGTGATTCGGTGAACATCATCGAAGACCTGGCCGTGACCCCGGAAGAGTTCTGGAAAGCCGTCAACTACCTCAACGTGCTGGGCGCGCGCCAGGAAGCCGGGTTGCTGGTGGCCGGTATTGGCCTGGAGCATTACCTCGACCTGCTGATGGACGCCGAAGACGAGCAGGCCGGCAAATCCGGCGGCACACCGCGCACCATCGAAGGCCCGCTGTACGTGGCCGGTGCGCCGTTGTCCGAGGGCGAGGCGCGCCTCGATGATGGCGTCGATCCGGGCGTGACCCTGTTCATGCAAGGCCGCGTGTTCAACACCGCCGGCGAACCCCTGGCCGGCGCCGTGGTGGACGTCTGGCACGCCAATACCGGTGGTACCTACTCGTACTTCGATACCACGCAGTCGGAGTTCAACCTGCGTCGCCGTATCGTTACCGACGCCGAAGGCCGCTATCGTTTTCGCAGCATCGTGCCGTCGGGTTATGGCTGCCCGCCGGATGGTCCGACCCAGCAACTGCTCGATCAACTGGGCCGTCATGGCCAGCGTCCGGCGCACGTGCACTTCTTCATCTCCGCGCCGGATCACCGCCACCTGACCACCCAGATCAACCTCGACGGCGATCAATACCTGCACGACGATTTCGCCTACGCCACCCGCGACGAACTGATTGCCAGGATCACCTTCAGCGACGATCAGCAGCGTGCGGCGGCCCATGGTGTGAGTGGACGTTTTGCTGAAATCGACTTCGACTTCACCTTGCAGCCGTCTGCCCAGCCTGAGGAGCAACAGCGCCACGAGCGGGTCCGCGCACTCGAAGACTGATAGCACAACCCCTTGTAGGAGCGAGCTCGCTCGCGATGGTCGTCAACGATAACGCGTGTTTACTGGCTAAACGCGGCGTTCTCAAGTCCATCGCGAGCAAGCTCGCTCCTACAATGTGTTCGTGCAACTCGCCGGAAATACCTCAAACGCCTGGCACACTGTTCTAGAATGAACCGACGCAACCCATAACAACAATCAGAGTGACCCGATGATGCAAGCTCAACTGTTGAGTCAGCGCAGCAGAGTATTCGACCACGCCGACCCTTACGCGGTGTCGGGCTACGTCAATCAGCATGTCGGCAACCATTGCATCCTCATGCCCCGTGCGGGACGGCCGCTGGCCAGTCTCGACCATCGCAAATTCGCCAGCCTCGACCTGTGCCGCATCAGCTACGGCGCCAGCGTGCGAGTGACGTCGGGCGCACTGGAGAACATCTATCACCTGCAAGTGTTACTGCGCGGCAATTGCCTGTGGCGCGGGCATGGTCAGGAACATTACTTCGCCCCCGGCGAGCTGCTGTTGATCAATCCCGATGATCCGGTGGACCTGACGTACTCCAACGATTGCGAAAAATTCATCCTGAAGATACCCACCCGGTTGTTCGAGTCCGTTTGCGATGAGCAGCGCTGGCAGTATCCGGGGCAGGGCGTGCGGTTCCTGGAGAACCGCTATCAACTGGGCGAGCTGGAAGGCTTCGTCAACCTGCTGGCGATGATTTGCCAGGAGGCCGAGGCCAGCGAGCAGATCCCCAGGGTGCAGGAGCATTACGCGCAGATCATCGCCAGCAAGATGCTGAGCCTGATGAAAACCAACGTCTGCCGCCTCGAACCGGGCTCGCAGACGGCCACGTTCGAAGCGATTGCCGATTACATCGCCAATAACCTCAAGCAGGACATCGACAGCGAAGAGCTGGCGCGCCAGGCCCACATGAGCCTGCGCTCGCTGTATGGCCTGTTCGAGCGCAATGCCGGCCTTACGCCGAAAAACTACCTGCGCCAGAAACGCCTGGAGCGCATCAACGCCTGCCTGAGCGACCCGACCTGCAACGTGCGCAACGTCACGGAAGTGGCGATGGACTACGGCTTCCTGCACCTGGGCCGGTTCTCCGACAGCTACCGCAAGCAGTTCGGCGAGTTGCCGTCGGACACCCTCAAACGCCGGCATTGAGACCTTCAGGTTTGATGTTGTCTGGTCTGGCGCCATCGCGAGCAAGCTCGCTCCCACAGGGATTTCGGTTGAACGCGAATATAGCGCCCAGCCCAAAACACTGTGGGAGCGAGCTTGCTCGCGATGGGGCCGGCACATTCACCATTGTTGGCGCCTGACACACCGCCAGTGACTGCACAAAACGGATAAAGGTCTGCACCCCGCGGATATTCCAGTCTGCCCCCCCGTCCTAGCATGGCCCTGCCTGAACAATAACAATGGAGGCGGCGGCCATGACCCTGCGACCCGAATATTTGCATTCCCTGCTTGAAGACGATCCCGAGCAAGGCCTCTATCGCTGCAAACGCGAGATGTTCACCGACCCGCGGTTGTTCGATCTGGAGATGGAACACATCTTCGAAGGCAACTGGCTGTACCTGGCCCACGAAAGCCAGATCCCCAACATCAACGATTTCTACACCACCACCATGGGGCGCCAGTCGATCTTCATCGCGCGCAACAAGGACGGTGTACTCAACGCCTTCATCAATGCCTGCAGCCATCGTGGCGCGACCCTGTGCCGGCACAAATCCGGCAACAAGAGTTCCTACACCTGCCCGTTCCACGGCTGGACCTTCAACAACTCCGGCAAGCTGCTCAAGGTCAAGGATCCGGCCAACGCCGGTTATCCTGCGAGCTTCAACTGCGAAGGCTCCCACGACCTGACCCGCGTGGCGCGTTTCGAGTCTTATCGCGGCTTCCTGTTCGGCAGCCTGAAAGCCGATGTGCTACCGCTGGTCGAGCACCTTGGCGAGTCGGCGAAGATCATCGACATGATCGTCGACCAGTCCACCGATGGCCTGGAAGTGCTGCGCGGCTCGTCGAGCTACATCTACGAAGGCAACTGGAAGCTCACCGCCGAAAACGGCGCCGATGGCTACCACGTCAGCTCCGTGCACTGGAACTACGCCGCCACCCAGAACCAGCGCAAGCAACGCGAGGCCGGCGACAGCAACCCGACCATGAGCGCTGGCAGCTGGGCCAAGCAGGGCGGTGGTTTCTATTCCTTCGACAAGGGCCACATGCTGCTCTGGACCCGTTGGGCCAACCCCGAGGACCGTCCGCTGTACGAGCGTCGCGATGAGCTGGCGCAGGATTTTGGCAAGGCCCGCGCCGACTGGATGATCGAGAATTCGCGCAACCTGTGCCTGTACCCCAACGTGTACCTGATGGACCAGTTCAGCTCGCAGATCCGCATCGCCCGGCCGATCTCGGTCAACCGCACGGAGATCACCATTTACTGCATCGCCCCCAAAGGCGAAAGCGACCACGCGCGTTCCAGCCGGATTCGTCAGTACGAGGATTTCTTCAACGTCAGCGGCATGGCCACGCCGGACGATCTGGAAGAGTTCCGCTCCTGCCAGACCAGTTACCAGGGCAGCGTCACCACCTGGAACGACATGTCCCGCGGTGCCGAGCACTGGATCGAAGGCGCCGACGAGGCGGCCAGGGAAATCGATCTGCATCCGCTGCTCAGCGGCGTACGCACCGAAGACGAAGGCCTGTTCGTGCTGCAACACAAGTACTGGCAGCAGACCATGCTCAAGGCCCTTGCCGCCGAGCAGTCGAAACTGATCGCCGTGGAGGACGTGCAATGACCATATCCTTTGACACCGTGCGCGATTTTCTCTACCGCGAAGCGCGCTACCTCGACGACCGCCAGTGGGACGAATGGCTGGAGCTGTACGCACCGGATGCGACGTTCTGGATGCCATCGTGGGATGACAACGACGAGTTGACCGAAGATCCACAACGGGAAATCTCGCTGATCTGGTACGGCAACCGCACGGGCCTGGAAGACCGCGTCTTCCGCATCAAGACCGAGCGCTCCAGCGCCAGCGTGCCGGACACCCGTACCTCCCACAACATCAGCAACATCGAGCTGCTCGAACAGGCCGACGGTTTGTGCAAGGTGCGCTTCAACTGGCACACCCTGAGCTTTCGCTACAAGACCGTCGACAGCTATTTCGGCAGCAGTTTCTACACCCTCGACGTGCGTGGTGAAAACCCGCTGATCCTGGCCAAGAAAGTGATCCTGAAGAACGACTATGTTCGTCAGGTCATCGATGTTTACCACCTGTGAGGCGGCCGTCATGACCCATTCCATTGCATTCAATTTCGAAGACGGCGTCACCCGGTTCATCGACGCCAATGCCGGCGAAACCGTGGCCGATGCCGCGTACCGCCAGGGCATCAATATTCCGCTGGACTGCCGCGACGGCGCTTGCGGCACCTGCAAGTGTTTTGCCGAAGCCGGCACTTATGATCTGGGCGAGGAGTACATCGAAGACGCCCTCAGCCCAGAAGAGGCCGAGCAGGGTTTTGTCCTGACCTGCCAGATGCGCGCCCGCAGCGACTGCGTGGTGCGGGTGCCGACGTCCTCGGAAGTCTGCCGTACCCGCCAGGCCAGTTATGACGCGACCATCAGCGCCGTGCGCCAACTGTCTGACAGCACCATCGCGCTGTCGATCAAGGGCGAAGCCCTTAGCAAACTGGCGTTCCTGCCGGGGCAATACGTGAACCTGGGGATTCCCGGCAGTGAGCAGACTCGTGCCTACTCGTTCAGCTCGTTGCAGCGTGACGGCGAGGTCAGTTTCCTGATCCGCAACGTGCCGGGCGGCTTGATGAGCAGTTTCCTGACCGGCATGGCCAAGGCCGGCGACAGCATGAGCCTGGCGGGGCCGTTGGGCAGTTTCTACCTGCGCGACATCCGTCGGCCGCTGTTGCTGCTGGCCGGTGGCACCGGGCTGGCGCCGTTCACCGCGATGCTGGAGAAGATCGCCGAGCAGGGCAGTGATCATCCGCTGCATTTGATCTACGGCGTGACCCACGATTTCGACCTGGTGGAAATCGACCGCCTCGAAGCCTTCGCCGCGCGCATTCCCAACTTCACCTTCAGCGCTTGCGTCGCCAGCCCCGAGAGCCAACACCCGCTCAAGGGCTACGTGACCCAGCACATCGAGCCAAAGCATTTGAACGATGGCGACGTCGACTTCTACCTGTGCGGCCCGCCGCCGATGGTCGAGGCGGTCAGCCAGTTCATTCGCGAGCAAGGCATCGCGCCTGCGAACTTCTACTTTGAGAAATTCGCCGCCAGCGCGGCTTGAGCCGCGCGCGAACTCCCGGTGTCGGCAAAGACCCAATGTGGGAGCGAGCACAAATACCGTGCACGGCGCAGATCCAATGTGGGAGCGGGCTTGCTCGCGAAGAGGCCGGAACATTCAGCATCTATGTCGTCTGTCAGGCCGCTTTCGCGAGCAAGCCCGCTCCCACAGGACTGCGTTTGACCTGCATTACTTTAATTGATCGGAGTTTTTGAGGTTGCCATGAACAGATTTCACGAAAAAGTCGCACTGATCACCGGCGCCGCCCAAGGCATCGGGCAGCGGGTGGCCGAGCGCATGGCCGCAGAAGGGGCGAAGCTGATCCTGGTGGACCGTTCCGACCTGGTGTTCGAAGTGCAGCAACAGCTGGCGTCGACCACCCAGGTTTTGGCCCTGACCGCCGACCTCGAGCAATACGAGGAGTGCAGTCGAGTGATGCAGACCGCCGTCGAGCGCTTCGATCGCCTCGATGTGCTGGTCAATAACGTCGGCGGCACGATCTGGGCCAAGCCGTTCGAGCACTATGAAGCGGCGCAGATCGAGGCCGAGGTTCGCCGTTCGCTGTTCCCGACCTTGTGGTGTTGTCATGCCGCGCTGCCGTTCATGCTGGAACAGGGCAGCGGGGCGATCGTCAACGTCTCCTCCATCGCCACTCGCAGCCTCAACCGCGTGCCCTACGGTGCGGCAAAGGGCGGGGTGAATGCCTTGACCGCTTGTCTGGCATTCGAAACCGCCGGTCGTGGCGTACGGGTCAACGCCACCGCTCCTGGCGGCACCGAAGCACCGCCGCGACGCATACCCCGCAACGGTGCCGAGCAGAGTGAGCAGGAAAAACTCTGGTATCAGCAGATCGTCGACCAGACCCTAGACAGCAGTTTGATGAAACGCTACGGCACCCTGGATGAGCAGGCGGCGGCTATTCTGTTTCTGGCCAGCGACGAAGCGTCCTATATCACCGGCATGGTCATGCCCGTGGGCGGCGGCGATCAAGGCTGACGCGAGCGACAGACATCCCATCCGCAAACGGAGACATGGTGATGAGTGACAAACCCACGATCGTGCTGGTCCATGGTTTCTGGGGCGGCGCTGCCCATTGGAACAAGGTCATCGTCAAATTGCTCAGCCGGGGTGACACGCACATTCGTGCCGTCGAGTTGCCGCTGACTTCGCTGGCTGATGATGCCGAGCGCACGCGCAAAATGGTCGCCCAGGTGCCCGGTCCGGTGCTGTTGGTGGGGCATTCCTATGGCGGTGCGGTGATCACTGAAGCGGGTGATATGCCGAATGTGGTCGGGCTGGTGTACATCGCCGCGTTCGCGCCGGACGCCGGTGAAAGTCCTGGTGGCATCACACAACGTCATCTGCCTGCGGCAGCGGCTAACCTGACGCCAGATAGCGACGGTTACCTATGGGTCAAGCCTGAGCTCTATCACGAAAGCTTCTGCCAGGATCTGCCGGCGACCGAAGGGTTGGTCATGGGCATCACCCAGAAAGCGCCGCTGGCGAGTACCTTCGGTGACACCATTGGCACGGTGGCCTGGAAGAAAAAGCCATCGTGGTATCAGATTTCGACCGCAGACCGGATGATCGCGCCACAAAACCAGCAATGGATGGCCGCGCGGCTCAACGCCCGGGAGATTCTGACCTTGAACGCCAGCCATGCGTCATTGGCGTCGATGCCCGCCGAAGTGGCGGCACTCATCGACAGGGCTGCGACGGCCTTGGCCAAGGGCTAGGGTCCAGGTGCAACCCGAATCGGGAATTTCCACGGCGATGTCTGGTCGGTATTTTGGAGAAGGGTGGGTGTAAGGTAAGCAAGTCAACCTGATATCACTGCCCAAGAGGAGGTGACTATGAACGTTCCGATTCTGAACAAAATGCACATGAACGGCTATGACGTACTCAGAGTGAGCAATGGGCCCTGGCGGGTATGTACCCAGGGTGACCGACTGGGTTCATTTGACAGTCGGGAAGAGGCTCTGGCGTTTGCCGCGTCGCTGCCCGGCTACAGGGCTCGTGCCGGCAGGCCTGCGCGCAGCCATCAAGCTAAGTGAAGCCCAACCGAAGCCCCGGTTCTACGGCAATCTCCTGTAGGAGCGAGCTCGCTCGCGATGGACTCAAACGCGCCGAGTTTAGCCAGGAAACACGCGTTATCGTTAGCGACCATCGTCGGAACGCCGCCCGGAGCAAGCTCGCTCCTACAGGGCGCTAGTAGCCACCGCCACCGCTGGGGCGGGACGGTTCCCGGGCTTTTTGCTGCGCATGACTCCATTCCGCGCAGGTCATAAAGCTTTTGTGGTCGACCATGCCCCGGCGGTCGAAGCTGACGTTGTACGGCTGCTGATGGCCGGCCTGAGTCAGTTTGTAGTCAAAGCACGTACCGGGTTCGACGGTGCGATCGGTGACCGCCAGGGGTTGTCCACCGATTTGCCGGACTTGCTCCTGGCTCATGCCAGTGTTGACTTTCGCGACCAGCGGCTGGTCCTGGTAGATCGAGTTGGTGCTGCAGCCTGCAAACGCGGTCAGTGCGACGACCAGCGTGAATAGAGGCCTGTTCATGGCAGCGCTCCCGCTATTGAGCCTTGTTGCGGCTAATGACCTTGGCTTTCACTTCCTCGGCATAGCCGGACAGTTTCTCTTCATCGCCCTGAAACAAAGAACACAGTCTCTGAACGGCTTGCGCGTCGGCTTCGTTGCCGAGCAGGCGCAATTGCTCCTCTATGCGCAGAAGCTCCACTGCCGACCAGCGCAAATCTGACGCAAGCCCTTGCAGATCACGCCGAAGCTGCTGTTCCGATTCGTTAAGCCACATGATGACCTCCTGAATACTGCACACCAAAATTTTAGACCTGTTTACCAGACCGGATGTTGTATTCGTCTGAATCAGCGGGGTTTCCTTTGGTCGGGAAAATAAACGCGAACGTGAAAGTACGCTGCCCTGCTCAAGAAAGATGGTTGGCTTATCTGAACTTAAGGAACTAACGGGGGGAGCCGATATCAATGTCAGTCGCTGAATCGTTGGGGATGGATGTGCGGACGATGGCAAGCTACATTTTCTTTTTTCGAATTCAAGGAAGCCACATGCGAGTGTTGATGGGGGGATGCGTGCTGGCGTTGCTGGCCGGGTGTTCGTTGCCGGCGTCACTGGTACCGGGCGAGCCGAATGTCAGCAAGCACAGTGAGAAAACGCCAAAAGAGTATGCGGCGTGCGTTTTGCCTGCCTGGCAAAAGGAAGTACCGAATACTACCCAGGTTTCGATATCCAACGGATTCCGGATCACCGCGCCCAGCGTGATCACGGCCGACGAAGTGGTGGATATCGTTAAGTACAAGAATGGCAGCCAGATTTCGCTGTATCAGGGGCCACCTTGGGCCAAATCCGACGACCTGCGCAAAATCGTGCGCGACTGCTTGTAAGCGCGAGAGAGTGAAAATCGGGGCGTCACACCAGCAATAACGTGGCGGCGCAGATCCTCGGTGTCGACCCGATGCACTGCACGCGTCTGATCAAATAATCCCGCCCAAGTCCTCCTGGGCGGGATTTTTTTTGCGCGCCATTTGCCTGTGTGAAATTTACCGTGTATTTTTTCATGAAATTACAAATACAAAATTTCATGAGGCCATATGTTTCAGCAATCCACCCGGCATGTCGCCAGTTACTACGCCCATACCTGCGCCGATCGCCTGGTCAATCGAGCCGCACTGGAAGGTGAGCAAGACACTGAAGTGCTGATCATCGGGGCTGGTTTCAGTGGATTGCACACGGCTTTGCGCCTGGCGCTGGCTGGCAAGCGCGTGACCTTGCTCGAGGCCAGTCGGGTGGCCTGGGCCGCTTCGGGGCGTAATGGCGGGCAGGCGATTCTCGGCTGGTCGTGCGACATGCCACCGCTGGAAGCCGCATTGGGCTATGAGCGGGCGCGGCGCCTGTGGGACGGCATGCGCTGGGCGGCGCGCGAACTGCGTGATTTGCCTGGCCGGCATGAGTTCGATTGCGACTACCGCGCCGGCCATCTCTGGACCTCGGTGATGCCGCGTCGGGTAGGCCTGCTGACGGAGTGGCAGCATGAGGCCAGCCACAAGTGGGGCCACGACAAACTGCAATTCATCCCCCGGCAACAGCTGCCGGAATGGGTGGCCAGCGAGCGTTATCAGGCCGGCCTGTTCGACCCCGAGGGCGGGCATTTGAACCCGCTGAAACTGGCCCTGGGCCTTGCCGATGCGATCGAGCGGGCCGGTGGCCGCATCCACGAGCAAAGCAAGGCGCTGAGCTATGGCGAGGAAGGCGACGGGTTTGTGGTGACCACCGAGCGCGGTCGTATTCGCGCCGATGTGCTGGTGCTGGCATGCAACGCTTACCTCGATCGACTCGATCCGCAACTGGCGAGTTGCGTGTTGCCGGTCGGTACTTATCAGGTCGCGACCGCGCCGCTGACGAAGGAGCAAGCCACCGCGCTGCTGCCGAGCAACGTGTGCGTGACCGACAACCAGTTCGTGCTCGATTATTTCCGACGCACCCCGGATAACCGCCTGCTATTCGGCGGTGGTTGCACTTACCTGGGCGGGATGCCCAAGGACATCGCCGCCGCGACCCGGCCGTTCCTGGAGCGCGTGTTCCCGCAGCTCACGGGCGTCGAGCTGGAGTTTGCCTGGGGCGGACATATCGACCTGACCCTCAAGCGCACGCCGGATATCGGACGGCGCGGCGATCTGTACTGGATGCAGGGGTATTCCGGGCATGGCGTGCTGCCGACACTGGCCGCGGCGCGGGCGGTGTCTGACGCGGTACTCGGTCAGCCCGACGAGTTGTCCCTGTACCAGGGCCTGAACAACGGCAGTTTTCCCGGTGGAAAATACCTGGCCGCGCCGCTGGAAGCCATCGGCAAGGCCTGGTATCGACTGCGCGACAGTATTTGAAGCGACACTTTCAGGAAGCCTCTGGATGGACATGCAAGAAGAGATCTCGGCGCTGGCGATCCTGATCCAGGACCTGCGCAAACACAAAAAATACACCCTGAAGGAACTGGCGGACAAAATCGGTCGCTCGGTCGGTTTTTTGTCCCAGGTCGAGCGCGGTCTGTCGCGTCCGACGGTGGCGGACCTGACCGCGATCAGCGAAACCCTGGGGGTGCCGACCACCTATTTCTACAGCCTGCCCAAACCCATGGCGTTGTCCTGGGTCACCCGCCCGGACGAGCGTCGCACGCTGTACTACGCCGATGGCATTACCGACATCCTCGTTTCGCCAAAAATGCGTGCGTCGTTCTCGATGCTCGAAAGCCAGCTTGAGCCCGGCGCCAGCAGCGGCGACCGACACATGAAGGACAGCTCGGAGCAGGGCGGTTACGTCCTCGAAGGGGAGTTGACCCTGTGGCTCGACGACAACGAACCGGTGACCCTGCGTCCCGGCGACAGCTTTCAACTGGCCAGCCATGCGCACTGCCGCTACGGCAACCTGTCCGACCAACTGACCCGCGTGCTTTGGGTTTACACCTGACAACAACAAGGAACAAAACGATGGATGCCGTGTGCTCTGATCTGCTGGCCGAGGTTCGCAACTTCCGCCACTGCAACCCCGAAGTGCGTTACGTCGACCTGATCTCCCTGGACATTCCGGGGCATTTCTACGGCAAGCGCTACCCGATCGAGATGCTCGAAAAAGTGGCTGCCGGCAGTGTGCTCAAGTTGCCGCAGAACTGCGTACTGCTCGGCACTCAGGGCGGGTTGTTCAAGATCGGTGATTACTGCTTCAACGACGGTGACCCGGATGCGCCCCGTCGTTTGGTGCCTGGCACGTTGAAGCTCGTGACCTGGGAAAAGCAGCCTCTGGGCCAAATGCTGATCACCTCGGATGGCACGGAAAAACCCATCGAATTCGAACCTCGTGAAGTGTTGGCGCAGGTGCTGGAACGGCTCAAGCGCAAGGGCATCTTCCCGGTGGTGGCCTTCGAGCTGGAGTTCTACCTGTTCGACAGCCGCTTGAAGGACGGCTTGCCGCAATTTCCCCGTGATGAGCTGACTGGCGACGCCGACGATCAGCCGAACATGCACATCGAGCGCTTGTCGCGTTTTGCCCCGGTGCTCGATGAAATGGTCGAGACGGCGCGAGCGCAAGGCATCGATGCCACAGTGATCACCGCCGAGCTCGGCCCGGGTCAGTTCGAAATCAACTTCGGCCATTGCGATGACGGCCTGCGCGCCGCCGACTGGGCGGCCCTGTTCTGCCGCAGCACCCGGGGCGTGGCGCTCAAGCACAACTACCGCGCCAGCTTCATGGCCAAACCCTACCTGCAGCACCCTGGCAGCGGCATGCACGTGCATGTCAGCCTGTATGACCAGGCCGGCAACAACCTGCTGGCGGCAAACGGCCAGCGGGCGCTGCGCCATGCGGTGGCTGGGTGCCTGGATGTGTTGCCGCACTGCATGCCGGTTTTTGCCCCGAACCACAACGCCATGCGTCGCTTGAGCGGCACCGTGAACGTCGCGTCCCGCGCCAGTTGGGGCTTTGAGGATCGCGATGCCTGCTTGCGTATACCGGACTCGGACGTCAAAAACCTGCGTATCGAACATCGCCTGGCAGGCGCCGATGCCAACCCGTATCTGGTACTGGCGGCGATTCTGGTGGGGTTGGAGCAAGGTCTGGAAGGGGAGTGCGAGCCGATTGCACCGCTCAACGAAGACCGCAGCAGTGGCATCGATTTTCCGTTGGAAATGCTCGAAGCGGTGCACTCCATGCAAAATCATTCAGCAGTGCGCGAAGGCTTGGGGGTGGAGTTCGTGGACGTCTACTGCGAAAACAAGCGTCAGGATCATCTGGCATTTCTGCATGACATCAGCGCGCGGGAGTATCGCTGGTTTCTCTAGTCGACCTTAGAAAATATGTGGATATTTAAGGGGTTAGAACGTTTAGTAACTGGATAGTGAATAAAAATATCTTGTTACAGGGTGAAATATTCCGTAATATTCGCGCCGCGTTCACCACCACGGTTTATGCATTTTTAAATCCCAGGCGTCCATCAGCTGCCTGGGATTTTTTTTTGCCTGGAATTTAGTCGGCCGCTGACTCCATCACCAGCGCACGCTTGCCAAGCTTCATCAGCCAGTAATAACTCAACGCCGGCACCAGCAACCCGACGATCCACGCCAGATCCACCCCGTCCAGCGCCGTAGCCACCGGGCCGACATAAAGCGTGGTGTTCATGAACGGAATTTCCAGGGCAATCGCCAGCAGGAAACTGCCGCAGGCAATCCGGTTGACGCGCCCGTAGATCCCGTTGAGGTCGAAGATGTCGTCAATTTGGTATTGGCCTTTGCGCAGGCAGTAGTAGTCCACCAGATTGATTGCCGTCCACGGGATCAGGAAGTAGCTCATGAAGAAGATGAAGTTCAGGAAGAAGTTGATGAAGTCGTCCTGACTGATGGTGCACAGGGCCGTGGCCACCAGGCTGATCAGCAGCATGAACACACCGCGTACCCGCGGCGTCACCTTGAGTCGGGCGAAAGGTTCGATCACGGTGATGGTCGACATGAACGCGCCGTACAGGTTGAACACGTTGATCGACACCTGGCCGTAGACGATGAAGGCGAACAGCAGCACCGCGCCAGCGCCGAACAAACCGGCGACATGCCCGCCGACGTTGCTGGAAAAGTCGCCGATGCCGACGCTGAGAATCGCCCCGAGAATCATCATCCACGCGCCGCCGCTGACCGTGCCGGCGTAGCTGTACCAGAACACCTGGGCGGTCGGCGTGCTGCTCGGCAGGTAGCGCGAATAGTCGGCGACGTAAGGCGCGTAGGACAGCTGCCAGGTCACGGCAATGCTCACTGCCACCAGGAATTTCGACAACGAGAAGCCTGTCGGCAACCATTGTTCGGCCGGGATCGGCAACTGTAAGGCGAGCACCGTGGCGGCCACGAACACCACCAGTGACAGGATCGACAGCAGCTTCTGCAGGCGGTGAATCAACCGATAGCCATAGAGGGCGACGACGAAGCACAACGCACCGATCAGGTAGATGTTGCCGGACATTGGCAGCGGGCTGACGGACTCCAGCGACTGGGCCGCGAGCAAGGTGTTGCTGACGAAGAAGCCCAGGTAAATCAGCATCACGAACAGCAGCGGCAATACCGCCCCCAACACGCCGAATTGCGCCCGGCTCTGGATCATCTGCGGAATGCCCAGCTTCGGTCCCTGTGCCGAGTGGGAGGCCATGAAAATCGCCCCCAGCAACGAGCCGATGATGATCGCCAGTGCACTCCAGAACAGGTTGAGCCCCATCACCACCGGCAACACACCGGACGCGATGGTGGTGATGTTCATGTTGGCGCCGAACCAGATATAGAACAGCGAGCCCGGCTTGCCGTGGCGTTCGGTTTCGGGGATGAAATCGATGCTTCTTTTTTCGACTTGCATGGCGATCACTCCTGAGTCCGGACGAGACGGGATTGCAGACGGGCGATGGTGCCGGGCAGTTCATGGGGCTGGTGGGCAAACAGGTCCGGACGCTCGGGGATCAGGCTGGCGTAATCGAGTTGTTGCAGGGCGCGCAGGCATTGTTCAGTCGTGAGGATTTCCAGCGAGTAGACCCAGTTGGCCATGATCAACAACGCCGAGTAGTGCCCGGCCAGGGTGGTCGTGGTGCAGGCATCGCTGACCAGGCGCACTTGATAACCGAGGGCGAAGGCGTCGAACACGCTGGTCAGCACGCAGACGTCGGTCAACACGCCACAGATGATCAGTGTGTCGACCTCCAATGCCTTGAGTCGGGTGTCGAGGTCGGTTCGGTGAAAGGCGCTGTAACGGCCCTTGTCGATGATCAATTCACCGGATTGCGGCGTCAGCGACTCGATGATTTCCACTTGCCGGGTGCCGGCGCGGTAACTGCCGGGGCCACCGTCGGCAGCCAGGGGTTCGCCGGGGGGCAGGTCACTGCCGTCGGCCTGATTGATGTGGCGGGTATAGAGGACAGGCATCCGCTGGCGACGGGCAGTCGCGAGCAAGGCGGCGGTATGGGCGACTACCGTGGCGAAGTTTTCGAGGACGAAACCGTCCTCCTGTTGCATGTCGATGATCAACAGCGCGCTGTTATTGTTCATTGGGCAAACCTGATCAAAGGCGAAACACGATGCACCGTACGCGCCATGCAATGGCGAGACGCGGGGTGCGTGATTGGCTGTTCGGGTGGGCTCAGTGAACTATTTGCCAGAAGCCGTTCTGCTTGGCCGAAACGCTGGCGCGCAGGCGCTTGAAATGCAGGTGCGAAGCGGTCCATTCACCGCGCAGGTAAGCCCGCGCGGCGCCGGAGGGAAGGGCGAGTGATGGGATACGACCAGTCATCATTGGAATCGACCCTTGTGGGGGCGCGCTTGCTCCCACAGGACAAATGCGTACCTGTAGGAGCGAGCTCGCTCGCGAAAAACTCTGGACAACGCGTTCATTCAGATGGCCCGCGTTATCGTTGGCGTCCATCGCGAGCGAGCTCGCTCCTACAGTTGATGTCGCAGGGCGGCACAATCAGCGAAACGCTGGCACCACGTGCTTGATAAACAGCTCCAGGGATTTTTTCTTCTCCGCGTGGGGCAGGCTGTTATCGCACCAGAAGCTGAATTCGTCGACCCCCAGTTCCTGGTAGTACTTGATGCGCGGAATGATTTCTTCCGGAGTGCCGATCATGGCGGTCTTGTGCAGGCTCTCCAGTTCGAACTCGGGGCGACCGGCGAATTTCTCTTCCGGGCTCGGCGCGAGGAAGCCGTTGACCGGGGTGGTCTTGTTGCCGAACCAGGCATCGAAGGTGCGGTAGAACTTCGAGATCGCCTTGGCCCCGACTTCCCAGCCTTGCGGATCGTCGGCGGTGTGCACGTGGGTGTGACGCAGCACCATCAGTTGCGGGCGCGGCACGTCCGGGTTGTTGTCCAGGGCGGCCTGGAATTTGTTCTTCAGGTCGAGGACTTCTTCGTCGCCTTTCATCAGTGGCGTGACCATGACGTTGCAGCCGTTGGCCACGGCGAAGTTGTGCGAGTCCGGGTCGCGGGCGGCGATCCACATCGGCGGGTTCGGCTGCTGGATCGGCTTGGGCACGCTGGTGGAGGTCGGGAACTTCCAGATGTCACCGTCATGGGCATAGTCGCCGTTCCACAGTGCACGCACCACCGGAACCATTTCCCGCAACGCCTGGCCGCCGGAAGACGCTGGCATGCCGCCGGCCATGCGGTCGAATTCAATCTGGTAGGCACCGCGGGCCAAACCGACTTCCATGCGTCCGTTGCTGATCACGTCGAGCAATGCGCATTCACCCGCCACCCGCAGCGGATGCCAGAACGGCGCGATGATGGTGCCGGCGCCCAGGTGAATGGTGGTGGTCTTGGCCGCTAGGTAAGCCAGCAGCGGCATCGGGCTTGGCGAGATGGTGTATTCCATGGAGTGGTGCTCACCGATCCACACTGTGCTGAAACCACCGGCCTCGGCCATCAGCGTCAGTTCGGTCAGGTCTTCGAACAACTGGCGGTGGCTGACGCTTTCGTCCCAACGTTCCATGTGTACGAACAGGGAAAACTTCATGACGCTTACCTCGGATCTTTTGTTGTTGGCCTGTCGACTGCGGGCCTGATAGTTATTGGTATACCATAATACGAAATGTCTGCAAAACATTTCTCTGCCGGCAACCCCGGGTTCTGTGGGAGCGGGCTTGCCCGCGAAGGCGGAGTACCAGGCGACATCGATGTTGAGTGTGCCGGCCTCTTCGCGAGCAAGCCCGCTCCCACAGGGGAATGCGGTGATATCAGAGGGTTCAGGCCAGAACGGGCAGGGCGCCCATCTTGCCGTGGCAATACACCAGTGGCCCGCTGCTCTGCCGGGGCACGATCAGGTTTTTCACCGCGCCGACCATGATGGCGTGGTCACCGCCTTCATATTCGCGCCACAGCTCACATTCGATGACCGCCGTGGCGTTGGCCAGAATCGGGTTGCCCAACTCGCTCAATGTCCACCCGATCCCCTGGGCCTTGTCCTTGCCTTTGCGCGCGAAGGCATAGGCCTCGCTTTGCTGGCCGCCGGAAAGCACGTGGATGGCAAAACGTTTGTTTTTGATCAGGACCGGGTAGGAATCAGAGCTGTAGTTCGGGCAGAACAGCACCAGGGCCGGGTCCATCGACAGCGAGCTGAAGGCGCTGGCGGTCAGGCCGACGATTTGCCCGTCGTCATCCAGGGTGGTGATCACGGTCACTCCGGACGGGAACGAACCCATGACTTGTTTGTAGATGGCGGCATCGATCATTGGACGGTCCTCGGCGGGTGTGACGCGGTTTTTATGTGTTTGTAGGTCTGATGGTATACCGTAATACATCTATTGCAAGGTCTTTTTAGGTGACCCGATAAACGTATGGCTTTCGTCGGAAACTCAATGATTACGGGACCTTCAGCTAGCCAGGTTTGGCGTGAATCGGGCAGGATGGCAGCTCAGATGCTTGTTCAAAGACCGGATCAGTCTTGTTTAAAGTTTGGAATACCATAATATGGTCGGCATCTGAGGGGTGACCAAAGAGTCCCCCCGGTTTGGCTTCATACAAAGATAAGAACAGACAAACTCGAGTTCATGCACATGTCCCAGATGTCCCGGCAAGATCCGTTGATCGAGAATCACACGGTCGACTACGTTCCACTCGCAGAGCGCCACGGGAAGGCCCGCGATCTTTTCACCCTGTGGTTCAGCACCAACATTGCGCCACTGCCCATCGTCACCGGCGCGATGGTGGTCCAGGTGTTCCACCTCAACCTGTTCTGGGGTTTGCTGGCGATTGCGCTCGGGCATATGGTCGGCGGCGTGGTGATTGCGCTGGCGTCGGCCCAGGGGCCATGCATGGGCATTCCGCAGATGGTGCAGAGCCGTGGTCAGTTCGGCCGCTATGGCGCGCTGCTGATCGTGTTCTTCGCGGCGTTGATCTACATCGGGTTCTTCATTTCCAACATCGTGCTGGCAGGCAAATCGATTGTCGGCATTGCGCCGTCGGTTCCGGTGCCGGCCAGCATTCTCATCGGTGCCCTCAGTGCCACCGCCATCGGCGTGATTGGCTACCGTTTCATCCACACCCTCAACCGTATCGGCACCTGGGTGATGGGCAGTGCCTTGCTCGCCGGTTTCCTCTATATCTTCGCCCATGACTTGCCGGCGGACTTCTTCACTCGCGGTGGGTTCAACCTGTCCGGCTGGCTGGCCACGGTGTCGCTGGGCATCATCTGGCAAATCAGCTTCTCGCCGTACGTGTCGGACTACTCGCGCTACCTGCCGGCGGATATCGGCATTACCCGGCCGTTCTTTGCCACCTATCTGGGTGCGACCCTGGGCACGATCCTGTCCTTTACCTTCGGCGCCGTTGCAGTACTGGCAACCCCGGAAGGCACCGAGGCGATGGCCGCGGTCAAGCAGTCCACCGGTTGGCTGGGGCCGATCCTGATGGTGTTGTTCCTGCTCAACATCATCAGCCACAACGCCTTGAATCTGTATGGCGCGGTGCTGTCGATCATCACTTCTATCCAGACCTTCGCCAGCCAATGGACGCCCAGCATCAAAGTGCGCGTTGTGTTATCGAGCATCGTGCTGGCGGGCTGCTGCGTGGTGGCGCTGGGTGCCTCGGCGAATTTCATTTCGCAGTTCATCGGCCTGATTCTGGCGCTGTTGCTGGTGCTGGTGCCGTGGGCGTCGATCAACCTGATCGACTTCTACCTGATCAAGCGCGGCCGCTACGACATCGCGTCGATCTTCCGCGCTGACGGCGGCATCTACGGTCGCTTCAACCTGCACGCGATCATTGCTTACTTCATCGGCATCATCGTGCAGCTGCCGTTCGCCAATACTTCCTTGTACGTCGGGCCATACGCCAATCTGGTG
Organism: Pseudomonas sp. Pseusp10; assembly: GCF_059492225.1. NCBI lineage: Bacteria > Pseudomonadati > Pseudomonadota > Gammaproteobacteria > Pseudomonadales > Pseudomonadaceae > Pseudomonas > Pseudomonas sp. Pseusp10. The sequence goes on along the minus strand of NZ_CP168528.1, from coordinate 4,609,299 downwards.
GACGGCGCGGACCTGTCGTGGCTGGTGGGGCTCGTGGTGACGTGCCCGTTGTATTACTGCCTCGCAACACGAAACCAGTCGCAGGAAAGCCGCTCGGTAGAACTCGGCTACACCGACTGAGGCAAAAGTGTTTGGTGTTCGTTTGAAAATGCCCGACACGCCGCCGTCACTGTAGGAGCGAGCTTGCTCGCGATGGACTTAAGAGCGCTGCGTTTAGTCAGTAAACACGCGGCATCGTTAACGACCATCGCGAGCAAGCTCGCTCCTACAGTGACGGCGGCGTGTCGGGCATTTCTGTGTTCGGCGACCGCTCAGGAATGCTTGAACACATTCAGGCCGCGTTGTACCGCCGGCCTGGCTTCGACCGAGTCGAACCAGCGCGAAAGTTGCGGAAGCTCTTTCCATTCCAGTCGATCACGGAACGCTGTGGCGATGGTGAATGCCGAAATGTCGGCCATGGAGAACTGCTCTCCGGCCATGAAACCGGCAGTCAGAAAACTTTCCGCGTAAGTCAGTTGCTCGATCACCCGCAGATCGATGATCGCCGCCGCCTTGTCCTGCCCCGCCTGGTGCAGAAAAAAGGCGGCATGGCTGGGGCCGATGACATCGGTCACGAAAAAGAAATAGCGGTCGATCACCCGGATGCGCGCAGGTCCCGGCTGCGCCGGTGCCAGCCGTCCCGGCGCCTTGGCATCGGCGTACTGGATGATGGCGTTGGACTGGTTGATGACCAGCGCCGGCGTTGTCCCGTGATCGACCAGGGTCGGGACTTTCCCGGCGGGATTGAGCGCCAGGAAGGCCGACCCACGGTGCTCCTGTGCATACAGGTCGAGCCTGCATGCCGTGTAGGCGATGCCGGCTTCTTCCAGGGCAATCGCGGCCCGCAGACTATTGCCGGTGCTGGCGCCGTACAGCTCGATTTGATCGTTCATGAGTCATTGCTCTTGTCGTGACATACAGGTAGCCACCGAACACTGCCGATGATGTCAGTATGGTGAAAATCCGCTGCACCGATATGCAAAAACAGTGATCGTCCATACCCCTGCACGACAAGGCTTATCCCTCCACGAAAACTACTTTCACCGCGTTTGATAATAGCCTGCCGAAATGTTTTAAGAGTTTCACAAGCCAGTCAGTCAACCCTCACCTCGAACGATTCGCATCACTCATCGAGCGCGCCTGTTGTCGCGTTCGTGTTGAGCGTTGTTGCGTGGGCGGCAATCGGGCCCTGACTGGCGGTGAAACCTTCAAATAACGATAAGAAACACCCAGGAGCACCCTATGTTCAAACGCGCCATTCCCACCGCAGTCTTGCTGGCCACCGGTTCGCTGTGTGCACAGGCCGGCGATTGCGCCGCCCACGGGTTTCTCGAAGACAGCAAGGCCAGCCTCTCGATGCGCACCCTGTACTTCAACAGCGACAATCGCGATGGCGCAGCGGATCCTTCGAAAACCGAAGAGGCGGCCCAGGGGTTTGTGTTGCGCTATGAGTCCGGGTTTACGCAGGGCGCGGTGGGGTTCGGGCTCGATGCCCAGGCGTTGCTCGGCATCACACTGGACAGCGGGGCAGGTCGCCACGTCGGTAGCGGCATGATTCCTTCGGACGGCGACGGCGCGGCCGACACCTGGAGCAGCTTCGGCCCTACGGCGAAAATGCGCCTTGCCAGGACTGAATTTCGCTACGGCACCTTGCTGCCAAAGTTGCCGATCCTTCTGGCGAACGATGCTCGTGTGTTGCCGCAATCGTTTACCGGCGCGCAGGTCACCTCGAGCGACATCGATGACCTGACGTTGACCAGCGGTGTGCTGGAGCACGCGGTAGGGCGCGCCTCGACGGACCGTACAGGCTTGTCGGTCGCCGGCAGCACGCAGGACAGCAACAAGTTCTACTACGCCGGTGCTGACTACAACCTCACCAGGAATCTGAAGACCCAGTATTACTTCGCGCAACTGGAAGACTTCTACAACCAGAACTTTCTCGGCCTGACGCATATTCTGCCCATCGACAGCGCCAGCTCACTGACCACCGACCTGCGCTACTTCCGTACCACGTCGAGCGGTGCCAATAGCTCTGCCTCCGGCCGCGCACAAGGTTATCGGGTATCGGGTTACACCGACGACAACGACGGTGAAATCGACAACAGCACCTGGTCGGCGATGGTCACCTACACCCATGGGGGACACGCGGTCACGGTGGGGCATCAGCGCGTGGGCGATGGCAGCAACTTCGTCCAGCCCAACCAGGGCAGCCTGGTGGACAAAGGGGCGGGCGGCGGCAGTGTCTACCTGCCCACCGACAAAATGATCCAGAACTTTGCCCGGGCCGGAGAACAGACGAATTTCGGGCAATACACCTACGACTTCGCACCCTTGGGTGTGCCGGGCCTGAAAGCCTCGATCGCGTACTTGAAGGGCACGGACATCAAGGCGCAAAACGCCAGCGATCAGTCCGAGTGGGAACGCGACATGACCCTGGACTACGTGTTGCAATCGGGCACGTTCAAAGGGGTGGGGTTCACTTTGCGCAATGCCAAGTCCAATACCGATGCGGGCCGTAATGTGGATCAGAACCGATTCATCATCAATTACACGTTGTCGCTGCTGTAATCACGCACAACCCCCTGTAGGAGCGAGCCTGCTCGCGATGGCGGTATGTCAGGCAACATTGATATCGAATGTGCCGGCCTCATCGCGGGCAAGCCCGCTCCCACAAGGACCGCGCAAACATAGGCTGGCCGCCGTACCGTCGGTGAAAGGCCTCGAGACGCTGATCAATGCGGACACGTTTTTTGGCCGTTTGGATCTCCTTTTGGCCTGCCTCACGCTGTGAACCGGCCACGCCATCAGCAAGAATCAGACGCGGGTGGCTGAGTCAGCCACCCAAGTTGAAACCACAACCAGAATCTCCACTTCCTTGCCCTTGGCTATTTTCAAGACCGCTGCCGTGTACAGAACATAAAAACCATCGAACTCACGCCACACTTGGGGAAACGATCCATGGACTCAATGAAACGCATGCTGGGCGCCACCGTTTGCGGACTGTCGCTGCTGGCCAGCGCGGTGCACGCCGAACCGCGCGAATTGCGGGTGTACAACTGGGCGGATTACATCCTGCCGTCCGTGCCCAAGGATTTTGCCAAGGACACCGGGATCAAGGTGACCTGGGACACCTTCGACACCAACGAATCCCTGGAAGCCAAGCTGCTCACCGGCAACTCGGGCTACGACCTGGTGGTGCCCTCCAACCAGTTCATCGAAACCCAGATCAAGGCGGGCGTGTTCCAGAAACTCGACAAGTCCAAACTGCCGAACTGGTCGCACCAGGACCCGGCGTTGCTCAAGCTGCTGGACAAGAACGACCCGGGCAACCAGTACGGCGTGCCCTACATGTACGGCACCGTGCTGATCGGCTTCAACCCGGCCAAGGTCAAGGCAGCGCTGGGCGAGAATGCGCCGGTGGACAGCTGGGATCTGGTGTTCAAGCCCGAGAACATGGAGAAGCTCAAGGCCTGTGGCGTAGCCATGCTCGACTCGCCCTCGGAGATCCTGCCGCTGGCCCTGCATTACCTGGGGCTGGACCCGAACAGCCAGAACCCGGACGACTACGAAAAAGCCAAGGCGTTGATGCTCAAGGTTCGCCCTTACGTCACCTACTTCAACTCCGCCAAGTACATGACCGACATCGCCAACGGCGATATCTGCGTAGCCATCGGTTACTCCGGCAGCTTCTATCAATTCGGCAACCGCGCCAAAGAGGCGGGCAACGGCGTGGTTGTCGACTGGCGCCTGCCGAAAGAAGGCGCGCCGATCTGGTTCGACACCTTCGCCATCCCGAAAAGCGCCAAGAACGTCGCCGAGGCCCACGAATTCCTCAACAACCTGCTGGACCCGAAAGTCATCGCGCCGATCAGCGACTTCCTCGGTTACCCGAATGCCAACAAGGACTCGCTGGCACTGATCGACAAGGACATCACCGGCAACCCGGACCTGACACCGACCAGCGAGGCATTGAAGACGCTCTACGTCGTGCAGCCATTGCCGCAAAAGCTTGAGCGGGTGCGGACACGGGTCTGGACCAGCATCAAGTCCGATCAGTAACCCAAACCCCTGTAGGAGCGAGCTTGCTCGCGAAGGCGTAGTGTCAGTCAAGCATGTGTCGACTGACCCACCGCTTTCGCGAGCAAGCTCGCTCCCACAGTTGATTGATGTCGAACACAAATCCTGCGGATGACGAACATCCATTGTGGGAGCGGGCTGGCTCCGGGCGGCGCTCCGACGAAGGCGTAGTGTCAGTCAATGCATGCGTCGACTGATCCACCGCTTTCGCGAGCAAGCCCGCTCCCACAGGTTTTTGTGTCGAGCACAGGTTTTGTGTACACCCACATCCCCTGTGGGAGCGAGCCTGCTCGCGATAGCGGTCTGGCAGGCAATGAATGTGTCGACTGACCCACCGCCATCGCGAGCAGGCTCGCTCCTACAGGTTGTACGGTGCTGGGCTCAGCGAAAAAACTCCCCCGGTGTTTCGCCGAACTGCTGGCGGAAGGCGGCAATAAACGCCGACGTCGAGTCGTAGCCGCAGGCCAACGCGACGTCGGTTACTCGTTCGCCCTGTTCCAGTGGCGTCAGGGCGCCAAGCAAACGCAAGCGCTGACGCCAGGCGCGAAAGGTCAGGCCTGTGTCGCGCAGGAACAGGCGACTGAGGGTTTTCTCGGTGACACCGAATTTGTCGCTCCAGTGGCTGAGCGTGGTTTGTTGCTCCGGGTGCGACTCCAGGCTTTGAGCGATTTGCCGCAATCGGCTGTCCTGGGGCAGGGGCAGCATCAGGTCGATCTGTGGCGCCTCAGCCAACTGATCGAGAATCACCTGGGCCAACCGGCCGTGCGGGCCGCTCTGATCGTATTCCACTGGAATCTGGCTGAAGGCTCGGATCAACTCGCGCAACAGATCACTGACCCCCAACACATGACAACCCGGCGGCGCCCAGGTCGAGACGCTGCAATCGATGTACAGGCTGCGCATTTCCGTGCGCGGCGAACTGAACACCCGGTGCGGCATGCCCGCCGGAATCCACACGGCACGTTCCGGCGGGGCGACGAAACGTCCGACGCCGGTCTGTATTTCGAGCACGCCTTGAATCGCATAGGAAAGCTGCACCCACGGGTGACTGTGGCGCCGGGTCAGTGCGCGATTGGGCAGCGATTCGGTACGGCCGTAGAGTGGTCGTGGCAGGCTGGACAGCCCGGGAATACTGCGCCGGATACTTTTGTCATGTCCTTTAGGCGGCATCGGTGGGCTCATCGGCGTTAGTCGGTAATATCCAGTCACGTTAGAGTCGCTTTCACGTACTGGCAACCCCCGGATGATCAACCCATGACTCGCCCCCGTTTGTTACCCGACAACTTCACCCTGACCCTGATCGGTGTGGTCACGCTGGCCAGCCTGCTGCCCGCCAGCGGTCAGGTCGCGGTCGGTTTTGGCTGGCTGACCAACATCGCGATCGCGCTGCTGTTCTTCCTGCATGGCGCCAAGCTGTCCCGCGAGTCGATCATTGCCGGTGCCGGGCACTGGCGCCTGCATTTGCTGGTGTTCAGCCTGACGTTCGTGCTGTTTCCATTGCTCGGCCTGGCGCTCAAACCGCTGCTGTCGCCGCTGATTGGCAATGATCTGTACATGGGCATGCTGTATCTGTGTGCGCTGCCCGCCACGGTGCAGTCGGCGATTGCCTTTACTTCGCTGGCGCGGGGCAACATCCCGGCGGCGATTTGCAGCGCGGCGGCGTCCAGCCTGTTCGGGATTTTTCTCACGCCGTTGCTGGTGACCCTGCTGCTGAATGTCCACGGCGAAGGCGCCTCGACCCTCGACGCCATTTTCAAGATCAGCGTGCAGTTACTGCTGCCGTTCATTGCCGGGCAAATCGCGCGGCGCTGGATCGGCAACTGGGTGGCGCGCAACAAGAGCTGGTTGAAATTCGTCGATCAGGGCTCGATTCTGCTGGTGGTCTACGGCGCGTTCAGCGAAGCGGTGATCGAGGGGCTCTGGCACCAGATTCCGCTGCTGGATCTGGTCGGGCTGGTGGTGGCTTGCTGCGTGGTCCTGGCACTGGTGTTGGTGGCCTCGACCGTACTGGGCAAGGCGTTCGGCTTCAATCAGGAAGATCGCATCACCATTCTTTTCTGCGGTTCGAAGAAAAGCCTGGCGACCGGTGTGCCGATGGCGCAGGTGTTGTTTGCCGGTAGCACCATTGGCGTGTTGATCCTGCCGTTGATGCTGTTCCACCAGATTCAACTGATGGTCTGTGCGGTGCTGGCGCAGCGTTTTGCCAATCGGCCGGAATCGATTCCGGAACTGATGGCTCAGGTCGATCCCTGATAATCCCGGAAACCTGTAGGAGCCAGCCTGCTGGCGATGGACTTAAGCGCGCCGCGTTTATCCAGCTCACACGCGTTATCGTTAACGACCATCGCAGGCAAGCCAGCTCCCACAAGGGACCGCGCCCACGCTGAAACTGTAGGAGCCAGCCTGCTGGCGATGGGCTCCAGTACGCCGCGTTTATCCAGCTCGCACGCGTTATCGTTGACGACCATCGCAGGCAAGCCAGCTCCCACAAGGGACCGCGCCCACGCTGAAACTGTAGGAGCCAGCCTGCTGGCGATGGACTCAAGTGCGCCACTTTATCCAGCTCGCACGCGTTATCGTTGACGACCATCGCTGGCAAGCCAGCTCCTACATTACCGCTTGTCCGTCGCCAATGGCGGGGTGCGCGGCGGGATCATGCGTTTGTTCCCTGTCGACTCGAACGCCGATGCCAGGTGCAGCAGCGACGAGTCGTCATAAGCGCGCCCGGCAAACGTCAGGCCGACCGGCATGCCGATGTCCGGCATCACGCCCATTGGCACGGTGACTGTTGGCACGCCGAGGTGGCGGATGGCGAGGTTGCCGTTGGCGACCCATATACCGTTGCTCCAGGCGATATCCGCCGAATGCGGATCGACATCGGCATTCGCAGGCGCTACATCGGCAACCGTCGGGAACAGCACCGCGTCGAGTCCCAGGCGATCCATCCAGTCTTCCAGATCGATCTTGCGGGTCTTCTCAAGCCCGCGCAGGCCGTCCGGCACTGTGCTGATCTGGTCCCACGGCGTGATGCCGCGCTCGGCCATGCGCACGTATTCGTCCATGCCGGCAACCAGGTCGCCCTCGCGGTTGGGCAGGGTGCCCGGGTCGTGAGGGAAGATCAGCGGGCCGTCGACATCGGCCAGGCGATTCAGTTTCGGATCGCCGTTGGCCTGCAGGAAATCATCGAACGCCCAGGCCGTCAGGTCCCACAATTCGTGGTGCAGGAATTCCTTGGAGACGATGCCGCGATTGAACACGGTCGGCGCGCCAGGACGATCGCCTTCGCAATTGGAGACCAGCGGGAAGTCCACTTCGAGCACTTCGGCGCCAGCGGCTTCGAGGGCCTTGCGTGCCTGTTCCCAGAGGCCGATCACCGACGGGCGGGTGTTGATGCGCTGGCCGGTCGGGCCACCGATGCCCGGCGCTTCGGACGTGCCGGCTTCAGGGTCGGCATTGATGTACATGCGCGGAATGCCGAACTTCTTGCCTTTGAGCGCATCGCTGTTCGCCGCCAGCGCGGCATAGGATTGCGGGCGTACCTCAGACGATTTCGGAATGGGCACCCAAGGCTGCAAGCGCCACAGGTCACCGCGGGTATCCGGGTCATCGGCCACCACCACGTCGAGCACTTCGAGCAGGTCGGCCATGGTCCGGGCAAACGGCACGACCACGTCCATGGTCGGGGTCAACGGCCAGTTGCCGCGTACCGAGATCACCCCGCGCGACGGCGTGTAGGCACACAAGCCATTGTTCGAGGCCGGTCCACGGCCACTCGACCAGGTTTCTTCCGCCAGTCCGAAAGCGGCGAAGCTGGCCGCGGTAGCCGTGCCGGCACCGTTCGACGAGCCGGAGGCGAAAGGGGCGGTGAGGTAATCAGCGTTGTACGGACTCTCGGCGCGGCCGTAGACGCCACGCTGCATCCCGCCGTTGGCCATCGGCGGCATGTTGGTCTTGCCCAGGCAGATAGCCCCGGCGGCGCGCAGGCGCTCGATGGTGAACGCATCGCGATAGGCGACCAGGTCTTTGAAAGCCGGGCTGCCCGATGCAGCGGTCAGCCCTTTGACCAGATAGCTGTCCTTGGCGGTGTAAGGGATGCCGTCCAGCGGACCCAGCGTCTGGCCCTTGGCACGACGGGCATCGGCGGCCTGTGCTTCGGCGAGCGCTTCGGGGTTGCGAACCACGACCGCGTTCAGGGCGGTGGAGGTTTCGGGGCCATCGTAGGCATCGATCCGCGCGAGATAGGCCTGGACCAATTCAACCGAGGTGGTCTGGCCGGACTCGAGCGCTGCACGCAGCTCGGCAATGGAAACTTCGGTGACTTCGATCATGCTGCCACCGCCGATTGCAGGTGGAGGGTCCCAAACACTTCACTTTTCTCGAAATGGACTTTCATATCGTTATTCTCGTTGCACTGTGTGGCACGACAGGGTCGGGTGTTAAAAATACTGAGCACTATTTAGCATTAAACCGGGATTTTAGGAATCCGTTGTCCAATTTATCTTACAGGCGACAGAAAAAAGGCCACCACAACCCGACGTTGTGGTGGCCCGAGGGTGACACTTTAGCAGCGGCCCACCGTTGTGGGCCATGGGATCAATGCGCGCCGGCGGCCTTGTTCAGGTCGCTTTCGGCCCATTCGGTGTAGACGCAGGCATCGGCCGTGGCCCAGCGCACGCGCACCGGGTCGCCCGCTTTGAGCGGCATGCCGGCGGCGGAAAGCGCCTTGACCGTCATCGAGGTGCCACCCGAAGTGACCACGCTGCAAGTCTGGCTTTCACCGAGAAACAACACTTCCACGACCTTGGCCGAGACTTCGTTCCAGCCAGCGGCCAGCGGTTCGGCAACGGCCTGTTCGTTACTCAGGGCCAGGGCTTTTTCCGGGCGCACCATCAGCAGCACGTCCTGACCGGTTTGCAGGCCGGCTGTGAGGCGGATCGACAGTGCCTGCCCTTCGAAGGTCGCCACCGCATTACCCTGGGCCTTGAGCTTGAGGAAGTTCGAGTTGCCGAGGAACGAGGCGACAAAGGCGTTCGGCGGATTCTGGTACAGGTCATAGCCACTGCCCAGGCCGACGATCTTGCCGTGGCTGAAAATCGCGATGCGCTGGGACAGGCGCATGGCTTCTTCCTGATCGTGGGTCACGTAGACGATGGTGATACCCAGGCGTCGATGCAGTTGGCGCAGTTCGTCCTGCAAGTCTTCGCGCAGCTTTTTGTCCAGCGCGCCCAGCGGTTCGTCCATCAGCAGGATGCGTGGTTCGTAAACCAGCGCACGGGCGATGGCGACGCGCTGCTGCTGGCCACCGGACAGTTGCGAAGGGCGGCGATGGGCAAATTGCTCAAGCTGCACCAGCTTGAGCATCGCATCGACCCGGCGCTCCCGTTCGGCAGTGGCCAGTTTGCGAATCGCTAGCGGAAACGCGATGTTGTCGCGCACCGACAGGTGCGGGAACAGCGAGTAGCGCTGGAACACCATGCCGATATCGCGTTTGTGCGGCGGTACGTTGATCAGCGACTGGCCATTGACCAGGATCTCGCCGCTGCTCGGCGTTTCGAAGCCGGCGAGCATCGACAGCGTGGTGCTTTTGCCGGAGCCGCTGGAGCCGAGGAAGGTGAGGAATTCACCGTCCTTGATGTCCAGCGAGATGTTGTCCACGGCGGCAAAATCGCCATAGTGTCTGTTCAGGTTACGCAGGCTGACCAGGGGTTTGTCATTTTGCTGCGCGGAATCTTTGATCACTGCACTCATGTCGTACTCCTGGCGCTCAAGCGCTGATTTCGTTGCGCCGGCGCAGAGCGGCGGCGATCACCATGACCAATACCGAGAGGCCGATCAGCAGCGTCGAAGCGACGGCGATCACGGGCGTCAGGTCCTGGCGCAGGGTGGTCCACATTTTCACGGGAAGGGTTTGCAGGGTCGGGCTGGCCATCATCACGCTCAGCACCACTTCATCCCACGAGACGAGGAAGGCGAAGAGGGCGCCGGCCACCATGCCCGGGCGGATCGCCGGGAAGGTCACCTTGTACACCGCTTGCAGGCGCGAAGCCCCACAGATCACTGCCGCATCTTCAATTGACTGATCGAACAGCTTCAGCGAATTGATGATCGAGATGATGGTGAACGGCAACGCGACGATGACGTGGCTGACCACGAACGCGAACATGGTCCCGGTGTAACCCAGTTTCAGGAACAGCGCGTACACCGCCACGGCGATGATCACCAGCGGCACGATCATCGGCAGGGTGAACAGGCCGTAGAGCATTTCCCGGCCGGGGAAACGGCCACGCACCAGGGCGAACGCGGTCGGCAGGCCCAGCGCGACGGCGAAGAACGTCGTCAGCACCGCCACCTTGAGGCTGGCCATCGCCGCGTTCATCCAGTCGGCGTTGGAGAAGAACTGGCCGTACCATTTCAGTGTCCAGCCCGGCGGCGGGAACACCAGCCATTGCGACGAGCCGAACGACAGCAGCACGATGAACACGATCGGCAGCAGCAGGAACAGACCGATCAGCCCGGTGGTGGCATACAGGCCGAAGCGCATGCGCCGGCTCATGGCATTGGGGGTCAGGAGCATGACGGCTTACCTCGCGTTGCTGGCGCCAACCGGGGATTCCGGCTGAAGCTTCAGGTAGAAGTAGAACAGCACCAGTGTGATCACGATCAGCAACGCGGCGCCGGCGCTGGCCAGGCCCCAGTTGAGGAACGACTGCACCTGCTGAATGATGAACTCGGGCAGCATCATGTTCTGCGCACCGCCCAGCAGGGCCGGGGTCACGTAGTAACCGAGGGACATCACAAACACCATCAGCCCGCCGGAAAACAGCCCCGGCCGGCACAGCGGCAGGAACACCCGGAAGAAGTTGGTCCAGGGGCTGGCGCCGCAGATCGAGCCGGCCTGCAGGATCATCGGGTCGATGGCCTGCATGGTCGCCTGCAACGGCAACACGATGAACGGGATCATGATGTAGCTCATGCCGATCACCACGCCGGTGAGGTTGTGCACCATCTCCAGCGGTTGATCGATGATGCCCATCGCCATCAGCGCCTTGTTGATCACCCCGGAGGCCTGCAGCAACACCAGCCAGGAATAAGTGCGGGCGAGCAGGCTGGTCCACATCGACAGCAGCACGATGTTGAGGATCCAGCGGCCCCAGCCGCGCGGCACCAGGGTGATCGCCCAGGCCAGCGGGAAGCCCAGCAGCAGGCTGAACAGTGTGACCAGCCCGGCCACCGAGAAGGTGTTGAGCAACACCCGGGCATACGCCGAGTTGGCGAACAGTTGCTCGTAGTTGCCCAGGCCCGGCACCGGTTCCAGCACGCCGCGCAACAGCAGGCCAATCAACGGCGCCAGAAAGAACAGACCGAGGAACAGCAGGGCGGGGACCAGGTTACTGGCGCCACGCCAACGCTGCTTCAGCGACGGCGAGGGTTGCTTCGCAACGCTCTGGCCGACTGCCGAACCGGCAGCGCCGGTGGCGCTCCCGGAGGCCGTGGATGGACGAGACGCGGTTACCGTCATTTTCATTTGACCAGCCATTCGTTCCACCGTGTCGCGATGGCCGGACCGTTCTTGGCCCAGTACGCGAAATCAAGAGTGATCTGATCCTTTGCGTAAGCGGTCGGCAGGTTAGGGGCCAGCACCGAGTCCAGGCGCGGCACGCTGTCGACGTTGACCGGGGCGTAGGCGGTCAGGTTGGAGAAGTCCGCCTGGCCCTTGGCACTGCTGGCGTTGGCCAGGAACTTCATCGCCGCGTCCTTGTTTTTCGAACCCTTTGGAATGACCAGGATGTCGGCCATGACCAGGTTCTGCTTCCAGCTTACGCCGACTGGGGCGCCGTCTTCTTGCAGGGCATGAATCCGGCCGTTCCAGAACTGACCCATGCTCGCTTCACCGGAGGCCAGCAATTGCTGCGACTGCGCGCCGCCGCCCCACCAGACGATGTCTTTCTTGATGGTGTCGAGTTTCTTGAACGCGCGGTCCAGGTCCAGCGGGTACAGCTTGTCGGCAGCCACGCCATCGGCCAGCAGGGCCAGTTCCAGCACGCCAGGGCTTGGCCATTTGTAGAGGGCGCGTTTGCCGGGGTAGGTCTTGGTGTCGAACAGCGCGGACCAGTCCTGAGGTTTGCTGGCGCCAAGCTTGCCTTCGTTGTAGCCGAGGACGAAGGAGAAGAAGAACGAGCCGACGCCGTGATCGCTGACGAAGCGCGGGTCGATCTTGTCGCGTTCAATCACTTTGAAATCGAGGGGTTCGAGCAAGCCTTCGGACGCGGCGCGCAGGGCGAAGTCGGCTTCGACGTCGACCACGTCCCATTGCACGTTGCCGCTTTCGACCATGGCTTTGAGTTTGCCGTAGTCGGTCGGGCCATCCTGCACCACGGTGATGCCGCTGGCCTTGCTGAACGGGTCGGCCCAGGCCTGCTTTTGCGCATCCTGGGTGCTGCCGCCCCAACTCACGAAGTTGACGCTTTCAGCCGCCATCAGCGCCTGGCTGGTCACGCTCAGCAGTCCCGCAAAAAGAACCGCGGTCGCACGTTTGTTCAACACCATTTTCACGCCCTCATTGTTGTGTTTATGAGCGGGGCTTTCGAGTGCCCGCCTATCGGGAGCATCAGGTCCATCGAGTCAGCTTCGACTGCCCGGTCTATGGAATATCATATTATGGTATTCCAAACTTTGTGCAAGCATTTTGCCGTACCGGCTATCAGCCAAAAGGTGTTTTTCAGTGACGACGCATTCCCCTGTGGGAGCGGGCTTGCTCGCGAAGAGGGAGTATCAGTCGACACTTATGTTGTCTGATACACCGCTTTCGCGAGCAAGCCCGCTCCCACAGGGGATTGCATTCAGCCGAGGATCACTCGGTGAACGGAATACTCTCCACCACTTCCAGGTCGTACCCGGTCAAGCCCGCATACTTCAGCGGCGGGCCGAGGTGGCGCAGCTTGCCGACACCCAGGTTTTGCAGGATCTGCGCACCGGTGCCGACTTCCGAATAAATTCGCGACTGCGAACGGCTGAACTGCCGGGGCGGCTGGGTCAATTGCGGCACCCGTTCGAGCAGCGCCTGCGAGGATTCGTGATTGGCCAGCACCACCACCACGCCGTGGCCTTCGGCGGCGACACGTTGCAAGGCGGCCCACAACGTCCAGTTGGTCGGCCCGCTGTATTCGGCGCCGACCAGATCGCGCAGCGGATCGATCACATGCACCCGCACCAGTGTCGGTTGCTCGCGACGCAAATCGCCCATGACCATGGCCATGTGGACACCACCTTCGATGCGATCCTCAAAGGTGATCAGACGAAAGGTGCCGTGCACGGTCGGCAAGTCACGTTCACCGATGCGCACGATGGTGTGCTCGGTGCTCAGGCGATAGTGAATCAGGTCGGCGATGGTGCCGATCTTGATCCCGTGCTTGCGCGCGAACACTTCCAGGTCCGGGCGGCGGGCCATGGTGCCGTCGTCGTTCATCACTTCGACAATCACCGAGGCCGGGGTGAAGCCGGCCAGGCGGGCCAGGTCGCAACCGGCCTCGGTATGGCCGGCGCGGGTCAGCACGCCACCCTCCCGGGCGCGCAGCGGGAAGATGTGGCCCGGTTGCACGATGTCGGCGGGGCCGGCGTTGGCGGTGACGGCGGCAGCGATGGTGCGTGCGCGATCCGCTGCGGAAATGCCGGTGGTCACGCCGACGGCCGCTTCGATGGACACCGTAAACGCGGTGCTGAACACGCTGCCATTGCTCGGCACCATCTGCTCAAGACCCAGGCGTTTGCAGTGTTCGTCGGTCAAGGTCAGGCAGATCAGGCCGCGGGCTTCACGGGCCATGAAACTGATCGCCTCGGGTGTGCAGCGGTCGGCGGCCAGCAACAGGTCGCCTTCGTTTTCCCGGTCTTCATCGTCGACCAGCAGAACCATTTTGCCGAGGCGGTAATCTTCGATGATTTCTTCGATGCTGTTGAAGGCCATGCTGGAGTCTCGGTATTTGTTGGATGGGTAATGTGGTATACCATAATACAAAATAAACCGAGAGGTCACTATGAAGGCGTACTGGATTGCTCATGTGGATGTCACCGACCCCGATCAATACAGCCAATACACTCAGCGTGCGCCGCAGGCATTCGCTGCCTATGGCGCACGGTTTCTGGCTCGCGGCGGGCGCAGCGAAGCACTGGAAGGCCGAGCGACACCGCAACGCAGCGTGGTGATTGAGTTTGATTCCTATGAGCAGGCAGTGGCTTGCTATCACTCGGAGTTGTATCAGGAGGCGAGGGGACACCGCGAAGGCGTGGCGAAGGCCGAAATCATCATAGTCGAGGGCATGCCGCCGCTCTGACCAACACCACTGAACCCTGTGGGAGCGAGCTTGCTCGCGATGAGGGAGTGTCAGTTGACATATATGTTGGTTGATACACCGCCATCGCGAGCAAGCTCGCTCCCACAGGGGGAGTGGGAACTGTCAGCGAATAAAGTGAATCTTCCCGCTGTCATCATTGCCCATGTAAATGCCATACACCCCAGCCTGGCGCTCCTCGATATAACGCTCAAGAATCTGCCGGATCGTCGGGTAGTAGATGCTGTCCCAGGGAATATCCTCGGGCGCGAAGAATTTGTAGTCGAGGGTCTCCGGGCCGTATTGGCCGGTGATCTCCAGCGCGATGGCGCGGAAGATGATGTACACCTCGCTGATCTGCGGCACGCTGAAGATCGAATAGGGCGAGACGATTTCCGCGCGCACGCCGCTTTCTTCCCAGACTTCGCGCAAGGCCGCCTGCTCGGTGGTCTCGCCGCTTTCCATGAAGCCCGCGGGCAAGGTCCAGGTGCCAGGGCGCGGCGGGATGGCGCGCTGGCACAGGAGGTACTTGCCGTCCTGCTCGATGATGCAGCCGGCAATGATCTTCGGATTGACGTAATGGATGTAGCCGCAGCCGCGGCACATCAGGCGCTCGTGCGTATCGCCCGGCGGCAGCTGTGACCTGAGGTCATTGCTGCCGCACTTGGGGCAAAAGCTCGGGCTGAACATTTCAGCGACCTATGCGCGGTTCTTTCAGCGCGATGGGCAGGGTGATCGCCGGGATGTCGCCGGTTTCTTCCTGCTTGCGCTTGAGGTAGTCCAGGGCCACGGCAGCCGCCGCACGCACGTGGTCGACGCAAGCCTGGTGGGCGGCCAGCGCATCACCGCTCTTGATCGCTTCGACCATGCGCTCCATTTCCTGGTTACTGGCGCCGCGACGGTTTTCCTGGGACACCGAGGTCGCGCGCAGGTAGCTGATGCGTGCCTGCAACTGGCGCAGCTGAGTGGCTGCGACATGGTTGCCCGAGCCTTCGAGCAGCACATCGTAGAAACCCTGCACCGAGTCGATGACCTGTTGCAGTTCGCCGTCTTTCAACGCCTTGCGGTTTTCTTCCAGGGCTTTTTCCAGGGCCTTGATGTCCTTGGCTTTGGCGCGCAGGGTGAACAGTTGAACGATCAGCCCTTCGAGTACGCAGCGCAGCTCGTAGATGTCCACGGCGTCGGCCAGGGTAATGATCGCGACACGCGGGCCCTTGGCATCGGCGAATTCCACCAGGCCTTCGGATTCAAGGTGACGCAAGGCTTCGCGCACGGAAGTACGGCTGACGCCCAGGCGATCGCACAGATCGCGTTCGACCAGACGGTCTCCCGGCAGGAGCTGGAAGTTCATGATGGCGCTTCGCAGTTTATCCAGCACGATTTCGCGCAGGGTAACGGGGTTGCGATTGACCTTGAAGCTGTCGTCGAGTGGCAGGCGTTTCATGGGGTCCGCTCTGATTGTGGCTGTCCATGCAAAAAGAGCACTTCGATTACGGGAATCCATGTGCTCGGTCGGATCAAACAGCCAAGGGTTAACTGGAGGCCTCGGCATCGGCTTCGGCGAAGGCTTCACGGGCGAGCCGGAAACTGTCTACGGCAGCGGGGACACCGCAATAAATGCCGACCTGAAGCAATATTTCGCGTATTTGCTCACGACTCAGGCCGTTACGCAAGGCGCCGCGCACATGCAGCTTGAGTTCATGGGGCCGGTTGAGGGCCGAGATCATCGCCAGGTTGATCATGCTGCGTTCCTTGAGGGACAAACCCTCACGGCCCCAGACATGACCCCAACAATACTCGGTGACCATCTCCTGCAAGGGGCGGGTGAAGTCGTCGGCGTTCTCGATGGAGCGATTGACGTAGGCTTCGCCCAGCACCTGGGTGCGGATCTTCAGGCCTTTTTCGTATTTTTCGTTGTTCATCTGCGTAGCTCCCGTGGGCTCAAAGGCCGCCCATCAAGGTGTATTTGAGTTCCAGGTAATCCTCGATGCCGTACTTCGACCCTTCACGGCCCAGCCCCGAGGACTTGATGCCGCCAAACGGCGCGACTTCGGTGGAAATCAGCCCTTCGTTGATCCCGACCATGCCGTACTCCAGCGCCTCGCTCATGCGCCAGGCGCGGCCCAGGTCGCGGGTGTAGCAGTAGGCAGCGAGGCCGAATTCGGTGTCGTTGGCCATCTCGACGGCCTGGGCCTCGGTGTCGAAGCGGAACACCGCTGCCAGCGGACCGAAGGTTTCTTCCTTGGCGACTTTCATCTGTGTGGTAACCGCCGCGAGCACGGTCGGCTGGAAGAAACCGTTGCCCAGCGCATGACGTTCGCCGCCGCACAGCAGTCGTGCACCCTGGGCCAGGGCGTCTTGCACGTGCTCTTCGACCTTGGCCAGGGCCCGCTCGTTGATCAGCGGGCCCTGGGTGACACCTTCTTCGAAACCGCTGCCGACCTTGAGTTGCGAAACCCGCTCGGCCAAACGCGCAACAAAGGCGTCGTGGATGCCGGCCTGCACCAGGAAGCGGTTGACGCAGACGCAGGTCTGCCCGGCGTTGCGGAATTTGGCGATCAGCGCACCGTCGACGGCACGCTCCAGATCGGCATCGTCGAAGACAATGAACGGCGCGTTGCCGCCCAGTTCCAGTGAGACTTTTTTCAGCGTCGGTGCGCACTGAGCCATCAGCAGTTTGCCGATGGCGGTGGAACCGGTGAACGACAGTTTGCGCACCAGGCTGCTGCTGGTCAGCTCGCCACCGATGGCGATGGCATCACCGGTGATCACATTGAAAATGCCCGCTGGGATGCCGGCCTGTTCCGCCAGCGCGGCCATGGCCAGTGCCGAGAAGGGTGTTTCCGGGGCCGGTTTGACGATGCACGGGCAACCGGCGGCCAGCGCCGGGCCGGCCTTGCGGGTGATCATCGCCGCCGGGAAATTCCACGGCGTGATGGCCGCGACCACACCAATCGGCTCCTTGCTGACCACGATGCGCGCATCACCCTTGTGGCTGGGAATGGTGTCGCCGTAGATGCGCTTGGCCTCTTCGGCGAACCACTCGATGAAGCTCGCGGCGTAGAGGATTTCACCCTTGGCCTCAGCCAGTGGCTTGCCTTGTTCGAGGGTGAGGATTTCGGCCAGGGCGTCGGCGTTTTCCAGCATCAAGGCATGCCAGCGCTTGAGCGTATTGCTGCGCTCCTTGGCGGTCAGCGCGCGCCAGGCCGGCCAGGCCTTGTTGGCGGCCTCGATGGCCTGACGTGCGTGGTCGGCGCCGAGGTTCGGCACCTGGCCGATCAACTCGCCGGTGGCCGGGTTGAAGATGTCCTGTTGCGCACCATCGGGCGCATCCAGCCATTGGCCATTGATGTAGGCCTGCTGACGGAACAGTAACGAGGCTGCTGGGCTCATGCCGGCTCCTGACAAAAAAAGAATATGCACCGCGGTACCTGTGGGAGCGAGCTTGCTCGCGATAGCGGACTGACATTCAACATCTATGTCACTGATACACCGTCATCGCGAGCAAGCTCGCTCCCACAGGGTTTTGTGGTGAATCATCAAGCCAGGGCGGGCAATGGGCCCAGCTTGCCTTTGTGGTAGATCATCGGCGTCACCGGTTGCTCGGGCAGGATCAGGTTCTTCACCGCGCCGACGATGATCGCGTGATCACCGCCGTCGTATTCGCGCCACAGTTCGCACTCGATGATCGCCGTCGCCTTGGCCAGGATCGGGTTGCCCAGATCGCTCAAGTGCCACTCGATGCCTTTGGCCTTGTCCTTGCCTTTACCGGCGAAGGCATAGGCTTCTGCGGTCTGGTCGGCGGACAGCAGGTGAATCGCGAACTGCTTGCTGTCGCGCAGCACCGGGTAGGTGTCGGAACCGTAGTTGGGGCAGAACAGCACCAGTGCCGGGTCGATCGACAGCGCACTGAAGGCACTGGCGGTGATGCCGACGATGCCGCCGTCCGGGTCCAGGGTGGTGACCACCGTGACCCCGGACGGGAACGAACTCATCACGTCTTTGTAAATGCCGGGTTCGATCATTTTCCAGGACTCCTAGCGCATCACGAAGGGATCAGGCATCGGTGCCTGGGACAGGTTGATCCACACCGTTTTCAGCTCGGTGTAGGCCAGCACCGAATCGATGCCGCTTTCGCGTCCATAGCCGCTGTTCTTGAAGCCGCCGATCGGCGCCATGGCCGAGACCGCGCGGTAGGTGTTGACCCAGATGATCCCCGAGCGCACATCCCGGGCCAGGCGATGGGCACGGCCCAGGTCGCGGGTCCAGATGCCGGCGGCGAGGCCGAACTGCGAGTCGTTGGCAATCGCCAGGGCTTCGGCTTCGTCCTTGAAACGAATGACCGAGGCCACCGGGCCAAAGACTTCTTCTTGCATGATCTTCATCGAGTTGCGGTCGCACTCGAACAGGGTCGGTTCGTAGAACCAGCCGTCGCCCAGATTCTCCGGACGCTTGCCGCCCAGGCGCAGGCGCGCGCCTTCGGCGATGGCATCGGCCACCAGGCCTTCGACCACGGCCAGTTGTTGCGCGGTGGCCATCGGGCCCATCTCGCTGCTGTCGTCCTGCGGGTTGCCGATGCGGATGCGCCGGGCGCGTTCCACCAGGCGAGCGACGAACTCGTCGTAGATTTCGTCCTGCACCAGCAAGCGCGAACCGGAGACGCAGCTCTGCCCTGAGGCAGCGTAGATCCCGGCGATGGCGCCGTTGATCGCGCTGTCGAGGTCGGCGTCGGCGAAGATGATGTTCGGCGATTTGCCCCCCAGTTCCAGCGACAGCTTGGCGAAGTTCTCCGCGCTGCTGCGCACCACATGCCGCGCCGTCGCCGCGCCGCCGGTGAAGGCGATCTTGCGCACCAGCGGATGGCGGGTGAGGGCGGCGCCGGTGCTCGGGCCGTAACCGGTGACGACGTTGACCACCCCCGGTGGAATCCCGGCTTCCAGGGCCAGGCGCGCCAATTCGAGGATGGTCGCCGAGGCGTGTTCCGACGGCTTGATCACGATGGTATTGCCCGCGGCGAGCGCCGGGGCGAGTTTGATCGCGGTCAAGTACAGCGGGCTGTTCCACGGGATGATCGCGGCAACCACGCCCATGGCTTCGTGCACGGTGTAGGCAAACAGGTCCGGCTTGTCCAGCGGCAGGGTGCCGCCTTCGAGCTTGTCCGCCAGGCCTGCGGTGTAGTGGAAGAACTCCGGCAGATAGCCAACCTGGCCGCGGGTTTCGCGGATCAGCTTGCCGTTGTCGCGGCTTTCCAGCTGCGCCAGTTGCTCTTTGTTTTCGGCGATCAGGTCGCCCAGGCGTCGCAGCAGTTTGCCGCGAGCAGTGGCGGTCAGACCGCGCCAGGCCGGGCTGTCGAAAGCGGTTTGCGCGGCTTGTACGGCGCGCTCGACATCGGCTTCGTCGGCATCGGGCAATTCGGCCCAAGGCTCGGCCAGCGCCGGGTTGAGACTTTGAAAGGTCTTGCCGGACAGGGCATCGACCCATTCACCGCCGATGCACATCTGGAAGCGTGCGAGTGTCATGCAACGATCCTCTTGATCTGGTTTTGATTGGAGTGCGCGGCCTGCAGAAACTCCAGCAGCAGCTGGTTGACCAGGCGCGGCGATTCTACGGGCATCATATGCCGTTGCTCGGCGAGGACGGCAACGGTCGCACCGGGAATGCGTTCGGCCAGTTGCCGGGCCATTTCCGGGGTCGAGCCGGGGTCCAGTTCGCCGGTGGCGATCAGCGTCGGCACCTGGATGCTGGCCAGGTCGTCGGCGCGGTACATGTCCTGGGTGGCGAACAGTTCGTAAGTGGTCAGGTAACCCTGAGGGTCATTGCCGGCCAGGGTCTGGCGAATCGCGGCGATCTGCGCCGGGTTCGCGGCCTGGTATTCGCGGCTGAACCAGCGCGACAGCGCCGCTTCGGCATTGGCGTCCGGCCCGTGTTCGGCGGCCTGACTGGTGCGGGCGATGACCCCCGCGCGCTGTTCGGCGCTGCGGTTGAACACACTGTTGAGCACCACCAGGCCTTCCAGGCGTTGCGGGTAGTGCAGGGCAAACGCCCGCGCTACCAGCCCGCCCATGGAAAAGCCAATGACCGTTGCCTTGGGCAATTGCAGGTGGTCGAGCAGCTCCAGCAACTGGTCGGCATAGCCGAGCAGCGGCGTGCCGATCGAAGGGCGTGGACTGGCGCCATGGCCGAGCATGTCGTAGGCGATGACGCGGTACTTCGTGGCCAGGCCAACGATCTGGCCGCCCCACATTTCTTTGTTCAGGCCCACGCCGTGGATCAAGACCACGGGCTGGCCTTGGCCGGTCGCCAGGTAACTGGTGCCAGCCGGGGTGAGTTCAGCGGTGAGCCGAATCATGGAGCGCTCCTGCAATGCCTTCTTGTTGTCGTTCTACCGGCCGGTTATTGGGCTTTTTCGGCGGCCAGTTCTTCCAGGTCGATGTAGCGGTTGCCGATGCGCGGGTGCAGGCGGCCGCCGTCGGCGCAACCCAGGACCACGACGATTTCGTCGGCACGCGGTGCGTCTTCGATTTGCATTTCCAGGGTGATGTAGTGCGAACGCAGGCCTTCATCGTCCTTGTGCATCATCGGGATCTGGATCGAGGTGCCCGGGCCGCCGCGCTTGTTGGTGAAGCTCAGGTAGCTCTTGGCCTTGACCGCTTCGCGGTAGTGGTTGCCGAAGCGCAGGGTGTGGATCACCGCAGAAGCGTGTTCGATTTCGCCATCGGCACCGACCACGGCAGCCTTGCCGTAGGCCTCGATTTTCTCAGCGCCGCCAATGATGCCCACCAGGCGCTCGACCATCAGTGCACCGAGGTCGGAGCAGTTGGCGCGGATCTGTGGTTTCAGGTCTTCGACGAAACCGTTGCCCAGCCAGGGGTTCTTCATCACCACGGCCAGACCGACCATGGTCACGGGCTTATCGGTGGCTTTGCCGCCTTCAATAAAGGTTTCTTCGACATAGCTGACGATCTTGCGGATTTCGAAACTCATGAGCTGCTCCGTAGAGGTTTTGGGTGTCTGTGCGTCTGATGGTATACCATAATACCGGAAGCACAAGTCCCCGAACGGAGTTTCTGGCTGGATGGCGATAAAAAGGAGCCAGGCGAGGCTAATGTCGATCAGTTAAGCGGTAGTGCGATCCGTAGCAGCTGCCGAGCCCGCGAGGCTGCGTTCGGCTGCGAAGCAGTCGTAAAATCAGTCATTGCGGTACGTCAGGCAGGCCGCGTCAGCTGGACTCACGACTGCTTCGCAGCCGAACGCAGCCTCGCGGGCTCGGCAGCTGCTACAAAGGGTGTCGCGGCTGAAGTTGCTTAACTGACTGGCATTAGCCAGGCGAGGCGCTACTTGTGGCGGGGAAGACTTTTAAAAGACGTAAAAAAACCCGGCTGGTGAGGCCGGGTTTTTCGTCGAGTCTTGCGTTACCGCCCTGCATTCAGGCGGTGCGGTTCTGGATCAGGCGGTCGGAACCACCTTCGGCTACGCGGTTTTGCATCAGTTTGTCGGAACCATCAGCAGCAACGCGATTGCCATTCAGGTGATCGGAGCCATCAGCGGCAACGCGGTTGCCATTCAGGTGATCAGAACCGTCATCTGCAACGCGGTTCTCGATCAGACGATCCGAACCACCTTCAGCCACACGGCTTTCAATCAGACGATCCGAGCCGCCTTCAGCGACTACAGGTTGAACAGAGGTCGCGGCAAAAGCGTTAACTGCAAAAACCGAGAAAGCGATGCTGAGGAGGGTCTGGCGTTTCATGATCGTGTGCTCCGGGGTGCTTATGGGTGGGTATGGAGCAGATGTTACGCCGTGGATTTTTTAAGAGAATTTCATTGAATCAATGGTGACTATCGACGTAGTCAATGGATGTCGCGCGGTGCACGGCTATGACGTTGCTGGAGCGGTACCCGCCGCCCAGAGCCTTGATCAGGGCAATCTCGCTTTCCAGCCGCTGCCCCTGCAACAAGGCAAGGCCGCTATGTTCGGCCAGCAGCGGCAGATTCGACTCAAGCGCTGTAACCCTGTCCAGCAGGCCGCGCTGATAATGCGCCGTGGCGCTGTCGCGATTGAAGCGCATATTGCCGATGCGCGATTGCTGCAGCTGCTCTTGCGTCTCCAACCCCTGCTGCTTGCTGCCGGCCACGGCGACATCGCGCACGGCGTCGAGTACGGCCTGGTTGTATTGATACACCAGGCCATTGCTCAAGCTACGGGCATTGGCCAGTTCGGCATTGAGGCGGCCGCCGTCGAAGATCGGCAGGGTCAGCCCCGGTATGAGGTTGATCTGCCGGCTGCCATGGGCCCACAAATCACCCATGTGCAGGGCGTCGGCGCCGTAAAAGGCCTTGATATCGAAGCTGGGGTAGAAGGCCGCCTTGGCCGCGTCGATGTTCGAATAGGAAGCCTGCACCAGCCATCGCAAGGCCTGCAGGTCAGGCCGCCTTGCCAGCAGTTCGTAACCCAGGCTATCGGGCACCCCATAAACGTGCTCCGGTAACGTGCGCGGGGCCAGCGGCAAGGTGACGTCGGCCCCCACGCCGAGCAGTGCCCGCATGGCCTCGCGTAGTTGCCATACCTGGCTGCGCAGGGAGACAACCTGGCGATCGATCAGTGCCTGGTTGCTCAATGCCTGCTGTTTCAGCGGCTGCGACTCCAGACCACGCTCGATGCGTGCCTGGTGTGCGGCCACCACCTCGGCAGTGATGGCCGACATGTGTTGCAAGTCGTCGAGTAGCTGCTGTGCTGTCTGGATCTGGAAATACAGCATGGCCACATTGCTCGAGACCTCAAGTTCGACCCAGGCCTCTTCAGCCTGACGCGCATTGTGAACCCCCAGGGCGGCGTCGACCTGGGCTCGTTGGCGTCCCCAGAGATCCAATTGGTAGACACCACCGAGACCCACCACACCCTCGGTGTACCAAGGGCCGGTGAGCCCGAGGGCCGGCTCGTTCCGGGCGAATGGTCCGAGGAAACCGTTGGCGGAGACGTGTTGGCGGTTGACCAGCGCGATTAACTGGACTTGCACGCCCGTCAAGGATTTCACCGTGTCGGCCTGGGCCCTGGCCTGGTCGATATGGCTGCGGGCGATCGCGATGCCGGGGGCCTGGGCGAAGGCCATTTCAATCAGTTGGTTCAGTTGCGGATCTTCGTATCGCGTCCACCAACGCGCCTCGGGCCAACCGTCGCGGGCCAGGTGCAGGTCGTCAGCCAGACGTAGCTCGGCCGGGTCCCGTTGCGGTGCCAGGCTGCCTTCTTCGCGGATCAGTGCACAGCCACCCAGTAGCAGGCACAGGCCGAGCAGCCATGCACAATGAGCGTGTCTGTTCATGGGCTCGGCTCCGAGAGGGCACCTTGCTCATAGCATCGCCAGTCCGGTAGCAAATCCAGCAGGTGGTGCAGCGTTCGCAGGTCATGCAGCAGGGCTTCGGTGTTAGCGCTACCCTCAGCCGTCGTAAAGTCGAGCGCAGGCAAGGCCTCAAGCGCTGTGCCCCGGGTTTGCAGGTGCAGGGCATATCGCTCCAGCCAGTCACTCATTTCTTGTTGCTGCTCGTCCAGCCAGCGCTGCGTTGACGCCGGGAGCTGCGCTTCGAGCACTGCCCGATTGCGCTGCAATTGGCCAGTCAGCAGGAGGACCTCCCGCGCCTTGGCGAGCAGCGTCTGGGTGAACAGTGTCAGCTCCTCATGCTCGCCCTGATGCCAGCCGGGCTCCAGGGCCACCCGAGCCAGCATGGCCTCGCACTCGGCGAGCTGGCCCCAGCTGCGCAGGCTCTGTCCGTGCAGGCGGTCGGTTGTTTCTCCAGGTTCCAGCGCCGGCAAGCACAACAGCGCGGCAATCCCTTGCAGGACTTCGGCCAGACGCCGGCGCAGGCCGTCGCCTTCGCTTTCCGGCCAGAGCACGCCGTGCACCAGGGTGCTGACCAACACCCCCAGCAGGATACCTACCAGCCGGTCGCGGATTTCCGTAAGGTCAATGCTCGGGCCAAACTGTTCGAGCAAGGCCAGAGCGAAACAAAACATGATCTGCAGACCGGCGTAACTGATGCGTTCGGAGCCCGCGGCCACCCATGCACCGAGGGCGATCACCGGCAGGCTCATGGCTAGCAGGCCGACCAGCGTCTCGATGTGCGGGACAACGAAGACAATACACAACAGCGCCAGTGCGCTGCCCACCAGGCAGCCACCGATCCGCAGCAGGCTCTTCTGGGTCGAGGCGCCGAGGCTGGGCAAGGCAACGATGACGCAAGTCAGCATCACCGTGTGGATACCCGGCCAGTCCACGCCGTTGTAGAACACGTAGCAAATCAGCGTGGCCAGCCAGGTCTTGAAGGCAAAGAACAGGTAATTGGGGTTGCTGAAAGCATCGCGTACCAGCAGGGGCTCCCTGGCTGTCGGAGCACCGGATGGCGTGGCATGTTCGGTAATGGCCAAGGCGCGCAAGGCATCGCGCATTTCTTCCAGCGCAGGGGGGGCCAGCAAGCGTTGCAAGGCTTGACTGTGCAGTACTCGTGGCTGCGACAAGGTGTCGTTATCGATGGCTGCGGCCAGGGCCGCGCAATCCTGGCGCAACGCCGCAAGGGCCTCGGTGTCATTGCAGTCGGACACCAGCGCGGCGGCCGCCGCATACAAACGAGAAACGCAGGTGATCAACGCCAGTTGGTCGATTTCCCGGGGGCCTTTCACTGAGCCGCGCATGCTGGCGTACTTCAATAGTTTGTGCAGGCTGAGCAACCCCTGCTGGACTTCTACCGCGCCGATCCGCGCCATATCCAGATGCCCCTCACCTGACGCGGCCAGACGCCTGTCGACCTGCGCCAGTTGCCTGCGCATCGTCTCGCGCAATTGCCTCTGGGGCTCTTTGGGCAACAACACGGTATTCACCAGCAAGGTCACCAGGATCGGGTAGACCACTGCCATCCACACCCACAGGCAGGCGCGCAGTAGCAGCTCCGGTTGGGTAGTGAGGTCCACCAGGCTTTGCACGTAAATGGTGACGATGGCCACCACGAAGAACAGTGGGCCGAGGCGCGTAGCACGCATGGCGAACATGCTGATGAGGAACACCACGCTTGCGCAGAGGATGCGCAGCAACGGGTAGCCATAGGTGAACTTGAGCAGGAGGATGGCAATACCGATGGCGATGGTTGCGCTGACCATGAACAGGATGCCGACCATGCGCGTGAGCATCAGGTTACTCTGACTGACGAAAAACACGATGATCAGCGACAGCGCCAGCAGAGGCACTTCCAGGCTCATGGAGAGGATGATCACCAGAGCGCAGGCCAGCACATTGCGCAACAGTGCGTTGCCCCGCCCCGGAAAGGGCGAAAGCTCTGTGTCAAGGAAGCGCCAGAAGCGTCGCTCCCAGGTCAACGCTGCACTCATTGCGGCGAGTCCTCATCCTGACCGGCATGAATCAACGCCACGGCCGATGCACCGATGCGAAACAGGTCCGGATCGGGTTTATCGACGCGGATGCGTACCGGAAAACGCTGTGCCACCCGCACCCAGTTGATGGTCCGCGCGACCTTCGGCAGCCCTGCGGCCTGGGCGCCGCCGTCATCAGGGAACACGCCGAAACCAATGGAATCAACGGTGCCGCTGAAAGTGCGGTTGCTGTCGCCCATCAGGTAGAGGGTGCTGCGGCTGCCATTGCGGATCTTGTCCAGTTCGGTTTCGCGGAAGTTTGCCACTACGTACCAGCGACGTGTGTCGATCAGGCTGAAGAGGGGATGACCGGCGGCAGCGAACTGACCGTTGGAGGTGGTCAAACCGACGATGAGTCCGTCGAAGGGCGCGCGTACCACGCTGTGCTCCAGGTCCAGTTCGGCGCGGGCTATCTCCGCTTGTATCACTGCGCGCCTGCTCACCAGTGCATCGACCCCGCTGACCGCGGCGGCAGCCTGTTTGGCCTGCAACAGCGCCGCATTCAATTCGGCACGAGCGCTCCTGGCGGCGGTGCGGGCCTGATCCACCTGTTCCTCGGAGACATAGCCAGGTTTCAGCAAGGGTTCCATGCGCCGCAATGTGTCGGCGCTCTGCGCGGCGGCGGCCTTGGCGCGTTCGACACTGGCTTTCACCGCTTCGGAATTGAATTGTTGGGCATCAACCTGACGCTGGCTCAGTATGATTTCCTTGTTCAGCGCCTGTAATGAGGCCTGAGCCTGGTCCAGCACGTCCTGATACACCCGCGCGTCGATGCGCAGGAGTACGTCTCCCTGTTTCACCTGCTGGTTCTCACGCACGGGCAGTTCTTCGATGCTGCCGCTCACCTCCGGAGTGACGTTTATGGTGTCGGCATACACGTAGGCATCATCGGTACGTGGGGTGGTGTCCAACCGCCAGACCACCCACAGCAGCATCACCAGCGTCAGCCCGAGCAATACGAGAACGATCAAGCGTCGGGGCAGTTTGTTCACAGCGGATTCGCTCATGATGCAAGTCCCCGGTCAATTCTGGAAAAACAGCAGCCAGGTGCTCATGGACAACAACGCGGTCAAAACCGGATAGGTCAGAACTGACGGCACCAGCCAGGCCGCGTAACCTAACCGTGCAAGCAGTGCCTGAAGCACAAAGGCCAGCAGCATGCCGGCGAGAATGCAGAACAGCCAATCGGGGAAGTAGGCCCCCAGAACCGGAATCGAAGGGGCATTGGAGCAGCCCGATAGCGGAGCAATCAGCAATAGTGCCAACACGTTGTGTTCACGGCTCATTGTAAGCTTCCACCCCATTGCAATGCGGCAATTGGCCGATGCTACCTACATTGGCCTCGTGGAAATGTAGCTAATTTTTGGCCCGTCACCCCCGGATGGGCAGAGGATCTCAAGCGATTCACCGGGTCTGGAGTTGATAGTAGTAGCTGCTTCGCTCAACGGATTTAAATCGGCCGTGTGAACACGCCTGTTGTCGGTTCACCCATCACCGCGAAATAATCCCGTGATCGATGGCGTATTTGACCAGCGCCGCCGGTTTGTCGATGTTGAGCTTGCGCCGGATGCTCAAGCGGTGTGTCTCCACCGTGCGCACGCTGATGTCCAGCTCCCGGGCCATTTCCTTGTTGTTCAACCCTTGCGCCATCTTCGACAGCACCTGGCTTTCCCTCGGGGTCAGTTCGTTGTCGGTGTTCTTGTCGGCGATCAGCCGCTGGGCGATTTCGGCGCTGTAGAAGGTTCCGCCGCTGCTGATGGCTTCGATGGCGGCGATGATTTCCCGTGACGGGGCGTTTTTCAGCACGTAGCCGCTGGCGCCGGAGCGCACCGATTCACTGACGTATTCGTAATTGTCGTACATGCTCAGCACCAGCACCTTGAGCGACGGGTACTGGCTGCGCAGCACGCGGGTCAATTCCAGGCCGTTCATGTCCGGCAGGCTGATGTCGACCAGCAGCAGGTCCGGCTGGCAACGTCCGACCATTTCGATGGCCTCGGCGCCGTTTTCCGCTTCGCCGACCATTTCCAGGGGCGACATCACGGCCAGCAGCGCCTTGATGCCGTCGCGGACCAGGGAGTGATCGTCGACCAGGGCGACACGGATCGGGGAGGGCAGGTTCATGCGAGGTTTCACTCTTGTAGTTTTGGGCCGGCTCAGGGTTTTGCGCCAGGTTTCATTGGCAGCAGCACGTCCAGCTCACTTCTGCCCGGCATCGAGATCAAATCGAAGCGCCCGCCAAAATGTTCGACGCGTTCGCGGATATTACGCAAACCAATGCCGGCCTGACGACGTTCGACCTGGGCGACGTTGAAACCGATGCCGTCATCGACCACGGTCAGCCGCACGGACCGCTCACAACCGCGCAAGGTAATGGAGACGTTCTTCGCCCGGGCGTGGCGTTCAATATTGGTCAGGCCTTCCTGGACGATGCGGAACAACGCAACAGCCGCGCCGTCGACCAGTTGGCAGTCGAATTCATTTTCGTCGTAGGTCACGGTCAGCCCGCTACGCTGCTCGAATTCCGCGGCCAATTGGCCGATGGCCGCCGGCAGGCCGAGAGTGTCGAGCAGCGATGAGCGCAGGTCATGGGAGAGACTGCGGACTTCACCGATGGCATCGCCCAGGCGCTCGGTGGCGTCTTTCAACGTGTTCAAGCCCTTGTCGTGGGCTTGTCCGCTTTCCAGCAGATGGCTGGCCAGTTCGAACTGAAACTTGATCGAGACCAGCACCTGGCTGATGCCGTCGTGCAACTCGCGGGACACCCGGGATCGTTCCTCCTCCTGCAGGCTGACAATGCGCTGGGTCAGGCGCTGCAGTTTCTTGTCCGCCAGGCGATGCTCGCTGACGTTGAGAGTCATGCCGGTGGCGAACACGAACAGCACCGCGACCAGGGCGACCACGGCAATCGCCATCATGGTCTTGCGGATGCCCTGGGCCACTTCTGCGCGAGCCTGCTGGGTGGCGCGCTCGACGTCTTCGAGGTAGATACCGGTGCCGAGCATCCAGCCCCAGCGATCGAGCATCACCACGTAGGCGAGTTTGTCGGTCACCTGGCCGGAAGAGGGTTTGTTCCAGGCATAGCGTTGAAAGCCTTCGCCCGATTGCGCGCTGTGCAGCAGCGCTTGAATCACCGGCAGGCCGTGGGGGTCTTTCATGTCCCACAGGTACTGGCCCACCAGTTCCGACTGGCGCGCATGCATCAGGCTGCGGCCTTCGCGGTCGTAGACGAAGAAATAGCCGTTGATGCCGAAGCTGAGCTTGCGCAGTTCCTCCAGCACTTGCTGTTGGGCACGGGTGTCGCCATGGCCGTCGTCGTACAGCGGAGCGATCAGGCTCTGGGCCATTTCCACGTAGTTTTTCAGCTCCGCGCGCTTGCTTGCCAGAATGCTGTCTTCGATCAGTTGTGCCTGCTGGTCGCCCAATTGGCGGTTCAGGGAAATCACCAGCGCGCAGATGACGGCAATGGCCAGCACCAGCGGCAGAATCCCGAGGGCGACAATTTTGTGTTTGAGCTGCATGTTGACTCCTGCCCGCGCGAAGGCTCGGGATCATATGCCAAAGAGGCGCCTTGTAGGAGCGAGCTTGCTCGCGATGGTATTCCAGGCGCTGAGTGGTGTCTGCTGTACCTTTTTCGCGAGCAGGCTCGCTCCTACAGGGTTATGCGTTTTAACAGGAAGATCGTGGCATCTACGTAGAACTACGTAGACACCACGTACGTAGTAACGCGGATTTATTTGTGGACGGCATGCGCAGATATTGGGCCAGCTCCGCACCGCGGACACAATTATAAAAATTACCGCCGCAGTCACTGGCTGTCGGCAGGAGACACGCTATGCCCCGTCTGGCTAAACACCTCGCCTGGTTTGCCGTGGCTGTCCTGGGAGCGATTGCGCTGAGTGTCGTGGCCCTGCGCCGCGGCGAAGCGATCAACGCCCTGTGGATCGTAGTCGCAGCCGTCGCCATCTACCTCGTTGCCTACCGCTACTACAGCCTGTTCATCGCCAACAAAGTGATGCAGCTCGATCCCGCTCGGGCCACTCCCGCTGTGCTCAATAACGATGGTCTGGACTACGTGCCGACCAACAAGCACGTACTCTTCGGTCACCACTTCGCCGCTATCGCCGGTGCAGGTCCGCTGGTCGGCCCGGTGCTGGCAGCGCAGATGGGCTACTTGCCCGGCACGCTGTGGCTGATCGCCGGCGTGGTGCTG
The DNA here is from genome assembly GCF_059492225.1 of Pseudomonas sp. Pseusp10. Classification (NCBI taxonomy): domain Bacteria; kingdom Pseudomonadati; phylum Pseudomonadota; class Gammaproteobacteria; order Pseudomonadales; family Pseudomonadaceae; genus Pseudomonas; species Pseudomonas sp. Pseusp10. The sequence goes on along the minus strand of NZ_CP168528.1, from coordinate 4,579,229 downwards.
GCCGGTGCAGTTCAGGACTTCATGGTCCTGTTCATGTCCACCCGCCGCAACGGCCGCTCCCTGGGCGATATGGTCCGTGAAGAAATGGGTCGTATTCCCGGCACCATCGCGCTGTTCGGCTGCTTCCTGATCATGATCATCATCCTCGCCGTGCTGGCGCTGATCGTGGTGAAAGCCCTGGCCGAAAGCCCTTGGGGCATTTTCACCGTGATGGCGACCATCCCGATCGCGATGTTCATGGGCATCTACATGCGCTACATCCGCCCGGGTCGCATCGGTGAAATCTCCGTCATCGGCGTGCTGTTGCTGCTCGGTTCGATCTGGCTCGGCGGGCAGATTGCCGCGGATCCGGTGTGGGCCAAGGCGTTTACCTTTACCGGTATCCAGATCACCTGGATGCTGATCGGCTACGGTTTTGTCGCAGCGGTGTTGCCGGTGTGGCTGATTCTGGCGCCACGTGACTACCTGTCGACCTTCCTGAAAATCGGCACCATTGTCGCCCTGGCCATCGGCATTCTGATCACCATGCCCGAGCTGAAAATGCCGGCGCTGACCCAGTTCATCGATGGCACTGGCCCGGTATGGAAGGGCGGTCTGTTCCCGTTCCTGTTCATCACCATCGCCTGCGGCGCGGTCTCGGGCTTCCATGCGCTGATCGCTTCCGGGACCACGCCGAAGTTGCTGGCCAGTGAAGGGCATGCCCGTTACATCGGTTACGGCGGCATGCTGATGGAATCGTTCGTGGCGATCATGGCCATGGTCGCCGCCTCGGTGATCGATCCGGGCGTGTATTTCGCCATGAACAGCCCGGCCGCCGTGGTTGGCGCCGATGCGGTGGCCGTTGCGCAAACCGTCAGCAGCTGGGGCTTCGCCATTACCCCGGAAGCCCTGCAAGCGGTGGCCCACGACATCGGTGAAACCACCATCCTGGCCCGTGCCGGTGGTGCGCCGACCCTGGCGGTGGGCATCGCGCAGATCCTGCACCATGTGTTGCCGGGCGAGAACACCATGGCGTTCTGGTACCACTTCGCGATCCTGTTCGAAGCGCTGTTCATCCTGACCGCGGTCGACGCCGGTACCCGTGCCGGGCGCTTCATGCTCCAGGACTTGCTCGGTTCCTTCGTGCCGGCCCTGCGCCGCACCGAATCCTGGACCGCCAACCTGATCGCCACCGCCGGTTGTGTGGCCATGTGGGGTTATCTGCTGTACCAGGGCGTGATCGATCCATTGGGTGGCATCAATACCCTGTGGCCGCTGTTCGGTATCTCCAATCAGATGCTGGCCGGTATCGCGCTGATGCTCGGCACCGTGGTGCTGATCAAAATGAAACGCCAGCGGTATGTCTGGGTCACCTTGCTGCCGGCGGTATGGTTGCTGATCTGCACCACCACCGCTGGTTTCATCAAGCTGTTCGATGCCAACCCGGCGATCGGCTTCCTCGCCCTGGCCAGGAAGTACAGCGATGCGCTGGCTAACGGTCAGGTGCTGGCCCCGGCCAAGAGCATCGACCAGATGCAGCACGTGATCTTCAACGCCTACACCAACGCGACGCTGACCGCGCTGTTCCTGTTCGTGGTGTTCAGCATCCTGTTCTTTGCGCTCAAGGTCGGTATTGCCGCCTGGGGCAGCAAGGAGCGTACGGATAAGGAAGCGCCATTCCACGCGCTGCCGGATGCCTGATCATGTTCAATGACCTCAGTCGCCTGGGTAAATACCTCGGTCAGGCCGCGCGCCTGATGGTCGGTATGCCCGACTACGACAACTACGTCGAGCATATGCAAAACAAGCACCCGGACAAACCGGTGATGGACTACGAGGCGTTCTTCCGCGAGCGCCAGGAGGCCCGTTACGGCAGTAAAGCCGGACCGAAGTGCTGTTGAGTGTCATAAAAAACCGGCTGAAAGGCCGGTTTTTTATTGCGCGCAGTAACGGCCTGGACATTTCGGGCTCCGTTGCGATTCGAATCGTCGCCACCACTTTTGTTCCGGGTCATGGAAGCATTGCCAACCGCCTGACTGATTTGAGCTGTTTATCAGCTATCTCCCCCAGATGAAGCGACAGTTTCCCCGTCCGGTACTTTAATGGATGGTCTGGAGCGACTGATCACTGGGCCGTCATAGCCTTGAGGCTATGGATCCCATACCGAAAAGCTATTTCTTCAATCGGTGATCCGGATCCACGCTTAAGGATGGTTAGCTGAAAACAAAATCAAGAGGAGATGCCATGTCAACTGAATCGAAATGCCCGTTCAATCACGCCGCTGGCGGTGGCACGACGAACCGCGACTGGTGGCCGAACCAACTGAACCTGAAGATCTTGAGTCAACACTCACCCAAGTCTGACCCGTTGGGGGGCGACTTCAACTATGCCGAAGCCTTCAAGAGCCTGGATTTCCAGGCGCTGAAAAAAGACCTGACTGCGCTGATGACCGATTCCCAGGACTGGTGGCCGGCGGACTTCGGTCACTATGGACCCTTCTTTATCCGCATGTCCTGGCACGCCGCAGGCACTTATCGCACCGGTGACGGCCGGGGCGGCGCCGGCTCCGGCCAGCAACGCTTTGCACCGCTCAACAGCTGGCCAGACAACGTCAGCCTCGACAAGGCCCGTCGGCTGCTCTGGCCGATCAAGCAAAAGTACGGCAACAAAATCTCCTGGGCCGACCTGATCGTCCTTGCCGGCAACGTTGCACTGGAGTCCATGGGCTTCAAGACCTTTGGTTTTTCCGGTGGCCGCCCGGATGTCTGGGAACCGGACGAAGACGTCTACTGGGGCTCGGAAAGCAAGTGGCTGGGTGGCGACGTGCGTTATGGCAAAGATGCCGGGCAAGCTCCCGCCGAGCGCAATCTGGAAACCCCACTCGCAGCCGTGCAGATGGGCCTGATTTACGTAAACCCCGAAGGCCCTGAAGGTAACTCTGATCCGGTCGCCGCCGGGATAGACATCCGTGAAACCTTTGCGCGCATGGCCATGAACGACGAGGAAACCGTCGCGCTGATCGCGGGCGGCCACGCCTTCGGCAAAACTCACGGCGCCGGTCCTGTCGAGCATGTCGGACCTGAGCCCGAAGCCGCCGGTCTCGAACTGCAGGGCCTGGGCTGGAAGAGCACGTTCGGTACCGGTAAAGGTGCCGACGCCATCTCCAGCGGCCTGGAAGTGACCTGGACAACCACGCCAACCCAGTGGAGCAACAACTACCTGGAGAACCTGTTCGGATACGAATGGGAACTGACCAAGAGCCCGGCAGGGGCAAACCAGTGGAAGCCGAAAAACGGCGCTGGCGCCGGTACCATCCCGGATGCCTTTGATCCGTCCAGGCGGCGTGATCCAACCATGCTGACCACGGACCTGTCGCTACGCTTCGACCCGATCTATGAGCCGATTTCGCGGCGCTTCCTGGCCAATCCAGACCAGTTGGCCGACGCCTTCGCCCGTGCCTGGTACAAGCTGATTCACCGTGACATGGGGCCGCTCTCACGCTACCTCGGCCCGGAAATGCCGAACGAAGAGCTGCTGTGGCAAGACCCGATCCCTGCCGTCGATCATCCGCTGGTCAACGACAGCGATGTGGCTGATCTGAAAAGCAAGGTACTGGCTTCCGGCCTGTCGGTTTCGCAGCTGGTATCGACGGCGTGGGCGGCGGCTTCCTCCTTCCGTGGCTCCGACAAACGCGGTGGCGCCAACGGTGGGCGTCTGCGCCTGGAGCCGCAGAAGTCCTGGCAGGCCAATCAGCCGGAGCAACTGGCCAATGTGCTGGCCAAACTGGAAGGCATCCAGAAGGCGTTCAATAGTGCACAAACCGGCGGCAAGAAAATCTCCCTGGCCGACCTGATCGTGCTCGCCGGTAGTGCAGGTGTCGAACAGGCTGCGAAAAATGCCGGCCACAGTGTGACGGTGCCTTTTAGCCCGGGACGGATGGACGCCAGCCAGGAGCAGACTGATGTCGATTCCTTCGGTTACCTTGAACCGATTGCCGACGGTTTCCGTAATTACCTGAAGCAACAGTACCGTGTGCCGGCCGAAAAATTGCTGATCGACAAGGCGCAACTGCTGACGCTCAGCGCGCCGGAAATGACGGTGTTGCTGGGCGGCTTGCGCGTGTTGAACACAAATGTCGGCCAGAGCAAACACGGTGTGTTCACCACGCGTCCGGAAGCCTTGACCAACGACTTCTTCACCAACCTGCTGGATATGGGCGTGGAGTGGAAGCCGGTATCGGATGCCCAGCAAGAGTATGAAGGTCGCGATCGCAAAACCGGTGCAGTGAAGTGGACGGGGACGCGGGTTGACCTGGTCTTTGGTTCCAATGCGCAGTTGCGTGCCCTGGCCGAATTCTATGCCTGCGCCGATGCGCAGCAGAAATTCGTCAAGGACTTCGTCGCTGCGTGGACCAAAGTGATGAACCTGGATCGTTTCGACTTAAACCGCACCGTCTAGAGGAGATGTTGTCATAACGCTGGCATTACCGGCAAAAAGTGCCTCGGCTCGCCCTCCGGCTCCGACATCAGCGGAGGGCATCCAGCGACCATGAATCCTGGCGATCATGGTCCGGTCCATTGCTGTCGACCTTGTACAAAAAGGACACGCTGAAGGCTAATAGCGCTAATGCGATCTGTAGCAGCTGCCGAGCCCGCGAGGCTGCGTTCGGCTGCGAAGCAGTCGTAAAATCAGTCATTGCGGTACGTCAGGCAGGCCGCGTCAGCTGGACTCACGACTGCTTCGCAGCCGAACGCAGCCTCGCGGGCTCGGCAGCTGCTACAGAGGGTGTTGGACTGGCAGTTTCCAGACAGCTTCACTGATGACCCGCACAAGGTAGGTGACGAGCACCGGGCCATAAAGGTTGAGACGAGAGCTGACGCTGCGCTGCTCATTCGCAACCTTAGCCTCCACTGAACTTCACCGGCTGGCGTGATTCGAGTTTGTGGGCTATTGGTTGATGACCAGGCATGAGTCCGGAAGAGAGGGGCTACTAATGAAAACGCTGATAGTTGATCACTCTTGGACCAAAATCATCGAGCGAGATGAGATCGCCAAGGTCGCGCTGGCGGCAAAGATTGAGCAGATCGGAGAAATCGAAGCTGCCATTCGAGCGGTTGAAGGTGAAGAGGCGGCCCGCAATGCTCTAAATGATGGCTTGATAAAGCATGCATTAACGCGCTGCCTGGAGAATTTGCAGGGATCTGCATCCGTAACGGAGCAGGACTTCCGGGTTTGTTACGAGTTCGCGACAACCGCTGCGAAGAATGCAGAGCGAATCATTGACGAAGAGCTTGCGCACGTAGGGTCGTGATCACAGGCGCCGCCCTCCGTGACCGGAAGCGATAGGTGGAGACTCCAGAATTTGGTGTTCAGCTATGCTTTCAGCACTTCGTTCAAGAAATGGATTTCGCTATGAGTAGCGTAAGAAAGCCGACACAGCGAGAAATCTCCGATGCCCTGGAACTTAGCGAAAGCGAGGTCGCGTTGTACGTTGCAGAGGTAGAGGAAAAGGCTGATGGGGCGGGGCACTGGATCTTTTTCAGTGTATCAACGCCTAACGACATCCTGTTCTGGCTCAGGGTCGGTAACAACCTGACGCTTGAAACAGATGCGATAAGCATCCTCTGGGCAAAACAATCACCGAGTATCGCTCGTTAGGTCTCCGGGATCGCGCTGTAGTGGTCCACTGATCCCGGACACGACGCTAAGTTTTTTCTCGGCCTGAGCCGTCGCCATCCGACGCGCTCTGAAGCTGGCTGAGGTTACAGTCATCGAACCATCCTGGCCCGTAGCTCCACGAATGTGAGCCTGCTGCCGAACTCGCGGAATGATTATCCAGGTCGCGCCGGATGCCGTGATCTCGGTCGGAATATTTCCGACTTGAGGCGCGGTTGGCCGGACAGAAAACTCTGGCAGGTACAATGTTGACTATGGATAATGGCTGATTTTTCTGGATCAGAGTTTTCTCGATGAGCGCTCAAGAGATTAAAAAGTACAATTATATTGATGCGTTGAGAGGCATCGCTATAATGTTAGTCGTGTTTGTTCATGCGTCGCAGTATGTTCAGCCCCTTAATAATACTCTTTGGCTGACAATGATTGAGGGCGCTAGAGGGGTCCAGTTGTTTTATATCGCTAGTGCGATAACGCTCTGCATGTCTTGGGCTACAAGGAAATCTGGCGAGTTGAACCCTGTAAGAAATTTTTATTTACGCAGGGTGTTCAGGATCGCACCAATGTTTTATTTGGCGATTATTGGTTTTTTTATTCTGAACGGGACATCTCCTACAAACTTTGCTCCTAGCGGTCTTCATTGGTGGTTTTTTCCGATGACTGCGCTATTTTTGCATGGATTGCACCCGGAGACCATAAACTCAGTAGTACCCGGTGGATGGTCAGTAGCTGTTGAAATGACGTTCTATCTATTGTTTCCTGCGCTTATGCTTGTTCGTAAATTTCATTATTTTGTGCTGCTATTGATTCTTTGTCTTCTATTGCAAGAGTTGAATGTACTTGTGGCGACAAGTCTCTTTGTGTATGAGCCGGCTCAAAAATATATGGTTGATAATTTCGTATTTTTCAACTTTATTGGTCAGGCTCCGGTATTTGTTCTTGGGGTAATGGCTTACATTTATCTCAGTAAGAATAAGGCGCCGAATTTAATATCTCTAGTTGTTGGTGGTGCTATGTTTGTAGCGCTTTCTGTGGAGTTTTGGTGTCAATTTCAGACTGTTGTACCTCATCACGTTATTGCTGGTGGGGTATTTGCTATTTTTGCAATTTTTCTTGCCTACTACCCAGTTAAATTGTTTGTTAACCCGATTACCATGTTGCTTGGAAAGCTTAGCTTTAGTATGTATTTGATACACATAGCAGTTTTAAAAATTGTGAGCAATCATGGGATTAATTTGATGTTTGGCAAGGGGGATGCGGAAAGCATAATCTTCTTCCTGCTTGTGTTGCTTGTTACAACCGTTATCTCATGGTTCACATATCGCTTCATAGAGAAGCCAGGCATAGCTTTGGGGCGAAAACTGATCGATAGGCTTGAGGCTGGCAGCTTAAAGGTTTACCCAGCGCCATTGTCCTCTGAATCCGCAAAGTAAACGAAACCTCCTGTATCTGCAGCGATAGCTGCAAATCTGTCTAAAGCCGGCCTGTTGCCGGCTTTTTTTCGTCTGCCTTGAATTTGGCCATGGATCGGTTCCAGATCAACACCCGTCTTCGCATGGCTGCGTTCATCGATCAAGTCACTGCTGATGCTACCACTGCTCGCGCCGTCGCTGTGCTTGCCGACGTGTTCAAGCGCGCTGACCAGCGAGCGGGCGACCTGGCTGAATTTGCTGACCAAACCCGAGCCAGGGGACTGACCTGTGAACAGGCCTGCATTTCACTCGGCGAAAATTAAACTACCGAGCACGGATTGATTGCAGTGGCGGGGTTCCAAGCCTATTTTAGCGAGCTACCGGATGAGCGGCGCGGTGTAGAACAACTGGCTGTTGAACTATGGCCAGATTACCGCATAATTCACAATTTTAGAGTGGGCTCACACACAAGCAATGACGAGAGCCTAACGCAGATCACTTAGACAAAAGGCTAATAATAATTTATGTCTCGGATGACGCAGGAACAGTCAAGTCAACTTGACTCTATGCGCGCTCTTGCTGCGATTGTGGTTTTGTTTGGACATACTTTTCAAACACTACTTCTCCCGGCTGTTGGCTCTTGGTTTACATTGGTTGTGCTTGTGTCACAACTTGCCGTTATGGTGTTTTTTGTGCTTAGTGGTTTTTTGATAGGGAAGTCAGTGTGTAATAATATATCGAAAAATTCCGTGTTTAATATTGGGCAATATGCGAAGGATCGAGCTATCAGGATCTATCCGCCATTGATCGCATCATTGGTTTTGATGGTTGTTCTTTCTATCGTCGCACCTTATGTATTTCCATCTGGAACAAACGCGCTAATTACAATTGAAGGTGTGGATTTCGTACGCACAGAATATGTGTCAGTCTCATCGGATGTCTTAGGCGCGCTGGCGTTTCTAAATGGGTTCAAAACCGAGACCCCGTCAGCTAATGGTCCGCTTTGGAGCTTGTCTATTGAGGTTTGGTACTACGTGATAGCCGCATCTGTCTTCCTATGGCCTGGCAGGAAGATAATCTCGAGTGTAATGCTTGGCATGGCCGTTTTTGTAACGTACAAAAACTCATTGTTTTTTATGTTGGCACCAGTTTGGTTCTCTGGATTTGGGTTGGCATTGATTCATCAGCGTAGACCGCAGATGAATAACCGGATTTTTGGTGTGATGTTTGCGGTCTCTAGCCTCGCTTTTATTGCTGTCGTAGTTTTTGCTCTATTTGACGATCCATCTGGTAATGCTGTTGTACCGGCTCCTCTAAATTACTTTAGGGTAGTGTCTGGCTTGTGGTTCGCTTGCTTTCTTGCATTGCTAATGGGTGGGGGCGCATCTTTCCCTAAGTGGTTCCGTCGGCATGCGGCATATTCATACACTCTCTATGTAATTCACTTCCCGATTATGCTGTTTGTTTTAGGTTTGTCACAGAGGTATATATATAATTCTGTGCCGAGTGCGCTGTTTGTTAGTGCTGTGACTATTGTTATCTCTTTGGCAGCGTCGTGGTTGATAAGCCGTTGGGTTGAAAGTAAATCGTTCATATCCGGATTGGCGCTATATGCCAAAAAAGCGATAACCAAGAAGTTAACAGTGTAGGTTTTCCTGAACTACAGGCTTTACACTGGAGAGCCTGGAAGAAATCGACGGCTGCCTGTCTGCGCAGTCGTGGTGGTGCAGTGGGGTATGACACCGGAACGTCAATCTGGCGCCATCATCACCGCAAGCGTCATCTTGATAAATTCTTCGTTCTTATCGATCGCGTCCAAGGCGCCGCGCACGTTACTCGCGGTCAGCATTCGGTGTCCGCGTCTTCTGCTGTTTTTTCGGCGCTGGCAGGCCAGGCGTCGATCACCGATTGCAGGAACTGCTCCGACAATCGAGGGTTGTCCAATGCCCTGGCGATCAGTATTGCCCCGGTGATCGATGCAAGGATACGCAAGGCTTGCTGGTGTTTTTCATCATCGGTTTCGCCGTCGACCAATGGCATCAGCGTTTCGATCAGATTCTGCACTCCTTTGGTGAACGAGTGGCTGACGGCACCGCCATTGCGCGCGACATCGGCGCCGAGGGCGGGGATCGGACAGCCTTCGGTCCAGTTGCTCAAGTGGCTTTGGGTCAAGTAACCCTTGAGCAGTTCAGGGATGGATGTAGCCGCTCGCCAGTCTTCGATGTTGGTTTCGAACGTGCGGCTGATCGCCTCTGACGCCAACTGCTCCTTGCCGCCGGGGAACTGTCCGTAAAAGCCGCCATGGGTCAGGCCCACCGAGCGGGAAAGTTCGCCGATACCGATGCCATCAATGCCTTTTTCCCGGTACATCCTCGAGGCTGCGCCGAGGATTGCTTCCTTGTTGGCTGCTGCCTGGTCTTTCGTCACTTTCATGCGTGGGTCCTGTCATCCGATGAGCGCCCTGGCAAATTTTTGCTGAGGGGCTGGTATTGATGATGATCATAATATAAATTCGCGGCAATGGTTTTGTCGGTCCCGGGCCGTGGCTCAAGTCTAAACACCTCACAGGGTGCCGCCCCCATGAAACGTAATGATCTGCGCAGTATCGACCTTAATCTGCTGGTGGTTTTCGAGGCGCTCATTCAGGAACGCAATGTCTCCCGCGCCGCAGAAAAGCTTGCTCTGGGCCAACCGGCGGTCAGCGGCGCACTGGGTCGCCTGCGCGCATTGTTCAACGACCCTTTGTTTAAACGCATTGGCCACAAAATGGAACCGACCGCCCGTGCCTTGCAGGTGGCGCAAACGCTTGGGCCCGCACTGGACTCCATTTGTTCCGTCGTCAGCCTGGCGGCTTGCAGTAAAAAACCCGGTTAATTCATGGGCTTGATCTGAGTTTTCATTTTTTTTGCGCTTATACATGATGGTCATCATTAATGATGATAACCAAGTTCACTCCGTTCAATTCGTCGCTGCCCCCTGTGCGGCCGAGAATTCTCCAACCCCTAAACCGTCTGGCGGACACTACCCATGGAACAGTCACTCAAACCTTTGCGTTATCCCCTTGCTGCATTGGCGTTGGCGACCGTCACTGCTTGCGGCCACGCACCCGATGCCGCCCAGGCGCCGGGTGCGCCGCATGTCACGGTGGCCAAAGTGCTCGAGCAACCCATTACCGAATGGGATGAAGTCACCGCCCGTCTGGAAGCGCCGGAAACCGTCGTGGTTCGTCCGCGGGTATCGGGGCAGATCGATCGCGTCGCCTTCACCGATGGCGAGTCGGTGAAGAAAGGGGATTTGCTGTTCCAGATTGATCCACGTCCGTTCGAACACGAAGTGCATCGCCTCGAAGCGCAGTTGCAACAAGCTCGCGCCACGCTGCTTCGAACTGGCAATGAAGCACAACGTGGCCAGCGCTTGCTGAGCAGCAATGCGATCTCGGCGGAGTTGGCCGACACGCGCAACACCACCGCCCAGGAAGCCCGTGCCGCTGTCGATGCCGTGCAGGCGCAACTCGATCTGGCACGCCTGAACCTGAGCTTCACCCGCGTTACCGCGCCGATTACCGGCCGGGTCAGCCGTGCTGAAATCACCGCCGGCAACATCGTCACCGCCGACACCTCGGCGCTGACCAGCGTGGTCTCCACCGACAAGGTCTACGCCTATTTCGACGCCGATGAGCGCCTGTTCCTCAAGTACGGCCAGCTCTCCCGTCAAGGCCAGCGCAGTCAAACCACACCGGTGTACATGGGCTTGTCGAACGAGGAGGGCAATAGCCACCTGGGGCAGATGAACTTTGTCGATAACCAGGTCAATCCAAAGACGGGCACCATTCGCGGCCGCGCGGTGTTCGACAACGCGGACGGCCAATACACCCCCGGGTTGTATGCCCGATTGAAACTGGTAGGCAGCGCAGCCTATGCCGGCCTGCTGATCAAAGACGAAGCGGTGGGCACCGACCTGGGCAAGAAGTTCGTGCTGGTGATCGACCAGGACAACAAGGCCGTGTACCGCAGCGTCGATCTGGGGCCGAAACTCGAAGGCTTGCGCATCGTGCGCAGCGGTTTGCAGAAAGACGACCGCATCGTCATCAACGGTCTGCAACGGGTTCGTCCCGGCGCGGTGGTCGCGCCTCAGGATGCACCGATGGCCGACGCGCAAACCGTCGCGAGCCTGGCCCGTCAACGTCAGGCCATCGAGGCGGGTAATCAGCCCGTCGCTCCGTCACCGGCGCTGGTGAAAACCGACGCTGCCGTTTCGCCTCGCGGATAAAGGAACACTGTCATGAAGTTCTCCCGGTTCTTTATCACGCGGCCGATCTTCGCCGCAGTGTTGTCGCTGCTGATCCTGATCGCCGGTGCCATCGCGCTGTTCCAGCTGCCGATCAGCGAATACCCCGAGGTGGTGCCACCGACCGTCGTCATCCATGCCAACTACCCGGGCGCCAACCCCAAGGTGATTGGCGAAACCGTTGCCGCGCCACTCGAGCAAGCCATCACTGGCGTCGAGAACATGCTGTACATGTATTCGCAGTCCACGGCCGATGGCCGGCTCACCCTCACGGTGACCTTCGCCCTGGGTACCGATCTGGACAACGCCCAGGTGCAGGTACAGAACCGTGTCACGCGCACCGAGCCAAAGCTTCCCGAGGAAGTGACGCGCATCGGCATCACCGTGGACAAGGCATCGCCCGAACTGACAATGGTGGTGCACCTGACCTCGCCGGACAAGCGCTACGACATGCTGTACCTGTCCAACTACGCGATCCTCAACGTCAAGGATGAGCTGTCGCGCCTGAACGGTATCGGTGACGTGAAGATGTTCGGTATCGGCGACTATTCGCTGCGTATCTGGCTCGACCCGAACAAGACCGCTTCACGCAACCTGACCGCGACCGACGTGGTCAACGCGGTCCGTGAACAGAACCGTCAGGTCGCTGCCGGCCAACTGGGTGCACCGCCTGCGCCCAACGCCACGAGCTTCCAGATGTCGATCAACTCCCAGGGGCGGTTGGTTACCGAGGAGGAGTTCGAGAACGTGATTATCCGCAGTGGTCCGGATGGCGAAATCACTCGCCTCAAGGATATTGCGCGGATTGAACTGGGCTCCAACCAGTACGCCCTGCGTGCCTTGCTCAATAACCAGGAAGCGGTGGCAATGCCGATCTTCCAGCGCCCGGGCTCCAATGCGATCGACGTCTCCGACCAGGTGCGGGCGAAGATGGCCGAGCTGAAGAAGAACTTCCCGGAAGGCATGGACTACGAGATCGTCTACGACCCGACCATCTTCGTGCGCAGTTCGATTGAAGCGGTGGTTCACACCCTGTTCGAAGCGCTGATCCTGGTGGTGCTGGTGGTGATCCTGTTCCTGCAAACCTGGCGTGCCTCGATCATTCCGCTGGTGGCGGTGCCGGTCTCGCTGATCGGCACGTTTGCCGTGATGCACCTGTTCGGTTTCTCGCTCAATGCCCTGTCGCTGTTTGGCCTGGTGCTGGCGATCGGGATCGTGGTCGATGATGCGATCGTGGTGGTGGAGAACGTCGAGCGCAACATCGAGTTGGGCCTCGAGCCGATCGAGGCAACCAAGAAAGCCATGGGCGAGGTGACCGGCCCGATCATCGCCACGGCGTTGGTGTTGTGCGCGGTGTTTGTGCCGGCAGCGTTCATCTCGGGCTTGACCGGGCAGTTCTACAAGCAATTCGCCCTGACCATTGCCATCTCGACCGTGATCTCGGCGTTCAACTCCTTGACCCTGTCGCCGGCATTGGCCGCGGTATTGCTCAAGGCCCACGGTGCGCCGAAAGACCGTTTCTCCAAAGTGCTGGATCGTCTGTTCGGTGGCTGGCTGTTCAAACCCTTCAACCGCGTCTTCGAAAAGGCCAGCCACGGCTATGTGGTTGCCGTCGCCAAGGTCATACGTGGCAGCAGTGTGGCCTTGCTGGTGTATGCCGGGCTGATCGCCATGACGTACATGGGCTTCAGCACCACGCCGACCGGTTTCGTGCCGACCCAGGATAAAAAATACCTGGTGACCTTCGCGCAATTACCCGACGCCGCAAGCCTTGATCGTTCGGAGTCGGTGATCCGTCGCATGAGCACCATTGCCATGAACGAGCCAGGGTTCGACAGCGCGGTGGCGTTCCCCGGCCTGTCGATCAATGGCTTCACCAACAGCCCGAACGCCGGCATTGCCTTCATCGGCTTGCGGCCCTTCGATGAACGCAAGGACCCGAGCCTGTCGGCAAAGGCGATTTCCGCTTCACTGAACGCCAAATTCGGCAGCATTCAGGACGCCTACATTGCCGTGTTCCCGCCACCGCCTGTTCAAGGCCTGGGCACCATCGGTGGCTTCAAACTGCAGATCGAAGACCGCGGCAACCTGGGTTATGAAGCCCTGTACAAAGAAACCATGAACGTCATCGCCAAGAGCCGCAGCGTGCCGGAACTGGCCAATCTGTTTACCAGCTTCACGGTGAACGTGCCGCAGGTCGATGCCGCCATCGACCGGGAGAAAGCCAAGACTCACGGCGTGGCCGTCAGCGATATCTTCGATACGTTGCAGGTGTACCTGGGTTCGCTGTATGCCAACGACTTCAACCGTTTCGGCCGCACCTGGCAGGTCAACGTTCAGGCTGACCAGCAATTCCGTCTGGAGCCGGAGCAGATCGGTCAGTTGAAGGTGCGCAACGACCATGGAGAAATGATTCCGCTCGCCACGTTCATCAAGGTCAGCCCGACGTCGGGGCCTGATCGGGTCATGCACTACAACGGCTTCATCAGTGCGGAAATCAACGGTGCGGCGGCTCCCGGCTTCAGCTCCGGCCAGGCCCAGAAAGCCATCGAGAAACTGCTCAAGGAAGAACTGCCCAACGGCATGACCTACGAGTGGACCGACCTGACCTACCAGCAGATTTTGTCCGGCGACACCGCCTTGCTGGTGTTCCCGCTCTGCGTCCTGCTGGCGTTCCTGGTGTTGGCTGCCCTGTATGAAAGCTGGAGCCTGCCGCTGGCGGTGATCCTGATCGTACCGATGACGCTGCTGTCGGCGATTGCCGGGGTGATCATTTCCAAGGGCGACAACAACATCTTTACCCAGATCGGCTTGATCGTGCTGGTGGGCCTGGCGTGCAAGAACGCGATCCTGATCGTCGAGTTCGCCAAGGACCGGCAGGACCAGGGCCTGTCGCCGCTGGAAGCCGTGCTGGACGCTTGCCGCATGCGTCTGCGGCCGATCCTGATGACCTCGATCGCGTTCATCATGGGCGTGATTCCGTTGGTGACTTCCACCGGCGCCGGTTCGGAAATGCGTCGCGCCATGGGGGTCGCCGTGTTCTCCGGAATGCTCGGGGTGACTTTCTTCGGCTTGCTGCTGACGCCGGTGTTCTTTGTCCTCATTCGTCGCTACATCGAACGTAAAGCTGCACGCAAGGCGGCCCATGTTCACTCGCTCAACGTTATCGATTCGCAGGTGCACTGATGAACGCCTTCAAGCTCTTTCTTCCCGGCCTCCTGGTCACGGCATTGGCCGCCTGCACTGTTGGGCCCGATTACAAAACCCCGGACACAGCGCCTGCCCATGTCGTCTCGGCGCAAGGGGCCAACTACGATCAATCGCGTTTTGAAACGGTGTGGTGGCAGCAATTCGATGACCCCACGCTGAATCAACTGGTCGGCAAAGCGCTCAATGGCAACCGCGATTTGCGTGTGGCCTTCGCTCGCTGGAAAGCCGCCCGGGCCATTCGCGATGACATCAGCAACGACAATCTGCCGGTGGTCACCAGCCGGGTCAGCAGCCAGCAAGGCAAGTCGCAGGTGCCGGGTCTGACCGAGCGTCGGGTCAACACCGATCGCTACGACCTGGGCCTGGACATGGCCTGGGAGATCGATCTGTTCGGGCGCATCCAGCGCGAACTGGAATCCAGCGATGCCCGGGAAGACGCCACGGCGGCGGACCTGTACCAACTGCGCGTGACCATGATCGCCGAGTTGGTGGATGCCTATGGTCAGCTGCGCGGTGCGCAACTGCGGGAAAAAATCGCCCTGGCCAACCTCAAGAACCAAAGCGAATCGCGCGCCGTGACCGTGAGTCTGCGTGACGCTGGCGTGGGTAACGAACTTGACGTAGTGCGTGCCGATGCCCGGTTGGCGGCGGTCGAGGCGAGCGTGCCGCAACTGCAGGCGGAGCAGGTGCACCACAAAAACCGCATCGCCACGCTGCTGGGCGAACGCCCGGACACGCTGAGCATCGACCTGAGTCCAAAGGATTTGCCGGCCATCGCCAAGGCGTTGCCGGTTGGCGATCCCGGCGAGCTGTTGCGTCGTCGTCCGGATGTGCTCGCGGCAGAGCGCCGGTTGGCGGCTTCAACGGCCGATGTCGGCGTGGCCACCGCCGACCTGTTTCCACGGGTAAGTTTGAGTGGGTTCCTGGGGTTCATCGCGGGGCGTGGTTCGCAAATCGGTTCCAGTGCCGCCCGCGCCTGGAGCCTGGGTCCGAGCATCACTTGGGCCGCGTTTGACCTGGGCAGTGTGCGGGCGCGCATTCGTGGCGCAAACGCCGACGCCGAGGGAGCATTGGCGACCTATGAGCAACAGGTGTTGCTCGCACTGGAAGAGTCGGAAAACGCCTTCAGCGACTATGGCAAGCGCCAGCAACGCTTGCTGTCGCTGATCAAGCAAAGCGAGTCGAGTCGTGCCGCGGCCGATCTGGCGGCGACGCAATACAAGGAAGGGGTGGTGGACTATCTGGTGTTGCTGGACGCACAACGTGAGCGATTGAATGCCGAGGATGCCCAGGCACTGGGTGAAACCGACCAGTACCGCGCCATTGTGGCGATCTACAAATCCTTGGGTGGCGGATGGGACAGCGGTGAAACCCGGCTCGCGAAAAACAACTGACTGATCCGTTGTTGTTGTAGGAGCGAGCCTGCTCGCGATGGACTCAAGAGCGCCGCGCTAATCCAGCAAGCACGCGTTTTCGTTAACGACCATCGCGAGCAGGCTCGCTCCTACAAGTTAACGCAATGGTATCTTTCGTTTTATGACCGTCCAAAATCGGACGGTGCGGCGGTCCGACAATCTCCCTCGCCACAGACATTCAATGAACGGA
Organism: Pseudomonas sp. Pseusp10; assembly: GCF_059492225.1. NCBI lineage: Bacteria > Pseudomonadati > Pseudomonadota > Gammaproteobacteria > Pseudomonadales > Pseudomonadaceae > Pseudomonas > Pseudomonas sp. Pseusp10. Next base: position 4,563,063 of record NZ_CP168528.1, on the reverse strand, counting down.
ATTACATTGTAGGAGCGAGCTTGCTCGCGATGGACTCAAGGGCGCCGCGCTTAGTCAGCAAACACGCGTTTTCGTTAACGACCATCGCGAGCGAGCTCGCTCCTACAGGTTAACGCAATGGTATCTTTCGTTTTATGACCGTCCAAAATGGGACGGTGCGGCGGTCCGACAATCTCCCTCGCCACAGACATTCAATGAACGGAATTACATTGTAGGAGCGAGCTTGCTCGCGATGGATTCAAGAGCGCCGCGCTTATCCAGCAAGCACGCGTTTTCGTTAACGACCATCGCGAGCGAGCTCGCTCCTACAAGTTAACGCAACGGCATTTTCGTTTATCGACCGTCCACAAGGCGCGGCAGCCCCAAGGGATTGCCCTCGCGCAGTGGCTCCGGCAGCAGGGCATCGGGAAAGCCCTGGTAAGCCACCGGGCGCAGGAAGCGCTCGATGGACGTCATGCCCACCGACGTAAATCGACTGTCCGAGGTGGCTGGAAATGGCCCGCCGTGCACGGTGGCGAAACACACTTCCTGCGGATGGGCAAAGGCATTGACCACAATGCGCCCGGTGCGTCGCTCCAGGGTTGGCAGCAAGCGACGGGCCAGTGGCAAATCGTCCTGTTCAAGATGCAGGGTCGCGCTGAGTTGCCCCTTGAATGAGCGCGCTACCCGCAACAGTTCCTCTTCATCCCTGACCTTCACCAGCAGCGCGGACGGACCGAACACCTCCTGTGACAGCAACGGTTCGGCGAGAAAGCGTTGGCCATCGACTTCGAACAGCGCCGAGCGGCCATCGACTTCTGCGGTCGATGTCGAGCCAACGGCGACGAGGCGGGCACCGGTGTTTTCGATTGCGCAAAGACCGCTCAGGTACGCCCCATGGATGCCCGGTGTCAGCATCGTGCGTGCGGGGGCCTCGGATACGCGTTTGATCATGGCGTGGCGCAACGCTTCAAAACCAGTGCCTTCGATGGCCACCAGAATGGCCGGTTTGAGACAGGCTTGCCCGACATTGACCAGCATGCGCTCAACAAAGCCATCGCCGATTTGCGCGCCGCGTTCGGCGAGTGCCTGGGGCAGGATGAAGGTCGGGTTGACGCTGGTCATTTCGGCGAAGACCGGAATCGGGTCGGGGCGCTGCTGCGCACGTCGATACAGTGCCATGCCACCTTGTTCGGAACCGGTGAAGGTCACGGCCTTGATCAGTGGATGATCGACCAGCGCTTCGCCGATGGCATTGCCGGAACCGCGCACCATGGAGAACACGCCTTCGGGCAGCCCGCACGCTTGCACCGCCTCACGAATGGCGCGGGCCTGGATTTCCGAGGCGCCGGGATGCGCATTGTGCGCCTTGAGAATGACGGTGGCGCCTGCCGCCAGTGCCGAAGCGGTATCACCGCCGGCGACTGAGTAGGCGATGGGGAAGTTGCTCGCGCCGAAAATCGCCACCGGGCCGATGGCGATTTTTTGCAGGCGATGGTCCATGCGTGGGCGTGGCTGGCGCTCGGGTTGTTCCGGGTCGATGGCCAGTTGCAGGAAGCGTCCCTTGCGCACGACATCGGCGAACTGGCGGAACTGGGTGGCGGCCTTCAGGGTCTCGCCTTCCAGTTGCGCTTGCGGCAGACCGGTTTCCAGGGCGGCCCGTGCCGCCAATGCATTGCGCACACTATCGAGGTTGTCGGCAATGCATTCGAGAAACGCCGCCCGGACGGCGAGCGAGGTATGGCTGTAAACATCGAACGCCTCGTCGGCGAGGTTCACGGCGCGGTCAACGTCAGCCACACTCCCCAGCGCAAACGCCGGTTCAATCGGCTGGTTTGTCGCGGGATTGAGCGCCTTCATGGTTCCGTCGCTGGCGCCGACATCACTGGCGCCGATCAGCAGGTTGCCTGTCAACTGCATCACACACCTGCCTGTGCCAGTGCGGCAACCAGTTCATCGGTGGTCACGATGGCGTGAGCGAAGGTCGGGCCGTTCAGCTCATGGGCCGAATGCATCATCTCCGGCTTGAAGGCCGCGGTCGCATCGCGTACCAGGGTGACGTGATAGCCGAGTTCCTGAGCGTAACGGGCGGTTGCCTCGATGCAGGTATTGGCCAGCAGGCCGACGATGATCACGTGGGTGATACCCTTTTGCTTGAGGCGAAAATCGAGGTCGGTATTGGCAAAGCCGCTGGAGCCCCAATGCTCCTGTACGACGATGTCGCCGTCCTGCGGCGCGAAGTCGGGGTGCCATTCGCCGCCCCATTCGCCGCGTGCGAAGTGGTGCATGTGCATGATCTTGCACTGGGTGGGGCTTGGGTGATCCCAGTTTTCGTAGTCGCCTTTTTCCCAGCGGTGGTGCGGTACGATGACCACTGGAATGTTGAGCCCTCGAACGGTGCGATCAAGCGTGCGCAGGTTGTCGAGCAGGCCGACGCCCTTGGCAATGGGCTCGATCAAGGGGTAGATCTTTCCGCCTTCCGACAGAAAATCGTTGTAGGGGTCGACCAGCAGGTAGGCCGTCCGATCAAGAGGGTAGGTGGCGTTGGACATGGCGGTGCTCCGCAAGATAATCCGTGGATGATGAAGTGTAGTTGCCAGCAATTCACGTAGATATGATAATCATAGTAACTAGGCAAGAGGCAATACCGCATGTCGGTGAAAACAACCGTTTCCGAAACCCTGTGTCCGATTTCCCGGGCCGAAGCCGTCGTGGGCGACCGCTGGACGGTGCTGGTACTGCGTGAGTTGTTCATGGGCAGTCATCGCTTCGATGAAATCCAGGCGCAGACCGGCGGTACGCCGCAAATGGTCGCGGCGCGCTTGAAGAGCATGGAGGCCGACGGGCTCCTGGAGCGACGTGCCTACAGCGAACGGCCCAAACGCTACGAATATCACCTCACGGAAAAAGGCGACGCGTTCTACTCGGTGGTCCTGGCGCTGCGGGCCTGGGGCGAAACCTGGTGCAAGTCGCCCGAGGAAGGCCTGGCGGTGGTCTATACCCACCGCAGTTGCGGCGAGCCGGCCGGCCTCGGACCGCTTTGCGCGCATTGCGGGCAGCCCTTGCGTCGCGCAGACCTGATCAGTGAACCGAGCGCCGCCTATCGCGCCGAACGCAGCGCCCGGCGCGAAGCGTTCAAGGGCAGTCGCGGGACCGATCCGGTAGCGGCGGGGGAGTAAGACTATCGACGTGCCCGCAACGGCGGGTCTGTATCTGCAGGTATCCGCAACGCCCGCCGTTACGCGGGCATACAAATCCGCCGTTTCCTGACACCCGGGCGATACACAGCGGCCTTCCAATGGAAGCACCGGCATCGCGCCACTTTCGGCGCGGCCTGGCGTGGTTCAACTGGAGGAAAGACAATGTTGCGTATCAACCCCCGTCACACCATCGGCAGGCTTGGTCTGGTGCTGGCCGCCGCCGGGCTCGCCACCGCCGCGAGCCTCTCTCAAGCCCAGGAAACACAGCCGGCCCCGGCGATGAAAAGCTGGCAGCAGGGCCTGCATCGCACCGACCTGGTACGCGAAGACCTGGGCACCGCCGATCGCGAAGTCCTTCAGGTGCGCGTGGACTTCGATCCTGGTGTGACATCGCCCAAACATGCTCACCCGGGCGTCGAGGTGGCGCACGTGATCAGCGGCACCTTTGAGTATCAGCTGGAAGGGCGGGCACCGGTGACGCTCAAGGCCGGTGATTCGTTGTACATCCCCGAAGGCGTCGCCCATGTGGCGAAGAACGTGGGCCAGGGTAAAGCCTCGGAGCTGGCGACCTATATCGTCAAGAAAGGTCAGCCGCTGTTGATCCTGTAGGAGCGAGCTCGCTCGCGATGGTCGTTAACGATAACGCGTGTTTACTGGCTAAACGCAGCGCTCTCGAGACCATCGCGAGCAAGCTCGCTCCTACAGCTATTGCGGTGTCCGTGTCGGTCAAACCAGATTGATCTCGACGTCGATGTTCCCGCGGGTCGCTTTGGAGTACGGGCAAGTCTGATGCGCCAGGTCCACCACCGTGCGTGCGACGGTCGGGTCCAGGCCCGGCAGGCTGACATTCAGACGGGCTTGAAGGAAGAAAGCGTTTTCGGACTTGCCCAGATCGATTTCGGCATCCACCGCAACGTCGCTTGGCAAGGCCACTTTCAGTGCGACGCACGCCTTGCCCATCGCCCCGATGAAACAGGCCGACCAACCCGCCGCCAGCAGTTGCTCAGGATTGGTGCCGGCACCCGAAGAGCCGGGAGGCGAAAGCTTGATGTCCAGACGTCCATCGGTGCTGCGCGCCTGGCCGTCGCGGCCGCCGGTGGTGTGGGTTTTGCCGGTGTACAGCACGGTATCGATTGCATTGATCATGGTGGTTTTTCCTGTCAGTGGGTCGCTGGAATGCTCGGGAAGCCTGCGCTTTCCGATGTGCCCCACTTTTTCATTTCCATGTACTGCATATATGTCCCGAACCTGGCGGATTTGTATCGCTGTGTAAGGTGGCCGGGGGAAATACAGTTCGATACAAATCGCTTGAATGCGCGCGGCGCCGGGAGGCGCTGATTGGCGCGGATGACCGGGGTTTATTGACTGCAAACCTCCCACACGCAACCGCGCAACCAGCGATGCGCCGGGTCGGCGTCCATGCGCGGGTGCCACAGCATCGAAACCGTGATCGGCGGCGTGGGGAACGGCAGGGCAAAGCAATGCATCCCCTGACACAGGTTGCCGACGTGCCGCTGCGGTACGCTGGCGACCAGGTCTGAAGCCCGCGCCAATGCAATCGCCGAAGAGAAGCCGGCGACGATGGTGATGATGTCCCGTTTCAGTCCCAGCTCACTCAAGGCGTCGTCCATGACGCCTTTTTCGTGGCCCCGGCGCGAGACCAGGATGTGTCGGGCGGTGGCATAACGAACCGCTGTCATCTCGCCTTGAGTCAGTGGATGACCCTCACGCACGACGCCAATGAACCGGTCACGAAACAGCATCCGGGTCCGCACTTCCGGGCTGGTCGTTTCGCCGATCACACCGGTTTCCAGATCCACTGAGCCCTCGCGTAGCAGGGTGCTGTCCTTGTTCAGCTTCTGCACAAAACTCAAGCGGACACCGGGTGCCTCCTGGTTGATGCGGGCGATCAGTGGCGCTCCGAAATTTTCCACGAAGCCATCGCTGGTGCGCAGGGTGAAGGTGCGGGCCAGTTGATTGAGGTCGAGTGCCTCGGCGGGGCGCAGGACGGCTTCGGCACCTTGCACCAGCATGCCGACGCGTTCACGTAACTCCAGCGCCCGAGGCGTGGGCACGAGCCCGCGCCCGGCCCGCACCAGCAGCGGATCGCCCGTGGTTTCGCGCAACCGCGCCAGCGCCCGGCTCATGGCTGACGGGCTCAGGCGCAAACTCTGCGCCGCGCGGGCTACGCTGCCTTCTTCGAGCAACACGTTCAGGGTGATCAGCAGATTCAGGTCGGGCATGGAATGGGTACCTGTGGGAGCGGGCTTGCTCGCGAAGGGGCCATCAGCTTCAACATCAACGTTGGCTGACACACCGCTTTCGCGAGCAAGCCCGCTCCCACACTGGTTTGTGGGTAGGTGGCGTGTGGTGCATGTATTCAGTGCAAATGCTGCGTCTTCCGCCATGTTATGGCCGGGCTTAGGCTCCAGACAACCTGTTTGCGGAGTCGCGAGAAAATGAAGTCCATATCGATTCGGGGCGTGCTGGCCAGCCTGTCGCTGTCCATGCTGCTGTCATCCCTGGGCACCAGCATTGCCAATGTTGGTTTACCGGCACTGGCCGAGGCGTTCTCGGCCTCCTTCCAGCAAGTGCAATGGGTGGTGCTCGCTTACCTGCTGGCGATCACGGCACTGATCGTCAGTGTCGGGCGGCTCGGCGACATCATTGGCCGTCGGCGTTTGTTGTTGATCGGGATTTGTGTGTTTACCGCCGCTTCAGTTCTGTGCGCCGTCTCATCCGGTCTCTGGTTGTTGATTGCTGCCCGGGCCATACAGGGCATCGGCGCGGCCATCATGATGGCGTTGACCATGGCGCTGGTGAGCGGGGCGGTACCCAAGGCAAAACTGGGCAGTGCGATGGGCCTGCTCGGCACCATGTCGGCGATTGGCACGTCGCTCGGCCCGACCCTCGGCGGTTTTTTGATTGCCAATCTGGGTTGGCAGGCGATTTTTCTGGTCAATGTGCCGTTGGGTGTTTTGGCGATGGGGCTCGCACATCGTTTTTTACCGAAAGATTGCCTTGAGAAAAGGGCGGATCGAGCGGTTTTCGATGTCCTCGGCACCTTGGTACTGGTCCTGACGCTGCTGGCCTATGCGCTGGCGATGACCCTCGGGCGTGGCAGTTTTGGTCCGCTGAACACGGCACTGTTGCTGGTGGCGGTGGTTGGGGCGGGCGTGTTTGTGTTCGTCGAGCGCACGGCCGAGTCGCCTCTGGTTCGACTGACGATGTTCCGCAATCCGCAGCTGAGCGCAGGTTTCGCCATGAGCCTGCTGGTGACGACCGTGGTCATGGCCACCCTGGTGGTGGGGCCGTTTTATCTCACCGGCGCACTGGCGTTGAATGCAGTGAGCGTTGGCCTGGTGATGTCGACAGGGCCACTGGTCGCCGCACTGGCCGGGGTCCCGGCGGGTCGATGGGTCGACGGATTGGGCGCACATCGATCCCGCACGCTCGGATTGATTGCCATGTTGACCGGCGCTTGCATCCTGCCCGCCGTGCCGACGAACTTCGGTGCGCTCGGCTACATCGTGCCACTGGCGGTCATTACCGCCGGTTATGCGCTGTTCCAGGCGGCCAACAATACCGTCGTGATGGCCGACATTGCGCCGGATCAACGGGGCGTGATGTCCGGTCTGCTTGGCCTGTCACGCAACCTGGGGCTGATCACCGGCGCTTCGGTGATGGGCGCGGTGTTTGCCTTCGCCACGGCCAGCAACAACATCCTGCAGGCACAACCGGAAGCGGTCGGGCAGGGGATGCGGGTCACGTTCGCCGTCGCGGCGGCGTTGATCGTCGTTGCGCTGCTCATCGGGGTGCTCAGTCAATTTGTGTCACAGCGCCTGGCACCCTCGTGCTGAAAAACGGCGCGACTGTCGTGAAAACGACCTGTTTGCGCTGAACGCGAAGCCTTGTGAGTTTTCTGTTGAACGAGTGTTCAGTCTCGACTATGTTGGGGCCACCTTCCCCCGGCTGGTTGCGGGCTTGCGTTTCTTCAATTCGAACGAGGCACTGGCATGCGGTTTTCACCCTTTGTTGAGCGGATCAGTGGCCAGGGCGTTGCCGCCTGGGATATTCACTACGCGGCCAATGCGGCACAGCGCAATGGCGAGGACGTGATCATCCTCAGCGTCGGCGACCCGGATTTCCCCACCCCCGATTTCATTACCGACGCCGCCATTCACGCCTTGCGCGAAGGGGATACCCACTACACCGAAATCGCCGGCCGCCAGGCCTTGCGCGAGGCCATCGCCGGTCGCTACAGCCAGCTGATCGACCGCGAACTGCAGGCGTCGAACATCATTCTCACGGCAGGTGCGCAGAACGCCTTGTTCGCCACCTCGATGTGCCTGCTCGGTGCCGGCGACGAAGTGATCGCCCTCGATCCGATGTACGTCACCTACGAAGCCACGCTCAAGGCGTCCGGCGCCACGCTGGTGCGGGTGCCCTGTGCGGCGGACTCGGGTTTTCGCCTCGATGCCGCCGTGCTGGCCAAGGCCATTACCCCACGCACCCGGGCGATTTTTTTCTCCAATCCGAATAACCCCACTGGCGTGGTGCTGGGCCGCGAAGAACTGCAAGCCATCGCCGACCTCGCCATCGCCCATGACCTGTGGGTTGTGGTGGACGAGGTCTATGAAAGCCTCGCCTACGAGCGCGAACACCTCAGCCTGGCGGCGTTGCCGGGCATGGCCGAGCGCTGCGTGGTGATCGGCAGCCTGTCGAAATCCCATGCCATGACCGGTTGGCGCATCGGCTGGGTCGTGGCCAATGAAGCCCTGGTCAACCATGTCGAAACCCTGGTGCTGAGCATGCTGTACGGCTTACCCGGGTTTGTCATGGAAGCGGCGCTCAAGGCCGTGCAGTCCCACGATGAAGTCACCCACGGCATGCGCGAGATCTATCGTCGGCGCCGCGACCTGGTGGTGTCCGGCCTGGCGGATTGCCCGGGCATCAGCGTGCTCAACCCCGATGCGGGCATGTTCGTGCTGGTGGACGTGCGCGGCACCGGCCTGACCTCGCTGGAATTCGCCTGGCGCCTGCTGCGCGAAGCCGGTGTCTCGGTGCTGGATGCGGCGGCATTCGGTGAGCCGGCCCAGGGTTTTGTACGGCTTTCGTTCACCCTGAGTGACGAGCGACTGGCCCAGGCCTGTCAGCGAATTCGCGGCTTTGTCCAGGTGCTCAATGGTGAAGCGCCGAGGCCGGCGATCGGCACGGTGACCAGTACCGCGACTGTCGAACCGACTGCGGCCAAGACCATGATCGAAGTCGATCGCCTGCACAAACGCTTCGGCAATATCGAAGTGCTCAAGGGCGTATCCCTGACCGCCCGCGAGGGCGAGGTGATCTCCCTGATCGGTGCCAGCGGCTCGGGCAAAAGTACCTTGCTGCGCTGCATCAACATGCTCGAAGTGCCGGATCAGGGGCGCATCCTGGTCGATGGCGAAAGCATTCACCTTAACCAGAATCGTCCCGGCGCACCGCTGGTGTCGGACGCCAAACAGCTCGTGCGCATAAGGTCGAGCCTGGGCATGGTGTTTCAGAACTTCAACCTCTGGCCCCACCGTACGGTGCTGGAAAACCTCATCGAAGCGCCGACCCAGGTCCTGCGTGAAAGCCGTGCGGAGGCCACAGAACGGGCCGAAGCCCTGCTCGAACGTGTCGGGCTTGCGGCCAAGCGCAACGAGTACCCGGCGTTTCTCTCCGGGGGACAGCAACAACGGGTGGCCATCGCCCGGGCCCTGGCCATGCGGCCCAAGGTCATGCTGTTCGATGAACCCACCTCGGCACTCGACCCGGAACTGGTCGGGGAAGTGCTGCGGGTGATCCGCTCCCTCGCCGAAGAAGGCCGGACCATGATCCTCGTGACTCATGAAATGGCGTTCGCACGCGATGTCTCTTCCAAAGTCGCCTTCCTGCATCAAGGGCTGATCGAGGAAACCGGTTCGCCGGACGAAGTGTTCGTACACCCACGCAGCGAGCGTTGCCGACAATTCGTCAACGCTCATCAGACTCGCTAACTCATCATAAAAAGACGGGAAAACAACATGGGAAATCGACGTTTTGCAAACTGGTTGACCGGTGCGGCCTGCGTATTGCTGGCCGGCATGAGTGCGGCGCAAGCACAGCCGATCAGGTTCGCAGTGGCAGCGGAACCCTATCCGCCGTACACCGAGAAACAGGCCAACGGTGAGTGGAAGGGTTTTGAAGTCGACCTGATCCACAAACTGTGCAGCGAAATGAAAGCCGATTGCGAGATCAAGGAAGTGGCGTGGGACGGCATCATTCCGTCGCTGCTGGCGAAGAAGATCGACGTGATTTTTTCCTCGATGTCGGTGACCGAAGAACGGGAAAAACAGATCGCCTTCAGCAAGGCCTATTACGATTCGGCGATTGCCGTCGTCGGCCCGAAAGAGACGTCGGTCAAGAAGTACCCGGATGACCTCAAGGGCAAGATCATCGGCGTGCAGAACTCGACCGTGAGCGCCAGCTACCTGAAGACCTACTACGAAAAAATCGCCGACGTTAAGTACTACGACACCCAGGACTCGGCCAACGCCGACCTGATTGCCGGCCGCATCGACCTGATGATGGCCGACGGCACCGCCATGGCTTCGTTCGTCAAAACCCCGGATGCCAAGGACCTGGCTTACCTCGGCACCGTGCCTTATGACCCGATCTTCGGCAAAGGCGTAGGGGCCGGCTTGCGCAAGGACGACACCGAACTCAAGGCCAGACTCGACAAGGCCATCCAGCAATTGCTGGCGAGCAAGGACTACGACGACCTCTCCCAGAGCTACTTCGGTACCAGCGTGAAACCTGCGTTCTGATCTCAACACAGATCCTGTGGCATATGCAAAACCTGTGGGAGCGAGCTTGCTCGCGATAGCGGTGGTTCAGTCACCATTGATATTGACTGGCATGGCCTCATCGCGAGCAAGCTCGCTCCCACAGAATCCGGCGGTGTGTTCACGACCGCCAACTGGAGAACGAAATGCCGGCAATGTTCGATTTGATCAACTTCACCGAACAGGGATGGGGCAGTGCGCTGTTGAAGGGGCTCTGGATGACCCTGCAGATTTCGGCCGGGGCCTTTGTGCTCGGGCTGGCCATCGGGCTGGTGGTGGCGTGCCTCAAGCTGGGCGCGCCGAAGCCGATTGCGGCGCTGATGCGCGGCTACACCACGTTGTTCCGGGCAGTTCCTGAATTGCTGCTGATTCTGTTGCTGTACTACGTCGGTTCCATGCTCCTCAACTCACTGATGACCCGGCTCGGCTACGGCGTGGTGAATGTCAGCGGTCCGCTGGCGGCCATCGTGGTGCTGGGGCTGGTGCAGGGTGCCTACGCCTCGGAGATTTTCCGTGCGGCGATCCAGGCGATTCCCTTCGGCCAGATCGAAGCGGCCAAGGCGTTCGGCCTGAACGGTTTCGGTCTGTTCCGCCGGGTCACGCTGCCGATCATGGCGCCTTACGCCATGGCCGGGATGGCCAACCTGTGGATCAACCTGATCAAGGACAGTGCGCTGATCAGCGTGGTCGGCACCAACGAGCTGCTGTACACCGCCAAACAAGGCGCGGGATCGACGCGCCACTATCTGTTGTTCTACCTCACGGCTGCGGCGTTGTATTACGCGGTGACGCTGGCGTCGAACTATCTTTCGGGACGGTTGGAGCGACGTATTCGTCGCTGGATGCCTCTTGTTGACTGAACCGGCAGAGAGAACGAAATGATTCCAGCGTGGATAGTTGAATACGCGGCACTGTTGGGCCGCGGGCTGCAAACGACCCTCATCATTCTGTTGGTCTCCAGTGTGTTCGGTTACCTGTTGGCGGTGCTGGTGGCGCTGGCGCGGATCTCGAAAAACAAGGTGATCGCCAAGGTCAGCCTGTTCTACACCAGCGTGACGCGCGGCACGCCGTTGCTGATCCAGATCTACATCTACTACTACGGGCTGGGCAGCCTGTTTGCCCAGTTCCCGCTGATTCGTGGCAGCTTTCTCTGGCCTTATCTGCGTGATGGTTACTGGTACATCGTGTTCGCCCTGGTGGTGTCGATGGGGGCCTATGTCGGCGAAGTGATTCGCGGTGGCCTGCTGGCGGTGCCCAAGGGGGAGATGGAGGCCGCGTCAGCCTTTGGCATGACGGCGCGCCAGTCGTTGTTGCGAGTGCGCTTGCCCCGGGCCCTGCGTCTGCTGTTGCCGACACTGGCGGGTGAAACCGTGATGCTGCTCAAGTCCACGGCATTGGCCTCGACCATCGCCGTGATTGACCTGTTGGGCGCCGCCAACGTGGTCCGCGCCCAAACCCTGCAGGTGTACGAACCCTTGTTGCTGGTGGCCGGGGTCTACGTGTGCCTGACCTTCCTGATCGAGGCGCTGTTTGCCTTTGCCGAACGGCGCGGGACGCCGGTGCGCAGGTCGGCCTGATGAGTTCGCCACGGATGGATCGGTCGCTGCAAGGCATTGGCCTGTGCACCCTGGGCTACGCGTTCCTGGCGTTGCAGGATGCGGCCATCAAGTGGCTGGTGGCCGATTATTCAGTGGTGACCATCCTGTTCTGGCGCAGCCTGGTGGTGGTCGCCGCGGTGTTGCTGGCGGGGCGCATGCGCCTGATCCAGCGGGCCTGGCGCTCGCCGAGCCGACGCCTGCTGGTGGTGCGCGGTTTACTGTCGATTGTCGCCTGGCTGCTGTACTACACGGCGGCCCGCGACCTGACCCTGGCCGAGATGACCACCCTGTATTTCTCCGCGCCGATCATGGTCACGGTGCTGGCGGCGGTGATTCTCAAGGAGCGCGCCAGCGGCTGGCAGTGGTTCAGCCTGATCATCGGTTTTGTCGGGGTGGTCATTGCCTGTCGCCCCGACAACATGACCGATCCGTTGCCGATCGTACTGACCCTGCTGGCGGCGATGTGCTGGGCGTTCACCTACATCCAGTTGCGTCAGGTGGATGAGCAGACCTCAGTGCTGGAGCAGATGCTGATCACCAACGTGGTGTTTGTGCTGTGCATGACGGTCGCGTTGCCGTGGACCCACACGCCGTCACCGACGCCCGCCTGGCTGGGCATGCTCGGCGCCGGCCTGGTGGGCGGTATCGGCCAGTTCCTGTTGTTCGCCAGTTTCCGCCGCGCCACCGCGACCTTGCTCGCGCCGTTCGAATACACTGGGCTGATCTGGGCGTTTGCCCTGTCGAGCCTGGTCTGGGGCACGTTGATGGATACGTCGCTGATGATCGGTGCCGGGCTGATCGCCGTCAGCGGCACCCTGGCGATGATCTTCGGCCGGCATGCCTCACAAGACGTCGTCGGTGCTGAATGCTCCGTGACGCAGCCCCTTTATCCAGCAACGGCAGATATGGAGTCCGTTGGCGGCGCTGAAGGTCTCGGGGTTCAGGCACCACTCGAGCCAGAGACCGTCGAGCATCGCCGATAAGCCGATGGCGGCCAGGCGGGTGTCGTGAATCACGAAGCCTTCGCTGGCGGCCAGCCCGTCGAGCAACTGGCGGATCAGATCAAGGTAGGCGCGGTAGCTTTTTTCGTGGGACTGGCTGACGTGTTCGGAGTGACGGATCAGGCTCCAGAACACCACCCACACGCCGAGCAGTTTCGGGTCCATGACCCTGGGCGAGAACGAGCCTTCCAGGAAGGCATCGATCTTTTGCGCGGGTGTCTCGGCCTGTTCGATTTCCTGGAGCAGGGCCGTGGTCAGTTCGCTCGCAAGCCGCTGGTAGGTGTCGGCGATCAGTGCCTCGATGCTGCCGAAGTGGTGGTTGAGCAAACCCACGGACACCCCGGCCTCGGTGGCGATGCGCCGTACGGATATCCCGGCATGACCGTCGCGACCCAGGCAGCGCAGAGTGGCGGCCACCAGCATTTCGCGACGGTCATCGGGTTCGGCGCGGCGGTTTTTCGGGGCATCGGTAGTCACAAGGCTGTCCTTGGGTGAGGTTCCACGATGCCGAGCTTAGTTGAACGTCTGTTCAATCACCAGCCTCGACAGCAGCGATACAACGTTTTTCAACGTTCATGACGGGAGGGAAAGCCAATGCCGCAGGATATTTCGTTCAGTGTGCGCAACAACAACGGCGATGCCGTGCGGGTCGGTGCGTGGCGTTATGCAGGCGATGGCAGCGGGCCGAACGTGCACCTGCAGGCCGGCGTACATGCCGATGAAATCGCCGGGATGCTGGTCCTGCACCTGCTGATGCAACGGCTTCAGGTGGCCGAGGCCCAGGGCCGGCTCAAGGGCCAGGTGACCGTGGTGCCACAAGCCAATCCACTGGGTATCGGGCAGTTTCGCCAGGGGCGGATTCTCGGTCGATACCATGACGCCACGGGGCATAACTTCAATCGCTCGTTCGACCAGTCGGCGGCCATGGCGCGACCTTCGACCTGCGTTCAGCAATGGCAAAAGAAACTGGTGCAACTGGCCGCCACGGCCGATGTGATGCTCGACCTGCACACCGACGACGAGGCCTTGCCGTACCTCTACGTACACCGCAGTTTCTGGCCACGTGGTCGCGAACTGGCTGCGGCGATGAAGATGGACGTGGCGATCATCTGGGATGACGGCGGCGACGGTTCCTTCGAGGAAACCATCATTGCCCCGTGGATACGCGACGGAGTCACTGCAGGGCGCATGGCTGCAACTCTGGAGCTGCGCGGGCAGGGCGATGTCAACGACCGCTTCGCCGAGCAGGATGCCGAAGGGCTGTACAACTGGCTGTGCGGTTGCGGTGTCATCGATGAGTTCGTGGCGCCTGCAGACTGGCCTGTCGAGGCTGTGGAAATGGGCCACATGGAAACCATCCTCGCCCCGCAACCTGGCGTATTGATCTTCGAAAAGGAGCTGGGCGATTTCGTCGAAGAAGGGCAGCGCTTTGCCCGGATCCTCAGGACCCCGGGCGATCCGTCCTCCGAAGTGGTCCTGCATGCCGAACAAGCGGGGCGCCTGGTGACGCGCTATCGCGACCGATTGATAGCTCAGGGCATGGGCGTGGCGAAATTCACCGGCAGCCGGGTGTCGCGAAACTGGAGTGGCGGGTTGCTGGACCCGAACTAAGGCTCACCCTCGGAAAAAGGGGTGTCATGACATTTGTGGCGAGGGGGCTTGCCCCCGCTGGGCTGCGAAGCGGCCCCTGCTTTTTCACCAGTCAAACGGTGCAATCAGGTTTTGCGACGGCTTCGCCACCGAGCGGGGGCGAGCCCCCTCGCCACAGATTCAGTGTTTATTCGGGTGGGTCGATTTGGTCCAGCACCCGATTCGCCGTAATCTCCGCCAGCATCACGCTATTGGAAATCCCCAGCAGGGCATTGCGCGATCCTCCATCCAGGTGATCCACCAACTGGTGCACCATCACATCGACCGAGGCCAGGGTCTCGACCAGGTACACCATCAGGGTTTCGGTATCGACCTTGGGGTCTACGGTAAACAGCGTGCCAGGCGTGCGCGGTGTGGCTTTGATGTCGGCGGTGGAGGGGAAGCCGAGTGCGTGTTCGGCGGCCTCGTTGAGGGTTTTTGAATCGGGTTCGTTCTGGGATGCCGGATCGGTGTCCGGCGGGTTGGGGGTGACCTTGAACATGGCAACTCTCCGTCTTCGAGTTAAAGCTGCACCATTCGGTTCCAAGCGAAGGGTGGCAGCTGTACGCAGGCTGGAACCCGGGAAACGGAAACCCGGCAGACCCTAAGGTCTCCCACGCACAGCCGCCATAACGGAGTACACACTTAAAAGCGTGCAAGCACAGGTTATGAAGGGCGTTGTGCGCCGTTTATTCATCAGGGTTCCAGCCTGGTCGCTGAATTGGCAACGACGCGAAAACGATAGAATCTGGACCTCAGGCGCACAAGCCGGCAGATTCTGGCGTACCCGTAGGCAACGACGCAAGGTCTTGTAGCCCGCAGGAAATACCCTACAACCTTTTTAAACAAGCGCTCGTGGGCAATGTCGAGCGATCCCCACGCGAGCAAAAACATCCCTGATCAACTGAAGACCGGCTTTCGTGTATCGCTGTGTATCAGCGCACGAGATCCGCATACAGCCATACAAAACCCACTCTTCACGGATACAGCCGGGATACACCACTGGGGCCAAATAGACCTGCCAAAGCGAGAAGCACAACGCAGCTCGCAACCAGGTTCATTAACCCTTGTGGTACGACCAATAGTGGTCCAACCACGCCATTGATCCGGAGTATCAACATGTCTCGTATCCAGTCGAACAAAACCCGTATTGGCCTGATCGCTGTTGCACTGGTCGGCGGTATCAACTTCGCGTCCTCGGCGTTTTCCGCCGAAGCTTTGCCGCAGGGCTATCAACTGGCCTCCGCGGAAAAGACCAGCGAAGGCAAGTGTGGCGAAGGCAAGTGCGGCGCCAGCGAAGCCAGCGCGCAAAAGACCCAGGCCGAGGGCAAGTGCGGTGAAGGCAAGTGCGGCGATGCTTCGTTCGCACGCACCGACGCCGATCATGACGGTCGCGTGTCGCTCAAGGAACTGCTGGCCGTGGCGCCTAAGGGCACAGAGGAATTCAAGGCGATGGACGCCAATGGCGACGGTTTCCTGTCCGAGGGGGAGGTGTACAAGTTCCGCACCAACCAGTACACCTCCAACGGCAAGAAAGTACCGACCGAGCTGTTCACCAAGTTGAGCCAGGCTAAAGACTGATCAGCCGCAAACAAGAAACCCTTCCTGTGTTGACGCGCAGGAAGGGTTTTTTGCGTGGGCAGTAGTGGTTTGGTCGTCAGGTGCGGAATTGCACTCTAGTTGACCACCGATTGCATCGGATTTAACCAGCAGGCTTTGTAACCATGACCGGCAGGGAGCAGCCAAAAGTGGGCGGTGGACAAGGTGGTGGCAAATGGGCATTATCGCTGATGTTGCTTTCGACTCTAGAGGGCAGCCGGGCTTGCCGTCATTTTTGTCGCGTTTGCCGCGACCACCTCTAAGATAGATAAGGACACAGGACGACAAGGAACGTTATACAACACGTCACCGTGACAAAAACGCGACATGGCATGTTGCCTAATAGTAGTGGCCATACCTGTTTTTCTATCGTCACGATAATCACCACACTACAATATGGCAATCCATAAGCATGAGAGAAATTTACACAATAGTCGCACTACTCATTGGTTTAGTTGGCTGCGCTACAACTAAAAACACAACAGACAAAACCAAAGACACAATTACAGTCGACATTATAAATCGAGCACCAAAAGACCAGCTTACAGCTGTATATTTTGAGGAAAGCTACGACTGTTTCAATGTTAAGCCAATCGCCACCAATTCAACCGCAAAAAATATTACGCTAACTTTAGAGAAAAAACCCTACCAAACAATTTCATTTCGATACTCAGGCAGTGTATTTGATGGCATAAATTTTCACCCTAAAGTCTGCAATGGAACCTACACATTTCGCGCAGATGAATCCGACACCTACACAGTTATCTTAGAAAATTATTTTAACAATTGTGACATTGAAGTCCGCAGGAACGTTTTAACACCTTCAGTTTTTTTAATTCAAAAAATAAAGTTAAATTCAAGGCAGATGAAAGAAAAACCACATTTCTCAAGTGGTCCTTGGTGCGAAGCAATTGAAGCATTTAAAGGTTAATTATAGCTGTCTAAAGTAGCACCAAAGTCAACCTTGCCGCCCGTAAAAAAGCGTGCAACACGACTTACTGTTTGCTCATGCAATATGGAGCCAGTTGAAGTTCGCCCCCACAACTTGGCGAAAATACTTTACCAACTCTTACAGCGATTATGAGGCGGGTGGCTTCAGGCAGTTTGAGGCGACTACGAAAAATTTCGATTCATCTTGGATATATCGGAAGGCACCATGGCTAATAGTATTAGCACCCTCGGCACAAAACCGGAAGCCAATGTCTCGCTCGGAACTGCTAAATCCACTGAGTCACTTACAGCAACACAAAACGGGTCTGTATAACAATCACTGGAATATTTGCTTGGCGGTTCAATAAGATGATTGTCTCTAAGATGAAGTCAAAAATCGTTCTATTAGCAGTGTGGTTTTTTTTCATGAATATGGAGCTCGCTCAAGGTTCCTTGCGTCTTGGAGGCAATACGGTGTCTCAGGTTTACGAGGATGCCAAGGTCGTTGCTCTGATCAACGCCGCAACGGACGGTCGTACCAACGACGTGGAACGACTGGCCGCCCAAGGAGCCGATGTGGATGGGGTGGGAAGCGATGGAACGACGCCCCTTATCTGGGCGCTTAACGCTCGCAATGCCAAAGGTGTCGAAGCGTTATTGAAAGCTGGAGCAAATCCCAATCTGGCGACGGAAAAGTTTCACGGTCTTTCGCCTATGGCCCTTGTTTCAGGAGGGGATAGCCTGGAGCTGTTGGAACTGATACTTCGTTACGGAGGAGACGCCAAGGGAGCAGGACTTGGAAGGAAGATGAAACCTTTGGATCGGGCCGCTGGGCAGGGGCGATTGCAAAACGTCAAACTAATTGTGTCCGCCGGAGCAGATGTCAATGAGCATGATGAATATGGTGAGTCCGCGGCTATCGCAGCCGCTGCCAGGGCGCGTTTTGAAGTGGTCGCCTGGTTGTTGGAGCATAACTACAATTATGACCTGAACGAGTTGGCGAAAAGTGTGGAGATCCGTCATGTGCCACCAGACTCCGAAGCACAACGCTGGAAAAATACCGTCATAGACATGCTGAAAGCCAGGGGAGTGAAATTTCCTGCCTTTATCAAAAAAATACCTTGAGCTGTATTTCAAGTAGGAAGGGCTGAGCCCTTCCTGGTTGATGATGGACTGCCGGGTCAGGAAAAAAGTTAACGCCAACCTGGACTCGCGTTTAAGTGGATTCGGATTCTGTACCGGGTCTGGCAGACCAGGACGCTCTACGATGAAACCACCTATTTGAATACCTTGAGGAAGCGTGGTTCATCGCTCCTCAAGAACCTCGATTTTGGTTGACTTACTTCCTCAGGGCGTGAAGCTGCCGGTCACGAATGCTAGTAATCGACCCATAGCCGCCGGTGAATGTACTGCTGGAAAGTAAATGGCTATGCTTGATTGGATGCCGAGATTGGTCTTCCCACAATTGGGTAAACCGGACAGCCTCTAACGGTGATGGTATACAGTATCGTTTCAATTTTTTGATCCTAACTAGGCCATTGAAACTTGGAGCTTTAGCAAATGATCGCTGTAGATGCTGTCGTAAAAGAGTTTGTGCGATTGCTCGATGTTGCAATCGCTATTGCAGAAACAATAAAGGCCCGTACCAGGGATGCATTTATTGTTGAGTCTGCAGACACAACAGTGAAGAATCTCATGGGCTTTCGCGACATGGCAATCTCTGGCGGGCTTCCGAGACCATCAAAGGGCGAAGTTCCTCAAGGTACTGGCCTTGGATTGACTCGTGGAGTTGGGGAGTGGACAGAGGATGATGATTTGCTTGATGCTGTTTACGAGATCGAGAACCACTATAAAAAATCAATGTAAATTTAGTTTAGGTCACGGCCGGCTTGCCTGATCTGAACGTGATTTGTCAGTCGCAGCGCACATCGGGAAGGGCCGATTTCGACCCATAGCTGACCCCGCTCTAATCGCGATTGGCCGGTCTCTTGCCTCTTTTTTAGTACCCTCATATGGATGCGAGACACCGTAGACTACAGCGCCGCCCTGAGCCTTCATGCTGCGCGAGCTGGCGCGCGATACCGAAACCTTCCTTACAAGGACTTGGCCGTGTCGCACAAGGGTGATGTGATTCGGATCGAGAGAATTTATATTGGCAATCGTTAGGCTTGAGAGAGCCCAGCTTGATTTCCCCACTAGTCCTAGCCACTGAGTTTCGAGAACGGAGTCTGTGATATGTGCGAATGCGTGAACATACCTGATCGAATAGATGGCAGCAAGGTGGAAGAGCTAAGTAACCTTGCCCCATTTGTTGAAGAAATAAGCACCGATTTTAAGAAATGGGAAACGGCATTTAAGTGCAGGTACTGTGGTCAAAAATGGTTGGAGCGTTATGAATCACATGGCCATGCGAATGTACCAATTGTGGAGAAATTTTCTTAGTTTCTAAGCGGCAGGGACTATCTCAACTCGATGATCCGCGTTGAAAAGCCCAGTCATTTCGCTGGTCTTTTAGGCTTTGAATTAGTTTGCGGAAAAAACAAATTGCAACTTTAGATAACCACCGTCCGCTCTTGGCCGTTCTGTGCCGGTCATATCGGGCAAGATTCGGCCACAATCTCAACGCCAACCTCGTCCATAAATGGATTCGGGTGCACGGGCTGACGGCTGCTTGGGATCGGCGGCTGGATGGGTAGGCATGGGCTTGCTGTGGTGTTGCGCCGGATCAGATGACCCGGTCTGTTGCTCGGCGAAGTCAGTAAGCCGGGTATGCAAAATGCAAGGCCTGACACCGATGTCCTGCTGGTTGACGCTCTAGCTGAGGGCGTCGCCGATCATGACGTTGGCAATGGTATTGGCTGTGGTGCCTTTGGCGAGCGCGTCGACACCAAGATGGCCCGCGATTCCGCCGCTGCCGGCCAAGGCCGAAGCGCCGTCCTTCTCTTTGTTTACAGTTATCGTTGTAATTTGTAAGTATTTATCACCTGCCCTGTAACTGCATCAATATCAACTTGAAACATCGCACCATCTTCAATGGATCTAAAAACTGCGCCAAAACTGGATTGGCTTGTATTTTTTGGTGGTTCAAACCAGCAAAAAACACCTTCCCTCTGACGACCTGCGATATCTTGAATGTTGGAAATTCGAAATTTATCTGAGCCATCAGAGCTGATCACAATTAGCTCTTCCTGCGATTGTTCTTCATTCTTGCTTACTAACGCAGCGATAGCTTTCCTGTTTGGTAACAACTTGGAAATCACGCCAAACTGAAAGCACTTAGATACTAATTGGTCGTTACATTTCCAGTTAAATTCAGTAACTGTTGAAGGCTGCCAGCCCAAGCCAATCATCATTTCAACAGTCATATCTTCGCTAATGATATTTCCATCACTACGGAGTTGTTTAAAGCTTCCGATTTCCACCATTTCATTCCCCTTGAATTGCCCCGGATTCTCTAGACACCTTGCAAGCTCATTGTATAACGCTTTTCAAACTCTACCGGTGACAGCTGATTGTTGAAACCATGCAAGGAAAGAGCGCAGGCCCGAGAGGTCGCCGAACGTTACCGCGTGGAAGTAAACAGCTACTCCGGCCCGGCAGTCGGGAAAATGCAGGTGATGCTGCTCAATCAACGGTTACATGTGTTGAATGATACTGGATGCGGCAAATGACGGCTTCTGGCCGGTTTCTGCCTTCCACGACCGGCTGAAACCGGCCCAGAGTATGTAAAAACACCACTAGCCTCAAAAGCCCTGTATCAAATTTTTATTTCGTTGTACGTTGAAGCCGCGAGCGGCCTTAACTGAATGATGACCATCCCCGGCCACAACACTCGCAAAGGAATGCACATGATCGATGGTCCCGCCGTTTTGACAGTCTTTTTGGTTTACCTGGCCGGTGTCGTTATTCCAGGTCCAAATTTCGTTGCAGTAGTCCACAAAGCGGTAGCTGCTACGCGGTCAGAAGCTTTGGCCTTGGTAGCAGGCATCGTATTGGTCAATTTATTCTGGGCCACCTGTGCAATCGCAGGTATCGGCGTTGTATTTGCTGCGTTCCCTTGGGCGGCGCTGATCGTAAAAGTTCTGGGGGCAGCCTATCTGATGTGGTTTGGATTCCGACTGCTGCTCAAGGCCGGGAAGAGCGCGCTTGCCCCCGGTAATAATGCTGTCGTTGGAAACTTTCGGCAGTCATTCATTCAGGGGGTCGTTACGAACATTGGCAACCCTAAATCCATGGCATTCTATGCCGCCATTTTCTCAGCGGCAGCCCCCACCCACGTTTCACCAAGCACGTTTTTGTCGATGCTGGCAGTCGTAGTGGTGGTTTCGATGACTTGGTATGGAGTGGTCGCAATCGCTCTTTCGCAACCTGAGATCGCTTCAGCGTATCGAAGGAGGAAAAAAGCTATTGATCGACTATGCGGTGGTTTGATTTTATCTCTAGGGATCCGGCAACTGGTTCAATAAGTCTACGATTGAGTATCTATCCATCCCGAAAACCCTTGCTATGATTTCTGAGGATTTGATCGCAAGGATCGCCCATGAAGCGCTTTGTTCAAGGTGAACATCGAGGCCAACGCCGCACGACTGGAAGAGAAAATCGCCAAGCTGAAGACGCAAATGAAGGAGCTTCAAGCGATTGAAATCCAGCTCAACGGATCGCCGGATAAACAGGTCTCACTGACCGACCCAGACGCCCGTTCCATGAGGACGCGCGGCACCGGAGTCGTCGGTTACAACGTGCAGACGGCAGTCGACACTCAGCACCATTTGATCGTTGCAAATGAGGTGACCAACGTCGGTTCCGACCGCGATCAACTCAGCTCGATGGCGAAACAGGCCCGCGAGGCGATGGCATCAGATACGTAGTCGGTAGTGGCTGACCGAGGTTACTTCAAAAGCGAACAAATCCTGGCTTGTCACGAAGCAGGTATCACCGCCTATGTGCCCAAGCCAATGACCTCTGGAGCCAAGGCAGACGGGCGTTTCAATAACGATGCCTTCATCTATGACGCGGCAAAAAACGAATACATATGCCCGGCTGGCGAAGCACTGATCTGGCGCTACAGCAACGTTGAAAAAGCTCTGAAGTTGCACCGTTACTGGAGTTCGAACTGCCAGGACTGCGCGCTGAAGTCGCAGTGCACACCGAGCACGGAACGACGGGTTCGACGCTGGGAACATGAAGCCGTACTGGAAGAAATGCAGGACCGGCTGCGCTACACGCCGGAAATGATGCGAATTCGCAAACGGACGGTGGAGCATCCCTTCGGGACGCTTAAACAATGGATGGGGGCAACGCATTTCCTGACGCGAAAGCTGGCAGGGGTGAATGCGGAGATGAGCTTGAACGTGCTCGCCTACATCTTGAAACGGGTCATGAAAATCATGGGGGCCACTGGTTTGATGAAAGCGTTGTCAGCCTGAAAAAGGCCGGTTTTGACCCGGCCAGAGGCTGTAAAACAGCATTGGCGTGCTCCAGGTTGTTACCCATGCAAACCGTGACTCTAACCATGCGAACGCTCAGCCGACGAACGCTGTTGCTCCAAGACGATGAGGCAATGAGCGTTTTTACACACTCTGGGCCAAAAGCGGTCAGTCGCTCAAAACACTTAAAAACCACTGATTGCTAAAGTAATCAGGATCCGAAAATAGCTCACTCGGTCGAAGGGACGGATGTTTTGCTGCCCAAGCGGATTAGTTCATTGGAGAAACACAGGCCGACGATGATCAGTGCCGCTCCCGCGTACAGGCTTTCGCGCGGTACTTCATTGAGCGCCACAAACGCCAGCAGCGCGGCGAACAGTGGTTCGGTCAGCTCCAGCGCTTGCACTTGGGATGGCTTGAGATATTCGATGGCCTTGGTGGTGCAGAAGAAGCCCAGGATTGTCGGCAGCGTGGCCAGCGCCAGCAGCGCGGCGATCGCCAGCGGCGACAGCTCGCCCATCGCGAAACCATCGGCCGCAGCCGGCATCAACAGGTACAGGCTGCCAAAGAACAACAATTGTCGGGTGAAGTGCAGCCCCCCCGACACACCCATACGCTTCATGGCAACCGAAAAGGCCCCATAGCCGCAGCCGGCCATGGAGGCGAGCGCAGCACCTTGCAGGGTAAAGCCCTGCTGCAGGTCGCCGCCGAAGATCACCGAGATCCCAGCGATAGCCAGTGCGGCGCCAACGGTAGCGTTCGCGGTGATGGCATCCCTGAGGAAAATGCGCCCCAGAATGATCGAGGAAATTGAGGCACTGGCCATCAGCACCACCACCACACCTGCCGCAGCGTAGTGTCGATAGGCCGACGTTTCGAAATGGAACAGCACAAAGATGCCAAGGAATGCGCAGATAGCCGCCTGAGTCCATTTGGTCGACGCCGCCGGGCGCTTGAGGAAAAACAGTAAGATCGAGAGAAGCACGCAACCCAGTACGGTCTTGATGACAGCGACACTGCTAGCGGTGAAACCATTACTCATGAGTACTTTACTGAGTACACCGATCGTTGCGTTCAGTGCCGCAGCGGAGAGTGCAAATATGACGCCTTTGCTGAAAGTAGATTGCATTGATGACGATCCCTGTCGCTGAATTGTCGTTCGATAGAATGCCGCCCTACATCGACGGCGCAAAGTTTGAGGATACGAAGATCCGACCAACCCCAGTATTTATTGTGGCATAAGCTGGATCGCCCAGTAGGATGCTATTCGCCTTCTTGTCACCGCCAAGGGAGAAGTCAGAGGGCCTGGCCCTTGGCTATGCAATATGAGTTGACGAACGTTGCAGTGTGCTGCAAAGACTGACGTATATCCGGTTTGGCTATTCCATGCCTGTTGGCAAATTGCTCGACCGCCGCTGTATCAAAACGAGTGGTCTGGATAAAGTCCAAGGCTTCGGGTTTTGTATTCAAAAAACGCGCGACGGGAGGAATACTCAGTAGCAACTTCAGCAATCGGAGTGAAATGTAATGCTTGGGAGACTTTAAGCCCAAAGGTTGTGCCACCTGTACCAGGAGTTCTCGCAAGTTGGGAGTTTGGTCATCAAGCGCCAGCAGTTCCTGGCCCGCCATGGCAGGATCAAAAGCACAAACCGCCATCAGCTCAACCAGGTAATCCACGGTGACCAGTGGCAGCCAGTGCTCGGCGGTACCGGGCACTGCAGTCAGCTTTCTCTGCACAAGGTTGCGTATCAGCTCCACCAGCGGCTGACCGTCAAGGATATGCCCCGTGCGGCTGTGGCCACAAACCGTCGCGGGGTGGACAACGGTAATCTCTCCGCCCTTGGTGGACATGACCTCCAGGGTCGCAAAATGCGCCTCCAGCTTGCTCCCCTCGTAACCACCGACATGTCGGTAGACGGCAGGCCAATTCGTCAGCTCCGGATAACGAGGATCAATTCCGATGCGTTGCAGATGTTCATGATTTTTCAGCATGTAGCCGCCGATCATCACTAACCGGCTTTTTTGCTCAGCCGCCAACAGCGCCACGCGCTTTGCCCCTTCCACATTCACCGCACGAGAATGCTCCACTGAAAGCCCCCATGCGAAGTGGGCGCCCAGGTGGAATATGACTCTGGCGTGCCTTACAACTTCTCGGTCAGCAAGACTCAGCCCGAGGTTGTCCCGTTCCAGATCGCCAGCTACGGCAAATACCCGGGTTGCACACCCTCCCAAATTGTCGACTTGCTCCCGCAGTGCAGCTAGTCGCTCTGGGCGACGCATCAACACCCGAATGGTGTGACCTTTTGCACTCAGGTACGCCACCAAATGTTGACCGATGAAGCCGGTGCCCCCCGTGACAAAGCACTCCACGCTCATTTCCTTGCTCCTTGTTTAAGGTGAGAAATCAAGCGTAAACTATCGACCCAACTCTATAGTCAAGCGGTGTTTTCATGAAAATCGGCGAACTCGAGGCCCGCAGCGGCGCCAGCCGCCATACGCTGCGTTACTACGAGCAAATCGGCCTGATCTCACCGCTGCGGCAAACTAACAACTATCGCGTTTACACAGCGCAAACTCTGCAGGATCTGGACTTTATCCAGCGCGCGCAAAGCATGGGGTTTTCCCTGGGGGAAATAGGCGAGATTCTGGAGGCGCAGCGGAACAAGCTGATCGATTGTGCTGACGGCGCTAAGCTAATTGAAAAGAAGATGGCGGAAATCAAACAGAAAATCGCCAACTTCCAAAGCATTTATTGGTATCTGGATGAAGAGCGTGCAAACCTCGAAGCCAGTGCTGCCAAGCAACTTGAGCTTCAGCAGCTGAACAACTCTTCCAACTGAACTGTCAGCATCCGGGAAACGGAAGCTGCAGCCTGCTTCCAGTTTCAAGCCCATCGCTTACGCATTTTCTAAAACCTTGTGGCCAGGCCCTAGTGGCCTGTGTGGCTAATTCGAGTACTCAAATTAACCGTACAGGCCACTAGACAGTAAGCGTCCGCCCAAAAGACCTTGTGTAGTTAAACGGGCGCCCATCTATGTGGCAGCAACTCGATAATCTCGCTCGGCCGCTGCATCGGCAGTCGCATGAGCACGCCCTTTAAATACGCATACGGAACATGGCCGTTAAACCGTGCCGACTGGTTCAAACCCATAATCGCAGCCGCACGTTTGCCGCTGCACAAGGAGCCCGCGAATAGCCAGTTTGAACGCCCGAAAGCCCATGGCCGGATTTGATTTCCACATCAGTGAATTGCTCCGGATTTGCTAGACACATGATGTCTGCTTTTGGTTGATGCTGTTGAAAAAGTCGGCAATGGTTTCCACAGTAGAAAAGTACGCGCTTGAGATTGAAATCTTTACATTGAGCAGAGGATTCCCGGCCCGGGTTTCGCGTAGTGGCGCGCAAAAAAGGCGTTTTCAGCGGTCGATATGCGGGCCATCCGGAAGAACCGACTTTTTCAACAGAATCGGCCAATAGCGGCCTATCGATGTCGCTTTAGAAGTCACAGCGCACCTGTTGCTGCACACCGTTGTACCGCTGGGGTTGGGCGACATCAGGCATGACTCCAAAGCGGCTTTCAGGTATCCGATGTGAGGCTGGCGACGTTGGGCGCGGATTCGGCGCCGAAGCCGAGTTCGCTTCGGCGCCTCAGGAATAGAAAGACAACGGCGGCAGTGAACAGCGTGAACATCGCCAGCAGCTGCAACAAGGTGTTGAACCCTGCGGTATAGGCCGAGCGCAGCACCGTCAGCGGGATTTGGCTGGCGTCGGTGCTCGCGTGCTGGATATCACCCATCACCAGGCGTTGCGCGATAGTTGAATAGTCAACGGCGGACAGTTTGGCTGAGTCACTGATGCTCAGATGGTGTGCGACCAGGGCTGTCAGCACCGCAACAGTGATTGCCAGGGCGACACCTTCGCTGGCTACTCGCGTCGTGTTGAAAATACCGGCGGCCATCCCGGCCCGTTCCTTAGGGATCACGCTGATCGACAAACCATCCATCAAGCCCCAGGGCAGGCCTGTACCGATACCGGTCACCAGCATGGCCGCGATGATTTGCGCGTGCGCGCCGACCGGGATCTCACTCAGCCAGTAGAGCCCGGCAGCGGCGATCACGAAGCCGATTGCGCAGAGTACGCCCGCCGACAACCAGCGAGTCAGCGACGCGGCAATGATCGGGACAATCAGCATCGGGGCGGAGAGTGCCAACATCATCAGCCCTGCTTCAAAGGCACTGGCCCCTTCCACGCCGATAAACCGAAACGGCAGCAATACGATCAAGACGATGTAGCAATAGCAGGTGCCGATCGGCAGGATCTGTACACCGACAAAGCGCGGAAACAGAAATAGCCCCAGTTCCAGCATCGGATGTTTTGCCCGATTTTCAACAATGATAAACAGCAGCAAAAAGACCGCCGACGCGCCAAGCAGCACATGGATGACCGGCGAGCCCCAGCCTTGCTCAGGTGCCAGGATCACCGCCGTGGTAAACGTGATCAACAGGCCGGAAAACGTCAGCACGCCGGGCGTATCCAGACGTTGTGCTTGCGGGTCGCGGCTTTCGCGCATTTTCGGCAGGGCAAATATCAAAGAAAGGATGGCGAGCAGGGCCGTGCAAAGAAAAATTGCGCGCCAGCCCAAGTACTGAATCAGCAACCCCGATAACAACGGACCGAAGGCCAGGCCAACCCCGAAAGTGGTGCCCAGAAGGCTGAAAGCACGAGTTCTGGCATGCCCATCAAACTCCTGCGCCAACGCCGCCGAACCGCTGGCCAGGGCTGCCGCCGCGGCAATGCCTTGCACGCCACGCAACAGGTCCAGCCAGAAAATATCGGGGACCGTCGCCAACAGGATCGACACCAGTGCAAACAACGCCATGCCGCACATGAACAGTCGCTTGCGTCCGTAGAGGTCAGCGAGGGTGCCGGCGGCCATCAGCAGGCTGCCGAAGCTAAGCATGAAGGCATTGGTGATCCAGGCCAGTTCCGTGGGATGGGCATCAAAGGTTTGACCAATGAACGGCGTGGCCACTGCCCCGCCGGTAAAGCTCATGGGCAATACCAAGGCGGCGAGGCAAATTGCAGCCAAGATGGAGTGCCGGCCATGGGCCGGCAGCGGTTCGGTAGCTGAGTTCATTAGGTGATTCCCTGCATATCTATGAAGTATCCGTGCTGTCCAGGCCGAGGCGCGCGATCGTTCGTACACTCTAGTTGGGATACAATCAAAGATAATCGGGCTTTTATTCCACTTATAATGAACCAAAAGGATGTAATCGAGTGGTGGACAGTCTTAGTGGGGTGATCTCATTCGTAAAAACCGCCGAGGCGCTCAGTTTCATCAGCGCCGCCAGGGCGTTGGGGATTTCTGCCTCGGCCGTGGGCAAAAACGTCGCCAAACTTGAGGCTTCGCTGAATGTGCGGTTATTGCACCGCAGCACCCGCAAAGTCAGCCTGACTGCGGAGGGACAGTTGTTCTATGAACGCTGCCGCAAGATCCTCGACGATCTTCAAGATGCCCGGGCAATGCTTTCCCATGCCACACAGGAACCCCGTGGAAAATTACGCGT
Organism: Pseudomonas sp. Pseusp10; assembly: GCF_059492225.1. NCBI lineage: Bacteria > Pseudomonadati > Pseudomonadota > Gammaproteobacteria > Pseudomonadales > Pseudomonadaceae > Pseudomonas > Pseudomonas sp. Pseusp10. The sequence goes on along the minus strand of NZ_CP168528.1, from coordinate 4,535,286 downwards.
CAGCTTGCCCACCATCGGTTATCGCTTTCTCTTGCCCCATATGGCGCGGTTCCGCAAAACCTATCCGGAGATTGAACTGGAACTGGACTTCAACGACCAGTTGGTGGATGTGATCGATGAAGGCTTTGACGTGGTGATTCGCAGCGGCGGGCAGGCCGACTCCAAACTGATGGCCCGCAAGCTGGGGCCTTTTAGGTTTGTCCTGTGCGCATCGCCTGACTATCTGCGCCGCAAGGGGTGGCCCGTTACCCCCAGTGACCTTGAGCACCACGAGTGCTTGCGTTACCGATTCGTCACTACGGGTAAAATAATGGACTGGAGCATGTCGTCGGATCCTGCGTTCACACAGTTGCGCCTGCCGACCGCGCTGACATTGAATAATATGGAAGCCATGCTGATGGCCGTGGTGGATGGGCACGGTATCGCGTTTGTCCCAGACTTCCTGGCCCGCGAAGCTATCGCCCAAGGGCGCCTGGAAACGGTGCTTGACGGGCACAGCGATGATCAAGGGCAGTTCTGGGCGTTGTGGCCTTCCAGCCGCCATCTCTCACCGAAAATCCGCGTGTTCGTGGACTTTGCCGCTGAGCATCTGTTTGCCATTCCTTCCGCTGATAGCCCATCTGCAACTCGCTCATGAAGCGCGGTCGCAACGGCGCCGTCCTTACGGGTAGTTGCGGCCGTGCCTGTGATCGCTGACCGTCCGCTGTGGGTCGTTTTCAGCCGGTCGTGACAGGCAACAATCGATTCTGACGGTTTTCGTTTTTACACACCCTGGGCCATAAGCAGCCAGTCGGAAATGTCCACGAAACCATGGGCGATTCACTCTGGGCACACAGGCATTCAGCTTCCCTGCGCCCTCGGTTCCCGACTGGGAGCGCGGCGCCTACAAAGTTGCCATTATCATTTGTCGTCCATCTTTGTTGACGATTGTGGCCGGCGCTCAGTGCTCTCTTCGGCGTTGGGCGCTTCTGGAAAACTCCCTGGCGTGAACACATGGGTCTGCAAGTCGCTGGCATCGACTTCGGTGACACCATGAACCGAACGGGCCAGACCAATGGCCTGTTCACACTGTCTATGAGTGTTGACGCGGCCGCTTAACCCCACTACGCCCGCATGGGTTTTGACATTGATATGCAGGCTAAGGGTCGGATCGGAAAATGCCAGGGCCGACTTCACCTTGGCGGTAATCCATGCATCGTGAACGGCCATTTCCAGACCATGAGAGTAATGCTGGAAGTCGTGAATTTTCATGGCTGAACCCTCTCTCGCGTAATCAGACGTACTGTCCATCCCATTTGCTGTGCTGCCCTCTGCCTGCCAGGTGAACGCTATGGATACCTGATTCGTTTTGGAGCGTTCGCCACGCAAACATTGACAGACATTAATTATAGTACGGCCGTTGCCTGCGGTCAGAGCGCTGCCCCCGTGAACGTCCGCCTTGGTCGCTCTGTGCCAGGCGCAACACCTACAGAGCACTCCAGACAGTCCTTATTGCGATCAGCCCTGATCAACCCGAAGCAGTCCTTGATGTCTGTTTGTTATCACCCTATGTTATTGGTATTCAAGGAGGATTCTGACTGATGGCACGTGTGGGTTTGATACTGACACCCGGTTTTGCGGACTGGGAATACGCTTTCATTGCTGGAACTGCGTCCCCGTTTTACGGGATCGATGTCAGATTTTTCGCTTCTGCTACGGGGCAGTTCCGCTCGCAGGGCGGATTGGCTGTAACTGTCGATAGCAGTTTGCAGCAATGCCTGGACTGGAAACCGGACGTTGTTGTCGTCATTGGAGGAATGGTCTGGGAGCGTGCAGAAGCACCGGATATTCGAGACTTTCTGCATGCCAGTCGCTCAAGTGGGGCGACTATTGCCGGTATCTGTGGGGGAACGCTGGCACTTGCGAGGGCCGGGCTTCTCGACTCGGTTCCTCATACCTCGAACAGCGCCGACTTCTTACAACAGAATGCCGTAGGTTATGAGGGGCGCACGTTTTATCGAAGCAGTCCAGTAGCGGTAGTTGCGGACCGCATTATAACTGCTCCAGGCCCTGCGCCCGTTAGCTTCACCTGCGCAGTGTTCGAAGGTGCCGGGCTATCTTCAGAGATCATTTCTCAGTTCAGGTCAATGTTGGCAGCGGAACATGGGTGACCGCTTCGTCCTGCAAAACAGCCGATCAGGTGATGTGTTCGAGTGGCCGCTCATGGCTGTGGATTCAATGGGTATCAGAAATGACTGTGTGTGCCGACACGATGGCTGATAGCTTTCCCGCGCACCAAATCGCGTCCAATCGACGCAGATCCGATCAAGGAAGATAAAAACAATGAAAATATTACTCATTGCTTCGCTAGGAATTTTATCGCTAATTCAAACATCACTATCCTTCGCGGATAATGTTAATGGAAAAAACCTCTATTTACAGCGATGCGCCATGTGCCACGGAATAGATCTCAAAGCAACAGGGCCATTGGCTAATAAAAGCAATCCTCCTACACCTGATCTGACAACATCCGCTTTCAAGAAGCGATTAAATGATTATCCGGGCGTAATTGTATCGTCGATAATACTTCGCCCAAATGGAGACTTGATTCCAAGAACTTTGCGAGAGAATGATGTAAAGCTGGCGCCGTTCTCATGGAGGGTTAAAGATCTGCGCGATTTAAATCAATATATGGGTGGTGTGATTTCAAAAAATCGATGATTTTTGAGATGAGAGGCAGGCACAAAAATCTAAAAGCCGTTTCAGGTTTGAGTGCTTGTGGGGCTATGCCGGTGAGCCTGTCGAACTATTGGCTTCGACGATCCCGGCAAGCTCCGCCACCCATTGAATCCCCATAACGTCTTCACTGGACCCACCAAAAACAATTACAGACGTAAAGAATAATGGAAGCCACACTATCCACCTTCGAAAAAAAGCATCACGAGCAATTGCCTGCACAAGATCTGAAGTTGATGGATTACGCATACGCTCTCCTTGACACCGTCTGATTGTCGCTCTCTCATACCTTCGCCAAGATGTTTTTCTAACGGATTTGTCTTGCCTCGGTGGACCCCTGTTTTACAGTCTATTTCGGGATGTATTTGGACAGGGTAGCCTTAAGCGCCTCGGTGACAAGGGCAATCAGAATTGGCTGGGAACTCGACTGCATATCTCTACCAATTTCGAATTGCTGTTCTTTCACTTTTCCCGCGTATTTTGATGCGCGGCCTTCAGATACGAGTGATGACAACTCTTCTTGAGAGAATGACTTTTCATAGGCAGCTGCAAGGTTTTCATCCCACTGAGGCTGATACTGCGGCAGCAATGCATTGATTTCACCAGACACGGCATTGCTTGCATCTGCACTTCCCAGCTTTGTGGCGATCATCGCGTAGGTGTTCGTTCTTTTCGCTGCCGAAAGTGCAAGGATAGAGAGGTTACTGCCTATCTGTGCCTGGGCAACGAATGTGCGAGCATCCTTATGGGAGGGTGTTTCAGCAGACACTGTATTGGAAAGCGCGACGAGCATTGTGAGCAGGAGAGTGGCAGAAGAAATCCTTTTCATTTTCCTGCTCCTTAGGAGCGAAATAAGTGTTTCGTCAGCGTAGTTTCATCCCGGAGGTTGTGCCACTTAGTGACCACTGCTGCAGCAGGTGGTTTGAGCACGGTGAAACGTTGAATACCCTGGTTGAGGAAACTTGAATCGCGCCAGCTTTTCAGGCTCCACGACGGACTGCCTTTGGCCGTTTATTGCCTTGCGCCACCGGCTACAAATGGTTGCTCAGTTCGAATGCAATCAGGTGAGCAAGTCTATGCAATTCCCCATCACGCCTTGACCCAGCGCTGGCGACTCCAACTGCTCAATCCATCAACGGCGAACACCAGCAGCAACATGGCGAGGATCACCGTGCTGGCCTGGGCCTCCTGGAACAGGCTGAGGCTGACATAGAGCATCTGCCCCAAACCGCCGGCACCGACGAAACCCAGCACGCTGGCCATGCGGATGTTGTTTTCCCAGCGGTACAGGATGTACGCCAGCAGTTGCGGAAACAGGTTGGGCAGGGTGCCGTAGCAGAAGGCCCAGACGACGTTGCCGCCCTGCAAGCGGATGGCTTCGGCCGGTTGCGGCGGGGTGTTTTCCAGTGCTTCGGCGAACAGACGGCCGAGTACTCCGGTGGTGTGCATGGCCAGTGCCAGGGTACCGGCGTTCGGCCCGAGTCCGGCGGCCAGCACCATCAACGCGGCCCACACCAGTTCGGGAATGGCGCGCAGGCCATTGAGCACAAGACGCGACGCGCTCTGCAACAGCCAGCCGAAGCGCCCGGCCGCCGGCAGCGCCAACAGCAGGCCAAACACCGCCGCGAGCAGGGTGCCGAGGGCCGACATCGCCATGGTTTCCACGGCGCCACGGCCGATGGCTTGCAGGTGGCCGGCGCTCAGGTCCGGGCTGAGAAAGCGCAGCACGTAGGCACCCATCTGCTTCAGGTTGCTGCTGCCAGCCAGTTCACCGAGGTCGATGCCCAGGTAGCTGAACGAGGCGACGACCGCCGCAACGATGCACAGGATCAGCAGCAGGTTGATCAGGCGATTCATGCGAACCTCCAGCGCAGCAGGCGGCTGATCTGATCGGCGAACAGCACCAGGACGAAAAAGGTCAGCAACATGCTCGCCACTTCACCGCCGGCGAACATGCGCAACGACAGGTCGATCTGCTGGCCCAACCCGCCGGCGCCGACGAAGCCCATCACCACGGACGCGCGAATCGCGCATTCCCAGCGATACACCGTGTACGACAGCAATTCCGCCGCGACATTGGGCAGGATGCCGTAGCAGAAGGCCGTCAACCGAGCACTGCCGGCCTGTAGCAGTGCATGGGCCGGTCGCTGGTCGACCGACTCGAAAATCTCCGCATAGACCTTGCCCAGCATGCCGCTGTAGGTGATGGCAATGGCCAGCACCCCGGCCGTCGGGCCGAGGCCGACGGCGCGTACGAACAGCAAGGCCCAGACGATTTCCGGCACGCTGCGCAGGAAGATCAGCAACCCGCGCACCGGCCAACGCAACAGTCGGCCCGGGACGCTCGGGCGACCGCTGCGCGAAGCGGCCGACAGCGACAGCGCCCGGCTGGCCAGCAGGCTGGCGGGCACAGCCAACAGCAAGGCCAGGGCCATGCCGGCGGTGGCGATGGCCAGGGTCTGCAAGGTGGCTTGCCACAGCAGCTGAAGGAACTCTTCGCCATGGGCCGGCGGCCAGAAGGCTGAGACAAACCGGCCCATCTCACTCTGGCTGTCAGCCTTGAGCAGGACACCCAGGTCCAGTTCGCTGAAATGGATGCCGGGCCACAGCAGGGCAAGCGCCAACAGACTGAGCAGCAGGCGAGGCAGGGTGGCCGGGTCTCGTGTATCGCGCGTCAGCATCGGGGAATCTGCAGGATCAAGGGCACCACCGGAACGGGCGGTGATAGCAGTTGCTCGTTGGCGTAGAGCTTGTCGAGCAATTCGTGGTCGACGTCGCTGGCGGGAAGATCGAACAGGATCTGACCGTCACGCAAACCGATGATGCGTGAAAAGTGCGCCAGGGCCAGCTCCACCGCATGCAGGCTGGCGACCAGTGTCACGTTGTGTTCCTGCGCGTGGCGGCAGAGGACTGACAGGGTGTGGCCGGCCAGTACAGGGTCCATCGCCGACACCGGCTCATCGGCCAGCAGCACTTCGGGCGCCTGGTACAGCACGCGGGCAATGCCCACGCGCTGCAGTTGGCCGCCGGACAATTGCTGGCACTGGGCGAACAGTTTGTCGCCCAGGTCGAGTTTAAGCAGGGCCGCACGCGCACCAGGTACGTCCACCGGATGCAGCAGGCTCAGCAGGCTTTTGGCAAAGCCCCACTGGCCCAGTTTTCCGGCCAGTACCGCGGTGACCACTCGCTGGCGCGGTGGCAGTGGTGGCGCCTGGTGAACCAGGCCGATGCGCGCCCGCAGCTGCTGGCGCCGATGCGCACCCAGCTGCCAGGCGTGCTCGCCGAGTACCTCGACCGCGCCGTTGTCCGGGCGCAACGCGGTGGCCAGCACGTTGAGCAAGCTCGACTTGCCGGCGCCGGACGGACCGATGATCGCCACCTGCTCACCGGCGCCGATGTGCAGGTCGATCTCATGCAGCGCACGCACGTCATTGCCGTGGGTGAGGCTGACCCGGTTCAGATGCAGTGTCATTTCAGCAGGTCGGCAGCGCGCGCGGCTTCCTCGATGCCCTTGTAGTTCTCAGGCTTGGTCTCGATGAAGCGGCTGGCGGCTTGCAGGTCCAGAATCGCTTTTTGCTCCGGGTTGGCCGGGTCGAGCGCGAGGAAGGCCACCTTGATTTTATCGGCAAGGGCCGGGTCGAGGGTGCCGCGCACGGTCCAGTTGTAGTCGAAGTAGGCCGGCGTGGTGGCGAAGACCTTGACCTTGTCGGTGTCGACCTTGCCGGCCGCGACCAGTTTTGCCCAGACGCTGGCATTGAGTACGCCGGCGTCCACTTTGCCTGCCTGAACCCAGGCAACCGTGGCGTCGTGTGCGCCGGAGTAACCGACGCGACTGAAATAGCTTTCCGGCTTGATGCCGTCCTTGAGCATGAAATAACGCGGCATCAAGCTGCCGGAAGTGGAAGACACCGAACCGAAAGCAAAGGACTTGCCCTTGAGGTCGGCCAGCGACTTGACGGCCGGGTCGGCGGTGATGAATTTGCTGGTGAACTGGGCGTCCTGCTCACGCTGTACCAATGGAATGGCATTGCCGGTTTTCAGGCGCGCCTGCACGAAGGTGAAACCGCCCAGCCAGGCCATGTCGATGCGGTCGGTGGCCAGCGCCTCGACCACCGCCGGGTAGTCGGACACCGGCACGAACTCGACTTTCATGCCCAGTTGTTGCTCCAGATATTCGCCCAGTGGCTTGAACTTGCGCAGCAGTTCGGTGGGGGCTTCATCAGGAATGGCGCTGACCTTGAGGGTCTCGGCAGCCTGTGCCAGCAGGGTGGAAAAGGACAGGGTCAGGCCAACGGCCAAGGCCAGGGTACGTTTGAGCATGGAAGTTCTCCGGTTCAATAGCGGAAAAATGTCGATGCGCCCCGCACAAGCTGATTGCTGCACGACGCTTCGTGAGGGTAGACGAAAACGCCGCGATTATAGGGGGTCTTGCGTGCTTGACCAGCCTTGCAACAGGGCTTAAGGCTAAAAAGACCTGTGGGAGCGAGCTTGCTCGCGATGGCGGTGGATCAGTCGGCAATGACGTTGACTGACACACCGCTTTCGCGAGCAAGCTCGCTCCCACAGGAATTGCGGTGTCCCACAATTCAGGTTGCTTACATCCTTGCCAACGCCTGCGCCAGATCAGCACGCAAGTCTTCCACATCCTCGACCCCCACCGACAACCGCACCAACCCGTCACCGATACCCAATTGTGCCCGGGTGGCGGCTGGAATGGTGGCGTGGGTCATGATCGCCGGGTGTTCGATCAGGCTTTCCACGCCGCCCAGGCTTTCGGCCAGGGCGAAGATCTGCACGCTCTCGAGGAAGCGTTTGGTGCCAGCCAGGTCGCTGTTGAGGTCGAGGGAAATCATCCCGCCGAAACCGTGCATTTGCCGTTGGGCCAGTTCGTGTTGCGGGTGTGACGGCAGGCCAGGGTAGTAGACCCTTGAGACTTGTGGCTGACGCTCCAGCCATTGCGCCAGATCCAGCGCGTTGCTGCAATGCCGCTCCATGCGCAGCGCCAGGGTCTTCACCCCGCGCAGGGTGAGGAAGGCGTCGAACGGGCCGGCGATGGCGCCGACCGCGTTTTGCAGGAAACCCAGGCGCTCGGCCAGTTCGGCGTTCTGCCCGACCACGGCGATGCCGCCGATCACGTCGGAATGGCCGTTGAGGTATTTGGTGGTTGAGTGCAGCACGATGTCGAAACCCAGTTCCAGCGGGCGCTGGATCCACGGGCTGGCGAAGGTGTTGTCGGCCACGCAGATGATGCCGCGTGCGCGGCAGGTGCGGGCGATGGCGGCAAGGTCGGCGAGGTTCAGCAGGGGGTTACTCGGTGTCTCGACCATTACCATCCGAGTGTCGTCTTGCAGGGACGCCTCGAACGCCGCCAGGTCCGTCAGGTCGACGTAGCTGAAACGGTGCCCGGCGCTGCGCTGGCGCACTTTGTCGAACAGGCGGAAGGTGCCGCCGTACAAGTCATTGCCCGAGACGATGTGCGAGCCGGCGTCGAGCAGTTCGAGCACTGTGGAAATGGTCGCCAGTCCCGAGGCGAAGGCGAACGCCCGGGTACCGCCTTCGAGGTCTGCCACGCAGCGCTCCAGCGCCCAGCGCGTCGGGTTGTGCGAGCGCCCGTAATCCAGGCCTTTGTGCACACCGGGGCTTTGTTGCAGGTAGGTGGAGTTGGCGTAGATCGGCGGCATCAACGCCCCGGTCGAAGGGTCCGGCGTTTGCCCGGCATGGATCACGCGGGTGGCGAAGCCCCGTGGCGGGGCGTTTTCATCGTGCTGACTCATGGCAGGGATCTCCGCAGGTGATTGAGCATGTCGGTTCGGGTAATCAGGCCGTGGAAGCCCGAGGCATCCTGAATGATTGCCACCAGTCCACGGGCCAGCTCTGCTTCCAGTTCCGCCAGCGTGGCCGCGGGTGGCAGGGTTTGCAGTTTGTCGGTCATGGCGCTCGCCACGGTTTTACGGAAGTGTGCAGCGTCCTCATGCACCCCCAGCAGGATGTCGGACTCGTCGATCACGCCGACCAGTTGTTTGCCGTTCACCAGCACCGGCAGTTGCGACACGTCCGCCAGGCGCATGCGCTGGAACGCGGTGAGCAGGGTGTCATCGGGGCCGACGCTGATCACCCGGCCGTCCTCGAAGCGCCGCGCGATCAGGTCGCGCAGGTCGCCGTACTGCTTGCGTTGCAGCAAGCCCTGATCGTTCATCCACTGGTCGTTGTAGACCTTCGACAGGTAACGCGTACCGGTGTCGCAGACGAAGCTCACCACCCGCTTCGGCGCGGTCTGTTCGCGGCAGTAACGCAGTGCCGCCGCCAGCAGGGTGCCGGTGGAGGAACCGCCGAGAATGCCTTCGGCGCGCAGCAACTGGCGGGCGTGGTCGAAGCTTTCTTCGTCGCTGATCGAATAGGCGTGGCGCACGCTGGACAGGTCGGCAATCGACGGAATGAAGTCCTCGCCGATGCCCTCCACCGCCCAGGAACCGGGGGTGGGGAGGGTGCCACCGCGGCTGTATTCGGCCATCACTGAACCGACCGGGTCGGCCAGGACCATTTCCAGGTCCGGCTGCACGCGTTTGAAGAAGCGGGTCAGGCCGGTCAGCGTACCGGCCGAGCCGACCCCGACGACGATGGCGTCCACATCATGCTGGGTCTGCGCCCAGATCTCCGGCGCGGTGCTGCATTCGTGGGCCAGCGGGTTGGCGGGGTTGTTGAACTGGTCGGCGAAGAACGCATCGGGAATTTCCGCCGCCAGTCGCGCGGCGACATCCTGGTAGTACTCGGGATGGCCCTTGCCGACATCGGAGCGGGTGATGTGTACCTCGGCGCCCATGGCCTTGAGGTGCAGGACCTTCTCGGTGGACATCTTGTCCGGCACCACCAGCACCACCCGGTAACCCTTGGCGCGGCCGACCAGGGCCAGGCCGAGGCCGGTATTGCCGGCAGTGGCTTCGACGATGGTGCCGCCGGGCCTGAGGCGACCATCGCGTTCGGCGGTGTCGATCATCGCCAGACCGATGCGGTCCTTGATCGAACCGCCGGGGTTCTGGGATTCGAGTTTGAGAAACAGCGTGCACGGACCGGTATCGAACCGGCTGACGCGCACCAGCGGGGTATTGCCAATCAGTTCGAGTACGGCAGGACGGGAATTGTCGGGCATGTCATCACTCCTTGCGTGAATCCGCACTGGATGGACAGCAATCCGCGCCGGGTCTTCGCGCCGGTCGCGGGCAATGCATCGCTTGGACCATAGGCCGGGATCGGGTCGACCGCAACCTTGCACGGCCAGCCGGTCACCTCGACGCTTTTTCCTCGCCAGCAACCACAAAAAACATAATTTCGCTATTTCCCGGCTCCGAACAGAATGCGGCCAACACCCTGACACCGATAGCCGCAGCAGAAGAACAACAGTGATCAGAATCGAGGCGGCAGCCATGACCGACCTGAATCAAACCACCTTTCAGAAGTGCACAGCCATGACAGTTGATAAAACCGAAATTGATACGCTTGTTGTTGGCGCCGGCCAGGCCGGCGTGGCCATGAGTGAACACCTGAGCAAGCTCGGCGTACCCCACCTCGTCCTGGAGCGCAATCGCATCGCCGAAGCCTGGCGCACTGGCCGCTGGGATTCGCTGGTGGCCAACGGTCCGGCGTGGCACGACCGTTTCCCGGGGCTGGAATTCGACAGTCTGGACCCGGATGCCTTTGCCGGAAAAGAGCAGGTGGCTGAGTACTTCGAGGCCTACGCCCGCAAGTTCAACGCGCCGATCCGCACTGGCGTTGAAGTCAGGAAAGTGGAGCGCAACACTGATCGTCCGGGCTTCACTGTTGAAACCTCTGATGGCGTGATCGAGGCCCGGCATGTGGTGGTCGCCACCGGTCCGTTCCAGCGCCCGGCAATCCCGCCGATTGCCCCGCAAATCGCCGGTATCACCCAGATTCACTCCGCCCAATATTACAACCCGCAGCAACTCGCCGAAGGCGCGGTGCTGGTAGTGGGCGCCGGTTCCTCGGGCGTGCAGATCGCCGATGAGCTGCAACGTTCCGGCAAGCAGGTTTACCTGTCGGTGGGCGCCCACGACCGTCCGCCGCGTGCCTATCGCAACCGCGATTTCTGCTGGTGGCTGGGAGTGCTCGGCGAGTGGGATGCCGAGGCTATGCAGCCGGGCAAGGAGCACGTGACCATCGCCGTGAGCGGTGCCCGTGGCGGCCACACCGTGGACTTCCGTCGGTTGGCCCACCAGGGCATGACACTGGTCGGCCTGACCCGATCGTTCAACGGCGCTGTGGTGAGTTTCGAAAACAACCTCGCCGACAATATCCAGCGCGGCGATGAAAACTACCTCGCGCTGCTCGACAAGGCTGACGCCTATATCGAACGCAATGGCCTGGACCTGCCGCTGGAACCCGAAGCCCGGACCATGCTGACGGACCCGGATTGCGTGACCAATCCAATCCTTGAACTGGACCTGGTCAAGGCCGGCGTGACCACGATCATCTGGGCCACCGGTTACTCCACCGATTACAGCTGGCTGAAGGTCGATGCCTTCAAGGAAAACGGCAAACCGCAGCACCAGCGCGGCGTGTCGGCCGAGCCGGGGGTGTATTTCGTCGGTTTGCCTTGGCAGTCCCGTCGTGGCTCCGCGTTTATCTGGGGCGTTTGGCACGACGCCAAGCACATCGCCGATCACATCGTTAAACAACACACCTATCTCAACTATCGGGATGCGACCCAGCGTCAAGCCGACGCCGCCCGAGCACCTCTTCAGAAAGCCAGCCTCATGGGAGTTCGTTAATGCCTACTCATACTCGCATCCGCATGTTCAACACCAAAGACACCTACCCGAACCAGACGCTCGACAACGACCTGTGCCAGGCCGTGCGTGCCGGCAACACGGTGTATGTGCGTGGTCAGGTCGGCACCGATTTCAACGGTCAACTGGTGGGGCTCGGCGATCCGCGCGCCCAGGCCGAGCAGGCCATGCGCAACGTCAAGCAACTGCTGGAAGAGGCGGGCAGCGACCTGAGCCACATCGTCAAGACCACCACCTACCTGATCGACCCGCGCTATCGCGAGCCGGTGTATCAGGAAGTCGGCAAGTGGCTCAAGGGTGTGTTCCCGATTTCCACCGGCCTGGTGGTCAGTGCCCTCGGCCAGCCGCAGTGGCTGATGGAAATTGATGTGATCGCTGTCATCCCTGAATAAGGAATTCGCCATGACCTTTTCCATTGTTGGTCGCTGCGCCGAGACCGGCCAGCTGGGCATTGCCATCAGCTCTTCGAGCATTGCCGTCGGTGCGCGCTGCCCCTGGCTGCGTGCCGGGGTCGGCGCGGTGTCGAGCCAGAACATCACGCTGCCGGCCCTTGGCCCGCAGATTCTCGATGAACTGGCCAACGGCTCGGCGCCGCCCCAGGCGCTGGACCGTTCATTGACCCGCAATGGCTACAGCCAATACCGCCAGGTGGCGGTGGTCGATGCACAGGGACGCACGGCGGTGTTCAGCGGTAACCATGCGCTGGGCAGCCATAATGCGCTGGCCGGCGATCAATGCGTGGCGGCCGGTAACCTGCTGGCCAGCAGCGCGGTGATCGAAGCCATGGTCGCGGCGTTCGAAACCAGCGAAGGCTGCCTCGCCACCCGGCTGATGAACGCCTTGCAGGCCGGGCAGGACGCTGGCGGCGAAGCCGGCGCGGTGCACTCGGCGGCGTTGTCGGTGGTCGGTGACCTGACCTGGCCGATTGTCGACCTGCGGGTGGATTGGGCCGATGAAAACCCGATTGGCGAGCTGGGCAAACTGTGGACTGCCTACGAGCCGCAATTGCAGGACTATCTGACCCGCGCCCTCAATCCGACCCTGGCCCCGAGCTATGGAGTGCCCGGCGATGAGTGAGTTGCGCAGCCGCGCCATGCTCGCGCGATTGATCGGGTTCGCCACGGTCAGCCGCGATTCGAATCTGGAGCTGATCGAGTTCGTGCGTGACTACCTGCACGAACTGGGCGTGGATTGCGAACTGATCTACAACGCCGAGCGGACCAAGGCCAATCTGTTGGCCACGGTCGGCCCGCGTGTGGCCGGCGGTATTGTGCTGTCCGGGCACACCGACGTGGTGCCGGTGGACGGCCAGGCCTGGACGGTCGAACCGTTCCGGCTGAGCGAGGCGGGCGGCAAGCTTTACGGCCGCGGCACGGCGGACATGAAAGGCTATCTGGCCTCGGTGCTGGCCGCTGTGCCGATGTTTCTCGCCAGCCCTTTAAAACGCCCGGTGCACCTGGCGTTTTCCTATGACGAAGAGGTCGGGTGCCTCGGCGTGCGCGGTTTGCTGGAAGTGCTGCCGCAACGCATCCCGGCACCGGCGTTGTGTTTGATCGGCGAGCCGACCGAGCTCAAACCGGTGCTTGGTCACAAGGGCAAACTGGCAATGCGTTGCCACGTACACGGTGCGCCGTGCCATTCGGCTTACGCGCCTTATGGGGTGAACGCCATCGAGCAGGCTGCGCGGCTGATCGGTCGACTGGGTGAGATCGGCACGCGCCTGGCTGAGCCGCAGTATCACGACGAGCGCTTCGATCCGGCGTACTCGACGGTGCAGGTGGGTGTGATTTCCGGTGGGACGGCGTTGAACATCGTGCCGGAGAATTGCCGTTTTGATTTCGAAGTGCGCGCCTTGCCGGACTTTGCTCCGGAAGCGGTCGCCAATGAGCTGCAAAATTACGCCGAGCAAACCTTGCTGCCGGCGATGCAGGCGGTGAAAGCCGACACTTCCATTCGTTTTGAAAAGCTTTCGACCTATCCCGGCCTGGCGACGCCCGCCGACAGTGCGGCCGCCCGGCTGATTGCCCAGCTGTGCGGCAGCGACGAGTTCAGCACCGTGGCCTTTGGCACCGAAGGCGGGTTGTTCGACCAGGCCGGCATTGCGTCAGTGGTCTGCGGTCCCGGCAGCATGGACCAGGGGCACAAGCCCGATGAATTCGTCAGCGTTGATCAGATGGCGGCCTGTGACCGCTTGATGGATCGCCTGGCGGCTTACTTGAGTGAATCCGAACACCCATAACAACAAAGGGCTGACAAGGCCCGAGGAAGCGATCCATGTCCAGATCCTTGCGTTGCAGTGTTCCGTTTGCCCTGGCGTTGTTGAGTGCCAGTGCGTGGGCGGCCCCCCAGGACCTCACCGTGATTTCCTTCGGTGGTGCTACCAAACAGGCCCAGGATAAAGCCTATTTCCAGCCCTTTAACGCCAGCGGCGCGGGCAACATCATCGCCGGTGAGTACAACGGCGAGCTGTCGAAGATCAAGGCCATGGTCTCCGCCGGTCACACCAGCTGGGACGTGGTCGAAGTCGAAAGCCCCGAGCTGTTGCGCGGCTGCGAGGAGGGCCTGTTCGAGAAGCTCGATGCGGGACGCTTCGGTGATTCGGCGAACTTCGTCCCGGGTGCGCTGACCGAATGCGGGGTGGCCACTTACGTCTGGTCGATGGTCATGGCCTACGACCAGAGCAAGCAGGCCAAGGCCCCGCAATCCTGGGCGGACTTCTGGAACGTGGCCGACTTCCCGGGCAAGCGCGGCCTGCGCAAGAGTGCCAAGTACACCCTGGAAATCGCGTTGCTGGCCGACGGCGTCAAGGCGGACGACGTGTACAAGGTCTTGAACACGCCCCAAGGCGTGACGCGGGCCTTTGCCAAACTCGACCAGATCAAGCCGAACATCCAGTGGTGGGAGGCGGGCGCACAACCGGCGCAGTGGCTGGTGGCCGGGGACGTGGTGATGAGCGCGGCCTACAACGGCCGGATCGCCTCGGCGCAAAAGGAAGGCATGAAGCTGAGCATCGTCTGGCCGCAGAGCCTGTACGACCCGGAATACTGGGCGGTGGTCAAAGGCACGCCGAACAAGGCGTTGGCGGAAAACTTCATCGCCTTTGCCAGCCAGCCGCAGACGCAAAAAGTGTTCTCGGAAACCATCCCTTACGGGCCGGTGCATCGCCAGACCCTGCCATTGCTGCCAAAGGACGTGCAGGAGCAACTGCCGACCGCCGAAGCCAACCTGGCCGGTGCCCGGGCGGTGGATGCGGAATTCTGGGTCGACCACGGCGAGGAGCTTGAACAGCGCTTCAATGCCTGGGCTGCCCGCTGATACAGGCGCCGCATAACCCCCTGTAGGAGCGAGCTTGCTCGCGATGGGCCCCTCAGCTTCAACATCTTCGTCGACTGATCCACCGCCATCGCGAGCAAGCCCGCTCCCACAAAAGTACGGCGCACACAGGACCCTGTGGGAGCGAGCTTGCTCGCGATGAGGCCATCAGATCCAACATCTTCGTTGACTGATCCACCGCCTTCGCGAGCAAGCCCGCTCCCACAAAGTGTGGCGTACACAGGACCCCGTGGGAGCGAGCCTGCTCGCGATGGGGCCCTCAGCTTCAACATCTTCGTTGACTGATGCACCGCCATCGCGAGCAGGCTCGCTCCTACAAAAGTACGGCGCACACAGGACCCCGTGGGAGCGAGCTTGCTCGCGATGAGGCCATCAGATCCAACATCTTCATTGACTGATCCACCGCCTTCGCGAGCAAGCCCGCTCCCACAAAGTGTGGCGTACAGAGGACCCTGTGGGAGCGAGCTTGCTCGCGATGAGGCCATCAGATCCAACATCGTCGTTGACTGATCCACCGCCATCGCGAGCAGGCTCGCTCCTACAGGGATTTCGTCGTTCTGATTTTTATTGGTTTTTCCTGCTGATAAATAGCCATTACTGCGCAATATTTTTTAAGGTTTAAAGGCACAAATTAAGTAATTTTCCTCCCCGCGCTCTTTGTCCATGATCGCCTCCAACAAGAAATGCGCAGGTACGTCTTGCGCACACCGAAGTACGAACACGTACTCATCCTTGCCTTGGAGTTCGTCATGTCCACCACCGCTTCATCCGCCCCGCTCATCGAGAAACACACGATCGGGTACGTCCCCCCTGAGGATCGCCACGGAAAGGTCAAAGATCTGTTCACCCTGTGGTTCGGCGGCAACATCGCGCCGTTACCCATCGTCACCGGCGCGCTCGGCGTGCAGCTGTTTCACCTGAACCTGGTCTGGGGCATTGTCGCCATCATCGTTGGCCATCTGGTGGGCGGTGTGTTGATGGCGCTGCACTCGGCGCAAGGCCCGCAGATGGGCATTCCGCAGATGATCCAGAGCCGCGCGCAGTTCGGTTCGCTGGGCGCGTTGCTGGTGGTGGTGATTGCCGGCGTGATGTACATCGGTTTCTTCGCTTCCAACATCGTCCTGGCCGGCAAGTCGCTGCATGGTGTGGTCGAAAGTGTGCCAGTATCGGTCGGCATTGTCCTCGGCGGCCTCGGCTCCGGGATCATCGGCATCATTGGCTACCGCTTCATCCATGTGCTCAATCGCATCGGCACCTGGGTGCTGGGCCTCGGCATCGTGCTGGGTTTCGGCTACATCCTGACCCACGTCCAGACCGACGACTTCCTGACCCGCGGCAGTTTCAACATTTCCGGCTGGCTGGCCACGGTGTCGCTGGCGGCGCTCTGGCAAATCGCGTTCGCGCCGTACGTGTCCGATTACTCGCGCTACCTGCCGAAGGACGTCAAGGTCAGCTCGACCTTCTGGGCGACTTACCTCGGCTCGTCGCTGGGCTCGATCCTGTCCTTCGTGTTCGGCGCCGTTGCCGTATTGGCCACGCCCGTCGGCATGGACACCATGGATGCGGTGAAGCTCGCGACCGGCGCCATCGGCCCGTTGATGCTGGTGCTGTTCCTGCTCAGCGTGATCAGCCACAACGCCCTGAACCTGTATGGCGCCGTGCTCTCGGTGATCACCCTGCTGCAAACCTTCGCCCACCGCTGGATTCCGGCTGCTTCGAGCCGGGCGGTGCTGTCGCTGATCATCCTGGCCGGTTGCTGCGTAGCGGCCATTGGCGCCTCGGCGGATTTCATCGGGCATTTCGTCGACCTGGTGCTGGCCTTGCTGGTGGTGCTGGTGCCGTGGACCGCGATCAACCTCATCGACTTCTACGCGATCCACAAGGGCGACTACGACATCGCCTCGATCTTCCGCGTCGACGGCGGCATCTATGGCCGCTTCAATCCGCAGGCGCTGCTGGCCTACGGCATTGGCATCGTGGTGCAGATCCCGTTCATGAACACGCCGATCTACACCGGCCCCGTTGCGGTGCATATCGATGGTGCGGATCTGTCGTGGCTGGTCGGTCTGCTGGTCACCACACCGCTGTACTACTGGCTGGCGAACCGTGATACGGCTTACCGTCGGCGCCAGAACATGGTCGGGTTGATGCCAACCAACGGTTGATCGGGCATCCGGGGCCGGCGTATCGGGTTGAACGGTTGTGAGCGTCAGGGATGGCCGTTTTTCAGGCGTATGGTTATGCTCAGCACGTTTACCAACCGCCAAATAAAAACAACCACAGTGAAGCCATGAGCCAATCCGACACGCGTGCGACTGTTCTAGCGCTGTATCCAGAAGACTCCCGCGAGGCGGCGGCGTTGCTCAAGCAGGCAGTGCCGCTGATGGTTCGTCACAACATTCCGCCCAACCCGGTGCACTACGCGCTCTGGTACACCTACAGCAAAGGCCAGGAACCGGAACTCAATCGGCACCTGGACCGGGTGGTGGCCGACTTCGACTGTTTCCCGCCGGAGTCGGCCACCAAACTGTTTCGCGAGTACATCATCCGCGATGAACTGGCGGATGCCCGTTCCGGGCAACAGGACGCGATCAACCTGGTCGACGACATGGAGCGCGATGTTTCGCGCAGCGTGAAAGGTAACCAGAACTTCCAGGCCAGCCTTGGTCAATACCTGCAAATGCTTGAAGAGCCGGCCAGCGAGCGCTTGCCGAGCATCCTGATCCAGCTGCAACAGAGCACCCGGCTGATGCAGGGGCAGCAGGAGCACTTCCTCGCCCAGTTGCAATCGGCACAGCATGAGATCAAAAGCCTGCGCGACAAACTGGAGCGCGCCCAACTGGCCGCGACCCTCGATGGCCTGACCGAATTGTTCAACCGCACCACCTTCAACCACAAGCTTGAGCAGGCAATGAGCAACGCGGCGACCGGCGTGGCGTTGGTGATGCTGGATATCGACCACTTCAAACAATTCAACGACCAGTACGGCCACCCCTTGGGCGACCGCGTGCTGCAGCATGTCGCCCAAGTGTTGCGTAATTCGCTGCCCGCCGAGGCCTTTGCGGCGCGTTACGGTGGTGAGGAGTTCTGTGTCGTGCTCAAGGATTGTCCGGATCTGGCCGCTGCGGGCGCTTTTGCCGAGCGCCTGCGTCTGAAAATCCAGTCGCTGCGGGTCAAGGCCCGAGGCACCGACACCGTGCTGGACACCATCACCGCTTCGTTCGGCGTGGCCCATGCTCAACCCGGCGACACTCCGGAGAGTCTGCTGACCCGCGCCGATGACGCGCTGTACCAGGCCAAGCACAACGGGCGTAATCAGGTACATCAGTAGCCTGACGTACCCGTCACTACCGGGTTATCCGAGAATGAAGTACACCTTGCGCACTGGCGTGAGGTTTTCCCACGTGCCGTTGAATCCACTGGCTACGACGAAAGAGTCTCCCGGCCCGAACGTTCGACTGGTTCCGTCGGCATCGGTCAGTCGCACTGTGCCCTCCAGAATGTGGCACAGCTCATCGTAATCACACTGGCAACGTTCCCGGTGCGGGCCAGCCTCCCAGATGCCGGCCACGGCGTTTTTCTCCGGCGCCACAAAGTGCCGCCAACTCTTGCTGCGATAAGGCGCATCGACCACGGCCGGGTCGTTGATTTCAGTTTCACGGGGTGCAAGGTCACGGGCGAAGTCGATGACGTGCCGGGGCAGGGCTGTGGGCATGGTGGTCTCCGGATCAGGAATCGAAACCGATGCCAAAGGCATCGAAGGTCTTGAGCAGCAGGTCGCGGTGCCCGTCGCGGTCTTCCCGCGCCAGTGAGCGCTGGGCCAGTTTCACGCCGACATAACGCAACGGTTCGGGCGGAAAGTGGAAGGGTGCCTTGGAAGTCATCTGCAACTCGGTGCGTTCGGTGCGCTCGCCGGCCAACAGATCGAGCATGTTCAGCGCGGCAAAGCGACTGGCCGATACACCTTGCCCGGTGAAACCCAAGGCATAGGCAACGCGGCCCTGATGTTCGCAACCGGTGAACATCGTGGTGCGTGCGGAGGTGTCGATGATGCCGCCCCAGGCGTGACTGAAACGCACATTGCCCAGGGCCGGGAAAGTCTGGTGGAACTGCTCGGCCAGGCGCTGGAAACTTTGCGGGCGCTGGGTCAGGGCTTCGTCACGGCGCCCGCCGAAATGGTAAATGGCATCAAAGCCGGCCCAGAGAATGCGGTTGTCGGCGGTCTTGCGCAGGTAGTGGAACTGATTGCCGGAATCGGCTATGCCGTAGCGTCCGATCCAGCCGATGGCCGCCAGTTGCTCATTGCCAAGCGGCTCGCTGACCAGGCTGTAGTCGTAGACCGGAATCACGCTCGACTTCAGGTGCCCGAGCAACGGCGGGGCGATGTTGGTGGCGAGGGCGATTTTCCCGGCGATCACTTCGCCGTTGGCTGTGCGCAGTCGCAAGCTGTCTTTGTCCGCATCCAGTTGCAAGACAGGGCTGTTCTCGAACAGTTGAACCCCTTGCTCCAGGCAGACGCGACGCAGCTCGGCGGCCATTTTTGCCGGGTTGAGCAGGGCGTAGTTGGGTTCGAACAGGCCCGCCACGTACGCCGGGGAGTCGAGTTTCCGGGCCAGGCCGCTGCCTTCCAGCCACTCGCAGTCAATGCCGAAGCGGGCGTAGTTACGCTGCATTGAACGCAAGCCGTCGACCTGCCACGGTTGGCTGGCCACGTTAAGTTTGCCCTGGCGTTCGAATTCGACGTGCATGCCGAAGCGCTGCAGGTCGGCGGCCAACTCATCGAGGTTCTGCCGGCCCAGTCGGATCAGTTGCTCTGCTTCTTCAGGCCAACGCTTGAGCGCGTTGGACACTCCGTGGGAAATGCTCGGCGCGCAGAATCCGCCATTGCGCCCGCTGGCCTCACCCCCGCAGCGACGTGCTTCGATGATCGCGATACTCAAACCGGGCTGGCGCCGGCGAGCCAGCAGGGCCGTCCACAAGCCGGTAAAGCCACCGCCGACCACCACCAGATCGAACTGCATGGACCCGCTGACGGCGGGCGCGGCGGGCGGTGGGGTAACGGTGTCCTGCCAAAAGGGGTGAGGCAGGGCACGGTCAAGCGCATCGAGACGCGATGGGGCATTCATGCTGAAACTCCGGCGGTGTGTCGGGTAGCGACGATTGCGTTCGGTTGCCCGACGGTTTTTGTTGTTATGGCTAGAGGTCTGGAAGCGCCAGGATCGCACGGGCGGCAATGTCGGTGCCGCGGGTCGCCTGCATGCGCTCGCTGAACGATTTGAGGCGTTGTTTCATCGGTTGATCGGCCAGCAACTGTTCGAGGGCGGCGGGCAGGTCGGCCAGGGGATCGGCAAAGCGCGGCAGGTAACGGCCGACGCCGACTTCCTCGGCCCGTGCGGCATTATCGTGGCCGTCCCAGCAATACGGAATGATCAGCGACGGCAAACCGAAGTACAGCGCCTCGCAGAAGCTGTTGTTGCCGCCGTGATGGATGAACACATCGCATTCCTTAAGCACTGCCGGCTGGGCAAACCAGCTGTCGAGGTACACGTTGTCCGGCACGGTGGTGTACATGTCGCGGTAGGCGCCGACGTTGACCAGGAAGCGATAGGGCAAGGTTTCGATCGTGCTGATCAGGCGCTTCATCATCCCGGTGTCGGCGGCGCCAAGGCTGCCGAAACTGAGGTAGATCAGCGGTGCGTCGTTGTGCCGTGGGAAGTCCGGGACGATGTACGGCGCTTCCCGCCGTACGCAGCCGTCGAGGTAGACGTAGCGCTGCGGATCGAGCGGCTGCCGGCGTTCATAACGCACAGGCGTCGGCGACAGCAGCAGGTTGAGCCAGGGTGAGTCGGTGAGGAACTGCCCCGCAGGACAGGGCGCCGTATGGTTGCCGAGGAGAAATTGCGAAAAGCGTTCATGGGCCGGTGCGACAGCCTTCAGGTACTGCCCGGAGTAACGCTCGCAGGCCTCGGTGTCACTCGCCAGACACCCGGACAGGTACGGCGGAACAGCGGCATCCGGCAGTTCGGTCTCGGCGCAGGACATCACCCGCACCCACGGGCAGCCAGCGTTGGCGATGGCCGGGAACATCACCACGTTGTCGAGCACGATCACGTCGGGCTTGAGGCGGCCGAGCAGCTGCTGCAAGGGTTTTTCCGCTTCGATGGCGGTGTCGATGATGGCTTCCCAGGCGGGCGCCACGTAGCTGTCGATCTGCGCCAGCGGGGTCTGGTCGAAGTAGGGAATGCTGCGCTCGATGAAGCGTTCCCAGTAGTGCTGGTGTTCCGCCGCCGACAACGGGCTCACTTGCGGAATCGGGTACTCGTCGAATCCATATTCGGCGAACAGCCCCTGGAAATGCTCATGGCAGATGAACACCGGTCTGGCGCCCAGCTCACGCAACGACTGAGCGATACCAATGCAGTTCAAGGCCGCGCCGAAACTGGCTTCCGGAAACAGGGCGATCAGTTTTTGTTTTTGCATGGCGAGGGACTGTCCATGGCGGGTCAGACCCGCCGCTCCTGAAGGTGTTTTTGATGCTGTCTTATTTTCAAAAAAAAATCATCATGTTTTTGCAGGGCGCTTAACGACGCCCAAACAGATGGCTTTGCGGGATGCCACGGTTGGCGGTTTGCGGGCGCTGCGCGGCGCTCAGGCGCAGGTGCAGGCGCAGCAGGTCGGCGGCGATCTCCATCTGTCCGCGTTCGATCTGCGCGATGATTTGCAGGTGTTCGCGCAGGGCTTCTTGCAGGCGGTGCACGCTGACCGATGGCAGCAGGTTCGGCAGGCGGCGCAGGCCTTGATGCTGGAGCAGGGCGTCGCTGATGAAGCGGTTGCCGCAACTCTGGGCCAGCAGTTCGTGGAAGCTGATGTCCAGTTCGCGAAACTGTTGGATATCGAAGTCTTCCACGGGGCGGGCGAGCAGGGTTTGCATGGCGCTACGCAACAGCGCCAGGCGCTGCGGGTCGGCGTTGAAGCTCGGGCTGAGCAAGGCTTCGGGCTCGAGGATCAAGCGGAATTTCAGGCTCTCTTCGAGGGCGGCCAGGCTGTTCAGCGACGGGCGAAACAGCCAGGACTGGCCGGGGCCGCGCTCGATGGCCTGGCTTTCGCTCAATTGCTGCAGGGCTTTTTGCGCCGCCGGCCGGCCGATGTCGTAGCGGCGCATCAGTTCGCTGATGCTGATGCTGTCGCCCAGACGCCCGGCCATGCGGTCGCGCAGTACCGACGCGGCCAGCTCTTCTTCCTCGGCCTGGGGCAGGGTGGCGTTGAACGCCTGGCCCGACGGCGAGGCCAGCAATCGGTAGCCCTTGCCGGCTTCATGACTCAGCAGGTTTTCTTCCAGCAGCACTTTCAGCGCGCCGCGAATCAGCGTGCGCGACACCTGGAACGTGCGGGCCAGGGCTTGTTCAGCCACCGGGTCGCCGGCCACCAGTCCGCTTTCCTGGGTGTGCTCGAGGATGCGCCGGGCCAGTTCCAGGTGATTGGTGCGCGGTTTTTTTTCGGCTGTCGTGCTCAAGCGTCTTTTCTCGTGGTGATCCGCTGTCGGGCTCAGTTGCCCATCTTATGTCATGCGCTGGCCAGTCGTCAGGCCGGAAAAAAGCGTTGACATCTTTTGATACTGGTCCTAATTTCTAAAAAAAAACACAAGCAATCGTTTCTCGTTTTGCCGTACTGCCTTCGAACACAACAATAAACAATCGTCGGGTGAGTATTTATGAGCAAGCTGAATGATCTTCTGTGCGTGGGATTGGCCGTTTCCCTGGCGATCGCTTCACAGGCTGCAAGTGCGAAAGACATGGTGATTTCCATCTGGGACGGCTACATGGCCCCGGATGCACTGGAGAAGTTCAAGGCTGCCAGCGGTGTGGACGTCGACAAGGCGCTGCACGCCACCAACGAAGAAATCATGGGCAAGCTGATGGCGTCCGGCGGTGAAGGCTATGACGTAGTGTTCGTCTCCTCGCCCTTCGCCGAAGTCCTGCACAAACAGGGACTGCTGGCGGACATCGATCCGGTCAAAGTCCCCAACCTGAAAAACCTCTACCCCGAAGCCACTCACCTGGAATACGACCAGGGCAACCAGTTTTCCGTGCCTTACACCTGGGGCACCACCGGTATCTGCTATCGCTCCGACAAGGTGACGCCGACGCCGCAGAGCTGGAACGAGCTGCTTAATCCAAGCGATGCCCTCAAAGGCAAAGTGACGATGCTGGCCACCGACCGCTGGATGCTCGGTGCCGGTTTCCTCGCCAAGGGCTGGTCGGTCAACGATAGCGACCCCGCGCAAATCGCCGCAGTTCGCGATCAACTGATCGCCACCAAAAAACGCATTCTCTCCTTCGACGACACCACCTTCTATTCCAAGCTGGCCTCCGGCGAATCGCTGATGGCCCACGCCTGGGACGGCTGGTGCAACTACGGCACACAAGCCAACGCGGCGATCAAGTTCGTGGTGCCCAAGGAAGGTTCCGACCTGTGGGTGGACACCATGGTGGTGCTCAAGAGCTCAAAGCACCAGGACCAGGCCTTCAAGTTCATCAACTTCATGCTGGCCAGGGAAAACCATGCCTGGGTCGCTGAAAACATCCTCTACAAAGTCCCCAACCAGGCGGCCATGGCCGGGTTGTCCGCGGACCTGCTCAAGCAATACCCCAACCTGACCATCGCCCCCGCCGAGCTGCTGAAAATGGAGCAATTGCGCGACCTGGGCGGCACCACGCAAAAGGCCTACACCCGCGCCGTCACCGAAATCATGGCGGCGCAGAACTAACGCCACGTCGATCCGAGGCATGCCCGGCATGCCTCGCCACGCTCGCAAGCCGCCTCTGTCCTGAGGCGGGAGGATAGGGTTAATGAGTGCTTTGCATGCTGACAGGCGTCTGTCGGCCTGGCTTCTTGCGCCCGGCTTCGGCTGGCTGCTGATGTTCCTGGTGATTCCGTGCCTGCTGGTGCTGGTCTACAGCTTCGTCGAACGCGGTGCGTATGGTGGCATCGACTGGTTGTTCACCTGGGAAAACTATCAGCGCGCGTTCGATCCGCTGTACCTGGGCATCCTGCTCAAATCGGCGAAAATCGCCGGGCTGGCCACGGTGTTTGCGGTGTTGATCGGCTACCCGGCGGCCTATGCGATTGCCCGGGCGCCACGGCGGCGCCAGGCGGTGTATCTGTTCCTAGTGATGCTGCCGTTCTGGAGCAACTACCTGATTCGCACCTACGCCTGGATCGTCCTGCTCAACCGCGAAGGCCTGATCAATCGCGTGCTGCAACTGTTCGGCTACAGCGGCGAACCCATCAGCCTGCTGTACACCGAAGCCTCGGTGGTACTGGGGCTGGTCTACAACTACATCCCCTTTGTGATCCTGGCGATTTTCTCTTCGTTGTCGCGGATCAACAACGAACTGTGGGACGCCTCGAAAGACCTCGGCGCCTCGGGCTGGATGACCTTTCGCCGGATCATTCTGCCGTTGAGCGTGCCGGGTATCGCCGCCGGAGCGGTGTTTGTCTTCGTGTTGAGCATTGGCAACTTCATCACGGCCGACCTGCTGGGCGGCAAGCAGGTGCAGATGGTCGGCAACCTGATCTATTCGCAATTCCTCACGGCGCGGGACTGGCCGTTCGGTGCGGCGCTGAGCTTCTTCCTGATCGCGATCATGTTGATCCTGTTGTTCATCCAGGCCCTGGTGGCCCGTCGTGCAGAAGGGGCGCGCTCATGAGTCAGCCACGTTCTGTCAGCGCCACCGTGCTGGGTTCGCACCTGGGGCTGGTGTACGCCTTTCTTTATATACCGATCCTGGTGCTGATCCTGCTGTCGTTCAACAAATCCGGGTTGCCCACGGCCTGGGGCGGCGTGTCGCTGAAGTGGTACGCGGCACTGGCGCACAACACGGCGATCCTGTCGGCGGCGCTCAACACCTTGATCGTCGCCTTATCGGCCACCTTCATTGCCTGCGTACTCGGGACGTTCCTCGCGCTGGGTATCGAATTGCGCCGCAAGGGCAATGACAAGGGGCAGGTGGTCGACACCTTGTTGATGGCGCCGATGATCATTCCCGACATCGTGCTGGCGATTGCGCTGCTGAGTTTTTTCAACCTGCTCAAGGTTGGCCTGGGCCTGCACTCGATCATCATCAGCCACGCGGTGTTCAACATTGCCTTCGTCTGCGCGGTGGTGCGCACGCGGCTCAAGCACTTCGACTATTCGATCCTCGAAGCCTCGATCGACCTCGGCGCGAGCTGGTTCACCACGTTCCGCCGGGTGCTGTTGCCGGTGATTTTTCCCGGTGTACTGGCTGGTGGATTGCTCTCATTCACCCTGTCGGTGGACGAATTCATCATCGCCTTTTTCAACTCCGGCTCCGGCCAGGCTTCGACCACGTTGCCCATGCAGATCTACGCCATGATCCGCTTCGGCGTCACTCCGGAAATCAACGCTCTGGCGACGCTGGTGATGCTGGTCAGCATCACCGCGCTGCTGGCTTCGCAGCGTCTCAACAAGGCTCCTCGCACCCATGAATAATTCATCTGCGGTACTGATCCTGGATAAGGTCAGCAAGTCTTATGGCAACGGTCTGGCGGTCAACGAGGTGTCGCTGAGCATCCGCGAGAACGAGTTCTTCGCGTTGCTCGGGCCGTCCGGTTGCGGCAAGACCACGCTGTTGCGCATGCTCGCCGGGTTCGAGACGCCCAGCGGTGGCTGC
This sequence comes from Pseudomonas sp. Pseusp10, assembly GCF_059492225.1. Taxonomy (NCBI): domain Bacteria; kingdom Pseudomonadati; phylum Pseudomonadota; class Gammaproteobacteria; order Pseudomonadales; family Pseudomonadaceae; genus Pseudomonas; species Pseudomonas sp. Pseusp10. The sequence goes on along the minus strand of NZ_CP168528.1, from coordinate 4,509,743 downwards.
ATCTACCTGGACGGCAATGACATCTCGCCGTTGCCGGCCAACAAGCGTCCGCTGAACCTGATGTTCCAGTCCTATGCGCTGTTTCCCAACATGACCGTGCGCAAGAACATCGCCTACGGCCTGGAAATGGAACGCCTGCCGGAAACGGAAATCCGTCGCCGGGTCGATGAGGTGCTGAACACTGCGCAGCTCGGTGAACTGGCTGAGCGCAAGCCCGATCAACTCTCCGGCGGCCAGCGTCAGCGCGTGGCGCTGGCCCGGGCATTGGTCAAGCGCCCGCGGGTATTGCTGCTCGACGAGCCCTTGGGCGCCCTCGACAAAAAGCTGCGGGAAAAGATGCAACTGGAACTCAAGCGTCTGCAACACGAGAGCGGCATCACCTTCATCATCGTCACCCACGACCAGGAAGAAGCGCTGGTGATGTCCGACCGCATGGCGGTGCTCGACGGCGGCAAGGTGTGCCAGTGCGGCAGCCCGACCGAACTCTACGAAAACCCCAACAGCCGTTTTGTCGCCAACTTCATCGGCGTCAGCAATCTGCTCGAAGGCGTGCGCTCGGGCCAGCACTCGGTGCGGGTGAATGGCCAGGAGTTGAGCGTGGAAACCGACGCACCGCTGGTGTCCGGTCAATCCGTCGCCGTGGTGGTGCGCCCCGAACGCCTGCAAGTGCTGACGGAGCAGGGCAGGATTTGCCCCAATCAGGTCAGCGGAAAAATCGTCGAAGTCGCCTACCACGGCCTCGACACCAACCTGCACGTGCAGACAGCCCTCAGCGATAAACCGCTGATCGTGCGCGTGCCGTCCTCACAGTTTGAATTCGCCCATTTTGCAATCGACACGACCATCCGGCTGGGCTGGCAAGCCCGGCATGCCCGCGTATTGACACGCTGAACAATAAAAAGACCAGGCAGGAGCAGCACTCGATGAAACAGAAAGTGATCGCATTCTTCCCCGAAGCCGCCTACGGCCCGGCGCTGAACTCAGTCGGTATTGCCCAGGCGTGTGAAGCCCTGGGCCATAAAGCGGTGTTCCTCACCGACCCGGGCATGAGCGGTGTGTACGCCGGTTATGGTTTTGAAGAACACATGGTGAACATGTCGGCGCCGATGCCGGCCGAAGAGATGGCCCGTTACTGGGTCGACTTCATCAACGGGCACATCCCGAACTTCCGCAAGTCGCCACTGGAGCAGATCGACAACTACGTCAAGGAATGCTGGGCGGCCATCGTCGAAACCGCCAAGTGGGCGCAAAAAGACCTGCCGGCGGTGCTGGACAAGGTCAAGCCCGACCTGATCTGCGTCGACAACGTGATCCTGTTCCCGGCGATCAAGCAATACGGCAAGCCGTGGGTGCGGATCATTTCCTGCTCGGAAAACGAGATCGAAGACCCGGATATCCCGCCGCACCTGTCGGGCATGAGCATCGACGACAAGGCCGGCCACGCGCAGTTTCGCCAGCGCTTCGAAGAAGTGGTCGGGCCGATCCACGAGGACTTCAACCAGTTCCTGCAGGCCCACGGTGAGGAGCCCTATCCGTTGGGGACGTTCTTTGAAGCGTCGCCGTTCATGAACCTGTTGCTGTACCCGGACGCGGTCAAGTTCGACCGCCGCCATCCGCTGCCGGCCGAGCGCTTCCATTACCTGCAAGGCTGCGTGCGCCACGACACGCCCTACGAGATTCCGCAGTTTCTCGCCCACAACGACAAGCCGCTGCTGTACGCCAGCTTCGGCAGCCTGGGTTCCGGTGATGTCGAGCTGCTCAAGCGCCTGATCGATGCAGTGGGCAAGCTGCCTTACCGGGCATTGTTCAACGTCGGCGAGCACCTCGACGAATACACCGATCTGCCGGACAACGTGCAGATTTCCAACTGGTTCCCGCAGCCGTCGGTGATTGCCCAGGTCGATGCGGTGATCCATCACGGTGGCAACAACAGCTTCACCGAGTGCCTGTTCTTCGGCAAACCGGCCATCGTCATGTCCTACGTCTGGGACGGCCACGACAACGCCATGCGCGCCGAAGAAAGCGGCCACGGTTTCAAGCTGGATCGCTACGAATGGAGCGAAGAACAGCTCGCAGAAAAACTCCACGCCTGCCTCAACGACGGGGCCATGCGCCAACGCCTGCAGCGCACCAGCGCGCAGATGCAATCCCGCAAAGGGCCGCAAGACGCGGCCGCGATTCTCGACAAGGTGCTTAACCATGCCTGACTCATCCACCACGGCGGGTATTACGCCGTACCTCGAAGCCGTCAGCAGCCGCACCGATCTGGTGGACTGGGGCGTGCAGAGCGACGCCGTCGAAGGCGTCTCGCACTCCAGCGGCCGTCTGCTGTTCAAAGGCCCGAACAACAGTCCGGAAAGCGGATTGTGGGTCTGTACCCCCGGTCGCTGGCGGCTGTCGATTCCCCGGGACGAGTTGTGCCACTTCATCGCGGGTCACGCCACATACCGTAACGACAACGGTGAAGTGATTGAAGTGCGCCCCAACACCCTGGTGCTGTTCCCGGCCGGCTGGACGGGCGAATGCAACGTCCGGGAAACCCTGCGCAACGTTTACATGCTGGCCTGAGCCTGCCCTTTGTAGGAGCGAGCTTGCTCGCGATGGGCGTTAACGATGACGAGGGGGGCCTGAATGAATGCGGCGCCCTTACGTTTTTCGCGAGCAAGCTCGCTCCTACACACACAACCTGGAGAACAACACATGACTACCCCGTTTCTGTACGACCCGCTGAGCATCACCGACGTCAAGGATTGGGGCGTGATCCCGACCATGCTTGAAGGCCAGTCCCGTGTCTCCGGCGTGGTGCTGCACAAAGGCCCCGAAGGCCAGTCCGAATGCGGCATCTGGATCTGCACCCCGGGCAAGTGGTTTTGCCATGTCACCAGCGACGAGTTCTGCCACTTCCTCGAGGGCCGCTGCACGTACGTCCACGAGTCCGGCGAAGTGATCGAGATCAAGCCAGACACCGCCGCCTTCTTCGGCAAGGACTGGAAGGGTGTGTGCACCGTCCACGAGACCATCAAAAAGGTCTACATGATCCGGTGATTGCCATGACAGATGTACTGGCGTCATTGCCAACCCGTGAGGACCAACGCGCAGCCTTTTTGGCCTGTGCCGGTTTTGCCGAGGCAATGCTGGTTGCCTTGCCGGCAGATGCTTCGACCCGGCGTTACTTCCGCCTGGACGGCGCCGGCCTGTTGCTGATGGATTCGCCGCCCCATAGCGAACCCATCGGCCCGTTTGTGCGGATCGCCCGGCAGTTGCAAGGGCTGGGCCTGTCCGCGCCGGCCTTGCTGCAAGTGGATGAAGAGGCGGGGCTGGCGCTGATCGAGGATTTCGGTCACGACACCTACACCCGGTTGCTGGCGGCCGGGCATCCGGAGTCGGAGCTGTATCACCTGGCGGTCGATACGCTGGTGGCGTTGCATCGTGCAGCGCCAGCCGCGGAGCTGGCGCCTTACGACGAGCAGCGACTGGCGGACGAGTACAGGTTGTTTATCGACTGGTACGTGCCTTTGCTTGTCGGCAAGGAGACGGCGCAGGCCCTGCGCGAGTCGTATCTGGCGGTGTTTGCCGACGCCTGCCGCGATGTCGCAAAACGCCGCGAAGCCTTAGTGCTGCGCGACTTCCATGTCGACAACCTGATGCTGCTGCAAGGCCGCGAAGGTGTCGCCGCCTGCGGCTTGCTGGATTTCCAGGACGCCCTGGCCGGGGCGGCGGCCTATGACCTGATGTCGTTGCTCGAAGACGCCCGGCGCGATGTGCCCGAAGCGCTGCGCAAGGCACTGATCAGTCATTACCTGTTGCAGCGCCCGGAGCTCGATGCGCGGCGTTTTCTCGAAGATTACCGGCGCCTGGCGGCCCAGCGTCACGCCAAGGTGCTGGGGATTTTTGTGCGCCTGGCCGGCCGTGACGGCAAGCACGGATACCTGGCGCATCTGCCGCGCACCCTTGGTTTGTTTGTTCGGGCACTGGACGCCGAGGCCTTTGCGCCCCTGCGTGAATGGCTCGACCGGCATGTGCCGGGCTGGCGCGATGAGTTGCCCGCCGAGACCCTGGCGACATTGCGTGAAACCCCTTATCGATTGGTTCAAGGATCATCCCATGGCCACGTTTAACAGCGATTCTGCCTTGCGTTTCATCAATCCCGAGTTCCTGCCGCTGAGCGATGGCCGCGTGCGCGAAGTGCTCGACCCCGCGACCCTGCAACCGGTCGGGCAAGTCGGCGTGTGTGGCGAAGCAGACGTACAAGCCGCCATCGATGCCGCCACCGCCGCGCAAAAACAATGGCGCGTGGTCGATGCGAAAAGCCGCGCCGCGCGCCTGCATCAACTGGCCAATGCCATAGAGCAGAACGTGGCTTGCAACCGCGAAGTCGCACGCCTGATGACCCTGGAAATGGGCAAGCCGTTTCCCGAGGCCATGGGCGAGTTGGCCAACTGTGCGCCGATCTTTCGCTACTACGCGGAAATGGCCCGGGACGATGCCGGCAAGGTCGCCGGCACCACGCAGATCGGCTCCTTCCAGCATGTGCGTTATGAGCCGTATGGCGTCAGCGTGCACATCATGCCGTTCAACTTTCCGATCCTGTTGATGTGCTGGACGGTCGCTGCGTCGCTGGCGGCGGGCAACGCCTGCATCATCAAACCGGCGGAAGCCACGACCCTGTGCACCCTCAAGTTCATGGAGCATTTCACCGCGTTGTTGCCGGGACTGGTGTCTTGTGTGCCGGGTGATGCTGTGACCGCGCAGTTACTGGTGCAGTCGGCGCAAACCCATGCGGTGGCCTTCACCGGCAGTGTCGCGGCGGGCAAAGCCGTGGCCGTGGCCTGCGCCGAACGGATGAAGCCTTGCGTGATCGAGGCCGGTGGCAGCGATCCATTGATCATCTCCAGACATGCACCGCTGGATGTCGCGGCGGCGGGTGCCGTGACGGCTGCATTCCATCTCAGCGGGCAGATCTGCACGTCGGCCGAGCGCTTCTATGTCGTTGACGAGATCCATGACGAATTTGTCGCGAAGTTCGCCGAGCGTACCCGGGCCTTGCGCATTGGCCATGGCCTGGAGTGCTCGGAGATCGGGCCGATGGTCAGTGAAGCAGCGCGCAATAAGGTCATGCGCCTGGTCGATGACGCCGTGGCCAAGGGTGCGAAAGTGGTTTGTGGCGGGCGGATTCCACCCGGGCACAGCGTGGGTTGGTTCTATGAGCCGACCATCCTCACCGGGGTGACGGGCGACATGGCCATACTTCAGGAAGAGTGCTTCGGCCCGGTGGCGGCGATCTGTCGTGTCAGCGATTTCGACGAGGCGGTGCGGCTGGCCAATGATTCGCCGTTCGGCCTTGGCGCCTCACTGTTTTCCACGGACCTGGCCGAAGCCATGGAAGCCGCCGAGCGTCTGGAGGCGGGGATGGTCTGGGTCAACAATCCGTTGATCGACAACGATGCGCTGCCGTTCGGCGGCTGGAAGATGTCAGGCCTTGGGCGCGAGCTCGGGCGTCAGGGGCTGGAAGCGTTCCGCCGCTCGAAAATGGTCATCATCGACCATCAGCCAAAGATTCAGGACTGGTGGTACCCGTATGCCGACGACGTGTTCTTTCGCGATCCGGCCTGAAACCAGGATGCACACAGGAGGATCGCGATGAGCGACAACTTTGGCTGGCCGACGCTGGCGGTGATTCTGGCGGCCGGGCAGGGCACGCGGATGCGTTCGCCGCTGCCCAAGGTCTTGCATCCGGTGGGCAATCGGCCGCTGCTCGGCCACGTGCTGGCGGCGGTGGAGGCGGCGGGTATCGAGCAACGGACGGTGGTGGTGGGCGCTGGCGGCGGGCAGGTGGCGGAGTACCTGCAACAGGTCGCACCGACGGCGCAGGTCTTTACCCAACACGAACAACTGGGCACGGCCCACGCGGTGCTCGCGGCCCGCCCGGTATTGCAGGCGCACGAACAGCAACAGCAACAGGGCTGTGTGTTGGTGCTGTTTGGCGACTCACCCTTGATTACCCCGCAGACCCTGGCCCGTTTACGCCGGGCATTGATCGATGGTGCGGCCGTGGCGGTGGCGGGTTTCCACACCCAACGACCGGGGCCTTACGGGCGGTTGCTGGTGGAACAGGGGCGTTTGCGCGCAATCCGCGAAGCCAAAGATGCAAGCCCGCAGGAGCTGGATATCAACTTCTGCAATGGCGGTGTCATGGGCCTGCGCGCCGATACCTGCCTGTGGCTGCTGGAGCGTATCGGCAACCAGAACGCCCAGGGTGAGTTCTACCTCACCGATGCGGTGGCGGTGGCCAACGAGGCGGGGCTGACGGTCACTGCGGTGGAAGTGGATGAAATCGACGTACTCGGGGTCAATGACCGCGAGCAATTGCAGGTCGCCGAACAGCTGTACCAACAGCGTCGACACCGGCGGATCAAGGAGTGTCCCATGGGTGACTATCAGCGGTTGTACATCGGCGGTGAATGGGTCGCCCCGGTTCAACGCGGTGTTTTCGACACGCTCGATCCGAGTGACGAGTCGGTTCTGGCGCGGGTCGCTTCAGCCACGTTCGAGGACGTCGACCGGGCGGTTGCGGCCGCGCGTTCGGCGTTTGATGAAGGGGACTGGCCACGCTGGTCCGGTGCACAACGGGCCGAGGTCTTGCGCCGAATCGCCGAGGGTATCCGCAACCGTCAGGATGAGCTGGCGGCCATCGAAGTGCGCGACAACGGTAAGCCGTTGCCGGAAGCATTGTGGGACATCGCCGACACCGCCGGTTGCTTCGACTTCTATGCCGGACTCGCCGAGCAGTCGGATCAACAGAGTGAACAGTCGATCGATCTGCCGGATGCGCGCTTCACGTCATCGGTGATCAAGGAACCGCTCGGTGTGGTTGCGGCGATCATCCCGTGGAACTTCCCGATGCTGATGGCCTCCTGGAAAGTCGCCCCGGCGCTGGCGGCAGGTTGCACCGTAGTGCTCAAACCTTCCGAACTGACGCCGTTGACTGCTCTCGAACTGGCGGGCATCGCCGACAAGGCAGGATTGCCGGCCGGGGTGCTGAACGTGATCACTGGCCTGGGGCGCGAGGCGGGAGCGCCGCTGGCCAAACACCCGTATGTCGACAAAGTCGCCTTCACCGGGAGTGTGCCGACCGGGCGCAAAATCATGCAGGCGGCTGCGAACGATATCAAAAACATCAGCCTGGAACTGGGCGGCAAATCACCCTTCGTAATCTTTGCCGACAGCGACATTGAAGCCGCCGTGGAGTGGATTCTGTTCGGGATCTTCTGGAACCAGGGTCAGGTCTGTTCAGCCACTTCGCGGGTGCTGGTGGAGCGCGCGTTATACCCGGCACTGCTGGAGCGCCTGATTACCGCTACCAAGCAGATTCAGATTGGCCAGGGCTTCGAGGACGGGGTGAAGCTCGGGCCGCTGGTCAGCCAGGGGCAACTGGACAAGGTGCTGGCGGCGATTACAGCGGGTCAGCAAGAGGGAGCGCGGCTGGTTTCGGGCGGTGTGCGACCGGATTATCCGGAAAATGGTTATTACCTGACGCCAGCGATTTTCGCGGATGTTCCCGAAGACAGTTCGGTGTGGCGTGAGGAAATTTTCGGCCCGGTGGTGTGCTTGCGCGCATTCGACACGGAAGCCGAAGCGGTCAGACTGGCCAATGACTCGCCGTTCGGGTTGGCGGCGGCCGTCATGTCTCGGGATATCCCGCGCTGTGAGCGGGTCGCTCGCGGTTTTCGCGCAGGCATCGTGTGGGTCAACTGCTCGCAACCAACCTTCGTCGAGGCACCCTGGGGCGGTTACAAGCAGAGCGGCATTGGTCGCGAATTGGGCGAGTGGGGCTACAACAACTACCTGGAAACCAAGCAGATCACCCGCTACAACGGCGAACCCTGGGGGTGGTATCTGAAGTGAATTGAATGCAAACCGGCCTGCCTCAGAACAGGGGCAGGTCATTTTTCCCGATCTGTGTGCCATCACTCCCTGTTCAGCGCATCGATGATTGGGCAAACGGCCCCGCCGTCGCCTGCATCGCACTCTTGCACCAGTCCGCCCAGCACCTGCCGCATGGCGGCAAGATCGGCTATCTTTTGCTCGATCAGGGCCAGTTCGCCCAGCACCTGCCGCATGGCGGCAAGGTCGGCCATCTTTTGCTCGATCAGGGCCAGCTTGTGCACGGCCAGTGCCCGAGTCTCACTACAAGTGCAGGCCGCATCCAGTGTCAGCAGTGCGCCCACCTCATCCAGCGTAAATCCCAGCACCTGCGCCCTCTTGATGAAGCGCAGCCGTTTGACCTGTTCCGGTAGATAGCATCGATAACCGCTGAGTGGCTTTGGCGGCTCAACCAGCAAGCCACGTCGCTGGTAATAGCGAATAGTCTCGACGTTCATCCCGGCAGCTTCCGCCAACATGCCAATACTCAGCCCTGTCTCCATCGCACGCCCCTTGATTCTGTACCTAGGTACGGAGTGTAAAGTGATTCTAGGTTAGTTCAGTTCAAGGGAGAGAACGATCCGTGGTTATAGGAGGTGTGTCATGTGGAGTCAGCCTCTGATGCTTGTGGTGATCTACCTGATTATCACCCTCAGCATCGGCTGGTTGTATACCATTGCGCTCATGTATTGGCTTTGATCCAATTGGTGACGATCGGTCAGTCTGCATTTGGTACCGTTTTCGGCAGGCAGCTTTGTCCCGTTTTCTGCCTGTCACGACCGGCTGAAACCAACTCAATGTTGCCGGTCCTACTTCAAGCCAATCTAGCGCGGAGCAAAAAATCTTGATAGCGTAATGCCATCAAAAAAAGGCCATTTCGTCAGTAAGGACACTCAATTGAATCAGGCACGTTTGCTCTTGGCTATTTTGCTTTTCTCCAGCACAGCTCACGGAGCAGGCCAAAGCCTCGCTGGTATGGGCGCGTTGACTTGCGAGGATTACCTAAAGTACCGCAAAACTCCGAGCGAGGTTTTTGAAACCAGCGTTATCAGTTGGGTACAGGGTTTTTTAAGCGGCCAGAATATTGAGCGGATGGAGCGTGTTAAACCGGAGCAACAGAAAGCGGCTGTATATCTGCTACCCGCAGTATCGATGTACTTACCCCATCTCGACAATTTCTGCGAACAGGTACCCCTAGCTCCTATTTGGATGGGGGCAGTAGCTTTGGATCATGAACTGGAGAAATCGATTGATTCAGCGTTTCGTGCGCCGGACTGGAAACCCTGATCTATGTCATCCATGAAAGGGGCTTGGGTCGGACAGCGGCGGGGAGAAATGCAGCAGAAAGGCGACAGATTTATGTTTTCGTCCACGTCCAAGCAATAGATTCGTCCCCTTTTAAATTTAAACGTTAGCGTGAGGAATAAAATATAGATGAAATTACAGGCCATTATAAGCAAGGCGTTGACTGCGCAGTGGCCATATGATATCAACTCGCCTCATGGCTTGGGGAGCGATTTAACTTTCTACTGACTATATCATTGGAGATGTGCCCCGATTATAGCTATTAACACTGATGAGGTTTAGTATTTTATTTCGACATGGATCCAGCAGTTTTGACGACCTATGTCTGCCTTTAAAAGCTGGCATCAAAATTACTTCCCGCCTCCACTAATCAGAGCTTGCAGACAAAACATGAGAAAAATTATACATATCCTATACATCCTAACCATTGCAGTTCAGATATCAGGCTGTTCACAAAAAATTGTTGCACCGGGGGCGGAGGCACTTGCCAATGAAGCAAGCGCCTACTTTAAACCGGACAACAACTGGTCTTCGGACGGGCTATCAACAACCCTAATCGCAGTGTACCCAAGCACGGGTAGTCCTTTAGTAGAGTCAAAAGCCTTCATAGACTATAGCCAGATAAAAATCCCTCCAGGGACATATGGAGTTATACTAAGAGTCCATTTTAGAAATGCCACAGCCTTTCCAGTAGTTAGAGTCGAAGCCAAGCCTGGCAAGACCTATCTATTCACAGCCAAGCCTGTGATGGACGGAGTTGCCGTCAAAGCTGAGTATAAAGAAATAAACACCATCGAATAGATCCAAGGAAGGGACTATGAGGCTAAATTTATCATTTCTTTGTGTGGTGTTGCTGATTGGGGCAACAGGGTGTGTTTCTCAGAAAATGCCATTAATCGAAGATAGTAGTGCAACCTCCACTAAGGTTCGTTTTGTATCACCGCGCGAGATGGGCTGGATTAACCTATATCCAGAGACAGACTGCAACAACGGTGCACTTGTAGTTTTTGACAATCCAGTCGACAACTTTATAGAGTCATTACGCGGGCGTCCCCCAAAAAGAGTAGGAATGATTGGCTCTCCATATCCCGACTCGCGGGAAGCAGCAGAATACTCCTTCAAAGGTGGGCAGACTCTCAACATAGCTGTTACCCCCTTCCCTGGACGCTGCCTTGGCGGTCTAAGCTTCCCCACTGAATCCGGATCGCAATATGAAGTTGTTCTAGTGAGCAATACATCGAGCGGGTGCAAGTTCAAGATAAGCAAGCTAACCATGCTTAATAACTCCCCGCATCGGGAGCCCGTCAAGGGAATAGCTCCACTGATTTGCAAGTAAGTAGCCCACATTTTAGAGTAGGTTTGACAGTCAGAACCAGAACGAAAATCGCGACCCGGCGCAAATTTCATAACCGCTGATTGACCAAGCGCTGGCAGGTTTTAGGTAGCAACGCAGACTTCAAAACGGGTCATACCCTTTTAAACACTCTGGCTACCAAGTCCACTGACGACCGGCAGCTTCTGGTCCAGGCTGTGTGAAAACGTTTTGGAGCAGGTTTGGCAGTCAGGACTGGAACGAAAAGCGCGTTCCTGCGCAAACTTCCAGTCTGCTGGTTAGCCAAACGCTGGCAGATTCACGTAGCAACGCACACTTCGAAACAGCGCATGCGTTTTCACACAGCCCGGGTCGTTCTCTGCCGGTCATGGTCACAAAGCGTGATGGTCAAATTCGAGGCAAACGACTGGTCAGGTCGAATGCAATTGGGTGGGCAAGTCTGTGCAATTACCCAGCCTATGGAACTGAAGACCATTCCTGCCATCGAAGCCTTACGGGCGAGGCGGCCGTCGTAATGTTTACACATTCACATTGAACGCCCTGTTTGGCTGCAAAGCCGGGAGGGCTGTGTGGAAAAGAGCGCGATGTTCAAGTTCTTTGCGGGCTACCTGTTCGTGTGCACCCTGCTGGCATTGGGGGTGACCCAGGCGTCTCACTGGATTGCCTCGCACCTGCTGCTGAACTGGATTTTCTAGCGCCACGTCCCTCGATACTTCGCTCGACGATCCCGATAGCTCAAACACCGCAATGGTGCGATCCACGGTTTGACCTTCTTCTCCTGACCTCCTACCTGCACCTGCGTACTCGCGCCAACCTGTACTACACCGACTGGAAAGACCAGCCGGTCAGCCGTGTTGGACCCGGACAAGCAGTTCGTGCACCTCTTCAAGTCTAAACATGCAAGTGAGCCTGGTCCGGGCGGCGCTCCGACGATGGCGGACTTTCAGTTAGCGTGAGCGTTGACTGTGCAACGCGGCGATTGAAGCTGCGCGGGCAGGGGAGCAGGGTCGCGGGTTTGCGGTGGTGGAGGATGAAGTGCGGCAGTTGGCGGTGCGCCAGGGAGTCGTGCAACTGACCCAATTCAAGGATTGAGCCAGTTGCTATCGTTGCAGGGTTAGTGGAACGGGAAGATGTAGTTCATCCATGCAGCCATGCGCAGCAGGATCTTGCGCATCATCGCGATGTGATGGAAATGCTGGCTGTACAGCGCCGCCTGGCCGTAGGCCCCGCCGGGCATCTGGTCGGCGTACTGGGCATAGTCGGGATCGGTGATTTCAATGATTACCGGAACCCGGCCGGCCGGTGGTGAACCGGTGAAGCCGATCAGCGTGCCCGACGGTTGAACCTGGCCTTCGGCGATGACCGAAATCACGTTTTTGACCTTGCCTTCGAACACCTTCCCGGGAATGCCGTCGAAAGCGACTTCGGCCTCGTCGCCCTCTGTCAGGCGCAACAGGCTGTTCTGCCGCATCCACGCGGCGAAGTAATGCCCTTCGGCGGGAATGAAGACCATCGAAGGGCGCAGCGGCAACTTGGTCGCCATCATGCCCGGACGCAACGAAACGTGGGTGACGAAGCCTTTGCTCGGCGCGCGGACCGTGGTGTTGTCGAGTTCGTACTGCACGTTGTCCAGTTGTGCCTTCAGGTCATCACTGCGAGCGACCACGACGTCCAGTTCCCGTTGGGTGGCGAAATTACGCTTGATCAGCTCGGTGATCCGGGCGCGATCGGCCTGGGCGACAATCAGTTGTGCCCTGAGGGATTTCAGACGGTATTCGAAAGGCGTGGGATCGATGCGAAACAGCACATCGCCTTTTTCCAGGGGCTGGTTGGTCTTGACCGGCACGTCGATCACCTGGCCGCTGACCACGGGAATTACCGGAACCGATACGAAATAGGAGCGCGCCACCTCGGAGTAAGGGTGGTTGTAGTTCATCGTGAAAATCAGCGCGCCAATAATCACGATCCCGCCCAGCACCGCCGTGGGCACCGTCCATTTGTTCAGGGGGATGCGGAAGATCTTGAAGATGGCAACGCAGAGTGCGGCATACGTCAGAATGAGTAAAAGATCCATGGCTCAGAGGCCCTCGCCGAGATTGTCCGTTGGCAGCCTGCTCTGGGCAGTGCCGGTTGCCGCCTCGAGGCGCTCGATCCGCCCTTGCAGTTCGGCAACCTGTTGTTCGAGGTGAACCACATGACTTTTTGCTGAATGTCCGTCACTGAAACCCCAACCCCGGTCCTCCCGATAGGCCATCGCCCAGATCCACAGGAATGGCCAGAGTGCGTGCAAGGTGAACAGGCTGACCCAGCCGGTGGCGTGGATCGCATCCTGGTGAGGGTGGTTGCGGTGGACGGCAATTTCATAGGGGATGTCGTGGAGCAGGATGATCCCGTAGAACAAGACGAGCCCGACAAATATCAGTATGCCCAGCGCGAAGTAATCAAGCATGAATCACTCCTTTTGAAACAGGTGACGTGTGCGCATGAGTGTAGCCGTTCAATCTACACTTGACGGGAACGCGGATATCCAGCCTGAGCGACCGGTGCCTGGCCGAAGCGTCGACCGGTATCGTGCAGGCAGACCCCAGCGAGGTGAAATCATGCCAGGCAATAGTCAATTCGAACGGGTGCCTGTACTTGACCCTGTCGAGCGCATTACCGAGGTGATCTTCGGCCTGCTGATGGCCATGACGTTCACCGGCACTATCAGTGTGGCCACGGCAGACCAGGCAGCCGAACGCACGATGATGATTGCCGCACTCGGTTGCAATCTCGCCTGGGGACTGGCCGATGCGGTCATGTACCTGTTGCGCGCACTGGTCGAGCGCACGCGCAGGATCAATCTGTACCTCACGTTGCGCAATGGAACGGACGCCGCGGCCGGGCAGGCGCTCGTTGCCCAAGTGTTGCCGTTGCAGTTCGCGGCGGCGGCCGGCAGCGAAGGCCTGGAGTTGTTGCGCCGTCGGCTGCTCGAGCAGCCTCCCTTGCCAACCAGGGCCGGCCTCGGCTGGAACGACTACAAGGGTGCTCTCGGTGTTTTCCTGTTGGTCGTGTGCTCGACATTTCCACTGGTAGTGCCGTTCATACTGCTCGATCAGACGGCACTCGCCATCCGCCTGTCCAACCTGGTCGGCCTCGTGGTGCTGTTCATCGCCGGCTGGATGCTCGCCAGGTACGCTGGTGCCACGCAATGGCAGGGTGGGGTGATCATGGCCGTCGTGGGGGCCGTGCTGATCCTGGCAATTATTGCGCTGGGTGGATAACAACTTGGCATAATTCAACACACTAAAGACTCATTCTCATTTACAATTGCCCTTCCATTTACGTCGGGCAGCCTGGTATGGATGTTCTTGCCGCTATCCATCTTTATTTATCCCAGTGGGTGATCGAGCCGGTCACCCGGCAGTTCCTGGGCATTTTCGACTTCAACGGCAGACTCGGTCTATCCTTTCTCTGCATGTCTTACAGCGTCGCTTATTGCCTGTTCCGCTTGCGCAAATCCCGGGGCCTGACCGACGCACGCTCGTTCGGACAGTTCATCGGCGGCCGCCGGGTTTACCTGCACCGCTCGGCGTTGCTCGACTACCGCTATTACTTCGTACTCGCCATTCTCAAGGTTGCCCTGGTGCTGCCCATCGTCGGCCTGGTCGATCCGTATGTCTTGCGTTCAGCGGACTACATCGCGTTCTTCACCCACCTGTGGGGCGCGCGCACGCAAGTGGAGGAGCACCTGGCGCTGACCCTGCTCTATGGGCTGGGCGTATTTCTGGTCAAGGATTTCAGCCACTACTGGGGTCATCGCGCTTTTCATTCGCGGTATTTGTGGGCCTTCCACAAAGTCCATCATTCGGCGCCCGTGCTGGTGCCGGCGACGGCCAGCCGTGTGCATTTTCTGGAAGAGGTAGTCGAGAAACTGACGGATACCGTCTGTGTCGGCGCGTTTGCCGGGGTCTTCTGGTACGCCTGCGGTGGGGAGATCAGCCGCTATACCTTGTTTGGCGTGACCTACATGGTGTTCATCTTCAATGCCCTGGCGGCCAACCTGCGTCACAGCCATGTGTGGTTTTCCTTCGGGCCGGTGCTTGAGCGGGTACTGAGCAGTCCGGCGCAACACCAGATTCATCACAGCGATGCGCCGCGACACTTCAACAAGAACTTCGGCATCAATCTGTCGCTGTGGGACTGGATGTTCGGCACCCTCTACGTCACCCGGTCCACACCCGAGGCCATCCATTTCGGCACCGGGGAACAGGATCACGAGCGTTACCTGACGATGAAGGGGGTGATCGTCACGCCGTTTGTGGACATCGCCCGCAAGATCCTCTGTGCAATACGCCCGAAAGCACAGCGTGAAAGCGGATCTGATCCGTATTTTTCAGTGCGATCTGCCTCTGTAACGGATACAGCCGCCAGCCCACAATAAATCTCCGGTACGGCAGCGCTCGGCGCCTCTGTACCGCCAATTCATAGCGTGGGAGGCCGCATGGCCAAGATGACGATTTTTCTCGGCGGTTTTCTGCTGTTGACCATTCTGATCGGTGTGCTGGCGACGATTCCGCCGACGTGATTACCCCCGCCGGTTTTCGTCGACGGCCAGCCGCAGTTCACGGTAGGCCGTTACCAGTTGCTCGAGGCTGAACCCACGATTTCTCCCGCTGGGGTTGGGCAGGATCCAGACCGAGGCATTGCCGAAGGTTTTGGTTTGCAGGCCCCAGGCAATGTCGCGCTGACCGGACAGCGCGCAATACGCCGCCTTGCCCAGAAACGCCACGAAACGCGGCGCATGGCGGGCGATTTTCTGTTCGAACTCCGTAGCTGCAGCGGTGAACTCGTGCAAGGACAACTGATCCGCACTGGCCGTCGGCCGCTGGACCACTGCGGTCAACCCGCAGTGGTAGCGCAAGATCGTCCGATCGTTTTCCGGTTGCACTTGCTCGGGGGTAAACCCGGCGAGATGGAGCGTGCGCCAGAAGCGATTGCCGCGTCCGGCAAAATGGTGCCCTTGGGCAGCGGCAGTCATTCCGGGATTGATCCCGCAAAAGATCACGGCTAACTGCCCGGCAAGAATATCTTCGAGTTTTTCACTCACCGCAGATCACTCTGATCGCCTGGCGTGCGAGTTCCGTCAGCTCGGCCCGGGATTTACCGGCCCGGGCACGGATCGAAATGCTATGCAGCAGGGAGGAGGCGAGTACGGCAAGGGCTGCCGGGTCTGCATCGCCATTCAGCTCGCCGGCATTTTTAGCCGCTTGCAATCGAATCTCCAGATCGGCATCCAGCCGGCTCAACCGGTCGGAAAGCACCTCACGAATTTCCGGGTCCTCGACGGCTTCGGTGGTTGCCGTGCCGATGGCGAAGCAACCGCGGGGCTGGCCGTCTCCCGAGAAGTAAATCGATAACTGCCCTTCGTAGAAACGCTGCAAGGCCTCGGTCAACGGCAGATCCAGGTCCGTCAGCGCCTCGTGCATGGCCGCCGCGGCAAACTCCCAATATTGCTCCAGCGCTTTGATATAGAGCGCGTGTTTGTCGCCGAATGCCGCATAGAGGCTGGGGCGATTCATGCCGGCGGCGGTGGCGATGCTGTCCAGGGACGCGCCGGAATAGCCGGTGTTCCAGAACACACCGAGTGCCTGCTGCAAGGCTGTCTGCGGGTCGTAGGCCCGAGGGCGGCCGCGGCCTTTGCCCTCTGTCGATTTATTTTGTGCCATGTCGTACAAAAACCTTGTGAGAAGGTGGGTCGAGGGATATTCTTACACCATCGCACAAAATTAAGGAATCAGAAATTCCTTGATCCAGGGTTTGTTGTAGCCGAGCGCGAACTGAGTGTTGCGGCGACGAAACCGACGCGGTGGGAGCGATCCTCCTGACCGCGCACGGGCTTGCTTGTTTACAGCAGTTATTGACCTGCGGGCCGCCGGCGCTTGTTGCCGATGCCGGCCCGATTACCCGGCTAAAGGTGAACTCGATCATGACCAAACCGTTCGATATCCAGGCGCAACAGACCTTCGGGCAGCCTGGCCCCAACCCGACTGACGCCTCCATCAGGAAACCGTTGAGACAGACCCTGCGTCCATGGCTGATGGTGGGTGTTCCCATCCTCTTCGCGGCGGCGGGTTATGCCCACCATGTGTCGGGGCAGGCGTATGTTTCGACCGATAATGCTTATGCCCGGGTGGCGAAGGCATCGATCAATGCGCGGATCTCCGGGCAGGTGGTGGACATCGCTGTCGAAGACAATCAGCAGGTCCACAAGGGCCAGGTGTTGTTCCGGATCGACCCGAAACCTTTCCAGATCGCCGTCGACCGTGCGCAAGCGCAACTGAGCGTGGCGCGGTTGCGTATCGACGGGCTCAAGGCCAGCTATCGCCAGCAACAGGCGGAACTGCAATCGGCGAAAGAGTCGGCCGACTTCGACCAGAAGGATTTTGCCCGCAAGAAAGCACTGGTCGCGACCGAGTTCGTTTCGAAGTCGATTTACGAGCGGGCCGACACCGACGTGAAGGTGGCGCGGCAACGGATCGCGTCCATCGAGCAACAGATCGCCAGCACCGTGGTGGCCCTGAACGGCAATCCGGACATCGATGCCGATAGCCACCCGACGGTTCGCGAGGCCAGGGCGCAGCTCGACGAGGCGCAGTTATACCTCTCGTACACCACGGTGTATGCACCGCAGGATGGCATCGTGGCCAAGGTCGACGACTTGCAGGTGGGCAACCATCTCAACAACGGCGCGCCGGCCTTTGCCTTGTTGTCCGGTCACGAGATCTGGATCGAGGCCAACTTCCGCGAGACCGACGTGACCCACATGCGCCCGGGCCAGGAGGCCACCATCCGTATCGACACCTACCCGGATCGCGTGTTCAAGGCCCACGTCACCAGTATGAGCCCGGGGGCCGGGTCGGATTTCGCGCTGCTGCCGCCGGAGAATGCGACAGGCAATTGGGTTAAGGTGACGCAGCGGGTGCCGGTACGGCTCGAGCTCGACGAAGTGGACCCGGCGTTGCCGCTGTTCTCCGGGACCAGCGCCACGGTGAGGATCGACACCCGGTTCAGCAACCCTTGGTGGCATCCGCTCAAGGCGTTGCTGACCGCAGGTAACTTCTGATGAACGCCCAATCGGTGGTAAGCCCCGGTGGGGAGGGCGCGCGTTCGCTCAGGCTGGCCGCCTTGCTGGCGACCTATATGCAGTCGGCGAACCTGCCGCTGCCGAACTCTGCACTCAGGTTGATTCAGGGCAGCCTGTCGATGAGCGACGATCAGGCGGGGTGGATTTTCACTGCGTACCTGGCCGCGAGTGCGATCAGCATGCCGCTCGCGCAGTGGCTGGCCGGGCGCTTTGGCTTGAAGTTGGTGTATCAGGCGGCGCTGGCAGTGTTCGTCCTTGGCCTGTTGCTCGTAACGGCAGCGACGACGCCGCTGGAATTCGTGGGTGCGCGCATCGTTCAAGGCATCGCCAGTGGCGTGCTGGCACCGCTGTCGATGGCGATTGCCACGGAAACCTTGCCGCTGGAAAAACGCGCAAAGTTTGGTGCGAACTGGACCGCCATCGTGCTGTTCGGCATCGTCAGCGGCCCGAGTATCGGTGGCTGGATCGCCGAGCATTTTGGCTGGCGGCCGATGTTCTACCTCAGCGTGCCACTGTCGGTGTTTATCTTCCTGGTGGTAGCGCTGTTGCTGGCGCAGAAGAAGGCCGAGAAACCTCCGGCGTTCGATTTCTTCGGTTTTGGCACCTTCACCCTTGGCATGATCAGTCTGCAAATGCTGCTCGACCGTGGTGAGCGCCTGGACTGGTTCGCCTCGCCCGAAATATGGCTGGAAGCCGTGGCGTCTGCGCTGGGGATCTACCTGTTTGTGGTGCATGTGCTGACCTCGAACGTGCATTTCCTCAACAAACGCTTGCTCAAGGACCGCAACTTCGTTTTGTCGACGGTGATCTTTTTCGCCCTCGGTTTTGTGTTGTTGTCGACCATGGCCCTGACCTCGCCGATGCTGGACGAGATTCTCGGCTACCCGCCTGACACCACCGGTGCCCTGACGATTCCCCGTGGCATGGGACTGGTCGGCGCCTTTCTGCTGATGGGCCGGGTTCCCGAGCGCTTCGACCGTCGTCCCTTCGTGGCGGCAGGCGTGGCGGTGGTGGTTTACGCCAACTGGTTGATGCTCGGCTATTCGCCGCTGATGGACGAGTGGCCCGTGGCCGTCGCCGGTGCGATCCAGGGCGCGGGCCTGGGCATGCTGATGCCGGCGGTGACCAAGGTCGCGTTCAGTACGCTCGACCCGACACTGCGCCCCGAAGGCACTGGCCTGTTCAATCTGGCCCGGGTCTACGGCAGCACGCTGGGGGTGGCGATCGTCCAACTGTTCTTTTTCAACAACACCCAGGCGATGCACATGGCGCTGGCCAGCAACCTGACGCCGTACCGTGCCGCCGCGCATTCGCTGGCTGCGGCGCCCTTGCAGGTGCTAGGCGGGCTCAACGAAATGATCACCGGCCAGGCCGCGTTCATCGCCGTGATCGACCAGTTCAAGATTTTGCTGGTGGTGATGCTGGTGGTGAGCCCGCTGGTGTTGTTTCTTCGCAAGCCCGTTGCGGCCAATTAGTTTTCGTGGAGTTTGCCAAATGAATACTTATGCGCTGGTCATCAACAGATATCTGCTGCAAACGAAGATCGCGGGGTTGTCGCTGTTTGCATTCCTGACGGCCTGCACCGTTGGCCCCGACTATCAAACACCGGCGGCGAGTTCGTCGCAGCACTATGACCCACAAGCCGAGCAGCGTCTTGCCCGCGGCGCTGACCCACGCATCAACCTGGGCAAGAAAGTCAGTGGCGACTGGTGGACGGCTTTTCGCTCGCAGAAACTCGACCACGTGGTTCGTCGAGCCATCGACGGCAACCTGGACCTGGTGGCCGCCGATGCCACGATCCGGCAAGCGGCGTCTTCTGTTGCGGCAGCGCAGGGGGCGCTGTATCCGCAGGTCGATTTCGGCGCCGTGGCGGGCCGTCAACGGGTGCACAACACCAAGGAGCCCACCATCTCCAATTTCTATGCGATTGGACCGCGGGTGGGTTTCGACCTTGATGTGTTCGGCGGCAACCAGCGATTGGTTGAACAGCAGCAGGCGTTTGCCGAGCTGCAAAAACACCGCTACGAAGCGGCGTACCTGACCCTGACCGGCAATGTCGCCAGCCAGGCGTTGCTGGTGGCCTCCGCCAGCGCGCAGATGCAAGCCGTGGAAAAGCTGCTGGCCAATGACGCGAGGAACCTTGAGCTGGTGCGCATGGCCCACCTCAATGGCTCCACCACGCAGATCGATGTGTCGCTGGCCGAGACCCGTCTCGCCCAGGACCGCACGCTATTGCCGCCCCTCGCTCAGCAGCGCGATGCGGCGCGCCATGCGCTGTCGATTCTGACGGGGAAGGGGCCGGCGGACTGGATCGCTCCCGACTTCGACTTGAGCGAGTTTGCCTTGCCGTCGAACATGCCGGTGAGCCTGCCTTCGGAAATGGCCCACGACCGTCCGGATGTGCTGCAAGCCGAGGCGCAACTGCATATGGCCAGCGCGGCGGTGGGTGTGGCGACGGCGAACCTCTATCCCCACGTCACGCTGTCTGCGTCCCTGGCGCAGGCGGCTTCGGGCAATGGCGGCGCGGCACTCTGGGGGTTCGCTGCCGGGTTGGCCGGGCCGCTCTTCGATGGCGGTACGCTCAAGGCGCAGCAGCAGGCCGCCGTCGACGGTTACAAGGCGACGCTCGCCGGTTACCGGCAAACGGTCATTACCTCGTTCGGGCAGGTCGCCGACACCTTGCAGGCGATCAACCATGACGCCGAGGAACACCAGGCCCAGACCGATGCCTTGCGAGCGGCCGAGTCCAGTTTGCAGTTGAACCGGCAAGCCTTTGCGCAAGGCGAGAACAGCATCCTCCAGGTCCTGGAAGCGGAGCGTGCCTATGAGCAGGCGCTGCTGGGACAGATCCGCGTGAACACCGCGCAGTACCTCGACACCGTGCAGTTGTTTGTTGCGCTGGGCGGCAATTCCGTCGGCGCGTTCGAGCAACGCGTGGCGTCCGGCGACGGGCAGAAACCTTCGTATCAATAATGGCTGCGGCCTGGAGTAAAGACATGACCTATGAAGCCTTTCACGACGGACTGCGCGATACCGGATTTGTGCTCAACCATGGGGCGGTCGAGATGCCGGCGGTTGGATTCGGTACGTTGTTCCGCGATCTCGCCACCACGACCCAAGCGGTCAAGGAAGCGCTGGCCGCCGGTTTCCGCCATTTCGATTGTGCCGAGCGCTATCGCAACGAAGCACAGGTTGGCGTTGCGCTGAAGGAGGTGCTGGAAGCGGGCAAGATCCGCCGCGAGGAGCTGTTCATCACCACCAAGCTGTGGAACACCAACCATCGTCCGGAGCGCGTCCAGCCCGCGTTCGAAGCCAGTTGCCAACGCCTGCAAGTGGACTACATCGACTGCTACCTGATCCACACGCCGTTTGCCTTTCAACCCGGCGAAAACCAGGACCCGAGGGACGAGCAGGGCAACGTCATCTACGACAATGGCGTGACGTTGATCGAGACGTGGCGGGCGCTGGAGCGGCTGGTGGATGAGGGACGGGCCAGGTCCATCGGTGTGTCCGATATCACGCTGGAGGCGCTGAAGGCGCTGGTCGCCGTCGCCCGGATAAAACCCGCCGTGGTGCAGGTCGAGTCCCACCCTTATTTGCCGGAGTGGGAGTTACTTGAATTCTGCAAGGCGCACGCAATCATCGTGCTGGCGTTTGCGCCACTGGGGCATGGCATGCAACCGAATGTGCTGGAAGACCCGGTGATCACCGGCATCGCCCGGCGCGTGCAGAAAACCCCGGCCCAGGTGGCACTGGCCTGGTCGGTGCAACGTGGGGTGGCGTTCCTGACCACCTCGGCAACGCCGAGCCACATCCGGGAAAATATCGATATCTCGACCTTGCCGCTCAGGGCCATGGTTGAGATTCAACAAGACATCACAACCCGTATACGCTTCAACTCGGTGGTTGAAACCGGTGTCCCCGGATTCATTCCGCGCAAGCAGTAGTTGCTGACGCCAGGGCGGTCCGTCACAGGACCGTCCTGCTTGCCTATCCCTTGAGGTGAAAACGATGGATGTTTTCCAGACCCTGCGCTGTTTCACGGCGGTCGCCCAAAGCGGCAGCTTCACGGCAGCGGCCGCGATGCTGGACACCACCACGACCAACGTTTCAAAAGCCGTTTCCAGCCTGGAGGCCAGGTTGCGGACGCGGCTGATCAACCGGACCACCCGGCGCCTGGCGTTGACTGAAGCCGGTGTGCGCTATTTGCAGCGCTGCGAGCGGATTCTGCAGGACATGCGCGAAGCCGATGAAGAGGCGGGCACGGCTCAGGTCATGCCCGCAGGCCGGCTGAAAATCCATGCCATGTCGGCCATTGGCAACCATTACGTGATCGGCGCCATTGCCCGCTACCGAGAAATCTGGCCTTCGGTGTTGTTCGATCTGACCGTGACCAATCGGTTGCCGGATTTGCTGGAGGAGGGCTATGACATGTCGATCGTGCTGGCGCGGGACCTGCCCGACTCCGGATTCGTCGCCCAGCGGCTGGGCATCACCTACAGCATTCTCTGCGCCTCACCTGAGTACCTGAGCCAACGCGGGATTCCCGAGTCGCCGAGTGATCTTGGCGGCCATGATTGCCTGCGGATCGTCAACACGGTCATGCCGGTCGAGCACTGGGTATTTGAAGGTCCGCAGGGGATAGAAACATTCAGCACGCCAGTGTCGCCCTTTCACGTCAACACGGCCGACGCCATGACCTTCGCGATCAAGAACGGGATGGGGATTGGCATTCAACCGATTGCTTCGGCCGTCGAGGGCCTGCGGGCGGGGACATTGGTGCGCGTATTGCCGGGGTATCGGCTTGAAGAATTGAACCTGTTTGCGATCTATCCGTCACGCAAGTTCGTGGATGCAAAAATAAAAACCTGGGTGGAATTTCTGAAGCATTCCATTCCGGGTGTGCTGGCGTCTGATGAAAAAATTGTCGGTGCATCTGTGTAGCGTTGTGGCTGGTGCTGTACGCATGGAGTGTCGACCCTCCATCGTCCATACAATGTTCAACCGTTCGAGCACCCACTGCCCATCACTTGATACTCAATGGTGCGGCGTTGGCCCCGGGAATCTTCATAGGTCATGCGCGCCGGAACCGGTCCGCATTCGTTGGCGATTTCCGATACTTCGATGACGCGCTTGATATCAAGCCTGGTGCCGTATGTGTAGGTTTCAACCGGCGGTTGGCTCGTGGCGGCAGTCGAGTGGCTGTCGTCTGCAAAGGCCTGCGTGCCGGCGCTGCCAAGTGCAAGCAAGAGTGCGATGTTCAACAGTTTCATGATCTTCACCTCGTGGTTAAAGCGTTATCCCTTGAATGATTTCTCCCGCGTGAGTGGATAGCGCCTGTTTGGCTTTACTCACTTGGGTAGAACCGATGGTAGGCGTTTGGCAAGGGCGCAAATATCGGTCGGCGGGATAAACACTGTTGCCGGATTGATCATGAATAGAGGGGGCTTTGGCTAATGCCAGTCAGTAAAACGGTAATGCGATCTGTAGCAGCAGCCGAGCCCGCGAGGCTGCGTTCGGCTGCGAAGCAGTCGTAAAATCCGTCATTGCGTTACGTCAGGCAGGCCGCGTCAGCTGGGCTCACGACTGCTTCGCAGCCGAACGCAGCCTCGCGGGCTCGGCAGCTGCTACAAAGGGTGTCGCGGCTGAAATTGCTTAACTGATACATTGAGTCAGCGCGGAAAAAACATAATGGTCACCTTCCGACAAGAGAGTGCGACCTCTCTCCTGTCGGTCCCTGCCATACATTTGAGCTTTTCCGCGCTTGGCAAAACTGTGCCCGAATGAGCGCACCCTGTAATTTACGATGGTGGCGGGATTACTTCTCGACCAGTATTTTCGGGTTGGCGCTGCCCCAGACGGTGTAGAGGTCGGCCAGAAGCGCGCCGTTGATCTCTTCGACTTCAGCCTGGCTGACTTCGCTTGCGCCTTGCTTGCCAAACAGCACTACTTCATCACCTGCCTTGACGTCGGGTGCATCCGAGACATCGACCATCACGGTGTTCATCGAAACCTTGCCTACCACCGGCACGCGATGACCATTGATCAATACCACGCCTTTATTGGTGAACACGCGGCGATACCCATCGGAGTAACCGACCGTGATGTTGGCAAGTTTCGAATCACGTGTCAGGGTGAAGGTGCGGTCGTAACCCACTGTGTTTCCAGCGGGATAGTTATTGACCGAGGCCACATGCGACTTGAATTGCATCACGCGCCGATATTCAGTGCGCGAAATGACGGTATCGCCAAACAACGCGCCGCCCGGGCGCACCATGTCCAGGCGCGATTCGGGTACTTCCAGGGTGGCGAAGGAGTTGGCCGCGTGCAGGGTGATTTTCTTGCGATCGAGCTGGGCCACGTCCATCAGCCAGGCCGCTTGTTCGTTGAAGGTTGCCAGGCCCTTGCGTACGTCGTCCTTATCCTCCACCGCGAAGTGGGTCATGATTGCGACCACTTCCAGATTCGGTACCTTTGTGATTGCCACGGCGTCTTTCTTGCCCTGTTCGGTGGCCATTTCCACGCCGTTACGACTCATGCCGCTTGAGTTAAGGCCGATGTGAACCTGCAGTTTGCGACCGTGCTTATGTGCAAGATCGGCCGCCTGGCGGGCGAAATCGAGGTTGCCAACCAGTTCCTCGATGTTGTACTGCAGAGCATTTTCCAGCTCCCCCAGGGAAGCGGTGCGAACACGGATTAACTGGCCTTTAAAGCCGCTTTCGCGAACCACTCGAGCCTCTTCGTTACTGGCGACCGCCACACACGGTACACCGAGCGCGATCACCGAAGGCATCACCAACCCGATACCATGACCATAAGCATCGGCTTTCAGTACCGCACAGAGTTTCGACTTGCCGGCCAACTCGGCTTGCAGGGTACGGATATTGTGCTCTAACGCGGTCTTGTCGATTTCAATCCAGGCATTACTGATTTGCGCAGTCAGCTCGGAGTTGCCGTTAGTGAGCGACAGCGGCGGCGCCGCCTGGGCCTGGCTCTGCAAAAAAAACAGGCCGAGGGACAACGCTAGAACAGTACGGGTAAAGGGCATTTGAAACTCTCCATGTAATCGGTCTTTTTATTATTCCGATACCGATTATTGGAAGGCGATGTAAGTTGCCGTTGTACGCTACGTTCGAAGATGTAAAAACATGTAAGGAATTTGTTCGCGGCCGTTGTGGGTACCGGTGTCTGCAATGTGCAAGTCGGGGATCGCTTCGCCTGTAGCTACATTAGTCAGATCAGGCGACCCAGCGCATCACCTTCTCAAGGTGGCCAGTGTGCGCGTCCAGTTGTTCATTGAGAACTACAAAGCCCTGGTTCTCATAGAAATGGATACTACGCGCATTCGCCGAATACACAGTCAGCTGTAGAGTTGACTTGGATGCCATGGCGTCCACGAGAAGCTGCGTACCAATACCGTCCCTCTGACATTCAGGCGATACGAATAGCGCCGCAAGTGTGTCTCCATATACAGAGCAGAATCCTGCTACCGTCCCGTCTGCCTCAAACACTCGGGACATGGCGCCGGGCAGGTAGACCTCACGCATAGCATCAAGCTGGCTACGCCAGAATTCGGGGGCTATGAAGTGATGCGCCTGGATTGACGCTCGTAGCCAAATGTCCAGTACGGGCTCCAGGTCAACGTTTCGAAAGTCGCGGATCATGAGGCCTCAACGATTGAGTCAGGAAGAAAACATTGTGTCATATGCGTGCTCCGCGCAACGGTCCTCCGTTTGCAGATCTGCCTGGCACTGATTCTGATCGATCAGCAATACATGGCGCTGGATCTGTGACCGCCAACGCCAGCACCGGTTTGCTCTGGGCGTTGACAGTCTGTTTGGGCCGCTGGCATGAGTATCGCCCCGTACGGCCTGCCGATTCCGTTGACGGCCATGGTCGCACTGATTGTTTTTTTTTGCTCAGCACGCCACTATCGGCTGATCAAGCTTGGGCCAGGCGTCCTACGCGTAACCAGCCAACGACCACTGCGCCAATCAGTAAAAAGCCCAGGTAGCCAAAGAGTGGATAGACCTGACCCACCAGGCTGACAAACCCGACCAGGCTGCCGGCGAAAGCCAGCACGCCAGCGGCCGCAGAGCCGATGCGGAATTTGCGAGTGCCTGCCGGCAGTAGCCGGGCCGAAAAGGAATACAAGGTACCGACGGCCGTGTTGACGATCATCAGGAAAATGATCACCGCCATCAGCAGGCCGAGGACCGGCGAAACCTCCGTGGCGATGGACAGCATGGGCATTGGCAAATCCGCCACGCTGTCCAGGCGTGACAGCAATCCCAGGCTCATCACCAGCATCAGCAGCCCCAGCAACGCGCCACCGAAGATGCCACCCCAGATGGCCTGCTTCTCGGATTTCGCGGCACCGCCCATGATCGCCAGAAACGGTACCCCGGCCACGATGTTGTAAGACACGTACAACAACGCTCCCAGCAGCCAATGGTTTGCGCCAGCGTCTTGCTGGCTGGCCAGTTGATTGAGTTCACCGAAACTCAAGCCTCGGGTGGCGACGCCATACAGGGCTACCGCTACCGCCGTCAGGATCAGCAGCGGAGTGACGGCGCCGATCATGCCAATGACTTTCTGCACATCCAGGCACACGATGGCGACCACGATCAGGGTCACCGCCACGCTGCCGAACATGGCGGGAATGCCGAACTGTTGTTCCAGCAAGGCGCCGCCGCCGGCCAACATGACCACGGTCACCGCAAACATGAAGAAGGTGATCATCAGGTCGACAAAGGTGCCCAGGTAGCGTCCGCACAGTGCATACACTACATCCTTATGGGACCTTGCCCGCAGTCGGCTACCCATGCCCGCCAATGCCATCCCGAGAAAAGTGAAGAGCGCGGCGCTGACCACCGCCCCGAGCAGTCCCCATACGCCGAAATCCACGAACATCAGCAGCAGCTCCCGACCAGAAGCGAACCCGGCGCCGACAATCACTCCGACAAATGCTCCGGCTATTTTCAGACTTTCTTTCATGACGATTTCCCTCGAATTGTTTTTGTTATGGCTTATGGGGACGACCACTGTTCATGGCCATCCCGGGGCATCGCACTGGCAAACAGCAGAGGTGGGTCAGCGGGCGCCGACCCAGGCCTGGACTTCGATCTCCACATCGACCCCCAGCGCCAACTGGGCGCCGCCGACGGTGGAGCGCACCGGGAAACCATTCTCGAAGTGGCGCTTGTACACCTCGTTGAAACCGGCGAAATGTTGCATGTCCGTCAGCCACACCGTGGCCTTGACCACTTGGTCAAAACCCACGCCGCATTCGGCCAGGGTCTCGCCGATGCGGGCCATGGCGGCCTCGGTTTGCTCGCGGATATCACCGAGCACCACCTCGCCCAGAGGGTTCATTGGTACTTGCCCTGAAAGGAATAGAAAGTCGCCGACCCGAATGGCCTTGGAGAACGGATAGGGCAGGTGGCTGGGGTAACGCTGGAGATTGTCAGACATGGTAAGGAACCTCGTTGGGATAAATGATTAACGCAAGCGGCCAGGGGCCAGGCGGTGTGGCTCGACGCCCTGGCGGCGAAGCGTTTCGGGGAGGGGTTGATCGAGCAATTGCGCGCAGGCCAGTTGCGATACGCCGGCCGCGGACTGAATGCCATAACCGCCTTGGGCCGCTAGCCAGAAGAAGCCTTCACAGTGATCGTCCCAGCCGACCACCAGATCGCCGTCGGCGACGAACGAGCGCAGGCCGGCCCAGCTGTGGCGTGGGCGGCGGATGGTCAAGGAGGTGGCCGCTTCGATGTGGTAGATCCCGGTGGCGATGTCCAGCTCTTCGGGCATGACGTCCTGTGGCGTGACGGGATCGGCGTTGGCCGGTGAGCCAAGCAGTTGGCCGGCGTCCGGTTTGAAGTAAAAACTTTCGTCGATGCCGATCACCGCAGGCCAGCGTGAGAAGTCCATGCCCTCAGGGCCGTCGAAGGTAAAGGCGGTGCGTCGGCAGGGCTGCATCCCAATGGGCTTTACACCGCATTGCTGTGCCACCTCGTCGGCCCAGGCACCTGCGGCGTTCACCAGATTGCGCGCGCGCAACTGGCGGCCGTCGGCCAGCGTCAGGTGCCAGTGTCGACCTTCGAGGTTGGCGACGCTCAGTTGGGCGTCGCACTGCAGTACGCCACCGGCTCGGCGCATGGCCCGCAAAAAACCTTGGTGCAGCGCGTGGACGTCCAGGTCACGGGCGTCGGTTTCGAGCATCGCCCCGACAATCGCCTCTGGGCGCAGGCACGGCACCAACGCGAGGGCGTGCTCGGTATCAATCAATGAAACATTGCCAGCCTGTGCCCGGCTGACTTCGAAGGTTTGTTTCAGCAGGGATTGCTGCCCATCGCCTGCGACGTACAGGCAGCCGCGAGGTTCCAGCAGCGCATGCTCGGTGAAGTCCGTTGGCGGTTGCTCATAGAAGTCCCGGCTGGCGCGGGTCAATGCCTGGATCTGCGGTGTGCCATAGCTTTCCATGAACATCGCGGCGGAGCGTCCGGTGGCGTGATAACCCGGCTGGCTTTCACGCTCGAGCATCACAACGCTGGCTTGCCCGGCCAAGCGATAGGCCAGGGAGGCCCCCGCAATACCACCGCCGATGATGGCGAAATCGAAACATTCGCTGCCGTGCATATCGAAGTACCTCCTGTCTCTGGGGATGGGGAAGAAATATTCTTCCCACTATTTTTATAATTCTCAGATAAGAGAAATGTAAGATATGAGAATTTCCCAGTCAACCCATTACCTTGAGGTATTATTCCAACCCTTGCCTTGGCTCAGCCCCAGGCACCGTTTTTCGTACGACAGAGAAGTTTGCATGAGTTCCGATCGAGTCTCGTGTCCCACGGACCATCCCTTGATAGATCGCGCCCAGGTCGGGGCGCGCCTGCGTGTCATCCGCAAAAACCAGAAGTTGACGCTCAAGCAACTGTCGCAGCGTTCAGGCGTGGCGCTGTCGACCTTGTCGAAGATGGAGCTGGCGCAAGTGTCGGTGAGTTACGAAAAACTCGCGGCCGCAGCTCGGGCCCTGAGTGTGGACATTTCCCAGCTTTTCAGTCCGGCCAAGGCGAGCGTCAGTGCTGTACAGCCCACGGTGGTCAGCACCGCCATCGACAGTGCGGCGGGTTACAGCACGGGCAATTACGAATATCACCCGATGGCGGGGGATTTCCCCGGGCGCAGTATGACGCCCATGTACGCGCGGATCTGTGCGCGCGAACTGAATCAGTTCGAAGACTACATCCGTCACCCCGGACAAGAGTTCGCCGTCGTCCTTTCAGGTCGTGTGCGAATTCAATTCGAAACGGGTGAATCCCTCAGCATCGGCTGCCGCGAAACAGCGTATTTCAACAGCTCAATTGGTCATATTTATCTGGCTGAAAGCGAGGATGGCGCCGACGCTGAAGTGATGGTGGTGATGTCGGAGTACTGATGTTGAGGGGAGGCTGTCGGACCCAGGTTGAATTCACATTCCAGCTCGAGATAGGGACTGCCATATTCCAAGGATGCCAGGAACTCCAATGCGCTCGTGCGGTGTGCTCAAGGCCGAACGGGCGCAGGATGTGGCGCCGAATGCCTGTCCCGTTTAAAGACGCCAGCCGCTGCGACCTTGAGTAACCGATGAAATCTCGGGCATTCTGCGTGGCTAGGGGCTGGACATGCGGCCGCATGCCGCAATCCACGGCTCATGGCCTGTAGTTGCTTGACGGTCGCATCAATCTCATCTGCCTTGGCCAAAAGCACGTCTCTATCAACAACTACCTTACCATTCGGGGAAAGCATGGCATGTATCTCGTCCAGCGAGAGACCGCCTGCCTGTCCGAGTGCGATAACAGCCAACTGCTCAACCACGGCAGACGCAAACTGGCGGCGAACCCCGCGCGGGCTGACTGACGCGATCAAGCCTTTCTTCTCGTAGAAACGCAATGTGTGGGCAGGAATTCCCGTGCGTTTGACGACCTCAGCGATATCCATTTTCAGCCCATTGACTTGAAGTTGACTTCAACTTCTATCATGCATCGGCAAGATTAATTGGTCCATGAACAAGAGGTAGGTATGGCATCGCTGGAAGTGGTTGCACACGTTTTTCTGTTGGGGGTTGGCGCTACCGTCGTCATGGATTTGTGGATGTTCCTCATGAAGGCCTTTGGCGCTCCAATGCTGAATTTCGCTTTCGTCGGGCGCTGGGTAGGTCATGTATGCCAAGGCAAATTCGCTCATGCCAGCATTGGACAAGCGATGCCGGTGCGAGGTGAAGTGGTCCTGGGCTGGGTGGTGCACTACGTCACGGGTGTTGCTTTCGCAGTGTTACTGGCGTGCATTCAAGGAGTCGCCTGGCTGCAGGAACCAACTTTCCTGCCAGCAATCGCTTTGGGCGTGGCAACAGTGGCAGTCCCGCTTTTGGTTATACAGCCCGCCATGGGGGCAGGATTTGCATCCTCTAAGACGCCGACGCCGGCCAGGAACCGCATGCGCAGTTTAATAAATCATGCCGTCTTTGGCGTTGGCCTCTACCTGTCCGCGGTGGTGATTGTCTTGGCTTCGAAGTGAGCAGGGTTTGAGTCTTGCATTGTCATGCAACCGACTGGTAGTAAATCCGCCAACACTTGAGTAAATGACAGTATGTACATTCCTGCCCAATGGTCCCAAACCTTCAGTGGGGCGCCTATTGAACGACAAACTATCGGAGAGTCAGGAGCCGAGGTTTCTCGCATCCGCTGCATCAATGGGGAACACCTGTTCGTGAAGTCCGAGCCCATTGGCGCGCGCAGTGAGCTGCCGGGAGAGATTGAGCGTCTTCGTTGGATGAACCGGCTTGACCTGCCTGGGCCAACAGTTCTTGATGCTACGACAGAAAACAATCGCCATTGGCTACTCATGAGTGCCGTCCCTGGACATGATCTGGCCAGTGCCAACGATTTGTCTCCACCCCAAGTCATCAGCATCCTGGCGATGGCACTACGTACTCTGCACCAGATGCCAATTGAGACATGTCCGTTTGACCACCCCTTGGAGCAGCGCATAGCCGCCGCCAGGAGTCGAGTGAGTGCCGGGCTCGTTGACGAGGCAGATTTTGACGATGAGCGGCTGGGTCGGACCGCTGAGGATGTTTTCGCAGAGATGCTGTCGACGCGCCCTGAAACCTATGATCTTGTGGTCACCCACGGTGATGCCTGCCTACCGAATTTCATGGTCGAAGGAAGCAGTTTTAGCGGCTACATCGACTGCGGCCGGCTAGGCATCAGTGACATCTATCAAGATCTTGCACTGGCTGTCCGAAGCATAGAACGCAACCTTGGACAGGCATGGGTAGCACCATTTTTTCGCGCCTACGGTGTAGCGCCAGATCAGCAACGTATAGCGTTTTACTGTTTGCTAGACGAGTTCTACTGATGAGCCGACTTCTCCTTGTCGGATGCTGAGCCCGATCAAGGCATCATAGAGCTCTTGCTGCCCAGCTGGCAGAACGGGGAGCAGCGTCGCGCGGCGCTTGTCGACATCGAACCAGGACTCAACCAGCCATCCCACCAGATAGAGCGCCGCAAGGCATCCGCCGGCGGTTGCAACGTTCCCCTGCCATACCAGAGGCTGGTCCACGGGCTCCAGTCCCAGAGCCAGCAAGCCCGATCGTGCGTCCGGGTGTGTAGTCGCCCGGCCGCTGAGCAGCAGCCCAAGCCGTTCGAGAATGAAGGCTCCCGCGCAGATGGAGCCGATTCGCTGACGTCTGGAATCAAGTTCAAACGACGGCAGGAAATCAGGAGCGGCAAGCGCAGCGGGTATCCCCTCCTTGCCGCTGACGAACAGTACCGCGTCGGCGCTATTGGCCTCGGAAAGCGGACCGTGCACTGAAACAGGCAGGCCGTGCGCCGATCGCACGATAGGGCTGGAACCCAATATTCGGACGTGCCAGTCCCCAGTGTTGCGGCCTAAAATGTCCCACATCAGGAATAGGTCGATGTCGGTGAATTGGTCGAAAGCGACCAGAGCGATTGTCTTCAAGGTGAACTCCATGAGATGCAAAAGGGCAATACGCAGAGAACGACACGAAGCTTGCTTTGACGGAGATAGCAATCGAAAGCAGTTCCTGCGCGGTTGAAAACGCTGGGCAGGCGTTCGGCGTCATTCCATATATGTACTCATCAACGGCATAACGTTCGTCCCATATGCTGTTCAACTCCTTGGTCTTTCTACGCTAAATGGCAATTCCGAGCCCCGGCGGATCAGGCGCTGATGAGGTTGCTGAACAGCGGCTCCAATGACAGTCGGGCACGGGTATCCTGGACCGTTGCTCGGACGGCCTCTTCACCGAACACCAAACCCTGAAGGTAGGTGAAGTGCGGGTTGAACAGCCCGAGGGTGTCAAGTACCTGGCGCAGGTAAGACGTTAGAAAGTCCGGTTGCCGTGCCAACTCACCCTGGTGAAAACCACCGGAACCGACCAACACGTACACCGGACGATTACTCAGGAGACCGGTCTTGCCCCCGGGGCCTGAGCTGAATGTCCGGTGAATGCGCAGGACGTAGTCGATCCAGAGTTTGAGCGCGGCAGGGAGCGTAAAGTTGTGCATCGGGGTGGCAATGAGCAGGATATCGCTGCGTTCCAGCTCGCCGATCAGCGCTTCGGAGACTTCGAACGCAGGTGAGTCAAACGGCGTGGTGGAAGCAAGGGCACGGGCGTAGTCCATACCGAGCGGTGGCAGCGGATGCCTGCCCAGATTGCGTTCGACCAGTTCGAGCCTCGGATACCGGTGCCGCAGGGATGCCACTAACTCCAGTGCCAACTGGTTCGCATGGGAAACCTGGCCATTCGGGCTGGCATTGATCAACAGCACATTATTCATGCTTGATTCTCTGCCTGAAGGTTCTGCGTGAAGTGCATACCATGGGCCAGCAGCCCCTGGCGAAAATAGAAGCGTTGGGCCAACGGCATATGCAGCCCGGTGTCCAGCACGAAATGAGCGCAACCACGCCGCACGGCTTCCTCCCGAACAGCGGTCAATAGCCGCGCCCCCAGACTGCTGCGCTGCAGGTCAGGGCGCACCACCAAATCATCGACGTAGATGAAACGCCCGTAGAGCAGGTTTTCCAGCTCGCGGTAACCGGCCAGGCCCACTGCCTGCTCACCGTCCCACGCGGCCAATAAACGGTAACCTTGCTCAGTCTGCCGAACCAGTTGCCCCACATAGGTGGCCGGGTTGGCGACATGCGGCCGCAATACGCGCATCAGGTCGAAACTCGCCTGAAAGGCCTCCGCGTCTTCGAGGTGTTGAAGTGTGTAAGCCATGTCCGTAGTCCGTTATAGAGAGATAGCAGACCTTAGTGCTGCAATGACTTAATCTACAGGGCCGAAAAATGCATAAATGACTAGGCCATGATCCTTCCCTTCAAGCTAGACCGCAGCCAGTCAGCGCCGATCTATCGTCAGCTTTATCACCGATTTCGTGAATCCATTGCCGACGGCCGCCTGCGGCCGGGAGATCGAGTACCTGCAGTTCGCGCTTTGGCGGCGGAGTTGAACCTGGCGCGCGGCACAGTGGAAGCGGCTTACCAGTTACTGATGGGGGAGGGCTACTTGATCGCTCGCGGAGCCGCCGGGACGATTGTCACACCGCAACTGGCACCCGTTTCCTCGCCCATACTCCGCCCCCCAGTTGCTTCGACGGAGTACCAGCCCACCCATTCCGAGGCACTACCGTTAGCGCTGCAGATGGGGCTACCCGCGCTGGATGCCTTTCCCCGTAAGCTCTGGACAAGGTTGGCGGGCCGCCAGCTGCGGCAGGCCGGACTCGAGGGGCTCGTCTACCCGGACCCGCTAGGCCATGCACCCCTGCGCGCGGCCATTGCGGCCTACTTGGGCATTTCACGGGGTATTACCTGCCGCCCGGAGCAGGTGTTCGTGTGCGCGGGCTATCGCGCGAGCCTGGACCTGATCAGCCACACGCTGATGCACCCAGGCGATAGGTGCTGGCTGGAAGAGCCCGGCTACTTCATGGCCCGGAACGCCCTATTGGAAGCCGGTGCACAGTTGGTGCCGGTGCCAGTGGATGACCAGGGGCTTGACGTCGCGCAAGGCATTGCCCGTTGCCCGGAAGCACGCTTTGCAGTGGTCACGCCGACCCACCAGAGCCCGCTGGGCGTGTCGCTGTCACTGCCGCGTCGGTTGGCGCTACTGGACTGGGCCAACCGCCGAGGTAGCTGGATTATCGAGGATGATTACGACAGTGAATACCGCTATCAGGGTAAGCCCTTGCCTGCCCTCAAGAGCCTCGACCAGCAGGGCCGCGTGCTCTAACACCGGTACCTTCAGCAAGGTGCTGTTTCCAGGCTTGCGCCTGGCTTATCTGGTTGTGCCTGCCGAGCAGAGCGACGCGTTCGCCCGTCAGGCGGATCGTCTGCATAACTACTGCCCGCAGCTCCTTCAGGCGACCGTCACAGCTTTCCTCTACGAGGGGCACTTCGCGCGGCACTTAAAGAAAATGCGAAACCTCTACGCACTCCGCCGTCAGTGGCTGGTCGATGCGCTGCACCAACAATTCGGCGAACGTCTATTGATCAACCCGCAGGCAGGGGGTATGCACCTGGTCGCGGGCCTTCGCGAAGGTGATGATGTCGAGCTCGCTCAGCGTGCCCGGGCTGTTGGCATAGCCGTCGAACCGCTGTCACAGTGGTACATGGAAGCCAAGCCCAGGCACGGCCTGGTGCTTGGCTTCACGAACATCGCCAGTGCCGATCAGGCATCGACGGTGGCGCTTCAATTGGCTCAAATCATCCAGGGCTGTGAGATTTTCAAACCCGGGCTCAGACGCGCCATTCACGTTTGTTAAATTTATTGACTTCAAAGTCAGCTTCTAGAAAGATGCAGGCCGCCAGACCTGTTTCGATCTTTTCCTAGCCTCAATCACGTCGCACTGACGGCGCTTGCAGACCTGCAGGCGGTAAATTTCGCCCATCGCTATATACAAAAATATATAGCGATGGGCGAAAACGTCAGGTCACGAGGGAATCAGGACCATGGACACCAAACAAACAAGAGACCCGCACTGGAGTAAACACAATGAAGCTGCAACCCCTGGCCCTGGCCATCACCCTCGGTGGTTTGACCCACCAGGCCATCGCCGCCGGTTTTATCGATGACAGCAAGGCCTCGCTGAACCTGCGCAATTTCTATTTCAACTCTGACAACCGGGAAAGCCAGGGCAACGTGGGCAACGCCGCCTACACCAGCCAGGCCAAGGAATGGGGGCAGGGGCTGCAACTCAACGTGATCTCCGGATTCACCCAGGGCACCGTCGGCTTTGGCCTGGACGCCATCGCCATGACCGGGCTGAAACTGGACAGCGGCGGTCGCGCAGGCAAGGCCGGTATCGACCGCACGCCGGGTGCGCTGTTTCCCGTGGACAGCGACGGCCACGCGGTCGATGAATATTCCAAGGGTGGCGTGACCGGCAAGGTGCGCGTCTCCAGGACCGAAGCACGGCTGGGCACCCTGCAGCCCAAGCTGCCGGTGATCAACTTCAACGACGGTCGCCTGCTGCCGCAAATCTTCGAAGGCGGGCAGGTCACCTCGAGCGAAATCGACGGCCTGACTCTCACCGCCGGTCAACTGCAAA
Source organism: Pseudomonas sp. Pseusp10 (assembly GCF_059492225.1). Lineage (NCBI taxonomy): Bacteria > Pseudomonadati > Pseudomonadota > Gammaproteobacteria > Pseudomonadales > Pseudomonadaceae > Pseudomonas > Pseudomonas sp. Pseusp10. The sequence continues at coordinate 4,474,441 of NZ_CP168528.1, read as the reverse complement.
GCACCAAGACCCGCAGCTCCACCGACGATATCGACCTGCGCATCGGCGGCGCGACGCGTCCCGCCGGTACGCCCGCCAGCACCGCGTTGGCCGACTCGGACAGCTTCGTCTTCGCCGGCGGCGACTACAAGATCACCAAGGACCTGACCGCCCAGTACTACTACGGCAGTCTCGAAGACTTCTATAAACAGCATTTCCTCGGCCTGATCCACACTATGGCCATCGGCCCCGGCGCGCTGAAGACTGACCTGCGTTATTTCAACAGCAGCGCCGATGGCAAGAACGGCAACGCGGCCGGACGTGCCCAGGGCTACAAAAGCAGCGGTTTCTGGAGGGCGGGCGACACCCACACCGGTGAGGTGGACAACAACACCTGGAGCGCCCTGTTCACCTACAGCCTGAGTGGCCATGCCTTTAGCGCCGGCTATCAGCAAGTCTGCGGCGATAGCGCGTTCCCGTTCGTCAACCAGGGTGACGGCGCCACTGCGTACCTGATCACCGACCGGCAGATCGGCAAGTTCCTCAGCGCCGGCGAGCGTACCTGGCTGGCCGAGTACGGGTATGACTTCGTGGTACTTGGCGTGCCGGGGCTCAAGACTGTGGTCACTTATCTGAGTGGCGACAACATCGATTCCGCCACCGGTGATCGCAAAGAATGGGAGCGCGACCTGCGCATCGATTACGCGCTGCAAAGCGGTCCACTGAAGGGGGTGGGCATTTCCTGGCGTAACGCCAGCTTGCGTGGCAATGCCAGCAGCGACCTGGATGAAAACCGCCTGATCCTCAGCTACAGCCTGCCGTTGCTTTAAGCGCGGCCCGGCGGTCCTTCACACTACACAGCACCGAGGAATACGCCAATGCCAGTGCGCAATTCACTTGGCCATGATCGACATCCCTCGGTCGAGAAAGTGTTGGCCGGTGAACAGTGGCCGCCCGAATTCGAGGTGGCCCTGAGGGATTTGCTGGAGCAAATGGCCAACGCCGGGCATGAAGTCACGTTGCACAACCTGGGCCGGTTCCTCGGCGACTTTGTGCCGCGCTACACCCTGGACCGTGCCGAGGAATGGCAGGAATGGGCGACCCGGCGCTGGGTCTTGCAGACCAAACCGGCGCTGGTGGACAAACTGGCGGACGTCTTCATCGGCGGTCAGTGACACCGCTGGCGCTCATTGGTACTCATCATGCCGGCGCCACCAGGGTCCCGTTTCATTGCGGCCCTTGGGCGCGCGGTCGAGCCATTGGTACATGCCCCACAATCCGTCCAGACCCCGCGCGTAGGTGGAGTAGGTGTGATAGATCTCGCCGTCTTCCAGCACAAAGGTACTCAGCCCTGGCCGGTCGCGGGTATAGGTCGGCGCATCGGTGCCACAGGTCGCGGCGAACTGTTTCACCGGTTCCGGGATCTGGCTGGCGTCCATCGCGTGCCCGCCGCGCTGATAGTTGTACTCGACCAGCCCTTCACGCTGCTGGGCTTCGGTGAAGTAGACGTTGAAGTCGGCAGTGAAATCGCTATCGGCGGCCGAGGCCCAGGGGAAGGTCCAGCCCATTCGGCGCTTGTAAGCCTGCAGTTTCGCCAACGGCGCGCGGGATATCGCCATCAGGGTCACGTCGTGGTTCGCCAGGTGGATGACGACGGGGTCGAAGCCATCGGCGATGGCTGAGCAGGAAGGGCAGCCGGCCGTGTAGTCGGGGCCGAACATGAAGTGGTAGACCAGCAGTTGCGAGCGCCCTTGAAAGAGCTCGGCCAGGGTGGCGCTGCCGTTGTCGGTATCGAAGCGATAAGCCTTGTCGAGGCGAACCCATGGCAATGCCTGGCGTTGCCTGGCCACTTCATCGCTGCGTCGGGTCAGGGCCTTTTCCGCTTCGAGCAGTTGCAAACGTGCCGCCAGCCATTGTTCCCGGGTCGCGGTTTTGTGCGTGTTCATCGTTGTGCGCTCCTGGTGAAAGGTCGTGATTTAGACTAAACCCGGGTATCGAATGATGGGAGTGACAAGCGTGGCGGGATTTCCATGGACTCGATGATCACGGCAGCCGCACAGGCGCTGGCGGCGGGCAATCCGCTGGGCGCACTGGACCGCGTGGCCTTGCGCGACGATGCGCCGGCCCTGGCCCTGCGCGGTATCGCCATGGCGCAACTGGGCGATCTGGTGCGGGCCCGGGTGCTGGTCAAGCGTGCGCAACGGGCCTTTGCGCCCAGGGAAGTGCTTGCCCGGGCACGCTGTGTGGTGGCCGAGGCCGAAATCGCCCTGGCCTCGCGGGAACTCGGCTGGCCGGTCAAGGTGCTTGAAACAGCGCGCGTCACCCTTGAAAACCACGGTGACCGGGTCAATGCCGCCCATGCGCGCTATCTGCAAATCCGCCGTTTACTCTTGATCGGGCAGCTCGACGAGGCGCAGCAGTTGCTGGCCGAACTCGACCCCGGCCCATTGCCACCGGCCTTGCGGGCAACCCATGAACTGGTGCTGGCGGGGATCGCCATTCGCCGCCTGCAATCGCACGAAGCGCGGGAGGCGTTGAAGAGGGCCGGGCACGCAGCCAGTGAAACAGGGATCGCCGCGCTGATGGCTGAAGTCGAACACGCAGCACGACTGCTCGATGCTCCCGCGGCACGCCTGATTGCCCAGGGTGAGGCACGGCCGCTGTTGCTCGATGAAGTGGAAGCGTTGCTCGGTTCAACGTCGCTGGTGGTGGATGCCTGTCGGTACGCTGTGCGTGGCTGTGGCATGTCGGTGTCGCTCGCGACGCGGCCGATCCTGTTCGTGCTCGCCCGTGTGTTGGCCGAGGCGTGGCCCGCGGACGTTGCGCGGGAAACGCTGATCGCCCGGGCGTTCCGCCTGAAGCTCTCGGATGAATCCCATCGTGCCCGGCTTCGCGTGGAAATCGGCAGGCTGCGTAAAGCACTCGAGCCGTTGGCCGGCGTTATCGCGACGGCACGCGGTTATGCCCTGCAAACGCCGGTGTGTACGCAGGTGGTGACACTGGCGCAACCGGTCGAGGAAAAATTTGCCGCGGTATTTGCCTGCCTTGCCGATGGTGAGACGTGGTCGAGTTCCGCCCTGGCACTGGCGCTGGGTACCAGCCAGCGCACAGTGCAACGGGCGCTCGATACGCTGGCGGCCCGGGGCAAGGTGCAGTGGTTTGGCCGTGGTCGCGCGCGGCGCTGGATGACGCCGCCCGTGCCGGGATTCGCGACGACCTTGTTACTCCCGGCACCGCTGCCCGGTGGCTAGGATGAACGCCACCAACCCCCATCGAGGAATGCCAGATGAAACACGCAAATGCTGAAATCATTCGTGAATATGGCCCGTTTGCCGGTGTCGACCATGTGTGCGGCGTCACCTGGGACGGCGAAAAGGTCTGGTTCGCAAGCAACAGCAAAATCAACGCCCTGGATCCGGAAAGCGGCAAGGTGCTGAGCTCGATCGATGTCGCTGCCCATGCCGGCACCGCGTTCGATGGAGAACATCTGTTCCAGATCGCCGAAGACCGCATCGACAAAATCGACCCCCGCACCGGCCGCATCCTCTCGACGATACCCGCCCCCGGCGCAGGCACCGATTCGGGCCTGACCTGGGCCGAAGGAACGTTGTGGGTGGGCCAGTACCGCGAACGCAAGATTCACCAGATCGACCCCGAGACCGGCAAGATCCTGCGCACCATCGAATCCAACCGTTTCGTCACCGGCGTGACCTGGGTGCAAGGTTCGCTGTGGCATGGCACCTGGGAGGGCGACGAGAGTGAGTTACGTCGCATCGACTCGCAAACCGGTGAAGTACTGGAGAGCCTCAAGATGCCAAAAGGCGTCGGCGTGTCGGGGCTGGAGTCCGATGGCGGCAAGCGGTTCTTCTGCGGTGGCGGCAATAGCGGCAAGGTGAGGGTGGTGCGTCGGCCTGCATGAGGCACGGACTGCCGGGTGTAACCTGTGTGGGAGCGAGCCTGCTCGCGATAGCGGTGGGTCAGTCACACCGATGCTGGCTATAAGGACGCTATCGCGAGCAAGTCGGATCGCCGCACCGTCGCTCCCACAGGGTTAGTGGGTGTACGCAAAATCTGCGAGCAAGCGAAATCACTGTGGGAGTGAGCCTGCTCGCGATAGCGGTGGGTCAGTCACATCGATGCTGGCTGTAAGGACGCTATCGCGAGCAAGCTCGCTCCCACAGGGGTTAGTGGGTGTACGCAAAATCTGCGAGCAACCGAAATCACTGTGGGAGCGAGCTTGCTCGCGATAGCGGTGGGTCAGTCACACCGATACTGGCTGTAAGGACGCTATCGCGAGCAAGCTCGCTCCCACAGGGTTAGTGGGTGTACGCAAAATCTGCGAGCAACCGAAATTACTGTGGGAGCGAGCTTGCTCGCGATTGCGGTGGGTCAGTCACACCGATACTGGCTGTAAGGACGCTATCGCGAGCAAGTCGGATCGCCGCACCGTCGCTCCCACGACTCAGGCGGTTTGTGGATGCTGATCGTTGATCTCGTACCAATCCGCTTTCGAGTCGACACAAACATGTTTTTGCTTGCGTGTTCGTAGCGGCGTATCCAGCGAGCCGAGGGCAATCGAAACCCACTCGGAAAACGCGCCTGTCGAGTCAGTCCAGAACAGCGAAGATCCGCAGCGGGAACAGAACTGCCGCGTGACACCTTTGGACGATTCAAACGCCTGCAGCGAATCTGTGCCGGTCATGATCGACAGCGCCGAGGCGGGTGCGCTCGCGTAGGTCGCAAACGCAGCCCCATGGCTCTTTCGGCATTGGCTGCAATGGCAATGGGTGACGGCTTTCAGCTCGGTCGACAAGCCATATTTGACGGCGCCGCAGAGGCAACTGCCTTGGTGAAATTCATCCATGTAATGTCATCTCCTTGTCGATAGTGTTTTTGTTTCCTGCCGTGTTTTCTGCTGGTCGAAATCGGTCTAAAAGCCCGGTTGGCAACTGTGCCTGTTTTGCTATCCTCAACCTTGTAGGTGAAGACGCAGACTGATGCGCAAAAGGATAGCAAGGAGACGTGGGGCGCGTTCCGAAGGGTACACGGTTAGAAAGATCCCCGCGCTGGGATCCAGCCCTTATGCCGTGTGAAGCAGAAGAGTTCCATTACAGTTTCACGGCTCTTTTGTGGGAGGCCTGATAAACCTTGTAAGCCGGAGACCAGCACCGGCCACCTACTTACATTCATCCACGAGCCCGCCCAGTGCGGGCTTTTTAATGCTTTGGTTTTTTCACGACTCAGACGGTGTCTTTGTAGGAGCCAGCTTGCTGGCGATGGTCGTAAACGATAACGCGTGTGAACTGAATGAACGCGGCGCGCTTGAGTCCATCGCCAGCAATCGAGCGTCGACCGGCTGCTCCTACAGTTTCCCGTGGAGAACCTTTTTGATGCCCGCAAGGTGGGTCTGGTCAGTGGCTCAAGGCGCGCCAAACAGCATCGTCCAGTAAACACCGTTGTCGCTGCGCGCGTTGGCGGCGTACGCGGCACCGACCTGGGTGAACATCGGGTTCATCAGGTTGGCGCAGTGCCCGGGGCTGGCGAGCCAGCCGGCCATGGCCTTGCTCGGTGAGCCTTGCCCGGCGGCGATGTTTTCACCGACCTGCCGGCCACGGTAGCCGGCGGCTCTGGCGCGGTCGTAGGGCATGTCGCCGTCGGGGTCCTGGTGGGCGAAATAGTTGCCATAGGCCATGGCCTTGCTATGGCCCTGGGCTGCGGCGCCGAGGGCGGCGTTCCAGGTCAGCGGCCGCGCGGCGGCGAAGCGCTGGCGACCACACAGGCGCGGTTTGGCCCGGGCCGCGTTGACCTGTGCCAGCAACGCCTGGCCGGCGCTGCGTGGATCGCTGGTTTGCCCGTCGAGCACCGGCCGTGCCAGCACCACTTGCCACTCACTCCCGGCGCGGCTGACGCCGATGTCGGCGTATTGGTTGTCGAGCAGTGCGGCGCAATGCTCGTCCTGGAACATATCAAAGGCCTCTTCGGCATCCCGCGCACCCACCACACGGATCGACCGCACCATTGTGGCCTGATAGCCGGAAGCCTTTAACCGGTCCCGCAACCCACCGCCATAGCCAACGGGCAGGGCCAGGTTCGACTTGAGCGTCAGGGGTGATAAGCGTTGCGTCGGCCGCCGGTCGCAGCGTTGCGGATGAGCACGATAGTCGTTGATGGCGTCCACCAGTTGCCGTTGCCCATCGGCGTGGGCGGGGCTGGCAAAAACGGGGAGCAGGGAAAACAGGCACAGCGAAGAAAAGCGCAAGGCAACGACAGTTTGGCGCATGGACGGACAACTCGGATGAGATGACGACGATAGGAGGGGAAAAATGCTCGGGTATGACCGGGGTCTAGAGACAAGGTTCACGGTGTGAGCGAACCTGTTTGTGGCCGGAACCGAATGTCCGACGAAGGGTAGGACTTCTGTGGGAGCGGGCTTGCTCGCGAAAGCGGTGTGTCAGGTAGCATCAATGTCGTCTGACACGCCGCCTTCGCGAGCAAGCCCGCTCCCACAGGTTTTGTGTACACCAGTGACCCGCAGCGGTCCTGAATCGATCAATCCATGCAGGCGTACACCACCAGTTCCACCAGCATTTCTTCCCGGGCCAGCCCTGCCACCACCATGGCGGCGCGGTTAGGGTAGGGCGCCTGGAAGTATTCGGCGTAGACCGCATTCACGGTTGCCAGGTAGCTGCGGTCGGTCACGTAGATCAGCACTTGAGTGACCGCGCTCAGCGAGCTGCCGGCGGCTTGCAGGGTGTGGCGCAGGTTGTCCAGGGTCTGCCGGGTTTGCGCTTCGATGCCGCCGTTCACCACCAGGCCTTGGCGGTCGATGGGGATTTGCGCGGTGTACAGCGTGCCGTTGCCGACAACCGCCCATTCCAATGGCGCGCGCGAGGCAAAGAGGTCGGTCTTGATTGCCTGTTTCATTGATGCTTCCTGATGCGGGTTTGAGGGTTTTACCGGGCGTCGCTGCCTTCGCCGGCTCCACGGCGACGGGATTCTTCGGTGCTTTCCACCAGTACCCGTTCACCCAGTTTCTTCAACTGGGCCCAGATTTCATCATTGACCTGAAGCCCGCCCGCGGGTGTCGGTTGACTGTGTTCAAACGTCGGAGCCGCGTCTTCGGCACTCAGGCGTGGCAGCAGCGCGAAGTGCCGGGAAATCAGCACGTTGATGCTTTGTTCGTCGCCCTGCGCTGGTTGCGGCAGGTCATACACCCGCAAGGCCGGGCTGGTTTGGCCGGCGCTGAAGGTGGCCACCAGTTCTTGCCGGGCATCGCGCCAGTACACACAAAAATTCAGACCTTGTCCGGCACAGCGCGCCAGGTAACCCAGCAGCAGAATGCGGTTGTGACAATGGCGGACGCGGATCAGCGCACTGCCACCACGCAAGGCCTTGTTCACCCCCAGTTCGATGGCCTGGGCGGCGCAGCGCAACACGCTCTGGCCATGGGCATCGAGTGTCAGTTGCGTGGCGTCTTCGTAGCAGGTTTCGATGGGGCGATCGACTTCATCGTGAAGGAAGTCCAACGCCTTTTTCAGCGCACCGATACCATCGAGGCCTTGCTGTTGCAGCCTGGCGATCATCTCGGCGGCGTCGTCGCAATCACCGGGTGCAAAACCGATGCCTTCGAAGGCCTTGCGGCAGATCACCTGGATTTCATTGAGCGATACACGCATTTTCAGAGTGCTCCGGCAGCGTTGGTCAGTTCAGGCATGACGGCAAAATTCCAGTCGTCGGGGAACGGCTGGCCGATCTCGCTGACCAGCGGTGCTCCCTGAAACAAGGTGATGCGCACCCAACGGCTGGACTTGGGATCGAACTTGCCGGCGCCGAAGAACGCCAGTTTGCAGCGCAGCAAGTGGATCGGCAGCATGCTGCGGTCCATCAGGTTGGCGCGGATCTCCCCGAAGGCGCAGCGGGCCATGCCTTGCAGGCGGCAGACAGTGCCTTTGAACTGCGGTAGTGCCAGTAGAAAGTGTGCGGTCACTTGCCGTGGGTGTTGCTCGCGGTAGGCAAGCAGGGCGCGATGACAACGTTGAATGTTGTGCGCTATCCCCAACTGCATTTCTTTCTCGGCACCTGGCTCCATGGCCCGTTCACCCAGGCGTGGTTCTTCCTTTTCCGCCGAGCGATACCAGAAAAAGTGGTTGGCCTCGGCACCGCTCAAGTCGTACTCGAACGCCCAGCGGTACTCGGTCTCGATGAGGTCGCACAGCTCATCCAGCGGCATCCCGGCGTTCAGGCGAAAACCCTCGTTGACCGACATCTGCTCCGCCAGCGGATCGACCTGTTCGGGGTACAACTCCAGCAGCAGGCTGACCACCAGCTCCTGGCAACCCGCGCCGACATTCACTTCGGCCCAGGCTTGCAGCCGCGACCACAAACCCGCGTTGACGGACTGGCCCGTGAACCACTCGGCCAGTTGTTCGAGATCGGCCAGCGTCTGCTGGTCGATGCCGCTTTGCCGTTGGTCCTCGGTGCTGGTTTGCTGCAAGTGCTGACGGGCCCGTTGCAGCAACGCCTGAAAGCGCTGGGTATGAGGCAAGTCGGCCGCTTGCGCCACCACTTGTGCCAGTGCGGTCTCCCTGGCCCACACCCATTGGTTGACCAATTGCGGGTGATTGATCAGGAACGGCGCCATGCCCAACCCCGTGGAATTGCCGACCCCAAGGTAACGCTGCAGGGCGGGATCCAGACCCACTGCCCGCTGTGGGTTGCGCGCCCGGGCCATGTGTTCGATCTGCTCGATGCTGAAATGCCGCAGCAGGTACACGGTAAACATTTGTGCGCTGAATGGTTGCGTGAAGTCCGCAGTGCCTTGCAGGCAACTGAAGTCGGCGATGCCGAACTTGCCGTTGCCGTACACCGCGGTGGTGCGATACAGGTAGCCGACCTCGGCCAGTTGCCGTGGGTCTGGCTGACAGCCTTCGGCTAGCGCTTCAAGGAAACGCTCGAAGTTGCGCAGGCTGCGGTTGGCCCGTGACAGCACCAGCACTCGTGAATCAAAACGCCCGGCTTCCTGTAGCGGCACATTGCGTCGCAGGTCGGCCAATTGCTGTTCGTCGACATCACCGGCAAGCAGGACAAAACTGACGTCCCATTGATCGGCAATTACCCTGTCGCTGCGTTTTTCCGGCGGCAGGTACATCGAGAAAATCACGCAGTGATAGTGAGCGCTGGCGGTGTCGATGCGGTAGATCGCCGTCCCGAAGCCCTCGGCGTCCAGATCGAAGCAAGTGCGCTGGATGCGCCACTGCTCGTTCATCATCCTCCGCATGCTGCTGCGCACGAAACTCAAGCGGCTCTGAAAGTGGCTGCCCAGCCGCTCCAGGTCCATGACCCGGGCGGCGGGCCGCAAGGCCGAAGAGGTGTCTGTGTCGGTGTGCGACATCATTGCGATTCCTGAACTGTTCATCATCAGACTGCCTGTTCGCGAGCCATCTGCCGGGCGATGCGCAGTGCATCCCAGAGCGACGGCAGGATCAGCAGTGAAACCGGTACGGCGGTGATTACGATAAAGGATTGCAGCGCCGTGACCCCACCCGAACCAATGGTGATCAACACCACGGCGGCCAGGCCCATGCCGATGGCCCAGAATGCGCGCAGCCATGCCTTGGGCTTGTCATTGCTGGGCTCATCATTGCGGGACATGGCCATCGCCACGGTGAATGCCATTGCATCGCCGTTGGTGGCCACGGAAATGAAGCTCAGGAACAGGAACAGCGCCGAGATCAGACCGCCCAGGGGCAGGTTCTGGGTCACGCCCAGCAGCAGGTCTTCGGGCTGCGCTCCGTGGGCAGTGACGATGCCCGGCGTCTGCAACTCCATGCCGATGCCGGCGCCACCGACCACGGTGAACCAGAACATGGTCACCAGCGGGGCGATGATCGATAGGGTCATGATCACTTCGCGGATGGTCCGGCCACGGGAAATCTTCGCCACATACAGGGCAACCATCGGCGCGTAGCCAATGAACCAGCCCCAGTAGAACACCGTCCACCAGTCGAGCCATTTCGGATCGGCGCGGAACAATGTCATCGGAATGAACTGCTCAAGGTGCAAGGCAAACGCGGTGGGAAAGCCGCCGAGAATGAACGCGGTGGGCCCGAGCAGCACCATGAACACCGCCAGGCCAATCATCAGCCAGACGTTGATCTCACTGACGAATCGGATGCCCTTGAGCCCAACCAGGCAGGACGTGGTGTACATCACCGTGACCAGCACGATGGTGATGGATTGCACCACCAGGTCATTGGGAATGCCCCAGACCGAGTGCAAAGCGCTGCTGATCTGCAGGCCGAGGAAACCGATCGGGCCGATGGTGCCGGCGACGACGGCGATGATCGAGGTGGCGTCTGCCAGAGTGCCGATCGGTCCCTTGAGCGCGCGTTCGCCGAACAAGGGATAGAGCAAGGTGCGCGGTGCCAGTGGCAAGCCTTTGTCGTAATGCAAATGCATCAGCACGATGGCCAGCAGGCTGCCCAGCACTGCCCAGGCCAGGAAGCCCCAGTGCACGAACGATTGTGCGAGCGCAGCGTGTGCGGCGGCTTCGGTGTGCGGTTGCACCCCGGCGAACAACGGTGGTGGGCTGGCGAAGTGCATCATCGGTTCCGCTGCCGCCCAGAAGGCACCACCGCCGGCGAGCAGGGCGCACATGATCACGGCGATCCAGTTGAAGGTGCTGGAGTCGGGCCGCTGATCAACGCCGCCCAGTCTGACGCGCCCGCACTTGCTGAAGCAGATGATCAGGCTCATGGCAAAGGTCGCGAGCATCAGGATCTGCCAGTACAACCCGAAGAACTTCGTCGACCAGGTGAATAGCGTGTTCACCAGCAGCGACACGCCATCGATGTCGACCAGTGCCGCGATCAGGAAGGCGCCGAGGAAGCCGCCACTAATGAGGAACAGCGGCCAGTCGATGTCTTTTTTTGGCGGTGCAAGGTCCAGTGGCTGGACGTCGGCTTGCAGGGTGTCGGATGTTTTCATGATGCCTCCAAAATACGTGCCTGGGGCTGTGCATCGCCGGTCGGGGAGATGAACGGGAGGCTATTGTTGTTATTTTTCATGCTGTCCTCACGGTGTCGATCAAGAGTCAGTTTTGCGCCGTCGTAGCGTTTTCCAGCAGGCGCAGCCAGTTGAGTCCCATGATGTTGCGTACCTCGTCCTCGGCGAAGCCACGGTCGCGCAGGCCCTGGGCGATCACCGGGAAATCCCGGCTGTCGCGGAACCATTGCAGCGGTGCCGGCCAGTTGGCGTTGTCCTTTGATCCTTCGCCGTAATCCTTGTCTTTGCTCCAGCGCCCGTTGCGCATCCATTCGAGCACTTGCAGGGGTTGTTGCTGGCACAGGTCGGTGCCGATGCCGATGTGTTCGACGCCCATCAATTCCGCGGTGCTGGCGACCATGTCGCAGAAGGATTCCAGGGTGCAGCCCGACGCCCCCTTGAGGTGGAACGGGTAAGTGCTGAAGCCCAGCAGGCCACCGGACTCGGCGATACCGCGCAACACCGCGTTGGATTTGTTGCGCTTGGCCGCGTGGAAACTCGACGGGTTGGCGTGGGAGACGATCACCGGCCGGCTCGACAGCTCGATGGCTTCCAGGGTGCTGCGCTCGGCGCTGTGGGACATGTCGATCAGCATGCCGACGCGGTTCATCTCGCGAATCACCTGGCGGCCGAAACGGCTGATGCCATTGTCTTCGGTCTCGTAGCAACCGCTGGCCAGCAGGCTCTGGTTGTTGTAGGTGAGCTGCATGATCAGCACACCGAGCTGGCGGAAAACCTCCACCAGGCTGATGTCGTCTTCAATCGGCGAGCAGTTCTGGAAGCCGAAGAAAATCCCGACGCGGCCTTCCTGATGCGCCAGACGAATGTCCGAAGCCTCGCGTACTGGACGAATCAGCTGCGGCCAGGTTTCGAAGCGGCGGTTCCACTCGCCGATTCGCGACAGGGTTTCCCGGGCGTTCTCGTGGTAGGCGATGGTAGCGTGTACCGCGCTCAGGCCACCTTCCTGCATCTGGCGAAAGATCTCTTCGTTCCAGTGGGAATATTGCAGGCCGTCGATCATCAATAAGTCGTGCATGCTGATCTCCCGTTCAAGGTCGCACGTAGGTGGTCTTGACCACCGTGTAGAACTCGCGGGCGTATTGCCCTTGCTCGCGTGGCCCGAAGCTGGAGGCTTTGCGGCCGCCGAACGGCACGTGGTAATCGGTGCCAGCGGTGGGCAGATTGACCATGACGCAACCGGTGCGGGCCCGGCGCTTGAAGTCGCTGGCATGACGCAGCGACTGGGTGATGATTCCGGCGGTGAGGCCGTATTCGGTGTCGTTCAACACGGCGAGGGCTTCTTCGTAATCGTTGACCCGGATCACACAGGCAATCGGCCCGAAGACTTCCTCGCGGTTGATGCGCATGTTGTTGTGACTGTTGATGAACAGGGCGGGGCGCATGTAGTGCCCGGCCGGTTGCAGGTTCAGCAATTCGCCACCCTCGACCAGGGTCGCGCCTTCGTCTTCGGCCAGTTGCAGGTAATGGAGGTTCTGTTCCAGTTGCCGGGCTTCGGCCACCGGGCCGATCTGCACCCCTTGTCCGAGGGCATGGCCGACTTTCAACTGACGCATGCGCGCCACCAGTGCTTCGACGAAACGGTCATGGATGCCGTCGCAGACGATCAATCGCGAAGAGGCCGTGCACTTTTGCCCGGTGCCGAAGAAGGCGCCGTTCAACGCGCATTCCACGGCGATGTCGAGGTCGGCGTCATCGAGCACCACCAAGGCGTTCTTGCTGCCCATTTCCAGCTGGCAGCGCACCAGATTGCTGGCGGTGGCGACCGCGACGCGTCGGCCGGTTTGCAGGGAGCCGGTGAAGGTCAGCGCGTCGATGTCGGCGGACTGGATCAGGCTTTCGCCGACTACAGCGCCGCTGCCCATGACCAGGTTGAAGGTGCCGGCGGGCAAGGCCTGACGGCTGATGATTTCAGTCAGGGCCCAGGCGCTGGCCGGCACCAGGTTGGCCGGTTTGAACACGACTGCGTTGCCGAAGGCCAGGGCCGGTGCAATCTTCCACGCGGCGGTGGCCATGGGGAAATTCCATGGCGTGATGATGCCGACTACGCCCACCGGTTCACGCTGGACTTCGATCTCGATGCCGGGACGTACTGAGGCGGCCGTCTCGCCCATCTGACGCAGCACTTCAGCGGCGTAGTAGTGGAAGAACTGCGCGGAGCGATTGACCTCGCCGATGCCCTCGGCCAACGGCTTGCCTTCTTCCCGGGAGAGCAGTTCGCCGAGTTCTTCCTTGCGCGCCATCAACTCGTTGCCGATGGCCATCAACACGTGCTGGCGCTGTTCCAGGCCACTGAGGGCCCATTGTGGCTGGGCGTCGCGCGCGGCGGCGATGGCATCCAGCGTCTGTTCGGCGCTGGCCTGATGGTAATGGCCAATGAGGTCTTGAACATCCGAAGGGCTGTGGTTGGCGATGACGCCTTGGCCTTCGCACCAGTTACCGCCGATGTAGTTTTTGCAGGGTTGCAGTGCCATGGGAACCTCCGATTGCGTTGGCTCCATCTTGAGAGTATTAGTCTGCAAATAAAAATTAATAATAAATATGAAACGATAAGGAAAACTAACCATGCTGCCCGAACTGAAGATTACCCAACTGCGCTATTTCGTCCTGGTTGCCCAGTTGAAAAGCTTCCACGGCGCGGCGAAGCAGGCCTATCGCACGCAACCGGCACTGTCCCTGGCCGTGCGCGAGCTGGAGCAGAAGCTCGGCCAGCCGCTGTTCGAAAAGGGTGGCAAAACCGAACTGACGCCATTCGGTGAGCACTGCTTGCCGCTGTTCCAGGATTTGCTCGCGCATCACGACCGCATCGCCCGCGAAGTCAGCTTGCTGGCGCGGCATGAAATCGGTCAGGTGAGCATTGCTACGGTGCCTTCGGTGGCCAGTCGGTTGTTGCCGCATCTGCTCGCACGGTTTGTCAGCGAGCACCCGAAAATGCAGATCAGCATGCAGGATGGCAACGCCGACAGCGTCCAGCAGTTGTTGGTCCAGGGGCAGGTGGACTTTGCGATCAGCAGCGTTTGGGCGGCGGACGAAAACATTGAGTTCGTGCCGATCCTGAGTGATCGGGTGGGAGTGGTCTGCCGCCACGATCATCCATTGGTGGCGAACGGCGAGGCATTGCATTGGTCGAGCCTGCAAGCCTACCCACTGGTGCGCAATGGCACGTCGCGCTTGCTCGCAGGCACGGAAGCGGCGGGGTTGCTGGACAGCAGTCTGCTGTTCGTCTCCAACATGATTTCGCTGATCGCGATGCTGGAAGAGGGCATCGGTATCACGACGCTGCCGTCCCTGGCGTTCCCGCAGGGCAATGAGAAACTGGCGTTTCTGCCGCTTTCTGAACCACGGGTGGAACGCCAGATCGGCATCCTGTGCCGTAAGGGGCACAGCCTGTCGCCGGCGGCATCCGAGTTGATGAGGTTTCTCAAAGCGAACATGCAGATAGTCGATCTGTAGGGTCAGTCTCCGAGTGGCGGCTCCGGGCTTTCTGTCGGTCGCAGCCTGAAGCGACAGACATGCCCGCCGCGCACCATGCATTCGCTGTGCTCGACTTCACCGCCACCCAACGCACCGATCAAGGCCAGGTCCAGTTCGCAGACCACCGGGTGCTCGGCGGCCAGGCGATGGAATACGCAGTTATGGGCGACGATTTCCGGGGTGCCGCCTGAACGAAAAAACACCTCGGCTTCGTAGCCCGTCTGGTTCATGTGCTGCACGATCCTGGCTTCATCCACGACCTGTTGTTCCAGGTCCGAAGCCAGCTTGCGGCCCATGCTGCGCATCAGCGAGGCCAGGGCTTCGGGGCCGATGATGGCGGCGACTTCATCAATCAATATGCTGGCCAATAGCTGATAGTGGCGAGGGAACTGCTCCCGCGCGTGGTCGGTGAGCCGATACAGCTGCTCCGGACGACGTCCCGTCGGACGGGTGTCGCCGCGCAGCACCAGACCGTCACGCTCCAGCGCCGCCAGATGTTGGCGGATCGCCGTGCGCGTGACGGCCAGATGTTCAGCCAACTCGTCAATGCTCATGCCGCCCCCATGGTGCAGCAGTACATTGAGCAGGTCCTGCTGTGTTCGGCCCAGTCCTTCCAGCATGGGATGCCCTCGCGCGGTATCAGAACTTGTCCGGGAATTGCTTGACCAGCGCGCCGGTCAACGCGTCGGCCAGGGCCAGGATGTGCGTACGCATCATCGCCCAGGTGCGGGCTTCGCCGGTGTAATCGTGCGCGGCAAACTCATCGATCTGGGCAACGTGGTGACCGCCATGGGCCGACAGCATGTTGACCAGTGTGGCTTCAGGCAGATTGGGGTTGGCGGTGGCCAGGAAAGCCGCAATCGCCTTGGCATTGCTGGTCAATTCGGTGACCGCAGCCTGCTTGCCTTTCGTGTCTTTCGCGACGGTGGCGTCACTGTAGTGTTTCACCGCGCCCCAATGACCGGCAAGCAGCTTGAGCAATTGATCCGCCGCCGGTTGGCCGTAGAGCGGGGCGATGCTGTTGGCGATTTTGGTGGCGTTGTCGACGACCTGGTCCGCCGCGACTTTGGCTTGCTTTTTGTCGGCGGATTGGTTGGCCAGCGCGTAGTTCCTGATCCAGAAAATGTGTTCGACCCAAAGGTCTCGCAAGGCCAGGCGCGTGGTCAGTGCAGGGCTATCGGCAGCGGCGGGGGATACGGGGGGAGTCTGGCTCCAGACCGGTTGGACACAGAAAGCCAGCAGGAGCAAAGCCAGGGTTTTGATATTCATGACGGCACCCTCTGAGAGTGGGAATGTTCGACAATATCAATATAGGCATAAAAATATGTTTTTATTGGGTGGAGGCGAATTCTCGGATGAACGGCCATAGCCTGTCGCCGAAAGTGAGTTGGCTGTTTGTGGCGAGGGGGCTTGTCGGCCGCCGCACCGCCCCGTTCGGCTGCTCAGCAGTCGCAAACCCGAACAATGCGGTTTGCCTGAGTAACCGCGATTGAGGGTTTGGGGCCGCTTCGCGACCCAACGGGCGGTGCGGCGGCCGACAAGCCCCCTCGCCACAAACACTGGTGTTGCCGCTACAACCCATCCCCCAGCATCTTGAGGTATTCAGGGCTTTCGCTGATCGAGTTATGCCCCGTACCCGGTATCACCCGCAGTGACGCCACGCCTTTGGCGAAGTGTGTGTACAAACGCTCGGTGCTCGAACGCGGAATCACTTCATCATGCTCGGCGGCAATCAGGCGAGTCGGCACCGTGATGCGGGAGGCGTACTGCCAGGACGGGTATTTGTCCTTCAACAACCAGCGCACCGGAAACCAGCGGAACTGTCGGGCGGCGAGCCCTTCGAGGCTGTTGTAGGGTGTGATCAATACCAGCCGTGCCACCGGGCGCTGACTGGCCAGGCGCACGGCAACGCCCGAACCCAGACTGCGTCCGACCACCGCCACATGCGGATGGCTGGCATACACCTGGTCGAACAACGTGACGGCGTCGCGGGCAATGGCCTCTTCGGAAGGCGAGCCGGAACTCCCGCCATAGCCACGGTAATGCAGCAGGTACAGGGCGTAGTCAGGGAACGCTTGGGAGAACTCGGGCAAGTTGCGCGAGACGTCTTCGGCATTGCCGCCAAAATAAATCAGCGCGTTCGGACCCTCGTGAGGGCGGACAGAGACCAGCACCTGTGCGTCGGCGACCGCCAGGGTGAGCAGCGTCCCGGATGTCCCGACGGCGCGAGGCTGCGGGTAGTAAATAAGTGCCCGTTGAAACACGAACAGCGCCACGCACAGCGCCAGGTACAACGCAGCGACGATGACGACGAGTAACACCAGGGTGCGCGACATTCGACTAACGTTAGTGGGCGGCATTGACTGCTCGGGGTTAGAACGCGGCTACTGCCGGAAGGCTTTCAGAGTGTAGTCAATCGACTCATGGCGCGGGTTATCCGGAGTGTCGACGCGATGGACCGAATCCCGGCGACTGGTGAGAAGCGTTTTATGAGCCATCCTGAGGGTTGACCCATAGAGAAATTCTCACGCTGACTGCCGGTGCTTCGGCGGTCTTCGGCAGGTGCGCAACTGGTGCCGTCGACGGGAACAGGAGGCTAGACCATGCAGACCCGCGCCATTCCTTCCAGCAACGAATCCTTGCCGATCGTAGGGTTGGGCACTTATCGCGGATTCGATGTCGAGCCTTCGCAACCGGCTTGCAAAGATTTGCCCGCAGTGCTGGATGCGTTGTTCGACAAGGGTGGCAAGCTCATCGACAGCTCGCCGATGTACGGTCGCGCCGAACAGACCACCGGCGAACTGCTGTCGATTCATGAGCCGCGTTCGCCGGCGTTCCTGGCCACCAAGGTGTGGACCCGGGGCCGCGAAGAAGGCATCGCGCAGATGGAACAATCCTTCGCCCTGTTGCAGACCGACCATATCGACCTGATGCAGATCCACAACCTGCTGGACTGGCAGACGCACTTGCCGACCTTGCGCCACTGGAAGGAAAAAGGGCGCATTCGCTACATCGGCATCACCCATTACACGGCGTCGGCCTATGAAGAAGTGGAAGCGGTACTCAAGGCCGAGCCGCTGGATTTCTTGCAGATCAACTACGCGCTGGATGATCGCGGTGTCGAGAAACGCCTGCTGCCGTTATGCCGCGAGCGTGGGGTGGCGGTGATCTGCAACCGGCCGTTTGGCGGTGGCGGCTTGTTAGCCAGACTGAAGGATAAACCGCTACCGGGCTGGGCAGCGCAAGTCGGGGTCAAGAGCTGGCCGCAACTGGCGCTGAAGTTCCTGCTGTCGCATTCGGCGGTGACCTGCGTGATTCCGGGCACCGGCAACCCGCGCTACATGGCGGAAAATGCCCGGGCCGGTTTCGGTCCGATGCTGACCGATGCCCAGCGCCAGCAACTGATTGCGCTGGTCGGCTAGCGACTTGTTCAACCCGTTCCGGCGAGTCGTCGAACCTCTCCTATACTGTCTCGCGTCCATGCCGTTGAAAGCGTATTTGTTACCCTGACGGCGTCCCTGTCCATCACTGCAAGGAGATCGAACATGGCAATCCGCATTGGCGACGAAGCACCGGATTTCACCGCCGACACCACCGAAGGCACCCTCAATTTTCACCAATGGATCGGCGATGGGTGGGCCATCCTGTTTTCCCACCCCAAGGATTTCACCCCGGTGTGCACCACCGAACTGGGTTACCTGGCCAAACTCAAGCCGGAATTCGACAAGCGCAACACCAAGGTCCTCGGCCTCAGCGTCGACCCGGTCAGTGACCACAACCGCTGGGTCGGTGACATCGCCGAGACCCAGGGCAGCGCGGTCAACTATCCGCTGATCGGCGATGAAAACCTGGTGGTGGCCAAGCTCTACGACATGATCCACCCCAATGCCAGCGGCGGCGCGCGTACGGCGGTGGACAACGCCACGGTGCGTTCGGTGTTCATCGTCGGCCCGGACAAGAAGGTCAAGGCCATGCTGATCTACCCGATGAGCGCCGGGCGCAATTTCGATGAAGTGCTGCGTTTGCTCGACTCTCTGCAACTGAATGCCAAGCATACCGTTGCCACGCCGGTGAACTGGCGGCCAGGTGAGGATGTGATCATCCCGACGTCGGTGTCTGATGAAGAAGCGAAGAAGAAATACCCGGATGGTTTCAAGACACTGAAGCCGTATCTGCGGACGGTGGCTCAGCCGAAGTAGTCAGCAGCAGTGATACCGCCATCGCGAGCAAGCTCGCTCCCACATTGGATCTCTGTCGTACACAGATCTTGTGTTCACTGGAGACTCCTGTGGGAGCGAGCTTGCTCGCGATGAGGCCGGCCCTGCTGGCCGAGAATTTCCGGTCAAACCAGATACTTGCGAAACCACCCCAACGTCCGCTCCCACGCCAGTTTGGCTGCCGCCTCGTCGTAGCGCGGTGTGGAGTCGTTGTGGAAACCATGATTGCAGCCCGGATAAATGTAGGCCTCATAGATCTTGCCCCCGGCCTTCAACGCTTTCTCATAGGCGGGCCAGCCTTCGTTGATCCGCGTATCCAGTTCGCCGTAGTGCAGCATCACCGGGGCCTTGATCCGGGGCACTTCCTCGGCCGTTGGCTGGCGGCCATAAAACGACACGGCGGCGCCCAGTTCCGGATAGGCCACGGCGGCTGCGTTGGTCACGCCACCGCCGTAACAGAACCCGGTGATGCCGACTTTTCCACTGGCGGCAGGGTGTTTCATCATCCACTCGACGGCGGCGAAAAAGTCGTTCATGAGTTTTTCCGGGTCGACCGTGGCCTGAAGTTCGCGGCCCTTGTCATCATTGCCGGGATAACCGCCGACCGAACTCAGGCCATCCGGGGCCAGAGCGATGAAACCGGCCTTGGCCAAACGCCGGGCCACATCTTCGATGTACGGGTTGAGCCCGCGGTTCTCGTGCACGACCACCACCGCCGGCACCTTGCCGGTGGCCTTGGCCGGGCGCACCAGATAACCGCGAACCTGGCCATGGCCCTTGGGCGACGGGTAGGTGATGTATTCGGGAACAATGTCCGGATCGGTGAACTCGACCTGCTCGGCCAGCGCGTAGTTGGGGCTAAGCGCGGCGAGCAGGGCGCCGGCGGTCAAACCTGCGAAGGTAAATAACGCCGCACGATCGAGAAACTCCCGGCGATCGATCTTGCCGTGGGCGTAGTAGTCGTAGAGTTCCAGTAGTTGCGGGGAAAAGTCTTTGGCAGTTAGACGGGGCATTGCTGCAACTCCTCTCTGCTGGTCCAACACGGACCCCTGTAGGAGCGAGCTTGCTCGCGATAGCGTCATATCAGGCGAAACCTACGTTGAATGACACTACGCTATCGCGAGCAAGCTCGCTCCCACAGGGGGGGAATGGTGATGCCAAAATTTCATTTCACGCACTGCGCCCCGGCCTTCGCCACCTGCGCATCCTGCTCGGCCTTGACGCCCGACACGCCGACTGCACCAATCACCTGGCCATCGACAATGATCGGCACGCCACCCTCCAGCGAGGTCAGCAACGGTGCTGACAGGAAAGCGTAGCGCCCGGCGTTTACCATGTCCTCATAACTTTTCGATTCGCGCCGCCCGAGGGCTGAGGTGCGCGCCTTTTCGGTGGCGATGTAGGCACTGGCGGGCGCGCAGCCGTCGAGGCGTTCGAGGGCCAGCGGGTGGCCGCCGTCATCGACCACCACTATGGTCACGGCCCATTGATTGGCCTGTGCTTCGGTGCGCGCGGCTTTGATGATCTGCTGGACTTCGGTCTGGCTCAGGACGGCTTTGCGGTTCATGGGCAGCTCCAGTATTCGGTTAAGGCAGGGCGGCTTCGACCAGTTCGATCCAGTGCCGCACCGGGGTTCGGCCCGCGCCGTCGAGGTGCGACTGGCAGCCGATGTTGGCCGTGACAATGACTTCGGGATGGCCGCTTTCCAGGGCGTTGAGCTTGTTGTCGCGCAGTTGTCGCGACAGTTCGGGTTGGGTGAGCGAATAGGTGCCCGCCGAACCGCAGCACAGGTGCCCGTCGGGGACGGACGTCAGGTTGAAACCGAGCTCGGTCAGCAGTGCTTCCACGGCACCGCCGAGTTTTTGCCCGTGTTGCAAGGTGCAGGGGCAATGGAAGGCCAGGCGTTGCGAGGCGTGGATGCCGAGCTTTTCCAGTGGTTCGTCGCGCAACACTTCCACCAGGTCCCGGGCCAGCGCACTGACCCTCTTGGCCTTGTCGGCATAGGCCGGGTCGCTGGCGAGCAGATGGCCGTAATCCTTGATGAAGGCGCCGCAACCGCTGGCAGTCTGCACAATCGCTTCGGCGCCTTTTTCGATGCCCGGCCACCACGCGTCGATGTTGCGTCGGGCGCGATCGAGGCCGGCGGCCTGGGCGTCCAGGTGGTAGTCCACGGCGCCGCAGCAACCGGCTTCGCGGGTCGCGATGACACTGATCCCCAACCGGTCCAGCACCCGCGCCGCCGCGGCATTGGTGTTGGGCGACAGGCTGGGCTGCACGCAACCTTCGAGCATCAGCACCTGACGCTCGCGCAAGGTCGTGGGCCGCGGCTTGGCCGGGTAGACACGGCGCGGCAACTTGCTTTGCAGGGTGCCGGGCAGCAGCGCGCGGAACACCTGACCGCTATTGATCAAGCCCTTGAACACATCGGGACGCGGCACGGTCTGACGCAACCCCTCGCGCAACAGGCGCTGACCGAGCGGGCGCGGCACCGCCGCATCGACCACCGCCCGCCCGATGTCCAGCAGGTTGTGGTAATCGACGCCCGACGGGCAGGTGGTTTCGCAGTTGCGACACGACAGGCAGCGGTCCAGGTGCTGTTGGGTCTTTTGCGTGACTTCGTTGCCTTCCAGCACTTGCTTGATCAGGTAGATGCGGCCCCGTGGCCCGTCCAGTTCATCGCCGAGCAATTGATAGGTCGGGCATGTGGCATTGCAGAACCCGCAGTGCACGCAGGTGCGCAGGATGCTTTCGGCTTCTGCGGCACGGGGCAAATGGCTGGCGCTTTCGCTCAAGGTCGTCTGCATGGTTCAAAGCTCCGCGTACAGCCGTCCGGGGTTGAAGATGCCCCGTGGATCGAGTTGTTGTTTCAGGTTGCGGTGATAACGCAGCAGCGCCGGGGGCAGCGGATGGAACGGGGTGTCGGTCAGGCCGTGGTTGAAGCAGGTGGCATGGCCGCCGACCTCGTCGACGACCTTGCGGATGAACGCCGCTTCGGCATCGGATTTCAGCCAGCGCTGGGCGCCCCCCCAGTCGACCAACTGGCGACCCGGCAGCGACAGGTTTGGTGTGTTGTGCGGCAGGGACAGGCGCCAAAGCGGCTGGTCTTCATCGAAGAAACTCAAGCGCTGCTCGTTGAGATCGTCCCACCAGCAAGCCTCCAGCCGTTCGCCACCGAGGCGCTCATGGGCCGCCGCCACCGAGCCTTCACCGCCTTCAAGCCGCAGGTGCAGGCGTTCGCCGTCATGGCAGGCGGCGCTGATCGGCAGCGGCTGCTGGCCCCATTCCGCCAGGCGCAGCAAGGCCCGTTCAGTGTCCATTTCCAGGCTGATACTCAAGGATTGCCGGGGTTTTGGCAGCACTTTAAGGGAGACTTCGGTGATCAACCCCAGGCATCCGTGACTGCCGGCCATCAGGCGCGACAGGTCGTAGCCGGCGACGTTTTTCATCACCTCGCCACCGAAGCGCAGCAGCTTGCCTTGCCCTGTGATGACCCGCGTGCCGAGTACGAAATCGCGTACCGAACCGGACCACGGGCGCCGAGGCCCGGACAGTCCGCAGGCGATCATGCCGCCGACGGTAGCGCCGTCGCCAAAGGACGGTGGCTCGCAGGGCAGCATCTGTTGCGCGGCGTCCAGCACCTGCGCCAGCTGCGACAACAACGTGCCGCAACGGGCGGTGACCACCAGTTCAGTCGGGTCGTAACTGACGATGCCCCGGTGCGAGCGGGTATCGAGAATTTCCCCGGCCGTGGTGCGGCCGAGAAAGGCTTTGCTGTTGGAACCCTGGATGCGCAACGGCGTGGCGTTTTCCAGCGCCTGATTGACCTGCTCCAGGAGCAACTGGCTGTCATCGACATCTTCAGGGCCGTGCATCAGAAACGCTCCAGCTCAGGGAAGGGCAATTGACCGCCATGTATGTGCATTGCACCGAATTCGGCGCAGCGGTGCAGGGTCGGAATGTTCTTGCCGGGGTTGAGCAGGCCGCTCGGGTCGAAGGCGGCCTTGATGGCATGGAACAGGGTCAGCTCATCGCTGTTGAACTGCGCGCACATCTGGTTGATCTTCTCGCGACCCACGCCGTGTTCACCGGTGATGCTGCCGCCGACTTTCACGCACAACTCCAGAATCTTGCCGCCCAGGGCTTCGGCGCGGTCCAGCTCTCCGGGTTGATTGGCATCGAACAGAATCAACGGATGCATGTTGCCGTCGCCGGCATGGAACACGTTGGCCACCCGCAGGCCGTATTCGTTCGAAAGCTCGGCGATGGCATGCAGCACGCCGGGCAACTCGCGACGGGGGATGGTGCCGTCCATGCAGTAGTAGTCCGGCGAGAGGCGGCCCACGGCCGGGAAGGCATTCTTGCGCCCGGCCCAGAAACGCACGCGTTCGGCTTCGTCCTTCGCCTGGCGCAACTCGATGGCGCCGGCTTGTTGCAGCACCTGGCGCACCCGGTCGCAGTCATCGCAGACGTCGGCTTCAACGCCATCGAGTTCGCACAGCAGAATGGCCTGGGCGTCCACCGGATAACCGGCGTGGATGAAGTCCTCGGCGGCGCGGATGGCCAGGTTGTCCATCATTTCCAGGCCACCGGGGATGATGCCGGCGGCGATGATGTCGCCAACGGCGCGCCCGGCTTTCTCCACGGAGTCGAACGCCGCCAACAGCACTTTGGCGGTCTGGGGTTTGGGCAGCAGTTTGACCGTGACTTCGGTAATCACCCCGAGCAGGCCTTCGGAGCCGGTGAACAGCGCCAACAGATCGAAGCCGGGGGCGTCGAGGGCGTTGGAACCCAGGCTCAAATGCTCGCCATCGACGGTGAGGATGTCGACCTTGAGTACGTTGTGCACGGTCAGGCCGTACTTCAGGCAGTGCACGCCACCGGCATTTTCCGCCACGTTGCCACCGATGGAACAGGCGATTTGCGAGGATGGATCCGGCGCGTAATACAGGCCGAACGGAGCTGCCGCCTGGGAAATCGCCAGATTGCGCACGCCAGGCTGAACCCGTGCAGTACGGGCGGCGGGGTCGATACTCAGGATGTTGTTGAAGCGCGCCATCACCAGTAGCACGCCTTTCTCCAGGGGGAGCGCACCGCCGGACAAACCGGTGCCCGCGCCTCGGGCCACCACGGGGACCTGCCGTTCATGGCAGACCCGCAGCACCCCTTGGACTTCGTCGATGTGCCGGGGCAGCACCACCAGCATCGGGGTGGTGCGATAGGCCGACAGCCCGTCGCATTCGTAGGGCTTGAGTTCTTCCTGCTGATGCAGGATTTCCAGATTCGGCAACCGGGTTTGCAGGGCGTGCAACAGCGCCTGTTTGTCGACGTCGGGCAAGGCGCCGTCAACGCGTTCATCGTAGAGAATGTTCATGGGATCACGATTCTCGCTGGAGGCCACTGACCTTCATCATTAGCCCGTCAGGCGCAGCTGTCCATGGGATCGTTGTCTGCTCGTGTGGGAGCGAGCTTGCTCCGGGCGGCGTTCCGACGATAGCGGCAGACCATTCGACATCTATGTTGAATGTCACTCCGCCTTCGCGAGCAAGCTCGCTCCCACAGTTCGATTTAATGCCCACCCACCACCATATGGCTGAACGGCGCGACATAGGCCTGCAACGTCACCAGGCCACCGACCAGAATCGCCAGCACAATCGAGTGGAAAAACACGTAGCGCAGGATTTCCCCTTCGTGGCCGTACCAGCGGGTGGCGGTGGAGGCGACCACGATCGACTGGGCGTCGACCATCTTGCCCATGACCCCACCGGAACTGTTGGCGGCGGCCATCAACACCGGGCTGATGCCCAGTTGCTCGGACGTCACCCGTTGCAGGCCACCGAACAGCACGTTGGACGCTGTGTCCGAACCGGTCAACGCCACGCCGAGCCAACCAAGCAGGGTGCCGAACATCGGGTAGAAGATGCCCGTCGCGGCGAAGGCCAGGCCCATGGTCGCATCCAGGCCCGAGTAGCGCGTGAGGAAGCCCAGTGCGAGCATCGCCGCAATGGTGATCAGCGAGTAGCGCACCACCCACAGGGTGCGCAGATACTGGCGAATCAATTGCGGGATCGAGTAGCCCATCAACAAACCGCCGACAATCGCCGCCAGCAGAATGCCGCTGCCGGTGGCGGTGAACCAGGTGAACTTGTACACCGCCTCTTCGGTTTTCGGTGCGGGCACCACGGGCGGGACTTTTTCAACCTGCAAGTGCAGGCTGGTGAAGGTCAGGACCGGCGCAAACATCGGGTTCGCCTCGCGCAGCGGTTTGCCCTGGGGATCGAGCTTGGCGGCACTGGTTTGCGGGTCGATGGCAGGGCGGGTGTCGAAAGTGTTTTTGAAGCCCTGGGTGCCCCAGATGAACACGAAGACCGTGAGGATGATCCACGGCATCCACGCCCGCATCACTGCCGGTTTCGCCTCATTGGCAAAGGTTGCAGTGGGTACAGGCTTTTCGTCGTGCTCGGCGTCGATCTTCGAGTTGTCGACCCGGCCGGTCAGGGCGGCGGAAGTGTGCACGGTGGCCGGTTTCCACACCCTGAGGAAACCGGTCAGGCAGGCCATTGAAATCAGCGCGGCGATCACGTCCACCAGCATCGGCCCGTGATAGTTGGACACCAGGAACTGCGGCACGGCAAAACTGACCCCGGCCACCAGGATCGCCGGCCAGATTTCCAGCATCTTGCGCCAGCCGGCAAAAGCCCAGATCAGCCAGAACGGCACCAGCACCGAGAAAAAAGGCAACTGCCGGCCGACCATCATCGACAGCTCCATTTCATCCAGCCCGGTGACCTTGGCCAGGGTGATGATCGGCGTGCCGAGGGCGCCGAACGCCACGGGGGCGGTGTTGGCGATCAGCGCCAGCCCTGAAGCGGCGAGCGGCGAAAACCCCAGCCCGATCAGAATCGCCCCGGTCACCGCCACCGGCGTACCGAAACCGGCCGCGCCTTCGAAAAACGCACCGAAGCAGAAGGCGATCAAGAGCAATTGCAGACGCCGGTCATCGGTGATCCGCGCCAGGGAATCCTGCAACACCTTGAACGAGCCGTTCTCGGTGGTCAGTCGGTGCAGGAAGATGATGTTCAACACAATCCAGCCAATCGGCAGCAGGCCGTTGGCCGCACCGAACAGCGCCGCGGAACCTGCCATGTTCGCCGGCATGCCGAAGGCGAAGATCGCGATCAGCAAGGCCGAGGCCAGGGCGAGCAGCGCCGCCAGGTGCGCCTTGACATGAAAAAACGCGAGGGACGCCAGCATCACCACCACCGGTACGGCGGCCATGAACGTTGAAAGCACCGGGTTACCGAACGGATCGTAGACTTGCTGCCAGACCATGTTCCACCTCTGCATTTTATTGTTGGACGCGCAGATCCCCTTGGGGGGAGGTGGTCTTGAGTATAGGTGGCATTGCGCCGCTGTCAGGGCAGGCCTCCGGTCCAGCAGGTCTACGCATTGGCGGGGGCTGAGCTAGCATTGCCGGTAGGCTCGCAATCCATAGGCGGGAGGAAAGCAGCAATGACTGAGCGCCATGAGGTTCACAAGGAAACGCTGTCGAACGGATGCCGGATTGAAGTCAGGGCCGAGATATTGAAGGACGGTTCATTGGGCATGTTCATTGGTGTCTATAGGCCGGACGGCACCGTCATCAATGAGAACCACCACCCACGGCCGCACCTGCTGGACATGGAAGCGGCGATGGATTGGGGGATTGATATTGCCAAGGGGATTGGCAACAGCCAGCGAACGTTGTGAGTGGTTCCTGCCCGAGCCCGGGTGACCGGCGGTTGCTGTCAGAATCCGAACGAACGGGCCGAGGCTTTTGCCAGTTCGACATCCAGCAGATGCTCGACCAGCACGTCATTCAAAAAACGGAACTGATCATTGAGTCCGACCACTTCGTTGCTGAAGTGATGATCGGCTGCCGGGATCAGCAACGCCTCGAACTTCTCGTCGAACAGCAGAGTCAACTCTTTACGTGACTCGAATTTCTGCGCGTAGAAATTATTGCCGAACACCGGAAAACGCACGGCGAGGGTGACAGTGTGAATCATGATGTTTGCTCCTCGCTCATGATGTACCAGGCAAACACGCCCAATGTGAACGCCGTCAGGGCCAGGCAGGTCAGTAAATGGATCAGCATGATGTTCCCCTCCGATTCGGGGTTTCGTGTTGGCTTGGGATCGATCCTACGCTGACGGCCAGCAAGCGGAAGGCAATCGCGGCGATGGTGATTATCGATGCGAGTGATGTTTTTTTTGTGCTGTTGACGCGGGCCCTTTCGCGGGCTCCGGGACACCGCCACCTATACTTAAACCGAAGGTTTCGCGTGTCGGGCATTTCGCCCGGTGCCAACTGCAGGAAGCCGCCATCTTGAATCTGCGTTCGCTGATCATTGCCGTGCTGGTAGTGTTGGCGGGGTGTGCCACGTCTGTGCGCGCGCCGGTGGAAGTGGCACCGGTCATCGTTCCTGCCAGCACTTGGCAACAAGTGGACCGGGAGATCGTCGCCGCGTCGCAATCGGCCACCGAGCAGACCCGAATCTACGCCCGCGGCGCCATGGATCACTGGCGCACACGGGTCTATGAAATGACCGAACAGAATTTCATTCCGTGGTTCAGCAACTACTGGACCCAGGAATGGCTGTCGATGAAGTTCAGCTGGTACACCATCAGCGCCAAGGGTGAGCAGGACGCAGCGGAAAAACGCCTGGCGGCGTACCTGCTCGAAGCCTATCAGGAGAAGGTCCTGGCCCCGGTGGCCGTGGAAATCGATCCCGATGCGATTCTCGGCCAGGCAGCGGCGTTCTACGTCGACATCCTCAAGGAAGATCTGCAGAAAATCTCCACCCGCCACGGGGTGCCGATGGCCCAGCTCAACGGGCGTATCCAGAAAATCCCGGCCATCGCCCTCGGCCCACCGCCGGCGCGGGACGCCTCGTTGTACCAGATCGTGCACACCGAATCGCTGAACACCTTGCCGGCCTTCGCTGCGCTGATCGACAAAGTCCATAAGGCCGGCGGCGACAAGGGGGTGGGTTCGACCGACACCGCGATGGCGCCGGTGGCCAGGCGCGCCAGCCGGCGGATGGAAGCCGAGATGGCCCCGCGCGGGGCCGCCAGCGCCGTCGCCGCAGCGGCCGGGAAACTGGCCGGTGGCTTGATTACGCTAGGGGTGGCGGGTGTTCGTGCACTCATCCAGGCCAATGACCGGCCCGACAGTGAGGCGCTGATCCGCAGTAGCCTGGGCAATACCTTCGACAAGGCCTGGATCAAACTGGTGCAGAACCCGACCAGCGGCGTCATGGCCGGCACGCTTTACATGGCGGCGCAGATCGAAGGCAGCCTGGCGGACCGCACTGCACCGCCGGTCGGTTTGAGCGCCGGCACTGTCGATTGGACGCCAGCGCAATCGACTACCCAGCAGAAGACCCCATGACCTCAGGAGAAACACTCATGTCTTACGCCGATGGTTTTATCGCTGCCGTACCCACCGCCAACCGTGAGCAATACATCAAACACGCCGTAATCGCCGCCTCGATCTTCAAGGAAAACGGTGCCTTGAGCGTGGTCGAATGCTGGGGCGAAGACGTGCCGCAAGGCAAGGTCACCTCCTTCCCGATGGCGGTGAAACTCAAGGACGGCGAAACCGTGGCTTTTGGCTGGATCATCTGGCCCGACAAGGCCACCCGTAATGCCGGGATGGACAAGATGATGCAGGACCCGCGCATGCAGCCGAACGTCAATCCGATGCCTTTCGATGGCCAGCGCATGGTGTACGGCGGGTTCGATATACTCCTCCAGGCCTGACGCCGGCTGTGGGATCACTCCGGCGTCGGGGTGATCCTGCAACTTTTGCGCTGCCGGATCTCGTCGTCCGTCGGCCGCTCGCGGATGAACTCGAAGCGCGGCTCACCTTCGCTGTAATGCACCAGCCAGCCCCATTCCAGCTTGAGTTCATCCTGACCTGGCTCGGGCGGTGTGGCCCACCATGGCTCTTTGCTGATGATCTGTCGCATGGCCCCCTCCGGTGTTTCGGGATGCTAGAACTATAACGCGCCTGCCCCACGGCGCCAGAAATGCGCTGGCCGGTACGCGAGGGTTGAGTACACTCAGGCAGTCTTCCCAGGAGGTGTCCGGCATGAACGACGAAACCCGCGAGCCGTTCAAGCGTCTGTTCTTTGCGCTGAACTGCACCCCGGCCCAGCGTCGGGACATCGCCCAGTGGCGCAGCGCGCTGCAACTGCGCAACGGACGGCCGGTGCCGGCGGAAAACTTTCACCTGACGCTGAAGTTTTTGGGGGCGGTGGGTGTGGCGCAGATCGCCGAGATCTGTACCGCTGCGGCGTCCATCCGCACCCCGGGCGAGCGCTTGACGGTGGTGCTGGATCGGCTGGACGTGTGGCGCAGGGCAGGGGCATTGGTGCTGGCACCGCAGCAGGCGCCCCCGGCATTGCTGCGATTGGTGTATGCCCTGGAACAGGCGATGTTGCCGTTCGGCCTGGAGCAAGCACCGCGAGAATACCGCCCGCACCTGACCCTGGCACGGGACTATCGGGCGCCGGTGCCAGAGTCCGCGACACCGCCCGGGTTCCTCCTGCGGGCTGACAGGTTCACCCTGTTCGAATCCCACAAGGGCCGCTATCGGGCGCTGGCCGAATGGCCTTTGATTGATCCCCAATAAAAAAGGCGCCCGAGGGCGCCAAACTTCACCTGAGCCGAGGGAGCCAGGTGAGGCCGTTCTACTGCAGGAGAGGCAGCGGTGGTAAGGCGCTGCGTGAACGGAAAACGGGGATAGGGTTATGGCCTTGAATCAACGGTGCCTTACAGGCCGCCATCGCGAGCAAGCTCGCTCCCACAATTATCTGCGGTGGAACGCAAGCCTATGAACAACGCTGCACCCTGTGGGAGCGAGCTTGCTCGCGATATCGATGTCAGATTCAGCAGATTTTTTGAGTGAATTACTGACCCAACTTCACCTTGGTCCAGCCACGGGTCATGATCCGCTGAACGGCAATCGGCTGGTCCGGTACGGCATACAACGTCGCCATCACCGCTTCCGACGGGTAGGAACCCGGATCGTTGCGGATCGCTTCATCCACCAGTGGCGTGGCCGCCGCGTTGGCGTTGCTGTAGCCGATGTTGTTGGTGATGTCGGCAATCACGTCCGGACGCATCAGGAAGTTCATGAACAGGTAGGCGTTCTCGACGTTGGCGGCATCGCGCGGGATGGCGAGCATGTCGTAGAAACTGGCGGCGCCTTCTTTCGGGATGCTGTAGTCGATCTTCACCTTGTCCCCGGCTTCCTGGGCGCGGGCCTTGGCCTGCAGCACGTCGCCGGAATAACCGACGGCCACGCAGATGTTGCCGTTGGCCAGGTCCGAGATGTATTTCGACGAATGGAAGTACGCCACGTTCGGGCGGATCTTCATGAACAGCGCCTCGGCTTCGGCGATGTGCTGTTTGTCCTGATCGTTCACCGGGTAGCCCAGGTAGTGCAGGGCGGTCGGCAGCATTTCTGTGGGCGAATCGAGGAAACTGATGCCGCAGGCCTTGAGCTTCTCGGCGTTTTCCGGTTTGAACAGCAGGTCCCAGGAGTTGGTCGGGGCGTTGGCGCCGAGCACCTCCCTGACCTTTTGCGGGTTGAAGCCGATGCCGATCGAGCCCCACATGTAAGGGATGGCGTGGGCGTTATCGGGGTCGCTCGCGGAGGCGTTCTTCAGCAGCACCGGGTTGAGGTTTTTCCAGTTCGTCAGCTTTGATTTGTCCAGTTCCTGATAGACACCGGCCTTGATCTGCTTGGCCAGGAAGCTGTTGGACGGCACGACGATGTCGTAGCCGGATTTGCCCGCCAGCAGGCGCGCCTCGAGGGTTTCGTTGCTGTCGAACACATCGTAGGTCACCTGGATGCCGGTCTCGTCTTCGAACTTCTTGACGGTGTCCGGGGCAATGTAGTCCGACCAGTTGTAGACGCGCAGAACCTTGTCATTGGCCTGGGCGCCAGTGGTGATCGCGCCCAATAAGGACAGTGTCAGCAGAGTCCTGCCAAACATTTTCATCGGTACAACTCCATTTCTTTTTTATTCAAAAACACATAGCAAACATTTGTGGCGAGAGCGCTCCTTTGTAGGAGCGAGCTTGCTCGCGAAAAACATAAGGACGGCGCGTTATTTCAGACAGCCCACGTCATCGTTTACGTCCATCGCGAGCAAGCTCGCTCCTACAGGGGGCGGCATTAGGCGGTGGCTCCCGCCATTTGCTTTTTCGGTTGCTGCCAGGATTCGCTGGCGGTCTGGTCCATGGCTTCCTGGATCGCGCGTTTACGGGTGGCTTCGGCACGGCGGCTGAAGTACCAGACCATGAAGGTCACGATCGACACCGCCAACAGAATCAGGCTGGCCACGGCGTTGATCTCGGGCTTCACGCCCAGGCGTACCGCCGAGAACACTTCCATCGGCAGGGTCGTGGACCCCGGACCGGACACGAAGCTCGCCAGCACCAGGTCATCCAGCGACAGGGCGAACGACATCATGCCGCCCGCTGCCAGTGACGGCGCGATCATTGGAATAGTGATCAGGAAAAACACCTTGAATGGCTTCGCACCCAGGTCCATGGCCGCTTCTTCGATGGACAGGTCCAGCTCGCGAAGGCGGGCGGAGACTACCACCGCAACGTAAGCGGCACAAAACGTGGTGTGGGCGATCCAGATGGTGACGATGCCACGCTCCTGCGGCCAGCCGATCAACTGCGCCATGGCCACGAACAGCAGCAACAGCGACAGACCGGTGATCACTTCAGGCATCACCAGCGGTGCGGTGACCAGGCCACCGAACAGCGTGCGGCCCTTGAAGCGCGTAACGCGGGTCAGCACGAACGCCGCCAGGGTACCCAGCGCCACCGCCGCGACGGCGGTGTAACAGGCGATTTCCAGCGAGCGCACCACTGAGCCCATCAGTTGGCTGTTGTCGAGCAAACCGGCGTACCACTTGATCGACCAGCCGCCCCACACCGTCACCAGTTTCGAGGCGTTGAACGAGTAAATCACCAGAATCAGCATCGGCAGGTAGATAAACGACAGGCCGAAAATCAGCATGAACTTTGAAAATCCGAAGCGTTTCATCCCCGTGCCTCCATCTCTTTGGCCTGGCTGCGGTTGAACAGCAGAATCGGCACAATCAGGATCAACAGCATCACCACCGCCAGGGCAGACGCCACCGGCCAGTCGCGGTTGTTGAAGAACTCTTGCCACAACACGCGGCCGATCATCAGGGTTTCCGGGCCGCCCAGCAGTTCCGGAATCACGAACTCACCCACCACCGGAATAAACACCAGCATGCAGCCGGCGATGATGCCGTTCTTGGCCAGCGGCACGGTGATTTTCCAGAAGCTGTTGAAGGTGCTCGAACCCAGGTCCGACGCCGCTTCCAGCAGGCTCTGGTCGTGCTTGACCAGGTTGGCGTACAGCGGCAGCACCATGAACGGCAGATACGCATACACCACACCGATATAAACAGCAGTGTTGGTGTTGAGGATCTCGATCGGTGCCGACGTCAGCCCGGTCCACATCAGGAACGCGTTGAGCAGACCGTTGTTGCTGAGGATGCCCATCCACGCGTAAACGCGGATCAGGATCGCGGTCCAGGTCGGCATCATGATCAGCAGCATCAGCACGTTCTGCGCTTCCTTGCTGGCCTTGGTAATGGCGTAGGCCATCGGGAAACCGATCACCAGGCACATCAGCGTGCTGAACAGCGCGACCTTCAACGAGCCGAGATAAGCCGAGAGGTACAGCTCATCCTGGCCCAGCAGGGAGTAGTTGCCGATGTTGAGCAACAGCTGGAATTTCTGCTCGGCGTAGGTGTAGATCTCCGAGTAGGGCGGAATGGCCAGGGCCGCTTCCGAGAAGCTGATCTTCATCACCAGGAAGAACGGCAACATGAAGAACAGGAACAGCCAGATGAATGGAATCCCGATGACGAACTTGCGCCCGCTGGGGACCAGTCTCAGAAATTGCTGATTGAAGGTTTTCATGCGCGCAGTACCACGCCGCTGTCGTCTTCCCACCACACGTAGACCTGATCGTCCCAGGTCGGACGCGCACCACGGCGTTCGGCGTTGGCCATGAACGACTGGACGATCTTGCCGCCAGGCAGCTCGACGTAGAACACCGAGTGGCCGCCGAGGTAGGCGATGTCATGCACCTTGCCGCTGGACCAGTTGTAGCGGTTCTCGGGCTTGACGGTGCTGACCAGCAGTTTTTCCGGGCGGATCGCGTAGGTGATCGACTTGTCCTGCACCGAGGTGCTGACGCCGTGACCGACGTAGATCTTCTGCTCCAGGTCCGGACTGTGGATGATCGCGTGACCTTCCAGGTCCTCGACAACGGTGCCGTCGAAGGCGTTCACGTTGCCGATGAATTCGCAGACCATACGGCTGACCGGTGCTTCATAGATGTCCACCGGACTGCCGATCTGGGCGATCCAGCCCAGGTGCATGATCGCGATGCGCTGGGCCATGGTCATGGCCTCTTCCTGGTCGTGGGTCACCATCACGCAGGTCACGCCCACGCGCTCGATGATCTCCACCAGCTCCAGTTGCATTTGCGAGCGCAGCTTTTTATCCAGGGCGCCCATCGGTTCATCGAGCAGCAGCAGTTTCGGACGCTTGGCCAGGGAGCGGGCCAGGGCCACGCGCTGACGCTGACCACCGGACAGTTGGTGCGGCTTGCGCTTGGCGTACTGGGTCATGTGCACCAGGCGCAGCATTTCCTGCACCCGGGCTTCGATTTCGGCGGCTGGCAAACGGTCCTGCTTGAGGCCGAAGGCGATGTTCTGTGCCACTGTCATGTGCGGGAACAGCGCGTAGGACTGGAACATCATGTTGATCGGTCGTTCGTACGGCGGCATGTCGGTGATGTCGACACCGTCGAGCAGAATCCGGCCTTCGGTCGGGCGCTCGAAACCGGCGAGCATGCGCAGCAGGGTCGATTTGCCGGAACCGGAACCCCCGAGCAGGGCGAAGATTTCACCCTGGTGGATTTCCAGGGACACATCGTCCACGGCCGTGGTTTCGTCGAATTTCTTGGTGACGCGATCGACTTTCACCAACACCTTTTTCGGTGCCTGGTGACCTTCAAGAGCCTTCCTGTAAATGCTGGAGGCGTTTGCCATGTGAAACTCCCAACAGGTTTCAGTCGCCTGGCCAACACGGCCCGGCTTAATAGTGGATTGCAAACCCGTACCGGGGACTTCGGTCAGAACGCAGACCCTGTGGGAGCGAGCTTGCTCGCGATGAGGCAGCCACATTCAACATTGATGGTGACTGTTCTACCGCTATCGCGAGCAAGCTCGCTCCCACAGGGATTTGCGTTTGCTGATCGAACTCACCCATACCGTTCGGGTTTATTCGGCGCCGCCATCCTGGCTGCCTGGTCGTACTTGTTGTTATTGCAGTGTGTTGTTTTCGCGAGCGGGGCACGCAAAAGCGCCTGCCCGCTCGCGGTGGGCAGTTAATCGTTGAATGTGGGTATCAGGTCGTCAGCTCGAGTGACGCAGCGCCGCCCGTTGTCGGCAGGCATCGCCGAACGCCTGGAAAATACTCAAATAAGGAGGGTTGTTCAGGACCTGCCATTCGGGGTGCCATTGCACGCCGAGGGCGAAGGCTTTGCTGTGCTCGACCGAGATCGCCTCGATCAGGCCATCGGGCGCGACGGCTTCGGCGCGCAGGCCGGGCGCGAGGCGGTCGATGCCCTGGCTATGAATCGAATTGACCTGGAACACCGCAGGCAGGTCCAGCGCTTCGAACACACCGCCAGGCTGTACGTTCACCGCATGGGCCGGCGCGTATTGCACGGCCAGGTCCGGATGGTTGGCCTCACGATGATCGAGCAAGCCAGGCAGTTCATGGACTTTCTGATGCAGGCTGCCACCGAACGCCACGTTCATTTCCTGGAAACCGCGGCAGATGCCGAGGACCGGAACGCCGGCAGCGATAGCCGCGCGGATCAGCGGCAGGGTGGTGCGGTCCCGTTGCGGATCGTGCTCCGTACCGGGGGCGCTGTCGGGGCCTTGATAGTGGAAGGGTTCCACGTTCGAAGGCGAGCCGGTCAGCAACAGACCGTCGAGCTGCGGCAGCAGGTCATCGATTTCGGTGAGGTCGCCTAAGGAAGGAATAACGACAGGCAGCCCCAGCGCCGCAACGCTGACAGCACGCAAGTACTTGTCACCGCTGATGTGGTAGGGGTGCAGGCCAATCTGTTTGACGCACGCAGTAACGCCGATCAATGGCTTGAGTGCCATTTTTATCACCTCGAAGTTTCACACTTGAACGAGCTTTTCCGGAGCTTAGCCTTGTTGATTTTAATTAACAACTCTCATGTAAAAAATTCTAAACGCCGCACGTCCGATCTTCAGGGTTTACGCGTGTTTGAGGGCGTATCTGGCACTCTCGTCCTTCTGAGAGGCCCGAAAATAAACGCTGAAAGGCCAGGTGTTCGCTATTGACTTCACTTTGCCTTTCGGATTGACTGGGCTCGTGAAAGGGCGGTGAACATAATAATTAACAGTAAAAAATAGGTGCATCATGTCGGTCCCTCTGCGTGCCGTTCAACTCAACGAAGCAAACGCATTCCTTAAGAAACATCCTGAGGTTTTGTACGTCGACCTTCTGATTGCGGATATGAACGGTGTGGTGCGCGGCAAGCGCATCGAGCGCACCAGTCTTCATAAGGTTTACGAGAAAGGCATCAACCTGCCGGCGTCTCTGTTTGCTCTGGACATCAATGGTTCTACGGTGGAAAGCACCGGCCTGGGTCTGGACATCGGCGACTCCGACCGGATCTGCTACCCAATCCCGGGCACCCTGAGCATCGAACCCTGGCAGAAGCGCCCGACCGCGCAACTGCTGATGACCATGCACGAACTCGAAGGCGAGCCATTCTTCGCCGACCCGCGTGAAGTGCTGGCTAATATTGTGCGCAAGTTCGACGACATGGGCCTGACCATCTGCGCCGCGTTCGAACTGGAGTTCTACCTGATCGACCAGGACAACGTGAACGGTCGTCCGCAATCGCCACGTTCGCCGGTATCGGGCAAGCGTCCGATGTCGACCCAGGTGTACCTGATCGACGACCTCGACGAATACGTCGACTGCCTGCAAGACATCCTCGAAGGCGCTAAAGAGCAGGGCATCCCCGCTGACGCCATCGTCAAGGAAAGCGCCCCGGCGCAATTCGAAGTCAACCTGCATCACGTGGCTGACCCGATCAAGGCCTGCGACTACGCCGTTCTGCTCAAGCGTCTGGTGAAGAACATCGCCTACGACCACGAGATGGACACCACCTTCATGGCCAAGCCGTACCCGGGCCAGGCGGGTAACGGTCTGCACGTACACATTTCGATTCTCGACAAAGAAGGCAACAACATCTTTGCCAGCGAGGATCCCGAGCAGAACGCCGCGCTGCGACACGCGATCGGCGGTGTGCTCGAGACCCTGCCGGCGCAGATGGCGTTCCTCTGCCCGAACGTCAACTCGTACCGCCGTTTCGGCGCACAGTTCTACGTGCCGAACTCGCCGAGCTGGGGCATCGACAACCGTACCGTAGCGGTACGTGTGCCGACCGGTTCGCCAGACTCGGTGCGCATCGAACACCGCGTGGCCGGTGCCGACGCCAACCCGTACCTGTTGATGGCTTCGGTCCTGGCAGGCGTGCACCACGGCCTGACCAACCAGATCGAGCCGGGCGCCCCGGTGGAAGGCAACAGCTACGAGCAAAACGAGCAGAGCCTGCCGAACAACCTGCGCGATGCCCTGCGCGAGCTGGACGACAGCGAAGTCATGGCCAAATACATCGACCCGCTGTACATCGACGTGTTCGTGGCGTGCAAGGAAAGCGAGCTGGCCGAGTTCGAGAACTCCATCTCCGACCTTGAGTACAACTGGTACCTGCACACCGTTTGATGGCGTTGGAGGTGCACACACATCCTGTGTGCGCCGCCAACCCCTGTGGGAGCGAGCTTGCTCGCGATAGCGGTCCGGCATTCCACATAGATGTCGACTGAATCACCGCTATCGCGAGCAAGCTCGCTCCCACAGGGATTGCGGTTTTTTCAGATATTTTTGATCACTGGCATTCGGCCCGGCTGATCACCTATTCCCCTGCGTCGAGTCACAACCATGACAAACACTCGCAGCGATT
Source organism: Pseudomonas sp. Pseusp10 (assembly GCF_059492225.1). Lineage (NCBI taxonomy): Bacteria > Pseudomonadati > Pseudomonadota > Gammaproteobacteria > Pseudomonadales > Pseudomonadaceae > Pseudomonas > Pseudomonas sp. Pseusp10. Next base: position 4,437,524 of record NZ_CP168528.1, on the reverse strand, counting down.
GGGAGCAACGCTTCCAGTCCCTAACAATCGAAGGTCGCGCATTCATTGACGGCCAATACTGCGCGGCTGCCAGTGGCGCCACGTTCGAATGCTTGAGCCCCGTCGACGGTCGTTTCCTGGCGAACGTCGCCAGCACCGACGAAGCCGACGCCAATGCGGCGGTCGCAGTAGCGCGCCGCACGTTCGAATCCGGCGTCTGGGCCAACCTGGCCCCGACCGAGCGCAAGCGCATCCTGATCCGTTTCGCCGACCTGATCCTGGCGAACCAGGAAGAGCTGGCCCTGCTCGAAACCCTCGACATGGGTAAGCCGATCAGCGACTCCATGAGCATCGACATTCCAGCGACCGCCAATGCGATCCGCTGGACCGCCGAAGCCATCGACAAGATCTACGACGAAGTCGCCGCCACGCCCCACGATCAGCTTGGCCTGGTGACGCGCGAAGCGGCCGGCGTGGTCGCGGCCATCGTGCCGTGGAACTTCCCGCTGATCATGGCCAGCTGGAAATTCGCCCCGGCCCTGGCGATGGGCAACTCGTTCATCCTCAAGCCTTCGGAAAAATCCCCGCTGACCGCGATCCGCATCGCGCAGCTGGCACTCGATGCCGGCATTCCGAAAGGCGTGTTCAACGTCCTGCCGGGCTACGGTCACACCGTCGGCAAGGCGCTGGCGTTGCACATGGACGTCGACGTGCTGGCCTTCACCGGCTCCACGGTGATTGCCAAGCAGCTGATGATCTACGCCGGGCAAAGCAACATGAAACGCGTCTGGGCTGAAGCGGGGGGCAAGAGCCCGAACGTGGTGTTCGCCGACGCGCCGGATTTGCGCGCGGCAGCACAGGCAGCGGCCAGTGGCATCGCCTTCAACCAGGGCGAAGTCTGCACCGCCGGTTCGCGTCTGCTGGTGGAGCGTTCGATCCGCGAGCAGTTCATTCCATTGTTGGTGGAAGCCCTGCAAGCCTGGAAACCGGGTCATGCGCTCGATCCTGCGACCACCGTCGGCGCGGTTGTCGACCAGCGTCAGCTGGACAACGTATTGCGCTACATCGAAGTCGGCAAACAGCAGGGCGGTCAACTGATCGCCGGCGGCAGCCGCACCCTCGAAGACACCGGTGGCCTGTACCTGGAACCGGCGATTTTCGACGGCGTGACCAATGCCATGACTATCGCCCAGGAAGAAATCTTCGGCCCGGTGCTGTCGGTCATCACCTTCGACACTGCTGAAGAAGCCTTGGCGATTGCCAACGACAGCATCTTCGGTCTGGCCGCAGGCGTGTGGACCAGCAACCTGAGCAAAGCCCACACCTTCGCCCGTGGCCTGCGCGCCGGCAGCGTCTGGGTCAACCAGTACGACGGCGGCGACATGACCGCGCCGTTCGGCGGGTTCAAGCAGTCGGGTAACGGTCGGGACAAATCGCTGCACGCGTTCGACAAGTACACCGAACTCAAAGCGACCTGGATCAAGCTCTAACACCTTTTAAGCGGCGGTCGCCGGCACGTTGCCGGCGGCCATCGGAGAAACCTATGAAACACAGCTCTTCTAATCAACAGCATGTAAACAGCTACTACGCCGCCACCCGCAACTTCACCGGCGACTTTCCGGTGCTGGAAGGCGCGGTGGACTGCGACGTCTGCGTGATCGGCGCCGGCTACACCGGCCTGTCCTCGGCGCTGTTCCTCGCCGAAGCGGGCTACAGCGTGACCGTACTGGAAGCGGCCAAAGTCGGCTTCGGCGCCAGCGGTCGCAACGGCGGCCAACTGGTCAACTCCTACAGCCGCGACGTCGATGTCATCGAAGAGCGCTACGGCGACAAGACCGCCGAAGTGCTCGGCAGCATGATTTTCGAAGGCGCCGACATCATTCGTCAGCGCATACAGCACTACGACATCCAGTGCGATTACCGTCCCGGCGGCATCTTCGCGGCGATGAACAAGAAGCAACTCAAGGGCCTGGCCGAGCAGAAGAAGAGCTGGGAACGCTACGGCAACAAGAACCTGAAGATGCTCGACGCGGCCGATATCAAGCGCGAAGTCGGTTCCGACGCCTACGTTGGCGGCCTGCTGGACATGCAGGGCGGTCACATTCACCCGCTGAACCTGGCACTCGGTGAGGCTTCGGCGATCATCGGCCTGGGCGGCAAGATCTACGAGCAATCGGCGGCAGTGGAAATCAGCTACGGCGAGCCGATCACCGTGCGCACTGCAAAAGGCGTGGTGAAGGCCAAGTACCTGCTGATCGCCGGCAATGCCTACCTGCCGCAGGGCCTGGACAACCGCGTGACCAGCAAGAGCATGCCGTGCGGCTCGCAGATCGTCGTCACCGAGCCGTTGTCGGAAAAGCAGGCCCGCAGCCTGATCAAGAACAACTACTGCGTCGAAGACTGCAACTACCTGCTCGACTACTACCGCCTCACCGCCGACAACCGCCTGCTGTACGGCGGTGGCGTGGTCTACGGTGCGCGCGAACCGGACGACATCGAGCAACTGATCCGCCCGAAAATCCTCAAGACCTTCCCGCAATTGAAGGACGTGAAGATCGACTACCGCTGGACCGGCAACTTCCTGCTGACCATGTCGCGCATGCCGCAATTCGGCCGTATCGAGAAAAACGCTTACTACATGCAGGGCTACAGCGGACACGGCGTCACCTGCTCGCACCTGGCCGGCAAACTGATCTCGGAAATGATCCGCGGCGACGCCGAGCGCTTCGACGCGTTTGCCTCCTTGCCGCACATGCCGATGATCGGCGGGCGCACCTTCTCGGCACCGTTGACCGCCCTCGGCGCCGTGTACTACTCGCTGCGCGACCGTTTCGGCATCTAAGCTTTACCTCGCCGGCGGCCGCCCCAAAAGGGTGCCGCCGGTTTTTTACGACGGCCAAAAAGGTCATGAACACTGCAGTACCCTGTGGGAGCGGGCTTGCCCGCGATGAGGCCCTGTCAGTCACTTTTTATGTTGCCTGACACACCGCCATCGCGGGCAAGCCCGCTCCCACAGGTTCTTCAGTTGAGTGAAAGTGACAATTCGCAGGTCGTTTTTTCCAGCCGTTTATCGAACCTGCTGAGCATTACCAACAAACGTGATTTAATAGCCGCCTTTCACGTTTCCGGGATCGGAAAACGGCGTGATCCGCGCCTGCACTCCACCCCTCCATTATCCCTGTAGGAGCGAGCCTGCTCGCGAAAGCGCCAGTTCAATCAACATCAATGTTGAGGCTAAAATCGCAATCGCGAGCAAGCTCGCTCCCACGGGTTGGCACATAAGGCTGTCATGGACACGGGCTCACGACTCAAATTAGTACGCGAAAGCTACAAACTGTCCCAGCGCGAGCTGGCCCGGCGTAGCGGCGTCACCAATGCCACCATCTCCCTGATCGAACAGAATCGAGTCAGTCCTTCCGTCAGCTCCCTGAAGAAATTGCTGGAGGGCATCCCCATGTCCCTGGCCGACTTCTTCACCTTCGATCAGCCACCGCGCGAACACCAGTACGTCTTCCGCGCCAACGAACAGCCCGACCTCGGCCGTCATGGCCTGCGCCTGCTGCTGATCGGCGCGTCCGTGCCGAGCCGGCAGATGCGCCTGCTGCGCGAGCAATACGCGCCGGGTGCCAGTTCGGGTGAAGAGCCGATCGTGCATTCCGAAGGCGAGGAGTGCGGGTTGGTGACCCGTGGCACGGTTGAGTTGACCGTGGATGGCCAGGTGAGTGTGCTAAACGCCGGGGATGGCTATTACTTCCCGACGACCTTGCCGCACCGGTTTCGCAATATCGGGGCGGATGAGGCGGAGATTATCAGCGCGAACACGCCCGCCAACTTCTAAAGGAAAAAGGGAAGTTGAATATGCCAGAAATGACAAGGCCCTGAATGATCAGGGCCTTTTTCTATAATATTGCTCAGTCACAACGCGAGGCAACCCAGATCAGCTCCTCCATCAACCATTGTCAGGTAGGTTCTGCTCAGCAAAATAGCGAAAAAGCTCTAGCGCACTTGGACACTGTGGGTGCAAGGCTGCTTGGCGAATGCTGAAACCAAAGTGCTTCGTCATCTTTTTTGCAAATGCAGTTTTGTTACCCGGCCCACGCTTGCCCAATGAATTGGATATTTCTTTTAAACGATCCCATGGTTTGTTCTGCGTCTGCTCGGGTTGTGGCTCATTGAAGTCGTCAATTCCGAGCCATTTGTTCATCGCAACTGAATCAGCCAGGAACCACCCCTCTAATGCTTTTACAGCGACGAAAATACTATTTATTCGTGCGTTTGCGATGCGTTCTCTGACAAAGTCAACAGAGACTTCGTCCTCAAGATCAGTCAGCACAACGATGATGTCTACCGCTTGCTGATCTAGACGCCCTAGATAGGCATCGATATTTTGCGGTAATAGGTTACCGCCACCTTTGGCATTGACTACGGGATTGACCAACTCAAAATCGTTTTCCTGCAAAAAAGCTTTGAAGTCGGATGATTCGATAACGATTTTTTCGCTATCACCCTCAACAATGAATCCAACTTTTACCATGGCAGACCCCCATCAAAAAGATTGGTCAGCCACGCAGTGTCCAGCGGTATTTCCTTTTTATTTACTGCTGATTCTAAAGCACACTTGACCTTGGTTTTACCATCTTCTTTATTTACCAACCAAAGCTCTTCAAGGTCGAGGTTGCGTACGACAGATTCGCTATGGGTAGTTATAAAAATGGGATGCTCTACCGAAGCATTTTCACGCATTAGTTGTACCAGTTCGCCGATTGCCTTCGGATGAATGCCGCGCTCTGGCTCCTCTATGATTGTCATTCCTGATTTCCCTGCCCGACTGAACACCGCAGTCATAATGCAGAGCGCATAAATTGTCCCATCTGAAATCAAACGTGCTGGGAAACGAGCTTTTGTTCCTTCTTCCTTGAACGTGATCACCGTAGAGCCATCCAGCCTCTGTTTTTCGGTGGACACGCTTTCCATGCCAGGTACGATCAGTTCTATCCATTCCAGAACCTGGTCACGAAAGCGCTCATTTCTCTCCAAAATTGACAACATCGTTGCCACGTTCCGGCCATGACTATCGAGTGTCGTAGCGTCTGCTGTTGAGCTGTCAGGCTCCTTAGCTTCTAGCGGGTCGATTCGAAATACCTGGATATTGGTAAGCATTCGATACAGTGGCGAATGGCTGAGCAGCATTAGCGCGGTCATGTCTTGCGCATACTCCGGTAAGAGCTGCAAGCCATGCGTATCACTTAAGGTAATCCGTGTCTCATCACTGCTCTTGCGATCTATTATCTGATTGCCATTGACCTTCAGACTTTCAAGTACCTGAGGTACCCGGTCTATTCCGGAAATTTTCAGGTTGTAGTCGAATACTTCTCCATTGAGGTTGATTCTGATGGCAAACGAGATAGTCGTGCGATTTTCTTTTCGATGCTTGAAGCAGTGAATCTGTTGGAAGCCCCCAAAGTCGCGGATCGCTTGTGCAGCCCCACGTTTTACTACCGCTCCCAGAAAAGCGAGCGCATCAGTGATATTGCTTTTACCTGCACCATTCGAGCCGGCTAGAGCTGTAAAGGCTGGCACATCCCTCAGGATAACGCTTGCCGCGCTCTTGAAGCCCTTGATCTCGAGGTATTCAATTTTCATCGCCAATCCTCAGCTTTCCTCAGTCACTGTATCCCCGCCCAGAAAACTTTGAGGTCAGGTGCATGAAATCAGTTTTCAAAACGTGTTCCGCTCAATGAGCCCTGATTCTATAGACAAATTGGAATGTCCGCTCCTAAGCGAAATCGGCCAGCCACGATTAACTTTTCGGGATCTCAGGTCGAGGTGTGTTTTTTTTTAATTTTCGAGCTTAGGTCTCTTCAGTAGATCTATCGGTAGCCGTTTCAAAAATACGAGCCTGAATAGGAAAATAACCGCCGAAGCGGTTTTCATGGTTGAGAGTCATCACTACCCTTTGGACACCTCAAACCCCCGCATCTCAATCACCCCAAACACATCCCGCACATCCTGCAGCAGAATCCGCGAAATGTTGGTGACGGTGTTGATGTCGTTCTCGGCGTAGTCGGGGAGGCTGGTGCAGGCCATGAGGTTGAGGTATTGCAGGACCGCGTTGAGGCGTTCGGCGGCGCAGTTGTGGAGCTCGCGCAAGGGCGCGTCGCTGTCGATGAGGAGGACAGGGTAGCTGGTGGCGATTTGTTTCATGGGGGTGAAGTGGCGTTGCGGATTGTTAGCTGCCATAAGTAAAACTTCCTCGTATCTGTAAGAAGAGCTACTCCCGGTCGCTGCGAATCGAATGGGGTGGTAGCTATGTGCGGGTTCGCAGACCGAGGATACGAGGAACCCGGCAGATCCGAAGATCTCCCGCACACAGCCACCATAAAACGACATACGGGCGCAGATGCGACCGTCAGTGGTTTGGTGGGTTGCAAGGTTACTACACGTATCTACAGGGCTGCGAAACCCTATCGCCAACTCAAGTCAGCGACGGGCGCACATTAGGCATCGATCTCCAGCGCTGCAACCGGCCTGTAGGACGCTAAATGGCCCCTGTGACGAGGGAGCTTGCTCCCGTTCGGCGGCTCTGCCGCCGTAGAATCGGGCCTTGCGTTGTGTCTGAGGAAATGGGTCGCAGGGGAGAGGGGCCGCTTCGCAGCCCAGCGGGAGCAAGCTCCCTCGCCACAAAGGGACCAGTCCTACAAGTTTTTCAGACTTCAAGATTGAACGTTCGTCGGATGGCGGGTTGCTACCATCGCAATTGCCTGCCGATATCAACACGGCTGCTACGCTTGGTCGTTGCAGTGCCCGAGCCCCATTCCTGCTCACGCTGCAAGGGTAATCACGGATTGCGACATCAATTCCTGTCGGCAACCTGCACGGAGGCAGGCGATGGTGATCAACAGCATGGCCGATTCGACTGCGGCGGGGGTTCCCGTGCCGCTCGATCGGGAAGAAATCGAGCGGGTGCTGGCGCTGTTGCTGGCCAGCCCGTTGTTTGCCAAATCCAGGCGCATGGGCAGCCTGTTGCGCTTTCTGGTCGAGCACGACCTTCAGGCCTGTAATACGCCGCTGACCGAACACGCCATCGGCATCGCGGTGTTTCGTCGTGACCCGGCAGTGTATTGCACGGGCGACGATCCTGTGGTGCGAGTGCAGGTGGGGCGCTTGCGGCGCAAGCTCGCAGCGCATTACGCCGGCAACGGCCAGCAGGACCCGGTGCGCTTGAGCATTCCACCCGGGTGTTATCGCTTGACCTATCAGCGGCTGCGGCCCAAGGGCGTCGGCACTCGCCATCCTGTGGTCCAGATCCAGCCATTTACCTGCCTCACCCGTGATGGCGATGACTTTACCCGGGGCTTGTGCGAGGAGTTGAGCTGCCGACTGTTCGAGTCGTTCGAGCAGGCGCAGACCGGGACCAATCATGTGTTGATGCGGATGGCACGCAACAGCGAACCGGTACCGGACTTCAAGCGTGGCGGGCGTTACAGCTACTGCCTGGAGGGCAGCGTGCGGGTCGAGCCTTCGCGGGTGCGAGCGTCATTGCGCCTGGTGGATGTAGCGCAGGGGCGGATTCGCTGGTCGGCGCAGTTCGATCGTGATCGCCCTTATGGCATCGCCACCCAGGAGGACATCGCGCAGTCGATCTGTCGCTCGCTGACGGGCTACTTCTCCACGGCGGGCAAAGAGGAGTGAAAGGGCAACCGCAAGGTTGCCCCGGCATGACGGTTACACGGTTTTCCACTGACCGTCTTCGTAAAGGCGACCTGCGGTGTTATCGAACGTCAAGTCGATTTCGATCGCCTTGGAGCGTGAGGTACTGAACATGGTGCTGGTCTGTACGTTCTGTTCGAACCACACGAGGATGGTTTCCACCGGCGTCAACACGGTTTTACCGGTGACCACCTGATCCACCGCAACGTAAATGGGGGTGCTGACCTGAGTGCCATCAATACCGGTAGATAGCTGGTTGATACCCGGATGGATGGGGGCGTAGTCGTTTACAAAAGTCATGGAAATGTTCGGCCCCCCGGTAACCGCCGAACTCAGCAGACCGTGTTCATCGAGTGTCGAGGTTTGCCCCAGGCCAATGTTGACGATGTTGGTCGAGACTTTGACTTGCACGTTTTCCTTGAACACGTTGGAGGCGAACAGCTGATACTGCGGCGTCCAGCTGAACTCGTTGTTGCTCAGGTAAGCGTTATAGGACTGCCAGACCACGTTGTAGTCGGCGTCACCCACCTTCTTGGCAAAGCACAGCTTGTAGCCGGACTTCTTCAGCAGCGTCAGGTCGCCGGCGGCGATTTCGATGGTGACGGTTTTTTGCGAAGCCGCCAGGGCCGACCTCAGTACCGGGCCGTAATCTGACGCCTTCAGTTGCGTTGCACCCATGATCGACTTGACGGCTTCTTGCACATCATTGTGAAGCTGCTGGCTCTGTTGGCTGACAGCGATTGATTTGCTCATGGTTTCCCTCTTCCTTGGTGGTGTGTTGGGCAAACAATGGGCTGCTGGCGCCTGGCGCTGCAGTCCATTGACGGCTTCACTTTAGGGTCGAGGGGCAGGGCGGCTAAGTGTCTTGGTGTTACAAGCGGGTATCGGGGGGGTATCAGGGGCTGAGTCAGCGGGGCAGCCGATCGGCCGCCCCGCCTTGACCTCAGGCGGCCTTGGCATCGGCCCAGACGAAGCTCCAGCTGGTGCGTTTGCCCTTGGCGATCTCGATCAGCTTGTTCTCGTACACCGTGTGATTGACCACACCGGTGTAGGTCAGGGTGCGGGCGGCATTGGTCCCGGTGACCTCACCCGGCTTGCCGCCCGACTCGACCATGGCTTTTTTCATGTCGGCTTCCGACGGGGCGCTGCTCTGGTTTTTTTCAACTTTGACGAAACTCATGATTCACCTCTTCCGTGATGGGGGGATCGGTGTTGGCGCGGGCCGACAAGTCGACGACCCTGTTCCACACCGACGGCCATACTCTATTGGCCAGTTCGGCGGCGCAGAAGTGACAACTGCAGCGCTGAGGTAACAACCGTGAAACAGCACCACGCATTGAAGTATCTGCGACGTATCAAGCGTGGATTCACATCGAAGAAGGTTGCGGCGTCACTTCTCGATAAACCCGCGGATCGCCGCAATGGGCTGCGTTGGCGCGTCAATAGCGTCTAAATTTCAGAGAATCTTCCCCACCACGAAGGAACGACTCATGTACAAGTCTCGATCATTGATTGCAGCAATCACCTGTTTGACCCTGATCAGCGGCTCGGTGACTGCGCTGGCCGATCCCGGTAACGGCCAGGGTAACGGGAAGGTCAACCATGGCAACCTGGGCGGTCATGGCAACAAGAACAAGAATTCCGGCGGCGGGGACTGGAGTAATGGCCCGAGCATTAACCGGGGCAGCGTGCTCGAGATCATTGGCGTGAATACGGGCTACTGGAGCCCCGGTCCTGATTTGCCACCGGGTATTCAAAAGAACCTTGCCCGAGGCAAGCCGCTTCCACCTGGCATCGCCAAAAAACTCGATGGCCGACTGGTCGGCAGGCTGCCCCACTATGATGGCTACGAATGGCAGCAAGTCGGCACGGATCTGATCCTGGTTGCGCTGGCCACCGGGCTTGTCTATGAAATTCTCGACGGTGCGTTTGATTGACCGGTGAATGGCAGCCTGGCCGTCTGTCGTCGAGCGTGAACTGTCCGGGGGCTATCGCGTCATACGTCACGCGATATCAACCACCTACGGAAGCAATCATGCTTTTTAAAAACAAGAGTCTCGTTGCTGTAATGTCATGCGCCATGATGCTTGCAGCCGCCCCTTTGCTGCCTAGTGGCCTGTCGATCATGGGTTCCGCATACGCGAAGGACGGTGGCGGTGGCGGCGGAAACGGCGGCGGTGGCGGAAACGGTGGCGGAAACGGCGCAGGCCACGGCGGCGGTATGGGTGGCGGACACGCCGGTACAGGCCACTCCGGCAGTAACGGCCGCGGCAACGGGCTGGACAGCGACCATGCCGGCAAGTCCGTACGCGACCATGGCCTCAGCGGGAACCATTTCGGTAGTGAGCGCAATGATGATAACGGGCATGGCACCACGACCTCAGGCATCGCCCATTCCAAGGATACTCGCGGCATCTCCAAGGCCAGGGCCATTTCGGCCTCGACGCCAGGTGATCACAACACCAAAGGCTTGAGTAAAGCCGGACTGTCGACCTCGAAAAAAACCCATTGAGTTCGCGGTTGTAGACATCAGTTTCAGAAAAGCCAAAAACCCGCTGAAAGGCGGGTTTTTTGCAACTGGAATTTGATCGCCGGATATGGCACAGCTCGCTTCCCACCCGGCATATCATTCATTTTCGGCAGCAAAGTTGGCCGCACAACGGGCATTGCACGGACAGAAAACGAGCCGCCCGGACACATCGCGCAGTGATTTGCGTCCGCAGGCGATTTGTCATGTTCAGCGTCATTTCAATGTAGATATTAGTCAGCCCAACGCGATTTCAATGAGGCTGCACTGTGTTCCAACGACTTGTGTGTTCGCTGTCTGTTTTGAGCCTGTCCATCGCTGCCGCCCAGGCTGCCGAGACTGTCCCCCTCAACACGCCACGCCTGAAGAGCATCGACAATTTCCGCGATGTTGCGGGTCTCACCACCGCGTATTCCACCGCCAATGACGGCACGATGCGCGGCGGGGTGTTTTACCGCTCCAACGCGCTGACCCCGTCGTCAGCGGATCTGGCAACCCTGAACGGCCTGGGCATCAAGGCCGTCTATGACCTGCGCACGCCCAGCGAGATCGCCGCCACGCCCGACACGATGCCCACTGGCGCGACGTACACCAATATCGACATCATCGGCGGCTCCACTTCCGGGGCGAATATCACCAATATCGCGTTCCACAGCGCCGCCGAAGCCACTGCGATGATGCAGGACACCAACCGCGATTTCGTCAGGAACGCGGGGATGCGCAGCGAGTTCAACCAGCTGTTCAATGAACTGGCCGCGGTCGACGGTGCCGCGCTGTTCCATTGCACGGCCGGCAAGGACCGTACGGGCTGGACCGCCGCTGTGCTGCAAAGCATCGCCGGGGTCGACGATGCCACCATCATGAGCAACTACCTGGCGACCAACGACTACACCGCCGCGCGTATCAAGGCGACCCTGGCGGCGATGCCACCGGGCATGGCGACCATCTACGGGCCGTTGATCGGTGTGGAGGCCAGTTACCTGCAGGCCGGCCTGGACCAGGTGACCGCGCAGTACGGCACGATGGACAACTACCTCAAGCAAGGCCTCGGCCTGTCCCAGGAAACCATTTATGTGTTGCGCGGCAAGATGGTGTTCTACAACAGCTTGCCTGGCGCGTCGGACTTGGCCGGCAACGCCGCGGCCGGCGCGCAGTTGTTGCAACAACTGCAGAACAGCAACCTGTCGGGCACCTACAGCGCCTACAACTATTATCTGCAATCGGCCATCGATGCGCGCAGCCTCGGTGGCGTCGAGTCCACGGTCGGCGGTCAGGTGCACGCCGACGCTGCCAGCTACCTGCTGCGCCAGGGCGCGATGATCGAGCAGGCTGCCGCGCCCTTCACCAGTGGCATCGACCTCAAGGCCGGGCAATATCGCCTGTGGAGTACCGCCCTGGCGGGGTATCTGGGCACCGATGGCTCGTCTCAGGCCTCCAGCAGCAACGAGCATAGCCAGGGCATGATGATTGGCCTGACCCAGCGCTTTTCCGAACAGCTGAGCGCCCATGCCGGTTTCGGCTACAGCAGCGGCAATGTCGGTGGCGCAGGTGGCGAGGCGGATACCGACCTGACCTTTTTCAGCGTGGGTGCTCGCTTTGCACCGAACGGTCTGGAACGCGGCCTGTTTGTGGATGTCGATGCCAGCGCCGGCTATCTGGATTACGAGAGCAAGCGCGAACTCGGCGGCGGCCTGGGCACGGCCAAGGGCGACAGTCATGGCAACCTCACCGGCGCGACCCTGGCCCTGGGTTACCGGGTTCCGGTGAACGGCGTGACCCTCGAGCCAAGCCTCGGTGTGCGGATCAGCCACGTCAATCTGTCGGGCTTCCAGGAAAAAGGCAGCGAGCTGGCGCTGGACGTCGATGGCATCCACCAGACCCGCAAGAGCGCGGTGGCCAACCTCAACGCATCCTTTGCACCGGTCAGCCTGGGCGCCTGGCGACTGGTGCCGGGGGTGCAAGTGGGCTACGAGCATGTGCTGGGCGACCATGAAATCGACAGCGAAGGGCACCTGCTGGGCCTGGACGTTGAACAGCAAGCCGCCTTCGACAACCGTGACCAGTTCACCGGTGGCGTCAACGTCATGGCCAACCTGGGACCGTGGAGCGTGGGTGCGCAAATCGGCGCCAGCGGTGGCGGCGACAGCCATGGCTTCAATGGCGGGCTGAAGGCCAGTTATCTGTTCTGACGGTCAGATTAAAACAATCTGTAGGAGCGAGCCTGCTCGCGAAGGCGGACTCACAGCTGGCGACGAGGGTGGCTGACCTTCCGCGATCGCGAGCAAGCTCGCTCCCACAGTGGTTTTGTGTCGTACACGGGATTGGTGCTCGACACCGGTCAATGGTGGGAGCGAGCTTGCTCGCGAAGGCGGACTAGCGGCCGACGAAGAGGGTGGCTGACCTTCCGTCATCGCGAGCAAGCTCGCTCCCACAGTGGTTTTGTGTCGTACACGGGATTGGTGCTCGACACCGGTCAATGGTGGGAGCGAGCTTGCTCGCGAAGGCGGACTCACAGCCAACGAAGAGGGTGGCTGACCTTCCGCCATCGCGAGCAAGCTCGCTCCCACAGTGGTTTTGTGTCGTACACGGGATTGGTGTTCGACACCGGTCAATGGTGGGAGCGGGCTTGCTCGCGAAGACGGACTCACAGCCGACGACGAGGGTGGCTGACCTTCCGCTCCCACAAATCCTCAATTGGTCGCCATTGGCCGCGTTCGCAGGCCCTTTTTTACGTCTGTGGGGCTGAGGCCGTAGGCACTCTGGAAATACTGGCAAAACCGGCCGACATTGCTGAAGCCGTGTTGCAAGGCCACCTCTGTCACCGACGGCGACGCCCCCTGAGACAGTGCGGTAAAGGCGCGCTCCAGGCGTACTTGCCGCTGATAGACAACGATCGAAGTGCCCATGAAACGCTGAAAACCTTCCTGCAATGCGCGCAGGCTGACGTTGGTCAGCTGCGCCAGTTCCGTGCCGCTGGCCAGGTGGTCGGGATGCGCCTGAATGTACTCGACGGCCAGCTTCACATGCCGCGGCGCAATCAGAGGGGAAGGGCGCTGAAGGGCTTCGGTGAAGTTGTGCGGCCAGGTTTCGAGCACCGCATCGACCAGCATTTCGCGAAGGCGCGAAGGCATCAGCGAACCGGTATTGATCAGCAGGTCGAACTCGGCGCCCGTGGCCAGTTCGATCAATGCCCGGATGCCCTGCAAGGCCGATGCCTTCAGATCCACCACCGGTTCGAAATGCACCTTTTGCAGGATGGGTTTGCCCAGCAGCGTCGACAGGCGCTCGGTGATCAGCCGACGGCTGATCGATATCCCGTGCTGCGCGTGGTTATCGACAAAGCGCGCCGAGCGGACCTCAGCCTTGTCGATCGCCAGGCCGACCTGGGCAAAACCTACCGACTCGGTAACGTGGTTGAAGATGATCTTGCCGGCGGTGGGAATGACGAAGGTGATTTCATCAAGGGGCGCGGGAAAAGCCACCGTGAAGTCACCGCGATAGTGCATGCGACGAAAACTGACACCTTCGTGCCTGCCATAGACCCCGCCGATGATGATGTTTTTCGGTGGTGGCGGAGAGTCGGAATAAAGGTTGCCGAACAGGTTCGAGAACAACGCGCCAAAGTCGTCGCAGCTCATGTCGTTGGACCTGATGATGATTTGCTTGCGCGTCGTGCTTGAGTACACCTGGAGTGTCACCTTGAGCGGATGGGCAAAGCCCTGGTACAGGGAACGGGCGATCGGAGATCGAGCGGGTGCGGTTCGCAAAAGCGTCAGGACGTTATCAGTGAGTAATGACAGGTTTGTGACCGGGGCTTTTGCCAGTGTCGTCGCTGGACCCGTTTGCACTCACCCGACGCCACCGCTCGCACGAACAACCGGTGGCACGAGCGGTACCGGAGCGTGGGCCGATCTGGTATGGCCGTGGCTACTTCATCGGCTCTCCTGACTTGATATCCCCGCAAAAAATATCGACGTTGCCATCGGTCGAAGCCGTTCGCACGAGCACCGAATATTCGCCGGCAAGCAGTGTTTGCAACGGAACAGGTGCGGTTCTGGAAAACGTCCAGCCGCGTATGGGTTGGCGTTCGGTGTTGACGGTGTCGTTCATCGCGTAGGCGACTGCCCCGGGTTGCTGGCAACTGCCTTTATTGATGAAGGAGTAAAGACGCAAGGGCAGGATAACCCCGGTTGGAACACCGCTGACGAAGAAACTGAGCCCGGTTTTCTGGTCATAGCCTGTCAACGTGACGGTGCCGATCTGACCGGCGTTTTGCCGGGTGGCGACCAACGTTACGTTCACGCCGTGGTCCGATGAAGTGGCGCAGCCGAAAAGGCTTGCCGTCACCATGAGTGCTGCCACTGAGATTTTGAGCTTCATTGCCAAACTCCTGAGTTGAAGAACTGCAATGGGGGGAGTTAGCGGGTATAGCGCATTTATCGCCTTTGTGACGTCGTCCATATAAGGCTTTCTATTTTTGAACGGTGATGTTGGGGCGGCTGTCTCCTTCGCCAGCCATGTGACGGCGTAGCCGTGCAAACCAGCTACATTTGTAACTGGTCGAGCTTGCGTGAATTGCCTGCTGGCACACGCACTTCGATGCCGACGAAGGTTTGCAATGGTTGCGCGTGCAGTTAAAGGATTGTGCGGTCAGTTGAGCCCACTCATCATCCGCATGGACGATTGGCGACTGGAGTGACTGATGAATCCACAAGGCAGCCATCCGCAAGAGCGGATTCCAGACACTCCACGGCGGGGTAGCGTGCGCAGCCTGTTGATCCCGCAATGGCTTGGCAGTTACCGGCCAGACTGGCTGCGGGGCGATGTGGTCGCCGGACTGACGGCGGCGGCCGTGGTCATTCCCAAGGCGCTGGCGTACGCCACCATTGCCGGCCTGCCGGTGCAGGTCGGGCTCTACACGGCGCTGGTGCCGATGGTGATCTACGCCGTACTCGGCACGTCACGCCCGCTCAGCGTCAGTACCACGACCACCCTGGCCATTCTCGCCGGCTCCGCGTTGGGCCAGATCAGCCCCGATGGCGATGCGGCGACCTTGCTGGCGGCCTCAGCCACGCTGGCCCTGATGGTGGGCGCGATCCTGATCGTCGCCGGGCTGCTGCGCCTGGGCTTCGTCGCCAATTTCATTTCCGAGCCGGTGCTGGTGGGTTTCAAGGCCGGCATCGGTGTGGTCATCGTGCTCGACCAGTTGCCCAAACTGCTGGGTACTCACATCGACAAAGGCGGCTTCCTGCACAATCTGCTGGCCACTGTTCAGAGCGTCGGCCATACCTCGCTGCCGACGGTGGCGGTCGGTGTGTTCATGGTCCTGCTGCTGGTGGGCATGAAGCGATTTACACCGCGACTGCCCGCACCCTTGATTGCGGTGGCGCTTGGCATTATCGGCATGAGCCTGTTTGGCCTGGAGCGCTTTGGTGTGTCCGCCGTCGGCGTGGTGCCGATCGGGTTGCCCGCGCCAACCCTGCCGCTATGGTCGCTGGCCGAAACCCTGTGGCCTTCGGCGATGGGCATCGCGTTGATGAGTTTCACCGAAACCATCGCGGCGGGGCGCGCGTTCGCCCGCAGTGACGAGCCTGCACCGCAACCGAATCGGGAGCTGCTGGCCACAGGCGTTGCCAACATCGGCGGGGCGTTTCTCGGGGCCATGGTCGCCGGTGGCGGCACCACCCAGACGGCGGTGAACCGTTTGGCCGGCGCCCGTTCGCAACTGGCCGCACTGGTCACTGCTGCATTGGCATTGGGCACTTGCCTGCTGCTGGCACCGCTCATTGGCCTGATGCCCAATGCCACGCTCGCTGCCGTGGTGATTGTGTATTCGGTGGGCCTGATCGAGCCGGCGGAATTTCGCGAGATCCTGTCGGTTCGCCGCACTGAATTTGCCTGGGCCGTGGTGGCCATGATCGGTGTGATGCTGTTGGGCACGTTGCAAGGGATCGTCGTGGCGATCGTGGTGTCGTTGCTGGCACTGGCCTATCAAGTCTCGGACCCACCGGTGTACGTCCTCGGGCGCAAGCCAGGCACCAATGTGTACCGGCCGCAGTCCGCCGAACACGTCGACGACGAACACTTTGACGGGCTGCTGTTGCTTCGGCCTGAAGGCCGGATTTTTTTCGCCAACGCCCAGCGCATTGGCATGAAGATGCACCCCTTGATCGAGCAAGCAAAGCCTGCCGTGGTGATTCTGGACCTGCGCAGCGTGTTCGACCTGGAGTACACCGCCCTGAAAATGCTCACCGGGGCGGAACAACGACTGCGGGAAAAAGGCATCTTGCTGTGGCTGGTAGGCATGAGCCCGGGCGTCTGGGACATGGTCATCAAGGCCCCATTGGGCCATACGTTGGGCGAGGCGCGCATGTTCTTGAACCTGGAACTGGCGGTGGAGCATTACCAGCGCAGTCGACGCTGAATGAATGCGGCCGGACGCATTCCGGGCGCGGTGCGAAGCATTGAAGGAGGTAACGGGTATGGCGAAGAAGGCTGCAACGAAAAGCAAGCCGGTTGAAAGCGGCAAGCTCAAGAACAAAGTGTATCTCGAGGAACTGGCGCGGCTGCATGTCGAGATGGTCAAGCTGCAGGAGTGGGTGCAGCACACGGGTGCCAAGGTCTGCATCGTCTTTGAGGGCCGTGATGGCGCCGGCAAGGGCGGGACCATCAAGGCGCTGACCGAACGGGTCAGTCCGCGGGTGTTCCGGGTGATAGCGTTGCCGGCACCGACCGAGCGGGAAAAAAGCCAGATGTATGTGCAACGTTATCTGCCGCACATGCCGGCGGCCGGTGAAGTGGTGATCTTCGATCGCAGCTGGTACAACCGCGCCGGTGTCGAGCGGGTCATGGGGTTTTGCAGCGACGAGCAGGTGCGCACCTTTCTCACCGTGGCGCCGCGAGTCGAGCATGCACTGGTCGAGTCGGGAATCATCCTGATCAAATACTGGCTTGAAGTGAGTCAGGAAGAGCAGACCCGACGCCTCAAGGCGCGTATCACCGACGGGCGCAAGATCTGGAAGCTGTCACCGATGGACCTCAAGTCCTATAACCGCTGGTACGACTACTCCCGTGCCCGGGACGACATGTTCGAGGCCACCGACACCGAATTCGCCCCTTGGCGGGTCGCCAACTCGAATGACAAGCGGCGGGCGCGATTGAACATCATCAGCGATGTGCTGAGCAGCATTCCTTACGAGGATGTACCGCGGGTAAAAGTGAAATTGCCCAAGCGCCAAAGTCCCGGTAACTATCGGGATCCGAACTATCCGTTCAAGTACATTGCGGAAAAATTCTAGAGTCCTGCATAACTGTGCTGTTCGTGCCCGGTCTTCAAGGCTCGGGCACGGCAGTCGTGAAATCGCCTCCCCCCGCTTGTCCTGAGTTAACCGATCATCCGCTGTCTCAACGGCTGTGCCGACCAGCAACTAAAACACGCTAATAATCTTTGTGTAGGAAATTTCCTTAGTTGTGTGGGAAATGGATGTTTCTGGAGTGGGTAAGTTCTGAGTGCAATGTAAGATGCTTCTAAATATTGCTTTGGTGGATGGAATGGCTTTGTAAGATGGTTCACTATTGCATCTGGCAGTGTTTGAGTATTTGTTTCTGCAGTTGCGATCTCCTTTGAAAAGGCTCATCTTTCGCAGCCGAAGCAAGCTTGCATACTATGTCCGTTTGTCTGATTGCGTATTGTCGGCTCAACTCCTGAGCTCGAATGTGTAATTGAATTTTTGTAACGCTGTATGTTGCTACAAATATCCAAGGAGGATTTATGGCTTCTGGTAGTTTTCAAAGCGAAGTGCCCAAGGCACGGGTCAACATCAAGCTCGATTTGCATACGGGCGATGCACAGAAAAAAGTCGAGTTGCCGCTCAAGTTGATGGTGATGGGCGACTACAGCAACGGCAAGGAACAGCGGCCGTTATCCGACAGAAGCAAAGTCGCAATCGACAAGAATAATTTCGATAGCGTGCTGGCCGAGTTTTCTCCCGAGGTCAAGCTGGCGGTGGTCAACACCCTGGTGGAAGATGCCGGCGAAACGGCGGTCGATCTGGGTTTCCGGAGCATGAAGGATTTCGAGCCAGAACAAGTGGCTCGGCAAATTCCGCAACTGCGCGCACTGCTGGCAATGCGTAATCTGCTGCGCGACCTCAAGTCCAACCTGTTGGACAATGCTACGTTCCGTCAGGAGCTGGAGCGTATTCTCATGGACGAGGCACTGAGTGACGAACTGCGAGGTGAGTTGGCTGCACTGGCTCCGGAACAGATTCGTTAATTCACCTCGGTTCGTTTAAATGGAAGTTTAAAAATGTCTATCGAACATTCTCACGCGCAATCGCGCGGCACTACAGTGTTGTCTGAAGAAAGCCAAGGCGTGTATGGCGCGTTGTTTGGCAAGATCAATCTCAGTCCGGTAAAAGTGCTGGGTGAAATTGAAGTGTTTCAAAGTTCCGAGGCACTGTCGGATGTTTCTGTCGATGAACGTGTGACTGCCGCTGTCAGTGTTTTTTTGAAGTTGATCAAACAGTCTGCGCGCAAAGTCCGGCGTCTGGACAAGACACTGCTGGATGAACATATTGCGTCGCTGGATGCACAAATCAGCCGCCAACTGGACGCCGTGATGCATCACCCGGATTTCCAGCGAGTCGAGTCCACCTGGCGCGGTGTGAAATCGTTGATCGATCAGACCGATTTCCGCCAGAACGTGCGCATCGAATTGCTCGATGTCAGCAAGGGTCACCTGGTCCAGGATTTCGAGGATGCACCGGAGATCGCGCAAAGTGGTCTGTATGTGCATACCTACACCCAGGAGTACGACACCCCGGGTGGCGAGCCGATCGCCGCTGCCATTTCCAACTTCGAGTTCGACCGCAGTCCGCAGGACATTGCCTTGCTGCGCAATATTTCCAAAGTCTCGGCGGCCGCGCACATGCCCTTCATTGGCTCCGTCGGCCCGGCCTTCTTTGGCAAACGCTCGATGGATGAAGTCGCTGCCATCAAGGACATCGGCAACTACTTTGACCGTGCCGAATACATCAAGTGGAAAGCGTTCCGCGACAGCGACGATGCCCGTTATATCGGCTTGCTCATGCCCCGGGTGCTGGGCCGTCTGCCGTATGGCCCTGACACCGTACCGGTGCGCAGCTTCAACTACATCGAAAGCGTCAAGGGGCCGGACCACGACAAGTACCTGTGGACCAACGCCTCGTTTGCCTTCGCTGCCAACATGGTCAAGAGCTTTATCGCCAACGGCTGGTGTGTACAGATCCGCGGTCCGCAGTCTGGCGGCGCGGTCACCGGTCTGCCGATCCACTTGTACGATCTGGGCACTGGCAATCAGGTGAAGATCCCTTCGGAAGTGATGATTGCGGAGACTCGCGAGTTCGAGTTCGCCAACCTCGGCTTCATCCCGCTCTCGTACTACAAGAACCGTGACTACGCGTGCTTCTTCTCGGCCAACTCCACGCAGAAACCGGCGTTGTACGATACCCCGGAGGCCACCGCCAATAGCCGGATCAATGCGCGCCTGCCCTACATCTTCCTGCTGTCACGCATTGCCCATTACCTGAAGCTGATCCAGCGCGAAAACATCGGGACCACCAAGGACCGGCGTTTGCTGGAACTGGAACTGAACAAGTGGGTCGGTGGGCTGGTGACCGAGATGAAGGATCCGGGCGACAACTTGCAGGCTTCGCACCCGCTACGCGCTGCCAGGGTGAGCGTCGAAGACATCGAGGACAACCCGGGTTTTTTCCGCGTCAAGTTGTATGCCGTACCGCATTTCCAGGTGGAAGGCATGGACGTCAACCTGTCGCTGGTTTCGCAGATGCCCAAGGCAAAAGCCTGAGTCCTGTCCAAACCCAAACCACTGCGCAGGGATTCGACCTCATGAAAATCGACCGCCCCTTGTGGGCCGCGGGGGCATTACTGTCCCCGCAGCAATTCCAGCAGCAGGCACGCTGGGAAGCCTGGGCCAATGAGCGTCTGGCTCATCTGTCCCTGGTGCACCCCTGGGGCGTCCAGGGCGTCGCGTTTGACCTGGAAGCACTGCGCCTGGGCAAGCTCAAGGCCACTCGCCTGTGCCTGCGCATGCCCGACGGCACCATAGTCGACTCCGACCATGTCGATCGACTGCCCCACGGTCTGGAGCTGTCGCGCCTGCTGTCCGACGATATTCAGGCGGCGACATTGGTCCTGGCCTTGCCACTGGAACAGGCCAATGGCAACAACTGCCTGTTCGACGCCGACAAGGCCGATCGACCGATCCGGTATCGCCAGGACTGGCGTCAGGTGCAGGACATTTACGCCGATGAAGTGCAATCGATCGGCGTACTGGAGCACCTGCTGAGCCTGCGCTTCGATCACGACGAGAACGGCGATTACCTGACCTGCCCGATCGCGCGCCTGGTGCGTGACGGGCAGGGCGCCTGGAGCCTTGATCCTGACTATGTACCGCCGCTGCTCAGTTTCGCGGCGCACCCGGGGCTGTTGACGCAGCTGGATAACCTGTTGACCCAGTTGTCCTCCAAGCGTCAGCGGCTGATGGGCATGCGCCGTGAGAGTAACCAGCGAATGGCCGACTTTGCCGTGGCCGACGTGTCGTTGTTCTGGTTGCTCAATGCCTTGAACACCTACCAGCCGGTATTGGCCGATCTCAAGGCCTGGCCGGCGCGACATCCCGAGCAAGTCTATCTGGAGCTGACAAAGCTGGCCGGCAGTCTGCTGACCTTTTCGCTCGAACACGATGTCGAGCAGATTCCGCCTTACTGTCACGAACACCTGGAAAGTGTGTTCCCGCCGCTGTTGCGCATGATCTCCACGTTGCTGGAGGCCAGTCTGCCTTCCCGGGTCATCGCCCTGATACTCGAAGAGAGCGCAGCCAACCGTTGGCAGGTCCGACTTGACGACGCCCGTTTGCGCGAGCCCGACAGCGCCGACTTCTATTTGTCGGTGCGTTGCCGCTTGCCAGCCGTGCAATTGCAGAGTCAGTTCCCGCGACTGTGCAAGATCGGTACACCGGACGAAGTCGATCACCTGGTCAACGCCGCGCTTGATGGCGTGCCGTTGCAGTCCCTCAGCCATGTCCCGGCGGCCATCCCCCTGCGTCTGGAAAATCAGTACTTCGCCCTTGATCTCAACCATGCCAAGGGGCAAGCCATTCGGGACCAGGGCATCTGTGCCTTCTACGTCCCGAGCACCCTGGCCGAGGTGAAACTTGAACTGTTCGCGGTACTACGCGCATGAACCTGATCGAAGCGAAAAAACAGGCCGCAATGACGGTAGACATCGACTCGTTGTTGCAAGACAGCTACCTGCTGGTGGTCGAGTTGCGGCAAGGGGCCTCGGCGCAAGACAGCGATGAGGTCAAAGCGCTTTGCGTAAAGCAGGTCGAGCACGTTCGCCAGCGGCTCATGGATGCCGGCCTGGCACAGCGCAGTATCGACCATATCAGCCACGCTCAATGCGCGCTGCTG
Source organism: Pseudomonas sp. Pseusp10 (assembly GCF_059492225.1). Taxonomy (NCBI): domain Bacteria; kingdom Pseudomonadati; phylum Pseudomonadota; class Gammaproteobacteria; order Pseudomonadales; family Pseudomonadaceae; genus Pseudomonas; species Pseudomonas sp. Pseusp10. Next base: position 4,415,834 of record NZ_CP168528.1, on the reverse strand, counting down.
GATGAAACCATGCTCAACCGCGCCAACAACGATGCCCATTCCCGGTGGGCCAGTGAACCCTTGCAAGCGAAGTTTTTCAATCGCCACCAGGCCGGGGAATTCCTGTACGAGAACATGCGCGAGGTACTGCGTGAACCCGCGCCGGACCTGCATGTGCTGACGACCTTTCAGCGGGTTTTGACCCTGGGTTTTCGTGGTCGTTATCGCGATGACAATGACCCCGAGCGCGAACAACTGCTGGCCGACCTGAATGCCCGGGTCGCACCGCTGAAGTTGCGTCAGGCATTAACCGCACCCCTCAGCGCCAGCCATGGAGCAATGGCGCTGCGCTGGTTGCGCTCGCCGCTGGTCAATGTCCTGGCTGCCAGTCTGTTGCTGGTCGGAGTCTGGTACGGGCTCGATCAGCTGTTGAGTGGTCTGGTTGCGACGCTGTTATCCGCGCAAGCCTGAGGTGGAGCCAATGACGCTCAAACTCAAACAAGGGCTTTGGCTGTGGGCAGGTGCACTGGCCCTGATGCTGCTGGCCATCATCCCGCTTGGCGGATGGGGCCGTATCGCCCTGGCCATGATCGTTGCCGGTTGCGTTGCACTCGCCTGTGTCCGGGCCGCGCATCAACGGCAATTACTCGGCTCGGTCGATAACCTGGCGTTGCCACCGGCGGCGTATCGTCATCCGGTGGTACTGGTGTGTGGTGATGGCCTGGCCGGCCTGTTTGGTGAAGCGTGCAACGACCATCCGGCGTTGCGCATGACCGAGCAGGGCTGTTACCTGCGGGTCTCCCGTGCGGAACAGTTGCCGGGGTTGACTGACAGTGTCCTGGCCTTGCGTCCCGAGTGGGCTGGCCAGCTCAGTCTGATGTTCATTGTCAACCCGTGCGAGCACACCGATGCCGCGGTGTTGGCCGGGCAAGTGCGCACGTTCGATTACCAGGCCGGGCTGATTCGCAGGCGTGGCATTGCACTGCCGCTGATGCTCGTCAGCTACCTGCAATCTTCGGCAAGCAAGGGGGCCTGGTTCAGTTGGGAGGCCGGCCAGGACACCTGCAACATTCGTGAAGGGGGGGCATGCCTTGGCCCCAGCGACTGGCATCGGCTGCCCGCTGAAAATGCAACTCACACTCGGCGGTTGCAGGCCAGCGTCCAGCTCAACAGTGCTGCTGCCTGGCTGGATGAATATGTCCTGGCGCACTTCGCCAGCCGTGAAGGTCGCCAGCCTGCCGTCCTGCCGCTGGTTTGCGCCAGCACCTTCGTACCGACATTGCCCGGGATGATGACCGGTAATCTGTGGCGGCAATGGCTGCGGGACAAGACCGGGCTACCGGACGCGGATGCGCAGGTGCAAGCGCTGGATGCGTCGTTACCGTTCCCTGACCCTTTGCTGAATCTGCTGCCGGTACAGGCCCGACGTTTGCCGATGCGTCGCGCAAGTGTGATCGCCTTGTGGCTGTTCGCGGTAGCCGCCGTTGTCGCCCTGATGAGCTCGGCTTGGCAGAACACCCTGCTGCTGCGTCAGGTCAGTGATGACCTGCGGCGTTATGCGTCCATTGCCCCGACGGAACGTCGTGATCAACCCGAATTCGCCCAACGGGAAGAGGCGTTGAGCGTGCTGCGCGAGGACGCCGTACGCCTCGACAGTTACTACCGTCAGGGCGAGCCTCTGGCGCTGGGCCTTGGCCTGTATCGCGGCGAACAATTGCGCGCAGGGCTGCTGTCGACCATTGCCAACCACAGGCAACCGTCGACGAGCCCGATGCCGGCACGCGCTGCACGAACCGTGCGCCTGGACAGCCTGTCACTGTTCAGCAGCGCCAGCGCCCAACTCAAGCCGGAATCGACCAGGGTGCTGATCGACGCCCTGGTCGGCATCAAGGCCCAACCCGGCTGGCTGATCGTTATCGCCGGGCATACCGATGCCGTGGGCAGCGACGAACACAATCTGCAGTTGTCCCGTGCCCGCGCGGCGGCGGTACGTGAATGGATGCAACGCATGGGTGGCATCCCCGACAGCTGTTTCGCCGTGCAGGGCTTTGGCAAGAGCCAGCCCATCGCCAGCAATGACACCGAGGCGGGGCGTCAAGCCAACCGTCGCGTCGATATCCGTCTGGTGCCGGAAGTGGGGGCCTGCGGGCTTCCCGCGGCCGGAGCCGACGTACACCCCCCTGTCGCAAAAGCGGCATTTTTGGTTCTGAGATAAGGAGCTTCACATGGCAACTCCCATACACCTGTGGCTGACAGATGACGGCGGCGCGGACGTTAAAGGTTCGTGCAACGTGATAGGGCGCGAAGGCAGCATCGAAGTAGTCAGTCAGGATCACGACGTGTCTGTCCCCACCGACGACAACACCGGCAAGTTGACCGGCGCACGGGTCCATGCACCTTACGTGTTTACCAAGTTAGTCGATGCTTCCAGCCCCTACCTTTACAAAGCGGTAACCACCGGCCAGACCTTTAAAAAGGCTGTATTCAAGTCGTATCAAATCAACGAGGCCGGTCATGAAGTCGAGTTCTTCATCACCACGCTTGAAGATGTCAAGGTGGTAAAAGTTTCCTCGAAAATGCACGACATCAAGGATCCGGCGAAAGAGAAGTACAACCATCTGGAACAGGTTGAGTTGCGGTACGAGAAAATCACCTGGCTCCACAAGGACGGCAACATCGAGCACGATGATTCGTGGATGAAACGCCAGCAGGGGTAACGCTGAACGACCAGCAGGCAGGCGTCTGCCTGCTGGTTTAGGTGTGCTCGGTTGAGCGCCTGCTCGCGGACATTCACCCCAGCCCATCCAGCCCCCTACCTTGCCACAACCGACCACAGGCTGGACTTCCAGCACAAGGATGTTTCCCCATGCCCCATCACTCCACGCGCCTGCTTCGCCGTCTCAATCCTTACTGCGCCCAGGCGCTCAGCGCGGCGGCTTCGTTGTGTCAAAGCCGCGCCCATGGGCGGATCAGCATCGAACACTGGCTGCTCAAGTTGCTGGAGCAAGGCGAGGGCGATCTGACCCTCATTGCGCGCCGCCATGAATGGGACATGGATGCGCTTTGGCGCGGCTTGCTCGATCATCTCGACACGCTGCCGCGCAGCGTGCAGGGCAAGCCGCAGTTGTGCGGCAAGTTGCAGAAACTCATCGAGAACGCCTGGCTGCGTGCATCGCTGGAGGGTAACGACAACCTGCGTTCGGCACACCTGCTCGGCGCATTGCTGGAAAGTCCGGACCTGCTGGCTTGCGAAGCGGCCTGGTCAATACTGGGCCTCAGCGAAGTCCAGTTGCAGCAGTTGTTTGCCTTGCTCGACCAACACTCCGAGGAACGCCCGCAGGTACAACAGCAAAGCGCTTTGGACCCGCTCCCGGCGACGCCGCTCCCCGACGGTGGCGGGCACGATGCCTTGCAAGCGGTGCTGGACAGATTCACCCAGGACGTCACCGCCAAGGCGAGGGCAGGGCAGATCGACCCGGTGTACGGGCGTGACGATGAAATCCGCCAGGTCATCGACATCCTCAGTCGCCGGCGCAAGAACAACCCGATCCTGGTCGGTGAGCCCGGCGTGGGCAAGACGGCGCTGGTCGAAGGCCTGGCCATGCGCATCGCCGAAGGCAACGTTCCCGACAACCTGAAGTCGGTCAGCGTGCGCACCCTTGACCTGGGCCTGCTGCAAGCGGGTGCCGGGGTCAAAGGTGAATTCGAACAACGCCTGAAAAATGTCATAGACGCTGTGCAGCAGTCCGCCAACCCGGTGTTGCTGTTCATCGATGAAGCCCACACCCTGATCGGTGCCGGTAACCAGGCAGGTGGGGCGGATGCCGCGAACCTGCTCAAGCCCGCCCTGGCCCGTGGCGAATTGCGCACCATCGCCGCGACCACCTGGAGCGAATACAAACAGTACTTCGAACGTGATGCCGCGCTGGAGCGGCGTTTCCAGAGGGTCAAGGTCGACGAGCCGGACGACGCCAGCGCCTGCCTGATGCTGCGCGGTCTCAAGGCGCGCTATGCCAGCCATCACGGCGTGCACATTCAGGACGCGGCGGTACAGGCCGCCGTCAGCCTGTCGCGGCGTTATCTCACGGGCCGCCAGTTGCCGGACAAGGCCGTCGACCTGCTCGACACCGCCAGCGCTCGCGTGCGCATGAGCCTCGACTGCGAACCCCAGGTGCTGGTCCGACTCAAGGCCCGGCACGCCGCCTTGACGCTGGAGCAGCAGGCGCTTGAACAAGACGCGCAACTCAATGGCAGCGCCGCCAGCGAACGCTTGACGCTGATCGCCGAGCAACAGGCCGACCTGCAACAACAGCAAAACGATCTGCTGGACCAATACCGTCATGAACTCGACCTGACCCGGCAATTGCTTGACGCACGGCAGACCGAACCACTGCACAGCGACCTCTGCGCGCAACTACAGCAACGGCTGCTGCAGGCCCAGGGCAACCGGCCGATGCTGTCTCTGGACGTCGATGCCCGCAGCGTCGCCGAAGTGATCGCCGACTGGACCGGCGTGCCCCTGGGCAGCCTGCTCAAGGACGAACAGGCCAGCCTGTTGGCCCTGGAGCAGCAATTGGCCGAGCGGGTGATTGGCCAGGAACATGCCCTCGGTGCTCTGGCCCAGCGTTTGCGCGCGGCCAAGACCGGCTTGACCGATGAACAGGCGCCGTTGGGTGTGTTCCTGCTGGTCGGCACCAGCGGCGTCGGCAAGACCGAAACCGCACTGGCGCTCGCGGACTGCCTGTTCGGCGGCGAAAAGTCGCTGATCACCCTCAACCTTTCCGAGTACCAGGAAGCCCACACGGTCAGCCAGCTCAAAGGTTCGCCACCGGGCTACGTCGGTTACGGCCAGGGTGGCGTGCTGACCGAGGCGGTGCGCCAGCGACCCTACAGCGTGGTGTTGCTGGATGAAGTGGAGAAGGCCCACCGCGACGTGCTCAACCTGTTCTATCAAGTGTTCGACCGCGGCTTCATGCGCGATGGCGAAGGGCGCGAAATCGACTTTCGCAATACCGTCATTCTGATGACCTCCAACCTCGGCAGCGATGAACTGCAAAGCGGTTTGCAGGAACACCCCGACGCCTCCGACAACACGCTGCACGAATGGCTGCGACCGATTCTGCGCGAGCACTTCCAGCCGGCCTTGCTTGCCCGCTTTCAGACACTGATCTACCGCCCGCTGCTGGCCGATGCACTCAAGCGCATCGTCGGGCTCAAACTCGCCCGGGTCGCCCAGCGTCTGCAACGCCACTACGGCCTCACCTGCCAGATCGACGATGGACTCCACGCCGCACTGGTCGCCGCCTGCCTGCTGCCTGACACCGGTGCACGCAACATCGACAGTCTGCTCAACCAGCAGATTCTTCCGGTCCTCAGCCAACAGCTCCTGCAACGTCAGGCCGCGCAGCACAAAACCCTCGGCGTGACCCTGGGCTACAGCGACGAGGAGGGCGTCACGTTGCAATTTACCGATGCACAGGACGCATCGTCATCCACTGCCACGGAAGCCTGACCATGAGCACCGCACTGCGCCCCTTCTTCGACCACAGCCGCCACAAACTGCAAGTCGACGGCCTCGACACCGCCCTCGACGTCCTCGCCTTCAAGGGCGAAGAACACCTCAGCCAGCCGTTCACCTACACCATCGAATTCACCGCCAGCCACCTCGACCTCGGCGCCGGGCAACTGCTCGGCCAATACGCCCAGTTCAGCCTGCACGCCGCGCCGTCCACCGTGCCCGTGATGGCCTGGGAAGTGCCCAAGCCGGCCAAACCGCTGCGCACGTTTTTCGGCGTGATCAGCGGCTGCCAACGCCTGTCCGGCTCGGTCGACGAAGCGCGCTACGAAATCACCCTGCAACCGCGCCTGGGACGGCTCGCCCGTGGCCGGCAAACGCGCCTCTACCAACAGCAATCGGTACCGGAAATCGTCGAAAGCATCCTGCGCAGCCGCCACGCCTTTCTCGGCCAGGACTTCTTCTTCCGCCTGTACCGCGAGTACCCGCGCCGCGAACAGGTGATGCAGTACAACGAAAGCGACCTGGACTTCATCACCCGCCTGCTGGCCGAGGTCGGCATCTGGTACCGCTGCACCAGCGACCAACGCCTGAACATCGACGTCGTCGAGTTCTGCGACGACCAGCGCGGCTACCAGTTCGACGTCGCCTTGCCGATGCGCTCGCCCTCCGGCCTGAGCAGCAGCGGCGAAGACGCCGTCTGGGCCCTGCAAACCCGCCACCAGGTGGTGGAACAGCAAGTCAGCATCCGCGCCTACCACCCCCGCGACGCCCGCGCCCACCTCGACGGCGAGGTCGACCAGACCCGCGGCGAACCGGCCACCCATGGCGCGCCCCACACCTACGGCGAGGCCTACCACTACGCCGAGCCCTACAGCGTGCTCGGCAACGCCTACCACCAGGACGAAGACCTGCTCAGCGAAAGCGGCTACTTCTACGCGCGCCTGCGCCACGAGCGTTACCTCAACCAGCAGACCCACCTCAGCGGCATCAGCAGCAGCGCCACCCTGGCCCCCGGCCAGGTGCTGAACATCAGCGGCGGCGCGCCCCAGGCCTTCGCCCCCGGCGCGGTGCTCACCGGCCTCACCACCCACGCCGCCCGCGACCGCAGCTTCGAATGCCACTTCCAGGCCATGCCCTACGCCGAACGCCTGTGCTTCCGTCCGCCGCTGCCGCCCAAACCGCAAATCGCCGGCACCCTGCCGGCACGGGTCACCAGCCCCAAGGCCAACGACCCCTACGCCGACATCGACCTGGAAGGGCGCTACCGGGTCAAGTTCCTCTTCGACCGCGACACCTGGAAACCCGGCCAGGCCAGCAAATGGCTACGCCTGGCCCGCGCCTACGCCGGCGACACCCACGGCCTGCACCTGCCGCTGCTCGCCGGTACCGAAGTGGCGATCGCCTTCGAACAGGGCGACCCGGACCAACCCTACATCGCCCACGCCCTGCACGACGACCAGCACCCCGACCACGTGACCCTGGGCAAGCGCGACTACACCCGCAACGTGCTGCGCACCCCGGCCAACAACAAATTGCGCATGGAAGACCGGCGCGGGGAGGAGCACGTCAAGCTCAGTACCGAGTATGGCGGCAAGAGCCAGCTGAATCTGGGGCATCTGGTGGATGCCCAGAAGCAGAAGCGGGGGGAAGGGTTTGAGCTGCGTAGCGATGGTCATGGTGCCATTCGTGGCGGCAAAGGCCTGTTCATCAGTGCCGATGCACAGGCCAAGGCGCAGGGCCCGGTGCTGGACATGGACGCCGCCGTCGGCCGCCTGCAACAGGCCGGCGAACAGCTGCAACAGCTGTCGGTCGACGCCCAGGCCGCCCACGCCGAGCCGGCGGACGTGGCCGCGCAACTGAACCTGCTGCGCCAGGATCTGGAGCAGCTCAAGTCCCAGGTCCTGCTGCTCAGCGCCCCGCAAGGCATCGCCCTGGCCAGCGGGAAGCACCTGCAACTGGCGGCGCAAGACAACCTGATGCTCAACGCCGGCGGCGCAGCGCACCTCAGCGTGGTCAAGCGCCTGTTCATCGGCGTCGGCCAGGGCCTGAGCCTGTTTGTGCGCAAGCTCGGGATCAAGCTGATCGCCAATCAGGGGCCGATAAGCGTGCAGGCGCAAAACGACAAGCTGGAACTGATCGCCCGCCATGGCCTGGACATCACCAGCACCGAAGACGAAGTCCGCATCACCGCCAAGAAGAAAATCATCCTCAATGGCGGCGGCAGCTACTTCAGCCTGGAGGCGTGCGGTATCGAGGCAGGCACGGCAGGGGATTACAAGGTCAAGTCGGCGGACTACCTGTACACCCAAGTCAAAGCCACCCAGCCGGCGCAAGTATTCGGGTTGCCGCAGGTTATCGATCCGCCGCTTGAGTTCCACGAGCAATTCCGGATCTTCAGGAGCGATGGCGAACAACCCTGGGCCAGCGTGCCCTACAAAATCACCGCCGCCTCAGGCCTGGTCTGGAAAGGCACCACCGACAGCCAGGGTTTTACCGAGCGTGTCTACACCGCCAAGCCCGAAGAGCTGTCGCTGGTCTACGACATCGAAGAGGAGGAAGAGGAAGAAGAACTGGAAGGGATCACCCTGCGGTTGGGGCTGTTTTTTGATGGGACGGGAAATAATCTGGCGAACGTTACGACGACTGAGCAATGCCGGCGCGAGGACCTGTCGTTGTTCGATGAAAGCGAATTGGCGAGCATCATCGAGCATTGCAAAGGCTATGGTTTTGGCGAGTTCGATGGCGATGCCTTCAACAGTGCGCCGGACAACAGTTATGGGAATGCGCCGAGTAATGTGGTGCATCTGTTCAAGTTGTATCCTGACCATGCTACCGATGGCCTTCCTTCCGGTGTTGAAATTGGCTTTGTACCGGTCTATTTGGAGGGTATCGGCACCCGCAGTAATGGGAAGGATTCACTCTTCGGCATGGGCACAGGCCTGGGGGAAACCGGCGTCGTGGCGCGGGTTGAGCAAGCGCCGGTTGCCATACATAAACAATTGGACCGGTTTCAGCAAGCCAACCCTGGCATTTATATTCGGAAGATCGAGTTCGATATTTTTGGCTTCAGCCGCGGTGCCGCCGCCGCACGGCATTGTGCCAATGAGCTGCTCAAACCGGGACGCGGACTTTTCAACGAGTTACTGCAGGCCGGTCGTTTCACCCTGCTGACTACGTTTGACCCTGCGGTGGATATCAGCCTCAACTTCATCGGCCTGTTCGACACCGTCGCCGCAATTGGAGGCATTGACCTGAGCGTGGCAGATGACCACAACCCGGGTGTGAACCTGTACCTGCCATCCGGTTGCGCCCGTCAGGTCATCCAGTTGCAGGCCCGCGACGAGCGCCGTCACAATTTTGCACTCAACGGCGTACATCACCACCATCGGCAAATCAGCCTGCCCGGGGTGCACTCGAACATCGGCGGTGGCTACTTGCCGCGCGCCCGCGAACGGCTTTGGTTGACGAAGCCGAGCCGTTTCACCCAGCGCCACAATCAACTGGTGCAGTCCACATCGGAGTGGATAAAGAATCTGCCTAAAGTCCAGGCGCTCCGTGACAGCGGCATTGCCGGTGATGGCCGTATCGAAATCAAGAGCTGGCCGATCCCGACAGTGGCCCGTGGCGGGCCGGAGACTCAAGACCAGCTGCATATGTTGACCATTGAAATCGATCGAACGGTTCGGGGTGAGTTGGCCCTTGTTTACTTGCGGTTGATGCGTGAGCTGGGTGTGCGCCATGACGTGCCATTTGAAGTCATCGACGAGCAGGACCGACGTTTTCAGCTACCAGAAGAATTGCAACCAATCGCCGCACAGATACTGGAGCAAGCGCTCGCAGGCACCGAAGTCAGCCTCGATCCCGACCAGGAGCGTCTCTTGCGTGAGCGTTACATCCATCAGTCCGCTCACTGGATACCCAGCGGCATTTTCATGACCATGAAGCCAACAGCCGATGGTAAACGCAAGGTGTATCGCAACCATCCGCAAGAGGGGTATCCCCAATGAGGCGTCTAAGCCTGCTCTTCGGTTTGCTGTTTTGCCTATGCGCCTGCGCCAGTGGTCCACAACCACCCGCACCACCCAAACTGCCGTACGACAGTTGGTACGTTGGCCTGGCCGCCCCACGTTTCATGGAAGTCTGGGTTGAGACTGTGGACGTGCTCGATCAGCGTGGGCAGGCTTTTTTTGATGTTCATGGGGGAGTAGCTGGCTATACCCGCAAACCGGAAGGTTGGCACAAGGGGGGAGGGAAGATGATGCCAATAAACAACGTCGACCTGCCGGAACGGATCTTCTTGCGTTGGCAATCGCTGGTGGAGCCGCAGGCCTACAAAATCCGCATCCCGATCCCGCAGTGGGTGCGCGATGAGATGATCAAACCGGAGCGGGGCTTTTGTCACTGGTCCAAGACGTGGAAGACCGACTATCGAGATTCCATCACCTTGGGCATGGCCCCCGGCGGCATCGTCAAGGTCTGGTTGGGCGGGGCATGTCTGGACTTCAAGGAAGTCGGGCGCTATCGGGCGGAGATCGAGCCGCTTGGACCTCATCGGAACGGTAACGGTATTTACTACCGGGCACCGAAGCCGGAAGCCCAGGCCTATATCGACCAGCACGGTATTCCTTATGGCTCTTGGTAAGTGCGACCCAATGAAGCGCCTGGCTCTGCTCTTCGGTTTGCTGTTTTGCCTATGCGCCTGCGCCAGTGGTTCTCAACCACCCGCACAACCCAAGCTGCCGTACAACAGCTGGTACGTCGGACTAGCCGCACCACGTTTCATGGAAGTGTGGGTCGAGACTGTCGATGTGCTCGACCAACGTGGTCTTGCTTTTTTTCGCGTGCATGGAGGGGTAGCCAGTTATACCGGCAAAGTGGAGGGCTGGCATAAAGGGGGGGGGAAATGAAAACGGTAAACAACGTCGACCTGCCGGAACGGATTTTCCTGCGCTGGCAATCGCTGGTGGAGCCGCAAGCCTACAAGATTCGAATCCCGACCCCCCAATGGGTGCGCGACGAGATGGTCAGGCCGGAGCGAGTGTTCTGTGAAGGGTCCAAAGAATGGAGGAACGACTATCGAAAGATGATCACCTTGGGCATGGCCCCCGGCGGCATCGTCAAGGTCTGGGTTGGCGGAGCATGTCTGGACTTCAAGGAAGTCGGACGCTTTCAGGCGGAGGTTGAGCCGCTTGGACCTCATCGGAACGGTAACGGTATTTACTACCGGGCACCGAAGCCGGAAGCCCAGGCTTATATCGACCAGCACGGTATTCCCTACGGTACTTGGTAGGTCATTACTTGGAAGGAGGCTAAACAGGTCAGCTTTTTTTAAATCGAGTGAACGGCACGTCTAAATGCTCGGTAGTTGACAGGTGTTCGCGCAAAGAAAATTTTTGGAAGCATCAATTGATTTGAAAGGGATCTCTAAGGTATGCAAATTCGAAATATTTTATTCGCGATTGGTACATCGCTTTTCTCCGCTCTATCGGCAGCTGACTCAAGCGATTTTGTAGGGCGTTACTACCTGCAAGGTGCGATGGAGATGGCTTCTGAATTGCAACTAATGAAAGACGGTACGTTCGCTGGCGGGATTGTTTATGGCTCGGCGGAAGGTTATGCCAAAGGCAGTTGGCGGGTAGATGGGGATGCAGTGTTATTGCAAAGCGATGCCGGTAATGCACCGAGGGCTGCGGGTGATATCAGTTTTAGTTTACAGGATGAACTAAATTTGGAAGAGGTGGAGGAGTATCACGATTACGATAGTGAGCGCGGCTATGAACTTGCGCGAAATAATTATGTTTTGGAAATAAAGCACGATCAGTATACAGCTCCTCCAGCGATTAACCCTGTAGACGTGTTTTTGGAATTTTCTGATGGTTCTGCAGCGAATCTGGTTTGGAAGAGTGAGTATGATTGGCGTCTATCGCTACCCTTTGATGAGCGAAAAGTTCTAAAGAAAATTGGCTTTCGTGATAAGGGAAGATCAGATGCTATTAAGTGGTTCGAGGTTTCTAATACTGCGCGCTGGCTTGGTATTGATTGGAAGAAGAAGCCAGGCCGAAAAATATCCTTTGATCAGCCATATGAGCGTGATCTGGCGGGGGCTGAACTTTACTATAAAAATAATCCTGAAGAGCTGAAGCATATTAAGGGTAATTATCTAATAACTATGTACTACGATAATGAGCTTATTAAGCCGAAGATTAATTCCGTGAACGTTTACTGGGGGTATGAGGACGGATCCATAAAAAAGGAAATCTGGAATGAATCTAAGGAGCAATTAGCTCTCCAGCCATATAGCGTGCGGAGAAAACTACAAAAAGTCGGATTTCAAGAGCAAGGTTCGAAAGGACCCGTTCAGTGGGTGGAAGTCTCCCCAACAGGACGCTGGTTTAATATTTATTGGTCGGGATATCGACCTGGCCAAGAAGACGATCTTTCAATGATATTTAGGGACTTGGCACTGGAGATCAAGCCGAACTGCCTGGAGTTGGATCTGGGCAGTGGCAAGGCGTGCTTCCGTAAATGACTTTTCTCAAGCCTTTTAGGTGGAGACCCGTCTGGGAAGTGTAGGCGGGTTCGAGCTTGGCCTTTTTGAGTTGATGAAACATTAAATTGGGGGCGTCATGCAGCAAGTCAAACATGCAGGAAGCACTAACGATGCCGACAGCACGGTAGTCAAAGTGTTGTCTTCGGAGACGTCGTTAACCTGGCTATCGCCTGCCGAAAATGCAGTGTTCAAGATCACGCAGGATGCAGAATTACCAGAAATCGTCTTCGAGTTTCGCACGCAAGTCGCCGGCGATTATAAATGGTCATGGACAATCGAGTGGGAGGCGAAAGTCAGTGGGTTAAGGGAGCGCGCCAGAAAAGGCAATGTTCTGCAGACTTTCAAGGAATCGGGCTCGTTCGTCAGTAACGCTCGTTCATGGACCGTCGGTTTTTCTGAAAAGGTGTTGGGCGGCACGTTGACCGTGGAGGTGAGTATCGGCGCCAAGACATTGAAAAGAGCCATAGTGATAAAAGGGCAAAATCCCACTGTGCAGAGCGTCGCAACTTACATTGCCACCCTTGACGACATGACGGGCTTTGAAAAGCTGCTGGAGCAAGAAACCAACTCCAAACACTTCATTAACTTCGATGGCGAGCCGATAGCTGCATTCGATAAAGGTTTCGGCATCACGCAAATGACCAATCCGGTACCAAATTACGAGCAAGTCTGGAACTGGAAAGCCAACATCCTCGCGGGATCTTCAATTTATAAGGACAAAGTGCGCATCGCCAAAAAATACCTGGGCCAGGCAGGCAGAACCTATACGGATGATCAGCTGCGCCATGAGGTGTTCAGCCGGTGGAACGGTGGTTCTTATCATGAGTGGGATGCGGTCTCTGCTTCCTGGGTCAGAAAGAAGAACCTTTTGTGTGATGCCAATACCGGAAATATAGGCTGGTCGATGGATAACGAAATGAACAAGGACAAAACGCAAGCGCAATTGCGAGAGCGAGATAAGGAAACTTATTCGAAAGGTTCGAAGGGGCAGTCGGATGATCACCCATGGCAATACCAGGGAGTGTGTTATGCAGATCATGTGCTTGGTAAATAAGCTCAGAAAGTTCCTGGTTGGTTTGTTGCTCGGATTGGGGGTGGTTACCTGCGCAAATGCCGAAACAGTGTGGCTAAAAAACAATGACGGGCAGGTGCATCTGCAGATGGGCGACGGAGCGGTGTATGAAGTGAAGTTGTTTTCCGACGTGGGCGGTGTGTTTTATGACAGAGACAAGCACACGATCGGGGAGGGGGATTATGTTTCGCTGTTCCAGGTTTTATCTTCGAACTCTGCACGCCCTTCAAGCGTTTGTGGTGCGGGTAACGAAGTCTGGCTCCATGTCTATCAAGTCGCTGGCGCAGTTTTGACTGAAAAAATAAAAGTGCTGGTGAGTAGTTGTTTGCGCTCGATTTCACTGGCAAGTCAGAACACAGGGGATCAGATGCAAGATTCCGATTTCTCTTCCGTGCGATGGAACTTAAAAGGGTTTTCCGTTGAGTGGTTCGAGAATGTCGATGCTGCCGGGCGACCCTTGCAGTTTACGAACTTTGTATTGCGTGAGGGCGCTTTTTTATCGCAAGACGTATTGAGCCAAGGGAACCCGAACTAGAAATTTTCCATTCAATTAAAAAGGATCAAAACATGAAAGGCATCATCCGTATTGGCGACAAAACCACCGGCGGCGGCACCGTACTTTCGGGTTCCACCGACATGCGATTCGAGGGTGTCGGTGTGGCGCGTGAGGGGGATCCGGTGCGCTGTCCAAGCCACGGCCGCACGGTGATCGCCGAGGGGCATCCGGCGTTTCGTGACAATGATGTCCCGGTCGCTTTCGATGGCCATCGCTGCGCATGCGGTTGTGCGCTGGTTTCTTCCTTGCCTGTAGCGCGTGCGAACTAGCCCATGCCAGTCAGATTGGATCGAGTCCCTGCGTTAGCGGTGAGACCTGCGCGCCCTCGTGTCTGGCTTTGGGCAGGTTTACTGCCTCTGTTGTTGCTGATGGGGGCGGGGGTGGCGTTGTTGTTCGGGCCTGCAGACTTGCATCAGCAGCCAGTGAACTTCTGGGCACTGTCCCTGGGGGGGCCGTTGGTTGGCTGGTGCGTGTTGGGTTTCGGGCGAGCACTGATTTACATAGGCCAACAAAGTGCTGCCGATGGTTGGGATGAAGCTCGGGAGAACGATTTGATTCGCAAGACCCGGCAAGGGCGTCGCTCCCAACAATTATTGGGTGTGAGTCTGTACACGGCCCTTCGAGAACCAGGTGATCAGCCAACCGCGCAACTGGATGCTTTTCTGAGCGGGACTTCCTCTATTGCGGCTCGACCCGTGCGGGAGGGGGCAACACCGTTACGTCACAGTCACTTATCAGGCGATAGGGAAGACCCCGAACTCCTGCTGCTGGACGTGTTGAAGCAGTTGCTCGGCGATTTGGCGCAAACCCTGGAGCAGTTGCCGGACGGTGCGCCACTGGCATTTTTACTGGAGGTCGAAAGCGGATTGCCTGAGGGTGTGTTGCGTCGCGTGTGGCGAGAGGCGTGGAGTGCGTCCGGTATCCGTCAATCGTCGATTCCTGTCGAGGGCAGCGGGTTGGCCGCAGTGGATCACTGGCTTGACCAGCGTATTGATGATCAGGCCTTGCTGATGGTGGTGGCGGTGCAGTTTTCACTGGAGCAGCCCGAAGGCACGGCAGAGGTCGCTGTTGGCTTGTTGTTGGGCAACCGTCTGACGCAAACGACCTTGGCACCGATCGCCTACCTCCATCGTCCCGAACCGGAGCGCAAGCCCACCGACACCGATCTGCTCTACGCCGCACGTCAAGCCCTCGACTGGGTACCACTGGGAGCGCAATCCATCGAGCAGGTTTGGCGCGCGGGTATTGATGCGCAACGTCATGCCGCCTTGTCGATGGTGTCGGCGGAATTACCTCTGCCAGCCAAGCCCAACCAGGGTTTTTGCAGTCTCGATGATTTGCTTGGGCATCCTGGACCAGCAGCACCCTGGCTGGCCATAGCCGCCGCGGCGCAAACAATTGAGCGCGGTGCCGGGCCTCAATTCATTTTCAGTGGCGGCGCCGTCGCCGATGGGCTTTGGAGCACGGTGCTGATGCCCGTGTCACCCCTTTCGAAATAGGAATCTCGAATGCAGTTTCGACGCTCTGTAGGGATAGGTGTTTTGGTCAGCGTGCTGGTGCTCGCTGGTCTGGTGTTGGCTGCACAGGTCTGGTATCACCCTGAGTCGCTGGGTATTGCATCCGGCAGCGCCCGGCAAACCCTCTGGTTTTCGGTGGTCTCGGCCACCACCTTGATCGTGGCGATGTTCCTGGGTGGTTATCCATTGCTGGGACGGCTGTTGGGGCATTCAACTTATGGCCGGCTTGATACGGATGACGTTCACCAGCCTGCGCAAGTGTCCCCCGAAAAAAACGTTGATACGCCGGGAGCACGAACCATCGCGGCGATCAAAGCTTCCTTGCGCAAGCGTCACCGCCACCTCTGGCGCCACAAAACCCGGCTCCTGCTCATCGTCGGCGAACCCGAGCAGATCCAGGCCATCGCCCCCGGCCTGAGCAACGACAACTGGCTGGAAGACCACAACACCGTGCTGCTCTGGGGCGGCAGTGTGCAAACCCAACTGGACGAATCCGTGCTCGACTGCTGTCGCGCCTTGACCCGTTGGCGCGCCCTCGATGGCGTGGTCTGGGCGCTGAACACCGAGCAGAGCGCCGACGACAACCTGATGGGCAACGGCGCACGTCACCTGCAAGATCTGGCGCGCGCGCTGGGTTGGTCGTTGCCGCTACACGTGTGGCAGGTCTGTGCCAGTCCGTGGGCGCAGGACCAGCGCCCGAGCCAGGCGGTCGGCTGTGCGCTGCCGTCACGCTTGAGCGCGCAGGCCCTGGACGCTGCGCTGCAGCGTCTGCTGGAGCCGCTGCGTGGCGAAGGCTGGGCGCAGATGAACGCGCGGCCCGAGCATGATTTCCTTCTGCGTTTGTCGCGGGATTTGCAGGTCGAAGGCCTGGCCCGTTGGCGCCAGGCGCTGGCGCCGTGGTTCGGGGTCTTCCGGCAGGACCTGCCGTTGCGCGGGTTGTGGTTCAGCTTGCCGCTGACCGGTAAAGCGGAGCGCAAAGATGATCACTTCTGGCCGATGGGCCCTGTCTGGCAGGGCGTGCTGGACGCCCCGAAACCGCGCAGCCGGCGCTTGGGCTGGAGCGCGCCGCGCGCCGCTTATGGGCTGGCGTTGGGTCTGGCCTTGGTCTGGGGCGCCGGGTTGCTTATATCGTTCGTCAGCAACCGCGTGCAGATTGCCCAGGTGCAAACCACGCTGACCGCGCTGGAGCAATCCGCCCCAGGCGACGCGCAACTGCAAGCGCTGCACGAACTGGTCCGCGAACTGGCGCGCCTGAATTACCGCGCCACCCACGGCGCGCCGTGGTATCAGCTGTTTGGCTTGAACCAGAACGATGCGCTGCTGGCCACGTTGTGGCCGCGTTACGTCGAGGCCAATCAACGCTTGCTGCGCGCCCCGGCGGAGGCCCAGTTGCAGGCGCGGCTCGACGCGTTGATCAAGCTGCCGCCGGACAGTCCCGAACGCGCCCGGCGCGCCCCGGCGGCCTACGCGCAACTCAAGGCCTACCTGATGCTGGCGCGCCCGGAAAAAACCGATCCGGCGTTCCTGGCCCAGGCCCTGAGCGACGCCGAGCCGCTGCGCGCCGGAATTTCGCCGGGACTCTGGCAAGGACTGGCACCCACCCTGTGGCAGTTCTATGCCGAGCAACTGCCGGCCCATCCGGCCTGGCGCATCGAGGCCGACGCGCGGCTGGTGGCGCAAGCCCGGCAAGTGCTGCTCGGCCAGTTGGGCCAGCGCAATGCCGAAGCCAGCCTGTACCGCAAAATCCTCGATGACGCGGCCAACCATTATCCGGCGCTGAGCCTGCCACAAATGGTCGGCGACACCGAGGCGAAGGCGCTGTTCGCCACATCGGCCGAAGTGCCCGGCGTGTTCACCCGCCAGGCCTGGGAAGGCCAGGTGCAGCCGGCCATCGCCGCCATAGCCGAGGCCCGTCGCGAGGAAATCGATTGGGTGCTCAGCGACCATCCCGCCAGCCTCGCCGTCGAATTGAGCCCGGAGCAACTGCGCGAGCGCCTGACCGAACGTTATTTCCAGGACTACGCCAACGCCTGGCTGGACTTCCTCAACCACCTGCGCTGGCAGCCGGTCGACAGCCTCGGCGAGGTGATCGATCAACTGGCGCTGATGAGCGACGTGCGCCAGTCGCCGCTGATCGCCCTGATGAACACGTTGGCCTGGCAGGGGCGGGCCGGCACGCGCGGCCAGGCCCTGGGCGATTCGTTGATCAAGTCGGCGCAGAAGCTGATCGCCCAGGACAGCGTGCCGCCGATCGAGCAGTCGCTCGGCGGTCCTGGCGGTCCGCTGGACGCCACCTTCTGGCCGTTGCTGAGCCTGCTGGGCAAGGACGCCGAGCGCAATAGCGACCGCGAGCGCCTGAGCCTGCAGGCTTTTCTCAACCGGGTCACGCGGGTGCGCCTGAAGCTGCAACAAGTGAGCAACGCGCCCAGCCCGCAGGCGATGACCCAGGCCCTGGCGCAGAGCGTGTTCCAGGGGCACAGCGTCGACCTCACCGACGCCCAGGCCTACGGCAGCCTGCTCGCTGCCAGCCTCGGCGCCGAGTGGGACGGGATCGGCCAGACCCTGTTCGTGCAGCCGCTGGAGCAGGCCTGGCAACGGGTGCTGCAACCGTCGACGGCGGGCCTCAACCGCCAGTGGCAACGGGCGATCGTCAACGACTGGCAGGGCGCCTTCGCCGGCCGCTACCCCTTTGCCGCCACCAGCAGCGATGCCTCGCTGCCGATGCTCGGGCAAATGATCCGCGCCGATTCCGGGCGCATCGAACAGTTTCTGCAGCAGCAACTGGGTGGCGTGCTGCGCAAGGAAGGCAGCCGCTGGGTGGCCGATGCCCGGCACAGCCAGGGCCTGCGTTTCAACCCGAAGTTCCTCAGCGCTGTCAACCAGCTCAGCCACCTCGCCGACGTGCTCTACACCGACGGCGGCATGGGCTTGAGCTTCGAGCTGCGGGGCAAACCGGTGCGCGACGTGGTGCAAACCACCTTCATCCTCAATGGCGAAAAACATGAGTACTTCAACCAGAAGGAACGCTGGCAACGATTCAGCTGGCCAGGCTTCAGCCACCACCCGGGCACTCGCCTGAGCTGGATCAGCGTGCACGCCAACGAACGCCTGTTCGGCGACTACGAAGGCACCTGGGGCCTGATCCGCCTGCTCGAACAAGCCCGGGTCACCGCGCTGAACGACAGCGACAGCCAGTACCGCCTGCAGCTCAAGGCCCCTGATGGCCTGGATTTGACCTGGCACCTGCGCACCGAACTCGGAGCGGGGCCGCTGGCGTTGCTCAAGTTGCGCGACTTCAAGTTGCCGGCGCAGATCTTTCTCGGCGAGGGCACTAACGCGCAGCCCTATGCACAGAACGGGAGTTACCCATGAGCCTGCTCAAACTGATCGCCCGCTGCCTGGGCGAACGTGACCCTCTATCACTTGCCCGCGCCGAAGCCGATCGCTGGCAATCCTGGTTGCAACCCATCAGCACGCAGTCTCCGGTCGGCGAGGATCCGGGGTACGACGATGATTTCCAGCATATGCGTGAAGAGGTCAACAAGCTCTCTGGCGCGGATGTCGACGAGGTGATCCAGCTGGCGCAGAAGCTGATCAGCCAGCGCTGCAAGGATTTGCGCGTCGCCACTTATTACCTGTGGGCGCGGTTGCAGAAGGATGGTGAGGCGGGGTTGGCCGATGGCCTGAGTCTGCTGGCCGCGCTGGTCGAGCGTTACGCCGGCGACGTGCTGCCCGTACGGTCCAATAGCCGCAAGATGGCTCTTGAGTGGTTGACCAGCGGCAAGGTGCTGGACAGCCTGTCGCTGTACCCGGAAGTAGTCAAGGCCGAAGCGGAGCGCACGGTGGCGGCGCTGGCCTGGCTGGAGCGTGGGCTGGAGGCCTGGCCGCAGGATCAACAGCCGCAACTGGGCGCGCTGTATGGGGCGTTGTCCGCGCGATTGGCGCAGTCCGGCGGGGTGGATGCGCTGGTGCCGCAGAACAGTGCCAGTCATGAGCCCGGTAGTCCGGCCAGCACACCGGGCGCCACGGTCATCAAGTCCGGACGCGATCTGCTGGACAGTGGTCGGACCCTCGCAGGTTATCTGCGCGACCAGCCACAAGGCTGGCTGGCGGCGCACCACCTGATGAAGAGCCTGCGCTGGGATACCTTGCACCAGACACCACTGCAGGACGCCAGCGGCATGACGCGCCTGTCACCGCCCCGAGGCGAATCCAGGGCGCAACTCAAACGCCTGTATCTGCAACAGAGCTGGAGCGAATTGCTCGATCAGGTCGAGCGGACGTTCGCCGAGGGCGTCAACCACTTCTGGCTGGACCTGCAGTGGTATCTGGTCCAGGCCCTGAGCAAACAACCGGCACCGCAGGACGGTTGGGCCGACATCGTCAAGCGCGACCTGGGCATGTTTCTCGAGCGCCTGCCGGGGCTGGAAGTGTTGAGCTGGAACGACGGTACGCCTTTGGCCGACGAGACGACCCGTGAGTGGATCAGTCAGCACGTCAGCGGCAATCAGTCCCGGCAGTGGTTGCCCGCACCGGCCCCGGCGGCGGTGTTTGCCGATGTCGAGATTCTATCGCTGGAGGCCGAGGCACTGGCGCAGGCCGACAGCGACGGTGTCGAGCATGCGCTGGCCTGGCTGGCCGAGCGCCCCGGCATCCATACCGGTCGCCAGCGCTGGCTGCTGCGCCTGCTGATGGCGAGAGTAGCCGAGCAATGTGGCAAGAGCGACCTGGCCATGCATCTGCTGGGTGAACTGGATGCCACGGCCCAGCGCCAGGCGTTGGCGGACTGGGAGCCGGAGCTGAATTTCGAAGTCAAGGCACGCCTGCTCAAGCTGACACGCTTGAAGGCGCAGCGCAGTGATGCCGACAAAACCACGCTGGGTCGGCGCATGGAGGCGTTGCTGGCGGCGCTGGTCGCCATCGATCCGGTACGCGCCGCGGTGCTGTGCGGTTGAACCTCATTTATCAGGATTCTTTTTGAGCATGGACAATCTGACACTGCGTTATTTCGACGCCGAGATGCGCTACCTGCACGAAGCCGGCCAGGAGTTTGCGCAAGCCTTTCCGGACCGGGCGGCGCAACTGGCCCTGGACAAACCGGGCGCGCGCGATCCCTATGTGGAACGCCTGTTCGAAGGCTTTGCCTTCTTGATGGGGCGCTTGCGCGAAAAACTCGACGACGACTTGCCGGAGCTGACCGAGGGTCTGGTCAGCCTGTTGTGGCCGCATTACCTGCGCACCATTCCATCGCTGTCCATTGTCGAACTGGTGCCTGAACGGGCACAGATGAAGCGCAGCGAGGTGATCGCGGCCGGCTTCGAAGTGTTGTCGCAGCCCATCGGGCCGCAGCGCACCCGTTGTCGCTACACCACCACCCAGGACCTGATGCTGCAACCCATCGACCTGGAATCGGTGCGTCTGGACCACGAGCCCGACGGACGCTCGGTGCTGCGCCTGCGCTTTTCCTGTGGCTCGTTGAGCGACTGGAGCGAGGTCGACCTGAGTCGCCTGTCGCTGTACCTCAATGCCGATGCGCCACTGGCCAGTGCACTGCATCAGGCACTGACCCTCAATGCCCAGGCGTTGTATGTGCGCCTGCCGGGGGAGGCGCCGCGTTATCCGCTGGCAGGCCATTTCGCGCCCAAGGGTTTCGCCGATGAGGACCGCTTGTGGCCCAAGGGCGACAGCGCGTTCAGTGGGTATCAGTTGCTGCTGGAATATTTCACCTTTCGCGAGAAGTTCATGTTCGTGACTCTCCACGGCCTGGAGCAGGTGAGAATCACACCGGGCATGCCCTGGTTCGAACTGGAGGTGGTCCTGCGCGAGTCGTGGCCGCAAGCGTTCAACCTGAGTGCCGAACACATTCGTCTGCATGCGGTGCCGGTGATCAATCTGTTCACCCTTGAAGCCGATCCGATGACGCTTGCGCCGTTGCAAACCGACTACCTGCTGCGTCCCATGCGCCTGCAGGACGGCCACACCGAAATTTACTCGGTGGATCGGGTCACCGCATCGAAGAACGCCGAGCGTTATGACTACGTTCCATTCAGCAGTTTTCGCCACAAGGGCGGCATGCTGCGCGACGAGGCCCCCGAGCGTTATTTCCATACGCGTCTCAAGCGTGGCGCCAATGGCTTGCACGATACCTGGCTGATCCTGGGCGGCGACGGCTTTGATCAGGATCGGCTGCAGGCGAGCCAGAGTCTGTCCCTGCAATTGACCGGTACCCACGGCCAACTGCCGCGCAAGGCATTGCAAAGCACCTTGCTCGATACACTGGCCAACTCCACCCAGGCCGGTTTGCGGGTGCGCAATCTGAGCGCCCCGACCTTGCCGTGTTATCCGCCGAACCGCGACCGGTTCCATTGGCGAGTGCTCAGCCACCTGGGTTCGAATTTCCTGCCGATGCTCGATAACGCCGAAGTGCTGCGCGGCACCCTGGCGCTGTACGACTGGACGGACAGCGAGCTGAACCGTCGTCGCCTGGCGGCCATCGTCGAGGTCAGTCACCACCTGGTGCAGCGTTTCGAAAAAGGTTTTCTGCTGCGCGGCGTGGACATCGAAGTGACCCTCGACGCCAATGGTTTTTCCGGCGAGGGCGACATCAGCCTGTTCGGCGAAATGCTCCATCGTTTCTTCGCTCTGTACGCCGATATTCACCTGTTCAACCAGCTCACGCTGATCCTTCAACCTTCTGGAAAGTGCCTGCGATGGAACGAGAACCACAGTCAGCGTATTCCCGGCTGAAAGCCAGCGGGCTACTCGAGGCGCTGGACGGGCGGGTGGCCGAGGCCAATCTGTATCGTTTCTGCCAGTTGCTCGAACAGGCCCTGCCGGATCACCCGCCACTGGGCAGCACTAACCACCCGGCGGATGACCCGGTACGGTTCCGCCCGGACCCCGGCATGGGATTTCCCGCCAGTGAACTCAAGGCCATCGAAACCGACGCCAATCAACCGCTGCACCCGGCGACGGTGCGCACGCGCCTGCTGGGCTTGTACGGCGTGGACTCGCCATTGCCGACGGCTTTTGTCGACGACATTGCCCAGCGCCGCGAGGGGCATGAAGCGCTGGAAGCCTTCCTCGACATTTTCAACCACCGTATATTCACCCAGTTCTACCGGATCTGGCGCAAGTATTCGTACCCGGCCACCTTCGAAGCAGGCGGGAGCGATGCGACTTCGCAATGCCTGCTGGGCCTGGTCGGGCTGGGCATTCCCGGCACGGCCAAGCGCATTGCCACGCCGGTTTCGCGGTTCCTTGCGCTGCTCGGTGTGATGCGTATGCCCACCCGTAACGCCGAAGGCATCACAGCGTTGGTGACGCTGCTCGCACCCGGGACGCAGGCCCGGATCACGCCGCACTGGCCGCAGAAAATTGCCCTGGCGCAGCCGGCGAGTCTGTCCGCGAGTCACCCGGTGAGTCTGTCCCGGGGTACCCCGCTGGGGGCGACTGGCTACGACGCCAACAGCCAGTTGCATCTGGTGCTGTTCACCCGGGACCAGGACGAAGCACGCGGCTGGTTGCCCGATGGCCAGTTGTACAACGATTTGCTGGTGCTGTTGCGGGTGTACCTGGGCTGGCGTTGCACCGCGAAGCTGCAGCTGTCGCTGCCGGTGCGCAGCCTGCCGCAACCGGTGTTAGGGCAGGCGCCAATCCTGTTGGGGATGACCGGCATGCTGGGCTCGGGCAGTGACACCTGGCAGGGCGCGGAGCACGACACGATCACCATCAATCTGGGTCGCTACCAAGGCCTGTCGAAGAACACTCGGAACAGGGAAATACAGCATGTCGCGTACCGTTGGTAATTCATTGATGCTGGCGACGCTGGCGGCAGTGCTCGCCGGCTGCGGGGTGACTCAGTCAGTCACGCAGGGCACCGCCTCCGCCACCCGGTCGATTTTCTACAAGCAGGTGAAAACCCTGCATCTGGATTTCAGTGCCCGCACCGCGATCAACACCGATGTCGCGGACATGAATGCAATGTCGGTCCCGACGCTGGTGCGGGTCTACCAACTGAGCGACAGCAAAGCGCTGGAGAGGGCTTCCTACGACAGCCTGCTCGGTGGCGACGAGCAAGTGCTCGACAGCGACTTGCTCGACACCCGGGCGTTGGTGATCAAACCGGGCGAAGGCGCGCAACTGAATGTGCCACTGGACAAGGACGCGCACTTTGTCTCGGTGGTGGCGTTGTTCCGCAACCCCGATACGCAGATGAATACCTGGCGCCTAACCTTGACCCGCGATGACCTCGACCCGGAACGGGCGCGGATCATCGAACTGGGGGACAACCGATTGACCTTGCGCGCGTTGGCTCGGGAGTAACCGATGACCGAGTTCAATCCTTCACTCTATGAAACGCTGCTGCAGAACTTCAACGGCGACCTGGACCTGTATCAGGTCAGCGAAGAGGACCAGCACACGCTGTCGGTACTGGACAACCTGCAACGCATCCTCAACAGCCGGGCCGGTGCACTCGCACACCTGCCCGATTACGGCCTTCCCGACATGGGCCAGATCCTGCAGGGTTTGCCTGGCTCGGCTCATCGGCTGATGGGGGCCATGCAGGACACTTTGATCAAGTACGAGCCGCGCCTGGCGACCGTGAACATCGAGTTGCTCGAGCAGACACTGCCGGGTCATCTGGAGTACAGCCTCGATGCGCTGCTCAAAAGCGGCCAGCAAGTCACCTTCGGTACCACCGTGGCACCGGAAGGCAAAGTCCTGGTGCGACATTTGAAACGACAGCAATGGTTGTCGTAATCGTGAACCTGTATGGCAAGGGAGGCTGATGATGTTATTTGAAATGCGTATTCGGCTGGGCGGTGATCCGCGCGGTTTTGGTGAGTTCGTGTCGCTGCGCGAAGAGCTGGCGAAGTTGAGTCACCCGGCCTGTCCCGACGTGGACTGGGCCAGGGTGGAACAGTGGTGTCTGACGCTGTTCGAGCAGAACGGCGCGGACCTGCAAACGGCGGCTGCGTTTGCCTTGGCGCGCAGTCAGCGCCACGGCCTGGAAGGCATGGCGCAGGGGGTGGCGCTGATCGAGTCACTGTGTTGCCAATGGCCGGCGTTATGGCCACCCATGGCGTCGGTTCGCCTGGATATCCTGGCCTGGCTGTTCGTGCAATGGCAGCCGTTGCTGCGCAACAGGGCGTTGAGCGCGCAAAACTTCCCCGCATTGCTTGAGCTGGACACCGAACTGGCGCGTTTGCAGCAGCGTCTGGAGCAACAGGCACAACCGCCTCTGGTTGCATTGCATGCCTTGCGCCAGCAGATCGAAAGCCTGGTCCAGCGTACGCAGCGCAGCAGCGTTGCGCTCGGTACCTTATCGCTGCCACCAAGGGAACCGGCACCGTCGCTGTTGATGCCCGTGGTGATTTTGCCACCCAACCCCATGCCTGAAATGCAGCCGGCCAGGCGTCGCGTTGCCCTGTGGCTGGGCGCGGCAGCCGCCATGGCTGGCCTGGTCAGCGGTGCTTGGTGGTTGGGCACCACCGGTGCAGTCGAGCGGCGTGTTACGCAACTGTTTGAGCCGGCCCAAACGATTGTCGGGCCTGTGCGCCTGGACAGCCTGTCGCTGTTCGACGCCGGGAGCGCCGAGCTCAAGCCGGGCTCGACCAAGATCCTGATCAGCGCCCTGGTCGACATCAAGGCCCAGCCCGGTTGGCTGATCGTCATTGGCGGACATACCGATGGCCGTGGAAACCCGCAGGATAATCTCCTGCTCTCCCACGCGCGTGCCTCTGCCGTACGTGACTGGATGCAACGCATGGGTGACATCCCCGGCAGTTGCTTTGCGGTCCAGGGCTTTGCCGCCAGCCAGCCGGTCACCAGCAATGACAGCGAGTCCGGGCGCGCGGCCAACCGACGCGTCGAAATCAGCCTGCTGCCCCAGGCGGGCGCCTGTGGGCAGGAAACGCTGGGGGAGCGTCCTGCGCAAGCGTGAGGGTGAATGCAAAATCGGGCGCTGCCTGCACATCTTGACGCCTCACGACCTGTCGATCAGGCGTGTACCAGCGCAATGGTGAACGAGACCACGATCATGCACGCAAAAGCAAAATTGATATTCATGAAGTTTCCATCCAAAACATGAGTGACGGCGCCATCTTGAACAGGTCACAGGAAAATAAAAAATTCAGCGTAATGATTTGAAAGATCGAAAAAAATGATAATTGGGGGTGTTTGCCCGGCCGCCCGTTTGTGTTTATCCCGTGCTTTGGCTAATCTCGCTTAAACGCGCAATTACACGTACAAACGAGCAAAAACATGCACGACAACCATTCCTCTGCCGAACTTCCGTCAGTTCGCCGGCAAAAAATCCTGTTGATCCTCGAACGTGACGGCAAGGTCATGGCCTCGGAGTTGAGCCAGCATTTCGCGGTGTCCGAAGACACCATCCGCCGCGATCTGGCGGAACTGGCCAGTGCCGGCCTGGTGCAGCGGGTGCACGGCGGGGCGTTGCCGCGGCCCAAGGATACGGGCAAGGACTATTTCACCCGGATCAGCGAAACCGATGAGGTGAAAACCCATCTGGCGCAACTGGCTGCGCGACGGGTGCAGGACGGTCAGATCGTGGTGTTCGATTCCGGTACCACCACCTTGCAGATCGCGCGTTCGCTGCCGACGGATATCGCCATTACCGCGGTCACCGCGTCGCCGATGACTGCCATCACCCTGTCCGAGTACAAAGGCATCAAGGTGATTCTCGCCGGCGGTCAGCTCAACCCGGCGACGATGTCGGCCAGTGGCCACGAAACCCTGCGGCTGCTGGCGGGCATCAAGGCCGATCTGCTGTTTACCGGGGTGTGCGCGATTCACCCGCAGGTGGGACTCAGCTCACTGCATTTTGATGAAGTACCGGTGAAACAGGCGATGCTCGATTGTGCGTCCCACGTGATCGCCGTCACCACGGCGGACAAACTCGGCGCAGTGGAGCCCTTTGTCGTCGCGTCTTGCAACCGTGTGCACACGCTGATCACCGAACGGCATGTGGCGTCTGGCAATGTCGAGGACTACCGGGAGCTGGGGATCGAGGTAGTGCAGGCTTGATCATTTTTTGCTGGCAGATGTGTTGAATGTTCCGGCCTCTTCGCGGGCAAGCCCGCTCCCACAAGGGTTATTTGTCGGCCTCAAAATTTGTGGTCGACATGAATCCCTGTGGGAGCGGGCTTGCCCGCGAAGAGGCCAGCACAAACAACATCAATGCCGGATGCGCAGCCAATGGCTCAGCGCAAACGCTCCAGCATCTGGTAGTACCACATGCCGGCAGCAAGCATCGGGTTGCCCAGCAGGTCGCCCAGGGGCACGCGGATGTGCTGGCAGGCGGCGAAGGTGTCGAACTGCTCCAACTGCCCGGTGATCGCCCGGCCCATGATTTCGCCCATGATGTGGGTGGTGGCGATGCCGTGGCCGGAGTAGCCCTGGCAATACCAGACGTTGTCCGACAGCTTGCCCAGTTGCGGGATGCGGTTGATCACGATGCCCATCGCGCAGCTCCACTGGTAATCGATGGCCACACCTTTGAGTGCCGGGAAAGTCTGCTCGATGCACGGGCGCAGTTCGGCGGCGATGTCGCGCGAATCCTTGCCGCTGTAGTTGGCGCCGCCACCGAATAGCAGGCGACCGTCAGCGGTGAGGCGGTAGTAGTCGAGCACGAAGCGGCAGTCGTAGACCGCCAGGTCTTCGGGGTTGATCTGTTTGGCCAGATCGCCCAGTGGCGCGGTGGTGACGATGCCGCCCATGGCCGGGAAGATCTTGCCCTTGAGCTTGCCCGGTTCCAGCTTGTGGTAGACGTCGCCGGCCAGCAGTACCTGATTGGCGTCGATGTGCCCGTGGGCGGTGCGTACGCCGGGGCTCTGGTGAAGGCCATCGCCGTGGATGATCTCCAGCACTTCGCTGTTTTCGAAGATCAATGCGCCCAGGCTTTCGGCTGCGCGAGCCTCACCGATGCACAGGTTGAGCGGGTGCAGGTGCAGGTTGCGGGTGTTCTTGATTGCGCCGTGGTAGAGGTCGCTTTGCAGCAGGTCGCGTACCTGGCTGCGGTCGAGCAGGCTGATCTCGTCGCCCATGCCACGGTGCACCGCTTCGTTGTAATCCTTGCGCAAGCCGTCCATGTGCGCGGGTTTGTACGCGGCGTGCAGGTGGCCGCGCTTGAGGTCGCAGGCGATGCCGTATTTTTCCACGCGCTGCTGGATGATCTGGTGCCCGCGCCAGCGCAGGTTCCAGATGAAATCGTCGACGTCATCGCCAAGGGTGCGGCGCATCTGTTTGCGCATGGCTTCGTCGCCCGACAGGCTGCCAGTGACTTGGCCGCCGTTGCGCCCGGTAGCGCCCCAGCCGATCTTGTGGCTTTCGACGATGGCGACCTTCAGGCCTTTTTCCGCCAGCTCGACGGCGGTGGCGACACCGGTGAAACCGCCGCCGATGATCACCACGTCAACCCGGTGCCGGCCTTGCAGCGTCGGGTAATCGGTGTCCTGGTTGAGGGTGGCGGTGTAGTAGGAGTTGCAACGTTGAGTCATGTCAGTGTCCAGGCAAAATTGGGAGAATCCAATGCCGGTCAGGCGAGCGCAGTTCTTGTGGGAGCGGGCTTGCTCGCGAAGGCGTACTTTCAGCCGACATCACTGCTGAATGACACACCGCTTTCGCGAGCAAGCCCGCTCCCACAGGTTCTGTGTATGGCTGAGCTTCACGCGGACCGGGATAGCGAAAGGAGGGGGCTCGCCGATCAGGCGAGCGGGGCGCTATCCGGCGGACGTGCGGAGTGACGCAGTTTGGAACGGCGCAGGGCCATGGGCAGGTTGACGATGCGCTTCATGCAATGCCGTCCACGGCCAGCAGCGAGGTGGCCTGGAGCGAGAGGTTCAGCAGGTGCTGTTCTGACGGCGAAGTACGCATGGCGCAGGTTTCCGGCGGCGGAAATCGTCGGTGGCGAGCAGGACAAGCCATCCGGGGGATGGCTGGATACTAGGGAGGATTGTGGCGCGTGTAAATGTTTGATTCAGAGCATCAGGTGCACACTGGGGCCGATCAACACCTCGATCACCCCGCGCTTGAAACGTAGCAATGCGATGCCGGAGCGCGTTGGATAGTCGCCTGATACTGCGTATCTGCCCAGCGCTCGACGGCTGATCGGTCGCTGTCACGGGCATCGACCCAGCGAGCGCCGGACGCCACGTCTTCGCGCTTCCAGAACGGCGCGTCGGTTTTCAGGTAGTCCATGATGAATGCGCAGGCTTCGAAAGCGGCTTGTCGATGTTGGCTGCTGACGCCGACAAACACGATTGGCTCGCTGATCGACAACGGGCCGATCCGATGCACGATCTCCACGGCCCTCAGTGGCCATCGGGCCCTGGCATTGTCGATGATTGTTTGCAGCGAACGTTCGGTCATGCCCGGGTAGTGCTCCAGAAACAACCCGGCGACTGCCTCACCCTGATTGATGTCGCGCACGTAGCCGACGAAGTTGACCACGGCACCCACGCCCGGATCGTTCGCCTGCAGACTGTCGATCAACCGGCCGACATCAAACACTTCACGCTGGACCCGAACCGTCATGTCTCAACCCCCGGTGACGGGTGGAAAAAAGGCGATCTCGTCAAAGTCCTCGATCACCTGATCCGGATGGCACAGCACCTGGTTCAGCGCACACATCAGGTTGTTTTCACCGAGCACATGGCTCCACACCTCACCGCGAGCCATCAGCAATCGGCGCACGTCTTCGATGGTCTTGAGGCTGTCGGTCAGGGGCAGTTTTTCACCGCCCAGGTTGAGCTGCTCGCGGTAACGGGCGAAGTAATTGATCAGGATCATTGTGCGTCCTCGAACTTGAAATGACCGGAGCGGCCACCTTGTTTACTGAGCAGGCGGATGTCATCGATGACCATGCCGCGGTCCACTGCCTTGCACATGTCATAGAGGGTCAGCGCCGCCACGCTGACGGCGGTGAGGGCTTCGAGTTCGACCCCGGTCTGGCCCTCGACGCGACACGTGCCGAGGATTTTCACGCTGTCCGGTGTGCAGGCCTTGAGTTCGATGTGGATCGAACTGAGCAGCAGGGTGTGGCACAGCGGAATCAGTTCATGGGTTTTCTTTGCAGCCATGATTCCGGCGATTCGTGCGACGGCAAACACATCGCCTTTGGGGTGGCCGTCGCTTTGAATCAGCTTCAAGGTTTCCGGGCGCATCCGCACCCAGGCCTGGGCCTGGGCTTCTCGCAGCGTCGGGTTTTTTTCGCTGACATCGACCATGTTGGCGCGACCCTGGCGGTCGAGGTGGGTCAGGCCATTGGGCGGTGAATCCGAAATATCTGTCATGGGAAGTTCCTGCGCTTGCCGGCGCGGTGATCAGGTGAAGGCATCATGCCGGGCTGTAGATGCGCGGTGCGTTGCGGTGGGGTACGTGAATCAGGTTGAGGCGATGTTTGATCGCCCATTGCACGGTCAGGGCGGTGGGTGCCGACAGACTGACCAGCGTGCCGAGCCTGGCCCTGACGGCTTTGTGGATCAGTTCCAGGCTGCAACGGCTGGTGACCACCGTGAAGCCGCTGCGGCTGTCGATGCCGGCGTGTTGCAGGGCACCGATCAACTTGTCCAGCGCGTTGTGGCGGCCAATGTCTTCGCGGCAGATCAACGCGTTGCCTTGGGTGTCGAAGTACAGCGCTGCATGCAGCGCGCCGCTGCTGCGGGCCATTTGTTGTGCCTGTTCGATGCGGCTGCGAATGTCGATGAAGTGCTCGGCGGGCGGCAGGGGAACCGGGTCGAGAATGTCCAGTTTCGGCAGGGCCTGCTCCAGCGCTTGCACTCCGCACAAGCCGCAGCCACTGGTGCCGGCCATTTGCCGACGATGGTTCTTCAGCGCCCAGAACGCGCGGCTGGAGATCTGCACGTCTGCTTGAACGGCCTGGTCGAATCGGGTGAGGCGCAGGTCGTAGATTTCACGCGGGTGCCGAACGATGTCGTTGCTGACGCTGAAGCCACGGATGAAGTCTTCGAGGTTGCCCGGCGATACCATCATCACGGCCTGGCTCAAACCGTTGTAGGTGATTGCCAGTGCGATCTCGGCGGCCAGCGCCGCCTGACAGACTGACGCGGCGTTGTCGTACTCGCGAAAGTTCACACTCAGCGGTTTGGGTGCAGGAGCGTTAGTGTCGCTTCGATAATCGGCATGTTCAACTTGGCACAACATGAAAAGAACCTCGAAGCGCTGAATTAAGTTCAGGCTACGGGTAACTTTTCAATGCGTCCAATCGCTTGTTCCGATGCGCCGATTGGTGATGTCTATCAGGCTGGTAAAAGATGCCTCGTTCGGTTTTATATAAAGCCGGAATTTGATCAGTCAGTCCGGCTGAATAACGTTCGTGCTTCGGCGAAACACTTCTCGGCAATCGCCGAGCGCGGCTCGGTCTTGCGCATCACCAGACCCAGGGGCGCGAGCACGCTGGCATCCGGCAATTCGATGAACGACAGGTGTTCGATGGGTTCTTCCAGGCCGCTGTCCAGTGGCATGATCGCGCAGCAGAAACCTTCGTGAATCGCCTGCAGCAACTGGTAGGTCGAATCGCTTTCCAGGATCGGCTGCGGGTCCAGTCCACGGCTGCGAAAGCTCAGGTCGATGGACTTGCGATAGTGCATGCCGTTGCTGAGCATCCCCAAGGGCAGCTCTGCGGCGTCCTCCCAGTTCATTTGTGTGCCGTCGAAATGGAAGTGACGGGTGTCGTACAGCAGGCCGACGCGGGTCTCGCCGATTTCGAAAAACTCGAAATAGCTCGGGTTGACGTGATCGAGGTAGCACACACCCAGGTCCAGTTGATTGTTGCCAAGGCCCTCGATGATCTGGTCGGAACTCAAGGAAGACAGGCTGTACTTGAGCTCGGGAAAGCTGCGGGACAGGCCCTGGATGTAGGTGACGGGGTTGAAGCTGCTGAGCGGCACCAGCCCCAGGCGCAAGTTACCGACGAGTTGGCCCCGGCACGCGGCGGCCTCGGCGAAGAGCCCGTCGTGGGCCGCCAGCAGGGTCCGGGCCCACGCCAGTACGCGTTCGCCGGCCTGGGTAAAACCCTCGAAGCGCTGGCCCCGGGTGACCAGCACCAGGTCCAGTTCATCCTCCAGGTTGCGCAGGCGCATCGACAGCGTGGGCTGGGTGATGTGGCAGCGCGCAGCGGCCTGGCCAAAGTGGCGGGTCTGCTCCAGGGCGATCAGGAACTTGAGTTGTTTGATGTCCATGACGGCACCTGCTGGCGGGGGAGTGAGGGGTAAGTATTGACTCAAGTGCGCAAGACACAAGGCGAGGCGGAAAACGTGAGGTGTGGACGATCTCATGGTCGTCGGTGTGCGTCCAATCACTGGTATCTAAGGGGGTATCGATGGGCTCTATCACTGATGCCTTTTATGGTCTTTTTATATTGATAGATCGGCTCGATAGTCTGGTTGGTTAGAGTGATTGGACACAGTTCGATTTATCGAATTAGTCTCCGGAAGTTATTGAATTTAGCTATTTAATTCATGCCTGCCGGAGAATTCCATGAGCGTCAAACCGGATGCCTTGTTTATACCCCTGAATATTGCCGTACTGACCGTTAGCGATACCCGTGAATATGCCAATGACACTTCCGGCCAGTTACTCGTCAGTCGTTTGCTGGAAGCCGGCCATACCCTGAGCGAGCGCAACCTGCTCAAGGACGACCTTTACAAGATCCGCGCGCAGGTGGCGAACTGGATTGCCGACGACGGCATTCAGGTGGTGCTGATCACTGGCGGTACCGGGTTTACCGGTCGCGACAGCACACCCGAGGCTGTGGCCTGTTTGCTGGATAAACAGATCGATGGTTTCGGTGAACTGTTCCGGGCGATTTCGATCCTCGACATCGGCACCTCGACGGTGCAGAGCCGGGCATTGGCCGGGCTGGCCAATGGCACGCTGGTCTGCTGCCTGCCGGGTTCCACGGGCGCCTGCCGCACCGCATGGGAAGGCATCCTCGCCGAACAACTCGACGCTCGCCACCGGCCATGCAATTTCGTGCCGCACCTCAAGCCTGTGCAAGCCTGCGGGACGCGGGGATGAGTCGGTCACCCTTGATGCCGGTGGAGGAGGCCATCGACAGTTTGCTGGCAATGGCCGAGGCGCGGTGGATTGAAGACAGTGAAGCGGTGCCGCTCAGTGCCGCCAGGCAACGGGTTCTGGCCAATGACCTGGTGGCGACTCTCGATCTGCCGCCGTGGCCGAATAGCGCCATGGACGGGTATGCCCTGAATATCGAGGGTTGGGATGGGGAACCGCTGGCCGTGTCGCAGCAGGTATTTGCCGGTCAGGCCCCCGAAGCCCTGGCACCGGTAACCTGCGCGCGCATCTTCACCGGCGCACCGGTTCCGCCGGGTGCCAACTGCGTGGAGATGCAGGAGAACACCGAGGTACTGGATGACGGACGTATCCGCTTCAAGCAGCCACTGAGCGCCGGCAACAACATCCGCCCGCAAGGCCAGGAGAACCGCGTCGGCGATGTGCTGCTGCGCGCCGGCAAGCGCCTCGGTCCGTTCGAACTGGCGGTCGCGGCGGCACAGGGTTGCACCCAGGTGCAGGTGGTGCGGCGACCACGGGTGGCGTTGTTGTCCACCGGCGATGAACTGCTCGAACCGGGCACGCCACTCAAACCCGGCAGCATCTACAACAGCAACCGCACGCTGTTGAGCCATTGGTTGAATGCGTTGGGTTGCGAGGTCATCGATGCCGGCATTCTTCCCGACGCGCCACGGCAGACACGGCTCAAACTCGAACAGCTGCAGCACGCGGCTGACCTGATACTCACCACTGGCGGCGTGTCCGCCGGTGACGCCGACTGCCTCGGCCAGGTGCTGCGCGAGTGCGGCAAACCGTTGCTGTGGAAACTCTCGATCAAACCCGGCAAGCCATTGACCGTGGGCCACTTCGGCCGTGTGCCGGTGATTGGCCTGCCGGGTAATCCGACATCGGCGTTGGTCACTTTCGGCCTGTTGGCCCGGGTTTATCTGTTGCGGATTCAGGGCGTGGAAGACGTCGAGCCGTTGAGTTTCCCGGTCAGGGTCGGCTTTGCCTGGCCCAAACCCGGGAGTCGCCGCGAGTACCTGCGGGCGAAACTCGAAGCCGGTCGAGCGGTGCTCTATCCGAACCAGAGTTCAGGCGTGTTGCTGGGCGCATCCTGGTCGGACGGGCTGGTGGAAGTGCCGGAAGGCTGCACACTGGAAGTTGGCGACACGGCGCGGTTCATTCCCTTCAGCGAGCTGTTCTGACACTGACTCTGTGGGAGCGGGCTTGCTCGCGAAGAGGCCGGCACATCCAACAAAGATATTGCCCGACCCACCGCTTTCGCGAGCAAGCCCGCTCCCACAGTTTTGATCTTCAGTGAACGCCAATCCCGCAGCTGGCCACAATCCCTTGTGGGAGCGGGCTTGCTCGCGAAGAGGTCGGCACATCCAACAGAGATATTGCCTGACCCACCGCTA
Organism: Pseudomonas sp. Pseusp10; assembly: GCF_059492225.1. Taxonomy (NCBI): domain Bacteria; kingdom Pseudomonadati; phylum Pseudomonadota; class Gammaproteobacteria; order Pseudomonadales; family Pseudomonadaceae; genus Pseudomonas; species Pseudomonas sp. Pseusp10. The sequence continues at coordinate 4,382,166 of NZ_CP168528.1, read as the reverse complement.
TCGCGAGCAAGCTCGCTCCCACAGGTTTTGTGTGTTTCTTTAGTCTCAATTCAACACAAAATCCACCGGCTCCAGTTGTGGCGGCAGTTCCGTCACGCCAAGGGCAGCCAGCACATCGCGTTCGATGTTGCGCACGATGGCGTCGGTGGGCAGGTCGTTTTCGTCGCGGCCGAACGGGTCTTCCAGCTCGTCGGCAATCGCATCCAGGCCGAAAAAGGTGTAGCTGACAATCGCGGTGAAAATCGGTGTCAGCCAGCCCAGGGGCTCGGCCATGGCAAACGGCAAGAGAATGCAGAACAGGTAGATGGTGCGGTGCAGCAACAGGGTGTAGGGGAAGGGTAGCGGGGTGTGTTTGATCCGTTCACAGACCGCCTGGGCGTGGGTCAGGCTGGCCAGATGGTTGGCCATTAGCGTGTAGCGCCAGTCGTTGATCGCCCCGGACTCGTTGAGTGCCGAGCACTGCTGACCGACCTGCATCAGGATTTGTCCGCTGATGTCCGTGGAGTCGCCTTTGGGCATCGGGTGCAGCCAGTCGCCACTGGCAGCCAGTTCGTTTTCCCGGCGCAGCCGCGCGTTGAGGGCATGGGCGAAGCCGCAGAGGTTGCTGAGGATCGTGTGTCGTTCAGCCACATCCTTGATCACCAGGGTTTCACGAATCATCGAGCGGATTTCCACGATCACATCGCCCCACGCCTTGCGCGCTTCGTACCAGCGGTCGTAGCAGGCGTTGTTGCGAAAGCTCATGAAGATCGACAACGACAAACCCAGCAGCGTGAAGGGCGTTGCACTGACCTTGGAAAAATAGCTGGGGTGCAAGGTTTCGATGAGCACGATGGCCGAGGCGAGCAACGTCACCATCAGGCTGCGCCAGGCAATGCGCTTGGCGATCGAACCCTTGAGGGACGTCAGGACGCCGATCAGGTTGGGTTTGGGTCTCACGATCATGGGTTTCAGCCGCCCGTCATGTTCATGAAGCGAATGACCTGAACATCGTCGTTCACTTCGAAGTTGTGCCGATAAGGCTTGAGTTTCATCGCCTCGATAATGGCTTTTTCCAGGCGCTCGGGCTGTCCGGGGTGGCTGCGCAAGACAGCCTTGAGATCCACGGCGTGCTCATTGCCCAGGCACAGCAGCAGACGTCCTTCCACGGTCAGCCGCACCCGATTGCAGGTGCCGCAGAAGTTGTGGCTGTGGGGCGAGATGAACCCCAGGCGAATCTGCGGCGCCTCGGCCAGGCGCCAGTAGCGCGACGGACCCTGGGTCGACTCGGCGGAATCAATCAAAGTGTAGCGTTCGGCGATGCGTTCGCGGACCTGGGCGCTTGCGAAAAACGACTCGGCGCGGCTGTGCTCGTCGATGGTGCCCAACGGCATTTCCTCGATGAAGGAGATGTCGAGGTTGCGGTCGATGGCGAAGCTCACCAGATCATTGATCTCATGGTCGTTGCGGCCCTTCATCACCACGCAATTGAGCTTGGTGTTGCGGAAACCGGCCTGGTTGGCCGCGTCGATGCCCTTGATGACCTGCGCCAGATCACCGGTGCGGGTCAGTTCGCGAAAACGTTGGGGGTCCAGGCAGTCGAGGCTGATGTTGAGGCGCTTGACCCCGGCCTCGAACAACGGCCCGGCCAGTTTGGCCAGCTGCGAACCGTTGGTGGTCATGCACAGTTCACGCAGGCCGGGCAGGGCGGCGATCTTCTCGCACAGTTGCACCACGCCCGGACGGATCAGCGGCTCGCCTCCGGTCAGGCGGATCTTGCGGGTGCCCAGGGCGACGAAGCTTTGCGCCAGTTGATAAATCTCTTCCAGGGTCAGCACCCGTTGGCGTGGCAGAAACTGCATGTCCTCGGCCATGCAATACACGCAACGGAAATCGCAGCGGTCGGTGACCGACATCCGCAGATAGTCCACGCGCCGGGAGAAGCCATCGATCAAGACTCGTTCTGACATGACACCCTCGCTTGCTGTTGGATGGACTTTGTAGGAGCGAGCCCTGCTCGCGATGGTCGTTAACGATGACGCGTGCTTGCTGGCTGAACGCGATGCTCTTGAGTCCATCGCGAGCAGGGCTCGCTCCTACAGGTATTGCGCTGATAACGGATTTGTTGAGCGCAAGTGTAGGAGCGAGCCTGCTCGCGATGGTCGTTAACGATGACGCGTGCTTACTGACTAAACGCGATGCTCTTGAGTCCATCGCGAGCAGGGCTCGCTCCTACAGGTACTGCGCTGATAACGGATTTGTTGAGCGTAAGTGTAGGAGCGAGCCTGCTCGCGATGGTCGTTAACGATGACGCGTGCTTGCCGACTAAACGCGGTGCTCTTGAGTCCATCGCGAGCAGGGCTCGCTCCTACAGGTATTGCGCTGATAACGGATTTGTTGAGCGCGGTGTAGGAGCGAGCCTGCTCGCGATGGTCGTTAACGATGACGCGTGCTTGCTGACAAAACGCGGTGCTCTTGAGTCCATCGCGAGCAAGCTCGCTCCTACAGATATTGCGCTGTTAACGGATCTGTTGAGCGCAGGCTAAGAGCAACTTTAACGAGCGTCCAATCACTATTAACAACCGGGTGATCGAGCGGGTCGATGATGAACTTTATTTTGTGATTTTAAGGGTTGTAATTGATTCCAAGTCATTGATAAGAAAGTATAAAAAAACCGTGATAGAGCGTTTCGATAATGTAGTCGTAAATAGCGATTAGACAATAATTAATCCCCGTCCATATGCTTTTCTCCGTCAAACGATCAATGGCCTGAATCAGGTCACGGAGAAATACCATGTCTCAAGTCGACCGCTACAAACCCTACAAAGGTGCCGCCGCCGGTTGGGGTGCACTGATCGCTGTTACCAGGAACTGGCTGGGCAGTGAAAACGCGCTGAAAAACATTCGCGCCATGCTCAAGACCAACCAGAACGGCGGGTTCGACTGCCCCGGTTGCGCCTGGGGCGAGTCGCCGGAAAACGGCATGGTCAAGTTCTGCGAAAACGGCGCCAAGGCGGTTAACTGGGAAGCCACGGGCCGTTTGGTCGACCCGGCGTTCTTCAACAAATACAGCGTCTCGGCGCTGGCCGAGCAGAGCGATTACTGGCTGGAGTATCAGGGCCGCCTGACCCACCCGATGCGCTATGACACTGCCACCGACCGCTACGTGGAAACCACCTGGGACGAAGCGTTCGCGCTGATCGCCCGGCATCTCAACGCGCTGGAATCGCCGGACCAGGCCGAGTTCTACACCTCGGGCCGGGCCAGCAACGAGGCCGCCTTTCTCTATCAGTTGTTCGTCCGGGCCTACGGTACCAACAACTTTCCGGACTGCTCGAACATGTGCCACGAAGCCAGCGCGGTGAGCATGATCGAAAGCCTCGGCGTGGGCAAAGGCACCGTGGTGTTTGACGACCTGGAGCATGCCGACGCGATCTTCGTCATCGGCCAGAACCCCGGCACCAACCACCCGCGGATGCTCGAACCGCTGCGTGAAGCGGTCAAGCGCGGTGCGCAGGTGATCTGCATCAATCCACTCAAGGAGCGCGGACTGGAGCGCTTCCAGCATCCGCAGCACCCGATTGAAATGTTGATGAATGGTTCCGAGCCGACCAACACCGCTTACTTCCGCCCGGCACTCGGCGGCGACATGGCGGTCATGCGCGGCATGGTCAAGTTCCTCTTGCAGTGGGAGCGTGAAGCGCAGGCCACCGGCGGCGAGCCGGTGTTCGACCATGAGTTCATCGCCGAACACACCTCGGGAATGGATGCCTACCTGGCAGAAGTCGACGCCACCAGTTGGGAGCACATCGAGCAACAGTCGGGCATGCCTTTGGCTGACATCGAACTCGCCGCCCGCATGTACGCCCGGGCCAAGCGGGTGATCATGTGCTGGGCGATGGGCCTGACCCAGCACACGCACTCGGTGCCGACCCTGCAGGAAGTCATCAATCTGATGCTGCTGCGCGGCAATGTCGGCCGTCCGGGCGCGGGCCTGTCGCCGGTTCGCGGTCACAGTAACGTGCAGGGCGACCGCACCATGGGCATCAACGAGCTGGCGCCCACCGATTTGCTCGATGCCCTGGAAAAACGCTTCTCCTTCAAGCCGCCGCGTGAACATGGTCACAACACCGTGATGGCGATCGGCGCGATGGAGCAGGGGCGTTCGAAAGTGTTTATCGCTCTGGGTGGCAACTTCGCCCAGGCCACCCCCGACACGCCGCGGACCCACGCTGCATTGCGCAAATGCGACCTCACCGTGCACATCGCCACCAAGCTTAACCGCAGCCATCTGGTCACCGGTCGTGATGCGTTGATCCTGCCGTGCCTGGGCCGCACCGACATCGACCTGCAGGCCGAAGGACCGCAAGGCGTGACCGTGGAAGACACCTTCAGCATGATCCACATCTCCCACGGCCAACTGAAACCGAAGTCGAAACACTTGCTGTCGGAACCGGCGATCATCGCCGGAATCGCTGCCGCGACACTGGGCAAGCACCCGATCGACTGGAACTGGGCCATCGGCGACTACGGCCGCATCCGCAACATGATTGCCGACACCATTCCGGGTTTCGAAGATTTCAACCGGCGCTTGCTGCATCCGGGCGGTTTCCACATGCCCAACGACGCGGCCAGGCGCATCTGGAAAACCGCCAGCGGCAAAGCCCAATTCACTCCGAGCGTGCTGCCGCAGCACCTGATCAGCGAGGGTGTGCGCAACCTTGCGGTCAAGCCGCACCTGATTCTGCAGACCATGCGCTCCCACGATCAGTACAACACCACGCTGTATGGCCTGGATGACCGCTACCGCGGGGTGTACGGCATGCGCGACGTGGTGTTCGCCAACGAGCAGGACATTCGCCGGCTGGGTTTCGAGCCGGGGCAGAAGGTCGACCTGGTGGCGCTGTGGGACGACGAGCGCGAACGTCGGGTCAGCGGTTTCACCCTGATCGCCTACGACATTCCGGCCGGTCAGGCGGCCGCGTACTACCCGGAGACCAACCCGCTGGTGCCACTGGAAAGTTACGGTGACCGCACCTTCACCCCGACTTCCAAGTTCGTCGCCATCCGGCTGGAGCAGGCCAAGGCCAGCAACCTGATTTCGACGTCCGCTGCGTAGTGCCGATCACTCAAGACTTTGTGGGAGCGAGCTTGCTCGCGATTGCAGGGTGCCAGGCGCCATTGATGTTGAAGGTGCCGGCCTCATCGCGAGCAAGCTCGCTCCCACAGTTTTAAATCCGCGATGAGGATATCGACATGTTTAACCTGGAGGCACTGGACCTGGCGCGCATTCAATTTGCGTTCACGGTTTCGTTCCACATCATCTTTCCCGCCATCACCATCGGGCTGGCCAGTTTCCTGGCGGTGCTCGAAGGGCTCTGGCTGAAGACCCACAACGACACCTACCGCGACCTCTACCATTTCTGGTCGAAGATCTTCGCCGTCAACTTCGGCATGGGGGTGGTCTCGGGGCTGGTCATGGCCTACGAGTTCGGCACCAACTGGAGCCGCTTCTCCGACTTCGCCGGCAGCATCACCGGGCCGTTGCTGACCTATGAAGTGCTCACGGCGTTCTTCCTCGAGGCCGGGTTCCTCGGGGTCATGCTGTTCGGCTGGAACCGGGTAGGGCGCGGCTTGCACTTTTTCTCGACGGTCATGGTCGCCATCGGCACCCTGATTTCGACCTTCTGGATTCTTGCCTCCAACAGCTGGATGCAAACGCCCCAGGGCTTCGAGATCGTCGACGGTCGTGTGATGCCGCTGGACTGGCTGGCCATCGTGTTCAACCCGTCGTTCCCGTACCGACTGGCACACATGGCGATTGCCGCGTTCGTGGCCACGGCGTTCTTTGTCGGCTCGTCGGCGGCGTGGCATCTGCTGCGCGGCAACGACACCCGGCAAGTGCGCAAGATGCTGTCGATGGCGTTGTGGATGGCGTTGATCGTCTGCCCGATCCAGGCCGTGGTCGGTGACGCTCACGGCTTGAACACCCTGGAGCATCAACCGGCGAAAATCGCCGCGATTGAAGGGCACTGGGAAAACAACGGTAGCGAAGCGACGCCGCTGGTGCTGTTCGGCATCCCCGACATGCAGGCCGAGAAAACCAGGTACGCCATCGAGATTCCTTATCTGGGCAGCCTGATCCTGACCCACAGCCTCGACAAGCAAATCCCGGCGCTCAAGAGCTTCCCGAAAGAGGACCGGCCGAACGCGACGGTGATCTTCTGGAGTTTCCGTGTCATGGCCGGGCTGGGCATGTTGATGGTGTTGGCCGGCGTGCTCGGCCTGGCCCTGCGCCGCAGCGGAGCCATTTACCGCAATCGCTGGTTCCTGCGCCTGATGTTGTGGATGGGGCCAAGTGGCCTGATCGCCATGCTGGCCGGGTGGATCACTACCGAAGTCGGGCGTCAGCCGTGGGTGGTGTATGGCCTGCTGCGCACCGCCGATGCCGCGTCGAATCACAGCGTCGCGCAACTGAGCATCTCGTTGGCGCTGTTCGTGGTGATCTACTTCTCGGTGTTCACGGTGGGTATCGGCTACATGATGAAACTGGTGGCCAAGGGGCCCAAACCCCATCACGAGCATGCGCCTGCGGGACATGCCGATCAGGTCATCACACCGCGCCGGCCGTTGTCCGCCGACGCCGAAATCCTCGAAACCGACGCCCGCGTCAATTGAAGGAAGGGAGTTGAGTCATGGGTATTCAAGGTATCGATTTATCGCTGATCTGGGGCGTGATCATCGCCTTCGGCGTGATGATGTACGTGATCATGGACGGCTTCGACCTGGGGTTGGGTATTCTGTTTCCGCTGATCCCGGATGCGAAGGAGCGCGATGTGATGATGAACACCGTGGCACCGGTCTGGGACGGCAACGAGACCTGGCTGGTGCTCGGTGGCGCGGCGCTGTATGGCGCGTTCCCGCTGGCCTATTCGGTGATTCTGGAAGCGTTGTACCTGCCCCTGATCCTGATGTTGTGCGGCTTGATCTTCCGCGGTGTGGCGTTCGAATTTCGTTTCAAGGCCAGCCCTGAAAAGCGTCATGTCTGGGACATGGCGTTCATCGGCGGCTCGCTGCTGGCGACGTTTTCCCAGGGTGTGGTGATCGGCACTTACATTGCCGGTATCCCGGTGGTCGACCGGCAGTTCGCCGGTGGTTCGCTGGACTGGCTGGCACCGTTTCCGCTGTTCTGCGGTGTGGGTCTGATCGTCGCTTATGCGCTGCTGGGCAGCACCTGGTTGCTGGTCAAGACCGAAGGCATGCTCGAATCGCGGATGCGCCTGTTCACCCGACCCCTGGCCTGGCTGCTGTTGGCGGTGATCGGCGTGATCTGCGTGTGGACGCCGATCCTTCATCCGGAAATCGCCACGCGCTGGTTTGCCCATGCGCACCTGGCGGTGTTCGGTGGCCTCGCGGTGCTGGCCTTGCTGGCGATGTTCGGCCTGCTCAAGACCCTGCGCCAACGCCACACCCATTGGCCGTTCGCCTTCACCCTGATGCTGGTGTTCCTGGGCTACATCGGTCTGGCGTTCAGCATCTGGCCGAACATCGTGCCGCCGTCGATCAGCCTGTGGGCGGCGGCGTCACCGGCGACCAGCCAGTTGTTCATCCTGATCGGCGCGCTGTTCATTCTGCCGATCATCCTGATGTACACGGTCTGGAGCTACTACGTGTTCCGCGGCAAAGTGAGGATTGGCGATGGCTACCATTGATTCCCGTGAACCGGCACCGGCGCCTTGGTACAAGCGCCTTGGGTGGCTGGTGGTGATCTGGCTGGGCAGTGTGGTTGCGTTGGGGGTGGTGGCGGGGGCGTTGCGGATGTTGATGCACGCGGCCGGCATGAATTCGCACTGACGCACCTTGCAAAAACACGGAAATAACAGGAGTGATGAATCACCTGTGGCGAGGGAGCTTGTCGGATCGCCGCACCGTCCCGCTGGACTGCGCAGCAGGCTAATGCCGATCAGCTAAGCCACAACGCAATCTGTAGCAGCTGGCGTAGCCTGCGTCCGGCTGCGCAGCAGTCGTAAATCCGGCTTGCACGATTTCTCTGACGTACCGCGAACTCTGATTTTACGACTGCTGCGCAGCCGAACGCAGCCTTCGGCAGCTGATACAAGGAAGGCGTAGCGTCTGGGTTCGCCTAACTGATCGGCATTAGCCTGCTGCGCAGTCCAGCGGGACGGTGCGGCGATCCGACAAGCTCCCTCGCCACATTGTTCGTGTCAGGTTCAGTTCTTACTGCGCCCCAAACATCGCCGTCCAGTAAATCCCCGCATCGCTCTTCGGATCGGTCGCATACGCCGCGCCCAACTCGCGGAACTGCGGGTTCATCAGGTTGGCGCAGTGACCGGGGCTGGTCAGCCAGCCTTCGACCACCTTGCGTACGCTGTCTTGCCCGGCGGCGATGTTTTCGCCGATCTGCTGGAAGTTGTAGCCGGCCAGTTCCGCACGGTCACCCGGTGTGCGGCCATCGCGGTCCTTGTGATCGAAGTAGTTGTGGTTGGCCATGGAGCGGGAATTGCCTTCGGCGGCGGTGGCCAGCGTGGCGTTCCAGGCGAGCGGCGCGGTTGCATTGAAAGACTGGGTGCCGCATTGACGCGGCTTGGCCCGTGCGGCGTTGAGTTCGATTAGCAGCTTCTGGCCCTCGGTCTGCCAGTCGCCCAGGCGTGCGCTCAACAATGGACGTGCGACCACGATGCGCCATTGCCGGTCCTGGCGGCTGACGCCGACATCGACGAATTGCGGGTCGAGGACGATCTGGCAAAAACTCTCCTGAATCGCTTTCATCGCCGAGGCTGCATCGCGAGGTCCGGACAGGCTGATGGCCTGCACATTCTTCATGGGATAACCCGCAGTGGCCATGGCCTGCTGCAGATCACCGATGCTCGGGGCGGTCAGCACCAGGCGCGGGTCGGCCGACAACGGCGGCAGCTCCGAGGAGACCTGGCCTGCACAGCGCTGCAGTTGGCTGCGGTAGACGTTGATCGATTCGATCAATTGCGTTTCCTCCGTCGCCACGGCATTGGCGGCGAATACCAGGCCCAGTGACAAGCCGGCAAAACGCATTGCGGATGAGATGAAACCCATGAAAATCCCCCTTGAGCAGATTGCACCCATGATGCGCGAAGTTGACCCATCCAGAACAACGGATTTATCCAGAGTGTAGTGGGGCGGGTGAAATCATTTCACTACTACACTGAGTCGAACCACTCACTGAGTGACATCGATCATGCGCTTCGACTGGATCGCCACCTGCCTCGCCCTCACATTGCTGGCCGGCCTGGCATCCGCTACGGATCAAGAGCAAAAACAGCAAGCGGCCGAGAACAAGGCTGAGGTGCTGGAACAGAAAGCCGCCGAGAACAACAGCCCCGCACCGGCGCCCAAGGGTGAAGCGATTACCCCGTCCGAAGTCCAGGCCGTAGACCCGGCGGGCGTCGCGCCGCTGGACGACGCGATCACGTGCCTGGCCCGCTCCATTTACTGGGAAGCCAGGGGTAAGGATTCCGCCGACATGGAGGCGGTGGCCAACGTGGTCATGAATCGCCTGGGCCACGAGGGCTTTCCGGATACGGTGTGCAAAGTGGTCAAACAGGGCTCGGAAACCAAGAGTTGCCAGTTCTCCTGGTGGTGTGACGGCAAATCCGATTCGGTCCAGGAAGAGGTGCCTTACACGATGGCCAAGGAGATCGCGCGCAAGGCCCTGAACAAGGAACTGCCGGATCGCACCCAGGGTGCCCTGTATTTCCATGATCGTACCGTCAAGCCGGATTGGGCCAAGGAGTACATCAAGACCGTGGACATCGGTTTGTTCCGGTTTTACAAGCCGCATGACAAATCGGCCAAATAGTAGGTGGTGATTCGGCCAATTATGGTTTTTTTTGCTGAAGTTGCGTGAGGTGTTATCGAAACTGAAATGTTTCTGTTTTATAAGCTTCATAACGTAACCTTGCGCGAATAACGCCATAAGCAGGAACTACACATCATGAAGCTGACAAGGGTCTGGATCAGTAATCTCGCGCCGATCACGGCGCAATTACCGGTGTGCGTCGTATGACTGTTCTGGTCACCGGTGCAGCCGGTTTCATCGGTTTTCATACGGTCCAGCGTTTGTGCCGCGAGGGTCAGGACGTCGTCGGTATCGACAACCTCAACGACTACTACGACATCGAGCTCAAGCACGCACGCCTCAAGGTGCTGGAAACATTGCCGGGTTTTCGTTTCCAGAAGATGGACATTGTCGACAAACCGGCCCTGATGAGCTTGTTCCGGGAGCACGGTTTTACCGAGGTGGTGCACCTGGCGGCTCAAGCCGGGGTGCGCTACTCGCTGGACAACCCGGATGTCTATGGGCAATCGAACCTGGTGGGTTTCCTCAATGTGCTGGAGGCCTGTCGGCACCATCGCCCCGAACATCTGATCTACGCTTCGAGCAGTTCGGTGTATGGCACCAACAGCAAGATGCCGTTCAGTGTCGAGGATCCTGTCGAACATCCCGTTTCGCTGTACGCCGCCAGCAAGCGCGCCAATGAACTGCTGGCCGAAAGTTACTGCCATTTGTATGGCTTGAAAGCCAGTGGCCTGCGCTTTTTCACCGTATACGGTCCTTGGGGCCGCCCGGACATGGCGCTGTTCAAGTTTACCGACGCCATCCTCAAAAACCTGCCCATCGATATTTACAACGAGGGGCAGATGTCGCGCGACTTTACCTACGTCGACGACATTGTCGAAGGTATCGCCCGACTACGCCCAAAACCACCGGTGCCGGAAGGCTCCGCCGCCGGGGTAAACCGGCTCTTCAACATCGGGCGTGGCATGCCGGTGGCGTTGCTGGATTTCGTCGAGTGCCTGGAATCTGCCTTGGGCCTGCAGGCCCGGCGCAACTACATGCCGATGCAGGCCGGTGATGTGGTCAAGACATGGGCCGATGTCTCGGCACTGGCCGAGTGGGTGGGCTTCAGCCCGCAGGTGACGCTCGAAACCGGCGTCGGCGAGTTTGTGAAGTGGTATCGGCAGTTCTATCAGATTTGAAGCGTTCGCCTCTGATCTCGAAAAAATCAAAAAGGGCGAGAGAGACTCCATGAGCCAAGACATTTTTGTATCCGTACTGATTCCCGCTAAAAACGAAGCAAACAACCTCAAGCCGCTGCTTGAGGAGATCCGCGTGGCGCTGGCCGATGAGTCGTACGAAATTATCGTCGTCGACGATGGCAGCACCGACGCGACCCTGCATGAGCTGCGGCAGATCCGCCACGACGGCTTGAACACTTTGCGCATCCTCCATCACGAGCGTTCGCTGGGGCAGAGCACCTCGCTCTACCACGCGGCCCGTGAGGCACGGGGCACGTGGCTGGCGACCCTCGATGGCGACGGCCAGAACGACCCGGCGGACATCCCCGGCATGCTCGCGCTGGTGCGCGGCGAGCCAGGCAAGGTCGATGTGCAACTGGTCGCCGGGCACCGGGTCAACCGTCGCGACACCGCGAGCAAACGCTACGCCTCGCGTTTCGCCAACAACCTGCGCCGCCGCCTGCTCAAGGACGCCACCCCGGACACCGGTTGCGGCCTGAAGCTGATCGAGCGCGCGGCGTTTTTGCGCCTGCCGTACTTCGACCACATGCATCGCTATATTCCAGCGCTGATCCAGCGCCATAACGGCCGCATGATCGTGCACCCGGTCAACCACCGGCCGCGCACGGCCGGGGTGTCGAAATACGGCAACCTGGACCGCGCATTGGTCGGCATTCTCGATTTGTTCGGTGTCTGGTGGCTGATCAAGCGCACGCGGCTGAACACCATTGCCCAGGAGATCGAAGGATGATGTTGTCTCGTGAAACCCTGTGGCTGCTGGTCGGCTTTGCGGGGCAGGTTGCCTTTACCGGGCGGTTTGTCCTGCAGTGGTTGTACAGCGAGTACAAGAAACGCAGCGTGATCCCGACCAACTTCTGGTACTTGAGCATCGTCGGCAGCACCTTGTTGCTCGCCTACGCCATTTACCGCCAGGACCCGGTGTTCATCGCCGGGCAGGCGTTTGGCTCCATCGTCTATTTTCGCAACCTGCAATTGATTGCCAAAAGCAGAAGCGTGAAGGAATAAACCATGCGTAGATCATTGTCGCCCAGGGTCGAATGCCTGGGCTTGATGCTGCTTGCCCTGTTGCTGATCGGCGCGGGACTGGGGCTGCGTCAGGCACAGAATGTCGACGAAGAGCGCTTCCTCGGTGTCGCACTGGAGATGCTGCAAAACGGCTCGTGGCTGATCCCGCACCGGGCCGCCGAGATCTACGGCGACAAGCCGCCGATTTTCATGTGGACGGTGGCATTCTTCACCTGGCTCACCGGCAAGCCGAACATTGCCCTCTATATCCCGGGGCTGTTTTCGGCGGTGACGGTTACGGCGATGGTCTATGACCTGGGCCGTCGCCTGTGGACCCAGCGTACCGGACGCAACGCAGCGCTGTTGTACCTGGCGACGTACCAGACCTACAGCATCCTGCGCACCGGTCAGATCGACAGTTTGTTGATTCTGTTCACTTCCCTGGGCCTGTACGGACTGGCGCGACACCTGCTGCTCGGCCCGGCGTGGCGCTGGTTTTACGCGGGCTGCGCGGCCATGGGCATTGGCGTGATCACCAAAGGCGTGGGTTTTTTGCCGGCGCTGTTGCTGATTCCTTACGCCTATGCGGTGCGCAAGGACTGGCCCGGTGTGGTGGCCATGCCTGGCGAGACGCGCAAGTGGTTGCTGGGGTTTGCCGTGATGCTCGCGGCGATTGCGATCTGGCTGTTGCCCCTGGCCTTGTCCATCGCCTTCAATGGCAGCGCCGACGAAATTGCCTATGCGCGGGAGATCCTCCTGCACCAGACAGCAGGCCGCTATGCCGCTGCGTGGCATCACCGCGAACCATTCTGGTACTTCTTCACCAACGTGATTCCGCAGTACTGGCTGCCGTTGGTGCTGGTGCTGCCATGGCTGGTACCCGCCTGGCGCCGTCAGTTGCAAAAGCGTGACGGCCGGGTGTTGGTAGTGCTCGGCTGGGTGCTGCTGGTAGTGCTGTTTTTCTGCATCAGCAGCGGCAAGCGCAAGTTGTACATCTACCCGGCGCTGCCTGGGCTGGTGCTGGTCGCCGCGCCGTTGATCCCGTGGCTGCTCAAGCGCTGGTTCAAACGGCACCCGCGTTTGCGTCGGGTGTTCCCGGCACTGGTGGCGACCTGGTTTGCGTTGTGGTTCGCCCGTGGTTTCATCGAACCGCTCAAGGAAGGCACCAACATTGATCAGGTGCTCATGGCGCAGGCTGCGACCATGACCCAGGGCGCCGATCTGGTGCTGGTCAACTGGGAGGAGGGGCACTGGTTGTTCGCCCGTCAACCGATCGTGCATTTCGGCATGGACTACTCCTCCATCGAGAAGGCTGCGCAGTATCTGCGCGAACACCCCAAGGCCTACGCTTTGGTGCCGGATGATGTATTGAACCAGTGCTTCAAACCCGAAGCGGCCCGTGAACTGGGCGAAAACTCCCGGGCGAACTGGTCGATCGTGGGGGCGGATGCCGACAACGGCAAATGCTTCCCGCAAGAGGCCAGCAAAGCCTATCGGTTCTCCTGGAATGATCCGCACATGCCGGCGCAGGCGGCTAATCCCTGAGGGTAAAAAAGGGCCGCTTGAACTAATGCCGATCAGTTAGGCGAGCCCAGACGCTACGCCTTCCTCGTAGCAGCTGCCGAAGGCTGCGTCCGGCTGCGCAGCAGTCGTAAATCCGGCTTGCACGATCTCTCTGACGTACCGCGAGCTCTGATTTTACGACTGCTGCGCAGCCGGACGCAGGCTACGCCAGCTGCTACAGATTGCGTTGTGGCTTAACTGATCGACATTAGCCGCTTGAATAAGCGGCCCTTTCTCTTCGTTCGTCTCCTGTCACTGACTGGCGTCCAGCACCACGCGGTAGCGCGCCTTACCACTGCGCAAATGATCGATGGCTTCGTTGATCCGGCTCATGGGAAACATCTCGACCTGCGGCAGGATCTGATGGCGGGCGCAGAACTCCAGCATCATCGCGGTGTTGGCCGGTGAACCGACCGGCGAGGCGGACAAGACTTTTTGCTGGGGAATCAGGTTGAACACGTGCACCGGAATGGCGTCGGGCACGACACCGACAAAGTGCAGGCGCCCCTTGCCGCGCAGGGTGGCGAGCATGGCGGTCCAGTCGAGGTTGGCGTTGGCGGTGACCAGGAGAAAATCCAGGGTGCCGGCAATGGCATTGAGCGCATCGGTATCGGTCGAGGCGACCACCTTGTGTGCGCCCAGGCGCTTGGCTTCCTCCTGTTTGCTCAGCGATGAGGTGAAGGCGGTGACTTCGCAGCCCCAGGCGTTGAGGAAGCGCAGCGCCAGGTGACCGAGGCCGCCGATGCCCACCACGCCGACCCGGTCAGTGGGCTTGATGCCGAATTCCACCAGCGGGTTGAACACGGTCGAACCGGCACAGAACAACGGCCCGGCCTTCGCCGGATCGAGCCCGGCCGGGATCGGCAGGGCCCAGGCCCAGTGCGAGCGAATGCGGTCGGCAAAGCCGCCATTGCTGCCGATGATGGTCTGTTGGACGGTGCGACACAGGTTATGGGAGCCTTCGATGCACGACGAGCAATGCATGCAACTGCCCTTGTACCAACCGATGCCCACCCGTTGGCCCATTTCCAGGCCGCGGACCTGGGCGCCCACCCGAACGACACGGCCGACCACCTCGTGGCCGGGGATAAACGGGTAGTGGCTGATGCCCCAATCGTTGTCGATCAGCGACTGGTCGGAGTGGCAGACGCCGCAATATTCCACGGCGACTTCCACTTCATCGTTTCCCAACGGGCCGGGATCGTAGCTGTAGCGCTGCAGTGGCGCGCCCGCTGCCGTGGCGGCCCAGCCGGTAAAGGTGGTGAGTTCGCTGCTGTCGCTCATGGGATACCTCCAGATCAGAAGTCAGGGGTCTTGGCCGCTCGGATGCAGCGGCGGAGCGAGGAAAGTGTAGCGGGTTGCGGGCGTTCCATTGGGCGTGAAGCTGGATACCTGAAACTACAAATGCGCCTGATGTGGACACATTGCAGATACATGAGCGCGGTTTCATGGGCCAGGTCCCACGCTCACAGAGAGATCAGCCATGTTCCGCAAACTGCAGCAGTTCGTCAGATTGTTCAGCCAGAGCGCCCGCTTGATGGTCGGGGTTCCCGAGTACGACAACTACGTGGCGCAAATGGCCCGTAACCGTCCGGGTGAGCCAGTGATGAGCTATGAGATGTTTTTCCGTGAGCGCCAGGAGGCGCGTTTTGGCCGGGGCAAATGCAATACGCGGTGCTGTTGAACCGAGAGTTACTTCACAACGCCAGATCGATCACGAAGGCCGCATCGAATTCAGGATTTTCATTGATGCCATTCCTGGCATAGCCCCGGGGATTGCAGACCACCCGGGTGCTGCCCACCCGATAATCGAAGCTACCATGGGTGTGACCATGCAGCCACAGTGCCGGCTGCCAGTCTTTGATCCGTGCTTCGAGGTCCGAGACAAAGCTTGAATTGATCGGCGAACCGGCAAACGTCGGGCTGATGCTCGACCGTGTCGGGGCGAAATGGGAAACCACCACCGTGGGCGTGCTGTTGTCGCGGGTGAAGCAGTCTTCCAGCCAGGCTACCGTTTGAAGAAAAACCAATTGGGAAATGGCTGGTGTGAACAGGTCCGGAAAATCGGGGGCGATCTTGATGTGGCTGAAGTCACGGATCAGTTGGGTCGCCTGATCAATGCCCAGCGCCCGATCCTCAGGGCTGTCGAGAAGGCGATAGTCAGACCACAAGGTGCAACCGAGAAAACGCACGCCGTCGTGGACGTACTCCGAACGTTCCAGAATGTGGATCTGCGTGCCTTGCGCCAGGCTGTTCAGCTGTTCGTAGGTCGAGACCAGGTCACTGCCATAAAACTCGTGATTGCCCGCCACGTACAGCAGTGGAACCGGACACGCTTTAGCCCACTCGATGGCCTTGGCCGGCCGGGCGATGTCCCCGGCGAGCACGACAATATCGGCATCCACTTCGGGAAACGGGATCGTATTGACGGACAGGTGCATGTCGGACAGCAAAGCAATGCGCATTGATCAACTCCGGCGTGTCTTGCAGGGCAGGTCATTCAAGTTACGCGTTGATAACCCGTTGTCACAAGCCTGCTGACCAGCAAAACAAATGAGGGAACGGGTGTACGCCAATGCGGTGCTCACAGCCGATCCATTGTGGGAGCGAGCTTGCTCGCGAAGAGGCCGGCACATTCAACACAGATGTCGACTGACCCACCGCTATCGCGAGCAAGTTCGCTCCCACAGTTGACCGGTTTACTTCAAATACCAGCCCCACGGTTGGTCGCTGACATACTCGGTGACCTGCTTGACCTCCAGATAATTGTGCAGCCCCCATTGGCCCAGTTCGCGACCGATGCCGCTGTGTTTCATGCCACCCCAGGGCGCTTCGACGAAGGTCGGTTGCGAGCAGTTGACCCAGACGATCCCGGCGCGCAACTGGTTGGCGACCCGGGCGGTGCGTTGCAAATCAGCGCTCATCACGGCGGCGGCCAGGCCGAAGCGGCTGGCGTTGGCCATTTGCACGGCTTGCTCTTCGGTCTTGAAGCGCTTGATGCACAGCACCGGGCCGAACACTTCTTCGCGCCACAAAATGCTGCTGTGGCCAGGCTCGTCGAAAATCGCCGGCTCGACGAAGTAACCTTCGCGCAAGTGCGCCGGTCGCTGTCCGCCGGTGAGCAAACGGGCGCCGCTGGCCAGGCCCTGGTCGATGAACCCGAGCACTTTGTCGTATTGGCCCTGGCTGACCAGCGGACCGAGCAGCACACCAGGCTGCATACCGGGGCCGATGCTGATCTTGCGGGTTTCTTCCACCAGGCGTTCGATCAGGCGCGGGGCGATGGTTTCCTGCACCAGCAGGCGTGACGTGGCGCTGCACACTTGGCCCTGGTTCCAGAAAATCCCGAACAGTATCCACTCCACGGCGGCTTCGATATCGGCGTCATCGAACACGATGAACGCAGACTTGCCGCCCAGTTCCAGGCTGATGTTCTTGATGTCCCGGGCCGCCGCCGACATGATTTTCGCCCCGGTGGGCACGCTGCCGGTGAAGGCCAGTTTGTCCACGCCCGGATGCTCGGTGAGCGGGCTGCCGGCGTCGGCGCCGAGGCCGGTGATCACGTTCAACACCCCGGCCGGCAAGTCGATGCGGTCGGCGGCGGCTGCCAGTTCAAGAGCGGTCAGCGGCGTCAGCTCGGACGGTTTCAACACCACCGTGGCCCCGGCGGCCAAGGCTGGAGCGACCTTCCACGCGGCCATCAGCAGCGGGTAGTTCCACGGGATGATCTGCCCGGCCACGCCAATCGGCTCGTGGCGGATACGGCAACGGAAACGCTCATCCGGCAAGGCCAGCGGCTGATCCTGTTGCTGGTCCAGATCGCGGGCCAGACCGGCGTAGTAACGGAAGCAGGCAATGGCGTCGCCGATGTCCCACTGCGCTTCAGGCAAGGGTTTGCCGTTGTCGCGCACTTCCAGTTCCGCCAGCGCCTGTTTGCCGATTTCCAGTTCATCGGCCAGCGCCTCCAGCCATTGCGCACGCTCGGCGCCGTTGGTCTGGCCCCAGCCATTGTCGAAGGCGCGACGGGCCGCGCGCACGGCGTGGTCGACATCTTCTTCAGTTCCCGCCGCCACCCGGTGGAAGGCTTGTTCGGTGGCCGGATCGATCACGTCCAGATAGCCGCCCAGGTCCGGGCTGACCCACTCGCCGTTGATGTAGAGCTGATCACGCATGGTGCGACTCCTGGACGCCGGTGCGGCGGTTTTGCAGATGGCGGGAAGTGAACAGCAGGGCCAGCGAGACGCAGATGATCACCGTGGAAATCGCGTTGATCTCTGGCGTCACGCCGCGGCGGATGGAGGAAAAAATGTAGATCGGCAACGTCGTTTCGGAGCCGGCGACGAAGAACGCGATGATGAAATCGTCGAAGCTGAAGGTGAACGCCAGCAGGAATCCGGCCATGATCGCCGGGCTGATCTGCGGCAGGGTCACCCGCCAGAAGGTGTCCATCGGTGGCGCGTACAGGTCGGCCGAGGCTTCCAGCAAGACCTTGTCCAGCGAATCGACGCGGCTGCGCACGATCACCATCACCAGTGCCATGGTGAACAGCGAGTGCGCGGCGATCACCGTGAAGAACCCCATGTTCAACTTCGGCACCGTCGGCAGCCAGCTCGCCAGCAGCGGGTTGATCAGGTCGAACAGGCTGATGAAGGCAATCAGTGTCGAGATGCCGATGACGATGCCGGGTACGATGATCGCGCAATAGGTCAGCGCATCGAACAGCATTCGCACCTTGGGCCCGGTACGTTGTAGGCCGAACACCGCGAGGGTGCCGAACAGCGTGGCAATCACCGCCGAACTGAGCGCGATCAGCGCGCTGTTGCCCAGGGCTTCCATGATGAACGGGTTGCCGAACGCGGTGCCGAACCATTGCACCGAGCAGCACTGGAAGGCCAGACCACTGCGCCCGGCGTTGAAGCTGAACAGCACGATCAAGGCAATCGGCGCGTAGAGGAACAGGTACAGCGATGTCGAATAGCTGCGCAGCCACATGTCACAAACCTCCGTCGGCAGGGCGGCCGCCGTAGCGCGCCACCAGTTTCAGATACACACCGATGATCAGCAGCATCATCGCCACCAACGTCATCGCCAGCGCACTGCCGAACGGCCAGTTGCGCGATTGCAGGAACAGGTCGACCAGCGCGTTGCCGACAAAAAACACCTTGCCGCCGCCGAGAATGGCCGGGATCAGGAACTCGCCCATCAACAGGATGAACACCAGCATCACCCCGGTAATGATCCCCGGCGCGGACAGCGGCAGGGTGATGCGACGGAAGCTTTCGAAGGCGCTGGCGCCCAAATCCGCCGAGGCTTCGAGCAGGCGCTTGTCGAGCTTTTCCAGGCTGACGTAGATCGGGAACACCATCAGCGGCAGGTAGCCGTAGACGATGCCGATCAGCACCGCCCACGGTGTGTTGATCAGCCGCACATCCTCAAGACCCAGGCTGGCCAGCAGCGCCGGGATGCCTTTGCCGCTGAGGATGAAAATCCACGCGTAGGTGCGGATCAGGAAACTGGTCCAGAACGGCACGATCACCAGGGTCAGCAACAGCGAGCGGTTCCTGCTGACCTTGACCGCAAGAAAATACGCCAGCGGATACGCTGCCACCAGGCACACCAGGGTACCCAGTGGCGCGAGCATCAGCGTGTTGCTGAACGCCGCGCCGCGAGAACCGAGGTTCAGGTAGTTGGCCAGGGTGAAGCCACCGGCGTAACCGCCCACGGCGCTGCGCTCGCCGAAACTGAAGACCAGGATGATCACCAGCGGCATCAACAACAGCAGCAGGAACCATAGGGTCGAGGGCAAGAGCATCAGCAGGGTGATGCGTCGGCCAAGGCTGCGCCGTTGGCGAACCTCGACCGCCAGGGCATGGCCCGGCTGCACCGTTTGCGGGTGGGCGGCGACATTCATGGATGACTCCTCATTGGCCATGGTCAGGCGATCAGGCGGACTTGAAACGCGCCATCAGTTCGGCGCGGGCCGGGCTGGTCAGCGTGGCGGCGGCACCGAATTCCAGTGGGCTCAGGGCCTCGGCGGCCGGGTACATGATCGGATCGTCGAGCATTGCCACAGGCAGCAGCGCGTCGACACGCTTGTCGCCGCTCGGGTAACCGTGGCTCAGCACTTCGAGTTTGTTGTGCTGCGGATCGAGCAGGTAGTTGATGAACGCGTAGGCGGCGTCCTTGTGCTCCGAGCTTTTCGGAATCGCAAAGAAGTCGCTCCACAGCTCGCCACCTTCCTTGCCCAGTTCGAACTGCATTTGCGCGTTGTCGCGGTGCAGCTGCGAGGCGTCGCCGGTCCACGACATCGCCAGCCAGGCATCGCCGCTGCGCATCGACGGCTGAATGTCGGAGTTGATCGCGAACAGGTGCGGCTTGACCTCGATCAGCAGTTTTTCCGCGTCGGCCAGTTCTTTCGGGTCCAGGGAGTTGAAGCTGTAGCCGAAGCTCTTCAGGGCATTGCCGATGGCGGTCAACTGGTAGTCGTGGACCATCGTCCGGCCACTGGCCGGGCCTTGGGCGGCGGCCCAGAATTCTTTCCAGCTGGTCGGGCCGTTTTTCAGTTTGCCGGTGTCGTAGAGCATGCCGGTGGTGCCCCAGTTTTTCGGCACCGCGTAGACCTTGCCGTCCACCGTGCCCTGGGCCATGAATTTCTGCTGGAACGCCGAGGCGTCGAAGTTGGGAATGCGCGACAGGTCCAGCGGTTCGATCAATCCCAGCCCGACGTAGGTGCTGATGGTGTAGTTGGTCGGCACCAGCACGTCCCAGCCACTGCCACCGGCCTGCAGTTTGGCGAGCATCTCTTCGTTGGAACCGAACACGCTCATTGACACCCGGGCGCCGGTGGACTTGCCGAAGGTGTCGAGGTTTTCCTGGCTGTGGTAGTTCGGCCAGGTCGCCAGTGACAAGCGATCACCGAGTTTGGCTTGCTCGGCGGCCTCGGCGGTGGAGGTCAGCAGGCCGGGCATATTGGTGGCGACCACTGCTGCCGCAATGCCGAGGCCGGTGCGACCAAGGAACTCGCGGCGGCTGATCGAGCCGTTCTGCCAGCTGCGCAGGGTTTTTATAAAAGTCTTCTGGTCCATAGCACGCTCCACATTCGGTTGATGAAACGAATCGATGATTTACAACGCCATGGCCAGGCCATTGGCGTGATCCCAGCCGACGCGCACCGTTGCGCCGTGTTCGAATGCATTGGCGCCGTGATCCTGCTGGCGCGGTACCCGCACGCAGACCACCCCAAAGGCCTGGGTGCGCACGCGGTATTCGGTGGAATTGCCCAGGTAAATGCGATCTTCCACGCAACCCGGCAGCTTCACTTCGCGGCTCATTTCGGCATTGGCACCAGCGATGCTGATCAGCTCCGGGCGCACGGCGATGCAGCCGGCGGCGTTGGCGCTCAGGCTTTTTCCGGTGGGGGTGAGGGGGCTGGTCAGTTCCAGCCCTTGCTCGGTACGCAGCACCACCGAATTGCCGTTGAGCTGGCGCACCGTGCCGTCGAACAGGTTGGACTCACCGATAAAGTCGGCGACGTAGCGGCTGGCCGGGGCTTCGTAGAGTTGCTCCGGGGTGGCGGTCTGGATGATCGAACCGTTGTGCATCACGCTGATGCTGTCGCTCATCGACAGGGCTTCTTCCTGGTCGTGGGTGACCAGCACGAAGGTGATGCCGACCTCGCGTTGCAGACGCAGCAGTTCCGATTGCATCTCTTTGCGCAGCTTGCGGTCCAGCGCAGCCAGTGGCTCGTCGAGCAGCAACACCGTCGGCTTGTTGACCAAGGCGCGGGCGAGGGCGACGCGCTGTTGCTGGCCGCCGGACAGTTCGCTCGGCTTGCGCTGACCGAAGCCACTCAGACGCACCATTTCCAGCGCCTCATCGGCCATGCGCACTTGCTGTTTCTTGTCCGGGCGCGGGGTGCGATAGCGCAGGCCGTAGGCAATGTTCTGCGCCACGGTCAGGTGCGGGAACAGCGCGTAATGCTGGAACACCATATTCACCGGCCGCTCGAAGGCCGGCACACCGGCCACGCTCTTGCCGGCCAGACGCACCTCGCCGCTGGTGGGCTGTTCGAAACCGGCGATCATGCGCAGGGTGGTGGTCTTGCCACAGCCCGAACCGCCGAGAAAGGAATGAAACGAACCACGCCGCACCGCGAAATCCAAACCGCTGACGGCCTGCACCTCGCCATAGCGTTTGACCACATTGCAGAATTCGATATCGCTTGGCGGGGTGTCGTTCACGCTGTTGTTCACGAGGCGGGCTCCGTTGCAGTGATGAATCAGTGCGTCGGGGGCCAAACTAGCAATGGGGGTTTGCGGTGTATATATCCCTTGGGGGATAGGAGCAGCTTGTTGTAGGAGCGAGCTTGCTCGCGATGAATTCAAGAGCACTGCGTTCAGCCAGTCATCACGCGTATTCGTTAACGACCATCGCGAGCAAGCTCGCTCCTACACAAAATGCAGATGCGTGTTTAAAGACATCCGGGGTTACTTCGCGAAGGCTACAACACCTTGCGTCGTTGCCTACAGGTACGCCAGAATCCGCCGGCTTGTGCGCCTTGGGGCTGGGTTTTATCGTTGGCCGGTCGCTGAAAAAAAAGCAGTGATCGGGTTTGGTAGCCCGGTTTTACAAGGTGCAACGCGTCACTATCAGCAGCGGTTTTCTGCTCTGCTGCTACATGGTGGCCATGCACAGGGCGTCTTCGGGCGCGCCGGTTTCCTTGTACCCGGTCTACCAACCTGCGTATGGCCACCACCCTACGTTTGGTAGCGTGAGAGTGATGGCTCCTTTTTACGGTACAAGGAGTTTCACTATGTTCAAGGTCACACCCAACCCGCCGGATACCGATCCGGCATCCCCGTACGAAAGCCTCGACCTCAACCCCGGCCCCCAGATCATGGCGACGCCGCGAAAACCCAGCACCATGTTTATCGTCAATCCCGAACTCAATACCGAAACCTTGCTGGTGCACGCGTGTGAATCGTTGGCATCGGCCAATGTCATGGCCAACGATCTGGTGGATCATCTGGAGGGGACGAGTCGCAATGCGCTGTTGGGTATTGCGCAGGTGATCATGTTGGGGGAGTTGGCGGTGAATCGGGCGCTGGATCAGCTTGATCCGCCCTGACCACAATCTCCAGATCACCGGCAGAACTGTGGGAGCGAGCTTGCTCGCGATAGCGGTGTGTCATACACATGGATGTTGAATGTATGGCCGCAATCGCGAGCAAGCTCGCTCCCACAGGGATATGCGTATACCAACGGGTATCAGGCTTGTAGCTTGAGGCCGGGCGTCTGCAACGGATCCTCCGTCAGCTCCCGAATAAACAACCCCAGCAACTCCGACTGGCTGCCAATCCCCAGCTTGGCGTAGATGTTTTTGCGGTGAATCTTCACCGTGCCGGGGCTAATGTTCAGTTGTTCGGCCACTGAGGCGCTGGAGTGGCCGCGCAGCAACAGTTGAACGATTTCCTGCTCGCGCCCGGTAAGGATGTGCGCGCCGAAGTGGTCGAAGGCTTCGCGGATCTTGAAGTCCAGGTCTTGCGCCGGGCGCGGTTGCTGGGCCTGACGCAAGCGCCAGGCTTCATTGATAACCTGCTCGACCACCGCTTGCGCACACTCGACCAACTGCATTTCGTCCCGGCTGAAGGCGCAACTGGCACTGGAGCGCATCAGCGACAACACCGCCGTGGCGCCACCACCGAGGTCGACGAAAAACGCCACTTCCTCGGCCAGTCCGGTTTGCTGGTAATAGGTCAGGAAGTACTCGCCGAGGTAGAAATGGTCGGGGGCGAACTGGCGCAGACGCCACAGTCCCGGCGCCTGCCCGCGTGTACAAGCCAGGTAGAACGGATCGAGCAGGTAAGGCCCGCACTGATAGTCGTCGACATACACCGCGCGCTTGTCCGCCGAGAACGTATCGAACAACGCCAGTGGCCGGTGATTGCCTTCGTAGACAAACAACACGAAATGATCGACCGGGCAGATTTGCCGAAGCCAATGGCTCAACCCCGACAGCCGCGCATGCCCGGCAGGCAGGTCGAGCAGGTGGGCGACTCCGGTGGTCCAGAGTTTCAGTTCCTTGGGGCGCATGGCGACTACAGGCAGAAGAGGATGGCCTTTGAATGCACAAAGTACGCCATGGCGGGTTTGCCCGTGTGCAGCGGGGTGGGTGGCGGCGCGTCGTGGAAAAGACGCACCGCAACAGGGACAGGTGTTACCGAGTGCTACAAGGTTGGTAGCAAAAGTGATCGGCTGAATTCTTCAGCGAGCACTTCGGGTCGAAGGCAACAGGATCGTCAGAATTCCCAGCAGCGGCAGGAACGAACACAGCGTGTACACGTACTCGATGCCA
The DNA here is from genome assembly GCF_059492225.1 of Pseudomonas sp. Pseusp10. Lineage (NCBI taxonomy): Bacteria > Pseudomonadati > Pseudomonadota > Gammaproteobacteria > Pseudomonadales > Pseudomonadaceae > Pseudomonas > Pseudomonas sp. Pseusp10. Next base: position 4,358,171 of record NZ_CP168528.1, on the reverse strand, counting down.
TGGATATCCGCCAGATGCCCGAGCAGCGCAGCACCGATCCCGCCGAAGCCGAACATCAGGCCGAAGAACACCCCGGCGATCATGCCGACATTGCCGGGCACCAGTTCCTGGGCGAATACCACAATGGCCGAGAATGCCGAGGCGAGGATGAAGCCGATGATCATGCTCAACACGCCCGTCCAGAACAGGTCGACGTAGGGCAGGGCGAGGGTGAAGGGTGCGGCGCCGAGGATCGAGAACCAGATCACCTGCTTGCGGCCGATCCGGTCGCCGATCGGGCCACCAAAGAATGTGCCTGCCGCGACGGCACCGAGGAACAGGAACAGGTACAACTGCGAACTGGCCACCGACAGGTCGAACTTCTCGATCAGGTAGAAGGTGAAGTAACTGGTGAAGCTGGCCATGTAGAAGTATTTGGAGAATACCAGCAGCGCCAGCACTACCAGGGCGAAGGTCACTCGTTGTTTCGACAGGCCGTGGGTGGCCTTGCTGCCTTGCTTGAGCTTGAACAGGTTCAGGTGATTGCGATACCAGCGGCTCAGGCCGTACTGAACGAGGATGGCAAACACCGCGAACAGGCCGAACCACGCGACGTTGCCCTGGCCATAGGGAATGATGATCGCGGCGGCCAACAGCGGACCGAAGGCGCTACCGGCGTTGCCACCAACCTGAAAGGTCGACTGCGCCAGGCCGTAGCGACCGCCCGAGGCCAGGCGTGCCACCCGCGAGGTCTCCGGGTGAAAGGTCGACGAGCCAACCCCCACCAGCGCCGAGGCCACGAGAATCGCCGGGAAGCTGCCGACCATCGACAGCATCAGAATGCCGATCAGGGTGCAGACCATGCCGGCCGGCAATAGCCACGGTTTGGGGTGTCGGTCGGTGTAGAAACCGATCCATGGCTGCAGCAATGAAGCAGTGAGCTGGAAGGTCAGGGTGATCAGGCCGACCTGAGTGAAGCTCAAGCCATAACTGGCCTTGAGCATCGGGTAGATCGACGGCAGCACCGCCTGGATCAAGTCGTTGATCAGGTGCGCCAGCGCACAAGCGCCGATGACCCGCATGACCAGCGGGCTGGCTTGGCTTGCAACCGAGACGGTGGGTGAGGGTGAGCTCAGGGTAGTGGTCGACATGGGCGGGTTTCCGGATAAAAAACGCGAACTGCGAACGCAAGGCGCAGCCCATTTCAGGGTTCGGCGTTATCCTATGGGCCTCAAGGACGCCCGTCTCGCGCAACTCGGGCATGGACCATCGCAAAAAGGGCGTCATGATCAAGCCATTGCAGACATTTCTAGCGGAGATCGACCAGGGCGGCTGGAGCGTTCGCAGCAGTGCGACCGACTACCCGGAAAACTGGTTTATCGCGCCGCATTCCCATGAAAAGCATCAACTGATCTATGCCATCGAAGGCGTGATGGTGGTGCACGCCGCCACGAGCCAATGGACGGTGCCACCGAGCCGTGGCATCTGGATGCCGAGTGGGGAAGTGCACTCGATACGCTGTGTGGGACCGATCAAGATGCGCAGCGTGTTTGTGCACCCCGACGCAAGCCCGGATCTGCCCGCCGAAACCCGGGCGGTGAGTGTGTCCGCGTTGCTCAGTGAGCTGATCAAGGTCTCGGTGGATTTCGATTTCAATTGCAATCCGGACTCGCGGGAAGCCCGGGTGCTGCGCCTGATTCTGGATGAACTGACGATCCTGCCAACCTTGCCATTGAACCTGCCGCAGCCCACCGATCAAGGTATCAACCAGATCTGTAGCGCGTTGCAGCAAGACCCAGGCGATGGCTCGACCTTGTCGGACTGGAGCGCGCGGTTGAGCCTCGACGCCAAAACCATCCAGCGAAGGTTCCGCAAGGAAACCGGCATGACCTTCGGCCAATGGCGCCAGCAAGCGCGCCTGCTGCTGGCGCTGGAACGAATCGCCGTCGGGGAGAAGATCATCGACATCGCCGGGGAGCTGGGTTACGACAGCCCGAGCGCGTTCACGACCATGTTCAAGAAGCAGTTCGGCAAGACGCCGAGTGATTTTTTCAAGTGAGGCGGCCGCCCACGGGACGGCCGCTTGACGCCTGAATCAGGTCAGGAACCTTGCGGCGTTTCACCTCGCGTCAGCCGGGCATTGATGTCTTCGATGACCGCTGGCAGATCGACGATGGTGTCGATCAGGTAGTGCGGGCGTGAGCCTTCGAACATCCTGACGATGCGGGCGCGCTCACTGTCCAGCCTGTCGGAAGGCAGGGCCTTGTATTGCTCATAGGTCAAGCCCAGGGCATTGCCCGAACAGGTCAGCGCGACCGTCCACATACCTGCGGCCCGGCCTTCGAGAATGCCGGGCCAGGTGTCGTCGACCTTGACGCAGGCGGCGACGTCACTGATCCCCAGGGCAATCACGTTGGCCAGGGCCTGGGCCGGGTAGGGACGGCCGTTCGGCACCTCGTCGGTGGCCACCACATGGTCCGCCACGTAGCCATTGTGCCGCGCCAGCTCGACCACTTTTTCCATGACCACGGCGGGGTAACCGGAGCAGGAGCCAATTTTCAGGCCCTTGTCGCGCAAGGCATCGATGGTGTTCAGCGCGCCGGGAATCAAGGCCGAGTGCAGGGCGATTTTCTCGATCTGCAGCGGCATGAACCGTTCGTACAGTGCGGTGACATCGTCATCGGTCGGCAGGCGCTCAAACACGGCACGGTAGCGTTCGGCGATCTGCGGTTGATTGCACAGGGTGCGGATGTGATCCCACTTGCCCATGCCCATCGGGCCCCGCGCTTCTTCCAGCGAAACGGCGACGCCGAACTCGGCAAAGGCCTCGACGAAAATCTGCGTGGGGGCGAAGGAGCCGAAATCGACAACGGTGCCGGCCCAGTCCAGGACCACGGCTTGCAGTTGGGTCGGTTTTTGGTAGTTCATGGTATTTCTCCATTTTTTGTTGTGGGCAGGCCGTCCCTCCTGTTGCCAGGAAGTAAGCCTGTGGATTGCTCAAGGGTGAGACGAAATCAGGTGGCTGGCGTTGGGCTCGAGTCGAACAGCTCCGCGATCATCGGCCGGTTTCGGCGAATGCCCAGGCAGCACAGGTGGTAGTCGATGGAAAACGGGTGATTGACGAAGGTGATCGGTTTGGTGCCGGGCGTTTCGGCGTACTCGACGGCCGAGACGAAACCGATGCCGATGCCCTTGGCGATGGCATGCACGATGGCCTCGCGGCTGTTCAACTGCATGACGCAGTTCAGCGCGACGCCCAGGTGCTTGCAGCTTTCCTCCACCAGTTGACGAGTACGGGAGCTTTTTTCCCGCAGCACCCATTTCTCTTCGCTGATCTGCTCGACATGTACTTCTTTCTGCCGGGCCCAGGGATGGTCGTCCCGCACCACGGCAATGATCGGGTAGCGCCGGTAAAGCTGCGTGTCAAAACGCTGGTCGAATTCGGACAGGGCCAGGATCGCCACATCGATATCGAAGTTGAACAGGCGATCCAGGGTCTCCTTTTCCGCAGAGAACGAGGTTTCCAGTTCGATGTCCGGGTGCCGCTGCATCAGTTCGTAGGTCAGGTTCATCGCAATGGGTGGGGACACTGCGCCCAGGCGCAACATACCGGACTTGCGTTGCTTGAAACTCTGCAGCAGTTGCACGGCTTCATCCTCCTGGCCGAACAGGCCCTGGGTAATCGCATAGAGCTGGTGCCCGGCGGCACTCATTTCGATAAAGCGACCGCGGCGGTGGAACAGCTCCACGGAAAACTTCTTCTCCAGGGCGTTGACCTGCTCACTGACCGTGGGCTGGCCGACGCTCAAATACTCGGCGGCGAGGGTGAAACTCCCGGTCTTGGCCACTGCATGAAATGAACGTAGCCACTTGTGGTACTGGTACATAGACGATCCTGTTCCTGAGCCGCTGCCACTGATTCAATCTGTCCAGCCAGGCAATCAACGCCTGATGAACAGCGCTACCGACGCGCTGCAGAGACAGGCAGCGGTGACCACGATGAAGATCAGCGAGGTGTTGCCGGTACTGTCGAGCATACTGCCGATCAGCGGTTCCGCCAGGCCGGCGAACAGGTAGGACGAGAAGTTCATCACCCCGGTCGCCGTGCCGGCGCGCTTGGCGCCCACCAGGTCCGGGCACAGCGCCCAGAAGCTGGAAGCCGGGCCGTACACGAAGAAGCCGCAGAGGAACAAGGCCACAAGGCCGGTTGCGCTGTGGGGGGCAAGGGTCCACATCCACAAACTGGTGGCCGCGCCGAGGAGCATGTAGAGCATGATCGCCAGGTAGCGTTTGGAGCCGAACAGCTTGTCCGAGATCCAGCCGTTGCTCAGCGCGCCGATGGCCATGCCGACGGGAAGGGCCACTGTGATCCACTTCGGATCGATCATGCTGTCGCCGGTCTTCCAGTTGGCACCCAGGAAGTGCACCGGCACCCAGACGATCAAACCGTAGCGGGCGGCGTTCTGGAAACCCAGGGACACGGCGGCGATGATCAGGCGAAAGTTTTTCAGAACAGCCTTGTAACGCTGCGCAGAAGTTTCGACTTCGTCATGGGCCACTTCATGGCTTTTGTCCTCGGCGTTGGCCACACCGGTGTCGGCAGGCGGTTCGAAACCCAGGTCTTGCGGACGCTCGCGGGCCACCAGGTAGAAGATGATGCCGCCCGCCAGCATGAGCAACACGGGCAGGCGGAAGATCCAGCGCCACTCCAGGTGCATCACTTCCAGCACGACGATCGAGGTCACGTAGGAAAGCACCGACGCGCAGCCGGCCGCGAACACATAGAAACCGTAGACCTTGCCGCGTTCGCCCGCGCTCCACCAGTTGGAGATCAGCCGACTGCCCGGTGCCCAGCCCAATGCCTGGAAGTAGCCATTGATGCCCCAGGGCAGAATCAGCCCGGCGAAACCGCTGGCGAAACTGGTCACCCAGTTGGCGCCACAGGACAGCACGGCGCCCATGGTCATGATGCGTCGGCCACCGAATTTGTCGGCGAGGTTGCCGTTGATGGCCTGGCCAATGGCGTAGGCCCAGAGCATGGCGGCCGATGCCCAGCCAAGGTGCTCTTTGGTAAAGCCGAACTCGGCCTGGATACCGGGGATGGCGAAACCGAACGTTTGTCGCCCGGTATAGAAAAACAGATAACAAAACATGGCTGCCAGCAGCATGCGCCACTGGGCGACGCGAAACGATGCGGTGTGTACGGCGAGACCTGGCATGGTTTGGGCACGATTCATGATCTTTTCCTTATTCTTGTTCGTTCCCTGCGAGTTGCGTCGCAGGGTGCACTCTTTTTCAGGTGCGGCAGGAAATCGTCGCGGCTCGTTACGCCGCTGGCAGTGTAGTGTCTTGGGGGGCTGTCGAGCCCTAGGCCGCTCGTGAGCCGATGAAGTTCTTGCCGCGTGCACCCTGCAGGGCGAAGTCGATCATGGTTTCAGCTTCTTCGGCCGTTACACCGTAGTCGGCGAACTCGGTTTTCACATCCAGGCTGTGCAGGAAGGCGCGCAATCGGGCCTGGGCTTTATCCAGGTCTGGCCCGAAAACCCGTTGCAAGGTCTTGTCGCGCGTTGCGTCGTGGCCCCAGGCAAGGCCCAACACCAGTGGCAAGGTGAAGGAGCAGGCGATGCCGTGGGGTAGGCCGTAGCGCAAGGTCATCTCATAGGAAATGGAGTGGGCCAGCGCGGTCTTGGTGTTGGAGAACGCCATGCCGGCCTTGAGTGCGGCGAGGGCCATCCGTGAGCGCAGCTCCTGATTGGACAGGTCACGCCGCAGTAAGGGCAGGCATTCGAGGATGTCCTCAATGGCAGAGATCGCGAAGGTGTCGGAAAGCGGGTTGGCGTTGATGTTCCAGATCGACTCCAGTGCGTGGGACAGTGCATCCAGCCCGGTGGAAACGGTGACGCTGGCCGGCACCGTGAGCATCAATTGCGGATCGATGATGGCGACGCGTGGCCAGGTGCATTCCAGGTGCAGGGAATACTTCTTGTGGTTGGCGGCGTCCCAGATCGTCGCCCAGGGCGTGACTTCACTGCCGGTGCCTGCCGTGGTCGGGGCCGCGATCAGCTGTTTACTGCGTGCCGGGACGAAAGGTTTGCCGCTTGCCAGCAAGGCGAGCAACTCATCGAAGCGGCCTGACTCGGTGCCGACAATCAGCGCTTTTGCCGTGTCGATGGCGCTGCCGCCACCGACGGCAATCACGGCATGGCAATCGCCGGCCTCTTGCCAGAAACGTTCATAGGTCGCGCGCAGTTGCGCGACATCGGGATTGGGCTGGACATCTTCGATCACGTAGACCAAGCGTTCGCCCAGCAACGCTTGGAGGCGATCCACCAGCCCCAGGCCACGGGCTTCGGGAAAGGTCACGACGGCAACGTTCTGGTGTTCGGTGATGGCGGCAAGTTCTTGCAGGCTGCCCCAGCCGAAACGGGTATCCACTGGGTTGTGAAATCGGGCGGTCATGGCGGGTCCTTGGTTTTTGTTGTTGGAAGTGACGCCATGCTCGCGGTCCACGGACCACTGCACAAATCGATAATTCGCAGGTTTGAATCGGCTGGGCCGATAACGGCCAATCGGGAGGGGGGTGTTGCAGGCAGCAAAACACCGGCGCCGGGCCGGTGTTGATTGCGTTTGGAATGACCTCGCGGACGGCTCGTTTTCAAACGAAAAGCCGCAACAGTATCGTCGCCAGAATCACCGTCGAAGCCCCGCCAATGCGCGTGGAAATCTGCGCAAACGGCATCAGCGACATGCGGTTGGAAGCCGAGAGGATCGCCACGTCTCCGGTGCCGCCCAGGCCGCTGTGACAGCAGGTCACGATGGCCGATTCGATGGGGTACATCTTCATCAGGTTGCCAATGAAAAAGCCGGCCACGGTCATCGACACCACCACCGAGACGCACACCAGCACATAGCCGACCGAGAACACTTTCACCACGCTGTCCAGCGGCACGTAGAGCATGCCCAGGCCGATCATGACCGGCCAGATGAAGGCCGACGACACCAGCTTGTAAAAAGTGTTGGCGCCTTTCTCGAGTTTCTCCGGCAGCACCCGAAGGTACTTAAACAGCACCGCCGCGAGGATCATCATCACCGGGCCGGGGATGCCCACGACTTTTTCCAGCAGGCCGCCGAGGACGAAAAACACGCAGATCACCAGCACCCCGGCACCCATGACGCGGAAGTCGACAAGGGAGCCGGTGTCTTCCTTCATCTTGAATTTATCGTTCTCGTCCTTGGCGCGGATCAGCAAACCTTCACCATTGATGTTCGGGCGTTTGAGTGCCAGGCGCGCGAGAAAACCGGCACAGATGATCGCCGCGATGTTGCCGACCACGGCGGCGGGCGCCAGTTGCGCCACGTAGATATCCGGGGTGCCGCCGAGGATCGCCGAGTAGGCCAGCGACAGGGGCAGAATCCCTTCGCCGATCCCGCCGCCAATGATCGGCACGATGATGAAAAAGAACGTGTGGTGAAAGCTGTAGCCCACCAGTTTGCCGACCAGCAATCCGCTGGCAACGGCGGCCAGGGTGCCGACGAGCAGGGGAATGAACATCCGCAGCATGCCCTGGACCAGGATGAAACGACTCATCCCCAGAATGCTGCCGACCACCAGGCTGGCGATCACGAAGTACAGGAAGTTGGCTTCCTTCATGAGCATTTTGGTCGCGTCGATCGTCGCCGGCCCGAAGAAGCCGTAGAACACCAGGATCGACGGCAGCATCAGGCACAGGATGGCGCCGCCGCCGATTTCCTTCAGGATCGGCAGGCGCGAGCCCAGTTGGCCGAAGAACACGCCCATGGTCATGATCACGGCGAGCCCGCCGATCATGTTCTTGGGCAGGAAGCCCAGATGGGCCGAGAGATAAACGATGACCGCGATGCCGAGAAAGATCGGCAGCGGGATGACGCCGATTTCGTAGGCGCAGAGGCTGCGCAGGCGTTGCACGAAACCGCCGTCGGGGGCGTTAAGGGTTTGCTCGTAGGGCTTGTTCATGTCGCGCTTTCCTCATGTTGTTTTTATCGAGGATTCAGAAACCACGGTTGGCCGGGGATGGATTGCCACTCGGTAGATCGATGCTATCCTTCGCGAATAACGTGATAAACAGCAAAAGTATGAGGTGTATGAACACGAATCGTGATCAATTTCCCTTGCCTGAAGACCTCAAGGTGTTCCTCACCGTCGTGCGGAAAAACGGCTTCGCCAGCGCCGCCGAGGAGCTGGGGTATTCGCCGGCCTACATCAGCAAACGCATTTCCGTGCTGGAAACCACGCTCTCGACCCGCCTGCTGCACCGCACGACAAGACGCATCGCGCTGACCGACGACGGTGAGCGGGTGCGGGTGTGGGCGGAGAAGTTGCTGGGTGATTTCGACGACTTTGTTGGCGAAATATCCGAGGCGCGGCAACAACCCATGGGCTCGTTGCACATTTGCAGCAGCTTCGGTTTTGGCCGCAACCATGTGGCGCCGGCCATCTGCGAGCTGTCGCAGACCTATCCGAAACTCGAACTGCGCCTGGACGTGTTCGATCGCGTGGTCGATATCGTCGGTGAGGGCTTCGATCTGGAGATCCGCGTGGGGGATGACCTGCCGGGCCAGCACCTGGGGCGCAAACTGGTGAGCAACCGGCGGGTGCTGTGTGCGACGCCCGAGTACCTGGAGCGGCGCGGTGTGCCGCAATCGCTGGCTGACCTCAAAGACCACGATTGCCTGGTGCTCAAGGAGCGCAACAACGCGTTCGGCGTGTGGAACCTGACGAAGGACGGGCAGGAAGAATCGGTGCGTGTCAGCGGGCCGTTATCCTCGAACAACGGTGAGATCGTGCTGCAGTGGGCCTTGAGTGGCGGCGGGATCCTGTTGCGCTCGATGTGGGATGTGAAGCCGATGCTGGAGCAGGGGCGGCTGGTGCAGGTGCTGCACGATTACACCCAGAGCGCCAACGTGTGGGCGGTGTACCCGACGCGGCTGAGCCAGTCGGCCAAACTGCGGGTTTGCGTCGAGTTTCTGGAGGAATATTTTCGTCATCTGTCGGTTGAGTGAACCACCGGCGTCTCTGTAGGAGCGAGCTTGCTCGCGATGGATTCAAGAGCACCGCGTTTAGCCAGTAAACACGCGTTATCGTTAACGACCATCGCGAGCAAGCTCGCTCCTACAGGAATCTGTTCGGCCCGTTGCATCGTGGTGCCAATGGCATCCAGCCCCACCGGCGTCATTATCCTCTGTAGGAGCGAGCTTGCTCGCGATAGATTCAAGGGCGCCGCGTTTAGCCAGTAAACACGCGTTATCGTTAACGACCATCGCGAGCAAGCTCGCTCCTACAGGAATCTGCTCGGCCCGTTGCAACGTGGTGCCAGTGGCATCCAGCCCCACCGGCGTCATTATCCTCTGTAGGAGCGAGCTTGCTCGCGATGGATTCAAGGGCGCCGCGTTTAGCCAGTAAGCACGCGTTATCGTTAACGACCATCGCGAGCAAGCTCGCTCCTACAGGATCCTTATCAGACCAGCCAGGGATTTTCCGCCAGATGCCGAGTCTCGAACTGGCGAATCTGCTCGGCCAGTTGCAACGTGGAGCCAATGGCATCCAGCCCCAGCAGCAACGATTGCTTGCGCAGTTCATCGATCTCGAACGGGATCACGTTGCCGTCAGCCAGTTCGATGGTTTGCTCCGGCAGGTTGACGCTGATTCGAGCCGTTGCCGGGTTGCTGGTCAACGCGGCAATCTGCTTGAGTTGATCCTCGGTCAGCTGAATCGCCAACACCCCATTGCGCTGGCAGTTGTCGTAGAAAATGCCGGCGAAGCGGGTGCCGATCAGTGCCCGGATGCCCACTTGTTTCAGGCCCCAGACCGCATGTTCGCGACTCGAACCACAGCCGAAATTGGCACCCACCACCAGAAACGCAGCCTCGCTCCAGGCCGGTTGATTGAGGATGAACCGCGGATCGGGTTCGCCGGACTCAAGGAACCTCAAGTCAAAGAACAGACCCTTGTCCAGGCCCTTGCGATCAATCCCTTTGAGGAACTGCTTGGGCATGATCACGTCGGTGTCGATGTTGGCGGCCAGGAGCGGGGCGGCGCTGCCGCTGACGATAGCGAAAGGTTGCATGGTTCAAGCCTCCAGCGCGAAGGTGCGCACGTCGGTCAAGTGTCCGGTAATCGCTGCGGCGGCGACCATGGCCGGGCTCATCAAATGGGTGCGCGCGCCGGCGCCTTGCCGGCCTTCGAAGTTGCGGTTGGTGCTCGATGCACAACGATCACCGGGGGCGAGCACATCGTCATTCATGGCCAGGCACATCGAGCAACCCGACTGGCGCCATTCAAAACCGGCGTCGAGGAAAATCTGCGCCAGCCCTTCGTCTTCGGCCTGGTCACGCACCATCGTCGAACCGGGAACAATCATGGCCCGCACGTGGGCTGCCACCCGTTTGCCGCGCACGACGCGGGCGACATCGCGCAGATCCTCGATGCGCGCATTGGTGCACGAGCCGATGAACGCGTGGCTGATCACCACGTCGCTGAGCGGCATGCCCGGCTCCAGGCCCATGTAGTTCAAGGCGCGTTGCATGCCCTGACGCAGGATCAGGTCCGGCTGCGCGGCAGGGTCCGGCACATGCCCGCCCACCGGTGCGGCCTGATCGGGGCTGGTGCCCCAGGTGACCATGGGCTCCAGTGCCGCGACATCCAGGGTGACTTCGCGATCGAACACCGCACCTTCGTCGCTGTGCAGGCCGCGCCATTTTGCGACGGCCTGTTCCCACAGCTGGCCCCGGGGTGCACGGGGCTTGCTTTGCAGGTAGGCGAAGACCTTGTCATCCGGGGCCATGAACGCGCCCCGGGCGCCGGCCTCGACGGCCATGTTGCAGATGGTCATGCGCGCTTCGACGCTGAGGTCGCTGATCGCCGGGCCGGCGAATTCGATGGCATAGCCCGTGGCGCCCGAAGCGCCGATTTTCTCGATCAGGGCCATGATGATGTCCTTGGACGTCACGCCAGGCCCGAGCAGACCATTGACCGTCACGCGCATCGTCTTCAGGCACTTGTAGACCAGGGTTTGCGAGGCCAGCAGGTGTTCGATTTCCGAGGTGCCGATGCCGAAACCGAAGGCGCCCAGGGCGCCGTAGGTGGTGGTGTGGCTGTCGCCGGCGGCAACGACCATGCCGGGCAGGATAAAGCCTTGTTCGGGGGCCACGACGTGCTCGATGCCCTGGCGCTTGTCCAGCACATCGAACAGTTCGATGCCGAAGTCGCGGCAGTTTTCTTCGAAGTAGGAAACCTGGCGGGCACCGCCGGCGTCCGGCATGGCGGCAACGCGTGTCGGCGCCGTGGGATTGACGTGGTCGACCACCGCCAGCGTCGCGCTCGGCCGCCAGGCTTTGCGACCTGCGTCGCGCATGCCGCTGAAGGCTTGCGGGCTGGTGTATTCGTTGGCGACCTGGCGGTCGATGTACAGCAGCACGTGGCCCTGATCGTCGAGGGCGCAGACGGTGTGACTGTCGATATGTTTCTGGTAGAGCGTTCTGGGGCTGTGCATGGTGTGGGCTCTTGTTGTCATGCGAGATCACGGAAACGTACCCACAGCATATTCGTCGCCATTCCTGCATCAAGCGCCATTAAGTGAAGGCATTGAACACGTTGTGTGAATGATCGATGACTGCCCGGCGTAAAGAAATTACCTGGAACACTGGGGGAAATGCCGTAATCGATGGGATTCGTCTCAATACCCCGTCGGCAGGGGCTGCCTTAGGCTGTGGGCTTTTGGCAAACAAGTCGGCGGAGTCGCTATGCGTTTATTTGAACTGATCACCTTCACTGTGCGGGTGCGCACGGTTGTGCAAGCATTGGCGCAGATCGAGGCGGCGCTGGACGACCCGAAAGCAGGCGGCACGTTGATGGGCTGCTGGGCCTCGGAGATCGGCCCGTTGAACCAGATTGCCGTGCTGCGCGGCTATGGGGAAGAACACCTCAGGCAAGCGGAGCGCGAGCGTTTCCTGCTGGAGGGCGGGGCGTTTGGCATCAACGAGTTCATCACCGACCTGCGCATCGAAAACTACACGCTGTTTCCCTTCCTCGAACCCTTGAGTGCCGGCCAGCACGGTCCGTTCTATGAGTTGCGCGTCTACGACCTGGTCAGCAGCGGGTTGCAGCCGACACTCGACGGCTGGAGCAACGCCATCGAGGCGCGGACCGCCGAGCAATATTCGCCGGTGTACGCGGCGTTTTATGCCACCGACGGCGCGCTGCCGCGCTATCTGCACATCTGGCCGTGGGCCAGCCTTGAGCAGCGCTTGCGGGTACGCACCCAGGCGGTCATCGACGGCGTCTGGCCGCCGGAAAACTCCGGCCCGCAACTGCGCGACATGTGCTCGACGATCTATCTGCCGGCGAAGTTCTCGCCCCTCCAATGACAACGGCTCGGCTCATGCGCAGCCGAGCGGTGTGGATTAGCGACGCGCCGGGAATGGCCCTGTAAACTGGCGGCGCAAAAGGCGCTCGCCTTACCCTTTCAAGCAAGAGAACTTCCAATGGCAAACCACGACCTGACCTTTACGCCTGACCTCGATGCCGATTCGATTTCCTCCGACGTCGTCGGTTTCGCCGGTGTGCTGGTCTCCACCCAGATCCCCACGCGCGCCGACGGCAGCCTCGAATTGGGTGACATCACCCTGCAAAGCGAATGCACCCTGCAAGCGCTGAAAGTCGCGCTGGAGCGTGCCGGCAGTTCCATGGACCGCGTGATGCACCTGACCATCTACCTCACCGACATGGCCGACCGCGCCGCGTTCAACGAGGTCTACAAGCGATTCTTCGCCAAGCCGTGGCCGGTGCGCGCTGCTGTCGGGGTTGCCTCGTTGGCGGTGGAAGGCATGCGTGTCGAAGTGACGGCGATGGCTGCCAAGGCCTGATTGCTGCGATACATACAAAGCCCCCTGTGGGAGCGGGCTTGCTCGCGAAAGCGGAGTGTCAGCTTGTACAAGCGTTGACTGACCCACCGCTATCGCGAGCAAGCTCGCTCCCACAGGGGAAGTTGGTCGTGGGCTGGATTTGTGCTCGACGCCGATCAAATGTGGGAGCGAGCCTGCTCGCGATGACGGAGTGTCAGTTTGCACAAGCGTTGACTGACCCACCGCTATCGCGAGCAAGCTCGCTCCCACAGGGGAAGTTGGTCGTGGGCTGGATTTGTGCTCGACGCCGATCAAATGTGGGAGCGAGCCTGCTCGCGATGACGGAGTGTCAGCTTGCACAAGCGTTGACTGACCCACCGCTATCGCGAGCAAGCTCGCTCCCACAGGGGAAGTTGGTCGTGGGCTGGATTTGTGCTCGACGCCGATCAAATGTGGGAGCGAGCCTGCTCGCGATGACGGAGTGTCAGTTTGCACAAGCGTTGACTGACCCACCGCTATCGCGAGCAGGCTCGCTCCCACAGGGGAAGTTGGTCGTGGGCTGAATTTGTGCTCGACGCCGATCAAATGTGGGAGGGGCGGTGCGACGATTCGACTTGCTCGCGATGACGGGGTGTCAGTCGACATCGATATTGGCTGTCATACCGCTATCGCGAGCAGGCTCGCTCCTACAGGGACTCGGGTAGGGCAGGTCTACTCGGAACGCCACCGGGCAGCACGAGGTGCCGGTCAGGCGTTTCGCCGCTACAATGCACGCCTCGACCGTGACAAGCCTGACTAAAAAAATTATGTCTTTGCCCAAACATCACCTGGAATTGCTCAGCCCTGCCCGCGATGTCGCCATCGCCCGCGAGGCCATCCTGCACGGCGCCGACGCCGTGTACATCGGCGGCCCGAGCTTCGGCGCTCGCCACAACGCCTGCAACGAGGTGAGCGAGATTGCCGAACTGGTGGAATTCGCCCGTCGTTATCACGCACGTATCTTCACCACCATCAACACGATCCTGCACGACAACGAACTGGAGCCGGCCCGCCAGCTGATCCACCAGTTGTACGATGCCGGCGTCGATGCGCTGATCGTCCAGGACCTGGGTGTGATGGAGCTGGACATCCCGCCGATCGAATTGCACGCCAGTACCCAGACCGACATCCGAACCCTGGAGCGGGCGAAGTTCCTCGATCAGGCCGGTTTCTCGCAACTGGTGCTGGCCCGCGAGCTGAACCTCAAAGAGATCCGCGCCATCGCCGACGAGACCGACGCGGCCATCGAGTTCTTTATCCATGGCGCGTTGTGCGTGGCATTTTCCGGCCAGTGCAACATTTCCCATGCGCAAACCGGGCGCAGCGCCAACCGTGGCGACTGCTCCCAGGCCTGCCGTCTGCCGTACACCCTCAAGGACGAAAAGGGTGGTGTGATCGCCTATGAAAAGCACCTGCTGTCGATGAAGGACAACAACCAGAGCGCCAACATCCGCGCCCTGGTCGAGGCTGGCGTGCGCTCATTCAAGATCGAGGGCCGCTACAAGGACATGGGCTATGTGAAGAACATCACCGCCTACTACCGCCAGCGCCTCGATGCCGTGCTCGAAGACCGTCCGGACCTGGCCCGCGCCTCCAGCGGCCGCACCGCGCACTTCTTCCTGCCCGACCCGGAAAAAACCTTCCACCGTGGCAGCACCGATTACTTCGTCACGGACCGCAAGATCGATATCGGCGCCTTTGATTCGCCGACCTTCACCGGTTTGCCGGTGGGTGTGGTCGAGAAAGTCGCCAAGCGTGACATGCAGGTCGTGACTCACGAGCCGCTGTCCAATGGCGACGGCCTCAACGTGCTGGTCAAGCGTGAAGTGGTGGGTTTCCGCGCCAACATCGCCGAGCCCAAAGGCGAGTTCGAGGAGGACGGCGAGAAGCGCTATCGCTATCGCGTCGAGCCCAATGAGATGCCGGAGGGGATGTACAAACTGCGCCCCAACCATCCGCTGAATCGCAATCTCGATCACAACTGGCAACAGGCGCTGCAAAAGACCTCTGCCGAGCGTCGCATCGCGCTGAGCTGGGTCGCTCGCCTGCGTGAAGACCAGCTGGAACTGACCGCTACCAGCGAAGAAGGCATCAGCGCCAGCGTCACCCTGAACGGCCCGTTCGGCGCCGCCAACAAGCCGGAACAGGCGCTGGAGCAATTGCAGGATCTGCTCGGCCAGTTGGGTACCACGCAGTACCACGCCATCGACATCAAGCTGGACGCGCCGCAGGCGTACTTCATCCCGAACTCGCAGCTCAAGGCCTTGCGCCGTGAAGTGATTGAAGCCTTGACCGAAGCGCGGGTCGCCGCCCACCCGCGTGGCAGCCGCAAGGCCGAAACCACACCGCCGCCGGTGTACCCGGATTCGCACCTGTCGTTCCTGGCCAACGTCTACAACCAGAAGGCCCGCGACTTCTATCACCGCCATGGCGTCAAGCTGATCGACGCGGCCTACGAGGCCCACGAGGAGACCGGTGAAGTGCCGGTGATGATCACCAAGCACTGCCTGCGTTTCTCCTTCAACCTGTGCCCGAAACAGGCCAAGGGCGTGACCGGCGTGCGCACCAAGGTGGCACCGATGCAACTGATCCACGGCGATGAAGTGTTGACGCTGAAGTTCGACTGCAAGCCTTGCGAGATGCACATCATCGGCAAGATGAAAGGCCACATCCTCAACCTGCCGCAACCGGGCAGCGTGGTCGGTCACATCAGCCCCGAAGACCTGCTCAAGACCATCCCGCGCGCGCCACACTGAGTGACCGGTGGGTGCGCCGCAACGGCGCGCTCACCGATTGTTCAATACCCTTTGTAGTTGAAGTAAACGAATGCCACGGCAACAGCCAGACCAAACGCTGCCAGGGCTTTTGTACGTGCGGTTGCCTGGAATTCGCTTGACGCTTGCTCATGGGGTTGCGAGTACGCGGTGGCGTCATGGCGACGCTGCAACATGGCCCAATAGGTGTAATGCAAGCCGATCAGCAGCGAAATGGCCATCAGGCCGAGGATCAGCCAACGTATCGTTGCCGGTTTTCCAGCGGCGGATATGCTGATCTCGTGTTCACAGACCGCGCTCTCGGACTCCAGGACGGAAATGGGCTGGTAAACCGTCGAGGGCCCCTGTGCGTCACTGTGTATCGCCGCCATTTGTTCCAGGTCCAGTGCCTGATACTTCCAGAGTGTCGTCGATCCTTCCCGGCAGTAGGTGAACGCAGCGGGGCTCGAGGCGCCGATGATGCACGCGTCGTCGATTCCGATTTTTTTCAGGGTTTCCATCGCAGACCGTGTGAAGTCCATTTCGAGGACGGGAATGACGCCGTTGGCAGACACCGCGACCGACACCAGCAGGCTCGCGATGGCGCAGAGGGTTGATGTTTTCAAGGTCGAGCCCCCCTCGTGTTCACAGGATTTTTGTTATAAACGCGGGGTCTGGTTGCAACCTGCTTTTGCTGAAGTCTAGACGCCGGCGACAACCCTGGAGCGGGCGGTCGACATTATTCACAGGTGTCGGCGACGGCTTTTTCAGCCCGTTTGAATTCCTGTTTGACGTCGGTGGGGATGCGTTGTTTTTTCAGTTCCTGACCGAGGAAGGGTTGATCGCCCCGGGAATGGACCTCTGCGTCCTCGGCCGTTATCTGCGCTTCGATGGCAGCGGCGTGCTTGTCGATGACGGCATCGACCTCGGCTTCATTCCTGGCGGTATCGAGTGCCTGGACCAACTGGCCGGCTTCGGCTTTTTCGGCTTCGGCATAGGCTTCGACCGTCAACCCTGAGGCCAAGGCCCGTGCCTGGGTTTCCAGGCTATTGAGATGCTCCCGTGCGGCCTTGCAGACCGCTGCCTGTCGCTGGCTCTGGATGTGTTCCCAGGTGTTCAACCCATAAATCGCGGTCCCGAGTACCAGAAGGGTTGCAGCGGCCCCCATTAATTTGCCTTTCACTTTTGGCGCCCTCAAATGGCAAGGGAAGGGTGTTGCGCAAACGATTCCCGATTCAATTCGAGTAAAGAAAAGCGTAGCAGAGCTGGTCGGGCTGAATGTGCGCCGATAATTCACAAAGATTCGGCTCAACACTAAGCGCCTGTTTTAATGAACAATTTTTTTTGTTTGGACTTCCCAGACGAAGAAAATGTTGGTAAATTTGCGCCCACTCTTGCAGCGGCCCTCAGGGAGCCAGTTGCAAGCGGGCAGCAGGTCTTGTTGCCACTCAAGAAAGCGAGTGCCAGGCACTCATCGCAACAGATACAGGGGCGTCGCCAAGCGGTAAGGCAGCAGGTTTTGATCCTGCCATGCGTTGGTTCGAATCCAGCCGCCCCTGCCATTTTTTATTCCTGCCTAATCAGATAACACTCGACCGACGGTTATTATTCGTCGATTCGCCGGCTTTTTGCGTCCGTTATCCATCTCCCGGATGTTCCCTTGCCAGCCAGCGTCCAGCCAAGGTTTGCGGGCGTCCTTTCGGCGCGTTTCATGCAGACCTTCCGAGCTGATCCGGCCATCTGTCACTGAACCAGAGCGGCGCTGTAGTTGTTTCTACATAGCGAATACACTGATGATGCCCGCCGTTTCCTAACTTTGAAGTCAAGAAAAGGACGCCTCATCATGAAAGTCAGTGCGCGCAACGTATTCAAAGGCAAAGTCAGCCAGGTCCAGCAAGGCGCGGTCAACGCCGAAGTGGTTCTGACCCTGGCGGGCGGCGAGCAACTGGTTGCCGTCGTCACCATGGAAAGCATCAAGAACCTGGGCATCGCCGTCGGCAAGGAAGCCGTCGCGCTGATCAAGGCGCCGTGGGTGATGTTGATGACCGAATCGAGCGATATTCGCCTGTCGGCGCGTAACTGCCTGGAAGGCAAGGTGCTGAGCGTCACCGATGGTGCGGTCAACGCAGAAGTGGTGATCGAGTTGGCCGGCGGTTCGAAGGTCTATTCCATTGTGACCCGCGATGCCGTGGCCGAGCTGGGTCTGGCCGCCGGCGTCAGCGCCACGGCAGTGATCAAGGCTTCGCACATCATCCTGGGCGTTCCAGCCTGATCAGACGCAAGCATTCTTTACTGATCCCCGTGATCCATTTCCTGATGGATCACGGGGATTTCTCGTTTTGGCCTTTCGATCATCATTACCGAAAGCGCTCCGGGATGGCCTCGGCAAACGGATACCAGGAAAAATAGGGCCTTGCCTCGTCGATGACCCGTTCGACCGAGGGCCTTTGGGTCAACCTGTCGAAATAAGCACTCAAGTGGCGATGATCGTCGGGAAAGGCTACGAGGGTGCTGGCGTAGAACAGCGCCGGGGCGGCGGCGCAATCGGCCATGCTGAACGCCCGGCTGGCCACCCAGGTTCTTGCTGTCAGTTGACGTTCAAGCATGCCGTACGCGGTCATCAGCGCGGCGCGTTCCCGGGTCAGGTCGCCATTGGCGGCGTTCAGGCGATCACTGACGATCTTCTGCATGGGCACCTGAACATGCAGGTCGAAAAAACGATCCCACAGGCGTACCTCCAGTGCGGTTTGCCAATCATGCGGAATCAGGTGCGCCTGGCCGGGATGAAGCCGGTCCAGGTACTCAATGATCACGCTCGACTCCGGCACATCCTTTTGCCGGACATGGTCGCGAAGCACCGGAAACTTGCCGATCGGCCACAACGCTTGAAGCTCGGCCCGGTCGGCATCGTTGCCCAGGTCGATGATCCTTTTTTCAAACTCGATTCCCAGTTCATAGAGAGCGATCAGCGCTTTGTGGCAGAACGATGAGAGCGGATGGAAGTAAAGAGTCAGTGACATCCTTCAATTCCTCGGTGAGATGGAAACCCATTCATTATCCGTCGCCATCCGCCGATGCGCGAGGCGCTCTGTCCTGGTGCTTTCGTTGACGCGAGCGTGTGGACATTAACGCAGTGCGCATCCGAAGCTGGCCAGAGAGACCGGGCTGGAGGAAGTGATTCGTTAGTTTCAGGCAAACAAAGGAGACTTCACGCAAGTCCCCTTTGTTTGTCCGCACTGCAGATTGCGTTTCAGCGACGCCAGAAGAATCGAGCCAGCAGCGCATCAATGCCGAACTTGCCGCCACCCGACAGCAACAACGGTGTGAGGGCCACAAGGTAGATCAATGGCAGTTTGAAGTTGCCGTAGCCCTTGTTGCTGATGGCATAGCCTTGGGCAAGTTCACTCAGGGTATGCCAGTCGGCGGGCCAATGGACGGCGGCGGTTGCGACCAGAGTCACCACCATCAGGCTCAACGCCGAAAAACGCGTGCCCAGGCCCAGCAGCAAAGTCATGGAAAGGATCAGTTCGGCCCACATCGACAGTTCCCAGTTGAGCGTTGCTGGAAGGTGGTCGAACGGAAACGGGAAGCGCTCCTGGATATCGGTGAACCAGTTCTGGCCGTTGAATTTTTCCAGGCCGGACTCGAAGAATTCCCAGGCGAGAAACACCCGCAGCGCCAGGGGGGCAACCCAGTCGCCGGCACGGTCTAGGTTCAGGTGCAGGCCTTTGACGGCCGAAGAAATGGAAGTGCTCATGGACGTTGATCTCTTTCAGGTCAGGAAGGCAGGGCAATGGCATGCCCCGCGGGTTGAGCGTTTTGATCGGCGTGGCCAATCGACAGGCGTATTTCAACAATGGGGTGTATCTGCGGTGTGTCGTTGATGCGGGGTTTTGAGTGCGGGGTGTGTCAGGGGCGGGGCTGTACACACTGAGATACGTAACCGGTACCTCTGTGCGAGCCTGCTCGCGATGGCGGGGTGGTCGACATCAATTCTGACTGTCCTGCCGCTATCGCGAGCAAGCTCGCTCCCACAGTGGATGTTGGTCGTGGGCTGGATTTGGTCGACGCCAAACAAATGTGGGAGCGAGCTTGCTCGCGATAGCGGAGAGTCAGGCGCTATTGATGTTGGATGGAATGGCCTCTTCACGAGCAGGCTCGCTCCCACAGGGAAATTGCTATACATTTTCCGGCCGCCCTCTGCATGGTGTAACTGCTTCATGTCTCTTGCGCTCGAACGTCTAGTCGCTGGCACGCCGATCCCTTTCGCCGGTAATCGTGTCACTGTCGTCAGCCCCGAACTGGCGCAACGCTTCCAGCCCGGTGATCATCTGCTGGTGGAGCAGGTCAGCGGCGAGTTGCTGCTGATCCCCGTGGCGGACCAGCAAGCGGCCAACGTCGCAATCGAGCGCGCCCAAGCGGCGTTTACCGCGCTGTCGGCGGTGTCCGATCAAGCGATCAGCGCCTTCTTTGACCTGTTTGCCAAACGCCTGGAAACCCCGGAATGCTGGGCCTTGATCGAAGCCGCCAACCTGGCCGACATCGAGCGGGCCAAGGCGCGCGGTCGCTCGACCACCCGGTTGCTGGCCGATGAGCGCATGCGTCGCGACATGATCGCCGGCCTGCGCGCATGGCGTGATGCCGCGGCCAGCCGTGGCAAGGTGATCAGCTGCGTCGAGCACGATGGCTGGAAGGTCGAGCAAGTGGTCTCGCCATTGGGCATCGTCGCCTTCGTCTTCGAAGGCCGGCCGAATGTGTTTGCCGACGCGGCCGGTGTGTTGCGCACCGGCAACACCGCGGTGTTGCGCATCGGCAGTGATGCATTGGGCACTGCGCAGGCGATTGTTGCCCATGCGTTGAATCCCGCACTGAACGATGCCGGATTGCCAGCTGGTGCGGTGTCGCTGGTGGAAAGCGTCAACCACGCCGCCGGTTGGGCGATGTTCGCTGACCGGCGCCTGTCATTGGCGGTGGCCCGTGGTTCGGGTCGCGCCGTCAGCCAGTTGGGCAGCATCGCGCAACAGGCCGGCACGGCGGTCAGCCTGCACGGCACCGGTGGTGCGTGGCTGATCGCCAACGCCGATGCCGATGCCCGGCGCTTTGCCGCCGTGGTGCGCAACTCCCTGGACCGCAAGGTCTGCAACACCCTGAACGTCTGCCTGATTCACCGCGACCGCGCCGCTGAACTGGTGCCGCTGTTCCTCAATGCACTCAAGCAGGCCGGCACCGCACGGGGGCAGGGTTGCAAGTTGCACATCGTCGAAGGCAGCGAGTCGCACCTGCCGCAAGACTGGTTGGCTGCAACGGTCGAGGTGTTCCGCGCCGAGGGTTATCAAACCGAGGCGCAGGCCGAGCCGTTGGCGGAAGATCAATTGGGCCGTGAATGGGAGTGGGAGGAAACCCCGGAAGTCAGCCTGAAAATCGTCGACGACCTGGACAGTGCCATTGCCTTGTTCAATCGCTACAGCCCGCAATTCACCGTGTCATTGATCAGTGAAAGTGCCGAGGCCCAGGAGCGTTTCTACAGCGCGGTCAACGCGCCTTTTGTCGGCAATGGCATCACCCGTTGGGTCGATGGCCAGTACGCGTTGAACAAGCCGGAACTGGGTCTTTCGAACTGGGAGAGCGGGCGCCTGTTTGCTCGCAGTGCGATTCTCTCGGGGGATGGCGTGTTTACCATTCGTAGCCGCATGACCCAGGTCGATCTGGGCGTCAAACGCTGAGATGGCGGAGCCGGTGACCGCTGCAAGGGCGGTCACTTTTTTGAACAAACGGCAGTTCTGATCAAGCGGCCTTGATCGCCTTGGCCGATACGGCACAAGTGCCCGGATGCTCGATCAGCGACACAAAGCTTCGGCTGTCGGCATCCAGCGCGTCGATCGAACCGGTCTCGATGTCATACACCCAGCCATGCAGGTTCAACAGGCCTTTTTCCTGGGCCAGTCGCACACTCGGGTGCGTCTGGATATTGGCCAGTTGGGCAATGACATTTTCCCGAACCATCGAGCTGACCTTGGCCGCTTCGCTGGCGTGTGGCCGGCCTTCGTTGATCACTTTCGCTGATTCGGCGTGTTGCAGCCAGCCGCTGACGGCGGGCAGGTGATCCATGCATGTGCACTTGGCTACCGCCGTCATGGCGCCGCAGTCTGAATGGCCGCAGATCACGATGTCGGTGACGCCGAGCACCGCAACGGCGTATTCGACAGTGGCCGATACACCACCCGGATGGGGGCTGTAGGACGGCACGATGTTGCCGGCGTTACGGATCACGAACAGCTCACCGGGCTCTTGTTGGGTCAGCAGTTCCGGCACTACACGGCTGTCGGAGCAGGTGATGAACAGCGTGCCTGGATGTTGGGTGGTGGCCAGGTGTTTGAACAGGTCAGTGCGTTGTGGAAAGGCTTCTTTCTGGAACTTCAAGAAACCGTCGATGAGCGCTTTCATGATCGCTTCCTCATGGGTGAGCAGGGTTTGGCCCGCACCGGTAGTGCGGGCCGGTAACAACTTAGAAAGGGCGCAGCGGCAGGAACTTGCCGTCGAGGGTGATGACGGCGCGGGAGCCGCCTTCCGGATCTTCGACTTTCTTCATGTCGAGCTTGAAGTTGATCGCGCTGATGATGCCGTCGCCGAACTGCTCATGAACCAGGGCTTTGAGGGTGGTGCCGTAGATCTGGATCATTTCGTAGAAGCGGTAGATGGTCGGGTCGGTCGGCACACCCGAGAGGCTGCCGCGCAGCGGGATGATCTGCAGCCGGGCCACGGCGTCGGCGTCCAGTTCGAGTTTGTCGCCTACCACTTTGGCGGCGGTTTCCGGCAGCGGATGTTGACCGAGCAGGGCGGCGGTGACGTAGGCCAGGCTCAATCCGGTGCCGTCGGCCAGGTCCTGCCACGACAGGTTTTTGCGTGCCTTGGCATCAAGGACAGAAGTGGTCAGGGCCAGGCTTGGGTCGTTGTAGGCATGGGACTGTTGCATGGTGATTCTCCTATCGGGAGTGGCGTTGCTTGGGTGTGGGGCCATCTTCGGCCGATCGACTCATAGCGTCCAAGATCGATATACAATGCAATCCATAAGCATTGCCTATAGATGGAGAATCCCGTGTTGCTTCGACATTTGCGTTATCTGCTGGCGGTTGCCGACCAGGGTGGTTTCACTCGTGCCGCCGAAGTGCTGCACGTATCCCAGCCAACCTTGTCGCAGCAGATCCGGCAACTGGAAGAGTCTCTGGGCGTGAGCCTGTTCGACCGGACCTCGCGCACGGTCAAGCCGACCGATGCAGGCCAGGCTTACATTGAATGCGCGCGGCGGGTATTGGTGGAGCTGGAAGCGGGCAGGCGTGCGTTGCATGACGTGAAGGATTTGTCCCGCGGGACCTTGCGCCTGGCCATGACGCCAACCCTCATGGCCTATCTGGTAGGGCCGTTGGTGCGCGACTACGTGGCGCGCTACCCGAACATCCATCTGGAGATTTTCGAGCTGTCGATGGACGAAATCGAGGCCGGGCTGGCGGATGATTCGCTGGACGTCGCGATTGCGTTTGATCAGGTGAGAAGCGCCGACATCGAATCGATCCCTGCGTTTACCGAAACCCTGGGGTTGATGGTCGGGCGGGATCATCCGCTTTACGAGCGTCGGGAGGCGTTGTCCGCCGAAGAGGTGGCCGAGCTTGAGTTTGCCCTGCTGAGCCCGGACTACATCACCCGCACCTGCATTGATGAGTATTTCGCGCAGGCGTACATCACGCCCAAGGTGGTGATTGAAGTGAACTCGGTCAATACGCTGTTGGAAGTCATCCGGCACTCCGCCATCGCCACCATCCTGCCGGAACCCATCGCCACTCAGGATCGGGCATTGCGCAAATTGTCCATGCTGGGAGCAGCGCCTGAACGCGGGGCTGCGTTGCTGCGGCGCAAGAACAACTACCACAGTGCGGCGTCGGTAGCGTTTGTGGAGCTGGTGTTGGGGACCGATCATCCGTGATCAAACCAATACCTGTAGGAGCCAGCTTGCTGGCGATGGTCGTTAACGATAACGCGTGTGAGCTGGATAAACGCGGCGCACTTGAGTTCATCGCCAGCAGGCTGGCTCCTACAGTTTCCCGGGATTGCGTGGAGAACCTTTTTTGGGGCTTCCACTGGTTTGAGCGTGCGCACGACCCCTTGTAGGAGCCAGCTTGCTGGCGATGGTCGTTAACGATAACGCGTGTGAACTGGATAAACGCGGCGCACTTGAGTTCATCGCCAGCAGGCTGGCTCCTACAGTTTCCCGGGATTGCGTGAAGAACCTTTTTTGGGGCTTCCACTGGTTTGAGCGTTCTCACTAACCATTGTAGGAGCCAGCTTGCTGGCGATGGTCGTTAACGATAACGCGTGTGAACTGGATAAACGCGGCGCACTTGAGTTCATCGTCAGCAGGCTGGCTCCTACAGTTTCCCGGGATTGCGTGAAGAACCTTTTTTGGGGCTTCCACTGGTTTGAGCGTGCGCACGACCCCTTGTAGGAGCCAGCTTGCTGGCGATGGTCGTTAACGATAACGCGTGTGAACTGGATAAACGCGGCGCACTTGAGTTCATCGTCAGCAGGCTGGTTCCTACAGTTTCCCGGGATTGCGTGAAGAACCTTTTTTGGGGCTTCCACTGGTTTGAGCGTGCGCACGACCCCTTGTAGGAGCCAGCTTGCTGGCGATGGTCGTTAACGATAACGCGTGTGAACTGGATAAACGCGGCGCACTTGAGTTCATCGTCAGCAGGCTGGCTCCTACAGTTTCCCGGGATTGCGTGAAGAACCTTTTTTGGGGCTTCCACTGGTTTGAGCGTGCGCACGACCCCTTGTAGGAGCCAGCTTGCTGGCGATGGTCGTTAACGATAACGCGTGTGAGCTGGATAAACGCGGCGCACTTGAGTCTATCGCCAGCAGGCTGGCTCCTACAGTTTCCAGGGATTGCGTGAAGAACCATAAAAAAAGCCTGCTCCTTATTGGGAGCAGGCCTTGTTTTTCAATAAGTCAGTGACGACTCATTTGATTAGTAGAGCCGGTCAATCACCCGAACTTCGTTCTGATCCTGCATCGAGGCCCAGGCCTGTTTCAGGGTTTGCAGAACATTACCGATGAAGTCCTTGTCGGCTGCGGCTTTCTTGCCGACATAGCCCTGGCCGCGACGGTACATCTTCAGTCGGGCCAGCAGGTTCTGGTTGTTCTGGTCGAACTCTGCTTCATGGGCATGAGGCGACAGGCAATCGATATGTACCTGGCCACACTTGCTGATCCAGAGAATATGGCTGTCGTGGCTGTCTTTCTTTGCAGCGAACATACGAGCCAGTTCATCGATAGTTGGTTGATTGTTCAGATTCATCATAAAGCCCCTTGACCAATTGGTGATCTTTCAAAGTTGATTCGCTAATACAGGTAGCCCATCGGTTAGTTGATCCCTGGCACCGAAACCAGGACGTCAGCGTTCGACCGCCTTATCGGGCGGGGTCCTGCGTCTGTTGCATGTAGTCGTGTTGAATAACTGCTACGCAATAGCGTCACAACGAAGAGAAGCGGCGAAAACCTTAAGGCCACTGCCGACATTTTCAGGGTCGGCCACAAGCTTCATGAGGATTGCTCGCCAAGACTTCTCGCCCTTGTACTGGACGTTCAGGCCAGGTCAGCTTCTTCAATCTGCCTTGTGGGCAGCGTGTATCCGGGAAAAACAGCTCGGCGGTCAGACGAGCTTGCTCAAACGTGTTGCCTGTACTCCCGATCGGGGAGACGTCTGCATCATGCAAGGGCAAATCGGAGGCGTCAACGGTTTTGTAGTGATTATTTTTAGTCACTACATATTGTCGGACAAAGCTGTTCGGAATTAGCGCGGGGAGTTGAGGGCGTGTCGGTCAGGATGACAACGGCGGACACTCAAAGCGGTAAAAAGTGCAGGGATGACCATCAACCACCTGCTGATGCAGGGTGAATCCGTCAACGCTGAGCCCCGGCATCACGGCGGCCCAGAACAGGCGTGCCGGCTGATTCGCCTCGATATGGAAAATCTGCCATTGACCGGGGAATTGGCTCAAGAGGGTGGAAACGACAAATCGCGCGACACCCCGGCCACGGAAGCGTCGGCTGACAAACAGATAGCCGATGTTGTAGTCGGCACCGGGGAGATGAGTCCGGTCATCCACGGTCACGAACCCGGCCAGTTCTCCGTCGACCTTGATCAGGAAAGGGCGGGTGGCCGGGTGTCGCCAGTAGTCCGGCATGGGCAGGATGTTGAAGAATCCGGATTCACCCAGCTTTAGCGGCAACCATTCGCTGAAGTCGTAGGTGTAGAACTGCATCAGGTTTTCGATGGTTTCCAGCTCATCGCGTTGGGCTGCGTGCAGTTCTATCGAAGACATACGAAGTGGCTCCTGACAGGCCAAGGGACACAGTTGATTATGGTCGGCGTCGCACGATCTGTGGCGGGTTTAAGTAGTGCTTGCCGGTTTTGACTTGCGCCGGGTGCCGCTCGCTGGTTTGCGCGGAGCGCCTTTGCGCTTTTTCTTCCAAGGGGCTGCGGCGGATCCGCTGGGCGGTGGACCGCTGATGGTCAGGCTCAGCCCGGAGCAACGACTGACTTGCTTGCTCATCCACGCCGCCTGTTTGGTGACGAACTCTTCCAGACTCATTTCCCCGCTTTGCACCATGTCCAGCGCCTGTTCCCAGATCGCCGTCGTGCCCGGATCGGCGATGGCCCGCGGTACGGCGTCGATCAGGCTGAACGCGGCCGGCGTGGCGGCCAGGGCCTTGCCGTTCTTGACCAGATAACCACGGTCGAGCAGGCCCTGGATGATCGACGCACGGGTCGCTTCGGTGCCGATACCGGTGGTGTCCTTGAGCTTTTGCTTGAGCAGAGGGTCTTGCACCAGTTTGGCGACATTCTTCATGGCCTTGATCAGATCGCCTTCGGTGAACGGCTTCGGCGGTTGGGTCCAGAGGTCCTTGAGTTGCACGCCGGCCACGGCGCAGTCGATGCCTTCGGCCAGGTTCGGCAGTGTCTGCGGCGCCGGGGCTTCGCGCCCCTTGGCCGGAGCCAGCGCTTCGGGCAGGGCGCGTTTCCAGCCCGGCTCGATGATCTGCTTGCCGACAGCGCGCAGGGCTTGGCCTGCGCAATCGAAGTCGGCCTGGGTGCGGTCGTATTCGTGATTGGGCAGGAATTGCGCCAGGTATCGCGCGCGGATCAGGGTGTAGACCGCGCGCTGTTTGCCCGCCAGCCGGTCGAGATTCTTCGCCGCAGCCGTGGGGATGATGCCGTGGTGAGCGCTGACCTTGGCATCGTTCCAGGCCCGTGAACGCCGTTGCGGATCAAGGTGATCGTGCAACACGTTCAACGCTGGATCGGCCTGGCGCAGCGCCGCCAGAATGGCCGGCACCTCGGCGTGTTGACTCAGGGGCAAGTAGCCGCAATCGCTGCGCGGATAGGTAATGACTTTGTAGGTTTCGTACAGTGCCTGGGCGATGTCGAGGGTTTCCTGGGCGCCGAGGCCGAGTTTCTTTGAGCAGACCTCCTGCAGGGTGCCCAGATCGAACGGCAGCGGCGCCACTTCGCGCATCCGCTCGGTGCGCAGTTTGATCACCCGCGCACTGGCCGCGCCGCTCATGGCGTTTGCTGCTTGTTGTGCCAGCGCCTGATTCAGGCAGCGGTCCTGATCGTCGCAAAGGTCCGATGCCGCGCGCCATTGCGCCGTGAACGCGGTGCCGTTGTGTAGCAGTTGCACGTCGATGGCCCAATAGGGGACGGGCACAAAGTCGGCGATGCTGCGATCGCGATCCACCACCAGGCGCAAGGTCGGCGTTTGCACCCGGCCGACCGGCAACACGCCTTGGTAGCCAGACTGGCGCCCCAGCAAGGTGAACAGCCGACTCATGTTCATGCCGATCAGCCAGTCGGCCCGGGAGCGACCCAGGGCCGAGTGATAGAGGCTGAAGGTCTCGTTTCCCGGTTTGAGTGCCGCGAGGGCCTTGCGGATGGATGCATCGTCCAGCGCCGACAACCAGAGCCGGCGGATCGGCCCGCGATATCGGCAATGCTCCACCAGCTCCCGGGCAATCATCTCGCCTTCACGGTCGGCGTCCGTGGCAATGATCAGTTCGCTGGCTTCACCGAGCAGGCGCTTGACCGCCTTGTACTGGCTGGCGGTACGCGGCTTGACGGTCATTTTCCACTTTTCGGGAATGATCGGCAGGTCCGCCAGCACCCAGCGCTTGTAGCGCGCGTCGTAGGCATCCGGCGGTGCGGTTTCCAGCAGGTGGCCGATGCACCAGGTCACCGTGACGTCCGTTCCCAGCCAACAGCCATCGCCCCGGCGCCTGGCGCCGAGTACTGCCGCAATGTCTTTGGCCTGGGAAGGTTTTTCACAGAGGTACAGCCGCATAACCACCATCGTCGATCTATGTGTCAGGGGGGCACAGAATGGCGCTTGATGGACAATGGAGCAATCTTTATCTGTATGGATGTACAGCTTGTTGTGTCGCTCCCGTTCGGCTGTGAAGCCGTCGGGAGGGGGAAACTTGGGTTATACCTGATAAATCGTGGTCTAAGGTTTTGGGGCTGCTGCGCAGCCCATCGCGGGCAAGCCACGCTCCCACAATCGATTTGCAGGTCCATCACCGTCATGAGGAACGTATTCCATGAAAAGCTCCGGTCCTAGTCCTGTCATCACTATCGCCGAGCAGCCCGGCTGTCTGCTGGTGAAGTTCCACGGCATTCAGGTCGCCGCTTCTGCTCGCGCGCTGGTGTTGCTGGAAGCCAATTACCCGCCGGTGTATTACGTGCCGCGAGAGGATATCGACGAGAAATATTACGCACGCACCGACCACACCAGCTATTGCCCGTACAAAGGCGATGCCAGTTATTTCAGTTTGCAGGTGCCGGGGCACGAGAGTGTCAATGCAGTGTGGAGTTATGAGAATCCCAAGATATCGGTGGAGCAGATACGCGGATATGTGGCGTTCTACCCGGATCAGGTGAAGTTCGAGTTGTTGGACGCAGAGGTTTGATGGGCGCCGTCATCCAGGCGCAGTGCTGGCGAGAGAGTCCGTGGACTCCCTCGCGAGCAGGGCGGATCAGTTCTTGTCGAGATCCACGTTGCGGGTCTCACGCAGGCAAATCATCCCCACCACCAGGCTCACCCCGGTGATCACCACCGGGTACCACAGCCCGTAGAAGATGTCTCCGGTGTACACCACCAGGGCGAACGACACCGTCGGCAGGAAGCCGCCGAACCAGCCGTTGCCGATGTGGTAGGGCAGGGACATCGAGGTATAGCGGATGCGGGTCGGGAACAGTTCGACCATCAACGCCGCCAGCGGGCCGTAGCACATGGCCGAGATGATGATCAGCGCGACAATCAGCGCCACGATCATCGGTTTGTTGATCTGCTGCATGTCCGCCTGTTGCGGGTAACCGGCGAGGGTCACGGCGCCGCGCAAGGCGGCTTCGTCGAAACCATCGATCTGCACGTCACCGACGCTCACCTGCACGCCACTGCCGGCCGGTGCGACAGCACTCTGGTATGGCAAACCCTGCTTGACCAGGAAGGTCTTGACCTTGTCGCATGGGCTGTCAAATTTCGCCTTGCCCACCGGGTCGAACTGGAAGGTGCAGGTGGCCGGGTCGGCCATCACGGTGATCGGTGCCTGGCGGCTGGCCTGGTCGATGGCCGGGTTGGCGTAGTGGGCCAGGGTCTTGAAGATCGGGAAGTACAGCGCGGTGGCCAACAGCAGGCCGATCATCAGCACCGGTTTGCGCCCGACCTTGTCCGACAGCCAGCCAAAGAAAATGAAGAACGGTGCGCCAATGGTCACGCTGACAATCAGCAGACCGTTGGCCACAGCCGGGTCCATTTTCAGGAACTGGGTGAGGAAGAACAGCACATAGAACTGCGCGGCGTAGAAGGTCACCGCTTGCCCGGCATTGATGCTGAACAGCGCGATCAACACCACTTTGAGGTTTTCCCATTTGCCGAAGGAATCGCGAATCGGCTGTTTGCACAGCTTGCCTTCCTCCTTCATTTTCACGAAGGCCGGCGACTCGTGCAGGCTCAGGCGAATCCAGGTGGAGATGCCCAGCAGCACGATGGAAAACAGGAACGGAATGCGCCAGCCCCAGACTTCGAACTGATCGCCGGTGAAGTAACGGCAGCCCAGCACCACCAGCAGCGACAGCAGCAGGCCCAGGGTCGCAGTGGATTGAATCCAGCTGGTGTGGAAGCCGCGCTTGCCGATGGGCGCGTGCTCGGCGACATAGGTCGCGGCGCCGCCGTACTCACCGCCCAGGGCCAGGCCCTGGAGCATGCGCAACACCACCAGGATGATCGGCGCGGCGATGCCGATGCTGGCGTAGGTCGGCAGCAGCCCGACACAGAAGGTCGCCAGGCCCATGAGGATGATGGTGGCGAGGAAGGTGTACTTGCGTCCGATCATGTCCCCCAACCGGCCGAACACCAGCGCACCGAACGGCCGGACGATAAAGCCGGCGGCGAAGGCCATCAGCGCAAAGATGAACGCCGTGGTGTCGTTGACCCCGGCGAAGAACTGCTTGCTGATCACCGCCGCGAGGGCGCCATAGAGGAAAAAGTCGTACCACTCGAAGACCGTCCCGAGGGACGAGGCGAAGATGACTTTCTGGGTTTCCTGACTGGTGCCCGCGCTGCGCACGGCTTCCAGGGTTTGAACATTTTCTGACATACCGGTATCCCTCACAGTGATTGTTTTTGTTGTTCCACTGGTGTTGCGTGTTCCATTTCAGGGGTAATGCTCAGTGTCCGTGAATCTAATGAAGTTCCTGTGGGAGCGGGCTTGCCCGCGAAAGCGGTGGGTCAGCCAACAATTATGTTGAATGTCACACCGTCATCGCGGGCAAGCCCGCTCCCACAGGTGATGTGTTTACAGCAGGATTGAGGATCATTTGTGCAGCCTTCTCGGCAATCATCAGTGTCGGTGAGCAGGTGTTGCCCGAGGTGATGCGCGGCATGATCGAGGCATCGGCGATGCGCAGGCCGGGGATGCCATGGACCTTGAGTTGCGCATCGACCACGGCGTCGGCGTCGTTGCCCATGCGGCAGGTGCCCACCGGATGGAAAATCGTGGTGCCGATTCGCGCGGCGGCTTCGTGCAGTTGCTCTTCGCTTTGCAGGCTGTCGCCGGGCAGGTACTCCACCGGGTTGAATGCGCGCAGGGCCGGCGCGGAGACGATGCGGCGGGTCAGGCGGATGGCGTCGGCGGCGATGCGCAAGTCCTCCGGATGGCTCAGGTAATTGGGTTGGATCAGCGGTGCTTCTTGCGGATCGGCGGAGCGGATGTCCACCCGGCCACGGCTTTGCGGGCGCAGATCGCAGACCGATGCGGTGAACGCCGGGAACGCATGCAGCGGTTCGCCAAAGCGCTCCAGCGACAGCGGTTGCACGTGGTATTCAAGGTTTGCTGAAGTCTGTTCCGGTCCGGAGCGGGCAAAGGCGCCCAACTGGCTCGGCGCCATGGACAGCGGGCCGCTGCGGTCATACAGGTAGCGCAGGCCCATGCCCATCTTGCCCCACAGGCTGCCGGCAATCTGGTTCAGGGTGCGGGCATTTTCCAGCTTGTAGATCAGCCGCAATTGCAGATGATCCTGCAAATTGCCGCCAACACCCGCTAGCTCATGAACGACGCCAATGCCCAGCCGCTCCAGCAGCGGACGCGGGCCGATGCCGGAACGTTGGAGGATGCCTGGCGAACCGACCGAGCCGGCACAGAGGATGATTTCCTTGCGCGCCTTGAAGGTTTTCGCCTGGCCTTGCCAACGGGCACTGACCGCTGAGGCGCGGCCATTGTCCAGCAGCACGCGGTCGACTTCGACACCGGTCAGCACAGTGAGATTGGGACGTTGGCGCACAGGTTTGAGAAACGCCTTGGCCGCGTTCCAGCGGATGCCGGCTTTCTGATTGACCTGGAAATAGCCGCAACCTTCGTTGTCGCCCTGGTTGAAGTCATCGATGCTGGCGATGCCGCTTTGTTCGGCGGCACTGCGGAAGGCGTCGAGAATCGGCCATGACAGGCGCTGGCGTTCGACTCGCCATTCGCCTGCGGCGCCGTGAAATTCGGCGGCGCCGGCAAAGTGGTTTTCACTCTGCTTGAACAGCGGCAACACGTCTTGCCAGCTCCAGCCAGGATTGCCGTCGGCGGCCCAGCGGTCGTAGTCACCGGCCTGGCCGCGCATGTAGATCATGCCGTTGATGGAGGAGCAGCCGCCCAGTACCTTGCCGCGCGGGTAGCTCAGGGCGCGACCTTGCAGCCCCGGTTGCGCTTCGGTCTTGAAGCACCAGTCGGTGCGCGGGTTGCCGATGCAGAACAGGTAACCCACGGGGATGTGAATCCATGCGTAGTTATCGCGGCCACCGGCTTCGAGCAGCAACACGCGATGCTGCGCGCTGGCCGACAGTCGATTGGCCAGCAGACACCCGGCCGGCCCGGCCCCGACCACGATGTAGTCGTATTCATCAACGGAAGGCTGCATCCCTGACCTCGTTTTGTTGTTCTTGTTGTCTGTCATCCTAGTTGTTAGCTTTCGTCAAAAGAATGTTAGTTTTTGCGCAGCCGCTGTGCGTTTTTAAACAGCATCCCGAACGGCAAAGAACAAGGACGATTCATGTTCGACTGGAATGACCTGCGGTTTTTTCTCGAATTGCAGCGCAGCGGGCGTTTGCTGACGGCCGCCCGCCGCCTGAACACCACTCATGCCACTGTGGCGCGGCACATCGAGGCGATCGAAAAGAGCCTCGGTACGGCGTTGTTCGTCCAGCATGCCCAGGGTTACGAGATGACCCCGGCTGGCGAGGCGTTGCTTAAACACGCCGAGGCGATGGAGAACGTGGCGTTGCTGGCCCAGGAGGAAATCACCCAATCCACCGCGCCGCTGGGCAAGATCCGCGTCGGCGTGACCGAAGGTCTGGGCATCATGTTTCTCGCCAGTCGCATGAACGGCTTGTTCGAACGCTACCCGGGGCTGGAGGTGGAACTGGTGGCGGTGCCGCGTTTTGTCAGCATCCTCAACCGCGAGGCGGAAATCAGCATCCACCTGGAACGCCCGGCCGCCGACATGCTGGTCACCCGCAAGCTCACCGATTATCGCCTGGCGCTCTACGCCAGCCAGGAATACCTCGACCGCTCGCCACCGTTGCGCAATCGCGAGGACTTGGGGCGCCATGCGTGGATCGGCTACGTCGATGATTTGCTGTTCAGCCAGGAACTGATGTTCCTCAACAGCTTCTGCCGCAACCCGCGGGTGGTGTTTCACAGCACCAGCGTGATCGCCCAGCAACAGGCTGCGCGCTCAGGTCTGGGGATTGCCGTGCTGCCGTGCTACATGGCCAGTGCCGATCCGGGTCTGGTGCCGCTGTTGCCGGACGAAAGCATCCAGCGCAGCTACTGGATCAGTACCCGCCGGGAGCTGCACAAATCGGTGCGGCTGCGGGTGTTGTGGGATTATGTGGTGGAGTTGTGTGAGCGGGAGCAGGGGTTGTTGTTGGGGGCTGTTGCTCGCGGCGCCTGAACTGCCGCCATCGCGAGCAAGCTCGCTCCCACAGTGATTCATGTCGTACGCAAGTGTTGTGTACACCAGAGATACCTGTGGGAGCGAGCTTGCTCGCGATGGCGGCGGCACATCCAATATCCATCTTGAGGTTCAAGCAAGAATCTCGAACGCCGTGCTGGCCAGTCGTTCGCCATTGACCATGATGTGCACGGCATGGCGCCCCGCATAATGCCGGCGGGTGGTGAGCTCCTTGATCTGCTGACCACGGCTGACGACTTCGATGGCGTTGCCGGGCAGTGTCAGTGCCTTGAGCTTGAAAACCTTCGCCGAGGTGCTGCTGTTGGCCTTGACGTAATCGATGGCGTAGTCGATCACCAGTCGCTGGCTGCTTTGAACGGTGGACTTGACGGCAAACGACAGGGTGATTTTTTCTCCCAGGCCAATCACTGGCGGTACGACTTTCACCCCAACGATCTCGACTTCGGGTTTGCCGCCCGCGCCGATAATCGCCAGTGCCCGCTGATTGCCCTGTTTGATCAGGCTGCGCAGGGCGTGTTTGGCGATCCATGCGCTGTGCCTGTTGTCCAGCGACCAGCCTTCGATCCTGTCCAGCACCCAGTCAGGATGATCCTTGGTGATGTCGTTGAGGTGATTGGCCACGGACTTGCGCACATAAAGGCTGGTGTCGGCCTTGAGGTTGTCGAGGATCTTCGAGGCCAGGCGAGGGTCGGCCTGAACCTGCTCCAGGCGAAACGACCACGGCAGGCGCGGGCGGCAACCTTCACTGGCCAAGCGCCGCACGTGTTCGTTGTCATCCAGCGACCAGTCATGCATCAGCTTCAACGAGCGATCGAGGTCGCTGCGCAAGAAATGGCGGATCGCGAATTCCGAGGAGCCGAAAGCGGTGAAGTACTTCAAGGCGTCCATCGAGACGTCGAACGCATGGGCGCCATAACTGGCGACGTAATGCGGCAGGCACATGCTGACAAAGCCGCTGTTCAGGCGCGGGGCGAGGGCGCGCAGCACCTCCAGCGACGCTTCGTAGTCCAGGGGCAGTACGGCGTGCAGGCATTCGCTGACCCGGGCCATGCGCTGCATGACGCTGAGCTCTGCCAGGCCGGATTGGGCCAGCTTCAGGAAGCGCCTGGCCTCGAATGGCGGATAGACCGCGGTCATCTCGGTAGCGATGTGCTTGAGGCGCTCGGTGTTGAAGATTTCCTTCAGGGCCGGAGAGGGTTGGTCAGCCATGGTGGCTCCTTGGCAATTGTTGTTGATCCATCACACCGCGTTATCGTTCTTCGCGAGCAAGCCCGCTCCCACACTGGATCTCAGGTGCTCACAAATATTGAGCCTGGCAGAGATCCCTTGTGGGAGCGGGCTTGCCCGCGATGGGGCCCGAATAGTCACCTCAATTCTTACCCGCCTGCTCCTGCAGTTGATCCGACTCAAACAGCTTCGCCAGTTCGACCCGCGCTTCCTGCGCCGTCTGCATCACCTTCACCGCGTCGTCATATACCGAATGCTGGGCTTCAAGCACCTCTTCGTCGTGCTGCTTGAAGCGTTTGATCCGCGCATCGGCCTGGGCCTGGGTCAATCCCAACCCGATCAGGGTTTGCCGGCTCATTTCCAGGCTCGAATGAAAAGTTTCGCGCACGGCGTGAGCGCCGACGTCCATCAGCCGGTGCACATGCTGGCGGTTACGGGCACGGGCGATGATTTTCATGTGCGGGTAGAGCTTGCGCACCAGTTCGGCGGTCTTGATGTTGGTGTCCGGGTCGTCGGTGGCGATCACGAAATACTCGGCTTCCCCGACCTTGGCCGCGCTGAGGATTTCCGGGCGCATCGGGTCGCCGTAGAACACCGGCACGCCACCGAAGCTGCGGGACAGTTCGATGGTTTCCACCGAAGTGTCGAGGGCCACGAACTTGATGTTCTGCGCACGCAAAATCCGCGCAACGATCTGACCCATGCGGCCCATGCCGGCGATCACCACCCGTGGCGCGTCGGCGTCGATTTCGCGGAATTTCTCCGGCACTTCCACCGGTTGCACTTTCGGGCTGACCAACTGTGCGCAAAGCAGTAGCAACAGCGGCGTCACGGCCATGGACAGGGTGATGGTCAGCACCAGCAAGTCATACAGTTCTGCCGCGAACAGGCCGTGATCGCGACCGATCTTGAACACCACAAAGGCAAATTCACCACCGGCCGCCAACACGATGCCCAGGCGGATTGCACTGACTTTCTTCAAGCCGCCGGCCAGGCGACCGACAATAAACAGCAGCGGCAGTTTGATCGCGATCAGCAGCAGGGTCAGGCCCAGTACCGCGACCGGCATGCTTAGCAACAGGCTCAGGTTCGCACCCATGCCGACGCTGATGAAAAACAGCCCCAGTAACAGGCCTTTGAACGGTTCGATCTGCGCTTCCAGTTCATGGCGATACTCGGAATCCGCCAGCAGCAGGCCGGCGAGAAATGCGCCCAGGGCCATGGAAATTCCAGCCAGCTCCATCAGCCACGCCGTGCCGATCACTACCAGCAACGCCGTGGCGGTGGAGACCTCTGGCAATGCGGTTTTGGCCACCACGCGAAACACCGGCCGCAGCAGATAACGCCCGCCGATCACCACCACCGCAATGCTGAACAACACCTGCAGGCCGTGGTTCAGGTCTTCGCTGGCGGTGGTGCTGTGATCGCCACCGGCAAGCAACGGCACCATGGCGATCAAGGGGATCGCGGCGATGTCCTGAAACAACAGAATTGCAAACGCCAGCCGCCCGTGAGGGCTGGTCAGTTCCTTGCGTTCAGCCAGGCTTTGCAGGCCGAACGCCGTGGATGACAGCGCCAGGCCCAGGCCGAGGACGATCGCGGTGTTCAACGCCTGGCCAAACAGCCACAACGCCACCACGCCAATCACCGTGCCGGTCAGCAACACTTGCGCCAGGCCTACGCCAAACACTGATTTGCGCATCACCCACAAGCGGCGCGGCGACAGCTCCAGGCCGATGATGAACAACAGCAACACCACGCCGAGTTCGGAAATGTTCGCGACGCTTTGCGGGTTGTCGATCAGGCCCAGCACCGACGGGCCGATGATCACCCCGGCAAACAGGTAGCCCAGAACCGCCCCCAGTTGCAGGCGCTTGGCTAGTGGAACGATGAGCACGGCCGCCATCAGAAACACGACAGCGGCTTGTAGCAGGTTGCCTTCATGGGGCATGGGAAAACTCCAGAACTCGGTACAACAGGGGTGACAAGGATAAAGGCTGGGTTCTGTGAAGATCCACTGCGGGAGTGGTCTGTCACGCAGATTGATAGCGAATCTGCCGGCCTCATCGCGAGCAAGCTCGCTCCCACTATGAGTTGGGTGGAGCACAAATTTTGCGTACTCCGGGAATTCCTGTGGGAGCGAGCCTGCTCGCGATTGCGGACGTCCAGTCAACAAAGCTTTGCATCAATTAGTTACATTCATAGAATAACCGGATCAATCGACCTGTTGTCCCCGAGTAATCCCCATGGCGATCAACTTCGACCTCAATGACCTGCAAGCCTTCCGTGCCGTGGTCGAGCAGGGCAGCTTTCGCAAGGCTGCCGATACGGTACGTATTTCCCAGCCCGCCTTGAGCCGGCGCATCGAAAAACTCGAAGACGCCCTTGGTGTGCGACTGTTCGAACGTACTACGCGCAAGGTCAGCCTGACCCAGGCAGGACGAGGTTTCATGCCCAGCGTCGAGCGCCTGCTGGACGATCTGGATGTGGCGTTGCTGGGCATCAGCGAAGTCGCTTCGACCCGTCTTGGCCACGTCACGGTCGCCTGCGTGCCGTCGGCGGCGTATTACTTCATGCCGAGGGTGATCGCGCACTATCACCGCCAGTTTCCGCGGATCAAGGTCAAGGTGCTCGATTCCAGTGCCCACGAAGTGTTGAGTGCGGTGGTCAATGGCGAAGCGGATTTCGGCCTGAGTTTCATGGGCACGCTGGAAGCCGAAGTGGATTTCGAGCCCTTGGTGCAAGAGGGGTATGTAGTGGCGTGCCGGCGCGATCATCCGCTGGCGGGGCGTAGCAGTGTGACCTGGGACGAGTTCTATCAGCAGGATTACATCTCGCTGGATAAAACCTCGGGCAACCGTTTTCTGCTGGATCAGGCGTTGACCGGCGTAGTGCCGCAACGGCCGAGCATCTGCGAAACCCGGCACGTAACCACCATGATCGGACTGGTGGAGGCTGGGTTGGGCGTAGCGGCGGTGCCGCTGATGGCGATGCCGGCAGCGGATCATCCGATCCTGACGCGGGTCCCGTTGACCAATCCGCAGGTAATGCGCAGCGTCGGTCTGATCAAGCGCCGGGGTCGAACCCTGACCCCGGCGGCACTGGAGCTGGAACGGCTGGTGGTAGAGATGAAAGTCGTACAGCCGTCGGTCAGCGGCTGACCGAGTCCAGTCCGGTCGCTTTCACATCCGGTTGAACCTGGGCCGAGGCCAGGTATTCCAGCAAGGCTTTGGCTTCGGCCGGGTGCTGGGCACCTACCGGGATGCCGGCGGCAAACCGGGTCACCGATTGCACTGACTCCGGAATCTTCGCCACGAAACTCACCCCCGGCACTGGCAACAATTCGCTGACTTGCTGGAAGCCCAGTTGATAATCGCCAGTGGCAACCACCGAGCCCACGGGGATTTTCGCAACCATGGTCGACTTGGGCTTGAGTTGGTCTTCGATACCCAGGCGTTTGAACAGCTGCTGTTCGATGTACACGCCGCTGGCGCTGTCGGAGTAGGCCACTGATTTAGCATCGAGCAGCGTCTTTTTCAGGCCCTCGACGTTACTGATATCCGGTTTCGGTGCCCCTTCGCGCACGACCAGGCCAATGCGCGAATCTGCCAGTTCGACTCTTGAAGCGGGATCGACTTTGCCTTGTTTGATCAGATCGTCCAGTGCGTAGCCGACCATGATCACCACGTCGGCTTGCTCTCCGCGGGCCAGGCGATTGGGAATCGCCTCTGGTGCCTTGCCCATGGATGGACCGAGTGCGGTGTCGAGGGTGTTGCCGGTGGCGGCGGTGAACTTCGGCCCGAGGATCTTGTAGGCCGCAGTGAAGCCGCCGGAGGTCATCACACGGATCTCTTCAGCTTGGGCAATGCCGCTCAACCCCAGGGTGGCCACCAGCGCGAGCGCGGCAAAACTGAACTGTTTTTTCATGGTCATGTTCTCGATAAAAGACTGGTTCACGACGCCACCGGCTGCAGATGATTCGAGGCTCGGCGATAGAGCAAGAGCGTCGCGCACAGCGCGCACAGTGCTGCGAAACTCATCCAGTAACCTGGTGCAGCCTTGTCGCCGGTGTACTGGATCAGCCAGGTCGACATCGCCGGGGTGAACCCACCGAACACGGCCGTGGCCAGGCTATAAGCGAGGGAGAAACCGGCCACCCGAACCTCCACTGGCATGATTTCCGTCAGCGCCGGGATCATCGCGCCGTTGTACAGACCATAAATGAACGACAGCCACAACAGCACCAGCAACATATGGATGAAGCTCGGCGCATTGACCAGAAAGGTCAGCATCGGGTAGGTGGTGGCGATGGCCAGCAAGGCCATGGCGATCAACACCGGGCGTCGACCGATACGGTCCGAAAGTGCGCCGCCAATCGGCAGCCAGATGAAATTCGAGACGCCGACCAGCAATGTCACCAGCAGCGCATCGGACGTGCTCAGGTGCAACACGGTTTTACCGAAGGTCGGCGCGTACACCGTGATCAGGTAGAACGCGGTGGTGGTCAGGGCGACCATCATCATGCCCGCGAACACGATCAGCCAGTTTTGCCCCAGGGTGCGGAACACCTCACCCATGCTCGGGCGGTGTTTACGGGTGGCGAACTCTTCGGTTTCTTCCAGGTTGCGGCGCAGCAGAAAGATGAATGGCACGATCATGCAGCCGACGAAAAACGGAATCCGCCAGCCCCACTCGGCAATCACACTCGGTGCCATCCACTGGTTCAAGGCGTAACCCAGCGCGGCGGCGACGATGATCGCCACTTGCTGGCTGCCTGACTGCCAACTGGTGAAAAAGCCCTTGTGGCCGGGTGTGGAGATTTCGGCGAGATACACCGACACGCCGCCCAATTCCGCACCGGCCGAGAAGCCTTGCAACAAGCGTCCGATCAGCACCAGGGCCGGGGCGAACAAACCGATGGTTTCGTAACCGGGTACCAGCACAATCAGGATCGTGCCGCTGGCCATGATCGACAGGGTCACGATCAACCCTTTGCGTCGGCCCACATCATCGATATAGGCACCCAGCACCACCGCGCCCAACGGACGCATCAGAAAGCCTGCGCCGAACACCGCGAAGGTCATCATCAGCGAGGCGAATTCGCTGCTGGCCGGAAAGAACACGGCAGCGATCTGCGTGGCATAGAAGCCAAAAAGGAAGAAGTCGAACTGCTCGAGGAAGTTGCCCGAGGTGACCCGGAAAATCGCACTGGCCCGGGAGCGACCGGCAGTCGCGGGCCGTTGGATTGATGCTGTCATTGACGTGTACTCCACCGCTTTTATGACGTGCGCCGAGAGGACGCGGCGCACGGTTCTTATTGGGGCGGATAGTGGAGCAGGGGCATCGATATGTTAATTGCATTGTTGGCATGCATTGATGTGCAAAGTGGATCAATGCATTCAGGGAGAGGGCCGTACCTGCGTCAGGCTGGATGTCTGAACGATCAGATAAACGCCTGGATATGCGCCATCCCCCGGGCCACATACTCATCCTTCTCACCCACAGGGGCAAAGTTGTTCAGCACTTCCCGGGCTGTTTCGCGGCCTTTCAACCGCGCCAATATCCAGGCTGCGAGGTACGGCGACGCCAGGCAGCCACCCGCGGTGGCAATATTGCCGTTGGCATAGAACGCCTGGTTGACGACATTGACGCCGGCTTCCAGCACCCAGGGTTTGCTGATGGCATCGGTGCAGGCCGGGGCATCGCCGAGCAGGTCGAGTTTGGCCAGCAGGAAGGTGCCGGAACACTGGGCCGCCAGCAGTTGGCGTGCGGGATCGAATTGCAGTTGCTCCATGATCCCGGGGGTGGCGGCCACTTCCCGGGTCTTGCGGCCACTGCCCACCAGCACCGCATCCGCCTGACAGGCCTCGGCAAGATCGATGTGCGCATCGATGGTCAAACCGTTCATTGACGTGACCCGCCGCGTCGGCGACGCGATGCTCACGCGCCAATCCTTGTCCCCGAGCAGGGAAACCCGGCTGAGCATGCCGTAGGCGATCAGCGAGTCCAGTTCGTTGAAACCGTCAAAGGTCAGAATGGCGATGTGCATGGCGAACTCCGATGGGGTTTTTGAGCAGCCTACTCGGGCGCCGCTCGATGGTGCCGGTACAGTTCGAAAGATTATTATGATAACAGTCATGTATCGCGCCCCGGCACGAAGCGCTATTCGCTGTGTGCCCGCACCGGTTTCCCGCAGCCAGCGGATCGTTCCGTCGGGCCAGACCAGCGCGACGATCAGGATGAGCGTCGTTGAACCAAGGATGACACTGGTCCAGAGCAAGATCATTTGGGGGCCATCAGGGCGGTGAACCGTGCGGGTAATTGTTGATTATTTTAGTTCGGCAAACAGCTTTAAATGCCGCGCGCGGAGGCGGCAATGGTTGCCAATCGAAGGCAAATCTGGGAAAACGGCGCCCGTCAGGCCCTTGAGGGCGAGTGAGCATACGAGTGAAATCAATGAACGACGAACTTCAGGTAATCGATCTACAGGTGGGTGACGGAAAAGCCGCCATCAAAGGCGCACTGATCACCACCCAGTACCGTGGCTGGCTGGAGGACGGGACTGAATTCGATTCTTCCTACAGCCGTGGCAAACCCTTCCAGTGTGTGATTGGCACCGGGCGTGTGATCAAGGGCTGGGATCAGGGCATCATGGGCATGCAGGTCGGTGGCAGGCGCAAGTTGCTGGTACCGGCGCATCTGGCCTATGGCGAACGCACCATGGGCAAGATCACGCCGAATTCGAACCTGATCTTCGAAATTGAATTGCTGGAAGTGCTGACGCGGGATGATTGACCGTCAGGCCTGAAAGGTTTCCCGATACGCGTACAGGCCGGGTGTACCGCCGGTCATGACGAACAGCACATTGTCCCCGGGACCGAAGCGCCCTTGCTGCAGAT
Organism: Pseudomonas sp. Pseusp10; assembly: GCF_059492225.1. NCBI lineage: Bacteria > Pseudomonadati > Pseudomonadota > Gammaproteobacteria > Pseudomonadales > Pseudomonadaceae > Pseudomonas > Pseudomonas sp. Pseusp10. Next base: position 4,316,829 of record NZ_CP168528.1, on the reverse strand, counting down.
CGGCCAGCAAACCCGCAAAGGCTTTGCCGGAGTACACCGGATCGACCAACAGGCCTTCGGCACGCGCCATCAGGCGTACTGCGTCCTGCATGGCGGCGGTTGGCAGACCATAGCCGGGACCCAGTTGGCTGCCGTCAATCACAACCTCGGCAGCCTGCACCTCGGCGCTATTGCCCAATAGCGCCAATGTCTCTCGGGTCAATTGCAGGGTTCTCGTCGCCGATGAGTCCTGGTCGGACAACACCGAGAACGACTTGACCACGGACGTACCCCGGCCAAGCAAATGGAAACCCGCCGCGAGCCCGGCATGCGTCCCGGCGCTGCCGTTGGGTACCACCACTTGATTGAACGTGAGTTGCAGCTCTGCCTCTTGCTGCGCGATTTCCGCTGCACAGCGGGCATAGCCGAGGCTGCCCAAGGGGGTCGAACCACCTGTCGGCAGCACCATGACCTTGCGCCCGGAATCCCGAAGCTGCGCAGCCCGGGCCTCGGCTTTGGCCAGTGAGTCGGTGCCGCCGGAAAACACTTGCATCTGCGCGCCGAACAACTGGTCGAGCAGCACATTGCCGTTGAGTTCGTAATCCATTTCGGCTTTGGCGACGGCCCGGGTCAGGAACAACTCGCAGGCGATGCCCAACCGTGCGCACACCGCGGCGGTCAGGCGGGCATGGTTGGACTGAATGCCGCCCACGGTAATGATCGTATCGATCCCGGCTTGCAGCACCGCGCCGATATGGAATTCAAGCTTGCGCAGCTTGTTGCCGCCCGCGCCGATCAACATATGGTCGTCGCGTTTGAGAAACAGGCCGATACCCTGCTTGTCCAAGCCCAGCAGCTGTTCGAGTCGCGCAGCCCGTTGAATGGGCGTGGGACCTTGCAGCAGGTCAGCCCGCGCAAAAACACTCAGTGACTTGTCCAGTTGGGTTTGCATCAATCGAGCCTCGTTGTTCACCATGGTCAAGGTGACTCTATGGAGAAAGGCAGGCGGGATAAACGCACTGCAAGTCATGACTGTTTTAACCCGGTGTAACTAATCCCGCCCGGCAGCAGGACTTTCCAGGCCGCTCTGGATAGGCTGGACCGGGCTTGAGCGCCTGCATTGGTTGCACGCTCACGCGCCTTACAGTCTGCTGGCCCACGGCACTGAAGACGATCCTCTGTTCTTCTTCGCCAATGAACAGGCGCTGGCCTAATGCCTATCAGTTAAGCGGTAATGCGATCTGTAGCAGCTGCCGAGCCCGCGAGGCTGCGTTCGGCTGCATAGCAGTCGTGAGTCCAGCTGACGCGGCCTGCCTGACGTACCGCGATTACTGATTTTGCGACTGCTTCGCAGCCGAACGCAGCCTCGCGGGCTCGGCAGCTGCTACAACGGGTGTCGCGGCTGAAATTGCTTAACTGACTGGCATTAGGCACTGGACCGCGCCCTGCGCCAGACCCTGCTGGAGCAGGTCACGGCCAATGGCATTGCTCACGGTTACAGTGGCTATCGGGTCGATCGGGAAGGTAATGCCTTCATGATTCATGAAGGCAAGGTGTGGACCTTGGTGGATTCGATGGGGGTGCATCAGGGGCAGGCGGCTTTGTTCTGGCCGGATGCGGGGCGGGTTGGGCAGTTGGGGTGATTAACCAAAACGTTTAGCGGCCAGCTGGTTAGCGAAAATCGATGTCTCTCCAAACCGACCAATCACATGGTTATGCCTTGCCTGGCTGCGCTCTATCGGCGAACATGGGCGCCATATAGGGGTAGGGGGTATAGGTATGTCGCACATTCACGAACACAAAGATGACTTGATCAAGCGGGTGAGGCGGATTGCCGGGCAGGTGGAAGCCGTGGAGCGAGCGCTTGAATCCGATGCCGATTGCGCCAAGACCCTGCATCTGGTGGCCGCTATCCGGGGCGCGGTCAATGGCCTGCTGGACCAGTTCATCGACGCCCACGCCCGCGAGCATGTGGCGCATCCTGATCTCAGCGACGAAGAACGCGCCCAGGGTGTGGAAGACCTGTTGCTGGCCATCCGTCGTTATGCCAAATAGAGGCCCGAATCCTATGGCACTGATACCGCAGGCTTCGCGTTTTTCTCACGACCATGTATTTCTCGGCGCTTCCCATGATGAAAACGCCCGTCGCACCTTGTGGGTGGTGGCGCTGACGTTTGTGATGATGATTGGTGAAATTGCCGCCGGTTACATCACCGGTTCCATGGCGCTGCTGGCCGATGGTTTTCACATGGCCACCCATGCCGGGGCCTTGGGCATCGCGGCGGCGGCCTATGGATTCGCACGGCGCAATGCCAACAACGCGCGTTACAGCTTCGGCACTGGCAAGGTCGGGGACCTCGCCGGTTTTGCCTCGGCCGTGGTGCTGGGGCTGGTAGCGATCGGCATAGCCGGGGAATCGGTTTTTCGCCTGTTTCAGCCAACCACAGTGGCATTCACCGAAGCGACAGTGATTGCGGTGGTGGGGCTGGCGGTGAACATTGCCAGTGCCTTTTTGCTGGCGGGCGATCACGGTCATCATGGCCATGATCACAGCCATGATCACGGCCATCATCATCACGACAACAACCTGCGCTCGGCCTATGTCCATGTGCTAGCCGACGCTTTGACTTCGGTGCTGGCGATTGCCGCATTGCTGGCAGGGCGCTATTTGGGATGGGTGTGGCTGGACCCGGTGATGGGCATTGTGGGCGCCATCGTGATCGCGAAATGGGCCGTTGGATTGATGCGTGACAGCGCCGCGGTGTTGCTCGATGTCACGGATACACACGTCGCCGACGAGATTCGTGAACTGCTCGAGTCGTCGGACGATGTGCGCATCAGCGATCTGCATGTCTGGCAGGTTGGCCCCCAGGCGCGGGCCGCGATTGTCAGCGTTGTAGCCGCGGCCAATGTCAGTGCCGATACCATTCGCGAGCGCCTGGCGCCGGTTCATGAGTTGTCTCACCTGACCATCGAACACCGCACAGCTTGAGCGGCTTTCACGACTGAACCATCGGTCAATCACTGAACAGCGGAATCCGTCCATTCGTGGAGGGGCGGTATTCCCGTTTCAGCTGGTCCAATGCTGGATCCATTGCCAGGAACTGCTTGAGCGTCGCGCCAGCAATGCTCAACGCCAGCAATTGCCCCGGACATTGATGGCGCCCCGCCCCAAAGGTGAAGCTGCGCCTGTTCGGGCGGTCGAGCAGGAATGCGTCGGGGTTGTCGTTGAGCATCGGGTCGCGATTGGCGGAGGCCAGTAGCACCAGGATCACGTCTGTGGCATTCAGCTTCACCCCATCAATCTCGCAGGGGGTGGCGACGAAGCGACGGGTGTTCTGTACCGGCGGGTCAAAGCGCTGCACTTCGGCCAGCAGGTCTTCGATATTTGTTGATTCGCTACGCAACGACGGGTGTTGAATCAATGCCAGCACGGTATTGCCGATCAGCCCGGCAGTGGCCTCGAAGGTCTGGGAAAACAGGCCGGTCAGGTTGGCGATCAGGGATTGCGGCGCGCCGGACGCGAAGCGCTGGCGGATGCCTGCAAGCAGAAGGCTGTGGTTGTCCGGGTCGGCCAGAAGCTCGACACAGTAACCGCTCAATTGTTCGGCGGCAGCATGGGCAGCGGTCAATTGTGCCGCGGTACTCAAGGGCGACAGGCAGGCGACGAAGTCCGCCGTCAACTCGCTGATGGCGCGGCCCTGAGCCGGGGTGAAACCCAGCAACGCCGCCACCACGCACACCGGTCCACGAAACATGGCGTTGTACAGACCAGCGGAATCCGCGGTCATTAATCGGGCGCTGACCAGGGCTGCGACTTCCCGCGTATCGATCAACGCCAGCCCTGGCGCAATCGCCGACCGCGGGCAACGCTGGCGCTCACCTTCATTCATGCGCATCAGTTGACCGAACACCTGGCCGGCCATGCCATCGGCAATCGCCTTGGGGACTGGCTCCTGCGCGGGGCGAACGTGGCAATCAGGATGCGCCAGCACGGCGGCCACCGCCTGGGCGCTGCTGGCCACCCACATGTTCAGCTCTGGATGGAAAACCAGCCCACCCTCGGCGCGCAGTTGTGCGTAGTAGGGATAGGGATCGGCATGGGTCGCAGCGATGATCGGGTTCATGGGTCACAGCCTTTTGTTGTTGGAAAGTGTTGCTACTATCTCCAGTCCGAAAGGGCATTGATTCGTCCGGGAGCGAAATATGAGCGCAGAACAACACGACGTCGGAGTCTCGCAAGTGGCGGCAGCCATCGCGGAGCCGGCGCGGACGAAAATCCTCTGCTCACTGATGGATGGCCACGCTCGCACCAGCACAGAACTGGCGGCCGTGGCCGAAGTCAGCGCGTCGACTGCCAGTGCCCACCTGGCCAAACTCAAGGAGCTGGCGCTGATACGGCTGCACGTTCAGGGACGTCACCGCTATTACAGCCTGGCGGACAAACGTGTGGCCCAGGCCCTGGAAGCACTGATGGTGATCGGCCAGAACAGCGCGCCGGGCTTCCAGTCGCGTACCCCGGACCGCCTGCAATTTGCCCGCACCTGCTACGACCACATGGCGGGCACCCTGGCCGTGCTGTTGCATGACCGGATGCTTGAAGCGGGCTGGCTTGTGGAAACCGACGAACAGGCCTATCGCTTGAGCGACAGTGGTTCGGCAATGTTTCAAGGGCTTGGGATCGAGGTACAGGACTTGAGCACGTTGCGCCGTCGCTTTGCCTGCCCGTGCCTGGACTGGAGCATGCGTCGGCCGCATCTGGGTGGATCGCTGGGCGCGGCGTTGTTGCAAACGGCGCTCAAGCGCAAGTGGGTGACGCAGGATCTGGACAGTCGTGCGTTGGCGTTGACGGTGGTGGGGCGCAAGGAAATAGCGGGGCGGTTTGGGGTTGAGTTGCCGCTGCTGGTTGAAGGCAACGGCAAAAGATCACCAATTGCGGCAGCTTCGACCACACCGGGTGTATCCGTTAACGATCAATAGTATTTTTCCGGTTGTTTCTGTGGTGACTGACATACTGCCTTCGTCGGATCGCCGCCCGGAGCAAGCCCGCTCCCACACTGGTATTGCACACTGAAGATCCCTGTGGGAGCGGGCTTGCTCGCGAAAGCGGTGTGTCAGGCAATGATGATGTCGAATCTGACGGCCCCTTCGCGGGCAAGCCCGCTCCCACAGGGAGCCCGGTGTTATCAAGGGTGAATTCCAGACAAAAAAGCCCCCCATAGGGTGACCGATGGGGGGCTTTTGTGTATCTGGCGTCAGGTCAGACTTTGACGATCCAGCCCGCTGGCGCTTCGATGTCGCCGGTTTGCACGCCAGTCAGCTCTTTGTAGAGCTTCTGGGTGATCGGGCCAACTTCGGTTTCGCTGTGGAACACGTGCAGGTGGTCGTTGTAGTTGATGCCGCCAATTGGCGTGATCACCGCCGCGGTACCGCAAGCACCGGCTTCCTTGAAGTCGGCGAGCTTGTCGATGAACACGTCGCCTTCGACCACGTCCAGACCCAGGCGGGACCTGGCCAGTTCGATCAGCGACAGACGGGTGATGCCCGGCAGTACCGATGGCGAGTTCGGGGTCACGAACTTGTTGTCGTGGGTGATTCCGAAGAAGTTGGCCGAACCGACTTCCTCGATCTTCGTGTGGGTCAGTGGGTCCAGGTAGATGCAGTCGGCGAAATGCGCCTTCTTGGCCTGGGAGCCCGGCATCAGGCTGGCGGCGTAGTTGCCACCGACCTTGGCGGCACCAGTGCCTTGTGGCGCGGCGCGGTCGTAGCTGGAGATCAGGAAGTTGTGCGGGGTCAGGCCGCCTTTGAAGTAGGCGCCAACCGGGATGCAGAAGATCGAGAAGATGAATTCCGGCGCGGTGCGCACGCCGATGTTGTCACCCACGCCGATCACGAACGGGCGCAGGTAAAGCGCGCCGCCGGTGCCGTACGGCGGAATGAAACGCTCGTTGGCGCGGACCACTTGTTTGCAGGCTTCGATGAATTGCTCGGTTTCGACGAACGGCATCAGCAGGCGGGCGCAGCTGCGTTGCATGCGCAGGGCGTTCTGGTCCGGACGGAACAGATTGATCGAGCCGTCCTTGCAGCGATAGGCCTTCATGCCTTCGAAGCATTGCTGGCCATAGTGAAGGGCAGTGGAGCCTTCGCTGATGTGCAGCACGTTATCTTCGGTCAGGGTGCCTTTGTCCCACTCGCCATTGCGCCAGTACGACAGATAGCGCTTGTCGGTCTTGATGTAGTCAAAACCCAGCTTGTCCCAATTAATGCTTTCGTTACCCATGACACCCTCTATCACTTAACAACCGCCGAAACGGTTCAAGGCTTCTGACGTTTTTCCGGATGGGCACAACAATACTTCATTCCGGGCCGGTTTCGCAGCCCGGATTGCATTCCTTGTAGGAGCGAGCGGACGTCAACGATAACGCGCCTCGTCTGAATGACCGCGTTGTCCTGAGTTTTTCGCGAGCGAGCTCGCTCCTACAGGTTCGGGTTAGAAGTGCAGCGCGTGGCCAAGGGCCCGCAACGCCGCTTCCTGCACGGCCTCACCCAGCGTCGGATGCGCATGGATGGTGCCGCCGATGTCTTCCAGCCGCGCCCCCATTTCCAGGCTCTGGGCAAACGCCGTGGACAACTCCGACACGCCGACGCCCACCGCCTGCCAGCCAACAATCACATGATTATCCCGACGAGCGACCACGCGCACGAAGCCGCTTTTCGACTCCAGTGTCATGGCCCGGCCATTGGCAGCGAACGGGAAGCTCGACACGATGCAGTCCAGACCTGCGGTCTTGGCTTCGTCCGGGGTCTTGCCGACCACCACCAGTTCCGGGTCGGTGAAGCACACGGCGGCGATGGCGGTCGGGTTGAATTCGCGGGTTTTACCGCTGATCAGTTCGGCGACCATCTCGCCCTGGGCCATGGCCCGGTGCGCGAGCATCGGTTCGCCGCTCAGGTCGCCGATGGCATACACGTTGCGCATGCTGGTCTGGCAGCGGTTGTCGATCTTGATCGACGAACCGTTCATGTCCAGGTTCAGCGCTTCGAGGTTCCAGCCCTGGGTGTTCGGCTTGCGACCGACGGCCACCAGCACCTGGTCGGTTTCCAGGTTCAGGGTGTCGCCATTCGGGTCGAGCACTTGTAAGGTATTTTCTTTTGAATCAAAGCCTTGCACGCTGTGCTTCAAGTAAAGCTTCACGCCGAGTTTTTTCAGTTCGTCGTGCACAGGTTGGGTCAGTTCGGCGTCGTAGGCTGGCAAGATTCGATCCTGAGCCTCGACCACGCTGACGTCGGCGCCGAGCTTGCGATAGGCAATGCCCAGTTCCAGACCGATGTAACCGCCGCCGACCACAATCAAGCGCTTGGGCACGGATGTCGGCGCCAGCGCTTCGGTGGACGAAATGATCGGCCCGCCAATCGGCAGCATCGGCAGGTTCACGCTCCTGGAGCCGGTAGCCAGCACCAGGTGTTCGCACTGGATGCGTGTGTCGCCGACTTCCACGGTTTTGCCGTCGATGACCTTGGCCCAGCCTTGCACGACCTGGACCTTGTTCTTTTTCAGCAGTGCCGCGACGCCGGTGGTCAGGCGATCGACGATGCCGTTCTTCCATTCCACACTCTTGCCGATGTCCAGGGTGGGCGCTGATACGCTGATGCCCAGAGCCGAATGCTGGCTGTGGTGTTGCGTTTGATGGAACTGCTCGGCGACGTGAATCAGTGCCTTGGATGGAATGCAGCCAATGTTCAGGCAAGTACCGCCCAGCGATTGGCCTTCCACCAGAATGGTCGGGATGCCCAGTTGGCCGGCGCGGATCGCCGTCACATAGCCGCCAGGGCCGCCGCCGATGATCAGCAGCGTGGTGTTCAGAGTTTGCATGAATTACTCCACAAACAAGGTAGCGGGTTGTTCGAGCAAGCCACGGACGGCCTGGATGAATTGCGCCGCGTCCATGCCGTCGACCACGCGGTGATCGAAGGAGCTGGAGAGGTTCATCATCTTGCGGATCACGATCTGGCCTTTGATCACCATTGGCCGTTCGACGATCTTGTTGACGCCGACAATCGCCACTTCCGGCAGGTTCAGCACCGGCGTGCTGACGATGCCGCCCAAGGCCCCGAGGCTGGTCAGGGTGATGCTTGATCCGGACAGTTCATCGCGGCTGGCCTTGCCGTTGCGTGCAGCGGTGGCCAAACGGGAAATTTCCGCCGCGCTGTCCCACAGGCTGCGGGCTTCGGCGTGACGCACCACCGGCACCATCAAACCGATGTCGGCCTGGGTGGCGATGCCGACATGCACTGCGCCGAGGCGGGTGATGACCTGAGCTTCGTCGTCGTAACGGGCGTTGATCTGCGGGAAGTCGCGCAGGGCGACGACCAGGGCGCGGACCAGGAATGGCAGCAAGGTCAACTTGCCACGGCTCGCGCCGTGTTTTTCGTTCAGGTGCGCGCGCAGTTCTTCCACCGCGGTTACGTCGATTTCTTCGACGTAGCTGAAGTGGGCGGCGCGCTGGGTGGCGTCCTGCATGCGCTGGGCAATCTTGCGGCGCATGCCGATCACCGGGATCTGCTGTTCATCGGTACGCTGGGCGTAAGCGGCGGGGGCCGGCGCCGAGGCGTTCGACTGACCCTGGGCCAGATAGGCTTCGAGATCGTCGTGCAGAATCCGTCCGGCGGGGCCGCTGCCACGCACCAGACGCAATTGAATGCCGAGGTCCAGCGCATGCTTGCGCACGGCCGGGGAGGCCAGTGGGCGCTCATCGGCCTCGCGAGCAACCATCGGGCCCTGACAAACGGCGGCCGGACGTGGAGCTGCGACGGGTTTGCTTTCAACCACAGCGTCAACTTTGGGTGCGGCCACCGGGGCTTCTTTGACGGGAGCCGGTTGCGCCGATTCCTTAACGTTGCCCGCGCCTTCGACTTCAATGCTGATCAACACACTGCCAACCGCCATGACTTCGCCTGGCTGGCCACCGAGGGCAATGACCTTGCCATGCACCGGTGACGGAATATCCACCATCGCTTTATCCGTCATGACATCCGCCAGCACCTGATCCTCGACGACCATGTCGCCGACCTTGACGTGCCATACCGACAATTCGACTTCTGCAATGCCTTCGCCAATGTCCGGCATTTTAATAACGTGCGTGCCCATTCAGACCTCCATGACCCGTTTCAACGCCGCGCCCACTCGGGACGGGCCTGGGAAATACGCCCACTCTTGCGCGTGCGGGTAAGGGGTGTCCCAACCGGTGACGCGTTCGATCGGCGCTTCCAGGTAGTGGAAGCAGTGCTCCTGCACCAGCGCCGTCAGTTCGGCGCCGAAACCGCAAGTACGGGTCGCTTCATGAACAATCACGCAACGCCCGGTTTTCTTCACCGACTTGGTGATGGTTTCCAGGTCCAGTGGCCACAGGCTGCGCAGGTCGATGACCTCGGCGTCGATGCCGGTTTCTTCAGCGGCGACTTGCGACACGTAGACGGTGGTGCCGTAGGTCAGCACGGTGACGTCCTTGCCCGGACGGGCGATCGCGGCAACGTCCAGCGGTACGGTGTAATAACCGTCCGGAACCTGTGCGGCGGGATGTTTCGACCAGGGGGTTACCGGGCGCTCGTGGTGGCCGTCGAAAGGGCCGTTGTACAAGCGTTTCGGCTCCAGGAAGATCACCGGGTCATCGTTTTCGATGGAGGCGATCAGCAGGCCTTTGGCGTCGTAGGGGTTGGACGGCATGACAGTGCGCAGGCCGCATACCTGGGTGAAGAGTGCCTCGATGCTCTGGCTGTGGGTCTGGCCGCCGTAGATGCCGCCGCCGCAGGGCATGCGCAGGGTCATCGGCGCGGTGAACTCGCCGGCCGAGCGATAACGCAGACGCGCGGCTTCGGAAATGATCTGATCGTAGGCCGGGTAGACGTAGTCGGCGAACTGGATCTCCACCACCGGGCGCAGACCGTAGGCGCCCATGCCCACGGCGGTGCCGACGATACCGCTTTCAGAGATCGGTGCGTCGAACACCCGCGAGGTGCCGTACTTGGCTTGCAGGCCTTCGGTGCAGCGGAACACGCCGCCGAAGTAGCCCACGTCCTGGCCGAACACCACGACGTTGTCGTCGCGTTCAAGCATCACATCCATGGCCGAGCGCAGGGCCTGGATCATGGTCATGGTGGTCGTGGTCATGGCGGATTCCAGCTCGATATTGTTGTTGTGATCGTTCATGTCAGATCCCCAACTCTTGACGCTGGCGCTTCAAGTGCTCCGGCATCTCTTTGTAGACGTCTTCGAACATGGTCGCGGCGCTCGGAATCTGGCCGCCGGCGAGGGTGCCGTACTGTTCGGCTTCTTTCTGTGCGGCGATCACTTCGGCTTCCAGTTCGGCGCTGACGGCGGTGTGTTCCTCTTCGGACCAGTGACCGGTCTTGATCAGGTGCTGTTTGAGGCGCGCGATCGGATCGCCCAACGGGAAGTGGCTCCAGTCGTCGGCAGGACGGTATTTCGACGGATCATCGGAGGTCGAGTGCGGGCCGGCGCGGTAGGTGACCCATTCGATCATGGTCGGGCCGAGGCCGCGGCGGGCGCGTTCGGCGGCCCAGGCAGAGGCGGCATAGACCGCGACGAAGTCGTTGCCATCGACCCGCAGGGAGGCGATGCCGCAACCGACGCCACGACCGGCGAAGGTGGTGGCTTCACCACCGGCAATCGCCTGGAAGGTGGAAATCGCCCACTGGTTGTTGACCACGTTGAGGATCACCGGTGCACGGTACACGTGGGCGAACGTCAGGGCGGTGTGGAAGTCCGACTCGGCGGTGGCACCGTCGCCGATCCACGCCGAGGCGATTTTGGTGTCGCCCTTGATCGCCGAGGCCATGCCCCAGCCCACGCCCTGGATGAACTGGGTGGCGAGGTTGCCGGAAATGGTGAAGAAACCGGCGTCCTTGACCGAGTACATGATTGGCAGCTGACGGCCCTTGAGCGGATCGCGCTCGTTGGACAGCAACTGGCAGATCAGGCCGACCAGCGGTACGTCGCGGGCCATCAGGATGCTTTGCTGGCGGTAGGTCGGGAAGCACATGTCGTCGATGTTCAAGGCCAGGGCCTGGGCGCTGCCGATGGCTTCTTCGCCGAGGCTCTGCATGTAGAACGACATCTTTTTCTGACGCTGGGCGACCACCATGCGGTTGTCGTAGATCCGCGTCTTGAGCATGGCGCGCATGCCTTTACGCAGGATCTCCACCGGCACGTTTTCGGCCCACGGCCCAAGGGCATTGCCCTGGTCGTCGAGCACGCGGATCAGGCCTCGGGCCAGATCAGCCGTGTCAGCCGGTTCAACGTCGATTTGGGGTTTGCGCACCGTGCCTGCATCGGTCAAATGCAGGTAGGAGAAGTCGGTTTTGCACCCTGGGCGGCCCGAGGGTTCGGGGACGTGCAGGCGCAGCGGTTCGTACGCTTGGGTCATGGCTTCTACGCTCGATCTTGTGAATTTCTTGTAGTGAGCTGACAGATTTCATTCGGTAAATGAAATCTTGTCCTACAACAATCATAGGCCCGCCCCAGAAGAATATTTCTCTCTGTTTCGTTGCGCTAAAGATCATTTGCAGATAAAAAATCTGCATAAACATAAAAAGCAGGTGGTTTTGTCTCATGCGCAAATTGGACCGTACCGATATCGGCATTCTCAACAGCCTTCAGGAGAATGCCCGCATCACCAACGCCGACCTGGCGCGCTCGGTGAACCTGTCGCCGACGCCGTGTTTCAACCGGGTCAAGGCCATGGAGGAATTGGGGATCATTCGCGAGCAAGTGACGCTGCTGGACGCCGATCTGCTGGGGTTGCATGTGAACGTGTTCATTCACGTCAGCCTGGAGAAGCAGGTGGAGGAGGCGTTGCAGCATTTCGAAGAGGCGATTTCCGATCGCCCCGAGGTGATGGAGTGCTACTTGATGGCGGGCGACCCGGACTACCTGATCCGGGTGCTGGTGCCGACCATCCAGTCGCTGGAGCGCTTCATGATGGACTTTCTGACCAAGGTGCCGGGGGTGGCGAACATTCGTTCGAGCTTCGCGCTCAAGCAGGTGCGCTATAAAACGGCATTGCCGTTGCCGGCGAATGGCTTGACTTTGGGCAACTGACATAACGATCACCTTGTAGGAGCGAGCTTGCTCGCGATGGACTTGAGGGCAACGCGTTTGTTCAGAAAACTCGCGTTATCGTTAACGTCCATCGCGAGCAAGCTCGCTCCTACAGGGTCAGAATTTGTTCAGAGGGATTTTCAGGTAAGTCACGCCATTGCCCTCGGCCGGCGGCATATTTCCCGCCCGTACATTCACCTGGATCGCCGGCAGCAACAGCGTCGGCATGCCCAACCCGGCATCGCGCTTGGTGCGCATCTCAACGAAGGCATTTTCGTCGATGCCGTCGCGCACGTGGATGTTGCCTTTGCGCTGTTCACCGACGGTGGTCATGCAGCGCGGTTCGCGGCCCTCGGGCGGGTAGTCGTGGCACACGTACAGACGCACGCTGGCGGGGAAGGCCAGCAGTTTGTGGATCGAGGCGAACATCTGGTTGGCATTGCCGCCGGGAAAGTCGCAGCGCGCGGTGCCGACATCCGGCATGAACAGCGTATCGCCCACCAGAATCACATCGCCGTCGATCAGGTACGCCATGTCCGCCGGGGTATGGCCGGGCACGTGCAACGCGGTGGCCTTGAGGTTGCCGATGCGAAATGACTCGTCCGGGGCGAACAGATGGTCGAACTGCGAGCCATCGATGCAGAATTCCGGCTCAAGATTGAACAGGGCCTTGAACACGTCCTGGACCTTGCAGATCGACTGACCGATAGCGATCTTGCCGCCCAGCTCGCGCCGCAGATAAGGCGCGGCGGACAGATGATCGGCGTGGGCATGGGTTTCCAGCAACCATTGCACGTGCAACTGGTGTTCGCGCACGAAGGCAATGATCCTGTCGGCCTGGGTGGTGGCTGTGCGGCCGGCGGCGGGATTGTAGTCAAGCACCGCGTCGACAATTGCGCATTGTCCGCCATCGTCTTCGTAGATCACGTAACTGTAGGTCGACGAGGCGTCGTCAAAAAAAGCTTCGATCAGGGCAGGCATGGTGGCCAATTCTTTCGGGATAAGCGTTGAGGGTAGATTCATTTTCCCTGCGCTGACCAGTCTCGCCTGCATTCAGTTAATGAAAAATCCTGCGCGGGCTCTATCCTGTCATCCATCGATACCGGGCGCTCCCGGAGTTCAGTTGCGGATCACGAGTGTTTTATGTTGCTGGCAAGTCTGTTTGGCGTGGTGATGGGGTTGGTGTTGGGGCTGACCGGCGCGGGTGGCGGAATTCTCGCGGTGCCGGCCCTGGTGCTGGGGTTGGGCTGGAGCATGACTCAGGCCGCTCCGGTGGCGTTGTTTGCGGTGGGCAGTGCGGCGGCGGTCGGCGCCATCGATGGTTTGCGTCATGGCCTGGTGCGTTACCGCGCGGCGTTGTTGATCGCAGCGCTCGGCGCGGTGTTTTCGCCGGTGGGTATCTACTTCGCCCATCAGTTGCCGGAAAAAATCCTGATGATCCTGTTCAGCCTGCTGATGGTCATGGTGGCCTGGCGCATGCTGCGCCGTGAACGCAAGGACGATGGGCCGAGTGACCACGGCCACGCGAACTGGGGCCAGAAAAACTGCATGCTCGATCAACAGACCGGACGCTTTTCCTGGACCGCCAAATGCACCGCGACCCTCGCGGCCCTCGGTGCTGTGACCGGCGTAGTGTCGGGATTGCTGGGTGTTGGTGGCGGCTTCCTGATCGTCCCGGCCTTCAAGCAACTGACCGATGTGCAGATGCGCGGAATCGTCGCCACCTCGCTGATGGTGATCTGCCTGATTTCGGCCATCGGCGTGATCGGCGCATTCCATGCCGGTGTGCGCATCGACAGCGTTGGCGCCACCTTTATTGGCGCCAGCATCGCCGGCATGATCGTTGGTCGCAAGCTGTGCGCGCGGGTACCGGCGCGGGCGTTGCAGGTCGGGTTTGCCAGTGTCTGCGTCGTGGTCGCCGCTTACATGCTGTTCAGAGCCAGCGCCTGACCGGTACCGGTTCCTGTGGACGCCAGTCGGGTCCACAGGCCTACACCCTAAGTTGCGAACCTCGCCGACAAGCGGTCTTACGCCATAGTACTCATGCACCGCCAGCCATTCCAAATCGCCTGAAAACCACCCCCAAGGCAGCGTATGGCGCTGCCGGTCAGGTTTCGATAATCGCCTCCGACACTTAGTCCCCGTTTCGGAGCGCGCCATGCACAACAATAAGAACTTCACGCATCGTTTTCTGCCTGTCTTCATCGCCAGCTTGTCCGCCCTTGGCCTGAGCCCAATGGCCGAGGCGGATATCATGCTGTACGACAAGGACCAGACCACGTTCTCCACCGACGGCTACATCAACGCCTTTTATGTGAACAGCGATGTCGACCGTGCCGGCGAACAGTTCGACCGTCGGCAGTCACGGGTGAAGATGGGCTTTTTGCCCAACTACCTGGGCTTCAACATGGGCAAGCAGGTAGACGATCTCAAGCTCGGCGCCCGTGCCTCGTTCTGGGTCACCATCAACGACAGCCAAACCAACGGCACCGACACCGCCATCGATGTGCGGCAGTTCTTCGGCACCGTGGCCAACCCGGAGTGGGGCGAGGTGCTGATCGGCAAGGACTTCGGCTTGTTCGCCCGTTCCAACATCCTGCTCGACGAAATGCTCGCCGGTTATGGTCAGGTCAGCGATACGTTGGGGCTGGTGGATGGTGGCGGGGTGTCGTTCGGCAACATCGGCACCGGTTACCCGTATCCGTTCCCGACCTCGCAGATCACCTATCGCACCCCTGTATTGGACGGTCTGCGCGTGGCGGTCGGCATCATGGACCCGGTGGACACCAACGACAGCAGCCCGACGGGCAAGGCCTATCAGGAAAACCCGCGTACCGAGAGCGAAGTCACCTATCAGTTCGACCTGGCCGGGGCAAAGATCTACAGCTGGGTCAACGGCAGCTACCAGACCTCGGACAACACCGATTCCACGGTCGAGACCGTCACCTCCAAGGGTGTCGGTTATGGCGTGCAGGCGAAGATGGGCGGCTTGTCCCTCACCGGATCCGGCTTCCAGGCCAAGGGCATCAACCCGTTTTTCACCAACAATGCTGGCGAGCCGACCCTGCGCAACGTCGACAGCGACGGCTACCTGATGCAGGGCTCCTACAAACTGGGCAAGAACCGCCTGGCCTTGTCCTACGGCAAGACCAATGACGATGGCAACGGTGTGGTCGGCAGCGGCGCGGACTACGAGACCCGCGGCATCGCGTTGTTCCATGACGTGAACGACAACCTCAAGCTGGTGGCCGAGTACAACCAGTTCGAAATCAACGGCCACGACACCGACGAGCAGAACGAAGACACCGACACCTTTGCCGTGGGCGCGGTGCTGACCTGGTAGCAGGCTGGAATACAAATAATTGTGGGAGCGAGCTTGCTCGCGATGGCTGAGTGTCAGGCGACATGGATGTTGGCTGTGATGGCCCCATCGCGCGCAAGCTCGCTCCCACAGGGTTACCGGGTGTACGCAACACCTGCGGATAACCAAAACTAGTGTGGGAGCGAGCTTGCTCGCGATGAGGCCGGCCCATTCAACATCAATATCACCTGACACTCAGCCATCGCGAGCAGGCTCGCTCCCACAGGAATGAGCTTTATCTGTCTCATCCCATCGAAGCGGCTAACCGCTACCCAAGTAGCATTCGTCGCCCCCCACAGACTTCGTACACTCGTGCCTCATACACACGCACCTGCGGGAGGTAAGGATGCAGCAGAGCGAAGGCATCGTCAGTGCCATGTCCCAGGCCACCGATGCCCGGCAGGTCGCTCAGGAACTGGCACGACAGTTGTTGCACCCACACCTGGGGTTCGTGTTGTTCTTCTGTTCCGCCGAGTACGACTTGCAGGCGCTGGGCCAGGCCTTGCAGCAAAGCTTCGGCGGC
Source organism: Pseudomonas sp. Pseusp10 (assembly GCF_059492225.1). NCBI lineage: Bacteria > Pseudomonadati > Pseudomonadota > Gammaproteobacteria > Pseudomonadales > Pseudomonadaceae > Pseudomonas > Pseudomonas sp. Pseusp10. The sequence continues at coordinate 4,300,848 of NZ_CP168528.1, read as the reverse complement.
ATTCGCCTGGCGGGCTGCACCAGTGCCGGGGAAATCACCCCGCTGGGCTACGGGCGCAATTGCGTGACGGCGGTGGGCTTCGATCATCGGCACTTTTCCATCGCGATCGAGATGATCGACCAGATGGAGCACTTCAGCCTGATCGACGCCCAGCAGATGGTCGAGCGCCTGGTCAGTGGCTGTCGCAGCAACACCCTGGCCCCGATCAAGGGCAACAGCTTTGCCCTGACCCTGCTCGATGGCCTGTCCAGCCGCGAAGAAATGGTCCTGGCAGCCTTGAGCGCGGCATTGGGCGACATCCCGCATTTCGGCGGCTCGGCCGGCGACGATAACTACCTGACCCATACCCATGTGTACTTCGATGGCGAGTTTCACAGCGGCGCGGCCGTGGTGGTGCTGGTCAATACCTGGCTGGATTTCGAAGTGTTCACCACTCACCACGTGCTGCCCCGAACCGAGAAACTGGTGGTCACCGGGGCCGACAGCACCTTGCGCCGAGTCTTCGAACTCAATGCCGAGCCGGCCGCCGCAGAGTATGCCCGGCACATCGGCGTGCCGGTGGCGGAGCTTGATCACCGGGTCTTTGCCGCGCACCCGTTGGCGGTGCGGATCAACCAGCAATACTACGTGCGGGCCATCCAGCAGGTGCATCCGGATCTGAGCCTGAGTTTCTACTGCGCCGTGGAAAACGGCATCGTCCTGACTGCCATGACTCCGGGCCCGATGCTGCCGAACCTGCGGAGCCTGTTCGAGGGTTTGCAGGAGCGTTTGGGGGATTTGCTGCTTACCATCGGTTGTGACTGTTTTCTGCGGCGTCTGGAACTCGAAGACGACGGCAGTCTTGATCGGATCGGCGCGTTTTTGCGTGAGCAACGGGTGATGGGTTTCAACACCTATGGAGAACAGTTCAATGGCATGCACATCAACCAGACCTTCACTGGCGTTGCCATTGCCCGTGGCCGTGCCCCCGGACATCGCTGAGTTGCAGGCCGAACTGGCCGGCCTGCGCCTGGAAAACCATAAACTGCAGCGCATCAATGGCGCGCTGATCGAACGGGTCGAATCCGGGGTGACCCGCGGCAACGATCCATACGCGGCATTCCAGCATTCGGTGGTGCTGGCCGAGCAAGTGCGCGAACGCACTGATGCCCTGAACCAGGCCATGGCCGAACTCAAGGCCGGTAATCATTTGCTCAGCGAAGCCCGCCTGCGCGCGGAAACGGCGCATCAACACCTGATCGATGCCATCGAAAGCATTTCCGATGCCTTCGTCTTGTTCGACGCCGAGCAGCGCATCGTGCTGTTCAACAGTCGTTTCAAGGCGTTCTGGAGCAACAGCCGGGTGCGGATCAACGCCGGCATGCGCCTGACCGAGGTCAAGCGGCTGATGATGAACAACGCCCTGTTCACTGAAGAGCCGCGCGGGCATGCCGACGAGAACCTGCTTTACCGCCTGCAGAACGGGCGCTGGCTGCAAGTCAGCGAGCGGCCGACCCAGGAAGGGGGGCGGGTGATCCTGTTCACCGACATTACCGACGTCAAACTCAGCGAAACCGTACGCCGTGAGCAGGCGGTGGCGCAGAAGTCGCATCTGTTGCAACGGGCGGTCGACAACCTGTCCCAAGGCGTGGCGATGGTCAGCGCCGAGGGCATCCTGGAGTTGTGGAACCGGCGTTTCCTGGAGTTGAGCGGTCTGGCGCCTGTGGCGGCTCATCGCCCGTTTGCCGAAGTGATCGCCGACAGCGAGTTGAACCTCTTGACCCCGGCCAGTCGCGATGGCAACGGACGACCGGTACGGGAATGCGAGCAGCGCCTTTACGATGGCCGGGTCCTGGAAATCCGCACACACCCGTTGCCTACCGGCGGTTTCGTCAACACCTTCACTGACATTACCGAACGCTACCAGCACGCCGAGGCGCTGAGTGAAAGCGAACACTGGATTCGCCTGATTACCGATCACGTACCGGCATTGATTGCCTACCTCAATGCCGATCTGGTCTACGAGTTCACCAACAAGGTCTACGAAGAGTGGTACTGCTGGCCCCGAGGCGTGATGCTCGGCCAGAGCCTGCGCGAAGTGCACAGCGAACAGCACTACCAGCGGCTGGAGTCCTACGTGGCCAGGGCACTGGCCGGCGAGAGCGTGACCTTCGAGTTTGCCGAAACCAACGTCAACAATCAGGAACGCTACATGCTGCGCTCCTATGTGCCCAATCGTCTGGCCAGTGGCGAGGTGGTGGGGATTTTCGTACTGATCCGCGACATCACCGAACGCCGCCGCACCGCCGAGGCGCTGCATCAGGCTTATCAGAACCTTGAGTTGCGGGTACGCGAGCGCACGGCGGAATTGACCATCCTCAACGACCAGCTGCTGCGTGAGATCGATGAGCGTCGCCTGGTCGAGTCACGCTTGCGCGAGGCCAAGCAGGAAGCGGAGCAGGCCAACCTGTCGAAAACCAAGTTCCTCGCCGCCGTCAGCCATGACCTGCTGCAACCTTTGAATGCTGCGCGACTGTTTACCAGTGCCTTGCTGGAGCGGCGCGAGCCGATGTCCAGCGAGATTCTGGTGCGCAACGTGAGCAATTCCCTGGAGGACGTGGAAAACCTGCTCGGCACCCTGGTGGATATTTCCAAACTCGATGCGGGGGTGATCAAGGCCGACATTGCGCCGTTTGCCCTCAGTGAACTGCTGGACAACCTGGCCGCCGAATACACCCAGGTGGCGCGCAGTGAAGGCCTGCAACTGCACTTCATCGGTTGTTCGGCGCTGGTGCGTAGCGACATCCAGTTGCTGGCGCGCATTCTGCGCAACCTGCTGAGCAATGCGATTCGCTATACCTGCAGTGGCCGCGTGGTACTGGGTTGCAGGCGGCGTCATCAGTGCCTGTCGATCGAAGTCTGGGACAGCGGCATGGGCATTGCCGAGCATCGCCTGGAGGAGATTTTCCAGGAGTTCAAGCGCGGTGATGTGCAGCGACCGGATCAGGATCGCGGTTTGGGCCTGGGCCTGGCGATTGTCGAGAAAATTGCCGGCATCCTCGGACACCGCATTCATGTGCGCTCGTGGCCGGGCCGGGGCTCCATGTTCTCGGTCGAAGTTCCGTTGAGCACCACCGCACCGAAACCGCCGCCGACGTTGCAGATGAGCGAGCCGATGCTTGAACGCCTGCGTGGCGCACGGATATGGGTGCTGGACAACGATGCGACCATCTGCGCCGGCATGCGCACTTTGCTGGAGGGATGGGGGTGTCGGGTGGTGACGGCGCTGTCGGAGGAGGACCTGGCGCGGCAAGTGGATAACTACCATGCCGAGGTCGACTTGCTGATCGCCGATTACCACCTGGACAACGATCAGAATGGTGTCGACGCCGTGGCGCGCATCAATGCCCGGCGCGCATCACCGGTCCCGGCGATGATGATCACGGCCAACTACAGCAATGAACTCAAACAGCAGATCCGCGAACTGGGCCACACCCTGATGCACAAGCCGGTGCGGCCGATGAAGCTGAAGACGGCGATGAGTCATCTACTCGGCCGGCCTTGAGAACCCGGCGTTTTTGCCACCGCTATCGCGAGCAAGCTCGCTCCCACAGGGACAGCATCGTACCTGTGGGAGCGAGCTTGCTCACGATGAGAGCGACGCGGTCTTGACTCAACGCCGCAGATAAGACCCGAAATCGATATCCCCGGCACTCAAGATCGCCTGCACCCGGTTGTGTACGTTGAGCTTGCGCAGGATCGCCGAGACGTGGGCCTTGACCGTGGTTTCGGCGATTTCCAGGGTGTAGGCGATCTGCTTGTTCGATTCGCCCTTGGTCATGCGCTCCAGCACCTGCAGTTGCTTGCGGGTCAGGGCCTGGAGCAGTTCGGGCGGGAAGCTCGGGGTGTCGTTCATCCGCCGGTGGGTACTGCTTTTGGCGGTGCGGATGATGTCCGGGGGCAGGTAGACATTGCCATTGAGAATTTGCTGGATGGCATCGGTCATCTGGGTGCGTGCTGACGACTTGGTGATAAAACCCACCGCACCGTAGGTGATGGCTTGCAGCACGATCTGTTTGTCTTGTTCGGCGGAGACAATCACCACCGGAATGGTCGGCGCTTCGTTACGCAGGTTGATCAGGCCATTGAGCCCGTGCATGCCGGGCATGTTCAGGTCGAGCAGGATCAGGTCGAGGTCGTCATGTTCCTGGGTCAGCGCCAGGGCGCTGTCCAGGTCAGCGGTTTCCATCACCTCACTGCCGGCAAAACCGTCGCTGATGACGTTGTGAATGGCTTCGCGAAACAGCGGGTGATCGTCGGCAATCAGAATTTTGTACATGGCCTTTCACCTCATTATTTTGATTATGGTGTGGCAACAGCACGCACGCGTAAAGCTCAGGGAAAGGGTTCGGGTCTGGACGGCGAAACCGGCAGATTGGCCGCTTGCCAGGCGTCCAGGCCATCGCGATACCAATACAGGGTCTTATAGCCCATGGTGGCTGCGCGTTTGACCGCGTTCCAGCTCAACCAACAGTCGGAGCGGCAATAGAAGACCAGCGGTTGCGTCGGGTCCCCGGCGGTCAGCTTTTTCAGGTTGCCGGCGAAATAGTCCTGCCATTGTGGCGTCAACTCACCGTCGCCGGTGTTGGCCAGCCAATGGCTGCCGGGCAGGTTTTCATGGGGCTGGTCTTCGATGAATTGCCCTTGCAGCCATTGGCGACGGTAGACGTCGATCAGCAGCGGGCGCGGGGTTTGGACGAGCAGGGCTTGCAGGGCGTGGGTATCGACGATGGTTGCGCCTTGCAGATGGTCTGGCGTCGGGCTGCGGTACAGGCCGATGCGATAGCCGTCGGTGGAGAACAGCGCCGTGTCGGCCTGCGCGGTGCTCAGCAGCAGGCCCAGCGACAGGGCGGCGAGAGTTTGGCGCAACAGGCAACGTCGGGCTCGCGGCATGGGTTCAGTCCTTATAGTTATGGACCTATTACATGCCAGTCGGGGGACGTTGGGAATGCGACGATAGACAGGGAAACCAGTACTAAAGTAGTAATTTCACCCTGTTCAATGAAGATCCCCCTGTGGGAGCGGGCTTGCTCGCGAAGGGGGTGTCACACCCAATAAATGAGTTGACTGACACAACGCTTTCGCGAGCAAGCCCGCTCCCACAGTTGACCTGTGTAGTCAGTTGGTTTTGCGCAAGGCCGCATGCTGCGGGTTGAAGGTCAGCACGGCGAGCAACGCAAATAGCAGCGTCAGCCCCACGCACACCGTCAGCGCCAGCGGGTTGAAGCGTTCATACAGGGCGAAACGCACCAGCTCCACCGCATGGGTGAACGGATTCACCGCGCACAACCAATACAGCCACTCGCTGGCTTCGCGCATCTTCCACAGTGGATACAGCGCCGATGACAGGAAAAACAGCGGGAAGATCACGAAATTCATTACCCCGGCAAAGTTCTCCAGCTGGCGGATCGCGTTCGACAGCAAAAGGCCCAGTGCGCTGAGCATCAACGCCACCAGCAGCAGCGCCGGTAACGCCAGCAACAGGCCCATGGCCGGTGGCCGCACGCCGTAAACCCAGGCTATCGCCAGAAACCCATACACCTGCAACAACGAAATCAGTGACGTGGCCAGCAGCTTGCTGCACAGCACGAAGGTGCGCGGCAGGGGGCTGGTCAGCAACACGCGCATGCTGCCCATCTCGCGGTCGTAGACCATCGACAGTGATCCCTGCATGCCGTTGAACAGCAGGATCATGCAGGCCAGACCGGGAATAATGTAGACCTCATAGGGAATGTAGGTGTCATAAGGCTCGATGATCGCGATCCCGAGCGCTGCGCGAAAACCGGCCGCGAACACCAGCAGCCACAGCAGCGGCCGCACCAGGGCGCTGAGAAAACGCGTGCGTTGCAGCACAAAACGCAGCCATTCGCGCAGCACGATACCGCTAAAGCATTGCCAGTAAGCGCTCATTGCATGGCTCCTGTGGTCGTCAGACGGGTGAATGCCGAAGCGAGATCACCGCCGTGTTCCAGGCTCAGGGCATCCGCCTGTCCGCTGGCGACCAGCCGGCCATGATGAAGAATCAGCAAGTCGTCACTGGGCTGCACTTCGTCGAGCAGGTGGGTGGTCCAGAGCACGCTGATGCGCTCCTCGCGACACAGACTGCGCAGGTGCTGATTGAGCGCCAGGCGACTTGCCGGGTCGAGGCCGACACTGGCTTCATCGAGCAGCAGCAGGCGCGGCTCGTGCAACAAGGCGCGGGCAATTTCCAGCCGGCGGCGATGGCCGCCGTTGAGTTCACGCACCCGTTCGCGGCGGCGCTCGGTCAGGGTCTGACGGGCCAGTTCGGCGTCGACCCGAAGGGCGGTCTGTCGCCGGGACAGGCCATGCAATGCCGCGTGATAACGCAGGTTCTGCTCGACGCTGAGGTCCAGGTCCAGCGTACTTTGCTGGAACACCACGCCCAATTGCCTGAGTGCCGGGCGTGCCGCGCTGCGCAATGAACAGCCACCGACGCGGATCTCGCCTTGTTGCAAATCATAGAGCCGGGTCAGCAGGGCAATCAGGGTTGACTTGCCGGCGCCGTTGGGCCCCAGCAGCGCGGCGAAACGCCCGGGTTCCAGGCTGAAACTCACTTTGCGCAAGGCCTCTCGGGAGCCGTAGGCAAAGCTCAGGTCACTGACTTCAAGGGCGTTCATGGGGTCACCACCACGCCCCAGGGATAGCGCCCGACCTTCACCGATTTGCTGACCTTGAGGCTGTCGACATCGATCACCGAGACATCGCCGCTGACGCCGTTGGTGGTCAGCAATTGCTTCTGGTCCGCGGTGAACGCCATTTGCCAGACCCGTCGGCCCACCAGCAGGTAATCGAGAATCTCGAAAGTCCTGGCATCGATTACTGCCACATGGTTGGCGGGGCCGAGTGCGACGAAGCCGTACTTGCCATCGGCGCTGAGCTTGATGCCGACCGGCTGGACCTTGTCCGGGTGCACGCCCTTGATCTGGAAGTTCAGGGTCTTGAGCACGGTGCGGCTGGCCACATCGAGAATGGTCACGGTGCCGCCGATTTCTGCCGAGGCCCAGAGCTTCGTGCCATCGGGGGAAAATTCGACGAAGCGCGGTCGCTGATCCACCAGGGTGCTGTCAGCCAGGGTCTGGGTGCTGGTGTCGATCCAGTGCAGCATGTTGGTGGTTTCGCTGGTGTTGACCGCCCACTTGCCGTCAGGGCTGACGGCCATGCCCTCGGGCTCGACGCCGACATCGATCTGGCCGAGCACCTTGGAGGTCTCGGTGTCGATCACCGTGACCAGCGCATCGTCTTCGTTGGAGACGTACAACCAGCGGTTGTTCGGGTGCAGGGCGAATTGCTCGGGGTCTTTGCCCGAGGGCAGCTCCTTGATGATCTTGCGCGTGGCGACGTCCATCACCTGGACCCGGTCCGAGTCGCTGGCGCAGATGTACAACAGCTTGTTGTCATGGGACAGCAGCAGGCCGCGGGGGCGCTGGCCGACGGGCAGGGTGTCGGTGACTTGCAGGGTCTGCATGTCGATCAGGCTCAGGCTGTTGTCCTTTTCGTTGGAGACCCAGGCAGTGCTGGCAACGGCATGGCCAGCGGCGAGCAGCAAGGTGCACGAGAGCAGGGTGCGGCGCATGGCGGATTCCTTGTTGTTGTGATGTTCGGATCAGGGAAAGCGGCAACTGACCTCGGACTTGTCGTAACCCAGGCTGTCCATCTCGTTGAACGGGTGCAGAAAGCCGTCCTGGGGTGATGTGCTGACCAGTGCCCGGGGCTGGACAATGGGAATCGGCTGACGCAACTGGCCGTTCCACGGCCGATAGCTGAGCTTGCGGCCCTTGAAACCGTCGAGCGGCAACTGGTCGCTGATTTCTAGCGCGCGGATCGCCATTGGTTCGGCCTGACGCAGTTTGCTCACGGCACTGGCGATACTGCGCACGGCAATCCATGCCGCGAAATCACGGTCATTCATCCAGCGTCCGGTCAGGGCTTCAAAGCGTTTTTGCAGTTGCGCAGCACCGTAGGTTTCCACGGTTTTGTGCCAGCCCACCGGGGTCAGGCCCTGGGTGCCGGCGACCGGGCGCGGGTACCAGGTCTGGTAGGGCACGTATTCACCGAAGTCGCCGCGTTCATCGGCCACCAGCACCACGTCGTACTCGTCGGTCTGGGTGAACAGCGGCATATCCGCCTGAGCACTGCGTCGCTGATCGTTATCAAAGCTCCAGGGTTTTTCCGCCACCAGTTGCAAGCCGAAGCGTTTGGTGGCGCGGCGCAGGGCGACGGCATAGGCCTGATCGTCCGGGGTCGGGCCGACAATCAGCAGCGCCCGCTGCCATTTACGCAGCACCAGAAACTGCACCAGCGCATCGGCGAGCATCGCCCGGCTCGGCAAGGTGTGCAGCACGTTCGGCAGGCAATCGGTGGTGCGCAGGTTGTCATCGGGGCTACCGGCGTTGAACAGCAAACTGTCGGGCAGTGCGGCACTCAATTGGCGCAGGCTGGTTGCGGGGACATTCACCACAAACAGGCGCAGACCTTGTTCATGCTGCACCTTTGCCGCATCGAGCAAAGCTTCGGGGCTGTCGACGCTGGTGCCGACCAGGCTGTAGCTGTGATTGAGAAAACGCCCGGTACTGTTGCTGTCGGTGATCGCCAATTCAGCGCCACGCAGCCCGGCATCGGCGGGTTCCGGAATGACGTTCGACAGCAGCGGGCCAGGGTCGGGACGAAAGCCCAGATAGCCGATCCGCACCTGCAATGGCGCATCCGCGGCCTGGCACTGGGTGGCCAGACTGGCGGTGCCGGCAATCGCCAGCAGGCAGCTCAAGGCGTAGGGGGCAAGCTGGTGCATAAGGCTCTCCATGACCGTTAGCGCCAGCATAGGAAGCCTGTGGTGCAGTGAAAATATGCAGAAAGTACCGAAGGGCCAGTACCAAGGTAGTAGCCCGCCTGGTGCGGCGCGCCTCTAGCATTGGCAACCACGGCCATTGATCCGGAGGAGATTGATCATGCGGATCGTCAAAACTCTGCTCCTGCCGTTCCTGCTGATCCTGACCCTGATCGGTGTCGACCGGCTCCACGGCCCGCGTCCGGTGTCCACCGATCGCCTTACGACCAAGGAAGTAGGTGGCGACCACCAAAGCAGCATGGGGCCTGTGCGCAGGGCTTTCTAAGATGGCTCCCATAGCCTCTGCCAAGAGGTTTTGCGTGCAATCCTGAGGGCATAACAATGAAAACAAAACGCAACGTCTTGCTCGTGACCGGGCTGCTGGCCGGTCTAATCAGCGCAGGTTCGGTGTGGGCCCACGGCAACGTGGTACCCCAGGCCGTGGAAACCAAGGGACTGACGCCAATCAAGGAGGCCGGCGTACAACTCGATGCCGACGGCTGGGCCGCGGTAAACCCTTATCGCACCGCCCCGGAACATGACAAGGCAGTGGAAATCGGCGCTTCGGCTTATACCCAGAACTGCGCGGCCTGTCATGGTCTGGAAGCCAAGTCCGGCGGTATCGCCCCCGACTTGCGCATGCTCGATGTCGGTGAGTCGGGCGATGAATGGTTTGCCGAACGGGTGCGCCATGGCGCGGTGCGCGACGGTCGGGTGTACATGCCGAAGATGGCCGACTACCTGAGTCAGGAAGCCCTGTGGGCGGTGCGCACTTATCTGGACACTGTGCACGTCGAGGAGTGACCCATGCGCCTGCTCGCGGTGTTGATCGGCGCTCTGTGGCTGTGCTGCCAGGCGGCGCAGGCGCAGGTTCGCAGCTACGACGAAATGATCGCCGCCGGAGAGCTGAAGGTGGCGGTCTACAAGGACTTCGCCCCCTACAGCTTTGAAAGCGCCGGCAAGCCCCAGGGTGTCGATGTCGAACTTGCCGAGGCCTTGGCCAAGGCGCTCGGTGTGCGCTTGTCGCTGATCTGGGCGCCGGCCGGAGAAAAACTCGATGATGACCTGCGCGACTACATCTGGCGTGCCAGTGCCTTGCACAATCAGCAACTGGCTGACCTGATGATGCGCGTGCCCTACGACCGTGACTACGCGCAGAAGCGTAATGAGTTCGGCGAACTGGAAAATGGTCATGTGGTGATGTTCGGTCCCTACCAGAACGAACAATGGCAGGTGGCCTACGACCGCCGGCGGCTGGATAAAGTCACCAGCGTCGCGGTGTTCGAGCAGCACCCGATTGGTGTCGAAGTCGACAGCGTGCCGTCGTTCTACCTGACCTCGGTGTTCAACGGCATGCTCGCCGGCAAGACTCATCACTATCCCGGCGTGCCCCAGGCGTTTGCCGCGATGAAAGCCGGTGAGGTCGACGCGGTGATGGCCATGCGCGGCGAGATCGACTGGCAGGTAGACCAGGCTGCCGACCCGCAAGTGGCGTTGGCGCAAAACGCCTACCCGAACATGGGCAAGCAGCTTTGGGAAATTGGCATGGCGGTGCACGAAAGCAACCGTCAACTGGCTTATGCCGTGGAAGAGGCGCTCGAAGGCCTGATCCGCGAGGGCTCGGTGAAGACCATCTACGGCCATTACGGCCTGCGTTACGACGTGCCCGAGATGTATCAATAGGAGCATACGATGAAATGGCGAGGGAGTTGCCTGTTGGCTTGCTGGTTAAGCCTGGCGGCACAGGCTGCCGAAATCGATCCCGGCAAAGACCCGGTGCCATCGGTGATGTGGACGTTCTATCACAAGCAGTTTCTTGGCAATGCGCCGTTCGTATTCGATGATCGGGTCAAGGTGCTGGCGCCGCCGTTTGCCGAAGATGCCCGGCAGGTACCGCTGGAAATCGATGCCCGGGCGTTCAGCGGCGAGGTGGTAAAAATCCTCGCTTGGGCAGAGCTGAACCCTTTGCCGAAAATTGTCGACTTCCAGCCGCTGAGTTCCGTTTTGCCCTGGCTGTCGTTGCGCATTCGCATCGAACAGGCCACGCCCCTGCGCGTGGCGGTGTTGACCCGCGACGGGTTGTGGCATGTCGGATCGACCCTGATTGACGCGGCGGGTGGCGGCTGCACCGCGCCGAGCGTGGTACGCAGCCAGCCGGGCTGGGAGGAGCACATCGGCGAAGTGCTCGGCGGCCGCTATCCCCGGGGCGAGTTAAGCCGTTTGCGTTTGCAGGTGGCCCATCCCATGGACAACGGCATGGTCAGCGGCATTCCGGAATTCTTCATCAACCATGCCGAGCTGCGCGACCACAACGAGCAAGTGCTGGCCCGGCTGGAGCTGTTTCCTGCGGTCAGCGAAAACCCCAACCTGGCCTTCGACATCGTGGGAGCAGGGCAAACGCGCCTGCTGCTACGGGACAACAGCGGCAATGAGTTCGATGCGTCGATCCCCTGACCCCCAAGGAGCGTGGCATGCGCTGGATCCTGTTGATGGTGTTAAGCGTCAGTCTGCCGGCCCTGGCCGATCTCGACTACTCACTCAAGCCCCGGCAGATCGCCCAGGACACCTGGGTGCTGGAAGGCAGCACTGATAATTTCGCCAAGGCCAACGGCGGCAACATCGTCAATACCGCGTTCATCGTCACCGAACTCGGAGTGGTAGTGATCGACAGCGGGCCGTCGAAACGTTACGGCGAAGCGATGCGCAAGGCGATTGCCACCACCACGGATAAACCGGTGATCCAGCTGCTGCTGACCCACCATCACCCGGATCATGTGCTGGGCAATCAGGCCTTCAGCGACGTGCCGATTGGTGCCTTGGCCGGCACCACTGAGCTGTTGCATCAGCAAGGCGATGCGATGGCCGAGAATATGTACCGCATGGTCGGCGACAGGATGCGTGGCACCGAAGTGGTGTTGCCGACACAGACGCTGACACCCGGTGTGAAAAGTTTTGGGAATCACGATTTGCGTCTGCTGAGCCTGGGTGGGCATACGGGCGCGGATCTGGCTATTCTCGACCAGCAAACCGGCGTGCTGTTTGCCGGGGACCTGGTGTTTTATCAACGGGCGCTGACCACACCCAACAGCCCTGGGCTGTCAGTGTGGCTGGCGGACATCGCGACCCTGCAAGGCTTGCCCTGGACGCAGGTCGTGCCGGGCCACGGGCCGGTGTCGAGCGACCCACAACCCTTCGAGCAGATGCGCGATTACCTGAGCTGGCTCGATCAGCTCATGCGCGACGGCGCGGCCAATGGCAGCGACATGGCCGAGATGATCCGCAGCCCCATCCCTGAACGCTTCGCCGGGATCAATCTGAGCCGATACGAACTGATCCGCAGCATCAGTCATCTGTACCCGCGCTACGAGCGCGAGCGGATGACGCGGGTGGATTCCCCCAGAAAATAGTCGACCACAGATCCCCTGTAGGAGCGAGCCTGCTCGCGATGGACGTTAACGATAACGCAAGCTGCCTGGATGAACACGGTGGTCTGACGTTTTTCGCGAGCAGGCTCGCTCCTACAGGGGGCCGGTGCCGTTCACAAAATCTCATGTCCATCTTCTCCGAACCTGTACCAAGGAACTAGCAATCTCCTCATTGCGGGCAATTGTTGCCCGGGCGACGGCGCTCAAGAATCTGCACCAGACCGGGAAAATCTCCCGGAAATAACAAAAGTCCGCAGAGGAAGCCGTCATGACCCAACCCGCACGTCGCCAGCCCTTCGTCTTGAGCCTGCTGCTCAGTGCCATGCTGTTGTCCGGCCAGGCATTGGCCGGGGTTTCCGACCAGGACATTCTCCAGGACCCGAAGAACCCGGAACAGGTCGTGACCAACGGCCTGGGCGTTCAAGGGCAGCGCTACAGCCCGCTGGATATTCTCAACGTCGACAACGTCAAGGAGCTGCGCCCGGCCTGGGCGTTTTCCTTCGGCGGTGAAAAACAGCGTGGCCAGCAAGCGCAGCCGATGGTCAAGGACGGCGTGATGTACATGACCGGTTCCTACTCGCGGGTGTTTGCCGTGGATGCACGCACCGGCAAGAAGCTCTGGCAATACGATGCACGCTTGCCGGACGACATCCGTCCCTGCTGTGACGTGATCAACCGTGGCGTCGCGCTGTATGGCGACCTGGTGATTTTCGGCACTCTCGACGCCAAGCTCGTGGCGCTGAACAAGGACACCGGCAAGGTGGTGTGGAGCAAGAAAGTCGCCGACCACAAGGAAGGCTACTCGATCAGCGCCGCGCCACTGGTGATCAACGGCAAGCTGATTACCGGCGTGGCCGGAGGCGAATTCGGTGTGGTGGGCAAGATCGAGGCCTACGACCCGAAAAACGGTGATCTGCTGTGGACCCGGCCGACGGTCGAAGGCCATATGGGCTACGTCTACAAGGACGGCAAAGCGGTGGAGAACGGCATTTCCGGCGGCGAGGCGGGCAAGACCTGGCCGGGCGATCTCTGGAAAACCGGCGGTGCGGCCCCTTGGCTTGGTGGCTATTACGACCCGGAAACCAACCTGCTGTTGTTCGGCACCGGCAACCCGGCACCGTGGAATTCGCACTTGCGCCCCGGCGACAACCTCTACTCCTCATCGCGCCTGGCGCTCAACCCGGACGACGGCACCATCAAGTGGCACTTCCAGAGCACACCCCACGACGGTTGGGACTACGACGGCGTGAACGAGCTGGTGTCGTTCAACTACAGCGAAGGTGGTAAAGAGATCAAGGCGGCGGCCACTGCCGACCGTAACGGTTTCTTCTACGTGCTGGACCGTACCAACGGAAAATTCATCCGTGGCTTCCCGTTCGTGGACAAGATCACCTGGGCCACCGGCCTGGATAAGAACGGCCGGCCGATCTACAACGAGGCCAGCCGCCCCGGCGCCCCGGGTTCGGAAGTCAAGGGCAGTTCGGTCTTCGTCGCGCCGGCGTTCCTTGGCGCGAAAAACTGGATGCCGATGGCCTACAACAAAGACACCGGGCTGTTCTATGTGCCGTCCAACGAATGGGGCATGGACATCTGGAACGAAGGCATCGCCTACAAGAAAGGTGCGGCGTTCCTTGGTGCCGGCTTCACCATCAAACCGTTGAACGAAGACTACATCGGCGTGCTACGGGCCATCGACCCGAAAACCGGCAAGGAAGTCTGGCGTCACAAGAACTACGCGCCGCTGTGGGGCGGGGTGCTGACCACCAAGGGCAACCTGGTGTTCACCGGCACGCCTGAAGGTTACCTGCAGGCGTTCAACGCCAGGACCGGCGAGAAGGTCTGGGAATTCCAGACCGGTTCCGGCGTGCTCGGCTCGCCCGTGACCTGGGAAATGGACGGCGAACAGTACGTCTCGGTGCTCTCCGGCTGGGGCGGCGCGGTACCGTTGTGGGGCGGCGAAGTGGCCAAGCGGGTGAAGGACTTCAACCAGGGCGGCATGCTCTGGACCTTCAAACTGCCCAAGGACCTGGTAGCCAAACACTGATCAATCTGACTCCACCGCATAACCCCTGTAGGAGCGAGCCTGCTCGCGATGGTCGTCAACGATAACGCTTGAAACCTGATACCCCGCGGCGTTCTCGGGTTCATCGCGAGCAGGCTCGCTCCTACAGTGATCTGTGTGAAGCCTACGACCAAATAACGAGAGCCCCTCCTGCCAACGATGCATTCGTCTGGCACGCGGGGCTCTCTAGTATCGGCTCATCGCCTGTCAGTACGACAGGCATCGACCCAGACAGAGGCCCATCATGATCTACGCTCAACCCGGAACCCCAGGCGCCGTCATTAACTTCAAACCGCGCTACGGCAACTTCATCGGCGGTGAGTTCGTCGCGCCGGTCAATGGCGAGTACTTCACCAACACCTCGCCGGTCAATGGTGAAGTGATCGCCGAATTCCCACGCTCCAGCGCCGCCGACATCGACAAGGCCCTCGACGCCGCCCATGCCGCTGCCGACGCCTGGGGCAAGACCTCGGCCCAGGACCGCTCCCTGGTGCTGCTGAAAATCGCCGACCGCATCGAGCAGAACCTTGAGGTCCTGGCCGTCACCGAAACCTGGGACAACGGCAAGGCCGTGCGCGAAACCCTGAACGCCGACGTGCCGCTGGCGGCCGACCACTTCCGATACTTCGCCGGTTGCATTCGCGCCCAGGAAGGCGGGGCTGCCGAGATCAACGAGCTGACCACGGCCTATCACTTCCATGAGCCCCTGGGCGTGGTCGGGCAGATCATTCCGTGGAACTTCCCGCTGCTGATGGCCGCCTGGAAACTCGCCCCGGCGCTCGCCGCCGGCAACTGCATCGTGCTCAAGCCTGCCGAGCAAACACCGCTGTCAATCATGGTCTTCGCCGAGTTGATTGCCGACCTGCTGCCAGCGGGCGTACTGAACATCGTCCAGGGCTTTGGCCGCGAAGCCGGCGAGGCCCTGGCCACCAGCAAGCGCATCGCCAAGATCGCCTTCACCGGTTCGACCCCGGTGGGCGCGCACATCATGCATTGCGCCGCCGAGAACATCATTCCGAGCACCGTCGAACTGGGCGGCAAGTCGCCGAACATCTTCTTCGAAGACATCATGAATGCGGAACCGGCGTTCATCGAAAAAGCCGCCGAAGGCCTGGTGCTGGCGTTCTTCAACCAGGGCGAAGTCTGCACCTGCCCGTCCCGGGCGCTGGTGCAGGAGTCGATCTACGAGCCGTTTATGGCCGAGGTGATGAAGAAGATCGTCAAGATCAAGCGCGGCAACCCGCTGGACACCGAGACCATGGTCGGCGCCCAGGCGTCCGAGCAGCAATACGACAAGATCCTCTCGTACCTGACCATTGCCCGGGAGGAGGGCGCCGAGTTGCTCACCGGCGGCGCGGCCGAACGCCTGGAGGGAGATCTGTCCAGCGGTTATTACATCCAGCCGACCCTGCTCAAGGGTCATAACAAGATGCGTGTGTTTCAGGAAGAAATCTTCGGCCCGGTGGTAGGTGTCACCACCTTCAAGGACGAAGCCGAAGCCCTGGCCATCGCCAACGACAGCGAGTTCGGCCTCGGCGCCGGTCTGTGGACCCGCGACATCAACCGCGCCTACCGCATGGGCCGCGCCATCAAGGCCGGGCGCGTGTGGACCAACTGCTACCACCTGTACCCGGCGCACGCCGCGTTCGGTGGCTACAAGAAGTCCGGCGTTGGCCGGGAGAATCACAAGATGATGCTCGATCATTATCAGCAGACCAAAAACCTGCTGGTGAGCTACGACATCAATCCGCTGGGGTTCTTCTGACTTCGCACTAACGACAACCACCCTGTAGGAGCGAGCTTGCTCGCGATGGACGTCAACGATGACGCGTTCTGTCTGTCTGTACGCGGTGTCTTCACGACCTTCGCGAGCAAGCTCGCTCCTACAACGTTTGTGCGTGCATGTCGACCGCACACCCCCTACCAAATCACCCCGCAAACTCCTTCGAAAGTAGCATTCGGGCGCCCGATGCCCCGTGCATTAATGGCACTACCGGAATCACCCGGCACAAGAAGAGGAATGACCCATGTGGACTAAACCCGCGTTTACCGATCTGCGCATTGGCTTCGAAGTGACGATGTATTTCGCCAACCGTTGATTGATCACCCGGCCAGCCGATGCGTTGGCCGGGCCTGCCTTCTGGAGCATCCGCCATGCACATCCGCGTTCTCGGTTCCGCCGCTGGCGGTGGTTTCCCGCAGTGGAACTGCAACTGCCGCCAGTGCGCCGGTGTGCGCAATGGCAGCCTGCGGGCCCAGCGCCGTACGCAGTCGTCGATTGCCCTGAGTGACGACGGTGTGGAGTGGGTGCTGTGCAACGCGTCACCGGACATTCGCACGCAACTCGAGAGTTTTGCGCCTCTGCAACCGGCGCGGCGCCTGCGTGACAGCGCCATCGCCGGCATCGTGCTGCTGGACAGCCAGATCGACCATTGCACCGGTTTGCTCAGCTTGCGCGAAGGCTGCCCGCATGACGTCTGGTGCACCGAGCGTGTGCATCAGGACCTGAGCAGTGGTTTCCCGTTGTTCAACATGCTCGGACACTGGAACGACGGACTGCAATGGCAACCGGTCGGCCTCGATCGCCAGCCGTTCGGCATCCCGGCCTGCGAACATTTGCAATTTCGTGCGATTCCCCTGGTGAGCAACGCGCCGCCGTATTCGCCCAATCGTGGCAACCCGCAACCGGGGGACACCATTGGCTTGTTCATTGAAGACCTGCGCAACGGCGCCTCGCTGTTCTATGCGCCGGGACTTGGCCGAATCGACGATGAAGTGCTGGGCTGGATGCAGCGCGCCAATTGCCTGTTGCTGGACGGCACCCTGTGGCGCGACGACGAAATGCGTATTTGCGAGGTCGGCCAGAGCCTGGGCAGCGAAATGGGGCACCTGGCACAAAGCGGCCCCGGCGGGATGCTTGAAGTGCTGGAGGGTTTCAACCGCCAGCGCAAGGTGCTGATCCACATCAACAACACCAATCCCATTCTCGATGAGGACTCGGCCGAGCGGGCATTGCTGGAGCGGCGGGGGATCGAAGTGGCATACGACGGCATGAGTATTGAGCTGTAGCCGATGGCCCCTTCGCGGGCAAGCCCGCTCCCACAGGGTTCGGTAGTGTCCACAAAACCTGTGGGAGCGGGCTTGCCCGCGAAGAGGCCGGATCAGACACCGAAGATTCCCCGGAGAACCGCAATGACCGACACACCCATGTCCCCCGGCGAATTCGAAGCCGCTCTGCGCGCCAAGGGCGCCTACTACCACATCCATCACCCATTCCATCAAGCCATGTACGCCGGTCGTGCCAGCCGCGAGCAGATCCAGGGCTGGGTCGCCAATCGCTTCTACTACCAGATCAACATTCCGCTGAAGGACGCCGCGATTCTCGCCAACTGCCCGGACCGTGACGTGCGCCGGGAGTGGCTGCAACGGATTCTCGACCACGACGGCGTCCCTGGCAGCGAGGGCGGAATCGAAGCCTGGCTGCGCCTGGGCGAAGCCGTGGGCCTGCATCGCGAGCAGATCCTCTCCCAGGAACTGGTGTTACCAGGGGTGCGTTTTGCGGTGGATGCCTACGTCAATTTCGCTCGTCGTGCCTGTTGGCAGGAAGCGGCCAGCAGTTCGCTGACCGAACTCTTTGCCCCGCAGATCCATCAATCGCGACTCGACGCCTGGCCCACTCATTACCCGTGGATCGACGTCGCCGGCTACGACTATTTCCGCACGCGCCTGAGCCAGGCGCGGCGCGATGTCGAACATGGTTTGCGTATCACCTTGGCGCACTACGTGACGGCCCAGGGGCAACAACGCATGTTGGAAATCCTGCAATTCAAGCTCGACGTGTTGTGGAGCATGCTCGATGCCATGAGCATGGCCTACGAACTTGCGCGCCCACCGTATCACACGGTCACCGGTGAGAATGTCTGGCACCGGGGGATCGCCCTGTGAGCCTGATCGATCGCCAGCAGTCACCGGCCTTGCGTCGCGGTTTTCGGCTGCAATGGGAGCCCCGTCAGGACTGCCATGTGCTGCTGTACCCCGAAGGCATGATCAAGCTCAACGCCAGTGCCGGGCAGATTCTCGACCTGGTGGATGGCCAGCGCAGCGTGGCGGCGATCATTGATCGATTGAACGCGAAGTTCCCCGGCGTACCGGGGATCGACGAAGACGTGCTGGCGTTTCTGGAGGTGGCCCATGCGCAATTCTGGATCGAGTGAGACGCTGCCCGGACCACCATTGTGGCTGCTCGCCGAGCTGACCTACCGCTGTCCGCTGCAATGCCCCTATTGCTCCAATCCATTGGATTTTGCTCGGCACGGCGAGGAGCTGAGCACGCAAGAATGGATTCGCGTATTCCGCGAAGCGCGGGACATGGGCGCCGCGCAATTGGGCTTTTCCGGTGGCGAGCCGCTGGTACGCCAGGACCTCGCCGAACTGATCAAGGCTGCCCGGGACATGGGCTACTACACCAACCTGATTACCTCCGGCATCGGCCTGACCGAGCAGAAGGTGCGCGACTTCAAGGTGGCCGGGCTGGACCATATCCAGATCAGCTTCCAGGCCGCCGACGAAGCGGTGAACAATATGCTCGCCGGCTCGCGCAAAGCCTTTACCCAGAAACTCGCCATGGCCCGTGCGGTGAAAGCCCAGGGTTATCCAATGGTGCTGAACTTCGTCACTCATCGGCACAACATCGACCGGATCGCGCAAATCATCGAGCTGTGCCTGGAGCTGGAAGCGGACTTTGTCGAATTGGCCACCTGCCAGTTCTATGGCTGGGCTGAACTCAACCGCGTCGGCCTGTTGCCCACCCGCGAGCAATTGCAGCGTGCCGAGCGCATTACTAATGAGTACCGTGAACGCCTTGAAGCCCAGGGTCACCCGTGCAAGCTGATCTTCGTCACCCCGGACTACTACGAGGAACGTCCCAAGACCTGTATGAACGGCTGGGCCAACCTGTTTCTCGACATCACCCCCGACGGCACGGCCTTGCCTTGCCACAGCGCCCGGCAGTTGCCGGTACAGTTTCCCAATGTGCGCGAGCACAGTATCGAGCACATCTGGAACGACTCGTTCGGCTTCAATCGTTTTCGCGGCGATGACTGGATGAAGGAGCCGTGCCGCTCCTGCGACGAAAAGCACAAGGACTTGGGAGGCTGCCGTTGCCAGGCCTTCATGCTGACCGGCGATGCCAGCAATGCCGACCCGGTGTGCAACAAGTCCGCGCACCACGGCGTGATCCTCAAGGCTCGCGAAGAAGCCGAAGCGCCGGGGTTGGGGATCGAACACCTGACGCTACGCAACGCGAAGGCTTCGCAGCTGATCTATCGCGGATAACCCGAACGACACAAACCCCTGTAGGAGCGAGCTTGCTCGCGATGGAGTGTCAGAAAAACGGGCGTCGACTGACACACCATCGCGAGCAAGCTCGCTCCTACAGGGGGGCGGTGGTGAATCCAGCCATTGGTCTGATTGCATTCACAGCAGGATGGTTTAGTGTGGGTTGAACCTTTCAAAACAATAAAAACAGGCTTTCCAATGAGCCAGAGTCTCAACCAGCTGCGTAAATTCGTTTCGCCTGAAATCATCTTCGGTGCCGGTAGCCGGCACAATGTTGGCAACTATGCCAAGACCTTTGGCGCGCGCAAGGTCCTGGTGGTCAGTGATCCCGGCGTGATTGCCGCTGGCTGGGTCGCCGATGTCGAAGCCAGCCTGCAAGCCCTGGGCATCGAATACTGCCTTTACAGTGATGTATCGCCCAACCCGAGGGTCGAAGAAGTGATGCTCGGCGCCGAGCTGTACCGGGAAAACCATTGCGACGTGATTGTCGCCGTCGGTGGCGGCAGCCCGATGGACTGCGGCAAAGGCATTGGCATCGTCGTCGCCCATGGCCGCAGCATTCTCGACTTCGAGGGCGTGGACACCATCCGCGTACCCAGCCCGCCGCTGATCCTGATTCCGACCACTGCCGGCACCTCGGCCGACGTCTCGCAATTCGTGATCATTTCCAACCAGCAGGAACGCATGAAGTTCTCCATCGTCAGCAAGGCCGTGGTGCCGGACGTTTCGCTGATCGACCCGGAAACCACCCTGAGCATGGATCCGTTCCTGTCGGCCTGTACCGGCATCGACGCGTTGGTGCATGCCATCGAAGCTTTCGTGTCCACTGGTCACGGGCCGCTGACCGACCCTCATGCGCTGGAGGCGATGCGCCTGATCAATGGCAACCTGGTGCAAATGATCGCCAACCCGACTGACATCGCCCTGCGCGAGAAGATCATGCTCGGCAGCATGCAGGCCGGGCTGGCGTTTTCCAACGCAATCCTGGGCGCCGTGCATGCCATGTCCCACAGCCTCGGCGGCTTTCTCGACCTGCCCCACGGCCTGTGCAACGCGGTGCTCGTCGAGCACGTGGTGGCCTTCAATTACAACTCGGCACCGGAGCGCTTCAAGGTGATCGCCGAGACCTTCGGCATCGACTGCCGAGGCCTTAATCACCGGCAGATTTGCGGGCGCCTGGTCGAACACCTGATCGCCCTCAAGCATGCCATCGGCTTTCACGAAACCCTCGGTTTGCATGGCGTCAGGACCTCGGACATCCCGTTCCTGTCGCAGCATGCGATGCACGATCCGTGCATCCTGACCAACCCGCGCGAATCCAGCCAGCGTGATGTCGAGGTCGTCTATGGCGAAGCCCTCTGACGAGCAACAACGGGCTCTGGCCGGGCTGCTGGGGTTAGGCAGCCATTCGGCCCGCAAGAGTCATTATCCGGAACTGGCCGCGCGCCTGGATGATCTGGAAGCCGAGCGAAACCGCTACAAGTGGCTGTTCGAAAACGCGGTGCACGGGATCTTCCAGGCCAGCTTGCGCGATGGCATGCGCGCTGCCAACCCGGCGCTGGCACACATGCTCGGTTACCAGGACCCGCAGGAGGTGCTGTTCTCCCTGACCGACCTGGCCAGCACCCTGTTCGTCGACGGCGCGCAGGAACTGGAAAACATCCGCGAAATCCTCAGGCACCAGCGCAGCCTGCACGGCTATGAAACCCGCTTGCGCCGCAAGGACGGCAGTCACCTCGAAGTGTTGATGAACCTGCTGCTCAAGCCCGGTCAGGAAGGGCTGGTGGAAGGGTTCGTCTCCGATATCACCGAACGCAAGCTGGCCCAGCAGCGCCTGCAGCAACTCAATGACGAACTGGAGCAGCGCGTCGTCGCGCGCACCGATGAATTGCTCGAAGCCAACCGTAACCTTCAGCAGCAGATCACCCAGCGTAAACAGATCGCCCGGGCCTTGCGCGACGCCCGCGATGCTGCCGAGGCCGCCAATCACAGCAAGGACAAATACCTCGCCGCCGCCAGCCACGACCTGCTGCAACCGCTGAACGCCGCGCGGTTGCTGATTTCGACTTTACGCGAACGCAAATTGCCGGAAGCCGAACAGGTGCTGGTGGAACGCACTCACCAGGCCCTGGAAGGGGCCGAAGACCTGCTGACGGATCTGCTCGACATTTCCCGGCTCGATCAGGCTGCGGTCAAGCCGGACATCGCGCTGTACCGCCTCGACGAACTGCTCGGGCCGCTGGTGTCGGAGTTCCAGTCCGTCGCGCAGGCGGCCGGCTTGAACCTGCGGGTGCGCATGGCTGATTACGCCATCAGCACCGACTTGCGCCTGATGACGCGGATCCTGCGCAATTTCCTCAGCAATGCCTGCCGCTACACCAATGAAGGCAGCATCCTGCTGGGGGCAAGGCGCCGGGGCGAGATGTTGCGCCTGGAGGTCTGGGACACCGGGCGTGGCATCGCCGCAGACCGGCTCGATTCGATCTTCCTCGAATTCAACCAGTTGGACGTCGGCCGCGCCGCCGACCGCAAGGGCGTGGGCCTGGGGCTGGCGATTGTCGAGCGCATCGCCAAGATCCTTGGCTATAAAATCGGCGTGTACTCGTTGCCGGGGCGTGGTTCGATGTTCAGCATCGAGGTGCCGATATCCGATGAGGTTCCGTTACCCGTGAGTCAGGCGGTGCCACAACCGGGCACTGGAGACCCGCTGCCGGGACGCCGTTTATTGGTGCTCGACAACGAAGTGAGCATTCTCGAAAGCATGAGCGCATTGCTCGGGCAGTGGGGCTGCGATGTAGTGACCGCCACCGATGAAGCGTCTGCGCTGGCGGCATTGCGCGGGCAGGCGCCGGAACTGATTCTCGCGGACTATCATCTCGATCACGCGGTGGTTGGCTGTGATGTGGTGCGACATTTGCGCGAGCATTACCACCAGAGCATTCCCGCGGTGATCATTACTGCCGACCGCACCGACCATTGTCGGCGTGCGTTGCAGCGGCTCAATGCGCCGTTGCTGAACAAACCGGTGAAGCCCGGCAAGTTGCGAGCGGTGTTGAGTCAACTGTTGGGGGCATCTGCCTGAAGCGGCCGATGCTCGCGCCAGGTTCCGGGGCGAGTGGGCAAGCCCCCTCGCCACAAAGACTCGCTCCCACAGGGGATAGGGTTGTCAGCTGGAAATCATCGGCGGCAGGGTGCCCAGCAATGAAACCGCCGCCACCGCGCCAAGTCCCAGCAACCATTCGAACATCACGCTCGCCCGCAACGTCGCCAGACGCTGCTCGCAATCATCGATGCGCAGCCGATTGAACAACGCCAGGCCCAGCATCGCCGCCACCAGCACAGCCTTGATCAACAGGATCAAGGCGAAGCCGGTGAACAGCGGCGTTGGCCAGAATGCCCCGGTGAGCACCCGCACATTGATCAGCCCGGTGATCAGCAACCCGGCGACCAAGCCGTAACCGACGCCACTGAAGCGCTGCAACATCACGCGGATCGAATGCCCCGCGGGCTCTCGCAGAATCATCACCAGTAGCATCAAGCCACCGAGCCAGGCACCCACGCAGATCAAGTGAATGAGTTGATTGAGGATCAGCAAATGGCCTGCGGTGCCATCGAGCATTGCGCCATGGCCGACCGGGGCCAGCGTGGCCACCAGCAGGCCGCTGAGGATCAGGCGCAGCGCAAGGCTGGCGCGCAGGGGCGTCAGCAGCAACGCCAGCAACACCATGTTGATCAGCAAATGCCAGCGCCAGACCTGACCGAAAAAGGTACTGCCCAGTACCAGGTTCAGGGTCGGTGGATCGAAGGCCGCGTCCCAGGCCCCGGCCATGCTCGCGGTAATCAGCAACAACCAGCAGACACCGCTGGCCAGCGCCACCACGGCCAGCCAACGGGAAGTCCGTGCCAGCCGCTGATCCAGTGCGGTTTCGCCAGTTGAAAGCAGAGGCCTGAACACCCAGGCCCCGAACAGCATCAACACCACGATGAAATGCAGGAAGCGGCACAGCACCAACGCGCTCACCATGAATTACTGGCCAACCTTGAAGGCGTAGGCACCTTCGCTTTTGTGGGTGTCGACCGACACGGCGTGCCATTCGACTTTGTAGGCGCCGGCGGTCAACGGCGCGGCCGGGGTGACGATCAGGGTCTTTTTGTCGCTGCCTTCGGTGGTCAGCGCTTTTACCGCTACCGGTGCGCCGTCCCTGGTCAGCGTGACTTTGGTGAAGCTGGCTTCGACGCCTTCGGAGAACTCCAGGCGCAACTCCGTTGCCGTGGCGACGGTGCTGTCGGCGGCCGGTGTCTGGCTTTTCAGGTGTGCGTGGGCAAACACCGAAGACGCGGCGAGCAGCGAGCCGAGCAGGGCAGCGACGGTCAGGGTTTTCTTCAGTAGCATCGTGGGTACCTCAGGTAGTTTCCAAGTGCGCAGAGTTTAGCTTTACGACAGCGGCTGTACGAAGTTTCGTTTTCCTTTGTCGCCGCAGTCCAGAGCGGATGCTAGTCTTGCTCAACGTTGTTGTCGGGGATCGGCATGGGCAATCACAAGATCGAGATTCGTCGCAGTAACGTCGAGAAAATTCTGCTGGGGGCGGAAAAGGTCTTCGCTGAAAAAGGTTTCGGCGGCACCGCCATGGCCGACATCGCTGCTGAAGTGCAACTGCCGCGTTCCAATCTGCATTACTACTTCAGCACCAAGACCGAACTGTACAGCGCCGTACTGTTCGACTTGCTGGAAGTCTGGAAGCAGGACGCGCTGTGTTTCGAGATGTTCGATGACCCGCGCGTGGTGCTCAGCAGCTACATCCGCGCCAAGATGAACCATTCCCGCAGCCGGCCTTATGGTTCGAAAGTCTGGGCCAACGAAATCATCCATGGCGCGCCGACCCTCGGCGCAGCGCTGGATGCGAGCCTGTACGACTGGGCCAAGATGAAGGAAGCGAAAATCCGCCAGTGGGTGGACGACAAACGCATCCTGCCGGTGGAGCCTTCGAGCCTGCTGTACATGATCTGGGCCTCGACCCAGCACTACGCCGACTTCGATCACCAGGTGAATATTCTCAACGACCATCAGCCGCTGTCGGACATGCAGTTCGAGAAGGCAGTGCAGACGGTGACCAGTGTGATTTTGCGGGGGATTGGGTTGGAGCCTTGAGGTCTGTGTTGTACCGGCTGACGCCATCGCGAGCTTGCTCGCGATGGCGTCAGTTCAGGCGCAGCTGGCCTCAAGGGCTAACGTGATACGGATTCCTCGGATCATGATTCCAGTCCAGGAACGGCTTGCCAGTCTCCACCGGCACCATCTCGATACAGTCCTGCACCGGGCAGGTGATCTGGCACAGGTTGCAGCCCACGCACTCCTCATCGATCACTTGATACTTGTGAGTGCCGTCCGCTTGCTTGAGGCTGGCCACCGCCTGGTGCGAGGTGTCCTCACAAGCGATATGGCAACGACCACAGCCAATGCAGGCCTCCTGATCGATTTTCGCGATCACCTGGTAATTGATATCCAGGTACTTCCAGTCCGTGGTGTTGCCCACCGCGCGGCCGGAAAACTCCGAAACGCTGGCGTAGCCCTGACTGTCCATCCAGCGTGACAAACCGTCCTTCATGTCTTCGACAATCCGGAAGCCATGCAGCATCGCCGCCGTGCACACTTGCACCGCGCCGCTGCCCAGGGCGATGAATTCCGCAGCGTCGCGCCAGTTGCCGATGCCGCCGATGCCGCTGATGGGCAGGCCTTGGGTTTGTGGGTCACGGGCGATTTCGGCGACCATGTTCAGGGCAATCGGCTTGACTGCCGAGCCGCAGTATCCGCCGTGGGTGCTTTGGCTGCCGACCATGGGGTTGGCCACCATGCGTTCGAGGTTGACGCTGGTGATCGAGTTGATGGTGTTGATCAACGACACCGCATCGGCACCGCCCCGGTGGGCCGCACGGGCGGCGACGCGGATGTCGGTAATGTTCGGCGTCAGCTTGACGATCACCGGCAGCGAGCAATACGTCTTGCACCAGCGGGTGACCTGTTCCACGTATTCCGGCACCTGGCCGACCGCCGCGCCCATGCCGCGCTCCGGCATGCCGTGGGGGCAACCGAAGTTCAGTTCGATGCCGTCGGCGCCAGTGGCTTCAACCAGTGGCAGGATGTGTTTCCACGACTCTTCGACGCAGGGCACCATCAGGGACACGATCAGCGCGCGGTCCGGCCAGTCCTTTTTGACCTGGGTGATTTCCCGCAGGTTGATCTCCAGCGAGCGGTCGGTGATCAGCTCTATGTTGTTAAAACCAAGCACCTCCCTGTTCGCCCCGAAGTGCGCCGAGTAGCGCGACGACACGTTCACCGCCGCCGGGTCTTCCCCCAGGGTTTTCCAGACCACGCCGCCCCAGCCGGCCTCGAAGGCGCGGACCACGTTGTAGGCCTTGTCGGTCGGCGGCGCGGAGGCCAGCCAGAATGGATTGGGTGCTTTGATGCCAGCAAAGACAATCGACAGATCGGCCATTTACGCAGCCTCCACGTTAAGCATCAGTTGAGCATTGATCGCCTCGGCGGCGCGCTTGCCATGCTGCACGGCTTGCACGGTGAGGTCTTGATCGAGGCTGGTGCAGTCGCCGCCGGCATACACGCCGGGGATGCTGGTGCGCAGCTGTTCATCGACTTCGATGCGCTCGCCCTGACGCTTGAGCTCACGGGCCAGCGGATCGGCGAGGGCGTTGCCGTCGAAGGCCTGGCCGATGGCTTTGAAGATCGCGTCGGCGACCAGTTCGAAGGTTTCACCGGTGGTTTGCAGACGACCTTCGACCAGATGGGTGCGGGCGAAACGCATGCCGCGCACACGGCCGTGGTCATCGAGCAGCACTTCTTCGGGTTGCGCCCAGGTCATCAGCCGCACCTGATTGGCCTTGGCAATGTCCTGCTCGTGATGGGTGGCGCCCATGTCTTCGGCGCCGCGCCGGTACACCAGGTTCACGTCACGGGCGCCGAGGCGGGCCATTTGTACGGCCATGTCGATGGCAGTGTTGCCTGCGCCGAGGACGATGCAGTGGTCGGCCAAGGGCAGTTGGGTCAGGTCATTGGCCTGGCGCAGTTCGCGGATGTAGTCGGTGGCTGCGAGCAGGCCGGGCGCGTCTTCGTGGGCCAGGCCCAGTTGTTTGCTGGCATTGAGCCCGAGGCCGAGGAACACCGCATCGAACTGTTGATGCAGTTCGCTGAGGGTCAGGTTCTCCCCGAGTTTCTGCCCGTGGCGGATTTCGATCCCGCCGATCTCCAACAGGAACTCAAGCTCCTTTTGCGCATAGTCATCCACCAGTTTGTATTTGGCGATTCCGTATTCATTGAGGCCGCCAGCTTTGTCCCGCGCCTCGAAAATCACTACGTCGTGCCCGTGCATGGCGCTGCGGTGGGCACAGGACAAACCGGCTGGACCCGCGCCAACCACGGCGATGCGTTTGCCGGTGGCGGCAGCGCGCTGGAACGGGTGAGTGCTGAAATGTGCGTTGTCCACGGCGTAGCGTTGCAACAGGCCGATCATGACCGGCGCGCATTCGTGAGCGTTGTTGCGCACGCAGGCTTGCTGGCAAAGAATTTCCGTCGGGCAAACCCGGGCGCAACTGCCGCCGAGGATGTTGGCCGAGAGGATTTTCTGCGCAGCGCCTTGCACGTTGTCTTGCTGGATGTTGCGGATGAACGAGGGAATGTCGATCTCGCTCGGACAGGCATTCACGCAGGGCGCGTCGTAGCAATACAGACAGCGCGAGGCTTCGAGGTGGGCCTGGCGCTCGTTGAGCGGAGGCGCCAGATCGGTGAAATGGCCGGCGAGGGCGGCCGCATTCTCATGGGGATGCGGGAGGTGGTCCAGGGTCTTGATCACGGTGTTGGCCTCACGGTTATTTGAGGTGTTGCCTCTGATGGGCATTGTTTTTTTTGTGTTGTCAGTGCGGGCCTCATCGCGAGCAAGCTCGCTCCCACAGGTTTTGTGGACACCCGAGATCCCTGTGGGAGCGGGCTTGCCCGCGATAGGCCGAAGGCCGCTTTCAGCGCTTCACGGCAACCGGCTGATTCAACTCGGCCCGCTTGCTCAGCAAATCAAACACCGCCGGGTACGCCGGCCGTTCGACGTAGCGCCCGGCCCCACGCTCGGCCCGCAAATCCCCATCGGCCCATACCACCCGGCCCTGGCTGATGGTATGGCTCGGCACGCCACGCACGGTCTTGCCTTCGAAGATGTTGAAGTCCACCTGCTGATGGTGGGTCTTGGCTGATATGGTCCGCGTGCCTTGCGGGTCCCACAGCACCAGATCGGCATCGGCACCGACGCGGATCGCGCCTTTGCGTGGGTAGAGGTTGAAGATTTTCGCCGTGTTGGTGGACGTCAGGGCGACGAATTGCTGCATCGAAAAGCGTCCGGTGTTCACGCCTTCATCCCACAGCACCGCCATGCGGTCTTCGATGCCGGCAGTGCCGTTGGGGATCTTGCTGAAGTCGTCGCGGCCAGCGGCTTTTTGCTCGGCGCAGAAGCAGCAGTGGTCGGTGGCGGTGGTGTGCAGGTTGCCCGATTGCAGGCCATGCCAGAGCGCCTCTTGATGGCCGCGAGGGCGGAACGGCGGGCTCATCACGTAGCCGGCTGCAGTTTGCCAATCCGGATGGCGGTAGACACTGTCGTCCAGCAGCAGGTGCCCGGCCAGCACTTCGCCGTAAACCGGCTGGCCCTTGCCCCGGGCGTAGGTGATTTCGTCCAGTGCTTCCCTGGTCGAGACATGGACCAGGTACAGCGGCGTACCCAGGGTTTCGGCGATGCGGATCGCCCGGCTCGCCGCTTCGCCTTCAACCTGTGACGGCCGCGACAGCGGATGCGCTTCCGGCCCGGTGATGCCCTGGGCCATCAGCTTGCGTTGCAGGTGATACACCAGTTCACCGTTTTCCGCGTGAACGGTCGGCACCGCGCCCAGTTCCAGGCAGCGTTCGAAACTCGCCACCAAGGTGTCGTCGGCGGCCATGATCGCGTTCTTGTAGGCCATGAAATGCTTGAAGCTGTTGACGCCGTGCTGGCTGACCAGCTCGGCCATTTCCTCGCGGACCTGTTCGCTCCACCAGGTAATGGCGACGTGAAAACCGTAGTCCGACGCCGACTTCTCGGCCCAGCCGCGCCACTGATGAAAGGCTTCGAGCAAGGACTGCTGCGGATTGGGAATCACGAAGTCGATGATCGACGTGGTGCCGCCGGCCAGTCCCGCCGCCGTGCCACTGTAGAAGTCTTCGCTGGCCACCGTGCCCATGAAGGGCAGTTGCATATGCGTGTGCGGGTCGATGCCACCGGGCATCAGGTACTGGCCGCTGCCGTCGAGCACTTCGGCCCCTGCAGGAATATCGAGGTTGTCGCCGATGGCCTGGATCACGCCGTCTGCGCAATACACATCGGCGCGATAACTTTCATCATGGGTAATAACGGTGGCGCCACGGATCAACAGAGACATTCCGAGTTCCTCGCAGGCAATGACCGGCTAATGCCGGTTCTAGATGTTTTATATGACGCCAGCGTCAACAGGTGTATTCCTGTCAATGCTGTCAGGATTAAACGCTAGCTGCAGTTATTCGAATCGGCAAGAATATTTTTTATAAGCTTATGCAGTTATTAACTGATTGATATTTAACGTTTAAATACAAGAATCACCAAAATGGTGAGCGACCTCACCATTTTGACGCACTTGACAGGATCGAAAAATAGTCAAGATTTCTTATGTGAAATCAGCTGTTTGAGTATGGTCTATGGTTGATGCGCAGCCATTGAAAAAAGATCAACGCACCAGTTTGAGTCCTGACTGTCCGGACAACTTGCCTGGCATTCGGCCTGAGTGGCCTGATAAGTAGTCGAGTCAGCGAATAAAACTGATAAACATCAGTTAGTTACATTGTGTTTATGGAACTGCCCGATGCGCAAGCGGGGCACCCGGCACGTTTATTGATGCCGCCAGCCCCCGATGAGCAAAAAATAATTCAAAGAACAGTGGAGCGGCCATGCAACAGATCAGATCGCAAGTGACCGAGCGCGACGGCTTGTTCGAGCTGGAAGCCGGCAGCGACGTCCTCGACAGTCCCCGTTACAACCACGACATTGCACCGACCAAGGTGCGCGAGCGCACCTGGAACAAATGGCACATCACCGCGCTGTGGGTGGGCATGGCGATTTGCGTGCCGACCTACACCCTCGGTGGCGTGCTGACTGCGTACTTTGGCCTGACGGTTGGCGAAGCGCTGCTGGCGATTCTGTTTGCCAACATCATCGTACTGATTCCCCTGACCCTGAACGCCTTTCCCGGCACCAAGTACGGCATTCCCTTTCCGGTGTTGCTGCGCTCGTCCTTCGGCGTGCTCGGTTCCAACATTCCGTGCCTGATCCGCGCCCTGGTGGCGTGTGGCTGGTTCGGCATCCAGACCATGTTCGGCGGGCTGGCGATTCACCTGTTCCTCGGCTCGGTGTTCGAGGGCTGGAAATCCCTGGGTGGCACCGGCGAGGTCATCGGCTTCATGGTGTTCTGGGTGCTGAACCTGTGGGTGGTGATTCGCGGCGCCGAGTCGATCAAATGGCTGGAAACCCTGTCGGCCCCGCTCCTGGTGGCGGTGGGCGCCGGTTTGCTGGTGTGGGCGATGCCCAACGTATCGATGACTGAATTGCTGGCGATCCCCGCCAAACGCCCCGAAGGTGCCAGCGTAGCCAGTTACTTTGCCGCCGGGCTGACGGCGATGGTCGGCTTCTGGGCGACGTTGTCCCTGAACATCCCCGACTTCAGCCGCTACGCGAAAAGCCAGAAGGACCAGATTGTCGGGCAGATCATCGGCTTGCCACTGACCATGTTCCTGTTTGCCTCACTGGGCGTGGTGATGACCGCCGCCTCGGTGAAGCTGGTGGGCGTGACGGTGTCCGATCCGGTGACCCTGATCGGCCATATCCAGAGTCCGGTCTGGGTGGCGCTGGCCATGGCACTGATCATCATCGCCACGCTGTCGACCAACACTGCGGCTAACATCGTATCGCCGACCAACGACTTCCAGAACATCGCACCCAAGGCGATCAACCGGACCAAGGCGGTGATGCTCACCGGGCTGGTCGGGCTGGCGCTGATGGCCCATGAACTGCTGAAAAAGCTCGGCCTGATCGTTTCCGACCTCAGCCTGGAAACGGTCTATTCCAACTGGTTGCTCGGCTATTCCAGCCTGCTGGGCCCGATTGCGGGGATCATGGTGGTGGACTATTTCCTGATCAAGAAACAGCAACTGGACCTTGCCGGCCTGTACCGCGATGACGTCTATCCGGCGTGGAACTGGAGCGGTTTCATCGCGTTCGGCGTGCCGGTGGTGTTGACGCTGCTGTCCCTGGGCAGCGATGTCTTCAGCTGGTTCTACAGCTACGGCTGGTTCACCGGCTCGGCCCTTGGGGGGCTGATTTATTACGGGGTGAGTGTGGTGCGGCCGAGTCCGTCCGTCGCGAAATCTGCGGTGTGAGCACTGGCCCCATCGCGAGCAAGCTCGCTCCCACAGGGGATCTGTAAACACTGGAGATCCAATGTGGGAGCGAGCTTGCTCGCGATGAGGGCTTTGAGTCCACCGAAGAAACACCTGAAGAAATCCATAAGAACAGCCTGAGGAGATCATCATGAACGCGGCCGTAGACGTTCTGCAGTCCAGCCATCAGTACATCAACCGCGACCGCCTGTGGCAATCGCTCATGGAGCTGGCCAAACTCGGTGCCACGGTCAAGGGCGGCGTGTGTCGCCTGGCCCTGACCGATCTCGACCGCCAGGCCCGGGACATCTTCGTCAAATGGTGTCAGGAGGCTGGCTGCACCGTCAGCATCGACGCCGTCGGCAATATCTTCGCCCGCCGCCCCGGGCGCAATCCCGACCTGCCACCGGTGATGACCGGCAGCCACATCGACACCCAGCCCACGGGCGGCAAGTTCGATGGCTGCTTCGGTGTGTTGGCCGGCGTCGAAGTGCTGCGCACCCTCAATGACCTGAACATCGAAACAGAAGCACCGCTGGAAGTGGTGGTCTGGACCAACGAAGAAGGCTCGCGCTTCGCCCCTTGCATGATGGGCTCCGGCGTGTTCGCCGAAAAATTCACCCTCGAAGAAACCCTGGCCAAGGTCGATGCCGATGGCGTGACTGTGGGTGAAGCACTGAATGCCATTGGCTACGCCGGCCCGCGCAAAGTCAGCGGCCACAAAGTCGGTGCCTACTTTGAAGCACACATCGAGCAAGGTCCGATCCTGGAAGACGAACGCAAGACCATCGGCGTGGTCATGGGCGCCCTCGGGCAGAAATGGTTCGACCTGAAACTGCGCGGCGTCGAAGCCCATGCCGGCCCGACCCCGATGCACCTGCGCAAGGACGCCCTGGTCGGCGCCGCGGTGATCGTCGGTGCGCTCAACCGCGCCGCCCTCAGCCATCAACCCCATGCCTGTGGCACCGTCGGTTGCCTGCAAGCCTATCCCGGCTCGCGCAACGTCATCCCCGGCGAAGTGCGCATGACCCTGGACTTCCGGCATCTGGAACCGGCGCGCCTGGACTCGATGATCGCCGAAGTGCGCGAAGTCATCGAAACCACCTGCGACGAACACGGCCTGACCTTCGAGCTCACGCCGACGGCCGACTTCCCGCCACTGTACTTCGACAAGGGCTGCGTCGAAGCCGTGCGCGGCGCTGCCCAAGGCCTGGGCCTGTCGCACATGGACATCGTCAGCGGAGCAGGGCACGACGCGATCTTCCTCGCCGAGCTCGGCCCGGCCGGGATGATCTTCGTGCCGTGCGAAGGCGGTATCAGCCACAACGAAATCGAAAACGCCGCGCCGGATGACCTGGCCGCCGGCTGTGCGGTGCTGTTGCGGGCGATGCTGGCTGCTTCGGCGGCGGTGGCGAAGGGCGAGTTGGCTGATTGAAACGAGTGACGTGCGCTGAATGATTCAGCGCACGTCACAAAGCGCAATCCTCAATCGTCATCCTGCTGAACCCCTCAATCAGTGGAGCAACACGATGTCGTCCAACACCCAAGCGGTCAATCTGCTGCAATCGATTCCACAGGTTTTCGAAAGCCTGACCCAGGTCCATGTCGTTCTCGATCAACAAGATCTCAATCCAGCCCTCAAGCATTTGATCCACCTGCGCGCCTCGCAAATCAACCAATGCGGTTTCTGCGTGAAGATGCACACCCGCGAAGCCCGTGAGGCCAACGAAACCAACGAGCGTCTGGATCGCCTGATCGTCTGGCGTCACGTCAGTGATTTCAGCCCTTCTGAGCGCGCCGCGCTGGCGTGGACCGAAGCCTTGACGGTGCTGGATGCCAAAACCGATTACGCCAGCCTGCGCGGTGAGCTGAGGGCGCATTTCAGCGATGGGCAGATCGGCGCCTTGACGGCCGAGATCGGCATGATCAACCTGTGGAACCGCTTGCAGGTGTCGAGGCACTGATTGATGAACTCCGCTGAAAACGCCGCCACTGTGTTCGAGCAGCGTCGGCCCTTTTTGCTCGGTCTGGCCTATCGCATCCTCGGCTCGCGCGCCGAAGCCGAGGATGCGGTGCAGGAGTTGTTCATCAAGTGGCTGGAGGCCGATCGCGCCTCCATCACCACGCCGGCCGCCTGGCTCACCACCGCTTGCACCCGCCATTGCATCGACCTGCTACGGTCGGCGCACAAGTCCCGGGTGGATTACATCGGTACCTGGCTGCCGGAGCCGATCCACACGGCCCATCAGGATTCACCCGAGCACATGCATGAACTGGCTTCGTCGCTGTCCACCGCGTTCGTGTTGTTGCTGGAGCGGCTGACACCCAAGGAACGCGCGGCGTACCTGCTGTACGAAATCTTCGACATGGATTACCCGCAGGTCGCCGATGCGGTCGGGGTGCAGGAAGCCGCTTGCCGTAAACTGGTGTCTCGGGCCAAGGCGAGTCTGGGCAGTGCGCAAACCCGCTATCAACCGGAACCTGTGCGCCAAAACCAGTTGCTGAGCGCCTTCCACAATGCCATCGCCAGTGGCTCCACGGCGAACTTGAGCGCGATGCTCTGCGAAGACGTCGAACTCTGCGCCGACAGCGGCGGCAAGGCTTCGGCGATCCGTGAAACGCTGGTTGGCATCGCAAGCGTGCTGGATTTCATTGGCCAGTCGTTGCACGCCTATTGGCAAACGTGTGAATGGCTGCCCATTGAGATCAATGGTGCTCAAGGTGTCATCATCAAGGCCGATGGTGTTATCAACGCGTCGGTGACGTTTGGTTTCGACGAGACGGGGCGGGTGAATCGGGTTTTCATCATGCGTAATCCGGACAAGCTGGCGGGTCTGGAGGCGTCGTTGAACGTGCACTAGTCAAACGACCACCGGCCGTGAGCGTTCCGAAAATGATGGCGATTGCTGTGGGAGCGGGCTTGCTCGCGAAAGCGGTGTGTCAGGTGAGATAAATGTCGACGGGTCCACCGCTTTCGCGAGCAAGCCCGCTCCCACAATGTTCGTTGCACTATCCAAAAAACCGGAGGTCGTACCCTACAGGGTCACCCTACTTGTGGAGACGCAATGAGCCAGGACGTCCAGGCCACGGAAACCAATCGCCGCCAGCTGAGGCAGATCATCGCCGGTCTGTCCGACGGAGTGATTCTGCTGGATCCCGACCAGAACATACTGTGGGCCAATGACGCCGCGCTGGCCATGCACGGCGCAGCGCAAATCAGCGATCTGGGCAGCAATGCCAAGGCCTATGCCAAACGCTTTGCCCTGCGTTATCTCAATAGTGGCGTCGTGCCTGCCGACAGCTATCCGATCAACCGGGTGGCCCGTGGCGAGACGTTCAGCGATGTGCTGGTGGAGGTGACGTCGGCGGCGGACGAAGCGCGTACCTGGGTCCATCGCGTGCGCAGCCTGGTATTGGCTGACAGCCGTGGCGAACCGGAATCGCTGGTGTTGATCATGGACGATGTCACCGATCGGGCCAGCGCCGAGCAACGCTTCGCCACAGCGTTTCGTCTGTCCCCGGTGCCGATTCTGCTGTGTGGCGCGGCTGATCAACGGGTGCTGGATGTCAACGAAGCGTTCCTCGATACCCTGGGTTTTCCCAGTGAGGAAGTGCTTGGGATCAGCGTTGCGCAGATCGATTTCATCGATGATAAAAACGCGCGCATCTGGCTGTTCTCCGCGCTGGAGAAAACCGGCAGCCTGAACCGCATTGATGTGCGCGTACGCCGCAAAGACGCCAGGCTGATCGATTGCACCGTGTTGGCGGACACTGTGAACATTCAGGGCAACCCGTGCTACCTGCTGGTGCTGATGGACATCACCGAGCGCAAGCGCACCGAGCTGGAACTGGTGTCGGCCATCGAGGAAGCAATGAAGGACGCCAAATGGTTCAGCCGCACGCTGATCGAAAAACTGGCCAACGTGAAGAACGTCAATTCACCGAAGTTGCCCCGTGTGTCCTTCACCGACCTGACCGCCCGTGAGCGCGATGTGCTGGGCCTGATATGCGAAGGCCTGGCCGACAAGGAAATCGCCGCGCGCCTGAAACTCGCGCCTAACACCGCGCGCAACCATGTGGCGGCGGTGTATTCCAAGCTCGGTGTACACAGCCGCAGCGAGGCGATTGTCTGGGCGCGGGAGCGGGGACTGTTCTTGAGTGAGTGGCGGTCAAAGGGGCAGCAATAGGGTGCAAATGCACTAAATCGCAGGGTGCACATTCATGTGTCTCCCCGGTGGATCGGCTCCTGGGCTGAGGAAGTACGGCAGGTGACTTCAAGTCACCTTCGCACCCTTTCGCAATTGGTCGGCGCCCTGATCCGGTGATGTAAGAACTGCCAGCTTTTACTGGCGTTGACCACCGGCTGGGGCATGAGTGATTCGCAATTTTTTATTTTTGTGACAGGTGTGTGGACTTTACGCGCGGGTTTTGTTGTCACAAAAATGTGTCGATCACTTATCGCGGGTCAACCTATGAACACTCTTGGGAAACGCGTTTTTGCACCGCTCGCATTCTGCGCAGCGATTCTCGGCGGCTGCTCCAGTCCGCCCCCACCTCCAACAGTCACTCCACCCCCTCCTGAACGCACCTGCCAGGCCATGGATAAAACCGATGTCCTGGGCGATGTACGGGGCGAAGACGGGCAGGTGACCCGACTCACCACCACGACTCGGTGTATTACCCAGTAAGCCAGTGTGACGGCCGCGTTGTTGAACGGCGCGGCCATGCTGAATGGTAAATCGGCTAAAAGTTGGTATCAGGTGGTCGGTTTTTATTGCTGGCTGATCGTGTTTACTGTCTTTTCTGACACTGTCTGCTACCTGGTATTTCCAGTTTAGTGAAGAGTATATATTTTTTCACTGATAAACCTGTCATTTATGATAGTTTTCGGCGCATCGATTTTTCCTGATAGTTCATGGACTGTTTTTTATGTCCATCGCTGAAAAGGAAACGTCGTCATGAGCACCGAATTAAAAGATGCAACCGCTGCACCAAGTCCTTGGGAACAAGCCACGTTGTTTATCAACGGCAAGAAAGTGGAATGGAGGGCGGAACTCGTTTTGCTCCGCGGGCAGGAGAACGAAGTGACGGTGGAGGCTCCACCCGTGATCGCCAGGGCGCTCAACCTGGGGCTGGCTGACAATGGCGGTTTGGAAACTGTTGCATCGCCGGAATTTGGCGCGTGGGTGGCTCCCGTTAATGGCAAGTTCACTTGGAAGATTACGCCGGACACTGGCAAGAGCGGTCGTATCACCCTGGTGTTTTTCAGCAGGGAAGTGCTGGTGCCGTGGGAGCACCGAAGCCTGGTGATTTCGAGCAACCTGGCGGATGAGGCAGACGTGAAGATTGACGGTGCCGCCGTGCCTGCCGGGGGTAATTGGTTTTACCGGGACAAGGCGCAAACGGTGACGTTGATCCCTAAACCCAACAGCCCGCTGGCCGGCCTTCCAGTCACCCTGACCTGTGTAATCAAAAGTGGCCTCGGTATCTCCGTGGTGAGTGCACCGGCCTTTGGCAGTGAGCGAACCACCTACAGCTGGGTAGTAACCGGGAAAACCAGAAGTGGCACCTTCCAGTTGGCGTTGGCGGGCAAGGGCATGAGCACACCGATTACCTTGGCTGTCAGCAAGTTGCTGTCGAACAATCTGGCGGATGAGGCAGACGTGAAGATTGACTACGGCACCGTGCCTGCGGGGGGTAATTGGTTTTACCGGGACAAGGCGCAAACGGTTTCGTTGATCCCCCGTTCAGATAGCCCGCTGTGGGGCCTTCCGGTGACGTTGACCTGTACTGTCAAAAGTGGCCTTGGTGCAGCCGACGTGGTGAGTGAACCGGCCTTTGGCAGTGAGCGAACCTCCACGTATACCTGGGCAGTAACCGGGAAAACCAGAAGTGGTACCTTCCAGTTGGCGTTGGCGGGCAAGGGCATGACCACACCGATTACCTTGGCCGTCAGCAAGTTGCTGTCGAACAATCTGGCGGATGAGGCAGATGTGAAGATTGACGGCGTCGCCGTGCCTGCCGGGGGTAATTGGTTTTACCGAGACAAGGCGCAAACGGTGACGTTGAATCCCAAGTCAGGCAGTCCGCTGGCCGGCCTTCCGGTCAAGCTGACCTGTGCGATTAAAAGCGGCCTCGATGTTGCCAACGTGGTGAGCGCACCGGCCTTCGGCAGTGAGCCAACTACCCATAGCTGGGCAGTGACCGGGAACACCAAAAGCGGCACCTTCCAATTGGCCTTGTCGGGCAAGGGCATGACCACACCGATTACCTTGGCTGTCAGCAAGTTGCTGTCGAACAATCTGGCAGATGAGGTTGAGGTGAAGATTGGTGGGAAAAGTGTCCCTTCCCGTGGAAATGTATTCATAAGGGGGCAGGCTCAGGAAGTTACGCTGCTCCCTAAGCCGGGCAGTCCAATCGCCGGACGCAATATTACGTTGACTTGTAAGCTCTTACAGGGGCTATCCGAAGGCGATATACAAAGTGCACCGCCATTTGGGGGGGTAGGAGGACCCAATTGGCGTTGGCAGTTGACTGGATATAACAGTAGCGGCACCTTCGAGATTTCTGTGGTAGGGGAGGGAATGTCTATTCCAGTAAAAATTGCGGTCAGCAAGTTGCTGTCGAACAATCTGGCGGATGAGGCTGTCGTTAAAATTGATGGCATTGACGTATCCAGTAATGAAGTTCCCTATCTGAAAAATTCAAAGCGCGTAATTACGTTAATTCCTAAGCCGGGAAGCCCTTTGGATGGTACTTTAGTGAGTTTGCGCTGGATTAGAGGGGACGGTATTGTGGCGCAGGACTTAAGCGTGACACCGAATCTGAATATAGATACAGCGACTTATTATTGGGATGTGAGTAGTCCCTCTGCAAAACACGGGACATTTGAGCTCGGACTTGCTATGGCAGGGCTTGATACGATGCTGGCTTTGCCAGTTAGCAGGAAAATTATTGCGAAATACTTTTTAGATGATAAAGAAATATCCGGGGTTCAAACTATTTCAAGGGTAAATCCCTATTACCTTCGCGTGGAGGTTTCATCTGGAGTCTCCCGCATATATGTCGATGGTACGCAGGGAGAGTATTTATTTTCTCCACATTTAAACAAATGGTTTGATGCCTCTGGCGGCATGGTGAGTTGGCTCTTGGCGGCGGGAGTTAACCATAAACCAGAACAGACGGTTTTCTTTGATTATTCATCAGAATATTCGGCAAGGGAGAAGGTTGAGTTTATTAGCCGGCCAGCTTGATTTGATTGCCGAGCGACCGGTGGTAACAGTGTGAACAAAAGGCAGCCAATCGCCCTGATCGGCTGCCTTTCTTTTATTCGCAAACAGAATCAGGACAGGAAACCACCATCCACATTCAACGAAACCCCAGTGGTATAGCTCGAAGCATCGCTGGCGAGGTAAAGCACCGCCCCCGCCATCTCACTCGGATCCGCCACCCGCTTCAACGGAATTTGTTGCAAAGCGGTGTTCAGAATGGCTTCGTTTTTCACCAGTGCCGAGGCGAATTTAGTGTCGGTCAAACCCGGCAACAGGGCATTGCAACGAATCCCGAACTGCGCGCATTCCTTGGCGAATACCTTGGTCATGTTGATCACCGCCGCCTTGGTCACCGAGTAGATGCCCTGGAAGATCCCCGGCGAAACGCCGTTGATCGAGGCCACGTTGATGATGCTGCCGCCACCGTTTTCGCGCATCAGCTTGCCGGCTTCCACGGACATGAAGAAGTAGCCGCGAATGTTGACGTCGACGGTTTTCTGAAAAGCACTGAGGTCGGTGTCCAGCACGTTGCAGAACTGCGGGTTGGTCGCGGCGTTGTTGACCAGGATGTCGAGACGGCCGAACTGTTCCTTGATGCTGGCGAAGACCTGGCTGATCTGTTCCATTTCGCCGATGTGGCAGGCGATGGCGGTGGCCTTGCCGCCGGCAGCGATAATAGCGTCGGCCACGTGCTGGCAGCCTTCAAGCTTGCGGCTCGACACGATCACGTGGGCGCCTTGTTGAGCCAGCAATTTGGCGATGGCTTCACCAATGCCACGGCTGGCGCCGGAGACGAAAGCGATCTTGCCGTCGAGGTCGAACAACTGAGTCTTGGACATGGGATTCCTTTATAAAAAGTCTTGTTATCGAGTCAAATGCCGGGGGTGTCGCTGATGCAGTTTGGTAGGGGCGGCTTGCTGCGTTTGGTCAGTGAACGGGCGTTATCGTTAAAGACCTTCGCGAGCAGGCTCGCTCCTACAGGGGGTTGTGTGTCATCGAACAGAATCAGGGTCACAGGCTGGATTTCTGGATGACCTGCAGGCTCATCTGCTCCAGCAGCTTGTTCATGTGAATGAACTGCGCGAAGCGTTTGTCCTGGGTCTGGCCGTGGTAGAAGCGGTAGTAGATCTGCTGCACGATGCCGGCCAGGCGGAACAGGCCGTAGGTGTAGTAGAAGTCGAAATTGTCGATGCGGATGCCCGAGCGTTCGGCGTAGTAATCGACGAACTCGCGGCGGGTCAGCATGCCCGGCGCGTGGCTTGGCTGGCGGCGCATCATCTGCACCGGCGCCGGATCATCGGCTTCAATCCAGTAGGCGAGGGTGTTGCCCAGGTCCATCAGCGGGTCGCCGAGGGTGGTCAGCTCCCAATCGAGCACGCCGATGATCTGCATCGGGTTGTTCGGGTCGAGGATCACGTTGTCGAAGCGGTAGTCGTTGTGCACGATGCTGGAGGTCGGATGGTCGGCCGGCATCTTGTCGTTGAGCCAGGCCTTGACCGTTTCCCATTGTGGCGCATCGGGGGTCAGGGCTTTTTCGTAACGATCGCTCCAGCCTTTGATTTGCCGCGCCACGTAACCTTCGGGTTTGCCGAGGTCACCCAGGCCGTAAGCGTTGTAATCGACCTGGTGCAGTTCGACGAACTTGTCGATGAAGCTCTTGCACAGGGCTTCGGTTTTCGCCGAGTCCAGGCCCAGCTCCGGCGGCAGGTCCGAGCGCAGAATGATGCCATTGACCCGTTCCATGACATAGAACTCGGCACCGATTACCGATTCGTCGGTGCAGTGCACGTAGGCTTTCGGGCAGTACGGAAAACCGTCGCGCAGTTGATTGAGGATGCGGAATTCACGGCCCATGTCGTGGGCCGACTTGGCCTTGTGGCCGAAGGGCGGGCGACGCAGGACGAATTCCTGTTCGGGATATTCCAGCAAGTAGGTGAGGTTTGAAGCGCCGCCCGGAAACTGGCTGATCCGTGGCAAACCGCTGAGCCCCGGAATATGGGCCTTGAGGTACGGATCGATCAGGCTGGCATCGAGCTCTTCGCCGGTGCGGATACGGGTGGACTGGTCAGTAAGCGCCATGCTTATCCCTTCTGCTTATTCTGGAGGCCTGAAACTATTGGCTAATCTAATGCGCACACCCCGCACCCACAACCGCGATCGGCTCTTATAGGTGAGCGTGTTGCCGGCCAATCATTGTTTTTGATACAGCTGTTTGAATTGCCATCAATGAGCGACCCGGCTCATGGCCGGCGGCAAGTCGATCGGCGTGAGCACCGGTTGGCCGGAGAAAAACGCCACGAGGTTCTTGCCCACCAGTTCGACGGTGCCCTGGGTGGCTTCCGGGGACAGCCCGGCGACATGGGGCGTGAGGATCACGTTGTTCAGGGTCTTGAGCACATCCGGTACCTTTGGTTCGGCGTCGAATACATCCAGCGCGGCACCGGCGATCCGGCGTTGCTCCAGGGCGGCGATCAGGTCGGCGGTGACAATCACGCTGGCCCGGGCGATGTTGACGATAAACCCATCGGGGCCCAGCGCGTCGAGCACGAGGCGATTGATCAGGTGCCTGGTGCCCAGGCCGCCAGGCGTGGCGACGATCAGAAAGTCCGACGCGCGCGCCAATTCGGTTGGCGTCGAGCAGAACGTGTAGGGCACATCGCTGCGATGCTGGCGATTGTGGTAGCACACGCTCATGTCGAAGCCGTTGGCGGCGCGTTTGGCGATGGCCATGCCGACCGCGCCGAGACCGAGGATGCCCAGGCGTTTGCCGGCGAGGGAAGGGCGCATGATTTTCGGCCATTCGCCGCGCCGTACGGCGGCATCACAGCGAGGCACGTCGCGCACCAGCGACAGCAGCAGCGCCATGGCATGGTCGGCGACGGACGAGGCGTTGACCCCGGCGCCATTGGTGACGGTGATGCCCCGGTCGGCGGCGGCCTGCAGGTCGACGTGTTCATAGCCGGCGCCGATCACACAGATGATCTTGAGGTTGGGCAGCGCGGCGATTTCATCGGCATACAGCCCCAATGGGCCACGGGTGAGGACGGCGTCGATCTGCCCGGCGTGCCGGGCGATGGCTTCGGCGCGCTCGGCGGGTGTCGGGGCGAGAATCAGGTGGAAACCCTGATGTTCGAGGATGGGCAGGTAATCATTGATGGTTTCAACCAGTACCAGAACGGTTACAGGCATGCTTGGCTTCCTGTGGGCATCGAAAAATCGGCTCGAATGTCTCTTGAGATTGCTGATTTCAGGATAGCTTGGCAACCACCAGCGATCGCAGCCTGCGATCCTTTATTGCGCGGCTTGAGGTCGCTTTACTTCGGCGGGATGAGAGCGGCCCGGACGGCTTCGAGAAACTCATCCGACAACGGATCGCCGCGGGTCGCCCGGGACAACATCAGCGCACCGAACATCATCGAGTACTGTACCAGCGCCTGCTGCCGTTTGTCGGCTTCGTCCTCGGTGTCGAGCAGCGAACCCAGCGAGCCGAGCAAGTTGTTCAGGCCTTGCATATAGGTTTGACGCAAACCGCTCTCGGCAGCCTCGTGGCACATGTCCCCGGCAAAGGCCACCACCGGGCAACTGTCGCCCGGATTGTCCCGGCTTTCGCTGGACAGGTACGTTTCGACCATGGCGCGGCGGGCGGCGTCCTTGCTGTCATTGTCAGCCACCCTTGCTTGCCAGCGTTGCGCGGCCTGCTCGAAAGCCCGGCCGCTGGCCTCTTGCGCCAGGGCTTCCCTGGATTCGAAGTGCCCGTAGAAGCCGCCGTGGGTCAGGCCCGCAGCGGCCATCACATCGACAACACTGATCCCGTGCAGGCCGCGTTCGCGAAACAGCCGCGTGGCGGCATCGACGATGGTCTCGCGGTTGAGGTCGGCTTGTTTGCGGGAAACTCGGGGCATGGGTCACTCTCGGGGCTGCAGGTTGAACATCAGAGGGCGTATTGGGCAATCCCGTTGCCGAACGACCAGTTCTCTTTTTTCACTTCCACCAGATTAATGAAAACGTCCTCCAGACGCACCGCGAGTTCTGCATGAAGGCTTTCGGTGATGGTTTTGTAGAGGAGTTTTTTCTGCTCGACGGTTCGTCCTTCGCTCATGGTGATCTGGATCACCACCAGTTGGTCCGTGCGGTTGATGCCCAGATAACCGGGGTCAAAGATGAAATGCTGCTCATCGTGCTCGGCGAGTATCTGAAAATTATCGTTCTGCGGCACACCGATGGTGCTGTGCATGGCGGCATAGATCAGTTGGCCGATGCGTTTGGCGCGGGTGGGGTCCTGATGTTTTTTGATGTCGACGCGAACCAATGGCATGGGAAGACTCCAGAAGGAATGCAGGTCGGTTAAAAATACATGATGGTAGACCTTTATCAAGTATCGCACGTGCTTTGGCGATGAAGCGCAGGCAGCCCCACCTCTGAGCGCGTCGTAGAACCCTGTAGGAGTGAGCCTGCTAGCGATAGCGGTGTGTCAGCCAACGTAAATGTTGGATGTGCCAAGGTAATCGCGAGCAGGCTCGCTCCTACAAGGGGTTTTTCGTCAATCTGGTACCACCGTTCCTCACCTAAGTCTTTGCTTCTGCTCACTAATCCTCCAGAATCGCGCCCCTGTTTCGGCCGGGCGCTGCCTGTCGGGTATTCCGACGCGTCCTGGCCGGGTGGCAAGTGACCGGAATGTGGAGATCCCACCGGATGAATGATCAGGCCAATAGCGTCAACAAACGCTATGTAGCAGCGACAACAGCGACACTTTCGAGCTGGAATCGCCAAGACACCACCTGGATGCTGGGCCTGTTTGGCACGGCGATTGGTGCAGGAACCCTGTTTTTGCCGATCAATGCCGGCCTGGGCGGTTTCTGGCCGCTGCTGATCCTGGCGTTGCTGGCGTTTCCGATGACGTTCTACGCACACCGCGGGCTGACCCGTTTCGTGTTGTCCGG
Organism: Pseudomonas sp. Pseusp10; assembly: GCF_059492225.1. Classification (NCBI taxonomy): domain Bacteria; kingdom Pseudomonadati; phylum Pseudomonadota; class Gammaproteobacteria; order Pseudomonadales; family Pseudomonadaceae; genus Pseudomonas; species Pseudomonas sp. Pseusp10. The sequence goes on along the minus strand of NZ_CP168528.1, from coordinate 4,257,438 downwards.
TCGCGAAGGCGCCGACATCACCGAAGTGGTGGAAGAGCATTTCGGGATCAAGGCCGGTGCGCTGATCACCTTGCTGTACTTCTTCGCCATTTTCCCGATCCTGCTGATCTATAGCGTGGCCCTGACCAACACCGTGGGTAGTTTCCTCGAGCATCAACTGCACATCATGCCGCCGCCGCGCGCCGTGCTGTCGCTGGTGCTGATCCTCGGCCTGCTGGCGGTGGTGCGTTGCGGCGAGCAATTGATCGTCAAGGCCATGAGCCTGATGGTTTACCCGTTCATCGTCGCGTTGCTGTTTCTGGCGGTGTACCTGGTTCCGCACTGGAACGGCGGCATCCTGACCACCGCCAGCAGCGTGCCGGCACCGTCGGCGCTGTTGCACACCCTGTGGCTGGCGATTCCGGTGATGGTGTTCTCGTTCAACCACTCGCCAATCATTTCGGCGTTCGCCGTGGACCAGAAGCGTCGCTACGGGGAGCACGCCGAGGCGCGCAGCTCGCAGATCCTGTCCCGCGCCCACTTGTTGATGGTGGTGATGGTGCTGTTCTTCGTCTTCAGTTGCGTGCTGACCCTGTCGCCAGCGCAACTGGCTGAAGCCAAGGCGCAGAACCTGTCGATCCTGTCGTACCTGGCCAACCATTTCAGCAATCCGACCATCGCCTTCGCGGCGCCGTTGATTGCCTTCGTGGCCATTTCCAAGTCGTTCCTGGGGCACTACATCGGCGCCAGCGAAGGCCTCAAGGGCCTGATCGTCAAGAGCGGCAAGCGTCCGTCCGCCAAGACCCTGGATCGCATGACCGCCGCGTTCATGCTGGTGGTGTGCTGGATCGTCGCCACGCTGAACCCGAGCATCCTCGGCATGATTGAAACCCTGGGTGGCCCGGTGATCGCGGCGATCCTGTTCCTGATGCCGATGTACGCCATCCGCAAGGTACCGGCGATGGCACGCTATCGCGGTCAGGCGTCCAACGTCTTCGTGACGGCGGTGGGTCTGGTGGCGATTACCGCGTTGATCTATTCCTTGAGCGCGTGATCGACCGGCCTGCTCGCGCAGTGCCGGATTGACAGCTACAGTGGCCGCTGCACGTGATACGTGCAGCGGTTTTTTTTCGCCTGGAGACACCGGATTGTCGAGCGCCTCACCGCCAAACCCCGTTGAACAACCCAATCGCTGGCAGGATCTGCTGGCAGGTTTGTCGATTGCCGGCCTGCTGCTGCCCGAAGCGGTTGCCTATTCAAGCATCGCCGCACTGGCACCCCAGGCCGGGGTGATCGCCTTGTTCGCCGGGTTGCTGTGTTATGGGTTGTTGGGCACCAGCCGCTTTGCGATTGTCTCGGCCACTTCATCCTCCGCCGCCGTGCTGGCCGCTGCGACCGCCACCCTGGCCAATGGCGATCCGCAACTGCGGTCGGCGCTGGCCATCGGCCTGGTGCTGGTGACCGGGGCGTTTTTCTTGCTGGCCGGGCTGTTCAAGCTCGGCAGCGTGACGTCGTTCATCGCCAAACCGGTGCTGCGCGGTTTTGCCTTTGGCCTGGCGCTGACCATCATTCTCAAACAGGTCGCCAGCGTGGTCGGCGTGCATTTGACCGATGCCAACCTGGTGCGCTTTCTGCCGCAATTGCTGGAGCAACTGCCGCAATGGAACTGGGTGGCGGCTGGCGTCGGCGCCGTGGCATTGGCCTTGTTATGGCTGTTCGCACGGTTTCGGCGCCTGCCAGGTGGTTTGTTGGTGGTGGTCATTGGCATTGCGGCGGGGCAGTGGCTGAACCTGCCGGCCTATGACGTGAAGCTGATCGGCGTGATCGACTTGAGTCTCGAAGTGCCGAAGTTGCCGGTACTGGCATTTGCCGACTGGCTGCGTCTGGGTGAATTGGCGTTCGCCATGGTGATGATTCTGTATGCGGAGTCTTATGGCTCGATCAGTTCTTATGCGCTCAAGCATGGTGACCGCGTCACCTCGAACCGCGATTTGCTGGCGCTGGGGGCTTCCAATCTGCTGTCCGGTCTATTCCACGGCATGCCGGCGGGAGCCGGGTATTCGGCAACGTCGGCGAACGAGGCGGCGGGTGCCACTTCACGCCTGGCCGGAATTGTGGCAGCGCTGGTGGTGCTGCTCATTGTTCTGACGGTGCTGCCGTATATCGCCCTGACCCCGGAGCCGATCCTCGCCGCCATCGTCATTCATGCCTTGGGGCGCGGCTTGAGCCTGCAACCGCTGGGACGGTATTTCATCTGGCGCCGTGACCGTCTGCTGGTGATCTGCGCCGTGGGCGCGGTGCTGGTGCTGGGGGTGCTGGACGGCTTGCTGGTGGCGGTGGCGATCAGTGTGTTGCTGATGCTCAAGCAGATGTCGGCGGCGGACATCCAGATTCTGGGGCGCATCGATGGCGGTCACGACTTTGTCGATCTGCAACGCCATTCTGCGGCGCAAACAGTGCCAGGTGTATTGATTGTGCGACCGGGTGAAGCGTTGTTCTTTGCCAACGTCGAGCGGATTCTCGGCGCTGCCTTGCGCTTGATCCGGCATTCGCAAACGCCGATTCATACGGTGATTCTCAGTCTGGAGGAGTCGCCGGATCTGGATGGCACCAGCATTGAGGCGTTGCAGGAGTTTTTTGTGCGGGTGCATCAGGAGGGCAAGCGGCTGATTCTGGCGCGTCTCAAGGACGACGCACAAACGGCGTTGGCGGCATTGCCGCAGGTGCAATCCAGCGGTGTGATTCTGAGTGGTTTGAGTGTGGATGGGGCGGTGCAGCAGGCGCTCAAGCCGTACGCATAACCTGTGGGAGCGAGCTTGCTCGCGATAGCGGCGGGTCAGTCGACATGGATGTAACAGACAGACCGCTATCGTCGGAACGCCGCCCGGAGCAAGCTCGCTCCCACAGGGGTAGGGGGCTGAAGCAGAAGGCATAAAAAAACGCCGCTCATCTCACGATGGGCGGCGTTCTTCATTGCTTTGCAGCGTTAGGCTTGAACGACCGGGATGTTGGCGTTCGCAGCAGCTTCACGGAACTCGGCGATCTGGTCGAAGGACAGGTAGCGGTAGACATCGGCCGCCATGCTGTCGATCTTGCCAGCGTATTCCATGTACTCCTCGACGGTCGGCAGGCGACCCAGGATGGAAGCCACGGACGCAAGCTCAGCCGAAGCCAGGTAGACGTTCGCGCCGTCACCCAGACGGTTCGGGAAGTTACGAGTCGAAGTCGACACGACAGTCGAGTTCGGCTCTACACGTGCCTGGTTACCCATGCACAGCGAGCAACCTGGCATTTCCATGCGAGCGCCGGCCTTGCCGTAGATGCCGTAGTAGCCTTCTTCGGTCAGCTGGTGAGCGTCCATCTTGGTCGGCGGCGACAGCCACAGACGGGTTGGCAGCTGACCTTTGACCTGTTCCAGCAGTTTACCGGCAGCGCGGAAGTGACCGATGTTGGTCATGCACGAACCGATGAACACTTCGTCGATCTTCTCGCCAGCAACGCTGGAGAGCAGGCGAGCGTCGTCCGGATCGTTCGGCGCGCAGAGCACAGGCTCCTTGATGTCGGCCAGGTCGATCTCGATGACTTCGGCGTATTCCGCGTCCTTGTCCGCTTCCAGCAGCTCAGGGTTGGCCAGCCAGGCTTCCATCGCTTGAGCGCGACGTTCCAGAGTACGTGCATCGCCATAGCCTTCGCCGATCATCCAGCGCAGCAGGGTGATGTTGGACTGCAGGTATTCAGCGATCGACTCTTTGGACAGCTGGATGGTGCAACCGGCAGCCGAACGTTCAGCCGAGGCGTCAGACAGTTCGAACGCTTGCTCTACGGTCAGTTTAGGCAGACCTTCGATTTCCAGGATGCGACCGGAGAAGGCGTTCTTCTTGCCTTTCTTCTCTACGGTCAGCAGGCCAGCCTGGATCGCGTAGTAAGGAATGGCGTGAACCAGGTCACGCAGGGTGACGCCTGGCTGCAGTTCGCCTTTGAAGCGAACCAGGATCGACTCAGGCATGTCCAGCGGCATGACGCCAGTGGCCGCGGCGAACGCAACCAGACCGGAACCGGCCGGGAACGAGATGCCGATCGGGAAACGGGTGTGGGAGTCACCACCGGTACCGACGGTGTCCGGCAGCAGCATGCGGTTCAGCCACGAGTGGATGATGCCGTCGCCCGGACGCAGGGAAACGCCGCCGCGGGTCATGATGAAGTCAGGCAGGGTGTGGTGGGTGGTCACGTCGATCGGCTTTGGATAAGCCGCGGTGTGGCAGAAGGACTGCATCACCAGATCGGTCGAGAAGCCCAGGCACGCCAGGTCTTTCAGTTCGTCACGGGTCATTGGACCGGTGGTGTCCTGGGAACCCACGGTGGTCATCTTCGGTTCGCAGTAGGTGCCCGGGCGAACGCCGGTCACGCCGCAAGCCTTGCCGACCATTTTCTGCGCCAGGGTGAAACCCTTGGTGCTTTCAGCCGGTGCTTCAGGCTTCTTGAACAGGGTCGAAGGTGGCAGACCCAGCTCGGCACGAGCCTTTTCGGTCAGGCCACGGCCGATGATCAGCGGAATACGGCCGCCAGCGCGAACTTCGTCCAGCAGGACCGGGGTCTTCATTTCGAAGGTGGTCAGGACTTCGTCGGTGCCGTGCTTGCAGACTTTGCCAGCATGCGGGTACAGGTCGATCACGTCGCCCATGTGCATGTTGGAAACGTCGAATTCGATTGGCAGTGCGCCAGCATCTTCCATGGTGTTGTAGAAGATCGGAGCGATTTTGCTGCCGAAGCAGAAACCACCGGCACGCTTGTTCGGTACAAAAGGAACGTCGTCGCCGAAGAACCACAGTACGGAGTTGGTGGCCGATTTACGCGAAGAACCGGTACCGACCACGTCGCCGACGTAGGCGATCGGGAAGCCGGCGTTGCGCATTTCTTCGATCTGCTTCATCGGACCGGTGACGCCTTGTGCGTCCGGCACGATGCCGTCGCGAGCCATTTTCAGCATGGCCAGGGCGTGCAGCGGGATGTCTGGACGGGACCAGGCGTCAGGCGCAGGGGACAGGTCGTCGGTGTTGGTTTCGCCGGTGACCTTGAACACGCGCAGGCTGATCTTGTCGGCCAGGGTCGGGCGCTTCACGAACCACTCGCCGTCAGCCCAGGATTGCAGCACGCCTTGGGCGTGAACGTTACCGTTCTTGGCTTTTTCGGCGACGTCGTGGAAGGCGTCGAACATCAGCAGGGTGTGCTTGAGTTCTTCGGCAGCTACTGGTGCCAGTTCGGCGTCGTCCAGCAGGTTGACCAGCGTCACGATGTTGTAGCCGCCCTGCATGGTGCCGAGCAGTTCAACAGCGCGCTTCTTGTCGATCAGAGGGGATTTGGCTTCGCCTTTGGCGATGGCAGACAGGAAGCCGGCCTTCACATAGGCAGCTTCGTCCACGCCTGGCGGAACGCGATTGGTGATCAGGTCAACGAGGAATGCTTCTTCGCCAGCCGGGGGATTTTTCAGCAGCTCGACCAGGCCTGCAGTTTGTTCGGCGTTTAGCGGCTGGGGAACGATACCCAGTGCTGCGCGCTCTTCGATATGTTTGCGGTAGGCTTCAAGCACAGTTATTACCCTCATCAGTGGTCCCAAATGGGTGTCCGGGACGCTCATCCCGAAATTGCCGTACTCATGCGCTGCATGGCGTTGTGAGCCACTTGGCCAGAATTACCGACAATTCCTTACAGAAGCTGCTTTCAAAGTTTTACGCCTGCAGAACGGGAGCTGATGAGGGTTGGCGTTGGGCTTTTCCCCGCTGGAAAAACCCCTCGCCAACACCGCTCTGAAGGAACGACTGTGCTCGTGACGCTTTGAAAACAGCTTCTAACGGACATTGGCGCCTAAAAAGGCAGGCTGATTCTACGGCAAAAAAAAATTAAAGGTAAGTCAGGTTTTATTGGACTTTGGTGGTGGCGGCCGGCAAACCCCGATTCACTCCGGGCCCTTAACTTTGAGGGGTGATCAATGGCGGACAAAGGGCTAACATGCCGGCCTGTTCTGCTTTTTCGCGTTTTGCCTACCTATGCCCAATCAGACCATCAAGACACCCTGCGTCGGCCTTTGCTCCACTGTTTACGGTGACCTGGTGTGCCGTGGCTGCAAGCGTTTCCACCACGAAGTGATCCACTGGAACGGTTACAACGAGGAAGAAAAGCGCGCGGTGTGGCTGCGTCTTGAGCAGTTGCTGTCGCAGGTGATGGCCGCCAAGGTGGAAATTTTCGATCCGGCACTGCTGAGAATGCAGCTGGAGCAACGCAAGATCCGCTTCGTGCCCCATCAGTCGGAATATTGCTGGGCCTATCAGTTGATCGCCCGGGGCGCGCGGGTGATCAACAACCTGGAAGCCTACGGGATGGTGTTGCTACCGGAGTTTCGCGACTGGAACCTGCCGGAATTGCGCGATGCCATTGATCGGGAATTTTTCCTGCTCTCCGAGGCGCATTATCAGCGCTACATAGCGCCGGGGTTTCTCAAGGACGCGTTTGAAGGCTGAGTTTTAAAAGCATCGCGAGCAAGTCGGATCGCCGCACCGTCGCTCCCACAGAGGGTTTGTGAACGACGCAACTCCCCTGTGGGAGCGAGCTTGCTCGCGATGGCGTCCGGCCAAACACCACAAATCTCAATGCTTGCCGGCAATCTCCTCCAGATGATCCTCGATCTCCTGCGGTTTGAGCACCAGCACGTCGCTCTCGACCGAATCGAGCACCACTTCCGCGGTATTGCCGATCAACGCCCCTGACAACCCGCTACGGGCCACGGTACCGATCACCGTCACTGCCGCCTGCAGCTTGTGCACCATGAATGGAATCAGCACGTCCGCCGGGCCTTCCTCGATGTGCAGATGTTCATCGTCGATGTCGAATTCAGCCTGGAACGCCTTGCACTGTTCGCGATAGCGCGCCTCGATGGTTTCGCTGAGCTGAAAAGTCGGGTCTGCTGCTGACAGCATCGGTGAAGGATGGGCGCTGACTACGTGCAAATCGGCCTTGGCCAGGCTGGCGATGTCATAGCCGTGATCGATGATGGTGTTGTGCAGGTGGCGATGTTCGTCGTCGGAGTTGCCGACATCGATGGTCGCCAGAATCACCTTGCCCTTCCAGGAACCTGCGGTTTTCACCAGCAGCACCGGGGAAGGGCATTGGCGCAGCAATTTCCAGTCCTCGGGTGTCAGCAGGGCCTTTTTCAGTGCGCTGTCGGGAAAGTGTTGCTTGATCACCAGGCCGCAACCTTCTGCTTGCTGCACATCGACGATGGTTTCGTGAAGGCTCCGATTCCAGGCCTGCTCGGTGGTGACGCTGTAGCCGTCCTCCAGTAAAGCGGCCTTGAGTACGCTCAGCATCGCACTGTGATCATGCTTGGGGTCGCACACCAGCAGGTGCAAATGCGCCTGGGTCACGCCGGCAATCAGTTTGGCCCGTTTCAGCGCCAGGCTTTCGGAGTGTTCGGGGTCGATGACCACCAGAATGCTGCGTACGGCTTGCATGAGCGGGATCTCCTGAAAATAAAAATGCACGACGTTGCACAACTATAGTTGCTGACTGCGATTCGGGGACTTGATGCATATCAACGGTTGGCGACTGGTGGTCTGCGGGCAGGCCGGTATAATCGGCGCCCTTCGTTTTGAACCTATTTTTCCGTGAGCCCCATGATCCTTCCCGAAATTCACGAGTTCCTTGGCTGCCGCACCCCCGACGGCTGGATCCAGGCTGCGCTGGCCGATCAGGAAACTCTGCTGATCGACCACAAGAACTGCGAATTCAAGGCCGCCAGCACCGCGTTGAGCCTGATCGCCAAGTACCACTCCCACGTCGATCTGATCAACATGATGTCGCGCCTGGCCCGGGAAGAGCTGGTGCACCACGAACAGGTCATGCGCCTGATGAAACGCCGCAAGATCGAACTGCGCCAGCTGTCCGCCGGGCGCTACGCGTCGGGGTTGCGCAAGGTGGTACGCAGTCACGAACCGGTGAAGCTGGTGGACACATTGGTGGTAGGGGCGTTCATCGAGGCCCGCAGTTGCGAGCGTTTCGAAGCGCTGGTGCCGCATCTGGACGAAGAACTGGGCAAGTTCTATTTTGGTTTACTCAAGAGCGAGGCCCGGCATTTCCAGGGTTACCTGAAACTGGCCTACCAGTACGGCGACGCCAAGGACATCGCCCAGGTGATCGACAAGGTCCGCGCCGCCGAGCAGGAACTGATCGAGTCGCCGGACGTGGAATTCCGTTTTCACAGCGGTGTGCCTGCTGCGGCCTGATTATTCGGTGTTGTTTTTGCGGACGCCTTCGCGAGCAAGCCCGCTCCCACACTCGATCTGTGTCGCTCACAAATCCCCTGTGGGAGCGGGCTTGCTCGCGAAGAGGCCATCAGCAACACAAAAGCTAACGGCTCAAACCCAGGCGTTCATGCCATTGCGCGATGGACTCTTCGGGGTACACATCGAACTGTTTATCCCTTGGCTGCGCCTGGACCTCAACCCACGGCGCCTTCGAACCCAGCATCAGGTGCGTGTGCTCCGGCGGCACCGGCAGCGGCGTGTCGATGGCCGAGGCGAACGGGTGAATCAATTCCGGCCACTGCGGGCTGAACAGCCATAGGCCCGAGCCGCAGACCGAGCAGAAATGCCGCTCGGCCGTGCTGCTGTGGGCGCGTTTGTCACCTTCGTCCTTGAGCCGTGCGTGGTAGATCGCAATATGCTTGCGCCCGCGCACCTTCAGGCTGGCGGCATCGCCACCGAGGTTGATCGCATAGCCGCCGCCACCCTGGGTCTTGCGACAGATCGAGCAGTAGCAACGCTGGTAAGGATAGGGGTGGGCGCTAGTCAAACTGAACGACACCGCGCCGCAATGGCAGGAACCTTCGAGTTGCATGGGAGCCTCCAGCTGTCTTGAGCGTACCCGGAACAGCCTAGACCGTCGGGGTTACCCTGGCATCTGTGTCTGGCGGTGATTCCTGTAGGAGCGAGCCTGCTCGCGATGAACGATAACGCAGTCTCACTGGACGCCCACCAACGGCCAAGTCAGCATGTCCACCTCGAAACCGGGACATGACCTGATGCGACGACTACCTTCCCTGGCAGCCCTGCGAACCTTCGAATGCGCCGCCCGCCACGCCCATTTCGGTCGGGCTGCGGCTGAGTTGTGTGTCACCGACAGCGCGGTCAGCCATCAGATTCGCCAACTCGAAGAGCAACTCGGTGTATCGCTGTTCGTGCGCGAAGGCCGGCAGATTCGCCCGACCCTGGCGGCCGGGCGCCTGATGCAGAGTTTGCAGCAGGCGTTCGAACTGATTGGCGATGCCTGCGACGAACTGCGTGATCCGTCATCCCTGGCGGTGTTGCGTCTGGCGGTGACCGCCGAGCTGGCACAAAAGTGGCTGATGAGCCGTCTCACGGATTTCTACGCGCGCTATCCGCACATCACCTTGCATCTGTACGAACAACCGATCGACGCCACGGCGCCTGGGGAAGACATAGATCTGGCGATCACCTACGGCACCGGCCCGGTGGACAGCACCGCGTATTTCGTCCGGCCGCTGCCGGCGTTGCAGTTCTTCCCGGTGTGCAGCCCCGGCCTGTTCAACCAGGGCACCCTGAAAACCCCGAAGGACCTGGCCCGCCATTGCCTGCTGCACGACGACCAGGACGGCAAGACCTGGACCGCCTGGCTCACCAGCCATGCCGGCGATCAGCGCCCCGACCGGCAGTTGTATTTTGCTCATGCCGGGCTGGCGCTGGAAGCGGCTGCGCAGGGGCAGGGCGTGGCCATGGGGGACAACCTGACGGCCCAGGAAGATTTGCTCAGCGGTCGGCTGGTACGGCCGTTTACCTCGAGCATGACCGCCCTGGGCCAATACGCGCTGGTGTGCGAACGGGTGCGGCTGGAGCGTCCGGCGGTGGCGCAGATGCTGGAATGGTTCAACGATCAGTTGCTCGATTGATGAGTTGAATTCAAGTATTCCGAAATAATCATCGTTGGCGAGCCAGTCGCCAACGCCCTTAGCCTGTGGTCATTCCAATCCCTGCCAAAGAGGTTTGACCATGGCGCGTTTGCTCGACACCACTCCCAAACAGGACGGTTTCCGTCTGCCCGGCGAATTCGAAGCCAAGTCCGGTTGCTGGCTCGGCTGGCCGGAGCGCACCGACGTCTGGCGCAACGGTGCCAAGCCGGCGCAGAAAGTCTGGGTGCAGATCGTCACTGCCATTTCCATGAGCGAGCCGGTCACCGTGTGCGCTTCGGCGGCACAGTTCGCCACCGCGCGCCGGCAGTTGCCGCCGCAAGTGCGTGTGGTGGAAATGACCTGCAACGACACCTGGTTCCGCGACAGCGGCCCGTGTTTTGTGGTCAACGATCGGAGCGGCGAAGTGCGCGGCGTGGACTTCGAATTCAACGCTTATGGCGGGCTCGACGGTGGCCTCTACTACCCGTGGGACAAGGACGACCAGATCGCCAGCAAAATCCTCGAAATCGAACGCTTCGACCGCTATCGTGCGCCGCTGATCGCCGAACTGGGCGGCATCCAGAGCGATGGCCAGGGCAGCATCCTGACCACCGAACAGTGCTTGCTCAACCGCAACCGCAACCAGCATCTGGGCAAGGACGAAGTCACCCGCCGCCTGACCGACTACCTCGGTGCCGAGCAAGTCATCTGGCTGCCACGGGGCTGCAAGTTCGACGAAACCGATGGTCATGTCGACGACCTCGCGTGCTTCGTGCGTCCTGGCGAAGTGGTGTTGCAATGGACCGACAATCGCGATGACCCGCAGTGGGAAATCTATCAGGAGGCCTACGACATCCTGCGCAGCACTCGCGACAGTCGTGGCCGCGAGTTGATCGTGCACAAGCTGCCGCAACCGGATGTGCTGGAGTGGACGGCCGAAGAAGCCGAAGGGCTGGACCAGCAAGACAGCACCCATACCCGTCAGGCCGGGACGAAAATCTGCGCGTCGTACATCAACTACTACGCAGGCAACAGAACCATCGTGGTGCCGCTGTTTGGTGATCGTAACGACAAAGTGGCGCAGGCGACCCTGGCCGAGTTGTTCCCTGAACACAACATCGTCGGCATCGAAAACTCCCGGGAAATCCTCCTCGGTGGCGGCAACGTCGCGTGCATCACTATGCCACAGTACGCTGGCAAAGGAGTGTGAAAATGGGCCTGCACAAACTGACTCAAGCAATACTGCTGGTGCTTGCACCCCTGTGTGTGCAGGCCGCCGATACCGCCAAACCGGTGGTCAATCTGTACATCTGGGGCGAGTACCTGGCCCCGGACACCTTGAAGAACTTCGAGGCGAAAACCGGCATCCATGTGGTAGCCGACCACTTCGACTCCCTGGAAACCGTCGAGACTAAACTGTTGACCGGCCGCAGTGGTTACGATCTGGTGTTGACGGCGGGGCAGCATCTGTCCCGAGCCATCGAGAGTGGCGCGGTGCAGGCGGTCGACAAGCAGCAACTGCCGCACTTTGCCGGCGTCGGCGAGGAGTTCCGCCAGCACATGGCGGTGTTCGATCCGGGCAACCGCTATGCCGGGATCTACGCCTGGGGCACCACCGGTGTGGGCTATCAGGAGGAGGCAGTCAAGAAGCGCCTGCCCGACGCACCGACAGACAGTTGGGCAATGCTTTTCGATCCGGCCGTGGTCTCGAAGTTCGCCGATTGCGGGGTCAGCCTGCTCAACGATCCCAACGAAGTGGTTGCGGCGGTCATGAAGTACATGGGCCTGGACATCAACCGCCAGAGCCTCGATGACCTGAAGCTGGCCGAGCAGCAACTGGCGAAGATTCGTCCGTACATTCGCTACTTTGACAACGACCTGAACATCAGCGACCTGGCCAACGGCAATACCTGCGTGGCGATGTCGTGGAACGGCAACGTGGGCATCGCGGCGGGCCAGGCAGAGGCGGCGAACAAACCGTATTCACTGAAATATCGCATTCCGAAGGAAGGCACGTTGATCTGGTTCGATGCCATGGTCATTCCCAGGGATGCGCCGCATCCGAAGGCCGGCCTGGCTTTGATGGACTACCTGATGACCCCGGAAGTGATCGCGCCGATCACCGACAGCATCCATTACGCCAATGCGATCACGGCGGCGGACGACTTGATCGACCCGGCGATTCGCAATGATCCGGGGACGTACCCGACGGCCGCGGTCAGGGCTTCGCTTTACAGCAAGAATGACAATGGCAAGGCGTTCAACCGGGCTTTGATTCGGGCGTTCAGTCGGTTGAAGTCGGGGTTGTGATGCTGTGTTGACTGGACTGACGTCTTCGCGGGCAAGCCCGCTCCCACAGGTTTAGCGGTATACATATTTTTTGTGTACGACTCGGACACTGTGGGAGCGGGCTTGCTCGCGAAAAACGATGACGCGGTCTATTTGTTTGGCACCCGCCACAAATACCAGGAGGCCACCGTCCGATACGGGCTCCACGCCGAGCCGATCTCGATCATCTGCTTGCGCGTCGGCTGCACCTGGAGCCCCTTGAGCCGTCGATAACCCTCACGCACGCCAAAGTCGTCGGCCGGCAGGATGTCCGGGCGCTCCAGGCTGTAGATCAGCAGCATCTCCACGGTCCAGCGCCCCACACCGCGCAACGTGATCAAACGCTCGATCAGCGCTTCATCGTCCATGGCCAGGGCCGTGGCGTAATCCGGCACCACGCCGTCCAGCGACGCCTGGGCGATGCCCTGGATGGTCGCGATCTTGCTCGCGGAAAACCCGCAACTGCGCAGTCGGTCGAAATCGGTCGCGACGATCTGTTCAGGCCTGGGAAACGAGCCTGAACCGAACAGCGCCAGCAGCCGGCCGACAATCGCATCGCCGGCCTTGGCATGCAGTTGCTGATAGGCGATCGCCCGCACCAGCGACTCATACGGATCACGCGCAGCATGCGGCTGGTGCAGGCACGGGCCGATGGCGTCGATGTGGCGGCGCCAGTCGTCATCGATGGCGGCCAGGAACTTACTGGCCGCCAGATAGGCGTCGGACATGGGCTCAGGCTTTCCCGGACGGTTTCAACAGGGCGTTGATTTCGCCATAGGTGAAAGCCTTCAGGTTGTGGGTATCGAACTTGCCGGTTTGCAGAAAGCTTTGGGCAATGCCGGCCATGGCACCGTAGAGGAATTCGGCGATGCCGGAACCGGCGGTCAGACGGCGTACGCCAAGTGCTTCAAGCGCTTCGGGCGACGGCAGGCCCGGGAACCCCAGCACATTCAGCGGCAGCGAGGTGCCGTGGCACAGCGCCTTGATCTCGTACTCGGCGGTTACGCCCGCGGCAAACAGGCCATTGGCACCAGCCGTCTGATACAGCGCAGCGCGCCTGAGGGTTTCCGCGACGCGATCTTCGGCAGGCACCAGGCCCCGCAGGTACACATCGGTGCGCGCATTGATAAACAGGTTCACGTTACGGCGATCGGCCACCTGGCGGGCAGTTTCAATCTTGCGTACCAGCAGCTCCGGCGGCGAGGAGCCGTCCTCGATATTGATCCCGACAGCGCCTGCGGCGATCACGGCGTCAACCACCTGTGCCACTCGTTCCAGATCATCGGAATAACCGGCCTCGATGTCCACGGTCAGCGGCACCGAAATGACTCGGGCAATCGACTCGACCGTCGAGACCAGACGCTCAAGGGGCAGGGTGTTGCCATCGGGGTAACCATGCATCCAGGCCACCGCCGCGCTGCTGGTGGCCACGGCCTTGTTGCCCAGTTGCTCCACCAGCCGCGCCCCGGCGGCATCGGCGACGTTGGTGAGAATCAGCAAACCCTCGTGATGCAGTTGGTGCAGTTGATTGTCGAGCCTGTCCATCGAGTTTCCTTCCTTATGAAAAACCTGTGGGGGATCAGAACGCCAATTGCTCAGTGAGCTGTACCTCTGCGTTTTCCAGCCTGAGCAGAAACGCCTTACGCGGCTGGCCTCCAGCGTAGCCGGTCAACGAACCGTCGGCACCGATCACCCGGTGGCACGGCACGACAATCGATAAGCGGTTATGCCCATTGGCCAGGCCCACCGCCCGGCTGGCACCGGGCTTGCCCAGAGTCGCCGCGATGGCGCCGTAGGTGGTGGTCCGGCCGTAGGGGATTTTCGCCAGTTCGGCCCAGACCTGACGGGAGAATTCACTACCGGGCATGTGCAAGGCCACGCTGAACTCAGTGAGTGTGCCGGCGAAATACGCGGACAATTGCTCTTCGATCTGCTGCAAGTGCGCGTTGTGCCCCGGCGCCACGGCATAACCAAAACGGTGTTGCAGCGCTTCGACCGCTGGATTCAGCGATAGCTGATCGAGAAACTCCAGCAGTACCAGCCCACGCCGTTCGGCCATGGCGATCATCGGCCCCAGCGGCGTGGTCAGGCGCGTGAACAACAACGGCTCGCTGTTGGCCGCGCGGCCCGGTGTGATGTGAAACGACTTCTGAAAGGCATCGCGAAAACCGCTCAGGGACTCGTAGCCGGAGTCGAATGCGGCGGCGTCGATGGAGTCGCCCTGCTTGATCCCGCCCAACGCCATGCCCAGGCGCCGGGCGCGCAGCCAGGCGTGGAAGGTCATGCCGAAATGCTGCTTGAACCAGCGACGCAGTTTCAGTGGCTCGATGCCTTCGGCCAGTAGCTGGGCGTCGGTCCAGCGCTGCTCAGGGTCGGCGTCTACCGACTTGAACAGTTTCTGCACCCAGTCCGGTGCGCTGGCGGCGGTATCCAGCGGTTTGCAGCGCAGGCAGGCGCGATAGCCCGCCGCCAGGCATTGTTCGGCGTTGGCAAAGAACTCGACATTCTCCGGCTTCGGGCTGCGGGCGGTGCAACCGGGGCGGCAGAAAATGCCTGTGGTCTTGACCGCCGTGAAAAACACCCCCTCGTAGGAGGTGTCTCGCTCGAGCATGGCGCGAACCATCTCGGCACGGGGCGGAAGCAGCGTTTTTTGTAGGTTCATGGGCGCAGCATAGATCGCGTCATGGGCGACCTCCACCGGAAAATCGACAGCGAATTCCGGACTGGAAATTGATTTCACCCTGTGGGAGCGGGCTTGCTCCGGGCGGCGTTCCGACGAAGGCGGAGTGTCATTCGACATTGAGGTGACTGACACTACGCCTTCGCGAGCAAGCCCGCTCCCACATTAGGTAAATGCTAATCCTTCAGGCGCGTCTGGCCATCAGAAGTACCGAGGCCGCCGCCGACAGCAACCCGGCGCAGCAGCGATTGAATATCCGCTTGCCCGACGGCCTGGCGAACCAGCGACGCATGTGCAAACCCATGTAGGCATAGGCACCAATCGCGATCCACTCCAGCACCAGAAACAACGCCCCCAACACCACGAACTGTGGCGCAATGGCGTGGGTCGAGTCGACGAATTGCGGCAGGAACGCGGTGAAAATCAGAATCGCCTTGGGGTTGCCGGCCGCTACCAGGAATTCCTGCCGGGCCAGTGCCAGCGTGCCTACGGGGGCTGTGCTGACCAGGTTTTCGACGCCGGGATCGGCGCGCCACAATTGCCAGGCGAGGTAGAACAGGTAGGCCGCGCCGAGGATCTTGATGGCGTAGAACAGCAGCTCAGAGGTTTGCAACACCACCGCCAGCCCCGCCGAGGCGAGGGCAATCATCCCGGCGAACGCCAGCAACCGGCCGATACCGGCCACGCACGCGGTGCGGTAGCCATAGCGGGTCGAATTGCTGACCGACAGCAGGTTGTTGGGGCCGGGTGCCATGTTGAGGGCGAAGCAGGCCGGCAGAAACAGGGTGAGGGTGGCGAGGTCCATGGTGGGCTCCTGAAGCAAGAGCGCTATTTTTATCACAGCTCACGGGTGGCCAGACCCATACAGTCATGGGTCTAAACCACCGTATCAGGGATTATTTGGCGAACTTTTTCGCCCCGGCGACGCAGAGGATCACGGCAACGGTGACACCCAGCATGCCGACACTGACATGTTCATGCAGCAGGGTGGCGGCCAGGGTCAGCCCGAAAAACGGCTGAAGCAGCTGCAATTGCCCAACGGCGGCGATGCCCCCTTGGGCCAGCCCGCGATACCAGAACACGAAACCGATCAGCATGCTGAACAGCGAGACGTAGGCCAGGCTGAACCAGGCCGGCGTGCTGATGCCGGTGAACGAAGCCGGCATGCGCATCCAGCTGAGCGCCGCCACGACCGGCAGCGACAGCACCAGCGCCCAGCTGATCACCTGCCAGCCACCGAGCGTGCGCGACAGCTTCGCGCCTTCGGCATAACCCAGGCCGCAGGCGAGGATGGCCAGCAGCATCAGAATGTCGCCTTGGGGGGAAGCGGTCAGCCCTTGCGACAGGGCAAACCCGACCACCAGCAGACTGCCCAGCACCGAGAAAATCCAGAACGCCGCCCGTGGCCGCTCGCCGCCGCGCAGTACGCCAAACACTGCTGTCGCCAGGGGCAACAGGCCGACGAAGACGATGGAGTGCGCGGACGTCACGTATTGCAGTGCCAGCGCGGTCAACAGGGGGAACCCGATAACCACGCCCAGGGCCACGATGGTCAGCGGTATCAGTTGCTGGCGCGCCGGACGTTTTTCCTTGAATAACCCCAGCAGGCACAGCGCCAGGATCGCCGCGATGGTGGCGCGCGCGACCGTCAGGAACACCGGATCGAACTCCAGCACCGCCACCCGTGTTGCCGGCAGCGAGCCGCTGAAAATCACTACGCCGATCAGGCCGTTGATCCAGCCGCTGGTGCTGCTTTCCAGTGTCCGGTGTTGCAGGTTCGAAGTCCGTTCCATTTGGCTCACGCTCATTGTCTGATTGCACGAAACTCATCGTATGAGCGACTATCGATACAATCAAAAAATTGTCATGGATACATCTCGACATGCCTCGATCCCGCTACAAGACGCTGGTGGATGCCTTTGCCGCCGACATCCGTTCCGGGCGTTTGCCGCCCGGCACGCGCCTGCCGACTCACCGTCAACTGGCCACTGAGCACGGTTTGGCACTGGTCACCGCCAGCCGGGTGTATGCCGAGCTGGAGGGCATGGGCCTGGTCAGCGGCGAAACCGGGCGCGGGACCTTTGTCAGGGAGACTTCGCTGCCGCCGGGGCAGGGTATTTCGCAGCATGTGGTGGCGGCGGGGATGATTGACCTGAATTTCAATTATCCGTCATTGCCCGGTCAGGCCGACCTGTTGCGCAATGCCTTGCGTCAACTGGCGTTGTCCGGAGATCTGGAATCCCTCCTGCGTTACCAGCCCCACGCGGGGCGCCTGCACGAGCGGGCCTCGGTCGCGCGCCATCTGGCTGAGCGCGGGCTGAACGTGCCGGCCGGGCAGGTGTTGATCGTCAGCGGCGCCCAGCATGGCCTGGCGGTGACGATGATGACGCTGCTCAAGCCCGGCGATGTGATTGCCGCTGATGCGCTGACCTATCCCGGTTTCAAGACACTGGCCGAAACCCTGCACCTGGAAGTCTTGCCCATTCCTGTCACAGATACCGGGCCTGACCTGCCTGCCCTGGAAAAACTCTGCCGCAGCCGATCAGTGCGGGCCGTCTACTCGATGCCAACCTTGCATAACCCGCTGGGCTGGGTGATGGACGCCGATCAGCGCGAGCAACTGGTGGCGATAGCACGCCAGCATGACCTGACGATCATCGAGGACGCCGCCTATGCGTTCCTGGCCGAAAACGTACCGCCACCGTTGGCCGAGCTGGCGCCGGAGAGGACGGTGTACGTGTCCGGTCTGTCGAAGAATGTCGCCACAGGCTTTCGCGTCGGGTTCATTGCTGCGCCCGCGCAATGGATCGCCGCCCTCGAGCGCACCATCATGGCGACCACCTGGAACACCCCTGGGGTGATGACCGCCATCGCCACGGCCTGGCTCGACGATGGCACTGTCAGCCAGCTGGAAGAGCAAAAAAGGGCAGACGCCCGGGCCCGGCAAGCCCTGGCCCGCGAGGTGTTGGTGGGGCTCAGGACCATCGGTCACCCGAATTCCTACTTCATCTGGCTACCGTTGGCGGAAGACGCCCGGGCCGACCAGATCGCCATGGCGCTGATGCGCGAACAGGTGTCGGTGTCGCCGGCCGAGCCCTTTGCGATTTCGACCCATGTACCGCACGCGATACGCCTGGCGTTGGGCTCTGTGGACATGGACTCGCTGCGCATTGCCCTGACCAAAGTGAAAAGCGTCGTGAGCTATTACTCATAGCAAGGCCGGACAGGGCAGTTTTCTTCAATACGCGAGCCGCTCGGCTCTTTACCTTGAGGGCCTTGTTCAATTCGATGGAAGAAGGTGTGCAATGAGTCTGATGATGTCCATGGCGGCGTTTGCGCTGGTCGCTTCCATCACGCCGGGGCCGGTCAATATTGTGGCGTTGAGCTCCGGCGCGCGGTTTGGCTTCCGGGCCAGCCAGCGTCACGTGGCCGGGGCCACGCTGGGGTTTGTCTTGCTGTTGGTGCTGATGGGGTTGGGCCTGCATGAGTTGTTGCAACAGTGGCCGGCGCTGACACAGGGGGTGCAATGGGCGGGCGTAGCCTTTCTGTTGTACATGGCCTTCAAGCTGGCAGCCGACAATGGGCAGGTGCAAGCCAGCGAATCGGCGCAAGCCCCGTCGATGCTGTATGGCGCCATCATGCAATGGCTCAATCCGAAGGCCTGGCTGGCCTGCGTGGCCGGCATGGGCGCGTTTGTCGCCGATGGCGAGGCGCGCCTGGTCTGGCAATTCGCCGCGATTTATCTGGTGATCTGCTATGCGTCGGTCGGTTGCTGGGCTTATGCCGGGACGTTTCTGCGTGGCTTCCTGAACAACCCGGCCGGCATGCGCCTGTTCAATCGCGTCATGGCGTTGCTGCTGGTGGTGAGTGCGGTTTATCTGTTGCTGCCGTAACTGCAGTCACTACAGGTGTTGTGGCGAGGTAGCTTGTCGTGGCAAAGGGGCTTGTTGTGGCGAGGGGGCTTGCCCCCGTTCGGCGGCGAAGCCGTCGTAAAACCTGCATGCAGAGTATGACTGGAAGAACGCCGGGGGCCGCTTCGCAGCCCAACGGGGTGGTGCGGCATTCCGACAAGCCCCCTCGCCACAGATTTAACCAGGCCATAAATTGAACTGGGCCACAGATTCAATCAGGCCACAGATTCAGGTAATGCCACAGGGCTCACCCCCGATACTGCCCCGGCGTCGCCGCCAAATGCTGTTTGAATGCCCGTTGAAAATGCGCCTGATCGGCGAACCCCGCTTCCAGTGCCACGTCCGCAATCAGCTTGCCGCTGCGCAATTGATCCTGGGCGAACTGGATGCGCCGGTTCACCAGAAACGCGTGGGGCGTCATGCCGTAATGCTGTTTGAAGGCGCGGATCAGGTAGGACGGCGACAGTTGCGCCGCCTCGCATATGTCTTCGAGCTTGAGGGTTTGCGTGCAGTGGTCGCGGATGTAATCAGCAGCACGCTCCAGCTTGAAATTGGGTTCGCGCAGCGGCTGATCGACCGGGTTGAGTCGTAGCTGAACCTCGGTAAAGAACTCCACGGCCACGCTGTGTTTGCGCAGCACGTCTTGCTGAGGATCGACCAGTACCTCATACAAGCCCGCGAGGCCGGCAAACAGCTGGGCGTCCCGGGTATGGGTCAGCGAAAAGCGGCGAAACGCCGCGTCATCGCTGAACCCGAGCTGATGCTGCAAATCGGTCAGCCACGGCGTATCGACGTACAGCATCAGGTATGACCAGGGTTGGTCTTCGATCGGGTTGCAGGCGTGGACGTCGCCGGGGTTCATCAGCACGACCGTGCCGACGCTGACCTCGAATGCTGACTGCTCATGGAGATAGGTGCTGCGCCCGGCGGTGATCGCCCCGATGGAAAAGTGCTCGTGGGCGTGCCGGGTGTAGCAGACTTCGCGCCCGTCGGCGATGGAGCGGGCTTCGATGAAGGGCAGGGCGTCATCGCGCCAGAAGCGCGGGGCCTTGTCGGCGTTTTTGGCAACGGCGTGCTTCATGCTCACTCCTCGGCAGGTCAGCGCCCGAGTGTATTAGCTCTCGCCGTCAAAGGCGCGCTGCAACGTCGCAATATCGAGTTTTTTCATCTGCATCATCGCCTCCATGGCCCGTTGGGATTTTTTCGTGTCGGGGTCTTTGATCATGTCCATCATCGCGACGGGGACGATCTGCCACGACAGCCCGAACTTGTCCTTGAGCCAACCGCATTGCTGGGCCTCGGGCGCACCACCTGCCGACAGGTTGCCCCAGTAATGGTCGACTTCTTCCTGGGACAGACAATTGACCTGAAACGAAACCGCCTCACTGAACTTGAACATCGGCCCGCCGTTGAGGCCGGTGAAGCTCTGCCCGTCAAGCTCGAAGCTGACGGTCATGACCGAGCCTTCAGGCCGGCCGTGGAACTCGAAACCGGCGTGGCCGTAATAGGTGACGGCAGTGATTTTCGAATGATCGAAGATCGAACAATAGAATTTCGCCGCGTCTTCGGCCTGATCGTCGAACCACAGGCAGGGCGTGAGTTTTTGTACGCGTTGCATGGTGCCAACTCCTCTGCAGATTGCGCATGTTCCGGACTTTCAGCGTAGTCAGCCTCTGGTCGTCTGGCCGTACCGTAGATCGACAAATTTGCCCCAGTGTTGCGTAAACGTAGTCAAAAGGACTGTCTGTGAGGTGAGACCAAGGCGCTGGCGAGCGATTCCATGGCCGCCCTTAGAGGCGGCTTTTTCATGACCGGTGGTCGATGCACCACGGCCTGCCGGCAAATTTGCGCTTAGCTGAAGGGATAGCCCGAGGCGCGCGCAGGCTTTACAAGGCCGCAGCGATGCCCCTTCAGGTCACCGTGAGTCTGAGGAACTGCGCCATGCTGACCCTGAACATCAATGGCCAGGATCAGGAGCTGGATGTCCCCGCCGACATGCCGCTGCTCTGGGTCTTGCGCGATGTCGCCCACCTCACCGGCACCAAATTCGGCTGTGGCATAGCCCAATGCGGGGCCTGCACCGTGCATGTCGACGGCGCTCCGCGGCGCGCCTGTATCACGCCGGCCACGGCCGTGGCCCAAGGGCAGAAAATTCTCACCATCGAAGGCCTGTCTGCGGACGGTTCGCACCCGGTTCAACAGGCCTGGGCGGAACTTGACGTGGTCCAGTGTGGCTACTGCCAGTCCGGGCAGATCATGTCGGCGGCGGCGTTGCTGGCGAAAATTCCGAAACCGACCGACAGCGACATCGATCAGGCACTGTCCGGCAACATCTGCCGTTGCGGCACGTACCCGCGGATTCGCGCAGCGGTCAAACGCGCCGCCGAGCTGGGTTGAGGCCGGGTTGAAGGGAGCTTGTGCCATGAACAGCATCAATGCGATATCGCGCCGTGGCTTTCTCAAGGGCAGTGCCGTGCTGGGCGGTGGGCTGGTGGTCGCGTTTGTCATGCCCGGTGCCCACCGTTTCGCCATGGGCGCACAGAACCAGGGCAACGTGTTTGCGCCAAACGCCTTCCTGCGCATTGGTAACGACAACAGCGTCACCGTGCTGCTCGGGCACTCGGAAATGGGCCAGGGCATCTGGACCGGCCTGACCATGTTGATCGCCGAAGAACTGGACGCCGACTGGTCGAAGATCCGCGTCGAGCATTCCCCTGCATCGGCCGCCGATTACGGCATGGCCGGGTTTGGCGGGATGCAGATCACCGGTGGTTCGACCTCGACCTGGATGGAGTTCGACCGCTATCGCCTGGCCGGCGCGGCGGCGCGCTTGATGTTGATCGAAGCGGCGGCCAAACGTTTCAACGTTGCGCCGTCGGAGATTCATACAGAGTCGGGGGTGGTTATTGCCGGTGAGCACCGTGCCACCTATGGCGAACTGGCGGATGACGCGGGGCAATTGTCACGGCCGGACCCGGCCTCGATCAAACTCAAGGACGCGAAAGACTGGCGGCTGATCGGCAAGCCCACCAGGCGCCTGGACACCCCGGAGAAAATCACCGGCCGGGCCAAGTTCGGTATGGACGTGCAGTTCGACGGCCTGATGACCGCCATGGTCGCCCGTTCACCCACCTTCGGTGGCAGCGTCAAATCCTTTGAAGGCGCCGAAGCGCTGGCGATTCCGGGCGTGCATAAAGTGGTGCAAGTGCCGACGGGTATCGCGGTGATTGCCGATCATTACTGGGCGGCGAAGCTGGGGCGCGATGCGCTGAAAATCGAGTGGAACCCGGGGCCGAACGCCGGGCTCGACAGCCAGGCGCTACTGGAAAATTTCCGCAAACTCGCCACTACCTCCGGCCTGAACGCCGGTCAGGCGGGCGATACCCAGGCTGCGCTGGCGAAAGCGGCAAAGACCATCGACGCCGAATACAGTGTGCCTTATCTGGCCCACGCGCCGATGGAACCGCTGAATTGCACGGTCAGCATCACCAAGGACAAATGCGAAATCTGGACCGGCACCCAGTTCCAGACCCTGGACCAGATGGTCGCCGGGACAATCACCGGGCTCAAACCGGAACAGGTCGAGATCCATACCGAGTTTCTCGGTGGCGGCTTCGGGCGACGGGCCAATCCGACCTCGGATTTCGTCAGCGAAGCGGTGTATGTCGCCAAGGCCGCCGGTGGACCGGTGAAAACCGTGTGGGCGCGGGAGGATGATATCCGTGGCGGCTATTACCGTTCGGCGTTCCTGCACCATGCGCGTATCGGGCTGGGCGCCGACGGCCTGCCCCTGGCCTGGAAGCATGTGATGGTCGGACAGTCGATCATGGCCGGGACCTCACTTGAAGCGACCATGGTCAAGGACGGGATCGACAAGACCTCGGTCGAAGGCGTGGCCGATAGCCCCTACATCGAAGGACTGGCCAATCACCAGATCGAACTGCACTCACCGAAAACCGGCATCAGCGTGTTGTGGCTGCGTTCGGTGGGGCACACCCACACCGCGTTTGTCATGGAGTCGCTGATCGATGAGCTGGCCACGGCGGCCGGCAAGGATCCGGTGGACTATCGACGCACCTTGCTCAAGGACCATCCGCGCCACCTCGGTGTGCTGAACCTCGCGGTGGAGAAGGCCAACTGGAAAGCGCCTCTGCCGGATGGTCATGCACTGGGTGTGGCGGTGCATGAGTCGTTTGGCAGCTATGTGGCTCAGGTGGCCGAGGTGTCCCAGGACAACCTCGCCATCCGTGTGCACCGGGTGGTGTGCGCGGTGGACTGCGGCATTGCGGTCAACCCACAGAGCATCGCTGCGCAGATGGAATCGTGCATCACCTTTGGCCTCGGCTTCGCCTTGCACAGCAAACTGACGCTCAAGGACGGGCAGGTGGTGCAGTCCAACTATCACGACTATCAGGTGCTGCGGCTCAACGAAATGCCGGTGGTCGAAGTGCATATCGTGCCCAGCAGCGACAAACCCGGCGGTATCGGCGAAGCCGGTGTGCCACCCACGGCGCCGGCAGTGGCCAATGCGGTGTTTGCCCTGACCGGACAGCGCCTGCGCGAGCTGCCGTTGCAGCTGTCGGGGGTGTGAGATGAAACGACATCATTGGTTGCTTGGGACGGTGATCCTGGTCTGTCTCATAGCCTACGCATCGCACGTGTTCGCCGATGACCGCGAGGCCTTGCAGGCGTTCGACACCGTGCAGAAAGTCTTCCAGAGCCCCCGTTGCCAGAACTGCCACATTCCCGGTGATTCGCCGCTGCAATTCGATGCCGGGGTGCCTCACGCCATGAATGTCGTGCGTGGCATGGACGGCAAGGGTTCGGCCGGGTTGCCCTGTACAACGTGCCATGCGCAAAGCAATCCGCCGGCCAGTTACGGTCCGCATGCGCCACCCGGGGCGCCGCACTGGAGCCTGCCGCCGGCCGCGCAGCGGATGGCCTGGATCGGCCTGCCAGCCGATCGGCTATGCGCGATGATCAAGGATCGCTCCAGCAACGGCGATCGGGATTTCGCGGCGCTGATCAAGCACGTCAGCGACGACAAACTGGTGCTGTGGGGCTGGAATCCGGGCGGCAATCGCGCGCCGGTGCCGGTGCCGCACGATATCTTCGTCGCCCGGTTCAAGCGCTGGGCCGATGCGGGAGGGCCGTGCCCGGTGGCGGGTAGCTGACCAGCGGCACGTTAACAGGGAGTCAATGTGGGTATGGGCGACTCTAACGTGCATACCCGCCAAGGGAGTGAACGATGTTGATCTCAGGCAAAACGGATAAATCGGGCCGATCCGCCAACCCGTTGCTCACGCCACAGCAAGAACGTGAACGGCTGCGTGATCTGGCTCGTCGGGCCGAGCAAGAGTTGGCGGGCGTGCAAATGGCGAGCATGGACGAGCTGACGCTGCTGTCCAATCGCCATGGCTTCACCGAGCTGGCCCGGCTCGGGCTGAACGCCTGCCGGGAGGTGGGGACGCCGGCGACGCTGCTGTACTTCACCCTCGATGAATTCAAGCGCATGAACTATCTGTATGGCCGGGCCAAAGGTGACGATGCGCTGAAGACGTTCGCCGATGTCCTGCGTATCGGCTTTCGTGAAAACGATGTGGTCGGCCGACTCGAAGGCGACCGGTTCGTGGCGTTGCTGACCGGTTCCAGCGTCGTCGAGATTGCAGCGATCAAGGCACGACTCGATGAGATACTCGATGAGCGCAATGCCACGGCGCATCGCTGTTATGACATTCGGTTCAGTGTTGTCCAGATTGAATATGACCCGGTTGTTCATGGCTCGATCGAGGAACTGCTGGGGGAGGCCGAAAGTGTGATGAGCCGCTAGGACTGTGTTGTATTTGCGGGCCTCTTCGCGGGCAAGCCCGCTCCCACAATGTCCGGCGTTGTTCTCAAATGACCGGATGACCTCAAGACCCTGTGGGAGCGGGCTTGCCCGCGAAGAGGCCTGACAGGCACCGCATATCCTTACTTGGCAAACAACTGCCCGATATCCTTGAACGCCTTGAACTCCAGCGCATTACCGCAAGGATCAAACAGAAACATCGTTGCCTGTTCACCCACCAGCCCCTGAAAACGAATCCCCGGTTCGATCACGAAGCGAGTCCCCAGTGACTTCAGTCGCTCGGCCAACGCCTCCCACTCTGCCATCCCGAGCACCACACCAAAATGCGGCACTGGCACATCGTGACCATCAACGGCATTGGTGTGCGCGGCTTCCTGCGCAGGGTTTTTCGGTGCCAGGTGGATTACCAGTTGATGGCCGAAGAAATTGAAATCCACCCAGTGATCGCTTGATCGACCTTCTTCCAGGCCAAACACCTCGCCATAAAAGTGTCGGGCGGCAGGCAAGTCGTAGACCGGAATGGCCAAGTGAAAAGGGGACAGTTGCATCGGGCGAACCTCGGTGGAGGGTGGGAGTGTGTTGAGTTTAGTCCTGTGATTTTTGATTGAAAGACGATAATTTTTGCATCGAGCTCAAATTATTTCGATCAATCGAGGCTGATATGTTGCGAGAACTGAAGACCTTTGTGGCCGTAGCGCATCACGGCACCTTCGCCGCGGCCGGCATGCACATCGGCCTGACGCAATCGGCGGTCAGCGCGCAGATTCGCAATCTGGAGCAAGCCCTTGGCATCCGTCTTTTCGATCGTACCGGCCGCCAGGCGCTGCTCAATGCGGCGGGGCAGCGTGCATTGCCGATGGCCAGGGAAATGCTTGAAACCTTCAGCCGCATGGCCGTCAGTGACGATGTCAGTGAGTACCGCGGCAAACTGAAAATCGGCGCGGTGGCGACCGCCCAGACCGGGCTGCTGCCCCAGGCGCTGTTGCGACTGCGCCAACAGGCTCCCTTGCTGGAGCCCAAGCTGGTGCCCGGGGTGTCACTGAACCTGCTGAGTCAGGTAGATGCCGGCGAAGTGGACCTGGCGATCCTGATCAAGCCGCCGTTTGAGTTGCCCAAGGAGTTGTTCGCGCAGGTGATTCGCCGGGAGCCGTTCGTGCTGATCGTACCGGCGGATCTGGACGGCGATGATCCGTTGCAACTGCTCGCCGAGCACCCTCATGTGCGCTACGACCGCAATTCGTTTGGCGGGCGGCTGGTGACGCGGTTTCTGCGTGAACGGCAGATCGAGGTGCAGGTGGCACTGGAGCTGGATGAACTGGAGGCCATTGTCAAAATGGTCGAGTGCGGCTTGGGGATTTCCCTGCTGCCGGAGGCGGGGTTATGGCTTGAGCATGGGGCCGGGGTGCGAATCATCCCGCTGGGCGAATTGACGTTCTATCGGGAGATCGTACTGTTGCAGCGCTATAGCCAACGGACACAGCCGATTCAGCAGTTGTTTGCGCAATGTCTGAAACAACGCAGCCCCCTGTAGGAGCGAGCTTGCTCGCGAAAAAAAACGGGCCCGCTGCGTTCATCCAGACTACACGCGTTATCGTTGACGACCTTCGCGAGCAAGCTCGCTCCTACAGGGGGACGGCATCGGTGGGGGAATCGCGTGTATAAAAAAACCCGCCTGAACAGGCGGGTTTTTTGGCTGACCGAAGATTACTCTTCGAGGCTGCCCATGGCCGTGGTGTTGAAGCCACCGTCCACGTACATGATTTCACCGCTGATGCCGGACGCCAGGTCCGAGCACAGGAAGGCGCCGGCGTTGCCGACTTCTTCGATGGTGACGTTGCGGCGCAGCGGAGTTTGCGCTTCGTTGGCGGCCAGCATCTTGCGGAAGTTTTTGATGCCGGAGGCGGCGAGAGTGCGGATCGGGCCAGCCGATACACAGTTGACGCGAGTACCGTCCGGGCCCAGGGAGCCGGCCAGGTAACGTACGCCGGCTTCCAGGGAAGCCTTGGCCATGCCCATCACGTTGTAGTTCGGCATGGTGCGCTCGGCGCCCAGGTACGACAGGGTCAGCAGGCTGCCGTTGCGGCCTTTCATCATTTCGCGGCCAGCCTTGGCCAGGGCCACGAAGCTGTAGGCGCTGATGTCGTGAGCGATGCGGAAACCTTCACGGGTGGTGGCTTCGGTGAAGTCGCCGTCCAGTTGGTCGCCAGGTGCGAAGCCGACGGAGTGCACGATGCAGTCCAGGCCGTCCCACTTCTTGCTCAGCGCTTCGAAGACCTTGGCGATTTCTTCATCGCTGGCCACGTCGCACGGGAAGCACAGCTCAGGGCTCGAGCCCCAGCCTTGTGCGAACTCTTCGACACGACCCTTGAGTTTGTCGTTCTGATAAGTGAAGGCAAGCTCAGCGCCCTCGCGATGCATGGCGGCAGCGATGCCGGATGCGATGGACAGCTTGCTGGCGACACCGACGATCAGTACGCGCTTACCGGCGAGAAAACCCATGTGTTGCTCCTCTTTCAGGTTATTGCGCAGTGGCCGGAGCCAAAAAAGCGGCTTCCAGCAACTGCTGTGTATACGGATGTTGGGGGGCGGCAAAAATGCTTTGCGCGTCTCCCTGTTCGACCACTTGGCCATGCTTGACCACCATCAACTGGTGGCTCAGCGCTTTCACCACAGCCAGGTCATGGCTGATAAACAGATACGTCAGGTTGTACTTGGTTTGCAGCGAACGCAAAAGCTCCACTACCTGGCGTTGTACCGTGCGGTCGAGGGCCGAAGTCGGCTCGTCCAGCAAAATCAACGCCGGTTTTAACACCAATGCCCGGGCAATGGCGATTCTCTGCCGTTGCCCGCCGGAAAATTCGTGGGGGTAGCGGTTCCGGGTTTCCGGATCCAGACCTACCTCCTTGAGTGCCGCAATGATCGCTTGTTCCTGTTCCGCCCCGGTGCCCATCTTGTGGACCCGCAGGCCTTCGCCAACGATCTCGCTCACGCACATCCGTGGGCTCAGGCTGCCGAACGGGTCCTGAAACACCACCTGCATCTCCCGCCGCAGCGGCCTGACTTGTTGCTGCGTCAGGCATTCTAACTGCTGGTCTTCAAAGCGGATGGCACCTTTGCTGGCGATCAACCGCAAAATCGCCAAACCCAGCGTCGATTTGCCGGAACCGCTTTCACCCACAATCCCCAGGGTCTGACCCTGGGGCAGGCTGAAGTTGATGCCGTCGACCGCCTTGACGTAATCCACTGTGCGCTTGAGCAAGCCTTTCTTGATCGGAAACCAGACTTTCAAGTCCTCGACCGCCAGCAATGGCGGGCCGATCACGTTGCTTGCAGGCTTGCCGCCGGGCTCCGCTGCCAACAGTTCCCGAGTGTACGGATGCTGCGGCGCGCGGAACAGTTCTTCGCACGATGCCTGTTCGACGATGCAACCTTGCTGCATGACACATACGCGGTGCGCAATTCTTCGCACAAGGTTCAAATCGTGGCTGATCAGCAGCAGCGCCATGCCCAAACGGGCCTGTAATTCCTTGAGCAATTCGAGGATTTTCAGCTGAACGGTCACGTCCAGCGCGGTGGTCGGCTCGTCGGCGATCAGCAGTTCCGGCTCGTTGGCCAGGGCCATGGCGATCATCACCCGTTGGCGCTGGCCACCGGACAATTCGTGGGGCAGGGCCTTGAGGCGCTTGTGCGGATCGGGGATGCCGACCATCTCCAGCAGTTCCAGGGTGCGTTTGGTCGCGACCTTGCCGGTCAGGCCCTTGTGGATGTTCAGCACTTCATTGATTTGTTTCTCGATCGAGTGCAGTGGATTGAGCGAGGTCATCGGCTCCTGGAAGATCATCGCAATCCGGTTGCCGCGTATGTGGCGGATGGTTTTTTCTTTCAGGTCCAGCAGGTTCTGCCCCGAATACTCGATGGTGCCGGACGGGTGCCGGGCGAGCGGGTAGGGCAGCAGGCGCAGGATCGAGTGTGCGGTTACCGATTTGCCGGAACCGCTCTCGCCGACCAGGGCCAGGGTTTCGCCGCGCTTGATGTCGAAGCTGATGCCTTCGACCGCCCGCTGGCAGCGATTGCCGACGACAAAATCGACGGACAGGTCGCGCACTTCGATCAGATTATGCTGATTCATTTCACTTCCTCGGGTCGAAGGCATCGCGAGCGGACTCGCCGATGAACACCAGCAAACTCAACATCAAGGCCAGCACGGCAAAGGCGCTGATGCCCAGCCATGGTGCTTGCAGGTTGGACTTGCCCTGGGCCACCAGTTCACCCAGGGACGGGCTGCCCGCCGGCAGGCCGAAACCGAGGAAGTCCAGGGCGGTCAATGTACCGATGGCGCCGGTGAGGATGAACGGCATGAAGGTCATGGTCGAGACCATCGCGTTGGGCAGGATATGGCGGAACATGATCGCGCCGTTCTGCATGCCCAGGGCGCGGGCGGCGCGCACGTATTCCAGGTTGCGCCCGCGCAGGAACTCGGCGCGTACCACGTCCACCAGGCTCATCCACGAGAACAGCAACATGATCCCCAGCAGCCACCAGAAGTTGGGCTGCACGAAACTGGCGAGGATGATCAGCAGGTACAGCACCGGCAGTCCGGACCAGATCTCCAGAAACCGCTGCCCGGCCAGATCCACCCAGCCACCGTAGAAACCCTGCAAGGCGCCGGCGATCACGCCGATGATCGAGCTGAGTACGGTCAGGGTCAGGGCGAACAGTACCGAAATGCGGAAGCCGTAGATCACCCGGGCCAACACATCGCGGCCCTGATCGTCGGTGCCCAGCAGGTTGTCCGTCGAGGGCGGGGCCGGGGCCGGGACTTTCAGGTCGTAGTTGATGCTCTGGTAGCTGTAGGGGATCGGTGCCCACAGCACCCAGGCGTCCTTGGCCTTGAGCAGTTCGCGGATGTACGGACTCTTGTAATTGGCTTCCAGCGGAAATTCGCCGCCGAAGGTGGTTTCCGGGTAGCGCTTGAGCGCCGGGAAGTACCAGTTGTTGTCGTAATGCACCGCCAGCGGCTTGTCGTTGGCGATCAGCTCGGCGCCGAGGCTGGCGCCGAACAGGATCAGGAACAGCCACAGCGACCACCAGCCACGCTTGTTGGCCTTGAACAGTTCGAAGCGCCGGCGATTGAGAGGGGACAGGTTCATCTCAATGCTCCCGGCTTTCGAAGTCGATGCGCGGATCGACAAAGGTGTAGGTGAGGTCGCCGATCAGTTTCACCACCAGCCCCAGCAAGGTGAAAATGAACAGCGTGCCGAACACCACCGGGTAATCGCGGTTGATCGCTGCCTCGAAACTCATCAGGCCGAGGCCGTCGAGGGAAAAGATCACCTCCACCAGCAACGAACCGGTGAAGAAAATTCCGATGAGGGCTGAGGGGAAACCGGCGATCACCAGCAACATGGCGTTGCGGAACACATGGCCGTACAGCACTCGATGATTGGTCAGGCCCTTGGCCTTGGCGGTGATCACGTACTGTTTGTTGATTTCGTCGAGGAAGCTGTTTTTGGTCAGCAGGGTCATGGTCGCGAAGTTGCCGATCACCAGCGCGGTCACCGGCAGCGCCAGGTGCCAGAAGTAATCGAGGATTTTGCCGCCCATGCTCAGTTCATCGAAGTTGTTCGAGGTCAGCCCGCGCAAGGGGAACCAGTCCAGGTAACTGCCGCCGGCGAACACCACGATCAACAGGATGGCGAACAGGAACGCCGGGATCGCGTAGCCGACGATGATCGCCGAACTGGTCCAGACGTCGAAGTGGCTGCCGTGCCGCTTGGCCTTGGCGATCCCCAGCGGGATCGACACCAGGTACATGATCAGCGTGCTCCACAGCCCAAGGGAGATCGAGACCGGCATCTTTTCCTTGATCAGGTCGATGACCTTGGCATCGCGGAAGAAGCTGTCGCCGAAATCCAGGGACGCATAGTTCTTGACCATGATCCACAAGCGTTCCGGCGCCGACTTGTCGAAGCCGTACATGTGTTCGATTTCCTTGATCAGCGCCGGGTCCAGGCCCTGGGCGCCGCGATAGGCCGAGCCTGCCACCGAGACTTCGGCACCGCCGCCGGCGATGCGGCTGGTGGCGCCTTCGAAGCCTTCGAGCTTGGCGATCATCTGCTCCACTGGCCCGCCCGGGGCGGCCTGGATGATCACGAAGTTGATCAGCAAGATGCCGAACAGGGTCGGAATGATCAGCAGCAGTCGCCGAAAAATATACGCCAGCATCTGATTACTCCGTGCCCGCAGGAGCGGCCTGCAGTGTGGTTTCGACTTCTATCGCCGGCTTGATGTCGGGCTTGACCCACCAGGTGGCCGTGCCGATGTCGTATTTAGGCGAGACCTTTGGATGGCCGATGTGGTTCCAGTACGCCACGCGCCAGGTCTTGATGTGCCAGTTGGGTATTACGTAATAGCCCCATTGCAGAACGCGGTCCAGTGCACGGGCGTGGGCCACCAGGCTGTTGCGCGAATCGGCGTTGATCAGTTGCTCGACCAGTTGATCGACCACTGGATCTTTCAGACCCATGGAATTGCGGCTGCCGGGTTTGTCGGCGGCGGCGGACATCCAGAATTCCCGTTGTTCGTTCCCTGGCGAGTTGGACTGCGGGAAGCTGCCGACGATCATGTCGAAGTCCCGGGAACGCACACGGTTGATGTATTGCGAGACGTCGACCCGGCGAATCACCAGATCGATGCCCAGGTCGCTCAGGTTGCGCTTGAACGGCAACAGCACCCGTTCGAATTCAGTCTGGGCCAGCAGGAACTCGATGATCACCGGTTTGCCGGTGGCGTCGACCATTTTGTCATCGACGATGCGCCAGCCGGCCTCCTGCAGCAGTTGATAGGCTTGCCGTTGCTGGGCGCGGATCATGCCACTGCCGTCAGTGGTCGGGTTCTGGAACGCTTCGCTGAACACTTGTGGCGGCAGCTTGCTGCGCAACGGCTCGAGGATTGCCACCTGATCGGCATCGGGCAGGCCGGTGGCGGCCATTTCCGAGTTCTCGAAGTAACTGCGGGTGCGCACATAGGCGCCGTTGAACAGTTGCTTGTTGGTCCATTCGAAGTCCAGCAACAGCGACAAGGCCTGGCGGACGCGCACATCCTGGAACACCGGGCGACGCAAATTGAACACGAACCCTTGCATGCCAGTCGGATTGCCGTTGGGAATCTGTTCCTTGACCAGTCGGCCTTCGGTAACCGCCGGAACATTGTAGGCGTTGGCCCAGTTCTTCGCGGTCATTTCCAGCCAGTAGTCGAACTGCCCGGCCTTGAGCGCTTCCAGGGCCACGGTGTTGTCGCGGTAGTAGTCGGTGGTCATCACGTCGAAGTTGTAGAACCCCCGATTGACCGGCAGGTCCTTGCCCCAGTAGTCCTTGACCCGCTCGTAACGCACCGAGCGTCCGGCCTTCACTTCACTGACCTTGTACGGGCCACTGCCCAACGGGATTTCCAGGTTGCCCTTGTTGAAGTCGCGGTCGGCCCACCAATGCTTGGGCAGCACCGGCAACTGGCCGAGTATCAGCGGCAACTCGCGGTTGTTGGTGTGCTTGAACTTGAACAGTACGGTCAGCGGGTCTTCGGCGACCGCTTCCGCCACGTCGTTGTAGTAGCCGCGATACATCGGCGCACCGTCCCTGGTCAGCATCTGGAAGCTGAACACCACGTCTTCGGCACGTATCGGGTGGCCGTCGTGAAAACGTGCTTCGGGGCGCAGGTAGAAGCGTACCCAACCGTTGTCCGGGGCTTTCTCGATCAGTCGGGCGATCAAGCCATACTCGGTGAACGGCTCGTCCAGCCCTTGCTTGGCCAGGGTGTCGTAGATCATGCCGATATCGTCCGCCGGCACACCCTTGCTGATGAACGGGTTGAGGCTGTCAAAGCCGCCGAATCCGGCCTGACGGAAGATTCCGCCCTTGGGCGCGTCCGGATTGACGTAGTCGAAGTGTTTGAAGTCGGCCGGGTATTTCGGCGGCTCGTTGTACAGGGTCACGGCATGTTGCGGGGCGGCGCAGGCCAGCCCGGCGAACAACAGGCCGCTGGCCTGCAGGAGCAGGGTGCGGATGGGTTTCATTGATCTTTCTCCGAAGATTTCAGCCACCACGCGTTAAGGCCCAGGGTGTAGGGCGGCGTGGTGACGAAGGCGAGCCGGTTGCGGTACGCCAGGCGGTGATAATTGAGGTACCAGTTGGGAACGATGTAGTGCTGCCACAGCAGCACGCGGTCGAGGGCCTTGCCGGCGGCGAGTTGCTCATCGCGGGTCCGGGCGGCCAACAATTGTTCGAGCAAATGGTCGACCACCGGGTTGGCAATACCAGCGTAGTTCTTGCTGCCCTTGACCCCGGCCTGGCTGGAGTGAAAGTACTGCCATTGTTCCAGGCCCGGGCTGAGCGTCTGGTTGAGGGTCATCAGAATCATGTCGAAATCGAACTGGTCGAGGCGCTGCTTGTATTGCGCGCGATCGACCGTGCGCAGCCGCGCATCGATGCCGATGCTGGCCAGGGTCTCGACGTAAGGCTGGAGGATGCGTTCCAGGTTCGGGTTGACCAGCAGCAGTTCCAGTCGCAAGGGTTGCCCTGCGGTGTTTTGCAGGCGCTGGCCATTGAGCTTCCAGCCGGCTTCGGCGAGCAGGCCGAGGGCTTTGCGCAGGGTCTCCCGGGGAATGCCACGGCCGTCGGTCTGCGGCAGGCTGAACGGCTCGGTAAAGAGCCTGGCCGGCAGTTGCTCGCGATAGGGCTTGAGCAACAGCCATTCATGCCCGACCGGCAAACCGCTGGCCGAGAACTCGCTGTTGGGGTAGTAGCTCATGGCACGTTGGTAGGCGCCGCCGAACAGCGTGCGGTTGGTCCATTCAAAGTTGAACATCAGCCCCAGCGCTTCACGGACCCTGGCGTCCGAGAATGTCGGACGGCGGCTGTTCATGAACAGGCCCTGGGTCTGGGTCGGGATCTGATGCGCAATTTGCGCCTTGATCACGTCACCACGGCGTATGGCGGGGAAGTCGTAGCCGGTGTCCCAGTTTTTCGCCTGATGCTCGATATAGATGTCGAATTCACCGGCCTTGAACGCCTCGAACGCCACGTCGCTGTCGCGGTAGAACTCGACTTCCATGCGGTCGAAGTTGTACTTGCCGCGATTGACCGGCAGGTCCTTGCCCCAGTAATCCTTGACCCGTTCGAAGACGATCTGCCGTCCCGGTGTGACCGAGGTGATGTGATACGGCCCGCTGCCCAGCGGCGGCTCGAAGGTGGTGGCCTTGAAGTCGCGACCTTTCCAGTAGTGCTGCGCCAGCACCGGCATTTCGCCCAGGCGCAGGATCAGCAGCGGATTGCCGGCGCGCTTGAACACAAAACGGATGCGCTGCGGATTGAGGATATCGACCCGCAGCACCTCCTGAAGGCTGGTGCGGTATAGCGGATGGCCTTCCTTGAGCAGCAGGCGGTAGGAGAACGCGACGTCGTAAGCGGTGATCGGCGTGCCGTCATGGAAGCGCGCTTCGGGACGCAGGTTGAACACCACCCAACTGCGGTCCTCGTTGTATTCCACCGACTGCGCGATCAGGCCATAACTGGACGCGGGTTCATCACCGGACGGTGCGTACTGGCCGGTACCGACCATCAGCGGTTCGTTGAGCTCGTTGATGCCGTATTGCAGGAAGTTCGGTGTGGTGACGGGGCTGGTGCCCTTGAAGGTGTAAGGGTTGAGCGTGTCGAACGTGCCAAACGCCATCACCCGCAACGTACCGCCCTTGGGCGCTTGCGGGTTGACCCAGTCGAAGTGGGTAAATCGGGCCGGGTACTTGAGCGTGCCGAACTGCGCATAACCATGGCTTTCGCTGATCGTCGCGCTTGCGGTGGAGCTCAAGGCCAGGCTGATCAGGAGCAGGGGCAGGGGGCGCTTCAAATAGGGGATCCGATCCAGGCGGCTTGGGCTTTGTGGACCGTACAGTAACAGCTTGTATGGACAGGAAAAAGACGGGGGCTTAATGCGCAATATCGGCGGGTCGCAATCCCTGTGGGAGCGAGCTTGCTCGCGATGGCGGCGTGTCAGTCGCCATCAATGCAAACTGATACGCCGCCATCGCGAGCAAGCGCGCTCCCACAGGTTTTTGCACTGCCCACAAAAACTGCGCAGACATAAAAAAGCCCCTGAAGTCAGAGGCTGTTTTTTAATGCGGATTGGCCACCGTCAACATCTGACCAGGCTTCAGTGCCTGGCCGACACGCGGGTTCCAGCGCTTCAGATGCTGCATCTCGACGTTGAAACGCTTGGCCACGATGTACAGCGAGTCGCCTTGCTGGACCTTGTACGTGGTCTGCTGCTTCCTGGTGTTCGCTGCAATCACGGTGTTGACGCGCCCGGAGCTGCGTTTGCTGTTGTCCTGCATGACCAGGGTCTGGCCGGGCTTGAGGTTCTTGCCGGTCAGTTTGTTCCAGCGTTGCAGGTCCTTCACGTCAACGTCGTTGGCCTTGGCGATGGAGCCGAGGTTGTCACCCCGTTTGACCCGGTAGGAACGCTTGACGCTGGCGACCTGAGTGTCGTCGGCACCTTCGAAGACCGGTTTGAGCGATTTTTTGCTGATCAATTCTTCAGGGCGCATGGTCTGCAGGCTGCTGGTCAGCAGTTGCGCCTTGGAGGTCGGGACGAGAAGGTGCTGCGGGCCGTCGATGGTGGTGCGCTGCTTGAAGGCCGGGTTGAGCTGGAACAGTTCGTCTTCGTCGATGTTGGCGACTTCAGCGACCTTGGACAGGTCCATGCGCTGGTTGATTTCGACGACCTGGAAATAGGGCTCGTTGGCGATCGGGTTGAGGTTCACGCCGTAGGCTTCCGGCGCCATCACCACTTGCGACAGTGCCAGCAGCTTGGGCACGTAGGCCTGGGTTTCGGAGGGGAGCGGCAGGTTCCAGTAGTCGGTCGGCAGGCCGAGACGCTCGTTGCGCTCGATGGCCCGGCTGACGGTGCCTTCGCCGGCGTTGTAGGCCGCAAGGGCCAGTAACCAGTCGCCGTTGAACATGTCGTGCAGGCGGCTCAAGTAGTCCATCGCGGCGGTGGTCGACGCGGTGATGTCGCGACGGCCATCATAGAAACGGGTTTGACGCAGGTTGAAGTAACGCCCGGTGGACGGGATGAATTGCCAAAGACCCACCGCGTCGGCCCGGGAATAGGCCATCGGGTTGTAGGCACTTTCAATCACTGGCAGCAGTGCCAGCTCCAGCGGCATGTTGCGCTCTTCAAGGCGTTCGACGATGTAGTGAATGTAGAGGCTGCCACGTTCGCCGGCGTTTTCGAGGAAGGATGGATTGCTGGCGAACCACAGGCGCTGTTGCTCGATTCGCGGGTTGACACCTAGCCCGTCCTGCAACTGGAAGCCCTGGCGCATGCGCTCCCAGACATCCTGTGGAATTTGCGGGCTGGGTTTTTCGCTGAGCCAGATCGGCTTTTGCTTGGCGCGCGCGGCGATGTTCGGCGTGTGCGCCGCATCGGTCTGCGGCGCATGGCTGGAACAGCCCGCCAGGGTGGCGGACACAGCCACCGCGATGGCTTGAGCCAAGCGGGTCAATGCGTCTGAACTGATGGCTTTGCGAATAGGTGACGACATTGGCTGGAAGTAAGTTCCGGGCAAAAATGTCGGGCGATTCTAGAAAGCACACCCTGCGCGGTCAACCTTTCAGAATTGTTGCAACCTTGAGCGATCCCTTTAGAACTTGTCCTTCCAGGCTCGAAGAGCAGCAAAAACCATATCGGGCGCCGAGTTATCGGTGCCGGTCCGTTCGTCCGCTTTTTCTTTAACGGATGTTTCACCGGCGCGCAAGAACGGGTTTGTGAGCTTTTCCAGCGCCAGTGTCGACGGCAGCGTCATGATTGCGGATTCGCGTAGTCGGGTGACTTTGGCCAGACGCTCGGCGGTGTCCGGATTGTTCGGTTCGACGGCCGCCGCAAACTTCAGATTGCCGAGGGTGTATTCGTGGGTGCAGTAGACCAGCGTGTCTTCCGGCAACGCAGCGAGGCGTGTCAGCGAGCTGTACATTTGCTGTGGCGTACCTTCAAACAGCCGTCCGCAGCCGGCGGCAAACAGTGTGTCGCCGCAGAACAGCAACCCGTGATGGTAATAGGCGATATGCCCCAGGGTGTGGCCAGGGACCGCGATGACGTCGAAGTCCCAGCCGAGCACATTGACCTTGTCGTTGTCTTTGAGCGCAACGTCCCGCGCCGGGATTTTTTCGCTGGCCGGGCCATAGACCTTTGCGTCCGTCGCTTTCTTCAGCTGTTCGACGCCGCCGACATGGTCATGATGGTGATGAGTGATCAGAATATCACTCAGTACCCAGTCCGGATTGGCCGCCAGCCAGGCTTGTACGGGGGCGGCATCACCCGGGTCGACGACCGCGCAGCGCTTGCTGCCGTGGTCTTGTAACAGCCAGATGTAGTTGTCGGTGAAGGCGGGCAGGGCAGTGATCTGTATCATCGTCGGATTCGCCAAACGGAAATCAATGGCGCATCTTAGAACTTCCTGGCGCGTTGGAGAATGCAATGACTGATAAAGCGTTCGCACAGGCTGATCCTGATTGGCTGGCGTTGATCAGCGCGGCCCGCGATTGGCTGGCCGGTCCCCTCGGGCAATTTCTGCTGGACGAAGAGCGGCGCATGCTCGAAGACGAGCTCGGGCGGTTCTTTGGTGGCTATCTGGTGCATTACGGTCCTTCGGCCCAGCCCCCTCCGTCAGCGCCGCAGGTGCAGCGCAATGTGCGCTTGGGCGCGCCATTGCCGGGGGTCGAGATCGTCTGTGAGGAACAGGCCTGGCCGCTGAGCGAGCATGCTGCCGATGTGGTGGTGCTGCAGCATGGCCTGGATTTCTGCCTGTCGCCCCACGGATTGCTCCGTGAAGCGGCAAGTAGCGTTCGCCCCGGCGGGCATCTGCTGATCATCGGCATCAATCCCTGGAGCAGTTGGGGCCTGCGGCATGTGTTTGCCCAGGATGCGCTGCGCAAGGCGCGCTGCATTTCGCCATCACGGGTCGCGGACTGGCTGAACCTGCTGGGTTTCGCGCTGGAGAAACGCCGCTTCGGGTGCTATCGTCCGCCGCTTGCGTCACCGGCATGGCAGGCCCGCCTGGCCGGTTGGGAACGCAAGGCCGGTGACTGGCAGCTGTCGGGCGGCGGCTTCTATTTGCTGGTGGCGCGCAAGATCGTGGTGGGCTTGCGACCGGTCCGTCAGGAACGTCGCGAGCCGATGGGCAAGTTGATCCCTTTGCCGATGGCCAAGGTCAACCGTCGCAACATCGAACCGTAATACACACTTTTTATTTGCGGCCGGGCTTGTCCCGGCTTCGGGCGTCGTCGATCAGCGATCGGCGGGCCAGCGCATTTTCTGGATAGATTGGCATGAGCGATAGCGTAGAACTGTTCACCGACGGCGCCTGCAAGGGCAATCCTGGTCCTGGCGGCTGGGGCGCACTGCTGGTGTGCAAGGGCGTTGAAAAGGAACTCTGGGGCGGCGAAGCCAACACCACCAACAACCGTATGGAGCTGATGGGCGCGATCCGTGGCCTTGAAGAACTCAAGCGTCCCTGCGACGTGCTGCTGGTGACCGACTCCCAGTACGTGATGAAAGGCATCAACGAGTGGATGGACAACTGGAAGAAGCGCGGCTGGAAAACCGCAGCGAAAGAGCCGGTGAAAAACGCTGACCTGTGGAAATTGCTCGACGAGCAGGTCAACCGCCACAAGGTCACCTGGAAGTGGGTACGCGGGCACATTGGCCATCACGGCAACGAACGGGCCGACCAGTTGGCCAACCGTGGCGTGGATGAAGTGCGTGGGTACAAGCAGGACTGATTTAGGCTCCACCGATACACCGTGTTGCAGCAATCGCGAGCAAGCTCGCTCCCACATTGATCTCCATACGCCACAGATCCCTTGTGGGAGCGGGCTTGCTCGCGAAGGCAGCGACTCGGTGTATCTGAAAGACCCCGGCGGGCGTGTTAACATCGCCGCTTTTGCACGATTGACCGATTGAGAGCTGAGCACTGATGGCCACCAGATCCGTTGTACTCGACACCGAAACCACCGGCATGCCGGTGACCGACGGCCACCGGATTATCGAAATCGGTTGTGTCGAGCTGATCGGCCGACGCCTGACGGGCCGGCACTTTCACGTGTACCTGCAACCCGATCGCGAAAGTGACGAGGGCGCCATCGGCGTCCACGGCATCACCAACGAATTCCTCGTGGGCAAGCCGCGTTTTGCCGAGGTGGCCGAAGAGTTCTTCGAGTTCATCAAGGGTGCGCAGCTGATCATCCATAACGCGGCGTTCGACGTTGGCTTCATCAACAACGAATTCGCCCTGATGGGCCAGCAGGACCGCGCGGACATCACGCAGCACTGCTCGATCCTCGACACTCTGATGATGGCCCGGGAACGTCACCCAGGGCAGCGCAACAGCCTCGATGCCTTGTGCAAACGCTATGGCGTCGACAACTCCGGCCGTGAGCTGCACGGCGCCTTGCTCGACTCCGAGATTCTCGCCGACGTCTACCTGACCATGACCGGGGGGCAGACCAGTCTGTCCCTGGCCGGCAACGCCTCCGATGGCAATGGCTCGGGGGAAGGGGCGGACAACTCGGCCACCGAGATTCGTCGTTTGCCGGCGGACCGCCAGCCGACGCGCATCATCCGCGCCAGCGAAGACGACCTGGCCCGCCACGCGGCGCGCCTGGAAATCATCAGCAAATCCGCTGGCGCTCCGGCGTTGTGGTTGCAGTTGGCCGAGGCTGAAGCGCAGGCATAACACCCTATTTGGCAGACACTGCTTTTGTGGCGAGGGGGCTTGTCGGAACGCCGCACCGCCCCGTTGGAGCGCGAAGCGGTCCCGTGTTTATTCAGGCAAATGACGTTTGCAGTAATTACGACTGCTTCGCAGCCGGACGGGGGCAAGCCCCCTCGCCACATCCGCTGCAACACTCTACCCTGAGGTGACTGGCAGGCTCTGGTCTGCCGCCTCAGGACACTGAGCCAAATGTATAAAGATTTGAAATTCCCGGTCCTGATTGTCCATCGCGACATCAAGGCCGACAGCGTCGCCGGCGACCGCGTGCGGGGGATTGCCCGGGAGCTGGAGCAGGAAGGATTCAGCGTCGTTTCGGCGGTGGACTACACCGAAGGACGACTGGTGGCGTCGACCTACCATGGCCTGTCCTGCATGTTGATTGCGTCTGAAGACGCCAGCACCCACTCCCATCTGTTGCAAAACATGGCCGAACTGATCGGGCTGGCACGGGTGCGTGCGCCGGATCTGCCGATCTTCGCCTTGGGCGAAAAAGTGACCCTGGAAAACGCGCCCGCCGACGCCATGGCCGAACTCAATCAGTTGCGCGGCATTCTTTATCTGTTTGAGGACACCGTGCCCTTTCTCGCCCGGCAGGTGGCCCGCGCCGCACGCAAATACCTCGATGGCCTGCTGCCGCCGTTTTTCAAGGCGTTGGTGCAACACACGGCGGACTCCAACTATTCCTGGCACACCCCCGGTCACGGCGGTGGCGTGGCGTATCACAAAAGTCCGGTCGGGCAGGCGTTCCATCAGTTTTTCGGGGAAAACACCCTGCGCTCGGATCTTTCGGTGTCGGTGCCGGAACTCGGTTCATTGCTCGATCACACGGGCCCCCTGGCTGAAGCCGAGGCCCGTGCAGCACGCAATTTCGGCGCCGATCACACCTTTTTCGTGATCAATGGCACGTCTACGGCCAACAAGATTGTCTGGCACTCGGTGGTCGCTCGCGATGACCTGGTGCTGGTGGATCGCAATTGCCACAAGTCGGTGCTGCACTCGATCATCATGACCGGCGCGATCCCGTTGTACTTGTGTCCGGAACGTAATGAACTGGGGATCATCGGCCCGATTCCCCTGAGTGAGTTCAGCCGCGAATCGATCCAGGCCAAGATCGACGCCAGTCCGCTGACCAAGGGGCGTTCACCGAAGGTCAAGCTCGCGGTGGTGACCAATTCGACATATGACGGGCTCTGCTACAACGCCGAGCTGATCAGGCAACAACTGGGCAATAGCGTCGAGGTATTGCACTTCGACGAGGCCTGGTACGCCTACGCGGCGTTTCATGAATTTTTTGCCGGGCGCTACGGTATGGGCACGTCCCGTGATGAAGACAGCCCGCTGGTGTTCACCACCCATTCCACCCACAAGTTGCTGGCGGCCTTTAGTCAGGCGTCGATGATTCACGTGCGCGATGGCGGCGCCCGGCAACTGGACCGGGATCGCTTCAACGAAGCGTTCATGATGCACATCTCGACCTCGCCGCAGTACGGCATCATCGCCTCGCTGGATGTGGCTTCCGCGATGATGGAAGGACCGGCCGGGCGTTCGCTGTTGCAGGAAATGTTCGACGAAGCCCTGAGTTTTCGCCGGGCGCTGGCCAATTTGCGCCAGCACATTGCCGCTGATGACTGGTGGTTTTCGATCTGGCAACCGCCGTCGGCGGAAGGCATCGAGCGGGTCGTCACCGAGGACTGGTTGCTGCAACCCGATGCAGACTGGCACGGCTTTGGCGGCGTGACCGACGATTATGTACTGCTCGACCCGATCAAGGTCACGCTGGTGATGCCTGGGTTGACGGCTGGTGGCGCCCTCAGCGAGCGCGGGATTCCGGCGGCGGTGGTCAGCAAGTTCCTTTGGGAGCGTGGCCTGGTGGTCGAGAAGACCGGGCTGTATTCGTTCCTGGTGCTGTTCTCGATGGGCATCACCAAGGGCAAGTGGAGCACGCTGCTCACTGAATTGCTGGAGTTCAAGCGCAGCTACGACGCTAACGTCAGCCTGGTCAGTTGCCTGCCTTGCGTGGCGCAAGAGAATGTCGCGCGCTATCAGGGCATGGGGCTGCGTGATCTGTGCGATCAGTTGCATGCCTGTTATCGCAGCAATGCCACCGCCAGGCACCTCAAACGCATGTACACCGTACTGCCGGAAGTCGCGATGAAGCCGGCGGACGCCTATGATCAATTGGTGCGGGGTGAAGTCGAAGCCGTGTCGATCGATGCGCTGAACGGGCGGATCGCCGCGGTGATGCTGGTGCCGTACCCGCCCGGCATTCCATTGATCATGCCGGGTGAGCGCTTTACCGAGTCGACCCGCTCGATCATCGATTACCTGTCGTTTGCCCGCACGTTCGATAGCAGTTTCCCGGGGTTCGTTGCTGATGTGCACGGATTGCAACACGAAGATCAGGGCAGTGGACGGTGCTACACCGTCGATTGCATCAAGGAGTGAGGACCTTTCCCAGTATGCAGCCGGTTATAAATCCGAATTACCCAGGGTTGTCGGTACGGGTTGCCGATGAAGGTTTTGCCGCCTACATCTGGGGCAGTGATTTCAGTTTTGAAGTCGCGGCCTACGGTGCGGCCGAAATCGGCAAACCGGTAGCACAGTGGCCGGTCACCCCGATCACGCCTTATCGCAAGTGTTACGGCATCGACCCCGAGGAATTCATCAGCTTTCGCGATGGCGCCGACAGCGCGATTTTCATGGCGTATCTGGATGACCAGCCCGTGGGGCACCTGGTGGTCAGCACCAACTGGAACG
The DNA here is from genome assembly GCF_059492225.1 of Pseudomonas sp. Pseusp10. Classification (NCBI taxonomy): domain Bacteria; kingdom Pseudomonadati; phylum Pseudomonadota; class Gammaproteobacteria; order Pseudomonadales; family Pseudomonadaceae; genus Pseudomonas; species Pseudomonas sp. Pseusp10. Next base: position 4,215,153 of record NZ_CP168528.1, on the reverse strand, counting down.
GCTTTGCCCATATCGACGAACTGGCGGTGCACGCACCGGCCCGAGGGCATGGCGTGGCCAAGGCCCTGCTGGATGTGGCGCAATTCTGGAGCCGCAAGAAAAAGCTCCCGGGCATCATGCTCGAAACCCAGAACAACAACCTGGGGGCCTGCCGGCTCTATGAGCGCTGTGGTTACGTGATTGGCGGGATCGACCACCTGCGCTATCGCGGCATTGATCCGAACACCGCTGAAGTGGCGCTGTTCTGGTATCGACTGTTCGAAAACCCGCTGGAAAACCCGTTCAGTTCGTCAGCATCGCCACGGCTTGTTCCGTGATGATGGCCAACAAGGTCTGAACGGCTGGTGAAGGTTCGGCGTTTTTCAGGGTCAGGGCGTAAAGACTGATCGGAACCGCTGGCGCCAGTGGGCAGGCGTCCAGTCCCGAGGCTTTGGCGCCGAGGGCGGTGAAGGGGTCGACGATGGCCAGGCCTTCGCCGGCCTCGACCATGCTGCGCATCATCTGATGCGTCTGGACCCGGGTCTGAATCACCGGAGCAGGACGCAAGCCGTGCAGTTTGTTTTCCAGCGCCGGGCTCAGCGGGTCGTGCCCTTCCAGGCCAATCATCGATTGGCCGGCCAGATCCTGCAGTGAAATGTATTTCTGTTTCGGTTGCAGCCAGCCGTGGGGCGCGAGCAACTGAAGTTTGCCCTGGGCAATCACCTGACAATCGAGGTCGGCGTGATCGGGGTCATGCAGGCTCAGGCCCAGGTCGCTTTCACGCAGCAGCAGGCTTCTGACGATGTCGCGAGTGGGCTGGCTCAGCAGTGTGCAAGGCGCGTCGGGCAGGCGTCGGCGCAGGGCGGCGATGCTGTGTGGCAATAATTGGTTAGCCAGAGGCGGCGTGCAGATGATGCGCAGCGGCGCCGCCAGGTATTGCCTGAGGCTGTTGGCCAGGCGCTGTACGGGTTCAAGCGCATCGTAGACCCGGACAATTTCCACCTGCAATTCCCGCGCTTCGCGGGTGGCCTGCAATCGTCCGCGCACGCTGGCGAACAACATGAAACCCAACTGATCCTCGGCGTCGCGCAGCAAACGCTCGACTTCGGCCACCGGCAACTGCAGCCATTCGGCGGCGGTGCCCAGGTGACCGGTCTGCAGGAGCGCCTGGATCACTTCGATATGGCGTAAGCGCATGCGTGAAGTCCATGTTCAGCAGGTGGAGGAGTCAGTGGCTGAATCCTACCCCAAGTCCGCGCATATGACTTCTGCTCATAACGACGAGTTATGAAACGCTGGCGGTTTGCGGTTCGCGAGTAATGGTAATGCCGGTTTGCACCAACAGAAATTCATTGTCGTCGACCTTGTTGAGGCGGTCGCCAATGGCCAGCTTGTAAGTGGTGACAGGCCCTGAACCATCTGCCGCCGGGGTGGAATCCTGGAACTCGTGCACCGAATAAATACGGCCTTCCGCGTCTCTTGCATGGAACTGACCGACGAGTACTGCTGCCATCTGCTTAGAACCTCTGGAGATAAATCACTCAATTTGCGGCACTGTAGACCGTGCTTGGGCGAGGTAAGTTTTCCTACAGGAAAAAAATAGTCAGGGAGGGTATTTTCAGTCGCCCGCTGCCTGAATCGTCATCTATAACTACAAGCTCTCCATATCGGACAGTCGAGAAACTCCCATGAGCAACGTCTATACGATCGCCGTGCTGGTCGGCAGCTTGAGAAAGGAATCGATCAACCGCAAAGTCGCACGGGCCCTGATAGAACTGGCTCCGGCCAATCTCAAGCTCAACATCGTCGAAATTGGCGATCTGCCGCTCTATAACGAAGACATCGATGGCGCTTCACCGCCGGCAGCCTACAGTACTTTCCGACAACAGGTGAGCTCATCCGACGCGGTGTTGTTCGTGACCCCGGAATACAACCGTTCGGTGCCGGCGCCGTTGAAAAACGCGATTGACGTGGGCTCGCGCCCGTATGGCAAAAGTGCATGGAGCGGTAAGCCGGGAGCCGTTATCAGTGCTTCGCCGGGGGCTGTCGGCGGGTTTGGTGCCAACCACAACCTGCGTCAATCCATGGTGTTTCTCAATGTGCCGATGATGCAGCAACCGGAGGCCTATCTGGGGAACGCCGGTTCGGCGTTCGACGAGGCGGGCAAGTTGTCCGAGTCGATCAAGCCGTTCTTGCAGCGTTTCATCAATGCTTATGGGCAATGGGTCGAACAGCACAAGAAACTCTGATGTTCATTGGCCAGCGCTTAGTCCTGCGAAGCGCTGGGTGGTTATCTCTTTAGACCGGGTTGACCCCTTCGCGAGCAAGCCCGCTCCCACAGGGATCTTCAGTGGATACAAGACTTGTGTTCGGCTGAGGCCCAATGTGGGAGCGGGCTTGCTCGCGAAGGGGGCGGGTCAGGCAATGCAAGACTCAACCCTGTCCCGGCACATTCGGCCAACGGTCCGCCACCAGAAACAATCGCTCGGCCTCTTCCCAGTCGCCGCTGGCATTTTCCGTCAGGCGCACCAGTAATTGTGCCGGCGCCAGCGGGTCCAGGTCATTGAGCCACGCCTGCATCTGTTCAGGATTCCAGGTGTGCTCCGGCGAATAATGCGCCGGCGCCAGCCAGGCGTGGCGGGGCAGGGGTTGCCAACGCCCCGGAGGGCTCTGGGCCAACAACGCCGGCCAATCCTTTTGATGCAACCAGCGACCTCGCAAATGCTGCGGATGGGCACCCGATGGCGGGGCGGCCTGTCCGGGCCACGGATATAGCAAATACCCTCCCAGCCACAAATGCGCGCTGAACGCATGGATGTCCAGCGCAGCCAGCACCTCACGGCTCTCGGGGCGTGCGGAAATCGGCAATTGATGCTGGCTCAGGTGTGCCAGTTTGCGGTCGAGCCGGTCGTGGCACCCCGGTCCCAGCCACTGGGCGGTGTCGTGCCCGTCGCCGGATTGCGGGCCGAGGTAGAGCTTGATCGCCAATTCCAGGTGATGCACGCCGTCGCGGTCGCGCAGCAGCATGTCCAGTTCACCCAGGGTGTGCCCTTCGCGGCGAATCGGCATGTTGGCAGCAATCAGTTCAATGCCTGGCGCATGCTGCACAGCGAATTGCCAGAGGCGTTCGTAGTACAAGCCCAGGCGCCGGGTCCGTGCCTGGGCCAGCCAGTGCAGCAACCCATAACTGTCCCGATCCAGCTGGCGCAGCCAATGTTCCAGCCGTTGCGGTGCCTGCACCCAGTCGCTGCCGGCCAACGGGTGACGCTGCGGCCACGGGGTATCGCCCAGCATGGGCGGGGCGAGGATGACCCACGCCAGGTCACGCACTTCGGGATGGCGTAACTGATGGGGCAGGTGGAGCAAATCCGGAAATAGCATCATCTTGCGAGCATAGCCCGAAACCCGGGCACACCCTTGAAGCTGAAAGGATTTTGTCTACGGGCGGCTTTCGCCCATAATCGTGGTTTTCGCCGCCACGCAGATCCCCGCAGGAGCCCCATGGAGCAATTTCGCAATATCGGCATCATCGGTCGCCTGGGCAGTTCCCAGGTGCTGGATACCGTCCGCCGACTGAAACGGTTTCTGCTCGATCGTCACCTGCACGTGATCCTCGAAGACACCATCGCCGAAGTGCTGCCAGGGCACGGCCTGCAAACCTCGTCGCGCAAGATGCTCGGCGAAGTCTGCGACATGGTTATTGTGGTCGGCGGTGACGGCAGTCTGCTCGGTGCCGCCCGGGCGCTGGCCAAGCACAATATTCCGGTGCTCGGCATCAACCGCGGCAGCCTGGGCTTCCTCACCGACATACGCCCCGATGAGCTGGAGGTCAAAGTCGCCGAAGTGCTGGATGGCCACTATCTGGTGGAAAACCGCTTCCTGCTACAGGCCGAAGTTCGTCGCCACGCCGAGGCCATCGGCCAGGGCGATGCACTTAACGATGTGGTGCTGCATCCAGGCAAATCGACCCGGATGATCGAATTCGAGCTGTACATCGATGGCCAGTTCGTCTGCAGCCAGAAGGCCGACGGCCTGATCGTCGCCACGCCGACCGGTTCCACCGCCTATGCGCTGTCCGCCGGCGGACCGATCATGCATCCCAAGCTCGATGCTATTGTGATTGTGCCGATGTACCCCCATACCTTATCGGGTAGACCCATCGTGGTCGATGGCAACAGTGAGCTGAAAATCGTCGTGTCCAAGGATATGCAGATTTACCCGCAAGTCTCGTGTGACGGGCAGAACCACTTTACCTGCGCGCCGGGCGACACCATTACCGTCAGTAAAAAAGCCCAGAAGTTGCGGCTGATTCACCCGCTCGACCACAACTACTACGAAGTCTGCCGGACCAAGCTCGGCTGGGGCAGCAAGTTGGGGGGTGGAGGCGACTGATGCTCGATCCCGCGCGTAGCTACGACCTTATCGGTGACGTGCACGGTTGCGCTCTGACCCTGGAGCACTTGCTCGACCGACTCGGTTATCACAAGCAGGGTGGCGTCTGGCGGCACGCGTCGCGCATGGCGGTGTTCGTCGGCGATATCATCGACCGCGGCCCGCGGATTCGCGAGGCGCTGCATATCGTCCACGACATGGTCGAGACCGGTCAGGCGCTGTGCATCATGGGCAACCATGAATTCAACGCGCTGGGCTGGAGTACGCCGGCGCTGCCCGGCAGCGGCAAGCAGTTCGTGCGCGAGCACACGCCGCGCCATGCCCGCCTGTTGCACGAAACCCTGACCCAGTTCGAACACCATCCGGGTGACTGGCACGACTTCCAGCAATGGTTCTACCAGTTGCCATTGTTCGTCGATGCCGGGCGGTTTCGCGTGGTCCATGCCTGTTGGGATGCCGGGCTGATCGAGCCGCTGCGGGCGTTGTTCCCCGACGGTCGTGTTGACGAGCATTTTCTTCAGGCGTCGGCGGAGTCGGGCTCCTTTGCCTGCACCGTATTCGATCGCCTGCTGCGCGGCACGGACATGCGCTTGCCCCATGGCCTGACCATGACCAGCGGCGATGGGCTGGTACGTTCGTTCTTCCGGACCAAGTTCTGGGAAGACGATCCGAAAACCTACGGCGACATCGTGTTCCAGCCGGATGCACTGCCGGAACCCGTGGCCCGGACGCCGCTGACGTCCAGCGAAAAGAACAGTTTGCTGCGCTATGGCATCGATGAGCCGCTGTTGTTCGTCGGCCACTACTGGCGCAGCGGCAAACCGGCACCGATCCGGCCGAACCTGGCCTGTCTGGATTACAGCGCGGTGCTCTACGGCAAGCTGGTTGCCTATCGACTGGATCAGGAAACCCGCCTGGATCCGCAAAAATTCGTCTGGGTCGATGTCGAGCGGCCGGAGGTGCTGCAATGAGTGCTGTAGCGGTATTGCGTCTACCCCTGGCGGTGGACTTGAGCGGGTTCGTCACCCTGCTCAAGCGCATGCAGGTGCCCCATCGGGTCAGCGAAGAAGCTGGCGAGCAAGTGCTGTGGGTGCCGGACAACATCAGTGAAGACGTGCGTGCGCTGTACGAACGCTTTCCGGCGGGTGACCCCGACCAACAGCTGGACATTCCGGTGGCGCAGGCCATCACGCGTCCGGGGTTCGTCGAGCAATTGAAATACGCCAGGGCCACCGCGCTGGTGCTGCTGCTGAGCCTGATTGTTGGCGCGGTGACCATGCTGGGCGACAACCTTGAAACGATGCGCTGGCTGACCTTCCTCGAGTTCCGCGTGGTCGGCGAATACCTTCACTTCACGCCGCTGGCCGACAGCCTGGCGGCGGGGCAGTGGTGGCGCCTGTTCACGCCGATGCTGATCCACTTCGGCATCCTGCACCTGGCGATGAACGGCATGTGGTATTGGGAGCTGGGGCGGCGCATCGAGTCGCGCCAGGGCAGTATCAACCTGATCGGCCTGACCTTGCTGTTCAGCCTGGTGTCCAACTACGCCCAGTATTACTTCAGCGGCCCGACCTTGTTCGGCGGTTTGTCCGGCGTACTGTACGGCCTGCTCGGGCATTGCTGGATTTTCCAGCTGCTGGCGCCGAACCCGGCTTATCGCCTGCCGCGTGGCGTGCTGGTGATGATGCTGGTGTGGTTGCTGCTGTGCCTGTCCGGGCTGGTCTCGATGATCGGCTTCGGCGAAATCGCCAACGCGGCTCACGTCAGCGGGTTACTCATCGGATGCTTCACCGGTTTGTTGGGCGGTTTGTATAACCGCCGTAAACTGGCCGCCTAATTCAGATATGCAATAAAGAGACGGAGACCCAATGTCCTCTTTTAACGAAATGATCAAGAACATCACCTCCGATATCTACGAGAGCCTGAAACTGGCGGTGGAAATCGGCAAATGGTCCGACGGTGGCAAACTCACCGCCGAACAACGGGAGCTGTCGCTGCAGGCGATGATCGCCTGGGAAATCCAGAACCTGCCCGAGGACCAGCGTACCGGCTACATGGGGCCGCAGGAATGCGCCTCGAAGTCGATCGAAGTGCCGAACATCCTGTTCAAGTCGGATGCCATCCATTGATCGAGATTGGCCGCGGTGCAATCAGCAAAATGTCGGCACGCCTTGACGGGTCGAACGTGCAATATGCTTTGCGTCTGGGCGAAACCGAGGTCCCGGTCAATCCGTTGATCGGTACCACGGTGCGCCTGGAATACCTGGGTGCAATCCACTGCATCCATTGCGGGCGCAAGACCAAGACCAGTTTCAGCCAGGGTTACTGCTACCCGTGCATGACCAAACTGGCCCAGTGCGACGTCTGCATCATGAGCCCGGAGCGCTGCCACTACGACGCCGGTACGTGCCGTGAACCGGAGTGGGGCGAGAAGTTCTGCATGACCGATCACGTGGTGTACCTGGCCAATTCGTCGGGGGTGAAAGTCGGGATTACCCGTGCCACCCAGTTGCCGACCCGCTGGCTCGACCAGGGTGCGAGCCAGGCCTTGCCGATCATGCGCGTATCGACCCGCCAGCAGTCCGGTTTCGTCGAGGACCTGTTCCGTAGCCAGGTAGCCGACAAGACCAACTGGCGTGCTTTACTCAAGGGCGATGCGGTGGCGGTGAACCTGGCCGAGGTTCGCGATCAACTGTTCGACAGCTGCGCTGAAGGCCTGCTGGGATTGCAGGAGCGATTTGGCTTGCAGGCGATCCAGACCGTTACCGGTGTCGAGCCGCTGGAAATCCGCTACCCGGTCGAGCAGTACCCGGCGAAGATTGTCAGCTTCAACCTGGACAAGAACCCGATTGCCGAAGGGACGCTGATGGGGGTCAAGGGCCAATACCTGATCTTCGATACCGGCGTGATCAATATTCGTAAATACACGGCTTACCAGCTCGCCGTGCATCAGTAAGGACTCCAGCATGCGCACCGAACAACCGAAGATGATTTACCTGAAGGACTATCAGGCGCCCGAGTACCTGATCGACGAAACACACCTGACCTTCGAGTTGTACGAGGACCACAGTCTGGTCCATGCGCAACTGGTGATGCGCCGCAACCCCGAGCGTGGCCCGGGCCTGCCACCGCTGGTGCTGGACGGCCAGCAGCTGGAACTGCTGTCGGTGACCCTGGCCGACCGTGAGTTGAGCGCCGCCGACTACCAGTTAACCGAGAATCACCTGACCCTGCACCCGACCAGCGCTACCTTCACGGTCGACACCAGCGTCAGGATCCACCCGGAAACCAACACCGCGCTGGAAGGCCTGTACAAGTCCGGCACGATGTTCTGCACCCAGTGCGAGGCCGAAGGCTTTCGCAAGATCACCTATTACCTCGACCGCCCGGACGTCATGAGCACGTTCACCACCACGGTGGTCGCGGAACAACACAGCTACCCGGTGCTGCTGTCCAACGGCAACCCGATCGCTTCCGGCCCCGGCGAAGATGGCCGGCACTGGGCGACCTGGGAAGACCCGTTCAAGAAACCGGCGTACCTGTTCGCGCTGGTGGCCGGTGACCTGTGGTGCGTCGAGGACAGCTTCACCACCATGAGCGAGCGCAACGTGGCGCTGCGCATTTACGTCGAGCCGGAAAACATCGACAAATGCCAGCACGCCATGAACAGCCTGAAGAAGTCCATGCGCTGGGACGAAGAGGTCTACGGTCGCGAGTACGACCTGGACATCTTCATGATCGTCGCCGTGAATGACTTCAACATGGGTGCCATGGAGAACAAGGGTCTCAACATCTTCAACTCCAGCGCCGTGCTGGCCAAGGCCGAAACCGCCACCGACGCCGCGCACCAGCGGGTCGAGGCCATCGTTGCCCACGAATACTTCCACAACTGGTCGGGCAACCGCGTGACCTGCCGCGACTGGTTCCAGTTGTCGCTCAAGGAAGGCTTCACCGTGTTCCGCGATGCCGGTTTCTCCTCGGACATGAACTCGGCCACGGTCAAGCGCATCCAGGACGTGGCGTACCTGCGCACCCATCAGTTCGCCGAAGACGCCGGCCCCATGGCCCACGCCGTGCGCCCGGACAGCTTCATCGAGATTTCCAACTTCTACACCCTGACCGTGTACGAAAAGGGCTCGGAAGTGGTCGGCATGATCCACACCCTGCTCGGCGCCGAAGGCTTCCGCAAAGGCAGCGACCTGTACTTCGAACGCCATGACGGCCAGGCCGTGACCTGCGATGACTTCATCAAGGCCATGGAAGATGCCAATGGCGTCGACCTGACCCAGTTCAAACGCTGGTACAGCCAGGCCGGGACACCGCGTCTGGCGGTGAGCGAGTCCTACGACGCCGCGGCGAAAACCTACAGCCTGACCTTCCGCCAGAGCTGTCCGGAAACCCCGGACAAGGTTGAAAAACTGCCGTTCGTGATCCCGGTCGAGCTGGGGCTGCTGGATGCCAAAGGGGCAGCGATTGCCCTGCGTCTGTCCGGTGAAGCCACTGCACAAGGCACTTCGCGGGTCATTTCCGTGACCGAAGCCGAGCAGACCTTCACCTTCGTCGACATCGCTGAACAACCGCTGCCATCGTTGCTGCGTGGCTTCTCGGCGCCGGTGAAACTGAGCTTCCCGTACAACCGCGACCAGTTGATGTTCCTGATGCAGCACGACAGCGACGGCTTCAACCGCTGGGATGCCGGCCAGCAACTGTCGGTGCAGGTGCTGCAAGAATTGATCGCCCAGCAGCAGAAGGGCGAAGCACTGGTGCTCGATCAACGTCTGGTGTCGGCGCTGCGCACGGTGCTCTCGGACGAGTCGCTGGATCAGGCCATGGTCGCCGAAATGCTCTCGCTGCCAAGCGAAGCGTACCTGACCGAAATCAGCGAAGTGGCGGATGTCGAAGCCATTCACACGGCCCGTGAGTTTGCCCGCAAGCAACTGGCCGATGCGTTGTTCGATGGCCTGTGGCTGCGTTATCAGGCCAATCGCGAATCGTCGAAGCAGACGCTGTATGTGGCCGAAGCCGAGCATTTCGCCCGTCGTGCCCTGCAGAACATCGCGCTGTCGTACCTGATGCTCAGCGGCAAGCCAGAGGTTCTGGCGGCGACGCTGGAGCAGTTCGACGCGTGCGACAACATGACCGAGCGCCTGACTGCACTCGCCGTGTTGGTCAATTCGCCGTTCGAAGCAGAGAAAGCCAAGGCGCTGGCCAGTTTCGCCGAGCACTTCAAGGACAACCCGCTGGTCATGGATCAGTGGTTCAGCGTCCAGGCCGGCAGCGTGTTGCCGGGAGGGCTTGCACGGGTCAAGGCGTTGATGCAGCACCCGGCGTTCAACATCAAGAACCCGAACAAGGTGCGGGCACTGGTCGGTGCGTTTGCCGGGCAGAACCTGATCAACTTCCATGCGGCGGATGGTTCGGGGTATCGCTTCCTGGCGGATCTGGTGATTGAGCTGAACGGTTTCAATCCGCAGATCGCTTCTCGCCAGTTGGCGCCTTTGACTCGCTGGCGCAAGTATGACGGTGCTCGTCAGGCTTTGATGAAGGGGGAGCTGGAGCGGATTCGGGCTTCGGGGCAGTTGTCCAGTGATGTGTTTGAGGTGGTCAGCAAAAGCCTGGCTTGATCCTGATGCCGCGCAGTGCCAGTCACTGCGCGGCGCGCAGGTTACGGCAGCGAGAAAAACTTCGTGGCCAGTTCCTTGTCGATGTGGCCGCGATAGATGTCGATTTTCTGGTGAGGGTTTTGTGCCTTGGCCAGTACCGTGGCATTGGTTTCGTAGCGCTGCTCTTTGGTTTTCAGGCTGGCAGCGGTGTAATTGTCCTTGGCATCATTTGATGCTTTGTAATGAAAGTGTGCATACCACAAGGGCCGATTGTTACGGTTCAACAGGACGTATTCCTGCAAAAAGTCCTGGCGTCCGGTTTTCAATCGTTTGCGCTCGCCGACTATTTGCAGATGAATTTCGTTGCGACTCAACAAATACTCTACGGCTTCGCTGGTAGGGGCTTGGGCCAGGGACATTTGGATGCGCAGCTGCGTTGCCTTGTCGTTGATTGTTTGCGCCTTGACCCGTAGGTATTTGATGAGGTCGGCATCCATCGGCGAGTTTGACGGTGCGTTTTCATGGTTTTCCAGGCGGTCCGCATAGTCGATCAGATTCCGTGCCGTGTTCTGCAAGCTCTCTTCAATTCCCTTTGGATGGCTCGTCCCTCGTGCGTAGTCCTCGAATTTCTGCATCAGTTCATCGATTTTTGCCAACGTTTTTCGAGCATCGCCCTTGAGTTGCGGGTAGGGAGTAACTCGCGCTTTCGGTGCGTTTTTTTTCGCTTCGACGACTTCTACCCAGGCATTCGACTCATGTTTGCGGAAGGAGGCTAGTGGCCGGTCTTCGAAAGGGCTATTGATGTCGACAATGACTGCGCCCTGTTTCGCAGCTTGCGGCCGGATCTCACCGATCATTGCGCCTTTGACAGTTTTGATGACCCGCTTGCTGGAGGACGATGCGGCGGGAGGTTCCGCTTTCGATGTCGGAGAGGGCGTTTCAGCATCCGCCTGGTTCTTCTGTTCATCAGTCAGACGGCGCTCGGCATCGTCGCGCAATTGTCCAACGATTTCACACAGACGGGCGAACCGGTCCGGCTGCAATTCATCGGATCTTAAGATGTCAATACTGGTGAGCCCGACCATTGCTGTGTCGTAGTGTTTGACTAGGTTATCCAGTACGGCAATACGATCGTCGCTTTTATAGTGCTTTGAGGCTTGAAGCTCAATATGGGACGTGGACACCAACAGCAGAGGCTCCATAACGTCTTGCAGTGCTGCTGACGTGTCGCTGCAAGGCTCCTTGGCGCTGAGGAAGCGCAAGGTGACCAGTTGGCAGACCTTGGTACTCAGCACGCTAGCTTCATTTTCGGGCCTGTTGCTGGTCAATCGCTCCAAGGCCTCGGCCCCCTTGCGCGACATCCCTTGGAGTTGGAGAAGCCGGCTCCCCACCTCCGTTTGGAGCTCGAGCACCGTTTCGTAGATTTCGCAGCTCTTGCCCATGTATTCCAAAAAACCATCCACTACGACAGTACCTTCGGTTTGCAGGGCTATAGCGAGCTGCTCCGCATTACTATTGGAATGGGTGTACTTGCATTTAGCGGCTTCGAGATCCAGGTCCGCTATGTCGATTTTCGCGCGAGCATTGTTGACCAGATTTACCAGCAGGTTGCACCGCATTTCAGCAAAGTAAGGATCAGCACTCAAGCCAATCAATTCCTCGGCCACGTCCAGCAGCGTGACATAGCTTGTGCTTTGAGTGTCCAGTTCGACGACATAACGTTGCCTGTACTTCGCCCGTTCCTGTTCAGAGCATGACGGATAGTTTTGTTTGCTCAGCATTACGTCGTGCGTGATATCAACGCGCTTTTTCATCCGTTCCTGTTGCCCCAGGAACTCCTCGACATTTTTCAATAGCCCTGCGAAGCGCTGCTGGTTTTGCTCTCGCATAGCGACGACTCTGTTCTTGCGGCCACCCCCGGATGGATTCGGTCTCGCCGCAGATGAATCATCCCCCGGCTTTTTTTTGCTGATTGCGCGAGTGGCACTAATTCCTCTTGTCCCTGGCAAACGAGTTTCACCGCTTGTGCAATGGGTGTGGGCTCTATTGTGCTGTTATTTGTCTGAGGGCGGCTGGATGAGGGGGCGCTTGCGGATGGAATCATTTATTGCCGTCCATGGGGAGTCAATGCGCACCACCATAGGGGAGTGGCAAGTCGGTTTCTGACAAAAAACGCTCATCGATACCATTCGCGGGACTGCATGAATCAGCCAAACACCGGCATAGACCGTCCATGGACAACTCGATCACCCTGCGCAATACCCGACCATTCACCCGGGCCGCATCCCCCCTCGGTTAACAAAAGATAACGTGGCGTCGATTGTCAGACATTAAAAAACACCGATAGGATAAGCCAGCTTCCGAAGGGGCTCTGGATTGCGGGTTTCAGGACTATGCTCTGAAACAGCCGGTCCAGACACGCACCCTTGAGGCGCCCAGAAAGGTTGAATGACCTAACAATAATAATGGGGGAAGGTTTATGAGTGAGCCTGTCATGGGTGTGGGTATCTGCCGCCCGCCGGCACTACGCAAATTCGCGTTGCTGGCCACAGCGCTCTCGCTGTTGGGCTCTGCCATGCTGTCGGCGCCTGCGCTGGCCGCGGCGGCGCCAGCATCCGACGTTGTTTATTCCATTGAATCCGCCAAGGCTGCCAAAAGCCTGATGCTCGATGTCGTCCATGCCGGCAAGCGCCTGGTGGCGGTCGGGGATCGTGGGCACATCCTGTATTCCGATGACCAGGGCGCCACCTGGACCCAGGCCAAGGTTCCGACCCGGGCATTGCTGACGTCGGTGTTCTTTGTCGATGACAAGCACGGCTGGGCCGTCGGCCACGACGCGCAGATCCTCGCCAGCGAGGACGGCGGCGTTACCTGGACCAAGCAATTCGAAGATCTGAAACGCGAATCGCCGCTGCTCGATGTCTGGTTCAAGGACGTCGACAGCGGCTTTGCCGTGGGCGCTTACGGCTCGCTGATGGAAACCACTGACGGTGGCAAGCATTGGGAAGACGCCAGCGACCGCCTGGACAACGAAGACCAGTACCACCTGAACGCGATTGCCGCGGTCAAGGACGCCGGGCTGTTCATCGTCGGCGAGCAGGGCAGCATGTTTCGCTCCGCCGATTGGGGCCAGACCTGGGAGAAGCTCGAAGGTCCGTACGAAGGCTCGCTGTTTGGCGTGATCGGCACGGCGCAGCCCAATACGCTGCTGGCCTACGGTCTGCGCGGTAACCTTTACCGCTCCACGGATTTCGGCAGCACCTGGGAGCAGGTCGAGCTCAAGGCTGAACGCGGCGCTCTGGAGTTCGGGCTGTCCGGCGGCACGCTGCTCGACGATGGTTCCATCGTGATCGTCGGCAACGGCGGTTCGGTGATTCGCAGCAGCGACAATGGCGAAACCTTCAAGGTGGTCAATCGTGCGGACCGTATTTCGGTCTCGGCGGTGACTGCGGCAGGCAATGGCAATCTGGTTCTGGCCGGGCAGGGCGGCGTTCGCGTCACCTCGCCAAACGGCACCGAGTCGGGCAAATGAGCCGGGTTAATAATAAGAAGGCGGAGCTATGACTTCCTTGAGTACTCATCACCAGGACAAGGCGACGTTCCTCGAGCGCCTGATCTTCAACAACCGCCCGGCAGTGATTACGATCTGCCTGCTGGTCAGTATTTTCCTGTTCTGGCAGGCGACGCTGATCCGTCCGTCCACCAGCTTCGAAAAAATGATCCCGCTGGAGCATCCCTTCATCCAGAAGATGATGGAGCACCGCAACGATCTGGCGAACCTGGGCAACACGGTGCGGATCTCGGTGGAAGCCACCGATGGCGACATCTTCTCCAAGGAGTACATGGAGACCCTGCGTCAGATCAACGACGAAGTGTTCTACATCTCCGGTGTCGACCGTTCCGGCCTCAAGTCGCTGTGGAGCCCGAGCGTACGCTGGACCGAAGTGACGGAAGAGGGCTTCGCCGGCGGTGAAGTGATTCCGCAAAGTTACAACGGCTCCCAGGCCAGCCTCGATTTGCTGCGCAACAACGTGCTCAAGTCCGGTCAGGTCGGGCGGTTGGTGTCCAACGACTTCAAGTCGAGCATCGTCGACATTCCGTTGCTGGAGTCCTACCCGGACCCGCAGGACCAGGGCAAGCTGCTGGCGCTGGACTATCGCAAGTTCTCCCACGAGCTTGAAGACAAGATCCGCACCAAGTTCGAAGCCCAGAACCCCAACGTGAAGATCCACATCGTCGGTTTCGCCAAGAAAGTCGGTGACCTGATCGATGGCCTGGTGATGGTGGTGATGTTCTTCGGCATCGCCTTCGTCATCACCCTGATCCTCTTGCTGTGGTTCACCAACTGCCTGCGCAGTACCGTCGCCGTGTTGAGCACGACGCTGGTGGCGGTGGTCTGGCAACTGGGGTTGATGCACTTCTTCGGCTTCGGGCTCGACCCCTATTCGATGCTGGTGCCGTTCCTGATCTTCGCCATCGGTATTTCCCACGGCGTGCAGAAGATCAACGGTATTGCCCTGCAATCCAGTGAAGCGGACAACGCCCTGACGGCGGCGCGCCGTACTTTCCGTCAATTGTTCCTGCCGGGGATGATCGCAATCCTCGCCGATGCCGTGGGTTTCATCACGCTGCTGATCATCGATATCGGCGTGATCCGCGAGCTGGCCATTGGCGCGTCCATCGGTGTGGCAGTGATCGTGTTCACCAACCTGATCCTGTTGCCGGTGGCGATTTCCTATGTCGGCATCAGCAAGCGTGCCGTGGCCCGTAGCAAGAAAGACGCAACCCGCGAACATCCGTTCTGGCGCCTGCTGGCGAATTTCGCCAGCGCCAAAGTCGCACCGGTTTCCATTCTGCTGGCGCTGATCGCCTTCGGTGGCGGCCTCTGGTACAGCCAGAACCTGAAGATCGGCGACCTCGACCAGGGTGCTCCGGAACTGCGTCCGGACTCGCGCTACAACAAGGACAACAACTTCATCATCAACAACTACTCGACCAGTTCCGATGTGCTGGTGGTGATGGTCAAGACCAAGTCCGAAGGCTGCTCGCGCTACGAAGCCATGGCGCCGATCGACGAGCTGATGTGGAAGATGCAGAACACCGAGGGCGTGCAGTCGGCAATTTCCCTGGTGACCGTGTCCAAGCAAATGATCAAGGGCATGAACGAAGGCAACCTGAAATGGGAAACCCTGTCGCGTAACCCTGATGTGCTGAACAACTCCATCGCCCGCGCCGACGGCCTGTACAACAACAGCTGCTCCCTGGCGCCGGTGCTGGTGTTCCTCAACGATCACAAGGCCGAGACCCTGGATCGTGCGGTGCATGCAGTGCAGGTGTTCGCCAAGGAAAACAACAAGGAAGGCCTGGAGTTCATCCTGGCTGCCGGTAACGCCGGGATCGAGGCGGCCACCAACGAGGTGATCAAGAAGTCCGAGCTGACCATCCTGGTCCTGGTGTACATCTGCGTTGCGGTCATGTGCATGATCACCTTCCGTTCGTGGGCGGCGACCTTGTGCATCGTGCTGCCTCTGGTGCTGACCTCGGTACTCGGCAACGCCCTGATGGCCTTCATGGGCATCGGCGTGAAAGTGGCGACCCTGCCGGTCGTGGCGCTCGGGGTGGGGATTGGCGTGGACTACGGCATCTACATCTACAGCCGCCTGGAAAGCTTCCTGCGTGCCGGCTTGCCCCTTCAAGAGGCGTACTACCAGACGCTGAAGTCCACCGGTAAGGCCGTGCTGTTCACCGGTCTGTGCCTGGCCATCGGTGTGTGCACCTGGATCTTCTCGGCCATCAAGTTCCAGGCCGACATGGGTCTGATGCTGACCTTCATGCTGCTGTGGAACATGTTCGGTGCGCTGTGGCTGTTGCCGGCACTGGCGCGGTTCCTGATCAAGCCGGAGAAACTGGCGGGGCAGAAGGGCAACTCGCTGTTCGCTCACTGACTCATGCAGAAGTGAAAAAGCCGCAACCTTGGTTGCGGCTTTTTTTATCTCAAATTCGCACCAGTCCCTGTAGGAGCGAGCTTGCTCGCGATGGTCGTCAACGAAAACGCGGGTTGGCAGGTGCCCCGTGGTGCTCTCCGGTTTATCGCGAGCAAGCTCGCTCCTACAAGGGGACGGTGATCAGGCAGGATCGTTGCCCAACACCACATTCAACGCGTTGCGGGCATCATCGAGTTGCACCAGGGCCGCATGCCGTGCGCCGAGGGCATCGCGGTTTTCGATGGCGGTCAGTATTGCCTTGTGCAGGGGCAGCGCCAGTTCATGCGGGTTCGGTCGCTGGTTCGAATGCTTCAAGGCTTCGGCAATGGCCACCGAGAGCATGTTGCACAGGTTGGCCAGCAAGTCGTTGTGCGTGGCGTCGGCGATGCGACTGTGGAAGTCCAGGTCCGGCTGCAACAGCGCCTCCGGTGTCGGCGCGGCTTCCATGCGTTGGTAGGCTTCACCGATGGACGCGATGTCCGCCTCGGTGGCGAATTGCGCGGCGAGGGCGGCAGCGGCGGGTTCGATGATGCTGCGCACACTGGTCAGCAGGTCGAAAAACCGGTTCTGCGGACTGCTCTGCATCAGCCAGTGCAGCACGTCCGGATCGAGCATGTGCCAGTCCTTGCGTGGCTTGACCACAGTCCCGACTCGCGGGCGGGAATACACCAGGCCCTTGGCAACCAATACTCGGGTGGCTTCGCGCAGCACCGGCCGGCTGACCGCATATTCTCCGCACAACAGCGCTTCGGCGGGCAGTTTGTCGTCCGGTAGAAAACGTCCCGAGACGATCTGCATGCCCAGCTCCTGGACGATGCGCGAGTGCATGCTTTTGCGGTCGGAGGGTTTGCGGTAATCCATGGGGCGCGGCGCGGACCTGTGCGATGAGGTGTCGCGCATGATAGCAGGCACGGCGGATGAAGGTCGCTGGCGCGAAATTCTGGAAGTGATGGGGTCAAGATGTGGGAGCGAGCTTGCTCGCGATGGGGGCGTGTCAGTCAACGAAGATGCTGGCGGTAAAGCCGCTATCGCGAGCGAGCTCGCTCCCACAGGGGATGTGGTGCATGAGCTATCATTGCGTCTTTCTCATTCAAAGACTGATTGCCATGACTGCCCCTACCGATACCTTGCTCAATGCCCTCGAACACTGCGGAATGGTGGAAATCGACGGGCTGCATGCCTTCGAATTCGCCCTCGATCTCGATGACAACCTGCATATCGAATGCATGGATGGCCGTGCGGCCAAACACTGGGAGTTCACCCCGGCGCAGATCCAGGCCGCGACCTTCGATAATTCGCTGCAAAGCTGGTTGATCACTGGTGATTCGGGTGAACACCGTCTGGTGTGCCTGGGCGATGTCGTCAGCGGCGACAACGAAGATGATGACCAGGACGATGCGTAATCTGTGGCCACTGTTGATGGCCGGCAGCATCGGAGCGATGGGCGTCCAGGCCGCATCCGCAGATGACTATCAACTGCTCGTCGGCTCCTACACCGCCGGTCAAAGCCAGGGGATCTATCGCCTGGCTTTCGACAGCGCTACCGGGCAGATCAACGCCAAACCTCTACAAATCATCAAAAGCGAAAACCCGTCGTGGCTGACCCTGTCGAAGGACCGACGATACCTGTTCGTGGTCAATGAAAACGGGCCGGGGCAGACCGATCCGGTCGGACGCGTCAGCAGTTACGCCATTGATCCCAAGACCCACGCGCTGAGCCCGATCAGTCAGGTGCAAAGCCTGGGCAACGAGCCGACCCATTCCAGTCTCAGCGCCGATGGCAGCCATTTGTTTGTCAGTAATTACTCGGTGGCCGAAGATCCCGGCGGTACCCTCGCGGTGGTGCCGGTGGCGGCCGATGGCAAGCTCAAGCCAGTGGTACAGATGAGCAGCCACCCGGCAAGCCGGGTCAATCCTGAGCGGCAGATGTCGGCCCACGTGCATTCGACGATACCGTCACCTGACGGCAAGTACGTGTTCGCCAGCGACCTGGGGGCGGACAAGGTGTTTGCCTACCGCTTCGACCCCAAGGCCAACCCGGAACTGCCGTTGACCCCGGCCACCCCGACATTCGTGCAGTTGCCGCCGGGCAGCGGGCCGCGTCACTTGCTGTTCAGCGCCGATGGCAAACACGCCTGGCTGACCATGGAAATGAGCGCGCAGGTGGCGGTGTTCGATTACCACGACGGCACACTTGTGCAGACGCAGATAGTCGATCTGGCTGCCGGGCAACCGGTTTCAGACAAGGCCGCGGCGGCGTTGCATGCCTCAGCCGACGGCAAGTTCCTCTACGTCAGCAACCGTGGCACGGCCAATCAACTGCTGGTGTTTGCCATCGATCCGGCGACCGGCCACCTCAGTGAGCTGCAACGCCGGGCGGTGGAAGGCGATCATCCGCGGGAGTTCAGCCTCGATCCGAGCGGCAAATTCCTGTTGATCGCCAACCAGAAGAGCAACCAGATTGTCGTCGTCGAACGCGACGCCAGGACCGGTCTGCTGGGCAAGACCGTGCAAAAACTGCCGATGGACGCCCCGAGCGACCTCGGTTTTTTACTGCGTCAATAAGCCGCAGGCCCCGGTTTATGGGGCCTGCCTGCTCTTATTAATGACGCTGATATCTGGTAATGCTACAAAGCATTTCAAGGCATGAACCCTCGAGGGTTAAGTTTGCTTCACGGCCCCACCGGGCAAGCAAGCCAACTGAATCCGAGGAATACCGCCATGAACTTCAACATCTTCTCTGTCATCGCCGCTTCCGCCATTTCTGCCACTGTTGCGCTGCCAGCCAGTGCCAACGTTGAAATCAGCGACAAAAAAGCCCACACCCAGAGCTACACCCAGAAATACCTGCAACAGAGCGCCAACTTCTATGCCGCGCTGGATCACAAAACCCAAGCCTGAACGTTCACCCCTGCCTTTATGCAGGAGCGAAGTCACTGATGATCGAAGACCGTGGTATTGAAACCAGAGTGTCAAAAACGATCAGAGTGATGTCGCTCCTGCATAACGCATTTGCGACAGTATCAGTTTGCCATCAATGTCGCGCTTGATATCACATGGCCATGCGTTTAAATTGACGCTGATTTTTTGACTCCTCCTCACGGCAAGGATCGGCAGCATGGTGACGCGTCTGGCATTGGTTCTTCTTTTCCTCTATTCCACCCCCATTTTGTCGGCAGCCGAAGCTGTTTCGGGTGAGCCGGATGCTGCCCGCGAACGCTTGATAGATTGTATTGAAGACTGAAATAGTCTGGCTTAATGATCAACGAAGTTGATGGTCACTATGGATAACCCTGAGTGGTTACCCAGGCTTTTTTGATCGATTCTGTGGGCATTGAAACATGCCTGCGGAGAACATCATGGCCAGCGCAATTCTCACTTCTGCCAAACACGGCGCCTATGTGGCGATCGGTCTTTACCTTGCCATGGTGTTGGTGGTCAGCCTTTGCGCCCAGTCGCAATCCACCTTCGAAGCACCAATCCAGGTCGCTCATCCCGGCATCCAGTTTGAACACCGTGCGCAAAACGCGAGCGTTGATCTGGCTGAACTCGCAGGAGTCGCCGGCGCATGAAAGGGCACAGACTTTGGGTCATCGCCTTCCTCGCGTTGATGACCAACGGATCCTCCTTGCTGGGGATCGGGCAGGGCTCGGCGGGCTCGGTGGCACGGGCCATCGAAGCCAATCACAACATTGCTCGCAACATCGAAAACGCCAAGGCCCAGGGAATGCTGGCCGGCAATCCACCTATCAGGACTGAAGGGGTGGTTTTCGGGCCGTTCCAGGTCGATTGCTCGGTGATCGGGATGTGTGAAGTATTAGCGTAAGAGCGCAACCTGCAGGAGCGGCCGGTCGATGCTCGATTGCTCGCGATGGTCGTCAACGATAGCGCGTAAATCCAGTTATCCAGCGGCGTCCGTGGGTTTTTCGCGAGCGAGCTCGCTCCTACAGAAAAGCAGTTATTTCTTCATGATTGAAGTAAACAACTCCGACGCCAGAAACTGCTGCAACCAATCCTGCAACCGCCGATACGGTGTCTGCGCAAACCATTCGCGGTCGACGTGGGCGAACTGCCGCACGAAGGGCATCAGCGCCACATCGGCCAGGCTTGGATGGTCGGCCAGCAAGTAGTCGTGTCCCTCCAGCAACTCATCCAGCCTTTGCAAAAACACCTCGCCTTCGGCGCGATAAACCTCCATCGGCTGCTCGGGATAACGCTCGGCGTACTTGTAGCGATTCAAGTGCACCTTGAACACCTGATCGTTCTGTTCGATCAGGCTGGCGATTTGCGCCGCTGCGGCAGGATCGTCCTTGAGCAACCAGTCCTGCGGATCGTTCTGCGCCAGGGCCCAGCGCATGATGTCGAGGCTTTCGTCGATCACCCGGCCATCGGCACTCAGTACCGGCACCGTGCCTTTGCCCGACAGTGCGAGCATTTCGGCGGGCTTGGCCTTCAGGCTGATTTCGACGATATCCACGGCCACTCCCGAGTAACGCAGGGCCATGCGCGCGCGCATTGCGTATGGGCAGCGGCGGAAGGAATACAGCGTGTTCATTTCACCTCCAGGGTGCTCAGGCCGTTGCCCTGACGGCGGACCTGGATCTGCACCGGAATCCGTTCATGCATTTCCTGTACATGGGAAATCACCGCGACCTTGCGGCCCTGGGCCTGCAGGCCGTCGAGGGCGTCCATGGCCAGTTGCAGGGATTCCGGATCGAGGCTGCCGAAGCCTTCGTCGATGAACAGCGACTCGATTTTCAACGTGCTCGACGCCATCGACGCCAAACCGAGGGCCAGTGCCAGCGAGACCAGGAAGGTCTCGCCACCGGACAGCGAATGCACCGAGCGCAGTTCGTCGCCCATTTCGGTGTCCATCACCAGCAACCCGAGCATGCTGCCGCCGCGCTTGAGGCGATAGCGACGCACCAGTTGGCGCAATTGCACGTTGGCGTGGTGCACCAGCAGGTCGAGGTTGTAGGCCTGGGCGATCTTGCGGAAGGTGTCGCCGGTGGCCGAGCCGATCAATGCATTCAGGCGCGCCCAGCGTTGGTACTCGTTGTAGGCATCGGCAATCTGCTGCGCCAGGGCCTGGTTGGCGTTCTGTCGGCGCTGGTCCTCGGCTTGCTCGGCGCGCAGTTCGGCGCAGTGTTGCTCGCTGGTGGCAGCCAGGGTTTGCAGATCGGCCAGCGCGGCGGCCAATTGCCCGGCGTCAAGGTTGCCATTGTGTTGCGCTTGATGATCGAGCAGGCGCTTGTCGCGTTCCTGCACCAGGACGCGGGCCTGTTCAATGGCTTTTTCGCTGTGCTGCAAGCGTTGGCGCAGTTCACTGACCTGGGGGTCGTCAACCCGCAGCAGGTCTTCGAGGCCGCCGTCATCCAGTTCGGGATGGCGGGCACGCCAGTCGCCGATTTTGCCGGCGAGCTCATGCTCTTCGCCTTCCAGTGCGCGCAAGCGCTCTTGCTGGGCCTTGAGCTCGGCGGCGATTTGCACTGACTGCGTGAGGACGCTTTGCAGCGTCTGCGCGGTGCTGGTTTCGACGCTGCGAGCCTGTTCCACGGCCTGTTCCAGTTGCTGCTGCCAATGCTCGGCGCTGGTGTGTTCGCCGAGTAGTTGTCCGAGTGTGTGCTGGCTAGCCTGTTGCTGTTCGGCCAGCCCGGTGAACTGCTGTTCGGCGGCGTGCAATTGCTGCACGCGGCTGTGCTGGCGATCCTGCTCCTTCTCCAGGTTTTGCTGGCGCTGTTGCTGTTCGACCAATTCTTCCTTTTGTTGATCGAGTTGCGCCCGGCGCTCGGCGATCTGCCGGTCGAGCTGCAGGAAGGTCGCGGCCGGCTCGACGCGTAGCGCCTGCAGGGTCTCGGCGGGCAGCAGGCTGGCGAATGCGCTGAGTTCTTCGTCCAGGCGCTGGCGGTCGTTGCCCAGTTCACGCTGTTGATTGCTCAGGTGCTGGGCTGCTTGCTGGTGCGCGGTTTCGGCATGGCGCAGTTGCTGGGTCAGGCGCGCGGCATCCTGTTGCAGGGTGAGCAGGGCGCTCTGCCGTTGCTCGTCCTGGCTGATGCTCTGGTTGAGCTGACTGTTTTGCTGGTTAAGCCAGGCGTCGCGTTTGTCGGCATCCTGATTCAGCAGCTGGGTAACCAACGGATGAGCGTCCAGGCTTGGCGCGAGGGCTTGCTGCTGGGTCGCCAGTTGTTCCTGCTGTTGCAGCAGTTCCTTTTGCTGGGCGATCAGCCCGCCAACTTCGGCGCGCAAGTCAGTGAGTTTTTCCTTGAGCAGGTCGACGGCCTTCTGGGCGTTGGCCTGTTCGCTTTCATCGAAGCGGCCGAGGCTTTGCAGCAGCGCTTCAGGCTGATGATACGGATGCTCGTTGCTGCCGCAGACCGGGCATGGCTGGTCATCCTGCAACTGCGCGCGCAGCTCTTCGACACTGGCACTGCGCGCCAGGCGTTGACGCTCCAGCAGTTCGCGGGTGACGTTAAGGGTTTGCTCGGCAACACTCAGTTCAGCCTTGGTCTTTACCCCGTCCTGGGTCAGGCGTTCACGTTCCTGCTGCGCGGTGAACTGGCGTTGTTGCAGCTCGGCGCCGCGCTTGTCCAGCTCCTGCTGACTGGCCCACAAGCGCACAAGGTCTTCGACGGCGCGCAGTTGTTTGCGGTTGTCCTGCAACAGGCTGCCCAGAATGCCGATCTGCTCGGCGACGGCATCCGGTTCGGCACCGGCCTCCTTGAACAGTACCTCCAGTTGCTGCCTTTGCGCGGTGAGCGCTAGA
The DNA here is from genome assembly GCF_059492225.1 of Pseudomonas sp. Pseusp10. Classification (NCBI taxonomy): domain Bacteria; kingdom Pseudomonadati; phylum Pseudomonadota; class Gammaproteobacteria; order Pseudomonadales; family Pseudomonadaceae; genus Pseudomonas; species Pseudomonas sp. Pseusp10. Next base: position 4,192,432 of record NZ_CP168528.1, on the reverse strand, counting down.
TCGGTGCTCGCGGCGTTTTGTTCAAGGTTCGCCAGTTCGGCCTGGCCCTGATTCAGCCGGTTGCCGATCAACATCAACTGCTGCAGGCGATCGCGGTAGGCATTCCAGGCATCGCTCAACGGTGCCAGATGAATGCTTTGTTCCAGTTCGGTGGCGATGCGCTGTAAGTCACCAGCGCCACGGGCTTGCTGATCGAGCAAGGTCTGAATCGTGCTCAGGCCCTGAGTGCAGGCCTGTTCCGCCTGTTGCCTGGCTTCGGCGCTGAGGGCAGCGTCCTTGGCCAGGCGGGCGAGGGTGCTTTGCGCTTCGAAGGCCTGACGCAGCAACGGCGCGCTGTCGGCTTGCCGCTGTTGTGTTGCGCTCAAGGCGATCTGGGCGGCGCTGAGCTGTTGCTCAAGCTGCGTCTGGCGCTCGCCGAGTTCGCCATGTTGCTGCGTATGCAAGGCAATTTGCGCCGCCAACGGTGTCAGCAGTGCATCGACTTCGGCTTTACGGGCGAACTGATGTCGTTGCGGGGCAAGCTGTTCGAGACGGGTGAACCTCAAGCGCTCACTGGCCAAGCCTTCCCAGTGGGTCTGTGCCGATTGCAGTTGTTCGCTGGCGGCCAGATGCTCGTCCTGCAAGCGATGCAAGTTCTTGAGCCAGGTGTCCTGCAGTTCAAGCTGTTTGAGTTGCGCCTGTTGGGTCTTGAGTTGCTGCTGCGCTTCGCTGAAGCGCTGATCCAGTTCCGCACGGGCTTCGGGCGACAGCGGTGTCACTCCGCTGGCCTGATCCTGCAGCAGCTTGTGCGCCTCGCGAGCCTCCTTGGTCTTGTCGAAGGCCCGACGGCCGAGGCGGGTGTAGAGCGCCGTGTCGGTGAGTTTTTCCAGCAGTTCGCTGCGGTCGTTGTCATCGGCCTTGAGGAAGGCACTGAACTCGCTTTGCGCCAACAGCACGGCGCGGGTGAATTGTTCGAAATTCAGCCCCAGCGCGGCTTCGAGCTGAGCCTTGTATTCGCCTTTCTGGCTGGCCAGCAATTGATCCTGATCGATGTCGCGCAGGCTCTGGCGGCTGGCTTGCAGTTTGCCACCGGCCTTTTCCCGGGCGCGATTGGCTTCCCAGCGTGCGCGATAGCGGCGGCCATCGACTCCGACGAAATCCACCTCGGCATAGCCTTCGCCGGTGCCGCGGCGTAGCAACGTCCGTGGGTCGCCGGTAGCGATTTCGCCGTCGGCATCCGGCACCTTGGCGTCGCGGCCGGTGTTGTTCAGGCGGGGTACAGCGCCAAACAACGCCAGGCACAAAGCATCGAGCAGGGTACTTTTACCGGCGCCGGTGGGGCCGGTGATGGCGAACAGTCCGGCACTGGCCAGGGGTTCGGCGGTAAAGTCGATTTCAAACGGCCCGGCCAGCGAGGCGAGGTTTTTCAGGCGGATCGCGAGAATCTTCATGGCTGTTCGCTCTCCATCTGCACGTCTTGCAATAGCTCGGCAAAGTCCTTGAGGGTCTGCTCGTCGACCTCGCTGCCGTAGTTGTCCTGCCAGGCGCGGCTGAACAGTTCCTGGGGCGTGAGCTGATCCAGTTCGATCAGTGTGTTGCCTTCATCCGTGCCGCCACTGCTGCCATTCCCGGCGTATTCAGCGGCAATGCGCACCAGGCGCACGGCCTTGCCTTGCAGGGCGGTTTCCACTTGATTGCGCAGGTCGGGCTGCGGTTCATCGAGGCGCACCCGTACCTCAAGCCAGGGTTGGCGCTGAATGTCGGCCAGCAGGTCGATGTTCGGCAGGTCCTCCAGTTGCAGCAGGATCTCGCTCAAGGGTGCCGGGCCGATGCGTTGCAGGTTGACCGCGCGGGGAATCAGTTTCGGCTCGATGCTGACCAGGGTTTCGCCGTCGAGTTTGATGTCGAGAATCTGGTGCTGATAGCTGATCTCGGAGAACGACAGCGGAATCGGCGAGCCGCTGTAGCGGATGCGTTCCTCACCGTTGACCTTCTGCGGTTTGTGCAGGTGACCGAGGGCCACGTAGCTGATGCTCGGCCCGAACAGGCTGGCGGGCAGGGCTTCGGCATTGCCGATGATCAGGCTGCGCTCGGAGTCTTCCGACACCGAGCCGCCGGCCATGTGCGCGTGGCTGATGGCGATCAGTGCCTGACCCGGCTGACGCTTGGCGTTGGCCGCGTCGATCAGCCACTCGTGCACCTGACCGATCCCGCGCAAATAGTTGTCGCCCAAGTGTGCACCAGTGACTTCCGCCGGCCGCAGGAACGGCAGTGCCAGGCACCAGGCGGTGACTTTACCACTGGCATCCGGCAAGGGCAGCAGCAGGCGTTCGGCGTCCAGTTGACCGTCGTCGAGCCACAGCACGCGGCCGAGCGCATGGGTGCGCAAGCGGCGCATCAAGGGGGCCGGCAGCTCGATCCGCGAGCCGGAATCGTGGTTGCCGGCAATCATCACGATGGTCAGCGACGGCTGCTGCTCGTGGGCGCTGACGATGAAGTCGTAGAGCCGTTCCTGGGCTTTGACCGGCGGATTGACCGTGTCGAAGATATCACCGGCGATCAACAGCACATCCGGTTGATCCAGTTTCAGCTGGCGCAACAGCCAGTCAAGAAAACAGCCATGTTCGAAATCACGATCCTGGCCGTGCAGGTTTTGCCCGAGGTGCCAGTCGGAGGTGTGAAACAAGCGCAAGGCGAACTCCGCAACAAAATAGGTAATGGCCGCGTGAAAAATGAAGGCGGCGAAAGGGGGGAGAGTTTACTGGCAAACGCTCCCGAGGTGGTCAGGCACTCAACCTGTGGCAGCCCCGATCTTAAGGCAATACCCGATTAACTGTGGGAGCGAGCTTGCTCGCGAAAGCGTTAGCCCATTCAACAATGATGTGTCTGACACACCGCATTCGCGAGCAAGCTCGCTCCCACAGGTTGTGTTCTTTGTCTCAAGGGTGAGTTATTTGGGATAAAGCGGCGGCAAACCACTGTCACCAACCGGATCCTGCACCCGTTCGGCCATCGGAATCGCCTTGATCGCCCGCCACAACTCGTCACCTTGCCAGTACTGGCCGGTTTCGCTGTACAGCGCGCCGTTCAGGCCGTCGAGGGCGTTGGACAGTGGCACGAAGCGGGCGGCCATGTCGGCCAGGGTTTCCGGTTGTTGCCGGGCCCAGGCGTCGAGGGCCTGGCGGGTGGCGTGGGAATCATTGGCCTGACAGGCGCGCTTGAGGTCATCAAGCACGGTGCGCGGGCTCGGGCCGGTTTGAGCGGCACGCGTCACCGCCGGTTGCCAGCGGCCACGCCACCAGAGGCCGAAGCCGAGCAGGGTGGTGCAGGCCAGAATCAAGGTGCTGAGCTTCCAGCGCCAGAGTGCTTCGCTGTCGGCACCGGCATCGACCGGTGAGATGCCGGCCTGGGTGTCGAGCACCAGGCTCGGGTTGGCCGCCACGTGCAGCGTGCGGGCAGGCAGGCTGCTGTGTTCCAGATGGTCTTCGAAGGTGTTCCACCAGACCACGTCGACGGTGGGCAACTCGATGGCGCCGGTCCGTGTCGGCACCAGGGCTTCCCGGTCTTCACGACTGCCGACCAGGCCGCGCTCGCTGTTCTGGTTGCCGAGCACCGGTTGATCCGGGTAGCGGCGCAGGCCGCCGACATCGGTGCCGGGCAGCGGTGGCAGTTGGGTGCTGGACAAGCCTTCGGCCGTCACTGTCAGGCTGCGGGTCAGAGAATCGCCGACCTGTGTGTGATCCGGCTCCGGGCTCCAGCTTTCGCTCAGGCTCAGGCTGCGTGCAGGCAGCCAGGGGGCATCGGCCGGATAGGTGATGGGTTTGGCCTTGACCGTCAACAGCAGTTCGGCCGAGGTGACGCGCATCTGCTTGCCGGCTTTCGGCATTTGCGCCGCGTCCTGTGCCGGTTGCGCATCGACCAGCGCGGCGTTGAAGACCTGCGCCGGAATGATCAGTTCGCCGCTGTGTTGCGGGTAGATCGCATAGCGCATTTCGATCACGCCATGGCGCTGGCCATCGATGTCTTTTTCGTAGGTGCGTGAGTCGCCCAATTGTTCGATGCGTGCATCGGGTATCTGCAACGGCGGCAGGCTGCTGTCGTCGTACAGTGACACCGAATGGTAGATACGCAAGGTCAGGATCACCTGGGCCTGTACGTACACGCTGGTTTGATCGAGGCTGGCATCGATGAACACCGGAGCCCGTTTGTCCGGGTTGTCCGGCGTGTCGCTTTCGACTACTTGCAGGGTGATCGGCTGGCTCTGCAGTTCGCCCAGTTGCAGTGGCGGAATCACCACGCTGCCGTTTTGCCGGGGCAGAAGGGTGACGATCCAGCGGGTGGTGGCCCGGTTTTCACCGCTCAGGGTGTTCAACTGGTTGACCTGGCGTGTGCCGCGCACTTCGAACAGTGGCTCCAGTGCTGCCAGGTCGGGTTTGCCGAACTGCGTTACATCGGTGGATTCCAGGGTCAGCTCGACCGTCTCGCCTGAGCTCAGGCGACTGCGATCAACACTGGCGACCAGCTCTGCTGCCTGTGCCTGAACAGTGCAGAACAACAGGCCATGCAGCAGCGCGAGCAATAAAACGGTGAAGCGGGTCATCGAGTTTCTTCCTGATCCTGATGTTGTTGCTGTTCGTACCAGAATTTGCGCCTGAGCAGTTCACCGGGGTCATCCGGGATCTGCCGCAGCCACTGCTCCAGTGCCTGGCGCTGTTCACCTTCGATGCTGTCGGTGGCCGGGCGCAAGGGTGGCGTCGTGTGTTGTTCGTCACCCAACTCGCTGCCTGGCACTTCGTTGGTTCCGGGTCTGGGCGGCGACGTTGGCGATTGTTCGGTGTCAGCGCTGGTGTGCGGTTCTTGCGCTTGCGACTCGCCGCTGTCCGAACGTTGCGACGTGGCACCGGGCGGCGTCCGTTGTTCATTGGGCTGGGGTTCGTCGCCTGCGGATTTGTCCGGCGTCGCAGTGGACACATTGTTTTTCTGCTTGAGCAGCTCTTCCACCAGCGCCTTGTTGGTCAGTGCCGGGCGCAAATCCGGTTGACGTTCCAGTGCCTGTTCGTAAGCATCCAGCGCAGCCTCCAGCTCACCTCTTTTGGCCAGGGCATTGCCTCGATTGTAGTGGGCGTGGGCATCGTTGCCTTCAGCGAACCGCTCGGCGGCGCCCGCGTAGTCGCCGGCTTCATAAAGCGCCACGCCTTTCCACTGATGGTCGTCGAAACGCCGGGCGGCTTCGGCCGGGCGCTTCTGTTTGAGTAAATGGGCGCCTTGTTGATCAGGACGCAGCCAAATGTCTGCGAGATCGAAGGCGTAGCTCGGTTGAGGCAGTGCCAATAGCAGCGGCAGACACAGCAGCCAACCGCGACGTCCCGCGCAGGCCGCGAGCAGCAACAGTGGCAGCAGCAGCCAGTAACCCTGATCGGCCCAGGTGTCCAGGCGCAAGGTCTGACCGTCGTTGCGCAAGTTGCGTGGACCGTCGAGCAGGCCAAGGGCGTGCAGGTCGCTATCGTCCAGGCGCGCCTGGCGATAGCGTCCATCCAGGTCGTAGACAAAGCTTTTCAAGCCAGGTTCGTCGAGGCGCGGCACGAGAATGGCGCCCTGTTCATCCTTGAGGAAACTGCCGTCTTCCTGGGTAATGGGCGAGCCTTCGGCGGTGCCGATGCCGAGCATCAGAAGTTGAGTCGATTTGCCGTTCAGCGCGCGACGGATACCCAGCCGTTCCTGGTCGGTCAGGGACGAACCAATCAGCAGAATCCGGCCGTTGCCCAGAGCCGCTTGTTCGAGCAGTGCCAGGGCCTTGAGCACCGCCAGGTCGGCGCGATGACCGGCCTCAGGCATCAATGACGGTTTTAGCGCATCCAACAGATTGCGGCTGGTGGAAAGATCATCTGACAGCGGTACCAGTGTGTGGGCACTGCCGGCGTAGACGACAATGGCGGTTTGCGCGTCGCTGCGAATCTGTAGCAGATCGAACAACTTGCGTCGTGCCTGTTCGAGTCGGTTGGGCATGACGTCGGTGGCGAGCATTTCCGGGGTCAACTCGAGAATTACCACCAGCGGGTCGGCGGGTTTCTGGCTGGTTTGCTCGACGCGCTCCCAACCCGGGCCCAACAGGGCGAGCACGGTCAACAGCCACGCAAGACCAAGGGCGATCCAGGGCAATTTACTGTCACGTCCACTGCCACCGCTGAGCAGTGCCGCATGAAAGGCCGGCGGCAGGATCATCTGCCAGCGCCCGGCGCGCTTCTTGCGGTGCCAGAGTTGCCAGAGCAACCAGCCAAGCACCGGCAGCAACAGTAGCCACCAGGGGCGGAACCAGTAAGGCCACAGCTCACTCATCGGCGCCTCCGCAGGCGCAGGCGCTTGAGACGCTGGCGCCAGTCAGGCAGCAATTGCGTTTGCAAAAACAGATCCTTGGTAAACAGGCGTTGCAACGGGTTGTCCGGCCAGAGTACAGGGGCCACCAGCAGTATGCTCAACCACAGCGCCAGGGCCAGTGGCCAGTGATACAACGCTTGAGCCGGGCGGGCCTGGGTGGGTTGCTGGGCCACGGGCTCCAGTTGGTCAAGGGTGTCCTTGATTGCCTGCAGTTCCTTGCCGTCGCGAGCACGGAAGTACTGGCCACCCGTGGCCTCGGCGATGGCCTTGAGGGATGGTTCGTCAAGGTCCAGGCTCGGGTTGACGCCGAGAAAGCCCACCGTGCCACTTTGCTCCGGATCGGCACCGATACCGATCGGGTAGATTTTCACACCCTCTTTGGCCGCCAGCCGCGCAGCGGTGAGTGGGCCGATTTCACCAGCATTGTTGGCGCCGTCGGTCACCAGAATCAGCACACGGCTGGTTGCCGGACGCAGACGCAGGCGTTTGAGGGCCAAACCGATAGCATCGCCGATGGCGGTGTTTTTGCCGGCAATGCCGATGCGCGCTTCGTCGAGCCAGACTCGTACGGTGTGCCGGTCGAATGTCAGCGGTGCCTGCAGATAGGCCCGGCTGCCAAACAGGATCAGGCCGACACGGTCACCTTCGCGGCGTTCGAGAAAATCGCCGAGCAGGTGCTGGACCAACGACAGTCGGCTCACCTCTTCGTCCTGCCACTGCATGTCAGGGAAATCCATGGAGCCGGAAACGTCCACTGCCACCAGCAGATCGCGGCCGCTGGCGGCAATCGGCAAGGGTTCGCCGAGCCACTGCGGGCGCGCCGCCGCGACCAGCAGCAACAGCCATAGCAGCATGAACGGTGCCTGCTGGCGCCATGCCGGCAGGTTGGCCCGGGCGCGACGTCCGGCGAGGCCTTCGAGATCGCTGAGGAAGCTGACCTTGAGTGCCGGTTCGCCACTGTCGGCCACCGGCAATACGATGCGCATCAGCCACGGCAGTGGCAAAAGGGCAAAAATCCACGGCCAGGCGAACTCAAACATGTTTGCGAATCCATGTGTCAACGGCCTGGGTCAGACCGGCGATGGCCTTGTCGTCGAGCTTGCATTCGGGTTTATAGGCGCCTTCGACCAGCACCATCCAGCGGGTCAGGCCGGCCGCCGGGCAGCGGTTGTCGAGGAACGCCAGCCATTTGCGGCCGTTGAGGGTATGGCTCTGGCTGTAGGGGTAATGGTTGCGGCACAGGCGTTTGAGCAAGCCGTTGAGTTGCTGCAGCCAGGCACCGGCTGGCGCACCATCATAGGGTTTGGGCATCAGCGCCAGCTCCGCCAGGGCGGCAAGGCGCACCGGGTCAAGCGGCTGCTCGGCGCGTACCGCGGGGCGCTTGACAGGAATAAAGCGACGCAGCTTCCACAGGCCCAATCCGATCAGTGGCACCAATAAAAGCAGCAACCACCAACCCGGTGCCGGAGGCCAGAACTCCACCGGTGGGGGGGATATCAGCGGTTGCAGTTGATCAAGGCTGCTCATCGACCTTTCCCCGGTTTCTGTGGGTTCAGGTATTCGCGCAATTGCTCGACCATCTCGCTCTGAGTGCTCAAAGGCATCATCAGCACCCGTAGTTTCTGCGCGAGCAGCTCCCAGCGCGCGATGCGCAATTCGGCCTGGGCCCGGTAAGTCTGGCGCAGGTCGAAATTCAGCGTGTCGAGCTCAAGTTGCGCTCCACGCTCGGCGAAACGTAAAAGGCCGGCGGCGGGCAGGGCATGATCCAGCGGATCGGACACCGGCAGCAACAACAGGTCGCAATGACGCGATAACAGGCTCAGCTGTTGCTCGGCGCTTTCCGATAGCGCGCGTTCATCGCAAATCACAATGACAAGGCTGCCCGGACGTGACACCTCCCGCGCGCGGCGCAAGGCAATGCCGAAGGCGTCGCGGTCCGGCTCGCCTTCGGTGCTCAGCGACTGGTTGACCCGCACCAGCCGGTTGAGCAATTGCAGCAGGCTTTGCTTGCTGCGCCGGGGCTTGATTTCGTAATGCACATTGTCGCCATACACCAGGCCGCCGACCCGGTCGTTGTGCCCCAGGGCTGCCCAACCGATCAGGCTCGCGGCCTGGGCGGCGAGCACCGACTTGAACATCAGGCCCGAGCCGAAAAACAACCGGCGGCTTTGTTCGACCATGATAAAAATCGGCCGCTCACGTTCTTCGTGGAACAGCTTGGTGTGGGGTTCCTGGGTGCGCGCAGTCACGCGCCAGTCAATGGTGCGCACATCGTCGCCGGCCTGATAGACCCGCACCTGATCGAAGTCGACGCCACGCCCGCGCAACTTGGAGTGGTGCAGGCCGATCAGCGGGCTGCGCTGGCTTGGCGTGGAAAACAGCTGCACTTCACGCACGCGATGGCGCATCTCGATCAGGTCGGCGAGGCTGACACGAATGCCCGGCTCGGGCGGCAGGCTGGCGTTCATCGGGGTCAAGCGACGGCTACGACGTCGAGAATCCGCTGGACCACCCGGTCCTGATCGATGCCAGCGGCTTCGGCTTCAAAGGAAAGAATGATGCGATGGCGCAGCACGTCGAACAGCACGGCCTGGATATCTTCCGGGCTGACGAAATCACGCCCGGCCAGCCAGGCGTGGGCGCGTGCGCAGCGGTCCAGGGCAATCGAACCGCGCGGACTGGCGCCGTAGGCGATCCACTCGGCCATTTCCGGATCGAACTTGGCCGGGATGCGGGTGGCCATGACCAGTTGCACCAGGTACTCCTCCACGGCGTCGGCCATGTACAAGCCGAGGATTTCCTTGCGTGCGGCAAAAATCGTCTGTTGGGTAACCCGACGCTCAGGCTTCGCTTCGCCGTTCAGGGCTTCTCCACGGGCTTGCTGCAGAATCCGGCGTTCGACAGTGGCATCGGGAAAGCCGATTTTCACGTGCATCAGGAACCGGTCAAGCTGGGCTTCGGGCAGCGGATAAGTACCTTCCTGCTCGATGGGGTTTTGCGTGGCCATCACCAGGAACAGCGGCGACAGCTCATAGGTGCTGCGCCCGACACTGACTTGCCGCTCGCCCATGGCCTCGAGCAAGGCCGACTGAACCTTGGCCGGAGCGCGGTTGATTTCGTCCGCCAACACCAGGTTGTGGAAGATCGGACCTTGCTGGAACACGAAGCTGCCGGTTTCCGGGCGATAGATTTCCGTACCGGTAATGTCGGCCGGCAACAGGTCGGGAGTGAACTGAATGCGGTGGAACTGAGCCTCGATGCCTTCGGCGAGTTCTTTGATGGCCTTGGTCTTGGCCAGGCCAGGGGCACCCTCGACCAGCATGTGGCCGTCGGCGAGCAGGGCGATGAGCAAGCGCTCGATGAGTTTTTCCTGGCCGAGAATCTGCGTTGAAAGAAAGGTTCGCAGCGCGAGCAGCGCTTCACGATGTTCCATCGATGACTGTTCCTGCAAAAGGGTGGCCGAGGACGTTCGAAAATGCGCCAGGGCTGGGGGCGTTACTTTAATCCATCGCGGGGGGCGGCGACTAACGGCATTTTGTGCAAAGTGCGGGAATGGTTGGGGCAATTGCTGGATTTTCGTAGCAGGGGAGTGATTGGGTGGCTGTGCCGGCGCCATCGCGAGCAGGCTCGCTCCTACATTGACGGTGTACGACGATCAATTGCAGGAGCGAGCCTGCTCGCGATGAGGGCGGATCAAACGACTCAAATCTGGCTGATAAAGGTGCCAGTACCATCAAGAATATTCTTCAAGGTCAGCTCAACTTCAGCCAGATCCGTCATGTCGGCATCAAAGGTGATTTCCAGCACATCATCGCCATTGAGCGCATCGGCATCTGCCGCCGCAATTTCGATCTTCAACACGGCAGGGCTCAGGGTGACTTTCACGCCGTCGAGGGTCGAGGGTTCGCCGTCGAGGGTGATTTCCAGCTCGTCTTCATCCGGGTAGCGGCTCATCAGGAACATTTCGCCCTGCTCGCTGTGGCAGCAGAGCATGGCCATGTTGTCTTCTTCGTCGTCGCAAGGGTTGACGATCAAGAGGGCGGTTTTCATTTTCATGGGTAATTCCTGGCTCGACGAGCGTGGTAAACGCAACAAAGGGCGATTCTGCCAGCCCGCGCACATTTCTGCTCGTCCGAGTGTCAATGACCGGGTCGTGGACGGACAGGGTGTTACTGGTCATTTCTGGTACGCATGTCCCGTAAAACCGGACGGAAAACCGTCATTTTTCTGTGTGAATGCTAGTGTTGTTCGATGCGTATGCCTTGAGCAGCGTACCGTTGACCGAATATGTCGCAGCATCGCAAGCAAGGGCCTTGCCGCTCTCGTTAAGCTGCGCAACGGATGAGCACCTGTAAAGGCATTGCGCTGCGCGCAGCCAGTCGTTTTTGCAGATGCCCATTCACGGAAGGTGAATGTGACCTGAGTGTCTCGTCCAGCTTCACCCACCTGTCACCCTGTTTCCTCTGCCCGAGAATCAGGAACAGGGTGACGGGTAGCCCCTAACAGGGGTTTTGCACGCGACGCTTCCATCAATAACAAGCCCAAGCGGAGTACCACAGATGGCGTTCTTCACCGCAGCCAGCAAAGCCGACTTCCAGCACCAACTGCAAGCGGCACTGGCGCAGCACATCAGTGAACAGGCACTGCCACAAGTGGCGCTGTTCGCTGAACAATTCTTCGGCATCATTTCCCTTGACGAGCTGACCCAGCGTCGGTTGTCCGATCTCGCTGGCTGCACCCTTTCTGCATGGCGCCTGCTTGAGCGCTTCGATCACGCGCAACCGCAAGTGCGCGTCTACAACCCCGATTACGAACGCCACGGCTGGCAGTCGACCCATACCGCGGTCGAAGTGCTGCACCACGACCTGCCATTCCTGGTGGACTCGGTGCGTACCGAGCTGAACCGTCGCGGCTACAGCATCCATACCCTGCAAACCACCGTGCTGAGCGTGCGTCGTGGCAGCAAGGGCGAGTTGCTGGAAATCCTGCCGAAAGGCACCCAGGGCGACGACATTCTGCAAGAGTCGCTGATGTACCTGGAAATCGACCGCTGCGCCAATACCGCCGAGCTCAATGTCCTGAGCAAAGAGCTGGAGCAGGTGCTCGGTGAAGTCCGCGTGGCCGTTGGCGATTTTGAGCCGATGAAGGCCAAGGTCCAGGAGATCCTGACCAAGCTGGACAACAGCCAGTTCGCCATCGACGCCGACGAGAAGAGCGAAATCAAGAGTTTCCTGGAGTGGCTGGTGGGCAACCACTTCACCTTCCTCGGCTACGAAGAGTTCGTGGTCAGCGATGAAGCCGATGGCGGCCACATCGTCTACGACAAGGACTCCTTCCTCGGCCTGACCAAGCTGCTGCGTGCCGGCCTGACCTACGATGACCTGCGCATCGAAGACTACGCCGTGAACTATCTGCGCGAACCGACCCTGCTGTCGTTCGCCAAGGCTTCGCACCCAAGCCGTGTCCACCGTCCGGCTTACCCGGATTTCGTGTCGATCCGTGAAGTTGACGCCAACGGCAAGGTCATCAAGGAATGCCGTTTCATGGGCCTGTACACCTCGTCGGTGTATGGCGAGAGCGTGCGGGTGATCCCGTACATCCGCCGCAAGGTCGAGGAAATCGAACGCCGTTCGGGCTTCCAGGCCAAGGCTCACCTGGGCAAGGAACTGGCGCAAGTACTCGAAGTGCTGCCGCGCGACGATCTGTTCCAGACGCCAGTGGACGAGTTGTTCAGCACCGTGATGTCGATCGTGCAGATCCAGGAACGCAACAAGATTCGCGTGTTCCTGCGCAAAGACCCGTACGGCCGTTTCTGCTACTGCCTGGCCTACGTGCCGCGTGACATCTACTCCACCGAAGTGCGCCAGAAGATCCAGCAAGTGCTGATGGATCGCCTGAAAGCGACCGATTGCGAGTTCTGGACCTTCTTCTCCGAGTCCGTGCTGGCCCGCGTGCAGTTGATCTTGCGCGTCGACCCGAAAAACCGCCTCGACATCGACCCGCTGCTGCTGGAAAAAGAAGTGGTGCAGGCCTGCCGCAGCTGGCAGGACGACTACGCCGCCCTGACCATCGAAAGCTTCGGCGAAGCCCACGGCACCAATGTGCTGGCCGACTTCCCGAAAGGCTTCCCGGCCGGTTACCGCGAGCGTTTCGCAGCCCACTCGGCTGTGGTAGACATGCAGCACCTGCTGAGCCTCAACGAAAAAAATCCGCTGGTGATGAGCTTCTATCAGCCGCTAGGTCAGGTTTCCGGTCAGCGCATGCTGCACTGCAAGCTGTACCACGCCGATACTCCGCTGGCGCTGTCCGACGTATTGCCGATCCTGGAAAACCTCGGCCTGCGCGTGCTGGGTGAGTTCCCTTACCGTCTGCGCCACAACAGTGGCCGCGAGTTCTGGATTCACGATTTCGCGTTCACTGCCGCCGAAGGCATGGAACTCGACATCCAGCAGCTTAATGACACGCTGCAGGACGCATTCGTCCACATCGTGCGTGGCGATGCCGAGAACGATGGATTCAACCGTCTGGTACTGACCGCCGGCCTGCCATGGCGCGACGTGGCGCTGCTGCGTGCCTACGCCCGCTACATGAAGCAGATTCGTCTGGGCTTCGACCTGGGCTACATCGCCAGCACCCTGAACAACCACGCCGACATCGCTCGCGAGTTGACCCGGTTGTTCAAGACCCGTTTCTACCTGGCGCGCAAGCTGACCGGTGACGATCTGGGAGATAAGCAGCAACGCCTGGAACACGCGATTCTCAGCGCCCTGGACGACGTCCAGGTGCTGAACGAAGACCGCATCCTGCGTCGCTACCTGGACCTGATCAAGGCCACCCTGCGCACCAACTTCTACCAGACCGATGCCAACGGCCATAACAAGTCGTACTTCAGCTTCAAGTTCAACCCGCACTTGATTCCGGAGCTGCCGAAGCCGGTACCGAAGTTTGAAATCTTCGTTTACTCGCCGCGCGTCGAAGGCGTGCACCTGCGCTTCGGCAACGTCGCTCGCGGCGGTCTGCGCTGGTCCGACCGTGAAGAAGACTTCCGTACCGAAGTCCTGGGCCTGGTAAAAGCCCAGCAAGTGAAAAACTCGGTGATCGTGCCGGTGGGTGCGAAGGGTGGCTTCCTGCCGCGTCGCCTGCCACTGGGCGGCAGCCGTGACGAGATCGCGGCCGAGGGCATCGCCTGCTACCGCATCTTCATTTCGGGCCTGTTGGACATTACCGACAACCTGAAAGACGGCGCACTGGTACCGCCGGCCAACGTCGTGCGTCATGACGACGACGACCCGTACCTGGTGGTGGCGGCGGACAAGGGCACTGCAACTTTCTCCGACATCGCCAACGGCATCGCCATCGACTACGGCTTCTGGCTGGGTGATGCGTTTGCGTCCGGTGGTTCGGCCGGTTACGACCACAAGAAGATGGGCATCACCGCCAAGGGCGCGTGGGTTGGCGTACAGCGCCACTTCCGCGAGCGCGGCATCAATGTCCAGGAAGACAGCATCACCGTGGTCGGTGTCGGCGATATGGCCGGCGACGTGTTCGGTAACGGCTTGTTGATGTCTGACAAGTTGCAACTGGTCGCAGCCTTCAACCATCTGCACATCTTCATCGACCCGAATCCGGAGCCGGCATCGAGCTTCGCCGAGCGTCAGCGCCTGTTCGACCTGCCGCGTTCGGCCTGGTCGGACTACGACACCAGCATCATGTCCGAAGGCGGCGGGATCTTCTCGCGCAGCGCGAAGAGCATCGCGATTTCCGAGCAGATGAAAGAGCGCTTCGACATCGAGGCCGACAAGCTGACCCCGACCGAACTGCTGAATGCCTTGCTCAAGGCGCCGGTGGATCTGCTGTGGAACGGCGGTATCGGTACCTACGTCAAAGCCAGCAGCGAAAGCCACGCCGATGTCGGCGACAAGGCCAACGATGCTCTGCGTGTGAACGGCAACGAACTGCGCTGCAAAGTCGTGGGCGAGGGCGGTAACCTCGGCATGACCCAGCTGGGTCGCGTCGAGTTCGGTCTCAATGGCGGCGGTTCCAACACCGACTTCATCGACAACGCCGGTGGCGTGGACTGCTCCGACCACGAAGTGAACATCAAGATCCTGCTGAACGAAGTGGTTCATGCTGGCGACATGACCGACAAGCAACGTAACCAGTTGCTGGCGAGCATGACCGACGAAGTCGGTGGTCTGGTGCTGGGCAACAACTACAAGCAGACTCAGGCCCTGTCCCTGGCAGCCCGTCGTGCCTTGCCGCGGATTGCCGAATACAAGCGCCTGATGAACGATCTGGAAGGCCGCGGCAAGCTGGATCGCGCCATCGAGTTCCTGCCGGCCGAAGAAGCCATCAACGAGCGTATCGCGGCAGGCCATGGCCTGACCCGTGCCGAGCTGTCGGTGCTGATCTCCTACAGCAAGATCGACCTCAAGGAGCAGTTGCTGGGCTCCCTGGTGCCGGACGACGACTACCTGACCCGCGACATGGAAACCGCTTTCCCGCCAACGCTGGTGAGCAAGTTCTCCGCGGCCATGCGCCGTCACCGTCTGAAGCGCGAAATCGTCAGCACCCAGATCGCCAACGATCTGGTCAACCACATGGGCATCACCTTCGTTCAACGACTCAAAGAGTCGACCGGCATGAGCCCGGCGAACGTGGCCGGCGCCTACGTGATCGTGCGTGACATTTTCCATCTCCCGCACTGGTTCCGTCAGATCGAAAACCTGGATTACCAGGTTTCGGCCGACGTGCAACTGGAGCTGATGGACGAGCTGATGCGCCTGGGCCGTCGCGCCACGCGCTGGTTCCTGCGTGCCCGTCGCAACGAGCAGAACGCTGCCCGTGACGTCGCGCACTTCGGTCCGCATCTGAAGGAGTTGGGCCTCAAGCTCGACGAACTGCTCAGTGGCGAGATCCGCGAGAACTGGCAGGCTCGCTATCAGGCGTACGTCGCAGCCGGTGTGCCGGAGTTGCTCGCGCGCATGGTGGCTGGCACTTCGCACCTGTACACCCTGCTGCCGATCATCGAGGCTTCCGACGTGACCGGCCAGGACCCTGCGGACGTGGCCAAGGCCTACTTCGCCGTGGGCAGCGCGCTGGACATCACCTGGTACCTGCAACAGATCAGCGCTCTGCCGGTTGAAAACAACTGGCAGGCCCTGGCCCGTGAAGCGTTCCGCGATGACGTCGACTGGCAGCAACGTGCGATCACCATCTCGGTCCTGCAACAGGGCGACGGCACCCAGGACGTGGAAACACGGCTCTCCCTGTGGATGGCGCAGAACGACAGCATGATCGAGCGCTGGCGCGCCATGCTGGTGGAAATCCGTGCCGCCAGCGGCACGGACTACGCCATGTACGCGGTAGCCAACCGCGAGCTGCTGGACCTGGCATTGAGCGGGCAAGCGGTAGTGCCTGCCCCTTTCGCCGCCGAGCTGGAACCGGCGGCCTGATCAGGCGTTGAATGAAAAAGCCCCGCATTGAAAGATGCGGGGCTTTTTTTTTGCTTAAGGTTCAGGGGAGTTTGTACTGGCCTCTTCGCGAGCAGGTAGCATGCGGTCAACTGTAGGAGCGAGTCTGCTCGCGATAGGGTCTTCAGTTTCAATACAACTTCTGGCTTTGTTTAGAATCAAGCATCGACACATTACTTGTCGGGCTGGTCAGTAAATTGCTGAGCGACTGGTCAAACTTTTGCAGTGCCCTGACTTGCACGTTCTGCTGTTCGTTAATGTCCGCAACTATATCTTCACTACGTTTATAGTCCGCCCAGACCGGACTAAGTGCTTTGGCATCGTGACCTTTTGCAGTACCGATGTAATTGAAGTTTTTGTCATAGAAGTCTGCACTGACATCCGCCTGTATGTCTGAACTGCGCGAGGTTATCAGTTGACTGCGGGTGTCGACCACCGCCATCACATCCGGTTTTGCCGCCCTGAGGCTCTGCATGTCCGGATACACGGTAACCGAGCCGAATTGCCGTTGCAGGGAGGCCTTGACCCAATCCACGGCCAGGTCTGGCCTGGAAGTGGCTACGTAGGCGTCATGAATCGACTGCACCAGCAGACTCTGACCGAAACCCGTGCCGGCGTTGGCCTGGTAGTCCCGAAGGTAGGCGCGGTTGGTCTGAGTATTCTGGCTGTAGACGATGCCCAGCGAGACATGGCTGCCGTTGGTAATACGGGTGGCCCCGCTGCGGCCTACCGGTTCGGTAAAGATACCGTTCAGCGAAGAAACCGCTGTCGGCGCGGTGGGGATCGAGCAACCGGTTAAAACAACGGCCATGGTCAACGTACTGGCAAGCACAAGTTTCATGGTGTTTCTCCAGTGAATCAACTTCAGTCGAAAGTTAAAATTGCCGGTGTTGTACCGGCGGTGACTCAAGACTAAACCCTGGATGATTTATTTAAATAGCCAATATCCACCCTTGTCAGGCGACCAATAGTTTTGTTTGGTTTAAAAGCTTTCGGTTAATTGCGCGAGGAAATTAAAAGGCCCGAATTCGCGATTCGAGCCTTTTTATTTATAGCTGTACGTTCAGCCATCAGTGTTCCAGTGGGATCAACACTTTCTCGTCGGGGGCCAATACCATGAACACCAGCAACTTGGCCGGCCGGGTCGCGCTGGCGTTTTTCGACACCATGTGTTCCGACCCGGCCGGTTCATACCAGAACTCACCGGCCTTGAAGGTTTTCGCCGCCTCGCCTTTGACTTGGGAAATGATCTCTCCCGATATGACATAAGCCATGGCGGTGCCTTCGTGCTTGTGGGCGATGGAGGACTGCCCCGGCTCGTAATCGACCTCGATCATCAGCGCTTTTTTACCGGGGACGTTTTTCAGCATTTCGTCCTGCAGGACAGTGACCTTTTCCGAAGGGGCATGGGCAAACGCCGACGCGCAGGCCATCAGGGCCAGGGCAGCAAGGGGGGCAACGCAGAAGCGCAACACGTTCATGGTTCTTTACCTGCGGTGGGTTAGTTGTCGAAAACAACAGTAGTCCGCAAGCAGTAGAGGTTAAACAGCCAATATTCTGGAAGGAGAGGGGACCAATTACAGAAGATTCCGGGGCCATGGAGAAAAAATTTTGGCGAGGGAGCAAGCTCCCTCGCCACAGGTATTGGTTAAACGATCGGAAAACTGTTGAAGTCCACGGCATTGGCCAGTTGGCTATCGATCAGGCTGATGAAACCCTGGACCTCCGGGCAGTTGAAATGCGATCGCATGGCCGCTTCCGATTGCCAGTGGGCGCTGACGGTCCAGCGATTGGTGTCCTCGGGGCAGCGGTCGACCATATAGGAATCGCAGCCGGGAAGTTCACGCAGGGTTTCGACAATCTTCTGCAATTGCCTGCCCAGTTCATCCGAGCGGCCGGCGGCGGCCTGTACCTGTACGGTATTGATCACTTCATAGGACATTGCTCACACTCCTGAATCAGGCCGGACGAATCCTGCTCATTGAGGGATAACGCCTATGCAGGATAGGCCTGAGCCTCGGGACCGCCAATAGCCAATCGCCTGATAAAGCCGCAGGCCAATCCGTCAGGCCACCTGCTGCAAGATGTCGCGCAAACGATCCAGGGCGATGTCGATGTCGAGGGTTTCGATGGCGCCAAAACCGAAGAAAAGCCCGGCCCTTGGCGTTTCCTGATAGAAAAAGCTGTCGATGGCATAGAGCCCGACTTCGACTTTTTTCGCCAGTTCGATCACCAATGGAATATCCAGCGGCACTTTGCACAGTACCGCCATGTGGAAACCGGCGGTGGACGGCACTGCCTCCAGCCAGGGCGAAAGATCGCCGGCCATTCGTGTCAGGATCCGCTCGCGGCGCCCGGCATAGATCGTATGGCAGCGCCGGATGTGCTTGAGCAGGCAGCCTTCGGCGATGAACTTGGCCAGCGCCCATTGCGGCAGGGTCGAGGTGTGCAGGTCGGTGAGCTGTTTGGCACGCACCACGGCCTCGAGGATCGCCGGCGGCAGGATCGCATAGCCGAGCCGCAGTTCCGGCAACAGGGTTTTGGAGAACGTCCCGACGTAAGCGACGATCCCGCGTTCATCCATGCTTTGCAGGGAGTCGGTGGGGCGGCCCTCGTAGCGAAATTCGCTGTCGTAGTCGTCCTCGATGATGATTGCGCCCAACTCATGGGCCTTGGCCAGCAGTGCTTCCCGGCGCGCCTGGCTCATCGGCATGCCCAGCGGGAACTGGTGCGAAGGGGTGACATAGATCAGACGAGTGCCGCGAGGAATCCGGTCCACCACAATGCCTTCGGCGTCCACCGGTACGCCAATCACCGTGGCGCCATGGGTGCCGAACAGCAGTCGCGCCGGCGGGTAGCCGGGGTCCTCCATGGCGACCAGGCTACCCGGACTGATCAGCACCCGGGCAATCAGGTCCAGCGCCTGCTGCGCGCCGTTGCACACCACCACATCCTCATCCTGACAATTGACCCCGCGGGAGAACGCGATGTGCTGCGCAATGGCGTTGCGCAGCGCCGGCAAGCCCTCGGGCAGGCTGTACAAGCCCTTGGAACCGGCCATCTGGCGCAGCGCGTGAGAGGTGCAGCGCCGCCAGTCATCCTGGGGAAACTGGCCCTTGCTGGTGGCGCCTCCAATGAAGTCGTAGCGCAGCGAGCCTTCCAGGGTCGGGTGACGCAGAAACACCGGCAGGTTGCGCCAGGACTCGATCACCTCGAAGCCGCCAAGCTCGGTGTGGCTCTGTTTGCGCTGCACCTTCGACGAGCGCGCATTGACGTAGGTGCCTTTGCCGACCACCCCGGTGAGGAAGTTTTCGTAGGTCAGCTGGGCGTAGGTATCGGATATGGTCTTGCGCGAAATACCCAATTGTTCGGCCAGCAGACGGCTGGGCGGCAGTTGCGTCCCGGCAGTCAGGCGACCGGACTCGATGGCGCTGCGCAGTTGGTTGTACAGCTGGCCGGCCAGGTCCTTGCGACCGTTGATGACAACATGTAGTTCCATGCCGGCGAGGCTCCGGGGCGATTGAGGCGCGTGTGCGTCGCGCAAGATTACCCCTATCCGCCGGTGGTACAGAAGTTGTGCAGTGGAAAAACCGTCAATTGGTCTGGTGGCGGTGGTCCCCGGGGAATTCGCCCAATTGGATCTGTCGTGCCCTCGCGCCAGCGACTAACGTGAAGATCACCTCAGGGCTGCACGAGATCGCTCCATGAACCCCCGTCTGGACTACTACAGCGCGTCCCCCAAAGCGATGAAAGCCATGATCGCCATGGAGGCCCTGACCAGCAGCCTGAGCATCGAGCAGGGCCTGCTGCACCTGATCAAGATTCGCGCATCGCAGCTTAACGGCTGTGCCTTTTGCACCGACATGCACTCGGTGGATGCCAGGCGCCTGGGCGAAAGCGATCGGCGCCTGTATTCCATCGTGGTCTGGCGTGACAGTAACTTCTTCAATCCGCGGGAAAGAGCCGCGCTGGCCTGGACCGAGGCGGTCACCTTACTCTCCGAAAGCCACGTGCCGGACGATGTCTACGTCCAAACCCGGGAGCAGTTCAGTGAAAGCGAAATGGTCGACTTGACCATCGCCGTCACCACCATCAACAGCTGGAATCGCCTGGCCGTGAGCTTTCGGCAAACACCCAGCGCCTGAGTCATTGTCATGGCAGCTTCATGAACGTTGCGCAGGATGTAACTGTCAGTGTCAGGTCGACAGGGAGTCCTCGATGTCAGTCATGGAAATCTGCACCCGACAGGGTGCTGCCGAGTATCGTGTAGCGATCGATAAAAACGCGTCCTGGCGCCAGTTGGCAGCGGGTATCGACCCCGAACTGGCGCTGTGTTTCACTGTCAGCGCCCGTTGCGGTTGTTTCATGCAGGCCGCCCGCAGTCTCAACATCAAGGCCACCCGTCTGCGCAGGCAACTGGTGCTGCTGGAAACGCAGCTCCAGTGTTCACTGTTCAACCTTTCAGAAAATGGCTTCAGCCTCAGTCGCGATGGGTTGCGCTTGCACGCACAACTGATCGCGCTGGCCCATGAGCGTGATTTGCCGGTGATCGAGCAGCCGTTGATTCGCCTGGCCGTTGCCGATTCGATTCTGCATGACATTCTCGGACGTAACCTGGTTGCACTGCTGCGACGTAATGCCAGTGTGCGCCTGGACATCATGACGCTCGACAGCGAGTTGTCCCTGCAAGCGGTCAGCGCCGACGTGGTGGTGTGGCTGGGCAATACCGAGTCGCCGTTGCCGGGGCCGAGCTTTGCCACCACCGAACCCCGGCGTCTGGTGCAACTGCAATACCTGCCGCACATTGCCAAGCGCTACTCGCGGGTCGCTTCCAGGCCGGAATGCCTGGATGAACTGGCCGATTTTCTCCTGGTGCAATGGCGACAGGACTGCCAGGTTGAAAGCTTCCGGCCATGGAATGCACTGGTGGATCAACGCCTGGCCGGGGCGGTGCAACTGCAATCCTACGAGCTGATGCTGGAGATGATCCGTTGCGGCGCCTGCATCGGCCTGCTGCCGCTCTACATGAGCCACTTCGATCGCGGGTTGATTGCCTTGCCGGGCTTGTTTGCCCAACCGATGCAACGTCAGGTGTGGATGGCGATCAACGCCCGTTCCGAGGACGACGCGCAGGTACGGATGATCGTCGAGTTGATCGAAAACACCTTCAGCGAGCGCCGGGAGTGGTTTGAAAGCTGAGTGCAATCCAACTGTGGGAGCGAGCTTGCTCGCGAAGGGGACCTGTCAGTCGACATTGATGTTGAATGTCGATCCGCCTTCGCGAGCAAGTCGGATCGCCGCACCGCCGCTCCCACATTGGTTCTCGCCATGCTGGAAGGAAGCGTTATAGAGTGAACGGCCATGTCTGCTTCAAGGATGATTCACCCATGCCAGCCACTGATCCCGTCATCACCCTCGAACGCTTCAACGAATCCCATATCGAAGGCATTACGGCGCTGTACAACGATCCTGCAATCGCCCGCCAAACCCTGCAAATGCCGTATCAGTCCACCG
This sequence comes from Pseudomonas sp. Pseusp10, assembly GCF_059492225.1. Classification (NCBI taxonomy): domain Bacteria; kingdom Pseudomonadati; phylum Pseudomonadota; class Gammaproteobacteria; order Pseudomonadales; family Pseudomonadaceae; genus Pseudomonas; species Pseudomonas sp. Pseusp10. The sequence continues at coordinate 4,171,091 of NZ_CP168528.1, read as the reverse complement.
AACTCTGGCGCAGTCGCCTGGCGCTGGATAACGAACGCCTGGTGAAAGTGGTGGCTCTGCATCAAGGCACGGTCATCGGCAACATTGGTCTGGAGCAGTTCTCGCGTATTCGTCGCAGCCATGCCGGCAGTTTCGGCATGGGCGTTGCGGTGGCGTGGCAGGGCAAGGGCGTGGGCTCCAGGCTGCTCACTACGGCGCTGGATATCGCCGACAACTGGATGAACCTGCAGCGCGTCGAGCTTTCGGTGTACGCCGACAACGAAGCGGCTATTGCGCTGTATCGCAAGTTCGGTTTCGAAACTGAAGGCCTGTTGCGTGATTACGCCGTACGCGACGGCGTGCTGGTGGACACCTTGAGCATGGCGCGCCTGCGTCGCACGCCCAAAGCCGGTTGAGTCAGTCGCCCAAGGCGAACGCCACCGCAGCTTGCGCATGCAGCTCGGTGGTGTCGAGCAAGGGCAGGGTGCTGTGTTCGGGTTTGATCAGCAAACCGATTTCCGTGCAGCCAAGGATGATCGCCTGGGCGCCGCGCTGAGTCAGCGCCTTGATCACCTGCTGATACACCTGGCGTGAGGTTTCGCTGATCACGCCGACGCACAACTCGTCGTAGATGATCCGGTGCACGGCCTGGCGCTCCTCGGCCTCCGGCACCAGCACCGTCAAGCCCCGGGCAGCGAGGCGTGCCTTGAGGAAGTCCTGTTCCATCGTAAACGCGGTGCCCAGCAAACCCACCTTGAAGGCACCGGCCTCGACCGCTGCCTGAGCGGCCGGATCAGCGATGTGCAGGAAGGGAATGTCGATGGCGGCCTGAATCTGCCCGGCGACCTTGTGCATGGTGTTGGTGCACAACACCACGCAATCGGCGCCACCTGCCTGCAAGCGCTGCGCGGCATCCACCAGGATCAACGCCGCGTCGTCCCAGCGACCGGCGTGCTGGGCCTGTTCGACAGGGCCGAAGTCGACGCTGTACATGAGCAATTTCGCCGAACGCAACGGCCCGAGGCGCTCGCGTACCTGCTGGTTGATCAGACGGTAATACTCGGCGCTGGACTCCCAGCTCATGCCGCCGATCAGGCCGATGGTGCGCATATCGTGCTCCGTTTGTCAGGTGAAGTGCGCACCTACAGTGCCCGCGATTACGCGACGGTGCAAACTGTCGTCAGGTATTAGTCGTACGCAGCGTGCGCGCATCTGCCATGCTCGAAGTCCGCAGTACCGCTCCAACCAAAGGAACACCGCAATGGACGACGTACGGCAACTGGGCGAGATGCTTCGCCACTACGCAGAAAGCGAAGCGCACAAAAAACAAGTGTTTGAGGCGCAATCGGCCGAGTGGGCGACGCGCATCGGTGATCTGTTCGATCAGATCCAGCAATGGCTGGAGCCGGTGCTGGCGCCGAATCTGCTGGAGGTGAAACGCGAAGCCTATGTTGCGTTCGGGCCGAGCGTGCCGGTCGAGACGTCGACGTTCAAGACCGAGAAACTGTCCATTGCGATTGCCGGCAAACCGGTGGAGTTCGTGCCGGATGTGATGGGCGCCGGTGGGCAGATTTCCCTGGCAGTGATGGGCTTTACCGCTGCGCGCTATGGCAGTGTTTCGCTGGTGTGCCTGCCGCCGTCGAACGCCTGGCAGTGGCGCAAGACCAATGGCTTGAAAGACCCGGATACCTTTGCGTTCGATGCGGATTTTCTGGCGCAGCAGCTACAGGTTTTGATCCCCCGGGATCGTGGCTGAGACAAGTAACCCTGAGGGATCGGTGTTGCATCAGAAATCGGTGTTTCCCCAGCCTGGCTTCGCCTCTTCGGGCGCCACTGCATTGATGGTCTTCCCGGTAGCCGCCTCCACCCGTCGAGCCACCTCAGGGTCGTCGGCAAACGGGATCAGGCTGGCGTCGTCCAGGCTCTCGGTGGTCTGGTGGCGCAGGCAGTATTCGATGGCGAACCACAGAAACCCCATACCCAGCAGGTTCAGCACGACTTCAGTCATCAGGCTATCTGCGCCTCACGTTCCACCATCGCCACGTCCGTTACCCGCACCGTGCGCCACACGTTGTAGGCCATCAGCAGCATGCCGCTGAGGAAGAACACCCCGCCGGCAAAGCGCACGACGAATCCCGGATGGCTGGCCTGCAAGGCTTCGACGAAGGAGTAGGTCAGCGTGCCGTCATCGTTGATCGCGCGCCACATCAGGCCCTGGGTGATGCCGTTGACCCACATCGAGGCGATGTACAGCACGGTGCCGATGGTCGCCAGCCAAAAGTGCAGGTTGATCAGCGGCGTGCTGTGCATCTGTTCACGTCCAAATACCTTCGGCACCATGTGATAGGTCGCACCGAAGGTAATCATCGCCACCCAGCCCAGCGCCCCGGCGTGCACGTGGCCGATGGTCCAGTCGGTGTAGTGGGAGAGGGCGTTGACGGTCTTGATCGCCATCATCGGTCCTTCGAAGGTCGACATGCCGTAGAAGGCCAGGGACAACACCAGGAAACGCAGGATCGGGTCGGTGCGCAACTTATGCCAGGCACCGGAGAGGGTCATCATACCGTTGATCATTCCGCCCCAGCTCGGCGCCAGCAGGATCAGCGACATGGCCATGCCCAGCGACTGCGCCCAGTCCGGTAGCGCGGTGTAGTGCAAGTGGTGCGGACCGGCCCAGATGTACAGGGTGATCAGCGCCCAGAAGTGCACGATCGACAAGCGATAGGAGTACACCGGGCGGCCGGCCTGTTTCGGCACGAAGTAATACATCATCCCCAGGAAGCCGGTGGTCAGGAAAAAGCCCACGGCGTTGTGCCCGTACCACCACTGGACCATGGCGTCGGTGGCCCCGGAGTACACCGGGTAGGACTTGAACCAGCCCACCGGAATCGACAGGTGGTTGACCACATGCAGCATCGCAATGACCACGATGAACGCACCGAAGAACCAGTTGCCGACATAGATGTGTTTGGTCTTGCGCTGCACCACGGTGGTGAAGAACACGATGGCATAAGCGACCCAGACCACGGTCATCCACACCGCGCCGGAGAACTCGATCTCGGCGTATTCCTTGGTGGTGGTATAGCCCAGCGGCAGGGTGATCAGCATCACCACAATCACCGACTGCCAGCCCCAGAAGGTGAAGGCAGCGAGTTTGTCCGAGAACAGTCGCACCTGACAGGTGCGCTGCACCGCGTAATAACTGGCGGCGAATTGCGCGCTGCCGGCGAAACCGAAAATCACCAGGCTGGTGTGCAGCGGGCGCAAGCGGCCGAAGGTGGTCCACGGCAAGTCCAGGTTCATCTGCGGCCACACCAGTTGCGAGGCGATCCACACGCCCATCGCCATCCCGACGATACCCCAGATCACGGTCGCCACGACGAATTGGCGCACGACCTTGTAGTTATAGGCCTGTCCGATAGTTGTTGTGCTCATGATCGATGCTTCCACGGTTGCAATGCCGTGCACTGTAGAAATCCCGATGGAAACAAAACAGGCTCAGGAAACTTTCATTTATGCAGATCAGATTTGAGAGCCGCTGGCGGCCATCTGCCGCGCTCTGATACGGTTTTTATGCATTCAGGTGAATCTGTAATGATCTGCGCCGCAGGTCCATAGTCATGCCACACAAGAACCGCCAAACCCCACCGCCCGTAGCAGCTGCCGAGCAACGCGAGGCTGCGTTCGGCTGCGCAGCAGTCGTGAAATCAAACGACGCGGTATCTAGGAATACCGCGTTCGCAGGGTTTACGACGGCTTCGCCCGAACGCGGCCCGCGCCGAACGCAGCCTCGCGTTGCTCGGCAGCTGCTACGGTGGATGCGAAGTTACGGGGGATGCGCGGTCAATCCTGATGAGGTATTTACATGTATCAGTACGATGATTATGACCGGGCGCTGGTGTTCGAGCGGGTTGCGCAGTTTCGCGATCAGGTCGAGCGCTTCATGGCCGGCGAACTGAGCGAAGAAGAGTTCCTGCCGTTGCGCCTGCAGAACGGCCTGTACCTGCAAAAACACGCCTACATGCTGCGCGTCGCCATTCCCTACGGCACGCTGAATGCACGGCAGATGCGCACGCTGGCGAGCATCTCCCGGGATTACGATCGCGGTTACGGCCACTTCACCACCCGGCAGAACATGCAGTTCAACTGGATCGAACTGGCCCAGGTACCGGACATCCTCGAACGCCTGGCCCAGGTGGAAATGCATGCGATCCAGACCTCCGGCAACTGCGTGCGCAACATCACCACCGAAGCCTTCGCCGGGGTGGCGGCAGACGAAATGATCGACCCGCGACCGCTGGCGGAGATCCTGCGGCAGTGGTCGACCATCAACCCGGAATTCCTGTTCCTGCCACGCAAGTTCAAGATCGCCATCTGCTCGGCCGAACAGGACCGGGCGGCGATCATGATGCATGACATCGGCCTCTATCTTTACCCTGGCAACGATGGCCAAATGCTCCTGCGGGTGATCGTTGGCGGCGGTCTGGGGCGCACGCCTATCCTCGGTTTGCAGATCCGCGAAGGCCTGCCGTGGCAGCACCTGCTGTCCTACGTCGAGGCGGTGTTGCGGGTGTACAACCGCCATGGCCGGCGGGACAACAAATACAAGGCGCGAATCAAGATCCTGGTCAAGGCCCTGGGCATGGAAGCCTTCGCCCGGGAAGTGGAGGAGGAGTGGCAGCACCTCAAGGACGGCCCGGCGCAACTGACCCTTGACGAGTTCGACCGTGTGGCCAGTGCCTTCGTCGCGCCGCCTTATCATGAGCTGGCGGACACCAGCCTCGATTACGGCACGCATCTGGCCGACAACCCGGCGTTCGCGCGTTGGGTGCTGCGCAATGTTCAGCCGCATAAAGTGCCGGGTTACGCCAGCGTGGTGTTGTCGACCAAACCGGGCAGCGCTTCGCCACCGGGCGACGTCACGGATAAACAAATGGAAGCGGTGGCCGACTGGGCCGAGCGCTTCGGTTTCGGCGAGATCCGCATTGCCCATGAACAGAACATCGTGCTGCCGGACGTGCCAAAAGCCGAGCTGTTCACGCTGTGGCGTCTGGCTTGCGAACACAATCTGGGCAGCGCCAACGCCGGTTTGCTCACCGACATCATTGCTTGCCCCGGCGGTGATTTCTGCGCGCTGGCCAATGCCAAGTCGATCCCCATTGCCCAGGGCATTCAGGCGCGTTTCGACGACCTCGACTACCTGCACGATCTGGGTGACATCAGCCTCAATATCTCCGGCTGCATGAACGCCTGCGGTCACCACCACATCGGCAACATCGGCATCCTCGGCGTCGATAAGAACGGCAGCGAGTGGTACCAGATCACCCTCGGCGGCGCCCAGGGCAAGAACAGCGCGCTGGGCAAGGTCATCGGACCGTCGTTCAGCGCAGTCGAAGTGCCGCAGGTGATCGAGCAGATCATCGAGACTTTCGTACGATATCGCGAAAGTGAGGAGCTGTTTGTCGACACCGTGCAGCGCATCGGTCTGGAGCCGTTCAAGGAAGCGGTCTATCCGAAAGTGCTGGAGGTGTCGGCATGAACAATCTGTTGCGGCTGGAGGAGGGCGTGGCACGGATTGTGGCGGATGATCCGTGGACACTGGTGCGGGACCCGGAGCAACCAGTGCCTGACGGTGCCGCAATTCTCCCGCTCGCCCTATGGCTGGAAAACCCACGGCAACAGGGGGTGTGGCTGGGGCCGGACGATGAAGTTGAAAGTCTCAAACCTTGGTTTGCCCAGCTGCCGCTGATCGCCCTGGACTTCCCGAGCTTTCGTGATGGTCGCGGCTACAGCCAGGCCTATCTGCTGCGCACCCGATTGGGTTGGGCCGGCGAGTTGCGCGCCATCGGCGATGTCTTGCGCGATCAACTGAGCCACATGCGCCAATGCGGTTTCGACAGCTTCGCCGTGCGCGAAGACAAATCCGCTGAGGATGCGTTGAAAGGCCTGGCGGGGATGAGTGTGCTGTACGGGCGTTCGGTGATCGAACCGCGGCCGTTGTTCAGACGCCGCTGAAGTCGGCCCCTGTAGGAGCGAGCTTGCTCGCGATGGGCGTCAACGAAAACGCGAGTTTTTGGATAAACGCGTCGCCTGTAACACCATCGCGAGCAAGCTCGCTCCTACAAGAGTCTCCCGTCATTTCAACGCCGGATCCCCCATGTTGATTTTCTTCCAACCTTGCAGCAGCACCTGGGCCTTCGGTTCCTGTCCGTTGTCGAGGTAGTACTGGATCAGCGACAGCCGCGCATTGCGGTTGGCCGGCTGAACTTTCAATAACCTTTCCAGCTCCTCGAACGCGGCATCCACCTTGCCACTGTCATGCAGGGCCACCGCCAGCACGTAGCCGTACTGCGGGCTCTGCGGTTCCAATTGCGCGGCTCTGCGCAGGAACGGCATGGCCTGGTCGGCTTTGCCCGCGCGTACCAGCGACAGACCCTGGGTGTGTTGCAGCAGGGCGGCGTCCGGGTGTTCCTTGAGGCTTTGCGCCATTAGCGCCTGGGCTTCCTGAGCGCGGCCGTTGGCTTCCAGCCATTGCACCAGCGTTACCAGTGCCGGGTAGAAGTCCGGATCGCGCTGGAGCGCAGTTCGCAGCAGGCCTTCGACATCACCACCACGACCACTGGCCTGATACAGCATCGCCAGGTTGAGATTGGCTTCGCCGCGTTCGGCCAGGCTTTTCTGCACCGTTTCGTACTCGGCAATGGCGGCATTCCAGCTGTTCTGGGCGCCGCCCAGACCGTTGCGCGCCACGCTGAGCAAGTCCCGGGCTGCGGCAATGCGCACGGCTTTCACCGGGTCACTCAGCAACGGCGTCAATAGCTGTGCACGCTCTGCTGGCGGCAGGAAAGCACTGATCGCCCGGATGGCGCTTTCACGTACTTGCGGGGCCGGATTGCCCAGATCCCTGGTCGCCAGTTTCAACGCCTGTTCGCTGGGGTACATCGGCAATTCGGCCAGCAGGGTCGCCCGTTGAATAGCCGGCAGATTGCTGCGTTGCAACTGCTCGTACAAGGCTTGCGCCGCGCCGGGCTGGCCGTTGCGAATCAGCCACAGGCTTTCGTCGTAGCGCGGGGCTTGCGGGGTACTGGCGGTATTCCACAGCTTGAATTGCCCGGTGATTTTGTCGCCGTCCTTGCCCTGGTGGCAGGTCAGGCAAGCGTCCGGCGTACCGAGTTTTTTCGCCCGCTCGGGATTGGGAATGCTGAAGCTGTGGTCATGCCGGAAGTCGTTGCCCATGTAGAATTTTCCGGGCATGTGGCAATCCACGCACTGCGAACCCGGTTGGCCCATGGTGTGGCGGGTGTGTTCGATGGAATCGTAGTTTTTCGCTTGCAGGCCTTTGCCGTCGACGCCTTCCACGTTGGTTTTGCCGGCGGTGTTGTGGCATTGCAGGCACAGACCGTTGCCCGGCGCCCTTAGCTGCGTGCTGTGAGGGTTGTGGCAGTTGCTGCAACGCACGCCCTTGTCGAACATTTTGCTCTGGGCAAAGGAGCCGTGTTCGAACACTTCGTCCTTGATCTTGCCGTCCAGCGCATACAGCTCGCGGGTCAGGACGCTTGGCAGATAGTCGTCCATCAGGCGCTTGCCAACCGTGTAACCGTCGTCCAGCGGTGCGCGGCGTGAGTGGCAGCGGGCGCAGGTTTCGATTTCCACGGTGGCGTTCCTGTCCTTGAGGTCGACGGCAAATCCGGCATGGATCAGGTCGGTTTTCTTCGCGGTCCACTCCAGGTGACTGGACGCCGGGCCATGGCAGGCCTGACAGCCGACACCGAGGCTGTTCCAGTGGCTGTCGAAGGTGTTTTTTGCCGCATCGAAATTGCGCTTGTAACCGGTGGTGTGACACTCGACGCACATGAAGTTGGCGTTTTGGCTGGGTTTGCTCCAGTGGAGCGGGTTCTTGAAGGTCACCCCCAGGCCCGAGTAAAGGTGAAACCAGCGCTGCTTCTCGGTATCCCAGGCCACGCCGAGGGCCTGTAGCCGACCTTCGCCGACCTCGATCAAGTATTGCTGCAACGGGGCAACGCCAAAGGTGTAAGCGACCTTGAAGTCGGCATTCTTGCCATTGATACCCGGTGTGTTGACCCAGAATTCGTCGCCTTTGCGCGAGAACACCGTGGCCTCTTTTTCGGCCCTGAAAGTGACGTTATTGAAGTCGCCGAGCATCGTTTCGACGTTGGCCTCCTGCATCGCCAATTGATGATGGGAGCCTTGCCAGTCCTTGACCTGCTCGCCGTGGCAGCCCAGGCATTGTTGCTCATCGACCATTTTCGCCGGCGCGATAGCGACCGGTTGCGGTTTGGCCGGTTGCACGGCAGGTGTACTGACGGGAGCAGGCTTGAGTGGCGCCGGAGTGCTGCTCTGCAAAAACCAGCCGATGCCCGCCACGGCCAGGAGCAGGATGCCGATGGTGACAGGGAACAGATAACGCTTGATCAGGGGCGGTGGCGAATCAGGGTTTGGGGTTGCAGCTTTATTTTTATGTTTCGGCATCACGACTTCCATGGTCCAGGTGCGATTGCCTTGCGGCGCGCGTTGACGCTCGATGCAGCTTTGCCGGATGGCTGGTGTGTGTCAAATGGCAGGTGCTGTGAAGCTGATGGCCCCATCGCGAGCAAGCTCGCTCCCACACTGGGTCTGTGAGCGCCACAAATCCCCTGTGGGAGCGGGCTTGCCCGCGATAGCGGCCGCCAGGACACCGCATCACTCCCCCGACAAACCATCGGTAATACGGATTCCCCGCATCCCCGCGCATCACCTCGCGAATATCCCTGACCCAGGCCTCACGGTCACCGTTGTTCGCGTGCTTAGGAGGTGGCCGATTCAGTCAGCGCCCATCAGTTTTTCTTCGCCTGCTCCCAAACCCGCTCTTCCTGCTCGCGCAGTTCCGGCGTGAACTCGGCGCCAAAGTCCTCGGCCTCAAACACCTGGCGAATCTCGATCTCGGCCTCGGTACCCGGCATCGGGTTGGGACAGCGCTTGACCCATTCGATGGCTTCTTCCCTGGACTTCACTTTCCATAACCAGAAACCGGCAATCAGTTCCTTGGTTTCGATGAAGGGACCGTCGATCACCGAGCGTTTGTCTCCTGAAAACTTTACACGAGCGCCTTTGCTGCTCGGGTGCAGGCCTTCGCCCGCGAGCATGATGCCGGCCTTGACCAGTTCTTCGTTGTAGTTGCCCATGGCCGTCAGCAGCTCTTGGCTGGGCATGACCCCGGCTTCGGATTCCTGGCTGGCTTTGATGATGATCATGAATCGCATGGTGATGTCTCCGTTGTAATTGAATGACTCGCTCAATGGTCGAATGGCTGCGGTGCAAATCGACAGCACGCTGAACAAAATTGTCGTAGGTGACACCATGGCAGATTTATTTTCGACTTCCACTTCACTACACGGTATTTCTGTCCCATTCGTTTACTGACCAAAGGAATGTGTCCCCTATGCCAACCTTGCAGCTCACTACGCTCATTCCCGGTCGTATGCCTGAAGACGTCCTCGACTTTTGCCTGGAAGGCATCAACTTCCCGAAGATTTTCCCTGAGCGCATCACCCCACTGGGTAATGTCGACCTGAGTCTTTTGCGGATTGAAGCCGGGCGGAAATTTCGCTTTCGCCACTGGATGTTCAACGTGATTCCAATGAACTGGACGGTGGTGATCCGTGAAGTCGGCGAAATGCATTTCATCGACGAAATGCTCAAGGGGCCGATGCGTGCCTTTCGTCACGAACATCGGGTCGCAGCAGGCGAGGGCGGTACGCTATATACCGACCGGGTCACCTACTCGGCATTGGGGGGTGCTCCCCTGGAGTGGTTGCTGGTCAATGGCTACATGCGGCGGATTTTCGAGGCGCGACATCGCAATATGCTGGAGTTGCTCAAATAACACCGTTGTTCCTGTGGGAGCGGGCTTGTTCGGGGCGGCGCTCCGACGAAAGCGATCTGTCAGTCACTGCGATGCTGAATGTGCTGCCGTATTCGCGGGCAAGCCCGCTCCCACAGGGTCTTGTAGTGAGTGAGAAAGCGCTTGTATCCAGTTTTGTGCGCTGATACATGACAATTTATGTTTGGCCATAGGTCGTCGGACAATTTCGTGGTTAACTTCGGCCTCGTCAAAATTCTCCACACCAACGTCAGAAGGACTCCGTTCATGGCTCAAGTCACTCTTAAAGGCAACCCGGTTCAAGTCAACGGCCAACTGCCACAAGCCGGTTCCAAGGCGCCAGCCTTTTCCCTGGTTGCGGGCAATCTGTCCGACGTCACCCTGAAAGACTTTGCCGGCAAGCGCAAAGTACTGAACATCTTCCCAAGTATCGACACCCCGACCTGCGCCACCTCGGTGCGCCAGTTCAACGCCAAGGCCGGCAGCGTCGACAACACTGTCGTGCTGTGCATCTCCGCTGACCTGCCATTCGCCCAAGCTCGCTTCTGCGGCGCCGAAGGCCTGGAAAACGTACAGAACCTGTCGACCCTGCGCGGCGCCGAGTTCATCCAGAACTACGGCGTGGCCATCGCTGACGGCCCGCTCAAAGGCCTGACCGCTCGTGCCGTCGTGGTTCTGGACGAGAACGACAACGTACTGCACAGCGAGCTGGTTGGCGAAATCGCTGACGAGCCGAACTACGAAGCGGCACTTGCTGTTCTGAAGTAAGTACGTCTTTACAATTGTTAACACCCCCGCTGTCAATAATGCTGTTGTAGGAGCGAGCTTGCTCGCGATGGACTCGAGAACGCTGCGTTTAGTCAATAAACACGCGGCATCGTTAACGACCATCGCGAGCAAGCTCGCTCCTGCGCTGAGCGGCATTACCCTCTGTCCAGGCCGTTTTCATTTGTGCTTCAGTGTCTTACAGAAAACTCCTGTTCTGTAAGCCGAAAGTAAATTGCCGGTAAAGGCGCTTTGCTTAAAACCCGCCAGTGCTTATCGTTCAGCCTCATGTAAAAGAAGCCCACGCGCCCAATGGTTGATCACTCAATGCAATCCTCCGCTTCCCGTAGTCCTCGTCGCTGGCTGTTCGGCCTGCTTGTCCTGCTGGTCATCGCCGCCTTGTGCTGGAAATTCTGGCCCGGCAGCGCTGCACCCAAAGAGGCTGCGGGGCAGAAAGCCGTCGCCGGGCATACCGGCAGGTCAGGCGGGATGCGCCCTGGATTCGGTGGCGCGTCCGGGCCGGTGCCGGTGCGAGTGGCTCCTGCAATCAAGGGTGACTTCCCGCTGTATTTCAAGGCGCTGGGCACGGTCACGGCACTGAACACCATCAATGTCCGCAGCCGCGTCGGCGGTGAGCTGGTCAAGATCTATTTCGAAGAAGGGCAGATGGTCAAGGCCGGTGACCTGCTGGCCGAAATCGACCCGCGCCCTTACCAGAATGCCTTGCTTCAGGCCGAAGGCACCTTGCTGCAGAATCAGGCGCAGTTGAAGAACGCTCAGGTCGATGTCGAGCGTTATCGCGGCCTCTACAAGGAAGACAGTATTGCCAAACAGACCCTGGACACCGCCGAAGCGCTGGTCGGTCAATTCCAGGGCACGGTCAAGACCAATCAGGCCGCCGTCAACGATGCCAGGCTCAACCTCGAATTCACCAGGATCCGCGCGCCAATCACCGGTCGCGTCGGCCTGCGTCAACTGGACGTCGGCAACCTGGTAGCCGCCAACGACACCACAGCATTGGCGATCATCACCCAGACCCAACCGATCAGCGTGGCCTTCACTCTGCCGGAAAACAGCCTCGACACCGTACTCGCCCGTTATCGCAGCGGCGCCAAATTGCCGGCTGAAGCCTGGGATCGGGGGGATACCAAATTGCAGGCGACCGGCGTATTGCAGAGCCTGGATAACCAGATCGACGTCACCACCGGCACCCTCAAGTTCAAAGCCCGTTATGAGAACAGCGATCAGTCGCTGTTCCCCAACCAGTTCGTCAATGTGCGCCTGCTGGCCGACACCCTCAAAAACGTAGTACTCGCACCGTCCGCCGCGATCCAGTTCGGCACTAATGGCACGTTCGTCTATGCCCTGGACGGTGACAAGAAGGTCAAGATCCGTCAGTTGAAAGTCGGCGCCAGTGACGGCCTGAACACCGTGGTCACCGAAGGCCTGGCGGTGGGCGAGCGGGTCGTACTGGAGGGCACCGACCGCCTGAAGGACGGCAGTGACGTGGAAGTGGTCAACGACAGCCAGGACGTGCCGGCCACGCCGACCGAACACCTGCAAGGCAAGTCGGCGGCCAACGCGGCCGAGCCTGCGACCACTGACAAGGCGAAAAAGGGCGGCGCATGAATCTCTCGCGGCTGTTCATCCTTCGCCCGGTAGCCACCACGCTGAGCATGCTGGCCATTATCCTGGCCGGTGTGATCGCCTATCGGTTGTTGCCGGTGTCGGCATTGCCCCAGGTCGATTACCCGACCATTCGCGTCATGACTCTGTACCCCGGCGCCAGCCCGGATGTCATGACCAGCGCGGTGACTGCGCCGCTCGAGCGGCAGTTCGGGCAAATGCCCGGCCTGACGCAAATGGCCTCCACCAGTTCCGGCGGTGCGTCGGTGCTGACCCTGCGTTTCAGTCTCGACATCAACATGGACGTGGCCGAGCAACAAGTGCAGGCGGCGATCAACGCCGCGACCAACTTGCTGCCCAAGGACCTGCCGGCACCGCCGGTGTACAACAAGGTCAACCCGGCCGACACGCCGGTGCTGACCCTGGCCATCACCTCCAAAACCATGTTGCTGCCCAAACTCAATGATCTGGTCGATACGCGCATGGCGCAGAAAATCGCCCAGATCAGCGGCGTCGGCATGGTCAGCATTGCCGGCGGCCAGCGTCAGGCCGTGCGGATCAAGGTCAACCCAGAGGCTTTGGCGGCCAATGGCTTGAACCTGTCGGACGTGCGCACGCTGATCGGTGCCTCCAACGTCAACCAGCCCAAGGGCAACTTCGACGGCCCGACCCGGGTCTCGATGCTCGATGCAAACGATCAACTGACCTCTCCCAAGGACTACGCCAACCTGATCCTGGCCTACGCCAATGGCGCGCCGCTGCGGCTCAAGGACGTGGCAGAAATCGTCGACGGTGCCGAGAATGAACGCCTGGCGGCATGGGCCAATGAGAATCAGGCGGTACTGCTGAACATCCAGCGTCAGCCCGGCGCCAACGTGATCGAGGTGGTGGACCGGATCAAGGCCCTGTTGCCGAGCATCACCGACAACCTGCCGGCCGGCCTCGACGTGGTGGTGCTGACCGACCGCACCCAGACCATCCGCGCCTCGGTCAAGGACGTGCAGCACGAACTGCTGATCGCCATCGCCCTGGTGGTCATGGTCACCTTCCTTTTCCTGCGTCGCGCCAGCGCCACGATCATTCCGTCGGTGGCCGTGCCGCTGTCGCTGATCGGCACGTTCGGCGTGATGTACCTGGCCGGGTTCTCGGTCAACAACCTGACCCTGATGGCCCTGACCATCGCCACCGGTTTCGTGGTGGACGACGCGATCGTCATGCTGGAGAACATTTCCCGATTCATCGAGGAAGGCGACAGCCCGTTGAACGCTGCGCTCAAGGGCGCCAAGCAGATCGGCTTCACCTTGATATCCCTGACCTTGTCGCTGATCGCCGTGCTGATCCCGCTGCTGTTCATGGCGGACGTGGTCGGGCGCTTGTTCCGCGAGTTCGCCATCACCCTGGCGGTGGCGATCCTGATTTCCCTGGTCGTTTCCCTGACCCTGACGCCGATGATGTGCGCGCGGTTGCTCAAGCGTGAACCCAGGGAAGCAGAGCAGGGCCGTTTCTACCGCGCCAGCGGTGCGTTCATCGACTGGATGATCGCCGCCTACGGTCGTAAGTTGCAGTGGGTGCTCAAACATCAGCCGCTGACCTTGATGGTGGCCATCGGCACCTTGGCGCTGACGGTTTTCCTTTACATGATGGTGCCCAAGGGCTTCTTCCCGGTGCAGGACACCGGCGTTATCCAGGGCATTTCCGAAGCGCCGCAGTCGATTTCCTTCGCCGCCATGAGCGCGCGCCAACAGGAACTGGCCAAGGTCATTCTGGCCGACCCGGCCGTCGAGAGCCTGTCCTCCTATATTGGCGTGGATGGCGACAACTCGACCCTCAACAGCGGTCGGTTGCTGATCAACCTCAAGTCGCACCACGACCGCGACCTGAGCGCAACGCAAGTGATTGCCCGCCTGCAACCGGAGCTGGACAAACTGGTCGGCATCCGCCTGTTCATGCAGCCTGTGCAGGACCTGACCATTGAGGACCGGGTCAGCCGTACGCAGTACCAGTTCAGCATGTCGTCGCCGGACTCGGAGTTGCTGAGCCTGTGGAGCAAGCGTCTGGTCGAAGCCTTGGCCGAACGGCCGGAATTGACCGACGTTGCCAGCGATCTGCAGGACAAGGGTCTGCAGGTTTATCTGGTGATCGACCGCGATGCGGCGTCGCGGGTCGGTGTATCGGTGTCGAACATCACCGATGCGTTGTACGACGCCTTTGGTCAGCGGCAGATTTCCACGATCTACACCCAGGCGAGCCAGTACCGCGTGGTGCTGCAATCGCAGTCCGGCGAGAAGATCGGCCCGGATGCGCTGAACCAGATTCACGTCAAGACCACTGACGGCGGTCAGGTACGCCTGTCCAGCCTGGCGCATATCGAGGAACGCCAGGCGCAATTGGCGATCACCCACATCGGCCAGTTCCCGGCGGTGATGATGTCCTTCAACCTCGCGCCCGGCGTGGCGTTGGGGCATGCGGTGCAGATCATCGAGCAGGTGCAGAAGGACATCGGCATGCCGATTGGCGTGCAAACCCAGTTTCAGGGCGCAGCCGAAGCCTTCCAGGCCTCGCTGTCGAGCACCTTGCTGCTGATTCTGGCGGCGGTGGTGACCATGTACATCGTGCTGGGCGTGCTCTACGAGAGCTACATCCACCCGATCACCATTCTTTCGACCTTGCCTTCGGCGGCGGTGGGCGCCTTGCTGGCGTTGATCCTCAGCGGCAACGACCTGGGCATGATTGCGATCATCGGCATCATCCTGCTGATCGGCATCGTGAAGAAGAACGCGATCATGATGATCGACTTCGCCCTGGACGCCGAGCGCAATCAGGGCATGGACCCGCAAACGGCGATCTATCAGGCGGCATTGCTGCGTTTCCGGCCGATCCTGATGACCACCCTGGCCGCGTTGTTCGGTGCGGTGCCGTTGATGCTGGCCACCGGTTCCGGCGCGGAACTGCGCCAGCCGCTGGGTCTGGTAATGGTCGGCGGCCTGTTGCTGAGCCAGATTCTGACGCTGTTCACTACGCCGGTGATTTACCTGTATTTCGATCGTCTCGGTCGGCGCTTTGGCAAGACCGGCGCTCAGGAGACGGCGGTATGACGGCCTGCATAACCTGTAGGAGCGAGCCTGCTCGCGATGAGGCCCGTTCGTTCAACATCATTGCTGGCCGATACACCGCTATCGCGAGCAGGCTCGCTCCTACATGGGGGCAGCAGGGCTCTCGGGTTGGTGCCGGGAGCAGTCATCGATGAATCTCTCGGGACCTTTCATCAAGCGCCCGGTCGCCACCATGCTGTTGAGCCTGGCGATCATGCTGCTGGGCGGCGTGAGCTTCGGTTTGCTGCCCGTATCACCGCTGCCACAGATGGACTTTCCGGTGATCGTGGTGCAAGCCAGCCTGCCCGGGGCCAGCCCCGAGGTCATGGCGTCGACCGTGGCCACGCCGCTGGAGCGTTCCTTCGGCGCCATTGCCGGGGTCAACACCATGAGCAGCCGCTCCAGCCAGGGCTCGACCCGGGTGATCCTGCAATTCGACCTCGACCGCGACATCAACGGCGCGGCGCGGGAAGTGCAGGCGGCCATCAACGCCTCGCGTAACCTGCTGCCCAGCGGGATGCGCAGCATGCCGACCTACAAGAAGGTCAATCCGTCCCAGGCGCCGATCATGGTGCTGTCGCTGACGTCCGATGTGCTGGAAAAAGGCCAGCTCTATGACCTGGCCTCGACGATTCTGTCCCAGAGCCTGTCCCAGGTGCAGGGCGTCGGTGAGGTACAGATCGGCGGCAGTTCCCTGCCAGCGGTGCGTATCGAACTCGAACCGCAGTCGCTGAACCAGTACGGCGTGGCCCTGGACGATGTGCGCAACACCATCGCCAATGCCAACGTACGCCGGCCCAAGGGCTCGGTGGAAGACGATCAACGGCTGTGGCAGGTCCAGGCCAACGACCAGCTGGAAAAAGCCAAGGACTACGAGTCACTGATCATCCACTACAACGGCGGTGCGGCCCTGCGCCTGAAGGACGTGGCGAAGGTCAGCGATGGCGTCGAGGACCGCTACAACAGTGGTTTCTTCAACGATGACGCAGCGGTATTGCTGGTGATCAACCGGCAAGCCGGCGCCAACATCATCGAGACGGTCAACGAGATCAAGGCCCAGTTGCCGGCGTTGCAGGCGGTGTTGCCGGCCAGCGTCAAGCTGAACCTGGCCATGGACCGCTCGCCGGTGATCAAGGCGACGCTGCACGAAGCGGAAATGACCCTGCTGATCGCCGTGGCCCTGGTGATTCTGGTGGTGTTCCTGTTCCTCGGTAACTTCCGCGCCTCGCTGATCCCGACCCTGGCGGTGCCGGTGTCGCTGGTCGGCACCTTTGCCGTGATGTACCTCTACGGTTTTTCGCTGAACAACCTGTCGCTGATGGCATTGATCCTGGCCACCGGGTTGGTGGTGGACGATGCCATCGTGGTGCTGGAGAACATTTCCCGGCACATCGACGAAGGCGTGCGGCCAATGAAGGCCGCGTACCTCGGTGCCCAGGAAGTCGGCTTTACCTTGCTGTCAATGAACGTGTCGCTGGTGGCGGTGTTCCTGTCGATCCTGTTCATGGGCGGGATTATTGAAAGCCTGTTCCGCGAGTTTTCCATCACCCTGGCGGCCGCCATCGTGGTGTCGCTGCTGGTGTCGTTGACCCTGACGCCGATGCTCTGCGCCCGCTGGCTCAAGCCGCACACGCCGGGGCAGGAGAACCGCCTGCAACGCTGGAGCCAGCGGACCAACGACTGGATGGTCGGCAAATACGCCACCAGCCTCGACTGGGTGTTGCGTCACAAGCGCCTGACGTTGCTCAGTCTGTTCGTAACAATCGGTGTCAACATTGCGCTGTATGTCATTGTTCCTAAAACATTTATGCCGCAACAGGATACCGGACAGCTGATCGGTTTCGTGCGCGGCGACGATGGCCTGTCCTTCAGCGTCATGCAGCCGAAGATGGAGATTTTCCGCCGTGCGGTGTTGAAGGACGAGGCGGTAGAAAGCGTCGCCGGCTTCATTGGCGGCAACAACGGTACCAACAACGCCTTCATGCTGGTGCGCCTGAAGCCGATCAAGGAACGCAACATTTCCGCGCAGAAAGTCATCGAACGTCTGCGCAAGGAAATGCCCAAGGTTCCCGGCGCACAACTGATGCTCATGGCCGACCAGGACCTGCAATTCGGTGGCGGTCGTGAGCAGACCACCTCGCAATACTCGTACATTCTGCAGAGCGGGGATCTGGGGGCGTTGCGCGAGTGGTATCCGAAAGTCGTCACCGCGCTCAGGGCCTTGCCGGAGCTGACGGCGATTGATGCGCGGGAAGGCCGGGGTGCCCGGCAAGTGACCCTGATTGTCGACCGCGACCAGGCCAAGCGCCTGGGTGTCGACATGGACATGGTCACGGCAGTGCTGAACAACGCCTACAGTCAGCGGCAAATTTCGACCATCTACGACAGCCTCAACCAGTATCAGGTGGTGATGGAGGTCAACCCGAAGTACGCCCAGGACCCGATCACCCTCAAGCAGGTCCAGGTGATCACCGCTGACGGCGCGCGGATCCCGCTGTCGACCATCGCCCATTACGAAAACAGCCTGGAAGACGACCGGGTCAGCCACGAGGGCCAGTTCGCTTCGGAAAGCATTGCCTTCGACATGGCCGAAGGCGTGACGGTGGCGCAGGGTACAGCCGCCATCGAGCGGGCGATCGCCAAGGTGGGCTTGCCGGAAGACGTGATCGTGAAGATGGCCGGCACCGCCGATGCCTTTGCCGCCACGCAAAAAAGCCAGCCGTTCATGATTCTCGGCGCTTTGGTGGCGGTGTATCTGGTGCTGGGGGTGCTGTACGAAAGCTACATTCATCCACTGACCATCCTGTCGACCTTGCCGTCGGCCGGGGTCGGCGCGTTGCTGTCGATCTATGCGCTGGGCGGCGAGTTCAGCCTGATTTCGTTGCTGGGGCTGTTTCTGCTGATCGGCGTGGTGAAGAAAAACGCCATTCTGATGATCGACCTGGCGTTGCAGCTTGAACGACACCAGGGCATGGCACCGCTGGAATCGATTCGCAGCGCCTGTTTGCAACGTTTGCGACCTATTCTGATGACCACCCTGGCGGCGATCCTCGGTGCCTTGCCGTTGCTGCTGAGCCGCGCCGAAGGGGCGGAAATGCGCCAGCCGCTGGGCCTGACCATCATCGGCGGGCTGATCTTCAGCCAGGTATTGACGCTTTACACCACTCCGGTGGTTTACCTCTATCTCGACAAACTGCGCCATCGCTTCAATAAATGGCGTGGGGTGCGTACCGATGCCGCTCTGGAAACTCCGCTATGACTGAACGTTCGCTTTTCAACCTGGCTGCACCGCTGATCACGGCTCGAGGCTCGCGTCTGTTGAGCCTGACACTGTGTGTGGCGATGCTCAGTGCCTGCGCCGTCGGCCCGGATTACCAGCGCCCGCACACCGCCGAACCGGCACAGTACAAGGCCGCAGAGGGCTGGCGTCAGGCGAACCCGAGTGATGCCCTGGCTCGTGGTGCATGGTGGGAGTTGTATGGCGATCAGCAGCTCAACGGCCTGATCGAAAAGCTCAACAGCGCCAACCAGTCCGTCGCCCAGTCCGAGGCCCAGTACCGTCAGGCCCAGGCGCTGGTGCGCAGTGCCCGAGGGGCGTTTTTCCCGACGGTCGACCTGAATGTCAGCAAGAACCGTTCAAGTCAGGGCACCGGTAGCAGCAGCTCCAGCCTGAGCAGTTCGTCCAGCGGTATTCGCAATACGTACTCGGCCCAGGCGGGCGTCAGTTGGGAGGCGGATGTGTGGGGCAAGCTGCGCCGTGGCCTCGAAGCCGATACCGCCAATGCCCAGGCAAGCTTTGCCGACCTGGCCGCGATGCGCCTGAGCCAACAGTCGGAGCTGGTGCAGAATTACCTGCAATTGCGTGTGATCGATGGCCAGAAGCGCCTGCTCGAAGACACGGTCTCGGCTTATCAGCGGTCGCTGAAGATGACCGAAAACCAGTACCGCGCCGGCGTATCCGGCAAGGACGCCGTGGCCCAGGCCCAGACACAGCTCAAAGGCACCGAAGCCGATCTGGTCGACCTGATCTGGCAACGCGCACAGTTCGAGAATGCGATTGCCGTGCTGATCGGCTTGCCGCCGGCGGAATTCAGCCTGGCGGAAAGCCAGGACATTCCGCAGTTGCCGCAAATACCGTCGGCACTGCCTTCGCAGTTGCTGGAGCGTCGCCCGGACATCGCTTCCGCCGAACGCTCGGTGATGGCAGCCAACGCCAACATCGGCGTGGCCAAGGCCGCCTATTACCCTGACCTGACTTTGAACATGAACGGCGGTTATAGCAGCAGCACCTATTCCAACTGGATCAGCTTGCCGAACCGCTTCTGGTCGGTAGGACCGCAATTGGCCATGACCCTGTTCGACGGCGGCCAGCGCTCGGCGGAAGTCGACCGCAGTGAAGCGGCCTATGACGAAACCGTGGCCAAGTACCGCCAGACCGTGCTGGACGGATTCCGCGAAGTGGAAAACTTCCTGGTGCAACTCAAGGTGCTCCAGGACGAAGCCGTCGTGCGCCAACAGGCACTGGATGCCGCCCGTGAATCGCTGCGCCTGACCCAGAACCAGTACAAGGCCGGTTTGATTGCGTACATCGATGTGGTCGTGACCCAGGCGGCGGCGTTGAGCAACGAGCGCAGTAACCTGGACCTGTTGCAAAGCCGCCTGATTGCCAGCGTGCAGTTGATTGCCGCGTTGGGGGGTGGCTGGGATGGGCAGCTTGAGGTGAGCGAAAACCGATAGCGTAATCCCTGTGGGAGCGAGCTTGCTCGCGATGGCTGCGTCACATTAAGCATGGATGTTGCCTGACCCACCGCAATCGCGAGCAAGCTCGCTCCTACAGGTTTTGTGGCGCCAGCAGCTTGACGCGAGTTAATGTAAAACCTTAAAACAGACGTTTCATCGGACTGATGGCCCTTTGCTCATTTTGTGAGTGCGTTCTCATTCGGAATCAGTACAATCGCCGCATTTTCCCCCGGCGAGAATCGATACCATTAACGGGGGCATTCGCGAGAAGTCTCCATGCTCATCGGTAGCTATTCCCCCACCCTGGTCATCATTTCGCTCTGTGTCGCGATTCTCGCCTCATACACTGCACTCGACCTGACCGGGCGCATTGCCACCGCCAAGGGGCGCGCCGTGCATTTATGGACCGCGGGTGGAGCCATTGCCATGGGCATCGGCATCTGGTCGATGCACTTTATCGGCATGCTCGCGTTCAAGTTGCCCATCGACCTTGGCTACGACGGCGCGATCACCCTGTTGTCGCTGTTGATCGGCGTGCTCTCCAGCGGTTTCGCGCTGTGGCTGGTCAGCCAGCCGCAATTGCCGGCCTGGCAGCTGGCCTTTGGCGCGTTGGTCATGGGCGCGGGCATCAGCGCGATGCACTACACCGGCATGGCCGCCATGCGCATGCAACCGGGCATCGACTACGACCCGACGCTGTTCGGCGCTTCGCTGATGATTGCGGTCGGTGCTTCGGGCGCGGCATTGTGGATCGCTTTCCGTTTGCGCCAACACACGCCTTATGTCCGCCTGATCCGTGGCGGTGCCGCTGTGATCATGGGCATCGCCATCGTCGGCATGCACTACACGGGAATGGCCGCCGCACGCTTTGCCGACGGCAGCTTTTGCGGCGCAGCGGTCGATGGGTTGAGCGGCAAGGGCCTGGACAACCTGGTGTTGATCACCACGTTGGCGGTGCTGAGCATCGCCTTGCTGACCTCGATCCTCGATGCACGCCTGGAGGCGCGCACCGCGAGCCTGGCCCTGTCGCTGACCGAGGCCAACCGTGAACTGACCCAACTGGCCCTGCACGACACCCTAACCGGGTTGCCGAACCGGATGTTGCTCGCCGATCGAATCGATCAGGCCATGTCGCGGGTCAGGGAAGAGGGTGGTTGCTTTGCCCTGATGTTCATCGACCTGGACGGCTTCAAACCGGTCAACGATGCCTTTGGCCACCACATGGGTGATCTGCTGTTGCGCGAAGTGGCCTTGCGCCTGCGCGAAGACTTGCGCAGCCAGGACACCCTGGCGCGGATCGGCGGCGATGAGTTCGTGTTGCTGGTGCAATTGAACGAACAGATCGACGCCTTGAACCACGCGGCCCGTCAGGTCGGGTTGATTGCGCGTGAGTTCCGGGTTGCCGAACATGATTTGCACATTTCCGCCAGCGTCGGCATCGCGCTGTACCCGGGTAACGGACAGTCCGCCCACGAATTGCTGATGAACGCCGACGCGGCGATGTATCACGCCAAGGGCGCGGGTAAAAACGGCTACAGCTTTTTTGATGCCTCGATGAACAACAACGCCCGCAAACAGCTGCAATTGCTGCAGGACCTGCGCAATGCCGTGGAACATCAGGAGTTCAGCCTGCATTACCAGCCCAAGTTCGATGCCGCCAATGGTCGCCCGGTGGGCGCCGAGGCCTTGTTGCGCTGGGAGCACCCGACTCAAGGGATGCTGTTGCCGGACAAATTCATCGAACTGGCGGAAAAAACCGGGCTGATCATTCCGATCGGCGAGTGGGTGCTCAATGAAGCCTGCCGCCAGATGCGCGAGTGGTACGTGCTGGGCTACACCGAGTGGCGCATCGCGGTGAACCTTTCGGCCATCCAGTTCTGTCATTCCGGGTTGGTCCAGAGCGTCGCCAAGGCCCTGGCGGCTCACCATCTGCCGGCCAACAGCCTGACCCTGGAAATCACTGAAACCACCGCCATGAGCGATGCCGATGCGAGCATGACGGTGCTTCAGGAGCTGTCGGACATGGGCGTCGACCTGTCCATCGACGATTTTGGCACTGGCTATTCGAGTCTGATGTACCTCAAGCGCCTGCCGGCCAACGAGCTGAAGATCGACCGCGGTTTTGTCCGGGACCTGGAGCGTGACAGCGATGACGCGGCCATCGTATCGGCCATCGTGGCCCTCGGCCAGGCGCTGGGGTTGCGCATCGTTGCCGAGGGTGTGGAGACGGGTGTGCAGCAGGACTTCCTGACTCAACTCGGTTGCGATTCGTTGCAGGGTTACCTGCTGGGGCATCCGCTGCCGCCCGAAGGTTTCATGGTGGAAATCCATCGCGGGGAGCAATTGGTCGAGCAGTTGAAAGCCCGTTCGGAGCGCGAGATGTCGATGACATGACAGGCGATGTGAAGCCATGCAAAAACCATCAATGGCGGTTATTCTTGGCCCCGACCGCTTAAGCTTTGATTGGGGGAAAGCTCGCATGGACAAAGTCATCGTCATCACCGGCGGCAGCCGCGGCATCGGTGCCGCCACCGCTCTGTTGGCCGCTGCGCAGGGCTATCGGATCTGCATCAACTACCAGGCGGACGAACAGGCCGCACTGCGCGTGCTGGAGCAAGTCCGTGCGCTCGGTGCGCAGGCCATTGCGGTACGGGCCGACGTCAGCATCGAAGACGAAGTCATCGCGCTGTTCAATCGGGTAGACAGTGAACTGGGCCGGGTCACGGCACTGGTGAACAACGCCGGCACCGTCGGGCAAAAGTCCCGGGTCGACGAAATGTCCGAATTCCGCATTCTCAAAATCATGAAAACCAACGTCCTGGCGCCGATCCTCTGCGCCAAGCACGCGATCCTGCGCATGTCGCCCAAGCACGGCGGGCAGGGCGGCAGTATCGTCAACGTGTCCTCGGTGGCCGCGCGTCTGGGCGCGCCCAACGAGTACGTCGACTACGCCACCTCCAAAGGCGCGCTCGACACCTTCACCATCGGCCTGTCCAAGGAAGTGGCGGGCGAGGGGATTCGCGTCAACGCCGTGCGTCCCGGCTACATCTACACCGATTTCCATGCCCTGAGCGGCGACCCGGATCGGGTCAGCAAGCTGGAATCGGCGATTCCAATGGCCCGGGGCGGGCGGCCGGATGAAGTGGCCGAGGCGATTGTCTGGTTGTTGTCGGACAAGGCTTCTTATGCGACGGGGACTTTCGTCGATCTCGGCGGTGGACGTTGATCTGAGGTTTGCGTTGTCAGTGCCAGCCTCTTCGCGGGCAAGCCCGCTCCCACAAGGAATCTCGGGTGTTCACAGACTTTGCGTACACCAGGTAACCCTGTGGGAGCGGGCTTGCCCGCGAAGGCATTTGACCGGGCGACGCCTGTTTATCAGAACGACCGCACAATCCGCCCCAACGTCTCCATCGCCTTCTCCGCAGCCTCATCCCACGGGCTGCCATAATTCAACCGAATACAATTCCTGAACCGCTGCGCCGGCGAAAAGATCGGCCCCGGCGCAATGCTGATCCCCTGCGCCAGCGCCATCTGAAACAACTTCAATGAGTCCATCTGCTCCGGCAATTCCAGCCACAAAAAGTACCCGCCTGCCGGTTGGCTGACCCGCGTCTGTGCCGGGAAATACCGGGCGATGGCGGCGAGCATGGCGCTTTGCTGGTCTTCCAGCGCGTGGCGCAATTTACGCAAATGCCGGTCGTAGCCGCCGTGTTGCAGGTAATCGGCGATAGCCGCCTGGGCCGGCATCGACGCGCACAGCGAGGTCATGAGTTTCAGCCGTTCGATTTTTTGCGCGTAACGACCGGCAGCCACCCAGCCGATGCGATAACCGGGAGCCAGGCTTTTGGCGAACGAGCCGCAATGCATCACCAGGCCTTCGGTATCGAATGCCTTGGCCGGTTTCGGTGCCTGTTGACCGTAATACAGCTCGGCGTAGACATCGTCTTCGATCAGCGGCACTTGATGGCGGCGCAGCAGTTCCACAAGCTGCTGTTTCTTTGCCTCGGGCAGGGTCGCGCCCATGGGGTTCTGGAAGCTGGTCATGCACCAGCAGGCCTTGATCGGATACCGTTCCAGGGTTTGTTCGAGCACGCCGAGGTCAATGCCATCGCGCGGGTGCACCGGGATCTCCACGGCTTTGAGTTTCAGCCGTTCGAGCACTTGCAGGCAGGCGTAGAACGCCGGGGCTTCGATGGCCACCAGATCGCCCGGTTCAGTGACCGCTTGCAGGCACAGGTTCAGCGCTTCCAGCGCACCGTTGGTGATCAGCAATTCCTCCATGGGCAGCATCAGCCCGCCGACCATGTAGCGCAGGGCGATTTGTCGGCGCAACTGCGGGTTGCCGGGGGACATGTCGGTGACGACCATGCGCGGGTCCATCTCGCGGGTGGCGCTGGCCAGGGAACGGGATAAACGTTGTAGCGGAAATAGCGTCGGGCTGGGGAACGCCGAGCCGAAAGGCACGGTGTTCGGGTCCTTGATCGAGTCGAGCACCGAGAACACCAGTTCGCTGACGTCGACTTCGGTGGACTCGTTGACCTGGCTGCTGATGACCGGCTCGGAAAACGGCCGTGGCGCATGGGCGTTGACGAAGTAGCCGGAGCGTGGACGGGCGCGGATCAGCCCGCGTCGTTCCAGCAGGTAATAGGCCTGGAACACCGTCGACGGGCTGACCCCGTAGGTCTGGCTGGCGTAGCGCACCGATGGCACACGCTGGCCCGGGCCGAGAACGCCGGAGCGGATCAGTTCTGCGATGTCGTCGGCGAATTTTTCGTAGCGTTTCATCTAAGCCCCGGATTGTCGGTATTCAATGTGGCGAGGGGGCTTGCCCCCGTCGGGCTGCGTAGCAGCCCCTACTTGAGTTCATACAAATGAATCTGGCTCACTGGTTGGCGACTGCTGCGCAGTCGAACGGGGCGTTGCGGCGATCCGACAAGCCCCCTCGCCACAGGGGAGCGCATTTCACAAGGGCCGCAGTGTAAAGGCTCAGCGATTCATCGGCGCGACAAACCGGCTCTTCGCCACGCTGTAGACGCCAGGCTCATCGCTGTCGACCACCTTGAAGCTGATGCTCTGCGAACTGCTGGCCGGACGCTCTGTGAGCATCACCACCGACACTGGCACATCGACGATCTCGCCCGGTGCCAGACTCAAGCCGGACTTGCCCTGCAACTCGAAGTCATCGGCAGCGACCAGGCTCAATTGATAGTCCTGACGCTGCTGGGTCTTGTTGATCACCTTCAGACTGTAGATGTTTTCGATCTGCCCCTGGCTGTTCTCGCGGAACAGGCCCCGGTCCTTGCTGACGTCGAGCGACACCATTGGCCGTTCCACCAGCGCCACCACCAGCGCGGCAATCATCACCAGCAATACGGCGGTGTAGCCGATCAGGCGCGGACGCAGCAGGTGAGTCTTGCCACCTTGCAACTGGTGTTCAGAGGTGTAGCTGATCAGTCCCCGGGCGTAGCCCATTTTGTCCATGATCGAGTCACAGGCGTCGATGCACGCGGCGCAACCGATGCATTCCATCTGCAAGCCATCGCGGATGTCGATGCCGGTCGGGCAGACCTGTACGCAGAGCTGGCAATCGATGCAATCGCCCAGGCCGACTTCGGCGGGCTTGACCTCGCGTTTGCGCGGGCCACGGTTTTCGCCTCGGGCCACGTCGTAGGAAATGGTCAGGGTGTCTTTATCGAACATCACGCTCTGGAACCGCGCATAGGGGCACATGTGCATGCACACCGCTTCACGCAGCCAACCGGCATTGATGTACGTGGCGCCAGTAAAGAACAGCACCCAGAACAGGCTGACGCCGCTCATTTGAAAGGTCAGCAGCTCTTCGGCCAACGGCCGGATCGGCGTGAAGTAGCCGACGAAGGTCAGGCCGGTCAGCAGGCTGATGGCCAGCCACAAGGTGTGCTTGGCCGCGCGCCGCATCAGTTTGTTCAGGCCCCACGGCGCGGCTTGCAACTTGATCCGCTGGTTGCGTTCGCCTTCGGTGATCTTCTCGCACCACATGAAGATCCAGGTCCACGAACTCTGTGGGCAGGTGTAGCCGCACCAGACCCGGCCCGCGAACACGGTGATCGCAAACAGGCCGAACGCTGCAATGATCAACAGCGCCGAGAGCAGGATGAAATCCTGCGGCCAGAAGGTTGCACCGAAGATATGGAACTTGCTCTCGGAAAGATCCCAGAGCACTGCCTGGCGGCCGCCCCAGTTCAGCCACACGGTGCCGAAAAACAGCAAAAACAGAAAACCCGCGCCACTGATCCGCAGGTTGCGGAACAGTCCGGTGAAGCTGCGGGTGTGGATCAGGTTGTCGCTGGACTTGGCCTTCGTCTTTAAACGCGAAGGCTCGAATGTTTCAACGGTTCGGACGGGGATTCTCTCGCTCATGGTCTTTCGCTCATCAGCCTCCATCAGGCATGAGCACTATGAGCGCCGATCTGTTTGCATAACAGACTCAGGTATTGCATTAAAAAGCGGATCAGATGGCGCTGTTCGCGCGGTCTGCGACAACTTGAAGCACCCGCCGCAGTTACGCACAAACACCTATCCGGAACAGCTGTGGCGGATGTTGATCAATGTCAGTCAATTCACCGAATCACTGTCGGTGGCCTTCAAGTGCCGCCGTCCATCCACTGCGCCTGCGACGGTTAATACGTCAGCTTCTGCTTCGGTGAGGGTGATATGGATACGCCGGCCTTCGATGTCCACGGCCGGGAATGTATTGTTCATCGTTCAAGCCTACAGTGGCACATGGCGTGAGTCGTGCTTAAGTAGGTGGACTGGTTGGTTGACCGCTGCGCGAAGGACTTGATTCCGGACATTGCTGATGAAACTTTCCCGACGGCTGTCGCTCGGAATCTAAGTGAGTGCATTCCGGGGCGAACGGCCCGACGGGCACTTCGACCCGATACAAGCGCGTCCATGGGGCGTAAGGAGAGAGGCTCGATGACGGCTGAAAAACCGACTGAGTTGAGCTACAACCCGCACATGCCGCTGTCGCAGGCGTTGTTGCTGCCGCGAATTGTCATTGAAAACGCCATGCCTACCCTTGAGGGCGGGCAGTTTGCCGTGAAAGCCGTGGTGGGGCAGGACGTGGTGGTGACGGCCAAGGTCTTCGCCGACGGGCATGACAAACTGGCGGTGCGGGTGCGCTGGCGGGCTGAAGACGAGGACGTCTGGCAAAGCGCGGTCATGAATGATCTGGGCAACAATGGCTGGCAAGGGCAGTTCCGTGTCGACAGCCAGGGCCGTTATCTGTTCTGTATCGAAGCCTGGATCGATCAGTTCGCCAGTTTTCGCTACGAGCTGGAAAAGAAGCATGCGGCTGCCGTGCCCGTCAGTCTGGAGTTGCAGGAAGGCCGGATTGATGTCCAGCAGGCCGCCGAACGCAGCGAAGGGCAACTCAGCGAGCAACTGGCGGCCTTGCACCATGAACTGTCAGGACTGCTCGAAACCGAGCAGATCGCACTGTTTCTGCACCAGCGTAGCGCCGACCTCATGGCCCGCGTCAATCATCGCGCCTACCTGAGCCTGAGCCCGGAGTACCCGGTGGATGTGGAACGCGAGCTGGCGCAGTTCGCCAGTTGGTATGAATTGTTTCCGCGTTCGATCACCGACAGTCCGGCGCGCCATGGCACCTTTAATGACGTGCATTCACGGCTGGCGATGATCCAGGACATGGGATTCGACGTGTTGTATTTCCCGCCGATCCACCCGATCGGGCGCAGCTACCGCAAAGGCCCGAACAATTCCCTGACGGCGGGTCCCGATGATCCGGGCAGTCCCTATGCGATTGGTAGCGAAGAGGGCGGGCACGAGGCGATTCACTCGCAGTTGGGTACCCGCGAAGACTTCCGCCGACTGGTGGCGGCCGCTGCGGCCCATGGCCTGGAAATCGCCCTGGATTTTGCCATCCAGTGTTCCCAAGACCATCCGTGGCTCAAGCAGCACCCCGGCTGGTTCAACTGGCGGCCGGACGGCACGATCAAATACGCGGAGAACCCGCCAAAGAAATACCAGGACATCGTCAACGTCGACTTCTATACCCCCGAGGCGATTCCGAGCCTGTGGCTGGAACTGCGCGACATCGTAGTGGGCTGGGTCGAGGAGGGCGTGAAGATCTTTCGCGTCGATAACCCGCACACCAAGCCGCTGCCGTTCTGGCAATGGCTGATCGCCGATGTACGGGCGCTGTACCCCGAGGTGATCTTCCTCGCCGAAGCTTTTACCACCCCGGCCATGATGGCGCGCCTGGGCAAGGTCGGTTATTCCCAGAGCTACACCTATTTCACCTGGCGCAACACCAAGGCCGAACTGGCGAGTTATTTCACCGAACTCAACGAATCGCCATGGCGCGAATGCTACCGGCCGAATTTTTTCGTCAATACGCCGGACATCAATCCGGCGTTCCTCCATGACTCCGGGCGTCCCGGGTTTCTTATCCGTGCCGTACTGGCAACCATGGGCTCGGGCCTGTGGGGCATGTACTCGGGTTTCGAGTTGTGCGAGTCGGCGCCGGTGCCGGGCAAGGAGGAATACCTCGATTCCGAGAAGTACGAGATCCGCCCGCGGGACTTCAATGCGCCGGGCAATATCATTGCCGAGATCGCCCAGCTCAACCGCATTCGCCGGCAAAACCCGGCGCTGCACACGCATCTGGGTCTGAAGGTCTACAACGCCTGGAACGACAACATCCTCTACTTTGGCAAACGCAGCGTTGACGGCAGCAACTTCATTCTGGTGGCGGTCAGCCTCGATCCGCACAACGTGCAGGAAGCGAACTTCGAGTTGCCATTGTGGGAAATGGGCTTGCCCGACAACGCCAGCACCCAGGGCGAAGACTTGATGAATGGCCATCGCTGGACGTGGCACGGCAAGCAGCAATACATGCGGATCGACCCGGCGTACCAGCCGTTCGGGATCTGGCGCATTACCGCCTAGACGCTGAACCTGTGGGAGCGAGCTTGCTCGCGATGGCGTCAGCACACCCAGCATCAATGTGTCAGACAGTTCACCATCGTCGGATCGCCGCCCGGAGCAAGCTCGCTCCCACAGAAATCTCACTGCGTTTGAGTCGAGTGATCAGCCCGGCGGAACTTTCGAATTCACCAGGAGTTTCACATGGCGAAGAAACCCAAGGCAGCCACGTTCATCAAGGACCCGCTCTGGTACAAGGATGCGGTGATCTATCAAGTTCACGTCAAATCTTATTTCGATTCCAACAACGACGGGATTGGCGACTTTCCGGGCCTCATCGCCAAGCTCGATTACATCGCCGACCTTGGCGTCAACACCATCTGGTTACTGCCGTTCTATCCCTCGCCACGGCGCGACGATGGCTATGACATCGCCGAGTACCGTGGCGTGCACAGTGACTACGGCACCATGGCCGATGCCAGGCGTTTCATTGCCGAGGCGCACAAACGCGGCCTGCGGGTGATCACTGAACTGGTCATCAACCACACCTCCGACCAGCACCCGTGGTTCCAGCGTGCGCGCAAGGCCAAGCCCGGTTCGGCGGCGCGGGATTTCTACGTATGGTCGGACGACGATCAGAAATACGACGGCACCCGCATCATTTTCCTCGACACCGAAAAGTCCAACTGGACCTGGGACCCGGTCGCCGGTCAGTACTTCTGGCACCGTTTCTACTCCCACCAGCCGGACCTGAACTTCGATAACCCGCAAGTCATGAAAGCGGTGCTGTCGGTGATGCGTTACTGGCTCGACATGGGCATCGACGGCTTGCGTCTGGACGCGATTCCCTACCTGATCGAACGCGACGGCACCAACAACGAGAACCTGCCGGAAACCCATGACGTCCTGAAAAAGATCCGCGCCGAAATCGACGCCAACTACCCCGATCGCATGCTGCTGGCCGAGGCCAATCAATGGCCGGAGGACACCCAGCTGTATTTCGGCGACAGCGATAAAAAAGGCTTGAACGGCGACGAATGCCACATGGCCTTTCACTTTCCGTTGATGCCGCGCATGTACATGGCCCTGGCCCAGGAAGATCGCTTCCCGATCACCGACATTCTGCGTCAGACCCCGGACATTCCCGCCAACTGCCAGTGGGCGATTTTCCTGCGCAACCACGACGAGCTGACCCTGGAAATGGTCACCGCCAAGGAGCGCGATTACCTGTGGAATTACTACGCCGCCGACCGCCGTGCGCGAATCAACCTGGGAATTCGTCGTCGCCTCGCGCCGCTGATGGAGCGTGATCGACGCCGGGTCGAACTGCTCAACAGCCTGTTGCTGTCGATGCCCGGCACGCCGACCCTGTATTACGGTGATGAGATCGGCATGGGCGACAACATCTACCTCGGCGATCGCGACGGCGTGCGTACGCCGATGCAATGGTCCATCGACCGCAACGGCGGTTTCTCCCGCGCCGACCCGGCCAGCCTGGTGTTGCCGCCCATCATGGATCCGCAATACGGTTATCTGTCGGTCAACGTCGAAACCCAGGCTGGCGACCCGCATTCGCTGTTGAACTGGACCCGGCGCATGCTCGCCGTGCGCAAGCAATCCAAGGCCTTCGGGCGCGGTACGTTGAAAATGCTGTCGCCCAGCAACCGGCGGATTCTGGCCTACACCCGCGAATACACCGGGGCGGACGGTAAACACGAAATCATTCTGTGCGTGGCCAACGTGTCGCGCAGTGCCCAGGCCGCCGAGCTCGATTTGTCGGCCTACGTCGGCATGGTGCCGGTGGAGATGCTCGGGGGTAACGCGTTCCCGCCCATCGGCCAGTTGAATTTCCTCCTGACGCTGGCGCCTTATGGCTTCTATTGGTTCGGTCTCGCCGCGGAAAACCAGATGCCGAGCTGGCACGTGGAACCCGCACAGAGCCTGCCGGACTTCACCACGCTGGTGCTGAAAAAACGCATGGAAGAACTGTTGGAAGCGCCGTCACGGACCACGCTGGAGCAAAACATCCTGCCGAACTGGTTGCAGAACCGCCGCTGGTTCGCCGGCAAGGACGCCGCCATCGAGCAGGTCGATCTGGCCTATGGCGTGCGTTTCGGCGATCCGCAGCATCCGGTGCTGTTCAGTGAGATCAACGTCACCAGCGGTGGCCAGAGCAGTCGCTACCAGTTGCCGTTCGGCTTTATCTCCGAGGACCAGGTCGGTACGCCGTTGCCGCAGCAATTGGCGTTGTCGCGGGTACGGCGCGGACGCCAGGTCGGCCTGATCACCGATGCCTTCAGTCTGGAAAGCTTTGTGCATGCCGTGTTGCAAGGCTTACAGGCCGGCAGCGTCTTGGCCTGCAGCGATGGCGAGATTCGCTTCGAGTCCACCGCCGAGCTGGAAAAACTCGGCCTGAACGCAGAGTCCCCGGTGCGCTACCTGTCCGCCGAACAGTCCAACAGCTCGGTGGTGATCGGCAACAGCCTGGTGCTGAAGCTGATCCGCAAGGTTGCCTGCGGGGTGCATCCGGAACTGGAAATGAGCGCGTTCCTGACCGACGCCGGGTTCGGCAATATTTCGCCATTGCTGGGGGCCGTGGTGCGTCGGGATGCAGCGGGTGAAGACAACCTGCTGATGATCGCCCAAGGTTATCTGAGCAATCAGGGCGACGCCTGGGAGTGGACCCGGAACAACCTCGAGCGGGCGCTGCGCGATGAGCTGGCCGACGCGGTGTCCGAGCAGGAACAGCATTACAACGCGCTCGCCGAATTGAAAGATTTCGCCGCTATGCTGGGCCGGCGACTGGGGGAAATGCATCAGGTGCTGGCAGCACCGAGCGCCAACCCGGACTTCTTGCCGCAGGTCACCACGCAGCAGGAGGCACTGGCCTCGGCCAAGGATATAGCGGCGCAAATCGAGCATGCACTGAACTTGCTCAAACAGCATAAAAATCAACTGAACCCGGCGGACCAGACCCTGGTTGGCCGTTTACTGGACAACAAAAAAGCCATTCTCGGTCATGTGCAAGCGTTGGGAAAAAAGACCGCGGGCGGCTTGCGCATTCGTGTGCACGGCGACCTGCATCTGGGGCAAGTGCTGGTGATCAAGGGCGATGCGTACCTGATCGACTTTGAAGGCGAACCGGCGCGGCCATTGCATGAACGACGGGGCAAACACAGCCCGTTCAAGGATGTCAGCGGCGTGCTGCGTTCCTTCGATTATGCGGCGGCGATGGCGATCAATGTGCAGAACGTCGATAACACCGCGGCGACCGATGCTGCGCGTTTGCGGGTGACCGATCGCTACTTGAGCGAGGCGCGACAAGCATTTGTCGACGCTTATCGGCTGGCGGCAGCTAGTATTGCCCATGCATGGCAAGATCCCGAAGGCGAGGATGCCGCGCTGGCGTTGTACGGTCTGGAGAAGGCGGCGTATGAAGTAGCCTATGAGGCGGAAAATCGCCCTACCTGGTTGCCCGTGCCGTTGCACGGTTTATATGGATTATTAAGTGGGCTTAAACCCTTTTCCGATCTGGGTGGAGAGTAGTCATGAGTGTCTCGAACAAGGAACAGGGTCATTACAAAGAAGCGCTGCTGCCCAGCGCGCGGGATATCGATGCATTGGTGCGCGCCGAGCATATCGATCCTTTTGCGATTCTCGGCCCTCACGCCGATGGCGCTGGCGGGCAGTTCATTCGCGCTTATCTGCCGGGCGCCCTGAGTGTGCAGGTGCTGGCCAGGGCGTCCGGCGAAGAGCTCGGTCATCTTCAAGCCACAGCGACACCGGGATTGTTTGTCGGGCATTTCGACCATGCGCAAGCGTATCTGCTGCGCACCCGTTGGGCCGGCGGCGAGCAAACGGCCGAAGACCCCTACAGTTTCGGCCCGTTGCTGGGCGAAATGGACTTGTACCTGTTTGCCGAAGGCAATCACCGCGACCTCAGTGCCTGCCTGGGCGCGCAACTCAAGACCGTGGACGGTGTCGACGGCGTGCGTTTCGCCGTGTGGGCGCCGAATGCCCGGCGGGTGTCGGTGGTCGGTGATTTCAACGTCTGGGATGGGCGCCGGCATCCAATGCGCCTGCGTCATCCCACCGGTGTCTGGGAATTGTTCATCCCGCGCCTGCAAGCGGGGGATGCCTACAAATACGAAATTCTCGGCGCCCACGGTATTCTGCCGTTGAAGGCTGATCCCGTGGCGCTGGCCACCAGCCTGCCGCCGGACACCGCGTCGAAAGTCGCTTCGCCGCTGAAGGTCGACTGGCAGGACCACGACTGGATGCTGTCCCGTGGCGAACGCCAGCGCCCGACCGCCGCGCTGTCGATCTACGAGCTGCATGCCGGATCATGGCAATGCGAACTGGATGATCTTGGTGAAGTGGCCCGGCAATACACCTGGCCCGAATTGGCCGAGCGACTGATTCCCTATGTGAAAGACCTCGGTTTCACCCACATCGAACTGATGCCGATCATGGAGCACCCCTTCGGCGGATCGTGGGGTTATCAGTTGCTGTCGCAATTCGCCCCGAGTGCGCGTTATGGCACCCCGGACGAGTTCGCCGCGTTCGTCAACGCCTGCCACCAGGCCGATATCGGGGTGATTCTCGATTGGGTGCCGGCGCATTTCCCCACCGATACCCACGGCCTGGCCCAGTTCGACGGCACGGCGCTGTACGAGTACGGCAATCCGCAGGAAGGTTTCCACCAGGATTGGGACACGCTGATCTACAACCTCGGCCGCACCGAAGTGCACGGCTACATGCTGGCGTCGGCACTGCACTGGCTCAAGCATTTCCACGTCGACGGCCTGCGCGTCGATGCAGTGGCCTCGATGCTGTACCGCGACTACTCGCGCAAGGCCGGCGAATGGGTACCGAACCGCCATGGCGGGCGGGAGAACCTGGAGGCTATCGACTTCCTGCGCCACCTCAACGACGTCGTGGCACTGGAAGCGCCGGGCGCTCTGGTGATCGCCGAAGAATCCACCGCATGGCCGGGTGTCAGCCAGGGCACGCAACAGGGCGGCCTGGGCTTTGCCTACAAATGGAACATGGGCTGGATGCACGATTCGCTGCATTACATCCAGCAAGACCCGGTCTACCGCGCCCATCACCACAACGAGCTGAGTTTCGGCCTGGTGTATGCCTGGTCCGAACGCTTCATCCTGCCGATCTCCCACGACGAAGTGGTGCACGGCAAACATTCGCTGATCGACAAAATGCCCGGCGACCGCTGGCAGAAATTCGCCAACCTGCGGGCCTACCTGAGTTTCATGTGGGCGCACCCGGGCAAGAAGCTGTTGTTCATGGGCTGCGAGTTTGGCCAGTGGCGCGAGTGGAACCACGACCAGCAACTGGACTGGTACCTGTTGCAGTACCCCGAACACAAAGGCGTGCAAAAACTGGTGGGCGACCTCAACCGCCTGTACCGCGAAGAGCCGGCGCTGCACGAGCAGGACGACGTGCCGCAGGGTTTCCAGTGGTTGATCGGCGATGATGCGATCAATAGCGTCTATGCGTGGCTGCGCTGGAGCAAGGACGGCAAGCCGGTGTTGGTGGTGGCCAACTTCACACCGGTGCCGCGCGAGGCTTATCGCGTCGGGGTGCCGTTTGCCGGGCAGTGGAGCGAGGTGCTCAACAGCGACTCGTCTATCTATGCCGGTTCCAATTACGGCAACAGTGGCGGGGTGGCGGCCGAGGAAACGCCGAGCCATGGGCAGGCGTTGTCGTTGATGCTGAATTTGCCGCCGTTGGCGGTGTTGATGTTAAGGCCGGAGGGGTAACGTAATTTGGAAGTGCTTCCCCAGGTTGGGCGTATGTGACATGGGGAAGCACTCAGATGTATTTGCTGTAAAGGTAGATTGCCATCCGTAAACCAGGAGGGCCGCGGTACACGTAATTTTGAATGCGTATCATGTTTGCGCTATACAAAAAAATGATGATTTGGTGTGGAAATCCTATTACTAAGTGTAGCAATCATTTCCGCCCATGAGTCGGCATTGCCTTTCGAGATTAACTCCCTGAAACTCCTGTCTGATTGGTATTTGTTTAGTGCTGATGGCATGTCGTTCACTTCAGCAACTGACATGAAGGCCTCTTCCATGTCGCTGTCTATTTTCAGCTTGTTTTTGCCTTCTAGCCAATCAAAGGCCTCCAGTTGGGCGTTGTATGTGCTCGTGCCATTTTTGTCAAAGATGTAGTAGAAATCGTCTGTGAGCATGCCGTCGAAAATGTGAGTTAGTTCGTGAATTAATGTCGCGGAGAAATCTTCTTGGGAGGTATTAAGTGAGGTGGAATTTATGTAAATATTTTTAATTGGTGACTCTGGGATTACGAATGCGTAAGATGGGGTTTTGCCATTGTTATCGGTCTTCTTTATATCGAGGGCAACTATTCTTTTTGAGTTGTGACCATATTGTTTGCTGAAAGCATATAACTGGTTCATGGTATCCAGTATCTCTGGTGGAGTTGCAGCGCTCCCCATAAAGTCTCGAACGATTCCTTCGTAGGTGCCGTCATCCTCATTGTTAACTATTTTTTTTATAGCCTCGATAGCGTTGGAAATACGGAGCTTAGCGTCGTCTAGGCCGGTTTTTATTCTGTTCGCGAGATCTGGGTTGTATTTCGCAATAGCCCTCATGCCTCGAGCCTTTATTGGTTCGTTTTGTTCAAGTTGACGCATTAGTGCACGATCCTCTTTTGTAATAAGTCCGTCATCATCCACAAAGGTCGTCGGGTTGTTATGTGTTATTTTGTATAAGTTTGGTCCATCTACATATCCAGCCGGATCCGGATTAATCCACCGCTGCAACCACGGCGCGTAATACCGGAACCCATAGTAATAAAGCCCCGTCGCGTCCCGCTCCTTGCCCGAATAGCGCACGGTTTTGTACTCGGCTTCAGTGGCCGAACGAGCCGCCCAGCAGGCCGTACCACCAAACGGGTAATACCATTCCTGGCTGATCAGGTCGGCGTTCTGATCCAGTTCCATCGCGCTGGATTGCAGGTGGTCGTTGAGGCTGTAACGCACCTGATCGTTGGCGATGTCATCCGGTTTTTTGGCGACCCAATGCAGCACCTGCACGCTATTGCTGCCTGCACTGGCGGTGATCACATGAAGAATTTCACCGGTGCCGCCGTGACTGCGGATTTCCACGCCGGGCAGGTAGCGTACTTCGCTGATCAGTGTGCGGGTGTTGGTCTGGGTCGCACGGATCTTGCGTACACGTTGGCCACCGCCGTCGTAGAGATAGCGTTCGTAGTCGTCCTCAGCCTCTTCGCGCACCACCGGGCGCACGACGGTCAGTTGATTGCGCAAATCCCACTCCAGCACCTGGCCGGCCTGCAGTTCACGCAGGTTGCCATTGGCATCGAAACCGGCGGCCAGTTCCGCTTCAGTCGGTGGCCGGCCGTTGCGCTCGGGCAGGCAGCGGTTGCTGTACTGGGCGCGAGTCAAAGTGCGGCCGTGGGACTGGGCGCCGACGTGTACCAGGTTCAGCAGATTGCCGCCGGCGTCATAGTGGAAGGTCTGGGTGTAGTTGGCGATCTGGTTGGGGTCGAGTGGCAGGGGTTGACGGTCGGGCAGGGCGGGACCACCGTGGCCGGCTTTGGCTTCCCGGCCGCTGGCTTCGATCAGTTGATCGAGGGTGTCGTAGCGATAGGTCTTGATCGGCTCGATGCGTTGGTTGTTGAAGTAGCGGATCGCTTGGGCGGCGTCTTCGATGCTTAGGACGTTACCGACCGCGTCGTAGCCGTATTTCAGGTCCTGCAGTGGCGTGCCATTGGCCTTGTGCGCGCTCAAGCCAATGAGGCGGCCATCCGCCGGGTCGTACCGGTGGCGGGTGATCACGCCGTTGCCGGCGGTTTCCGCCTCGATCTGGCCAGAGGCGTTGTAGTG
Source organism: Pseudomonas sp. Pseusp10 (assembly GCF_059492225.1). Lineage (NCBI taxonomy): Bacteria > Pseudomonadati > Pseudomonadota > Gammaproteobacteria > Pseudomonadales > Pseudomonadaceae > Pseudomonas > Pseudomonas sp. Pseusp10. The sequence goes on along the minus strand of NZ_CP168528.1, from coordinate 4,134,187 downwards.
AAGGTCACTGACCAGGGTCCGTTCTGTCCGGCCTTCACCGGCCAGGGCCAGCCGGGTGTTTTTCAACTCGCCGGTCACGGTGTAGGCAAAGTGTTGGCGGTTACCCAGCGCATCCGTTTGCCGGAGCAACTCGGCGCCGGGTGCGTAGGCCTGTGAGGTGGTGGCGCCGTCGCCGGGTTCAAGCAATGCATCGCGCTCATGTACATCGCGGGGCCAATTCACCACATTGGTATCGCGCAAAAAGTGCCGGGTCTGTTGCAGCACCGCGCCACCGATTCCCAGTTCCTTCAGGTGCACGGTGCCGGCCGGATCGTCATGGCGAATCAACTGGCCACACAGATTGCGCGAGGCGGCGTCGGCATCAACTCCCGCATAAGTAAAACGCTCAAGGACGTGCTCAGCGACACTCTCGCCATCTTCATGTACGGCCACCGGCCGCAGCAGTTCATCGAACTCTGTGAACGAGTGACTGCCACGGCCATCCCAAGCCTCGACGCGTTGCCCGGCCGCACCGTGCAACGCCACCCGCCAACCCGCATCCACGCTGTCACTCGACAACTGTGCGCCAGACAAACTGAACACCTGGCTGAGGTTGGCCGGCACCAACCCATCGCTCTGAGCCAAGGCAAACAGATACGGATCACGACTGGCCACAGGCCGGCCGGAAGCGTCAAACCGTTGATGCGTCACCCGTGCTTCAACCGGATCGGCCGCCTGCCGCCGGTGGAACTGCACCGCCCGGAGCGCCAGACCCCGTGGGTCCATGACCGCAAGGGTAGGGGTGCTGCTATGCACATAATCCACAGGCATCGGTGATGACCTTGATCAGGGTGTTCTGTCTTCACAATGCATCACCACCAGCGCCTTGGATACTGTAAGAAATACCAGTTTTTACCAGCGCATCCGCACACCCAGGCTGCCAATCAAGCCGTTCAGATCGTTGTCGTCCACGTCGCTGCTGTAGTCGGCGCTGACGTACAGGCTCACGGTCGGGGTAACCCTGGCGACCAGGCCCAGACCCAGTTCGACGGTTGAGGAACTGCGGCTACTACTGATCTTGTCGACCTGATCGAGGGTTATGGTGTTGCCGCTGTACACCGTGTGCCACAAGTTGGTCCGCACGTAGGGTTCGACGGGCAGGCCGTTGATGGCGTAACTGCCTTTCAAGTGCGCGCCGACCCGGCCGCTCCACGAGTTCAGGTCAGTGGAAGACGCGTTGCCTGATCCGGCATACGGGGTGTCCAGGGTGATGCGCTGATTGATCAACTGTGCCTGGGGCTCAATCACCCAGTTTTCGCCCAGGCCGATGGGGAAGCCACCTTCCACCGACAGCGTCATCGCGCGGCCCTCGGTGGCTCTTCGGGTCCCTTGCTCGTTGCGGCTGAAGCCGCTGACCCGGCCACCGCTGGCGGTCAGGTCGACGTGCCAGCCTTGCGACCCGGTCAGGCTCCAATAGGCGCCGAGGCTTTGCCCCTGGAGGTTGAGCGTGTCGCTGTTGGGCTCGGACAATGCCGGGGTGACTTGCACGCCGTTGTGATTGAGCTGGAACTGGCTCGTGCCGCCGACCAGGCCAACCCGGTGCGTATGGCCACTGGCGCTTTGCAGGGTGAGGATCGCCGGGCCTTTGAGTTGATTGGTGCCGGGGACGGCCAGCGCCGGGGATAGGTAATCGGTTTGTGCCTGGCGAGAGGGCTGGCCGTAGAGTTGGTCCCAGGCCGTGGGCGCGGCGTCTTCGGTGGTCAGGCTGGAACTGCGTAAATCGGGATGGGCGCTGAATTGACCGGGATAGGTTATTGCGATGTTAGACAAACCGGGCGTCGGGATGTCCTGGCGATACCACGGGGCTGTGTCTTGCTCGGCAGTGGCGGCTTGCACTTCGAAGGAGGAACACAGCAGGAGTGAACTCGACACCGTGCAAAAAATGACTTTGATCTCTTGTGGGGTGAGTGAAATTTTCATGGAGGTCTGCCTTGTAGTCGCATGCGCAATCTCGCTCTGGCGTCTCTCCTACCCCGAATGAGGGGCGACCGAATGGATTAGGAAGTGTCACGGGCTGCCCGTTTTTACGGGAGCCTGCGGCTGGTCCTGGTGGTAATTCCGGGGGTAGTAACGTGAAGTCAAGAAGACCGAAACGGTCGAGTCAAGAGAATCGCCGATCAGTGGTAATGGTTTAAGTGACTGATTTATGACGTATCTCTAAGTTCTTGTTTGTTCGAAAAATCGTCAAAAAAACCTCGGCTCAGAGCGGTTTTCAACCCTCACCACTTCACCCGAACACCCACGTTACCGAATGTTTCCCGTTGTTGGTTGCTGTCGATATTGCTGGTGTAGTCGAGTCCGGGGTACACGCTGACCGAAGCCGCAACGCTCAGCACCATGCCGATACCGAGGTCGGCGGACGAGGTTCGTTGTCGGGTTTCGATTTGATCGACATGGTCAAAGGTGACCGTATCGGTACCGGTGAAGGTGTGCCAGATGTTGGCCCGCAAGTGAGTCTCCAGCTACCGGCCACTGCAGGGCAGTTCGCACTGAATGGCCGTGATTCAGAGATGCACTTCCACCGCCAACGGCAAATGATCAGAAAGGTGCGTCCACGGCTTGTTCCCGAGTATTTGCGGCTCGTGGCTGCTGGCGTTGCGCAGGTAGACGCGGTCCAGACGCAGCAAGGGAAACCGCGCGGGGTAGGTTTTGGCCGGGCGGCCATGGTGGCGTTCGAAGGCTTCGTGCAAGTCATCGCGGCGGGCCAGGGCGGCGTTGCCCTGCATCTGCCAGTCGTTGAAGTCGCCGGCAATGATCACCGGCGCTTGCTCAGGCAGGGACTCAAGGAGCTGACAGAGCAATTGCAATTGCAGTTGACGGTGACTTTCCAGCAGGCTGAGGTGCACGCAGATGGCATGGACTTCGCTATGCCCCGGCACGTCCAGCACGCAGTGCAGCAAGCCGCGACGTTCCGGGCCGGTAATGGAAACGTCCAGGTTTCGGTACTCGCGGATCGGGTATTTCGACAGCAGGGCATTGCCATGATGACCGTCGGGATAGACGGCATTGCGTCCATAGGCGAACTCGCTCCACATGCTGTCGGCAAGGAACTCATATTGCGAAGTTTGTGGCCAATCGTTGTAGCGGGAAGAGTGGCGGTCATGCTCGCCGACGACTTCTTGCAGAAACACCAGGTCTGCCGACGTACTGCGCACCGCTTCACGCAATTCAGGGAGGATGAAACGCCGGTTGAGTGCGGTAAACCCCTTGTGGGTGTTGACCGTCAGCATGCGCAGTCGGTGGATGTCCGTGGGAGTACTCAACGGCACCGATTCAGTTGTTTGCCGCTTGGAATTACTGGCCACATTCACTCCTCTGATTCGGGGGCTGCCTATGCATGCGACTGACGCATGGACGGGCAGTTCAGTTTGCCTTTAACGCCGACGCGCCAAATCTGACACTCTGCGGCGCTCTCAGGCTTTTCGCGAGCAAGCTCGCTCCTACAGAAAAGTGCAGTGGGCTTAGACGAAGACAATTTCATAAGGCAAACGGATGTGTTCCAGCAGCGCCCGGGGCAACAACGGTGCGAGGCCGATGGCCGGTTCGCCGTCGAGTTGGCTGGCGTAGGCGTGGGTGGCGTGGCTCTTGCGGGCGACGGTCCAGGTATCGAGGCGCACCTTGCGGGCACGATGCCAGGGAATCAGCTCCCGGTCCCGTGCCGGCCAGTGCCAGGCCCAGAGCGGTACATCGTTGTAGGTTGCCCCGGCGTTGGCTGCCGCCCTGGAGCTGGCGCGGCCAACGGTGTCGTGATCGACGTTGCCGTCCTCTTGCCAGGTGCTGAACACCACATCACCGGGGCGCAGGTAGCGTGTGATGAATTGGGCGATCTGCTCTTCGTGTTCCACCAGCGCGTTATCGGTAAACCCGCCACGAATCCACTTCAGGCTGTGCATCGGCAACCCGAGTCGGCGGATGGCTTCCACGCTTTCCTGAGGGCGAAATACGCTGAGGCGTTTTTCCGACCACTGCCGAGAGCCCGGATGGCTGGCGCTGCCGTCGGTGATCGAAATCAATTGCAGCGGGTGTCCCAGATTGCTGAGCAGTTGCAGGAGGCCGCCGCAGATCACGACTTCATCGCCGGGGTGCGGGGCAATCAGCACCGCGCGTGCGCCGGTGGGTACCAGGGTTTGGGTGCTGATAACCGGAATGCTGTCCAGTTGCGGGGCACTGTTCCAGATTTGTGATGGCAGGCTGGCTTCGCTGACGGAAACGAATTTCATCGGTAGTACGTCCTTGTTCTGCTTCGCCTTCAGTCGTGGGCGATCCAGGCCCGGCAGACCCGTGAAGGCTCGTTGATAGCAATGTGCGACAAGCCCAACCCTGGATGGCCGCGCATCGAGTATTGCTCATGTCGCGCTATTCGTCGCATCGCGAACTTGACCAATGTGATTTTTCCGCTCTACGGCAGTGGCGTCGTAAATTCCTGAACCTCGCCGTTACTCTTCTTCCTCATGCTGCAACTCGAACAGCAGCAACGAGCGGCCGGTGACCGAATACTCGTGGCCAAACTCAAAGCGTTCCTGGCCGCGGATCGACGGCTGGTTAGTGTCGATCATGCACGTCCAGAAACCGCCGTCCGGCACTTCCGGCAGGCGGAAATTGACGATGTCGTGATGGGCGTTCACCACCAGCATCAACGTCGCGTCGACGCCTTTGCGGCGAATACCGGTTTCCTGGGCGCGGCCATCGAGCAGCATGCCCAGGCATCGGTTGTGCGCATCGTGCCAATGCTCGGTGGTCATTTCCGTGCCGTCCGGCGCCAGCCAGGTCACATCCTTGACGCCGATGTCCTCGTTGTAATTGCCCACCAGAAAACGCCCACGGCGCAGGATCGGGTACGTCAGGCGCAACTTGATCAGACGTTTGACGAACTTGAGCAGGGCCTTGCCGTCTTCGCTGAGGTCCCAGTTGACCCAGCCGATCTCGCTGTCCTGGCAGTACGCATTGTTGTTGCCGTCCTGGGTGCGGGCGAATTCGTCGCCGGCCACCAGCATCGGCGTGCCCTGGGCCAGCAGCAGGGTGGCGAAGAAATTGCGCATCTGCCGATGCCGCAGCGCGTTGATTTCGGGATCGTCGGTGGGGCCTTCGACGCCGTGGTTCCACGACAGGTTGTTGTTGCTGCCGTCCTGATTGTCTTCGTCGTTGGCTTCGTTGTGTTTGTCGTTGTACGACACCAGGTCGTTGAGGGTGAAACCGTCGTGGGCGGTGACGAAATTGACCGATGAGTAGGGCCGTCGGCCACGTTGGTTGAACATTTCGCCCGAAGCGGTCAGGCGGCTGGCAAAGTCCGCCAGTTGCCCGTTGTCGCCTTTCCAGAACCCACGCACGGTGTCGCGGAATTTGTCGTTCCATTCGACCCACCCCGGCGGAAAGCGGCCGACCTGATAACCGCCGGGACCGCAGTCCCAGGGTTCGGCAATCAGTTTGACCTGGCGCAGCACCGGATCCTGGCGGCAGGCCACGAGGAAACTGTGGCGTTCGTCGAAACCGTCGTGATAGCGCCCGAGGATGGTCGCCAGGTCGAAGCGGAAGCCGTCCACGTGCATTTCCGACGCCCAGTAGCGCAGGGAGTCGGTGACCATTTGCAGGACGCACGGGTGGCTCAGGTCCAGGGTGTTGCCAGTGCCGGAATCGTTGATATAGAAGCGCTTGTCATCGGGCTTGAGGCGGTAGTAGGACGCATTGTCGATGCCGCGCATGGACAGGGTAGGGCCTTGTTCGTTGCCCTCGGCGGTGTGGTTGTAGACCACGTCGAGGATCACCTCCAGATTGGCTTCGTGCAGGTGCGCGACCATTTCCTTGAATTCGGCAATCTTGCCACTGGCCAGGTAACGCGGGTCGGGGGCGAAGAAGGCAATGCTGTTGTAGCCCCAGTAATTGGTCATGCCCTTGTGCAGCAAATGCTGGTCGTTGACGAACGCGTGGATCGGCAGCAACTCCACGGTCGACACGCCGAGCTTGCGGATGTGTTCCACCACATCATCGACCATCAACCCGGCAAACGTGCCGCGCACGTTTTCGGGGACGGCAGGGTGACGCATGCTGAAGCCGCGCACATGGGTTTCATAAATGATGGTCTTGTCCCACGGCACGCTGACACGATGATCGTGGCCCCAGGTGTGCGCCGGGTCGATGACCTTGCACTTGGGCACGAAGGGCGCGCTGTCCCGTTCATCGAAGCTGAGGTCGGCGTCGGGGTGGCCGATGGTGTAGCCGAACAGCGCTTCGGACCATTTGAGCTTGCCGACCAGTTGTTTGGCGTAGGGGTCGATCAGCAGTTTGTTGGGGTTGAAACGATGACCGTTGGCCGGGTCGTACGGACCGTACACGCGATAGCCGTAGATCAGCCCCGGATGGGCGTCGGGCAGGTAGCCGTGATAGATCTCGTCGGTGTATTCGGGCAGTTCGATGCGTTCGAGTTCCACCTCGCCAGTGTCGTCGAACAGGCACAATTCAACCTTGGTGGCGTGGGCGGAAAACAGGGCGAAGTTGACTCCCAGTCCATCCCAGGTGGCGCCCAGCGGAAAGGGCAGGCCTTCGCGGATTCGTGTGGTTTCGGCACGAGGGGCTGGCGCGGAGGCTTTCTTTGGACTGGTCATAAGTGCTCCTGGCTACAAATACTCGCTGATCAGCATTGGAACCTGTGGGAGCGGGCTTGCTCGCGAAGGCGGTGTGTCAGGCAACATCAATGCTGGAAGTGATGGCCTCTTCGCGGGCAAGCCCGCTCCCACAGGGACCTGCGAGTCGCCACAGATGGCAGCCACACCATCAAACACTGTGGGAGCGGGCTTGCTCCGGGCGGCGTTCCGACGAAGGGGCCTCAAGACCTATTCAAACCGCGGGCGGTTTTCGCGGCGCCCGGGGCTTTTTTTCGACGGCCTTTTCTCCCGGCGGGATCACTTTTGAAGCCGCCGCCGGTTTGGCCTTGGTTTTTGGCGTGGCGACCTTGGCATCGCCAGCCTTGCCATTGGCCGTTTTGCTGACCGGGGTTTTGCTCGCCGCTGCTTTAGCCGGTTTTTTCGGAGCCAGGGCTTCGGCTTCTGCCAGTTTGCACGCCATCTCCCAGTGACGGGCTTCCTGACCTTCGGGTTTTCCTTCGGACTCCCAGATCTGATAGGCGAATTCGCGGATGCGTTTATCGTCGGTACTCATCGCAATGCTCCTGAACTGAACTCAAGTGTAGGTAGTTTGAATAAAGAGATTGACCGGGAAATCCCCCAGCGCGGCGCTGATCAGCAGCTCTCTGTGTTTTGTGACTGTGATGCCGGAAAAAAGTCCCTGCAGATGTTCGTCAGGGACGGTGAACGGCAGTTTGACCCGGGTATCGCCCCATAGCGGCGCGTGGACCTGCGGTTCGGCACTGTTTTCCAGCAGTTCGGCACAACGTATCGGCACAATCACGATGGCGCGTTTTCCCTCCCGTTCACGGACAAAACCCAGCACTCGATGGGCCTCGTTGCCCACCACTTCCAGGGCCTGGTAAGTGCCACGCCGAAACAGCTCGGCATGCTCGGCACGCAGGTTCAAGGTGCGCGCAATCAAGGCTTGTTTGATGCGCCCGTCACGCCAGTTCGCCAGCAGGTCAGGTGGATCAACCGTTGGCTGCATCGCCTGCTGGCGGCGGGTGTAATCCACCGGTCGACGATTGTCCGGATCGACCAGGCTGAAGTCCCAGAAATCGTTGCCTTGATAAAGATCCGGCACGCCGGGCACGGTCATGCGCAGCAAGGTTTGCGCCAAACCGTTGAGCGCACCGGGGACGGCAATCGACCGGGCAGCCTTGGCGAGGGCGGCACGCAACAGCTCACCTTCGGGGCTGAGCAACAGGCGCCGGATGAAGTCCTCGCTCGCTTGCTCGTAAGTCTCATTGGGCGCGCTCCAGCTGCTTTGCAGTTTGGCTTCACGCAGGGCTTTGCGTTGCCACTGCCAGAGGCGTTTTGCGTAGTCCTCGAGCGCTGGCGGATCGTCGATACCCAACTCCAGCGGCCAACTGCCGAGGATCGTCTGGTACAGAATCAACTCATCGCCCGCCGATGGCACTTGATCGTCATCGCGCAATGGCCGGGCGAGGGCGCGCCAGAGGCCGATCTGGTCGGCATACCACCTGCTGCGTTCGCTCAAGACCGCCAGCCGCGCCCGTGAATCTTCGCCGCGCTTGTGGTCGTGGGTGGCGCTGGCCAGCAGATTGTCCGGGAAGGTCTCAAGGCGCTCGATGCAGGCCTGATGAAAGTCGGCGACCGCTGCGCCGAACTGTTCGGTGTTGAAGCCAACGTCATTACGCGAGAGCAGGACTGCCGAACGATAGAGCGCGGTGTCTTCCACCGCTTTCGCTGCGGCTGGCGAGGTCAGTTGCTGGAAGCGTACACAGGCGTGCTTGAGGCGTTTGCGCGGGCGACCGGCCGGGCGCTGCCGCCAGGGCTCACCGCCAAGCCAGCCGGCCAGGCAGTCGAGCACCGGCCAGTCCGCTTCGCCCAGGGTTTGACGGGCGCCGTCCATGGCCTGCTGGAAAAACACCTCGTCTTGGGCCGAACGGCCAAGGGCGCTGATGTAGGTGCGGTACACCGGGAAGTGCACGATCAGCGCTTGCAAGGCCCGGCGAATGGCGCCGAGGGTCAGGTCGCGGGTCATGAGATTGTCCCGGGCCACTTGCAGCAAGGCCTGGGCGACGCTTTCGAAATCCCCGGCCAGGGAACCGTTGAGGATTTGCTGGCGGGCCAGTTGTGCTTCCTGGGAAAAGTCGGCGGACCGCTCGCTGTGGCGCTTCCAGCGTTCGGTCAGCACCTGTGCACCCTGAGGGTCGGTTTGCAGCAGTGACAATTGATTCATGAATTCGTAGCCGGTGGTGCCGTCCACCGACCAGTCGCGATGCAGGGTTTCGCCTTCGCCGAGGATCTTTTCAACATAAATCGGCAAGTGGCGGCCCGCCGACAGACTGTCCACCCGGCGGCGCAGTTTTCGGCAGTAGCCTCGCGGGTCGGCGAGGCCGTCGATGTGGTCGATGCGCAACCCGTCGATCAGCCCTTGCGCCACCAGTTGGAAGATCTTCGCGTGGGTGGCTTCGAACACGGCGGGACGCTCGACGCGCAGTCCGCCGAGTTCATTGATATCAAAGAAGCGCCGCCAGTTGATGTCATCGGCGGCCGTGCGCCAGCTGGCGAGGCGATAGCTCTGGCGTTCCAGCAGGTTGTGCAGGCGCTGGAAGCCTTCGCCGGTGAGTGAGTCGTAGTTTTTCAAGTGTTGCTCAATGGCCTGAGCAATGAGCGGATCGCTGACCAGATCGCGCAGTTCTGCTTTGAGCGGCATGGCCAGGCTGCGGGCGTCGGTCTGGTAGCTCAGGGTGCTGAAGCGATCGGCCAGGGTCTTGAGTTGTTCGGCCTGTTGCGCATCAAGCGGTGCATCGACCCTGAGCAACTCGCCGTAATCGCTGGGGCAAATGGGAAAGCGGTGTTCATAGTGCTCGACATGGAACGTGCCGTGCCAGGCATCGAATCGCAAGGGCAGGGTGCCGTCCTGCAGCGCGACGCCGTAGTCGCTGCCCAGAAACGGCAGGAGCAACTGGCCTTCCATCAACGGATCGGGGGAGTGCCACTGGATATCGAAAAACTCGCCGTAGGGGCTCAGGCGCCCCCACTCCAACAAATCCAGCCACCAGGGATTATCACTGCCGCCGACCGCCATGTGGTTGGAGACGATATCGAGGATCAAGCCCATGTTCTGCCCGTGCAAGGCACTGACCAGGCTGCGCAGCGCTGCCTCACCACCCAGCTCCGGGTTGACCCTGGTCGGGTCCACCACGTCATAGCCATGCAGGGACCCGGCGCGGGCGCGCAACAGCGGGGAGGCATAGACATGGCTGATGCCGAGGTGGGCGAAATACGGCACCAGTGGCACTGCATCTTCCAGCGTGAAGCCTTTATGAAATTGCAGCCGCACAGTGGCGCGCAGCGGGCGGGTCAGCACTTGAGTCATCGATCACGCTCGGCCGCCTGAAGTCGCGCACAGGCGAGCAGTTCCAGACGCCGCGCGGCATCCGGTCCATCGAGCAGGGCTTCGCTGTAACCGGGCAGGCGCCGCGACCAGTTGGGGTGTGTATCGATCGTGCCGGGCAGATTGGCCTGTTGTTCCACGCCAAGGGCATCTTCCAGCGGCAACAGCACCAAAGGTGCCCGGGTATGGCCGAGAAAACGCACGCTGGCATCGAGCACCTGGTCGGTTTCGTGGGACTCTTCGCGAAAGTTTTGCGGGTCCTGGCTCAACGCCCGGCGCAGGCCTTCGCGCTCACGTTCACGGTGCTGGCGCCATTCGATTTCAGCGCTGGCATCGACCAGGCCGAGCCGGGCGTTCCAGTCGATATCGTGGCCATGCCACCAGCCGTTGAGGGTGGGCAGGTCATGGGTGCTGGTGGTCGCCAGGGCGTTGTCCGGCCAGTCGAGGATGGGTTTGAAGTGCGTGTTGTCCTGTTCGAACAGCAATACCCGCATGCCGAGTATCGAACGGGCGATGAGTTTTTCCCGCAGGCCGTCCGGCACGGTGCCGAGGTCTTCGCCGAGGACGATGGCTTGATGGCGATGGGATTCCAGGGTCAGCAGACGCAGCAGATCGTCCACCGGGTAATACAGATAAGCACCGTCGGCCGGCGGCGAGCCGTTGGGGATCACCCACAAACGCTGCAAGCCCATGACGTGGTCGATGCGCAAGCCACCGGAATGGGCGAAATTGGCCCGCAACATTTCGATGAAGGCCCGGAAACCATTGCGTACCAGGCCTTCAGGGGAGAACGCGGAAATCCCCCAGCCCTGGCCACTGCGGTTGAGAATGTCCGGCGGCGCACCGACGGTGAGGGAGGCGAGCAGTTCGTCCTGGCGGCTCCAGGCCTGGCTGCCGCCGCCATCGGCGCCGACGGCCAGGTCGGCGATCAGGCCAATACTCATGCCGCTGGCGCGGGCGGCGGTTTGCGCGCGCTCCAGGCAGCGGGTGATCAGCCACTGACAGAAGGCGAAGAAGCCGATGCGCCCGGCATTTTCTTCGGCAAATGCCGCCAGTTCGGCGCTGCGCGGGTTACGCCAGGGTTCGGGCCATTGCCGCCAGTCGAGGTGTTCACCGCGGGCGGCGCGAGCCTCCTGGATGGCCTCGAAGCGGCAGTGGTTTTCCAGGGCTTCGCCAGCGGCGTGACGAAAGCTGCTGAAGTCTTCGTGCAACGGGTGTTCGCCGTGGACGAAACCTTCGTACAGCGACTGCAACACCCGATGCTTGGCTTCGGCGGCGGCCGGCCAGTCAATCAACGGACGCTCTTCCAACTCCTTGAGTTCTTTTGCCAGTCCGGTTGCATCAATGGCGGCACGCAGTGCGCGTTCGCCGAGAATGGCGCCGGGGGCGCAGTAAAGGCTGTTGAGAAACAAACGGCTGGACGGCGAATACGGGCTGTAGCGTTGGGTGTCACTGGAAAACATCGCATGCAACGGGCTGATCGCCAGCGCCTCGGCGCCACGCTCACCGGCCACCCGGGCGAGGTCCTCCAGTGCCTGGGTGTCACCAAACCCGCCATCGCCGGGGCGGCGCAATCCATACAGCTGCACGCTCAGGCCCCAGGCACGCGGGATCGGATTGTCCACGGCATCGGCCACGCTGTAGCAGCGGGACGGGGCCACGGCCAGGGTGAAGGTTTGTCCGTCGATGCTGACTTGTTGATAGCCGACCGGTACCAATCCCGGCAACACCGCGTTGGCGTCCAGTTTCAGGTTGAGTCGCGAACCGTCTTCGAGGTGGATTTCGCAAGGGGTTCCAGGCTTGAAGTAACGTGACAGATCCAGGCCCACTCCCACATCGGCGGTGATCAATGGCGGCAAGCGGTGCGTTTGTTGCGCCGCCTGCAATTCCAGCAGGCTGGCGTCGATTTCCTGGGCACTGCCGGCCGGGTGGCCAAGGCCGGTCAGCACGTTGCGCAACACCGAATGCGCGACTTTTTGCGGGCGACCGTTGGCGTCGATCCAGTCGACCGCGAGGCCGGCACGGCTGGCCAGGATTTCCAGTTGCGCATCACTCATGGACGCTCTCCATACGAGGTAGCAAGGGGGGCTGCGGCGGCGAGGCTGACGAGCGCGCAATACGGGGCAAGGGTGCCTTGGGCCAGCAGGTCGGTGCTCTGTGGCGGGTATTCGAACAACTGCACGGCGCCGGACTGTGAGGTGTGGACTACGGGCCTGTCGCTGAGGTTCAGGTCAATGCGCAATTGGCTGCCGTCGCCCAAACGCCAGGCTGCGCTGACCGCGCCTTCGCCCAGCACGTCGCTGCCCAGTGCCTGGGCGCCCGGCAGGCGCGGGATGATGAGCCGGTGACGGATCTGCAACAGTCGGCAATACAGGTCGTGCATCTCGCAATGGCCGGTCGATGGCAGGACAGGGCGGGATGCTGCAAACGTCTGCGGATCATTCGGGTCCGGAATGTGTTCGCGCAGGTCAGGGTCCGCAAACGCGCTAAGCGCAGCGAACTCGTTGCGCCGGCCGTCGCGTACCCGCTTCGCCAGTTCACCATGATGGCTGGTGAAGAACAGGAAGGGTTGTTCGACGGCAAACTCGTCGCCCATGAACAGCAGCGGAATCATCGGCGACAACAGCAGCAACACCGTGGCGGCCCGCAGCGCTTGCGGGTGGGCGAGTTGATGCAGGCGCTCGCCGAAGGCGCGATTGCCGATCTGATCATGATTCTGCAAAAACAAAATGAATGCGCCGGGCGGCAAATGCCCGCTGGGTTCACCCCGCGCCACACCATGGCGGTTGAGATGGCCCTGGAACGCGAAACCCTGGTTCAGGCAGCGCGCCAGTTGTTCGGTGGGGTTTTGCGCGTAGTCGGCGTAATAGGCATCGGTTTCGCCGGTCAGCAAGACATGCAAGGCGTTGTGGCCGTCGTCATTCCATTGCCCGTCGTAACCCTGTTCGAGCAGGCTGGCCTGGTTGTGTTCGTTCTCCACCATCAGCCAGACATGCCGCGCCGGTCCCGTCTGCTCGCGCACCCGTCGCGCCAGTTCCTGAAGGAAATCCGGGTCTTCGATGGCGTGTACCGCGTCCAGGCGCAAACCGTCGAAGCGGTATTCCAGCAGCCACATCAAGGCGTTTTCGATGAAAAAGTCCCGCACTTCGCGGCAGCGGAAATCGATGGCCGCACCCCACGGAGTGTGTTGGTCTTCGCGGAAGAAACCCTTGGCATAACGATGCAGGTAATTACCGTCCGGGCCGAAGTGGTTGTAGACCACGTCCAGAATCACCGCCAGGCCGTGGCCGTGGGCGGTGTCGATCAAGTGCTTGAGTTGTTCGGGTGAGCCGTATGAAGCCTGGGGTGCGTAGGGCAGGACGCCGTCATAACCCCAATTACGCTCACCGGGAAACTGCGCGATGGGCATCAGTTCGATCGCGGTGACGCCCAGTTCGACCAGCCGCGCCAGATGCGTCTCGACGGCACTGAAGCCGCCGAGCGCACCGACGTGTAACTCGTAGATCACCGCCTCGTTCCACGGGCGTCCGAGCCATGCACTGTGTTGCCACGCATAGGCCAACGGATCGACCACCACACTGTGCCGGTCGATATCGCCGGCCTGAGCGCGGGAGGCAGGGTCAGGCACTTCCAGCTCACCGTCGATGCTGTAGCGGTAACGCGTGCCTGCCGGGCAGCGGGTGTTGCTCACGAACCAGCCGTCGGCCTGGGGCAGCAACGGCAAGGACTGTCCATTTTCCAGTTCGACACTGACGTAGAACGCATCTGGCGCCCACAACGCGAATCGCGTGTGCTCGGCATCCAGCATGATTGCGCCGTGGGGCCAGGTCTCAAGGGTCCGTAACGGCATCTTGAAAGCCTCTTACTGTTTGTTCGATTTCCCCAATGCCTTGGCCACAAGCTGTTCGTAGAGCTCGGCGTAGGGTTCGACCGCCTTGCACCAGTTGAACGGCGCTGCCATGGCCCGGCAGCGCATGGCGTGCAGCAGGTCGGGGAAGGCGAACACCTTGAACGCGCGGCTCAGGGCTTCCTGGTAGCTCTGCACAGTGGATTCATCGAACAGGAAACCGGTCACGCCGTTTTCGATGGTGTCAGCCAGGCCACCGGTATTGCGCGCTACCGGCAATGAGCCGAAGCGCTGGGCGTACATCTGGCTCAGGCCGCACGGCTCGTAACGCGAAGGCATCAGCAGGAAATCGCTGCCCGCGAACATGCGCCGGGCGTCGGTTTCGTTGAAGCCGATGCGCACGCCGATCTGCCCCGGGAAGCGCAAAGCCAGTTCACGCATCGACTGTTCTTCTTCCGGCTCGCCACGGCCGATGATCGCGATCTGCCCGCCGTTTTTGACGATGTACTCGGAGACCGCTTCGGTGAGGTCCAGGCCTTTCTGGTAGACCAGACGCGAAACCACTGCGAACAGCGGCCCTTCGGAGTCTTGCAGGCCGAACAGCTCGCGGACATGGGCAGCGTTCACGGCCTTGCCGTCCCAGTCGCCGATTTCGAACGGGCAGAACAGGTGCGGGTCGGTCGCCGCATCCCAGCTTTCATCGATGCCGTTGGGAATTCCGCTGAGCAGGCCTTGCTGGGTCTTGGCGGCGAGAAAACCGTCGAGTCCGCAGCCGAATTCCGGGGTGGTGATTTCCTGGGCGTAGGTCGCGCTGACCGTGGTGATGTGGCTCGAATAGGCCATGCCGGCCTTGAGGAACGACATCTTGCCGTAGAACTCCATGCCTTCCTGTTGCAGCGCGTGATGGGGAATGCCCAGTTCGGGGCACGAACCCAGGCTGATCACGCCTTGATAGGCCAGGTTGTGAATGGTGAATAGCGTCGGCGTGCGCTGCCCACGCCAGTGCATGTAGGCCGGGGCCAGGCCAGCCGGCCAGTCGTGGGCGTGGACCAGGTCCGGGCACCAGTGGATTTGCGCGAGGTTGGCGGCAATATCGGCAGCTGCCAGGCCGAGGCGGGCGAAACGGATATGGTTGTCCGGCCAGTCGCGGCCATTGTTGGCGCCGTAGGGCGAACCTTCGCGCTCGTAGAGTTCGGGGCAGATCAACACGTAAATGACCAGACCGTCGGGCATGTCCATGCGCCCGATCTTGCACGGTGGCAACGCCGCATGACCGCCGAGCTCACCGATGATATGAATGGGGTTCTCGCTGTGCAGTACCTGCGGGTAACCCGGGATCAGTACCCGCACATCGTGCAGGTGGGCCATGGCCCGTGGCAGTGCCGCGGAAACGTCGCCCAGGCCACCGGTTTTCACCAGGTCGGCAATTTCCGAGGTGACGAACAACACTTTTTTACGGTTCGGATTCTGCTTGGCTACCGGGGCCGGCGTCCTGGTGCCAGGAACACTGATGGGTTGGGTGTTTGCGGCAGTTACGGCGCTCGACTCGCCGATCTGATGAGCACGCTCTCCCTGTATTTCCAAAGCCGTACTGATCATATGAATCTCCCGTGTTGTTGATCTAATTCTTAGGTCTGGCAAACGGTGTCTCACGGCCAATTCCCGTGGCCGGGCGCAAACGCGCTACGCATCATTGAGCAAGCGCTGCCCAATGCGTCGAAGCAAAAGGGGTGAATGAGCCGTTGCAAAGATTGCACCAGTCGCAACGCACCTTCTTTTCAGAGGACCGATCGGGATTGGAAAAAGTTTCGACTATTTTTCCACTTTGTGACCGACTGGTTTCGTCTTGAGAAAATGAGTCTAGGCCAGAACTTAGAGCGGTAAAGGCCAGATGGCAAAATTGTTCGACAATCGGTTTGTAGCGGTACGGACGTGCCTGATCGAGGTGCAAACGCGCCGACGAAGTGCAGGTTTTTTTGCGTTTTGGCCCCAAAAAGTCACTGGGCAGTCACATAAATGTGCGACGCGCTTTGAGGGCCTTGCACTGTTATGGTGCGTGCCGGCAAGTCCCGCATTTGGCCGAACCACTGCCTTACTGCCCACCTTGGTGCCTTGTTATAGTTCGGGCCTCATTTTTGCCCGCAAAAGGATCACTGGCATGTCTCAGTACAGCGCGTTCAACGTCGAGCTGGTCGATAAAATCGCCCATGTGCAGATCAACCGCCCGGAGAAGATCAACTCAATGAACGCCGCGTTCTGGAGTGAGATCGTCGAGATCTTCCAGTGGATCGACGACACCGATGAAGTGCGCGTGGTGGTCCTCAGCGGGGCAGGCAAGCATTTTTCCTCGGGTATCGACCTGATGCTGCTGGCCGGTGTGGCCAATGAATTGGGCAAGGACGTGGGGCGCAATGCGCGCCTGTTGCGGCGCAAGATCCTTACCTTGCAAGCGTCGTTCAACGCGGTCGATAACTGCCGCAAACCGGTACTTGCGGCCATACAGGGTTACTGCCTGGGTGGCGCCATCGACCTGATTGCCGCGTGCGACATGCGTTATGCCGCCGAGGATGCACAATTTTCGATCAAGGAAATCGACATCGGCATGGCCGCCGACGTCGGCACGTTGCAACGCTTGCCGCGGATCATCGGTGACGGCATGCTGCGCGAACTGGCTTACACTGGTCGCACGTTCGGTGCCGACGAAGCGCGGGGCATGGGCCTGGTCAATCGCGTCTACAGCGACAACGCCAGCCTGCTCGACGGCGTCATGGGCATTGCCCGTGAAATCGCCAGCAAGTCGCCGATCGCAGTCACCGGCACCAAAGAGATGATCAGCTACATGCGTGACCATCGCATCGATGACGGCCTCGAATACGTCGCTACCTGGAACGCCGCCATGCTGCAATCCACCGATCTGCGCGTGGCCATGGCTGCCCATATGAGCAAACAGAAACCCGAATTTCTGGATTGATTAATCATGATTCCTCGCTGGACCACCGCAGTACTGGACACCGATCAACCCGGCGGCTGGGCCATTGCGCGCAGCCCCGAAGGCTTTCTGTTCGATGACAATGGCGCTCTGTTTCCGCGCGAATGGCTCAAGCGTCAGGACCTGGCGATCCTCGCCGAACATGGCATCGGTCATCTGGACGGTGAGCCGGTCTACCTGCTGGAGCTGCGCAATCACAGCGAAGTGCCGGGTTGCAACTGGAAAGGCCTGCGGGCGTTCATGCTGGAAGGCGATCACACGATCTACAAGGTACTCGGTTACGCCGCGCAGATCGGCACCTGGGCCCGCGAGCACCGCTTTTGCGGTAACTGCGGTCAGGCCATGACCCAGGTGCCGCGCGAACGGGCGATGTATTGCCAGCCGTGCGATCTGCGCAGCTACCCACGGATTTCGCCGAGCATGATCGTACTGGTGACTCGAGGTGATGAAGTGCTGTTGGCACGCTCACCGCGTTTTGTCAGCGGCGTCTACAGCACCCTGGCCGGGTTTGCCGAGCCGGGTGAATCGGCCGAGGACTGCCTGATTCGCGAGGTCCGTGAAGAGGTGAGCATCGAGGTCAGGAACATCCAGTACCTGGGCAGCCAGTGCTGGCCGTTCCCGCATTCGATGATGCTTGGTTTTCATGCCGAATACGCCAGTGGCGAGATCATCTGCCAGGAGGACGAGATTGAGGACGCCCAGTGGTTCAACGTTCGCGACTTGCCGCCGTTGCCGGCGTCACGCTCGATTGCCCGTTACCTGATCGACGTCTATGTGGCGCGGCGTTTAGGCCACGCTGAACCAGTGCTGCCAGGCTAGGCGCACGGTCAGGCCCAGCACCACGGTGATGAACACCGGACGAATGAATTTCGCGCCGCCGCTGATGGCGGTGCGGGCGCCGAAGAAGGCGCCGACCATCAACGACGAGCCCATGCACAGGCCGATGATCCAGTCCACCTGACCGGAAAAGATGAAGATCGACAGCGCCGCTGCGTTGCTGACGAAGTTCATGCTGCGCGCCACACCGCTGGCCTTCACCAGGTCGATGGGGTAGAGCAGCAGGCTGCTCACGGTCCAGAACGCGCCCGTACCGGGACCGGCCACGCCGTCATAGAAGCCGAGGCTGAAGCCTTGGGTCGACTGCCACGTTTTCTTGATCGGTGCGTTGCTGTCCAGTGGCGCTTTCGGCGTGCCGCCAAACAACAGATAGACGCCGCAGGCGAAGACGATCACCGGTAGCATTTTGTTCAGCCATTCCGCCGGCAGGTAATGCGCGACCACGGCGCCGGTCAGTGCACCGACCAGGGTGCCGACGATGGCATGAATCCATTGTGCTGGATGGAACAGCTTGCGTCGGTAGAAGGTGAAACTGGCGACGGCCGAGCCGAAGGTCGAACTGAGTTTGTTGGTGCCCAGCACCAGGTGCGGCGGCAGGCCGGCAGTCAACAAGGCCGGGGTGGTCAACAGACCACCGCCACCGGCGATGGCATCGATGAAACCGGCAACAAAAGCGACAAGGGCCAGGATGGCCAGGGTGGAGAGGTCAACGCTGAGTTCGAAAGGCATGGGATCGGCTTATTCGGCGGGTGCAGAAAGAGGCTGCGGGGAAGGGCAGCATCTTAACCACCTGCACAACACAAAACCATTGTGGGAGCGAGCTTGCTCGCGATGGTGGCTGAACAGTCAACAAATCTATTGCCTGTCACACCGCTATCGCGAGCAAGTCGGATCGCCGCACCGTCGCTCCCACAGGGATCAGTGAAAATTTTAGTTACAGGCCCAGATCCGACAGGCTCGGATGATCGTCAGGACGGCGCCCCAGCGGCCAGTGGAACTTGCGCTCGCTTTCCTTGATCGGCATGTCATTGATGCAAGCAAAGCGGCGGGCCATCAGGCCGTCCTCGTTGAACTCCCAGTTTTCGTTGCCGTAGGAGCGGAACCAGTTACCCGAGTCATCGTGCCATTCGTAGGCATAGCGCACGGCGATGCGGTTGTCGGTAAATGCCCAGAGTTCCTTGATCAGCCGATAGTCCAGCTCCTTGGCCCATTTGCGGGTCAGGAAACCTTTGGCTTCTTCGCGGTTATGGGCGAACTCGGCGCGATTGCGCCATTGGGTGTCCAGGGTGTAGGCCAGGGACACGCGATCCGGGTCGCGGGAGTTCCAGCCGTCTTCAGCCAGGCGAACTTTCTCGATGGCCGATTCACGGGTGAAAGGGGGCAATGGCGGACGAACTTCGGCATTAGACATTTAAAGTCTCCGTATCAAGTTGATGTTAAAACATATTGTCGAGCTTGATTGAGTTGCTACAGGTCCAATAACTTTCGCGCCATGCATTGCGCATTATCGGCGGCACTGTGATCACCCGTTACAAGCGCCACGGTAATGGCACCATCGATCAGGATCAGCAGCTGTCTGGCCAGCATCTGCGGATCCTCGGCACCATATTCGGTACACAGCTCGCACACGTAGTCGAGCAGCTTCTGTTTATGCTCCCTGGCGACCAGGCGCACCGGGTCTTGCGGGTCGCCGGTTTCGCCACTGGTGTTGATGAAGGCGCAGCCGCGGAAGCCTTCGGAGGCGAACCACGTTTCAAGTACGGTAAACAGGTTGAGCAGCCGCCCGGTCGGGGTTTGTGCCTGGTTGACTTCGCTTCGGTACCAGTGCATCCAGCGTTGATCGCGGCGTTGCAGGGCGGCCACGACCAGTTCGTCCTTGTTGGCGAAGTAGCGGTAAATGCTTTTTCTGGAGACGCCGGCGGTCTTCACCAGGAGATCCATGCCAGTAGCAGCGATGCCACTCTTGTAGATTAACTTTTCGGTGACATCCAGAATGATGTCGCGTGTGTCATTGCTAGTGATTTCGTTCATGTGGCTAACAGTAGAATGATCGTTCTCCTTGGTCAATCGATATTTTTGTAGTGCCTGATAAATGGTCTTCGCGAGCAAGCCCGCTCCCACAAGGGAACGCATTTCAAATGTGGGAGCGGCGGTGCGACGATTCGACTTGCTCGCGAAGAGGGCATTACAGACAGTAACAAGACCCGAACCCAGCGATGGTGTAAGCTCACGGGTTCTTCGGATTCGACCCATTGCGAGCCCTATGCCGTCGCTTTTCAAACGTTCCCTGCTGCCCAAGCTGCGCAGTTTTCCGCTGACGGCCGATGCCGTCGGCATCCTCTCCGGCGCTGCCGAATTCCGTCGTTGCCTGCTGGAGAAAATCGCCAGCGCGACCCGGCGCATTTACATCGTTGCGCTGTACCTGCAACAGGATGAAGCCGGCCAGGAAATTCTCGATGCCTTGCACGCGGCCAAACTGGCGCGTCCGGAACTGGACGTGGTGGTGGTCGTCGACTGGCTGCGCGCCCAGCGCGGGTTGATCGGTGCCGGCAAGCAGGCGGGCAACTCCGCCTGGTATCAGGAAATGACCCGCACCCATGAAAGTGTTGTGCCGGTCTACGGCGTCCCGGTGCAAACCCGCGAACTGTTCGGTGTGTTGCACCTTAAAGGCTTCGTGATCGATGACTGCGTGATCTACAGCGGCGCGAGCCTGAACAACGTCTATCTGCACAAGTTCGACAAGTACCGCTACGACCGCTATCACCTGCTGCACAATCGCGAACTGGCCGATTCGATGCAGCACCTGGTGCAGCACGGTCTGCTGCCCTCCAAAGCGGTGCACCGCCTCGACCTGCCGAACCTGCCGACCACCCGCAGCCTGCGCAATGACATCGGTGACTTGCGCAGCCGCCTCAAGCACGCGGCGTACGACACCACGCGTGGCACCACTGACAGGACCGGTTTGTCCGTCAGCCCGTTGCTCGGCGTCGGCAAGAACAATCCGCTGAACCGAGTGATCTGCGAACTGATCGCCAGCGCCCAGCAGCAACTGACCATTTGCACACCGTACTTCAACCTGCCGCTGGCGATCATCCGCGAGATCAACCGCGCGCTGGCCCGTGGGGTGAAGATCGACATCGTGGTCGGCGACAAGACCGCCAACGACTTCTACATTCCGCCGAGCGAACCGTTCCGGGTCATTTCGGCGCTGCCGTATCTGTACGAAATCAGCTTGCGCCGGTTTGCCAAGCGTCATCAGCGCGACATCGACAGCGGCCAGTTGAACCTGCATCTGTGGCGTGATGGCGACAACACCTATCACCTCAAGGGCATGTGGATCGATCGGTGCTATACCTTGCTGACCGGCAACAACCTCAACCCGCGAGCGTTTCGACTCGATCTGGAAAACGCCTTGTTGATCGATGATCCCCATGGCGAACTGCTGGAGCCGCGTCGCAATGAGCTGGCTGAGATTTTCCAGCATACCCGGCGAATCGAGCACTTCCAGAACCTGGAAACACTGGCCGAATACCCTGTGGGTGTGGCCAAGTTCCTCAAACGCGTGAGTCGGGTGCGGATCGAGCGGTTGCTCTATCGCATCTTGTGAGTTTCTGCGGGCCTCAGAAAAGCAATCGCGAGCAAGCTCGCTCCCACAGGGGATCTGCGTTGAGCGGGCGGTTTCAGCTAATATGCCCCCCACTCGAACAAGAACAGGGCTTGCCGCGATCCATGTCGGAAAAAGACACCATCTCCATTCAACTGGTGCGTGAAGCACTGTTGCAAAGCTGCGCGCCAGGAATTGCCACGCAAGAGGTGTTGAACAAGGTTGGCATCGCCCCGCAGTTGTTGGACAGCACCGATGCCCGCGTTCCGGCCACTGCTTATGCACGTCTGTGGCGATTGTTGGCACGGCGTGGGGATGATGAATTTTTTGGCATGGACCCACGCAAACTGAAATCCGGCAGCTTTGCGTTTCTGTGCCGCAGCGCCATGGTCCAGCCCAACGTGGCGGCGGGACTGGTCAGCGGCCTGGCGTTTCTGTCGTTGATCCTCGAACACTTGCCGGCGCAGTTGGTGCGCCAGCAAAGCCTGGCGGAAATCGTCCTGCTGGAGGACGACAAAGACCCGCGCCGGGCCTTCACCTATTTCACCTACTGGATGATCGTGCACGGCGTTGCCTGCTGGCTGGCAGGACGACGGATTCCGATCCTGGCCATCGAACTGCGCTGTTCGAAACCGGATTTCTGCGATGACTATCAGGTGATGTTTTCCGAGAACCTGCGCTTTGACCGTCCGCGTACGCGGATGATTTTCTCCGCCGATTGCCTGGACCTGCCCATCAAGCGCAGCCCTGAGGAACTCAAGCGATTCCTGGCTCATGCGCCGGCGAACATCCTGGTCAAATACCGCGACCCGCAGAGCCTGGCCAGTCGCATCAAACACGATCTACGCCACTTGCCGGCAGAACACTGGCCGGAAACCGAAACCCTGGCGCAACGCCTGTGCATGTCGGCCTCAACCTTGCGCCGCCGTCTGGCCGAAGAAGGGCAAACCTATCAAGGCCTCAAGGACAGCGTGCGCAAGGAACTGGCAATTGTCTGGCTGGCAGAGCCAGCAATCAGCTTCAGCGATATCGCCACGCGGCTTGGGTTCGCTGACGTCAGTTCGTTCTACAAGGCGTTTCGCAAATGGTCGGGGTCAAATCCGGGGCACTACCGCAGCCTGATTCTCAATGACACCGAGTAGGTTCAGCGGCGCAATGACCATTCTTCGCGAGTGATTTCCCAGACTTCCAACGGGAAGTTTCCGCTGACAAAGCTGCCTTCGTCCGTGCGAATCAAGCGCATTCCCGTGCGTTGGGAGAGTCTGCGTGAGCCGATGTTAGGTACCGCTTTTGGCACCCGCAGCACGATGCGCCCCAGCGTATTGAACCAGTACTCGGTGACTGCAGCGCTGGCTTCTGTCATCAATCCCTGACCTTGCCACTTCGGGCCGAGCCAGAAACCGCGATTGTTGTCCTGTTCGCTCATCAGGCTGATGTTACCGATCAACTGCTCCGGGGCCGATTTCAGGCGGATCGACCAGTGCCATTCCTCGCCACGGGCGATGGCTGGCATTGCGTTGTCGCGCAGGTACGTTAATGCACCGTCGGCCGGATAAGGCCAAGGCACCAAGGCGTTGAGGTAGCGCACCACTTCCCAGTGCGGGAAATGTTGCTGGATGGCATCGGCGTCCGCCAGTTCCAGCGGGCGCAGGATCAGGCGCTCGGTGTAGAGCGTGGGGGTGTCGTCCATGGGGGTATAGCTCCTTGAGTCAGGCTGTTAACGGTTGCCAGTGGACGATCCAGGCAAATTGAGCGTACCACTGTCCACGAAGCGCATCGTGTTGAACACCCCACCCGAGAGCTTGCCGCGCAGGACATAAGGCATGTTGTTGAGCCGTTTCATTTGGCTGATGCCATAGGTCTGGCGGACCACCGAAAACGCCGAAACGCTGACCGGCACGCTCACGACGGTGTCGGAAAAACGCCCGATCGAGCCACTCTCATCGCTGACGCCGGAGGCGAATGGCTGGCCGTTGATGTCCAGGTCCAGCGCGACGCCGTTGTAGGTGATGGTGGTGTCATTGGGGTTCTGCACGCGGATTTTCACGGCAAAGCGCACTTCCATGCCCTGGCCTTGCAAGGGCTCGATGCCCACGACGTTGATTTTCAACGGGTCTTGATTGGGCAGAGAGGAACAGGCGCTCAGGCAGAGCAGGAGGGAAATCAGGACTGCGTGGACGCTGCGCATGGACGTGCTCTCATCTGGAAAAAGGCTGAACCGCCAGCGGCTCAGCCCTGGAGCCCGTCTAGCGGTTTGATTGTGGGACCCTGGCAGCCGTTGCGGGTTCATCCCTGGCGGTCACATCGGGGTTCTGCATCACCTGAAGCACGGAGGCCTCCGGATCGAATTCGTCCTCTTCCAGTTCGATGAATTCCTCGGGCAGGAAGATATTAAGAACGATAGCGCACAGCGCGCCGACGGTGATGGGCGATTCGAAAATGTTGTGCAGAGCCTTGGGCAGTTCACGCAAGACTTCCGGCACGGCGGCCACACCCAGGCCCATGCCGACGGAAATCGCCACGATCAGCATGTTGCGCCGATGCAGGCCGGCCTCGGCGAGAATCTTGATCCCGGCCACGGCGACGGTGCCGAACATCACCAGTTCCGCGCCGCCCAGTACCGGTTTTGGCATCAGTTGCAGTACCGCGCCGATCATCGGGAACAGGCCAAGTACTACCAGCAGGCCGGCAATGAAAAACGCCACGTAGCGACTGGCCACGCCCGTGAGCTGGATCACTCCGTTGTTCTGGGCGAAGGTCACCATCGGCATGCTGTTGAACACCGCGGCCATGGCCGAGTTGAGGCCATCGGCGAGCAGGCCGGACTTGATCCGGCGAATGTACACCGGGCCTTTGACCGGTTGCCGGGAGATCATCGAGTTGGCGGTGAGGTCGCCGGCGGCCTCCAGCGGAGACACCAGGAAAATCACCGCGACCGGAATGAACGCCACCCAATCGAAGGAGAATCCGTACTTGAACGGCACCGGTACGCTCATCAGCGGGACTTCGGGCAGGCTGTTGAAATTCACCTGGCCCATGAGCCATGCCACCACGTAGCCCAGGGTCAGGCCGATGACAATCGCCCCCAGGCGCAGAAACGGCACGTCCACCCGGTTCAACACCACGATGGCTCCCAGCACCAGCGCCGCCAGGGCCAGGTGACTGGCAGCACCCAGGTCCGTTGCCCCGAAGCCTCCGGCGATGTCGGTCATGGCGACCTTGATCAGCGACAAGCCCATCAGCGTGATGATGGTCCCGGTCACCACCGGGGTGATCAGCATGCGCAGCTTGCCGATGAACTGGCTCAATACCACTTCAATGAACGCGGCAAAAAAGCACACACCGAAGATGGTCGAGAGAATCTCATCGGTGCCGCCGCCCCGGGCCTTGACCATGAAGCCGGCACTGAGAATCACACTGATGAACGAGAAACTGGTGCCTTGCAGGCACAACAGGCCCGAACCCACCGGGCCGAAGCGCCGCGCCTGGACGAAGGTGCCCAGGCCGGAGACGAACAGCGCCATGCTGATCAGATAAGGAATTTCGCTTTGCAGGCCCAGGGCGCTGCCCATGATCAGCGTCGGGGTGATGATGCCGACGAAACTCGCCAGCACATGTTGCAGGGCGGCGAAGACGGTGGCAGTTAGATGCGGGCGGTCATCGAGGCCGTAAATCAGGTCGCTGTGGCGTGGAGCAGGGGCTTTTTCGGAGGCGGTCATGGTGGTTTGCGTGCCAGAAGGCGGGCCGGGTCAGAAAATGGAGGCGCAGGATGCCAGAACCGCCGGGCCACGGCAAAAGAACCTCCAAATCAGTGGTTTACAGTCGTGGCGCCAACACCTCGCCGACGCTGCGGCGTTTAGCGTGCAATTGGCTGGCCTGGATCAACTGTTCCAGGTCCTCGGGCGTGACGTCATAGAACGCTTCCATGTCAGCCAGCGCCAGTTTCAGGTCTTCGACGGTGATGGCCTGACGGTCCACCGGCGGGTGATCGGCAGGAATCGTGACCACTGGTTCGCTGGCACTCTTGGGGTAGCGAATGCGGGTCAGGTTGTTATAGGCCAGGGCACAGAGCAGCATCGTTGCAGCGCCGAGCATCACCGGCCCGATGGCTTTCCAGTCCATGGCAATGGTCGCCGGATCGGCCAATACCAGGGTCAGGGCCAATGCACCGGCCGGTGGATGCAGGCACCGCAACCAGCACATCAGGATCAACGCCATGCCCGCCGCCAGACAAGCGCTACCGAGGGTGCGGCCCAATACATGGGCCAGCAGCAGCGCAATCACCCCGGCGCTCAAGTAACCGCCGAGAATCGACCAGGGCTGGGCGAGCGCGCCGGAAGACACAGCAAACAACAGCACCGCCGACGCCCCCAGTGGGCCGATCAGGTGCTGGGCCACCTCGATGCCGAATACCTGACCACAGCACCACACGCTGAGCAGCGTCCCCAGGGCCATGCCGATGGCGGCGCGGCTCCATTCGGTGGGACGGGTATTGATGGCGGCGGGCAACCAGCGAGCAAGCATTTTGACAAAAACTCCGGCAAAAAAAATCGAGGCAAAAAAAGGGCTTAGCTGGGAAACCCAGAAAGCCCTTGAAGGTGTTCCAACTATTGGGGGAGGAACAGGCACAGTGTGCCGTTCAATCAAGGCACTGACAAATTCATATTAATGAGCTTTCAGTGCATTAATTTTGCTTTAAGTTGCCCCGTCGGCCGCTTATGTAGCACAGCAAACCGCCCAGCGCAGCCAGTGCACTCAAGGCATAAAACATCGTCGGTGCCGGGGTGTGCATCAACATGAAGCCGCAAATCACCGGGCTCAACGCACCGCCAAGCGCAGCAAGGTTTTGCGCGCCATAGTAGCTGCCGCGCAGCTCTTCCGGAGCCAGGGTGTCGACGAAGAGAAATTCGGCCGGATAAATAATGATTTCACCGAGGGTGAAGATAAACATTGCCACGCACCAGCTCACCAGACTGTCTGCCAGGCTGAAGCCGATCAGGCCGAGGATGAACAGGCCGGTACCGGCAACAATCCACTGGCGCAGTTGCTCGCGTTTGAGGAAGCGCCCGATCTGGTACTGCAACAGGATCACACTGATGGCGTTGCAGGCGAGCAGGGCGGCCATGATTTCCATGGTGTGTTGGGGGTTACTGGTCACCAGCAGGTATTGCGACAGGTAAAACGTGAAGCGTCCGTGCACCACTGTGCTGAGCAGGCAGCCAGCGGTGAACAGGATCAGGGTGCGGTCGTTTTTCAGGGTGATCAGGGTTCTCAGAAAACTCTGCGCCTGACCGGTGAGCGGAACACTGGCCGGGTCCCTGGGAATGCCGGTCATCAAGAAAATACTGAAAAAGGCGATGGCCGCCGCAACCAGGAATGGCGCGCTGGCAAAGGCACCGGCGATCAGCACGCCGAGCATCGGCCCGACAGCGTAGCCAATGTTGGTCAGCGTATAGCTCAGGGAAAACGCTCTGGCGCGCTGGCCCACCGCAAGGTTGTCGCTGAGAATCGCTTTCGAACCGATCAGGAACAGCGATGAGGCGGTTTCAGTGACGATCAGGGTGATCGTGGTCAGGTAGAGGTTTTCAGCAAAGGTCAGCAACACCAGGCCGATAGCGCTGGACGCCATCGACAGAACAAGCAATCGGCGTTTTTCGAAGCGATCGATAATGTAGCCGCCATACAGGGAGAGCAGGGTGGCGACGAACACGGCGATGCCGAGCAGCAGACCAACGTCCTGTTGATTGAGGCCAAGCTTGTCGCTGACGAACAGTGTGAGCAGCGGACTGGTGATGGCACGGCTGACGACGATGGTCAGTGAACAGATCAGCAGGCGGCGGATGAGGGGGGAGTAGGTGGTCAAGGGGTGAATGTCCTTATTCGATTGGGCCGGCATCAGCCCAATCGTGGACGCTACTCTAGCAGCCGGACACTGGGTGGTTGCTACAGGATTTACTGGCGGTGCAGCAACACAAAATCATTCTTGTCGAACCGCCCGCTCAGCACGGGTGGCAATGCACCAACAGCCGTGCCTTGCAATGCTTTATAGGCGTTCAGGTCCATCATCAACCACGCAGGCCCTTTGAGGTTTTCCAGTTCCAGGGGCGACTCGGTGAAAACCGGTTGCAGGTCCTGTTTGATGTTGACCATGAACTTGATGGCCTTGGCATCCTTGCCCATCGCGTGCATCACCAGCGGCGCGGGGTCTTTTTGCATCAGGTCGACAGTGGCGCGGCTGAAGGTCCGGGTGTCGTAGAGTTGTCGTTGGACAGGCTCGAATTGCAGGATGTAGAACGACCAAATTGCCAGGACCGCGCAAAGAGCCAGTGTTTGCGCTCGCCAGCGGGCGCGCTTGAGCGCTGCCAGGGCGATCACTTGCAGCAGGCCGAGAATGATGAACAACGAAGTGAGGTGAGCCACTTCCTCGGGGAATTTTCGCCGGACTACCAGCAATGCCACGATCAGCAGGCCCGGGATCAGCAGCCACAGGCCCTGCATCAACCCACGCAGCAAACCAAACAATCGACCCTGTGTGGCGTAGAACGGATACGCCGCCACAATGGCCGCCATGGGCAGCATCGGCAGCAGGTAGCGGGCTTTTTTCGCCTGGGGGATCGAGAGGCCAATCATCACGATCAGTCCGGCGGCGACGCAGTATTGCAACAGGCGCAATACCGGGCCGGTTTCCCGGCGGTCGCAGATTCCGACCGCCATCAGCGCCAGCACTGCCAAGGGCCACGCCAGTGCGTAATTACCCACCGAACTGGTGAAGTAATACAGCAAATCGTTGGAACCCTCGGTGCCGTCCATGCGACCCATGAACTGCATGCGAATCACATCTTGCAAAAACGCCGGGCCGCCACTGACATCTGCCAGCCACAACAACAGACCGATGCACACCGCCAGCAGCAATGCTGCCAGCGACCCGAAGGCGATCAGCCGCCGCCATTGGCGACCCACCAGAAAATAGCTGCAGAGCATCCCCGTAGGAATGACCAGGCCGATTGGCCCACGAATCCAGAAGCCCAGCATCAGCAAGGCAAAGACCAGCCCCCAGCGGCGCGGCGCCGCGAAGTGATCGGCGGCATAGCCCAGGTAGAACACGCTGAACGCGACGGCCGCGAGCATCAGGTCGAGGGAAACGGCGCGGGTTTCAGTGATGAAGGTGTTGGTCAACAGCATCAAGGCGATGCTCAGCAGCGCCCAACGCGTGGAATAGGGCGCCAGCAAGCGGTACATCAAGGTGACGATGACCGCTGCGGCGATGGCGCTCGGCAGCCATGCGGTCAGGCTGGTGACCTGGCCGAACGGCAGCGAAAGCAGCCAGATGAATATCGTTGAAAGTCCCGAATAGTCTGCGTAGGGCTGGCCATAGGTCGTCGGAAAAAACGACGGCCCATTGCGCAGCATCTCCTGGGCGAACAGCACGAAGCGCGAATCGAAACCGATGGCCGCCTGCTGGTACATCCCGGCGCAGAACAACAACAGCGCCAACAGACCCAGCGCGAGGGACTGTTGACGGATGTGAGGGATCATGAGGTTCAGGCGACCACTGATTCGGTTGGCCATTGCTGGTAAGGAATCGGCAATTTGCGCGATTCGCCACGGCCGATCGGGAAGTAGGTGAAACCGATGCGTGCCAGACGGTCTGCGTCATACAGGTTGCGGCCGTCGAAGATCACCGGTGCATTGAGCCGCTGCTGGATCAGCTCGAAGTCCGGAGCCTTGAACTGTTGCCATTCGGTACAGATGATCAGTGCGTCGGCACCGGACAAGACCGACTCAGGCGTACCCATGAGCATCAGTTTCGATTCATCGGGATACAGCTTCTGGGTTTCCTGCATGGCTTCCGGATCGAACGCACGGACATTCGCCCCGGCGGCCCACAACGACTCCAGCAACACCCGGCTCGGTGCATCACGCATGTCGTCGGTGTTTGGCTTGAACGCCAAGCCCCACACGGCAAAGGTCCTGCCGCGCAAGTCGCCCTTGTAGAACGCATTGATGCGCTCGAACAGCTTGTGTTTCTGCCGCTCGTTGATGGCTTCCACCGCTTGCAGCAGGTCGCTGGAGCAATGGGCCTCCTCGGCACTGTGGATCAGGGCGCGCATGTCTTTGGGGAAGCATGAGCCACCGTAGCCGCAGCCGGGGTAGATGAAGTGGTAGCCGATACGCGAGTCGGCGCCGATGCCCAGTCGCACCGATTCGATGTCGGCACCCAGGTGTTCGGCCAGCTCGGCGATCTGGTTGATGAAACTGATCTTGGTCGCCAGCATGCAGTTGGCGGCATACTTGGTCAGCTCGGCGCTGCGCAGGTCCATGAACATGATGCGTTCATGGTTGCGGTTGAATGGCGAGTACAGGTCGCGCATCACGTCACGCACTTCGTCGCGTTCACAGCCGACGACGATACGGTCCGGACGTCGGCAGTCGGCCACGGCCGAACCTTCTTTCAAAAACTCCGGGTTGGAGACGATATCGAACTGCAATACACGCCCGGCGTTAAGCAGGCATTTGTCGATATGTGCACGCAAGGCGTCGCCGGTGCCGACCGGTACGGTGGACTTTTCCACCAGGATCGCCGGTTGTTCGCGATGCCGTGCCACCGCTTCGCCCACCGACATTACGTAGCGCAAGTCCGCCGAGCCGTCGTCCCGCGACGGTGTACCGACCGCGATGAACAGCACCTGTCCGTGCTGGACCGCGAACTTTTCGTCGCTGGTGAACTGCAACCGCTTGGCGTCAAGACCCTCGCGCACGAGGCTGGCCAGCCCGGGTTCGAAAATACTCACGTGGCCCTGTTTGAGCAGTTCGACTTTTTTCTCGTCAACGTCCATGCAGACCACGTCGTGGCCGACTTCCGCCAACACCGCTGCCTGCACCAGGCCAACATAACCGCTACCAAATACACTGATTTTCATGAAGCACTCCTTAATTCGGGCGCACGAGCAGGTCGAGAATTGATGGTAATGACGCCGAGGATGACCAATGCCACGCCAAGGCTTTTTGTAAGGCTGAACGCTTCGTTGAACAGTGGCAGGCTGGCGGCCAGCAGGTACACCAGCGCGTAGCTGATGCTCAGCAACGAGTAGGCTCGGCCCAGGGGCAGATCCCGCAGGGCAGCGAGCCAGCAGAGCATCGACAACGCGTAGGCGAAGATGGCGACGAGCACCACGGCAACGGCTGTCAGGTTAATAGGATCGGTGAGCCATTGTTCGGGTCGTGGCAGGTGACTCATGCTCCAGCGCATGCCCAATTGGGCGGCGCTGACCAGCAGCACACTGCCCAGTGCGAAGGTGATACCGCGACTCGGATTCATGTGTGCTGCCCCAGCAGAACCACGCCGCCGATCACCAGCGCCACACCCAGCCAGTGGCGGCGGTCGATGGTTTCGTGGAAGACGAAACGCGCAACGAGGGTGATCAGCACGAAGTTCAGGCTCAGCATCGGATAGGCAATCCCGACTTCCAGGCGTTGCAGCACCAGCAACCACACCAGCAGGCCCAGCCCCAAAGAGGCCAGGGCCAGCCAAAGCCAGGGCGAACGCAGTTTGTCCATCCACCCGGAAGGTTTGCCACGCCAGCTTTCTACCGCATATTTCTGAGCGATCTGGCCCAGGCAGGTCAACAGGCAGGCGACCAGTAGCAATAGCAGGCTCATAGTGTCGCCTGAGGGATGATCAAAATCACCAGATTGCCTTGTTCATACCGCTTGCCCTCTTTGGGCAACTGTTCAAGTTCGCGCAGCTCTTCTTCGCCCTTGACCCGCATGACTACGCCGACCGAGCCTTGCTGGCGAGCGTCGTGCATCCACTGTTGCACCTGATCGGGGTCTACGCGCTGCTTAAGCGAATCAGGATAGGCAAGGCCGTATTTCAATTCGCCTATCGTGTTGAAAAAAGCCACTTCGGGACGTTTCACCCGCCAGGACAACGCCGACGCGGCACCCAGATCGTTGCTCAACAGCTTGGCACTCTGGCCGAGCTCCTGGGCGTGATCGAGGATGAACTGGTCGGGCGTTTTGTTGGCGACCACCGAGTTGGGCAGTCCTGCTGGCAGCACGCCGATGAACAGCAGGCTGCCGAAAGCCGGGGCAGCCCAGCATTGCAGCGGGCGGAAGGCTTGCAGCAGGTTGGCCATGATCCAGCCGATCAAACCGATGAACACCAACACCAGGTTGTGCAGTTCATGATCGTAAATCGGCTTTTTCAATTGCAGATAAACCAGGGCCAGCAGGGTAACGACACCCAGGGCCAGGTTCAGCAGGCCATTGATGCCCAGGACGCGGCCTTGTTCCAGTTTCAATCGGTCAGCCAGTGCATGGCCAAGCAACAGGGCCAGGGGCAGCAGGCACGGCAGAATGTAGGACGGCAGTTTGCCTTTGCTCAGGCTGAAGAAGATCAGCGGCATCCACAGCCACAGCATCAGGAACGCGATATTGGCCTGGCGTCGGGTCTGCCATGCCTGTTTCAGCGCTGGCGGCAGCAACGCCACCCACGGCAGGCTGAACGCTACCAGCAACGGCAAGTAGTACCACCACGGCGCATCATGCTGAGCGTCTTCTCCGGCGAAGCGACGGATGTGCTCGTGCCAGAAGAAGAACCGCCAGTAATCGGGCTCCTGGGCATGCACCGCGAGGACCCACGGCAGGCTGACGGCGATGGCCACGACCACTGCCACCGGGCCGTAGGCCAACAGTTGACCCCAGCGTTTTTGCCAGATCATCCAGGGCAGGGCGATCAGCACCGGCAACAGCCAGGCGAGAAAGCC
Organism: Pseudomonas sp. Pseusp10; assembly: GCF_059492225.1. Taxonomy (NCBI): domain Bacteria; kingdom Pseudomonadati; phylum Pseudomonadota; class Gammaproteobacteria; order Pseudomonadales; family Pseudomonadaceae; genus Pseudomonas; species Pseudomonas sp. Pseusp10. Next base: position 4,102,115 of record NZ_CP168528.1, on the reverse strand, counting down.
CTTGGTCATGAAACCCATGCCGCACGCCAGGCCCAGCACTACCCACGCCACCAGGCGTTGGCCACGACCGGCGCTGTCCAGCGCAAACCACAAGGCCACCAGGCTCAGGTTGACCCAGAACGTGAATTGCGGATCGAGGTTGGCGTAACCCGCCTGACCGGCGATGACCGTGAAGCTCATGTACAGGATGGCGCAGGCAAAGCTCTTGCGCGCATCGTTCCACATCCGGCGGGCGATCAGGTAGCACAGCAGCACGCTCAAGCCGGTGCTCAGTGCCGAGGCGAAGCGCACCCCGAAGAGGTTCTGGCCGAACAGCGCCTGACCGATGGCAATCATCCAGTAGCCGGCCGCAGGCTTTTCGAAGTAGCGTACGTCCATGAAATGAGGCGACACCCAGTTACCGCTCAGGAGCATGCTCTGGCCGATCTGGGCGTAGCGGGTTTCGTCAGGAATCCATAAGCCATGACTGCCCAGCGGCAGCAGGTACGCCAGCGCCACCATGGCCAGCAATAACGGCACAGCCCAGCGTTTGCTCATGCGCCTTGCACTCCCAGCCAGCCTTCGCGACCTTCAAGCGCACCGCGTACCACACGGCCTATCGGCAAACTGTCAGGGGGCTCGGGCAGCAGGTCGCCCAAGGGGTGAAAACGGATGTCACGCTGATGCGCATCGCTCAGCAGTTGACGGAAATCATTGGCCATCAGAATCCCTTCTACCTCGGCATGGATCGTATAGACGTTGAGTTTTTCCGGAGTGAACCGGTCCAGGATGAACGTGTTGAAGTCTTTGGCGGCGACCGTCGGGCCGACCACTTCGTCGAACGTCGGCAGGTCCACCGGGATTTGCGGTGCACCCAGGCGACCATCGGCCAATAGCGGCTGGAACAGGCCCTGGCCGCGACAATCGCTGTTATAGCGAAAGCCGAAACCCTGCTTGGCTTCGATCACACGCTCGTCGGCACGCCAGCCGGCAGACGCCGAGCAGGTGATCTTGTCCCCGAGAATGTCGCTGAGCGTGTCCACGCCACGGCGTATCTGTTCGATCAGTTGTGCGTCACTCCAGCGCCCGGCGTTGGCTTGCCAGCCGTGGTGATCCCAGGCGTGCAGGCCAACTTCATGCCCGGCATCCCGGGCCTGGCGCATCAGGTGCCCCAGGTCGCGGCCGATCGGTTTTCCAGGCCATGCGGTGCCGGCCAGCAGAATGTCCCAGCCATACAGGCCGGCTGCGTTGGAACGGAGCATTTTCCAGAGAAACTGTGGACGGATGAGGCGCCACAAGTGGCGCCCCATGTTGTCCGGCCCGACACTGAAGAAGAACGTCGCCTTGACCTGAGCTTCATCAAGGATTTCCAGTAGCCGTGGCACCCCCTCGCGGGTGCCCCGGTAGGTGTCGACATCGATCCGCAGTCCCGCCTGCATCAGCGCTTGTCCGCGATTTCGAGCATGGCTTCACGAAGGAAGAAGTCCAGGGTGTTGCCGATGGTTTCGCTCATCTCTACGGTCGGCGTCCAGTCCAGCAGACGCTTGGCGTTGGCGATGCTTGGCTTGCGATGGGACACATCCTGGTAGCCGGTGCCGTAGAACGCCTTGCTCTCGATATCGCGGAAACCGGCGAACGGAGGGAAGTTGGCGCGCAGCGGGTGAGCTTCGAACTGACGCAGCAGCTCTTCGCCCAACTGGCGAATGCTGGCCTCGTTCTCCGGGTTGCCGATGTTGATGATCTGGCCGTTGCAGACATCGTTGTCGTTGTCGATGATCCGTGCCAGAGCTTCCACGCCGTCGGCGATGTCGGTGAAGCAGCGTTTTTGCTCGCCACCGTCGAACAGGCGAATCGGCGTGCCTTCCACCAGGTTCAGGATCAGCTGGGTAATGGCGCGGGAGCTGCCGATACGGGCCGAATCCAGGCGGTCCAGACGTGGACCCATCCAGTTGAACGGACGGAACAGGGTGAAGTTCAGGCCCTTCTGGCCGTAAGCCCAGATCACGCGGTCGAGCAATTGCTTGGAGACCGAGTAGATCCAGCGCTGCTTGTTGATCGGGCCGACCACCAGGTTGGAGCTGTCTTCGTCGAAGTTGTTGTCCTGGCACATGCCATAGACTTCCGAGGTCGACGGGAAGATCACGCGCTTGTTGTACTTGACGCAATAGCGAACCAGTTTCAGGTTCTCTTCGAAGTCCAGTTCGAATACGCGCAGCGGGTTACGGGTGTATTCGATTGGCGTCGCGATGGCCACCAGCGGCAGCACCACGTCGCACTTCTTGATGTGGTACTCGATCCACTCGGAGTGAATGCTGATGTCGCCTTCGACGAAGTGGAAGTTCGGGTGGCTGCGCAGGCGCTCGATGGCGTCCGAACCGATATCCAGGCCGTAGACTTCGTAGCGGTCGTCACGCAACAGGCGCTCGGACAAGTGGTTACCGATGAAACCGTTGACGCCGAGGATCAGCACGCGGGTGCGACGCGGGGCACGACCGGATTCGGCACCGCGCAGCACGGAACCATCCACCAGGCCCAGTTCGTTGGCCAATTGCGGACCGCTCAGGTACAGACCGTTGTCGTTGCGCTGGCCGGCGTTGATGATCAGCGAGTCTTCACCGCAGGCGATGCGCAGCGGGTCGACGCTGATGACGCGGCCCGGAGCCTGGCCTTCGTTGCCCTTGGCGACTTCGGCGCTCCAGACAATCAGTTTGTGCTCGCCCACCGCGCAGAATGCGCCCGGGTACGGTTGGGTCACGGCGCGGACCAGGTTGAACAGTTCTTCGGCCGGTTTGGCCCAGACCAGTTTGCCGTCGGCCGGGGTACGACGGCCGAATACGGTGGCTTTGGATTCGTCTTGCGGTGTTTCGCTGACTTTGCCTTGCAGCAGCGCCGGCAGGGTGTCGCGCAGCAGGTCAGAGGCTGCCGCACGCAGCTTGCCGTGCAGGCTCAGCGCCGTGTCGCTGCGCTCGATCGCGACCTTTTGCTGGGCAACGATGGCGCCCGCATCGGCACGCTTGACCATGCGGTGCAGGGTCACGCCGGTTTCCGTTTCGCCGTTGACCAGCACCCAGTTGGCCGGTGCGCGACCACGATAGCGTGGCAGCAGGGAACCGTGCAGGTTGAACGCGCCTTTGCGCGCCGTGGCCAGCAGCGGTTCGCTCAGCAGGTTGCGGTAGTAGAAGGAGAAAATGTAGTCGGGATCAAGCTTGGCGATACGCTCGATCCACAATGGATGGTTGGCATCTTCCGGTGCATGCACGGCGATGCCGTGGCGGGCGCACAGTTGCGCAACGGAGCCGTAGAACGCGTTCTCCTTCGGGTCGTCGGCGTGGGTGAACACCGCAGCGATCTCAAAACCGGAGGAGAGCAGGGACTCGATGCCGGCACAGCCAATATCGTGGTAGGCGAAGACAACAGCTTTTGCACTCATGAAGGAACCTGATCTGAAGAAGTGGAAGTAAGGCCGTCGACAGTAACAGCGGAAGCGGAGGAGGCGGGCTGGCTACGCAGCACCTTTTCAATGAAGAAGCGCGGACGTGCGCGCACGTCGCTGTACATGCGGCCCAGGTATTCACCCAACAGGCCCATGCCGATGAATTGACCACCGGTGAAGACGAACAGCACGGCGAACAGTACGAAGGTACCGCCACCGGCCCAGCCGGCACCGAACACCAGGCGCAACAGGACCAGCGCGATGGCGAACAGCATGCCCAGGGCCGCCATGCCGACACCGACGATGCTGAGCAGTCGCAGCGGCGTGGTGGTCATGCAGGTGACCAGGTCGAACATCAGGTTGATCAGGCGCATCGGGCTGTACTTGGAATCGCCGTGTTCACGCTCGGCGTGGGTCACGAGGATTTCCGTGGTATGGCGGGCAAAGCTGTTGGCCAGGATCGGAATGAAGGTGCTGCGCTCACGGCAGGCGAGCATGGCGTCGACGATGGTGCGCCGGTAGGCGCGCAGCATGCAGCCGTAGTCGCTCATGGCCACGCCGGTGGAGCGTTGCACGGCGAGGTTGATCAGCTTCGATGGCCAACGGCGCAAGGCCGAGTCCTGGCGGTTGTTGCGTACCGTCGCGACGACGTCATAGCCGAGCTCGGCCTGGGCCACCAGCCGCGGGATTTCTTCGGGCGGGTTTTGCAGGTCGGCATCGAGGGTGATGACGACATCGCCCTTGCACTGTTCGAAACCGGCCATGATCGCCGCATGCTGGCCGTAGTTGCGGTTGAGGATGACCGCCACCACCGGGCTGCCTTCGCGGGAGGCGGCGTCTTCGAGAATCTGTGCGGAGTCATCACGGCTGCCGTCGTCGACTAGCACGATTTCGTAGGCCTGGTGCAATTGCTGGCAAGCCGCTTCGGTGCGACGAAGCAGCTCCGGCAGGCTGTCCTGTTCGTTGTAGACCGGAATGACGATCGAAACGAAGTTGATTGGGTAAGGTCTCAAAGGCTTCTGTCCATACAGTTTTCGATGGCACCGACGACGCGCTCGACATCATCGGTGGTCATGTCGGGGAACAACGGGATCGAACACAGCCGCGCCGAATTCCATTCGGTGTTGGGCAGGTACAGGTTGGGGTAACGCTGGCGGTAGTAAGTGTGCAGGTGCGTTGCAATGAAGTGAATGCCGGTGCCGACATTCTGTTCCTGGAGGGCTTTCATGAACGCTTCGCGATCCAGCCCGCAACGCTCGGCGTCGATGCGCAGGATGAACAGGTGCCAGGCGTGCTTTTGCGAATAGGCTGGAACGGCCAGCGGTTGCACCGGCAAACCTTCCAGGCGCTGCAAGTAGGCCTGGGCCAGTTGAGTGCGCCTGGCGTTGATCTCGTCCAGGCGTTCCAGTTGCACCAGCGCGATGGCCGCGTTGATGTCGGCCAGGTTGTACTTGAAGCCGGGCTCGACCACTTGGGCCTGGGGCTTGCGGCCGTGGGTCAGGCGGTCGTAGGCATCAACCCCCAGCCCGTGAAACTTGAGCATGCGTACCCGCGAGGCCAGGGCTTCATCGTCGCTGACGAACATCGCGCCTTCGGCGCAGGTCATGTTCTTGATCGCGTGGAACGAAAAGATCGCCGTGCCTTTGGAGCCGACGTGACGACCTTTGTAGAAAGTGCCTGCCGCGTGGGCGGCGTCCTCGATCACGGCAATGCCGTGTTTGTCGGCCAGGGCGTAGAGCGGATCGAGATCGAATGCCGCACCGGCGTAATGCACCGGGATGATGGCTTTGGTGCGCGGCGTGATCGCGGCTTCGATAGTGGCCACGTCGGTCATCAGCGTGTCGCGGTCAACGTCGACGAACACCGGCGTGGCACCCAGCAGGGTGATCATGTTGGCGGTGGAAACCCAGGTCTGAGACGGCGTAATGACTTCATCGCCGGGACCGATGCCCAATGCCAGCAGGGTGATATGCATTCCGCCGGTGGCCGAGGAAAGTGCCACGGCATGCCGGCAACCGACGTAGTTGGCGAAGTGTTCTTCCAGTGCCTGGTTCTTCGGTCCGGTGGTGATCCACCCGGAGCGCAATACTTGCTCTACGGCAGCGATTTCTTCGTCGCCGATACTGGGGCGGGAAAAAGGGAGAAACGCCTGACTCATGGGCACCTCAGGGGCTGAGAACGTAAATAGCCATTGAGGCTAAAAGGGATCCAAAAATCAGCATAGACGCTAAATCAGAATCTGCATCAAATCAACTAGTTACTGGGTGGAGGTAGAAAAATTGCATCAGTTGACTTTTTTCGCCATGGCCGGCAGGTTGGACGTCAATCTGGGTTGCACCGATTTTACGGAAGGTTATGCCCGATTTTGTGAAAGGAACATGAAAAAACGGTTGGGGAATCGTTTTATCTGAAAGCCATTAAGCCGCTGTTCAGACTTCCTGCGTTTATGGCGATCTTTAGGAAAAGTCCTACAGCAGTAATGTCTTTTACATGATCGTTATTTCACTACTTAGTTGTTTCATTGAACTGTTTTCATTCAAGGCCGTTTCGTTTGATTGACTTACCTGTTACCGACACACGCACCCCCCTCAGCAATCCGCTAACCCTGTATCTGGCGCGGCTGGCGCCGTCCAGTCAACTGACCATGCGCTATGTGCTGCAGGATGCCGCCGACCGCCTGGGCTTCGAAGACCACGATATCGAGGAGATACCCTGGCACAACCTGCGGCCCGAGGACGTGATCGCGCTGGTGGCCACTTTGCGTTCGGACGGTTACGCGCCCAACACGTCTTCGCTCTATGTCAACGCCGTGCGCGGGGTGATGAACGAAGCGTGGCGCATGAGCCTGATCTCTCAGGAGCATCTGCTGAAGATGCGTTCCGTAAAGGGTATCGCCGGTACACGGCTGTCCCAGGGGCGCAATCTCAGGCGGACGCTGATCCAGGAACTGATGGCGGTCTGCGCGGCTGATCCGCGGCCGCAAGGCCTGCGGGATGCAGCGATCATCGGGATTCTGTACGGATCGGGGATGCGCAAGTCCGAATCGGTGAACCTGGAGCTCAGTCAGGTCGATTTCACCGAGCGCAGTCTTCGGGTGACCGCCAAGGGCAACAAACAATTGATCAAGTACGCCCCGGCCTGGGCGTTCGCCAAACTTGAGGCATGGCTTGAGCTGCGCCGTTCGTTGCTCAAGGAAGGTGAGTCGGACGACCCGTTTCTGTTCAACCGCATCCGCCGTGGCAGCCACATCACGCGTGAGCGCATCACCAAACATGCGATCTACTACATCGCCCGGCAACGGGGCGCACAGGTCGGGGTGAAAATCATGCCCCACGACTTCCGGCGTTCATTCATAACCCGGGTGATCGAAGAGCATGACTTGTCGATTGCGCAGAAGCTGGCGCACCACAGCAATATCCAGACCACAGCCAACTACGATGTGCGCGATGACAACGAGCGGCGTCGGGCGGTGGATCGATTCGATCTGTGAACGTTTACATCTCGCTCAGTACATGGGCATGGCCGATGGTCGAGACCTGAACCGCACTGCCGGCGGGTGGTGCATACATGCCTGAACTGCGTACCAGCAGTGATCGGCCCGGTTGCTCGCTGCGGGTCATTGACTGGAGTTCCACTGTCAGCGTGCAGGTGTTGCCGCTGAAATCCCGGTCGGTGACCACGGCCCGGCACCCGCTGGCTTCCTGGTCACTGGGGAGGATGCTGGCCAGTTGCAGCTGTTCGGGGCGCAGCATGATCTGCGCCGACTTGTTGTTGCGGTGGTTGTTGACCGGGATACGCCCCAGGTCGCAATGGGCCCAACCGGCCTCGATGCGTGCGGGCATGACCACGGCATCCCCCAGAAACAGCGCGGTCTGTTCGTCTTCGGGATAGCGGTAAAGGTCCAGCGGGTGCCCTGACTGGACAAGCCGGCCATGGCGCATCACCGCCAACTGGTCGGCGAACGACAAGGCTTCACTCTGGTCATGGGTGACCAGAATGGTGGTGACGCCCGCGTCTTCCAGCAGCCGCGCAACCATCTTGCGCATCGCCGCGCGCAAACCGGTATCGAGCGCCGAGAATGGCTCGTCCAGCAGCATCAGCCGTGGCTGTTGCGCCAGCGCCCGGGCCAGGGCCACTCGTTGTTGCTGACCACCGGACAATTCGTGAGGCCAGCGCTCGGCCATCTTCGCGTCCAGCGCCACGCTGTCCATCAGTTCGGCGACTCGCTGTTGTTTTTCATTGCCCTTGGTGGACAAACCGAAGCCGATGTTCGCCGCCACGGTCATGTGCGGGAACAGCGCACCGTCCTGCGGCACGTAGCCGATCAGGCGTTGATGCGCCGGCACTTCGTGGGTGCCGTCGACCAGGGTCTGGCCATTGAGCGAAAGACGCCCGGAATCGGGGAATTCGAACCCGGCAATCATCCGCAGCAAGGTGGTTTTACCCGAGCCGGAAGGGCCGACGATGACCGTGCGACTGCCGCTGGGAACCGACAGGCTGACGTTGTCCAGAGCACAATGGGCGCCATAGGACTTGTAGAGGGCATTCAATTCAAGAGTGTTCATCGGCCAGCCGTTTTTTTCGATTGGTGATAAAGAAGTCCGGTCAACGGAAGCGACAGCACAACCATCAATAAGGCGTAGGGCGCAGCAGCGGCATAATCGATTTCGCTGGTCATGGCCCAGAATCCGGTCGCCAGGGTGCGCGTGCCGTTCGGGGCCAGCAGCAGGGTCGCGGTCAATTCGTTGGTGATTGCCAGGAACACCAGCGCCGCGCCGGCGGCCGCCCCCGGCGCGGCCAGGCGCAAGGTGATCAGCCACAGTGCCCGCGCCGGCGAGCGGCCAAGGCTGCGGGCGATGTTTTCCAGTTCCACCGGGGCCTGGGCAATACCTGCGCGCAGGCTCACCAGGGCACGGGGCAAGAACATCAACAGGTATGCCAGCAGCACGGTGAAGGTGGTCTGGTAAATCGGCCGGGCAAAATGGATCGTGACGGTCACCAGCGCCAGCGCAACGATAATTCCGGGCAAGGAACTGGTGATGTAGTTGCAGCTTTCCAGTACCCGTTGCAGTCGGCCAGGGTAGCGGATCGACAGCCAGGCAATCGGGATCGCCGCGCAGGTGGTCAGCGCTGCGCCTGCGATACCGAGCAACAGGGTTTGCTCCAGCGCGGGCAACAATTCAGCCATATCCCAGACTTCCACACCGCCGGCGATGAGCCATTTACCCAGGGTGATCAAGGGCACGCCCAGGGCCAGGGCGCAGGTGACGATTTGCAGCGTCAGCGACAGCAGCGTTGAAGTCGTTTTCAGGGTGACGACTCGCTGCTCCCGGGCGCTTCCCGAACCGACGCGGGCGTAGCGCGCGGAGCCGCGGGCGGCAGATTCTGCTGTCAACATCGCCAGGCAACACAGCGCCAGCACACTGGCCAGCATGTGCGCCGCTGCGCCGTTGAAGGTCGATTTGAACTGATCGAAGATCGCAGTGGTAAAGGTGTCGAAGCGGATCATGGCGTACAGGCCATATTCGGCCAGCAGGTGCAGGCCGACCAGCAAGGCGCCACCGCAGATCGCCAGGCGCAATTGCGGCAACACTACGCGGAAAAACACTTTCCAGGGCTTGAGCCCCATGGATTCGGCGACGTCTTCAATGGCCGGGTCGAGCCGGCGCAAGGTGGCCGCCACCGGCAAATACAGGAACGGGAAGTAGGCGATGACCGAGACCAGGACACCGGCAAACAAGCCGTGAATGGGCGGCACCAGGCTGACCCAGGCATAACTGTGAACGAACGCAGGCACCGCCAGAGGCGCGGTTGCCAGCAACGACCACCAGCGTCGTCCGGGCAAATTCGTGCGTTCGGTCAGCCAGGCCAGCGTCACACCCAGGGCCACGCACAACGGAATCGTCAGCAACACCAGCAACACGGTGTTGACCATCAGCTCCCCGACCCGGGGTCGGAACACCAGGGCCACAACGGTTGACCAGCCGGTCTGCAGGGACACGCCAATAACGTAAGCGATCGGTAGCAGTGCCAGTAATGAAACCAGCACCGACAAACCGATCACCCACGCACCGCCACGCCCCGCAAGGGCTCCACGGGAACGTCGACGCAAATTTGCGGGTGTCGCCTCGGCGACATCCGCAGGCAGGGTTTCAGGTATCAATTAGAGCAGTCCGGCCTGTGTCATCAGCTCCACGGCTTTTTTGCTGTCGAGTTTCGAAGCATCGACAGTCGGCGCATCGAGTTGATTCAGAGGCACCAGTTTAGGGTTGGATTCAGCGCCTTTGCCCACGGCGTACTCAAATGACTTGCCGTTTTTCAGGACGGCCTGGCCATCCTTGCCGGTAATGTATTTGAGAAACGCCTGAGCTTGTTCTTTGTGTTTGCTGGAGGCGAGGACGCCGCCGCCGGAGATGCTAACAAAAGCGCCAGGGTCTTTGTGCTTGAAGTAGTGCAGGGTGGTGTTCTTGCTGTTTTCGCCCGTCTTGGACTGATCGACCAGGCTGTAATAGTGGTAGATCACGCCGCTGTCGATCTGCCCGGCATTCACCGCTTTGAGTACCGAGCTGTTGCCACGATAGTTGGCGTAGTTGGTTTTCATCGCTTTCAGCCATTCCAGCGTGGCCGCTTCACCCTTTTGCTCCAGGATGGCCGCGACAATGGCCTGGAAGTCAGCACCACCTGGCGACGCAGCCCAGCGTCCTTTCCAGGAAGGATCGGCCAGGTCCATGATCGATTTCGGCAGATTGGCTTCCGAGAGCTTGCTCGGGTTGTACACAAATACCGTGGAGCGCGCGGCAATCCCGACCCATTTGCCGTGGGCCGGGCGATAGGCGGAGTCAATCTGTTCCAGGGTGGTTTTGTCGACAGGCGCAAACAGCCCTGCGTTGTCGACCAGGACCATGGCCGGGGAGTTTTCGGTCAGGAAAACGTCAGCCGGAGAGGCCGCGCCTTCCTGCACGATCTGGTTGCCCATCTCGGTGTCATCGCCGTTGCGCAAGGTGACCGGAATACCCGTCTCCTGGGTAAAGCCCTCGACCCAGGCCTTGGTCAGGCCTTCGTGTTGCGCGTTGTACACCACGATGCCGACGGAGTCAGCTGCATAAACCTGGCCAGCGCTCAGCAAAGCGGTGGCCAGCAGGGCTTTTTTCAAGAACGAAGGGATTTTCGGAATCATTCTGCGGGCTGCTCCAGGTGCATTTTTTATGGAAATCATACGCATTTAAACGCCTGTTTACCAATGCGAATGATTTGCATGTTTTGAATGGCACGGAATGTAGAGATCCAAATGAGAAAATAACGTCAAAAAAACCGTTAATACATGTAATTTTCATTCAGATTAGCAGCGCTGCGTCCACTGTGGTTCGACAAACGAAAAAACCCGAGAGGCCGGTTCGACCTCTCGGGTTTTTTACGTCCTGGCTATCAGGGCTGGATCTGCGGGAAAATCAGAATCTGCAGGCTGCCGCGCTGGTAGCGTTTTCCGTCGGTGGGCAGCGCCTCGACTTCCTGAATTTCATCGACACTGTTGACCCGCATCACCACCCCGACCGAGCCCTTTTTACGCGCCTCGGTCATCCAGTCTCCGACCTCCTGCTGAGTCACCTTGCGCGAGGCCGCGGCGGGATCCGAGAGGCCGTATTTCAATTCGCCGATGACGTTATAGAGCGCTACTTCCGGTCGCTTGGTCAGCCAGGACAAGGCCGAGGCGGCACCCAGGTCGTTGCTCAGTAGCGAGGTGGTCTGGTTCAGACTGTCCAGGTGTTCGGCGATAAACCGGTCGGGCATCTTGCTGTCGACAATCTGGCTCGGCATGGCGGCGGGTAGCAGCGCCACCAGCAGCCAGATGCCGAAGGCCGGCATCGCCCATAACGTCAATGGCCGCAGGATTTGCAGGGCGTTGGCGATGATCCAGCCCAACAGCACGATGAACGCCAGGGACAGGCTGAACATCTCGGTGTTCTCGAAAATCTCTTTGCGCCATTGCAGGTACAGCAAGGCAATCAGGGCCGACGTGGCAATGACGACGTTGAGCCATCCGTTGAAGCGAATCGTCCGTCCCCGTGCCTGTTGCAGCAGGCTGGTCAGTGCATCGCCCATCAGCAGTGCCAGCGGCAACAGGCACGGCATGATGTAGGTCGGAAGCTTGCCGCTGCTCATGCTGAAAATCGCCAATGGCAACAGCAGCCAGAGCAGGAGAAAACCGTTGACGGGCTGACGCTTGTTGTTCCAGGCCTGGATGAATGTGGTTGGCAACAACGCAGTCCAGGGCAGGACAGAAACCACCAGCATCGGCAGGTAGAACCACCAGGGGCGCGCGTGTTGCGCGTTGTCGGCGGCGAAGCGGCGGACGTGCTCGTTCCAGAAAAAGAAATTCCAGAAATCCGGTTCCTGATGATGAATGGCCAGCGCCCAGGGCAAGCAGACGGCCGCGGCGACGACAATAGCCAGTGGCCCGTAACGCAACAGCTCGCCAAAGCGACGCTGCCAGACCAGGTAGGGCAGGGCGATCACCGCCGGCAGCAGCCAGGCCAGGAAGCCCTTGGTCATGAAACCCATGCCGCAGGCGATGCCCAGGACCACCCAGGCACTCAGACGGGCACGTGTGGTACGGCTGTCGATGGCAAACCACAGGGCAACCAGGCTCAGGTTGACCCAGAGGGTGAATTGCGGGTCGAGGTTGGCGTACCCGGCCTGACCGGCAATCAGCCCGAAGCTCATGTAAAGCAGCGCGCAGGCAAAGCTTTTGCGCGGATCGCCCCAGAACCGGCGGGCAATCAGGTAGGTTAGCCACACGCTCAGTCCGGTACTCAGTGCCGACGCGATGCGCACCCCGAACAGGTTGTCGCCAAACACCGCCTGGCCGATGGCAATCATCCAGTACCCGGCAATCGGCTTCTCGAAGTAACGAAGGCCCATGAAATGTGGCGAGATCCAGTTCCCGTTCTGCAGCATTTCCTGGCTGATCTGGGCATAACGGGTTTCATCGGGAATCCACAGACCGTGGCTCATCAGCGGTAGCAAGTAGAACGCGAAGAACGCCAGTACCAGGGCGAATAGCATCCAGCGTTCGTTGGCAGGCGCCGTTGGGGCGTGCGGGTGGGAAGAAAGGCCAGCAGAATCTGGCATTGGCTGATTTGACGTCATGTCTCGACCTTGGCGCTGAGGTGGCTGGTTGAAGAGTGATGTACAACTTGTAAGAGTGAAAGTCGGAATGATATTGAACGGCGAGAAGTTGAATCACACTTCTCGTTGTTTTGTTCAGGTTTCATTCAGTCCGGCTTGAAATAACTTAGTAGCAAAGTTTTCGAGCCGTAAAAATTTCAGTTTTTTTCTTGTAACAGAGTGTTCCAGTCTTCGGCATTCACAATACCGAGCACTTGCAGTTGCCCATTACCATCGATGTGGACAAACAACGAGCTGGCGTACTCGGCGTCCTTCGCTGAATGCCTCAAGCCGCTCTGCTTTTCAAAGTCCGCGATGCAACCGCTGTGGGTCACCAGCACCAGGTTGCGGTGGGCAACCTTGTGCGCCACGACATCGTTACGCAAGGTCGTGCCACAGGTCGCCAGCCACTCCTGGGTCCGTGGGTCGCTGTTGAACATGTAATGCGCGGTCTGCACGGTGCGCGTCACCGGGCTGGTGAGGATGTCGGTTTGCGTCAGGCCCAGGCGTGCCAGGCCTTGCCCGACGCCGGCGGCCGCTTCACTGCCGATACGGGTGATGCCGTCGGCCGGGCCCAGGCAAGGATTGCTGGAACGGTCGCAACGCTCGGCATGACGAACCAGCACCGCAATCTCGCCGGCACTCCATTGTTGCAGCAGTTGGGCCCGGGCTTGCGCACCTTCATGGGCCAGGTTGGCCGGGGATCTCGGCCACAGGAAAAAACCGGTGACCAGTACGGCGACGGTCAGGGCACCCACCGCCACTACCGATTTGAAGAGGCGCGAAGACGGTTTACGCGAGACGGAGTTGACCAAGTTTGTCCACCATTTGGAGCGCCAGGGAAAGTGCTGTTAAAAAGTCTGAAACAACACAAAAAATTTCCGCCAAGGCTTAGTTCAGCGAATTGACTGCTGCACAAAGTAAATCTGCGCAGGTGTCGGAGCAGTGAAAGGAATGTGAAAAATTTGCAGTGAGGGGGCGGGCGGGTAATCAGCGGGTTACTGGGAATTATTTTCTTTTGCTCCTGCATGGGAAGACTGCGGCAAACTTGCCGCCGTTGAATCAAGGGGAGAAACCGAGGCCAGGAGGACGGGCAACCAGCCTGATGCCAGTCAGTTAAGCGCTAATGCGATCTGTAGCAGCTGCCGAGCCCGCGAGGCTGCGTCCGGCTGCATGGCAGCCGTGAGTCCAGCTGACGCGGTCTGCCTGACGTACCGCGATGACTGGTTTTACGACTGCTTCGCAGCCGAACGCCGCCTCGCGGGCTCGGCAGCTGCTACAAAGGGTGTCGCGGCTGAAATTGCTTAATTGACTGGCATTAGAGGCAACCAGCCTGTTTTCTGGCGGCAGCCTGGCTGATCAGCGCGGCCAGGCGCTTGATGTTGTTTTGCTGGGCAAGCACCAGTTCATCGATGGTCGGGCCTGAGGGGGTTTGCAAGGTACTGCGGCAAATGACCCGTGCAGGCTCGCTTTCGCTGGCACTGCGCAGGCGCCATTTCACGTCCATCAAAGCGTATTGACCGGGGACCGAGTCAAAACGCTGCACATCGACCCGCACCGAATACCCGCTTTGTGCAGGATAGTTGCTCAATTGATCGGCCAGCGCACTGTTCAATTCATCCACGAGGGTCGCGCCCCACCATTCGGTTTCCAGGATCGCCAGGCCACTGTTGCCCTGGCGAATGACGATCTGCGCTCGATCGACCTGCGGCGGCACGCTGATGCTCTCGATCTGAATCACCCCGACGGTGGTCTTTGAGTGATCGCCCACCTGGGCCGGGGTCAGGGTGTGGAATTGAATCGGGTCACTGCGGCAAGCGGCGAGCAGCAACAGCGCGGTAACCAGTGTGAACTTCAGCGGAAAAGCCATGGGGGTTGCTCCTGTGTTCATTTGCGCGGTGGCCCTTGCAGATCCATGGGCGCGGCATTGTCCGGACGGCCGCGAAGCAGCGATTCCGGATGTCGCCCCAGGTAATCCGAAAGATCGCGCAAGGATCTCGACGTGCGTCCCAGTTCATCCAGGGTCTGCCCCAGTTTTTCCCGTTGCGGCGAGTCCTCGGCCAAGGTCGAACTGGCGGATTGCAAGGTCGAATTGGCCGTTTGCAGGGTCTTGCTGACATCCGACAAGGTGGTTTGCACGCCCGGCAAGATCTTGCCGTTGAATTGCGTCATGCCCTTGCGCAGTTCGACGAGATTGCCGTCGAGATTGCCGGCAATGCGCTCGATGGGCAGTTTGTTGATCTTGTCGACCATGGATTCGAGTTTTTCCTGCAATTGCTCGAGGCTGCCCGGTATGGTCGGGATGATGACTGGACGTGCGTTTGCATCGAATGCGACTTTTTCTGCCTTGGGGTAGAAATCCAGGGAGATGTACAACTGGCCGGTCAGGAAGTTGCCCGTGCGGGCCTGGGCACGCAGGCCGTTATCGATGAAGGTGCCGATCAGGCGTACGCCACCGGCTTCGTCATTGGGGTCATGATTGAGCGCCTTGAGCATCTTGTCGTGGGCACGGCCCAGGCGTTGCGGGTAAATCACGATGCCGACGTTGACCGGAAAGGAACGAGTCTTCTCGTCGTAATCCAGATTCACCGCCACCACCTTGCCGATTTCCACACCCAGGAATTCCACCGGCGCATCAACCTTGAGCCCGCGCATTGCCTGGTCGAATCGCATGGCCAGGTACTGCGGTTTGCCGTTTGGCGGGGCGAGGGCGGTTTGCTGGTCCTCGAACAGTTCGTAGGCATACTCTGCCGCAGCAGGTTTATCGCCAGGGCTGTAGTCGGGCGCGCGGAAGGCAATGCCGCCCACCAGCAAGGACGACAGCGATTCGGTCTTGACCGCAAAACCGTTGGCGCCGACGTTCACGTCAATGCCGCTGGCGTTCCAGAAACGGGTGTTTTCGGTGACGTACTTGTCATTGGGGGCATGGATGAACAGCTCTATGTTCACGCCTTTGCCATCCGGGTCCAGCGCGTAGGCCACCACTTGGCCCACCGGGATCTTGCGGTAGTAAACCGGAGAGCCGATATCCAGCGACCCCAGGTCCTGCGTGAACAAGGTGAAACGCTTGCCCGGCTCGCCGTAGGTGATGGGTGGCGGGTTCTCCAGCCCCGTGAAGTGTTTTGCCCGGCCGTTGGCCTGGCCGATATCGGCACCGATGTAATCGCCTGACAGCAGCGTATCGATACCGGACACACCGCCCGCTCCAATGCGCGGCCGCACTACCCAGAACTGCGAGTCCTCGCGGGTAAAGCTTTCGGCCTGCTTGGCCAGCTTGATGGTGGCGTTCACACTCTTCTGGTCATTGCTCAGTTCCACATCCGAGACTTGGCCAATCACCACATTACGGTACTTGACCTCGGTTTTATTCGCGGTCAGGCCGCTCCCGGTCTTGAACGTGACAACGATGGTCGGGCCTTCCTGCAAGATGCTGTGAACCACCAGCGAAATACCCACCAGCACCGCGACGATCGGTACGATCCAGACCAGCGAAACGCTGAAGCGGCGGGTCTTGATCGGCGCCGGCCCGGGGGCTTGCGGCCCGTCAGTGGCTTGTGACTTCATCCGTGACCTCCTCATTGTTTGGGTTTTCCCGTTCTTTGTCCCAGATCATGCGCGGGTCGAAACTCATGGCCGAGAGCATGGTGAACACCACCACCAGACCAAAGAACAGAATGCCCGGGCGCGGTTCGATGTCGGCCAGGGCCTGGAATTTCACCAGCGAGGCGACCAGTGCGACCACAATCACATCGAGCATCGACCAGTAGCCGATGACCTCGACGAAGCGGTACAGCGTCGACCGCTCTTTACGTGCCCACTCGCTGTCGCGGTGCACGGTCACAAGCAGCAGTGTGATGGCAACGAACTTGATGCCCGGCACCGCGATACTGGCAATGAAAATGATCAGGGCGATGTCCCAGGCTCCGGCCTGCCAGAACTCCAGCACGCCGCTCATGATCGTGCTGTCGGCGCCATGGCCGACCATTTCGGTGTTCATTACCGGCAGCAAATTGGCGGGGATGTAAAACACCAGGGCCGCAATCATGTAGGCCCAGGTCCGGGCCAACGAGTTGGTTTTGCGTCGATGCAAAGGCGCGCCGCAGCGCTCGCATTCGTGAGGGTCGCCAGTCATGTCGCAGGCCAGCCCGCAGCTGTGGCACAGGCACAGGTTGAGCTCGTCGGCGTATGGAGGCGTGCTCATAAGATGTCCCATAAATCGCGGATATCGCGCCCGGCGATGCGGATCATCATCAGGCTCAGCACAGCCAGGGCAAACAGCCCTATGCCGGGCAGCACATCGAGCAGTCCGGCGAGCTTGATCACCGCGACCATGGCACCCAGCAGGCAGACTTCGAGCATGCTCCAGGGCCTCAGGGTTTCCAGCCAGCGCATGCAGAACCTGAACCCGGGCGCACGTTGCCGGGCGAGGGCGAAGCCCAGTACCCAGATCAGCAGCAACAGCTGGAAAATCGGCGCGATGATCATGGCGATCGCCGCCACCATGGCGATGAACGTGATAGGTCCCAGGCTCAGGGCCAGCACCGAGTCCCAGAGGGTTGCGCTGTTCTTCGAGCCTTTGAGGCTGATGCTCATCACCGGATAGAAATTGGCGAATATCCAGAGCATCAACGCGGTGAAGGTCAATGCAAGGCGCTGTTCCACTGTCAGGCCGTTATAGCGCTGCAGCACGCCGCCGCAGCGCGTACACAGGGTTTTCTGATGTTTGGCGAGCGTCACTTTTTGGTACACGCTGTCGCAGTGCTCGCAGATGATCAGCTGATCGGTAGATGCCATGGGCCAGGCTCAACAGAAGGCAGGAAGTTCAGAGCACCCCCTCAATATAGAAGTGCCTTGCAATTGAGCAAATCGAAAGTCGAAACAAGGGGATGGGAAGGTGGGCGAGCACGCAAAATCATGTGGGAGCGAGCTCGCTCGCGATAGCGGTGTGCCAGACAACCCAATCATTGGATGTCAGATCGCTATCGTCGGAACGCCGCCCGGAGCAAGCTCGCTCCCACAGTTGCTATGCAGGTTGACGACCCGGGTTTAACCGAGCATTTCCCGCATCCGATACCAGAACATGCCAAGGGCCAGCAGTGGCGAGCGCAAGGCACGGCCGCCGGGGAAGGTCATGTGTGGCACGGCGCTGAACACGTCGAAGCCTTTGCTGTGTCCGGCATGGATCGCTTCGCCCAACAGTTTGGCGCACCAGTGAGTCACGTTCAGGCCATGGCCGGAGTAGCCCTGGGCGTAGAACACGTTCGGGTGCTGGCTCAGGCGCCCGACCTGCGGGAAGCGATTGGCCGAGATGCCGATCTTGCCGCCCCACTGAAAATCAATGCGCGCTTTGGCCAGTTGCGGGAACACCTTGAGCATCTGCGGGCGCATGTAGGCGGCAATGTCCGCCGGGTCGCGCCCGGAGTAATGGCAGGCGCCGCCGAACAACAAACGCCGATCCGCCGAGAGCCGGTAGTAATCCAGCCCGACCTTCTGGTCGCACAGCGCGAGGTTGTGCGGGATCAGTTTTGCAGCGGTCTCTTCCGACAAGGGTTCGGTGGCGATGATGTAGCTGCCTGCCGGGAGTACTTTGCCGCTGAGCTTCGGTTCGAGCTCCTCCAGATGGGCATTGCAAGCCAGCACCAACGTGCCCGCACGCACAGTGCCACCGGCACAACGCACTTGCACGGTGCTGCCGTGGATCAACTCCAGCACCGGGCTCTGCTCAAAGATCTGCACGCCAAGGGACTCGGCGACTTTCGCTTCGCCGAGCGCCAGGTTCAGCGGATGCAGGTGGCCAGAGCCCATGTCCACCAGGCCGCCCGCGTAAACGCCGGAATTCACCACGTGTTCACGGATCTGGCCAGGTTCGATCAAGCGGGTTTCATGGGCGTAACCGGACTCAAGCAATTCGGCGTGCTCAGCCTTCAGCCCGGCGAAGTGCGCCGGGGTGTTGGCCAGTTCGCAAAAGCCCCAGCGCAGATCGCAATCGATGCCGAACTCACGGATACGATTGCCCACCAGTTGCACCGATTCCGTGCCGGCATGCTCCAGATACCGCACCCCTTCGGCCCCGATATGCCTGGCAAAACCGCTGACGTCATGGCCGATGCCGCGAATCAACTGGCCGCCATTGCGCCCGCTGGCGCCCCAGCCAATCCGCCGGGCTTCCAGCAGGATCACCGAGAGCCCGCGCCGGGCCAGCTCGATGGCGGTGTTGATGCCGGTGAAACCCGCGCCGACCACGCAGACGTCGGCCACCAGGTCCGAGGCCAGCGCGGGACGCTGCTTCATGCCCTTGGCGGACGCCGCGTAATAGGAGAGGGTGTGTTCCTTGGTGTACTGATTCATTTGTTGGACTTCACTTTGCTCCACGAACGGGTCATCAAACGCATGATCGACTGCGGCGGCGTGGTGGAGATGTAGAGTTTGTCGAGGACTGCCTGGGATGGATAAACCTCGGGATTGCTGACCAGCTCAGGGTCCATGTACTGTTTGGCGGCCGGGTTCGGGTTGGCGTAACCGACCGACGCGCTGACCTTGGCAATCACTTGCGGGTCCAGCAGGTAGTTGATGAAGGTGTGGGCCTGTTGCGGATTGCCGGCATCAGCGGGGACGGCCAGCAGGTCGAACCACAAATTCGCGCCTTCCTTGGGAATGGCATAGGCGATGTTCACGCCGTTCTTGGCTTCCTTGGCGCGGTTGGCGGCCTGGAACACGTCACCCGAATAGCCGAAGGCTACGCAGATGTCGCCGTTGGCCAGGTCCGAGACGTATTTGGAGGAGTGGAAGTAAGTGATGTAAGGACGGATGGCTAACAACCTGGCTTCGGCCTTTTTGAAGTCCTCAGGGTTTTCGCTGCGTGGGTCCATGCCCATGTAGTTGAGGATCGCCGGGAACACTTCATCGGCCGAGTCCATCATCGATACGCCGCACGCGCTGAGCTTCTTGATGTTTTCCGGTTCGAACAGCACGGCCCAGGAATCGATGTGGTCGATGCCCAGCACCTGCTTGACCTTGTCGACGTTGTAACCGATGCCGTTGGTGCCCCACAGGTAGGGCACGGAGTGTTCGTTGCCCGGATCGTTTTTCTCCAGCAGCGCCAGCAGTTTCGGGTCGAGGTTCTTGAAATTCGGCAGTTGCTCGCGATCGAGCTTGAGGAAAGCACCGGCCTTTACCTGGCGGGCGAGGAAGTGGTTGGACGGCACCACCACGTCATACCCGGTGCGACCGGCGAGCAGTTTGCCCTCCAGGGTTTCGTTAGAGTCGAAGACGTCGTAGATCACCTTGATCGCGGTTTTGGCCTGGAAGTCGGCGAGGGTGGTTTCGCCGATGTAGTCGGTCCAGTTGTAGACGCTGACCTGTGGCTGAGCCTGGGCGCCGGCACTGAACATCGCTGCCAGCGCGACCGGAACCATGGATTTCAATAGACGCATATCGACACCTCTTGGAGTTATTGGATTCTTCAGGTGATTTTTTAGTGGTCTGTCGGCCCTCATCGCGAGCAAGCTCGCTCCCACAGGGGAGCGCATTACAAATGTGGGAGCGAGCTTGCTCGCGATGGGGCCATTACGGACGGTGAAGATCTCAGACGCTGAGCATCAGGAACTCACGTTCCCAGGAGCTGATGACCCGTTTGAAGTTCTCGTGCTCGGCGCGTTTGACCGCGACATAGCCCCGTACGAACTTGCTGCCCAGGTAGCGGCTGACGGTGTCGCATTCTTCCATCTGGGTCAGGGCGTCCTCGATGGTGATCGGCAGGCGCAGATTGCGACGCTCATAGGCACGGCCCTGTACCGCGGCGCTCGGTTCGATGCGCTCGACCATGCCCAGGTAACCGCACAGCAGGCTGGCGGCGATGGCCAGGTACGGGTTGGCGTCGGCGCCCGGCAAACGGTTCTCGACACGCATGGCGTCCGGGCTGGAGGTCGGCACGCGCAGGCCGACGGTGCGGTTTTCCTCGCCCCATTCGACGTTCACCGGTGCCGAGGTGTCCGGCAGGAAGCGGCGGAACGAGTTGACGTTCGGCGCGAACATCGGCAGCACTTTCGGGATGTACTTCTGCAAGCCACCGATGTGATGCAGGAACAGCTCGCTCATGTTGCCATCGGCATCGGCAAAGATCGGCTGGCCGGTGGCAATGTCCACCACGCTCTGGTGAAGGTGCATGGCGCTGCCCGGCTCATCGCCGACCGGCTTGGCCATGAAAGTTGCCGCCACGTTGTGCTTGAGCGCCGCTTCACGCATGGTGCGTTTGAACACGGTGATCTGGTCCGCCAGGTCCAGTGCGTTGCCATGACGGAAGTTGATTTCCATCTGTGCCGGGCCGTCTTCGTGGATCAGCGTGTCGAGGTCCAGTCCCTGCAATTCACACCAGTCATAGACGTCTTCGAACAGCGGATCGAATTCGTTGGCCGCGTCGATGGAGAACGACTGACGACCGCTTTCGGCACGGCCTGAGCGGCCCATCGGCGCCTTGAGCGGCAAGTCCGGGTCTTCGCAGCGCTGGGTCAGGTAGAACTCCATTTCCGGCGCGACGATCGGCCGCCAGCCTTTGTCGGTGTACAACTGCAGGACTTTCTTCAACACGTTGCGTGGCGACAGTTCGATCGGGTTGCCGAACTTGTCGAAGGTGTCGTGGATCACGATGGCGGTCGGCTCGATGGCCCATGGCACCACGTAAACGGCGTCGGCGTCCGGCTTGCAGACCATGTCGATATCGGCCGGGTCGAGCAGGTCGTAGTAGATGTCGTCATCGACAAAGTCCCCGGTTACCGTTTGCAGAAGGACACTTTCCGGCAGGCGCATGCCTCGCTCATGCAGGAACTTGTTGGTCGGTGCAATTTTGCCGCGTGCAATGCCGGTCAGGTCGCTGACGACGCACTCGACTTCGGTAATCTTGTGATCTTTCAGCCAAGTGAACAGCTGATCGAAAGGGACATTCATAAAGACCTCGTTATTGGTTTTATTAACGCCAGGAGAGGCCGGTTTCATCCGCCGGACACTTCCCCTGAAGCGCGTTGACGTCTATCTTGGGCGAGCCTTGCAGTTCCATCTATCCACTTTAAGCAGCACAAAGCGCACCAAAAGAGTGCGTAAGGTCGCCCCATGACAGGTTCCAATTCCCTCCAGGTCCAAGCCTTCAACACCGCCGATGTCGCCGAGCAAATCCGCGCCACGCCGGGCTGGGTGCAGCAATACCAGCAGATGTCGCCGGGGCATTTCGCAGGTCTTGTGCGCTATCTGGATCTGCAGGGCGTGGAGATTTACGAAGAGTCGATGAACACCCGGGTCGAGCAGAATTTCAGTGCGCCCCAGGGTTCGCTGTCGTTTTGTTTCGATCGTGGCGACAACGCGCTGTACGTGTTGAATGGCGAGAGCCGCAACATCTGGATCACCCCGGAGAACTACCAGGAAATCGCCGTGGTGTTCGGGCCGGAGTTTGTAAAACGCCACAGCCTCGACATCACCCGGCTCGAAGGGCTGTTCATGGCGCCGCTCAACTCCCGGCAGAATGCGCTGTTCTGCCGCTGGCTCAGCGGGACGTTGACGCGGCTGTCGCAGACCTTCGATCCACCGAGCCGCGAAGCGCTGACCCAACAGTTGCTGGAAGACTGTCTGTTCATTCTTGACAACGCGTGCGTCGGCCTCGACCAGGGTGCCTTGCAGCGTCGGGCCGGGGAGCGGGCGATCATGAAGCGGGTCGGGGAATGGGCGGCAGACACCCCGGAGGAACACCTCAACCTGTTGGAACTGTCCCAGGTTGCGGGGGTTTCACTGCGCCAGTTGCAGCATGCGTTCAAGACCTACACCGGCATGGCGCCGACCCAATGGCTGCGCCTGCGCCGACTCAACAGCGCTCGCCGCGAATTGCTCAGCCGCACGCCGACGCAAACCACTGTGGCTGAAGTGGCCATGCACTGGTCGTTCTGGCATCTGGGGCGGTTTTCCAGCAGCTATCGGGCGCTGTTCAAGGAGTTGCCGAGTGACACCCTCAAGCGTGCGAGTGTCTCCCCGCCAATCGGGCGCGGCCGGCGTTAAAACGTCGGCGGCGTTATCACCCAGATCACCACCGCATCCACTTCGCCGGGATTGCCATAGCGGTGCGGTTCCTGGCTGGAAAAGCTGAAGCTGTCGCCTTCATTGAGCTGGAAATAGCGCTCGCCGACCCACAGTTCGAAGCTGCCGGACAGCAGATAACCGGCTTCTTCGCCATCGTGGCTGTAGCTTTGCTGGCTGTAGGTGCCTGGCGGGAAACGCGAGTGCAGCATTTCCAGTTGGCGGTTGGCTTGCGGCGTCAGCAACTGGTCGACGATGCCGTCTTCGTAATGCACGTTCAGACGGCTGTGCTTGCGCACGACAATGCCATCATCTTCCGGGTCGGTGACCGCTTCGCTGGCGAAGAACCACTGGATGGTGACGCCAAGGCTGCGGGCAATGTTGAACAGCGCCGGAATCGACGGGTAGGCGAGGTTGCGTTCCAGCTGGCTGATGTAGCCGGCGGTGAGTTCGCTCTGTTGCGCCAGTTCCGCCAGGGTCATGCCCCGACGCTTGCGCAGGCCGCGAATGCGTGTACCGAGAAAATGCGGTTCGGCGTTGCCGGGTGTGGGCTGTGTGGTGCTGCTGTTGCTCATGGTCAAATCCGAACCGGGGGGAGTGGCGCAATTCCCTGTAGGAGCGAGCCTGCTCGCGATGGTCGCCAACGATAACGCTGGAAGCCTGACACCCAGCGGTGTTCGCGGGTTCATCGCGAGCAGGCTCGCTCCTACGGGGTTGGTGTTAGCCGTCTAAGCCCCGGAGTATAAACAGCCTCAGAGCTCCCACGCGACTTTCAAACCTTCATAAATCGCTTCTTCGGCAGTGCGCGGTGCCAGGCAGTCGCCGATGCGGCGAAACTCAACCAGCCCTTGCAGTTCGGCGCCCAGGGTATCCACCGGTTGATGGCCCTGGCACAACACCAGCGTATCGATGTTTTCCATCAGCATCGGTTCGCCACTGGCGGTGTGTTGCAGGTAGACGGTGTTGTCATCGCAGCCGTACAAGCGCGCATACGGTGTGATCGGCACACCCAGTTTATGCAGTTCGCCGGCCAGTTGATCGCGCACGTACAGCGGCAGGTTTTCCCCGCAATGGGTGCCGTTGACCGCCAGTTGCACCTGATGCCCGGCGCGCACCAGGCGTTCGGCGATGCCGGGGCCGATCCAGTCGCAGCGCCAGTCGACCACCACCACCGAGCGGCCGATCCGGACTTCATCGCGCAGCACTTGCCAGGCGTCCACCACCTGCAACTCACCGCCGCGTTCGAAGGGCGGCCAGTAAGGCTCGGCACCGGTAGCGACGATCACCATGTCCGGTTTTTCTCTTTCCACCAACGCGCGGTCGACTCGGGTGTTGCGCACCACGCGCACCCCCGCCAATTCCATTTCTCTTTGTAGATTGGTACTGGCGCCACCAAACTCACTGCGCCGTGGCAGCAACTGCGCGAGCAACACCTGACCGCCCAGTTGTGAACCGGCTTCGTAAAGGGTCACGTCATGTCCGCGCTGGGCCGCGACGGCAGCGGCTTTCATGCCGGCCGGGCCGCCGCCGACGATCATGATGCGTTTGCGATTTATCGCTTGTCGGCGTTCAGCAAAAATCAGCTCGCGACCGGTTTCCGGGTGCTGGATGCAGGAAATCGGCAAGCCTTTGTGAAAGTGCCCGATGCACGCCTGATTGCAGGCGATGCAGGCACGTACATCTTCGACGCAGCCGGTGTCAGTCTTGTTGGGCATTTGCGGATCGCAGATCAGCGCCCGGGTCATGCCGCAGACATCGGCCTGCCCCCGGGCCAGAATCAGCTCGGCTTCCTGGGGCTGGTTGATACGCCCGGTGACGAACAACGGAATGTTCAAACTGGCCTTGAACGTCCCGGCTTCCCTGGCCAGGTACGCCGCTTCGATCGCCATCGGCGGCACGATATGCACCGCGCCACCAAGGGACGCCGAGGTGCCGGCGACGATGTGCACGTAATCGAGCTGCGTTTGCAGCGACTGCACGGCGGCCAGGGATTCGTCTTCGGTCAGGCCTTCGGGGTCGCGTTCGTCAGCGGAGATGCGCAGGCCGATGATGAACTGCTCATCGGTCGCCGCACGCACGGCTTTGATGACTTCACGCAGGAAACGCAAGCGCTGTTCCAGCTCACCGTTGTAGCCATCGGTACGCCGGTTGACCCGCGGATTGATGAATTGCGCCGGCAGGTAACCGTGGCTGGCCACGACCTCGACGCCATCGATTCCAGCCTGATGCAGGCGCCGGGCCGCAGCGGCATAACCGGCGACAATTTCGTCGATCATGGCCTGATCGAGTGCGCGGGGCATCACCCGGAAGCGTTCGTTGGGCACCGAGGATGCGGAGTAGGCCACCGCCAGCAGGCCATCGCTGGACTCCATGATCTCCCGCCCCGGATGGAACACCTGGGACAACACCAGGGTGCCGTGGGCATGGCAGGTTTGCGCCAGTTTGCGGTAGCCCTCGATACACGCATCGTCGGTGGCCATCAGCACGTGGGAGGTGTACCGCGCACTGTCATGCACGCCGGCCACTTGCAACACGATCAGCCCGGCACCGCCTTCGGCACGTGCCCGGTGATAGGCAATCAATTGTTCATTGACCAGGTTGTCGGTAGGCATCGACGTATCGTGCCCGCTGGACATGATGCGGTTTTTCAGGCGCTTGCCACGGATCTCCAGGGGTTCGAACAGGTGCGCGAAGGCAGGTGTCGAGGTGGGCATGGTGCGGTTACTCCAGGCAGGCTGACCTGTGTAGGAGCGAGCCTGCTCGCGATGGACGTCAACGATAACGCTGGGTACCTGACATCCCGCGGCGTTCTCAGGTCCATCGCGAGCAAGCTCGCTCCTACAGAGGCATCAGGTTTTCGGTTGTTATTATTGCGCTATAGAAATTTACCTTCAGTAAAAAATCAACTTGTTTTTTTACTGTGGCGTGGAGTAATTTCATTTCGAGCCCGCTCCCGGGCCGTACCTCACAACAATAAAAAGGGCTGCGTCGGCCTCTGTCCGGGCGGCACCTGCAAGAGGAACCATTGATGAAATCGCACACGCTCAAGCACGGTTTTTATCCCTTGGTGTTGTCTGTGGCCATGGGCCTGGGCAGCGCTCAGGCAGCATCGGACATGGTGGTGGTCGGTTACGGCGGAGCCGGACAAAAAGCCCAGGACGTGGCGTTCTTTCAACCTTTCGCCGCCGTGGATCAAAGCAAAGTGATCCAGAGCGAATACAACGGCGAGATGGCCAAAATCAAAGTGATGGTCGACACCGGCAACGTCGACTGGGACGTGGTGCAGATCGAAGGCCCGGACTTGATGCGCGGCTGCGAAGAAGGCATGTACGAGCGGCTGGACTGGACCCGTCTGGGTCACGCCGACCAGTTGATTCCCGAAGCGGCGCAGGAATGCGGGTCTGCCGCGCTGGTGTGGAGCGTGGCGATTGCCTACGACACCGACAAACTGGCCCAGGCCCCGACCTCGTGGGCAGACTTCTGGGACGTGAAGAAAACCCCCGGCAAGCGTGGATTGCGTAAACGCGCGGTGTACAACCTGGAGTTCGCTTTGCTGGCGGACGGGGTCAAGACCGAAGACGTCTACAAAGTACTCGGCACCCCGCAAGGCGTGGACCGGGCATTTGCCAAGCTCACTGAACTCAAGCCTTACATCCAGTGGTGGGAGGCGGGCGCGCAACCGCCGCAATGGCTGACCGCCGGCGATGTGGTGATGACCTCGACCTACAGCGGGCGCATCGCCGACGCCGCGCAGAAAGGCAGCCACCTCGGCCTGGTCTGGCCCGGCAGCCTGTACGGCATGGATTACTGGGCGATCATCAAGGGCTCCAGGCATGTGGATCAGGCCAAACGTTTCATCGCGTTCGCCAATCAGCCGGACGCCCAGGTCAACTACGTGCAGCAGATCCCCTACGGCCCGACCAACATCCAGGCCGCGGCGCGGCTGGACGACAAACTGGCGCAATGGGTGCCCACCGCGCCGCAGAACCTCAAGGGCGCGTTGTCGATGAACGTCAGCTTCTGGGTCGATCATGGCGAAGAGCTGGAAGAGCGTTTCAACGCCTGGGCCAGCAAGTAAACGCGGATGGCTGGACGTGCCCAAGCGTCCAGCCTTACTGTCTGCCTCTGCCGATCAGCCTGGAGAACCACAACAATGAACAAAATCGCCACCCATCTGGCCCCTGGGCGCAGCGCCACCGAGCAGCGTCTGCGTGAGGAACTGGCGGCCTGTTATCGCCTGATTGCGCACTTTCGCATGACCGACCTGATCTTCACCCACATCTCGGTGCGCATTCCGGGGCCGGAGCATCATTTTCTGATCAACCCTTACGGGCTGATGTTCGACGAGATCACCGCGTCCAATCTGGTGAAAATCGACCTCGATGGCCACGCTGTGGAGTCGTCGCCGTACCCGGTCAATCCGGCCGGTTTTGTGATTCACAGCGCCATCCATGGCGCCCGTGAGGATGCGCAATGTGTGCTGCACACCCACACCAAATCCGGGTGTGCGGTGGCGGCGTTGAAGTGCGGGTTGTTGCCGGTGAACCAGATTTCCATGGAGTTCTATGGCCGGGTTGCCTATCACGACTACGAAGGCGTGGCGCTGGACCTGAGCGAGCAGCAACGGCTGGTGGCGGACCTGGGCGACAAATCGGTACTGATGCTGCGCAACCATGGTTTGCTGACGGTCGGCGAGACGGTGAGCCAGGCGTTCCTGCGCATGTATTACCTGGAAAAGGCCTGTGAGATTCAATTGGCGGCGCAAGCTGCCGGTGAAGTTGTTCTGCCGCCGCACGAGGTCTGCGCGCACACCGAGCGGCAGTTCAATGATCCGGGGCGGCCGCTGGATGAAGGTGAATTGAGCGATCCGGATGCCATGCAACTGGCGTGGGCGGCGTTGTTGCGAATGCTGGATCGAGTGGCGCCGGGGTATCGGGACTGATCGGAATCTCGGGTTGTTTGTGCCTGCCTCATCGCGAGCAAGCTCGCTCCCACAAGTGATCCGGGTTGCCACACATTCTGTGTACGACGCGAATCCCCTGTGGGAGCGAGCTTGCTCGCGATGGGAGCGCCTCGGTCTGTCTGGCATACGCCTGACTGGAGAAATGGCCCGCTCTTGCTGTACAGTCGTTCAGCTCGCCGCTAACCCGTGGGGGCCTAAACGATTGAACCAAGGAGCATGTCGCCCATGAACCAGGAAGCCCGTTTTTCCCGCATGGAACCTGAGTTGCGCAAAGCCAACCTGATCGAGGCGACGCTGGTGTGCCTCAAGCGTCACGGCTTCCAGGGCGCGTCGATCCGCAAGATATCCGCCGAGGCCGGGGTCTCGGTGGGGCTGATCAGCCATCACTACTCCGGCAAGGATGAACTGGTGGCCGAAGCCTACATGGCAATCACCGGGCGGGTCATGACCCTGCTGCGCGACGCCATGGAACAGGCCGCACCGAATGCCCGGGAGCGTTTGTCGGCGTTTTTCCGTGGTTCGTTTTCCGCCGAATTGCTCGATCCGCAACTGATCGATGCGTGGCTGGCGTTCTGGGGCGCGGTGAAAACCGCCGAGGCGATCAACCAGGCCCACGATCATTCCTATGGCGAGTATCGCGGCATCTTGCGCAAGGTGCTGGCGGAACTGGCCCAGGAGGAGGGCTGGGAACACTTCGACGCCGACCTCGCCGCCATCAGTCTCAGCGCCTTGCTCGACGGTTTGTGGCTGGAGTCCGGGCTGAACCCCGGCACCTTCACCCCGGAGCAGGGCATCCAGATTTGCGAGGCCTGGGTCGACGGTTTGCAGGCCGGCGGACGCCAGCGTTTTTGCGTACAGACGAGCGACTGTTGATCAGTCGTTCAGCACTGGATACTCTCTGGCGCCGATGCAGGAAAACACTCTAATAAGAAACTGGCCTTCGGGCCTGAGCCGGACACCAAGCGATGACTCCTCGGGTATTGATCGTCGATGACGATCCGCTGATTCGCGATCTGCTGCACGCCTACCTGTCCCAGGAAGGCTACGACGTCCATTGCGCCGCCACGGCGGAACTGGCGGAAACCTTTCTGGCCAGCCAGACCGTAGACCTGGTAATGCTCGACATCCGCCTGCCGGGCAAGGACGGCCTGACCCTGACCCGCGAACTGCGGGTGCGTTCGGAAGTCGGGATCATCCTGATCACCGGGCGCAATGATGAAATCGACCGCATCGTCGGCCTCGAGTGCGGCGCCGATGACTACGTGATCAAACCCCTCAATCCAAGGGAACTGGTGTCCCGGGCGAAAAACCTGATTCGCCGGGTACGTCATGCGCAAACGCCACAGCCGGCCGTTGCGGTGGCCAAACCGGTCAAGCAGTTCGCCGATTGGGCGCTGGACACCGACCGTCGGCGCCTGATCGATCCGTCCGGCAATGAAACCCTGCTGACCCATGGCGAGTACCAGTTGCTCAGCGTGTTCCTGCGCAACAGCGGCCACACCCTCAGCCGCGACCAGTTGATGGACCAGATCCGCAATCGCGAATGGGTGCCCAACGACCGTTCCATCGACGTGTTGGTCGGGCGCCTGCGCCGCAAGTTGCACGACGATCCGGCCGAACCCCAGTTGATCATCACCATTCACGGTGCCGGTTACCTGTTCACCGCCGGCGTGGCGGCCTGAACCTGATGGCGCGATGGCTTTGCCTGCTGGCGGTGCTGGTGGCCGGCCATGCCGTCGCAGCGGACAAGGTTCGCTATTGCGATTACCCGGTGTACCCGCCGATCTCCTGGAGCGATGGCAAACAGGTGCGCGGCCTGGCACCGAGCGTGGTGAAAAACCTGTTCGGCCAGTTGGGTTACGAGGTCGAGATTATCGTGCTGGGCAACTGGAAACGCTGCCTGCTGGACGCCGCCGAAGGCCGGGTCGACGTGGTGCTGGCCTACAGCACTGCGCAACGCGAGCAAAGCATGCTGTTCTCGACGGTGCCGGTACTGCGTGAAGAAGTGGCGTTGTTCATCAACCGCCAGCATCCGGTGAAATTCGAACAACTGGACGATCTGGCCCGTTACCGTGGCGGCCTGTTGTTCGGCGAGAGCTACGGTGTGGAGTTCGATCGCATGGTCGCACGCAACAACAATATCGAATGGGTCTCCGACAGCCACCAGAACTTCGGCAAGCTGATTCGCGGGCGCATCGACTTCATCACCCAGGAGCGGCGTACCGGCCAGTTGTACGTGGAAAACCTGCCCGGCGGCCATGACATCGTTGCCTTGCCCAAGGCATTGAACGTGGACTATTTGCGGGTCGCCGTGTCACGGCGCTCGCCATTGGCCAAGCGCATGCCCGAGATCGATGCGCAGTTGCAACGCATGGTCGACGCCGGTGACATCGAGCGCTGGCTAAACGAGAGCGAAGTGACCTACCGCGACATGATCCACCTGCCGGCGGATGCGCGATGATTCGCGCCCGTCCTGGTGGACTGCTGCGGCGCCTGTTGCTGTTCATTCTGTTGTTCAGCCTGTGCTTCACCGTGCTGGCCAGCAGCGTGCAACTGTACATCGAGTATCGACGGGAAATGCGCGACATCGATTCGCGCATGGAGCTGATCCGCGCCGGCTACCTGGCCAGCCTGGAGCGCAGCCTCTGGGACTTGAACCAGGAACAGCTGAACGTGCAGTTGCGCGGGCTGGTGGACTTCTCCGACGTCGCGCGGGTGCACTTGACCAGCGCCGATTTCGACCTGATACAGGGCAATCCGGATCCCACGGGACCGCTGCGTATCGAGCGTTTTGCCCTGGACTATCAGCCGCCGTCCGGCCCGTTGCGCAATCTGGGCGAACTGGAGGTCAGTACCGATCTGGGAGCGGTGTACCAACGTCTCTACGCCACCGGTTTGACCAGCCTGTTGTGGATGGCGGTGTTTCTCTGCGGTCTGGCCGTTGCCTTGTCGGGCTTGTTTTATCGACTGGTGACCCGGCACCTGAAAGTCATGGCCGAGTTTGCCCGGCGCATCGCCGCCGGTGAATGGCACGACCCCCTGCACCTGGACAAGCGCCGCGGCAGTGACGAAATCGACACAGTGGCCCACGCACTGGACGACATGCGCCGGGCGATCCTGCGGGACATCGAGCGCCGGGAAACCGATCGCCTGGCCTTGCAGGACAACCGTGACGAGCTGCTGAAAATGGTCGAGCGCCGTACCGCCAGCCTGATGCGTGCCAAAGACGATGCGGAAGCGGCCAACCTCGCCAAGTCGAGGTTTCTGGCGACCATGAGCCACGAACTGCGCACCCCCCTCAATGGCATCCTCGGTATGGCCGAATTGCTGCGCGGTGCGCGTCTGGATGCCCAGGACGGCAAACGCCTGGATGCGTTGCACAAGGCCGGCGAAGGCTTGCTGACGATCCTCAATGAAGTGCTGTACTTCGCCAAGCTGGAGGAGGGCGTCAGCCATCCCGAACCGGTGGATTTCTCGCTGCGCCAGTTGCTTGATGAAGTGTTGACGCTGTTGGAGCCGCGAGCGCTGAACAACGACACGATCCTGAGTTGCCGGGTCGATCAGCGGATTGCCGAGCATCACCACGGCGCCGAGCAGTTCCTGCGCCAGGTGCTGAGCAACCTGCTGGCCAACGCGATCAAGTTCACCGAAGGCGGCGAAGTCAGCGTCGAGGTGGCACTTCTCAGCGAAACGGGCGAACAGACCGGGCAGCGGCTGCGGGTCAGCGTCACTGACGACGGCATCGGCATTGCACCGGCGATGCAGGCGAAGATTTTCGAGCGTTTCACCCAGGCCAGTGAAGAAGTGGCCCAGCGTTTTGGCGGTACGGGGTTGGGGTTGGCGATCTGTAAACATCTGGTGGAGCAGATGGGTGGCTGCATCGGCGTGGACAGCGAAGTGGGGCGCGGCAGTTGCTTCTGGTTCGAGCTGTCCTTGCAGCCGGCCAGCGCTGCGGTTGAAGTCGCGCCGGTGCGGGCAGCGGGACCGGCACTGAACATCCTGGTGGTCGAAGACGTGGCGCTCAACCGCGAAGTGGCCAAGGGTTTGCTGCAACGGGACGGTCACCGGGTATGGCTGGCCGAAGAGGCGGAGCAGGCGCTGGAACTCTGCGCGGCGAAGGCTTTCGATCTGTTGTTGCTGGACGTGCATCTGCCGGGCATCAGCGGTGTCGAGTTGTGCCGGAAAATCCGCAACATCGATGGGCCGAACCGCCATACCCGCATCTTCGCCCTGACCGCCAGCGTGCAGCCGGCGCTGGTGCGCGGTTATCTGGAGGCCGGCATGGACGGTGTCCTGGCCAAGCCCTTGAAACTGGAAAACCTGCGCCAGGTGCTGGAAGGGCATGCGCCCGTCGCCGAGTCGCTTCTGAGCGATGAGACAATGGACTGGCCGCTGTTGCAGACCCATCGCAACCTGCTCGGCGAGCAAAAGGTCCAGAGTCTGCTGGCAGTGCTGCGCGACTCGATTCTCCAGCACCGCGATGCGTTGAATGAAGCCATTGCCGCTGACGACTGCACCGAGGTCGCGCAACTGGCGCACCGTCTGGCCGGCAGCTGCGATTCGCTGGGTTTTCGCTCACTGGCCACGACGCTCAGGGCCCTGGAGACGTTGGCCCTGGGCAACGATGAATCGGCGATCCGCCACATGAACCCCGCGCTGGATGAGCAATTGCAACACTCGCTGCAGACCCTCAAAGGCCTGTTGCAGAGCTGACGTACAAGTTTGTTACGACTTTGTACAACTTCGATCCTTACGGTCAACGCGAACTTACATGGCTTTCCAATAATCGACGCAACCGCCGCAGCGCGGTCTTCGAAGCTTATTGGAGATAATAATAATGAATTGCCGTAAAGCTGATCCCTCCCTGCGCCGTGACGTCCTGTCGCGCGCTGCTCACCTCATCGACTGCTGAGGTGCCGAGATGAACGAAAACACTGATCGCAGCACCCATCAAAAAGGCATCCAGCTGACCCGTGCCCTCAAGAGCCGGCACATTTTCATGCTGTCCCTGGGCGGTGTCATCGGCACCGGGCTGTTCATGGGCTCCGGCGTGACCATCAATCAGGGCGGCCCGGTGGGGGCGATTCTGGCTTACCTGGTCGCGGGTTTCCTGATGTACCTGGTGATGGTCTGCCTGGGTGAACTGTCGGTGCAGATGCCGGTGTCCGGTTCGTTCCAGACCCATGCCACTAAATACATCGGCCCGGCCACCGGGTTCATGATCGGCTGGGTGTACTGGATGAGCTGGGCCACAACCGTCGGTTTGGAATTCACTGCGGCCGGTATGCTGATGACCCGTTGGTTCCCGACGGTGCCGATCTGGTACTGGTCGGCGCTGTTCGTGGTGGTGCTGTTCGGTATCAATGCCATGGCCACCCGCGCTTTCGGTGAAGCCGAATACTGGTTTTCGGGGATCAAGGTTGCGGCGATTCTCGGTTTCATCGTGGTCGGCGTGCTGGTGATCTTCGGCGTGATGCCCCTGAGCAGCGGCGCACCGGCACCGATGGCGACCAACCTGATCGGCGATTCGCTGTTCCCCAACGGTCTGTCCGCCGTGTTCGCGGTGATGATGACCGTGGTCTACGCGTTCCAGGGTTGCGAGATCATGGGCGTGGCGGCCGGTGAAACCGATCAGCCGGAAAAAAGCATTCCCCGTGCCGTGCGCAACGTGGTGTTCCGCGTGCTGATTTTCTACGTGCTGGCGATTGTCGTGCTGTCGGCCATCGTGCCGTGGCAGCAGGCGGGACTGATGGAAAGCCCGTTCGTGCAGGTGTTCGACATGGTGGGCATTCCCTACGCCGCCGACCTGATGAACTTCGTGATCCTCACCGCGATCCTGTCGGTGGGCAACTCCGGCCTGTATGCCTCGACGCGCATTCTGTGGGCAATGTCGAAAACCGGCATGGCGCCGAAAAGTCTTTCGCCATTGAGCAAGCGTGGCGTGCCGTTGCGTGCCTTGAGCATCACCTTGTGCTTCGCGCTGGTGTCGCTGATGACCAGCTTCGTCGCCGCCGACACCTTGTTCATGGTGCTGATGGCGGTGAGCGGCATGTCCGGCACTGTGACCTGGATCGTCATCGCACTGGCGCAGTACAAGTTCCGCAAGGCGTACCTGCGTGACGGCGGCAAACTCAGCGACCTGAAATACCGCGCGCCGTGGTTCCCGGTATTGCCGCTGATGTGCATCACGCTGTGCTGCTCGCTGTTCGTGTTCCTGGCCCTGGATGAAACCCAGCGTCCGTCGCTGTATTGGGGCTTTGGCTTCATTGCGCTGTGCTATGGCGCGTACTTCCTGATTCATCGCAAGCGTCAGGGCGTGCTGGCACCGAGCTTGCCGACTGTTTAATTCCTTCAATCCAACACATTCCCTGTGGGAGCGAGCTTGCTCGCGATGGCGGCATCAGGTTCAACATCACTGTTGACTGATCCACCGCAATCGCGAGCAAGCTCGCTCCCACAGTGGTTTGTGGCGATCAGTAAATCGACGACCTACCAGCTGTCAGCAGTTGTTCGAAGTTGTAACAGCGGCAACAGCACATCCCTCGAAATATAAAAAATATCTAATAAAATCAATGGTTAATTGATCTTGTGAGCTTGTTACAGCCCATTTCCCCGCCGATTGCCGCCTTACTGAACACTCGTTTAGTATGGCCTCAAGTCGCATCACCTCAGACCAATCACAATAATTCGAGGATTCCCATGACCACTCAATCGTCGCTGCTTAGCCAGGTCGAAGCAGGCGTTGCCTGGATCACCCTCAATCGCACTGCCCAGCGCAATGCGCTGGACATTCCGACGCTGAAAAACCTGCACACCTTGCTCGACGGTTTCAATGCCGATCCGGCGGTGCGCGTGGTGGTTCTGACGGGCAGTGGCCGCAGCTTCTGCGCTGGCGCCGACCTCGATGAATGGGCCGATGCCGAAGCCCGGGGCGCGCTGGAAACCTATGGCTGGACCGAAACCGCCCACGCCTTGATGACGCGCCTGCACAGTCTGGAAAAACCGACCATCGCCGCCATCAATGGCACCGCCGTCGGCGCCGGGATGGACCTGACCCTGTGCTGCGACCTGCGCATCGCCGGGCAATCGGCGCGCTTCAAGGCCGGCTACACCAGCATGGCGTACTCGCCGGATGCCGGCGCCAGTTGGCACCTGCCACGCCTGATCGGCAGCGAGCAGGCCAAGCGCCTGCTGTTCCTCGACGAATTGTGGGGCGCCGACCGTGCCCTGAGTGCCGGCCTGGTCGGTGAAGTCTGCGCTGATGATCAGCTACTGACCGTGGCCAGTGAACTCGCTGCACGCCTGGCCAGCGGGCCGACCTTCGCTTTCGCCCAGACCAAAAAACTCATGCGCGAAGGTGCCGAACGCAGCCTGCCCGAACAACTGCAGGCCGAGCTCGCCGCCGGCCTGTTGTGCGGTCGCAGCGAAGACGGCAACGAAGCCCTGCGCGCCGCCATGGAAAAACGTCCGGCACGTTTCGTCGGCCGTTGATTCCCACACTTCTTTCAGTACACGAACAACAGGTAGCAGCATGAATTTCCAACTGACCCAAGAACAAGAAATGTTGGTGGACTCGGTACGCAGCTTCGTCGAGAAGGAACTGCTGCCCTATGAAGAACAAGTCGACCGTGCCGACGAGGTCTCCCCGGAACTGGCGGCGCAGATTCGCGGCAAGGCGATTGCAGCCGGCTTCTACGCCTTCAACATGCCCGAAGAAGTGGGCGGCGGTGGCCTGGACTACCTGTCCCAGGCGCTGATCGAACGTGAGCTGTCGAAGGTGTCCTGGGCACTGCACGTGTTTGTCGCGCGGCCGTCGAAAATCCTCATGGCCTGCACTGGCGACCAGATCAACGACTACCTGTTGCCGTGCATCCAGGGCGAGAAAATCGACTGCTTCGCCCTGACCGAGCCGGGTGCCGGTTCCGATGCCAATGCGATCAAGACCCGCGCCGTGCGTGAAGGCGACGACTTCATTCTCAATGGCAGCAAGCATTTCATCAGCCACGCCGGGCATGCCGATTTCGCCATCGTCTTTGCCGTGACCGACACCTATGAACACAACGGCAAAAAGCGTAACGCCGTGACCTCGTTCCTGGTCGACCGCAACACCCCGGGCATGACCATTCGCCGTGGACCGAAGTGCGTGAGCAACCGTGGTTACCACACTTTCGAGATGTTCTTCGACGACTGCCGTGTGCCGGCCAGCAAAGTGCTGGGCGAAGTCGGCAAGGGTTGGGATGTGGCCAACGCCTGGCTGACGGCCGGGCGCGTGATGGTCGCGGCCAACTGCGTCGGTCAGGCCCAGCGCGCACTGGACGTGTCGTTGCAATGGGCGGCGGACCGCAAGCAATTCGGCCAGCCCATCGGTACTTACCAGGGCGTGTCGTTCAAATTGGCCGACATGGCCACGCAAATCCGCGCCGCCGAACTGCTGACCCTGCACACCGCCTGGAAAATGGACCAGGGCACCATGACCGATGGCGAGGCCGGCATGGCCAAGCTGTTCGCCAGTGAAGTGCTCGGCCGTACCGCCGATGAAGCGGTACAGATTTTCGGTGGCATGGGCCTGATGGACGAAGGTCCGGTGGAGCGCATCTGGCGTAACGCGCGGATCGAGCGGATCTGGGAAGGCACTTCGGAAATCCAGCGCCACATCATTTCCCGCGAGCTGCTGCGGCCGTTGCTGCGCTGATCGGACCGGAGAACAACCATGTCCCAGAAGATACGTGACAACCTCAAACGCATGCTTGCGCCGCAACACGTCGCGTTTGTCGGTGGCCGCAGCATGGCGCGCGCCCTCAAGCGCTGTGCCGAAGGTGGCTACCAAGGGCAAATGTGGCTGGTCAATCCACAGCACGACAGCCTTGAAGGTGTGCCGTGCGTGCGCAGCGTTGCCGAGCTGCCTTGCGGCCCGGACGCCGTGTTCATCGCCACCAACCGCGAACTGACGCTGACCTGTGTGGCCGAACTGGCCGCCGTCGGCGCCGGCGGGGCAATCTGTTACGCCTCGGGTTTCGCCGAAACCGGCGCCGAAGGCCAGGCTCTGCAACAGCAATTGCTCAAGGCCGCTGGCGACATGGCCTTGCTTGGCCCCAACTGCTACGGCCTGCTCGACTACCTGCACAGCTCCGCGCTGTGGCCGGTGGCCCACGGCGGCAAAGCGGTGGAGAAGGGCGTGGCGGTGCTGACCCAGAGCGGCAACTTCGCCTACAACCTGTCCATGAGCGACCGCTCGCTGCCGGTGGCCTACATGGCTTCGGTCGGCAATCAGGCGCAACTGGGCGTCGCCGAATTGATGGACGTGCTGCTCGACGAGCCGCGGGTCACCGCCATCGGCTTGCACCTGGAAGGGTTGAAAAACGTCCCGGGTTTCGCCCGGGCCGCGCACAAGGCGTTGGAAAAAGGCATCCCGATCATTGCCCTGAAAACCGGCGTGTCGCAGATCGGCGCCGAACTGGCCTTGAGTCACACCAGTTCGCTGTCCGGTTCCGATGCGCTGTACGACGCGTTGTTCGACCGTCTCGGGGTGATCCGCGTCAGCGGCCCGGTGAGTTTTGTCGAAACCCTGAAAGCCGCCGCCTGCGGCAACCTGCCGGCAGGCAATAGCCTGATCGCGCTGGCCTGTTCCGGCGGCGACGCAGGGCTGATTGCCGACTACGCCGAACGCAACGACCTGGGCCTGCCGAAACTCGATCAAGGACAGGTCGGCGAACTCGCACAGGTGCTGCCGAGTTACGCCAACCTGGTCAATCCGCTGGACTTCACCACGGCCATCTGGGGCGACGGCGAAGCCTTGAACCGCATGCTCGACAGCGCCCTGCGCACCGAAGCCGACGCGGCGATGCTGGTACTCGACTACCCGTCGGAGTTCACCGGCGAGCGCAAGGAATGTGACCTGCTACTGGAGCTGTACTGCGCGGCACTGCAACGTCACGGCAAGACCGGTTTTGTCACCTCGGCCTTCCCCGAGTTGCTGCCGGCCCATGCCCGTGAGCGTCTGCACGCACAAGGCGTCGCGGCTTTGCAGGGCGTTGAAGACGGATTGGCCGCGTGGGGCCGCATCGCCGGTTATCAGCGCAATCGCCAGGCTTTGCTGGCATTGGGCGAATCGGCACTGGTGCCGCTGTGCCCGCACGCACTGGAAGGCGAAGGGCGCTTGCTCAATGAATGGGATTCCAAACAGGCGTTAAAAGCCTTTGGCCTGCCGACGCCAAACGGCGTGTTGAGCACCCCGGACAAGGCACTGAAAGACGCCGAGATCCTCGGCTATCCGCTGGTACTCAAAGCGGTCAGCGCACAGCTTCCGCACAAAACCGAAGCCGGTGCCGTGGCGCTGAACCTCAAGGATGGCGCGGCGTTGAGCGCAGCACTGGAGAAGATGCGCGCCAGCATTGCCGCTTACGCGCCGGGTGTAGCCCTCGATCAACTGTTGCTGGAGCCAATGGCCAAACCGCCACTGGCCGAACTGATCGTCGGCATCAAACGCGAAAACGATTTCGGCCTCGCGCTGGTGATCGGTGCCGGCGGCATTCTGGTGGAATTGCTCAAGGACAGTCGCAGCCTGTTGCTGCCGACCACCGACGGCGCCATCCGCAAGGCCTTGCTCAGCCTGCGCAGTGCGCCGTTGCTGCAAGGTTTCCGTGGTCGCGAGTCCGCAGACCTCGACGCCCTGGTGACCGCGATCCGCGCCGTGGCCGATTACGCCTGCGAAAACGCCGCACAGTTGCTGGAACTCGATGTGAACCCATTGTTGGTCGGTGCCCAAGGCACGACTGCGGTCGATGCGTTAATTCGCCTCGGCCACGAGTGAGGACATGAATATGCAAAGCAAAACGTTGACCGGTGGCCAGGCCCTGGTGCGTCTGTTGGCCAACTACGGCGTCGATACCGTGTTCGGCATCCCCGGCGTACACACCCTGGAGCTGTATCGTGGCTTGCCCGGCAGCGGCATCCGCCACGTCTTGACCCGTCATGAACAAGGCGCCAGTTTCATGGCCGACGGCTACGCCCGGGTCAGCGGCAAACCCGGTGTGTGCTTCGTCATCACCGGCCCCGGCGTGACCAACGCCGCCACCGGCATCGGCCAGGCCTACGCCGACTCGATACCGATGCTGGTGATTTCCAGCGTTAACCACAGCGCCAGCCTTGGCAAGGGCTGGGGCAGTCTGCACGAGTGTCAGGATCAGCGCGCGATGACGGCGCCGATTACCGCGTTCTCGGCTGTGGCGCTGACCGCCGAAGATCTGCCGGAACTGGTCGCCCGTGCCTACGCGGTGTTCGACAGCGAGCGGCCGCGCCCGGTGCACATCTCGGTGCCGCTGGACGTGCTGTCGGCGCCGATTGCCCGTGACTGGAGCAATGAGGTGGTGCGTCGTCCGGGTCGTGGTCCGGCATCTGCCAATGCGCTGGATCAAGCCGTGGCCAAACTCGAAGGTGCGAAACGGCCGATGATCATCGCCGGTGGTGGTGCACTCAATGCCACCTCTGAACTGCAAGAAATCAGCACTCGACTCGCTGCGCCACTGTTCACCAGTGTCGCCGGCAAGGGCCTGCTGCCGCCGGATGCGCCACTCAATGCCGGCTCATCCTTGTGTGTGGAACCGGGCTGGAACCTGATCGCCAAGGCCGACGTGGTGCTGGCGGTCGGCACCGAAATGGCCGACACCGACTACTGGCGCGAACGCCTGCCGCTTAACGCTGAACTGCTGCGGGTGGATATCGACCCACGCAAATTCAACGACTTCTACCCCTGCGCAGTGGCATTGCATGGCGATGCGCAGCAAACCCTCAGTGGCTTGCTTGAGCGCCTGCCGTCCGACGTACGTGATGCCAGCGCTGCGATTGCCTCGGTCACTGCACTGCGTGAAGCGGTCAAGGCCAGCCATGGCCCGTTGCAGTCGATCCATCAATCGATTCTCGACCGTATCGCCGCAGAGCTGCCGGACAACGCGTTCATCAGCACCGACATGACCCAGCTTGCGTATACGGGTAACTACGCCTTCGACAGCCTGGCCATCCGCAGCTGGTTGCATCCGACCGGCTACGGCACCTTGGGTTACGGCCTGCCGGCCGGGATCGGTGCCAAGTTCGGCGCACCGCAACGTCCGGGACTGGTGCTGGTCGGTGACGGTGGATTCCTCTACACCGCCCAGGAGCTGGCGACCGCCGTCGAAGAGCTGGACAGCCCGCTGGTGGTGCTGCTGTGGAACAACGACGCGCTGGGGCAAATCCGCGACGACATGCTTGGCCTCGACATCGAGCCCATCGGCGTATTGCCGCGCAACCCGGATTTCGCCGCCCTCGGTCGTGCGTTCGGCTGCACCGTGACGCAGCCGCAAAACCTGACGGAGTTGCAGGCTGACTTGCGCCACGGCTTCAAGCGCAACGGCGTGACCCTGATCGAACTCAAGCACGCCTGTGCGCACTGATCTGTATTTCAAGGGGATGGGGCCATGCGCTTTTCCGATCTGACTCAACGAATCGCCGGTGATGGCGCTGCCGCCTGGGATATTCATTACCGTGCACTAGCCTTGCGCGAGCAAGGCGCAGACATTCTGCTGTTGTCCGTGGGCGACCCGGATTTCGATACGCCGCAGCCCATCGTGCAGGGTGCCATCGACAGCCTGCTCAATGGCAACACTCACTATGCCGAGGTGCGCGGCAAGCGTGCCCTGCGTGAAGCCATCGCCAAGCGTCATCAACAACGCAGCGGCCAAAGCGTTTCGGCCGATCAGGTGACTGTACTGGCCGGGGCACAATGTGCGCTGTTCAGCGTGGCCCAATGCGTGCTGAATCCGGGTGACGAAGTGATCGTCGCCGAGCCGATGTACGTCACCTACGAAGCGGTGTTCGGTGCCTGCGGCGCCGTGGTGGTGCCGGTGCCCGTGCGCTCGGAGAATGGCTTCCGCGTGCTGCCTGAAGACGTCGCCGCACGTATCACTCCACGTACCCGTGCCCTGGCGCTGAACAGCCCGCACAACCCGTCCGGCGCCAGTCTGCCGCGCAGCACGTGGGCCGCATTGGCTGAGTTGTGCATCGCCCACGACCTGTGGCTGATTTCCGACGAGGTCTACAGCGAGTTGCTGTTCGAAGGTGAACACGTCAGCCCGGCGAGCCTGCCGGGCATGGCCGAGCGCACCGCGACCCTCAACAGCCTGTCGAAATCCCACGCCATGACCGGATGGCGCGTGGGCTGGGTGGTGGCGCCGCCATCGCTGGCCGCGCACCTGGAAAACCTCGCGCTGTGCATGCTCTACGGCTCGCCGGATTTCATTCAGGACGCTGCCGTCATCGCACTGGAAAGCAACCTGCCGGAACTGCAAGCCATGCGCGAAGCCTATCGCCAGCGTCGCGATCTGGTGTGCGATAGCCTCGCTGACTGCCCAGGCGTACGCGCACTGAAACCCGATGGCGGCATGTTCGTGATGCTCGATATCCGCCAGACCGGGCTCAGCGCCCAGGCCTTTGCCGACTGTTTGCTGGATCGCCACGGTGTGTCGGTATTGGCGGGCGAGGCCTTTGGTCCGAGTGCGGCGGGTCATATCCGACTCGGCCTGGTGGTCGGCGCTGAACCGCTACGCGATGCCTGCCAGCGCATTGCCCGTTGTGCCCAAGAACTGATGGAGGCTCAGCTACATGCTTAACCACAAGGCGTTGTTTATTGATGGTCGCTGGCAGAAACCTTCGGGGCAGGGCATCGCCGAGGTGATCAACCCGGCCACCGAGCAAGTGTGCGGCAGCGTTCCGCTGGGTGATGAACTCGATGTCGAAAACGCCGTGGCGGCGGCTCGCCGGGCATTCGCTTCATGGTCGCGCACGCCGTCCAGCGTGCGTGCCGGTTATATCCGTGCACTGGCCGATCAACTGCGCAATCGTGCCGATGAGATGGCCGCGGTCATCACCACTGAACTGGGCATGCCGGTACAATGGTGCCGCTCGGTGCAGGTCGACGGGCCGATCGCTGGCCTTGAGCAGTACGTCGAACTGGCTCATCTCATGGACGAGGTGCGCGAAGTCGGCAATTCGCTGGTGATACGCGAAGCAGTGGGTGTCTGCGCGTTCATCAACCCGTGGAATTACCCGCTGCACCAGTTGATCGGCAAACTCGCCCCGGCCCTGGCCGCCGGTTGCACCGTGGTGGTCAAGCCAAGCCAGGAAACGCCGCTGCATGCCTTCCTGTTGGCGCAAATGATCGAGGACATCGGTTTGCCTGCTGGGGTGTTCAACCTGGTCAGCGGCCCGGGCTCGAAAGTCGGCGAAGCGCTGGCCAAACACCCGGACGTGGACATGGTGTCGTTCACCGGCTCCACCGGCGCCGGAGTGCGGGTCGCCCAAGCGGCGGCGCCTTCGGTGAAGCGTGTGTGCCTTGAGCTGGGTGGCAAGTCGCCGCTGCTGATTGCCGAGGATGCGGACCTCGACGCGGCCGTGCGTTACGGCGTGCAGGACGTGATGATCAACTCCGGTCAGACCTGCACCGCGTTGACCCGCATGCTGCTGCCGGCCAGCCGCTATGCCGAAGCCGTGGAAATCGCCCTGCAAGAGACCCTGAGCCTGCGCATGGGTGATCCCCTCGACCCGCAAAGCTTTCTCGGTCCGATGTGTTCGGCCGGGCAAAAACGCACCGTGCTCGATTACATCAAGGTCGGCCAGCAGGAAGGCGCACGGCTGCTGTGCGGCGGTGACGCGCCGTCGGCATTCGAGCGCGGCTTCTATGTCAGCCCGACGCTGTTCGCCGATGTCGATAACCGCATGCGCATCGCCCAGGAAGAAATCTTCGGCCCGGTGTTGTGCCTCATCCCTTATGCCG
This sequence comes from Pseudomonas sp. Pseusp10, assembly GCF_059492225.1. Taxonomy (NCBI): domain Bacteria; kingdom Pseudomonadati; phylum Pseudomonadota; class Gammaproteobacteria; order Pseudomonadales; family Pseudomonadaceae; genus Pseudomonas; species Pseudomonas sp. Pseusp10. Next base: position 4,059,713 of record NZ_CP168528.1, on the reverse strand, counting down.
ATGAGGCGCAAGCGGTGCAAATGGCCAATGACTCGCCGTTCGGCCTGTCCAGCGGCGTTTGGGCCAGTAGTGCCGAGCGCGCCTTGCAGCTGGGGCGTCAGATGCGCGCCGGTCAGTGCTTCCTCAATGGCGCGGCGTTCAATTATCAGGCGCCGTTCGGTGGCTACAAACAATCGGGTAACGGTCGCGAATGGGGTGAAGAGGGGCTGAACGAGTTCGTCGAAGTGAAGGCGATCCAGGTGTGACGGCTGGCGATTCAAACGTTGTATGCACCGGGCCCTGGCCCGGTGTCTTGCGTGGTTTTGAACCGGTATTTCATTAGCTTTTATCAGGGGTAATGCAATGAGCGATAACAAAAACAAGATTACTCAAGCGAACCATGAGTTCAGCTTCCCGCGTCGAGACTTCTTGAAGTACAGCGCGGCGGCTGCGGCGATGGCCGGGGCGTTCTCCATGGGCCTGCCGTTTGGCGCCTTCGCTGAAGAAGCCAAACCCAAACCCGGCGGCGTGTTGCGCCTGGGTCTGGCCGGTGGCAGCACCACCGACTCGAAAGATCCGGGCTCGTGGAGCGATACCTTCACCTTCGTCGGTTTCTCGGCGGTCTATAACACCCTGACCGAAATTGCCGTCGACGGCACGGCCATTCCGGAACTGGCCGAGAGCTGGACCTCGACCCCGGACGCGCGCATCTGGACCTTCAAAATCCGTCAGGGCGTGACCTTCCACAATGGCAAGACCCTGACCGCCGATGACGTGGTGGCGTCGATCCAGCATCACCTCGGCGAGAAATCCACCTCGGCGGCCAAGACCGTGCTGGGTGACGTGGCCAAAGTCAGTGCCAACGGTAGCGACAGCGTGGTGTTCGAGCTGCATTCGGGCAACGCTGACTTCTCCTATGTGGTCGCCGATTACCACCTGGCGATCATGCCCGGCAAGGATGGCGCCGCGGACTGGCAGGCCGGTGCCGGCACCGGTGGCTATCGCCTCAAGGACTTCGAACCGGGCGTGCGCATGACCCTGGAACGCAGCCCTGATTACTGGAAGCCGGGCCGGGCGCACTTCGCCAGTGCCGAACTGATTGCCATCGCCGACGGCGCTGCACGGGTCAATGCGCTGGTTACCGGGCAAGTGGATGTGATCAACAAGGTCGACCTGAAAACCGTCGCGCTGCTCAAGCGCAACCCGAACCTGGTCATCGAAGAAACCAAAGGCGCCCAGCACTACACCTTCCCGATGCTCACCGACAGCCAGGTATTCCTGAACAACGACGTGCGCCTGGCGATGAAACATGCGATCAACCGCGAAACCCTGCTGGCCTCGGTGCTGCACGGTTATGGCCTGGTGGGCAACGACCACCCGATCCAGCCCGGCAGCCGCTTCATCAACACCGCGCTGGAACAACGCACCTACGATCCGGACAAATCGCGCTTCTATCTGAAAAAGGCCGGCCTGGATTCGCTCAAGGTGCGCCTGCAAGCCTCCGATGCGGCTTATACCGGCGCCGTGGACGCCTCGGTGCTGTTCAAGGAGCAGGCCCGTGCCGCCGGGATCGACATCGACGTGGTGCGCGAGCCGGCGGATGGCTTCTTCTCCAACGTGTGGATGAAACAACCCTTCACCACCTCGTTCTGGTACAGCAGCCTGACTGCCGACCGCATGTTCAGCATCGGCTATGCCAAGGGTGCAGCGTGGAACGAAACCCACTGGGACAACCCTAGGTTTAACAAGCTGCTCAATGCCGCTCGCGGCGAGATGAACGACCCGCTGCGCCGCGAGATGTACAACGAAATGCAGGCGCTGTGCCGGGACGAGGGCGGGGCGATCGTGCCGCTGTTCGCCAGCTCCGTGGCGGCGCGCTCCAACCGCGTCGTTCACGGCGGACAGACCGCGCCGTATGGCGAGCTGGACGGCCTGCGGGTGATCGAACGCTGGTGGCAGGCGTAAACCGGAAAGTTGAACTGTGGAGATCGATTGTGGGAGCGAGCTTGCTCGCGATGACGGCAGCACATTCAACATCAATGTTGGCTGACAGTCCGCTATCGCGAGCAAGCTCGCTCCCACAGGGGGTCGTGTTCCCGCAGTAGAAATTTGCAGGATTATGCAAGCGTGCCCATTTTCAAGGAACCGCACGATGAGAAGTATTTTCAAGCTGTTGGGGCAACGCCTGGCCCTGGGCCTGCTGTCCCTGTTCGCCGTCTCAGTGATCATCTTCCTGGCCGTCGGCATGCTCCCCGGCGATATCGCCCAGGCCATGCTCGGCCAGTCGGCCACCCCGGAAACCGTGGCGGCCTACCGTGCGCAGCTGGGGCTGGATATGCCGCCATTGACCCGTTTCGGCCACTGGATCTGGCACCTGTTGCAAGGCGACCTCGGTGTGTCACTGGCCAACCAGCGACCGATCGCTGAACTGGTCGGCGCGCGTCTGGGCAACACCTTCAGCCTGGCGCTGTTGGCGGCGCTGGTTTCCGTGCCGCTGGCCTTGCTGCTGGGGATGCTCGCCGCGCTGTACCGCAACAGCTGGTTCGACCGTTTGCTCAACACCTCGGCCCTGAGCGCGGTGTCGTTCCCCGAGTTCTTCGTCGCCTACATCCTGATTCTGGTATTCGCGGTGAAGCTCAACTGGTTCCCGAGCATTTCCAACCTGGCGCCGGACGCTTCGCTGGGTACGATTCTGCAGCGCTCGGTACTGCCGGTGGCGACCCTGAGCCTGGTGGTGATCGCACAGATGATGCGCATGACCCGCGCCTCCCTGATCAACCTGTTGGCCAGCCCCTACATCGAAATGGCCCGGCTCAAGGGCATCAGCCAGTCGCGGATCATCTTCCGCCACGCCTTGCCCAACGCCCTGGCACCCATCGTCAACGTGGTAGCCCTGAACCTGGCGTACCTGGTGGTCGGCGTGGTGGTGGTTGAAGTGGTGTTTGTCTATCCGGGGCTCGGCCAGTTGCTGGTGGACTCGGTGGCCAAGCGCGACATCCCGGTAGTGCAGGCCTGCAGCCTGATCTTTGCCGCGACCTACATCCTGCTCAACACCAGCGCCGATGTGCTGTCGATTGCCAGCAACCCACGCCTGATGCATCCGAAGGGGTAGACCATGAGCCTGTTGAAACAAGTGTGGCGGGCGCCGCTGAGCGCCAAGTTCGGGTTGTCGATGATCGTGCTGTACGTGCTGGTGGCGGTGTTCGCGCCGGTACTGGCGCCGTTTGGTGAAACCCAGGTGGTGGGCGAGGGCTTCGCACCGTGGGGCGGACAGTTCCTGTTGGGTACCGATAACCTGGGGCGCGACATGTTCAGCCGCTTGGTCTATGGCGCGCGCAACACCCTGGGCATTGCCTTCCTGACCACCGTGCTGGCGTTTCTGCTCGGTGGCTTGAGCGGTCTGATCGCGGCGATCAAGGGCGGTTGGGTCGACCAGGGCCTGTCGCGGGTGGTGGACATCCTGATGGCCATTCCGCAACTGATCTTCGCCTTGCTGATTCTCAGTGTGGTCGGCACCACGGCGACTTCGCTGGTATTGGTGATTGCGTTGCTGGATGCGACCCGGGTGTTTCGACTGTCTCGCGCCGTGGCGATGAACGTGGTGGTGCAGGACTTCGTCGAAGCCGCACGCCTGCGTGGCGAAGGCCTGTGGTGGCTGGTCACCCGCGAAGTGTTGCCCAACGCCGCGGCGCCGCTGATTGCCGAGTTCGGCCTGCGCTTCTGCTTCGTGTTCCTGTTCATCAGTGCCTTGTCGTTCCTCGGCCTGGGCATTCAACCGCCCACCGCCGACTGGGGCAGCATGGTGCGTGACAACGCCGTGCTGATCACCTTCGGCGACATCAGCCCGTTGCTGCCTGCCCTGGCCGTGGCGTTGATCACAGTCAGCGTCAACTTCGTCGTCGACTGGATGCTGCACAAATCCAGCGGTCTCAAGGAATGCTGAACATGACGAGCACAAAACCTTTGCTGGAAATCCGCAACCTGCACATCGAAGGCCACTACGAGGATGCCTGGCACCCGCTGATCAAAGGCATCGATCTGACCCTGCAACGCGGCGAGGTGCTGGGGCTGATCGGGGAGTCCGGCGCGGGCAAGTCGACCCTCGGCCTGTCGGCCATGGGCTATACCCGCGACGGCTGCCGGATCACCGGCGGCTCGGTGCATTTCGACGGCATCGACTTGCTCAATGCAAAGCCTGAAGCCCTGCGCAAACTGCGCGGCCTGCGTATTGCCTATGTGGCACAGAGCGCGGCAGCCTCGTTCAACCCGGCCCATCGACTGATCGACCAACACGTCGAAACCGCTGTGAAAAACGGCGGCATGAGTCGCGAACAGGCCATGCGCGAGGCGGTGGAGTTGTATCGGGTGCTGCGCTTGCCCAATCCCGAAACCATCGGCCAGCGCTATCCGCATCAAGTCTCCGGCGGCCAGTTGCAGCGAGTCATGACCGCCATGGCCATGGCTTGCCACCCGGACCTGATCATCTTCGACGAGCCGACCACCGCGCTCGACGTCACCACCCAGATCGAAGTCCTCGCCGCCATCCGTGATGCAGTCGCGACCTACGGCAGCGCGGCGATCTACATCAGCCACGACCTGGCGGTGGTGGCGCAAATGGCCGACCGCATCATGGTGCTGCGCCACGGCAAACTGGTGGAGGAGGCCGAGACCCGGCAGATGCTCGGCGACCCGCAGGAGGACTACACCAAATCACTGTGGGCGGTGCGCAGTTTCCGCACCGAACCCAAGGCTTGCCCGCAACAGGAACAACCGCTGCTGGAACTGCGCAACAGTTGCGCCAGTTACGGCCGGCAACCGGTGCTGCACGATGTTTCCCTGAAGCTGTATCGCGGTCAGACCCTGGCGGTCATCGGCGAATCCGGCAGCGGCAAAAGTTCCACGGCGCGGCTGATCACCGGTTTGCTGCCGCCGACTTACGGCCAGGTGCTGTACGACGGCGAACCCTTGCCGGCGGACTTTCGCCAGCGCAGCAAGGAACAGCTGCGGCGCATCCAGATGATCTACCAGATCCCCGACACCGCGCTGAATCCGCGTCAGCGCATTGTCGATATCATCGGCCGACCGCTGACGTTCTACCTCGGGCTCAAGGGCAAGGCCATGCGCGCCCGGGTCGCCGAACTGCTGGAGATGATCGAACTCGACCCGGCCACCTTCATGGAGCGTCAGCCCCGTGAATTGTCCGGCGGGCAGAAACAACGCATCTGCATCGCCAGGGCCCTGGCGGCCGATCCGCAGCTGATCATCTGCGATGAAGTGACCTCGGCACTGGATCAACTGGTGGCCGAGGGCGTACTGAAACTGCTCAACCGCATCCAGCAACAACTGGGTGTCGCATACCTGTTCATCACCCACGATGTTGCTACTGTTCGGGCGATTGCCGATGAGGTATTGGTGATGCAACGGGGCAGGGTGGTGGACCACGGCTCGCGCAGCCAGATTTTCACCCCGCCACATCAGGACTACACCGGCCTGCTGTTTTCTTCCGAACCGCAAATGGACCCCGACTGGCTCGACCGGTTGCTGGCCGCACGCGCTTCCAAACCTACTACCGATACGCTGGAAAAAGTCTAAGGAACCACCATGAAAGTGCTGATCGTCCACGCTCACCCGGAGCCGCAATCCTTCACCGCCGCCCTGCGCGACCAGGCTGTCGCCACCCTCGAAGCCCAGGGCCACGAAGTACAGGTCAGCGACCTGTACAAAATGAACTGGAATCCTGTGGCCAGCGACGCGGATTTCTCGAATCGGGAAAACCCCGAGTACCTGGTCTATGCCCTGGAACAACGCCTGGGCGTGAAAAGCCAGTCTTTGGCGGCGGACATCCAGACCGAGTTGGACAAGCTGCTGTGGGCCGACCTGCTGATCCTCAACTTCCCGATCTTCTGGTTCTCCACCCCGGCCATGCTCAAGGGCTGGATTGATCGGGTGCTGGTGTCGGGCATCTGCTACGGCGGCAAACGCTTCTATGATCAGGGTGGGTTGGCTGGGAAGAAGGCGCTGGTGACCGTGACCCTGGGCGGGCGTGAACACATGTTCGGTGAGGGCGCGATTCACGGCCCGCTTGAAGACATGCTGCGCCCGATCCTGCGCGGAACCCTGGCTTATGTTGGTTTTGATGTACTGGAACCCTTCGTGGCCTGGCATGTGCCGTACATCAGCGACGAAGCGCGCCAGCAATTTCTGGTTGATTACGGCCAGCGTTTGCAACACCTGAGTGATGATCAGCCTCTGGTGTTTCCGAAGTTGGCGCAGTTTGATGACAAGCTCTATCCGCTGACCACCAAGGCCTGATTAACACCACATACCCTGTAGGAGCGAGCTTGCTCGCGATGACGGCAGTACATTCAACATCAATGTTGGCTGACAGTCCGCTATCGCGAGCAAGCTCGCTCCCACAGGGGGGCGTGTATTGGCTGCCCAAATCGAGGAGTGTTTAAGGGCTGTTTAAAGGCTGTCAGCGTTACTTCCCGCAAGCTACGTCGGCTTGCGTCATTGCCTACAGCTACGCCAGAATCCGCCGGCTTGTGCGTCTTGGGGGCGGGTTCTATCGTTGGCCGGTCGCTGCAAAACAACAGCGATCGGGTTTGGTAGCCCGGTTATCCAGGCGCAGAGCACCACGCTTTGCAGAGTTTTTTGTCTCTGCTTAATGGTGGCCATGCGTAGGGCATCTTCGGATGCGCCGGGTTCCTGGGCCGGTCTACCAACCTGCGTATGGCCGCCACCCCTCGTTTGGTAGCGAAGGTTGATGGCTCCTCATCTACATCCAGGAGTTTCATCCATGTTCAAAGTCACACCCAACCCGCCGGACACCGATCCGACATCCCCGTACGAAACCCTCGACTCCCAAAAGCCCCACGAAGCCGCCGAGCGCGCCCTCGATCACTACCTGAACCCCGGCCCCAGCATCATGGCCACGCCGCGCAAACCCGGTTCCATGTTCATCGTAAACCCCGAACTCAACGTCGAAACCTTGCTGGTGCATGCCTGTGAATCGCTGGCGTCGGCCAATGTCATGGCCACCGATCTGGTGGATCATCTGCAAGGAACCAGCCGCAATGCGCTGCTCGGCATTGCGCAAGTCATCATGCTCGGCGAACTGGCGGTGAACCGGGCGCTGGATCAGCTCGATCCGCCTGAATAACCACAAATCTCCAGATCACCGATAGACCTGTAGGAGCGAGCCTGCTCGCGATGGCGGCGTGTCAGTCGACGTCTATTTCGTCTGACGCGCCGCCATCGCGAGCAGGCTCGCTCCTACAGGTGATTGGGGGCATACCTCAGTTCAACGACGCCAGCATTGTTCTGAATACGCAAACACTGAAGTCGCCGAGAATGGAATTGTTGGTGCAGTGGCGGGCTTGTAGCCTCCATTACGCCGAACACCACGATCTGCCAACGACCGGGTGGAGCTCAAGCCAGGGCTCATCAAGACGTCATACCTTGCTTTCGGCCTCATGCCCCTTCGGGGGATTGGCGCCTAATAAAAATAAGGAAGGCAGGTATGAGTATTCGTGCATGGGTTTGCGCAGCAACCCTGTTCGCGCCCGTTCTGGGTGCCGACGTTTTGTTTCCCTCTATGGCTCTGGCAGCAGACGATCCCATGGGTTCGCTGGTGCGCAATGTCTTCGGCGACAGCCTTGAGCGTGAACATGGCATCAAGATCTACGGCTGGGGCCAGGTGGGTGTGAGTTACAACAACAACGGCACGGATGACGTCAGCAAACAAAGCTTCTTCACTACCGATGAAGGCTTCAACCTCAACCAGTTCGCCCTGGCCGTGGAAAAGAAACCCAAGAGCAATGTGGTCGGTCGTGTCGGACCGTTTCCCGGACCGATGCCGCAAGAAGCTGACTGGGGTTTCAATGTCACGGCGCTGTACGGCAAGGACGCGCGTTTCTTCAAGACCTACGGCTGGGATGAAGACCTGAGCGTCAACCGCAACAACAAGGCCGAAGATCCGGCGTTGACCATTGCCCAGGCGTACGCTGATTTTTACTTCCCGGTGCTCGGCGGATCGGATCTGATGATCGGGATATTCCACACGCCGCTGGAAAACGAAATCGGCTTCGCCTTGCCATCCCCTGCACCCACTGACTTCTACTCGCACACCTATTCATTCATGCACGGCCCGGCCAAACATGCCGGAGCGCTGTACTCGTTCAAACTGCCTTCGAAACCGGGTGAAAGTATGCTCGGCTTCGAACTGGGTGTGGTCCAGGGCTGGAACAACCTGCAGGATCCCAATCACTCGCCGGACGTGATCGCCAACGTACGCTGGCGCTCGGCGGACTTCGGCACCTGGATCGACTGGGAAAACATCTACGGCAATGGTGCTGGCGACAGTTTCGCCGAATGCAGTTGCGGCTCGCCGCTGCCGGCGGGCACCAAGGATGACGACCTCAAGCGCCTGGCGTCTTATCTGACCCTTTCGCAAGTCATCGATCCAGACAACCGCGTGGCGCTGGAGTTGAACTACGGCAAGCAGGAGCAGGGTGCTTTCGCCGGGTTTGCCAACAAAAACGACGCCACCTGGTATGGCACGGACGTGAACTGGTACCACAAGCTCAGCGAAAACCTGATGTGGAACAGTCGCGCCGAGTGGTTCTACACCGACGCCCCGGTCCACGTGATGATGGCCAACATCGACCCACACACCGGCATTCCCGATCCAACCTGGGGCAGTTTCTACGGTGTCACCACCAACCTGGCCTGGACGCCGACACCCAACGTGCGCCTGCGCCCGGAACTGCGCTACGACATCCATTCTGGCCCCGGCCGCGATGCTTATGCCGACGGCGAAAAGGATTCGCAAGTGGTTGCGTCATTCGACGTCAGTTTCTTCTTTTAAACGGATTTCCCTGCTTTACCCCTGACCCTGCGTGATGGCCCAGCCACACGTGGCGACCCGGTTCGTCCAGGCTTTTGGAGTACTTACATGACAGACAACAACGATAAAAACCTGTTAGGCCGAAACTTCTCCCGCCGTGATTTCCTGCGCAGCACTGGCTTCGCTGCCGGTGGCGTGGCACTGGCCAGCCTGCCGTTCAACTTTGCCATCGGCAGCGAGCGGGTGATCAAGCTCGGTTATGTCAGCCCGCAGACCGGGCCGTTGGCCCCTTTCGCGGCCGCCGATAACTACATCATCGAGTCGCTCAAGCAAGTGCTGAAGAACTCGATCACCGTGGCCGGCAAGGCTTACCGCCTGGAGGTCATCGTCAAGGACAGCCAGTCCAACCCCAACCGCGCGGCGGAAGTGGCGAGCGAGCTGATTCTCTCGGATCAGGTCGATCTGATGCTGGTGTCGTCGACCCCGGAAACCACCAACCCGGTGTCCGACCAATGCGAAATCAACGAGGTTCCGTGTATCTCCACGGTGGCGCCGTGGCAGCCGTGGTTCTTTACCCGTGGCGGCAAGCCGGAGCAGGGCTTTGAGTGGACTTACCACTTTTTCTGGGGCCTGGAAGATGTGATCGGCACTTACAGCGCCATGTGGGGGGCGATGCCGTCCAACAAAATTGTCGGCGGTCTGTTCCCCAACGACGGCGACGGCAATGCGTGGGGCGACCAGAAGCTCGGTTTCCCACCGGTACTGGCGCAAAAGGGCTTTCAACTGGTCGACCCTGGCCGCTTCCAGAGTCTGACCGACGATTTCTCTGCGCAGATTGCCGCGTTCAAAAAGGCCGACGTCGAGATCGTTACCGGCGTGGTCATCCCGCCGGACCTGAGCACGTTCTGGACCCAGGCCCGGCAGCAAGGCTTCAATCCGAAAGCCGTGTCGGTGGGCAAGGCATTGTTGTTCCCGACGGCGGTCGAGGCATTGGGCAAGGCCGGCAACAACCTGTCGACCGAAATCTGGTGGAGCCCGACGCACCCGTTCAGTTCGTCGTTGACCGGCGCCAGTGCCGGCCAATTGGCCCAGGGTTTCACCCAGGCCACCGGCAAGCAGTGGACGCAACCGTTGGGGTTCGTGCATGCCCTGTTCGAACTGGCAGTGGACATCCTCAAGCGCACCGAAGAAATCGGCAACGCCCAGGCGGTCCGCGATGCCTTGCTCAAGACCAACCTCAACACCGTGGTCGGCCCGATCAACTGGAATGGCGGACCGGTCAAGAACGTCGCCAAGACACCTCTGGTCAGCGGCCAGTGGCGATTGGGCAAGGACAATAAATACGACCTGATCGTGACCAGCAATGCCACCGCGCCGGCGATTCCGTTGGGCGGTGAAATGCAGGCCATTACGTATTGATCGCGCAAAAAAGCAACGGGTGCACCATGCAACAACCACTTCTGCAAATGACCGATGTGCACAAAAGCTATGGCTCGGTGAAGGTCACGGATGCCATCGACCTGACCCTGCAACCGGGTGAAGCCCTGGGCATCATCGGCCCCAATGGCGCGGGTAAAAGCACGCTGTTCAACCTGATCGCCGGTGGCGTGGCGGCCGACAAGGGACAGATCCATTTCGAAGGCCGCAACGTCACCCGCGAACCTGTGTTCAAGCGCTGTCAGCAAGGCATCGGCCGCTCCCACCAGATCCCGCATCCGTTCGTGAAGATGACCGTGTTCGAGAACCTGCTGGTGGGCGCGACTTTTGGTGCGCGGCTGCGTGACAACGAAGCCAGCCAGTGGTGTGCGCAGACGCTGGAACTCACTGGCCTGATGCGCAAGGCCAACGTGCTGGCCGGCTCACTGACCTTGCTAGACCGCAAGCGCCTGGAAATGGCTCGCGCCTTGTCGACCCAGCCGCGCCTGTTGTTGCTCGACGAAATCGCGGGCGGCCTGACCGAACCGGAATGCCTGGCACTGGTGGAAACCATTCAAGGCATCCACAAGTCCGGCGTCGCCATCATCTGGATCGAGCACATCGTGCATGCCTTGCTGGCGGTGGTCAGTCGCCTGACGGTGATCAACTTCGGCGCCAAGCTGGCCGAAGGCGAGCCGCGCAGCGTGATGGCCGATCCCCGGGTCCAGGACATCTACATGGGCATCGGGAGCTGACGCATGCTGACCATCGAAAAACTCTGCGCCGGCTACGGCGACTTTCAAGCGCTATTCGACATCAGCCTGACCCTTGAGGCCGGTGAAACCGTGGCGATCATCGGTTCCAACGGCGCTGGCAAGTCGACGTTCCTGCGCTCGTTGGCCGGGCTGATCAAGAACCAGCCCGGTGCCATCCACTTCAAGGGCCAGGCCATCGGTGATCTGGCGGCCAATCAGGTATTGGAGCGGGGCATCGCGCTGGTGCCGGAAGGCCGCAAGCTGTTTCCATCGCTGACGGTCGAAGAAAACCTGTTGATCGGTGCCTACAGCAAACGCCCCGGTCCATGGAGCCTGGCGCGGATCTATCAGCTGTTCCCGGTGCTGGAAAAACTGCGCAAACGTCCCGGCACCGCGCTGTCCGGCGGCCAACAGCAAATGGTTGCGATTGGCCGGGGCCTGATGGCCAACCCGCATTTGCTGTTGTGCGACGAAATCAGCCTGGGCCTGGCACCGACGACGATCAAGGACATCTACGCCGCGCTGCCCTCGATCAAGGCTGACGGCACCACGGTGATTCTCGTCGAGCAAGACATCAATCAGGCACTGAGTGTGTGTGACCGCTTCTATTGCTTTCAGGAAGGGCGCGTGTCCCTCACCGGTCGGCCTGGGGATGCGGACAAAGCACAAATCAAAGCCGCGTATTTCGGGATCTAGTGATGGAATGGCTCAATACTTTGCTTCAAGGCATGTTGCTTGGCGGCCTGTACGCGATGTTCGCGGTGGGGCTGTCGTTGATGTTCGGCATCATGCGCCTGGTCAATATCGCCCATGGCGATTTCATTGTCCTGGCGTCGTACCTGGCGCTGTTGGTGGTCAATCATCTGGGGTTCAGCCCGCTGACCAGTTTGCTGCTGGTGGTGCCACTGATGTTCTGTTTCGGCTACCTGTTGCAACGGCTATTGCTCAACCGGACGTTGGGTCAGGACATCCTGCCGCCGTTGCTGGTGACCTTCGGCCTGTCGATCATCGTGCAGAACGTGCTGCTGGAATTCTTCAGTGCCGACAGCCAAAAACTCGCTCAAGGTGACCTTGAGGTGGCCAGCGTCGGCATTGGCAGCCTAAGCGTAGGCGTGATGCCGCTCATCGTGTTCTGCAGTGCGCTGCTGATCATCGGCGGTCTGCAATTGCTGTTCTACAAAACATCGTTGGGCCGGGCGTTTCGCGCCACCTCTGATGACCAGCACACCGCACGGCTGATGGGCGTCAACAACTCGCACATTTTCGGCCTGGCCATGGCGTTGGCGATGGCCGTGGTGTCGATCGCCGGCGTGTTCCTGGCGATCCGCACCAGTTTTGATCCTACGGTCGGGCCGGCGCGACTGTTATACGGCTTCGAAGCGGTGATCATCGGTGGCCTGGGCAGCCTGTGGGGTACGTTGGCCGGAGGGGTGATTCTCGGCGTTGCGCAAACCCTGGGGGCAAAAATCGATCCCGGCTGGCAAATCCTCGCCGGTCACCTTGTGTTTCTGCTGATCCTGGTCGTGCGCCCGCGTGGCCTGTTTCCCCGGAGTGTCGACTGATGAATGCCTTGAACAACCCCGCGCTCAGGTTTCGCGTACAACGCACGACCACCAGCAGCACCATCGGCCTGTCGTTGCTGGGCCTGTGCGTATTGATCTTGCTGAGTGCACCCTTGTGGGCCGATCGGGCGAGCCTGCGCCTGGTGGTGGAGTTCGCCTATTACCTGGCGTTGGCGCAAATGTGGAACTTGTTGGCGGGCTACGCCGGCATGGTCTCGGTAGGGCAGCAGGCCTTCGTCGGTCTGGGCGGCTATCTGCTGTTTATGCTGGCGAGTCAATTCGGTGTGCCGCCCTTGGTCGCGGTGTTGCTTTCAGGCGTGTTGGTGGCACTGCTGGCGATACCCACGGCGCTGATCGTGTTTCGTCTGCGTGGCGCTTACTTCGCCATCGGTACCTGGGTGGTGGCGGAGGTCTTCCGTTTGGGCCTGGCGCAGATGAGCAGTCTGGGTGGCGGTTCAGGGCAAAGCCTGCCGGCGGCGATTGTGCGGCAGATCGGCAATGACCGGGACGGGCGCGAAACGCTGATCTATTTCACCGCGCTGGCCATCGCCATTGCCGCCGTGGCCGTCGTGTTTTTTCTGTTGCGCTCGCGTCAGGGCCTGGCACTGGCATCGATTCGTGATTCTGAACCGGCGTCCGGCAGCCTCGGGGTGGATACGTTCCGAACCAAGCTGATGGTTTATGTGTTGGCCGCCGGTTGCACGGGGGTGGTCGGGGCGCTGATCTTCCTGCAAAAACTGCGCATTTCCCCGGACGCCGCGTTCAACCTGCAGGACTGGACGGCGGTGGTGATCTTCATCGTGATCATCGGCGGCATCGGCACCCTCGAAGGACCGTTGATTGGCACGCTGATTTACTTCGTGTTGCGCGGCTGCCTTGCGCAGTACGGTGCGGTGTACATGATCATCCTCGGCGTGGTCGCGGTGGTGATGATGCTCAAGGCCCCGCAAGGGGTGTGGGGACTGATCAGTGAACGCCTGGGCTGGCAGGTGTTCCCGATGCAGCGGCGATTGTCCGTGTAGGAGCGAGCTTGCTCGCGATGGACGTTAACGATGATGCGGATAACCTGACTCACTGCGGTGCCCTCTGGTTTTTCGCGAGCAAGCTCGCTCCTACAGGCAGGTTTTCGCCCTGGATGTGGAGCGACAGGCTAACCTCGCTATTCATATAAGAACAAAAGCCTCCAGAGTACCTGCCCATGGATCGTTTACTCAGTGTCGAAGCCTTCGTGCGGGTGGCCGAAACCGGCAACTTCGCCAAGGCGGCCCAGCAACTGGGCGTGACCCGTTCGGTGATCACCCACCGCATCCAACAGCTGGAGCAATTCATCAATGCACCGCTGTTCCATCGCAGCACCCGCCATGTACGGCTCTCCGAAGTGGGCGAGACCTACTACAAGGAGTGCGCGGACATGGTCGCGGGCTTCAACTCGCTGACCGAGCATATGCGCGAATTGCGCGCCAAACCCACCGGCAAATTGCGCGTGCAGATGTTGCCGGGGTTTGCCATCGGTCACTTCGGCCGCATGCTGGCCGAGTTCACGCGGTTGTACCCGGACATCGAAGTGGACGTGATCGTCAACGACCGGGTGGTGGACCCCATCGAAGAAGGTTTCGACGTGGCGTTCCAGATGTTCCCGCCCATGGCCGAAACCCTGATCGAGCGCAAGCTGTTCAGCGTGCGCCGATTGTTCTGCATGTCGCCCGATTACGCCGACGAGTTCGGCGTGCCGACCCATCCCCAGGAGTTGCTGCAACACAAGATCGCCCTGTACGAAGGCTATCCGTCGCGCAACCGCTGGATCTTCACCCGTGACGACGAGCAAGTGGAGCTGAGTCTGCCGGGCCAGGTGCGTTCAAATTCGGTGCATTTGCTGCGCGATTACGCGCAGACCGGTGTGTGCATTGTTTGCCTGCCGACCCTGGTGGCCAGCGATGACTTGCTCAGCGGCCGGTTGATTCCGGTGTTGCCGGATTACGCACTGTCCTCGTTCAATTTTTCGGCGGTGTATCCCGCCACCCAGCGCCGGGCCTTGAAAGTGCGTACGTTGATCGACTTTCTGGTGGACAACTTCGGCGATGAGCCATGCTGGGACAAGCCCTTGCTGGAACGTGGCTGGGTCCGCTGAGTCAATACACGAACCCTGTAGGAGCGAGCCTGCTCGCGATGGTCGTTAACGATTGCGCGTGACTGCTGGCGAAACGCGACGCTCTTGAGTCCATCGCGAGCAGGCTCGCTCCTACAGGGATTGCAGTATGGCCAGTGTTTGCGTTTCGCAAACACTGTTGTCGCCGGTCCTCTAATTGTTCGCCGAGGTGGCGCGACGTACTGTTGGCTCACTGTTACTACAACAACAAAACGGTGAAAACCATGAGTAGCGCTGCAATCGAAACGGTCTTCGGCTCGCTGGACAACTACACCAAAGGGTCGGTTGAAATCATCAGCGGCCAGGCCAGCCACTATGCCTTTTCCAACATTTTCGAAGTGGCGGATAAATCCCTCCCTTATGAAAAAGTCGTGGTCGGTTTCAACCTCGGCTACGTCGTTGAGTCCATCCGTGCCGAAGGCCAGTCGCCCTGGTACACGGCAGCGCACGACGAGTTTGCCATCGTCATGGACGGTGAAGTTCGCGTGGACTTCCTCAAGCTCGATGCGCCGTTGAAAGCCGGCGAGGGCACGCACCTGGCCGGTGAGATACCTGCAGGCAAACCGATGGGCTACGTGCTGCTCAAGCGTGGTCATCAGTGCCTGTTGCCGGTCGGCACCGCCTATCGCTTCGAAGCCAGTCGCCCGGGCGTGATCCTGCAGCAGACCATCAAAGGCCCGTTGTCGGTCGAGAAATGGGCGGACATCTGCTTCAAGTGATCTGCCGCGCCCGACCGCCCAATCCACAAAAACAAAAGGAATCCCGTCATGGCCATGCTTGAAACCGCAGCCGACACCGCCCACCTTGCCGACGATGAAGTCCAGGCCAGCGCGCCCCATGCCGTCACCGGCTACCGCTCATTCAAACTCGGCGCCTTCGAACTGTCGCGCGACGAGTATTTCGCCCGCATCACCTGGCCGGCCAAGGGCCAGACCCGCTCGCACCTGATCCCGGTCGACGCCTTCCTGCGCGCCATGATGCGCGACGTGGCCTGGGGCTTTTTCTATGGCTGGGTCAACTTCGACCACGTCATTGGCACCCGCAACTACTACGGCAAGGTTGACCTGTACGCCGGCACCTTCAACGGCACGCTCAAGGCGGCCGGGGTCAATTACACCGAAAACTTCGAAACGCCGCTGATCATGGCCACCTTCAAGGCGATCCTGCGGGACTGGACCAACGCCACCTTCGACCCCTTCGCCGCCCCGGAAGAAACCGGTAGCGCGTTCGGTCGCAAGAACGGCGACAACATCGAAGCCATCGAGCGCTCCCGCATCGCCACCAAACGCATGCCGGGCCTGAAGGATGACTCGCCGCTGCGTGACGACCTCCCGGTCAATCGCCAGTTCATCGATGTGCCGCAGGACGAACCGGAGGTCCATGCCGCCGAAGGCTTTGAAGGCGAACTGCATGCCTTCAACCTGTTCAAGTACCTGTCGCGCTCCGATGTGACCTGGAACCCGTCGGTGACCTCGGTGTGCAAGGCCAGCCTGTTCTGCCCGACCACCGAGGAATTCATCCTGCCGGTGTTCCACGGCAACGACCGCATCGAATGGTTCTTGCAGATGTCCGACGAGATCATCTGGGACGTCGGCGACAAGGACGACGGCAATCCCCGTGCGCGCATCACCATGCGTGCCGGCGACATCTGCGCCATGCCCGCCGACATCCGTCACCAGGGCTACTCGACCAAACGCTCGATGCTGATGGTCTGGGAAAACGCCACGCCGAACCTGCCGCAACGCTACGAAAGCGGCGAACTCAAACCGTATCCAATCGAGTTCTAGGACCTGGTGTCCGGCCCGGCCTCGCGCCGGGCAAAGCGCTCAGGAATAACTTCGTCAAACACTGCGCCAGCGGCGCGGTGCGAGGAAACCATTATGCAAAATCAGCTCTATATCGATGGCCGTTTCGTGGATGCGGTCGCTGGCGGCACCATTGACGTGGTGTCGCCCCATGACGGTTCGTTGATCACCCGCATCGCTGCCGCCGAAGCCGCTGACATCGACCTCGCTGTCGCCGCCGCCAAGCGTGCCTTCCCGGCCTGGTCGGCCCTGGGGGCCGCCGAGCGCGGACGCCTGTTGCTTAAACTGGCGGACAGGATCGAAGAGTGCGGTGAAGAACTGGCGCAGCTCGAATCCCTCAATACCGGGCACCCGATCCGTGACTCCCGTGGCCTCGACGTGCCGCGTACGGCGGCGTGCTTCCGTTATTTCGGCGGTATGGCCGACAAGATCGAAGGTTCGGTGATTCCGGTCGAAGCCGGGTTTCTCAACTACGTGCAGCGTAAGCCGATTGGCGTGGTGGGGCAGATCGTGCCGTGGAACTTCCCGCTGATGTTCACCAGCTGGAAAATGGGCCCGGCGCTGGCGGCGGGCAACACCATCGTGATCAAGCCTTCGGAAATCACCCCGTTGTCGACCTTGCGCATTGTCGAGCTGATGACCGAAGTCGGTTTCCCCAAAGGCGTGGTCAACGTGGTGCCGGGCTACGGCCATACCGCCGGGCAAGCGCTGGCCGAACACCTCGACGTGGGCAAGATTGCCTTTACCGGTTCGACCGCCACCGGGCGCCGGATCGTCGAAGCCTCCAAAAGCAACCTCAAGCGCATCCAGCTGGAACTGGGCGGCAAGGGCGCCAATATCGTGTTCGAGGACGCCAACCTGAACGCGGCTGTCAACGGAGCGGCCTGGGCGATCTTTCACAACCAGGGCCAAGCCTGCATCGCCGGTTCGCGGCTGATCCTGCACAAAGATATCGCTGACCAGTTCCTGGAGCGTTTCATCGCCCTGGCCAAGTCCATCCGCCTGGGCGACCCCTTGGACCCGGAAACCGAAATGGGTCCGCTGACCTCGGCGTTGCACCGCGACCGGGTGATGGCATACATCGACATCGCCATCGAGCAGGGCGGCAAGGTCCTCGCTGGCGGCAAGGCACCGGACGATAAAGCGTTGGCCAATGGGTTTTATGTCGAGCCGACAGTGATCGAGGCCAGGCCCGGTGACCGCGTTTTCCAGGAAGAAGTCTTCGGCCCGTTCGTCACCGTGGTGCGCTTCAGCACCGACGAAGAAGCGTTGGCCATCGCCAACGACTCTGAATACGGACTAGGCAGCGGCCTGTGGACGCAGAACCTGAGCCGCGCGCACAAAATAGCCGACGCGATTCATGCGGGTATGTGCTGGATCAACTGCTACAAACGGGTCAACCCGGGCAGTCCGTTTGGCGGTGTCGGTCAGTCCGGCTATGGCCGGGAAATGGGCTTCGAAGCGATCCACGATTACACCGAAGCCCGTTCGGTCTGGGTCAACGTCGACGCCAACATCCCTGCGTACTACAAACGCTGAGGCCTGCCATGAATCCTTTTGTCTACCAAAGCCTGCCGACCCGTGTGGTGTTCGGCTGGGGCAAGCTTTCGGCGCTGGCCGAGGAAATTGAACGGCTGGGTGCCCGGCGTGCGCTGATCCTGACTACGCCGGAACAGTGCGGGCTCGGCGAACAGGTCGCCGCGCTGCTCGGTGATCGTGCTGCCGGTGTCTATCCCAAAGCCGTGATGCACGTTCCGCTGGAAGTGGCGCAAGCGGCGCGCCTTGAGGCGGCGCGGCTGGACGCCGATTGCTGCGTGGCCATTGGCGGTGGCTCGACCATTGGCCTGGGCAAGGCGATTGCGATGGATTCCGGCCTGCCGATCGTAGCGGTGCCGACCACCTACGCCGGTTCCGAGATGACACCGATCTACGGGCTTACCGAAAACCGCCTGAAAAAAACCGGACGTGATATTCGGGTTTTGCCCAAGACCGTCATCTACGACCCGCAATTGACCCTGACCCTGCCAGCGCAAATCTCCGCGTGCTCGGGCATGAACGCCATGGCCCATGCCGTCGAAGCGCTGTACGCCCAGGACGCCAACCCGATCATCGGCTTCATGGCCGAAGAGTCGATTCGCTCGCTGGCGCAGGCCTTGCCGGGCGTTGTCAGCAATCCCGATGACCCCGAGGCGCGCAGCCAGGCGTTGTATGGCGCGTGGCTGGCGGGCATTTGCCTGGGTTCGGTCGGCATGGCCTTGCACCACAAGCTCTGTCACACCCTGGGCGGCACGTTCAATCTGCCCCACGCACAGGCGCACGCCATCGTCTTGCCCCACGCCGCGCATTACAACCGCGAAGCGGCGGCGGGCCCTCTGCAACGGGCCGCCCGCGCATTGGGTGGGGGCGAAGCGAGTGAGGTCGGTGCCTTGTTGTACGCGCTGAACCGGAAACTGGGCATCCCACTGGCCCTGGCGGACATCGGCTTCCCGGCCAACGGTCCGGCCGAAGCTGCGCAAATTGCTTGTGCCAGCCCTTACTACAACCCGCGGCCGTTCGAGCAAGGCCCGATTGAGGCGTTGTTGAACCGTGCCCTGACAGGTCAGGCCCCAGCCTGATCTGCCAGCCACTTTTATCCTCGTCGGAATAACAACAATGACCGATCAAGACAAAGCCATAGAGTCACTGATCTCCCAACAGGCGGTGAACAGCTTCAACGACGCGCCCAACGCGCGCTACAAACAGATCATGCAAAGCCTGGTTCGCCACCTGCATGCGTTTGTCAGTGAGGTCGAATTGACCGAACAGGAGTGGTTCGAAGGCATTGGTTTCCTGACCGATACCGGGCACAAGTGCGATGGCCTGGTGCGCCAGGAATTCATTCTGCTGTCGGACACCCTGGGCGTTTCGATGCTGGTCGACGCGATCAACCATCGCCACAGCGCAACGGCCACCGAAACGACTGTGTTCGGGCCGTTTTACATTGATGGCATGCCCGAGCGTGAGTTCGGCGAAAACATGGCTTTCACGCCCGGCGAAACGGCGCTGGTACGCGGGCGCGTGGTCGACATTCATGGTAATGCCTTGGCCGGAGCGGTGCTGGACGTGTGGCAGACCGCCGAAAACGGCATGTATTCCGGACAGGACACCGAACAGCCTTTCGGCAACTTGCGCGGTCGTTATCGCACCGACGCGGATGGCTGCTTTGCGATTCGCACCATTGTCCCGGTGGCCTATCCGATACCGACCGATGGCCCGGTAGGGCGCATGCTCGATGCCGCCAACCGGCATGCGTGGCGGCCCGCGCATCTGCACTTCATGATAGAGGTGCCGGGCTATCGCAAACTGGTCACGCACCTGTTCAATCACGATGATCCGTATCTGCAATCCGATGCAGTGTTTGGGGTGAAACAGTCGTTGCAGGTGATTTATGAGGACCTGAACACCCACGACGATGTGTCCGCCAGGCTGGGTATGCAAGTGCCGTTCAAGCGGGCGTGTTATGAATTTGTCATGGAATCTGCGTGAATCATGGGTCAGTTTTTTGCGGTGTTTGCTACTGATCACTCGGACTGCCAGGCGCTGCGCCAGCGTCTGCGGCCCAGTCACCAGGCGCATTTGCGTGCCACAGGGGATCATCGGGTCGTCGTGCGCCTCGGCGGTCCGATCCTTGATGATGCCGGCGCGGCGATGACGGGTACGTTGCTGGTCATCGAGGCGGGCAGCCTGCCGGAGGTGGAAGCGTTCATGCGCGACGATCCCTATGTCCAGGCGGGACTGTTCGCCAGCCTGCAGATTCGCCCCTGGCACTGGAGCCTGGGCAACCCGGAACTGCGCGGTTTTCCATGAGCACCATTACCTTGTGCCGACTCGAAGACATCGCCGACGGCGGGGCGTTGGGATTGCCACAGCACCAGCATTTGCATCCCGCCGGGCTGGTGGCGGTGCGTCAGGGCGAGCAGGTGTGGGTGTACGTCAACCGCTGCCCGCATTTCTCGGTGCCGCTGGACTTCAATCCGCAGCAGTTTTGCACCTGGCGCGGCAAGGTCCTGATGTGCGCTCATCACAGTGCGATGTTTCGTTACGACGACGGGCACTGCATCGACGGCCCGTGTAAAGGCGCGCAACTGGAGGCCGTGCCCGTGCGTTGGGTCGACGACCGACTGGTCATGGAGATTGGGCCCACCGCCGGTCAGTAACCGGGTGGCCGACGGGGGCTGATCTAAACTCCTGTTGGGGGTGAACCAGGTTCATCCGGAGGTCATCATGAAAAACTTGTCACCCATCGCTCTGTGCCTTGCCTTGTCGGTTTTGAGTGCCCCTGGATGGGCGCAAACAGTGGTGCCGATGAAAGGGCAAAGTTCGCAACAAACCCAGGCCGACATCAACGAATGCAACAGCATTGCCGCCAGCCAAAGCGCCTCGACGACTTCCACGCCTTCGGGCGGGAGGGTCAAGGGCGCTGCTGTGGGGGCCGCCGCCGGCGCGACGGCTGCCCAGGTGCGCGGCAATCAGCACGACGAGGCTTATGATCGAGTCGACGATGACAGGAAACAGGACTACCGCCAGAACCGCGCCAAGGAGACAGCGGCGGCCGGCGCCGTGGTCGGTGCGTCACGTCAGCGCCAGGAACGCCGGGAGCAATCGAAAACCACACAGGCGAACACCACGACGGCTTACACCAGCTGTTTGCAGGGCAAGGGTTATCAGGTCAACCCTTGAATCAGGTACGGAACACACTGTAACTGTAGGAGCGAGCTCGCTCGCGATGGTCGTTAACGATAACGCTGGCTTGCAGGTGCCCCGCGGTGTTCTCCGGTTTATCGCGAGCAAGCTCGCTCCTACAGATGGCATTGGCCGCCGGCGAAAACACAAACCCTGTAGGAGCGAGCTCGCTCGCGATGGTCGTCAACGATAACGCTGGTTGGCAGGTGCCCCGCGGTGTTCCCCGGTTTATCGCGAGCAAGCTCGCTCCTACAGATGGCATTGGCCGTCGGCGAAAACACAAACCCTGTAGGAGCGAGCTCGCTCGCGATGGTCGTCAACGATAACGCTGGTTGGCAGGTGCCCCGCGGTGTTCCCCGGTTTATCGCGAGCAAGCTCGCTCCTACAGATGGCATTGGCCGCCGGCGAAAACACAAACCCTGTAGGAGCGAGCTCGCTCGCGATGGTCGTTAACGATAACGCTGGCTTGCA
The DNA here is from genome assembly GCF_059492225.1 of Pseudomonas sp. Pseusp10. Taxonomy (NCBI): domain Bacteria; kingdom Pseudomonadati; phylum Pseudomonadota; class Gammaproteobacteria; order Pseudomonadales; family Pseudomonadaceae; genus Pseudomonas; species Pseudomonas sp. Pseusp10. The sequence continues at coordinate 4,038,009 of NZ_CP168528.1, read as the reverse complement.
GGTGCCCCGCGGTGTTCTCCGGTTTATCGCGAGCAGGCTCGCTCCTACAGATGGCATTGGCCGCCGGCGAAAACACAAACCTGGTCGTCAACGATAACGCGGGTTGGCAGGTGCCCCGCGGTGTTTTCTGGTTTATCGCGAGCAGGCTCGCTCCTGCAATCTGACAACCGTTCATCGGTGAACTACGCTGCGGTACGTACCCTCGACCTGAATTTTGTGACGTAAGGATCCGACACATGCGGAGCAGGCTGCTCGCTGTAATGTTTACTGTTTTCGGGATGTTTTGGTCGGTGCAACTGTGGGCCGAGGATGCACCGAAAGTGGTTGATGCTCCCGTTGAATTGAAAGTGGCCAACCGCAGCATCATGGTGTTTCGCGCGACCATCCTCGGTGAAGCCCCGGCCTCGCGGGTCAAACGGGCGAAAGTGGTGATCGGTGAGGCGCTGGATGACGCCGACGACCTCAATGTCACCCTCGACCCGATCATGAAAAGCTACATGGTGCTGCTGGGAAGCCGACGCGCCTTTATCGTTTCGCCCAAGGACTTCGACGAGACCGAATACGAGTCGGTACAGCAGGCCGCCGAAGCCGCGGCGGGCAAGCTGCGCCAGGTCGTGGCCGAAACCCGGGAAGCCCGTAGCCTGCAATTGATTCTGCGCTCCGTAGTCGCTGCGTTGATCGCCACCGGCGTTTACATCGCACTGCTGTTCGGCATGGTGGTCCTGCGGCGCAAACTGCTGAAAAAACTGCCCGAGCTGATGCATCGGCACACCCAGGCCCTGAAGGTCGGGCGGGTCCCGCTGATCGACGCCAACTTCCTCTATCCATTGGTCAGCCGCGTGCTGGAATTGCTGCGCTGGGTCATCGTGTTGCTGCTCACTTACGAGTGGCTGGGGTTTGTCCTGTCGCGTTTTCCCTATACCCGGCCCTGGGGTGAAAGCCTTAACAGCTATCTGCTGGAAGTCGTCGACTATTTACTGCAAGGGATTCTCGGGGCCATCCCCGGGCTCGGCGTGGCGCTGGCGATCTTTTTCATTGCGCGAGGCGCGACAGCATTCTCTCGCCGGATTCTGCGGCGCATGGCCACGCCCGGGACCTTCAACTGGCTGAACCATGAAACCCTGAAGCCGACTCAGCGCCTGACTTCGCTGGCGATCTGGCTGTTTGCCCTGGCCATGGCTTATCCCTACTTGCCGGGTGCCGGTACCGATGCGTTCAAAGGCTTGTCGGTGCTGGTCGGTCTGATGATTTCGCTGGGTGCTTCCAGCGTCGTCGGGCAGGCGGCGGCCGGATTGATCCTGACGTACACCCGAACCCTGCGTCCCGGTGAGTTCGTGCGCATTGGCGAGCACGAAGGGACGGTCACTGAACTGGGCATGTTCACCACGAGCATTCGTACCGGTCTGGGCGAAGTGCTGACCCTGCCCAACTCGATGATCACCGGCACCGTTACCAAGAACTACTCGCGGGTGGTACAAGGCCCCGGTTATGTGGTCGACACCGTGGTCACCATTGGCTATGACACCCCCTGGCGACAGGTCGAAGGGATGTTGCTGGAAGCCGCCAAACGCACGCCCGGCGTCCTCGAAACCCCACCGCCGCAGGTGTTTCAAACGGCTTTGTCGGATTTCTACCCCGAGTACCGGCTGGTGGCCCAGGCCATCCCCAGTCAGCCTCGGCCGCGAGCGGTGCTGTTGAGCATGCTGCACGCCAACATCCAGGATGTGTTCAACGAGTACGGCGTACAGATCATGTCGCCGCACTATCTGGGTGATCCGCAACAGGAGAAATGGGTGCCCAGGGACAAGTGGTACATGGCACCTGCGCAGGAATCGAAGGAACCGTTGAAGTAATGGCAGGGGGGCTGGCAGGAGGAGGACGAGCATTGCGGCGAGTGCGATGAGCGACCGGGGGAGGTCGCTCGGTTGTAGCGGTGTTAAAAAAGCATATAGGCGGATGCGGTCGTCTGATTCAGGTTGATCTCTCCGACCTCCAGAACTTCATATTCGGCGCGCAGACCGATGTTGCGAAAGACATCGACCTCCAGGCCGACACCGTAGGTCAGATCAACCCCGGTATCGTCGTCGGTGGCATTGCCGTCGGCGTCCCAGGCGTGAGCACCGACACTGCCGAATACCCGCATCCGATCGCCCAACGGAAAGCCGACATGGGCGGCAGCCTGAGCCGATTTGCCTTCGAAATCGAGATTCTTGTCCTTGAATTGACCCAGATCGACGTAGGCGCCCTCGAAGGCCAGGTAGCTATTGACGCGATACCCTGCATAAACCTTGTAGCTGGTGTCGTCGTCGTCCAACTTGGATTCGTCGGTCTGGATGTTGCTTACGCCAGCTCCAAGATACAAACCTTTGTCATCAGCGAGCGCCTGAAAAGTCAGCAACGATAGCAGTGAAGCGAAGCCAAGGTTTCGAAGTAGCATGTGTAGTGGAGTCCTTGTTCAGGTTTGTCAGGTGTTAGGGTTCGGCGAGCATTTGAGGGGCCATGAGGGGTTAATAGAAGTCATTGATTGATATTTTTGAGTCGCAAGGCGGGATGTTTGCCGGACATTGAAAGTAGCGTCTTGCCAACGCTTGAATGGGTAGCGCTTTGCAGAACAACCAGCCTTGTGCCAATACAACCCCCTCTGAAACCAGATGCGGCAGTTGCTGCTGACTCTCGACTCCTTCGGCCACGACCTTGAGTCGTAGCGACTTGGCCAACCGGGCAATGTGTCGCCACAAGGCGTCCTTGGCCGCGATCTTGTCGTCTGCGATGAATGAGCGATCTATTTTCAGAATGTCGAAAGGCACTGAATCCAGGAGCGAGAGGTTGGAATAGCCGATACCGAAGTCGTCCACGGCAATGCGATGACCACACGCACGAAGCCGTCGCAATTGCATGGCGGCAGGCTTCTGATCGAGCAAGGTCCTTTCGGTGATTTCAAAAGTCATGGCGGACGCAGGCATGCGGTAGGTTGCCAGCAGGCTGGCCACAAAGTCTGGAAAGGTGGGGTCCTGAATATCCTGGGCGCAAAGATTGACCGTGATGTAGAAGTCCTTGCACGCCCAAAGGTAGGTGCTGTAATCCTCCGCCACCTGTCGAATCACCGACCGCGTCAGTTTGCGGATCAAGTCAGACTTTTCCGCCACCGCAATGAAAACATCCGCAGGCACATGGGTGCCGTTGTCGCTCCAGTGAGAAAGTGCTTCGGCGCCCTCCAGATAGCCCGTCGTCAAGTTGACGATAGGCTGGTAGTGAACACCCAGCGTGTTGGCTTTTATGGCATTGCGAAGCCGTACCGCAGTAGAGGTGTAATGCCGTTGGGTACACCTTGCGAGGAAGAGCAGCGCTGCGAACACGCACACAAGGCCAATGAATAATTTGAATTTGAGACTTGTCAGGTAACTCAACGGAAGAGAAATGACGCTGATCAGCTCATTTCGCTTGCCCGCAAAGGCGATCAGGACCTTGTCTGCCGAGGTCACCAGTTCTTCAAGGTGGAACGGCTTCTGCATCTTCAGCGGCTGAGCACCCGTAGAGGCAATGGGCACAGCGCCGCCGGGGCCGATGAGGTCCAGTTGCAGGTCCTCGGGAAGCTTCAAGTTGTCGAGCAGGATCTTTTTGTTTGCCCAGACGTAGGTTGACTGTTCCGACACAATGATAAAGTCGGTGTCCGCAGAAACTGTGTGGCCAGAATCGACCCAGTAGGTTCGTTTTCCAACGGAGAACTTGCGCTTGACGTTACCGGCCAGTAATGACGGGAGTTCTTGTCCGTAGGAAGAACAGATCTTGCCATTGGACAGCTCGATTGCCGCTTGATCAACAAATCGCAGGTTTTTAACCTGCTCGGCCAGTTGTGAGTATTGCTCGACGGAGCATTCCTCACCCGAACGATCAAGATCGCCGAGGGCTTCCAGTACTTTGTCGATCTGCGCATTAGGCTCTACCTGAGCAGCACGCAGATCGACATAAACGTTATTCAACTTCCGTGAAATGATTGGCTCCGCCAGTCCTCCAGCACAGAACCATGCGGCCCAGCCCGTCGCAGCAATCAGGCATACAGTGACTGCGTGCCTTCCAAGTAACGCTTTATATATGGCAACCATCGAAAACCCCGAGGTATCAATATTTCACTGTGCACCTTGTAGTCGCGGATTAAACGTCTTCAGTACCAGTCAAATACCCCGGCCAACAAGATGCCGCTTGCATAGGCGATAATGCACAGGGCGATTTTCTGCTTGAGTGGCAGTGTGTTTATTCGATGATGCATGCTTATCTCCTTGGACGGGCAAATAAGCAATTGTGGGTACCTGTGCCTGGTAAAACGTAATTATTAATCGTTATTTGCCGGGTTATGATAAAAGCCCGTCAACGACCTGATTGTAAACGGAGGAGGTCGTGTTCCTGGGCTTGGCTGAGTTGCGCCTGGCCGTTTCCGACGGTGTCTCTCCGTATGCAATCTGATACGCCTTGGAAAACCGGCCCAGATGATGGAAGTTCCAGAACATCGCGGTTTCTGTCACGGTGGGCCAGGTTTTGTTTATCAGATCGAGACGGGCGCTTGCGAGCCTCAAGTTCCTGATGTACGCGATTGGCGACATCCCGAACGTTTCAATAAAGCCAAAGTGCAAGGTGCGGGTTGTGGTTTCAAGTTGCCTTACGAGTGATTTTATAGTGAGCGCTTTTTTTGTGTTTTCATGAATGTACTCTATGGCTTCTATCGCCACTTTTCTTCTTGTCGGGACTTTACGGCTGAAGCCGCCAGCGGGCGTCAATGCCTGCAATAGAGAAGAAAGTACCGTGCCAGCGTCGTTGATGTCGTTACAGGAAACGATGATGGCTTGAATGGCAGACCGTATGAATTGAAAGTTTTCAGCCTGGAAACAGTGTTTTGTTCTGTTGGCAAGTATATCCATCACCGAGTGACGTTGGCGGCACCGGTCATAGTTTTCCAGTGTTGTGGTGATGGTGAAAAGTGTTTCATTCGGTTCGCAGGTGTAATGCACCGTTTCATCGCTATGCAGTACGATGACTTCGTTAGGCCGTAGTTTGTGATTGTTTACGACGGGGCGTCCAATCGGGGCCTGCGAGATGGCGAATGTCACGAATCCGGCAGGGACAGAACTGACCAGGGTGAGGGATGAGTCGAACTCAAGACGACTGCACTGGAGTTCGGCACTGTGAAAGAGCTTGTGTTGCCGAATGCGCGCCTCATGCTCGGTCGGAATAAGGCTCATTTCCCATTTGCCTATTGTTCTATTCAGTTGGCTCGGCAAGGCAGAAGACAAATGAAAGATCTCGTCGGGCGGTGCGATACTCATGAAATTGAAAACTCATCTGTTAAATGATTAGGGTCAAGCCTGACGGGCAGTATTGGAGAAGATACGCGATACGGCGTCCGTTCTGTCGATGAGATCGACCCCATTGCCATTGGCTTTGAACGGGTTGTCAGAGTCCCCGGATCAGTTCCAGCTCTGCCGAAAATGCGTACTTGTTGTTCAATGGTGAGTCGTCCATGTGTTGAACGTTGCGCGGGTCGATTTTCGAACTGAAGATCTGCGATTGGGGTTTCATCGGGTCAATGGCTGCTGCTGTAAAGGAGTAAAAGTCGTCAATACGATAACCGGTTTTTACCTGATAGTTGGCTTTCACAGCATTTAGGGCCTTCTTGTTGGTTTCGACATTCGTCAATTTGGCACTGTAGAGGCCCTTGTCGTCGGCCATGGCCTTGAGAGAAAGCAATAAACCAAACGACACGGTGACAACGTTTTTCAGTAGCATCGAGGTGATTTCCTTATTAACAGTTTATTCAGGCAGAACCTGGTGTCAGCTGCATCTCTGCCATGGCTTGGTCTGCAAATAATCTCACTTCGATGGTGCCCGCCAAAGTCAATAACTCATATTTTCCAGGTCGTCAGAAGGGGGCAGTCTCCGCCTGCCCCGGCGAACACCACCTGCCTCAAAGGAATATGCGTGTGTTGGCGTAACTCGTGCCGGTATCACCTTGTGGTGGGGCAGGGAGAGCAGAATCACTGTCCTGCTCGTCCGTATGATACTCATTCTCACTATGAATTTTCAGATGCGACTGTTTCTGGCTGTCATCCGGGTTTGTTTCAATTTCATAATATTCAATTGTCGTGCTTTCGACGGAGTGCTCGTCATGCGCCAACGAATAAAGTGGCATTGCAGACAGAAACAAGACCGCCAGGAATCCAAAAGTCGTCGATTTGTTGGCTCGCAGGAAATACATGGCGTTCACTTGATTCCCCTGTATAAGGCATTGTCCCGGACGAGAATCAAGCAGGCTCGATTCCAAAGATTATCGGTGAGGGATTTTTTGCTGGGGCGCCATCTGATTCAAATCAATAACTGTTATTTTTGGCGTGGAGAATTCTTTGATATGAACCTGTACCAGGCGGGTGTCGAGTCAGTGCGGGAAACCGATTAATGGTTCATGCAGCGCAAGCGGCCAAGTTCGTGTACGTAAAAACACACGGCGTTTTTATCCGGCGTCGGAATCAATTCGTAGTTTAGAATGGCACCTTCTTGCAAGACGTATTGCCGTCTGAAGAACAGGTCAGGGGTCTTTTCAATGGCGAACAGTTCATTGTCCTGGCTTAGTTTGACGTTGCTGACTTTGATCTGGACGTGTGTTTTGCTTTCTCCGATTATATTCGCCGATATAGTCGCATTGCGGATTTTTCCATTCAGGCTTTCCAGCGTGGTCCCCGTGAGTCGACCATGCCCGATAGTGAGGTACTCTTCGGTGTTGAGTTGATTGAGGTCTTCCAGCCATTGCCGGGTTTTTGTTTGATAACTGGTGTTTTCCATGTAGTGCGAAGGCGAATAAGCAAGGGAGAAAATGCAGAGTGCATTGATCAAGACTATAAGTGGCCAGTGAATGACTTGCGGAATTTCAAACTTCATAAGGTGACTTCCAGACATTGACGAATCATCAAGGCGAGGTCTCTTTCGCTGCTGTTTAATTGTAAATTTGCAGTGCTCAGATCCGGGCGAATGCACGAAACGGAATAGTTGGCTTTATACAGGTTGATCCAGACTTGACCCTTCAGATTTGGCGGTAGCTGTTCAGATTGCTTGGCCGACAGATCCATCAGCGCTTGTGCCTCGGCCAGATCATTGCCTACGGCGTGGATGACCAGTCCATTCTTGTCAACGCTGGAAATTTCAATTTTTGGCATGTCGAAGTCGAATTGAAAAATAGTGAAGGCACCGACTGCCAGCGTAACGACATAAGCGATCAGTTGAGCCTTCGTAAGGCGGGTGGATTTACTGGTTTTACCTGAGGGTGCAGGCCGCTCATCACTACCGGTTGGCGGTAGTTGTTCAGTGACGGGAGCGGGTGGCTGCGCAGTGTCCCCTGAGGGTACTGGTACATCTGCTTGCGCATCGACGACACAGTGTCGGTTGAAGCAATATCCTCGTCGAGGAACAGTCATCAAAATCTCGTGATCTCGACCGTCATTAAGAATATTGCGTAGTGAGAAAACGGTTTGATTCAAACTGCCGGAGGCCACCACACGGTCATTCCAGGTGTAGTCGATGATTTCGTCACGGCTTTTAGTGACACCTGGCTCCATGAGCAGCAGGTCCAATAGACGCGACTCAGCTCTACCTAGCGTGGAATTTTGTACATCTCCATGGGGTGTTGTAATGGAAAGCACGGCGCTGTCTGGGTCGAATACTGCCACAGCGCCATTTTTCAATTTGAAGGTGTGGCTCATAGAAATCTTCCGTTCAGGCGGTACTGGCCTGAGTATAGGGGCCGGATTTGGCTCGGTACATTCTGGTCTGGGAGGCGAACGAAGATGAGGGCCAAGCGCAAGGTGCACTGCGTGTCGCATTTACAATGCTGGAATGGCTCGTTTCAGAGGCGTGCAGTGCGGCAAACAGCCCTGCCTGTCAGAGGTATGAATTGAATCAAACAAAGGAAAAGCATTGCTGGATGACCCGCGGTTTTTGATTTGGACACCGTGAATAATGCTTGGAACTGATTTTCTGCGCTATCCGAAAACTGCAAGCTCAGGCAGGTGGATTTGCACGGAGCCACGCCTGAGTGAACTAACTTGGCTGTCTCGACAAGGCATCAATTGCTACCTGAATTGTCACGATACAAATCAATGATCGTGTTTTTGTGCGCCTGGCTCGTTGAGGATTATTTTTGATTCTTATTAGCTTTGAACCAGGATCGTTACGGCTTTAAATGGATCTCGAGGAGCGTTGACACAAATCACGTTCATGGTTTGCTCGTCGGGGCGTAAACGATCCTCACCTCTCGTTCAACAGCCTTTGCCCCGCGTCCTTTAATCGAGGACGCGGGGTTTTTTTTGGGAGGCGGGCGCAGGCGATGTCTGGAGGGGAGGAGGGCGGGCAAGTCGCTGTCTGGCGCTACAAGCATTCCTGGGCAGCACGCTCGAAGCTCGACGGCTTGAAAGTCGAGGCCAGCAATTGGCGCTGGTACAAATACACCTTGCCTCCATCCTGTGCCCTATGGGTTTCCAGCACAGTGTCTGTGGCAATTTTGCTCGAAACGACAACCCGATAGCTGCGTTCGCTCCCTGACACGACAGGGCTCATCTCTTGGTCTTTTAACTTCGGGAGGAGGCAGTCGACATACTGTTCGGGCGACTTGTCCGTTTGCAGCGTTGAAGTCGGGTTGTTTGGGGAGGAGGCGCAACCGGCCAGGAGCCAGGAAGCGAGCATCACAACAGGAACACACACAAGACGCATCGGTGGAGTCCTCAAGTTCGATTCGGTTTGGTTCGTTGAGTCATGGTCAGGAAGGTCGATAAACGCTGCAGGTCTTCGTCGCCGATCAGGGAAAAACATCGTAGCCACGTTGTTGCAGACAACTGCTGTAGACAGAGTTGTTGGCGGTGATGCTTTGTTCGCTCGCACTCAGGTTCTGTCTGCGCTCCTGACGTTGCCTGGAGCCCCCCACGACAGCGCCGGCAGCTGCGGCACTGCGTGCCCGGTTCTGGCGATAGTCTTGCTTGGTATCGTCGTCGATCTGGTCATAGACGTTTTCATGTTGGCGGCCCCGAACTTCTGCCGCGGTCGCCCCGGCTACCGCGGCGGTTGCGGCGCCCTTGGCCCGACCACCGGAAGGCACGGTGCCTTGAACCGGATGTTGCGCGTTGGCCTGGGATTGGCAGGCACTGGTGTCCTGCTGGATGGTCTGGGAAGTCTGACCTTTGAGGGGAACCACTGTCGCCGCCAGGGCACTGGTGCCCGGGAACATCATAAGGACCGCTAAGGTACGGGCCAGTCTTTTCATCATTGAACCTCACGTCAGGCGTCGGCACGGCTAACGGTTTGTCAGAGGGAAAACGCGCGTGGCGCCACTTTGAAACCCCATGCCGGTCTGCTTGCCATGCCACCCAATGCCGGTGGACGGCAGGCATTTCCACGTTTGCGATGGGGTTTGCCTGAGCGTCAATGCTTGAGGAGGAGGGCCTGCATATCGTCTGTCATGCCTTTGAGTGCAACCTTGAAGTCATTGGCAACAATCGGCTGTTCGGCATTCTTGAGTGTCTCGCCGAACACCTTGCGAACGATCTTCGCGACTGGCATACCGGTTTTGGCGTCGATCAGGTTGGCTTCGATGTACATCTCGGCAGTCTGATCCCGATGCCCGGTGGCTGCTTGTGTTGCCCCGACAATTGCCCCGATTGGAACGGCCTCATACCAGTGCATGCCTTCGTTGTTGGCGCTGACGTGAGTGATCGCCGCTTGCAGGATCAGCGACCGCGAATCGGTCGGCGCCAGCTGCGGATAGGAGACGATTGTATAGCGGCGGTCAAAGGCGTTCTTGACGCTGTTGCTGGTCATCAATTGCAAGTCTTGCAGTGTTTTCAGGCTGACGCGCGCGGTCGGCCGGGGCGCCGGATACAGCTCTACCTGCCGGAACACCACAGTGGAGTAGGCGCGAGGATCGAACCCCGGCGATACCCAGCGCAATACCTTCTGCTCACTCGGCGTAGTTTGCTCCTCCAGGCCCTGGTAATTGCCCAGGAAGCCCGAGTATTGCTCTTGCTGCGCCACTTTCGAGACACAGCCGACCTGAAATACACAGCTCAACGCAATACCCACGATCCATTTATTCGACATGCCCATGTATTTGGTTCTCAAGTGATGAAAGTTGTCATTCGGGTTCCGACCTGGCTCCAGGCATTGGCCTGGGTGCCTTGTATTCGGGCACTGGTACTCGCCAGTCAGTTACGCAATGCAGGTGCTTGCACGCCGGTCAATGCGGGCCGAATGCTGCCTGCAGCAGCGGGATAATCCGAATCAATAACTCTCAAAAACTGTTAAACACACGGCCAGTGAGTGGCTGGCAGCGGGCGCGATTGCACCCGTTGCCGATGAACAATATTGAAGCGGAGGTTCGGCGATAACCCTTGGCGTTTCCATCATTGCCAGTACCTGCATCGCTCCAGGCAATAACGCGTGGTATCAGAGATGTTATTGCTGCAACATGTGCACTAATGATCTGCAACCAACCCATCTTGTTCGTCAGGAGATCAGTTCTCACACTAGAGGCACTTATGTAAAGGCAGCTTCTGACTGAAAGGGAAATGACCATGGTATCTGCGATCCGGTTTAACCAGTCCGGCAATCCTGAAGTAATGAACCTGGAGCCACTGAGCGAACAAACGCCAGGGCAAGGCGAGGTCTGGCTCGAGCAAGAAGCTATTGGCGTCAACTTCCTCGATGTCACCCAACGTAAGGGAGCGGTGCCCGTTGCGTTGCCGTCCGGACTTGGGCTGGAAGGCGCCGGGCGTGTCGCCGTTGTGGGTGCTGGCGTCAACAATGTGCAAGTTGGTGATCGCGTCGCTTATGCCACCGGCCCTTTGGGTGCCTATGCTTCGGCCCGGCTTTATCCGGCTGATCGGCTGGTCAAAATTCCGGATGCACTGTCGTTCGATGATGCAGCCGCCGTCATGTTCAAGGGCATCACTGCGCAGTACCTTTTGAAGTCCACCTATCCCGTGGGGCAGGGCACAACCATTCTTCTCTATGGTGTAGCTGGAGGGTTGGGGGAAATCATGGTGCCGTGGGCCAAGCACTTGGGTGCGACTGTAATCGGCGTCGTTTCAAAGCCGGCCAGTGTCGAAAAAGCTCAAGCGTTGGGCTGCGATGAAGTCCTGGTGTTTGACGCTGACAACCTGGCATCGGAGGTCGCACGTATCACCAGCGGGAAAAAGGTCGACGTCGTCTATGACCCGATAGGGCGTGTTTCTTTCCAGGCCTCCCTGGATAGCTTACGACCACGTGGCGTGATGGTATCGTTCGGAGCTTCATCCGGTGCTCCGTCAGCCGTAGAGCTGTCGACACTCAACTCCAAAGGCTCGCTGTTCCTGACACGGCCTTCATTGGCCGCCCATACGGCGAGTGCCTCCGAATACCAGGAGCGAGCACAGGATGTCTTGGCCGCTATAGGTGCGGGGATTATCAAACCTCGGATCTGGTCTAGCTACTCGCTGGCTGATGCAGCATTGGCGCATGCCGATCTGGAGTCGGGGCGTTCATCGGGGGCGATCATTCTAAAACCATGAATCCTGATGTTTTGAATAATCAGCACAGTGACGAAATCGCTGCGTTTCTGGCCGTGGCCTCGCAAGGTTCATTTGTCGGTGCCGGCCGGCTATTGCAGCGACACCCAACCGTCGTCTCGAAACGGCTCGCCGCAATGGAAAAGCGCCTTGGCGTTCGGCTCGTGGAGCGCTCAACCCGGCAAGTTCGAATTACTGAAACAGGTGCCAGGCTGGAGCAGCGCCTTCGCTCGGCCATCGAATTGATGAATGAAGCGCAGCAGCAAGCGGCCGAAGGTGCCAGCGAAATTCGGGGTACGTTGCGGCTTGCGTTGCCAGCAGCCATGGGCAGGCTTTGGCTTGGCCCGATGCTGCCGGAGTTTCTCAAGGCTTATCCCCATGTCTCGATCCTTGCAGACTATAGCGAGCGTCTGGTCGACATCATTGATGAAGGTTTTGACGCAGCCATTCGGATTGGGGAGTTGGAAGACAACAGGTTGATTGCCAGAAAACTGAGCGACCATCGCCGGATTCTGTGCGCCTCGCCTGCTTACATCAAAAAGCACGGCATGCCTGAAACTCCACAGGCGTTGATCAATCACAATTGCCTTCGCTTCAGCGGTCTCGCGTCTTTTCCTCAGTGGAGACTCCATCGCGGCAGCGAACTGCAGACGGTTTCTCCGAAAGGAAACCTGACGGCCAATGACAGTGAATCATTACTGGCAGCGGCCCGCGCTGGTGCGGGAATACTGGGCGCCGGTGACTGGTTGATGAGTCGTGATATTGCTGCCGGGAGGCTGTTGCATGTCCTTCCTGACTGGCAACTGGATACCGCCGGTGGGGTTTATCTGATCAGGCCATCGGCCAAATTTCCGGGTGCCGTGGTTGTCGCTTTCAAACAATGGATCGAGTCAAAGTTTATCCCCGCGCCCCCATGGGCCATTTGATCGGCGCTGTAACTGAGCGTGGGGGCATATCCTGATGTGCAAGCTAACGTTCAAAAAAGCTGAGCTCGATCGTCTGGCGATACAGTTTAATTTTTCTTCTTGATTAGTTTGCCCATGTAGTACTTCAGGCTTAAACGATCTTTGGGCCTTGGTTTGTAGTGGGTTTTGTTTCTTTGTGCAGGGTCGATCGCCATGGTGCCTGCGGTGTAGTAATAAAGCGCTATAGACCTGCGGGTGATGTGCTCTGGAGTCGTTAAAGGCTCTGGGTGTCCATGATTGCTGTCTTTGTCTGTGTTGAAAATGACACAGCGATTGTAAATGGGCAGGACTTTTTTAAGGCAGGTCTTCATGTCGGCATCCCAAAGTTCCAGGTTGCCGCCGTATTCCTCTCGCCAGTCTTCAGTCAGATAAATTATGACATTCAGCCTGCGCTCGACATTTAGTTTTTTGTTGAGCCTGAAGTCCGAATGCACCCCCAGGAAACCACCGCTTTTCGTTTCGTGCAGGCCGCCACCGGTAAAGTAGGGGTCGGGTATCAAGCCTTCGATGCCTGTGAGCTTTTCAAGAAACTGCAACATGGGAGCCGAGTTGAAGACGTTGAAAACAGTCTTCAAAAAGGGGGCGCATTCATTGGGGCTGATTTGACGTTTTCGTTGACCTTTATAGCCTCGCTCGTAGAGCATTTCGTTGTTGGTTGGCTCGATTGGGAAGTGCGAGCAGATGCTCGCAATCAGGTCTTCGTGCAAGAAGTTATCAATGACTATGTGCGGAAATGGCGTAGCCTGAATATAGCGACTGGTCAATGAATCACCGAAGGCGCTGGCAGCATTTTGGTCGAAATCAAGCTCCGGGGACAGGGTGATAGGTAGTGCTTGAGTGATGGGGGCCATTATCGCTCCAATAACTTGATATAAAAACTTATGGGTGACTTCAAGCAGCGTTGAATGCAGTGCTCGTTCCGTCAAATCGTAGCCTAACTTTTTCTGTCGTCCTTGTTCAGGCGCTTAAGAATGTTGTTGTACATTTTGGTTCGTCTATGAGTCTTGTCATAGCCGCCAGCCGCTGCGACAGTGCCAGCCTGAATGTGATCCAGATAGCTGAAGATTTTACGCGGTGACAACATTTCAACGACGTAGCCAAGCTCGGTCATGCGGTCTTGGAGAGTATAACCTGGTACGCGATCATCCATCGAAAAGTGCAAGTTGTGCTGCTTGACAAGTTTGCAGTTCCATAATGTACAGAAACTTTTCAAGTAGACTTCTTTGTACGGTTTTGGTTCTCTGGAGCGCAATCCCATGGAGATTTTCAGGCGCCTGAAATGATGCTTGAATAGTCGTGAGCTAAAGCGCCAAAGAGTTCTCGTGGTGCCGCGGTTTAATTGCTCGACACAACCGACTGCCACGACTTTTTGGTTTTTCAAGCATTTATTCAGCATCATCGGGAAAATATTTTTATCGAAAACAAATGTATCAGTATGCATCAGGAATAAATAATCAGTTTCAACTCGTTCCAAAACCAGGTCAAGTGCTTTGCCATGCGCGATGTGGCCCGCTTCTGGTTCAGAAACAGAGCGCTCGATTAAATTGATCCAGTCAAGAGAACGTAAATATTCAGTGCTTTCATCGGCGGAATAGTTGTCAACTACCCATACGGGTACGCTGTTGCTGCCAAAATGCTGGTGCAATAAGTCCAGGCATATCTTGGTAATTTCTGGTGTCTTATAATTTACTATAACTATGCTGAAGGCTTTAGAACCTTCGGGCAAAAAACCAGAGTTGTTCATCATTCGGGTGCTCAATGGTATTGTATTTAAATGTAGAAGTGATTTAACCGGTATACAGCCTTTGCTTGTTTTTCCGCGCAAATCTTGCGTGGCTATAGAGCATATTTTGTTAAGTCACTTTGTGATGCATAACAACCATAGCTTACTCAGATCTGATGGAGGGCAGTAGAAGCGGACTTCATCGTATAAGGATCTGCTCTACAGGTAAATATCCGTGACTTGATTCGTCGTATCAGGAGGCTGGCCAGGCGGGCGTCTTGGGACGGCGTGAACCGAGCCTGCTCAAGGGCGACCACATCAGTGGATGGAGCCTCGGTTGAATCCACAGCCCATGGCGGACAGTCCGGACACCAGGTTCAGGTTTCGGATTGATGAGCCGCCCAGTGTTTCATCTCTTCGGCAATGAAGTGGTTCACCAGATCGCTGTACATCTTCTCGATGGCATCCGGGCTCAGGCCCTCAGCCTCGGCCCACTCGCGTCGTGTCGCCAACATGGCCTTGAAACGCTCCGGAGCACGCACCGAAGTCACTGAGGTCTTGTACTTCGAGGCCGCCAGTACGTAGTGAAAACGCTTGCCCAACAGCTTGATAACGACTTGGTCAAGGGCATCGATTTCGCGGCGGATATCCTCCATGCCTGCACACTCTTCGGGCTGCAACTGATTGATGACGTCCATGTAGGTGACTCCGGTTGCTGAAAAGCTCGTGGGCCTTCGGATAGCGGCCTGCCTGAAAATCAGGCTTTCAACAGAGTATCCGCGATTACTCCTGAAAAAGTCGTCTCTATCGGCCCGGTGAGAAAGACTGATCCCACGCCATCCCATTGAACCGTTACAGCTCCGCCGTCACATTCAACCTCAACAGAATTGGCTAACAAGCCACGACGAATTCCATTAACCGCGGCGGCACAAGAGCAGGAGCCTGAACCCAGCGGAATACCACCCCCACGCTCCCAAATACGCAACCTGATGTGCTCTCGGTCAATGATCTGGACGAAATGCACGTTCGTCTTGAGGGGAAACAAGGGGTTGGTTTCAATTGACGGTCCAATCGTCGCAATCTCAACTGCTTTCAGATCATCCACAAAATAGGTGCAGTGCGGATTTCCCATGCTGCAAGCCGTTGGGTCACCGGCAAGTGGCAACATTGAAGTATCCATTTCCAGGGCCAGAGGAATATCCGACCAGCCCAAAAGCGGCTTTCCCATGTTTACAGAAATGGCTCCAGTTGAAGTTCGTTCGCAAGTTAGCAGGCCACGGTTGGTTCGCAGTGCGACCGAAGTCGTATTGGATTCGCGCATCAACATATCCGCGGCCCCCCGCGTTGCGCTGCCGCAAGCGTCCAGCGTTGAGCCATCTGCATTCCAGAACATCAAACGCGCATCTGCATCATCGCAATCGAGCACCACCGCGAGTTGATTGAAGCCGACTCCTCGGTTCCGATCTCCCATTCGCCGAGCCATATTGCTTGTGATTGGATTAGGTGAGTTTCGCGAGTCCACGATAACGAAATCATCGCCATTGGCGTGCATTTTATGAAAGCTCAGCGGCATAAATAGACCTGGCGGCGAGACAAGTGATGAGTTGATGTTTTAAAGCGAACTATCCCTATTCGCATGACTTTTGCAAGCTGTGTGAAAACTCATGAGGCGAATGTGTTTGGCAGACTGGACGCTCTACGATGAAACCACCTATTTGAATGCCTTGAGGACGCGTGGTTCACCGCTCCTCAAGAACCTCGATTTTGGTTGACTGACTTTCTCAGGGCGTGAAGCGGCCATTTGTGGGCCACCGTTGTTGCTAGGCCCATCACCAGCAACAGAATGTTGGTGTTCGTTCAAGTTATAAATGCTGCGGCTTTAATTCCTTTCTCTGTTTTTGGAACCGCGCCGCTCAGCACCATCCGCGTAATGGTCGCCGCCGCACACTTGTAGTCTGCGTCGTCCGGTTTTGGTGTGCCCGTTATGAGTGACATCTGCCAACCGAGATTCGTATAGGTTCGGGTTGCCGACCAGATGAAGAGCATCAAATGTTCGGGATCAGCTGGCGCGATCAGGCCACGATCAATCCAGCTGCGCAGGCAATCGACGTTGCGCTGAGCCTCGGCTTGCAGCGAGTTCTTGCACTCCTCAGGTAAATGTTTTCCACCAAACAACAGTTCGTGACTGAAGACTTTTGAGCTGTGGGGGTTTTCTTGAATGATGCGAATCCGGGCGTGTATGTAGGCCTGCAAGCCAACCACCGGGTCGTCGCTTTCTCTTAATGCCGCTGAAGCTTTCAGCAGTGGCTCAACAAAACTCAGCAGTACTCGGGCGTATAGATTCTCTTTGCTTTGAAAATAGTAATAGAGATTTGCCTTAGGAATCCCGGCACGCGCCGCGATGTCACGAGTCTGTGTGGCGTCGAAGCCAGTCACTGAAAACTCTTCGCTTGCCGCCTTCAGGATCATGTGCTGATTGCGCTGGCGGATGCTGGTCGCTGTGGGCTTGAGAGAGTGATCCAGCGCGCTGCATTGATCATCGGTCTGGGTGCTAGCGATTGTCATAAGGTTGGGTGAAGCCTGGGTCATGGCTTTATCTTTGATATTGAATATCGCAATATACAAAACTATATAGCGCTTGGCCTGCGCTTTCTTACCAAGGGAATGAATGATGAGTACGGTCTTGAGCAGCAAAGAAGCGGTAGGTGAGCGTTACGAACTGGAAACGATGCGTCACGCACAGCAGATGACCTGGACGGCTATCGATCAGATCGCCCGTATCATCACGCCCGGTATGCGCGAATCCGAGGCGCAGTTGCGAGGTAAAGACATCCTTGCGGAACTGGGCATGGATCGGATCTGGCACCCGTTGCTGGTTCGCTTTGGCGCCAACACGCTCAAGACCTTCAAGCAGCGCTCTGATGGCGATCCCGAGCTGGGGGCCGAAGATATTTTCTTCATCGACTTGGGCGTGGTTTGGCAAGGGCATGAAGGTGATGCCGGCGCGACATTCACCACCGGCTCCGATCCAGAAATGATCGCCTGTGCTGCGGCGGCCAAGGAATTGTTCAATCGGGTCGAAAGCTTCTGGCGCAGTGAGCGGGTTTCCGGGGTGGCGCTTTACGACTTTGCCGCCGCCCAGGCACAGGACATGGGGTGGAAGCTCAACCTCGACATCAAGGGTCACAGGGTCAGTGATTTTCCCCATGCGATTTACCGGGGCGGTGACCTTGGGGATTTGGATCAATATCCGAACACCGGCCTGTGGATTCTGGAGATCCAGCTTGCCCATCACGAGCGTCCATTTGGCGCGTTTTATGAAGACTTGCTGATCTGAACGACTTCAATCAAGGAGCTCCAATGACCCACGCAACCGAGCAACCGGTGCTGCTGTTCTCCTATGGCACCCTGCAAGATCCGGCCGTCCAGCTGTCCACCTTCGGGCGCGAGTTGAAAGGGCGAGCTGATAGCCTGCCGGGGTACAAACAGAACTGGGTCGAGATCACCGATCCGACAGTGCTGGCCGCGAGTGGGAAAACCCACCACCCCATAGTGCAGGAGAGCCGTGACCCGTCGGATGAAATAGCCGGCACTGTGTTCGAGATCACCGCGAACGAATTGGCGGCTGCCGATGAATATGAGGTGGCCGATTATCGGCGGGTAGGGGTCGTGTTGAAGTCTGGAGCCACTGCCTGGGTCTACGTGCAAGCCTGAATTCCGACGATGCGGAAAGTGAAGAGGCGTTGAGCGCTATAGCTGTTAGTACACAACGCTAAGCTTAATGATGCTCCGACAATCCTGACACGGCTTGAGCAATGCCGGCGCCAGCCGTATGCAGGTATGGAATTCTTTGACTGACTGTTTTCGTCTGATTTTATTGAAGAAGCAGCTCCTCTGTCTGGCCTGCGGCAAAAAATCTGCATTGGCCAGCAGGGAAGCACTCAGCATGACGGGACAGTTATCGAGTGGGCAGGAGCGACTGTTTTACTCGTTCACGTGGATGTGGAACCCACACCGGCTCATCGCACGGCCGAGGTCGAGAGCACCAAGACCATGATCGACCGGGTCGAAGCGCAGTTCGACATCAAGCCGGAACGCCTCATCGGCCATCCGCGACCAGTTGCAATCGACACTTCGCAGATGTTCAGCCAGGCGACATCAAACCAGTCCCTTTCTCACGAAGTGCTCGCTCTGCAATTCACTGCTTGTAGCCAATTTGCCGCAACAAGTTCTTGCGCCACAGGATGTCTTCATCACCTTCAATTTCATTGGCACAGAGGCCATCCACTACGCCCAGGATTGCTCGTCCTTGTTCCGTCTCAGCGAGAATCACTTCGGTTGGATTGGCTGTTGCACAAAAAATACGGCACACCTCTGGAACCATTTTGATGGTGTTTAACACGTTCAGCGGATAGAAACCGTCGCCCAGGAAAATGATGAAGCTATGGCCTGCGGCGATGGCTTTCGCATTCTTCTGTGCAAGTTCAATCATTGAGGTATCGGTGCCAGACCATCGCACCAGGCATTTGCCAGAGGCTTCACAAAAGGCCACGCCAAACTGGATACCTGGCACGGTATTGACCAGCGCTTCGTGGATGTCCTCGACGGATTTGATGAAGTGCGTCTGCCCCAAAATGAAGTTCGTCACATCCGGCTTATCGATTTTCAACGTGATGAGTTGCATCTCATACGCCTCCTTTCACGATGTTGCTACCAGAGTCTGTCAACAAACCAAGCATAGCTACTCGTTGGTTGTTGCTCCGTCCAGTGACATCCCGGACTCGGTTTTAACCGAAATCCAACGCGGAACATTGGTCGGCGGGTTTGCGTCTATTTCCCGGACCATTAACTGTGCCAATTGCTTGAAGTGGTCTTGCTTCGCAAGCCGGTATGCCAACCCGTGCAGCTTCCGCCCCGGTCGTGCCCGGTTCGGGGCCGGGATCGGGCTCGAAACGCTCAACCCGAGCGACCAATTCCGCAGTCAGGTTTCGTCTTTTGGCGGGCGTGGTTCTCAGGGGTGCCATACCGTAACCTCCCGATCAGAGTTCTTTCAGGAAGCCCAGTAGCAACTCATTGACCTCTGTCGCGCGTTCTTGCTGTATCCAGTGGCCGGCATCTTCGAGGATATGACACCCGCGCAGTCCCGGCAGTGTCTGCGCGAAGGCTTTGATCTGCCGCGGGGAGTTCGGAAACTTCAGTACGTCATCGCGCTGTCCGGCAATGAACATCGACGGCTGCCGGATAATGCAACCGCGCCAAGGTGCCAGCAGTGTCCATGAGCGCGTTATGTTGCGGTACCAGTTCAAGCCGCCGCGAAATCCGCTGCGGGTGAATTCGCGGGTGTAGTAGGCAATATCCTCATGGCTTAGCCAGGCTGGCAGGGTCTCGGGCTCGATCATCCCTTCCAGGAAGCCCTGGCCCGGCTGCAGCAGGCCGAACATCGGCCGATCAGGCCCGTCACCCGAGCCACTGAAGTACATGCGCCGCAGCGACGACTCGACGTCCCTTTCCAGTTCGGCCTCGGCCACACCCGGCGTCTGGAAATACTGGATGTAGAAGTCTCTGATACCCCGCGAGGCAAGTGCGCTCAGGAACTCCACGTGCCCCAGTGGCGAGAAGGGAACGCTCATGCCGACCACTGCGCGGAACAGATCGGGTCGCAGCAATGCTGCGCTCCAGGCCACCAGCGCGCCCCAGTCATGGCCGACGATCACGGCTTGCTGTTCGCCGAGTGCGTTGACCAACTCGACCATGTCGCCTACCAGATGGAGTGTGGTGTAGGCATCGGGTTCGGCCGGCGCATCGGTGCCGCCATAGCCGCGCATGTCAGGCGCGACCGCTCTATAGCCGGCGGCCGCCAGCGCAGCAAGCTGGTTGCGCCACGAGTACCACAGCTCCGGGAAACCGTGGCATAGCAAGACCAACGGGCCGCTACCTTGCGTTGCTACCTGCATGCGGATGCCATTGATATCGAGCATTTCAAGGTGTGGCTCGTTCATGTGCGCTTCCTGCAATTCAAGCGATGGACCCCAGCAACCGCGGCAGACTCGCCAGAGCCTGCTGACAGCGAGCCGATGCAGCTGTGCCAGTTTCTCGGTGTCGGTTTCTTGCAAGCCCCTGACCACCGCATTCAGAAAGAATAAGCGCGACTGCTTGATCCAGCGGACCAGGCCTTCATGCTCTCCCCAGCGTAGTTGGTTTCCCAGGTAGACGGCCCACATTCTGATCCAGTCCGCGGGGATGTGAGGCGGGGGACCATCGTGCACAGCGCGTTCATTTGCGCTTGATCGGCAAGGTATGCTGCCTTGTTCGAGCAGGGTGGTCGTCAATGCGGTTGCCGGTGTAGTTGCACATGGGGAAGTAACGGACTTGACCTGACGGCAGAAACTGCTGATTCATCACCTGGTCGAAGTAGCTCACCACCTCGGCGCCGGAGGCTAGCTCATACAAGCCTTCGTTCAGTTGCGCTTTGTCTTTCGTTGCGCTGCCCAGTTCGCGAGAGTTGACGCCATAGAAGGCCGAGGGCTGGTGCAATCGCACGAACGGGTAGGCATCATTCCAGTGCCCGCCAGGTCGGTCGTGTCGATCCACCATCACGATGTGTGCATTGGTTTCCTTGAGTAGCGTATCGACGAAAGCCATGGCCGTCGCGCCAGCACCGATGATCAGGTAGTCGGTCTCGATCGGATTTGCGTCCATGTGCTTTCGCCTTTCTGAAGGTTGCTTCCCCCTCAACCTCAGTAGATTAGCTACCTGTACCGAGCCTAATAGAACGAATGCTCCTCACCCACATAACCGATGGAGTTAATGGCTGCAGCCTGAGATACGACTCACCAGCGCGCATTCAAACGCCGGTTCGGTACTTTCCCCGACACTTGGCGCAGACAATCTGCATGAGAAAGTCCGGTGCCGAGAATCACGTAGCCGTTACTCAATCAGCTGATCAATCAACACCGCGTTGGTATAGATCAGGCTGCCATCGCTCGCACGGTGCCCGACCAGGTGAAACTGACCGCGTTCGTGGTGCAAATAGACACGCATCTGACAGTCGGACAAAGGCGCGTATCCCTCGGGCATGATCAAATCCATCGAGTCCATATCGACATCGACCATGGCTTCACGCTCGTGGGAATTCTGCAAGCGCTCTTCGGCCTCCTCCAGACGGACATGGAGAGGGCCGTCGACGTAAAAATGGATCTCACCGATCGGGATGGACTTCTGGTCGGGGCTGGGCTTGTACCAGCCTTCGATCGTCAGGGCACTCATGACGAAACCTCCCATGTGGATTGCTGGATTCTATTAGTTAGCGTCCCTGCTTATTGCGATCACTCATGTTTGACGACTGCACAAGGGCAGGGTTCGCCCCTTGGTACCGCTACTGGCCGATGGCAGCTGTCCGTCATCAGAGTTCAAGTATAGCCGGCAACCGGACCTCTCTTGCCAACCTCGCGGTACAAGCCGATGGCTCTATACTCCTTACTGACTTTACCGCCCTGATGGGTGGTATTTGTCTGCCCTGCTTGGACGTCAGTGGCGATGCTTTTGCATAACCAATGAACAACAGGAATAGGATGAAGAGCAAATGGCAATAGCAATTATCTTGATACTAATCGTTATTGCATCAGTGCTTTTCCACATACTAGCGCCTTGGCAGGCGACACCGGCAGCTTCCAACTGGGGGTCCATAGACACCACCCTGTTCATCACCCTGATCATCAGCGGAATATTTTTCATCGCCATCACCGCTTTCATGGCAGTAGCGGTGATGCGGTTTCGTCACAAGGAGGGTGCCAGGGCGGCCTACCAGCCAGAAAGTAAAAAACTGGAATTATGGTTGATTATCGTTACCTCGGTCGGTATTGCCGGGATGTTGGCGCCAGGTCTGGTTGTTTACAACGATTTCATCCGGGTGCCGAAAAATGCTTACGAACTTGAAGTGATCGCCCAACAATGGCAGTGGGCCTTTCGCTTTCCCGGTCAAGACGGGAAGCTGGGCAAATCGGATATCAAGTTTGTTGATTCCGCCAATCCCCTCGGTCTTGATCCCAAGGATCCTGTAGGGCAGGACGATGTGCTTGTAATCAATAATGAAGTTCACCTTCCGCTCGATCGGCCGGTGAAAGTCTTACTGCGCGCTAAAGACGTTCTGCACGACTTCTATGTACCGCAAATTCGCAGCAAGATGGACATGGTGCCTGGGATGGTGTCGTACTTTTGGTTTACGCCGACTAAAACCGGAAAGTATGAAACCCTTTGCGCTGAATATTGTGGCGTAGGTCATTACAACATGCGCGGCCATATGATCGTGGAAGAGCAGGGCGTCTTCGATCAATGGCTAAAAAGCCAACCGACTTTCGCGCAGACATTAACGACGGCTGCCAAACCCGGTCGGGACAGCGTGCTGGAAAAAGGCCGCCTGCTGGTCGAGAAATACGGCTGCAGTGCCTGCCATAGCCAGGATGGCAGTGCCAGTCTCGGTCCTGGATGGAAGGGGTTGTACGGCCGCACTGAACAGCTTGCCGATGGCACCCGTGTGCAGGTCGACGAGGCCTACCTGAAAGAGTCGATTCTCGATCCGAAGGCCCGCCTGGTACAGGGCTACCCGCCGGTCATGGTGGCCTATACTCTCACTGACGATGAACTGGGTGCGCTCGTCGCCCTGATCAAATCACTGGGTGTTGTGCAGCAGGGCGATGAAGCTTCTGCTGGCTCGGCATCGGGCCCGGGTGAAGACCTTGTAGCGCAGGGACAGCGGCTGGCCGGGTCGCTTGGCTGTCTGGCCTGCCACAGTGTCGATGGCACCAAGGGCGTCGGCCCCAGCTGGCAGGGCCTGTATGGCAAGACCGAAACCCTTGCCGACGATACGAGCGTCAAGGTCGATGAGGGTTATATAAAGGAATCGGTTCTTGATCCTGCTGTCAAAGTCGTCAAGGGTTATGCACCCGTCATGCCGGCCTTGAAACCGAGCGACAAGGAGTTGGACGCGCTGATCGCTTTTATCAAATCCAAAGCGAATGCCAACGCTGATGCAAGCAAGGCGGAGCCAGGGAAGTAGCCGTAAAGCAGCCAGGAATACACTGAAACTTCGACAGGAGGATGACGTGATGGCCTATGCGGAGCAAGCCGAGACAGAAGCGCTGCACGAGCCCAAAAGTTTCCTGACCAAATACATCTGGAGTCAGGACCACAAGGTCATAGCCATTCAATATTCCTTGACGGCTCTGTTCGTGGGGCTTATCGCCGTGGTGTTGTCCGACTTGATGCGCATGCAGATAGGCTTCCCCGGCAGTTTGGCGTTCATGGATGCCAGTGCTTACTATCAGGCGATGACCATGCACGGCATGATCATGGTCATTTACTTGCTGACGGCATTGTTTCTGGGAGGCTTCGGCAACTATCTGATCCCGTTGATGGTGGGTGCCCGCGACATGGTCTTCCCCTATGTCAACATGCTCAGCTACTGGTTCTACCTGGTGGCGGTCGTGGTGTTACTTGCCAGTTTCTTTGTCCCTGGCGGCCCCACGGGTTCAGGCTGGACGCTCTACCCGCCACAGTCCATTGCCCGGGGGACACCGGGGGTCGAGTGGGGCATTGTGCTGATGCTCGTCTCACTGGCGATTTTTATCGTCGCCGCCACCATGGGCGGGTTGAATTACGTCACCACGGTGTTGCAGGCACGCACGCACGGCATGACATTGTTTCGCATGCCGCTCTCGGTATGGGGAATCTTCATGGCCTCGATCATGGCCTTGCTGGCCTTCCCGGCGTTGTTTGTCAGCGCGGTCATGATGCTGTTTGACAGGCTCTTGGGCACCAGCTTCTTTATGCCGGCAATGATCTCGCTGGGGCAGCAGCTCGATCACCAGGGTGGCAGCCCGATATTGTTCCAGCACCTGTTCTGGTTCTTCGGCCACCCGGAGGTCTACATCGTTGCGCTTCCCGCGTTTGGTCTGGTCTCCGACTTGATCAGCACCCATGCGCGTAAAAACATCTTCGGTTACCGAATGATGGTGTGGGCCATCATCGCGATTGGCGTACTCAGTTTTGTGGTCTGGGCGCACCATATGTATGTCAGCGGAATGAACCCGTATTTTGGCTTTTTTTTCGCCATCAGCACCTTGATCATCGCGGTGCCGACCGCACTGAAAGTCTACAACTGGGTGCTGACCCTGTGGCGGGGTGACATCCATCTGACCGTGCCTATGCTGTTTGCCCTGGCCTTTATCGTCACCTTCCTGGTCGGTGGTCTGACCGGGTTGTTTCTCGGCAATGTGATCGTGGATATTCCGCTGTCGGACACCTATTTCGTCGTAGCCCATTTTCATATGGTCATGGGTGTTGCACCGGTACTGGTAGTGTTCGGCGGCATTTATCACTGGTTTCCGAAAGTGACCGGGCGCATGACGAACGACATTTTGGGCAAGCTGCATTTCTGGATTACCTTTCTGGGCACCTACGCCATCTTCTTCCCCATGCACTACCTGGGTTTCCAGGGCATGCCACGGCGCTACTACGCCTATGAAAACTACGCGTTCATCCCGCAGTCCGCGCAAGAGTTGAATGCCTTCATTACGGTAGTCGCATTGACCGTCGGCGTTTCCCAGTTGCTGTTTGTGTTCAACCTGGCCTGGAGTGCATTTAAAGGCAAACCCGCAGGCAGTAATCCCTGGGGCGCGGCCAGCCTGGAATGGCAAACGCCGAACACCCCACCGGTACACGGCAACTGGGGAGCGAAGCTGCCGGTGGTGCATCGCTGGGCCTATGACTACAGCGTGCCGGGGATAGAACAGGATTTCGTGCCGCAAACGGTCTCCGCCGAGGAGCTGGAACAAATGCGGCAACTCAGTGCCGGAACCAGGATAGCGGACGTTAAAACATGAACAGACTGCTATTGAGAAACGCCGACGGCGCTGACCCCGGCGGCAGTTGGAATCGCGATCCTGAAGGTATTCAGGCCGCCGCTGATAGAAACCAGACTGCAAGAATAGGCCTGCGCCTGTTTCTGGCTGTGGTGAGCTCGTTATTCTTTCTCTTCCTGCTCGCCTTTATCGCCCGCTCACAAATGGCCGACTGGCTACCCCTGACAGAACCCTTGGCGCCGCTGGCCAATCCATGGCCCCTGTGGCTGAATTCGGCTTTTCTGGTGTTCAGTTGCATCGCACTGCAGTGGTCGCGCATGGCTGCCCGAAAGGCTCGACTGGACGCAACGGTCATTGGTTTTGTATTGGGGGGCGTATTCGCAATTGCCTTTCTGGCGGGGCAACTCTGGGTCTGGCAGCGGTTTGTCGTCTGGGGCTACTTTGTCGCCAGCAATCCGGCCAACAGTTTCTTCTACCTGTTGACCGGTGTGCACGGGTTCCACCTGCTGGGCGGGTTGATTGCCTGGGGTAGAACCGTCGCCAAACTCCTGCGTCACGTGCCGTTGCCGCAACTCAGCGCCAGCATAGAACTCTGTGCCATCTATTGGCATTACTTGTTGGGTCTTTGGTTCGTGCTGTTCGCGCTGCTGACCAGCACGCCGCAAACCTATGAAGCCATCGCCAGACTCTGCGGCCTGAGGTGAAAAGCCATGGCATCGCACCCACAAGCCCCAAGCGAGTCCAGTTCATCCAGTTCACCAGGCTTGCCACCTGCCCCGGGATGGCAGGGCATCGCCAGCGACTGGGCCTCGGATAAGGAGGCTTTCAAGCAGGTCCCCTGGGGCAAGGCGATGATGTGGATATTCCTGCTCAGCGATACGTTTATATTCACCTGTTTTTTAACCGGCTACATGTCGGTACGCATGACCATCACCACCGCCTGGCCGAACCCCAGCGAAGTGTTCGCATTGACGATCGGCGGTAGAGAAATCCCGCTTATTCTGATCGCCATCATGACCTTTGTGCTGATCAGTAGCAGCGGCACCATGGCCATGGCCGTTAATTTCGCCTATCGCCGCAATCGCGCGAAAACCACTGCCCTGATGCTGGCGACCGCTGCCTTGGGTGTGACCTTCGTCGGCATGCAGGCATTTGAATGGAGCAAGCTCATCGCAGAAGGGGTGCGTCCCTGGGGGAACCCCATGGGGGCGGCGCAATTTGGTGCCAGCTTTTTCATGATTACCGGTTTTCACGGACTGCATGTGTCAATCGGCGCCATCTACCTCAGCATTGTGGCGATGAAAGTTTTGCGGGGAGATTATGAGCGCTCCGGAAACTATCAGAACGTCGAGATAGCCGGGCTTTACTGGCACTTCGTGGATTTGGTGTGGGTGTTTATTTTTGCTTTCTTCTATTTATGGTAGAGGAGCACAGGTGATGGCACATGCTCAGGGTCAGCAGCATCCAATCAGTTTGTATCTTAAAATCTGGGGGCTGTTGTTCGTCCTCAGTACGCTGTCGTACCTGGTCGACTACTTCCACTTCCATGGCTACCTTCGTTGGGCCCTGATTATCACTTTCATGTTGTTGAAGGCAGGTCTGATTGTCTCCATCTTCATGCACATGGCCTGGGAACGGTTGGCCATGGTCTACGCCATATTGGTGCCACCGTTGTGTTTGCTGGTGCTCGTCGGACTGATGGCCACCGAAGCAGATTATGTTTTCCTCAGCCGGGTCATTTTCTTTGGTCAATAACCTGCTTTGGATGGCCTTGAGTCTCCAGGGACTAACCCGATATCACTCGTTTGAACTGATGCCATTTGTGCTGCCAGGCTACTGTCCAGTGAGGGGCTGCCGCTCCCGTGCCGGCGATTTTCAGCATTGGATGATGTCCGATTACCTGGTCCAGGACCGATTCCTGATTCGGTTCAACATCCACGAAGAAGATATGTTTGCCTTCTTTTACCACCTGACTGAAATTGCGGAAGTGAGTGTTCGGGACCTGGAACCCAAAAAAACCGCCTTCCCAGATGCAGAAGCCCAAAATAACAATGGCAAGGAAGATAAAGGGCATCCAGCCTGCGGCGGATTCGGTCCAGCCCATCCAATAGGCGCCACCCAGAACCAGTGCTGCGAGGGGCAGACCGATCACCGCGCCAATCTCACCAGAGTGAACAGCATCTTGTTCCATTAACGAGTTAACCTCGTGGAGGTGATGTTGTTCAACATCAGCAACTTTTTCACTGAGCACATGAATCTGCTCGGAATTGATGCCGCTGGCTTCCAACTCATTTTCAACGGTTTCGAGATCGTTGAGATTGTCACTGATGTAATAGTGTCGATTCATGCCACACCTCCCATCCAGAGTTTGCTGTAGACCTCCTCTGTCCGGCAGCTGTTAACCGAAATTTGCAGTCGCTATCTGTACTGTTGAGAACGTTGCACACTTGATGCAATCTGACCGAAGTATAGCACTTGCCAACATGCGGGCCGGTCGCTAGTTGATCTGCACAATGACCGGACCTTCCGTCACGATCGGCGGGTTCGAATGGATATGCGAGGTGTTTTTCTGAATCCACTCACGCGCAACTTTCAGGCTCGCATCACTGCCGGCCTTGTCCGTGCAAACAGTGATCGACGTACCACCATCACCCGTATTCAGCAGTGTGTAGCTTATGAGGCCAGGTACTGTCCGCAAGGTCGCTTCGATGTCGACTTTGCGCTCCTCCATAAGCTCGAATAGCTGCTTGGCTCCAGCACCCAGGTAGGTTCTTATCACCGCATACATGGTCGTCTCCTTTGAGAGTACCGTCTTGATGCCAATACAGATCCGTTGATGTCCGCAATCCCCCATGTTTCAGGTCGCCCTGATTCAATAAGCTTAGCCAAACGCTGGCGACAATCGACACGCAACGACCACCGGCCACATGTGGTCGATTTCTGCCTGTCCGATCGAAGGCGAAACACGTGACTACGCCGGGCGTGTTGAAGACTGGCGGACACGAGCTACATCGAGCATCTCGATAGGTTTAACCAACATTTCACTGTTTTTCCGATAACGTCATGTCGGGATAATCCGCCTTCAAAAGTGACGGGAAGGAAAGCGTGATGGCGAAGGAAGGAAGTTATACCGGTACAGCCAAGTGGCTGCATTGGGGCATGGCCCTGATCTGGTTGGGTGCCTGGGTCATTGGAATTGTGGCGACGCATTGGCGCGACGAACTCAATGCCCACCATGAACTCACCTACTTGCACAAGGCGATGGCCAGCACGCTGCTGTTTCTCATCGTTGTGCGTATCGCCTGGCGATTGAGTCACCCGGCACCGGCGCTGCCGGATTCGATGAGCCCGACGATGAAGCGTGGTGCGCTGGTCGGGCATGTGCTGCTGTACGCCGTGGCCTTGATCGGGCTGCCGTTGTCCGGCTGGTACTGGAGCTCGGTCGCCGACAAACCCGTCATGGTGGCGGCGCTGTTCATGCTCCCTCCAATCGTTGACCCCGATCAGAGCCTGTACGATCTGGCAAAGTCGGTTCATACCTACATGGCGTGGTTGTGTGGCGCTCTGGTAGGTGGCCATCTACTGGTTGCGCTCAAGCATCACTTCGTTGAGAAGGATGATGTGCTCAAGGGCATGCTGCCCGCTCGCAACCGCTGATTTTCCTGTCGTTTCATTATTGACGCAATTGCGCCGGACTCACGCCGAGGCGTTGCCTGAAGGTGGTCGCCATGTGCGCCTGGGAATTGAAACCGCAGGCGTAGGCGATTTCAGCCAGTGTGGCGGTCGAATCGCGCATCAGGGCACGGGCCTTGGCGAGGCGTCGGTCGATCAGGTAACTGTGCGGGCTTTGGCCTGTGGCGTTTTTGAATGCCCGCATGAAATATCCTTCGGACAATCCAAGCAGGCCCGCCATCGCCGGTACGCTCAACGGGCTATCGAGGCCCGCATCAATGAACTCATCGAGCAAGCGCATCCGGTTGCTCGTTATCCTGGCATGGGGCGCTGCCGACACGGCTTCGCTACCCGTCGTCCGCTCGGACAATGCCAGTGCCCAGGCTTCCCAGTCGTCCTCCACGCACGCGTGCAACAGCGCGGCGCGCATTCGCCGTGCGAGGGCAGTGGCCTGTTGATCGATGCGATTGTTGAAGGCGCGATCCCCGATCAACGCGACACCGTCTGTGCGCATCACCCGCAGGTATTCACCGCCCTTGGGAGATTCGGACAACACGTCACACCCGACGGGGATGAACGCCAGGCCGTTGGGCACGGCATCGAAAGGATGTACCCGGTCGCTACCGATAGCGTGCAGGCCTCGCTGGCTGTCGAAGGCAAAGCCGATTCCCGCCTGGGTCGCTACATATCGGGTCGCGTAGGCGCAACCGGGGAGCAATTCGATCGCCCAGGGGCCGGCCTCGATACGGCGGACCGGTTCGGACAGGAGTGGTGGCGGCAGGCGATTTCGATGGTTCATGAACGCCATAGTAGTGAAGAGGGGGGGCAAAAGTCAGGTCGGTTTTTTGAAAGCCGGAGTACTGCGCCCGTGTTCAGACTGGGCAAAATCTCAGGGAGATAACTCATGCACAGACTGACTCGCGACGATATCGAACACGCGGCACGCAACGTTTATCAGGTCATGCCGGCCACCGCCCAGTACCCTTGGCCCTTGCTGGCTCAGCGGTTGGGTTGCACGGTGTGGGTCAAGCACGAAAATCACACGCCTACCGGTGCTTTCAAAGTACGTGGCGGCATCACGTTCATGCACTGGCTCAAACACGAGCACCCAGGCACGAAGGGCATTGTCAGCGCTACCCGCGGCAACCATGGCCAGAGCCTGGCGCTGGCGGCTGGCGCACTGGGTTTGAGGGCGTTGATCGTAGTGCCGGAAGGTAACTCGGTAGAAAAGAACAACGCCATGCGCGGCTTTGGCGCTGAAGTGGTCGAGTATGGCCGCGATTTCGATGAGGCCCGTGAAGAGGCTGCACGCCTTGCGCACGTGCATGACCTCTTCCTGGTTCCGCCGTTTCACAGCGAGCTGGTCAAAGGCGTCGCCACTTATGCGCTGGAGCTGTTCAACGCGGCGCCGGACCTGGATACCGTATATGTACCGATTGGCTGTGGATCGGGGATTTGTGGGGTGATCGCCGCCCGCGATGCGCTTGGCCTGAAAACCCGGGTGGTGGGCGTGGTTTCCACGGAAGCGGCGGCCGCACAGTTGTCGTTTGACACCGGAGTCCTGTGCGAAACTGCCTCTGCAACCACCTTTGCCGACGGTCTGGCCGTACGCAAGCCAGTGCCTGAAGCCTTTGCCGTCTACGCGGCAGGTGCGGCGCGGATCGTAGCGGTCAGTGATGCGCAGATTGCCGAGGCCATGCGCGTGTATTACACCGATACCCACAACCTCGCTGAAGGGGCCGGTGCGGCGGCGCTGGCAGCGCTCATTTCGGAGCGTGAAACCATGTCGGGAAGAAGGGTGGGGGTGATTCTGTCCGGTGGAAACGTCGACAGATCGGTGTATGCGCACGTGATTGCGTGAAGGGGGCCATGACCCTGGTCACATAAATTTGAAATGCACGGCGTTGCTCGACACAATCGCGCCCCGATCCGGCCAAAGGAGCCGGACGTTCGTGGTGAAAAGGGGCCGCAGTTGAACGAACAGACATTGTCCATGCGCCTGGAACGCGTGGCGGCACATGTGCCAGCCGGTGCGCGCCTGGCCGATATCGGCTCGGATCACGGCTACCTGCCGGTGGCGTTGATGCGCCGTGGCGCCATTGTCGCGGCGGTGGCAGGCGAGGTGGCGCTGACGCCGTTCCACGCGGCCAACCGCACCGTGCGTGAGAATGGCCTGGAACCGCAGATCACCGTGCGCCTGGCCAATGGTCTGGCGGCAATCGAACCGGGAGACGGGATCACGGCGATCAGCCTCTGCGGTATGGGCGGCGAAACGATCCGCGACATTCTCGACAGCGGCAAGGCGTACCTGAGCGGTCAGGAGCGCCTGATCCTGCAACCCAACGGCGGCGAACAGCCACTGCGCCAATGGTTGATGGAAAACGGCTATCGCATCCTATGCGAGGAAGTGCTGCGGGAAAATCGTTTCGACTACGAAATCATCGTCGCCGAGCGAAACGGGCCGGTGATCTACACCGCCCAAGAGCTGTACTTCGGGCCGTTGCAGATGCAGGCCCGCAGTCCGGCGTTCCTGGTCAAGTGGCAGCGCAAGTTGCGCCAGAAACACAAGACCCTGAGCCACTTTGCCCGGGCGCAGCAGGCCGTGCCCGAGGAGACCGTGCAGGACATCGCGCGGCAGGCCCGCTGGATCACCGAGTTGCTGGCTTGAGCCCGCACTGACCGGTAGGTAATTTTTGCCATCGGTCGGGTCTGGCGATGTGAGTTCAGTGCGATTGCTGTTTTTTTCCGGCAAAAGACAGGAAACGATTCAGCTCCGTAGCAACGCGGGTTTCAGCCAGGGAAACAGGTGCCCTGGGTTTTGGATTTAGTACCGTTTGTCGAGCGTTCTGCTCGAAAAGTGAACGATTTTGATATGCGTCGCTCTGATTCCCCAGCAGGCGGATCCTTTGAGAGTTCGCGCTGCACTCACTAATAAAATGGACGTATACCTCATCTGCATTGAATGGAATGCGCATGGGGATTTTTTTTACCTGAGACCTGGAGTGATAGTATGCCGTCATCACTGACTCGCTGGGCGAGTCGCTCTCTCTTGTAATACCAAATTATTTAGTTGCTTCAATCAATGCGAACTTGGTCGTGCAGGCGCAATTAATCAATTAATTCGCATGCCTGGGGCATGGTCAATTTGCACTGCCGCAATAAGTGGAGATGTAATCTTGGATATTAATACAATGATCGGCCTGATCGGCCAGAAAGAATCCATGGAGTTTTTGCGTTTAGGCGTAGTGTACGTTCACCTGTTGGCTTGCTGCGTAGCTATCGGACTGGTGTTTGCCAGTGATGCCGCAATGGTCAAGGACTTACTGAAAGGTCGTGTGTCGTCGGGGCACGACAATGAACATATGGCCAGTCTTCAGAAGTCTGTTGCCAATGCGTTGATATTCTTGTGGGTGACTGGGGCCGCGATTATAGGTATTGATTACCTTGATAAAGGCATGAACTATTTTGCCAATCCGAAACTTCAAGCCAAAGTCATTATTGTATTGTTGCTGACATTCAACGGCATGTTGTTACACCGTTATGTATTGCCGGCAATGCTGAAGGCCGGGTCGCTGCTTGATCTTAAGGTCAATGTGCGAATGTTTGCCCTGTTCTCTGGCGCACTGTCGGGCGTGTCCTGGCTGTATGCCGCCATGCTCGGTGTCGGTCGACCGCTGGCCTGGAAGTATTCGCTCACCGAGTTGCTGATGGCCTATCCGGTGTTGATCGTGCTCGGCTTTGCGATGATGGTGGCGCTGACTCAGTGGGCGCGTAAACGCAACGAAGCAGCGCCAGTTCAAGAGACTTCGTGGCTGTTTGCGGGTATTCCTGCGCTGCGCTGAGCTGACGAAAATCCAGGTAAAGACGGGTAAAACCGTTTGACCTTTGAAACATCAGACCCCCTCCTGGCGAGGGGGTTTTTTGTGCGTGTGGGAAACAGGAGTCAAAGAAAACCGGCTCGATTGGCTAATGCCAGTCAGTTAAGCGGTAATGCGATCTGTAGCAGCTGCCGAGCCCGCGAGGCTGCGTTCGGCTGCATGGCAGTCGTGAGCCCTGCTGACGCGGTCTGCCTGACGTACGGCAATGACTGATTTTACGACTGCTTCGCAGCCGAACGCAGCCTCGCGGGCTCGGCAGCTGCTACAAAGGGTGTCGCGGCTGAAATTGCTTGACTGACTGGCATTAGGCATAGCTTCCTCCCGATTTGAACAACCATTTATCGCCCGCTGATCGCGGGCTTTTTTTTCGCCTGGAGAAAAGTGATGACCGAAGCCGAGAAGGACCGCGACATCCTCGCCCGGACGTTGTGGGGCGAGGCCCGCGGCGAATTGCTGGCCAGCCAGATCGCCGTGGCCTGGACCATCCGCAACCGCGTGAATGACGGCAAGGTCAAATCGTGTGGAGGGGCTATGTCGGCGTATGCCAGAAGCCTACCCGTTCAGTTTCTGGAGCATGGGCGACCCGAACATCCAAAAACGAATAACACAATCAGCGACGAAGGCGGACCTTCTCCCAGCTGCGGTCAACGTAAAACGACCCCGTGTCACCCCGAAGGGAATAAAGCGTGGCTCTGTAGAAGGCTGTCCGGCGAGAGCAGTACAGTCCACGCAGTTTTCGGTAAGCCCATTTCCATCCGTGCTTAGGTTCGGTGCTCATATTTTTCCTAGGTCAGTATCATCCATTCCCTGATGGTAGCTCGGGGGGAACGGATGTCAAACGATTGACATCAGGCGTCAAAACTATGGTTTAGAGCGGTTGCATTTATTTTTCCTGAAAAGAGAATGTTAAGTGCACAAGTTGCAGCAGTAAACGCGCGCCCGACTTGCCCCCGCGATGAGTTCTTCGTTCTTGTCGATCGTTTGAAGGGCGCCGCGGATATTGCCGCCGACCTCGGCCGCTCCGCGATGCTCAACACAAAGCGTGAGCACCATGGTGGCAGCCTCTAGGGCGAACTGGTTTTCGTTGATCTTGAACGGAACGGAAGGGAGCAGGTCTGAAGCCGGCATAGGCGATTAGTCGGCGGATGAGGGCATCGCAGCAGTGGCAGTTCTGGTTCGCGTGATTGCCATGTAGTGGGTTACAGCGTTTCTAGTGATCCTGTGATACAGCCAGGGGCCATGTGTCTGTACTTTTCAGTTAACATTGCGTATCTAGGGATAGTTAGCGACTACTCGCACGCGTTGCACATGGAAGGGAATCAATAACATGGATGGTGTGCGTTCTGTACAAGTTATCGCCGTGACCGGCGGAAAGGGCGGCGTCGGCAAGTCGACTGTGGCTGTGAATCTTTCATTGGCGCTGGCGAAACTTGGAAGGCGAGTCGTATTGCTTGATGGCGATTTTGGCTTGGCGAATATCGATGTCCTGTTGGGGCTTTCCCCGCAGTACACGCTTGCCGATTTAATCGAAGGTCGCTGTGAGCTATCCGATGTACTTTTGAACGGTCCGGGCGGGATACGAATCGTCCCCGCGGCTTCAGGCCTCCAGAGCATGGTGCATTTGTCTCCGGCTCAGCATGCAGGCCTGATCCAGGCCTTCAGTGAAATCGGTGACAGTCTCGATGTGCTGGTGATTGACACGGCTGCTGGTATCGGCGCGTCGGTGGTCAGTCTCGTCCGGGCGGCCCACGAAGTCTTGCTGGTGGTCTGCGACGAACCGACCTCGATCACCGATGCCTACGCACTGATCAAACTGCTTAATCGTGATTACGGAATGGACCGTTTCCGGGTGCTGGTCAATATGGAGCAGAGCCCGAAGGAAGGTCAGGTGCTGTTCGCTAAATTGGCCAAAGTCACCGATCGCTTCCTCGACGTAACCCTGCGGTATGTGGGAGCGGTTCCGTACGATGAATGTG
Organism: Pseudomonas sp. Pseusp10; assembly: GCF_059492225.1. Classification (NCBI taxonomy): domain Bacteria; kingdom Pseudomonadati; phylum Pseudomonadota; class Gammaproteobacteria; order Pseudomonadales; family Pseudomonadaceae; genus Pseudomonas; species Pseudomonas sp. Pseusp10. The sequence continues at coordinate 4,003,363 of NZ_CP168528.1, read as the reverse complement.
CGCGTAGGGCAGTGCAGAAGCAGCGTGCAGTCTACGAACACTTTCCGCGCTCCAAGTGCGCCCAAGCATTTCAGGAAATCGCTTTGAAGGTCGACGCTTGGCCTTTGCCGGCTACCCCCAGAGGGCATATGGAGTTCTTCGTTGACCAACTCGTCCATAATTCGAGAAGGTGACACTTTGTAGCAGCTGCCGAGCCCGCGAGGCTGCGTTCGGCTGCGAAGCAGTCGTAAATCAGTCATTGCGGTACGTCAGGCAGGCCGCGTCAGCTGGACTCACGACTGCTATGCAGCCGAACGCAGCCTCGCGGGCTCGGCAGCTGCTACAGATCGCATTACCGCTTTACTGACTGGCATTAGGCACTTTATGCCCTTGTTTTTTTGAGAGGGATGGATGAAACAAGGACAAGTTTTGTTGTTGGCTTTGTTGTTTATGTTTTTGACCGGTTGCACGACTACGCCACCAAAAGATCAGGACAATCTCTGCAGTATTTACCGTGAATATCCCGACAGGTATGAGGACTCGCTAGAGATGCAGAGTGAATTCGGGACACCTACAATCAGTACCTGGCTTATCACGAGGGGCGTGGGGCTATAGCCGTAATTCCTATCGCAGTAAACCCTGGCTGATGCAGGTTGCCCAGAAAGTGCAAAAGCAGTCAGAAATCTACAGCGCCCAACTCAAGCAGTGTCGCCAGGAGCTGGAAGATGATCGTAGTGGGTGGTTTTAGCGCGGAAAACGATTGGATTTGTCCAAAAGGGTAATTAACCCGACGTAAAACTGAACGACCAACGCTCCTCAAGGTGCATTCAACGCCATCGATTCCGTCGTCGGGTGTTATCTGAAATCAAGGGCTTGCAAGCGAAAGCTGATGTAAGCCCTTGTTTGTTTCTGCTCCATTGTTTCTATCTTGATCATGCTTGCCTGATGCTTCAGGACGCCGGGTCTGCCTTGCGGCGATCGCTGCCGGCCGGGTTGCCGATATTGATCAGCCTTCTTTCCAGCAGTACGTTTTCCAAGGCCTGGCGGTCTGACGGGTTCATTTGATGTTCTCGCTCCTTGAGTTCCAACAGGATCGGGGTCGACCACTGGCGGTAGGTTTGTTCGGCACTACGATTGAGTGACATGGGTTCCTCCTTGATCGGGCTCCTGCCAATTAAGGCGCCGCAGTTCGATACGCAAAAAACCCTAGTCGACGAAGCTTGTTCTCGCCACTGCTTTACGTCGGGCTTCCATTTCCCCAGATGCCCGCAGCGGCAGTGCGCTGTACATAGTCGCTGAAGTCACGCGCCGGCCGCCCCAGTGCCCGCTGTACGCCATCGGTCACGGGGGTGTTGCGGCCGTCGAGCACAGTCGTGAAGAGGTACAACACCAGATCAATGAAGTCCGGAGGAAGTTGTTCCTGTTCCAATGCCTGTCGATAGGCGTCCGGCGGTATGGCGACGAATTGAATGTTACGCCGGGTGGAGCGGGCAATCTCGGTCACGGCTGCAGCAAAGGTCAACGCCCGAGGGCCGGTCAATTCATAGAGCTGGTCAGTGTGTCCGGGTTGGGTCATTGCCGCGACGGCACACTCGGCAATGTCTTCTGCATCGACAAAGGGCTCGGCGACCTGGTCGACGGGGAGTACGAGTTCACCTTGCAGAATGGGCTCAAGAAAGTGTGCCTCGCTGAAATTCTGGCAGAACCAACTGGCCCGCAGAATCGTCCAGTCAATCCCGCTGTTCTGTATGACACGTTCGGCCTGTTCCGCTTCGACCTCTCCGCGCCCGGATAACAAAACCAATTTGCGGACGCCGCTTTTCACCGCCAGGTCGGTGAACGCCTGGATGGTTTCAAGGGCGCCTGGAACGGCGAGATCAGGTTGAAAGGAAATGTAGACGCAATGAACGCCATCTATCACGGCATCCCAGGTTGATCGATCTTCCCAGTCGAAGGGGGGATTCGCATCGCGGGAACCTCGGCGAACGGGCAGACCCGCCGCTTCGAGTCGTTGTGTGATTCGCCGTCCGGTTTTGCCGGTGGCGCCGAGGACCAGCGTGATTGGTTGGGCAGTTTTCATTGCGTTCATCTCCATCGGTTAATGTGAGTGATGCTCATGTTTAAAAGATGATAGATGCTCATGTTTTTCCGTCAAGCCATCAGACCGAATTCCCCGACGTGTGGACATCTGTTATTGGGCGTGGGGAGTGGCGATGCTAAGGTGAGTACATGTCACGTTATTGATCGGGAAATTCGCTCGTGCGCAAAAAGCCCTCTGAAACCCTCGAACGGCCTGCTGCAGAAGCTGTTCGACGTAATCCCACGCAACAGCGCAGTCGCGATCGTCAGGAGCGGATTCTGACAGTGGCGACTCAATTGATTGCGGATAAGGGCAGCGATCAACTCAAGATGAGTGAAATCGCCGAGCGCTCCGAGATCTCGATCGGTTCCCTTTATCAGTACTTCCCCGACAAGAGTTCCGTCATCCGTACGCTGGCCGAGCGCTACAACGCTGAGAGCCGTCGTTGCATTAAAGAAGCAATGGAGGCTGTCGAGGATGCCCAGGGATTGCGGGCAGCCTACTCGCAGTTGCTCGATCTGTATTACGAGATCGTGATGGCGACACCGGTGATGCGTGACATCTGGTCCGGTATGCAGGCCGACAAGCAGTTATTGCAGCTGGAACTGGAGGAAAGCCGGGTGGCGGGGGGGCTGCTAGCCCAGGCCATGCTTCGCGTATTTCCGGAAAGCGATGAGCAACAGGTTCAGGAATCCGCGTTTTTGATCTGGCACCTGGGCGAGGCGACCATGCGCCTGGCGGTCACTTGTGCGCCAGAGGAAGGGCGAGCACTGGTCGAGGCGTTCAAGCGCATGTCCCTGCGCGAAGTTATGGAGCCCAGGTGCTAATGCCAGTCAGTTAAGCAATTTCAGCCGCGACACCCTTTGTAGCAGCTGCCTAGCGGGCTCGGCAGCTGCTACAGATCGCATTAGCGCTTAACTGATCGGCATTAGTTCGATTGGATTTGGGCAACAAAAAAACCAGCATCGGGCCGGGTCGTGGGAGAGGGTTGAAGTCAATCAGGCAGCCAGACGCACGGAAACGTCACCGTCACTGATCATGCAGCCCGAATCGGGCCTGTCCTCGCACCGCAGATCCGTGGCGGATCATCTGAACCGAGGCAGAGGCCGGTCGACAGGTTTGAGTGACGACAGTGTGTGCCGGATCAGCGGCGTGTCCTTCTCGATGTCGTTCAGGCGATCACGAATTCTGAGGGCGGTAGGATGCCCGCCTTGATGATCGACCCAGTCGGCGATTTCCTTGCAGGCGGCGGCCAGGCGGGCCTGACGGGAGTCCAGCAAGGTGAGCAGGGTGGTGATGGACTCTTTTTCGGACATGGGAAACACCTCCGTTCAAGAAACCTGGTCGTGGCAGTAAAAAGCCCGCCTGGGGCGAGCTTTCTGCTGGAAGGGTTACTGATCCTTCAGCCATTTCAGTATAGACCCGTTAAAAAATGCTGACGCTGGTCAACATTGTCGGGCTGTCACTTGTGATTTAGCGTTCAACTGGCGGCAAACACGCATGGCGTCTTCTTCAACATCATAGCCATCTCCAATAAAGCCCAAGGTGCGGGTATCGGCGATGCGATACCAGACCGCGGCTTCCGGTGGCAGGTGGTCATGTTCACCCGCACGGCGGCCATGGATGATGATCTTGTTGCAACGCTTCACGACGAAAATGTCTTCCATGGCGTCTCCGCAGCTGATTCGTGTTCAGTTCAACTATAGAAGCCATTGGTGATCGTGCAAAAAATAGGCAAGTTAATTCGTCGGTTCAGGCGCGGACCTCTGTCCGGTGCAGTCGTGTCGCCGGATTTACGCCAGCACTGCAACCGCTTTTATTTGTGCCCAGAGTTGCTGACCAGGATGGACGTTCAGTTGATCGCGAGAATATCGCGTGATCCGCGCCAGCAGTGGCGTGCCTGCGGCGTCCAGGCGAATCAGCACATGGGCGGCGTTGTCGGCGTTCATTTCACTGACGACAGTGACCGGCAGGCGATTGAGAATGCTGCTTTGCCCGGCGCTGTGCAGGCTAAGGCTCACATCCCGCGCCTGGACCTTGCAGCGCAGTGCGTGGCCCGCGTCCAGCGGCGAGTGCGGCACACGTATGTTGAGGGTCGTGTCGGGCAACTGCAGGCTCAGCAATTGATAGTCTGCGTCATAGGCGCTGACGCGACCTTCGATCACCACGCCGGCGTCATCCCCCATGGCCAGAGGCAAGTCGAGGCGCGCCAGGGTTTGGCCGATCGGGCCGCTGGCCAGTGCCTTGCCGTTGCTGAGCAACACGATATGGTCGGCCAGCCGCGCGACCTCATCCTGGGAGTGGCTGACGTACAGCACCGGGATGTCGAGTTCGTCGTGCAGGCGTTGCAAGTAGGGCAGGATTTCACTTTTACGCTGGGCATCCAGCGCCGCCAGTGGTTCGTCCATCAACAGCAGTTTCGGGCTGGTGAGCAAGGCGCGGGCCATGCCGACGCGCTGTCGCTCGCCACCCGAAAGGTGTTGTGGGTGTCGGTCGAGCAAATGGCTGATACCCAGCAATTCGGTGGCGTGGGCCATGTCGACCCGGCGCTGAGGCTTGGGGATGCGCTTGAGGCCGAACTCCAGGTTGGCCAGCACTGACAGGTGAGGAAACAGGCTGGCCTCCTGGAACACGTAGCCCAGTGCGCGTTTGTGCGGCGCGACGAAAATCTTGTTTTCGCTGTCTTGCCAGACTTCATCGTTGACCTGGATAAAGCCTTGATCGGCCCGTTCCAGGCCGGCGATGCAGCGCAGGCAAGTGGTCTTGCCCGAGCCGGAATGACCGTAAAGCGCGGTGACGCCACGGCCCGGCAGCTGCAGGTCGACGTCCAGGGCAAAGCCCGAATAACCCAGTTTCAGACGCATTTGAATCATCGGTCAGCTCCAGCCCGCTTTGGTTTTACGGCTGGAGTACAGCGCCAGCAGAACGGCAAACGAGAACACCAGCATCGCCCCGGCCAGCCAATGGGCCTGGGCGTATTCCATGGCTTCGACGTGATCGTAGATCTGCACCGAGACCACCCGGGTCTTTTCGGGAATGTTGCCGCCAATCATCAGCACCACGCCGAACTCGCCGACGGTGTGGGCGAAACCGAGAATCGCCGCGGTAATGAACCCGGGGCGGGCCAGGGGCAGCGTCACGCTGAAAAAGCTGTCCCAGGGATTGGCCCGTAACGTCGCGGCCACTTCGAGAGGGCGTGTGCCGATCGCGGAAAAAGCGTTTTGCAGCGGTTGGACGACAAACGGCATCGAATACAACACCGAGCCGATGACCAGCCCTGCAAAACTGAAAGTGAGGGTGCCAAGGCCGAGTGATTGGCTGAGCTGGCCGATGTACCCGTGAGGGCCGAGTGCCAGCAATAGATAAAAACCAATCACCGTCGGTGGCAGCACCAGAGGCAGGGCGACAATCGCCCCGACCGGGCCGCGCAACCAGGAGCGGGTGCGCGACAGCCATAACGCAATCGGAGTGCCGACAATCAGCAGGATGACGGTCGTCAGAGACGCCAGTTTCAGGGTCAGCCAGATGGCGGAAAAGTCGGCACTCGATAGCGACATTTAGATTTCGTAACCGTAGGACTTGATGACAGCTGCCGCTTTCGGCCCCTTGAGGTAGTCAACCAGTGCCTTGGCGGCCGGGTTGTCCTTGCCCTTGTTGAGAATCACGGCGTCCTGTTTGATCGGGTCGTGCAGGCTGGCCGGAACGATCCAGGCCGAACCGCTGGTGATCTTGCCGTCCTTGTAGATCTGCGACAGGGCGACGAATCCCAGCTCGGCGTTGCCAGTGGAGACGAACTGGTAGGCCTGGGTGATGTTCTGGCCTTCAACGATCTTGTCTTTGACCTTGTCGCTCAGACCTTCCTTGGCCAACACCTGGGTAGCCGCCAGGCCATAAGGCGCAGCTTTCGGGTTGGCGATGGACAGGTGCTGGTAATCGTTCTTTTTCAGTACATCGCCCTTGGCATCGACATAACCTTCTTTGGCCGACCACAGTGCCAGCGTGCCGACCGCGTAGGTGAAACGCGAACCCTTGACGGTGTCGCCTTCGGCTTCAAGTTTTTTCGGAGTGCTGTCGTCTGCCGAGAGGAACACTTCGAACGGCGCGCCGTTTTTGATCTGGGTGTAGAACTGGCCGGTGGCGCCAAAGGAGGTCACCAGTTTATGCCCGGTGTCTTTTTCGAAATCAGCGGCGATGGCCTGGATGGGTGCGGTGAAGTTGGCAGCGACAGCTACCTGGACTTCGTCCGCCTGGGCTGAGCCGAAGGCGAATGCGGCGATAAGGCTCGCCAGGCAGGCAGGGGCAAAACGTGAGGCACGAATGGTCATGAAACGGCTCCGTTAAAGGCAATTGCAGCAGGGGGTGAATCGTTATGTACAGAAATATATAGCGAATTGCCTTTAAACGGAATGTGCTGTCACAAAATTGTATACAATTTTAACGCAAGTGATGCTCAGGGGCGACCTAGCAGCCTCGCTAACCCTTCATCAGCCAGTTTTCGAGTCAGTGCCTCGGTGGTCAATTCGACCCCGAGGGTAAATGCCTGACCGGCCCAGAGGTTGCTGAAGTCCGCTTCACCTTTGACCCGCAAAGGCATCAGTGCGCCACCGGCAAGGGGGAAGGCCGGAGCCTTGGCGCTCATGGGCCCCAGTTCGCGCATCACCCTATTCAGGATGCCCCGGGCCGGGCGACCGGTGAACACGTTGGTGACGGCCGTCTCGCTTTCCCTGGCGGTGCGCAACGCTTTGTGATGGGACGGGCTGACCTTGGCCTCTGGCGTGAACAGGTACGCCGTACCCACCTGTACCGCCGAAGCGCCCAGCATGAAGGCGGCGGCGACGCCACGTGCGTCAGCGATGCCGCCGGCGGCAATCACGGGCACTTTCACCGCATCGACGACTTGGGGCACCAGGGCGAAAGTGCCCACCTGACTGCTCAGGTCATCACTGAGAAACATCCCGCGATGGCCTCCCGCTTCGTAGCCCATGGCAATGATTGCGTCGCAGCCATGCTGCTCAAGCCACACGGCTTCTTCGACGGTGGTGGCCGAGGACAACACTTTCGCACCGGTGGCCTTCACCCGGTCGAGCAGGGATTTTTCCGGCAGGCCAAAGTGAAAGCTCACCACTTCAGGGCGAAACGCTTCGACCACTTCACAGGCCGCGTTATCGAACGGTGCCCGGTTGGAAACGGGCGTTGGCGCATCGAAGTCGACGTCGAGTTCCTGGTAGTAGGGTTGCAGCAGGTTTTTCCAGTCCTGCGCGCGTTGCTCATCAGGGGCTGGAGTTTGATGACAGAAAAAATTGACGTTGATCGGGCGCTGGGTGTGTTGGCGGATCGTTTTCAGCTCTTCGCGCAGTTGATCGGTGCTGAGCATAGCCGCTGGCATCGAACCCAGGCCGCCTGCATTGCTGGCTGCAATCACCATGGCCGAGTTTGTGGCACCGGCCATCGGCCCCTGAATGATCGGCAGTTCGATCCCGAGCAGGTCAAGAATGCGGGTATCTGGCCATTGGTTCATGTGCTGTGTTCTCCGACGTTGAATCCGGGCAGGGTCGCTAGAACAGGATTTGTAACGCAACGACTGGCGCAAGGCCAGTCGTCATTTCAGTTCGCCAGGCTTTCTTCAGCGCCCCATGTGTTGGCTGATTGGCTTAAAGTCGAGTACGACAATCGGTTGCCATGTGTTATTTCAAATGCACCACCACCAGACTGATTCCATTGAGAGGCCGTAATGTTCAAAGGTATTTTGATCGACAAAGACGACAGCGGTTACCGGGCCACACTGCAGGAGATCCAGGACGATCAGTTACCCGAGGGTGATGTCACGGTGCGTGTTGCCTACAGCACGCTGAACTTCAAGGATGGCCTGGCGATCACTGGCAGCAGCCCGGTGGTGCGCAAATTCCCGATGGTGCCGGGCATCGACCTGGCCGGTGTCGTCGAAGTCAGCGGGCATCCGGACTACAAGGTCGGTGATCAGGTCCTGCTCAATGGCTGGGGCGTGGGTGAAGGGCATTGGGGTGGATTGGCGCAGAAGGCTCGCCTGAACGGCGACTGGCTGATTCCATTACCCAAGGCATTCACCGCCGCCCAGGCGATGGCCATCGGTACGGCGGGCTACACGGCCATGCTGTGCATCCTGGCTCTGGAACATAACGGTGTGACGCCTGAGCAGGGCGAAATCCTGGTCACCGGCGCCAACGGCGGCGTTGGCAGTTTCGCCATCGCGTTGCTGAGCAAGCTCGGCTACCGGGTGGTGGCTTCCACCGGACGCATCTCGGAGCATGACTACCTGAAGCAACTGGGCGCTGGCGAAATCATCGACCGTGCCACGCTGTCCGAGCCAGGCAAGCCGTTGGCCAAGGAGCGTTGGGCGGCAGTCATCGATTCGGTCGGCAGCCACACCCTGGCCAATGCTTGCGCCAGCACCAGGGCCAATGGCACCGTCGCGGCATGCGGTCTGGCGCAAGGCATGGACTTTCCGGCGTCCGTTGCACCGTTCATCTTGCGCGGTGTGACCCTGGCCGGGATCAACAGCGTGACCCAACCCAAAGCCAAACGTGTGGAAGCCTGGAATCGCCTGGCCAAGGATCTGGACTTCAACCTGTTGCCGCTGATCAGTCACGAAATCGGCTTGAGCGAAGCCATCGACGCCGCGCCGCGCTTGCTTGCCGGGCAGTTGCGCGGGCGCGTGGTGGTGGATGTGAATCGCTGATTACGGCGACTCGCGCTCCAGCAACTGGCGTTTGCGCTCGACACCCCAGCGATAGCCCGACAGATTGCCGTCGCTGCGCACCACGCGATGGCAAGGGATCGCCACGGCCAGGTTGTTCGCGCCGCAGGCCTGAGCCACGGCGCGAACGGCTTTTGGCGAACCGATGCGCTGAGCGACATCGGCGTAGCTGGCAGTGCTGCCAACGGGTATTTCTCGCAGCGCTTGCCAGACACGCTCCTGAAACGCCGTGCCGCGTACGTCCAGAGGCAAATCAAGACCAATGGCCGGTGCCTCGATAAAGCCGACGACCCTGGCAATCAATTGCTCGAATTCATGATCGGCACCAATCAGGTTGGCGCGCCGGAATTTGTCTTGCAGATCACAAACCAGTTGGTGCGGATCATCGCCCAGCAGGATCGCGCAGACCCCGCGCTCACTCTGCGCTACCAGAATCGCGCCCAGCGAACACTGGCCGACGGCAAAACGAATGTCGTTGTTTTGACCGGCTGCGCGGTAGTCCCCGGGCTTCATTCCGAGCAGTTGGTCTGCCGCTTCATAAAACCGGCTGTTGGAGTTGAAGCCGGCGTCATACAGGGCATCCGTCACCGAACCACCGTCTGCCAGTCGCTCGCGCACCTTGCGTGAGCGATGAGCATCGGCGTAGCCCTTGGGTGTCAGGCCGGTGACGGCTTTGAACACGCGATGGAAGTGGAAGCTGCTCAGGCCCGCAGCCTCGGCCAATTCGCCCAGGGCTGGCAGTGATTCCGCGTTTTCGATCTGGCGGCATGCGGCGGACACGGTGGCGGCATGTTGCGCGGCGAGTTCGCTCTGATCTTTTGTCGCGCGTTTGCTCGGGCGATAACCCGCGGCCCGGGCCTGTTCGGCGCTATCGAAGAATTCGACATTGTGTGGTTTAGGCAAGCGCGCAAGACTGCTGGGGTTGCAGTAAATGCCTGTCGTCTTCACGGCATAAACAAACTGCCCGTCAGCCTTGGGATCACGCGCGACAACGGCGGCCCAGCGCGGATCGTTTTCAATGGTGATCTTGGTCGATTGGGTTGTCATGGCGTCATGTCCTTTGAGGGGTTGCCTGCACATTAACCATGGGGCAATTCCCACACACTCCGGCGCTTGCGGTCAAATTCGAAGTCTTTATCCGGCGGTGCGGAAGGTGAAGTTGATGCGTTGCTCGCCCAGTTTCGGATGATGGCCGTCCTTGATCGGCAACACACCGTGATAACGCAGGCGATCCACGCCACCCCAGACCACGATGTCGCCATGTAGCAGGGGAACGCGCTGACTTTTGTCGCTGCGTTTAAAGCCGCCGAACAGGAACATCGCCGGCAAACCCAGCGATACCGAAACGATGGGGGCTGCGTAGGAATGTTCGTCTTTATCTTGATGCAATGACATTTTTGCCCCGGGGATGTAGCGGTTGATCAGGCAGGAGTCCGGCACAAAATCGGTGAAACCCGCTGCCAGTGCCGCCGCTTGTGCCAGTTGAAGAAACACCTCGGGCATTCCTGGCCAGGGCTGACCGGTTTGTGGATCGTGGCGGGTGTAGCGATAACCGCTGCGGTCAGTGGTCCAGCCGAATGTGCCACAACTGCTCAGGGCGACCGACATGGTGAAGCCGCCAGGCGTGACCATCTGCCGAAACGGCGCGGCCGTCAGCACTGCCTCCAGGGCGGGTAGCAGGCGCTCCAGCCAGGGCAGGGCAAAGCCTCTGAGCACGTATGACTGTTCGCCGATCTGCTCGCACCTGGGCTGTTGCTCGGGCTCTGCATCGGTAAACAGATCGAAAGTCAGTGGATTCATGGGCTCATGACGCATCGTGAAAGATGATTCCAAGGGTATGCCGTTTGCCGCTGTGCAGGCGACTCACGCCGTGACGCAGGGTCACTCGGTAGTAACCGCGAGTCCCTTCGACCGGACGCTGGTTGACCGCAAAGATCAACCCGTCACCTTTCTTCAGACCTATTACCATCGGGCGTGACTGCATTCGCGGGCGCTGTTCAGTCAGGACAAATTCGCCACCGGTGAAGTCGTTATCCGGGTCCGACAGCAGAATCGCCACTTGCAGCGGAAAAACGTGCTCACCGTACAGATCCTGGTGCAAACAGTTGTAGTCCTGCGGACCATATTGCAGCAATAACGGTGTCGGACGGTTCTGACCGGCGGCATGGCAGCGTTCGATGAAGGCTTGATGAGACTCGGGAAAGCGGCTGGGCAAACCCATCTGTTCATGCCAGCGATTGGCGATAGGCACCAGTCGTGGGTAGAACGCGTTGCGCAAACGGGCCACAAGTTCCGGTAACGGGTAGCTGAAATACTTGTATTCGCCTCGACCAAATCCGTGGCGAGCCATCACGACGTGGGAGCGAAAAAGCTCTGTTCGAGGGTACAAGGCGCTGACTTGCTCACAAGCCTTGTGGCTCAACAAGGACGGGATGACGGCGTAACCGTCCTGATCAAGTTGCTGTTCCAGCCGGGGCCAGTCCAGCCTGTCCAGATATTGCTCGCTCATTGCCAGGCCTCTTGTTGTTGAGGTGGCCAGTCTGGAAGGCAAGGATGAAGCAGGCACTCCGGCGCTTGCGGTCCAATTGCGAGCGGGAGCTGACGTCCATTGTCGCCCCGGTTCGCGTTACAGCGCCTTGCTGACGCTGATTTCGCTGATGACATCGTCCTGTCCATGAATGGCATCCAGCGCCGCCTTGGCTTCTTCGGTGGTGCCGTTTTCAAGCTGGGCAAACTCGAAGCGACGCTCGCCGTTGAGTTTGTATTTGATGACGTACTTGGTCGTTTGGGCCACGGTTGTATCTGCCTGTCTGTTGTTTCAGGTTCGTTGTTCAGCTCAGTTTCGAGCTGGAACGGCGAATGATTTTGATCGAGTGAGTCAGGGTGGGTTTGCGGGTCACGCTGATAGGGCGACGGTTGACGGTATCGATCGTGATGTTCCAGAAACCGGTGCTAGGGGCGGTGATGCGGGCCGGAAACGTGTCGAATGCACCGCCGTGATAGGTGTGACGACCGCCATTTTTAAAGCTGCGGAAGTTGGCGTCGTTCATCAAACGGATGTTGCACATTTGGGAGCATTGAATGACGACAATGTCGTCTTCATTGAGGTGCTCGCGCTGATGGATAAATTTCATGAGGCGCCTCCAGAAGGGCTTTTTCTACAAAATCAAAACGATAGCATGGGCGATTGGCGCAGTTTATCAGCCCGAACGCCTTATTATCCGGCCGCTTTGACAATTAAAAACGCTTATTTCACGTTTGATGAGCGATAAAGCAGTTTGTCTCGGAGAAAAATCGCACTTGCGCTGTCCGAGGGTCTTTATTGGAGGATTTGTATGAAGTGGGGTTTGTGGTTGTTGCCGATGGCATTGACGGTGAGTGGTTGTGCGAACGTCTCGGAAATCAACGAGTCCCTGCCGACGATGAACGTGATTTCTGGCAAGAAGCCCCATGAGTACGCGCAATGTCTGAGCGAAAAGCTGGCCGAAAGCCGTGGCGCCTTGCAGATCGAGCCGCACAAGGATGGTTTGCGTGTGATCGTGCCACTCAAGTATTCCTCGGGCCCGTCTGCCGTATTCGACATTGATGAACGCTCGGGCGGCAGCAGCATCAAGCTGCATGAGAGCATGTCCAATGTCCCGGTACGTCCAATGGACGTACAGAATGCTGCCAACGAGTGCATTTCCGGCTGATAAACTATCGACAATCAGCACCGATGCCGCCCAAGCCTTGCTTTGGCGGCATTGTTATTTCTGGAGTCGACTATGAAGCGAGAGCAGGTCCGGGAACGTCATGCAGAGGGGGTAATCTGCGCCACCCATGTGATTCAGAATCCGGCGGAGCGGGGAGAATGGATCGTGTTTTTCAAAAAAAGCGCCGGGCGCAGCTATTTCCTGGTGGATGACAATGATGAAGTCGAGTCTTTCAGTCGCCTGGATGATCTGATCGATACCGTGCGCGGGCTTGGCATCAAATTCGCCGAAATCCATATGTAGGGCGCGGCGCCTTACTTGCAGATCACCACGACGTTGCGGCTCTTGTAGTTGCCGACGTCGACGCCGAGAGTCTTTTCGCTCTCCCTGAGCGAGGGTGTGCCATCGGTTCCGACAATCCTGTAGCCGGTACCTGCGCAGGACGCATCGGCTTTTTCGTAGCACGCAGCCCAGGAATTGGCTTCCCCGGAGCAGTCAATGGAAAGACCTTGCTCTCCGTTACCCAGGTAGGTTTCTTTCGACGTTGCGCAGCCACTCAGGGCCAGTATTGCGATCAGAGGCAAAAATTTTTTCATGGCGTGGTCGTCGTCAGGGGGGGGTGGGCTAAGGCTGAGACAGCGTCGCAGGCAAAAGGTTATAGCCAAAGGCCACGCCTTTGCATTTATTCATAAAAAAGGTTCTTTCACTGGTTCAAGCATGGGCACGGCCCCTTGTAGGAGCAGCCGGTCGACGCTCGATTGCTGGCGATGGTCGTTAACGATAACGCGTATGAACTGGATGAACGCGGCGCACTTGAGTCCATCGCCAGCAGGCTGGCTCCTACAGTTTCCCGGGATTGCGTGAAGAACCATAAAAAAGCCCTGCGCAATGGCAGGGCTTGTCGCATCGGGCGTCGCTCAGTTTTTGTCCTTGCCGCGTCGCTTGGGTTCCGGGTGCTCAAGCTCCAGCACCGAGGCCACTTCGATTGCCAAGGCTTCGGAAGCGAAAGGTCCGGCGATATTTTCACCGGCGACACTGGCCACCCACCATTGACCGTCTTTTTCCTGATTGATCAGGAATCCGTTGACGCTTTTTACTGCCGACATCTGTTTGCCTCGTTGTCTGGTTCAAGCGCGCCATGATACCGCCAAACGCACTCAACGGGTGCCGATGGGCGTATGGTGGGGCGCTTCGGTTCAGCGAAACCGTGCAATTGCGCAAGTCTCTGCTATGTATAAGAGGTTGCGCAGTGACCTGCGCACTCCCGCAGGGAACTATCGGCAAGATTATTTCTCTATGTTGGCATCGGTTAGCCAGAGCGGGGCATTGTAAGGTGCTCGCCGCCTGATTAGACTGCGCCGAAACTCGTACACGCACAGCCCTTACAAGGACTTATATGATCAAGAAATGCTTGTTCCCAGCAGCCGGTTACGGTACTCGCTTCCTGCCAGCGACTAAAGCCATGCCCAAAGAAATGCTGCCGGTGGTGAACAAGCCACTGATCCAGTACGGCGTCGAAGAGGCACTGGATGCCGGCTTGAACGAAATCTCCATCGTCACCGGTCGCGGCAAGCGCGCCCTGGAAGACCACTTCGACATCAGCTACGAGCTGGAAAACCAGATCAAGGGCACCGACAAGGAGAAATACCTGGTCGGCATCCGCCGCCTGCTGGATGAGTGCTCGTTCTCCTACACTCGCCAGACTGAAATGAAAGGTCTGGGTCATGCGATCCTGACCGGTCGTCCGCTGATCGGCGACGAGCCGTTCGCCGTGGTGTTGGCGGATGACCTGTGCGTCAACCTGGAAGGTGACGGCGTACTGAAGCAGATGGTCAAGCTGTACAAGCAGTATCGCTGCACCATCGTCGCGATCATGGAAGTCGACCCGCAAGAAACCAGCAAGTACGGCGTGATTGCCGGCGACCTGATTGGTGACGACCTGTACCGCGTGCGCAACATGGTCGAGAAGCCAAAGCCGGAAGATGCCCCGTCGAACCTGGCGATCATCGGTCGTTACATCATGACTCCGGACATCTTCAGCCTGATCGAACAAACCGAGCCAGGCAAAGGTGGCGAAATCCAGATCACTGACGCCCTGATGAAACAGGCGCAGGATGGTTGTGTGATTGCCTACAAGTTCAAGGGCAAGCGTTTCGATTGCGGTGGAGCTGAAGGCTACATCGACGCGACCAACTTCTGCTTCGAGAACTTCTACAAGACGGGCAAGGCTTACTGATAGCTGGCGACCTGTTTGTATTGAAAAGCCACCTGCGGGTGGCTTTTTCATTTTCCAGCCCCATATCGTCTGCAGCGCTTGCCCCACAAATGTCTACGGGTATGCTGGTCACCTGCCGAGGAGATTGAAAATGGCCCACGATTTTGACCTTTATGTGATTGGTGCCGGTTCCGGCGGTGTGCGGGCTGCGCGGTTTGCCGCCGGGTTTGGCGCGAAAGTAGCCGTGGCCGAGAGCCGCTACCTGGGCGGTACCTGTGTGAACGTCGGCTGCGTGCCGAAAAAATTGCTGGTCTACGGTGCGCACTTCGCCGAAGACTTCGAGCAGGCTTCTGGTTTTGGCTGGAGCCTGGATGAAACGCAGTTCGACTGGGCGACGCTGATCGCCAACAAGGACCGCGAGATCAATCGCCTCAATGGCATTTATCGCAACCTGCTGGTCAACAGCGGCGTGACCTTGCATGAAGGTCACGCCAGGATCGTCGATCCGCATCAGGTCGAAATCAATGGCGAGCGCTATACCGCCAAAAATATCCTGATCGCTACCGGCGGCTGGCCGCAGATTCCGGAGATTGCGGGGCATGAGCACGCGATCAGTTCCAACCAGGCGTTCTTCCTCAAAGAGTTGCCCAAGCGTGTGCTGGTGGTCGGCGGTGGCTACATTGCGGTCGAGTTCGCCGGGATTTTCCACGGTCTGGGCGCCGAGACCACGCTGCTGTATCGCGGCGAATTGTTCCTGCGCGGCTTTGACGGTTCCGTGCGCAAACACTTGCAGGAAGAGTTGACCAAGCGCGGCATGGACCTGCAATTCAACGCGGATATCGAGCGCATCGACAAGCAGGCCGATGGCAGCCTGAAAGTCACGCTCAAGGACGGCCGCCAACTGGAAGCCGATTGCGTGTTCTACGCCACGGGGCGTCGCCCGATGCTGGATAACCTCGGGCTGGAAAACACCGGGGTCAAGCTCGACAAGAAAGGCTTCGTTGAAGTGGACGAGCAGTACCAGACCGCCGAGCCGTCGATCCTGGCACTGGGCGATGTGATCGGTCGGGTGCAACTGACACCGGTGGCCCTGGCTGAAGGCATGGCGGTTGCGCGACGCCTGTTCAAGCCTGAGCAGTATCGTCCGGTGGATTACAAGATGATCCCGACGGCGGTGTTCAGCCTGCCCAACATTGGTACCGTCGGTTTGACCGAAGAGGAGGCCCGCGAAGCCGGCCACGAAGTGGTGATCTACGAAAGCCGCTTCCGGCCGATGAAGTTGACCCTGACTGAATGTCAGGAGCGCACGCTGATGAAGCTGGTAGTGGATGCCAGGACTGACAAGGTGCTGGGCTGTCACATGGTCGGCCCAGATGCCGGTGAAATAGTCCAGGGCCTGGCGATTGCCTTGAAGGCCGGCGCCACCAAGCGCGACTTCGACGAAACCATCGGCGTGCACCCGACGGCCGCCGAAGAGTTCGTCACCATGCGCACGCCGGTCGCCGGTTAATCGTCCTTCGCTGCGTCTGCCGCTGCCGCAATGGTCGCGGCCAGACGTACGCGCTCTTCCAGATCCGTCCGGGTCTTGGCTAAATCAATTTCCAGTGACTTGTTGATCTGCGACTGTTCATCGACGTTCTGTTTGAGTGCCTGACTTTCCAGCAGGGCGACGCGCAGGCGTTCCTGGAGGAGGGTGCGCTCGCCGTCGACGCGGGTGGCCTGTTCCAGCAACTGATCCTGACGGGTGTTGCTTTGCTTGAGCTGCTCTTGCAGCAGGCTCAGCTCGCGCAGTGTGCCGCGGTTTTCAGTCAACAAGCGTTCATTGTCACGGTGCAATTGGGTGATTTCATCCTGGCGTACCAGAGCGCTTTGTTGAGCCTGGCGCAGTTCCATCTGTAGCTGTTGCACCTGGCCTTCGTGGCGGCTTATTTCCTGTTCGCGCTGTTCCTTGACCGCATTGCGGTAGTGCTCCAGCGCATCGCGAGTGTGCAGGTGCTTTTCCTCAAGGGAGCGGATCTGCTCGTCCTTGTCTTTCAAGCGCAATTCGAAATCGGCCAGCGCCTGGTTCAGCCCGGCGTTGCGGGTTTGCTCCGTTTGCAACATGGCGCGGGTTTCTTGCAGGGCCTCGGACTCCTGAGTCAGCGCCAGGCTCTGAAACTCGTATTGCTGGTGCAGTTCGCTATTGGCCTCTTGCGCTTCGCTGAGCTGCTTTTCCAGCGTCTTGCGTTGTTCCTCGTACTGCGCGCGGGCCTGGTCGATGGGCTCTTGCGCTTGTTCCTTGAGTCTTTGTGCGAGCCGCGACACCAGCGCCATCAGTTCGTCGTCAATCGGTTCCGCCGGTGCTTCGACCGATTCGTTCCTGTCATCGAGTTCCTTGAGGTAGCGATGAATCGTGGTTTTCGAGCCGGTATTGCCCATCTCGATCCGTACGGCATCGATGCTGGGGTTTTCGCCACGGGCGAGGATCGCCAGCCGGGCGGCTTGCACCACCGCTTTATTTACACCGCCGCGTGCCATGAGTTCTCCTGTGTTTTTGCGATGTGGTATGTACCACGTAAATACACATTGTACCATTCAATGAGTAAAGTTAAATACTGAATCCAACTAACACGGGATATACTGGTATTACCCCGTGTGATCGCAGTTTCGAGGTATTCCTCGCGCGATTTCCGTACACAAACCCTTGTAGGAGCGAGCTTGCTCGCGATAACCCCGAGACCGCCGCGGGGCACCTGCCAACCAGCGTCATCGTTAACGATCATCGTCGGATCGCCGCCCGGAGCGAGCTCGCTCCTACAGTCAGTCAAAACAGGTTCATTTCCTATGAGCGATCTGGATCGCTATCTGCAAGCTGCGACTCGCGACAACACCCGTCGCAGTTATCGGGCAGCCATCGAACACTTCGAAGTCACGTGGGGCGGTTTTCTGCCGGCAACCGGCGACAACGTGGCGCGCTATCTGGTGGCCCATGCCGGCGTGTTGTCGATCAATACGCTGAAACTGCGTTTGTCGGCATTGGCGCAGTGGCACAACAGCCAGGGCTTTGCCGATCCCACCAAGGCGCCGGTGGTGCGCAAGGTGTTCAAGGGCATCCGCGCGCTGCACCCGGCCCAGGAAAAACAAGCCGAACCCTTGCAGCTTCAGCATCTGGAACAGGTGGTCAGCTGTCTGGAACTGGAAGTGCAAACCGCCAGGGCCGAAGGTGACCGACCGGGATTGCTGCGGGCCAGGCGTGACATGGCGTTGATCCTGCTGGGCTTCTGGCGCGGCTTTCGCAGTGATGAGTTGTGTCGGCTTCAGGTTGAGCATGTGCAGGCCAGCGCCGGTTTCGGCATCAGCCTCTATCTGCCGCGCAGCAAGAGTGATCGCGATAACCTCGGCAAGACGTATCAGACGCCGGCCTTGCAACGCTTGTGTCCGGTACAGGCTTATATCGACTGGATCACCGAGGCGGCACTGGTGCGCGGGCCGGTGTTCCGTGGCATCGACCGCTGGGGGCATCTGGGCGAGGAGGGACTGCACGCCAACAGTGTGATTCCGCTACTGCGCCAAGCGTTGGCGCGCGCGGGGATTGCCGGCGAGCATTACACCAGTCACTCCTTGCGTCGCGGTTTTGCCACCTGGGCGCATCAGAGTGGCTGGGATCTGAAGTCCCTGATGAGTTATGTGGGCTGGAAGGACATGAAGTCGGCCATGCGTTACATCGAAGTCAGTCCGTTCCTCGGCATGACTCACATCACCCTGGATCCAAGCGATCCGTAGCAGCTGGCGAAGCCTGCGTCCGGCCGCGCAGCGGTCGTCAACCCGACGTGCATGGCCTGCCTGACACACCGCGAGTTCTGATTTCACGACCGCTGCGCGGCCGAACGCAGGCTTCGCCAGCTGCTACAAAGAGCGTTTTCTATCGCGTGTCGAGGAAAGGCCCATGGCGCCATGGATTTCTCCCGCACAACCACGTTGCAATGCGATCCGTAGCAGCTGGCGAAGCCTGCGTTCGGCCGCGCAGCGGTCGTCAACCCGGCTTGCATGGCCTGCCTGACACACCGCGAGTTCTGATTTCACGACCGCTGCGCGGCCGGACGCAGGCTTCGCCAGCTGCTACAAAAAATCCTGGATGCCGTTTTCTTCTATTAATACAGTCGGCTAATAGCGAAAGCCAATCAGCAGCATGAGGTTTGCCAATGAGCCAACCGTCCGTCGAGTGAGTAAAGTTCTCTCCATCAACTTCTTAACCCCTGACGGAGAGTCAACGATGCCTATCATCAACAGCCAAGTTAAACCGTTCAAAGCTGACGCATTCAAACATGGCGACTTCGTAAAAGTCTCGGACGCTGACCTGAAAGGCAAGTGGTCTGTAGTGTTCTTCTACCCGGCCGACTTCACCTTCGTGTGCCCGACCGAGCTGGAAGACCTGGCTGACAACTACGACGCATTCCAGAAACTGGGCGTCGAGATCTACAGCGTTTCCACCGACACCCACTTTGCCCACGCTGCCTGGCACAACACTTCGCCAGCCATCGGCAAAATCCAGTACACCATGATCGGCGACCCAACCCACGCCATCTCCCGCAACTTCGACGTGCTGATCGAAGAAGCAGGTCTGGCTGACCGTGGCACCTTCGTGATCAACCCGGAAGGCCAGATCAAGATCGTTGAACTGAACGACGGCGGTGTAGGCCGTGACGCTTCCGAGCTGCTGCGCAAAATCAAGGCTGCCCAGTACGTCGCTGCTCACCCTGGCCAGGTTTGCCCTGCCAAGTGGAAAGAAGGCGAGGCCACTCTGGCGCCGTCCCTGGACCTGGTCGGCAAGATCTAAGTCTGTGATTGCTCCATCAGGGCGGAACTCCGCACCTGTTCGGTAAGCTGCACCGCCCAATAAAAACGCCCGGGCGAGATTCGCTCGGGCGTTTTTTTATGCCTGCTTTATATGAAACAGCAAAAGGAAATCGCCCGTATGTTGGACGCCAATCTTAAAGCCCAGTTGAAATCGTACCTGGAACGGGTCACCCAGCCGATCGAGATCGTTGCTTCCCTCGACGACGGTGCGAAATCCCAGGAAATGCTCGAACTGTTGAAAGACGTTGCCGGTCTTTCCACCCAGATTACTTTGCTCGACAACGGTGATGATGCACGCAAGCCATCGTTCTCGATCAATCGCCCGGGAGCCGACATCAGCCTGCGTTTTGCCGGCATCCCCATGGGCCATGAATTCACTTCGCTGGTGCTGGCCTTGCTGCAAGTCGGCGGTCACCCGTCCAAAGCCAGTGTCGAGGTGATCGAACAGATTCGCTCGCTCAAAGGCGAGTTCAACTTCGAGACTTACTTCTCGCTGTCGTGTCAGAACTGCCCGGACGTGGTCCAGGCCCTGAACCTGATGGCGGTGCTGAACCCGAATATTCGCCACGTCGCCATCGACGGCGCGCTGTTCCAGGCCGAAGTCGATGATCGCCAGATCATGGCCGTGCCAAGCATTTATCTGAATGGCGTAAATTTCGGCCAGGGCCGCATGGGCCTGGAAGAAATCCTCGCCAAAATCGACACCAGTGGCATCGAACGCCAGGTCGAGAAAATCAGCGCCAGGCAAGCCTTTGATGTGCTGGTGGTCGGCGGTGGCCCGGCCGGTGCTTCGGCGGCAATCTATGCTGCCCGTAAGGGCATTCGCACCGGTGTCGCGGCCGAGCGTTTTGGTGGGCAGGTGCTGGACACCATGGCCATCGAGAACTTTATCTCGGTGCAGGAGACTGAAGGGCCGAAACTGGCCGTGGCCTTGGAAGAGCACGTCAAGCAATACGACGTGGACATCATGAACCTGCAACGTGCCGACAAACTGGTGCCCGGCAAAAATGGCGAGCTGCACCAGATTCACTTTGCCAGCGGTGCATCGTTGAAGGCCAAAACCGTGATCCTGGCGACCGGTGCGCGGTGGCGTGAAATGAATGTTCCGGGCGAGCAGCAATACCGTAACAAAGGCGTGGCGTACTGCCCGCATTGCGACGGCCCACTGTTCAAGGGCAAGCGCGTGGCGGTGATTGGCGGCGGTAACTCCGGCGTCGAGGCCGCCATCGACCTGGCCGGTATCGTGTCCCATGTCACGCTGCTGGAATTCGATGTGCAGTTGCGTGCCGATGCGGTATTGCAGCGCAAATTGCACAGCTTGCAGAACGTCACCGTGATCACCAGTGCGCAAACCACTGAAGTCACCGGCGACGGTCAGAAGGTCAACGGCCTGCGCTACAAGGATCGTCAGAGCGACGAATTGCGCAGCGTGGAACTGGAAGGGATCTTTGTGCAGATCGGTCTGCTGCCGAACACCGATTGGCTCAAGGGCACGATCGAATTGTCACCGCGTGGCGAGATCATCGTTGACGCTCGCGGTGAAACGTCGGTGCCGGGTGTGTTCGCCGCCGGCGACGTGACCACTGTGCCATACAAGCAGATCGTGATCGCGGTGGGCGAGGGCGCCAAAGCTTCTCTCAGTGCCTTCGATCACTTGATCCGCACGTCCGCCCCGGCATAAAACCCGGCGCTGAAAACACAAAACCCTGTAGGAGCGAGCTCGCTCGCGATGGTCGTCAGCGATAACGCTGGTTGGCAGATGTCCCGCGGTGTTCTCCGGGTTATCGCGAGCAAGCTCGCTCCTACAGGGGGGCATTGGCCGCCGGCGCTGAAAACACAAACCCTGTAGGAGCGAGCTCGCTCGCGATGGTCGTCAACGATAACGCGGGTTAGTAGATGCCCCGCGGCGTTCTCCGGGTTATCGCGAGCAAGCCCGCTCCCACAAGGGGATTTGCGGTGTGGCTTAAAGTGGAGCTGGCTGGATGATTTCGACCCAGTAGGCGTCCGGGTCCTTGATGAATGCCAGGCTCTTCATGCGGCCGTCGCTCAAGCGTTTCTGGAAATCGCAGCCCAGTGCTTCAAAGCGCTCGCAAGCGGCGACGATATCCGGCACCGAGATGCAGATGTGGCCGAAACCGCGCGGGTCGGTGTTGCCATTGTGGTAGGCGAAATCCGCATCGTTCTCGGTGCCGTGGTTGTGGGTCAGTTCCAGAATGCCGGGGATCGATTTCATCCACTCGGTGCGCGCGGCGGCATCGGCCGGGATCTGGTTTTTGTCCACCAGCGCCAGGAAATACAGGCTGAACTCGGCTTCCGGGAAATCGCGTTTTTCCACCAGGGTAAAACCCAGGATGCGTGTGTAGAAGTCCAGGGACCTGGTGATGTCCTTGACCCGCAGCATGGTGTGGTTGAAGACAAATTTCTGTGTAGCGGCGTCCGGTTGGGCGGTGACGCCGGGGAAGGTGTTCAATTCGTGCAGGCTCATGGGCCCTCCGGGAAATATGTGGGCTAACGAATGGCGACAATGATACGCAAGGGTTCGGACATCACCAAACCCAAACAGTCGGCTATTGCCTGACAGCCGGCCTGGGCCCAGACTTTACGGCTTGATCCTTGAGTGCCCATTGCAATGATTCGATTCCGTAAACTGCTGTTCATCCTGCTAAGCGTGCTTTCGGTGGTGGGCGCCGCTCGTGCAGATGCGCCCGTGGTGACCTGGCCGGAGGGCTGGCAGATTGAGGCCGTGCCTGAATCGGCGCCGGGAGTCAGCCGCCAGCGGGCGGTGAAAAATGATCAGAATGGATCACCGATCTTGGTGATGGAGCTGACCATGAGTCAGGTGCAAAGCGATCATCAGGTAAACCTTGAAGGCGTATTGCTGGAGATGCGCAAGTCAGTACAAAAAGACTTCTTTCAGGGCGGGTACCAAAGTGTTTGCACGCGAATACATTCGACTACGTTGAGTCGTTTGGCTGCGCTGGAAACAACCTGCACCATCACGCAAAACGGCAGGCATGTGCTTTCTCAAACATTGGTGGCCGCGGTGGATGCCGATAAGGCCTATGTTCTTTCCTACGCAGGGCAGGCCGAGGCTTATAAGGCGAGCCAGGAGGAAATAGACGCTGCCCGTAACAGCTTGAAACTTTAGTAAGCGACAGTGCTTTTTCGATGCATGAAGAAAATTTTAGATACCCAAATGGATTAAGCACAAAGTTGTTGGCTGTTAGGTAATTGTCCGGTGCCCACCCTCCGGCATTTAGATAGCCCATGAAAAAGCCCTGCATGAGCAGGGCTTTTTTGTCGCTGCGAGAGTTAGCCGCGCAGCCAGGAATCAACGGTGGCTGCACCGTACTGTTCTTTCCAGGCTTTCAGGCCGCGGTGGTTGCCGCCCTTGGTTTCAATCAGCTCGCCGGTGTGCGGGTTCTGATAAACCTTGACCACACGAGCACGACGGGTTTTAGGTGCGATTGCCTGCTGCAGGCCGGATTTTGCCGGGTTCGGATCGAGAATGGCGATGATATCGCGCAGGCTCTTGCCATAGGTTTTCATCAAACCCTGGAGCTTTTCTTCGAATTCGATTTCTTTCTTGAGCCCGGCATCGTTCTTCAAGGATTCCAACTGCTTGAGCTGTTCTTGAAGGGCCTTTTCGGCTGCACGGAATTCAGCGAGTCTGGACAATATCTTTACTCCAATAGTGTGTTTGGCTGATACCAACCGCAAACAAAGCTATAAGCCAAGAGCCTTGAAGCGACTCGGTGATAGTGGCTCACCTGCCAATTTAGCGCAGGCATGGAAAATTGTAGTAGTTAATTGGCCAAGAGTAAATCCTGGCTTTTTCTTCATGTAACGACAGTAGTGTTTTGATTCAAATTGGTGCGTGTAATCGCTATTTTTGTCGGTTAAATCCGTTAGTTAATGGTTGCTTAATGCACTAATGAATTCAGCACCCGGCATGGGTTTGCCGAACAGATAACCTTGCAGGAAGTTGACCTGATGAACGCTCAGGTAATCGCTCTGCTCACGGGTTTCGACACCTTCGGCCACCAGGGCAAGGTCGAGCTTGACCGCCAGTTCGATGATGCTGTCCAGGATGTGGCTGGAGAGTGTGTCGACGCCGATCATGGCGACAAAACTCTGGTCGATTTTCAGAAAATCGACATTGAACTGCCGCAGGTAGCCAAGGCTTGAGTGACCCGTGCCGAAGTCGTCGATGGCGATTTTCACGCCCAGTTCGCGAAGTTGCCCGAACAGTTGCAGGGTAATGGCCGTGGGCTCGATCAGTTCACGCTCGGTCAGTTCCAGCACCAGATAGATCGAGCCCGGTTCGAACGCATTGAGAAACTCGCGACAATCCTTGATCAGCTCCAGGTCCTGGCAATGGCTGGCGGTGATGTTGATGCCGATGTGAAACGGTTTGTTGAATCTGGCGGACTGCGGCGCGAGCAGGGCGGCGGTTTGACGCATCAGCGAGCGGGTCATCGGCACGATCAATCCCGAATGCTCGGCAAACGGGATGAACAGGTCCGGACGCACCAGGCCTTCCTTCGGATGTTTCCAGCGCATCAGCACTTCAGCGCCGGACCAGCTTTTGCTGTCCCCATGTACTACGGGCTGGAAATACGGAATGAACTCTGCGGCTTCCAGTGCGCGTTGCATTTCCTGAGTGGGTGCCGATGAGCGCTTTTGCAGGACATGACCAATTGAGCCGGCAATCACACCGAAGAAAATCAACAAGCTGAACAGCGGTGGATACTCGCTGCTCATGTATCGCCAGGTTTCGCCTTCGGGGAAGCCGGCTTGCACCGCATAGGCATAGCGCCCGGAGGTCAATCGACTTTGCGCAACGGGCAGTTCGGGTGCAGCGTCCCTGTGTACCTTGCCGTCGGCGGACATCCAGTCCGGGCCAACTTGCAGCAATAGCATGGTCTTGCGGCCTATCAGGCGCAGAATATTGCTCAAGTGATAACCATCGACGGTCGCCAGCGCACCTTTTTTGCCTTCGCTCAGGCGGTACACCAGCAAGGCGGTGTCGGGCGTCACCGGATTACCATTCATGAGCCATAAGGCGCCCTGGGTGTAGTCACCGGGCTTGACCTTTTCCTGATAGTCGCCGAACAACGAGCTGCAGTAGAGGTTGTTGTCCCACGCCAGATTGGTTGATCGCACGAATGGGCGACGAGTGACCTGCTCGCGCAGAGACAAGTTGACGTCACCACAACTTTGACCGGCCAGCGGCAGCAGTTCGCGAGCGGCCTGGGCGGTGTTGTCGAGCATCAAGTCGAACTGGCGAATCGCTTCTTCGGCGGTTTGCTCGGTGCTTTGCTTCAGCGCATGGCCCGCTTGCATGTAAAGAATGGCGGCCCCCAGCAACACCGGGAGCAATCCACTGATCAGAGTGACAGCAACTTTTGTGCTGCGACTGCGGGTTTTGGCTTTCAGTGGCATTCGCGAGTCCTGTCACGAAGAAGTAAGGCTCTCAATTGATGGCAGGGTAAAAACGCCTCCCATGAAGAGTTCGGGTATGGGCCATGATAGTTGGCCGTTGACGGTTATGCCGCTCAACGCAAGTCAAGGCTTTCGGCCAGTTTGATAAAGGCCAGCGTCGCAGGTGATGCCTGGCGTCGATCGAGTACCGCCAGGCCAACCTGGCGCAACACCGCCGGCGACAGCTGTTTTTTCACACAGCGGCTGTCAATTTGATTGGGCAATGAACCTTCGGCAACCACCGTCACCCCGTCACCTCGAGCGACGACATCCAGGGTGCTGATCAACTGCGAGCAGCGATAACGGATGTTGGGCGTCAGTTGGGCCGTGGTGAACAGGCGTGAAACCAGCTCCGAAGAACCGGCCTCGGTCAGCACAAACGGAAAATCGCATAGATCCTTCAGGCTCAGGCTGTTGTGACCCGCCAGCGGGTGGCCAGCGGGCAGTAGCGCGACCATCTGGTCTTCGATCAGCGCGACCGTGTCGAAACGCTCCTCGGGCAACACCACAAAGCCGATGTCGATCCGTCGCTCTTCCAGCCACTGCAGCACCTGGCGGTCGGGGCCTTCGTCGATATGCACCTCGATACCGGGATGGGCGGCGCGGTACTGCTGCAGGATCAACGGCAACAATTTGATCGATGAAGTCGGGCCGAAGGAGCCGATACGCAATGTGCCGCGTTTCATGCCCCTTGCATCGGCCGCTTCCTGGCGCAGGGTGTTGGCCAGGCCCAGCATCGCTCGGGCGCGCAGCAACAACTGCTGGCCAATGTCGCTCAACTCGACCTGGGATTGATGCCGGCGCAACAGTTCGACACCCAACTCCAGCTCCAGGGACTTCAAGGCATGGGACACCGCCGATTGGGAAATTCCCAGGCGATTGGCCGCTGCCGTGAAGCCGCGGAGTTCGGCCACGAGGGAGAAAATCTCCAGTTGAGTGAGGGTCATGAGTGTTTACTCATTTTACGATGACTTAGTATTAGTCGAATGATACGTCATCTCTCCGACATCCGGCCCTGGAATCTATGACGATCTGCGAGCAAACCCTGTCAAGACCATCGAATCTGCCGGTGTATCTGAAACTGGCGGGGGTCACCATGGTGTGGGGTGGTACCTTCGTTGCCGGACGCTTTCTGACCGACAGTCTCAGCCCGCTGCTGGCGGCCAGCCTGCGGTTTTTACTGGCCAGCGTGGCGTTGCTGCTGTTTTTACGCGTGGCGCGGATACCGCTGCTCCGGCCCAGCGCCCGGCAATGGCGGCAATTGCTATTGCTTGGCTTTTTCGGGATCTTCTTTTACAACCTGTGCTTCTTTTATGGCCTGCAATACATCAACGCTTCACGGGCGTCCTTGATTGTGGCGCTGAATCCGGCGGTGATCGGCATGGCCTCCTGGCTGCTGTTCAAGGAGCGTTTGAACCGGGCGAAAGTCGCCGGTATTGCGATCTGCATGGCGGGCGCGAGCATGGTGATCGTCAGTCGCAACCCGCAATTACTGGCCGGCGGTGTCGATGCCGGTGCTGGTGCCTGGCTCGGTGATCTGCTGATTTTCGGCTGCGTCCTCGGCTGGGCTGTCTACTCGCTGTTCTCCAGAGAGCTGAACCAGACCCTGGGGCCGGTGCAAACGGTGACCTGGTCGATTCTGCTGGGCACCGTCATGCTCTGGATGACCTGCATTGTCCGCGGCGAGGCGAGTGTCACCGCGATTGCCCACCTGGGTGCGCCGCAATGGTTGAGCCTTTTGTACCTGGGTGTGCTGGGGTCGGCGCTGGCGTACATTGGCTACTACGACGGCATCCGTAAAATCGGCGCGACGCGTTCCGGGGTGTTCATTGCCTTGAACCCGTTGACAGCAGTGATCCTTGGCGCGCTGCTGCTGGATGAGCCGCTGACGCTGGCCATGTGCCTGGGTGGCGGGCTGATTCTGGCGGGGATTTTCCTCTGCAACAAACCCCTTGCGCGAGCATGGAAAAAGGGGATTTGATACAGAAGGCGGACAAACTGATTTACGCTGTGTAGAATCGGTTTACGCATACAATAATAATCGTCTTCTGGCAGCAGAAGCCTCGCCCGCAAGAGCCTTGGGTCGACAATGAAGATATTCGGGTTTCAACTGATCTACGGTGATTTTCTCGCCCGCAGCGTGCGGGGCATCTCCTGTGCGCCACCCACCGGTCTCAGCATTGCTTACAACTAACCTTAGTTAATTGATAAAAAATGATGAGGCGCCAACCATGGCAGATTTATACGAAAACCCAATGGGCCTGATGGGCTTTGAATTCATCGAGCTTGCATCGCCGACCCCGAACACCCTGGAGCCGATCTTCGAGATCATGGGTTTCACCAAGGTGGCGACCCACCGTTCCAAGGACGTGCACCTGTATCGCCAGGGCGCGATCAACCTGATCCTCAACAACGAACCCCACAGCGTGGCCTCGTACTTCGCGGCCGAGCACGGTCCGTCGGTGTGCGGCATGGCGTTTCGCGTCAAGGATTCGCAGAAGGCCTACAAGCGTGCCCTGGAACTCGGCGCCCAGCCGATTCACATTGAAACCGGCCCGATGGAGCTGAACCTGCCGGCGATCAAAGGCATCGGCGGCGCGCCGCTGTACCTGATCGACCGTTTCGGTGAAGGCAGCTCGATCTATGACATCGACTTCGTGTTCATCGAAGGCGTTGACCGCCACCCGGTCGGGGCCGGCCTGAAGATCATCGATCACCTGACCCACAACGTGTATCGCGGTCGCATGGCCTACTGGGCCAACTTCTACGAGAAGCTGTTCAACTTCCGCGAAATCCGCTACTTCGACATCAAGGGCGAATACACCGGCCTGACCTCCAAGGCCATGACCGCACCCGATGGAATGATCCGCATCCCGCTGAACGAAGAGTCGTCCAAGGGCGCCGGGCAGATCGAAGAGTTCCTGATGCAGTTCAACGGCGAGGGCATCCAGCACGTCGCTTTCCTGTCCGATGACCTGCTCAAGACCTGGGATCACCTGAAAAGTATCGGCATGCGTTTCATGACCGCGCCGCCGGACACCTACTACGAAATGCTCGAAGGCCGCTTGCCGAACCACGGCGAGCCGGTGGGCGAACTGCAAGCGCGGGGTATTTTGCTGGACGGATCGTCCGAGTCGGGCGACAAGCGTCTGCTGCTGCAGATCTTCTCGGAAACCCTGATGGGGCCGGTGTTCTTCGAGTTCATCCAGCGCAAGGGCGACGACGGTTTCGGCGAAGGCAACTTCAAGGCGCTGTTCGAATCCATCGAGCGTGACCAGGTTCGTCGTGGCGTTCTCTCCACCGACTAAACCGTTACACCGATAAAACTGTGGGAGCGGGCTTGCTCGCGAAAGCGGTTGTACATTCAACATTAATGTTGACTGACACACCGCAATCGCGAGCAAGCCCGCTCCCACATTTGTTTTTGCGTGGCCTCAAGCTCTGCGCTGTCGGACCAAGTGCTTGAACCCTTCGAACATCAGCACCAGCACGGCCATCCAGATCGGGATGTACGTCAGCCATTCGCCGGCCTTGATACTCTCTCCCAGCAGCAACGCCACGCCCAGCAGCAGCACCGGTTCGACGTAGCTCAACAGGCCGAACAGGCTGAACGGCAGCAGGCGGCTGGCAATGATGTAGACCACCAGTGCCGACGCGCTGATCACGCCGAGCATCGGAATCAGCAGCGACAACCATGGATGCTGGTCAAACACACCGAAACCTTGTGCGCCACTCTGAACGAACCATAAGGCCACCGGCAGCGTCAATGCCATGTCCAGCCACAAACCGCCGAGATTGTCCGCCGCCAGCCGTTTGCGCACGACGAAGTAGGTCGGATAACCAATGCAGACCAGCAAGGTCGCCCAGGAAAAACCACCGACCTGATACACCTCGTTGATCACGCCCAGGCAGGCGAACACCACGGCGATTTTTTGCAGATAGGACAGGCGTTCGCCATAGGCCAGGCGGCCGGTCAAAACCATGGTCAGCGGCAGCAGGAAATAGCCGAGTGATACGTCGAGGCTGTAGCCGTTGAGCGGCGCCCACATGAACAGCCACAGTTGCACGCCGAGCAGGGCAGAGGAGGCGATCAGCCCGCCAATCAGTTTCGGGTTGGCCATGGCGCGCCGCACAATTTCGAGCACGCGTTTCCATTCCCCTGACCACACCATGAACACGGTCATGCAGGGCACGGTCAACAGCATGCGCCAACCGAAGATTTCCACGCCGCTCAAGGGGGTGAGCAGCGACGTGTAGTAATACATGACGGCAAACAGCACCGAGGCTGAAACCGATAGAGCGATACCTTTAGACAAGCTGTCCTCGCGATGTTGAAGGTGAAACAGGGGGGCGGAGGATACGTGGTTTTCGGGCCGAATACTGACCAATCAATCAACACAGTCCGAATGTAGGAGCGAGCTTGCTCGCGATGGTGTGTCAGTTGACATCCATGTAGCTGACCCACCATCGCGAGCAAGCTCGCTCCTACAGAGGTTTTGTGTTTTTTCAGGTGTTGCGAGGTTTACGCCCCGACACAAAATGGCTCACATCATTGAACCCCGGTGTCGACGCATGTCCCGGCGTCACCAGCGAATCGATGAACGCCTCGTCCTGCGCCGTGATCTTCACCGCCTGCGCCTTAGTGTAGGCATCCCACTGCGCTTCGGTGCGCGGCCCGACAATGGCTGAGGTGACTGCGCTGTTGTTCAGCACCCAGGCAATCGCGAACTCGACGATGCCGACACCGCGTTCCTGGGTGTATTGCTGGATTTGCTGGGCAATACGCAGGGATTCGACGCGCCATTCGGTTTCCAGGATGCGTTTGTCCTGGCGTCCTGCACGGCTGTTGGCGTCCGGTTGCACATCCGGCGCGTACTTGCCGCTGAGTACCCCGCGCGCCAGCGGGCTGTAGGGCACCACGCCCAGACCGTAGTTTTGTGCAGCCGTGATTTGCTCGGTTTCGGCCTGGCGGTTGACGATGTTGTACAGCGGCTGGCTGATTACCGGCCGGTCGACCCCCAGCTTGTCGGCCACGCGAATCACTTCAGCGATACGCCAGCCACGGTAGTTCGACAGGCCCCAATAGCGGATTTTGCCCTGGCGAATCAGATCACCAATGGCCGATACCGTGACTTCCAGCGGCGTATTGTGGTCTTCACGGTGCAGGTAATAGATGTCGAGGTAGTCGGTGCCCAGGCGGGTCAGGCTCGCATCGATGCCGTTGAACAGGTGCTTGCGGCTCAGGCCGCTGCGGTTGGGGATGCCGTCCACGGGACCGAAGCCGACTTTGGTGGCCAGCACCCATTCATGACGGCGGCTGGCGATGGCCTCGCCGACGATTTCCTCGGAACGACCGTTGGTGTAGACGTCGGCGGTGTCGATGAAATTGATGCCCTGGTCCCAGGCCTTGTCGATGATTCGCAGGGAATCTTCGGTGCTGGTCTGTTCGCCGAACATCATGGTGCCCAGGGTCAGGGTGGACACCTGCAGACCCGAATGACCCAGTGTGCGATAGCTCATGAGCAAATCCTTTTACCAGTGGGAAAGGCTCAATCAGATACCAGAACAGTCGCGGGGATCAAACAGAAATATCAAACACCGCAGATCAAAATGTGGGAGCGAGCTTGCTCGCGATGGCGGTTTTACATTCAACATCTGTGTTGACTGACAGTCCGTCATCGCGAGCAAGCTCGCTCCTACAGGGGGGTGTTGATCAGGCGCGCAGGGTGCGTGTCATGCGCAACGCAAGCAGACTGCCGCAGACAATCACACCCGCCAGCAGGTACAGCGCCGCATCGGTCGAACCGGTGCTGTCCTTGACCCAACCCACCAGATACGGGCTGAGGAAGCCGGCCATCTGTCCCATCGAGTTGATCAGCGCCAGGCCACCCGCAGCGGCGCCGGCACTGAGCAGGGCGGTCGGCACCGGCCAGAACATCGGCAGGCCGGTGAGGGCGCCCATGGTGGCGATGGTCAGGCCGAGAATGGCGATGGCCGGGTTGGCGGCGAAGTTCACAGCGATCAGCAGCCCCAGCGCCCCCATCAACATCGGCACCACCAAATGCCAGCGACGTTCTTTGCGCAAGTCCGCCGAGCGGCCAACCATCAGCATGAACACCGCTGCCAGCAGGTACGGAATCGCACTGAGCCAGCCGATTACCAGGTTATCGTTGAAGCCCAGGTTCTTGATGATCGATGGCAGCCAGAAGTTGATCGCGTACACACCACTCTGGATGCAGAAGTAGATCAGGCCGAAGGCCCAGATCGCCGGGTTCTTGAACACTGCCAGCAGCGAATCAGTCGTGGTTTTCGGTTTGTTGGCCAGATCGAAGGCGTGGTCGGCTTCCAGCACCGAACGCTCGAACGGGGTCAGCCATTTGGCATTGGCGTAACTGTCGCTGAGCAGGAAATAAGCCAGCGCACCGAGGATCACGGTTGGAATGCCTTGCAGCAGGAACATCCACTGCCAGCCGGAGAGACCGCCCTGGCCTGCGGCGAAGTGGTTGAGAATCCAGCCAGAGAACGGGCTGCCCAACAGACCGGATACCGGGATCGCCGACATGAACAAGGCCATGATGCGGCCCCGGCGGAAGGTCGGGAACCATTGCGAGAGATACAACACCACGCCCGGGAAGAACCCGGCTTCGGCGGCACCGGTGAACAGGCGCAGGGTATAGAACTCGGTCGGGGTGGTGACGAACAGCAGGCAGGTCGACAGCATGCCCCAGGTGATCATCATCAGCGCGATCCAGCGCCGCGGGCCGAACCTGGTCAGGGCCAGGTTGCTTGGCACGCCGCACAGTACGTAACCGATAAAGAAGATGCCAGCACCGAGGCCGTACACGGTTTCGCTGAATTTCAGTGCGTCGAGCATCTGTAGCTTGGCAAATCCAACGTTTACCCGGTCGAGGTAGTTGAACAGGTAGCAGATGAAAATGAAGGGGATCAAACGCAGGGTAATGCGTTTGTAGACGGCGTTTTTGTCGTCAGCTATGGCGTCGGACGCTACGGCGCTCTGTGTCATGGCGGCTCTCTCTTTATTATGATTTTTTGCGATGCAAAGGGTAACGTTGATCGCCAGGAGAGTCTCGACCACCCTCAGGGTGGCTGTCTTTGTGCCTGAGCACAGGGTTTGCAACCAAGGCCTGTGCGGGTGAACAACCCGTTCCATCACCGTCTTCAAGGATCACTTGCATGTTCGAACTCGATCACGACCTGGCCCAGGACATCGTCGACCGGGCGATGGCCATCCTGCCGTACAACGTCAACGTCATGGACAGCCAGGGCCTGATCCTTGGCAGCGGCGAGCCGGAGCGGGTCAACACCCGGCATGAAGGCGCACAACTGGTATTGGCCAACGGCCGCGTGGTGGAGATCGATGCGCAGACGGCGATTCATCTCAAGGGTGTGCAACCGGGCATCAACCTGCCGTTGTTGCTTGATCAGCGCCTGATCGGTGTATTGGGTATCACCGGCGAGCCCGAGCAACTGCGTACCTACGCCGAACTGGTGCGCATGACCGCCGAAATGCTGGTGGGCCAGCGCAACCAGCAGGCCGAACAGCAATGGCGGCGCCAGCGCTGCGATGATTTGCTGGCGTTGCTACTCAGCGAAGCCGGGGATTCTCCGCGACTGGTCGATGAAGCGCAGCAGTTGGGCCTCAAGCCACAGATGACCCGAGTGCCGTACCTTTTCGAGCTGGGCCTGGAGCACGCACCCGGGCAAACGGTCGAGGCACTCAGTGCCTGGTTGACGAGCCGGTACCCCGACAGTTGGTGCGTGAGCTCGGCGAAAACCTCGCTGCTCTGGTGCCGGCCAGCCAGCCAGTCGGTCGAGAACGAGCGCTTGCTGGACAAACTCGACGGCCTGGGCTGGAACATCCTGCGCATAGCCGTGGGTGGTCAGGCCGATGGGCTGGCGGGTTTGCGCCGCTGCTATCGCCGGGTCGGTGACTTGCTGGCCTACGGTCGCGATGTGTTGCCGCGCTCCAGATTGCTGACGCTGACCCGCTATCGGCTACCGGTGATGCTCTGGCGCCACCGCAACGACGACGCCCTCGACGAATTGCTCAGCCCGCTGCGCAAGGTCATCGCCAAGGACAGCAATGGTCAGTTGCTGGCGACCCTGCGCAGTTGGTGCGAACACGACGGCCAGAGCCAGGCTTGCGCCGATGCCCTGGGCATCCATCGCAACAGCCTGCGTTATCGAATGGAACGCATCGCCGAACTGAGTGGAGTTGATCCACTACGCCTGGATGGCATGCTCGCACTGTACCTCGGCGTGCAACTGCTCCCCGAGTCAGACTCAATTTCGTGAGCGACAAAATCCCCCTGTAGGAGCGAGCTTGCTCGCGAAAAACCAGAGGACGCCGCGGTAAGTCTGATTTCCCGCGTCATCGTTACCCTCCATCGCGAGCAAGCTCGCTCCTACAGGTGAAACGTCTACCTCGGGCTTTGTGGAAATGAACAATAATCCTCAAAGCCGCTTGTGCAGCGGACCGGCGTTATTGTTCATGCCTGCTGGCAGCATGGGGACATTGGAACTGGAGAATTCCCATGAAAATCGTGATCGCCCCCGATTCGTTCAAGGACAGCCTCAGCGCTCAAGGCGTGGCCGACGCCATTGCGTTGGGGCTGGCGCAGGTATGGCCGGATGCTCAATTGATCAAATGTCCGATGGCCGACGGCGGGGAAGGGACTGTCGAGTCGATCCTGGCCGCGTGCGAAGGCGAACAGCGCCGCACCCTGGTTCGCGGGCCGCTGGGGCCGACGGTGGATGCTGCCTGGGGCTGGTTGCCGCAGAGCCACACCGCGATCATCGAGATGGCCGAGGCCAGCGGTTTGCAGTTGGTCCCGGTGGCTCAACGGGATGCGTGCATCAGCAGCACCTTTGGCACCGGACAATTGATCCGTGCCGCGCTGGATGCCGGTGCACAACGGGTGATCCTGGCGATTGGCGGCAGTGCGACCAATGACGGCGGCGCCGGTGCCATGCAGGCCTTGGGCGTGAAACTGCTGGACGCTCAGGGGCAGACGCTGTCACCGGGCGGCCTCGCCCTTGGGCAATTGGCCCGCGTCGACCTGAGCGAGATTGATCCGCGTCTGGCGCAGGTACGCTTCGACATCGCCGCTGACGTCAACAACCCGCTGTGCGGCCCCCACGGAGCTTCGGCGATTTTCGGCCCGCAAAAAGGCGCCTCGCCCGCGCAGGTCGAACTACTGGACCGCGCCCTCGGACACTTTGCCGACCATTGCGCGACTGCCTTGAACAACGACGTGCGCGACGAACCGGGCAGCGGCGCGGCGGGTGGCCTGGGGTTTGCCGCCAAAGCGTTCCTGGGCGCGCAGTTCAAGGCCGGGGTCGAAGTGGTTGCCGAACTCGTGGGCCTGGCCGACGCCGTTGCCGGCGCCGATCTGGTGATCACCGGCGAAGGGCGTTTCGATGCGCAAACCTTGCGCGGCAAGACGCCGTTTGGTGTGGCGCGTGTCGCCAGGCAGCACGACGTTCCGGTCATCGTCATTGCCGGAACGCTGGGCGAGGGTTATCAGGCGCTCTATGAACATGGCATCGACGCTGCGTTTGCCCTGGCGAGCGGGCCGATGACTCTGGAACGGGCTTGTGCCGAAGCACCGCGCTTGCTGCGTGAGCGGGCGAGCGATGTGGCGCGGGTGTGGCGGGTGGCCAGGGCCCAGGTGCGGATCGGGCCCGAAGAATAAAGGGCATCCCTGCAATAGTGGCGCATTTCCTGATTTGAGATAGGGTTGAGGCTGGAGCACCCGCGCGACAGGAGAAAGACATGCGCTATTCAGCCTTGACTCAACGAATCGCCGGTGACGGAGCGGCGGCCTGGCAGATTCACGATCGAGCGCTGGCGTTGCGCGAGCAGGGCGTCGATGTCTTGCTGCTGTCGATCGGTGACCCGGATTTCGACACGCCGCAACCGATTGTCCAGGCGGCCATCGCCAGCCTGTTGGCCGGTGATACGCACTATCCTGAAGTGCGCGGCAGTCGAGGGCTGCGCGACAGCATTGCCCGCCGGCATCGGCACCGTAGCGGTCAGGCGGTGGATGCCGAACATGTGATCGTCTTTCCAGGCGCGCAGTGCGCTGTGTATTCGGTGGCGCAATGCCTGCTCGATCCGGGCGATGAGGTGATAGTCGCCGAGCCGATGTACGTGACTTATGAAGGCGTGATCGGCGCTTGTGCGGCCACAGTGGTCCCGGTGCCAGTGCGTCCGCAGAACGGGTTTCGCGTCGACCCGGCGGATGTCGCGGTACGGATCACGCCGAAAACACGCGCCATCCTGCTCAACAGTCCGAACAATCCATCCGGCGCCAGTTTGTCACTGGCGAGCTGGCAGGAGCTGGCGGCGCTGTGCATTCGCCACGATTTGTGGCTGATCAGCGATGAGGTCTACAGCGATCTGCTGTACGAAGGTGAGCACATCAGTCCGGCGAGTCTGCCGGGCATGGCCGAACGGACGGCGACGATTAACAGCCTGTCCAAGTCTCACGCCATGAGCGGCTGGCGAGTGGGCTGGGTGATCGGGCCCAAACCCATGGCCGGGCATCTGGTCAACTTGTCGCTCAGCATGTTGTTCGGTATCCCGGATTTCGTGCAGAACGCCGCGCAGTTGGCGCTGGACCGGGACCTGCCGGAAGTGGCCTCGATGCGCGAAGAGTATCGCCAGCGTCGTGACCTGGTGTGTGCAAGCCTCGATCATTGCGCCGGTCTGCGGGCGATCCGCCCCGATGGCGGCATGTTCGTGATGGTCGATGTGCGCCCCACCGGTTTGTCGGCCCAGCATTTCGCCGAGCGGCTGCTGGAAGGGTACGGCGTGTCGGTATTGGCCGGTGAAGCCTTCGGGCCGAGTGCGGCGGGGCATATCCGCATCGGCCTGGTGGTCGATCGGCCGAAACTGGCGGATGCCTGCCGGCGCATCGCGCTGTGTGCCACGGACTTGCTCGAAGCACGCCGCGCCTGATGCCACCACTCGGCCCGTAGCAGCTGGCGAAGCCTGCGTTCGGCTGCGTAGCAGTCGTGAAATCAGGCGACTCGGTGTTCAGGTAGACCTCGCACTCAGGTTTGACGACTGCTGCGCAGCCGAACGCAGGCTTCGCCAGCTGCTACAGGGGATGCGGTACGGGGCCGGGGGGTATTGGACCATCCGATAAAGGATTATCTAACTTCCTCAACCCCGCCACGCCGCCCCATTCACCAGGTTCACCGGCCGCTCACCCGCCAGCGCCGCCAATAGATTGTCCACCGCGCAGCTGGCCATGGCTTCCCGCGTTTCATGGGTCGCCGAGCCTATGTGCGGTGTCGCTACCACATTGTCCAGCTGTAAGAGTGGCGAGTCGGGATTCAACGGCTCGCGCTCGAAAACATCCAGTCCCGCCGCGCGAATCTGCCCGGCACGCAACGCCTCGATCAGCGCCGCTTCGTCCACCACCTTGCCCCGGGAGATGTTGATGAAGATGCTCTGCGGGCGCATCAGGGCGAACTGTTCGGCGCCGATCAGGCCTTCGGTATCCGCGGTCAGTGGCAGCGTCAGGCAGATGAAGTCCGCTTGTTGCAGCAGTTCGGGCAGGGTCCGGTACTGCGCATTGAAACGCTGCTCCACCGCCGGTTTCGGCGAGTGGCTGTGATAGATCACCGGCATGCCGAAACCGCAATGCCCGCGCTGGGCCAGTGCCTCGCCGATGCGCCCCATGCCGATGATGCCCAGGGTCTTGCCATGCACGTCGCTGCCGAAATGCGTGGGGCCGATGTTGCGCTGCCATCCGCCTGCGCGAACGAGGTTCGCCAGTTCCACCACGCGCCGGGCCGTGGCCAGGATCAAGGCGAAGCCGGTGTCGGCGGTGGTTTCAGTGAGCACGTCCGGCGTGTTGCTGAGCAGGATGCGCCGCTCGCTCAGGTAGTCGATATCGTAGTTGTCGACGCCCACCGAAACGCTGGCAATGGCTTGAAGGTTCGGCGCCAGGTCGAGCAGTCCGGCATCCAGTTTCAGGCTGGCGCCGAGCAGGCCGTGGGCGCGGGGCAGGGCGTCGCGCAGCTTGGCCAGACCTACGCTGTCGAGGTTGTCGATCAGCGTCACTTCGGTCTGCTCGTGCAGGCGCGCCATCAACAGCGGCGAGAGTTTCTTGTACAGGACGACCTGTTTTTTCATGGTGTTCATCTCGACATCAATTCAGGAATGGGCTGTGGCGGTGCGCACTACAGTAGCCGTGGGCCGCTCCCGGTCGCTGGCACCGGGCTTGAGGAAAATCGTCAGTACCACCGAGAACATCAACGCGCCGCTCATCAACAGGTACGAGGCGCCGGGCGAGCCGGTGGAGCTGTTCAGGTAGCCGACCAGCCAGGAGCCGCCAAACGAACCGAGGGCGCCCATGCTGTTGATCAGCGCCATGGCGCCACCGGCAACGTTGGCCGGGAGGATTTCCGGAATGATCGCGAAGAACGGGCCGTAGGGCGCGTACATACAGGCGCCGGCAATCACCAGCAGCGTGTAGGACCACCAGAAATGCTCGGCACCGAGGGCATAGGAGCCGTAGAACGCAATCGACGCGATCAGCAGCGGCGGCCAGACGAAGCGTTTGCGTTTTTGCAGCTTGTCCGAACCCCAGGACACCAACAGCATGCCGATCACTGCCGCCAGGTACGGCAGCGCGGAGAGCCAGCCGGCCTGGACCATGTCCATCTGCGCGCCGGCCTTGAGGATCGACGGCAGCCAAAGCACGAAGCCGTAGACGCCGATGCTCCAGCAGAAAAACTGCAAGGCCAGGATGATCACTTTCGGCGAGCGGAAAGCTTCGGCGTAGTTCTTCACGGCCTTGATGCCAACCTGCTCGGCGGCCAGTGCGCTTTCCAGATCCTGCTTTTCCT
Source organism: Pseudomonas sp. Pseusp10 (assembly GCF_059492225.1). Taxonomy (NCBI): domain Bacteria; kingdom Pseudomonadati; phylum Pseudomonadota; class Gammaproteobacteria; order Pseudomonadales; family Pseudomonadaceae; genus Pseudomonas; species Pseudomonas sp. Pseusp10. The sequence goes on along the minus strand of NZ_CP168528.1, from coordinate 3,965,459 downwards.
GATCGTTTAGCCACTTGGCTTGTGACGGACGATCATCGGCCAGACGCCACCAGATGAAAGCCCAGAGCACTGCCGGCAAACCTTCGACAATGAACATCCAGCGCCAGCTGTAGTGCTGCACCAGATACCCCGACACCACCGACATCCAGAGCATGGTCGCCGGGTTGCCGAGAATCAGGAAGGTGTTGGCCCGCGAGCGTTCTGCGCGGGTGAACCAGTGGCACAGGTAGATCAGCATCGCCGGCATCACCGCGGCCTCGACCACGCCGAGCATGAAGCGAATGACGATCAGCCAATAGGCGTTGGAGACGATACCAGTCAAAGTCGCGAGGCTGCCCCAAAGGATCAGACTGACGAAAATCAGCTTCTTCACACTGTGTTTCTGCGCGTAGATCGCGCCAGGTACCTGGAAGAAAAAGTAGCCGAGGAAGAACAGCGCGCCGAGCATCGACGACAGTCCCGGTGTGATCATCAGGTCGGCGGCCATCCCGGAGGCGGCGGCAAAGCCGTAGTTGGCACGATCCAGATACGCCAGGCTGTAGGTGATGAACACGATGGGCATGATGTACCACCAGCGGCGGGTGGCGAGCGTTGCGGTTTTCATGAGTGGTGCTCCTGAGCTTGTTGTTTTTGTCGCAGCAGGTAACGGTTGGATCTTCAGTGCCTGTACTGGCCTCATCGCGAGCAAGCTCGCTCCCACAGGGGGATTTACGTTGGAATACGATCCAGTGTGGGAGCGAGCTTGCTCGCGATGGCGGCCTCAAATTCGCTGACCATTTCGGATCGGGTAGGCAACCCCTCCATATCCCCCCGACTCTGCACCGCACGGCTGCCAATCCAGTTGGCGCGCGTCACGGCATCGGCAAAGCTGTGGTTTTCCAGAAGTGCGCTGATCATGCCCACAGCAAAACCATCGCCGGCGCCCACCGTATCGACCACCGTTTCCACCGGCACCCCGGCGACGAAACCGGCATCCAGGTGCGTGCGGTAATAAGCACCGTGCGGCCCCAGTTTGATCGCCACGGCTTCGGCGCCCTGGTCGAGGTAGAACGCGGCGATGTCCGCCGGGTCTTCGAAACCGGTCAGCAAGCGACCTTCACTCAACCCCGGTAGCACCCAATGGGCGAGGGCGGCGAGGCGGTTGATCTCGGTGATCATTTGTTGCTCGCTGGCCCACAGGCCGGGACGCAGGTTCGGGTCGAAGGACACGCTGCGCCCGGCATCGCGCATGCGGTTCATCAATTCGAACGACATCTGCCGGGCCGTTTCCGACAACGCCGGGGGGATGCCGGTGGCGTGCAGGTGCCGGGCCTTGAGCAATTCGGGGACAATCGAGTGCGACGACAGGTGACTGGCCGCAGAGCCGCGTCGGAAGTACTCGACGCAGGGGTCGCTGCCATCATCCGTGCGGGACTTGAGTTGAAAACCGGTGGGGTGGGCAGTGTCGATGTCGACGTGACGGCAATCCAGGCCTTCTTTTTCCAGGGTATCGACAACGAACCGACCCAACGAATCGGCCCCGACGCGGCTCAACCACGCCACCTTGAACCCCAGCCGCGACAAACCGATCGCAACATTGCTGTCAGCTCCGGCGATGCGTTTGTGGAAAGCGCTGACCTCGGCCAGGTCGCCAGCCTGCTCGGCGACGAACATCGCCATGGTTTCACCGAACGAGAGGATATCGAACTCAGACATGAGCGCTCTCCAACTGCCATTGGCCGAGGTGAGCGAGGGCGGCCACATGTTCGCGGGTCAGTTGCACCAGGTCATCGCCTTGCAGCGGATATTCCGCTGCCCGCATAACGCCTTGGGCCATGTGCCTCAGCAGGTGTTCCCACTGTTGCAAGTCGCTGGCGGCCGGCGGGATGGCGACCAGCTTGCCATCGGCGCGACGGGTGACCGCTTTGCAGTGCACATAGCCGACGTGGCGTCCGAGAAGCCGCGCGGCGCTGGCGGCGGACTGGTCCTGCCAGTGCCAGTTGCCGATATCGAAGGTCATTTTGATCGGCAGCTTGTGCTGTTCGACGTCCGCGAAAAAACGCTGGAACGGCTCGATGCGACCACCGTGCAAGGTCTGGTCGTTTTCCACCAGTAACTGCACGGGGCTTTGCCCGAGCATGCGGGCGAGGGCCTGCAGGTCGCAGTTGTCTGTGAAATAGCCCAGCGACACTTTCAGCCAATTGGCGCCGAACGCCTGGGCGCGTTGCAAGGCGGCGATCAGCTCGGCGTTGGGTTTCGATTGGCCGGCCAGCCACAATTCCATCGGTGAGGAGTAGACACTTTCCAGGCCCTCGGCCTGGGTCGCCTCCGCCAGTTGCGCGGGCACTTCGCCGGTCAGCAATTCTTCGCGCCATTCGATGCGCGTGGCGCCGGCGGCGGCCAGTATTTCGATGAAACTCCCTTGGCCGCGTTGGCGCACAAGTTCGGCGCCGTAGCTCGACAGGCTGATGGAAACGGCTGGTTTGTTCATTGTTGTTTTACCTCTGAAACCGGTTTCATTTTTGTTCAAAAAAATAGTGGGTGATCTTGATGGCCTCTTCGCGAGCAAGCCCGCTCCCACAGTGATTTTTGTCGTTCACAAATGTTGTGTACCCCTGAGACTCTTGTGGGAGCGGGCTTGCCCGCGAAGAGGCCCGAACATTCACCGAGAACTTCCAAGGGTCGACCCTCTAACAATCAACCGCGCCGAAAAATCCAGAGTCCTCACCGCCCCGTCATCCCCGCGCAACCGCTTGAGCAAACACTCAAACGCACTGGCGCCAATCTCGGTGGTCGGCTGGGCCAGCGCGGTTATCCCGCTACCCACCAACGGATACCAATCCAGATCATCCAGAGCAATCAGACCCACATCCTCGAACAGCTTGCACTTGAGCTCACGCAACGCATGGGTGCAGGCCAGCGCCGCAATCCCGTTCGCGCAAAACAATGCTTTCGGGCCAGGGCCGGGCGTGTCGAGAAAGGTTTTAAGTTGTGCGGTCAGTTCGCTGCCAGTTTCGATGATGCTGCCATGGAGGGCCGGGCGCAGGGCAATTTGCGCCTTGAAACTGCCGACCCGTTCGATCCGTGAACTGGTGCCATCGAACGGTTCGGTCACCATCAACACATCGCGGTAGCCACGCTCTTCAAGATGCGCGAGGGCCATTTCAACGGCTGCCGGATTGTCCAGCCCGACCATGTCGCTCTCAAGGTCCTCGACCTTGCGGTCCACCAGCACCAGGGGCATTTCCCGGTGCAGCTCGTGCAACTCGTCACGGTGATGGCCGAGGGTGTTCACGATCAGGCCTTCGATGTTGTACGAGCGCAGCAAGGCCAGGTGTTGGCGTTCCTGCTCATCATCGCGGTCGGTGTTGCACACCACCAGGCTGTAGCCGTGCTGACGGCAGGCGGTTTCCACCCCGTGCATCACGGCAATCGAATAAGGGTTACGGATATCGGCCACCAGCATGCCGATCAGGCGGGTACGTCCGCGCTTCAGGCCGCGGGCCATCTGGTTCGGGCGATAGCCCAACTCCGCAATCGCCTGCTCGATGCGTTGGGCAATGGCATCGGAGAGCAGGGCGCGGTCTTCGCCGATGAACCGCGAAACGCTGGCCTTGGAGACCTTGGCGTGTTCAGCCACGTCAAGCATGGTCACGCGGCTGCGCTGGGCGGCGGAGAAATCGTTCACGGTCTGAAACCTTCTTATTGGTTTTATGAGGTTTGCGCATTGCGCTGAAACCGGTTTCAGAAGACACCAAAAGCCAATTCGCCGTCAAGCCCCGGATTGTCAATTGTCGAACAAACACCGACGGGTGGCGTTCAGGCCAGCACGCTCAGCCATGCTGAACCCAGCAGCAACAGGCCCATGCAGCGATTGAAACGTTGCATGGCCCGAGGCGAGCGCAACCAGCGACTGGACCCGGCACCGAGCAGCGCCCAAATACCCAGACAGGGCAAGGAGATCAGGAAAAACACCCATGAAAGATTGATCACATGGACGAGCCGATTTTCGCCAGCTCCAGCGAAGACACTGACCACCGCCAGCGCCATCATCCAGGTTTTCGGATTGATCCATTGCAGGCTGGCGGCGCCCACCCAACCCAGTCGAGCCCCGGTTTTCTGCGTGCTGATGGCTTCGGCCGGGGAACGGATAATCTGCCAGGCCAGATAACTCAGCCACGCCACGCCGACCCATTGCATGACGGTTTGCAACGTGGGCCAGGCCGTCAGTGACGAACCAATGCCTGTGCCCACCAGCAACACCAGCGTCGCGGCACTGGCGCAGGCGCCGAAAATGATCGGAACCGCGGCGCCCAAGCCGTATCGGGCACTGTTGCTGAGCACCAGAATGTTGGTCGGCCCGGGTGTGATGGACGCCACAAAGGCAAAGAGCAAGAAAGGCAGTAACGTCGGGAAAGAGGACAGCATCGCGGGCAAACTCCGGTAAAGATCAGTGAAGTCGATCTTCACAATCTCCGGCGTTATTTGTCTGGAAGATTTGAGCAGCGCTTGCGATACAGCGCCGGTGTCAGTCCATAGGCACGCATGAACCAGCGCCCCAGATGGCTCTGATCGGCAAAGCCCAGTTCCATGGCTACGGCCGCCGGTTGCTCGCCACGGGCCAGCAGGCGCCGCGCGGTGGCCAGGCGCAACTGCACCAGATAAGCGTGGGGCGCCATGCCATAGGCGGCCTTGAACGCGCGGGTCAGGCGGAAGCGGTCGACGCCGGTGACGGCCGCCAGTTGATCGAGGCCGATGTCGTATTGCGCATTGGCATGCAGGTATTCCCGGGCCTTTTGCGCCACTTGCGGCAGACGCGGATCCTGGCCATCGCGAGCACGCCAATGCAAATGGCTGGTCAGGCGTTCGAGCAATCCGTCGAGGGCGGTCTGACGGACGATTTTCAGTTCACCGCGATGCAGGGTTTCAAACGCCAGGCTGGTGGCCTGGGCCAGGCGCGTATCGCTGGCCAGGGTGGCGGCGAAGCTCAGTTGGCTGTGGTCGGGAGCATGATCGAACACGGCGCTGAGTTCGCGCTGCAACCACTGCGGGTCGAGGTACAGCATGCGGTAGGTAAAACCGTCCGCGGTCGGCGCTTCACCGTCATGGATGTCGCCCGGTTCGAGCAGAAACACTTTGCCCGGCGTGCTCTGGTGCCTGGCCCGCCGGCAGTTGAATTGCTGGACGCCTTGTTCGGTAACGCCTACCAGATAACTGTCATGCCAGTGTGGGTCGTAGGCATGCCCTTCGAAATGCGCGCGCAGGGTCTCGATACCGGTGTCGGCGTCCCGGGCCAGATCGAGCCAGTTATGAGTGGACATGCAGCACCTGTGAGAAAGATGGCTGACTGATTTAACGCCGCGTCGAGGACGATGACTAGAACGTTTGTGCAGCTGTCAGTTGAACAGCCCGGCGGCAATGTTGATCGAGAATCCAAGGATGGCCGTGTTGAACAGAAAACCGATCAACGATTGCGCCAGTACTATCTTGCGCAACTCCCGGGTCGCCACGCCTACGTCCGAGGTCTGCACCGCTACGCCGACGGTGAAGGAGAAATACAGGAAGTCCCAGTAATTGGGGGTCGTCAGGCCTTCGGCAAAGCGCAGTGCCGGTTCCTTGCCTTCCCAGGTGTAGAACAGTCGCGCGTAATGCACGCTGAAAATCACCCCGATCAGCAGCCACGAGCCGATCACCGTCAGCGCGGTGAAGCCGTAGTGCAACAGCTTGCGCGTGGTTTCCAGGTCCTTGCTGCCCGCCAGTTCGAAGGTGATGGTTGCCAGGCTGGCCAGTGCCGCGATGCACACGAGTGCCAGCACCAGCCCGGCGTTTTCGTCCTCGATTTCGGCGATGCGTTTTACGTCAGTCGCTTTCGAGCGCACGGTGAGCCAGAACATCAACAGCAGGTAGATCCAGACGCCGGCATTCCAGCCGAAGAGGATTTTGCTGATCAGCGAATCGGCCGGAGCCAGAATGCCCACCGCGATGCCCAGCAGGATGGCGGCGGACAGGCGAGGGTGGGTGTGGGTGAGGAAGGACATGGAGGCTCGATGGGGTTGGGGCTATGCAAACACCTTAGCCCAGGTGACCCCATTCTTGAAATCAATGAGACCCCTTGTAGGAGCGAGCCTGCTCGCGATAGCGGTCTAACAGTCAACATGGATGTTGAATGTGATGGCCTCATCGCGAGCAGGCTCGCTCCCACAGGTAATCGGTGATGTTGGTCAGGTGTTTTTATGTCGTTTGCGCACCAGTTTCATCACCACCACAAAAAACACCGGCACGAATACTACCGCCAACGTCGCTGTGATCATCCCGCCGATCACCCCGGTGCCGATGGCCTGCTGGCTTGCCGAACTGGCGCCGGTCGCGATCGCCAACGGCACCACGCCCAGGATGAACGCCAGCGAGGTCATGACAATCGGCCGCAACCGCAGGCGTGCCGCTTGCAGGGTCGCGTCGATCAGGTCGTGGCCTTCGTCGTACAGGCTCTTGGCGAACTCGATGATCAGGATCGCGTTCTTCGCAGACAGGCCGATGATGGTGATCAGCCCGACCTTGAAGAACACATCGTTGGGCATCCCGCGCAAGGTCACGGCCAGCACCGCGCCGAGCACGCCGAGCGGCACCACCAGCAGTACCGAGGTCGGGATCGACCAGCTCTCGTACAACGCCGCCAGGCACAGGAACACGATCAACAGCGACAGCCCCAGCAGAATCGGCGCCTGGCTACCGGACAAACGTTCCTGCAACGACAACCCGGTCCATTCCTGGCCCAGGCCGGCCGGGCCTTGCGCCACCAACCGCTCGATCTCGGCCATGGCCTCACCGGTGCTGTGGCCAGGCGTCGGCTCACCGGAAATGCTGATCGCCGGGTAGCCGTTGTAGCGGGTCAGCTGCGCCGGGCCCTGAGTCCACGTGGCCTGCACGAAGGCTGACAACGGCACCATTTTTTCATGGGTGTTGCGCACGTGAATCTTCAGAAGGTCAGCCACCTGGCTGCGCTGGTCGCCCTCGGCCTGCACCACGACGCGCTGCATCCGCCCCTGATTGGGGAAGTCGTTGATGTAGGCCGAGCCTACGGCCGTGGACAGTACGTTGCCGACGTCGGCAAAGGACACGCCCAGCGCGTTGGCCTGCTTGCGGTCGACGATCAATTGCACCTGCGGTGCTTCGGCCAGGGCGCTTTCGCGCACGTTCATCAGGATCGGGCTTTTTTCGGCCGCCGCGAGTAACGCGGTACGGGCCTCCATCAATTTCGCATGCCCGAGACCGCCACGATCCTGCAGGCGGAACTCGAATCCGCTGGAGGTACCGAGGCCATCCACGGGCGGCGGCAGTACGGCAAACGTCACCGCGTCCTTGATCTGGCTGAGGGCGACGTTGGCCCGGTCGGCAATCGAGCCGGCCGAATCGTCGCTGTCCCGCTCGGACCAGTCTTTCAGCGTGCTGAACGCCAGCGCCGCATTCTGCCCGCTGCCGGAGAAGCTGAAACCGAGAATCACCACGCTGTCCCGGATACCCGGTTCCCCTGCGTTGTGCGCCTCAACCTGCTCGGCCACCTGCACCGTGCGGTTCTTGCTCGCACCCGGTGGCAGTTGAATGTCGGTGATGGTGTAACCCTGGTCTTCCACCGGCAGGAACGAAGAGGGCAGGCGACTGAAGCTCACGCCAAGACCCACCAGCAGTACGCCGTAGATCAGCAGAAAGCGCCCGCTGCGTTTCAGCGCATAGGCGACCCAGCCTTGATAGCGCCCGGTCAGTTGCTCGAAGCGACGGTTGAACCAGCCAAAGAAACCGGTTTTTTCATGGTGCTCGCCTTTGGCAATCGGCTTGAGCAACGTCGCGCACAAGGCCGGGGTCAAGGTCAGGGCGAGGAATGCCGAGAACAGGATCGAGGTGGCCATCGACAGCGAGAACTGCTGGTAAATCACCCCGACCGAACCCTGCATGAAGGCCATCGGAATGAACACTGCCACCAACACCAGGGTGATACCGATGATTGCTCCGGTGATCTGCTTCATGGCCTTGCGCGTGGCGTCCTTGGGCGACAAGCCTTCGGTGGCCATGATCCGCTCGACGTTCTCCACCACCACGATGGCGTCGTCCACCAGAATGCCGATGGCCAGCACCATGCCGAACATGGTCAGCACGTTGATCGAAAACCCGAGCGCCAGCATCGTCGCAAAAGTGCCCATCAACGCCACCGGCACTACCAGCGTCGGAATCAGCGTGTAGCGGATGTTTTGCAGGAACAGGAACATCACCGCGAACACCAGCAGCATGGCCTCGCCGAGGGTGTAGACGACCTTGGTGATCGACACTTTGACGAAGGGCGAGGTGTCATACGGGATCTTGTATTCGACGTTCGCCGGGAAATAGCGCGACAGCTCATCCATCTTCGCCCGCACCAGGGTCGCGGTGTTCAGCGCATTGGCGCCGGGTGACAACTGCACGGCGACGGCGGTGGACGGCTTGCCGTTCAGGCGCGTGGAAAACTGGTATTCCTGGCTACCGATCTCGACCCGCGCCACATCGCTGATGCGCACGGTCGAACCGTCCGGGTTGGCCTTGAGGACGATGTCGGCAAACTCTTCGGGGGTCGACAACTGGCCCTTGACCAGAATGGTCGCGGTGATTTCCTGGGTGGTGCGGGTCGGCAGATCACCGATGCTACCAGCCGACACCTGGGCGTTCTGCGCCACAATGGCGGCGTTGACATCCGCTGGCGTCAGGTTGAAGGCGAGCAGTTTCTGCGGGTCGATCCAGATCCGCATCGCCCGTTCGGCACCGTACAACTGTGCCTTGCCGACACCGTCCAGACGCTTGATCTCGTTCATCACGTTGCGCGCCAGATAATCGCTGAGCGCTACGTCGTCGAGTTTGCCGTCGCTGGACGTCAGGGTGATCAACAGCAGGAAGCCGGAGGAGACTTTCTCTACCTGCAAACCTTGCTGGGTCACCGCTTGCGGCAAGCGCGACTCCACGGCTTTCAGGCGGTTTTGCACATCGACCTGTGCCAGTTCCGGGTTGGTGCCGGGCTGGAAGGTCGCCTTGATGGTGGCGCTGCCCAGGCTGCTCTGGGATTCGAAATACAACAGGTGATCGGCGCCGTTGAGCTCTTCCTCGATCAGGCTGACCACGCTCTCGTCCACGGTCTGCGCCGAAGCGCCCGGATACACGGCGTAGACTTCGATCTGCGGCGGCGCGACATCGGGGTATTGCGCCACCGGCAGTTGCGGAATGGCCAGTGCACCGGCCAGCAGGATGAACAGGGCAACCACCCAGGCGAACACCGGGCGGTCGATAAAGAACTGCGGCATAAAAAAGCGTCCTGCTTACTGACCAGTCACCTGGGCAAGTGGAAGAGGGGTGTCGTCGATCTGTACTTTTTCGCCGACGCGAGCGTGCTGCAAGCCCTCGATGACGATGCGGTCGCCCGCTTTCAGGCCGGCGGTGACGATCCAGCGATCATTCTGCACGGCACCCAGTTCGACTGGTTGCTGCCCGACTTTCTGTTCAGCGTCGAGCAGCAGCACCTGGGCGATGCCGGCGCTGTCGCGCTGGATGGCCCGCTGCGGCACGCTGATGCCCTGCTGGTTGACCGCTTGTTCCAGGCGTACGCGCACGAAACTGCCGGGCAGCAAGTCGAGGTCGGGGTTGGGGAACTCGCTGCGCAGGATGATCTGGCCGGTGCCCGGGTCGACGCTGATGTCGCTGAACAGCATTTTGCCCGGCAGCGGGTAGAGGCTGCCGTCATCCTGAATCAGCGTGGCCTTGGCCTGGTCCTGGCCGACCTGCTGCAACTGGCCGGAACGGAAGGCGCGGCGCAGTTCGTTGAGTTCGCGGGTGGACTGGGTCAGGTCGGCATGAATCGGGTTTAGCTGCTGAATCAGCGCCAGCGGCGTGGTTTCGTTCTGCCCGACCAGCGCGCCTTCGGTGACCAGCGCCCGGCCGATGCGCCCCGAAATCGGCGCGGTGACGGTGGCGTAACCGAGGTTCAGTTTCGCCCGTTCCACGGCAGCTTTACTGGCGGCAACATCGGCGGCAGTCTGCCGTGCATTGGCCCGGGCGTTGTCGTAGTCCTGACCGCTGATGGCCTTGTCGTCGATCAACTGGGCGTAGCGCTGTTCCTGCAATCTGGCCTGGAACGCGTTAGCTTCGGCCTTGCGCAGCGCTGCTTCGGCGCTGTCCAGGTCAGCCTTGAAGGGCGCCGGGTCGATGCGGAACAAAACATCGCCTTGTTTCACATCACTGCCTTCACGGAAGGTCCGCTGCAAGACTACGCCGGCCACGCGGGCACGCACTTCGGCCATGCGTGGCGCAGCAATCCGCCCGCTCAGTTCGCTGCTGATGGTCAGTGGCCGCGCTTCGATGGTCTCGATGCGCACCGTGGCCAGCGGCGCCTGTTCCTCGGCGTTCGAGGACTTGTCACACGCAGCCAGTGTCAACGCCAGTGCAATCAGACTGAGCCTGGCAAGCAGATTCTTCGACATGTAATACCCCATTAAAGACTCCCGGCATCCTACCGGGCGAAGGCGAGGGTAGCGGTGAAGCTTTGTTGGTGCTGTGTGAAATTGTGTAAGGGTTTTACTCAGAGACGAGTGAGGGCGTATATCCTTCAGTCCTTGAATTTTTATTGCGCCTGTTCCGGCCTCATCGCGGGCAAGCCCGCTCCCACAGTGGTCAGTGGTGTTCACAGAGAGTGTGTCCACATCAAATCCCTGTGGGAGCGAGCCTGCTCGCGATGACGATTTGTCAGACGCCACAGCACTTTCTGGAAACACCCAATGCCCAACATCCTCCTGGTCGAAGACGACACCGCCCTCGCCGAACTGATTGCCAGCTACCTGGAACGCAACGGTTATTCCGTCAGCGTGATCGGTCGCGGTGATCATGTGCGCGAACGTGCACGGCTCAATCCGCCGGACCTGGTGATCCTCGACCTGATGCTGCCCGGCCTTGACGGCCTGCAAGTCTGTCGCCTGCTGCGTGCCGATTCGGCGACCTTGCCGATCCTGATGCTCACCGCCCGCGACGACAGCCACGACCAGGTCCTGGGCCTGGAAATGGGCGCCGACGACTACGTGACCAAGCCCTGCGAACCGCGGGTGCTGCTGGCCCGGGTGCGGACCTTGTTGCGCCGCAGCAGCCTCAGCGAGCCGCAGACCGTCAATGACCGCATCCTGATGGGCAACCTGTGCATCGACCTGTCCGAACGCACCGTGACCTGGCGCGAGCAAATGGTGGAACTGTCCAGCGGTGAGTACAACCTGCTGGTGGTACTGGCCCGACATGCCGGTGAAGTGCTGAGCCGCGACCAGATCCTGCAACGCCTGCGCGGCATCGAATTCAACGGCACCGACCGTTCGGTGGACGTGGCGATTTCCAAGTTGCGGCGCAAATTCGACGACCACGCCGGCGAGGCGCGCAAGATCAAGACCGTGTGGGGCAAGGGTTATCTGTTCAGCCGCTCCGAGTGGGAATGCTGAGCCGATGTTCAGAATCCTCTTTCGTTTGTACCTGGTGACCATCGTCTCGTTCAGCGCGGCGATTTATCTGGTGCCGGATTTGGTGATCAAGGTCTTTCATGAGCGCTTCATGACCTACAACCTCGATTACTCCCGAGGCCTGCAAACCCTGATCGTCAAACAGTTCAAGGCCGTGCCAACCGAACAATGGCCGGCCTTGGCCGCAGACATGGACAAGGAGTTTCATCCGCTGCACATCGTCCTTAGCGGCAACGACGATGCGGAATTTTCCCTTGATGAGCAGCAGCGATTGCAGCGCGGCGAGAACGTGGTGCGGATCGGCGACTGGGGCTGGCGCACTTTGGCAGTGGCACCACTGAACGAGCGCAGCGTGGTGCAAATGGTCGTGCCGCCGGACCCGATGGACGTCAGCCTGTTGTACTGGAGCATCAACGTGCTGATCGGCGCGACCATGCTCGCGTGCCTGTTGCTGTGGTTGCGCCCGCACTGGCGCGACCTGGAACGCCTGAAAAGCGCGGCGGAACGCTTCGGCAAGGGCCACTTGAGCGAGCGCACGCAGATTGCCCCGAGTTCCAACATCGGCAGTCTGGCCAACGTCTTCGACACCATGGCCGGCGACATCGAGAACCTGTTGAACCAGCAGCGCGATCTGCTCAACGCAGTTTCCCATGAACTGCGCACACCGCTGACACGGCTGGATTTTGGCCTGGCGCTGGCCCTGTCCGACGACTTGCCTGCCACCAGCCGCGAACGCCTGCAAGGGCTGGTCGATCACATCCGTGAGCTCGATGAACTGGTGCTGGAACTGCTGTCCTACAGCCGCCTGCAAAACCCGGCGCGGGTTCCGGAGCAAGTCGAGGTGTCGCTTGACGAATTCATCGACAGCATTCTGGGCAGCATCGATGACGAACAATCCCCGGACATCGTCATCGACGTATTGCTCCACGGCCAGTTCGAACGCTTCAGCCTGGACCCGCGCCTGACTGCCCGCGCCCTGCAAAACCTGCTGCGCAACGCCATGCGCTACTGTGAAAAGCGTATTCAGATCGGTGTGCAGGTCTATGCCGGCGGCTGTGAAATCCGGGTCGACGATGACGGCATCGGCATTCCGGATGACGAGCGCGAGCGGATCTTCGAACCGTTCTACCGCCTCGACCGCAGTCGCGACCGCGCCACGGGCGGCTTCGGTCTGGGACTGGCAATCAGCCGCCGCGCACTGGAGGCCCAGGGCGGCACGCTGACGGTGCAAGCCTCACCGCTGGGCGGGGCGCGGTTTCGCTTGTGGTTGCCGACGTTGGTTTGAATCTGCGGTTAGCTCCCACGTACTTCAGCGCTTCGATGACCCCGTGTCTGGCAAATCAAATCCGTAGCAGCTGTCGAGCCTGCAAGGCAGCGTTCGACTGCGAAGCAGTCGTAGACTCAGGTAAACCGCACTCTCAGGGGCTGCGAGGACTGCGTCCTCGAACGCAGCCTCGCAGGCTCGGCAGCTGCTACACAGCATCAGACACTCAAGCGTGTGCGCAACAGCCTGGCCATCTCCTCCAGATCCGCCATCGGCTGATGCCCGATCAGCATCCAGGCGTGTTCCATATCGGCCCAGTACACGATATTCAGCTCGCGCCGCTGTTCCCGGGCGAAATGACGGCTGCCGCTGTTGGAGCGGGTGACGCACAGCGCCATGGGACCGTGGGCCGGGTCGAGGTAGGTGATCTGGGCGATGGGTGCGCCGTCGTACTCGAGGATTTGCGCACGCTTGAACTCGGCACGGGGCAGGCTCAGTTTTGCCGGAGCGAGGTTCAGGCCCAGGCGCGCATCGATGGTCCGCAGTTGTGCCCGTTGCGCGGCTTCATCACTGGGTAAATGATCCAGGGTTTCCGGCACGTAGAGTGCCATATAATCGGCCACCAGGCCGCGCCAGTTGCGTGTCTGCCGACTCGCTTGCCAGCCGAGGAATAAACGGTCCGCCAGCACGCCGCCAGCCAACAACCCGGCCGCTGCGGCAAGGAACCAGCGTCGGCTAAGGCCGGGGCGGGCGGGTGAGGGCAGCGTGGCGAGCATGGCTTGCAGGCGGTCCACCGGTGCCTGTCGGGCCAGTTCATCGTAGGCGTCCTTGAACGGCAGGCTGCTGCGATTCAGCCATTGCAGGCGCAGGCCGAGCATCGGATCGGCAATGATGGCCGCGTCGATGCGCGAGCGCTGCTCGGTATCGAGTTGATTGTCGAGGTAAGCCACCAGTTGTTCGTCCGAGGGTCTCGCGTTCATCAATGTTCTCCTCGGTAGGGGTTGGGCACCGCGTGCAGCGGCGGATATTCGGCCAGTTTCGCTCGTGCGGCGGCCAGGCGACTCATGACCGTGCCGATGGGCACTTGCAGCACTTCGGCGACTTCGCGGTAGGACAAGCCTTCGACGTAGGCGAGAAACACCGTTTCGCGCTGGGTCTCGGGCAACGCATCGACGCGGCGGATGACCTGCGCTGCCAATACGTGCGTCTGCGCCACGGATTCACCATCGAACGACAAGGCCTCATCGGCGTCCACGCAGCCCTGACCCTGACGCACCCGCCGGGCGCGGACTTCGTTGAGCCAGATCGAATGCAGAATGCTCAGCAGCCAGCGGTCCATGCGCGTCCCCGGCACGTATTGCCCGGCCCGTTCCAGCGCCCGCACGCAGGTGGCCTGCACCAGGTCATCGGCGACATGCCGTTGCCGGGACAGCAACAGGCCGTAGCGCCATAAACGCGCCAGATGCTGGTTCAGTTCTGTTCGTATTGCCTGATCGCTGGCGATGGCGACCTCCGTCCGCTCGGGTTGTCAGGTTTTTGATGAACCGTTGATGGCTTCGGCCAAGTCCTGGTACTCCTCGCACTGGGTGTTGCCGCAGATGGATTTGATCTGCTGCAGTTGCTCCTGCGCGAGATCCAGCCGGCCTTTGACCACATAGGCCTCGCCGAGGTATTCGCGGACTTGCGCGTACTGCGGGTCGAGTTTCACCGATTGCAGGTAATAGCCGATGCCTTCGTCGGTGCGCCCCAGTTTACGCGTTGCGTAGCCGCGATAGTTCAGCGCTTTTGCCGTATTTGGCTGTTTCAGCGTGTCGAGCAGGGCCAGGGCTTCCTCATAACGCCCGACCTTGGCCAGTTGATAGGCATAGTTGGTGCGGTCTTCGTCCGGCACCAGGTTGCTGGTCTGCCTGACGCAGCGATGCGATCTGGTATCCAGTACCTGACCTTTCGGGCAGCTGGGCCTGGTGGGCATGTCATCACCGCCGCCACCACCGTTGGCCAGGGCGAGGGACCCGGATAACGCGACGGTCAGCAACAGCGGGGTCATCAGAACGGCAAAACGAATATTCATGGGCTTTGCTCCATTGGTTCATGGGGTTCGGATCAGGTCGCGCCCGGCCAGGCGCAGTGCAAGGTTGATGTGATGAGAACACCGCAGCATGAACAATTATTCGTTGTGGGATTTTCGTTCAAGCCAGCAGACGAATTGGAGCCCCTGCCGCCCAAGCCTGTATGTCCTCGATCATTTGCGAGAAAAACAGCTGGTAGTTCTGTTGGCTCACGTACCCGACATGGGGGGTTGCCAGCACATTGTCCAGGGTCCGGAACGGATGGTGGGCGGGCAGCGGCTCATGTTCGAAGACGTCCAGGGCGGCACCGGCCAGCCGTTGTTTCTGCAGCGCCTTGATCAGCGCCGTTTCATCGACGATCGGTCCGCGCGCGGTGTTCACCAGTAAAGCCGTGGGCTTCATCCAGCCAAGGGCCTGTGCGTCCACCAGGCCCCGACTGCGCTCGCTGAGCACCAGGTGCACCGACAGCACGTCGGCCTGTTCGAACAGTTGCTGCTTGCTGACATAGGTCACACCGACCTGCGCCGCACGTTCGGCCGTGAGGTTTTCACTCCAGGCGATGACGCGCATGCCGAACACCTGACCGAACTGCGCGACTCTCTGGCCGATGCTGCCCAGACCCAGGATGGCCAGCGTCTTGCCATGCAAGTCGCCGCCCAGGCCTTGTTGCCACTGGCCGGCACGCAAGGCATTGGCTTCGACCACCAGGTTACGGGTCGCGGCCATGATCAGCGCCCAGGTCAGCTCCGGCGCGGCGTGTTTGTAGCTGTCGGTGCCGCAAACCTGAATACCCAGCGCAGTGGCGGCTTTCAGGTCCAGGGCCGCGTTGCGCATGCCGCCGGTCACCAACAGTTTGAGTTTTGGCAGGCGGCGCAGCAGGTCTTCGTCGAAACGGGTGCGCTCGCGCATCACGCAGATCACCTCAAACCCGGCCAGGCGCGCGGCCAGGGACGGGTTGTCGGCGGGGTAGTCATGGAGAAAACTCACCTGGCCGAGGCTGTCCAGCGCCGACCAGTCCACTACATCCCGCGCCACATCCTGCCAGTCATCGATCACTGCAATCTGCACAGGCATTAGCCTTTCCTCTTCAACGCACGGGGTGGGTCTTGTTCAGCCAGGCAAGCAAAGCCTGGTGGAATTCTTCCGGTTCTTCCATCTGTGGCGCGTGGCCCATGCCAGGGAATTCGACCAGCGTGGACTGGGGAATCAGCCTGGCCACTTGTTTGCCGAGGACGTCGTAGTGACCGATCTTCGCCTTGACCTCGGGGGAGGCGATGTCACTGCCGATGGCGGTGGTGTCGGACGTACCGATCAACAGCAGGGTCGGTACTTTCAGGTCTTTGAATTCGTAGTACACCGGTTGAGTGAAGATCATGTCGTAGATCAGCGCCGAGTTCCATGCGACTTGCGTATGCCCCGGGCCCTTGTTCAGGCCGGCGAGCATGTCGACCCAGCGATCGAATTCGGGTTTCCAGCGGCCGCCGTAATAGGTGGTGCGTTCGTAGTTGCGGATACCGTCGGCGCTGAGTTTGAGTTCGCGTTCATACCATTGATCAACCGTGCGATAGGGCACGCCGAGAGCTTTCCAGTCTTCCAGGCCGATGGGGTTGACCAGTGCCAGTTGCTCGACCTGTTCGGGGTATTGCAAGGCATAGCGGGTGGCGAGCATGCCGCCGGTGGAGTGCCCCAGCAGGGTGGCTTTCTGAATGCCCAATGCCTTGAGCAATTGTTGGGTGTTCGTCGCCAGTTGCTGGAATGTGTACTGATAGTGCGCCGGTTTGCTTGAAGTGCAGAAACCGATCTGGTCCGGGGCGATGACCCGGTAACCGGCGTCGCTGAGGGCTTTGATCGAGCCGTCCCAGGTGGCGCCGCAGAAGTTCTTGCCATGCATCAGCACCACGCTGCGACCGTTGGCCTTGCCATGGGCGGCGACGTCCATGTAACCCATTTGCAGGGCTTGGCCCTGGGATTCGAAGGCGAAGTGCTTGAGTGTGTATGGATAGTCGAATCCTTGCAGTTCAGGGCCGTACGCCGGTCCTTCGGCGTGGGCGATGACGGGCAGGGCGGCGGTCAACAACAGGCCGGGTAACCAGCGGGGGAAAGTGCGTGACATGGGAGAACTCCATAGAAAGTCCGCCGATGCTGGATCGAGTCGATTAGGGCGACATTAAACACGGGCAATCGCCGCTAATGCCAGCCAGTTAAGTGGTAATGCGATGTAGCAGCTGCCGAGCCCGCGAGGCTGCGTCCGGCTGCGAAGCAGTCGTAAAATCAGTCATTGCGGTACGTCAGGCAGACCGCGTCAGCTGGACTCACGACTGCTATGCAGCCGAACGCAGCCTCGCGGGCTCGGCAGCTGCTACAAAGGGTGTCGCGGCTGAAATTGCTTAACTGACTGGCATTAGGCAATCGCCGCCTTCGGTGGTTCAACCCGCCCAGCCCAGCGTCGCCACGGCCAGTACGCCATAGCGCGCGCCTTTGGCCAGGGTGACGATCAGCAGGAAGCGCCCCAATGGCTCGCGCATGACCCCGGCGACCAGTGTCAGCGGATCACCGATCACCGGCAGCCAACTGAGCAGCAATGACCAATGGCCGTAGCGTTGGTAGTGCAGCCGGGCTTTTTCCAGGTGCCGGGGGCTCACCGGAAACCAGCGTCGGTCGCGGAACCGCTCGATCCCACGCCCCAGCCACCAGTTAAGCAGCGCCCCCAGAACGTTGCCGAACGTTGCCACCGCCAACAGAGCCCAGAGCCCATACTGATCACTGAGCAGCAGTCCGACCAGCACGGCTTCGGATTGCAGCGGCAGCAGCGTGGCGGCACCGAATGCCGCGAAGAACAGCCCGAAGTACGCGCCGGACATCAATGGGCGGGGTAGTCCGCAACCACCACGTCAGTGCCGTCCTTTTTCAGACCGATGACCTGATAGGCATCGCTCATGCCGTCCATCTCCATGCCGGGCGAACCCATGGGCATGCCGGGCGCAGCGACGCCCAGCAGATCATTACGCTTGCTCAAGGCCAGGACCTGGTCGGCCGGGACATGACCCTCAACGAATTTGCCGTTGATCAGCGCGGTGTGGCACGAAGCCAGACGCGGCGGCACGCCGTGCCGTTGCTTGAACTCACTCATGTCGGCTTCGACGTGGTCTTCGACCTTGAAACCATTGGCTTCAAGATGGCTGATCCATTTTTTGCAGCAACCACAATTGGCGTCGCGATGAACCTCGATCGGAACGAGGTCGGCAGCCTGGGCCAGGGAGGAAATGAACAGGGCGCTCAGGGCGATCAGGCGCAGAGGGTTTCGCATGGGATTCGTCTCGGCTAACGGGCAAAAAAAACGCATTCTGACCATTTTTCCGGGTCAGGTATTCATGGAGTGTTTCGAAGTACTACAAAGCTCGGCAGCTTGATCATCGTAGATCAACGCTGACAGGTAGATGAGGGATGCATTACAAAGTTGTCAGGTCGGACCTTGAGCGCCGCTGGCGACGCTCAAGGGTGACGCTTATCGGTCGAGCAGCTTCATGACCTCTTCCGGATAACGCAGGCCAGCGGTGGCATTCGCCCCAAAGACCGCCTCCAGCGCGTGCAGCTCTTCGGCGCTCAACGTCACCTGCAGTGCGGCCACGTTTTCTTCCAGGTACTTGCGTTGCTTGGTGCCCGGAATCGGTATCAGGTAATCACCCTGGGCCAGCACCCACGCCAGCGCCAGTTGGCCCGCCGTCACGCCTTTCTCTGCCGCCAGCGCTTGTACCTGTTGCACCAGCAGCAGGTTTTTCGCGAAGTTTTCGCCCTGAAAGCGCGGGCTGAAACGGCGGTAATCGTCTGCCGCGAAATCATCCGGACTTTTCAATGCGCCGGTCAGAAACCCTCGGCCCAACGGGCTATAAGGAACAAAGGCGACGCCCAGGCGCTGGCAGGCTGCCAGGCAACCGTTTTCTTCCTGATCACGGCTCCACAACGAATATTCGCTTTGCAGCGCACTGATCGGATGAACCTTGTGCGCTCGTTCCAGGGTCGCCGCCGAGGCTTCGCTCAATCCCAGATAACGCACCTTGCCGGCACTGACCAGTTCGGCCATGGCGCCTACGGTTTCCTCGATGGCCACCTGCGGGTCGATTCGGTGTTGGTAGTACAGGTCGAGGGTGTCCACCCCCAGGCGCTTCAGGCTGCCGTCGATGGACTGGCGAATGTATTCCGGTCGACCGTTGACGCCTCGGGCGGTGGGGTTGGCCGGGTCGCGAACGATTCCGAACTTGCTGGCCAGGAACACCTGATCGCGCTTGCCGGCAATGGCCTTGCCGATCAGCTCTTCATTGGAGTGCGGGCCGTACATATCGGCGGTATCGAGCAGGGTGACGCCCAGCTCAAGGGCGCGATGCAGGGTGGCCGTGGCTTCGCGGGTGTCGGTGCCGGTGGTGTAGAAGTCGGTCATGCCCATGCAGCCCAGGCCGATGGCCGACACCTGTGGACCGTTCTTTCCCAATTGACGTGTGTGCATGAAATCAGCTCCTTGTGAAGTGAATCGCCATTGTTCACCTCGACAGAAACAAGATAAACCGGCTAAAACAGCTATCACTATTCGTTAATTCTAAACAATCAGTCGGTGGAGCCAGTAATGGACCGTTTCAACGCCATGCGCGTCTTTACCCGAATCGTCGAGCTCGGTGGCTTTGCCAGGGCTGCCGACAGCCTGCAATTGCCCCGGGCTTCGGTAACCATTCTGATCAAGCAACTGGAGGCGCATCTGGGGGTGCAAC
Organism: Pseudomonas sp. Pseusp10; assembly: GCF_059492225.1. Taxonomy (NCBI): domain Bacteria; kingdom Pseudomonadati; phylum Pseudomonadota; class Gammaproteobacteria; order Pseudomonadales; family Pseudomonadaceae; genus Pseudomonas; species Pseudomonas sp. Pseusp10. The sequence goes on along the minus strand of NZ_CP168528.1, from coordinate 3,945,880 downwards.
TGCTGCAACGCACCACGCGGCAGATCAGCCTGACGCTCGACGGTGCGGCCTATTACCCGCGTTGCGTGCGCTTGCTGGCGGATCTGGAGGAGACCGAAGCGGTGTTCAGTGCTGCACGCCACAATCCCAAGGGGCTGCTGCGCGTGGACATGCCGGCGGGAGTAGGGCGCCTGGTGGTGATTCCGGCGTTACCGCAATTCACCGCCCGCTATCCGTTGATCGAGCTGGAAATCGGCTTGAATGACCGGCCGGTGGACCTGATTCGCGAAGGTGTCGATTGTGTGTTGCGCGGTGGCGCTGCGCTGGACGATTCGCTGGTGGCGCGGCCGCTGGTGATGATGGATCAGGTGACCTGTGCCAGCCCCGACTATCTGCAGCGACATGGAACGCCAACGACCCTGGATGACCTGCACGGGCATCAGGTCGTCGAGTATTTCTCCAGCAGCAGCGCAAAACGCTATGGGCTGGAGTTTGTCGTGGATGGCCAGGTGCGCCCGGTCGACCTGCCCAAGCGGGTGGCGGTCAACAGTGCCGATGGCTATCTGGCGGCGTGCGAGGCGGGATATGGTCTGGTGCAGACGCCGTACTATCACGTCGCCCGGCAACTGGAGGAAGGGCGTTTGTGTGAAGTGCTGAGGGAGGTGCCGCCACCGGGCATGCCGATGACGGCGCTTTATCCGCCGCACCGCCAGTTGTCCCGGCGGGTGCGTGTATTTGTCGATTGGCTGGTGGAGCTGTGTGCCCGGCCCGGCAATGACTTTTACAGAAAGGACTCAGGACGTTGAGCAGCTATCAACGATGTTGGTAGTAACCCGGTCCGCCATGGTTGTCGCCGCAATGAAGCTAAAACTCTTCATCGGCTGTAACATGAGACCCGCTTGTAGCGGCTTATTCCCGAAACAGGGAAAGTGCCTGGCATGCATATCGATACAAACCGGATACATTTTCAGATTCAGGAACCCGCAATGACTCAGTCGCAACGTTTGAAATACTCGATTCTGATCTCCCTGGTGGTGCTGGGGATCATGTTTGGCCTTTCCTGGTTGCAGAACACCGGCGTCATCAGCGAAAAAATGTTCCAGTACATCGCCATCGGCGTGGCGGTGATCGTGGTGGTCGTCAATGGTGTGATGCGCCGCAAGGTCAAGCCCTGATCATTCGATCATTGGTTGCGCAGGATGGCAACAGCCTGTGGATGCAGGCTGTAGCTTTTGTCGGGGTTGAGGACAATCACGCCTTCGCTGCACAAGCGCTTTAGCACTTCACGCACGCTGAGAAAGGACAGAGGAACATCCAGGTCCAGCAATTGGCTGTGTACGCCACGCACACCCAGACTGCGGTCGCTTTCGGCGGCGGTCAGCAGGGCATCGATGACTTTCAGGCGGATCAGGCTGGTTCGCAGGCCAAAACTTTTGAGCAGGATTCTGATGCGCTCGTTGCCGTGGCGATCGGTACGCGTCTCGAATACGTCGACTCCCATGGAAGTACCCTTTGGCGCAGCGCTACCGTCCGTTGGCAGTTGCGAGTTGTACATTGCAAAACTCCTTTTCAGAGCCTGATCAGGAAAAGTGGGCGCTCTTACGTGACTAGACGTATGAGCACTCCAAATCATGAAGACTCAAATGTAGAAAATTTGTCGCCATCGTGTGATCAACCCGTGAGTCCTCGTGCAGTCGTGCAGTAAAACCCTAAATGACCCGAACTATCAGGTACAGACGATCAGTCAGCAGGATGCAAAGGTGCCCGCGCAGTAAAGAAGTGGAGATTTGCATGGGCGCTGAAGGTCGCATCCCAAAAGGGGGGCGGCCTTTTCAGCCTTTCGGGGATTTTTGCGGAATCGCGTTGACCACCAGATTGCCATTCTGATTGCGGGTCAGGTAGACCGGCAGGACCCGCGGCAGGGACTTCACCAGGCCGTTGATCTCCTTGATGTTGTAGATACCGCCGATGTGGATCGAGCCGGTGCTGTTGTCAGCGACCATCAACGGTTTGTCCAGGTAGCGATTGATCAGCGGCAGCGCATCGTGGAGTGCCAGATCGTCGAGCACCAGTTTGCCCTGGCGCCACGCCAGCGAACTGTCGTTGTCATAGGTCTGGCTGATACGGGGGATGAAGTCACCGTGGCGATAACTGGCCTGCATCGCCGGATCAAGGCGCAAGCCGTCGCCGGACAGGTCGTCGTTGCTGCTGACCAGTACCGAACCCTCGATCAGGCTGACCTTGACCTGGTCTTCGTACATCCACACATTGAATTGGGTCCCGGTCACCCGAATCCGGCCTTCGGCGGCCTTGAGCACAAACGGGTGACGGGTGTCATGGCTGACACTGAAGAAAGCTTCGCCTTTTTTCAGCGTGACTTGCCGCTGATCCTTGAAGTTGCTGTACGTCAGCTCGCTGCCCAGGTTCAGTTCCACCTGGCTGCCGTCGTTCAAAGTGACGGTACGAACATTGTCGGTCGCTTCGAAATGCTGGTAAGCGTTCGGTACCCAGCCCAGGTGCCAGCCGCCATAACCGGCCAGGGGCAGTGCCAGGGCACACACCGCCGCTGCAATACCCAGGCGGCGCCACGTTTTTTCGGGTTGGGGGCGAACCAGCGGCACAACCGGCTCGGGACGGGGCAAGTTGTCGGCGACATCCCAGATCTCCAGCATCGCCTCGTACTCGAAGGCGTGGAGCGGATGCGCATCACGCCATTGCTCGAACGCCTGGCGCTCTTGCTCGGTGCAGTCATTGGCGTGCAGACGCATGCACCAATGCGCAGCGGCATCGGTGACGGCGTCGTATTCGGCTTCCGAGAGCGTGTGGTCGGTCATTGGCTCATCCTGATTTCGTGCATTCTAACCTTGGGGGAAGTCTGCGAGAACATCAGTCATGGCATTTAACTATCAATGTGCAGTTCTTTTTCAACGCCTCGCCTCTGGAGCACTTGTTGTCGGGTAGCAGTATCTACAGGACGGGTGAAAAAACATCAAAATACGCGCCGCTGTACCGCGCAGATCCGGGGATCTGCGCGGTGTTACGTCGGGATCAGGTTTCAGGGGGCGAAGTGACGGGCACCGGGTCCAGTTGCCGGCCCATTTCGCAGATCAGAAACGCGATCGAGTCGGCATTGTGCAAAATGACATCGGTTCGGAACTTTGGATCCTGCACGTTTAAAAAAGCTTCCCGTGCCTTATCCATGGTCTTGCTGCCCGTTAGTTTCAGGATGGCCTTGCCGACGTGATAAGAACCCGGAATCGAATCCAGGCTGATCCACGTTTGCAGCCCACTGTTCCAGCGTGCGAACAGTTCCTCCTGCGGCGTTTCCATCGACAAGGCTTCTCGCTGGAAGTCCAGCTGTGACTGTTTCATGGCGGCGCCATAGGCGGTGATCGGCGCGACCAGATCGCTGAACGGGCGCCTGGCCTCCAGGGAGGCGATGTCCACGGCCTCGGAAAACAAATGGGCGAACTCGTGTATCAGCGTGGCGGCCTGACTGTGGCCGTCGACGTTGAAGGGCTGGGTTAAACAGGATTTGTACCAATCGAGTTGCTGATCGAAGAATCGTTCCGTGAAGTGCACGTTGCGCTGTTGATCCTTGTCCAGGACAAACGCGATGAGGTTGTCTTGCGGGTTCCGGTTTGAACCCACGATAAAGCGTCGCGAGTTCAACCAGTCTTCATCGGGATCGACCAGCGCGTTGCAGATGGGAAGGATGGCCTGTTTGATTTTGTCGAGCAGCCCTTGGTCGATCTGCCCAACGCCAAAAAAACCTTTAAGGAACGTATCCAGCCGTGTACCCGGGAGAAGTTTGCGTAGCTGCACCATGTTGTGGAGGCTGTTGAACGCGTAATAGCGAGCCATGTCGATGGCCTGCACGATCATCCGGGCTTTTTCGGGATGTTTTGCGCGGATTTCTTCCATCCCCCGGGCCTCGATGTTCAGCACATCCCGGACAATTTGGGCGTTGGCAAACTGATTGTGCATTTTCGAGAGCGCTTTGCCGAAGTGGACGGTGTGGGTATCCGGGTCGATCAGCAGTTGCTTGTCAGATGCTGCCCGTAACACGGGGCCTTCTTCTTCGCCCTTGATCATTCGCCAAACCGCCCCGGTCTTGTTCACGCCGTACACCTTGCCGGCAATAGCGGCGAAGGTCTTCTGGCTGGCCGCTTCGAGGTAGGTGCCGTCAGTGCGGCTTTTCGTCAGAGCTTTCAGTTCGACCGTGGTTTCGAACGGTTGCAGCCGCGTACGCAGCGCGGCTGTCGACCGGACCTGCGACCAGGGTTGTGCAATCACGGGGTTGGCAACCGGTTGAACAACCGCTTCACCGGTTGCCTGGGCGGTGTCGGTCCATCCTTCAAACGATAACCGGCCCAATGACACGAGTTGCGCGGCACCGGCAATAAAGTTCCGTAATGCTGCCCCCCAGTGATGGTCCTGCAGGGCTTCGGCCGAATTTCGGGCGTCCTTGAAGGTCTGCCAAAGAAATTGCCCATACGCGAGTTTGCCCGGCAGCAGGGCTGAAATGCGATCAATGCCCGAGCCGAACAGGTGTTTGACAGCCTCCCAGTCCGACTGACCGGCAGCGTGCGACTGGCTGCCGAGCAACTGCGCCAGCAGTTGGGTGTTGTCATGGAAAAAGCGGGTGAGCAGGTTGCCGTCGATGGGGTTGGAGGCGAGGGTGATTTCGCTCGACTGGCCGACGGTGGAATCGAACAGGTTGCGAAACACCGTTTGCTCACGGTCCGGCAGGCGCCGAATCAACATGTCCTGTAATGGCCCCGGCGTGTTGAGCGCCGCGACAACGCTCCCCTCATTGTCGAACTCGACAAACGGTGAGCCGCCGGGGTGGTAAGGGGCATAGAGGATTTGCGGGCCTGTCTTGCCACTGCCTGGGCCAATCAGATACAAGCCCAGTGCCTTGACGGCGGTGCTACCAGTTGTCTTGATCAGTTCCAGAGGCCGGGCAATCGCGTGCGCACCCTGCACGGCCGCCCGGGCGATGGCGTCCGGCATGTCCAGCACTTGCCCAAGCAAATCGAAAGCTCCGTCGGACAGCCGTTGCTGCAGCTTCAGTTGGTGGGCGTGTTGCAGCAGTTGCCAGGGCAGTTGCTTGACGAAACGCAACATCCGGCTTTCGACGCCCGCCGCTTGATTCGACAAGCTGTCCGTGACCTGTCTGGCGTAGTTCTGCGCAATGCCCAGTGACAGTAGCAGCTGACGGACCGCCGCCTGGTCCAACCCCGCGGGCAGTGCTTGAGGGGTTGCCGAGCTGACCTTGAACCCGGTGCCTTGCGCAATGTTGACATGGCTCAGGGCGAATTCAGTCAGGCTCCGGGCGGGGCCAGCCAGGGTCAGGTCGGGGGTGATTTCGATGTCGTCGGGGTCCAGCGCTTTTGCGGGGAAGCGCCTTTCGAGCAACGACGTCAGCGTTTCATGCACATACGACTTAAGCGGTTTGATCCCGTGCAAGTAGTCTTTGTCTTCATCAACGTTGTTGCGGTATTGCTCCAGCAGTTCAAGGTGCAGTCGCTGGTCTTCCAGCGGTGCCATGCCAAGCCAGGCGGGCAGGGTCTGCTGCCGGCTGATCGCCCGGGAAATCGAGATGGCCCTTCGCAGGTTGGTATTGAAGACCGTTGTGGTCAGGGCTTTCAGGGCTTTTTTCTGCTTCGTGTCGTTCAGTTCGAAGGTGCGCACGTGTTCGCAGCGAGCCAGAAAGTGCTCGATGGATGATTGCGCGACCTGCTCCAGTACAGGCCCTTCGATCAGCCGCAGCGGACCCAGCGAGTAGCGTTGGTGAAGGACGCGCTGGGCCGGGGTGAGGTTTTCCAGCAGCGCCAGGCGATGTCGTGGGTCGAGCAGGCGACGGTTCAGCTCCAGCCGTGCACGAGTGATGGTGTCAAACACTTCCAGGCCCTCGGCGGGTGTCCACAGGATCGTCCGGCCGGAATGCGAGGGATCGAGCCCGCCACGCTCGGTCAAGAGCAGACAATGGGCCAGGGGCAGGACATCCCTCTGGCCGGAGCACTCCAGGGTCAATGAGTAGGCGTCGGGCCGGAAGCCCTTGAGTGACCGACGATTGTGCCGGCCGGTCTGATCCGGGTTGAAAACCGTTTCGACAATGGCCCGGTCCGCGTCCCGCAGTGTCGCGCTGAGCCCGCGAAGACTGGCTTCACCGCGGATGCCGACGGAAAGCGCATGGGCCAGGCGGGGTTTCATGTTTTCCAGATAAACCCGCTGCAAGGCCAGCGAAGCGAGCGGTTGTGCTGCAAAGTCTGCGTTGAGCAGTGTTTCGATGTCGCTGAAGGTCTTGGCGAAAGCTACCGCCGTATCGGCTAGCACCATGGAGGGAAGCTGATCACCGGACAGTACTGGCCGGGTGCTCCAGCGTCCGTCGGCATCCAGCGTCAGCAAGCGTTCGCCGATCATCGAGCGGATATCCAGCGCCTTGTCGAACAGGGCGTGGATGTCCACGGCGCCGTCACTGTGACGAAACACCTGCAGGGCATATTCGATGTTCTGCAGTTTCTTGGTGATGATCGCGTCGAAGAGCTTGTTGAAGATCGCGCCGGAAATCACTTCCCCGGTCACATTCGGCCGATCAAAACCGATGAAGCGTTGGCGTTCGTCCAGGCTCAGCAGGCCATAGAGCTCATCCTCGTGACCGGCCGCGCTGAACTTGCTCAACAGGGTATCGCACAAGTCCTGATAGTCCTTGAGCACCTGCAGGCCTTCGGTGGGCGTGTAGAGAAACGCATCACTGGCGCTGACCATCAGTGAGCCGGCCAACTCGACATAGTTGGCCTGGTACTCCCACAGGCGCACGATTTCGACTGCCATTGACTGGTTCGTCCGGCTGGTCGGCGAGATCAACGCGTGCAAATCCTGGCTTTGCTCCGGGGTGATGATCCCGGCTTCGCGCTTGAGCAGCAGTTGCCCCCGTGCCTGAGCGGCGATGGCGCGGCCGAAGAATTCGCGACGCGATGCACCATCGGCACTCGCCGCCGCCCAGAAACCATCGAGCTGCCTGACCAACATGTTGATCAGTGTGCGTGAGAGCGTCGTGACCGCGGCTTCCCAGCGTGGCTGGTCGGCGTTTGCCGGGGACTTTTTCGGATGGGAAAATTCATGGGACTGTCCGGACGGCCAATGCTGGTGGCGATAGTGCAGGAGTACGGCGTCACTCAGGGACAGAGAGCTGACCCAGCGCCGCGCTGGACGGCTTTCATCATCGTTCTCTTGCGTTGTTGCCAGATTTGCCAGATGGAAATTCACCCGGGTCTGGCGCTGATCCAGGCCGGGGAAAGACGAATCCAGCTGTTCCCCCAACCATGTATCGAGCAGTGATGTCAGGGACGGCAGTGCTTTGAGTTCGTCGAGCAGGGCCTGGTCGTTGATCTGCTGTTGGGTGGAGAGGGTGTTGCGCTGGTCCTCGAACACGTCACCGTCGATGGTTTGAAAGTCCAGCCCGATTTCGGCAGCGTCCACCACGGCCTTGCGCAGGGACAACGCCATGAAGGCCAGCAGATCGTCTTCTTCGCTGGCCGCCTTGAGTTGAGTCACAAGGTGTAGGGTCAGGGCCGTACGGTCAGCGAACTTTTTTATTCCCGTGTAGGGGGTGTAGAGAATCAGGCCATTGTCATCGGGCGTCGCGGTCAGCAAAAAACTGCCGGCCAGAACCACAGGTTCCAGGCCAGGGATTTTCAGCAGGATTCTTTTCGCGAGCATGGGCGGCGTCTGCTGATCGCGCAGTGCCTGGCTGGCCAGTTCGATATGGCTGAGCCATTCGAAGTCCTTTAGCGTCAGCTCGTGGGTTTTGCCCAGTTCTCTCCAGAGGCCGCGCAACGTCAGCGCCTCAGGGAAAAACAGCGGAGTTACAGATGTAGACATCGTCGAGTCTCGTTCAAGGTGCCAAGCAAAGGCGCCTGTGGGTTGAGCATCGAGACTAAAAGCCGGTGCGTTGATGCAGGTGGTAAATAGATAACGCACGGGTAGTGGGCATTCGTGACACGGATATACGTCATCGACCCTGAGCGAAAGGTTGACAGGTCACTCGCCGCGCGTTGTTAATCGGCGGGTCTTTGTACGCTGTTGTTCCCTCCAATAATCATTCTGGAGCTTCAGATGTCTGCGCCACACGATCACGCGTCTACTGCGGTCTCGTCACACCTGTCACTCAAAGCACTGAGTGATTTGCTAGAGAAGATTTTTCTGCGTCATGGCACATCGGCCGACGTTGCCAGGGTGCTGGCGCAAAACTGCGCCGGTGCCGAGCGCGACGGCGCGCACAGTCACGGGGTATTCCGGATTCCGGGTTATGTTTCGACGCTGCAAAGCGGCTGGGTCAATGGCCAGGCCGTTCCGGTGGTCGAAGATGTGGCTTCAGGGTTTGTGCGGGTCGATGCCAATAACGGGTTTGCGCAACCGGCCCTGGCGGCGGCACGCGAGTTACTGGTACAGAAAGCCCGAAGTGCCGGCATTGCAGTGCTGGCGATCCGTAACTCGCACCATTTCGCGGCCTTGTGGCCGGATGTCGAACCCTTCGCGGATGAGGGCCTTGTGGCATTGAGCGTGGTCAACAGCATGACCTGCGTGGTGCCCCACGGCGCCGACCGGCCGCTGTTCGGCACCAACCCGATTGCCTTTGCTGCACCGCGGGCCGATGGCGCACCGATTGTCTTCGACCTGGCCACCAGTGCCATTGCCCATGGTGATGTGCAAATCGCCGCACGCGAGGGTGAGCGCTTGCCGGCAGGGATGGGCGTGGACAGTCTCGGTCAGCCGACCACAGACCCGAAAGCGATTCTTGAGGGCGGCGCGTTGCTGCCTTTTGGCGGGCACAAGGGCTCGGCGTTGTCGATGATGGTCGAGTTGCTGGCGGCGGCACTGACTGGCGGCAACTTTTCCTTTGAGTTCGACTGGAAGAACCACCCCGGCGCCAAGACCCCCTGGACCGGCCAATTGCTCATCGTGATCGATCCGAGCAAAGCGGCCGGGCAAAGCTTTGCCGAGCGCAGCCAGGAACTGGTGCGGCAAATGCACGGTGTTGGCTTGAAGCGTTTGCCGGGTGACCGGCGTCATCATCAGCGTGCAAGGTCGCTGGCCAATGGCATTGAGCTGGATGCCAAGACGCTGGCGAACCTGCGGGATCTGGCGGGGGAGTGATCACGAAAGGTTTGTGTGAATCCTTGTGGGAGCGAGCTTGCTCGCGATGACGTCAGCCTGTTCAACGCAGATGTCGACTGGACTGCCGCCATCGCGAGCAAGCTCGCTCCCACAGGGTTCAGTGTTTGCCAGTAGTTAGCGACGGCCCAGCAACAACCCCACCACCAGGCCAAACCCGGCGGAAATCGCCACGGTTTGCCATGGATGCCCGCCAATGTAAGTTTCAGTGGCCTCGACCGCGGGCTGGGTGCGGTCGCGTACGCTGCTCACCGAATCCCTGGCCTGCTGGAGTTTCTGGGCGATTTGTCCGCGAAGGGTCTCCGCTTCTTCCCCGACCAGCGAGGCACTGCTTTTCAGCAGCTTTTCCGACTCTTCGATCAGCGATCGCAGCTCGCTGAACGCTTGATCCTTGATTTGATCTTCGGCGGTGTTGCGGGCCATTGAAGTACTCCTTGCAGGTAAGTGGACAGTGACCAATGGAGTCTGCCGTCGTCGGAAAAGTTGCAGCTATTTTGCCCGGGGAGGCCATCTTGCTGAAAAACCGGCGCAGGACATTTCGTCCTACAGTGTAAGATGTCGCCAATTTTACGCAGCAGGAAATTCCCATGAGCTTCAATCTGGCCGACAAACCCCTTGCCGAGCGCGCTGCGCTTGAAGACGAGAAATCCCGTCTGTTCGAACTCTGGCAAAACAACCTGGGCAAAGCCAAGGGCGAGGCCGCGCGGTTGTTCGGCGAACGGGCCAAGCGCAAAGGCAAGTGGGCTGAATGGGTGCGCGCCGAGCTGGACGGCATGTCGCCCCCGGAATTCGCCAACATGGTGCGCAGTGAAGTCAATCGCCTGATGGCGGCCAAGTAGGAGCAGCCTGCGGCAGCTCCTGCGCGAAACACGCAACAATCGCCTCGCGCACTTTCAACACCACCGGGTCGAGCGGGTTGCTGGTGCGCCAGCCCAGTTCGATCGGGTAGCGCGGCAACGCCAAGGGGCAGGGCAGCAGCGCCAGCCCACTGAGCGCCGCGATGCTTCGGGCGGCATGGGCCGGAATGGTCGCTACGGCCGAACTGCCCTTGAGCAAATGGGGCAACGCGGCAAAATGCGTGGTCGAGGCACACACCCGCCGACTCAACCCTAGCGCCGCCAACCCCTCGTCGGTAATACCGATAAAACCGCCGGACGACACCAGAATGTGATCGCGGGCCACAAACTCTTCAAGACTGATGCTCTGCTGGCCCTCGACCAGGCTCGACGGGTCTGCCAGGCACAGATATCCGCCTTCCCCCAGCACCTGGCGGCTGAGCAGCCGCTCGGCAAACCCGCCTGCGGTAATCGCCAGGTCGATGCTGCGTTCCATCAACGCCTGAGCCACGATCTGGCTGTGGGTCTGGCGGAAAATCAGCCGCAGTTTCGGCGCGCAACGGGCGATTTCTTCGATCAGCCGCCGGCCGTAGGCTATTTCGAAATCATCCGACATTCCCACGGTCACCGAGCGTCCTTCGTACTGCCGGGCGGCCGGATCGACCATCGCCAGGCTCTGCCGGCATTTGTTCAAGGCATCGCTGACCACCGGTTTGAGCTGATTGGCCTTGAGTGAGGGGGCCAGGCCTCGTCCGGTACGCACGAACAGCTGATCGCCATACACCTCGCGCAACCGGCGCAAGGCCGCGCTGACCGCCGATTGGGTCACACCCAGACGCAAGGCGGCACGGCTGGCGCTGGACTCTTCGTGCAGCGCTTCGAAGACTTTGAGCAGGTTGAGGTCGATGTCGGTGATATTCATTTGGCTCATATCATTCAGCAGTGAATCGGTCTTTATTGATGATTGCGTGGCGCCGGAGAATGAGCAACACCTGATGCCAATGGAGTCTGTGCAATGCCCAAATCAATCGTTGCTGCCCTGCAGATCGGCGCCTTGCCCGGTGGCAAGGCTGAAACCCTGGAACAGATCCTGTCTTATGAAAACGCGATCATCGAATCCGGCGCCGCGTTGGTGGTGATGCCGGAAGCACTGCTGGGGGGTTATCCCAAAGGCGAGGGCTTTGGCACGCAACTCGGTTATCGGCTGCCGGAAGGGCGCGAAGCCTTTGCGCGCTATTTTGCCAATGCCATCGACGTACCCGGCGCGGAAACCGAGGCGCTGGCGGCGCTGGCCGCACGCACCGGGGCCAATCTGGTGATCGGCGTGATCGAACGGGCAGGCAGCACCTTGTACTGCACCGCGCTGTACTTTGACCCGCAGGCCGGGCTGGTGGCCAAACACCGCAAGCTGATGCCCACGGGCACCGAGCGGCTGATCTGGGGTAAGGGCGATGGTTCGACGCTGCCCGTGATCGACAGCCAGGTCGGGCGCGTCGGCGCGGTGGTGTGCTGGGAAAACATGATGCCGCTGCTGCGCACCGCGATGTACGCCAAGGGCGTGGAGGTGTGGTGCGCGCCGACCGTGGACGAGCGGGACATGTGGCAAGTCAGCATGCGCCACATTGCCCATGAGGGGCGCTGTTTTGTGGTCAGCGCCTGTCAGGTCCAGGCATCGCCCCAGGCCCTGGGCCTGGATATCGCCAACTGGCCGGCGGATCGGCCGTTGATTGCTGGCGGCAGCGTGATTGTTGGTCCCATGGGCGACATTCTCGCCGGACCGTTGCGCGGCAGCGCCGGTTTGCTTACCGCTTCAATCGACACTGACGACCTGGTGCGCGCCCGCTACGACTATGACGTGGTCGGTCACTACGCTCGCCCGGATGTGTTCGAGCTGACCGTGGACGAGCGCGCTAAACCGGGGGTGCGCTTCACTTCCTGATGCCTGGGGGCTTTGGCCAAAGCAGTCAGACAACTTGATAACTTTGACCATTGCCCGCCACCCCAAGCAGAGCGAGTATTTCCCTGTTGTTTACGGTTCCCCCAACCTAACAAAAACACAGAGGGATTCTGGCAATGCGCGATTACTTGTCTGCTACTTCTCAGTTCAATTATCAGCACACCGTCGACGCCGCACTCGCAGGCGATCTGACGGCCCTCAATGCCTGTGTCGAATGCTGTGACCGGCATGCCTTGCCGGGGCGCATCGCGCTGTTCTGGGAGGGCCGCGACGGCACTGGTGCGACATACACCTTCACCGAGTTGCAGGACAAGGCCGCGCGTTTCGCCAATTATCTGCTGGCCCAGGGTGTGAAGAAGGGCGACAAGGTCGCCGGCCTGTTACCACGCAACATCGAATTGTTGATCACCGTATTCGCCACCTGGCGCATCGGTGCCGTGTACCAACCGCTGTTTACCGCGTTCGGCCCCAAAGCCATCGAGCACCGCCTGAGCTGCTCGGGTGCCAAAGTGGTGGTCACCGATGGGGTGAACCGGCCGAAACTCGCCGAAGTCGCCGATTGCCCGACCACGGTTACCGTCACCGGCCCCAAAGGGCAGGGCCTGGTTCGTGGCGACTTCAGTTTCTGGGCTGAACTGGCCAATTATTCCGCCGACTGCGAGCCAGTGCTGCTGACCGGCGAAGATCCGTTCCTGCTGATGTTCACCTCGGGCACCACCGGCCCGTCGAAAGCACTGTCGGTGCCGCTCAAGGCCATCGTTGCGTTCCAGAGCTACACCCGCGACGCAGTGGATCTGCGCCCGGAAGATGCCTTCTGGAACGTCGCCGATCCGGGTTGGGCCTATGGTATTTATTTCGGTGTCACAGGGCCGATGTCCATGGGTCATCCGATCACCTTTTACGACGGCCCGTTCACCCTCGAAAGCACCTGCCGGGTGATCAACAAGTACGGGATTACCAACCTCACCGGTTCGCCGACGGCCTACCGTCTGTTGATTGCCGGTGGCGATGAATTCGCCAGATCCATCAAGGGCAAGCTGCGTATCGTCAGCAGCGCCGGCGAGCCGCTGAACCCGGAAGTGATCCGCTGGTTCGCCGACAACCTCGGTGTGGTCATCCACGACCATTACGGGCAGACCGAACTGGGCATGGTGCTGTGCAACCACCACGGCCTTGAGCACCCGATCCACATGGGCGCCGCCGGCTTTGCCTCGCCGGGCCACCGCATCGTGGTGCTGGATGACGACTACAAGGAGCTGGGTGTCGGCCAGCCTGGCATCCTGGCCATCGACCGCAGTCAATCGCCGATGTGCTGGTTCGCCGGTTACGAAGGCGGGCCGACCAAGGCCTTCGTCGGCAACTATTACCTGAGTGGCGACACCGTCGAGTGGAACCCGGACGGCAGCATCAGCTTCGTCGGTCGCAGTGATGACGTGATTACCACTTCAGGCTACCGGGTCGGTCCGTTCGACGTGGAAAGTGCGTTGATCGAACACCCGGCCGTGGTCGAGGCTGCCGTGGTCGGCAAGCCCGATCCCGAGCGCACCGAACTGGTCAAGGCCTTCGTCGTGCTCAGCCCGCAATACCGCGCAGAACCTGCGTTGGCCGAAGAACTGCGCCAGCACGTGCGCAAGCGTCTGGCGGCGCACTCGTACCCCCGTGAAATCGAATTTGTCAGCGAATTGCCGAAAACCCCAAGCGGCAAATTGCAGCGCTTTATCTTGCGCAACCAGGAAATCGCCAAGGCTCAAGAGGCTGCGGCGAAGAATATTCCAGCTTGAACCCAGGGAAACAATGATGCAGATCGAGAACAAGATTTTTATCGTCACTGGCGGCGCTTCCGGCCTCGGTGCCGCCACCGCCGAGGTACTGGTCGCCGCCGGCGCGAAAGTGATGCTGGTGGACATGAACGCCGAAGCCGTTGCAGCCCAGGCCCAGCGCCTTGGCGCGCACAGCGTGGTGGCGGACATCAGCAACGAAGCGGCGGCCGAGGCAGCCGTGCAGGCGACGGTCAAGGCCTTCGGCGGCCTCAATGGTCTGGTCAACTGCGCCGGCATCGTGCGTGGCGAGAAGATTCTCGGCAAGAACGGTCCACACGCGCTGGCCAGTTTCAGCCAGGTAATCAACGTCAACCTGATTGGCAGCTTCAACATGCTGCGCCTTGCGGCAGCGGCGATTGCGGAGACCGAAGCGGATGCCGATGGCGAGCGCGGCGTGATCATCAACACCGCGTCTGCCGCGGCTTACGACGGTCAGATCGGCCAGGCGGCTTATTCGGCGTCCAAGGGTGCGATTGTCAGCCTCACCTTGCCGGCGGCCCGCGAACTGGCGCGTTTCGGCATCCGTGTCATGACGATTGCCCCCGGCATCTTCGAGACGCCGATGATGGCCGGCATGACCCAGGAAGTCCGCGATTCCCTGGCGGCCGGCGTGCCATTTCCGCCGCGTCTGGGCAAACCAGGCGAGTACGCCGGGCTGGTCAGGCATATTATTGAAAACAGCATGCTCAATGGCGAGGTGATCCGTCTCGACGGTGCCTTGCGCATGGCCGCCAAGTAAGGAGGATTTGTCATGACTATGTCCAACGATCCAATCGTTATCGTCAGCGCCGTCCGTACCCCGATGGGCGGTTTCCAGGGCGATCTGAAAAGCCTGACCGCGCCGCAACTCGGTGCTGCTGCCATCAAGGCCGCGGTTGAACGCGCCGGCGTCACCAGTGATAGCGTCGATGAAGTGCTGTTTGGCTGCGTACTGCCGGCTGGCCTTGGCCAGGCCCCGGCGCGTCAGGCGGCGCTGGGTGCCGGGCTGGATAAATCGACCCGCTGCACCACCCTGAACAAGATGTGTGGTTCCGGCATGGAAGCGACGATTCTGGCCCATGACATGCTGGTGGCTGGTAGCGTCGATGTCGTGGTCGCCGGTGGCATGGAAAGCATGTCCAACGCGCCGTACCTGCTGGACCGCGCCCGTGCTGGCTACCGCATGGGCCATGGCCGGGTGCAGGACTCGATGTTCCTCGACGGCCTCGAAGACGCCTACGACAAGGGCCGCCTGATGGGCACCTTCGCCGAAGACTGCGCCGAAACCAACAGTTTCAGCCGTGAAGCCCAGGACGCGTTCGCCATCGCCTCGACCACCCGCGCACAGCAGGCGATCAAGGACGGCAGCTTCAAGGACGAAATCGTCCCGCTGACCGTGACGGTCGGCAAAGAGCAGGTCGTGATCAGCAATGACGAGCAGCCGCCAAAAGCCAAGCTGGACAAGATCGCTTCGTTGAAGCCGGCATTCCGCGAAGGCGGTACGGTGACCGCGGCCAACTCCAGTTCGATCTCCGACGGTGCGGCGGCATTGGTGCTGATGCGCCAGTCGCAGGCACAGAAACAGGGCCTGAAACCGTTGGCGGTGATTCATGGCCACGCCGCGTTCGCCGATACACCGGGTCTGTTCCCGGTGGCACCGATTGGCGCCATCAAGAAATTGATGAAAAAAACGGGCTGGTCGCTCAATGACGTCGATCTGGTGGAAGTCAACGAAGCCTTCGCCGTGGTCGGCATGGCCGCGATGACTCATCTGGAAATCCCCCACGAGAAACTCAACGTGCACGGCGGTGCTTGCGCCTTGGGTCACCCGATCGGGGCGTCCGGTGCGCGGATTCTCGTGACCCTGCTTTCGGCCCTGCGCCAGAAAGGCCTGAAACGCGGCGTCGCAGCGATTTGCATCGGCGGCGGTGAAGCGACGGCCATGGCTGTGGAATGCCTGTATTAAGACCTACGCAGTTCCTGTAGGAGCGAGCTTGCTCGCGAAGAACGTCAACGATGACGTGGTCTGCCTGGATGAATGTGGCGCTCTCAGGCCCTTCGCGAGCAAGCTCGCTCCTACAGGGGGCAATTGAATTTTAAGGATTCACCATGATCCCCAATGACGACCAACAACAAATCCGCGACATGGCCCGGGACTTTGCCCAGGAACGGCTGAAGCCGTTCGCTGCCGAATGGGATCGCGAGCACCGCTTTCCCAAGGAAGCCATCGGTGAGATGGCCGGGCTGGGCTTCTTCGGCATGCTGGTGCCGGAGCAGTGGGGCGGATGCGACACCGGTTACCTGGCGTACGCCATGGCGCTGGAAGAAATCGCCGCCGGCGATGGAGCCTGCTCGACCATCATGAGCGTGCACAACTCTGTGGGCTGCGTGCCGATCCTCAACTACGGCACGGATGAGCAGAAAGAGCGCTTTCTCAAACCGCTGGCCAGCGGCACGATGCTCGGCGCTTTCGCCCTGACCGAACCCCAGGCCGGTTCCGACGCCAGCGGCCTGAAAACCCGTGCCCGTCTGGAGGGCGATCACTACGTGCTTAACGGCTGCAAGCAGTTCATCACCTCCGGGCGCAATGCCGGGGTGGTGATCGTGTTTGCGGTGACCGATCCGAATGCTGGCAAACGTGGCATCAGCGCGTTTATCGTGCCGACCGATTCGCCGGGCTACACCGTTGCGCGGGTCGAGGACAAGCTCGGCCAGCATGCGTCGGACACCTGCCAGATCCTCTTCGAAGACGTGAAGGTCCCGGTGGCCAACCGTTTGGGCGAGGAGGGCGATGGCTACAGGATTGCCCTGGCCAACCTTGAAGGCGGCCGCGTCGGCATCGCCTCGCAATCGGTGGGCATGGCCCGCGCCGCGTTCGAAGCGGCCCGCGACTACGCCCGTGAACGCGAGAGCTTCGGCAAGCCGATCATCGAGCATCAGGCCGTGGCCTTCCGCCTGGCGGACATGGCCACCCAGATCGCCGTGGCACGGCAAATGGTGCACTACGCCGCCGCCCTGCGTGACAGCGGCAAACCGGCCCTGGTCGAAGCGTCGATGGCCAAGTTGTTCGCCTCGGAAATGGCCGAGAAGGTATGCTCCTCGGCGCTGCAGACCCTCGGCGGCTACGGTTACCTCAACGACTTCCCGCTGGAGCGGATCTACCGCGACGTGCGGGTTTGCCAGATCTACGAAGGCACCAGCGATATTCAGCGCATGGTCATTTCGCGCAATCTATAAGAAGGAGTCCCCTGTGAGCGACAACGAGCTGAGCTACGAAACGATTTTGCTGGAAACCCACGGCCGCGTTGGCCTGATCACCCTCAACCGTCCACAGGCGCTGAACGCCTTGAACGCGCAGATCGTCAGCGAACTGAACCAGGCCCTCGATGGCTTCGAGGCTGACTCGAACATCGGCTGCATTGTCCTGACCGGTTCGAAAAAAGCCTTCGCTGCCGGTGCCGACATCAAGGAAATGGCCGAGCTGACCTATCCGCAGATCTACATCGACGACCTGTTCAGCGACAGCGACCGCGTGGCCAACCGCCGCAAGCCGATCATCGCGGCGGTCAATGGTTTCGCTTTGGGTGGCGGCTGTGAGCTGGCGCTGATGTGCGACTTCATTCTGGCCGGCGACAACGCCAAGTTCGGTCAGCCGGAAATCAACCTCGGCGTGTTGCCGGGCATGGGCGGCACCCAGCGCCTGACCCGCGCCGTGGGCAAGGCCAAGGCCATGGAAATGTGCCTGAGCGGTCGTTTGATCGATGCCGTGGAAGCGGAGCGTTGCGGCATCGTGGCGCGTATCGTGCCGAGCGATGAGCTGCTGGATGAAGCGCTGAAAGTCGCGGCCTTGATCGCCAAAAAATCGTTGCCGATTGCGATGATGGTCAAGGAAAGCGTCAACCGCGCCTTCGAAGTGAGCCTGGCCGAAGGTGTGCGCTTTGAGCGTCGGGTGTTCCATGCGGCGTTTGCGACGCAGGATCAAAAGGAAGGGATGGCGGCGTTTATTGCCAAGCGTGAGGCGGAGTTCGTCGGCAAGTAATGCGGCGTATTTGCTGACCTCATCGCGAGCAAGCTCGCTCCCACATTGGATCTCGGTGTTCATGAGGTCCTTTGTGGGAGCGAGCCTGCTCGCGAAAAACTCAAGGGCACCGGGCTGACTCAGGCGCCCCGCGTCATCGTTGACCTCCATCGCGAGCGAGCTCGCTCCTACAGAGCTTCAGACCAGGTAGTTCTTCAGTTCGCGGGCGATCACCATCCGCTGAATCTCGCTCGACCCTTCGTAGATCTGCGTGATCCGCGCATCCCGGTAATACTTCTCCACCGGATAATCTTCCAGATAGCCATAGCCGCCATGGATCTGAATCGCGGACGAACAGACCTTTTCCGCCATTTCCGAAGCAAACAGCTTGGCTTGTGATGCCTCCGACAGGCAGGGCTTGCCGGCCGTGCGCAGGCGCGCGGCGTGCAGGATCAGCAACCGCGCGGCGTTCAATTGCATGTGCATGTCGGCCAGCAAATTGGCGATGCTCTGGTGTTCATTGATCGTTTTGCCAAACTGCACACGATCACGGGAGTAGGCCAGCGCCGCTTCAAACGCAGCGCGGGCGATGCCCAGCGCCTGGGCGGCGATGCCGATGCGGCCGCCTTCGAGGTTGGACAAGGCGATGGCCAGGCCTTTTCCACGCTCGCCGAGCAGATTGGTTTCAGGAATGGTGCAGTCGTTCAGGGTGACCGCGCAGGTGTCGGAAGCGCGAATACCCATCTTGTGCTCGGTGCGATCAACGATAAAACCTGCAGTGTCGGTCGGAACCAGGAACGCCGAGATGCCACGCTTGCCCAGGTCCGGATCGGTCACGGCAAATACAATTGCCAGCTTGGCGCGCTTGCCGTTGCTGACGAATTGCTTGGCGCCGTTGATCACCCACTGGCCGTCGCGCAGTTCGGCGCGGGTGCGCAGGTTGTGGGCCTCGGAACCGGCCTGGGGTTCGGTCAGGCAGAAGCAGCCGATGGCCTGGCCGCTGGCCAGGTCCGCCAGCCAGGTCTGTTTCTGTTCTTCGCTGCCGTAGTTGAGCACCGGCCCGCAGCCCACGGAGTTGTGGATGCTCATGAAGGCGCCGGTCGCACCGTCGCCGGCGGAAATCTCTTCTACCGCCAGGGCGTAGGCCACGTAGTCGACATAGGTGCCGCCCCATTCCTCAGGCACCACCATGCCGAGCAAGCCCAGTTCGCCCATTTTCGCCACCAGGCCATCGTCGATCCAGCCGGCCTTTTCCCAGGCCTGGGCATGGGGCGCGATTTCGCCACGGGCAAAATCCCGGGCCATGTCGCGGATCATGACTTGCTCTTCGCTCAATTCGATATCGTGCATGGCTCAGCTCTCGCTCTGGTCAAACCCGCTGAAAAAGCTCGCCACGTGTTCGGCGTCCAGCGCCTTGAGGGTTGGCGGGTTCCAGCGTGGTGTTTTGTCTTTGTCGATCAGCAAGGCGCGCACGCCTTCGATCAGGTCGCCGCGCTCGAACCACTGGCGGTCCAGATGCAGCTCAAGGGCGAAACATTGTTCAAGTGGCAGCTCGCGCCCGCGACGCAGCATTTCCAGGGTGACGCCCATGGCCAGTGGCGAGCGGGTTTCCAGCAGGTCGGCGGTGGTGACGGCCCACTCATGGCTGTCGGCGACCGTGACCTGACGCAGTTGCTCCACAATACTCGGCACATCGGGTTGGGCGAAGAAGTGGTCGATGGCCGGGCGCAGTGCACTCAATGGAGCGTCAGGCAATTGCTGGACGGCGAGTGTTGCCAGCAGGCCTTGCAGGTCCTTGAGCGGCGTGTCGTGCCATTCGAGCTGGTCAAGATTCTCGTCCAGGACGCCCAGCTTGTCGCTTTCCAGGTACCAGTCGGCCAGGCCGCAATACAGCGCATCGGCGGCACGAATCTGCACGCCGCTGACGCCGAGATAAATCCCCAGTTCACCGGGGATGCGCGACAGGAAGTAGCTGCCGCCGACGTCGGGGAAATAACCGATGCCGACTTCGGGCATCGCCAGACGGCTTTTCTCGGTGACCACGCGCAAGTCTGCGCCTTGCACCAGACCCATGCCGCCGCCGAGGACAAAACCGTCCATCAGGGCCAGCACCGGTTTACGGTAATGATGGATCGCGAGGTCGAGGGCGTATTCCTCGACGAAGAAATCTTCATGCAGGGTGTCGCCGCTTTTGAAGCTGTCATACAGCGAGCGAATGTCGCCGCCAGCGCAGAAGGCTTTTTCGCCGGCACCGCGCAGGACCACCGCATGGACTTGCGAATCCTGGGCCCAGGCGTCGAGCTGGCGGTGCAGGTTGCGCACCATGTCCAGGGTCAGGGCATTGAGGCCGGCGGGGCGGTTGAGGGTCAGATGACCGATGTGGTTGCGCACCTCGGCCAGCACTTCGTTTTGCATGGCATCCATGGACAGCGGCCCATTCGATGAAACCTGAGCAGTCATCACTAACTCCCTGCTTTTATTGTTCTTTATCGAGATGCTCGCGCGCGAGCGATGGCGGATCGTAACAGTGCAAATTTGCCTTGTACAACCCGGATAAGTGCAGGTTATCTGTGCATTTTTGCATGTCTATGACCGGCACGGTTTCAGCGTAGACCAAGGCGTATTCAGGCAAACGCCGCGAGCAAATCCTCTTCGAATGCCTTTTGCGCATCGCCGGCCACCTGTGCCCGGTGCCGGGCCAGATGAAACGCGACATCGAAACTCATGTCGCTGCGACGCACGGCCCTGAGCAAGCCTTTTTCTTCCCAGCCACGGGCGAAGTGGCTGGGCAAATAACCGACATGCTTGCCGGAAAGGATGAAGGCGAGGGTGCCTTCGACCTGTTCCGAACGCGCCGAACACCGCTTGCCCTGAAAGGGTTCGTCGCTGCGCAGGAAACGGTAGGGGTGATCGACCCGGTCGCAGGCCTGGAGATCCTGATCGTCCGGGTCCGCGTTGGTGAACAGCGGATGGCCCGGGGCGCAATACAGGTGCTGGGTTTCTATGAACAATTGGCGGTAGTCAAAGGCGCTTTGCACTTGTGAGAAATAACCGATGGCGAGGTCCAGCCGCTGTTGCAGCAGCAAGCGTTCCATCTCGCCGGGCATGGCGCTGATCAGTTCGATACGCACCGACTCGTCCCGCTCTCGGAAGCGCCGGATCGCTTCGGCCACCCGTTGCAG
Organism: Pseudomonas sp. Pseusp10; assembly: GCF_059492225.1. Classification (NCBI taxonomy): domain Bacteria; kingdom Pseudomonadati; phylum Pseudomonadota; class Gammaproteobacteria; order Pseudomonadales; family Pseudomonadaceae; genus Pseudomonas; species Pseudomonas sp. Pseusp10. The sequence goes on along the minus strand of NZ_CP168528.1, from coordinate 3,924,926 downwards.
CACCGATTGATCCAGGGCTTCGGACAGACCCAGGCGCACTTCGCCGATCAAGCGTCCGGCCACGCCGTTGGATTGATGGCGGAACGCTTCGATGGACTGGAACAGCCCGCGGGTGGCGCTGAGCAATTGCTCGCCCTTGGGAGTGATCCTGAATCCGCCCTTGCCGCGACTGCACAAGCGATAGCCAAGACGGGTTTCCAGCTTGGCCATTTGCTGGCTGATGCTCGACTGGCTCAATCCCAACTCGCCCTGGGCTGCGCTGAACCCGCCGCACTCCACCACGCTGACAAACAGACGCAACAATTGCAGATCCAGATCATGCAGTTGGCCGAGCATCAAACATTACTCCGTCATAAAGTCAGGTTAATTAACTTGATATTTCACCAATGTATCCGACGACGCATCCTGCAACCACTTCCTCTGGTCAGGTGTTCGTCATGGCTCCCATGTTCAAGCTGTGTTTACCCGCGCTGTTCCTTGCCATGGCCGCATCGGCCCAGGCCGAAGACAAGGTGGTCAACCTGTACAGTTGGGCCGATTACGTCGCCCCCGAAACCCTGCAACGGTTCGAGCAGGAAACCGGCATCCATGTACGCTACGACACCTTTGATTCTTCGGAAGTGCTGGAGACCAAGTTGCTCACCGGCGGCAGTGGTTATGACGTGGTGGTGCCGTCCTCCAGTGTGCTGGCCCGGGGCCTTGCCGCCGGGGCGTTGAAGCCGATCCCCCACGAGGGCCTCAAGGGTTACGCCAACCTCGATCCGGACTTGCTGGAAAAACTCGCCGCTGTCGATCCGGGCAACCGCTACGGCGTGCCTTATACCTGGGGCACATTAGGGCTGGGCATGAACGTCGAGGCGGTGAAGCAGCGCTTGCCGGATGTGCCACTCAACAGTCTGGATATGCTGTTCAAGCCCGAGTACGCGAGCAAGTTGAAGGATTGCGGCATCGCCATTCTCGACTCGCCCCAGGAAGTGATCGGGCTGGCGCTGCACTACCTGGGTAAAGATCCCTACAGCACCGACAAGAACGATCTGTCAGCCGCCGAGGCGTTGCTGCATCAGTTACAGCCGAATGTGCTGTACGTCGCCACCGGACGGCAGATCAGCGACCTGGCCAATGGCAGCGTTTGTCTGGCATTGACCTACAACGGTGACGCGAGCATGGCCGCCGATCAGGCGCGCAAAGCCAACAAACCCTATGAAATTGCCTACCGGATTCCCAAGGAAGGCACCCTCGTCTGGCAGGACAACCTGGCCATTCCCAAGGACGCGCCGCACCCCGAAGCCGCCCGCGCCTTTATCGAGTTCATGTTGCGCCCCGAGTCCGTAGCGGCACTGACCAATACGTTGTTCTTCGCCACGGCGAACCAGGCCGCCACGCCGCTGGTGGATGAAGCGGTGCGCACCGACCCGGACATCTACCCGCTGGCTGACGTGCGCGAACGGCTGTATGCCGACCGCAGCATGAACCTCAAGGACATGCGTCAGCGCACCCGTCTGTGGACCACTTTCCGTAGCCGCCAATAATAAAAAGGAGTCTTCAATGGACGTCCCGATGCAGAACGATCAAGCCCTTACCCGTGACAGCCTTTACGGCACGGCCGCCGAAAGCACCTACGCCGGCATTACCAGTTTCATGCGTCGCCGCTACAGTCGTGACCTGCGTGGTGTTGATGTGGCTGTCAGTGGCGTGCCGTTCGACACCGCCACCAGCAACCGCCCCGGCGCACGCTTCGGACCACGGGGCATTCGTGCCGCCTCGGCCGGGATTGCCTGGGAACGGCACTGGCCGTGGACGTTCGACCCGTTCGACCATCTGGCGGTGATCGACTATGGCGATTGCGATTTCGACTACGGTTCGCCGCAGTCGACGCCCGAAATGATTGAGGCTCACGCCGAGCACATCCTCAATGCCGGCGCTGCGATGCTGACGTTCGGCGGCGATCACTTCATCACCTATCCGCTGCTCAAGGCCCATGCGCGCAAGCACGGGGCGTTGTCGCTGATCCACTTCGACGCCCACAGCGACACCTGGCCGGACGAAGAGGGCAAGCGCATCGACCACGGCACCATGTTCTGGCACGCGGCCAGGGAAGGGCTGGTCGACCCGTCGCGCTCGGTGCAAATCGGTTTGCGCACCACCAATGACGATCATCAGGGCTTTCAAGTGCTGGACGCACGGCAAGTGCATCGCCGTGGCTGCGAAGCGATTGTCGAGGCGATTCGCGCGCGGGTCGGCGATAACCCGGTGTACCTGACGTTCGACATCGATTGCCTTGATCCGGCATTCGCTCCGGGTACCGGAACACCGGTGTGCGGCGGCTTGAGCACGGTGCAGGCGCTGGAGATTCTCGGTGGATTACGCGGGATCAATCTGGTGGGCATGGACGTGGTGGAAGTGGCTCCGGCCTATGACAGTGCGGAGATCACCTCACTGGCGGCGGCGACGTTGGCGATGGAGATGTTGTGTCTGTATGCGGCCAGACACAAGGTCGATCGGTAAACGCTGAGCCCCTGTGGGAGCGAGCTTGCTCGCGATAGCGGTCTTGCATCCAACATCTCTGTTGGCTGACAGGGCCTCATCGCGAGCAGGCTCGCTCCTACAGTTTTGATGGGTGTCAGGCGACGGGACCGATCGGCAGATCGAGGACCCGGCCACCGCTAAACCGCGCGAACGAGCCGGCAATGGATTCGTGCGGCACACCTTTGGCCACGTCACTGACGCCATCGAGTCGTGCCAGTTGCCCGGCACTCAACTGCACATCCAGCGCCCCCAATGTCGCGTCCAGTTGCTCACGGGTCCGGGAACCGAGGATCGGAATCAGCGCCGTGGACGAGCGCTTGGCCTTTTCCCGCAGCCAGGCGATGGCCACGTGGGTCGGGCTGGCGTCCAGTTCTGCGGCGACATCGATCAAGGTGTCGAGCAGGGCGGTTTCGCGGGCGCTCTTTTCGGCGTGAATCAGCACGCCGAGCTTGTTCGCGCGATTGTCGCCTGCACTGTTGCGATATTTACCGGTGAGGAAGCCGCCACCCAGCGGCGACCACAAGGTCGCAGCCAGGCCCAGGGCTTCGGCCATCGGCAGTTGTTCACGTTCGGCGGTGCGCTCGGCGAGGCTGTACTCGACCTGGATCGCGGCAATTGGCGCAAAACCGCGCACCTCGGCCAGCAGGTCGGCACGGGCGATGCGCCACGCGGGGAAGTTCGACAGCCCGGCATAATGAATCTTGCCGGCACTGACCAGATCGTCGAAGCCGCGCAGGATCTCGTCCATGGGCGTGACGCCGTCGCTCATATGAGCCCAGAACAGGTCGATATGCTCGGTTTTCAGGCGTTTAAGGCTTTCTTCGACAGCGCGCACCATGTTCTTGCGGCTGTTACCAGTGTGGGAAATGCCGGCCGCCGGTGTAGTCCCCAGGGTGTATTTGGTGGCGATGACCAGGCTATCCCGTTCTGCAGCGATGAATTCGCTGAGCATGGCCTCGGACTGTCCGCCCTGATAGCCATTGGCGGTATCGATGAAGTTGCCGCCGGCTTCCAGGTAGCCATCGAAAATGCGCCTGGCTTCGTCTCGCTCGGCGCCATGGCCCCAACCGGTACCGAAATTGCCGGCACCCAGCGCCAGTTCGGAAACACGCAAGCCGGTTTTACGACCGAAAACTTTGTAATGCATGGGATGACTCCAGAGGGATGGCGACAGGGTTTAATAGATTACTAACAACATATATTAAATATGATGCTAGTAATTTAATGCGTCAAGGCGCTTTTCCTTCCTGCACAAAACTGCCGATCACTGGTCGCGTTCTCCTTGCGCAATGGCATACTGCCGCCCATGACTATCGAATCCCCCTTGAGCGCCTGGCAGCACGCCATCGAACACAAGGGCTTCGTCCAGGACGAGGCTCAGGAACATGCCGTGTGGGCGCTGCAAAAATGCCACGAAGCGCTGCACGAAGGCCGCTCGCACATTTGTGGCGTGTACCTGTGGGGGCCGGTCGGGCGGGGCAAAACCTGGTTGATGGACCAGTTTTACCAAAGCCTGCGAGTACCGGCGCGGCGCCAGCACTTTCACCACTTCATGGGCTGGGTGCACCAGCGCTCGTTTCAACTGACCGGCACCGCCGATCCGCTCAAGGCGCTGGCCCGTGAATTGGCCGAAGAGGTTCGCGTGCTGTGTTTCGACGAGCTGTTCGTCAATGACATCGGCGACGCGATCATTCTCGGGCGGCTGTTCCAGGTGATGTTCGAACAGGGTGTAGTGGTGGTTTGCACGTCCAATCTGCCGCCGGATCAGTTGTACGCCGACGGATTCAATCGCGACCGTTTCATGCCCGCCATCACGGCGATCAAGCAACACATGCAGGTAATTGCGATAGATGGCGGGGAAGACCATCGCCTGCATCCGGGTGCCGGTTTGCAACGCTACTGGGTAGCCGAGCCCGGCCAGTCCGGCGCATTGGGTGAGGTGTTCGCGGGGTTGACTGTGGATCAGCCGGTATCGAACGGGTCGGTCAAGGTCGGTTACCGCGCCCTTGAGGTGGTCAAGACCAGCCCGACTGTGCTCTGGACCCGTTACGCCGCGCTGTGCGAGCAACCCTTCGCGGCCATGGATTTCATCGCCCTGTGCGATACCTACAGCGCTATCCTGTTGAGTGACGTGCCCAACCTCAGCGCGCAAAAACGCGCCGGACGCATCGCCCGTGGCACCGAGGACGGTGTCGAACGGGTGGAAGCGGGGGATCGCGAGCTGCCGCAGTTGTCGGTGCATGACGACGGTGTGCGACGGTTCATTGCCCTGGTGGACGAGTGCTACGACCGCAAGGTGCCGCTGTACCTTGAGGCACAAGTGCCGATGGCAGCGCTATATACCGAGGGTTATCTGGAATTCCCGTTCCGCCGCACCCTCAGTCGATTGCAGGAAATGCAACTGCAACGGTTTGCCGAAGTTTGATCGGGATTTGATCGGGAGCAGCGAACATGAATCAGCCCCTGTCGCACCACCTGCTGACCATGGCTTATCAGAATGCCTGGGCCAACCACCGACTGGCCAAGGCCTGGAGGCAGTTGAGCTCGCAGGAGTTGATCGCCGCACGGGTCAGCTTCTTCCCCAGCATCCGTGCGACCCTCAACCACATCCTCACCTGCGACTGGTTTTATGTGGATGCCCTGGAGCGCGAAATGCGCGGCGACGATCCGCATCCCGATTGCCGGGTGTTTTTCAAGGAAGACGAACCCTGCCTCATCGCGTCGGATCTCGTTCGTGAACAGGCCCATGTCGACCGTCGATTGATCGCTTACTGCGAGCAACTGCGCGACGCCAGCCTCGGCAAAATCGTGACCATCGCCCGCGACACGCCGCAACACGACAGCCGTTTGCGCCTGCTGTCCCATTTGTTTGAACACCAGATCCATCACCGCGGCCAGGTTCACGCCATGCTCAGCGGCACCTCGGTCAAGCCACCGCAACTCGACGAATTTTTCTGCGCCGGTGAGTCGCACTTGCGAGCCAAGGACTTTGCCGAACTGGGATGGACGGAAGCATTGATCTGGGGCGCTTGAGCGCCAAAGATTTCCTCGTTTGCGATTGTCGATACCACGGTGCTCGCGCTATGGTCTGCCGGCACTTCAGCGTGAAATACATGCTGGGGGCTACTTCATGTGTGATCGAGGATGGAAATGGACTCCGCAGAAATTCTTGTGCTTCAGGCCAGTTACACCAATCCGGTGCATGCCGAGGCTATTTGCCTGGTGTTGAACCACTACGCCGAGGACCCGATGGGGGGTGGCCAGCCGTTACCGGCCGATGTGCTTGAACAACTCCCGGCAGAGCTTGCCAGGCGTCCCCACGCCTTCAGTGTGCTGGCCTTTGTCGGTGGCGAGCCTGCCGGGCTGGTCAATTGCTTCGAAGGGTTCTCCACCTTTGCCTGCCGGCCGTTGGTCAATGTGCACGATGTGGCGGTGGTGAAAAAATTTCGCGGTTTGGGCTTGAGCCAGAAGATGCTGCAAAAGGTCGAGGACATCGCCCGTCAGCGTGGCTGCTGCAAACTCACCCTGGAAGTGCTGGAAGGCAATGCCGTGGCGCAGGGCTCTTATGAAAAAGCCGGTTTCGCCGCCGGCATGTTCGACCCTGCCCATGGACGGATGCTGTTCTGGACCAAGAGCCTCTGACTCAACAGGCAAAAAAAGGGCGTCCATCAGGACGCCCGACAGTCTTCTCTGACCCTGGCTGGATCATTTCGGTCTGTAGGTTTCAGTCATTTGTGCGGTTTGATCGTCCGGAACCCGCAGCTCGGTGCTTTGGATGGGGGGGCCCAGGGCTTGTTGTTGGGCCAGTCGCAGACTTTCGTAGTAGTAGCGCATGCGTTCGGCTCCGCCTTCGGCAAAAGCGCTGCTTGCGCCCAAGGCCATCAGGCCGGCGAGGATCAATGCGGTGCGTTTCATGGTTTGCCTCCCACCACAGATGTCGGATGCCTTTCGTCCATGAATCAATGAAGCAGTGTCGAAATGGCATTATCCGCCGATTCGGTTAAATGGGAATTAACTTCACCCTGTAGCAGCTGCCGAGCCTGCGAGGCTGCGTTCGGCTGCGAAGCAGTCGTGAGTCCAGCTGACGCGGCCTGCCTGACATACCGCAATGACTGATTTTACGACTGCTATGCAGCCGAACGCAGCCTCGCGGGCTCGGCAGCTGCTACAAAGGGTTTCGCGGTTGAAATTGCTCAACTGAACGACCGCGAGCGCGAGTAATTATCGTGAAACAACTGTGAAAATTATTTGAGTTGCCAAGGGTGGCAGGGCGTGAGCCGTTGCGGAAGCAGTGCAGACTGCTCCCGCTTGAAAGGAGGAGGTCAGGCGAGTGGGGCGCGTTGCGTCACAGCCAGGGGCTGCGTCTGACCGGCTTGCAGCAGTAGCCGCAAATGCGCCAGCTCCTGTTTCAATTGATCGCGTTCGTCCTTCAACTGACGCAATTCATCGCGACGGATAGTGACGTAAAGGGTTTGTGCTGGCAGTGCGGTGTGTACTGTGCCCATTGCTCACCTCGCAAATGGCGTGTCTCAACTGTAGGTCCGCCTCGAAATCAACGGCTGATCTACTATCGGCGCCAATTTTGATTTCTTTTGCCCCCGAAGGGAACTTTTTTATTTTTCATTGTCGTTGTGTCTTCGGTTTGATTACCGACGTTATCCATCAGGATCGGGCACAATGCCCGGAAACTTCGTGCCAACGCTCTGGACTAACCTCATGAGTCGCGTTGGGCTATAACCTTTGACACACTTTTATTTGTAGTAGGGAGCATCAGCACATGCAACTCGGGATTATTGGACTGGGCCGCATGGGCGGCAATATTGCGCGGCGCCTGATGCTCAATGGGCACACCACCGTTGTTTACGATCGCAATACCGCCTTTGTCGAAGCCTTGTCCGCTGAGGGCTCCACTGGCGTCACCGATCTGCCAGCGCTGGTCGCTGGCCTGGCCAAGCCGCGTGCAGTGTGGGTCATGCTGCCGGCCGGCGCGCCGACCGAAGAAACCATCGACACCCTGAGCACCTTGCTCGAACCCGGCGACACCATCATCGACGGCGGCAACACCTTCTATAAGGACGACATCCGCCGGGCGAAAATCCTGTCGGAAAAAGGCCTGCATTACATCGACGTCGGTACGTCCGGTGGCGTCTGGGGCCTGGAGCGTGGTTACTGCATGATGATCGGCGGCGATGCCGGGACCGTTAAGCGCCTCGACCCGCTGTTCGCAACCCTGGCCCCCGGAATGGGCGACATCCCGCGCACCAAGGACCGCAAGTCCGACGACGATCGTGCCGAGCGTGGCTATATTCACGCAGGTCCCGCTGGCGCCGGGCATTTCGTGAAGATGATCCACAACGGCATCGAATACGGAATGATGCAGGCCTTCGCCGAAGGCTTCGACATTCTGCAAACCAAAAATAGCGAGAGCCTGCCGCAAGACCAGCGTTTCGACCTGAACGTGGCGGACATTGCCGAAGTCTGGCGTCGTGGCAGCGTGGTGTCGTCGTGGTTGCTTGACCTGACAGCCGACGCCCTGGCCAGCGATCCGAAACTCGACGGTTTCTCCGGGTCCGTGGCCGACAGTGGTGAAGGTCGCTGGACCATCGAAGCCGCCATGGAGCAAGCGGTGCCGGTACCGGTGCTGTCGAACTCGCTGTTCTCCCGCTACCGTTCGCGTGGGCAAGGCACCTTTGGCGACAAGATTCTCTCGGCTCAGCGCTTCGGCTTCGGCGGCCACGTGGAGACCTCGAAAAAATGACCCATGTGATCCGCAGGAAATCCAAGGCTGAGCCCGCTCCACCGACGACGTTGTTTCTGTTTGGCGCCCACGGTGACCTGGTCAAGCGTCTGTTGGTACCGGCGCTGTATAACCTCAAGCGCAATGGGTTACTCGGGGATGGACTGCGGATCATCGGCGTTGACCACAACGCCATCAGCGATGAAGGCTTTGCGCAAAAGCTCGAAGACTTCATTCGAAACGAGATGGCTGGCAAGGGTGATCACACCCTTGATCCAGCGGTCTGGTCCAGACTCGCCAAAGGCATCAGCTACGTCCAGGGCGATTTCCTGGACGACAGCACTTATCAAGCGCTGGCGGCGAAAATCGCCGACAGCGGAACCGGCAATGCGGTGTTCTACCTGGCCACCGCACCGCGTTTCTTCAGTGAAGTGGCACGCCGTCTCGGTGCCGCCGGCTTGCTGGAGGAAACCCCCGAGGCGTTCAGAAGGGTCGTGATCGAAAAGCCCTTCGGCTCTGACCTGCAAACGGCCGAAGCCTTGAACGCTTGCCTGCTCAAGGTAATGACGGAAAAGCAGATCTACCGGATCGATCATTATCTGGGCAAGGAAACCGTGCAGAACATTCTGGTCAGCCGTTTTTCCAACAGCCTGTTCGAAGCGTTCTGGAACAATCACTACATTGATCACGTGCAGATCACCGCCGCCGAAACCGTCGGCGTGGAAACCCGTGGCAGTTTTTACGAGCACACCGGCGCGCTGCGGGACATGGTGCCCAATCACCTGTTCCAGTTGCTGGCGATGGTGGCGATGGAGCCTCCCGCCGCGTTTGGCGCCGATGCGGTGCGCGGCGAGAAAGCCAAGGTCGTCGGTGCGATCAGACCCTGGACGGTCGAGGAGGCCCGCGCCAATTCGGTGCGTGGCCAATACGCCGCGGGTGAGATCGACGGCAAGGCACTGCCGGGCTATCGCCAGGAAGACAAGGTCGCAGCCGACAGCAATACCGAAACCTATGTGGCCCTCAAGGTCATGATCGATAACTGGCGCTGGGTCGGTGTGCCGTTCTACCTGCGTACCGGCAAGCGTATGAGTGTGCGTGACACCGAGATCGTGATCTGTTTCAAGCCGGCGCCCTATGCGCAATTCCGCGATACCGAGGTCGATGAGTTGCAGCCGACCTATTTGCGCATTCAGATCCAGCCCAACGAAGGCATGTGGTTCGACCTGTTGGCCAAACGGCCCGGTCAGGCCCTGAAGATGGACAACATCGAGCTGGGGTTTGCCTACAAGGACTTCTTCGAGATGCAGCCGTCCACCGGCTACGAAACCCTGATCTACGATTGCCTGACGGGCGATCAGACGTTGTTCCAGCGCGCCGACAACATCGAAAACGGCTGGCGCGCCGTGCAGCCGTTCTTGGATGCCTGGCAGCAGGATTCCAGCGTGCAGAGCTATGCCGCCGGGGAAAACGGCCCCAAGGCCGGCGAAGAATTGCTGACCCGCGACGGTCGTGTCTGGCATCGCCTCGGATAACACGAATCTCCTGTGGGAGCGAGCTTGCTCCGGGCGGCGTTCCGACGATAGCGGTCTGTCAGGCACAGGGATGTTGAATGTGCCGCCGCCATCGCGAGCAAGCTCGCTCCCACAGGGGCGGCGGTGTCAGAGCCAGTAACTCACCGCATACCAGCCCAATACCCCCATCACCACGGTGTACGGCAACGCCATCCAGACCATCCGCCCATAAGACAGGCGCACCAGCGGCGCAATCGACGAGGTCAGCAAAAACAGGAACGCCGCCTGACCATTGGGTGTCGCCACGCTCGGCAGGTTGGTGCCGGTATTGATCGCAATGGCCAGCGTCTCGAAATGCTCACGGGTCATCTCACCCGCCATGAATGCACGCTTCACTTCGGTGATGTAAATGGTTGCCACGAACACGTTGTCGCTGATGGCGGACAGCAGACCGTTGGCAATGAACAGCATGCCCGGTTGTTGGTCCGCCGGCAGCGTCAGCACCCAGTGGATCAACGGGGCGAACAGCTGTTGATCGTGAATCACCGCGACCACGGCGAAAAACACCACCAGCAATGCGGTGAACGGCATGGCGTCCTTGAACGCGGTGCCGAGACGGTGTTCGTCGGTGATGCCGGTAAAGGCAGTGATCAATACGATCACCATCAAACCGATCAAGCCCACTTCGGCAATGTGAAACGCCAGCCCGGCAATCAGAATCAATGCGGCAACGCCTTGCACCAGTAGTGCTGCACGCTGGCGTGAGGTGCGCGCGGCGTTGTCTTCGTCAGCGTAGTTGGCCAGCACCGTTCGGACATTATCCGGCAGCAACGTGCCGTATCCGAACCAGCTCAGCTTTTCCAGCAGCACGCATGTCAGCAGTCCGGCAACCAGCACCGGCAAGGATACCGGCGCAACCCTGGAAAAGAACTCGGAGAAGTGCCAGCCCATTTCATGGCCGATCAGCAAGTTCTGCGGCTCGCCGACCAATGTGCAAACGCCACCCAGCGCGGTGCCCACGGCGCCATGCATCAGCAGGCTGCGCAGAAAGGCGCGGAACTGTTCGAGATCGCGATGATGCAGGGCGGGCAGATGTTTGTCGTCGCTGAACTCGCTGTCCTGACGCGGATCGTTACCGGAGGCGACACGGTGATACACCGAGTAAAAACCCACGGCGGCACTGATGATCACGGCGGTCACGGTCAAGGCATCGAGAAACGCCGACAGAAAGGCCGACAAAAAACAGAACATCAGGGCCAGCAGGGCCTTGGAGCGAACCCCGAGCAACAAACGTGAGAACAGGTACAGCAACAAGTCCTTCATGAAGTAGATGCCGGCCACCATGAACATCAGCAGCAGGATCACCGGGAAGTTGTGCAACAACTCATCGTACAGCGCCTGGGGCGTGGTCATCTTCAGCAACAGGGCTTCAATCATCAGCAGGCCGCCGGGCATCAGCGGATAACATTTGAGCGCCATGGCCAGGGTGAAGATGAACTCCAGCACCAGCAGCCAGCCGGCCGCCACCGGGCCTGCGGTCCACAGCACCAGGGCATTGAGAATGAGGAAACCGACGATGCAGGCCTTATACCAACGGGGCGAGTGCCCGAGAAAGTTGTGCGCGAACGCCTGGGCCATTGAACCGGACATCGGCTGCTCCTTGTTTTAAGAAGCGCGCAAATTGCCGTAAGCGGGCGAGAAGATCAAGCGCAGGAAAAATACATCGGATTAGCCCAGATATCGCGCGACGACTGCCTTGTAGCTGCCATGCAACGAATAGCCGCCAGCTACGATGTTTCCATCGGCCTGCACCGCGACACAGGTGGCAGTATCCAGGCTGGGGCCGAGGCGGGTCCGCGTACAACCGCAGCCTTTGCCAAAGTGGCGATCGGGGCGGCCGTTGGGCAGGTATCGCCCCAGAATGAAGTCTGCTTCAACGCCGCCGATGGTGGCGCCCGCCGTCAGCACACGGCCATCGGGCTGTAACTGCGCGGCGTTCCACTGGCATCCGCTGTGACCGATTTTCAGTCGCTGCGGTTGTCCGCCGTTGCAATGATTGTCGGGGCGGCCGTTGCTGTGCATTTTAAATGTCAGGCAGTGCATCGGCTCGCAACTGCTGCCAAAACACAGGATGTCGCCTTCGTTTTGCTGGACCACCTGACTGACCCGGGCGCCATGCCCTTGCGCCTTGAAGGTCATGAATCCATCGACGGCAAAACGGTCGTCGAGGCGCCCGTCCGGGTGATAGCGTGCCAGCAAGCCTTCTTCAGGGAAGTTGATCGATCCACCGACCAGAATTCGGCCATCACGTTGTAGCGTCAGGCTGCTGAGCCAGGTGTTCATCAGCAGGTGCCTGACCACGACAAAGCCGCGGTCATTGAACGAGTAGTCCAGCGAGCCTTCGACATCCAGCCGTATCAACATACCGGCGTGATCGGCCAGTTCGTAGTGATGGTTGGCCAGGATCAGGATTCGACCGTCTTGTTGGACGCCGATATCGCAGGCTTCGGCGCCGGGTACACCGGGGGGGAGCCAGGCGTCGCGTATGCCCAGGGACAGACCGCCAGGCAATCGCACGACACAGCGACCATTATCACCAAAGCGTCGAACCAGCCGACCCTCCTGATCCAGCAATGCCAGGGCCGGGAGCGTGCGGTGCGCGTTTTCGTATTGCAGGCCGGCCAACAGGATATTGCCGTCGGGCATGACCAGAACCTTGGCACCCATGGCTTCGAACCCCGGCTCGAATTGCCCGATGACACTGCCTTGATTGCCGAATGAGAGGTCTGCGGAACCATCCCCCAGCAAACGGGCCAGACCAAAGCGGCTGCCATCGGCCATGAAGACTTTAGCGGCTACCAGCAAGCGACCCTGCGCATCGATCGCAACACCATTGGCCAGGCTGGAAAGGCTATCGGCGAAATACACCTGGGTCTTGCCATTGGCGGCAAACGTTTTATCGAGGACTCCGGCGTTGTTCCGGGTGGTGGGGTAGGCAAAAGCCGACTGGATTGACATGCGTCGCATCTCCTTGCGAGTCGTCATGATCCAGAAGTTTGGCTGGCGACTAATAAGGAAAATATTCAACCCCTGAATGAAGGGATGCACAACTCTGATAACTAACGAGCGGAGGGTCGTTGTGTGCCACAACAGTGTCTTTTCGAACCATTGGCAAGCCTGCAAAGTATCAGGCGTATGCAAAGTTCGAACTGAACAGCGTCAAATAGTGCGCAGGGCCAGAAAAACTCAGCGAACTAATGACAGGAGGAGGGCGCGGATTACCCCGGAGTAATCCGCAAAACAATTAGTTTGGCATCGACCACGACTGCAGTGTGTAACCTTCCTGGCTCAATTCGGCGCGGGCCTGTTCCAGCAGCAGTTCGAGTTGTGCGGGATCGGAGTAAGCGCTGCTTGGGATCTGCTTGCGGCCAATGCGGGTGCTGGTGCGGTCGATAACGGTCAGGCTGAGTTCGCCATTACCGTCTTGTGGTGCCCAGGCCACGCATTTGAATGGTTTAAATGCGCGGTCGGCAATCAGCAGTGCTTCGTTGATACGGAGCGGGGCGTTCATGGGGTCTTCCTCTGCATGCCCAATCAAGTGATGTGCCGATGGTTGGGCTTACCGTTCGGCTGGTTACTTGTACTGATGCCCGCAACCGGGGTTCGGGTCACACACAATCAAAAGAAATTTCCACTTTATTTCAAATGCTCAGGAATGAGCCTGGCATTGAAAGCTGAATGAAAGGAAAGAGTCGTTAGGTAACTAACAAAATCGAAGCTTATAACTGGTTGTATGGCGTCCCTATAGTTAAACGGTACAAGGACCTGTCAAATTCTTGCTAATGTTACAGTCGGGTCCGCCAAATGACTGTTTTTAATAAATTTTCATAAATTTGGCGCCAAGGAATAGTCATGAGCGATGCGCCTGCTTTAAGACGTCTATTAGTGGTCGACCCCTGTGACGATTGCTATCGTCTGCTCCCTGGATTGCGCTCTATCGGTTGGGATGTCGACAGCTGCACACTGGAGAACGCCACTGACCGAACCTGTGACGTGGGTTTGTTACGCTTGCAGCCCTTTCACCTCGAGCACCCGGACGCTGTCAAAGAACTGATCAGCCGCAGCGGCACCGAGTGGATAGCCGTGCTCAATCAGGATGTGCTGCGACTGCAAAATGTCGGCGACTTCGTCTGTGAGTGGTTTTTTGACTTTCATACCTTGCCATTCGATGTGGCCCGGGTTCAGGTAACACTGGGCCGGGCGTTTGGCATGGCGCGGTTGCGCGGGCAGGGTACGGTCCATGTTGACCAGCCCGAGCACGAATTGCTGGGCGACAGCAAACCTATCCGTGAACTGCGAAAGCTGTTGAGCAAACTGGCTCCGACCGAATCTGCGGTGTTGATTCGGGGTGAAAGCGGCACTGGCAAGGAACTGGTCGCCCGAACCCTGCATCGTCTGTCCCAGCGTCATAGCAAACCCTTTATTGCGATCAATTGTGGTGCGATTCCCGAACATTTGATCCAGTCCGAGCTGTTTGGCCATGAGAAAGGCGCATTTACCGGCGCGCACCAACGCAAGGTCGGACGGATAGAAGCCGCCAACGGTGGCACACTGTTTCTCGACGAGATCGGTGATCTGCCACTGGAGTTGCAGGCCAACCTGCTGCGGTTCCTCCAGGAAAAACACATCGAGCGGGTGGGCGGCAGCCAGCCGATTCCGGTGGATGTGCGGGTTCTGGCGGCGACGAACGTCGACCTTGAAGCCGCCATCGAGAAGAAACGCTTTCGCGAAGACTTGTATTACCGCTTGAACGTACTGCAAGTGGCGACCGTTCCGCTGCGCGAGCGCCATGGCGACCTGGCGACGCTGGCCAACCACTTCTCCCATTTCTACAGCCGTGAAACCGGGCGCCGCCCACGCAGTTTCAGCGAAGACGCGTTGATCGCCATGGGCAAACACGACTGGCCAGGCAATGTTCGTGAACTGGCCAACCGCGTTCGTCGCGGGTTGGTGTTGGCCGAAGGCCGGCAGATCGAGGCCCGTGATCTGGGGTTGATCAGTCAGCATACAATCGCCGCGCCGATGGGCACCCTTGAAGAATACAAATCCCGGGCCGAACGCCAGGCATTGTGCGATGTATTGAACCGCCACAGCGATAACCTGAGTGTCGCCGCCAAAGTATTGGGTGTGTCGCGGCCGACCTTCTACCGGTTGTTGCACAAGCATCAGATTCGTTGAATTCCTGCTTTAAACAAAAAGACCGCTGCAATGGAAATTGCGGGCGCGGCGTGCTTGAGTCCATCGCCAGCAATCGAGCGTCGACCGGCTGCTCCTACAGGCGCGGTCTCTTGTGGGAGCTGGCTTGCCAGCGATGGTCGTTAACGATAACGCGTGTGAACTGGATGAACGCGGCGCATTCGAGTCCATCGCCAGCAGGCTGGCTCCTACAGTTTCCCGGGATTGCGTGAATAACCTGTTTTGTTCGGGTCAGAAGTAGTAAGGGAATTTCAGGCTGAACTGGAAGTCCGGGGCATCGTCTGTCATGCCGATGGACAGGTTGGGGACGATGGTCAGGCTGTCGGTGGCAGCAATGGTCATGCCGATGTTGAAGTAACCGGCGTTGGCATCGCTGGACACCACAGATTGCCAATCCCCGCCATCTTCCTTGAGCCTGCTTTTGCGTTGCACCAGGTCGGAGACCGAGAACGACATACTCATCTTTTCGTTCAGGGCGAACGCAATACCGGCGCCAATCTGGAAGCTGTCGCCAATGCGTACTTTGCCCGGGGTCTTGACCGCCGGGTTGGAACTGATGTCGTCGAAAGACTCTTCCAGGTTGTGTGTATAGGACAGGCTGCCGAACAGCACTGCCGGATCGAACGTCTTGACCAGAGAGATCCCCGGCGTAATCGACCAGACGCCGTTACCGGTAGGCAAGGATTCCGGCACGGCCAGGTTGGAGTTGTCGTCCACCCGAACCAGCTTGATGCCGAACGGATCTTTGCCAGTCGGCGCCTTGACGCGCAAGGTCACCACGGCATCCGGGGTGTTGACCGACTCGTCGAGGAATTTGTAGGCGATACCGAAGTTGACGTCACCTATGGTCGGGTCTTCCTTGACGGTAGCTTCGGTCGTGACGTTTGCCGTGCCGTTATTACCACCACCGGACTGGTACGTGGACTCACGGTAGACCACCGGCACGTTCAGGTCGAACTGCCAGCGATTGTTGAAGTTGTAGCGGCCGGTGAGGTCAAGCGTCCAGGTGTCGGCCTTGATCCGGTCCAGGTTGATGGCGCCCAGGAAGATCGAGTCCAGGGCGAGAAAGCCATTGAGGATCAGTTGGCGGGTATCGTATCTGGAGTAGGTTATCCCGGTTTCGAAACTGAATTTGCCACCGCCGAAGAACCCGCTGGCCTCGTCATACAGGTTTGAAACGCTTTGCGCCGGTTGTGAGTCATCGGCCAGTGATTGTCCATAAGAGCTGCCGCTGCCCCCGGCGGCGCCCCCTGAAGCCGCCGCGGCACCGGTGCCGCTGGCGACTCTTGGATTGCCCTTCAGGTCCGCTGGCGACTTGACCAGGCGTTTGGGAGGGGGCGAAGCGGGCTGGTCTTCGACCTGGCGGACCCGTTGTTCGAGAACTGCCAGGGCTTTTTGCTGTACTTCGTATCGTTGTTTCAACTCCAGAAGCTCTTGCTTGAGAGCCTCCATTTCCGGGTCAGATGCTGCCTGCAACATCGCCGTGGGGAGCAGAGCACTCAAGCAGACAACTGCACGCAGTGATACTGATCGGTACATGAAATAAGCCGTCCATTTGTGCTCAATGGTCCAGACTCAGCGTAGTTCAATACCCCATGGTCCGTAATGCAGCGAGTTGATTCAGGTTACAGTCCAACGCGCCAGCACTCGGGCCATTATTGTTGAGCACTACGTTGAGTTGGGTCATGTTATTGACCATATTGCTGCTACCCAGCAACCGGGTGTTTTGCAGCAACCCGCCTTGGGCGACTTTTTGCAGGCTTGAGCCCTGATTGTTATTGGCAGTAATGGCCATCTGAATCCCGCCGCCCGTCGCGGAAACGGCGACACTGCCTGCAGCATTGCTGCCGGTGATGGTTTGACCGGCTTTCAGCGCCTGACCCTGGCTCGGCACCAGTGCCGGGGCCGTGCTGGCCTCTTTGACGTTGATGGCGATGTCGTTGCTTGAGCTGTTGCCATCGCCTGCGGCCCGTGTGACCTGGGTTACGCCCCGAGAAGTGCTCAGAGCAGCGCCACCCAGCACGTTACCGCTACCCGATTTGGGCGTTCCGCCATTACCGGTTTGTTTGATGGTTGAAACATGGAACTCGGGCTTGACCGTTGTGGCTTGAAGCTGCATCGAGGTGGATGCCCCGATCAAATCACCACTGGCATTGCGCCAGGTGCTGCTCATGACAACACCGAAGCTGATGATCCGCCCCGGCATCACATACCGGCCACGCAACTCGGCCAGTTCCTGGTCCTTGATTTCGATGGGTCTGAACTCATCAGCAAAACCTGAAGTGGTCGCTGCCAGACAGGCAGCGACCACCCAATACGAGGTTTTCATTTGCTGCTCCCGGAGCATCCTGCCCCCTATCATCTTATTGGCGATTAAAAGAAGTCGCTCTGTATGAAACCAAAATCCATCAATTCAGCATCTTTGACCGGGTTGAAATTATCCAGCTTGTTCTTGGCTGTCAGCGGTTGCGGTGGACTGCGTAACGCATTGGTTTTGTCATAACCCGTACCGACGATAGCGAAGATAATGCCATTCCAGCCTTTGACAAAGTCATCATGGGCGTAGCGTTTGTGACCGAGTACCGGGTCGCCGATATAGACCCAGTTCTTGTCCGCGCGCTGCAACACCACGAAGTGCTTGTAGCCGCGAATTTCCATCAGTACCACCACCGGAATCGTCACTGCATCGAGTCTTTCCGGCGGGATCTTGTAGCCCCGGGCGCGCATGCCGATGCTTTCTATGTAGCGCTTCATGTCCAGCATGGAAAAACCCTGAGTACGCACAAGGTCCTGGTCTGCGTAGACCAGCATGCCTTTGATGATGTGCTCCTCATCGACGTCGAGCCAATAGGCCTGGCGCAGTATCGTTGCCAGCGCTGCGGCGCCGCAGCTGAAATCGGTTTTTTGTTCGACGATGTCGCTGAACTTGCGCTCACGCAAACTCTGTACGTGCTTGTACACCAGCACACCACCCGGCAGGGCGGCAACCGGCATCTGTGCAGCCTGGGTCAGGCCAGACAGGCAGAGCAGGGCGAAAAGGGCAGTCTTACGCATCATCGATACGCCTTGTGAATGTAGAGCAGCCCCATCGCCAGGATTTTCATGGCGGTCGCGATTATGGGCATGATTTACAACCTGCGGCGATGGACAGCGAGTTGCTTTGCTGGTTGCCGACGCCGGACGATACGTTGGCTCCGCCGTTGCCGGAGAAGCTGTTCATCGAGCCCGTGATCGAAGCATTGTTGGTTACAGGGGGGTTCCAGCCTTCTGGCGTCATCACTTGTTGAGTGGTTATGCCGGACAGACCGAGTACACCCACGGGTACGAAATCAGTTCTGGCGTTGTTGGTGATGTTCAGCCCGGTCGTGCTTTGGTTGGCCGCCGCCGCGGCTACTGCGACACGGCCGCCCGAAACGGCAATTGCCAGGTTGTTTTTCTGTTGGTTGAAGTCGCCGGTGGTCACGTTGATGCCGATGTTGCCGGAACCGCTGTTGCCAGCGTTATTGAGCGTTGTGTTGTTGGTGTTGGAGTGGTTCCTGGCGGTGTTGCCTGTGCTCTTCTGAGTCGCGCTGGAGACGGCGACCGCGCTGCCGAAAATGAAGGCTTCGTCAGCCGTGGCAAGGGCGGCGGCGTTGTCTTGCTGGTTGCCGTTACCGGCTGCAACGTTGGCGCCCATGTTGCCGTTGGAGTTGTTCAGGGAGTTATCGATTTTAGCGTCGTTTTGGGTGCCCCGGTTCACTACCCTGCTGTCACTGCTTTCCTGCGAGTCCAGCACGGCGGCCCCGGCACCTGCGGTAATCTGCAGAATCTGTTCCAGCGACGGGCCGTTAGGCTGTTGGTTGCTGCCCTGTCCATTGCCCTGCGCGGAATCATCAACACCGGCTGCCTGGGCTGCGAATGCCATCACTGCTGCCAGGGCGAAAGCCAGTGGTTTGAGAGCAGTTGTCGGGTTCATGGTGCTTCTCCGAGCTCATTGGTTGGTCAAGTGTTGGTAAGTCCCTGATCGCACTTTATCGGGGTCAATCAGAGACCCGGATGCTCAGGGTGTTAGCCATTCGGTTCCCCACCCCGGCACTCTGGTTCAACTGGATCACGCCCCGGCTGCCGGTGAAGGCCTGGTCGCTTGTCACGACCTGGCGACTGCCGTTTGGGGTGCCAGTTGCTCCCGAGTTCGGTAACAACGCCACGTTCTGTTGAGAAAGGGCACTATCGTCAACGGCTTGCGGTGCAGCGCTGATGCTGATGCGCATGGCGTTGGCCATCTGGTTGTTCGCTCCGGCACCCTGGTTCACGCCCAGTACGCCGTTGCCATTACTGAAGGCGGTGCCGCCGATATTGGCCGTCGCATCCATCGACGGATTGGCGGGCGTGGTGATGCTCTGCCTGACGCTGGTGGTCGCACCAGCTTGGGTGCCAATGGCGATCGCGCGGACGTTGGCCTGCTGCTGTTGATCACCCGCGGCCTGGTTGACGCTGAAGTTGCCTCGGTATTGAGTACCGGAATCCAGGAAGGTGGCGTTGTTCACCGAACTGACGCCCGAATCGGCCATCACGCTGGTACTGTCGAGAAGGGCAAGTAACAGGGCAGGTAACAGGAAGAAACGATCCATCTCACTGGCCTCCCGCCATTCTGCCCAGTGAGCCCAGGCCGCTGCTCATGGCGCGATTGATGGTTCCGGAAATGGCGCCGCCACTGCCGCCACCGTGGCCGACAGACATGCCAGGCAAACCGTTGGGGTTGGTGATGACATGCATGCCTTGCATGCCGCCCGGGTTTCGCCCGAAGCTGTTATGAGGGGTCGTTCCGGTGGTTATCCCGGCGATATCGGCGTCGCTGAGTTCGCCGGTGACGCGGGCAGAAGGGTTGGCATTGATGGTGGCCGGGTTCGGATCCCTGCCGCCGCTACGACCGATGAGAGTTGGGTGAACGGTACGATCAAGCACGATGACACCGTTGCCTTCGGCATGAACGTTGAAACTGAGAACAGTGCCAGCAGCGCTCGCGATCAGCAGGAGGCACATCAAGCCTTTTTTTTTGAATATCTCCACGACATTCATACCTTCATTTGTAAGCTGGCCCCGGTCAGCTGTGTGAGGGATAGAGCGAAAGCTGTGCCGGCTTTTGAATAACGAGTTGATTCAATGGTTTACAGACTTGGTTCGGGAACCCTTTGCCGAGGATGTATCAACGGTGAGACGAAACCCTGCGCAGGCAGCCCGTCATTGCGGGACAACCCCTCTGGAACAAGGGTTCTAGCGTTGTTGTAACAATGCCTTAACACATCCTGTGAGCAAACGATGAAGGGCGTTGAAATGGGCCGTTTCAGGCAGGGAGGGTGTTTCAGGATCGGACACTTCCCCCCCCACAGCAGGGGGGAGGATGGGGAAATTGCCCCAAACCTCGGTCAGGCGCCGAGCAATCGGGTCACGGCGTTCAGTGCCTGGAATCGGCGTTCTGCCCAATCTCCGTGCAGTACTTGAACCGGTTGGGCGTGGCGCTCAAGCCAGGCCAGGGTCTGGTCGAAAAATGCCTGGCGCTCACTCAATCGGGGCTGACAACGCTGGCCATCATCCGTCCACTCGACGTGCTCCGGCGACAGCAGCAAGTGCAAGTCGTAATGCCGGGCCAGTAGCGCTTGTGCGATCCAGGCGGGGCAGTCGCCAAACAGGGTTTGGCTCCAGAGGATGTTGCTCAGCAGGTGCGTGTCGAGGATGAGCAACGACGGTTGTTGCGCCCGCGCTTCGTCTTCCCATGCCAATTGACCGCGGGCGATCTCCGGAATGTCGGCGAAGGTGGTGTCCCGCGGATTCTGCTCGATGAACCAGCGCACATACTCGTCGACCAGAGTCCCGCCGAAACGCTGTTGCAACTCGGCCGCCAGCCAGCTTTTACCGCTGGATTCGGGGCCTGTGAGTACCAGGACTTTCATGCGTGCAATGCCGGATCGGCGCGCCATTCGCGCCAGCCCTGCACCGCAATAACAGTGAACAACCCGTACAGGGTGGCGGTCAGGTACAGATCTTTGTAGATGAACAACCCGACGAAAATCACATCCAGGGCAATCCACAACGGCCAGCACTGGACACGTTTTTGCGCCATCCAGACCTGCGCCACCAGGCTGAACCCGGTCAGCGCCGCATCGAGCCAGGGTTGCGCAGCGTCGGTCCAGTGAGCCATGGCCGCCCCCAGGAACAGACTGCCGAGTGCGCCAATGGCAAGGCTCAAGGCCACAGACCGGGTATCGAGCCGACTGACTTCGCGGCCATGGGTGGTTTCGCCAAACTGCGTCCACTGCCACCAGCCGTAAAGCTGCAAGGCTGCATAGACGACTTGCAGCAGCATGTCCGAATACAGCTTCACCTCAAAAAAGATCCAGCTATAAAGCAGCACCATGACCAGGCCGATGGGCCAGCACCAGGGATTCTGTTTGACCGTCAGCCAGACGGCAATGACACCGAGGGCGGCGGCAAACAGTTCAAGCCCGGACATGGAGGTTCCTTGGGGAAGTCGAAGAGGGAGCGGATTGTAACCGGATTGGCGTCAGGAATCCTGTGGCAAGGGCGCGTGCCCCGATAACGCGGAAGCGTCAATCGGACTTGTCTGATAGGATTTCGGCCCCGCAGGGATAAACCCGAATCAGGGTTGTTTTTTCACGGGATTTTTACGGTTCTGTGGTGATCCTAGATGCGCGGGGCTTCAGCTACGCTGATCGCGATGAACGCTTTTGAAAAATACTAACGGGGCGTGCCGATGCGCATAGCCTTTTGGGGGATTGATGGATCTTTGGACCGCCTTTCAGGCATTGATTCTTGGGGTTGTAGAAGGGCTGACCGAGTTCCTGCCCATTTCCAGTACCGGCCACCAGATCATCGTGGCCGACTTGCTCGGCTTCGGGGGCGAGCGGGCGATGGCGTTCAACATCATTATTCAGTTGGGTGCAATCCTGGCGGTGGTGTGGGAGTTTCGACGCAAGATCTTCGACGTGGTCATCGGCCTGCCGACCCAGCCGGGCGCTCGGCGGTTTACCGCGAACCTGTTGATCGCGTTCTTGCCGGCCGTGGTGTTGGGCGTCATCTTCGCCGACCTGATCCACAAGTACCTGTTCAATCCGATAACGGTGGCAACGGCGCTGGTCGTGGGCGGGTTCATCATGTTGTGGGCCGAACGGCGTCAGCATGAAGTACACGCCGAAACGGTGGATGACATCACCTGGAAAGATGCCCTGAAAGTCGGCTTCGCCCAATGCCTGGCCATGATTCCTGGCACTTCGCGTTCGGGCTCGACGATCATCGGCGGGTTACTGTTCGGCCTGTCGCGCAAGACCGCTACCGAGTTCTCGTTCTTCCTGGCGATGCCCACCATGGTCGGCGCGGCGGTGTACTCGGGCTATAAATACCGTCACCTGTTTGTCCCGGCGGATTTCCCGGTGTTCGCGATCGGCTTCGTCACGGCGTTCGTCTTCGCGATGATCGCGGTCCGCGGGCTGCTCAAGTTCATCGCCAACCACAGCTATGCGGCGTTTGCCTGGTATCGCATTGTGTTTGGTCTGATCATCCTGGCGACCTGGCAATTCGGCTGGGTCGACTGGAGTGCGGTCAAGCCGTGAGTGACTCAAGCTCGCGCAATAACCCCGGGCGCCAGTCCGGGGGACAGGTTCGCCATTCACGGCTGAAGTGGCTGGTGTTTGCAATCCTGTGCGCGTTGCCGCTGTCGGGTTCGGTGTCGTTGTGGCTGCACGGGGTGTCGCTGATTCCCCTGGCGGCCTACGGCATTGTCAGCGTCGTGACGTTTTTTCTGTACTGGAGCGACAAGCGCAAGGCGCGCGCCAATCAATGGCGGACGCCGGAGAATGTCCTGCATGCACTGGAATTCGCCGCAGGCTGGCCCGGTGCGTTGCTGGCACAGCAAGTGTTTCGGCACAAAACGCGCAAAGTCTCGTTCCAGTTGGTGTTCTGGATCATCGTGCTGTTGCATCAGGTGTTCTGGATCGACCACCTGTTCCTCGGCGCACACCTGTTCGCCTTGTTCTAATAAAGAAGGCCCTATAGCAACAGGCCGACTTGAGTGCGCCTTGGCAGTTTGCTCACCACCAACTGGTGGGAACGCTGCAGCAATCCCTGTAGTTCTTCGCCACCGAGCGGGTAGGGCGTTTCCATGATGATCCACTGGGCGCGCGCCAGATAAGGCGCCGGATGAATCCCGGGACGGTCGCAATGGCCGAGAAACAGATCCTTGTCGACCTTGAAGGCCAGGGAGTCACCCCGCAGGCCCTGCAAGGCGAACATCTTGTTCCCGGCAATCGAAAACACCCGTACGCCTCCCCACTTATAGTCTTCCCGCGCTCCAGGCAGGGCGAGGCAAAATTTCGCGACATCCTCTTCGCTCATCCGTCCAGCTTTCATATCAACCGTTCCCCACAGGCATTGAATGATTCGACCAGATGGTCAATCCAGGCGCGTACCGCCGGCATCACCCCGCGTCGATGAGGATAGACCGCTTGCAACCAGCCACCGGGCAACGACCACTCGGGCAACAGCTGCACCAGTGAGCCGTTTTCCAGCTCCTGTTCGCAATACATCATAGGCAGCATCGTAAAGCCCAGGCCTGAAAGGGTGCTGGCCTTGCGCACGATAAAGTCATCGATGCCCAGCCGGGCCTCGAGCGCGAGCTCACAAACTTTGCCTTTTTGATCCAGCATGCGGATGTGCACCATGCGGTCGGCTTCCAAGGCACCGAGCACCGGCAGGCTTTTCAGATCCTCGGGATGGTTGATCTCACGGCCAACGAGGAAACCGGGGCTGGCGACCATCAGCATTTGCGCCTGACGCAGGCGGCGGGTGACCAGTAGCGGGTCTTCGTCGCCCAGTTCCCGCACACGCAGGGCCACGTCAATGCCTTCGTTCACCAGGTCGACCCGCCGGTTGAGCAACATGATCTCCAGCTGGACTTGCGGGAACCGTTCCAGAAAGTCGCTGATCACACCCGGCAACATTTCGTGGGCCAGCCCAACCGGGCAGGACACCCGTAATCGCCCGCGGGGCTCGCTGGACATGCTGGCCACGGCCTCGTCGGCCATTTCCGCCTCCAACAGCATCGCCTGGCAGTGCCTGAGGTAGCGCTCACCCACGGCGGTCAGTTTCAACTGTCGGGTCGTGCGTTGCAGCAATCGTGCGCCAAGGCGTTCTTCCAGTTCGGCGATGCGGCGTGACAGTCGTGACTTGGGGATGCCCAGCAAGCGCCCGGCCGCCGCGAAACCACCGGCTTCCACGACTTTGGCGAAGTAATACAGATCGTTGAGGTCTTGCATGATGTGAACTCGATTGTTCTATCTGTGAGACGAACTATCGCATTGTTGCCGTCTAATCAGCTATTGGTTTCGTATGTAGGATTAGTCCCATCAGATCGCCCTTGTGGGCGATCCTCACCTGGAGATCCCACATGAAACTGCTGCATATCGATTCGAGCATTTTGGGCGACAACTCGGCTTCCCGTCAGCTGAGCGGCGAAGTCGTCAAAGCCTGGCAAGCCGCCGAGCCAACCGCCGTGGTGACCTACCGCGACCTGGCCGCCGACGCGATCAGCCACTTCTCCGCCACCACTCTGGTCGCCGCCGGTACCACCGCTGAACTGCGCAACGCCGCACAACAGCACGAAGCCGAACTGAGTGCCTCGACCCTGGCCGAATTCCTGGCCGCCGATGCCGTGGTGATTGCCGCACCGATGTACAACTTCACCATCCCGACTCAACTGAAGGCGTGGATCGACCGCATCGCTGTAGCCGGTCAGACCTTCCGTTACACCGAAGCCGGCCCTGAAGGCCTGTGCGGTGGCAAGAAAGTCGTGATCGTCTCGACTTCCGGCGGCATGCATGCCGGACAGGCCACCGGTGTTGCTCACGAAGAATATTTGAAGCTGCTGTTCGGTTTCATCGGCGTCACCGACATCGAAATCGTCCGCGCCGAAGGCCTGGCTTACGGTGACGACGTTCGCAATAAAGCCATGAGCGCTGCGCACGCGCAAATCAGCGAGCAGTTGTTCGCCGCCGCGTAAGGCTTGCGTAAAAGTAAGCAAGCGTTCAGGTAAAGCCAAAAAAACTCTGTATTCTGGTTACGCAAGTACCAGATACGGAGTTTTTTGTTTCTGGTCGTTGCAGATTGTGGCCTGACTTATGCAGTCAAGGGTTCACGTCTCAAGTCCGGTAACAAGGTGGGGCATCCCATGCTGCGTCTTTGTGCAACTTTACTGATTTGCCTGCTCAGCAGCCTGAATCCAGTGCACGCCGCGCCTGCACCGCATCCCCACTGGAGCGTCGGCTTCCATGAGATGACTTTTCTCGATCCACTGGACCTGCAGCCGATGCGCGCCATCGCCTTCTATCCGTCCAGTGACTGGGAGCACACCAGCAAACTCGAGGGTTACACCGTCGAAGCCGGGGAGGACACCAAAGTCGCCATTGGCCGGTTCCCGATGCTGATGCTGTCCCACGGAAACACCGGTACCCCGCTGGCCCTGCACGACCTTGCCACGTCGCTGGCGCGCAAAGGCTTTGTCGTGGTGGCGGTGATTCACCCCGGTGACAACTCCAGGGACCACAGCCGCCTCGGTACTTTGAGTAACCTGTACGGCCGGCCGATCCAGATTTCCGAAGCCATCACCGCCACTTTGGGCGACCGTATGCTGTCGCCGTTCGTCAATGCCGACCAGGTGGGGGTCATCGGTTATTCGGCCGGTGGCGAGACTGCATTGATTCTGTCTGGCGCGACCCCGGACCTGGATCGCCTGCGCCGTTATTGCCAGGAGCGTCCGGATGATCGCGATGCCTGCAACACCCAGGGCGAATTGATTGTCGACCGCGACGACTTGCAACCGGTAGCTGACCCTCGCGTCCACGCCTTGATGCTGATGGCGCCGTTGAGCCTGAAGTTCGGCCGCCACACCCTGGCCGATGTGCATGTGCCGGTGCTGCTATACAGCGGCGATGGCGACAAACTGGTGGCTTTCGACAAGAACGCCGCGGCACTGGCACGCAAACTGCCGACGGCGCCTGACTTCAAGTTACTGGCCGGGGCAGGCCACTTCGTGTTCATGGCGCCGTGCAACGACGAGCAGATCGTGATCATGCCCGCGTTGTGCACCGATGCCGATGGTGTCGATCGGCAAGATATACACCGCAATCTGATTTCCGAGGCTGGAAGTTTCTTCTCGCGCACCCTGGGCAGGGCGACCCGGGCCGGGATGCAGACCGCCGATCAGTAAACTTGTGATCGGCGATCGCTACCTTCAATGACTTATCGGCGAACCATCTTCCCAGGTTTTAATTCGGGAAGATGGTTCGCGAACCGGTTTAAAAACAATGACACTGATTTTTTTAAAATACTGGAGAGTGCCCGCGCTCAGCAGGCACTCACTATGGATATAGCTTCTTGTTTTTCGGGTGGTCAGACCTATAGCGCAGTGGTCGTCTTGTTTGTAATTGAATGTGATGCCTTACTGTTCGCGAAGTTTTCTGTCGGGTTTTTCGGGTGTTGGGCGTTACTCTTCAGTTGCTCGATACTGAACGGGCAGCACTCATCGCCGGGACCGCCGATGTCATAACACACACCGTTATGGCAGATTTGCTGCACTGAATCTTCGGCATGTGCATTGGAGTAAAGAGCAATCAGCAATGGCGGAACGAGAAGGGGAAGCGATAATAGACGCATATTGATTTTCCTGTTTTTATAATCCAAGTTAGTTCAGCGCATGCGATTCTGCCTCCATCAATAATTTAAACAACGATAGCACTTTGAATTAATCTGTTCGGAGTGTTTAATCTTTGTTGTAAATTGAAATGTATTGGGTGTTGTTTCTTTTGGATATGTTTTTAATTCGTTGCGCGCGCGGATTTACGTGCCAGCAATAAAGTCAGGCCAAGGCCCGTCACCGACAACACTGCCGCACTGAAGAAAATCCATGCGTAACCCAGGTTCAACGCCACGGCGCCCATCAACGGGCCGGCGATGGCCAGCGCCAGGTCGAAAAACACCGCGTAAGCACTCAAGCCCGCGCCCCGGCTGGAATCAGGCACCTGTTTGATAGCCTCGACACCCAGTGCCGGGTACACCAGGGACAGGCCAAATCCGGTCAGGCCGGCGCCAATGAGCGCATACCCGGTCGACGGTGCGAGCCACAGCAGTACCAGGCCAACCGTTTCAATGCACATGCAGGCAACGGCCGACGTGAACCCACCGAATCGGCTGATGGCGGAGATGAACAGCAGCCGCGACAGAATGAAACATACCCCGAATACGGTCAGGCAGTAGGCCGCGCCGGTCCAGCCGCGATTGACGTAATACAAGGTGATAAAGGTCGTCAGGGTGCCGTAGCCAATGGAAGCCAGGCTCAGGCTCGCGCCGAACGGCGCTATGCGCCCGAACACCGCCCAGAACGGCAAACGCTCACCGCGCACCACGGGAACCGAGGGCTTGTTGCGAATCAGTAACAGTGCGGCCAGGGCCAGCAGCGAAAGGGCGGTGCCCAGGCTGGCGAAACCGAGTTGTTGCACCATCACCACGCCCAGCGGTGCACCGATGGCAATCGCACCATAGGACGCGATGCCGTTCCAGGAAATCGACCGCGCGGTGTGCTCAGCGCCCACCTGGCCCATGCACCAACTGATGGTGCCGACGCCGATCAACCCTTGGGCGATCCCCAGCAACAGGCGCCCGGCGATCAAAATCAGCAGGCTGAGCAAGGGAAAGACTTGCAACAGGGTCGATAGCAAGGTCAGAACGCCACTGAGCACAATCCCGGACAAGCCATAGATGATTGCGCGCTTTGTGCCAACGCTGTCGGACATTCGTCCGGCCATGGGCCGGCTGAGCAGGGTGGCGAGGTATTGCGAGCCAATGGTCAGCCCGGCCACGATGGCGCTGAATCCGAGCTGTTCGTGGACATAGCCCGGTAATACCGCAATCGGCAAGCCAATGCAGAGGAAGGCAATGAAGGTATAGAAAACGATGGAGACGATCTGCAGGGTGATCGCCATGGAGCTTTGCGGAGCGACTTGCTGCACAGACATGAGGGCTCGTTCGCGGGCGGCGGTGGGAGAGCTGCATCATGGCGCGAGACAGTGATAAAAGGAAGCAGGCTAACTACTTTTGCCGTGACATTATCGCTGTTTCTCACGGCCTCATCGCGAGCAAGCTCGCTCCCACAGGGGAATGCATTCCAAAATGTGGGAGCGAGCTTGCTCGCGATGATTTATGCACCAACAAAAAACCTTGGCCCGGAATGCAAAAAGCCCCGTCACAAAGGACAGGGCTCTTAAATTGAAGCTAGTGGCTAAAGGCTTGTAGCTGCCCTTAGAACACCACACCCTGGCTACGCAGGTAGTCGTCGTAGGTACCGCTGAAGTCGGTCACGCCGTTAGGGCTCAACTCGATGATGCGGGTCGCCAGGGACGATACGAACTCACGGTCGTGGCTGACGAAGATCAGCGTGCCCGGGTAGTTTTCCAGCGCCAGGTTCAGCGCTTCGATGGATTCCATGTCCAGGTGGTTGGTCGGTTCGTCCATCACCAGTACGTTCGGCTTTTGCAGGATCAGCTTGCCGAACAGCATGCGGCCTTGCTCACCACCGGAGATGACTTTGACCGACTTGAGGATCTCGTCGTTGGAGAACAGCATGCGACCCAGGGTGCCGCGAATGATCTGCTCGCCTTGAGTCCACTGGCCCATCCAGTCGAACAGGCTGACGTCGTCTTCGAAGTCATGGGCATGGTCCTGAGCGTAGTAGCCCAGCTCCGCGCTTTCGGTCCATTTCACGGAACCGGCGTCCGGGGTCAGCTCGCCCATCAGGGTGCGCAGCAGGGTGGTCTTGCCGATACCGTTCGGGCCGATGATTGCCACGCGCTCGCCGGCTTCGACGGTGAAGCTGAAGTTCTTGAACAGGGTCTTGCCATCAAAGCCCTTGGACATCTGTTCGATGGTCACGGCCTGGCGGTGCAGTTTCTTGGTCTGTTCGAAGCGGATGAACGGACTCACGCGGCTCGATGGCTTGACTTCGGCCAGCTGGATCTTGTCGATCTGCTTGGCGCGGGAGGTGGCCTGCTTGGCTTTCGAGGCGTTGGCCGAGAAGCGGCTGACGAACGTTTGCAGTTCGGCAATCTGGGCTTTCTTCTTGGCGTTGTCCGACAGCAGTTGCTCGCGGGACTGGGTCGCGGCAGTCATGTACTCGTCGTAGTTGCCCGGGAACAGGCGCAGCTCGCCGTAGTCCAGGTCGGCCATGTGGGTGCAGACGCTGTTGAGGAAGTGACGGTCGTGGGAAATGATAATCATGGTGCTGTTACGCACGGTGAGAATCGATTCCAGCCAGCGGATGGTGTTGATGTCCAGGTGGTTGGTCGGTTCGTCGAGCAACAGCACTTCCGGATCGGAAAACAGTGCCTGAGCCAGCAATACACGCAATTTCCAGCCTGGAGCGACTTCGGACATCGGGCCGAAATGCTGTTCCAGTGGAATACCCAGGCCCAGCAGCAGCTCACCGGCGCGGGATTCGGCGGTGTAGCCGTCCATTTCGGCGAATTCGGTTTCCAGTTCGGCCACGGCCATGCCGTCTGCTTCGCTCATTTCCGGCAGCGAATAGATGCGGTCGCGCTCGGCCTTGACCTTCCACAGCTCTTCGTGACCCATGATCACGGTATCGATAACGGTGAATTCTTCGTAGGCGAACTGGTCCTGGCGCAATTTACCCAGACGCACGTTCGGCTCCAGCATGACCTGGCCGCCGGACGGCTCGAGGTCACCGCCGAGGATCTTCATGAAGGTCGACTTGCCGCAACCGTTGGCACCGATCAGACCGTAACGGTTGCCACCGTTGAATTTGACCGAAACGTTTTCGAAGAGCGGCTTGGCGCCGAACTGCATCGTGATGTTAGCTGTAGAAATCAAAGGTTTTTCCTGCGAAGCATTCAGAGTAGCTAGGGTTGCGGCAGTACCGGTTCAGTACCCGTTTCCACTGTTCGGACCCGGGACATTCATCCCGATCAACAGTGGAAGATCCATCTGGCATCAAGTGGACAGCAGCATGTGGCGCGCCTGGCCCGAGTCAACGTGCGCTGAAAGGGGATTTTCCCGCTCTCAACCTGGGGGCGCGTAAAGTTTGGCGGCGATTGTACTGGTCTGGCTCTTTAAACGATAGGGCGTTGAGGCCTCTGCAGCGCTTTGGCAGTTTTTGCGGACACATTTTCACCGTTGCAGGTTAACTATTGGTTACAAACTGTGGCTAAAATGCCATCCATCAGTTGTCTGCCGACCATCGGCATGGCTTGAAGGCACTACGGGGCCGCTGTTTCGTATTCAGTCGCTGCACAAGACCTGGGGACCGGTATGCCGGTAAAGGGCGCAGTTTGTTTACTTTCGATCTGTGACGATTTCCGTGAAACTCATCATTGCCATTATCTACGTTGTCTCTATTGCGTATGTCCATCTGCGTGGTCAAGTGCGCCATAAGCTGGGTCGCCAGTTGAGTGATCACTCGACGTTTCTGGCACCGATCAACTGCTTTCTTTATCTGTTTTCGAAAATCCCCAACAGACCGTACCTCGACCCGGCCGACTTCCCCGACCTGAGTCCGCTGCAGGCGCACTGGGAAGAAATTCGTGCCGAAGGCCTGCATTTGCTTCATGCCGGCGAGATCAAGCGTTCGAACCAATACGACGACGTCGGTTTCAACTCGTTTTTCAAGACCGGCTGGAAGCGCTTCTACCTCAAGTGGTACGGCGATAGCCATCCGTCGGCCATGAAGCTTTGCCCACGGACCACCGAACTGGTGCAAGGTATTGGCTCGATCAAGGCAGCGATGTTCGCCGAGTTGCCACCGGGGTCCAGACTGGTGCGCCATCGCGACCCGTACGCCGGTTCGTACCGTTATCACCTGGGTCTGCAAACCCCTAACGCTGCCGGTTGCTACATCAATGTCGATGGCCAGAACTACCATTGGCGCGATGGCGAAGCGGTGATGTTCGATGAGACCTACATTCATTACGCAGAAAACACCACGCCGCACAATCGCATCATCTTGTTCTGCGACGTCGAGCGGCCGATGAAGTACCGGTGGGCAGCGGCATTCAATCGCTGGTTCAGTCGCAATGTCATGTCGGCGGCAGGTGCGCCGAACGAGGCGGGCGACAGGACCGGCGGGCTCAACCGGCTGTTCGGCAAGATCTACAAGGTTCGCCTGCGCGCCAAGCAACTGAAAAAGCGCAACCGCAAGCTTTACTACCTCGAAAAGTGGTCGATCTTCGCCGGGTTGCTGGTGGTCTTCATTCTGCTCTGATTTTTTGCTGTAGCGTACCAGGCCTTCGCGAGCAGGCCGGATCAACGTCGTGTTACATCTTGCCGGGGAGGTTTTTGTTAACAAATCTGAACCCCGGGCGTAGCGTGGTATCGAAGTCCTTATCCACGTGACGTAGAGAGGCACGCCATGAACCGATACGTGTTTGGCGCCGTTGTGCTGGCCTTGAGTGCCATGCTGGGTCCTCTGGCCCAGGCCGCCGCCTCTGCTTCGTTGCAATTGGCCCAGAACCTGCCAGGCAGCACCCGCAACAACCCTTACAACAGTCCGATTCACCGGGCCAATCCTAACAGCATGCAAGGCACGCAACCCAGTGCCCCGGCAATACGCGGACCTAATACCGTGCCAGTGACGCGCTCGCCAACACTGGACAACGGTGGCATCGGTAATCGCTATCCCGATCGGCCAGCCCCGGCCAGCCCGCCGAAATTCATTCCCAATCCTCCCCCACGAGACCCCGGCACCGGTAACCGTTGAGCGGCAGGCATGACATCTGCCAGCCATGTTCCTCAGAGCCCATGTTCCTCAGAAAAGGAATCTCGCATGTTGCGCAAAGACTTGTTCGCAACCCTCTGTGCCAGCGTATTGATCACCGCCACTGTCCCCGCGCTTGCCGCGCCCGGCCAGTCGATGAAAAGCGAAGAAGGCACCCTGGAGGTCACCCCCATCGTGACGGGGCTGGAGCACCCCTGGGCCCTGGCATTCTTGCCGGATCGTAAAAGCATGCTGGTGACCGAACGACCCGGCAACCTGCGGCTGGTCACCGCCGACGGCAAGCTGTCGGCACCGCTCAATGGCGTGCCAACGGTCTGGGCCAAAGGGCAGGGCGGCTTGCTGGACGTGGCGTTGTCACCGGACTTCAAGCAGGACCGGATGGTCTATCTGTCCTATGCCGAAGGTGGTGGTGAGGGTAACAAGGCCGGTACTGCGGTGGGCCGCGGTCGGCTCTCCGACGATCTGACGGCGATCAAGGATTTCCAGGTGATCCTGCGCCAGGAGCCAAAGCTCTCGGTCGGCAACCATTTTGGTTCACGCCTGGTGTTCGATCGCGACGGCTATCTGTTCGTGACCCTGGGGGAAAACAACGACCGTCCGACCGCCCAGGACCTCGACAAGCTGCAAGGCAAAGTGGTGCGAATCTACCCGGACGGCACGGTGCCCAAGGACAACCCCTTTGTCGGCCAAGCCAACGTGCGTCCGGAAATCTGGTCCTACGGGCAGCGTAACCCGCAAGGCGCGGCGCTCAACCCGTGGAACGGCACGCTGTGGGAAAACGAACACGGCCCTCGGGGCGGCGATGAAATCAACATCATCGAGCGTGGCAAGAATTACGGCTGGCCGCTGGCGACTCATGGCATCAACTACTCCGGTCTACCGATTCCCGAAGCCAGGGGCGATACCGTTGAAGGCACCGTTGCCCCGAACCATGTCTGGGAAAAGTCCCCGGGCCTGAGCGGCATGGCGTTCTACGATGCCGATCGTTTCAAGGCCTGGCAGCGCAACGTGTTTATCGGCGCGTTGGTCAGCCAGGAGCTGATCCGCCTGGAGTTCGACGGCGACAAGGTAATACACGAGGAGCGTCTGCTCGGGGAGCTGAAAAAACGCATCCGCGATGTGCGGCAGGGGCCGGATGGATACTTGTATGTATTGACCGATGAGGAGAACGGTGGGTTGTACAAGGTGGGTCTGAAGTAGCTAACCGTTGGCATGTTCTGCGGCCGCCGTAGCGGGTAGCCGCAGAACGAGTATTCAATATCAGGGAATCTGGTTTTGCAGGCACCGCACATCCGGTGTGGGAGCGAGCCTGCTCGCGATAGCAGTTTCAACCTCACCACAGGGACCGGATCAGATCTAACGAGTCGCGGTAGCCAACTTCTTTCGATCCTGAAGCCCGCGGACCACCAGATACAACAATGGCCCAATCGATACAAAAACAGCGGTGATCAATAGATAAGGCACCACCGAAACCGCTGATTGCCCGCGCTTTCGAGCATCCTGGAACATCCAGATGCCCGCCAACGTCGCCAGCAGATAGAGATCGATTACCACCTGTGCGGTATCCGGTCGTGACATCAGGCTGATACCGAAATCGATCAGAGATTGTTCGGCCTGGAGCATCACCGAAACGGTATAACCGGCAAAGGCGATCAGGGCGATCAGGGGCAGGGCGATGGTATTCATGTGTTCCTTCCTTGGGCAATGATTAGAATCAACACCCTATAGTGACCACCACAAATTTGCCATTGACTTGCCACCACCACCCAGCTAATTTCGAGCCATGACTTCCACTGTATTGCGCTGCCAGCCAAGCATTATTACCGCCATTCCTCATTTGGCGGGCTAGCTCACGACTGCAGCACCCAACCCGCCCTGGAGGCGGGTTTTTACTTTCTGTCTCCCGGACCCCGATCAACGTCAGGAGACAACCATGAGTTTTACGACCGATCAGCAAGCCCTGCTTGAGCGCTACGTCAAAAAAATCCTTGCCGCACCGGTGTATGAACTGGCCGTACGCACGCCGTTGCAACCAGCGCCTGCCTTTTCTGAAGCCTTGGGTAACCGGGTCTTGCTCAAGCGCGAAGACTTGCAACCAACCTTTTCCTTCAAGATTCGCGGCGCCTACAACAAGCTGGTGCAACTGAGCGAGGCGCAAAAGGCTCGCGGCGTGGTCACGGCTTCCGCCGGCAATCATGCGCAGGGCGTAGCCCTGGCCGCGCGGGAACTGGGGATCAATGCCACCATCGTCATGCCCTGCACGACGCCGCAACTGAAGGTCATCGGGGTGCGTAGTCGCGGCGCCGAAGCGGTGTTGCATGGCGAAAGCTTTCCGTTTGCACTGGCCTGTGCACTGGACCTGGCCGCTGAAACCGGTCGCACCTTTGTTTCGCCTTTCGACGACCCGCAAGTGATCGCCGGCCAAGGCACGGTGGCCATGGAAATCCTGCGCCAGCATCAAGGTCCGCTGGATGCGATCTTCGTGCCGGTGGGTGGCGGGGGCCTGATCGCAGGCATCGCAGCTTATGTCAAATACTTGCGGCCGGAGGTGCGCATCATCGGCGTCGAGTCGGAGCATTCCGCGTGCCTGCAAGCCGCGTTGCTGGCCGGTGAGCGAGTTATCCTGCCCAGCGTCGGCACCTTCGCCGATGGAGTGGCGGTGGCGCAGATCGGCGCTTACGGTTTCGAGGTCTGCCGGTTTTGCGTCGATGACGTGGTGACGGTCAGCAACGATGAGCTTTGCGCCGCAATCAAGAATATCTACGACGATACCCGCTCGATCACCGAACCTTCTGGCGCGCTGGCCGTGGCCGGGATCAAGAAATACGTCGCGCAAACCGGTGCTTTGGGTCAGACCCTGGTGGCGATCGACTCAGGTGCCAATATCAACTTTGACAGCCTGGGGCATGTGGCCGAGCGCGCCGCGTTGAGTGGCGCCCCGGCATGACGCTTGGGCAGGCCGACAGCGGGTGCCGCAAGCAGGCGCCGGATGGACGGGTTATTCCTGAATGGCTTTCTCGACCTTGTTCGATGCCGACCAGATTCGGTAGCGCACCTCGATGTCCTTGGGCACGTACAGCACGAGCGGCAGCTTGCTGTTGTAACGCAGCAGGAAGCCGTCACCGACCACCGGTACAAAGTCCTGTTTGCTCGTGCCGTCCGGGCAGGCCATCAGCGTGCTCATCGGGCCAATGACTTTTTCCAGGCGATAGAACGGGTAGCCCCAACCCTCGAGGTTCTTCTCCTCGAGAATGCCGCCCAGACGGGCGCGATTGCAGTCGACGGTCATTGTTTTGCCGGCCAGGATCTCGACCTGGAAGTCGTCTTCCCGGGTCTGTGGCGCGAGGTGGATCACTTGGCGGGTAAACCCGCTTGCGGCCTTCGGATAGGGCGCGGTGTCTTCGAGTTTGGCGGCGTGCGCCACACCTGCAAGCCCCAGTGCGAACAGTGCTGCGCTCGTGTTAACGGTCAAAGAACTCATGATGCCTCCTTGCTTGAAGTGATGGGCGGCATTCTCACTGCCGTATGCAGTGAATGCAAACCCGGGGCGCCAGGTGCAAATTGCAGGGTTGCCAGGGGCAATAATTGCAAACCGCATGGCGGGTTTTACAGGTGGCTTGCCTGGACCCTTGAATTGCCGATGAGCTGCACAGCGAAATTCAGTGCATGCTTTATGCTGTAGCTGTCCTTGAAGCTTGCCGGGTTTTCATATGAGCGAGCATTGATCGTTATGGGCAGTCTCACAAAGGAGGGAGTCGCCATGTTTCTTTCTGCCTTGGAACTTCGCAACATCATCGAAAGCAGTTTTTTGCCCAAGCGCTGTCAGTGCACGCTGTCACCGGACCTGTCGATGACCGTCAAGGTCTATGCAGACGGGCAAACCGATCAGCTCGATCTATTGGTCACCGGCATCGATGCTTCCGGGCTCAATGGTTGCCGGGAAATCAACGAATTGATTGCCCAGCTGCGTTCCAGACAGCATCACGTCGAGGTCGATCCGCACTCCATGCTGGGCAAAGCGCTTTAACCTGCGGTTTCGAGTTCCACCGGTATGCGCCGGTAAACGTCGACAAGGTGCGAAACGACAACAGCATGGCAAATCCTTGCGGGCGGTGAGGGAGGCGCCAGTGCATAGCGCCGGGACCCTCTGAGGAATACCGCGAGGTGCCAATTCAGACTTTTCAGTCAGCTTTGGTAGTCGCAGGCGTCGGAAAGTTTACGGTAGATGATTTCTGCGGGTTTTCCCGTGTCATCGATGTACTTCATGTGGGCGTTTACCACTTTGCACTCCAGGGTACTCGGCTCGGTCAGTGAAATCACTTTGCTGACATGCAACGGCATACCGTAGTGATAGGGCACGGCTTGAGAGGTCGTGGTGTCATTGGCCTGGGCCAGGCCGGCAAACGCGGTGCAGGCGAAGGCAGTGGTAACCAGCAAGGTGCGAGTGTTCATCAGCAATCTCCGGTGCGGGCGGAAAGTCAGTTCGATGTGTGGCTTGTCGAACCTGCCGCACTGGGCGTCAGAACAGTCTGAGGGCGTGCGGTCCAGTGAAGTGTTGGACCGCACGGTTAAACGAGGGTTAACCCGGCTAAACGTCGCCTGTTGCGAATGCGCGATCCTGTGTATCAGTTAAGACCATCGGGCGCCTGATGGAAAGGCATCGCGAGCAAGCTCGCTCCCACAGTAGATTGATGCCCGACGGTGATCCAATGTGGGAGCGAGCTTGCTCGCGATGGGGTCCCCGAATTCAGCGCATCTCCAACTGCTGTCGATAAGGCAAGTCCGGCCCGGTCTTGCTGCACGTCAGCGCCGCCGCCTGCACCGCGAACTTCAGCATGCGGTCGATCTGTTCGCGGCCAAGTTGCTTCACGCCCTCCACCGAGTCCAGCTGCTGTTCTGTCAGCCAGGCAATCAGCGCCGCCTGAAAGGTATCGCCCGCGCCCACGGTGTCAGCGATTTTTACCGAACGGGCGGGAGCCGACCACGAACCATGGGCCCGGCTGAAGACGGTGGCGCCTTCGCCGCCCCGGGTCAGGAACACCAGCTGACAGCGGTACTGCAACCAGCTTTCGATGACCTGCGCCGGGTCCTGGCCCGGGTACAACAGATGCAGGTCCTCGTCGCTGACCTTGATCAGGTCGGCCAACTCCACCAGCGTTGCAATCCGTTTACGCCACAGCTCAATGTCCGGCTCCGGGTTCAGGCGCACGTTCGGATCGAGGCTGATCAGGCGCCTGCCACTTTCCCGGCGCACCAATGCCAATAGTGTGTCGGCAATCGGCTGCACCACCAGGGAAAATGAGCCGATATGCAGACCGCGTACCTCAGGCCCGAGTGCCGGCAGGTGCTCCGGTTGCAATTGTCGATCCGCGCAGCCTTCGCCACGGAAGCTGTACTGCGGCGAGCCATTGGCCCCCACGGCGACCATCGCCAGGGTGGTCGGCGCGGCAAAATCCAGCAGGTAGTCCTGGCACACACCTTCATCCTGCAGCACTTGCAACAGGCGCCGGCCCAAGTAGTCGGTGGACAACCCGGCCAACAGCGCCGCGTCCACGCCCAACCGGCGCAAGCCCACCGCCACGTTGAACGGCGAGCCACCGGCAATGGCCTTGAAATTCACTTTGGAAGCCAGACCGCTGGCGTCGTTTTCACTGAAAAAATCGAACAGCGCTTCGCCACACACCAGGTACATAGTTGTTCACTCTTTAAAGGGTTGCGACATGCCGTTGATAGCGTTCATAAGCCTGCTGACAGGCTTGCACATTGTCG
Organism: Pseudomonas sp. Pseusp10; assembly: GCF_059492225.1. Lineage (NCBI taxonomy): Bacteria > Pseudomonadati > Pseudomonadota > Gammaproteobacteria > Pseudomonadales > Pseudomonadaceae > Pseudomonas > Pseudomonas sp. Pseusp10. The sequence continues at coordinate 3,887,296 of NZ_CP168528.1, read as the reverse complement.
GCCACCGGCAGGGTTTCACTGGCCGGGTCGAGTTTCACGCAACGCTCGCACAAGTCCGCCAGACTGTGTTCGTGCCCGTTTTCCCAGGATAAGCACCAGGCCGCCTGAATCGCTGCACCGAGGGCCGCGGCCTCACTTTGTTCGGTGCAGATCACGGGCGTGTTCATGGTGTCGGCGACAATCTGCCGCCAGACCGCGCTTTTCGAGCCACCGCCGATCAGGCAAATGCTGCGGCTTTGTAAGCCATTGCGGCGTAGCAGGTCCAGTCCGTAACGCAAGCCGAACGTCGTGCCTTCGACCACTGCGCGGCACAGGTTGGCCCGGGTCAGGTTGGTCATGGTCAGGCCCGACAGGCTGCCGCTGGCATGGGGCAGGGCGGGCACCCGCTCGCCGTTGAAGAACGGCAGCATGCACACACCTTCGGCACCGATCGGCGCCTGGGCAACGAGCTCATTGAACTGATCGATGTCGAGGTCCAGCAGATCGCGGATCAGGCCGGTGGCATTGGTCAGGTTCATCGTGCAGATCAATGGCAGCCAGCCGCCACTGGATGAACAGAAGGTGGCGACCGCAGCCTCCGCAGCGACGTTTGGCCTGTCTGAATAGGCGTACACCGTGCCCGACGAGCCGAGGCTCATGGTGATCGCACCCGGCTGGATGTTACCGGTGCCAATGGCCCCCATCATGTTGTCGCCGCCGCCACTGGACACCAGCGCCCGCGGGTTGATGCCCAGGTGTTCGGCTATCCCCGGCAGAATCGTGCCGACCGCCTGGTGGGCATCGATCAGCTCCGGCAGCGCAGCTTGCAGGCGTCCGCTCGGGTCGATGTCACGCAGCAATTGCAAATCCCACTGGCGGGTACGCACATTGAAATACCCGGTGCCCGAGGCATCCCCGTATTCGCTGCAACTGCGGCCGGTGAGCCAATGGTTGAGGTAGTCGTGGGGTAGCAGAATGCGGGCGATCCGGGAAAACACCTCGGGATGTTGTTCTTTGGTCCAGAGCAGTTTGGATACGGTATAGCCCGGCGCAATGACCACGCCGAGGCGTTCCAGCGAACCGTTTTCGCCACCCAGGTGGGCCAGCAATCGGTCATTCTCCGGGGTGGTTTCGGTGTCGCACCAGAGTTTGGCCGGACGCAGCACCTGGCCCTGATCGTCGAGCAGCACCAGGCCATGTTGCTGGCCGGATACGCCGATGCCGAGGATCGACTGGCCATCGACCTTAGCCGCGAGCAATGCGCGGCGGGTGGCCGTGGCGAAGGCTTCCAGCCACTGCTGGGTGTCCTGTTCGCGGCGGCCATCGGCAGCGCTGATCAGTCTGTGGCTGGCCGCTCCCTGGCCGAGCACTTCACCACTGGCCGCGTCGAGGATGATGGCTTTGGTGCCTTGGGTGCCGCAGTCGATGCCGAGGAATAGTGGTTGGGTTGTCATGCAAGATCCTTGGTCGTCAGCTCGATACAAGTCTGGGTTCAGTATCCCTGGTGCCTGTCGGCCGCCTTCGCGAGCAAGCCCGTTCCCACACTGAAACACTGTCGAACACAAATACTGTGTTCACTACAAATCTACTGTGGGAGCGGGCTTGCCCGCGAAGACGGCAGCAGCTCCACCGCAGGACTTACGCCAACACCCGCTCCAGCGTCCGCGACACCCCAACCTCCCGCAAACTGTTGCAGCACCACTCGAACGCCGCGACAAACTCCGGCGAGCGCGCAATCGCCGTACCAAAAATATCCTCGACCGCCAGCAACCGCTGGGCAATCAGCACATCATCGACCACCAACGCCTGGCAGAACGCTGCACGCGGGTCCGCAATCGAGTAGGTCTCGCCATTCTCATCCACGCCTTTGAGGTACAACGCCCATGCCGCCACCACCAACGCCGCACGCTTGGTCTCGCGGCCTTCGGCGATCAGGCGGTTGATGGTCGGTACGGTGAATTTCGGAAACTTCGACGAGCCGTCCGAACACACCCGTTCAAGCTGATCGGCGATCGCCTGATTGGAGAAACGCGCCACCAGGGTGTTCTTGTACTCGCTCAGGTCGATTCCCGGCACCGGGGCCAGTTGCGGCGTCACGTCCAGGTCCATGTAGGCGTGTATGTAGCGTACGAACAACGGATCGTTCATGGTCTCGTGGACGAAGCGGTAACCCTTCAGGAATCCCAGGTACGTCAGCGCCAGATGACTGCCGTTGAGCAGCTTGATCTTCATTTCTTCATAGGGTGTGACGTCGTCGGTGAATTGCACGCCGACCTTTTCCCAGGCCGGGCGACCGTTGGTGAACTTGTCTTCCAGCACCCATTGCACAAAAGGTTCGCAGACCACCGGCCAGGCATCATCCAGCCCATGCTGGTCCGCCAGTTGCAAACGGTGCCGGGCGCTGGTCATCGGCGTGATGCGGTCGACCATGGCGTTGGGAAAACTGACGTTGGCGTCGATCCAGTCGCGCAATTCGCTGTCATGCAAGGCGGCGAAGGCCAGCAGCGCCTTGCGGGTGACGGCGCCGTTGTGTGGCAGGTTATCGCAGGACATCAGGGTAAAGGCCGCTGTGCCAGCCGCGCGGCGCCTGGCCAGCGCAGCACAGAGAAAGCCGAACACGGTTTTCGGGGTGTCGGGGTGCGCCAGGTCATGCTGGATCTGCGGCAAGTGCGCCATGAACTCGCCGTTGCTGTCGTCGATGCAGTAACCGCCTTCGGTAATCGTCAGCGAAACTATACGGATCTCGGGACTGGCCAGTTTGTCGATCAATGCCTGGGCATCGTCCTCGGCCAGCAGCATGTCGCGAAGGGCGCCAATCACCCGCACCTCGGTGTCGTCGCCATCGCCGAGTTCGAACAGGGTGAACAGGTAGTCCTGATCCTTGAGGTCGTCACGGGCGCGGCGGTCCTCGGCGCGCAGGCCGACACCACAGATTGCCCAGTCCAGGCCTTCTCCGGTGTTCATCAGTGCATCGGTGTAAAACGCCTGATGGGCGCGATGGAAACCGCCGACGCCGATGTGCGCGATGCCTTGGCGGGTATCGCCCAACGCGTAGGCGGGCAGGACCACTTCGGGAGCGAGGCGGTTGAGGTTCTGTTTGTTCAGTTTCATCGCAGGCTCTCTGAAATCAGGCAGCAACGCGCAATGGACGGGTCAACGCCACGCCGTCGGCATCGAATAAATGGCAGTGTTGCGCGTCCAGGTGCAGGCTCAGGGTCTCGCCGTAGCGGCTGGCCAGATCGCCGCGAACGCGCATGGTCAGGACTTCGCCGGACGACGTCAGGACGTGGCAGAACGTGTCGCTGCCCAAGCGTTCGCTGACATCGGCGGTGACCTGCAGGGTGCAGTCACCCGGTTTGGCCAGTTCCAGATTCTCCGGGCGAATGCCCAGCGTCACCGCACCCCCGACGCTCAAATGGGGCCCGCTCAAGGGCAGGTTGATGCGGGTTCCGGCGTCCAGTTGCACTTCACAGCCCTGACTGTCGACGCGGCTGACCTTGCCCTTGAGGAAGCCCATTTTCGGCGTGCCCAGGAAACCGGCGACGAACAGGTTCGCAGGCTGGTGATAAAGATCCAGCGGCGAGCCGACTTGCTCGATCTTGCCGCCATTGAGTACGACGACTTTGTCGGCCATGGTCATCGCTTCGACCTGATCGTGAGTCACGTAGATCATCGTGGCTTGCAGCTCTTTGTGCAGGCGCAACAGTTCCAGACGCATCTGCACCCGCAGGGCGGCATCGAGGTTGGACAACGGTTCGTCGAACAGGAAGATTTTCGGGTTGCGCACGATGGCCCGGCCAATCGCCACGCGTTGGCGCTGACCGCCGGACAGTTGCTTGGGTTTGCGCTCCAGCATCGGCCCCAGCTCGAGGATGCGCGCCGCTTCGCTGACTTTTTTCTCCACTTCGGCTTTCGCCACGCCAGCCAGGTCCAAGGCGAACGACATGTTCTTGCGCACGCTCATGTGCGGGTACAGGGCGTAGGTCTGGAACACCATCGCCAGGTCGCGCTTGGCCGGGCTCACCTCGGTGATGTCGCGGCCATCGAGTTCGATGGTGCCGCCGCTGACTTCTTCGAGCCCCGCGATAAGCCGCAGCAGCGTGGATTTACCGCAGCCCGACGGGCCGACGAAGACCACGAATTCCTTGTCGTTCACTTCAAGGTCAATGCCCTTGATGATGGAAAAGCCTTCGAAGCCTTTGTGCAGATTCTTGATTTTCAGGTTGGCCATGGTGGTGGGCCTCCGGTTGTTTTTATTCAGATTGAGCCGGGCAGGCTTTTCTGTAGGAGCGAGCTTGCTCGCGATGCGCTTGCAGGCGACGCATTCTTCCAGTCAGCGCGCGTTATCGTTCACGTCCATCGCGAGCAAGCTCGCTCCTACAGGAATTGCATTCGGTCAGGGGGCTTTCATTTCACGGCGCCGAACGACAGGCCGCGCACCAGTTGTTTCTGGCTGATCCAGCCGAAGATCAGGATCGGCGCGCAGGCCAGGGTCGAGACCGCCGACAACTTGGCCCAGAACAGCCCTTCGGGGCTCGAATACGAGGCGATCAACGCGGTCAGTGGCGCGGCTTTCGACGAGGTCAGGTTCAGCGACCAGAACGCCTCGTTCCAGCACAGGATCAGCGACAGCAGCACCGTGGACGCCAGACCGCCCTTGGCGATCGGCAGCAGCACCCGGAGCATTTCCTGCGCCAGCGTTGCGCCGTCCAGGCGTGCGGCTTCGAGGATGTCCTTGGGGATGTCCTTGAAGTAGGTGTAAATCATCCAGACCACGATCGGCAGGTTGATCAGCGTGTAGATCACGATCAGCGCGATGCGCGTGTCGAGCAGGCCGAAACTCTTGGCCAGCAGGTAGATCGGCATCAGCACGCCCACTGGCGGCAGCATTTTGGTCGAGAGCATCCACAGCAGCGTGCCTTTGGTGCGCTGGGTTTCGTAGAACGCCATGGAGTAGGCCGCCGGCACCGCAATCAGCAGGCACAGGGCCGTGGCGCTGAAGGAAATCACCACCGAGTTCCAGGCAAAACTGAAGTAATCACTGCGCTCGTTGATGTGCAGGTAGTTCTCCAGCGTCGGCATGAAGATGAACTGCGGTGGCGTGGCGAAGGCATCGATTTCGGTTTTGAAACTGGTCAGTACCATCCAGAAGATCGGGAAGAAAATCAGGATCGCGATGGCCCAGGCCAACGTACCGAGCAGCAGGCTTTGCAGGCGACGGGATTGTTGAAGAGTCATGGCAGGCCTCAGGCTTTGTCGGTCAGGTTTTTGCCGATCATCCGCACCAGGATGATCGCGGCGATGTTGGCGATGACCACGGCGATCAAGCCGCCCGCCGAGGCCATGCCGACGTCGAACTGCACCAGCGCCTGGTTGTAGATCAGGTAGGCGAGGTTGGTCGAGGCGTAGCCGGGGCCGCCATTGGTTGTGGTGAAGATTTCAGCGAACACCGAGAGCAGGAAGATGGTTTCGATCATCACCACCACCGCAATCGGCCGCGCCAGGTGTGGCAGTGTCAGATGCCAGAAGATGGCGACAGGCCCGGCCCCGTCCAGGCGCGCGGCTTCTTTCTGTTCCTGGTCGAGGGACTGCATGGCAGTCATCAGGATCAGGATCGCGAAGGGCAGCCATTGCCACGAGACAATGATGATGATCGACAGCAGCGGGTAGTGCGCCAGCCAGTCCACCGGTTGCGCGCCGAACAGCTTCCAGACGTAGGCGAGAATCCCCGACACCGGGTGGAAAATCAGGTTTTTCCAGATCAGTGCGCCCACCGTGGGCATGATGAAGAACGGCGAGATCAACATCACCCGCACGATGCCGCGACCGAGAAACTCACTGGCCTCCAGCAAGGCGCTGATCAGTACGCCGAACACCACACTGATCAGCAGCACGCTGCCCACCAGCAACAGGGTGTTGGTGGCACCGGGCAGGAAGCCCGAGTCCGTCAGGAAGTAGGTGAAGTTCTCGATGCCGACAAATTCGTTTTCGCCGGGGTTGAGCAGGTTGTAGCGGATCATCGAGAAGTAGAGCGTCATCCCTAGCGGAACGATCATCCACAACAGCAGCAGTGCCACCGAAGGGCTGACCAGAAACCAGCCGGGATTGGCCACGCGGTTTTTGCGCAGCGGTTGGGCAATGTCCATGTGAGCTTTGACAGTTGAAGTATTCATGGCGTTAAACCGATTGGGTACAGGCAATGAAGATCAATTGTGGGAGCGAGCTTGCTCGCGATAGCGGACTGTCAGTCGATACAAATGTTGAATTTGACGGCCTCATCGCGAGCAAGCTCGCTCCCACAGTAAGCAGGAGCAGGCTGGTGCGGGTTACTTGGGATAACCCGCGCGCTTCATCTCGCGTTCAGTGGTTTGCTGGGCCGCCGCCAGGGCCTGATCGACCGTAGTCTGGCCGATCAGCGCCGCAGAGAAGGACTTGCCGACCTGAGTACCAATGCCCTGGAACTCGGGAATGGTCACCAACTGAATACCGATGTAAGGCACCGGTCTGGCACCCGGCTTGCCCGGGTCCGCGGCCTTGAGCGACTCCAGCGTAACTTTGGCGAATGGCGCCGCACTCAAGTACGCCTCACTGTAGGTCGAGGCCCGGGTGCCCGGCGGCACGTTGGCGATGCCGTCCTTTTCTGCGACCAGTGCGCTGTACTCCCTGGAGGTGGCCCAGGCGCTGAAGGTTTTCGCGGCGTCCTTGGCTTTGGAACTGGTCGGAATGGCCAGCGCCCAGGAGTACAACCAGGCCGAGCCCTTGTCAGTCACCTGGTGTGGCGCATAGGTGAAGCCGACGTGATCGGCGACCTTGCTCTGGGTTTTGTCGGTGACGAACGAGCCGGCGACGCTGGCGTCGACCCAGATCGCGCATTTGCCGCTGTTGAACAACGCCAGGTTTTCATTGAACCCGTTGCTCGACGCACCCGGAGGGCCGGATTTCTTCATGGTGTCGACGTAGAAGTTCAGCGCGTTTTTCCACTCGGGGCCGTTGAATTCCGGCTGCCACTTCTCATCGAACCAGCGCGCGCCATAGGCGTTGGCGACGGTGGTGACCAGCGCCATGTTCTCGCCCCAACCGGCCTTGCCGCGCAGGCAGATGCCGTACTGTTCCTGCCCGGGTTTGTTCAGTTTGGCGGCGAACTCACCGATCTGCTCCCAGGTCGGGCGCTCGGGCATGTCCAGGCCGGCGTCCTTGAACAGATCGGTGCGGTAATAGGTAATCGAGCTTTCGGCGTAGAACGGCAGGGCATACAGCGACCCCTTCACCGACAGGCCTTCACGCACCGATGGAAACACGTCGTCGAGGGCATAGGCGGCTGGCAAATCCTTCATCGGCTCCAGCCAGCCCTTGGCGCCCCAGAGTGCGGCTTCGTACATGCCGATGGTCAGCACGTCGAACTGCCCGCCCTGGGTGGCGATGTCGGTGGTCAGGCGCTGGCGCAGGACGTTTTCCTCGAGCACCACCCAATTGAGCTTGATGTCCGGGTGCTCGGCCTCGAAGGTTTTCGAGAGCTTCTGCATGCGGATCATGTCGCTGTTGTTGACGGTGGCGATGGTCAGGGTCTGGGCGCCAAGGCTGACGCCGCTGAGGGTCATGCAGGTGAGGGCAAGCAGAGCTTTTACCGAAGGTTGCATCGTGCACTCCTTTTCTGCACCCGGCGGGTTACAGAAGGACAGTTATTGTTTTTGTGTCTTCCGAAGGCAGGAAGAATGTGCACTGATTACATCCTTCATTGGAGGGCGAGACAAATCATCCATCGCACTTTAATTGATACTTTTTTGCACTGAACTTTAGGGGGGTAGACGCAAGGAAGGGGTTTTCAGCGATGGGGCAGTATTGAAACCGTACAGGTTTCAGGGCTTGGCGCTGTACCTGTGGGAGCGGGCTTGCTCGCGAAGGCGGTGTGTCAGTTAGCAAAGTGTTGTCTGACACGACGCTTTCGCGAGCAAGCCCGTTCCCACAGGGTTTTGAGGGGTCAGTTCAGGTTTTGCTCGGTGAGTCGCTGCACCACCAGCCGCCGGTAATGCGAAGGCGTCATGCCCTTGAGCTGCTGAAAGCGCCGGTTGAAGTTGGAAATATTGTTGAAGCCCGATTCGAAGCACACGTCAGTGACCGGTTTGTCGCCATCGGCGAGCAACTCGCAGGATTTGCTGATACGCAGACGATTGACGAATTCGATGAAATTGCGCCCGGTGGCCTGCTTGAACACTCGGCTGAAATACGTGGGCTTCATGCCCAGGTGTTCGGCGACTTCTTCCAGCGGCAAATCCCGGGCGTAATGGGCGAAGATGTAATCCACCGCGCGGTTGGTGCGATCGATGTTGTGTTCGTCGGCCAGTTGTGAGGTCGTGGCACCAGAGAGCAATTGGTACTCGTCGGTGGCCGCGAGCAACTCCAGCAGAATGAAAAAGTGCCCGAGCCGGGTGGCGCCGCTGGTATCGGCAATGCGCTGCATCAAGTCCATGGCCTGGGCGATGGTGTGCTTGCAGCGAAACTCAATGCCGTACTGCGCGCGTTCGAGCAAGGGCGCCAGGGTCTTGAGCTCGGCGAATACCTGATAGCCGCTGTCGAACAACTCGTCGGTGAAATTGACCAGCATGTCGCGCTTGGGCACCACTTCGTCCTCGGCCACCTGGCTGATCCAGTTGTGGGGCAGATTGGGGCCGGTCAGGAACAGGGTTTGCGGATAGAAGTTGCCGATGTAATCGCCAATGAACACCTTGCCGGAGCTGGCGACGATCAGGTGCAGCTCGTATTCCTTGTGGAAATGCCAGCGCACCAGCGGGCTGGGAAAACCGTGCTGGCGGTAGATGATGGACAAGCCATTGTGGTCGTCCATCAATTCATAGGAAGGATCGGTGACTCTGGCGGGGCGGGTCATGTCAGGGCGCTTGTGTTGTTATTCCGTCCTGATCATGCCTCTTGACTGAGGGATAACGCTACTACCGGCTGAGTACCTGCTCCTGCAAGGCGCGCTACTCCTGATTAAGCCGGTTCTTCACCTCGATCCATTGCGCCATGTATTGAGTGCTCTTGTGCTGGTGATGACGCAGCATGCTGCCGGTAAAGTTATCTCGTCTGATGTTGGACAGATCCCGTTGGCATTCGACGAGCCGCTGGATCAAGGCCGGGCCATGAACGGATTTACGGTAACGGCTGGCGAGCAGGGTTTGCGCGTGCGCCTGGGCGTGGAGCCAACGCGTCTTGTCGTTGTGCAGTTGCACGGCATGATCGGCGAACTCGCGTGCCGTACGGGTCACTGCACCGGGCCATGCCTCTTCGCCGTGCATCGCCTCTGCACCGACTGGCGTCGTCACATTCGGTGTGCCACAGAGCATCGCATCGACAATCTTGCCTTTGATTCCCGCGCCAAAACGCAGAGGTGCCATACACACCCGGGCCGACGACATGACTTGCAGGGCGTCCTCTGCCCAGTTCATCACATGAAAACCGTGTGCCGGGTTATGCAAGGCCGTCGCCTTGGGTGGTGTGTACGCACCATAGATATGCAATTGAGCGCCGGGCAATTGCTCGCGAATCAGCGGCCAGATCGCGGTTTTCAGCCAGAGCACCGCATCCCAGTTGGGCGCATGGCGAAAGTTACCGATATGAAGAAAATGTGCCCGGTCTTCGAACGCTACCGGTGCACTGGCCGCAAGCTCGACCATCAACGGGCACCAGTGCAACAGGTTGCGCGGAAACCTGAACTGCTCGACCAGCAATTCGATTTCGACTTCGGAAACCATCAGCGTCAAATCACAACGATAAAATGAGGCAATCTCGCGCTTCGCCAGATCGGTATTGGCCATGTGTTCAAATTCGTCGCGCGACGCCGGGGCGAACAGGTCGTTGAAGTCATTGTTGTCCTCACTGGCCTTCAAGCGCTCCTTGAGGCGTTGCTGCCGCCCATGCCTGAGGCTTTGCAGGTCGCAGCTTTCGAGCACGCGCAAGGCATCGGGGCAATATTTCTCGACCCGCCAGCCGAACTGTTCCTCCATCATGAATTGATCGAACAACACGATGTCCGGCGCCAGTTCGCTGATGAATGCGTCGAAACTGCTGTTGTTCAGCTCGATAGGTACTTCGCGAATACCCAGCGCCGTCAGGTCTGCGCGTTGTTCGCCGAAGCCCGCCGGGCTGCTGAAGGTGATATCCCAGCCTTGTTGCAGGAAAACCTCGAGAATTTGCATGACATGCCCGCTGGCCGCCGAAGAGCGGGGCTCGGGCCAGACGTAACCAATGACCAGGACTTTGGTTGCGTGGGGCTCAATCATTGACGGGAATTCCTTGAAGCGGATACAGGGCAGGGAAGAAAAACGGGGGCGCATTAAACCACAGCAAGACCCAGGGTTAGCCGAGAATGCTTCTAACTTTGTCGCGCAACTGATCGATGGAGAACGGTTTGCCGATCAAGTGCATGCCTTGAGGCACTTCGATGTTATCGGCATAGCCGCTGGCAAACAGGACCGGAAGGGCTGGACGCAAAGCACGTGCCTGATTGGCCAGTTCGCGGCCGTCCATGATCGGCAGGCCCACATCGGTCATCATCAGGTCAATGCGCTGGTTCAAGTCCTTGAGCTGCTCCAGTGCCTGTTCGCTGCCATCGGCTTCAAGCACGCTGAATTCCAACTCCTCCAGTACGTCGACGATCAGCATGCGCACGATGGCATCGTCTTCGACGACGAGGATGATGGAGGCGTTGGCGGATGACATAGTGAGATTCCCGAAAAAATTGGCGTTGCCGGTCGCTCGAAATCACCGGCCTCTTGCATGAGTAAGTGACGGATCCCGACAAGTTCCCAGCGCGATGAAAAAAGAATGGCGGCGCAGGTCAGGCAAGGATAACCCGCTGCTTTGGGGGGCGCAGTGGAATGTAGGACCTTGCGCGATAACATGTCAGAAAATTGGATCACTGTGCGAGTTTTGGGGCAAACTCCTTGCACTCTGACAGTTCTACAAGGCCTGCCCCATGACCCCTGCGTCCTCGGTTGATGAGCAACGATTTCGTAAACTCCTGAGCCGCAACATTAGCCTGCCCTTGGGTCTGGGCCTCATCAGTGCAGTGTTTTTCGTGTCGCTGATCAGCTATTTACTGTCGACGATCCAGTGGGTGCAACACACCGACCGGGTGATCAATAACGCCAATGACGCGGTCAAGCTGACCGTGGACCTGGAAACCGGGATGCGCGGTTTTCTGCTCAGTGGCGACGAACATTTCCTCGATCCCTACGAAACCGCCAAGCCGCGCATCGCCGTGGCCCTCAACACCTTGCTCGAGCTGACCGCCGATAACCCGGTGCAGACCGACCGCTTGTTGCGGTTGCAGGCCTTGCACCAGGAGTGGGCCCAATACGCGCAATCGCTGATCGATTTGCAGCGCAGCAGCGGTGACTTTCGCGCCGTGGTCAAGGCCGGGCGCGGCAAGCGACTGACCGATGAAATTCGCAAGCAGTTCGAGGACGTGATCGACGCTGAACAACAATTGCGCACATCGCGCAATGATGAAGTGCGACGTACCACGGTCATGAGTATCAGCCTCTACCTGTTGTTCATTGCCGGGGTGAGCGGGTTGCTGGCGTATGTCGGGCGCCGCGATTTGTTGACCCTGTCGCAGAACTACAGCGTCAACCTTGCCGCCCAGCAGGCCAGCGCCCATCGTCTGGAGCAGCAGGCCTGGCTGCGCAACGGCCAGACCGAGCTGGCCGAGCAAGTGCTGGGGCAATTGAGCCTGAACATGCTGGGTCGCAACATCCTGCAATTTTGTGCGCAATACCTCGGCACCGCCGTGGCGGCCATTTATGTTCGGGAAGAACAGGGCGGCCTCAAGCGCATCGCCACCTACGGCTTTTCCCGTGAGCAGGAAGATCGCGAGCAGCAGATTTACAGCGACGAAGGCATTGTCGGCCAGGTGGCGCAACAGGCACGACTGATTCGCCTGGACGAGGTGCCGGGTGATTATTTCAAGGTCAGCTCCGGCCTCGGCGAAGGTTTGCCGCGCAGTGTGCTGGTGGTGCCAACCCGCGACGACGACCGGGTCAATGGCGTGATCGAGTTGGGTTTCCTGCGTCCGCTGAGTGACCGCGATGTCGCGTTGCTGGAGTTGATTGCCAGCAACATCGGCACGTCCATCGAGGCCGCACGTTATCGCCAGCGCTTGCAGGATGTGCTGGCTGAAACCCAGCAGCTCAATGAAGAGCTGCAAGTGCAGCAGGAAGAACTCAAGACCGCCAACGAAGAACTCGAAGAACAGTCGCGGATTCTCAAGGAGTCCCAGGCGCACCTGCAAACCCAGCAGGTGGAGCTGGAGCAGACCAACGAACAACTCGCCGAGCAGGCTGAAGCACTGGCCGGGCAACGCGATGCCATGGACCTGAAAAATGCCGAACTCAATCAGGCCCGGATCCAGCTCGAAGAGCGCGCTGAAGAGTTGCAGCGCTCAAGCAAGTACAAGTCCGAGTTCCTCGCCAACATGTCCCACGAGCTGCGCACGCCGCTGAACAGCTCGTTGATCCTGGCCAGGCTGCTGGCGGAAAACCCGGAGGGAAACCTCAGCGCCGAGCAGGTCAAGTTCGCCGAATCGATCTACTGCGCCGGCAATGACTTGCTCAACCTGATCAACGACATTCTGGACATTTCCAAAGTCGAAGCCGGCAAGCTGGAAATCCGCCCGGAGAACACCAGCGTGGCGCGCCTGGTGGAGGGCCTGCGCGGTCTGTTCCAGCCATTGGCCACGGACAAGCAGCTGGATTTCCAGGTGAATATGCAGGACGGCGCGCCGCTGATGCTGTTCACCGACCGCCAGCGTCTGGAGCAGGTCCTCAAGAACCTGCTGTCCAACGCCGTGAAGTTCACCGAAAAGGGCAGCGTCAGCCTGCTCGTCGCCATGGCGCCGAACGAGGGCATTGCGTTTACCGTCCGCGATTCCGGTATCGGCGTTGCGGCGGATCAGCACGAAAGCATCTTCGAAGCGTTCCGTCAGGCCGATGGCACCACCAATCGGCGTTACGGCGGCACCGGGCTGGGCTTGTCGATCTCCCGTGATCTGGCAGCCTTGCTTGGCGGCTCCATCAGCGTGACCAGCACGCCGGGGCAGGGCAGTGCGTTTACACTGGTCTTGCCGCAGCAGTACGTGGAACCGGGCGAAGTGCCTGTCGAACCGATGCGAGCCGCTCCTGTGACGGCTGTACCGAGTGTATCGCCGCCCACGTTGTCGCCACTGATTGCCGACGTCGACATTCCGCGTTTCGACGACGATCGCCACAAAGGCCCGTTCACCAGCCGCTGCATTCTAGTGGTGGAGGATGAGGTCAACTTTGCGCACATCCTCTACGATCTTGCCCATGAACTGGGTTATCAGTGCCTGGTGGCCCATGGCGCCGACGAAGGCTACGACCTGGCCAAGACGTTCATTCCCGATGCAATCCTGCTGGACATGCGCCTTCCGGATCATTCCGGTCTGACCGTGCTGCAACGTTTGAAGGAGCACGCCGAAACCCGGCACATCCCGGTGCATGTGATTTCGGTCGAGGACCGGGTTGAAGCGGCGATGCACATGGGCGCCATTGGCTATGCGGTCAAACCGACCACCCGCGAAGAACTCAAGGACGTGTTCGGCCGCCTTGAGGCCAAGCTGACCCAGAAGGTCAAACGCGTGCTGCTGGTCGAAGATGACGATTTGCAACGCGACAGCATTGCCCGCCTGATCGGCGACGATGACATCGAGATCACCGCCGTTGGCCTTGCGCAGGAGGCGCTGGACCTGCTGCGGGCTTGCGTTTTCGATTGCATGATCATCGACCTCAAGCTGCCGGACATGCTCGGCAATGACCTGCTCAAGCGCATGTCCACCGAAGACATCTGCTCGTTTCCACCGGTCATCGTCTATACCGGGCGTAACCTGACCCGGGATGAAGAGGCCGAACTGCGCAAGTATTCGCGCTCGATCATCATCAAGGGCGCACGCTCGCCGGAGCGGCTGCTGGACGAGGTGACGCTATTTCTGCACAAAGTCGAATCACGGTTGTCCCATGAGCGGCAGAAGATGCTCAAGGTCGCCCGCAGTCGCGACAAGGTCTTCGAGGGCCGCAAGGTGTTGCTGGTGGATGACGATGTGCGCAACATCTTCGCCCTCACTAGCGCGCTGGAGCAAAAGGGCGCGGTCGTGGTCATTGGCCGCAACGGCCGTGAAGCGATTGAGCGATTGAATGAGGTGCAAGACATCGATCTGGTGTTGATGGACGTGATGATGCCGCAGATGGATGGTTTTGAAGCCACCGTTGAAATTCGCAAGGACCCGCGCTGGCGCAAGTTGCCGATCATTGCAGTGACGGCCAAGGCCATGAAGGACGATCAGGAACGCTGCCTGCAGGCCGGCGCCAACGATTACCTGGCCAAGCCCATCGACCTGGATCGCCTGTTTTCGCTGATTCGTGTCTGGTTGCCGAAGATGGAACGTATCTAGTGGAGTGCAATTATTCAGTGGAGCGAAACAGCGAAATCGAATTGCGGTTGTTGATCGAGGCGATCTACCTCAAGTACAGCTACGATTTTCGCGATTACTCCGGCGCTTCGATCAAGCGCCGGATCAACCATGCGTTGAGTCAGTTCGAGTGCAACACCATCTCGGCGTTGCAGGAAAAGGTCCTGCACGATCCCATCGCCTTCATGCAACTGCTGCAATTGCTGACCATTCCGGTCAGTGAGATGTTTCGCGACCCTTCGCACTTCCTGGCCATCCGCAAGGAAGTGGTACCGCTGCTGCGAACCTACCCTTCGATCAAGATCTGGATCGCCGGATGCAGCACCGGTGAAGAGGTGTATTCGATGGCCATTCTGCTGCGCGAAGAAGGCTTGCTCGACCGAACCATCATCTACGCGACCGACATCAATCCGCGCTCACTGGAAAAGGCCAAGCAAGGGATTTTCTCGATGGAGAATGTCCGCGCCTACACTGCTAATTATCAGCAGGCCGGTGGCCAGCGCTCGTTTGCCGACTACTATACGGCCGCTTATGGGTACGCCATTTTCGACAAGACGCTGCGCGAGAACGTGACCTTCGCCGATCACAGCCTGGCAACGGACAGCGTGTTTTCCGAAACTCAATTAATTTCATGTCGTAACGTATTGATTTATTTCAATAAAAAACTTCAGGATAGGGCGTTCGAGCTGTTTCATGAGTCCCTCTGCCATCGCGGTTTCCTGGTGTTGGGCAGCAAGGAAACCCCAAAATTTTCAGCCTTCGGCAATCAGTTCGAGCCGCTGGTCAAACAAGAACGGATCTACCGAAAATCATGAACAGTGCAGCGAACTTGCAGCCGGACTACCTACTTCCTGTACGTGGCATCGGCCGTTTGCTTGTCGAGCTGGAAAGAATCGCATGCTAAGAAATATCCAGGCCAAAGTGCTGATCGTCGACGATCTGCCGGAGAATCTGCTGGCGCTCGAAGCGCTGATCAAGCGTGAGGACCGAATCGTGTACAAGGCGCTGTCCGCCGACGAAGCCTTGTCACTGCTGTTGCAACACGAATTCGCCATGGCCATCCTCGATGTGCAGATGCCCGGCATGAATGGCTTCGAGCTGGCCGAGTTGATGCGTGGTACGGAAAGAACCAGGAATATCCCGATCGTTTTCGTCAGCGCCGCCGGGCGTGAACTGAATTACGCGTTCAAGGGCTATGAAAGCGGTGCCGTGGACTTCCTGCACAAGCCGCTGGACATCTACGCGGTCAAGAGCAAGGTCAATGTGTTCGTAGACCTGTATCGCCAAAGCAAGGCGATGCAGGAACAGGTGCTGGCCCTTGAGCACAGTCGCCGCGAACAGGAGACCCTGCTCAAGCAGCTGCAAAACACCCAACTGGAACTGGAGCAGGCGGTGCGTATGCGCGATGACTTCATGTCCATCGTCGCCCACGAAGTGCGCACGCCGCTCAACGGCCTGATTCTTGAAACCCAGTTGCGCAAGATGCACCTGGCCCGGGACAACGCAGCCGCCTTCACCCTGGACAAAATGCACGCCATGGTCGACCGCGACGAGCGGCAGATCAAAAGCCTCATACGTTTGATCGAAGACATGCTCGATGTCTCGCGCATTCGCACCGGCAAGTTGTCGATCCGGCCGACGTGCTTCGATCTTTCGGCGCTGGTTCGGGAATTGTTGCAGAATTTTTCCCGGCAGATCGACGCTGCCGAGACGTCGGTCACACTCGATGCCGAGCAACCGGTGATCGGAAATTGGGACGAGTTTCGTATAGAACAGGTCATTTCCAACCTGTTGACCAACGCCTTGCGCTATGGGGCCAAGGGCCCGATCTCGGTGAAGGTATACAGTGAGGAGGGCCGGGCGCTGGTGGACGTGCAGGACCAGGGGATCGGCATCAGCGAGGAAAACCAGGAGCGGATTTTCCAGCAGTTCGAACGGGTATCGGCCAAACACGCCGTCGCCGGACTGGGCCTGGGATTGTTCATTTCAGAACAGATTGTGACCGCCCATGGCGGTACTATTACGGTCCAGAGCCGGATTGGCGAAGGCGCCTTGTTTCGCGTTTGTCTGCCGCTGTAGGAAAACAGCCAGAGAAACGCAACCTCTGATCGACACCACGGTCGTATCAGCAGCAATTGACCGAACAAAGGCTTCCCCATGAGCGAAGATGCACAAGATGTAGTACTCGTCGTCGAGGACGATCCCTCGATTCTGATGGTGCTGTCCGCTTATCTGTCGGGCGAGGGTTACCGCGTATTGCAGGCCGAAAACGGCGAGCAGGCTTTTGAAATCCTGGCGAGCAAACCGCACCTGGACATGATGATCACCGACTTCCGCCTGCCTGGTGGCATCTCCGGCGTGCAGATCGCCGAACCCGCCGTGAAGCTGCGACCGGAACTCAAGGTGATTTTCATCAGCGGCTATGCCCAGGAAATCCGTGAGACCGACAGCCCGATCACGCGCAAGGCGCCGATTCTCGACAAGCCATTCGATCTGGATAAATTACAGGAGCTGATGCAGGACATGCTTTCGTAAGCGCTGTTGGTTCTCGTACCTGTAATTTCTGACAGTTCGCGCCAGACACAGCCGCGATCCGCGGCTTTTTGCCCTTCATGAACACGATGGGTCCGTGGCCGAGACGACGGCTCAACGAAATTTCAGTCGGGGTTAAAGCCCTTGCTGCAACGCCGGATCATCGGGGTTCATCTGTTCGAGTTGCGCCAACAGGATCTGTACGTTTTGCAGTTGGCCGCTTTCCTTCCAGAAATTGATCAGCAACACCCGGGCCTTGCGGTCATTCGGATGACGCTGAACGATTTCCTGCAACTGTTTCTGCGCCGCTTCCAGCTCCTGCTCGCCGTGCAACGTGGTGGCCAGGTCGTAGCGGTAATCCCGGTTGTTCGGCTCAAGTTCCACGGCCTTGGACAGGCCAAGCAGGGCGAATTCGCTTTGCTCGTGATGCAGCAGCCAGAGCCCCAGGGCATGTTGCAGGTAGGCCGAATCGGGTTGTGCCTGGAGTTGCCTGGCCAACAACTGGCGGGCGGCGTCGATCTGGCCCTGTTTATCCAGCACCTCGATTTGCAACACCAGCGCCGGCAGGTTGTCCGGCGCCAGGCGCAGGGTGTTGTCCAGCGCCTGTTGCGCTTGCTTGAGCTCGGCGTTGTGCAGGTGCAACCGGGCCAGTTGGTATTGGTTTTCCGCGCTTTGCGGCTCGCTCTTGAGTACTTGCTCCCAGGCATCGATGGCTTGCTCCAGCGGCCCGAAATACAGGCCGAGTTCATCCGGAGACAAGCCCAGCAGCGCGTTGATCGCGGCCAGTCGAACGCTTTGTTCGCTGTCGTCGAGCAATGGTCCCAGCAATAAACTGCGCTGGCCGTTCGGTACCAGGCCGCTGATGCTCTTGATCGCGGCGATACGCACGTCGGGCGACTCGTTCTGCAAGTCGGCATCCGCCAGTTTCAGGGCCACCGAGCTTGGATAATTGGGCAGCTCGGCATGCAGCCAGACACGACGCTTGGGAGACAGGTCCGGACGACCCAATTGCTGATAGAGCACCCGCGCGGCACCGGGCTTGCCGGCCCGGGCAGCCGCCAGCGCTTCGCTGTAGCCATGCTGGATGGCTTCGGGAACCACTGGGGTGGTATCGCGCAGGGAAAACCACGCAAGGCCGATGACGAGCAGGGCGAAGACGCTGATAAACAGATAGCGGCGGGACTTGGGCATGCAGGAATCCGGAAGCTGGCAAGCTTTTGCAAAGGCGCAAGCTTCGGTCAGGCGCGGCTTTGAGTCAAACCTTGACGACGTTTACGCTCGATTCAAACGGTTGAACAACCCTTCAGCCGACAAACAACGGGCCTGTAAGCTGTGTCGACAGCAAAACCTCTCGAGGCACCGCAGCAGTGACTACGCTTGCTGGAGGTGTCACTTCGAGCGCTCCCATGCAAGCGTTGCTGCAGTACTTCAAGGCCATGCTCAACCCCGGGCCCGGGGTGTTGCTGTTTGCCTTGAGAACCATCGCGGCCGGGCTGTTGACCCTGTACCTGGCGTTCCTGTTCGATCTGGACCAGCCAAAATGGTCGATCATGGCCGTGGTCATCATAAGCCAGCCACTGGGCGGCATGGTGCTGGCGCGCAGTTTTGGCCAGGTGATCGGCACCACGATGGGCGCGGTTGTCGCGGTGGCTATCATGGCGATTTTTCCGCAGGCACCGCTGCCTTTCATCACCACCCTGGCGTTGTGGCTAGCGCTGTGCACCGCTGGTGGCACGCTGTTGCGCTACACCAGTTCCGGGGCATTCGTGCTCAGTGGCTACACCGCCGTGGTCATCGCGTTGCTGGCGATTCCCGATCAGGATGGCACCTTTTTGCTGGCGGTGACGCGCCTCACCGAAACCTTGCTGGCCGTCGCCTGCGTGTGCGTGGTCAGCCTGCTCACCGCCAGGCCGGAAGCCGTGGCCCGGGATTACTTCGCCAGGATCGATCAAATCACCCGGTTGCTGGCCACCCATGCCAGCGCCGTCATCCGCACCGAAGAGAGCGAAGCGGATTTCCAGCACCGGCAAATGCAGCTGTTGGGCCAGATCAGCGGCCTGGAGGGCGTGCGCCGGCACATGTACTTCGATGCCCCACGGTTACGCAGTGCCAATGGCCTGGTGCAACTATTGGGCAACCAACTGGTGTTGTTGACCGCGCGGCTTACCGCCCTGCGCCATCAGCGGCTGTTGTTGACCGAGCGCTGGGAGGGTGAGTTGCCTGAAGAAATTCAGCGGTTGCGGGCCGAAGAACTGGCCTTTCTCGATGAACTGGCGCAGAAGGGGCGTTCGCTGTCCAGTGACCAGCGCCATCATTTCACGTTGCTGCAACAACGCTTTGATGAGTTGGCGTACAGAGCCGAACAATTAACCGAGCCGCTACCGGCCACCTTGCGTTCGCTGGCCTGGTCGCTGCGCTGGGAGCAAGCGCGTCTGCTGCAGCAACTGGAGCAGATTCTGGAATTGAGCGATGCCATCCAGAGCGGGCGACCCGCCAGCAGTGTATTTCGCGGGCGGGAAAACCCGTTGCATCTGGACTTTACCCTGGCGACCATGAATGCCGTCCGGGCCTTTTCCGCGCTATTGATAGCTGGCCTGATCTGGATCGAAACCGGCTGGGATGGTGCGCGAGGCGGGATGGTGCTGGTGGGCATCCTTTGCTCGCTGATGTCGACGTTTCCCCGACCGCTGCTGGCGGTTCAAAGCTATGCGAGGGGATTCGGGTTGGCATTGGTGGCCTCGGCGCTCCTTCAGTTCATGTTTGTCCCGATGATCAGCAACTTCGAGATGCTTGCCTTGCTGCTGGCGCCCTTGCTCTACGCTGTCGCGGTGGGGCTGGCCAGTCCACCCACCACAGGTACCGGGATTGGCCTGGGACTCACGACTTTTCTGTTGCTCGGCCCGTTGAACGTGGGGATTGGGCAAAACACCGCCATCCAGTGGTTCGAGTTTGCCGGGGCTTACACCTGCGCGACCGTGCTGGCCTTGAGTGTCTACGCGCTGATCTTTCCGTTCAGGCCGGATTTGCGCATGCGCCGGCTCCACAAAGAGAACGGCGAACAGGTGTATGCCTTGCTGAAAACCTCGGCGACCGATGAGCAGCAGTTTGCGTTCGAGAGCCGTATGGTTGATCGCCTGACCATGATGCTGGGGCTGCTGCCAGCGACCCGGGAGCCACAATCGCGGGAGCTGTTTCAAGTCAGCCTGGGCTGCATGGCACTGGGTACTGCCTTGAATCAGCTCCGGCAGCAGGGGCAGAACAACGCGTTACTGAGCCCGGCTCTGCAAACTCGCCTGTTTTCGACCGTACGGGAAACGGGAAGGCTGGTCGCCGGTCGGCCCGGGGTCGAAGTGGCGCAGGTGATTGATAGCTTGCACGCCTTGGGCGACGACCTGGATGCCCTGCATACCGATGTTCACGAGCGCTTGTGGTCGGTGTTCCGGATGCGGGTGGCGCTGCTGATCGTGGTGTCGTTCGTCGAGCGTTATCGCGGCTACTTTCAACCCTCCGGTCTTGAAGGAGACCCAGTCCTTGCCCATTGATCTGGAAGTGGGGGGGGCCTATCTGCCCCCGATTGCCCAGGCGCTGCTGCTGGGCTTGCCGATTTTTCTGTTGCTGGACTGGACGTTGCGGCGCCTCGGTGTGCTGCAGTTTGTCTGGCACGAGGCATTGTTCGAAGGTGCGTTGTACGCCTGCGTCTGCGCTACATTGATTCTGGTGATGGGAGCCTGATGCCTTGAAGAACATCCTTTCCCGACTCACGACGGTGGCGGTGGTCCTGCTGGCCTTTATCCTGGGCTGGTTCGCCTGGGAGCATTACACCCGCGCGCCCTGGACCCGGGATGCCCGGGTGCGTGCCGATGTGGTGACCTTGTCCGCCGATGTCTCGGGGCGAATCGTCAGCCTGGCCGTGCAGGACAACCAGCACGTGGACAAGGGCCAGGCACTGCTGGAAATCGACCCGGCGCGTTACACCCTTGCGGTGGAGCATGCCAAACGTGCCGTTGAGGTGGCGAAAGCCTCACTTGGGCAGGCCCAGGCAGCCATTACCGCCAGCGAAGCATTGCTCAAACAACGTCAGAGCGAAGAGCAACGGCGGCGTACGCTCAAGGATCGTTCGGCGATTTCCGGTGAAGAGTGGGAAAAAGCCAACACCGATGTGTCGGTGGCCCAGGCTGACCTGCTGCGTAATCAGGCCAATCTGGTGTTGGCCCAGGCCAACGTGCAACTGGCCATCGCGGCGTTGACCCAGTCCGAGCTCGATTTGCAGCGTACCCATGTCGTATCCCCGGTGACCGGCTACGTCACCAATCTGCTGACCCGGGAGGGCGACTATGCCTCGGCCGGCGGTCCATTGCTGGCGCTGGTGGACAGTGACTCGTTCTATGTCAGTGGCTACTTTGAAGAAACCAAGTTGCCGCGGATCGGCGAGGGTGACCGGGTCAAAATCGAATTGATGAGTGGCGAGATGTTCGGCGGCAAAGTGCAGAGCATTGCCTTCGCCATCGCCGACCGGGAAAACCTGCCCGGTGGCCGCCTGCTGGCCAACATCAACCCCAGTTACACCTGGATCAAACTGGCGCAGCGGGTGCCGGTACGGATCGAGATCGATGCCGACTATGCCGGTAAAGACAAGCTCAGGGCGGGGACCACGGCCACCGTGACCGTCCAGGAAAACCACAAATCCAAGGACCAGCATTAACCCCCCCTGTAGGAGCGAGCTTGCTCGCGATGGTCGTTAACGAGAACGCGTGCTTGCTGGATAAGCGCAGCGCTCTTGAGTCCATCGCGAGCAAGCTCGCTCCTACAAGGGATATGCATTGCTTTTTAATAGGCAAAAAAAACCCCGCGACCGAATGAGGCGCAGGGCAAAGAAATTGGTCGGTTGCGGCCAACCAAAGGAGCTCTTCAAACCATCGGGTTAATTGCTCGCGACTGTCTCCGGTTGCCAGCCACCGCCAAGGGCCTTGTAGATCGCGACGATGCCGCGATACAGGTCGACTTCGGCCTGGGCCTGGGAGTCTTCGGCGGCCAGGCGTTCACGCTGGGCGTCGAGCAGCACGAGGAAATCGGCGGTGCCTTCGCGGTAGCGGATTTCCGCCAGGTCGGCGGCCGAGCGGCTGGACTCGCTCTGACGAATCAGCGAGATCAGGCGCTGTTGGCGTTTGCCGTAGTCGCTGAAGGCGTTTTCCGATTCTTCCAGGGCCAGCAACACTTGCTGCTCGTAGGTCGCCAGGGCGCCTTCGGCATCTGCGTCGGCGGCGCGCAAACGGGCGCGCACGCTGCCCAGGTCGAACGCCGCCCAGGTGATGCTCGGGCCCAGCGCCCAGGCGTTGGCCGCCGAGGAACCGATTTGCGAACCACGCCCGGCGGTGAAACCAAGGAAGCCGCTGAGGCTGACTTGCGGGAACAGGTCGGCCTTGGCCACGCCGATCCGCGCCGTGGCCGAAGCCAGTCTGCGTTCGGCACTGAGAATATCCGGCCGGCGTTGCAGCAGTTCACCCGGGTTACCGATCGGCAAGGCCTTGGCAATCGCCGGCAAGTCTTTCGGGCTCAGGTCCACGGCCAATTTGTCCGGGCGCTGACCGAGCAAAGTGGCGATACGGTTCTTCTCCCGAACCTGCTCAGCCTGCAATTGCGGCACGCTGGCTTCGACCGACGCCAGGCGGGCATCGGCACGTTCGACATCGAGCTGATCGCCGACGCCGGCATCACGCAGGCTGATGGTGATCTTGCGCGACTCCTGCTGGTTCTCCAGGTTGGCCAGGGCGATTTTTTCCCGCAGTTGCGCGCCACGCAGTTGACCGTAGGCATCCACCAGTTCGGCAATCATGGTGACTTGCAGCTGGTACAGATCGGCTTCAAGCGACTGTTGCTCGGCATTCGCCGATTCCAGGTTGCGCTGGATACGGCCAAACAGGTCGATCTCCCAGGCCATGTCGAGGCCCAGGTCGTAGCGTTCGCTATTGACCCGGTCGGTGGTCTGGCCGGGAATCTGCCCCTTGCCCAGGTCACTGCTGACACGGCTGGTGACGACCGGCAGGTTGTCGTTACTGATGTCATCGCGGATGGCCCGGGCCGCTTTCCAGCGGGCAAAAGCGACGCGCAAATCACGGTTGCCCTTGAGCGATTCGGTCACCAACTGGTTGAGGGTCGGGTCTTCGAACTGCTGCCACCAGATGCCTTCGAAACGAGAACGGTCAAAGTTTTTCTGACCGGCCGCGCCGTCGGTGGCGGTGGTGATGTTCGCCGGTTCCGTGGCTGGGGTCTTGTAGTCCGGGCCGACGGCACAGGCACTCAGGGCCAGTACCAGCAGGCTCGGCAGAAAGGCTTTCAAACTCATCAATGAGACTCCAGCTGCTTATCCAGTTTCAGCGCCTTGGCGGCTTTGCGCGATTGGCCGCGCTCGACAAAGTTACGGATCAGTACGTAGAACACTGGCGTCAGCAACAGACCGAAGAAGGTCACCCCGAGCATCCCGGAGAACACCGCTACACCCATGGCGTGGCGCATTTCGGCACCGGCACCGCTGGAGAACACCAGCGGCACAACACCCATGATGAACGCGAAGGAGGTCATCAGGATCGGCCGCAGACGCAGACGGCAGGCTTCCAGAACCGCTGCCAGCGGGTTGAGGCCTTCCAGTTGCTTGTCCTTGGCAAACTCGACGATCAGGATCGCGTTCTTGCAGGCCAGGCCCACCAGTACGATCAGGCCGATCTGGGTGAAGATGTTGTTATCACCGCCGGAGGCAATCACCCCGGTAATGGCCGACAGCAGCGTCATCGGTACGATCAGGATCACCGCCAGCGGCAGGCTCCAGCTTTCGTACTGAGCCGCCAGTACCAGGAACGCCAGCAGTACGCAGAGCGGGAACACGAACAGCGCGGTGTTGCCGGACAGAATCTGCTGGTAGGTCAGGTCGGTCCATTCATAGGTCATGCCGTTCGGCAGTTCTTGCTTGAGCAGTTTCTCGACGGCTTTTTCGGCCTGGCCGGAGCTGTAGCCGGGGGCGGCGGCACCGTTGATTTCAGCGGTGATGAAGCCGTTGTAGTGCATCACGCGGTCGGGGCCCGAGGTGTCGCTGACCTTGATGAAGGTCGCCAGCGGGATCATCTCGCCTTTGTTGTTACGCACCTTCAGCTGGCCGATCTGGTCGGCTTCGAGGCGGAACTGCTGTTCGGCCTGAACGTTGACCTGATAGGTGCGACCGAAGCGGTTGAAGTCGTTGGCATACAGCGAACCCAGGTAAATCTGCAGGGTGTCGAAGATGTCGCTGACGGCCACGCCGTGGGTCTTGGCTTTTTCCCGGTCGATGGCGGCATCGACCTGCGGCACGTTCACCGTGTAGCTGGTGAACAGACCGGCCAGTTCCGGCACGCTGTGGCTCTTGGCAATGATGTTCATGGTTTCCTTGTACAGCTCTTCGTAGCCCAGGTTGCCCCGGTCTTCGATCTGCAGGCGGAAACCACCGATGGTGCCCAGGCCTTGTACCGGCGGTGGCGGGAAGATCGCCATGTAGGCTTCCTGAATGTTCGCGTACTGGCCGTTCAAGGCACCGGCAATCGCACCGGCGGACATGCTCGGGTCTTTACGTTGGTCGAACGGCTTCAGGGTCACGAACACGATGCCGGCGTTCGGGCTGTTGGTGAAGCCGTTGATCGACAGGCCTGGGAAGGCCACGGCACTTTCCACGCCAGGCTGTTTCAGGGCCAGCTCGGACATGCGCTTGATCACGTCTTCGGTACGATCCAGGCTCGAGGCGTCCGGCAGTTGCGCGAAGGCCACCAGGTATTGCTTGTCCTGGCCGGGTACGAAACCGGTCGGGGTGCTGGAGAAACCGAAGAAAGTCAGGACCATCAGGCCGGCGTACAACAGCAGGGCGATACCGCTTGAGCGGATCACGCGGGCAACCGTGCCGACATAACCGTGGCTGGCCTTCTCGAAGAAGCGGTTGAACGGACGGAACAACCAGCCACCGAAAATCTTGTCCAGCACCCTGGAGAAACGGTCTTTCGGCGCGTCATGACCTTTGAGCAATACCGCCGCCAGTGCCGGCGAAAGGGTCAGCGAGTTGAAGGCCGAGATCACCGTGGAAATCGCAATGGTCAGGGCGAACTGCTTGTAGAACTGGCCCGTCAGGCCGGAGATGAATGCCGCGGGGACGAACACCGCACACAGCACCAGCGCCGTCGCAATGATGGGGCCGGTCACTTCACGCATGGCGCGTTTGGTGGCTTCGACCGGCGTCAGTCCGAGCTCGATGTTCCGTTCGACGTTCTCCACCACCACGATGGCGTCGTCCACCACGATACCGATGGCCAATACCAGGCCGAACAGCGACAAGGCGTTGAGCGAAAAGCCAAACAGATGCATCACGGCAAAGGTACCGATCAGCGATACCGGCACCGCCACCAACGGAATGATCGAGGCGCGCCAGGTTTGCAGGAACAGGATGACCACCAGTACCACGAGGATCAGTGCTTCGAAGAGGGTGTGAACCACCGCCTCGATGGAGCCGCGTACGAAGATCGTCGGGTCATAGACGATGCTGAAGTCCATGCCTTCGGGGAAGCTCTTCTTCAGCTCGGCCATTTTCGCCCGAACTTCATTGGAGATCTCGATGGCGTTGGAACCAGGGCGCTGGAAGATCGGGATCGCCACCGCCGGCTGATTGTTCAGCAGCGAGCGCAGGGCGTACTGGCTGGAACCCAGCTCGACGCGAGCGATGTCCTTGAGGCGAGTGATTTCACCATTGTCGCCAGAGCGAATGATGATGTTCTCGAACTCTTCCTCACTGACCAGACGGCCCTGAGTGTTGACCGACAGCTGGAAGCTTTGGGCATTCGGGGCAGGGGGAGCGCCCAATGCACCGGCGGCCACCTGGCGGTTCTGTTCACGAATGGCGGTTACAACGTCAGTTGCGGTCAGGTTACGCGAAGCGGTTTTGTTCGGGTCGAGCCAGACACGCAGCGAGTAGTCGCCCATGCCGAACAGTTGCACGTCACCGACACCGCCCAGCCGCGCCAGCTCATCCTTGATGTTGAGGATCGCGTAGTTGGACAGATAGAGCATGTCGTAGCGTTTGTCCGGCGAGGTCAAGTGCACAACCATGGTCAGGTCGGGCGATGCCTTGTCCACGGTGATACCGATGCGCGTCACTTCCTCGGGAAGTTTCGGCTCGGTCCGGGTCACGCGGTTCTGCACCTGCACCTGGGCGTTGTCCAGGTCGGTACCCAGGGCAAAGGTGATGGTCAGGGTGATCTTGCCGTCGGCGGTCGACTGCGAGGACATGTACAGCATGTTCTCGACGCCGGTGATGGCCTGCTCCAGCGGAGCGGCTACGGTTTCACCGATGACCTTGGGGTTGGCACCCGGGAAGTTGGCGCGCACCACAACAGTCGGTGGCACTACCTCCGGGTATTCGCTGATCGGCAACTGGAACAGCGAGATCGCACCGGCGATCAGGATCAGCAGCGAAAGCACCGCTGCGAAGATCGGCCGCGAAATGAAGAATTGGGAAAAATTCATCGTAAAAATCCCTTAACCGCGTGGGGTCGTGGCAGCCAGTTTCACAACCGTGCCCGGCGCAACCCTGACAGGCGCGACTTGGGGCAGGTTGCTGGCTTCCAGCGCTTGGCGTTGTTGTGCGAGAGCCGCGAGGGTTTGTTCGCTGGCCATCGGAATCACTTCAGGGGTGACCGGTGAACCAGGGCGTACCCGTTGCAGGCCCTTGACGATAATGGTGTCGTCCTTGTTCAGGCCGTTGCGCACGATACGCAAGCCTTCAATCTTCGGACCCAGCTCCACCGCGCGGTAGGCGGTCTTGTTGTCGCCATCCATCACGATCACGAACTTTTTGCCAAGGTCGGTACCGACCGCTTCATCGTTGATCAGCATGGCGTTGTAGGTGCCGCTGCCCACCAGTTTCAGGCGTGCATACAGGCCCGGGGTGTAGCTGCCATCGCTGTTGTCGAACACGGCGCGACCACGGATGGTGCCGGTCTTGGGGTTGACCTGGTTGTCGACGAAGTTCATCACGCCCTGGTGTGGGTTGCCGTCTTCGTTGGACAGGCCCATGTAAACCGGGGTGGTGGCGCCGCGT
Organism: Pseudomonas sp. Pseusp10; assembly: GCF_059492225.1. Classification (NCBI taxonomy): domain Bacteria; kingdom Pseudomonadati; phylum Pseudomonadota; class Gammaproteobacteria; order Pseudomonadales; family Pseudomonadaceae; genus Pseudomonas; species Pseudomonas sp. Pseusp10. The sequence continues at coordinate 3,860,198 of NZ_CP168528.1, read as the reverse complement.
TTGCCCTGGCGGGCGAGTTCGGTGTACTTGAGGAACACACGCTCGTCTGCGTCGAAGTAGGCGTAGACCTTGTCGGTGGAAACCACGCTGGTCAACGGGGTGGTGTCGGCGGTCACCAGGTTGCCGGCGGTGATCTCCGCACGGCTGACGCGGCCGCTGATGGGGGCGGTAACGCGGGTGAAGCTCAGGTTCAGTTTGGCCAGGTCAAGCTGCGCTTGCAGGGCACCGACAGCGGCGCGGGCTTCCTGGGCAGCGCTGGTACGCGAATCGGCCAGCTCGGCGGAAATGGCGTTGCTGGTGCGCAGGCGCTCACCGCGCTGGGCTTCGTTTTCGCTGCGGGTGGCATTGGCGCGCGATTGTGCAACCAGTGCTTCGAGGCGGCGGACCTCAGCCTGGAACGGACGCGGGTCGATCTGGAACAACAGGTCGCCTTTCTTGACCAGTGCACCTTCTGTGAACGCCACTTCATCGATCTGGCCGGAGACCCGTGGACGAATCTCGACGGTTTCCGGAGCTTCGAGGCGCCCGGTGAATTCGTCCCACTCGTTGACCGGTTGTTCCAGCACCTTGGCCACGCTGACCTTGGCTGCGGGCATGGTAGCGGCGGTTTCCGGGGCCTTGCCGCAAGCGCTGATCACCACGACGGCCAACAAAGCCAACGGGAAGCGCAAATGTTTGAATGACTGTTCCATGGATGCATCCGCCAATGTGTTGAGATTGGCGAATGATGCGCGGCGGGGTTGTATCTCACGAATCGAATGGGGCAAAGGTAACTATCATTCGGAATGATATAAGACCCAAGCCAGCCGTCTAGATTGCGCCTTTGATTAATCGGCGATCAATTGGGTTGATGACAATTGTGTGTTGCCTCGTCTGCAAAGATCAGGCTTGGGACCGAGTCGCGCCCTTCGCGAGCAAGCCCGCTCCCACAGGGGGATCATGTACACCACAGAACCAATGTGGGAGCGGGCTTGCTCCGGGCGGCGTTCCGACGAAGAGGCCAGCAGCCTTCTACACAATCAGGATCAGGGACCAGTCATCAGCCATTGGTTCAACGGGGGCCAACTGCTTGCGCTGTGCCAATTTCGTCACCGCCAATGCCCAAACCCATCAAGCCATAACGCCTCGGGTAGACCACTCTGACCGGTCTGTCCAAGGAGATGACCATGATCCGACTGACCCTGATCGAAGCCCGTGAGTTGGCCGAATCGATCTTGTTGCACAACGGTTTTAATCTGGCCCATGCACAAGCGGTGGCGGCGACGGTGATTGCTGGCGAACGTGATGGCTGTGCCTCCCACGGTTTGTACCGGATTCTGGGGTGTGTGAATTCCCTGCGGGCCGGCAAGGTGTCAGCCGATGCCGAGCCACAGGTGATCGACCAGGCGCCGTCGATTGTGCGGGTGGATGCTGGCGGTGGGTTTTCGCAGTTGGCATTTCAGGCGGGGTTGCCGTTGCTGGCGCAGAAAACCCGGGCCAACGGCATTGCGGCGTTGGCAATCAACCGCTGTGTACATTTCTCGGCGCTGTGGGTGGAGATCGAGCAGCTGACTGCTGCCGGTCTGGTGGCACTGGCGTGTAATCCGAGCCACGCCTGGGTGGCGCCGGCTGGAGGACGACTGCCGGTGTTCGGCACTAATCCCATTGCCTTCGGTTGGCCGCGTGCGGGGCAAGATCCGTTTGTGTTCGACTTCGCCACCAGCGCGATTGCCCGTGGTGATATCGAACTGCACCGGCGTGCCGGCAAGGCGATTCCCGAAGGTTGGGGCGTCGACGCCCAAGGCCAGCCGAGCACTGACGCCAACGTGGTGCTCGACAGCGGCGCGATGCTGACGTTCGGCGGGCACAAGGGTTCGGCGCTGGCGGCGATGGTGGAGTTGATTGCCGGGCCGCTGATTGGTGACCTGACCAGTGCCGAGTCGTTGGCTTACGACGGGGGCAGCAAGTCGTCGCCGTACCATGGCGAGTTGATCATCGCCCTGGACCCTCGGCGCTTTCTGGGGGACGCCACTGAAGAACATTTGGCCCGGGCCGAAACGTTATTCCAGGGCATTGAAGGGCAGGGCGCACGCTTACCGTCGCAACGACGTTACGCGGCGCGGGTACGCAGCCTGGTGGAAGGCGTGCAAATTCCCGAGGCGCTGTACAACGACCTCAAGGCCTTGCTCGCCTGATTGAATCAAAGTGCTCAATCCTGTGGGAGCGAGCTTGCTCGCGATGAGGGCATCAGATTCAACATTTTCGTCGACTGACACACCGCTATCGCGAGCAGGCTCGCTCCCACAGGAGGTCGTATTGTTAAACCGGCTCGCGTTGGCTGCGGCCATCCACCAGCCGTGCAATCCCCAGCGGGTTGGCGTTTTTCAAGGCGTCGGGTAGCAAGGCGTCCGGGCAGTTCTGGTAGCACACCGGACGCAGGAATCGCTCGATGGCCAGGCTGCCAACCGACGTGCCACGGGCGTCGGAGGTTGCAGGGTAAGGCCCGCCATGGACCATGGCATCGCAGACTTCGACCCCGGTGGGGTAACCGTTGAACAGTACCCGGCCGACTTTTTGCTCCAGCAGTATCAGCACGTCCCCATGGGTCTGAAGATCCGATGCTTCGCCAATCAATGTCGCAGTAAGTTGCCCGTGCAAACTGTTCAACGCCTGCCGCAGCTCAACCTTGTCCGCCACTTCAACGACAATGGTGGTCGGCCCGAACACTTCTTCCTGTAGCAGCGGATTCCCATTGAGCAGCAGGCTGACGTCGGCCTTGAACAGTTGCGGCCGCGCCTGATTGCCCTGCTGGTCGTGACCCGCCAGGTGCGTCACGCCCGGATGCTCGAGCAAGGCCCGCACCCCTTTTTCATAGCTCCCGAGGGTGCCAGCATTGAGCATGGTTTGCGCCGGTTGTTCGGCCATCAGGTTGCTTAGTCGCGCAGTGAACGCCGTCCATTCAGGGGCGCGAATACCAATTACCAACCCCGGATTGGTGCAGAACTGCCCGCAACCCTGGACCACCGATGCCACCAGTTCAGCGGCGATTTTCTCGCCGCGCGCACGCAAGGCTTCGGGCAATACCAACACTGGATTGATGCTGCTCATCTCGGCGAACACCGGGATGGGTTGTTGCCGTGCGGCGGCCATGTCGCAAAGGGCACGGCCACCTTTGAGCGAGCCGGTGAAACCGACGGCCTGAATCGCCGGGTGCTTGACCAGCGCTTCGCCGACGCCAGCACCGTAGATCATGTTGAACACACCCTTGGGCATGTCGGTCTGCTCGGCGGCGCGCAGGATCGCATTGGCCACGCATTCGGCGGTTGCCATGTGCCCGCTGTGGGCTTTGAACACCACCGGGCAACCGGCGGCCAGGGCCGCTGCGGTATCGCCGCCAGCAGTCGAAAAGGCCAACGGAAAATTGCTGGCGCCGAACACTGCCACCGGGCCGACGCCGATCCGGTACTGGCGCAGGTCAACCCGTGGCAGCGGCTGACGCTCCGGCAGGGCACGGTCGATGCGCGCGCTATAGAAATCGCCCCGACGCAGGACCTGAGCGAACAGACGCATCTGGCCGCTGGTGCGGCCGCGCTCGCCCTGAATCCGGGCGCTGGGCAGGGCGGTCTCACGGGTCACCAGGGCAACGAACTCGTCATCCAGGGCATCCAGTTGCGCGGCGATGGCTTCAAGGAATTGCGCCCGGCGCGTCGCCGGCAAATTACGAAAGGCTGGATAGGCGGCCGCAGCGGCCTGGACGGCCGCGTCGACTTCTTGCGCGGTGGCTTGCACGAAAGAGTAGGGCAGTGCTTCGCCGGTGCTGGCGTCATGGCTGTTCAGGATGATGCCGCCGACGGCGCTGCGCGCTCCGCCGATGTAGTTGTGGCCAAGGATCTCAGACATCAAAAAAGCTCCTGTCGAAAAATGGGGTAGCAACACAAAGCTTCTGTAGGAGCGAGCTTGCTCCGGGCGGCGTTCCGACGAATAACGCAAGGACAACGCTTCCATTCAGACAACACGCGTTATCGTTGACGTCCATCGCGAGCAAGCTCGCTCCCACAGGGAATTACTCAGGCCAGAGAATCGGCCCGGCGTGGGCCAGTCGGGGCTGGGTCCAGCGCAGCAACCCGCGCCGCTGACTCGGCATCCACCTGGCGCAATGACTTGCCACGGGTCTCGCGGGTCAGGCCGACAGCCACCACGGAAATCAGCGCGGCGCCCACCAGATACCAGGCGATCGGAGTCGAGCTGTGGTACTTGTTGAGCAAGGTGATGGCGATCAGCGGTGCCAGGGAACCGGCGAAGATCGGCGCCACCTGGTAGCACAGGGACAGAGCGGTGTAGCGTATGTGGGTCGGGAACAGTTCAGCCATCAGCGCCGAGTAAGGCGCATAAGTCATCGACTCGATGGCCAGGCCAAGGGTGATGGCGGCCATGATCAGCCAGTTGTTGCCGGTGTCCATCATCGGGAAACCGATGAAACCCCAGAACGCTGTGAGCACTGCGCCGGTCAGGTACACCGGCTTGCGCCCGACGATGTCCGACAGATAGCCCATCAGCGGGATCAGGAAAAAGTGCACCAGGTGCGCGCCGAACATCAGCAGCAGAATTTGCGAAGTGTCCTTGTGCACCACCAGTTTCAGATAGGTAATCGAGAACGTCACCACGGTGTAGTAGAGGATGTTCTCGGCAAAGCGTGCGCCGATTCCCACCAGCACCGAACGCCAGTGATGACGCAGCACTTGCACCACACCGAGCTGTTGCTGTTTGGTCTGTGCCTGACGGGCCTGGGCTTCCTTGAAGATCGGCGCGTCATCGACGCTGGTGCGAATCCAGTAACCGATCAACACGACTACCGCCGAGAACCAGAACGCCACGCGCCAGCCCCAGGCAAGGAACTGTTGCTCTGACAGGTTCGACGACAACAGCAGCAGGGCGACCGTGGCCACCAGGTTGCCGGCCGGCACCCCGGCTTGCGGCCAACTGGCCCAGAAGCCCCGACGATTGTCCGGGCAGTGTTCGGACACCAGCAGAATCGCGCCGCCCCATTCGCCACCGAAAGCGAAGCCCTGGATCAACCGCAACAGCACCAGTAGCACCGGCGCTGCGTAACCGATCTGGTCGAAGCCAGGCAGGCAACCCATCAGGAAAGTGGTGATGCCGACCACTACCAGGCTCAGTTGCAGCAGGCGTTTGCGGCCGAATTTGTCACCGTAGTGACCGAATACCAAACCGCCCAACGGCCGGGCGAGAAAGCCGACCGCGTACAAGGCGAAGGCAGCGATGATGCCGTCGATGGGGCTGTCGGTCTGGCGGAAGAACAGCTGACCGAAGACCAGCGCCGAGGCAGTGCCGTAGAGAAAGAATTCATACCATTCGGCGACGGTGCCTGCCATGGCGGCGGCCACTACGCGTTTGAGTCCCGAGGGTGTGGTTGCGCTTTGCGTGTGTTGAGGATTGGACATGCTGACGTTCCTTGTTGAGGCGCAAAAAACGGGCAGCCGGGCCGGGTCCGCATAGACCCGCCCGGCAATCACTCAGAGACCGACGTCCGGCAGTTCCGGGCGGTTGGCCAATGCCTTGGCCATGATCTGCTCGACGAATACGCGATCGGCTTCCGGCAGGGCCAGGCGTGGCGGACGGGTCAAGGCGCTGCCGCGACCGGCGATGGCTTCACACAGCTTGATGCACTGCACCAGGTCGGCACGGGCATCGAGGTGCAGGATTGGCATCAACCATTCGTAGATCGGCATGGCTTCGGCGAAACGACCGGCCTTGGCCAGGCGGAAGATGGTTTCGCCTTCTTTCGGGAACACGTTGGACATGCCCGAGACCCAACCTTCGGCACCCACGGCGATGCTTTCCAGCACCACGTCGTCGAGGCCGGCGAACAGCACGAAACGGTCACCGACTTCGTTGCGCACGTCGATGAAGCGGCGGGTGTCGCCGGAAGAATCCTTGAAGCACACCACGTTGTCGCAGTCGGCCAGGGAAATCAGGATGTCCGGGGTGACGTCGTTCTTATAGATAGGCGGGTTGTTGTAGACCATCAGCGGCACGTCGGCGTTTTTCGCCACGTAGCGGTAATGCTCGGCGGTCTCGAACGGCTTGGAACCGTAGACCAGCGCCGGCATCAGCATCACGCCATCGACGCCGACCCGGCGTACGGCATTGGCGACCTTGGCCGCTTGTATGCTGGTGAACTCGGCCACGCCGCAAATCACCGGTACGCGACCACGGGCGGCATCGACAGCGACCTCAGTCACGGCGATTTTCTCTTCGGCGGTCAGCGAGGTGTTTTCACCTACCGAGCCGCAGACCACCAGGCCCGACACGCCGTCGCGGATCACGTTGGAAATCACCTGATGGGTTTTTTCCAGGTTGATGGAGAAGTCATCGTTGAATTGAGTGGTCACCGCTGGGAATACGCCACTCCAGTTAATGCGCTTGCTCATTGTTGCCTCCGGTTCGTTAATTGTATTTCGTATACGATATTTAAAATGACAATGCTCGGCTAGTGTTTTTTTTGGTTTTCAGGGGTTTTTACTGGCCGTTGGTCTGGGGGGGCAGGGATTGCGTGATCAGGCGCCGGGCCAAGTGTCGGACAGGCGATAGCCTTGAGGCCACGGATCGCTTGGGTCGAGCAGCAATTGATGGGTGCCGGTGATCCACGCCCGGCCGGAAATGCACGGATAAATCGCGGCGCGGCCGGCGACTTCGGTCAGCGAATCAATGCGGCAGTGGAACTCGGAGCCGATAATCGAACGGCCGACAAAGCGCTCGCCAACCTGCATCAAGCCTTTGGCCTGCAACACCGCCATGCGCGCCGAACAACCAGTGCCGGTGGGGGAGCGGTCGATCTTGCCCGGTTGAATCACCACCGCATTGGCGCCGGTGGCGATGCCGTTCTCATGGACGATGGGCGCGGCGATCTGGCAGAAGGAAATGTGCGACCACTCGGGATTCAGCGGATGCACGAAGCCCAGTTGTTCGTTGGCCGCCCGAGTGATTTTCAGCCCGACCGCCACCAGATCGGCCGCTTCATCCGGGCGGATGGAGAAACCCAGGCCTTTGGCATCGGCAATCACAAAACTGTCGCCACCATAAGCGGTGTCAACCTTCAGAGAGCCGATGCCTTCGACTTCAATCCACGCATCCAGGCGATCAGCGAAGGACGGCACGTTTTTCACTTCCACCCGTTGCACCTTGCCATCCCGGCAGTCGGCCACGGCTTCGATCAGGCCGCCGGGCGCTTCCAGCACCAGGCGGGTTTGCGGCTCGGTCATGGGCAGGATGCCGCTGTCGAGCAATACGGTGGCGACGCACAACGAGTTGGAGCCGGACATCGGCGGGGTGTCCGCCGGTTCCATGATGATCCAGGCCATTTGCGCCCGTGGGTCCTTGGCCGGGACCAGCAGGTTGACGTGGCGGAACACGCCGCCGCGGGGTTCGTTGAGGACGAAGTTGCGCAGGGTTTCGTCCCGGGCGATCCAGCGCGACTGTTCCCACACGGTGGCGCCGGGCGGCGGGGCGACACCGCCCACGATCACGTCGCCGACTTCGCCTTCGGCGTGGCAGCTGACTACATGAATGACTTTTGATGAACGCATGGCTTGCTCCTTGTTTCGCCTGTGAAGGTCTCATCGCGAGCAAGCTCGCTCCCACAGGAATGAGTGGTGTACACAACATTGCGGCCCACACAAAACCCTGTGGGAGCGAGCTTGCTCGCGATGAGGTCAGTCGCTATTTCACCGATTTCAGAAACGCTGCCGTCTCCGCATGCACCGGATTGCCAATCACCTGATCCGGCGAACCAATCTCATGCACCAGGCCATTGCGGAAGAACGCCACACGGTCGGACACGTCCCGGGCAAAGCGGATTTCGTGGGTTACCAACACCATGGTCATGCCGTCTTCGGCGAGCATGCGCATGGTGTCCAGCACTTCACCGACCAACTGCGGGTCGAGGGCCGAGGTGGCTTCGTCAAACAACATGTAGTCCGGTGACATGGCCAGGGCGCGGGCGATGGCCATGCGTTGTTGCTGTCCACCGGACAGCTTGCCAGGGAAGGTCTTGAGCTTGTCGCCCAGACCGACGTGGGTCAGTTGCTTCACCGCCAGTTCTTGCGCTTCAGCCTTGCTTTTGCCCAGCACTTTGCGCGGCGCGAGCATTACGTTTTCCAGCACCGTCAGGTGCGGGAAGGCATTCCATTGCTGGAACACAATGCCGATTTTCTGCCGCAGGCGATTGAGGTCGGTGGCGCTGTGATGGACCTCGACGCCGTCAACGCGGATGTTGCCTTTCTGGATCGGTTCCAGGCCGTTGATGCACATCAGCAAGGTCGATTTGCCGGAGCCGGAGCCGCCGATGATCGACACCACTTCGCCCTTGTTCACCGTCAGGTTGACGCCCTTGACCACTTCGAGGTTGCCGAAGGATTTATGTACGTTGTCGATCTCAATCATTTTCTTGCCACCTTCTTTCCAGACGAGCGCCCAGGCGTGCGACCACCAGGCTCATGACGTAGTAGATAAGGCCCGCGATGCACAGCACCAGCAACGGTTCCTGGATGCGGGTGACGATGGTTTGCGAGGCGCGCAGCAGTTCGACGATGCCGATCCACATCACCAGCGCGGTGTCTTTCATTACACCGAGCACCAGGTTCAGCCAGCCGGGGAACGCTACTCGGGTGGCCATCGGCAGGACGATCCAGCGCAAGTCCTGCAAGAAGCTCAGCCCCAACGAACGGCTGGCCCGGCGCACGGTGAACGGCACCGCCAGCACGCCGGCACGCACGATCTCGGTGAAGTACGCCGCAGCGTAAACCCCCAACACAATGCAGCCGACGCTAAAGGCGCTGATGTTCAAACCGATGATGCTTTTGAGTGAGTTGAACAGTACGAACTGGATCAGCAACGGCACGCTGCGAAACACGTCCAGCACCCAGGCCAGCGGCTGGCTGGCCCGTGGCAACAAGGCCCGCAGCAGGCCGAAGAACAACCCGGCCAAGGAGCCGAGAATGATCGACCAGAACGTCAGTTGCATCGTGACCCACGCACCGTTGAGCAGGAACATCAGGTCATTCGAGGAAAAATCGGTGGAAAACATGGACAGCTCCTCAGTAGCGGAACAACCGCCAGGCCATCAGCCGGGCTGACGCGACGATCGCCTTGGCAATCAAGTAATACAGCACCGCTGCGATGGCGAAATACTCGAAGGTGCGGAAGGTTTTGACGTTGTATTCCTGGGTCACACCGGTCAGGTCATTGTTTAGCCCGACGATCACCCCCAGCGACGTCATCAACACCGCCCAGACCATCTGATTGGTCAGCGGGTAGAACACGATCCGCAGCAGTTGCGGGACGATGATCATGCGGTAGGCCTGGAAGGCACTCATGCCGAGGGAACGCGCCGCACGCACCTGCGTGTCAGGCACGGCCTTGAGGCCGCCGCGAAAGTTCTCCGCCAGATACCCGGCATTGTTGAAGGTGATCCCGGCCAGCAGGGCGAACCAGGAACTGACGTGCAGGTTCAGCGAGCCGAGGCCGAAGTAGAGGATGTAGATCTGGAACAGCGACGGGGTGTTGCGGGCAATCGATACCCAACCGTTGCCGAACCCGCGCAGTAACGGGTGTTTGGCCTCACGCATCACCGTCAGGGCCAGGGCGATCAGCACGCCGAAGATCATCGACAGCGCGGCGGTTTCGAAGGTGACGATGGCACCGGCAAGCATGTCCGGCAGGGCGCGCAGGGCGGAGCGCCATTGGAAGCTGTAGTCAAACATGCGCAGGGCTCTCCAGTAGGGCAGCAGGTTGTAGCCAGGCCGGCAAACGTCCACTGGCCGTTGCGGTGCAGGCCGCGTCGACGCATTCGGCAAGGCTGGCGAAGTGCACCTTGCGGCCGACCAGGCCCGGTGCGTAGTGGGCGTATTTGCCCGAGTTGGTCATCAGGGTTTTAGCCGCCGGGGGGATTACGGGTTCGCCGAGCATGCACCAGCAGGTGTCGGTGACCAGGGTCGCGCCAAACGCCTGGATCACGGCGATGTGCCCGGCCTCGCGGGCCTGCTCCAACACGGCACGGCCGCAGGTGATGGCAAGCACCACATCCGGGTGTCTTTGTCGTCCCCGGCACAGTCGCGCCAGGTGAGCGAACTCGCTGAGGGAAAAGTGCGGGTTACCCAGCGACACCACATCCACCCGGTTATCGCGAGCACTGTTGAGTTCGCGCCAACTCTGCAGCAGGTCCTTCAGGCGGATTTTTTCCACGGCAATGGAAGTGTCCGCATCCAGCACCTGCGCCGGGTCAATGGCCTCCGGGGTGACCCCGGCGATGTGGAACAGTGGCGCCGCAGAGGTGGTGGCGAAGGCCGCGCCAAAGGCTTTGAGGTCGTCCAGGCTCGGCTTGCGTTTTTCCAGTCCCAGCACCAGCGGCACGCGACTGCCGGCCAGGGCACCAATGTGGTAACCCAGCAGCGGGTAGAAGGCATCGTCCAGTTCACCGAGGGCAGGCAACTCGAGCTGCAACCGGGCCTTGCGTGGCGCGTCCAGGTGGCAGCCGATCAGCGGGGCGCGACCGGTGAGGGCGATGCAGATGTCCAGGTAATCCGGGTATTTCAGGGTGCGTGCACCGAGCACGCTGTTGGCGTAGACCACTGCGTTGGATTCCGCCCAGACGATTTGCTCGCCAGCCTTCGGTGCAGTGTCGAGCAGGTACGGCGCGCAGGTGAAACTGAGCTGTGCGCCCATCGCCATATAGGCATCGCCCAAGGCACTGGCCGGTTCACCCAGTGCCGGGTCGATACCCAGTTCGCGCCAACGGCGCTGGTCGACGGAAATTGAATTGAGGGTGGTGGGCACTCGCACTTTTGCTCCCCATTGCACCAGTTGCCCGGCAAAGCGCAGGCTCGCAGGTCCCGTGTAAATGCAGCCGTCGATGTGTGCTTGAGTGACATCCACCAAGTGGTCGGCCCCCTGCAGTTCGGCCATACGCAGGACGATCTGCATGGCCATTTGCGCGGCCTTGCCATGCCGGCCATCGAGCAGCGCCCGATCGTGCTCGGTGAGCCTGATCGAGGCGGTGCTGTCAGTGTCTGGTAATGGGCTGTCGAGCGCCTGCCAGGCGTCGCCCGGCAGGTGATCGAACAGGCTCAGCGTTGTATTTTCGACCCGGGCGAAGGCCTGGCCGCGCAAGGCGGCGAAGGCCTCCCGACCGATGCACAGCACCGGCAGGGAACGGGCAAAAATGGTCTGCGCCACCAGCACGCCCAAGGTCAGGATCTCGTCGGCTTCGGCCAGCACCAATGCCGCCGGTGCATGGCCGTTGCTGATCAGTTCCATCAACACACTGCTGCCGGTGCACGAGCCGCGACCACTGGGAATCGCCAGCACGCGGCCGGCCAGGTGTTGGCCGCTGAGCGGGTGATGGCGGTCGATGACTTCACCCGTGCAGGGATCGACTCCGCCCCAGAAACTCAAGCCGACATCGGCGAACAGCAGGGCGCCTTGCGCGGCACCCGCCACCAGGCTGCGTCCGGTCAGAGAAATGGGCCCAGGCATGCCGGACATCTCAGTAGTAGACCTGAGGCACGGTCAGGTTGGTCGGCGGGATCTCAGTGCCGACCCATTTAACGAACAGCTCCTTGTAGCGACCGGTACGCACCTGTTGATTGACGAACAGGTTGAGGTAGTTGAGCAGGCCGAACTCGCTGCGCTTGGCACCCAGGGACACGTAGTCGATGACGTACGGGGCATTACCGGCGACTTTCAGGTTTTTGTATTTGCCCGACTTGAGGGTGGCGGCGGCCACGGTGTTGGTGACGACGGTGGCATCGATGTGGCCTTGGGCGACGGCTAGCAGGGTATCGCTCTGCGACTGGTAGGCTCGGAAACTGCCCGAGCCCCAGTTCTTCACGTCTTTCTCCAGGGCGATGGCCTCATAGGTGCCGCTGGTGTTGCCCACTGCTTTGCCCTTGAGGTCGTCGAAGCCATTGATGCCGGTGTCGTCGCGGGTCAGCACCACCATCTGGAAGGCAAAGTAGGGCACGGTGAGGCCAACGGTCTTGGCGCGTTCGAGGGTGTCGGAGGTGGACGCGACGATCACGTCAGCCCGCCCGGAGACCAGTGCTGGAATGCGATCCGGGAACGGCGTTTCCACCACCTCGGCCTCGACCCCGAGGATCTTCGCCAGGTCGCGGCAATAGTCCACATCGAAGCCAGCCGGCGAGTTGCTGGCATCGCGAAAGCCCATGGGCGGGAAGTCCAGGGTCACGGCGCAGCGCAGCTTGCCCGAACCGATGATGTCGTCGAGCTTGTCGGCCTGGGCAGTGGCGATAAAGGAAGTACTGAGAACAGCGCTGAGGGCTACGGCAAATGCGGGGTTTTTCATAGAGGCCTCGTTGATGTGAAGTGCTGTTGAATATCGTATTGGGGATTTCGTATACGATATTTACAATAGCAATCAACGTGCCTATTTCCAGTCCGTGGGGTGAATTAGTTGTCAGGCCTTGGCGTAGAGGTTTTGTAGCGGTGCAACCCGTAGCGAGGTGACGCCAAGGCAGTGAGGACAGGTGTTACGTATGGGAGCAGCGGTAGCGTGGACGCACCTTTAAGGAACACTGGCAGGTGAGATGTGCGTGCCTGCTTATCGGTTCATTGCAGGTTTTGTGGTGGATGGGCGGGCCTCATCGCGAGCAAGCTCGCTCCCACAGGGGATCGCATTTACCTTGCGCACGCGGTCAATTGTGGGAGCGAGCTTGCTCGCGATGAGGCCCGCAAGAACACTCTTCATCACCCGCCTAACGCTGGTTATCGCGATACTGACTCGGCGACAAACTGGTCAGCGCCCGAAACTGCCGGCTGAAGGCGCTGTGGTCGGTGTAACCACAGCGCAAGGCAATCTCGGTAATCGGCAACTCGGTGTGCAGTAACAACCGCGAACCTTCTTCCAGGCGCGCCTTGTGAATCATCTGCCGTGGGGTGAGCTGGAACACCCGTTTGCAGTGCCGCTCCAATTGCGCCACGGAATAGCCAGCGATGGCGGTCAGTTCGGCGAGGCTGATGGAGCGGGCGAAGTGGCGGCGGATATGGGCGTCCACGGCGGCGAGTTTCTGGAACGCCGGATGGTTCGACTGCGGCGATTGCAGGTCGCGGGAGATACCGGCCAGGCCCACGATTCGACCCTGTTCATCCTTCAAGGCGAGTTTGTGGGTCAGGCACCAGATCGGCTGATTGCCATAATACAAATGCAGCTCCAGCTGATCGGCCAGTTCGCGACCGCTGGACAGCACTCGCCGATCCTGCTCGGTGTACAGCGGACCGAAGCGTTCCGGGAAGACCATTTCGGCGGTGCGCCCCAGCAGCTCGTCCCTGTGTTTGAAACCACAACGCCGGGCCAGGGTCTGGTTGACGAAGGCGTAGCGGGCCTCGCAGTCCTTGATGAAAAACACCACGTCCGACAGGGTATCGAGCAACGGCGCGATGGGCTGAAGGCTGTTCAGCAGCGTCGGCAGATCGCAAGGTTTAAAGGTGGTGAGCGAGGGATACATGGCGCCGGGGGTCTGAGGGTGACCCCCGGGATCATAGAGACTCGGCAGCGTGGCCGAAACCCCCGGCGTGGTCATCACGCTGGCGGGGTATCGTCCAGGGACATCAAGGTTTCGATCCGCGCCGGGCTGAAGGGTGGGCGCGGTGCTGAGGGCTGCCAACCAAACAAATGCTGCACTGCGCCGCCACACACCCGGCCCTGGCAGGCGCCCATGCCGCAGCGACTGGCGAGCTTGGCTTCGCGCCAGTCAGAGTGACCGGTCAACGCCGCGTAGGGCACGTCTTCGCAGCGGCAAACCAGGGTGTCGGGTTGGGCCAGGGACTTGAGTCGCGGGTCGAGGGCGAACGCCCTGTTCAGCGCCTTGGCGAAACCCTGCCAGCGCGCCCGGCGCGGCCACAATTGCCTGGCGGCTTCCAGATTGCCGACCGCAGCGTGCCCGGCAATCGCGCCTTCCACCAAGGCCAGCTCACTGCCGCCGAAGCCGGTGCATTCGCCTGCCGCATAGTGATCGGCGCGGCTACTGGCCTGCCAGGCATCCACCGCGATGGCTTGATCTTCGATGGCGCAACCCAGTGCCTGACCCAACTGGATATTCGGAATTAACCCGAATCCACAGGCCAGCCGATCACATTCCAGTTCGACGATGTTGCCTTGTTGTTGCAGGCGCACGCCTTCCACTCGGTCGGTGCCAAGCGCCGCCAATACGTGGGTGGCGGTGCGGTAATGGTGGTCGAACAGACTGAACGATTGCAGCCATTTGCCGGGCCATCGCGGCAGTTGCGCGGCGAAACCGGCGACGGCGCTGCGGCTGGCTTGTTCGGCGATGCGTTGCACTTGCGCGCCATGCTGTTTGGCGGTGGCGGCACTGGCCAGTAACAGCGGGCCACTGCCGGCGATCACCACGCGCTCGTTCTGCACCGGCAAACCGGCCTTGATCAGCGCCTGCAAACCACCCGCACCGGTGACACCCGGCAGGGTCCAGCCGGGGAAGGGCAGCAGCAATTCACGGGCGCCGGTGCACAGAATCAGTTTGTCGTAGCTGATCAACCAGCCATGGTCGTCATCTTCCACCAGCAGTTGTTTCGCGCCGGGGGCGGCGATCACCCGTGTACCGGCGTGATGGCGGATGTTGTTGCACGACGCCAGACGCTCGCGCAGGTGCCGGGCCTGACCGGGCACGTTGGCTTGAGGTCCGTCGCGCCAGATTTGCCCGCCCGGCAGCGGGTTGTCGTCGAGCATGACAATGCGGGCGCCGCTGGGGGCGGCGGCAAGGGCTGCGCTCAGCCCGGCAGGGCCAGCGCCAACGATCAACAGATCAGCGTATTCAATCATGGGCGAGTCTCCACCTGCATGCCGTCACGGCACAGGGTCTGGCAAGCCAGGCGACGCCGGCCATCGATGGTCACCCGGCATTCCTGACAAATGCCCATGCCGCACAGCGGCGCACGGCGCTGACCGCTGACCGAGGTGCGCGTGCAGCCATCACTGGCCAACGCCAGGGCAGCGGCGACGCTGGTGCCTTCGGCGACTTTCAGGGCGTGGCCGTCCAGCAACAATTCAGGCATAGACCGGTTCTCCGAGAAAACGCTGGGGCAGATAAGGTTGTGCAGCCAGTGGCGGGGTTTCGTTGAACAGTTGCGCCACCAGTAGATCGGCGGTGCCGGGGGCGGTGGTTACGCCCAGTCCTTCGTGACCGACTGCCAGCCACAAGCCTTGACGTTGTGGATGTTGGCCCACCAGCGGCAAGCCGTCGGGGCTGGCGGCGCGAAAACCGGTCCAGGCGCGGATGCCATTGAGCCGGGCCAGCCCCGGCATGTACTCGGCGGCACGCTTGAGCATTTTCGCGAGCATCCAGCCTTCGACCTGCGGGTCGGTGGTGCCGAATTGCCGCGAGGCGCCGATGAACAGTTGCCCGGTGGGGCGCGGCTGGATATTGCAGGCGGTCGACGGCCCCGTGGCGTTGTGGGCACTGGTGACGTAACCCAGTTCCACCAGCGTATGGGTGACGCTGCCGGGGTAACGGTCAGTGATCAGCAAGTGGCCTTTTTTCGGCTCGATGGGCAATTCCGGGCACAGCTCGTTGGCTTGAATACCGTTGGCCAACACCACGGCTTCGGCACTCAACCAACGACCATCATCGAGGCAGACGCGGTTGCCATCGACCGCACTGACCCGTGCCCGGCGCTGGCGGATGTTCGGTGTTTCGAGCATCCATCCGGCCGTCGCCGGGGCGTATAGAATGCCGTCGCCATTGATCAGCAAGCCGCCTTCCAGTCCTTCGCTCAGTTCCGGTTCGCGCTGGCGCAGGGCACTGGCGCCGATCAGTTCGCAAGCCACGCCCTGGGCTTGCAGGTTCAGGAATTTGCTGTGGGCCACCGCCATTTCTTCGGCATTCGCCGCCAGCCACAGCGTGCCGTTGCAGCGGTAGGCACAGCTGTCGGGCAGGTCCGCGCCCAGTTCGCGCCAGCGCTGCAACGAATATTGACTCAGGGCCAGTTCGGCGGGGTTGTCGTCGAGTACCAGCAAGTGACCCATGCCGGCGGCCGTGGCGCCGTGCAGGCCGGCGTCCAGCACCAGCACCTGCAAGCCGCGACGGGCCAGCGCCTGGGCACAGGCGGCGCCGATAATGCCGGCGCCGATCACGATCACATCGGCCACCTGGCCCTCGTTCATGGACGAATGCCCCAGGCGAACGGGTCGTCCTGTTCGATGATCAGGCTCGCCTCGGCACTGATGAACGCGCGACCACGAATGGTCGGCACGATGCGCTCACCCTGCAGTTCGTAGGAACCCTCGAACTCGCTGCCGATGACGCTGGCCTGGCGCCAGATCTGCCCCGGTTGCAACTTGTCGTCGGCGGCCAGGCATGCCAGTTTGGCACTGGTGCCGGTGCCACAGGGCGAACGGTCATAGGCTTTGCCGGGGCAGAGCACGAAGTTGCGGCTGTCGGCGTGATCGTCATCGGCGAACAACTCGACGTGATCGATCAAGCCGCCGTCTTCACCACGAATGCCTTGGGCTTCCAGTGCTTGCTGCACGGCGAAGGTGTAAGCGGTCAGCGCTTCGAGGTTGTCGCCGGCCACCCGCAGGCCATGCTCGGCGATCAGGAAAAACCAGTTGCCGCCCCAAGCGATATCACCGACCACTTGGCCGATGCCCGGCACCTGCACCGCCAGCGCCTTGCGATAACGGTAGGCCGGCACGTTGCGCACGCTCACCGAATGGTCCTCGTGCAGGGTTGCCTGCACCGTGCCCACCGGCGTTTCGATGCTGTGCACGCCGGGGCCGATCTTGCCCAGGTGCGCCAACGACGCCACCAGGCCGATGGTGCCGTGGCCGCACATGCCCAGATAACCGGTGTTGTTGAAGAAAATCACCCCGGCACAGGCGCCAGGGTCCACCGGCGTGCAGAGCAGGGCGCCCACCAGTACGTCACTGCCCCGTGGTTCCAGCATACAGGCGGCGCGCCATTGATCATGCTGTTCGGCTAATACCTTGCGCCGTTCGGCCATGCTGCCAGTGCCCAGGTCAGGAAAGCCGGCGGTCACCAGGCGGGTCGGTTCGCCGCCGGTGTGGGAGTCGATCACAGAGATGCGTTTCATGGGAGGGCCACGTCCATTCGGTTGAGTGAACGCAAGAGTGGCCCGTGCGGCGGGGTGTCGGCTTGATGGATTTAGTCTGTGTCGATGACGAAATCGGCACAGCATCCGCAGTTGTCAGTGGGTGTGGGGCAGGTGCTCGAACAGGGTCGTGCAGACGCCGGCAATGTGCTCGTCCAGAAGCTTCACCGCCAGGTCCACATCCCCGGCGCGGCAGGCCGCCAGGATCTCGCGGTGTTCGTGATCGGCCCGTTCCTTACCGGCCGACAAGCTCATCTGCATGCGTAGATAACGCTCCAGCTTGTCGTTGACCGAACGGATCAGACTCACCAGAAACGGTCGCTGCGCCGGCTCGTACAGGCAGGAATGCAGCTCCCAGTTGAGCTCGGCCCAGCGCCCCACGTCGTCCTCGCCGATGAACTCCTGACAGATGCGCTCGGCACGGGCGAAGGTCTCTTCGGTCATGTTCGGAATGGCCAGGCGCAGAATCTTGTCCTCCAGCAACATCCGCACTTCGAACATCTGCGCCAGTTCCGCATCGGAAACCCGCGTGACCATCGCCCCACGGTTGCGCTGGAACATCACCAACCCTTCGGCCTCCAGCCGCTTGAGGGCTTCGCGCACCGGGATCTTGCTGACATTGAACTGGCGGGCGATGTCGTCCTGGCGGATCGGCTCATCCTCGGCAAAATGCCCGGCGACAATCGCATCCCGCAGATGGCGGGTGATGATTTCCGAAGTCGAAGGCGTGTTACCAAGGTCGGGTGCGTTGAGTTTGGGTAGGTTCACGGCGGCGGTCATTTGGAGTGAGATAGCGCTAGGGTATACGAAATTCTTTTGCTGATCTTCCCCGGTTCGATGTCGATTGTTCATCGTTGAGGCCGGGAAGGTGCAACCAGCAGGGTGAATCCTCCCACAAATAGCTTTAATTCCAATAAATTGTGGGTACGGCAGATAATTCTTAAATAAAACACAAATACAGGGAATTATGCGACTTGAACTGGGTTGCAGTTAATTCTATAGTTTTGGGTATTAAACGGTGTGTAGCGACGGAAGACACGTTATGTTGGACTTAAGCTTCAGTAAACCGAGTGAGATCGTCAAGCGACTCTGCGATCGCCTGCGCACGGAACGGCTGGCTCTGCAGATGACGCAAGCCGATGTAGCCGGTCGCGCCGGTATCGGGACCAATACCGTGTCCAACCTCGAAGCCGGGCGTAATGTCGGGTTCGAGAATGTGATCCGTGTGGCCATGGTCCTTGGACGAACCAAGGAGCTCGAAGGACTGTTCTTGCCAAAACTGGACAGCCTTGAAGACATTCGCCGATACGAAAACAGTGTCAATCGTCATCGTGCCAGGAGGAAGTCCGACAATGCTTGAGCAAGTTGACGTCTACTACGATGGTTGGGGTGAACGTTGGCTGTGGGGCACGCTTGTGTCTACGACCGCCATCACCGGTCGCCCACAGATTGTGTTTGAGTACAGCAATGAAGCGAAGAGTAGAGGCCTGGAGCTGTCGTCCTACACACTTCCATTGGAGGGGCCCCAGTTACGTCGAGGCTTTCCGTCCCACCATTTGGGCCTGCCAGGGCCTGTCTATGACTCGTTGCCTGATGGTTGGGGCATGCTGCTGATGGACCGGTTGTTCAGGCGCCGCGGCCTCAACACAGCACGCATAGGACCTCTGGAGCGGCTGGCCTATATTGGCAACAATGCCATGGGGGCAATGTCGTTCGAGCCTGTGGCGCCCGAGCGGCAGGAGCCGCAAGCGCATATCCCCCTTGAGCTGCTTGCGGTTGAGATTCGGGAAGTTCTAAAGGGTGAAGGTGGGGAATTCCTGCAGACGTTGCTGCTGGTGGGGGGCTCGCCTCAAGGCGCCAGGCCAAAGGCGTTGGTCTATCGTGACCCTCAAGCTGCAGCCTTTACCACTGCCGCCAAGCCGGGCTTTGAAGCCTGGCTGATCAAGTTCCCGGCAAAAGAAGAGCATCCCGAGGTGTGCGCTATCGAAATGGTGTATGCCGAGTGCTTGCGCATGTGCGGCATCCAGACCCCGGACACGCAGCACTTCAGTCTGCCCAACGGGCTGGCAGCCTTCGCGAGTAAACGCTTTGATCGTATAGACGGTCAGCGCGTGCCCATGCAAAGCCTTGCAGCCTTTACCGGGGCCGACTACAAGTCACCGGGGGCCTTGGACTATGTCAACTTCTTGCGTGCGACACATATGTGCACCAACGATGTGCGAGAGAAAGCTATCGCCTTCGAGCGTGCCGTCTTCAATGTTGCGTTCAACAACCGAGACGACCACCCCAAAAACTTCGCCTACGTCATGTCGCCGTCCGGTGCATGGCAGCTGGCGCCGGCCTACGACGTGACTTTCTGCGAGGGACCGGGCGGTTATCACCAGATGGACGTGATGGGCGAGGCCTTGGAGATTGACCGGGGTGCAATGCTCAGACTTGCAGACGAAGCAGAGGTCTCAGTGGAGACTGCTGGCGGCATCATTGACAGGTTTTGCCGCGTCGCTAGCCAGTTTGCGGCCATCGCCGAGAACATGTACCCAGGCATGATCACCCAAGGCACCCTGGATACCATTCAAGGCCGAATCGACGAGAACATCGACCTGCTGCGCTAACGCCACTGCTCGCCTGCAACTCAAGGCTCATGGTTGACGTTCAGGCGCCTTAAAGACTCTCAGGGTCGCCGAAGAACATCTTGACTTGGCTCCAGGTCAGTTCTTTCAAGGCAAAAAAAACCTGGTGTTGCCCCCAATATTGCCCCTGCTCGCACCCAGAACACGAGCGACCGAAACGGGAATTCTGACTGAATTCTTGGTAGCCGAGAGGACCACGAGTCCGTATGTCCGGACTCGTCGATCCGGGTCCTATTGCCAAAGGCTTTCCCAAGTGGATGGGCCTCTGGCTGATTAAGGTTCTTGACCGTCAGTCTACCCGGCTCTGTCACGTCAGCTTGAAGGGCAGCTCACGCACCGACTTACCCGTGAGGCGTGCGACCGCGTTTGCAAAGGCGGGAGCCAATGGTGGCAGGCCGGGTTCACCCATCCCTGTGGGAGGCTCGGCGCTTGGCACGACATGAATGGAAAATTCCGGCATATCGGTGATGCGCGGAACGCTGAAGTCTGCAAAATTACTCTGTTGCACGACGCCGTCTTTCAGGGTGATGGCACCGCCCGGCAAGCACATTGACAGCCCCATAAGGGCGGCACCTTGTACTTGGGCCTCAACGCTGCGCGGGTTGACGACCAGGTTGCAGTGGACGCCGGCGGTCACATGGTGCAGTACCGGACGATCGTTCTGCACCGAAGCTTCCACGACGTAAGCCACTACCGAACTGAACGACTCATGGACCGCAACACCCCAGGCTCGACCAGCAGGCAACTCGCGTTTGCCGTACTCGCTCTTGTCCACCGCCAGTTGCAACGCAGCGCGATGACGCGGACTTCGATCGGCAAAAAGTTTCATCCTGTAAGCCACAGGATCCTGTTTGGTTGTTCGGGCGATCTCATCGATCACCGTCTCCATCACGAAGGCTGTGTGGGTGGAGCCCACACTGCGCCACCACAACACCGGCACGTTGAGTTTCGGGTGATGCACCGTCAGGCGCATCGGCAGTGGATAGGGATCGCGCATACCTTCCGTTGCCGTGGGGTCTATGCCGTTTTTCACCCGTCCCCCGAACATGGTGCCACTGATGATGGACTGTCCTACCACAACGTGGTCCCAGGCCAGCACCTTGCCGGTATCGTCAAAACCGATATGAGCGCGATGCAGGTGCATGGGGCGGTAGTAGCCGCCTTTGATATCGTCCTCGCGGCTCCATAGCGTGCGCACCGGTACATTCAAACCGGCCATTCGCGCGGCTTTGGCCACCTCGCATGCCAGCACCACAATGTCGCTGGTGGCTATGCCACGCCGGCCAAAGCCACCGCCAGCGGTCTGTACATTAATTTGAATTTGCTCGGGCGTAAGGTTCAGTACACGTGCGGCTGCCGCGCTGTCAGCCCCGGGAAACTGGGTACCCACCCATAGTTCGCAGCGTTCTTCGGACAGTTTGACGGTACAGTTCAACGGTTCCATTGGCGCATGGGCCAGGTAAGGAAACACGAACTCGGCTTCCAATCGATGTGGTGCCGTTTCCAGTAGCGCCATGTCCGCCTCGAAGAGCCGTGGACCAGGACGACCCGCCAGCTCTCGGTAGTCGGCCAACTGCTTGTCGCTATCGACCTTTTCGACAGTCGTCATATCCCATTGCAGCTTGAGTGCATCACGGCCTTGTTTGGCTAGCCAGTAACCGTCAGCAACGACGGTTACGCCTTCAGCCCCCCCATCGAGCGGTACACGCAGCACCGCTTTCACGCCTTTGATGGCACGTGCAGCACTGTCATCCAAAGACGCAATTTTGCCACCAAATACTGGCGGTCTGGCCACCACGGCCGTTAGTTGCCCCGGTAGTTTCATGTCGATACCGAAATCCTGCTGGCCACTGCTCTTGGCCTTGGCATCGATGCGGGTGGTGGCATGGCCAATAATTCGGAAGTCTTTGGGGTCCTTGAGCGTGATCGTTTCGGGCACAGGCAGCGCCATGGCGGCCTCCGACAGTTCGCCATAGCTCGCTTTGCGGCCCGCGGGGCCGAGCACCATTCCAGATTCCGTGCTCAGGTTGGCCACATCCACATTCCAGCGCGCGGCCGCCGCCGCGAGCAGCATGGCGCGAGCGCGGGCACCCAGTTCGCGGTACTGGGTATAGCTGTTCTTGATCGAATTGGAGCCACCGGTGAGGTGCATGCCGAAGAGTGGGTCCTGGTAGGCGATGTCGCTAGTGCCGTTGCGGCTGCGCACGAGGCTCCAGTCGGCATCAAGTTCTTCGGCGAGGATCATCGGTAGGCCAGTCTGCACGCCCTGACCGAACTCCAACCGGTTGATGGTTACGGTTACTTCCCCATTCGGCGCTATCTGTACGAATGCCGAGGGTTGCTGATTCGGCTTGAGAGGCTCTGCGCGATTGTCGCCAGGTTGTTGCGCCAGGGCCAGGTGAGGAAATGCCCCCAGCGCCAAGCCGCCGACACCTAGGATTTTCAGGAAGCTGCGGCGGGGGAGTGTGGCGGGGCCGTCGATCTGGTTGCGTTCGAGCATGTGTTGCAACGCGCGGGGGAGCTCGTCCGGGTAAATGTCGTTAAACATGGCAAGCTCCAGTCAGGCGAGGGCTTTGGCGGCGTCGGCTACCGCCGCACGGATACGAGCGTAAGTGCCGCAGCGGCAGATGTTGCCAGCCATGGCCGAGTCGATCTCGGCCGCTGTGGGCTGCTTGCCCTTGGGTTGAGCCTTGAGGAAAGCCGTCGCGCTCATGATCTGGCCGCTCTGGCAATAGCCGCATTGCGCAACATCGTGTTTGACCCATGCCTCGTGTACGGCTGTGCCCACTGGGTCACTGCCATTGGTCGCTGCTTCGATGGTGGTGATCTTCCTGCCCTCGGCGGCCGCGACAGGCGTGATGCAGGAGCGAATGGCCTGCCCATCAAGGTGAACAGTACAAGCGCCGCACAGAGCTGCTCCGCAGCCAAACTTGGTGCTGGTCATGCCCAGCGTGTCGCGCAAAGTCTAGAGAATCGGGGTGCCAGGGTCTACGTCAACCGTGTAGTCACGGCCATTGATGTTGAGGGCGCTCATAGTGGGACAGCTCTCCATGAATCAGTGCGACCGTGTTCCGGGCGTTTGCCAACTGTAGCGCCGTACTTCCTGGATCGAATGCACGATCCGCTTCAATGATTGCCCAATTTGACGGATGAGCTGAGCATCACGACCAAGACGCTTGAAGTTCTTGAATCGGTGATTGAATCAGGCAATGAAAGAGCTAGTTATCGCCTGAACTCCTTCACGAGCCGTGAAGAACTGCTGCGGGAGGTCAAAGCGAAGAGGGTTGGCCTGACACAATTTTCGTCATTTTAGGCAATGAATACGCCGATTGATGCAGCAACCAAAAGGAGAGGCTCGACACAATAGGCACTCGTTAGAAAGGAGCAATCACATGACTGAGAAAAAAGTTTGGTTCATCACCGGTGCTGGCCGTGGACTGGGTGTAGACATCACCAAAGCGGCACTCGCTGCCGGACATGCCGTCGTTGCCACCGGCCGTGATGCCGGGAAAGTGCTGGCGGCAATCGGTGAACATGAAGACTTGCTGACCATCAAACTTGATGTCACCCGTCCCGATGACGCCCAAGACGCCGTCGAGGCCGCTATCGGCAAGTTCGGACGGATTGATGTACTGGTCAACAACGCGGGTAACTTCTATGCGGGCTTCTTCGAAGAGCTCAGCCCGGCACAGGTGCGCAACCAGATCGAAACGCTGTTGTTCGGTCCGATGAATGTCGCTCGTGCTGCATTACCGGCGATGCGCAAGCAGCGCTCCGGTCTGTTGCTGACCATTTCCTCTACGGCGGGTATCGCTGGCGGCATGTTCTGTACGGCCTATGCGGCGGCGAAATTCGGCCTCGAAGGATGGATCGAGTCGCTCACGCCAGAGATTGAACCCTTCGGCATTCGCACGATGTTGGTCGAGCCCGGGTTTTTCCGCACAGAACTGCTGACGGCCGATTCCACCACTTTCGCACCACCCTCCATCGACGATTATGCCCAACGGACGCGAGAGACCGTCACGGCCTGGAGTGGCATGGACGGCAAACAGGGCGGTGACCCTGCCAAGCTCGCCGACGCGATTGTGCAGCTTGCAGGGCTCGACGAACCACCGGTTCGTTTCGCTGCTGGCGCTGATGCGGTGCAGACCTTCGAAGCCAAGGCCAATGCGTTGCTGGCACAGGCCGACGCCTACCGTCAGCTGTCGTCCTCTCTTGCTCACGATGATGCGTAACTCTCGTCAATATCTCATTCATTACCGGCCGTGTAGCAAGGGCCAACTATGGCGCCTGGCACATGCAGGGCGGCTGATCATTACGACATCGGGATGAGGGCACCGGCAAGCCACGACTGGAAGATAAGAATCGATGACCCGGAGTTACAGCAGCAACTGCAGGCGGCGGGTATTGCTCTGGATGATCGGCCGTACGTCGATTACATCTTTCATCGACTGTAGAGTGGCTTCATTGGATTAGGCATTAAGGCGATCTGAAATACTTTGTAATATCTGGCTATGGCAAGCCGGCGTTACAAAACCCCGTTGAATCGTGCAAGCAACAGCGTCAATCAGGCAATCGGCCGATGCTGGGGCCACCTCATACTGTGGCCATCCAGATCAACGAAGCAGGACCGCACGATGACCTCTCTTTTCACGCCCTATACCCTGAAAGACGTCACTCTGCGCAACCGTATCGTGGCTTCGCCGATGTGCCAGTACCAGGCACATGACGGGCTGCTGAATGAATGCCAGTATCGGGAAGCAAAACTCCCGCGCAGATTGCTCTGGCGGTCATGGCAGACATTGTTCGTGTGAGCAACGGTGTCGTTCGTGACCAGCTATAGACCTCGTTTTTTCAAGGAGACCAGTGTGCAGCCTGCTACCAAAAGTCACCAAACTGCCAGCGACACAAGTCCTCTCGCCGGCGTCGTCAGCCAGATTGTGCGCAGTGATTGCGACCTGCTCACCGCGGTTCCGGGCCTGAGTCTGCATCGACGCAAATCTCCCACTGCGCCTGTGCACTGTATTTACGGACTGGGCATTGGTGTGACCTTGCAAGGCTGCAAACAAGTCATGGTGGGGGAGGAGGTGCTTAGTTACGCGCCGGGTCAGTCCATGGTTACCAGCGTTGACCTGCCGGTCATCTCACATGTGACTCAGGCGAGCGTCACACAGCCATTCCTGGGCATGATGCTCACGTTCGACAGCGCCACGGTGATACAGCTCGCCGAGCGCATGCAGTTGTCACCGCGCATGAGGGATGAAGGATTCCGGCCAATCACCGTACAGGCGCTGGACGCCGGGGTGCTTGATGCCCTGGGGCGTTTGGTCGGGCTACTTAGCGAACCTGAACTGCTTGAAACCCTCGCGCCACTGATCAAGGAGGAGATCATCGCTCGCCTGTTGAGCGGTGCTCACGGTTCGCAGTTGCTTCATGTCGTCGCCGCGGGCTCACCCAGTCAACACATCGCCAAGACGCTTGCCTGGCTGAAGCTTAATTTTCGCCATGCGCTGCGCATGGACGACTTGGCGGCGAATGCACACATGAGTCCGTCTACCTTTCGGCAGCATTTCCGCGCCGTAACAGGCATGAGTCCACTGCAGTATCAGAAACAATTGCGGCTGCAAGCGGCTCGACAGTTGATGCTGAGTCAGAATATCGACGCAAGCAGTGCGGGCGGATTGGTGGGCTATGAAAGCTCGTCGCAGTTCAGTCGCGAGTACAGCCGGCTGTTCGGAGAACCGCCGCAGAGGGACATAAAACGAATGCGCTTGCAGTGAATAAGTTACAGCTGCCAATGGCGTGTTGGCGCTGATGCGGAATGCCCTACCTGCTGGGGCAAGACTGCCCCAACATGGATAGGTAGATACCCAGCACAGACGGCCGTAGCCTTGAAGGCTGCTTGGGTCAGCGTTTTTTCGGCAGATGGGTCAATTCTTCATCAGCGCCTACAGCATCGCCCTCGCACTTGCAAAAACTGCGTCTAAACTCGGTCTTGCTGGCCCAGAAGGATCGACGGCTGCCATAGGTTTTCGTTGGGTCCTTTGAAAACTTTCTTTGAGACAAGGAGCAGTCATGACTACCCCAGACACACTTGTGCAAAGGCAAATCAGTCTTACGCACGCTTTCGTGGTCAACAATGCGGCGTTGCAGCCGCAGTCTTGGAAAAACATGAAGAATCCGACGCCGAGTCAGGTCAAGGACAATATCCTTTCGCGTCTTAACGCCTCCAAGGTGGGCGGCGGCTATGACGTAGCCTGGGGCCCCGCGCTGGTAATGGATGGCGAGTATGCGGCGCACATCACCGTGGTGCTGACCGGCGGGAGAAGCGGGAACGACATCGTCGTGGTGACGAGTGGGACACTCACGGATTCTTTGAAGGATCAGGTGGACGATCTCGATATTTTTCCAATGGTGCCGTTGCAGAGCGTAATCCCGGGCTGCCAGGGATCGGCGAGTATTGCCCAGGGAACTGCAGATGGGGTACAGGCGATATTGACCACAGCCTCTACTATCAGTCCTCAGGGCACACTGTGCGATTTTCTTGGGACGAAGCAAAGTGGAGCGAACATCCGTTTGGTTGGTCATAGCCTCGGCGGTGCGCTCATGTCAGTGCTCGCGCTTTATCTGAAAGACAGATTTCCGGGCTTTAACTTCTTCTGTGAAACCTTTGCTGCGCCCACGGCGGGAGATGGTTTTTTCGCCAGCTATTTCAATAAGCAAATGGCCGGTAATGCACTGCGCATCTACAACACCCTGGATGTTGTTCCGATGGCGTGGTGCGCAACTTCTCTCGATTACTCCCTGACCCTTTATGATGATCCCATTCATGAAAAAACGAGGAACATGGTTTGTTCCGGCATAGACAAGGTTGTGAATAACAACCTGAACTATACGCAATGGGGAATGGGCAGCGCGAACATGGAGCTGCGGCTCTGTGGGAAACCTCAATCCGACTGCACAAGCTACGAGTCTCAATCCGGCTATCAGCACATCTATGAGTACATGACACTGTTGGGCCTGCAGCCCGCCGATATACCGATGCCGCCGTTCGGCAGCTAGTGGGGCAGTCTCGCCGTCCAGATGTTTGAGTTGCGGTTGCCGAGGTTTCCTTGGGGAAGTCGACGCAACTGCAATTCGCTTATCCGGAAGCAGATTGCGCTGTCGTAGCAGTTGGCCAAAACCCAATTCGACGAACATGGATCAACCTCCTGACGGTGACGTTTCATCCAGCGCAATAACGTCCAGCATCACGCCCGTGCGCCTCACCACCCGGACCTGTTGGCCCAGGTGCAGGGGCGAGCAGCTCTGAACTTGCCATTTTTCGCCCTGCAGTTGCACCCAGCCGCTCATAGGCAGACCCGGCAGCAGCCCCGTCACCGTGGCCAGGCTGCCGACCAAGCCCGCATCGCCGCTGACCAAGGCACGGCGTCTGGCCTTGAGCGCCATGCCGACCAGAGTCATAAGCAACAGGGCGCTGACTAGTGCCATGCCGATGATCAGCGTCAACGGAATGCCAAAGCCCGGTACATCGGTGTCCATCAAAATCACTGCGCCAACTACAAAAGCAACCACCCCACCGAAGCCGATTACACCGAAACTCGGTAGAAACGCCTCGGCGATCATGAAGGCGATCCCTAGCAGAATCAGTCCGACCCCGGCGTAATTCACGGGCAACAGTTGCAGGGCATACAGCCCCAGCAACAGGCAGATGCCACCTAGCACCCCACCAACGCTCGACCCAGGGTTCATGAACTCGAATATCAAGCCATAGACCCCGAGCATAATCAGCAGCAACGCCACGCTGGGGTTGGTGATCACCGCCAGCAGTTGTGTGCGCCAATCAGGCGCATGGTCGATGAGCGTAACCCCGGCGGTGCTCAGCCTCAACGTTTGACCGGAGACATTCAGGCTCTTGCCGTTCAATTGCTTGAGCAGGTCTGCCACGTCATTGGCCACATAATCGACCACCTTGAGTTTGAGCGCTTCGTGGGCCGACAGGCTGAGCGATTCACGTACCGCTTGTTCGGCCCAGTCGGCATTGCGTCCGCGTAGTTGCGCAAGACCACGGATGTAAGCCGCCGCATCGTTGATCTGTTTTCGAGTCAAGGTGTCCCGTAGCTCAGGCGGAGAATTCTTGTCAGTGGTGGGCGTGGTGGGTGAGCGAGGTGGTTCGGGTGCGGTACCGGGCAGGCCGCCGATCTGCACCGGTGTAGCAGCGCCCAGGTTGGTGCCCGGGGTCATCGCGGCAATGTGGCTGGCATACAAAATATAGGTGCCGGCGCTGGCCGCACGTGCGCCACTAGGGGCGACGAAACTTGCCACTGGCAAGGGACTGGCCAGAATCGCCTTAATAATTAAACGCATTGAGGTGTCCAGCCCGCCGGGGGTGTCGAGGCTGATGACCACCAACTGCGCACCCTCGGTCACCGCACGCGCCAGGCCGCGCTCCACGTAGTCGGCACTGGCCGGACCAATAGCATCGTTGACGATCAGTACCACGACACTGCCTGCAGCCGTCGTCGAACCCGTCGGTAACCCGATCAGTATTACTAGCAGGAGCAGGCGGCACCACCAGTGACTGTTCACGGAACCTCCCGGTTGCGGGTATGACAGCCTGCAACCCTCACTTAAAGCGTAGTTGAGTCAGTCATGGGCGATGCAGGCGCGGCGATTGGTCCGTTGCCTATACAGATAGGGGCGATCATTGCAAGCCATCAAACAATATCGTCAATCACGATATGCCGTTGCCCACGACTGCACTGCTCAATCCGGGCCTCAACCTTATAAACGTTGCGCAGCATCAATTCGGTAATCACCTCGTGACTCGGGCCGCTGCCTTGCGTGGTGCCGTCGGCAATTACCAGAACCTGATCGGCGAAACGCAGCGCCTGGTTCAGGTCGTGGATGGCGATGAACACAATGACTTCGCGTTTTCGGGCCAGGCTGCGCATGAAGTTCAGCACCTGAACCTGCCGATGCATGTCCAGGGCGCTAGTCGGTTCGTCCATCAGCAGTATTTCCGGTTCGCGTACCAGGGTTTGCGCGATGGACACCAACTGTTGCTGACCGCCGCTGAGTTCACCTAGGTTGCGAAAGGACAATCCGGTGATGCCCAGCGCCGCGAGAATCTCATCGACCAGTTTCAATTCATCATCGTGAACGACCCAGCCCGGCGTCAGTTGCTTGCGCGCGAGCAGCACCGATTCATACACCGTCAACCGGGCGCTGGCATTCAGACCCTGGGGCATGTAGCTGATGCCCGTCGGGCCTTTTTTCGACTCTTGCAAGATCACCTGTCCGGGGCCGTCGATCAGCCCGGCCATGCGCTTGAACAGCGTCGATTTGCCCGCCGCGTTGGGCCCGACTACGGCGACCACCTGCCCGCCGAAAAACGTCGCCGTCGAGACACCACCAATGATCTCGCGCTGACCGTAGCGGGCACCGAGATTCTCCAGCTGCAGTTTCACCATGAGTTTTTCTTCCCGCCGAGAATCAGAGATATGAAAAACGGTACGCCGATCAGCGACGTGACCACGCCGATGGGGAATATCGCGCCAGGGATCAGGGTTTTGCTGACCACCGAGCTGGCCGACAGAATCAACGAGCCGGTCAGCAAGGAGGCGGGCAGGAAAAACCGCTGGTCTTCACCGATCAGCATGCGGGCGATGTGTGGACCGACTAGCCCGATGAAACCGATAGTGCCGACGAAGGCCACTGGAAACGAGGCGAGCAGACTGACCATGATCAGCGTCTGAAAACGCAGGCTGCGCACATTAATGCCGAAACTGGCGGCCTTGTCGTCGCCCAGGCGCAGGGCGGTCAAGGCCCAGGCACGTTTGGCGAAGATCGGCAGGGTGATGAGGATCACCAGGCAGATGACCCCCAGTTTCGGCCACGTAGCTTTGGTCAGGCTGCCCATGGTCCAGAACACCACGGCGGCCACGGCTTGTTCGGTGGCAAAGAACTGCACCAGCGCCAACAGCGCATTGAAGGTGAACACCAGCGCTATACCGAGCAACACGATGGTTTCGGCGGTGACGCCGCGACGCATGCTCAGAAAGTGGATCAGCAGCGCCGACAACATGGCCATGATGAACGCGTTCAGTGGCACCATGAATTGCGCCGCCAGCGGGAACAGTGCGACGCCGAATGCCAGCCCCAACGCGGCGCCGAAGCTGGCGGCGGCGGAAATGCCCAGGGTGAACGGGCTGGCGAGTGGGTTGTTGAGGATGGTTTGCATCTGCGCGCCGGCCAGCGACAACGCCGCGCCAACGGCAACCGCCATTAACGCCACCGGCAAGCGTATATCCCACATCACCACGCGCACCTGCGGTGAAGCGCTGTCCGGCGAAAACAATGCGCCGAGTACCTCGCTGAGGCTGTAGCTCGCCGGGCCCAGGGCCAGATCGAGCAGCACGCTGCACATCAACAAGATCGCCAGCCCGGCGAGGATCAGGCGTTTACGCAGCACCAGGCGACGATAGGTTTCGCGCTGCACGACCACGACGTCGGTCAACGAGCTCATGGTTTAACCTCAGGCTGACGCAAGCTGACAAAGTAGCCCGACTCATACGGCACCGGCAGGAAGCGCTCATGCAGCTCGCGGAATGAGGCGTCCGGATCGAGATCGGCAAACAGCTCCGGATGGAACCATTTCGCCAATTGCGCAATGGCGACGAATTGGTAAGGACTGTTGTAGAACTGATGCCAGATGGCATGGAAGGCTTGATCGTCCTGGGCCTTGATGCCGGCGTAGGCTGGACGCCGGGTGTACCAGGCGAGTTTTTTCCTGGCTTGTGTCATGTCCGCGCCCGGACCGACGCCGACCCAATGGCCGCCGGGGGCAAAAGCTTCCCAGTTGGCGGTGGTGACCACTACGTGCGCAGGATTGGCAACGATGACTTGCTCGGGGTTCAACTGGCCGAACGTGGTCGCAATGATGCGGCGGGCAATGTTGTTGCCACCGGCCATCTCGACGAACAGGCCGAAGTTCTCGTTGCCGAAACTCAGGCAGCAATCATCGGTGTAGCCGCCGATGCGCTCAATGAACACGTTGGGGCGGGGCGGGTGTTGTTTCTCGATGATGTCGGTGACGCGATGAATCTGCTGGTTACGGAAATCGATGAAGGCTTCGGCGCGTTCCTCTTTGCCGAACAGTTGGCCGAACAGGCGCATGGTCGGCTCGGTGTTCTGGATCGGGTTGTTGCGAAAGTCAACGTACACCACCGGGATGCCCAGAGCGTCGAGCTTTTCGATGTAGCGGGCATCTTCGGTGGCGTGCTGCGCCTCGATATTGAGGATGATCACGTCCGGACGCTGGGAAATTGCCTGCTCAATGTCGAAGGTGCCGTCTTCAAAGCCGCCAAAGGTGGGAATCCTGGCGATGTCGGGGAATTTGCGCAGGTATGCATTGTAGGTGTCGGGATCCGACTGGATCAGGTCCTTGCGCCAACCGACGATGCGTTCGATGGGGTTTTGTGTGTCGAGGGCGGCAACCAGATACAGCTGGCGGCCTTCACCAAGAATGACGCGTCTGACCGGCAAGTGAACCTTGACCTTGCGTCCCAGCAGATCGCTCACCTCGGTGCGCGCCGAGGCCACTTCGGCGGCGTGCACGTTGCGCGGAGCGAGGAAAAAAAGTGCCAGGCCCAGCAGTCCCGCCAGTAGCAGCGCAGCGAAAGCGTGGCTGCGTCGATCAAAAGTCACCATGGTCAAAGCCTTTGCAAAAGTCAGATCGGTCAACGGCTCACACCGTCGCCTGGCTGAACGTTTCAGAAATCGACAGTCGCCGACAGTAATAAGGTGCGCGGTGAGCCTTGGGAGAACGCGCCATAAGAGGCAACGCCCGACCAGTACTCGTGATCCAACACGTTCTGCACAGTGGCGCGAAACGTGGTCGGTCGTTCATCGATGCGTGTGGTGTAGCGCACGCCGACATCAAAGCGGGTCCAGTCATCCAGTTTCTGGGTGTTGGCCTGGTTTACGTACTGGCTACCGGTATGGATCGCACCCCCGGTCAGCGTCAGGCCTTCGACCCACGAGGTGTCCCATTCGGCCCAGAGATTGGCTTGAACTTCCGGCACCCCCACCGGTTTATTGCCGCGGTTGGCGGCCGCAGCGGTTTTGGTCAATTGGGCATCGAGCAGGGTCACGCCACCGAGCAGCCGAGTGCCTGGGGCGACTTCGCCGAACACATTCAGCTCCAGCCCACGGTTGCGCTGTTCGCCCTGCACGGAAAACACCCCGCAGGCCTGTTCGCCGCTGGGTTTGGTGATTTGAAACAGGGCGAGGGTGGAGGTGAAAGTGCCGTAGTCGGCCTTGACCCCGAGTTCGTGCTGGCGGGAGACGTAAGGGGCAAAAATCTCGCCGGCGTTCGATGCGGTGGAAGGCGCGATGTCACCCTTGCTCAGGCCTTCGATGTAGTTGTAGTAAAACGAAACATGGTCCCAGGGTTTGATCACCGCGCCAAACAGCGGTGTGGTTCTGCCGTCGTCGTATGACGTGGTGACCACCCCGGCCGCGTTGTAGTTGTCGGATTTGATGTTCTGTTTGCGCACGCCCAAGGTCACCTGAACGCGTTCATCCAGCACCGACAGCGTGTCGGCCAGGGCCACGCCGGTCAGTTCGCTCTCGGACACTTTCGGCGTGTCCGGCTTGGGGATGAAAGGCTTCGGACGATCAACCGGGTGGTAAATGTTCGACAAAATCGGCGCACCGGAAATGATCCCTCGGGACAACACATCGCGATAACGGCTGACTTGCAGAACTGTGCGGTGACTGATCGGCCCGGTGTCGAAGCGCAGGCGGGCACCGGCGTCGAGGGTGTACCGCTCGACGTCGAACTTGTAATAGCCGGGGATTGAAGAGGTGTCGCCGGCGGCGTTGATGATGGTCGGGGTCTGGTCGGACATCCGCGCAACATCCGATTTGCCGCCACCGGCATGGGTGAAAACAGTCAGCGTGTCGCTGAGCTCGTATTCGCCGCTGAGCAGGGCGGATTTGTCACGGGTTTGCGACCAGCCCCATTTCTGGCTGACGTTGGTTCGGCCATTGGCGGCGGAGGGAATGTCTACGCCCGAGGCGATCAAAAACGGCCGCGAAGCGGCGTCGAAACTTTCTTTCTGGTTGAGCCAGTCGAGGCTGGTGCGCAGGCGTTCACCCTGATAATCGAGGGAAATGGCACCAATATCGACGTGGCGCGATTGATCGTCGATGACCGTGTCGCCCAGCTGGGTGCTGCCGTTGATGCGCACACCGAACCGGCGATCCTCACCAAAGCGTCGACTGACGTCGATGTGACCACCGAGTTGCGAATCCATGGCGTAACTGGCAGTGAAACGGGTCAGATCCTCTTCCAGGGAGCGCTTGGGCACCACGTTGATGATGCCGCCGACCGCGCTGTTGGGCGACATGCCATAGAGCAGGGCGCCGGGGCCTTTGACCAGTTCGATACGCTCGGTGTATTCGGTGAACACCCGGTAGTTCGGCGCCACGCCGTACACGCCGTCGAATGCCAGTTCACCGAGGTTGCCTTCACCGACAGGAAAGCCACGGATGAAGAACGAGTCGACAATCCCGCCTGTCTGGCCAGTGGAGCGCACCGATGAATCGCGTTCCAGCACATCACCGACGGTAACGGCCTGTTGGTCCCTGATCAGCGCCGAGGTGTAGGTGCTGACGCTGAAGGGGGCATCCATCACGTCGGTATTGCCCAGAACGCCCAGACGCCCGCCGTTGCCAACCTGCCCACCGGCATACACCGGCGGCAGGGTGTCGGTATGCCTGGCAGTGCCGATGATTGCCGTTTCATCCAGCGTCACCCGGCGCGGCACCAGTGTGTAGCTGCCGTCGCTGCGCAAAACCATGTCCAGGCCACTGCCCTCCAGCAGGCGAGTGACCGCCTCTTGCGTGGAGTAATTGCCGATCAACGCAGGGCTGGTCAGGCCTTCGGTCAACGATGGCTGGAACGACAGGGCAATGCCGGCATCCACGGCGAAGCTCGACAGGGTTGCGCCCAGCGGCCCGGAGGGAATGTTATAGGCACGGACCGCCACAGAATCCAGTTGCGCAGGCACGACGGCCAAGGCAAACGGGCAAACGGCACCGATCAGGACAAGGCTTAGCAACGCACTGCGAATGACTGGTTTGAACTGATGATCCGGACGCAGATGGCGTGCAGCGAACATGAATGGATGGACCTATAAAACAGGACGGAAAGGTTCTTCTTCCCCATAGCCAGTCGAGATCAAGAAAAGTATCAGCTGATCGGCGATTTTTTTCGACTCAGGCGGGAGAGAGCATGACCCAGAAGCCATTCAAATGGCCGCTGACAAGGATTGGGTAGGTTTGCACCAGCATGTTCAGCGTGCGCTGGGTGTCGCTGATCGGATAGGCACCGGAAATACGCAGATCGGCAATCGCAGGATCCAGACGCACGAAGCCGCGGCGGTAGCGTGTCAGTTCGGCAACGAAGTCAGCCAGGCGCATCTTGTCAGCCATCAACAAGCCTTGGGTCCAGGCGCCGATGTAGCGATCGACGGCGGTGACCCCGCCAAAGGTTTTGGATGAGAAGTCGGTGCGCTGCCCTGCGTTGATGACCAACGGCGTTCCTTGGCGATTTTCGGCGAGTTCGACCTTCACTGCGCCGTCCAGCACTGCAAGGTGGGTGCGTGGCTGCAATTCTCGAACGGTGAATCGTGTGCCCAGAGCCTGCATGCGACCCTGGCGGGTGCTGACCAGAAACGGCCGGGCCAGCGGAGAAATATCCGCTGCGGTCTGCACCAGTATTTCGCCTTCGTGCAGGTGAATGAGTCGTTGGCTGGCGTCGAACAGCACGTCGATGGCGGTGTCGGTGTTCAGGGTGATTTTCGAACCGTCGGCCAGGGTCAGCTCGCGTTGCTGGCCGACGGTGGTGCGATAGTCGGCCGACCATTGCTGGGATTCTGCCAGTTTCCAGCTGCCCCAACCGACCGGCAGGATTGCCAGAATCATCGCCAGCTTGCCCAGCGCCGCGCGACGCTCAGGGCTGCTTGGGCGGTCGAGTGCCGACATCGCCAGAGACGGTGGCAAGCCGCCGAGTTTGGTCTGCAATAACTGCGCGCGGGCCCAGGCACGGCCGCGATCGGGCGTGCTGATTTTCCAGCATTCCCATTCGGCACGTTCAGTTTCACTGAGTTCGCCTTCACTCAAACGGATCAACCAGTCCGCGGCCTCTTCAAGTACCTGGTGATCGAGGTGCGGCTCGTTGCGGCGAGTAAGCATTCACTCCACCAGCAACAGGCACTGTACGAAGGCTTGCTTCATATAGCGTTTGACGGTGATCAGCGATACGCCCAGTTTCTGGGCGATGTCGTCGTACTTCAGGCCGCTGATCTGCGAAAGCAGGAACGCGCGTTTGACCAGTGGCGGCAGGGCGTCGAGCATCGCATCGATTTCGTGCAGGGTCTCCAGCACCATGAAACGCAATTCCGGTGAAGGCACCTGCGGGGCAGGCATATGGGCGAGGGCATCCAGATAGGCGCGTTCAAGTGCCTTGCGCTGATACCAGTTGACCAAAATGCCCTTGGCCACGCAGCTCAGGTACGCGCGCGGTTGTTCGATGACGGTCACTTGAGAGGCGAGGATGCGGGTGAAGGTGTCCTGCGCCAGATCCGCTGCATCCATGGCGTTACCCAGTTTTTTTCTCAGCGTCGCGTACAGCCAGCCGTGATGGCCGCTGTACAGGGCTTCGATCGCGCGCAGGTGATGGTCGTTATTCGCGGGAAGGGTTTCGCTCATGGCTGCAGGTTTTTTTTGCAATTGAGAAGTATTCCCAATGCTAGTTTACAAACCGGCTGCGACGCAAGTGCCGAGTGGAATCGCTTTCAGACTCTCGGCAGGCGGCTCAGCGCTGCAATCATCGTGTCGATTTCCGTTTCGGTGTTGTACGCGTGGAGCGAGGCGCGGCTGACCTCCAGCAGGTCCCGGTGCTGCATGTCGAGCAGCGTCGAGCGGAATGTCGAGGTGGTGACGTTGATGCGTTTTTCCTGTCCCGCCAGCCACTGCTGGAGCTGTGCAGCACTGCTGTCCCGGTGGGTGAATGTCACGATGCCTGACTTTTGAATGCCCGGGTCACGCAGCGTGAAGCCCGGAATGTCCGTCAGTCGCTGACGCAAGTAACCAGCCAGTTGTTGAATCCGCAACCACATCGGTTCGAGGCCTTGCGCCAGCGCGTACTCAACCGCAGCACCGAGGCCCAGTTTGGCGGCAACGTTACACTCCCAGTTCTCGAAGCGTCGGGCGTCGGCGCGGATTTTGAACGTGTCAGCTGTCTGCAAGGACGCGGCATGCAGGTCGAGAAAGACCGGCTCCAGGTTCTGGCACAGAGATCTTTCTACATACAAAAAACCCATCCCCCGAGGCCCACGCAGGTATTTGCGGCTGGTGGCCGCAAGCATGTGACAGCCGATTTTCTGCACGTCGATAGGCATTTGCCCGACACCCTGGCAGGCATCAAGCAGAAACAGCACGCCGGCAGCGCGGGCGAGGGCGCCGATCTGCTCGATGGGCTGCACCGGCCCGCCATTGGTGGCGATCACCGGCAGGGAAATCAACGCGACGCGATCATCGCCCAGCATGTCCTTCAGGGCCGGCAGTGACACCTGGCCGTGCTCATCGTTGGGGATGACGCGGATTTCAATGCCGCGCTGCTTCTTCAGTTGCAGGTAAGGAATGTAATTGCCGGCGTACTCGGTGGTCGAGGTCAGCACCACATCGCCGGGTTGCAGCGGTAACGAATAGAAAGCCATGTCCCAGGCGCGGGTCGCGTTTTCGATCACCGCGATTTCATCGGGCTGGGCGTTGATCAGACGACCGATGGCGCCATACACATTTTCCAGTTCGGCCGACTGTTGCCCGGCCGCTTCATAACCGCCAAGACTCGCTTCAAGCTGAATGTGGCGGGTCATGACCTCGATCACCGGCGTAGGCATCAGCGCCGCACCGGCGTTGTTGAAGTGGATCAGTTGCGCGACAGCGGGGGTGTCGGCGCGCAGTTGTTCAATGTTCAAAGCAAGGTTCCTTGATCAATCCCCGGGCGGGGCATGACTCGGTTGCATCACCGCAGGCAAGTAACGCAAGGCGACAATCGGGATCAGCGCCACCACGTAGGCCAGGCAAACGAACAGGTAGGTGTACTGCAAGCCATAGACCTGACTGAGCAAACCGCCGGCCGAGATACCCGCAATCGACGCAAATTGCGCGGTGCCCTGGGCAATCCCCAGTACATGGCCTTGTTGCGAGCTGTCGGCGGTTTTCGAGATCAGCGCCATCAACACCGGTGTGGTAGCCCCCAGCAATACGCCCCAGATGAAGTACGCGATGACAAACACCAGCGGATTGCGCGTGACACCTGCCACAGCGGTGAGGACGATGCAGCCGATGACCACATAGGTAATGCGATGCAGCGTTTCCTGTTGACTACGGTGTTCGAAATAACGCGACCAGGCGGTGGCCGAAAGAATGAAGCCCAACGCCAGCAAGCCATAGCACAGGCCAACCACCGAATTGCTGACCTCGAACACCGAGCTGACATATAGCGAGAAAGAGGTCTGCGGGAGCATTCGCGCCAGCAGCAAAATGCCCATCACGCCAAGCAGCGACAGCAACGGCGAACCTTGCCACACACTGCCTGAACGGCTGGCCGGCGCAGCCTTGTCCGCGACCGGTGCTTTCTTCACCGGAGGCACATCCGGCAAGGTGACGGCCGCGATCAGGGTGCACACCGCACACAATGCCGAGGCGATGATGTTGATCCAGAAGAACGTGGCGTAATCGAGGATCAACCCGCCGACGACCGCTCCCAGCAACGAACCGACGTTGGTCGAGATTTGCAGGATGGCGAACAGCCGCGCCCGCCGCGAAGGCGCTTCGATACTGACGCCGTAAGCCTGTGCCGGGGCGATGTACCCGGCGAAGGCGCCTTGCAGAAAACGCAGGATCAGAATGACCCAGATGTCGTTGAAGAGGGCCAGCCCAAGCTGGGTCAACGACAATCCGGCGAGGGCGCGGATCATCATCAACTTGTGGCCGTAGCGATCGCCGATACGGCCCCAGAATGCACTGGTCAGAATAATGCCCAGCATCGGTCCGACGTACACGGCGATGCTGGCGAAGCTGAAAACCGACTCTGAGGCGGTCAGCCCACGCAGGTGGACAGGCCAGAACGGCCCGCTCATTTCCATCGCGCCCATGGACACCAACTGGATCGCAAATAGAAGATAAATCAGGATTCTTACTCTCGAACCCTGGATGACACCTGCATGGGACATGGGTCAGCCTCGGTTAAACGCTAGCGAGCGGGTTGGTCAGGGTGTGTTGCAAACGATAGTTGGAGTACTGCATCAAGTGCATGCGCAACAACGATCGGGTCGGCCATGGATCTTCCACGAACGCCTTGCGTTCGACTTCCCACAGCGTTGGCGAGACACGGTCGCGCACGGCTTCGAATGCAAGGTCGGTCTCCTCGCGCAAAACCGCCCACAGCCGTGTGTTGTTCAACCCGTACTCCCTGGTCAGCCACAGCGCCATTTCGTGCAGATGGGTCAGGAACGCCGCGTCGAGCACGAACATGCGTACCGGCTCGATATCACCTGAGAATACCGTCGGCAGAATACCCGGCTGCACATGGGGCTGAAGGGCATAGCCGCGCTCTTCCAAAAGCGGTGCGTAAGTCCTGCCGTCGCCGAAATCGCGGATCAGCAGACTACGTGCTTTGCCGTCGGGGGAGAACAGCACCATGGTGTTTTGCTGATGCGCTTCAAGACCGATGCCATACATCAGATAGATCGCCACCACCGGGTGGGTCACCACTTTGGCGTACTGGCGGAACCAGCTTTCAACCTGGGTGGCTTTCGCCCGCACGCCGTCGCGCTCGATCAGATCGGTGAACAGCGGCCGACCACTGCCGGGCAAGCGGGTGAACAGTGACGCCACGGTAATCGGCAGACATTCGTCGCTGCGTTCGAACGCTTGCTGACTGGCACGAAAGACCACGGACAGATGACGCCCGGGATTATCGTCCTGAGTAATCGCGTTTTTGTAACGCACGCCGATTTCTTCCGGGAAGATCTCCAGACGCTGATCGAAGCCTTTTTCGGCGTCCAGAATCCTGGCGATCACCGTGCTGATGCGCGGCCCCATATGGATCGACTTGGCTTGCAGGCTGCGCAGTTCGCTGGTCATCCACACTGCAATCGGCAATTTGATCAGCGGCGCGCAGTCGTCCAACACCGGCATCATCGTGCGGTACGACATGGTCGGCAGGGTCGCAATGTCCGGACCATCGGTGATCAGAATGCCTTCTTCGATTTCCGCCGCAAACGTCTTGAGCACATACGCCTGCAGGTGCCAGGCGTGAATCGGCAGCGGCAGCCACTGGGTTTCATCCAGCCCTTTGCTGTTGAGCGAGGCCTTCCATTGTTCCCATTGCGCCGGGAAGTTGCTGGCGAACCAGTCGTGGTAACTGGTCACATGCGGCATGCTTTCGCTTTTCGAATGGTCGGCACGCAACGCGGCGATACGCAGCGGCACTTGAGCGTTGAACTCGGGGGACAACTGCTCGACTTCAGCATCGGTCAGGCCCGGACGGGATTTCCAGGTCGGGTAATACGGATGGCCTTCCAGCGAGCCCCACTGGTCGAGAAGGATGGCGGCGTCCTTGGTGTTGGCCTGCTTGCGCAGATAATCGGTGAAGCTGGTGAGCCCCTGATCCTTGGTGGCCTGCTCCAGCCGCGCATTCCATTGCTGACGATGCTGGCGGGCGTGGGCGTCGTTGGTCAGGCTGTTTTCCATGTCGGACTTGAGCCCGGCCACGCCTTCGTCGGTGGGCTCGAAGTCGAAGCTGTCACGCAGCACATCCAGCATGTCTTGATGGCTGGTGATGACCTGTCGCACACCTTCATCGGTCAACAGCACCACGTCACCGTCGTTGACCACGGTGTCGGCCGGGCCTTTGGCAATGTCGGAGAAAAACAGATGGGCGCGGGCACCCTTCAACGGATAAGTGGCTTGGTTCCCCTCGACGGAAAAGCTCAGGGCCGAACGGTCGAGAATGTTCTCGGCAAAAAGGCAACGGATCAAGCGTCGCATGGCGTTTTGGCGGGAGTAGGCGATCAGTGTCTTGAAGTCATCCATATCAGCGGTCTGCTCGTCGAAAATTAAACAAAGAGATCAAGCGGCGGCGTTTGCCGTGCGTGGCCAGTGGCTTGGGAAGTAGTCGAGTGCCGAATCGCGCAGGCCTTGCATGTAGGCAACGCTCCACTGCAAGACTTCTTCGATGTAGGGCACCTTCAGCTCGAAGCGCCTGGCCATTTCCACCAGCAAGACCAGGCCATAGGCGACGTCTTCATTGAAGGCGCGGCTCTCGCGTTCGATCACGTAGCCGGCGCGGTTGTCGCCGGCCGGCACCATCGGCGCGAGGATGTCGTTGTAGGCCTGGTTGGTGCGCAGAATCGAAAGCATGCTGCTCTGGTCGCGGATCTGGTCACCGTAGGCCTCGACGATTTCCTGTTTCAGGGATTTGACCGAGGACAGGTCGATGCCCATGCGCTGGCTGATGACCGCACACAAGTCCTGGCTTTCCTGATCCATGCGTTCGAGGAAGTAGGCGCCCAGTTCCGGGCACTCGGTCCACCAGCACATGCGTTGCGGGAAAATCTTGCGATGCCATTGGCCGTAGGGGCCGATCAGCCCGTAGATCACCGAGCTGTGCATGATTGGATTGCCCGGTGTCAGGGTGATTTCCAGGTAATTGTCGAGCATCGTCACGCATGGCCCGTACAAGGTGGTGAGGATGTCCTGCAGCTGCTGGCGCGATTTCTGCGATTCTCGAGCGTGGGTCGCCACATACAATTGGCTTTTGCCGCCGCCCATTTTGATCGACCGCCCCGGTGTCAGCTCAAACGCAGTATGCGGGACATCCTTCATCCCCCAGATCACCAGGTTGGGGCGATCGGCCAGGGT
Organism: Pseudomonas sp. Pseusp10; assembly: GCF_059492225.1. NCBI lineage: Bacteria > Pseudomonadati > Pseudomonadota > Gammaproteobacteria > Pseudomonadales > Pseudomonadaceae > Pseudomonas > Pseudomonas sp. Pseusp10. The sequence continues at coordinate 3,819,426 of NZ_CP168528.1, read as the reverse complement.
GGCTTCGGCCAGCCAGTCGAAACCGCAGAAACCCGGAATCGCGCCGACGTACACCGGTTTGCTGGCGCTCAGGTGCGGTGCAATGGCTTGCAAGGTTTGCGGCCGGGCATGGGCGGGGACAGTGATGATGACGATGTCGGCATCTTCAACGGCAGTCTTGGCATCGGTGGTCACGCGATCCAGTCGGGCGCTCATCGTCGAGCCATCGGGCAACAATGCCTGCATCGGCGTCTGACGCGCGTGCTGTTCGATGACCTGCGGATTGCCGGTGAGCATCGAAACCTGAACATTGGGCAGCTGTTTAAACAGGATGGCGTTGAGATGGCCGGTCCTGCCGCCACCACAGATGGCGACTTTCAACAGATTCATCGAGAGGCGTTCCTTGGTGATGGGTGGGTCATGCGACGCTCAGTTGCAGCGGCGCGGAAACGGATTCCAGCCATTGGGTCTTGCCCAGCCAGGCGTCCAGTTGCGGCGCGACATTCGGATCAAGCAGATCACGCTCTTGCAGCCATTTATCGTCGAACACCGTGTGCAGGTACTTTTCGCCGCCGTCGGCGATCGGCACGACCACGTTGCCGGTCAACACGCCTTTGTGGATCAGTTCCAGTGCCTTGAAAATTGCGCCACCGGTCGAGCCACCCACCAGCAGCGCGAGGTTGCGGGCGATGTAGCGGGCGCTTTCGAAAGCCTGTGAGTCGGTGACTTGCACGCCCAGATCGATGCAGCTGTAGTCGAGCACCAGGCCGACAGTGTCACCGGCCGGAGTGCCAGTGCCTGATTGGTAGTAGGGATAGCCGGGATGGCCGAAGACGATCGAGCCGGCCGGTTCCACTGCGACTGTCACGGTGCCGGGGTTGTGCAGTTTCAAGCCACGAGCGATACCGGTCATCGAACCACCGGTGCCGACACAACCGACGTAGGCACCGATAGCGCCTTCAGCCTGAGCGATGGTTTCGCGGACGAAATCACTGTAGCCACCAGCGTTGGCCGCGTTGTCGGATTGATTCATGAACACGGCGCCAGGAATCTCGCTCGCCAGTTCCGCCGCGAGTCGCTGACGCTCGACCACCGCAACTTCATCTTCGCGATAGGTGCCTTTGACGAATCGAATGTCGGCGCCCAGCGCCTTCATCACCGCGATCTTGTCTTGCGCTGCGTGGTGATCGACCACGGCAATGAAGTGCAAACCAAACTCGACCGCTGCCATGGCCAGACCAATCCCGGTGTTGCCGGAGGACGATTCGACGACCACACCGCCGGGTTTCAGGCGACCGGACTTGAGCGCAGCCAGCACCATATTGCGTGCCATGCGATCTTTGATGCTGCCGCCGGGGTTGTTCTTTTCAATCTTCAGCAACAAACGTGCGTTGGTATCCGGAACATCAATGCCCAACATTGGAGTGTTACCAATAAGATCCGAAACTTTATTCAATATCATTTCAATTATTACCTTTAGTAGTCAGGTGAAAACGCATAGTTACCTTCCGTACAACAGGTCGCCGTCAACCGCCGGGGCAGGGGATGGCGATGAAACTCGTTCTCCAGCAAGTCCATCTGATAACCGGCGGTATTGACATAAATCAATAAGTCACCTGTTTGGGGTGCAGTGCCGAAGTTGATAAGCCGATGCGTAATCACATCATCGTCCAGGCAACTGTGGCCTGCGATATAAGCTTGGGTCGGGGTGCATGGGAGTTCTTTTGTGCTGATCAGTATTGGATCTACCAGGTATTCAGAAGAAAACCAGGTTTCACAGGCGCTGAAGCTACTGCCTTCAACAAAGATGACGGTTTTATTGTCGGCAAGTTTTTTCGTGCGGGTGACGCGAAACAATGAAATAGCTGCTTGATCTACCAGGCTTCGGCCGGGTTCCAATGCCAGCGTTATATTCTGAAGCTTCAGGTAATTGGCAATGGACAGTCCCGGCGAATGATCGGCTTCGAGCAATAGCGTCAACCATTGCGGTGCCGTCAGGTCACTGCCATAAGGATAATAAGAGTCAGGGACTGACTGGTTGTAATAGTGGCTGGGCTTGTTCTCGTCTTGCAAAAAAAGACCGTAGGCCTGTGGCTCGACATAACGAATCGGCAGGCCTCCACCAATGTCGATCATCAGCGGATTCAAACCCATTTCCTGAGCTGCTTCGACAAACGCCGTTACCTCACGGAACGCCTGCGCGCGGGATTCAAATCCATAGCCGCCCAGATGGAAATGGAAACCCTCGAAGTGAAAAATCGCAGATTGCCTGGTCAGCCGTTGAAGGCATTCAAGCAAGTCTTCCGAGCCCATTCCAAATCGGCTTTTCGGGCAGCTTTTCGGCCTGTAACGCAGTAAAAGTCTGGCTTTGGTGAGGGCAGGTCGCGATTCGATCACGATTTTGAGGTGTTCGAATTCCTCCAGCGAGTCCACGCAAATCAGTGAGCCCGCACTGACCAGCGCCTGATGAAACATGGCTGTTTTTGCCGGTCCCGTGGCGCAGATTTTTGCTGCCGGCGTACCGGCCTGCAACGCGGCTTCCAGTTCGTGGATGCTCGACACATCGACGCCGATACCCGAGTTTGCCGCAGCGCTCAGCATGCTCTGGGACTTGTTGGCCTTGGCGCCGTAGAAGATGGCGTGAGTCACGTTGTACTGTTTCAACACGGCCTGCAGGGCCTTCGTGTTCACTTCAAAAGCATGGGGCCAAACCAGATTCAACGGCGACCCATGTTGTTTGACCAAGTCAATAAGTATGCTTGGGAAGTTATTGATAAGCGTATAAATAACGGGGTCGATCAGCGGTTTTAGCATGTCCGGCTGATGGACGTTATTTCGCTTTTCAACAGGTGATTTATTGGTTGCAAGCATAGTTAACCCCTGGCGTCGAAAATAACCTCGCCATTGATGTGTCGATAACTGATCGTTATCGAAAGATGTAGTCTTTTTTACTCGTCAGATACGAGACTTTAAACACCCTGGAGGCGGATGCCAGGCGAAATCTGAAGATGAATCCGTATGGCCGATCGTAATAAATGGCTCGCAAAACAATTGCATGAGAACCCCATTCCATAAGGTTTGTACGGATGTTCTGGTTGGCCGCTAGTTGATGGCCAGTCCTCTGTAGATGACCAGTAACTGATATTCAAATGACATCACTGACATGTACTTCCCGTGATACTGATCGCTGGCTCTGAAACGAGGATAGTTCCTCTTGACGGCGTGAACCATATTGCGAACGCGAACGATTATCAAGTAAGGTTTTCAAATATTTTTGAATGAAGACCTACGCAGGGCGAATTCATGAGCGTGTATTTACACGCTCAAGTACGCGTTCGTCCCGACATAAAAAAACCCTTAATACCTTGATCAATAAGGCGTTAAGGGCTGTTGCGAGACGCCCCGGGCAGGCACGGAAATCCGCCGCCGGCGGGGCCTGGAAATTTTCAGAAATCACGACTGGTTCACGCCAAGGAGCAACATCATGCAATCCGATCGACTCAGCAGCAAAACCCCACTCGCGATCAGCTACCTGTTCGTGCCGGGCAACCGACCCGAGCGGTTTTCCAAAGCCGTCGAAGCGGGGCCGGACGCGATCATTCTCGACCTTGAGGATGCCGTTCACCCAGACAGCAAAGCCGCAGCCCGCGCCGCCATCTGGGCGTGGCAGGAGAGCACGCCAAAGGTTTCCTGCGAGCGTTTCATCCGCCTGAACAGCGTCAGCAGCCCGCTGTTTCGCCAGGACCTGACCTGGCTCAGCGACATGCGCTATCCCGAGCGGTGCAGCGGAATCTTTCTGCCCAAGGCCGAATGCCCCGAGACCCTGGCGCGGGTGGTCGAACGCCTGCTCGAGTGGCAGCCGGAGCTGAAGATTATCGCGATCATCGAGACTGCCAAGGGCCTGCAACAGGTCGAGTCGATTGCGGTGATTCCGGGCCTGGCGCGCCTGGCGTTCGGCTCGCTGGATTTCTCGCTCGATATCAACTGCAGCCAGACTCCCGAGGCGTTTCTCTTCGCCCGCAACCGCATTGTGCTGGCTTCGCGCACGGCGAATTTGCCGGCACCGATCGACGGTGTCACGCCGGCGATCAGCGATCTGGCGGTTGTCACCAAGGACTCACATTACGCACGCTCGCTGGGATTCGGCGCCAAGTTGTGCATCCACCCCTCGCAACTGCTCTCGGTGCAGCGCGCTTTCCTGCCGGATTCGCGCCAATTGGCGTGGGCCGACCGGGTGATGAGGGCGGTGGCTACGGGCAGTCATGCGGTGCAAGTGGATGGCGAGATGGTCGACTTGCCGCTGATCGAACACGCCCAGCGCCTGCTCGATGTGGCCAGCCAGTACACGCCAATTGCCCGCGCCGATGCCTGCTGAATCCCCGGCGAATCAGGAGATCAACCATGGAACACGAATATCAGATTACGCTGCGGCCGCTGTGCGAAGTGCTGCAGTCCGAGCAGGTGGACCCGGTCAACGTGGCGATGCTGCGCGAGTCGATTATCCGGGCCGGGCATTGGCTGGAGCCGATCATCGTCGAGCGCTCGCAAGGCATCGTGATGGACGGCAATCACCGGTTCAACGCGGCGTTGCAGCTGGGCTTGAAGCGAGTGCCGTGCATCCAGCTCGATTACACCGATCCGCGGGTGTGCGTGCGGCATTGGCAGACTGGGCAGGTGTTCGAAGTGGCGCGAATTTTCACCGCGATCGCCCGCGGCGAGATCTTTCCGTACAAGACCACCCGGCACGCGTTTGACCCCGCGTTGCCGGTGGTCGCGATACCGCTGCAACGCCTGTATGCCTAGCCTTGGCCTGGCAAAATCAAAGAAACTTTACTGAGGGTGATACTTTTTCGCAGATCGACTGGCAATAGGAGTGATAACCATTTTCCCTTGTTGAAAAGGATCCTCACGTCATGCCTGTTGTCAGTCGTACTAGCGGTGAGCGCGTGTTAACACTCGCCATTCGTACCACCATGCTGAATTTTGTTTTGGTCGCAGGAAGCGCCAACGCCTGGGCCGCGAGCCCCGAGCAACAAGACGTTGCCGCCGACAAGACCTCGAACATTCCAGCCGCGACGCCGACCGACGACAGCATGGATGCGCTGACTCTCGGCACCACCAACATCAATGCCCGTTACAACGGCCCGACCGCATTGCCGGAAGTGTTCGCCGGCGGCCAGGTTGCGCGCGGTGCCCGGTTGGGCATGTTGGGCAACAAGGACGTGATGGACACCCCGTTCAGTGTCACCAGTTACACCGCCAAGACCTTGGCCGACCTGCAAACCGTGACCGTGGCCGATGCGCTGCAACGTGATCCTTCGGTGCGCTCCACCGGTCAGACAGGCGGCATCGTCGACTCGTTTTTCATCCGTGGCTTCCCGATCGGTGAAGGCAACCTCGGTGAATTGGCGTTCGACGGCGTGTACGGCGTAGCGCCGAACTACCGGGTGTTCACCGAGTACGCCGAGCGTGTTGAAGTGCTCAAGGGGCCGGGCGCGATGATGTACGGCATCTCGCCCAACAGTGGCGTCGGTGGCGTAATCAACATCGTTCCCAAGCGTCCACTGGACGAAGACCTGACCCGTTTTACCGGCAGTTACGCCTCGGACTCTCAGGTCGGCGGTCATCTGGATCTCAGTCGTCGCTTCGGCGAGGAAAATCAGTTTGGCGTGCGCTTCAACGGCAACCTGCAGGGCGGCGATACGGCCATTGATGATCAGCATCGAGACGTGGGTGTCGGCGCCATTGCCCTCGATTATCGTGGCGAGCGCTTGCGCTTGAACCTTGATTACATCAGTCAGAAAGAAAGCTTCGACGCAGCCTCGCGGCCATTCACCATCGCACCGGGGGTAGATGTCCCGTCCGCGCCGAATGGACGCACCAACCTGCCGCAGGACTGGGGCTGGTCGGATACCAAAGAGCAGTCGGCCTTGCTGGGAGGCGAATATGACCTGACTGATACGGTTACCGTGTTTGCCCACGCCGGTGGCGGCAAATCGGACGTCAAGCGTTTGTCTGACCAAGTGCCGAGAATCCTCAATGAGGCCGGCGATACCAGTAACATTCCGGGTTACTACAAATTCAACGTCGATCGTTCGACAGCCGATGTCGGCATCCGCGGCGTGTTCGCTACAGGGCCGATCACTCACACGACCACGCTGATGGCGACCCGGTACCAGGATGAACTGTCCCGAGGGATCAACAACGGTACCGAAATCCGTTCGAACATTTACCACCCGATCGATGTGCCCAGGCAATTCATCAACTCGCCGAAGGTGCTGCGCGTTTCCGAATCGGAGCTGTCCGGCGTCGCGTTGACTGACACGCTGTCCATGCTCGATGACCGCTTTCAGTTGACCCTCGGTGTGCGTCGCCAGGACATCGAATCACGCAACTACAACGCCGCAGGTTCGGTCAGCTCGAAATACAGCGAAAGTGCCACGACTCCACTGTTCGCAGTGGTGGTCAAGCCTTGGGAGGATGTCTCGCTCTATTACAATTATGTTGAAGGTTTGAGCAAGGGAGACATCGCACCAGGCACGGCGGCCAACGCCGGTGAGACGTTCGCCCCGTACAAATCGAAGCAGCATGAACTCGGCGTCAAATATGAGTACGGTACGTTCATGACCACGCTGGCGTTGTTCCAGATCGAGAAACCGAGTGGTGAAATCGGCGCCGGCAACGTGTTCTCGATCCAGGCCGAACAACGCAATCGCGGCATCGAGTTGAGCATGTTCGGCGAAGTCGCGCCGGGCACGCGCTTGATGGGTGGCGTGACCGTGCTTGACGGTGAGTTGACCGATTCGGCGACAGCGGCCAACCGCGGCAACAAACCGGTGGGTGTGCCGGACGTGCAAGCCAACCTCTGGGCCGAATGGGATACACCATGGCTTGAAGGCTTCACTCTGACCGGTGGTGCCATTTACACCGACAGCCAATTCGTCAATCAGGCTAATACGCAGGAGCTGGATGCCTGGACCCGCTTCGATGCCGGCGCGCGTTATGCCACCAAGATCGAAGGCCGGCCGACGACGTTCCGCGCCACCGTGCAGAACGTGTTTGATCGTGAGTACTGGTCGGGCGTTGCTTCGTACGGCGCATTCTCCCCGGGTTATCCGCGGACCTTGCAGCTGTCGGCCACCGTCGACTTCTGACGAAGACGGGAAGGGTTGCTACGGCTGACGTAGCAACCCCTGAACATTTCGAAAAGGGAGTTTCGCATGTTGAACAACTCAGGCTCAGCGACTGTAAGCGCACCTTCACCGTTTCACACAGCGACCAATCAGCTGGCGTTCGTATGCAATCGCAGCTCGAATGAACACATTCGTGAATTGCTTCGTTTCTATGGACTGCGCACCAGTCTGATCCGCATCAAGGTCCTCAATGCGCTGGTTGCCGCCACTTTGGATGGGCGTGCCGTCGGTGTCCGTGGGGTGTATGCCTATCTGGTGTCACTGTCTGCCGGGATGACATTTGTCAGTGTGCGCGAAGTGCTTAAACGCCTGTGCAACGAGGGTGTGATCGTGCTTGAGGCCGACAAGAACTACCGTATCACCGACGAAGCCTGGGCGATGCTGAAGCAGCACCTGGATGGTTGAAAAGTGTGGCCCTCGAATGGATTCAGGCTCGAATGCTCTATAAAGAATGATCCAGGTTTGAACAGTGACGAGTGTCGAGGCTTTTGCGAGCTTCAACACTTGTCATGACTCACCCGGTAGTCCATACCAGATCAAAGCCTTTCCTCCACTGTCTTTTTGAAGCCATTTATCTGTAGCGGGCGGTTTTTTGGGTTTTGGAGATTCAGGGCTGGATAAAGCAGATTCCGCCGCTCAAGCTCTTCTATGACCCTGTAAAAAATGGATCGGTGGAGAGCCACTGATGCGACCTTGACTCATCCACTGATCTCTCAAGCTGCCGTCTTGCTGGCTCGGCAACGAGGTCTAACGCAGCATCGCGTCAGACTTAATCTCTGAAGCAGCGCTGCTGAGCAGCCAAATTAGCGCAGGGGATTGCTTGACGTGTTCTGCCATGGTTGTCATTGCAACTTTGAGAGGCGGAATAGTCGACACGACGACATCGTAATTCTCGGCAGGCTGTAAACGAACGCCAATGATGACACTTTTGTCTTCTTGTTCGCGGGCGTAAGCGATAAAGCCATTCTCCAACGGATGCACATATTCTCCAGTCCGCACGTCGGGATAGTTTGGAGTCTTGTGGAAATCACTTCGTAGTGCAATGACTTTGGTCACGGCCTTGAAGGCCGGGCTGAAGTTGTCGGTAAGGTAGCCGTAGCTCATGGCAAATAGCACGCTAATGATCAGTGCCCCTGCACCATGGAACATGATCATACTGCGCGATTGCTTGAATTTAGCCTGAAAGCCGAGGAGCGCGGCCAAGCGGGTCATATGTTGCCAGGCTGCTTCGAATGGCAGGCTGATCATCGCGATGACCATGATCAGCACTGCTGTCAGACCAAAGAGTATTGCCACCACAAGCAGCCACGATGGAATGTAGAACAGCAACGCGAGAAAACCGACTGTCAAATCAAAGCTTTGAGGGGGCAGCCCTAAAGTCTCGGCAACCGCGAAACGCGCGCATGCTGTCGACATCAGTAGTGCAAGCAGATGCATGATTATGATGGGCGTTTTGGCGAATGGCTTATCCCATGCGGTATGGAGCCAGCGGGCGAAAGGGATGCACCAGGCAACGAATCCGCAGATTATCAATGCAGCCGCGGCCGTCGTCCCGATGGTAAGCGCGGATATGCCCGTGTATAGGGAAGCTGCAATCGTGATGAGGTACGTAATTACCGAGGCGAGGTAGAACCGTTGGGATACGGAATATTGCTGGAATTTGGCGAGCAGTTTTGCTTTCAGAGCTATCATTTTCATCCTTGAACTTCTTTTCAGTGCTTCTAAAATCCAGGCGGATAGCAATGCTTGGTCGCCTTGATGGATGACCCCGTGGCGGCCCATCAAACCACCACGAGTTCAGCTTATTTCTGTGGGTACGACTGGCGAATCAATCGGCTTGACAGACAATTCGCCACATCCCGCGTACGCCGTCTTCTACCCAAATGCCTTCCAGCACATTCGAGCTTTCGAAGCGGTGCAGCGTTGCTCTGCCGTCGAAACCTTCTGCTTGCAGTTCGTAATGCCCCAGGCCTTTTGCCTGGCCTCGGTATTGCCAGGTCTGCCCCGCGTCGTCATAGGAGACGGTGATAAACTCGATGTCGATCGTAACCTTGCAGGGTTCATCGAACGAGGCGGCACTGCTGGGGCGGAAGGTGTCCATTTTGGCGTACATGTTGGCGCCCTTGTAAAGATATCAGGAGCGGCTCAGGGCAGCAGCCAAGTGCTGTTTGGGGTGGTGGATCGGATGCCGACTGCCTGGCACTGCTCCAGAATCGGCAGAATGTAAGTGATATTGGTACGGCCCGGCTTGCCTTCTGCTCTGTAACGAGCCGCCTGGCAAAGTGGGCCGGCTTTTTCGTACGTATGGTTGGAGCTGATTTCCACAGCTTGTGCTTGGCCGAAATGACTGTTACCGGCGAGGTAGTCCAACGTTTGCTGGAAAGCTGCTCGAGTCAGCGCCAACTGCGAGTCTTCCGATCCGGTCTCAATCACAACGCGATTTGCATCAACAGTCGTGATTCGGAAACGGGCGCTACGCGACGGTGTTTGCAGTTCCTTGCCTTGCAGGCGGCTGATCAATGCCCAGAGAGTGTTGTCGACTTGAATGATGTGCTGCATGGGATAATTTCCTTCGTTGCTGAACGGACGCTAGCTTTAACCTGAAGCGATTTATGGAATCTTGATACCCAACGCATTCAGCGATGGCGTATCCATCCGGCCATTCACGGTCAGCCCACTGTCCATCTGAAAGGCCATCAACGCACCACGTGTCGCCTTGCCCATCACCCCATCAATGGTGCCTTGGTAATACTGGCGCACCATCAGCGCGGTCTGCACACGGGTGACCAGGTTGCTTTTCTGCTCATTGGTCGCGCGGCTCTTTGAAGTGCTCGAACTTGTCCCGCTGGTAGTGCCAGACGACTGATAAAGGCTGTTGCTGCTTGAGGTGCTGCTCGAAGCACTCGGCGCGCTGTAGCTTCGGGTGCTGGTAGCGGGTGGGCTGTAGTAGCGGGGTGCGCTATAGCCACCCGAGCCGCTGTAGTGAGAACTGTGCGAACTGTGGGATCGGTGCGAACTGTGCGAGCGATGTGCCGCATAGATGTTGACGGTGTCTGACGCATTAAGCGTATCGGCAAATACCGGGGGCTGTAGCTTGTCGTTGGGTTGCCAGTTCGCATCGGCGAGCGACAGATGGCCCGCCTGTGCCAGGGTGGTACCTGCCATAGGCAGCAAGCTGATCCCACTGATCAGGACTTTCCAGCGGTCGAGCAATTTCACTGTGCACTCCTTGCATAGGCGCTAAAGGCCTCGGTCGATAGTAGTTGTACGCCGCGGCTCTGCCAGCGGTCGGTGTGGGATCTGAAGAAGCCAGAGCAATGTTTGACGGCAGCGCATTGCTGGCAGGTATCGATGAACAGGTTCTTCCAGTCCGAGATGCTCTGGCGGGCGAAACGCGAGAGGTGGGCCGGGATCAGGCACAGGGGCAAGTTGTAGATCGAAACCGGCACTCCGCGGTTGAACAGGAAATACACGGCCTGGCTCAACGACTCTTGATAGTCCAGCGGGTCAACCCACAGTTCTTCGTAGTTCTTCCTGGCCAGGCCGGTACTTTCGATACCCATCAGCGCAACATGCCGCACGAAGGGCAGGTTCCTGAATACGTAGTGGGCGAGTTCGGGCAAGCGTGGCGTGGTCAGGCGATTGAGCACCACGCGTATCTCGATGATCTGGTTGGCGCGCGCCAGGTTGTAAAGACCTTGCAGGGTTTCACTGAACGCGCCTGGAGCCTGCACCACATGGTCATGGTCTTCGGCATTGTCGGCATACAGCGGGATGCCCCAGCTCAACTGAGGGTGGCCGATGGCAGAGAGCGCTGCGATCCAGCTCGGGTCTTGGAACAGACGCCCGTTGCTGAGCACATGAATGGACTTCTGCGGTAAAACGGCTTTGCACTTGGCCAGGATTTCGAGCAGGCCGTCGCGATAAAGCGTTGGTTCTCCGCCGCTGATTCCCAGATTTTCCTCGCCCGGGTCCATCAGGTCGATCAGTCGTAGGTTCTCCTCGATGTGCCAACGGTCATCGATATCTTTGGGCGGCTGCGAGCACATCAGGCAGAGGCTGTTGCAACGATCGGTCATGAACAGCAGGTTGCTGTCTGAGCCTCGTCGATAGAGCACTCGCACCAACGCGTTGCCTGGTGTGATGGCAATGACATCGCCGGGCTGCACGACATTCGCATCTTTGGGGGTGTGCAGGTGTGGCCGCGCGCTGTCGAAGTCGCCGATCAATGGCTCCGGGATCAGGAATCCACCCACTGGTAATGAGAGCAGATGCGGGCTCCGTAGGCGTTCATCGTTTGGCAGCCAAAGCAGCAGGTCACCGAACTCAGCGCTTCCGGCACAAACAGCCAGGCCTTGTCCGATGAACTCATCCAGAGTGATGACCTTGAGCAGTTTCGGCTCATTCAGGTGATGGATTTCGAAGTGGGTATCTTTGCGCAGCATCGCCATCAGCCCCTGTAACCCGGGAACCGGACATCGTTGTAAGAGCGCCTGTTCAACCAAGACAGCAGCACCCTCTGCACGTTGTCGTCGCCATCGCAAAGCAGGCCGAAAAGATGCTTCAGCAGCCCCATGTTCTTCTTGCAGAAGCTGCTGAACACTCGGTGTCCGATCGGGTCAGCTTGGCGGGCATAGTGTTCGACGGGGTCAGCACCACAGTACGGGACAAGTGCGCAGTCGGAGCAGCCCGGCAGCGCCTCTGCTACACCACTGGCGAGCAACGCATTCATAACGGGCGATGCGAGTAATTCCGACAAGGGTTGCTGCACGGTGCCGAGCCTCAAGCCGTCTTCACCCATCTCCAGCAACATTCGGGCTTCGTCCGAGGGATAGACGTAACCGTCATAGTTGTAAACCAGCGCAGCAGTGCCTGCGCCAGCAGGGGAGCGCAGGTCTACATAGCCGGAGGAGAAGGGTGTCAGGATATTCTTCAGCAACAGGCTCGTATAACTCTCTGAGAGGTATACGCCCTGTTGGTTGATATGCAGCAAATAGGCCAGTGCCTTCTTGTAGAAGGCCAGGTATCGCTCAATAGGGTAATCAAGTCGATGGGCACTCTTGGTGGCAAACCCATAAGGGCTTAGAGGCCGAAGCGAGATGCTGGAGAAGCCCTGGCTTACATACTCATCGATGATCGCTTCAGGTTGTTCGAGGCTTCTTGAAGTCAGCGTGGTCAGCGCGGAAACTGCATCATGGTCAAGGCGCTCACGGACCCACTGGATGCCTTTTACAGTGCGTTCGTAGGAGTCTCGTGACGGGGTAGGGCGGTTGGCATTGTGCAAGGGCGCCGGCCCATCGAGCGAGGTCGAAAACTGGATGCGATTTTGTTCTGCGAAGTCGAGTATTTCCTCCGTCAGGTGGTGCAGCGTGGTGGTGATGACGAACTGGATATCCCGTTGTTCGACCACGTTCCGTTCAACGACCCATTCGACAATCTGGCGGACGCGCTCGAAGGCCAGAAGCGGCTCGCCACCCTGAAACTCCACAGTCAGGGCGGGAGCGTTCGATTCGAACAGGCGATCGACCGCCGCCTGTGCATCCGCTTCCGACAGATCGTGGCCGGATCCTCCCAGAGGGGCCCGTGACACCTGGCAGTACTGGCAGGTGTGGTTGCAGCGCAATGTAACCACGAACAAGTGCAGTGCAGGACCCTGGAAGAGGAAGTCCTTGCGGCTGCGATACTGCGCGGCCATTTCCGGGAACGGGTCGTGGCGGCCTGGTTCGTAGATGAAGTGGCGGGCCAGCAGGTCCTTGTAAAAAGGCGTACTTGCTTGAACGTCGAAGTAACTGAGGGCTCGTAATTGCGCGTCGTTCACGTGCATGTACTCACCGGTATCGGAGGTGAGCAGGATGTCACGGTCATGTCCCGTGTTCATGCGCATGAATCGAAAAGGCAGCAAGCGGTAGTGCTTGGCGTCTGTCGCAATCAGTGTCACTGGGAAATCCCACATCCAGCGAGCGCGGCTCGGGCCAGGACTTCGCGCAGCCCTGCTGTTTCGCGGTTGATATGGTCGCGTAGGGCGAAGTCGTTCAGATGCTGGAGGATCAGCGAGTGAGCCTGCTCCGGGGAAAGCGTTAGCCTTGCTTCAGCGGGGTGGGCCGTGAGGCTTATCTGATTGGTTTCAATACCGACCTGGATCGCGACAGTGTCGGCCAGGGAATAAGCGGCGCGTTGCACCACGCTGAGCGGGTAGGCTGCGCTGTCGAGTTTCAGCGTGACTGGCCATGTCATCGGAACCGCTCCTTCAAATCCGTTGGAAACGTGTGGATTTTGCAGGTTGTCGAGGCATTATGCCATCATAATTTTTTACATTTGCACGCATTTGTCCAGCGTGGTGGGTGGTGCGCTCACTACGGCTCGGCCATTGATACGGGGTAGGGCCGAGGGTTCATATCTCCCTCAGCCCACCCATCCTCATCAATAGCCTGCTTGGCCTCAGGCTGGGGGCATCCTTTTCAAACCATCCAAAGCATGCCCTCAAATATGCCCCCAATGTAGCAATCCACTGGAAGTGAATGGATCTCCATGGTCTATGAAAAGGCATAAATGATCAGATGAACATCCTGCCCGACGACGCCTAGAGACTCTCAGGGTCCCCGAAGAACATCTGAATCCGCGAACGCAACCAGCGCTCACCCGGATCATTGTCCTGTGACCCACGCCACGCCATATGCAGTTCAAAACTGCGCACCGGCAACGGCGGGTCTTCAGCTCGCACACCGCCCGCGGCAGTCAGCGCTTCGGCCGTGTAGTCCGGCACGGTTGCGACGATGTCAGTGCCGGCCAGCAAGGTACTCAAGCCATTGAACTGCGGCACCGCGAGCACTACATGCCGTTTGCGCCCGAGTTTTTCCAGTTCTTCATCTATAAAGCCGCTGAGGTCACCGGCGAACGACACCAGTGCATGGGGGCGAGCGCAATAGTCATCCAGGCTCAACGGCCCCGGCACGGTGTCGGCGCGCAACAGCTTCGGCTGGCTGCGGCGCAGTACCTTGCGCTTGGCGTTGGCCGGCAGGTCGGTGGTGTAGCTGACACCGATGGATATCTCGCCGGATGCCAGCAAACCCGGCATCAGGATGTAGTTGACCCTGCGTATCACCAGCACAATCCCCGGTGATTCGGCACGCAGGCGCTTGAGCAGCATTGGCAGCAAGGCGAACTCGACATCGTCCGAAAGGCCGATGCGGAACACGGCGGTACTTGTGGCAGGATCGAACTCGGCCGCACGGCTGACCGCCGTGGAAATCGAATCCAGTGCCGGAGAGAGCAGGGCGAAAATCTCGATCGCCCGGGCAGACGGCTCCATGCTGCGGCCGGTACGCACAAACAAAGGATCATCGAACAGCCCGCGCAGGCGCGAGAGCGCCGCACTGATGGCTGGCTGGCCGAGGAACAGCTTTTCCGCAGCGCGGGTCACGCTGCGTTCGTGCATCAATGTTTCGAAAACGATCAACAGGTTCAGGTCGACACGACGCAGGTCATTACGATTCATCTGGAGTCCTGGCAGAGTCAGCAAACTTGACGTGGGCGGCCATATGAGAACAATGGCCAGCAGGAATATTACGGGGAAAGACTGGTACTCTGCACCGAGTAATTCAGATTTCCTGCAAAGGTGGCTTCAATTTCTTGCGACATTTGACGATGTTGCTGCCGCTGCGGAATCAATGACAGGCATGTCGACTATTAATAGCCACAGATAGTGTTGGGTTGAAAGCCCAGCTAGAGTTCAAGGCATTAGAGGTTCAATTGGCGAGGTTTGTGATGTCCCGCACGATTCGTTTTCACAAGTTTGGTCCAGCCGAGGTGCTCAAATGCGAAGAGCATGCGGCGGCTCTGCCTGCACCGGGCGAAGTGCAGGTGCGCGTCGAAGCGATCGGCATCAGTTGGTATGACACGCTCTGGCGCCAGAACCTGGCGTCGTCCCGCGCCCATCTGCCTTCCGGCCTTGGCCAGGAAATGGCCGGTATCGTCACGGCTGTCGGTGAGGGTGTCGATGACCTGGCGATAGGTGACAAGGTCGCCAGTTTCCCGGCCCAAAGCCCGAACGACTATCCGGTCTACGGCGAACTGATTGTACTGCCGCGCTCGTCGCTGACCCGTTACCCGGACGTACTCACCCCGATCGAAGCCAGCGTGCATTACACGCCGCTGTTGGTCGCCTATTTCGCTTATGCGGACCTGGCACGGGTCAAGCCCGGGCAATTCGCCCTGGTGACCGACGCCAGTCATTGCGCCGGACCTTCGTTCGTACAACTGGGCAAGGCCTTGGGTGTTCGAGTGATTGCTGCAACCAAGTCAGCAGAAGAGCGTGAGTATCTGCTGTCACTGGGTGCCGAAAAAGTCATCGTTACCGAGGAAGAAGATCTGCTCATGCGGATCAACAAAATTACGGACAACCGCGGCGTGGACGTGGTGTTCGATGGTTTGGGCGGTCCGCAGATGTCGTTGCTCGGCGATGTGTTGGCGCCTCGCGGCAGCCTCGTGCTGTACGGCCTGCAAGGCGGCAACCAGACACCATTCCCGGCTTGCGCAGCGTTCCAGAAGAACATTCAGTTCTTCGTGCACTGCATCGGCAACTTCACCGGCAAGCCGGAGCTGGGCATCATCCAGGACCAGGTCGCACTGCAGCGTGCCTTGCGCGATATCAACCAGTTGACCGCTGACCGCGTGCTGCTGCCGCTCAAGACTCGGGTCTTCCCGTTTACCGAGGTTGTCGAGGCACACCGCTACATGGACGAATGCCCGTGTCGCGAGAGGGTCGCGCTCCAGGTCGAACCGGCGTAACACTTACCCAATAGCTATCCCAACAGCCTATCCAAGAGTCCGTGCCCACACGGACTCTTTCGTTTCAGCCCCCGAAACCCGTCGATCCGCAGGCCTGTCCAGCAACTGAACTGGTTTTTGCTCGTAATCTGTAGCTTCTAATCAGCCACTAAGCCCTGATAATTGAATGATTACTTTCATCTCAAGGAACGAGTCATGGCTGGTGGTCAGGCTGAAATTTTTCAATGTGCGCCATCGGTGCAAATCTCCAAACTAGTTCGTTGTTGTGTAGTTGCCAAAAAGACAGCGACAACTTCTTTCCTTATTTCTTGTATTAAGTGTCTGTGGGACTTTGTCGGACGTTTCCTAGGACTCCGGTTTAAATCGAGCAAACCCTTGCCCGCCGGGTGGTACAGCCTCGCCTTCGTGGTTAAACCGAGGGGGTGCAGCGCTCACTTCAAATGATTGTCTGAAAATTCTAGTGTTAGCATTTGGCAATAAAGTCCATGACTCCATTCGTACAGACAGTCCAACGGGATTTGCTGTCTGCGCGATATTGAACTTACGAGTATCAGGTAAATAAAGATGACCAGCATCCATGACCAAGCGATGAACCATGTCTATCAACAAGTGCTGCAGCGATTGCTGGGTTATTTCTCCCGTGCCGAACGCACTGCATTGCAATTGTTGATTCAGCGCCTGGCGGTCGCGGCGGGGGGCATGGAGCACATTGGTGATTACAAGGTGTTGGCGATCCAGTCCGGGGCGCGTGACAACTGCTACACCCTGGCACTGTTGCGTGCTGCGCAGTTGACCATTGCCACGCGGGCGCCGGCGACATTCCAGTTGCGCATCGCCTCGTTACGGTTGAACGGGACAAGCTGCGCGGCCGTGGAAAACATGCACCGGACCAACTGTGCGTTGTTTGTCCATGACGATCCCCGGGTCGAGGTGTTGATGGTCGATGATCGGGAAGTCTTGCCGTTCAACCAACTGACGCCGATCTCCGACGCCGGTCGCGAGTCCAGCCGCCTGAACCAGCTGCTGATCGGCCATCGCCGGGAGTGGCGCGGCGGGTTCGACCTGTGGGATGACGGTTATCTGGCCACCGGAGAGTTTTACGGACAAATAGCCCGCTGGGACGGTGGTGTCGACGCTTTGCTCATCAGTGACACGCCGCGACAGCAGAAGCAGTTCATCGACGGATTGAAGCGTGCCGCCACCAAGGCAGGGCTCAAGCCTTCGCAAGTGGGCGAGGCCGGTTATGCGGGATTGTTTGCATTGCTCGATGAACTGGGCAGCGACTGTTATCACGCGTTTTACGCGGATTTCGGCCAGGCCCCGTGGCGTCCGCAAGAGCGCTTTGAGACCTGTCGTCGTACGGACTGCATCGACATTCACGACCTGCTGGTCAGCAATCTGGAGGAGCGTTGGCCATTGCTGACTGAGTTTCTCGGGTTCCAGCCTGACGAACTGTCCGCGCAGATCAGCGACAACGAATTCGTCAGCCCGTCGGTCTCGGCCCACGTCCGGGGGCTGCACGCGTGCTTCGTGCAGGGTCGTAATTACGAGTTCGGCATTGCGCAATACCTGCAACGTGCCTTGGTGATGATGCGCCGCAAGCGCTTGCCTGAGCGTTTGTGCGAGCAGGCCATCGAGGTATTCGGCAATCCGGCGACACTGGGCGAGCAGCGCGCCCGAGCGGCGGCCGAGGCGCAAAAGAACCTGGGCCTGAGCGAAGCACAACTGGTGTGCCTGCTTTTTTCGCCTTTTATCGAAAAAGGTGCGGGGCTCGAGCGTTTTCTGCGGCAGTGCCATCCGGGCATGCTGGTGGCCATGCCCGAGCTGCACCGGGCCATGCAGGGGCATCCGGTCGCCGAACAGATCATGCAATGGATGATGGATGTCAGCGGACTGCCCGTCAGCCTGATTGGCCAGCTTTATCGCATGGAGTGGGCGCCCGCAAGCGCTGGCGGGGCGCCTGAAGCACTGATCCAGACGGCCGCGTTGCAAAATGCCGTGGACGATCCTGACGCTGGCATCACATTGGTGGATGAATGGTCAGCAGGTCACTGACCGTGGGTGGATTTTCAGCCATTGCAATCGGCCTTTACCCATGAAAGGTCCTCGAGAAACGGATTTCGCCTATCAGGCGGTTTACCGGTACCTGGCCAGCCTGATCAACGAGTCCGAAGGGGATTCGCGCATCCGCCTGCCATCGTTGCGGCATCTGGCAGAACGTCTCAACGTGTCGATCTCGACCATTCAGTACGCCTATTCGCTGCTGGAAAAAGAAGGGCGCGTCTATTCGGTGGCCAAGTCGGGTTACTACGCATTGCCGGTGTCCTCAATCAACCCGCAGGACAGCGGCAGCGACCTGCTGGAAGCCGTCTACGTCAATGCCAGGCGTCCGGGGATGCTGGTCCTGAGCGCCGATGAACCGGCGTTGCTGCAGCCGCTCGACAGTCCTTTGTTACTTTTGGAGCGAGAGCTGCTGCGCCAGTATCCCCGACAGCCGCAGTCGCCTTCGCAACCCTGCGGTGAGCTGGAATTGCGCGCCGCCCTGGCAGCACGCTACACCACATCGCCAATGCGTTACTGGCACGCCGATGATGTCTACATCGGCGCCGACCTTCGCGGTGTACTGGAAATCCTGATCGCCGTGCTGGGCTTGAAAGACGCCACCGTGGTGGTCGAATCACCGTGCGACTGGGCGATCCTGCGTTTGTTCCAAGCCGCCTGCGTGCAGGTGATCGAGTTGCCCTTGCAAGCCGATGGCTGCCTCGATCCGGAGCGCCTCAAAATGCTGCTGGATACCGAACCGGTAAGGCTGGTGATGCTGTCATCGGCCCTGAATATGCCCCGTGGCAGCCTGGCGCCTGACGAAAACAGGCAAGCCATCGCCCGGCTTTTGGCTGCGTATGACAGTTGGGTGCTGGAAAACGATTGTTATGGCGAACTCGGATTCGACCTGGGCGGCGTGCGCTTTCGCGACTTGCTGGACCCTGAACGGTTGATGGTGTTTTCCACGTTCGAGAAAACCATCGGTCCGGAAGCGCCTTACGGTTACCTGCTTTCAAGGCATTTGAGCGTTGAGTTGCAACGGCACTTTCTGCTGCGGTCCTTTCGTCTCTCGCCGATTCGCCAGAAAGCCATCGCCCGTTTGTACAGCAGCGGTCGTATCGATCAACACCTGCTAGTGCTGCGTCGGTTACTCAAGGAGCGCAAGAGCCAGATGACCCTGTTGTTGCAGGAACGATTGGGTGATGCCTTGCATTTCGTCGAGCCTGAAGGCGGTGCAACGATCTGGGTGCGTTCCTTGCGTCGGGTCAATGTCCGTCGTGTGTTCCAGCGTCTGCTGGCGCATCAGGTGGTCATCGCGCCGGGTGAACTGTTTAGCCTCCAGGGTCTGCACGGGCAGCATCTGCGCTTGAGTCATACGTTCGGCGGTGATCACAATCTGGCTGCCGCACTGGGCTTGTTGGGGGATGCGCTGCGCCTTGAATCAATCGAGTGAGTCAGGCAAAAAATAACATCCTGCACTCTGTTGGATCGATCCCATCGCCTTGCGGTCAAACTGCCAGTAAACTGCGATCCAATTCCTGAACCACTCTATTCCAGAGGTTTTGCATGACACTCAGTCCTTTTGCGGGTAAACCGGCACCGGCAGAATTGTTGGTCGACATCCCGCGACTGGTAACGGCCTATTACACCGGCCAGCCTGATGCCGCCATTTCGACCCAGCGCGTAGCCTTCGGCACGTCCGGGCACCGCGGCAGCTCGTTCGACTTGAGTTTCAACGAATGGCACGTGCTGGCGATCAGCCAGGCGATCTGCCTGTATCGCGAAGCTCAAGGCATCGATGGCCCGCTGTTTGTCGGCATCGATACCCACGCGCTGTCCACGCCGGCCGGCGCCAGCGCCCTCGAAGTGCTGGCCGCCAACGGCGTGACCGTGATGATCGCCGCTGGCGACGAGTACACACCGACGCCAGCCATTTCCCATGCGATCCTCTGCTACAACCGCGGGCGCACTTCGGGCCTGGCGGACGGCATCGTCATCACACCGTCCCACAACCCGCCACAAAGCGGTGGCTACAAGTACAACCCAACCAACGGTGGTCCGGCCGATACCCACATCACCAAGTGGATCGAGGCCAAGGCCAACGAACTGCTGGCCAACAAGCTCGCTGGCGTCAAGCGCATCAGCTACGAGCAGGCACTGAAAGCCGGCACGACCCATCGTCACGACTTCCTCAGCACCTATGTCGCCGACCTGATCAACGTGATCGACTTCGACGCCATCCGTGAGGCCAAGCTGCGCCTGGGCGTCGATCCGCTAGGTGGAGCGGGGGTGCGCTACTGGTCGGCGATTGCCGAGCATTACCGCCTGGACCTGGATGTGGTTAACAAGGAGGTCGACTCGACCTTCCGTTTCATGACCGTCGACTGGGACGGCCAGATCCGCATGGACCCATCGTCCACCCATGCCATGCAAGGCCTGATCGGCCTGAAACAGCGTTTCGACGTGGCGTTTGCCTGCGACCCCGATCACGACCGTCATGGCATCGTCACGCCGTCCGGTGGTTTGCTGGCGCCGAACAACTACCTCGCCGTTGCCATCGACTACCTGTTCCAGAACCGTCCGCAATGGCGCGCCGATGCTGCCGTGGGTAAAACCGTGGTCAGCAGCGGCTTGATCGACCGCGTGGCCAAGCGCCTGGGCCGGCGCCTGTACGAAGTGCCGGTTGGTTTCAAATGGTTTGCCGACGGCCTGTTCGATGGATCCCTCGGTTTCGGCGGCGAAGAAAGCGCCGGTGCCTCGTTCCTGCGCAAGGACGGCGGCGTCTGGAGCACCGACAAGGACGGTTTGATTCCGGCCCTGCTGGCTGCCGAGATGACTGCCCGTACCGGCCGCGATCCGAGCCAGGCGTATCGTGCCTTGACCGATGAACTGGGAGAACCGTTCTCGGTACGGGTCGACGCCAAGGCCAACCCGGAACAGAAGGCGTTGTTGAGCAAGCTGTCGCCGCAACAGGTCACTTCGACCCAACTGGCCGGCGAACCGATCCAGAGCATCCTCAGCCATGCACCGGGCAATGACCAGGCCATTGGCGGTCTCAAGGTCATGACCGAAAACGGCTGGTTCGCGGCGCGTCCGTCGGGCACGGAAGACATCTACAAGATCTACGCCGAAAGCTTTGTCAGCGACGACCACCTCAAGCAGCTGGTGGCCGAAGCGCAAACGCTGGTGGATGGCGCCATTTCCGCGAAATAAGCAACGTAACTCCCTCCGGAGTTGTATGTAACCCTGTGGGAGCGAGCTTGCTCGCGATAGCGGTCTGTCAGTCAATATCAATGCTGGATGCCAGGCCGCCATCGCGAGCAAGCTCGCTCCCACAAAGGGTTTGCCGCAGCAACTAAAAAGGGGCGACCAATACGGTCGCCCCTTTTTTTTGCAATTGCGCTCAGCGAATCAAGCCAGATCCACCAACACGATCTCACTGTCCTCGATGGCCGTTACGCGCAGCACCTGCTCATCGGCAACCGCTACACCGTCTCGAGCTTGTGCACGCAAACCATTGACTTCGATGACCCCGGTGGCCGGCACCAGGTATGCACGACGCCCCTTGTCCAGCGGGTACTCGGCAGACTCGCCGGCCTTCAGGTTGGCCGCTACCAGCCGGGCATCGGCGCGGATGCGCAGGCTCTGATCGTCGCCTTCCTTGCCGCTGGCCAGGGTGACAAAACCTTCGCGCTCGCCTTTCGGGAACGGCTTGGCGCCCCAGGACGGGGCCAGACCGGATTCATTCGGGATGATCCAGATCTGGAAGATCCTGGTCGGCGTCGCTTCCAGGTTGTACTCGCTGTGGGCGATCCCGGTACCGGCACTCATGACCTGGACGTCACCCGCTTCGGTGCGGCCCTTGTTGCCAAGGTTGTCCTGGTGGGTAATGGCGCCTTCGCGGACATAGGTGATGATTTCCATGTCCCGGTGCGGGTGTTGCGGGAAACCGGTGCCGGGAGCGATCACGTCGTCATTCCAGACCCGCAGGTTGCCCCAGTTCATACGCTTGGGATCGTAGTATTCGGCGAACGAAAAATGGTGATGAGCATCCAACCAGCCGTGGTGAGCGCCGCCGAGCGAGTTGAAAGGTCTGAGTTCAAGCATGATCGTCTCCTGAAAAGGTTCGTCATGGGGCGAGGCGCCTGGGCCATGAAGCGAGACCGGTGAGTGATGACGGCTATCATCCATCAGGCAACAATCGATAAAAAGCGTAAAAAATGCAGCATTCCAATCGAATGGATTGATATAAAGCCACCTCGAAAGTTTCTTATCCAACCTTCACTTCATCGCATAAGCCAATGAGTCATAAGCAATTCACTAGAACTCGACGGCAAATGCAGACACCATAGCGCTCAACAGCCTCACACCCTGGAGTCAGTCCGCGTGCCGCGACACACCCCCGATCTTCCTCCTGAACTTCGCCCCCTGGCCGAGATGCCGCTGATCAAGCGACTGCTCGCCCGATTCTTCGGTTACAGCCTGACCCGCCTGCATGCCCAGCATCGTGCGTCGTGGTTGCATGGCCAGGCCGACGGTTTTCGCAGCGGTCACAGCGCCGGGGTCGATTACGGCTACAAGGAAGGCAAGCTCGAAGGGTTGGAGGAGGGTCGACAGGTCCTGCTGATCCGCGACTCGCGCTCCACTGAACACCGGCCACCGAATGTCGATGACCTGTTGTTCGACGATTGGCGCCTGCCGTTGACTGCCGAGTTGAAGAAGCGCATGAAGGCTGATGTCGCCCGGTTGCTGCCGGCCCATGCCCAACCCAGCGCCGCACAGTGGAAAATGATCTTCAGCGATACGCCGTCGACCTCGGTGATCGCGGGTGCCGGTGCAGGCAAATCGACCACGCTGGTGCTGCGTATCTTGCTGCTGACCCATTACCTGGGCTTCGAGCTGAGTTCGATGACGGTGGTGACCTTCACCCGTGAGTCGCGCAAGGACTTCATCAATAAGCTGATCGAACTGTTTGCGCTCTGGGGGCGCGTTATCAGTTTCAAGGAGGCGCGGGATCTGGTGCGCACCTTTCACTCGCGGATCCTGCCGATGGTGCGCAGCCTTCCGGGTTTTGAGCGTTTGCAGGCTTTCGAAAACCTCAGCCTGCGGGCTGCACAGGGTGATGAGGAGGTCGACAGCAATCCGTTCGATCTGCGGATCAACGACGCTCAACGCCAACAACTCAACGCCTGCTATCACCGTCTGCACCGTGACGATGAGCGCTTTCGCGAGCTGATCAAGCCATTGTCCCGGCATGCCTTGCAACTCAAGGAGCTGGAGCGCGATCACCCGGATGTGCAGAAACGCATCGGCGTTACCGAACTGGCCGCCAAGCGCGATGAAGAATTGTGCGACGCCATAGAAGACCTGTGGATTCGCGCCGGTGCCTGGCCCATCAAGGGTATCGAACCAAATCGTCAGTCGTTCGATATCAACGGTTCGACATTCCATTGTCACGGCTACATTCCGTCCCTGGATGCCTGGGTGGTGCTGGGGTTCGATCCTCGGGAAAACCCGCAGGTGGCACGTCCTAACGCCAAACTGACGGTGCGCGCAGAGTGGGCAGTGAAGCGCACCCTGTTTCAAGCTTTCTGTCGTAAGCCATTGATATGGCTGGATAGTTACGAATCATCAAAACGTGTTTTGGCATCGCTCGCCGACGATGCCAGCGCCGGGCCGGGCTTCGATTACAAGGTCAAAGGCGAACTCGCTTCTGCGCCATTGCTCGATTGTTTTGTCGCCGCTGCCGGGTTCATCGAAAACCTCGGGCTCGATGTGCCGAGCGCCGTGGGTCAGATGAGTTTCGCCAAGGACGATCCCGACCGGTTCTTCTTCGAGGCCTTGAGCCTTTACTGGCGGGCGCTGGAAGATCATTTGCTCGATCAGAAACCGCCGATCATGACTTACAACCGGATGTTCGCCCTGTTCAGCGAGCACTCGCCAGAGAACCTCAAGCTGCTCGGCGATGAGCTGCTGCGACCGCTGTCGCACCTGATGATCGACGAATTCCAGGATGTCTCGCCGCAAATCGTCTCCTGGATCAGGGCCAGTCTGGCCGAGATCCGCAGTCGCGGACCGGCCATGCACGTCGGACGCGGCGCCCAGCGTTCCTCGCTGCTCTGTGTAGGCGATGACTGGCAGTCGATCTATGGCTGGCGCGGCAGTTCGCCGACCTACTTCATGGAGTTCAACAAGGAGTTTCCGTCGCCGAGTACCACCAAGGTCATGCTGAGCGACAACTATCGCAGCCACCAGCACATCATTGATGCCGCCGAACACATCGTGCGGGCAGCACCGGCGATTGCCGGGAAGAAAGCCAAGGCCAGCGGCGAACCCAAGGCATTGCTGCCGGTTAACGTCCTCGATCGTGACGACCAGGGCATGGCCCAGCGCCTGATGGAGCATTACCGAAAGGGCGACTCGATCTTGATGCTGTATCGAAAAAATAGCGATAAGCTATTGATAGAAGAGCATATTCAGTCTGTAGTTAATGTTGATTCGAGCTTGCCGTATGAGGCTCGCAGGCTCAAGCAACTGACGTATCACAGTGCCAAGGGCCTCCAGGCCGATGCGGTGTTCTTGCTGGGCGACTGCCAGCACCTGACCAGTTCGCCTTACAAGAATCAGGTTTACCGGATGGCGGGCCTGGGCAAGGCCGGTGACAGTGAACCCTACGACAATGCCCAGAAGGACGAGATCCTGCGGCTGGCGTACGTGGGTATTACCCGCGCCGTCAGCCATTGCTACTGGTACGTCGACGCGCAAGACACCCAGGCCGCGAACATGCCCAAGGCCTCCGACCGGATCGGCAAGGGCAAGGCGTTTTTTGTCGATCATCGTGCAAGCCAAACCACGACCTGATTTTGTGGGAGCGAGCTTGCTCGCGATGGTCGTTAACGATAACGCGTATTTACTGGCTAAACGCGGCGCTCTTGAGTCCATCGCGAGCAAGCTCGCTCCTACAGGGAATAGCGCTCAACAAAAAGCCCATTTGAAGTGGGCTTTTAGTGGGGGGGACAGCCTTCAGGCATAACTCTTGACGGCCTCCGGTGGAATGAAGGCTTCAAGTTCATCTTCCACCGCTTCGATTATTCGTTCTACATCCGCGGCATTCATGACGGTGGCGCACGGAATACCGGCAATGGCGATCATGGTCTCGCCAGTGGCACGATCAAACAGACGGGCAATCATGCTGCCCGGCGCGTCCATGCTCGCCTCGAACCCCATGGGATGAAAATGCCAGCGCATCAGCTGGCAGGCGTTTGGAAACGTGACCTTACTGAACCCTATATTCATGTGTTGCCCGCCTTCATCTTCGAGCGCTTCCTTGAGCTCATGGTAGGAGGGAGAACCTTCATTGGTTCAACCAGTGACAGTGTTTAAAAGTAGCAGCCGGATGTGAAAATAATGTGGATTTTTCAGGCCGTTTGGCGATTGCCGGCGTTGTTTTGATTCAGCTCACTCTTAGCCGCAATTTGCGGGCAAAAGCCATCATCTGTTTAGTCGTTGAAGACAAAGCGGAAGTTGGGCAAGCTCGGTTTTTTCCCGTCGAGATTTTCAATGCACGCCGATGATGATGGCCCGCTGCAAACCCAGGCCACGGGCGAGACGGTCATGCGCTATCACTTGCGCTGGAAGCACCGGGATCTGGATGGTGTCATGGCGCTCTATCACCCTGAGATCCAGTACAACGATTTTTTCCAGAACCGGGTCATGGGCCTGGCCGAATTGCGCGAATACGTGCGCAGCAGCATGCCCCGGGATCCGGATGAAGCGCTGGAGCACTCCGACCGCATTCGACTGGACGGCAACACAGCGTTCATTCAGTACCGCATCACACTGCGCGGCGGTGAAGGATTGGTGTCTTTGCGCGCCAGCGAAGCGATTACCGTGAAGGACGGGCTGATCTGGCGGGTCAACGAATACGCTTCATTGGTGCATGAGCAACCCGCCAGCAAAGCTTGCGGCAACCAGCGCCCGGCGGTCAGCCGGCTCGGATTGTCACCCCGCCAATTGAGCTTCATGGCCGATGACCTGCAACAGTATTTCCAGGGTCAGCAGCCTTATCTTGACCCGGAGCTCGACCTGCAACGGGTGGCGAAGGAGTGCGGCTACAGCCGTAATCAGATTTCCTATCTGTTGAACCAGGTGTTGGGACAAAGCTTCTACCGCTACGTCAACCAGGCGCGCCTGCAGCATTTGCTCGCCGCGCTGGATGCCGCCACACCACCACTGCGTATCGATGAACTGGCCTTCGCTGCGGGATTCAATTCGCTGTCGGCGTTCTACAGCTGTTTCCGTCAGCACACCGGCCAGTCACCCAAGGCCTACGTCAAACAAATTTCTTTGCGTGCACGCGCGCAAGACAGCGCCTGAGCCCACGCACTAGGATCGACGCCATCGAAGTCTGAGTGGCGGAGTCTTGCATGCCGGCGTGGCGCACTATCAGTTTGTGGATGGACCAGCTCGACGAGCCTTTGTTGGCGCGTCCGGCGCTGGAGCGGGATCTGGATGTCGACGTGGCGATCATCGGTGCGGGCTACACCGGCCTCTGGACCGCGTACTACCTCAAGCGGCACAAACCTGACCTCAATATCGCGATTGTCGAAGCGCAAACCGCCGGTTTCGGCGCATCCGGGCGCAACGGCGGCTGGCTGATGGGCAACTTGCTGGGTGAAGATCGCCTGCTGGCCGATTTGCCGGTGGAAGAGCGCCGCGCCTCCTACGATTTGTTGCACAGCATTCCGGAAGAAGTGGAACTTGTCCTCGAACGTGAGGGGATCGACTGCGATTATCGCAAAGGCGGGGTGCTGTATTGCGCTGCGCGCTATCCGGAGCAGGAGACCAGCCTGCGTCACTATCTGGACGATCTCCACCGCCAGGGCCTCAACGACAGCCACTATCGCTGGCTGAACCCGGAACAACTGGCGCAACAGATCCGGGTCGCCAAACCCTATGGCGGTATCTACGCGCCACACGTGGCGACCATCCATCCGGCCAAGCTGGTACGCGGGCTGGCCCGGGCGGTGGAGCGCCTGGGGGTCAAAATCTACGAAAACAGCCCGGTCACCCATTGGCAGTCCGGCAACCTGCGCACGGCGCAAGCGTCGGTGCGCAGTCGCTGGCTGGTGCCGGCGGTCGAAGGCTACTCCGTCACCTTGCCGCCGTTGGGGCGTTATCAGATGCCGGTGCAGAGCCTGATCGTCGCGACCGAGCCATTGTCTGCCGCCACCTGGGACGAAATTGGCCTGAGTCGTGGCCAGGCGTTCAGCGAGGCCAGTCGCCAGGTCACCTACGGTCAACGCACCGCTGACAACCGCTTGATCTTTGGCGCCCGTGGCGGTTACCGGTTCGCGGGCAAACTACGCCACAACTTCGACCTGACCACTGACGAAAAAGAGTTGCGGCGCTATCTGTTTGGCGAGTTGTTCCCGCAGTTGAAAAACGTGCAGATCACCCATTCCTGGGGCGGCAACCTGGGCATGTCCCGGCACTTCAAGCCGCACATGCTCTGCGACCGGGCCAACGGTATTGCCTTGTCTGGCGGCTATGGCGGGGAGGGCGTTGGCGCCAGCAACCTGGGGGGGCGGACGCTGGCCGACCTGATCCTGGGGCGCGACACCGACCTGGTACGCCAGCCGTGGGTCATCCCCGAGCGTGGTCTCGACGCGCTCAGGGCCTGGGAGCCGGAACCGATCCGCTGGCTCGGCTACAACGCGATCATCCGCAGCTTCGTCCATGAGGACCAGACCCTGGCCAACCCGGCGACCGCGCCCTGGCGCCGCAAGCTGGCCAGCGGGGTGGCCGGTTTCATGGAAGGTTTCATGCACTAAACGGCGCGCTCTTCATCTACAGGCTACATCGACAGGTATTCCCATGAGCATCACGCAATTCAAGAACACCGCAACCCTGAAACTGGAAGAGTCCAATCCGGTCGCCGTACCCCTGGGTACACCCGTGGCCGTGGCTTCGACCACCAGCGTCGAACGCGACGACGGCGTCGAGACCGGCGTCTGGGAATGCACACCCGGACGCTGGCGGCGGCAGATCGTCGCCCAGGAATTCTGTCACTTCATTCAGGGCCGCTGCACCTTCACCCCGGACGGCGGTGAACCCCTGCTCATAGAAGCCGGCGACGCACTGATGTTGCCGGCCAACAGCCTCGGCATCTGGGACATCCAGGAAACCGTACGCAAGACCTACGTTTTGATTTTTTGAGTTTTGAGTTTTGATTTTTGATCCTTTGATTGCCTGCCAACAAAAACAACCTTTACAGGAATCGACTCATGATCCGAAAGACACTGACTCTGGCCCCGCTGATGCTGGTCGCATCAATCAGTCAGGCGGCCGAAACCGTCAAAATCTACAACTGGTCGGACTATATCGCGCCAGACACCACGAAAAACTTCCAGAAAGAAACCGGCATCGCCTTCACCTACGACGTCTACGACAGCAACGAAACCCTCGATGGCAAGCTGATGACCGGTAAATCCGGCTACGACGTCGTGTTCCCCTCCAACCACTTCATGGCCCGGCAGATTGAAGGCGGCGCACTGAAGAAGCTCGACAAGAGTCAGCTACCAAACTGGAAAAATCTCAACCCGGTACTGCTCAAGGCATTGCAGACCAACGACCCGGGCAACGAGCACGGCTTCCCGTACCTGTGGGGCAGCACCGGTATCGGCTACAACATTGCCAAGGTCAAAGCGGTGCTGGGCGACAATGCCCCGGTGGATTCCTGGGACCTGATCTTCAAGCCCGAGAACATGCAGAAGTTGCAGAAGTGCGGCGTGGCCATCCTCGACAACGGCCCCGAACTGCTGCCAGCCGCGTTGAACTACCTCGGTTTACCGCCTCACAGCAAGAACCCGGAAGACTACAAAAAGGCCGAAGCCCTGCTGTTGAAAGTGCGGCCGTATGTCAGCTATTTCCACTCGTCCAAGTACACCAGTGACCTGGCCAACGGCGACATCTGCGTCGCGGTCGGTTTCTCCGGCGACATCCTGCAAGCGGAAAACCGCGCCAGGGAAGCCAACAACGGCATCGACATCGGCTATTCGATTCCCAAGGAAGGCGCCGCGATCTGGTTCGACATGGTCGCGATGCCGGCCGATGCCCCGGATGAAAAGGCCGGCTACGACTTCATGAACTACCTGCTGCGCCCGGACGTCATGGCCAGCGTCAGCAACTACGTGCATTACGCCAATGGCAATGAACAGGCCGACGGCCTGATCGACCCGGCCATCAAGAATGACACCAAGGTTTACCCCAGCCCGGAAATGATGGGCAAGCTGTTTGCCCTGGAAGCCATGCCTCTGAACATCGACCGGGTGCGTACCCGGGTCTGGAACAAGATTCGCACCGGCAGCTGAAGCGGTGAGCGGTCATCGGGACAGGACGTCCCGATGCCAGGGTCATCAGCCGACCGGCTCGGCTGCGCAACTCATCTTTCCTGAGCCGGGTATCTGCAAAAACACGTCATTGCCGATTTGCCAGAAGCTGTAGCTGCCTTTGTAATCCTTGCCCGTGAACTGGGTTCCGTAATTATTCGGCACCTGGTTGAGGGTGATGGAGGTGTTCGCCCATTTCAGGAACACAACCCCCGGTTCGACCGTAAAGAACGTGGCGGCAACCAGCGGGCTGATCCCTGCGCAATGGAAGGCGACGGGGCCTTCGGTGCGTCTGCTTGGGTCCTTGGTTCTGGCAATGGCCGAGCCCTGGCGCAATTGATGCGCACGCTCGGCATAACTGCGAATGACGCAGGGCTTGGCTTGCGGGCCGCTGTCACACTGGTTGCGGGCGTCGATCCAGAACTGTTGATCAACCTCGACTTTGTCCGGGCGCGGCACGGAATGTTCATCCGTGAGCGCCAGCAAATAAAGGCGATTGAGTTCGAGGTCCATCTGCGCCAGTTGGGCGTCATGACAGATGAGCTTTTCGGCGGATGCCTGGGGCGAGGCGCAATCGAAACTGGTCTTGTAAGTTGGCAAGGGCTTTGGTTTTGCCTTTGCCTTCGTGGCGGCGTCACACACGCTCGCAGTCATGCACACGCTGACGGCGAGCAGAGAGGCCAGAAGTGGCGAGACCATTTTCATTTCGGCGTCACCTGAATCTTTACGTGATGCCCGTATTGCAACGCATCGTGTCGAAGCGTTGCACAGTCATTCGGTCGCACGGGGTCTATCGAGTGTAAAGCAGTGCTCGAAACCTGCCACATCGTGCCAGGAGAAACGTTAGTCTTCCTCACGAATCGTCGCCACGTCATCGGCCCTGACTTTCACCTTCGCACCCGAAATGTCCTCAAACTCGAAGAACCCGTCGCTGGTTTTGGTTTTCGGCATGTCTTCGGTCAGGTACTGAGTGCCGTTCTGCAGCGTCACCACCGTTGGCGTCGAGCAACCGGTCAGCGTCAACAGGGCCGCTATTGCCAGGGGCAAGCCCAAAGTCTTGATATCCATAATCACCTCTATACGTTCTGAAGCAGCGCCATCAGTTCGATAGCTGTCACTGCACCTCTATGGCGGTTGGTGCGGCTGGGGGGCAGAAAGTTCTACTGCCCGGAAAAAATTCCGTACAGCGCCATTTATCCTTTTCCGATTGCACCGGGCAGGGCGGAACTGGTATCTGTACGCATAACCAGTACTCGCTCGCCATGGCCCATTTCCCTGTGACTGCAAATCCCCTCGACGACCCGTTCTATTACTTGAACAACTTCATGCAAGTGCTTGATTGGCTTGAGCAGCGCTCGGCCGATGTGCTGAGCGTCGACGAGCAGCGTTTCATTCATGAATTCAAGCGGTTGCCCCGTGAATCGCAGGCGCTGCTGGTCAGAATGGTCATGCGCAAAGGCGTTCATTTCAGGGCGAGCAAGCTGCATTACGACGAAATCGGCGATATCGGTACAGCCGCCGGCCCGTTGCTCGAACTGGGTTGGGTCGACGGGCAAATGCCAATCACCATCGACGAGCTGTTCGAGGTGCTGCTCA
The DNA here is from genome assembly GCF_059492225.1 of Pseudomonas sp. Pseusp10. NCBI lineage: Bacteria > Pseudomonadati > Pseudomonadota > Gammaproteobacteria > Pseudomonadales > Pseudomonadaceae > Pseudomonas > Pseudomonas sp. Pseusp10. The sequence goes on along the minus strand of NZ_CP168528.1, from coordinate 3,788,438 downwards.
AGGCAGAGATCCTCCAGGCCTTTGTCGCTGTCATCGATCAACCCAAAGGCAAGAAAGCCGATTGGCTGCCGGCGCTGTGCGAGCAATTTCCTCAGGTGCAAAGCTTCAACGACTGGTGTCCGACCCTGGACGAGCGCCTGTTCAGCCTGACCATCATGCAATTGTGCGATCGCCTGCGCCTGATGTTCTTCGGCAACCTGTACCAGGACTGGTCGGAGTTCGTGTTGGCCGACCTGGGTATCTACACCTACGAAAAAGTCGAGTTCTGCGCCGAGTCCCGTGGCTTGCGCAGCCGCGAAGACGTGGATGCCTGTGTCCTGCTGCACGCGTACCAGCAACAATTCGAGGCCGGTGAAGCGCTGGAAGCGGTGGCCGAGCGAATCAAGGGGCTGGCGCTGGATAATCCGTGGTTGCAACGCCGGCGCGGCAAGCTGCTGTTCCAGATGGCCCAGTACTGCGAACGCATCGCGGATTTCTCCATGGCCCTGAACCTCTACCGCGAATGCGCTTACCCCGGCGCGCGTTCGCGGCTGATTCGCGTGCTGGAACGCAGCGGTCAGTTCGAGCTGGCGATGGATCTGGCCGCACAGGCCGAACAGGCTCCGGAAAGTGCCGCAGAACACCAGCAGTTGCTCCGTGTGCTGCCACGCCTGCGGCGCAAGCTCGGCGGGCCTCCCATCAAGCGGGCTGCGCCCCGGGAAATGCAGCGTCTGGACCTGCAATTGCCCAGGACAGACCCGGCGTTGTCGGTGGAGTTTTACGTTCAGGCGCATCTTGCGGAGGATTCGGTACCGGTGCACTACGTGGAAAACAGCCTGGTCAATTCACTGTTTGGCCTGCTGTGTTGGCCAGCGATTTTCGCGCCTTTGCCGGGGGCGTTTTTTCACCCGTTCCAGCGCGGGCCGGTGGATTTGCTCAGTGAAGACTTCCATGGCCGCCGGGCCGACCTGTTCCAGGCTTGCCTGGCCGAACTCGACGACGGACGCTACCGGCAGACCATCCGCGAACGTTATGCCGCCAAGTGGGGCGTGCAGTCACCGTTCGTGTTCTGGAGCGCGCTCAGCGAAGAGTTGCTGGAGCAAGCCCTGGACTGTCTTCCGGCCGAGCACCTCAAACACTGGTTCAACCGCCTCCTGCTCGACATCAAGGCCAATCGCGCCGGCATGCCGGACCTGATCCAGTTCTGGCCGCAGCAAAAGACCTACCGCATGATCGAAGTCAAAGGCCCGGGCGATCGCCTGCAGGACAACCAGTTGCGTTGGCTGGAGTTCTGCCACGAACACCGGATGCCCATCGCCGTGTGCTACGTGCAATGGGCGGAGCAGGACACTTGAGCTACAGCATTGCAGTGCGGGCGCTGTGTGAGTTCACCGCCAAGGTCGGCGACCTCGATCTGCGCTTCACGCCGTCGCCTACCGCGCTGGAGGGCATTGTCGGGCACCGTACGGTGGCAGCGCGGCGCAGCGAGGGCTACCAAAGCGAAGTCGTCCTTGAAGGCCAGTATCGAACCTTGACGGTCAAGGGCAGGGCGGACGGCTACGACTCCGGGCAAAACTGCCTGGAAGAGGTCAAGACCTACCGCGGCGACTTGAGCAAGCAACCGGCCAACCACCGTCAGCTGCATTGGGCCCAGGCGAAAATATACGGCTGGTTGATGTGCCGGAAACTGGATCTGGCAAAGATCAATCTCGCACTGGTGTATTTCGACATCGTCAGCGAAAAGGAGACCTGCCTGGTCGAGCCTTTCGACGCCACCGAGCTGCAACAATTCTTCGAACGGTATTGCGCGCGGTTCCTGCAATGGGCCGAACAGGAAGTCGCCCATCGAGAAGGGCGCAATCGGGCGGCGCAGCGTCTGGTCTTTCCTCACGCCGACTTTCGACCGGGGCAGCGCCATCTGGCCGAGTCAGTGTTCAAGGCCGTGAGCACGGGGCGCTGCCTGATGGCCCAGGCGCCCACGGGAATCGGCAAGACCCTGGGCACCTTGTTCCCCATGCTCAAGGCCCTGGCGCCGCAGCAATTGGACAAAGTGTTCTTCCTGACGGCGAAAACCCCGGGACGCAAACTGGCCCTGGACGCCGCGCAAGTGATTCTTGCCAGTGCCGATGCGCCGCCGTTGCGGGTGCTGGAGATGATCGCCCGGGACAAGGCCTGCGAACATCCGGACAAAGCCTGCCACGGCGAGTCCTGTCCACTGGCCCGGGGTTTCTACGATCGCCTGCCCGCTGCACGGCAGGCGGCCAGTCAACGCAGCCTGTTGAATCAGAGCACCTTGCGCGAGGTCGCCCTGGCCCACGATGTCTGTCCGTATTACCTGAGCCAGGAAATGGCGCGCTGGGCCGACGTGGTGGTTGCCGACTACAACTATTACTTCGATTTCAGCGCCTTGCTTTTCGGTCTGGCCCAGGCCAATAACTGGAAGGTCGCGGTGCTGGTCGACGAAGCCCATAACCTGGTGGAGCGCGGCCGGCAGATGTACAGCGCCAGCCTCGATCAGGCGACCTTCAACGGCGTGCGCAAAACCGCACCCGACGTGCTGAAAAAGCCCATGCAGCGGGTCAACCGTGAGTGGAATGCCCTGCATGACACGCAAACCGGCGCCTATCAGGCCTATGACCAGGCGCCGCAAAAGCTCCTTCAGGCACTGTCATCGTGCAGCGCCAGCATCGGTGACTACCTGAACGATCACCCTCAAGGGCTGGACAGCGCACTGCAGGGGTTTTACTTCGACATGCTGCATTTTTGCCGGGTGGCCGAACTGTTCGATGAGCAGTTCCTGTTCGACATCAGCAAGCGCGACCTCGAGCGCAAGCGCAACCTCTCGCAGTTGTGCCTGCGCAATGTGGTCCCCGCCGGGTTCATCCGCCCGCGCCTGAGCGCCGCGCGCAGCACGGTGCTGTTTTCCGCGACCCTCAGCCCCCGGCACTATTACGCCGATTTGCTGGGGACACCGGCGGACACAGTGTGCATCGACGTCGAGTCGCCGTTTCATGCCGATCAACTGCAAGTGCACATTGTCAACCAGATCTCCACCCGGTTCGTGCATCGCCAGTCCTCCCTCGAACCGATCGTGGACTTGATCGCCAGACAGTTCTGCGCACGCCCCGGCAATTACCTGGCGTTTTTCAGCAGCTTCGATTATTTGCAGCAGGTGGCGCAGTTACTCGCCGAGAAACATCCGCACATCAGTCTCTGGTCGCAGTCCCGAGGCATGGGCGAAGCGCAACGCCAGCAGTTTCTCGATCAATTCCACGCCGACGGCCAGGGTGTTGGATTTGCCGTGCTGGGCGGGGCCTTTGGTGAAGGGATCGATTTGCCCGGTGCCCGGTTGATCGGCGCGTTTATCGCCACGTTGGGGTTGGCGCAGTTCAATCCGGTGAACGAACAACTGAAGCGGCGCATGGCCGCCATTTTTGGCGCCGGTTACGACTACACGTATCTGTTTCCCGGCGTACAGAAAGTGGTGCAGGCCGCTGGACGGGTGATCCGTACGCAACAGGATCGAGGGGTGGTGATGTTGATCGACGACCGTTTTGGCGAGAGCAAGGTCAGGCAGTTGCTGCCGCGTTGGTGGGCGGTAGCCGGCAATTGTGCGGAGTATCACAGCATCGGGTTGTCACCCTGTGGGAGCGAGCTTGCTCGCGATGGCGCACTGTCAGGCAACATCATTGCTGACTGACAGGACGCCATCGCGAGCAAGCTCGCTCCCACAGGGATCTTCGTTGCTGCTGAGGGGAGTATCAGGCCTTGAGATTGCGCAAACTGCGCTCCATCCGCGCAATGCCTTCTTCCAGCAGCGACCGTGGGCAGCCGAAGTTCAGGCGTACGAACTGTTTGCAGTCATCGCCGAAGTCCAGGCCGGCGCTCAAGCCGACCCTGGCCTGATCAAGGAAGAACTGCTGCGGGTTGTCCAGCCCCAGCGCCGTGCAATCGAGCCACGCCAGGTAGGTGCTTTGCGGCAGGTTCATGGTGATACCCGGCAGGCGGGTGCGCACGGCCTCGGCCAGGAAATCACGGTTGCCTTGCAGGTAGACCTTCAGCTCGGCCAGCCATGGCGCGGCTTCGCTGTAGGCAACGCGGGTAGCCTCCATGCCCAGCGGATTGACGCTGTCGACCATGCCGCAACGGGCGTGGTTGACCTTCTCGCGCAGGTGGCGGTCCTGGATGATCATGAACGAGGTTTTCAGGCCGGCGATGTTGTAGGCCTTGCTCGCTGACATCAGTGTGATGGTGCGCTGGGCGACTTGCGGGCTCAGGGTCGCCATCGGAATGTGCTGGCGACCGTCGAAGCACAGCTCGGCGTGGATCTCGTCGGAAATGATCCAGGCATCATGCTCAAGGCAAATATCGGCAATGGCTTGCAGTTCTGCGCGGGGAAAGGCCTTGCCCAGCGGGTTATGCGGGTTGCTCAGCAGCAAGGCGCCGCCACCTTGCAACGACTGGCTCAGGGTATCCAGCGGCGTGGTGTAGGTGCCATCGGCTTGCGCATCGAAATTCAGCTCGACCTTGTTCAGGCCCCAATGCCTGGGCGCATGGCGCAGCGGCGGGTAGTTCGGCACCTGGACAACGACGTTCTGTGGCGCCTGCACCAGTGCCTTCAGCGCCATGTTGAAACCGGACTCGACGCCTGGCAGGAAAATCAGCTCCTGGGGCTCGACGCGCCAGGCGTACTTGTTCCATAGGTCGGCGACGATCGCCTCGCGCAGGTCATCCTGGGCCACGCTGTAACCGACCATCGGGTGCTCCAGTCGTTTTTGCAGGGCCTGGATGATCACCGGCGGCGCGGCGAAATCCATGTCGGCGACCCACATCGGCAACACATCGGCCGGGTAACGGCTCCACTTGGTACTGCCGGTGTTGTGGCGGTCGAACACCTGATCAAAATCGAAAGTCATGCGCAAATCTCGTAAAGGCCGGTTAATCATGCCGGCCATGATAAACGCCAATCCCCTGTAGGAGCGAGCTTGCTCGCGATGGTGTATCAGTTGAGTGAGCGTCGACTGACACTCCATCGCGAGCAAGCTCGCTCCTACAGGGGGGGTGGTGGGCCGACGGTCGGGTTTCATCGCAGATTCGACAGTATTGACTACAGTTTGTAGTGTCGGCAGCCAGACTGCCCCGACCGTGGTTGTTCAAAAAAGCCCGGCCATGTACCGGGTTCCACCTGATCAGGAGTGCACGATGGATCTCAGCCGTCGTCAGTTCTTCAAGGTCGCCGGTATCGGCCTTGCAGGCTCTAGCCTGGGTGCGTTGGGCATGGCCCCGACGCTTGCCTTTGCCGAACAGGTGCGTCACTTCAAGCTTGCCCACACCCATGAAACCCGCAACACCTGCCCGTATTGCTCGGTCGGTTGCGGCGTGATCATGTACAGCCAGGGCGATACGGCGAAGAATGTCGCGCAAAACATCATCCACATCGAAGGTGACGCCGACCACCCGGTCAACCGCGGCACTCTTTGCCCCAAAGGCGCAGGCCTGCTGGACTTCATTCACAGCCCCGGACGCCTGCAATACCCGCAGGTGCGCAAAGCCGGCGGTACCGAGTGGACCCGCATCTCCTGGGATGAAGCGCTCGATCGCGTCGCCGACCTGATGAAGGCCGACCGCGACGCCAACTTCATCGAGAAGAACGCCCAGGGTCAAACGGTGAACCGTTGGTTGACCACCGGTTTCCTTGCGGCCTCGGCGGCGTCCAACGAAGCCGGCTACATCACCCACAAGGTGGTTCGCAGTCTCGGCATGCTGGGGTTTGATAACCAGGCGCGTGTCTGACACGGCCCGACGGTGGCAAGTCTTGCCCCGACGTACGGCCGTGGTGCCATGACCAATACCTGGACCGATATCGCCAACGCGAATCTGGTTCTGGTAATGGGCGGCAACGCAGCAGAAGCGCATCCGTGCGGCTTCAAATGGGTGACCGAAGCCAAGGCGCACAACAAGGCGCGGCTGATCGTGGTCGATCCGCGTTTTACCCGGACCGCCTCGGTGGCCGACTATTACGCGCCGATCCGCACCGGCACCGACATCGCCTTCATGGGCGGGCTGATCAATTACCTGCTGACCGAGGACAAGATCCAGCACGAATACGTGCGCAACTACACCGACGTGTCGTTCATCGTCAAAGCCGGCTATGGCTTCGAGGACGGAATCTTCAGCGGCTACGACGTCGCCAAGCGTGCCTACACCGACAGGTCCGGCTGGGGCTATGAGCTTGGCGAGGACGGGTTTGCCAAGGTCGATCCGACGTTGCAGGACCCGCGCTGCGTCTATCAATTGATGAAGCAGCACTACAGCCGCTACAACATCGAACTGGCAAGCCAGATTTGCGGCATGCCGGTCGATGCCATGAAAAAAATCTGGGAGGAGATCGCCACTTGCTCGCAACCGGGCAAGACCATGACCATTCTCTACGCCCTGGGCTGGACCCAGCACTCGATCGGTTCGCAGATGATCCGCAGTGCGGCGATGGTGCAACTGTTGCTGGGTAACGTCGGCATGCCGGGCGGCGGCGTGAATGCCTTGCGCGGGCACTCCAATATCCAGGGGCTGACCGACCTGGGCCTGCTGTCCAACGCACTGCCGGGATACCTCACGCTACCCGGCGAAGCCGAGCAGGATTACAACGCCTACATCGTCAAGCGCACGCAAAAACCATTGCGCCCGGGGCAACTGTCTTACTGGCAGAACTACGGCAAGTTCCACGTCAGCCTGATGAAAGCCTGGTACGGCGCCAACGCCACGGCCGAGAACAATTGGGCCTACGACTACCTGCCGAAACTGGACATTCCCCAATACGACATCCTCAAGGTGTTTGATTTGATGGGCCAGGGCAAGGTCAACGGCTATATGTGCCAGGGCTTCAACCCGATTGCCGCGCTGCCGGACAAACACCGGGTGACCGCGGCACTGGCCAAATTGAAGTGGCTGGTGGTGATGGACCCGCTGGCCACCGAAACCTCGGAGTTCTGGCGCAATGTCGGGCCGTACAACGATGTGAAGAGCGCCGACATCCAGACCGAAGTGATTCGCCTGCCCACCACCTGTTTCGCCGAGGAGGACGGCTCGCTGGTCAACAGCAGTCGCTGGCTGCAATGGCACTGGAAAGGCGCCGATGGGCCGGGTGAAGCGCAGACTGACATACGGATCATGAGCGAACTGTTCCAGCGTCTGCGTCAGCGCTATCAGACCGAAGGCGGGAAGTACCCTGACCCGATACTCAAGTTGTCCTGGCCGTACAAGATCCCGGACGAGCCTTCGCCGGAAGAGCTGGCCAAGGAAATCAACGGTTCTGCCACCACCGACTTCACCGATGCCACTGGCGCGGCGATCAAGGCCAATGCGCAACTGGCCGGATTCGCCCAGCTCAAGGACGACGGCAGCACGGCGTCCGGTTGCTGGATCTTCTGTGGAAGCTGGACCGAACTCGGTAACCAGATGGCTCGCCGCGACAACAGTGACCCGTACGGCATGCACCAGACCCAAGGTTGGGCCTGGGCTTGGCCGGCCAACCGGCGGATTCTCTACAACCGCGCTTCGGCGGACCTGCAAGGCAAGCCGTGGGATCCGAAAAAACGCCTGGTGTGGTGGAACGGCAAGACTTGGGGCGGCACCGATGTGCCGGACTACAAGGCTGATGTGGCGCCGGAAGCGGGGATGAATCCGTTCATCATGAACCCCGAAGGCGTGGCGCGATTCTTCGCCGTCGACAAGATGAACGAAGGCCCGTTCCCTGAACACTACGAGCCGTTCGAAACGCCGATCGGCATCAACCCGCTGCACCCGCAGAACAAGAAGGCCACCAGTAACCCGGCGGCGCGGATCTTCGATTCGGTCTGGGATTCCCTTGGCGTGGCCAAGGAATACCCCTACGCCGCCACCAGTTACCGGCTGACCGAGCATTTCCACTTCTGGAGCAAGCATTGCAAGCTCAACGCGATTGCCCAGCCCGAGCAGTTCGTGGAAATCGGTGAGGTGCTGGCCAAGGAAAAAGGCATCGTCGCCGGCGACCGGGTTCGGGTCAGCAGCAAGCGTGGATTCATTGAAGCGGTGGCGGTGGTGACCAAGCGGATTCGTCCGTTGCAAGTCAACAATCAGGTGGTGCACCAGATCGGCATTCCGCTGCACTGGGGGTTCACCGGGCTCACGCGACACGGTTACCTGACCAACACCCTGGTGCCGTTCCTCGGCGATGGCAACACCCAGACCCCGGAATCCAAGTCATTCCTGGTCAACGTGGAGAAAGTCTAAATGGCCAGCCAAGACATCATTGCCCGCTCGGCCACTACCACACCTGCGCCCTCGGTGCGCGGCATGGAGGAAGTCGCCAAGCTGATCGACACCACCAAATGCATCGGCTGCAAGGCCTGTCAGGTCGCCTGCTCGGAATGGAACGAGTTGCGTGACGAGGTCGGCCATAACCATGGCACCTACGACAACCCGCAGGACCTCACCGCAGAAACCTGGACGCTGATGCGCTTCACCGAGCATGAAACCGATGCCGGCAACCTGGAATGGCTGATCCGCAAGGATGGCTGCATGCATTGCGCCGAGCCCGGTTGCCTGGCGGCATGCCCCAGCCCGGGGGCGATCATCAAGCACGCCAATGGCATCGTTGATTTCGATCAGGATCATTGCATCGGTTGCGGCTATTGCATCACCGGTTGTCCGTTCAACATCCCGCGGATCTCGCAAAAGGATCACAAGGCCTACAAATGCACCTTGTGCTCGGACCGGGTAGCGGTGGGGCTGGAGCCGGCGTGCGTGAAGACCTGTCCGACCGGTGCCATCGTGTTCGGTTCCAAGGACGACATGAAGGAACACGCGGCCGAACGCATCGTCGACCTCAAGAGCCGGGGTTTTGAAAACGCCGGCCTGTATGACCCCGAAGGCGTTGGTGGCACTCACGTGATGTACGTGTTGCACCACGCCGATACGCCAAGACTGTACGCCGGCTTGCCCGATCACCCGGCGATCAGTCCGTTGGTAGGGTTGTGGAAAGGCGTGAGCAAACCGTTGGCGCTGCTGGCCATGGGCGCAGCGGTGCTGGCCGGGTTCTTCCACTACGTGCGCGTCGGCCCGCAGATCGTCGAAGAGGATGAACACCCGAACCCGCCAGACAATGCCGTGCATGAAGTCGATCCGTCGGTGCACACCTTCGATCCTCGTGGGGAGGGCAGGCCATGAGCAACAAGACGATCCTGCGCTACACCAGCAGCCAGCGCACCAATCACTGGCTGGTGGCGATTCTGTTCTTCATGGCCGGGCTGTCCGGGCTGGCGTTGTTTCACCCGGCGCTGTTCTGGCTCAGCAACCTGTTCGGCGGCGGGCCATGGACGCGCATCCTGCATCCGTTCATGGGCGTGCTGATGTTCCTGCTGTTCCTCGGCCTGGTGTTTCGCTTCTGGCGCGCCAATTACTTCATCGCTAATGACCGCCTGTGGCTCAAGCGCATCGACCGGGTGATGCTGAACAAAGAGGAGGGCGTCCCGCCCATTGGCAAATACAACCCAGGGCAGAAGTTGCTGTTCTGGACTTTACTGCTGTGCATGCTTGGCTTGTTGGTCACCGGGCTGGTGATCTGGCGTGCGTATTTCAGCGATTACTTCGGCATCACGATTATCCGCTGGGCGATGTTGCTGCATGCGTTGGCCGCTTTCGTGCTGATCCTGAGCATCATCGTGCACATCTATGCCGGCATCTGGATCAAGGGCTCGGTCAGCGCCATGTTGCATGGCTGGGTCAGCCGCGGCTGGGCGAAGAAACACCATGAGCTCTGGTATCGCCAAGTGACTCAAGATGAGACCCGCGACGAAGCTTCTACGCGACCGATCACCAAAAAGGGCTGACATTTGCCAACCATCCTCGAACCTGGAGAAATCGAAGCGGCGGCCAGTTCGCCGCCGTTTCTGTACATGCCACCGCATAACCTGTTCAGCCTGCGCGCCCAGCGCCTGGAAACGCTGGCCGAAGGGCACCCGCTGGCCGATTACCTGCGCCTGATTGCCGGGTTGTGCCGGGTACAGCAACAGGTGCTGGACGACCCGCCGCTGAGCGAACGCCTTGACGGGCAGCGCATCGAATTATGCCAGCAACACGGTTTGCCGCCGTTCGCGGCCGACAGTCTGGCGCGTGAAGACGATTGGCAGCTTTACCTCGATGCCTTGCTGCAGCGCTATAACGCACCGCCACAATCGGCCGTGGCCGATGCCGTGGACACCTTGCGCCTGGCCGGTGCCGGGCAATGCCGTGCCTGGGCAGTGGCACTGGTCAGCGGCCAGTATTCACTGGTACCGGCAGCGCTGGTTCCGTTTCTCGGTGCGGCGCTGCAAGTAGCCTGGAGCCACTGGTTGTTGAGTACGCCGAACCTGGCACTTAGCCCCGGCGACCGCCTCAGCCAGTGCCCGGCCTGTGGCTCGCCGGCCATGGCCGGGGTGATCCGCCATCGCGGCAAACACAACGGCTTGCGTTATCTGGTCTGTTCGCTGTGTGCCTGCGAGTGGCATGTGGTGCGCGTCAAATGCGTGTATTGCGAGCAGAGCAAGGGCCTGGAATACCTCAGCCTTGAAGATGATCGCCATGCCGCCAACCAGGCGCCGTTGCGCGCCGAAGTCTGCCCCGGTTGTAACAGCTATCTGAAGTTGCTCTATCTGGAGAGCGATGCGGATGCCGAAGCACTGTCGGCAGACCTGTCCAGCCTGATGCTCGACATGCGCCTGACCCAGGACGGTTATCAGCGCCTGGCACCGAATCTGTTGCTGGCTCCGGGAGACGAATAGCCGCAGCGTCTACACTTTGGCGCGACGGTCATTCGTTTTCAGGAGCGCCAGATGTCTGCACGCGGTGCCAGTCAACCCCAGCGCCTGCCCTCCATCGACAGTTTGTTGCGTCACCCGGCGTGCCGGCCGTTGGCCGAACGCTATGGGCGCGATGCCTTGCTGGCTGCCTTGCGGCAATTGCTTGATGAACTGCGCGAAGGGCTGCAGAAGGGTGTGCTCGAGCCTGTAGAAGTCAGCGCCGAAGTGCTGGCGGGCAGGGTCGGCGAGCGATTGGCAATCCAGCATCGCAGCCATGTGCGTCGAGTGTTCAACCTCACCGGCACGGTCTTGCACACCAACCTCGGGCGGGCGCTGTTGCCCGAAGAAGCGATTGAGGCGGTGCAAATGGCGGCCCGCTATCCGCTCAACCTCGAATTCGACCTGCGCAGCGGCAAGCGCGGAGATCGCGACGACCTGATCGAAGGCTTGATCCGCGAACTGACCGGCGCCGAAGCGGTGACCGTGGTCAATAACAATGCCGCTGCGGTGTTGCTGACCCTCAACAGCCTGGGCGCGCGCAAGGAAGGCATTATTTCCCGGGGCGAACTGATTGAAATCGGCGGTGCCTTCCGCATTCCCGACATCATGGCCCGTGCCGGGGTGAAGCTCCTTGAGGTCGGCACCACCAACCGCACCCATGCCCGTGACTACGAGGCCGCCATCGGCCCGCGCAGTGGTTTGATCATGCGGGTGCACGCGAGCAACTACAGCATTCAAGGTTTCACCACGAGTGTGGCGACGGCTGAACTGGCGCAAATTGCCCACCGACATGGACTGCCACTGCTTGAAGACCTCGGCAGCGGCAGCCTGCTGGACTTGACCCGCTGGGGTTTGCCCGCCGAACCGACAGTACGTCAGGCGCTGCTGGATGGCGCGGACATCGTTACCTTCAGTGGCGACAAACTGCTCGGCGGGCCGCAAGCCGGGTTGATTGTCGGCCGCAAGGAGCTGGTCGCCAGGATCAAGAAGAACCCGCTCAAACGTGCGCTGCGGGTCGACAAAATGACCCTGGCTGCCCTGGAAGCGGTGTTGGGTTTATACCGCAACCCGGACCGACTGGCCGAGCGCCTGCCGAGCCTGCGCCTGTTGACCCGGCCGCAGGCCGATATTCTCGCCCAGGCTGAGCGTTTGCGGCCGTCGCTGGTCCAGGTGTTGGGTGACGGCTGGAGCGTCAGTGCCATGCCGGCACTGGGTATGATTGGCAGCGGCAGCCAACCGGTGGCGCGGCTGGCCAGCGCAGCGCTGTGTTTGCGCCCGTTGACCTCCAAGCGCTTGCGCGGGCGCTCTCTGTTGACGCTGGAAGAAGCCTTTCGCGCCTTGCCAATTGCCGTACTCGGGCGCATTGACGACGACGCCCTGTGGCTGGACCTGCGGCAACTGGACGACGAGCCGGCCTGGCTGGCGCAACTCGATCAATTGCAGGTGGAGGGCCGGGCAGGGTGATTGTCGGCACCGCAGGGCACATCGACCATGGCAAAACCGCGCTGCTCCAGGCATTGACCGGCCAGGCCGGCGACCGGCGCCGGGAAGAGCGTGAACGCGGCATGACCATCGACCTCGGCTATCTATATGCCGCGCTGGAGCCGGGAGCGCAGCTGACCGGTTTCATCGACGTTCCCGGGCATGAGCGCTTCACCCACAACATGCTTGCCGGGGCGCAGGGCATCGATCTGGTGTTGCTGGTAGTGGCCGCCGATGACGGGGTGATGCCGCAGACCCGGGAGCACCTGGCGATTGTCCAGTTGCTGGGCATCCCCCGGGCATTGGTGGCGATCAGTAAGTGCGACCGCGTCGACAGCGCCAGGGTGCAGATCGTGCGTGAGCAGATCCGTACCTTGCTGGCTCCCGGACCGTATGCCGATGCACCGCTGATAGCGCTGTCGAGCGTGACCGGCGAGGGTATCGAAACCCTGCGCCAGGCTCTGCTCGAAGCACAACGGGAGGTGTTGCAACGCAGCACCGAAGGTGGTTTTCGCCTGGCGATCGACCGGGCCTTCAGCGTTGCCGGGGCCGGCATCGTCGTGACCGGCACGGCGCTGTCCGGTCGGGTCGCGGTGGGCGATACCCTGCTGTTGGGGCCACAAGGCAAACCGGTGCGCATTCGCGGCCTGCACGCGCAAAACCAGACCGCCGACAGCGCCTTTGCCGGCCAGCGTGTGGCGTTGAACCTGAGTGCCGAGCGGCTGGCCCTGGAGCAGATCCATCGCGGCCACTGGTTGCTGGCCGAGGGTTTGTACGCGCCCACTCAACGCCTGGACATCGACATGCAGTTGCTTGCCGGTGAACCCAGGGCCTTCGAGCACTTTCAACCGGTGCATGTGCACCTCGGCACCCAGGACGTCACCGGGCGAGTCGCCTTGCTGGAGGGCACAAGTCTGGCGCCCGGCGGGCGAATGTTTGCGCAACTGCTGCTCAATACAGCGGTGCATGCGGTGAAGGGCGATCCGCTGATCCTGCGCGACCAGAGTGCCCAGCGCACCCTTGGTGGCGGCCGGGTGCTCGACCCGTTTGCACCCATTCGGCAACGCCGCAGCCCCGAACGTTTGGCGCAACTGGACGCGCTGGCCAACCGTGCAACGCTGGAGGATGTTTTGCCGGCATTGCTGGCCCATAGCGACACCGGGCTCGACCCGCAGCGCCTGGAGCGTCAGTTCAACCGTCCGCGCAGTTCCTGGATGCTGCCGGATGACGTGCGCCTGATCGATACCCGTCAAGGCCCGTTGCTGTTCAGTGCCAGTCGTTGGGAAGCCTTGAAAGCACCTTTAGTGGAACAACTCACGCGTTTCCATCAAATCGAACCGGATCAAATGGGCCCGGACCGGGATCGCCTGCGTCGATTTGCCGGCAGCACTCTGGAGCGCCCGACGTTTATCAGCCTGCTCGATGAATTGCTGGCCAGCGGCGCTATCGTCAGCAGCGGACCGTGGTTGCACTTGCCTGAACATCAGGTGCGCTTGAGTGAAGAAGACGAAGCCTTGTGGCAACGCTTGCAGCCGTTGTTCGAACAAGCCGGTTACGACCCGCCCTGGGTGCGCAACCTGGGGCATGACGAGGCAACCGTTCGCGCATTGCTGCGCAAAATGGCCCGGCTGGGCCTGCTCCATCAAGTGGTCAACGATCTGTTTTACACCGACGGCATGATCCGTCGATTGGCGGCTATGCTTGTGCAACTGGCGGATGCCGACCCGGTGATTCAGGTGGCGGCGTTCCGCGATGCTATCGGTTTGGGGCGCAAGCGCAGCATTCAGATACTGGAGTACTTCGACCGCATCGGCCTGACACGACGCTTCGGTGATCGTCGGCAGATTCGTGCGGACAGTGCGTTGGCCCGGCGCACAGAGCACTGATTCAGGTGCATGATTCAGGGGCATGGGTTCAAGGAAGGCAATCGCGCCCGGTGGCGCGGCCGGGCTTCAAACCCGGTTGGGGACGGCATCCGTTCCCGGGCAGGTTCGACTCCGGCTGCCTTCCGCCACATTCCGTTCAGAACGGCCCGAAGTTCAACGGGTACTGGATGACCACGTAAACCCGGTCGATGTCATCGCCGGCCTGGGCCGCGTTCGCCCGGTGCGATACGTGGGACAGTTGCAGCGACAAGCCCTTGGCCGCACCGGACTGCACGACGTAGTGCAGGTCGATGTCTCGCTCCCAGTGTTTGCCTCCATCGCCTTGTTGCGGCACGAAGGTGCCTGTCGCCGCGTCGAACGGGTTGTAGGCCCCGCCTTGTGGTGCATGGGTGCCGTCGATCTGGTCGCCGGTGACGTAACGGGTCATGAATTTGAGCCCGGGAATCCCGTAGGGCGCCAGGTCCAGGTCGTAGCGTGCCTGCCACGAACGTTCATGGGCGCCGTTGAAGTCGGCATACTTGATCGAGTTGGCCAGATAGATGGAATCGCCACCGACGAAATCGAATGGCGTATCGCCGTCGATCTTCTGATAGGCCACGGTGAAACCATGGGCGCCGATCGTGTATCTGCCCGACAGGCTGTACGCGGTGTTGTCGATAGCACCGGCCAGTGCCTGGCCGGTGTCCCGGGTGTGATAGAGGTTGGCGTCAAGGAACACATCGGATTGCTTGTAATGCAGATTGCCGTAGTACTGATGCCAGGTGTCTGTCAGCTCCGAGGCATACAGGGCGCCGCCGACCGGGCTCCGGGTAAACAGGTCGGCACCGAAAAACGAAATGCCACCGGCCTCGGTGTTGGCGCCATAGCCGAAAAAGTTGCCCTTGCCTGAAGCACTGTCCTGATTCTTGAATGCCGTGAAGTGCCCGGCTTGCAGGTTCATGCCGTCGATCTCACGGCTGTCGAGCAGAAAACCGGTGGCGTACTCCGGTTGCAGGCGTTTGTCCGCGGTGTCGAATACCGGGGTTTCGACCTCCATCTCGCCATACGCCAGGGTGGTCTTCGATGCCTTGAGCTTGATCGCGCCGCCACCGCTGGAGTAGTCGCTCTCGCTGCGGCCGTCACTGCCGACCGGCAGCAAACCGGTTCCGGAATGGCCCTTGCCGCCATCGAGTTTGAGTCCCAGAAAGGCATGGGCATCAAGGCCGAAGCCGACCGTGCCCGGCGTGAAGCCGGATTCAAAAGCGCCGATGAAACCTTGCGCCCATTCGGCCTTGTAGCTCTTGCCGGTCGGCGAGGGGGATCGATAGTCGCTGTTCAGATAAAAGTTTCGGCTGAGTACGCCAAGCGTTGCGCCGTTCAGGAAGCCTTGCGCGTCTTGCGACGATTCATCGGCCAGTGCGTGGGTGGCCAACAGATAGAGGCACAGGGCAATTGCCGCCCTGAAGTCTTGCGGGGAAAGGGTCATCAATGGTTCACCACAGGGGCAGCGACTGCGGGTGATGATTCACTGTAGGAGCGAGCTTGCTCGCGATGGTCGTTAACGATAACGCTTGTTTACTGGGTAAACGCGGCGCTCTTGAGACCATCGCGAGCAAGCTCGCTCCTACAGGAGTTCGCCCGCAGTCGCTTGTTTTTCTTAGTGGCCTTCCGACGCACCAAACATGGTCTTGGCGTAGATCAGCCCCAGACCGTAGGCACCACCGTTGGCAATCGAGGTTTTCACGGTTTCGTCGTACGTCTCGCTGCGGGCCCAGTCACGTTGCAGTTCCAGCAGGTATTGCAGCGAGGTCATCGGCCGGGCACCGATCTGGATCATGCGCTGCATGGCCATTTCATGGGCTTCTGTGCTGACGTCGCCGCAGGCGTCGGCAATCACATACACCTCGAAGCCCTGATCAATCGCCGACAACGCCGGGCCAACGATGCAAACGGAGGTCCACAGACCGGCGAGGACAATCTTCTGCTTGCCGATGGCGTTGACTTCCACAGCAATGCGCTCGTCTTCCCAGGTGTTCATGCTGGTGCGATCGATCACCTTGTGTTCCGGGAACACAGCCTTGATCTCGTCGAAGATCGGCCCGGAAAAACTCTTCTCGGCGACGGTGGTGAGAATCGTCGAGACCTTGAAGCCACGCGCTGCCTTGGCCACCAGTGCGGCGTTGTTGCGCAGGGTGACGGCGTCGATCGACTTGGTCGCGAAGGACATCTGCGACTGGTGGTCGATCATGATCAGGGTGTGGTCGGTCGGGTTCAGCAGGGTTTTGCCGGGAACGGCTTTTGCAATGGCCATGACTCTGTCCTTATGGGGGGGAGTGAGGACGTCATGGTTGCGTAGATCGGGTCGGGATTATTGAATCGGTGTGCTGTCTTTGACTCATTGTGATCAAACGGCACAAACCCTGTGGGAGCGAGCTCGCTCGCGATGAGGCCGGCACATCCAGCATTTATCTCGGCTGACACTCAGCCGCCGCCCGGAGCAAGCTCGTTCCCACAGGGTTTTGTGTATGCCATTCACGGTATCCCATGGCGCTATTGTGCGGATGTCAGATCGACCTCAAAGATGATCGGCATCAATCACCGCCTTGGCGAACGCCTGCGGAGCCTCCTGCGGCAGGTTGTGGCCGATGCCGCCGTTGATCAGCCGGAACTCGTATTTTCCGGTGAAGCGCTTGGCATAGTCTTCGGGGGCCGGGTGCGGTGCACCGTTGGCATCGCCTTCAAGGGTAATGGTTGGCACGCTGATGGACGGCGCCGTGGCCAGTTTCTGCTCCAGCGCTTCGTATCGGCTCTCGCCCTGGACCAGGCCCAGGCGCCAGCGGTAGTTGAACACGGTGATGTCGACATGGTCCGGGTTGTCCAGTGCCCTGGCGCTGCGGTCAAAGGTGGCGTCATCGAACGCCCATTTCGGCGAAGCCAGTTGCCAGATCAGCTTGGCGAAGTCGTGGGTGTTTCTCTCGTAACCGGCGCGGCCGCGGTCAGTGGCGAAGTAGAACTGATACCACCACTGCAATTCCGCCTTGGGTGGCAGCGGGTTCTTGCCGGCTGCCTGGCTGCCGATCAGATAACCGCTGACCGAGACCAGTGCCTTGACCCGCTCCGGCCACAGTGCCGAGACAATATCGGCCGAACGCGCACCCCAGTCGTAGCCACCGAGTACCGCTTGTTTGATTTTCAGGGCATCCATGAAGTCGATGACATCACTGGCCAGCGCAGCCGGCTGGCCGTTGCGCTCGGTTTCTACGGACAGGAAACGCGTATCGCCATAGCCGCGCGCATAGGGCATCAGTACCCGATAGCCCTTGGCGGCCAACAACGGCGCGACCTCGTCATAACTGTGAATGTCGTACGGCCAGCCGTGCAGCAGGATCACCACCGGCCCGTTGGCCGGGCCAGTTTCGGCGTACGCCACGTCCAGCAGCCCGGCGTTGACATGCTTGAGCGGGCCGAACGGCAGGGGCACCACCTGCCTGGTTCCGGCAGGGGTCGCCGCTGGCTGCGTGGTGGCGGCCGTTTGCGCGTGGGCTGCGCCGAGAACGCCGAACAGCGTAAGCGCGAGGATCGATGGGCCGACCAGGTGGCGGCGAGTCTTGCCGGTTTTGCAGTTGCTCAGTGCCTTCTTCATGGGATGCCTCCATTACTAGCCATGGGTCAGGGGTTCTGCTTGAGCCCCTTCAAACCTTGCTTGTATTGAAGCGTGGCAACGTATCTGGACTGTGTCGAGTCGCCGGCCAGATGAAAGTCTGTGTATCGCGTTGTTGTATTGACACACTGTGATACATGGGGGATTCAGCCTGAGCCTCTTTTCAACTCGATCGAGACACATAACCCGCTTTTGTCCGTTTCGTCCGAAAAACTCAAGCGCACCCGAGCCCCCGTACGCTCGGCGATGGCCTTGACGATGGACAACCCCAGCCCGGAGCCTGCTTCTTCGGTTCCGATGCTGCGATAGAACGGGTCGAACACCCGCATCTGTTCGTCGGCAGTAATACCAGGGCCGGAATCCTTTACCTGAAGGATCACGCTGTCCTGCACCAGCTCCACCGACAGGTCGACGCGTCCGCCGCAAGGGGTGTAGCGGATCGCGTTGTCCACCAGATTCTTGACCAGGATCAGCAGGTCCATTTCGCTGATGACGACCTGCACGTCTTCGGTACTTTCAACACCGATATCGATGTTCTTGCGCTCCGCCAGTGGCAACAGGTCCTCCAGCACCCGTCGATAGACCTCATGCACCGAAACCGTGGTCGGCGGTCGCTCGGTGTTCGATTGGGCGGCGGCCAGGGCCAGCAACTGATCGATCAGCTTTCTGCTGCGCTCTATGCCTCGCGACAGGGGCAGCAGGCGCTCGACGGCTTGCGTCGGCATTGGCGTGGCTTTCAGTCGCTCGGCTTGCAGGGACAGGGCTGTCATGGGCGAACGCAGTTCGTGGGCGGCGTCGGCGATGAAGCGCCGCTGGGTTTCCATGGACTGCGCAACCCGCGCCAGCAAGCGATTGATGGCCACAACGAAAGGGCGGATCTCGGTTGGCAGATGGTTCTCGTCGATAGGGTGCAGGGCCTGTTTGTCGCGGCGGTCTATGTCATCGGAGAGGGTGGCAATCGGGCGAAACAGCTTGTGCACCAGATCGCTCACCACCAGCAACAGCACCGGAAACAGAATGAGAAACGGCAACAGGCTGCGCCAGGCGCTCTCGCGTGCCTCTTTGTCGCGGACACCGGTTTCCTGGGCAACGACGATGCGCTCGCCCCGGGCGGTAGTCCTGACCAGCGTACGAAAGTCTTCGCCGACGATACTCACGGTCGACAAACCATCGGCCAGCGTAGTGGGGAAGGGCAGCGGGATGACGCTGTCGTCGTTGCTGCCGAGTGCTTTGCTGCTGTCGGCCAGGTACTGCACGATGACCCTGGATTCTTCGTCGTCCCCCGGAATTTTTTCGACCACGGGATAGTGCAGTGTCATCTGCTGCCGATCGAACAGCACCGCCACCTGACGCAAGGTTTCGTCCTGCATTTCGTGGGCTTCGTCGAGGGCGGAGGTGAACGCAAACATCCCGGCCAGCACCGCCACGAGCAGGATGGCCAGCGACAGCGCAACCGACAGCCGTACCTGGACCGAGTCGCTCAAGCGCTTTTTGAAACCATCCATCCCATACCCCTGACGTTCTTGATGACCTGGTTGCCCAACTTGCGGCGCAGCGAATGAATCAGAAACTCCACGGCGTTGCTTTCCACTTCGTTGCCCCAACCGTAAAGGCGGTCTTCGAGTTCGCTGCGAGAGAGGATCGCCCCCGGACGGATCAACAGGGCCTGGAGCAGGGCGAACTCGCGGCTGGACAGTTGCACGTCGGGGTTTTCGGCAGTGCTCGCCTGTTTCGACACCAGGTCCAGCGCCACCACGCCGTTGTCCAGCAGTGACTGGGCGCTCCCGCCGTTACGACGCAGCACGGCGCGCATGCGGGCCAGCAACTCGGCCATGTCGAAAGGCTTGAGCAAGTAGTCGTCGGCGCCACCGTCGAGGCCACGCAGGCGATCGTCGAGGCTGTCCCGTGCGGTGATGATCAGCAGAGGCACCGGGTTGTTGCGGCCGCGAATGCTGTCGAGGACATCGAGCCCGTCCTTGCCAGGCAGCCCGAGGTCCAGCAGCACCAGGTCGTAGGGTTGGGTCTCCAGCGCCGAGAGTGCGGTAAGGCCGTTTTTCACCCAATCGGTCGCGTAGCTCGCATCACTCAGTGCGCCCTGGATGGCGTCTCCGATCATCGGGTCATCTTCGACCAGCAATATGCGCATGTCCCGCTCCGAAAAAATAGGCGCGGCGGTCATGACCGTCGCGCCTGTATTGAAGCACCTGTACCGGCGTTTGTCCGCCCGGTTATTACGCGCCTTTCATCGAATCGAAGGCCTTCATGAGCTCGTCCATGCGGGCCTTGCAATCGTTCTGTTGCGGATTGCTGGCGCGCAACGCGTCGAGCGCGCGGTCAATGGCCTTGTCCACTACATGCCAGTCGCTGGCGGCGCGCGGCTTGATCCCGGCTTCGGCGGAGTCCCAGGCGCTCTCCAGGTCCTTGATGCGGGCTTTCGCACCCGGCAGGTCGTTTTTATCGACGATCGTGGCAACGTCGGCGGCGATGGTGCGGAACTCGGACAGGTCACCCAGTTTTGAACCGGACCGGGTTTGTTCACTCATCGCACCTGAAGTGTTGCCCGCGTTTGGCTTGTCGGCGGGTTTCGAGCAGCCGGCGGCGATACCGAGCAGGAAAATCGACGAGACAATGGCGACGTGGCGAATGATGTGTTGAAAAGGGCGCATGACGATTCCTTGATGGACTAATAAACGTTATTGAGTGACGAGTTTGCGGTTGCCGACGCTGATCTGCGCGACCGCGACCAGCAGGACGATGACGCACAGGAAGATCGCGCTGGTCCAGGTAGCGCCCATACCGAGGCCACCGTAGGTCTTGGACTGGGTCAGCAAGTCGCCAAGAGAAGCACCGAACGGACGGGTCAGGATGTAGGCGATCCAGAAGGCCAGTACCACATTGGCACCGATGCGCCAGGCCACCAGCGTCGCGGTGAGCAGCGTGGCGAAAATTACGGCGCCGAGGGTGAAACCCAGTCCCAGTGCTTCGGTGGCCAGGTCGCCGGCTGCCGTACCGAGGGCAAAGGTGCAGAGCACGGTCGTCCAGTAGAACCATTCCCGGCGTGGGGTGACGATCTCGCGGATCGACAGGTTGTGTTCCACCCGGTACCAGACGAGAAAATTGAGTGCCAGCAAGACTGAAAACACGGCGGTGCTGGTGTACAGGCTGACGTCGAGAACGTCGGTCAGGATATCGGTGAGCTGCGTCCCGACGATGCTCACCAGCACCACGGTCAGCCAGTAGATCCAGGGCGAGCAGGCTGTTTTGCGCATCTGTATGAACAGCGCAATGGCCAGCAATGCCGCCATGCCGAGGCTGGTCCAGCCCAGGCCGAGGCCGGCATCGACAGCGAGGAAGTCCGCGCCGGTTTCACCCACGGTCGTGGACAAGATCTTGATCACCCAGAATGACAGCGTCACCTCGGGTACTTTGTTGAGCCATCCGGCTGTAGCGGGTTTCATGGGAGGTGCCTCTCCTGTGCAGCGCAGGAATTGCGCAAGGGAGACGATACGGATCGAAACTTAGCTGAGACTGAGGGGAGGGACGTCGTCCGGTTTTCTGCCACGGACTTCGAGGTTCGAGTTGACTTCAGATGAACAAAACCTGCTTTATCACGAAGCATTTCAAGTAATGGAACAGGGCGTCCGGCAAAGGTAAAAGCCAACTCATCTAAAGCACTATTTAGTCGAGTTATGTTGCTAAACGCTGCGAAAATATCGATAGCGTGACAGTAAAGCACTGCCGTATGGAGCGAGGTGAAAGTGACTCAAAATGCCATGAAAACTAGGCTCTGTACGAAATCAGCTGAAACTCATTTGAACCCGGCAATCGTCGGGACTCAGTAAAGTCCGCGTCCATCAAAGGCAGGAGCCCACGATGGCCAAACGGTACGAACTTCCCGACGCAGCCTGGGATTTGGTTGCAGACATTTTCAGTGAACCCCGCCGGAACGGACGCCCACGGGCAGATGATCGGCTGATGCTCAACGGCGTGCTCTGGGTGCTCTGCTCGGGCGCTGGCTGGCGCGACATGCCCGAGCGCTTCGGCCCATGGTCGACGGTGTATCAGCGCTTTCGTGACTGGCGCAATCGCGGGGCATTCGACCAGATGCTTAAGCGGCTTCACATTAGATTGAACGAGCAAGGGTTAATTGATCTGGAGACCTGGATGATCGATTCCACGGCGGTACGCGCAACCCGGGCCTCTTCTGGTGCTGGGAAAAAAGGGGGCCTGAAGAACCGCAAGACCATGCCTCGGACGAAGCCGGGGTGGCCTGACGACGAAGATTCACATGCTGTGCGATGCCAATGGCGTACCGCTGAACTTTCTACTGTCCGGTGGGCAAGCCAGCGACATCGCCTATGCACAGCCGCTGCTGGATAACGCTTATATCCCAAGTTTGCGAGGGCGCCCTCGCAAACGCTGCCGATGGTTGCTGGCCGACAAAGGCTATGACGCCGAAGCGTTGCGGCGCTACTGCGACCGCTATCGGATGCAGCCGGTCATCCCGCTGCGCACGATGAAGCGCAAACCCAAGCCGGGATTACCGAGACTGTTTGATCGCCCCAAATACCGACAGCGCAACATCATTGAGCGCATGTTCGGCTGGCTGAAGGAGAACCGCCGCATCGTTACGCGCTTCGACAAGCTCGCGAAAAGTTATGCGGCGATGGTCTCACTGGCTTGCGCCATGCGGTGTTTGAGACAGTACTTTTCGTACAGTGCCTAGGAAAGTAACACGCCACTAGGGAAGGCAATTACTGGGGGGGGGCTTGCTGCTAAACGGTACGCAGCGGCTACTCGTGACGCACTTTGCCCCGTGAGTTTGTGCACTGGAATAACGTCTATCACGATCAGCCGCTAGCTCACGTGATCAGCCTTTGAGGGTGACCGGGCCGTGATCGTCGCAGTGGTTGCCATGTGGATGGTGCAGATGACCATCCACCAGATAGTCCACATGATCACCATGCGGTACCGGCTCATGTCCACAGCCCGGACCATGCACATGGTCCTGAGCATGTCCGGCGCAATGATGATTGGGAGTGCAACGATCGGGGTTCATCGCACTCACCTGCAGACTATGTTCGTCCACATGATCACCATGCATGTGGTGCAAATGACCATCATGCAGGTAGTCGATATGACCATCGTGTTCAATCGCCATATGTCCGCAGCCTGACCCATGACGATGGTCGTGGTTGGGATGCTTGTTGCAGGTGCCCATGCTTGTATCCTCTTAATGTCGGAAACAATCTGTAATCAGGTTAGTCGAGAACCCGACTTGGTGCTTCTATGTCCCAGAAAGTTGCGCAGCGTGTTGTCTGTAAATATCCCCGTAATGCGTGATGCGAGCATTTGACTAGAACCTCACCTTTCAGGCGCAAGAAAGCCGACTTGGACAGATCGCAATGACTGTCGAGGAAATAGCCGAGCACCTCGTCAATCAGAGATGGAGACAACTCCTGGTGTTTAAGCCTTTCCAGCACAAGCTACAGGCGCGACAAATCGGAACAGCATGAACACCTCACACAACACGCCTGGGAAAGATTTCAAAATGGTAAGTGGTTAGGTCGAAGAAAAGTAATATTGAGATCATTGGTTATGATATAACATGTTATTAGGATCAACCTTCAACCGTCGACGAATGCACTGCCTTTGCCCGATATCACTGCCCAGGACGCCGCAGAGGCCAAGGCGCTGGCGTTGGTCGGTCATTCGTCGCCTTTGCTCGATCAGAAGAGGTACAGCGTGATGTTGGCGCCTGCGTTTAATTCCTTGCCCCGCCAGGTAGCGGGTGCGGACCCGATTACTTTGACTGAGGTACTGCTCGATGAGGTGAATCTAGCCGTCTGGCAGAGAACCTTGTCTCACCCCGTCGAACACTTTGCGCAGGCTCTTCTGAGCAGAGGAGAGCCACTTTCAGAAAGCTTCATGCTTGAGGTCAACGATGAGATCGAACCGGATCTGAGTCAGCTTGCGCGGGCCTATTGCAACCTGGAGGGTTATGAGCAGTTTCTTGCGGATGTATCCTGGTTGGTCGGCGCCTACAGCTGCCTGCTGGGAGCGCAGCGCGTGGGCGTTCGATTGCGCGCACTGGATCGAAGCATGTGCCCACGCTTTCACGTTGACCATGTTCCAGTCCGGTTGATCACCACGTATGTCGGCGTGGCAAGCGAGTGGTTGAGCGAGGGGGGCATGTCCCGCTCGAGATTGGGTGACTCCGCCGCCGAACCGCACGACCCAGCATTAATTAACCGGTTGCGACCTGGTGATGTGGCCCTGTTAAAGGGTGAGAAATGGCTGGGTAACAAAGGTGCTGGAATCATCCACCGGTCGCCACAACCACCCGAGGGCATGCGCCGCTTGATATTGACCCTGGACTGGTTGAGCTAAGACGGATTTCAACCAGCTTTCCTCTGCACCTCACTCCGACTGCTTCATGGCCACCTGCAATCAGGTCGTGCCGTGCTGTGAGTGCCGACAATAAAACTTGAACAGACAGAAAAATGAAATCGACTACTCTCGCCTCGCTCGGCAACAAGAGCAGGCTACTGGCCAGGGCCGTGAGCAGAGCGCTGTTCAGGTTCGACAGGCGCATCGCCGGGTGTGGCGCCAGCGAATGGGCGGCAGGGGGGGCTTCAGCGCGGTGATCGCGCGCTGCGGGTGGGTGATAGGCATCGGTACTGATCCGTGATTCAGGGCGACAAGACACGCAGAAAACCGCAGACGCCTTGGCGCCTGCGGCATTCATGCGCAGCTACGAGGATGGCGTTGGCTTCCTTAGGGCCTTGCAGGTAACGGTCAAATTCAAGGCGAAAGGGCGTTGCTGAGATGGCCACGAGACGATTCATTCAATGCGAGGCTGGGACAGAGCTCACACAGCTGAGCTACTTATCCCAAGCCAGGATCGACAATCGGCCAAAGCGAATGCAAGCCAGTGGTCGCACGACTTAACGCTGCCGGCAGAAGACTGTTTATTGCTTTGCTTCGCCGGCGCTTCGCAGCCGCCGCCACAAGGTGGTGCGGCTGATGCCTAGGCGGCGCGCTGCCTCGTCCAAATTGCCGTGACAGCTTTCCAGTGTTTCCTGGACGTGGCGCAGCTGTGCTGCCTTACCGATCGTGTGCAAGTCCGTTTCTCGCGGCTTTCTTTTCCGGCCGGGCGATAAGAAGGATTCTTCGCACAGTTCAGGGAGCACACGCGCCAAGTACTGTACGTCCAACTCGTCGTTGTGGAGGAGTTCAGGTGTCGAGAGCATGGCGCGTTCGATCACGTTCTCGAGTTCACGGACATTGCCTGGCCAAGTGTAGCGCTCCAGGTAAGGCAACAATGCTGCGGGCAAGACCGCAGCGCCTGCCGGCTGGCCTTGGACCAGCAGACGCTGGCTGATGCTGCGGCTAATCTGGGCGATATCTTCAGGCCGTTCTCGCAATGGAGTGGTTTGCAAGCGAAGGATGTTCAGCCGGTAGTACAGGTCGGTGCGAAACTCGCTCGCTTGCATGGCTGCGTGTAAATCCTGATGAGTGGCCGCGATGATTCTTACGTCGATGGAAATCGGTTCGGTGCCGCCCAGCCGCAGGACTTCACGCTCTTGTAACACACGTAGCAGGCGTGTCTGCAGCGAGACAGGCATGTCTCCGATCTCGTCGAGGAAAAGCGTGCCGCGATGCGCAGCCTCCAACAATCCCGGCTTGCCGCCTTTGCGCGAGCCGCTAAAGGCGCCTTCCTCGTAGCCGAACAATTCGCTTTCCAGCAGCGACTCGGGAAACGCAGCGCAGTTGATGGCGACGAAGGGGCCCTGCCAGCGTGGGCTCTCGTTGTGAATGCCTTGGGCCAGCAATTCCTTGCCCGTGCCACTTTCACCGGTGATCAGGATGGTCGATTGGCTGGCGGCGAAGCGCTTAGCCAGTTGCAGCATTTCACGATTGGCCTTGCTGTTGCCGTAGAGTTGTTCGAGTCGGTAACGGGCGGTGAAAGCACCTGGGCGGCGGGTGGAGCGAATGCGCTGGTCGGCCCGCTGAACAGCGGTGGTGTCCTGGCAGGTCAAGACCAGGCCTGTACGTTGACCGTTTTCCAGAATTGGTAGCAGGTTGCTGACTACAGCATGCGAACCTAGCCGGATCACCTGGTTTTCCTCGCCCGTGCCATTCTGCAATGCCTGCTGCAAATCCAGCTCCGGGCACAGCTGCTGCAGCGGGCGGCCAAGGACGGCACTAATCGGCAGCTCCAGCAGTTGAGCAAGGGCCGGGTTGAGCGATTGCACCACACCTTGGTTGTCGACCGCCGCCACTCCAGCAGGAATGTGTTGCAGCACTGCATTCAAATGCCGACGTTTGGCGATCTCGGTGCGTTGACTTTCGAGGATGCCCAAAGCTTCCTCTAACGCCTTGCGTGCAGTGTCCTCGCTCAGCGACAGAACACCGTGCAAACCAGCCTGTTCTGCCAGCTCCACGACCGTCGACGAGCCAATTATGCTACGGCAACCCAGCTGAGCTGCCTGCTGGACGGCCTGGCGGGCTTCCTCCAGGGAATTGTAGGTAGCCTGGTGAACCTGCACGGTGAATAGCGCGGCCATGTCGTGCAGATCCTGGTTGATGTGGCTGTAGCTGAGCACGGCCACCTGAGAAGAAAAATCGCGGGCCTGCCCCAGCGCCTTTAGCAAGTCACCGCCGCCAACGCGCATCGTCAGTACTGGGCGCGTCAGGTGCTTACGCAGGTAGGCAGCCGTAGCTCCAGCGCATACGAACACGTCAACCTTGCCAGCCTCCTCCAGTTCGCGGGCGGTCTGCAGCGCTTCAGTCACAGAGGTATCAAGCACTTCTATATGGGTGTTGGGGTAGTCCGCCGCGAGCCCGTTCACTACATGGGCGAGTCGACTCTGTAGCGGCGGGCGCTCCAAGTGGCTGATCAGCACGACGACCTGCGAGGCCGGAGAGTCCATGACAAATCCTGTTTCAAGTTTGAAATGTTTCAATACTGAACTAGCACATCGCAAATATGCAACAAACCGAATGCCTGTCGCCCATCGGTAGAAAGTGTCGAATGCACGCTGTCCGCGGTCTGCAGCTAATTGTTGAAGAGTTGGCCCAGGCCTTGCTCTCCGGGTTCTGCCAACTCAGAAACCAAAGGCAGGGCATACAGACCCATGAGCAGTTCTTCAGCGATTACTCTGGCCAGCGATACGTTCGCGGCCACGACTGACAATCACCGTCTGGTCGACTTCATCCGCGAGCAAGCCACGGCAACGGGGGTGGTCATCCAAGCGCGCAAGCGCCTGAGCGGCGGGGCCATTCAGGAAAACTGGCTACTGGACTTGGTAATAGAGGGCGGACCTTGGGCCGGCAACCGGCGTTGGGTGCTGCGTAGCGACGCAATTTCAGCGCTTCCCGCAAGCCTCGACCGCGAACAGGAGTTCGCCGTTTTGCAGGTGGTCCATCAGGCAGGTGTGAAAGTGCCACAGCCGCTCTGGCTGTGCCGTGACCTCCGCGTCCATGGGCGGGTGTTCTTCCTGATGGAGTATGTGCCGGGGATCGCCGCCGGACGACTGCTTAGCGCCGGTGCCGAGGCTCGGGGCAACACGCAGCTAGCTGCGCAGTTGGGCGCCAACCTGGCGCGTTTGCATGAGGTCCGCCCGCCGTGCGCAGCTCTGGACTTCCTGCCAGTTCCGGACAGCTCACCGGCCTTGGTGACCATCAATGCCTATCGCCGCTACCTCGACACCCTCACCGATGCCTATCCGGTGTTGGAGTGGGGGTTGCGCTGGTGTGAGCTACATGCGCCGCGCAACAGCACCCTGTGCTTGCTGCATCGCGACTACCGCACGGGCAACTACCTGGCCAGCGAGCAGGGGTTGGAGGCGGTGCTCGATTGGGAGTTCACCGGCTGGGGCGACCCTTACGAAGACCTGGGTTGGTTTACCGCCCGATGCTGGCGGTTCACCCGTCCAGATCTCGAAGCGGGTGGCATCGGCCGGCTGGACGATTTCCTGCATGGCTACCACGAGGTGTCTTCTGTACGCATCGAGCGCAGCCAGCTGCACTACTGGCAGGTAATGGCCACTCTGCGTTGGGCGGTAATCGCTCTGCAGCAAGGGCAGCGTCACCTGTCCGGTGAAGAACCCTCCCTCGAGCTGGCATTGACTGCACACCTGCTGCCGGAACTTGAGCTCGACATCCTGCATATGACCGGAGCCGACGCACCATGACCCAACCGAATGCCCATGAGCTTTTAGACATTGCTCGCCTGACGCTGCTGGAGCAGGTACTGCCAGCGTTGACCGCGGAGCTGCGTTACCCAGCACTGATGATCGCCAATGCCATGGCCATAGCTGCGCGCGAAAGCCGCCTGGGCCGCCAGGTCGACGATCAGGAGCAGGCGCGGCTGACCGCTTTGGTTGATGAGACGTCATCGACGTTGCCCGAAACACGCCGCCAACTGGTTCGCGCTATTCGCCAGGGTAGCCATGACGCCCCGCAAAGCCACCGCACCCTCGTCCAGACATTGCACCAAACGACCCTCGCTCGATTGGCGATCAGCAACCCGAAGGCCTTGCCCTGAACGGCGTCAGCCCCCCCATTCCCCGATCAACAAGAATCAAGAAGGACAGCCATGAACTTCACTCTCCCGGACGACCTACTGGCATTGCAGGCCAAGACTCGCGACTTCATCGCCGAACAGGTGATCCCGTTTGAGAACGACCCGCGCCAGGACGGCCACGGTCCCAGCGACGCACTGCGTCAGGATTTGCTGGCCTGCGCCCGCGCCGTCGGGCTGCTGACACCCCACGCCAGCCGCGAAATGGGCGGCTTGGAGCTGAACCACGTGGCCAAGGCTATCGTCTTCGAAGAGGCCGGCTACTCGCCGCTGGGCCCGGTGGCATTGAATATTCATGCCCCGGACGAGGGCAATATCCACCTGATGGACGTGGTTGCCACCGAGGCACAGAAGGACCGCTGGTTGCGTCCGCTGGTCCAGGGTCGTACTCGCTCGTGTTTCGCCATGACTGAACCTGCGCCGGGCTCGGGCTCCGATCCGTCGATGCTGCGCACCACCGCTATCCGCGACGGCGATGACTACCTGATCAACGGCCGCAAATGGCTGATCACTGGGGCCAAAGGTGCCGACTTCGGCATCATCATGGCGCGCATGGAAGATGGCACGGCCACCATGTTCCTGACTGACATGCAGCGCGACGGCATCATCCACGAGCGTCAGCTGGATTCGCTG
The DNA here is from genome assembly GCF_059492225.1 of Pseudomonas sp. Pseusp10. Classification (NCBI taxonomy): domain Bacteria; kingdom Pseudomonadati; phylum Pseudomonadota; class Gammaproteobacteria; order Pseudomonadales; family Pseudomonadaceae; genus Pseudomonas; species Pseudomonas sp. Pseusp10. The sequence continues at coordinate 3,759,416 of NZ_CP168528.1, read as the reverse complement.
GACAGCTGCTTCACCGGTGGTCATGGGCAGCTGCGCTTCGACAATCTTCGGGTTCCGGCGAGCGATGTATTGGGTGAGATAGGCAAGGGCTTTCGCTACGCCCAGGTGCGTCTGGCGCCCGCGCGACTGACCCATTGCATGCGCTGGCTTGGCGCCGCGCGCCGTGCCCACGATATCGCCTGCGACTATGCGCGCACCCGCGACGCCTTCGGCAAGCCCTTGGGTGAACACCAGGGCGTGGGCTTCATGCTGGCCGACAACATGATGGACCTGCACGTAGTGCGCCTGGCGGTTTGGCACTGCGCCTGGGTGCTCGACCAAGGCCAGCGTGCCAACGTCGATTCGAGCATGGCCAAGGTGATCAGCGCCGAGGCCCTATGGCGGGTGGTCGATCGCTGTGTCCAGGTACTGGGTGGGCGCGGGGTGACCGGAGATACCGTGGTGGAGCGGATCTTCCGTGACATTCGTCCGTTCCGCATCTATGACGGCCCGAGCGAAGTGCACCGCATGAGCCTGGCGAAGAAACTCCTCGACCAGCGCCTGGGGAGCCAATGATGCAACAGAACCTTGCACGATTGTTCGCCCTTGACGGGCACCGCGTCCTGGTGACCGGCGCCTCTAGCGGCCTGGGTCGACACTTTGCCATGACCTTGGCCGCCGCAGGCGCGGAGGTGGTGGTGACCGCCAGGCGTCAGGCGCCGCTGCTGGAGCTGGTGGAGGCCATTGAGGTGGCGGGAGGTCGCGCTCGCGCCTTCGCCCTCGATGTGACCTGCCGCGACGATGTCTGTCGGGTGCTCGATGCGGTCGGCCCGTTGGATGTACTGGTCAACAATGCGGGGGTAAGCGACAGCCAGCCCTTGCTGGCCTGTGACGATCAAAGCTGGGACCGCGTGCTCGACACAAACCTCAAGGGTGCCTGGGCTGTAGCCCAAGAGAGCGCCCGGCGTATGGTCGCTGTGGGGAAGGGCGGAAGCCTGATCAATGTCACCTCCATCCTCGCCAGCCGCGTAGCCGGCGCCGTTGGCCCTTATCTCGCGGCCAAGGCCGGTCTGGCGCACCTGACCCGCGCCATGGCACTGGAGCTGGCTCGCCATGGCATTCGGGTGAACGCCTTGGCGCCAGGCTACGTGATGACCGATCTGAATGAAGAGTTCCTGGTGAGTGAGGCCGGGGAAAAGTTGCGCTCACGTATCCCCGGCCGACGCTTCAGCCTCCCGGCGGATCTGGATGGCGCCTTGCTGCTGCTCGCCAGCGATGCCGGACGAGCAATGAGTGGCGCCGAGATCGTGGTCGATGGCGGCCATCTGTGCAGCAGCCTGTAACGCGCCCCGGCGCAAAAACAACAAGAAGCAGGAGGTGTTTATGTGCGTGCAATACCTGAGCAATGTATTGATGGAGTGGCTGCCATGATGATTTCGACACTCGAACACGACCTTGCTCCAAACGAAGCCAACCATGTGCCGCTGTCGCCACTATCGTTTCTCAAGCGTACCGCGCAGATTTATCCGCAGCGTGATGCGGTGGTCTATGGCAAGCGCCGCTACAGCTACCGCCAGTTGCACCAACGCAGCTGCGCCCTGGCCAGTGCACTGGTGCGGGTCGGCGTGCAGCCGGGCGAGCGGGTGGCGATATTGGCGCCAAACATCCCGGAGATGCTCGAAGCCCACTATGGTGTGCCCGGTGCCGGGGCGGAGCTGGTGTGCATCAACATCCGCCTGGAGGCGCGCAGCATCGCCTTCATCTTGCGTCACTGCGCGGCCAAGGTGCTGATCTGCGATCGCGAGTTCGGCGCGGTCGTCCATCAGGCGCTGGCCATGCTTGAGTCACCACCGTTGCTGGTGGGTATCGACGATGATCAGGCCGAACGCGCCGACCTGGCCAGCGATCTGGACTACGAAGCATTTCTCGCTCAGGGCGATCCCGAACGGCCGCTGAGTGCGCCGCAAAACGAATGGCAGTCGATCGCGATCAACTACACATCAGGCACCACCGGCGACCCTAAGGGAGTGGTCCTGCATCACCGTGGCGCCTATCTCAACGCCTGCGCCGGGGCGCTGATTTTCCAGCTGGGGCCACGCAGTGTGTATCTGTGGACGTTGCCGATGTTCCACTGCAACGGCTGGAGCCATACCTGGGCGGTAACACTGTCCGGTGGGACTCATGTATGCCTGCGCAAGGTCCAGCCAGACGCGATTCACGCCGCCATCGCCGAGCATGCGGTCACCCACCTGAGTGCCGCCCCGGTGGTGATGTCGATGCTGATCCATGCCGAGCACGCCCGCGTGCCTGCCGCGCCGGTATCTGTGATCACCGGCGGTGCCGCGCCGCCCAGCGCGGTCATAGCAGCAATGGAAGCGCGTGGTTTCAGCATCACTCACGCCTACGGTATGACAGAAAGCTACGGTCCCAGCACATTGTGCCTGTGGCAACCGGGAGTCGACGAGTTACCGCTGGAGGCCCGTGCCCGGTTCATGAGTCGCCAGGGCGTCGCCCATCCGCTACTCGAGGAGGCCACCGTGCTGGATACCGACACTGGCCACCCTGTTCCGGCCGACGGCCTTACCCTGGGCGAATTGGTGGTGCGTGGCAACACGGTGATGAAAGGCTATCTGCACAATCCGCAGGCCACCCGCAGCGCGCTGGCAAACGGCTGGCTGCACACGGGCGATCTGGCCGTGCTGCATCCGGATGGCTATGTGGAAATCAAGGACCGGGCCAAGGACATCATCATTTCTGGCGGCGAAAACATCAGCTCACTGGAAATCGAGGAGGTGCTTTACCAGCACCCCGAGGTAGTCGAAGCGGCGGTGGTGGCGCGTCCGGATTCACGCTGGGGCGAGACCCCTCACGCGTTCGTCACCCTACGCGCTGAGGCGCTGGCGACGGTCACGGCGGACGACCTGATACGCTGGTGCCGTGAGCGCCTGGCGCATTTCAAGGCGCCGCGGCATGTGTCACTCACGGAACTGCCCAAGACCGCCACCGGCAAAATCCAGAAGTTCGTCCTGCGCGAGTGGGCCCGGCAACAGGAGGTGCAGACCGCCGGCGCCGGACATTGATCGACCTGCTGCACCACAGACCCCATAAATCAATGCAGTTTTGATGGTTGCGCTGGCCTTGGCATCGCCGCCTCGGCCAGCTTCCGGATGCTGTCCCCGTCTCTGCTCTGGCGAGGGCTGAAGAGAGGTGACAGGTTGGCGGGTGGATGCGTCTCGGAGCCAGCGGAGTAAGAGGTCATTAAAGCGCAAGCGGCCGCTGTCGAGCGAATGACAGCGGCCGCGTGACATGTTCATTGAATCTGCTCGTCTCTCAACGCGTGCAAGGAGGAGCTGCCATTACGTAGGCAGCGAATACCTGGCTAGTAGCCCCTGAAAATGTCCCTGATGCTGACAACCGGATGCCCCGAGTGTTGTGCTGTCCCGCGGTTGACGAGGGAAGGTTTGGGGGCGAGAAGGGCACTCAAGAAAATGGCCAGCGTCAAAACGGCCAGTAGAAAACCAAATCGGCGCATATGATCCTCCAGCGGTATTTTTATAGTTGTTACCTTGGAACCTGATCGGAGAGAAGGCGCATTCAGAGCGAACAGCCGGGTGCGATTGTCGACTTGAATGTGCGAAGAGGCCGAGCGGCAGGTGTTACAACACGTGCCACTCGGCAGTCCGTTACGTACTCAGCGCTGCCTCGACCGATTCACCGAAGGCTTTCAGTCCTGCTTCAAGCTGATCGGTCGGGGTATTCACAGGCGGCATCAGCTTGATGATTTCGCCGTTCGGGCCGCAGCGGTCGACCAGTACACCCGCCTGCAGCGCACGCTGCTGTGCATCCTTGGCCAACGCAACGTTGCCGCGGCCGAAATCAATGCCTGCGATCATGCCGCGACAGCGCGCGGACGCTACACCGGAAATCTCGGCGAATCCCGCAACAGCGCGTTCCATGGCCGCGCAGTTGTCGGCTAGCAGTTTCAGGAACTGCCCATCGCGCCAATAGCTGAGCGCGATCTGGGCGGTGAGGAACGCTAGTTGATTACCGCGGAACGTGCCGATGTGATCGCCGGGTTGCCATACGTCCAGCTCCGCGCGAATCAACACAATCGCCATCGGCAGGCCAAAGCCGCTGATCGACTTCGCACAGGTGATCAGGTCTGGTTGAATCCCGGAACGCTCGAAACCGAAGAAGTCACCGGTCCGGCCGCAGCCCGCCTGGATTTCATCGCAGATGAGCAACACCCCGTGTTCGGTGGTCCACCTGCGCAACCGTTGTAACCATTCATTGGATGCCGAAAAGACACCCGCTTGAATCTGTACGGATTCCACGATCACAGCCGCGGGAAGTTCCGATCCGCTGCCCTGGTCGTTGGCCAGGCGCTCAAGGAAACCGTGACTGTCGAATTCGCCGTAAGGGCTGTCTTCGTATGGCACGAAAACCACGTCGCTGGACAACCCTGGGCCTCGGCGAGTGCGGTTTCCGGTGATCGCCAAGGCTCCGGCTGTCATGCCGTGGTAAGCCCCGTAGAACGATACGACCTTTGTGCGCCCCGTCACCTTGCGCGCAAGCTTCAACGCCGCCTCGACAGCGTCGGCACCGGTTGGGCCAGTGAACTGGACCTTGTAGTTCCAGCCTCGTGGCTCGAACAGGTCACGCTCGATCGCTTCCAGGAACCGACGTTTGGTGCTGGTATGCAGGTCCAGGCCATGGGTCACTCCATTGGCCGAAAGATACTCGATCAAGGCATCGCGCATGCGCGGGTCGTTGTGGCCATAGTTAAGTGCGCCGGCGCCGGCGAAGAAGTCCAGGTATTCGCGGCCATCCTCAGCGTGGATCTTGCTCCCTTGGGCGGTATCGAACACCAGCGGCAGGTCACGGCAATACATCCGCACGTTGGACTCGAGTCGTTCGAAAGTCTCGATGTTGCTCATATATAACCTCTTGAAAGTTCTAAGCAGGGGTTGCATGGAATTACGGTGTCAGTGCTTGAACATCACATGGCGCACCACCGTGTAGTCTTCCAGCCCGTACATGGACAGGTCCTTGCCGTACCCGGACAGCTTCACCCCACCATGGGGCATCTCGCTTACCAACATGAAGTGGGTGTTGACCCAAGTGCAGCCGTATTGGAGGCGAGCGGCCAGTCGATGAGCCCGCCCCACATCGGCAGTCCACACCGAAGAGGCCAGGCCGTAGTCCGATTCATTGGCCCACGCCAGTACCTGCGCTTCGTCCTCGAATGACGAAACCGTCACCACCGGGCCGAAGATCTCACGGCACACCACCTCATCTTGCTGCTGGGTGCCGGCCAGAACTGTAGGTTCGAAGAAGAACCCGGCGCCCGCGGCGCGCTTGCCGCCCGTGACGACCTCGATGTGGGGAAGCTCCCTGGCACGGTTCACGAAGCCCTCGACACGCTCCAGGTGCTCTTGGGTGATCAGGGGACCCATCTCGGTTGCCGGGTCATCCTGAAGCCCGCACTTGATACTGGACACCGCCTCGCCGAGCTTGCGAACGAATTCTGGGTAGACCGCCTTTTGCACATAGAGGCGGCAGGCAGCAGTACAGTCCTGGCCTGCGTTGTAGAAACCGAAAGCGCGGATGCCTTCGACGGCGGCGTCGATGTCGGCATCATCGAAGATCAGTACAGGTGCCTTGCCACCCAGTTCCATGTGCATCCTTTTCACGCTGTCGGCCGTGTCTTCGATGATCCGGCTGCCGGTACGCACTGAGCCAGTCAGAGACACCATGCGAACCTGAGCGTGGCGGGTCAGCGGTTCACCCACCGAGGCACCTCGCCCGTGGACGATGTTGACCACGCCGACGGGGAAGATGTCGGCGAGCAGCTCCCCCAGTTTCAAGGTGCTCATTGGGGTGTGCTCCGACGGTTTCAGTACAACGGTGTTACCGCCAGCCAGTGCAGGGGCGAGCTTCCACGCCGCCATCAGCAAGGGGTAGTTCCATGGCGCGATGGAGGCGACGACGCCTATGGGGTCCCGGCGGATCATCGAGGTGTGGCCCGGAAGGTACTCGCCCGCCGCCGACCCCTGCAGGCAGCGAACGGCGCCGGCAAAGAAGCGGAACACGTCCGATACGGCGGGCAATTCATCCTGCAGCACAGCCGCGAAAGGCTTGCCGCAGTTATCCGCTTCCAGGCGAGCGAAATCCTGCGCCTGTGCGTCGATGCTGTCGGCGAGCTTGAGCAGCAGTGCCGCACGGTCTTTGGGCGGTGTCTGCGACCAAGCTTCAAAGGCCGCATCTGCGCTCTGGACTGCGGCATGAACCTGGGCGCGACTGGCCTCTTTGGTCTGTACCAGGACGCGCCCCAGGGATGGGTTATACACGTCCAGGTTTTCGCCTTCGCCGACCACGAGGGCGCCATTGATCAGGAGTTTTGTTTGCATGTCGTATCTCACCATTGAACGGGCAATGCCATTGCCTTGCCTTGTGGTTGTTATCAAAGCGTTCGATTGGAAATTGATCGCTATACCAAAGCTTCAGGGACTGGGTTGCGGAAGAAGCTGGTTCGGCAGGCGAGATAAACCGCGCCCAGGCAAAGCCAGCTACAACCCATGATCAGTGCGTCTTTATCGAGGCTGGCCAGCATCCACCCGGCGGTGATCAGACCGATAAGTGGGAAGAGCACGCCACGCAACAAGCCGGCGCCATCCTTCACGCGTACATCGAAGGTGAGCCGCAATGCGCAAAGGTTGACGGCGGTGAAGGCGAGAAAAGCGCCGAAATTGACCAGGGAAGTCGCGGTGGCGATCGTCAAGCCAAACCCCGCGGTGCCGAAGGCACCGCAAAGCAGGATGTTGAAGGCCGGTGTCTTGTAGCGAGGGTGAAGGGCGCCGAACAAACTGCGTGGCAGTTGGTTGTCCCGGCCGAGCGCATACAGCAGTCGTCCCACGCTTGCCTGGAATGACATCCCTGCAGCGAAGTGGGCGATGATGATGCCGGCCAGGACCACTGCAAAGAACAGATCCCCCCCGATCATCCGGGCAATCTCGAAGGCGGCACCATCGACATTTTCGAACGCGAGAGAAGGGTGCGCCAGGAACATGAAGTACGAGGAACCGACGTACACTGTGCCGCCGATCAAAGCGACCAGCAGAATGGCACGCGGGAGCGTCCGACCTGGGTCGCGGGTTTCCTCGCTCAGAGTGGACAGCGCGTCAAAGCCCAGAAAGGAATACGCAGCAATGGCGGCGCCGGCCATGGTGGTGGCGAACGGCACGTCCTGGTTGAAGAACGGCCTGGTGGACAGCAGCCCGCCAGCCCCGTTGGCAGCAACGATGTAATGCCCGCACAGACCGATGAACACGGCGATGATGACAAGTTGCGCCACCATCAACAGCACGTTGAAACGGTTAGCGACCTGGATGCCCAGGATATTTAGCAGCGTTGTGGAAACGATGAAGCCTGTGATCCACACCCATTGAGGTACCTCTGGAAATGCCATGCTGAGATAACTGGCGCCGAGCAACCAGATCAGCATCGGAATGAAAAAGTAGTCGAGCAGGGCAGCCCAGCCCACCATGAAGCCCACATTCGCGTTCAGCATCTTGCGGGTATAGGTGTAGGCCGAACCCGCTACCGGGAACACCTTGACCAGTCGGCCGTAGCTCAACGCCGTGAAAATCACGCCGGTCGCAGCGACCAGGTAAGCCATCGCCGTGGTGTTCCCGCTTGCCTGCGAGATCACGCCGTAGGTGCCGAATACAATTAATGGGGCGAGAAACGCCAGGCCGAACAGCAGAACGGAAAACGGGCCCAGAGTGCGCCGCAACGAGGCGCTGGAGATTGATTGGCTCATGACTGGCACCTCTCACGCCACGAAGTTGTAAGCATTGGTGATGATGTCGTGGTAGGCCTGCACGGTCATTGCCTTGGCATTGCTGGCGTCTGAAAAGTTCTGCTTCGACTTTTCGGCAATGATCAGGAAATCCTCCTCGCACACACCTTTCACCTCGGCGAAGCAGGGAATGCCCAAGTCCTTGCTCATCTGGAACAGGTGGCCAACAGCGGCCTCGGCGGCATCGACCGGCGAAAGCGTGGGATCGATTCCCAATGCGTAGGCAACCTGGGCATGGCGGACAATATCGGCGTCACGGTTGTGATCGAATACGAAGGGCAGGAAAATCGCGTTGCCCACACCGTGTGGCGTGTCGTACAGGCCACCGATCGCTTCGGAGATGCAGTGCACGCTGGCGACATCCGCGTTACCGAATGCCATCCCCGCGATTAAACTGGCCACCAGCATCTGCTCGCGAGCTTCCAGGTTTGCCGGATCATGCACTGCTGGCTTGAGAAACTGACCGATCAGGCGGATGGCATGCAGCGCCAGGCCGTCGCTGATCGGATTCGATGCGCGACAGGTGTAGGCTTCGATGGCATGGGTCAAGGCATCCATCCCGGTCGCGGCGGCAATTGACGACGGGAGTGTGTTGGTGATGTGTGAATCCAGTAGGGCCAGCACCGGCCCGACTCGATAGTCCAGAACGCTCATTTTGTAATGACGCGCGGTGTCGGTGATCACTGAAAAGCATGTCACCTCGCTACCGGTGCCTGCCGTGGTCGGGATAGCGACGATAGGCGGTATGGCATGCTTGAGCGTGAACGAGCCTTCGTAATCCTCGATGCGACCTTCATGAGTCAGCAGCACGCTGATGGCCTTGGCTGCATCCATAGCGCTGCCGCCACCAACGGCCAGCAGGCCATCGATGCCTTTGCCCCGATAGAGCGTAGCGGTGCGGTTGATATCCTCGCTGCGAGGGTTGGCCTTGATGTCCGAAACTTCCTCGTACGTGATGCCTGCCTTGTTCAGGCTGGCATAGACGCTGTCGAGCAGGCCCGCTGCCTTCACACCGGCATCTGTCACGATCAGGACGCGTGCCAGGCCAAGTTCCCGTAGATGTTCGCCGGTGCGCTCACGCAGACCTGCTTCCATCACGACTTTGGTGGGGAGTAAGAACTTGAATTCCATACGTACCTCTTGCTCAATTGTTGTCATTGTTGAAAGGGCAGTGGAGGAGCATCCGCGCCAGGCCGTGGTCGACAGCTCAGGCGTGTGATGTATGGCTTGGGTGGTTCGCGCAAGCCGGAAATGTTGTTGTTCTGGGTTCTGATGACATGTACTGCGAGAAACCTCCAGGGGGATAAAAAGAGGGGCGGCCAAGCTGCGTGCCCCTAAAGGGAAACTGTGCTAACGCATGTGTCCTGCCAAAAGGGAGAGCAGCGTGCCTGACAGGCACGCTGGCAAGTCATGCCCCATCCCAGGCAACAGAACCAAACTTGACCGACGAATCGCCGCGGCCGTGGCGAACCCTCCGTTTGTCGCGACCATGCGGTCTTTATCCCCATGAATGACCAGAGTGCTGCAGCAAATCTGCTGGAGTTCCCTGGTTCGGTCACCTGAGTTGATAATTGCGCCAATCTGCCTGGCGGTACCGAGGTTGCTTGCCTCACCACCACCTCGCTCCCACGCCTCCATCGCATAGTCACGCAGTGCTTGCTCATTCCATTCGAGTGTCGAGCCAATCAGGCCCATGATGTCCAGATAGTCCCTGACGCTTTCCTGTTGATTGCGCGGAGGGCGGCGCAGGAGCTGCAAAATGGCTTTGAGCGCTGGCTGGCCTACGCGCAGTGAGCCGGTTGTCGAGAAGATGGAAGTGAGTGTCCTGACACGCTCGGGATGATGCGCGGCGAGTGTCTGGCCGATCATTCCCCCCATCGACATCCCCACGACGTGCGCTGTTTCCAGCTTCAAGCCGTTCATGAGCTCGATCACGTCGTTGGCCATGTCACGTAGGTCATAGCCGGGGGTTCGCTTGCGGAAGAACTGTTGAATGACTGACGGAGGGGGCATTTCAGTGAAGAACGACCTGCCGGAATCACGGTTGTCCAATGTGATAACGCGCAATCCCCGCTCAACCAGACCGGCGATCAGCGGCTGCGGCCAGTAGGTCAGCTGCAGCCCCAGACCGACAATGAGAATGACCGCCGGGGCGCCTTCAGTGCCGTAGCTGCGATAGCAGAGCTTGCGTTCTCCCGACAGCTCGTAAAAGCGATCGGTACTCATTGGCGGCTACCTTGCTGCGTCAACACGACGCCAGCGTGCAAGGGCGCCGTGGGTACTGTCGTGAACGTGAGGCATTTGTCAGCCACTGTGCCGCGGCGCAGCAGTTTGACGTCGCGAAAGTAATCCATCGACATGACCCAAGGCTCGCGCGGCCCTTGCCGTGGCATGCTGTCCAGCGCGCGTTTCACATAGCCGGCACCAAAGTCCAACAAGGGGCGGGTTTCGATCCCGTCCGGCGCCTTGGGCTCGCAGACGTTGTAGCCTTTATCCTCCATGAAGCCGAGCAAGCGACAGAAGTGGTCGCACAACAGACACACTTTGAGGGTCCAGGAAGAATTGGTGTAGCCCACCGCAAAGGCGAAATTGGGAACGCCGGAGAGCATCATTCCCTTGTAAGCCAAGGTCTCGCTGAGTACTACCGGCTTGCCGTCCTTGTGCAATGTAATGCCGCCGAACAGCTGTACGTTCAGCCCCGTGGCAGTAACGATGATGTCGGCCTTCAGCGTCCTGCCAGATTTGAGCAACACACCGGACTCGGTGAACCGCTCGATGTGATCGGTAACGACGTCAGCTTTACCTGCGCTGATGGCTTTGAACAAATCACCTTCGGGAACCGAACATAAACGTTGGTCCCAAGGGTTATAGGGCGGATTGAAATGCACGTCGACCGGGTAGTCTTTCGGCAACTCCTTGCGGGTTAGCCACAAAAGCATTTTTCGCGAAAGCTTGGGGAAGCGCTGGCAGAATCCCCAGAAGGCCAAGGTAATCCAGGCGTTCTTGTAGCGCGTCAGGGAATAGGCTGTTTGCGCAGGCAGAATTTTGCGCAAAAACGATGCAACCGCATCATTGGCGGGCTGGTTGATGATGTAGGAGGGTGTGCGCTGCAGCATGGTGATGCTGGCGACTTTGTCCGCCATGGCTGGGATCAGGGTCACAGCCGTTGCGCCACTGCCGATGACAACGACCCGCTTGCCCGTATAGTCCAAATGTTCCGGCCAGTGTTGAGGATGGATTATTTGTCCCTTGAACTGTTCGGTACCCTCGAAGCGAGGGCTGAAGCCCTGGTCATAGCGGTAGTAACCGCCCGCACTGAATAGCCAGCGGCATTGGATCGTACGGATCTGCCTCGTGGGGCCATCCTCGACGCGTACCGCCCACAAACCGTTGTCACTTTGCCAGTTCGCCGAAATGACCCTCTGTTTGTACTGGATCAAGGGATCCAGATCATGCTCGTCGATGGCTTCGCGCAGATATTCGAGAATGTCTGCGGCGTCCGCCAAAGACTTCTCCTTGGTCCAAGGCTTGAAGTCGAAACCGAAGGTATACAGGTCCGAGTCGGATCGAATGCCTGGATAACGAAACAGATCCCAAGTACCGCCCATTCGTTCGCGGGACTCGAGGATCGCAAAGACTTTGTTTGGCTGATGGCGTCGCAGGTAGGCCGCCGCACCGATGCCAGACACCCCGGCTCCAATGATCAATATATCGAGCGGCTCAAGCGGAAGAGCAGTGTGAGAGGACATGTCGCCTCCTAATTGTTGTGTTATAGAGACTGATCTTTTGACTTGATCACCTGACCAGAATAGGGCGGCCAAACGCACAGAACAAGGTGCAAAATGCACCAGGCCGCTATCGTTTTAGGTTGATTTACACCACAGCTGCGAGATTGACCGTGAGTTGGAGCCGCGATTGACGCGCTGGCCTCAATCGAGTGGTAAATGGGTGACGCTTATATGGACAGGCGCAGACGCGAGACCTGTGCGAGAAGAGAGACGATCACTATTGAGTCAGGTGGAACGGGCAGGGCGTTGCGCCGGGAATAGTTCGCTTGCAGAATTAATCAGATAAGCCGAGGTGCCAGGATTGCCGTGCAGCAGCGCGGCACGGCTAACTCTATGATGGCGCTAATAACCGGCCACCAGCAGTTCTACCGCTTGGCAGGCTGCCTCGGTCTCTTTTTCCAGGCGCTCATGGTCGCGGTGGGCGGACCAGCCGAGCAACAAACCGTCGAACAGATTTATAAGCAGGCTGCTGACGGCGGTCAGTGCGGTCTGTTCCAGTTCAGCGCCAGTGCTCTTCACGATGACTTGCTTGGTCGCTTCGATGGAGAGGGTATAGATCTTGGCCGCCATGTCCGGATTGTTGCGAAGGTTCCAGAAGAAAAGTTCGAACTGGGTGGTCGCGAGGTCAGGGTTGGCAGTGAACCATCTGACCAAATGGCGCAATATTTCCCCAACCGATTCCGCTGCCGTGGCCCCTGCCGGCGCATGCAGCAACGACTGCTGTGGCATGTTGATCAAGGACTCGTAGACCGCACAGAACAACTCGTCCTTGGTATGAAAGACATAGTGCAATGAAGCCAACGGAGAGTCTGCCGCCGCCGCGATACGGCGCGTAGTGGCATTGGCTACGCCGTGTTCCGCAATCACCTTGATGGTGGCTTCAATAAAGTCCTGCCTGCGCTCTTCAGCACCTATCCGAGCCATTGAACGTTCTCCTTTTTCGGTGTTGCCGCCGGCCCTGGTCCGGCGTCGAGGGTGACGAATGCTATCGCAAGGTCGCTCTTCAATCCATGAGTCGATGCGTTCCTTTCCTGACGGACATAAAGGCACCCGGTGTGCGAAAGCCATTCCCATTCCAGGAAGGAGAGGTGCGGCAAGGTATGACCGCATCCTCGTCACGCTGAATTGCAAAGACTTCAACCGCAGCTCAAAAGCAATGTGCAAATAATTTGATCAAATGACTTGATCAGATGACTATATTCGATAATCATGAAATCTCCAGCTTTGAATCGCTGGTCTGTTGAAGCGAAGAAATAACAAAAAGAGCCGCCGCTATGGCTAGCAGTGGGTGAGTTGAGCCTAGGTGGCCCGCTCACTGAATAGAACAACAACAAAATCAGACAGGTAGAAAGCAGATGCATACACGAAAACTCTCGACGGTCAGCAATGCGGCATCGATCGATCAGGTGGTGGAGATCATTAGGCGTGACGGCGGGGTCATCATTTCCGACTTTGTCTCGCCAGGAATGCTGAAGCCCCTTACCGAAGACCTGGACATCTACTTGAATGCCGCCCCTTGCGGAGCGGATCCTTATTTCGCTGGTACGCAGACTCGACGCGTCGCCCGTATCATCGGGCGAAGCGACATGGCTGTGGAGGTGGCACTGAACCCTCTGTTCCTCGGGGCCGCCAGAAAGATCCTGCAGACACCCACACATGTCTGGGTGGGCAGCGACCGCGTTGAGATCGAGCCTGATATTCAACTAAGCATTACCCAGGCGATTCAGATTGGGCCGGGTCAAGGTCTTCAGCCACTGCATCGTGACGATGCCACGTCGTTATGGCGGCATCCCCAGTACGGTCGTGAGGCCCGGCTGCAAATCATGCTTGCCATTTCAGATTTCACCGAAGAGAACGGTGCAACGCGTGTTATTCCCGGTAGCCATGAGTGGGATGACGAGCGAATGCCAACCCAGGAAGAAACAGTCGCCGCGGTAATGAAAGCGGGCTCCGCGCTGCTGTGGATGGGGTCGGTGTATCACGGTGGAGGCGCCAACACGTCCGCGTCTCCTCGCACTGGCCTGACGATGGCTTATGACCTTGCTTTCCTGCGTCTTGAAGAGAACCACTTCCTTTCCATTCCCATCGAGCGTGTTCGCGAACTGCCTGCAGAAATGCAACGCCTGTTGGGCTGGAGCGCCAGTTCCACGCTACTAGGTTGGGTGGAAATCGATGGCCAGATGCGAGACCCACAGGAGCTCCTCGGCATGCCCACCTTTTCCGAGCCTGGAAAAGGATTCTGATGATAACAAGCCCCCATGGTCAGACTCACGGGGGTAACAATGGTCGGTAATCCGGGAGTCATGTTAATGAATGCGTTAACCAAAGCAGCTCACGACGATTCTGCATCGTTGCGATTCCGCGAGTTAGGTGGATGGGTGGAGCAGCCCGGCGATCTGCAGCCCGAGCTCAACGGTCACGAGCGTGCCGATGTGATCGTTATCGGAGCGGGCTTTGCCGGTCTATCGACCGCATTGGAGCTAAAAGCGCTCGGTGCGGACGTCATAGTGCTGGAACAAGAATTCGCCGGCTTCGGCGCCAGTGGACGCAATGCGGGCTATTTGCTCGGCAGCATGGGAATTGAATGCGAACTCTTCGTCAAACGTGTGGGGTTGAAGCAGGCAAAGCAGTTCGTCAGGTTCTATGACGAGGCCGTCCCATATGTGGAAAGGCGATTGAAGGAGTTGGGTATCGACTGTGACTACAACCCTTCCGGTGTGATTCGGGCGGCTGTCCATTCCAGCCAAGAAAAGCGCTTGCGGCAAAATATGGAGTTGGGGACAAAGCTGGGTTCCGTCACCCGCTTCGTGGACCATGCAGAGATGCGCGCGCGGGGGATCCCGCCAGCATTTTTGTTCGGTACTGAGCAGCGCGGTGGCACCTTGAATCCCGGCAAGTACGTCAGCGGCCTGCGGCGTGCAGCAATCGAGGCAGGCGTGAAAATCTACGAGCGCACTCCGTTGCTTTCCTTCAGTGAAGGGCAGGTCATCACCTGCAAGACTACGCACGGAAGTGCAACCGCGCCTGTCATGGTGCTGGCAACCAATGCTTACACACCTCAGTTGGGGGTGTTGCAGAAAAAGGTCGCGGCGATTCGAGTTTCCGCGATCGAAACTCAACCGCTATCAGCGAAGCAATTGACTGAGCTGGGTTGGAACGCGCGGGAAGGGATCATCACGCCGCACTACACCATGGAAAGCCACCGCCTGACAGCGCATGGCACATTGGTGTTGACTGTAAAACAGCTGGGTTATGCCTACGGTTCGATGACACCCAATATTCCCGATCATGGCGCCTACACGGCATTGGCTAAAGTGCTGCGCGATCGCTTTCCTGCACTGCGAGGACTTGGCATCCAGCATTGCTGGAGCGGCTATGTTAGTGGCGCATATGACTTTCTGCCTGTGATCGGTGCAATGGGCGCGAAACAGAATATTTTCTATACGACGGGGTGCTCGGGTCACGGGCTGGCCACTCAATCGCTCATGGGGTCGCTCTTTGCTAGACAAATCAACGGCAAAGCGCCTGAGCTGCTTGCGGCGTTACAACACAAAACACCATCCATGCTGCCTGAGCCTTTTCAATGGTGCGCCATACAGTCTGCCTTTGCCGTGGCCAAGTTGCTGGATGCATGGACTGACAGGAAAGTGCGTAAAGAAAATGCCATGAAAGGTTAAGCGCAACGCGAAGTCGTGCCCTATTGCAAGTTGCTACAGGGGAACGGCGCAACCCAACTTGCAGAGGCTGTTATCGTGGAACTTAGAGATGTATTCGCGTTGATCTCCTGCGTACTTTTGGTAGTGTGCGGCCTATACTATGGCGCGGCATTTATCAGGCGCAAAAATTATCTGCTTGGCGTAGAGTTTCTGATTGTGGGCATTTCTGCATCGAACTTCACGACCTTCATTGCTACAGGCTGGCAAGCCAATTATGATATTGCAATCTTTCTCGATGCCTTTTCCCGAGGAGTTGGTGTACCTATTATCGCAACACTGGGGTTGATGGCCGTAACGCATAATTACAAGCCTTCTGCTAGGAAAGACGCTCTACTGTTTCTGGCCGGCTTTGTAGCTGCGGCCCTCTACTTCATGTCGAGTTCGTTTAAAGAGTCCCTTCCTTATTTCTATGTTTTGATGTGGTCAGGTTACACGTTGTACCTTGCGTACTTTATCTGGCGCCTGGCGCGTGCAGGTGAGCGTCTGCATGCACTGGCCACCAGTCTCGGCGGGGTGGCAGGGCTGACGGTGGCACTGCGATATGACTTCTTTCCGATTCCGGGTGATGACACGAAAATGATCTTCATGACCATTGCCTTTTTGACCTGGTCATATTCGATTGTGCAGTTGTTTTATGCTTATGGTGCACTTCATCGCTCGAGGAAAGTACCTTTTCACAAAATGCTCCATTCCGGTTGAGTTGTTCAGAATGTGACGCGCTTTGCTTGCTTGCACTAAGCAACGCTTAAGTTGGTTTATGATTTTTGATGTTACTCCATGGCGAGCCGAAGGCCCGCTTTTTTAGCCGCCCCTCGGGGCGGTTTTTTTATGGGCGAACCAGCCGTACTAATGGAACTGGCGGCTGGATGACCAATAACTGCAATGAGGCCGGGCGCGACCAACTTCCGCTGATGAACAAACGTGCACAGACATATTCGGTGCGACATAAAAGAGCATCTATTGGTAACACGTGTTTCTTTACTTCCCATGACAGAGCAGACGAGTGAATAGGAAGTAATAAACGGTGAATACCTAACTAGCTGATTTGTCTGATGTAAATCACGAATCCGGATTTCTGGCACATGGCTTGCGTGCCGATCATCCGACATAGTCAATTGACCATGTCGGATGATCATGAAATGTGTGCCGCCGATTTTCCCAACCGGGAGGTCGAGAGGCCGATTTAAGCCATTGTTGAGGATCCTCCAATGAGAGAAGTAACTGCACGGCTGGAAGGTGATGTGTCCGTCTGCCGTATTTTCAGGCAGCTGTTCGTTACCTTTGTGGCATCGACCGCGATCTGCTCGGTACAAGCCGCTCCCCAAGGGGCCGATGCGCTGGGCTCAAAGCTGACGCCGATGGGCGGCGAGAGCGCCGCAAGCTCAAGCGGGGATATTCCAGCCTGGACGCCTCCAGGGCCGCAGGGTATGGGCTGGAGCTATGGCCAGGTGCGAGGGGAGCATTGGAAGTTCAAGGGCGACAAACCTCTCTACAGCATCGACTCAAGCAATGTGGCACAGCATGCAAACAAGTTGTCGCCGGCCCAGCTCGAACTGTTCAAGAAGATTCCTGGTTATCGCATGGACGTCTATCAAACCCGCCGAACCTGCGGCGTGCCAGATTTCGTCGCTGAGAACACCCGACAAAACGTTGGTTTCGCCAAGCTCGACTCCGCGGGTGTCGCGCTCGATGACGCTCATCTGCCTGGGGTCCCGTTCCCTATGCCCGGCAATGGGGCAGAGGTGATGTGGAACATGAAGATGCGGTACCGCGGCATGGGTGTCGAAATCCCGAAAAGCATTTCGGGCATTTCGCCGCACAAGGGAGGGGAGTGGTTGCGCCAATCCACAGACACCTTCTTCTTCACGCCCTGGGGGAAAAAAGGAAGCGCGTTATTTTCGTCCGTCGGACGTCTGGAAAACGCGACCTTCTTCAATTACCTGGAGCCTGCCGCGCTTGCCGGCCAGTCGGCAGTGCAAACGGCCGTGGCCGGCGAACAGGCTACGACTTTCTACTACTTCCCCGGCCAGCGTCGAGTGCGGCGCATGCCGTCGTACTCCTACGACGCTCCGCAGATTGGACTGGATAACCAGTACGCCGTCGATGAGGCGAACGTCTTCTTCGGAACGATGGACCGCTTTGACTGGAAACTGATCGGCAAGCAGGAGCTGCTGGTGCCGTATAACGCCTTCGGTGCCTATGACACCGCCGAAAAGGTGGAAACGTTCGCCGCCAGCGATTCGATCACCGCGCAGTCGCGCCGCTATGAGCTGCATCGCGTATGGGTCGTCGAGGCCAATGTCCGCCAAGGCATGCGTCACCAGGCACCCAAACGTATGTTCTACATCGATGAGGACAGTTGGAACCCTCTGTTGGCCGTCGACTATGACAAACAAGGACAGATCTGGAAGGTGCGTGAAGGGTTCTCGATTCCCGTGTACGAAACAGGCACGTGCGATGTGCAGGCGCAGGTCCAGTACAACCTGGTCGATGGTCGTTATCTCTTCGACATGACCTCGATAGGTGCGGGCAAGAGCGATATCCGCTGGCTCACCGAGGACAGCGGCAATCCTCGCCTTAAACGCGACTTTTTCACCTCAGACAACCTGCGAGCCATCAGCGAGCGCTAAAACGACGTCAGATCGAGAGCCAGCATGAAAAGAATAATTACTAAAGCGTTAGGCCTTGTCATTGTGTGCGCAACTCCACTGGCAATGGGGTTCACATTTGCAACCGACACCATCCGTGGATCCTTTGACTCCACCATCACCGCAGGCATGGGTTTGCGTACGGAATCGCGTGGCTGCAACCTCATCAACCAGGGTGCCACCGGGCAAAACGTGCCCTCTGGCTGTCTGGCGCAAACCTCAGGCGTGGCTGACCAGGGCGACCTGAATTACGACCGGGGCGATATGTTCACCAACTACCTGAAAGGTACGCACGAACTGTTGCTCAAGATGCCCGAGGACGTCACCTTCATGGCGCGAGGCACGTGGATACGGGACTTTGCCGCAACTGATACCACAGGCACGCTATCGTTCAACACGCCCGAGGGTGTCGGTAGTGACGGTCTTACCGACGATGCCCGCGATGACCTCGAATTCAAGGCGCGCCTTCTTGATCTGTGGGTGAGCAAAGGCTTCGATGTCGGCGGGCAGCGGGTCCGGGCTCGCTTGGGTAACCAGGTGATCAACTGGGGCGAAAGCCTGTTCGTGGTCGGTGGTATCAACAACACCAACTCCTACGACTATCAAGCCTTGGCGCGTCCTGGCGTGCAGCTCAAGGAGGCCGTGCTGCCAGCGCCGATGCTCAGCGTCGCGTCGGGCCTGGGTTCCGGGGTGAATATCGAGGCTTACTATCAGTTCCGCTGGAACAAGAGTGAACTCCCCCCGGTAGGCAGTTATTGGTCCACGACCAACGGGCTCGGTGAGGGCAGGGGGGTCTACGGGTTCTCTGAAAAGAACGCCCGTGATAGCGGTCAATGGGGTCTTTCTCTGCGTTGGCAACCGGAGGACAGCGACATCAACTACGGTCTTTACGTGATGCGTTATCACGACAAGTTGCCGTCATTGCGTGTGGATATTCTTGACCCGAACACGTTCGCAGCGGCACCGACCTGGGAGTATCAGGAAGATCGGATGATGTATGGCATCAGTGCCAACATGCCGCTAGGTGACTGGGCGGTCGGTACAGAGCTGTCGTACCGACCGAAGGACTCGGTAATGCTCAACCCGGTTATCGACATGTGTGCCGCCAATGGTGGCAAATGCTGGAAGGACGAAAAGAAATTCCAGTGGCATCTGACAGGTCTGTATAGCTTCACGCCTTCGAATTCCCCGACGCTTCTGGATTTCACCGGGGCCAGCACAGGCACCTTGCTGACTGAACTTGTGGTCATCAAATACCCGGAGCTACATGATCAGGTCAACGGCGAGCCAATTGCTGCGGGGTTGAACACATGGCAATTGGACCCAGCGACAGCTCCGAAAGCCCATGGTGACAAGACCTCGTCAGGTATCAATCTGGACTTGAGCCTTACCTATGACGGCACGCTCCTGCCGGGATGGCAGGTCACCCCCGGGGTCTTCTATTCGCGATCGCTTGGGGGGCGAACACCGAACCTCAGTGCAACCTTCACTGAAGACGCGAGCAGTATGAACCTCTACCTGAATTTCGTGCGAAATCCAGCCAGTTGGCAAATATCCCTCAACTACGCGAAGTTCATGGGGGGCGACACTCCCTACGATCAGCTGTATCGCGACCGCGATTACGTCGGCATCGCAATCTCCCGCACCTTATGAGGCCTGTCGTGAACGGTTCCGTAAAACTATCTGAAATTCGGGCTCGTGGCATGCTGTCACGCGTCGAGGGCGTCTTGTTCGGTCATCGTTGGCTGGTACTGGCGAGCCTGGCCGGATTCACCATGATCATGGGCTGGTTCGCCGTGCAATTGCGTATGGATGCCGGTTTCGAAAAGCAGTTGCCGATAGGCCACGAATATATCAAGACGTTCGAGGCGTACCGCAACGACCTGCTGGGGGCAAACCGGCTGACCATTGTGGTCAGAAGCCGAAATGGCGATATATGGAGCGCCCCAGGCCTGAAGCGGCTCTATGACGTTACCCAGGCGGTAACCTTTCTCCCGGGGGTATCACGCAGCAGTGTGCGTTCGTTATGGACGCCCAATGCCTTCGTCAACGAGATCACTGAAGAAGGGTTTCGCGCTGATCCGTTGGTACCAGGGACGGTTTCTCCCGAGCACTTGAATGACGAGATCATCGCGAATATCTCTAACTCCACTGCACAGGGAGGCTTCATTGGTACGCTGGTCTCCCGTGACCAGAGCAGTGCGATGATCACCGCGGAACTCAATGAGTTCGATGCCAACGGGTCCCATCTGGACTATGTCGCGTTCAACCATCGGCTGGAGAATGAGATCCGTCAGCAATTCGAGGATGGCGCTTTCGAAATCCAGATGATCGGTTTCGCCAAGCAGATCGGCGACATCGCTGACGGGGCTTCAGCAGTGCTGGAGTTCTGTTTGCTGGCGCTGCTGCTGACGGCGGGGGCGGTGTACTGGTACTGCCACTCGCTGCGGTTCACGCTGCTGGCGCTGGTCTGTTCTCTGGCCTCGCTGGTATGGCAGTTCGGCAGTCTGCGCCTGCTGGGGTACGGCCTCGACCCGTTGGCGGTTTTAGTACCCTTTCTGGTATTTGCCATCGGGGTCTCTCATGGCGTGCAGCAGATCAACTTTATTGTCCGTGAAATCGCTATCGGCAAGCCGGCCGAAGAGGCGGCGCGGTCAAGCTTCACAGGATTGCTGATCCCTGGAACCCTGGCTTTGGTGACGGCATTGGTTTCCTTTGTGACTTTGCTCTTGATCCCCATTCCGATGGTGCGAGAGCTGGCTATCACGGCATCACTTGGCGTGGCCTACAAGATCGTCACGAATCTGGTGATGTTGCCGCTGATGGCGTCTTTACTGCGCGTCGATGACAAGTACGCTGCGGCACAGGAAGTCTCCAGGAGGCGCAGGTCCCGCTGGCTGCGAGGCCTGGCTCGCCTCGCCGAGCCGCGCAACGCGCAGTGGGTGCTTGGCGTTGCCTTGGCAGTCTTTCTGGTCGCGATCTGGCAAAGCCACGACCGTGTCGTTGGCACACTGCAAGCGGGTGCTCCAGAGTTGCGTGAGGACTCGCGTTTCAATCGAGATGCAGTCTCCATCGCCAACAACTACGACATCGGCCTGGATTGGCTCAGCGTGGTTTTCGAAGTCAGTCCGCAAACGTCTGGCGAAGACATTCAGGTGGCCTGCGAGGATATCGCCCTGGGTCAATATCAGGATCGTTTTGTGTGGGCCATGCAGGGGGTACCTGGCGTACTGTCGGTCGCTTCCTTCTCCACCAACATGCGCCAATTCAATGAGGGTTACAACGAAGGCAATCCGAAGATGGCCGCGGTTCCCATCGACCCGATGAACTACGCCGCGCTGGCCACCGAAGTTGCGCGCACGCCCGGGCTGATGCGTACCGACTGCAGTATGACTGCCGTGCACCTGTATCTGACCGATCACAAAGCCACGACGATCAACAGGGTTGTGGAAGCCGCCAAGGCGTTCCGAAGCGACTACCCGATACCTGGCATTGCGGTCCGACTTGCTTCAGGCAACGCCGGTGTCCTGGCAGCCATCAACGAAGAGGTGGAGAAAAGCGAAACCCCCATGTTGCTTTACGTCTATGTCGCCATCGCCCTGCTGGTGTTCATTGTCTACCGTGACTTGCGAGCGGTCCTGGTGTGCTGCCTGCCTCTGACCATCGGTACATTCATTGGCTACTGGTTCATGAAGGAATTGCAGATCGGCCTGACCATTGCGACGTTGCCGGTGATGGTGCTGGCGGTGGGTATTGGCGTCGATTACGCGTTCTACATCTACAACCGCATACAACTGCACCAGGCTCATGGCCAGCCGATCACCAAGGCGGTCGAGTACGCGCTGCTCGAGGTGGGCGTCGCCACGATCTTCACTGCGATCACCCTGGCCGTCGGCGTCGCCACCTGGGCGTTTTCGGATCTTAAGTTCCAGGCCGACATGGGCAAACTGCTTGCCTTCATGTTCATCGTCAACATGGTCATGGCCATGAGCGTTCTGCCGGCCTTCGCCGTCTGGCTGGAGCAGGTGTTCCCGCGCAAGCGCCCCGTGCGCATGATCGGCGCATTGCTGCACTGAGGAGAGAAACATGCGATACATTGTTTCATTTACCGCGGCCTTGCTTGCTGCAGCGCTTCCGCTGATGTCTCTCCGGGCCGCACCATTGCAGGCGGTACCTGCCGTCCAGGCGAGCAATGCCTCGCGGGCCGTCATGCTGGACGCTGTTTGGGCCGGGGAGCGCGTGGTTGCTGTCGGCGATCACGGCGTCGTGTTGTTGTCCGATGATCACGGCAAGCGTTTCCACCAGGCGAACTCGGTACCGCTGTCCACACCACTGACTGGGGTGTCTTTCGTGGATGCCAAGCGGGGTTGGGCAGTTGGTCACTGGGGAGCGATCCTGGCCAGCACGGATGGTGGTGAGTCCTGGCAGATCCAGCGCCTGTCCAGCGTCGAGGATCGGCCCCTGTTTGCAGTGCACTTTTTCAATGCCCAGCAGGGGGTTGCGGTAGGGCTCTGGTCTTTGGTGCTGACTACCGAGGATGGTGGGAGGACGTGGACGGAGCAGCCGTTGCAGGCACCACCAGGCGCCAAGAGGGCCGACCTCAACCTGATGGGGCTTTTTGCCGACAGCCGCGGCACGCTTTACGCCACGGCCGAGCATGGGCAAGTGTTGCACTCCGAAGACCATGGAAAAAGCTGGCGCTATCTGGATACCGGCTACGAAGGCACCCTTTGGTCTGGCGCAGTACTGGCCGATGGAAGTCTGCTGCTTGGTGGCCAGCGTGGGACATTGTTGTATGGCTCAGCGAGTGAAAAGGGCTTTCGCAGATTGCCAACGCAAAGCAAAGGATCTGTCACCTCTGTAGCGGTAGCTGGCCCTAAAGTGCTGGCGGTCGGGCTGGACGGGCTGATGGTACAAAGCAGCGATGGTGGACACAGTTTCCAGGAAAAGCAGTCCGCTGATGGTGTCTCGCTGACGGCGGCGCTGTTCAATGCCGACGGAGCACCTGTTCTGTTTTCACGTCGTGGGGTAATACCCCGCCAGGAGTGAAGGGTCGCTCATTGCGGTGCGCGCCATCGGGCGGACTGCTCGTGGCGCGCAAGCCATAAGGGTATTAATCCGTCATCCTGCGCCTGCATTATTTTCCCTGCGTTTTTTGAGTGGTTTGTCCATGACCAGTACACCGTCCCCTTGGCCACGCCCTTCGGAAGCCGTTCGTGAGCTTATGCGCAAAGGTGCCGAACTCGCTCAGGCGTTACCGCCAGAGTGGATCGAGCGCCTGAATCAGGCGCTTTTTTCTTCACCAGAAGAGGTGAGGTTGCTTGAGGACCCCGTCATCCTGGCGGCGTGCCGGCGCGCCAATCGGGCAGAATTGCTGCACTGGGCGAACGCAAATCTGCAGCGACCTGGAGAACCGGTGGAACCCTATGTGTCTGCTGACATGGTGGACACGGCCAGAGAGCTTGCCCGCAGAGGCTTGTCCGAACTGCTGATGAGCGTCGCAAGATCGACACAAAACGTAGCCTGGGACCTGTGGATGAAGATGGCGTTCAGCCTGACGCAGGATCCCGTAGTGCTTGAGGAGTTCCTGGAAGTCTCGTTGCGGTCGATCTCGGAGTTCATCGACAGCAACATGCGCGTGGTGACCCAAATCATCCTGGAAGAAAAGAGCGTCCAGGCCCATAACGACCAAATTGACAAACGCAGTCTGGTCAGTCGGTTGCTGGACGGCAGAGATATGGATAACGAGCAGTTAGGCAAGCGACTGGGCTACAGCCTTTCTCAGAAGCACCATGCCTGCCTCGTCTGGAGCGAAATCCCGGACGCAGAACTCCGCCCGCTGGAGGATATGGCGTGCGCTCTGGCGCATCTCACTGGCACAGTAGCGCCCCTGATCGTGTTCGCTGGTCCTGCTACCCTGTGGGTCTGGAGCAACGCGGCAAAGCCGCTGGACCTGAGCATGCTGCAAGGCGTTGCTCGGCAATTTCCACAGATACGCGCGGCAATCGGCTCCCCGGGAGCAGGGGTGAATGGCTTCCGTCGATCGCACCTGGAAGCCTTGACCACCCAGAGATTGATGGGCCGTTTGGCTGGCGCACCCGCCGTTGCCACGATTGATCAAGTGAGGCTGGTGTCCCTGATGACCCAGGACGCCCGTGCGGCCAGGCAGTTTGTCTTGAGTACGCTAGGGCGCTTGGCGACAGAGCCCACGGTTCTTCAAAATTCGTTGCACGCCTTTCTGGCCAACGGCTGCAATATCACCCAAACCGCGGAAGCACTGGGTACGCATCGCAATACATTGCTGCGTCGGCTGGAACGCGCCCAGGACCTGCTGCCCGTCAAGCTTGCCGAACATCGCATCCAAATCGCCGCAGCACTTGAGCTGGCGATCTGGAGTTCGCCGCTGGATGACGGCGAGCAATAGCCCCCATCCTTTTCCATTTCGTTTTCGGGGGGCGCATTCACTTGTGTCGCGTCGCGATGCCCAGCAGAAAAGCATGTTCCAGCATTGTTTTGCATTCTCTTGGCGTGCGGCCTCGTTGGCGAGTATCTATCGCGCCATGCAACAGCGATACGAACATCTCAGCCAGCAGCGTAGCGCTGACATCTATACGAAAGACGCCTTGCTCTTGTCCGTTTAGAAACATCCCATCGAGCTTCTCCAGATAGAACCGCAGATCAACCTCAAGCTGCGCCTTGGTCTGCACATGGTAGCGGGACGCAAGAAACACCATGAGTTCACCTCGATTCAAATGCTCGTGAATCAGCTGACGAACCGCTGCCATCGGCTGCATGAAAAGCAGATCGATGTTGTGAAGGATTTGGAGCAGGGATTCTGTAGCGTGCTGTGCGAGCTTGATGTCCAGGTTTTCTCGTGTACCGAAGTAACGATGCAGTGTTGCTCTGCTGATACCAGCCAGCGTAGCCAGCTCGCCCATTGATGCTCCTGGTCGCATAGCAACAGCGGTGTAAAGGGCGTTTACTAACTTGTCTGGTGGAAGTCTGCCTATGAAATCGCGCTTGATTTTTTTGAACGCAATTCGATCCCAAGAAGATCCTAATGAGACATAATTGACTCATTAAAACTCGAAACGTATCATTCGGCCGTTTTCAATTAAGGTTTCGGGTGAGTGATGGGCAAGAAAGGTTCAATTAGATTGGGTGTGCTGGCAGCGGTAATTGCCCTGGCCGGATGTAATCCCGCAGAAGAGCAGGAGGGTGCAGCCAATACGAGCTATCCGGTAGACGTTGTGACATTGGTGTCGGAACAGATGACATTGGCCGCAGAGTTGCCAGGCCGGGTTGAACCGATGCGAGTCGCTGAGGTGCGAGCACAAGTGGCAGGTATCGTTTTGCACAAACGCTTCGAGGAGGGGAGCGACGTCAAAGCCGGCGATGTGCTCTTCCAGATTGATCCGGCGCCGTTCAAGGCCGCCCTGGCACGCGCCGAGGCCGACCTGGCCCGAGCCGAGGCTGTGCAGCAGGATGCCCTGACCCGGGTGAAGCGCTATGAGCCACTGGTCAAGATCGAAGCGGTCAGTCAACAGGACTTCGACACCGCTACTGCTGAGTTACGCAGTACCAAGGCGGCCGTGCGCTCCGCTCAGGCCGATGTACAGACCGCCCGACTGAACCTGGGCTACGCAACTGTCACCGCGCCCATCTCCGGACGTATCGGCCGCGCCCTAGCCACTGAAGGCGCGTTGGTGGGTCAAGGGGATGCGACGCTAATGGCGCGCATCCAGCAACTCGACCCTATCTACATCGACTTCATGCAGTCCGCCGCTGACGCTCTGCGTTTGCGCCAAGCGGTGAAGGAGGGCGCACTTGCGGCTGACGGCCAGCATTTGACAGCCCAAGTGGAAGGGACCGATTTCCAGCGTACGGGTGAGCTCATGTTCACCGATGTGACTGTGGATCGTGGTACCGGCCAGGTCATATTGCGTGGGCGTTTCGACAACGCCGACAGCACCCTCCTGCCAGGCATGTATGTGCGCGTGCGCACGCCTCAAGGCACCGACAAGCAAGCACTATTGGTTCCCCAGCGCGCTGTTCAGAGAGGCAGCGACGGTCAGGCGCGAGTCTTGGTGGCGGCTAATGGCATTGCTGAACTGCGGAGCGTTCAAACCGGTGTCATGCAAGGCGCTCGCTGGCAAATTACCGAGGGGCTCAAACCGGGTGATCAGGTGATCGTCGGCAGCCCTGCAGGATTGGTCGCCGGTATGCCGGTGGTACCCGTACAGAAACAAACCGCCACGGCTGAGTGATACGAGGGAAGCGAGATGTCCAGGTTTTTCATCTATCGCCCGAACTTCGCATGGGTTTTGGCGTTGTTCATTTCCCTTGCGGGCTTGCTGGTGATTCCATCGCTGCCCGTGGCTCAATACCCCAATGTAGCGCCACCGCAGATTTCTATCACCGCCTCTTATCCGGGCGCTTCGGCCAAGGTGATGGTGGAGTCGGTGACCAGCATCATCGAGGAATCGCTCAACGGCGCAAAAGGCCTGCTGTACTACGAGTCCACCAATAACTCAAACGGCGTAGCCGAAGTGACGGTGACCTTCGAGCCGGGCACCGATCCAGACATGGCGCAGGTCGACGTGCAGAACCGGTTGAAACAGGCAGAGGCACGCATGCCTCAAGCGGTGTTGACGCAGGGGCTCAAGGTAGAACAGGCGAGTTCCGGCTTCCTGCTGATCTACGCCTTGACCAGCAAGTCTGGCAGCCACGGCGATACTACGGCCCTCGCCGATTATGCTGCGCGCAATATCAACAACGAACTACTGCGAGTGCCCGGTGTGGGCAAGCTGCAGTTCTTTGCCTCGGAAGCGGCCATGCGGGTCTGGATAGATCCGCAAAAACTGGTGGGCTATGGCCTGTCAATCGAGGACGTCAACAATGCAATTCGCGGCCAGAACGTCCAAGTACCTGCCGGCAGCTTCGGCAGTACGCCGGGCGCAAGCGAGCAGGAATTGACCGCAACCCTGGCCGTCCAGGGCACGCTCGACACGCCGCAAGCTTTCGCCAGCATCGTGCTGCGCGCCAATCCCGATGGCTCCAGCGTACGTTTGGGTGATGTTGCGCGCACGGTCATCGGTAGCGAAAACTATAACCTTTCGGCGCGCCTGAACGGCCATCCGGCCGTAGCCGGTGCAGTGCAGTTGGCGCCGGGCGCCAATGCCATCCAGACCGCGACACTGGTGAAGGAGCGTTTGGCAGAACTGTCGCAGTTTTTCCCCGAAGGCGTCGAATACTCGGTGCCGTACGACACCTCACGCTTTGTCGATGTGGCCATCGAGAAGGTGATCCATACCCTGATCGAAGCCATGGTGCTGGTGTTCCTGGTGATGTACCTGTTCCTGCAGAACGTGCGTTACACCTTGGTCCCGTCGATCGTGGTGCCAGTGTGTCTGCTTGGTACGCTGATGATCATGAAGCTGCTCGGTTTCTCGGTGAACATGATGACCATGTTCGGTATGGTGCTGGCCATCGGCATCCTGGTGGACGATGCCATTGTGGTGGTCGAGAACGTCGAGCGCTTGATGGCTGAAGAGGGCCTGTCGCCTGTGGAAGCGACCATCAAGGCGATGGGGCAGGTGTCGGGGGCCATCATCGGTATCACCTTGGTGCTGGCGGCGGTGTTCCTGCCGTTGGCGTTCATGTCCGGTTCGGTGGGCGTGATCTATCAGCAGTTCTCCGTATCGTTGGCGGTGTCGATCCTGTTCTCCGGTTTTCTGGCCCTGACCTTTACCCCGGCGCTGTGCGCCACGCTGCTCAAGCCGGTACCCCATGGCCACCATGAAAAGAGCGGTTTCTTCGGTGCCTTCAACCGTGGCTTCGCCCGTATTACAGAGCGCTATTCGCTGCTCAACAGCGAGCTGGTGGCGCGTGCCGGGCGCTGGATGCTGGCTTATGTCGGCATTTTGGTGGTGCTCGGTTATTCCTACCTGCGCTTGCCGGAGGCCTTTGTACCAGCTGAAGACCTTGGCTACAGCGTGGTTGACGTGCAACTACCGCCGGGGGCCAGCCGAGTACGTACCGATAACACCGCAGAAGCGTTGGAGAAATTTCTGATGTCCCGTGACGCGGTGGCAAACTCGTTTATCGTCAGTGGCTTCAGCTTCTCGGGCCAGGGTGACAACGCCGCGTTGGCGTTCCCGACCTTCAAGGACTGGTCGCAGCGTGGCAAGGAGCAGTCGGCGGAAGCGGAAACGGCGGCGATCAATGCGCAGTTCGCGGCCAATGGTGACGGCACCATCACCGCGGTCATGCCTCCACCGATTGACGGCTTGGGCAACTCCGGTGGTTTCGCCTTGCGCCTGATGGACCGTGGCGGTCTCGGGCGTGAAGCGCTGCTGGCAGCCCGTGACCAACTGCTGGCCCGTGCCAACAACAACCCGGTGATCCTCTACGCGATGATGGAGGGCCTGGCTGAGGCGCCGCAATTGCGCGTGCACATCGACCGTGACAAAGCGCGCGCTCTGGGTGTGAGCTTCGAGAGCATCAACAGCACCCTGGCCACCGCCTTCGGTTCGGCAGTGATCAACGACTTTACCAATGCCGGGCGTCAGCAGCGCGTGGTGGTGCAGGCCGAACAAGGCGAACGCATGACCCCGGAAAGCGTGCTGCGTCTCTATGCGCCCAACGCCAGCGGTGATCAGGTGCCGTTCAGTTCCTTCGTCACCACCCAGTGGGAAGAAGGCGCGGTGCAGTTGGTGCGCTACAACGGTTACCCATCAATCCGTATCGCCGGTGACGCCTCGCCAGGCCACAGTACCGGCCAGGCAATGGCCGAGATGGAGCGTTTGGTCAGCGAATTGCCGCTGGGTATTGGCTATGCATGGACGGGGCTTTCCTACCAGGAAAAGGTTTCCAGCGGCCAGGCTGCAGGCCTGTTCGCCTTGGCAATCCTGGTGGTGTTCCTGCTGTTGGTGGCTTTGTACGAGAGCTGGGCGATCCCGTTGACTGTAATGTTGATCGTACCGATTGGTGCTCTGGGGGCGGTGTGGGCAGTGACGCTCACTGGCATGCCCAATGACGTGTACTTCAAGGTCGGCTTGATCACCATCATTGGTCTGGCGACGAAGAACGCGATCCTGATCGTTGAGTTTGCCAAGGAGCTGTGGGAAGAGGGCTACAGCTTATGCGACGCAGCCATCGAAGCTGCGCGTTTACGCTTTCGCCCGATCGTGATGACGTCCATGGCATTCATACTCGGTGTAGTGCCGCTGGCCATCGCCACTGGCGCGGGTGCTGCGAGTCAGCGCGCCATCGGCACCGGCGTGATCGGCGGCATGCTCAGTGCCACCTTGCTGGGTGTGGTGTTTGTCCCGATCTGTTTCGTCTGGGTGCTGACGCTGCTCAAGCGTAAACCCGCTCCTGTACAACCGGCTGTCGAGGGGGCTAAGTGATGGCAATGGCTATTCGCGTGCTTCCATTTGTCCTGGCCTTGACCCTGGCAGGTTGCTCTCTGGCGCCGACCTATCAGCGTCCCGAAGCACCGGTGGCGGCCCAATGGGGAGATGCAGTCGGGCATACAGGTCGTTCGGTGGAACAGTTGGACTGGCAGGCGTTCATCGTCGACCCCGTGCTCCGTCGGTTAGTCGCAACCGCGCTGGACAACAACCGTTCCCTGCGCAAAACCCTGCTGGATGTCGAACAGGCCCGTGCGCAGTATCGGATCCAGCGTGCCGACCGGGTGCCGGGCCTGAACGCCGGAGTATCCGGCAACCGTCAGCACCTGCCTTCGGATCTATCGAACGATGGCCGTGCGGGCGTCAGCAGCGCCTACCAGGTGGGGTTGTCGCTGCCCGAATATGAAGTGGACCTGTTCGGTCGAGTCAAAAATCTGAGCGACGCGGCTCTAGAACAGTATCTGGCCACTGAGGAGGTTGGGCGTGCTGCGCGCATCGCCTTGATCGCCGAGGTGAGCCAGGCCTACCTGGCTTTGGATGGGGCCGAGCGACGCCAGGCGCTGACCCGCCAGACCTTGGCAAGCCGCGAGGACTCTCTGGAGTTGGTCAGCCAGCGGCGTTCTGCCGGCAACGCCACGGCGCTGGATCACCAAGAGGCGCTGGGGCTGGTCGAACAGTCTCGTGCCGAACTCGAATCCACCGTGCGCCAGCAGCGCCAGGCCTACAACGCGCTGGTGCTGTTGCTGGGCAGTGCCGATGCGGCGAAGGTTATTCCCGGTGAACGTCCGGATGAGCCGATGGTGCTGCATGACATCGCACCGGGCGCGCCGTCGGCGCTTATCGAGCGCCGACCGGACATCCTTGCCACCGAGCATCGGCTGCGGGCGCGTAATGCCGATATTGGTGCCGCGCGGGCGGCTTTTTTTCCGCGGATCAGCCTGACCGGCACCTTTGGTACATCCAGTGCGCAGATGTCCGGGCTGTTCGACGGCGGCTCGCGCAGCTGGAACTTCATGCCGCAATTGTCGCTGCCTCTGTTCGACGCCGGGCGCAACCGTGCCGGGCTTAGCCTGGCCGAGACGCGCAAGGATTCGGCCGTAGCCGCTTATGAGGAGACGGTCCAGACCGCCTTTCGTGAAGTGGCCGATGCGCTGGCCGCTACCGACACTCTGCGACGCGAGGAGGGCGCGCGGCGGGCTCTGGCCGACACGAGCCGAGCAACCCTGGCGTTGGCCAAGGCTCGTTACGAGGGCGGGGTGGACAACCATTTGCGCTACCTGGACGCACAACGCAACAGTTACGTGAACGAAGCGGCCTTCATCGACGCCAGTATCCAGCGCCAACTGGCGCTGGTTGACCTGTTCCGCGCACTCGGTGGCGGATGGTCGAGCAAGGGCTGAAAACTGCCTCCTTTAGTTGGTCCTTCCATCCAATTTGCCCCAGGGAGCTGTGCCTTGGGGCTTTTTTTTGGAATTTCTGCAGGCAGTTTAACGAGACGGTGTTGAGGCGCCGTCTAGGAACAGAAGCTCCAGTGTCTGTATGGACGTAGCGCTGGCTGCTCGTCCGCGCCGTTCAGCATCAACGATGCCGTACACCATGCTCAGGAACATCTCAGTGAATATCGCAGCGCTGATATCAATGCGGAAAGCACCTGCTTGTTGACCGCGCAAAAAAAACGCATCCAAAGCATCCGCATACGCGCGCCAGGGTCGATTTGACTCGCTATCGTCGAAGGAGTCGGGACGATATTGGAAGAGCAGGAAGATCATCATCTCTCGATGCTTGAGGTGCTCGACAATGAGACGATGGAGGGCTGCGATCGAATCGGAGCTGTTCAGGTCTGCATTACCTATGACCTGGGTAAGTATCTGTTCGCCGTAGCTTTCCAGCATGTTCACCAAGTTGTCACGGGTACCACAGAAACGGTGCAGAGTAGCCTTGCTGACGCCTGCTGTTTCGGCCAACTCCTTCAACGTGGCTCGGGGGTGTACGACAATCGCATCGGCCAACGCTTTTAGTAGACGCTCATCGGTCGGAAGGTGCATTACGAGGTTCCAATCTACATTTCGTGGTCCTATTGTGAATGAAGTTGGAGCCTATAACATCCATATGAGCAAATAATGCTTCAATTTGAGTCGCAGAGTCGCTAAGTTGTGCGATCAGTGGAGTTTGTTCATGTGGCGCGGGCAGGGGGAGATGGCTTAAGAAGCAGCGTTATCTAGGGTCCTACATGCGTCTGCGGACGGTGTAACATCTAATGGATCTGCGGTATTGGCGTGGGCTAGCCTTGCGTTAGCTACAGAGCTATGCAATATCCGGGTCTGACAGCTATGGATATTACAACGTAAGCCTCCACCCAGAAACGCCAGCCGGCGTCTACACTATATTGATCAGACTGATGGAAGGGGCACCGCATTGAGGTTGCCCCATAATGAAAACCCCTAGTATCGATTTGCCGAGCTAGGAACTCCGTATGGTTCATTTTAGCAATCTTGGCCCAACACAACCCGCTAAGCCAAAGCCGCGCGTTAAGAAAGGAAATCACGACATAGCCAAGGTGGTGCGCGAAGCAGCCCAGGCAGGTGACGAGAATTTTGCTTACTTCGTTGCTAACGGAAAACTCCGGACGAGTAAGAAAGATCAATAGAGCGGAGCTCAAACGCTTCTACTTGACGTGTGAAGCGGAGAGTTATGGAAGGAAAGGGGCCGAAGTGGGATCTTCGTAACCTCTAACTCAAAGGTCAGATACGAATAAATTCTAACTCAACTAAATAGATGTTTAGTTGAGTTAGCTAATGACTCCAAGTAAAGGTCGTTACGTTGCCATTGGCGGTAGACCACCTTCAAGAGTATATATCTCTCCTCAGACACGCGGTGTCAGGGCGCTTTGATGTGGTCCATCCTAATCTCGCGGGGTGCCAAAAACTGGAAGTCACGACTGACAGAGCAGCGCGAGTAATGATAAGTGTAACCGTGCCAAGCGGCAAATCCCGGAGTTCGAACAGCAATACAGAGCGTTGAAACCCCAGGCGCGCCAGACAAATCAAGGCGAACATGCAGGGTCAGAATTACGCTGTTAACTTGTTTTTTGACTTGTTAACCACCGTAGTTAACAAGTCAAAATTGTGGTTAACAACGGTACCGGATTGGCATTTTACTGAGCTTTTAATCTGCCAGATTCATGAGAGTTTCCAGAAGTGTTTGGCGTGAGGAAAGCTAGAAAGCCTTCAAACGCAAGGTGTTCGCCGCCAAACCGTCATTATTTGCAAGTAAATCCGGCGGCGCTTTTGCATGTGTGGCAGCCCTTGAAATCTGCGCACCAACCCACGCTGAACGCTTCAGATTTCACACAGCGACGTGTTTTCGGATGGACTTGTCGCGTAAGTAATGCCGTAAACCAGCGAACCGGCCCCAAAAAAGCTTCTTTAATCAAACGAATAGGCGAATCCGCATACGGTGCGCGATCACGCTCATCAAGGGCGACATTTCTGGATTCGCCGCTCATGACGTAAAATCATGAACGATGATGGTCACAAAGGCTGCGCCAGAGCCTTCACGCGCTGATGATTGCCGGACAAGTGATCTGTTAGCAAATCCGTGAACGTGAGGCGAAAGGCTCGATTTACACGATTACTTCCCATTTTTTTACACGATTACTTCTGAGAACTCGAGGATGAGGTGGTTGAGTGCTTCAAGATCTGCGCGTGTCAGGGTCAATCTAGAAACATGATGTTACGTGTAATGTATATTATGTTAAATCATGTATTGAGGCAGCCCCCACAATGACCTGGCAGCCTCTAATTCCAATGTCCGTCGCCGAAAATCTTTTAGCGAGAACGACATCTCCCCTGCTTTCACATTTCTATCAGTGATTGGGGTGATACCTGCCGAGGCAATACTTTTTACTTAGACAACTCCTCGGCGCCGGCAACCATGGTCAAGTATGTTTTAGCAGTTGGAGCAAACCTTCCACATCAGCTAGTGCTGGAGCATGGGCTCCGGCATGGCGGCAAGATATGGATGCGCAAGCCGCTGAAAATTGCAGGCGCTCTCTCAAGTCCGCGATCCCCAGCAACTCCGCAGCCAGCCAACCAGCCATACAAGCGTCTCCTGCTCCAACCGTGTCTTCCACCTTCACGGCAATCGCCGGCTGATCGAGCTGGCTGTCCGGGGTGTGGAGAATCATCCCGTGTTCCCCTCGAGTAAAAAGGATCTGCGCCTGAGGATTAAGAGCGCGCAGCTCATCCATTGCCTGGTGTTCTGTCAGCCCTGGATAAATTTGCCGAAGGTCTTCGTCGGAAAGCTTAATCATGTCAGCAAGAGTGATCATCGTAGGGAAGGTCTGCTCCCGATAATGGCTATCCATTAAATTGCGCCAGTTCGGATCATAGCTAATCCGTTTACCGGCTTCTTTGGCCTGCTGAGCAATTTTAACCAGCCTGTCTGCGAGTGGCTGTCGAGCCAAACTGATGCAACTGAAATGACACAGCTCTGCTTGGTTGATCCATCCTTCTGGCATCAGATCCGGATCAAAAAACAGATCGGCATCTCCAGCAAAAAAGTACCTTGGAGGGCGGCTCGATGGAACGATGGCGACCAAAGGATCTCGGTCTACCCGTTGGATAAACCTCATATCCAATGCTGCCGCTTCCGACTGCGAAACGATCTCGTCACCCAGTGAGTCCATGCTCACCGACCCAGCAAAAGCGCTGCTGACACCCAAGCGACTTAGCGCTCGTGCAACGTTCCAGGGAGCACCACCCGGGTAGCCCATCCACTGTCCAGGAGGGCCTTGGACAAGATCGGTCAGGGCTTCGCCAAACACTACTGCGCGAGGCAATACCATCGTCATTTCCTCAATCTTTTGTCGTAGGGAACTGCTGGCTGATCAGATTCAACCGGTAATCACTTACTCAATGCGCTTTGATGAAAGGCAGGGTTTATTGAAGTTAGTGAAGTTCTCATAGCCAACCTCAAAGCAGATGTTGGCCGCACGCGTTCAAATATTAAAACCAGGTTTCCATTTGTATACCGTATTGCCAGACACCCCCGGCTTTGAAGTCCGTCATGCCAAAGGAGTCTGTGGTACTGAATCTGTCCAGATCCGAAGACCAGTTCATGAAGCTTGCGAACACTCGCAATTCGGGACGTGTAAGAAGATCTCCAACCTCAGGTTTGAATGTCGGGGCGACAGTGAATTTCCAAAAGTTACCGTCGACCGCATTACGTTGTAGATAGTCCTTCGGGTCGAGGTTCATGGTTTGCCAGCTTATTTCGTAGGCCATCTCGAAATTGCTGTTGATTTTATTGGCCAGGCGCACATTCAGGGTCAGCCAGCGGTAGTCGTCACCCTTGACGTATCTATCCTTGCTCTGTTCGGCCAGCAAGCTGGGGCCGATACGCCAGTCGGGCGCAAGGGGTGTCTCACCGTAAAGTGCCAGACGCAGAGCGCGGGCATCGTCTATGAGTTCGCCATCTGAGCCGATGTTCTTGACCTCTGCCCCCAGACCTTGCCCATAGAGCAGCGCCGTTTTGAAGAAGCCTTCCCTGCCGAAAAAGTTTTTCTGGTGATTGGCCAGCATGCTGTGCAAGCCGGAATCCGCAGGCGTCAAACCCGCTGCATTGGTGCGGGTAGCGAAATCGTTTTTCTTTGCGCCGATGGCATTGAACATCCACTGCCACTGACCATCCTCGAAGAACTGGTTGGAGGTCAGGATGTAGCTTTCCACATCGGCATTAATACCGCCTTGACTGAAATCCCCGTAGTTACGCCCGATCAAAGAGTAGTTCGAACGCCAATTCTTGTTCATCTGCATATCGTAGATTCCACCCCCGGTGCCGGCCAGATAGACAACGTCCGAGTCCAGCCAGTGGATATCGAAATTATCTCTATCGAATCGCTTGCCTGCCCACAGGGTGGCGTTCTCGAACACTGAATTGCCCTCGAACGCAGCGAGATGGTCAAGCGCTGTGAATACCTGGCGTACGTTCAGTTTGCTTTCGTCGGCCGTCCAGTCATTGGAGCTTTCCACACCGTCGGCGATGGAGACCGTGAATTTGGAACGGGTGCCGTTTTGCGCATAGATTTCTTTCGACAGGTCTATACGCATGTAGGTGTCGTCTTCGTTACCGAGTCGCCCGACTGCACCACCGACTGAACCGGCAGGAGTTACATAAGGGCCGCCACGACCACCACCCAGCTCATCGTTGATCAGCAATCCGGAGCGGGCGTAGCCGTTGAAGCTGAATCCATCAGTGAGGTGTCCGGTACTGGCCTCTTTCTCCAGGCTTTGCTGACGGGCCTCGAGTTTTGCCAGTCGGGTATCCAAAGCAGGCGCTGAAATTACTGCCGCAGTAGATGCGGCGGGCTGCAAGGGAGGAGTGGCAAGTTTGATCTGCTGCAATTCCCTGGCGAGTGCCTGGGTTTGCTGTTCGGCTGCGGCCGCACGCTTTTCCGCTGCGCTGGCACGGGCTTCAAACGCGGCCATGCGTTCTTCCAGAGTCGCGGCCTGAGAAGTTACCGCCGAGGTACCGAGCACGCCTGCGAGTAGCCAGCTTGATGCTTTCTGCATGTGAATGTCCTGTTTTGTTTTTATTTTTCCGTTCCCGCGAGCGGCCTTTTTTTCGTCAATTGTGAATTGTCAAAATTGACGAAAAAAAGGATGCCTCATCGCAAATACGCTGCTACATTTGGCGATGTTAACGTTAACTTTTCTAAAAACAAAAATAAAGAGGGCTTTATGAAACAGCTAAAATCTCTCCTTCCAGCCGCACTACTCACCCTCTGTGCCGGATTTCCATGCCTCTCGAGCGCAGCCGATTTAACGATCTCGTGTGGTGCGGTGGGTGCGGAGTTGCAGCTCTGCAAGGAGGCTGTCGAGGCGTGGTCGAAACAGACCGGCAACAACGTCGAGGTGGTTTCCACCCCTAACTCGGCGACCGAGAGGTTGTCGTTCTATCAACAGATCCTCAGTGCGCAATCCAGCGACATCGACATCATTCAAATCGATATGGTGTGGCCAGGGATGCTGGCCAAACACTTGATGGATCTGCGCGAGGTGCTTCCTGCCAACGCGACCCAAGGCTACTTCCAGGCACAGGTGGATAACGCCACGGTGAACGGACGACTGGTGACGATGCCGTGGTTCACCGACTCAGGCCTGCTGTATTACCGCAAGGACTTGCTCGAGAAGTACAACCAGCAGGTTCCCCAGACCTGGGAGGAGATGACTGCTACCGCCAGGAATATTCAACAGGCTGAGCGCAATGCCGGGAACCCCAATGCGTGGGGTTACATCTTTCAGGGGCGCGCCTACGAGGGTCTGACGTGTAATGCGCTGGAATGGATCAGCAGCCAACCGGAAGGCGCAATGGTCAACCCACGAGGCGACATCGTGGTCAACAGTCAAGCCTCAAGAACGGCTTTGACCCTGGCGAAAAGCTGGGTGGGTGACATCTCCCCGCGTGGCGTACTCAACTACACCGAGGAAGAAGGTCGTGGCGTATTCCAGTCGGGAAATGCGCTGTTCATGCGTAACTGGCCTTATGTCTGGGCCTTGGTACAAAGCCAGGACAGTGCCGTAAAAGACAAGGTCGGGGTCGCTCCCCTGCCCCGTGGCGGCAAGACCGGTACCCATGCCTCCACCCTCGGTGGGTGGGGCCTGGCGGTGTCGCGATACAGCGCCCATCCAAAACTTGCCGCAGAACTGGTGAGCTACCTGACCAGTGCCCAACAGCAAAAACATCGTGCTCTGGCTGCCGCCTATAACCCGGTGATCGAGTCGCTGTATCAGGATCCCGAACTGCTCGCGGCAATGCCTTATTACGCTCAGTTGCACAGCATTCTCAACGATGGGGTGATGCGCCCCGCCTCAATAACCGCCGATCGCTATCCACGAGTCTCCAATGCGTTCTTCGATCGAGTGCATGGCGTGCTGGCGGGCGAGCTGCCTGTCGATCAGGCGCTGGCCGAACTGGAAAGCGAACTCACACGCATCAAACGCCGGAGCTGGTAAGCCACAAGGAAGGAAATCACCATGTCTGTCTCTACTACCCATGATCCCTGTGACGAGTTCCTGCTCACCAGGGAAACGCCCGTACAACGTCGCCGGGTACGCGCCGCCTGGCTGTTTCTGACGCCGATGTTGCTGTGTCTGGCCCTGGTGGCGGCCTGGCCGCTGCTGCGTACATTCTGGTTCAGCCTGACCGACGCCAGCCTGTCGGATACCAGTGGCGGATCCTTCGTCGGCTTGAGCAATTATCTGTTCCACAACGGCTCCAGCTGGTCGGGCATCCTGGTCGATCCGCAATGGTGGAACGCGGTGCGCAACACCTTGCATTTCACCGCGGTGTCAGTGGGCCTGGAAGTCGTATTGGGGCTGCTGGTGGCGTTGCTGTTGAACATCAAGTTCACCGGCCGCTCTCTGGTGCGCGCGTTGATTCTGATTCCCTGGGCGATTCCCACCATTGTCTCGGCGAAGATCTGGTCATGGATGCTCAACGACCAGTTCGGCATCATCAATCACATGATGCTGAGTCTCGGCCTGATTGACGCCCCTCTGGCCTGGACGGCAGATGCGGATCTGTCGATGTGGGCGGTGATCATCGTCGACGTCTGGAAGACCGTCCCGTTTGTCACGCTGCTGATGCTGGCGGCCTTGCAGATGTTGCCGAGCGATTGCTACGAAGCCGCCAGGGTCGATGGCATTCATCCGCTGAAAGTGTTCTGGCGTGTCACGCTTCCCCTGCTGATGCCTGCACTGCTGGTGGCGGCGATCTTCCGCATCCTCGACTCCCTGCGGGTATTCGACGTCATCTATGTGCTGACCTCGAATTCTTCGAGCACCATGAGCATGTCGGTCTATGCCCGTCAGCACCTGGTGGAGTTCCAGGACGTTGGCTATGGCAGCGCAGCCTCGACTCTGCTGTTTCTGGTCGTTGCGGTCATCGCCATGCTTTATCTCTACCTCGGACGCCGTCAACTGGAGGTCCGCTCATGAGCCCGCGCCTGCTGAAAAAAGCGCTGTTGCGCCTCGGGTTCTGGTGTCTGATCGGGGTGTTGCTGCTGTATGCGGTCTTCCCTTTCTACTACGCCATCGTGACGTCGCTGAAGCCATCCACCGCCTTGTTCGAGGTGAGCTACTGGATCGATAACCCCGACTTCTCCAATTACGCGGCGGTACTCCATCAAGCCTCATTCCTGCGGGCTATCGGTAATTCGCTGGTGGTTGCGCTGTGTGTGGTAACGCTGGCGCTGTTCCTCAGTGTGACCGCCGCCTATGCCTTGGGCAGGGTGAAGTTCCGTGGGCGTGGCACGGTCTTGATGATGGTCCTTGGGGTGTCGATGTTTCCCCAGGTCGCAGTGCTGTCGGGGCTGTTCGAAGTGATCCGCGCCCTGGGCCTGTACAACACCTCCTGGGCGTTGATTCTGAGCTACACGATTTTCACCCTGCCCTTCACCGTCTGGGTGCTGACCACGTTCATGGGGCAACTGCCACATGAACTGGAAGAAGCGGCAATCATGGATGGCGCGTCCCCATGGGTCACGCTGACCCGCGTGCTGTTGCCGCTGCTCTGGCCCGCACTGGTCACCACCGGTTTGTTGGCCTTCATCGCCGCATGGAACGAGTTCCTGTTTGCCCTGACCTTCACCCTCACTGACACCCAACGCACGGTGCCGGTCGCCATCGCCTTGATTTCCGGCGGCAGCCCCCATGAGTTGCCTTGGGGGTTATTGATGGCTGCATCGGTGCTGGTCACCGTCCCACTGGTGATTCTGGTGCTGATCTTCCAGCGCCGAATCGTTTCCGGCCTCACTGCCGGCGCGTTAAAGGGTTGATGCCCAACAAAGACAAGGAACAGCATCGTGATCAAATTGAAACTGGACAACGTGAACAAACAATTGGGCGGCGCGCGGATTCTTCGCGACGTCAGCCTGCAGATCGCTGCGGGTGAGTTCGTGGTGTTCGTTGGCCCTTCGGGCTGCGGCAAGTCGACTCTGCTGCGACTGATCGCCGGACTGGACTCGATCTGCGGCGGCGACCTGTCGATCGACGGGCGTCGGGTCAACGACCTGGAGCCGCGCGAGCGTGGCGTCGGCATGGTGTTTCAGTCTTATGCGCTGTACCCGCACATGAGCGTCTACGACAACATCAGCTTTGGTCTCAAACTGGCCAAGACTGAAAAGAGCAGCCTGCGCGAGCGGGTGCTGAAAACGGCGCAAATCCTGCAATTGGACAAACTGCTGCAACGCAAGCCAAAGGAACTGTCTGGAGGGCAGCGCCAGCGTGTGGCAATGGGCAGAGCCATGGCGCGGGAGCCGGACATTTTGCTGTTCGATGAGCCGCTCTCCAATCTGGATGCATCCTTGCGGGTGCAGATGCGCAACGAAATCGCCCGGCTGCATGATCGACTGGGCTCGACCATGATCTACGTCACCCACGATCAAGTGGAAGCGATGACCCTGGCCGACAAAATTGTCGTGCTCAATGGCGGTCGCGTAGAGCAGGTCGGCTCACCGCGCGAACTCTATGAGCGCCCGGCGAGCCGCTTTGTCGCCGGTTTTCTCGGTTCGCCCAGAATGAACTTTCTGGCGGCACGCCTGCATGCCCCGGGTGAAACCAGCCTGGTCGATACTCCCGTTCTGGGTATGACCTCCCTGCCCTTCGACAGCTCGAACCTGGCGGCGGACGCCCCACTGAGCCTGGGGATTCGCCCGGAACACGTGTCTCTCAAAGCGGCGCAGGGAACTGCCGGCGTCGTCGTGACCGGGGTCGAATACCTGGGCAGTGAAACCTATGTGCACCTCGATACAGGTCAGGACGAGCCACTGATCTGTCGTTGCGAGGTCAACGCCGGATGGCAGGAGGGCGATCGGGTCGAGCTGCAACTGGAGTTCGATAATCTGCACCTGTTCGACGCCGATGGCACTGCCTTGAGTCGCCACCCACAAGCTATTGAAACCCTGCCGGATGGCGTCCCTCTACGCTCGGCACGAGCAGGTGCCCTATGACCGTGTCTTTGAACTCCAAGAGTGTTCCAATGTCCGCTGCCCTTGAGATTGCGCAGCATGCGCTGAGTGATGGCCAGTCTCGTATCATCCACGATTATCGACCCGATTATCATCTTGCGCCCCCCGTGGGCTGGATGAACGACCCCAACGGGGTGGTGTACTTTCGTGGCGAATACCATGTGTTCTATCAACACCACCCTTTCGAAGCGAAATGGGGCCCGATGTATTGGGGGCATGCCAAAAGTGCCGATCTGGTTCATTGGCAGCACCTACCTATTGCGCTAGCACCCGGCGATGACTTCGATCGTGACGGTTGTTTTTCCGGTAGCGCCGTGGTGTGCGGAGATACCTTGGCACTGATCTACACCGGACACACCTGGCTGGGGGAAGTGGGTGACGAACGCTCGATCCGCCAAGTCCAGTGCCTGGCCACCAGCATTGATGGCATCCGCTTCGTCAAGCATGGCGCCGTCATCGAGAACGCGCCGCAAGATACGATCATGCACTTTCGTGACCCCAAGGTATGGCAGGAGGATGACTATTGGTACCTGATTGCCGGTGCGCGTCTGGGTGATAAACCGCTACTGCCGCTATACCGTTCCACGGATCTGCACGCCTGGGAGTTCCTCGATTATGTGTCCAGCGGCAGCGAGGGAGATGGCTATATGTGGGAGTGCCCGGATCTGTTCCGACTCAACGGACGTGATGTGCTGCTGTACTCCCCCCAGGGCATGCAACCCGAGGGTTACGAACGGCTCAACAAGTACCAGACCGGTTATCGAGTGGGCCGACTCGACAGCGAATGGCACTTCACCGGCGGGCCTTTTATCGAGCTGGATAACGGCCACGATTTCTATGCCGCGCAAACACTACTGGCCGCCGACGGTCGGCGCCTTGTGTGGGCGTGGCTCGACATGTGGGAAAGCCCGATGCCGAGCCAGGCCCATCACTGGTGCGGCATGCTCGGGTTGCCGCGCGAACTTGAACTGCATGCAGATCGTCTTTGCGTGTATCCGGCACGGGAGCTCACCGCACTGCGCAAGGCGCCATTGCCGGGCACGTCCTGGTGGGATGGTTCGGGAGCCCGATGGGTGCGGGAAGTGAATGGCGACAGGCTCGAAATCCATGTGCATCTGGATTTGTTCGGCTGCACCGACGGCCACCTGGGAGTCGCGTTGCGCTGCAGCGATGATGGTCATGAAGAAACCCTGCTCTATTACGATGCATCACTGCAGCGTCTGGTGCTTGACCGCAACCGCTCGGGTGCACAAGTCACCGGTCAGCGCAGCGTGGCGATAGACCCGACACAAGAGCGACTGAACCTGCATGTGTTTCTCGATCGCTCTTCCATCGAAGTGTTCGACGAGAACGGGCGCTTCAGCCTCAGCAGTCGCCTCTACCCACAGCCCGACAGTCTGGGTGTGAAGCTCCTTGCAAGTGGGAGTGGCGGGCGAGTCTCGATTCCCAAGGCATGGCCTCTCGGCTCTGGATGGCTGTGAGCGGCGGATGGCTATGAGCAACGTCATTGGAGTCGCGAGAAGCGCAGGCCCTGTGTCATGATTCTGCGTCAACCTGACCGGTCTCACCTCGCATGACTTCAGTGAAAGACGTTGCACAGCTGGCCGGCGTGTCCCTGATGACGGTTTCTCGAGCGCTCAATAATCCGGAAAAACTGAGCCCCGAAACCCTTCAGCGGGTGCGTCGCGCCATTGATGAACTGCAGTTCGTACCAAGCCTGTCGGCGCGCAAGATGCGCGGCGACAACCTCCAGTCGCGAACCATCGGAGTGTTCGCGCTGGACACCGCGACCACACCGTTCGCGGTAGAACTGTTGCTGTCCATCGAACAGACCGCACAGCAAGCCGGCTGGAATGTCTTTATCCTCAACCTGTTGAGCAACCCGCCCACCGACCAGAATATCGACCTGATGCTATCGCACCGTCCCGACGGGTTGATCTTCAGTGCCATGGGGTTTCGCCACGTGAATATTCCCGAGCGCTTGAAGAGCAAACCCCTGGTACTCGCGAATTGCCTGGCAGATGACAGTCGCTTGGTGAGTTATGTGCCAGACGACGAAACGGGGCAGTATCGAGCGGTACATCATGCGTTGAGCCAGGGCTATCGACGCCCTCTGTGCATCAATCTGCCAAGGCAGAGTCAGGCCTGGGGCCTGCGGCAAAAAGGCCTGCAGCGTGCCTGTCAGGCATTCGGAGTGGCGCCTGACGCTCTCCTGCAATACGACCTTTCCGATCATGATGCCTATGGTGAAACAGCAGCCATCCTCGACAGGCACATCATTGATGGTCGTCCCCAATTTGATATTCTGATCTGTGGCAACGACCGCATTGCCTTTTGTGCCTATCAGCTGTTGTTGGGCCGTGGCCTGAAAATTCCCGACGATGTCGCCGTGCTCGGCTACGACAACATGATCGGTATTGCTGAGCTGTTCATCCCGCCGCTGACCACAGTGCAACTGCCGTACTACGAGATCGGTCGCAAGGCTGCCCGGCATCTGATCGAGGCCCTCGACGTATCGGGAGCCCAGCCAGTTGATTGTCCATTGGTGGTCAGGGCATCGCTATAAGAGTTAATTGATTCGGTGATAGCGCACCCGCTTGCTTTCGATTTGCCACTAGCCTGTCATCGACCGCTTATGGCCCGAAGTGTGCTGCATTCCCGCACTCCAAGCCTTCCCTTCCGCTTTTCCTCTGACTTTCGACGTACTACCTACCGTTCTATGTGCACTGAACCAGCTAGCCCTTGAAGCCACGATCATGGACATGCGTTCGAGACCGATCTACACAGGTGCATCACGTTTTGTCCCCCGGATCTATATCTACGGCTATCTCACCGCATCAAGGCCGACGCAGCGAACTTCGCCTACGGGGCATCGAAGGACTCTATAGATCTCAGAAATCACCTGCATCGTTGCGTCTTCGATCGTTCCTTCATTACGGCATAACACCCAGCCGTGATCTGCAATCGCTCGTTCGAACGCGTTGGTACAAGCGACATGTTCTTCCAGCTTATGGATCACAGTACTGCTCAGCCCACGCCGT
The DNA here is from genome assembly GCF_059492225.1 of Pseudomonas sp. Pseusp10. Lineage (NCBI taxonomy): Bacteria > Pseudomonadati > Pseudomonadota > Gammaproteobacteria > Pseudomonadales > Pseudomonadaceae > Pseudomonas > Pseudomonas sp. Pseusp10. The sequence goes on along the minus strand of NZ_CP168528.1, from coordinate 3,715,940 downwards.
CGTGCCGCTGCCCTCGTCCATGAAATATCAGGGGTGGTGACAACCCCGACATGCAGGTCTGGCACTCGCACGTTTCGATCAATGTTCAACTGTAGAATCTCTGCAAACGGGACTGTCCGGCGAAACGCGGCATCAGACGGGTACCAGCGATCGATCAAGATGATGCTGCCTGGTGGCTGTTGAGCCAGCACGTGCCGGGAAATCCAGGTACGGCTATCAGCAAAGCGCTCACAAACCCTCAACTCCAAATCCCGGCTGGGATTTCTGACGAGTTTGTTCACGAGGGCCATTGTTTCCCCCCTATAGGGATCGCTTTTTTTCTCGCAAAGTCGGATCACCTTTTTGTTGTCTGCCCTCAGTACTTTCGTAACGGCCTCCAACAGTGTGGTTTTGCCGGTTCCCTTGGGCCCATCTAGAGAAACAAACAGCGGACGATTCATTCTTCACATAACGATTGATATACGGTTTTTTTTTGCCCGGTTCGTTCGCTGGAACCGCTTGGCGCGACTACGTGAATCGAGTGGAGGGCCCTTATGAACAGGCATTGATGAACACTCTAACCCGGTTTCTGCCTAACGGGTCTCAAAATCCAGGGTTACAGCTGCTTATGAACATCGGTCATCGCCCATAAGTGCTATGCATGCCTATAGCGCAGTCGTGGACTCCCGCTCCGAAAGTGCGTTTTGAAGGCGCCCCAGATTCAGTCGCTGATATTCAGCCTCGGCTTCCTCTCGGGTCTAGTAGCTAGTCTTCAGACGTAGCTTCTCTTCGTTGTCATAGATGTTGAAACCTATGGGCGCAGTCTGGCAGTAGAAGCGCGCTCCGTTACGCATTCATCCCGTTCCCGTTGGGATTCGGCATCGTCCGGAACTCCAAGCTTGCGACGGCTCGAGCATGTGGCGAGCCCCCGTAAGTAACGCCGCCCCACCAGCTACACTAAATCGGTACATTTCTGCACCGAGACTTCGACCATGGCGACCAAAACCGCAATCGTATTCGCTGGCGGCGGCAGTTTGGGTGCGGTGCAGGTGGGCATGTTGCGGGCCCTGGTTGAGGCCAATGTTCGATGCGATATGGTGGTTGGCGCTTCGGTGGGCGCCATCAACGGTGCCTATTTCGCCGCAAGGCCCGATGTCGAAGGCGTTGAGGCACTCGCCGGTTTCTGGCGCGGCCTGCGTAAAACGGACATCTTTCCCCTCTCCTGGCTCGATACCTGTAGAGGACTGATCAAACGGCGTGGTTTTCTGTTGCAGCCGGCGGCCTTGAACCGACTGCTGGATCAGGCATTGCCCATCCACCGCATTGAGGATGCAACGTTGCCCCTGCACATCGTCACCACCGACCTGCTCAGTGGTGCCGAGACCGTTCTGTCCAGTGGCGAACTCGAGCAAGCGTTACTGGCCAGCGCTGCCATCCCGCTGGTGTTCCCCTGCGTACAAATCGCCGATCAGTTCCTGGTTGACGGCGGCGTGGCAAGCAATACACCCATTTCGACTGCCGTGGCCTTGGGAGCCACCAACGTCGTGGTAATTCCCACCGGGGTGAGTTGCGCCCTAAAACAACCGCCCCGAGGCCTGGTCGCCTTAGCCCTGCACACCGTCAATCTGATGAGCATGCGCCAGTTGGTGAGCGACATCGAACACTTCCGCACTCTCACCAGCCTGCACATCGTCCCGCCCTTGTGCCCTGTGGATGTCTCGGTGTTCAACTTTGACCAGACCGAGTCTTTGCTGCAGCGCGCCTATGAGCAGACCCTCCGGTGGCTGGAACGTGGGGGGCTGGAACGCACCAAGGTACCTGGTGCCCTGACCATCCATTCACATGCCCATGAGCATTGAGTGATGGCTCAATGCGTGCTGCGCTTAAGCGCCAGGGGCACTTCGGATGGGCAGGCCGTACCACTGATGTCCGTCCAGCGCGACGTCATCTGTACCTCCATCAGGAACACCTAAAGCGTAGCCGGGCCCAGTTGGCCCGAAGTAGCGACTTTAGGAAACTGGCGGGGCGCTTTATCAGCTACCAGCGAGACAAGATTGCCTTCGCTAAATCCCATATGAAGGCCACATATGTTGTCATACGGAGCTGGCATCGTGTCGTGCACGAACACATGGTTGCTTCTAGCATTAGCGCCCTCTCCTGCTCGACCTCCATCGCCTCAGTCCAAGCCCACAGCGGCAGGAAAAGCGACGATGTCATTCTGCACTCAGCCGGGTCGTGAAATACCGTGATGACGCAGTTTGCGATAGAGCGTATTTCGGCTGATTCCCAGGCGGGCGGCAACATGGGCGATATGCCAGTGTTCCGCCTCAATCAATGTGAGCAGTGTCTGCCGCTCGGATACACCCAGCGGATTTTCGGCCAGCGCAATTGTCGCTGGCACTGCCGGCAGCAACTCCGCTAAATCGTCCAGGGTGACACGCCCCTCCAACGCCAACGCTACCAGTGTGCGCAGGCACGTACGCAGCTGCCGGACATTGCCAGGCCAAGGCTGCGCCAGCAAGCGCTCTCTGACACCCGCCTCCAGCCGAACTCTGGCCCCTGCTGCTTCCTCGCGCAGCAATAGGTCGAGCAAACGGCCCTTATCTGAACGCTCACGTAACGGCGGGAGCTGCACGGCGAACCCAGCAATGCGATAAAACAGATCTTCGCGAAAACGCCCTTCGGCCACACAGGCGTGCAGATCCTGGTGGCTGGCACTGATAAGGCGTACGTCGAGCGGACGTGGCGTCGCGCCGCCTAGCGGCACCACCTGACGTTCCTCCAGCACACGCAACAGGCGAGTCTGTAACGCCAGTGGCATATCGGCGATTTCATCGAGAAATAGAATGCCGCCATGGGCTTGCTCCAGCTTACCGATCATCCCGTCCTTGCGTGCACCGGTGAAGCTGCCGCCACGATAGCCGAACAGCTCGCTCTCGATCAGCGTTTCTGGAATGGCCGCGCAATTGATCGCCACAAACGGCTGGCTCGCTCTGGAGCTGGCACGATGCAGCGCCGCAGCAAAAGCTTCTTTGCCGGTACCGGTTTCGCCCTGTAAAAACACCGGAACGTCTCGCTCCAAAACACGCAATGCGCGAACAAAGCCGCGTTGCAGGCGCGGGTCTTCCAGACACACGTGCATGTCGTTGATTTTGGGGATTGCAGGAGTGACTAAAGGCACCTGGCGTAAGGGTTCTCGCAACTGTCCGTAGAGCAGGCGTCCGTCCACCAGCCGCATTGGCCAACAGACACTCGGCTGAGAGCTGGCCTGACTCATCACCTGATCGATAGGTGTTTCCAACAGCATCGTCAGAGATTGCCCAACCACCTGGTCACGGCTAAGGCCCAGCAGATCCAGCGCAGCATCATTGACTGAACTGATACGGGCACTCTCGTCGAAACTGAGCAGACCTTCACCCAGCAGCCCAACGAAGCCTGCCTCAGGGTGGAAGCGCAGCAAGTATCGCTGCGGATCATTTCCTAAGAAAAAACAGCTCTCGATCAACTTGGCTGACAGGTTGGTCAACGCCATTGCCTTGAAGTGTTGCTGAAGACTGTGTTCCTCCCGCACAGAGGAGAGATTGAGCACGGCAAGCAATTCTCCGCTCGCATCAAATATCGGGCTGGCGGAACACGTCAAGCCGACGTGCTTACCACGGAAATGTTCATCACGACGGATGGTGACGTGCTGTCGCTCGACCAAGCAGGTGCCGACACCGTTGGTGCCTTCACAATCCTCGCTCCATACCGAACCGAGCCACAGTCCGGAACGCTGGAACTCGGCTTGTTCGGATTCGTTGAATACACTGTCAATCGCCACACCGCGAGCATCGGTGAGTAGCACCACGTGGCCGTCACGCCCGAGTTGTTGGTGCAAACTGCTCATCTGCCAGTGCGCCACGGAGATGATGTGTTCCAGTGGCGCGCGGTGATCCTGTAAGCGTGGGTGCTCAACTACATTAGGCGCGCGGCGGCTGGCGGGATCGAGCTGATGCTGATCCAGGCAACGGCGCCAAGACCGTGTGATAGCCAGTTCAGTGGTATGGCCGTGGCTGGCTGGAGTGCCCTGCACGGCTTGTAGCACTTGTTGTGCATGGGCGTTGATCAAGGCCGGCTTCATTGTTCTTGTTCTCCGCTACGGTTAGGACACGGGGCTGTTCGCAGCTTATATGAAAAGACTGCAACGAGCGCTCTTTGCGCCGCGTGACACTCTGTCATCCGCCGTTCCCAGAATCGTGACATAGATCCGAGTCAAAGCCTGAGCACTACTGAGGCAGCCGCTCTGCAACGGGGCTTTCATGAAGATGGCCCGGAGCTTGCTCCAGGGCAAGTTGTTACAAAAACAACAAGATCGGGAGAGGCTCCATGAACATCGCTATCGAAACACCTCTGCAAACGCCAACTGCTCAACTCGCGGCCTGGGTCGAAAACCTCGGCGAGCGTCTCGCCCAACGTGATTTGGACGGCGCACTGGAATTGTTTGCCGAAGAGTGTCACTGGCGTGACCTGCTACTTTTCAGCTGGAACCTGGTGACCTTGGAAGGCAAGCCTGCCATCCGAGACATGCTCGAAACACGTCTCGACCAGACTCGTCCTGGGCGATGGAAGCTGGAAAGTGAGGCGACGCTAAATAACGGTGTGCTCGAAGGTTGGATCAGCCTGGAAACCGATGTGGCGCGAGGTAAAGGCTACGTGCGTCTAAAGGAGGGCCTGTGCTGGACGCTGCTGACGGCCATGCGTGAGCTCAAAGGCTTTGAAGAACCCAGCGGCCGCCGTCGTCCAATGGGTGCCAATCATGGTCACGCCCATGCCGACAAACGCAACTGGCTAGAACGCCGTCGTGATGAAGAAGCTTCGCTAGGCATCAACACCCAACCTTACTGCCTGATCGTGGGCGGCGGCCAGGGTGGGCTGGGGCTCGCTGCGCGGCTCAAGCGAATGGGCGTGCCAACGCTGATCGTCGACAAAGCCGAGCGTCCTGGCGATCAGTGGCGCGGTCGCTACAAGTCGCTGTGCCTGCACGACCCTGTCTGGTACGACCATATGCCTTACCTGCCCTTCCCCGATCACTGGCCTGTCTTCACCCCAAAAGACCAGATTGGCGACTGGCTGGAAATGTACACCAAAGTCATGGAGCTCAATTATTGGCCGCGTACAGAATGCGTGAGCGCCAGTTTTGACGAGCAAAGTAGCACCTGGAAAGTTGAAGTGCAGCGCGATGGCGAGCGTGTGACTTTACAGCCTACCCAGTTGATCCTCGCCACCGGCATGTCTGGCGTACCCAATGTTCCTGGTTATCCGGGTGCCGAGGCTTTCAATGGCCAGCAGCATCATTCCAGCCGCCATCCCGGCGGAGACGCCTGGCGCGGCAAGCGCGCGGTGGTCATCGGTGCTAACAATTCGGCTCACGATATCTGCGCCGACTTGGTGGAGAACGGCGCCGAGGTGACCATGGTGCAACGCTCCAGCACCCACATCGTGCGTTCCGACAGTTTAATGGATCTCGTCTTCGGCGGGCTCTACTCTGAAGACGCCCTGGAGACGGGGTTGACCACGGACAAGGCCGACATGCTGTTCGCCTCGATCCCCTACAAGGTTATGCCAAGCTTCCATCAACCCATCTTTGACGCGATCAAGGAGCGTGACAAGGACTTCTACGAGCGCTTGGCCAAGGCCGGCTTCATGCTCGATTTCGGTGACGACGAGTCTGGCCTTTTCATGAAGTACGTACGCCGTGGTTCTGGTTACTACATCGACGTCGGCGCCTCCGAACTGATCGCTAATGGCACGATCAAGCTCAAGAGCGCACCCGGCCTGGGTGTCGAACGCATCGAAGCAGATGCCGTCATACTCAACGATGGCAGCCGACTACCGGCAGATCTGATCGTCTACGCCACGGGCTATGGCTCAATGAATGGTTGGGCGGCGAAGCTGATTTCCCAGGAAGTAGCTGACAAGGTCGGCCGCTGCTGGGGCTTGGGTTCTGGAACCACGAATGATCCTGGCCCCTACGAGGGCGAACTGCGGAACATGTGGAAGCCAACACAGCAGGAAAACCTCTGGTTCCATGGTGGCAACCTGCATCAGTCACGACATTATTCGCTGTATCTGGCGCTGCAGTTAAAAGCGCGCTTCGAAGGCATCGACACATCCGTCTATGGCCTTGCCGAGAGTCACCACACTGGCTGAGTCAAATGGCGCCCAGCTGCGGTTGGGCGCTGCTCCACAATGCCCCGGACGTGGCCTATGGATACGGGAAGACGTGGCAGGTAGTTGTCATCCTAGCGTGTGCATCTTCGTGACTCCCACCAAATCACCGGCGCGCAGGTGATCGAGCAGCCTGAACGGTTACTCGCTGCGCTCTGAGCCTTTATGCCAAAGCACGTTACCATTCACTCCGAAAACTCCACGCTTCGCTTGGTGGACTCATCTTTGAGCAATGAACGTTTGCGCTCGATACCCCAGCGGTAGCCGGAGATCGAACCGTCGCGACGCACCACGCGATGGCAAGGAATGGCAATGGCCAGCACATTGGCTGCACAGGCTCCCGCTACGGCGCGAACTGCCTCTGGCGCACCGAGGCCGCGTGCCACATCGCTGTAGCTGCATGTCTTGCCTGTCGGGATGTCGCAAAGCGCCTGCCAAACTTTCTGCTGAAAAACGGTACCGCCAACATCGAGGTTGATAACACCTGCGAACATCTGTTTGTCGATGAAACCGATGACCAGATCGAGTTCGTGTTCTAGAGAAACTTGGTCAGCTTGCAGTTCAACATTCGGAAATTCGGCCGCGAGCTGATCACGAAGTTCTTGCGCGTCTTCGCCGAGAAAGATGGTGCAGATGCCCCGCTGGCTACGACCGATAAGAACCTTACCCATCGCTGATTGGCTGACAGCGAATTGAATGGGGCCAACCGTCGATTCTGGCAATACGTCTTTCCACGGAATCAATCGCCGGATTCCAGATCAACGATCCGTAGCCGAAGACCCAAACATCACCGCGTGGCCGTATCGACAACATCTTGCTCAGCGATGCTTTTCGGTTGGCGTCTGTGAGGAGCTTCAAGTTTGGAGAATCGATGGCAGCAAGCACCTCGATGCGCCCTCTTTCAACCAAGTCACGAGTCAGCACAGGTGACGGATTTTGTTTTTCTCTTCTTGCCGATCGCTGCGCAGAAGCAATGCTGGCGGTCATAGTTACCTCGTGGGGCATTTGTGGCGATGCGCTAGGATTGCGCCTGCGCTTTGGGAGCCACTTTGCCTACGAGGTGATTTTGGGTAACTCCGATTCTTGCGCGAGGAGTCAGGACACGAATCGCATACGTTTGGTCACTACGATGTGTACTGACCAAGCCGAACGCGAATGACTGATCAGTGGCGATGAAATTGGGGGGGCAAGTACTTGCATTTACGTACCTGAGGAATGCCCGCTACGGGTCGATTCTGTTGAAAAAGTCGCTCTGCCCAAACTGCCTGATCATTGACTGGTGAAATCGTCGTTTTTGCACGCGGCTACGTGAAATCCGAGTCTGGAAGACTCTGCCAAAAGTAAAGATTTCAATCTCGGACGCGTACTTTTCTTATGCGCAAACCATGGCCGACTTTTTCAACAGAATCGGCCAGAAGCAGCCTCTCAGGTGGGGCCGCGAAACTTGGAAGATTCAACCTGCTGGCTTGAGCGTCTCCCGAAGTTCCGCCCATTTCAACAGTGCATCCAGTACCGGACAAAGTGCCTGCCCCCACTCTGTCATGCGGTACTCCACCTTAGGCGGTACTTGCGGATAGGCGGTGCGATGCACGATGCCATCCGCTTCCAACTGGCGTAACTGCTGGGCGAGCATTTTCTGGGATATCTCAGGGATTAGCTTTTCCAGCTCGGAAAAGCGTTGCACCTGGCCACCAAAGAGGTGAAACAGGATCACCAGCTTCCAACGTCCTTCGAGTTGCTTGAACACTGCCTCTACTTCGCTAGCCGCAGTAGAGGGCGTATAGATTTTTCTCATATTTCCCTGGCTTACTTTTTCGTGGGTTCGTTGCCATCGGGTATGGCCGAAAGCGAACATGTGGATGAAGAAATCCTTACATCCGTGAGGTGAAATCGCCATGAAAATCGAATTGCCTGAACCGCTCGCCAGCTACCTCGCGGCCGAAAAGATTACTGACACCGAGGTGTTGGAGCGCTGCTTCGCCAAAGATGCCACCGTGCGCGACATTTGGCTTCAGCCGTTTCCGCGGCTACGACTGGATGCCCGAACCGTGCCGCTCCTGTGATGAGAAAGAAAAAGACTTCGGCGGCTGCCGCTGCCAGGCGTTCATGCTCACCGGCGATGCCAGCAACGCCGACCCGGTGTGCAGCAAGTCGCCACAACACGGCGTGATCCTCAAGGCTCGCGAAGAAGCCGAGCACGCGACCCAGACCATCGACCAACTGGCCTTTCGTAATACGCGTAATTCGCGGTTGATCGCCAAGGTGCGCTGAATGCATGAATCCAAGCTCACCGTGGTCAGTCTAATGAGTCCTCGCTGGCGACTGCGACGCGTCGTTGGGTGCGTGCTGATTGGCCGCTAACCCTTGCTGCAACTCAGGGTGAAGGCAGATACGCCATCGCTTGCGACTCGCCCATCAGCAACGGCTGGTTGAGCTCGGCGCAAGCGCGCAGGTAGTCGGCTACCAAGGTGATCCGCTTGAGCTTGCGCAGGTCCTCGCTGTAGTACATCCAGAACTGGCGAGTAACCTCCACCTGGTCCGGCAACACTTCACACAGGCGCGGGTCGGGACCTGCGAGAAAACAGGGAAGGATGGCCAGCGCGCGCCCTTCCAGCGCCGCATGATACTGGGAGACTACGCTAGTGCTACGCAGGCGGCTGTGCGCTCCGGGCAGCAGGTCATTCAGGTAGAGCAGTTTGAAGCTGAAGGCCAGGTCCTCGACATAGGTCACGAACGGGTGACCCGCCAAGTCCTCGCTACTCGTAATCGACGGATGATTGGCCAAGTACTCCGGGGTCGCATACAGACGCAAGCGATAGTCGCACAGACGCGAGCAAACGTATGGACCGCGCTCAGGACGCTCCAGGGTGATGGCAATGTCCGCCTCCCGCCGTGACAGGTTGACGAAGTGCGGGACCGGCAAAATGTCCACTGAGATGTGCGGATAGTGAATGATGAAGTGACTCATCTGCGTGGTGACAAAGCAGGAGCCAAACGCTTCGGTACAGCCGATGCGCAGGTGCCCGGCGAGCCCCCCGGTGGTTCCTGAAACCTGCTCACAGGCTGCCAGCAGCGTACTTTCCAGAGTTTCAGCGTGACTGATCAGACGCTGCCCTTCGACCGTCATGACGAAGCCCGACGTACGAGACTTCTCGAACAGCAGCGCGCCAAGGCTTTGCTCAAGGGCGCGAATGCGCCGCGACACCGTGGTGTAGTCCACCCCCAGACGGCGTGCTGCGCCGCTGGCAGTGCGAGCACGGGCGACCTCGAGGAAGAAACGCATATCGTCCCAATTCACGTGAGATTGCGTTGTGCGTTTTTGCATATTCATCAGGCTTTTCCGCCAATTCTTATTGGAAATTAGCCAACATATACTCGCATTCAGCCTGGCTTGACCAGCACCGTTTCTCGACCGGAAAGGCCCCGATTTCAAACCGGGCTGACGGCATGAATGCAGGGCAAAAACACTGTTTTCAAGCCGAAAACAGGCAGCTGCGCGGCAGCGCAATCACTGCCGCATTCGCACCCGCCGAGGGCTCTTACGGCGGGTCCCTTTCGGCGCCACACCTATGGCATTTCAACCTGCCCTCGCCTTCAGAAGATCGCCAAGGCAGCAATGACTCCAGCAGCATTCAGGCGATGTCCCGCTTCGGGTCGTCGCCCGGGTACCCGTACGCCCCTGAAAAGGCCGGCAAACAAAAACAATTAAAAGCGGAGCCTCACCATGACGACTGACCATCCGAACAACGCCCAGACTTGCGACCAGGTCAGGGCCAATCCCAAGTTCCACCACCTCACTCGCCAGCGCGCGCTGCTGGCCTGGTCACTGAGCGGCGCGGTCCTGACCGTCTATTACAGCTTCATCATGGTAGTGGCCTTCGCCCCTGCCTGGCTGCACCTGCCGCTGTACGACGGCAGTCACCTGAGCCTCGGCATGCCGATCGGCGCGACGATTATCCTGCTGTCCTGGCTGCTGACCGCCTGGTACGTGCACACCGCTAACACTCGCTTCGACGCGCTCAGCGCGCAGATCCTCCAGGAGACCCGCGCATGAAACGCCTGCCCGCCCTACTCGCCCTCAGCCCTCTGCTGGCCAATGCCGACACCATCACCGCACAGAAGCAACCGCTCAACGTGCATGCCATCGGCATGTTCTTCGTCTTCGTCCTTGCCACCTTGCTGATCACGTGGTGGGCGTCCCGCCGTACACGCTCCGCTGCCGATTTCTACAGCGCCGGCGGCGGTATCACAGGTTTTCAGAATGGCCTGGCAATCGCCGGAGACTACATGTCGGCGGCCACGTTGCTCGGCCTTTCAAGCCTGGTGTTCACCAAGGGTTATGACGGCTTCATCTACATCATTGGCTTCTTCGTCGGCTGGCCCATCGTCACCTTCCTGATGGCTGAACGCCTGCGCAACCTGGGCCGCTACACCTTCGCCGACATCGTCTCCTTGCGCCTGGATCAAACCCGCGTGCGCAGCTTCGCTGCCCTCGGCTCGTTGACGGTGGTGTGCTGCTACCTGGTGGTGCAGATGGTCGGTGCCGGCCAGTTGATCAAGCTGCTGTTCGGCCTCGACTATCGCACGGCGGTGGTGGTGGTCGGTTTGCTGATGCTGGTCTATGTGATCTTCGGCGGCATGCTCGCCACCACATGGGTGCAGATCACCAAGGCAGTTCTGCTGCTGGGCGGCGGCACGACCCTGATGCTGATGGCCCTGAGTCGCTTCGGCTTCAGTTTCGAGACACTGGCTGCCCAAGCGGTGGCGGTGCACGCCAGCGGCGTGCAGATCATGGGCCCGGGCACCTTGTTGGCCGACCCGATCAACGCGGTGTCCCTGTCCCTCGGTCTGGTCTTCGGCATCGCCGGCTTGCCACACATCCTCATGCGTTTCTTCACCGTGCCCAATGCCAAGGAGGCGCGCAAATCGGTGTTGTTCGCCACGGTGTTTATCGGGTTCTTCTTCCTGGTGGTTTGCATCCTGGGCTACACCGCCATCGTCATCGTCGGCACAGACCCGCAGTACTTTGTCGACGGCAAGGTGGGCGGCGCCATGATCGGCGGCGGCAACATGGTGGCCATGCACCTGGCTAAGGCGGTGGGCGGTAACCTGTTTCTCGGATTCCTCTCTGCCGTGGCTTTCGCCACCATCCTTGCCGTGGTGTCCGGCCTGGCCCTGGCCGGCGCCTCGGCCATCTCTCACGACCTTTATGCCTCGGTGCTGAAAAAGGGTGAGGCCGACGAGAAACAGGAAATGCGCGTATCGCGTATCGCCACTGTCGGCCTGGGTATTGTCGCGATCTCCCTGGGCATTCTGTTCGAGGGCCAGAACATCGCGTTCCTGGTCGGCCTGACGTTCGGCATTGCGGCCTCTGCCAATTTTCCGGTGCTGATCATGGCCATGTACTGGGACGGCCTGACCACCCGAGGCGCCCTTTACGGCGGTCTGACAGGGCTGATCAGCGCCCTGGGTCTGGTCGTCGGCTCGCCGTCGGTGTGGGTCGGCGTATTGGGCCATGCCCATGCAATTTTTCCTTACGACCAGCCGGCGCTGTTCTCCATGCCTTTGGCCTTCCTGGTCATCGTGGTGGCGTCCAAGCTGGACCGCAGCGAGCGCGCCGACCGTGAGCGCGCGGCTTATGCCGATCAGTTCGTCCGCGCCCAGACCGGCCTGGGCGCTGCTATGGCCAGCAGTCACTGACGCTGCAGTTTTTACGGGGCCTGTGCCCCGAGCGCGAGTTCGCCCCTTAGCATCGCGCTTTTTTACCCCCGCCCTGCGCCGCCCCGCGCTGGGCACCTTCAACGAGCCTTCCCTCCACTGGCCCCGGTCAGTGCGGGATCGGCTTGCTCGTAACGACACTTACTCATAACAACAAGAGACAAGCTATGAAACCCACCCTTTTCACGCTGTTCCTGGCGGGCACCAGCCTGGCCACACAAGTCCATGCGGACTTCCTCGCAGACAGCAAGGCCAGCCTGGAGCTGCGCAACTTTTACTTCAACCGAGATTATCGTCAGACCAACGCCGCCCAATCCAAACAAGACGAATGGGCCCAGGGTTTCCTGCTCCGCTATGAATCGGGCTTCACCGACGGTTTGATCGGTGTCGGTTTCGATACCATCGGCCTGGTCGGCATCAAGCTCGACTCCAGCCCTGATCGCGCAGGCTCCGGCCTGCTCAAGCGCCATCGCGACACGAGCAAAGGTGCGCAGGACGAGTACGGCGAACTGGGCCTGACCGCCAAAGTGCGCGCCTCAAAAAGCACGCTGAAACTCGGCACGCTGCAGCCGAAACTGCCAACGGTATTGGCCAACGATTCACGGCTGTTGCCACAAACCTTCGAGGGCGGTCAGTTGACGTCCCTGGAGCTTGAAGGCCTGACGATGGATGCCGGGCGACTGACGCAGGTCAATCAGCGCGACTCCTCGGACTACGAGGACATGGGCATCACCCGAACCGGCGCCAAGGGCATCACGACGCGTCATGTCGATAGCGACAGCTTCGATTTCGCCAGCCTGAACTACAAATGGACCAGTAACCTCACCACTGGCTACAGCTACGGTCATCTCGACAACTTCTACAGCCAGCACCTGATTAACCTGACCTACGTGTTGCCGGTGACGACGGGCCAGTCGTTCAAGACAGATCTGCGCTTCGCCCGCTCCACCGACGATGGCGGCAGCAATGTGGATAACAACGCCATTGGCGCGATGTTCACCTATAACCTCGGCGGGCATGCGTTCGGCCTGGGTTATCAAGGCATGAGCGGCGACACCGGCTTCGCCTACATCAACGGCACCGATGCGTTCCTGGTGAACTTCGTGCAGATCGGCGACTTCGCCAGCAAGGACGAAAAGTCCTGGCAGGCGCGTTACGACTACAACTTTGCAGCCATGGGCGTTCCGGGTTTGACGTTCATGACCCGCTACCTCACCGGCGACAATATCGATCTGGGCGGCAATCGCCCGGAAGGCAAGGAATGGGAACGGGATACCGACATTGGTTATGTCGTACAGAGCGGGCCACTAAAAAATGTCGGGGTGAAGTGGCGCAACGCGACGGTGCGCTCGACCAATTTCGGCAGTGATCTGGATGAGAACCGCCTGATCCTCAGCTACACCCTGGCGCTCTGGTAAATCCCCTGTAAGACGGGTGTTGCTCGTATTGCCTGACGATGCGAGCAGCTCCCATCTGACGTGCCGCACCTATGGTTTTTTTGCACAACGCACCGGTTTTTATGAGCATTCTTAATTGATTTTTGCATGCATATACTGGGCTCAAGCGCCTAGTCATGAACCAGGCCAGACCCAACAAAAACAAACAAGGGCATACACCGTGAAGACATCCATGCTTGCCGCCGTCTCCCCGTTATCCGGTACCTGCACGCGTCTCGTACGCATTGCTGCCCGCAGCGACGCCCGCCTCGCCGCCTGACCATTCCGTACCCGTTACCGCGCCGATCGCCCTCGCGATCGATGGAGACTTCAATGAACAGCAACTGCCAACCCTTCCTCGCCGCTCGAGACTTCCTGCTGGCCCACCGTACCGATTACGCCACTGCCGCGCGTGACTTCCGCTGGCCGCAGCTGAACGAGTTCAACTGGGCACTGGATTACTTCGATGCGATGGCCGAAGGCAACCAGGCCAATGCCTTGTGGATCGTCGAAGAAGACGGCAGCGAACAGCGCTACAGCTTCGAGCAACTGGCCTTGCGCTCCAACCAGGTGGCCAACCACTTGCGTGCCCTTGGCGTGCGCCGCGGCGAGCGCATCCTGCTGATGCTCGGTAACGACGTCGCCCTGTGGGAGACGATGCTGGCCGCCTTCAAACTTGGCGCCGTGGTCATCCCCGCTACCGCCCTGTTGACCCCAGATGATCTGCGCGACCGCATTGAGCGCGGCCAGGTTCGACACCTCGTGGTCGGCGGCGCCCATGTCGACAAGTTCGTCGGCCTGGCTGAAGGCTGCAGCCGCATTTGCGTCGGTCCGGGCCCCGCCGGCTGGACCCCGCACAGCGCCGCCAGCGAATACTCCGAGCAGTTCGAAGTCGAGGGCTGCACCTTGGCCACTGACCCAATGCTGCTGTACTTCACCTCCGGCACCACCTCCAAGCCGAAGATGGTGCTGCACAGTCACCAGAGCTACCCGGTCGGCCATCTGTCGACCATGTACTGGATCGGCCTGCAGCCGGGTGACCTGCACTTGAACATCTCGTCGCCGGGCTGGGCCAAGCATGCGTGGAGCTGCCTCTTCGCACCGTGGAACGCCGGCGCCTGCATCTTCATTCACAACGTTGCGCGTTTCAGCGCCCAGGCCCTGCTTGGCGCGTTAGAGCGCTATGGCGTCACCAGCCTGTGCGCCCCGCCTACCGTATGGCGCATGCTGATCCAGGAGGACCTGGCCAGTTACAAAGCGCGCTTGAACCTGCGTGAACTGGTGGGCGCCGGTGAGCCGCTGAACCCAGAGATCATCGAGCAGATCCTGCATACCTGGGACTTGCCACTGCGTGACGGCTTCGGCCAGTCGGAAACCACCGCTCTGGTCGGCAACACACCCGGCCAACCGCTCAAACCCGGCTCCATGGGCCGTCCACTGCCGGGCTATCGGGTGACCATGCTCGACCCCGACGGGGTGCCGGGCAACGAGGGTGAAGTGGCCCTGCCGCTGGATGTGCGTCCGCTCGGATTGATGTTGTGCTACGAGGACAGCCCTGAGAAAACCGCCGAAGTGATGCGCGACGGCTACTACCGCACCGGCGATACCGCGCAGATCGACGAGGAAGGCTATGTCACCTTTGTCGGCCGCGCCGACGACGTGTTCAAAGCCTCCGATTACCGCATCAGTCCCTTCGAACTGGAAAGCGCACTGATCGAGCATCCGGCAGTGATGGAAGTGGCCGTGGTACCAAGCCCTGACCCACTGCGCCTGGCTGTGCCCAAAGCGTTTTTGATCCTGGCTCACGACGAACCCGGGAGCGCCGAGCTGGCCGGCAATATCCTCGCCTTCGCCCGTGAACACCTGGCGCCTTACAAGCGGGTGCGCCGCATCGAATTCGTCAGCGAACTGCCCAAGACCATCTCCGGAAAGATCCGCCGGGTGGAATTGCGACAGATGGAAGTGCAGCGCCGGCAGAGTGATACACGCGGCTCGCAAGAGTACTTCGAAGAAGACTTCCCACAGCTCAAGGGCTGACCCCGGGCCGGCACGCCGGCCATTCTGAATTCACGCGCGACCGCTCGGCCAAACAGGCCGAGGGGCCTCACTCGACTCAAAAAAAGTAGACAGGAACCGAAAATGACCTCCTCCAGCATTCCTAGCGTCAAGCTCCTCATCAATGGCGAATTCGTCGAGTCACGCAGCACCCAGTGGCGCGACGTGGTCAACCCGGCCACTCAGGAAGTTCTGGCTCGCGTGCCCTTCGCTACCGCGCAGGAAATGGACGCCGCCGTGGCCAGCGCCAAGGAAGCCTTCAAGACCTGGCGCAAGACTCCGATCGGCGCCCGCTCCCGTATCTTCTTCAAGTATCAGCAGCTGATCCGCGAGAACATCAAGGATCTGGCCGCCCTGCTTACCGCCGAACAGGGCAAAACCCTGCCGGACGCCGAAGGTGATGTGTTCCGCGGCCTGGAGGTGGTCGAGCACGCCGCCTCTATCGGTAACCTGCAGATGGGTGAATTGGCCAACAACGTCGCCAATGGCGTCGACACCTATACCTTGATGCAGCCGCTGGGCGTGTGTGCTGGCATCACCCCGTTCAACTTCCCGGCGATGATCCCGTTGTGGATGTTCCCGATGGCCATCGCCACCGGCAACACCTTCGTCCTCAAGCCGTCCGAGCAAGATCCGCTGGTGACCATGCGCCTGGTCGAACTGGCACTGGAGGCCGGTGTACCCAAGGGGGTGCTCAACGTCATCCACGGCGGCGTCGATGCGGTGAACCTGATCTGTGACCACCCGGACATCAAGGCCGTGTCCTTCGTTGGTTCGACCAAGGTCGGCACCCATGTCTACAACCGCGCCACCCAGAACGGCAAACGCGCACAGTGCATGATGGGCGCGAAGAACCACGCCATCGTCCTGCCCGATGCCAACAAACAGCAGACGTTGAACAACCTGCTGGGCGCCTCGTTCGGCGCCGCCGGCCAGCGCTGCATGGCCCTGCCGGTGGTGATCCTGGTGGGTGAAGCACAGAGCTGGTTGCCGGACCTGATCGAGCGCACCAAAACCCTCAAGATCAATGGCGGCACCGAACCTGGCACCGACATCGGCCCGGTGATCTCCTGCGCGGCCCTGGATCGGGTCAACAGCCTGATCGCCAGCGGCATCGAAGAAGGAGCCAGGCTCGAACTGGATGGACGCAACCCAAGCGTGCCTGGCTACCAGCACGGCAATTTCGTCGGCCCGACCATCTTCTCCAACGTCACTGCGCAGATGTCGGTGTACCGCGAGGAAATCTTTGGCCCGGTGCTGTGCGTCATGCAGGCCGCCAGCCTGAGCGAGGCGATCGAGATCATCAACGCCAACCCCAATGGCAACGGTACCGCCCTGTTCACCCGCTCCGGCGCTGCGGCCCGTCACTTCCAGGAAGAAATCGACGTCGGCCAGGTGGGCATCAACGTGCCGATTCCAGTACCGGTTCCGCTGTTCTCCTTCTCCGGTTCGCGCGCATCCAAGCTCGGTGATCTGGGCCCTTACGGCAAGCAAGTGGTGACCTTCTACACCCAGACCAAGACGGTCACCCAGCGCTGGTTCGACGAAGACGATGTCGTTGGCGCGGTGAACACCACCATCACCCTCAAATGATCTGTGGCGAGGGGATTTATCCCCTCGCCACCACACGCAAAAGGTAGTCATCATGCATATCGGATTTCTTGGCCTGGGCAACATGGGCGGCCCAATGGCCCGCAACCTGCTCAAGGCTGGCCACAGCCTGACCGTCTTCGATCCCTTCGCGCAGGCCGTCGCCGCCCTGGTCGAGGCCGGCGCCAACGCCGCGGACTCGCCCGCCGACGTGGCCAGGGCCGGGGTTGAAGTGATCATCACCATGCTGCCAACCGCCGAGCACGTGAAGCAGGTCTATCGCGGCAAGGACGGCCTGTTGGCCAATATTGGCCAGGACGTGCTGTTGATCGACAGTTCGACCATCGACCCGCTGAGTGCCCGCGAGGTGGCCAAATTCGCCCTTGCCCAAGGCAACCCGATGCTCGACGCACCGGTCTCCGGGGGCACCGGCGGTGCGACGGCAGGCACCCTGACGTTCATGGTCGGCGGCCCGGTCAGCGTGTACGACCAGGCCCTGCCGGTCCTCTCGGCCATGGGCAGGAACATCGTGCACTGCGGCGGCGCAGGTAACGGCCAGGTTGCCAAGATCGCCAACAATATGCTGCTCGGCATCTCCATGGTCGGCGTCGCCGAGTCGATGGCCCTGGGTGTGGCTCTGGGCATGGACGCCAAGGTGCTGGCCGGTGTCATCGGTACTTCCACGGGTCGCTGCTGGAGCTCTGAGATCAACAATCCGTTCCCTGGCGTACTGGAAAATGCTCCGGCTTCGCGTGGTTACAGTGGTGGCTTTGGTACCGACCTGATGCTCAAGGACCTCGGCCTCGCCACCGAAGCAGCCAAACATGCGCGCCAGCCAGTGGTGCTCGGTGCTGCCGCCCAGCAGTTGTACCAGACCTTCAGCCTGCAGGGTAATGGCGGTCTGGACTTCTCCGCCATCATTAAACTGTTCCGTGGAGAAGCGTCAGCATGAGCGAGCAGCAAGCCCCGGTGCTGGCCAGTGTGCGCAACCGCATCGGCCACCTGACGCTGAATCGACCCGGCGCGTTGAACACCCTGGATCTGCCCATGGTGACACTGCTTTGCCGACACCTGTGGGTGTGGGAACAGGACCCGCAGATCGTTGCCGTGACCATCCGCGGCGCCGGGGAAAAAGCCTTCTGCGCCGGTGGCGACATCCGCATGCTGTACGACAGTCACCAGGCCGGCGACAACCTGCACGAGCTGTTCCTCGAAGAGGAATACGCCCTGGACGAGTACCTGCATGGTTACTCCAAACCGGTGCTGGCGCTGCTCGATGGTTTTGTCCTGGGTGGCGGCATGGGACTGGCACAGGCGGCTTCGCTGCGGGTGATCACCGAACGCACGCGCATGGGCATGCCGGAAGTCGGCATCGGTTTTTTCCCCGATGTCGGTGGCAGCTATTTCCTGCCGCGCCTTCCGGGTGAGCTGGGTATCTACCTGGGGGTCACAGGTGCCCAGGTACGTGCCGCCGACGCGCTCTATGCCAACCTGGCCGACTACTATCTGCCCAGCGAGCGGCTGGCCGAGCTGGATGCCGCCCTGGATCACATGAACTGGACCCGTGCGCCCGACGAAGACTTGCAAGACCTGCTTGCCGGCATGGCCACCGAACGTATCGCCGGCTCGGAACTCAAAGCTTATCGCCAGGTGATCGATGAATATTTCGCCCTGCCCGATGTGTCGGCGATTCGCAACGCGCTGCAGCGCGAGCAGCGTCCCGAGTTGCGCGACTGGGCCGAACAGACGGTCGAGCTGCTCGACAGCCGCTCGCCGCTGGCAATGGCCACGACATTGGAGCTGTTGCGACGCGGTCGATACCTGAGCCTGGCCGACTGTTTCGCCCTGGAGCTGCACCTGGACTACCAGTGGTTCGACAAGGGTGACCTGATGGAGGGTGTGCGCGCCCTGATCATCGACAAGGACAAGACTCCACACTGGAACCCGCCAACCCTGGCGGAACTGGCACCTGCGCGGGTGCAGGCCTTCTTCAGCGACTTTCGCCCGGCCTCTGGCAAACCCCTTCGCACGGCCTGATCGACAGGAGACTCGCAATGCACGATATCGAATTGACCGAAGAACAACGCATGATCCGCGACATGGCGCGCGACTTCGCCCGCAGCGAAGTCGGCCCGCATGCCCAGGCCTGGGAAAAGGCCGGCTGGATCGATGACGCCGTGGTGGCGCAGATGGGCGAACTGGGCCTGCTGGGCATGGTCGTGCCGGACACCTGGGGCGGCAGTTACACCGACTATGTGGCCTACGCCCTGGCCGTGGAAGAAATCTCGGCCGGCGACGGCGCCCTCGGCGCATTGATGAGCATCCACAACTCAGTGGGCTGCGGCCCGCTGCTGAGATATGGCAGCCCCTCCCAGCAGGACAGCTGGCTGCCGCTTCTGGCCAGCGGCCAGGCCATTGGCTGCTTTTGCCTGACCGAACCACAGGCCGGCACCGAAGCACACAACTTGCGCACGCGCGCCGAACTGCGCGACGGCCAGTGGATTCTCAACGGCGCCAAGCAGTTCGTCAGTAACGGCAAGCGCGCCAGGCTGGCCATTGTCTTTGCCGTCACCGATCCCGAACTGGGCAAGAAGGGCCTGTCGGCCTTCCTGGTGCCGACTGACAATCCCGGATTCGTGGTCGACCGCAGCGAACACAAAATGGGGATCAAGGCCTCCGATACCTGCGCGGTGACCCTCAATAATTGCACGATCCCACAGGACCATTTGCTCGGCGGGCGCGGCAAGGGCCTGGCCATTGCCCTGTCCAACCTGGAAGGCGGTCGCATCGGCATCGCCGCCCAGGCCCTGGGCATCGCCCGCGCTGCCTTCGAGGCTGCGCTGGGGTATGCCCGCGAACGCATCCAGTTCGGCAAGCCGATCATCGAACACCAGAGCGTGTCCAACCTGCTCGCCGATATGCACACCCGGCTCAATGCTACCCGCCTGCTGGTGCTGCATGCCGCGCGCCTGAAAAGCGCCGGGCAACCGTGCCTGTCGCAAGCTTCGCAGGCCAAGCTGTTCGCCTCGGAAATGGCCGAGCGCGTGTGCTCCAGCGCCATGCAGATCCATGGGGGCTATGGCTACCTGGAGGATTACCCGGTGGAGCGCTACTACCGCGATGCGCGCATTACCCAGATCTACGAAGGCACCAGCGAAGTCCAGCGCCTGCTGATCGCCCGCGAGCTGGCCCACTACGCGCTCTGAGCCCTCGGCCGGACGCTTGCTGCGTACGGCCGCCCCCTTTTCTGCCCGCGTTCTGGAGTCGCCCATGCTCGGCCTGCGTAATATTTCCATCAGCCGCCGCCTGTGGTTGATCCTGCTGACATCCATCCTGATGCTGCTGATTCTCGCGGGCCTGATGCTCAAGCAGAACCATGACGACCTCCATGCCGCCAAGGCGCTGAAAACCCGTCATGTGGTCGAGACCGCCAGCGGCATCCTGCGCCATTTCCACAACCTTGAAGTCCAGGGTCTCGATCGTGAGCAAGCACAACAACAGGCCAGTGCGGTCATACGCGATCTGCGCTACGACCGCGAGGACTACTTCTGGATCGAAGACCTCGACACACGCATGGTCATGCATCCCAATGCCAAGCTTGAGGGCAAGCGCATGGCCGGCACTCGCGACCCTGACGGCAAGACACTGTTCGACGAGATGGTTGCCGTAGCCGTACGCGACGGCTCCGGCCTGGTGAGCTACCGTTGGCCAAAGCCGGGCTCCGACGCGCCGGTGGAGAAGGTGTCCTACGTCGAACTGTTCAAACCTTGGGGGTGGATCGTGGGCTCCGGCATTTACATCGACGACGTGCAAGTCGAGTTCCGCCGCCAGCTCGTTCAGGCCTTCGGCATTCTAGTGACAATCGCCCTGCTGCTCAGCGCGCTGATCCTGCTGATTGCCCGCAGCATCGCCTCGCCACTGGCGCAGGTGGTTAATGCAATGGAGAACATCGCCAGCGGTGACGCCGACCTGACCCACAACCTGGACAGTCGCTGGCGCGATGAGTTGACCGCTCTGAGCAGCCACTTCAACGGATTTACCAGCAAACTACGCGCTGTAATCGGGCAATCCGTCCAGACCGCCGGCAGCTTGGACAAAGCCTCGCAATCGCTTGGTGAGATTGCCAGCGATAGCCAGCGCCACAGCCAGCAGCAGTCACAGCAAATGGAACTGGTGGCCGCCGCCATTCACGAGGTGTCCTACGCCGTGCAGGAAGTGGCGAAGAACGCCGAGCACGCCGCCAACGAAGTACGACAGGCCGATGAGCAGGCACGCCAAGGCCAGCACAATATCGACAGCAGCCTGCGCCAGATCGACCAGTTGTCCGAGACCATAGGCCAGGCTGTCGAAGTGATCCAGAGCCTGGCCCAGGAAAGCACTCAGATTGGCAGCGTACTGGAAGTGATCCGCGCCATCGCCGAGCAAACCAACTTGCTGGCGCTGAACGCTGCTATCGAAGCAGCGCGCGCTGGCGAGCAGGGTCGTGGCTTCGCCGTGGTGGCAGACGAAGTGCGCCTGTTGGCGCAACGCACCCAGCAGTCCACCGCGCAGATTCAGGGCATGATCGAACGCCTGCAGGGTAACTCCGAAGCGGCGGTCAATGTCATCAATGCGAGCAGCCAAGCCGCTCAACAAACCGTGGTACAGGCCCGCGAAACCGGTGAAAGCCTGCATCAGGTCATTACCGCCCTGCGCAACCTCACTGAACTGAATGCCTCAATTGCCAGTGCCACCCTGGAGCAGTCCCACGTGGTCGAGGACATCAACCAGAATGTCACCCGCGCAGCCTCGCTGGCCCACGAGAGTGCCCTGGCAGCGGATCAGTCCAACGAGGCCAGCCAGAAATCAGGCGAACTGGCGGGCCAGCTCAATCGCCTATTGGCGCAGTTTCGCGTATGAGGTGGATGAACAATATGCAACCCTCCAAATCCCTTTTTGCGGTGCCTGTCGACGAAGAGCGCAACACACGCTACCTGGACACGCGTCGCAAGGCTGTCGAGTTGTTCGCGAGGCATGGTTTCAGCCGAGTGAGCATGCGCGACCTGGCCACCTACCTGGGGATCAAAGCCGGCTCCATCTACAACCACATTGATAACAAAGAGGCACTGTTGTTTGAACTGATCGAGGAGCTTTACGAGGAACTGCTTGATGGTGCCAGCCTGGTGATCCGTCGCAAATCCGCACCCAGTGTACGACTGAATGGCCTGCTTGAAGCACACCTGCGGCTCCACGAGCGTATGGCAGCGCACTTTCGCCTGGCTGAGTACGACCTCCATTGTTTGAGCTGCGAACAGCAAGCCTCGATATTGATCCTGCGCCGACGCTACGAGGAGCACTTGCTGGAGACCATAGAGCAACTCACCGGTAAACCACATAGCGTCACTCGACGCGCGACCGTGAGCGGTATCGTTTCCCTGCTCAATCAACTACCATCCTGGGTTGGGGAGACCCAGACCGGCATTGGAGCCCACCGTAAGCTGCTGCATGATATGGTGATGAGTACTCTGCAGGGTGCATTGCGGGCAACTCAGGCCTCTGACTCTACACGCCAGGAAAAACCACCCCACTGCCGCTTGTGAAGTAGCGCCTTACATGTCTTGGAAGCGGTTGCTTCGAGGAGCCACGGCTTCAAAGGTGTCATACCCCAAGCGTCTTTTACGGCTTGTTTAACCAAGCCACTATTCTTTTTTCTACAAATATAGGCTCGGCTCGCAGCTGATCGTCAGGGTCTTTCACGGCGGGCTGTCTCGCGGATCCGGCGCTCTCGGCTATGGGTCGTTTTCAACCGGTCGCAGCAGGCAGAAAACGGCCAGGAGCAGACGTTGCTTTACCAGACCCCTTCAGCGTAGAGGCTCTGACCTGAGCCGACTGGTAACAGATCGACGCGCGATGATTGATCCATTTCCAGTTCCTCGACTGCTGCGCATCCGTACATAGGTGTCAACAGATAGCGCACCCAGTGTCGCAACGCGGTACCGCTCTTCTCAATCAGGTGGCTGGCTACTTCTATTCTCCGGTGCCGTCTCAAACATGTCCAAGCATCTGCCACCAAAGCGGGCCGACGACCAGCCAGATAACCATGTAGATGAGGCTCATCAAGAAACCGGTCTTCCACCATTCCCCCTGGGTGACGTAACCGGCACCGAACATGACCGGCCCGGAACCGATGCCATATTGGGTCAGACAACCGTTGATGCTGCTCAGGATGCCGAGAGCGACCGCTGCAGTGAATGGCGGGATGCCGGCAGCGACCATAAGCGCCATGCAGAGGGGAAACAGAGCACTGATATGTGCCGTGGCGCTAGCGAAGAAATAATGGATGTAGCAATAGATCGCCGCCACCAGCATATAGACAGCCAGCCTCGGGAAACCCTCCAGGTGTGCCCCGAACTCCTTGCCGAACCACGAAACCATGCCGTACTCATTGAGTTTGGAGGCCAGCATGATCAGCAGGCCGATCCAGATCATGGTGTCCCAGGCGGATTTCTCATTAAGGGCATCCTGCCAGGTCAGTACGCCGGTGATGAACAGCAACGAGACACCGAGAGCCGCCGCCAGCGTCGCTCCGATTTTCAGATCTTCACCGAAAATCCAAAGCACCAGCAAGCCAACGAAGATCACCGCCATGATGATTTCCTTGGCCGAGATGGGCCCCATTGCTACGAGTTCTCTCTGTGCCAGGGCCTTCGCATCGGGTGTCTGGCGAATCTGCGGCCGGACAATCCACAGCAAGGCTACCGGAATGAGGGCAAGGCACAGCAAGCCGGGAACTGATGCTGCCACCGCCCATTCGAGCCAACTGATTGAGACGCCTTGGTCTGCGGCCATCTTGACCGCCAGGGGATTTCCCGCCATCGCCGTGATGAACATGCCTGCGGTGATGATGTTGGCGTGGAAGGCACAGAGGATCAGATAGTTCCCCACCTTGCCGCGCGATTCAGGGTCATCGGCATGGCTGCCGAGGACCTCCGACATCGCTCGGGTAATCGGCAGCATCACCCCACCGGCGCGAGCGGTGATACTGGGCATGGCGGGCGAGATAAGGAGTTCAGTCATGACCAGTCCATAACCCAGCCCCAGGGTTCGCTTGCCCAGCAGCCGCATGAACAGGAGTGCGATGCGGTGCCCCAGTCCTGTCTTGATCACGCCTCGGGAGATAAAGAAGGCGAGCATCACCAGCCAGACGAGGTCCGTCCCCGTGGATTTGGTGACGTCGGCAAAGGACACGACGCCAACCAGCACGCCCACCGTGGCGCTGATAATGGCTACCGCCGACATCGGAAGAGGGGCGGTCATGATGCCGGCGATGGTGGCGACGAACACGGCGAACATGTGCCACGCCTTCACGTCGAGGCCAGCCGGCGCCGGCAGGAACCAGAGGACGATACCTATGCCCACCGGGACGAGAAATTTCCAGACATTACTGAGATGCCCTTCCGATGGCGTCGGTTTCGTCGTGGCAGGGCTTGCAGGTTGCGAATCCTTTGCGGGTAATACAGCCATGATATAAACCTCTTGGCGGCGCTGTTCGGTTTATTCAGAGCGTGCGCAATTTCCCTAACGGGCGAGAAGCACGCTGTCGGTTGCCTCTTTGACGATGCACGCACTGCGCTGCAAGGCCTCGCGCTCGATGGGGCCGAGTTCCGGATAAGCCAGTAACTGCGCACCTCTGCCATTGACCACCATCGGCAGCGACAAACACACCTCCGGTACGCCTTCGACTTCAGCATGCACGACAGCGACCGGCAGAATGAGGTCGGTGTTATGTACGATGGCCTGGCAAATTCGCCCAATCGCACTGGCGACTCCATAGTGGGTGGCGCCCTTGCCTTCCTTGATAAGCGTGGCTGCCTCGTGCACGGAGCGCAGGATCAGATCGCGGCTGGCAGGCCCCAACTCTTTACCGCTCCTGGCCAGGAACATATCGAGGGGCATTCCGGAGACCGTCGCGCCGGACCAGTCGATCAGCGCGGATTCGCCGTGTTCGCCGAGAACGTAGGCGTGAATCGCAGGCGCCACGACGCCCAGCCGCTCGGAGAGCAGCGATCGCAGTCGCCCGGTATCGAGGGAGGTGCCGGTGCTGATAACGCGCTCGCGCGCGCAACGCAGGCGGTCAAAAACGACACTGGTCAACACATCGCAGGGGTTGGTCGCGATTACGTAGATCGCATCTGGGGCCAACGGTGCAGTGCGATCCACAACTTGCGCTGCAATGGCCGCATTGGTTCTGGCCAAGTCCAGACGAGTCTGCCCTTGCTTCAGACCGACACCAGCGGTGATTACGATGATGTCCGCGTCGCGTGCGTTCTCGTAATCACCGGCGTAGAAGCGATTGTGCCCCCAGAATGCTGCTGCGTGGGTGAGGTCCAGCGTCTGCCCTTCGGCCCGTACTCGCGCGACATCGATGATGACGATCTCGGCGCTCGGAATAGCCACGGCCGCAAACAGGGCTGCTGATCCGCCAACCAATCCTGCACCGACGATTACGATCTTGGGTTGCCGCATCGCATGCCTCCCGTCGCGCCAGGAGAGTTGGACACCTGAACCAGGCATCCGCCAGTGGACAGTCAACCTTGAAGTGGCGCGAAACCTACATGAGCCGACAGCCTGACTGCTCGGGTCGGCTCTCAATCGATTTCGTTACACACATCTTTTGCGTCATTATTGAACAGCGCACTCGCCCCCAAGGGTCCAAGGGGGTGTCCTTCAAGGCGAGCGAGCCAAAAAAACGGGAAATTTTCAACAGGCTTTGTTAACGGCTAGCCGCACATGGCGAGTTCCTCATTGGGAACTGGCAAGAAAAGAGTAGCTCAACATCGACTGGGTGCATGCCCGTAAATTTGGGAATAATCGCACGCCAGGGTTTTCCGGGTAATCGTAACGATCACGGTAGGGATGGTGATCAGGCTAGCGTGAGGCCCGATCGGAACAGCCGGGCTTGTATATCGAGCAGTTTTTCCGGGTAGTTGTATGCCATGCGTTCCCTCCAGGATTCTCTGAAAAGCACAGTACCGACCGTACAGCCGGCATGGTACGCAAAAGCCTGACAGATAGCGTTCTCTCAAGGCAGTTGGTGACAGCATCTTCGACTCGCTCGTTGCCGTCAGCCTTGGAACAAGGGAAAGCTGGTCGGGCAGAAAGCCCCGCTCCGAGCCAGAGATATCCGGGCCATCCGAGTCAGCCTCCAGTTCGCGGAGAAAGCAGAAAACTCCGCACCCAGTACAATCTGAAATCACTGAGAAGACCCGAACGGTTCTAACGGCTTGGATGTATCAGGCTCACCTCCGTGGGGAGGACTTCTTGTTTCCGACTCGGTTGCATGGCTCAGACCATCTCACCAGGTAATACGTTCGAATGCGCATGCCGACGCATATGTCGCCAGGCAAAGACATCGAGAATCACGCCGGCACCGCTTAGTGACAGGCCCCGTAATAAATTGGCACGACTTTGCCCCAGCATCTCTACGCCATATAACAACGCCGCACTGGCAACGCCAACCAGCAGAAAACCACTGAAATCGAATGTCCGGAAACTGACGTGATCTTGTTTGGGAATCAAGACCAGCGCGGCAATCAAGGCCAGCACACCCAACGGTAGATTGAGGTAGAAAATCCACGGCCAGGAAGCGTCAGTGACGATAAAGCCACCCTGCTACTCCGACACTTCGTTCACCCCCCCTGACCCTGAGTTGCTTTACGCTCGAAAATCGCCCCCTCGATACCCAGCACTTCTCGATTGTCGGCATAGATGCCCACACCTTTTTCCCAGACCTGCTTGATCGATTGATCCGCGCATCGAATCCGGTAGTTGAGCTCGAACGGCTCCTGCCGGGACAAGGCATATTGCACCTCGCGCCAGACGTAGTCGGCATCCTGTGTCAGGATCAGGCTGCTGTAGGTGAAATCATGGTTGTCCACCAGCCGCTCCGCCGGATAGCCGGTGAGTTGCAGACAACCGGCACTGACGAATTCCATGGTCCAGTCGCGGTTGTTGCGGCCGCGATAAATCAGCCCCGGCATGCTGTCCAGCAGGTTCATGCTACTGCGCTGACTCGCTTGCAAGGCAATCTCCCGCCGCTTGTGCGCGGTAATATCCCCCGCCACCAGATAGAAGCCATTGTTCCCGCGCTTCAGACTGACCTCGAACCAGCGCAATTCCCCCGAAGGGTGGACGAACCGCAGCCGCTGGTTAAAAGACGTTTCGGGGCGCCGTCGCAGTTCATGCAAGGCCTGACGCCATAACGAGCGGTCCTCGTGGTGCACATAGTCGATCAGATGGCGCTCTGCATCCGGCAGGTCCATCAGCTCGACCCAGGCCAGATTGAAGTGGGCGATTTGACCGGTATCCCGTAACTCAAGCAATGCTGCAGGAAAGCGGTCCATCAGGTGCAAAGGCTGTGTCTGCATGAATGCCTCTGGAGGTTCCATCATCTAATGAAGCTCCTCGTGTCTCACCGATGGGCCGTTATGCACCCACGCCGCCAGCTCCAGGCGTGAGTGCAGGTTGAGCTTCTGCAGCAGATTCTTCACGTAGATTTTGACCGTACCATCGCTGATCCCCAGCTCCCGCCCGATCTGTTTATTACTCATGCCGGCAGCGATCAAGGCCAGCGTCTGGCCCTCGCGCTCGGTCAGGTTACTGGTATCGGGCTGATCCGATCCGGGCATCGGCTCGCCTTGGTCGGCGAGCAACGAGACCAGAGTCGAGTCCAGAACAATCGCGCCCTTGTTGCAATTTCGCATGTAGGCGAGCAACGCATCTGGTTCGGTTTCCTTGAGCACATAACCACTGGCACCCAGGCGCAGGGCCGTCAACAGCTCAGCGCGATCCATCGACGCGGTCAGTACCACCACCTGACAGTCGAGACGCAACTGCCGCAGTTCATCGAGTACCTGCAAACCGCTCAAGCCGGGCATGTGCAGGTCCAGCAAGACCTGCTGCGGTGCCAGGCTCACGGCCAGGTTGATGCCTTCGCGGCCACTGGCGGCCTGCCCTACCACTTGGTAGTCGTCACTGGCGCCGAACAGCTGCGCCAGACCTTTGCGAAACAACGGGTGATCATCGATCAGTAATAAGGTCGTGCAGTCCATCGTGACTCCCTTGTGGCAGGTCCAGGTTGGGGGAAAGGCCCAGGTGTACGCGCACTCCGTGGGGACGAATCGCTTCAACAGACAAGCGCGCGCCGATGCTGGCGGCGCGCTCGCGGATAATCGCCAGGCCGAAGTGGTTTTCCTCGCAAGACGCCGGGATCAGGCCGATGCCGTCGTCCTCCACCGAGATAGAGGCATCACCGTCCTGGTTTTGCCGCAACTCGATGCGCACGTGTCGCGCATGAGAATGACGCACTGCATTGGTCAAGGCTTCGCGAATGATCTGCAGGACCTGCAGTTCGGTTTCCGGACTCAAGGCATCGTCGGTCAGGCGATTGTCCAGTTCGAAAACGATGATGCAGCGTCGCGAAAACTCTGCCACGGTATCGGCCAAGGCCTGACGCAATGAGCGCCCGTCCATTGTCAGACGGGCACTTGTGATCAGCTCCCGCACCTGCCGTTGCAGCTGGCTCAAGCCACCGCGCAGCTCCTGTAGCGTAGAGCTCGCCTGCTCTGGCTCATTCATCCGTGACTGTAGAAAACGCGCCTGGAACGACAGGTAGCCCAACTGCTGAGCCACCGAATCGTGCAGCTCACGGGCCAAGGCACCATGCTGCGAAGTGGCCTGTTTGCGCTGTTGCTCACGCTTGTGACGCAGCAAACGCACGGTCACCCCGACCGCCTGCGCCGTCTCCTCCAGCAACCGCTGCCAGCTTGCGTCGACCGGCCTCGGTGTATCGAGTAACAACTGGCCTTGGTTCGGCCCGTCATCCTCGGGCAAGGCACACAGCAGACGATGCACGCCGCGCTGCCGACAAGGCGCGCAGACCTGCGGCACGTCACTCAGGGTTGCGTTGCGCCAAGGGCAGCTCGCTACATCCTGACAGCCATCGATCAGCCCCCGGCGCGCCGGCCCCAGGTCTTCGCCGCCGAGGATCAGATTCAGTCTGCACGTAGGCACCAGTGCTTCGAAACGGTCGAGAAACCTCGGCAAGGCACCGTCAGCGTGCACCTGGCACAAGGGCAAACCCACCAACAGCCTGCGCACACTGCGCATCTGTTCGGGTCGGATACGCCCAAACCAGCGTGCCCACCACTGCGGTCGTGTCTGCACTGTCGATGACTCCCCGTCCCGTTGCTCAACCTTGCGTAAACACGAGCAACTTCCATGCCCCGAAAGTCCCGCAATCGCGGACTACCTCCAAAGAGATAACTCTTTTTCCAGATTGAGAAGATTTTCCTCCTGGGAAATTATCTTCCCCAACAGGAAACAAAAAGCCAGTCCAATACCCACTACTTCGCCCTTCAGATCAGTGCGGATCAGCCAGGAACGCCAGCATGACGGATAGACACAGCGCCGCCCTCGACCGACTTCACAGCCTTCCACGGTATCGCCAGCCGCTGCCGCGCGAAGCCATTACCCGGCACATCGTGGTGACGCAATCGGCAACAGCCTGCGCGCCTTTTGTCGGCGAATTGGAACAACCTCTGGTACTGAACGGTGAGAACGCCGACTTCGCTCGTCGACTGGACAATGTGCTGGCCAACGCCACCGTCGGTAGTCACCTCTACATCATGGGCGACGAGGCCTTTATCTGGCGTATCCACGGGCTGGCGCGCAGCGCCGGGCTGGAGGACGACGAGATCGACATCAGCCGCTCGATCGGCGGCGCACGCCTGGTCTATTGCGTGCACTGCGGGCTGACACAGGCGGCGGGGCCGGAGTCGATCCTGACCTGTATCGGCTGCGAGGTCGGACTGGATGTCCGCGAACACTTTTCCCAACGCCTGGGCGCCTACCTCGGCGTTTGCACCAATCCCGATCAGCCATACGCCGGAACCACGTCATGAGCGCTGTCCTCAAAGTCAGGGTCAGCGCAGCGAAAATGCTCACGCCGGTGGTGCGCGAATTCACCCTGGAGCCGTGCGCCGGTCCCATTCCCGGCTTCTCCCCCGGCAGCCATGTGCAGGTTCACCTGCCGCTGGCCGAAGGCAAAGTGCGCAATGCCTACTCACTGACCGGCGACCCTGCGGACAACCGCCATTACCGCATCGCCGTGCGCCTGCAAGAAGCCTCCCGCGGCGGATCACGTTACCTGCACCAGCGTGTCCAGGTCGGCGACACCCTCGAGATCTCGCCACCGGCCAACCTGTTTGCCCCGCACTTGACCGCCGGCCTGCACATCCTGATCGCCGGCGGTATCGGCATCACGCCCTTCATGGCCTACATTGCGGTCCTGGAGCAACAACAGGCAAACGTCGAACTGCATTACCTGTGTCGCCCAGGCGCAAGCGATGCCTACCTCGATGTGTTGCAACAGCGCCTGGGGTCGCGCCTCCACACCTACGACCGCCGTCCGGACCTGAACAGCATCCTGCGTGACCGGCCTTTGGGCAGCCACGTTTACACCTGCGGCCCACACCCCTTGCTCGATGCTGTCCGGCAACAGGCCAAGGCCCTTGGCTGGCCGAAAAGCCGGGTGCATTGGGAAGCCTTCAACGCTGCGCAACCGGGCCAGCCCTTTGACCTGGAGCTGCAGCGCAGTGGCCGACGCCTCAGGGTCGGTGCCGAGCAAAGCCTGCTCGAAGCCCTGGAGTCCGCCAGCCTGCAAGTGCCCAACCTGTGCCGCGGCGGGGTCTGCGGCCAGTGCATGACCCGCCATGTGAGCGGCGAAATCGAACACCGCGACAGTTTTCTCAGCCCCGCCGAACAGGCCGAGTTCCTCATGCCCTGTGTCTCGCGCGGCTGCGGCCCTTGCGTTTCGCTGGATCTTTAGGAGTAGACCATGACCATTCAATCGAACCCTGTGCTGACCTATCGCGACGACTTCAGCTTTCGCAACAGTCCCGCGGCGATCCGTCGTTTTCCCTTTCCCTTCAACGAAGACAGCTATCTGTATTCGGTGAACATTGAACCGGCCAGCTCCCGCGATCCCGGTTCGATCTATCAGCACCGCTTTGACATCGACGAACACTACCGCTCGGAAATGGCCGAGCGCGCACTGGTCCTGGACCAGGATCCGCGCCGCTATCTGGTGCTGCCGCACATGCAGGTCGCCGCCTGGGATGCCCTGCAGATGCTGATGGAAAATCTTGCCGCCGATTACCCCCAATCGTTTCAGCTGGAGCGCAATGGCGATCACTGGCATTGGCGCAATCAGTTGCTGGAGATCGATCAGCGTTTTGTGTTCGGCGATGCCACGAGCCTGCCGTGCGAGCCGCTGGAGTTCATCGGCCGGCAGGTCCAGGGCGATTTTGCCCTGCTCGATCAGCGCCACGACGACTTGTTCATGGATGCCGGCATCGTCACCAGCCCGGCCGACTGGTCCCTGGCCTTCGACGCCGGCATGAGCTTCAAGCAATGGCACTCGCCGGTGCCCATGGCCCACCAGATGGGGATCTTCGAACGCGCCCTGAAGTACCTGCTCAACCTTCAGGTGGAGCAACCGGTGCGGCGTCTGAACTGGACCCTGACGATCAACCCGCGCCTGGACTCATCGCCCGAGACCTTCCACCAGTGGGGCGCCGACCGCGGCCGCATCACTGCCGACAACGTCGGGCAACAGGTGCACCTGCGGGTCGAACTGCAAGTGATGGTACGCCTGCCCCGCAGCAATGCGGTGATGTTCAGCATCCGCACCTACCTGATCAGCATGGACGAACTGGTCACTCAGCCTGGCTGGGGCTGCCGCCTGCACCGCGTGCTGCGCGACCTGCCCGAGCCGATCGCCGACTACAAGGGCATGACCCGGTACCGCCAGACCCTGGTCGAGTGGCTGAGCCGCTTCGACCCGCAAGCCTGACTTTCCAACTTTCCCACGACAAGGATCTTCACATGACTCACTCATGGCGTATTTCTGCACTCGCCGAGCGCCACCGCGCACTCGGCTCGAACCTGGAAGACTGGAATGGCATGGGCACTGCCTGGACCTATGCCAGCGACCTGGCCGATCACCATCAGGCGATCCGCACCCGCGCCGGACTGATGGACGTTTCCGGGCTGAAAAAAGTCCACTACGTGGGTCCCCATGCCGAAAGCCTTCTGCAATGGGCGACCACCCGCGACATCGCCAAGCTCTACCCAGGCAAGTCGGTGTACGCCTCGATGCTCGACGAGGACGGCAAGTTCGTCGATGACTGCGTCGTCTACCGCACCGGCCCCAACGCCTTCATGGTGGTCCATGGTGCTGGCACTGGCCACGAAATGCTGGTGCGTTCGGCCCAGGGCCGACAAGTGGCGGTGCTGTTCGACGACGACTTGCACAACCTGTCGCTGCAAGGACCACTGGCCGTAGACTTTCTTGCCGAGCATGTGCCCGGAATCCGCCAGCTGCCTTACTTCCATCATCTGCAAACCCGGCTGTTCGACCGCCCGGTGATGATCTCGCGCACCGGCTATACCGGCGAGCGCGGCTACGAGATTTTCTGCAAGGCCGCCGATGCCCCGACGCTATGGGACACGATCCTCGAACAGGGCGCCGGTCTGGGCATCATCCCTTGTGCCTTTACCGCCCTGGACTGGTTGCGGGTAGAAAGCTCGCTGATGTTCTTCCCCTATGACAACTCGCAGATGTACCCCTTTGCCGATCAGAAGGCCGGCGACACCCTCTGGGAAATGGGCCTGGATTTTACCGTCTCGCCGGACAAACGCGACTTCCGCGGCGCCGAGGAGCACTTCCGGCTACGTGGCAAGGAGCGCTTCAAAATCACCGGCGTGTTGCTCGAAGGCGTCCGCGCCGCCGAGGCTGGCGACACGTTGTGGCAGGGCGACAAGCAAGTCGGGGTCATCACCTGCGGCATGTATTCGCGCCTGAGTAAACGCTCCATGGCCATTGCCCGCATCAATGTCGCCTGTTCCGCCCCGGGTCATGCCCTGCAGGTACGTGGCAGCCAGGAAAGCGCCGCCGTGACCCACACCCTGCCCTTCGACGACCCGGAAAAAACCAAACGCACGGCCAAGGGCTGAGCCTCCACCACTTTCATAGGGAGCCCTCGATGGACACCTCCAGCGAACACTACATTCTCAAGATCAACTGCCCGGCAGCGTCCGGCATCGTCGCCGCAATCAGCGCGTGCCTGGCCCGGCAGCAGTGCTACATCAGCGAACTGGCGCAGTTTGACGATGAGTTCACCGGGCAGTTTTTCATGCGCGCGGTGTTCCGTTTCAACACTGGCGTGAGCGGAGATATCGGTGCCCTGCGCGAGGGCCTGGGAGACTTGGCCGGTGGCTTCGACATGCAGTGGCAACTGTTCTGTTCCAGCGAGCCGACCCGGGTACTGCTGATGGTCAGCAAGTTCGACCATTGCCTGACCGACCTGCTGTACCGCCACCGCAAGGGCGAGATGGACATGCACATCACCGCCGTGGTCTCCAACCACCTGGACCTGCGAGCGATGGCTGAACGCGAAGGCATCCGCTTCATCTACCTGCCGGTCACCAAGGACAGCAAGGCCAGCCAGGAAGCCGAGCTGATGCGCATCGTCGAAGACACACGGACCGACCTGGTGGTGCTCGCCCGCTATATGCAGATTCTGTCCGACGGGCTGTGCCAACAGTTGTCGGGGCGCGCCATCAACATCCACCACTCATTCCTGCCCGGTTTCAAGGGCGCCAAACCCTATCACCAGGCGTACGACCGGGGCGTGAAGCTGATCGGCGCCACCGCCCACTACGTCACCAGCGACCTCGACGAGGGGCCGATCATCGAGCAGGAAATCCAGCGAGTCGACCATACGCACCTGCCCGATTCGCTGGTTGCCATCGGCCGCGACACCGAAACCGTCGCCCTTTCCAAAGCCCTGAAATACCACCTGGAACATCGAGTGTTCATCAACCAGGACAAGACAGTGATCTTTCGCTGAGCGCCGCTGCTGTTTTTATCCGATGAATTCATTACGAGGCACGATCATGACCTTACGCGTGGCAATCATCGGCGCCGGCCCTTGCGGCATGGCGCAACTTCGAGCCTTCCAGTCGGCCCGCGACCAAGGCGTCGAAATTCCGGAACTGGTCTGCTTCGAAAAGCAGAGCGATTGGGGCGGCATGTGGAACTACACCTGGCGTACCGGCCTGGACGAAAACGGCGAGCCGGTGCACGGCAGCATGTATCGCTACCTGTGGTCAAACGGACCGAAGGAATGCCTGGAGTTCGCCGACTACACGTTCGAAGAACATTTTGGTCGCCCCATCGGCTCCTATCCACCAAGGGAAGTGCTCTGGGACTACATCAAGGGCCGCGTAGAAAAAGCCGGGGTTCGCCACTACATCCGTTTCAACAATGTGGTGCGCCAGGTCACCTTTGACCAAGAGACTCGCCGTTTCACTGTGGTCGCCCACGACCACGGCAGCGATACCCAGACCTCGGAACAGTTCGATTATGTGATCAACGCCTGCGGGCACTTTTCGACGCCGAAGATGCCGTACTTCCAAGGATTCGAGCAGTTCGGCGGGCGCATCCTGCACGCCCATGATTTCCGCGAGGCGCTGGAGTTCAAGGGCAAGGATCTGTTGATCGTCGGCAGCAGCTATTCCGCCGAAGACATCGGTTCGCAGTGCTACAAGTACGGCGCCCGCAGCATCACCAGCTGCTACCGCACCGCGCCCATGGGCTATGACTGGCCCGCCAACTGGGAAGAAAAACCGCTGTTGCAGCGCCTGGAAAAAAACCGCGCGTACTTTATCGACGGCACCCACAAGCACATCGATGCGGTGATCCTCTGCACCGGCTACAAACATCACTTCCCCTTCCTGCCGGACGAGTTGTGCCTCAAGACCGACAACCGACTATGGCCGATGAACCTGTACAAGGGCATTTTCTGGGAGCCCAACCCGCAACTGATCTACCTCGGCATGCAGGACCAGTGGTACTCGTTCAACATGTTCGACGCCCAGGCCTGGTACGCCCGCGACGTGATCCTGCAACGCATCGCCCTACCCGACCAGGCACAAAGGGCCGCCGATAGTCAGGAATGGCATGCCCGTGAACAGCAGCTTGAAACCAACCAGCAGATGTTCGAATACCAGGGTGCCTATATCCAGCAACTGGTGGACGCCACCGACTACCCGAACTTCGATATTGCTGCAGTCAACGACACCTTCCTGCACTGGAAGCACGACAAGGCCCGCAACATCATGGGTTACCGCGACAAGTCCTACCGATCGCTGATGACCGGCACCCAGTCGCCACCCCACCACACCCCCTGGCTGCATGCCCTTGACGACTCCATGGCGGCGTACCTCGCTGAACCGCCGATGTCCGTCAAGTCGATCGGTTGACCCGGGAGCCCACCATGAACGCACCTCGTGTTTCCCGTCCGCGGGAGCCCGGACTCTTTGCCCGGGCCCCGGCCCTGGAGCGCTATCGGGTGGCCGCCGGCGGCCTGACCCTGGTCGCGCTGCAGCCCGGCGACAGCCTGCAAGTGATCGACCTCGAAGGCCGGCAATCTTGCGAATTGCTGGCCGTGGATATGCTCGGTCGCAGCGCCCTGGCGGCCTGGGCACTGAGCGGTTCGACGGCCTGCGGGTTCATCGGCGCACGACTCGCCGAACCGACCTTGCAGTCGCGCCGCATTGGCCAGGCGCTGATCCGACGCGCGATTGATCCACGACAACTGCCCAGCGCCGCCTCACTCTGGGACGAGGACAGCCCTGCCGACTTCAGCCGCCGCTTCGTCGCCAGCGATGAGCTACTGGTGATCGTCGCGGCACCCGACGGACCGACCGCCGTTGACCGGCAATACCGGCCCAGCGAGCTGCGACTGCTGGTGACTCGGGCCAACCCCTCGCCGCTGCTGCTCCCCGCGTTGCCCGAACCCTTGGGCGAGTTACTCGACGAGTTCACCATCGGCGCCGGCACCGCCCACAGTTACACCGTTGGCAAAGGTCAGTATGTGCAGGTGCTGGATGTCGCCGGTCGCCAGTGCTCGGACTTCGTCGCTCTGGATCGACGGGCACTGGATCGCGGCCTGGACCTGGACCTGGACCAGACCGTGACCCGCACCCTGAACGGCAGCGCCTACCCGGCACCGGGACTGTTCTCAAAGTTTTTCGACCGGCAGATGCAGCCGATGCTGGAGGTGGTGCGCGACACCGTCGGCCGCCACGACTCCTTCGCCCTGGCCTGCGCCACGCGCTACTACGAGAGCCATGGCTACTTCGGGCACGACAACTGCAGCGATAACCTCAGCCGAGTGCTCGCGCCCTATGGAATCAAGCCTCGCAACGGCTGGCCGGCGATCAACTTCTTCTTCAACACCGGGATCGACGCGCACCAGCAGATGACCCTGGATGAACCCTGGTCGCGTCCCGGCGACTACGTGCTGCTGCGGGCCATGACCGACATGGTGTGCGGCAGTACTTCGTGCCCGGATGACATCGACCCGGCCAATGGCTGGAACCCGACCGATATCCATATCCGCGTCTACAGCGAAAAGGAGCGTTTTTCCATCGCCATGAGCACTCGAACCACGGCCGATGCCGACCCGATCCTTACCCGTGAGTCCGCGTTCCACTCACGCACCAGCGCCTTGACCGGCAGCTTCGTCGACTACCGCAACTGGTGGCTGCCGCTGCGCTATGACGGCTATGGCGCGATCGAGGAATACCTCGGTTGCCGCGAGCGAGTGGCGGTGATGGACCTGACTGCCCTGCGCAAATTCGAAATCATCGGCCCCGACGCCGAAGCCTTGTTGCAGTACTGCCTGACCCGCGACGTGCGACGCCTGGCGGTAGGCCAAGTGGTGTACTCGGCGATGTGCCACGAACACGGCGGCATGCTCGACGACGGTACCCTGCTGCGCCTGGGTCCGGACAATTTCCGCTGGATCTGCGGCGAAGACTACGCCGGGGTGTGGCTGCGCGAGCAGGCGCAAAAACTCGGCATGAAGGTCTGGATCAAATCCGCCAGCGAGCAGATCCATAACCTGGCGGTGCAAGGCCCGATGAGCCGCGAGCTGCTCAAACAGATGGTCTGGACCGCGCCCAACCAGCCGAGTCTGGAAACCCTGGGCTGGTTCCGTTTTCTTGTAGGCCGCCTGGACGGTTACGACGGCTGCCCGCTGATGATCTCGCGTACCGGTTACACCGGTGAACTGGGTTACGAAGTGTGGTGCCACCCGGACGATGCCGAGAAGGTTTGGGACCGGATCTGGGCGCTCGGCCAGCCTTTTGGCCTGGTGCCGTTGGGCCTGGAGGCCCTGGACATGCTGCGCATCGAAGCGGGACTGATATTTGCCGGCTACGAGTTCAGCGACCAGACCGATCCGTTCGAGGCCGGCATCGGGTTCTCGGTGCCACTGAAAAGTAAAACCGACGACTTCATCGGTCGCGACGCCCTGTTTCGGCGCAGCGCCCACCCCGCCCACAAGTTGGTGGGCTTGCAACTGGACGGTAACGAAGGTGCTCACCACGGTGACCCGGTATACCGCGGCCGGGCACAGGTCGGGGTTATCACCAGTGCCTGCCGCTCACCGCTGCTGGCCAGCAACATCGCGCTGTGCCGGGTCGACGTGGCCTGCGCCGACGTCGGCACAGCGTTGGAGATCGGCAAAGTCGATGGCCTGCAGAAGCGCATCAGCGCCACGGTCACCGCAGCGATTTTCTACGACCCGGACAAGAGCCGGGTGCGTAGTTGATCAACCTTTTGACTGCCCATACACACCTGTAGGAGCGAGCCAGCTCGCATGAACGTCAACGATAACGCGGGTTGCCTGACTGTCCGCGGTGCCTGGATGTCCATCGCGAGCAGGCTCGCTCCTACAGGGTCCTGCTTTTTTCAGACATGGGAATACCAAAATGGAAGCGACTACGTTCGAGGCCGTACCGCAGGCCGCCAGCTCAGTGGGCAGCCTGCACCGCAAGATCGATTGGCGCGGGGCGTTCTGGGTCGCCAGTGGCGTGCCCGCCCTGGTGCTGTTTTCTATCGGCGCGATTGCCGCAACGGTAGGCAAACCGGCCTGGATCGTCTGGATCGTGTCGATCCTGTTCGGCTTCATCCAGGCCTTCACCTATGCCGAAATCGCCGGGCTGTTCCCACACAAATCCGGTGGCGCCTCGGTCTACGGTGCGGTCGCCTGGGTGCGCTACAGCAAGCTGATCGCACCGGTTTCGGTGTGGTGCAACTGGCTGGCCTGGTCCCCGGTTTTGTCCATTGGCTCAGGGCTGGCGGCCGGTTACATCCTCACCGCGCTGTTTCCCGCCGACGCGCTGATCAACACCTGGCAATTGACTTTGGTCGATCTGGGCTGGATCAAGAGCGGCCTGTCGCTACGGATCAACGCGACATTCGCCATCGGCCTGTTGATCCTGCTGACGGTCTTTGCCGTGCAACATGGTGGCATCCTGCGCTCGGCACGCCTGACCCTGGTGCTCGGTGTGACGTCACTGATTCCATTGCTGCTGGTGGGGGTGGTGCCTTTGTTCACCGGAGATGCGGCCCAGGCCAATTTCCTGCCGTTGTACCCGCTCGCGCATGATGCGGCCGGGCAAGTCATCGACGGGCCATGGGACCTGTCCGGCTGGTCGCTGATGGCCGGCGGGCTGTTCATGGCTGCGTGGTCGACCTACGGTTTCGAAACGGCGGTGTGCTACACCCGGGAATTCAAGGACCCCAAGCGCGACACCTTCAAGGCGATCTTCTATGCCGGCTTGCTGTGCATTCTGGTGTTCACCCTGGTACCCCTGGCGTTTCAAGGCAGTCTCGGTCTTGGTCAGTTAGTCACACCGGCCGTGCTCGATGCCAGCGGTGCAGTCATCACCCCTGCGGTCTACAGCGGTCTGTTAGCGCCAGCGATCTACAGTGGCATGGGCGTTGGCCAGGTCATGGCGGACAGCATCGGCGGCGGCAAGGTGGTCGCCAACATCGTGCTGATCATGCTGGTCCTGGCCACATTGTTGGCGATCATGACTTCCATGTCCGGTTCGTCGCGCACCCTGTATCAGGCATCGGTGGATGGCTGGCTGCCAAAATACCTGGGGCGCACCAATGAACACGGCGCCCCCACTGCGGCAATGTGGACAGATCTGTCATTCAATCTGCTGCTGTTGCTGATGTCCGATTATGTATTCGTGCTCGCAGCGTCCAACGTCAGCTACATCATCTTCAACTTCCTCAACCTCAATGCCGGCTGGATCCATCGTCTGGATCGACCTGACTGGGTGCGCCCGTACAAAGCTCCCACCGTACTGTTGGCAGCCGGTGGCGTGTTGAGTTTCGTCAACCTGGCCTGCATGGGCCTGGGCGCCGATATCTGGGGCGCGGGGACGCTGATGACGGGCCTACTGCTGGCGTTACTGATCCTGCCGGTGTTCTGCTTCCGTCACTACGTACAGGACAAGGGGCGCTTCCCGCAAGCGATGCTCGACGACCTGTACGTTCAAGCCGATGCCGGCCTGAAACGCGCGGGCTGGTTGCCCTATGCCACGCTGATCGCGGGCGTGCTAGTGGTATACGGCTGCCATCAACTGGTAGCCTGAGCGTCCTTGCCCGCAGGTCTGTGATGAGTCATCGGGGTGCAACGGCGCCTCGATGATCGCATCGTCCCCATACAATCAAGACAACGGTGACTCTTTTGATCAGCACCATCCCCGCACTTGCCCGCGATATCGACGGCAAAGCCATCGCCGCCCAGGTTCTCGAGGAGGTTCGAGAAGAGATTCAGGTCCTGGCGCGACAACAGATCTACCCTGCCCTGGCCGTGCTGCTTGTCGGTGAAGACCCGGCCAGCGAGGTTTATGTGCGCAATAAATTGCTGCGGGCCAAGGAGGTCGGCATCCGTTCCCTGGAGTACCGTCTGGCGGCAAACGTAAGCCAGAACGATGTGCTGGAACGGATTGCGCAACTGAATGCCGACGTCACGGTCAACGGCATCCTGGTGCAATTGCCATTACCGGCCCATATCGACGAGGCGGCAGTGATTCATGCCATAGATCCGATCAAGGACGTGGACGGCTTTCATCGGGAAAACGTCGGTGGACTGGTCCAGGGGATTGAGGTCCTGACACCCTGCACCCCCAGCGGCTGCATGCGTCTGCTGCACGAAACCTGCGGTGACCTGAGTGGCTTGCACGCGGTCGTCATCGGCCGTTCGAACATTGTCGGCAAACCGATGGCGACGCTGCTGTTGCAGGCCAACTGCTCGGTCAGCGTGGTGCACTCGCGCAGCGTCGATGCACCGGCGTTGTGCAGGCTGGCGGACATTGTCGTCGCTGCGGTGGGTCGCCCCAATCTGATCGATGCCAGTTGGCTCAAACCCGGGGCGGTGGTGATCGACGTCGGCATCAATCGCATTGCCAGCGAATCGGGCAACCGCCTGGTCGGCGATGTCGATTACGAGAGTGCACGCACCGTGGCCAGCGCGATCACGCCGGTGCCCGGTGGTGTCGGGCCGATGACCATTGCCTATCTGCTGAAGAACACCCTGATCGCCAGCCAGCTACAGCGTGCTGCCCAGACGCGCGAGCAGTCGTTGGTCAGTCACCTGGCGTTGAGCTGAGCCCAACTGTAGGAGCGAGCTTGCTCGCGATGGACTCAATAGCGCCGCGTTTAGCCAGTAAACACGCGTTATCGTTAACGACCATCGCGAGCAAGCTCGCTCCTACAATAATGGGCCTGACAATCAACAGTAACGATCAGTGGTTGTAGGCACGCTCGTTGTGCTCGGCCAGATCCAGGCCCATTTCCTCCACCGATTCATCGGCGCGCAAGCCAACCAGGGCATTCACCACTTTCAAAATGATCCAGCTGATGACGAAGCAGTACACCGTCGTCAGCAGCACCCCCTTGATTTGCGCCAGCACCTGACCGCCCATGGTCACACCTTCGACCAACCCACCCAGGGACGGTACGCAAAAGACGCCGGTCAATACCGCGCCGATCATCCCGCCGATACCGTGCAAACCGAACACATCAAGGCTGTCGTCGTAACCGAAACGCCGTTTGAGCACGGTAACGCTCAAGTAGCAGAACACCCCGCACAGCAAACCGATCGCCAGGGCGCCACCTACACCCACATAGGCACACGCCGGGGTAATGCCCACCAGCCCCGCCAGCGCACCACTGGCCAGACCCAGCGCACTCGGCTTGCCTACCTTGAACCACTCGGTGAACATCCAGCCGAGGATCCCGGCGCAGGCACCCAGTTGGGTGTTAAGCATGACGATACCGGAGGTGCCGCTGAGACCGCCGCCGGAACCGATGTTGAAACCGAACCAGCCAACCCAGAGCATGGCAGCGCCGGCCATGGTCAGGCTCAGGTTGTGGGCCGGCATCGGTGTATTTTCGTAGCCCTTGCGCTTGCCGAGGATCAGGCAGGCGGCGAGCGCAGCGACTCCGGCATTGATGTGCACAGCGGTGCCACCGGCAAAATCGAGCACGCCCCAGTTATGCATCAAGGCACCCGCACCACCCCAGACCATATGCGCCACCGGGGCGTACACCAGGGTGAACCACAGCGCCATGAACAGCAGTGCCGCCGAGAACTTCATGCGTTCGGCAAACGCCCCGGCGATCAGCGCCGGGGTGATGATGGCGAACGTCATCTGGAAGGTCACGAACACCCCTTCCGGGATCTCGCCGACCAGGCTTTCCGGAGTCATTCCGGCGAGAAACGCCCGGCTCAGCCCGCCGACAAAACTGTTGAAGGTCACCTCCCCTTCAACCATACCGGTGGTGTCGACCACCATGCTGTAACCGTAGATCACCCACAAAACGCCCACCAGTCCGGCGATACCGAAGCACTGGGTGAACAGCGACAGCATGTTTTTCGCCCGCACCAGACCGCCATAAAACAACGCGAGGCCCGGCAGACACATGAACAACACCAGCACCGCCGCCGTCACCATCCACGCGGTGCTGCCGGTGTTCAGGGTCGGCGCTTCAGCCGCCTGCGCCAGCGGCACGAACGCGCCGACGACCGACGCGCCAAGTAAGGATTTGCCGAGAAGACGATTGACCATATTCAAAGCTCCTGCAAAAGAATGGAAAGTGTCTGGCAGTGAGCAAAAGTGAACGTACGCGGATCTCTCAGGAGACCTCTTGAACAGGAATGACCTGACACGATTGGTCAGGCCTTCCAAACACCTGTGGCGAGCGAGCTTGCTCGCACTGGGTCGCATCGCGACCCCAAAAAACAGCGAGTGCTGCGCACTCGAGCGGGAGCGAGCTCCCTCGCCACAGAGGGTAAATCGGCCCTCAGTAACCCGAACCCGGAATCCAGCTTGTGCCTGCCAGCGGCACCCGTGCCATGGCGGCCGACTCCACAGTCAAGGCCACCAGGTCTTCAGGATCCAGATTGTGCAGGTGCGACTTGCCGCAAGCCCGCGCCATGGTCTGCGCCTCCAGCACCAGTACACGCAGGTAGTTGGCCAGACGGCGACCACCTTCCACCGGGTCCAGGCGCCTGGACAGTTCCGGGTCCTGGGTGGTGATACCGGCCGGGTCGCGGCCGTTCTGCCAGTCGTCATAGAAACCGGCCGCCGAACCAATCTTGTGCAGTTCTTCATCCAGTCGCGGGTGGTTGTCGCCCAGCGCGATAAGCGCCGCCGTGCCGATCGCCACCGCATCGGCGCCCAACGCCATGGCCTTGGCCACGTCGGCACCGTTGCGAATCCCCCCCGAAACGATCAACTGAACCTTGCGATGCATGCCCATCTCTTGCAAAGCCTGTACCGCTTGCGGGATCGCCGGCAAAATCGGAATGCCCACGTGTTCGATAAACACTTCCTGGGTCG
The DNA here is from genome assembly GCF_059492225.1 of Pseudomonas sp. Pseusp10. Lineage (NCBI taxonomy): Bacteria > Pseudomonadati > Pseudomonadota > Gammaproteobacteria > Pseudomonadales > Pseudomonadaceae > Pseudomonas > Pseudomonas sp. Pseusp10. The sequence continues at coordinate 3,673,137 of NZ_CP168528.1, read as the reverse complement.
CCGCGGTGCCGCCTTGCATGCCGTCGAGCACAATCACATCGGCCCCGGCCTTCACCGCCAGTTTGACGTCATAGTAAGGCCGGCTCGCGCCGATCTTCACATAGATGGGTTTTTCCCAATCGGTGATTTCGCGGATCTCGGCGATCTTGATCGCCAGGTCATCCGGGCCGGTCCAGTCCGGGTGACGGCAGGCACTGCGCTGGTCGACGCCGATTGGCAAGGTGCGCATGCCGGCCACCCGCTCGGTGACTTTCATGCCGAGCAACATGCCGCCGCCGCCAGGTTTGGCGCCCTGCCCCAGGACGATTTCGATGGCGTCAGCCTTGCGCAGGTCGTCCGGGTTCATGCCGTAACGGGACGGCAGATATTGATAGACCAGATGCTGCGACTGACCGCGCTCCTCCGGGGTCATGCCGCCGTCGCCGGTGGTAGTGCTGGTGCCGGCAATGGTGGCGCCGCGGCCCAGTGCTTCCTTGGCATTGGCCGACAATGCACCGAAACTCATACCGGCGATGGTCACCGGAATCTTCAGGTGGATCGGCTTCTTGGCGAAGCGATTGCCGAGGACTACATCGGTGCCGCACTTCTCCCGATAGCCTTCCAGCGGGTAGCGCGAAACGCTGGCGCCGAGCAGCAGCAAGTCGTCGAAGTGCGGCACTTTACGCTTGGTGCCGCCGCCGCGAATGTCGTAGATGCCCGTCTCGGCAGCACGCTGGATTTCCTGGATGGTCAGGCGGTCGAAGGTCGCGGACTCGCGCAGCACTGGAGTGTTCTTCTCGCTCATATCTGTTCTCCTCGCGTGGATCAGTACGCGGACGCGTTATCGACTTTGAAGTTGTACAGCTGACGGGCCGAGCCGTAGCGCTTGAAGTCAGCCGCCTTGTGCTCGAAACCGGCGCGGTTGAGCAGCAGTTGCAGCTCTTCCAGGTGTTCGGCGCGCATTTCTTTCTCGATGCAATCCGAGCCCAGGGAGGCGACGGTGCCGCGCACATAGATGTGGGTTTCGTACAGCGAATCGCCCAGGGCATCGCCCGCATCGCCGCACACCACAAGGCGTCCGGCCTGGCCCATGAAGCAACTCATGTGGCCGATGCTGCCACCGACCACAATGTCGATGCCCTTCATGGAAATGCCGCATCGGGCACCGGCATCGCCTTCGATCACCAACAATCCGCCATGGGCGGTGGCGCCGGCGGCCTGGGACGCGCTGCCCTTGATCCGCACCATGCCCGACATCATGTTTTCCGCGACGCCGACCCCGGCATTGCCATGCACGGTGATGCACGCTTTCTGGTTCATGCCCGCGCAGTAGTAGCCGGCGTGCCCCTGGATATCGATGGACACGGCCTGGTTCACCCCAACCGCGAGGTTGTGCTTGCCGTTGGAATGGGTCACCACCCACTCGCGGTCTTCTACGTTGTTGACCTGGTCATGCAGCGCTTGATTAAGATCGCGCACGCTGGCAGTGGAAAGATCGATGGTTTTCATGTGTGCGCTCCTTAAGCAGACTCGCGTTCCCAGATGTACAGGGTGGCCGGTGCCGGCTCCCAGATCCTGGCGTGTTCGATACCCGGCAGGCTCGACAGCGCCTGATATTCGGAGGCCATCGCAACGTAATCGTCGGTCTCGGCGAGAATCGCCGGTTTGCAGGCAATCGGGTCACGGATCACCGCAAAGCCATTGCGGGTACCAATGGCGAAAGTGAAGAAGCCGTCCAGGTCCTCCAGCGAATGATCCAGCGCCTCTTTCAGCGAATCGCCTTGTTGCAGGCGCCAGGTCAGGTAGCCGGCGGCCACTTCCGTGTCGTTGTCGGTTTCGAAATGGATGCCTTCGCGCTTGAGTTCCTGACGCAGGCGGAAGTGATTGGATAGCGAACCGTTATGCACCAGGCACAGGTCGGCACCGGTGGAAAACGGGTGGCTGCCTTCCATGGTCACCGCGCTTTCAGTGGCCATGCGGGTGTGGCCGATGATATGGCTGCCCTTCATGCTGGCCAGGCCGAAGCGTTGGGAAATTTCCTGGGGCAAGCCCATGCCCTTGAGGATTTCGATGCTCTGCCCGGCGCTCATGATGCGGATGCTCGGGGCCAGTTCGGCGAGGGCCAGACGGACTGGCGTTTCTGCAGCATGGATCTTCAATACGGCGGCGCTGGCGTTCTGAAACCAGTCCAGCGAACAGCCCAGACGGCCTTCCAGTTCGCCCATCAGGGTTTTCCAGTCGAAGGCTTCGGTTGTCGCCTGCAAGGTCAGTTTGACCCAGCCATCGGCCACTTCATCGCCATAGATGGCGAAACCGGCACTGTCCGGGCCACGATCGGTCATGGCCTGTAGCATCGGTTCGAAGAGCTGACCGAGCCGGGATTCCAGCTGCGGGTTTTTCAGGTAAAGACCTACGATTCCACACATAAAAACAGTCCTCACTACGTTCGGCAGCCACACGTTTCAAGCTGCGAGATGGTTCGTTGGGGCGCGCCGGCTGGCGCCTAGAAAAATTCGGTGTAGCGCTGCACTTCCCAGTCGGAGACATGGCGGCTGTATTCCACCCACTCCATGCGCTTGAGCTTGATGAATTCGCCAACGATCTGCGGGCCCATGACCTCGGCGAACAGCGGGTCGGCTTGCAGCGCATCGCAGGCTTCCTTGAGCGATTGCGGCAGGGTCTTGATGCCGCGCGCGGCAATCTGCTCCAGGCTCAGGCTGTAGAGGTTTTCGTTGCAGACGTGGTCGATTTCCAGCTGGCGGTCGATACCGTCGAGGCCCGCCGCGATGATCGCCGCGCTGACCAGATAGGGATTGCAACCGGCGTCCGGCAGGCGGAACTCCAGGCGGCCATAAGGCACCCGCACCATCGCCGAGCGGTTGTTGGCGCCGAAGGCAATAAAGGCTGGCGCCCAGGTCGCGCCGGACAACGAATTGCCCACCACCAGACGCTTGTAGGAGTTGACCGTCGGTGCGGCGAAGGCGCAGAGCGCCGGGCCATGGGCGAGCAGGCCGGCGGCGAAGTGATAGGCCATTTTCGACAGGCCCATGCCGCTCGGGTCACTGGCATCAAAGAACAGGTTCTTGCTCTCGGCGCTGCTGATCGACAGGTGAAAGTGCATGCCGTTGCCGGCGCGCTTCGGATCAGGCTTGGGCATGAACGAGCAAATCATGCCCAGGTCATTGGCGATCTCGCCGGCGGCCATACGAAAGAACGTGAAACGATCCGCCGAAGTCATGGCGTCGCTGTAGGTGTAGTTGATCTCGAACTGGCCGTTGGCGTCTTCGTGGTCAATTTGATAGACCTCGAAATCCACCGCCTGCAACGCTTCGGTCAGGCGCTCGAGGAACACCCGCGATCGCGACAGGCCCTTGTAGTCGTAGCAAGGCTTGTCCAGGTTGTCGCTGGCGTCGACCAGCTGCAGTTTGCCCTGCTCGTCGCGGCGCATCAGGTTGAATTCGGGTTCCAGGCCGGTGTTGAGCGTCCAACCCTTGTCTTCCAGGCGACGGACCTGCTGCTGGAGCACGTAACGGCTGTCATAAGGATGCGGTTTGCCGTCGACATGACCAATGCACACGATCCGGCCATAACCCGGCTGCCAAGGCACCGGCGTCAGCGTGGACAAATCGCCACGGGCCATGAAGTCCGGACCGTGGGGTTCCATGCCCATGCCACTGATGGCGAACCCGGCAAAACCCGCTCCGTCCTCGGCCACGGCCTTGAGTCCACAGATCGGCACCGATTTGGTCTTGGCCGATCCATGGATATCGACAAACTGCGCAAGCACATACTTGATCCCGTGCTTGTCGATGATGCGCTGGGTTTCTGCTGGCAACATTGCTCGTCACTCCTGGCGAAAAAGGGCAAATCATTGTGGATAGGCCGTCACTTTCTTTTAATATTCCTGAAAAGAAAGTTAGTTTCCCGATAGGAATGCAAGGCCCTTGCCAGAATCGCGAATGAAAAGCTGAAGTACCGTAACCAGCGCTTTTGTGCTGTATATATGGGAATATTCTTTTCCCGGTGGGAATACCGCCCAATGGGCTGGAGAGGAACGCCGAGATTTGCACTTTCTCAGTGCGAAACTAATATTACTGAACAGAAAGTGTGCAGGATCTAAAGACTATGCCGACCGAAACCGCCCCGCGCCTCAAGCTCGAGCAATACCTGGGTTTGCAAATCAAACGCCAGCGCCAGGCGCAGGACCTGAAATTGTCCGATGTGGCGAAAATTGCCGACATCAGCCAAGGCATGTTGAGCAAAATTGAAAACGCCCAGGTCTCCACCAGCCTCGATACCCTGAGCCGCTTGTGCGACGTGCTCGGCCTGCCCTTGTCAAAGTTGTTCAGTGAGTACGATCAGCAAGATGGCAGTGCGCAGCTGGTCAAGGCCGATCAAGGCATGGAAGTGGTTCGCCGCGGAACCGAGAAAGGCCATACCTACCATCTGCTCAATCACACACGCGGGCCGAAGAAGAGTTTCGAGGCCTACATGGTGAGCATGGATGACGCCAGCGAGGAGTTTCCGACGTTCTCGCACCCCGGCACCGAGTTCCTGCACCTGCTCGAAGGCGAGCTGATCTATCGCCATGGCAACCAGCTCTATCGCATGGAAGCCGGTGACAGCCTGACTTTCGAAGGGGAAATCCCCCATGGCCCGGAACAACTGGTGCAAGTACCGATCCGCCTGCTATCGATCATGAATTACGGCAACGACAAAGAATAATCCCCGCCCCGATCCCCGTTCGATTCCAACCCTGAGGCCGATGTGTGTCGGCCTCAGGCGTTTTCCTGCCAGTTAAAAAACTTTCACAAAAATTCTGGACGCGGCGCGGGCATTCCCCTATAAAGCCAACTTCAGGAATATTTTATTCCCCATAAGAAAATACTCTCATGGACGAGATTGCTGTTGTCGATGTTTTTTTCGCTATGCGATGAGCTGCCGCCATCTTCCCGAGGACGTGTCATGCAACACGAAAAAAACCATTTCATCATCAAGATCACCTGTCCCGCCGTGTCCGGCATCGTCGCGGCCGTCACCACTTACCTGGCGGACAACGGTTGCTACATCGGGGAGATGGCGCAATTCGACGACGACTTCAGCGGCCGGTTTTTCATGCGCGCGGTGTTCCGCTTCAACGACGACCAACCGGGCGATATCCAGCTGATCAAGGACGGTTTCAGCGACGTCGCCAAGGCGTTCGACATGAGCTGGGAACTGCACGACACCCGCGAGCCGATGCGTGTGTTGCTGATGGTCAGCAAGTTCGACCACTGCCTGACCGATCTTCTCTACCGCTACCACAAGGGCGAGATGGACATGACCATCACCGCCATCGTCTCCAACCACCTGGACCTGCGGCCCATGGCCGAACGCGAAGGTATCCGCTTCATCTATTTGCCTGTGACGAAAGACACCAAGGCCCGGCAGGAAGCCGAGCTGATGAAGATTGTCGACGAGACCGGCACCGAACTGGTGGTGTTGGCGCGCTACATGCAAATCCTCTCCGATGACCTGTGCAAGCAACTCTCGGGCCGCGCGATCAACATCCATCACTCGTTCCTGCCTGGGTTCAAAGGTGCCAAGCCTTATCATCAGGCCTACCAACGCGGGGTGAAACTGATCGGCGCTACGGCGCACTACGTCACCAGCGACCTCGACGAAGGGCCAATCATTGAACAGGAAGTGCAGCGCGTCGATCACGTCTATCTGCCGGACGATCTGGTCGCCACCGGCCGTGACACCGAAACCGTGGCCCTGTCCAAGGCGGTCAAGTACCACCTGGAACATCGGGTTTTCCTCAATCAGGACAGAACGGTGATCTTTCGATGAACACGCCCCGACTGATTGACGGCAAAGCCGCCGCCGCGCGTGTGTTAATCCAGGTTCGCAAGGACGTGGACGATCTTCGCGAGCAAGACATTCAACCGGCCCTGGCGGTGATTCTGGTGGGCAGCGACCCGGCCAGCCAGGTTTATGTGCGCAACAAGATCCTGCGCGCAGAAGAGGTTGGCATTCGCTCCGTGGAGCATCGACTGCCCAGCGACACCAGCACCGAACAACTGCTGAACCTGATCGCCACGCTGAATGCCGACTCTTCGATCAACGGCATTCTGCTGCAATTGCCGTTGCCGGTTCACATTGACGAATTGCGCGCCCTGGAGGCCATCGCCCCGGCCAAGGACGTCGACGGTTTTCACAGTGAAAACGTCGGTGGCCTCAGTCAGGGCCGCACCGTGCTGGCCCCCTGCACGCCCAGCGGTTGCCTGTACCTGTTGGAACAGACCTGCGGCGATCTGCGCGGTAAACACGCGGTGGTGATCGGCCGCTCGAACATCGTTGGCAAACCCATGGCCGCCCTGCTGCTCAAGGCCGATTGTTCGGTGACCGTACTGCATTCGCGCAGCCCGGATCCGCAGGGCTTGTGCCGTCAGGCCGACATCGTCATCGCCGCCGTAGGGCGACCACGTCTGATCGACGCCAGTTGGCTGAAGCCCGGCGCGGTGGTCATCGATGTCGGCATCAACCGCATCGATGACCAGGGCCGCAGCCGTCTGGTGGGCGACGTCGATTTCGACAGCGCCCTGCCCCACGTCGCGGCGATCACCCCGGTGCCCGGCGGTGTCGGCCCGATGACCATTGCCTTCTTGATGAAAAACACCGTGACCGCAGCCCTTGCGCAACATCAGGCTCGACGCAGCCAATCGGAGGCTCTATGCCGTTCAATCTATTGAAATACGGGCTGAGTTCGGAGTACCCGGTGGACGTCGATCTACCGCCGCCGCGGGAACTCAAGCCGAGCTATGACGTGGTGATCATTGGTGCTGGCGGGCACGGCTTGGCGACGGCCTATTACCTGGCCAAGTACCATGGCATTACCAACATTGCGGTACTGGAGAAGTCCTATCTGGGCGGTGGCAATACTGCGCGCAACACCGCGGTGATCCGCTCCAACTACCTGACCAGCGAAGGCGTGCGTTTTTACGCCGAGTCGGTGCGGATGTTCCAGGGGCTGTCCAATGAATTCGATTTCAACATCATGTACTCCGAGCGTGGCCAGCTGACCCTGGCCCATACCGATGCCACTGTGCGTTCGTTCCGCCAGCGGGCCGAGGTCAACAAGCACTTCGGTGGTCGCAGCGAAATGATCGACCGCCAGCAGATTCGCGAACTGGTGCCCAGCCTCAACCTCGACCCCGGTCACCTGCCGGTGCTTGCCGGGCTTTGGCACATCGACGGTGCCACCGCGCGCCACGACGCCGTCGCCTGGGGCTACGCCAAGCAGGCGGCCAAACGCGGCGTGGAAATTCATCAGCTCACCGAAGTCCAGGACCTGATCATCGAGAACGGTGCGATCACCGCGGTCAAGACCAATCGCGGGACCATCAAGTGCGGCTGCGCCGTGCAGGCAATCGCCGGGCACAGTTCGTTGCTGATGGCCAAAGCCGGAATTCGTTCACCGATCCAGACCTTCCCGCTGCAAGCGATGGTCACCCAACCGTTCAAGCCGTTTCTCGATCCGCTGGTGAGTTCTTCGGCGCTGCATTGCTACGTGCAGCAGACCAGCCGTGGCGAAGTGGTGTTCGGCGGCGGTTCCGATCCGTATCCGCTGTTCAATACTCGCTCCACCCTCGACCTGAAGGAAAGCCTGCTGGCCCACGCCATCGAAATGTTCCCGTTTCTGGCCAACGCCAAACTGATGCGCCAATGGGCCGGGATCACCGACATGACCCCGGACTACAGCCCGATCATGGGCCTGTCGCCGGTGAAAAATTACTACCTCGACGCCGGTTGGGGCACCTGGGGCTTCAAGGCCACGCCGATCTGCGGCAAGACCATGGCCGAGTTGGTGGCCAGCGGCGGCAAGGTGCCGGATCTGATCAAACCTTTCGGCCTCGAACGCTTTTCGACCTTCCAGCAAGTCAACGAAATGGGCGCTACGGCGGCCAGTCACTGACGGAGAGCGGACTATGAAAATCATCAATTGCCCGCTCAACGGGCCGCGCAATATCAGCGAATTCACTTACGGCGGCGAGCTCAAGCCAATGCCCGATCCCGTTCGTTGCAGCGATGCCGAATGGGCAGACTATGTGTTCAACACCGACAACCTCGCCGGGGTGGTGCGCGAATGGTGGATGCATACGCCGTCCAGCTACTGGTTTCTCGCGGAGCGTCACACCGTGAGCGATGAAATTCTTCGCACCTTCGACCCCAAAGAACTCTTCACCGCCCGCGTCGACTTCAGCGCCGCCCAGGAGATCGCAGGATGAACCGCCTACCCGCCCCGATGGGCCTGCTGATCGACCGTGATCAGCCGCTGGATTTCAGTTTCGACGGCGAGCGCTATCAAGGCTTGCAAGGCGACAGCATCGCCAGCGCCCTGTTGGCCAATGGACGCTTCCTGATTTCGCGCTCGTTCAAATACCACCGCCCGCGCGGCCCGCTGACCATGGCCGGACAGGACGCCAACAGCCTGGTGCAACTGCCCCAGGAGCCCAATGTGCTGGCCGATGCTCACGCGCTGTCGGCCGGTTTGCAGGTCACGGCGCAGAACGTCAACGGCTCGCTGGACAACGATCGCGATGCGTACCTGGGCAAGTTCTCCAAGTTCATGCCGGTGGGCTTTTACTACCGCTCCTTCTACAAGCCCAAGGGCATGTGGAAAGTCTGGGAGCCGATCATTCGCAAGAAGGCCGGCCTCGGTGTACTCGACCTGACCTTCCAGCCCGAGTATTACGACAAGGCTTACCTGTTCACCGACGTTGCCGTGATCGGTGCCGGGCCCGCCGGGCTGCATGCGGCGCTGACAGCGGCCAATGCCGGGGCAAAGGTGTTGCTCATAGAACAACAACCGATTCTCGGTGGTTCGTTGACCTATGGCCGTTTCGATATCGAAGGCAAAAGAGCCGAAGCCCTGCGCCGCGAGCTGCTGTCTGCGGTGGAGCAACACGCCAATATCCGGATCCTGACCGAGGCGACCTGCAATGCCTGGTTCACCGACAACTACCTGCCGGTCATCCAGGGCAAGCGCATGTACAAGGTGCGTGCCCGCCAATGCCTGGTGTGCAGCGGCGCTTTCGACCAACCGGTGGTGTTTCGCAACAACGATTTGCCGGGCGTGATGCTGACCAGCGCGGCGCAACGCTTGATGAAGTTGTATGCGGTCAAGCCAGGCAAACGCGCGGTGGTGCTGACGGGTAATGACGACGGTTACCTCGCCGCTTTGGATCTGCACGATCAGGGCGTGGAAGTCGCCGCAGTGGTGGACTTGCGTCACGGTCCTGGCGATGAGTCACTGCTGCAAGCACTGGCTCAGCGCAAGATCCCTTGCCAGCGCAACAGCACCGTGTATGAAGCGCTGCACGAAAAAGGCATGCGTCATATCACCGGCGTCGATGTGCGCAAGATCACCGCCCAGGGTCAGGTCGCAGAAAGCGGACAACGCCTGGATTGCGACTTGCTGTGCATGTCCGCCGGTTACATGCCGGTCTATCAACTGCTCTGCCAGGCAGGCGGCAAACTGGCCTACGACGATCAGCGCGCCGAGTTCACTCTCAGCGGCCTGCCGCTGAACCTCGCGGTGGCCGGTTCGGTCAATGGGCGTCATCGCCTCGACAACGTGATCGCCGATGGCGTGAATGCCGGAGCTGATGCCGCGCTAGCGCTAGGGCTGGCAGTCAGCGCACAACGCGCACCATTGAGCAGCGAGGTTCGGGTCAACTTCAACTGGCCGATCTTCCCCCACCCCAAGGGCAAAGACTTCGTCGATTTCGACGAGGACCTGCAAGTCGCCGACATCGTCAACGCGACACGGATCGGCTATCGCGACGTGCAACTGGTCAAGCGCTACTCCACAGTGGGCATGGGCCCTTCCCAGGGCCGTCACTCAGCGTTGCCGACCGCGCGGCTGGTCGCCTGGGCCACCCAGCGCAATATCAGTGAAACCGGCGTCACCACGGCACGCCCGCCCTTTGTGGCGGAAAAGCTGGCGCATGTTGCCGGCAGGGCTTTCGACCCTTACCGCCAGACACCTATGCACGCCCGGCATGTACAAGCCGGGGCGAAGATGATGCCCGCCGGGATTTGGCAACGGCCGGCCTACTATGGCAATGCCAGGGATCGCGAAGCCTGCATGCAAGCCGAGGCGCTGCACGTACGCAACAAGGTCGGGATCATCGATGTCTCGACCCTAGGCGGTCTCGATGTACGTGGTCCGGACGCCGCCGAATTGCTCAACCGCATGTACACCTTCGCTTTCCTGAAACAGCCGATCGGCCGTTCTCGCTATGCACTCATGACCAACGAGCATGGAGTGGTGATCGATGACGGTGTGTGCGCTCGCTTCGCCGAGAATCTTTTCTACGTCACCGCCACCACCAGCGGCGTCGACCGCATTTATCAGCAAATGCTCAAGTGGAACGCACAATGGCGCCTGGACGTGGACGTCGCCAACGTCACCGCAGCTATCTGCGCAGTCAACGTTGCCGGTCCGGATTCACGCCAGGTGCTGGAGAAAGTTTGCACCGATCTGGATCTGAGCGCCGCAGCGTTCCCTTATCTGGGCGTGCGCCAAGGTACGGTTGCCGGCATCAAGGCCAGGTTATTGCGAGTCGGTTTCGTCGGCGAACTGGGTTATGAAATTCACGTACCCGCTCGTCACGGGCTGAAACTCTGGGACGCGCTGATCGAGGCTGGAAAAGCACACGACATACGTCCCTTCGGCGTCGAAACCCAGCGTCTGCTGCGCCTGGAAAAAGGCCATGTGATCATCAGCCAGGATACCGATGGCATGACCCATCCGGCGGAAATCGACATGGGCTGGGCGGTCAGTCGCAACAAGCCATTCTTCGTCGGCCGGCGCTCGGTGGATATCCTCGAAGCCCAGCCACAAAAACGCAAACTCGTGGGCTTCACGTTGCCCAAGGGCAGCCTGCAACCGCTGGAAGGCCATCTGGTGCTCAATGGCCCGGACATCAGTGGCAGCGTCACCTCCTGCGAATATTCCGCAAGCCTGGGCAAGATCATCGGCCTGGCCTACGCCGGCATCGACCAAAGCTCGCCGGGACAACGAATTCCGATCCGCGTCGAAGGTGGAATCGTGGTCCAGGCCGACGTCGTGCCGTTACCCTTCCTTGATCCTACTAACTCGCGTCAGGAGCTTTGACCCATGACCAGCCTGAGAGAACAACCCGGCACCGGCCATCCTGCCCTGGCCCTCTTGTCCAGTTGCACGCTAACCGATCTCACCGACCTGCCACGGGTGGGTTTTCGCGGTGCACACAGCGCAGAGTATTTGCTGAGCCGCCACTTTTTGCTGCCGGACGCTCCTAACCGCGCAGTCGTACAGAAGGACGGCAGCCAAGTGGCGCGCCTGTCCCAGACCGAGTACCTGTTGCTCGGTAGCCCCCAGGATCAAGGTGAGCGTGTTGCAGACGAAGAGGCCCGTTGGGAGCTGGATCACAAGGCCAATTACCTGCTGCCGCGCCAGGACAGCCATGCCTGGTTTCAACTCAGTGGCGATCATCTCACGGAGGTCATGGCCAAACTCTGTGGTGTGGATTTGAGCCCACAGGTTTTTGGCCCGGGCACAGTCGCGCAAACCTCGGCCGCGCGTATCAACGTAATCGTGATCAATGCCACTACCGCGCAGAAATCGAGCCTGTACATCCTCTGTGATCGGGCATCGAAGGCTTATTTTCATGAGGCTTTGCTGGATGCAATGCAGGAGTTTTCAGGCCGGTCAATGGATGAGACAGCCGTTCTCTGAGTCGGTACTCATGATAGGACGTATAGGCCTATGACGTTCGGCGGCGGACTCAATCGCCGCCGCCCGAGCGGCCGTTTTTTTTGTATCGATCCCCCAATATGAACTCCATCCCGTAAACACACCCAGCCTTTCAGGAATGCCCTCACTTCGCCGTAATCACCGACAACTTGGTAATCCCCGCTCGCTCGATCCAGGCCATCGCCCGGGCCTGACCTTCTCGACTCGCTACACCAAGGCAGATCACGCCAACCCGGCAACGGTGGCGAGTGAAGGTCGAGAATGGGAACGCGATACAGACATCGGTTATACGATTCAAAGCGGCCCGCTGAAAAATAAGCCACGGGAGAATGCAGTCGAGAAAGGTTCGTTCAGGCTGACTCAGGCACGAGTAATCGTTGCGGGCTACCATCATGATCTGTCCGCCCTCGCCCGCCCTCTCAGGCAGCCGTCCCCCGTCCGTTGTTGTTACTCACCTCAAACTGCCCCACCAGTTTTTGCAGTTTGTTGGCATTGAGCCTCACGGTCTCGGCACTGCCTTGCAACACCACCACCGTCTGACGCATTTGCGCGGAAGACTGGTCGACCTGTTTGATCGTCTTGCCGTAATCGAGGCTACGTTTGTTGAGCTGCTGAATGATCGCAAACATACTTTCCACCGCTTGATGCAACTGCACGTTTTCCGAGGAGGCATCTTCGGCCAGGCGCAGGCTGTTATCGACGTCCTTGACGCCCTCCTTCATGAAGCTGACGGCGTTTTGCGTTTCGTTCTGCAAGCCCTCGACCATCTGCCGAATATCATCGGCAGCCCGAGAGGTGCGTGAGGCGAGACTGCGTACCTCATCGGCAACCACCGCAAAACCTCGCCCATGTTCGCCGGCGCGCGCGGCCTCGATGGCGGCATTGAGTGCCAGCAGATTGGTCTGGTTGGTGATGTCACTGATCAGGCCGGTGATGTTGCCGATTTGCGTCATGCGGCTGTCGAGCAACTGCACACTTGAAGAAGAGCGCTCGACCACATCCCGAATCGACTGGGTGCCTGCCTGCACGGCGAGAAACTGCTCGCGGGCACGGGTGACGACTTCGTCCATTGCCTGCTTCATTTGCTCGGCGCTGGCAGAGGCTTGCTGGATCTCGCCCAATTGGTCTTCAACGATAATCATCATGTGATGCACCGCTTCGGCCACCTCAGCCGAAGTGACGCCAGCTTCCTGGCTACACCCCAACATCATCTGGTTGGTGGCGCCGACGGTGCGACTGGCCTTCACCACTTGCCCGACAACCGAGTCCAGATTATCAATGAAGCTGTTGATCCAGCGCCCCATGTCACCGGTCTCATCGTTGGCCATTCGCGTGGTGTCCAGACGCTGACGAAGGTTGCCCTCGCCCTCGGCGATGGTCCTGATCACACCCGTCATCTCGCTCAACCTTGCCGCAAGCCGTTTAGGCCCCAACAGGCTGAACAGCACAGTGGCGCATACCATGCCCAAAACCTCGACAGTATCGATCACCCCCTGTGCCAGGCCGCTGTAATGCTGGACCGTGTAGTTGCAGGCAAAGAGCCCTGTCATGGTTGCAAGATAAGGCTTCATCAAGCCGTAGCTGAGTGAGCGTCGGCGGTAAACTTCCTCCAGATCGGCCTCACACATCATTCCCCAGCGATCCGGTGATCCTGGCAGCTGGAACGTAACCCCCTTGCCGACCACCGGAATGTGCCGATAGTCCGGGTAACCGGGATAAGTCACGAACAGATTGGAGCCCCTGCGGATGGTTTCGCGCACACCTGGGTGCAACTCCTGGGTCGCCGGGTCAGTGAAGCGCAGTTCCAGCTCGGTGTGCCGTTGAATCTGCACGGTCTTGTAGGGCGTATGCACGCCGCTTTTCAGGTTTTCGCCGTGGGTGAACGTACCGTCCTCGAAACGTGAGCGCGACAATGCGGTTCCCGGTGCAATTGTCGGATCAAAACGTGATTGCGCCATGAACAAATAATTGTCGCCCGATTCAGCATAGATGTGCCCGGCCTCGCGTTGGATAAGATCGCCCAACACATCGTTTGGCACACGCCCGCAAAGGCAGCCCAGGGCTTTTCCATCGGCCTTCAAAGGCTGATAGAACATCAACGTGACTTCATCGTGAAAGCGTGAAGTCGATGGACCAATTTGCAAGGTCAATGGATCGCTGTAAGGACCGTGAAGAAACGGCGCCTTCAACCCTTCGGCCAAGGCACGGGTTTTCTCAAGCTGATTTTTACCGCGTCCGCTCCAGGTGGAGGCGATGACGGCGCCGTCGACGCCAATGACAAACAGCTCGGAAAAATCTTCGGCCTGGCTGAGCTTATCCATCAGTGAACGACTGTCGATTTGGGCTAAATCCCGACCGAGATTCTCCGCCAGTTCAGCGAGGTGTTCCCATTGCTCGCGCGTCCAGTTGTGTAGCAACTGCGCACGGGTTTGCGCTATGGCTTCAAAGGTTTGTTCGATCACCGGATAAGCTGACTGATTGAGTCGGCATGACCAACCCATCGCAATTTTTCCAGTTTTGCCGAACCAGGGTAACCAGTGCTTCTCGCTAGAGGATAACTGCATGACCTTACTTGAAAGCGACATTTGCCTCTCCAACCGCGACATTCGGATGGCGAATTGCTAGCAAATACCAAGCCAAGTCGTAAGCAGCCTAACCATTTGCACTGATCGAAGGATATTCTGCAGTCGACAGCATTCTGTTTGCTTTAGCCCGCAAGACCGCATGCTTCAACTCAGTGCGCCAAGCGCCACATGCTCTGAAAAACAGCTGATTTCGGGCTGAATGACAGCTCGCCTGTCAGCGAATGTCGATGTTCCAGGAAACGATGCCCATGAGCATCGTTTGCACACGCAGGATCGATTGCATCCCATCGCCATAGGAAGCTATCCGCCAAAAACGTTCACTCAGCAGCCATTCTGAAGAGATGCTGGCGCTTGATGACATCGAGATCAGTAATTGAAGTCATGCCCCAACTCCTTCTGCATCCACTCCAGAAATCTTCTCACTCGAGGGAAGTGTGAATGCGCTCTCGGGAACACCAGATGATGTGCCGTGATGGGCGCACTCAACTGCGGCGCTATCTCGACCAGTGCTCCACGCGAGAGATAGTCCTGCGCAAGCAACGTGCTTTCCAGGGCAAACCCAAGCCCGTGGCTGGCGGCCTCCAGTGTCATGTAGGAGCGGTCAAAACTTAGCGTGTAAGGCTTTTCAGGGCGCGACAGACCATGTTGGGCAAACAACTGTGGCCACTTAATCAAAGTCGCCTCCGACAGAATCAGATTGCAGTCCAGCAAATCCGCGACAGTCCGGACGGGGCGTTTTTCCAAGAGTCTGGGTGACGCCATGACTGCGATGTTTTCATTACGCAGGGTCCGCACTTCATAGCTGGGCCAGTTGGGCATGCCGTGGCGGATGTCCACATCGATCTTGTCACGACTGAAATGCAGAGATCGCTCACCGTATCCTCGACTGACAACCACCCTCTCCCTTATCAATTCCTCGCTCAATAATAAATTTCGAACGCTACTCAAGGCCTCCGAACCAACAGTGAGCGTGATAGCAATATCCCCGTCATCACCACCACCTTGCCTGTGGAAAGCAGGGCTATCGCGGTCGGGTCGTGCGGGGCCGGGCCGACGCTTATCCGCTACAACCACTGCGCCTGACGCAAATCAATTTTTCCTAAATTGCACGAATGCGCGACTCCAAAGCCAGTCAGTATCCCAAGCGCGTGGGTCACACCGGGTTCAACAACGCCTCACGCAGCAGTCTGGCGGCGGGTGAGTCCGGCACATTTTTGCGCGAAACCAACTCATACGGTTCGCTGCGCGAGGTAATGGGCAGCGGCAGCGTGGTGGTGAAACCGTAGCCGGAGCAGAACTTCGCCACGTCGGTCGAGACCAGCGCGACGAGGGTCGGGTTTTCCTGAAGCAGCGACAAGGTGGCGAACGCTGATGTCGTCTCCAGCAGGTGCACCGGAAAACGCAGGTCGGCCTCATGAAACTCTCGTTCCAGCAGCAAACGCATTGGCATGTTGGCGCGATAGACCACCCAGCGGTAATCCACCAGGTCCTTGAGCGACAACTGCCGGGCATAGGCAAACGGATGCTGGGTGCTGGCGATCACTGCCAGGGTTTCCTCGACGAACGTCGAGCTCTCATACAGATAGGGAGTGGTGCTGATGGTAGTACGACAGATCGCCAGATCCAGGCGCCCCGCGTCAATCTGGCTGAGCAGCGCGGCGCTGGTGTCTTCGACAATCTCGATGGACAGCTTCGGGTGATCGGCAATCACCCGGCTGATCGCCGTAGTCAACAGCGGCACGGCGCCCATGATAGTGCCGACCGACACGCGCCCGCCCTCGCCGCTTTTGATGCCGATGATCTCTTCGCGCAGGTGCGCGAGATCGGTCTGGATCAACCGGGCGTACCGAATGACAGAGCGTCCGGCATCAGTGGGCTCAAGCCCGCGGTTAGTGCGGGTGAATAGCGAAGTGCCGAAGGTGGTTTCAATTTCTTGCAGGGCTTTGCTGGCACCAGGTTGTGTCAGTGCGACCTGTTTGGCCGCGCCCAGCAAGGAGCCGTGCTCATCAAGGGCTATCAGTAAACGCAGCTGCTTGATGTGCAGGCGGGACATGATCGAGTTCAGTGAGGGCGTCATCAGGGTTAACTAAAAGTTATAGAGGTATCGAAAGTTGTCAGTATCGAGGCTCGCCACGACGGACCTATAGTCCACCCCACAACCAGGCAATGCAATGGGTTTGACCAGAGAACGAAAGTCCTCCTGCCGTAGACCGGTTGCAACAATAACAATCCTGTATAACTCGCGGTGAATCATGTCCCTGATCAATTACGTCACCAAGATCCAGTTCGGCTACGACAGCCTGCAGCACCTGGGCGCCGAAGCCGAGCGCGCCGGCATCACCCGGCCGCTGATCGTTACCGACCTCGGCGTGCGCAATGCCGGCATCGTCGACAAAGTCATCAAAGCCCTCGGCGCTGAGCGTGCTCCGACGATTTTCGACGCCACCCCACCGAACCCGAACGAACACGCCGTGCGTGAAGCCGTGGCGCAATACCACCTCGGCGAATGCAACGGCATCATCGCCGTCGGCGGTGGTTCCTCCATCGATCTGGCCAAAGGCGTGGCGGTCTGCGCCACTCACGACGGTCCTTTGCAAAGCTTTGCGGTGATCGAAGGCGGATTGGATCGCATCACCCCGGCCACCGCGCCATTGATCGCGATTCCGACCACCGCCGGCACCGGCAGCGAAGTGGGTCGCGGCGCCATTCTGATCCTTGATGACGGGCGCAAGGTCGGCGTGATCTCGCCGTATGTCGTGCCCCGCGTGGCGATCTGCGATCCGGAATTGACCCTGGGCCTGCCGGCCATGCTTACCGCCGCCACCGGCATGGACGCCATCGCACATTGCATCGAAACCTTCATGGCGCCGGCCTTCAACCCCGCCGCCGACGGCATCGCCCTCGACGGCCTGTGGCGCGCCTGGGAACACATCGAACGCGCAACGGCCGAACCCGGTGATCGTGAAGCGCGGATGAACATGATGAGCGCCTCCATGCAGGGCGCCCTCGCCTTTCAAAAAGGCCTGGGCTGTGTGCACAGCCTGTCCCACGCACTGGGCGGGATCAATCCGAAGCTGCACCACGGCACCTTGAACGCGATCTTCCTGCCTGCGGTCGTGCACTTCAACGCTGATGCCCCGACCGTGCGTGACGAGCGCAAGCTCGAACGATTGCGCCATGCCATGGGCCTTGATGCAGGCGCCAATATCGGCGCGGCCATCGAAGACATGACCCGGCGCCTGGGACTGCCGACCCGGCTGAGCGAGATCGGCGTGGACGAAAGCCTGTTTGCCGGCATCGTCGAAGGCGCGCTGCATGATCACAGCCACAAGACCAACCCCCGCGAAGCGTCCTCTGCGGACTACCTGTCGATGCTCGAACAATCGCTGTAAGAAGCCGCTATCCAACAACAATAAATCAGGAGGCATCCGCATCGTCGGCCCGGCCGACGCCAGCGGAACAATCATGAAACCCACCGTCCTTATCGAACGGCAAGACGCCATTGCCATCGTCACCCTCAGCCACCCGGGGAAAATGAATGCCCTGACCCTGTCCATGTGGCAGGACCTGGGTGACGTCATGACCGAACTGTCCGCCGACCCCAGCGTGCGTTGTGTGGTACTGCGTGGCGCCGGCGAACAGGCCTTTGCCGCCGGCGCCGATGTCGGCGAATTTCCAAGCGTGCGTGCCAACCAGGCACAAGCCCGGGTGTATGCCGAAGTCACCTCGGCGGCGATGCGTGCGGTGGCCGACTGTCCGCACCCGGTGATCGCGATGATCCACGGTGTGTGCGTCGGCGGCGGCCTGGAAATCGCCGCGCTCTGTGACCTGCGTATCTGCGGCACCTCCAGCCGCTTCGGCGCGCCGGTCGGCAAGCTCGGGCTGGTCATGTCCTATGACGAAATGGCCGGCCTGGTGGCGCTGGCCGGACGCTCGACCACCCTGGAAATTCTCCTGGAGGGCCGCATTCTCGACGCCAATGACGCCTACGTGAAAAATCTCGTGACTCGTGTCGTGGCCGACGTCGACGTCGAGTCGGAAACCCTCGCCACAGCTAAGCGCATCGCCAACGGCGCGCCGCTTGTCGCTCGCTGGCACCGCCAGGCTGCACGACAACTGGAAGCCGGCGTCGCACCCACCGACGAGCAGATCGACAGCAGTTACTCCTGCTACGACACCCAGGATTTCCAGATCGGCCTGAACGCTTTCATCGCGAAAGCCAAACCACAATTCGAGGGCAAATAACATGGGACCGCTGACAGGCATGCGCGTTGTAGAACTGGCTCACATCATGTCCGGACCGGTGTGCGGCATGATGCTGGCCGACATGGGCGCGGACGTGGTGAAAGTCGAGAAAGTCCCGGATGGCGATGACTCGCGCCGCTTCTCGCCGATCATGGCCAGCGGTGAATCCGCCTCGTTCATGGTGGTCAACCGCAACAAACGCGGGATCGGCCTTAACCTGAAAACCGACGGCGGCCGAGACGTGTTGCGGCGCTTGCTGATGGACGCCGACGTGGTCACAGAAAACTACCGCGCCGGCACCATGGAAAAATTCGGCCTGGGCTATGAAACCCTGAAAATCCTCAATCCGGGCCTGATCTATTGCGCGATCTCCGGCTACGGTCGCAGCGGACCGTTCGGCGAGAAAGGCGGATTCGACCTGATCGCCCAGGGCATGAGCGGAATGATGAGCATGACCGGTGAAGCCGGACGCGAGCCGGTCAAGGCCGGTTCGCCAGTAGCCGATATCAACTCGGGCATCCTCGCTGCCCTCGGCATCTGCGCCGCCTACGCCGCCAAACAGAAAACCGGCCTTGGGCAGATGGTCGATACCTCGCTGTTCGAAGCCGGCCTGCAACAGATGTACTGGCCGGCAGCGGCGTATTTCGCCGATGGCACCATCCTGCCGAAAATGGGTTCAGCCAACTCCACCAGTGCGCCGTATCAGGTGTTCCGCACTGCCGATGGCTGGATCAATATCGGCGCCGCCAACCAGGCCAACTACGAGCGACTGGTCGAGGCGCTGGCCGTCCCGCAGCTCAAGGCCGATCCGCGTTTTGCCAGTAACGCGTTGCGCATGGAGCACCGTTTGGCTTTGGTGGAAATTCTCAACGAAGTGCTGGTGGCGCGCACCACCGATGAATGGATGGTGTTGTTCGACAGCCTCGGACTGCCTGCCGGACCTGTCCTCGACATCGCCGCCGCCCTGGCCCACCCGCAAACCAAGGCGCGCGGCATGGTCGTCGAGACTGAACACCCTACTGAAGGCCGGGTACGCGGCATGGGCCTGCCGATTCACTTCTCCGACATGGACAACGCCGCACCACCGACCAGCCGCCCTGCGCCACTGCTCGGCGAACACACCCGCGAAGTACTGAAGGAAAGCGGCTTTGCGGATGATGAAATCGACGAGTTGATTAGAAGCAAAGCGGTGGTCGCACTGGCATAACGCAAAAACCTGTGGGAGCGGGCTTGCTCGCGAAGGGGCCGTCAGACTCGATATCTCAGTTGACTGACCCACCGCATTCGCGAGCAAGCCCGCTCCCACAAAGAGCAGCGATCCGCTTTTTTTAGAACAACAACAAAAACAACAAGGTGAACATCATGAGCCGTATCTTGACCGAGTCCGTTAGCCGCCGATCCTTCCTGGTGTCTGCCGGCGTCACCGTGGGTGGTGCTTTCGCCGCCAGCCTGCTGCCTTCCGGCGCCTTCGCCGCGACCAAACCTATTGTGTTGCGCTACACCAGCAGCCTGCCCGACACCCACCCGCTGAATAGGCAGATGAAAGCTGCCTCGCAAGCCATCAAGGTCGAAACCAATGGCGCAGTGGACTTGCAGGTCTACGCCAACGGCGCCATGGGCGGCGACACCGACATGCTGTCCCAGGTGCGCGCCGGGGCGATCGATTTCATTCCGTTGCCCGGCGCGATTCTTTCGACGCTGGTGCCGGCCATGTCGATCGAAAGCATGCCGTTCGCCTTCAAGGACTACGAAAGTGTCTGGGCCGCGCTGGACGGCAAGCTGGGCGAGCACGTACGCGCCAAGACCGAGAAAGTCGGCCTGATCCCGATGGAAAAAGTCTGGAACAACGGCTTCCGCCAGATCACCAGTTCGACGCGGCCGATCAACACCCCGCAAGACCTCGCCGGCTTCAAACTGCGCGTTCTGGTCAGCCCGCTGTGGACGTCGATGTTCAGTGCCCTGGGCGCCTCGCCGACTGGCATCAGCATCAACGAAACCTACTCGGCCTTGCAGACCAAGGTCGTCGATGGCCAGGAAAACCCGCTGGTGGTGGTCGAGTCCGCGCGTTTCTATGAAGTGCAGAAATACTGCTCGATGACCGACCACATCTGGGGCGGTTTCTGGATCGTTGCGTCGGGCAAGACCTTTCCAAAACTGCCTGCCGATGTGCAGGAAATCGTCTCCCGGCAGATCAACGCCGCCGCTCTGGTACAGCGCCAACAGGTAATCGATCTCAACTCCAGCCTGGAGCCATCCCTGACCGCCCACGGCATCACCTTCAATAAAGTCGACCGTGCATTGTTCAGGGCTGACCTGCAATCGAAAGGCTTCTACACCCAGTGGAAGGAAAAGTACGGCCCTGAAGCCTGGAGCTTGCTCGAGCAGTACGCGGGTCAACTGTCCTAAGCCGGAGACACAGTCATGAAAAATCAAATTCCAATGACGGATGTCACAACCGCTGAAGGACTCAGCCCACGCCACGCCACGTTTCGCCTGGGACGCACGCTGGACACCGGCCTGCGGTGGCTGACTGAAGGCAGCGCGGCTCTGCTGGTGGTGATCGAAGTCACGTTGCTGTTCTGCAACGTGTTCTCGCGCTATGTACTCAACCAGCCGATCGTCTGGGGGGATGAACTGGCGTCGCTACTGTTCCTCTGGCTGGCGATGCTCGGTTCGGTGGTGGCGATGCGTCGCGGCGAGCACATGCGCCTGACCTCGTTCATCGGGCGCTTGCCGGTAGAAAAACGCGCATTCGTCGACACCTTGGGCGCAGTCATCGTCATCACGTTCATCGGGCTGCTGTTCACTCCGGCCTGGGAGTACGTCAGCGACGAATGGATCATCACCACCGCGGCCCTGGAAATTCCCAACGCCTTTCGCGTGTCAGCCATTGCGGTTGGCCTGAGCCTGATGCTGATGACCTGTGTCGCGCGGCTGTTGACCAGCGCCCGGCTGATCGATTTCTCGGTGTCAGTGGCGATGCTCACCTCTCTCGCCGCGCTGTTGTGGGTGGCGCAAGGCACGATGCTACAGATGGGTAACTGGAACCTGGTGATCTTCTTCATGATCGGCGTGATGGCGATGATCGTCATCGGCGTGCCGATCATGGTCGCGTTCGGCCTGGCAACGGTGGCGTACCTGTCGACCATGACCAGCACGCCGCTGACCCTGGTGGTCGGTCGGATGGACGAAGGCATGGCGAGCCTGATCCTGTTGGCCATCCCGCTGTTCGTGTTCCTGGGCGCGCTGATCGAAGCCATGGGCATGGCGCGGGCGATGATTCGCTTCCTGTGCTCGTTGATCGGTCACGTGCGCGGCGGTCTGTCGTATGTGCTGATAGGTGCCATCTACCTGATCTCCGGCATTTCCGGGTCCAAGGCTGCCGACATGGCCGCCATCGCCCCGGCGCTGTTTCCGGAAATGAAGAAACGCGGCGAAGACGAAAACGAGCTGGTGGCGATGCTCAACGCCTCCGGGGCGATGTCGGAAACCATCCCGCCAAGCCTGGTGCTGATCACCATCGGTTCGGTAACCGGTGTGTCGATTTCCGCACTGTTCACCGGCGGCTTCATGCCAGCAGTCGTGGGCGCAATTGCCATGGCGGCGGTGGTCTGGTGGAAAAACCGCAAGAAAGACGCTTCCACTGGTAAACGCGCCACGGGCAAGGAAATCGGCCACTCGCTGCTGGTCGCGTTGCCGGCCCTGGCCCTGCCTTTCGTGATCCGCACCGCCGTGGTTGAAGGCGTCGCTACCGCGACCGAAGTCGCCGCCATCGGCGTGGCGTACACCTTTATCGTCGGTCTGCTGTGCTATCGCTGCTTCGATTGGCGCCGCTTGTATCCGATCCTGGTCAGCACCGCGTCGTTGTCCGGCGCGATCCTGATCATCATCGGCAGCGCCACCGCCATGGCATGGGCGCTGACCCAGTCAGGCTTCTCCCACCAACTGGCGCAAGTGATGTCGACTGTGCCAGGCGGCGCGCTGGGCTTTCTGATTATCTCCGCCGTGGCGTTCATCCTGCTAGGCAGCTTTTTGGAAGGCATCCCGGCCATCGTCCTGTTTGGACCGCTGCTATTCCCGATCGCCAAAGCCATGGGCATCAACGACGTGCACTACGCCATGGTCGCGATCTTCGCCATGGGCCTGGGCTTGTTCGCCCCGCCGTTTGGCGTGGGATTCTACGCCGCATGCGCTATCGCCAAGGTCGACCCCAGCGGTGCCATGCGTCGCGTCTGGCCGTACCTCGGCGCGCTGGTGGTGGCACTGGCGGTGCTGATCGCCGTGCCGTGGGTTTCCATCGGTTTCCTGCCTACTGCCTGAATTGCCCTTTGACTTAACCAAGAGGTTTTCCATGAATTTCTCCACAATGCATGCAGGCTCCGCCACCGAACGCCGACTGACCGTCGACAAGGAACGCACCATCTCGTTTCTCGGCGAAGACTTGCGCATCTACGCCACGCCGCGCCTGGTCGATGACATCGAGCAGACCTGCCTTGATTACCTGCTGACCTTCCTCGATGAAGGCGAGAACACTGTGGGGGCCGCGGTCGATATCCGCCACGTCGGCGCCACGCTGCTGGGAATGTCGGTGAACATCGCTGCCACGGTCACGCGCATTGAAGGTCGCAGTGTCACCTTCAACGTCGAAGTGCGCGATGACGTTGAACTGGTGGCTACGGCGGCGCACACCCGCGTAGTGGTGAACGTTGCCAAATTGCGCAGCCGCGTCCAGGCCAAAGCCGAAGCAGAGGCTGCGGGCGACGTCGAAGATGGCGTGCTCAGCCCTTCCCGATTGACTGCGGCGCGCTGAACAAGGGACGACGTCATGATCACGCTGCACGAACGCAACGGTTTGCCGAACCTTGCCGGCGAAGACGCGCTGCCGATTGTCGATGCTCACCATCACTTGTGGGACTTGGGCAACGGTCGTTACCCGTGGCTGCAGGACGACTATCACGAGGACTTCTTTCTTGGCGACTATCACAGCCTGTGCCGTGATTTCCTGCCGGAAACCTTTCTCGCTCTGACCGAAAAGCAACGGTTGGTCGGCACCGTGCATGTCGAAGCCGAGCGCGCACGCGATGAGCAAGTCGCCGAAACCCTCTGGCTGGAACAGGTGAGCGACCGTTATGGCTTCCCGAATGCCATCGTTGCCCACGCCTGGTTCGATCGCGAAGACAGCGCCGAGATTCTCGCCGCCCAGGCTGCGCGGCCACTGGTCAAAGGCATACGTTCGAAACCGCTGACCTCGGTGTCGCCGGACGTGTCGATTACCGGGGCCAAGGGCACCATGCAGGACCCGAAATGGCTGGAAGGATTTGCGCGACTGGCTGATCACGATCTGTCGTGGGACTTGCGCGTGCCGCCGTGGCACTTGGTCGAGGCGGCCGAGGTGGCGGCGATGTTTCCGCAAATCCGCATTGCGCTCAATCACACCGGCTTCGCCTGGGATCGCAGCCCGCAAGGCATGGCACGCTGGCGCAAAGGCCTGGAAGCACTGGCCTTGCAGCCCAACGTGCACATCAAGTTGTCGGAGTTCGGCCTGAAGGATTCGCCCTGGAACTACGCCGACAACCGGGTGGTGGTACTGACCGCACTGGAGATTTTCGGCCCCGAACGCTGCATGTTCGCCAGCAACTTTCCGGTGGCCGGGCTGCGCGCTTCCTACGACACGATTGCCAATGGCGTAGCCGACATGCTCGCACCGATGGGCCGTGCCGTGCAGGAAGCGGTGTTCGCCGGCAACGCTCAACGCTTTTATCGCCTGGAGCAACTGCATGGATGAGGTATCGAGCATCGACTGGCGCGAACGCTTTCTGGCCAGCGGCGACGATGCGGACCTGCCTATCGTCGACGCGCACCAACACTATTTCGACATCGAAGCCCATTACTACCCGTGGCTGAACGATCGCCCGTTGCTACCGTTCCGCTATGGCGATTACTCGTCCATTTGCCGCAACTTTCTGCCGGCCGACTATCGCCGACTGGCCGGCAAGCATCGCGTGGTGCAGACCGTCGTCATTGAAGGTGAATGGGACCCGGCAACACCTGCGGATGAAGTGATGTTTGTCGAATCACTGGCGCAGAGCGAACCCAGCGTGGCGGCGATGGTTGCGCAGGCCTGGCTGGACCGTGAAGACGCTTTCGACCTGTTGCGCCTGTACGCAAATCACCCGTTGGTGCGCGGCATCCGCCACAAACCGACGGTGACCAGCCGCGAGGCCTGGCGTGTAGATTTTGCAGAATCAGGCTCCATGCGTGACCCGCGCTGGCGTGAGGGCTACGCACAACTGGCGAAAAACGGCCTGCACTTTGAGTTGCAGGCGCCCTGGTGGCATCTGCCAGAAGCCGCCGAGCTGGCCCGGGACTTTCCCGACGTGACCATCGTGGTCAATCACACCGCACTGCCGGCGGATCGGTCCGAAGCAGGCTTGGCCGGGTGGCGTACCAACCTTGCGCTGCTGGCACGGGAGCCGAACGTTGCCTTGAAGATTTCCGGCATCTGCATCCCCGGCAAGGCATGGCCAGTCGAAGCGAACCGGATGGTGGTGAACGACGCG
The DNA here is from genome assembly GCF_059492225.1 of Pseudomonas sp. Pseusp10. NCBI lineage: Bacteria > Pseudomonadati > Pseudomonadota > Gammaproteobacteria > Pseudomonadales > Pseudomonadaceae > Pseudomonas > Pseudomonas sp. Pseusp10. The sequence continues at coordinate 3,647,983 of NZ_CP168528.1, read as the reverse complement.
ATTTCGATTGTCGATGTCAGCCGTTGCGCGTTCGCCAGCAATTACCCGGTCGATGGCGTGGTGAACAGCCTCAGCGAAGTCCTCGACGGGTTCAAAGCCATTGTTCACGACCGCCCCCTCGCTGAGCGGCTGGCCCTGTTTCATGACAACGCCCGACGCATCTACCGGCTCACCTGAACCCCTTTGCACCGCTCACCAGGAGTCCAACATGTTTGAAGTTTCAGGCCACAACTACATCGCCGGCACACGTTCGGCAAACGGTACGACCACCCTGCATAGCCACGACGCCAGCACCGGGGAAACGCTGCCGTACCGCTTTCATCAAGCGACAACGGAAGAAGTGAACGCAGCCGCACAAGCAGCCGCCACGGCTTACCCGACCTTTCGCAACCTTTCTGCCGCACGTCGCGCCGGTTTTCTCGACGCCATTGCCACAGAACTGGAGGCGCTGGATGAACCGTTCATCAGCCTCGTGTGCCGGGAAACCGCCCTGCCCGCCGCGCGCATCCAGGGTGAGCGGGCCCGCACCAGCGGCCAGATGCGCCTGTTCGCCACGATGCTGCGGCGTGGCGACTTCTATGGCGCGCGCATCGACTGTGCGCTGCCGGACCGGCAACCGCTGCCCCGCCCGGACCTGCGCCAGTATCGCACCGGCCTCGGACCGGTTGCGGTGTTCGGTGCCAGCAACTTCCCGCTGGCCTTTTCTACCGCGGGCGGCGATACAGCCTCCGCCCTCGCCGCCGGTTGCCCTGTAGTGTTCAAGGCCCACAGCGGGCATATGGCGACCGCCGATTACGTCGCCGATGCGATCACTCGCGCCGCGGTAAAAACCGGCATGCCTGAAGGTGTCTTCAGCCTGCTTTACGGCAGTGTCGGTGAAGCACTGGTCAAGCACCCGGCAATTCAGGCGGTCGGTTTCACCGGTTCGTTGCGCGGCGGTCGGGCCTTGTGTGACATGGCAGCAGCACGCCCGCAACCGATCCCGGTGTTCGCCGAGATGAGCAGCATCAACCCGGTGTTGCTGTTGCCCGAAGCGTTGAAGGCACGCGGCGACAAAATCGCCACCGAGCTGAGCGCTTCTGTGGTACTGGGTGCGGGTCAGTTCTGCACCAATCCCGGTTTGGTACTGGGCATTCGCTCGCCGGAGTTCACCGCTTTCATTGAGCGTTTTGCCGGATTGATGAACGAACAACCCGCACAAACCATGCTCAACAGCGGCGCCCTGAAAAGCTACTGCCACGGCCTGGACAACCTGCGCGCCCACCCCGGCATAACGCACCTGGCCGGCACCGACCAACAGGGTAATCAGGCACGGCCACAATTGTTCAAGGCCGACGTCAGCCTGTTGATCAACGGTGATGAATTGCTGCAGGAAGAGGTATTCGGCCCGACCACTATCGTCGTCGAAGTCGCCGACCACGCCGAGTTGATGCAGGCCTTGCACGGCCTGCGCGGACAGTTGACCGCCACCCTGATGATTGAAGACACGGAAGTCGGCAGTGTCAGCGACGTGCTGGCCCTGCTGGAACAGAAAGTCGGGCGCGTATTGTTCAACGGTTACCCTACGGGCGTGGAGGTCTGCGACGCGATGGTCCACGGCGGACCGTACCCGGCGACGTCGGATGCGCGCGGCACGTCGGTCGGCACTCTGGCGATCGATCGCTTCCTGCGCCCTGTGTGCTACCAGAACTGCCCCGACAACCTGCTGCCAGACGCCCTGAAAAATGCCAACCCGCTGGGCATCGCCCGCCTGGTTGACGGCGTCAGCCACCGCGAAGCGCTGTAAGTCACCGGCTTCAACTAACGCCCACTGATAGCAACAACTTCCGTGCCTGTGAACAACAGGCACCGGATTCGTTCGTCCCGAAAACCGCTGCACCCACAATAAAAACAGAGGAAGTCTCATGCACGTTCAACGTCACCCGAAACAACGCTTTTGCAGACTGATGCTGGCCGTTACTGCCGCCGTGATGATCAATACCGCAGGCACTCAACTGGCCGTTGCAGACACCACCCCCACCGCGACGACAGCGCCCATGCAATGTGCCACTGAAGCCACACCCCGCTACACCAAGACCCCCACCGGTTACCTCATGGTGTTGCGCACGGGTGACAACGCGTTCAAGGAACTGACCAAACTGGCGATAGCCGAGAAGATCCCCAGTGCCTCGATCAGCGGGATCGGTTTCGGCAACGTGAAGTTCGGTTTCTGGAACAAGGACAAAAAGGACTTCGACGCCAAGACCTTCAGCAACGTCGAGATGGCCAGCATCACCGGCTCGGTGGCGTGGAAGAATGATCAGCCTTCGATCCACATGCACGGTGTCGCCGGCGACGCCACGTTCCAGGCCTATGGCGGCCACATTCTGGATTTCGAAGTCACCACTGGTTCGATGGAGATCACTGTGATCTTGCACCAGCGTCGTCTGGAACGCGGGATTGACCCGTGCATCGGTGCCAACGTACTGGGTATCTGATTCCAACTGCAGGCTCCCGCCGACAGCGCATCTGTGATGGCGGGAGTCACCCTTCTCAATTCCAACTACAAAAACAAGGGGCGCTTCATATGAGCAACAAGAACACGGTCGCAACCCTGGCTCTGGGTGCCATTGCACTCAGCACCCAGGCACAGGCCGACTTCCTGAGTGACAGCAAAGCCACGCTGGGCATGCGCAATTTCTACTTCAACAATGACAACCGCGACGGCTCGGCCGCCCCCTCGAAAACCGAAGAATGGGCACAGGGTTTCATGCTCGACTACAAGTCGGGCTACACCGATGGCGTGGTGGGTTTTGGCATCGATGCGCTGGGTTTGATGGGCGTTACCCTGGACAGCGGCAAAGGACGGCATGTCGGCAGCTCGATGATTCCTTCGGACAGCGACAACAGCGCCGTCGATGAGTGGAGCCGGTTGGGGCTGACCGGCAAAGTCAAGGTCTCGAAATCCGAACTGCGTCTGGGCACGCTGATGCCGAAGCTGCCGATCCTGGTGGCCAACGACGGTCGCCTGCTGCCGCAGACATTCGAGGGCGGGCAAATCACTTCGAGCGAGTTCAAGGATCTGACCCTGACAGGTGGCCGGATTGAACACGCCACAGGGCGGGGTTCAAGCGATCAAACCGGCCTGGCCGCCACGGGCGGTACCCGTGAAAGCAATGCGTTCGACTTCGCTGGCGGCGACTGGAAAATCACCAAGGACCTGACCGTCCAGTATTACTACGCCAACCTGGACGACTATTACACCCAGCAGTTTTTCGGCCTGATCCACACACTGGCGATCTCGGACAATCAATCCCTGAAAACCGACCTGCGTTACTTCAAGACCGACTCGTCCGGTAAAAACAGCTCGGGTACCTCGGGCTACAGAATCAGTGGCTACACCCAAGACAACGATGGCGAGATCGACAACCGGACCTGGAGTGCCGCGCTGATTTACTCCTTGGGTGCCCATGCGATTACGGCGGGTTACCAAAGCGTTTCGAGCGGTAGTAATTTCACTCAGCTCAATCAGGGCAATTTGCCGGACAAAGGCGCCGGTGGGGCCAGTCTTTACCTGTATACCGATCGCCTGATCCAGACCTTCACCCGCGCGGGCGAGCGCACAGCCTTCGGTCAGTATGCATATGACTTCGCAGCCTTGGGGGTACCGGGTTTGAAAGCGTCAGTCATGTACCTCAGCGGGGACAATATCAAGACGACATCCAGTGATAACCAGAAAGAATGGGAGCGGGATATCAGCCTGGACTACGTGCTCCAGTCCGGTGCGCTTAAAGGGGTTGGATTCGGTTGGCGCAATGGCAAGTCGAACAGCGAAGCGTCCCGCAACCAGGATCAAAATCGGTTGATCGTGACTTATAGCATTCCGCTGTTTTAGCCACTGGACATCACGATATCGCTCACTTCGAGGACGCTGGCCTACGGGAGGGGCTAGACTTTTGAGGGCATGCCGCTGGCGTCACTGTCTTGCCCATAGGTCCAGCACGCTGTGAAGATAGATACTCACATGGAACGGCGATATCACTGCGCCTTGGCGCAGCTAGCCTACGGCCATCCCTTAGTCGCTTCCTTTGCCGCAGTCAGATTGCAAGATGATCCGATCTGAAAGGTTCGTTGAACCTGAAAAAACGTCATCCTAATTATCAATTACCTGTTGCAGGTGAATCGCCAACTCCGTTGCAAACCGCCGCTCCGGTGTCTCGACATCAATGCCGAATAGCTCCTGAATCCGCGTGAGGCGATATCTGAGCGTTGTCACATGCACTCCCATCGCATCCGCACAGGCCTGGCTACGGCATCTTTCGCGCAGATACACAGTCAGTGTTTCCAGATAAGGCGTTTGATGCTTGCGATCATGGGCCAACATCGCGCCCACGCTTTCATTGACGAAGGTACGAATATCCTCCCCGCCCACCGCGGCCACAAAGATCGGCATCGGCCCGAAGTCCTTATCGGAAATCGGCCCACGGCGGCCAAACGATCGGGCGATCTCGATCAGCCGCTGGCAGCGCTCCCACGCGGCCGGGTAATCGCTGAGCGCCTTGCAGACGCCACTGGCCAGCAGAATCGGCTCGCTCCCCAAGTAATGCGCCAGGTCATCGACAATCTGCCGCTTGAGCTTGGTCAGCCGCTCGCGGCCTTTCTCGCCTTCGGACGGCACCAGGCACACCAGACCGTTGTCGACGATGATTACCGTCGAGTGAATGCCCGCCCGTTGCAGGATACGGGCGACGTTGTGGTGCAGATTCTTCGCCTCCCGCGCCTTGTCGCCATAATCGACAATGATCATCTGCTGCGCGGTATTGAAGCCGAAACCCAGACGCTGGGCCCGCTGCTGAATGTCATCGGTGTCGCGCCAGCGGCCTTCGAGTACTTCAAGCAGAAGTTCGGTCTGGGTGCGGGTTTCAAAGCGAAAGCGGATAAAGCTGCGCATCATCTGCACGCTCAAGGCGAACTTGGCGCTTTCCAGCATCAGCAGGTCCAGTTCGTTGACCGGCGCAGCCACCGGGAACAGCACCAGCGCTCCCACCAATTCTTGATCGACCATCAACGGCTCGATTTGCGCCCGCAGGGTGAACTGGCGCTCGCCGTCGTCGAGAAACAGGTTGACTGTGCTGCGCAAAGCACTACGCAAGCTTTCATGGGTCGCTTTGGAGATTTGCACCCCCAGCACACCGGCGACCGCCGACTGCCAGGCGGCATCATCGAACAATGCAGTGTCCGGCGAGCGACCGGCGACCACCTGATTGGCGGTAAAGTCCACGGCAATCACCGGGTTGGGCAATTGGTTGCCGACCATCAACGACAATGAGGTCACCGAACCACCACCCAGCACGTGTTCCAATAAGGTGGTGTGCACATGCAACGCCTGTTGCATGCGTTCGGCGGCGCGACGCTCGGCTTCCAGTTGACGCTGGCGCTCTACGGCGATGGCACCCAGGTGGATGATCATGCCGAGGAACACCCGATCTTCCTCCGATACGTCCATGAGCGTGCGGGAAATCACGCTGAGCACCATGGGCCGGCCATCGAAGTCGGTGCAGTTCATCGGCATCACCATCACCGTGCGGTAATCCCGCTCCAGAGATTCGTGGCGATAACCGGGGTACTCGCATACGCGTACGTCACGGATGAACACCGGCTCATTGCGCTGCAAGGCGGTCATTACCGGGCTGGATGACAGCTCCCAGCAATCCACCAGCGGCCGCTGCACCAGGGTCGGGTCATGGCGGGCGATGACGTGGCCAAAACCGGCTTCCATATCGATCGCCATGATCGAGCTCATGGTCCAGTGGGTGTGCCGGCAACTGGCGTAGACCAATTGGTGCAGCATCGATTGCAGATCACCGCCGGAGTTGATCTGACTCGCTACATCACGCAACGACAGTATCTGCATTTCTCGATTCAAGGCGCTCACCTGAACATGGAGGTCAAGGCAGCCAACTTGCCTGCCAGGCCCGCCGGATACTTGCGCCGTTTCAGAGCAATGTCCAACTAATTTTCACTGCTAAACCACGGAAGACGCTCTTTCCCTTTGCTCCTAGCCTAAGGCCACAACCAACAGCCACAAGGGCGACGAGTCATCATGAATCTGGAAAATCTGGGCGTCAGGAAATACTGCACCTTTATCGAAGAAACCTATATCGAAGGCGGCAAGGACGCCGGTAAGCCGATCAGCCTGATCGTGGTGGCCGCCGTGTTGAAGAACCCTTGGGCTGGCCAGGGTTTCGTCGAAAACCTGCGCCCGGAGATCCTGCGCCTGGCCCCGGGCCTGGGCTATGAAATGACCCGCCGCCTGACGGCTCTGATGCCGGGCGACAAGGTCGAAGCCTTTGGCAAGGCCGCCGCCGTCGGGGTCAACGGTGAAATCGAACACGCCTCGGGGCTGATCCACACCCTGCGCTTCGGCAACCTGTTCCGCGACGCCGTACAAGGCACCGCCTACCTGAGTTTCACCAACACCCGCAACGCTCCGGGCGCCCTGCTCTCGTTGCCGATGGTGCACAAAAGCGAAACCGGCAAGCGCTCGCACTTCCTGACCGCCAACTTCCAGATCGCCGATGCACCGGGGCCGGACGAAGTGCTGATCGCCATTGGCGCCTCCGACGGCTCCCGTGCGCACCCAAGGATTGCCGACCGCTATCAAGACATGGCGGAGATGGAAGCGGAACAACTCAAGGACTGATCTTTCCTTCTTAACGCAGCAAAATTTCCACAAAACTTCCTCTTGATCGACGCAAGCCTACGGTTTTGCTTCCCCGTAGGCTTCTTCCAAACAACAAGAAACAGGAGTACTCCGATGCCAAGCACCGTGATCAATGCCAACGCCGCCGTCGATCCCGGCGCCTTGCGCCAGGCCTTCGGCACCTTCGTGACCGGCGTCACCGTCATCACCACCCATGACGCCGAAGGCAATCCACGGGGCATGACGGCCAACTCATTCACCTCGGTTTCCCTGGACCCGCCGCTGCTGCTGGTGTGCGTCGGCAAATCGGCGGCCAGCTACACCGCATTCGCCGCCAGCGAACAGTTTGCCGTGAACCTGCTGCATGAAGGGCAAGTGGACGTCTCGGGCACCTTTGCCTCCAAATCGCCAGACAAGTTCCAGACCGTCAATCACGACACGGTCCACACCGGGGCGCCGATCCTCACTGACAGCCTGACCTGGTTCGATTGCACCGTGCACCAGCGCATTGAAGCCGGCGACCATCTGGTATTGATCGGCCAGGTTCGCGCCTTCGGCACCAGCCCCAAGTTGCCGCTGTGTTTTTGCCGGGGCCGCTACGGGAATATCCAGGACCCGCTACCGGCCAGTTGGCTGGACTCGCACAAGATGATCATTGGCTACCTGATCGAAGCCGGCGACGCGATCCTGTTTCGCGCCGATGGCCAAGGCGGCTGGACGCTGCCCGTAGCCGGCAAGCGCAAAGGCTTCATTGATGCCGGCCAAAGCTCGCTGCCGGTCGAACTGGAGTCGACCTTTCTCTATTCGGCGTTCGATGTCGACGACACCGACCCGGGTTACCTGATCTACCGCGCCCAACTCGACAGCCTTGATGTCGAGTTACCCGACACCTTGCGCTTCTTTCCCCTCGACGATTTGCCCATCGAATTGATGCCGGTCAACGAACTGCGCTCAGTGGTGCGCCGCTATGCCCGCGAGCGCCAGAACCAGCAGTTCGGCATCTACACCGGCTCCGCCGCCAGCGGACGGGTGGCGATGATCGAAAACAGCGCACTGACTGCCGAACCCCTTTGACACGCACCCACAGGACTCTTCCATGAAAACCACGGTCAGCGCCCTTGCGGGCAACCGCCTCAACCTGTTTATCGATGGCCGGTTCGTCGCGCCTGCCAGCGAAACCTGGGTCGACAGTTTCGACCCCACCACCGGCCAGGCCTGGTACCAATTCGCCCAGGCCGATGCCAGCGATGTGGCTCGCGCAGTCGCGTCGGCGCACAAGACTTTCCACGACCCGCAGTGGCGCAATATGACGCCCACCGCACGGGGCAAGTTGTTGTATCGCCTTGCGCAACTGGTCGCCGAAAACGCTGAAGAACTGGCCCTGCTGGAAACTCGCGACAACGGCAAGCTGCTTCGGGAAATGCGTGCCCAGATGAGCGCCCTGCCCGACGCCTACATCTACTTCGCCGGCATGGCCGACAAGCTGCAAGGTGAAACCATCCCGGTCAACAAGCTCAACCAGCTCAATTACAGCACCCGCGAACCGCTGGGGGTCGTCGGCATGATCACCCCCTGGAACTCACCGCTGATGCTGCTCACCGGCACCCTGGCGCCGTGCCTGGCGATTGGTAACACCGTGGTGATCAAGCCGTCGGAACATGCCAGCGCCTCTACCCTGGCCCTGGCCGAATTGGTGATCGAAGCGGGCTTCCCGGCTGGCGTGGTCAACGTCGTCACCGGTAATGGTGCCGTCACTGGTGATGCTCTGACTCGCCACCCGGACATCGCTAAATACGTGTTCACCGGCAGCACCGACACCGGCCGACGCATCGCCGGCAATGCGGCCGACAACCTGGTGCCGTGCCAGATGGAACTGGGCGGCAAGTCCCCCCATGTGGTGTTTGCCGACGTCGACATCGACAAGGCGGTGAACGGCGTGGTCTCTGGCATCTTCGCCGCGGCCGGGCAAAGTTGCGTCGCCGGCTCGCGCTGCTTCGTCGAAGCGCCGATCTACGACAAATTCGTTGAAGCCCTGGTGGCCCGCACCCAGCGCATCAAGGTTGGCCATCCCATGGAAGAACACACCGATATCGGCCCGCTGGCACTGCAAGCCCAATTGCAAAAAATCGAAGGCTACATCGCCAGCGGCGCAAAACAGGGCGCGCAAGTGGCCATCGGCGGCAAACGTCCCAATGCCTCGAACCTGTCCGAAGGCTGGTACTTCGAGCCAACGGTGATGGCCAACGCCACCAACGACATGCCGTTCATGCGCGACGAACTGTTCGGCCCGGTGGTCGGCGTGATGCCGTTCACCTCGGAAGAACAAATGATCGGCCTGGCCAACGACACCCACTACGGCCTGGCCTCGGGGATCTGGACCCAGAACATCGACCGCGCCATGCGTTTCGCCAACCGGATCGACGCCGGCACGGTGTGGATCAACACCTACCGCAGTTCAGCCTACATGTCCGCCAATGGCGGCTTCAAGCAGAGCGGTTACGGCCGTCGTGGCGGCTTCGACGTGATGCGCGAGTTTTCCCGGGCCAAAAACGTGGTCATCGACTACTCCGGCGAAATGCAAGACCCCTTCGTCATTCGCCTGCGCTGATTATTCAAGGAGCACCTTATGAAATTTGCCGTATCCCTGAGCATGGAACGCTTTTCGCCCGACATGCCAATGCAGACCGTCATGGCCAACCTGCTGGAACTGGCGCAGATCGCGGATGAGGGCGGTTTTGAGACCCTGTGGACCTCGGAGCACCACACCCTCGAATGCACCATCGCCCCCAACCCGTTCCAGACGCTGGTGTGGCTGGCCCAGCACACCCAGCGCATTCGCCTGGGCACCGCGACGCTGGCCGCCGCGTACTGGCATCCGATCCGCCTGGCCGGTGAAGCTGCGCTGTGCGATCACCTGACCAAGGGCCGCCTGGAGTTCGGTATCGCCCGCGGCTCCTATCAATACGAGTTCGACCGCATGACCCCCGGCCTGCAACAGCAGGAAGGCGTGGGCTATATGAAGGAGCTGGTGCCGGCGGTGCAAAAACTCTGGGCCGGGGATTACGCCCATGACGGTCATTACTGGAAATTCCCGCTGACGGCCGCCGTGCCCAAGCCCTTGCAAAAGGATCACCCGCGTATCTGGGTGGCCGCGCGGGATCCGGGCACCTTCGATTGGGCCGTGAGCATCGGTGCCAACATTCTCTCCACCCCGCTCTCAGCCCCGGCGGCAGAAATCGCCGTGCTGGGCGAGAAATTCAACAAAGCCGTGGCTGACAACCCCCATGTACCGCGTCCGCGGTTCATGATGCAGCGCCGCACCTGCGTCTACGCCAAGCCGCAGGACTGGGAACTGCCGGTCAAGCACAGCATGGACTTTGGCCGCGCCTTCGAAAACCTCATGCAGAACGTCGGCACCGTGCACAACGGCTTCCCGGAGCCTGTGCCCTTTGAAGCCGTGCGGGGCAAGGAGAACTACAACCCGGAAAACATTCGGCGCAACCTGATGTTCGGCACCCCGGAGGAAATCATCGAAAAGCTGCTTGACTACGAAGCCGCTGGCGTCGATCAGTATTGCCTGGGGCTCACCTTCAACCTGCCATTCGAATTGCAGAAGCAGACCCTGCGCCTGTTCATCGATGAAGTGATGCCGGTTTTCGCCGAACGCGAACGCGCCAAACGCCACGACAAGGTCACGGGGTAAGCGCCATGAGCCAGGCACAACAATTCAGTGTGGCCAACGTCACGCTCAACTATCGCCTCGATGGCCATGGGCCGCGACCCCTGGTGTGCATTCATGGCGTTGGCTCAAGCCTTGAAGCATGGAGTGATGTGGTGAACGGATTGAAAGATCAGTTCACCCTCCTGACCTTCGACCTGCGCGGCCACGGCCAGTCGTCCCGCACCCCGGGACGCTATGAGATCGATCACCTGGTGGGTGAAACGCTGGCCCTGGCCGATCACATTGGCTTCAAGCACTTCGACCTGGCGGGCTTCTCGCTGGGTGGTTTGATCGCCCAGTGCCTGGCGCTGACTCATCCGGCGCGGGTTCAGCGTCTGGTGTTGTTGTCGACGGTCGCCGGGCGTACTGCGCAGGAACGCGAACGGGTCCAGACACGTCTGGCGGCCTTGCAAGCCGGCGAACCGGTGGCGCATTACGAAGCGTCGCTGTCACGCTGGCTGACCGAGGATTTTCAGACGCATCACCCTGAGGCCGTCAGCCGTCTGCGGCAGCTGAACGCCAACAATGATCCCGGTTGTTATGCGGCGGCGTATCGGGTGTTGGCGGAGTCGGATTTCGGCGACCAACTCCAGCGGATTCGCTGCCCGACGCTGATTGCCACCGGTGCCGACGATGCGGGTTCCAACCCGAGAATGGCGGCCTTCATGCACGAGCGCATCCACGGTTCGCAACTGAAAATCCTGCCGGGGTTACGCCACTGCATTCTCATCGAAGCGCCGCAACTGGTGGCGAATCTGATGCGTGACTTTCTGATTGATGATCCGGAGGTACAACATGGATAAGTCATTGCAAGCCCAGGGTGAAACGATTCGCCGTCAAGTCCTGGGGAATGCTTACGTCGACCAGGCGCTGGGCAAGGCCGATGATTTCTCTCGGCCGTTCCAGGACGTGCTCAACGAATACTGCTGGGGCATGGTCTGGACCGATGAAGGCCTGGACCTCAAGCAACGCAGCCTGCTGAACCTCGGCATGCTCGCGGCTCTGGGCCGCATGGACGAGTTTGCCACGCACTTCTGCGGCGCCATCCGCAATGGCCTTACGGACGAGGAACTGCGCTGCGCCCTGATACAGGTCGCGGTGTACTGCGGGGTGCCGGCGGGTGTCGAAGCCTTCCGCGTCGCCCGTCAAGCGCGGGAAAGCATGGAGCCGGCAGATTCTGCTACCGGCTGACGTCTCAACCTTGCACTCGCCACACCGCTCATGCTGTAAGTGCCCCGCACAACAACAAAAATTTTCAGATTGCACCCTTGCGCCCGTAGCAGCTGAAAGACCATTAACTGCCAGAAGCCCAAAAAATTTCTATTGATGAAATTTTCCACAGATTGAAAAACAACAATTGGAGGCAATTGGTGAGCGAACGACTGAAGATTGAGAACCTCTACAAGGTCTTCTCCTCAACCCCGGACAGAGCCATGCAGCTCTTGACCGCCGGCGCCAGCAAAGACCGGATCCTGGCCGAGACCGCGACAGTGGTCGGCCTCAACAACGTGTCGCTGTCTATTCCCAGCGGTGCGATCTACATGATCATGGGTCTCTCCGGCTCAGGGAAATCCACCCTGGCCCGCTGCATCAACCGCTTGAACGAACCCACGGCCGGCAAGATCCTGCTCGACGGCAAAGACCTGGTGGCCCTGAACGAAAGCGAGTTGCGAGAGGTGCGACGAACGCGCATCTCCATGGTGTTCCAGCACTTCGCCCTGCTGCCGAACAAGACCGTAATCGAAAACACCGAGTTCGGACTCAAGCTTCGCGGCGTTCCTGCCGCCCAGCGGCGCAAACGCGCCGAGGAAGTGCTGGCCATCGTCGGCCTGGCCAAGTGGGCCGATCATCACCCCCATGAACTGTCCGGCGGCATGCGCCAGCGGGTTGGCCTGGCCCGCGCCCTGACCACCGACGCCGATGTGTTGATCATGGACGAAGCCTTCAGCGCCCTCGACCCGTTGATCCGCACTGAAATGCAGGACGAACTGCTGCGCCTGCAACGCACCCTGAAAAAAACCATTCTGTTCATCACCCACGACTTCCAGGAAGCACTGAAGCTCGGCACGCGCATTGCGATCATGGCGGACGGCCAAGTGGTGCGCGAAGGCACGCCCCAGGAAATCGTCGCCAACCCCGGCAGCGACTACGTGGCCGGATTTACCCGCGAGGTGGATCGCTCGCGGCTTTTCGATGCGCGCTCGATCATGGAGCAAGCCGGCACCCTGCTGGTCCAGGACGACGTCCGCATCGTCGGCAATGAAAGCGCCAGCGCGTTTGTGCTGAATGCCGCCGGCGAGGCAATTGGCGTGCTGGACTCCCGTGCGCTGCTGGCGGTGGGCGGTGGTGCCGATGCTCAGCAACGCCTGTCGCTGCAGTTTGTCAGCGTGCCGGCCAGCGCCAAGTTGGTGGAAGTGGCACGGCTGCTCAAACCCGGCCTGCCGGTCGCGGTGGTCGAGGCTGACGGTGTGTTTGTTGGCACTCTGAACAGCGCCCACATCCTGGATTGCATCGCCGGCCTCCCTTCCAGCCCCCCGGCCACTCGCCCTTTCGTCTCGGAGGTTGCACACCATGCTTAGTTCAGAAGACCTCGCTGTTTTCCCCGTGGACCAATGGATCAGCCAATGCGTCGAGTGGCTGGGCATTCATTTTCGCCCGATGTTCCAGGCCATTCGCTGGCCGGTGGAGCACCTGCTGGCGTTCAGTGACACGGTGATCCACGCCATTCCGTTCCCGGTGATGGTGCTGCTGATGTTCCTGATCGCTTACCGCGCCGCCAGCCTGGGGGTAGCGCTATTCAGTGCCATTGCCCTGGTGATCATCGCCACGCTGGGGGTGTGGGACGAGGCGATGACCACCCTGTCGCTGATCACCACGGCGATTGTCATCTGCATGGTCATCGGCATTCCCGTGGGAGTTTGGTGCGCCCGCAGTGAACGGGTCTGGGCCGTGATGCGACCGATCCTCGACATCATGCAGACCACGCCGACCTTCGTGTACCTGGTGCCGGTGGTGATGCTGTTTGGCGTCGGCACCGTGTCGGGCGAAGTGGCGGTGGTGATTTCTGCCTGCCCGCCGCTGATCCGCTTTACCTACCTGGGCATTCGCATGGTCGAAACCGAACTGGTCGAAGCAGGCCAGGCCTTTGGTGCCGACCGTCGCCAATTGCTCTGGGAAATCCAGTTGCCCCTGGCGATCCCGACCATTCTCGGCGGGCTGAACCAGACGGTGCTCACCGCCATGGTGATGTCCGTGGTGGTGGCGATGATCGGTGCCGAAGGTCTGGGCCTGGTGGTGTTGCAAGGACTGGGACGGATGGACGTGGGCCGTGCGGCGGTGGGCGGGATCGCCATTGTGTTGCTGGCGATGATGCTCGACCGGATCACACAGAACCTGGCACAACCGACACCGCACAAGCGCAAGTCGCTGTTCAAACGGCTGCTCAATTCGCGCAAGGTCAACGCATAAGAGAAAGAAGTCATGAATGCCAGTTATTGACTGCCGCACCTTAACCATAACGAGAAAAACAAAGAGGAAAATCATGATGCGTCCATTCAACGCCTTGCTTGGATTTGCAGCAACATTGTCCGTGGTGGGCCTGGCTTGCACTGCGGTGCAGGCCGAGGACCTGCCGGGCAACGGCAAGACCATCCGCTTCGTGCAGTCGGAAAGCACCGGCGGTAACTACGTCATCACCAAAATCGCCATCGAAGCCAGCAAGCGCCTCGGTTACGCCACCAAGTTGAGCACCGTCAATACCACGCTGTTTTTCCCGGCAGCGGCCCAGGGCGACCTGGACCTCTCGATGGACGTAACCCTGCCGCAGTTGCAACCCAGCTTTGACAAGGTCAAGGAACGTACTGAGGTAGTAGGCGCCGGCTCTATCACTGGCGCCGGCTACAACGGCTACATGATCGACAAGAAAACCGCCGACGCTTACCACATCACCAGCCTGGAACAGCTGAAAGACCCGAAGATCGCCGGGCTGTTCGGCAAGAACGGCAAGGCTGACCTGATCAGCTGCGACCCGGGTTGGGGCTGTGGCGATGTGGTCGACTATCAGCTCGACAAATTTGGCCTGAAGGCCACCATCAACCCGGTGCGCGGCAAATATGAGGCGTTGATGTTCGAGAACGTCGCCCGTCTCAAGCGCGGCGAACCGGTGTTTTTCTATGCCTGGGCGCCGTCGTGGATGACCAACACCATGGTGCCGGGCAAGGACGTGGTGTGGCTGCCGACACCGTTTGACGCCCTGCCTGGCAATGTACCGAGCACCACTTCGGCGTTGACTCCCGGGGTGGCGGGTTGTGCCGGTGGCGCCGATCCATGCCGCATGGCCATGGCCGCGTGGAACTGGTACGCCATCGGCAACAAGCAATTCATCGCCGCCAACCCGGCCATCAAGTCCCTGGTGGAGCAGATGACGTTCCCCCAGTCGACCTGGAGCTACTGGGAAAAAACCATCAGCCAGGATGGTTCAAGCGAACGCAATATTCGCAAGTTGGCTGACGACTGGATGAGTGAAAACAAGGCGACGATGGATGGGTGGGTGGCCACGGCCAAAAACGCTCAGTAGCGCCAACTACCTTGTGTTGAGCGGGGACGCCCGCTCAACACAAAAATCTCTGTTTGACAGCCTGTAATCAGAAAAAACGACTGTTGCCCCCCAACCAAACCGCGAATTCCCCCACCGCCCTGCCCTAGCATTAGTTCTACTCAGACGATTGGGAGTAACACCATGACCAACAATTACCCGTTGCTGTTCAAGGCCCTGTGCTATGTGGACGGCCATTGGGTGCACAGCGACAGCGGCCACAGCATCGCCGTGCACAACCCCGCCGATCAGACGTTGATCGGTCATGTACCGCTGCTCGATCAGCCGCAGATCGTCGCCGCCGTCGATGCCGCGCACCGTGCTTTCGCCGAGTGGCGCGAGCAAAGCCTGGAGGCACGCGAGAAGATTTTGCGGCGCTGGGCGGCCTTGATTCTTGAGCATCAGGAAGACCTGGCGCGGATTCTAAGCCTGGAGCAAGGCAAGTCCCTGGCCGAGTCCCGTGGCGAAATCGCCTATGCCGCCAGTTTCATTCCCTGGTTCGCCGAAGAGGCCCGGCGCCTGTACGGGCAAAACATTCCCAGCCACATCCCCGGCGCGCACCTGGGCACAGTCAAGGAGCCGGTCGGCGTCTGCGCGTTGCTGACTCCGTGGAATTTCCCCTCGGCCATGATCACCCGCAAAGCGGCCGCCGCCCTGGCCGCCGGTTGTACTGTTGTGATCAAACCAGCCCATGAAACACCTTACTCGGCGTTCGCCTTGGCGCAACTCGCCGAGGAAGCGGGTTTCCCGGCCGGAGTGTTTAACGTGGTGCTGGGTGAACCGCAGATGACCATGCAGACCCTGGTGCAAGACAGCCGCGTGCGTTCGGTGAGTTTCACTGGTTCGACCCGCGTCGGTAAGTTGGTGCTGCAGGCGGCGGCTCAGGATGTGAAAAAGGTTTCGCTGGAACTGGGCGGCAACGCGCCGTTCATTGTCTGCGCCGACGCCGATCTTGAGCTGGCGGTGAAAATCGCGGTAGCGGCCAAGTTCCAGACCTCCGGCCAGGATTGCTGCGCGGCCAACCGCATCATGGTCGAGCGTTCGGTTTACCCGGAATTTCTCAAGTGCTTTGCCGCTGCCGTGCGTGAGTTAAAGGTCGGTCCGGCCATGATCGGCGACCGCGAACAACAGGTCGATGTCGGCCCGTTGATGCACCAGGCCGCCTTCGATGTCACCGCCGAACGTGTCGCCGATGCTTTGCAACAAGGCGCGCAACGGCTGGTCGGCGGCGAGGCCCATGCCCTTGGCGGCTTGTTCTACCAGCCAACGGTACTGGCCGACGTCACACCGCAAATGCGCATCTACCGCGAAGAAAATTTCGCGCCGATTGCCGGGGTAATGCCGTTCGACACCCTCGACCAGGCCGTCGAGATGGCCAACGACACCGAATACGGTCTGGCCGCCTACATTTGTTCCAATCGCCTGGACCTGATTTACCCGCTGATCCGCCGACTCGACCACGCCATGGTTGCTGTCAACGGCGTCAAGTTCACCGGCCATCCGATCCCGTTCGGTGGCATGAAAGCCTCGGGGCTCGGCCGTGAAGGCGGCACCGAGGGCTTCGAAGCCTTTGTCGAAACCAAATACTTTTGCCTGCACCATCAAGGCCAGTTCTAAGGCCAGTTCTCAGGAGACATACCATGAACCAAGAACTCGACTCGCTGTTCGAACAAGACCGTGCGCACTTCATGCACCCTTCGACTCACGCCCATGACCACGCCAGCGGCGCGCTCAAAGGACGCATCATCCAAGGCGGCTCGGGTATCCGCATCCGCGACCACGAAGGCCGTGAACTCATCGACGCCTTCGCCGGCCTGTACTGCGTGAACATCGGCTATGGTCGCACCGAAGTTGCCGACGCGATCTACAAGCAAGCCAAGGAGCTGGCCTATTACCACACCTACATGGGGCACTCGACCGAAGCGATCATCGAGCTTTCGAGCCGCATCATCGACTGGGCGCCTGAAGGCATGAAGAAGGTCTATTACGGCCTCTCCGGTTCCGACGCCAACGAAACCCAGATCAAACTGGTGCGCTACTACAACAACGTATTGGGTCGCCCGCAGAAGAAAAAAATCATCTCCCGCGACCGTGGTTATCACGGTTCGGGGATCATGACCGGCAGCCTGACTGGTCTGCCGAGCTTCCATCAGCATTTCGACCTGCCGGCCGAAGGCATCAAGCATACAGTGTGCCCACACTGGTATCGCAAGGCGCCGACCGGCATGGATCAAGCCGCGTTCGTGCGTTATTGCGCCGACGAACTGGAGAAAATGATCCTCGCCGAAGGCCCCGATACCGTCGCCGCATTCATTGGCGAACCGGTCATGGGCACCGGCGGCATCGTGGTCCCTCCTGCCGGTTACTGGGCAGCGATTCAAGCGGTGCTGAACAAGTACGACGTGTTGCTGATCGCCGACGAAGTGGTCTGCGCCTTCGGTCGCCTGGGTTCGAAGATGGGCAGCCAGCGTTATGGCATGCGTCCGGACCTGATTACCACGGCCAAGGGCCTGACCAGTGCTTATGCGCCGCTGTCAGCAGTGATTGTCGGCGAAAAAGTCTGGGATGTGATCGAAAAAGCTTCAGAATCCCAAGGCGCCATGGGCCATGGCTGGACTTATTCCGGGCATCCGATCTGCGCGGCGGCGGCCTTGGCCAACCTCGATATCCTGGAGCGGGAAAACCTCACGGCCAACGCCGAAAAGGTTGGCGGTTACCTCAACCGCCGGCTGCGCGAAACCCTCGAAGGCCATCCGTTGGTGGGTGAAGTGCGTGGCGACGGCATGCTCGCCGCCGTCGAGTTCATGGCCAATCGTGAACAGCGCACACCATTCGATACGGCCTTGAAGGTCGGTCCGAAAGTCTCGGCAGCCTGCCTGGAGCGCGGCATGATCGCCCGGGCGATGCCCCATGGCGACATCCTCGGCTTCGCCCCGCCACTGATCCTGACCGAGGCCGAGGCGGACTTGATTGTCGATATCACCAAGGGAGCGATTGACCAGGTGGCCGCAGAAGTATTGGGTTAACGCTATCGTTGTGGCGAGGGAGCTTGCTCTCTCGCCACAGGTTAAGTTGATGCCCTGATACTCCCCCGTCCGTAACAGAGTTCTTTGACGATGCACAAGCTCGACCGCTATGACCTGAAAATCCTGCATCTCCTTTCCGAGGATGGGCGTATCACCAAGTCGAACCTGGCCGAGGCGATCAACCTGTCCGTAACGCCCACGTGGGAGCGCGTGCGCAAATTGGAAAGCGCCGGCCTGGTGAAGGGCTATCGCGCGGTGATCGACTGGAACCTGGTGTTCAAGAGCCAGCAACTGCTGGTGGAAATCACTCTGTCCCAACACACGGCACACGGCATGCGCCGCTTCGAACAGCGCATGAACGATGCCGCCGAAGTGGAGTTCTGCTACGCAACCGGAGGCGGCGTGGATTACATCGCAATGATTCGCGCGCCAGACATCGATCAGTACCAGCGCTTTATCGACCAGTTGCTGCTCGAAGGCCTGGGCATCGAACGCTACTTCACCTACATCGTCACCAAGACCATCAAGACCGGCGGGGCGCTGCCGTCGCAGGCGCTGGCCCCTCTACCGACCTCTGACTAACGCCAAGTTTTTACCCATCAAACTCAAATCTGATCCGCGTCGTGATAGAGCTGCGCAAAGCTCACCAGACCGATTAGCTTCTCTATCTGAGCCAGAGACTTTTGCCTGGCTTTCCACACCGGCGTGACGACGAACTCCTTGGGGAGAGTTGATAGATCCTGTTCCAGGACGAAGGCAAAAACCTGAAGCTTGCCATCCTTCACGGCGCAAACAACCTTCCAGAAGCGAGACGGGATCTGAACTCGCTCGGTTCCAGAAAACACTTCATCGTTGTCGGACAAAACCGGCCCTGCAAAAATGCAGTAGCGCTCAGAGTCCGCTTGCGACCCAATAAAGTTCTCTAGCTGTCCCCAAATACCACTCTTGCCGGTCTGGTTGAAATTTCCACGCTGAGGGGAGCAGTTGGTTACGTGGTAGGTATCACCATTAGCCCGCTGAATTTGTTCAAAAGTTTTTCCCCAGCAGACATCTTCTCGACGAACAATGTGCCCCTTATCAAAGGCACCATTGTCCTTGGTGTAAAACCGATCCGGAATCTGAAAACGCTCGTCAACGCGCGGGTCAAGAACCCACTTTTCCATTTCTCCTTTTTTGAGCAGACCTGTAAGTCCGGCCCGTGTGTAGTCATGTCCCGGTTGCGGTTGTATAACTTGCGTGCGGCCATCAACATTCGAGGCCGTGAAGATGGCCAGCTTTCTTTTCCGGTGCAAAACGACACTGAAGTGCTCGTAAGGAATGATTGAATCGCCACTCTTGGTTGGGGCGATCAACGACGGGGCATTGACCTCAGGGAGGGGGGTATCGAGACCGAGAAAATTCAAATCGAAGCCAGTTCTGGTCGAGTAATCAATATCGATAATCGGCTCTTTGTAAGTCTCCGTCGCGACGCTCACATCTGTCATGACTGCAGCAACATTGCCGGCCAGATTTCGCTGCGTCCCCAGCCCCAATCTTGCTGCGAGATCGGCAAATGGCTCACCCAGTTCAAGCACCAATGTCCCCAGCTCCAAACGCCCTCCCCCGGTAACGGACGCATAAACAGGTGTTGAAGCCGGCGCAGGCGCAACTGAAGCAGGTTGCAGAGTAACCTCCTCGCTTCGACGAGAGGCGTGAAACGCGGTGGAAAGGATATCGCCCCCTTCCCGCGAGGCCACCAACTCTGCCAGATAGCCCTGGTTTTCTGGTGCCGCCTGATCAATGTGAGCGCAAATACTACTGACACGTATGCCTTCGTTGGCGGCCCACTCCACAAGCGAATCTTCAATACCATCAAGGCTGTCGACCGAAGAGCCGTCACGTAGCATCGGGCGGCCTGAGGCGTCTTTCTTCGGCACGCCTGAATGGTGCAACGCCACCACCTGAAAACTATCGTTCAGAACCGCCGCACCACTGGAGCCGGGGGCCGTATCACTTCGGTACAAAAGCACGTCCGCCAGACTGTCTTCCATACATTCATTTTCCCGAATGGCCCATTGCCGAGGCGCACCACCAGGATGCTGGACAATTGTGAGCCATTCGCCTTTCACCGCCTTACCGCTGGTTGGCATCAACCGGTGGTAGCCGAAACGCGATAATGGTGTAGCTCCATCGACTGACTTGGGTTCCACTGCAACCAAGGCAAAGTCCAACTCGACGTTGTTAAAAAAATACAGGTCTGGCCGCAAATGAAATCGGTAGGTTGGTTCAGGATCGCCGGCCACGTTCATTCGATAGTTAAACTCTGCCAATGAGGGCGCAGCCTCTTCAGCGCTGCGCAAAACATGCTCATTGGTGAGTAGCAGTCGGGGCGACACCATGAACCCTGTTCCTGAACCCAGAGATCGCCCATCTTGCCCACGAATCAGAATGCGACAAACCGGCATGCCCGCCAGCAGGGCCCGATCAAAAAAAAATTCGTCGACCAGATCGTTCGTCCCCATGATCCGCTCTTGCTCGACTGAGGTTGGCCGAGCACCTCCGGCAGATAGAAAGGCTCGCCTCACTAACAGCTTGAGCGGTAAATCGTGAGCCTCAACCGTTGGTGTAGTGCTCAGTGGTTGGTTGCCGCTGCTCGCCGCCATGGCGGCTCGTTGTGCGCTCAAATCCAGTTGGTGCTGACGAACGATGCCCATTCAATCTCTCCTTTATCTTCCCGGACGCGAGACTAGCGACGCGCTAGCAGTCAAAGGGTAGACGAGGAAGTGTCAGGCCATGAGCAGTTTGATGGGTACTTCGCGAAAGGAAGAACAGGGCAAAATCCAGGCTTGAGCCTCTTGCCCATACACAGATATGGCCAGCCGAAGATCCATCATTGAGGCTGATCAGCGGATTGATCATGCAAAGCCTTAAACCCGCGCTGCAAATCTTCGATCAACGCCGCGACATCTTCCAGGCCGATATGCAACCGCAACACAGGATTCATTGTGCGATCAGCCGCGCTGTTACGGTTTTGGGTATCGGCCAAGGTGATCAGACTTTCAAAACCACCCCAGGAAGCACCCAAACCGAATAGCTGCAGTGCATCAATAAAGCGCTCGACATACGCGTCGTCCGCCTCGCTCAATTCAAAGGACAGCAAGCCGTTGCTGCCGGTGAAATCTCGCTGCCACAAGACGTGGCCAGGATGATCGGTCAAGGCCGGATGGAACACCCGTTTCACCTGCGGTTGCGCTTGCAACCAAAGAGCGACTTCCAAGGCCTGGCGCTCATGCACCTCCAGGCGTGGCGCCAGCGTTCGGGCGCCTCGCAATACCAGATAAGCGTCGTCGGGGCTGACGGTCGCGCCAAAGGCATCGCTCATATTCATCATGGGCTGCCAGGCTGCTTCACAGGTGCAGACACTGCCCATGACCACGTCACTGTGGCCGCTCAGGTACTTGGTCAGCGCCATGATCGAGATGTCCGCACCAAGTGACAGCGGTCGGTACAGGTAGCCAGAGCCCCAGGTATTATCGACAGCCAGCAAAATCCCTCGCGGTTTGCACAGGGCGGCGATGGCCGGCAAGTCGCACAGTTCATACAACAAAGAGCCTGGCACTTCGGTGTAGACCATTTTGGTGTTGGCTTGCAATTGAGCCTGCAAGTCACGGCCGTCCGGGGCGAAATAATTGACCTGAATACCGAAGGGCTGAAGAAACTCTCGTGCCAGACGCCGCACAGGTGCGTATACCGCGTCGGTGATCAGCACATGATCGCCGGGTCGCAGGTAAGCGAGAAACGTCTGCGCGACCGCTGCCAACCCGGTACCGAACAAGCGAGTGCGATACCCCCCCTCCAGCTCGGTGACCAGATCTTCGAGGGCAAACGCCGTTGGATTTCCGCGTGCTCCATAACTCAGCACACGCTCGCTATCACGGCGAGCTCGGGCGTCACGCATTTGCGCCAGGTTGTCGAATAGCACGGTGCTTAAGCGAGTGACCGGCACATTGACTGCGCGGCCGCCGGCACCCTGAGCCCGCGCCGAATGCACCAGGCGCGTACGCACCTGCGAACCCGAACGAGCGGGAGGTTGTAATGGCTTGAAACTGGCGATTTCCTCGTCGCTCATCTGTGCCAGCAAACCGATTTCCCAAGCCAGATACTGACGCGCCGCGTCTTTGTTGCCGGAGTGGCGGTCATGGGTAAAAAACAGAAAATCGATGCATCGATCATTGGATGGCGTGTCCGGGTTTTCCTGCACGGCGAAACCCGCTGCACGCCAGGCCTCGAGCCCACCTTCAAGCAGCTGCACCTGCGCACGCTGGGCGTGAGGTAATTCCTGTGCGGCGAGCGCAGCCAGTTGCGGATCATCGGCCAGTAACACCAGCGGTCGCTGTTCGCCCGCGACGTGTGACGCCAGCAACGAGCGGATCGACCAGCTCGCGCCGACAATGTGCCCCTTGCGATAGGTCATGCTCGGACGAAGGTCGATCAGCGCGACGGCGTTATCTTTCAACGCATCAGACAGTGCCCGTGCAGTGATCGTTGACAACTTTTCATGAGCGAAGACTTCACCCGCGGGTAACGCCAGGCCACTGCTCACGCCACCTTCCAGCACATACGCCTCATGCCCCAATTGGCGCAGCCAACTCGCGACAATCGGCGCCCGCACGCCATCGCTGTCGATCAGCACCAGCCGCGCCTGACGCACGCCGATATACAGATCAGTCGATTGAACCAACTGACCGCCTGGCGTGTGTTGAGCACCAGGTAAACTGCCGGCGGCAAACTCTTCGGCGGTGCGCACGTCGCACAAAAACAGACTGCGCCCGGCGTCTGTGGCCCACTGCTCGACCTTTGCAGCCGTTACCGTTTTCACACCGGCCCGCTCCGCCAGTTGCGCGGCCGCCAGACGTTGCGCCGTTAGTGGTGCAACGGACACCGCATCGGCATAACGACGGCTGCTGCCATGCTCCAGTTGAAAGTCTTCCAGGTACCAGCCTTGGGTTCCGTTTTCCAACGCGTAGATCGGATTCTTCAAACCCAGGTTGATCAGCGTCTGCGCACCGATAATGCTACGGGTTCGACCAGCGCAATTGATCACGATTGGCGTGCTGTCGTCCGGCGCCAGGTCATGGATGCGATAGCCCAGCTCGCCGTTCGGGCAGCACACTGAACCGGGAATGGTCATCTTGCGGTATTCATCGAACGGCCGGCCGTCGAGTACGACCAGTGGCTCGTCACGAGATTGCCAATCGGCCAATTGTTGCGCGGTGACATGCGGTGTATGACTGGCCTCTTCCACCAATTCGCCAAAAGCCTTGGACGGGACATGCACGCCGGCGAACAGTTGATAACCGGCGGCCTGCCAACCATCCGCACCGCCCTCCAGAAGGTGCACGTTGCCATACCCCAACGCATGCAGGCGCCGGGCAGAACGCGAAGCGACATCACCGCCGTTCTGGTCATAGATCACCAGCCGCACCTGGGGATTCGGAGCAAGACGCAGCACCTCCAACTCCAGTCGGCTGTAAGGCAGATTGACCCCGAAAAACAGATGGGCCTCGCCATACTGACCATGCTCGCGCACATCAAACAGGGCAATTTCCTGCCCATCAAACAGCCACTGCTGCAATTGCCCTGGGGTTACGGTCTGGCTCATAGGAGTCCCGCTCGAAAGAAAATTATTGAAGCGCCAGAGAGCGCTCATTGGCCGCCAGTTCGCGGCCCTTCGCGTACGCACGCTGAATGGCTGGACGCGCCTTGAGGCGTTCGCGCCAGGCACTAAAGTTCGATCATGCGTAAGCCTTGATCGACGGCGCCATTTGCGAGGCGTTGTAATTGAGAATGCGTCCGTCGGTCTCAACGCCATAGCGACCGTTGAGGGACTCCAGCGGCAGACCGTAGAGATGGAAATGCAAGGTCGCCTGCTCACCCTCGACGCGAATGCCGTGCAAGTCTTCACCGAGGAACGAGATCGACGTGCCGGGTTGCACGATCACTTCCTTTTCCAGGTGCAAGGTGGTGAACCCGGATTCGCGACCTTCGTCGTCACGGCGGTAAACGTAGTTGATCTCCTGGCCCTCGACGGCGCTGATGATCGCCCAGGTTTCGTGGTTGTGCGGGATCGTACTTTTGCCCGGCAACAGCGAGTTCAGGTACAGCGTTGGCGTATCGCCGTCGTCATTCAAACGGTAGCGAAACGCGGTACTGCCCTGCCCCGGCACCGGCGCCGGGAATTCGTCGAAATTGAACAGATCACGGCGCTCGGCCAGGGCTTCGAGCAGGGCAACTATTTCCACCAGCGCGGCACGGTCGACGCCGCGTTGATTGATGACGCGGATTTTCTTCAGGAAATCCTCGATGACGACGGCACGGTTAACGGTACTCATGAACAGGCTCCTCGGTATTAGACGGACAGGCTGTAGCGACCCAGGTTGGTCAGCAGGTAAGGGTCGTTGGCGACGGCAGGACGCCGCCCCGGATCACCCAATGCATGGCGCAGGAACTCCCGGGTGCGCTCGCTGGTCGGGTGCTGAAAAATCTGAGCGGCGCTGCCGTGCTCAACGATCACGCCGTTTTCGGTGAAATAGACGATGTCGCTGATCTCTTCGGCGAAACGCATCTCGTGGGTGACCAGCACGCAAGTCATCCCCTCTTCGGTCAACTCGCGAATCACCGTCAGCACCTCGCCGACGGTTTCCGGGTCAAGGGCGGACGTCACTTCATCGAACAGAATCAGTTCCGGTCGCATCGCCAGCGCCCGGGCAATTGCCACGCGTTGTTGCTGGCCCCCGGACAGTTGTCCCGGATAGGCATCAGCCTTGTGCTCCATGCGCACTTTGGCCAGCAAGGCACGTGCCTCTTTTTCGGCATCGACCCGGTTGCGCCCCAACACCTTGCGCGGTGCTATCACCAGGTTCTCCAGCACCGACAAATGCGGGAACAGGTTGTACTGCTGGAATACAAAACCCACGCGCTTGCGCAATTCGATGCGCTGGGCTTCCAGGGTCAGGGTGTGAACCTCGGTGGCACCGACACGGATGCTGCCGCGCTGGGGCTGCAACAGCCCGGTGATGCAGCGCAGGATGGTCGACTTGCCAGAGCCCGACGGGCCGATGATCGACACCGCCTGCCCCCGATGCACGTCGAGGTCGATGCCGTTGAGCACCGGGTTACTGGCGAACGACAGGTGCAGATCGCGCAGGCTCACCAGCGGCTCGACGACGGTTTCAATAGAAGGCATAACGTCGCTCCAGGCGTTGGGTGAGACGGGAAATCGGGTAGCAGTAAGCGAAGAAGAGCACCAGCAAGCTCAGGTAAATCACCACGGTGAAACCGGTCATGTTCACGGTGTTGCTGGCGATCTGGGCGGTATCGATTACGTCGTGCACACCGACCAGCGAGGCCAGTGCGGTGCCCATGGTGATTACCGCATACAGGTTCATCCATGGCGGCAACATGCGCTTGAAGCACTGCGGCAGGATGATCGAGCTAAAGATCTGACCCCGAGTAAAAGCCAGCGAGCGTGCCGCCTCCCACTGCGTACTCGGGATCGAAGCGATGGCGCCACGAAAGATCTCCGCAACGTTGGCACTCGCCGGCAAGGCCAGGCCGATCGTCACCTTGACCCAGTCCGGAAACGACACGTGAGCGCTGCCGATTTGGATCTCGAAGGGGAATACATAGGTAGTGAAATAGATCAGTACCAGCCATGGTGCATTGCGGAAGATTTGCACCCAAATCCGTGCCGGCAAGCGCAGCAGACGCAGCGGCGACAGCGCCAGCGCCCCAACCAGCAACCCCAGCAGCGAGCCCAATGCGATCGCGACCAGGCTGATTAGAATGTTCTGACCAAAGCCTGCGACCAGTGCCGGCGACCATTGCAGCAACGCCTTTAACACCGGACTTTGCGGGGGGAACCACAGCAACCAGAGCGCGGCGCAGGCCAACAGCAACAGCTTTCCAACATGCCGACGCGGCCAGGGCATCGGGGCAGTGACGGACGATTCAATGGCCATAACCGGGCATCCTCAGGCGCGCTTCCAGGTAGCGCCCCACACAATTGACGATAAAGCTCAGCAGACCGAAAAAGCTCAGGATCAGGATCATTAGTTCCAGAACGTTATCGCTCTGCGTCCAGATCATGATCGACGCGTAGGTGATGTCGCCGACGGCAATCGCCGAAGCGACGGCAGTCATCTTCACCAGGTCGATCAGGTTGTTGATCAGCGACGGCAAAGCGAAGCGCAGGGCCAGTGGCAACTGCACGCTCCACAACAACTGGAGATTGCTGAATGCCAGCGAACTGGCCGCTTCCATCGTCACTGCCGGCACGGCCTCGATGCCGGCGCGCAAGGCCTCGGCATGGAAAGCGCCCTTGTGCAACGAGATCACGATCACCACCCAGGCGAATGGTGTCAGTGGGTTCGCCGCACCAACGGCTTGAGTGAGTAACATGTTCAATACGAGGAACGCGCAATACAGCTGCACCAGTGTCGGCGTGTTGCGAGTGACTTCGACGAATACCCGCGCTGGTTTCGCCAGCCACGGATTGCCCGACGTCAGCATCGCCGCCAGGCTGATCCCGGCGAGCAAACTGCCGACGATGGTACACAGGCACAACCACACCGTAGTCAACGCGCCCTGCACCAGGGAACCGCGCTGATAGGCATCCAGCAGAAAGTTGTAGTTCAGGCCGATTCCGGCGGCCCAGTGGACGAAAAGCTCCAGCCAATGACTCATGCTTCTCCCCGCAATTGCGTGCAGGCCCGGGCAATGCGACGCCCGGCTTCGCCGACGCTGTCGGTCGCGGTAGCGATGGACAGACGAAACCACGGCGACAGACCATAAGCACTGCCCGCTACCCCGGCCACGCCCTCCTCCAACAAATACGCCACCACATCGGCGTCGCTATCAAGGCGGATGCCGTCCGGACGATATCGCCCCAGCAAACCGGCGCAGCGGACAAATACGAAGAAACCGCCCTGAGGCTCAAGCACGTCAAGACCGTCGACGTTGCGCAAGGTACTCACCAGCAAATTCCGACGCTGCTGATAGGCCGCGACCTGCTCGGGCAAAAATTCCAGTCCGCCATCGAAGGCTGCCAGCGCAGCGGCCTGGCTCACCGAGGACGCTCCGGAAGTGGATTGCGACTGCACGACGGCCATGGCGTCGGTCAGCACTCGTGGGCCGGCACCGAAACCGATGCGCCAGCCGGTCATGGCATACGTTTTGGACACGCCACCCACCAACAGGCAGCGCGCTTGCAAATCCGGCGCAACATTGAGCAAGCTCTGCGCCGGCTGTCCGTCAAAGCGGATGTGTTCATAGAGTTCATCCAGCAGAATCAGCACCTGTGGGTGACGGCGCAGCACCTCGGCGATCGCTTGCAACTCGACTGCGCTATACACCGCCCCACTGGGGTTGCCGGGGCCGTTGAGGATCAGCCAGCGTGTGCGTTCGCCGATGTGTAGCTCAAGCTGTTCTGCCGTGAGCTTGCAACCTTGGGCGAGTCCGCATTCGATAAACACCGGTTCACCACCGTTGAACCGAACACTGTCCGGGAACGATGGCCAATACGGCGTGGGCACCAGCACTTCATCGCCATCGTCAAGGGTCGCGGCAAATGCGTTGAAGATGATCTGTTTAGCACCGTTGGCAATCACAATCGAAGGCAGCGAATAGTCCAGGTGGTTTTCGCGCTGGAGTTTGCGCTGCACGGCAACCCGCAAGGCTTTTACACCCGGCGTCGGCGTGTACTTAGTGGCCCCGCCGGCGATGGCGCCATATGCGGCATGCTTGATGTGTTCCGGGGTGTCGAAATCCGGTTCGCCGGTGGTCAGGTCGAGAATGTCGCGACCGGCCTCGCGCAACTCGGTGGCACGGGACTTAGCGGCGGCGTTGGCCGACAGCGAGACGCGCTGCACGCGCTGGGACAAACGCAGTGTCATGACCGAGCCTCCTGCAATACTTTGCCCGGATTGAGCAGATTGAGCGGATCCAGGGCCTGCTTGATGCGGCGCATCAGATCGAGCTCCACCGCACTTTTGTAGCGCCCGAGCATATCCGGTTTGCGCTGGCCGATACCGTGCTCGGCACTGATCGAACCACCGTGGGCATGGGCGCTGTCATGTACCAGTTGGCTCAACGCCGTGTAATGGGCCATGTGCGCTTCGATCGTCGAATCTTGGGGATGTGCGACGTTGTAATGCAGGTTGCCATCGCCCAGATGGCCGAAGGTGTAATGACGAACACCAGGGAAATGCGCCTGCAACAGCGCATCCGTGTGCGCGACAAAATCCACGATCCGGGAAATCGGCACAGAGATGTCGTGTTTCATGTTGCGGCCGGCACGCTTCTGCGCCTCGCTCATGTTTTCCCGCAGCAACCACAGCGCTTCGCTTTGCGCCAGGCTTTCGGCGATCAATGCATTGGCGAGCAAGCCCTGTTCGAACGCTTCGCCGAGCACCGCTTCAAAGGCTTCGCGGGCGTGATTTTCACTGTGGTTGTCCGATAGTTCCAACAGGGCGAACCAGGGCTGGCTCACGCCGAGAAACGGTTGTGGCCCCTCGGGAACTTGCTCGCGTAACAGCGCCAGACAATCGGCACTGAGCAGTTCAAATGCGGTGAGGCTCGCGCCAAAACCGGCACGGGCATGGGACAGCAATTGCACCGCTTGCGACAGCGAGTCAAAGGCCAGCAACGCGGTGGCTTGCGCCTTGGGCAAAGGGAACAATTTGAGGGTCGCAGCGGTAATAATCCCGAGGGTGCCTTCGCTGCCGATGTACAGGTCTCGCAAGTCGTAGCCGGTGTTGTCCTTGCGCAAACCGCGTAGGCCGTTCCAGATTTCGCCTTCGGCGGTCACCACTTCCAGCCCCAGTGTCAGCTCGCGGGTATTGCCGTAGCGCAATACGGCAGTACCACCGGCGTTGGTACCTAGATTGCCGCCAATGGTGCAGCTGCCTTCGGCGCCCAGGCTCAAGGGAAACAGACGACCAGCCTCACGGGCGACGTCCTGAACGTTTTGCAGAATGCAGCCGGCTTCGACGGTCAGCGTGTCGTTGTCAGTGTCTACCGCTCGTACGCGGTTCAGGCGATCAAGCAAGAGCAAAACGGCACGCCCACTGGCGTCAGGCGTTGCGCCGCCCATCAGGCCGGTGTTGCCACCCTGCACGACTATCGGCGTGTCGCAGGCGACACAGGCACGCACCACTGCCGCGACTTCCTCGACGTTCGCCGGATGCACGGCGGCAACCACCTGCCCCACGTAACGCCCTTGCTTGTCGGTGAGGTAAGGTGCGGCTTCCTCACTGCTCTGCACGTGCCTGGCGCCGAGCAGTTGTTGCAGGGCCACAAACAATGGTCGACTCATGGCTGCACCGCCAGCGGCGCGGTGTTGCGATATTGCTCGTGCAAGTCACGCAAGGCCTTGGACGGCGCCATCCCCGTGCGTTCGCCGAGCTCGATCAGCCAGCCACTGCGGTGCCAGTCACGCACGATGGCATCCAGTTTCGCCTGGGTATCGTGCTCGCCTTTGCGCAACCAGATCACCGAGTTGGACGGGATCAAATCACCTGGCAGCGGGATCTCATAACCTGCCCACTCGGCATCGCTCAACAACGCATGCATGGTCGGACTGACATGCACCGCCGCCACGCAACCATCGCCGCGCAGCGACAACAACGACTCGGACTGACTGCGGAATGCCTTGATCTGTGCGCCGTAGGTTTCCTGCAACGGCTTTATGAAGTTGCTGCCCTGGGACACGCACACCGGCTTGCCCTTGAGGTCGGCCCACTGGGTGATGCCCGAGCCTTTGCGAATCAGCGCCGCGCCGCCCACCTCTTCATAAGGCGTGGGCACGAAATCGAGGATCTCACTGCGCTCTTCAGTGAACTGCATGTTGGCGATCAGGATGTCGACCTTGCCCTGCTGCAGAAACTGCACACGGTTCGGCGCCAGTACCGAGACGGTATTGACCTCCACGCCCAGCGCCTTGGCCACGCCTTTGGCTAATTCAACGTTGTAGCCCAAATGCTCACCGGTCTTCGGGTCGATGGAGCCGAACGGCGGGCCGCTGAGAATCACGCCAACACTGATGGCATGGCGCTGCTCAATCTTGTCCAGCGTGGCATCTGCACGGGCCAGGCTTGCGCCCAATGCAAGAGCGCCGGCCAGGCACAGTGATGTCAGGTTTTTAGTGGAAAAATGACGGTTCATGCGCGACTACCTTGAATAGCCGTCGCGCGATGCGGCGGCGTATTGAATACGACGAGGTGAATCAGGCGCCGTTGGCCTGGAACTGCTTTTGCAGCTCCACTAGCGCAGGTGACGCGGGGGTGATGTGATTGCGGGTCTGGGCTTCGATCAACCAGCCGCTGCGGTGCAGTTCCTTGACGATCGGGTCGAGCTTGGCCTGGATGTCACTTTCACCACGACGCGTCCAGATCACCGACGGCGCCGGGTTAAGCTCTGGACTGATGGCGCGATAGCCTTGCCATTCGGTGTTGTCGGCGATTAACGGATTGATCAGTGTGGCGTCATGTACTGCCGCAACGCAGTTGTTGCCACGCAGTGCTAACAAAGACTCGGACGAACTTTTGAATGCCTTCAACTCAGCGCCCAACTCGGTGAGCGGCTTGACGTAGCTGCTGCCTTGAGAGGTGCACACCGGTTGCCCTTTCAGGTCTTCCCAGCGGGTGATCTTGCTATCCTTGAGTACCGCGGCGGTACCGCCAACCCGGTAAAACGGTGTCGGCACAAAGCCGAGAATCTCGCCGCGCTCCGCCGTCCATTCCATATTGGCGATCAGCAAATCGACCTTACCCTGCTGCAGAAACTGCACGCGGTTGGCCGGCAATACCGGCACCAGTTGCACCTCAGCACCTAACTGCCGACCCAGTTCTTGAGCGAGCTCTACATTCAGACCACGCGGCTTCTGTGTGGCAGGATCGATCCCGCCAAAGGGGCCACCCGACAGCAGCACGCCAACCACAAGCACATGACGCTGCTCGATCTTATCCAGCGTCGCGTCAGCCTGGGCAGCAGTGCTGGCGGCTAGTGAGATCAAGGCACCCAACATCATGGGCAATAACCGTTTTACAGGCGCGCGCTCGAACAACATGGATTTCCCCTCATTAATGATCGGCAAAACCCCGACCTGATGAGTGGGCATCCTGCGTACAGCGCCGAGGTAACGGAAATACAAATATCTAATATCGTTATAACTCTGGTGCTGTCACTTTTTAGATAAACGCTTATAAGCCCACGTTTATTGGCCTATACGAGCTCCCTGAAAAATAAATTTCTCCGAACACATAAAGATATGTAATGTTTATGTTCGCACCCTTAATGTAAAAAGCAGCCGCCATGTCGACCCTCGATCTCGAACTACTGCGCACCTTCATTGCCGTAGTCGATCAGCACAGCTTTGCCGAGGCCGGTGTGCAACTGGCCCGCACACAATCGTCGGTCACTCAGCACATGCAACGCCTGGAGCAACAGGTCGGGGTCAGCCTGTTCGAAAAACGCGGGCGGCAAAAGCAGCTCACGGAAGCCGGGCAGCAGTTGCTACGCCATGCCCGGCAGATGCTTTCGCTCAACGATGACGCGCTGAACTCCTTGCGCGAAAGCAGCTTGAGCGGCGTGCTGCGCATTGGCTCTCCCCATGACATCGCCGACACCATCCTGCCACCAATTCTCAGTCACATCGCGCGTTCGGCGCCACGTTTGCGCCTGGAAATCGACGTCGGCCGAAGCCCGTTTCTCATGGACGACCTGCACCGTGGCAAGGTCGATATGGTGATTTCCACTCGTGAAGACCCCAATCTGGAAGGTTTTGCCTTGCGCACCTCACCGGTGTGGTGGATTTGTTCTGCGCAGTACCTTCACAACCCCGGCGAACCCTTGCCGTTGATCCTGGTGGATGAACCCAGTATCTATCGGCGATACGCTCTTGAGGCTCTCGAACGCGCCAACATTCCCTGGCGCCAGGCTTATCTGGCGTCGAACCTGATTGGTATCAAGGCGGCGACCCGCGCAGGTCTTGGCGTCACTGCCAGAAGCATGGAAATGTTAGGCCCGGATATGCGGGTGCTGGGTGAAAGCGATGGTTTGCCCCGTCTGCCGGATGTCACCTACCACCTTTGGATTCGGCCCAATACTATTAATCCTCTGGTGCGTCGGGCTTATGAGTTAATTCGCAGCAGTCGCGGGCATTAAATGCCGGTTTCGTCAGTGTTTCTGTTGCACGAACTGATTTTGAATCACCGGCTCAGGCTGATTTAACGCTAGCTGGAGGGGGGCCCCATGAGGGGGCGATTACAACAATCAACATCAGGTGCTACCGCTGAGTGAGGCACGTAACGAAACTCAGACGACCATTCCCCTCAAGTACGCATTGATGTTGCTAACTCTGCCCTCGTAACACCGCAATATCCCGCTTGGGGGGGACGCCGAACAGACGGCTGTATTCACGACTGAACTGGGACGGGCTTTCATATCCGACCTTGAAGGCCGCACTGGACACGTCCTGGTGCTCATTGAGCATCAATCGCCTCGCCTCGTTCAGTCGCAGCCATTTTTGGTACTGCAAGGGGCTCATTGCGGTGAGTTGACGGAAGTGGTGGTGAAAGGTCGGAGTGCTCATCTGCACCCGGGCCGCAAGCTCATCGACACGAAGGGCCAAGGTGTAATTCAACTTCAGCCAATCGATGGCTTTGGCGATCCGATAACCTTGGCCGTCGACAGAAGTTATTTGTCGAAGCCGGCCGGCCTGATCACTCTGCAAAAGACGGTAGTGAATCTCGCGTTGGATCAAGGGGGCAAGAACCGGGATGGACTCCGGCTCTTCGAGCAGTGCCAATAACCGCTCGAATGACGCCAACAGTGCCGGGGTCACTGAACCAATTCCTACCCCCTTCGCAACTGATCGATCACGGGTTGGCGGCAGGTCACTTTGTGCTATCAGCTCAGCCAGCATGCGCAGATCGAGTTTCAAAGTCAGCCCCAGGCATGGCTGTTCCGGGCTTGCCGCCAGCACTTCTGAATTGGCAGGCAAGTCCAATGAGGTGATCAGAAATCGCGACGTGTCGTACGGGTAACCCTCGCCACCTACCCATAGCTGTTTCTCACCCCGGGCGACGAGAATGATGCTTGGCTCGACCATGCAGACGACGGGTGGCGATGGATGTTCACGTCTGAAAAAGCCGAGGCCCGTAATGGACGTTCCGTAATCACCTGGTTTAGAGATCTGCGTGCCGATAATCCGTGCAAGCGTTTCTTGTGCAGATGTCTGTTGATGAGCGGTGTCGTGTTTGATCGTCATGTTCGTCTTGTACCTCTTCGCTGAACTCTAACTCGCCAGCACACGAACGTCCTGCAAAAAACAGAGACTCATAGAATCAGGCAAGTAATCCAGCGGAATGCACTACAGGGAGTCTGGACTGGGCCGGAGAATGTTCATCCGACAACCCCATTGAGGAATCTCCCATGACGTCAAGTATCGCTTCGTGATCGACAACGCCACGTTGGCTGATTATGCGCTTGGGTCAAAACCCTCCAGCAAACTACAACTCAATCGAAAGGAATATCCGGTGAAAGGAATTTTGCTTGCCCTAGGGCTGCTCGTTACCTCCTTTTCTTCAGCGGGAGCCGATATGTCGAACGGTGCAGACAACTTCTACACAAGCGACAAAGTGACTGTAGAAAAGGTCACATTCAAAAATCAATACGGTATGAAGGTGGCTGGCAACCTGTTCACCCCGAAAGACCTCAACCCCAAATCCAGGAACGCAGCCATCATCGTCGGCCATCCCATGGGGGCGGTGAAGGAGCAGAGCGCAATACAGGATTCAAACAATGGCTGATCACTTACTACCAGTGCCCCATAAATCATGGGGCGCCGTATTCGCCATGTCGCTCGCTGCCTTCGTGCTGGTGGCATCGGAGTTCATGCCCGTCAGCCTGCTGACACCAATTGCCGCCGACCTGCATATCACCGAAGGACAAGCCGGTCAGGGCATTTCCGTTTCAGGGCTGTTTGCCTTATTCACCTGCCTTGTGATCCCGCTGGTGGCAGCGCGGGTTGATCGTAAACCGCTACTTCTTTCACTGACGCTGTTGATGATCCTTTCCGGAACAGTGGTCGCATTCGCACCGAACTACGGGGTATTCATGATCGGACGCGCACTGATCGGTGTTGCGATTGGTGGTTTCTGGTCACTGTCGGCGGCAACCGCCATGCGCCTTGTGCCTGACGACCAGGTCACACGGGCCATGGCAATCGTAAACGGCGGCAACGCTTTGGCGACTGTGATTGCAGCACCATTGGGCAGTCTTCTCGGCGTGTTGATTGGCTGGCGCGGTGCATTCTTGTGCGTCATCCCAGTCGCGATAGTCGCCTGTGTCTGGCTGTCGTTAAGTCTTCCAGCGATGAAATCGCACGGCGGCTCAGGCACTGGAAACGTCTTCAGGTTGATGAAAAGCATACCAGTCGCTTTAGGCATGGTGGCGGTCAGTGTCTTTTTCATGGGCCAGTTCATGCTGTTTACCTATTTGCGCCCATTCCTTGAAACGGTCACGCACGTCAGTGTCTCCATGCTGTCGATGATGTTGCTCGTTCTGGGCCTGGCGGGCCTTGTCGGAACCTTCCTGATTGAAGCGTTCTTGAAAAAAGGCCTGCATCGAACCCTCATCGTCATCCCTATCTTGATGGCGATAATTGCACTGGCGCTTGTTTCATTCGGTAGCTCGACAGCCACCACGACTGTCTTGCTTGGCCTATGGGGACTGGTTGCGACTGCGGCACCCGTGGGATGGTGGACATGGCTGGCGAGAACGTTGCCAGACGCTGCTGAAGCGGGAGGCGGCTTAATGGTGGCGATCATCCAACTCGCTATCACGTCTGGTGCAACCGTTGGCGGACTGGTCTTTGACTCGAACGGCTATCAAGCGACCTTCGAATTGAGCGCCACTTTGCTGGGCGTGGCGGCCGCTCTAGCCTTCCTGGCTGCACGCGCAGCATCGCGGGAGCCCGTTGCATCGGTAAGCATTGCTTGAAACAACCGCAAGACACGCCCAGGCATGTCTTGGTGTTTCGGTTGAGTATGCGCTCGGAAGTTGGACGCGGATGCGCAGCGCCTGCCAGGCAATGCCTGCGAAGCGAGAGCCAGAACAGGCCCTCGCTGTTTGCAGTCAAACTCAGCGCTTGAGTTTGCGCTTGTTGCGGTATTGGTCGATGACCACCGCGACCACGATGATCAAGCCTTTGATGATGTCCTGGATGTAGGCATCGACCCCGACGAAGGTGAATCCGCTGGCCATCACCCCAAGGATCAGTGCACCGATGACGGTGCCGGTGATGCGCCCCACCCCGCCCGCCAGGCTGGTGCCGCCGATGACCGCGGCGGCAATCGCATCCAGTTCATACGACATGCCCATCCCGGCCTGCCCGGTGGCGGCACGGGCCGAAGCCACCACGCCCGCCAGTCCCGCCAGCAACCCGGCAATGCTGTAGACGATCACCAGATGGCGTTTGACGTTAATGCCGGACGTACGCGCCGCCTGCATGTTGCCGCCGATGGCGTAGGTGTATTTACCGTACTTGGTGTAACGCAGCGCGATATGGAAGATCACCGCCACCACCAGAAAAATGATCACCGGCATCGCGCCGTGACCGATGGCCGTGTAGGAGTCCGATAGCATGCTCACCGGCTGGCCTTCGGTGTAGTAGCGCGCCAGGCCACGGGCCGAGACCATCATGCCCAAGGTGGCAATGAACGGTGGAATCCCGGTGATCGCAATGATGCTGCCGTTGATTGCCCCCGCCAGCAGCCCGACGCCGAGTCCGACAATCACTGGAATCCACACCGGCAAGTCAGTCAGTGACGGGAACACCGCACGGGCGAAGTCCGAGGTCTGGGCCAGGCTGGCGGCAATCATCGCCGACAACGCCAGCACCGAGCCTGAGGAGAGGTCAATGCCAGTGGTGATAATCACCTGGGTCACGCCGATGGCAAGCAGGCCAATGATCGACACTTGCAGGATCATCAGCACCAGGCGTTGAGAGTTCATCAGGAAGCTCTGGTCGCGCACGATCCAGCCGAACACCTCGAACACCAGACCGATACCGATCAGCACCAGGAAAATACTCAGTTCAGTCGGAAAGCGCCGGCGACTCTTGACCGGTGCCGTTGCCGGTTTGTTTTCCAGTATCGCGTTCATAACCACTCACCCTTCTATCGCATCGTCGACGCTGGCCGAGCCAGTGCCGGCATCCATTAGTGAACCGCGGACATGCCCGAGGCCAGTTGCATCACTCGCTCCTGAGTCGCTTCGCTGCGGTCGAGGGTACCCATCAGGTCGCCCTCGTGCATGACCATGACCCGATCACTCATGCCGAGTACTTCCGGCAGCTCCGAGGAAATCATGATCACCGCCATGCCTTCGCTGGCGAGGTAGGAGATAAGCCGGTAGATCTCGGCCTTGGCGCCGACATCGATGCCGCGAGTCGGCTCGTCGAGAATCAGGATTCGTGGATTGGTCATCAGCCAGCGCGCCAGCAAGGCCTTCTGCTGATTACCGCCGGACAGCGTGTCGATGCATTGCTCGAGCGACGGGGTTTTCACCCGCAGCTTCTTGCACATGTCTTCGCACAGGGCGCGCAGGGCTCTTTGCTGGATGAAACCGTGGCCGGCGTAGTGCGGCAGCACCGCCATTTCCATGTTCTCCAGCACTGACAGACACGGGAACAAGCCGCTGAGCTTACGATCCTCGGTCAACAGGGCGAAGCCCTTCTCGATGGCCATGTGCGGATCGGTAATACGCACCACTTCACCGTCGAGGCGAATCTCGCCACCGTCGCTCGGGGTGATGCCAAAGATCGCCTCGGCGACGTTGGTCCGCCCCGATCCCATCAACCCGGCAATGCCGAGGATCTCGCCGGCATGCAGATCGAAGGACACGTCCTTGAAAATGCCATCGAGCTTGAGGTCGCGCACCGACAGCAGCAGCTCGCCGATCGGCGTCTCGCGTACCGGGAACAACTGGCTCAGTTCACGCCCGACCATCATCGAAATCAGGCTGTCGCCGTCCATGCTGTCGGCCCGTTGCAGGCCGATGTAGGCGCCGTCGCGGAACACTGCCACTTCGTCGGCGATGCTGAACACTTCATTCATTTTGTGGGTGATGTAGATGATGCCTTTGCCCTGGCTCTTGAGGTCGGCAATGATCGAAAACAGGTGGGCGACTTCCTTGTCGGTAATGGCCGAGGTCGGTTCGTCCATGATCAGGATGTCGGAATCGTAGGACACCGCCTTGGCAATCTCGACCATCTGCCGTTCGGCGATGCTCAGATTGCCGACCTGTTCTTCCGGATCCAGGTTGATGCGCAGGCGCTCCAACAGCTTCGCCGTGCAACGGTGCATTTCCCGATGGTCGATCATGTGGAAACCGTTGAGCTGCTCACGGCCGATCCAGATGTTCTCGGCGATGCTCATGTGCGGCATCAGGTTGAGCTCTTGATGGATCATCGCGATCCCGGCCTGAAGCGCCGCCAGGGGCGTTTCGAACACCACCGGCTTGCCCCGCAGGCGCAGTTCGCCGGCGTCCGGCTGGTAGATGCCGGCGATGATTTTCATCAAGGTGGATTTGCCCGCGCCGTTCTCGCCCATCAGGGCCAACACGGAACCGGGGCGTACCCGCAGCTGTACGTCGGACAAGGCCACCACTCCGGGGAAACCCTTGCTGACGTTGACGATTTCCAACAGGTACGGCTCATCGACAGGTGTTGCGGTTGGCTGGACACCCATCAACGGGGTGCTCGAAGCAGTCGCTGAAGCGAACATGATCAGGTACTCC
This sequence comes from Pseudomonas sp. Pseusp10, assembly GCF_059492225.1. Taxonomy (NCBI): domain Bacteria; kingdom Pseudomonadati; phylum Pseudomonadota; class Gammaproteobacteria; order Pseudomonadales; family Pseudomonadaceae; genus Pseudomonas; species Pseudomonas sp. Pseusp10. Next base: position 3,610,121 of record NZ_CP168528.1, on the reverse strand, counting down.
ATCAGCAAGGTCGCAGTTGCCACCTTGCGTGTTTATTGTTGTTATTGAACGGACGGACTATTTGAACTGGTCAACGTTTTGCAGCGTGATCAAGCGATACGGCACCCACACCGCCGGCTCGACCGGCTCGTTTTTGGCCATTTTCACCGCCGTCTCGATCGAACCGTCTGCCTGCCCCTTGGCGTCCTGGAACACCGAGACGACCAGAGAGCCCTTCTTCACCGCGTTCAAACCGTCAGGCGTACCGTCGACACCGGCGATCAGGATGCTGCCCTTTTCCACGCCGGCCTGTTGCAGGGCCATCGCGGCGCCAATAGCCATCTCGTCGTTGTTGGAGACGACCGCGTCGAACTTGCGGCCCTGGGTCAGCCAGTCGTTGACCAGGGTCATGCCCTTGTCCCTCAACCAGATGCCGGTTTGCTCTTGCTCGATCTTGATGTTCGGGTACTTGGCCAACACCTCTTTGACACCCTTGGTACGGTTGGTGGTGGAGTTGTTCGCCAGGTCGCCCAGCAGGATCACGATGTCACCCTTGCCGCCCATTTTGTCGGCCAGGTATTGCATCTGCATCTGACCGGCTTCCAGATCGTTGGAGGCGACAGTGACCACGCCTTTGGGCAGGTTCAGGTCATCGGGACGGCGGTTGACGTACACCAGCGGAATGCCGGCCTTGACCGCCGATTCGGTGATTTTTTTGGTGGCGGCGGTATCCACAGGGTTGACTACAATGGCGTCGACCTTCTGACTGATGAAGCTTTCTACCTGGCTCAACTGCCTGACCACGTCGCTGCGCGCGTCTTCGAACTGCAGCTTGACGCCATCGGGATAGGACTTGGCTTTGGTGTCCATGGACTCACGCAGGTAGGTCAGCCAGGTGTCATCGAACTGCGACATGCTGACGCCGATCTTCATGTCAGCGAGTGCAGCGCCGCTGGCGAACATCAGGGACAAGGCGAGTGAGGCGAAACGGATCTTGGTCTTCATGAAAAGTCTTTCTCCACATTCTTGTTGGTTTTATGGATAAGGCGTGACGATTTCAGTAAGCGGACAAGCGGGAAAAGAGTTGGAACCGGGTGCGAGGCAGCTCGCTGGAAATGACTTTATTGGAAAATATTTTCCACATCAACTCATTTTAGAATTTTATTCTAATTTTGTTCCATGACTCTCGAACGGGCTCAATTGCACCACTTGATGGCGCTCGAAACTCAGCCGCGCAGCGTCTAGCACACGGGTTGTCGCCAGTGCATCACGGGCCTCCACAGGCAGTGGGCCACCGCTCTGCAATGCGGCTTGCAGCTGTAAATAGAACTGATTCCAGCAACCACGCTCGGAGGGAACTCTTTCGCGCACCTCGCCCTGTTCGAACCAGCCCCAGCGGCGATGCTCTTCCACGCCCCAGCGTTCACCTTCGGATTTCGGTGTGAGCCCGGCGAGCGCCGACGCCTCCTGCCCGTCGAGACCATCGACGCTGTAACAGCCTTGAGTGCCGGTCACACGAAAGCGCGGGCCCGGGGTGTTTTGCAGGCAACTGCCGCCCAGGTGCGAGGTCACGCCGCTGGCATGGGTCAGGGACATAAAGAAGCCGTTGTCGAAAGACTGGCCTTTTTCGAGGTAATCCAGCTCGGCGTAAACCCGGGTGACCGGGCCGAACAGCAGCAGCGCCTGATCCACCAGATGGCTGCCCAGATCGCGCAGGAAACCACCGCCACTGCCGTTGTTCACCGACTGCGGTGAATAGCGCTCGATCCGCGATTCGAAAAGGGTGACCTGGCCCAGCGCTCCGGACTCAATGAGTTTGCGCACCGTGAGAAAGTCCGAGTCCCAGCGCCGGTTCTGGTAGACGCTCAGTTGCACGCCCTGACGCTCGGCCATGGTGATCAGGGTTTGTGCCTGTTGCGCATCAGCGGTGAACGGCTTGTCGCTGACCACCGCCACATTGTGTTCGATAGCGTCGAGCACCAGCGCCGGGCGGCCTTTGAGCGGCGTGGACACTACCAGCACATCGACCCCGATTTCGACCAGTTGACCGATGCTGTCGAAGGCCGGCACACCGGGGTGTTCTGCCGCCAGCAACTGGCGCCGCTCCGTTGAACGGGTAACCACACCAACGAAGGTCGCACCCGGCAAACTGCTGATCAGTGGAGCATGGAAAAACCGGCCGCCATGGCCGTATCCGACAAGTCCGATGCGCATGAAAACATTCTCCTTATAGTTAATTACCGGATATACACGGACCTTGTGGGAGCGGCGGTGCGGCGATCCGACTTGCTCGCGAAGGCAATATGTCAGGTGACATCAATGTTGAATGTGCCGCCGTCTTCGCGAGCAAGTCGGATCGCCGCACCGCCGCTCCCACAGGTTTTGTGTAAGGTCGGTTATTGGCAGAGTTCGCGGGTCACGCGCTCGAGCATCATCCGGTTGGACTCGTCCGGCCGGTCCTCCCAGGCGAACACCGAGACAGTGGCGATGCCATCGAACTTGATCTCGCGCAAGGTGCCGAAGAACGCGTCCCAATTGACCTCGCCCTGACCGATGTCCAGATGCTGGTGCACGGTGGCGGTGACGCCCGGCGGGTTGACGATGTAGCGCAAGCCCGAAGACGCCTTGTGGTTGTAGGTGTCGGCGATGATCAGGTGCGTCAGTTTTGACCCGGCGTACTTGAGCATCGAGGCGATATCACCGACGCCATCGTCATAGAAGAAGGTGTGCGGCGCCGCGTAGAGGTAGTTGATCCAGTCGCGATCCAGTCCGCGAATGATGTCCACCGACTCGTTGTTGCGCTCGCAGAAATCGTAAGGGTGCGCCTGGATGTCGAGTTTGATGCCTTCGCGTTCGAACTCCGGCATCAGTTCATCCATGGAACGCATGAACTGGTTCTCGCACACCAGCGGGTTGTCCGACTGGCCGGTGAACTCGGTGTTGACCAGCTGGCAGTCCATCTCCACGGCAATCTGGATCGCGCGCTTCCAGTTGCGGACGGCGGCCACACGCAGGCCTTCGTCGGCGGCGGCCCAGTGGTACATCGGTAATAAGGACGAGAGTTTGACCCCGGTATCGCTCAGGGCTTTGCGAAACTCCTTGATCCGCGCCTTGTCGACCCGCGGGGCTTTGTAGAACGGCAGGAAATCCTCCCGGGGCGACAACTCGATGTGTTCGTAGCCGAGTTCGGCGACTTTGTCGACCATCTTGCCCAGGGACAGGGTGCGGTACATGTAGGGATCTAGTGCGATGCGCATGTGTTTTGTTCTCCTTCAACAGGGCCTGAGCCCGGACACCAGCCCTGTGGGAGCGGCGGTGCGGCGATCCGACTTGCTCGCGAAGACGGTTACACAGTCAGCAACAATGTTGCCTGACAGACCGCTTTCGCGAGCAAGCCCGCTCCCACATTGGGTACGGATTAACCGTAGAAGTGTGGGCGCTCTGGCAGGCCGACTTTGACGATCTGCCCGCTGTTCTGCGCCTCGATGCACGCATCGGCCGCCACCGCCGCTGCGAAGCCATCCCATGCTGAAGGCCCGCCAACCTGCCCGGCGCGCACGCCGTCAATGAACGCCTGCAACTCGACGTCATACGCGGCGATGAACCGGTCCTTCCAGTCCATCAGAATCGCATTGGACAGCTTCGCGCCACTGCGCAACTGCACCTGGGACGGTTCCGGCAGTTTGGCGATACCGGTCTCCCCCACCACTTCGCACTGGATGTCGTAGCCGTACTGGCAGTTGACGAACACTTCCACATCGATGCGCGTGCCCTTGGCGGTTTCCAGCAGTACGATCTGCGGGTCTTTCAAATGGGCGTGGGCCTTGCTGGTCCTGCGCGGGAACACTACCTGTACCGATACGTAGTCGTCATCGAGCAACCAGCGCAGCACATCCAGCTCATGGATCAAGGTGTCGGTGATCGCCATGTCGGTCTTGTAGTTCTCGCCCACGGTCGGGTTGCGGTGGGCGCAATGCAGCATCAACGGCTCGCCGATCTGGCCGCTGTCGATCACTGATTTCAGCGCCCGATACCCCTCGTCGTACGGACGCATGAAACCGACCTGTACCAGCCGCTTGCCGTGAGCCACTTCGGCTTCGACGATCTTGCGGCAGCCTTCGGCAGTGACCGCCAGCGGTTTCTCGCAGAATACCGGCTTACCGGCAGCAATCGCTGCCAGCACGAACTCTTCGTGGCTCGGCCCCCAGGAGGTAACGAGGATTGCCTCGACTTCCGGTGCATTGATCAGGGCGTGACCGTCGGGATAGACCTCGGCGGTCAGCTTGAGATCGGAAACGACCTTGGCCGCTTGCTGCAAATTGATGTCGGTCACCGCCACGACCTGGCTGTTGAGCAAGGTCTGGCTGCAACGACGGATATGGTCCTGGCCGATGGCTCCGGTGCCGATGACGCCAACCCGCAACGAATTAGAGAGCAAAGACATATAACAACTCCTGTTTATCAGTTTCAGGGCAATCAGTATTGACGGGCCTTGGCCAGTCGTTCGTTCAGGGTCTTGGCCACCGCATCGGTACGGGCACTGGTGGAAACCTGCGCCACACCGACCCGCCACCACGACAGGTATTTGTGAATCATTGTCTTGGGCAATACCTTGATATCGATCAGCGTCGACACCGTCTGCAAGCATGCATCCGCCAGTGCAGCTTTCAGCTCTTCAACGGTGTTCACTTTGTAAGTCTTGCAGCCATAGGCCGCCGCGCTCATGGCGAAATCCACCGGCACGAAGTTGCCGTCAAGCTTGCCGGTTTGCGGGTTGCGGAAGCGGAACTCGGTGCCGAAGCTGTCCATGCCGTGTTCCATCTGCAGGTTGTTGATGCAGCCAAAGGTCATGTTGTCCAGGAGCACCACGTTGATCTTGCGCCGCTCCTGAATCGAGGTCGCCAGCTCCGAGTGCAGCATCATGTAGGAGCCGTCGCCCACCAGCGCATAGACCTCACGATCCGGCTCGGCGAGTTTCACGCCCAGCGCAGCGTTGACCTCGTAACCCATGCAGGAATAGCCGTACTCGACGTGGTAGGTGTTCACGCCCTTGCTGCGCCAGCTGCGCTGCAAGTCGCCGGGCAGGCTGCCGGCGGCGGCGACGATCACCGCGTCATCGGCCAGGGTTTCATTGAGCACACCGAGCACTCGGCTCTGGGTCAGGCAGGAGCCGGTCAGCTCGATGAATTCGCGCAGTACCGCCGGGTCCATGTGGTCGTTGATTTCCGGGACGAAATCCTTGGCCTGGTATTCCACCTGATGGAGGCGATCGACTTCCTCATCCAGTTGCGCCTTGGCCTGACGGGGTTGATCGCCCCAGCTCGAGCGATAATCACCCAGCGCTTTGGCCAGCGCCGACAAACCGGTTCTGGCGTCCGCCAGCAATTGCACGCCGTCGAGTTTCAGGGCATCGCAGGGGCTGATATTGAGGTTGAGGAATTGCACGTCCGGGTGCTGAAACAAGGACTTCGACGCGGTGGTGAAGTCGCTGTAACGGGTGCCAATGCCAATGATCAGATCAGCGTCCTTGGCCAACAAATTCGCTGCCAGGCAACCGGTTTCGCCGATCCCGCCGACGTTCAGCGGATGGCTGGACACCACCGCACTCTTGCCGGCCTGGGTTTCGGCGAAGGGAATATCGAAACGCTCGGCGAATGCCTGCAACGCGGAGTTGGCGCCAGAGTACTTGACCCCGCCGCCGCAAATGATCAGCGGTTTACGCTTGCCTTTGAACAGCGCCAGCGCATCACCCAGCATCGCTTCGGTAGCCGGACGACGTTCGATACGGTGCACGCGTTTTTGCAGGAAGTAATCTGGATAATCGTACGCCTCGGCCTGCACGTCTTGCGGCAAGGCCAGGGTCACGGCGCCGGTTTCCGCAGGATCAGTGAGCACACGCATGGCGTGGATCGCCGCCGTCATCAGCTGCTCGGGACGGTTGATGCGGTCCCAGTATTTGCTGACAGCCTTGAAGGCATCGTTGGTGCTGATGCTCAGGTCGTGGAACTGCTCGATCTGTTGCAACACCGGGTCCGGTTGGCGACAGGCGTATACATCGCCGGGCAACAGCAGCAAGGGAATACGATTGGCTGTCGCGGTGGCGGCAGCGGTCAGCATGTTCGCCGCACCAGGCCCCACGGATGAAGTACAGGCGTAGATCTTGCGCCGCAGATGCTGCTTGGCGAAACCGATGGCGGCGTGGGCCATGCCTTGTTCGTTGCGCCCCTGATGGACGATCAGGTCGCCACTGTCCTGCTCCAGAGCCTGGCCCAGGCCCAGCACGTTGCCGTGGCCGAAGATGGTAAAGATCCCGGCGACGAATTTACTCTGAACGCCATCAACCTCGATGTATTGGTTATCGAGGAATTTCACCAGGGCCTGGGCCGTGGTCAGTCTTGTTGTGGTCATGCTTGCACCTTTTTGTGAATGCAATCCGATCCCTGTGGGAGCGGGCTTGCTCGCGAAGACTGCGGCACATTCAACATTGAAGCCGCCTGACACACCGCTTTCGCGAGCAAGCCCGCTCCCACAGTTGATCTCCATCTGCCCGAAAGTGTTGTCAGGCCAGGGATTTCTGCAGGTGATCCATGCTCGCGCCGATCGCACGCTCGATATCCGCCAGCCCATGCACGCTGTCAGCAAAGGGTTCGAACGACAGATAGCCGCTGTAGCCGCTGCCGAGCAAGGTGTCGATCTGCGCCGCGTTGCCGAGAATGTCGCCATCGCCCACCAGCACCCGGTGACCATCGCGAATGGTCGCCAGTGGCGCTTCGGCATCTTCGACACCAGAGATGTGCACCAGCCCGGTCAGCTCGGGGAAAAACTCCTGCTCGCCGGCCAGGTGATGGTGAAAGGTGTCGTGGACCAACCGGAACACATCCAGACCGCCGATGGACTTGATCGCCTCCACCGCCGTGCGTTTACGGCGCAGCGAGCACTCTTCGAAACCCAGCGGCTCGATGAAACCGAGGATGCCGTGATCGCGCAGGATCGGCGCCAGTTCACTCAGTGCCGTACGCAGCCCGGAAGCACGCTGCGCCTCGGTTCGAGGATCAGCGCGGTCATTCAACGGGCACATGACTAAACCCTGCGCGCCGCAATCACGGGCATAAGCGGCGAGCTTCAGGGCTTGTGCTCGGCGCTCGTCACTCCACACATCAAACGGATACAGCGCGTTTATCGACAGCACGGTGATGCCTTTGGCCGCGCACAACTCACGCACGCGTTCGGGTGCGGTGCCGTCTTCGATCTCGACGCCTTTGAGGTCGTTGCGAATCTCGATGGCGTCGGCCTTGAGGGTCACCGCCAACTCGATGAACGCGGGCAGGGACAAACGTGGGGCGACCATACGGTTCAGGGCGAAACGCAGGGGTTTGCTCATTATTTTTGTTCTCCGCACAAGTGAATTATTTGGCTGTCGGCATACTGAATTCAGGGCCCTTGGCGATACTGTCGGGCCAGCGCTGCATAACGCTTTTGTAGCGGCTGTAGAAGCGGATACCTTCTTCGCCGTAGGCATGGTGGTCGCCGAACAGCGAGCGTTTCCAGCCACCGAACGAATGCCAGGCCATGGGCACCGGAATCGGCACGTTGATGCCGACCATGCCGACCTTGATGGTGCGGGCGAAGGCTCGGGCAATGCCGCCGTCGCTGGTGAAGCAGGACACACCGTTGCCGAACTCATGGGAGTTGATCAAAGCAACGGCGCTGGCGAAGTCAGGGACACGGACGATGCCCAGCACCGGACCGAAGATTTCCTGCTGGTAAATGCTCATCTCGGTCGTGACCTTGTCGAACAGCGTCGCGCCAACAAAGAAGCCATTCTCGGCGCCCGGCACCTTGAAATTACGACCATCGACAATCAGCTGCGCACCTTGAGCCACACCCTGGTCAATGAAGCCTTCGACCTTGGCCTTGTGCTCGGCCGTCACCAACGGCCCCATGTCGGTGTCGCCCTGCAGGCCGTTACCGACCTTGAGCTGATCAATGCGCGGCAGCAGTTTGGCAATCAACCGGTCGCCGACATCGCCCACCGCCACGGCAATCGAGATCGCCATGCAGCGCTCACCGGCCGAGCCGTACGCCGCCCCAATCAAGGCATCAGCGGCTTGATCCAGATCTGCATCGGGCATGACGATCATGTGGTTTTTCGCCCCGCCCAGGGCCTGCACCCGCTTGCCGCGCGAGGTGGCCTGCTGGTGGATGTACTCGGCAATCGGCGTCGAACCGACAAAGGAAATCGCTTCGATGTCCGGGTGTTGCAGCAGCGCATCGACCGCAGCCTTGTCGCCCTGCACCACGTTGAACACTCCATCCGGCAGACCGGCTTCGGTCAGCAACCGCGCCATCAACAAACTCGCGGACGGATCGCGCTCGGACGGCTTGAGGATGAAGCAGTTACCGGTAACCAGCGCCAGCGGGATCATCCACAGCGGTACCATCACCGGGAAGTTGAACGGCGTAACTCCGGCACAAACACCCAGAGGCTGGCGCAGATTCCAGTTGTCGATGCCGCCGCCGATGTTGTCGCTGAATTCGGTTTTCAACAGGTTCGGCGCACCGCAGGCGTATTCGACGATTTCGATGCCACGGGTGACTTCGCCCTTGGCGTCGGAAAACACCTTGCCGTGTTCGCGGCTGATGATTTCTGCCAGTTCATCGTGATGACGGTCGAGCAATTCCTTGAACTTGAACATCACCCGCGAACGGCGCAGGGACGATTGCTCGGACCAGGCTGGAAAGGCTCTCAGGGCCGATGCAACTGCCTCGTCCACGGTCTTCTCGCTGGCCAGCCCGACTCGTGCCTGCACGCTGCCGGTGGCCGGGTTGAAGACATTGCTGAACCGCTCACTGCCGGTGTCTTGTACCTGACCGTCTATGTAATGGCCTACAACCTGGGCGTCGCTCATCGTTATTGTTCTCCGTGCAGATAGTGGAATTCGGACGTTGGAATTCAGAGATCCAGCAGCCAGCTGTGCTGCGGATCGTTATGGAACTGCCAGACGCGTTTCGGACCGGCCATCACGTTCAGGTAATACGACTCGTAGCCGTACGGCACACTGACCGGGTGATAACCCTTGGGCACGACCACCAGGTCGCTGTTTTCCACGGCCATGGCCTGATCGATGCTGCGATCATCGGTGTAGACCCGCTGGAACACGAAGCCCTGGGGCGGGTTGATCTGGTGGTAATAGGTTTCTTCGAGGAAGCTCTGGTGCGGCAGGTCGTCGGTGTCGTGCTTGTGTGGCGGATAGCTCGAGGAGTGCCCGGACGGCGTTCGTACTTCGACCACCAGCAGTGAATGGGCCGGCTCGGTGTCCGGCAGGATGTCGCAGACGTAACGGGTATTGGCGCCCTTGCCGCGCACGCTGCGCTTCATCGTGTCGGGTTTGATCAAGCGTGGGCCGAGGGTTTCGCTGATCGAACCAGGCGCAGCGCACACGGCAATTTGCACATCACTCAGGGCGACCACCTGGGCTTGACTGCCCGACGGCAAGTACGCGGCGAACGGAGACTTGTCTTCGAACACCGACTGCCGATCGCCTATGTTGTCCCAGTCGAACGCGCCCTGCCCCGGCGCTTCACCCTTGATGCTGACCCGACCGCTGAGCAGCACCAGGCACAGTTCTTTATCGCCCGCAGAGACCGGCAAAGATTCGCCCAGGCTCAAGCGGTAGGCGGCGAAGCCGACGTATTCCAGCTCACCGTTGCCCAACTCGACCATGGTGCGGCCGCGGGCGTTGCTTTTGACCAGCAGGCTCATGATGCGACCCTCTCGTCGAGCAACGCACGCAAGGTGTCGTAGCCTTTTTTCGCGTAGACATAACTCGGCGCCACCGCCGGATCCTGCTCGGCTTCGACCACCAGCCAGCCGTGGTAATCGGCGGCCAGCAGCACGTCGAGCAATGAGCCGAAGTCGATATCACCATCGCCGGGCACGGTGAAGGTGCCATTGATGATGCAGTCCGGGAAGCTCCACAGATTGTTGCGCGCCAGCTGCACCACCGGTTTGCGCACGTCCTTGAAATGCACGTGGCAGATGCGTTCGATGTGCTTGCGCAGCACCTGCAAGGGTTCGCCGCCACCCATGTAGCAATGGCCCGAATCGAACAGCAGGCCGACTTCCCTGCCGGTCAACGCCATCAGTTTGTCGATATCCGCCGGGGATTCGACGTAAGCGCCCATGTGGTGGTGATAGGCCAGACGCACGCCCCGGGACAGGGTGAAACGCGCCAGCTGGGTGAGCTTGTCGGCGTATTCCTGCCAGGCCTGTTCGGTGTGGAAGCGCGGGCGCTCCACCAGTGGAATGCATTGCCCCTGGATCGAGTCAGCAACTTCTCCGTAAACCAGCACCTTGGCGCCGTTTTTGGCCAGCAGCTCGACATGACTGCCGATGGCGTCGATTTCCTCGGCCACCGAGCGGCGGGCCAGGCGACTGGAGTACCAACCGGACACCAACGCGAGGTCATAAGGCCGCAGCACGTCACCGACGCCTTTGGCATCCTTGGGAAATTTACCGTTGAGTTCGAAACCTTCGTAACCGATTTCCTTGCCTTCGCCGAGGGCGGTGCTCAATGGCGTCTCGCCACCGAGGGACGGCAAGTCGTCGTTGCTCCAGGAGATCGGGTTGATGCCAATTCGGATAGCGGGCATGGCTGCACCTTTTATTGTTTTACACACATCAGTAAGAACGACACAAAACCCTTGTGGGAGCGAGCCTGCTCGCGATAGCGGTGTATCAGGCGCCTTTAATGTTGACTGTCAGTCAGCTATCGCGAGCAAGCTCGCTCCCACAGGTATTGCGGTGTTTCGTCAGGCGCGGGCCGTGCGCCAGGCATCGATCAGCTCAACGAACGTGTCCTGCACTTGGCGGATCAGCGCCTCATCGTCGATGTCCCCGGCCAACCACGCACGGCTCGGCTCCTGGAAAATCGTCCGGCCCACGGCGAACCCGCGGCAGGTCTGGCTCTTGCTGGCCTGTTGAAAGCCTTCGGCCAATGCTGATGCCGGAGCATTCAAGCCCAGCAGCACCACGCCTCGGCAGTACGGGTCGCGCTCCTGAATCAGTTCGTCGAGTTGCTGCCACTCCTCGGCGCTTTGCGCCTCGATCTTCCACCACGCCGGGTAGATGCCCAGGTTGTAGAGGCGTTTGAGGGCGCGATACAGCACGTCCGGATGGGCCGAGGGGTGATCCTTGGGCGGGATGATTTCCAGCAGCAGTTCATGACCGCTGACCTGGGATGCCTGATACAAACCCTTGATCTGTGCTTCCTGTTCCAGGCGCAGCAACGGTTCGTCATCGGGATGAAATTGCACCAGGCACTTGATGATCTGTTCCTGTGGCCAGGCAACCAAATTGCTGCCGATAGAGCGACCGTGCTCGAAGGCCAATGGCCGTGAACCCTGCACTTCCACCGGCCGCGCCACCCACCAGCCGCGACCGGTGGCGGCGTTCAGTGAGTCCTGGCCGAAACGTTGATCGGCCAGCAGCCCGACATCGGCATCGATACCTTGCTTTTGCAAATCGGCGTCGACCCGCTCCACGGCCTGAATAAAAAGTTGCTTGAGTTCGCTGATGGCGTTGAGGTCACGGCCGCCCTTGTGGGCCAGTTCCACCAGTTGCCCGCGATGGTCGAAGGCAAAGATGAACAGTTGCTTCCACTGTTTGCGCGGCACGCTGACCTGATGCAGGCGCTGCAACACCGCATCCTGGTCCGGACGGGTAATCGGCACCGGGCTGTTGAACAGGTAATCGAGTTCGGCGCGGGTCGGCATCGCCGGGGCGCAGGCATGGCGCGAGACCACCAGACCACCACAGGCATTGGCCAACTGGCAGCAGCGCTCATCGCTGGCATCCTCCAGCCAACCGCTAAGGAAGCCCGACATGAAGGCATCGCCGGCCCCCAGCACGTTGAGCACTTCCACACGCACACCGGGATAAATCGAGCCGTCTTCGAGACGGGCCGGGATCTCTCCATGAATCACTGTGCAGCCTTGCGGGCCGAGCTTGACCACCAGGGTCGCCGCGCTCACTCGCCGGACATTGCGCAGCGCGGTGAGCAAATCCTCGGCGCCACCGGCCATCAGGAACTCTTCTTCAGTGCCGACGATCAGGTCGAAACGCGGAAGGATTTTCTGCACATGCTGGCTGACGTTCTGGTCGGCGACGAAACGGGTTTCACCGTCCGCCTTGCCGGCCAGACCCCAGAGCACCGGGCGGTAGTCGATGTCCAGTACCCGTTTGACGTTGTGCTTCTGTGCATAGTCCAGGGCCTGGATGCTCGCCTTGTACACACCATCGGTGGAGAAATGGGTACCGGTGATCAGCAAGGCTTTACTGGAAGCGATGAAGGCTTCGCTGATGTCTTCGGCCCGCAGCGCCATGTCGGCGCAGTTTTCGCGGTAGAAAACCAAGGGAAAAGTTTCGCGGTCCTTGAGACCCAGCAGGACCATGGCGGTCAGGCGCTCCGGATCGACCTTGATGCCACTGATATCGCAGCCTTCACGGGCCAGGGATTCAACGAGGAAGCGCCCCATATGGTCCTCCCCTACCCGGCTCAGCATCGCCGACTTGAGCCCCAACCGCGCGGTGCCGAAGGCGATGTTGGCGGACGAGCCGCCGAGGTACTTGGCAAAGCTGCTTACATCCTCCAGCCGCGCCCCGACTTGCTGCGCATAGAGGTCGACGCCTAGGCGCCCCAGGCAAATCAGATCCAATTGACGCCCACTGGCAAAACGAGTCTGGCCCATGCTGGCTCCTGTTATTTTTATCAGCCTGCGTTCGGGCGATGACCGCGCCGAACACTCTTGGTGGAGGCAGACTAAAACGATCGGGACCGAACAATCAATAAATATTCCAAATATTTTTTACATGGAATTAATTTTCCAATAAGCTTTGGCACAGGCGTTCCAGATGCAGTGCATCGTTTCAGCAAGCTTCACACTGCTGCAAGCTCAAGATTTTATTCGGGCCTACCCTGTAGACTGCGCACAGCCAACCTATTGTCGGGGGACGAGGTGAAAAATCGTCCCTATAAGAACAAGCCAGAAGGATTTCCTAATGTCCCGCACCGATCAGCCGGCTACGACCGAGAGCACGCCCGAGAGCGACCTTGTCACCCCTCCGATCAATGCCGAGCGCCTGCTGCAGCTGATTACCAATGAATACGAAAGCTTGCCGCGCCAGCTCAAACGCATCGCCAGCTACATGAGCCAGCAAAGCGACCGGATCATGGTCGACCGCATCAGCGACATCGCTCGCGAGTGCGAAGTGCATCCGTCGGCCATCGTGCGGTTTTCCCAGCGTTTCGGCTTCAGCGGCTTCAGCGAAATGCAGGCCCTGTTCCGCGAGGCCTACACCCACAAAACCACGCCGGTGCAGAACTACCAGCAGCGCATTCGCAACATGATTACCAACAAGTCGCAGAAGGCCAGCGGCGGCGACCTGGCACGCGAATGCATCAATGCCACACTGTCGGGCATCGAACGACTGGGGCTGGAACTCGATGACCAGGCCTTCGACAAGGCCGTGGACCTGGTGGTGAATGCGGACAACATCTACGTGGTCGGCGTGCGCCGTTCGTTCGCGGTGGCCGATTACCTGGTCTACAACCTGCAACACACCAACAAGCGCATCCACCTGGTCTCAGGGCTCGGCGGCAGCTACCGCGAGCAGATGCGCAGTGTGCGCGCCAATGACCTGGTGATCGCCATCAGCTTCACGCCGTACGGCAAGGAAACCCAGCACTGCCTGCGCATCGCCCAGCATCATCAGGCGAAAACCCTGATCATCACCGATAGCAATCTCTCGCCCCTGGCCAAGCGCGCCAACACCGTACTGCTGGTCAATGAAGGCAGTTCGTTTGCGTTCCGTTCATTGAGTGCGACCCTGTGCCTGTGCCAGGCGCTGTTTATCGCCGTGGCTTATCGACTGGAATTGAAAGTCGATGAGATTCACGAGCAGGTCGGGTTCGAAGACTGACCGAGACACTGGCCTTACGGCGCCGCGCGCAGCGAAGTACTCCCACGTTTGCACGCGAGCGTTCAGCGGTCGCATGTAAATATTTATTCCATAATTGAAGAATGGGAATTTTTATTCTATAAACAGGCTTCCTGAAAACAAAAAACCAAAGGATCCTGTCATGCGCGAACTCGGAATCGGACTTATCGGCACGGGTTTCATGGGGCGTGCTCATGCCCTGGCCTTTCGCAACGTCAGCGCAGCATTCGAACTGCCCTTCACGCTTCGCCTCGCCGCCCTGGCCGACGCCGATTCCGTCCGTGCCCAGGCATGTGCCACCGCCTGGGGCTTTGAGCAGGCCTATGGCGACTGGCAGCAATTGATCGACGACCCCAAGGTCAACCTGATCGCCATCACCACACCCAACCACCTGCACTACCCGATGGCCATGGCCGCTATTGCGGCTGGCAAGCCGGTGTACTGCGAAAAACCGCTGGCGGTGAGCCTTGAACAGGCCAATGCCATGCACCTGGCGGCCAAGGATGCCGGCGTGGTCACCCGTGTCGGCTACAACTACCAGCACAACCCGATCATCGGTCTGGCGCGGGAGTTGATTCAGAGCGGCAGACTCGGTGAGATCATCAGCTTCCAAGGCGAATTCAGCGAAGACTTCATGGCCGATCCAGCGTCCCCCTGGTCATGGCGCTGTGAGACCGAACATGCCGGTGGCGCGCTGGCGGACCTGGGCAGCCACTTGCTGGGCATGGCGCGCTATCTGCTCGGCAATGTCGAGGCGGTATGCGCCGATTCCCAGACCGTGCACCGCCAGCGCCCGGCCACAACCGGTAGCCAGGAACAACGCACAATTGCCGTCGACGATCAGGTCCATGCATTGCTGCGCTTCGCCAGCGGTGCGCGTGGCACCTTCAGCAGCAGTTGGCTCAAGCACGGCTACAAGAATCATCTGAGTTTCGAGATCAGTGGTACCCAAGGGACCCTGTCATTCGATCAGGAGCGTTTGAATGAGTTACGCCTGTGCCGCGTCGGCCAGGATGGCTTCCAGCGTTTACTGGCCGGGCCGAACCTGCCCGGATATGCAGCGTTCAGTCCAGCGCCGGGGCATCAGTTGGGCTACAACGAGTTGAAGACGCTGGAAGTGCATGAGCTGATCATGGCCTTGGCCGGCCACGGACAAGCCGGCACTGATTTCGAGCAAGCCCTGGAAGTGGAGCGACTGGCGACGGCGATTCGATTGGCGGCGCGGGAACAGCGCTGGGTCAATATCAGCGAGATCTGATCGCGGATAAGGCGGCCAGCCAATCCTGATGCGCTGGCCCCGGTCACAAAGGAAGGGGTCTGTCCTGAACCACCCGTTTCATTACAAGCGTTGAGGTCAGACGTTGCACGTTGGGCAGCGTCGAAAGGCTCTCATCGTAGAGCCTTTGAAACGCAGGCAAATCCTGAGTAATAACGTGCAACAGGTAGTCGGCAATGAACATCACTTTCAGGTCCATAGGTTTCAGCTCTCGCCACGGCATGGTCAGATCCTCGGAATCGACCAGTGCCAGTTAAAAACTGTTACCTATGTGCTTGAACTGTTTTGTTACCTATGTGGGTGAGTCATACCCCCGGCCCGAGCCAATCACGGTTTTAAAAGCAAAAAAAAAACGCCTGAAACCTTGCGGTTCCAGGCGTCTTTGCCTGTTCTTTTGTGGTGTTGAAACAGGCGTCTATGCCTGATCCACCGATGTTGCCCACGACCTGTAAAGTGCATTTACAGTTCGATGCCACAGCTCGTTGGAACTCAAGCCTGTTTTTCGCCAACCGAACTGTTAACCGATTCCAGCTAATGACCGCCGATTACAACGCCCTCCCCGCCGGCCAGAAATACAACGGTATTCGGCTAATAATGCGATCTGTAGCAGCTGCCGAGCCCGCGAGGCTGCGTTCGGCTGCGAAGCAGTCGTGAACCCTGCTGACGCGGCCTGCCTGACGTACCGCAATGACTGACTTTACGACTGCTGCGCAGCCGAACGCAGGCTTCGCCAGCTGCTACATGGATCGCGTTTTGGCTTAACTGATCGGCATCAGGGTGATAGCGCGGGGCCGCTGTATGTCACGGATCAGGCGCACAGCGCCAACCGCCAGCTGGAATGAATGTGCCGAGTGAAGACATGACGGCTTCATTGGCGAAAATATCCGGGGCAAACGGGTCCACCGATGATGGCAGCAGGCATTGGCCGGTTTTGGCGGGGAGCGTTGAGCACTCGATTTTCCACGGGGTTTCTCCGGCGTGATGCCGGCCAAAAGACAGTTCGCAGGCAAACAGGGAAGCAGGGTTTATTGAGCTTTCGGGTTGGCTGAACTTTTCGCGCAAATGAGTGCCCGGTGTCAGCGGTGTGGGGCGGTTGGCGGCGAACAGAAAATAATCCCCGGCCAATAGCAGACAGCCCTGACGCGATGGATCATCCATCGCTTGCAACCATTGGCCACGACAAGCGCCGAGAGAGTCGGGCAAGCGTTCCCATATTTCGTAGTAGCTTTCGTCCAGCGCGGTTTCGATCAGACACTCACTGGTTTCAAAGTGCATGCGACCAATGTCTTCAGCGCCACTGACCGGCTGATAGTCCATTTTGCGATGCCATTGGCAAATGTCGGCGTCGATCCGGGTCACCCCGGCGAAACCTTTCTGTTCACACAACGCCAGATGTTGAGAGTGGCTGAGCTCCTCGAGCGCCAGACTTGGGAGCGGATTGGGGGGGATTCGCAGGTCGGCAAACAGTCGTGGTGTCTGTAGCCAATACACGGCCGTTTCACTGTCCGAACGCCCTGAGCGATGCTGGATCAAACGCCGCTTCCATACGCCAAGATAACGTTGCGCAACTTGATGCATTGATATTCCCTTTGTCATGCGTTGTGTTTGGGCAGTACCGGCAGTCCGAAATGGCGATCGTACAGTTTGTGTATCAGGTCGCCAAACTCGATGTCGTGTTGACGTTCCGAGCAATGTTCACCCCATGGCCACTCCCCAGTGCCGAACATCATTCGCTATGACCTCATGCCTGGAAAAAAGCCCGGGCAACTCGGCCTTGAGAAAGTCCACCCAGGTCCTCACCTTGGCATCCAGAAAACGCCTGGAAGGATAGAGTGCATAGACATTCCGCTCCCTGAGCCGGTGGTCGCCCAGCAAGCGCAACAACGTGCCCTCACGCAGCGACCGGGTTGCGGTGTAGAAAGGCAGCAGACTGATGCCCATCCCGGCCTCCGATGCACTGACCATCGCCTCGGCAACGTTGCTCTGGAAGGTCTTGCCGGGAACCACTGCGTGCTCACCCTGTTCGTCACGGAAGACCCACTCATCACCGTACAACGGGTCGACCATGCGCAGGCAGCAATGTTCATGCAGTTGTTCGGGGTGAGTGGGCAGGCCCCGGCGCGCGATGTACGCAGGCGATGCGCAAGGCATGCTGAAGATGCGCCCTACCGCTTGGGCAACGAATTGTGAATCTGCCAATTCCTGGGCAATGGAGATGACCACATCGTGCCCGTCTTCAAGGGGGTCGGGGTTGCGTTGCGACAAGGTCAACTCAACCACCACGTCCGGATAGAGCTCGCAGTAGCGGGCAATGAGTGGCGTCATAAGCACGCCCAGCCCGGTCAAACAGTGCAGACGCAACCGGCCAACGGGCTCCAGGTGAGCGCCACGCGCTTCTGCGGTGGCCTCGGCCATGTCGTCAAGTATTTGCCGTGCCCGCAACAGGAAGCGTTCACCGGCTTCGGTCAGGCTTAAACGGCGGGTGGTGCGCTGCAGCAGACGAGCCTGCACGTGCTGCTCAAGATCAGCCACCAGCCGAGAGACTTGCGCCGTGGAAAAGTCCAGCGCCTGTGCGGCGGTGGTAAAGCTGCCTGCGTCGGCTACACGCACAAATACCCGCAGGCTGTTAAGCAAGTCCATGAACCCTCCGGCAGCAATGACTGTTGCATCCAGTGTAACGCTGCATCAAGTACAGCCCTCTTTAACCAAACCCATAGAAGAATAGAATTGACCCATCAAAACACCACGGAGAAAAAAAGCATGAAGACCTTGTTGAGCGTACTGTTGGCCCTGACCACAACCGCCGTCATGGCCGCCGAAAGCAACCCGGCCACAACAACTCCATCCCTGGATATCGCGAAGGTCATCTTTGTATCCGATACCTCGACTGCATGCGAAGTCGTACCGGCGACCATGGTTTACATCGACCACCAGGGTCAAACCCACAAGTTGACCTACCAGGTGATGGGCAGTTGTTCGGGCGTTTGAGAGACCGGCAAGCCACATTGTTCAGACCGCTATCCGGGTTGCCTGCAGTGCCAACTCGTGCAAACTGGCCAAACGCTGCATGATGCGTTCGACCACTTCCAGCCTGGCAACCGCACCACTGCGTAACTCCCCCATCGACTGCAACGCGACCTCGGCCTTGTCCAGGCCCAAACGCGTCGAATCGGTAAGCTGTTCAAGGCCCTGACGGGCATCCTGTGCCGACTTTTCCAGACCTGTGGCGATCTGCCGGATCTGCGCACTGGAGTCCGCTGCCTGGCGCGACAGATTGCGTACCTCGTCTGCCACCACAGCAAAACCCCGGCCGTGGTCACCGGCCCGCGCGGCTTCGATCGCGGCATTGAGCGCCAACAGATTGGTCTGCCGGGCGATGTCCTGGATGCTGCCGACAATCGCACCGATGCGTACCGACTGGTTGCCCAGCTCATCGAACACCTGATCCAGGCGCTGCAGATACTGATCAAGATCCCCAAGCACGGCAGCCGAAGACTGCATGCTCACGGCACTCGCCTGTACCCGCTCGCCCGCGCCACGCGCCAGCTGGTCGGCAACGCGCATGTCGTCCTCGGTTTGCTGCACCAGTTGAGTCAAGTGTGCGAGTGCCACCTGTACTTGCGCGCCCGGCCAAACTGGCTCGACCACTGGTAGTGACAGTAGCGGGACCGGCGCGCTGGACATCACGAGATCGGGTTCCCACTGCACGAGCACTTCGACCACCCGCACTGGCTGACGGTGATAAAGCACTGCCGCCACCAACAGCAACACGTCGATGATGCCGGCATACATCAAGTGCATGCCGTTGCCGGCTGCGAGCAGCAAAACTGCTCCGCCAGCGGCAACCAGGGCCAATCGCGCCCAGACTTTATTGCTCATACTCACCCCCGGATCACTCACAGCAACGTCCATGTGTAGCTCAGGATCAGTCGGTTCTCATCGATATCGGTGCGGTAATTGGAGCGCGCCATGGCATTGCGCACCCGGATGCCTAGCCCCGCGAAGGTGCCGCTTTGCACGACGTAACCGAGATCCAGGTCGCGCTCGCGGTCCTTACCTTCAAAGCCCTTGCCGGTGTCGACGTTGTTGCCGGTGATGTAGCGCACGGTGCTGGTCAGGCCCGGCACGCCGAGGGCGGCGAAGTCGTAGTCGTAGCGCGCCTGCCAAGAGCGCTCGTCGGTGGAGGCGAACTCATAGGTCGGCACTTCGTTGCCCAGCGGCGAGATGTTGGCAAATACCCGAGGGAACGCGCTTTCACCGTAGATGCCCTGGTAGCCGATGTAGAAGGTATGGCCGCCGTGCTTGGCCGACAGCAGGGAGAAAAACGCCTGGTTGTCGATGTTGCCCAACAGTTTCTTGCCATCCTCCCTGGCGTCGAAATAGCCGAGGTTGGCGCCCACGATCCAACTGCCCACGGGCTCGCTGTGTTTCAGACCCAGGAAGCCCTGATGGTAGATGTCTTCCAATTGCCCGTACCAGGCGCTGACGCTGGTGCGTTTGTCGTTGAAGACGTAATCGCCGCCGCCATAGTTGAAGGCGTCACTGCTGACCTGGCGCTGAGGCACGTAGCCGAGCATGGCCTGCATCTTCTCGTCGCCGGCCTCATTGCGCAGGTGAGTGGAACTCAGATGGCCGCCTTGCAGTGTCAGGCCACTGATCTCGCCGGAGGTGATGCTCGCCCCCTGGTAACTGGGCGGCAGCAGGCGGATGTCACTGAAAACCAGCACCGGCAAGTTGGGTTGCAGCTCGCCGACGCGCAGTTCGGTTTTCGAGTAGCGAAGCTTCAGCGTGCCTTCCAGGCGGCTGTAGTCATCGGCCGCGCGACCATCGCTGTGCACCGGCAACAGGCCGGTGTTGACCCGGTCCGGGCTGCTGTCGAGCTTGAGCCCGAGCAGGCCGATGACATCGACGCCGACACCGATCGGCCCTTGGGTGTAACCGGACTTGGCGTTGAAGATAAAGCCCTGGGCCCACTCCTCGGCCTTCGACTGCCGGTTAGCGCCGACAATGTCCGAATAGTCCCGGCTGAAGTAGTAATTGCGCGCCTGCAAGGTGGCGGTGGCATCCTCGATAAAACCGCCCTCGGCGGCCATCAGTTGGCTGGAACAACCCAAGGCGACAGCCATGGACAATAGCGTACGAGTTGCATGAATAGTTGGCTTCATTGGTGTGCTCTTATTGTTGTTATGAACGAGGCGTGGCGAATGCAGGTCAGCGCGCCACCTCCCGGGCGCTGTTGGCTGAGGTTGCAGGGATCGATCGGCGCGCACTCGACAACAGATGCGCGGCCATGCCGAAAATCAGCCCCCAGAACGCGGCGGACAAGCCGAACAGCGACATGCCCGAGGCGGTAGTAAGGAACGTCACCAGCGCCGCTTCGCGGTCACTGGGCAGAGCCATGGCGTTGGCCAGGGCACCGGCAATTGCAGCGAACAGGGCCAGGCCCGCCAGGGCGGCGATCAACTCTTTGGGGAAGGCCGCGAACAACGACACCAGGGTCGCACCGAAGATGCCCAGTACCAGGTAACAGAGGCCGCCGACCACGCCGGCGACATAGCGTTTGCCCGGGTCTTCGTGGGCCTCGCGGCCAGTGCAGATGGCGGCAGTGATCGCCGCCAGGTTCAGGCCGTGGCAGCCAAACGGCGCCAACAACGCCGTGCCCAGCGCGCTGCAGGCGATGATCGGGCTGGCCGGTGTGGTGTAACCCGAGGCGCGCAAAACCGCCATGCCCGGCACGAACTGCCCGGTCAGCGCCACCATCACCAGCGGCAAGGCGACGTTCAAGGTTGCCCCAAGGCTGAACTGCGGGGTGATCCACACGGGCGTCGCCAGGCCGATCACCAATGCTTCACTGTGCAATTGGCCGGTGAACATGGCGATGGCACAACCCACCACCAGTACTGCCATCACCGCGTAACGCGGCAGCAGCCGTTTGCACACCAGGTAGGTGGCGAACATTGCCAGCACCAACCCGGGCTTGCCTTGCAATGACACGAACAGGCCAGTGCCGAAACGGAACAGAATCCCCGCCAGCATTGCCGCCGCGATGGCCCCGGGCAGCTTGCTGATAACGCGGTCGAAGGCGCCCGAAATGCCGACCAGGAAGATAATCAAACTGCTCAGCAAATAGGCGCCGACGGCCTCGTTCATCGAGATGCCCGGCAGCAACGCCACCAGCAGGGCCGAGCCTGGTGCCGACCAGGCAATGATGATCGGCACGCGGTAACGCAGGCTCAGGCCGATGCCCAGCAGCGCACTGCCAATGGAGATCGCCCAGACCCAGGACGACAGCAGTTCGCGAGGCAGATGCGCGGTGTCCGCCGCCTGGAAAATGATCACCAGGGGCCCCGCATACGAGATCACCGTGGCAATAAAGCCTGCAACCGCAGCGGACAGCGAAAAGTCACGCATTAAGCCTTTCATCTAACAGCTCCTTGTGGACTCAGGCCTTGGCCGCAGACAGCGGCGCGCTAACGCTGGAGGCGTTTCGCTGGTTGCTGATGGCAAACAGGGTCATGGCGATCGCGGCCACCGCACCCGGCAGGGCGAACGCCATGAAGTTCAGTTGCAGCGGCAAACTGATCCCCAGCAACGCGCCGCCTAACAACGGGCCGACAATGGCACCGTTACGGCCGATCCCCGACGCCCAGCCAAGCCCCGTGGAGCGAATGGCCATGGAGTAGAACTGCGCAGCACAGGCGTAAAGCAGGATTTGCGAACCGATGGTGGTGGCGCCGGCGATAGCGATCAGCAGGTACAACACAGGGGTCGGGCTCTTGAAGCCGAGCAAGGTGATCGACACTGCGGCAATGGCGAAGAACACCGCCAACACCCGTGGCAGGTTGAGCTTGTCGCCCAATACGCCACCGCCCACCGCACCGAAAATCGCGCCGAAGTTCAACACCAGCAGGAAGGACAGGCTTGAGCCCAGGCTATAACCGGCGTTGGCCATGAGTTTCGGCAGCCAGGAACTCAAGGCGTAGACCATCAAGAGGCAGCAGAAAAACGCCAGCCAGAGCATCAGCGTGCGCATGGCGCGGCCTTCGCGAAAGAGCTGCAGCACCGGGGTGCCAGTTCCCTTCACCTCAGTCATGTGCAGGGTGTCGCCGGCCTGTGCGACGTAGTGTGCGTCAACGCGCTGCAGTACGTTGCGCGCCTCCTCGGTGCGCCCCTGACGCAGCATGAAACCCACTGACTCCGGCAGGAAATACATGATCAACGGCAGCAGCAGTAACGGCAGCCCAGCCACGTAAAACACCGCCTGCCAACCAAAGCTGGGAATAAGCACGATACCCAGGCCCGCCGAGAGCATGCCGCCCACCGAGTAACCGCTGAACATGATGGCGACCAGGGTGCTGCGAATTTTCTTCGGCGCGTATTCGTTCATCAGCGCCACCACGTTGGGCATTACCCCGCCGATGCCAAGGCCGGCAATGAACCGGCAGATGCCAAAGGTCGTGGGGCTCGTGGCAAAGCCATTGAGCACGGTGAAGCCGCTGAAGAGCATCACGCAAAGGGTGATGGTTTTCTTGCGCCCGATCTTGTCCGACAGCGGGCCGAAAAACAGCGCACCGAACATCATGCCAAATAGCGCATAACTGCCCAGCGCCCCGGCCTCCAGCGGGCTCAGCCCCCACTCTTTCATCAGCGTCGGCAAGACCACCCCGTAGATCACCAGGTCGTAACCGTCGAAGATGATGATCAGGGCGCACCAGAACAATACCATCCAGTGAAAGCGGTTGAAGCGTGCGTTGTCGATAACCTCGTGTACATCGATTTTTCGCATGGCATGGGTCTCTTGTTGTTATTTTTTATTGTTCGTTTTGGCGTTTCAGCGTGCGGCTGTGGGCGGTGCAGGCAACGGTCCGCCGATGGCGGCCGCATTGTTGCGTGCCATGCACAGCACTGTTACGCAGGATGCAACTCAAGGGTATTGAGACCGCCACAGTGGCAATATCCGCTTTGCGCAGATCGCTATCCGTTTTGTGCAGGGGGTGATATCGGAGTGACCGGCATGAAGATTGATCGATTCATGGTCCAGCCTCCTCGCTCAGGGTTTCGCCAACGGTTCTTTAACCCCTTGCGGAGCGCGCATGTCTGGCGGTGGGGAAAACTGAATCCGCTGCGCTGTTTCGGTGTGCTCTGGCTTGAAAAAGTCTGCTGGCATCGTCGAACCGAGTTTCCAGTCGCTGAAGGTAACCTGATGCCGGGACTGCTGCGGATCATCGCGAAACACCGCGCGCAGCATGCGCGGCAACTTGTCTTGCACACCGATCCAGGCTTGCGTGAACACAGTGTCACTGGTGTATGCAATGACATCGGTGGTGGTATCGCCCACGACCGTGGACTGGCCGAAGTAAAACGCCGCTCGCTGATATGCCGCCTCGAGCGTCGCATCGATGGTCGGTGGCGCGTCCACTTGCGCCACGGCGCAAAGGCGTAGGCCTGTTCGGACACGTGTTGAACGGCCATCCGTATTGCCGGGTGATCGATCCAGACCTGGTCGTGCGCAAGTTCAATGGCGACGAACATGTTCTGCAGGTGACGGGACGAGCTGGATCAATACTTCGGTTGAAGCTATACCGAAAGGGTTCAGAGTGGGGATGGACCACACGCTCGATTAGCGAGTGAGGAGAACTTCGCGGTGTCGAATCAGCTGGTCATACGCAACATGACCCGTGCCGAACTGGACGAGCTCGTCGGTTGGGCTGCCCGTGAGGGTTGGAATCCCGGCCTTCACGATGCCGAGCTGTTCTGGGCTACGGACCCTGCCGCCTTCATCGCGGCGTCCCGGGGCGGCGAGTTGATCGGCGGCGGTGCCATTACCTCCTACAATGGCGAATTCGGTTTCATGGGCTTTTTCATCGTCCGGCCTGAATATCGCGGTCAAGGTCTGGGCAATACCCTCTGGCACGCACGCCGCGAGCGACTCCTCGCCCGCCTGCGCCCAGGCGCGAGCATCGGCATGGACGGCGTCTTCGCGATGCAGGACTACTACGCCAAGGGTGGTTTCGCTTTCTCCCATCGCAACCTGCGTTTTCGTGCCGAGATCACCGAACGTCCGGCGACCTCGCAGGTAGACGACCTGGACATCGTCCCGTTGACCACCTTCCCGTTCGATCAGGTTGTCGATTACGACCGCACCTGCTTCCCCGCCGCGCGCGCAACCTTCCTGAGCGGGTGGATAGCCCAAGCCGATGCACTCGCCGTGGGTTGCCGGCGCGAGGGCAGGCTAAGCGGCTATGGCGTAGCAAGGCGTTGCCTGGAAGGCTACAAGATCGGCCCCTTGTTCGCCGATGACGCCCTGGCAGCCAATGCCCTCTACGCGCGCCTGGCGGAATTTGCGCAGGGTGGCCCGCTGTTTCTCGATGTCCCGGAGAATAACCCCGCCGCCATGGCGCTCGTGCACCAACAGGGCATGATCGAGGTGTTCGGCTGCGCACGCATGTACCTCGGCCCTCCTCCGGCGATCGCGCACGAACGTGTGTTCGGCGTCACGACCTTCGAGCTCGGCTGATGTCCGCTCGCGACCTCATCGGTTATGGCGGCTGCCCACCCCACCCGCAATGGCCCGGTGAGGCGCGCGTCGCGCTCCAGTTCGTACTCAACATCGAAGAGGGTGCGGAATCATGCATCCTCAATGGCGATGCACAGTCGGAGGCCTGGCTTCACGAGCTGCCGGGCCGCCCGCCACGTGTGGGGGAACCGGACTTGAGCGTCGAGGGCATGTACGAATACGGATCGCGCGCAGGTGTGTGGCGCATTCTGCAGCTGTTCAGCGACCGGGGCCTGCCGCTGACCGCCTTCGCCGTCGGCCGGGCACTGGAACTCACCCCGGCGATTGGCCATGCGCTCTGCGCTGCCGGGCATGAGATTGCCGGGCATGGCTACCGTTGGCTGGACTATCGCGACATGCCAGAAGACCAGGAGCGGCGCCATATCCGCCTCACCCTCGACGTGATCCAGCAGATCTGCGGTAAACGCCCCGTAGGTTGGTACACGGGAAGGGTCAGCCAGAACACCCGCCGCCTGTTGCGTGAGGAAGGCGGGTTTCTCTATAGCTCAGACGCCTACAACGATGATCTGCCCTATTGGCTCCCGGGCTCGCCCGCCCACCTGGTGATCCCTTACACACTGGTCAACAACGACGCCCGCTATCTGCTGCCGAACGGTTTCGCCTGCGGTGAAGACTTCTTCCGGCTGCTCAAGGATGCTTTCGACCTGCTGTGGCAGGAGGGCGCGCAACACCCGAAGATGATGAGCGTCGGCCTGCATGGGCGGATCAGTGGCCATCCTGGTCGAGCGATGGCGCTGGCACGCTTTCTCGATTACGTGCAAGGCCACGACGCGGTGTGGATCTGCCGGCGCGAAGAGATTGCCAGGCACTGGATAGCCCGATTCCCCGCCTGATTGGCAAGGGGTCCGGAACGGTCTGAGCCACGCAGGCGTATCAACATTCGGCACACTCGCCCGTGCGCTGGCCCGAGCCGCGCTCGAGGCGTCAACGCAGACTATTCTTGATCTGGGTAACCGACCGGTCACACCGAAGGAGGTCACTCGTTTATGCACTGTGTCCTTTTCGAAATCCGCCGCGGTTCGATCTGATGCATGAACGCCAATCGATCCGCGCCGTCATCGAGTTCCGATGAACTACCGGTCTGGGGCACGGCCCCAGGCACTTTTGTCTGACACCCTGAAACGGAGACGCCAGCATGAGCACCTTGCAACTTCACCCTGCACTGGACAATGGTATTCAACCCGCCGCCGCGAATTTCGCAGGTGGCACCCTGCAATGCCTGTGTGCGACCGACAAGGTCGTGGTCAGGATCGACGCACAAACCATGCATAACCACGCGTGCGGCTGCAGCAAATGCTGGAAACCACAAAACGCGACATTCGCCGTCATCGCCGTGGTGCCTCGAGATAAGGTCAGCGTCATTGCCCACGGCGAAAAGCTGGAGATTGTCGACGAAACCGCCACCATCCAGCGCCACGCCTGCAAGCAGTGTCACGCCCATCTCTTCGGGCGCATCGAGAACAAGGACCATGCGTTTTATGGCCTGGACTTCGTCCACACCGAGCTTTCGCCACAGAGCGGATGGGCTGCGCCGGGATTCGCGGCGTTCGTGTCCTCCATCATCGAAACCGGCACACCGCCAGCGCAAATGAAGGCTATCCGCGAGCGCCTGCGCTCGATCGGCCTGGAACCCTATGACTGCCTGTCCCCGGACTTGATGGACGCACTGGCGACTCATGTCGCCAAACAGAAAGGCCTGCTCCCCGCCGCCTGATTGATCGGTCGCCGCGGTTTCTTTTCCGGACCGCGGCTCCGATTCATCTTTGATGTTGTGCGCCCCACATAATCAGCTGGGCTGTGGTCATTAAGACAACGGATTATTTCAGTTCTGTACCAACGTGGACGAATGCCTGGGCAGGAACACCTCGGCCAGCATGCAGCGAGCGCTACCGCCACCGATGCGCTCGATGGTGTCGATGTTCACCGGCAACGGCGTAGTGTGAGTTTCGATCAAGCGACGCTGGTCGGCGTCCAGTGATTGCCAGGCGGTGCGCGACATCACCAGCAGCGGTTCGCCCGCTGCGTTGTGCACTTGCAGCATATTGCCGGCGAAGGACTCCAGCTGCGCCCAGTTCAAGGCGATGACCTGTTTGCCGCTGGTTTCGAGTCGGTTACGCAGCGCCGCACGTTCGCCCGGCTGAGGCACGGATGCCAGGCAAACCACCGCCAGGCGGGTGCCGACACTCATCATGACGTTGGTGTGATAAATCGGCACGCCTTGGCGGTCCACCGCGTTGAACGCACACAGCTCATAGCCCAGATGACTGACCAACTGATCCAGTGCCCGGGCGTGGGTGCGGGTCGAGTACCCTGCGTAGCAGATCCGCTGTTGCCGATCCAGGACCATGCTGCCGGTGCCCTCCAGGAAAACCTCCTGCTCTTCGAGGCTGGACAGGTCCAGCACCTGCTCGACCCGGTATTCGCCCAGCAACCCGTCGAGTACCCCTTTGTCCCGTTCCAGACGCCGGTTGTGGCCCTGCATCGGGTACAGCACCAGGGTGCCATCCGGGTGGCTGCTCCACCAGTTGTTGGGGAAGATCGAGTCCGGGGTATGCGGCGCTTCGCGATCGTTATGCACCAGGACTTCAACGCCGTGCCGACGCAACGCGGCGACATAGCCATCGAACTCGGCAAGGGCCTTGAGTTGAACGTCTTCCGCAACGGTTGCCGGACGCTGGAAGCGGTTATTCGCCGCCGTGTCCTGGTTGAAGGAGAAACGTGTCGGGCGAATCATTAAAACCGTATTGGTGGTTTGCATGGGCACAGACTCAATGAGGGTCGAGAGAGGCTCATTGTCTGTTTCGAGGCGGAAAAAACCCGGTTGATAACGGCTATTGCGCTGATGAAAACGGCTGAAGATTCAGACTCCTTCAGCCGATTCGGCAAGGACCACAAACCAAATGTGGGAGCGGGCTTGCTCGCGAAAGCGGTGTGTCAGTTGACATTGATGTGGATGACACACCGCTTTCGCGAGCAAGCCCGCTCCCACAGGTTGAATTGCGTTTGATGCCTATTCCATCGTGGTCTTGACCATCGCCAGCTCCGGGTGGCTGACCAGTTTGTCGATGTGCAGATCCGGGTCGTCAAACCAGACTTCGGTCAACACCCGGTAATGCTCCATGTCACGGCAGCGCATGCGCAGGCTGTAGTCGAATGCGCCACTGATCAGGCGACATTCCAGCACCTGAGGGCAGGCACGGACCTTGGCCTCGAAGGCCTTTTGCGCCGCGCGTCCACTCTGGTTCGACAACGCTACCAACACGAGCAACGACAAGCCAGGCGTCAACTTCTTCTCGTCGAGAATCGCGCCATAGCCGCGAATGACCCCAAGCTGTTCCAGCTTGCGTACCCGTTCCAGACACGGCCTGGGGGTCAGGTGTACGCGCTCGGAAAGCTTTTGATAAGTGATGCGCCCTTCGTGGCGCAACACTTCAATGATTGCCTGATCGATACGATCAAGCACGATCGACAGATCGCGGATATCCGCCATGTACGCCTTGCCTCACTTCAAACGACCCGATAGAAATTGCTGCAAACGTTCACTGTTCGGTCGGTCGAGTATCGTAGCATCACCCTGCTCCTCGACCCGGCCCTGATGCAAGAACAACACCTGGCTGGAGACCTGCCGGGCAAAGCCCATTTCGTGGGTCACCATCAACATGGTCCGGCCTTCTTCGGCCAGCGCCTGAATGACCTTCAGGACTTCACCCACCAGTTCCGGGTCGAGCGCCGAGGTTGGCTCGTCGAACAACAGGATTTCCGGTTCCACCGCCAGGGCACGGGCAATCGCCACCCGTTGTTGCTGCCCGCCCGACAGAAACGCCGGGTACTGATCGGCCACCCGTTGCGGCAAGCCGACTTTGTCCAGATACGCCCGTGCGCTTTCTTCAGCAGCCTTGCGACTCATGCCCAGGACCCGACATGGCGCCAGCACGATGTTCTCCAGCACGGTCAGGTGACTCCACAGATTGAAATGCTGGAACACCATCGCCAGTCGCGTACGCAAACGCTGCAATTGCTTTGGATTGGCAACTCGCATGCCGCCAACGCCCTGACGGGTGAGAACTCGCTCGCCATCCAGAGCAATGGCGCCTTCGTCCGCCCGTTCCAGAAAGTTGATGCAGCGCAGCATGGTGCTTTTGCCCGAACCGCTGGCACCGATCATGCTCACCACGTCCCCTGCCCTCGCGTTTAACGAGACGCCCTTGAGCACTTCATTGTCACCAAAACGTTTATACAGATTTTCAACCGTGAGTTTGTACATGCGAAAACTCCTGGAGCGGCACACTGATCGGCGCCACTCTGGATAAAGAATGGAAGTCAGTGGGCCGGGCCCAGGAAGCTCAGCCAGCGTTTCTCAGCCAGGCGGAACGCACCGACCAGCCCGAACGACAGCAGGAGGTACAGCAGACCGGCAATACCGAAGGCCTGAAAGGTCATGAAGGTCGCGGCGTTGGCGTCCCTGGCGATTTTCAGGATGTCCGGAATCGTTGCGGTGAACGCCACCGAAGTCGCGTGCAACATCAGGATCACTTCGTTGCTGTAGTACGGCAGCGCGCGGCGCAGCGCCGAAGGCAGAATCAGTTGCAGATACAGGCGCCAGCCACTGAGGCCATAGGCATGGGCCGCTTCGATTTCACCGTAGGGAATGCTGCGGATCGCTCCGGCGAAAATTTCCACGGTGTAGGCGCAGGTGTTGAGGGTGAACGCCAGCAAGGTGCAATTCATGGCATCGCGGAAAAACGCTTCGAGCAATGGCTGTGAACGGACCACTGCAATGCCGTAGATCCCGCTGTAGCAAATCAGCAACTGGATATACAACGGCGTGCCGCGAAAAATGTAGGTAAACAGCTGAACCGGCCAACGCAAAACACCCCAGCGCGAGACACGCAAGATCGCCAGGGGCAACGACAGGAAAAACCCCATGGCAATACTCGCCACCAACAACCACAGGGTCATGGCCAACCCGGTGAGGGTCTCGCCGTCGCTGAACAGAAAGGGTTTCCAGTATTCGGCAATCAACTCGATCATCGCGCCATCCCCCGTACACCCTGGTTGTAGCGCCGTTCCAGCACGCGCAAAACGTAGTTCGAAGCACTGGTGATCAGCAGGTAAAGCGCTGCCGCCAGCAACAGGAAATCAAGCATGTTGAACGTGCTTTTGCCGGCCTCCTGCGCGACTTTGACCAGGTCCGACAAACCGATGATCGATACCAGCGCCGTAGCCTTGAGCAGCACCAGCCAGTTGTTTCCGAGGCTCGGCAAGGCGAAACGCATCATTTGCGGGAACACCACGAAACGAAAGCGCTGCCAACGGTTCAGGCCAAAGCACGCGGCGGCTTCCTGTTGACCGCGAGGCACACTGAGAATCGCTCCACGAAAGGTCTCGGTGAAATACGCCCCGTAGATAAAACCAAGGGTGATGATGCCGGCCACGAATGGGTCGATTTCCATGTAGGGCCAGCCCATGGCCTCGGTCAGGGCGCTGAGCCAGCCTTGCAGGCTGTAGAAAATCAGCAGCATCAATACCAGGTCGGGCACGCCACGGATCAGCGTCGTGTAAAAGGTTGCCGGTATATTCAGCAGTTTCAGGGGCGACAGCTTGGCCGCCGCGCCGAGCAGCCCCAGCGCCATGCTCACCAAAAGCGCGAGTGCCGACAGTTTGAGGGTGACCCAGGTGCCGTGCAGCAACAAAGGGCCATAGCCTTGCAGGGCCGAAAGATCGAGCCCCGGAATATTCAGGAAGGAGTTCACGCCAGTCACCTGCTTGAGGCGCCCCGGGCGATGTTTTTCAGCGACCGGGGCGCGGGGATCAGTTGTTGTAGAGGTCCAGATCACCGAAGTGTTTCTGCTGGATCTGCGCGTAGATGCCCTTGTCGTGCAGGGCCTTGATGGCGGCATTGAGCATGCCTTTGAGCTCTTCGTTGTCCTTGCGCACACCAATGGCGATCTCTGACGGCACCAACGGGTCACTGATGCCTTCGCTGTTTTGGAATTCGGCCCCTTGTGGCGAGGTCAGGAAGCTCATCTGTGCTTGCAGCTTGTCCTGGATCGACGCATCGAGACGGCCAAATACCAGGTCGGCATAGACCTGATCCTGATTCTGATAGGCCCGCAGTTTCACCCCGCCCGGCGCCAGTTTGGCCTTGGCGTAGGTTTCCTGAATCGTGCCCTGCATGTAACCGATGGTTTTGCCGCGCAGCGACTCGGCGGTAGGCAGCAGTCCGGAGTTTTTGCGGGTAACGATGGCGGTCGGTCCGGCGTACAGGCGATCGGTAAAGTCGATCTGTTTTTTACGCGCGTCGGTAACGGTCATCGAAGATTCGATGGCATCGAACTTGCCGGCCTTGAGCCCCGGAATCAGCCCGTCGAAGTCATTGCTGACCCACACACAGGTGAGCTTCAGCTCGGCACATATTGCATTGCCCAGATCCACGCCGAAGCCCTGAACCCCGCCATCGGCCGTGGTGGATTCAAAAGGTGGATAGCTTGGGTTGACGCCAAATCGCAGCTCCTTCCATTCCTTGGCACTGGCACCCGTGGTGCAGCAGAGCAACGCGAGTGCCGGCAAAGTCAGCCATTTGATGTTCATCTTCTAGAGTCCCGGATTATTTTGATTTATCGCGATCCGGCGCCTGCGTCGGACCACATTTTTTTGACAGGGGCAGAGAGTCGATGCGGTCTTCACCGCAGCCGTTTTTGTTGTTGTATTCGACTGGAAGCAGCCAGTCGTCGGAGTTGCACTCCATCTCAAACAGCGATCAACAAGCGCTTGAAACGGACCGCCAGAATGCCAATTGCCGGGAGGGTGCTGGTGTCGTATCCCTACGCTCAAACAGCGTGCCTGTGCTGAACGACGGACTTTTACAGCCGATTCTGTCGTCTGCTCCAAGTCACTGTTTCTCCACTTGATGGGAGCGGAACAGGAAATGCGAATGTCTTTGTGGCGTTCTTTATTTGCATAACGATGCTTCGTGAAGCACATCGCGCTTGAGCCGTGCGAGCGAGGTGCGACTGGTAAGTGTCACTCGGCCGATTCCGCTGTGCGCCCTCTGTTTTTCGACTTCTCTCGCTGTGTCCAGGGTCAGTATTGGCCGAAATCTTCTCGCCATTGCCTCGACAATAGGTCCGTTGCAAACACATGGACCGCCTCCTGAGTCTCAGCCGCCAAAGCGCAAGGTCGTCCAGACCGGCACACAAAAAAAAGCCCAAAGGAACCCAATATGACCCGTTACATTGACGTCAATGATCTGAGCCGTCTCGTCCAGGAAAAAGGCTTGCCTCGGTGCCTGACCGAAATGGCCGAGTACATCCGTCAAGACTACGTACGCTGGCCGGATTTCGAAAAATGCGCGCGCCTGGCGAACCACTCGCCGGAGGGTGTCATCGAGCTGATGCCCGTGTCTGATGCCTCGCTCTACGCCTTCAAGTATGTCAACGGACATCCAAAAAACACCCACAATGGCATGCTGACGGTCATGGCGTTTGGTGCACTGGGAGACGTCGATACCGGCAAGCCTGTTTTACTGAGTGAAATGACGCTGACTACCGCCATTCGCACCGCTGCCACCTCTGCGCTCGCGGCCCGCTACCTCGCCCGACCGGACAGTCGCCGAATGGCACTTATCGGCAACGGCTCACAGAGCGAATTCCAGGCCCTGGCATTTCATACCTTGCTGGGTATTACTGAAATCAGCCTCTACGACATCGATCCTGCGGCAACGGCGAAGCTGGTAGCCAACCTGCGGGCCTATCCCGCCTTACAGGTGACTGTCGCCAAAACCGTCGCTGAAGCCGTACGTGGCGCCGATATCGTGACCACGGTCACGGCCGACAAGGCCTACGCAACGATTTTAACGCCTGAGATGATCGAGCCCGGGATGCACCTCAACGCAGTGGGCGGCGATTGCCCCGGCAAGACTGAACTACACCGGGACATCGTGGAGCGTGCGCGAGTCATGGTTGAGTACGAGCCTCAAAGCCGAATTGAAGGGGAAATTCAGCAGATGCCCGCCGACTCTCCGGTTATCGAATTCTGGAAAGTCATCACTGGTCAGACCCCAGGTCGCCAGCATGCCGAGGAAGTCACCTTGTTCGACTCGGTCGGCTTCGCCATCGAGGACTACTCCGCCTTGCGCTATGTGCTGGATGTTGCAAGAACGCTCAACATTGGCAGCGACATCCAGCTGGTGCCAGAGCTGCAGGATCCCAAGAACCTGTTCTCGCTGCTGCTGCCTTCAGCAAACGACGATGTAAGGCTTCGAGCCTAATACCACTCGTACTTCTAAGTGTTCACCTGGCGGCCCCTTCGGCTTCCCCCCCCCAACGCAGGGGGGGCAGCAAAAACCCAGCGTCGTTATTTTCAACTCATGACAATCCGTTGCGCCCTTCACGTTCGCGAACAGGTGAGCCTATGAAAATAATAATAATGCTGTGTGTCATTGCATCGCTGACCGCCATGCTGGTAACCATCACCCCGATCAAGGAAGTCTGGCTGCAATCGCGTTATCTGGCCGACGATCCGTGCAAGTCTTATCCATACACCTGCTTCAGGCCTGCGGTGAGTTTCGCCTCGCTGCACTGACCGCTCTCAGCCGCGACCGACACCTGACCGGGCGCGAAACTGCGCCGGTGTGACCCCGTGGGCCGTCTTGAAGGCGGCTGTCAGGTGACTTTGTGAACTGAAACCACACTCCAGCGCTACATGCAGGATGGGCAGGTCGGTTTGCATGAGCAGTTCACGCGAGTGCTCGAGCCGCAGGTGCATCACATACCGGTGGGGGGCAATGCCCATGGCATTGTCGAACAGCCGGCGAAAATGCGCCGGGCTGACCCCGGCCCGGGTCGCCAACTGGTTGATCGACAAGTCTTCGGCCAGGTGTTCGCGCATGTAAGCCACCACCGATTGCAGACGCGCCAACTGAATATGCGGCGGGTTGATCGAGCCCGGGGTCTGCATGCGTAGCGCACGGCACACCTGTTCGAGCATCACGGCCGCCAGCCGCGCCATGAACCCCTGGTCGGCCTTGTTTCCCAAATTCAGCTCATCGAGCAACTGCCGGGCCGCCGCACTGACCAGGGCGTCGCTGAAGGCCAGCGGTGCCTGGGTCCTGGCACAGCATTCCAGCAACCGGCCAAACACACCGTCACAGCGCTCGGGAATGTAGAACACCGCGAAGTCCACGCTGCCCGAGTAGCGCCAATGGGTTGCGCAGTGGGCCGGCATCAGCATCGACATGCTAGGCAATGTGCTCAGGCGCGACGTCTCGTCCGTGCCCTCTTCCACCCGCGAACCACCGAATTGAGTGAGCAAGGTCATGACCCCCACCGGGGCCATGTCGAGGTCTGTCTCGTGCAGAAAATAGCGCTCGGCATACAGCGGCATCTGGTTGCACACCGGGCCACCGACCATGGGCAGTCCCAACACTTCATGGACTTTCTGTTGTGGCGTCACTGGTGCTCCTCGATGAGCATATTTTGACAAATATGCCCCCTTTTCCAGTGAGTTGTCGATCCCGGGAAGAACAATCATGGCGTCCATGTTCCAGCCCCCACGCGGTCGATTGCGTGGGTTCGTTCCTTCCCCGGATGAGCAAGCGCCAATGATCACATTACATGACACCTTGCAGTTGCCCGCCGTTGGCCTGACTGGTTTTGAAACGCCATTGAGCGAAGACGAAGCGGCCATCCAGCAATCGGTGCATCAGTTCGCCAGGAATGTGTTGCGCCCGGTCGGCCAGGCCCTCGACAAGATGGAAGCGGCCGATGTCTGCGCGCCCGGCTCGCCCTTCTGGTCGGTGTTTGCCCAAGCGTCACAGTTGGGTCTGGACCCTGAACTGCTGACGCAGTTTCCCGCCGAAACCGCCGTGCGCCTGGAGTCGCTGATTGGCGAGGAAATGGGCTGGGGCGATGCCGGCCTGGCCGTTTCCCTGGCGGTAGCCGGCTTCCCGCTGCGCATGGCAAAGGCCGTGGGCAATCAGGAGCTGGTGGAACTTTGCCAGGGCAAGATCGGCTGCTGGATGATCACTCATCCGGACAAGGGCAGCGACATCATGGTCTATGACATGAAGCGCGAATGGCCCCACGGCCAGTCCGGCAACAAGGGCACCCTCACGGCCAGAGTCGGCAAGGACGAGATCGTCCTCAACGGCCAGTGCTCGGCCTGGGTCTCCAACGGGGCCGTGGCGCAGGTGGCGCTGGCCTACATCACCGCCGACTATGGCGACGGCTTTTTCGACGCCGACGGCCGCCCCAACGGCGTCGCCGTGATCGTGCCCCTGGACCTGCCCGGCGTATCGCGCGGCAAGCCGCTGGACAAGATCGGCCAGCGCTCGCTGCCCCAGGGCGAAGTCTATTTCGACAACGTGAAAATACCGGCGCGCTTCGCCATCGCCGGCAAGGATCAATACTACGGCAACCAGTCCTCGGCCTGGTCCTACGCCGGTACGCACATGTCCCAGGTGTTCACCGGTGTGGCGCGCGCGGCGTTCGAAATGGCCCTGCAGTACTGCCATGAACGCAAACAGGGCGGTCAGTTGCTGATCGACCATCAGCTCACGCGCTATCGACTGGGTGACATGCTGCGTCAGGTCGAACTGGCACGCGCGGTGGCCCGACGCTCCCTGGCGTTCGCCCGCCTGTCGCCGCATAGCCATCCCTACGCCACGGCGTCGGCCAAGGTGACCGTCACTGAAGCCTGCATGAAGGTCGCCAATGAAGCGCTGCAGCTGTTCGGCGGTGCCGGTACTTCCCGTGAATACCCGATCGAAAAGATTTTCCGCGATTCCCGCGCCGCCCTGATCGAAGACGGCGAGAACTCCATCATCACGATGCGTGTTGGCCTGCTGTGCCAACAGCTTTATGCCGAAGGCTGGTCGCAGTACTGACCCCGGCTATCACCCCCCCAACCTTTCAAAAACAAGAGAGACACGAAAATGGCTAAATATCCCGTCGTCGTTTATGGCGCCAGCGGCTACACCGGCATGCTCACCATGGACTGGCTGATCGACCAGAACATCCCTTTCACCGCCGTGGCACGCAATGCCGGACGCGTGCACGAGATGATGGCCCAGCGCGTGGTGCGCCTGGAGTCGGCCACCTATGAAGTCATCGAAGCCGAACACACGGTCGAGGCGCTGACCGAGGCGTTCCGTGGCGCCAAGGTGGTCTGCAACACCGTCGGCCCGTTCGTCAAATTCGGCCTGACCACCGTCGAAGCCGCGCTCAAGGCCGGCTGCCATCACCTGGATACCACCGGTGAGCAAAGCTACATGCGCGAAGTGCGGGAGAAGTTCGGCCATCTCTATGCCCAGGCCGGCCTGCTGGTCTCGCCGTCGCTGTCCTACATGTTCACCTACGCGGAAATTGCCGCCGAACTGGCCCTGGAAACACCGGGCATCGACGCCCTGGAAACCTCGACCCTGTGCCGTGGCCCGCGTGGAGTCGGTGCCGGTGTGACCGTGGGCTCGACCGCCTCCATCTTCGAGATGTATCGCGCCGAGCAATGCTACCTGTGGGAGAAGAAACTGGTCCCGCACGCCGTCGGCACCTCCTTCAGCATTCCTTCGCCCGAGTTCCTGCAGCCGGTCTTCGCCCTGCCATGGGGCGGCACCTCATTGCCGGTGTATTTCGAGAACGACCCGCGCGTGCGCTCCTGTGTTTCCTGCGTCGGCTTCTACGACAACGACGTGATGAAGATGGTGCATGGCCTGGGGCAGAAGTGGGACGCCGAATACAAACACCTGCCGGCAGAGCATCAGGATGAAGTTCTCAAGCAGATCGTTCAGTCGACCACGCCGAGCATGCCACCGCGCGAGCGCACCACCACCGTGCGCATGGTCGACACCGCCATCGGCCGGGGCCAGCTGTCGGCCGTGCGTGCCACCGTGCATGGCACCACCGCCTACATCGCCACCGGAGCCTTGCAGGTTGCCGCCGCGATCAAGTTGATCGATGGCGAAACCGACAAGGTCGGCTTCGCTTCCGGCTCCAAGGCGTTTGGGCATCGCTACCTGCTGGGCTTCCTGGAAGAGCGCGGCCTGGCACGAGCCACGGTCACCAAGCTCTGATCGACGGCACGGGAGCCCTTCATGGCCATCATTGATTTCTACGACCGCGGCTGGGGTTTGAACCCGGACGGCATCGCCTATATCCAGGGCGCGCGGTCCTACACCTTCGACGAAGTCGGTGCGTTGTCCTGTCGCATCGCCAACACCCTGCTGGCCCTGGGCTTGCCCAAGGAAACCAAGGGCGCGGTTTGGTCGGCCAACGACGTCACCGCCTGGGCCTGCACCCTGGGCCTGTGGCGCGCCAACATGACCTGGATACCGGTCAATGCGCGCAACTCGGCACAAGAGAACCACTACATCCTCGATGCCTTCGATTGCGAGGTGATGTTCTACCAGGACGAGTTCGCCGCGATCATCGACGACTTGCGTCCGTCGCTGCCTAAGGTCCGGCACTGGGTCTGCATCGATGCCGAAGGTCGCGATGCGCCGTCGCTGCAACGCTGGAGCGCGGAGCAACCCTCGACTCGTCCTGAAGTCGGCTACGACATGGACGACGTGATCATGCTCTCGCCCACGGGCGGCACCACTGGCATGCCCAAGGGGGTGATGAATACGCACCGCAGTACGCAAACCTTCATCGCCCACTTCATGCTGGCTTGCGCCTACCGCAATGGCGAGACACCGGTGAACCTGGCCGCCGCGCCCATGACCCACACCGCAGGACTGCTGGCCGTGCCGTGCACCGCTCAGGGCGGCACCGTGGTGGTGGTGACCAGGCCCGACCCGGCGGTGATGCTCGGCGCCATCGCGCAGCACAAGGTCACCGAGTTTTTCCTGCCGCCGACGGTGATCTACAAGCTGCTGGAAATGCCCGGCATCGAGACGATCGATCTGTCCTCGGTCAAGTACCTGATGTACGGCGCTGCCCCCATGTCGGTGCAGAAACTGAAAAAGGCCATCGAGGTGTTCGGCCCGATCATGGCCGGCGGTTACGGCCAGACCGAAGCGCCGGCCAGCATCGCCTTCCTGCGCCCCGACGAGCACCTTGTCGACGGCAAACTGGCCGGCGACGAGCGCCTGTCATCGGTCGGCCGTCCCTACCCGCTGATCCGCGTGGAGGTGATGGACGATGAGCACCGGATCCTGTCACGCGGTGCCACCGGCGAGATCTGCGTGCGCGGCGACCTGGTCATGAAGGGCTACTACAAGCAGCCGGACAAGACCGCCGAAACCCTCATCGACGGCTGGCTGCACACCGGCGACATCGGCCACATCGACACCGAAGGCTACCTGCACCTGACCGACCGCAAGAAGGACATGATCATTTCCGGCGGCTTCAACGTGTACCCCAGCGAAGTCGAGCAAGTGCTGTGGAGCCATCCGGCGGTACAGGACTGCGCGGTGATCGGCGTTCCGGACGAGAAATGGGGTGAAG
This sequence comes from Pseudomonas sp. Pseusp10, assembly GCF_059492225.1. Taxonomy (NCBI): domain Bacteria; kingdom Pseudomonadati; phylum Pseudomonadota; class Gammaproteobacteria; order Pseudomonadales; family Pseudomonadaceae; genus Pseudomonas; species Pseudomonas sp. Pseusp10. Next base: position 3,571,848 of record NZ_CP168528.1, on the reverse strand, counting down.
CGGTCAAGGCTGTGATCGAGCTTAATCCCGGTCAGAGCGTCAGCGCCCAGGCACTGATCGATTTGTGCAAGGAACGGCTGGGCCACGTCATGGCGCCCAAGTCGGTCGACTTCGTCGACAGCCTGCCGCGCAGCCCGGTAGGCAAGGTGTTGAAGAAAGACCTGCGCCAGCCTTATTGGCAAAACCTGGATCGAAAGATCTAACGCCTGTAACCGGCCCTGGCCTGCGTTGGCGACTTCGTCCGGCGCAGGGCCCGGGTCCCCCGATTGCTTCGCCTGACTAATCACAAGGAATTTTCATGAGCACCGTCTATATCGCCGGCATCGCCATGACCGTCTTCGGCCGACACCTCGAACGCAGCCTCGATGACCTGGCGCGCGAAGCGCTCAATGGCGCATTGCAGGATGCCGGGTGCCGCACCGAAGACCTGGGCATCGCCTTTTATGCCGGCATGACCAATGGCCCGCTGCAAGGCCAGATCGCCATTCCCGGCCAGGTCGTACTGAGCAAGGTCGGCATCGAAGGCATCCCCATCTACAACATCGAAAACGCCTGTGCCTCGGGCAGTGCCGCCTTCAATCTGGCCGTGCAGAGCCTCAAGGCCGGCACCACCGACGTGGCGCTGGCGATCGGTGCCGAGAAGATGAACATCGCCGACAAGCTCAAGGCCCTCTCGATTTTCGAGGCCGGCTGGGACATCTCCCGCGCCGAGCAGAACTACCAGACCCTGGTGCAAATGGGCGAAGGGGTCGAAGTGCCCGAAGGCAGTGAGTCGGACAAACCCTACAGCAAGTTCATGGCCATCTACGCTGCGATGTGTCGACACCACATGAGTACCTATGGCACCACGCAACGGCAGATTGCCGCAGTGTCGGCGAAGAACCATACGCACTCGGTGCACAACCCTTACTCGCAGTTCCGGCGGCCTTTCAGCATCGAAGAGATCCTGGCGGCGCCACCCATCACCTATCCGATCACCCTGCCGATGTGCGCCCCACTGTCCGACGGCGCTGCCGCCGCCATTCTCTGTACCGAGGAAGGCCTCAAGCGCATCGGCGCCGACAAGACCCGTTGCATCAAGGTCGCGGCCAGCGTCATCCGCAGCTTCAGCAACCGCCGCCTCGACCAGCCCGAACTCCACGTCGGGCGCCTGGCCGCCAACCTGGCCTATGAACAGGCCGGCCTCGGCCCCCGGGACATGCACGTGGCCGAAGTGCACGACGCCTCGGCCATGGGTGAAATCATCCAGGTGGAGAACCTCGGCTTCGTCGCCCCCGGCGAAGGCGGCCCGGCCGCCGAACGTGGCGAGTTCACCCTGGGCGGGCGGCTTGCGGTCAACACCTCCGGCGGTCTCGAATCCAAGGGCCATCCGCTGGGCGCCACCGGCATCGGTCAGCTCTATGAACTGGTGACCCAGTTGCGCGGCGAAGCCGGCAAGCGCCAGGTCGAAGGTGCGCGGCATGCCATTCAGGAAAACGGCGGCGGCCTGCAGGGCGTCGAAGAAGCGGCGGTGGCGATTCACATCCTGAGCAAGTAGCCGCCCCCCCTGCCAAGAAAGAGGTAGCCAAGATGTTCAATAACAAAGTGGTGGTGATCAGCGGCGCCGGCTCCGGTATCGGCCGCGAACTGGCTGTGCAACTGGCCCGGGAGGGAGCGCTGCTGGCGCTCTCGGACATCGACCGTTCGAGCCTCGATGCCACCCTGGGCCTGCTCCCTGAAGCGAGCCAGGCCCGGGGCTACACGCTGGATGTTTCGTCCTGGTCGGCATTCCAGAACCACGCCGAAGACGTCATGCGCGATTTCGGCACGGTTCACTACGTCATCAACAATGCCGGCGCCACGGTGATCGGCACCGTGGCCAACACCAGCATCGAAGAATTCGAGTGGCAACTGGGCATCAACCTGTGGGGCGTGCTGTACGGCACCAAGGCCTTCCTGCCGAAGATGCTGGCCCAGCGTGAAGGTTGCATCGTCAACATTTCCAGCGTGTTCGGCCTGCTCAGCTTCCCCACGCAAAGCGCCTACAACATGTCGAAGTTCGCCGTGCGCGGCCTGACCGAATGCCTCTGGGCGGAACTCAGGGGCAGCGGTGTGCGCGCCATCTGCGTCCACCCTGGCGGCATCAAGACCAACATCGAACGGGCCGGCCGGCGCTGCAAGGCCGCAGGCGCGGAGGAAGCGAAGTTCGCCCGCCTGGCCGACAAGATGCTGCAGACCCCGCCCGCCGACTGCGCCGCCGACATCATCCATGGCATGCGCAACGGCAGCCGCCGGGTCATCACCGGCAACAAATCCAGCACCCTGTTCTGGCTGAGCCGATTGTTCCCCAACAGCTACCCCGCCCTGCTCAGGCTGCTGGGCTGATCCTTGTCTGACCCTATTGAGGAGTACTCCATGTCCAACGCTTACGCCCGCAACCTGTTCAGTATCGCCGCCGGCTTCAACATCCTGGCGGGCCTGCCCTTGCTGGTGGCCACGCAGCCGGTGGCCCAACTGATGGGCTTGCAGATGACCCCGACCGCAGGCCTGTTCATCCAGATCACCATGATCGTGGTGCTGATGTTCGGCTGGGCCTACTGGATGATCAGCCGCGACCCGGTGCGCTATCGCCCCTACATCGTGCTGGGGATCGCGCTGAAGATCCTCGTGGTCGCGGTCATCTCCAGCCACTGGCTGGCGGGTACCATTGCCTGGCCGCTGCCGGCACTGGCGGCGAGCGACATCATCTTTGCCCTGCTGTTCTGGCGCTACCTGAGCAGCACCCGTTCGGCGCAAGCCCTCACGCAATTGCACTGATTCAACACCACGCGCATCGCCCACCCCCCTCGTCGCCGGGGGGGTAATTTCTGCCCGCTCCCGCACGATGCCACTCAGAACATCCACCTGCCGCCAACGGCCCATCCGAGGAGCACCACCATGCTGTATGAAAGCATCGATACCGCCGCCATCAACGCCGACGACCTGCCCTGGGTGCCTTTCGCGCCTTACAACGACGAGGTGTTCATCAAGTACATCAAGTGCGATCCGGTGCGCGGCGAGGTCATTACCCTGCTCAAGGCACCCGCCAGCATGACCCTGCCCAAGCACCACCACTCCGGCACCGTGATCGTCTACACCATCAAGGGTGGCTGGAAGTACCTCGAGCACGACTGGATCTCCACCGAAGGTGGCGTGGTGTTCGAGACGGCCGCCACCAGCCATACGCCCATCGGCCTGCCCGAGCACGGCGACGAGGTGATCACGTTCAACGTCACCCTGGGCGATCTCATGTACATGGACGAAAACGACAACATCGTTGCCATCGAGAACTGGAAGACCAGCGTGCAGCGCTACCTGGCCTACTGCGAGGCCAACGATATCCAGCCCAAGGACATCACCAGTTTCTCGGTCTGACCGACGCCCGGCGCCCCTCCCCGAGAGGGGCGCCCCACTCACTCCGCCAACAACAAGAACAGGAGTCTTCCATGATTCAGAAGTTTGCGCGCTCCGGGCATTTCACGCTGAAGGTGAGCATGCTGCTGGCAAGCTCCGTCGCCTGCGCCCAGGACACCCTGCCCTTCACGCCGACGCCTTCGGCCAGTACCGCCGGGCCGACCTTGCAGGATTCCCATCATCAGAAACGCCAGGCTCAGTCCCACGTGCCGGCCGATGCCCCGAATATCCTGGTGATCATGCTCGATGACGCCGGCTTCGCCCAGGCCGACACCGTTGGCGGCGCTATCCACACCCCGACCCTGAGCCGGGTGGCCGACAGCGGCGTGCGCTACAACGCCTTCCATACCACCGCCATCAGCTCGGCCACCCGCGCCGCCCTGTTGACCGGACGCAATCACCACCGGGTCGGCAATGGCGTGATCGCCGAACTGGCCACCGATTGGGATGGCTACACCGGCAAGATTCCCAAGAGTTCGGCGACCATGGCCGAAGTGCTCAAGCAATACGGCTACAGCACCGCTGCCTTCGGCAAATGGCACAACACGCCAACCTCGGAAACCACCGCCACCGGACCTTTCGACAGCTGGCCGACCGGCTATGGCTTTGAACACTTCTATGGCTTCATGGCCGGGGAAACCTCCCAGTACGAGCCGCGCCTGTACCGCAACACCACACCGATCGAACCGCCTCGCGACCCCAAGTACCACCTCAGCGAAGACCTGGCCAACCGCGCGGTGAACTGGCTGCAGGACCACAAGACTTACGCCCCGGACAAACCCTTTTTCATGTACTGGGCTCCGGGTGCCGTGCACGGCCCGCACCAGGTCAACGCCCAATGGGCCGACAAGTACAAGGGCAAGTTCGACGGTGGCTGGGATGCGTATCGCGAGCAGACCTTCGCCCGCCAGAAAGCCATGGGCTTCATTCCCAAGGATGCCAAGCTGACCCCGCGTCCCGCCGAACTGCCGGCCTGGGACAGCCTCGACGCCGGGCAAAAGCAATATCAGGCGCGTCTGATGGAGGTTTACGCAGGCTTCCTCGAGCATGCCGATACCCAGGCCGGGAAGATCCTCGACGAACTGGAACTCGAAGGTAAACGCGACAACACCCTGATCTTCTACGTCCTCGGTGACAACGGTGCCTCGGCCGAAGGCATGGAGGGCACCATCAACGAACTGCTGGCGCAGAACGGCATTCCGGTGCCCAAGGAGCAGCAGCTCAAGGTGCTCAATGGCAGCTACGGCGGCCTGTCGGCCCTCGGCGGCCCGAAACTCGAGAGCATGTACAACGCCGCCTGGGCCTGGGCGGGTTCAGGACCCTTTATCGGGACCAAACTGGTGGCGGGCTACTTCGGCGGCACGCGCACGCCGATGGCGGTCTCCTGGCCCAAACAGATCAAGGCCGATGCCAAGGTCCGCGGACAGTTTCACCACGTCAACGACATTGTCCCGACGGTCTACGACATCCTCGATATCAACGCCCCCAAGGTGGTCAACGGCGTCGAGCAGGACCCGATGGACGGTGTCAGCCTGCGCTACACCTTTGCCGATGCCGATGCGAAATCGCGCAAGCCCCCACAGTACTTCGAAGTGCTCGGCAGCCGGGGCATCTACAAGGACGGCTGGATCGCCTCGGTATTCGGCCCGCGCAAACCTTGGGTGCAAGGGTTTGCCCAGTTCATGGGCTGGAACCCGGACAACGACCAGTGGGCGCTGTATGACCTTGGCAACGACTACTCGCAAGCCACGGACGTGGCTGCCAGCCACCCGGAAAAACTCGCTGAGCTGAAGGCCGAGTTCGATACCCAGGCCAAGGCCAACCATGTCTACCCGATCGGCGCCGGTCTGTTTCCCTTCATGAACCCGGATGTACGCCCGGGTACCGACAAACGTGAATGGAATTTCAGCGATCGCACCCAACGCTTCCCGGAGTTCACCGCACCCAACCTGCGCAACCGCAACAACCGGGTACTGGTGACGGCCGAAGTGCCGGCCAATGCCAGTGGCGTGCTGTATGCAATGGGCGGGATCGGTGGCGGTGTCAGCCTGTACCTGGACGATGGTTTTCTGGTCTACGAGTACAACGCACTGGCTATTGCCCGGGTCAAGCTGCGCTCGAGCGAACGCGTACCGGCCGGTAAAGCCAGCATCGAAGTGTTGACCCAAATGAGTACGACCAAACTGGGCGCGCCGGCCAACCTCAGCCTGCGCCTGGGGGGGCAAGAAGTCGCCAGCGGAGTGACGCCGTTCACCCCGGCGTTCACCTTCACCGCCAGCGAAACCTTTGACGTGGCCCAGGACCTCGGCTCGCCGGTTGCCCTGGATTACTTCGACCGCGCGCCGTTCGCTTTCAACGGCAAGGTCGACGACGTGCATGTCGCTTACTTGCCCTGAACCATTGCCCTGCCCAGGAGATACCCATGGCCACCACCGAACTTAAAAACAAGAAAGTCCTGATCACTGGCGCCGCTTCCGGCATCGGTCGCGCGGCGGCCCTGGCATTCGCCCGCCGAGGCGCCCGGATCATTGCCACCGACATCAATCTCGTTGCGCTCAGGCAGGTGCAAATGGACGTCGAAGCCCTCGGTTCCCGCTGCACCATCCATCAGCTCGATGTCTCCAGCAGCGAAGCCGTGAGGGAACTGGCCGAGAAGCTCCATGCCTCGTTCGGGGCGCTCGACGTGCTGATCAACAACGCCGGCATCGGTTACCTGGGCCAGTTCCTGCAAAGCGACCTGGCCCACTGGCAGCGGGTGCTGGACATCAACGTGATGGGGGTGGTGCATGGCTGCTATCACTTCATCCCGCAGATGCTCAAGGCCGGCGGAGCGCGGCATGTGCTCAACGTCGCGTCGGCGGCCGGCCTCTATCCGTCGCCGACGATGGCGGCCTATGCCGCCTCCAAGCATGCGGTGTTCGGGTTCAATGAAGTGCTGAAGATGGAATTGGCCGACAGCGATATCTGCGTGACCACGGTCTGTCCCGGCATCATCAATACGCCGATCACCCATGCACGCAACAACGTCTCTCCCTCGGTCGACGAAGCCCAGCTCACGCGACTGCATAAGTACTATCAGACCAAGGGCTGCGGGCCTGAGGTGGTCGCCGAAGGCATGGTCCGCGCCGTGCAAAAGAGCCAGGACCTGTTGCTGGTCGGCCCCTTTGCGAAGGTACTGTTCCACCTCCGTCGCCTGTCCCTGGGCATGTTGCGCCGCTTCGTGCTGAACGATGCGCGCAAGGTCGGGTTTCTCTGATGGCGAGCGCTTCTCCCGTCGTGCAAGGGTTGCACTTGATGGCCAAGCCGGTCGGCCCTATCTGCAACCTAGATTGCAGCTACTGCTTCTACCTGGAAAAGGAGCAGTTGTACCCGCCCAGAGAACGCTTTCGCATGTCCGACGAGGTGTTGCGCGCGTACATCCAGGGTTACATCGCCGCGCAACCCAGCCCCGAAGTGGAGTTCACCTGGCAAGGCGGCGAGCCGACCTTGCTGGGCCTGGATTTTTTCCAGCGGGCGGTGACCTGCCAACACGAGTTTGGCGCTGGCAAGGTCATCCGCAATACCCTGCAAACCAACGGCACCCTGCTCGATGACGAGTGGTGTGCCTTTCTCGCCCGCGAGGGTTTCATGGTCGGCCTGAGCCTCGACGGGCCGCGTGAGGTCCACGACCTCTACCGGCCGGACAAGCGTGGTCGCTCCAGTTTCGATGCGGTCATGGCTGGCCTGAACCTGATGAAGAAACACGGGGTGCAGTTCAACGTGCTGGTCACCGTGGCCCGCGACGTGGCGAACCACCCGCTCGAAATCTATGGTTTTCTCAAGGCCCAGGGTGTGCGGCATATCCAGTTCAACCCGGTGGTCGAACGCCTTCCGGGTGCGGCGGACGTCAAGCAGGGCCTGAGTTTCGCCACGCCGCCGGAGCTGCGCCTGCATGCCGTGGACGAACCCGGGGTGGTCACGGCGCAAAGTGTCGAACCCGAGCGCTATGGCGATTTTCTCATCGCCATCTTCAACGAATGGGTACGCCATGACGTCGGCGACATCCATGTGATGAACTTCGAATGGGCCCTGGCGGCCTGGTGTCAGCTGGCACCTTCGGTCTGCCTGTTCAGCCCGCGCTGCGGCAAGGCAGCGATCGTCGAACATGACGGCAGCGTCTATTCCTGCGACCACTTCATGTACCCGGAATATCGGTTGGGCAATCTCAATGAAGATGACCCGGCCACCCTGCTCGCCTCCCCGGCCCAGCAGGCGTTCGGCGCGGCCAAGGAAACGACGTTGCCGACCTTGTGCCGACAATGCGACTACCGTTTCGCCTGCCACGGCGAATGCCCGAAAAACCGGTTCATGACCGCGCCCAACGGCGAGCCCGGGCTGAACTACCTGTGCCCCGCCTACAAGAAATACTTTCGCCACCTGACGCCCTACATGAACGCCATGGCCCAGCTGATCAGCCATGGCCAGCCCGCTTCGCTGATCATGCAGGCCTTCGACGGGCCGCTGATCGTGCCGCTCAAGCCCGCGCGATAATGGGTTGGTGTTCTGTGGGAGCGGGCTTGCCCGCGAAGGCGACCTGACAGGCGACCCGGGAATTATTGACTGAGTACATATCCATTTCTACGGTAATAGCCACCGGCGGTTACCGCAGGAATGGATATGTACACCCTCAAAATTTACATCGCCTGACACTCAACCTTCGCAGGCAAGCCAGCTCCCACAGGGGCCAGGTACATGCGCCAAAATCAGGTCGACTGGCGGGCCGCCTTCGCGAGCAAGCCCGCTCCCACAGGGGATCAGGGGCACCCGCGAAATAACCTCAACAGTTCAATCGCATTCGCGAGCAGGCTCGCTCCTACATTGGGTTCGCAGACAGTCCCCGCAATCAGGTCGGCTATCAGGCCGCCTCGTTTTGGCTTTGGCTTTTGATCTTCTTGCCCCCTCGAGAGGCCATCCATGGCCGGCGGCGGGCTCTGTAGGAGCGAGCTTGCTCGCGAAAAACCTGAGAGCACCGCGGGGTGTCAGGCTCCCCGCATCATCGTTGACCTCCATCACGACACTCAACCTTCGCAGGCAAGCCAGCTCCCACAGGGGCCTGGTACATCCGCCAAAATCAGGTCGACTGGCAGGCCGCCTTCGCGGGCAAGCCCGCTCCCACAGGGGCTCAGGGGCACCCGCGAAATCACCTCAACCGTTAAATCGCCTTCGCGAGCAGGCTCGCTCCTACATTGCGATCGCAGACAGGCTCCGCAATCAGGTCGGCTATCAGGCCGCCTCGTTTTGGCTTTGGCTTCTGATCTTCTTGCCCCCTCGTGAGGCCATCCATGGCCGGCGGCGGGCTCTGTAGGAGCGAGCTTGCTCGCGAAAAACCTGAGAACACCGCGGGGTGTCAGGCTCCCCGCATCATCGTTGACCTCCATCGCGAGCAAGCCCGCTCCCACAGTGGGTACGCAGACAGGTCAGCGAGCCTTCCTGAGCAAGAAGTGCGACAACGCCGGTATCAGCACCAGCGCACCGATCATGTTCCAGATGAACATGAAGGTCAGCAAGATGCCCATATCCGCCTGGAACTTGATCGGCGACCAGGCCCAGGTGATGACGCCCGCCGCCAGGGTGATGCCCACCAGAGCGACCACCTTGCCGGTGAACGCCACCGAGTTCTTGTAAGCCTCGGTCAACGACAGGCCGGCACGCTGCTGAGCCAACTGCACGCTGAGCAGGTACAGCGCGTAATCCACGCCGATCCCCACGCCCAGGGCGATCACCGGCAAGGTGGCCACTTTCACGCCCATGCCAAGAAAAACCATCAATGCCTCGCAGAGCACTGAAGTCAGCATCAACGGCACCACCGCCACCACGACCGCACGCCAGCTACGGAAGGTAATGAAACACAGCACGATCACCGCGCCATACACGTACAACAGCATGGTGCGATTGGCCTCGCGGACCACGATGTTGGTCGCAGCTTCGATCCCCGCGCTACCGGCCGCGAGCATGAACTGGCGTTCATCGTTGCTGTGCTTGCGAGCGAAGGCCTCGGCGATACTGACCACATGTTCGAGGGTTTGCGCCTTGTGGTCGGCGAGGTAGGCCACCACCGGCATCATCGAGCAGTCGCTGTTGAACAGTTCAGGGTTGTTCACCGAGGCCTGCTGCGCGCCATAGTTGAGTACGTCCTGATTGCGCGCGATGGTCAGCATCTTCGGGTTGCCTTCATAGGAACCCGCGGTGATTTGCCGTACGGCGTTGACCAGCGACACGGTGGTCTGCACCCCCGGCTGCTGTTGCAGCAACCAGCCGAGACGGTCGGCCTCGACCAGGGTCTCGTACTTCAGGCAACCCTCGCTCGCGGTCTTGACCATCACGGCGAACTGGTCGCTGGACAGCGAGTAGTTGTCGGTGATGTAGGCGTTGTCGCGATTGTAGCGGGAGTCTGCGCGCAGCTCGGGCGCACCCGGGTCAAGGTCGCCGATCTGCAGCTGGGTACTGACCATGAAACCGCCCGCCGCCAGCAACCCGGCGACGATCAACGCGACGGTGGCCCAGCGGCGCTCGGTGAAGCGGTCGAGCAGGCTCCACAGATTGCCCAACCCCTTGCCGCGCAATTCCTTGTGCTCCTGACGCAGGCTGCGCGCCGCCTTGCGGCTGACACCGCAATACGACAGCAGCACCGGCAACAGCACCAGATTGGTAAAAATCAACACCGCCACACCGATGCTGGCGGTGACGGCCAGGTCCTGGATCACCGGGATGTCGATCAGCATCAGCACGGCAAAGCCGACCGCATCGGCGAGCAAGGCCGTGAGCCCCGCCAGGAACAGGCGGCGAAAGGTGTAGCGCGCCGCGACCAGTTGGTGTGTGCCGCGCCCCACATCCTGCATGATGCCGTTCATCTTCTGCGCGCCATGGGACACGCCGATGGCGAACACCAGGAACGGCACCAGGATCGAGAATGGGTCGAGCGCATAGCCCAACAGCGCGACCAGTCCCAACTGCCAGGCCACGGCGATCACCGAGCAGAGAATCACCAGTGTCGTGCTACGCACGCAGCGGGTGAAGACATAGATGATCGACGTGGCGATCAGCGCAGCAGCGCCGAAGTACATCATCACCAACACCAGGCCGTCGATCAGGTCGCCAACCAGCTTGGCGAAACCGATCACGCGGACTTTGATCGGGCCCTTGCCCTCTTCGCCCCGGGCATGGGCATCGCTGGCGCCTGCGAACTCGTACTTGTTACGCAATTGCTCTTCGAGCACCCGCGAGAAAGCGTGGTAGTCGATGGCCTGGCCGGTGACCGGATCGTTCTCCAGCAGGGGCACGAAAATCATGCTCGATTTGAAGTTGTTGCCCACCAGGCTACCGACGATGCCGGATCGGGCAATGTTCAAGCGCAGCTGTTCGACGCCCTTCGCCGAGCCGTCGTAGGCATCGGGCATCACCGGCCCGCCGCGAAACCCCTCTTCGGTCACTTCGGTCCAGCGCACCGCCGGGGTCCACAGCGACTTGACCCAGGCGCGGTCCACGCCCGGGGTCACGAACAGGGTGTCGTTGATCTGCTTGAGCACATCGAGGTATTGCGGGTCGAAGATATCGCCTTCGGTGTTTTCCACCACCACCCGCACCGCATTGCCGAGCCCGCGCAAGGACTGGCGGTTTTCCAGGTAGTTCTGAATGAACGGCTGGCTTTGCGGCAGCATTTTTTCGAAGCTGGCAGTCAGGCTCAGGCGAGTGGCCGCGAAGTAGCCGAGCAGCACGGTGATCACCAGGCAACTCAGTACCACCAGCAGGCGGTTGTTGAAGATCAAGCGTTCGAGCAGGTTGCCGGAGCGGGCGTCGAAGCCCTTGAGCTCCCGCACCACCGGCATCGTATCGAGTTCGTAGGTACCCATATCGTGTCTTGTCTCTTTTGTTGTACGCAGGTGGGCTTATTCGAGGGGGAGCTGGCGAAGACCGCGGGTGCCGGCCAGTACCAGTGCACCGGCCGTTGACACTTGCGCCGCGGCCACCGGCGCCAGGCCGTTATTCACTTGCAGGTTGAAGCTTGCGCCATCGTCGTTGCTGACCAGTACATGGCCGGCCTGGCTCAACAGGATGATCCGGCCGTCAGTAGTGACCGTACCGGCGGTGATGCTCAGGGGCAGCCCAAGCTCGACCTTGTTCCAGTTGGCACCGCCATCGACGCTGCGATAGGCGTTGCCGCGCAGGCCGAACACCAGCACCGCGCCTGGCTTGCCGACAATGCCGAAAAAACTGCCGTTGTAGGGCGTGGGGGTGGCCTTGAAACGCTCGCTGGCCGGGTCGAACTTGAGCACCAGGCCCTGCTCGCCGACAACGAACAGTTCGTTGCCGGCCGGGCGCAAGGCGTACAGGTTCAAGGCACCGGGGTTGTCGGTCCGGTCCAGCCATGGCGTCCAGCTGCGGCCACCATTGTCGGTACGGAAAATCAGGTTGAAGGCGCCGACGATGTAACCGACCTGGTCATTCTCGAACCACACATCGAGGAATGGCTTGTCGGCGCCCTCTTCGAACATGCGCTGGGCATCGGCCAACGAGGTGACGACCGCCTCGTCGTCCGGCCGAGCCGCGGCCTGCTTGCGGTAATACGCGAGCAGGGTCGAGCCGACGTCGCGGCCGTCGAATTGACGGCTCCAGCTTTCGCCCGCGTCGCTGCTGTGCAACACCACGCCGTCATGGCCGACGGCCCAGCCCTGGGACGGACTGGGGAAATGCACGGCCACCAGGTCAGAGCTGACTGGTACCTTGGCTTGATGCCATTGCAGGCCTGCATCGTCCGAATAGAAAATGTGGCCACGCTGGCCGACCGCAACCAGGCGTCGGCCGGCGCTGGCCAGTCCCGTGAAAGTGCCATGCAGCGCCTTGTCGGTCTGCAACGCCGGCCGGTCGAGAGTATCGGCGAAATCCGCCGCCACCACGGCACGGGTAAAAGGCAAGGCCAGCACTGCACCCAGTGCAATGAGCACTATCCATCTGAATTTGTTCATCGCTGTTTTCCGGATAAAAAAAGCCACCGGAAGGCGTGTGGCCTCCTCCCGATGGCAAATACCACATGGAGTTCTGTCAGCGGATCCCGGCACCGGCCAGCGATTCCGGAGCCCACTGGGCCTTGGAGAGTGGCTCGATGTACTTCACACCACCGTACGGCCCGTACATCCCGGTAATGTTGTAGCTACCGGTGACGAAGTCGTAGAACAGGTGGTTGTCCGAGTTCGGTGCCTGCACGTCATAGCTGTAGGCCATGTGGGCGAAGGCGCCGCGGTACAGCTTGCCGCTGGCGTCGTATTCGTCCGAAGCCAGGGCAATCCAGCTGTCCTCATCGAGGTAGAAGGTGCGCTTGCTATAGATGTGGCGCTTGCCCGGCTTCAGGGTCGCTTCCACGACCCACACGCGGTGCAGTTCCCAGCGCATCAGGTCAGGGTTGACGTGGTTGGGGGTGGTCACGTCCGCCGCCACCTTGTGGTAGTTCAACTTGTAGGTGTTGTACGGAACGTACATTTCCTTCTTGCCCACCAGCTTGAAGTCGTAGCGGTCCAGGGCGCCGTTGAACACCCAGGAATCGTCATAGGTCGAGCTGCCGGCCGACCCCGGGTTCGGCGTGTCGTAGGCGATATCCGGCGCCAGTTTCACCCGGCGTTGTCCCGGCAGGTACTGCCAGCCACGGCGGCCTTGCTTGAGCGGGTTGACTGCATCGACCACCAGAATGGCTTCACCGGCGCGGCGGGCCGGGCCCTGGTAATACAGCTTGGTCTTGAAGAACACGTCGCTCTCGTTGGCCGCGCTGGTACGGGCCGGGTCGTACAGCGGGTACTCGATGTAGGCGTTGCCGGTGGTGGCCAGGGTCGCCCTGCCCGAGGAGTCGACGTTCCAGGAATCGTACTTGGAGTTCAGCGCAAAGCCCTGATAGCGCAGCAAGTGGTTCCACATGGCTTCATAGCCATCGGCGGGGATCGGGAACGGCACGCCGGGCAGCGCATTGTCCAGGGCTACCCCACCCTCGGTGGTTTTGGTCCCGACGGCGTTTTTCGCCGTGTTGTCCAGCAGTCGCTGAGGCAAGGCAACGGTACGGTGGGTCGGGTAGACATCGACGCGAAACGACGGGAAGCGCTTGAGCAGTTCCTGGGTCGAGGCGGTCATCTTGCCGGCGTACTGGGCAGCATTGCCGGCGTTGATCACCGTCACCGGTTTTTCGTTTTCGAAGGGGTCGGGGCGAAACGAGCTGCCCGCCTGGTAGCTGGCCGGAGCCTGGGTCAGGCCACCGGTATAGGCCGGGATGCTGCCGTCGGCATTGCCGGCTTTTTCGGCGCCGACGCCGGTCAATGTGCTGCCAAGCCGGGCGGCCTGGTCGGATGATACGGCCGCGTGGGCGGCACCGGTCACCGCCAGTGCAAGGGCCGCGGCCAATACAGATTGGGCAAATTTCATGGGGTCTCTCCTGTTGCCTGGCAACGTTCGATCAGATAGTCGTTTTGAAGGTGAAGGTGACCATGCCGCGATCCTTGAGCTGGGCCGATGTACCGCCAAAGGCTGTGGCCTGCCCCGGGGTGCAGTTGTACTGGCCGTTGGCGCCGGGTGCGGCACCGTCTCCCTGGCTGCCGGCGTTGCCGGCGCGATCACAGGTATCGAACGGACCGAAGTTGTCCACGTACTTCAGGTCGAAGCGATACTGGTTGTGCACGTCCATGCCAACGCCGATCGAATAGCTTCCGGAGTCTTCGTTGCCCCCCATCTGGACGGCGGAGTTGCCATTGAGGCCGACGTTGTAGGTGGCCGGCATGTAGAAATCGATGCCGGGAAAAACCTGATACCAGGTCGGGTTGAAGTTGACGCCGATGACGTAGTTGTCCTTGCTGACCTTGTCCACGCCGCGGTACCAGTCCCCGCCCTTGAACAGCTGCTTGTTATCGGTGACGTCCAGCCAGCGACTGTAGCCAAGCTCCACCAGCAGCGAGGCGCTGTCCCACACCGGCGTGTCGGCGAAGGTGGTCAGGCCGTTGAGCACCGCATGCACGGTGTTGCCTCGGGCCACGCCGTTGTTGCCATCGAAACTGCCGATGAATCCGGGCAGACCGGCTGCAGCCGCGGCCGGGCTGACGGTGGCGGCGACACTGGCCAGCGGCATGTTCTCGCGGTAGTTGAGATCGAAACCGACGCTGACCCCGGCGATGCTCTTGGACAGGCTGATGCCGTAGATATCGATATCGTCGACGTAGAACTGGTTGTAGCTGCCGATGTTGCCCGAGATCAGTTGCGCCGGGCCGACAGCCGTCGGCTGCAGGACCAGGTTGGGCAGGATGTCCGAGGTGTTGCGGTAGTAGAAGCCCAGGGTCCCGTCCAGCCATTCCGGGCTCCACTTGGCCATCAGGCCGAAGTCGCCGTGATTGTCCGGGGTGAAGGTGTGGCCGTTTTTCAGGCGCAGGAACTCATTGGCGCCGATGGGGCCCGGGGCACCGAAGAGTGGGTTGCGTCCACCGATCAGCGACAGGTTGTGCCCGCCACTCTGGATACCGTCGTTGAACCCCAGGTAAGTACCCGATTCAGGCAGTCGCGAGGCATCCCAACCGAGGAAGTATTGGGCGCCCAGTGTCAGCTCCGGGCCCAGGGTCAAGCTGGTGGACAACTGGTTGCGCGGGATGAACAGTTCCTTGGCCTCGGTGCCCGGCACTGTCAGCCCCTTGGTGATGTCCAGGCCCGACTGGCCATAGCTGTTGCCATGGGCGAAGGCCAGGATGCTTTCGCCCCAGTACTGGGTATGGCTGCCCAGCTTGGCGCTGAGCAGGGTTTCGTCACCGATCTCGGTGCTGCCAAACACGAAGGCATCGAGGATTTCCGAAGACGGCCCGTTGTAATAACGGTCGGCATAACCACTGATATGGCGCGAGTCCGGTACGCCACTGTTTAGCTGGTTGGTCGAGGCATTGGCACTGCCGACATTGTCATAGGCATGGTCGTACCAGCTATTGGCACTGACGCGAAAGCCGGCCTTCTGCTTGTAGACCACGTCCAGTTCCGAGAGCACGTCCAGGCGCTGGGACACCGCACTGCCCGACGAGAAATTGCGGTCACCATCATTGTTGTTCCAGCTGTTGGCCAGCTTGTTGTTGGCGGTTTCCACGCGCTGGCCGTAGTTGAGTTTGAACGTGTTGTCGAAACGCACTGACAGGTCTTCGTTGCCCGTATCGATTTCCAGGGCTTGCGCGGGCGCGATGCCCATCCCGACCAGGATTGCTGTAGCCAAAAGCCCTCGACGCAGGTTTGCATGGCAGATCTTATTGTTGTTGTTCATCTAACGGGCTCACCTTCTCTGTGGTTCATGAAAACGCATTGAAACGGCACTGCGACGCTGTCCTTAGGTGCGCTGCAGGATGGTTACCGATACCGAACGACCCAGCGCCGCATTGTGCGCAAGTGCCGTCCGGACACCGTTGTCGTGCCTGGACGGCGCCGTGCCGCGCAGTTGCCAGACCAGTTCAGTGATTTGCGCCAGCCCCGTTGCTCCCGGGGCATGGCCGCGACCGAGCAGTCCGCCGGAGGCGCAGACATCGACCGGGGCGCCGCGACTGTTGCGCCGTTCTCGCACGAAGCCGTCTATACCTTCCTCCCGGCACAAACCCAGGGCGGCGCTGTACACCATGAAGTCGCCGACGCTCTGGTCATGCAGCTCCACGGCCTCAATCTCGTCGGCACCAATGCCGGCGTGCTCATACGCCAGTTGCGCAACGCGCCGGGTCGTGGCGCGCCCCAGCACATCGAGCACACAGCCGGCCTCCTGCTCGGAGGCCAGGTCGCTACCGCGCACACAGGCCCTTACTGCCACACCACCGCGGGCGCCGTAACGGGCCAGAAAACCCGGGGTACACAGCAGCACCGCCGCTGCTCCGCACGCGGGCGGGCAAAGGTAGCGAGCCCGCCAGCCATCGAGTGCCGTGCAGCGGTTCAGTACGGCCATGGGGTTGGCCATGGCTTGGGCCCGGGCCTGGCTGAGTACCTGCTCGAAACTGGTTTGGGCCACACCCATGCGGGTCAGCAACCAACTGGTCTGGGCCGCGAACAGCGCGGCCGGATGCTCGCGCCGGGCAAAATGAGCCTGGCAGGCATCGGGCTGGCCGAGGCCGTCCCAGGCCTGCGGCGCGCTATCGTCCAGACCAAAGAAGGCGCGGTGGGTAACGTTCGCCGGCATACACTCGAAGCCCAGTGCCAGTGCGCATTCGGCCTGGCCGGACAACACGCTGTGGCGCGCCAGCTGCAAGGCACTGCTGGCTGCCGTGCAGCCGTCCGCGAGGGAAAACACCGGGACACCGGTAAGGCCGATCTGGGCCAGGACCTGCTCACTGCAGCCGACCGCGCCGCTGACGCTGGCGCTGAACACCTGGTCGACCAGGTCATAGTCAATGCGCGCATCGTCAAGCGCCTGGCGGATCGCCCGGCCCGCCAACGCAGCAACACTGTCGCCAGCGCCCAGCGGGACGAACGGAGACATGCCCACCCCCGCAATCAGCACGCTTTGACTCATACGCCTTACCTCGATAGTCGGCTGGTGCCGATCCTCTCTTGTCTTCGAGCAACGCTCGGCAAGCGGCAAATCCGCCCGGCCGGGTTGGTTCAAGTGAGGTCCAGACTATCGGTCAGGCGCGATCCAGCCCCCCCAGCGTCAGGGGGGGTGGAAGAACAAGGGGGGTAAAAAAGGGTTCTTCACGCATTTCCGGAGAACTGTAGGAGCCAGCCTGCTGGCGATGGACTCCAGTGCGCCGCGTTAATCCAGTTCACACGCGTAATCGTTAACGACCATCGCTGGCAAGCCAGCTCCCACAAAGGACCGAGCCCACGCTGAAACTGTAGGAGCCAGCCTGCTGGCGATGGACTCAAGTGCGCCGCGTTCATCCAGTTCACACGCGTAATCGTTAACGACCATCGCTGGCAAGCCAGCTCCTACAAGTGACCATGCCCACGCTGAAACTGTAGGAGCCAGCTTGCTGGCGATGGACTCCAGTGCGCCGCGTTCATCCAGTTCACACGCGTAATCGTTAACGACCATCGCTGGCAAGCCAGCTCCCACAAGTGACCATGCCCACGCTGAAACTGTAGGAGCCAGCTTGCTGGCGATAGACTCAAGTGCGCCGCGTTTATCCAGTCCACACGCGTTATCGTTAACGACCATCGCTGGCAAGCCAGCTCCTACAAGTGACCATGCCCACGCTGAAACTGTAGGAGCCAGCTTGCTGGCGATAGACTCCAGTGCGCCGCGTTTATCCAGTTCACACTGCGTTATCGTTAACGACCATCGCCGGCAAGCCAGCTCCTACACGGGAGCGTGCCCACGCTGAAACTGTAGGAGCCAGCTTGCTGGCGATAGACTCAAGTGCGCCGCGTTTATCCAGTCCACACGCGTTATCGTTGACGACCATCGCTGGCAAGCCAGCTCCTACAAGTGACCATGCCCACGCTGAAACTGTAGGAGCCAGCCTGCTGGCGATGGACTCCAGTGCGCCGCGTTTATCCAGTTCACACGCGTAATCGTTAACGACCATCGCTGGCAAGCCAGCTCCCACAAAGGACCGAGCCCACGCTGAAACTGTAGGAGCCAGCCTGCTGGCGATGGACTCCAGTGCGCCGCGTTTATCCAGTTCACACGCGTTATCGTTGACGACCATCGCTGGCAAGCCAGCTCCCACAGGGGACCGCGTCCACGCTGGAAAACTGTAGGAGCCAGCCTGCTGGCGATGGACTCCAGTGCGCCGCGCTCATCCAGTTCACACGCGTTATCGTTAACGACCATCGCTGGCAAGCCAGCTCCTACAAGGGACCGCGTCCACGCTGAAACTGTAGGAGCCAGCTTGCTGGCGATGGACTCCAGTGCGCCGCGTTTATCCAGTTCACACGCGTTATCGTTGACGACCATCGCTGGCAAGCCAGCTCCTACAGGGGACCGCGTCCACGCTGAAACTGTAGGAGCCAGCTTGCTGGCGATGGACTCCAGTGCGCCGCGTTTATCCAGTTCACACGCGTTATCGTTGACGACCATCGCTGGCAAGCCAGCTCCTACAGGGGGGACCGCGTCCACGCTGAAACTGTAGGAGCCAGCTTGCTGGCGATGGACTCCAGTGCGCCGCGTTTATCCAGTTCACACGCGTTATCGTTGACGACCATCGCTGGCAAGCCAGCTCCCACAGGGGAACGTGCCCACGCTGAAAAACTGTAGGAGCCAGCCTGCTGGCGATGGACTCCAGTGCGCCGCGTTTATCCAGTTCACACGCGTTATCGTTGACGATCATCGCTGGCAAGCCAGCTCCTACAGGGGACCGCGTCCGGGTCCAAACCAGTGAAAGCCAAAAAAAGCGGCCTCGCCACAGGTTGCTTTCTGTTCGATCTATCTCTTAAGTGAGGCGCCGCGGCTCGGAAATAATGCGCGAGTAGAAGGACCAGGTTTCAGTTGGCAGGATCGAGGATGCCAAGCATGTAAGCACGATCCACCACATGCTTGCGGGTACCGGCCTGGAACTTGCCGAACAGGTTCTTCAGGTGCCATTTCACGGTTTCTTCGCCGACATTCAGCGCCAGGGCGATCTGTTTGTTCGACAGGTTACGTGCGAGCAATTGCAAGACTTCACGCTCCTTGGGTGTCAGCAATCGGCTGGGCGACACCGTGCTGGTCGCCAATGGCACCGGCGCGGGTGGTGGCGTGCCTTGCGCAGCGGTCCTGGGTGCCTCGTGCTGGAGTTTGCGCATCCATTTGAGCAATTCCGGATGGGTGTCTTCGACAATCCGCCGCAGGCCGTTTTCCTCGGCCAGGCTGATCGCTTCACGCAGGCAGGCCAGGCCGTTGCCGCCCGACTCCTGGAGCGCCAATGCCTTGAGCAGTTTGATCTGCACAATTTCACGGCCGCGACGAATGCGCTCGGCTATTTCGTTGGCACGCTCCAACAGCTCCAGCATCCCTTGCCAGTCACGTTGCACATGGGCGATATAGGCCTTGGCCAGCATCACCATCAAGGCCAGTTCTGGCCCGAGCAAGCCCGTTTGTTCGCGTGCGACTTGCGGCACCTGGGCATCGAGCCGGCGCCCCAATGCAAGACAGGTATCGGCCCGGCCTTGCAGCGCGTGCAGGCGAATCTGCTCGGCCAGGGCGGCAATGCAGAAACGCGCAATGCCGCGCTCTTCGCCGAGTACAAACAGCGCCTCGAGCAGGTCGTAACCACGATGGCCCTGGCCCTGCAGCACCGCCAGGCGAGCGGCGGTGAGAAAGCCCAATACAATCGCATCCGGAGAAGCCAGACGCTCGACCACGTCCAGGCGGTTGGCCAGGACCGTGGCGGCTTCTTGCAACTGATCGCGCTCGAGCAACACTGTAGCCAGTCCGCTGGCCAACATCACCGCCACTGGACTGCGTCGGCCAATGTCCTGTTCGGCGCGAGCCAGGCTGTCGCGCAGCGCTCTTTCGGCCGGCACGAGGCGACCTTCGCTGACATAGCTGAGGCCCACCACCCATTCGCCAAAACCGCGGATGGCGTCCAGGCCTGAGCTCCAGGCATACAACGGTGCCCGCTGAAAGATCCGCCGAGCTTTTTCCGGTTGGCCCTGAAACAGGGTCAGGCGCGCGATCTGGTTGGCAAAGACCGCCTGCAACTTGATCTCGCCGGTCGGCAAGGCGTTCATCCAAGGCGTCACCAGCGTCAGCGATTCGTCCGGCCGGTCGGCAAAATAGGCGGCGGTGGCTACAATCATCGCCGCCTCGCAGCGCGTGCTGTCATCGGTCGCCGGGTCCTGTCGGAGACCGGCGACCAGCCGTACCGCTTCCTCGTGCCGATCGCTCATGGCCAGGGACCAGGCGGCCGCCAGGCACATGCGCGACCGCGATTCGACCTCCTGCGCCGGCAGTTCCTCGACCCACTCCAGGACGCGGCTGAACTGCCCGCGCAACATGATTTCGTACAGGCATTGCTCGATCATCTGATACGCCTGGCGGGGGCGCCCGGCCAACAGATAATGACGAGCCGCCTGCTCGGAGAATTCATGGGCTTCAAGCCAGCTTGCCGCCCGCTCATGCAGGTCCAGGCGTCGTGTCTCGGGCAGACTGGCAAAGCGCCCCAGCAGGAACTCCCGGGCCAGCGGGTGGATACGCACCCACTCACTGTCCACGCTTTCGACAAAGATCGGCGTCGCCACGCATAGCTCCTGCAAGCGCAAACCGGCCTGCTCGTCGCCGGTCAAGGCGATGCACAGGGACGGATGCAACATCTCCAGCAGTGCAATGCTGATCAGAAATTCAATCTGTCCGGCGGGCAGGTGGGCAATCAGGGTGTCGACGAAGTAGCGCCGTATATCACCGGTCCCTGTCGACAGCTCTTCGACCGCCGCGACCACGCTCGGGCTTTTTTCGATGGAAGCGATCGCCAGTTGCAGGCCCAGTGACCAACCCTCGGTGGCTTCGTGCAAGCGCACGCACAGGTCCGGATCGATACGATGACCGAAGCGGCTGCCGAGGATCGCCACGGTTTCCTCCACCCGCAGGCGCAAGGCGTCCGCACCGATGGCGACATAAAAGCCGCGGGCTTGCAGGTCGGCCACCTGCAGGTTCAAGCGCCCACGGGAGGCCATGATGATGCGCAGGTTGGCCGGGGCATTGTGCAGCAGGTAGGCCAGGCAATGCCGCGCGGTGGCTTCGGGCAGTCTTTCGGCTTCGTCGAGCATCAGCACGATTTCGCCACCAAGGTCCGCGACCTCGGCCAGCCAGTCGGTCAGCCCTTCCAGTTCGTCGCGCCCGCGCCCGGGCATGCGCTCCAGGAATCCGGCAAACGTTGCCCGGCCGCTGCCAACGGCCATGGCGGCGGCCAGCCCCTGGGCGAATCGAACGCCATCGTCATGTTCATCGAGCATCAACCAGGCCACCACCGCCCCACGGGAAAGAAGCTCCCGGCGCCATTGGGCCAGCAGAAACGTCTTGCCGAACCCCGCCGGGCCTTGCACGGCAATGGCCATCTTGTCCGCCAGGGCCGCGGAGTCGATGCTCAGCCGCTCACGCATGTGAGCGGTTTTCTGACTTCGCGGTGGCGTGGTCTTGAGGACCAGTTCCGGTGCAATGCGA
Source organism: Pseudomonas sp. Pseusp10 (assembly GCF_059492225.1). Taxonomy (NCBI): domain Bacteria; kingdom Pseudomonadati; phylum Pseudomonadota; class Gammaproteobacteria; order Pseudomonadales; family Pseudomonadaceae; genus Pseudomonas; species Pseudomonas sp. Pseusp10. Next base: position 3,550,319 of record NZ_CP168528.1, on the reverse strand, counting down.
TCCATGGGGGGCCCTTTGGACTTGGGTACAAAGTATCGCTGGTTATAAACCATAGTCCCGGAACTGTTCGCGCAATTTCATTTTTTGCACTTTACCCGTTGCGGTATAGGGCAGTGCCTCGACGAAAGCGACCGCGTCGGGCAGCCACCACTTGGCCACGCGGCTCTGTAAAAAACCGAGCAACTCGTCCCGCGTCGCCAACATGCCCTGTTTGAGCACCACCACCAGCAACGGCCGTTCCTGCCATTTGGGGTGGGGTACGCCGATGACCGCTGCTTCTGCCACCGCCGGGTGACCGCAGGCGGCGTTCTCCAGGTCAATGGAGGAAATCCATTCGCCGCCGGACTTGATCACATCCTTGGCCCGATCGGTGATCTGCATGTAGCCATCCGGGTCGATGGTTGCGATATCGCCAGTCATCAGCCAGCCCTGTTCATCGAGCAGGTCCCCGCCCTCGCCCCGGTAATACTGACTGGCGATCCACGGTCCCTTGACCCGCAAATGGCCGGACGCCTTGCCGTCACGGGGCAGTTCGGCACCGTCTGCATCGACGATTTTGATCCTTACTCCGAACAACACCCGGCCTTGCTTGGCCTGCAGGTCGATACGCTCGTCGAGCGAGGCGTCACGGTGCTTGGGCAAGACATTGCAAACCGTGCCCAATGGCGACATCTCGGTCATACCCCAGGCTTGTAGCACCCGGGCGTCAAAGCGAGTCTCGAAAGTTTCCACCAGGCTGCGCGGTGCCGCTGCCCCGCCCATCACGACCCGGTTCAGGCACAGGTCCGCGGTCGGCATCAGCCCGGCGTTCTGCACATACTGTTGCAGGGTCATCCACACCGTGGGCACACCCAGGGCCAGGGTTACTCTTTCGCGTTGCATCAAGTCATACAGGCTGGCCCCGTCGAGGTCCGCACCGGGCAGGACCAGGCGCGCGCCGCACATCGCTGCCGCATAGGGCATGCCCCAGGCGTTGACGTGGAACATGGGCACCACCAGCAGCGCCGTATCGGCCGAGGACAGGTTGAACCCGTCCGGGGTGCAGGTGGCCATCGAATGCAGCAAGGTCGAGCGATGGGAGTACAACACCCCTTTCGGATTTCCGGTGGTGCCCGAGGTGTAGCACAGGGAGGCCGCCACGCGTTCATCCAGGCAGGGCCAGGCGAAGGTCTCGGGTTCATCGCCGATCAGGTCTTCGTAGCACAGCAGATTGGGCACAACGATGGGCGGCATCTGGCTGCGCTCGGCCAGGGCGATGAACGCCTTGACCGTGGTCAGTCGTGGAGCAAGCTGCTCGATCAGGGCAGCGAACGACAGGTCGAAAAACAGGTACTGGTCTTCGGCATGGTTGGCGATGAACTCGATCTGCTCGGCAAACAGCCGTGGGTTGATGGTGTGCAGCACCGCGCCCATGCCCGAGACGCCATAGAACATTTCCATGTGCCGGTAGCCATTCCAGGCCAGGGTGCCGATCCGCTCGCCGGGCTGCACGCCGAGGTTTGTGAGGGCATTGGCCAATTGTTTGGCACGCTGGCCGATGTCGGCATACGTGCAGTGATGCACCGTGCCGTCCTGCAAGCGCGAGGCGATCTCGACCTGGGGGTGCGAGCACAGCGCGTGCTCCAGTACCGAAGAAATGAGTAAGGGGTGATCCTGCATCAGACCCAGCATGGCAACCGCTCCGTTGTGATTTTTGTAAGGTTCGGGCGGTCGTATTTTGCGCAGACGCCGGGCATTTATTTGATAAAACATGCCAATTATTTGATACTTCGCGCCATTAATCGCCAAAGGCGCGCCATGGATACTCATCTCATTCGCAGCATGTGCCTGTACGGCGCCCGGGAGCTGATCGCCGATCTGCACGGCGATCCCTGGCGAGTGGCCCATGGGGCATCGATTGCCTCGCAGTCGCTGGATCAGTTGGACGTCCTTCTGCCGGTGCCAAAGGTGGTGCATTTTCTCGAACTGGCCGCCCGGGAAACCGGTCGCGAGGACTTCGGGTTGCTGCTGGCACAAAAGCAAGGGATGGGCGTATTGGGCAGTGCGCTGCTCGACATCGTCAGCGAAGCGACCACAGTGGGCGATTGGCTCGAACGCCTGTCACGTTACTTCCACGTGCTGATGTCCGGTGCCCTGGTGCACCTGGAGCAACACGAACTGGGAATGACCGTGCACTACGAGGTGACCGCGACGGCCGGAATCGACGAAACCCAGTCCGTCCACCTGGGCCTGGCCCTGCTCGCGCGCAAACTGCGCAGCGCGCTGTACCCGCAGTGGTCGCCCGAACGCGTGATGCTGCGCTGCCGGGAACCGCATAGTCGCGCCAGCTACACACGGATGTTCGGCCAGAACGTGTTTTTCAATCAGGAGTGCAATGGCATGCTGCTCAGCCACCACGTGCTGACGCATCCACTGAACGAGAAACAGCCCTTCTCCCGCCCCGCCCTGCTTGACTACATGCGGGAAAACCAACAGCGACGCAACCGAAGCCCGGCCTCGGCAACCGAGGACTCGGTGCGCAAACTGCTTTCCAGCAGCGGTGCGCCCCTGGACGCCGTCGCCCTCAATCAACTGCAGAGCCGCCGAACCCTGCAACGCAGGCTGGCCGGCAGCGGCACCACCTTCCAGGCCATCAAGCAGCAGACCAAGCTGGACCTGGCCCGAAAATACCTGAGCCAGACCGACTTGAAGCTTTCACAGATCGCCGAGGCGCTGGGTTTTTCCAGCCTGAGTGCCTTCAGCCGCTTTTTCCACAAAGCCCAGGGCTGTGCGCCCAAGGCCTATCGGGCGCAGGCTGCAGTGAACAGGTAGAAACAAGCGTTTTACGCAGGGACATGGGCTCGACGCCTCATCACGCTACTGATCCGGCTGCAGATTCGCTACTATGTTTGCCCGCCCTCCTTGTCTGCGGATTTCTTCATTTTGGAGCCCGAATGCCTAGTCAAAAGGACATCGCCGCCGACAGCGGCGCACCGATGATTCCTGAACAGCGCCGTGAATTGATGCTGCGACAGTTGCGCAAGCATCAGGTGCTGAGCGTTCATCAGTTGATGGAAATGTTCGACTGTTCGCACATGACCATACGCCGCGACATTGCGTTGCTGGAGCAGGAAGGTCGTGCTTACTCGGTAACGGGTGGGGTGCGGATCGCCAGCCAGCTGCACAGTGAGCCCAGCCATCAGATCAAGGCGGTGGTCGAGTTGCCGCAGAAGCAGGCCATGGCCAGGCTCGCCGCCCGGCTACTGCATGCCGACATGACGATTTACCTGGACGCGGGAACCAGCACGCTGGAAATCGTCCCCTACATCAAGGCACTGTCCGGCATGACCGTGGTGACCAACGACTTTGGTATTGTCCAGGCACTGATCGAAGCCCCCCATGTCACGGTGATTCACACCGGTGGGCAGCTGGATCACTCCAATCAATCGTGCGTGGGCGGTCTGGCGGTTGCCACCTTGCGTCAGGTGGTCACCGATATCGCGTTCATATCGACCAGTTCATGGGATTTGCGTCGCGGCCTCACCACGCCTTCGGCGCTGAAGGTTGAGGTCAAGCAAGCCGCGATGCAATCGGCTTCGCAGGTGGTGCTGGTGGCCAGCAGTTCGAAATACGGCACCTTCAGTATGTACAAGATTGCCGGGCTCGAGCAGTTCGACATTATCCTCAGCGATGACGCTTTGACCCCTGCGGCGGCCGATGGCATCCGCAAGCAAGGTGTCGAACTGTTGCTGCCGGCTGACAATACACCGGCCTGAAACGACGCGCTCCTGGCCTGACTTGTAGGAGCGAGCTTGCTCCGGGCGGCGTTCCGACGATGGAGCTGAGGGCGACGTGTTTATTCAGCAAACACGCGGTATCGTTAACGTCCATCGCGAGCAAGCTCGCTCCTACAAGTTTCTTAACGCGCTTTCCAGTCGCGCAGCCACTGCAAGCCGGCAGACGTGTTGCCTCGTGGCCGGTATTCGCACCCTACCCAGCCGTCATAACCCAACTGGTCGATCAGCTCGAACAGATAGGGATAGTTGACTTCCCCCAGGTCCGGTTCATGTCGGTCTGGCACACCAGCGATCTGGATATGGCCAATTCCGTCGAAGTCCCGACGCAGTTTGGTCGCCAGGTCGCCCTCGACGATTTGGCAGTGGTAGCAGTCGAACTGCACCTTCAGGTTACTGGCGCCCACTTCCTTGCAGATGGCCTGGGCCTGATCCTGGCGGTTGAGGAAAAAGCCTGGCATGTCTCGCGTATTGATCGGTTCGAGCAATACTGTGACGCCTGCCTTGGCCGCCCGGGTAGCGGCGTAGGCCAGGTTCTCCAGGTACACGCCGTGATGCCGTGGGCGATCGCTTTCCGACGGCAGCAGCCCGGCCATGACATGGATGCGTGAATTGCCCAATACGCAGGCGTATTCCAGGGCACGATCAAACCCGCTACGAAATTCACTCTCCCGACCCGGCAACGACACGGCGCCCCGCTCGCCCTTCGCCCAATCGCCGGGCGGCGCGTTGAACAGTGCCTGCACCAGGCCATTGTCGCTCAAGCGTTGCTTGAGTTCTTCAGCGCTGTAGTCGTAGGGGAACAGATACTCCACCGCTTCGAAACCGTCGGCAGCCGCGGCGGCGAAGCGATCCAGAAACTCATGTTCCGGGTAAAGCATGCTGAGATTGGCAGCGAAACGAGGCATGGTAGCTCCTGAGATAAAGGGTTAGACAAAGGGCCAGATCAGCAGGGTAATACAGAAACCCAGGGTGCCGAGCAATGTGGTCAGCACCGTCCAGGTGCGCAAGCCGTCGGCCACGTTCAGCCCGGACAGTTTGGTGAAGATCCAGTAACCGGCATCATTGATGTGGGACATGGCCAACCCGCCACCGCCCATGGCCAGACACAACAGTGCCATGTGGTTCGGGGTGAGATTGAGGGTCGCAATCAACGGGCTGATGATGCCGGCAGTGGTCACCAGCGCCACCGTGGTCGAACCCTGCACCGCGCGCAACAGCATGGTCAGCAGAAAGCCCAGGGCCAGCACCGGCAGACCGGTGGTGCGCAGCATGTCGGAGACCACGGCACCGATTCCGGTGTCCACCAGCACCTTGCCGAACACACCGCCGGCACCGGCAATCAGGATCACCATGGCCACACCGGGCAAGGCCGAGCCGATCACGTCGGACACTTGAGTGCGGCTCCAGCCCCGACGCGACCCCAGCAGCCAGGCGCACAGCAAGGTATCGATCAGCAACGCCACCAGCGGCGCGCCGAGTACGGTCATGATACCGCGCAGGACCGATTCGGCAGGCAGCAACGAGGTGGACAGCGTCCCTAGCAGAATCAGAATGATCGGCAACACAATCAGGCCGACGATCAGACCAAAACCCGGTGGTGGAGCCGGCGGCAACTTCGAGACGATGCTGCTGGTGGCCTCTTCCAGGCCCATGTGCGACACGGCCACAGCCGCTCGCTCAGGGCTCTTGTCGTTACCATTGGACCAGGCGGCCAGATCCTCGTTGGTGACATGCGGGCCATAGACCTCGGCACGAATATCGTCAGTCATCGGATACGCCCGACGGGTCATGCGCCCCGCCACGCGGTAGCCGACATAGCAAAGCAGCGCGGTAATCGGCAAACCGAACATCAGCACACGGCCCAGGTCCGCGCCCAATTGACTGGCAGCAGCCACCGCACCCGGGTGTGGCGGCAGGAAGGCGTGTACGGTCAACAACGCTGCGCACATTGGCAACGCGAACACCAACAGCGGCTTACGTGCACTGCGGGCAACACCATAGGCCAGCGGCATCAGGATGATCACGCCGACCTCGAAGAACACCGGTACCCCGACCATGAAGCCGGCAATCGTCAACGCCAGGGGTGTACGCCGATTGCCGAAACGGGTAATCAACGTCTTGGCCAGCGCCTCGGCACCGCCTGAGAGTTCGATGATCCGCCCGATCATCGCGCCCAGGGCAATGATGATCGCGATATGGCCCAAGGTCTTGCCCATGCCGCCTTCGATGGTGGCGACCAGATCGGCCGGCTTCACGCCGGCCACCAGCGCCACCAGAATGCTCACCAGCATCAAGGCCACGAAGGGCTGGAATTTGTACTTGAGCACCAGGAACAACAACAGCGCGATGCCCACCCCGGCGGTCATCATCAGGATTAACGGGCTCATTTCACAAACCCTCCACGCCGGGTAAATGAAACGGTACTGCCACTGGATCTGAACATGCCGCAGTGAAAGTGAGTCATGCTTGGGTTTCCTGTTGTTATTGTTTTTTCAGGCAAGCCGGGGCCGTCGAAAGTCGCTGGGCTTCTCCCGGGCAGGGCCTGCGTTATCGAGCTGTCGTGTCAAGCCTGTGCGTTACCAGTGCGCACCGAAGGTGTCTCGCAATTCATCCAGCGCCGTCTGATCGAGCGGTTCAGGCTTGGGATTGCTCATCAGCCAGAGCCGTGCGGTTTCCTCGAGCTCTTCCAGGGCGTAGCTGGCCCTGGATACCGAACTCTCCCAGACCACCGGGCCCAGCCGTTCGAGCATCACGCCGCGAACACTGTTGGCCAGCCGGGCGACTTGCTCGGCAACCTTTGGCGAACCGGGCCGCTGGTAGCCGATCAACGGGATATGCCCGACTTTCATGACCTGATACGGCGTCAGCGGCGGCAGGATGTCGTCCGCCTGCCAGACACCGGCCAGCGTCAACGCCACCAGATGGGTGGAGTGCGTGTGCACCACGCCGCCGACATTCGGATTACGGTCGTAGACCTGGCGGTGCAGCGCCAGGGTCTTTGAAGGCTTGCCACCGGACACCCATTCGCCGGCCAGGTTGACCTTGGCGATGGTCGCCGGATCAAGACGCCCGAGGCACACATCCGTCGGCGTGATCAACCAGCCGTCGTCCAGTCGCGCGCTGATATTGCCGGCGCTGCCGACGGTGTATCCGCGCTGGTAAAGGCTGCGGCCAACTTCACAGATTTCTTCGCGCTGGGCGTTCTCGTTGCTCATTGCACATCTCCGGCCTGGGCGAGTTGGTTCAAGGCTTTACTGAAGAAATCCCGGCCACCGAAGTTGCCCGATTTGAGTGCCAGCGCCAAAGGCTTGTCAGTACTGCTGACGGTCGCCGGTACACCCGGATCAATCTGCGCGCCAATCTGTAGCAATTGCACCCCCAATGCCTGGACCACAGCACCCGAGGTTTCTCCGCCGGCGATCACGAAGCGGCGCACACCACTCTGGAGCAAGCCTTGGGCAATTTCGCCAAAGGCGTTTTCCACCAGGCTACCGGCCTGCTCGACGCCCAGTTGCTGTTGCACCGACTTGACCTCATCCGGTGAGCTGGTGGCGTAGATCAATACGGTTTGTGGGTTATCACGGGCGAAGGCCAAGGCTTGCGCCACCACCGGCTCCCCTGCCGCCAAGGCCAACGGATCAATCCGCAAGGCTGGCCGACCGGCTTCTAGCCAGGCGGCTACTTGTCCATTGGTGGCGATCGAAGCACTGCCAGCCAACACCACTTCCCCGCCGGACACCGCTGGAAGTTTCGAGGCATCGAGGTCGCGCAGTTTGCCGGCGCGACGGAAGTTTTCCGGAAGCCCCAGCGCCAGCCCCGAACCACCCGTCAACAACGGCAAATCAGCACAGGCCGTACCGAGTGTGTACAGATCGCTGTCCGACAAGGCATCAGCGATGGCCATGCCGACACCCTGAGCCCTCAGCTCGGCAATTCGCGCCCGCACCTGCTCAGCGCCACGGGCAATCGTGTCGTAGCGCAACAGGCCGACATTCAGGTGGGTCTGTGACTGCAGCACTCGAACCAGGTTGGCATCGGTCATCGGCGTTAACGGGTGGTTCTGCATGCCCGACTCACTGAGCAACTGATCCTGCACAAACAGGTGGCCGCGAAAGATCGTCCGGCCATTCTCCGGGAATGCCGGGCAGGCAAGGGTAAAGTCGCTACCCAGTGCCGCCAGCAGTGCTTCGCTGACCTGGCCGATATTGCCGGCCGCGGTGGAGTCGAAGGTCGAGCAATACTTGAAAAAAATCTGCTCGCAGCCTTGCTCGCGCAGCCAGGCCAGCGCGGCGAGAGACTGCTCGACTGCTTCGGCGGCCGGGGTGGTACGCGATTTCAGCGCAATGACGATCGCATCGGCATCAAGCCCGGCGGCAACTTCCGCGCTCGGGATGCCAATGCTTTGCACGGTGCGCATACCGCCGCGCACCAGCATGTTGGCCAGGTCCGTGGCACCGGTGAAATCGTCGGCGATGCAGCCCAGCAGCGGACGTGCGGTGGAAGTAGTCATGGGGTGTTCCTCAAACAGGCTCAGGCTTGGCAGTCGGCAATTCGATGCCCGGGAAAATCTTGATCACCGCCGAGTCGTCCTCACGGCCGAATCCGGCACTGGAGGCCTGCATGAACATCTGGTGGGCGGTGGCCGACAGCGGCAGCGGGAATTTGCTGGCCCGGGCGGTATCCAGCACCAGGCCCAGGTCCTTGACGAAAATATCCACCGCGGACAACGGCGTGTAGTCAGCCTTGAGAATGTGCGGCACACGGTTTTCGAACATCCAGGAGTTACCGGCGCTGTGGGTGATCACCTCATACAGCGCATCGGCATCGACCCCTTCACGCAGGCCCAGCGCCATGGCTTCGGCAGAAGCGGCAATATGTACACCAGCCAGAAGCTGGTTGATGATCTTGACCTTCGACCCCAGGCCATGGACGTCACCCAGGCGATACACCTTGCCGGCCATGCCAGCCAGGATCGACTCGGCCTTGACATAGGCGTCGGCCGGGCCCGAGGTCATCATGGTCATCTCGCCAGCGGCAGCCTTGGCGGCGCCACCGGAAATCGGTGCATCCAGATACAGCAGGCCCAACGCGGCCAGGCGCTGGCCCAGGTCCACCGCGTAGGTCGGAGCGACTGTGGCGCAGCCGATCACCAGGCTGCCCGGCCGCAGAGAGGCCACGGCCCCACCCTCACCAAACAATACGGTCTCGGTCTGCTCGGCGTTGACCACCACGGTAATGATCACGTCACACTCAGCGGCCATGTGCGACGGTGACAGGCAAGCCACACCGCCCTCCCCGGCGAACTGTTCTGTCACGGCGGAACGCACATCACAGGCATGCACATTAAAACCGCTGCGCAACAACGAGCGGGCAATGCCCAGCCCCATCGCGCCCAAACCGACCACACCGACATTCTTGTTATTCATGGGGTACTCCAGAGGAAAGCAGCGACGGCTTCCACGCCTGCAAGGTGCAGACGTTGGCCGCGTTGTAGATAAGGCCACGGCAGACAGGATCAGCACCGAGCGGATTAACCCGCTGAGGGGCGCTGTCATTCAGGACGGGGGTCGGGTTCTCATTGAACATCAAGACCATCCTGTTTTTGTCGTGTTATCAGGTTGTCATACCGGCTGGCGTAAATCATCTACCAATGATCAGATTATGTGAAGTATTTTCTGCGCATAACATTTTTTAACACCGCTTTCGCCACGCGAAAAGAAGAAGTAGTGAAATGCCCACAAAAGCACTGCCGGTGCGAAGGCAAAGCAGGTCTTTGATAAGGAAAGAGATCAACCAGCCCTCCTCTACTGACTGCAAATCGTTCCTGCCCCCCCACTGCCATCGTCACCCGCGATGGCAGGCTCGTGAATGGCTGATATACGAACTGCTTTTACCTCTCCTAACATCGGGCTCACAGACCACTCGGGTGCCGATCACCTTTCGGCACACGGGCTCCAAGAATAAAAACGCAAACCCGCGAGGTTGAACCATGAAAACCCTAACCGCCAGTTCCACGGCGCAAGCTGCTGTCGTCGACGGAGTCGGTCAACTGACCGCCAACCAGCGTTACGTGACGCTGGGGGGCTCCTGGGCCGCCTGGCTGTTTGATGCCCTGGATGCCACTGTCTTTGGCTTTGTGCTTTTGGCGGTCGCCAAGACCTTCGCCGTCGGCCTGGGCGATGTGGTCTCCACGGTTGCCTGGTTTCTGCTGGCCACCGGTATCGGTGGTTTCTTCCTCGGCAATATTTCCGACAAGATCGGCCGCAAGAAAACCATGATGCTGTCGGTGTTCGTCTATGGCACCGGCACCTTGCTCTGTGCTTTTGCCGACAGCCTGTGGCAGCTCAACGTGTTCCGCTTCTGCGTGGGGATCGCCGTGGGTGGCTTGTGGTCCGCCGCGGCGGCACTGGTGTCGGAGATCTGGCCTGCGGCCGGTCGCGCCAAGGCCTTTGCGGTGATGCAGACTGGCTGGTCGGGTGGTGGTCTGCTGGCAGCGATTTTCGCCTGGAGTTTCCTCGATGGCGGGAATCCTGAATCCTGGAGGAACCTGTTCATCTATGCCTCGATCCCGGCCTATTTCACCCTGGTGTTCATCTGGTTGTTCGTCAAGGAATCGCCGGTCTGGCTGGCCAACCGCGAGTTCATGCGTCGTAACGCGGACAAGGGCCGACTGATGGAAATCTTCCGTCCGCAATATCTGAAAGTGACCTTGCTGGGCCTGAGCATTTCGGTACTGGGCATGTACGGCTACTGGATCATCACCACCTTCATGCCGGCTTACCTGCAGAGCATTCTCAACGTGCGTATCGATCAGGCTCCGGTGTTTGTCATCTGGATCGGCATCGGCGCCACCATCGGTTACCTGGCCTACGGCTACCTGGCTGAAAGCATCGGTCGTCGCTTGTCGTTCGCGGTGTTTTTTGGCGGTATGGCAATCATGGTGCCGGTGTTTGCCTACTCGGCGACCCTGATGCCATTGACGGACGGCAAGCTGCTGTTCACCACCCAGAACGTCATCGCCCTCGGTTCGCTGGCCGCACTGCTGGGCTTCTTCACCGGTTATTTCAGCGGGTTCGGCGCCTGGTACTCGGAGTTGTTCCCGACCAGCATCCGTTCTACCGCATCGGGTTTCTGTTTCAACTTCGGCCGGGTCGGCGCCATCGCCGGCATCAAGCTGGTCCCGGTGCTGATCCCGCTCATCGGCTTCACCGCCACCATTTCCCTTGCCTCCGTTTCCTACGTCATCGCCGCTGTCATGGTGTTCACGCTGCAGGAAACCAAAGGCGTTCAACTCACCAGCGGCAACTGACCCGACCGTTCAAAGGAAAAACCCATGAAAAATTTTCGCATCGGCCAAATCGTACCTAGCTCCAACACCACGATGGAAACCGAAATCCCGGCCATGCTGACTTCGCGCTACGAACTGTTCCCCGAAGAGCATTTCACCTTTCACTCCTCGCGCATGCGCATGATGCACGTCAGCCCTGAAGAGCTGAAAAAGATGGACATCGACAGTGACCGCTGCGCGCTGGAACTGAGCGATGCACGGGTTGATGTCATGGCCTATGCCTGCCTGGTGGCGATCATGTGCCAAGGGCCTGGCTATCACACAGTCTCGCAAGAGCGCCTGAGCAAAACCGTGATTTCCAACCGGTCGAACGCTCCGGTACTCAGCTCCGCCGGTGCGCTGATCGACAGCCTGCACATGCTCGACTACAAGAAAATCTCGATCATTACGCCGTACATGAAACCGCTGACCCGGCAGGTCATCGACTATGTCGAGGCGGCGGGCATCGAAGTGGTCGATTCCATCAGCCTGGAGGTTTCCGACAACCTCGAAGTCGGTCGTCTGGACCCGATGAACCTGGTGGCCCACGCCGACCGACTGAACATCGGACAGGCTGACGGGGTGGTGCTGTCGTGCTGCGTGCAAATGCCGTCGTTGCCAGCGATCCAGACCGTGCAGGATCGCCTCGACAAACCGGTGCTGTCGGCGTCGGTCGCCACCGTGTACCAAATGCTGAAAACCCTCGGCCTCGAGGCCAAAGTACCGAACGCAGGCCACCTGTTGTCCGGGGCGTTCTGAGCCAATGCCCAAGGAGGTACTATGCTGGCCATTCAGGCCAAACCGGTACTTCCCATGAAACTCGATCCGGTCTCGTTGCGACTCTTTGTCAGCGTCGTTGAAGAAGGCACCATTGCTGCCGCCGCCAAACGCGAACACATCGCCGCGGCGGCGGTCAGCAAACGGCTGAGCGAACTGGAAGAGCTGCTCGACTCGAAACTGCTCAACCGCACCAACAAAGGCATCACCCCGACCGACGCGGGTCTGTCGCTGCTGTTCATGGCTCGCAGTGCATTGAACAACCTCAATGAAATCGTCGTGCAGATGCGTGACTACTCCCACGGTCGCCGTGGCTCGGTGCATGTCCTGGCCAATATTTCCGCCATCACCCAATTCCTCCCGGGCATGATCAAGTCGTTCACGGAACTGTACCCACTGATCAACATCAGCCTCGAAGAAAAGCAAAGCCTGGCCATCACCAAGGCGGTGTCCGAAAATCGCACCGACATTGGCATCTTCACCCGTCTTCCGCACGGTGCCGATATCGAGGTCTTCCCGTTTCGTACCGATCGCCTGGTGTTACTGGTTCCCCTTGGGCATCCGCTGGCGACACGCCGCTCCGTCAAATTCAGCGACACCCTGGATCACGAATACATCGCCTTGCGCAGCGGTACTCATCTCAATTTTCAGTTGATCAAGGCGGCCAACGACCTGGGGCGTTCGCTGAAAATCCGCATGGAAGTCTCCAGCTACGACGCCCTGTGCCTGATGGTTCAGGCCGGCCTGGGCATTGGCATCATGCCCGAGGGGAGCGCGGCGATTTACAAAATGGACGGTGCGAAGGCGATCAGGCTGGATGAGCCATGGGCCTCCCGCGAACTCAGCGTGTGCGTGAGGTCGCGAGCGGCGTTGTCGGTCGCCGCGGGATTGTTCCTGGAACACTTGCTAGAAAGGGCGTAAGCGATCAGATGCGCAAGTGTGCACTCATGTAGTCAATGAAAACGCGCAACTTGGGCGAGGCATAACGGCTGGCTGGCCACAGCATCCAGAAGACGACCTGGCGGTCAATGTAATCGTCCAGCACTGTGACCAGCCGGCCGCTTTCCAGCGCGTTGCGCACCAGGAAAGTCGGCAGAAAGGCAATCCCCCTGCCCTGGATTGCGGCGTAGGCAAGAGGCTCGATTGTGTTCGACGTCATTGTGGCGGGCAGCACCAGTTCAGCCTCGGAGGGTTCGAGCCGCAGCGGCCAACGTTCCAGCTTTCCCGTTGCGGGGAATTTGTGCTGCAGGCATGAATGGCGTTCCAGTTCACGCGGATACGTGGGTACACCATGCCGCTTGAGATACGTCGGCGATGCCACCAGCACATGTGCGCAGGAACCCAGGCGGCGCGCGGCCAAGCGAGAATCGGTTTGCTCGCCGGTCCGAATCACCGCGTCGAACCCCTCCTCGATCACATCGACCATGCGGTCGCAAAAATCGATGTCCAGTTCGACTTCCGGATACCGCTCCATGAACCCGTCAAAGGCCGGCATCATCAGGTCGCCCAGTAGTGGAGAGCCCACGCGAAGTCGCCCGCGTGGACTGCCAGCCAGGCCTGACAACTCGGACTCGGCAGCGGTGACCTCGCTGAGGATGCGGCGGCAGCGCTCAAGGAACAGGGTCCCCTCGGCCGTCAGCGTGATGCTGCGTGTGCTGCGATGAAACAGCCGCACATGCAAGCGCTCCTCCATCCGGGCAATGGTTTTGCCCACGGTCGAGGACGATACCCCCAACTGGCGGGCGGCCTCGGTAAAGCTGCGCGTTTCGGCAACCTGCACGAACATCGAGATGCCATTCAGACTTTCCATCACTTTTCCTGCTTGCTCCGGCAGAACTCCACCAACCAGGCGGGATTACGGAAAAAACATCCGAAATGTTCGGCATCGCGGGATATTTTTCTCCGCGAATTTTACGCCTACATTGCGCCCATCCCACCACTGATAGGTATCGATGTCATGTCCAAACTGCATACGAGCATCCAGATAGGCCCATACCAGATTTCCCATCGCGTCGTTCTGGCGCCACTGACCCGTATGCGTGCCGAGCCGGGCGCCATCCCTGGCCAGTTGATGGCCGAGTACTACGCCCAGCGTACCACCGCCGGTGGCTTGCTGATCGGCGAAGCCACTATCGCCGCAGCCAATGGTAATGGCTACCTCGGTGCTCCCGGTCTGTATGACGACAGCCAGATCGCCGGCTGGAAGCTCGTGACCGACGCCGTTCATGCCAAGGGCGGCAAAATCTTTCTGCAGCTCTATCATGCGGGGCGCCAGTCCAACAGCCTCCTGCAGCCGGACGGCGCCCAGCCGGTGGCCCCTTCCGTCGTTGACCACGGCGGCCTCGCCTTCACCGAGACTGGCTGGACCCCCGCCAGCCCGGCGCGAGAATTGACCATCGCGGGAATCCACGGGCTGGTGGAAAGCTTCCGCGCCGCCGCCGTACGCGGTATCGCAGCCGGGTTCGATGGCGTGGAGTTGCACTCGGCCAACGGCTACCTGTTCGATCAATTCCTGCAGGACGGCAGCAACAAACGTACGGATATCTACGGTGGCTCGTTCGAGAACCGCAGCCGGTTCCTGCTGGAAGCGGTAGAGGCAGTGATCTCCGTCTGGGGCAGCAATCGGGTGGCGGTACGCCTGGGGCCGAGCGGCAACTTCGGCGATATGTCCGACAGCGACCCCATTGGCCTGTTCACCTATGTCGCGCGCGCGCTGAACAAGCTGGACCTCGCCTATCTGCACCTGATCGAGCCACGCATCCTGGGTCTCATCGAAGACGAGCGCCGCGACCAGAATCCGGTGGCGTCCCAACTCATCCGCCAGCACTACAAGGGCACCCTTATCGCGGCGGGCGGCTTCTCCGGTGAATCGGCCAACGCGATCCTCGAGGCCGGCGATGCAGATCTGGTCGCGTTCGGCCGCCACTTCATCGCCAACCCTGACTTGCCGGAGCGCCTGCGCAACGGCTGGCCACTGAACCCGTACGACCGCGAGTCGTTCTTCGGTGGCACGGAAGCGGGTTACACGGACTATCCTTTCCACACTGAAGTTGCGTGATAATTTGCACCACTGGTAACTGGGGCCATAGTGCCCCAGCTGCCTCCCCGCAAAAAATCACTCACCCAAACTGCCGCGTTTCACCGTAGCTTCTGCCAGCGGCCTCAAGGTGCATGCTGGCTGTTGGATGGAGCTAACGCATGAAAGACCTTTTCTCCTACAGGCTTTTCACAAGGGTGGCGCGACTGGGCAGCTTTTCGGCCGCGGCACGCGAAGTGGGCCTTTCTCAATCCCAGGTCTCCAGGATTGTGGCCGAGCTCGAAGCCGATCTCGGCACCCTGCTGCTGGCTAGATCGACACGTGCCGTCGTACCGACTGAGGCAGGGGCGGATTTTCTCTCGCGCATGGAACCCATCCTCGCTGCGGTGGAAGAAGCCGAGCAAAGCGTTCGCGGTGGCCTGGAATTGCGTGGGGTCGTGCGGATCAGCATGCCAACGAGCATCGGCGTACGGGAAATCATTCCGCGTATAGCGCCGTTCGCAGCGATACACCCCAACCTGCATATCCAGGTGCTGCTCGCCGATCATTGGCAGGATCTGGTGCGCGAAAATATCGATGTAGCGATAAGGCTGGGACGGCTGGTGGACTCCAGTGCTACGAGCCGTCAGATCATGACAATCTCCAGATTCATTCTCGCCTCACCGTCCTACTTGCGCGCCGCTGGGGAGCCGACTCTGCCTGAGGACCTGCAATCGCATCGAATCATCGCCGGTCCAGCCTCGACGGTCCCGAGCGGGTGGATGTTCAAACGCAATGGCGAGACCAGGACGATTCAGCTCGAAGCGCACTTCTCGACCGACGAAAACGAAGGCGCTGTCGCGGCGGCAACTGCCGGTTTAGGGATTACATCGACAACAGCATGGGCGTGTCGGCGGGAGCTTGAAAGCGGTGAACTCGTCGCGCTGCTCACCGATTGGGAAACCGAATCCGTACCGGTGCATGCCTACTTCCCCCACGGCTCGCGAACCCGCAGGGCCGGCCGCGCCCTGATCGAACATCTTGTCGCCAGCCTGCTTGACGATGCCGGCGGTGCTTATGCATCCGACGCATAGAAGATAGCCAGCCACAGCGTCTACTCCAATCCCGCCGAAGCTGCCAGTTTAGCGCCATACCCCGCGACGCAGCGGTCGAGCTGAACGGCCTGGCAGCGTGGCGGACGCCCTGACTTTTTCGTTCAAGGAAATCCCTCATGCGCATGACTGGCAACACGATCTTCATCACTGGCGGCGGCTCCGGCATCGGCCGTGGTCTGGCAGAAGCCTTCCACAAACTCGGCAATCAAGTGATCATCTCCGGTCGTCGCAAGGCGCGGCTGCAAGAGACGCTCGACGCCAACCCCGGCATGGCCGCACTTGAACTCGACATCAACGACACGGCCAGCATCCAGGCGGCCGCGCAGCACCTCATCGACCATTACCCCGAGGTCAATGTGCTGATCAACAATGCCGGCATCATGCTGCTCGATCATGCCGAAGGTCCGGTGGACGATGAGCTTGCCCTGTCGACCGTCACCACCAACCTGCTGGGTCCGATCCGCATGACCTCGGCGCTGGTCGAGCATCTTAAGGCCAAGCCGGATGCGGTCATCGTCAACGTCTCCTCGGTGCTCGGCTTCGTGCCAATGGCCGTGACGGCGGTCTATTCGGCGACCAAGGCCGCGCTGCACTCCTACACCCTGTCGCAGCGCTACCTGCTGCGCGAATACGGTGTCCAGGTGGTAGAGATCGCACCGCCTTGGGTACGCACCGAATTGCTCGACAGCAGCGAGGAAGAACGCGCCATTCCCCTCGACCAGTTCATTGCCGGAGCCATGGCGCAGTTCGAGAGCGGCGTGGACGAAATCCTTGTCGCGCCCGCCGAGGCGATGCGTGCCAACCCTGGCCCGAACGAGCACGCGTGGGTCAATCAGTTCAACGACATGATTGCAAGCGGACCGGCTTTCGGCTGAGACCACAAAGCGATATTGGGCGGCCCTACAGTCGCCCTCCCCTTTACATTGTTAGCAGGAAACCGACCATGACTTCACATACCCCCGCCGAGAACAAGGCCATCGTCCTCGAAGGTTTCGCAACCCTGTTCAATCGCAAGGATCTGGCTTCAGCCGAACGCTTCTGGTCACCCTCCTATATCCAGCACAGTGCTCATGTGCCCCCTGGTCGCGAGGGTCTGTTCGAGTTGGTCGCCGCAGGATCGTCCGATATGCGTTACGAATGTCAGTTGGCAGTCGCTGAAGGCGACTTCGTCATGTTGCATGGTCGCTTCACTGGCCTCGGACAGCCGGCGAACTGGGTCGTGGTCGATATCCTGCGCCTTGAGAATGGCGTGATGGTCGAACACTGGGATGTGATTCAGGACGAGGCGACGCGCGAAGGTTCCGCCGGCGGGTACCCAATGTTTGGGGATCAGTTCCCGGGCTAATGCTCCATTAAACAGTTTAAGGAATTCAGGCCGAACTCAGGCGACGCTCGATTGCGGGACGCATTCCTTGAGTTGAAAGAGTCTCGGTAGACAGCTATCAACGCAATCAGGCGGTCGCTTTTGATGAACATGTTATGTTATATCTTTTACAAACATGCACTGTCAGTCACCACTGACAGAGCCATCCACTCCCTGCTTGCGACATTCGATGACAACTTCTACTCACATCCCGCCCATCACAAGCTTGAACCAACGTCTGCTGTCCATTGATGCACTAAGGGGATTGGTAATCCTCCTTATGCTGCTGGATCACGTGCGCGAAACGTTCTTTTTGCACCGTCAAGTAGCAGACCCGATGGACATCGAATCCACTGAGCCGGCGCTATTCTTCAGCCGCACACTTGCCCATTTGTGTGCGCCAGTATTCATACTGCTCACTGGACTTTCCGCTTACCTGTATGGCCAAAAGCACCAGGGCAAGGGCGATGTGTCAGCCTTTTTATTCAAGCGCGGTCTGTTCCTGGTACTGCTGGAGTTCACCCTGGTGAATTTCGCCTGGACATTTCAGTTCCCGCCTGCGGCAATTTACATGCAAGTGATCTGGGCCATTGGCATATGCATGATTGCCCTGGCCGGACTGGTTTGGTTACCCAAGCCCATTCTGTGCTGGCTGGGTCTGGTGATCGTGGCTGGGCACAACCTGCTGGATAATGTGCACTTCGCGACAGGCTCGCCAATGCATATACCCTGGGCGATTCTGCATGATCGCGGCTGGATCGATTTCTCCGACAGCTTGCGTCTGCGTACCTCTTATCCTGTGCTTCCCTGGATCGCTGTGATCGCCCTTGGATACTGTATCGGCCCTTGGTTTGCTGGCCAGGTTTTGACCGCAGAGCGTCAACGCAATCTGCTGCTTGCAGGGGCCGGGACATTGATCGGTTTTGTCGCACTGCGAGCTGTCAATGGTTATGGCGAGGTGCATTGGGTCGCCCATGAAGGCCTCACACAAACCCTCATGAGTTTCTTCAACATTACAAAATACCCACCTTCCCTGCTGTTCCTTTCGCTGACGTTGGGAGTGGGGCTGTTACTGCTTCGTGCCCTGGAACGGGCTCAACAACGCAAGTGGGTCAATGCATTGGCCGTATTTGGCGCAGCGCCGATGTTCTTCTACTTGCTCCACCTTTACGTACTCAAGGCGCTGTATCTGTTCAGCGTGGCGTTGTTCGGATTGAACCAGGGAGCTTTTTTCGGTTTCGACAGCATTTGGGCTGTTTGGCTTACGGCAGTGCTCTTGGCTTTATCCCTGTATTTACCCGTGCGCTGGTTCGCGGCATTGAAGGCACGCCGTCGCGATATCAGATGGCTCAAATACTTCTGATCAAGACGCTTGCTCACAAAAGGGGCCCCTGGAGAACCTGATGCCAGTCAGTTAAGCGGTAATGCGATCCGTAGCAGCTGCCGAGCCTGCGAGGCGGCGTTCGGCTGCATAGCAGCCGTGAGCCCTGCTGACGCGGTCTGCCTGACGTAGCGCGATTACTGGTTTTACGACTGCTCCGCAGCCGAACGCCGCCTCGCGGGCTCGGCAGCTGCTACAAAGGATGTCGCGGCTGAAACTGAATGGCATTACGCCCGAAGGCGGTGTACACGTAATGCAAAATCCCCCCGCCTTGAAGTACTCCACTTCATTGAGCGTATCAGTTAAGCGCTAATGCGATCTGTAGCAGCTGCCGAGCCCGCGAGGCTGCGTTCGGCTGCATGGCAGCCGTGAGCCCTGCTGACGCGGTCTGCCTGACGTAGCGCGATTACTGATTTTACGACTGCTTCGCAGCCGAACGCCGCCTCGCGGGCTCGGCAGCTGCTACAAAGGCGGTCACGCCCGAAGGCGGTGTTGTTGTCAGCGGTCGGTCAATGAGCGTATCAGTCAAGCGCTAATGCGATCTGTAGCAGCTGCCGAGCCCGCGAGGCGGCGTTCGGCTGCATAGCAGCCGTGAGCCCTGCTGACGCGGTCTGCCTGACGTAGCGCGATTACTGGTTTTACGACTGCTTCGCAGCCGAACGCCGCCTCGCGGGCTCGGCAGCTGCTACAAAGGGTGTTGCGGCTGAAACTGCCCCGTCCTAAAAACCTTTATCAAAACGGAATGAGGCGCCGTAAGCCGAATCCGGTAAATGGTTAGCGCCATCGTCCCGTAACCGCGAACGGAAAGTACCGCTCTGTGGCCGGGTACGATACAAGCCACGTTTTTGCAGTTCAGGAATGACCAGCTCAACGAAGTCCTCAAGGCTGCCCGGACTGATCAGCGGGTTGAGCATGTAGCCGCTGGTGCCGGAAATACGGGCGTGCTCTTCGATCCGATCGGCCACTTGTTGCGGCGTTCCCACCAGAATCAGATCACTGCCCCGAGTGATGTTAGCAAAGCGCTGTTTGACATCACCGGCGGTCAAGGGCTTGCCACTGCCATCGGGACGCATCACATAGGAGGTCATGCCTTCGGTGTGAGTAGACAACGCGTCGCCGTCCGCGTAGCGGCTGATGTCGATACCGGTATCGCCGGCATAACTCACCAGTTGCGCCTGCAAGTGATAGTTGCTTTGCAGTTCGTCATATTTGCGCTGGGCTTCGAGCTCGGTCCTGGCCGTGACGATGCGAAGTACCGTCAGTGATTTAACATCCCCGGCGTGACGCCCCCGTGCCCTGGCCTGCGTCCATATATCTTCCAGTCCCTGGCGAATCTCCAGCGGGTTGGACTTGGCGATGAAAATCAGTTCGGCGTGCTTGGCCGCAAACTCGCGACCACGGCCCGACCAACCGGCCTGGATCAGCAACGGTGTGCGTTGCGGTGACGGGGACGTCAAATGCGGCCCGGCCACCCGGTAATGCTCGCCAACATGATTGATCGGTCGCACGCGATCGCCCTTGGCATAGACTTGGCGAGACTTGTCGGCAACCACAGCGTCATTTGCCCAGCTGCCTTCCCAGAGTTTGTAAACGACATCGAGAAACTCTTCTGCGCGTTCATAGCGATCATCGTGCTTGATCATCTGTTCCAGGCCGAAGTTGCGAGCGGCACTGCTCAGGTAGGAGGTAACGATGTTCCACCCGACCCGGCCATTGGTCAGGTGATCCAGCGTGCTGAAGCGCCGGGCGTGGGTGAAAGGATGTTCATAACTGGTGGTGACAGTGACGCCGAAGGCCAGGTTTTCCGTCACCGCGGCCAATGCCGGGATGATCATCAACGGATCGTTGGCCGGTGCTTCCACCGCCCACTTCATCGCCGCGTCGGCATTAGCGCCAAACACATCGTAGAAACCCAGCACATCACCAAAAAACAGCATGTCGAGATGGGCCTGGTCGGCGATGCGTGCCAGGTTCGACCAGTAGCCCAGCGAGTTGATGGTCAGTCGCTCGTCAGCCGGGTGCGTCCAGAGGCTTGGTGCGCCGCCACAGCCAACACTGGCCTGCTCGTATAACGCAAACAACAGAGGTTTTGGATCGGACATCGTAGTACCTGTAAGAAGTCATTGAACGGGCGGGTCAGCGCTGATTCTTGAAACCTTTGCCGTAGTGGCGTTCAAGGCGGTTCTGTATCAACTCCAGTCCAATGGAAAGGAGCCAATAGATAACGGCTGCGGTGGTGAGCATTTCGATGTAGCGGTAGGACGAGCGACCGTACGACTGCGCCAGAAACATCACTTCCCAAACGCCCATCACCGATATCAACGATGAGTCCTTGAGCATTGAAATGAACTGACTGGTTGTCGGGGGAATGATCGTGCGCATGGCCTGCGGCAGGACGATGTGCAGAAACGTTGCCGCAGGCCTCAGACCCAGCGCCATCGCCGCTTCGCGCTGTCCGGGTGCTACAGCCATGATGCCGGCACGAAAAATCTCGCTGAGGTAGGCACCATAATTGAGCGAGAGCGCAATGATCCCCGCACTGATGGCGCCAGGAACTACCCCCAACTGCGGCAGCCCCAGGTAGATCAGCAGAATTTGAATCAGCAGTGGAGTACCGCGAAAAAAGGACGCATAGAAACTGGCAATGCCGAAAGCCACTGCACTGCGGGACAGGCGCGCCAGTGCCGTCACGAAGCCAAGGAGCAACGAAAGCCAGATCGAACAGAAGCACAAGAACAGCGTTAGTGCGGCGCCTTGCAAGAAACCGTCAGGCCCCGGATGCAGACCGATCAGATTGGGCAATTTCTCCAGAATGATCGAGAACTTCAGATCGAAGCTCATGAAAAACATGACGCACAGGCCGAACAACACTGTCCAGGTCAAATACAGGCGAGTGCGAAAACCAGGTAGCTGGCTGAAACGACGCGTCTTGGTTTCGGGGGCGACAGCCGCCTTGGCCGGGTGTGGATTGAGGGCTGTCATTGGCTGATATCGGCACCGATCCACTTCTGTGAAATCCTGCTTAATGTGCCGTCGGCCTTGAGCTGGGTGACGACCTCAGTGACTTTGGCATTCCATTGCGGATCGCCCTTTTCGATCGCTACCACGTTGGGTTCTGCATACAGCGTGTCGCCAGCAATTTTAAAGCGAGGATCCTGGGCGATGCGTTCGCGGGCAGTGATGAGGTTGGTGACCATGGCATCCAGGCGCACGCCCGTGCCCAGGGCCAGATCCTGGAAGGCTACCGTTTCGTTGTCGTATGGCGCGACCTGGACGCTTTCGAATGGATAACTCAACGGCTTGTCCTCGGCGCCCTCAATCACCAGATCCTTGTTCAAATAGGCTTCATAGGTCGACGCACTGATCACACCGACTTTTTTACCTGACAGATCCTTGCCCGTGACAATGTTCTTGTCTTTGGCATTCACCACAATCACGGCCGGGGACTGGTAATACTCCACCGGGAAGTCGAACACTTCGGCCCGTGCCTTGCTCGGGGTCATCGAGCAGACGCAGATGTCATATCGTCCGTTCCAGTGTCCGGCAGCGATGACATCCCAAGACGGTGTTTGCAGCTTCAGCTTCACCCCGAGCCGTTGCGCAACGGCCTTGGCGACATCGACGTCAAAGCCGTCCAGTTGGTTCTGTTCATTGAGAAAGGAGAATGGCGGATAGCTTTCCATCAGAACGCCGGTCAGCTCCCCGCTCCTGGTTACGCGATCCAGAGTGGAGCCCGCGAAAGCCGTCGAGCATGTAGCCAGCAATGCCAAGCCAAAAGGTAAAAGCGCCTTAGTTTTCACAGACAAGTGCTCCAATCGATTCAAAATACTGAATAGATTAAAACGCACTATAAAAATAGTTTGTACTTCATTTATGGAATATACGACTGCATTCAAGCTATATTGGATCGAGCGTTTCAGGCGCTTGCACCGCTGAATCCTGGTGGTAAGCAACGCCCCGACCGAACAGGTCCGGGCGTTGCTCTTTGCTCAGCGATAGCAATCGAGCAGGCGTGCGGCGACTTCCTTCAATTGCGCGTCGGCCAGACGGTTGATCCCGGCAGCACGCTTGCGCCCTCCCCCCGTTGGAAACTGCCGGCAGAAGGCATCCGCCGCCAATCCGGCCTCTTCCGGTACCCGCAGGCTAAACGACCAGTCACCGTCCGCCCTGGCGCTGAGCAAGCCGATCGCCTTGCGCGGTGAGCCGGCCGCCAGCTGATTGGCCAACACGCCACTGACCCGCCGCGCCCAGGGTTGCGCGGGCAGGCGGTACAGCCGCGCACCCCGGCCTTCGTGCCAGGGTTCAAGTCCGGCGGCAGCGGCCATGTCGGCGGCGTGGCCGATGCGCAGGGTGTTGAAACTTGTGCTGTGGCGGATGAAATCCCGCGGGTCGTGGTAAGGCAACAGCTCGGCGGCCAGCGCCAGCGGCTCGAAATGCAAGTCCGACAGGCTGTCGCCATAGGCGTTGTAGTTGAGCAGCAGTCCCAGTTCCTCCAGGGCCTTCACCTCATCGTTGGCCAGACCATGCTGCACCGCCAGCGCCCGCGCCGGGCCAGCCAGGCCGTCACCAAAGGCGGCGGCCACCGCCCAGCGATGATGACGCCCGTCCAACCAGGTGTTGACCAGCAGGCTGGTACACACCTGGGCGGCAGTGTCGATGAAGGACTCGAATGCCGGGTGCCGCGGCAGTTCGCCGGCAAAGTGGTGGTCGAAGTAGCGTACCCGGGCGCCGGCGTCGAGCAGGCGCAGGGTGGCCTCGCGGTTCTGCTCGTGGGCCACGTCCAGCACCGTGACCCGCTCGCCGGGCCCGGCCTGGACCCGGCGCAACAGTTCGATGTCGCGCTTGACCCCGCTGACCAGGCGCACCTGCGGATCCAGTTCGCCGGCCAGGCGCAACTGCTGCAGGGCGCAGAGACCGTCGGCATCGCCGTTGAAGGCGCAGTGATCGATTGTGTTCATCTGCCCTCCTCAGTACATGACTTCGCCGCCGTTGGCATCGAGTTGCGCGCCATTGATTGCACTGGCGTAGTCCGAAGCCAGAAACAACGCAGCGCGAGCGCACTCCTCGTCACTGCGCATGCGCCCGCCAGGGATGCCGGCACTGAACTCGGCACGCACCTGTTCTTCGCTGACACCACGGGCGGCAGCACTCTGGCGTACCAGGGCCTGCACCGGCTCGCCCCACATCCAGCCACAGGCCAGACCGTTGACCCGCAAACCGTGGGCCGCCTGCTCGCTGGCCAGGTAGCGCACGCTGGCCGCCAGGGCGCTTTTCGACGCGGCATAGGCCGCCCCACCCTGATACGGCTTGCGCACTCCCAGGGTGTTGATCATGACGATCGCCCCCGCGCCCTGCGCGCGCATCTGCGCCAGCACCGCGCGGCTCATGTTCAGCGAGCCCAGCAGGTTGACCTCCAGCGCCTCGCGCAGCGGGTCGTTGTCCGCCTCGTCCACCGCCCGGAAACCGCCATGGGAAAAGGCGCTGTTGATCAACGCATCGATACGACCGAATTGCTTGAGAGTGGCGTCGGCGAAACGATTGCAGGCCTGCACATCGGTGATGTCGGTGGCCACGCACAGCACTTCGCAATGTCCTGCGACCGCCTTGATGCGCTGTTGCGCCTCAAGCAGGCGGCCCTTGTCCCGTGCCCCGATGGCCACGGCCCTCGCCCCTTCGCGCGCGGCCTCAAGGGCCAGTTTGATACCCAGCCCGGGGCCGACGCCCGAGACCATCACGACTTTGTCTTCAAGCAGCATGGGATGAATCCTCTTATTGTTAAGGGACAGGCTCAGGCGCCCAGATGCCGGGCGCGGTACTCGGCGTAGTCACGTTGCAACAGTGCGTCACTGAGGCCGAACTGGTCAGGGCTGTAGTGATGGGCCGCGCGTTTTTCCCGGCCGTTGGCGGACAGCCATTGCCCCATGGCCGCCTGAACCTTTGGCGTGCATTCAAGGCCGGCGAAGCGATAGATGCGCTCGACCACTGCCTGGGGCGCGGCCAGGGTGTCTTCGAACCGCACATCGAGAAAGCGTTCGGCCGGCATGCCTTCGCGCACCGCCATGGCATGGCGCAAGGCCCGAGCCATGCGCCGGTTCCACTGCTCGCCGACGGCTTCGGCATCGGCCTCGTCGCTGTACAGCTGCCACAGGGTATGGATGAAGCTGGCCAGCGAGGGAATGGTCCTGGCCGGTTCGCGATGGGTGAGCACCACCTGCGCCCCGGGGAACACTTCGAACAACAGCTCAAGGGTATGCAGGTGCTGCGGGCTCTTGAGCAACCAGCGCCGGCCAGGGGCGATGCCACGGCGTGCCTGCTGCCATTGCAGGAACTGCAAGGTACGCTTGAGGTAACGGTAGACCTGGGTCTGGTCCTGACGGTCGAGCCAGGCGGTGTAGCCGGGGACGTTGACGTAGGAGTCCATGGCGCAGAGGAACGAGTGCTCCATCAACATGAACTCTTCGTCGGGCTGCTCGGCGTCCAGTGGGTGGATGGCCAGCAACTGCGGAAGGAACTCGATCATCGCCGCCACTTCGCTGCGTGCCCGGCCGAGGCGCTGCAACGGCTGCTCCAGGGTCTCCCCGCTAAGCGGCGCCGGGTAACGGGTTTCCCACCACTGTGCCTTGCTGAACTGCGGGTCCACCGCCAGGGTGCGTTGCAACAGTGTGGTGCCGGTGCGTGGCAGGCCGACGATCACCAACGGGTCGTTGATTTCCAGTTCGAGGATTTCCGGGAAACGTCGACAGTGATCTTCGATCACCAGGCGGTTGACCAGTTGCGCCAGCAGCTTCTCGCGCAACAGCGCACGCCCCCGGGACGATAACCGCGCTTCCTGTTCCAGGGCCTGCGCCAGTACCTGCAGGCCCTGGCGGAAATCACCCGGGCCGAAATCGTCAAGGCCACCTGCGCGAGCGCTGGCCTCGGCCAGCAGCAGGTCCGGAGAAAAATCGTTGCCGCTCATACTGCCAGCTCCTTGAGGTCATTGAGTTTGACCACGCGGGTGGTCGGGTGAACCGGTTGCCTGGCGCCGACCCAGCGCAGGCACAGGGTGCCGTGGGGATGGCCGGCGGTTTCCAGCCAGTTGGCCAGGCCCGGGTCACGGTGGCTGAGGACCATGCGCAGGCTGCCGTCCGCCGCAAGCTGCGCCGAATGCTTGTTAAGGCAGATGCGGTGGTAGCGGTAGTCGAGCGACTCCATCCAGTAGTTGTTGATCTGCAGGTTCCAGAAGTCGCAGGCCGGCACTTGGGCAACCTCGATCAGCAGCGCTTCGTCGTCAGCCAGTGCCCAGCAGGAGTGGTAGTAGAAGATGTTGGGGTCGCCACCCACGGCCTGGCACAGCGCCTGGTCGGCAGGCGGCAGCTGGTTGCTGTGCTGCTGGTAACCCTGAGCCCAATCGGCGAACAAGCGCGCAGTGTTCTCGACGAAACTGCCGACCCGCTGCAGGCTTTGCTGCAGACGCGCGGCATCCAGCGGCGCGGGTGCCTGGCTGGCCAGCAGGCGCTCGATGCGCAGCTGCGCCGGCTGTTCGCTGCTGCGATCGAGAAAGGTCTGGCGCACGATCAGCGCGTTGCTCTGCGGCTCAAGAGGCAGCCAGTTGCCGCTGGCCGGCGGGCGCTGGCTGAGGATGATCTCGAAATTGCCCTCGGCATCCAGCTGCAGTTGCCCGGCGTCGATAAAACCGGTCTGGATCATCTTGCCGTCAGTCTCGTAACCCCCCTTCTGCGAGCCGAAGCTCAGGTAGGCGACACTGCCGCGCTGCCCACTGACCCGGTATTCGTGCTCGCCGTTCAGTCGCGCATAGCGGTACAGGTTGTCGGGGTTGTCGGCGCCGATCTTGGCGGTTTCGTGGGAGGGGGTGATGAAGCCGGGGAAGTCGGGGTCGGCGAATTCCAGGTGCATATCCAGGGCGATGCGCAACAAGCGGGTGAGGTAGCGAAAGCCTTCGGCGCGGGTCTGCTCGTCGGCCGGGGCTTCGGCACGCAGTATCTGATTGCCGCTGCGGCGCAACTGCTCGCAAAACCGGGTCCAGGTCTCACCGCTGATGACTTCCTGTTGGGGGGTGTCTGTAGCCATGTCAGTCTCCTCTGCCGGCGGAGGGCCCGCCGCTGTACACGACCTTAGGGAGAAGCCCGGCAACGGTTCTTCGTCCGTGCGGACTAAGCGCCCGATCTAGTCCAGGCGGACGAGGAGCCGCCGGGTACAAGCGGTGAGGATCGCGCCTGAGCCCAGGGCTCACTGGCGCCACGGCCCGTGGCGCGCAGTCATCCTCACAGGAGCCAACCATGAGCGCAGAAAAAAACCTGGTCCGTTCGCTGACCGTAGACATCGCCGCCCCGGCCGAACTGGTCTGGGCGATCCTCATCGACCTGCCCGCCTACCCGCAGTGGAACCCCTACACGGTCAGGGTCGAGTCGAGCCTGGTGCTCGGCGAGCCGGTCAACCTGTTCCTGCCCAATCCGGGGCGGCCAGGTGAACTGCTGCACGTGATCGAGTACCTGGCGGACTTCGAACCCCACCGGTTACTCGCCTGGGAGATGTATGCCAACGCCGACAATCCCGACGCTGCCCGTCGTGAGCAGCACATCGAGCGCACCGGCACGGCCAGTTGCCGCTACCACACCACCGACCAGTTCCTTGGCGCCACCGCCGACCAGGTCATGACCGATCATGGCGTCTGGGTGCAACAGGGATTCGATGCCGTTGCCCGCGCGCTCAAGATCCGTGCCGAGACGCTGTACGTGTCCGCCGCGTGACCTTCATCTGCCGGCGCATCCTCGTCCGAGCAGACGAAGATGCGCCGGTGGTGCTTTACCTACCGTGGCGTTCAGCCGGAGCCGAACCCGGCAGAACTCGAGGAGGTATTCGATGTTGACTCATCTGCAATGGCTGGAAGCGGAAAGCATTCAGATCATCCGTGAAGTGATAGCCGAGTGTGAAAACCCTGTGATGCTGTACTCCATCGGCAAGGACAGTGCCGTCATGCTGCACCTGGCGATGAAAGCGTTCGCCCCGGGCAAACCGCCCTTCCCCTTGCTGCACGTGGACACCACCTGGAAGTTTCGCGAAATGATCGCTTTCCGCGACCAGACCGTGGAACGCCTGGGGCTTGAACTGCTGGTGCACATCAACCCCGAAGGCGTGGAAAAGGCCATCGATCCTTTCACCCACGGCTCGGCCCTGCACACTGATGTATGGAAGACTCAAGGCCTGAAGCAGGCCCTGGACCACTATGGTTTCGACGCAGCTTTCGGCGGTGCTCGTCGTGACGAAGAGAAGTCGCGGGCCAAGGAGCGGGTGTTCTCGTTGCGCTCCGGGCAACATCGCTGGGACCCCAAACAGCAGCGCCCCGAACTCTGGCGTTTGTACAACACTCGCAAGCGCAAGGGCGAAAGCCTGCGGGTATTCCCGTTGTCGAACTGGACCGAGCTGGATATCTGGCAATACATCTACCTCGAACAGATCCCCATCGTGCCGCTGTACTTCGCCAAGGAGCGTCCAGTGGTGAGCCGTGAAGGCACGCTGATCATGGTCGACGACGAGCGCTTGCCGCTGCTGCCGGGAGAAACCCCGCAAATGCGCAAGGTGCGCTTCCGCACGCTTGGCTGCTATCCGCTGACCGGCGCCATCGAAAGCGACGCCGACAATCTGCCGGCGATCATCAGCGAAATGCTGGTAAGCCGCACCTCGGAACGCCAGGGCCGGCTGATCGACAGCGACTCGGCCGGTTCCATGGAGAAAAAAAAGCAAGAGGGGTATTTCTGATGAACGTTCTGACCGACACCTTCAATGGCGACCTGACGCCTTACCTGGAACAGCAACAGAACAAGCAACTGCTGCGCTTCATCACCTGTGGCAGCGTCGACGATGGCAAAAGCACACTGATCGGTCGCCTGCTTTATGAGTCCAAGGCACTGTTCGAGGACCAACTGGGTCAGCTCGAAGTCGACTCGAAAAAACTCGGCACTCAAGGCGACGAACTGGATTTCGCCCTGCTGGTCGACGGTTTGAGCGCAGAGCGCGAGCAAGGCATCACTATCGATGTGGCCTATCGTTTCTTCGCCACCGACAAGCGCAAGTTCATTGTCGCCGACACCCCCGGCCACGAACAGTACACGCGCAACATGGTCACTGGCGCCTCGACCGCGGACCTTGCGGTGATCCTCATCGATGCTCGCCAGGGCCTGTTGACCCAGACCCGTCGGCACAGTTATCTGGTGTCCCTGCTGGGCATTCGCAAGGTCGTTGTCGCCATCAACAAGCTGGACCTGGTGGGCTTTTCACAAGCGGTGTTCGAACGCATTGAAACCGACTATCGCGCGTTCGCTGCGCAGATCGGCCTGCATGACATTCAGTGCATTCCGCTCTCTGCGCTACGTGGCGACAATATGCTCGAGGCCAGTGCGAACACCCCCTGGTATCAGGGGCCAACCCTGCTCCAGCATCTGGAGAACGTCCCTCTGGAGCAGGCTCGGCAAGTCGAGGCGGCGTTTCGCCTGCCCGTACAGTGGGTAAACCGGCCCAATCTGGATTTTCGTGGCTACTGCGGCAACGTAGTCGCAGGCAGCGTCAACGTGGGTGATCGCATTCGGGTGCTGCCATCGGGGCAACAGAGTGAGGTCACCGGGATCTTCGGTAGCGCCGGGGAACAGCAACAAGCCCTGTGCAATCAGGCTGTCACCCTTGTTCTAAAGGATGACATCGATATCAGCCGTGGCGACTTGATTGCTCTGGCCGACGCACCACCGGCAGTGGCCGACCAGTTCGAGGCGACTCTGGTGTGGATGGACGAAGAACCGATGCTGCCCGGGCGTCCTTACTTGATGAAGATCGGTTGCCGGACCGTCAGCATGAGCTGTGCCAACCTCAAGCACCGGATTGATGTGAACAGCCTGGAGCATCTCGCGGCCAAAACCCTGGAACTGAACGGTATCGGCGTGTGTAACCTGCACCTGGACCGGCCGATCGCCTTCGATGCCTATACCGACAACCGCGATACGGGCGGCTTCATCGTCATCGACCGTTTAAGCAACCGTACGGTGGGCGCCGGCATGCTGCACTTTGCCTTGCGCCGCGCGCAGAACGTGCACTGGCAGGCCATCGACGTCAACCGTGAAGCCCATGCGACGCTAAAGGGCCAGTCGCCGCGTATCCTGTGGTTCACCGGGTTGTCCGGTGCAGGCAAGTCGACCATCGCCAATCTGGTGGAGCGCAAGCTGCATGCCCTTGGGCGACATACTTACCTGCTCGATGGCGACAATGTGCGCCATGGCCTGAATCGCGACCTGGGCTTCACTGAAGTCGATCGGGTAGAGAATATCCGCCGGGTTTCGGAAGTGGCAAAACTGATGTTCGATGCCGGCTTGATCACTTTGGTGTCGTTCATTTCGCCTTTCCGTGCCGAGCGTGACATGGCACGTGGCCTGGCGGGTGACGGCAACTTCCTTGAAATATTCGTTGATGCGCCACTGGCCCTGGCCGAACAGCGCGACCCCAAAGGCCTCTACCAGAAAGCCCGGCGCGGTGAGTTGAAAAACTTCACCGGGATCGACTCACCTTATGAGGTACCCGTAGCGCCGGATATTCATATCGACACCCGGAGCGAGTCGGCCGAGGCCGCCGCCGAACGTATCGTCGAGGCGCTGCTGGCACTGTAACGGCCAATGGGCGCAGCGCTGCACCGGCTGGCGTCGGTGTATCCGCTGCGCCTATCACACCCCGCATCAACCCGCCTGAGCCAAACGGACGATTTTCCCTGTATGGGTGCGATCGATACTCCAGCGACAAAAACAAGCAGTAGCGAGGCGCATACATGACCGTTCCTTTTCCGGTCTGCAAGGACCTCCCCCCCGACACGGACATTTCATCCGCAGAGCTCAGCAGCTTGCTTGCGCTCGTCTACCACGGTCCGCTGGAGTCCGCCCCCTGGTCCGGCCTGCTGGGAACCTTGCGTCAACGTTTCGAGGCCAGTTTCTTCACCCTGGTACTGCGCAATCCCGACCATGAACGACCAGGGCTGATCGTCAACGCCTCGATTCATGGCCCCTTGCTGCCGGGAGAACCGTCCTATAGCGAGAACTACTTCTCGATCTGCCCCTTCATCGACTGGCCTGTCGAGCAGGTGGCCACGGCCGACCAAGTGCTGGGGACCGATGTCTGGCTGGCCCATGACTTCTACCGCAACTACCTGCAACCGCTTGACCTGCGCCATGTTCTGGTCGCCAACATGCGCACTTCCACGGGCATGCACTGCGCCCTGTTCGTCTGCCGCAATCACGCCAGTCGAGACTTCGATACCGCGGAGATCGCCCTGATTCGCCTGCTCCTGCCACACCTGCAACAAGCGGTGGATCTGCATTCTGCCGTAGAGCAACTCGAATCCGAGCGCCAACTCTATGCTGCCACCATCGACCGTCTCATGGTGGGCACGGCGATTCTCGACGAAAGTGGAAGAATGATGCGATGCAACCGCGCCGCCCAGCGCCTGTTCGACAGTCGTGACGGCCTGGAGTGTAAAAACGACAAGCTCTGTGCCTTTGCCAACCATGAAAACCGCAGTATTCAGCAAGCCATCCAGGCGGTACTGAAACAGCGTCAGCGTGGCCTCGATGATATCGAGGTGCTGACCTTGTCCAGGCCCAGTGGGGCAATGCCACTGAATTTACTGCTGCGCCCCATCCCCGTGAGCTATCAATCCCGCAGCGGCGCACGGCGTCCTGCCGTAGCGGTGTTCATTCGCGACCCGGCGGACTCACCCCAGGCATCGCACAACCTGCTGCGCAGCCTGTTCCAGTTGACACCGACAGAAGCCGAAGTGGCCATGCTGGTAATGGACGGGCAAACGCTCGATGAAACTGCCGAGGCGCTTGGCGTTTCACGCAACACCGTGCGGGCCCATTTGCGCGGTGTCTTCGCGAAGACCGGGGCTACCCGCCAGGCCCAACTGGTCAAGACCCTGCTAAACAGTGTTGCGTCACTGGGATAATGACTCACGAACCTGAAGCGCTTTGCGCAGCCAAACAACCGCGCGAATCAGGCTTTTTCGTCTAACGTGAATGGATGCGCTTGCAAGATCCACTTCCTCTGAAAATGGAGTTTGACGATGAAAACTTTCGCTTCCTGGCTGACGGTTACGCTTCTTGGTCTGGTGCTTGGCGGCTGTGCCGCGGTTGGCGCCGGGGGCGGAGGCGCTGGCGAGATGGAGATTCGTTCGGGGAAAATCGAGCAGATTACACAGACCCAGATGCAGACCAATCACGATAGCGGCGTCGGCGCGATATTGGGCGGTATTGGCGGCCTGGGCCTTGGAAGCCTGATCGGCAAGGGTACCGGCCGGGATGTGGCGATGGTCGCCGGTGCCCTCGCTGGTGCGGCAGGCGGCAACTACGTTGAAAAGAAAAAATATGATCAGCCCGTGGACGCACAACAGATCATCGTTCGAACCCACAGCGGTGTACTGGTTCAGGTGACTCAGCCGATCAACCCGGTGCTGAAAAAAGGCATGAACGTTTATGTCGAGGGTGCCGGAAACGAAGCGCGGGTGGTGCCACAAAGTTAGGGGCGGATATGGACGTTGCGCACCAGACTAAATTGCTGCGCAACATCATCATGGCGAGCGTCGAGGCTTGGGTCACGTCGGAACGGCTCTGTTCAGAGGTGGCGCAATGAGCGATGTGTGCAGAAGTCGTCATGGGGTATTTCCTTCACTCGGGTGCGATTGGACTTGAACCGCCCGGGTGAGGAAATGTTGCGCTTGGTCAACTAACCTGAATAATTGACTAATTCAGATCCTTAAATTCGATAATCTGGAAAAGCAAGCCCGCATAACCGGTAGTGGAGAGATCAACAGTGCAATGTTCCGAGCGACGTCTGGTTCAAGGAAACAGGCATGATCTCTGACCCGGGAACACCGACACTGGACCAACTACGGGTGTTCCTGACGGTCGTGGAAGTCGGCAGTTTTGCTGCGGCCGCCAGAAAACTGCACCGCGCCACCTCAGTCATCAGCTACTCGATCGCCAACCTGGAAATGCAGCTCGGCGTGTCGCTGTTTGACCGCCAGACCACCCGCAAACCCCGGCTCACCGATGCCGGCCGCACCGTGCTGGCCGAAGCCAGGACCATCGCCAACGGTATTCATGGATTACGCGCCAAGGTCAAAGGCCTGCTCCAGGGACTCGAAGCCGAAGTTCACGTGGTGCTCGATGTCATGCTGCCCCCCGAGCGCGTGGTGGACGCGCTCAAATCCTTTCGCGAAGAGTTCCCTACCGTTGCCCTGCACCTGCATATGGAAGCGCTCGGCGCCGTTACTGAACTGGTGATCAACCGCGGCGCAATCGTTGGCGTCAGTGGCCCCATGAACGAGGGCATCGACGGTATCGAAAGAATAGGCGTCGGCAGTGTCGAGTTGATTCCGGTGGCGGCCCCGAATCATCCACTGGCCTCAAGCGATTCGAACGCTCCGGGCGCCGGGCG
Organism: Pseudomonas sp. Pseusp10; assembly: GCF_059492225.1. NCBI lineage: Bacteria > Pseudomonadati > Pseudomonadota > Gammaproteobacteria > Pseudomonadales > Pseudomonadaceae > Pseudomonas > Pseudomonas sp. Pseusp10. The sequence goes on along the minus strand of NZ_CP168528.1, from coordinate 3,517,095 downwards.
AGAGTTCACTCAACTGGTGCTGTCCGATCGTTCGCTGCTGACCAAGGACAAGGATTTCGCCGTGCTCAGCAACCGCACCTGGCGGCTGGCGGACCTGGGCGCCAAGCACATGCTGCTGCGTGAAGGCATCGGTTGGGGGAACATGCCAGCCCCGATGGTCCAGGAAGATCTGCAGAGCGGTCGACTCGTGCAACTGAACATTCCGGAATACAAAAGCGGAAAATATGCCTTCGACGTCATCTACCGCACGGATTTGCCACCGGGGCCCGCCGCGCGGTGGTTGATTGACCGTTTCGTCCAACAAAGCGCGGCGCAGGAGGCATCCGCTTGAGCGCGTTACTTGTCGATTGTCTGGAACCAGAATGCCACTCGAGCCGCCCGCGATGAAAGTCGGCGTCATCTCCGACACCCACGGCTTGCTCCGCCCGCAAGCCATTGCCGCCCTGCAAGGCTGTGATCGCATCATTCACGCGGGCGACATCGGTAGCGCGCAGATCCTCGACCAATTGGCCGCTATCGCACCGGTGGATGCGGTGCGCGGCAACAATGACCTGGATGCACCCTGGGCGCAGGAGTTACCCGACTGTCTGCACCTGGAACTCAACGGCTGGACGGTTTTGCTGGTGCATGACATCGCCGATGTAGCGGCCGATCTTGATAACCGTATCCAGCTGGTGATCTGCGGACACTCGCACAAGCCGTGCATCGACTGGCGCGGTGAGCGGTTGTTCCTGAATCCCGGTAGTGCCGGACGTCGACGCTTCAAGTTGCCTGTCACGCTGGCGTTGCTTGACGTGCAGGCTCAGTCAATCGAACCACGGCTGGTATCACTGCTCGACTGATTCGCCTTCAACCGATCGATTCACGACTCGTCGGCAACCACTCTCACTCTGTGGCAGTCGGACGGACCAAGTTTTCGACCGCTCGACGAGCGAACTTCGATCGGCATCAGGGACTGGCCCAACTCATTGTCCAGCAACACGGAACGCGTCTCTTCCCGCGCGAACAGGAACCGCTCGCCCCACTGCCTCATGCTGACCACCACCGGAAAGATCTCCCGTCCCTTGTCCGTCAGGACGTACTCCTTGTAGGCACTTCCATCCGACGCAGGTTGAACGACGAATACACCGACCTCAACCAACGTTTTCAGGCGCGATGCCAGAATGTTTTTGGCCACCCCCAGGCTTTTTTGAAATTCGCTGAATCGGCGAATGTCGTCAAAAGCGTCGCGAATGATCATGAGTGACCATCGATCCCCAATGGCTTCCAGTGTTCGTGCCACCGGGCATTCGCTGCTTTGCGATGCAGGGTCTACGACCATCGTATTTTCCTTTTGGATAAGGACTGCCAAGTCTGTCGTCCCGTCTTGAGTAATATGGTTGCAATTTGAAACCAGATTCAGCAACAATTGAATCAAGTTTTTAATTGAAACCAGTTTAACGCCACGGAGGCTCACGTGACAGCAGATGCCGATTCAGCCACCCACCCTTTCGTCACGCAGGCTTCGGGGCTTTCCCCATCACTCACGTTGTTATTTTCTGTCACCTGCGCGCTGGCAGTCGCCAACGTTTACTTCGCACAACCCTTACTCGATTCAATGGCGCAGAGCCTGGGTGTTGCCTCATCAATGATCGGATTTGTGGTGACGGCTACCCAGGTTGGTTACGCGCTGGGGTTGCTGTTCATCGTCCCGCTGGGCGACTTGGTAAACCGTAAAGGGCTGATTCTGACGCAAGTGCTGCTGTCTGCGATTGCGCTGGCGGGGGTCGGCGCCGCACAGCAGTGGTTGACCCTGTTGGGCGCCATGATCGCTGTGGGTTTGCTGGCAGTGATGGTTCAAGTACTGGTGGCCTACACCGCCGTGCTGGCAACGCCGTCACAACGTGGCCAGGCCGTGGGAACCGTCACCAGCGGCATTGTCCTGGGCATACTTCTGGCGCGGTTTACTTCTGGGCTGATCGCAGATCTGGCGGGCTGGCGCGCCGTGTATTTCGTTTCCTCGGGATTGATGCTGACCCTCGCGGCAGTGTTCTGGAAAGTCCTGCCTTCGGCAGTGACTCCACGCAGTCGATACACCTACCCGGCACTCATCCGCTCGCTCTTCACGCTGTTCATGACCGAACCGGTCTTGCGCATCAGGGGCCTGCTGGCCTTACTGATCTTTGCCGCTTTTTCCGTACTTTGGACATCCATGGTGTTGCCGTTGAGCGCCCCTCCGTTGTCGCTTTCACACACGGTCATTGGCATGTTTGGTCTGGCGGGCGTCGCCGGTGCCCTTGCTGCCAGGAGAGCCGGTTACTGGGCCGACCAGGGGCTGGGGCAACGAGTGACCGGCATTTCGCTGGTAATCCTGACGCTTTCCTGGTTGCCCATCAGTTTTGCCGAGACGTCGCTGATCGCGCTGGTATGCGCAGTGGTCTTGCTCGACTTCGCCGTGCAAGCCGTACACGTCACCAACCAGAGCCTGATTTTTGCGGCACGACCCGACGCCCAAAGTCGCATGGTCGGTGCCTACATGTGCTTTTACTCAGTGGGCAGCGCACTGGGAGCCGCCGCCGCGACGCAGGTCTATGCGTTATGGGGCTGGATGGCCGTCAGCCTGCTGGGCGCCTTGATCAGCGCGACAGCCCTGGTGCTGTGGTTTCTCACGTTTCATTTCTCAACGACCCATCAAGGAAGATCCGTATGAAAACCCGGTACCTCTTGCCAGGCCACATGTTCTTGCTGGAAAGCGAAACCGGATTGGTCGCTGAGAGAAAGGCAGCTCCACTGCCCGTCAGTAAGTCCCTGCGCGCACCGCCCGCCTGACCTCAGCCTGTATGGCATAAGCCGGCGCCTCCACGGCATTGAAATCCTGTGTATACCGCTGGGCAAATCCCGCCACCCCCCACTCCTGATATTGCTGCACGTGTTTGAGTTCGTGAGCCCAGAGCGCGATGTCCTGTTCTGCTGCTTGTGCGTCCCGGAAGAGGATGATGTCAATCAGCGTCACCGCACCGACATCGGGGTTTTGCAGCATGGCCGTGGCGGCGCTGAACTGGCTGTTGTCGCTGATTCTGTAGCGTGCGCTATCGAGGACGCCGGGGTCGTACCAGTGCAGTAGCTGCTCGCGGATGTGCGCTGGAATGGGTTGGGTGCCTGCGTTGGCTGCTTCAGCACGGGCCTGGGTCAGCCACAGCGCCAGGGCCGGCGCCGCGATCTGGTAGATGCCATCAGGCACCACGTCCGGCAGGCAGATGCAGCCGTCGAGGCACACAGGTTTCTCGCCGGCCGGGCAGTCGTTGGTCTGGGCCGGCACTTCAAGCGTCAGGCAAAGCACCAGCAGCGCCACCAGGCGCGTAGTGATGGGCAGCATTGGACGCTCCAGGTAGCGGACCGTGGTGAACCCCCTAGCGACCGAGCAGTGAACTCGCCAGCAGCGCCTTCAAGCTCATCGGCTTGGCAAAATGGTAACCCTGCGCCTGCCCTGCGCCCATTTCGCGCAACAAATCCAGTGTCGCTTCATCCTCGACGCCTTCGGCCACCACGCTCAAATCCAGCGATTCGGCCATGCGCACAATCGCCCGGACGATCGCGCGACTGCGGGAACTGGTGGTCAGCTCGAGGATGAACGATTTGTCGATTTTCAAACCGCTGAAACGGTATTGATGCACATAGCTCAGGGAAGAAAACCCTGCACCGAAGTCATCGAGCACCACCGACATGCCGTTGTCCGCCAGTTGCTGCATGGTCTGTCGGGCAATCGCCGGCTCGGCTACCAGCGCCCCTTCGGTCAGTTCCAGGCAGATCCGTGACGGCGAGACCCGGTGCTGCGCCAACAGTGCCAGCACCTCACTGGCGAAGTCCGGACGCGTCATGCTGTAGCTGGAGCAATTGACGTGCACCGCAGGCCAATTGGCGTGCCCGGGCTGTGCGAGGATCGTTGCAACGCTGGTCAGCATGTACAGGTCCAGTCGACCGATCAGGCGCAAACCCTCGACATCCGGCAAAAACTCGCCCGGCGCAATCACCCGGCCGCCCGGCTGATGCCAGCGGATCAGCGCTTCAAGGGCCAACAGTTCGCCGGTTTCGACGCTGACTATCGGCTGGAAATATGGCAGCAGTTCGTCAGTACGTTTGAGCGCGTTGCGCAAGGCCCCTTCTCGCTCGACCTGGTCCGAGACTTCACGGCGCACTTCCTGGTTGAACACCGCGTAACTGTCGCGCCCGGCACTCTTGACCCGGTACATCGCCGCATCGGCATCGCGCAGCAAGTCGGCGGGCTCGTGATGGAACTGACTGTCGGCGCTGACAATACCGATACTGCAGGACGAAAAAACTTCATGGCCATTGATGAAAAACGGCAGGTCAAACGCCACCAGGATCCGCTCGGCGATTTCGATCACCACGTCCAGCGACGCCTCGGGAGCGAGCACCGAAAACTCGTCGCCCCCCAGGCGCGCCAGCATGTCGGTTTCACGCAGGCAACCGCGTAAACGGTGAGCCGCCTGCATCAACAGCAGATCGCCAAAATGGTGGCCGAGGCTGTCGTTGACCATCTTGAAGCGGTCGAGATCGATGAACATCACCGCCAGGTGCCCTCCTTCGCTGCCGAACCGCGACCAGGCCAGATTGAGGCGCTGTTGCAGGTAGGTGCGATTCGGTAGCCCGGTCAGCGCATCGTGGGAGTTTTCGTGCTGCAACTTGGCATTGGCGTGATCGAGCTCACGGGTGCGGCTATGCACCCGGGCTTCGAGCATGAGGTTGGCGGCATGGATCGCTTCGGCGGCCGTGCGTCGCGACAACGCGGTGTCAATGTGCCGCGACACGAACGTCAGCAGTTCCTGGTGACGCAGGGTGTACTGCACCTGCGAGGTATAGCTTTGCACCGCCAGCACGCCACGCACCACATCGCCATCGAACAATGGAATGCCCAGCCAGGAGTAGGACCGGACAGACTCATCGGCCAGTTCAATCTCACCGTGCGCAGACAATCGTTCAGCCTCGTCGGCGTCAATCAGGCACGGTCGACGCTGACGGATAACGTACTCGGTCAGGCCCCGGCACCCACGCCGCGCCACCGGCTGGGTCGTCTGCCGCTCATCGACATAATAGGGAAAGGTCACTTCACCGGTCCCGTCGTCGAACAGTGCAATGTAGAAGTTCTGCGCGAACAGCAGATCACCGACGATGCCATGCAGGGTTTGGAACAATTCGGCCATGTCACCTGGCTGGCTCGACAGTTCGGCAATCTGGAACAGCGCGCTTTGCAGATGTTCGGCGCGCTCTCGGTCAGCCACTTCCTGCCTCAAGGCGTCGTTGAGTGCCGAAAGCTCCAGGGTGCGACGCATCACCGTTTTTTCCAGGTCCTCCCGATGCAGAATCCGGTCCAGCGCCATGGCCACGTGGCGGGCCACCACCAGAAACAGCGCACGGTCTTCAGCACTGTAGATGCGAGAAACGTCGTAGACCTGCATCGCCAGCATGCCAAACACGTCATCCGAGGCGTTTTTCAAGGGCGCGCCCATCCAGAACTCGGGACGCTGGCCCACGCAGTAGAAATGACCCTCGGCTTGCGCCGCGAGAATGCCGGCGGCGTCGATCAGCAACGGCTGGCCAGAGGTCAACACCTGGCCAGTCAACGACAGATGCGAAGGGTCAAGGTATTCGTAGTTCTCGGCCTCCAGGGCTTGCGGGTCAATGATGTCGACGTAATACGGGTAGTCGATCTTGCCGGTGTGCGGGTTATACAGCGCGAGATAGAAGTTCTCGGCGTCGATCAGGCTGGCCAGCAGCCGGTGAACACCCACCAGAAACACTGACCGGTCACGGGTCGAACTGGCCAGGTAGGTAATGTCATACAGCACACGCTGAGTGATCTGCGCACGGGCCAGGGTATTGGTCTGTAGCTGAATGCCCAGGCGCTGGGCAAATTCAGCGAGCGCCGGCTCTGCAGCATCTTTGACTGGCGCCAGTAGCCAACCCAGCACACTTTCGCCTCGACCGGTCGGCCAACGGTGCATGTTCGAGGCCAGGCAAAAGGCTTCAAAATTTTCATTCGCAACGCTTGAAGGCCATTGCACCCGCCGGTCGCCTTGCCCGACCCAATGCATTTGTTCACCGGCGCGGTAAAACACCCAGGCGGTGGTATGGGTCCAGTTGCGCGCTGAATCCAGCAAGTGTTCGATCGTGTCGTCGTTGTCAGCGTAGGCCTTGCCGACAGTATCCGGCTTGCCTATCGGTTGAAGTGCGGCAACTTCGCCCTTGCTCGATTGCCGCGGGGAGCCGGTCAATGTACGAAAACTCATCAGCGCTCCCTGAGCCAAAAACTGCCGAAACTCACTGACTGATTGCTAGCAATGTGCCATTGAGCTTCCCGTTTAAAGCTTATAGCGTTTTTTTTCAATGATTTTTTGCACTTTAGTGTCAGGTATGAGACGGGCCACAAATTATTCGCTGCCTGTTGTCCGCAAAAGAGCTTCTACGGTGATGTGTTTGTTCGCCCTGAATGACACAAAATGCCAGTCAGTTAAGCGCTAATGCGATCTGTAGCAGCTGCCGAGCCTGCGAGGCTGCGTTCGGCTGCGAAGCAGTCGTGAGTCCGGCTGACGCGGTCTGCCTGACGTACCGCGATTACCGGTTTTACGACTGCTTCGCAGCCGAACGCAGCCTCGCGGGCTCGGCAGCTGCTACAAAGGGTGTCGCGTCCGAAGGCTGTGTTGTTGTCAGTGGTCGGTCAGGACGCGATCAATTGCCGCAACACGTAATTCAGAATCCCTCCCGACTTGAAGTACTCCACTTCATTGAGCGTGTCTGTAGCAGCTGCCGAGCCTGCGAGGCTGCGTTCGGCTGCGAAGCAGTCGTGAGTCCGGCTGACGCGGTCTGCCTGACGTACCGCGATTACCGGTTTTACGACTGCTTCGCAGCCGAACGCCGCCTCGCGGGCTCGGCAGCTGCTACAAATGACGTTGAACGTATCAGTCGTCGTTGTCATCGCGATCGCGGTAGCGGCGGTGATCGCGATCGCGATCGTAGTCACGACGATCATATTGACGGTCATAACCTTGATCATCGTCCCCTCTTTGGTCGTAACCACGTCGATGATCATGATCGTGATATCGACCGTACCTTTCTCCGTCATCCCAGTGCGGGCCGCAGCCTCCCAACAAGATGGCGCTGGAAATGGCCACGATCAAGATTACTGCGCGATTCATATGAACGTCCTAAGCGTCGGAGGTTTGGAATGGTTACAGCTATGACCATTGGGTAACTCAATGATTCCTCGGTGAAATACAAACAAGTGATGGTCACTCTCAGCTACCGCGCCATCGATTGCATCAGCCTGGTTCCAGGCAGGAGAAATGGCACGTGGTGCAGGTGTGCACAGCCTGCCTGAGGCAACCACAGCCACCTTGCCCGAGGAGGCAGCCTGGGCCTGTCATGAATAGCCAAGGGACTGTCGTCAAATGAAAAGCGCCCCTGATACGGGGGCTATTTAATGGCAGTACTGAAAAAGCCTCTGGCGATGGAGCCGACGTAAGCGACTGCTCCGCCTGAGTCACGAGTTGCCTGGTATGCCAGGCAGGAGAATAACAATATGAAATTCGTGAAAAGTGTTCTGGCTGCTGTACCCCTCATGGCGCTGGCCATCGATGCCCAAGCCTATGTATCGAGCCAGGAAGCCGCCCGGCTGGGCACCAGCCTGACGTGGGTGGGTGCCGAAAAGGCCGGTAATGCCGATGGTTCCATTCCGCCCTACAACGGTGGCCTGACCACTGCCCCCTCCAGCTTCAAGACCGGCGACAGCATGCGCCCGGACCCCTTTGCGCACGAAAAACCACTGCTGGTGATCAACGGCAAGAATGTCGATAAGTACAGCGGCATGCTGACCGCCACCACCGTAGCGTTGGCCAGGCGCTACCCGGGCTTTCGCATCGATGTGTATCCGACCCACCGCACGGCATCGCTGCCGCAGGCGGTTCTGGACAATAGCCGCAAGAATGCCACTGCCGCCAGGTCCCTCAACGGCGGGATCGCCATCGACAATGTGATGCCCGGGGTGCCGTTCCCGATCCCGCAATCAGGCGCCGAAGCGATGTGGAACTTCCTGCTGCGCTACCAGGGTGTCAACATCCATTCCAAGTACGACTCCTGGAGCGTCGACACGGCGGGCGTACCGAGCCTGGCAGTCACCGGCGAAGCATTCGTCTCCTTCCCGATTTACGAGAACATGTCCAAGCCCTTCAACAGCTCCGACATTTACTATCAGTTGAAACTTTCCTACACCGGACCTGCGCGCCGGGCCGGCGAGTCGATCATGCTCAAGAACGCCACCAACCCGACGCAGTTTCCTGGCAGGGCCTGGCAGTACATGCCTGCCCAGCGCCGCGTCAAACAGATTTCGATCCTGGCCTACGACACACCCAACCCCGGTACTGCCCGTGCGCTCGAACTGTATGACTGGACTCTGGTGGGCAAGCAGGAAATGATCGTGCCCTACAACACCTACAAACTGACCTACGCTCGCGATGCCAAATCGCTGACCACGCCAAACTTCATTGCGCCGGATTTCGTACGCTGGGAAAAACACCGGGTCTACATTGTGGAGGGCAACCTCAAGGCCGGTGCAAAGCACATCTACCAGAAGCGCCGCTTTTACCTGGATGAAGACACCTGGGCCGCGGTGGCCTCCGATCAGTACGACACCAGTGGCCAGCTATACCGTGGCTCCTTCGCGTTCTTCAGCCAGAGCTATGACCAGCAGGTCCCGGACGCCACCCCTTTCATGACGTACGACCTGTCGAAAGGCACCTATAACATCAATGGCGTGGTGGGCCCTCATGGCGGCATCCGCTACATTGAGCCGCTTTCGACAGCGCAGTGGGTGCCAGAGTCCATGGCGGGCACCGGTATTCGCTAGGTCCGCGGCGATACAATGCCCGATCGGAAAGTGTCCACTTTTCTTAACCCAGATACCCCGCACAATCGCACCCGGTATTGGGGGATATTCCCCGTCATCGGGGTTTTTATCCTGGCTACACATACGTCTGCTTAAGGCCGGCGGACGCGGGCGCGTGGCGTAGAGCCATTATTCACCTCCTGTCACTTTCGGCGGGAAATATGCATCGTTCCCATCCCGGCTCGAAATCAAACGTTTCGCCAGCCCGGCCAGGAGCAGCGGCTCGTTGCCCATGAATTGCCACGCGCTCCGAGAACCCCGTCAGAGGTGTTTGCGATGAAACTGGATACCGCAAGGTTGAAACCTAGTCCATTGTTCAAAACCAGACTGGCGCTGAGTATCTCTGCTGCCGTGATCATGTTGGGGTTGGGCTTGTCCCGGACCCAGGCAGTCCCCCTCGACAACACCGATCCACCGCCTCCTACCGACCCATCGGCGTTCACCAATCCGCCCGCCGACCCCGATGCCGCATTGCGGGACTTGCTCAAGCTGCCTCCCGCAAACGTCGGCGCCTTCGACTTACCCAATGGGGTGACCGGTAACCGCCAGACCCCCTTGGTCGACAATGTGCTGCCACCCGATCAGCAAACCAGCTTCAATATCCCCACTAACGGTAATCCCAGCCCATTGTTCGGCGCTCAACCGTTCACCCAGAAGCTTGAACTTTTCGAGGAATTCGGCTCGAACAAACTGGATGCGACCGACCCGCCATCACCGGTTCCGTTTCCGGTTCCGACGGTGGGGCCCGCACCCGCGCAAGATCCATTGAACGTGGCGCGTAGCGGCCCGTCGCCGGATGCGCTGGATGCCTTTCTCAGGCAGCCGGCATTGACGCCCTTCCCGACAGAGTTCTCCAATGTACTGGACCGCAACCCCTGGAAGGCGCAGATCGAGCTTTTCCTCAATCGCCGAGTCGATTCGCCCGCAGAAGGCCGGCCACCGGGAAAAGGCTGGTCGCACCAGCGTTTCAATGAGTTTTTCCCGCGCGACGCCTTCAAGACGGTGCAAGCCGGCGCGCACGTCAACAGCGGCTTACGTGATCGCATGCAACGGCATAACTACGCCGTGGGGGAATTTGCGCCAGGCGGGCTCTATCACAACACCAACGGCGACCCGGCCAACGAGGGCACCACCAAGGGCATTCAAGTGCAGTTTCACCCCAATCTCCCTGTCCAGGACCACAATGCGCTGTGGACATTCGACGGCACCTTTCCGCCCAAACTGCTCCAGGTGCGCTATGGCCAAGCGATGCTGATGCGTCATTACGATGCCTTGCCCATTGACCCATCGGCCAACCGGGGCTTTGGCCTGCACACCCTCACCACCCATGAACATAACGGCCACTCGCCCGCGGAAAGCGACGGCTTTACCAACGCGTTCTTCTTCCCGGGCCAGTACTACGACTATCGCTGGCCAATCCAGTTGGCCGGTTACGACACCATCAACACCACTGCGCAGGACCCACGGGCAGCGTTCCCCTGCGACCCCGGTGAAATCCTGTTCGTCAACGACGCCACCCCCGGCTTCAAGACCTGCGACCACGGCACCATCAAGATCCGTGGCGACTGGCGCGAAACCATGAGCACCCACTGGTTCCACGACCACATGCTCGATTTCACCGCGCAGAATGTCTACAAGGGCAACGCGACGATGATGAACTACTACAGCGCCGTGGACCGTGGCAACGAGTCGGTCGACGACGGGGTCAACCTGCGCTTGCCCAGCGGTTCGGCGTTGGGCTGGGGTAACCGTGACTACGACGTCGACTTGACGATCGCCGACAAGGCCTGGGACCAGGCCGGCCAGTTGTGGTTCAACCCCTTCAACACCGACGGTTTTCTCGGTGACCAGGTGCTGACCAACTGGGAGTTCAAACCCTTCCTGGACGTACGTGCCCGTCGCTACCGTTTCCGCATTCTCAACGGATCGGTTTCTCGCTACTTCAAGCTGGCGGTGGTGCGACAGGTCAATGGTAATGGTGGCGAGTTTCCTGGCCCGAACAACTCCGGGGTTTCCTATAACCGGGTACCGTTCCACATGATTGCCAACGACGGCAATATCATGGAGCACGCAGTGCCGTTCGATGGCAGCCTGGACCTCGATGGCGACGGCGACACACAGAACCACAATGCCATTCTGCCGATACAGGGCATTGGCGAACGCTATGACATCGTCATCGACTTCGCGACAAACGGCATCAACCTGGGCGACAAGATTTTCTTCGTCAACATCGAGGAGCATGAAAACGGCAGGCGTCCAAAACGTGACATTCCATTGGCGGATGTACTCTCCGGGAAGTACCTCCCCGTTGTCAGGCAAACCAGCAACGGACCACAGTGGGTCAACGGTGACCCGGGCGTGGGCCTGTTCCTGCAACTGAACGTCCAGCCTTACACCGGCCAGGATGTCAGCATGAATCCGGTCGACTTCGAGCCCGCCAAGCCTGGCAAGCCCGAGGGAAGGTTCATGATCCCCCTGCCCTTGCACCGTGATGACCCTGCCGATATCGCCCGGCTTGCCCAGGCGCGGCACCGCACCTTTATCTTTGGCCGCTCCAACGGCACAGATTTTGCGCCCTGGACGATCAAGACCGATGGCGGCGAAGGCTTCAACATGGACCCGCGGCGGATTTCAGCCGCGCCACAACTGGCCACTGGCCCGACACCGGCAGGGTTCAAGGGTGAAGGCACGCTGGAAATCTGGAAGATCCAGAACGGCGGCAATGGCTGGAGTCACCCGGTGCATGTGCACTTCGAGGAAGGGATCATTCTCACTCGAGGTGGCAAATCACCACCAGAATGGGAAAAAGGGGCGCGCAAAGATACCTACAATATAGGCCGCCATCCTGAGAGCCTCGACAATGTCGAAATGGCCATACACATCCGTGAGTTTGCCGGCACCTACATGGAGCACTGCCACAACACCCAGCATGAGGACACGTCGATGCTGCTGCGCTGGGACTCTGAGCACCCTGGCCAATTCCAGTTGATGCCCACACCCTTGCCGAGCTGGGACGGCGTGAAATTCGTGGACTCGGTGGCGTTACCGACATTCCGTACGGGAGATGGCGTCGGGCCTCAGGTCAAGTTCAACAATAACCAAGGAAGTAGTAGCGGTAGCGGCAGTGGCAGTGGCAGTGGCAGTGGCAGCGGCAGCGGCAGTGGCAGTGGCAGTGGCAGTGGCAGTGGCAGCGGCAGCGGCAGTGGCAGTTGCAGTGGCAGTGGCAGTGGCAGTGGCAGTGGCAGCGGCAGTGGCAGTGGCAACAGGGGCAAAGGCTAGCGTTGTCTACCAAACGGCGGGGTATGTCGCCAGCAAACGCAAAAAACCGCCTGCATGACCGTTTCAAACCCAAAGCCGCCTATCACTACAGACGGCTTTGGGTCGATTCTGTTGAAAAAGCAGGTCTGCCCAAACGGCCTGATCATTGACTGGTGAAAACGCTTTTTTTGCCCGCTGCTACGTGAAACTCATGCTGACTAAAGGAAGGCATCACACCGTGGGAACCGTTCCACCATCGATGACGTATTCAGTACCAGTAATGGAGCTTGCAAGCGGCGAGACGAGGAATGCGATGAGATCGGCTACTTCCCTTGGTTTAGCGGGACGTCCGATCGGGATGCCTCCCAGTGAGCCCATTACGACTTGGCGGCCACCCTCATAATCTGTGCCGCTCTGCCTTGCAATCTCCTCTACAAAGGCGACTGATGCCTGCGTCTCCACCCATCCCGGTGAAACCCTGACTACGCGCACTCCCTTGGGGCTGACCTCTTTGGAAAGACCCTTGCTGTAGTTCGAGAGCGCGGCCTTGGCGGCGGCATACGCAAGCGTGGACTCAGGTAGCGGTAGCTGGCGCTGGATAGAGGTGACATGGATGATGACACCCGAGCCTTGCTTGAGCAGCATGGGCAATAGCGCTCGGTCGAGGCGAACTGCCGAGAGCAGGTTCAGGTCCAGAGCCCGTTGCCATTCCTGGTCGTCGAGCACCGCATAGCCACCGGCTGGAGCCGATGAGCCGCCAGCGACATGAACGATGATATCGAGCCCGCCGAGACGATCATGGACGGCATCGAAGACGCTGGCACAACCCTCGGTGGTGGTGATGTCCGCCGCGACGAAGAGGTCCTCGGGAAGGTGCTCGGGACGCGAGCGCGCAGCTGTCAGGACTTTTGCGCCAGCCTCGCGAAGTCGGGATACGACGGCTTCTCCAATGCCTTTGGTTCCGCCGGTGACCAGCGCCCGGAGACCTTCGAGTTCCAGTGCGATGCTCATCAGCGAATCTCCAGGGATGCGATCTTGTCGTCGACGAGTACAACGGTGTAAGTGAGCTCGACAGGGCTGCCAGGGAAGTTCCCCGTAAGCCGAGCGAGCAGGGTCACGGTCTGTCCTTCCTGCGAGCTGCTCAATGGTTCGATGCTGTATTGGTACTTGGCCTGCGAGGCTTGCTTCCAGGACTTGATGGCCTCCAACCCCTTGTACGTCTGGCCTTCGTCGCGCACGGTGGCATCTTTGGCGAAGCAGCGCTCCAACACCTCGGTGTCAGTAATCTTTTCGGCCGCAAGGTAGCTGGCGAGCGGTTCAGGCAATTCGATGTTCATGGCGATTTCACCTCACGGATGTAAGGATTTCTTCATCCACATGTTCGCTTTCGGCCATACCCGATGGCAAGAACCCACGAAAAAGTAAGCTAGGGAAATATGAGAAAAATCTATGCTCCCTCTACTGCGGCTAGCGAAGTAGAAGCAGTGTTCAAGCAACTCGAAGGACGTTGGAAGCTGGCGATCCTGTTCCACCTCTTTGGTGGCCATTGAGGATTCGCGATGCCAAACTCTGACCTGCCCCCTTCCCTGCTGTTCAAGCTCCACGAAAACCAACTTGCCCTTGTAGCCGCCATCCTGGAGATTTCGAACTGGGTCGAGCAGCGCGGATCGGCCGATGTCGCCGACAACGTGCGCGGCGCCCTTGAAGCTATCGACAAAAACGAAGAGTTCATCAAATGATGGCGCCGGAGTGACGGCAATCGGCCAGAAGCGGTCAGTCAACTGATTGAATTAGGGCTCCCAAGGGCCGCCTGCGTAGGAGTAATCGCTTTCATCCAACATCCGGAAACCTTGAGTTCCATCCACTTAGTAATCAAAATCACCTGGTCCCGAGACTGCTAGGAACGCGAACTGATTCAAGCCAACACTCCTGTGGTTGAACTCATGCTGCGGGTCGCTGGTGTGAACGAAAACCAGATAGGTATCCACTAGCCTATAGCTGCAAACTGCCTCCCACTGCTGATGTTCTTAAACCATACATCGATGGATGTGGCTCCAACTAGGAAGGAGATATGAACTATGGAGTTACACAGCGAGCGGCTTTACATGAGGCAAATAACCAGAGGTGACTGGCCGCTGTTCCTCGCCCTGCACGCCGACCAGCGAGTCATCCAGTATGTCTGCGACGCTCCTACCGAATCCCAAATCCGTGAAAAATTCGAATCCCGGCTGCCGCAGTGGCTGCCCAGTTCCACGCACTGGTTATGCCTTGTTATGTTCGACATTCATATCCGTCGTCCTGTCGGGGTGACAGGATTGAAGCTGACGTCCGCTACTAGCTCAACCGCCGAAGTCGGTTATCTGTTACTCGCGCAATATCAAGGCAAAGGGTATGGTTCTGAATCGCTGCAAACAGTGATGACCTACGCCCGCGACGTGCTCGGCCTCCGTGCACTTACGGGCGTCGTGACCGATGGGAATAGTGCATCTTGTCATGTGCTCGAAAAATGCGGCTTTGTGCTTGAGCAACGACAATCCGACTCCTGCTGTATCAATGGGCAGCTGTTTGATGACCTCATCTATTGGTGTCGCATAGGTGAGCACTGAGGATCGCCAAGCGAAATGATGCGGTGACTGCCATCGCCAACCAACCGCTTTGGGTCGATTACTGCCGGTCACAATCTAAAATCTTCAGCTTTCTCGGTGATGGCCTGGAACAGAAAACGCACTTGGCCAAGTCTTTTTCGTGGAGAAAATGGCAGTGCTTTGACCCGTTTCGTTAACCCGGCCAAGGGCTTTTTTATGGCTGACTCGCCTACATTTCCCGATTTCCCCCATGGAATCTGGAAAAAAAGACGAAAAAATCTGCTGGGCTTTCATCTGCCTTCCGACTCGCCGAAAACCCAGTAATAGTGCGGGCTGCGCGGTCACAGCCATTAATATGCCACTATCCAGAGACACTGCCGTTGGTCAGCAAAATTGATCAAAAAATGAACGGTCTCGGGTTTTTTCGTTCAGAATACGCAACA
Organism: Pseudomonas sp. Pseusp10; assembly: GCF_059492225.1. Lineage (NCBI taxonomy): Bacteria > Pseudomonadati > Pseudomonadota > Gammaproteobacteria > Pseudomonadales > Pseudomonadaceae > Pseudomonas > Pseudomonas sp. Pseusp10. The sequence goes on along the minus strand of NZ_CP168528.1, from coordinate 3,501,871 downwards.
GGTGGCACGGGCACTGATCCTCACCTGACCCCAGAAGCGGAAGTTAAACCTCATATGCACCAAGTGCGAAAATGAGGTTTTTTATTACCTGAAAATGGACATGATCGAATGATTAAAAGTTCATTCGAGAAGCTCGCTTTTATCTTGCCAGCGTGATGCCGCAAGATAATTCAATTGAAACTGCTGGATCATAACTTCAGTGAGCAACGGCAAACTCTAATCAAGCCGTCCTGAAAGTCAGGTTGATTCACTGTTTGAACAAAGAGGTAGTCATGTTACTTAGTATTCTTTCTTCACCAGCCGGGGAATATTTGCGCTTGGGCGTTGTATATTTCCATCTTATCGCCTGCTGTGTGGCAATCGGGCTGGTTTTGACCAGTGACATTGCAATGGTCAAGCAACTCCTGAAGGGAGATGCATCAGGTCACCATGATGACGCGCACATGGAAAGTCTTCAGAAAACCGTATCGCTTGCACTTGTAGCTCTTTGGATCACGGGCATTGGTATTGTCGGGATCGATTATGCCGGCAAGGGGATGGAGTATTTCCTCAATCCAAAATTGCAAGCCAAAATCGGCATCGTTGTGCTGTTGACCTTTAACGGTTTCCTGTTGCATAGCGCTGTATTGCCGGCGCTGAAAAAAGCCGGTTCGTTACTCAAACTTTCTTTCAACCTGCGCATGCTGGCGCTGTTCTCCGGTGCGCTCTCTGGCGTGTCGTGGTTCTATGCCGCCATGCTGGGTGTTGGTCGTCCGCTGGCCTGGAAGTACTCGCTGGTGGAGTTGCTGGCAGCCTATCCGGTTCTCATCGTCGGTGGATTCGCAATGATGGTACTGCTCACCACCTGGGCAAAAAACAGAGACGCCGAAGCGCGCATGGAACAAGGCACCTGGAAAACAGGAAACGCCGCCCTGGCTGGCTGGTGAATCCAGGTTGAACAAGGAAGTTCAGCTCTAGCAAAAGAATTCCGCTTTAACTGTTAACAAATCTCACTTGAGGATACCCAAATGAAATCCATGAAAGTTCTCTTCGTAGTCGCCACTCTGACCGCTTCTTCTCTGGCGATGGCCACAGGTGGCGGTGACCGGACCTTCGCACGCATGGAGTCGGCCCGGAAAGTCTCGATGGAAACCTACCAGGTTGCACAGAAACAGAAGGCTGAAGCTGCTGTCGCTCAAAGCAAAGCCAAGGCAGCCGATCGCACCAACGGCTGATCGGTGTAGCGCGTCCCCAGGCCGGCAGAAATATGCGGCCTCAAGCCTCAAATGCAGCACCCACGGTGCTGCTGGCGCCGGTCTGACCGAGATGCCGCTTACACGCAATCCAGTCTGTTGAATCCAAATTCGTAAGCAGCCTTTCGCGAAGGGCTGCTTCGTTTGCAGCCCTTCGTTACGAGCAGAAATCGGCTTTCATCTGCAAAAAATCGCTCCATCGGTAAACTCCCCTCGCTCCAATTCAACTTTGGAGCTCTACGATCCTGAGCCAAGGCCAGCGAGCCTGATAACTTTTCGCCTTCTGACCGAACAAGTCCGGCCTGGGATTCTTTGGATTGATTCGAAGTAACCCGTGCTCTGTGTCGGCCAGGCCGTTGGGCGCATAGACCTCGCCCGTTTCAACATCCAATCCCATGCAGGTACCGGCAACCAGGTAGCGATCGATCCCGTCTCTGGCCGACTGAAGCTGAGGATAATCCCCGCCGAACCGCTGGCTGTACCACAGGTGAACGCGAGCCTGATTCTTGATCTCGACGTTCACATCGAGGTCGTTGAACAGACGCTGACCTGACTGGATGACCTCATTCTCTGTTTCCCAGGACAGATCATCATCGAAGTAAAAGACGTCGTAATCCTTCACTCCCCAACCGGCCGGTCGCTGTGACTGGTGATTCCACACGGCCTGGAACAAGCAACCGGCCGTGAGCATGCATTGGTTCAAACCGAGCTCAGGCAAGCGAGTGGAAATTTCTGCGTTTACTGGATTGGTCATTGCGATCCTGACCAGGCTTTCGACAGTCAATGTCATCTTCATCCCTTCTGATTGATCTAATCCTGGCGACCAACAATACGCCCCAACGCTTTATACATTGGCGCCCCCCCCCTTTGATCACCCTCAGTCAATAGCGCCCTTCGCAACCCGCGACTATCGGCGAATCTGGCGCAAATCATGCGTCATTCAACGACATGAAGTCGGTCCTGACTATATGGATGACACTTTTGAAGTGAGCCGCCTCAGTGCCTGCCCCGATAATCGATAGCTTACTGACGAATTGTCGAGGTCAAGCATGACGAGCGCAACTATGGAACAAGTCAGCCCAAGAACGCTGAGAAGAGTGATTGTGGCCGCCGGCATCGGCAATTTCGTCGAGTGGTTCGACTTCGCCGTCTATGGCTTTTTGGCCACGACCATCGCCCAGCAATTTTTCCCCAGTGGCGATGCCAGTGCAGCTTTGCTCAAGACCTTTGCGGTATTCGCCGTAGCCTTTGCGTTTCGGCCCCTTGGCGGAATTTTCTTCGGCATGCTGGGCGACAGGATCGGCCGCAAGCGAACCCTGGCGATGACGATTCTGCTGATGGCCGGTGCGACGACCTTGATCGGTCTGCTGCCCACTTATGCGGCGATCGGGGTCATGGCGCCGATTCTTCTGTCCTTGATCCGTTGCGCCCAGGGCTTTTCCGCCGGGGGAGAATATGCAGGTGCCTGTGCCTACCTGATGGAGCATGCACCGAGTGACAAACGTGCCTGGTACGGAAGCTTTATTCCGGTGTCGACATTTTCCGCCTTCGCCGCAGCAGCCGTGGTGGCCTACGCACTCGAGGCGTCATTGTCGGCCGAAGCGATGGGCACTTGGGGTTGGCGCCTGCCGTTCCTGATTGCCGCGCCCCTGGGCCTGGTGGGTCTTTACTTGCGCTGGAAGCTCGATGAGACGCCGGCATTCCAGGCAGTGACTCAGGAACATGCAGTCGCACACTCCCCACTCAAGGAAACCTTGCGCAACCATGGTGCGGCTATCTGTTGTCTGGGTGCCTTTGTGTCACTCACGGCACTCTCGTTTTATATGTTCACCACTTACTTCGCTACCTACCTGCAAGTCGCGGGTGGCCTGAGTCGCGCCACAGCGTTGCTGGTGTCGCTGATTGCATTGCTGTTCGCTGCGGCGATCTGCCCGCTGGCCGGCCTGTATTCGGACCGGGTCGGGCGTCGAATGACGGTGATGACGGCTTGCGCATTGTTGATTGTGACCGTGTATCCATCGTTCCTGATGGCCAGCTCCGGCTCGTTCGCAGCGTCCATCGTCGGCGTCATGCTCCTGGCGATTGGCGCGGTGCTGTGTGGCGTGGTGACGGCGGCCTTGCTCTCGGAAACCTTCCCTACCCGTACTCGCTACACCGCCTCGGCGATCACCTACAACATGGCGTATACCCTTTTCGGCGGCACCGCGCCGCTGGTGGCGACGTGGCTGATCAGCACCACCGGCAGCAACTTGTCGCCAGCGTTCTATCTGATCGCGATTGCATTGCTCGCGCTGGCGGGTGGCCTGGCATTACCGGAGACTTCGAGGATTTCCCTGCATGAGGTTGCGTCACAGGAGAAAGGCGCAAGAGTGAACGCTGCCGTGTGAAACACCAAACGGTCTCAAGCCCGCAGCCCGGCGCTCCACCGGGCTTGCCGCCCGATGTCCTGCACCTTTTCTTCGGCGCGGCCTGCTGCACAACGCCACCCGCGCTTTCGCGCCCCGGAACTCACTCAATTCGACGTCACGCATGATTCCACACCCATATCGTGGACTTGTCATGAAGTGAAAAGAAATTGTCGTCGAATGAATGGCCGTCAGCCTCCCCCCTCCATAAATTCCTCTTCGGGCCCGCACGCGTTGAATCCTGTGATCTGACGGCGGGCCCGTTCTGGTTCATAGGCTCAACATCATAATAATAATCCGAGGGGTCGCATCGTATGCGCGTGAATTTGCCCGTAACCGAGCATGAAAGAGTATTTCCCGCCGAACAACGATTGATCTCCACGACCGATCTCGATAGCCGGATCACCTACTGCAATGACGCCTTTGTTGCCATCAGTGGTTTCACCTACGACGAATTGGTGGGCCAGCCCCATAACCTGGTTCGACACCCCGACATGCCTCCCGGGGTATTCATTCACATGTGGCACACCATCAAGCAAGGCAAACCCTGGATGGGCATTGTGAAAAACCGCGCGAAAAATGGTGATTTCTATTGGGTCAGTGCCTACGTCACACCCATCTATGAAAACGGACGCCTGAGTGGTTACGAGTCGGTTCGTTCGCTGCCCAGCCGCAACCAGGTTCGCCGGGCAGCAGCACTCTATGCACGGATGCGGGCCGGCAAGCCCATCGTTTCGCTGAGCACACGGATTTCCCGGCCGCTGCAACACGGGTGGCCGTTGCTGATCACTGGCGCAGTTTCATTGTTCGCCGAGCAGTGGCTGCCCAGCGCGGCGGCACAGGGGCTGATGGTGGCGAGCCTGTGTCTTGCCTGGTACCTGATCGAGTCACGGCATCGCAGGGCCATCGAGCGTACCTTGGCCGATCATCCGAAAGCCTTTTCCGATCCATTGGTCGCGCTCACCTACAGCGACAACCATGGCCCCCAGGGTCGCCTGGACATGGCCATGGTCAGTGAGGAAGCACGCTTGCAGACTGCCCTGAGCCGACTTGTCGATGCCGGGGTCAATGTCAAGGCCAAGGCGGCGCAGTCATCCGAACTCTCCGGTTCGCAGGCGCAGTCGCTTGATCGTCAGCGCAGTGAAACCGATCAGTCTGCCGCCGCCATTTCACAGATGGCCGCCACCATCCAGCAAGTCACCCAGAACGTCATCAGCACCGCGCATGCCGCGTCGCAGGCTGATCAGTTGACGCGTGAGGGCAGTGAGCTGGCCCGGCAGAGCCTGAGCGCCATGGAAACCATGCATGAGGCGGTCAACGAGATCGGCAAGGCGGTCAACGCATTGGCCAGTGAAACGCAATCGATCGGCAGTGTCGTGGATGTCATCACCTCCATCGCCGAACAGACCAACCTGCTGGCGCTGAACGCGGCGATCGAGGCGGCCCGGGCCGGTGAGCAAGGTCGCGGTTTTGCCGTGGTTGCCGACGAGGTGCGCTCCCTTGCACAACGCACTCGCACTTCCACCGAACAGATCCACGGCATCATTGCGTCTCTGTACGACGGTGCCGATCGCGCTGTGTCAACGGCCAGCCGTGGCGAGCAGATTTCCCGCGAAAGCATGCAGCGTGTCGAGGCGGTGCAGTCGGCGCTGGTCGGTATCAGCGAGGCCGTCACCCGGATTACCGGAATGAGCCAGCAGATGGCCTCGGCGTCAGAAGAGCAAAGTCACGTGGCTGAAGACATCAATCAGCAGATCACGCGTATTGCCCAACTCTGTGATCACAGCGCCGGGCAGGCCAAACAAGGCGCCGCGATCAGCCAGGACCTTGAAGTCATGGCCGATTACCTGCACAGCCTGGCCGAGCGTTTTAACCGTTAGTAGCGACAGGGCGATTCCAGCACTGGGTACTCCTCGGCTACTTCGCCATGATCCTCGCCATTTGATGCTGATCATCTGTAGGAGCGAGCTTGCTCGCGAAGGTCATCAACGATAACGCGTGCTCACTGGCTGAACACGGCGCTCTTGAGTCCATCGCGAGCGAGCTCGCTCCTACAGTAGCAATACGTCGGCGGGCGGCCCGTTGCCAACGATTTCACTAAGGCAATGCATAGACCCTGAACAATCTCTTCACGGTAAGGTTGCTCCCGCCCAGATACTGGTCGTAGGCCTTTTCCACAAAGCCCGAGTAATAGGCTTCACTGAGGGCCGTATCGACCAGCAGGCGGAAGTCTTCGTCGTTGCGATCCACGATCATCGCCACCGGCGAGTACTCGAAGATGCGGTCCAGGAGCATCAGGTTCCTGGCCGCGCCTTCCTTGGCGATTTCGTTTCGCAGCAGCATGCGTTCGGAGAAGAAGGCATCGGCCTTGCCCTCGGCGACCAGCTTGACGCCCTCGTCGATGTTGGCCACGGTCACCAGCGAGGCGATCACGTTGAGCAGGCGCATCCGTTCGCGAATCCAGTCTTCGGTCACGCCCCCCTCGAGGGTCGCGTAGGTGTGGTTGGCCAGACCATTGTTGATGCTGGCACGCCAGGTCGGTCCGGTATTGGCAACCTTGCCATTGAGCACATTGAGCAACGGTTCGGCCGCATCGTTGCGCACCACGACCGAAAGTCCGGCAGTGTAGATCGGTATGGAGTAGCTGATCATCTTGCGCCGTTCCAGGGTGGGCGGTGTCGGCGTGCAGAGGATATCGACTTTACCCTGGCTCACGGCGTTGACCTCGTCCGAAATCTTGACAGGCAGGTAGTGCACTTGCAGGTCGGGCAGGCCCAGCTCGCTCTTGAGCTTGTCGGCGACTTTCAGGCACAGGTCGATGGCGTAACCGCTGGCCTTGTCGCCTTCCTGCTTGCTGAAGGGCGCCAGGTCTGGCAAGTAGCCCAGGGTAAAGGTGTGGCTGCTGCGCACCCGCTCAAGGGTGTTGGCGCCGGCCACTAGCGGCAGCGTCAAGAGTGCGAAGGCCAGCAGCAGTCTGGTGGTTGTGGCAAATGGTACGTTCATGTCCGGTTTCCCCGTATGCAGATGTCTGTGCAGTCCTGGTGGCCACGCCTAAGGATTACCGGCCCTGGCCTGGTTGGCGGGTGGCGCTTCGGTGAAGCGTTTGGCGAGGAATCCATAGAGCAGGTAGCCGACAGCGAGCACCAGGGTGCCGCCCATCACTGCATCCTTGCCGCAGGCATACAGGGCATACAAGGAGTACGTTACGGCAATCAGCAATACCACCACGTTACGCGTGCGAATCGCTGAAGAGACCCCGGCCTTGTGCATGATCACCAGCAGACCGGTCAGCGCAGTGATATAGGGAATCAGGTTGGTGACCGCGGCCAGGCTGACCAACTTGCTGAACTGCGCGGCGGCGTCGGGCGAGATGGTCGACAGGGCCATGAGGGTTTGCAGAACGCCACAGACGATCATGCCAACGACGGGCGCATTCATCGAGTTGACCTTGCTGAACAGCTTGAGGAACAGGTCCTGATCAGCCGTCATCTTCGCGGTTTGCGCCAGGGTGAATTGCCAGCCCAGCAGCGAGCCGACACAGGCCATGACCGCCAGGGCCATGACGATATTGCCCACCATCGGACTGAATATCGTGGCGTAGACCAGCGCGAAAGGCGCCGAGGACTTGGCCAGCTCGGCGTTAGGAATGATGCCCTGGATGACGGTAGTCGACAGCACATAGACCACCGCTGCCCCGAGGGTACCGAACAGGCAGGCTAGCGGCACATTGCGCTTGGGGTCTTCCACGGCATCGGTGGCCTGGGCGGCCGATTCCATGCCCAGGAACGCCCACAGGGTCAGGGGGATGGCTTTGCCAATGGCTTCGGAAATCGCCAGGCTATTAGGGTTCCAGGCGGCGGCCAGCACATCCGGCTTGAACCAGAACCAGCCGATGATGCTCAGCCCGGCTACCGGAATGATCACCCCCCACACCGTGAACGCGCCAATCTTGCCGGTGATGCCAGGGCCACCGAAGTTGGCGAAGGTGGTCAGCCAGATCAGCGCGATCGTGCCAATGCACAGCGGAATGGCACCCGTGCCCAGCCAGGGCACGAAGGCCGTCATGTAGCCCACCGCCGAGATAGCCACGGCCACGTTGGCGATGGCCAGGGACAGGAAGTACAGGTACGAGCAGAGGAAAAAACCCGACTTCGCATGGGCTTCTTCGGTGTAGGCGGACAAGCCGCCAGAACGCGAGCAGAAGACCCCGCACTGGGCAAAGCAGTAAGCGATGGCCATCGAACCGATCGCGGTGAAGATCCATGACAGCAGCGAGACGGCACCCAGTTGAGCCATATTGGTGGGCAACATGATGATGCCCGAGCCCATCATGTTGACCGTTACCAGCGTCGTGAGCCCCATCAGGCCCATTTTCTTGCTTGAATCAGCCATCGCAAACTCCTTGCCTTTTGCAGAGTTTTGAACCTGGACCTGGCGACGTGCAGCACGCGACCGGACAGGGGCTAATGCTTACTGCTTGACCACGTAGACTTCCTGGGTTGGGCGCTTCTAACCAGTGCAGCATCAGGCCTTGAGCACGTACCCATACGCCCGGGTGCGACCGCCTTCCTGCTTCAGGTACACGCCCTGCAGTTCCGGCGTGAACCCGGGCAAGCGGTTGATGCCCTCCTCCAGTGCCAGGAAATACTTGAGCACAGCGCCACCCCAGATCTCCCCGGGCACCACGCACAACACACCCGGCGGGTATGGCAACGCACCTTCGGCTGCAATGCGACCATCGGCGTCGGCCAACGGCACCAGTTCGACATTGCCTCGGATGTACTCGATTTGCGCTTGCTGCGGGTTCATGGCCTTTTTCGGGAAGTGTTCCTTGCGGAACATGTCCTTCTGCAATTGCTGCACGTTATGGCTGCGATACAGGTCGTGCATTTCCTGGCAGAGCCTGCGGATGGTGTAGTCGCGGTAGCGTTCCTCGTACTGGTTGTAGATCGCCGGCAGCACCCGGCTCATCGGTGCGTCGTCCTGAACGAAGCGTTCGAAACGGGCGATCTGGGCCGCCAGGTGACTCATCTTTGCCCAGTCTTCGGCCGGGGTGAGCAGGAACAGAATGGAGTTGAGGTCACACTTTTCCGGAACGATACCGTTCTGGCGCAGGAAGTTGGCCAGGATGCCAGCGTGAATACCGAAGTCGGTGTAGCTGCCGTCCACCGGGTCGATGCCTGGCGTGGTGAACAGCAACTTGCAGGGGTCGATGAAGTACTGTTTGTCGGCATAACCGGGAAAGGCATGCCAGCGATCCTTTGGATGGAATTCAAAGAAACGGATGTCGCTGGCAATGGCGTCGGTCGAATGATCCTGCCATGGGCGTCCGTCGATGGTATCCGGCACGAAGGGGCGGACCATGGTGCAGGCTTCCAGAATCAGCTTGCGCGCATTGATGCCGAACTTCACACAGTCGTCCCACAGGCGCAGGCCACTGCGGCCGGAGTGAATGCGCGCGTTGACATCCAGCGAGGCGAACAGCGGGTAGAACGGGCTCGTTGAGGCCTGTGCCATGAAGGCATTGTTGAGCCGGTGATGGTTGCAATAGCGGGCCTGGCCCTTGATGTGGCGGTCCTTCTTGTGGATTTGGGAGGCCTGGGAAAAGCCGGCCTGTTGTTTGTGTACCGATTGAGTGACGAAGATGCCGGGGTCGTTCTCGTCCAGATCGAGCAACATCGGCGAGCAGTCTTTCATCATCGGAATGAACTGCTCGTAGCCGACCCACGCCGAGTCGAACAGGATGTAGTCACACAGTTTGCCGATGCGGTCGACCACTTGCCGGGCGTTGTAGATGGTGCCGTCATAGGTGCCCAGTTGAATGATCGCCAGGCGAAACGGTCGTGGCAGTTGCGCCTTGTCCGGGGCGACCTCGGCAATCAGATCACGCAGGTAGTCCTCTTCGAAACAGTGGGCGTCGATCCCGCCGATGAAGCCGTAAGGGTTGCGCGCGGTTTCCAGATACACCGGCGTCGCCCCGGCCTGCAACAGTGCGCCCTGGTGATTGGACTTGTGATTGTTGCGGTCGAACAGCACCAGATCGCCCGGGGTCAACAGGGCGTTGGTCACTACCTTGTTCGACGCCGAGGTGCCATTGAGCACGAAGTAGGTCTTGTCGGCGTTGAACACTTGCGCGGCGTGTTTTTGCGCCAGCAGCGCCGGACCTTCGTGGATCAGCAGGTCGCCGAGTTTGACGTCGGCGTTGCACATGTCGGCGCGAAACAGCGTCTCGCCGAAGAAGTCGAAAAACTGCCGCCCTGCCGGGTGTTTGCGAAAGAACTGGCCACCCTGGTGGCCGGGGCAGGCGAAGGTCGCGTTGGCCGCTTCGGTGTAGTGTTTGAGCGAATCGAAGAACGGCGGCAACAAGCTTTCTTCATAGGCATTGGCCGCTGTTTCCAACTGGTTGCCGTAGTACTCGGCATTATTGCCGGACAAGTCGAAGACACCATTGACCTGCAGGATGACATCCTGCAGTTGCTTGTAGACCTCCAGGGAGCGATTACTGCGACCCTGAGAGGCCACCAGGAAAATCGGGATGTCGAACCCCGTCCGCTTGATGGAGTCCAGCGCCCCTGCTGCCAAGTCCTCTACCGAGAGCACGGCAACCGCGACATCGGTAAAGTCAGTCTGATCGAGCCGGACGATTTCACGGGAATTACGAAAGCAAGTTCTAACCGCATCGCTGGCAGCGATTTTCAAGGCATTCATAACCAGAATCTCTCAGTCTGCATGACGTTGAAGTTCCTGGGACGCGTTTCGTTAGTGGCATCAAGTCCCGGGGTCAGGAGCGATTGCCTTATTGGGTATAGTTCATTTTTACAATTAGTTACTTCCTGCCGAATTTTTAATGCAGATTCATCCAAAGGCATTAATCCTCAACGATCACGCACAACGCTTAACTGTGGATGAAGCACCCCATCAGTTGCATCCAACCTTTGGGGTGCTGCTCATCCAGCCATCAGATGCGCCCTGCGGAACCTGTGACGGGCAGGTTCCCGAGCAAGTTGAGCCCGGTGCTCTTCACGAACGTCTCATAGTCCATCGGCTTCTCGATACGGGTTTGCGCGTTAGGCAGCACGTAGGCCCAGGCACGTTTGGACGATGCGTCGTACACCAGCTTGTACAGTCGCGTCGGCACCCAGACCTGGTTGTCGCCGATGGTGGAGTGACCCGGGTCAAAGAGCGGGCCGGTAAAGACAAACACGTTGCCACCGGCGCGCTTGGCAAACTTTCGGACATCAGACTCGACCTTGCTCCAGATCTTGCGGTTGTTGGTGGGGTCTTGCGGCACCATGTTCGACAGCGCAAAGGATTGGGCCATTGCATTGGGGTTCGGGGCATCGGCTGCCGGGGATTGATGGCCACGGTCCACGGCCGGGTGCTGGCTGCGGTAGTCGCTCAACTCAGCGCGCCCACTCTTGGGAATGCGTGGGTCCGGGTAGAACTGGTTGGTGCGCTCCTCCCCTTTGGCATCCTGCAACTGGGCCGCATTCAGGCGTTCGACCACCACCAGCGGGGTCTTGCTGGTTTGCGAGTACAGCACCGCGAAGTTGTCGGAACACAGCGCCAGGGGCTTCATGGTTGCCGGCACAGTAGCCGTGTTGATCGGTTTCGCTGCCGGGAACAGATCTGCACAGCCATCGAAGGATGCCTGTTTCTGTTTGCTTGAATAAAGTTCCAGGGCCGCGTTCTGGCTGATCGAGCCCGAGCGGGACGCTTGTTCGTGTTGCGCGGAAGGCGGTTTGAGGAGGTCCAGCAGACCACGGGCTTGCACCCCGGGCGAGAGCAAAACAAGGGCCGACAGCCCAACTGCAATTTTGCGTAGGTACATGGGTTAAATCTTCGAAAGGAATTAAGGGGTAAACGTACGGAGAGTCCCGATTCACGGAACCGGGTGGAGGCAGTTGCGGGTTATGTGGCGGCGAGCATGCTTTCGCTGTCCTTGATCAAATTACCGATGCGGAGCCGGTCGGTTCCAGGCAGTTCGACCGCCGAGGGTCGAACGCGGTTTATTGACCATGCCAGGACATGTAAGTGCCTGACAACTCTCAGATTCTATTCGCCAGTGTCGATCTGGAGCTCATGCAGAATAAACCCAAGTGAATCCGGGGCTGCGCAGTGACTTTTTTCCGAACGGTGTTCGTCCCATGGCATCGCGTCATCGGTGCAGAAATCGCCAACGCACTCCATGTCCAACTCGACATCGAGAAGTCCAAGCGGAATCCAGAAGTAAGGCGACTCGCGAAGAGGATTGGGCACGGTCGAGCCACACTGCGAGCAAAAGTCATTCCTGTAGCCGCTGGGCTTGCGCCAACTGGTGATCGCACCTTGCCCTTCGTCCCAGCGAAAGTCGCACGCCTTGACCAGCGTGGCGAGATTATGGCCAACCCCGGTTTGCTTGCGGCACAGGGTGCAATGGCAGCGATAAAAAAATCGTGGTTCAATCGCCAGGGAAAAACGTACAGCCCCGCAAAGACATTGTCCTGATGTCATGTGTCTCTCCATTGAAGAACGATTCACCGGGTTACTTGCCGGCTTGAATGCCGGTATCGGTAAAGAAGTGGTCGTCATGGTACTGGCCTTTCATTGCCATGGAAAATGCCGTCCCCGGCCGGCGTATCATGGTGGCGCCGGTCACGGAGGCAGGCACTGCCATCGCAGGGCCTGCCGGGTCTTTTGCGCTGTATCAATGCTTATGATGGATGACTTATCCAGCACCCCTCGATACCCTTTCGCACCCAGGTGCCTGACGGCAATTCAGGCCAGACCACACTCCATCCAGACGAACAAAAAATGAAATCCTCCGCTGGTTTGCTGTTGTCAGGTATCGAACTGGACCGTGCCAGTTCCATCCCCTTGTACCGCCAACTCTACTTGCAGATTCGCAAACAGATTCTCAGTGGCAGGATTCAGGGAGGCGTGCGTCTGCCGTCCACGCGGACCCTGAGCAAAGAACTGCAGCTTTCGCGAATCAGCATTCTCAATGCGTTCGATCAACTGATTGCCGAAGGATTTCTGACGTCGCGGACCGGGGCCGGGACGTATGTCGGTCATGAGTGGGAAAGCCGCGGTATTGAAGACGATGAGCACCAGCGCCAGCCACCTCGCCTGTCCGACCTGAGCCAGTCGATGCTGTCGTTGCGCAGCGATCATTTTCGAGGCGTTTCCTATGCCGACTGGGCCACCGGGAGCCCGACCTCGTTCCTGCCCAGCCACAGCGCTTACGATGCGTTCCCGCAATCGGTCTGGAAGCGGTTGATGAACCGCCACCTGCACAAGCCGACCAAGGCCATGCTCGGCTATGGCGAACTGCAAGGGTTGCTGGCCCTGCGCGAGGCGATTGCCGAATACGTCTTTGATGCCCGGGGCATCGACTGCAGTGCCGGGCAGGTGGTCATCGTTTCCGGCGCCCAACAAGCCTTTAACCTGCTGGGCATGCTTTTGCTCAATCCGCAGGACAGCTTCTGGATGGAAGATCCGGGGCATATCGCGGCGCGCATCGCGCTGCAGGCCCAGGGTGGTCTGGTCGTCCCGTTGCGTATCGACGAACAGGGAATCGATATCCAGCAAGGCCTGGCTCAGTGTCCTGACGCGCGTCTGGTGTTTACCACTCCTTCTCGTCAGCATCCCTTGGGCATCACCATGAGTTATGCGCGGCGCCAGGAACTCATCGATTGGGCCGCCCGCAATCAGAGCTGGATCATCGAGGACGACTGCGACAGTGAGTTTCGCTACAACGGGCGCCCCCTGCCGGCACTCTATGCCATGGACCAATGGGCCCGGGTCATCTACGCCGGAACATTCAGCAAGGTGCTCTTCCCCTCGCTACGACTGGGTTACGTGATACTGCCCAACGCCTTGATCGAACCCTTCTGCACCCTGCGGGCGGTCATGGATCGCAGCCCACCCACACTGCTACAGGCCGTCACGGCAGACTTCATGCGCGAAGGCCACTTTCTCGGCCATATTCGTCGAATGCGCGCGCTGTACCAGGCTCGCCAGCAGGCATTGGTCGAACACCTGCAGCAACGGTTGGGCACTTTCTTCAGGATCACGCCTGTGGAAGCCGGCATGCACCTGATCGCCTGGTTACCCGCGCATCTCGATGACGACGCCCTGGCCAGGGAACTCGGCCAGCATGGCATTCATACCTATCCCCTGAGTGACTATTGCCTGGAGCATGTCTTGCCGCCGGCGCTGCTGATCGGCTTTGCCAGCACTCCTGAGGACCAGGCCGAAGCGCGCGTCGAAGCACTTGCCCAGGCCTTGGGCAAAATGGGCTATCTGCAGCCGGCCACTTGACGCAAGGCAAGTGGTCTTATGATTTAACTGATAATGGATCTATCGAGAGTTCCTGACTGGCGCGATAAAGGCTGCGCCGGTAGACCCGGTGTCTGAACCAGGAACCACTCGAATGAACAATAAGATCCAGGAACGATTCAACGCCTTGCTCAGCCATAAGGCTGTCGAGGCCGGGACTCCCCCCGCATTGACTGAAGCACTGGCCCGCCAGTTGCTCGACCGACTTGGGCAACTGCGCCTGTTTGCCCATGCCTACCCCTTGCTGACCAACCTGACCCACGGCCGTGTCACACCTGGTGACCTGCTGGACTTCGCCTATCGCCACGAACTGCAGGGCCTGAGCCTGCATTTGCTCGACGGTGAGGAAAACAGCCTGAGTCAAATGACGCCCGCGCAGCTTCAGGCGTTTGCAGACAAGGCCAATGCACTCGGGCTGGACGTGCATCTGGAAATCAGCAGCACCCTGAAAAAAGATGTCGATCAAGTGATCGCCATTGCCAAGGCGCTGGGCACCCGCAACATCCGTGTCTACTCTCGCTACGAAGGGGCGCTGTCGCGGGTCATGGACCTGATCGAGTCAGACCTGCATTACCTCGCGCAGCAGGCAGACGAGCACGACCTGTTCTTCGACTTCGAGCAGCATGAGGAACTCAAGAGCGCCGAAATCGCGCAACTGCTGAACCGGCTGAACCACCCACGGCTGCATGCCCTGTTCGATTTCGGCAACATGATCAATGCCTGCGAACAGCCCCTTGCTGCGCTCCGCAACCTGGCGTCGCACATACGCCAGACCCACCTCAAGGGTGTGCGCATCGTCCCCGAGCAAAACGCATTCGGCCATTACGGCGTGCTGCAGGGCTGTGACGAAGACGACCTGCCCAATGCACGCATGTTGTTCGAACTGCTGATGCTCGGCGAATCAACCCCGCAAGTGATCGCCTTCATTCTTGAGCAGGAAAACCACTACGTCGCCCCGGCGTTCCGCCAGCTTGACGAAGCCGCCGACCCGTTCATTGCGTACCGGGAAATGAGTGAAACAGCGCTGCCGCAAGGCTTCTCGCTGGAGCGAATGCTGGCCGATGAACACCGTTGGGCAAACAACCAGGTCGCCTACGTACGAGGTCTGCTGGCCGAGTTTCGAACCCTGGCCGAGTTGACCCTGGCCCATTGCGCTAACGCCTGAACCTGACGTGCCGACCGGCACTGCCTACCCAATTACGCCTGGAGAACAATAATGACATCCCATGACAAGGCCAAATGGCTCAGATTCCTGATTCTCATCCTCGGTGGCGGCACCATCTACAAGCTGGCAAACCTCAAAGATGCCTTTTATATCCCCATGCAAGAATTCATGGGGTTGACTCACACTGAAATCGGCCTGCTTCTGAGCGCCAACGCCATTATCGCCACCGCGCTGTTCGTGGTGGGCGGCATGCTCGCCGATCGATACGACACGCGTAAGCTGATCCCCCTCGGCCTGATCGGTACCGGCAGCCTCGGGCTCTACCTGGCGACCTTTCCGCCCTTCAGCAATCTGCTGATTGTGTTCTGCCTGCTGGCTGTATGTGCCGACTGCATCTTTTGGCCCTCGCTGCTCAAAGCCATCCGCAACCTGGGTGATGATAAGGAACAGGGGCGCCTGTTCGGCCTTCTGGAA
Source organism: Pseudomonas sp. Pseusp10 (assembly GCF_059492225.1). Classification (NCBI taxonomy): domain Bacteria; kingdom Pseudomonadati; phylum Pseudomonadota; class Gammaproteobacteria; order Pseudomonadales; family Pseudomonadaceae; genus Pseudomonas; species Pseudomonas sp. Pseusp10. The sequence goes on along the minus strand of NZ_CP168528.1, from coordinate 3,486,275 downwards.
GGCGGGCGTGGCGTCATTGATACCCTGGTCGCCTTCTCTGCGCTGGGCGTCTTCGTCGCCATGGGCTCCGGTGAAAACGGTCTGAAGTCGGCGATCCTCTTCTACTCGGTCATCGACATTCTTGCCGGTACCCTGACCTGGCTGCTGCTCAAGAGCGGCAATACCCAGTCGACCGCCAAGCCGAAGAACGGATTGTCCAACCTGCTCGAGGCCATCAAGGTGCCGGGCATCTGGCTGGTCAGCCTCAACGTGTTCATGGTCTACATCGTGTACTGCGGCCTGACCTATTTCATTCCCTACCTCAAGGAAATGTACGAACTGCCCGTGGCCCTGGTGGGCGCCTACGGCATCATCAACCAGTATTTCCTCAAGATCCTGGGCGGCCCTGCTGGTGGCTTCATTGCCGACAAACAGTTCAAGAGTTCCAGCCGCTATCTGAAGTGGGCATTCCTGGCGTTGTTGCCGCTGGTGGGCGTCATCATGCTCATCCCGAAAAGCCCGGATTTCATCTACGCAGGCATGGCGGCCACCCTCTCCTTCGCGCTGATTGTCTTTTCCATGCGCGGAGTGTTCTGGGCACCCATGGGTGAAGTCGGCATTCCCCAGCACATCACTGGTTCAGCCTTCGGGATCGGTTGCCTGATCGGCTATGCGCCTGGCATGTTTGCCTACGTCATCTATGGCGCAATTCTTGACCACTTCCCGGGTCAACAAGGCTACAACTATGTCTTCTCGTTAATGAGTCTGCTGGCCATTGTCGGGTTCATGGTGTCCAGCCTGCTGTATCAAGCCGTCCGCAAGAATTCCACGATCACTGGCAAGGTCAGCGCCGCGCAAGCCTGAACATAAACCGGCTGTACGCGTAGGAACACAACGTCGTGCGGCCGGTTTGAGCTGACATCCGGAATAACGCCTTGGCTGAAATTGCACGATGGTCTGGCTGATCACCGGTGGTGTGTAGTTCACCTGTGAAGCTGTCGGATCGCTATACAGTGGACTACTGTCATTCATGGGCGTGGCGCCCACCGCCAATCTCCAGATATCCGTTGAGTTGCAGGGTTTCCAACCGACTTGTCACCATGATCAGGGAACCAAATCGATGGGAAAAGATGCAAAGGTCGAATCAAAAAACCAGACTTGTATCCCGCAGGAGACTGAGGTTCTGATCGAGCCAGCCCCTGTTTGCGATGCGGCTCGCAATGGAATCTGGCGCACACGGATCAGGGTCAAGGCGCGCAATCTGAGTCGCTCGACCCAGTTTGTCATTGCCGCTGCGGTGATCCTGGGACTGACCATGTTCTTCGTCGGCAAGCTGGTGAGCGCACGAATAGAAAGTGCCGCGGTAAATAGCGCCGCCGAAGCAGGCGCTCAGTACATGGATACGTTTCTGGAGCCCTTTGTGCAGGAGATGAGCCGGGACAACAAACTCTCGGCTGCAAGTGTCCAGTCCCTGGACCGCCTCACAGAAAGTCGTTCGCTCAAACATCACATTGTCTCGATCAAGATCTGGCGAGCGGATGGCACGGTGGTCTACAGCACAAATAAAGCCATCACCAACCACAAATTCCCAATGGATGAGATCACCGAGGCACTCAAGGGCAAAGTGGTTACCGACCTTGAAGAGCTGAGCCAGGATGAGAACGAGTTCGAGCGCAAGCTCAACCTGCCGCTCTATGAGATCTACGCGCCCCTGCGGGATTCAAGCACCAGGAAAATCATCGCGGTGGGCGAATTTTATGAAAAGGCCGATAGTGTCAAGCGCGAGATCAATCGGGTCCGACAGCAGGTATGGGCGGTCGTTGGTGCTGCGACGCTGGCAATGCTGACGCTGCTTTTTTTCATCGTGCGACGCGGTGACAAGATTATCCAGCGGCAACAAGTGGCACTGCGGTTGCGCCTGATGGAGCAAACCCGCTTGCACATCAGCAATACCGAACTCCAGCACAAGATGTCGACGGCTACCCAGGAGTTTTCCCGCATCAACGAACTCACCTTGAGGCGCATTGGTGCAGACCTGCACGATGGGCCGGCGCAGTTATTGACCTTGATTCTGATCCGGCTCGACGACTTGGCCGAAAACTGCTCCGCTGTCGATCAGGAGTCGCTGGAAACCATTCGTGGCGCCGCCACCGACGCATTGCGTGAGGTCCGCGATTTATCACGAGGCCTGGCACTTCCGGAAATCAACGACTTGAGCCTGGTGGAAGAGTTGCAACTGGTGGCGCAACGGCACGAGCAACGCACTGGCACCAAGGTCACATTAAACCTTGGGCCGCTGCCGGAGGCCGCGCCACTGCCGCTCAAACTCTGTTTGTACCGTTTTGTGCAAGAAGCCCTGAACAACGCGTACCGTCATGCCGACGGCGAGGGTCAGGTCATCCAGGCGCAATACATTGATGAGGTATTGAACATCAGTGTCAGGGACGGTGGTCCGGGCATGGCGGCGGACGCCATGCTGCTCGAGACATCCGGCAGAACCCGATTGGGGCTCGCCGGTTTGCGTTATCGCATTGAATCTCTGGGCGGGTTGTTCAGCATCGACTCCAGCGCCTCCGGTACGTCGGTAAATGCACAGTTCAAACTCTAGTCAGGAGCCGCTTCGGGCTAATGCCAGTCAGTTAAGCGCTAATGCGATCTGTAGCAGCTGCCGAGCCTGCGAGGCTGCGTTCGGCTGCGAAGCAGTCGTAAAATCAGTCATTGCGGTACGTCAGGCAGGTCGCGTCAGCTGGACTCACGACTGCTTCGCAGCCGAACGCCGCCTCGCGGGCTCGGCAGCTGCTACAAAGGGTGTCGCGGCTGAAATTGCTTAACTGACTGGCATTAGCCGCTTCGGGCATCCATTTGTGTTTTCCCTGCGCCGGTGTGCAGTCGCCCGACAGCTTCGCGCTCCCAATAACGCCGTATAGCCGTGACCGCTTCGACACGATTTCGGGCGTGCAGTTTCTGCATCACGCAACCCATGTGGTGCTTGACGGTTTTTTCGCTGATCAACAGCTTTGTCGCCACCTCCCTATTGGTCAGCCCCTTTGAAACTTCACGAATGACCTCCTCCTCGCGATGGGTCAGATCGAACGTGTGAATCTGCTCTCCGTGTTCCTTGCTGCTACTCAGCAGTTTGTTGGCAAACTCGGGGGTGATATACGTCTCCCCCTTGGCAACCGACCTGATCGCCAAGACCAGTTCCGGTCCGCTGACACCTTTCAACACATACCCGCGCGCGCCGGCCTCCAGTGCCAAAAAGGCGTCATCTTCAGATTCTGAAACCGTCAGCATCAGCACCTTCACATCCGACAGCTTTGTGGAAATGAACCGCACCGCGGCGAACACATCGCCCGGCATGTTGACATCCATCAACATCACGTCCGGACGCACCCGCTGGGCAATATCCATGGCATCCTGCGCATTGGCGCCCTGCTCCACGACCTGAAGATCCGCCCGCTTTCTCAATGTATTGGCAACACCCTCACGCAACATCGGATGATCGTCGGCTATGCCGATACGAATGAATGAACTCATGACGCGCTCCCGAAAGGAAAAGCACTCGAATACTCATTGATTAATAGCAGGAAACCGGGGATGACGCCGGTCACCAGTCGCACGTCCCAGGGTCCAGGTGTTCGAAAGTCAGACTTAGGTCGGATGAAGTCAGATCGTCAATAAGCAAACACTCCTACAAACCACTGAGCTTTCATACTCCAACCATTTGTTTTAAAACGCTGTTAAAGACGTCAATAAACAGAAAGTCTCATAAAACCCGGATCCGTCTTTCATCCGACCAACAGTCGGTCTCCTGCGCTCAGGTACATGCAGCTCCGGCTCGATAGCAGGCATTTTCGGCCCATGTACCGTCACAACCACCGCATGAATAATCCGTCATGACATGTCATGACCTCCTTCAGAAACGGACTTTGGCCAACAAATCCGGGGGTTTAAAGGACGAATGGTCGAGAGGCGTCAAGCGCGGGGAATTGCCGGGAGCTTGCAGCCACTACAGGCTTTGCAGGCAGGCGCGTTCGTCGCGGTGAAGTGAACTTCACTTTCATCGAGTGTCACATTAGGTCCTTGTCAAGCGAACTTAAGCAGAGGTAAGCCTTATGAGCATGGCCACAATTGTCAGTGCCGTAATTTCCAGTCTCGCACCCAGTGTGTTCGACCAGAACAGCCTGCAAGAACCCGGCGCGCATGTCTCAGCCGTCGAATACCACTACGGGATGGAAATCGATGTGAAGCGGGTACTGCAGCGCACCGATACATCCGACAAGACCGGCGTGGTACCGGTGACCCTGGTCTACGAAGACAGCGAGGGCGAGGTTCACAAGATCCGTTTCCTCGAATGGGGTGGAAGCCCCGCCGACCCCACCAGCATCGCCTGATCCGCTCGCCGATAGGGTTCTGGGCCTCGCCTGCGCGGTGTTGGCCGGAACCCCGACTCACTCCAGTCACAGCAACTCGTCCACCGTCGTGGCGCGGATGTACCGGGAGCAAGTCTGAAGGCGCTTCAACGCACCCCCCACGCCAGATCGAACATCATCCAGGGCCCCGGCTGCAGATCGCCTGGATAGACCTCGCTATGGTCGGGACGCAGTGATCGGGGACAGAGGTACGCTCTGCGTGACTTTGGCCATCTGGGTGATTTCCACCTGCACCTTATCCTTGCCGAGCAGGTAGTCGGCCAGCTTCTGCGAAAACGGCCAGTAGTTCAGTTCGGCAGTCAAGGTCAGCGGCCCGACAGCGTCGGCCGGCACCAGGAAGGAGAACTCCCCGATATCGTAGCCCTTGGGCAGAATGCGGTTGTCCGAGAGAATTTGCGTGGCATTCCAGACCTCGACATCCAACGGATTGCCGTCCTTGTCGCCTATGTGCACTTTGAAATTTCGCGTGTCGTGCTCGGTCTTGCCGTCCTTGATCGAACCCAGCCGATAGAGCTCCCGACCACCGGCATCCTGCACCCGGAAATCGATCCACATCTCCCGTCCCTCCGGAAAACCGGTCGGCAGTTTGTGCCCGGCGCCGACATTGGAAACCTTGACGGCTACCGAGGTGTATTGCCCGGGAATGATGGCTGCCGGCAGTTGCTGGAACGTTATTTCCGCCGCGCGCGCGAGCATGTCGCGCGCGCGTTGCGCGCCTTGTTCCTGACCGAGATGCTTGAGCATCATCGCGTTGGCGCCGCTGAACCAATGCGAGGCGACCTCCTCGCGGTCAGGCCCCATGATCGCGGCCTTACCCGCAAAACCCGGCATATGGCAGCTCTGGCAAGTTACATTGTTAAAGCTGTAGGCGCTCTCCTGCCATTCGTCATAGGTGCGCTCGACCGCCACACTGCTGAACGGGTGCGTGACGTTGTGGCAGGTGCCGCAAAAGTCCGAGCGCGTGTGCAGGGCGGAATACACGGTGTCGTGATAAGGCGAAACGGCATCTTTACGCGGGCCGAACTTGGTCGGTTTTCCGTGCGCCCGCGGGCTCAGGACATAGGCGCCGTTATCGAGGCCCGTGCGGGCACTGATGTTGTGGCAGGTCTCGCAATCGACCCCAGGCATCGGATGATTCTTCGCGCTGTCTTCAATCGAGGAGCGGTTGACTTGCGAATTGATCTGCCCGGTCGTGAGACCGATCGGGGTATGGCAGCCGGTGCAGAAGTTGTCGACCTTCCCCTCGGTGGCCGTACTCGCACGCTTGAGCAAAGCCCGATAGATGGGTTCATCCCAGGCCTGGGACATCATCGACGTGCGCCACTGCTTGTAAATCTCCGTATGGCAAGCGCCACAGACCTGAGCATTGTCGAAGTCTTTTGCATTCAAAACCAGGTTGCCGGGGGTATTGGCCCGATGCGGAAAGAACGGCATCCCGCCAATCACATGCATAAGCCTGGAGCGTGCCGGCTCCAGCCACTTGTCATTACTTTGATTGTCATTGCCCTGAGGTTCATCGCCCGCCACCAGCGTTACCGTAAGCAGGCAGGTTAGAAAGCACAACCGAAGCAGCGCTACCTGCGCACACGTATGTCTGGAGTGGCTCATAAGCATTTCCCCTGGACGGTTGCAGAGGATGACTGCAGTACTTCTATTGAGTAGCCCCAGGATTGAGTAACCCCAGTATCGAGTAGCCAAAGTTACTTCGTGATGCAGACCGATGGTTACAGGCAATCACTCAATGGAGTACTGACAGCTCCACAGCATCCCGACCCTGCACCTTGCATGAACGGGACAAGCTCACTCAGCAATTACTCTGCCAGCGTTGTATGAAATATGTGCGGTAACCTGAAAGACCCGCAAACATTGGCCAGCGATTGAAGTAACCGGCTAATGAAGAGGCGAATATTACTGAGCGATAGCGCCCATTAGTGGGGGGGAGTTCACTCCGAAATCGGGGGTGGTGTCAGACGGGAAATCCGGGGCCACTCACTTTACTCGATACGACTTACTCTCTGTCTTTCGTCGACCGGATGAGATTGCCCCGTAACTTCACAATGGCCTTCTGCATTTGCACGAAGTCGTCGGGGTCTAGACCGGTTTGCGGGAAGCCGTCTTCGCGGAGGCCCTCACGCAGTTTTCGCCCCTCTTTTGTCAGACTGATCCGCACCTGGCGTTCGTCTTCCGGGTCGCGCTGGCGCAGCAAATAACCCATCGCTTCCAGCTTCTTCAGGATCGGCGTGAGGGTATTGGATTCGAGAAACAGCTTTTCGCCGAGGCTGCCAACGGTCTGGTTGTCTTCCTCCCACAGCGCAACGAGAGTGATGTATTGCGTATAGGTCAGGCCGAGCCGTTCGAGCATCGGCTTGTAGGCCTTGCCGAAGGCCAGGTTGGTGGAGTAGACCGCAAAACACAGGAACTCGGAGAGTTTGAGATCCAGGGCGGATGTCTTGTCGGTGTTTTTCATGGACGTTCTCTTGGGTCAATCTGGCGAGGCTGAAACTATACGTCGTACGCGATGGTATCGGAAGTGCGCATAAACACCGACGGCCGGCTCACCGGGAAAATCCCCGGTGAGCCGGCCGTGCAGCGGGTTATGCAGTCAGGACGTTGATGTCGACATCAATGTTGCCGCGTGTGGCCTTGGAGTACGGGCAGATTGCATCGGCGTTGTGGGCCAGTTCAGTCGCCACTCCATGATCCAGCCCCGGCACGCGTAAAGTCAGTCGGGCCTGGAGGAAGTAAGCCGCGCCGGTCTGGCCCAGATCGACTTCAATGTCGACGGCCGTGTCAGTCGGCAGTGTCACCTTCATCTGTTGGGCGGCCAGCCCCACCGCTGCGATGTAGCAGGCCGACCACGCTCCGGCGAACAGTTGCTCGGCTTTCGGGTGCGGCTGAACGGCGGTGAGCACGTGTTCCGGCGTATCGCTGCCAGGGGACGACAGCACGATGTCGAGGTTGCCGTTGTGACCGCCGACAGCGCTGTGAGTGGTGTGGGTTTTGCCGGTTGCCAGTACTTTTTCGATCTTGCTCATGGGGATTTCCTCAGGATTAAAGTTTTGTACGATTTTGTCGTGTGCGATATTTTTGATATTGAAAGAGACAACGTTCATCAATTGGCGTGTGCAATGATCCAGTTGTTGCCGTTGTGACCATGGGTAGCTCGAGCGGTAGAGATAAACATGGTGCGGCGGCTTCCGGTATTCATGGCTGAATCTCCAAACGGCAGGGTTGTCGTTGCTTCTTATCGCTATCGATTAGATCGCATGCGATGTATGAATCCTCAACCAAAGCCCCAGTGATGTCAAAGTTATTTTATGCCTTGGCGATGAGCGGTAGACGCGAGGCCACCCTCGCCAAAAGGATGATCGGTTTCCACTATCCGGCCCTGCGGGGACCTCTGGTTGCGCGGTTCGGATCGCTTTCACGCATAACGATCATCTCTTTGGCGCTGAAATGAAATGGACGTCTTTCACTCGATAAAAAACCGGCCAATCGAGCCTAATGCCAGTCAGTCAAGCAATTTCAGCCGCGACACCCTTTGTAGCAGCTGCCGAGCCCGCGAGGCTGCGTTAATCGAGAGTTTGAAGTGCCGGCACCCAATCAGGTCTGGTGTGGCGACATCACCTACATCTGGGCACAGGGAAAATGGCACTACCTGGCTGTCGTCCTGGATCTCTGCGCACGTCGAATTGTTGGCTGGGCGTTGTCGAACAAGCCGAATGCGGATCTGGTCATCAAGGCGCTGGACATGGCTTACGAGCAGCGTGGCAGGCCGCAGGGACTGTTGTTTCACTCGGATCAGGGTTCGCCCAATATGGCAGCCGACAGTTTCGCCTACGACTTTGGCGTTACCGCATGCGCCAGAGCATGAGCCGTCGTGGAAACTGCTGGGATAATGCGCCGATGGAGCGCGTGTTTCGCAGCTTGAAAAATGAATGGATACCGACCGTGGGGTGGGCTGGCTCCAGCTCAGGCCGAGAAAAAACTTAACGTCGTGTCCGGAATTAGTTGACCACTACAGGCCACGCTCCCTGGCTGGGAGCATTCGAGAGGCGCCCATCTCGAAGTGTTGATCGCCGACCGCCTCGGCATGACGGTAGTGAATGCCCATGATCTGGTATCGATGGAGTGACCATCGGCCTCACCCTTTGTCGTAAGTCGATTGACTGAAAAGGACTATTGGAGCCCAGTAATCAGCTGGCTAAACCTGATCAGAAGAGAAACACCATGTCGAAGATAACGGTGATATCCGGTGACTTTCTGGAAGGTGATGCTGAATTTCAATCTGGACTGTTCATTTTAAAGTCCGCAGTAAAACCTTCTCTTGAAATAAAGATACCCATTTCAAAACTAGAAGTTTTAGAAACAGCAACCGAGGAAATAGTTAATAAGAAAGGGAGCGTTATTCGATGGAGTCTGGCTGGAGCATTGCTTTTAGGTCCGGTTGGACTAGTTGCGGGCTGGTGGCTATGTGATAAAGAAAAGGAAATCACTTTCTACGCGAAATTCAAAGATGGACGCAACCTTCTTGCCACAACTGATATCAATACTTATTCCAGACTCTCTGCCTATCCCCACAAGTAACAACCACTTTCCCCTTCAATGTCAGCCGCTATAGCGGCAAGGACGAAGTCATGCCTGAAAAAATCGTTTTGATCCAGCCAGCCCCCTGTCGTCCGCGATAAGGATTGCAAGCCCCGGCATAGGACGCCCCATGCCCACAGAAAACCAAACCTGTCGCGCCGCCATAGGATGAGCGCACGAGGGTGAAGCCGGTCATCACCGCCGTGCAGCACGCACTCCGCCAGATCGAAGCAAGAACTTCTATCTAATCTGAAGTTACCGACTTTCTAGAACGATTCCGCAGGCTGGTAGATCTCTCTTCTGCATCCCGATGCAGTAAGGAAACGCTGTAATCGTAGGTCGATATCAATGGCACAGGCTCCTCATTCCGGGACATATCAAGCCATCGCCTTGTGCGTTCAATGTCGAAGGATTCCTTCTTGAACTTCATCTTCGCAACAAGGTTCGCTGAAACCCTGAAGTGTCCACAACCAGCTGAGCATTTGACCTCTGAGCAGTCTCCAGGCGCTCCAACAATCCTGGCGGCAGCCTGACAGATTAAGCACTTCATATTCGATCTCCATATCAGTGCCCCATCAACTGTAGCCGATCACGGGCCAAGGACATCCCCATGCCTAAAGAAAACCGATTCACCCGGTTCCACCCGGACCCGCAAGTCGCTGATTAGCATCAGCGCGACAGTCTCCGACCTGGCACCTTCAGCAAACGAACTGCCACCTCCACTCACCCACCTTCTGCCGCCACGCGCGGCATGGAGACGCTCATGAACATCCAGTTTCTTTCCCACACGGAGGTCTGCGAGCTTACCGGCGCGCGGACCAAGGCAGGCCAGATTCTCAATCTGAAGAAGAACGGCGTCAGGCACACCATTAAGGTGAACGGCTGGCCAAGTGTTAGGGCGTTGGCTGTGACGGCGGTCGGTATGTTTGAGCCAGAGAAACCCGTATGGAAACCACGCAAGGCTAGCTGACATGGGACGACGACCAAGCAAACCCGGATCAATTGGCCGATTTAAAGAGCGCAAGAAAGCCAGCGGCCGGGTTTTCTATTATTACGACACCGGTGGAAAGGACCGCAAAGAGATCCCGCTCGGCAGCGATTACGGTCTGGCAATCATGGAGTACGCGAAACTTGAGCGTGATCGTACAGCCACCGCCTTAGTGGCCAAGGTGATCACCTTCCGTTACGTGGCCGAGAAGTACCTGGTCGACGTGGTGCCATCGAAGAAACCAGCAACGCAAAAGGACAACGTTAGAGAATTAAAAACCTGATGTCGTTCTTCGACGATCCTCCGGCCCCGCTCGAAACTATCCAACCGCTGCACGTCCGCCAGTACCTGACCTGGCGCAAGGCCGCGCCAGTGCGTGCTAACAGGGAGAAGGCTCTGCTCAGTGCAATCTGGAACTCCGTCCGGGATACGGGTTACACAGCACTCGCCAACCCCTGCGCAGGTATCAAGGGTAACAAGGAAACGGGGCGGGACACCTATATCGAGGATGCACTGTTCAAGCGTGTGTACGAGAAAGCAGATGTGGGCCTTCGAGATGCGATGGACCTTGCTTATTTGACTGGCCAACGGGTGACCGACACTCGATTGATGGATGAGCGAGACGTCCGCGAAGGGCAGATATGGGTGCTGCTGGGCAAGACAAACGCCAAGCGGCGGATTGAAATCACTGGAGAGCTGAAGGTTTTGATTGATCGGATCATGTTCCGAAAGTCAGAACACAAGGTCCATTCGACGCGGCTGATCGTTACAGAGGATGCACACCAATGTCGGTGGCGATGTTGCTGGGAAGATTTGACTTGGCCAGGGGAGCAGCCGGGGTAGCAAAGTCCGAGTTCCAGATACGCGACCTGCGTGCTAAAGCCGGCACGGACAAGGCCGAATCAAGCGGTGACATTTTGCAGGCCAGGGATCAACTTGGGCATACGACCGTTGTAATGACCGAGCAGTACATCCGCAACAGAAAAGGGAAAAAAGTCTCGCCAACCAAGAGAATTGCGGACCAATCCAATAATTACGGACCAGAAACAAACAAGGGCTTGCCCAGCTTTCGCTCGCAAACCCTTGATTTATATGGTGCCCGAAGCCGGAATCGAACCGGCACGCCCTTACGAGCGGGGGATTTTAAGTCCCATGCGTCTACCAGTTTCGCCATTCGGGCGGTAGCGCGGTGAAGCGTCCAAGTTTGCCAAATAACGATCTGGCAGTTCTGACGCCTGTGCAGCAGAGGTGGAAATATATACATCCTGCCCCGGTGAAGCAAGTTCGCAAATACCCTTTTCAAGACTAAATCTTGCAGGCTACTGCAAATAAAAAAGCTCCGTAAATCATAGATCTACGGAGCTTGTTTATTAGTGGAGGCCGAGGTCGGAATCGAACCGGCGTAGGCGGATTTGCAATCCGCTGCATAACCATTTTGCTACTCGGCCTCAAAACATTTGGTATCTAGTAGCGCGACATCAAATGCGTACAAACTTGGAGCGGGAAACGAGACTCGAACTCGCGACCCCGACCTTGGCAAGGTCGTGCTCTACCAACTGAGCTATTCCCGCGTCTTGGTGTGGCGCATTCTATAGAATCCAGAAGCCCCGTCAACCCTTTGATTCAAAAAAGTTTTATTTCTTTTCAACGTCGGTCTTCAGATGTGGCCAGGCAGCCCGCAAGTACTGGACCATCGACCACAAAGTCAGGCCAGCGGACACCATCAGCAAGGTGTAGCCGAGCAAGACCCAGAAACTGAAATCCTTGGGATTGGCCAGCAGGATCACCAACGCCAGCATTTGCGCGGCGGTTTTCCATTTGCCCAGGTTCGACACGGCAACGTGGGCACGAGCACCCAGTTCGGCCATCCATTCGCGCAGTGCCGAGACGACAATCTCGCGGCCGATGATCACGGCAGCTGGCAGCGTGAGCCACAGGTTTCCGTGTTCCTGAACCAACAACACCAATGCAACCGCAACCATCAGTTTGTCGGCAACCGGATCGAGAAAAGCCCCGAACGGTGTGCTTTGTTCCAGGCGGCGGGCCAGGTACCCGTCCAGCCAGTCGGTGGCGGCAGCGAATGCGAAGACCGAGGCGGATGCCAGGTAGCTCCACTGGTAAGGCAGGTAGAACAGTAAAATGAAGATCGGTATGAGCAGAACGCGTAGAACGGTAATCAGATTAGGGATATTCATCGGCACAACTGGCTACGAGGTGAGGGGGCATTCTACTCGCTGTGCAGATTTGCATAAATCAACTCTGCGAGCTTTTTACTGATCCCGGGGGCTTTGGCAATTTCTTCGATGCTTGCACGAGACAGCTCCTGCAATCCACCAAAATGTTTCAACAAATCCCGCCGACGTGTTGGTCCGACGCCGGCGACGCCTTCCAGTGTAGACGTCCGACGGGTTTTTCCACGCCGGGCGCGGTGCCCGGTGATGGCAAATCGGTGGGCTTCGTCGCGAATCTGCTGGATCAAGTGCAGCGCGGGAGAATCGCCGCGCAATGTGAACTCATGTGCGGCGTCGTTCAGGTACAGGGTTTCGAAACCGGCCTTGCGCGTCGCGCCTTTTGCCACACCGAGCAGAATCAGATCAGGCACGGCCAATTCATCGAGCACGTCGCGGGCCATGGACAACTGGCCTTTACCACCATCCACCAACAGGATATCCGGCAGCTTGCCCTCCCCGTCCTTCAGTTTGCTGAAGCGTCGGGTCAACGCCTGGTGCATCGCCGCATAGTCATCGCCAGCCGTAACGCCCTCGATGTTGTACCGACGGTAATCGGATTTGATCGGGCCTTCGGGGCCAAAGACCACGCAGGACGCCACCGTCGCCTCGCCACTGGAGTGACTGATGTCGTAGCACTCGAGTCGTTGTGGAGGCTCTTCCAGCTTCAGCACCTCGGCCAGCGCATCGAAGCGCGCCGTAATGTGCTGACGATTCGCCAGGCGCGCACTCAGTGCCTGCTCGGCATTGGTCACCGCCAATTGCTGCCAGCGCGCCCGCGTACCACGCACGCGATGGCTGATGGTCAGTTCACGACCGCGCAACTCGTCGATGGCGGCGATCAGTGTTGGAAAGTCATCGTGGACCACATTGACGATCAGCTCGCTCGGCAAGTCGCGCTCAGGACTGCTGATGAAGTACTGGCCGAGAAACGCGGCCATGACTTCAGAAACGTCTTCTTCAATTCCAACCTGAGGGAAGAAGTTCTTGCTTCCCAGTACCCGCCCGCCTCGCACGCTGATCAAGTGAACACAGGCACCGCCCGGGTTGACGAACGCGGCAATCACATCCACGTCTCCGGTCCCGCCTTCCATACTCTGTTGATCCTGAACCCTGCGCAGTAACGCAATCTGGTCCCGCAACTCGGCTGCTCGTTCGAACTCGAGATTGATCGCCGCTTCCTCCATCCCGGCGGACAACTCGTCTGTCAGCGCATTGCTGCGTCCTTCAAGAAACATCACCGAATGGCGTACATCTTCGGCATACACCTGGGGCTCCACCAGCCCGACGCAGGGCGCCTTGCAGCGCTTGATCTGGTATTGCAGGCAAGGACGTGTACGATTCTTGAAAAAACTGTCTTCGCATTGCCGAACGAAAAACGTCTTTTGCAGCAGGCTCAGGCTTTCGCGAATCGCGCCAGCGCTAGGGTAAGGACCGAAATATTTGCCCTTGGCCTTTTTTGCACCACGATGAATGCTCAGGCGCGGAAACTCTCCGTCGGAGAGAAAGACGTAGGGGTAGGATTTATCGTCGCGCAGCAGAATGTTATAGGGCGGGCGCCATTCCTTGATCAGCGTCTGCTCAAGCAGCAAGGCTTCGGTTTCGTTGGCCGTGATCGTTGTTTCGACCTGGGCGATACGCGCCACCAGCGCGGCGGTCTTGGGGGCAAGCCCGGTCTTGCGAAAGTAGCTCGACAGGCGATTCTTGAGATTTTTCGCCTTGCCGACGTAGAGCAACCGCGCTTCGCTGTCGAACATGCGGTACACGCCGGGGCGCCCGCTAACGGTCGACAGAAAGGCGCTCGGATCAAAGGTTTCGGTCATTTTCAGAGGCTGGCATCGACCATGCCGTGACGAACCGCCAACAGCGTCAACTCTACATCACTGCTGATCGAAAGCTTTTCGAAGATGCGGTAACGGTAGGTGTTCACGGTTTTCGGGGACAGGCACAATTTGTCGGAAATGATCTGTACTTTCTGGCAGCCGACGATCATCAGCGCGATCTGGATTTCCCGCTCCGACAAGGCATCGAAAGGAGAATCGTTGGTGGGCTGGAAGGACTTGATCGCCAGCTGCTGGGCAATTTGCGGGCTGATGTAGCGTTGACCGGCGAACACCAGGCGGATGGCCTGGACCATTTCCGGCAATCCTGCCCCCTTGGTCAGGTACCCTGCCGCACCGGCCTGTAACAGCCGCGTAGGAAACGGGTCCTCTTCACACACGGTCACCGCGACGACCTTGATATCCGGATGACTGCGCAATAATTTGCGAGTGGCTTCAAGACCGCCGATACCCGGCATCTTGACGTCCATCAACACCACATCGGGTTTCAGCTCTCGCGCCTTGAGCAGGGATTCCTCACCCGACTCGGCCTGGCCGACTACTTGCAGGCCATCGATGTCAGCCAGCATTCGTGTAATGCCTGTACGAACGAGATCATGGTCATCGACTACTAGCACCCTAATCAAGCAGACACCTCGCGATATGGTCTTATTCGGTTGCCAGACACCTTAGCAAAAAGCATCTGGCAGACCTAGCGGAAAGCGTCAGATTAAAAGTTTCAATTCATCTTGAAAGGCTTGTTGCAAGCGTGTTGCAGCAATCCCGATCGAAGATGTCCACCTGCATCCTCAGGAAACATTCGTCCTTGCCCACCACCCTCAGTCCCTTGCGCTCGTACAACGCTCGGGCCGGGTTGTTTTCGAAAACTGTCAGGCGCAACGCCGGGCGCCGCTCCTGGCGCGCCAGAGCCAGTACCTGATCGATCACCCAGGAACCATTGCCCTGACCACGAAACGCTTCGACGATATGCAATTCGCGGATGTACAAGGCGCTGGCATCACGGCTCAGACTGACATAACCCAGGACATTGTCGCCCCATGCAATCAATCGGTTGTCTCGCCCTGCCCAAGCCACGTCAAACGCCTCGTCCTGCCACAACAGATCATGCTGAATGTAGTAACGCAGCATGTTTTTGCAGGTCAGCTCGCGGGCGAACTCCAGGTCATCAGGCGTTGCCGGACGCCATTGGCGCTCCATCACGCTGGCTCCACCACCAACACCTCCCCGGTCCAGCCCGCGGGATTACGCCGGGCAATGACCATCCGGTTTCCGGTACCGGCGGCGGCCGCAATCAGCGAACCGTCCGACGCCCACACCGCGCTACGTCCTGCCGACTCCCAGCCACCCGTTGCACCGCCATGGTTGGCCATCAACACCACCATTGAATGGCCAGCGGCGTAGCCCTGTAACAATGCGGTATCCGGGTCGTAGCCTTTTGCAGTGATCAGCACACCAGCGGCATATATGCCAGCGCCGTTCTGTGCGGCCATAGCCGCATGATCGGCATGGGTGAAATCTGCGCACACGGCCAACGCAATGGTATCGGCGCCAATTATCAGAGACGCGCCTCCCGATCCCGGCGCAAACGCCACCTCCTCCCCCGGATGCAGATGCTGCTTGCTGTAGACCCCGAGAGAACCATCGGCACCCAATGTCAGCGCGCCAATCAGCACGGGCGATGTGTCCGACAGCCGAATGGGCATGCCGACGACAGCCGTCACGCCGACTTCCCGGGCAAAATCACGCAGCGGCTGCAGTACGGCCGCGTCCGGTGCAATAGCCAACTGTGCCGCGAGCCCCCGTTCGTAGCCGGTCAGCGATAGCTCCGGGAACACCAGCAATTGCACGCCCTGCTCCGCAGCCACATGGATGAAATGTTGATGCCTGGCGATATTGCCGGCGAGATCTCCAGCGATGGAAATCGACTGAGCGGCGGCGAAGGTAAGTGTCGTCATGGTGCGTCCTTGTGACGATGCGTTTTTCATAGAGGCGCAGAGTGTGTCACAACCTTCAGGGCACTCAAGCGATAGAAAGCGTTGTCCTTGCCTGATAGCATTTTCTGATTGAATCTGCGTACTGGCCTCTAGTAAGCTCGGTCCATCCATCGGAGACAGACCATGTTCAACACCCTTTTGCAGCTTCGTACCGCCAGCGCCTTGCGCTCGGTTGCGGCTGCCCGGGTGAACGACGGTTGTGCTCCGGTCAGCTTTTATTTTGGGTATTGGTTTAGCCACTGGCGCGCCTGATACCCACACGGCGCCCACTTTAAACGGGTCGCCACCAGAGAGTTCTCAACCCCCGGTCGGCCTCCCGACCGGGGGTTTTGTTTTTTCAGCCCCAACACTTTTAGCGACACACCAGACATTTAGAGGATTCAGAACATGAACTACGCCACTTATTACCGTTACGACAGTTTTACCGCCTGGCGATTTACCACCCTCCGCTCGGGACAGCCTGCCGCCTCCGATCGGTCACCCACAGGTGGCAAGCACACACACGCAGCCAATTTGGCCAATTGTCGAACACCCCAGTAGGGCCGAGCGCGCGGGCATGAACCCGCCACCAGCCCAGGAAGCCATGAATATGAACTCGTCCGTCTCTGCACTGCCGCTGTCCACCTTGAGCCCTGCCAATGAAGCGCTGACCCTGCGCCTGCCCAGCTCATTGCAACTCAAACAGCAATTGCCCCTCAGCAATGCCCTGTCCCGGCAAGTCACCGCCCACCGCCAGGCGGTTCGCGCGATCCTCAACGGTGAAGATTCCCGTCTGCTGGTCATCGTCGGCCCATGCTCGATACACGATCCGAAATCAGCCCTCGAATACGCCGACAACCTTGCCCGACTCGCCACCGAAGTCAGCGACCAACTGCTGCTGGTGATGCGCGCCTACGTCGAAAAACCCCGTACCACGGTTGGCTGGAAAGGCCTGGCTTACGACCCGCACCTGAATGGCAGCGATGACATGGCCGCCGGCCTGACGTTGTCCCGCGAACTGATGCGCGAAATGCTCCACCTGGGCCTGCCCGTTGCCACTGAACTGCTGCAACCGATGGCGGCCGGCTACTTCGACGATCTGTTGAGCTGGGTGGCGATTGGCGCCCGGACCACGGAGTCGCAGATCCATCGGGAAATGGCCAGCGGTTTGGGCATGCCTGTAGGGTTCAAGAACGGGACTGACGGTGGTGTCGCTGTCGCCAGCGACGCCATGCGTTCCGCCGCCCATCCCCATCGCCATTTCGGTGTCGATAGCCAGGGACATCCGGCGATCATTCAAACCCCGGGCAATGCGGACACTCACCTGGTATTGCGCGGTGGCCATCGCGGGCCGAACTACGACAGCGCCAGCGTCGCCCAGGTGAACAGCGACCTGACCAGGCTCAAAATTCCGGCTCGAATCATGGTCGATTGCAGTCACGCCAATAGCGGCAAAGACCCGTTGCACCAGCCAGCCGTGTTCAAGGATGTACTTGAACAGCGTCTGCAAGGTGATCGTTCGCTGATCGGCATGATGATCGAGAGCCATTTGTTCGAGGGCTGCCAGCCGTTGAGTTCGTCATTGCAGTACGGCGTGTCAGTGACCGATGGCTGCCTCGGCTGGGTCGGGACAGAACAACTGCTGCTTGAAGCGGCGGATCGGCTGCGAGCGCAAGACAACGCCCAATAGCCGGCATTATCCGTCCGCCCTCCGGCCTTCATACGAAGACTGGAGGGCAAATGGCAATCAATGCCCCATCAGGGACTGCACTTGAACCAGTGTCACCCCGGATTGCTGGCGGGTGCCGTCAAGGCGCTCGACCGAATAGGAAACTCGGATCGCGGTATTTCGATGCTCCCTCCAGAACCGGTACGGAACGATGAACACCAACGGCTCGCCCTCGGTGTCCCTGGTTATTTCGCGCTCGTCAGAGTGATTGAATCTCTCCCCATCGCATTTCAGGTAAATCAGCTCTCCTCTTTCCGCCCTGGCGTTTTCGATGACGACGGTCACGCCATCCTGCGCATCCTGCAGGTCCACCCAACCTTCGTCGGCTTCCAATACAGTGGGTGCAGACAGAGGTCTGCGCTCCAGGATGCCAATCATCAGTGCCGTTACTTCAGAGTAACGAGGACCATGCCCTGCTTGCTTGACGCAGTAATCGACGGAAACGGTGGAACCCAGATTGAGCGCAATGCACTCCGGGCTGACCCAAAACGACAGTTCGCCCCCCACCGCAAAGGACTCGACCTTGAGTGCATCACTGAAACTTGCTTCGACCGAAACGCCAGCCCAGGTCAGCAACACCCAGTCGCCCGCCGCCATGCGCGCATAGGGTTTGATCGTAACGATAGCCCCTTCTTTCACCCGATCCGGATCAAGCGTTCTACCCACCGCATCGTTTACCGTCGCAGGCAACAGGTCGGATTGCACATCACCTACACTCAGTTGCAAACGATGGGAGTGCACGGGCTTGGCAAAAAGGGTGCTCGTGAGTGAGTAACCGATTTCGAGTGAACCGCCCTCAAGCGCCGCGATATGTGCGCTACCCACGGCAAAGATGATGTCCGCGCCGACCCGGTCCTCACTGACAAAACGCGTCACTTGATGATTACAGGCGAGGCCATCGGTATCCAGCCCCGCCCAATTCAATAGCAATTTGTCACCGCAGGTCATGCCTGGATAAGGCTGGACCCTGATGACGGCTTTTTTGTCCGAGGGGTTCAGAACGCCGTTTTCCGCCTGCTCAAGTATGGGAGGTGGCAATGGTTGCTGCGCGAGATTCAAGATATCGGGTTCATGAACAGTCATTCATTCGCTCCAGTCCATGGAATAAACACCGAACAGATGCCGGCTTTGGACGGCTATTTAACCCCATGGCAAACAGACGTGATGTCGGCCACTCACTCCGGCTCGCTCGGAAAATCGATACATACGAAGTAGGTCTTTGGTCAGCAGGAATGTGATTGCCGTGAAAAGTCCTCAATCTATTCCGACTAAGGCCTCAACCGCTCTTGAACATTCGCACTTGTTCTATTCCGCTTTCCGCAAATTTCGGCGGACTTTTCATACATCGCGCCAACCTCGAGTGTTTTAGAGTGAAGCGCCATGCAGTCCCAACGAACATCTGCGAAAAGGTATGAACATGCAAAGGAATGCAAGCACCTGTTATCCAATCCTGCTGGTCCATGGGTTGTTCGGCTTCGAAAAAATCGGCAAGTTCGAGCTCTTTCACGACATCAGGCAGGCGCTAAGGAACGCCGGAACAAGAGTGTTCGTTCCCCACTTGTCGGCCATCCACGACAACGAAGTACGCGGCAACCAATTGCTCGCACAGATCGAGCGGGTACTGGAAGGAACCGGTGCACGCAAAGTCAACCTCATAGGCCATAGCCAGGGTGCACTGGCCGCACGTTATGCCGCAGCGGTTGCGCCACACAGTGTGGCATCGGTGACTTCTGTCAGCGGGCCGAACCATGGCTCGGAGCTCGCCGATTTCCTGCGCAAGGCATTGACACCGGACCGTCTGCCGGAACATGTGGCCGAGACGGTGGTGACCCTATTCGCCGACTTCCTCGCGACATTAAGCGACAATCAGTACCAGCCACAGAACGCCATTGCCGCCCTCAATGCACTGACCACCGAGGGCGTAGGCGCATTCAATGACAAATACCCGCAAGGGCTGCCCGCCACCTGGGGTGGCAAGGGGCGCGAACGGGTCAACGGTGTTCGTTACTACTCGTGGAGTGGCGTGCTGCAGTCAAATGTTCTCAAGGAAGGGCTCAATGCGCTCGATCCGCTCAACGCCTTCTGCCGGGCCCTTTCCGGTTATTTCGTCACGGAAAGCGAGCAGAACGACGGTTTGGTCGGTCGCTTCAGTTCCCATCTGGGCACGGTTATCCGTTCCGACTACGCACTGGATCATCTGGACACCATTGGCCAACCGACCGGCCAGTTGCGCACAGGTGTCGACCCGATTGAACTGTATGTCCAGCATGCCGAGCGCTTGAGGGGCGCCGGACTTTGAGGTGCCACCTGCCGTGGATCGCGCGCGGAACGGAACTTTGAGGAGAAATAGCTCACTGAATCCGGTAGGCTCAACACTTTACCGTATATTGAGAGGAGTATTTTCCCATGGCTAAAGCCACTGCCCGTCACATCCTTGTTGCTTCCGAAGCCAAGTGCAACGAACTCAAGGCCCAAATCGAGGCTGGCGCCGATTTCGCCGAAGTTGCCAAGGCAAACTCCACCTGCCCTTCGAGCCGCCAGGGCGGTGACCTGGGTTCGTTCGGTCCGGGCCAGATGGTCAAGGAATTCGACACCGTGGTCTTCAGCGCACCGATCAATGTGGTCCAGGGCCCGGTCAAGACCCAGTTCGGTTACCACCTGCTGGAAGTGACCAGTCGCCAGGACTGATTCACGCTTGAGCTATTCACACAACGGCCCGCCTTTTGGTGGGCCGTTGTGTTTGCGACGCGTAATACGGCTGGCGAGGGACGCGCCGCTAGCGTACAAATTGTCGTTAACGACCACCCGGCTCTAAGGCTGACAATGCGACCGGCTTTCTCTACCTTGTTGTTCACTGCCGTGGCCCTGCTGATGAGTGCCGCTGGTGTGAATGCTGAACCGCAGCATGCGTTGACCGTTTACGGTGAACCGGCGAAATACCCTGCCGGTTTCAGTCACTTCGCCTATACCAACCCGCAAGCCCCCAAGGGCGGCACCCTGCGTCGCTCGGCCATCGAAATAGGCCAGTTCGACCATGTCTTGCCGTATATCGACAAAGGTATCGGCGTCACGCAGATCGATGGCCTGCTTTATTCACCACTGGCCCAGCGCTCGCTGGACGAGCCGTACACCGTGTACGGTCTGGTGGCAGAGAAGATGGAGCGTTCCGAAGACGGTCTTTCCCTGCGCTTTTACCTCAACCCCAAGGCGCGCTTTGCCGATGGCAAACCGATTACCGCCGAAGACGTGCGTTATACCTTCAACCTTCTGATGACCCAGGGCAGCCTGCGTTACCGCACCCAGTTCGCCGACGTCAAAGACGTCGAAGTGGAATCGCCGCTGACTGTTCGCTTTGATTTCAAGAACAACGAAAATCGCACCCTGCCCCTGGATATCGCGACCTTGCCGGTGTTTCCCGAACACTGGTGGAAGAGCCGCGACTTCGCCAGTGGCGGCGGCTATGAAGCACCGCTGGGCAGTGGCCCCTATAAAGTCGGCAAGATCGATTCCGGGCGCAGCATCACTTTCGAGCGCAACCCCGACTGGTGGGGCAAGGACCTGCCGGTCAGCCGCGGCCTGTACAACTTCGATCATTTCAGCATCGAGTACTTTGGCGATACCGACGTCGCACGCCAGGTGTTGCGCGGCGGCGCCTATGACTACAACCGGGAGTTTTCCGCCACCGCTTACTCCATCGGCTACGAAAGCCCGGCCCTGAGCGACGGTCGCCTGCAAAAGGCCCACCTCGCCACCGAGGCACCGCAGCCGGCCCAGGGTTTTGTGTTCAATCTGCAAAAGCCCATGTTCCAGGATCGCCGCGTACGCCAGGCACTGGCGATGCTGTGGGATTTCGAGTGGAGCAACCGGCAGATGATGCGTGACATGTACATCCGCCAGCAGAGCTTTTTTTCCAACACTGGCCTCGCTGCCCGGCAATTGCCGGATGCTGGCGAGCTGGCGATTCTCGAACCGCTGCGCGGGCAGATTCCCGACGAAGTCTTCACCAAGGTGTTCGAAGCGCCGAAGACCGATGGCAGCGGCGTGATTCGCGACAAGCAGTTGCAGGCCCTGGAGTTGCTCGAACAGGCCGGCTGGAAACCCGAAGGCGATCAGTTGGTCAACGCCGAGGGCGAGCCGCTGAGTTTCACGTTCCTGGTCAGTCAGAACGGCATGGACCGTTTGCTGTTGCCCTATAAACGCACGTTGAAACAGATCGGCATCGACCTGAACATCCGCCGCATCGACCCGTCCCAGTACGTCAATCGCCTGATGAGCCGCGACTACGACATGATCGTCACCGGCTACCCGGTCACCACTTCTCCGGGAAACGAACTGCTCAATTATTTCGGCTCGGCGGCGGCCACCGACCCTGGTTCCAACAACTACATGGTGTTGAAGAACCCGGCTGTGGACACCCTGATTGCCGGGCTGGTACGCGCCAATACCCAGGCTGACATGCTGCATTACGCCCATGCCCTGGACCGTGTGCTGCAATGGAATTACTACTGGATTCCCAACTATTACCCGCCGGGCACTTCTACAGTGTGGTGGAACCGCTTCGGCATCCCGAACGTGCAAGCGAGCAATGACGAAGCCATCGAGAGCTGGTGGGAGATGAGCACCACGCCATTGACCAACCAACAGATGACGGCCGAGCGTATCAGCCGTGGCAAACCCGGAGGGCCGCATTGATGTGGGCTTACATATTACGGCGCCTGCTGCTGATCATTCCGACGCTGGTGATCATTCTTCTGGTCAACTTTGTCATCGTCCAGGCGGCGCCGGGCGGGCCGGTCGAACAGGCCATCGCGCACCTGCAAGGCATTGGCGGCGCCACAGTTGGCGGCGGCTCCGGCGAATCCATGAGCGGCAAGTCCCGGTCCAGTCGCGGGCTCGATCCGCAGCTGATCAAGGACATTGAAAAACAGTACGGCTTCGATAAACCGGCACACGAGCGCCTCTGGCTGATGCTCACCAGTTACGCGCGCCTGGACTTCGGCAAGAGCTTCTTCCGTGGTGCCACCGTCACCGACCTGATCCTCGAAAAAATGCCCGTGACCATTTCCCTCGGGCTCTGGGCGACACTGATCACCTATCTGGTGTCGATTCCCCTGGGCATCCGCAAGGCCGTGCACCATGGCAGCCATTTCGATATCTGGAGCAGTACCGCGATCATCATCGGCTATGCCATGCCGGCGTTCCTGTTTGCGATGTTCCTGATCGTGGTCTTTGCCGGTGGTACTTCGTTGAACTGGTTCCCGGTCCGCGGACTGGTTTCTGACAACTTCGAATCGCTGTCGACTATCGGCAAAGTGGCCGACTACTTCTGGCATCTGGTGTTGCCGGTGACCGCGCTGGTGATCGGCGGCTTCGCCACGCTGACCATCCTGACCAAAAACTCGTTCCTCAATGAAATCACCCGCCAGTACGTGGTCACTGCCCGGGCCAAGGGACTGAGTGAACGGCGGGTGCTGTATGGGCACGTGTTCCGCAACGCCATGCTGCTGGTGGTATCGGGCATCCCCCAGGCGTTCATCAGTGTGTTTTTTGCCGGCTCCCTGCTGATTGAAGTGATCTTCTCCCTCGACGGTCTGGGCCGCATGAGCTACGAAGCGGCGGTATCGCGGGACTATCCGGTGGTGTTCGGCTCGCTGTTCATCTTCACCCTGTTCGGCCTTCTGATAAAACTGGTCGGCGACCTCTGCTATACCCTGGTCGACCCGCGTATCGACTTCGCCGCGAGGAACGCCTGATGCTCAAGCTTTCACCGTTGGCACGCCGGCGCTTCGAGCGCTTCAAGAAAAACCGTCGGGGCTGGTGGTCGCTCTGGCTGTTTGTCGGCCTGTTCGCCTTGACCCTGGGCGGCGAGTTGATCGCCAACGACAAACCGCTGGTGGTCAGCTATCAAGGCCAGTGGTATTTCCCGGCCTTCAAGCGCCACACCGAGCAGGAGTTCGGCGGGCAACTGCCGTTCCAGGCCGACTACCGCAGCGACTACGTGCAGCAACTGATCAAGAAGGACGGCGGCTGGTTGCTGTTTCCGCCGATTCCGTTCAGTGACGACACGCCCAACTATGACCTGAACAAACCCGCACCCAGTCCACCCTCCAGCGTCAATTGGCTGGGCACCGACGACCAGGCGCGGGACGTACTGGCCCGGGTGATCTTCGGCGCCCGGGTTTCGATCCTGTTTGCCTTGATGCTGACGTTTGTCAGCGCGCTGATTGGCATCGCGGCCGGCGCCCTGCAAGGCTATTACGGCGGCTGGGTGGATTTGCTCGGCCAGCGGTTGCTGGAAGTGTGGTCCGGGTTGCCGGTGCTGTACCTGCTGATCATCCTGTCGGGCTTCGTCGAGCCGAACTTCTGGTGGCTGCTGGGGATCATGGCGCTGTTTTCATGGCTGGCCCTGGTGGACGTGGTGCGCGCCGAGTTCCTGCGCGGGCGCAATCTGGAATACGTCAAGGCCGCGCGCGCGCTGGGCCTGACCGACCGCAAAGTCATAGTCCGGCACATTTTGCCCAACGCTATGAACGCAACCTTGAGCTACTTGCCGTTCATTCTGACCGGGGCGATTTCCACCCTCACGGCACTGGACTTCCTCGGCTTCGGCATGCCGGCCGGCAGCGCTTCCCTGGGCGAGCTGATCGGCCAGGGCAAGCAAAACCTGCAAGCGCCGTGGCTGGGCCTGACGGCGTTTTTCACCCTGGCGCTGATTCTTTCGTTACTAGTGTTCATCGGCGAAGCCTTGCGCGACGCTTTTGATCCGCGCTCTTGATTCGGAATGTAGAGATGACCAACCTGATCGAAATCCGTGACCTCAGCGTGGCCTTCAGCGGCCAGACCGTGGTGCGCAATTTGTGCCTGGACATCCGCCCCGGCGAATGCCTGGCGCTGGTGGGTGAATCGGGTTCGGGCAAGTCGGTGACAGCCCACTCGATCCTGCAATTGCTGCCCCGGACCGATACCGAGACAACAGGCAGCATCCGCTATCGCGGCCAGGAACTGGTGGGCGCCGATACCGGCAAGTTGCGACAACTGCGCGGCAACCGCATCGCGATGATCTTCCAGGAACCGATGACGTCCCTAAACCCGCTGCACAGCATCGAAAAACAGATCGGTGAAACCTTGCTGGTGCACAAAGGCCTGGCGGGCAAAGCGGCACAAGAGCGGATCCTCGAATTGCTGCACCTGGTCGGCATCCAGAAACCCGAGGAACGCCTCAAGGCCTATCCCCATCAATTGTCCGGCGGGCAGCGCCAACGGGTGATGATCGCCATGGCCCTGGCGTGCGAACCGGAACTGCTGATCGCCGACGAACCGACCACCGCGCTGGATGTGACGGTGCAGCGCAAGATCCTGCTGCTACTCAAATCCCTGCAACAGCGGCTGGGCATGTCGCTGCTGCTGATCAGCCACGACCTCAATCTGGTACGCAGCATCGCCCAGCGCGTGTGCGTGATGAAGGCCGGGGAAATCGTCGAGCAGGCGCCTTGCGAAACCCTTTTCACCGAACCGAAGCACCCGTACAGCTGCGTATTGCTGCACGCCGAACCCGAGGGCGAAGCCTTGCCCCGGGACGAACGCGAAAACGTACTGGAGGTGGAGAACCTGCAGGTTCGGTTTCCCGTCGGTGGTGGCCTGTTCCAGCGCAAGACCTGGTTGCGTGCCGTCGATGGCATCAGCCTGAACATCCAGCGCGGCAAGACCCTGGGTATCGTCGGCGAGTCCGGTTCCGGCAAGTCCACCCTTGGCCAGGCGATCCTGCGTTTGCTCGACTCCGAAGGCAGCATCCGTTTTCAAGGCCAGGCGCTGGACGGCCTGACGCAAAAACAGCTACGACCATGGCGCAAGAAAATGCAGGTGGTGTTCCAGGACCCCTTCGGCAGCCTCAGTCCACGAATGTCGGTAGCGCAGATCATCAGCGAAGGCCTGGAAGTGCACAGCCAGTTGAGCACCGAAGAGTGCAACGCCGAAGTGATCCGGGCACTGAGTGAAGTCGGCCTCGACCCGCAAAGTCGCCATCGCTATCCCCACGAATTCTCCGGCGGCCAGCGCCAGCGCATCGCCATTGCCCGGGCGCTGGTGCTCAAGCCTGCGCTGATCCTGCTCGACGAACCGACCTCGGCGCTGGACCGCACGGTGCAGAAACAGGTGGTCGCCCTGCTCCGCCAGCTTCAGGAAAAGCATGGCTTGACCTACCTGTTCATCAGCCATGACCTGGCGGTGGTGCGCGCCCTGGCTCACGACATGATCGTGATCAAGGACGGCAAAGTGGTGGAACGCGGCGCCAGCCATGAAGTGTTTGATTCACCGCAGCATCCGTACACCAAGGAGCTGTTGGCGGCGGCGTTGTTGGGGCAGGCATAATCCATTGCATTCAGTTGGACCGCGGCGCGGCCTTCGCGAGCAAGCCCGCTCCTACAGGGGATTTGTGAACGACACAAATCAACTGTAGGAGCGAGCCTGCTCGCGATGAGGCCACCACAGGCAATAAATCATCAGGATCAAACCCATGAACACCACCGAAAGCCTCAAGGACTACCAGCGCGTTCGCCTGCTGGCGATCCGCTCGTTGTTCGAAATCATCGAGCAATCGAGTGAAGGCACGGTGATTGTCGACCGTGACGCCAACATCGTCTGGATGAACGAGCGCTACGCCCGGCGCTTCGGCCTGCAATCGGCGGAGGGTGCGATCGGCAAGCCCTGCGAAAGCGTGATCCCCGGCAGCCTGTTGCGTGAAGTGGTGCGCACCGGCCGGCCGATTCTGCTGGATATGCAAGACACGCCCAAAGAACCGCTGGTGGTCATGCGCCTGCCAATTCACGACGATGCCGGCGTGGTAATCGGCGCCATCGGTTTCGCCCTGTTCGACGAATTGCGCAGCCTGTCGCCGATGCTCAAGCGCTACATGAGCATGCAGGAAGAACTGGCCTCCACCCGCTCGCTGCTGCGGGCGCGGCAAACCAAATACAACTTCGCCCACTTCATCGGCACCAGCGCCGCCAGCCTGGAAGTCAAACGCCGTGCCCGGCGCAGTGCGAGTACCGAATCGCCGGTGCTGCTGCTCGGCGAAACCGGCACCGGCAAGGAATTGCTGGCCCAGGCGATCCACAATGCCTCGCCCCGCGCGCACAAGGCGTTTGTCAGCATCAACAGTGCGGCGATTCCCGAATCGCTGCTGGAGGCCGAATTCTTCGGCACCGCCCCCGGCGCGTTTACCGGAGCCGACCGCAAGGGCCGCGCCGGCAAATTGCAGATCGCCCAGGGCGGCACGCTGTTTCTCGACGAAATCGGCGACATGCCGCTGCCCCTGCAAAGCAAACTGCTGCGAGTGTTGCAGGAAAAGGAATTCGAGCCGGTGGGCTCCAACGAAGTGATCCAGAGTGATGTGCGGGTAATCGCCGCGACCTCTACGAACCTGGAAGCAGCGATCAAACGCGGCGAATTCCGCGCCGATTTGTACTACCGCCTCAACGTGTTGCCGATACAGGTTCCGCCCCTGCGCGACCGCCTCGATGACGTGCCGGCGCTCAGTGAAGCGATTCTTGAGGAACTGCGCAGCCAGCATGAACTGCACCACGAAGCCCTGGAACTGTTGGGGCAACACGCCTGGCCGGGGAACATCCGGGAACTGCGCAATGTGCTGGAGCGGGCCGCGCTGCTCAGTGATGATTTGCGGCTGACTACAGCGGATATCCGTGCGGCGATTGGTACGTTCACGCCAGTGGAGCGCGCGGTGCCCTTGGCCATCGAGCCGATTGCCCACGAAACGTTCAGTGCGGCGCGGGAGCGATTTGACCGGCATCTGATCGAAACGACCCTCGCGCAATGCGGGGGCAAGGTGATTGAGGCAGCGGCGCGATTGGGGCTGGGGCGGTCGACGTTGTACAAGAAGATGGCGGCGTTGGGGATTGTAGAGTCTCCATAAAGAGACACAAATCTCTATTGTTAGACAGACCATCGCGAGCAAGCTCGCTCCCACAGTTGACCGCGTTGGTTCGGAGAATGCCTTCTTCTGTGGGAGCGGGCTTGCTCGCGAAGGGGCCAGCACTCCCAACGAAAGTCTCAAAATAGAGACAGAAGTATCTGGAAAACTCACCGAACTGAAAATATATCCTTATATTTCAACAAGTTAGGTGCTTGGCACAAAACTCGCTATACGCCTCTCCTACCCAGTTTCACCCAACAAAAATAACAACCCAGGAGACACACCATGAGTGTGATCATTGCCTTGGCAGCCCTCGCGCTGCTGATGCTGGCTGCCTACCGTGGCTACAGCGTTATCCTCTTTGCCCCGATTGCCGCCCTCGGCGCTGTCCTGCTCACCGACCCCTCTGCCGTCGCCCCCGCTTTCACCGGGGTGTTCATGGAAAAAATGGTCGGTTTCATCAAGCTGTATTTCCCGGTGTTCCTGCTCGGCGCGGTGTTCGGCAAGCTGATCGAACTGTCCGGGTTCTCGCGCTCCATCGTCGCGGCGGCGATTCGTCTGCTCGGCACCCGCCAGGCGATGCTGGTGATCGTGCTGGTTTGCGCCCTGCTGACCTACGGCGGCGTATCGTTGTTTGTGGTGGTGTTCGCGGTTTATCCGTTTGCCGCTGAGATGTTCCGCCAGAGCAACATCCCCAAGCGGCTGATCCCGGCGACCATCGCCCTCGGCGCGTTCTCATTCACTATGGACGCCCTGCCCGGCACGCCACAAATCCAGAACATCATCCCCAGCACATTCTTCAACACCACCGCGTGGGCGGCGCCGTGGCTGGGCTTGATCGGCACGATCTTCGTGTTCTGCGCCGGCATGCTGTTTCTCCAGCGCCAACGCAACAAGGCCCAGCGTACCGGTGAAGGCTATGGTTCGGACCTGCGCAACGAGCCGGAAACCGCCGCCGACCTCAAGCTGCCCAACCCATGGCTCGCGCTGTCGCCATTGCTGGCAGTGGGCATCATGAACCTGCTGTTCACCCATTGGATTCCGCAGGTGTATGGCAAGACCCACAGCCTCGCGCTGCCGGGCATGGCCGCACCGGTGACCACCGACATCGCCAAGCTCACGGCGATCTGGGCGGTCCAGGCCGCGCTGTTGGTAGGCATCCTCATGGTGCTGGCGTTCGGCTACAAGGCGATCAGCCGCAAGCTGGCCGAAGGCAGTAAAAGTGCGGTCAGCGGTGCGTTGCTGGCAGCGATGAACACCGCCTCGGAATATGGTTTCGGTGCCGTGATCGCATCGCTGCCCGGCTTTCTGGTATTGGCCGACTGGCTCAAGAGCATTCCCAATCCACTGGTCAATGAAGCGATTACCGTGACCCTGCTGGCCGGCATCACCGGTTCCGCTTCGGGTGGCATGAGCATCGCGCTGGCGGCGATGTCCGAGCAGTTCATCAGCGCCGCCCATGCGGCAAACATTCCGCTGGAAGTGCTGCACCGGGTCGCCGCGATGGCCAGTGGCGGCATGGACACCCTGCCGCACAACGGCGCGGTGATTACCCTGCTGGCGGTCACCGGCCTGACCCACCGCGAAGCTTACAAAGACATTTTCTGTATTACGCTGATCAAGACCCTGGCGGTTTTCGTGGTGATCGGCACCTTCTACGCCACTGGCATTGTGTGAGGTATTCATGACGACTCTTTCGGGCAAGACCGCACTGGTCACCGGCTCCACCAGCGGCATCGGCCTGGGGATCGCCCTCAGCCTGGCCAAGGCCGGGGCCAACCTGATCCTCAACGGTTTCGGCGATGCCTCCAAAGTGATCGCCGAGGTGCAACAATTCGGCGGCAAGGTCGGCCATCACCCGGCCGATGTCAGCGATCCGGCACAAATTGCCGACATGATCGCCTACGCCGAGCGCGAGTTCGGCGGCGTCGACATTCTGGTCAACAACGCTGGCATTCAACACGTGGCAGCAGTGGATGAGTTCCCGGTGGAACGCTGGGATTCGATCATCGCCATCAACCTGTCGTCGGTGTTCCACAGCACTCGCTTGAGCCTGCCGGGCATGCGCGCTAAAGGCTGGGGTCGGGTGATCAACATTGCCTCGGTGCATGGTCTGGTCGGCTCGGTGGGCAAGGCTGCCTATGTCGCCGCCAAGCACGGGGTGATCGGCTTGACCAAAGTGGTCGCGCTGGAAACCGCGACCACCCAGGTCACCTGCAACGCGATTTGCCCGGGCTGGGTATTGACGCCGCTGGTGCAGAAGCAGATTGATGATCGTGCCGCCAGTGGGGTTGATCCGCAGCAGGCGCAACATGATTTGCTCGCTGAAAAGCAGCCGTCGCTGGAGTTCGTGACTCCGCCGCAACTGGGTGAACTGGTGCTGTTCCTGTGCAGCGAAGCCGGCAGCCAGGTGCGTGGCGCGGCGTGGAATGTGGATGGTGGGTGGTTGGCGCAGTGATCATCTGCCAGACCGCGTGATCGTTCATCGCGAGCAAGCTCGCTCCCACATGGAAATGCGATCCTCTGTGGGAGCGGGCTTGCCCGCGAATGGATCTAAAGACATAAGAAGAGGCAAACCATGTCCGACATCCTCTGGCAACCCGACCCCAAACGCATCGGCAAGACGCGCATGGAGGCCTTTCGGCGCTTCATCAATCAGCGACACCACCTCAAGATCGACGACTACCCTGCCCTGCACCAATGGTCCATCGATCAACGCCCGGACTTCTGGCAGGCCATCGTCGATTTCTTCGACATCCGCTTCCACGAGCAACCCGACGCAGTGCTGCTTGAAGGCACTGAGATGCCCAGCGCTCAGTGGTTCCCCGGCGCAACGCTGAACTTCGCCGAACACCTGCTACAGCGTCGCGATGATGCGATCGCTGTGGTAGCCGTTGGCGAAAACGGTCAGCGTGAACATTTGACCTGGGACGAACTCGCGGAGCATGTCGCCGGTTTTCAAAACGGGCTGGTAGCGGCCGGTGTCAGGGTTGGCGACCGGGTCGCCGCCTGCATGCCCAACACCTGGCAAACCCTGGTGGCCATGCTCGCCACCACCAGCCTTGGCGCTATCTGGTCCTGCTCTTCGCCGGACTTCGGCACCCAAGGGGTGGTTGACCGTTTCGGCCAGATCGAACCGAAAGTACTGGTGACTTGCGCCGGTTACCGCTATGCCGGCAAAGAGATTGACCAGACCGCCAAAGTCAACGAGATCCTCCAGCGCCTGCCTTCGCTGCAACAGTTGATCGTCGTGCCTTACGCACGTCCACAGGCGCACATAGAGGAATTCCGCACCCAGGCCAACGTGACGCTATGGGACGATTTCTACGAGCCCGGCGGCGAACCGGATTTCGTCCCCGTACCCTTCGCCCATCCGCTGTACATCCTCTACTCCAGCGGCACCACCGGTGTGCCCAAATGCATCATCCACAGCACCGGCGGCGTGTTGCTGCAACACGTCAAGGAACACGGTCTGCATTGCGATCTCGGCCCCGGTGAACGCCTGTTCTACTACACCACCTGCGGCTGGATGATGTGGAATTGGCTGGTGTCGGCGTTGGCGACAGGCAGTTCCGTGGTGCTGTACGACGGCTCACCGTTCCAGCCCGACCCGCAACGTTTGATCGACCTGATCGACGACGAGAGCATCAGTGTCTTTGGCACCAGCCCCAAATACCTTGCGACCCTGGAAAGCAGCGGTATCAAGCCGCGTGAAAGCCACGATCTGGGCAGCCTCAAGACGTTGCTT
Organism: Pseudomonas sp. Pseusp10; assembly: GCF_059492225.1. Taxonomy (NCBI): domain Bacteria; kingdom Pseudomonadati; phylum Pseudomonadota; class Gammaproteobacteria; order Pseudomonadales; family Pseudomonadaceae; genus Pseudomonas; species Pseudomonas sp. Pseusp10. The sequence goes on along the minus strand of NZ_CP168528.1, from coordinate 3,454,841 downwards.
TGCACCGGTTCGGCGCTGTCACCGCAGAGTTACGACTTCGTCTATCGCGACTTCAAGGCTGACGTGTGCCTGGCGTCGATGTCCGGCGGCACCGACATCGTCTCGTGCTTCGTCAACGGCAACCCTGTGTCACAGGTCAGGCGCGGCGAAATCATGGGCAAGAGCCTGGGCATGGCCGTCGAAGTGTGGAACGACGAAGGCCAACCGGTAATTGGCGAAAAAGGCGAGTTGGTTTGCACCCGGCACTTCCCGGCGATGCCCGTTGGCCTGTGGAACGATCCCGATGGCGAGAAACTGCGCAAAGCCTATTTCAGCCAGTTCCCCGGCGTCTGGGCTCAAGGCGATTACGCTGAACAATTGCCCCATGGCGGGATGATGATCCACGGTCGCTCGGACGCCGTTCTCAACCCCGGTGGCGTACGTATCGGCACTGCCGAGATCTATCGTCAGGTGGAAAAAATTCCACAGGTGCTCGACAGCGTGGCCATCGGTCAGCAGTGGCAGGACGACGTGCGGGTGGTGCTGTTTGTACGGTTGCGTGACGGGCTCGAACTGGACGAGGCGCTGCAACAGCAGATCCGCGAGACGATTCGCGCCAACACCACGCCGCGTCATGTGCCGGCGAAAATTGTCGCGGTCACCGACATTCCCCGGACCATCAGTGGCAAGGTCGTTGAGTTGGCGGTACGCAATGTAGTGCACGGGCAGAAAGTGAAAAACACCGATGCACTGGCCAATCCCGAAGCGCTGGAGCAGTACCGAAACAGGCCAGAACTCCAGTCTTGAACCGCCACAAAAACCTGTGGGAGCGAGCTTGCTCGCGATAGCGGAGTGTCAGTTGACATCAATGCAAATTGACCCGACGCCATCGCGAGCAAGCTCGCTCCCACAGGTCCTGCGTCGCTGAACCGCTCAAGCGCCCGAATCAACCTGCGCCTGCCACCTGTGCAAGAATAGAGGCCAGCTAATGCGACCCAGGCGCAGGACTCCCAGATGAACGCAACACCAACCGCCAACGATGCCCAGGCCTTGATCGCCCGAATCGACTGGGCAAGCAGCCCGCTGGGCGCGGCCAGCAACTGGCCACAAAGCCTGCGAACCGCCGTGGACATCGTCATTCACTCTCCGATGCCGATGTTGCTGCTATGGGGCCCGCAACTGACGCAGATCTACAACGACGGCTTCGCCCTGCTCGCCGGAAGCAAACATCCACACGCCTTCGGACAACCGACACACCTGATCTGGCCAGAGTTGAAAGACTTTACCGACCCGATTTACAGCGCCGTCCTGCAAGGACAGGTACGCACCTACAGCGAACAGCGCTTTACCCTGCAACGTGAGGGCCGGGAGTCCGACTTCTGGCTCGACCTGACCTACAGTCCAATCCGCGACGAAGGTGCCAGGGTGGCCGGGATCCTGGTCACCGCCATCGAAACCAACGAGCGCCGGCGCATCGCCCTCGAACTCGAACAGCGCTCGGCGGCCAGCCTCAAGGCCCAGCGTGAAACCGAGGAGCGTCTGCAACTGGCCCTCGCCGCCACCGATGCGGTTGGCACCTGGGATTGGGACATCAGCGAGGACCGCTTCATCGCCGATGCGCATTTTGCCCAGCTGCACGGCATCGACCCGGCCATGGCCAACCAGTTGCCGATCAGTGAGTACCTGCACGGCGTACACCCGCAAGACCGCGCCCTGATCGCCCGCAGCATCAAGCACTGCATCGCCCACGGCAGCGAATACGCCGAGGAATATCGCCTGTTGCAAGACGACGGCCAGTTGCGCTGGGTGTTTGCCCGCGGTCGCTGCTACAAGGATCACCACGGCCGGCCGATGCGTTTCCTCGGCGCAGCCCTGGACCTGACCGAACGCAAACACACCGAACAGGCCCTGCGCCAAAGCCAGACCGAACTGCAACTGATCATTAATGCCATGCCGGTTCTGATCAGCTACGTCGACCGCGAAGAACGCTTTCGCCTGAACAATGCTGCGTACCTCGACTGGTACGGGCTGACGCCGCAAGAGCTATACGGGCGAACCATTCGTGAAGTGCTCGGCGAAGAAGCCTATGCGCTGCGCGCTCCGTACATCACTGAGGCGCTGTCCGGCCGGCCCTGCAGTTTCAGCATCAGCACGCCACACCGCGACGGCAGCATGCGCCAGGCCTTGATGAATTACCTGCCACGCCATGGCGCAGACGGCGCGGTAAACGGTTTCTACATCTTCGTGATCGACGAAACCGAACGCAAAAAGACCGAAGAAGCCCTGCGTAACCTGAACGAAACCCTTGAGGAACGGGTTGCCGCCCGCACCCGCCAACTGGCCGAGGCCAACGAGCGTCTGCAAAACGAGATGTTCGAACGTGAGCGCGCCGAAGACGCCTTGCGCCATGTGCAGAAAATGGAAGCGGTCGGCCAGCTGACCGGCGGCATTGCCCATGACTTCAACAACATGCTCACCGGCATCATCGGCAGCCTCGACCTGATGCAACGCTACATTGCCGACGGCCGTGCCAGCGAGATCGGCCGATTCACCGAAGCGGCCGTGTCCTCGGCTAACCGCGCCGCAGCCCTCACCCATCGCTTGCTGGCGTTCTCCCGGCGTCAGTCGCTCAACCGCAAGCCGTTGAACCCCAACGAGTTGATCCATTCGCTCGAAGACTTGTTCCGTCGTACCAAGGGCGACCACATCGAACTCAAACTGCAACTGACCGAGAACATCTGGCGGGTCAGCACCGATGTCAGCCAGCTGGAAAACGCCTTGCTCAACCTGGTGATCAACGCCCGGGATGCCATGCCCGATGGCGGCGAATTGCAGATCGAAACCGCCAATGTGTACCTCGACGGCAGCGACATCACGACCCTGGAACCGGTCAAGGCAGGCGACTACGTGATGATTGCCGTCAGCGACAACGGCACCGGCATGACGCCCTCGGTGCTGGCCAAGGCATTCGACCCGTTCTTCACCACCAAGCCCATCGGCCAGGGTACCGGTTTGGGCTTGTCGATGATTTACGGTTTCGCCCAGCAGTCAGGGGGCCACGTCAATCTGTTCAGTCTGCCCGGACGGGGCACCAGCGTGCGCTTGTACCTGCCGCGCCTGCATTCGACCGAGCCGGAAAAAGCCCTGTCGCCCGTCCTCGGCGAGGCACCGGCGGCGATTGCTGGCGAAACCGTGATGCTGGTGGAAGACGATCCGGCAGTGCGCATGCTGGTAATGGACCTGCTCAAGGAACTGGGTTACCGCGCCCATGAAGCCGAAGATGCCAAGGGCGCCCTGCCGGTGCTGGAGTCAGACTTGCGGGTAGACCTGCTGGTGACTGATGTGGGATTGCCGGGCATGAACGGCCGACAACTGGCAGAAATCGCCCGCCAGCATCGTCCCGAACTGAAAGTGCTGTTCATGACCGGCTACGCGGAAATCGCCGCCGAGCGCCAGGGTTTCCTCGAAGAAGGCATGGACATGGTGACCAAGCCGTTTTCCATCGACCTGCTGGCCAACAAGATTCGCACGATGATCGGTCAACCGAACTGAATTGAGGCATAATCGCGCGCCCCCCGCTGCCACCCACATAGCCAGCATCGTTGCAAGGTAACTGTCCCATGAAAGCTCAAGCCCGCCATATTCTGGTGAAGACCTCGGAAGAAGCCGAGCAGCTCAAACAACGCATCGCCAAGGGTGAAGCGTTCGATGTGCTGGCCAAGAAGTATTCGACCTGCCCATCGGGCAAGCGCGGCGGCGACCTCGGTGAAGTGCGGCCGGGGCAGATGGTCGGTGTGATCGATGCGGTAATCTTCAAGAAACCGCTGCGGGTGGTACATGGCCCGATCAAGAGCAAGTTCGGGTATCACCTGGTGCAGGTGTTTTACCGGGATTGATGCTATTGGCTTTCGGGCCTCTTCGCGGGCAAGCCCGCTCCCACATTTGGAATGCGTTCCCCTGTGGGAGCGAGCCTGCTCGCGATCCGATGGCGCAGCCAGCGGCCATTCAGCTGTTACTTGGGGATCAGTGCCCCCGGCACCTGAATCACCCGGCTCGCCAACCGATGCCCGGCCTCGGCGGCCTCCCCCGGGCTACCGCCCTTCAGGCGCGAGGCCAGATACGCGGCACTGAACGAATCTCCCGCCGCCGTGGTGTCCACCACCCGCTCGACCTTCTGCGCCGGCACCTCGAATGACTCGCCATCACAACGAATCAGGCACGCTTGCGCGCCGCGCTTGAGCACCACTTCCGGCGTACCGATCTGCTCATACGCTGCAAACACTGCTTCGCAATCGGCATAACCAAACAACGCCTGTTCGTCATCCACCGTCAGCAATGCCATGTCGACATGCGGCAGTATGCTGCGATACGCCGCTTGTGCGTCCTCGACCGATGCCCACAGCCGTGGCCGGTAGTTGTTGTCGAACACAATTCGCGCATCGCGCTGGCGGGCTTCAATCAGAGTGTCCAGCAATTTTTCCCGACCTTGAGCACCGAGCACCGCCAGGGTGATGCCGCTGAAATACAGCACGTCGTAATCCGGCAGCGCCGCAAGGATCGGCGCGGCGGCTGGCGTAGTGAAGCAATCGCGCACCGCCGCTTCATTGCGCCAATACAGAAAGCGTCGCTCACCGGCGGCGTCAGTCTGGATGCAATACAAACCCGGCAGGCGTCCAGGCAGGCGCTGGACCATCTCCAGGCCGATATTTTCCGCTGCCCAACTCTGGCACATCGCGTCACTGAAACTGTCATCGCCCAGGGCGGTGACGTAGTCCACGCTGCCGTCCTCTCCCAACTCCCGGGACAGGTACACCGCCGTGTTCAAGGTATCGCCGCCGAAACTTTGTTGCAGGCTGCCGTCGGCGCGATGCTGCAACTCGATCATGCATTCGCCGATCAGGGCAATGCGTGGAGTGTTGGGGCCGAGGGTGTTGATGGTGTTCATGTTGTGGGGTCTCTGGTGTTTCTTTGTTGTCTGGGCCGCCGCTATCGCGAGCAGGCTCGCTCCTACATTTGGAATGCGTTCCCCTGTAGGAGCGAGCCTGCTCGCGATGGCAGCGCCTCGGTCTCAAGCCTTAGAAACAGGTTTCCATGGTCTCGATGACGTTCAGTTGCTCGTCCACCAAACAGCCGACACGCCACTTGTCGAACGTCAGGCACGGGTGCGAAGTGCCGAACGAAATGATATCGCCCACCCGCAGATCAACCCCCGGCGCTACGGTCATGAACGCATGCTGGTCCATCACTGCAGTCACTTTGCAGGCACTCACATCATCGCCTATGGCCGGCACGACGCCCGCCTTGTAACGCAATAATGGCACCGGCAAACCGGCGTCATAGGCCACGTCGCGTTTGCCCAGGGCAATCACCGCGAAGCCCGGCTCCGGCAGCGATTGCACGTGCGCCCACACTTCCAGCGCCGGACGCAGGCCTTCGTGCAGGTCACTGCGACGGTCGAGTACACAGCACTGCGCTTCCTTGTAGATGCCATGGTCGTGAGCCACATAGCTGCCCGGACGCAGCACGCTGAGGAAACGTCCGGCGGCGTTCTGTGCTTCGAAGGATTCGGCAATCAGGTCATACCAGGCCGAACCCGACGCAGTGATGATCGGCTTGGCAATGGCGAAGGCTCCGCTGTCCTGCAACTGCACCGCCAGGCGCACCAGTGATGCGGCGAAATCGCGAATGCCGGTCACGGCGTGATCGCCATGGATCACGCCTTCATAGCCTTCGATCCCCGTCAGGGCCAGCGCCGGTTGCGCGGCGATGGCCTTGGCCAGGTCGAGCACTTCCTGCTCGCTGCGGCAACCGCAACGACCACCGACTACGCCGTATTCGATCATCACGTTGAGGCGCACGCCACGGGAGGCGAAATAGGCGCCGAGGTCGGCGACGTTGTCCGGGTGGTCGACCATGCAATAGAAGTCGAACGTCGGGTCGGCCAGCAGGTCGGCGATCAGCGCCATGTTCGGCGTGCCGACCAACTGGTTGGCCATCAGCACCCGGCGCACGCCATGGGCGTAGGCCGCACGGGTTTGCGTGGCGCTGGCCAGGGTGATGCCCCAGGCACCGGCGTCCAGTTGGCGACGGAACAACGCCGGGGTCATGCTGGTTTTGCCATGGGGCGCCAGTTCCGCTCCGCTGTCGCTGACGAATGCCTGCATCCAGCGAATGTTGTGTTCCAGCGCCTCGCGGTGCAGTACCAGCGCGGGCAGGCTGACGTCACGCACCAGGTTGGCACCGATCGGGGCAGCGCCTTTATCCACGTTGGCAGTATGGGGGGCAGAAGACATGGTCGAACTCCTCGTTCACGCAGCCGCAGGCAGCCGCTGTTATTCGTTGATGCGACGGGCCAGGCTGTTGGCGCTTTCGATCAGCACCCGGCGATAGTCGTTGTAGTTGTTCTTGGCATCGGCCCGTGGGGCGACGATGCACAGGGTCGCGATGGCCACGCCGTTGGGGTCTTTGACCGGCGCGGCGAAGCAATGGGTAAAAGTATCGGCAACGCTATCGAAGGAAAAGAAACCATCGATGCCGGCCTGACGGATTTCCTTGAGAAACTGCGCAAGCTCCAGGCGTTCGCCATCGGGCAGGATGAAGTCGTCGTGGTCGATCAGGTCGACGATTTCCTGGTCGCTCAGGTGCGCCAGCAACAGGCGCCCGGAGGCGGTCCAGGGGATGGGCGCGTTTTCGCCGATGTCCGAGGAAATGCGGAAATGCCGCTCCCCCTCTTTCATCAGCGCAACGGTGTATTTGCGCCCGTTGAGCAGGCACATCTGCGCGGTTTCATGGGTCTGGCTGACGATTTCCTGCAAGGCGTGATCGGCCTCGCGGGTCAGGTCGAAATGCCGCAGGTGCGCCTGCCCGAGAAAGTACAACTGACGACCGAGATAGACATGACCGTCCTTGCCCACCGGCTCCAGGATGCGCCGTTCCAGCAGCGAGGCCACCAGTTCGTAGACCGTGGATTTGGGGCTGCCGATGCCGTTGGCGATGTCGTTCGGGCGCAGCGGCTGGCCGATCTCCTTGAGGAAATCAAGGATATCGAACGCCCGGTCCAGACCGCGTGCCCGGCGCTTGATGGTGTCTTCGGTCATTTCAGTGGTTCCCATTCAAAGTCGCCGGGGAGTTTACCGAGAGTGTTGCTTTGACTGTTAGGCCGCCATCGCGAGCAGGCTCGCTCCCACAGGTTCTGTGTGCTGCCACAGACTGCAAACACACCTTCAATTCCTGTGGGAGCGGGCTTGCCCGCGATGGGCGCGACTCGGTTCAAGCCTTTTTCTTGTACGCAATGCAGTCGATCTCGACCTTGCAGTCGACCATCATGTTCGCCTGCACACAGGCCCGCGCCGGGGCGTGCTCGGGTTTGAAGTACTCGGAGAAGACCTTGTTGAAACTCGTGAAATCCCGCGGATCCTCCAGCCACACGCCAGCACGCACCACATCTTCCAGGCCAAAACCTGCCTCTTCGAGAATCGCGATCAGGTTCTTCATGGTCTGGTGGGTCTGCTCGACAATGCCGCCAGTAATAATCTCGCCGTCCACCGCCGGCACTTGCCCGGAAACATACAGCCAGCCATCGGCTTCAACGGCGCGGGCGAAAGGGCGAGGCTGACCGCCAGCGGCGGTACTGCCGGTGCCGTAACGAGTAATGCTCATGAGTGTTTCTCCTGATTGAACATTGAAGAATCAAAAACGGGTGCTTTTGAGAAATTCCGCCAGTCGTGGCGATTGCGGGCGCTCGAACAGGTCCTTGGGCGGCCCCTGTTCTTCGATACGCCCCTGATTCATGAAAACGATCTTGTCCGAAACCTCGAACGCAAAGCGCATTTCGTGGGTCACCAGCAGCATGGTCATGCCGTCTTCGGCCAGGCCCTTGATCACGCTCAGCACTTCGCCCACCAGTTCCGGGTCCAGCGCCGAGGTGACTTCGTCGAACAGCATCAGGCTCGGGTTCATCGCAATCGCCCGGGCTATCGCCACGCGCTGCTGCTGCCCGCCGGACAACTGACCGGGATAGTGATCGCGCCGTTCCAGCAGGCCAACGCGCTCCAGCCATTTCTCGGCCAGGGCCACGGCCTCGTCCTTGTGCAGCTTCTTGACCTTGAGCAGGCCCAGGGTGACGTTCTGCAACGCCGTCAGGTGCGGGAACAGGTTGAACTGCTGGAACGCCATGCCGGTCATGGCGCGATGGCGCGCGATGACTTTTTCCGGGTGGCGAATGCGTTTGCCGTTGACCTCGTCATAACCGATCGATTCGCCGTCGAGCAGGATCTGCCCGCCCTGGAACTCTTCAAGCATGTTCACGCAGCGCAGCAGCGTGGTCTTGCCCGAGCCGCTGGAGCCGATCAGCGTCACCACGTTGCCGCGCTGCATGGTCAGGTCGACGCCCTTGAGCACTTCGAGCTGGTCGTAACGTTTGTGCAGGCCGCGAATGTCCAGCAGCGGTTGGCCGTTTTGTGCTTGGGTTTGAGTCTGAGTCATGGCAAAGCCACCCGCTTTTCAATGTGCCGGCCGAGTAATTCGATGCCGTAGTTGATGACGAAAAACAGAAATCCGGCAAACAGGTAAAACTCCAGGGTCATGAAGGTCCGGGCGATGATCTGCTGGGTACTGAGCAGCAATTCCGCCACACCGATCACCGACAGCAGTGTCGAGGCCTTGACGATCTCGGTCGACGAGTTGACCCAGGTCGGCAGAATCTGCCGCAACGCCTGGGGCAACAGTACATAACCGAGGGCCTGGTAGAACGTCAGGCCGATGGCCTTGCTCGCTTCCATCTGCCCGCGCGGCAATGCCTGCAACGCCCCGCGCACGATCTCGGCGACATGGGAGCCGCAGAACAGCGTCAAACCCAGCGCACCGGCCTGGAACGCGCTGATATGCCAGCCCAGCGCCGGCGCCATATAAAAGCAGGCCAGCACCAGCACGAACACCGGCGTGCCGCGAATCACATCGACATAAAAACGAAACGGTGCGCGCATCCAGAACTTGCCGTAGGTCAGCACCAGTCCGGCGACGACACCAACCAGCGTGCCGAGCAAAATCGCCAGCACCGACACCTGCACACTGGTCAGAAAGCCCTGCCACAGGGGTTCGCGCGCCACCCACAACTCATGCAACCAACTGGGGGATTCGTACATGGGGGCCTCCTATCGGCGAATCGCCAGACGCTGTTCGAGGTAACGCAGCATCATGGCAATGAGGTAACAGGCCGCCACATAGAGCGCCGTGGTCACCAACCAGGTTTCAATCACCCGGTAGCTCTCGACATTGATCTTGCGCGCGTAATAGGTCAGCTCCGGTACGGCGATGGCCGCCGCCAGCGAGGTGTCCTTGAACAGCGAAATGAAGTTGTTCGACAGGGCCGGCAACACATTGCGCAACATCACCGGCACGGTGACATAGGCCTTGACCTGCCACTCACCCAGGCCAATGGCCAACCCAGCTTCACGCAGGCCCCCGGGAATGCTCAGCAAACCGCCGCGGAACACTTCGGTCAGGTAGGCCCCGGCATACAGCGACAGGGTGATGATGAACGAGGGAATCTTGTCCAGACGGATCCCCAGGCTTGGCAACGCAAAGTAGATCAACAGAATCAACACCAGGATCGGCGTGTTGCGGATCACCGTGACATACACCGACGCCAGCACCCGCAATGCGCGATGCTTCGACAGCAAGGCAAACGCCATCATCAGGCCGATCACGCAGCCGATGGCGATCGACACCAGGGCCAGTTCAAGACCCATGCCGAGCCCCGCCAGCAAGGTGTCGAAATCGCGCCAGACGGCAGCAAAGTTCAACTGATAGTTCATGGTCAGCAGTACCTGAACGGGGCGATTCATAACCGCCCCGCTCTCACGGGATCATTTGAATTCGACAGGGAAGCCAATTGCAGGCGTTGGAAGATCCACACCGAACCATTGCTTGAACGATGCCGCGTAAGTCGGGAACTCAACGCCGGTCATGGCTTCATGCAGGGTGGTGTTGACGAAGTTCAGCCAGTCCTGATCGCCGCGCTTGACCGCACAGGCGTAGGTTTGCGGGCTCCAGGCGTAAGCCGGGCTGCGATAGCGGCCGGCGTTCTGCACCATCAGGTATTTGACCGAAGACTGGTCGGTGGCCGCCGCGTCGGCACGACCGGAGTTCACGGCCTGATACATCAGGTCAACGCTGTCGTACTGATCGACCTTGGCCTTGGGCAGCGCCTGATGCACCAACTCTTCGGCATAGACGTTTTGCAGCACTGCCACGGTCAGGCCATCGCCGGCGGCTTTCATGTCGTCGATTTCCTTGTACTTGCTGTTGGCCGGCAACAGCAGGCCGACGCCTTCGCGGTAGTACGGCAGGGTGAACGCCACTTGCTGGGCACGGCTGGCGGTCACGGTGATGAACTGGCAACTCATGTCGACCTTGTCGGTCAGCAGGTTGGGGATACGCGCGTCGGACGACTGCACCACGAACTCGACCTTGCTCGGGTCGTTGAACAACCCTTTGGCGACCATTCGGGCGATATCGATATCAAAACCCTGCAACTTGCCGTCGGCGCCCTGGAAGTGCCACGGCGCATTGGTGCTGCCGGTGCCTACAATCAGTTTGCCGCGGGCCAGAACGCTGTCGAGCTTGCTGTCCGCCGCCTGGGCCACGCCCATGGCAGCGGCGCAAGCCGCGAACAGAAAAACACACGCTTTGAACAAGGAAGGTCGGCGATGCATGGCAAGCACTCCAGGGTAATGTTTATTCCGCTATACCGGAACATGGTATGCAACAACGGAATAGACAGCAGAAAGTGTGCCACAGGATGTGGAGGGAATGTGAGGGAGATTGAAATTTGTTTTGAATCAGAGGGATGCGTAAAAACAGCAAAAAACGTTACGAATCGCTCGGCACCGTAACCGCTACCGTTGGCTACAAAGGGCGGGTATCTGGTTCTCAAACGGGCTGCGCCAATGCACAGCCCTGTTCCATCGGCATCGTCAGCGCTGCCGGGCAACCCTTGTGCGCTGAACCGATGTCCTCGCAATCAGTGCTTGAATGAAGTCATCACCCTTTCGGCATTTTCGTCGCAGGTCATGCCTTCGGGTCGGGCCTCAATGGTGTCGATCCATCCCAGCAACTGCGCCTTGCTGTGGGCCAGGTGCCGTTGCATCTCTTCGATCTGCTCGATCTTGCGATGGAGGCCGGCCATCAACTCATCGTGCTTGAACGCGCCCGTCACATTATCCGGCAGCAATTGCTTGAGCTCATCCAGACTGAAACCGGCCTGTTGTGCACACTGGATGAGTTGCAGGGTTTGCAGCGCCTGTTGCGAGTAACGCCGATACCCGTTGGCAGAACGCTCGACCTGCCGGATCAATCCCTGAGACTCGTAAAAACGGATGCGCGATGCGGTCAACCCGCTCAACTGTGCCAATTCACCAATTTTCATCGGGACCTCATTTGCCTGCTTGACATTAAAGTTAACTTTAAGCTTAGGCTCTACTCATCACTTCGAGGAGTCAAGCATGTCGCCCTTCCAGATATTGAAATTGCCCAACGGTCAGACCATCGGTAATCGCATTGCCAAAGCCGCCATGGAGGAGAACCTCGCCGATACCGAGCAAGTGCCCGACCAGGCGCTGTTTCGCCTGTATCAGGCCTGGGCCGGAGGTGAGGCCGGCTTGTTGCTGACCGGCAATGTGATGATCGACCGCCGCGCCATGACCGGCCCCGGCGGTGTAGCGCTGGAAGACGAGCGCCATCTGGAACGCTTCCGCCAGTGGGCCAGTATTGGCCGCGCTGGCAGTGCGCATTTCTGGATGCAGCTCAACCATCCTGGCCGCCAGACCATGGCCAACCTTGGCCAGCAAGCGCTGGCGCCGTCGGCGGTTGCACTGGATCTCGGCCAGTTCTCGAAGATGTTCGCCGAACCCAAACCCATGAGCGAGGACGACATCCAGGAGGTGATCCGACGCTTCGCCACCAGCGCCGCACTGGCGGAGAAAGCCGGTTTTACCGGTGTACAGATCCACGCCGCTCACGGCTACCTGATCAGCCAGTTCCTTTCACCATTGACCAATCGACGCACCGATCAATGGGGCGGTTCGCTGAAAAATCGTGCGCGCCTGCTGTTGTCCGTCGTCGAGGCGGTGCGCCAGGCGGTGTCGCCACAATTTTGTGTGTCGGTGAAGCTCAATTCAGCGGATTTCCAGCGTGGTGGTTTCGATGCCGATGATGCGCGGCAGGTGATCCTGTGGCTCAACGAACAACCGATCGACCTGCTGGAACTCTCCGGTGGCAGTTACGAAGCACCGGCCATGCAAGGTGAAGCGCGCGATGGCCGGACCCTGGCACGGGAGGCGTACTTTCTGGAAATGGCCGGTGAACTGGCCAGCGTGGCGCGCATGCCGGTGATGGTGACGGGCGGGATCCGCCGTTTGGCAATCGTCGAACAGGTTCTCGACAGTGGCATCGCCATGGCCGGCATCGGCACTGCGCTGGCCGTGGAACCGCACTTGGTCAAGCACTGGCGCGAAGGCCAGAACAGCCACCCGCAACTGCCGCCGATCCGCTGGAAGCGCAAACCTTTGGCGGCGCTGGCGAGCATGGCGGTGGTGAAGTTCCAGCTGCATCGTTTGAGCCGTGGGCGCACCACCCGGCCTGACGTGTCGGCGTTGTGGGCGTTGATTGTCGACCGGTTGTACATTGGCAAGCGTACCCGGCAGTATCGGCAGGCGATGGGCAAGTGATTCAAATTTGAGGTTGGCAGGTACACCGCTATCGCGGGCAAGCCCGCTCCCACAGGATTAGCGCCATTTCAAAATCTGCGCATGACCTGTGGGAGCGGGCTTGCCCGCGATGGGGCCAGTACAGGCAAAACAGATCTCAGCCCGGAATCAGCTCGTCAATGTGCCGATACTCGGCCTGCAACTGCGCTGCCAGCACCTTGCTGCGCCCAAGCCGAATCGGCCCGCGCTCGATGTCGATCAGCACCCCCGGGCACTCCAGCGTCGGCAGCAGCGGCCAGTCCTTCAGCCGACCATCGGTCACCAACAACAACCGCTGCTGCTCTGCCGGAAAATACTTTTGCCGTGCTGCAAGCCATTGCCCCGCTTCGCTCAAAGCCGCCAGCAGCGGCGTGCCGCCACCGGCGCCAAGGCCATCGAGCCAACGGCGCAACCCGGTCGAAGCCTTCAACCCCTGCACCTGCCACTTGGGTACAGAACCGCTGGCCGTGAGCAGGGCCAGTCGCGCACGCTGGCGATAGGCATCGTCGAACAATTGCGCCAGCAGGCCCTTGGCATCGCTCAATGCCTGATGACGGCGGGTCGATGCCGAGGCATCAACGATCACCAGCCACAGCTCATGGGGCGAACGCGTGCGCAGGTGAAACAACAGATCGTCACGCTGACGCGGCCGGCCATTGAGCAATGTACCTGGCCAGTTGATCGAGCCATTGCGTGCGGCGTGACGCTTGCCCTGCTTGCCGTGGTCCAGCCGCCCGGCACGGGGTCTGGCATTCGCCCCCGCGTCGGAGCGAGGGCGAATGCCTAGGGCTTTTTTGGCCAGCTCGGCACTTCACGTCGTGCGCCGACCGCCAGCGCCTGGGCAGGCATTTCGCCCCACTGGCCCTGTCCTTCGCTCGGGTTGTCGCTCTGCGGCGCGGTTTGTTGCGCAGTATGGGATTGCGCAGGTGCCGGCGGCGAATGCTCGCGACGGCGATGACGCAAGGCGAACTCGGCGACTGCGTCGATATCGTCCTCGGCGATGGTGCTCGCCCCGCGCCAGGCGGCGTGCGCCCGGGCGGCACGCAGCCAGACCAGGTCGGCGCGCAAACCATCGACGCCGGCGGCAAAGCAGCGCTCTGTGATGCGTGCCAGCGCCTGGTCGTCGAGGGGAATGTTCGGCAATGCGTTGCGTGCGTTCTGGCAACGTTCACGCAAAGACGCCTGCGCGGATTCCCATTCGGCGCAGAAACCTTGCGGGTCGCTGTCGTAATCCAGGCGACGGCGGATGATCTGGCCCCGTTCGGCAGGCGCGGTGTGGCCACCGAGGGCGACATTCAAGCCGAAACGGTCGAGCAATTGCGGACGCAGCTCACCCTCTTCCGGGTTCATGGTGCCAATCAACACGAACTTCGCCGAGTGCCGATGGGAAATACCGTCGCGCTCGACCAGATTGGTGCCGCTGGCGGCCACATCAAGTAGCAGGTCAACGAGGTGATCGGGCAACAGATTGACCTCGTCGACGTAGAGCACGCCACCGTCAGCCTTGGCCAGTACGCCGGGGGAAAACTGAGCACGACCTTCGCCCAGCGCCGCGTCGAGATCGAGGGTGCCGACCAGGCGTTCTTCGGTGGCGCCCAGCGGCAAAGTGACGAACTGACCGCTGGCCAGCAGGTCCGCCAGACCGCGGGCCAGGGTCGACTTGGCCATGCCCCGCGGGCCTTCGATCAGTACACCGCCGATTTTCGGGTCGATGGCGGTCAGGTACAGAGCCAGCTTCAAATCGTCGGCACCGACCACGGCGGAGAGCGGGAAATGCGGGGTGTCGGTCATTGTTCTATCTCGGTCATGGTCGGTGATGTCACAGACACCTATACCCCTGTGGGAGCGGGCTTGCTCGCGAAGGCAATTTGTCAGCCAACGATGATGTTGGATGTGATGGCCTCTTCGCGGGCAAGCCCGCTCCCACAGGGTTTGCGGTGACTAGCTGTCTTCTTCTATATCCAGCAACAGATTCTCCAGTGCCTCGCGGTAGGCGCCGGGTTCCTTCCACATCCCGCGTTGTTGCGCCTCGAGCATGCGTTCAGTCATGTCGCGCAAGGCATGGGGATTGTGTTCACGGACAAAATCCCGGGTGTCCGGGTCGAGCAAATAGGCGTCGGCCAACAACGCGTACTGGTGATCGTCGATCAACTGCGTGGTGGCATCGAAGGCGAACAGGTTATCGACTGTCGCGGCCATTTCAAACGCGCCTTTGTAGCCGTGACGTTTAACGCCTTCGAGCCACTTCGGGTTGGCCGCCCGGGAGCGGATCACCCGGTTCAGTTCTTCCTTCAGGGTGCGAATCTTCGGCAGGTCCGGCTGGCTGTGGTCGCCATGATAACTGGCTGCCGCCTCACCTCTCAGGCTTTCCACCGCCGCGAGCATGCCGCCCTGGAACTGGTAGTAATCGTTGGAGTCGAGCAAATCGTGTTCGCGGTTATCCTGGTTTTGCAGCACCGCTTGCACCTGGCCCAGACGCTGGGTGAATTGCTCACGAGCCGCAGTGCCTTCGTCAGAACCACCGTAAGCGTAGCCGCCCCAGTTCAAATAGACGGCGGCCAGATCCTCGCGGCTCTGCCACAGGCGACCGTCGATGGCGCCCTGCACACCCGCGCCGTAGGCACCGGGTTTGGCACCGAAAATCCGCCAGCCCGCCTGACGTCGCGCTGCGTCTTCATCAAGCCCCGCCTGCAACAAGGCTGCACGCTCGGCGCGCACCTTGGCCGCCAACGGGTTGAGGTCGTCCGGCTCATCGAGGTCGGCCACCGCTTGTACTGCTGCGTCGAACAAGCGGATCAAATTGGCAAAGGCATCGCGAAAGAATCCGGACACACGCAAGGTCACATCGACTCGCGGACGGTCGAGCAAACTCAACGGCAGAATCTCGAAATCATCGACCCGCTGACTGCCGGTCGCCCAGACCGGACGCACGCCCATCAACGCCATGGCCTGGGCGATGTCATCGCCGCCGGTGCGCATGGTCGCGGTGCCCCACACCGACAGACCGAGCTGGCGCAAATGATCGCCGTGGTCCTGCAGGTGCCGCTCCAGAATCAGGTTGGCCGACTGGAAACCGATGCGCCACGCCGTGGTGGTCGGCAGGTTGCGCACGTCCACCGAATAGAAGTTGCGCCCGGTGGGCAGCACATCCAGGCGCCCACGACTCGGCGCACCGCTGGGGCCGGCCGGGACGAAACGACCGCTCAGGGCATCGAGCAATCCGCGCATTTCCGCCGGACCGCAGGCGTCCAGACGCGAGGCGACTACTTCGCGCAAACCATCGATGATGGCTTGCACTTCATTCCAGCCTGCCCCTTGTGGGAGCGGGCTTGCTCGCGAAAGCGGTGGGTCAAGCGACATCAATGTTGAATGGTCCGCCGATTCGCGAGCAAGCCCGCTCCCACAGGGGTTACTCAACGCGTCCGAAATCAACTGCGCAGCAAACAGTTCCAGGCGCTCGCGGGTATCGCCCGCCGTGCGCCAGGTATCTTCGCTGATGTCCACAAGAGCCTCGGGGCGCGGTCCGATCCAAGGCTCGGCCAATGCACAATCGAGCGGATCGAACCCTAGTCCGAATGCCTTGGCCAGCGCCCGCAACAAACTCGATTGCGCTCCTCGGCCATCGCCCCGTGGAATGCGTAACAACGCCAGCAAGGTGTCGATACGCAAACGACCGGTGGGCGATTCGCCGAATACATGCAAACCATCGCGGATCTGCGACTCCTTCAAGTCGCACAGGTAAGTGTCGAGTCGCGGCAACCAGATCGCTGCGTCGGCATCACTGTCGAGTTGTTCGTCCAGTTGCAGTTCACGGTCGATGTGCGTGTCACGCACCAGTTGCAGGATGTCGCGCTGCAACTCACGGGCCCGGCGCGGATCGAGCAACTGCGCTTCGTAATACTCGTCGGCCAACAGTTCGAGATTGCGCAGCGGGCCGTAGGTTTCGGCGCGGGTCAGCGGTGGCATCAGGTGATCGATGATCACTGCCTGGGTGCGCCGCTTGGCTTGGGCCCCCTCGCCCGGGTCGTTGACGATGAACGGATAGATGTTCGGCAACGGCCCGAGCAGCGCATCCGGCCAGCAGTTCTCCGACAGCCCCACACCCTTGCCCGGCAGCCATTCGAGGTTGCCGTGCTTGCCGACGTGGATCACGCCGTGGGCGCCGTAGGTGTTGCGCAGCCAGAAGTAGAACGCCAGGTAGCCGTGGGGCGGCACCAGGTCCGGGTCGTGATACACCGCGCTCGGGTCGACCTGATAACCCCGGGCCGGCTGAATGCCAACGAAGGTCAGGCCAAAGCGCAGGCCGGCGATCATCATCCGTCCGCTGCGACACATCGGGTCGTTTTCTGGCGCGCCCCAACGTTCGAGCACTGCCGCGCGGTTGGTTTCGGGCAGTGCGTGGAACATCGCCAGATAATCATCCATCCCCAGGCTTTGCTGGCACGGACGCAGGTCGAGGGTATCGACATCGTTGCTGACGCCGCCCAGCAACTGCTGGATCAGCGCGGTGCCGCTGTCCGGCAACTCCGCCGGCAACGGATAACCTTCGGCATGCAGCGCCCGCAGGATATTCAGCGCGGCGGCCGGGGTGTCGAGGCCGACGCCATTGCCGATGCGGCCGTCGCGGGTCGGGTAATTGGCGAGAATCAACGCAATGCGTTTTTCAGCATTGGGCAACCGCGCCAGATCGACCCAACGCTGCGCCAGTTCAGCGACGAAGTCCATGCGCTCCGGTTGCGACCGGTAGCACACCACATCCGACTGACTGCGCTCACTGCGCCACGCCATATCCTTGAAACTGATCGGGCGGCTGATGATCCGCCCGTCCAGTTCCGGCAAGGCAATGTGCATCGCCAGGTCGCGAGGGCCAAGTCCCTGTTCACTGGCGCGCCAACCGGGTTCATTGTCCTGGGCACAAATCGCCTGGATCACCGGAATATTGCGACGAAACGGCCGCAGGTGCGGCGCTTCGGGGCTGGACTGGGCAAAACCCGTGGTGTTCAGAATCACCGAGACGCCGGCCTCGTCGAGCCAGTCCTCGACCACGCCAAGGCAGCCAGGTTCTTTCAGGCTCGCCAGCGCAATCGGCAACGGATTCAATCCCGCCGCCTGCAAACGCTGGCAAAAAACATCAATGAAAGCGGTGTTCGCCGCCTGTAAATGCGAGCGGTAAAACAGCACCGCCGCCACCGGTTGACCCACTTGCCAGTCGGCTTCCCAGTCGCTCAATGCGGAAGAATGTTTGTGCGGATGGTAAATCGCCGTGCGTGGCAGGGTTTGCGGCTCGCTCCAGCTGTAATCGCGCGCCAGCCAGCGGTTGGCCAGGCAGCGGAAGAAATCCAGGGCGTTGCCCATGCCACCCTGACGCAGAAACTGCCAGAGCCGGTCACGATCCTCGGCGCCGACGGTGCTCAAGTCGCTGAGCTCCGGGTCCGGGCGATCATCGCCCGGTACCAGGATTACCTGCACGCCGCGCTGCGACAGCTCGACCAGGCGCTCGATGCCGTAACGCCAATAGGCGATGCCGCCATGCAGCGAAATCAGGATCACCCTGGCGTGACGCAGAACCTCATCGACGTACAAGTCGACCGAGGCATGGTTCTGCACCTGCATCGGGTTGGCCAGGCGCACGCTCGGATAATCGTCGGGCAGCTGTTGCGCCGCTTCGGCGAGCAGCGCCAGGCTGGAGTCGCCGCTGCACAGGACCACCAGTTCGGCGGGGGTTTGTCCAAGGTCGGCGATGTTGTCATCCGACACGAAACCGCCGGGCTGGGTCCTGAGCAGGTGCATGGCTTACACGCTGAGCGCGGCGCGCAGTTGCGCTTCGAGAACAGTGGCGTCCAGTTCCTGGCCAATCAGCACCAGGCGGGTGATGCGCGCTTCTTCGGCGCCCCACTGGCGGTCGAAATGTTTGTCGAACCGCATGCCCACGCCCTGGATCAGCAAGCGCATCGGTTTGTTCGGGATCGCCGCAAAACCCTTGACCCGCAAGATGCCGTGCTGGACCACCAGTTGGGTCAGCGCGTCCATCAGCAGGCTTTCGTCGGCTTGGGGCAGTTCGATGGAGATCGAATCGAAGGCGTCGTGATCATGGTCATCATGATCGTCGTCGCCATCGTGATGATGGTCGTGGTGGCTGTGACGGCTGTCGATGTGTTCTTCGGAGCCGGCACCCAGGCCGATCAGCACGTCCAGCGGCAGGCGACCGCTGCTGGCCTCGATGATTTTGACCGCTGGCGGCAATTCTTCGGCGACTTCCAGGCGCACGCGGGCCAGGTCGGCCGGGTTGATCAGGTCGGATTTGTTGAGAATCACCAGGTCGGCGCTGGCCAATTGGTCGGCGAACAGTTCGTGCAATGGCGACTCGTGGTCCAGGTTCGGGTCGAGTTTGCGTTGGGCGTCAACCTGATCGGGGAATGCGGCGAACGTGCCGGCGGCGACGGCCGGGCTGTCGACCACGGTGATCACCGCATCCACCGTGCAGGCGCTACGGATTTCCGGCCACTGGAAGGCTTGCACCAGCGGTTTTGGCAGGGCCAGGCCCGAAGTTTCGATCAGGATGTGATCGAGATCGCCGCGACGGGCCACCAGTTCGCGCATCACCGGGAAGAACTCCTCCTGGACGGTGCAGCACAGGCAGCCGTTGGCCAGCTCGTAGACACGGCCGTTGGCTTCTTCTTCGGTGCAGCCGATGGAGCACTGCTTGAGGATTTCGCCGTCGATGCCCAGCTCGCCGAATTCGTTGACGATCACCGCGATGCGGCGACCCTGGGCGTTGTCGAGCATGTGCCGCAGCAGCGTGGTTTTACCCGAGCCGAGAAAGCCTGTGACGATGGTGACGGGGAGTTTGGCCAGTGTTTTCATCGGATGCCCTTTGGCTAAGCTGGCGGGCATACGGGACGACGACCGGCAACGCGCACGCGTGTGCCTGAAGAGTTCGCCACCGGATCACCCCGCCCGGTTGAAAGTGAGAATCTGTGTCGAGGCAGGTCTCCTGGCTGACGGTGTGCCGGCCTTGAGCCTGGCATTCGCTGCGCCTTCCCGCCGGCCCCATGGATAGAGCCTGCAGTGGCGTGGCAGCGAACATCACCGTTCACAGTTGCGGGGGCAGCCGCGGCATTGACCGCGTTCCCTTCTTAGCTTCGACAAACGCCGAAGAACCTCGAAAGCGCAAGGCTACGCATGGTATTGGGGCGGGTCAATGTCTTGTGGCGCCATCAGAGGCCCCATCGCGAGCAGGCTCGCTCCCACATTGGAATGCAATCACCTGTGGGAGCGAGCCTGCTCGCGATGAAGGCACCTCGGTCTGCTGTTGAGAACCCTTGCCAATTGACGCCCAACCCCCGCCCATGCTCTCCTACACACCTTGTTACGGGTGCCCTTCACAGGGTGAAACGGGAAACCGGTGAATCATGTGCTTTACTCTTAAGCCATGTCAGTCCGGTGCTGCCCCCGCAACGGTAAGCGAGTGAAGCATCAGATCCACTGTGCCACTACGGCATGGGAAGGTGATGCTTGCAGGATCAGGCCCAAGCCTTTGCCCCTCGTGAGCCCGGAGACCGGCCCGCAACACAAAGTGACCAGTACGATCACTGAACCAACAAACCCGCGGTGGGCGGGCGCTGTTCGAAACGCTGCGCGCCTGGTCGTGCAGGTTTTTGCATGCGCTCTTATTCCCCGCTGACAGACCAGAGGGATACGCCATGTCGATCATCAGCAGCACCGGCCACATCACCACCAGCAGCACTTCTACCCTGGCCCAACGCCTGACCGCCGCCGTCTGCGCGTCGATCCTGGGCGCTTGCCTTGTGTATTTCGCCGGTTTCTCGCACATCGAAGCGGTGCACAATGCCGCCCACGATACCCGTCACAGCTCCGCGTTCCCGTGCCATTGAGAGCTGCCGACATGATCAAGCGTATTGCGCAAACCGCAGGTTTCACCGGGCTGCTGGCCGCCCTGCTGCTGACGCTGCTGCAAAGCTTCTGGGTCGCGCCGCTGATTTTGCAGGCCGAGACCTACGAAAAAGCCGAACCGGTCGCTGCTGAAGTTCACCAACACGCCGATGGCGCCATGGCTGCCCACACCCACGATGCGCAAGCCTGGGAGCCGGAAGACGGCTGGCAGCGCGTGCTGTCGACCACTGGCGGCAATCTGGTGGTGGCCGTCGGTTTCGCCCTGATGCTGGCCGGCCTGTACACCTTGCGCGCACCGACCAAAACCTCTCAAGGCCTGCTCTGGGGCCTGGCCGGTTATGCGACCTTCGTGCTCGCGCCGACGCTCGGCCTGCCACCTGAATTGCCCGGTACTGCCGCAGCCGATCTGGCACAACGGCAACTTTGGTGGATCGGCACCGCCGCCTCCACCGCTGCTGGTATCTCTCTGATCGTGTTCAGCCGTCACTGGCTGATGAAAGTCCTCGGTGCGGCGATCATCGCCGTTCCCCATGTGATTGGCGCACCGCAACCGGAAGTGCACTCGATGCTCGCTCCGCAAGCACTGGAAGCCCAGTTCAAAATCGCTTCGCAGCTGACCAACGTGGCGTTCTGGCTGGCCTTGGGCCTGATCAGCGCCTGGTTGTTCCGCCGCAAAAGCGATGGCCAATACCACGCATGACGGATGCCAGCACAGCGCCGACCCTGGTGGTCGGCCTGGGCTGCCAGCGGGGCTGCCCCGTCAGCACGTTGCTGGCGCTGCTCGATCAGGCGTTGGAGGCGCACCAGATTGCTCGTCATGAAATCAAGGCGCTGGCCAGCATCGATTTGAAGCGCGACGAACCTGCGCTGATCGAACTGGCTCAGCAGCTTGGCCTTGAATTGAAGTATTTCAGCAGCGAACAACTGGCCGTCTATGAGCCGCAACTCAGTCATCAATCGCAAATAGCGTTTGAACGCACCGGTTGCTATGGCGTGGCGGAAAGCGCCGCCCTGGCCTTGGCCGAACAACTGGCCCAGGGCCCGGCAAAACTGCTGATTCCACGACAAAAATATGCCCAGGCAACCCTGGCATTGGCCGGCGCGGCATAAAAACCCCGATAATCCCCGCCATTGATCATGAACATTCTTCATCTGAAGCCCTGTTCAGCCCCTTTTTTACCCACAGGAACCGACGATGACCGTCTACTTCATTGGCGCAGGTCCCGGCGACCCCGAACTGATTACCGTCAAGGGCCAGCGGCTGATTCGCAGCTGCCCGGTGATCATTTATGCCGGCTCTCTGGTGCCTGCCGCCGTACTGGAAGGTCATTGTGCCGAGCGGGTGGTCAACAGCGCCGAACTGCACCTGGAACAGATCATCGACCTGATCAAGAGCGCCCACGCCAAAGGTCAGGATGTGGCCCGGGTGCACTCCGGCGATCCGAGCCTGTACGGCGCCATTGGCGAGCAGATTCGCTATCTGCGTGAGCTGGACATTCCGTTCGAGATCGTGCCCGGCGTCACCGCAACGGCGGCCTGCGCGGCTCTTTTGGGCGCCGAACTGACCCTGCCGGACGTCTCACAGAGTGTAATCCTGACCCGCTACGCCGACAAAACCGCCATGCCACCCGGAGAGGAATTCTCCAGCCTGGCACAGCACGGCGCGACCATGGCGATTCACTTGGGAGTCAATCACCTGGCGAAGATCGTTGAGGAGCTTGTGCCGCATTACGGCGTCGATTGCCCGATTGCAGTGGTGCATCGCGCGAGCTGGCCGGATCAGGATTGGGTGGTAGGAACGCTCGAGGATATTGCCGGGAAGGTTGAAGCCAAGGGCTTTCGCCGTACGGCGTTGATTCTGGTGGGTCGGGTGCTGGGCAGTGATCACTTCAGCGAGTCGTCGCTGTATCGCGCGGGGCATGCGCATTTGTATCGCCCGTAGGGCCCCATCGCGAGCAAGCTCGCTCCCACATTGAAATGCGGTCAACTGTGGGAGCGACGGTGCGGCGATCCGACTTGCTCGCGATGGCGTCGGTCAATTTCACCCATAAAAAAACGGCGCTCACGGGGCGCCGTTTTTTCGTTTCGCAGCGAACACCTTAGTAGTAGGCGTTTTCTTTCTGCGTGTGGTCGGTCACGTCACGAACGCCCTTGAGCTCTGGAATACGCTCGAGCAAGGTGCGCTCAATGCCTTCCTTCAGCGTCACGTCGGCCTGGCCGCAGCCCTGGCAACCGCCGCCGAACTGCAGGACAGCGATGCCGTCTTCGACCACGTCGATCAGGGTGACCTGACCGCCGTGACTGGCCAGCCCCGGGTTGATCTCGGTTTGCAGGTAATAATTGATGCGCTCGTTGACCGGGCTGTCAGCATTGACCATCGGTACCTTGGCGTTTGGCGCCTTGATGGTCAGCTGGCCGCCCATACGGTCGGTGGCATAGTCGACAACTGCATCGTCCAGGAAGGCTTCGCTGAAATGGTCGATGTACGCAGTGAAGCTTTTGAGCCCCAGCGCGGTGTCTTCGGGTTTTTCTTCGCCCGGCTTGCAGTAGGCAATGCAGGTTTCGGCGTACTGGGTGCCAGGCTGGGTGATGAAGACGCGGATGCCGATGCCCGGGGTGTTCTGCTTGGAGAGCAGATCAGCCAGATAATCGTGGGCGGCGTCAGTGATGGTAATAGCGGTCATGGAAACTCCTCGCAGGCTTGGGCGCAGTTTACGCCAATCAACGCGCCGGACAAAGTCCTAGTATTTTTGTCGGGAAAGAATTGTGGGAGCGGGCTTGCTCGCGAAAGCGGAGTGTCAGGCGAATCAATTGCGACTGACACTCCGCTTTCGCGAGCAAGCCCGCTCCCACAGGGGGTTTGCGGTGGTTCAGAGGTTCTCGTAGCGGTTCATGTCCAGTACGCCCTCTTCCACCGGATCGGTTTCGTGGATGTAGCGGCTCAGGTCATGGAAATAAGGCCAGAATTGCGGATGACTGCGACGTATCCCCCAACGTTCGACGATTTTTTCGAAACTGTCGGCATCCTTGGCGTTCTCCATTGCATCCACAAACGCCGGCACTTGCCCGGCCGGAATATTGAACATGAAGTTCGGATAGCTGCTGAGCACACCCGGGAAAATCGTCAGGGTGTCGAGCCCCGGCTGATAGCGCAGCGATTCGCCGAGCAGGAATGCGACGTTGCTGTGGGCACGGTTGCGCAGCAGGCTGTAGACCTCACGCTTGCCACTGCTGGTTTCGATTCGCAGCAGGGTCGCTTCCGGCAGTTGATCAATCACTTTCAACCCGGCAGCCGGACGCGAAGTCAGTCGGCTCAGCGCCTGCTCGGCACTTTGCAGGTCCGGATCAATGTTCGGCCGCGAGCAGTAGGCGCCGTCGCAGCGATTGATCGGATCGGGCCTGGCATTGAGGTCACCATAACGGGCCAGCAATTGCTGGGCGAAGTCGCGCTTGGGATCCCGCGGGTTCAGCTTCAGCGCAGTCGGCGTGTCGTTGTCGATGGACTCGTAGTCCAGCCACATCTTGAATTTGCCACTGTTCTGATACCAGTCGTCGAGGTAGCCATCCCGGGAATCGGCGGGCATCAGGCGCAGGAAATTCTGTTCGGCACCGTTGCGGATCAAATCGAAATACAGGCGCGTCTGGGCCTGGTGAGACACATTGCCAAACACGTCGAAGTTCACTGCCAATTGATAGTAGGTGCGCTCCAGCAGCGGATAGTCGAACAGCCACATTGTTTGCGGCACGTCACCGATCAGGCCTTTGGTCACCGAAGCACTGTCGAAATGGCGGAAGATACTCAGCAACGCATTGTCATTGCCCGCCCACAGGGTCGACCAGCTCGGCGCAGGCTGATCGGCGTAGCTGTCCCGGCGCAAGGCTTCGTATTCATTACGCTTGTCGCGGTAGTCGTGCCACAGGCTCAGGACGCTGCCGACGTCATCGTTCTGCCCCGGCATTGCCAGCAACGGTGTGGCCTGCCCGCGATAGTTCGGATCGGTGACATAGAGGTCGTGCTCGGGTGCCTGGAACAGCGCCCAGAAGTTATCGCGGATCACGTCCGTGGCGATCTGACCACGACACACCGGCCCACGGATAAACGTGCGCACAAAGTACTCGGCGTTATCGAGCATGAACTGATAGCGCGCCTGGGCCGGAATCGCTTCGAAGGTGGCAAACGGGTTGGCCCGGCTCTGCGGCCCATAGCCCGGCAACGCGTTGACCTGCCAGTTGCCGCTGTAGAACAGCGACTTGACCCGCGCCAGCTTCGCCGTACTCAGCGGATAGGTGATGTGGGTCTTGTGCACGATCACGCCCTGCACCGGCCACAAGCGATAGTAAAACTGCGTGCCCGGATCATCGTTGGGGCGACGGGTGTTGATCAGGTCGATCGGCTGGCCGGTCGGCGTGCGCGAACGCACCCACTGGAAGAAATGCCCGGGCTCGCCATCCTTGAAGTAGAGATGGGCGAGGAACCAGTGCTCGTACAACCAGCGCCCCACCAGGCTTTCCCGGGCGCCCGGCGAATTGAGCAGGTTTTCCCACTGGACCACTTGTCGGGCTTCTGTTGCGCTGGGGGCCATGCCCTGCTGGTCGATAGGCGCCCCTGCCGCCAGCCAGCGTTGTAGCGTCTGGTACTGCTGCTCGGTCAGGCCGGTCACCGCCAGCGGCATGCCTTCCTTCGGGTGCGAAGCGGCGTAGCCGTCAAACTCCGCGGGCGTGGAGCACATGTTTTCCCGGTTCAGGCCCAGGACGATGTCCTCCGGCAGCCTGGCGTTGGGCTGCAACGGGGTTTTGTGGCCAAGTTCAAGCATCCGTGCCATCAATGCGGCCTGGCTGCCCTGGGCATCGAGCACTGAATAGAAGCCCTTTTGCTGCCAGGCCTGTTTGCCGGAGGCGTCCTGGAACAGTCGGGTCGGCGCAACCGCCTGACGGCGGTCACCGTCGTAGACCGGTACTTTGGTTGCGCCCCGTGCCGCGCCCTCGCCGCTGCCCAGGTTGAGCTGACAGGCGGCGTCGTTGCAGGCGTGGCAGGCCACGCACTTTTCAGTGAAGATCGGTTGAATGTCGCGGCTGTAGGAAATAGAAGGTGAAATGGCAGAGGAAATCGCCGGACTTTGCGCCACTGCGCCCCAGCTTGAAAACAGCAGCAATGTGCCGATGACGAAGCGATACGACATGTCCCTGGTCCTGAATCCTGAAAAAACGCCGCGATTCTACCGGTCTGTCATCCTTACCAACATGAACGATATTCATGAAAAATCGAGTCATGCTCTAAAAGCGCACAGGTTTGCTATCATCCCGGCCCTTCGTCATGGTCTTACCGAGTAGTCCAAATGTCCGATCGCAGCGTTCGCCTTCAAGCTCTCAAGCACGCCCTCAAAGAGCGCATCCTGATTCTCGATGGCGGTATGGGCACGATGATCCAGAGCTACAAGCTCGAAGAGCAGGATTACCGTGGCAAACGCTTCGCTGACTGGCCGAGCGATGTCAAAGGCAACAACGACTTGCTGGTACTGACTCGCCCGGATGTGATTGGCGGCATCGAGAAAGCCTACCTCGACGCCGGCGCCGACATTCTGGAAACCAACACCTTCAACGCCACCCAGATCTCCCTGGCTGACTATGGCATGCAAGGCCTGGCGTATGAGTTAAACGTAGAAGGCGCACGCCTGGCGCGCAAGGTTGCCGACGCCAAGACCCTGGAAACCCCGGACAAGCCACGCTTCGTTGCCGGCGTGCTCGGTCCTACAAGTCGCACCTGCTCGTTGTCCCCGGACGTGAACAACCCCGGCTATCGCAATGTGACCTTCGATGAACTGGTGGAAAACTACACCGAATCCACCAAAGGCCTGATCGAAGGCGGCGCCGACCTGATCCTGATCGAAACCATTTTCGACACTCTGAATGCCAAGGCTGCGATCTTCGCCGTCCAAGGCGTGTTCGAGGAACTGGGCATCGAACTGCCGATCATGATTTCCGGCACCATCACTGACGCCTCGGGCCGCACCCTGTCGGGTCAGACCACCGAAGCGTTCTGGAACTCCGTGGCCCACGCCAAGCCGATCTCGGTCGGCCTGAACTGCGCACTGGGCGCCCGCGAATTGCGCCCGTACCTCGAAGAGCTGTCGAACAAGGCCAACACCCACGTTTCCGCGCACCCGAACGCCGGCCTGCCAAACGAGTTCGGCGAATACGACGAGCTGCCATCGGAAACCGCCAAGGTCATCGAAGAATTCGCCCAAAGCGGCTTCCTCAACATTGTCGGCGGCTGCTGCGGCACCACGCCGGGCCATATCGAAGCCATCGCCAAGGCAGTGGCCGGTTATGCGCCGCGGGAGATCCCGGACATTCCCAAGGCTTGCCGCCTCTCGGGCCTGGAACCCTTCACCATCGATCGCAGTTCGCTGTTCGTCAACGTCGGCGAGCGGACCAACATTACCGGTTCCGCCAAGTTCGCCCGGCTGATCCGCGAGGACAACTACACCGAAGCCCTGGAAGTCGCCCTGCAGCAGGTCGAGGCCGGCGCCCAGGTGATCGACATCAACATGGACGAAGGGATGCTCGATTCGAAGAAGGCCATGGTGACCTTCCTCAATCTGATTGCCGGCGAACCGG
Source organism: Pseudomonas sp. Pseusp10 (assembly GCF_059492225.1). Classification (NCBI taxonomy): domain Bacteria; kingdom Pseudomonadati; phylum Pseudomonadota; class Gammaproteobacteria; order Pseudomonadales; family Pseudomonadaceae; genus Pseudomonas; species Pseudomonas sp. Pseusp10. Next base: position 3,427,584 of record NZ_CP168528.1, on the reverse strand, counting down.
ACATCTCCCGCGTACCGATCATGATCGACTCCTCCAAGTGGGAAGTGATCGAAGCCGGCCTGAAATGCATCCAGGGCAAGGGCATCGTCAACTCGATCAGCATGAAAGAAGGCGTCGAGCAGTTCATTCACCACGCCAAACTGTGCAAGCGCTACGGCGCCGCAGTGGTGGTGATGGCCTTCGACGAAGCCGGCCAGGCCGACACCGAAGCGCGCAAGAAGGAAATCTGCAAACGCTCCTACGACATTCTGGTCAACGAAGTGGACTTCCCGCCGGAAGACATCATCTTCGACCCGAACATCTTCGCCGTCGCCACCGGTATCGAAGAGCACAACAACTACGCCGTCGATTTCATCAACGCGTGTGCCTACATCCGTGACGAACTGCCCTATGCGCTGACCTCCGGTGGCGTGTCCAACGTGTCGTTCTCGTTCCGCGGCAACAACCCGGTGCGTGAGGCGATCCACTCGGTGTTCCTGCTGTACGCGATTCGCGCCGGGCTGACCATGGGTATCGTCAACGCCGGCCAACTGGAGATCTACGACCAGATCCCGGTGGAACTGCGCGACGCCGTGGAAGACGTGATCCTCAACCGCACGCCGGAAGGCACCGACGCCCTCCTCGCCATCGCCGACAAGTACAAGGGCGACGGCAGCGTCAAGGAAGCCGAGACCGAAGAGTGGCGCAACTGGGACGTCAACAAGCGACTGGAACACGCGCTGGTCAAAGGCATCACCACGCACATCGTTGAAGACACCGAAGAATCGCGCCTGTCCTTCAACCGCCCGATCGAGGTGATCGAAGGCCCGTTGATGGCCGGCATGAACATCGTCGGCGACCTGTTTGGCGCCGGCAAAATGTTCCTGCCGCAAGTGGTGAAATCCGCCCGAGTGATGAAACAGGCCGTGGCCCACCTGATCCCGTTCATCGAACTGGAAAAAGGCGACAAGCCGCAGGCCAAGGGCAAGATCCTGATGGCCACGGTCAAGGGCGACGTGCACGACATCGGCAAGAACATCGTCGGCGTCGTGCTCGGTTGCAACGGCTATGACATCGTAGACCTCGGCGTGATGGTACCGGCGGAGAAAATCCTGCAGGTGGCCAAGGAACAGAAGTGCGACATCATCGGTCTGTCCGGCCTGATCACCCCATCGCTGGATGAGATGGTCCACGTCGCCCGCGAAATGCAGCGCCAGGACTTCCACCTGCCGCTGATGATCGGTGGCGCGACCACCTCCAAGGCCCACACGGCAGTGAAGATCGAGCCTAAGTACAGCAACGATGCGGTGATCTACGTCACCGATGCCTCCCGCGCCGTGGGCGTGGCGACGCAGTTGCTGTCCAAGGAACTCAAGGCCGGTTTCGTCGAGAAAACCCGCCAGGATTACATCGAGGTTCGCGAGCGCACGTCCAACCGCAGCGCCCGCACCGAACGCCTGAGCTATGGCGCAGCCATTGCCAAGAAACCGCAATTCGACTGGGCGACCTATACGCCGGTCAAACCGACCTTCACCGGGACGCGGGTACTGGACAACATCGACCTCGACGTTCTGGCCGAGTACATCGACTGGACCCCGTTCTTCATATCCTGGGACCTGGCCGGCAAGTTCCCGCGCATCCTCCAGGACGAAGTGGTCGGTGAAGCCGCCACCTCGCTGTACAACGACGCAAGGGAAATGCTGCGCAAATTGATCGACGAGAAGCTGATCAGCGCCCGCGCGGTGTTCGGTTTCTGGCCGGCCAACCAGGTGCATGACGACGACATCGAACTCTATGGCGATGACGGCAAGCCAATGGCCAAGCTGCATCACCTGCGCCAGCAGATCATCAAGACCGACGGCAAGCCGAACTTCTCCCTGGCCGACTTCGTCGCGCCGAAAGACAGTGAAGTGACCGACTACGTGGGTGGTTTCATCACCACCGCGGGGATTGGTGCCGAAGAGGTGGCCAAGGCCTACCAGGATGCTGGCGACGACTACAACTCGATCATGGTCAAGGCCCTGGCCGACCGCTTGGCCGAGGCCTGCGCCGAGTGGCTGCACCAGCAGGTGCGTAAAGACTACTGGGGTTATGCCAAGGATGAAGCGCTGGATAACGAGGCATTGATCAAGGAGCAGTACAGCGGTATCCGTCCGGCACCGGGTTACCCGGCCTGCCCGGATCACACCGAGAAAGCCCAACTGTTCGCCCTGCTCGATCCCGAAGCCCAGGAAATGCGCGCAGGCCGCAGCGGCGTGTTCCTCACCGAACACTACGCGATGTTCCCGGCAGCAGCAGTCAGCGGCTGGTACTTCGCTCACCCGCAGGCGCAATACTTTGCCGTAGGCAAGATCGACAAGGACCAGGTACAGAGCTACACCTCGCGCAAAGGCCAGGAGTTGAGCGTGACCGAGCGCTGGCTGGCGCCGAACCTGGGTTACGACAACTAAGCGGCTCTATTGGCCACGATATTGTGGCCAACACATACCCCTGTGGAAGCGAGCTTGCTCGCGATGGCGGACTGACAGTCGCATGGATATCGACTGTTATGGCCTCATCGCGAGCAAGCTCGCTCCCACATTTGTTTTGTGCATGCTGTGAATTGTCTATGCTTGCCTCACACACATTCCTGGCGAGGGATTTATGGACGATCCGGCCGACAACAAGCCGCCGACGTTCTGGCAAATGCTGCACAGCGTCATGGCGGCGGCGTTCGGGGTGCAGAGCGGGAAGAACCGGGCCCGTGATTTCACTCATGGCAAGCCGAGTCATTTCGTGATTCTGGGGATTCTGTTCACGGCGGTGTTTGCATTGACACTGTTCGGCATCGTCAAACTGGTGCTGTTTCTGGCCGGGGTTTGATGCGACTCAGTGCATCAGGGTTTGCAGGGTGAACGGGTAGCGCCAGGATGCGGGACGCCCCTTGGCCGAGAATTTGTGAAAGTCCACGCCGAAATCCTGCGCGGCGCCCATCGCCAGCAGTCGCCTGGCCTGTGTCCGATCGATCAGTTGCAACAACGGAACCTGTCGGTCACGGCCGCCGTACTGGCTGATGTCCACGCCTTCATCGTAGTCATGCAATTGCACCAGCGCCCAGCCTCCCAGTGTGAAGTGCCCGCCCAGCAAGACGCTCAGGCGACGGTCCAGAAGTGCCTGCAACGCCGCGGGTGAATTGTTGATCGCGCCGAACAATACGCCTTGGCCTGGCACACCGCCGGCTTCGGCATAAGCCTGCATCACACCGAACGCCATCTCGTCATTCGCGGCCCAGACCAGCGACGTCTGCGGGTAACGCTTGAACAACAACCTGGCCTGCTCGTAGGCGCGTTGCCGGGTCCAGCCGCCGTACACCAACTGGCGCAAACGTACTTCGGGGTGCTCGGCCAAGGCACGCCGCAGGCCCTTCTCGCGAAACTGCGCGGACGGGGTGATCTTCAAACCGGAAAACGCCAGCAGTTCGATCGTCTGGCCAGGGGCCACCGGGCCGCGCTGTCGAATCAGCTCTTTGAGCATCAGGTAGCCGCCCTCCTCGTCATTGGGCACCAGACTACCGAGTAAATCGGGATACTTGTCAGGTCGGGCGCCGATCAGTTTCATCTGATCCGCAGTCAAGGCGTTGTTGACCATGAACAGCTTCACACCGCTGCCATTGGCCAGCCGCAGGATTTCGGGCGCGATGTATTGCTCGTTGACGAAGACCAGATAGTCGGGACGATGGGAGCCCTGAAGGGCTTCGCGAGCCTGCCGGATAGTGTTTTCCGAGACGCGGTCGGAATACTGGATGCGCAAGTCCATCCCCAGGTCGGTCGCCGCGGCCTGCATGAACTGCGAGTAACTCATCCAAAAAGCTTCCGTGGGGGTTCCCGGGTTCAGGAACAGCACTGACGCTGCCTGGGCACAAGGTCCCACGACCATGCCCAGCGTCAGTAATACGCCACACAGAAACTTCAACATTGGTCGTCCGAGCCCCCGGAAATTCGCCGCGCATTATAGCCAGCGAACGTCCGTAAAACGGCGATTTTTCCGGTTTTTGTCAGACAATCGTCGGAACCGGGCCCGGACGGGGTCGTTTACTGATGGCTGACCCAGAAAACCGCCGTCCCCACGACCAGCATGATCAGGAACAAAATTGCCCAGGCATCAACGGTGCTATCGCTTTTCCGTGCTTTGGTTGGGTTGCTCATTGCATCGCCTCTTGTCGGTTTTATCGGTGATTGCATAAAGACTCGAGCAGAGTAAAGACGACGATTGCCCGCACCACAAACAAGGGCTTTGAAACAATAACTCTCATTAGGCGATTTGGTTCTTTACATATACTCAAACATCACTTTTGCGCATAACCGCAAACTGGTATCTTGCCCCGGCTCCGTAGGGAGTGCGCGGCCGTGCGCGCAGAATTGCCGAGGTTTTATCGGACGCCAGCAAGCCAAAAAAACGCCGCTGTTTCCGACCGGCCCAAGCCTGAGAACAGGACTTTTATGTACGTATACGACGAATACGATCAGCGGATCATCGAGGACCGCGTCAAGCAGTTCCGTGATCAGACCCGACGCTATCTGGCAGGCGAGCTGAGCGAAGAAGAATTCCGCCCCCTGCGCCTGCAAAATGGTCTTTATATCCAGCGTTTTGCACCGATGTTGCGAGTCGCCGTGCCTTACGGCCAACTGACTTCGCGTCAGATACAAATGATGGCCAAAATTGCCCGCGACTACGACAAGGGCTACGCCCACATCAGTACCCGGCAGAACGTGCAGTTCAACTGGCCGGCCGTGGAAGACATTCCGGACATCCTGGCTGAACTGGCCACCGTGCAGATGCACGCGATCCAGACCAGCGGCAACTGCCTGCGCAACGTCACCACCGACCAGTTCGCCGGTGTCGCCTTCGATGAGCTGATCGACCCGCGCCCATGGTGCGAGATCGTCCGCCAGTGGACTACATTCCACCCGGAATTCGCCTACCTGCCGCGCAAGTTCAAGATCGCCGTCAACGGCTCGACCTCCGACCGCGCCGCCATCGAAGTCCACGACATCGGCCTTGAGCCGGTGCACAACGCCGCTGGCGAACTGGGCTTCCGTGTCTTGGTGGGTGGTGGCCTGGGCCGTACACCGGTGGTGGGGGCATTCATCAATGAATTCCTGCCGTGGCAAGACTTGCTGAGCTACCTCGACGCCATCCTGCGGGTCTACAACCGCTATGGCCGTCGCGACAACAAGTACAAGGCACGGATCAAGATCCTGGTGAAGGCGCTGACGCCTGAAATCTTCGCGCAAAAAGTCGATGCGGAGATGGAACACCTGCGCGGTGGCCAGACCACATTGACCGAAGCCGAAGTGCAGCGCGTCGCCAAGCATTTCGTCGACCCGGACTACAAGGCGCTGGAAAACCAGACCGCTGCACTGGCCGAACTCGACCAGCAGCACCCGGGCTTCGCCCGCTGGCGCGCGCGCAACACCCTGGCCCACAAGAAGCCGGGCTATGTGGCCGTGACCCTGTCCCTGAAGCCGACCGGCGTTGCACCAGGCGACATCACCGACAAACAGCTCGACGCCGTGGCCGACCTGGCCGACCGCTACAGCTTCGGTCAACTGCGCACCTCCCATGAGCAGAACATCATCCTGGCCGACGTCGAGCAGGACAAGCTGTTCGCCATGTGGGGCGAGCTGCGCGAGCAAGGCTTCGCCACGCCGAACATCGGCCTGCTGACCGACATCATCTGCTGCCCGGGTGGCGACTTCTGCTCCCTGGCCAACGCCAAGTCGATCCCGATCGCCGAATCGATCCAGCGCCGTTTCGACGACCTGGATTACCTGTTCGACATCGGTGAACTGGACCTGAACATCTCCGGTTGCATGAACGCCTGTGGCCACCACCACGTTGGCCACATCGGCATCCTCGGGGTGGACAAGAAAGGCGAAGAGTTCTATCAGGTTTCCCTCGGCGGCAGCGCCAGCCGTGACGCCAGCCTGGGCAAGATCCTCGGCCCGTCCTTTGCCCAGGAAGCCATGCCTGACGTGATCGAAAAGCTGATCGACGTGTACATCGAACAACGTACCGAAGACGAACGCTTCATCGACACCTATCAGCGTATTGGCATCGAACTCTTCAAGGAGCGTGTCTATGCAGCGAATAATTAAGAACAACGAGGTCGTCGACGAGACCTGGCACCTGCTGCCCAAGGATTTCAACATCGACGGGATCAGCAACTGCGACGACCTCATCGTGCCGTTGCAGCTGTGGCGCGAACACAGCCGTATGCTCCTGGCCCGCGACGGCGGCCTGGGCATCTGGCTGGACGCCGATGAAGAAGCCGAGGAAATCGGTGAAGACGTGGCGCAGTTCCAGGTCATCGCCCTGAACTTCCCGGCATTCACCGATGGCCGCAACTACTCCAACGCCCGCCTGCTGCGCGACCGTTACGGTTTCAAAGGCGAATTGCGGGCCATTGGCGACGTGCTGCGTGACCAGTTGTTCTACATGCATCGCTGCGGTTTCGATGCCTTTGCTGTACGCCCCGACAAAGACCCGTACGAAGCCCTTGAAGGCCTCAAGGACTTCTCGGTGACCTATCAGGCCGCTACCGACGAACCGCTGCCGCTGTTCCGTCGCCGCTGACCGTCACGCCTTGAACCCCGGCCCGGGGTTCAAGGCGTTTTACCCTTCCCGCTAAAACACCGGATGATCCGCCAGCGGAATCGGCCGCCCCATGGCGACCCAGTCGCGGTACAGCCGGACTCGATCTTCCAGTACCACGAACAACCTGAACGGATTGTCCGCATCGGCCATCCGCGTTTCGACACACTGACGCAACCAGCCCCACAACTCCTCTGAAGCATCCGCTTCGTGCAGCAAGCGCCACACTCGCGCCTGTAGCGACAGATAACCGACCTGGAAATCCGCCGTCAGGCTCAAACCATCCATTACCCTCAGCAACGTACTGCCCGATGGCTTGCCCGCCAATCGTTGCCAGATCTGTTGCCGCGCCTCGCGCACGCTTTCGTCGCCCTCCTCCAGCCAGGGCGTCGCACTGCCATAATCGGCACCCGGCTCACTCAACCACAGATTGATACCGGTGCGCTCACGATGACTCACCAGGCGCAACAACGTGTCTTCATCCGTCAGCGGGTTACCCCACAGTTTCACCCGGTCCCGGGAGACCGCCTGATTCAGAATCGCGTAGGGAACCCGGTCGATCCGGTTGCCGCGCAAGTCAAGCGAGGTGAGGTACGGCTGATCGGCGATGCCAATCGGGCAATGGCGAATTCCGGTGTTTCTCAAGTTCAACACGCGCAACTCATTCAACCCCAGTACAACGGGCGGGACAGCCAAAGGGTTGTCGCTCAGATCCAGCGTTTGCAGGCTCACCAGATCACAAAACTGTGAAGCCGTGTTCTCCTGAAGCTGCAGAAAGGTGGAACCCAGGCTGAGCGTTTTGAGTCGGGTCATCTGACGGACCGGCGCAGGCAATACCCCCTCCAGCACGTCGTTTGCGTTGAGCCGACGCAGGTCGACACGCTCCAGATTCAGGGAGCGCAGATTCGGAAAGCTTTCCAGAAAGGTGTCCAGGCTCTCGCGCTCGACCACGTGCAGGCCCTTCATTGATATCTCGACGACATCATTGAAGCGCACGTTCATCGTCGGCAACCGATGGAAGTCCTCGAAACCCAGATCCAGCCTGTAGCCGGAAAACTCTTCATCGGACAGCACCCTATTGATCCGGGGCGGGCATTTTTGCCAAATGCTCATCAGTTCGTCGCCCAGTTCCATTCGTGTTTCACGCTCGTAATCGATCACGCTTTGCAGCAGTTCGACATTGTGCGCCGCCACCTGCTGAGGACTCATGCCCGCGGCATCTTCATCACCTACCGCCAGAAAATCCACATCCATGTCATCGGCATCCAGCACAGCCTGGTCGACCCACTGGCGCAGGTCGGCATGCAGCTGCTGCATCTCGAGAGTCAGGCGATCCACCAGTGCTTGTGCACCAGCACCCGCCATCAGGAGTAACTCGTCCGCCTGGGCATCGGTGAAGTCCGGGTACAGACTCTTGACCTGCAAACGCTGGATTTCGTGGGTCAGCACAGCGGCCTGTGGCGTATTCGGAAAGCCGCCGCCGCGCAATCCCGGGGCCTCGAAGGGCAAGCCCGAATCCATTCGATTCAAACCGAGCATCAGCTCGGAACGGGGCAACGAATGCGTGCCAATACGCAACCGCAACTGGCTGGCCGCATCTGGCGAACGCAGCGACATCGCCGCGCATTCCTCCTCTGACAATAGATCGACCAGCGCGGTAAACAGATCCGAACCCTCGCCGTCGGTAGCGGCCACTGCAGAATACCGATAGCGATCACCCTCCTTGATCAAACGCCGACAATCCGCTGAATCGAGCGGACCGCAGCGGTCCAGGACCCGGCCACTGATTGATCCGTCGAGCACTTCGATGCGCAAGCCTTTCGGCCAATCGGGCAGGCGTTGCAGGGAATGAAACGCCAGGACATCGGTTTCGGGATGGACAACCGAGCGCAAGTACAGGCCTTCATAAGCCCGGTTGAGTCGTACGTGTTGTCGATACTCCCGCGCCTTGCTGTCCAGGCGCTTGAACAGTTGCAGCGCCTCGTCAGCATCGAAGGGCTGATCGATGTCGACTCCCGAACGGTCGAGGATTTGCTCCACGGCACTTTTCGGCAACCCGGGGTATTCGCCCTGAAACAGGCGAATCCAATCCTGGTCCGAGCGCTGCAGCGCCTGATAGCGGGCATTGAACAATCCGGCCCGCGCTTGCGGATCGGCGACAGCGTCGAGTTCCTGATCGAGCTTGAAGCGCGTAATGGTGTCGGCGAGCAACGGTGTCGGCGGGCGTCCGGCCTGCGTCAGGCGCAGCATATCGTCGTCGACCGTACTGACCTGCGCGATTTGCGCCAGCACCTCATCACTGAAGGAAGCAAGTGGCGCGCAAACGCCACGCATCAGCTCCACACGTGTCAACACGGGCGCCGGAGCCGATCCGGGTGTGGGCTCGACCTGCGTTACGGGAGGCGGCTCGCTCCCGGGTTCCCGGGGCTCGCGCAGCGTTCCGGCGATTTTTTCTTCCCCCTTGAGTGCCGCCACCGCCCCGGCCAGCGGAAGCGCATTGAGCAAGCCGAACACGGTGCGCGTTACGCCTTCGGAGCGCTGCTCGGGTGTTTTGCCGTTGATGGCCTGATCGAGGCCGTAACCGGCGTCGATCAGGCCGGCCAGCACCAGCACACCCTCGCCTCCTGGAATGAACAACGCCAATGGACCCAACCGATTGATCCACTGTACAAGCGGCTCCACCACCGCACTCAGGTTGTCGCGGTTGACTTGGGCATCGTCGCGAATGGTTTTGACACTGGCCATGGAGGCTTGCTTCATGGTCAGCACCAGCTGTGCGAACGGGTCAGTGTCGGTCGGCGGACGCGCAAGGTCGATGTAGTCCTGCGGGTCCCAGAAACCGTCGTTGTTGAAGAGCCCGGCGCTCTTTTTCAGCCAGTGCTCCTTCGGGTAAACCGCCATGCCCTCCAACGCCGTCAACACGCCCGCATGGAAGGTGCCGTCTTCACGATCGTCTTCGGCAAAGTGCGCGGCCAGCGCTTGCCGTGTAGCGTCCACCCGGCCTTGGGCCACGATCCATTGGCGCAGGTGCTGGAAGTCGGTGAATTCATGCAAGGGTGAGGAATTGCCCGGGATATTCAGCAAGACCCTGCCACTGTGACGGTGGCGATAACACCAGATATCGTTCGAGGTGTAGCGATAGATCGTCAGCCGGCCGACTTCGATCGGTGCGCTGACGCGGGTTGGCGCCTGCACCTGGCCGATGCTCAGCGCATTCCAGGTCTGCTCCGCCGGCAAACCGGCGGCCTGCATTGCCAGGGCCAGGCCCTCCTGACTCAAACTGCCCTCCTGATGCTGCAGGCAGGCGCTCATGATAAAGGCGGCCTTGGTCGAGGTTCTCAGGTCGTAAGGCTCTGTCTGGACGATGCGCTTATCGGAAGGCCAGGCCTGGTCAAGATAAGCCTGATAGCGGGTTTGCAGATCCAGTTCCCATACCCATTGTTTGAAATCGGCCGGCCGGAGGGCGATTTGCGTGGAGGGACCGTAGGTCTGCGGTGTTGTGCACCGGTAAATTCCCTCATAGTCCCGGTAATAATCCACGACTCTGGCAGGTGGCTCATCAACGATGCGTATCTCGGGACCGATGTCCGCAGGCGTGTACAAGCCGAACGCCGTTTCACCGAAACGACCGTCACCCACCGTCTGATAATTCGACAACAATGCCTGCACCAGGGTGCGTGAATTGTTCACCTTTCCCTGGTGGATCGCGTCATGCGCGGCGCTAGCGTCGGTGTCGTAGTCCAGCGTTACCAGCAGAGCTGTTTGCGGATCGATGGCCTGTCCCCATTTTTCCGTTATCAGTGCTGCACCGAATTGCTCAGGGGATTGCGGCAGCGCTGTCGCTACCGCGGTTTTCAGTTCATCACGCAAGGGCGTGACAGGTGGGTGTAGCCGTGCGTAGTGGCCGTGCGAATAGTCGTTCATGTGCATTCCGTTGCAAATATTGGAGAAAATGCAACATAGCGGCCGGTGGCTGGGTCGGCAGCAGGAAGGGCTCGTCAGCGCGTCTGGGAAATTTCGCTGATGCGTGAAGGATGTAGCAGCTGCCGAGCCTGCGAGGCTGCGTTCGAGGACAAAGTCCTCGCAGGCTGGTGTACGCGGTTTGTCTGATACACCGGGCTGCACGGTTTTGCGACTGCTTCGCAGCCGAACGCAGCCTCGTAAACTCGACAGCTGCTACAAAGGACCGTTTCAACTTCAAAAACCGCAGCAGGCGCTGCGGTTTCATTTTTTCGAAGGCAACAAAAGCGTTACCAGAAGCGTTGCTGGGTCAAGCGGCTCCACCAGCTCAGCAGCACGCGATCGACCGAACCGCTGGCGGCCATGCCGATGCGCTCCGGCAGGCTTTTGCGTTCGGAGTAATGCAGGTGATAGAGCTCGGACTGCCTGGCCCGTTCGGCGAGGTATTCATCACTGGTCTTGAGTTCGTCGACCAGATGTTTGTCCAGCGCTGCGACGCCGAGCCAGATTTCGCCGGTGGCCACTTCATCGATCGCCAGTTGCGGGCGATAGCGCGACACGAAGTTCTTGAACAGTTGGTGGGTGATGTCCAGGTCTTGCTGGAACTTCTCCCGACCCTTCTCGGTGTTTTCGCCAAACACGGTCAGGGTGCGTTTGTATTCACCGGCGGTCAGCACTTCGAAATCGATGTCGTGCTTTTTCAGCAAGCGATTGACGTTGGGCAACTGCGCCACCACGCCAATCGAGCCGAGGATCGCGAACGGTGCACTGATGATCTTCTGGCCAATGCACGCCATCATGTAGCCGCCGCTGGCCGCGACCTTGTCGATGCACACGGTCAAGGGCACGCCGGCCTCACGGATACGCGCCAGTTGCGAGGAGGCCAGGCCGTAGCTGTGAACCATGCCGCCGCCGCTTTCCAGGCGCAGCACCACTTCGTCCTTCGGTGTGGCGAGGGTCAGCAAGGCGGTGATTTCGTGGCGCAGGCTTTCGGTGGCCGAAGCCTTGATATCGCCGTTGAAATCCAGCACGAACACCCGGGGTTTGGCCTCGGGTTTTTTCTTCTGTTTCTTGTCGGTTTTAGCCTGGGTCTTGCGCAGGGCCTTGAGCTGGTCCTTGTCGAGCAAGGTTTGCTCCAGGCGTTCGCGCAGCCCTTTGTAGAAATCATTGAGCTTGCTGACCTGCAACTGGCCGGACGACTTGCGCCGTCCCTTGCTGCGCAAGGCCGCAAAACTGGCCAGGACCACCAGAATGGCGATCACCAGGGTCACGGTCTTGGCCAGAAATATGGCGTACTCGGAAAAAAACTCCACGGGGACTCCTCAAACGATGCGCGGCTCGAACGCGCGCGGGATACTTCCAGCATACCCATGCTCCGACCTTGCGACCAGTCGTGAAACCTCTGGCAACAGGCCTGTAACGGGCATTTCAAACAAGCGTATGTTTTTTCATTGACAGCACACCGCCATCCCCATAACCTCGCCAAACCTTCAACGTACCGGGATGACGCGGACGTGGGCAGTATCTATTTGATTCGACATGGCCAGGCCTCCTTCGGTGCGGACGACTACGACGTCCTGTCGCCGACCGGCATTCGTCAGGCTGAAATCCTCGGCCGGCACCTGGCCGAACTGGGGATCAGCTTCGACCGCTGCCTGGCAGGGGATCTGCGCCGCCAGCAGCACACGGCCAACAGCGCGCTGGAACAGTTCGCCGCGGTGGGCCTGCCGGTGCCGCTTCTGGAAACCGACTCCGCCTTCAACGAATTCGATGCCGATGCGGTCATCCGCGCGCTGTTGCCGGCCATGCTGCCGGACGAACCCGAAGCCTTGAACGTCTTGCGCAACGCCGCGCAAAACCGTGGCGAGTTCCAGCGTATTTTCGCCCTGATCATCGAACGCTGGCTTGCCGGCACCTATGACACACCGGGCCTGGAAAGCTGGCTGGGGTTTGTCGAGCGGGTGCGGGCCGGCTTGCACCGCATCCTCGACCAGGCCGACAACACCCAGAAAATCGCCGTGTTCACCTCCGGCGGCACCATCACTGCCCTGCTCCACCTGATTACGCAAATGCCTGCCCGGCAGGCCTTTGAATTGAACTGGCAAATCGTCAACACCTCGCTCAACCAGCTTAAGTTTCGTGGTCGCGAGGTGGCCCTGGCTTCCTTCAACGGACATGCACACCTGCAACTGTTGAAGGCCCCGGAACTCATCACGTTTCGCTGAGTCCGGACTATTGTGACCCTGGCTGTAATCACCCAGCTCTTATTACCCAAGAAAGGATCGAACCATGACCTCCGTAGCTGATGCCGTACAAGCAATGAAAGCCAAGTTCAACCCAGCCGCTGCCGCCGGTCTGGACCTGGTTTTCGGTTTCCGCATCGACGACACCAAGAACTTCTCGCTGATCGTCAAGAACAGCACTTGCGAGCTGCAGGAAGGCGAAAACCCGGACGCCCAGGTGACCCTGGTGATGGATGGCGAAACCCTGGAAGGCATCGTCGACGGTTCGACTGATGGCATGCAAGCGTTCATGGGCGGCAAACTGCGCGCTGAAGGCGACATGATGTTGGCCATGAAACTGTCCGAGCTGTTCCCGTCGTAAGCACCTGGCTCCCGATCTTCGGGAGCGTGCCTGCTGCAAACGAATCCCGCCCCTAGTGGCGGGATTCGTCGTTTTTGCCTGCCCTGTGGCGAGGGGGCTTGTCGGATCGCCGCATCGCCCCGTTCGGCTGCGAAGCAGTCGCCCATTCGGAGTTTCTATTGGCCGGGCGAACGTCAAGGGCCGCTTCGCGCCCCAACGGGGGCAAGCCCCCTCGCCACAGGTTCGGTGGTGATCTTACAATGTCCGCACTTTCGACACCGGCCGCCCCATGGACATCGACCTCGCCCGCACCTTCCTCGAAATCGTCCGCCATGGCAGCCTGGCTGCCGCCGCGGAAAAGCTCCATGTCACCCAGACCGCCATCACCGCGCGGGTGCAAAAACTCGAGAGCCAGCTGGGCAGCACCCTGTTCGTGCGCAATCGTGCCGGCGCCCGCCTGACGCCCAACGGCGAAGCGTTCGTGGTGTACGCCAATCAGCTGGTGCAAACCTGGGAAGCCGCGCGGCGTGATTTGCCGTTGCCCGAGGGCTATCGCGATGTGCTGCACATCGGTGGCGAAGTGAGCCTGTGCAACCCGCTGATGCTCGGTTGGGCCGGCGAAATCCGCAAGAACATCCCCAGCCACGCCTTGCGCATGGAAATCCGTGACGGCGAAAACCTGCTGCGCCAACTGGAGTTGGGCGTTCTGGATGCGGCGCTGGTGTACCAGCCCGAGTATTGGCCGCGTTTGCAGGTCGAGCAGATTCTCGAAGAAAAGCTGATTCTCGTGCGCCTGGCCGACAAGCCCGATCCTTATGTGTACATCGACTGGGGCAGCGAATTCCGGCGCCAGCACGACGCTGCCCTGCCGGAAAAGGCCAAGGCTGCGCTGAGTTTCAATCTCGGCCCGCTGGGCTTGCAGTACCTTCTTGAAAATGGCGGCAGTGGCTACTTCCGCACCCGCGTCGTGCAGAGTTATCTGGAAAGCGGCGCCCTGGAACGGGTGCCCAAGGCTCCGGAATTCAGCTACCCGACCTATCTGGTCTACTCGCGCGATCGTGACTCGCCGACGCTGCAAGGTGCCTTCGACCTGCTGCGCAAGGTCATCGATTCCGACGAAGACTGGTCGCAACGCTGGGATCCGCTGACCTGAAACCGGTTTGCACCGGATCATGGCCGTTGCGTCCTCAAGGTTCGGCCCGCCAGATCACCGGGATCGGCTAATCTGAAAGAAATAACAATAACGACAGGTGATTGCAGTGAGGCAGACCACCGAAGGATTCCGCAGCCGTTACCGCGCCGACATTCATCCGCTCTACAACCCTTGGCTGCACGGCGCTTTTGTCCTGTTGTTCGGGGTACTGGCGATCAGCGTTTTCTGGAGCAACGTGCATCAGGTGCGGCCAGCGCAATGGCTGGCGGTGCCCGTCACGCTGCTCTTGTTCAACCTCGGTGTATACGTGGTGCACCGCCACCTGGGTCATCATAGAAAGAGCTTCGCCCGGCTTTTTTATGCCCGTCACGCAGGCGAACACCACAGCTTTTTCACCCCCGGCCACATGACCTACGACAGCGCCCGCGACTGGCGGGTGATTCTGTTTCCGGCATGGCTGATTGTGCTGCACACCCTCGTTGTCGCCCTGCCTCTCTGGTGGCTGCTCAAGCACATCGATACCAACGTCGCGGGATTGGTCGGCGGCCTTCTTGTCCTCGGTTACCTGGCCTATGAAGTGTTTCATGCCTGCGAACACCTGCCGCCGCACAACCCGATCACGCGATTGCCGTGGATCCGCCAGATGCGCCGGCTACACGAACTGCATCACCGTCGCGAATTGATGCAGGAACGTAATTTCAACATCGTTTTCCCGCTGATGGACTACCTGTTCGGCACCCTCTATTGGGAGCCGGAACCTGTGCTGCTCAACCCGACGAGAACGTCCATGACCCGCATGCAGCATCAGATTGTCATTGCCGGACACCCGGTCGACGTACTGACCTACGCCAGCACCGTGACCTTTTGGCCGCAATGGCATCCGTCGTCGCTGCGCATCGATGGGCCAAAAGGTCCGTTGCATGCCGGCGCACGTTTCGAGGAAGACATACGCGCCGGCGGCCGCGACGGGCACTTGAGCTGGGAGGTGGCGGAGTACCTGCCCGGACGACGCTGGAGCGCACGGGCCCAGGGTGATCATGGCCTGTCGCTGATGGTGACCTATGAATGCGATGCCACAGGCGAGGACACATGTTTCGTCCGCACCCTGGAATATCAATTCAGCGGTCTGGCGATGCGGATCGCCAACCGGGTGCTGCTCAAGCGTCGCATCGACCACGAATCGGCGGCGTCGATGCAGGCGTTGCGCGACATGGCGCAAAAACATCTGGCGGCGTCAGGAGTCAACGCGTGAGCAGAACCTTCAAGTGTCTGTTGCTGGTCATCGTCGTCATCGGCGCCTTCCTGCTACTGATGCCGACCAAGGTGCGACCGGTGGCCTGGACGCCACAACCCGCGCCGTCCCTCTCCAGCGGAATCTATGCCGACAATCAGCGGCTCAAAGACGTGGAGCGCGTCGGTGCCGCCGACATCAACGGGCCGGAAGCCTTGTTGCTGGAAAACGACACGCTCCTCACCGGCCTGCACGACGGTCGCCTGATTCGCACGAGCCTGGACGGCAAGACCACCAAAGTCCTGGCCGATACCGGTGGCCGGCCACTGGGGCTGGCCCGGCATCCCAATGGCCTGCTGGTGATCGCCGATGCCATCAAAGGCTTGTTGTCACTCGATGCCCAGGGGCGTCTGGTGGCCTTGACCACAGAGGCCGACGGCGTCCCCTTCGGTTTTACCGACGATGTGGCCATCGACAAACCCGGTCACTACGCTTATTTCAGCGACGCTTCGAGCCGGTTCGGCTATGGCCACGACGGTGAGGCCGTGCTCGAACACGGCGGGGACGGTCGACTGCTGCGTTATGACTTCCAGACCGGCAAGACCTCGGTTGTGCTGGACAAGCTGGAGTTTGCCAACGGCGTAACCCTGGGACCGGACGATGCCTATGTACTGGTCAATGAAACCGGTGCCTACCGCATCAGCCGGTATTGGCTCAGCGGCCCGAAGGCCGGCACCCATGACCTGTTCATCGACAACCTGCCGGGGCTGCCGGACAACCTGTCGTTCAATGGTCACGATCGGTTCTGGGTGGCACTGTATGCCCCCCGCAACGCCTTGCTCGATGGCACGGCCGCACATCCGTTCGTGCGCAAGATGATCGTGCGGGCCATGACCGTCTTGCCCAAACCCGTGGAAAAGCGCGGGTTTGCCCTGGGTCTGGACCTTGAGGGCAAAGTGATCGCCAACCTGCAGGACGGCAGCAGCGACAATTACTCGCCCATCACCACGGTGCGCGAGTATGGGGACTGGTTGTATTTCGGTTCGCTGAAAGCGCAGAACATGGTGCGATTGCCGTTGAGCAAGGCATTGCAATGAGCAGTACCCCTCTCTGAATCACCGTAGCCCCAGTGGGAGCGGGCTTGCTCGCGAAGAGGCCGGCACATTCAACAGAGATGTTGGCTGACCTGACGCCTTCGCGAGCAAGCCCGCTCCCACAAGGACAGCGTTCAGTTCACCGGGATATTCGGGCTGGGTCATGAGGGCACCTCGTTGAGAGCCGTAACATCGGTCTCTGAGCATTCGAGGTGCCGTTTTTTTTATGCCGTTCCAACTGTTCAGCCACCGGTCATCGGTGGCAGGCTGGTGGGTCAGGACGACGAGCCAAGTTGCTTGACGATCTTGTCCTTGACCTCCAGGCGCTTCGCCTTGAGCTTCGTCACCGTGTCATCGCTGGATTTGGCCTCCTCTGCTTTCACCACTTCGGCATCCGCCTGGGAATACTTGTTAAGCAGTGAATCCAGTAACGGATCCTTGGTGCGTTTCTGCTGGACTTCTTCCTTTGAGCGTTTCAGATCCTGATAAAGGTCATGGGGCACCGGCATGGAACACCTCCGTTTGTTGATCGGCAGCGAATTGCGATCAATTGCGTTCACCAATTATCAGAATGGCCTCGGTTAGCCCGTTCTGTCGACCACCTGTCAGACCAGCGGTGCCCGTTCGTCGTCCTGTCTCAAATGCGATAAAACCTTGCCTGCGCCGGCGCTTCCACCGGTTTCAGCCGTTAAGCACCGTACGCACCATTTGCCTGAGTGCTTCGGGATTGTAGGGTTTGCTCAGCAGGTGGGTGTCGGGGCTGAGCTGGTGATTGCGCGAGATGATGTCGCGGGTATGCCCCGAGGTGAACAGCACGGCCACTGGTGGTTCCTGCACTTTCGCCCAGGCCGCCAGATCCGAACTCTTGATCAGGCCGGGCATGACCACGTCGGTGAATATCAGGTCCACCGCCAAGCCTTCCAGCAACATTTGCATGGCGACGTCACCATTGGTGGCCGTGAGGATCTGATAGCCCTCTTCGCGCAACAACTCCACCACCGAGACCCGCACAGCCTCATTGTCTTCGACCACCAGGATGCGTTCGTGCCCGCCCCTTTGCGGCACATCAGGGCTCACCGTTTCACCGGGTGCCGCGCGCAAGGTGCGCGGGAAGTACAACTGCACCCGAGTCCCCTGCCCCACGTTGCTGGCAATTTCGATATGACCGCCACTCTGTTTGACGAAACCAAACACCATGCTCAAGCCCAATCCGGTGCCCTGACCATCGGCCTTGGTGGTGAAGAATGGCTCGAACGCCTGGGCCAGCACCTGCGGCGACATGCCAACGCCGGTGTCTGTCACGGACACCCGCACATAGTCCCCGGCGGCAATGCCCTTGCCGATGCAAAACTTGCGATCCAGGACGATGTTGTCCGCACAAAGATCAATGGTCCCCTCACCCTGCAGGGCGTCCCGGGCATTGATCGCCAGATTGAGAATGGCGTTTTCCAGTTGATTGCGATCGACAAACACATTCCACGAATCTTCGGGCGCCGTCATCTGCACCTGAAGGGTTTCACCCAAGGCGCGCTGCAACAGTTCCGCCAGGCCATCGAAAATCTGCCGCAATGTGAAGACCGCGGGCGACAACGGTTGGCGACGGGCGAATGCAAGCAATTGCGAGGACAGCTTGGCACCGCGTTCGACGGCGGCAATCGACGCCGAGACCCGGCGCTGCACATTGGCGTTATTCGGCTCATGGCGTGCCAACAGGTGCAGGTTGCCAGCGATCACTTGCAACAGGTTGTTGAAGTCGTGGGCCACACCGCCAGTGAGGCCACCGATGGCTTCGAGTTTCTGTGACTGGCGCAGTTGTTCTTCCGCCGCCAGCCGCGCCTCGACCTCATCAGCCACCCGCTGCTCCAGGTTGCGGGTGAACTTGAGCAGGGATTCTTCGGCGGTCTTGCGTTCGTGAATATCGATCAGCACGCCGGGGAACCGAAATGCCTTCCCCTGCTCATCGAATTCGCAGCAACCGCTGGCGAGCACCCAGAAGTAACTGCCGTCGGGACGCTGGATCCGGTACTCGACGTTGTAGGGTTCGCCAGTCTCGACCGACAGTGCGATCCGTTCCTGGACCCAGCTACGGTCGTCCGGATGGATCCGCCCTTCGACGATCTCCTGTGACAGGTTGCCCAAGTCTTGCCCGGGTGGATAAGAGAACGTGCGAGCGAAGCGCTCATCACCCGACAGCACGTTGGTCTTGATGTCCCAGACAAAGGAACCGAGCAAGGCCCCGGCGTTCAACGCCAGGCGCACCCGCTCGTTATCCGCTCGATAAGCGTCTTCGGCCGCCTGCCGCCGGCGTTCGGAAATTACCCGCTCCGTGGTTTCCACCACCATGCCCATGACCCCGGCCGGGCGCCCGTCATCGTCGGCCACCGGACTGTAATAGAGGTCGAGCCAGACATCCTCGGGAACGCCGTCGCGCAGCAATACCAGGACTTTATTGCGATAGGACAAGGTGCCGCCCGCCAGGCAGGTATCCACCACGTGGCGATTGAATTCGGCGACTTCTGGCCAGCCCAGCTCCACCGCAGACCCCAGCAGGTACGGATGACGCCCACCGGCAAACTTGGAGTAAGCGTCGTTATAGATCATGTACCCGGACTGGCCCCAGAGCATCACCATCGGCAGCGAGGACGCGAGCATCAACTGCACCGTGCTGCGCAGGCTCCTGGACCATGAGTCGAGTGGGCCAAGTTCGGTCAGGCTCCAGTCGAACGCACGAATGCGCCCGGCCATTTCGCCGTTCCACCCGGAGCACCCGTGGCTATCCTCTAGAAACTGCATGACTTGGCTCTATCCCGGTCATTTGCACCCGTTTGTTTCGAGCATCCTGCACGCTATTCGTTTCATAGAGGTATAGCTGATTCTGAGGCTTCCTTGTCGAGCCGGGAATCTGTGGCCAATAGAGATCCCTGTGGGAGCGGGCTTGCCCGCGATAGCAGTGTCCCTGCCGCCATATTTGTTGAATGTGCTGACGTATTCGCGGGCAAGCCCGCTCCCACAAGGATCTCCAGTGATTGAAAATCCTTGGTCGTCAAATTCCGGTGCTTTAAACCTCAATCAAGTGCTTGAGCGGGTTGTAGCTGCTTTTCAGGGTGGCCGCGACATCCAGAATCGCCTTCTCGATGCCATTCAAGTGCATGCAGGTCAGCTCGATGGCCGCGCTCTGGTTGCCCGCTTCGATGTACTCGATCAGCCGCAGGTGCTCGTCGTCGCGGCAGGCTTCGTGGCTGTCGTCATCCAGCGCGGCGGCGTACAGCGACGCCCGGGAAATCAGTTTCTGGAACCAGTCGAGCAGCACCGGGTTGTTCAGGCTGCGGGCCAGTTTGATGTGGAACTCGCCGAGCAGGTGAATCAGCCGTTCGTGATCACCGCTTTGATGCGCTTCATCCTCCAGCAACAAGTGATCGCGCAGGTCCTGGGTCACCGCCGTATCGCGACGACGGCACAGTTCGCTGACGATACCGATCTCGATCAAGCGCCGGGTTTCGAACAGCGAACGAATCTCTTCGTCGCTCGGTAACGACACCGACGCACCTTTATTGGGCTCGGTGGTGACCAGTCCGTCAGCCTCCAATTGCTTGAGCGCTGCCCGAACGGACGTGCGGCTGACATTGAAGAGCTCCGCCAGCGAGGCTTCGCCAAGCTTCATTCCCGGACGCAACGAGCGTTTGCTGATCGCCTCGTAAACCCCTTGGTAGACGCGGTCGACTGTGGTTTCCAGTTTCTTTTCCGTCATTCATCAACTCCTTGCGCCCTGTGCAAACAACCCTGGCGAATGAACAGCCTTTGAAAAAGGGGCTTGCACGGGCAGATTAATCCGGGTATCTCTAAATTGCATCCAGATTTTGCATACAATAATTAGAGGAATGCACCATTATGGGTCATCCAGTTGCAATTGAAGTGCGAAACGTCTCCAAGCGGTATTCCGACGATCCGGGGTTGGCGCCCGCCCTCGATAACGTATCGGTGAACATTGCCGACAACGAATTCTTCACCCTGCTCGGCCCCTCTGGCTGTGGCAAGACCACCCTGCTGCGCACCATTGCCGGCTTCGAGCACATCAGCGACGGTGAGATCCGCCTCGCGGGCGAGCCGGTCAACGATTTGCCGCCGTTCAAGCGTCGGGTCAACACGGTGTTCCAGAGTTACGCGCTGTTTCCACACATGAGTGTTGCGCAGAATATCGCCTTCGGCCTCGAGATGCAGGGTCTTGATCGCAAACTGATTCCGCAGCGGGTCGATGAAATGCTCGCGCTGGTGCAAATGCAGCACCTGGCCCGGCGCAAACCGGCCGAGCTGTCCGGCGGTCAACAGCAGCGCGTGGCTCTGGCCCGGGCCCTGGCGCCGAAACCCAAAGTGCTGCTGCTCGATGAGCCGCTGTCGGCGCTGGACCTCAAGCTGCGCAAGGAAATGCAGGTCGAACTCAAGCGCGTGCAGAAAGAAGCCGGGATCACCTTCATTTTCGTTACCCACGATCAGGAAGAAGCGCTGACCCTGTCCGATCGCATTGCCGTGATGTCTGCCGGCAAGATCCTGCAAATCGGCACGCCCAACGAGATCTACGAACGCCCACAGCATCAGTTCGTCGCACAATTCATCGGCGACATCAACTTCCTCCCCGGCCACCTCAAGCGCGGTCAACAGAACGAAAACCTCTTCGTGCCTAACGGCATGCCAGTGGAAATCCCCTGCCAGGCCCAGGGCTTTGCTGGCAGCAAGGTGCAACTGGCGTTCCGCCCCGAGCGTTCGCAACTGGTCGAGCCGACGCAGCCGCATCACCTGCGCGGCGTGATCGAGGCCGTGCTGTATGTCGGCACGGCCACGCTCTATCAATGCCGCTTGAACAATGACATCCAGGTCATGTTGCGCGAGAACAACGAAGGCCTGAACCACGGGCGGGTGGTGGGTGATCGCGTCGCGGTCAACCTGCCGCCCCACGCCTGCCTGTTGATGGAGGCCTGAGATGAGCGTCAGCAGCACTTCCCCAGCTCTCAACCGTGCGCTGCTGCTCAGCCCGGTGGTTCTGACCCTCCTGGCCCTGATCGCCATTCCGCTGGGCATCATGGGCTACATCAGCCTGTTGCCACGCAACGTCTACGGTGGCGTCGACTGGCAGGCCAACTGGCAATTGCAAAGTTACGTGCAGCTGTTTTTCCAGGAAGGTTTCGACGGTGAACTGGAACTGAACTGGGTCTACGCCCAAGCGTTGTTGCGCTCGGTGTTCCAGGCCGGTGGCACCACGGTGTTGTGTTTCCTGTTCGGTTTTCCGGTGGCGTTGTGGATGTCGAGCCTGACACCCCGTCGGCGCAACCTGATGGTGTTGCTGATCACCATCCCGTTCTGGACCAACCTGCTGATCCGCAACTATGCCTGGCTGATCATCCTGCGTGAACACGGCTGGGTCGCCCAGAGCCTCAACGCGCTGTTCCCGCAAGCCGGTGGCATCACCCTGCTCTACAACGACTTCGCGGTCAGCGTCGGCCTGGTCTACAGCTTCCTGCCGTTCATGATCCTGCCGATCTACTCGACCCTGGAAAAACTCGACTGGCGTCTGGTGGAAGCCGCCTACGACCTCGGTGCCAACCGCTGGCACGCGTTGCGCCGGATCATCCTGCCGCTGTCGATGCCGGGCGTGATTGCAGGTGCCTTGCTGGTGTTCGTGCCAAGCCTGGGTGCGTTCATTACTCCGGCGATCCTCGGCGGTGGCAAGACGTTGATGATCGGCAACCTGATCCAGCAGCAATTCGGCACCGCACGCAACTGGCCCCTGGGCAGTTCGCTGTCGTTCCTGTTGCTGGGGATCATGCTGCTGTCCCTGGTGCTCTACGCCCTCTATAGCCGCAATGCCGCCAAGACCCTGCGTCGGGGAGCCCAAGCATGATTGCCCTGCACCTGAAAAAACTGCCCCTGACCCGTGAAGTCAGTCTGCTGATGCTGGCCTATCTGTATCTGCCGATTTTCGTGTTGATCGCCTACAGCTTCAACGCCAACCGCTCGGCGACGGTATGGACCGAGTTCTCGTTCGACTGGTACGGGCGAATCCTGGCCAACCCGTCGATCCAGACCGCGGCGCTGAACTCGATTATCGTCGCCAGCATCGCCACGGTCTGCGCCACGGCCATTGCGTTGCTCGCGGCGCTGGCGACTTACCGGCCGTTCTACGGACAGAAAATGGTCGAGGGCGGGATCAACCTGCCGCTGATCCTGCCGGAGATCGTCACAGCCGTGGCCACCCTGCTGCTGTTCATGGCACTGGGGATCAAGCTCGGTTTGCTGACGGTGATCGTTGCGCACATCGGCTTTTGCATTCCCTTTGCCTACCTGCCGATTCGTGCACGGCTCAACGACCTGGACAAGAGCCTGCTGGAAGCGGCGAACGACCTGTACGCCAACCCGTGGCAGGTGTTTCGCCGGGTGACCTTGCCGTTGCTGTGGCCGGCGGTGCTGTCCGGTTCGGTGCTGGCGTTCGTGGTCAGCCTCGACGATTTCATCATGACTTTCTTCGTCGCAGGTCCCGGTTCGACGACCCTGCCGGTGTACATCTTCTCGGCGATCAAGGCCGGCGTGACGCCGGAGATCAATGCGATCTCGACCCTGATGCTGGTGATTTCCATCGTGCTGGTGGTGCTGGCCTTCTGGCTGGGACAGCGCGGCAAACAACAATAAGCCTGGAGACTTCTTTATGAGCAAGAAAGTGAAAAGCCCCCGTTTTGCTGCTGCCAGTTTCGCCGTTGCCGGTCTGGCCTTGAGTTGCTTCACCGCGTTCACTACGTTCAGCGCCCAGGCCGCCGAGCCCAAGGAGCTGTTCTTCTACAACTGGACCGACTACTACCCGGTCGACCTGCTGGCCAAGTTCGAAAAGGAGACCGGGATCAAGGTCACCATGGACGGCTACGACAGCAACGAAACCCTGCTGGCCAAGTTGCAGGCCGGCGGCGCCGCGTATGACGTGATCGTGCCGTCGCAATCGATCATGCGCACCCTGATCAACCAGGACCTGCTGCTGGAAATCGACGCCTCGACCCTGCCCAACTTCCAGTACGTCAAACCGGCGTTCCGCGACCCGGGCTTCGACCCTGGCCGCA
The DNA here is from genome assembly GCF_059492225.1 of Pseudomonas sp. Pseusp10. NCBI lineage: Bacteria > Pseudomonadati > Pseudomonadota > Gammaproteobacteria > Pseudomonadales > Pseudomonadaceae > Pseudomonas > Pseudomonas sp. Pseusp10. The sequence goes on along the minus strand of NZ_CP168528.1, from coordinate 3,403,854 downwards.
AGTTCTCGGCACCGTACCTGTGGGGCACCACCGGGTTCTCCTATGACAGCGCCCGGGTGCCTGGCGGCAAACTCGACGACTCGTGGAAAGAGTTCTTCGAGCCACGCAAGGAACTGCAAGGCCAACTCGCCGCCCTCGACACCTCCAGCAGCGTGATCAACGCCGCCAGCCACTACCTGAATGTCGACGAATGCAGCGAAAACCCGCAGGACGCCAAGCGCATCCTCGAACTGCTGCAAAAACAGAAACCCTTCCTGAAGATGTACAGCTCGGACAACACCGTCGACCGCATGGCCTCCGGTGAAGTGATCATGATGCAAAACTGGAACGGCTCCACCGCCCGGGCCACCTTGCAGAAGAGCACCATCAAGTACGTCTACCCGCGTGAAGGCCTGGCGATGTTCCAGGACAACTTCGCCGTACCGAAAAGCGCGCCCCACCCCGGCAACGCAAAAATCTTCATCGACTGGATGATGAAACCGGAAAACGCCGCCGCCGTGTCCAATGCCATCGCCTACGACAACGGCATCCAGAGCGACAAGCTGATCGACGCCAAATGGCGGGTGATGGATGCCATCAACATGCCCGACGAATTCGCCTCGCGCCTGCGCCCGGAAAAGGAATGCAGCAACAAGGCGCGTGAGCTGCAGGACCGGATCTGGGCCAAGCTCAAGGGCTGATTGTTTGACTTGAAACCGAGTCGCGGCCATCGCGAGCAAGCTCGCTCCCACAGTGGATCTTCGGCGTTCACAAAATCCCTGTGGGAGCGAGCTTGCTCGCGATGAGGCCCGTCCAGACACCATAAAAATTGAGGTTTGCAATGAATCAACCCCGCTGGCTGCGCAACGTGCGCCCCTACGGCGCCCCCGCCGAAGACCTGCTGATCGAAAACGGCCGGTTCACCCTGCGTCGCCCGGCCTCGACTACCGAGCTGCTGGCCACCGACATCGACGGCCAGAACCAGTTGCTCACCCCCGCACTGGTGGAAAGCCACGTACACCTGGACAAAACCCTCTGGGGTCAACCGTGGCGCCCCAACAGCGCCGGCCCGACCCTCAAGGACTACATTGCCAACGAAAGGCGCATTCTGCGTGAAGTCACCACCCCCATCGCGCAACGGGCCGGTGCCCTGCTGGAAAACTGCATCGCCCGTGGCTCGCTGACCATGCGTTGCCATGTCGACATTGACCCGGAATTCGGCCTGCGTCATGTCGAGGCCATGCAGCAACTGCGTGAAAACTACCGCGACCTGATTGACCTGCAACTGGTGGTGTTCCCGCAAACCGGCCTCATCAGCCGCCCCGGCACCGCCGAACTGATGCGCGAAGCGATGGCCCTGGGCGTGGAGAACGTCGGTGGCCTGGACCCGTGCGGTATCGACAATGACCCCATCGCACAACTCGATTTCGTCTTCAAACTGGCCAGCGAGTTCGACCGTGGCGTCGACATACACCTGCACGACAAGGGTGAGCTGGGCCTGTGGCAGATCGCCCTGATCGCCGACTACACCGAGCGCTTCGGCCGCGAAGGCCGGGTGATGATCAGCCATGCCTACTGCCTGGGGATGTTACCGTGGAGCCAGGTCAAACCTGTGGCCGAGCGCCTGGCGACGCTGGGTATTTCGCTGATGAGCTCGGCCCCGGCCGATTGCGCGGTGCCACCGTTCCTGGCCCTGCGGGAAACCGGTGTGAATCTGTGCCTGGGCTCCGACGGCATTCGTGATGCCTGGTCGCCCATGGGCAACGGCGACATGCTGGAACGGACGATGTTGCTGGCGTTCCGTTTCGATTTGAACAAAGACGAAGAACTGGCGGCAGCGTTCGAAGCGGCGACCGTCAACGGCGCCCAAGCGCTGGGTTGTGAAGCCAATCGCCTGGAGATCGGCCAAGCGGCGGACTTCTTGTTGATGCCGGTGCAAACACTGGGTGAAGCTGTGGTTGCGCGGCCGCTGCGTCAGGTTTATCGCGCGGGTCAGTTGATTGCTGAGGGTGGCCGTTTGCTGGAAAGCCGCCTGTGAGGCGCATCGGCTTGCGGGCCAGTTGCGTGGTCGGCTTCGATGGCATGCAGCATGTGCTGTGGCGCGACGGCGAAGTGGTGTTCGAAGGCTCACGCATCGAGTTTGTCGGACGCGGTTATCCGGGGTCGGTGGATCAATGGATTGATTACGGCAACGCGCTGATCGGTCCCGGCTTCATCGATCTGGATGCCCTTGGCGACCTCGACTCCACGGTGCTGACCCTGGACAACGGCGACGAGCGCGACATGGGCCGGATGTGGTCGGCGGAATATCTGGCGCGTGGATCGCGGGAAAGCTACAGCCCCGAAGAAGAAGTCTTCAAATACCGCTACGCCTTCACCCAGTTGATCCGCAATGGCATCACCACGGCCATGCCGATCACCTCGATGTACTACCGCGAGTGGGCCGAGACCTACGACGAGTTTGCGGCGGTAGCCGGTGTGGCGGCCGAGTTGGGGCTGCGCACCTACCTCGGCCCCTGCTACATGAGCGGCATGAGTTACTGGCGCGCCGATGGAACCCTGGCGCACCACTGGGACGAAGCCAGGGGCATGGCCGGGCTCGATGCCGCCGAACGGTTTTTCCGGGATTTCGATGGCGCGCATAACGGTCTGATTCGCGGTGCACTGCTGCCCGATCGCATCCAGACCTGCACCCCGGCGTTGCTGCAACGCACCGCCGCGCTGAGCCAGGAACTGAACGCACCGATGCGTTTGCACTGCTGTCAGGGTCTCGGTGAAGTAGCGATGGTCGAGCAACTGCGCGGCACTTCGCCACTGGGCTGGTTGCAGCACCTGGAGCTGCTGACCCCGCGCAGCCTGCTGCCCCACGGTATCTACACCCGAGGCGATGATGACCTGCAACGGCTGGTGGATGGCGGCGCGAGCCTGGTGCATTGCCCGGTGGTATTTGCCCGGGACGGCGAGGCGCTGAATTCGTTTGGACACTATCGGGCCAAGGGCATCAACTTCGCCCTGGGCACCGACACCTGGCCGGCGGACTTGCTGGACAACATGCGCCAGGGTTTGAACATCGCCCGGCTGATGGAGGGCGGTAACGACCTGACCAGCACGCTGGATCTGTACAACGCCGCGACACTCGGCGGCGCCAAGGCACTGGGCCGTGATGATCTCGGCCGCCTCGCACCGGGCTGCAAGGCCGATATCACTGTGTTCAACCTGCACGGGATGCACCTGGGGCCGCTTTTCGATCCGCTGAAGAATCTTGTTCTGGCCGGCCGCGGCGATGACTGCATCGCCAGCTATATCGACGGCCGCTGCGTGATGCACGACGGTCAGGTCCAGGGCGTCGACTACCCCGCCCTGCAACGCCAGGCCCAACGCCAATTCGAAAAACTGATGCGCAGTCACAGCGACCGGGCCTTTGGCCAACCGGACTGGAAAAGCCTGTTCCAGCCAGCCATCCCGTTCGCCGACGACTACAGCGCCCACACGCCACTGAGCGCGATCGATCCACTTCTTTAGAGATTTCTGCTCATGCAAAGCTTCGATTTCAGCACCCTGAGCCCACGGGACAAATACAAGATTCTGATCGGCAGCGTCGTGCCACGGCCAATTGCCCTGGTCACCACCGTCGACGGCGAAGGCCGGGTCAACGCGGCGCCGTTCAGCTTTTTCAATGCACTGTCGGCCGATCCGCCCATCCTCGCCCTGGGCGTGGAAAATTACGGCGACCAAAGCCCCAAGGACACCACCCGCAATATCCAGCTCAACCAGGAATTCACCGTGAACATCGTCAGCGACGCGCTGGTGGAGGCCATGAACGTCTGCGCCGTGCCCTTCGCCCCCGGCTTCGACGAATTGACCGCCGCCGGCCTCACCGCCATCCCCGGCACCACGGTCAAATGCCCGCGTATCGGCGAAGCCCCGGTGGCGCTGGAGTGTCGGCGGATGATGGCGCTGTCCATCGGCCAATCCCGGGAGATCATCTTTGGTGAAGTGCTGATGGCGCATGTGCGTGACGAACTGATCGATCCGAAAACCCTGTACATCGATCAGTTGGGGCTTGATGCAATTGGACGGATGGGTGGTCATGGGTATGCGCGCACACGGGATTATTTCGATCTGCCGACGCGGTCGTTGCAGGCGTGGACGGATGCACCGGGGGGCGGGGAGCGGTTTTGGCCGCTGGCCAAGTAAGCCGCTGCTGCACAAAACCTGTGGGAGCGGGCTTGCCCGCGAAGGCGTCGGCACATTCAATATTAACTTGTCTGATACACCGCTATCGCGAGCAAGCTCGCTCCCACAGGAATTGCGGTATTAGTGAAAATCCCGGCTACGCACAGTGATCCCATCCAGCAACGAACTCAGATCACTCAAGCGCCCGGCAATCAGATGCCGCACCTCGCCCTCCTTCTCCCAGCGTCCATCGACCTTGAGCAGTTGCGAGCCGACCAACACCTGGCGTTGCCGCTCGGCCAAGTCGCGCCAGACCACCACGTTGACGTTGCCGAACTCGTCCTCAAGGGTGACGAACGTCACGCCGCTGGCGGTGGCCGGGCGTTGCCGGCCGGTGACCAGCCCGGCGACGCTGACCGGCCGACCGTGCTCTACTTCCAGCAACTCCTTGGAACTGCGGCAGCGCCGCGCCTTCAACTCACCACGCAACAGGGCCAGCGGATGCGGCCCGAGGGTGGTGCCGACACTGGCGTAATCGGCTTGCAGGTCTTCGCCCACGGTGGGCTTGGGCAACGCCACCGCGTCTTCCTCCTGGCGCGGCAGGCCGGCAAACAAACCCAGCTGCTTTTGTACTCCGGCCACTTCCCAGCGTGCCCGGTGCCGGTCGCCGGCCAGGCCACGCAACGCGCCGGCATCGGCCAGTTGCTCCTGGGCACGGGCATCGAGCCGCGCCCGCTCGCCGAGATCGGCGATGTCGGCGAACGCCCCTTTCGAACGAGCCACTTCGATGCGTCGGGCATCGTCCTCGCGAAAGCCCTTGATCATGCGCAGCCCCAAGCGAATCGCCGGTTGCGCAGCGCTGATCGGCTCCAGGCTGCAATCCCAGTCACTGGCACACACGTCCACCGGGCGAACCTGCAAATGATGGCGCCGGACGTCCTGCAGAATCTGGTCCGGGCTGTAGAACCCCATGGGCCAACTGTTGATCAGCGCACAGGCGAAGGCCGCCGGTTCGTGGCATTTCAACCAGCAACTGACGTACGTCAGCAAGGCAAAACTGGCCGCGTGGGACTCGGGAAAACCATAGCTGCCAAACCCCTTGATCTGCTCGAAAATCTGCGCGGCAAACTCGGCGGTGTAGCCGTTTTTTTTCATCCCGGCGGCCAGCCGCTCCTTGTGCGGCTCGAGCCCGCCATGGCGTTTCCACGCGGCCATGGAGCGGCGTAGCTGATCGGCCTCGCCGGGGCTGTAGTCGGCGGCGACGATGGCGATCTGCATCACCTGTTCCTGAAACAGCGGCACGCCGAGGGTGCGCTTGAGCACCACTTCCAGTTCCGGCGACGGATACGCCTCCGGTTCTTCCTTGTTCCGTCGCCGCAGGTACGGGTGCACCATGCCGCCCTGGATCGGCCCCGGCCGAACGATGGCGACCTCGATCACCAGATCGTAAAACGTCTTCGGCCTGAGCCTTGGCAACATCGACATCTGCGCCCGGGACTCGATCTGGAACACGCCGATGGTGTCGGCCCGACCGATCATTTCGTAGGTGGCCGCATCCTCGGACGGGATGGTCGCCAGACTCAGGTCCAGGCTCCGGTGCCGGCGCAGCAGATCGAAACATCGGCGAATCGCGCTGAGCATGCCCAGCGCCAGGATATCGACCTTGAGCAGGCCCACTGCGTCGAGATCATCCTTGTCCCACTGGATGATGGTGCGCTCGGCCATGGCGGCGTTTTCCACCGGCACCAGACTGTCCAGCGGCTGCTCGGAAATCACGAAACCGCCGGGGTGCTGGGACAAATGCCGGGGGAAGCCGATCAACTGCCCCGTCAGGCTCAGCACCCGATGCAGCACCGGACTCTCGGGGTCGAAACCGCCCTCGCGCAGCCGCTCCACGGGCGGCGTTTCATCGCTCCAGTGACCGCAGCAATCGGCCAGGGCGTTGATCTGGTCCGGCGGCAAGCCCAATGCCTTGGCCACATCACGCACCGCACCGGCTGCATGGTAGGTGCTGACCACCGCCGTCAGCGCGGCGCGGGCCCGGCCATAACGCTGGAACACGTACTGCAAGACTTCTTCGCGGCGTTCGTGCTCGAAATCGACGTCGATGTCCGGCGGCTCGTTGCGTTCTTTGGAAAGAAAACGTTCGAACAGCAGCGTGGTGCGGTCCGGGTCGATTTCGGTGATCCCCAGGGCGAAGCACACTGCCGAGTTGGCGGCAGAACCACGACCCTGACAAAGAATCTGTTGCTGGCGGGCAAAGCGGACGATGTCGTGGACTGTCAGGAAATAACTTTCGTAGCCCAACTCGGCAATCAGTTGCAGTTCCTTGTCGATTTGCTTCAGCACCTCGACTGTCGGGCCGTTTCCCCAGCGCCAGCGAATGCCCTCCTCGGTCAAATGACGTAGCCACGAGGTGGCTGTGTGGCCTTGCGGCACCAGTTCGCGGGGGTATTGATAACGCAGTTGGCCGAGGTCGAAGGTGCAACGCCGGGCAATGGTCAGCGTTTGCGCCAGCAAGGCTGGCGGGTAAAGCGCCTGCAGCACGTCGAGGCTGCGCAGATGGCGTTCGCCGTTGGGGTGCAGGCGCAACCCGGCATCGGCCACCGGCAGGTGATGACGGATCGCGGTCATGGTGTCCTGCAAGGCCCGTCGTCCGCGAGCGTGCATGTGCACATCGCCACTGGCCACGGCCGGAACGCGCAATTCCCTGGCCAGTGTCAGCAGATCGTCCAGGCGCCGGGCATCGTCCTGACCGCGATGCAACTGCACGGCCAGCCACAGGCGTTCGGCGAAGACCTGTTTGAGCCAGCGGCCCTGTTCAAAGGCATCGACTGCATCCGGCACCCACAATGCCAGCAGCCCCGGCAACGGTTCGCTGAAGTCTTCGCGCAGCACCTGGTACTGGCCTTTCTGCGTGCGGCGCCGGGCGCGAGTAATCAATCGGCACAGCGCCTGATACCCCTCCAGGCTCTCCACCAGCAGCACCAGTTTCGGACCGTTCTCGATGCGTATTTCACTGCCGATAATCAGCGGCAACTCCACGGACTTCGCCGCTTGCCAGGCGCGAACGATGCCCGCCAGGGTGCATTCGTCGGTAATCGCCAGGGCTTGATAACCCTGTTTTTTCGCTCGCTGGAACAGTTCGAGGGCACTGGAGGCACCACGCTGGAAGCTGAAGTTCGACAGGCAGTGCAATTCGGCATATTCGCGGCTCATGCGAACCAGCCCTGCAACCACAACGGGCCGTCCTCACCGACCGCCCGGTAGGCCCAGCCCTGTTGGCCGGCACGGGTTTCGATCAGGTAATAGTCGCGGCGTACGTCGCCGCCGTCCCACCAGCCGGACTCGATACGCTCCGGCCCCATGAGGATGCGCGCCGAGCCCTGATGCACGGCCAACGGCTCGGTCAGCAGCCAGCCCGGCCGTTTCACCGCGGCCGGCACCGCGCAAGGCTGGCTGTCGGCACTGGCCTGCCACGCGCACTCGGGGCGGTGATCGGCCTGAAAGCGCAAGCCATGCACCGCGTCATCCCCCAGCCGTGCACGCAGGCGTTCGCGCAGTTGCTCCCAGGGCAAGGACTGCTGCGGGCGATCGCCGAACAGTTCCTGATGCTGGGGCACGAAGCTCGGCAAATCCTCGGCGCGCAAGCGAAAGCCGCGCACCGGCGCCTCGACCTGCACTTGCTCCAGCCGCCCCCGGGCCAACTCGAAGAGCATCGCCGGATCGCGCTCGGCACTGAGCAGGCCGACCTTGATGACCGTATCCGGCAACCCGGCATGCTCCAGATGCAGGTCGAAACGCTGTACGCCGCTGTCGCGACCGCAGAGGAACGCCGACAGGTCGCCCGTCAACCGGCGCAACGGAAACAGCAGGGCTTGATGGGACTGCACATCGAAATTGAGCTCGATACGCACATCGAAACGGTCCGGCGGCAGGTAAAACGCCAGCGCCAGCCGCCGCGTGCCAAGCAACGCATCCAGGTGCTTGAGCACCTGGGCCTCGAAACGCCGGGCCAGGCTATGTCGGGGCAACGCCTGCACCTGGCTCAAGGTGCGCAAGCCCATGCGCGACAAGGCCGTGGCGACCGGTGCTTCGAGGCCGATCCGGTCGACGGGCATTTGCCCAAGGTGATGCTGCAAGGCTTGATCGTCCGGCACCACCAGACCGTCATAGGCGTTGGCCAGCACCCGCGCCGCCATCGGGTTGGGCGCGGCCACGATGCGGTGCCGAAACCCCAGCTCACCGAGCTCACGGCGCAAAAGCGCTTCGAATTGCGGCCAGGCGCCGAACAGTCCCAGGCTGGATTCGATTTCAAACACCAGCGCCCGTGGGTAATGCACGCTGACCTGGGAACTGAAGCGGTAGGCCCAGGCGGCGAGAAACTGCTGCCAGTGTTCGATTTCGGTGGCGTCGTATTCCGCCGTGACAAAGCCTTTGCTCAAGGCCTGCGCCGCACTCATGGACTGACCGGGACGCAAACCCAGCGCCCGCGCCGCACCGTTGACGGCCTGCAGCACCCGGCGCTGGGCCGGGCCGGTCAGCAAGGCCAGGGGCTCATCGGGGTCGACGCGCTGACGCAGTACCGCGTCCAGCGCCAATTGCGGGAAAACAATGCAGACCCAGCGCATGGCAACCTCAATGCCCCACGGCGAAGGCAATCGGCGCCGAACGGGCCAGGCCGCCGCGGCACTTGAGCACGCGCAGTTGTGCCGGTTGAGCATCGATGGCAATGCGCAAGGCCGCTGGCGAAGGATTGATCGCTTCACCGATGGGGCGATAGGCGAAGGCCAGGGTCTGGCCGGTTTCCGCCGCCACCTGCAAGCGGCGCAAGGCGCGGTCGTCGGCCTTGGGTGGCCAGCACAGCACCGCGCCGCAACTGCCCGAACGCAGGCATTGTTCCGCAGCCCACAGCGCGTCGCGCTCGCTGGCCTGGATGATCGACAACTGACGCAGATCCACCCCGGCGCTCTGCCACGCCTGGGGGTACGGTACGTAAGGCGGCGCCACCAGCACGATGCACTCGCCCGCCGCCGACAGCCGTGCCAGCGTCGGCCACACCAGTTGCAACTCGCCCACCCCCTGCCCGGCCAACAGGATTTCCGTCAGCGCCGCCTCTGGCCAGCCACCGTTGGGCAATGCCGCGTCCAGTGCGGCATGCCCGGTGGGTTGCGGGCTGGCGGCCGGTGGCGCAGGCCGGCCCTTCCAGACCTGGCCACCATTGAACAGCGTATCCAGCGCAACGACGGCCCCCATCAGCCTTGCCTCACCAGGCCACAGAACACGCCTTCGATGGCCAGGTCCCGGTCGGCTTCGACAATGATCGGCCGGTAGGCCGGGTTGCGTGGCAACAGGCGAACCACATCGCCGACCCGCTCGAAGCGTTTGATGGTGACTTCGCCGTCGAGCCGCGCCACGACGATCTGGCCGTTGAGCGCCTCGGGGTTGCGGTGCACGCCCACCAGATCGCCGTCGAGAATGCCGTCCTCGATCATCGAATCGCCCCGGACCCGCAACATGTAGTCCGGCACCCGAGAGAAGATCGACGGATCAAGCAGCAAACGGCTGTGCACCTCGGCATCGGCACCGATCGGCGCACCGGCCGCCACCCGGCCAAGTACCGGGATGTCCAGCAACTCGGGACGCGGCGGCTGCCCGAGCAGGCGAATGCCCCGGGCCTGATGCGGGTTGACCTCGATAAACCCGGCTTCGGTCAGCGCCAGCACATGCTTGCGCGCCACGCTGCGGGAGGCGAAACCAAACGCCTCGCTGATTTCAGCGAGGCTCGGAGGCTGACCGTGCTCGGCGATGCGATCGCGGATGAAGGTCAGGATGGCGGTACGGCGGGGAGTCAGAGTCGTCATGGAGTACATTTGTACTCTTTCGGCTTTTGCCTGGCAAGGACCGTCAATCATCTGGTCGATAACCTGTGGGAGCGGGCTTGCTCGCGACGGCGGTGGATCAGCCAATGAAGTATCGACAGACACACCGCTTTCGCGAGCAAGCCCGCTCCCACACTGGATTTCAGTGGCTCAAGGGGTGAGTTGTGCCAGATACGCCCACGGATAAATCCCGCGCTCATGGCCATCGCTGAAGACCAGTTGCAGGCCATAGCCCTGCGGATTCAGTTCGATCACCCGCACCCGGGCATCCACCAACGGCGCCATCCCCCGCATACGAAACGCCCGGCACTGCGAACACGGGCACTGACGACGCAGCTCGGCGTGGTCCAGCCACTGTTCGCGGCCATCGGGCCAGTTCAATCGCAGCAGCTGCCTACCCTGCGAATTACCCACCGCCAGCGGATTCATTGCAGTTGACTCAAGGCAATGCGCACGGCCTTGCGCACTTCAGGGTCGCCGTCGTGTTGCGCGGCCTGTAATGGCGCGATGGCCCGTGGGTCGTTCAATTCGCCCAGGGCCAACGCGGCTTCCTTGCGCAGGTTGCTGATGCGGTGGCCGAGGGTGTCGATCAGCGCATCGAGCGCAGGTACAAAACGCAAGCGGCCGAGGCTGCGGGTGGCGCGCAGACGCACTTGCCAGTAATCGTCGTCCAAGGCGTCGATCAGGGCCGGGCCGGCGTCGGGATGGCCGACCTTGCCCAGGGTGGTGGCGGCTTCTTCGCGGACTTGCCAGGCATCGTCCCGCAAGGCCTGGCGCAGGGCCGGCAGCACCTGTGCGTCAGACGCCAGGCCCAGCGCCCCGGTGGCGGCACGCCGCACGTCGGTGTCCGGGTCAGCGCTGGCCAACCGCGCCAGTGCCGGCAAGGCATCGAGTTGCTTGAGCCAGCCGAGTACGCCCACCGCCTCGCGACGCACGCTGGCGCTTTCATCGTCCAGTGCCCGGGCAGCCGCGTCGGCGGCATCGGGGCAACGCAACTCGCGCAACGCTCGGAACGCGGCAATGCGTACGCCGATGTCGGCGTGCCCGGTCCACGGCAGAATGACCCGGCCCGCCGCTTCGCTCTTGAGCAAGCTGAGGCTTTGCGCAGCGGCCGCCTGCACCGCCGGGGATGGATCCGTCAGGGCCTGGCACAACGCTTCGACCACGGGCGCGTCCTCCCAGGCTTCCAGTAACCGCGCGGCTTCGGCGCGAACGTCTGCACTCGGGTCTTCGGCCAGTCGATCGATCAACCACTGCAGGCCGTCCGGCTCCTCGAGATCGGCCAGCTCGATCAGTGCGATCCGGCGCACGCCGGGGTCGTCATCGGTCAGGCGCGGTTGCAGGGCAAGAATGTCGTCGTTATCGGTAACATCGAATAGAGAGGTCATAGGGCAAATCGCGGCAGTTTGTTTTCAGGGGGAAGTCCGAGCGGGTTCAGGCGCGGCAGCTGCCGACCGTCTTCGTGCCGCAGGAGTTCGAGGCAATGACGCTTGAGGTGCGAGAATTCAGGGCGGGTCACCAGTTCCGTGCTGCGCGGCCTGGGGAACTCCAGGCGCAGGTCTTCGATGATTCGGCCGGGACGCGGGCTCATGACCAGCAAGCGATCGGCGAGGAACAGCGCTTCGTCGATGTCATGGGTGACAAACACCACGGTGGTGCGGATGCGCGTCCAGATGTCCAGCAGCAGTTCCTGCATGTTCAACCGGGTCAGGGCATCGAGGGCGCCGAAGGGTTCGTCCATCAGCAACAGGCGCGGACGGTTGACCAGCACCCGGGCAATTTCCACCCGTTGCTGCATGCCGCCGGAGAGCTGGTCGGGCCAGCGCCCGGCAAAGCCTTCAAGGCCCACCAGCGCGAGGATTTCATCCGCCGCCTTGTGCCGTTCGACCTTGCCGACGCCGCGCATTTTCAAGCCGAACGCTACGTTGTCACGCACCGTGCGCCAGGGAAACAGGGTGTGCTGCTGGAACACCATGCCGCGTTGTGGCGATGGCCCAGACACCGGCGCGCCATCCACGTTCAAGGTGCCGCTGCGCGGTTGCAGGTGGCCGGCCAGGGCGCCAAGCAAGGTGGACTTGCCACAACCGGACGGCCCGAGAATGCACACGAACTGGCCCGGTTCAATCTGGCAATCGAGGCCCTGCACCGCTTCGAAAGCCCCGTGGCCCTCGCCCAGGCTGATCGACAGCCCGCGTATATCGATACGCCCTTCCAGGTGTTGAAAAACGCTCATCAGGCTTTTCCTCGCGGTCGATGCCAAGGTGTGAAGAACCCACCCAGGCGTTTGATCAACAGGCTGCTGCCCATCCCGAGCACGCCGATCAGCAACATGCCGACCACGATGTCGGCGTAGTTCTGGATGGTGTAGGACTCCCAGGTGTAATAGCCGATGCCGAATTGGCCGGAGATCATTTCCGCCGTCACCAGGCAGAACCACGAGGTGCCCATGCCGATGGCCAGGCCGGTGATGATGCTCGGCGCCGCGCCCGGAAGTACGACCTCCAGCAGGATGGCCCGACGCCCTGCCCCGAGGCTTTTCGCCGAGGCGACCAGCCGTGGGTCGACGCCTTCGACGCCGTGCACGGTGTTGAGCAGGATCGGGAACAGTGCGCCGGTAAAGGTGATGAACACCATCGACAATTCCGACGAAGGGAACATCAGGATCGCCAGGGGAATCCACGCCACCGCCGGGATCGGGCGCAGCACTTCCAGGGGTGGCAGCAATAGATCTTCGGCCCATTTCGAGCGGCCGATGGCCAGGCCCACGGCCACGCCAATGATCAGCGCCGCGAGGTAACCGGCGAACACCCGGCCGAGACTGCTGCCCAGGTGCTGGGCGAGTTTGCCGGAGTCGCCGAGGCCGAGGGCGGCTTCAATGACCGCCAAGGGTGTCGGGACGTTGGCGAAGGTCACCAGGCCAAGGTTCCAATGGTGGCTGGCGGCGAGTTGCCAGAACAGCAGGCAGAGCAGCAGTGAAGCGGCTCTGGGAATCCAGCGTGAATATGATCGGTACACAATTTTTCCTCTCAACCCACCTCCTGTAGGAGCGAGCTTGCTCGCGAAGAACGCCAACGATTACGCGCTCTGTCTGACGGATCGCGTTGTCCGGACGTTTTTAGCGAGCAAGCTCGCTCCTACAGGGGGCTGTGGTGTTTCGGCGGTTAGCGGGCGGCCACGGCCTGTGTGGTGGCATCGGCGAAGTCGAACACTTTGCCGCCCTGCGCCGTGGCGAACTGCTGGGCCTGGCCTTTGAGCAGGAACGCACTGAGTCGCCCCTTGGCATCGGTGGCAAACCACGCCTGATCCGCCAGCAACTTGATCCCGCTGTCGCTGGCCTGGGTGTACACCGCGCGGATGTTCTTGCCTTCCTGCTTGAGGCTGGCCAACGCGGCAAAGGCCGCTTGCGCCGAGGCGTATTGACGAACTTTCGGCTCGCCACGCACCCAGATTTCCGCCACGTGACTGAAGTCGGTGATGGCCTTGCCGCTGGAGGCATCGACGGCCTTGAGCGGCGTCTGCTGATAGTTCGCAAGCTGCGCGCTGTAGTCCAGGTTCGAGGCCTTGAAGGCGGCGCGGATGTACTGGTCGTCGATGAAGGTGTTGAGATCGAGACCGCGATCGGCCTTCTTCAACAACTTGAGGGTGTCGATGGCGGTGCCCACGGCCTGACGGTATTCCGGTTTCCAGCTCAGGTCGCGGGTCTGCACGCCGAGGGGACCATGGAACAGGTAATTGACCTCGGCATCGACCCCGGTGACCCTGGCGATCAGCTCGCTGTATTTCTCCGGTTCAGCCGCCAGCAGTTGGTTGGCTTCGATACTCGCCCGCAGGTAAGCGACGACGATTTCCGGGTACTGCTTCGCATAGGCCTGATCGACCAGCGCACCGTGAAAGGTCGGCGCATTGGCCTGGGAGCCGTCATAAATCTTGCGCGCGAAACCACGGCTCGGGAACAGTTCGGCGAAGGGCACGAAGTCGGCGTGAGCATCGATCTTGCCAGCCTGCAACGCGGAGCCGGCGACTTCCGGCGGCTGGGCGATGATGTTCACGTCCTTGAGCGGGTCCCAGCCCTGGGCCGCGACGGCGCGCAGCAACAGGCCATGGGCGGTGGAAGCGAACGGTACGGAAATGGTCTTGCCTTTCAGCTCTGCCAGCGACTGCACGCCCGATGCGCTTGGCACCACGATGCCATTGCCGCTGCCCTTGATGCTGCCCGACAGCACGCTGATAAACAGACTGTGCTTGCCCGCCGTTTCGAACGCGACACCGTTGAAGGCACCGGGGAAATCGGCCATGGCGCCGAAGTCGAGTTTGCCCGCCACCATCTCGTTGGTCAGGGGTGCGCCGCTGGTGAAGTTTTTCCACTGCACGTCGTATTGGGCGTCTTTGTAAGGGCCGTCGTGGGGCAGGTATTTGTCCAGCAGCCCGAGTTCGCGAATCAACAACCCGCCGGCGGCGCAGTTGATGGTGGTGTCCTGGGTGCCGATGGCAATGCGGATGGTTTCGGCCGAGGCCGACAGGGTGAATGAAGCCAGTACCAGACCGGCCAAAGCTGCACGCAACATCATGAGTGTTTCCCCTCGAATCATTTATTGGATGTTCGTCTCCGCCACGATCAGGGCGCGGTGGGAAACGAGGGGTGTTTTGAATCAGGCGTCCGGTGGTGGCCGGATGGCTTTAAATATTATTTGAACTGACGCTATCGCGAGCAAGCTCGCTCCCACAGGTTTCGTGGGTGTATGCAAGACCGGTGGCCGACAGAGACATTGTGGGAGCGGGCTTGCCCGCGATGGCGTCCTGTCAGTCAGCGCAATAAATAAGGGATCTCCACTTTCACGGCCCCGGTCGGGCAGTCCTTTTCACAGGGCATGCAGTACCAGCATTCGTCGAACGCCATGTAGGCCTTTTGCGTGGCCGGGTTGATCGCCAGCAGGTCCATCGGGCAAACGTCGACGCACACGGTGCAGCCTTTGTGGGCGATGCATTTGTCTTCATCGACCGTGACGGGTGCGTTGGAGCGGAAGAAGATTTCCTGGGGTTGGTAAGCCATGTTCGGTCTCTCTTTTGTGGTCGGCATCAAGCCGCATCGGCACCGACCCGCAGCCGGTCGTAGGCCTGCATCTCGTCGGCATCCAGCGGGATGATGTAAGGCTCGACGGCTTTCCTGAAACTGCTCATCAAACCGTTTTCGTCTTTCTTCAAGTGGCAATGGCAGAACCAGTCGCGGTCGTTACGTTGTGGGTGATCGACGCGATAGTGGTAAAGCCCCCAACGGCTTTCGGCGCGGAACAATGAAGCGCGGGCGGCCATTTCGGCGCAGTCGCGGATCATGCTGACTTCCATGGCGCGCATCAGTTCGTGGGCGTTGTGGGCCTTGATCTGGTCGAGGTCGCGCTGGATATCGCTGAAGCGTTGCAGGCCGATCTGCATCTTCTTCGTCACTTTCGGCGGTTGCAGGTAGTCGTTGACGAAGCGCCGCAGCTTGTATTCGACCTGGGCCGGTGGCAGGCCGTGTTCGCGGTCCAGCGGTGCATAGACCCGTTGTTTTTCGGTTTCGATCTGCCGGGCATCCAGTGCCGAAAACTCGCGCCCGGCGACAAAATCCGCCGCGTTGTTGCCGGCGAACCAGCCATAGGTGAACGCGCCGAGCATGTAGTTGTGCGGCACCGCGGCCATGTCACCAGCCGAGTACAAGCCCTTGACCGAGGTTTCGGCCTTCTCGTTGACCCACACACCCGAGGCCGAATGCCCGCTGCAAAAGCCGATTTCCGAGATGTGCATCTCGACCATCTGCGTGCGGTAGTCGGTGCCGCGATTGGCATGGAACTGGCCGCGACTCGGCCGCTCGTTGCTGTGCAGGATCTCTTCGATGTTCTGGATGGTTTCCTCGGCCAGGTGATCGAGCTTGAGAAACACCGGCCCATTGCCGCTTTCCAGCTCCTGGTGAAACTCCCACATCATCTGCCCGCTCCAGTAGTCGCATTCGATGAAGCGCTCCCCCTTGTTGTTGGCGGTGTAGCCACCCAAGGGGCCGGTGACATAGGCGCAGGCCGGGCCGTTGTAATCCTTGATCAGCGGGTTGATCTGGAAGCATTCCAGGTTCGCCAGTTCAGCCCCGGCGTGGTAGGCCATCGAGTAGCCGTCGCCGGCATTGGTCGGGTTTTCGTAGGTGCCCATCAGGTAACCGGATGACGGCAACCCCAGGCGTCCGGCAGCACCGCAGGCGAGGATCACCGCCTTGGCCTTGATCACATGGAAGTCCGCCGTGCGGCAGTCGAAGCCCATCACGCCATTGACCGCGCCCTCCTCATCCGTCAGCAAACGCGTGCAAACCAGGCGATTGGTGATGCTCACCCGCGCGCGCTTCAACTGCCGATAGAGGACTTTCTTGATGTCGTGCCCTTCCGGCATCGGCAACACGTAAGCGCCCATGTGGTGAACCTTCTTTACCGCGTAGTCGCCGGTTTCGTCCTTCTCGAACTTCACGCCCCAGCGGTCCAGTTGCTCGATGGTTTCGAAGCTGTGGGTGGCATAGGCGTACACCGCGGCCTGGTTGACGATGCCGTCGTTGGCGATGGTGATTTCCTTGGTGTATTGCTCCGGTGTCGAGTGACCGGGAATGATCGCGTTGTTCAGGCCGTCCATGCCCATGCTGATCGCGCCGCTGCGCTTGACGTTGGCCTTGTCGATCAGCAACACCCGCAGGTCGCGGTTGCGTTCCTTGGCCTTGATCGCCGCCATGGGACCGGCGGTGCCACCGCCGATCACGACGATGTCGTATTCCTGTTCGAGGGTGCTTCTAGTCATGGAGCTGCCAGTCATTGAGCTATGGGTCATGCCTGATCCCCTTTGTGCCGGTCGATCCGCAGGCGGTACTGGAAGGCATCGCCACGGTAGTAAAGGTGTTCGAAGTCCAGTGGGCGACCGTCGACATCATGGGTCAGGCGCTCGATTCGCATGATCGGCGAGCCGGGCTCGACGTTCAGCGCCCGGGTCAGGTCACTGTCGGCCAGTACCGCATCGATGGCCAGATCGGCGTGTCCCAGGGCCAGGCCGCAGTCGTTTTCCAGGATCAGGAAGATGTCGCGGGTGACCAGGTCGGCTTTTTCCAGGCGCTCACCAATGGCCTTGGGCAGGTAAGTGATTTCCAGGGAAACCGGCTCGCGGTTGATCAGGCGCACCCGTTTGATCTGCGCCACGGTCTCGCCTACGGCGACCTGCAAACGCTCGGCCACCCGCTTGTCGGCGGCAATGAATTTGAAGCTGCGCAGACGGTTGATCACCTCGTAGCCGCGACCGGTCATGGACTCGGCCAGGCCTTGCAGGGTGCCGACGTTCTGGAAGGTCTTCGGCTTGGCGACGAAGGTGCCTTTGCCGTGGATCCTGAAAATCAGCCCTTCCTTTTGCAGGTCACCCAAGGCCTGGCGCACGGTGATGCGGCTGACCTTGAACAACACGCCGAGTTCGCTCTCGGAGGGCATCTGGCTGTCTTGCGGGTATTCACCGTCGAGGATGCGGGCGCGCAGCACGTCTCGCAGCTGTGTGTGCAACGGGACACTGCTCAGGGATAGAACGTTATCGGTCATGGCAGATCACTTGTTATAACGAGTTATGACGTGATCTTAGAGAAGCGCTGTGCCGGATGAGAAATACTGTTTGCGCATAAGGTTAGATTCGACGCGATCCCTGTGGGAGCGAGCTTGCTCGCGAAAGCGCCGACACATCCAGCATTGATACTGGCTGACACACCGTCATCGTCGGAACGCCGCCCGGAGCAAGCTCGCTCCCACAGGGGGTTATGTGTGGTCTGAAGGATCAGTGGCGCTTGAGGATCTGGTCCATCACCCAATCGGTCTTCAGCGCCTGCTCGGCCACGGCGGGGTGCTGAGCCTCACCACGAATATGCGCATTCATGCCCAATACGTGGTGCCACTGAATGTGGGCGTGATGCTCGATGTTCAGGCTGAGGTGTTCGTCGGCGTGCAGCTCGACAGGGTGTTCATCGAACACTGAAAAGGTGATCCGGCCTTGACTGCCAATCACTTCGACACGGTCTTCGCGGCGGTCTGCAACGAAGTTCCAGCAACCCATCCCCAGTGCCCCGCTGGCAAACCGCCAAGTGGCGCTGACGGCATCTTCGGCCGCGTACAAACCGGCCTGCCGTGCGGTGAACCCGGCGACTTCGACGATATCGCCGAACAGATACTGAAACAGGTCCAGGCCATGGCTGGCCAGATCCGCGAAGTAGCCCCCGCCGGCAATCGCCGGGTCGGTACGCCAGTTATCAGTGCCGTTCCGGTCCGCTGCCGATGGAGCTTTGGTGAGCGTCCAGGTCAAGTGCCGGACCTCGCCGATCCGCCCCTCCTCCAGCCATTGCCGCACTTGCCGGAAGCGTGGCAGCGAACGTCGGTAATAGGACACGAACAAGTGCAGCCCGGCATCGGCAAACACCTGCTGCATCTCGCGGCTTTGTCCGGCATTCAGCGCCATCGGCTTTTCGACGCAGCAATGCTTGCCGGCGGCGGCCACCTGCAAGGCGTAAGCGTGATGACTGTCGGGCGGCGTGGCGATGTACACCGCGTCGACCTCGGGATCGTTGATCAACGCTTGCACATCGGTGTAGACCCGCGCGATGCCGTGGCGCGCGGCATAGTCGGTGACAGCGTCCAGGCGCCGCCCCATCACCGCCACCAACGCCGATCCAGGCGCCTTGTAGAAGGCCGGCCCGCTTTTGCGTTCAGCGACACTGCCACAACCGATCATGCCCCAGCGCACCATGCTCATAGCTCTCCCCGATGCTTAGCCGATGCGCAACGCGCGCAGGTCCAGTCGACCGTCCTTGAGTGGCGGACACCAGTAGTAGCCACCGGTGATCGGACGGCTGATGCGGTACAAACCGTCGGTGATGCCGTCTTCCAGGCCACTCATGCGGCGCAGTTGGGCTTCGAAGGCGTCGAGGGAAAAGCCGAAGGCCAGGAACATCAGGCCGGCGCGGTCGCCTTCGATCCACGGCATCGAACGGCGCACCACGAAGGCTTCAGGCGCAAAGCTTTCCTGGGCAGTACGTTTGACGTGGGCGGAAACCGGCGCATCGTCGATCTCTTCGTTATCGCTCAAGCGGCGACCCATGATGTTGTCCTTCTCATGGGACGGCAACGCGTGGAAGCCTTTGAGGTCATGCTGCCACTGCTGGATCGCGGCGAAGCTGCCACCCACCAGACCGTCGGCGCCTTCGCTCAACAGCGCGGCAGCGACAGCGGCTTCGTCGTGGGGGTTTTCGGTGCCGTCTTCGTAACCGGTGAGGTCGTGGCCGTTCAGGTGGCGGAAGGTTTCATTCATCTGCACCAGACGCAGGGCTGGCGCGAGTGCGGCTTCGATGGCCTGGCTGCGATTGAGCAACTCACCACGGTCAACGCCGTGCAACCAGCACCACAGTGCGTGCTGCGTCGATGGGTTGTCGACGCCAACACCGGTCAACGCCGGAAAGGTTCGCAGGCCGTCGATCCGGCCATGCAGCGCATTGACCAGCGACTCACCGAAGCCAGCGACAGCCGATTTCCCGTCCACCAGTTGCATCAAGTTGTCGAGCGCAACCGGCAATGCTTCGACGGATTCGAGGGCGAAGAACATATGGCGAGCTTGAGGCGGAACGGGGGTGGCGAGGATGCCCGGCTGGTAATAACTCATATGAACTCCTTGAAAAAGAGCATGGAGTTTAACCGGAGTACGAGGGTTTGTGTGCCGTCAGGGGCCACAGAAGCCCCCTCGCCACAAAAAGAAGACGCTGCCCGCCAAAGCCAAACAAAGGCTAGGCTTTTCAGTTAATCGGCTTGCCCGCAGGGCTGTCCTCTTTTTCGGTGCCCGGTCAGTCGGGTGCACCTTTTTTGTTGTGCTCAAGGAGAGGTCAACACTAAGGCACCCCGCGTGGGCGGGTTGAGGGCATTGGGAGTCAACAAGGGGAGCGTCTGAGGCCTTGACTGAAGACGTCGATGAATCCGCGAACCATCAACCTGTACGGAAAAACGCTGAAATGAGTCATGACAAGCGTTGCTGAGGTCTGCTAAAACGATTCATCAGTGCATCAGCCAATCCAGAGGGGTAGCGACATGACCACAGCCAATATTCTCGACAATCTGTTCCCGAGCCCCGCCGACATCCCGGAAAAGTACCGCCTTGACGGCCAGACCGAGCAGCGTGAGTACCTGGTCGATGGCAAACTGAGAACCTGGAACGGGCCACTGGCCCAGGTCCGCAGCCCGGTGTACCTGACCGGCGTCAATGGCGACGAGCAAGTGATCCTCGGCAGCACGCCGCTACTGGATGCCGACACCGCACTGACCGCCCTCGACGCGGCGGTCCGCGCCTACGACCGCGGCCAGGGATTGTGGCCAACCATGCGCGTGGCCGAGCGTATCCAGCACGTCGAAACCTTCCTTGGGCGCATGCGCGAGCAGCGCGACGCCGTGGTCAAGTTGCTGATGTGGGAAATCGGCAAGAACCTCAAGGACTCGGAAAAGGAGTTCGACCGCACTTGCGACTACATCGTCGACACCATCAACGCGCTGAAAGAACTCGACCGCCGTTCCAGCCGTTTCGAACTCGAACAGGACACCCTCGGCCAGATCCGCCGCGTGCCAATGGGCGTCGCCCTGTGCATGGGGCCTTACAACTATCCGTTGAACGAAACCTTCACCACACTGATCCCGGCGCTGATCATGGGCAACACGGTGGTGTTCAAGCCGGCCAAACTCGGCGTGCTGCTGATTCGCCCGCTGCTGGAAGCCTTCCGCGACAGCTTCCCCGCCGGGGTGATCAACGTCATCTATGGCAGCGGCCGCGAGACGGTCAGTGCGCTGATGGCCAGCGGCAAGATCGACATCTTTGCCTTCATCGGCACCAACAAGGCTGCCAGTGACCTGAAAAAACTCCATCCAAAACCACACCGCTTGCGCGCGGCGCTGGGCCTGGATGCGAAAAACCCGGGCATCGTCCTGCCGGAAGTGGATCTGGACAACGCCGTCAGCGAAGCGGTCACCGGTTCGCTGTCTTTCAATGGCCAGCGCTGCACAGCGTTGAAAATCCTTTTTGTCCACGAAGACGTGGTCGAATCCTTCATCGAGAAATTCAATGCCAGGCTGGCTACGCTCAAACCCGGCATGCCTTGGGACAGTGGCGTATCCCTGACGCCTCTGCCGGAATCGGGCAAGGTCGACTATCTGCACTCACTGGTGACGGACGCCGAGAGCAAAGGCGCCAAGGTGGTCAATCCCAACGGCGGCGAGGCCCGAGCATCGTTTTTCTACCCGGCGGTGCTTTACCCGGTCACCCCGCAGATGCGCGTTTATCAGGAAGAACAGTTCGGCCCTGTCGTCCCCATCGTGCCGTACCGTCATCTGGATACCGTGATCGACTACGTGCTGGAATCGGACTTCGGCCAGCAGTTGAGCATCTTCGGCACCAACCCGGTCGCCGTCGGCCGACTGGTGGACACGTTTGCCAATCAGGTCGGCCGCATCAATCTGAATGCCCAATGCCAGCGTGGCCCCGACACTTATCCATTCAATGGTCGCAAGAACTCGGCCGAGGGCACCTTGTCGGTACATGATGCACTGCGCGTGTTTTCGATCCGCACCCTGGTCGCCACCAAATTCCAGGAGACCAACAAGGACCTGATCAGCGAAATCATCAGCGGCCGCAGTTCGAGCTTCCTGACGACCGACTACATCTTCTGAGGAGCGCAAGCCTGAGCACATCCAGAGCCCATTGGCTGCCACCGTTGCTGCGCCGACTGCTGCGTCCGTTGCTGGACCCGTATCGGCGCTATCGCCACGCCCGGGTGATTCACGCCGTGCGCGTGTCGCTGGGATTGCTGGCAACGATCCTGCTGACGACCGGCATCCATCTGCCCCACGGTGAGTGGGCGTCGGTAACGATGCTGGTGGTGATCGGTGGCTTGCAGCACCACGGCAACATCGGCAAGAAAGCCGCCGAACGCGCCATTGGTACCTTGATCGGGGCCGGCGTCGGCCTGGCGTTGGTGGCACAACAGGCCTGGCTCGGGATGCCCTGGCTGACCTATTTCGCAATGTCGGTGGTCTGCGGGTTTTTCTCGTATCACGCCATCGGCAAGGGCGGCTACACCGCACTGCTGTCGGCGATTACCGTGTTCATCGTCGCCGGGCACGGCGACAACCCGGTCACCGATGGCTTGTGGCGAGGGGTGGACATCCTGATCGGCATCGCCCTGGCCCTGGCGTTTTCCTTCGCCCTGCCGCTGTACGCGGTTTACTCCTGGCGCTACAACCTGGCCGATGCGCTGCGAGATTGCGCAAAAATTTACGGGCGCATCATTGACGGCCAGGCCATCACTGCCGAAGAACACCTCAAACTCATGACCCGCCTGAACGCGGTGATGGTGCAGTTGCGCTCACTGATGCCTTCGGTGTCCAAGGAAGTGAAGATTTCCATGACTGACCTGGATGCCATCCAGCGTAACTTGCGCATGTGCGTCAGCACCCTGGAAATCCTCGGCAATACCCGGCCGGACACCAATGACCCCGAGGCGATGACGCTCCTGCAAACGGCATTGAAAGCTGAACACCGGCAGATTCGCGTGCAATTGATCGGCATGGCCCGGGCATTGAAATCCGGCGCCTGCCAGCGGCTCGATCGCCCCATCAGTTTGCCGGCTGTCAGCCTCGACGCGCCGGTCTACAACACGCTGGACGGGTATCGCTTGTTGACTCAACAGTTGGCCGCCAACATCGGCGAGATGCGCCAGCGGCTGGTCAGGAGCGCGCCGCACTGGAACATCTAATGCCTGTGTAGCGGCTTACGGCGTCACCGTGCGCCGAAACTTCAGCGACCAGCCTTGTTGCATGCCGGCAGCGGCCAGCAGAATCGCCGCAACTCCGATCCATTGCAGTGGCTCCAGGCGATGGCCGAAGGCAACCCAGTCGACGAAAATCGCTGCAATCGGGTAAATGAAGGACAACGCGCCTGTCAGCGCAGTCGGCAGTTTTTGAATTGCGCCGTACAGCAACACGTACATCACACCGGTGTGCACCATGCCCAGCGTCACCAGACTGGCCCACGCACCCGGTGCCTGCGGCAGTGTCGAAAAATGCGCGAATGGCGCGAGCAACAACACGCCGGTGCTGACCTGGATCAACGCGATCAAATGCGGCGGGGTTCCAGTCAGGCGCTTGATGATCAGCGCGGCAATCGCATAGAGAAACGCCGCGCCCAACGCCAAGGCAATGCCCATCAGGTAATCGCTGCCGCTCTCGCCCTGGCTGCCATGGGCGCTGACAATGGCCAGCATCCCGAGAAACGAAACGCCCAGCCAGGCAAGTTTCTGCGTGGTGATTTTTTCATTGAGGAACAGCGCCGCCAGCCCTACCAGCATGAACGGCTGGACGTTATAAACGGCGGTGCCGATGGCAATTGACGCCCGGGAATAGGATGCGAACAACAACACCCAGTTACCGACAATCGCCACACCGCTGAGCACCGCCAGCAGGAAGGTCGTGCGAGTCAAAATGCCGGGGCGCAGAAAGCCGAAAGCTGCGCAAATCAACAGCAAGGTGCCGGCACCGAACAGGCAGCGCCAGAACACCACATCCAGCACCGGTTGCCCGGACACCAGTACGAACCAGCCGATGGTGCCGGAGATCAGCATGGCGGCCGTCATTTCGAACGAACCGCGGCGTAGGGTTTTGTCCATCATCAGACTCCTGTATTTGTGGCCAAAGTATGCCAAGGCACCCAGGCGCCATTCCAGAGCAAAAAGCAGGCTAAACTCTAGATCTGCCTTTTTTATCAAGGCTGTTTTGAAAAAATGCCTAACAGAGGTTTTCGCCATGACCGATGACATCGACCAGGTGCTGATCACGGCCCTGATGGAAGACTCGCGACGCTCGCTCAAGGCCCTGGCGCAAATCAGTGGCCTGTCCTCCCCCAGCGTTGCCGAGCGTCTGCGCCGCCTGGAAGAGCGTGGCGTGCTCAAGGGCTACACCGTTGAAATAGACCCGAAATGCTTTGGCTATCAACTCCAGGCCATCGTGCGTATTCGCCCGTTGCCGGGGCAATTGCAGGAAGTGGAACGGCAAATCATGGCCATTCCCGAATTCACCGAGTGCGACAAAGTCACCGGCGACGACTGTTTCATTGCGCGCCTGCATGTGCGCTCGATGGAACAACTGGACACCCTGCTCGACCGCCTCAACACCCACGCGGAAACCAATACGGCAATCGTCAAGAAAACCCCGGTCAAGCGCCGGTTACCGCCCATGGCGTGAGTGATACTTGTTTCAGACTGAAGTAGATTGACGGTTTCCGGCGAAGGATTGGCGGTATGAAAACTCAGGCAATGTTACTGGTGGCTACGATGCTTGCGGGTTGCGGCACGATTCAAACGGTTGTGCGCAGCGACGAAGTGGCCTCGAAAAGTCTCAAGAAACAAAAGAGTTACTGCGGTGCGGTACCGCGAATCTACAGCGGCGTGACCTACGATTTCTGCTACCTCAACGCGCCCCTCGAAAACGGTCGGGATGCGCAGGTACATGGCCCCGCCCCCGCCATCGTGCTGCTCGACGCGGTCGTGTCCGGGGCGATGGATACGTTGCTGCTGCCCTACACCATCTACCGGCAACAAGCCGACGGCAGCATTGTCATTACGGAGTAACCCTGGATTTCCGGTAATAAAAAACCCGCCTGAGCGGGTTTTTTAATTCAAGGCCGACGATCAATCATCGCGCCCCATGATGCCGAACAGCTGCAACAGGCTGACGAACAGGTTGTAGATCGATACATACAGGCTGATGGTAGCCATGATGTAGTTACGCTCGCCGCCATGAATGATGGCGCTGGTCTGGAACAGAATGCAGACCGAGGAGAACAGCACGAAACCTGCGCTGATCGCCAGTTGCAGGCCGCTGATCTGGAAGAACATGCCCGCCAGCGTCGCACCCAGCAGCACGAAGAAACCTGCCGTGATGAAACCGCCGAGGAAGCTCATGTCCTTGCGGGTAATCAGCACATAGGCCGACAGGCCGCCGAACACCAGAGCGGTCATCGCGAAGGCCGAACTGACCACTTCAGCGCCGCCCTGCATACCCAGGTAACGGTTGAGGATCGGGCCAAGCAGGAAACCCATGAAACCGGTCAGGGCAAATGCCGACACCAGGCCCCAGGCCGAATCACGGAGTTTGTTGGTGAGGAAGAAAAGACCGTAGAAGCCGATCAGCACCACGAAAATGTTCGGGTAGCCAACACGCATCTGCTGGGCAACGTAGGCCGTCACACCGCTGAATGCGAGGGTCAGGGCGAGCAAGCCGTATGTGTTGCGCAGGACGCGGCTAACCTCTAGCTGCTCAGCCTGCACGCTGTTATTAACTGCGTAATCCTGTTCGCGCATGGCGACACTCCTGTTGGTTTGAAACGTTCAGTCGCAAAGATCATAACAGACGCTCTGTAACTAGCTATGCAGAGAGTTTGACAGTGTGTTTCATTCAGGTATTATGGCGCCCGCAACGCAAACGGAGGTGTGGCCGAGTGGTTTAAGGCAACGGTCTTGAAAACCGTCGACTGTAACAGGTCCATGAGTTCGAATCCCATCGCCTCCGCCATCTTTATACGACAAAGCCCTGATTATTCAGGGCTTTGTCGTTTCTGGCTTTTGGAAAAACCTGCCAGTCCACACTTCAGCCCACACCCTGGATGAAGTATTGCTTTTCGACCAACGAATAATTTTTCGAGTTTTCTTCTGTCGCTGCACTCCTGAAGTATCGATTCAGTAGCAGTTGAACACCTGGGTCAGTTTTCGGTCAGCGGCAACAGGCTGGATGTCACACAGGTGGGGATCGCCCCGGACTGACAATCCAGTCCGGTATTTCTTTCGAAGAGGCATAAACCAAACTCCATGGAAAGGAGCTCGTTGAATACTCGGAAAGCCGCTGATTCTCGGCAAACTGCAACGCCCAAACCTGAACGGAGTCGCAGGTCAGGCTTGGGTGTTGTCCAGGATGAACTCGATCAGCGCCCGGGATGCGGCTGACAATTGCCGGTGAGGCGGGTAAATAATCGAGAAGGGCCGACTGCGCCCACTCAATTGCGCAAGTATTTCCACCAACTGCCCGCGCTGTATTTTATCCCGGACGATGAAGTCATAGGTCTGGCAGATGCCCAGATCGCTTTCCGCCAGCGAAACGATGCCCAGGACATCATCACAAACCTGCACATTGGCTTGCGGCAGCCATTCGATATTTTTCCCGTCAACGCAGAACAACCACGGTCCAATCTTGCCACTGCTGGGCATGATGAACGGCAGGCAAACGTGCTCGCCTAACATTTCCAGCGTCGCAGGAACACCGGCGCGAGCCAGGTATTGGGGAGACGCGACCAGGCAGAGCCGTGCATCTTCCAGCTTGCGCCCCACCAGGCCACTGTCCGGCAACTGCCCCAGGCGAATCGCCAGATCGTAGCCTTCGGCGACCAGGTCGACATTGCGGTTGGTGATGCTCAGTTCCACCCGCACAGCCGGATATTGTCGGGCAAACGCACTGAGCAGCGGTGGCAAACGATGATGACCGTAAGTCGTTGGCACGCTCATCCGAACGCGCCCGCTCAACTCACCTTCCTGCCCGCGAATGTTGCGCTCTACCTCTTCGATCTGTGAAAAAGCCAAACGGGTTTGTTCCAGGTACAGCTTGCCGGCGTCGGTCAGGCTGAGCTTGCGGGTAGTGCGTCGCAACAACTGCACGCCAAGGCGCGATTCAAGCCTCGTCAACGCACGACTGAGCACTGAAGGTGTGGTCGCCAGGACGATGGCAGCAGCGCTGACAGTGCCCTGCTCCACCACGCGAATAAAGGCTTCCACATCGCCGAGATGGTCGAATTTACGGGGCATTATTGCCTCTAAGGTCCAAATGAATTCCATTGGCGGTAGTTTATCGCCATATCACACATCAATAGAGTATCCAGGCAGGGGCGGCAACCGTTCGCCCGACTATTTCTGGACACGACATGAAACAACTGACCCGTATTGCATTGGCCGCAGCCCTTGCCAGCACCAGCCTGGTGGCCAGCGCTGACAACGTGCTTGTGGTGCTTTCCGATTCGGCGAAACTCGATTTGAAGGACGGCAAGGTCTTTGCGACCGGCTTCTACCTGAACGAGCTTTTGCAACCGGTGAAGCTGCTGCTCGACGCTGGCCATAACGTCACCTTTGCGACCCCGAACGGCGACGTACCGACGGTGGACAAGACCTCCATCGACAAAATGTACTTCAACGACGATGAGGCAGCGCTTCAGACCTACAAGAACCTGCTTGATCAACTGAAACTGACCCAACCAGAACAGTCACCGGTCATCAGCCTTTCCCGGGTGGAACAGATCGGTTACGCGCACTTTGATGCGGTCTACATTCCCGGCGGCCATGCCCCCATGCAGGATCTGCTCCACAGCCGTCCGTTAGGTCGCTTGCTGGCAAACTTCCATGCACAAGGCAAGACCACCGCACTCGTCTGCCATGGCCCGATCGCCCTGCTGTCGACCTTGCCTGAAGCCGAAAATTTCACCCGCCAACTCCAGAGTGCGAACCCGGTGAAGGGCAGCGCCGACTGGATCTATGCGGGCTACAAGATGACCGTGATCAGCAACAAGGAAGAGGAAGCAGCCAAAGGTCTGCTCAACGGTGGCGCGATGAAGTTTTACCCGCAAACCGCGCTGGAACAGGCCGGTGGGTTGTACCGCAGCAACACGTCAAATTGGGCGCCCAATGTGGTCATCGATCGCGAATTGATCACTGGCCAGAATCCAGCCTCGGCCATCGAGGTCGGGAAGGCATTGCTCGCTCGACTGAAGTAACACGCCTGCCGCACTGCGCAATCCCCTCCCCCGATCCCGGATGTTGTCGGGTATTTGGAGCACTGCAATGAAAACTCGCACTTTCCTTATCACCGGTGCCAGCAAAGGCATCGGGCGTGCGCTCGCGACCCAACTGTTCCAGGCGGGCCACCAGGTGGTCGGCATCGCTCGCACCAGCAACGATCCGCACTTTCCCGGCACCCTCATTTCCCTGGATATGAGCAACCAGGCACAGACCGAAAAAATATTGGCCGAACTCGTTTCACGTTATGACTTTGATGGGTTGATCAATAACGTCGGCTTGGTACGCCCGCAACCATTGGGCGAAATACAGCTCGACGACTTTGATGAGGTCATGCGGATCAACTTGCACAGTGCCTTGCAGGCAACACAAGCATTGCTACCGGGAATGCGCCATCGAGGTTGGGGAAGGATCGTCAACATCTCCAGTCTGACCGTCCTGGGGATCCCACATCGCACCGCTTATGCTGCGGCAAAAGCCGCGCTGGTCAGTTTCACGCGGTCCTGGGCGTTGGAACTCGCAACCACCGGGATCACCGTCAACGCCATTGCACCTGGCCCCACGGAAACCGAGTTGTTCCGCGCAGGGAATCCGCTCGGCAGTGACGGCGAAGCACGTTATCTGGCGAGCGTTCCCATGGGCAGGCTCGGTCAGCCGGATGAAGTCGCGGCAGCCGTCGCCTTCCTGTTATCGGAACAGAGCGGTTTTATCACTGGCCAAACATTGTTTGTCGATGGCGGAGCGTCAGTCGGCAAATCGGCTTTCTAACGGAAACACTTGCGGCTCAGCCGCTCCAGCGAATCCCCAGACTGTACCAGTGGTCACTACCGCCGGCATTGCTCCTTCAACTTGAACTCTAGAGAAAAAATCATGACGCCCGCATCCGCAAACCAACACAAACCACTATTGATGGTCCTCACCAGCCACGCCAGCAAAGGTGATGGTGGCGAGCCGACTGGCTTTTACCTTGGCGAAGTCACCCACCCGCTTGCCGTACTCGAAGCGGCCGGTTTTACAATCGAGTTCGCCTCGATCCAGGGCGGCGAACCTCCGGTCGATGGTCTCGACCTGAATGATGCCACCAACGCACGCTACTGGAACAACAGCAGCTTTCGCGCCGCCATTGCCAACACACAACGCCTGGACGCCCTGGATGCGTCGAAGTACGACGCTATCTTCTTTGCCGGCGGCCATGGCGCAATGTGGGATTTTCCGACCAGCCCTGCCGTGCATAGCATGACCCGCGACCTCTTTGAGGCCGGTGGTGCGGTGGCCGCAGTCTGTCACGGGCCCGCGGCGCTGGTGAACGTGACGCTCAGCGATGGCAGCTACCTGGTCGCAGGCAAGCACCTCAGTGCGTTTACCGACGACGAAGAACGTGCGGTCAAGCTCGACAAAATCGTGCCTTTCTTGCTGGCCAGCACCCTGAGTGCGCGTGGTGCACATCATCACGGCGCAGCAGACTGGACTGCCAAGGTGATGGTCGATGGTCGGCTCATCACGGGGCAAAACCCTCAATCCGCCACCGGAGTGGGTGAAGCACTACGCGATCTGCTGCTCACTCAGCCACGCTGAAGCCGTGCGCATCTGTAAGGAGAAAGCTATGAAATGCATCGCATTGGCAAGTACTCTGGCACTGGCCGCAGTGACACAAAATTCCTCATTCGCGGCGGCACAAACGTCTCACGAACCAGAGCTCTGGCGCAGCTACACGGGGGTGTCATGGGACCTTGGCACTGAGCACAAAATTGATACCGTGTCCCACCAGGCGCCCATTGCCGGTCTACATTTTTCACAAGACGGCAGAGCCTTCGTTTCCACCCCGCGCTGGATTACCTCCGCTGTTCCCGCGAGCCTGAATACCTTGTCACTCGACAACACGACAGGGCCTGCTGTTCTGTCCGCCTTCCCCTCCGCACTGTGGAATGCAGCCGATGGCCCACCCGCACAAACGCTGAGGAACGTGCTCGGATTTCACGTCGACAATACCAACAATTGGCTATGGGCCTTGGACATGGGGTTTGTGCCTGGTGAGAAAGCAGCCCCCATCGGCGGGCAGAAGATCGTCATTTTCGACCTGAAGACCGGGCAAGTGGTACGCAACGTATCCCTGGATAACGTGGCGGATCGACAAGGCAGTTTTCTCAACGATATCGCCGTCGATGAAGTCCGACGGATCGCCTACATGTCGGACAGCGGCTTTCGCAGCGCACCAGACAACTCCACCGGTATAATTGTCTACAGCTTCAGCCAAAACAATACCCGACGTGTCCTGCACAAAGACGCTTCTGTTCAGGTGAAACAAGACGTGCCGGTGATATCTCATGGCAAGGCAGTCTGGGAAGGACAGCCGCTACGCATCGGTATCAATGGTATTGCACTGTCCAAAGACAGCAACACGCTCTACTGGACGGTGACAACCGGCGATTCGCTATTTGCCATCGACACGGCAAAACTCACTGACCCGAACCTACCCGCTGCAGAACTGGCTGCGGCAGTAAGAACAATCGCGCATCCGAGCGTCAACACGGATGGCATAATGGTCACGGATGACGGTAAGGTCTTGATCACTGACGTGACCCGCAACGGCATCGCCAGTGTCGATCCGGCTACCGGGGTGACACATCTGATTGAAACCAGTGATCGGGTGTACTGGCCGGATACCGTCGCAGCGGGTGTGCAGAATCGTATCTATTTCACATCCAGCAACACGAATGACCATTTTGCCAATGCCGTCGCGCGCGGCGCCGAACGTTACGATATCTGGCGTTTTGCACTACCTCTCAACTGAGAACTACATAGCGGTTTCAGCCGTGGTCTAGTCCGGGATCTGGGGCCGCGTGGTATCACCGTGAACACTGTTCACCCAGGGCCGACTGATAGCGATATGAACCCTGCTGATGGTCCGGTGGCAGACTTCGTTCGTCCCAACATTGCCGTGGGCCGTTACGGAGAAGGTAAGGATATCGCAAGCGCCGTGGCCTACCTGGCTAGCTCGGAAGCTGGTTTCGTCAGCGGCGCAGAGCTGATGGTTGATGGCGGCTTCACGGCCTAAGGAGACTGCCATGAGCATCAGCATTATTGGAGCGGGCGGAATTGGCGCTGCTATTGCCCGTCTGCTGACCAACGCCGGGTTGGCGGTCAGCATTGCGAATAGTCGTGGACCGGAAAGTCTGGCGCAGCTCGTTGCGCATTTGGGACCGAAAGCTCGTGCTGTAACCGCAGAGGAGGCCAGCCAAGCGGACATGGTCTTTCTGGCAGTGAATTGGTCGAAGCTTCCAGCCGCGCTCCATGGTCTCGGAGATTGGGGTGGTCGGATTGTGGTGGATACCAATAATCCGATTGAAGCGCCGTTGTTCAAGCCGTTTGACTTAGGGGTAGATCCTCTACCGAAGTCATTGCTGCAATGCTGCCTGGTGCTCGGGTGGTTAAGGCGTTCAATCACCTTGCTCCACCGCCGTTGGCCAATCCGAATGCGGAGGGTGGGAAACGGGTACTTTTCTACTCTAGCGAGCACAACGATGCCAAACAGCAAGTTGGTCAATTGATCTCGCAATTGGGGTTCTTTGGCATCGACTTGGGTGGTTTGCAGCA
Source organism: Pseudomonas sp. Pseusp10 (assembly GCF_059492225.1). Taxonomy (NCBI): domain Bacteria; kingdom Pseudomonadati; phylum Pseudomonadota; class Gammaproteobacteria; order Pseudomonadales; family Pseudomonadaceae; genus Pseudomonas; species Pseudomonas sp. Pseusp10. The sequence continues at coordinate 3,372,333 of NZ_CP168528.1, read as the reverse complement.
AGGCCAATTGGCGCAGTTCCCAGGCGGATCACTGCCGGGCCTCAACCTGGTCAAATTTGGCTGAATACAAGGCCGGCGAAAGCCGGCCCTGTTTTAGGAGACGAATGTGCAAGCTTCAAACTCTGATCTCACCGCTAGCGCCACTTGGGCGTCGGTAGCAGCCGTAGGCATTGGGGCCTTTGCCTTGGTGACCACCGAGTTTTTACCCGTTGGACTTTTGCCCCAGGTCGCCAAGGAGTTGGCTATCAGTGAGGGCCAGGCCAGGCTGATGATTACTCTGCCCGGTCTGCTCGCTGCAGTGACTGCTCCGCTAACCCTGCTATGGGTAGCGCTCGTTCGGTGCCAGCAGGTTGCGGCTACAGTCGGGCGAGACCTTTTCGGCAAAACTCAGTGCGTCACGAATATGATCATCTACCGTAATCCAACGAGGTGCTGACGCGCCTGAACGGCCACCTTTGGTGCCGTCCTGGATGTTGATCTTGCCAAATTGCTTGGCTTCACCTTTTAGACGGGGCAGGTCGGCCAAAATGGCCTCGCGCAAGCGCATGGCCGATGCACACCGGGCAGTTGGAAGGTATAAACAATCGAATAAAGGTCATCACGCGGATGGCGTACGGTTACCGAGATAGCGAATTCTTTTTCATGAAGATCAAGAGCGTCTTTCCCGGTAATCCGTGAAGAACCTAAAAAAAGCCACCGCCTTCTTTGCCCGCGAGCACCGAACACAATCCCCCTGGCACCCCATGCTACATCTCAAGACCCGCCAGTTACGGGACAGGTGCGCCTGCACAAAGCAAAAAACCTCGATAACGCCGCTACTATCTCCATAAATGGGGCATTACACCCACCCAACCGGGTGTTTACCACCTGATTTGAGGAATATCCCCCCCTCCCCCTTTCCCTCGCTTGAAATACTCAGAATCAGCTTGTTAATTGATTGGACTTTTTCTTCGCTCTATTGAAATGGCTCATTAGTTGCTTCCCCCCGTGGTACCCACAACAGCTGTCGTCCCGGACATCATGGAGACGGCGGGGCTTGCCAGATTCGGCATGACGCGAGGGGTAAAAAATGAAACGCGCGACACCATCATGCAGCTCCATCGCCTTGCTATTCAGGTCAAGCCACCCCTGTGCGCATCTGGCCGAAGATCATCCCGCCGGTGATCCTGATGTACACCTTCTGGAGCTATTACGTGCTCCGCGCAAAAGTGAGAATTGGTGATGGCTTCCACTGATAGATCAATTGCTCGAATCACGAAAAGGCCGATAGCCCTTTACAAGCAGCTCGCTGAGTTGAGCCTGATGTTTATCGCGTTGCTGATTATGCTGGCATTGTCCGCTGCACTGGCGATGGAGTTGACCTTTGGAGCGCTCTGACGTGTCCGGTAAATGAACATGGCCACAGTAGTAAGTGCCGTGATTTCCAGTCTCGCACCAAGTGTGTTCGACCAGAACGGCCTGCAAGAACCCGGCGCGCATGTCCCGGCCGTCGAATACCACTGAGGGATGGACATCGATGTGAAGAAGGTGCTGGCCTGGCGCCTGTGCATGGTGCCCAAAAACTAAACATTACTCCTCGTTCAACGCATCGATGATAGGGCAAGCGGTTCCGCCGCCAACATCGCATTGCCGCACCAGTCCGCCCAGCACCTGCTGCATTGCTGCAAGGTCGGCCATCTTTTGCTCGATCAGGGCCAGCTTATGCACGGCCAGTGCCCGAGTCTCGCTACAAGTGCAGGCCGCATCCAGCGTCAGCAGTGCGCCCACCTCATCCAGCGTGAAGCCCAGCGCCTGTGCCCGTTTGATGAAGCGCAGCCGTTTGACCTGCTCCGGTAGATAGCACCGATAACCACCGAGCGGCTTTGGCGGCTCATCCAGCAAGCCGCGTCGCTGGTAATAGCGAATAGTCTCGATGTTCACCCCGGCAGCTTCCGCCAACCTGCCGATACTCATTCCTGTCGCCATCACACGCCCCTTGATTCTGTACCTAAGTACGGAGTGTAGAGTGACTCTAGGTTAGATCGATTCAATGGAGAAGACGATGGTTCAACAAATCGGCAAAGGTTCGCCGGTCAAAGTGACGACGAATGCGGGCTATCCCTCCACCATGCACAAATGAGGCAGCTATGAGTGCCGTCATCCTCGAGTCCGTGTTGACCTGTCCGCATTGCAGTTTCGCCAAGCAGGAAGCCATGCCCACAGATGCCTGTCAGTTTTTCTACGAATGTGGCAATTGCAGGACTCTGCTGCGCCCAAATCCCGGTGACTGCTGTGTGTTCTGCTCGTTTGGCTCGATGAAGTGCCCGCCGATCCAGGAGCAGCGCGGATGCTGTGACAACCGGACGAATGTTCCCCCACATGTGGGAAATCCCACTTGTGGGGGGGAGATTTAGGTCAGCTTTCGTCTGAAGGAAGTAGCCTGGAACGCAGCGCTAAAGGCCCAAGGCTTGTGGCCAATCAAATGGCTTGATTATTGCGTTATTGCTCATACGAGCTCCCAACTTACCAGGCACCCATGTAATAACAGCAGTTATGGGAGGTGTGTCATGTGGAATCAGCCTCTGATGCTTGTGGTGATCTACCTCACCATCACCCTCAGCATCGGTTGGTTGTGGTCCACTGCTATCCTGTATTGGCTTTGATCCAGTGGGAAAAGTGAATCACCACCTGATTTTATGAACACAAATGACCGGCAGCTTCACGCCCTGAGGAAGTCAGTCAACCCGAATCAAGACTCTTGAAGATCAATGAACGCTCGTCTGTGGAAAACATAAGAACACTGACCTGTATCGGTCAGAAGCAGAACTGACAACGAACCCGGCCATTACGCAGTTGTCATAACAGTCGATGGCATCGCAAATGATCAGTAGTCCCGGGCCAAGGCCGCAGACCACGGCCGCAAACCAACTTCATTCAAGAGCGATGCCTGAAAATCACACACTTCAGGGTGCGCCGGACAACCTCAGCGGGTTCGGTTCCTGCCTGGCGCAGGCGCTTGCCGCTGTTCTCTTCCAATGCTCCCTCAGCGGAGTACGCAAATGACTCAATCAATGCGGTTCTTCCTGTCGATCTTCCTCGCTACGGCATCATTGGCATCGGTTGGTTTCCTGAACAATGCAGGAGCGGCCACCGCCGAGGATCTGAATGCCGACTCTCGACAAGCGTTGCAAACGCTCTACAAGACCAATCCTTTTTCCGAAACCATCTCACACCAAGCCAAAGCAGCGCTTGTTTTCCCGAACATCATCAAGGCGGGTCTTGTGTTCGGCGGCAGCTATGGCGAAGGCGTACTGATGAAAGGCTCCAAAGTCGAGAATTACTACAACTCCGTCACCGGCTCTTGGGGGCTGCAGGCCGGCGCCCAGTCGTATGGCTACGTGGTTTTCCTGATGACCGATAAAGCCGTGAAATATATAACCGACACCAAGGGCTGGGAAATCGGTGTAGGGCCAACGGTTGTGCTAGTGGATGCAGGGGTTGCGAAGAACCTGTCCAGCTCGACACTGAAAGACGATGCCTACGCGTTCATCTTCGACCAGCAAGGGTTGATGGCGGGGGTCAGTATCGAGGGAACGAAGATTTCTCTGATCAAGCGCTAAATTCAACCGTTTGATTTGCCATCGGGAACGTGAGGCAGCCTATGCCACCCCGGAGTTTAGGCTAGGCTGTCCTCACTCCTGGCGCACAGACACATCTGGTGATTGGGAAGCTGCCTGGACGAGCCAGGCTTGCATTTGCTGAATCCACCGTTCATTGACTCAGGTCTAAACACTGAGCGACCGAATCCTGATAATGATTTTTCATATTTTTAGGTAGGCCTTGAATGACTCCTCAGCTCTTCCCGATTCACGGCCTCGTGAGTTTCACCCTCGCCATCCTCCTGCTTTTCCTCGGCAAAACCCTTGTCCAGCGCAACGCCTTGCTCCGTCAATACTGTATTCCCGAATCGGTGGTTGGCGGCTTTGTCTGTGCGGCGGTGACGACCCTGTTTTACTTCGGCCTCAATATCGAGATCGAATTTGATCTGCAAATTCGCGACACCCTGCTGCTGTATTTCTTTGCCGCCATTGGCTTGAAATCGGACATGCGCCAACTGCTCAAGGGAGGACTGCCGTTGCTGATCCTGCTGGTGCTCGCCGCTGTGTTCATCGTTCTGCAGAACGCGCTGGGCATGGCTGTGGCCGAGGCATTTGGGCTCGCGCCCAAGGCGGGTTTGATGGTGGGCTCCGTTTCCCTTACGGGTGGGGCGGGCACCACACTGGCCTGGGCACCGCTTTTCGTCGACAAGTTGGGAATCAGTAACGCGCATGAACTGGGCATGGCCAGCAACACCGTCGGCCTGATTGCCGCTTGCGTGATCGGCGGCCCGATCGCCAACCGACTGATACGTCGTCATCGACTGACGCCTTCCGGGGATGCGGCGCTGGAAGTCGGTATTTTCGAGCAACAACCGAGCAAGCCAATGGACTACTACGACGTGCTCTGGGCGTGGATGTGGCTCAATCTGACCCTGATGCTCGGCTACGGACTCAACCTGCTGTTGGTCGATGCGGGCATCACCCTGCCCAAATTCGTCAGCTGCCTGTTCGCGGGCATCGTCATTCACCACATCGTTCTCGCCGTGATCGGTGATCGGCGGCTGAAAACCTGGAGCGGCGCCAGCCTGGGTCTGTCGCTGATCTCCGATATCTGTCTGGGCATGTTTTTGACCATGGCCCTGATGGGGCTTCAGTTATGGCAGCTCAGCGGCGCATTGATGTTCATTCTGTGCGCCTTGACCCTGCAAATTCTGCTGACGGTCGTCTATACGTATTTTGTGGTCTTCCGATTCATGGGGCGCGATTACGAAGCCAGCGTGATTGCTTCCGGATTCGGCGGGATTGCCCTCGGTTCCACGGCGACGGCCATCGTCAACATGACAACCGTGACGCAAAAATACGGTGCGGCCCACCAGGCCTTTCTGATCGTGCCGCTGGTGTGTGGCTTTTTCATTGACCTGGTCAATGCCGTGATCATCAGTATGTTCAGTGGGCTTTAGCGACCGGACGCCTGGTTTACTTGAAAACCGGCACGCTGGCTGACGCGTTTGGTTTTTTCAGGTACTCACGCAGCCGCGCGCCAATCTCGGCAATTTTCGCCTCCCCCGCACGCAAGGCTTGCGGGTTGGTATGTACCGAGTAGTTTCCCAGCGCAAGGTCATAGGGATGAGGTTGCGCTGAGCCGATCACGAAGACCGCATCTTTGTGCATGGCCTTGAGCGTGACGGCACCGTTACCTGGCTCGAAGATGACCATTTCTCCCGCCATGACCACCCCTGGCGCGCAAAGGGAACCGCGGCTGACGCTCAACCACAATGACGCGTGTCCACTGGGTGGAACATAGGTCCAGGACTCCCCGGCGGGTAGCGTGACCAGCAGATAGTTCATTCCGGCGGGAGCGCGGACCGGGCTTTGGACACCCTGGTACGCTCCAAGAATCACCCGCGCCGGCCCCACTTCAGGCATCACGCTTGACTCCAGGTATTGGCTATCGACACTCGCGTTTTCCAAGGCTGGCGGCAGTGCAACCCACAGTTGAAAACCCTGAATCCGCTTCGATGTGCCTACCGACATTTCCTTGCCGTGCCAGACTCCGCCCCCGGCACGCATCCATTCGACAGCGCCATAGTCAATCATCCCCGTACCCGAATCAGCATCCTCGAAGCGCAAATTACCCTCGGTAATGACCGTGACGGTGGCGATGCCCGAGTGCGGGTGCATTGGCATGCCGTTGATGAATGAGCTCTCACCTTCAAACAGGTCAAGGAAAACAAATGGCTTGATCAGGTGGCCCAGATCGGAAGGACTCATCAACCGGACAATCGCACCATGCCCGCTACCGGTGGTGCGGTAGCTGATTGCGCGGGTAGAGCCGGAGGCGATACCGGAGAGAGGTTGTTGCAGCAGCGTCATGAAGATTACTCGCAGAAGAGTGGGAGCCTCGCGGCCCAATGCCTGAACAATAGGGCCGGACCGATTACTTGATTAGTCGATACAATTGGATTGCACTCGTCCACCAACGCCAGGAATGCCTCGCCATGATCGACCTCAATGACATCGCCATGTTTGTGCAGGTAGTACGCAGCGGCAGTTTTGCCGAGGCGGCACGACGGCTGGGCATGCCACCCAATACCGTGAGTCGTCGCATCCAGCAGCTCGAAGCGCAACTCGGCACTCGGCTGCTGCAACGCTCCACTCGCAAACTCACGCTCACCAGTGCTGGCCAGGGCTTTCATGAGCGTTGCGTGGGAGCCGTCGATGGTTTGCTCGAAGCGGGACAGGAGTTGATGACAGGCAGTAACGAACCTAGCGGGCTAGTGCGCGTGGCGGCTCCTGCCGACTTTTTCGACTTTTTCCAGATGGCGTGGGTGGCCGAGTTCCTGGCCGCGCACCCACGCGTGCGGCTGGACTTCGTGCTCAGTGATGCGAAGGCCGACCTGATCGCAGAACAGATCGACGTCGCCTTTCGCGGCGGGCCCTTGCGCGACTCAGGCTATGTCGGCCGGCAGATCCTTGACCCGCGCAGCGTCGGGATGGTGGCCAGTCCCTCCTACATTGCGACGCGTGGTTCACCTCGCACGTTGCAGGACCTGGCGAACCACGATTGTGTGATCTCCGCGCATCCAGGCGGCCACACCACATGGCGCTTGGTCGGTCCCAATGGCGAGGAAGAAGTGCAAGTTGCCGGGCGCTTCAGCGGCAATACCGCCCAGGCACTGCGCAAGGCCGCCGTGGCCGGGCTCGGCATCGCGCTGCTGCCGCCCGTGATGGCCAGGCTTGAGGTAGAGGCCGGGACGCTTGTCCCGGTACTGCCACAATACCAACCCAAAGGCTATGGCCTGAACGTGCTGTATCCGACCCGCCGGCAGCTGCCACTCGCCGTGTCGGCGTTCATCGGGTTGGTGATCCAGAAAATGAACACTACAGAAGCACCGGAGATGTATCGATAGCGAGTGGCGATTATTGCGTCAGGCGGACGCTGGAATTTCGAAGTTTGCCCGGGCCCACGCGGCAAACTTCGTCGGCTGTCGGCCGGCGACTCTGTTGGCCAGCGCGATGGCTTCGCGTGAATCTGCACCAAGATAAGTGTGGGCCTCAAAGTAGGCGAGCATTTGCGCGATCTCCTGGGCACCCGGGAACCAGCCGGCAAAAATTTCTTGCGGGACGTGTTTGAACGAGAAATGGTGCCCCAGTCGATTCAGCTCGGTGATCACCTCGTTGAAGCTCAGGAAGTCGCCGACCATTGGCAGATATTCGCCGTTCCCGGCGAGTTCAGGCTGCGCGAATGCCCCGGTCACGACGTGGCCAAGCTCAGTGATGTCACCCATGTGAATGACGCGCTGCTGCGGATCGAGCGGTATTGCCCAGCCAATGGTTCCATCGGCTTGCTGCTTCGGAGCCATTGCACCGAGCAGATTCTGATAGAAGAACGGTGCGATCACGAAAGTGTGGTGTGCGAATCCAGCGTCAGCCACGATGCGATCGACTTTTGCTTTGTCGGTGAAATGCGGGACATCGAGCTTGCCGCGGCTGATTGCCTCCACGTTGGGCAGCGTCGACCAGATGAAGTGTTGAACGCCCGCAGCTTTGGCTGCTTGAACGGCTGCCAGCGCCTGTTTGTGCTCGCCTGTGCCGGCTTCCCAGAAATTGGTGACCAGAAAAACCCCGTGCGCTCCAGCAAACGCGGCTTTCAGTGTTTGCGGACGATCCAGATCCGCCAACACCACTTCGTCAGCCAACCGCGGGTGCTCGGCCGGATTGCGCGTCAACGCACGGACCTTGAATTGACCGCTCGCCTGCAGTGCACGCACAACGGCGCCGCCCTGATGACCGGTTGCGCCGACAACGGCGATGAGCTTTTTGCTGCCTGACATGGTCGTTTTCCTGTGAATGGTGACTGCGTGGAGTAATCGGCGGGCCTCACGGCCCGATGCCTGAAACAGTAGAGTTGGGCCAATTGGTTGACTAGTCGGAACAATTGGATTGCACTCATCCAGCAAAACGAGGAATGACCCGATAGACACGACCTCAGGTCAATTGCTGACACCCCATGGATCTACACCCCTTGTGGACTTAAACTTTGCATCTCCCTGCCCTCCTCGCCGATTGTCGTACGGGTTCCATGACTGAGCATGCCAAGTACCATCACGTGTCCGAAGTACCAGGCCTGGTGCTGGGTTCCGCACGCTTTGCGAATGTCGGTTTCGACCGCCATTACCACCTCGATTTCCACATTGGCTTTGTCACCGAAGGCATCCAGCGTCATCGATCGAAAGGCGAGTCGTTTCTTTTAGGTCCGGGCAGTATTGCCCTGATGCCGCCGGGTGAAATCCACGATGGTGTGTCCGAGGGCGGCGGCACTTATACGCTCAAGACATTTCGCCTTTCGCAGGCGCTGGTTGCGAATCTGGCCGAGGAGATCAGCGGTCGACCGAGAGAGCTTGAGTTGACCAGTGTGTTGCTGGACAACGCGCGCCTTGTCGGCCACCTGCGCGGGCTGCACGAAGCGATGCAGCAGGCCGTTGGACCCGGCAGCCTCGCGGTGCAGACGCAATGGATCACCCTCCTTGAACACCTGTTGAGCCAGTCCCGGGCGATCAAACCCGAAACGATTACAGGCACGCTATCCCCCCTGCAATGGTCTCGCGTCAGGGACTATTGTTTCAGCCACATCGATGAGCGAATCACCCTCGATGATCTCGCTGGATTGTGTGGGCTGGGCCGCTTCCCGTTTCTCAAGCAGTTCAAGCGGACTGTCGGCATGACGCCCCACGCGTGGCTGCTTCGCCTGCGTCTCGAACGGGCCTGTGGCCTGTTGTCGCGTAGCGGGCAACCGATCATCGAGGTCGCCCACGCTGTCGGCTTTTACGATCAAAGCCATTTCAATCGCGCCTTTCGACAGGCATTTGGCGTCGCGCCCTCCCGCTACAGGACCTAGGGCGTCGGCGATCAGAAGACCGTCAATTTTTTACAAGCGCGACAACCGTCCCTCTCCATAGGATGCGCCAATCCGGGCGAAACACCTTCGCCCGCACAGCCGAGAACTGGATGATGAACGGTGAAGCAAACAGACCGCCCGCTCTGGGTTTTTCAAGTGACAACATCGCAGGCGCATCGCCGGAGGTGGCGCAAGCCATCGTCAAACACAGCACGGGCCAGGCGAGCCCCTATGGCACTGACGAGTTGACGGCGCAGGTCCAGCGCAAGTTCTGCGAGATCTTCGAGCGCGACGTGGAGGTCTTCCTCGTGCCCACCGGCACCGCCGCCAATGGCCTGTGCCTGAGCACGATGACGCCACCCTGGGGGAATATCTATTGCCATCCGGCCAGTCACATCAACAACGATGAATGTGGCGCGCCCGAGTTCTTTTCCAACGGCGCGAAGCTGATGACCATAGATGGCCCATCGGCCAAGCTGGACATCACCCGACTGCGCGAGCGGACTCGCGAGAAAGTCGGCGACGTGCACACGACTCAACCTGCCTGCGTCAGCATCACTCAGGCCACCGAAGTCGGCAGCACTTACACCCTGGACGAAATCGCAGCCATCGGCGACGTCTGCAAGTCAGCTTCCCTTGGCTTCCATATGGATGGGTCGCGGTTTGCCAACGCCTTGGTGTCGCTGGGTTGCTCTCCCGCAGAGATGACGTGGAAGGCCGGCGTGGATGCCCTGTCGTTTGGTGCCACGAAGAATGGTGCGCTGGCGGCTGAAGCCATCGTCCTGTTCAACACCTCGCTCGCCACCGAGATGAGTTACCGGCGCAAGCGCGCAGGCCATCTCTTCTCCAAGATGCGTTTTCTTTCGGCGCAGATCGATGCGTATCTGACTGACGACCTCTGGTTGCGCAATGCACGCCAGGCCAACGCTGCGGCCCAGCGCCTGGCGCAAGGGCTTGCCGGACTGAACGGCGTTGACGTGTTCGGCGGCACTGAGGCGAACATCCTGTTCTGTCGGCTGGACTCGGCAATAATCGAAGCGCTGCTACGGGCCGGGTTCGGGTTCTACCATGATCGCTGGGGACCGAACGTCGTTCGTTTTGTCACGTCATTCGCAACCACCGCCGAGGATGTCGATCACCTGTTGAGTCAGGTGCGGCGAGTTGTTGATCATGTACAAAAATAACAGCCGTAATAGTCGATGATTGATGGCGGTTGTGCTCGCTCAAACTCGAATGAGCACCCGCCACTGCGGTATCAGGCTTCTACATCTCGCGATAAAGAATCATGCCTGCGTGATACAAAATCCCGTCGCGGAACTCACCATCAGCCGTGAAGCCGGTGTCGTCGACGTACTCAATGTGGTCACCTTCCAGCCAATACCGGCCCTGGTAGGCACTCACCTTCCTGCCCCGGGCTTCATCGTATCGACCACCCGGTAAAAGCTCGTGGCGCATGAGCCCGTCCGCCGTGACCCACATACCGACGTACTTTTCCTGATCAGCGGATTTCTTGACTGTCATGTTCAAGTCCTCCGTTCAGAATGCACTGGCGGTTGGGCGGACAATCAGTTCACTGACGTCCACATCGGCAGGCTGTTCAATGGCATAAGCGATAGCGCGAGCGACGGCCATTGCAGGGATGGCGATCTTGCGGAACTCGCGCATCTCGGCCCGCCCGCCTTCGTCGGAAATACTCTCGGCCAGTTCGGACTCGGTAACGCCAGGCGAAATCACGGTGACACGAATGTCCCCGCCGACCTCCTGGCGCAATCCTTCCGAGATGGCGCGCACTGCAAACTTGGTCGCGCAGTAGACCGCCGCCGTCGGGCTGACGGTGTAGGCACCAATCGATGCAATATTGATGAACTGGCCTGATTTCTGTTGTTGCATCAAAGGCAAACCGGCCGCGATACCGTGCAAGACGCCACGAATATTGACGTCGATCATCTGGTCCCATTCAGCAACTTTCAACACATCGAGTTTCGACAGCGGCATCACCCCGGCGTTATTGACCATCACATCGACCCGGCCATGCAGCTTTAATGCAAAATCGACAAACGCTTGTACGTCGGCTCGACGGGTGACATCCAACGCCTGAAAGTGCGCGACTCCGCCGCTCGCGTTGATCTCCCCACAGAGTATTTCGAGGCGTTCCGTGCGACGTGCCCCGAGCACGACATGTGCGCCGTTGCTGGCTAAAAGACGCGCTGTCGCCTCGCCTATTCCGCTGCTCGCGCCCGTGATTAGAACGACTTTTTTCGAGATATTCGACATGACCCTAACCCCTCACTTGAGTGCCTGGTGACGCGAGAGCGGTGTCTCGCTGCCAGTCCAGATTAGGGATAACGGCGACAGCCAGTTAGTCAGATCCTTCTGACAACTTGCCTGATCCTGTCGGGGATGACTGGCTACCACTCACTTCGTTGTATCGAGAACAAGCCGGCCACGTAAGTGACGGCCCATGCTTTTCTCGATCGCCACTTTCGCATCACTCAAGGGGTATGCCTCAACGTCGACCGTGAGGTGTCCCTTGTCGAACAGTTCGGCAATGAGCGAGAGCTGCCGGCCATCCGAGCGGGTGGCAAAGTTGGCGGGGGTCACGCCGTAGTCGTTTGCCAGTGACATGCTCGGCAGGCTCACCGGCGATACCAGCACACCGTTTCTTTTCAGTACCGCAAAGGAACGGGTCTGTGTGTCGCCGCCCACCAGATCCAGTACCACATCGACGCCGGACACCAACTCTTCGAATGCCTGGGTCGTATAGTCGATGGTGTAATCCGCTCCGATTTCCTTCAGGTAAGCATGATGGTGTGCCGAGGCCGTTGTGTAGACTTCCGCGCCCAGGTACTTGGCAATCTGCACGGCCATGCTGCCCACGCCACCGGCCGCAGCGTGGATCAACACCTTCTGCCGCCGTTGCACACCCGCGTGTTCGGTCAGGGCCTGCCAGGCCGTCAGGGCCGATGCGGGTACAGCGCTGGCCTGCAAGGCACTGAGCGATTTTGGTTTGATCGCCAGTTTTGAAACCTGGGCGATTGCTTTGGTCGCATAACCACCAACGATGTTGATGAAGCCAAACACTTCATCGCCAATGCTGAACTCAGTGACGCCCTGCCCCACTGCCACCACCGTACCGGCCACTTCGACACCCGGGGTAAAAGGCAGCGGCAAAGGGATGAACGCCTTCATGGCTCCGGAGAGGATCTTCCAGTCAATCGGGTTCACCCCAGCTCCAGCGACATCGATCAGCACTTCACCGACGCCGGCCACCGGGTCGGCAATATCTTCCAGACGCAAAACTTCAGGACTGCCGTATTCGTACACGCGTAGGGCTTTCATGGAGGCCTCGATCATTGAAAAAGTAGGGAGACAAACACTGCGCTGCGAGGGACCGCCCTTCGCAGCGCGGGGTATCAACGACGGCGAGCGTCGAGGCTGAAGCGACCGGCACCGAAGGCCACGACCTGCAGCAAGCCACCAGCCATCGCGATGTTCTTGAAGAAGTGGATGAACTGGTTCTGATCGCCCAGTGCGTTATGGAACGCCAGGGCGGTAAACACGCTGAACACAGCCAGTACAGCGGCGACGGTGCGGGTGCGGTAACCCGCGATCAGCGCCAGGCCACCACCGATTTCAACGATGATCGCCAGCGCCAGCGCCAGTTGCGGAAACGGAAGCCCGACAGAGCCGATGTAACCGACCATCATGGCCGGAGCGGCCAGTTTGGAAAAACCGGAAAGGATGAAGATTGCGCTGAGCAGTACGCGGCCGATCAACGAGGCCGAAGCCTGGGTCACGTCGGAACGGCTCTGTTCAGCGGTGGCGGAATGAGCGATGTTTGCAGAAGTCGTCATGGGGTATTTCCTTCAGTTGGGTGCGATTCGACTTGAACCGCCCGGGTGAGGAAATGTTGCTCCTGATCAGCTCATCTTAATAGCCGACTAATTTAGATCATTAGATTCGATTAAATAGACAAGTCACTCACTCCACCGAATGGGAGTTCAATCGTGCAATCCGCTGAGCGAACGTCTGCAACAGGCCTGGAAGCGCACATTCGCGGTCAGCGCCTGGCGGCCTCAGACGAGGTTTTTTCCAGCGATGTGCTGGTGCAGATCTTTAACCGGGAGCGGATCGAGCAAAGCGTTATCGTTCCCGCCGTGGCCGAGCCGCTGATTGTCTGGGTGCTTACCGGGAGCGCCACCGTAGAGGAACGGGAGGCTGGCGAAGCGTGGCGGGCGAGTGAAGTGACGAAGGGGGATTTTTTTCTCACCACCAGCGCCGTGCCCTACGAAATGCGCTGGCAAGTGACCAGTGCGGAGCCCTTTGTGGTGATGCACATTTACCTCGGCCTGCCCCTGCTCGAACGTGCAATCCAGGAAACCCGCAAGGCAGTCACCGGTTCGATTTGCCTGCGTGAAATATCCGGTGGTCGAGATGAAGCGCTGTCGGTACTGTTCGAACAGTTCAGAGTTGAACTGAGCAACCGGGGAGAAGCCAGCCCACTGCTGATGCAAGGCATCGCTCAGTGCATCGCCGTGCGCCTGGCACGCGATTATCTTGATGCGCAAGCCGATAACATCGTTCAGCGCAATGCCCTGCCGGCCTTCAAACTCAAGCGTGTGGTGAATGCGATGGAGAAGTCTCTGGGTGAGACGTTTTGCCTGGGGGATCTGGCCGACGCAGCCGGCATGAGCGAGTACCACTTCAGCCGTCTGTTCAAACGCGCCACGGGGCTTTCACCCTCCCGTTACTTCATCAGGCTGAGAATGACCAGGGCCAGGCAACTGTTGATTGAAACCGACATGAGCATCATCGATGCCGGACTGGAGGTCGGATACAGCAGCGCCAGTCATTTTTCCCAGGCGTTCAAACGGGAGGTCGGCGTCCTGCCCAGTCATTACCGCAAATGAAAACGCGGCACGGCGCTCGCCGTACCGCAAGTACAACCGGCCAATCAACTGCCCACGGGAATGCTCATGCCGCCATCGGCCATGACGACCGAGCCGACAATAAAGCTGGCGCGCTCGGACGCCAGGAATGCCACGATCTCGGCGATTTCAGCGGGCGAAGCCGCACGGCCGATCGGTGCCGACTTGCCGTGCTCCTGCAGAAAGCCCGGGCCGTCCTCCATGAAGTGATTGAGCAGATTGGTGACCACGTCGCCCACACCAATCGCGTTGACCCGAATACCGTGCTCAATCGCTTCCAGCGCCTGGGTCCGGGTCAATTGCGCCAGTGCCCCTTTCGATGCGGTGTAGGCCGCGACTCCCGGGAACGCAAAGTAAGAGGCATAGGACGCAATGTTGACGATTGCGCCTGACTTTCGCTTCATCATTTCTTTCGCCGCTTCACGGGAATGGAGAAACGCACCCGTTACATTTGTCTCCATCTGCCAGCTCCAATCCTCGCGCGTCATCTCGACCAGAGGCTTGTAGATGATCCGTCCGGCGTTGTTGACCAGCACATCGAGCTTGCCGAAGTGTTGAACGGCCAGTGCAACCGCTTGTTCCGCCGAGCCATCGACCGTGATATCCGCGACTAGGGGCACCAATCCAGGGCGCTCAAGTGCATTCACTTCAGGGTTGATGTCTTCGGCAATGACTTTGGCGCCACGGGCATGAAACAGCTCGGCGATGGCTCGGCCGATACCGCTGGCGGCGCCCGTGACAATCACGACTTTCCCGGCGATCTCGTTGGGGGTAGCAATAAAATCAGTCATCTCGTTTCTCCTGGCAAGAGAGCAGCTGAACCGTTCCAGCCGCTGCGCATACGCCTGAACGTATGCGGGTGTCGCTTTCGACGACTCAACTTTCGCCGATCACGATCCACCACTCTTTAGGAGCCTTGCTCACCCTGTCGGGGCTTTGCGCTTATCTGCCTGGCGTTTCATTTTTTCAGCACGCCGAGCTGATGCAACCCGGTCATCCAGTCCTCCATGTGCCAGGTGCGAACGATTTTCCCGTTTTTGAATTCATGGATATCGGTGGCCATGATGTCGATTCGTTGGCCGGTGGGCGTCACCCCCACAAAGACACCACTTTGGATACCGGAAATGCGCGAGCGCACGATGACTTTGTCGCCGTCCTGCAACACCTCCTCAATCTTGATGCTGAAATCCGAGAAGGTGCTATGAAGATGGTGCAGCACTGCTTTGGCACCCTCAGGGCCCGGGGCCTGATTCGCGCCGGCTGGGATGTCTATCCAGTCTTTGCTCAGGATGTGGTCAATAAGGCTGGGGTCGTTCTGGTCGAAAGCGGCATACCAGAGTTCGACATCTCGCTTGTTTTGACTGGACTGCCCGCCGCTGACCAGTGCACTGACACATACCAGGGCAACGCAGAGCGCTGCCTTCCAGTTTTTTATGGCGTTCATTTCAGTCTCCCTGATGGTCTGGTTGAAACCTAGCCGGACAGGCAATCTAGACTGATGAAGCTTTTAGTAATACCGGGATAAGTTTGACCATTAAGTTCGAGGAAATAGGCATGATTTCTGATCCCGGAACACTATGCCTTCGACGTCATCCACCGCACGGATCTGCCACCGGGAACTGCCGCACGGCGGTTGATTGACCGTTTCGTTCAACAAAGCACGGCGCAGGAGGCAGCCGCTTGAGGGAAGAACTTGTCGATTTTCTGGAACCTGGAGATCGAAATTAATCGGGTTCTATTCGAGCCGGGATCCATGGGACATTCTTTCGACCAAGCCGTGAACAGCATTCGCTGTGCACCGGTCATCAAACCTTGGAGGCGAAAGATGAACCACGCTCAAGCGCTGCTTCAGGCGCACTTCGACACGTTTGTCGCCAACCCTGAAAAATGGAAATCGCTTATTTCTGACGACATTGTCTGGGAGCTTCCCTACGCCCCGAGCCTCGGGCATCCGACCCGATTGACGGGTCGTGATCAGGTGTTGGGGCATGTCGGCTGGTTTATCGAAGCGGTGCAAGACTTTCGCTTTTACGACCTTCAGATCAATGCCTTTGCCGATCATTCAAAAGCCGTCGCGCAAGTAAAGGCCGAAGGGAGGATCAAGACGACGGGGCGAATCTACAGGCAGACCTACGTTTTGTTCGTGGAGGCTGAAAACGGCAAGCTCAGGTTTATCCGAGAGTACTTCGATCCAATTCCAGCCGCTCACGCACTGGACGAAGAGATCAGGCTGCCGTCCGTCTAGACAGTGGGCCTCTTACTCAGTGAATTCCGAGACAAGCCGGCGGGCAAGTGGATGATGTCCTGATAGGGGCCTAATCTGAATAGGTACGACCTTGAACACGCCTCTTGATACAGGGGAACCGGGATGACGGGACATACAGCACGCCAATGCTCGCCATGGCTCCTGCTCTCCCTGCTCGCCGTCAACATGGCGCTGCTAGCCGGATGTTCAAGCAAAGCCACCACGGCTCCACATCCTGCCTCAAACACCGACTCAAACACCGGCTCAGTCTGCTTTGCAAAAGCACTCCCCACTGTCGGCGAAGGTGGCCTCGCCTGGGGCGACACTCTGGACATGGCTCGGCAAAAATCCCTGGATAATTGCATACGCTATGCCGGCCGATCCGGCGGTACACCGGATACCTGCCACGTGGTGATGGCGGAATGTAAACATTGATAGAGCGGTTTTTCGTTTCTGCGCCGCTTTTGCCTTTCTGTGCGACAGATCCCACTTCAGGGGCTCCCGTTTCACACGCTCGTGGTGTTAGTTTTGAAATGTTTCTGATCAAACGATCAGATATTTCTTACAAACCGCCTGCAAAGGAATGCCCCCAGCAATGGATTTTTCACTCAAGCACCTGGCCGCGACCACCCTCATGCTCGCCAGCCTTTCGTCGTTCACCACCGCAGCCCACGCCAACATCACCCCGCAACAGAACGCGATCATCCTCAAGACCTTCAGTGATGCGTCGGTCAAGGATTTCAGGCAATTCCTGGGAAGTCTGGCCAAGAGCGATTTCGCCAAGACCGACAACCTCGGCCCGGCCATCAGTGCGTTCCTCGACAACAAGACGCTTACTTCTGAGCAGCAAAACGAAATCCATCGCCTGCTTGGCCTCTATGCACGGGTGAAATACGGCAGCGCGGCCACCGACACCTTGAAGGAGCTGGTGGCCATTGCGACCGTGCGCGTGGATGGCGTTGCCCAGCACGACAATCCCGAATTCCTCAAGATAGCCGAGAAGATCAAGGGCCTTGCCCAGGCGTTCAACCTGAACTTCCGTAACATCGACAACCGCGTCTATGAGATCTCCCTTGAAGGCACCGGCGATGAAGTCGTGGGCATTCACGCCCATGCCGATGTGGTGCCGGTAACACCGGAGAACTGGGTGCTGCAGGACGGCACCCGCCTCGATCCGTTCAAGGTCACCCTGGTCGGCGATCGCATGTATGGCCGCGGCACCGAGGATGACAAGAACGGCATCGTGGTGGCGCTCTACGCCATGAAGATCATCAAGGAAGAGCAGCTGCCGCTGGCCAGAAATTTCAAGCTGCTGGTCGACACCACCGAAGAGACCACGGGCGATGCCATCCCCTACTACTTCGAACGCAACCCGACGCCCAACTACAACCTGGCACTGGATGGCGGCTATCCGGTGGTGATCGCCGAGAAAGGCTATGGCACGATCATGGCCAGCTTCGCCAAACGTAACGCTGAAGGCCAAGGCGCGGAAATCACCTCGATGACCGGCGGCCTGGCCACCAACCAGATTCCGTCGACATCGGTCGCGACTCTGGTGACCGACAAGCCCGCCGAACTGGCCGCCAGCCTGCAAAAGGCCGGCACTGATTATGCCAAGCGCAACGGCGGCAATTTCGAGGTGGCTGCCAGGGTCGACGGCAAGGACGTCAAGCTGACCGTCACCGGTGTTTCCGCCCACTCCTCCGAGCCGGAGTCCGGCGTCAACCCGGTGGCCAGGATGCTCGATTTCATCAATAGCCTCGACGGCAAGGTCGCGCTCAAGCACAACCAGATCACTGACGCTGCCCGCTACGCCACCGACAACTGGGGGCTGGACTACCTGGGTGGCAAGTTGGGGGTCGGTTTTGCCGATCAGTTCATGGGCCCGCTGACCACTTCCCTGACCTATGTCGGGATGGATGACAACGCCTTCAAGCTCGCGGTCAACCTGCGCGTGCCGAAGGGCAAGTCGCCGGAAATGCTCAAGTCCGAAATCGCCGCAAAGCTGGACGCCTGGAGCAAGAAGACCCGGATCGCACCGGCCTTCGACCTGTCGATTGCCGAACCGATGTACCGCAACCCCGAGGGTGAATGGACCAAGGCCCTGCTCGCCGTGGCCAGTGAAAACCTCGGCATGGAACACAAGTTCGGCACCTCCGCTGGCGCCACGTCCGTACATGAACTGCCCAACGGCGTGCAATTCGGCCTGGCCATGCCGAACGTCAAATACACCGGCCACAACGACAACGAGTTCAAGACTACCGAGCAGTTCCTGCTGGACTTGCAGATCGTGACCGAGATGATGGGCCGCATCGGGCAACTGCCGAAGCTTTGATCCCCCTTCGGACCCGCCCTTCTGGCGGGTCCGGTTTGAGGCCGGCTAAGCTGGAAACACGACTCGAATGTCGCGCTGATCCGCGCTCTCCAGGCCCAATGAAGTAAAAAAGCATCATTCAGGCAGAGTAGCGACCCTCCATCGAGGGTCGCGGCTCCAACATCAATAACTACAAGAACCCAATACGCACGATACATTCACCATCAGAACGGTTATTTGTTCGCTTTAACCGGTCCCTGATAGTAAGGCAGGCTGTCAATCCGTGGCGTATAGACCCCAGTGCGGACACTACGCTGAACATGCGCCGCGATCTCATCCATACGTGCAAACCAGACATCGCCTTTTTGCATCATGTATTCGATCAACTTCGAAACTTCATGCCAGCGTGCCAAACGGCCGGAAAGGAAGGGATGCCAGACGGGTATGAAAAGACCGCCATATTCCCATGCTGCATCAAACTCGGCCTTGAATACCTCTACGGCGCGTTGCGGCGACTGAATCGGCATCTGAAAATCAAGGTCGATACTGTGCATGTACTGGGGCCAGTCATCCAGCGCCCAGCTGGAGGGCAGCTCCACCAGCTCTCCAGCATTTGTGCGCAACAGATAAGGAACATCATCCCCCATCAATGAGGCGTCATAACTGAAGCCTCGCTCGATCAGCAAGTCAGCCGAGTGCTCCGACATATTGTAGAGGGGAGCCCGCCAGCCTCGCGGTGCCTGGCCCGTGAAGCGCTTGATGGTGTCGCAACCACGATCGAGCCAATAGGCTTCTTCTTCTCGAGTCAGCTCGTTTGGATGTTCATGTATATAGCCATGGTGAGCAATTTCGTGTCCATTTTCGACGATCGCTTCAATGGCCTCGGGGTATTGCTCAATGCACCAGGCCGGAATGAAGAACGTTTGTTTAATCTCGAAACGTCGATAGGTTTCCAGGATCCTTGGAATCGCCACCTTCGGTCCGTAGTGCAGCATTGAAATACTGGCAACTCGCGTTGCTGAATCCTTGGGGTGCGCCACATGCAGAATGCTGTCTGCATCCATATCAAAGGTAAAGGAGACGGCACAGCGTGCGCCGTTTGGCCAGACAATAGGGTTTTCAATCATGTTTAATCACCAATGGCTGCTGAATATCATTGATTTACCAGGAACCGTGAGCTATCCCGATATCAATACTCGTGATCGAGCAGCCAATTGGAATAATGCGTCAGTCCTTTTTCCAGCGACCATTGCGCTCGATACCCCAACTCCCGCTGCGCAGCACTCAGGTCCCATTCCCCATGCCGATCGAGATGCCAATAGCCATCGCCGATTTCGATGCGGGCATCAGGAATTATTTTCCTGATCAGTTCAACGGCCTCATGCAGCGTCCAGGAGCGGTCACCGGCAATATTAAATATGCCGCCCTTCGTATCTCTGGTTTCAGCCGCCATCAGTACAGCACGCACAACGTCTTCCACATGAATATAATGGAACCGATGATCGCCGCCGGTAGGTAAGTTGAATGTTTCACCCTTATGAACTGTTTTAAGTATGTCCCTGAGAACCTGCGGCATTTTATTTTCAGGGCCATACACTTCAGCAATCCGCAGCGAGATTACTTCCATACCATAAAGATCATTGTAGACTCGGCCAAAATGCTCGGTGGCAACTTTGGTTACACCATAGGGTGTCGTTGGATTAGTCGGTGTTTTTTCATTGATCACACCTTCGAAATGCCCGTACACCGTTTCAGAAGAAAAATTCACTAGCTTTTTAATGCCCGCCAGGCGCATTGCCTCAAGCAAATGAATGGTGCCATCGATATTCGCTGCCACTGTCGTAATCGGCAGATCTATGGACAAGTCAGGATGTGACATCGCGGCCGTATGAATAACACGATCAACCCCAAAGTCCTGAATGGTTCTGACGATCCTGGGAATATCGTACAACTCGCCCTGTACAGGGGTCATGAACTCCGACCTGGCCTCTGAGTAGTCACGATTGTAACTAACCACCTTAACGCCCTGTTCGCTGAGCTTTTTAGTCAGGTACCTGCCAACATAGCCCAAACCACCGGTAATCATCACAGCGCTCATTTTGTATCCTTCTTGTTATTAGAAAAATCAGAGCCACTTATTTGACTGGGAAATTCATGACTCAGTGAAGTTTAATTGCACGACACTCAACTAGATCGCGGCCCCGCCATTGGGGCTGACTACTTGTCCAACCATATAATCTCCCGCAGGTCCGGCCAGGGCTTCGACCATGGCCGCAATCTCGTCCGGTTTTCCGAAGCGCTTCAATGGAATGGTCGCGCGCGTCTCGTCGTTGTATTCAATGGTGTCGTTGATCAGCATGTCCGTTTCGATCGGCCCCGGTGCCACCGAATTCACCAATACGCCTTGTGGGGCAACTTCCTTCGCAACCGCTTTTGTCAACGCGATCACCCCGCCCTTGGAGGCGCAGTACGCGGCGTAGGTCGGAAAGCCAATCAACCCCAGCTCGGAACTGATATTGATAATCCGCCCCTGACCACGTGCCAGCATGCCCGGCAACACGGCCTGCATGCAGGCCCAGGTCCCGCCGAGATTGGTGCTGATCATCTGTTCCCACTGCGCCCAGGTCGTCTGCGCGACGGTCGCCGAAACCAGCCTGCCGGCATTGTTGACAAGAACATCGACCCGCCCATAGCGGTTCTCTGCTTCCCTGATGATTCCGGCTGCCGCCTCGGGATGACTGACATCCGCTTGAACAGTGATCCCATCGCCACCGTTGTCTTGGGCAATACGTATCACTGCGTCGAGTTGATCCTTGACGTCGAAGTAGTTGAGTACCAAATGATCGCCACTTGCAGCAAAACGCTTGGCAATTGCCAGCCCTATGCCCCTTCCCGCTCCCGTAATTACGACAACACGCTTCATAAGTTCACCCATGGTTTTAAATGAACACCACACGCAGGCGCCAATCTCCGGTTAACGCAGGCTGCAACATTGACCGCACGCGTTAACTTCGCAATCAGGACTCTTGCATTGGCGTTAGTACGGTTTGCCTGGAAATTCGCGACTGCCAAAACAGAATCATTGCGCCAGAAAGGATGGTCAGCGCGCCGAGGTACCAGGCGGTGTATTGATCCTCGGGCGAAACCGGATTGGCTCCGGCGGTATAACCGATGTATCCCAGCACAAGGATTGCCAGCGCAGCCGGGATCGACAGTGCCAACGCCATACCGAAACGTTGACGGCGAAAGGTCATGACAATGAATGCTGCGATAGCGGCCATGTAGGACATCACCAGCGTGATGGTCACGACATCGTAGTACCACGAGATCTTGTCCAGTGGCTTCCACCAGAGCAGTGTAATGGCGAGGGTCGAGACGATAATGCTGGCCAGCCATGGCGATCTCGATTTATTGACTGAGCGAAGCGCTGTTGGCAGATGCCCTTCCTCACTCATTCGATAGAGCGTACGCGCAGCTGCACTCGAAGAAATTTGCAAGCCGGCACATGCCGAAGTGATCACGACGAATAGAGCGATCCAGGCCATGGCGGGGGGCAAGTAGACATTCGCCACGGCGGCGATCGGCCCACCGTTGCCGTCTTCGATAATTGCCGCCAACTTCTCTACAGGCACCGCGTACTGCCAGCCAATCGCCGCAAGACTGTAAATGACGAATGCCGAAGTCAGAACGAGTAGCATGGAGCGCTGTACAGTCCGAACCGGAATACGCGACTCTTCGATATAGTTGATCGCCGAATCGAAGTTCGCGAGCATCCAGACACCGAACAGCACCCCCGGCCCGATCGCGGACCAACCACCAGACCCTTCCGGCGTGTACATGGAAATCACTGACAAATCCGGAACCTGAGGATTGATGATTCCCATCAACCCGAGCCCGGCTACCACGCTGATCTCGAAAATCAGAAATACGCTGGCTACTTTGGCTGTGGCATTGACGCCGTTGCAGGAAATGGCCAGGAAGATCAGAACCATACCCGTCCCGATCAGTTTTGCATTGAGCGGGCCCGCCAACACCGGGAACAACGCCTGTATATATTCGGTTCCGATAATTGCGCACATTGCCATCACTGCCATGCAGGCAACCGAGTACGCCCAACCGAGAATGGTCCCTACACGGGTGTGCAGAAAACGCGACGTGAAAGTGAAGACGCCACCCGCCGACGGTGCCTGGCGAGTGAGTGAGATCATGCAGAATGCCATGACCAACATCGGAAAGAAGTACGCAATCAAAATGGCCAGTGGAGCGTGGTGGCCCGATATTGAGTAAAGAATCGACATGGAAGAAGCTGCGATCCAGCCAGGCGCATTGAAGCCCAGCGCCGAAAACGTCACATCCCTGGTGGTTAGAGTTCCCTTGTTTAACGCAGTATCCAGATCACGAACAGTTCCGTCACGGTCATAGCCGATGATTTCATAAAAGTTCATTTTTCAGGCTCTGATTAATAGCTATAGAAGATGTTGTAGCGTCAAACCATTTGAGTTGATTTGAACGCCGTTCTTATTATTCAACTAAGCAAAATGCAGATATTCAAAACCCGAACAAGCCAGACACCGATAGCTTATTCAGATTTGACTTACAGCGTTCTTTTTTATTGCTGCCCAGGAAAACCCTCAAGTCGAGATTATTTTTTCCAGCTGCCAGCAGTCACTTCAACTGCATAGCTGCGTGCGTGACCAGTTGTGGTGCTTAAACTTCTGAATGGGGGGGGCCAGTATAGGAACAGGCAAAAAATACCTACCATCAGCAATTGCCGATGTTTAAATCTGAATTAGCGAAGTAAATTATCAGACGCCCTCAACGGCAACCAGCCACGCCCCCCCTATCAGCTCTGTACCTGCTGCAGGTGCTCATCGAGAAGCGTGCTGCCCGAGCTCCTGGGCAAGCCCGATGAGAATTCCTTCGGGCCCCCGAATGTAGCAGAGCCGATACGTATTTTCGTACCGGACCACTTTGCCGACGAGCTCCGCGCCGCGTTTGTGGAGCCTGGCGAGCGTGTCGTTGATGTCCTCCACGGTGAACATGACGCGCAGGTAACCGAGAGCGTTCACCGGAGCGCTGCGGTGATCGGCGACCACAGGTGGGGCGAGGAATCGGGACATCTCGAGACGGCCGTGACCGTCTGGTGTACGCATCATGGCAATCTCGACGCGCATGTCGCGCAATCCAGTGACACCATCTGCCCAGTCTCCTTCGATTGGCGCGCGCCCCTCGAGTTCGAGGCCAAGTTCGGTGAAGAACTCAATGGCAGCGTCGAGGTCTTCTACAACGATGCCGATGTTGTCCATACGCTTGACTGTCATGATGTCTCCTTGCCATCCACGTAACGTAGCCGGGCACCTAGCCTGGCATTCCCAAGCAAGACGTCGAAATAAACTGGACCAGCGGGTCCGATTGAAACAGCGAAAAGCGCTGCCAAGCGGCTAGTAGGGAGCACTGAGGGACGTCGCGTCCGGCATAAGGCTTCCTTGGAAAATGCAAATTCGAGGGACGACTTTAGCATTGAAGGCGACTTGCTGTAGGAGCGAGCTTGCTCCGGGCGGCGTTCCGACGATGAGCTTCAGAACGGCGCGGGGCATCAGCAAGTTAGCGTCAGCGTTGACGACCATCGCGAGCAAGCTCGCTCCTACAGGAGCCAGAAAAACAAAACCCCTACCTGCATACGCAGATAGGGGTTTCGGAATTTAATCTTGACGATGACCTACTCTCACATGGGGAAACCCCACACTACCATCGGCGATGCATCGTTTCACTGCTGAGTTCGGGATGGGATCAGGTGGTTCCAATGCTCTATGGTCGTCAAGAAATTCGGGTACCGAGTCGTGACCACGATGGCCTCGCTTCAGCAAATTGGGTAGGTGATAGCTTCGGTGTTTGGTGAGTATCTCGAACTTTCGGTTCTTGCGTCTTCACACACCGCAATCTGGCCTCTTCCGAGTTCGCAAATTGCTTGGGTGTTATATGGTCAAGCCTCACGGGCAATTAGTATTGGTTAGCTCAACGCCTCACAGCGCTTACACACCCAACCTATCAACGTCGTAGTCTTCGACGGCCCTTCAGGGGACTCAAGGTCCCAGTGAGATCTCATCTTGAGGCAAGTTTCCCGCTTAGATGCTTTCAGCGGTTATCTTTCCCGAACATAGCTACCCGGCAATGCCACTGGCGTGACAACCGGAACACCAGAGGTTCGTCCACTCCGGTCCTCTCGTACTAGGAGCAGCCCCTCTCAAATCTCAAACGTCCACGGCAGATAGGGACCGAACTGTCTCACGACGTTCTAAACCCAGCTCGCGTACCACTTTAAATGGCGAACAGCCATACCCTTGGGACCGGCTTCAGCCCCAGGATGTGA
>NZ_CP168528.1:1330000-3342500 GCF_059492225.1 Pseudomonas sp. Pseusp10 | reverse complement strand
CTGGCTTCATTCGCCTCTACTTTGGCAGCCTCTCTGGCTTCATTCGCTTCTACTTTGGCTGCGTTCCTGGCCGCATTTGCAGCTGCCTTGGCAGCATCTCTGGCTGCATCTGCGTCTGCCTTGGCGACATCCCTGGCTGCATCTGCAGCGGCCCTGGCAGCATCTCTGGCTGCATCTGCGTCGTTTCTGGCAGCGTCCCTGGCTGCATGTGCGGCATCGTTGTCATTGTCATCCGCGTCGTCATTGTCATCCGCGTCGTCGTTGTCTTTCGCCTTGTCGTTGTCTTTCGCCTTGTCGTTGTCCTTCGCCTTGTCGTTGTCTTTCGCGTTGTCGTTGTCTTTCGCCTTGTCGTTGTCTTTCGCCTTGTCGTTGTCTTTCGCCTTGTCGTTGTCCTTCGCCCTGTCGTTGTCCTTCGCCCTGTCGTTGTCCTTCGCCCTGTCGTTGTCCTTCGCCCTGTCGTTATCCTTCGCCCTGTCGTTGTCTTTCGCCCTGTCGTTGTCTTTCGCCTTGTCGTTGTCTTTCGCCCTGTCGTTGTCTTTCGCCCTGTCGTTGTCTTTCGCCTTGTCGTTGTCTTTCGCCCTGTCGTTGTCCTTCGCCTTGTCGTTGTCCTTCGCCCTGTCGTTGTCTTTCGCCTTGTCGTTGTCCTTCGCCTTGTCGTTGTCCTTCGCCCTGTCGTTGTCATGCGCATTGCCCGGGCCTCTGTTCCCGGCCATACCATGGTCATCGTCGTTGTCACGCGCATTGCCCGGGCCTCTGTTCCCGGCCATTCCACCATGGTCATCGTCGTTGTCACGCGCGTTGCCTGGGCCTCTGTTCCCGGCCATACCACCATGGTCAGCGTCGCCGCGACCCGGGCCTCCATGACCGTCAGCACCATGGCCTGCAGCACCATGACCGCCGCCATCTCCATGGCCGCTACCACCGTTACCGCCTCCGCCGTCACCACCGTGACCACCGCCTCCGGAGCCTCCGGAGCCTCCACCGCCACCATGACCGCCACCGCCTCCGGAGCCGCCACCGTTGCCGCCACCGCCTCCGCCGCTGCCGCCACCACCGTGACCACCGCCGCCTCCGCCGTCGCCGCCACCACCGTGACCACCGCCGCCTCCGCCGCCACCGTGGCCGCCTCCGCCTCCACCGCTGCCACCATCTTTGGCATACACGCTGGAGAAACTACCGATGTAATCAGGCACCAGGACAGTCGATGCCGACAGGACCCCGCCAATTGCCAGAGCCAACAAACATTTCTTGAGTACCATGATGCACCTCCGCTTGGAGTTGCGCCGTCATCTCCGTATCGAACGCAATGTCCAGTGAGTTCCCGGCCGCCCACTGGAGCGGCCAGCCAACCGGCACGGCCAAAAATTTGCAGCAATCACGAGCAACTGCGGTATCCGCACGATCCCTCAGAGCCAGCCGGCATCGTTTCGTGGGAAATATTCCCACACCTTTTTAGATTAGCCCTGTCAGCCTGAGTGTCAACGACCGAACATCAGGACCAAACGATTATCCTCACGGGTATGACAACCTCCTGGTCGGCGTCATCGAACAGGGTGTGCAGCAGGCGATGGCCTGGGTGGAGGCGGTGAAACGCATCAGTGCAGGGAAACAGGCGGGTATCAATAGGTGTGGCTGAACACCAGTCCAGCCTCGCCATCCGGGCTGGCGTCGGAGAACCCCTTGACGGCATACAACTGAAACTTCCAGTTCTGATTGAGCTTGTGCGTGAGGAACAGGGTGAGTTCCTTGATCTGGTCGCCCGTGGATACGACCTTCTGCCGCCAGTCGTAGGACACGCCCGCCGTGGTGCGCGCGAACACGGGCATGGCGAAGCCCAGGCCGGCGAATATCGGGTTGTCGAAGTTGGTGCCCGACGGGTCACCGAATTTTTTCCAGCCCAGAGTGGCGAACCCGGTCACAGGGCCGAAGGCCTTGGCGACGTCGACCTGGGCGGAATAATCGGTCTTGCCGGTGCCCAGGCATTTGTCTTCGTCAGCCGTGGGCAACTTGACCTTGCCGATCAGGTCCACGAACAGCCCGCCAACGCTGTCGTCAAGAACGGCATAGTCGGCACCGGCGATGGTGTCGCCCAAACCGCTTTCCACTTTGCCGCAGCCGCCGGGTAACGGCTCGCCGTCAGGGCCGACCGAAGGATTGGTGATACGCAGCCAAGGCACAGTGAGCTTGTAGGTCATGGGGCCGGTCTGGTATTTGCCCACCAGCGGGACGTACCAGGTTTCGGAAGTTGTACCGGTGCCATAGTCGCCCCGAGAGTAGTCGGTTCCGATCGAGGTCGAGAAGGTATCGGCCAGGGCCGGCAAGGCCTGGCTGGCAAGTAAACCGACAAGCAGGATGCGCCTGGGGTTCATGTTCACCTCGTGTGTTCCGTCATCGAAGTTCACACGCATGCTTTGTTGCGTGACATACCCAGCCTAGTTACTTATGACGATAGTGCATCATGCCTGCACTGTTTAACCCGACCTGCCAGAGTGATCGACTTTTTCAACCGGCTCGACTTTCTCGACTTTCTCTACCTTCTCGACTTTCTCTACCTTCTCGACTTTTTCTACCTTCTCGACTTTTTCTGGCCGTTCGACTTTCTCGACTTTCTCTGGGCGTTCGACCTTTTCGGCTTTCTCTACCTTCTCTACCCTCTCGACTTTGTCAGGTTGCTCGACCTTATCGACACGCTCTGACTTGCCGGACCTGTCCACGCTTTCTCTCTGGTCGCCGCTACCATGACCGTCATTGCCCCCGTGGCCAGTATCGTCGCCGATGCGGACTTCGCTGTCGGAGCGGCCACTCCTGTCACTGCCCGAGTTGCCGGAGCTGCCGGAGCTGTTGGAACCGCCCGAGTTGCTCGAGCCACTCGAGTCGTCCTTGTTTTGCTCGCCGGCTCGGGGCCGCCCATGCTGGTTGCTGGCTGGTGAATCGGAGCGCTCGCGGGGTAATTCGATACGCGTGGCCTGCACGTCCCGCGCGCCGGTAAACACGCCGTTGACCCGCACGCGTCGATCCAGCGCCAGCTCCGAAGGCTGCACACCGACAAACACGGTGTCGCGCGCCAGCGTCACATTAAAGCCACCCACCACCAAATGGTGGTCCTGCCGGCCCTGAACCAAGCCCTCGATCACCGCATTGTGTACCCGGCCAATGAAGGGCAGGCTCGGATCCGGGCGGCTTTGGGTCACGTCCAGCTCGCGGCCGGACCACTGTCCGCGCACTAGCACTTCCTGCGCCGGACCTTGGTGATTGCTGAGTTTGAGCCCCTGGAGATAGCCGCTGCGATCCACCGGGCCTATGGCACTGGCCTCCCTGAGGCCGGGCGCCCGGTCGATGCGGCTGGCTACCACGTCGCCACGGGCATCGCGCAGCCCGCTGACCCGCACGGGATCACCCGGGCGCAGACCGGCAGCGACTTGAGCACCGCTGGCCAGGCGCACCGGTTGCCCCATGACACGCATGGGCATGGAGTCTCTGGGCAGGGCTGTCAAGGGGCCTTCGTAGACGTGCAGGATAGAAATGCGCCCGGCCTCCAGACCTCGCTTGGAATTGAACGCTTCCACGGCAACCACTTGGCCGACTGCCAGCTGGGTGCTGGTGGTGGCAATGCCGTTCTCGCTGACAGGAACGTTATTGCTGAAGTGCACTTCCACGCCATTGACGCAGATCGAAGCGAACCCGGTAATGGTGCCGACAATGCCCGTCCCACCGATCCCTCCGTTGTCATCGCTGATGCCTGTGCCACCAACGCCGCCTGCAACGGCACCGGTGCCGCCAATGCCGCCAGGGCGCTTTTTCAGTGGTGCGCCGGTACCGCCCACCCCGCCGTTGTCAGTGCTGATGCCGGTACCGCCCATGCCACCAGGCGCTGCGCCCGTGCCGCCTGTGCCCCCCGGAGCCTGGATGACCGGCACCTCACTGATGCCCGCGTCGTTCTGGCTGACACAGGCCGGGGCGGCTTGCAACACAATCGGAAGCCCGAGGCCCAGAGCGAGGGCGATTGCACGAATCAGGCGCAAATTGACGGTCATGGCTTAGGGGCCGTTGGTGAATCGGGATCGGAAGTTTCAGTGTAGAAGTACAAACCGACCGTGATGCGCTGGCGCGGTTCAAGACTGGGCAGGTCGCGGAATTCCAGCTCGGCGGCGAGTCGGTTGAAGCTCAACAGGGCCTGCATCCCCTCGCTGGCAACGGCCTCGCGTAGCGCCTCGACGCTCATCGGGGCCAGCGCGTCATAGTGGACGCTGCGTTCAAAAAAGGCCGGACCTTCGCTGGTCAGATTGTGTACCGCGGCGCAGGCATGATCGTGCAGGTTATGCCCAAGGTAAGCAGTTTTCTCATCGAAGCCCTTTTGTGGCACGAAGGCCTGAGCTTCGAGATGCACGCGCTCTTGTTCATCAAGGCGGACGACACCCAGGCGCAGCCACTCGTCCAGCACCACCCGCGCCCTGATATCCGTACTGACCTTCGCCACCAGGGCGTCAAAGGAGCGGTCGCCGCCGACACTGGCCAATCGAGGCAGTGGCAATGGCTGGCCGGCGTCGTTGCAAAAGGGCGCGTTGGTCCAGGCGTTGACCAGTTGCGCACCGAACGTGATGTTTTCCGGAAGCGCAGAAGAAGCGGGGTCGCTGGTGTTGCGCAAGCGCCGTACATCCTTGCGGTGCACGCCGGTGAGCAGGCTGATGCGGCTGTCGGTCGGTGCCTTGTCGCCCAGACGGAACTCACGGTCCGCCACTTCGACGAAAACCTCCTTGAGCAAGTCGGCAAACACCAGGTAGGTGACGCCTTTGCGCAGCATCAGGCGTACCAGCGGTCGCATGACATGCCGCAAGGCTTTGAGGAGCGAAGTAGGCAGCGTGGACGATTGCATTCAGCGGATTCCTGGATAGATAACCTCAGTATAGCCACGTGGGAAATAATCCCATAAATGCAAGCGTATTTTTTGCAGTGCCTCATACAAAACCGGTCCCCAGGGTTTTGTATGAGGTCAACAAGCTGCTTCAGATCCGGCTGTTGTCGTCGCCGGTTTCGCCACCGACATGGACGCCATTGTCGTCACCAGGCTCACCGCCGACATGTTCGCCATTGTCGTCACCCGGCTCGCCACCGACGTGGACGCCGTGGTCGTCGCCCGGCTCACCGCCGACATGAACGCCGTGGTCATCACCAGCCTCGCCGCGGGCGTGGTTGCCGTGGTCATCACCAGCCTCACCGCGGGCGTGGTTGCCGTGGTCATCACCAGCCTCACCGCGGGCGTGGTTGCCGTGGTCATCACCCGCTTCTGCATGGGTACCACTGCGACCGGAGTTCGAGCTTCCAGAGCTGGCGTGGCCTGAATTCCCGTTCCCATTCCCATGGTCGCTGCCGCTGTGACCACCGCTGCCACCGCTGCCACCGTTCCCACTGTTGCCGCCATGGCCACTGTTGCCGCCGTTCCCACTGTTACCGCCGTGGCCTCCGCTGCCACCATTCCCGCTATTGCCGCCGTGGCCGCCACCGCTACCGCCACCACCGTTGCCACCACCACCACCACCACCACCACCACCACCACCACCACCATCCTTGGCATAGGCACTCGATTCATGGGAAACGGAATCTGGTACCAAAACGGTGGAAGCAGAAAGGACGCCACCGATTGCCAGCGCCAGCAAACCTTTCTTGAAAAGCAGGTAAGTGTTCATCGTGCATTCTCCTGGTGATTTACCGCGAGCGGTGCCAACACAATCAACGTTGCAATCCGGGAGCGGCATGGGAGGAACCCGTAGGACTTACAGTTTCCTCTGATTCTTTCGCGTGGGATTTTTTCCCACGCAATGTAAGTTAGCCCTTTCTGACTCCGGGTCAACCTGCGCAGGAGAAAGCCGACCGACGGCTTTATGCAAGCAGTCGAGCTATCGGGAACCGCCTATGGGTTATGGAAAAAGGACGGGGGGTCGAGAGGCCTCTATCGCCGGTGATGACCGAGAGGTGACGGCGCTGAGGCAACACGGAAAAGGGGCGTTCGTCCGGGTGGAGCGAACTTCACTCTCCTCCTCGGTCACATGCAGTCCTTGGCAAGCGAACCCCGGCAGAGGAACAGCCGAATGAAATTGGCCTCAGTGGCAAGCGCCGTCATTTCCAGCCTCGCGCCTGGCGTATTCGCCCAGAAAGCCCTGCCAGTACCCGGCGCCAGTGTTCGCGTCGTGGATTACCACTATGGAATGGAGTGACCCTGGACTATGAAGACAGCGAAGGTGAGCCGCACAAGATCCGCTTCCTTGAATGGGGCGGGAGCACCACCAGTGCTGTTCAGTTAAGGTTTCTGCAGGAGCGAGCTCGCTCCTACAGTGGATCATTCTCGCTTAACTGAACAGCATTACCCCGGTACCGAGGATTTTTGCGCATCGACACTGCCCGCCCTACCGGCGACTGCAAGCGCCACGCAACAAGCCAGTAACGAGAATGCGGCGAATGCGCCCATCACATGCAGATAAGGCAACACGTGATTCCAGGCTCGAGCCACCCCCAGGAATGCAGCGAATAGCCAACCACTCATGGAAAGCGCACCCAACAAGGCGAGCCGCGTGCGGCCTGCACTGCGCAGCGCGACGAATGGAGCTTTTTGCAGCAGTGGGAAGCCGACTCGATGCAGTAATGCACCGTTCAGGCTGAGCAGCGCGACGACAGTCACCTTGGCCCAGAGTTTTTGATTGAGCAGATACGCGTCGCCATCAGTGAGGTAACCCTGAAGCACCAGCAACAGTCCGCTAGCCCAAAGGGCCAGCAGTGCGAAGCTGACGATCTTCTGAGTTTCATCAAGGTACTCAAGCCGCGCCTGGTCCAGTATTTCCTTGCGCCAACTCCAAAGCTTGTGATCCGCCTGCAACACCCTCCCCAGGGCAATACACGTAGCAAGCAGATGACCGTATACGAGAAGCATTTTGAGCATTGCCTTGACCTTTTTATTGTTTGGGCGCTGCGTTCCCTGCTTCGCTGGATTGAAAACGAATGATACAAATTAGCAATTGCGTTTTCAAGATAAACGTCCCCTAACACGCACCAGCACTGACCA
The DNA here is from genome assembly GCF_059492225.1 of Pseudomonas sp. Pseusp10. Lineage (NCBI taxonomy): Bacteria > Pseudomonadati > Pseudomonadota > Gammaproteobacteria > Pseudomonadales > Pseudomonadaceae > Pseudomonas > Pseudomonas sp. Pseusp10. The sequence goes on along the minus strand of NZ_CP168528.1, from coordinate 3,335,446 downwards.
CCATACGACTTTCGTCGCACGTGGAGCCGGTCATTCCGGTGGCGGCAAAAAGCAAAATTGCCATGTGCTCCCTTCTTTCCTGCTTGCGTCGCATTGCTTGCAGAGCCTTGTTCACAGCAGAGCAAGCCTGCAACAGCCTTCCTGCTGGAGCTCATCGCGAAGTTGCAAGAGATCGGCACGGTGCCGATGATCGACATCCGGGCTTACGCCCATTGGCTTGCGGACTAGCGTCAGAGCCCCGACTGCCGCGCCGGTAGTCGAACCGATGACGGAGAAATTGGCATGCCTGCCTGTCATTGGCGTGAGCAACATGAACCATCGGTACTACCGAAGTTGTCTGCAACCGACTCCCTCATTTCGTTGTCGTTGCAAATGCGCTGCGTCAAGGCGCGGACTTGCCGCTTTAAATGAAACGATCAGGCAGTCGTCGCGGAGCGCGGGGGCGTCCGCTTTTTGGAGGCCGGGCGGCCAGCCCGCTGTCAAAAAGTTGGTGCCAGCGAACGACAGCTCATTGCCGAAAGCTGCCGACCATCAAGGGCTGCTACCGACCTGGAGCAGTCAGCGAACAGAATAATTGCAAATTAGTGGCTATGCTTGGTCTGGTGTAGAAACTGATCAGGCAGTCCGGCAGGCTGCGCGGAAATGACCCGTAACGTGCCCTATGTCACCCGACTTTTTTGCGTGAAGCATCCAGTTCAGGGACGCAAATCCGCAACGACACTCGGGTAGACATGGAGCAAACCCTGCACCTGCAGGCGCAGGGTTTGGACTGGATCTGTCGGGATCGCTCAGGATCGAATCGACTTTCGCTACGGTGCGGCTGGGTACTTGCGAGAGTAAAAAATTTCACCATGAAATTAGCATCGCCAAATGCATTGCTTAGTGTCGAATAGTTGGTTGGCGTGACACTTAAGACGTATAGCTTCGGTAGCTGTTGCTTGTCTCGGGAGCTTCGCTCACGAAAACCGGCGTGAATCCAGAACAGAGAAAAAATTTGGCTAATGCTACGTGCGGTGTGTTCTCAGGTTCAGGTGTCGGCACAAAAGGTTAATTGGTTTCCGAATACCGCTTCTATTGGTCAATTTAGAAGGATTATGTTTGGAGATTGTGAAATGGATTTTTTCAGGAGTAAAAGCGCCGCAAAGCAAGCCATACCCACCAGTTCAAATAAGCCGCGCTCGACCAAATGGCACCGCATGTACTTTTTTCTTGCGGGATTCGACGTGCTGGTTGTTGTGCTGAGCGTGCTATTGAATCACCTGATCGTCGATACCTATCACCGCTCCATCAAGGCAAACCAGTCGTGGGTCCAACAGCTGTCGAGCTATTCAACGCTGGGCAGCCTGGCTTCCGCAGTCAATGCGCCGGGCAATAATGTGTTCGATACACATAATGTTGAGGCCGAATCGCGGAACATGAATGAAGCCTTGCGCGCCTTCAACGAGCATTTGGCAATGGCCAAAAAACAGTTGGAAGTACGGATCGCCAATGAGGCTGAACACAGTGCAGATGTACAAGCCTTTACCCTTGCATTGAAGGATGAGGTGGGTGCAGTTGATGGCGCGATGGTCGAAATGGTGAACGAGGCCTTGCTGATCTTTTCCTACTTCAGGGAGGGGCAGTCGGATAATGCCGGCAAACGCATGGCAACGATGGACAGGAAGTTTGCCCTGTTGCTCGCCTCACTCAGTACCGTGCGGGATCGCGTTGGCCTGATTCAAAGCAAGCTCCTGGAGGAGGAGCTTGAGTCGGTCGAAGAACTGCGCCGGGTCGAATACGCGATCATGGTGTTCGTGCTACTGATGGTCAGTGCGGCCGTTATCTACGGGGGCAAGATCAGGCGCGAAATGGAGTCGCAAGCAGCTGAAAGGGAAGGTTATCTGGCAGTGCTGCGCGAAAGCGAGAAGCAGGCCCGCCAGCAAGCATCGCTGCTGGACAAAGCCCAGGACGCCATTGTCGTTCACGGGATGGATAACCGCATCCTGTACTGGAACAAAAGTGCCGAGCGTCTCTACGGCCTGTCAAAGGAAGAGGCACTCGGCAAATCGGCACAGGAGTTGATCTACCAGGGTAGCGCCGCTTTCAATGCGGCCACTAACAGCCTGATAGAAACGGGTGACTGGGCAGACGAAGTTACACTACGACGCCGGGATGGCTGCACCATCACGCTCGAAAGTCATCGAACCCTGGTGCGAGACGATGATGGCCAGCCGCAATCCGTTCTGTCGATCAATACTGACATCACCCACCGTAAGACCGCTGAGCAAGAGGTCCAGCGCTTGGCCTTCTACGATCAATTGACCGGGCTGGCCAACAGGCGGCTCATGTTGGACCGGTTACAGCATCTGCTGGCGGGCAGCTCCCGTAGCCTGCATACGAGCGCGATAATTCTCATTGACCTGGATAACTTCAAGGCACTGAACGACACGCTGGGGCATGACAGAGGCGACATGTTGCTGCAGCAAGTTGCTCTGCGCCTTTGCGGCTGCATACGCGAGAGCGACACCGTGGCTCGCCTGGGCGGAGACGAATTCGTCGTCCTGCTGGATGGCCTTAATGAGAACCCTCCAGAAGCAGCTATCCAGGCCAAGGCTATTGGCGAAAAGATTCTCAACTCGCTGAACATTTCCTACCAGTTGGATGGATATGAGCACCACAGCACCCCCAGCCTCGGCATTGCGCTGTTCCAGGGGCAGCTGAGCACAGTGGACGATATTATGAAGCGCGCTGACCTGGCGATGTATCGCGCCAAGGCGGCGGGCCGCAATACTATGCGCTTCTTCGATCCGGAAATGCAGGCGGTTGCCACGGCACGCGCCAGACTGGAAGTAGACTTGCGCCAAGGCTTGCAGGACAAAGAATTCCTTCTTCATTACCAGCCGCAGGTGAATAGTGAGGGCCGTATCATTGGCGCAGAGGCACTGATGAGATGGCAGAATCCTGAGCGCGGAGTCGTGTTTCCAGGCGAGTTCATTCCATTGGCAGAGGAAACGGGGTTGATTCTGCCGTTAGGCCGTTGGGCGCTGCAGGCAGCCTGCACTCAGCTGGTTGCCTGGGCAAAGCATTCGGAAACCGCCCGACTGGGTATGGCTGTGAATGTCAGCGCCCGCCAGTTTCACCATCCGGACTTCGTCGAGGATGTACTGCAAGTGCTGAGATGCACGGGGGCCGATCCGAAGAAATTGAAACTGGAACTGACCGAAGGCCTGCTGATAGAGGATATGGAAAGTACTGTCGCCAAAATGATCGAGTTGAAAGAGATCGGCATAGGCCTTTCGCTGGATGATTTCGGAACCGGCTACTCGTCACTGTCATACCTGAAGAGCCTTCCGCTGGATCAACTCAAGATCGACCAGTCCTTCATCAGAGATGTGCTGGTTGATTCCAACGACGCCGCCATTGCCTGCGCGATTGTGAGCCTGAGCCAGATATTGGGGCTTTCGGTGATTGCAGAAGGTGTGGAGACAGAAGCTCAGCGCTCCTTTCTGGTCAAGCATGGCTGCCAGACCTACCAGGGTTTCCTGTTTTCCCCGCCACTGCCAGCCGAACAATTTGAGCAGTATGTTCACGAAAGATTAATGGCGAGCACTGATTTCCCACGGATCAAGACTAAATCGCCATAACTTCGCAGGTGCCTGGGAACGTCCGCTTTCGGCTGTGGATTCAACCCAATGCGGACGATGAGAGGTCGACTCAAATGTGGCTCGCACCCGCAACTGCCGGAGGTAGCCTCGAACAGCTAGCAGGAGCGAGCCTTCTTGCCCACCTGAGGATTTGCAGAACCACACATCATGGTTTTGCAAATCGCTCACAGGTGTATTTAGTAGCACTTCAAGTGCCGTCATCAGGACTTGTACCAACTGACCACCTTCGGGCGTAGCCCAGCTTCCTGCGAGCTCCGCGATCAACTGATTATGCCCTCGCCTGATTCCTTGCCCGCTGCGCTGCCGGGCCTGGTCATGGGCGGGGCCATCGGTACGTCGGAGGTGTCGTGGAGCCCGCTCTGAGGCCGGGTTTACCGGCCGTATGTCATCTGGAATTTATTTCGCAAATATAGATAGCAGACTAATTACAAGCTCAACTATGATGAGCTAACTTCTCCGCGGCAGATTTCACCATGACTGACATATTGACCCTTGGTTTTGCCCTGCATGACAGCGCCCGGCTGATGCGCAAGCGGTTCGAGCAACGCGCTCGGCATGTCGGCCTTACTCGTTCGCAGTGGCAAGTGCTGGCCATGTTGTCGACCAATGAGGGCATCCATCAAAAAGGGCTCGCGGATTTACTGGAACTGGAATCGATCACCCTCGTGCGCCTGCTGGACAAAATGGCCGAGCGCGGTTTGGTCGAGCGACGTCGTCATCCCACGGATCGACGCCTGTCCCTGTTGTTTCTGACGGAGCAGGCCCATCCGCTGCTGCAACTGATGCGTGACATGGGCCGAGTGACCCGCCAGGAGGCCACGCGCGGATTCTCTGCCGAGGAGGAACAGCTGCTGCTGGGGCTGATGAAGCGGATGAGGTCGAACCTGATCGAAGCCTGCAGTCTTCCCGTTGAAGAGGAGGAGCATCGTCATGACTGATCAACGCCTGAAGCCCCCCGCCGAACCTGCCGTGATGCCCAAGCCCGCACGGCTTGAAGGACCCTCTCCAGCCGAGGCCCGCAAACCGGAGCTCGGGCACACCGAGGCCGGGCCGGGCAATGCCTCACCGGCCCGCCCGGGACAGCAACTCATGCGCACCACGCTGTTTGCCTTGCTACCCATCGTGCTGGTGGTCGGCGGTTACCTGTATGTCACGGGCGGGCAGATCATTTCCACCGACAATGCCTACATACAAGCCGATCATGTCGGCGTCTCCACCGATGTCTCGGGCCTGGTCGCCTCGGTTGATGTCAAAGACAATCAGCGGGTGGTCAAGGGTCAAGTCCTGTTCACCCTGAAGCCTGAGCCCTTTGAGATCGCGCTGGCCAGTGCCAGGGCGCAACTGAGTAATGTGCGCAATCAGATCCTCAATCTCCAGGCCAATTACAAGCAAGCGCTGGCCGAAATCGATCAGGCGCAAATTGACCTCGCCTACTACCAGGCCAGCTTCCAGCGCCAGCAAACCCTGCTCAGCGTCTCGGCAGTGTCCAGAACCAACTACGACGATGCCAAGCATGCGCTGGACAGTACCCGGCAAAAAATCACCGTGGCCAGGGCCACCGCACAAATGGTACTGGCGCAATTGGGCGGGCATATCGAAACACCCGTCGAACAACAGTCCACGTATCTGATCGCCCGGGCCGCTGTCGACGAAGCGCAGCGCAACCTGGACAACTCGGTGGTCAGGGCTTCGTTTGACGGTGTCGTGACCAACGTTGATTCGCTGCAAGTCGGCTCCTACCTGCAACCACCCCAATCGGGCATCAGCCTTGTGTCAGCCGACCACCTGTGGGTCGCTGCGTCCCCCAAGGAAACCGAACTGACCCATATGAAACCCGGTCAACCCGTCGATATCAGTGTCGACAGCTACCCCGGCGTGCAATGGCACGGCACCGTCGAAAGCATCAGCCCGGCGTCGGGTTCAAGCTTCTCGTTGCTGCCCGCGCAAAACACCACCGGCAACTGGGTCAAGGTCGTGCAACGGATTCCCGTGCGCATCAGCATCGATGATGCCGGGGATAAACCGCCGCTGCGCACCGGCATGAGTGTGCAGGCCGAGATCGATACAGGCTCGGCACGTGGCTTGCCGCACCTGTTCTCGGGGCTGCTGGCGAGCAAGGTCCCTGCCCCGGCTCTGGCCCATGAATAACCCGGCACCGACCGAAGCGGTGGCCCATCGCGGGATGATCACCGCTTGCGTCGTGCTGGCGGTGATCATGCAAGCGCTCGACACCACCATCGCCAATGTCGCCCTGCCCTACATGCAAGGCAGCATCTCGGCCAGTTCGGACCAGATCAACTGGGTGCTGACGTCATACATCGTCGCCGCGGCAATCATGACGCCGCCGTCTGCCTTCCTGGCCAGGCGCTTCGGGCGCAAACGCGTGCTGCTGTGGGCGATTGTCGGCTTTGTGGTCTCGTCGATCCTTTGCGGCCTGGCGCAATCGCTGGAAGAAATCATCCTCGCCCGCCTGCTGCAGGGCCTGGCGGGCGCGGCGCTGGTGCCCCTTTCCCAGGGCATTCTGCTGGACATCTACAGCCTCAAGGAACGCGGTTCAGCCATGGCGCTGTTCGGCGTGTCGGTCATGGTCGGCCCGGTGCTGGGGCCGATGCTCGGCGGCTGGCTGACCGAGAGTTTCAGCTGGCGCTGGGTGTTCTTCATCAATTTGCCCATTGGTTTGCTGGCGCTGGCCGGGATCGTCTATTACGTCAGTGAAACGACCACCGACACCTCGACCCGCCTGGACTGGCTCGGCTTCGGTTCGCTGAGCGTGGCGATCATGGCCCTGCAACTGTTTCTGGACCGGGGCGAGCAACTGGGCTGGTTCGCCTCCGGGGAAATCCTGGTCGAAGCGGTGGTGGCCGCTGTCGCCCTGTATGTGTTCCTGGTCCACACCTTCACCACCGACACGCCCTTTATCAGCCCGAAGCTGTTCAAGGACCGCAACTTTTCGATCAGCGTCATCTTTATTTTCATCGTCGGCATTACCTACCTGGCCTCACTGGCGCTGATGACCCCCTATCTGCAAACCCTGATGGGCTATCCGGTGCTGACCGCCGGCATGGTGATGGGCCCGCGTGGTCTGGGCACGATGTTGACCATGTTCCTCGCCGGCCGACTGTTGGGCAAAGTCGATACCCGCCTGTTACTGCTGACGGGCCTGGGGTTGTCGGCGCTGTCGATGGGGCTGATGACCGGCTGGACGCCGGATGTGTCGATGCAGACCGTCATCTGGGTCGGCTTCATCCAGGGCACCAGCCTGGGCATGCTGTTTGTGCCACTGACCACGGTTGCCTTCGCGACACTGCCCGCCTCCTTGCGCGCCGAAGGCACCGGGCTTTACAGCCTGTCGCGAAATGTCGGCTCCAGTGTCGGGATCTCCATCGTGACAGTGCTGCTGACCCAGAACATCCAGGCCAACCACGAGCAGATCGGTGCCTACGTCACGCCCTTCAACCGGGCCTTCGACGCAGGGTCGATCAAGAGTTACCTGGACCCGATGGCCGCGTCCGGGCGCGCCACCCTGGATGCATTGGTCACTGTGCAAGCCAGCTGGATCGCTTACGTGGACGACTTCAAGCTGCTGATGCTGTTGTCACTGGCCGTCATGCCATTGTTGCTGATTATCAAAACCCCAAAAACCCAGGTAAATGAAGAGCCGGCACCGGTCGTCGAGTAATCACAACCGCGTACCTGGCCTCTCAAGCGCAGGAACCGGGACCCGCCCGTTTTTTTGGCGAAACCTTTGCCCACGCGGCCCGCCAGCTCAACACGTAACCGCACGCGACGACTAAGCTTTTGTAACGTCACCTCGTCCCTCAAGGAGATATCCATGAGTGCCGCCCTCTTGTCCGAACTCGATGCCGCCCTGCCCGACCTGACCCGCAAGATCCGCGTGCTGGATGCCCTGTCCTGGCCCGATGGCGTCGAGGAAGACTTCCTGGCGAAATGGCGCGGCGGGCGAGCCGAGTTACCCAAGGTCGAGTTGCAGCCCCGCGACCACAGCGCCGACATCGCCGCCCTGGAAACCTTTATCAGCCGTTGCGATGTGGGGCATCCAGCCGGGAATTTCCTCGCCATGACCGCCCGTAGCTATGCCACGGCCGGACACATGCTGGGGGCCATTGGTACTCCCGCCTTTACCCAATACTCGTCAGCGCTGTACCGGCGTCCGGATTTCTACTACACGCGCTTGCAACTGAGCATGCTCGATGCCGCCCGTTTTTTCCTCAAGACCACAGACGCCCTGCTCGGGGGTGCGCGGATTCCACCCTGCCCGGCCGAGATCCCGGCCAAGGCATTCGCCGCCTGGATTCAACCGGAACTGGACCGTTTCTTCGGCGTCGGACAGATCACGGTCGTGCTCGATCCGAACCTGGCCGCCAAGGCCATCGCCGGATCGAGCCGCATTCGCCTGCGGGCCAGCGCGCTGTTCTCCGAGCTGGACAAGCACCAGCTGCTGCAACACGAGGCCTTCGTGCATATCGCCACGGCACAAAACGGTGCGCGGCAGCCCAACCTCATAAGCCTCGGCCTGGGAGCGCCCCGCACAACCCAGACCCAAGAGGGCATTGCCACCCTGGCCGAACTGTTCACCGGCAGCATGGACATCAACCGCCTGCGTCGCCTGGCCCTGCGCGTGCTCGCCGTCCAGCAGGCGCTGGAGGGTGCCGACTTCATCCAGGTGTTCGAAGGTTTCATGGCGGCCGGGCAGTCGCAAGAGGAGTCCTTCCGCTCGACCCAACGGGTGTTCCGCGGCGCCGACCTGCGGGGCGGTTCGGCATTCACCAAGGATGCCGCTTACCTGACCGGGTTGCTCGGTGTCCACACCCTGCTGCGCATTGCAATCCGCGATAACCGGCCGGAACTGGTGGGGCATTTGTTTGCCGGGCGCCTCAGCCTGGCTGACACCGTGCGCCTGGCGCCACTGTTCGAATCCGGCTGGCTCAAGGGACCGACCTATCTTCCGGCCTGGGCCAGCGACCTGCGCCTGCTGGCGGCCAACCTGGCCTTCTCTGCGTTCATCGCCCAGATCAAACTGGACGTGCTGGACCTGAAGGTGTTCATGGCATTTGCCGAGGAACACGAAAGCGATGCCAGCGCCCAGTGATCAGGGTGACACCGAATTAAAGACAACCTGGGACCTTCGAATGAGCTGCTACGCTTATGAAGCGAAATAGAAGCTGCGCTCTGTGGCTTGCAAAGTCAGCTTTCACCTCTGCGGCATTGACTCACTCATTTCAAGCCTGCCTGACTACATAGGGGGTGCAATGCGCATTCCATTTTTTTACGCGTTGTCAGCCGTACTGTTCTTGAGTGGATCTTCCTGCCTGGCACTGGCTGCGGATGCGACCGCCGCACCGGCACCCGCTGCCGATACAGCGCCTGTCACCGCGCCTGCCAAAGATCCCGTGTTTACCCAGGAGCAGCTGGCTCAAATGCTGGCGCCCATTGCGCTGTACCCGGACCCACTGCTGGCACAGGTACTGATGGCCACCACCTACCCGGGGGAAGTCGGCGAGGCGGTCACCTGGTCCAAAGCGCACCCGGACGCCAAGGGCGACGATGCGGTCAAACAGGTGGCGAACCAGCCCTGGGATCCGAGCGTGCAGGCACTGGTCGCCTTCCCGCAGGTCCTGGCAACGCTGGGACAGGATCCCGTCTGGGTACAACGCCTGGGTGATGCCTTCCTGGCGCAACCCGACGATGTCATGCAGGGTGTGCAACGCTTGCGTCATCAGGCGCAGGCCGCCGGCAACCTGCAGAGCAACCAGTATCAGAACGTAACGATCCAGAATGTCGCGGCGCCGGCCCCCGCGACCACAACGTCGGCACCGGCTCCAGCCGCTGAACCGGCCCCGGCCAGCAACTCCACCATCATCATTCAGCCTGCCGATCCGCAGGTGGTGTACGTACCCACCTATAACCCGACAACCACCTACGGCACATGGGCCTATCCGGCGTCGCCGCCCGTGTACTATCCACCGCCACCGGCCTATTACCCTGGTCAAGCCCTGATGGCCGGACTCGCGTTTGGTGCCGGTGTGGCGATCATTGGATCGTTGTGGGGTGAATGTGACTGGGGTAATAACGACGTCGACATCGACGTCAATCGCTACAACAACATCAACGGCAACAACCGGATCACCAACAACAAATGGCAGCACAACCCGGTGCACCGCAATGGCGTGCCCTATCGAGACAGCGCGAGCCGCGCACAGTACGGTCGGCAACTGAACGGCGCCAATCAGCGTGAAGCCTATCGCGGGGACAATGCCCAGCGCGCCCAGGCGCGTGAAAATGCCCGCACCTCAATGGACAGGCACGGTATCGAACGACCTGCCACCAGCAACCGAGAAGCCCGTGATCAAACGCGCAAACTGCAGTCCGGAACCGCGGGCGACAATCGGTTACAGGCGGGTGCAGACAGGCCGAAGGCGGCTGACAGAGGACAGGGCACGGCCAGAAACACCCGGGAGAATCAGCAACCCCGCAAACAAGCCTCTCAAGTCAATCAGCAACCCAGAAACCAGAGCGCTCAGTTGAATCAGCGCAGAGAGGGCCAGGCGCAGACGCGTCAAACGGCGAACCAACGGCCGGCCGCCAGTACCGGCAGTGCCCGCAACAACGCCTTCGCCGGCGCACGCTCACCGTCCCAGGCTAACATCCAGGCCAATCGTGGCCGGGCCAGCCAGGCATCCGCCCAACGCCCAAGTGCCGCACGATCTGCCGGTCACCAGGTCAGTCGGCCATCCAGTCCACCAGCGCGTCAAAGGGGGGGCCGTCGTTGAAAAACCATCCTCGAGTGAAACGACTCATGGGCCTGCTCCCTCATGTCCTTGCGATAGCTGCCGGCCTGGCGTGGTCGTGCCTGGCGACGGCACAACAGGCCTTTCCAACGCCAGAAAAGGCCGCTGAAGCGTTCGTCGAAGCACTGGGTACGGAACACGCCGACCAGGCACACCTGACGAAGCTGCTGGGCAGTGACTGGCACAGTTACATCCCCCGTGAAGGCGTGCAGCGCGAAGATGTGGATGCGTTTTTGCAGCAATACCGCGAGCAACACCACATTGAAAACCCCAGCGAGCGCAAGGCAATCCTGGCGGTCGGCAGCAAGAACTGGACACTGCCCATCCCTATGACAAAAGACGCGAACGGTTGGCGCTTCGACTTGAAGGCCGGCAGTGCCGAGATCCGTGCCCGTCAAATCGGTCGCAATGAACTCGCCGCGGTGCAATCGGTGCTGGCCTATCACGATGCGCAGATGGACTATGCGTCAGTCGATCGTGACGGTGACGGCGCACTCGAGTATGCGCAGAAGATCTTCAGCACTCCCGGCAAACACGACGGACTCTATTGGGCAGAAGACGACAGCGGCCAGATCAGCCCGTTGGGGCCTTCGTTCGGCAAAGCCATTGCCGACGAAGAGTGGCACGGTTACCGCTTCCGCATCCTTGATGGCCAGGGCCCTTCGGCACCGGGTGGCGCCTACAGCTACCTCATCGGTGACAAGATGAGCCGGGGCTTTGCCCTGATCGCCTGGCCGGCGAAATACGACGAAACCGGGGTGATGAGTTTCATGATCAGTCATGAAGGACAGGTGTTCGAGAAAGACCTGGGGCCAGGTGGTGAAAAACTGGCGAAATCGATGAAGCGCTTCGATCCGGATGACAGCTGGAAGGAGGTGCCTGAAGATCAGGCCCCATTTGTCACGATGCATTGACACGTTGTCACGATGACCTGACATGAGAACGCTTTAGCGCATCAATCAGTGCAAAAAAACCACCCAAACCAACGTGCCAAGGTGGTTTTTTCGCATAAAGGTTTTGAGCGTAACCGTCGATCGGGAGCGCATCTGCTGGATGGCTGTGCCTCTCGGTGACTTGGCCAAGACTGTTACGGCCTGGTATTGGATAAACAACACATCAGAAAACGGCCAGCAGTTGCTGGCGATAATTTATCGCGATCTTCACGGCCCGGCATTGGGAACTCTACAAGCAGTATTGAGCGGACGTTTCAATAAAAACGATTTCGTGTTGCTGCAAGTGCTGAAGCCTTAAGCCTGGCCCCATCATCCCCATTGGCCGCCAGTGTTCGTTAGTTAATGTTCAACGCGGTGAACAATCAAACCGAGGCTTTTAAATCCACGCCCAGTGCCTGGGCAAATGCCTTCACCAAGGGGCTGCGCACAGTGTTATGGCGCAGAATCAGACTGAACGGCGTGACGATGTTGATCAGGTCCGGGCGCACCGCGCGAAACTCTCCTCGCGCCACCATCGGCGCGGCGTAATGCTGGGGCAGGAACCCCAGGAAACGACCAGTCTTGATCAGCAGCGCAACGGCCTCCACCTGGGTTGCCGAGGCGGAAAAGCTGTCGTAGTGGGCAAATTTCAGTTTGTCGCGATGAATCGCGTAGCGATGGTTGATGCACTCGTAATCCTTGAGCACATTACCCCCCATGTCCGCGTCCGCCATGGAGAACAGCGGGTGGCCGAGCGCGCAATAAATCTCCGAGCGTTCTTCGTATAGCTCGTAGTAATCGAACTCTTCGCGCTTTTGATAAACCGGCACAATTCCCGCCACCAACCGCCCCTCGACGACACCTCTTTCAACCTCATCAAGCTGCGTGGCCTGAAGTTGAAATCTAACCTTGGGAGATTGTTCGTTAATACGTTTAAGCGCGGCAACTAACGGCGAATTGGCGTCAGAGATTGTGTTATCAATAATCCCCACACCAAGATCACCGACAAGTTCGTTTTGCGCTGAACTAAGGCGATCGCGAAAGTTGTCGACCGAGGCAAATAAGTCTATCGACGCCTGATACACCAGACGCCCTTCTTCCGTCAGGTGAAAGCCCTCTCTCCCCCGCGTGCAAAGGCGCATGCCGATTCGGATTTCCAGGTCGGAAATCTGTTTGCTGATGGCTGCCAGCCCCACATTCAGCTCATTTTGCGCGGCACTGAAGCCACCTGCCTCGACCACGGCCTTGAATACTTTGAGCAGTTTGAAGTCCAGCCCACTGAGGGCTAACGGTGCCCGTTGCAGCGTTTTCGGCGGCGGGTTTCCGGAACTGGAAAGTGGGGTTTCCATAATGCTTATTTACCTCTGGCGCCCTATTCAACAATCTGTGCCCAACAACAAAAACATAGCTGGCCTAATAATAATGAACACAGAAAACCAGGCTTGGCAACCGCCAATAAATCCCGAACATCAGTGCCAAATCACTGATCTCAAAACATTAAAAGCTGACACTTCGATCAGCTCTCGCTCCTTTGCAACTGCCCTCTTGAAAACTGCTCTGGCCTGATTTCGTTCGCTGACTTTGTAGCGACGTTGCGGCCCGGCATACCCATTTCAGTTCGCGTTACCGACGAGGAAAACAACAATGTCTCAAACCACCGACCGTCTCTGGGGTGCTCGCTTCAAAAGCGGCCCTTCCGAAGCCTTGGCGGCCCTGTCCCGTTGCCCTGAGCGCTACTTCCGGCTCACCCCGTACGACCTCGCCGGCTCCAAGGCCCATGCCCGGGAACTGCAGCGCGCCGGACTGCTGAGCGAGCAAGAAACCCGGACCATGCTCGACGCCCTGGAACGTATCGGTGCGGACTACCGCGCCGGCAGCATCGCCCCGACCCTGGACGACGAAGACGTCCACACCTTCATCGAGCGTCTGCTGACCGAACGCCTTGGCACCCTCGGTGGCAAGCTGCGCGCCGGTCGTTCGCGCAACGACCAGACGGCCAACGACCTGCGGCTGTTCCTGCGTGACCACGTGCGCACCCTGGCCGTTGAAGTGCTCGGCTTGCAGCAGGCGCTGGTGGACCAGGCCGAGCATCACATCGAGAGCATCTGCCCCGGCTTCACCCACCTGCAGCAGGCACAACCGATCGTGTTTGCTCATCACCTGCTGGCCCACGCTCAGTCGATGCTGCGCGACGTGCAGCGCCTGGTGGACTGGGACGCGCGTACTTCGCTGTCGCCACTCGGTGCGGCGGCCATGGCTGGCTCGGCTATCGCTCGTTTACCTCAGCAATCGGCAAAAGAAATGGGCTACAGCGGTGTTTGCGAAAACTCCATCGACGCCGTGGCCAGCCGCGATCACGTCGCCGAGTTCCTGTTCATCGCCAGCATGCTCGGCATCAACATCTCGCGCCTCGCCGAAGAGTTTTGCCTGTGGTCGTCGCGGCAATTCCGCTGGGTCGTGCTGGACGATGCCTACGCCACCGGCAGTTCGATCATGCCGCAGAAAAAGAATCCGGACATCGCCGAACTGGCGCGGGGCAAGGCAGGTCGCCTGATCGGCAACCTGACCGGTCTGTTGTCCACCCTCAAATCCCTGCCGCTGTCCTACAACCGCGACTTGAGCGAAGACAAGAACGGCGTGCTCGACAGCGTCGACACCCTGCTGCTGGTGCTGCCGGCCATGGCCGGAATGGTTGCGACCATGAAGGTCAACGTCGAAGAGCTGCGTCGCCAGGCACCGCTGGGCTTCACCCTCGCCACCGAAGTCGCCGACTGGCTGGCGGTGCGCGGCGTGCCGTTCAAGGAAGCCCACGAAATCACCGGTGCGTTGGTCCAGGCTTGCGAGAAACACGACATCGAATTGTGGGAAGCCTCCCCGGCACTGCTGGCGGAAATCGACCCGCGCCTCACACCGGAAGTACGCGAAAGCCTGACCCTCGAAGCCGCCATCGCCGCCCGTAGCGGCTGGGGCGGGACCGCGCCACAACAGGTGCGTGAACAGATCGGCCGCCTGAAAACCGCCCTCGCCGCCCAGCAGCAATGGACCGAGGACTATCAGGGCTTCCGCCTCTGACCCACAACGCAAAACCTTGTAGGAGCGAGCCTGCTCGCGATGGAGGCACAGACACCGCGGGGTGTCAGGCAACCAGCGTCATCGTTGACGACCATCGCGAGCAAGCTCGCTCCTACAGATAACGTGTACGGAGAACCAACATGAGCCAGACACAGGCAGAACGACTCCAGGCGGAGCGCAAACTGGCGGAAAGCCAGTTCGACATCACCCAATACGATCATGTGCCCCGGCGTTACTACGGGCGGATTTTCTTCGCCACGGTGATCGTCGTAGCCATCATCGGCCTGGTACGCGCCTTCGCCGAAGGCAAGATCGAATGGTCGTACATCGGCCAGTTCCTCACCTCCCAGGCGATCATGTGGGGCTTGCTCAACACCATCGTCATGGCGGTGCTGGCGATGGCGCTGGGCATTGTGTTCGGCGTGATCACTGCGATCATGCGCATGTCGGCCAACCCGATCCTGCGCTATGTGGCGCTGACCTACACCTGGCTGTTTCGCGGTACGCCGCTGATTCTGCAACTGCTGTTGTGGTTCAACCTGGCGCTGATCTTCCCCACCATCGGCATCCCCGGCCTGTTCGAAATGGACACCGTGAGCCTGATGACCCCGTTCGTGGCCGCCCTGCTTGGCTTGAGCATCAACCAGGGTGCCTACACCGCCGAAGTGGTGCGTGCCGGCCTGCTCTCGGTGGACACCGGGCAGTATGAAGCCGCCAAGTCGATCGGCATGCCGCGCCTGCAAGCGCTGCGCCGAATCATCCTGCCGCAGGCCATGCGCATCATCATTCCACCAGTGGGCAACGAGTTCATCGGCATGGTGAAAATGACCTCGCTGGCGAGCGTCATCCAGTACTCGGAACTGCTCTACAACGCGCAGAACATCTACTACGCCAACGCCCGCGTGATGGAGCTGCTGATCGTCGCCGGTATCTGGTACCTGGCCACCGTCACGGTCCTGTCCTTTGGTCAAAGCCGCCTGGAGCGTCGTTTCGCCCGCGGCGCCGGCAAGCGTTCCTGAGGAGCCGCACATGAGAAGCATCGTCAAGGCCGTGAGCCTGAACAAGTATTACGACCAATTCCACGCACTCAAGGACATCAACATCGAAGTCGAGCAAGGCGAAGTGCTGTGCATCATCGGCCCGTCCGGCTCCGGCAAAAGTACCTTGCTGCGCTGCGTCAACCAGCTGGAAAAGATCGACAAGGGCGGCCTGTGGGTCGACGGCGAGCTGGTGGGCTACCGGATCGTCGGCAACAAACTGCACGAGCTCAACGAGACACAGATCGCCCGCCAGCGCCTGTCCACCGGCATGGTGTTCCAGCGTTTCAACCTGTTCCCGCACATGACCGTGCTGCAAAACATCGTTGAAGGGCCGTGCCAGGTGCTCAAGCGTTCGCCCAAAGAGGCGAATGAAGAAGCCCTGGAATTGCTCGCCCGCGTCGGCCTGGCCGACAAACGCAACAGCTACCCGATCGAACTGTCGGGTGGTCAGCAACAACGCGTCGCCATTGCTCGTGCATTGGCCATGCGCCCCAAGCTGATGCTGTTCGATGAACCCACTTCGGCACTCGACCCGGAACTGGTCGGTGAGGTGCTGTCGGTGATGCGCGATCTGGCGCAGACCGGCATGACCATGATCGTCGTCACCCATGAACTGGGCTTCGCTCGCGAGGTTTCCAACCGCATGGTGTTCATGGACGGCGGGCAGATCGTGGAGGCTGGAAGCCCCGAAGAAATACTAATAAGTCCGCAAAACCCTCGCACCCAAAGCTTCATTTCTGCCGTTCGAACCTAAGGGCCTGGCTTGCAAATCAAGAGCTGCCTCACAACACTCATAAGAGAACGACCATGAAGAAACTCGTTATCCCAGCAATACTCGCCGGCGTTATGGCATCCGGCTTCACCTTCGCTGCCGAATTGCCGGCCAGCATCAAGGCCAAGGGCGAGATCGTCGTAGCGATCATGCCGAACTACCCGCCGATGGATTTCAAGGACCCGGCCACCAATACCCTCACCGGTCTGGACTATGACCTGGGCAATGCCCTGGCCGAACGTCTGGGCGTGAAGATCAAATGGCAGGAAACCGGTTTCGAGCAAATGATCAACGCCCTGACCACCGACCGCGTGGACATGGTGCTGTCGGGCATGACCGACACCGCCGAACGTCAGGCCAGCGTGACCTTCGTCGACTACTTCACCAGCGGTCCGCAGTTCTACACCCTGCAGAAAAACAAGGACACCCACGAGATCGTCGACCTGTGCGGCAAGAAGGTCGGCACCAGCCGCCGTACCACCTTCCCGGCGGAAATCGCCGAGTGGAGCAAGGTCAACTGTGAAGCCGCCGGCAAGCCTGCGATCAATGTGATCGGCACCGAAGGCTCGGCCGATGCCCGTGCGCAACTGCGCCAGAGCCGCATCGACGCGGCCATGCAGGGCAGCGAAACCCTGCCCTACCTCAAGACCCAGGAAAAGGATATGTACAAAACCGTGGGCCTGCCGATCTCCGAGCAGTACACCGGGATGGGCGTGAGCAAGAAAAAACCTGAGCTCAGTGAAGCGGTGAAGGTTGCGCTGCAGAGCATGATCGACGACGGCAGTTACCAGGCGATCCTGAAGAAGTGGGATCTGGAACTGGGTGCGATCAAGACGGTGACCGTCAACGCCGGGAAGTAAGTTCGCAAGGATAAATGCAATACCTGTGGGAGCGGGCTTGCCCGCGAAGGGGCCATCACATTCAACATTGATGTCGCCTGCGAGTCCGCCATCGCGAGCAAGCTCGCTCCCACAAGGTCTTGTGATTGTTTATAGATCGTCGGAGCACCAACGATGTCCTCCTCCCCCCAACCCACCTGGCCCGGCCGGCACAAAGCCTGTCTGGCCCTGGCCTTCGACCTCGACGGCCCCACCGGCGATGCCATGCTCAACGGCTCGATCTGGCGCAAGCCCGAGTATTTCGGCTTCGGCGGTTATGGCCCGTACCGGGCGCTGCCACGGATTCTCGATCTGCTCGACGAATTCCGTCTGCCGACGACGTTCTTTGTCCCGGCCTGGGTCGTGGAGAACTGGCCGAAACAGTGTCAGGCGATTGTCGAACGCGGGCATGAGGTGGCTTATCACGGCTACAAACACGAATCCTTCTACGCCCTGACGCTGGAACAGCAAAAGGACGTGATGAAACGGTCCCGCGAGGTGTTCTGGAAGCACCTGCACATCCGCGCCGAAGGTTTCCGCACGCCGTCCGGCGACTGGCGGGCCGAAACCCCGGCGATGCTGGTGGAGGCCGGCGTGACTTACTCCAGCAGCATGCGCGGCGATGACCGGCCGTACCTGGTGAATGTACCGGGCCACGCCACGCCGCTGGTGGAAATCCCCGGTCGCTGGGAAATGGACGACTACGCCTCCATCGCCTATACCCGCGCACCGGACTTCCCTTCGGGGCTGGACCGCACCGCCAGCTACGCCCTGACCCTGGACAACTGGTGCCGCGAATACGACGGCGCCATGGATGAAGGGCTGTGCCTGACCACCCTGTTCCACCCCAAGATCGCCGGCAAACCAGGACGCATCCTGTTGCTGGAAAAACTCTTCGAACACATGCGCCAACGCGACGACGTCTGGTTCGCCACCTGCCGCGACGTCGCCCAGTGGTGGCTGAAGGAACATCACCATGGTTGATTCCACTGTCTGGCCCAAGGGCTACCGCTGCGCCGTGGTACTGACCGTCGACTACAACGACATCCACGGCATTCTCACCCAGGCCCCGGAAGTCGCCGGACGCGACAAGACCCTGTCGGTCTGGCGCTACGGCACCCAACGCGGCGTCGAGCGTTTGCTCGCTTTGTTCAAGGAACTCGGTGTTTCCAGCAGCTGGTTCGTACCCGGTATCGTCGCCGAGGAAAACCCCGAGCATATCCGTGCGATCCAGGCGGGCGGGCATGAAATCGCCTGTGCTGGATATCGCCATCAGAACTACGACAACCTCGACCTCGCCGCGCAGAGCGCCGACATCGCCAAAGGATACGCGGCGTTGACGGCGCTGACCGGTCAGAGTCCCACCGGTTTGCGCATCCCCGCCGGCAATGGTGCGCCAGGCTTCATCGAGGCGTTGAGGGATCAAGGCATTCGCTGGTCGTCGTCCTGGCGTGGTGATGATTTGCCGTTCGCTCACCCGACCGCGCCCGACGTAATCGAGTTGCCCCTGCATTACGAGCTGGAGGACGAGCCCTACTTCGCCTTCAATCTCAGCCCGGCGGTGCCGCCGGCGCAATCGCGGATCGCATCCTACAGCCACACCCTGGGCAACCTGCAAATGGACTTCGCCGGGTTTCATCGCTTCGGCCTGTGCTACGTGTTGCGCCTGCATCCGGAAATCATCGCTACACCGGGGCGCATTGGTGTGTTGCGTGAGTTGCTCGAAGGGATTTTGCAGCACGATGACGTATGGATCGCTACCGGTGCTGATGTCGCCCAGTGGTGGGCGGAATCCGCAGCGCCGATCACTGAAGATCATCCGGCGTCGGTGTATGAGCGGCATTACAGGGACTACGTGCAATGACAGAGCGCATGCAACGACTGGCGAAATTTTGTGTGGATACGCGGTTCGAGGACCTGCCGCCCGCACTGGTGGAACAAGCCAAGCGCCACATCCTCGATACTTTCGGCGCGACCCTGGCCGGGGCAGACAGCGAAGTCGCGAAAACGGCTCGGCAGGTATTCGAAGACGAAACGGGCGACACCTTGGTCTGGAGCACTCGCCGGCGGGTCGGCGCCGCCCAGGCAGCCATGCTCAACGGCATCGCCGCCCATGCCCTGGAACTGGACGACACCGGTGGCTGCGATCACTCCGGCGCCGTAGTGCTGCCGGCGGTCATGGCGGCGGTGTCGATGGCCGGGCAACCGGTGAGCGGCCGCGAGTTCATCACGGCCGTGGTGATCGGTTACGAAGTCGGGCGCCGAGTGCTCGAAGCCTGCGGCGGCTACTCAGCCCATAACGGCGCTGGCTGGCACTCCACGGCGACCTGCGGGGTGTTCGGCGCGGCAGCCGCCGGTGCACGGATTTTTCGATTGAATGCCGGGCAAACCTTGTCGGCACTGGGCATCGCCGGCAGCTTCAGCGGTGGCTTGTGGGCTTTCATCCACGACGGCTCGCAAAGTAAAAAACTGCACAGTGGCCGGGCCGCCGAAGGGGGGTTGCTGGCGGTGCGGTTTGCGCAGCAGGGCATCAGTGGTCCAACAAAGTTGTTCGAGGATGTCTGGGGCGGCTTTTTGCAGACACTTGCCAGCGCCAACTCAACCCCCGAAGCACTGGATGCCGATCTCGGCGCCGTATGGAAACTCGCCCGCTGCTCGATCAAGCCCTACGCCTCGTGTCGCGGCACGCATTCGGCCATTGATGCGTTGGGGCTTTTGCTCGACCAATTGAATGTGCCAGTCGATCAGGTTGAAGACATACAGGTTTCGCTATGCAGTTTTCTCAAGGACATGTGTGGCGGCCAGGATGTCGGCACCCTCGCGGCGGCGCAGATGAGCCTGGCGTATGCACTGGCGGCACGGCTGGTACATGGCCACTGTCGATTGCAGGCCTATGACGATGAAGCGCGCAACGATCCACGCATTGTCCAGTGGATGTCACGCATTCGCCTTGAAGTGGACCCGCTACTGTCCGAGGATGGCGAGCCCGTGGTGACACTGCGGACCGTGGACGGTCGGCAAGCGAGCCTGTGCGTTGAAGTGCCGTTGGGCGCGCCGGGTAATCCGCTGAGTGATGTGGCGCTGGAGGAGAAGTTCTTCAGTTTGGCGATGCGGGTCATGTCCCGGGAGCGGGTTGAGGAACTGCTCGGGCAGTTGTGGCGGATTGAAGAATTGGAATCGGTGCGCTCGCTGGATCGGTGGCTGGCTTGAGCACTGTATCGCCCGGTCGGACCTCATCGCGAGCAAGCCCGCTCCCACAGGTACTGCGGCGCTTTTGTGGGAGCGGGCTTGCCCGCGATGGCAGCGACGCGATATTGCGGCGAACACCAACAATCTGAATAAGGACATTTGCACCACCGTGGCCACTTACTCGCTCGTTATCCGCCGCTTGATGATCGTTTCACTGACCATCGTGGTCAGCCGCGCCATCACCAGCCCCTTGCTCACGCTATTCCTGAGCAACAAGCTGGGCCTCAACCAACAGGACGTTGGCTTGCTGCTCGGTATCGCGGTGTTCATCGCCACCCTGCTGGCGCTTTACGGCGGCTATATCATCGACCGCCTGGAAAAGCGCCGGCTGCTGATCCTGGCGATGCTCTCCAGCGCTATCGGCTTCGTGCTGCTGACCTTTGCCGAAAACCTCTACCTGACCACCGCCACCCTGGTGATCACCGAGACCGCGTCAGCGCTGTTCCTCATCGGCTCCAAAGCGATCCTCAGCGAAAACCTGCCCATGGGCCAGCGGGCCAAGGCGTTTTCCCTGCGCTACACGCTGACCAACATCGGCTATGCCACAGGTCCCATGCTCGGCGTGGTGATTGCCGGGGTCTATCCGATCGCACCGTTCCTGATTGCCGGTGGCATCGCGTTCTTCAGCATCTTCCTGATGATCGGCATTCCCGGGGATTCGGCGCAGACACCCGCCATTGGGCAACCCCAGAGTTTCCTGAAAACCCTGGTCACCCTGAAAAACGACCGTACCCTGATCATGTTCACTTGTGGCTGCCTGCTCAGCACCGTGGTGCACGGGCGTTACACCCTCTACTTGTCGCAATACCTGCTGGTGACCCACGATTCCAAACGCGCCCTGGAAATCATGGCCGCCCTGCTCGCCTGCAACGCCATCAGCGTGATCCTGCTGCAGTACCAGATCGGCCGGTTCCTCAATCGCGAGAAGCTGCGCTACTGGATTGCCGCGGGCACCAGCCTGTTCATCCTTGGCCTGATCGGCTTCAGCCTGGCCGGCAGCATGGTGAGTTGGTGCGTGGCGATGTTCATCTTCACCCTCGGTGAAATGATCATTTACCCGGCCGAATTCCTCTTCGTCGACACCCTGGCCCCGGAAGAGCTGCGCGGCAGCTATTACGGAGCCCAGAACCTGGCGGCCCTCGGTGGCGCCCTGAGCCCGGTGATTTGTGGCTTTCTATTGATGCACACCCCCGCGCCCACGATGTTCTATGCCTTGAGCACACTGACCGCGATGGGTGGGTTCCTGTGCTTCATGAGCGGTCGTCGGGTGGCTATAGTGCAAAAATAACGCACTGGAACCGCATTAATATGAACCTTTCAGTGGCACGAGCTTGTGGTTGAACTTCTCCAGAAAGCTGTCGACGACCTGCTCGTGCACAAAGAGGATCTTCAAGGCGGTGCAACGCTGGCCGTTGAACGACAGCGAACCCTGCGCGGATCACGCGCAGACCGTCAGTCCCGCCTTGGGCACCGGGTCAATACGTGCACCACGCCATCCGCCAGCACCATCACCCCCGGCACACCCGCCGCACGCAAGGCCTGTTCGTCCAGTCGGGTTACATCACGCAACCGGACCCGCACTCGCGTTATCGCAATGCGCTGTTGCGACGCCAGGTTATCCAGCCCACCCAGCGCGGCGACCACGCTCGACGGCAGGTCCGTAGAAAGCGGGGCAGCCACCTTCGGCTCATCCACCAGCAGATCCGGGGTCAATGCCCTCCAGAACGCCCGTTGCATTTTCTCGAACATGTTCAGTTCTCCAACACCTGTGAAGTTTCGATCATCGCCTGCTGCTGCAAAGACAAGACCTCACGGACCTGCTCAGCACTCTCCAGCCCGAGTACCTGATGCGCGACAGCCTTACAGTCGCTGAGCTCGACCTCGCGAATCGCGGCCTTGATCGCCGGAATCAGCGGCACGCTGACCGACAGTTCATCCACCCCAAGCCCCAGCAACAGCGGCACCGCCAGAGTCTCCGAGGCCAGCGCGCCACACACCCCGACCCACTTGCCATGGGCATGGGCGGCCTTCACGGTGCTGGCGATCAGACGCAGTACCGAGGGGTGAAAACTGTCGGCCTGGCTGGCCAGACGTGGGTGATCGCGGTCCATGGCCAGGGTGTATTGGGTCAGGTCGTTGGTGCCAATGGAAAAGAAGTCCACCTCGGGGGCAAACAGGTCCGCCATCAATGCCGCGGACGGGACTTCGATCATGATGCCCAGTTTCGGCAGCGCCTTGAGCCCGAGCGCCAGCGCCTCTTCTTCCAGCATCTGCCGCGCCAGGCGCAGTTCCGACAACTGGCTGACCATCGGCAGCATGATGTGCAGACGGGCCAGACCGGCGCTGCTCAGAATTGCCCGGAACTGCTCGCGCAACAGTTGCGGACGCTCCAGGCACAAGCGAATTCCGCGCATGCCCAGAAACGGATTGGCCTCGCTGTCCATTGGCACGTAGGCCAGCGGTTTGTCGCCGCCCACATCCAGCGTGCGCACCACCAGATTGCGCTCTGGCCCAAGGGCCCTGGCAATGGCGCTGTAAGTGACCGCTTGCTCGTCATGGCTGGGCGCGTTGTTGCGCTCCAGATAAAGAAACTCCGAACGCAGCAGACCGACACCCTCGCCGCCTAGCGTCATCGCCTGCTCGACCTCAAGCAGCGAGGCAACGTTGGCCGTCACCTCGAAATGATGGCCGTCACGGGTACAGGCCGCCAGCGAAGCCTGCTCGAGTTCGCGCTGATGTCGTTGCCGTTGCTGCTGACGTTTGCCGTGCAGCTGTTCGATAGCCGACAGATCAGGGTCCAGGTGCAACTCACCCTTGTCCGCATCAAGCAGCACTCGGGTTCCGCTGGCCAGCGACAGCACCTGCACCGGTAAACCACACACCGCCGGCAAACCCAAGGCCTGGGCGAGTATCGCCACATGGCTGGTCGCACCGCCGCCCACAGTAGCGAACCCCAACACCTTGTCGGTATCCAGGGCAGCGGTCTGCGACGGTGTCAGTTGTTCGGCAATCAAAATCGCCTGGTCCGGCAACTCCCAGATACCGTCCGGCACCCCGAGAATCAGCTTGAGCACGCGCTGGCCGACATCCATCAGGTCCAACGCCCGCTCGGCCAACAAGGTGTTGCCCAGCGACTTGAACAGCGTAGCGGTGGCTTGAGTGGCACTGTTCCAGGCAAACGCCGCGCTCTTGCCCTCAGCAACCAGGGCCTGGGCTTGCTCCAGCAGACTCGGGTCTTCCAGTAACTGCTGATGCGCCTTGAAAATATCCTCTTGCGCCTTGCCTTTCGCGTTGTCGCGCAAGTGTTGCAGCGCCTGCGTCGCGCGGGTCAGCGCATGCTCCAGGGACTCGCGCTCCGCGCGTTGATCCGTGGCAAACTCATGCACCTCCAGGGTGCGCTCAGCCACCTGCACCACCTGCCCAAAGGCCGAACCCGCCGAAGCACAGACACCGCGCAACAGCTTCGTCGACACCTCCTGCGCCTGAACCACCGGCGCTACGACCGCCACCGCAGTCACGGCCTCGCCACAGCCATCCGCCAGTAGTTGGGCCAACGTACTGATTGCCAACTCGGCATCTTCGCCCACCGCACTGACCTGCAGCGCATCGCCGTGAACCGTCTGCAACGCCATGATCGCCACCAGGGACTTGGCGTTTGCGCTGTCCTGCTGCTTGTGCAGGCAAATGCTTGCCGCAAAACCTTTCGCCGCCTGCGCAAAGATCGCTGCCGGCCGCGCGTGCAGACCATTGGCGTTGGGCAGGTGGACCGGTTTGGAGAACAGCGCTTCGCCCTCCTCCTGCGCAACGCTGGAACGCGGATCGCCGAGGCTCAGACGCAACACGGGCTGTGCACACGCCACCAGACCATTGTCAGGTGTCAGCAGGCTGAAGGGCTCGCCACTGACCAACAGCATCAAGGTCAACAGGCTGCGGGCATGCAGGGCTACATAGTCGGCATCGAACTCGATCAACGGCTGTCCGGCCTCGACACGCTGGCCCTGCCCGACCAAGGCGTTGAACCCCTTACCCGCCAGGTTCACGGTGTCCAGACCAATGTGCAGCAACACCTGTACGCCGCTGTCATCGGTGATGCTGATCGCATGACCACTGTGTTGAAGGTTGCTGATCACGCCGGCCAACGGCGCGCACAGGGTCTGCGAGGTCGGATCGATGCACAGGCCGTCGCCGATCACCCGGCTGGCGAACACCGGATCCGGCACGTGATCAAGTGGCACCAGCACCCCGGACAGCGGCGCCAGCAATTGCAATGGTTGGGTTATGGTCATGACTTCACCTGCGGTTTTGTTCTTTGAAGTGCCGATGGAGCGCGAGCTCCGACAGCATCGCTTATTTCCACCAGTACTCGACTTGCAATCCGACGTTCGCACCATGCAGCGCCGTGCCGAACGCGCCGGTATCGGACAACGCTGAACCTTGTGCCAGTTCATTGGCCGCACGTTTGGCCGCTTCGTTCCAACTGGCATAGGTGTAGTACAAACGCACCTCGGGACGTTCCCAGAACCCCGGGCCCTTTGGCGACCAGGTCGGGACAAAGGAGAATTTACTCAACTTGCGCGTTCCTCCTGGGGCCTCGACCTGATCGTGTCCCAGTTCAGTCACCAACTTGAATTGATCGGTGATCGCGTAAGCCGGGCGAACGCCCAGGGAAATCCAGTTCTGGCCGTTACCGTCCGGGCGGATATCCTTCTGATAGACCGCTTCGACCTGACCACCAAAACGCGGTGTCACTTGCCAGTCGAAGAACTCCACCAGCCGGTAGCTCTTGTTGCTGTCGTCCAGGCCCACATCGCCGGTGTAACCCAACCCGGTGCCGGGCCCTTCGCCGTATTGCAGCGCCAGTTTGTTCTTACCGCCGAGGAAGTTTTTCTGCACGTGCTGGGCGGTGATTGCCCAACCTGCGTGCGCATCGCTGCGGTCAGGTTTTTCGATGTAACTCAGGCCAAACTCCAGCTCACCGCCCGGGTTGGTCTGAAAACCTGCGACGTTGAAATCCTGCCGGGTGACATAATCCTTCTGGTACAGGTTGTCCTTGCGCGAAAAGGCGTAGCTGTATTTCAGGTCGCCGATCTGCACATCCTCGATACCACCACCCGTGGCGCTCTGGTTCCAGTAGTAGAAGTCGGAAATATGGATGTCGTTTCGTTTGTAGTAACGCCGCCCGGCCCACAACGAACCACCATTGAGACTCGGCAGGTT
Organism: Pseudomonas sp. Pseusp10; assembly: GCF_059492225.1. Taxonomy (NCBI): domain Bacteria; kingdom Pseudomonadati; phylum Pseudomonadota; class Gammaproteobacteria; order Pseudomonadales; family Pseudomonadaceae; genus Pseudomonas; species Pseudomonas sp. Pseusp10. Next base: position 3,309,833 of record NZ_CP168528.1, on the reverse strand, counting down.
CGACCATTGTGCGTACATCTGCGGCATGCGCACCGAGCCGTTATCACCGTTGAACGTCAGGTCTTTGTCGTACTGGTTGTACAACGAAGCCATGCCGTCGACGCTCAGCACCGAGCCGTCGTCCAGGGTGTACAAGTCCTGACGCAACTCCAGCTCGGCGTACTGCTCGCATTCGTTGCCCAAGCGGTATTTCGACTGGGCACCCTGCAGTTGAAAACACTGCTGAGGACCGCTGTTGACCGAGGTCCCGACGCCGCTACGCAAGTAACCGGCGAACTCCAAAGCCTGTGCCGAGAACGGCAGCATCAGGCATGCGCACGATGCTGTAAGTTTGCGATTAATTGTGGTTTTCAAGAGCCGCCTCATTATTTTTATTGTGCTCATCCGGTAAAACCTGCGCGCAAGAAAACCCACGCAGTGCTCTGCGAGTTGTTTGAAGATCGTTTTTTAGTGGTTGGTCAGGTGCAGGACGAACGACTCGTAAGGCCGCAGGAATAGCTGCCGATTGCGGGTTGGACAGTCCCCGTAGTTGCTGATCACCAAGCGTTGTCCCATCGCGTCAGTGATCACCCCCTCGGGCAATTCAACTTCACACGCCGCGGCATAGAAGTTGTTCACCACCAGTAAACGCTCACCTTTACCTTCGCGCAGGTAAGCCCAGACTTGCGTGTGTTCGGGCAAGAGCTGGCGATAGACACCGTCCTGGATCAGCGGCTCGCTACGACGCAAGGCAATCAGTTCGCGGTAGTGATACAGCACCGAGGCCGGGTCGTTGAACTGTTGCTCGACGTTGATCTGCGCCGCGTTCTCCGGCACGCCGATCCAGGGTTCGATGCTGCTGAAACCGGCGTGGACTTGATCATTCCAGTGCATCGGTGTGCGGCCGTTATCCCGGGACTTCTGCATGATCGCCGCCATGCTTTGAGCCTCGGACTCACCGGCATCACGCTTGAGCCGGAAGATGTTCAGCGTCTCGACATCGCGATACTGCTCGATGCTCTCAAAGCCCGGGTTGGTCATGCCCAACTCTTCACCCTGATAGATGAACGGCGTGCCCTGAAGAAAATGCAGCGCAGTGCCGAGCATCTTCGCCGACACCACGCGGTGTTCGCCGTCATCACCAAACCGCGAAACCACTCGCGGCTGATCGTGGTTACACCAGAACAGCGCATTCCAGCCGCCACCGGCCTGCATGCCGGTCTGCCAGTCGGAAAGGATGCGCTTGAGTTCGAGGAAGTCGAAGTCAGCACGAACCCACTTTTGCAGGTTCGGGTAATCAACCTTCAGGTGATGAAAGTTGAAGGTCATGGACAACTCTTTCGAGTCAGGCCGCGAGTAACGAATGCAATGCTCAAGGCTGGTGGAAGACATCTCGCCGACGTTGATCAGGTCATGGCCTTCGAAGACTTCGCGATGCATTTCCTGCAAGTAGTCGTGCACGTTCGGGCCGTCGGTGTAGAAACGCCGACCATCGGTGTGGTCCTCGGGAAAATCTGCTGGCTTGGAGATCAGGTTGATCACGTCCAGGCGGAAACCGCCCACGCCCTTGTCACGCCAGAAGCGCATCATCTTGAAGACTTCAGCGCGCACCTGCGGATTATCCCAGTTCAGGTCGGCTTGAGTGTGGTCGAACAGGTGCAGGTAGTACTGACCGGTTTGTGCCTCGAACTCCCAGGCCGAACCGCCGAACTTGGATTCCCAGTTGTTCGGCTGATCGCGCCAGATGTAGAAGTCACGGTACGGGTTATCAAGGCTGCTGCGCGCCTGCTGAAACCAGGTGTGCTCGACGGAAGTGTGGTTGACCACAATATCGAGCATCAGCTTGATACCCCGCCTGCCGGCCTCGGCGATCAGCAACTCGCAGTCAGCCATGGTCCCGTAGCTCGGGTCGATGGCGTAGTAGTCGCTGATGTCGTAGCCATTGTCGCGCTGGGGCGAACGCAGGAACGGGGTGATCCACAGACAATCGACACCCAGCCATTGCAGGTAATCGAGCTTGGCCACCACCCCGAGCAGATCGCCCGTGGGGTTGCCGGCGTGGCTGTGAAAACTCTTCGGGTAGATCTGGTAGATCACCGAGCGTTGCCAGTCTTGCATGACTGAGTTCCTTCAGTAAGTTTTGTATCGGCCTTGCGGGCCTCATCGCGGGCAAGCCCGCTCCCACAGTTGATCGCGTTCCAATGTGGGAGCGAGCTTGCTCGCGATAGCGATCTGTCAGGCGACCCGATACCCCGGCCGGACAATCTTCATGCTCAAGCCACAGGTCAAAACGAACGGTACGACCATGGCGATGACCATCCCGACCACGAACATCGGAATGAACTGCGGAATGATCGAGATGAAACCGGGCAAGCCACCGACACCGATCGCCGAGGCCTGAACCTTGTTCAGCGACAGGAACATGCAGCCCAGCGCCGATCCGATCAACGCTGCGTAGAACGGAAACTTGTAGCGCAGGTTGACGCCGAACATGGCCGGTTCGGTGATGCCGAAATAGGCGGAAATCGCTGAGGTCGAGGCCATGCTTTTATCCCGCGCACTGCGGGTCATGTAGAACACCCCGAGTGCCGCGCTGCCTTGTGCGAGGTTGGACATGACGATCATCGGCCAGATGAAGGTGCCGCCCTGGGTGGAAATAAGCTGCAAATCGACCGCAAGAAACATGTGGTGCATGCCGGTAATCACCAGCGGCGCATACAGCAGACCGAAAATCGCCCCGCCGACCATCGGCGCCAGGTCAAACAAGGTCACCACGCCTTCGGTGATCAGAATCCCCAGGTGACGGGTCACCGGACCGATCACGGCCAGCGCCAACACCCCGGTCACGACGATCGTGGTAATTGGCACTACCAGCAGTTGAATGGCATTGGGTACCCGCGCCCGCAGCCATTTTTCAATGACGCTCATGACATAGGCGGCCATCAGGATCGGCAGAATCTGACCTTGGTAGCCGACCTTCTCGATCTTGAACCAGCCAAAAATATCGAAGTACGGCAGGCTCTGGCCGTCCAGCCCGGCCACCGCTTTGCCGTAGTTCCAGGCGTTGAGCAGGTCCGGGTGAACCAGCATCAGACCCAGCACGATGCCAAGGATTTCACTGCCGCCAAAACGCTTGGCTGCCGACCAGCCGACCAGCGCCGGGAGGAACACGAACGAGGTGTTGGCCATCAGATTGATCAAGCTCCAGACACCGTCCAGCGTCGGGTAGGCCTCAAGCAGGGTCTTGCCGGCAATGAACATGCCTTTGGCGCCGATCAGGTTGTTCACCCCCATCAGCAGGCCGGCAATGATCAGCGCCGGCAGAATCGGCATGAACACATCGGAGAACACCCGCACCAGACGCTGCATGGCGTTGGTTTTATCGACGCCCATTTGTTTCACGTCGGCAATGGTCGACGCAGCAAGCCCTGTCTGCTGGCGCAGCGCGGCGTAAACCTTCTCGACTTCGCCAGGACCTATGACCACCTGAAACAGGCCGCCCGTGAAGAACGAGCCTTTGACCAGGTCGATCTGATTCAGCGTCGTACTGTCGACCCGCTGCGGGTCTTTGAGGGCCAGGCGCAGGCGCGTGACGCAATGTGCGGCCTGTTCAAGGTTGTCAGCACCACCGAGGCTTTGAAGCAGCTCGCTGGCGATAGTCGCGTAGTCATGGCTCATGCTTTTCATCCACTGTGTTTTTTGTTGTTTGGCAGCACACCGAAGCGAAAAATACTCGTCTGTACGAGTTAAAGCAACAACTCGTACAGACGAGTTTGGGTTTATTTATCGATGACTCGTCCAGCGGCGATATTTGCGACAGCCACGACCGCCCCGCCATTTGTGCAATAGACAAACCCTCACGCGTTCCCTAAGGTTCCTGCCTTGAGCACAACGCAGCCATTCCCATGAGCAAATACAACCAGATCTACAGCGATCTGCTGACCAGTATCACCACCGAACGACTGGAACGCGGCGCCCGACTGCCTTCCGAAACCGAGTTGATGGAGAGTTACCGGGCCAGTCGCGGTACCGTGCGCCAAGCCATAGAACTGCTTCAGGAACGCGGTTTCGCGCAAAAAATTCACGGTAAGGGCACCTTCGTGCTGTCGCCCAGTCCGATCGAATTCCAGCTCGGCGGCATCGTCAGTTTCCAGGAAACCCACCCAAGGCTGGGCAACGATGTCAGCACCGAGGTGGTGGCGTTCGAGCAGTTCCCCCTGCAAGGTGCCTTGTGCGAACACCTGAAAGCCGAAGAAGGTAGCCTGATCACGCGGATCAAACGCGTGCGTCGAATCGATGGCAAACGGGTCATCCTCGACATCAACCACTTCGTCGCCGATCTCATTCCGGGGCTGAATTGCGAAATTGCCGAGCATTCGATCTATGCCTTCATCGAACAGACGCTGCACCTGCAAATCAGCTATGCCCAGCGCACCATCGAAGCCGTACCGCGAGGCAAGGACGACCAGCAGCACCTTGATCTTGAGGGGCAAAGCCATGTGATCGTGGTCAGCAACCAGACCTTTTTGCAGGACGGCCGGCAGTTCGAGTACACCGAGTCGCGGCATACTCTGGACAAGTTTTACTTTTCGGATGTGGCTAGACGATGAAAGCATCGGTAGCGACCTGGGACACGTCTGTTTTACAGAGTGACCGGGGTGTCACCGACCTGCTGCCGACGCTCGGAATCGCTGGGGGATCTTCCCTGGATCAACAGGACAAATCGGTCTTCGTTCCCCGTGTTTTCGTTACAGGAGGGTTGTTCCAGTTGGAATCCGCAACGATCGAGAACTTTTCTGGAGCCAACATTTTCCTTGAAGGCATACGCAACCAATTGCGCAAGTCCCCAGTGCGTCTTTGCTTCCTGTATCAGATGCCTCAACGCCAGAGTGGCCAGCCCCTGCCCGCACGCGCTCTGAGCAATCCGATAGCCGACTTCAGCAGAACGGGTCGATGAGTCGATGCTTTTCAGATTGGCTCGCCCCACGATTCTTTGACTGGAATCCTCGATGACAAACGGGTGCCAGGCGCCGATGGCAAAATCGGACAAATAGCTTTCGATATGATCGACGACACCCTGCAACGAGTAAAAAGAAGGGGCACGCGGATCAATATGGGATTCGAACCATTCACGGTTATGGACTTCGAATGCCAGCAACGCTTGAGCGTCAGTCTTTTTCAGCTCGCGAACGTTAAACGATTCCATTCATAACCTCTCCTTTGCCTTGTGCCGAAATGGCTCAAGTTTATCTCATACCTGAACAACCTTGCCGCGCCGAGCCTTCCCCTCCTCGAGTCCGAGCGGCTTGCACAACTTGACCGCGATGCACTGTAGCGGGAACTCGACCGCATCGGCACGTTATAACCACAGCCCTCGTCATCTGCTACCGGGGCGGATATTGGTTGCTCAGGGCGAAGCCAGACTCATTCAACTAACACTGCCGCTCGTTTCGACCGCGCGACACGATGTCGAAAAAAAGTCGCAAACCCCACGACACTTCAGGGCTTGCGACTCTTTACGATACGTCCCTCAAGCTCCCGGGACGTTTTCTACGGGAATGCCTGCCGTATTCATTGCCGAACGTGCAGGCCTAGTTCTCGACCTCAACCGCATCGAAATCCGGGGCGTCCGGGGCGTCTGCCACATCCTCTCGGGCTTCTTTCGCCTCGACTTTGGCAGCCTCTCGGGCGTCGTTCGCCTCAACCTTGGCGGCGTCCCTGGCTGCATCCGCAGCAGCCCGGGCAGCATCCCTGGCGGCATCTGCGTCGGCCTTGGCAGCGTCCCTGGCTGCATCTGCAGCGGCGCGGGCCGCATCTCTGGCTGCATCTGCGCCCGCTACGCCAGCAGCTTTTGCGGCATCCCTGGCTGCATCGGCTTCAGCTCTGGCGGCGTCTCTGGCTGCATTGGCAGTAGCTTTTGCCGCATCCCGGGCTGCATCTGCATCAGCCCTGGCAGCATCCCTGGCGGCATCTGCGGCATCGTTGTCAGCGTCGTTGTCGTTGTCATGCGCATTGCCCGGGCCTCTGTTCCCGGCCATACCATGGTCAGCGTCGCCGCGACCCGGGCCTCCATGACCGTCACCGTCATGGCCTGCAGCTCCATGGTCGCCGCCACTGTGACCGCCTCCGCCGTCGCCACCGTGACCACCGCCTCCGGAGCCGCCTCCACCGCCGCCATCTTTGGCATACACGCTGGAGAAACTACCGATGTAATCGGGCACCAGGACAGTCGATGCCGACAGGACTCCGCCGATTGCCAGAGCCAACAAACATTTTTTGAGCAGCATGATGCACCTCCGCTTGAAGTTGCGTCGTCATCTCCCTATCAAACGCAATATCCAGTGAGTTCCCGGCCGCCCATTGGAGCGGCCGGCCAACCGGCACGGCCATGAATCTGCAGCAATCACTAGCAACTGCGGTTTTTCGCACGATCCCTCAGAGCCAGCTGGCATCGTTACGTGGGAAATAATCCCACATTTTTTTAGATAAGTGCTTTCAACCCGAGTTCAACGAAAGAGAATCCGGACTGACGCATGGGTTGAGCAAAAAACTTCAACCTGACCCGAATGGTTAAAACCGGCACAACGATGGGTGCCGGTCACTTGCAACATCAGTCCTTCATTTTTTTATGGACACAATCGTGGCTCTACCGCCCTCCAGCCGAAAGGAAAACGATACATGGTCTCCAATCTTCAGCCCTTTCATCTGATCTTCCGTCACTGAAAAGGCCACGGTCATGGCCTTGGGACAAACGCGCTGCACAGCGCCTTCACGAATCGCCGCCACCAGCCCGCGCTCAGTGCTGTCGCCGAGGTCTTCACGCTCGGCCCGGGCGTTCTTCAGATAGAGCAGAATGATTACGCCGAACTCGGCAGAAACACCGGCCAAGGCGATGCCAGCATTACTGACACAAAATAGTTCGTCAGCCCGCTCACGGGATCACGTCGCATGGGCAACCGGGCAGCTTCGGCAAGACTGAACTAGCTTTACCTGTAAGCCGCGAGTGCCTGGAGTTCTTCCTGCGTTGGCATCGCAACGAGCGGCACCGTAAGCCCGTTTGTACGCGGCACTTTTTGGAGAAAAGCTGTGCTCAGCATTAGTCTCCTGGCTTTATTCCTGATAGCGGCCCACTGCCTGCCGGCAAGGAGTTGTGATGCGCGCCACAGCGTTTTCGGTCGGTGGACCTGCCCCCTGGTTCAATTGCCGCACCCAGCAAAGAGAGTGCTTTTCTTTCGACACTATTGCCGGTCGGTATGTAGTGCTTTCTTTTTTCGGTTCTGCGGCCGATCCCGCATCAATGAAAGTTCTGGAAGGTGTTCGGGCCCATCGCCAGCGGTTCAATGACGATCACGTCTGCTTCTTTGGTGTGTCCGTAGATCCAGATGATGAAAAGCTGAAGCGGGTAGAAAGTTCGATACCTGGCATGCGCTTCATCTGGGATTTCGATCGGTCAGTCAGTGAGCTCTACGGTACATTGCAGCCAGACGGCAGCATCAGGCAAATGACCTACGTGCTGGATCCTGCACTACGTGTCCTGGCCATCGTCCCGATAGAGACACCGGTTGATAACCATGTACCCTCGTTAATGCGCTTTCTGGATAGATTACCCGCACTGGCGCCGCCACATGCCGCCACTCCACACGCACCAGTCTTGGTGATTCCCCGGATATTCGAGCCCAAACTGTGTAAAGCACTAATAAATTACTACGACGAACGTGGCGGAGAGGAATCCGGGTTTATGGTGGAGCAGTCGGGCAAAACCGTCCACATCACCGACCATGGCCACAAGCAACGTCGTGACTGCACTATTGAAGACAAGGCTCTATCCAAAGCATGTTCGTTGCGTATAGCCAACCGTCTGCTTCCACAGTTGCATAAAGCGTTCCAGTTCAATGCGACCCGAATGGAGCGCTATCTGGTGGCCTGCTACAACAGCGAGGAAGGCGGGCATTTCCGGCCCCATAGGGATAACACCACGAAGGGCACAGCGCATCGCCGTTTTGCCGTTTCCCTGTTTCTTAATTCGGGAGAGTACGAAGGCGGTTTTTTGCATTTTCCAGAGTTTGGAAAAGCGCTTTACAGTGCTCCAGCAGGAGGAGCCGTGGTGTTTTCGTGTTCACTTTTGCACGAAGCCACTCCTGTAACCCAAGGTCGCCGTTATATGTTTCTCCCGTTTCTATACGATGATGCCGCTCGCGTCATTCGAGAAGAGAATCGCCCATTTCTTGGCAGCTGACTCGTGTGCAACACAACTGAATTCTGTGTAAGCAGGAGGCGTGTTGCAGATGAAACAGAGACCTCGGATCTCTTACACCGAAAGCCAGAAAAAATTGATGTGGGATCACTGGCACAAAGGCGACTGCTCTCCAGTTAGCCTCGCCAAAATCCTGTTTCTGAAGGACGGCTTTTCAAGCACTGAAATCAGAGCTAATGTAGCCATCACTACAAAATAATTAGCGACCTCTACATGCCAAGTTGGCTAGCACTGATTCTCGGCTTACCCACCGCCAATGCCACCGAACGCATGCGAGCCTGGCGTGCTCTGAAAACTGCTGGTGCGGCGGTCCTGCGTGATGGTGTCTATCTCTTGCCTGATACCCGTGTCTGCCGCGAAGCGCTCGCAGCTGTCGAGCGCGACATCCTGGCCATCAACGGCACCGCATTTATCCTGCCTGTCACAGATCCTGACGGTGAGCGTTTTGTCCAGTTGTTCGACCGTAGCGATGACTACGGCAAGCTACACGCAGAGATCGAAGAATGCCGTGGGCAGCTCAATCCTGAAAACGCATTGGGCATCACCAAACAGGTGCGCAAACTGCGCAAAGCCTACGACCAGTTGACCAACATCGATTACTTCCCTGGTAAGCCGAAGCAGCAGATTGACGCAGCCTTGCAGGAGCTTGAAATTGCTGTCAGCAGAGCCCTGTCTCCAGACGAGCCACGCAGCCGCAACCAACCCATAACAGCACTCAACCGTGACGATTATCAGGGGCGTGTCTGGGCAACCCGCAAGCGTCCCTGGGTTGACCGCCTGGCCTGTGCCTGGCTGATCCGTCGCTTCATCGACCCTGACGCTCAGATCCTCTGGCTGGACACTCCACAGGACTGTCCGAGCGATGCGTTGGGCTTCGACTTCGATGACGCGGCTTTCAGTCATGTTGGCAACCGCGTGAGCTTCGAAACCTTGCAAGCCAGTTTTGAGCTTCAAGAGTCCGGCCTGAACCGCATTGCGGCTTTGGTGCATTACCTCGATGTCGGAGGCATTCAACCGGTGGAGGCTGCCGGCATCGAGCGCGTGCTTGCGGGGCTACGCGAAACCATTATCCACGACGACCATTTGCTGGCTGCTGCGAGCGCCATCTTCGACGGACTGCTCGCCGGATTCGTGAAAGAGGAACAACCCAATGAGTAAGGTTTTGGCATCAGCAGTTGAAGATAACCTGTCGAAACCTGAACCGATCAGTTTGCGTGAGGCATTCTGGTTCTGGCTGAAGCTGGGGTTCATCAGCTTCGGTGGGCCAGCAGGACAAATTTCGATCATGCACCAGGAGTTGGTAGAGCGGCGGCGCTGGATATCCGAGCGCCGGTTCCTGCATGCCCTCAACTATTGCATGTTGCTGCCTGGGCCGGAGGCCCAGCAGTTGGCAACCTACATCGGCTGGCTGATGCATAGAACCTGGGGCGGAGTGATTGCGGGGTCACTGTTTGTGCTGCCCTCATTGTTCATCCTGATCGCTCTGTCATGGATGTATATCGCGTTCGGCGAAGTGCCCGTGGTGGCCGGGCTCTTCTATGGGATCAAGCCCGCCGTGACGGCCATTGTGGTGCAGGCGGCCCATCGAATCGGCTCTCGGGCTTTGAAAAATAATTGGCTGTGGGCGATAGCGGCGGCGTCATTCACCGCCATCTTCGCGTTCAATGTTCCGTTCCCGCTGATTGTGCTGGGAGCCGCATTGATCGGTTACGTCGGCGGACGTCTGACGCCCGAGAAGTTCAGAACCGGTGGCCATAGCGCTACGGAAAAGTCCTTCGGCCCGGCCTTGATCGATGATGACACCCCCTCCCCGGAACATGCCCGGTTCAGTTGGTTGAAACTGGCAACGCTGGCATTTATTGGCGCCGGTTTATGGGCGTTACCCATGGGAGTTTTGACTGTTGTCTTTGGCTGGGAGGGCACCTTGACCCAAATGGGTTGGTTCTTTACCAAGGCAGCGTTGCTGACCTTTGGTGGAGCCTACGCTGTGCTCCCGTATGTCTACCAAGGCGCGGTCGGTCACTATGGCTGGCTAACCCCGACTCAGATGATCGACGGCCTGGCGCTGGGGGAAACCACACCTGGGCCGCTAATCATGGTGGTGGCCTTCGTGGGTTTTGTCGGGGCCTATGTCTCGCAGGTTTTCGGGGCCGATCAGGTGTTTCTGGCTGGCGCTGTCGCGGCAGCCTTGGTGACATGGTTCACCTTCCTGCCCTCGTTCCTGTTCATCCTCGCGGGTGGCCCGCTGGTGGAGTCGACCCACAACGAACTCAAGTTCACTGCGCCACTGACCGCCATTACCGCCGCAGTGGTTGGAGTGATCCTCAATCTGGCGTGTTTCTTCGGCTATCACGTGCTTTGGCCAAAGGGTTTCAGCGGCAACCTCGACTGGCCTTCAGCGTTGATCGCGATTGGCGCCGCGATTGCCTTGTTTCGCTTCAAGCGGGGCGTCATCCAGGTGTTGATGGGCTGTGCGCTCGTCGGCTTGGCGGTGCATCTGCTGCACTAGAGAACACCCGTTGATTCGCAATCTCTGGCGGGCATTGGGCTCGCCCGATCACCCAGCTTACTGAGCTAGGCAGGAGGTGTCTGATGAGGTGGGTTACCCGTGAACGGCCCAAGATTGACCGTATTGCCTGTCCTTGGCTAATCACCCGGTTTATTGATCCTCAGCCCGAGTTTCTATACGTGCCCAGCGGTGATGTGCTGCGGGTTGCAGCGCAGAAAGATGCAGTTCCCTACGACATTCCGGGCATTGAGCTTACCCACGAGGGCGAATTGTGCAGCTTCGATGCGTTTCTGAAAAAGTACCAACTCAGTGAGCCTGCGTTGCAGTATCTGGCCAGGATCGTGCGCGGCGCAGATACTTCACACTTGGAGCTGACCCCACAATCTGCCGGGCTGTACGCGATTTCACTAGGGTTATCGCGGTGCTTTGCCGACGACCATGAAATGCTGGCACACGGTCTGATCATGTATGACGCGCTCTACACCTGGTGCAAGGAATGCCAGGATGAATCACATAACTGGCCTCCACAGATGTGAGGAAACCCGCTAACCGAAGCCCAGCCTGGCGCTGGGCTTTCTACATCGGTGACAGTGATCGTCATTTGGCTGATTGTTGCAATGGTAAATCTCTGCAATGGGTCGATTTCAGCCCTCCGGGACAGGCAGTAATCGGCCAATATCCGATGTTTCTCCCCTGGTTCGATAGCAGGCGTTTTCGGTCCATGTACTGTCACAACCACCGCGCGAAAAATCCGTCATGACATGTCATGACCTCCTTCAGAAACGGACTTTAGCCAACAAATTCGGGGGTTAAAGGACGAATGGTCGAGAGGCGTCAAGCGCGGGGAATTGCCGGGAGTTTGCAGCCACTACAGGCTTTGCAGACGGGCACGTTCGTCGAGGTAAAGTGAACTTCACGCTCATCATGTGTCACATTAAGTCCCCGTTAAGCGAACTTCAGAAGAGGTACAGCCTTATGAATATAGCTACAGTAGTAAGTGCCGTGATTTCCAGTCTCGCGCCAAGTGTGTTTGACCAGAACGGCCTGCAAGAACCCGGCGCGCATGTCTCAGCCGTCGAATACCACTACGGAATGGACATCGATGTAAAACGGGTACTGCAACGTACCGATACATCCGACAAGACCGGCGTGGTACCGGTGACCCTGGTCTACGAAGACAGCGAGGGCGAAGTTCACAAGATCCGTTTCCTCGAATGGGGTGGAAGTCCCGCCGACCCCACCAGCATTGCCTGATCCGCCCGTCGATCGGGTTCTGGGCCTCGCCGGCCCTCCAGAAGCGGAAGTTAAACCTCATATGCACTCAGTGCGAATGATGTTTTTTGTTACCTGAAAATTGACATGATCGAATGATTAAAAGTTCATTCGCGAAACTCACCATTATCTTGCCAGCGTAATGCCGCAAGATTAACTGATAAAAATTGCTGGATCTAAATGGCAGTCAGCAACGGTAAATTCCAATCAAACCGTGCCGATAGCCATGTTGATTCACTATTTAAGCCAAGAGGCAACCATGGAACTTAGTATGCTTTCTTCGTCCACCGTGGAATATGTGCGTTTGGGCGTTGTATATTTTCATCTTATCGCCTGCTGTGTGGCAATCGGGCTGGTTTTGACCAGTGACATTGCAATGGTCAAGCAACTCCTGAAGGGAGATGCATCAGGTCACCACGATGACGCGCACATGGAAAGCCTTCAGAAAACCGTATCGCTTGCACTTGTAGCGCTTTGGATTACGGGCATTGGTATTGTCGGGATCGATTATGCCGGCAAGGGGATGGAGTATTTCCTCAATCCAAAACTGCAAGCCAAAATCGGCATCGTTGTGCTGTTGACCTTTAACGGTTTCCTGTTGCATAGCGCTGTATTGCCGGCGCTGAAAAAAGCCGGTTCGTTACTCAAACTCTCCTTCAGCCTGCGCATGCTGGCGCTGTTCTCCGGTGCGCTCTCTGGCGTGTCGTGGTTCTATGCCGCCATGCTGGGGGTTGGTCGTCCGCTGGCCTGGAAGTACTCGCTGGTGGAGTTGCTGGCAGCCTATCCGGTTCTCATCGTCGGTGGATTCGGGATGATGGTACTGCTCACTGTCTGGGCAAAAAACAGAGACACCGAAGCGCGCATGGAGCAAGGCACCTGGAAACCAGGAAACGCCGCCCTGGCTGGCTGGTGAAGCCAGGTTGAACAAGGAAGTTCAGCTTCAGTAAATAAGTTCCGTTGTTAGCCGTTCACAAAGTTTCACTTGAGGATACCCAAATGAAATCCATGAAAGTTCTCTTCGTAGTCGCCACTCTGACCGCTTCTTCTCTGGCGATGGCCACAGGTGGTGGTGACCGGACCTTCGCACGCATGGAGTCGGCCCGGAAAGTCTCGATGGAAACCTACCAGGTTGCACAGAAACAGAAGGCTGAAGCCGCTGTCGCTCAAAGCAAAGCCAGGGCAACCGATCGCGCCAATGGCTGATCGGGGCAGCGCATCCCCAGGCCGGCAGAAATGTACGGCCTCAAGCCTCAAATGCAGCACTCAAGGTGCTGCATTTGCCGTTTTGACCGAAATCCCGCCTACACTAAAACCAGTGTTCCGGGATAACCAGGCTCCCTTGGACCCATGCTTATGCCAGCCTCACACACCCGCCCCTCACCCGCGCCGTTGCTCAAACCTGGAGAGACGGTGGTCTTGTTCGACGGTGTCTGCAAGCTGTGCAATGGCTGGGTGAGGTTGTTGATTCGCCATGACCACCAGCGGCGCCTGCGGTTGGCGGCGGTTCAGTCACCCGAGGGGCAGGCCCTGCTCGCGTGGGCGGGTTTGCCCATGGATCAATTCGACACCATGGCGGTGATCCGCGACCGACACTACTGGGAGCGTTCGAATGCATTTTTCGAAATCATCGCCCAGTTTCCCGCACACTGGCGCCCCGTGAGTCTGTTGCGCATTTTCCCACGCAAACTTCGAGACTGGGCATACGACCGCATTGCGCTTAATCGTTATCGGCTCTTCGGGAAATACGACACATGCCTGTTGCCGGATCCTGATCATGAACAGCGCTTTTTGAAAGCACCCTAAACAAACGCCCGACAATGCCGGGCGCCTGTTCTTCAGGTCTGTACTCAGAAGCGATAGTTGGTGCTCAGTTCCAGCGTCCGCGGGGCACCGGGCGTGATCAGATCCACCGAACCATGCGCCGAAGCGTAATAGTCCTTGTCGAAAACGTTGCGCAGACGCAGGGCCATGTCCCATTTCTGCTGGTTGTACAGCAGCGCGGCGTCCACTGTTGTATAGGCCGGCATCACCACATTGTTATCCAGCGCGGTATAGCGATCATCGACATAGTTGGCCCCCATGCCCACACGCCAGGTTTGCGTCAGCGAACGCACCAACCACAGGTTGGCGCTGTGGCGCGGCGTCAAGGTGGGCACCTGGCCTTGGTTGGCGACACCGTTGGTAAAGCTGTTGGACTTGGTGATCTCGGCATCCAGATAGGCATAACCGGCATAGACCTGCCATTTGTCACTCAACTGCCCGCTGGCGGTCAGCTCAAGGCCGTCGGTGCGCTGCTCACCCGCAAGCACCAGGTTGGTCGGGTTCGCCGGATCGCTGGTTTTCATATTGGTGCGTTCCAGGCGGAACAGCGCCGCCGTCAACGCCAGGCGATTGTCGAGCAGGTCCCACTTGCCGCCGATCTCGAAGTTGGTGGTCTCCTCTGGTTCAAGATCCTGGTTCGTCGTACTCAGGGCGAACATCTCGGCGGAGGGTTGGTAAGAACGGCTCACCGAAACGTAATAGGACTGCACTTGATCAGGCTGGTAGACCAGACCGACTCGCGGGCTCCAGGTGGTATCGGTGCGCGACAGCTCGCTGTGCGTCAGGTCATCGGCGTATTCCTGGTCGAACACGTCGTAACGCACACCCAGCAGAGCCTTCCAGTGTGGCGCCAGTTCGATCAGGTCCTGTATGTAGAAGCCGGCGGTGTCCTGGGTATTGGTACCCTTGGCGGTTTGCCGGTTGGCCTGGAACGGTACGTCGACCAAGGCATCGCGATACACCGGCACCCTGGCCACATTGGACTGGCTGAATACGGACTGGTCCTTCACCTGGCGCCCCAGCTCCACACCATAGAGCAGGTTATGGTTCATCCCGGCGAGCACGGCGCGCTGCTTGAGTTCGGTCTGGTTGAACCACCCGTCCTCCTTGCGCTGCACATTGCCGCGGTTGAGTTTTACCAGCAGTTCACCATTGGGAGCAGTGACGAAACGTGTCGGGCTGGAGTCAGCGAGAGTGTTATTGCGATCCAGGTCGTAGTGGTAGTAACGACTGGTATTGCTCAGGGTGAAATCGTCGTTGATCCGATAGTCGACACCCGCCGTGAACGAGAACACTTCGCTGCGGGTGTAGTCATCATCCGGGTCGGCGGCACCGAAGCGCTTGTCACGATCCACATCGACCGGTCGGTCGCCTCGTGCCGGGATGCCGAAGTCAATCAGGCGCTTGTCATACAGATAGGTAGCGCCCAGGTCCAGTTCCAGATCATCCGATAGCTTGAAGTAGGCCGAAGGCGCGATGGCCTTGCGGTCGATGTAGCCGTCATCCCGGAAGGTGTCGCTGTTCTCCAGAGCACCGGTCACACGAAAGGCTTTATCGCCTTGCTGCTGATCGGCCCAACCGGCATCGAACTGAGTGCGTTTTTTGCCCTCGCTGTCGACACTGACGCCGACCTCCTGTTTGGGGGCGAAGTTGGGTGTCTTGCTGATGCTGTTGATCAGTCCCCCCGAAGAGCCTCGGCCATAGAGCACCGCAGCCGGCCCCTTGATCACTTCCACCCGCTCGACGTTGGACAGATCCCGGAAGTACAGCGCATCGTCGCGAATGCCGTCGATGTACATGTCGCCAATGGCACTGAAACCACGGATGGTGACCTGGTCGCGCTGGCCGTCACCATTGGACAGGCCGATACCGGGGACATTCTTCAGCACGTCTTCCATCGACTGAGCCCCCTGATCCTTGATGACGCTCTGGGGAACCACATTGACAGTTTGCGGGATATCCCGTAGCGGGGCATCGATCTTCAGCGCGCTCCTGCTCTCGGTCGACATGTAGCTCTGCTCGCTGTACTCACTGTTCACAGCGGTTGCCGGTAGGGTTAGAGCAGACTCCGTTTCTGCCTGTAAATCAGGTACAACCAGAACACCCAGCAACGACAGAGAGGCTGGGTAAATGCGCGATCGAGCCACTATGGACACCTTCGTATGAATTATCGCGCGAATAATAACGATTATCTTTTGTAAGTAAATACATATCATTCCTATTCAAATAATCGACTCCACTCTGAACGATCGTCTCAATTTGATTGATGGCCCACAGAAGCACTCCGTCCCAAGCAGCGGCTCCCTAGAACTTTTCCCTGTTTATCGGTCTATTTGGACAGGCACATCCGCTCGGTAAGCGCGCCCCCGCAGGCTTCCCGTCGCCAGATGGCCACACGTCCAATTGTCCATCAGAGGTTGTCTTCGTTCATGAAATTCCATGATCCACGGATGGTGCTCTTCAGCCTGTTCGCGTTCGCGGCAGTGGGCTCGGCATCAGCAACACAGATGAAGACCTCAACCCCTGTTTTCGCAACTGAAGTCGCAGCCGTTCAGGCTCCGGTCCAGGCTGCGGGCAACCCTTGGCCGACCTTGGCCAGTATGGCCGACAAGCAGCCAGGGCCGTTGCTTGCCCATGACGATCGATACTGGCATGACGACCGATACTGGCATGACGGCCGTTGGCACGATCGTAGAGACGATTGGCGCCGAGATGAATGGCGTAGAGATAATTGGCGTAGAGAGCAAGCCCGCCGAGAGGCCGAGCGCCGGCGTTATTGGGAGCACCACCAGGATCGGGCCATGCGGTACCGCTACGAGGACGACCATCGCTACTATCGTCGCTAATGCGAAGCCACAGGATCAATCCACCTGCAACACAGGCGCTGCTCCGCTCACTAATGTCCGGAGGTGGCTCAGGCAAATCGAAAGTCACTTAGTCTGATTAGATGGATAAAGACCGGCAAACCTCGCTATCACAACACCAACGTAAAAGACTCCTGAAAACTCTTCGACCATCACAAGTGAGCGGGCATGGTTGGTCATAGGAATAACATCACCGTAACCGGTAGTTGTGAGCGTCGTGAGGCTAAAATAGATCAGCTTGAAGAAAGTGCCGGGCTGTACGAAGTCGAGTTGGCCAGGGCCGAATGAGCCAGCCCTGGACATCTCGACCAGGGCATATACGAACGACCAGACGAAGGCCAGCATGATGTAACCCGCAAGCGCACCATGCAGCTTGTCCGCTGTAATCGGTCCGTGCTTGAGGATATAGCGAAGCACTCCACTGAACGAGACGGCAAGAGACGCCACATAAGCTATCCCGGCAAGCCGAAGAATCGCCGTACTCTCAGCCCACAACGCTCCCCATTGAAGGCCAACCCCAAGCAACGCCAGGCCCAGCTTGAGGATGAGCCCCCGCCGAGTCTGCCTGGTGGCGAAAGCCCCCACGAGCAGAACGATTGAAAAAAGAATTCCAAGCAACGTGCGAGCAAATATACCTTCCTCAAGAAAGGGAAACAGAAGGATCAATCCTAGCAAGAGCAGCAATAGATAGGTGTAGGGACCTTTCCCCATAATCATCTGAGCTAAATCCTCGCCGGATTCGGCTTTATCTTGCGGATTTGTCATATCGGTTTCCCAGAGACGCTCGAGACCAAATGTTGCACGGTTGAATCTGACCGGGCTTTAGATTAGTCGGCAGTGAAACTCTAGTCGCGAATGCATGTGAGAGGATTCTGTACCAGGACGTCCAAAACGGCACTTCTTATGCGGCCTTCGTTTAGAGCTGTAAGCAAATCCCGCTCAACAACGTGGGCACCCCGCCCCACATTAATCAATCCAGCTCCAAAAGGCAGACAAGCTAGCCTCCCAGCATTGAGTATTCCGTTTGTTTCAGGGGTCAGCGGCAACATGTTAACGAGGATGTCGCACTGAGCTAAAAACTCATCCAACTGCTCTGGGCCGACACAACAACGCCCACCAGGAACATCCTTCAAGGAACGATTCCAGCCACTGAGCCGAAACACCAATGGTTCAAGACGATCAAGCGCAGTTCGCCCTGGATTACCCAGCCCCATGACTCCGACACGCCGCTGCGAAGCGTGCACGATCGGCCTTGGCTGCCACCGAAAAAGTCCTGGCACTGCATCTCGCCGCGCCCTTGGCAGTGATGATGGGCGTGCTCACCAGCATCGGCGGCGGCATTGCTCGCGATGTCCTGGCCGGAAGGGTTTCACTTCTGATGTCCCGTGACATCTATGCCACACCACTAATGCTGGGGTGCACGCTCTATGTACTGTTGCGCGACCTGTTCTCATCGATCTGGATCGCTGGTTGGATCGCTTTGTTTTTTACCTTCGGCCTGAGGTTTTTCGCCATTTATAAGCATCTCCAGATGCCGGCGATTCTCTCCACCAGGCAAGGATGAATTCGCAGGTTTTCCACGATGGGCGAAGGCAGCCCAACAAGCGTTCAAAAAACGCGCTTGTTTTTAATTCTGCATCTGAATAGAAAAAAGCTTGCGGATCGCTCCGCAAGCAAAATGCCGCGAAAAATTGGTCGTTTCTGTATCAATGCATAAGCAGCAAGGGCAAGTACCGCAAAACCTGCTCGACCCAATGTAATCACAATCGCGCTGGCATGAATCATGCGCGCCAAAAATACCAGTCAAACCAAACAACAATGCAGTGATGTGGGCAGAAGTTAAGGCAGTGCGATGAGTCGTCATAAAATGGATTCGAGAATGTTGGGTTAATCCGTGGCTATTCTCTTTGGCGGGGGATTATTGTCATGGGCAGTATTGAGCACGGCGTTCTATTATCGATTTCCTTGGCCGAGAAACTAGCCGTTTTTAACATGCATCCGAAAATGCGATATTTATGAAGAGTTAGCATTAACCTGATCTCGTCGTGCTGTTGTTTTTATTGATTGCCAAAAGACAGAGCTGGTGTTTTTTATTTTTTTGCTATCGGTTGTTTCTGAATCAGAGCAGCACCCATCCCGACATTCGTGGTATTCGGGATGAGTGTGCATACCGCTGTCATCGGCCCGGTAAATTAGCGATCAGAGACGTCGATCCATATGGTCTTGATTTCGGTGTACTGGTCGTGAGCCCAGATGGACTTGTCGCGCCCGCCAAATCCGGACTCCTTATATCCGCCAAACGGCGTAGAAGCATCACCCTCACCGAAGCAGTTCACCGTCACGATCCCTGCGCGAATTTCGCGCGAAAGCTTGATCGCGTTGCGCAGGTTGTCGGTGTAGACCGATGCCGCCAGGCCATACACCGAGTCATTGGCCAGGGCGATGGCTTCGTTAACGGTGTTGAACGTGGTAACCGCCAGCACAGGGCCAAAGATCTCTTCCTGGAACAGTCGGCTATCGGCACCTACGCCATCGACAACGGTCGGCTCAACAAAGATATCGCCCTCGGTGTTGCCGCCATAAACAACGTCGAGCTTCTCGACAACGGCTTGCTCGAGGTAGGAGCGAACCTTCTCGAAATGCGCTTTGCTGACCATGGCGCCAAGACGATTGTCCGGATCCAGTGGATTGCCCATCTTCCATTCGCGCATTTGCACGCCGATGCGCTTCAACAACTCGTCCTTGATGTCGGCATGTACGATCAGGCGCGAAGAGGCCGAACAGTTCTCGCCCATGTTCCAGAACGCGCCGTTGACGACGTGGCTCGCGACCAGATCCAGATCTTCAACGTCATCCATCACCACTGCCGGGTTCTTGCCGCCACACTCCAGCACAATACGCTTGAGGTTCGAGTCCGCCGCGTAGTTCAGGAACTTGCGGCCGGTGGCTGTCGAACCGGTGAAGCTGACCATGGACACGTCCATGTGCCGGCCAAGCGGCTCGCCCACTTCACCGCCCCCGCCGGACAGCACGTTGAACACACCGGCCGGCACGCCTGCCTCAAAAGCCAGTTCGACGACGCGCAGTGCCGTCAAGGTGGTTTCCTTGGCCGGTTTGACGATGATGGAGCAGCCCGCGGCCAGCGATGGGCCGATTTTCCACGCCAGCATCAGCAGCGGGAAGTTCCAGGGCAGTACCAGGCCGACGACCCCGATGGCTTCACGCACCACCAGGCTCAACGCGCCGGAACCGACCGGTGCAGTGCTGTCGTAGATCTTGTCGATCAGCTCCGCATGCCAGCGGATCATGTGAATGGTTTCCGGAACATCCGTGAGTTGGCACTCGCGAACGGGTTTCCCGCTGTCCAGGCTTTCCAGGACAGAAAGCTCGTGAGCGTTCTGCTCCAGCAGATCGGCAAAGCGCAACAAGACCTTCTTGCGCTCGCCTGGGCTCAGTTTGTGCCAGCGACCATCTTCGAACGCTTCCTTGGCCTTGGCCACCGCGAAGTCAACGTCTTGAGCGTTGCAGGCGGTAATCTCGGCCAGCACGTCATTGGTCGCCGGGTTGGTTGTCGTAAAGGTTTTGCCCGACACCGATGTGTAAGGCTCACCGTTGACGAAGGACTGAGTCGGGAACTTCAGTTCCCGAGCGATGGCGGCATATTCTGCCGCGCTGAGAAGGCCAGTCATTTTGCGCTCCCGGTCACCTGGGCGACGTCACGTTTCAGAGTGGTGATGATTTCCTGCAGGGCCTGTTTTTCGTGGTCGTACAGAGGTTGCAGCGGCGAACGTACACTGCCGGTACGCAGGCCATTGAATTCGCAGCCAGCCTTGATCGACTGAACGAATTTTCCGCTTTCCAGGAAGTCCATCAGCGGCATGAAGGCGCTCATGATCTTGCGACCTTTATCGAAGTCTTTTTCGACGACACAGGCCTCGTAGAGCGCAACGTGCTCACGCGGAATGAAGTTCGATCCGGCGCAAACCCAGCTACGGGCGCCCCAGGCGAAGAACTCCAGCGCTTGGTCATCCCAGCCACAGGACAGGCTGATATTCGGGTATTCACGTGCCAGACGATGGACTTGCGCCATGTCGCCGGAGCTTTCCTTGATTGCCACGATGTTTTTGCTTTCGGCAACGGCCGCGAAATACTCCGGGCCCATGCTGACGCCCATGCGTGCCGGGTAGTTGTAGAGCATGATCGGCAGGTCGGCAGCGCGATCCACGGTCAGCGCGTGGATGGCGTTTTCTTTCTCGGTAGGCAGCGCGTAGGGCGGTGAACCGACCAAGATGGCATCTGCCTTGATCGAACGAGCGGCCTTGGCATATTCGACCGAGTCTTCAGTGCGGATCGCACCAGTGCCGATGACCAGCGGCAGTCGACCGCCGATGACATCTTTGGCCTGAGCCGCCAGTTCGATGCGCTCTTGAGCGGTGTGGGCGTAGTACTCGCCGGTCGAACCACCAATGATAATGCCGTGCACTTTCGACTCGATCAGATACTCCAGCACCTCGGCGAAAGCGGCCTTGTCGATTTCACCGCTTGCCGTCAAAGGAGTGATTGCCGGGGTATAAATACCTTCGAATTTCATGATTGCCTCTCCATCTCTAAGGGAATGTTTTCCAACCTGGCGTCCACCGCCATTTATCAGGGACAACTCATCGCATGCGGCTCAATTGCTCAGCGCCGCAGCATCACGCAAGTTCAACGAACGTGTTTCAGGTGCCATGGCCCATGCCGCCATCAGCCCGATAAAGGTGACCACAGCGGCCACATACATCGTGTTGCCAATACCCAGCGTCTGTAGCGAAACAGGGACCAGGTAAGTGCCAACCGCTGCTCCCACACGGGAAAGGGAAGTTCCGATGCCTACGGCAAATGCGCGAATCTCTGTAGGGAACAACTCGTTCGGATAAACCAGTTGCAGAACTTGTGCTCCGCCGATAAATACCGCATAGGCGCCGAACAGCAAGAGCACCAGCACTTCATTGCTGTGTGAAAAAGTCGCCAACCCCAACAGAGCCAGACCCGACCATAGAAAGCTGTGAATAAGCATGCAGCGCCGGCCAATCGTGTTAATCAGCCTTGTCGCAAGCACACAACCGACAACAAACAGCATCGTGATGGCCATGGAACCGTATGAGGCCCACTCCCCTTTCAGATTCAACGCCAGGAGAACCTTGGGGGCGAACGCATAGACTGCAAAAACAGGAATGATCGAGCAGGACCAGAAGATGGAAACAAAGAACAAGCGTTTCCCATACCCGGAGTGAAGCAAATCCCGGAATGACATTTTCTTCTGGTCTGGCTCTTCAGGAAGATCTCGAAGCGAATAGTGCTGACCGTACACATGCTTGATCACGCGCTCGGCAGCAGCCTCGCGCCCCTTGCTCAAGAGCCAGCGCGCGGACTCAGGGGTGCCGACACGCAGCAATAACAGCAACAGCCCGATGACGGAGGCACTCGCCAGGGCATAACGCCAGGCGTCATCCCCACCCACATTGAGGATTGAAGTGCCAACAACGTAGGCAAACGCCGCACCGGCAAACCACAGGATGGTCAGCGCCGCGAGCCTGGGGCCGCGTTGTTTCTTCGGCATGAACTCGACCAACAACGAGGTGGCCACCGGGTATTCAATACCCACCGCCAGACCGATGATAAATCTGAGAGCGAACAAAACCGGCGCTGACTCAACCCAAAACTGTGCCAACGAACAAATGATGAATAGCGTAGGCCCAACGAAATAAACCTTTTTGCGACCCAGCCTATCGGTCAACCAGCCACCGATGAAACCACCAAAAAACACCCCCATGAGTGCCGATGCGGCAATCATTCCTTGCCAGAACTCCGACAAGTTCAGGGCGGATGTTATTTGCATCATCGCGATACCGATAATGCTCAGTACATAACCGTCTACAAATGACCCACCCCCGGAACGGGCTGTCAGCAAACGGTGAAAATTATTGAGAGGAACATCCTCAATAGAGGTATTAGGACTTGTCATTATTGTCTCCTATTCCGCTTCGGTCATTCAGAGGGCTGAAGCGCAAACCCAAAATCCAGGCGAATCAAAGCCGCCTCGATAAGAAACCGTCAGCCTTAATGGACTAGCCAATAAGCTAAAAACTTCTAACCAATTATTTAACGTTTAACTTGCCTGTCAGCGTGATGCGTAATCAGCTTTCTTTCCCGGCCCGGCATTGCCCCCACAGCAAGTTCATATTCACACCTGCTGAAAGTAAGGGTTCCGGTGGGTTTCTGTTAGGCCCCGGGGACGACAACAGAAAATCGATCAGTGGATCGCTCTTGCCTGCCAGCCAGTCCGCCAACAAGGTTCCTGTCACCGTGCCACGGGTCACGCCCAGTCCATTGCAGCAAAGTGCACCGTAGACGTTGTTGGCCAGTTGCCCGAAGTGCGCCATGTGGTTGCGCGACAACGCCAGCGACCCGCCCCAGGTGTATTCGAAATTGACATCGGGGAGCATGGGAAACCTGCGATCGAACGAATCCTTGTGTCGCTGGATAAACCGCTCCAGGTATTTCTGATGGCTTCGTCCATCGGCATTGAAGCTGAAGCTGTTACGCACCAACAGGCGGTTATCCGTTGTCCGGCGCAATGTGGTGCCGAAAGGGTCGGCAGGAATAACACCCCAATAAGGTCGGCCTCCCAGGCGTGCCTGCTCTTCTTCCGTCAGCTGCCGGGTCAGGCTGCCGTAGGTGAAGATCGGCAGCATGCGCCCTTTCAGAAAGCCGAAGCTCATGGCGAACGCGTTATTGGTCAGCAGCAACTTGTCCGCAACAATACGACCGTTCTTATGGGTGAGGATGGTTTTGTCGCCATACTCCACTTCGGTAATCGGCGTGTTTTCATAAAGCGTCACGTTGGCCGGCAGGCTGTCGGCCAGGCCCTTTACCAAGGCGGCCGGCTGGATGAGTGCCGTACCCGGGGTGAACAGTGCCTTGCGATAGAAAGGCGTGCCGATGTGGTCCGGCAAGTCTTTCTCTTCGATCACTTCGTAATCTTGACCGAGCTTGTCCAGGCCACGGCGATAAGCATCCAGAACCGCGATGCCCCGGTCTTCAATGGCAGCCTGATACTTCCCGCACATACGCAACTGACAGTCGATCCGGTGTTTTTCCACGAGATCCTTCAGAATGCGCTGCCCTGTCAGGTTCAACGCCATACTGATTTTTGCCGTCTTGATATCGCCGATATAGTCATCGGCACCGATATCGTGTGGCAGGTCGATGGCAAACCCGGCATTTCTGCCTGAGGCCCCGTAACCGACCTCCTGGGCCTCGATCAGGACAATCTCGTCATCCGGGAAGTTCAGCGCCAGTTGGCGAGCCGCCGCTAGTCCGGTAAATCCGGCACCCAGCACGACCCAGCGGGCCGAGCGGATGCCGGAGTGGGACGGACGGGCCACTCTCGGCTGACTTAGGTGGAACCAGCCGCATGTAGAGTCATCTGCAGGTGTGTATCTGATTTTTGCCATTTTTCGCGACCTGGGCTCTTTTATATTTGTAATGACTAAAAGCGTCCCTTCTGCACGTTCTCATCACACGGTTCATGCAAGTGGCATCGGTACTGCTTTTTAGTAGGTAAGTGCTACATCCAACCCTTCCGGCGCGGCGTACTCGGACATTCGGCGGCGCGACAATTCCAGATGCGCTCGCACGATATCTCCCGCCAGAACCTGATCATGGTTTTCAATGGCACTGATCATGTCGTCATGTTGTTGCGCTGCCACCTCCAGGTCTTCTTGCATGTCCACTGTCGTGGGATGGCGATAGAAGATCTTCCCCAGCCGCGCATGGTCGATCAGCAGGCGCTGCAGGCTTGGCATCAAGTAGGCGTTGTGAGCCATCTTGCCGATCTGCAAATGGAACTCGTCGTTGTAGAGCACCCGCTTCTCTACATCTTTTTCTTCGATGGCCGTGCGGAACAACGCCTGAATGCGTTTCAGCTCTGCAATCTCGGATGGCGTTGCATGCGCTGCCGCCAATTGGGTGGTGGCGATGTAAATCAACGGCGCTGCCAGAAAAAAGCTTCTGAGCGACTGGTAACTCATCGACGAAACGCGGGCGGCCCGGTTCGCTTCAAGGTCGATGTATCCCTCAGCAGCCATCTGCCGCATGAGCTCGCGCACAGGGGGCCGGGAAAGGCCGAACTCGTCGCACAAGGCCAGTTCGTCAACGACTGCGCCAGGTGCCAGCTCCATGCTCAGGATCCGGCGACGTAACGCCTCTCCCAGCACCGCTTTACGGTCGACAGGCAGATCCGTGGAAGCCTGCAGATCGAGTTCTTTGATAGCCATTATTAGAAACCTTTGTACGGGTGAGTGAACGCTGTCTACTACCTGTATTCTCACTATAAAACAACATTATTCTTTGTGTCTACAATTAAAATACACACTCAAAACAACCTTTATCCTGAGGCGATGGATGGTTTGGGAGGCGTGGATATCGGGTGGCGCCGCAGCGCCGGATTTTGGTGCAAGCAGGCGTCAGGGCCGCTTCGCTTGCGCAATCAGAAGGGTGATCGTCGTGACACCGCCCAGGCATATCCCTGAGCGTGTTCACCTCACGAATGGCGGGTGCTGAATCACGGCTTCCTTACTTGACCAGCCGGACTTCCTTCGACGGGCGATAGCCAAAGTAAGAGCTGTAGCACTTGCTGAAATGGCTGGGTGAAACAAAGCCACAGGCAACCAGCACATCGACTTGCGAGAGCTCGGTATGCTGCAGGAGCCGACGCGCTTCGGTGATGCGCAACTCCAGGTAATAGCGTTGCGGCGTAGTGCCCAACTGCTCCCTGAACAGGCGTTCGAGTTGCCGGCGTGAACGACCGGCGTAGGCCGCCAGCTGCTCCAGCTCCAGCGGTTCTTCGAGGTTTGCATCCATCAGCTTGACCACCTCCCGTAACGGCGCACTCAAGCAGATGTTTTCTGTCGGTTTGATGCGCCGGTAGCGGGACTCTTCAAAAGCGAGAATGTCCTCGATGCCTTCGACCAGCGCTTTATCGTGCAACCCCTTGATCCAGTCCAGCGCCATGTGGAATGCCCCGGAAGGACTGGAGGCTGTAAGCCGGTCTCGGTCAATCACATAGGGCTCACTGCTGACCTGTGTCGCCTTGCAGAACTCGGCCAGTGCGGGACGGTGCTCGGGGTGAATGGCGCACCGGTAACCAGCGAGCAGTCCGGCACGCCCGAGGAACCATGCGCCATTCCATAATCCGGCGAGCGTGATGCCTAGCCCGGCAGCGGTCTTTAGTAATTGGATGAACTCATCTGAAGCCTTGAGCTCTGTCCTGTAACCGCCACAAATGACCAACAGATCCAGGTCTTTAAGCTCCGAACAATTGATACGGGCATCTGGCCGGATAACCAGGCCCAGGTCACTGACGACCTCCCCATCGTTCAAGCCGAACGTCTGGGACGAGAACAACTTTGGACGCAGAAGATTGGCGGTGACAATCGTATCCAGCGCCTGGGTGAACGCGGGTAGCGAGAAGTGCTCGAGCAATAGAAATCCGGCTCGAACCATTTGCGTCGGCTGGTTGGGGTTGTCATTCACATAGCGAAGATTCTTCCCCTTCATGCCCCCGCTAAACTGGCGTCTTTCGATCAATCTTCAATCCACTCTTTTACGTTCGAGAATGCGTCATTGGTCGTTGAGATGCCCATCTTCCTGACGCCACTCCTGCCGGGTCAAGCAAGCTGAAAGCCATGACGAAGGGGATCCTTGTCATCGACAAAAATGGTGTTGTGCCCGGTGATTTGCGCCCAGCCACCGATACTCGGCCTGATTCCGTCAAAGGTTCCCACTTTCACCGACGCTTCGACTTTGCCTTCGAAGATCGTACCGATCAGGCTTTCGTTGCGGTATGTCTCCCCGACCTTCAACCGCCCTTTGCCAAACAGTTGCGCCATTCGGGCCGAAGTACCTGTGCCACCGGGCGAGCGATCAATCGCCTTGTCACCGTAGAATACAGCACCGCGCCCGTCTGCTGCCGTCGAGTGTTCCTCGTCACACCAGATGACATGGTGAACGCCACTGATTCTGCTGTTCTCTGGATGCACGGGCTCACTGACTTCAGCCAGGGCGGCGCGCAGTTTCTGACTCAGGCTGACGATGTCTGCCGACGTCAAACCTTTCAAACCCGGCCAGTTTTCCTGCGGCTCGACCACCGCATAAAAATTACCGCCATAGGCAATGTCGACGATGAGCACGCCAATGCCAGGTACATCCACCACCACATCGGCACTGTGCAGATAACTGGCCACGTTGAACAGGCGGATGGAGTCAACATATTCACCGTTCATGGTGTAGTCGACATCCACGCGACCTGCCGGGGTCTCGATGACCAGCCGACCAGTTTCGCGAGGTGTGACCAGGCCTTCCTCAATGACAACCGTGGACAACCCGATGGTGCCCGCCCCGCACATGGGCAGGCACCCGCTGACCTCGATAAACAGGGCTCCGAAGTCGCAATCCTCACGGGAAGACGGATAGATGATCACGCCGGACATGATGTCGTGCCCTCGCGGCTCAAACATCAACGCCGTGCGTACCCAGTCATGATCGCGAACGAAAATCTCGCGGCGCTCCGCCATCGACACGGATGGCAACAACGGCCCGCCACCCGTCACGACGCGAACCGGGTTCCCGCACGCATGGGAATCAACACAAAAAAAGCTACGTCTCATTCTGAAAATCTCTCACACGAGCTTGCGTGGGGAATGACGCTGCAACGCGCCGCGAGACAGGCGATCCAGAAGGAGTGCGACAGCGACAATCGCCAGGCCGGCACGCAGGCCCAACCCCATCTCCATCCTGGTGAGGCCTCGGGTAACTTCAGCACCCAGCCCACCTGCCCCCACCAGACCGGCCAACACCACCATTGCCAGCGACAGGAGGATGCATTGGTTCAGTCCCACCAACAGCGTCGGCGCGGCAGTCGGCAATTCGATCTTGAACAGGATCGACCTCGGCGAAGCACCAATGGCCTGGCCCAGTTCAAGGAACTCCTTGGGCAGTTGCTTGAAGGCAAGGGTCGTCAATCTGAGCATCGGAGGAATGCCGTAGACGATGGTCGCAATGATCGCGGGCACCCGTCCCAGGCTGAACAGCATCACAGCCGGGATCAGGTAAACCCAAGGCGGTACGGTTTGCATGATGTTGAGGATCGGTAAGAACGCCTCGTCGACCCGCTTCACCCGTGCTGCCAGAACGCCGAGCGGAAAGGCGATGGATACCGAAATCAGCACCGCAACCGAGACCAGGGCAATAGTCTGCATGGAGGCGACCCACAGCCCGGAGAACAGACAGAATGCCAACATCAACCCGGCAAACAGGGCCACTTTTTTGTTGGCGAAAAAGAATGCCAACACCACTACCCCACCGATCAGGGCATAGGGATGCGGCGCAAGCAGTGCACCCTCAACGCCGCCCAGTACCGCCTCGATCACCTGGCTGATGACTTTGAACAGCCCATGCAAATTGGCGTTGAGCCAATCGACTGCGGGTGCGAGAAATGCGCCTGGTGAAAAATGGATTTCTGCTGAACTCATTTCGATTCTCCCATCCGGGAACGTGCAGCGCTCTGCGCTAATCGATCCAGAATCATGGTCAGGATCACGATGGCAATGGCGGCATTGATCGACTTGGCGATGTCCAGCGTGCGCACGGCACCATAGATCGATTCACCCAGGCCGCCGGAACCGACGATGCCGGCGATGACCACCATGCCGAAGGCCATCATCAGACTCTGGTTGACCCCGGCCATGATGCTTGGCATGGCAAACGGCAAACGGATCTTGAAAAACATCTGCCACCCGGTGACTCCGCTTGCGTCCCCCAGTTCGATGAACTCTTTTGGCGTCATGCGAATCCCCAGGGAGGTCAGGCGCATGGCGGGTGGCACAGCCACGATAAAAGTCGCCAACAGTGCCGTGGCGGTGCCATAGCCCAGCAACGCAATGGCCGGCAGCAAGTAGATGTAGGGTGGCATGGTCTGGATCAGATCCAGGAACGGATCGACGACCCGATCAAATGAAGGCGCCAGCCCCGCCAGCACGCCCAATGGAATCGCGACCACCAGGGCAAGCACGGTAGCGGTAAGCACCAGGGCAAGCGTGCTGACTGTTTCTGGCCACAAACCAATGACATCACAAAACAACAAGGCCAGCCCGGTAAGAATCGCGAAACGTAAACCGACAGCCCGCCAGCCGATCAGGGCAATGACAAG
Source organism: Pseudomonas sp. Pseusp10 (assembly GCF_059492225.1). Lineage (NCBI taxonomy): Bacteria > Pseudomonadati > Pseudomonadota > Gammaproteobacteria > Pseudomonadales > Pseudomonadaceae > Pseudomonas > Pseudomonas sp. Pseusp10. The sequence continues at coordinate 3,280,884 of NZ_CP168528.1, read as the reverse complement.
CGCAATGACGTAGTAAGGTGGGTAGGCGATGCACCACTGCACGCCTTCGTAAACGCCCTTCAAAAACGCATTGGTCGTGTCGAACACGGACTCTCCATTGTCCATCAGCCATTCAAGGCTCGAGTCGACGACCGAATCGAATTGGTTGGAAAAGTCAGGCGTGCTCATGTCGACGCCTCCAGTGCAGTAGCGGCCTTTGATACCGCAAACTCGTTGGGAATACCCTGGACGCCACGCAGTAAATCACGCGGGGTAATGATCCCCACCACCGCTCCGTTATCAACCACCGCGAGTGCGTCGCGCTCGGACTTCATCGTCAAGCCGATAAGCTCGTTGATATCCGCATCGACTGAGGTTTTGGTGAGCCTGGCGATGTCGCAGCCGGGGTTTGCCACCTTGAACGGCTCGACGGGCGTCATGACGGAATTTGCCCTGACCAGATGCAACCTGGAGATACCGGCGACAAATTCCGCGACATAATCGTCCGCAGGGTTTAGCACGATCTCCTCGGCGGTCCCCACCTGAATGATCGCGCCGTCCTTCATGATCGCGATGCGGTCGCCGATACGAATCGCTTCGTCCAGGTCGTGGGTGATGAATACAGCAGATTTGCCCAGCTCCTTGGTCAGTTGGCGGAACTCATCCTGCAACTGCCGGCGAATCAACGGATCGAGCGCACTGAAAGGCTCATCCATGAGAATCACTTCCGGGTCTGCGGTGATTGCCCGGGCCAGCCCTACCCGTTGCTGCATGCCTCCGGACAGTTCGCTGGGGTAGCGCGACATCCAGTCACTCAAACCGACTTTGGCCAAGGCCTGCTCGGCAACCTTGTAGCGCTCGACTTTACCCACGCCTTGAACTTCCAGGCCAAACGCCGTGTTCTCCAGAACCGTACGGTTAGGCAGCAACGCAACGCTCTGAAAAACCATGCCGATATGACGCGCTCTCACCTCACGCAGTTGTGCGGCATTCAACGACGAGAGTTCTTTGCCTTTGACTACGATCTTGCCGGCGCTGGGTGTGATGAGTTTGTTCAACAGCCTTATCAGGGTAGATTTGCCACTGCCTGACAATCCCATGATGCAGAAGATCTCTCCCCGGCGAACCTGGAGACTGACGTCCGAGACCCCGACCACGCAGCCGTAGTTTTGCAGGATCTGAGTCTTGGTGAGCCCCTGCTGAACAACGGCATTCATCGCAGCAGGTGCGGCTTTCCCGAAGACTTTCCAGACTGACTGGCAATCTATCAGCACTTCGTTGGTATCAATGTTGGGCGTTGTCATTTTTCGTACCCGTCGAACCAGTTTTTCTGGTTTTTCTAATGAATCAAAGGGCGGCAGTGGCGTTTAAAAAAGCACTCGTTACTTCTTTATGTTTTCCCAGCGCTTCAAAAGCTCTGCGTGCCCATCAGTCCAGCCCTGAATGGCTTGCTCCATGGTTTTGCCGTCCTTCACTTCACCGTTGATTGCAGTGATATCTGAAATCGGCACGTATACGCTGGCCATTACTTCACGTGCACGTGGGTATTCCTTTGAGAAATCCTTGTGGCCAATCCAGTAGTAACCCTGTGGCGGTGGGAAGACCCCCTTTGGATCCTTGAGGAACTTCAGGTCAAACTTCTGCGCCATCCATGACGGCTCCCACACAGTGACGGCAACCCACTCTTTACGATCGACCGCCGACTTCAATGCGGCTGTCATGGCAGCAGTACTGCCTTCGAGCAGTTGCAACTTGATGCCGTAGTCCTTGACTGCCTTGCTCGCGTCATTCATCAAGCCCGAACCAGGCTCGATACCGATGATCTTGTTGCCGAACTTTTCGGCGTTGTCATTGAGTTGCTCGATTGAATTGATGTCGACGTATTTTGGTACGGCGATCGCTTGGTAAAGGCCATAGGAAACCGGAGACAGTTTTTCCAGACGGTTTTTGTTTTTGTTCCAGTAGTCATTCGCCGCGTAGTCGGTTTGTGAGGCAAGAACCTGAATATCACCTTTGGTCAGAGCGGCATAAGCAATGCCCCACTCGGAAAACTCGATGACTTTTACGCTATAACCGGAGTCTTCAAGCACCTTTTTGGTAATACCGGTAATGGGTGTCAAGTCTTCCCAGGTCAACGTGCCCATGGTGATTGTTTTTTCTTCTGCGTGAACAGGCAGCATTACCATGCCCATCATCGCGACCGCGCAGACTGCCTTCCAAATCTTTTTCATGGCGTTCCTCGACCTACATTAATACTTTTTATATTAGTCTCTAAACAATAGAGACCCGTGGTGCACAGCTATAAGCTCACCATTTGTTTCAGTTGTTGTTGCCTATCAATCCGTAACCGGATTGATATCAACCCGTATCGATCCTCAAGCCAACTAAGCGAGAACCGGTATTATTTAAATGGAGATGGCAGGTCTGCCTTCATTCCATGGGGGGCGATAAACATTTCCATGTTTTCGCGAGAGAGTTCCCAATGTTCAAAGACGAGGTCAACCACAGCGCTCTCGTCACGCTTCTCAATGGCTTCAATAAAAGAATCGTGGTGCTCTGCGGAAAGCTGTAGTCGTTGCTCCATGTCCTCATCTCGAGGGCGGAAAAATGTATGGCCAATCCGCGCGTGATCAATCAGCAGCCTTTCGAGGCTGGGTTCAAGGTACTGATTACCTGACATTTCACCCATGATTGCGTGGAATCGATTGTTTTCCACGACCATCATCAGGGCATCACGCGACACCGTCGCAGCACGGAAACGGCGTTGCGTTTCCTTTAGGTCAACCAGTTGATGAGCCTTGAAATTCTGAACGGCCAGGCGACCTATCGCGGCGTACACCATGGGGGCAACCAGGAAAAAGTTTCGCAGTGTCGAGTGGTTCATGGGAATCACCCGGGCACCGCGGTTCTCCCTGATATCGATGTACCCCTCACCGGCAAGACGTCGAAACACTTCCCGTACCGGGGTTCTCGAAAGCCCGTACCGCTCGCTGATAGCGACCTCATCCAACGCCTCGTCCGGATCCAGTTCCATCGTGAGGATCTGGCGCTTGAGGTCGTCATAAAGAATGCTCTTGCCGTTTTTCACAATGACCTCCCAAGGCAGTCAAATCAGCGGTTACGGCTTGTTGTTGAATTCAGATTCGCACGGGGCTCGGGTGTCGTCAATGCTTTGTATTTTTTATGTATACACAGAAAATACTGTAAGAACACACATAGAAAATCAATTTATTGCTTAAAAATCAGCTTGTTATATTTTTTTATCGGATTCGCGTCGTCGTTAACAGAAATGTCACCTGTCGCAAATTGAACGGCTCTTCGGCCCCTCGATCAGGCAGAGATCCAAATCGGATGTCCGCAGACGCCATGGACAAGGCCGCAAGCGACATGCTCTTTCCGGGACACAAAGGCATGGAACGATTTAGCCAATCTGTTGCGTCGACCGGTTGAATCCACAGCCAATAGCAGTGATTGAACTGTTGCCCTGACTTCGAATCATCAGGAGTACTGCAACCGACAAGGAGCCCCCTGTAACCGTCGGATTTGTCGGCGCCTGAAAACGCATATAACCAGGTGCTGACTACGTCTGTGAGTTCCTCTTCTGGCTTGTCATTGCCCGAATCAAAAGTACCGTCATGATCCCGTGCAAGACGACCACTGGCCACAAAAGTACCCCACTCGATTCGCCCGAGATGCCAACGTAGGCGAGATAAAGCGCAACCGCTGCGTTATAGATCAACATCCCGAACATTGCTGGTCCGGGCCAGCAGGCGACCGCCAATGCGATGAGGGCGATGCCGGCCACGCGGACGATGACGCCCGTCAGTTCGATGCCGAGCAGAAGTTGCCCGACCAGCGATGGGACAAGTATCAGCGCCACGCCAGTGGCTGCCTCGATGATCGCGGCGAAAACCAGCAGTCCTTTCATTACATGGACGCTCCATCCCGGGCTGTATAGGTGCAAGACTGCACGGGCTCGGGAAATTGATTAATCCGATTGCGACTAATGCTTATTGCTTATCGTGATTAACCCCGGTGGAAAGTTCCGGCCCAGCAGCAATACTCCACTCTGCTTCGAAAACCATTCGAGTATAGCGTGGAGCAATAAGTCATGAACTTAAGCGTCTGCGAAGCGAAAGAATCTCGACTTTCGTTGATCAAGCGATGCCTTCGCCAGCCGTTACTGCACTTTTTAATCGCCGGTTTTGCACTCTTTGTGTTGTATGGAGGTTTGCACCGTTCAACGGTCAATCAAGATCCACAACGCATCGAAATCACTCCTGAAGTTGTTCAGCGGATCGCGATTTCCTGGCTGGCGCGATGGCAACGCCCCGCCTCGGAGCAACAGTTGCAGGGCCTGATTGATGAATATGTGAAAGAGGAAATCCTCTATCGCGAAGCACTGAAACTTGGCCTGGATAAAGACGACACCATCATTCGCCGCCGACTGGCGCAAAAAATGGATTTCCTCGCCGAAGATGCAGCGTCACTTCGCGAACCGGCACCCGGTGTACTTGAAGCCTGGTACAACCAGCATCAGGACCAATATGCCCCGCCGCCACTGGCGACCTTCCATCATGTGTTCTTCGCCCTGGATAAACGTGGTGCGGATGCGCAGGCCCAGGCTCAGGCCGCGCTAAGAGAGTTGACTGACAAGAATAGCGGTGAAGGCGATGCCTTCATGTTTAAAAGCGCCTACACGGAGCAATCACAGGATCAAGTGGCGCGGGTCTTTGGTTCAAAGTTCGCCCTTTCGTTGTTCCAGCAAACGCCGGGTAGTTGGGTGGGGCCTGTGGAGTCAGGTTTTGGCTGGCATCTGGTGTGGATCGATACGCTGGCCAAACCACCGGCACCGTCTTTCGAAACCGTAGCCCAACAGGTCAAGTCCGATTGGTTGTCCGGGCAACGCAGCGAATCGAAACGCGCGAATTTCGATGCGCTCAAAGCACGCTATGAAGTCGTGGTGATGATGCCGACGACCACCAGCGCCATTGCCGCCACTCAAGCCGAGCGGCCGTGATGAGGCGCACGGTCTGGCTGCTGTTGCTGCTCGGGTTTATCGGGCTGACCGCCATGGCCCATGAGTCGCGCCCTGCTTACCTGGAACTCAACGAAACAACTGCCGGGCGCTATGACGTTGTGTGGCGCACGCCGGTGCTGTCAGGCATGCGATTGCCGATTGCGCTGCGGTTTGCCGAAGGTGTGCGTACTGTCGCTGACCCGGTGGAAAGCGAACTGAACGATTCACTGATCGAGCGCCGGATCATTGATGCCGGTCCCGCAGGCCTGGTCGGGCAGCGCATCGAATTCATTGGCCTGCAAGCGAGCATCACCGACGTGCTGGTGCGTGTCTCGCGCCTGGATGGCAGCCTGGCGACCACCCTCGTCCACCCTGCGCAACCCTGGATAGAAATCGCTGCCACGCCGGAAGCGTTCTCGGTGGCCGGTGCGTTTCTGGTCCATGGCATCCAGCACATCCTGGGGGGCTTCGATCACCTGCTGTTCGTCTTCGGTCTCCTGCTGCTGGTGGGTAATGGCTGGATGCTGGTGAAGACCATTACCGCGTTCACCCTCGCCCACTCCATCACCCTGGCGCTCGCAGCATTGGGTGCGGTGCGGCTTCCCGGCCCGCCTGTGGAAGCGACGATTGCGCTGAGCATTCTGTTGCTGGCGGTGGAAATCGCCCGCAAGAACCGTGGTGACGTCAGCTTCACCCTCCAATGGCCATGGGTGGTGGCGTTCTGTTTTGGCTTGTTGCATGGCTTTGGTTTTGCCGGTGCGCTGGCGCAAATCGGCCTGCCCCAGCGCGACCTGCCACTGGCGCTGTTCACTTTCAATGTCGGCGTCGAAATCGGCCAGTTGATGTTTGTCGCCGCCGTGCTGAGCCTGCGAGCGCTGTTGCTGCGTTGTCGGCTGCCACGGCCCGCGCTCCTGTATGCCCGGCCTGTTGCTTCCTACGGGTTGGGAACGCTGGCTGCCTTCTGGTTTTTCGAACGAGTCTTGGGCTTCTGGGCCTGAACTTCACCCTGTCACTGCCGTTTTCCGGAGACGTGGAATATGAAAACCCTTACACACTTCACCACGCCGTCACTGCTCGGTTGCGCCGTGCTGACTGTCAGCACATTGGCATTGGCGGAGGGCAACCCGGATCGCGAGGTTTACTTTGGCCAGACGCACTCGCACAGCTCCTGGTCGATTGATGCCTATCTGATCGGCAACCATCAGGTCGATCCCGAGCAAGCCTACCAGTACTCGCTTGGCATGCCGGTCAAGCATCCGATGGGGTTTGAAGTGAAGCTCAAAGGCCGACCGCTGGATTTCCATGGCGTGACCGATCATTCGGAATACGTGGGCGTGATCGCGCTGGCCAACGATCCGAAGTCAGACTTCAGTAAACTGCCCATCGCGCAAAAACTGATAGCCAAGACTCCGGAGGATTTCAACCGGGTGTTCAAATGGATCGCCGGCAGCTTGAACAATCCCATCAAGGAGCTGATTGATCCGAAGGTTGCCGGCAACATCTGGCAGCAGAACATCGCCATCGCCGACAAGTATTACAAGCCCGGCAAGTTCACCACCTTCGTCGCCTATGAATGGACCTCGGCACCGAACAATCAAAACATGCACCGCAACGTGTTTTTCCGCGACTCGAAGAAGGTGCCGGACCTGCCCTTCACGGCGCTCGACTCGAGCAAACCCGAGGACTTGTGGGGCTGGATGGACGATCAACGCAAAAAGGGCAACGAGGTGCTGGCGATCTCCCACAATGCCAACCTCAGCAACGGCCTGATGTTTCCGGTGGACGTCGATGACCGTGGCCGCCCCATCGATGCCGCGTGGGCCGAAACGCGGATGCGCAATGAATCCCTCACCGAAATTCACCAGGTCAAGGGCACCTCCGAAACCCACCCCGAGCTGTCGCCGACCGACGAATTCGCCAATTACGAAATCATGAGTTTCCTGATCGGCATCGACAACAGCACGTCGAAACTCAACGGCAGCTACATCAGGCAAGCCTGGCAAAACGGCATGGCCTTGCAGGAAGCCCGTGGATACAACCCGTACAAAATGGGCGTGGTCGGCGCCAGCGACTCGCACAACGGGGTGATTCCCTATTCGCAGAGCAACAACTTCGGCTCCCACGGTTTCACCGACAGCACCCCGGCGGCGCGTCTTTCCGGCAAACAGAACTCGGGCATGTTGGCCCTGCAAACCAGCACGTCCGGGCTGGCCGGCGTCTGGGCGGAAGAAAACACCCGTGAATCGATCTTCGATGCCATGAAGCGTAAAGAAGTCTACGGCACCAGCGGCGTGCGCATCCCCGTGCGCATCTTTGGTGGCTGGGGTTTCGACAACAGTCTGTGGAACGACAAAGACTGGGTGCATGCCGCCTACGCCAAGGGCGTTCCCATGGGCGGCGACTTGCCGGCAAAATCGGGCAAACAGGCACCGTCCTTCGTGGTGTGGGCCGTCAAGGATGCCGACGATGGCAACCTCGACCGAATCCAGATCATCAAGGGCTGGACCAGAAACGGCCAGACCTTCGAGAAGATCTACGACGTCGCCTGGTCCGGTGATCGCCAACCGGACCAGGTCACCGGCAAGGTCCCACCGGTGGGCTCGACGGTCGATGTTTCCAAAGCGACCTACACCAACACCATCGGTGCCACCGAGCTGAAAAAAGTCTGGGTCGATCCGGATTTCGATCCGGCCCAGCACGCGTTCTACTACGCCCGTGTGCTACAGATTCCGACACCGCGCTGGAGCACCTATGACGCGGCCAAGTTGCAAGTACCGCCACCGGCCGACGTCTCCCCCACCGTCCAGGAGCGCGCGTGGACCTCACCGATCTGGTACACGCCGACAGCCGAGGACAGCAAGTCTGTCGCTGGCGGCAAAACCATCGATCAACTGAAAACCGATGGCGCCAAAGCGCTCACCAACGAGCAGTTGCAAGCCTTCGTGGTGGGCAAAACCATCAAGGTGCGCAATACCGTCACCGGCCAGACCTTCGAAATCGTCTATGGCACCGACGGCCAACGCCTGGTCGCCAGCGTCGACGGCAAGCCGCCCGCCGAGGGGGAATACCTGAACATGCTGCATGGCGGTCAGTTCGGCGTGCCGGCCAAGTATGAAATCAAGGACGGACATCTGCTGACAACACTCGGCGGCACGCCCTTCGAGGCCACGGTATTCGAGCAGAACGGCAAGTACGTAGTGGCTCGCAGCAACGAATTCGGTTATGTGAATTATGAGGTTGAGCAGGTCAAGTAGCGCCGAGGCCAGCACCGGTGCTTTGCATCCATCGGTGCTGGCAGATTGTCGCGCAATGACAGGCATTACCGCAGATCCAAAAGAAAGCCGTTCGCGTATCGGCCCTGATATCCAGACATTGATGTCTGAATGGACACTGTTGCCGATAGCAGGCATCGATGGACCGCTATATTGGGTCGGTTTGAGGTTTTTTGCTTCGTGCAGGCACGCCTATCCCGTAGCAGGCGGCCCTTGAGATGTAAGTTTGGTCAGACGCCGGAGGTTCTGTGCCGCGGCCGCCAGCGTGAACTCATCGGTCGCGCCACCAACTCCACGGACTTGCGCGCCGGCACCAACACCGCGATAGCGCAGGCGGTCACGGCGTCTGGTGCAGCGCAGCCGCGTTGTGTGCTTTTTTGTTTGCCAACCGTCGCACCAATCATTTGAAAGTGCTAGTCCATCACAGATTAACCCGCGAGCTTTATTGCAAGCTCAGCGACGTGCTTACCCTGGAAGCGCGCAATATCCAGTTCATTCTGTGACGGTTGTCGTTTTCCGTCGGCACCTGCCAGGGTGGTCGCGCCATAGGGCGTACCGCCGGTGATCTCGCTCATGTTGGTCAGTCCTGCACAGGAATAAGGCACACCCACGATGACCATCCCCTGATGCAGGAGTGTGCTGTGGAACGACGTAATAGTGGTTTCCTGACCACCATGTTGGGTTCCCGTCGAAGCAAAAACGCTGCCGATCTTCCCAACGAGAGCACCACTCATCCACAGTCCGCCGGTCTGGTCGAGAAACGTACGCATCTGTCCTGCCATATTGCCAAAGCGCGTCGGTGTGCCAAAGATGATGGCGTCGTAATTCGCCAGTTCGTCAGGTGTCGCGACCGGTGCCTTCTGGTCGAGTTTGACGCCGATGGCAGCTGCCTGTTCGGCCGGGATGGTTTCGGCGACACGCTTGAGCGTCACATCGGTGCCGGGTACGGATCGTGCGCCTTCGGCCACTGCGCCAGCCATCGTTTCGAGGTGACCGTACATTGAGTAATAGAGAACAAGTACCTTCGCCATGATTTTTTCCTCGGTTCAGAACCATTCGATCGGTTTGAAACACCTTGGATTACCCCGCCGCCGATGAACGACAGCGTAGGCATAGCGCCGGATGCCCCATGAGACTGCTGAGACTTTGACGGCGTGCTGACTAACACTAGCAGCTCAGTAGTTTGCCTGCCGTCAGACATGGCATGGCATGGCGCTTCTGAGCAGAATCGTAGCCATCGCCCTTTAAGCGTGATGTTCAATGCGATGCCATGTAACCGTCTGGCCTCCAATTGAGGCACCATGCCTTCGCTGACAACGCCTGTCTGGCACCTACATGGAAAACCTGCCCTGGCTGGACTGCGCTAAACGCTACGACCGCGCCCATACCTTTCACTATATGGACCCGCCGGCATCAACTACCCCCCGGACATCCGCCGGGTCTTTGAAGGCTTTGAGGAAGCGTGGGTCGCCGCTCCTCAAGAGTCTTGATTTAGGTTGACTGACTTCCTCAGGGCGTGAGGCGGCCCTCCGTGAGAGGCAGAAACCGGACTTTCTGTTTCCGCTCCTGTCACACCTTCGTCACACTCACTGTGCACAATGCGATCAGCCAAATGGATTTGGCCCATCTACAGAGAGCCCGGCCTGATGCCGGGCTTTTTCGTTTTCCAGCCCTACCGGCGCTTCTCATGGATGGCCTTGATATCCCCTCGTTCGTCCAGATACTGAATCGAACACCTGAACCTGCAGATACCTGACCGGATCCACCCGACATGTACGGGAAAGCGGCAAAAATGCTCCACAGCCGCAATATCGAGCCGACGTTTCGTCACCTGATCCAGGTTCTGCTCTTGGTTTGAGAGGCCGATCGGCTAATGCCAGTCAGTTAAGCAATTTCAGGCGCGACACCCTTTGTAGCAGCTGCCGAGCCCGCGAGGCTGCGTTCGGCTGCATAGCAGTCGTGAGTCCAGCTGACGCGGCCTGCCTGACGTACCGCAATGACTGATTTTACGACTGCTTCGCAGCCGAACGCAGCCTCGCGGGCTCGGCAGCTGCTACAGATCGCATTAGCGCTTAACTGATCGGCATTAGGCCGATCGGCCTCTTTTTTTCCTGCAGCAAGAGGTCGGGTCATGCGCCAAGGTATTCAGGAAGTGACCATGGGTGAGGTTTTACGCCAGGAACGGATGGTGTGAGTTGTTGCTGCTCAGTTTGCTGGAGCGGCATGCTTCACCGGTCAAATTCCCGAATCAGTAACTGCCCCGTCCGCGGATCGAACTGACGCACAAAGTGAACGTGCCTGGAACCGAAGGGCTGATTGCTGAACCCGGGCCCTCTTATCACCTCGAAGCTGTTCACCCGGTGGATCGGTATGAATTGCCGGTTGTGCATTGGTACGAAATGCCGGTTGTCCATTGGCACGAAGCGCTGGTTGAGTACTGGCACGAATTGCCGGGTTTGCATTGGTACGAAGTGCTGGTTGTGTATTGGCACGAAATGCCGGGTTTGCATTGGTACGAAGTGCTGGTTGTGTACTGACACGAAATGCCGGTTGTGCATTGGCACGAAATGCCGGTTTCCCGTATGAAACGAGCCCCTGTGGAAATTGTGGAATTGCCCGCATTGCTGTGGCTGCCCACTGACCAGAACGGCCGGATGAGGATTTAGACCGGGGCCGCCACTGCTGATTGCCTCCAGCGAGAGGTTGCTTGCCAGAAGCCCCGCGACCAAGAGCAGGAGTTGCTTGAAGATACGCATAGCGCCACCTCCGACGGTCCCCCCCACACTGAATTATAGTCGGCCATGGACCCCGGCCTGGCCTTGGCGCTGAAGTAGACATCTAGCCAAACGGCGGGTGAGCAGAAAGTAATAACCTTAAAAACCACCTTGATATTCATCGTGTTACAGAGCGAATGTCCTTATTTTTGGTTCTTCACGCAATCCCGGGAAACTGTAGGAGCCAGCCTGCTGGCGATGAACTCAAGTGCGCCGTGTTTATCCAGTTCACCCGCGTCATCGTTAACGAGCATCGCCAGCAAGCTGGCTCCTTGTATGTTGGGGCAACGCCTGCAGACCAGAACATGCAGAAGGTCCCGAACAACCACAGCCCCCTACTTCACCGCGGACGATGCGACCCTGGCTACAGGGGTGAAGGCGCATGTCCGGTTTGTGCTGAATTATCCAGGGCGGGGGGCGGAAAAATTGAGTCCGTCCGGCTGACCAGGGCCTGACCCGATAGCTCAGAGCCCCCCGGGCACCACCAGGGTCAACCAGGCAACACAGGGTCCCACCAGGGCAACCACCGCGCTGTAGATCAGCAGGCTGCGCAACACTTTTTCTCGCTCTTGCGGGGGGGTATTGGCAACCACCAGCGCACCATTAGTGGAGAACGGACTGGTGTCGACGATAGTGGTGGAAATGGCGATAGCCGCGACCACGCCGACCGCACTGATGTGGCCCTGGCTCAAGAATGGCACGGCCAGGGGAATGATCACCCCTAGCAATGCCGTGGACGAAGCGAAGGACGAGATAATTGCGGCAGTGAAGCACAGCAGCAAAGCGACCAGCAGCGGTTCACCCAAGCCGGAGATGCCATGGGCGACATAGTCGATGGTACCGATGGTCTGCATCACTCCGATGTAAGTGATGATCCCGGTGATCAGCAGAACAGTCGACCAGCTGACCTTGTCAATGGCCGCCTTCTGCGCCTTGGGCGCGAACATGGCCAGGACCACCGCGACCGTCATGGCCACCAACCCGATATTGAACTTGAACACTAATGCCGAGATCGCCAGGGCCAACAGCCCGACCAGCGTCGACAGCTTGGCCCCGTCCAGGCCGCTGAGGGCCTGTAGCGGCGCACCGGCACCCGTCAGGTCAGTACGATGATAAGCAGGGGACGCCGGCGTACCGCCGTGGCCAAGAATGGCCAGCGATGCACCAGCAGCATGCAACTCGGGACCGGGCAGGACCGCCACCAATGACAGGCGAGCGCTACGTAAACCACCGAAGACTACGAATACCACCATGGCAATCCCCAGGTTGAACAGCAGGCTGGCGATGAACAGAGTGAACGGTGCATAAGGCAGCCCGGAGGACGCAACGATCTGATTGGTTATGCCACCGAAAATACTCACAGGGGAGAAACTGCCGCCTTGAGCGCCGTGAATCACCATCAGTCCCATGAGCACCGGGTTGATGCGGTACTGCACGGCGAAGTTGAGAGCAATAGGCGCGAGGATCGCTGCCACCGCAGGGCTCAGCGCACCGAAACCGGTGAGCAGCGCCGCCACCACGAACATCACCCAGGGTATCCAGGCGACATGGCCACGCACCATCAACACTGCCCGTTCGATCAGCCAGTCGATGGTGCCGTTGTTCTGGGCGATGCCGAACAAATAGGTGACACCGACCAAAGTCAGGAACAGGTCACTGGGAAAGCCGGCGAAGATGGTCGCCGATGTCATGTCCATTATCACCGAACCGACGATAAAGGCCGCTGCGAACGCCAGCGCGCCCATGTTGATGGGCAACACGCTAGCGATGCCGAAAATGACCACCAGCACTAAAATTGACAGAATTTCATTATTCATTTCAATCTGACTCCCCGCATTCGGACGGTCCCGCAGGTACCGTCCTTGTTGTTATTTTTTCGGGATGTTTAGCAACCGACTCACGTCGGGCCGGGCGTGCGCCGAAACGAGGAAGCGTGCCTTGCCTGCGTAGCCGGTCGTACAAACACAGAAGCTTTCAATTCTGTCGTGCTAATTGCCATTGAATGCGGCTGGCCGGCGCTCGGCAAAGGCTGCCAGTCCTTCGCCAAAGTCAGCACTTTCGCAGGCTTGTCGGCGCAGTTCGGCAATCTGCTCCATCGCCTGCACCGGAATCGGTTGCAGGTCTTCGAGGATACGCAGCTGTTCCTTGACCGCCGCAACGGCCAGCGGTGCTTTGCTGGCGATGCCGTGTGCCAGTTCCAGCGCGGTCGCTTCCAGCACATCAGTGTCGACCAGTCGATTGACCAGACCAAACCGCTCTGCCCGCTGCGCATCGAGCTTCTGTGCAGTGAAAAACATCTCCTTCAACACATGAATCGGCAAGTTGTTGAAGAAGCGCAGCAATCCACTGGTGGTGTACGGCAATCCAATGTTCACTGGAGTCATGGCAAAGCTTGCGCTGCGGTCCGCGACGACCATGTCGCAGCTCATTACCAGATCCACCGCGCCGCCCCACACCGAGCCGGACACCAGGGCAATCACCACGCCGGGATAGGCGCGGATGCGGCGCAATACCTGTTCGAGCGGTTTGCCATAGGCAATCGGGTCGCGGTCGTGTTGCAGTTCGCGGATATCGTGGCCGGCACTCCACACGGATTGGCCGACTTCGCTGCCGAGGATCACCACCGGGATGCGTTGTGACGCCAGGGCGACGAGACTTTCGTCGAGCGCCGTCAGCAGCTGCGCGCTGAGTGCATTGCGCTGTGTGGGGTTGCTGAAGACCAGCCGCGCGATGCGTTCATCGACCCGGTTGACGGTCACGGTTATGGAAGAGGCTGGATTCATTGTGTAGCTCCTGTCGATTGCGCGCCGGTCATGTCATCGGAGTTCTGGAACACTATTTTCGCGGCGAGCAATGCGTTGATTGATGCAGTGTCGAAACCGGCTTCGCGCAATACTTCGACGGTGTGTTCGCCAAGCAGTGGCGGCGGGCGGCTGACAACGCTGTCAGTGTCGCAGAACACCGGGGTCACTACCTGACGCAGTGCACCAAGTGTCGGATGCGTGAGTGTCTCGGTCAGTTGGCTGTGCAGCACCTGCGGATCGTCGAAAACCTCATCGAGTGTGTTGATCGGGCCGGCGGGTAATCCTGCGTCGACGAACAGCGAGGTCCACTCGCGTTTGCTGCGGGTTTTCAAACGACTTTCCAGAATCTCTCTCAATTCATCACGACGTTCGACCCTCGCTTCATTGGTGGCGAAGCGCGGATCGTCCGGCAGCTCGGGCAAATCGAGCAGTGCGCACAAACGCCCCCACATGGGCGAGGTGATCGGCGCCAGATTGAGCGGGCCATCCTTTGTCTGGAATACGCCGTAAGGTGCAATCACCGAATGGGCGTTGCCGGTGCGGCGCGGCACATCCCCCAGGCTGAGGTAGCGTTGGCCGTGCACACTCAGCAACCCGACCAGACTGGCCAGCAGCGACGTGCTGACATGTTGGCCGCGCCCGGTGCGCTCACGCTCGAGCAGCGCGGCCAGCACCGCTGTCACCAACCACATGCCCGAAGTCAAATCGCCGATGGCGGTACCGGTGCGTGTCGGGTCGCCATCGACGAAACCGGTCAGGCTCATCAGCCCCGAGTAGCCTTGGGCGATCTGGTCGAAGCCCGGCCAACTGCTCATCGGCCCGTCGGCGCCAAAGGCGTTAATGCTGCCCATTACCAGTCGCGGATTGCGGGCGCTGAGCACCTCATAACCGAGGCCCATGCTTTCCAGCGTGCCAGGCTTGAAGTTCTCGATGACGACGTCGGCGTCATCGATCAGCTGCTGGATGGTGGTCAACCCTTCGGGATTGCGCAAGTCAATGCACACGCCGCGCTTGTTGCGGTTACACGATAAATAGTAGGTGCTCACGCCCCGGTCGAAAGGGCCCCAGGTGCGGCTCATATCGCCAGTCGGGCCGGGCTCGATCTTGATCACATCGGCACCGAGGTCTGCCAGCACCATGGTGCAGAACGGCCCCGACAGTGCGCGACTCAGGTCGACGATTTTCACGCCTTGCAAAGCTTGCATGGGATTCTCCATTGAAGGGTTGAATACGGGCCATTGCGCCAAGGCCTTTGAAGCGCTACTCGCCTTCGACGACCGTGAGCGCTTCGTGTTGTGAGACGAGTCTAGGCGCCGTATCTCATATCCTTCAAATATGATATTCCTCTAAACTCATCGGAAAATCATATGGCTTGGGAGGGTACACATGGACCTGCGCCAGTTGCGGTATTTCATCAAGGTGGTCGAGTGCGGGAACATCACCCGCGCCAGTGAAACGCTGCATATCGCGCAGCCAGCCATCAGCCAGCAGATGCGCAACCTGGAACAGGACATGGGCATGCAACTGCTCGAGCGCAGCGTGCATGGCGTTGTTCCCACGGCGGCCGGGCAAACGCTTTATCGGCATGCCATCGAACTGCTGCGCCAGGCCGACGGCACCCACGAACTGCTGCGCCAGGACGCCGAATTCCCGCAAGGCAAAGTCTCGGTCGGCATGCCGTCGAGTACGGCGCGTATGCTGGCAATTCCGCTCGCGCGCACGATTCGCAGCCGTTATCCGGGCATCAAGCTGGAATTGATCGATTCTCCGAGCGCCGAACTCGGACGTCTGATTACGGTAGGGCGAGTGGCACTGGCGGTGAATGTCGATGTGGTCGAAACCCGGGGCATGGCTTTCCGGCGGCTGTTAACCGAAACGCTGTACCTGGTGGCGTGGCCGGAATTTCCATTATCGGATGAACCGGTGTCGATTGAGGCATTGGCGAAGATGCCGCTGGTGCTGCCCTGTGCTCCGAACACCATTCGCAGTCGGGTCGAATTTGCACTGCAGGAATCCGGCCTGAAATGCGAGGTTGAATTCGAAGCCAATTCCACCGACCTGTTGTTCTCAGCCGTCAAGGCGCAGCTCGGTGTCACGATCCTGCCGTGGGCCGCGGCCCATGTTGAGCTTGTGCAACACAGGCTCAAGCTGGCCAGGATCGATCATCGACTGTTCAAGCGGGATCTTTCGCTGTGCTGGCATGACACGGTTGTAGAGAGCAATGCCGTGCAGAAGGTCAAGTCGACCATTTTCGAACTGTTCGAGGAATTCGAGCGGCAGCCGGGGTGGGCAGATGAACAGGTCAAAGAAAAGAACCTCCAAGACTACTGACGGGCTGCCTGGGTCGGTTGAAGCTCTTCGCGACAGGCAGTAATCGGCCACAAGCAGACACTTTTCAGCCCTGATGAAGTCGTTGACTCACAATACCCTGTGACTTGATGGAGCACAGATATTGCGCAAATTGTCTATCCTGAACTCGCACGCTGAACACTTGCATTGAAGAATATGAAATCCCCCTAGGCCGTAGCAATTAGCTTCCTTTAGCTCAACGTTAGGGTTCGGAGAGTCAGCAATGAGCAATCACAACATGCAAAATCAGACTACTCCAGAGAAACCTACCCACACACCCAATGACGGAAACGCAATTGTTTCTGAACCCGCTTACACCCCGAACGCAGTTCATTTAAAGGTCCGCTTACGAAATATTGCGTTGTCAGTCACCTTCCTAATCTATGGAACATTTGGAGTGGTCACCGACAATTTTATGATTCCCACCAAGCGTGGGGTATTAACACTGTATGGCTACCCAGCATGGATCATGTATGGAGCGCTGCTGTGTCTGGTGGCTAACCTGACTGCGGTGATCATTGATCATTACGACACGCGAAACAATGAAGGAAGATACAAGAAGCTTGAAGCGTTTGTGCGAAAATTTGGATGGACACTGTTTGGTCTTGCATTGATTCTACATCTCGTAAAACACGTCCAAGATTACGTATGTGAGGATAGAGTAATCCTACAAACGACCAGCGAAAAAGTTGGACTTACTGCAATCGCATACAATCGCTACTGCGCCTTGCATAACCCTCTCAATGACATCGAACCGCTACTACAAGTCTCTGTTATTCCTGCAGACTCTATTCTCCCGGTGAAGTTTAAAATTGCTGCAATAATGAATTTTACAGATATTGTTCGCATGTACTGGAATGGCAATAAGTTGACCCTTGAGTACCGCCCGCGTCTAGATAAAAAAGGCAAGAAAGCTCTTCCAGAAGTCTACAGTGACTCACCCGTTCCGGTTGAGCTTATTAACGTGAGCCCTAACCCGGTGGTGCAGGGGACGCGCCGCGATAAAGCTGCACAGAAACCCGGACCTTGAACGTTATTGAATGACCGCTTTTTTGCCGTTTTCTACCTGGTGCAACAGGCTTCTATGGGGCGCACGCTGCCCTTCGCGACAGGCACCGATCGGCCAGAAGCGGACTGAATGAGTTTCTCGATTCGCTCTGAAGGAAGAGCGCTCACTCATAAAACTTGCCAGCAAGCAAAATGGTTGCGCAACGCAGCCATACGTTTGATACCGGAGCGTTCGACAGAGAGCTGTTGCTACTGGCGGTCGCCCAAGCAGCAGTTGACTCAAGAAACGCATCTACAGTTCCATTTTCCCACCCCAAGGCGCCGGGTCCATAGGGGGGTGATGGCGTCGTCTCCTCTAACACACGCTCATTGGCAAAATCAGAACCAAGAGCCTCGATAAACCCAATGAACGATTGCTCATCGTTTACGCTTTCCAACAACTCATCAAGATCTACAGGCATAGGCATCCTTGCATCGGCGGATTGTCGAAAGAGTTCTGGCCGGCATGCTCCTATGCGGCTAGATGAACAGTCAACCTTTACTACCGCCAGCGTCCGCAATGGGTCGGATTCAGCCGGTCGTGGAAGGCAGAGATCGGCCAACTACAGTCTTTCCCGTTCTGTTTGCGCGAATCCTTGGAATTGGCCAACACGCCCTCATAACAATGGCTATACCCAACTCCTCCGAGAGGAACGACAGACCATGACCATTCAAACCGAAACTGCCATTCTCGCCGGAGGTTGCTTCTGGGGCATGCAGGATCTGCTGCGGCGCTATCCCGGTGTGCTGCACACGCGGGTCGGGTACACCGGCGGCGATGTGCCGAATGCCACCTACCGCAACCATGGCAACCACGCCGAAGCCATCGAGATCGTCTTCGACCCTGCCGTGATCAGCTACCGGCAGATCCTTGAGTTCTTCTTCCAGATACACGACCCCAGCACGCCCAACCGTCAGGGTAATGACCTGGGCCCCAGCTATCGTTCGGCGATCTACTACCTCAGCGAACAGCAACGCGACATTGCCGAGGACACCGCTGCCGATGTCGATGCTTCACACCTGTGGCCAGGACGGGTTGTCACCGAAATCGAACCGGCGGGACCTTTTTGGGAAGCGGAGCCGGAGCACCAGGATTACCTCGAGCGTATACCGAATGGCTACACATGCCACTTCATCCGCCCGAACTGGAAGCTCCCCAAACGCGCCTGAGAGTCGTGCTTGTGAAGCGCAGAGGTGACCACTTCTGGCCGGTTTCGGCCAGTCGTGGAAGGCAGAAATCGGCCACTAGCTGACAATCGCATTCACTTTTGTATCACCGCATGGACTGGCTGGGTGCTATCAGTGCAGTTACGGGTTGCGATATTTTCTCAGGCAGTCGCCGCAGCCCGGTTTGGTCGCCGGCCCCTCCCCCGGGCTTGCCGAGCCAGCCCGCCGGCCATACGATTCGACTATTCCTCAGGCGGATGAGTCATTGTGAAGCCGGTGATGCTCCTGACGCGCATCCTGGCGCCTGCCATCGCTCTGGCGCTGGCATCCCGCCGGCCTGCATGCCGACGACCCGTTCGCGCCGTTGCGCGACGCCATGGTGCGGGAGATCGCCAACATGTCGTCCGTCACCCGCGACGAAACCGGCAGGGTCGAGTTTGCCGCGCCGGTGATGGCCGCGATGGCCAAGGTGCCACGCCATAAGTTCGTCCCGCCCGACGAGGTGCCCTACGCCTACGAGAATCGCCCGCTGCCGATCGGCTACGGCCAGACCATCTCCCAGCCCTACATCGTCGCCCTGATGACCGACCTGACACAGGTCGGGCCCGGCGACGTGGTACTCGAGATCGGCACTGGCTCGGGTTACCAGGCGGCGATCCTCGCCGAGCTGGCGCAGGCGGTCTACACGATGGAGATCATCGAGCCGCTGGCGGTGCAGGCCGGGGAGCGCCTGGGCCGGCTGGGATATGCGAAGGTGCAGGCCCGGCTGGGCGATGGCTACCACGGCTGGCCAGAGCACGGGCCTTACGACGCCATCCTCGTCACCGCCGCCGCCAGCCATGTGCCGCCGCCACTGATCGCCCAGCTCAAGGCCGGCGGACGGATGGTAATCCCGGTTGGCGCGCCGTTCATGATCCAGTACCTGCTGCTGATCGAGAAGGCCGGCGATGGCAGTGTGTCCACCCGGCAGATGCTGCCTGTGCGCTTCGTGCCACTGGTCGGAGGCGGTTGAGCATGCATTCGCCGCCATTGCTCGCCCTGGCGCTGCTGTCTGCCTCCGCGCTCGGCTATGAGGTGCTGCTGCTGCGACTGCTTTCGATCATCCAGTGGCACCATTTCGCCTACATGATGATCAGCGTCGCGCTGCTCGGCTATGGCGCTGCCGGCACCGCCGTGGCGCTGGCGCGACCTGTGCTGGCGCCGCGCTTCCACAGCGTGTTCATCGGCGGCGCGGTGCTGTTCGGGCTGAGCGCCATCGCCTGCTTCAGCCTGGCCCAGCAGGTTCCGTTCAATCCCCTTGAGATCCTCTGGGACGCGCGGCAGTCGGCGCGCCTGCTGATGATCTACCTGCTGCTGTTCGTACCGTTCTTCTGCGCGGCGGTGTGCATCTGCCTGACCTTCACCTGCTTTCAGGAACAGATTCATCGGATCTACGCCTTCGACATTCTCGGCGCCGGCGTGGGCAGCCTGGCGATCGTCGCCGCGCTGTTCGCCCTGACGCCCGTCGATGCGCTGCGGCTGCTGGGCGGCACCGGCATCGCCGCCGGGGCGCTGGCCGGCATGGCTTGCACGGGGCATAGGCACTGGCTTGCGCCGTTGCTGCTGGCGGCGGCAGTCGCGGTCCCGGCCGGCGTGCCCGGGCGCTGGATCGCCCTGTCGCCCTCCGAGTACAAGGAACTGAGCCAGACGCTGCGTATAAAGGATGCGCGCGCAATCGCCCAGACCTGGAGTCCGCTGGGCCTGCTCACGGTCGTCGACAGCCCGACCATTCCCCTGCGCCACGCGCCGGGCCTGAGCCTCAACGCGACGCAGGAACCGCCCGCACAACTGGCCATCTTCACCGACGGCGACGGCCTTTCCGTGCTGAACCGCTATGACGGGCGCCGGGAGCCGCTCGCCTACCTGGACTACCTGACTTCAGCTCTGCCCTATCACCTGCTGCGGCAACCCCGCGTGCTGGTGCTGGGCAGCGGCGCCGGCGCCGATGTGCTGCAGGCGATCTACCACGGCGCCAGCGCGGTGGATGCCATCGAACTGAACCCGCAGGTGATCGATCTGGTCCAGCGCCGCTTCGCCGACTTCTCCGGCAAGCCGTACAGCGCGCCCAACGTCCGTGTGCTGATCGGCGAGGCGCGCGGCCTGGTGGCTTCGCGCAGCGAGCCTTACGACCTGATCCAGATCGCCCTGTTGGACTCCTTCGGCACCGCCTCGGGCGGCCTGCATGCACTGTCCGAGAACTACCTGTACACGGTGGATGCCTTCGCCGAATACCTGCGCCATCTCGCGCCCGGCGGCCTGTTGGCCATCACCCGCTGGGTCACCCTGCCGCCCCGCGATGTTCCCAGGCTACTGGCCACCGCAGCCGCGGCCATCGAGCGCGACGGACAGGCCAGCGCGGCGCGCCGCATCGTCATGATCCGCGGCTGGAAGACCGTGACGCTGCTGGTCAGCAACAGGGATTTCGACGACGCCGGCATTGCCGCGTTGCGGGAGTTCTGCCGGGCGCGCTCCTTCGACCTGGCCTACTACCCCGGGATGACCGTGGCCGAGGCGAACCGCTACAACCTGCTCGACCGGCCCTGGTTCTTCGAAGCGGCGCAGGCCCTGCTGTCCGGCGAACGCGCGGAGTTCCTGGCACGCTACAAGTTCGACGTGCGCCCGACCACGGATGACCGGCCGTATTTCTTCCACTTCTTCAAATGGAGCTCGCTGCCGGAACTGCTGGCGCTGAAGGAGCAGGGCGGCCTGTCAATGCTGGAGTGGGGCTATCCGGTGCTGATCGCCACACTGCTGCAGTCCAGCGTGGCCGCCGCGCTGCTGATCCTGGCGCCGCTATGGGTGGCGTGGCGGCGCCAGCGGCGCTCTCGGAGTGCGGCTTTGGTCAGGTTCGAACTTCGGGTCGTGTCCTACTTCGCCGCCATCGGCTTCGCCTTCATGTTCGTGGAAATCGCCTTCATCCAGAAGTTCACCCTTTTCCTCAGCCACCCGTTGTATTCGGTGGCGGTAACGCTCAGCGCGTTCCTGATCTTCGCTGGCCTCGGCAGCCGTTACTCCGGCCGGCGGCGGGGGGACATTGGAACGAGTGTGGGGCCCCGTCATCCGCTCGCGCGGCCAGTCCTGGCGATCTGCGCGATCGCCCTGCTCTACCTGATCGCCCTGCCCCCGTTGTTCCAGCTGCTGGCGCCGGTGCGGACCCTCGCCAGGTTCGGTATCTGCGCCGCGCTGGTAGCGCCGCTGGCGTTCGCCATGGGCATGCCGTTTCCGCTCGGACTCGGGCGCGTCTCCGCGCGCGCCGAAGCACTGGTGCCGATCGCCTGGGGCGTCAACGCCAGCGTATCGGTGGTAGCGGCCGTGCTGGCGACCCTGCTGGCGATCCACCTGGGCTTCACCGTGGTGTTGCTGCTGGCGTTGCTGCTGTATCTCGCGGCGGCGGTCGCATTTCCCTGATCGCGGCGGTTCGGAGCGAAACGTCAACAGACCCAGGTGAGACGAATGGCCTGTTGGAACGCCGCTTGCCGCAGTTCACACGTCTCGCCGTGTCGAGACGCGAGGGTGACGCCTTTCCTGCTTCGAAGCTAAACATTTGAAAATGTGGACGTGTGCGTCATGCCAAAGATGAGAGGTTCCGTGCCGCAAGCAATTGGTTTTGGCCGACGCAGTCGAGTCGTCAGAGGTGGCTTTCATCCCAAAGCTGCCGGTGGTGACCGGCAGAAACCGGCCAAAAACGGACGTTCAACCATAAGCGGCGATTTGAACTTGAAAGGTTTATGAAGAACTCGATCCACTGCTATTTAGCTCCATGTTGGCTCCCAAGTGCTATTCGACTTTCAAATCACCTGACCCTGGCAAGTGCGTCACCAGATCGGCACCCAACAACCGCGCAGGCGTGTAGGCCCCACCAGTCGGTCGCATCCATAACAGGTAGTCGACCACGGCCAACGCAGCGTCGACCGTCAAGCTGTAGACGTTTGCAGTGTGCACGCGCGCAACCTTGCGATCTCCACGAGCGTTACGGGCTTCGCCCCATACATAGGTGCCTTGATCTGCACGTTTTTCCTCATCCGGACCGACCACTGTCTTGCCGATGCGTGCCTTGAGCTGCCTCTGCACGAACGACAAACCCAGCAGCGGACGAATCAAATTGGCAAATCTGGCACCGCGAATCATGCCGGCAGAACCCGGTATGAACACTTCAATATTGACAATGCCGGTGGTGTGATAAGCCGTGGAAACGTCGCCCCAGGGAATGGTCATGGCCAGTTTCTCTCCGGCGCCGAAGTCGATACGACGGACCCGATATGCCAGCGGTACCGACACGATTTTCCCGTCGCGGCGTACCTTGCCGCCCTGCGCCATGCCTTCGATTGAAGTCTTGGCAGTGCCGGGCGAAAAGCTGGAGCGCGAATCAAACCCCAGCGCCAGATGCGTTGCATCCGGCAGCGCGTTTTTCAGTGCCGCGGCGACACAGTCAGTGGGGATCACATCAAAGCCGACGCCGGGGCAAATCACCACGCCCGCCGCACGCGCACGCTCATTCAGGGATTGGGCATGTTCGAATACGGCAATCTCGCCGGTGATGTCCAGATAGTGCGCATGGGCACGCAAGCAGGCCTCCATCATCGGTGCGGCGGTCGCTGAAAATGGTCCTGCGCAATGCAGGACCAAGCCATGCCCCTTGATCTGGGCAAGTAGCCGCGCCTCGTCATCCAGTCCGAACACCCGGGCTTCAAGGCCCAGTTCACGGGCCAGGACTTCGACCTTGTCGCGGCTGCGTCCTGCCAACACCGGTCTGAGTCCACGTTTGACGGCATCTCGAGCGATCAACTCGCCGGTATAACCGTTGGCGCCGTAAATCATCCATTTCATCTGCGTATCCGGGTTGTCTTGCTGACTCATGCGTTGCTCCTGACAGGATTGATGGCGAGCGTTGTTGCCTTGCTCAATCAGCGTCAGACGCTAGCGTTAAAGTCAGGTTGAGGGTCAAGCAAAAGTGTGCGAGTAGCCGCGGCATTTTTTTGCAGCAGCGGGGGTTGACCTTAAAGTGAGGTTTAAGGTCAGCATGCACGGACCCGCATGACTGTCGGACCCTGGATGATGTTGAAAACCTTTATTTCCTGTGCGTTGGTATTGATAGGCGGTGCATTCATGACTTTTGCAAATGCTGGGCCGGCCCCTTCCACGGTTGTTGCAAAAGATCGCCAGATACTGGTGATCATGACCAACCACGCCAGCTATCCCTCACGAACCGATAGCACGGGCTTGTGGCTGACCGAACTGACCCATTTCACCGATGTGGTGGAAGCGGCCGGCTACACGACGGTTTTTGCCAGCCCCAGGGGCGGCGCTGTGCCTCTGGACGAGCGTAGCCTCGGCTGGCTTTACATGGACAAGGCTGCCCGTGAGCATTTGCAGTCCCCTGCCTTTCGCGCTCGCCTGCAAAACACGATACCGATCGCCGAAGTCGATCCGTCCCGGTTCAGCGTCATCTACTTCACGGGAGGCCACGGTGTTATGTGGGATTTCCCCAATAACCCCGACCTGCGACGCATCGCCGAAACCATCTACAACCAGGGCGGCATTGTATCGGCCGTCTGCCATGGTGTAGCGGGACTCCTGGATCTGAAGGATGAACAAGGCCAGTTGATCATCAAGGGCAAAAACATCACCGGATTCTCTGACCGCGAAGAGCTGTTCTCGGGCATGAAGAGTCAGGTGCCCTTCTTCCTTGAGGACAGGTTGGTGAGCCAGGGTGCGCGTTACCGCAAGGGCTGGCTGCCGTTCACGTCATTTGCCATCACCGATGGGCGGCTGATGACCGGCCAGAACCCTCAATCACCCAAGGCCGTGGCTGAGGCCGTGATGGCCGTGCTCTCCGCCGGCAACGTAGCTCGCTGATCCATCAAGTACACCCATCACCTGGAGAAAGACCGATTGAAACTCGCAAGCGCCGTTTTAACAGGATTACTGTTCAACACTTTTGCCAACGCTGCGTTGGCGGGGACGCCTGAGATGCCCAGCCCGACCGACACAACCACAATCGATATCGCAGGCCACCAGGTGCCCGTCGTCAAGGGCGGCCTGTACGACCGTTTTCGCTCCAACCCTCCGTTGTCGGTGATTGCAGCAGAAGTACCGGGCGTTGATCTGAGCTGGTTCAAGGGATTGGAGAAGAATAAGGTCGACATTGGCTTTGAGTCGTACTCGCCAAACTTTTACTACCAGAACAGTCGCGTAACGGCTGTTTATACGGCGGATCTGGACCGGCTCCGGGCACTGATGCCACCCGAAGTACTGGCAACCGTGCAGCCGCTGCAAGTCTGGCCAGGTCGCGGCTTGATCGCGTTCACCGCGTACACCTATGAGCACTGCGATAACGACGCCTACAACGAGGTGGCCGTGTCGATCATCACCAACAAACCTGGCAAAGCCAATCTGGGTCCGTTCACGCTGATTGGCCAGTCGATGTCTGGAGATTTCTGGGGTTATGTGCTCAAGCTGCCGGTTAATACCGAGCTGGCGAGGGTGCGTGGTGTCGTCGGTTACAACCTGCCGAAATGGCTGACCGGCATTGACCGCAAAGAGGATGCACAATCGGTGGTGTATGACATTACCGACAGCCAGACCGGCAAACTGGACGTGTCCTTCATAGCGAAGAAGCTCGACGACCTGTCCCGCGATGTCGATATCGTCACCAGCAGTTTCACCAATCTCGATCACCAGGGCCAACTGGCCTATGGGTACGCTGTTTCCCGCCAGCTCAGCCATGGCTCCAGCCGGGACGCGGATTCGGCCACCCTCACGCTGGGCGACGGCAGTCTGTCGAACTACCTCCGCTCCCTGAAGCTGGGGAAAATGATGAAGTACGAATATGTGCCTGAGTTTCAGAGCGCGCTCTATGCGCCAAAACCACTTGCCACCCTGGTTGGCGAGCGCTGAAACCTGTTGCGCCTGTCAGGCCTCGGAAGCCTGACGGGCTGTTTTTTTCCTGGGAGACGCTGCATCACGGCGGCCTGAAGTGGATGTCACGCCCTCATCGCGCAGACGATGCAACAGCAATTGCGCATTGTCCGCACACGCCATGCCCTCGGGCTTACCCTCGATGCCCTTGATGACCAGCAGAAGTTGCACCTTGTTCTGGGCCAACCGCTGCTGCAGGACTTCGATTTCCTCAACCTTTTGCTTGAGGCCACTGAGCAACTCTTCGTGCTGCCAACCACTCGCATTCATCGGCATCAATTGGCGGATTTCTTCCAATGAAAAGCCCGCCGCCTGCGCGCCGGTGATGATCTCCAGAACCCACTGGGTGTCAGGCGCATAATCGCGATAACCATTGGCTTTACGCTCGACCGATTTGATCAGACCACTCGCCTCATAAAAGCGGATGCGTGACGGCGCCAACCCGCTGATTTTCGCCAGTTCGCCTATTCTCATATCCACCTCGATAAACCTATTGACCTTAAAGTTGACTTTAAACCTAAAGTCATCGGGCGACCAAGTAGCTCGGCTGCAATGGGTTGCTCAGCCGTCATGGAACTCAGGGGGCAAACGGAAACCAATCCAGAATCACGCCCTCTGAACCGCCTATTGGATGGGCTGCACTTTGTTCATTCAGGGCCTTGATCGAAACACGATTCGGTTTAGGCCTTCACTTCATTCAGGAGATGCGAACATGGGGTATGTCACTACGCGAGACGGTGTTGAGATCTTTTACAAAGACTGGGGGCCGCGCGATGCCCAGGTCATTTTTTTCCATCATGGATGGCCACTGAGCGCGGACGATTGGGACGCGCAAATGCTCTTTTTCCTGGCCAACGGCTACCGGGTTGTTGCACACGACCGACGTGGTCACGGGCGCTCCAGTCAGGTCTGGGACGGACACGACATGGATCACTATGCCGACGACGTCGCGGCCGTGGTTGATCACCTCGGTGTACAAGGCGCAGTCCATGTCGGCCACTCCACCGGCGGGGGTGAAGTCATTCATTACATTGCGCGCCACGGCGAAGACCGAGTGTCGAAGGCCGCCATCATCAGTGCCGTCCCACCGCTGATGGTCCAGACCCCGAGTAATCCTGGCGGCCTGCCCAAGTCAGTCTTCGACGACTTGCAGGCACAACTGAAGGCCAACCGCGCACAGTTCTACCACGACGTTCCAGCGGGGCCTTTTTACGGCTACAACCGCCCAGGTGCAAAATCGTCTGAGGGCATCATCTGGAACTGGTGGCGGCAAGGCATGATGGGTTGTGCAAAGGCACACTATGACGGGATCGTGGCTTTTTCTCAGACCGACTTCACCGAAGATTTGAAGAGCATCAAGATCCCCGTTCTGGTGATGCATGGTGATGATGACCAGATCGTGCCTTATGAAAATTCCGGGGTTCTGTCAGCCAAACTTCTGCAAAACAGTACGCTGAAAATTTACCCGGGCTTCCCGCATGGAATGCCTACAACCAACGCCGATACGATTAACGCCGATCTGCTGGCATTCGTGCGGAGCTAAACAATGGAGGGCGGGTAAACATCCCGCCCTTACCCTCTTCCAGGCCACTAGATCTACGCGTTCAGATTTAGCTGAATGCCCTCAAAACTGCGCTACCTGAATAACCGCTGTTGGCCGTTTTTGACTATCGCCACCGGCAGCAATGGGTCGGTTTCAGCCGGTCGTGGCAGGCAGAAATCGGCCAAAAGCAGACCATGGACACGCAGCTAATACTTCAGTAATGTGCAAAAAACATGCCGCTTCCCCCTTCTTGATGCTGCGTTTACAGACTCGATTTTTTGATTGCTCAAGGGATTACGCATGAAGATGGAAAGTTATGCGACATCGCATGTCGCAAAATTAATTGTCATGCCAAAAGCCGTACGGCACCTCAAAGTTGAATGATAGGAGCAATAAAGTGGAAATCAAGATTGATATATTGGATTCTCCAACGGAAAAGGATCAAGGAGTTCTGAATAATAGGTTTTCAGAATATCTTCGAATCCAATATCCAAATCTACCGCCAGAATCGGAAGATAAAACATTTATGGTGGTTGCACACGATGAAGTAGGCGACTACATCGGTGCAATAAGCTGTAATTGTTACTGGGATGGCTTAGAAATTGACACCTTTTGGGTTAAGGAATCTCATCGCGGTAAAAAAGTAGGCTCTATGCTATTGGAAAAAGCAGAAACGATTGGCGCCAACAATGGGGCAGTAGTTGCATTCTTAAAAACCGTTGATGCTAAACAGTTCTATGAGCGGCATGGGTATGAGATTTATGGTGTTCTTGAGGATCGACCAATCGGGACTAACCTGTATCATTTAAAGAAACGGCTAGTAAAACATGCATAACAACTGGTTCAAACCGTTCGCTTCGCTCACTGGCACGGGCTAAAGCCCGCCCCTTAACCAAATGCTGGTCAGCGTCCGCATTGGGTCGTTTGCCGTCACTCGGGTTCGACAACCATTCCGGATGGCTGCACTGTTTAGCCGACCCGATCTGATGTGACAAAACCTGTTCCAGCGCTGGGATTTTCTACTGTGTGCGGGGCTCGGATGGAATGAGGACGACCAGATCCGTATTACCTATGTCGACACCCGCTTGTGAAAATAAGGTAGTCACTTGCCCACGGTGATGCGTCTGGTGGTTGAAGAAATGCATGACCAAACCATAAAAGTTCTTGTCGGCGGGCACTCCCGTCATGCTTGTGTAATTGAGGGTGTGATCTAAATTCGCCTCTGTAATGGAGCAAGACCACTCGATAATGATCCTGTCGAGCCACACTCGATGTGCCGAAAGTTCTCGGATATTTGAGAATGTTAACTGGTCAAGGCTTTTGGGGGCAGGAAGCTGCCGAATCGGCTCCAGAGCCAAGTGGTTCGCCGGGTGCTCGGCAAATCGCTTGAGCCAGATAGTGTCCCCGGCCACTAAGTGGTTCAACGTCCCGAGAATAGAACCAAAGAATGCTTTTCTATTCACTGAAAGCTCTTCATCTGGCAGGCTTTTGGCTGCCTCATAAATCTTTGCGTTCATCCACTCGTTATAGGTCGCCATCAAGCAGATATGGCCGGTGCGGCTCATTGTGTTCATCCTTTTAGTGAATATTTGATCAGCGGTCCACGCTCATCTTGAAACCCCGTCTAGTACTGGGCTTCGTTGTGTTCAGTGTGGCGCAACAGAGTGGCCTCTCTTGCTTGGAGCATGCGTGTAGCCCGGCGAAAGGGGAATGGAAATGGTCGTGTCGAGTGGTGAGGGCATCAAAAAACTGCCTTAACTGCGTTATGGATTGATGAATAGTCTGTGGGTGTGCGTTGAATTGCGCTACCCCGATGTCCGCTTTTGGGCCGTTTTCTGCATGTCTCCACCGGCAGCTATGGGTCGATTTCCGTCAGTCGTGACAGGCAGAGATCGGCCAAAAGCAGCCGGTGGACGGAGCGATGGAAAAGAGTAGCTATGCTTGGTTTGCTGACGGAAATGATCGAGCCAAATGGGCTTCCGTTCTGTGAAGGCGTTATAACCTCACGTGAGGTGTCGAATATTTCTTGCGACTTTGGACCCAAGCCTTGCAGGAGTCCCCTCATTTCATGGCGAAGCTAATAGCCTTCACAGCGTTTCTACTGGTGGGGATTCCTCTCGAACAAGCCGCTGCCGGAAATGCAGCGCTGCGAATATTCTGGTCAGAAACCATTCCTGAAGGGAGAAACACGCAAGACGCTCTCGCTATTCGAGGAATCTCGCTCGACGCCAGCGGTTCAATAGTCGCGCTAGGAAATAAAGGGGTATCGCAATCGATTCTCTTGCGGCCCAGCGAAGCAGGTCCTGGATCTATCATTGAACTAGCAACTCAAGGGCAGGCCTTGCACATTGTGCAGGGCCCCGCTGAGACCCTTTGGCTTGCCGGTCTAACAAACAGGCGAATGTACGTCCCCGGCGGAACGATGGCAGATGCCTATCTCGGAAAGCTCGATCCACAGGGGCGAATCGTTGCGGAATACTCTTTTCACTCGTTCCGATTTCGCTTCATCAAGAGTGTGACCTCGCTCGATTCAGGCGAATTGGTCGTCGCGGGTAGTGACGGTGCTGAAAATTGGCTGGCGGCCGTATCGACTCAGGGCAGGCTGTTGTGGCAACGAAGGTTAGGACTCGGACAAGGGGTGGCGGTTTCAGCAGTAGGTGACCAAATCGTAGCGGCCACCATTGCGGGTAGGCGCGAGGACGACAACAAAAAATACTGGGACGATGTGAATGTCCTAAGTGTTGACCGCACGGGACACGTGATTGGCTGGCAAACGGTTAGAGCGAACATCAACAGCCATTTTGGATTACATTACGGAACGGTTGCGATGGTAAAGTCACGAACTGCGTTTTATGTACTATCGAGTTGGCACGATACTCAGAGCGTGAAGCCGCTGGAAATCACAAAACTCTCCCTCGACGGTTCTATCTCCTGGCGCAAGGAGCTTTCGCACTCAATATCGCAGGAGAGGAATAAAACCTGGAGATCCTGCGATCAAGGGCAGATGGCTCTTGAAAATGACGACCTCTTGGTCGTGTGTTCTATCGAAGCGCAGATTCTGGTTTTTCGGCTCGACGCAAAAAATGGTGATGTGACAGTTATGTCCGTACCATTACCCGAATGCCATGAAGGCCGGCCGGCTGCGCTCTTTCCGGTGCATAGACAGAATGGGGTGATCTGGATTTTTGGTTCCAGGCCGGACAGTAACGTCGGAAAAAGTTGCACGTGGCTTGGAGAGCTATCGCTTCCATGACGTTTATCTGCCTGGTTTTGTAGACACCTCGAAGCCTTAAAGTTAGGTCATCAGGAAGTTAACTGCCCCCCCGTCTCCCTGGACAAGGAGATGTCTGACGGGCAGCTATGGGTCGGTTTCAGCCGGTCGTGGAAGGCAGAACCGGCCACAAGCAATCGGCGGAAAGTGGCGAATAGGTGGTGTCCTGCTACCCTCTTTATCGTAGTCGGGCTTACGGTTATCCCTGTCAGATTACCCTCCGATAGATCTCGCGCTTACCGCGACAAGAAACGCGACATGGCATGTCGCCTAATAGAAGTTTGGTACCTATGAGCCAGAAATCAAAATTTAAATTTATCGATCTGGTTTATTTTACCGTCATGGTTTTTATACTCCTTGGCACATATATTTTTCTCCTAAAGTCTGGGTTTTCGGAAAGTGAATCTAAAAAGTATTCTCTTCTCATTCTAATTGCAGCATGCCTGCTGTATTTAGTGGCTCTGTATATAGCGATGAGAGTAAAAATCAAAATTGATGCGGTCAAATGGAGTAAGGAGTTTAATAATGCATCTGACGAAAGAAGAACGGAAATGTTAGAGCTTTCCGCCAATGAACTTGACAAAGAGTTTGATCGTGCTGTTAAGGCAGGCATTATTTCTGTTACTGAGTTGGAGGAAATTAAGAAAAAAGCGGAGGCAAGCCGTGGCGCGCCCTGAGCCTTCAAACTACGCGAGCTGGTACGCGATACTGAACCCCTCCTCCGGCGGCCTGAATCGCCCCTGATTAAATAGACTCTCGGGAGCGACCGCTTTTGGCCGGTTTCTGCCGGTTCCCACCGGCAGCTTCACGCCCTGAAAAAGTCGGTTTGCCCAAAACACTCGAATGTTGATGGGTGAAAACACCTCTTTTGCACGCTGCAACGCAAAATCCGAGCCCGGAATCCTCTGTTCAAAGTAAAGACTTCAATCTCAAGCGCATACTTTTCTGCCGTAGAAACCATGGCCGACTTTTTCAATAGAATCGGCCAGAAGTGGAAGCTCACAACTGCAAACAATAAGCCCACTCCTTACCAGATCACTGCCTGCTTTGCGTAGGGGCAGCGTTTGCAAGGAGCAAAAACGAGCCCAGCCAGTGGGCTCTTTTTTTTTGCAGGCAGTGTTTGAATTACCAACCCAGCTGCTTGTTGAACGACAGCGCATCATAGTAATCATGCTGTGTCGCGATCTTGCCGTCCTTCAACCGAATGAAACTGACGCCCTTGAAAGACAACGGCTTGTTGGTTGCTGGCGTTTCAGGTGCCCAGGCACCGGTATTGTTCCCATCGAACTGCCATTCAAAGGCAATGTTGTCGCCGTCGATGACCGGCTGGCCAACCATCTTCCACCTCAGATCGGGCACCGCATCGATAAAGAGTTTGATGACCTCGACCCTGGCCGTTTCCCTGCCGACTTTAGGAACCCCTACCGAGGCGTCCAGAAATTCCCCGTTCTCGGCAAAATATTGTGCCGCCGCGTCCGGGTCGTGTTTGTTCCACGCGCTCATGTAAGCGTTGATGACGTCTAGGGTGTTCTGTTTGTCCGCTGCAACCGAAAACTGGGCAAACAACAAAAAGGCAAGAATGCTGGCGATGCGTAGCGATATCCGATGCATGGTATTTCCTCTTCGATTATTGCTGTTGTGGGAGAGTCGGAAAACAGTTTTGCCCAGGCATGCAGCGACCTATCGCGGCACCGGCAGCTCAACCAGCGACCACTCGATCGACAGCGGTTTGAGCTTGTGTACTTTGGCGGCAGCAGAGCGGCTGGCCATGTTGCCGACGAACCAGTTCGCCGAATTGGCCTCGACCGAGGCTTCGCCCGTCAGCTTGGGGCGCGTGAACCAACGCATGCCCCGTAGTTGTAGAAGCTTTCGCTTTGCCGGTTGAAGTTCAGCATCATTGGGGCGACTTTTCCGCTCGAGGGGCGGTAGTACCACTCCAGGAACAGCTCTTGATCGGCGAGTTCCCCCCGGTTCCAGCACGACACCGGTCCCATTAATATAGTTGTTGTTTTCTGACAGGCGTTCTTCGATGGTCGGTTGTAAAAAAGCCAGGTCCTTCGACGTTGGTTTTTTGCCTTCGGCGCCAAGCGCGCTCCAGACCGTCACCACTTCTTCGGCCAGCGTATTGAGTTGCTCGATGGCCAGGCAAGCCCGCGAGGCGATGGCGTCAGATACGTTGTCGGTAGTGGCTGACCGAGGTTACTTCAAAAGCGAACAAATCCTGGCTTGTCACGATGCCGGCATCACCGTCTATGTGTCCAAGCCGATGACCTCTGGAGCCAAGGCTGACGGGCGTTTCAATAACGATGCCTTCATCTATGACGCGGCAAAAAACGAATACATTTGCCCCGCTGGCGAGGCGCTGATCTGGCACTACTCCTGCGTTGAAAAAGGCCTGAAGTTGCATCATTACTGGAGTTCGAACTGCCAGGGCTGCGCGTTGAAGTCGCAATGCACGCCGAGCACGGAACGACGAGTTCGACGCTGGGAACATGAAGACGTATTGGAGGATATGTCTACGATTCCTGGAAAACTCAGACTGACGCGGATGCAAGGCAATTCCGCCTGCCAACTTTCAACCTGATCGCCCCACCTGAGCGGGATCTTTATCAGATCTTTATTCCTCTGCCCCCAATCCTTTTAACAACTTTCCAAACGTCCGTTTAGGCTTTCCTCATAGCGGGAGGAAATGCCATGGACTTCATCTATCTGTTACTCGGTGCACTGTTCTTCATCAGCCTGGTCGGCCTGGCGCGCGGCTGTGCGGCGCTTAACAGGAGACGGTCATGACGGGCTTCTATCTGTTCGCCGGCATCATTGCGACCGGCTTGCTGGTTTACCTGATCGCGGCGCTGCTGTTTCCGGAGGACTTCCTATGACGACTCAAGCCTGGGTCCTCCTCGGGACCTTTCTGCTGGCGCTGGGTATTTTGGCCTGGCCCCTCGGGCATTGGTTGACCACCGTGATGGAGGGGCGGTTCACCCTCGGCTCGCGCATCGAGTCGCCGCTGTATCGCCTGGCCGGAGTGCAACCTGAAGCGCAAATGGGCTGGCTGCAATACGCCCTCGCCCTGATCCTTTTCAACGTGCTGGGGATGCTGGTGGTCTACGCGTTGCAACGGTTGCAAGGTGTTCTGCCGTTCAACCCACAGGGATTTGGCGCTGTGTCGCCCGACTCGTCGTTCAACACCGCCGCCAGTTTCGTCACCAATACCAACTGGCAAGCCTATAGCGGTGAGTCGACGATGAGCTACCTGACACAGATGCTCGCGCTGACGGTGCAGAATTTCTTGTCAGCCGCCACCGGCATTGTGGTGGCCGTCGCCCTGATCCGTGGGTTCGCCCGCCACAGTGCCACCAGCATCGGCAATGCCTGGACCGACCTCACCCGCATCACGTTGTGGGTGTTACTGCCGCTGTCATTGATCTTCGCGCTATTTCTCGTCAGCCAAGGTGCGATTCAGAATCTTGACCCCTACAAAGAAGTTACAACGATGGAGGTCATGCAGTACCAGGTCCCGGTACTCAATGACGCCGGACAGCCGACCCTCGATGCCCAAGGCAATCCGCTGACCAAGCCCGCCAGCACCGACAAACAGACCATCGCGATGGGACCCGTGGCCTCGCAAGAAGCGATCAAGATGCTGGGCACCAACGGTGGTGGATTCTTCAACGCCAACTCGGCACACCCCTTCGAGAATCCCACCGCCATCACCAATTTCTTGCAGATGCTTGCCATCTTCCTGATCCCGACCGCGCTGTGCTTCGTCTTCGGCCACATCGTTGGAGACATACGACAAGGTTGGGCCTTGCTGGCGACGATGACGATCATCTTCGTGATCGCGGTGGTGGCCGTCACTCATTACGAGCAACTGGGCAATCCACAGTTTTCAGCCCTGGGCATCGATACGGCGGCGGGCAACATGGAAGGCAAGGAACTGCGCTTCGGCATCAGCGCATCGAGCCTGTTTGCCGCAGTAACAACGGCGGCGTCCTGTGGCGCGGTGGTGGCGATGCACGATTCGTTTACGCCACTGGGCGGCGCGGTGCCACTGGTGCTGATGCAATTGGGCGAGGTGGTATTCGGCGGTACCGGTTCGGGTCTGTACGGCATGCTGGTATTCGCCATCCTGGCGGTATTTATCGCTGGGCTGATGATCGGCCGCACACCTGAATACCTGGGCAAGAAGATCGAAGCCTACGAGATGAAAATGGTCGCCATCGCGATCCTCGCGACACCGTTACTTGTGCTTTTCGGGACCGCCATTGCCGTCATGGCCGACGCCGGCCGGTTGGGAATTGCCAACCCTGGTGCCCATGGATTCTCGGAAATCCTCTACGCCTTCACCTCGGCGGCCAACAACAACGGCAGCGCATTTGCCGGCCTGTCGGCCAATACACCCTTCTACAACGTGATGCTGGCGATTGCCGCCTGGTTCGGCCGGTTCGGTGTGATTGTGCCGGTGCTCGCCGTGGCGGGCAGTCTCGCGGCGAAAAAACGCCTGGCCGTGACCGGCGGCACGATGCCCACCCACGGGGTGCTGTTCGTGGTGTTACTGATCGGCACGGTGTTGCTGGTCGGCTTGCTGAACTACGTACCGGCCCTGGCACTAGGTCCTGTCGTCGAACACTTCATATTGATCAAGTGAGACCACGAACATGACTCGCAAAGCGTTCTCCTTGTTCGATCCAAAACTGATAGGGCCGGCCATGGTCGAGTCTCTGCATAAGCTCAGCCCCAGGATCCAGTGGCGTAACCCGGTGATGTTCGTCGTCTACATCGGTGCGCTCATCACCACCGCCCTCTGGGTTCAGGCGCTGCGTGGCCAGGGCGAGGCCAGTGGCGGCTTTATCCTGGCCATTGCCTTATGGCTGTGGTTTACCGTGCTGTTCGCCAACTTCGCCGAAGCGTTGGCCGAAGGTCGCAGCAAGGCTCAGGCGGCGTCCCTGCGCTACCTGAAAAAGGAAACCTGGGCCAAGAAACTGCGCGAACCACACTACGGTGCCGAATGGCAATTGGCTCAGTCGAGTGATCTTCGTAAAGGCGATGTGGTGGTGGTTGAGTCCGGCGACCTCGCCGACTCGGTGATCCCCGCCGACGGCGAGGTAATCGAAGGCGCCGCCTCGGTGGACGAGTCCGCCATTACCGGCGAGTCGGCCCCGGTGATTCGCGAATGCGGTGGCGACTTCTCGGCCGTGACCGGCGGCACCCGGGTACTCTCGGACTGGATCGTCGTCCGCGTGACCGCCGACCCTGGCGAAACCTTCGTCGACCGCATGATCGCCATGGTCGAGAACGCCAAGCGGCAAAAGACTCCGAATGAAATCGCCTTGTCGATTTTGTTGGTCGCGCTGACGATTGTGTTCCTGGGAGTGACGGTAACGCTTCTGCCCTTCTCGCTGTTCGGGGTTGCGGTGGCCAAATCCGGGGCACCCGTCTCGATTACCGTCCTTATCTCGCTATTGGTCTGCCTGATTCCCACCACCATTGCCGGCCTGCTGTCGGCCGTGGGTGTGGCCGGCATGAGCCGCATGATGGAAGCCAACGTGATCGCCACCTCCGGGCGTGCTGTAGAAGCCGCCGGTGATGTGGATGTTCTGCTGCTCGACAAGACCGGCACCATCACCCTGGGCAACCGCCATGCTTCGGCGTTTTTACCGGCGCCGGGGATCAAGGAAGCGGAACTGGTCGACGTGGCGCAGCTCGCATCGCTGGCGGACGAAACACCCGAAGGCCGCAGCATTGTGGTGTTGGCCAAACAGCGGTTCAACCTGCGTGAACGGGACATTGCAGCGCTCGACGCGCATTTCGTGCACTTCTCGGCGCAAACCCGCATGAGCGGTGTCAACATGGGGGCCCGGCAACTGCGCAAGGGTGCAGGCGAAGCGATCCTGCGCCATGTCCAGAATTTGGGCGGGCACTTCCCGGATGCGGTGCAGACCATCGTCGACGACGTGTCTCGCCGAGGCAGCACTCCGTTGGTGGTGGCGGACAACGCCAGGGTATTGGGCGTTATTGAGCTCAAGGACATCGTCAAGGGCGGTATCAAGGAGCGCTTTGTCGAATTGCGCCGCATGGGCATCAAGACGGTGATGGTGACCGGCGACAACCGTGTCACCGCCGCCGCCATCGCGGCCGAAGCCGGTGTCGATGACTTTCTGGCCGAAGCCACCCCCGAACAAAAACTGGAGCTGATCCGCCGTTACCAGGCCGAAGGCCGACTGGTGGCCATGACCGGCGACGGCACCAATGACGCCCCGGCACTTGCCCAGGCGGATGTCGCCGTGGCCATGAATTCCGGCACTCAAGCCGCCAAGGAAGCCGGCAACATGGTGGACCTGGACAGCAACCCGACCAAGTTGATCGAGGTGGTGGAAACCGGCAAACAAATGCTGATGACCCGTGGCTCGCTGACCACCTTCTCGATTGCCAACGACATCGCCAAATACTTCGCCATCGTGCCGGCGGCGTTTGTCACCACCTACCCGCAGCTCGCGGCACTCAACATCATGGGCTTGAGCAGCCCGAACTCCGCGGTGCTGTCGGCCGTGATCTTCAACGCGTTGATCATCATTTTCCTGATTCCCCTGGCGCTCAAAGGCGTGAAATACCGCCCGGTCGGTGCAGCACTGTTATTGCGGCGCAACCTGTTGATCTATGGGCTGGGTGGGGTAATCGTTCCATTCATTGGCATCAAAATGATCGACATGGCGCTGGCCGCCGTCGGTCTGGTTTGAGGGAGCACTGTCATGGCAACTCTGCTGCGTCCGGCATTGACCCTGCTGATCGCCTTTTCACTGGTCACCGGCCTGGCCTATCCGCTGCTCACCACCGGTATCGCCAGGCTGGTTTTTCCTCAACAGGCCGCCGGCAGCCTGATCGAAAGAGATGGCAAAACCGTGGGCTCACTGTTGATCGGTCAGGGCTTCAGCGATCCGAAGTACTTCTGGAGCCGCCCTTCCGCTACCAGCCCCATGCCCTACAACCCGCTGGCCTCGGGTGGCTCTAACCAAGGGCCGCTGAACCCGGCGCTGATGGATGCGGTCAAGGGCAGGATCGAAGCCTTACGCGCGGCTGATCCCGGCAACACGGCCACGGTGCCCGCTGACCTGGTCTACAGTTCCGCCAGTGGTCTTGATCCGCATATCAGCATCGCGGCAGCGTTGTACCAGGCGGGCCGGATCTCTCGGGTGCGTAACCTGCCCATCGAGAAGGTTCAGCAGCTGATCAGCGAGTATTCTGAAGGCACGCTCCTGGGGTTTCTCGGCGAACCCCGGGTCAACGTCCTGGCCCTGAACCTGGCACTCGACGCCGCACATTGAGCGCTAACACACGGTGAGCCTGATGGCCGACCAACGTCCTGATCCGGACCAGCTACTGGCCCAGATTCGCGAAGAAGAAGCGCAGGCCAAACGCGGTCGGTTGAAGATTTTTTTCGGCGCCAGCGCCGGCGTCGGCAAGACCTACGCGATGCTGGCCGCTGCCCATACGGCAAAACTGCAAACCGCAAACGTACTGATCGGCGTGGTCGAGACCCACGGTCGTGCCGAAACCCTGGCGCTGACAGAGGGTCTTGAACAGCTGCCCCTCAAACAGGTCGTCGACAAAAACCGCACCGTGACCGAGTTCGACCTGGACGCCGCACTCGCGCACCACCCCGAATTGATCCTGATTGACGAACTGGCACACTCCAACGTGGTCGGCTCCCGACACCCCAAACGCTGGCAAGACGTGGAAGAGCTGCTCAGTGCCGGGATCGATGTCTGGTCAACCATGAACGTCCAGCACCTGGAAAGCCTGAACGACATTGTCGGCGGCATCACCGGCATTCGTGTCTGGGAGACCGTGCCCGACCATGTGTTCGACAACGCCGACGAGGTGGTCATCGTCGACCTGCCACCCGACGACCTGCTGCAGCGCTTGAAGGAAGGCAAGGTCTATCTGGCGCAACAGGCCGAACGCGCGGTGCAGAATTTCTTCCGCAAAGGCAACCTGATTGCCCTGCGGGAACTGGCGCTACGCCGTACCGCCGACCGTGTCGACAGCGACATGTTGCAGTACCGTCAAAGTAGCGCGGTCAAACCGGTCTGGGGCACCCGCGACTCGCTGCTCGCCTGTGTCGGCCCCCATGAGCAGGCTGAAAAGACCGTCCGTTCAACGGCTCGTTTGGCCGCTCAGCTCAATGTGCCCTGGCATGCCGTGTATGTCGAAACCCCGGCCTTGCAGCGCTTGCCCGACGCCAAGCGTCGTCGCGTGCTGGCGACCCTGAAACTGGCTCAGGAGATGGGCGCGCAGATCTCGACCCTGGCCGGCCAGGACATCGCTGAAGTACTGATCAAGTACGCTCGGCAGTACAACCTTTCAAAAGTCGTGCTGGGCCGGGACGAACGTCCACAGCGTCGATTCTGGCGGCGAGAACTGGCTGAGCGAATCGGCGAACTGGGCGCCGACCTTGACGTGATTCAAGTCTCGCTCCCGGCCAACCGACGCCCCCAGGCCGAAACGACGTCTGAAACCCGCGGTAGCCCAATAGCTTGGCGATCTTATGTCTGGAGCATGGCGGTCTGCGCGGTGACGACCCTGCTGGCCCTGCCCATGCTGCATGTGCTCGAACAGGCCAACATCGTCATGATCTTCCTGCTGGCCGTCGTCGCCGTGGCGGTTCGCTTTGGCCGCGGCCCGGCCATTCTGGCAGCCTTTGTCTGCGTGGCGTCTTTCGACTTTTTCTTTGTCGCGCCGCGTTTTTCGTTCGCCTTCGCCGATGTCCAGTACCTGGTGACCTTCAGCGTCATGCTCGTGGTCGCTCTGGTCATCGGGCAAATGACCGCCGGCCTGACTTATCAGGCACGGGTGGCACAACGGCGCGAAGACCGCATGCGAGCGCTGTACGACATGTCTCGCCTGTTGTCCGCCGCGCTGATGACCGAACAGGTCGCCGACATCAGCGCACGGTTTCTGTCTGCCGAATTTGGTGCCCGGTCTGCCTTGCTGGTCGCCGATGACAACAACAAGCTATTGCCTCCCATGGTCACAGGCGAGGCACCGCAGGTAGACGTTGCCATCGCCCAGTGGTCTTTCGACAAAACCGAACCGGCCGGCTACGGCACTGACACCCTGCCCGCCAGCTCCACGCTCTACTTGCCTTTGTCGGCACCCATGCGGGTACGCGGGGTGCTGGCGGTGCAACCAAGGGATACGACCCGGCTCGTGGTGCCGGAACAACGTCGCCTGCTCGACACCTGCGCATCATTGCTGGCTATTTCCCTCGAACGGAT
This sequence comes from Pseudomonas sp. Pseusp10, assembly GCF_059492225.1. Classification (NCBI taxonomy): domain Bacteria; kingdom Pseudomonadati; phylum Pseudomonadota; class Gammaproteobacteria; order Pseudomonadales; family Pseudomonadaceae; genus Pseudomonas; species Pseudomonas sp. Pseusp10. Next base: position 3,241,426 of record NZ_CP168528.1, on the reverse strand, counting down.
TCACTACATCAACGTGGCTCAGGATACGACGGTGCAAATGGAATCCGAGCGCTTGCGCAACTCGTTGCTTTCAGCAATCTCCCACGACCTGCGCACCCCACTCTCGGTGATGGTCGGGCTGGCTGAAGCGCTCAAACTGACCCGGCCGCCCCTGACCGGCGAAGCTGCCGAGATCGCCACAGCGGTGGGTGAGTCGGCGCTGCGCATGAATACCCTGGTCAACAACCTGCTGGACATGGCTCGCCTGGAATCGGGCAAAGTGGTGTTGAACCGTCAGTGGCAACCCATCGAAGAAGTGGTGGGCAGCGCCCTGCGGGCCATCCAGCCGATTCTGGGTCAGCGTTCGGTGCATGTGGCGCTGGACGATGACCTGCCCCCCGTACACATCGACGCGGTACTGATTGAACGTATCCTCATCAACTTGCTCGAAAACGCTGTTAAGTACACACCACAGAGCACCTCCATCGACCTGGGGGCCAGGGCCACACCGGACCAAATCGAGTTGTGGGTCGCCGATGAAGGCCCCGGGCTGCCCCATGGTCATGAAGATGACATCTTCAATAAATTCATGCGTGGCAAGAAGGAAAGCTCGATTCCGGGCGTGGGGTTGGGCCTGGCCATTTGCCGGGCCATTGCCCAGGTCCATGGAGGGACTATTCAGGGCGTCACGCGATCCACGGGTGGGGCTTGCTTCACGCTACGCCTGCCCCGTGAAGCCCCCCCAGACATCGAATCCTTTGCGCAGCAAGCTGACGAGGAGCAGCCATGACCGAATCAATGCCCCATGTTCTGATCATTGAAGACGAGAAGGAAATTCGCCGTTTCGTCCGCATGGCCTTGCAGGCTGAAGGCCTGGAAGTCATTGAAGCCGATACCTTTCACCGGGGCCTCATCGACGCGGGTACCCGCCGGCCTGACCTGATCGTGCTCGACCTGGGGCTTCCCGACGGAGACGGCATCGACCTGATCCGGGACGTACGGAGCTGGTCACCGGTGCCTATCATTGTGTTGTCTGCCCGTGGTGCGGAGTCTGACAAAATCCTGGCCCTGGACACGGGTGCCGACGATTATCTGGTGAAACCGTTTGGCACCGGAGAACTGCTGGCTCGCGTCCGCGCAATGCTACGCAGACACGTAAAGGATACCGAGAACCATACGGTCCTGGCCTTTGGCGACGTCCAGATTGATATGGAACGGCGTGTCGTGGAACGCTCCGGCGCCCCTCTGCATTTGACACCGCTGGAGTACCGCCTGCTGGTCCATCTTTGCTCACATCCGAACCGTGTCCTGACGCATCAGCAACTGCTCAAGGCGGTGTGGGGGCCATCGCACACAACCGATACGCCTTACCTTCGAGTCTTCATGGGGGGCCTGCGTAAAAAAGTCGAGGCAGACCCTTCCCAGCCGCGACATCTCATCACCGAAACCGGGGTTGGATATCGCTTCATTCCTTAAGCAAAGATTTACGAGGGTAAAGTCTTTAAAGTCACGATTTATGAGGCCCCATTAACACAATGCTTCTGTGCTGGAGGCAGCTGCACTCCGTTGCTGGACTGCTCGCGTGCGTAAAGCGTCACTGAGGCGCGCAGCTTATTGCCGCCGAAAGCACACATTTTATCGAACGCCTTGTGACTGACGGGAAGATGCTGGCAGTCGAGTGCCTGACGGTGCTGACTGTGATCGATGTCCGGGTCATGCAGGTAGACGAAGTCTTCATCGTATTCAGTGACAATGACCCAGTGCGGGGCTTTGGAGCGAGTCAGACGGTAGCTGCTGATCAACACCAAGGGCTGACCGCCGGCCTTCAGCGTGAGCGCCAGATCCAGCTGGTTGCTGTTGACATGCTCCACATCACTCTGCCGAAGTTCCGTGCAAAACTCTTCGTGTACCAGGCGAATCACCTCCTTTTTATGTTCGTCGCGCACCCCGTCGAGAAATAGCGGACCGGCGATACTCACTTGCAGGCGTACTCGAAACCCTCGTCGCCAGGCCGCCAATGCCAATCCTTGGGGACTGCACCCGCCGTGCCCCGAAGTCATGAACACCGTCGTGGCTTCACGCCAGATTTGCAGTTCGTCCCGGCGCTCGATCAGGCGATCGGGTTGCAATGCCCTCATGGCCATCAAGAGGCAAGCCGGGCCGCAGGTGAACTCAGTGGTTTGTTGGTAGTAAGGCACCTGGAATTCACGGCTTTCCCGATGTTGCAGAATGCGCTTCTCCAAACGCAACGCATGCGCATGGTCTTCGTAGTAGTTGTGAACCACAGCGAAGCGTCGGTAACCGTTACGCTCATAAAGACTGATAGCGACGGGATTATCCGGCCGCACTTCCAGTCGCAGGTAGGCGCAGTCGTGAGCGCGAGCGCTATCCTCCGCCTGATCCAATAGCTGTTTTCCAAGACCGAGGCCGCGACTGTGGGTGGCGATAGCGATTGAATACAGACGCGCCAGAGAGGTGCCACGGTGAAACAGGACCAGACAGTAGCCCATCAGTTGCCCCCCGTCTTGCGCAACGATCAGGCTGGCATGGGCTCGGCTGATCATCCACTGAAAACTGCGCAGAGTCAGTCGATCAGAGGTAAAGCATTGGTTCTCCAGCTCCAGCAGAGACTTCAGATCATCGTGTGTAGCATTGCGAAATAACAGACTCATAGCCCCACCGTAAAAGTTGCGTAACGAAACGAGACTTTTTAAAAGTATCGTGCTTAATAGATAAGGACTTGTTCTCCAACGGACCTTTTCATATGTCAGCGGTACAGGGTGGCTTGCGTGAAGTATCAGAGCAAAATCGATTAGCGGCAATATCAAACCTGACTTATTTACCGGAGGCATCAAGAAGATCCAGCCAGGTGATTATTATTGTTGAGCGAAAAGAAGACTGGACCTCTTACTTTCCCTCGGAGGATGTGATGAGTGCGCAGGAGTACCTGGAACAGCCTCTTGAGATCGAAGCGGGCAAGCGCGTTCAGGTTATTAATCTATGCCGAAGCTACAAGTATCTGGGGCACGGATACTACTGTTCACTACTGGCAGAAGCACGCGGCCATAAAGTTATTCCGTCCGTGCGCACTATCAGCGAACTTACCAAAAAATCGCTGTATGGCCTGGCGCTGGATGATCTGGGTAAAACCCTGGACAAAGCATTGAACAATCACATTTACAGTAATACCGAAGGATTCACGCTCACCCTGTACTTCGGTAAAACCAATCTTGAACCGCTACAGGACTTGGCACGGCAAATTTTTGAAATCTTCCCTTGCCCGATCCTCCTGGTAGAGTTCCGTAAAAGTAATAGTTGGCGCATCGATGGAATAAAGTCCGGTGTCTTGCAAAAGTTACGCGAAGATCAGGAAGATCAGTTTGCCAACTCGCTGGACAGCTTCAGCCGCAAGGTATGGCGAATGCCACGTTCACCACGCGTTGCCCGCTACGACCTGGCCATTTTGCATGACTCGCAAGAAGCGCTGCCGCCCTCCAATGCCAAGGCACTGGAGAATTTTATCCGGGTCGGCAAAGGCTTGGGTATTGATGTCGATCTGATCGAAAAGAAAGACTATTCACGAATCGCCGAGTATGACGCCCTGTTGATTCGCGAAACCACCAGCGTGGATAACCACACCTATCGCTTCGCCAAGAAGGCGGAAAGCGAAGGTCTGGTGGTGATGGACGATCCTGCTTCAATCCTGCGCTGTACCAACAAGGTGTACCTGACTGATCTACTGAAAAGCCATCAATTGGGTATGCCGGCAACCGAGATTCTCTACAAGGAAAGACCGGAAGACTTCGAGCGAGTGGGTGAACGCCTGGGCTTTCCGTTAGTGCTGAAAATTCCCGATGGCTGCTTTTCCCGGGGCGTAATCAAGGTTGAAAGCCAACAGGCACTGCTGGAAGCCACCTCTGAGCTATTCGAACACTCGGTGCTGTTGCTGGCTCAGGAGTTCTTTTACACCGAGTACGACTGGCGCATCGGCGTGCTCAACCGCAAGCCGATTTTCGCCTGCCAGTACTTCATGTCCAAAGGTCACTGGCAGATTTACAACCACAAAGCCAAGGGCCAGGACATTAATGGGGAATGCCGGACCCTGGCGGTCCACGAGGCACCACGAGCGGTGGTCGAACTCGCGGTGAAGACCGCCAACCTCATTGGTGATGGTTTGTACGGAGTCGACTTGAAGCAGTCCGGCGACAAGGTGGTGGTGATCGAGGTCAACGACAATCCGAACATGGATGCCGGCATCGAAGACGCTTACTTGCAGGACGATTTGTATTCACTTGTGCTGGAAGAATTCGTCCGGCGCCTGGAACTCAAACGTCGCGGCCAGGCGTGGTGAATGCTTGATCCGACACGCATCCCGCAAGACATGGGCTTGCTCAGTCGATAACGCCAGAGGTCAGATGTGATCAAGAGTTTTCAACTCGCCAATGGGGCACTGGTATCGGTTGAACACCTCGATGCCGATGTGATGTTGTTCAGCAATCCCGATATCGCAGAACGGGATCTACTGCGCAGCGATTTCAAACTGGACGATCACGCGTTGGCTTCGGCACTGGATCCTGACGAAGTCTCACGCATCGAATTCCACCCGGATAATCTGTTCTTGATCTGGAAGCGTCCGGAAAGTTACTCGGGCGGAGAAAGCCTGGCCTTCGAGGTCTCGTCGTTCGGCTTGCTGTTCTCTCAATCACGCTTGCTGGTAATCGCGACTGACGATTCCCAATTGAGTGGCCTGGGGGAGCGGCACCCCTTGCACACGCCGCAGGATGTGCTGCTGGACATACTGTTCAACAACCTCCACCACTACCTGGGTCACCTCAAGGTGATCAAGATGGTGGCTCGCGAGTTGCAGCAGAAGTTCAACGCCTCGATGGAGAATCGGCATCTGATCCAGATGTTTAATCTCAGCGAAAGCCTGATCTATTACATCAACGCAATTCACAGCAATGGCGCTGTCCTGACCCGGCTGCGCAATCATGCAGAAAAAGAGCACTTCAGCGTCGAGGCGATCGCGCTAATCGACGATTTGATCATCGAGAACACCCAGTGCAACAAACAGGCGGAAATCTACTCTCGGGTGTTTGCCGGCTTGATCGATGCACGGGGCAATTTGATGAACAACACCATGAACAACCTGCTACGCAAACTGACGCTGATCAATGTGGTCTTCCTGCCTCTCAACCTGATCGCCAGCATTGGTGGCATGTCCGAGTTCAGCATGATGACCTCGGCCGTCCCCTGGTGGGTTGCCTATCCGCTTTTTCTCACAGGAATGCTGGTTGCCGGGGGCCTGATGGTCGTCGCGCTCAAGCGTCTGACACGGGGTTCATCCAGCATCAATGGCCCGCATTGAACGCTTGAGGTGATGCACAAACAGCGTGTCAGCTTCGACCTTCCCGTACTGCCACCTCATGCCCCCCGGGATACTCGATGACTCTTTACATCTCAACCTGTGTGCCCAGCTCAATCACCCGATTCAACGGCAGTTTGAAGTACCTCAGGTTGCTATTGGCGTTCTTCAGCAAAAACGCGAACAGGCTTTCTCGCCAACGGGCCATACCGATGCGTTTGGTCGGGATCACCGTTTCTCGACTAAGGAAATAGGTCGTGCGCATCGGACTGAAGTCCAGCTCTGACAAGTGACAGAGACTCAAAGCCAAGGGAACGTCAGGCTCCTCGATAAAACCAAAGTGCAGACTGACCCGGAAGAACCCTTCACCGTAGGCTTCAACCTCGAACCGCCGTTCAGCACTCACACGAGGGCTGTCTTCAGACACCACGGTGAGCAATACGACTTGCTCATGCAAAACCTGGTTATGCAGCAGGTTGTGCAGCAGCGCATGAGGAACGGCATCGGCCCTGGCCGTTAGAAACACCGCCGTACCTTGCACCCGATGGGGAGGCTGCGTACGGATGCTATCGATGAATAGTGGTAGAGGTAGCGCGGTTTCATCCAGCCGCTCAACAACAATCTTCCTGCCCTGCTTCCAGGTCGTCATCAAAATGAACAAACCAATACCGGCAATCACCGGGAACGCACCGCCCTGAAAAATCTTCGGCGCATTGGCCGCGAAGTACAGACTGTCTACGAGCAAGAGTCCGAGCAACATTGGAATGGCCAGCCAGCGCGGCATTTTCCATAGGAGCAGGACGACTGCCGAGGACAAAATTGTTGTGATCAACATGGTCCCCGTCACCGCGACGCCATAGGCTGCGGCCAACGCACTGGACGACTCGAAACCGATAACCAACAGCACAACACCGACCATCAATGCCCAGTTAACCGTGCCGATGTAAATCTGTCCCTGCTCCTGACTGGAGGTGTGCTGGATAAACATCCGGGGGATATAACCCAGCTGAATGGCCTGGTGAGTCAGGGAAAAAGCACCGGAAATCACTGCTTGAGAAGCGATGATGGTGGCCAGTGTGGAGAGCGCGACCATCGGCAACAATGCCCAATCAGGCGCCAGCAAATAGAACGGGTTGCGCACAGCCTCCGGGTCTCCCAGGATCAAGGCGCCCTGGCCAAAGTAATTGAGCACCAAACCGGGCAGCACGAGCATGAACCACGCACGTGAGATCGGTTTGCGACCAAAGTGGCCCATGTCGGCATACAGAGCTTCAGCACCGGTCAATGCCAACACGACAGCGCCAAGAATCGCCACACCGACTCCCGGATGAACCACGAAGAACTGCACTGCCCAAACAGGATTGAGAGCTTGCAACACTTCCGGGCGCTGCAAAATACCGTAGACCCCAAGCGCACCCAACACCACAAACCACAGCACCATGACCGGACCAAACAGGATGCCGATTCGAGCCGTGCCATGTTTTTGTATCAAGAACAGCGCCACCAGCACGATCACTGATAAGGGCACAACCCAGTGCTCGATTCCGTCAAACGCCAGCTGTAGTCCTTCAACCGCAGAGAGCACCGAAATAGCCGGGGTGATCATGCTGTCCCCGTAAAAAAGTGCCGCACCAAACAGGCCAAGCAGCACCAGTACCTTGCTCATGTTTGGATAGGGAGCTGCCGCGCGACGGGCTAACGCCGTCAACGCCATGATGCCGCCTTCGCCCTGATTGTTGGCGCGCAGGATGAACAACACGTATTTGATCGAGACCACCCAGATCAGTGACCAAAAGATCAACGACAGAATGCCTAGCACCCCGTCGTGATTTACCTGAACTCCGTAGTGGCCGGAAAAGACTTCTTTCAGTGTGTAGAGGGGGCTGGTGCCAATATCCCCGTAAACCACTCCAACGGCGGCGACGAGCAAGCCGACTCCCGACGTTCTGGATGGGGAATCTACATGCACATTGGTCACATTTTCACTCAAGGGTCGCTTCTCTCAAATTGCGGGGAAGAAATTCACGCCATCCTTGGGCAATACAGTGCCAGCGTCATCAGGAGTGCCAACGCATGGACGGTCTAAAAATCGCGGCCAGTATCGTTGTGGACAAAACCGCCTACCGTAAAGAAAGCGTAAAAAAATAAACGGCGGCCCCAAAACATTCTGATGAATCCCCCTGATTTTGTGAAAATAAATGACCTGCAGCCTTGGGTCGGATACGACCCTTGGTGACAGGCAGAAACCGGTCAGAAGCGGGGGCACTAAGGAGCCATGGATGACCAGGTTCGCAAACCCTGAGATCATCTGGATGTAGTACTTTCATCAGGTCAACAGAACGGAAGCTGTTATGGAAGGTAACGCAGGCAAACGAGTTGTTGTAATTGGCGCAGGCATTGTGGGCGCGTCCTTGGCGTATCACCTGGCCGGCAAAGGCGCGAATGTCATCTTGGTCGAGGCTGAAGATATAGCGTCCGGCGTGACCGGAAGCTCATTCGCATGGATCAACACCTCACATAGCGGGCCCGATCCAATTGCGCAATTGCGTAGCGCCGCCACCCAGGAATACCGCCGCCTCCAAACCGAGCTGCCGGATCTGAAAGTACGATGGACAGGCTCCCTGTCTTACAGCGCGAGCCTGGATAGCGTGCTGCAAGCCTCAGGCAACCAGCCTTCGGCAACCCTGGTATCTCGCCCCCAGATACTCGGTCTAGAACCGAACCTCAAGAATCCCCCTCAGCATGCCTTGTATGAAGCCGAAGAAGGCGCGCTGGACGCAGTGGACGCAACTCACGCTTTGATCGCAGGAGCCCGGAATCATGGCGCGAAAGTGCTTACGCATACTCGGGTGCTTGGCTTTTCAACTCAGAACGCAAAGGTGACGGGAGTCGAAACCGTAACGGGCATCATCGATGCCGACATTGTCGTACTGGCAGCGGGGACAGGCATCACGAAGCTGACTGAGATGTTAAAGATGTCCCTGCCAATAGAGGCCTCTGCGGCAATACTCATCCGCTACAAGACACAACCCAATCTCGTGAACACCATTATCTCCAGCCCTCAAATGGAAGTAAGGCAAAGCACCGATGGTACGTTGCTGGCGGCGGAAGATTATTTGGGAGACTCCCTGGAAAACCAGCCAGTAGAGATAGCGCTACGAACTGCCCGGGCCATCCAGAACGAACTCTATGGGATTACTTCCATTGATCCGCAATTGGCTTGTGTCGGACTCAGGCCAATTCCTGTCGATGGCATCCCCATCATCGGCTATCTACCCGACATCGGCGCAGTGTACGTTTGCGCAATGCATCCTGGCGTCACTCTGGCGGCGATTGTGGGCCGTCTTGCCAGCGAGGAAATAGTCGACAACAAGGCATCCTCTGCCCTTGACTCGTGTCGTCCCGACCGATTTTTCCAGACATAAGATCACTTGTCTTTCTCGCAAGCCCACTTCTCGCGATCAACAGCTTGAGTTCGAAGCTGTACTTTTCCAGGCGAGCCCCTCAACGTGCCACCAGCGGAAATGAGTCGATTTCGTTCAGTCGTTACAGGCAGAAATCGGCCCTTCGGACTTGCCCCAAAAGCCCGGCTGCTGACCGGTCAATGCAGATAACGAAAACTATACATGGCACTCGGCAACTCAGCAGACCTGAAATTTGCGTAGGAGCGCAATTTTTGTCTCGAATCCAGCCACCTATTACGATCAAAAACGTTTTTACACAGCCTCGGCCGACTTCAGCCAGTCACGATAGGCAGAAAGCGGCCAAACGCGGTCACAGTGAGCCTTAAAGTGTTGTTCATTTCGAGCCCTTGTTGTGATTGAAGGCGTGAGGCGCGCCGGTCTCATCGTTAGGCAGAATCAAGGTGTGAAAAATTGAGATTAAGTTCAATATTGATGTTTTTGTCATTAAATTTTTGAGATCATTGAAAAGCCGTGATGTGACCCAACGAACGAGCTGAGATACAGGCCTAACTGGCCGCATTAAGGCGAAGAAGGCTCATGGCGTGAAGTTGTGCGTGTGCCAGTTTCCGACCGACGACGCTTGGCTTCAGAGTTGATCAGCGTTGTCATGAGAGCAATGGCCCAGGACTGAAGTGCGTAACTGCGTGGGGTCCGAGCCCAGGTCGAAGACGACCGAATCCCGTGCGAATCTTCAGCGCACCACCATGTTTTTAGTCTTCAGGAATCAACCGTGGCGCGTCCGCAGCCCCATCCGACCCCCGTCCTTCTTGACTTTGGCGAGTTCGAACTCGACGAGGCCAACGCTTGTTTGTTGCGTAATCGGGAAGCGGTGGCGTTGGCGCCGACCCCTTTTCTGTTGTTATGCGTGCTCGCACGCCAGCCGGGGTCGTTGGTATCCAAAGACGCCTTGCTGGACGCCGTGTGGGGGCATCGGTTTGTCAGCGATTCGGTTCTCAAGACGGCCATCAGTGATCTGCGCAAGGTGTTGGGCGATGACCCCAAGCACCCTCGCTTTATCGAGACGGTGTCGCGGCGCGGCTATCGCTTCATCGCCGTGCCCTCCTCTGCTTCTTCGATACCACCTACATCCCCGGCGGTTAAGGCGACCGGTACACGTCCGTCGCCTTCATTCATCGGTCGCATTGACGAGGTCACCAGGCTGCAACGAGCATGGGAGCGGGCCGGTGGCGGTCAGCGTGCCGTGGTTTGGCTTGCTGGAGAACCGGGGATCGGCAAGACCACGTTGATCGAATATTTCCTCGCCAGCCTTGGCGGCATTGCTTGCGCACGCGGCCATTGCGTGGAGCACTACGGCACCGGCGAACCGTACCTGCCGGTGTTGGAGGCGTTGGCCGATTTGTGCCGCAGCGACCCGAGCCTGCCGGCATTGTTGCGTGACGTGGCGCCGACTTGGCTGCTGCAACTGCCGTGGCTGAGTACCGCACAAGAGCGAGAAGCGTTGCGCCGCGAGTTGGCGGGCGTCGGTCCGGACCGCATGCTGCGGGAAATGGGCGAATTGCTGGACCGCTACACAGAGCAGCGCCCGCTGTTGCTGGTGACCGAAGACTTGCACTGGAGTGATCGGGCGACGGTCCAGCTTATCGACTACATCGCGAGACGACGTGGCCGAGCGCGCCTGATGTGGCTGTCCAGCTTTCGCCTTGCCGAAGTGGTGGCGCTTGACCATCCGCTCAGCTCATTGCGCCACGAACTGCGTCTGCAACGTTTGTGCGAGGAAGTGGTGCTCGACCCGTTTTCGGAAACTGAAATCGCCGACTATGTGGCACTGCGTTCAGCCTCACTGGCACGTGATGAAGCCTTCGTGCGCGCCCTGCACGAACGGACCGACGGTGTGCCATTGTTCGTTTCCTCAATCATCAGTGAAGTGATGGATGCAAAAGAAGACGAAACCACCATCGAAGCTCGACTGGCGGATCTGGCGGTTCCCGACAACCTGGCCGCCATCATTGATCACTACATCGCCAAGCTTGGTCCGGAGCAACGTACACTCCTCTGCGCGGCTGCGGTGTGCGGGGCCGACTTCCGGGTTGAGACGGTTTCGCTGGCCCTTGAGCGCAATCTCTCTTCGGTGATCGGTGCCTGTGAGGAGCTGATGCGTGAGCAGGTATGGCTCACACAATCGCGGGCTCCCGATGTTGACGATGCGGTAGAGCCGCCCTATTCGTTCCGACACGCCCTTTTTCGCCAGGTGCTGTACGACCGCACACCGCGTTCGTTGCGCATCGATCTCCATGGCCGGGTTGGCACCGCCCTCGAGCGCGAGCGCTCGGCCGGTGTGCCGGTTGCTGCCTCGGAACTGGCGATGCACTTCGACCGTGCCCGGCTGCCGATGATCGCGCTACGCTACTACGCCGAGGCCGCAGAAGCCGCGCTGCTGCACTTCAGCCCGGACTTGTGCATCAGCCTCACTGAACGCGCCCTACTCTTGCTTATGCAGGCACCCGAAGGGACGGAGCGCGATACGCTCGAAATTACCTTGGCCACGTTGCAGGGGGTTTCAGCTTTCTACATGTTCGGTGTGGGTAGCGAAGCCAAGGGCGCTTTCGAACGGGCGTACACGCTGCTCGCGGATGTACCCGAGCACCCTATGCGCGGTCGCCTGCTGCATGGATTCGGCTATCTGCTCGGGTTGCGCGGCGACTATTCACAGGCATTGGAAGTGGCAGAGCGTGCTGAAGCTCTTTCCTTGAACACAAACAATCAAGAACTCATGCTGGCAGCATGCATCGTTCAGGGCGAGGTGCACCATCTCCAGGGTCGCACGAAAACGACTCGCCACTGGTTAGAGCGCGGCCTAGCAATCGCTGAGCCGCTGGACATCGGGATAAACGAGATCTTTGCAGTTGACCCCCAGGTCATGCTGCACGGGATGCTGGCTATAGAGCTGGTGCGCTCGGGCCTGATTGAGCAAGGGCGAGCCCATATGCAGCGGGCACAAACCCGTGCCCATACACTTCGACAACCTATGACACGGCTGGCCGCAACCTGGCATGAGGTATTGATCGAGGTGCGATTAGGCAACCACGTGCGTGTGACTGTGTTGGCTGACGACATGCAGAAACTGGTTGATGAATATTCACTCGCACTTGGGCGCACCGCTTGCCGTTGGTGGCACGGCTGGGCCGACGCCCGCAACGGGGCGCCCCGCGACGGCTACCGGCAAATCCGTGAGGCCTATGAGGCCCACACCGGATTCGGAATGCGTTCCGGTTCCAGCGAAGTACTCGGCTACGCCGCTGAGGCGCTGCTACTGGCAGGCGATTACGACGCAGCGCACTTCCAATTGCAGGAAGCACTCCGGGTGGGAGAGGAACTGGGCGAACGCGTATACCTGCCGCAGCTGTTGTTGCTGGACGCGGCGATCGCGAGGGCACAGGGTCGCTCGGCAGCTAGTAACGCGGCGGTGCGTCATGCGATTGAGGAAGCACGCGACCAGGATGCATCGTGGCTGGAGTTGCTCGCAATGGTAGAGCTGTATGAGCGGTACGACACTACGGCTGAAGACCACCAGGCACTGGTGAGGCTGATTGACCAACTGTCCGAAACGCATGGGACTGAATTAGTAAAACGTGCGAGTCGGTTGATTGAAGCTGGTACGCGGTCTTGAAAGACGCTCCCGCGCAACATCCAGTTCATGGCGCGCCTGGTGCAGGGCCTCTGTGATTTTTTGGACATTCAGGGTGGGCATCTCAAAATGCGAAATGAGTCAGTCCAATATATACATCGCGCCGTTGGGCGCAGCAGTTACCCATAGACGGTCTTCTCTGACAGGTTACTCTCTCATTGCCCTGGCCAACGCCAACCAAGCCTCCGCCGCAGGCGACAAATGCGCGTTCTTGCGCCACGCCAACGCTATATGCCAATCAGTTTCCGGCTCATCCAGCGCCACCAGCCGAATCCCGCCGTGATAGTGCTTCTGCGCCAGCATCCTTGGCAAAAATGCCACACCCAGCCCTGCTGAAACCAGATCCACAATAAAATCGACCTGACCGCTACGTGCTGTCACCTTGGGTGTTATTCCCTTTCGATCGCACGCCACCTGAATCATGGTATTGAGTGCAAATCCCGCCTCGAAGAGGATAAAAGGCGTATTAGCCAAGTCTGCGATGTCGACGTTTTTGCGTTTGGCCAACGGGTGGTTCTCTGCCATAACGACCACCAATGGCTCGATGCGTACATCCTGATAATCGAACTCTTCGTTAAACGGCTTCATCTTTAATAGCGCAGCCAGGTCTACTTCTCCCGATTCCAGGCATTCACGCAATTTCGTCGCGCCGTGTTCAATGAGTTGGATTTCGATATCCGGATAGCGGGCTCGGTATTGAGTGAACATCCCGGCGAAGAGTGCACCGCTGCCCACGGGTGGAAGGCCGATGCGCAGTACGCCGCCTTTGAGGCCGCACAAGTCATTGATTTCGGCGATGAGATCGTTACGTTCGGCCAGCAGGACGAGGGCGCGGCGATAGACGATTGCGCCGGCGGCGGTCAGTTCGCTTCTGTGGCCGATGCGGTTCAACAATGGCGTGCCCAACTCCTCTTCCAGGGTTTTGACGGCCTTGCTAACGGAGGACTGGGTAAGGGAAACGACTTCAGCAGCCTGGGAGAAACCGCCTTGGCGCACGACCTCGACAAAGGTACGCAATGTTCGAAGATTCATGAGTATTCTACTTTCGACTGAAATCAAGTTGTAAAAGTTGTTTTTATCATAGTCGAAAATTCCTTATGTTGAAGCTCCAGCGAGCGCCTTGCGGCCTCGGTTCGTAGACTTCTTTGCAAAGGAAAACAGGCATGATTATTTCGTCGGCGTCTGATTACCGCTCAGCAGCTAAACGCAAGCTTCCACGCTTTCTATTCGATTACATTGATGGCGGTGCCTATGCAGAGCACACGCTACGAGCCAATAGTTCAGACTTGAGCGATATCAGTTTGCGTCAGCGCGTCCTCAAGAATGTCGAAAGCTTGAGTCTGAAAACCACGCTCTTTAATGAACCACTAAATATGCCGATTATCCTCAGCCCCGTAGGTCTGACCGGTATGTATGCTCGCCGAGGTGAGGTGCAAGCGGCCAAGGCCGCGGAGAAAACGGGGATTGCGTTCTGTTTGTCGACAGTGTCGGTGTGCTCCATTGAGGAAGTAGCGTCGCAGAGCGAGCAATCGATCTGGTTTCAACTGTATGTGCTTAAAGACCGTGGTTTTATGAAGAACGCACTGGAGCGTGCCAAGGCTGCCGGGGTCAAAACGCTGGTATTCACGGTCGATATGCCGACGCCTGGCGCCCGTTATCGCGATGCTCACTCAGGTATGTCTGGCCCTTACGCTGCGCCTCGGCGCATTTTACAGGCCATGACCAAGCCTGACTGGGCGTTGAATGTTGGCCTGCTCGGTCGCCCTCATGATCTGGGCAATATTTCCAAATATCTGGGCAAGGCGACCACGCTGGAAGACTACGTGGGCTGGCTGGCGAATAACTTCGACCCGTCCATAAGCTGGAAGGATCTGGAGTGGATTCGCGAGTTCTGGACAGGCCCGATGATCATTAAAGGCATTCTCGATCCTCAGGACGCCAAGGATGCGGTGAGCTTCGGTGCAGACGGCATTGTGGTATCCAATCACGGCGGTCGTCAGCTCGATGGCGTGCTCTCTACTGCCAAAGCGTTGCCATCGATTGCCCAGGCTGTTGGCAATGACCTGACAGTGTTGGTTGACTCCGGTATTCGCTCAGGACTTGATGTAGTGCGCATGCTCGCACTGGGCGCCAAAAGCGTGTTGCTAGGGCGTTCGACAGCTTACGCGTTGGCCGCTGACGGGCAGCGTGGTGTACAGAATATGCTGGAGATTTTTGCCCAGGAAATTCGTGTGGCCATGACGTTGACCGGGGTGACGTCGATTGAGCAAATCGACGCAAGCATCCTGCATCAAGCAACCGTTTGAACGCCGCTATGCAGCATAAATATCCACTGAAAGCTTTCCAGTCACTGCACAGACTGCACGATATCCCGGTGGGCGAGGCCGTATGCGGAGGTATTGTCTGTACCGTTCCGGCGTTGTTGGCGGCTTATCTGCATAACACTTTGTTTAGTTGGTCAGCGATTGCCGCGTTCTGGACCTACCTGTCACTGGTAACTGGAGGATTTTGGACGCGGCTGTTATTCGCTTTGTCATTCGGAATCGCGGGCGCCTTGGCTTCAGGGCTCGGCGCCTGGATCGTCACCTATCCGCCGGTTGTGATTGTGCTCGCCGCGATCACTGGTTTCGGTGGCGCCGTTGCCCATGGAGGCGGGATGCGAATCGGGTTGCCCGCCCTGTTGGCGGCGACAGCCTTCGCGGTTTCAACCGCTTTCTCCGGTAAAGACTTTGCACACGGCATGACCTACGCCACTTACTTTCTCTACGGCAATCTGTGGGCCACGGGCTTCGCTCTGCTGCTGTGGCGAATTGAAAAACCAGATACAACATCAGCAAAAGAGGCTGCACAAACAAGTTTCACGCTCACGCCTGACCTCACCCTCCACGGGGTGCGTGTCGGCTTGGCCGCAGCAATCTCGGTGGGGCTCGTCCAATACTTAAAGCTTGACCATGGCTACTGGATGACCTTAACGATCTTTTTCATCATGCAGCCCAACTTTTCCGAAACCTTAAAAACCTCGCTGGAACGGTTCGCATGTACCTTGCTCGGTAGCCTGGTGGCCGCAGCTCTGGGAGCGCTCATTCACTCGCTGCTGTTGTTGGCAGCGCTGATTCTGCCGCTCTCAATTGGCACGCTGGCGGGGCGATCCATTAGCTATAGAGCCTATATTCTGTTTCTGACACCGCACTTTATTTTAGTGGCAGAGCTAGGTCAGCCGTCCGCGTCGGAACTGGGTCTAAGCGCTCTTCGGGTCTTTAATAGCCTTGGTGGAGCGTTGTTGGCTGTCGGAGTTTCACTATTGGTTTATCCGTGGAGGGGCGGAACTGAACAGCCATCCTCTTGAGACCAATACCACAGCCTGGACAATTATCAGCAGTATCAGAGACTCGTGGATAATCCAGGGTTGGTCGCAAAGCCCCCCATATCCATCACACCACGACACATATATTCATTGTTTGCGGACCGCTCAAGCAGGCTTTTGTGGGGCTGAACGCTAGAAGACCGAAGTCTGACCTTTCGCTTACAACTTTTCCCACGGGGCGGCTTACGCTGGTATCGAACCTTCCTGAGCCCAGGTGCGATGAGCCTTAACCCTGAATCCAAATACCCAAGCCGCCGCGCATACGTCGTCAAGCTGCGCGGTGATGCTGAGCCCGGCGCCTTGATGGGACGCCTTGAAAACCTGGTCACCGGGCGTCAGCGCGAGTTCTCGTCTGGCAAAGAGTTACTGGAGTCGATCGACTCGGATCTGGTGTCAGCAACCGGTGAACCGTCGGTAGAAAACGGCGGCGAGTGATCCTTCCAGCATCAACATGAAGTGCGCATGGCGACCGAACCGCGACGGTTCGCTGACTACTTCGCGCACATAGGTCTCTACCCTGACGCAACCTCGAATCTACACGAGTCCACTCTAATGCCGCGCTTTTCTATCCACCATCTGTTGCCAGATTATACCGGTCGGACAACCTTTCAGCGCACTGAGCGCGCGACCGGATTCGCCATTGCTGCAACCCTTTGCACTGCGATCTCCCTCGCCCTCTCCGGTTGCTCCACGCCGGTCGTCAAGCCATCGGTCGACGTACCGAGCCACTTCGCCGCGAGTACGGCCTCCGAGATGGAACCCGAGGCGGCATGGTGGGAGGTTTACCACGATCCGTTGCTGACGGATCTGGTGCGCCGAGCCGCGCGGGAGAACCGCGACGTCAAGATTGCCGCCGAGCGTCTGCGTGCCGCGCGTGCCGGAGAAACGGTCAGCCAGTCCTGGCTGCTCCCGAGCGTCGGAACATCCGTCTCCGGCAGTGACCGCAGCAGCGGCTTCAACTCGGCCACGAAACAGGGTTATCCAGATATCAAAACCACCAGTGTGGGTCTGGACGTCTCGTGGGAACTCGACCTGAGCGGCCGTCTGCGAGCCGGCGCAGCGGCGGCAGACGCCGATGCGCTAGCCGCGGAACACAGCATGCGTGGAGTACGCCTGTTGGTGATGAGCGATGTCGTCAGCAACTACTTCACCCTGGTCGGTGCACAGCGCCAGGTCGCAACGCTGCGCGCAATTTCGGCAATGCAGGATGAGACGTTGCGTCTGGTCACCGCGCGGCAACAGGTGGGTCTGGCATCCGCCTTCGACGTCGAACGCGCGCAGACCGACGCTTTATCAGCGCGGGCACAGATTCCGCCACTGGAAACCCAAGTAGCAGTGGCACGTCACCGTATCGCGGTGCTGATCGCCGACCAGTCTTTCAACACCAGGAACATTCCGTCATCGAGTGGTGATTTGGTTGACGTGCCCCAGGCCAAGCCCGGCCAGCCCGCCGAATTACTGCAACGCCGACCTGACGTACTGGCGCTGATGGCACAGCTCGACGCCGCCAATGCGCGACGCCAGCAAGCGAAAGCTGAATGGTTCCCACAACTCTTTCTCGGCGCGTCCTTCGGCCGCCAGGGTCTCAACCTGAACGGTGCCGATATGGGCGCTGCGCGCTTCACCAACGTCGCGGGCTTGCTGGCGATGCCACTCTTCAACGCCGGGCGTACGCAAGCAATCAATGAAGCGGCTGAGAGTGCTCAACAAGAGGCGCTGCTACGCGCCGAAGACGGCATCGTACGGGCGCTCGAGGATGTGGAAAACGCCCTCGTCACGCTTGCGCAGGAACGCCGCCGTTCCGGGTCGCTGCAATTGGCCGCCGCGTCTGCGGAGACGGCACAGAATCGCGCCCAGTCGCTCTATAACCGTGGGCAGATCGACCTGTTGCCTCTGCTGGATTCGCAGCGTGCGCGCCTGAGTGCACGCCTGAGCGCCAACGAAAGCAACACCCGGCTGCTGCTCGACAGCGTGCAGCTCTACAAGGCACTGGGCGGGGGCTGGCAGGTGTTCGAACAACCCTCCAACCCAACCGCATCTGCCAAAGCCGACCGGCCACCACTTTCCTGAGTATCTGTAGCTTCCAAAGAGGAACCGTCTTGAAGAACTCCCTTACTGCGGCCGGCGCCTTGGCCGTCGCCGCTTTGCTTTGCGCGTGCAGCCCGGATCAACCGTCCGTGCCGGCCCCCAGAGCGGTACGTACCATTGAAATCAACTACGACAATGCCCGCGACGTCAGTCGCTACGTGGGCACCGTGCAGTCGCGGCATGAAGTCGAGCAATCCTTCCGTGTGGACGGCAAGGTGACCCAACGCAAGGTTGATGTGGGTCAGTTGGTACACGAAGGCGACATACTGGCTGTGCTGGACGACAGCGACTACCGCCTCGCGGAGGAAGCGTCGCAACAGCAGTGGGCTGCTGCCGTGGAGCTGACACGTCAGGCGGAATCCGATCGTCAGCGCCTGACTGCCCTGAAGGCTGATGGCTCGGTCAGTGCGGCCGACGATGAGCGTGCGCATACCAATGCTCAGACCACGCATGCGACCGCCGAGGCTGAAGCGCGAAAGCTTGAGCTCGCACGCAACCGGCTCAAGTACACCGTGTTGCGCGCCTCCCGTAGCGGCGTGGTCACGGCAGTACGCATCGAAGCGGGACAGGTCGTTGCGCAGGGTCAGCCAGTGATCTCGATTGCGAATCCGGACGAATCCGAGATCGTCATCGATGTGCCCGAGGATCAGATGTCCGCCTTCAAGGAGGCGCGTTTCAAAGCCTCGCTGGCCAGTGCGCCAAACGAAAACCTTGATGTCACCTTACGCGAACTTTCACCACAGGCTGCGGCGCAAACACGCACCTACCGTGCTCGACTCAAGCCAGCCAAGGCACTACCACTGGGTGCCACCGCAACGGTCACGGCCGAGCACGTGATGACCAATGTCTCGGTGGCAGCGGTGCCGGCGACGGCGCTGACGCAAAGCGGTGGCCAGCCGGCGCTGTGGGTGGTCACACCCGCAGGCAAGGATCCGGTAGGCACTGTCGAACTGCTGCCTGTGGCGGTATTGGGATATCGCAACGATGAGGTGCTCGTCTCCGGGCCGCAGGCCGGAGTATTGGTCGTCACCGCCGGGGTGCAGAAAATGGCATCCGGACTGAAGGTCGCGCTTCCCGACACGGCGATTGTTGATACGAACACCACGCAGCAGGCAGCCCGATGAACAATTTCAACCTCACCGACTGGGCGCTGCGCCATCGCGCCATCGTTCTGTTCATGCTCCTCATTGTCGCGGCGGCCGGTGCCTTCAGCTTCACGCGGCTCGGCCAGCTCGAAGATCCGAATTTTTCCGTGCCCTCCATGACCGCGATGGTCATCTGGCCGGGCGCTACCGCCCAGCAGTTGCAGGACCAGGTCCTCAACCGCATGGAGAAAAAATTCGAGCAGATCGACAACTTCGAGAAGGTGGTTACCTACGCGCGGCAAGGTTACGCCGGCATGACGCTCACCGTGCGCGGCGGCACCTCCAAGGCCGATCAGCGCGAGGCCTGGTACCAGGCGCGCAAGAAACTCAATGACCTGAGCCTGGAGATGCCCGACGGCGTAATCGGCCCGATCCTGAACGACGAGTACGGCGACGTGTATGGCCTGATGTACGCTGTCAAAGGCGACGGCATCGGCCACGCTGAGCTGTCGGACGCGGCCGAGGACATCAAGCGCCAGATGCTGAAGGTGCCGATGGTCAAGAAGATCGATCTTATCGGCAAGCAGGCCAAGCGCGTCTACGTCGAGTTCTCCCACGAGCGCCTGGCAGCGCTGGGCATTACACCGCTGGCCATCGCAGAAAGTCTCAAGAGTCAGAATGCGATGTTGCCCGCCGGCCAGATTGATACCCGCGGCGACCGCGTCATGGTGCGCGTGAGTGGCCAATTCACCAGCGAAGAGGCAATCCGCAACGTGCCCATCTCCGCGGGAGGCCGGCTGATCAAGCTCGGCGACATCGCGACCGTTACACGCGGCTTCGAGGATCCGCCGACCTACACGGTACGCCACAACGGCCAGCCGGTGCTAATGCTCGGCATCACAATGACCAGCGACGGCAACATCGTGGACCTCGGCAAGGCGATGGACACGGCAGTCGCCAAGATCCAGTCAGAACTTCCGCACGGTGTGGAGCTGGAACTGGTGGCTGACCAGCCAACCACGGTGAAGGATGCAATCCTGGACTTCGGGCGCGCGCTGGCCGAGGCGCTGATCATCGTGATTGCGGTAAGTCTGGCCAGCCTGGGCTGGCGCGCCGGCCTCGTGGTCGCGGCCACAGTGCCGCTGGTACTGGGTGGCGTAGCGCTGGTGATGCTGGCGATGGGCTGGAACCTCGAGCGCATCTCGCTCGGTTCACTGATTATCGCGTTGGGACTGCTGGTGGATGACGCCATCATCGCCATCGAGATGATGGTGGCGAAGATGGAAACCGGCATGGACCGCGTAAAAGCGGCCGCCTTTTCCTATCAGTCCACCGCCATGCCGCGCCTGACCGGCGCACTCATCACCGTCGTGGGCTTCCTGCCGATTGGCCTTTCAAAGTCCACCACCGGCGAGTATGCGGGTGGCATTTTCTGGATCGTCGGCGCCGCGGTGCTGTTCTCGTGGATCTGTTCCGGCATCTTCACCCCATACCTGGCGGTCAAGATGCTGCCCGATGACTTGGGCAAGCACCAGCACGGTAATCAGCACGACACAAAGTTCTACCGCAACCTGCGCCGCCTGATCGACGCCGCCATCGAGCACCGCTGGGTGGTCATTGGTGCGACGGTGGGCGCACTGGTGCTTGCCCTGGCTTGCATCAAGTTGGTGCCGCAGCAGTTCTTCCCCAACAGTTCGCGCCCTGAGCTGGTCATTGACCTGCGCGTTAAGGAAGGTTCCTCGTTCGCCGCGACCACCGAGCAGGTCAAGCACATGGAGGAGATCCTGGCGAAGGACAAAGACGTGCGCTTCTACACTGCCTACACCGGCGCCGGGGCACCGCGCTTCTATCTCTCGCTCAACCCCGAACTGCCGAACCCGGGTTTTGCCCAGTTCGTTGTAATGACCAAGGATCTGGATGCACGCGAGCGGGTACGTGCGCGGCTGGTGGCCTCGTCCGACCAACAATTCCCACAGGCGTGGGTGCGGGTGACCCGGCTCGAGTTGGGGCCACCTGTCGGCTACCCGGTGCAGTTCCGCGTGGTAGGCCCCGATACCCAGGTGGTGCGCAAGATCGCCCGCGACGTGGAAAAGGTGATTGCGTCCAACCCGAAGGTGCGCGACCTCCAGCTCGACTGGAACGACCCGGTGCGTACGCTGAAAGTGGAGCTTGATCAGGACAAGGCGAGCGCGCTTGGCCTCACGCCGGCCGACGTGTCACTGGCAACCCAGACCGTTATGAACGGCGCAACCCTGTCGCAGCTGCGCGAGCGCGAGGACCTGATCGACATCGTGGCCCGTGCCGTGCCAGAGGAGCGCTTGAATCTCGACACCCTGAAAAACATCAATCTTTATACACGCCAGGGAACCGTGGTGCCGCTGTCGCAAGTCGCACAGGTGCGCCCTGAACTGGAAGAGCCGGTACTGTGGCGCCGCAATCGCGATATGGCGATCACTGTACGTGCGGATGTGAAGGATGGAGAACAGGGTGTATCGGTGACGCAGGAAATCCAGCCGTTGCTTAAGGACATCGAAGCCAGGCTGCCGACCGGTTACCGCATCGATGTGGGCGGAGCGGTTGAGGAAAGTGACAAGGCCAACAAGGCGCTGCTGGCGGTGGCTCCATTGATGCTGATCACCATCCTGCTGTTACTCATGCTGCAACTGCAGAACTTCTCCCGCATGTGGATGGTGGTGCTGACGGCACCGCTGGGCCTGATCGGTGTGGTGCCGGCGCTGCTGGTGTTTCAGTCGCCGCTGGGCTTCGTCGCGATCCTGGGCATCATCGCTCTGGGTGGCATGATCATGCGCAACGCGGTGATCCTGATCGATCAAGTACAAATCGAGATCGCCGAGGGGCGCGACCCGTGGAACGCTGTGCTGGATGCCGCCATCCACCGAGCCCGTCCGGTGATGTTGACAGCGCTGGCCACCGTGCTTGCAATGATCCCGCTAACGCGCAGTGTGTTCTGGGGACCGATGGCAATTGCGATCATGGGCGGCCTTACCGTGGCGACGCTACTGACGATTTTCTTCGTCCCGGCATTGTACGCCGCATGGTTCAAGTTGGGTCGCCAGACGACCGCTGATACCCAACAGGTGAGGGGGAACACTGCGTTTGCTTCTGAGTGATGAGTCCATAGCGCCGTGCCCCTGAGCTCACCCTATTGGAGACGATTGTTCAGCGCGGTTTCTGAGAACAACCAAGGTCAGCCGTGAGGTCCTGCGAACGTTACTTTCTTTCGCCCCCCTCGCGGCTCACAGGAAAGGCTGAGAACCGGAGCTACTGACGACAGACTGCTATCGGGGGGGCTGGTCGCCGGCAACCAGTGCGTCGCCGGGACTTATGAGCACACGTAGTCGACCTGATGCCGCGCGATGCGTGAATTGCCCAGCTCGCCCCTCACCCGCAAATGTTCCGGGTGGGAGGCATAGGCATCCAGTGCTTCTTGCGAATCAAATTCGCTGTAGAGCACCACGTCGCATGCATAGTCGATTCGACTCAAATCCACGCCGACCTCAATTTTCAGAAGTCCTGGTATCAGTCCGGCGAGCCCTTCAAAACGCTCCTTGAGGAACAGGCAAGCTTGCCTGTGCCGTTCAGGCGTTTCACCCTCCAGGTTCCACATCACAATGTGCTTGATCATCGCTGTCTCCCTGCGGTGCCAGTCATGCCTGCCATATCAACCCTTGCTCTTTTGATACACGTCTACAAATACCGCCGCCAGCAACACAGCGCCTTTGATCATCTGCTGGTAATCGATGCCAATACCCATGATCGACATGCCATTGTTGAGCACTCCCATGATGAAAGCGCCGATCACCACACCGACTACCTTGCCTACCCCACCGGACGCTGAGGCGCCACCGATGAACACCGCAGCAATCACATCCAGCTCGAACCCGGTGCCACCCCGTGGTGTCGCGCTGTTGAGGCGAGCGACGAAAATCAGCCCGGCCACCGCCGCCAGCACGCCCATGTTGACGAAGGCGAAGAAGGTCACCCGCGAGGTGTTGATCCCCGACAGCTTGGCGGCCTTGAGATTGCCACCCACCGCGTAAATCCAGCGGCCGATAACGGTACGGTTCATGATGAAGGTGTACACGCCGATCAACACACTCATGATCACCAGCACCGTGGGGATGCCGCGGTATGTCGAGAGCAGGTAGCAGAAGTACACGATGAGTGCCGCGACCACGCCATTCTTCAGCGCGAACAGGGTCATGGGAGCGACACTGCCGCCGCTCTTGAGGGTGCGTTTGCGACTGCGATACTCGACCACCCAGAACGCCGCCGCGACCGCAATCCCCAGCAGCAACGAGGTAATGCGCAGGTTTTCACCGGCAAAGACATCCGGGATGAAGCCCGAACTGATCGCCGAAAAGGCTGGCGGAAACGGCCCGATCGACTGCCCCTGGGAAATCGCGATGGTGGCGCCGCGAAAGATCAACATGCCGGCCAGGGTGACAATGAACGAGGGCATGCCCCAGACCGCCACCCAGTAACCCTGCGCCGCGCCAATCAGCGCACCCGCCGCCAGGCAGATCACCGTTACGGTAAAGAAGTCCAGTCGATACTGGACCATCAGCACGGCGGCCAGCGCGCCGATCACGCCGACCACCGAACCGACCGAGAGGTCGATGTGGCCGCAGACGATCACCATTAGCATGCCCAGCGCCATGACCACGATGTAGCTGTTCTGCAACAACAGGTTCGTGAGGTTGAGCGGCTGCATCAGCGCCCCGCCGGTGGCCACCTGGAAGAACACCATGATGACAATCAACGATGCCAGCAGTCCGTATTCGCGCGCGCCGCGCTTGAATGACGTGAGCGCCGTTGGTTTGGATGTGAGAGGTACGCTGACTTCGCTCACTGGATCACCTCATTTTTCATGATTGCGTGCATGATTTTTTCCTGCGATGCCTCTGCGATCGGAAACTCGCCGACAAAGCGCCCTTCGTTCATCACATAAATCCGGTCACAGGTGCCCAGCAACTCGGGCATCTCCGAGGAGATCATGACAACGCCCCTACCCTCGCTGACCACCTGATTGACTACCCCGTAAATCTCGTACTTGGCCCCGACATCGATACCGCGGGTGGGCTCGTCGAGGATCAGCACCTTGGGATCGGAGAACAACCATTTGGCCAACACGACCTTTTGCTGGTTACCCCCCGAAAGCTTGTCCACCGACTGCAATACATCCGGGGTGCGAATGCGCAGACGCGCCTGGAAATCGACCGCCACCTTGCTCTCGGCCAATTCGTTCATTACCCAGCGTTTGGACACGGCCGTCAGATTGGCCATGCTGGTATTGCGGGTAATGCTTTCACCCAATATCAGTCCGGCGCCCTTGCGGTCTTCAGTGGCATAGGCCAAGCCTTGATCAATCGCTTTGCGTACGGTGCCGAGATCGACTTCACGCCCGTCAATGCGCGCCTTGCCACGGATGTTGGAACCGTAGGAGCGGCCAAACACGCTCATGGCAAACTCGGTACGGCCCGCGCCCATAAGCCCCGCGATGCCCACCACCTCACCACGACGCACGTGGAAGTTGATGTTGCGAATGCGGTCGCGCCCTGGACGCTCCGGATCGCCGACCGACCAGCCCTGCACTTCGAACAGTGTTTCGCCAATGTCGCAATTGCGTGCGGGATAGCGGTCCGACAGCTCGCGGCCCACCATCGAACGAATCACTCGGGCTTCATCAATCGGCTCGGCACGGCAGTCGATGACATCGACGGTGCTGCCGTCGCGAATCACCGTGATCTCATCAGCCACCCGACCAATCTCATTGAGCTTGTGCGAGATGATGATCGAAGTGATGCCACGCCCTTTGAGCTCGAGCATCAGCTTGAGCAAGGTGTCGCTGTCTTTTTCGTTGAGGCTCGCAGTCGGCTCGTCAAGAATCAGCAGACGTACGTCCTTGGCCAGCGCCTTGGCGATTTCCACCATCTGCTGCTGACCGATGCCGAGGTTGGCCACCAGGGTCTGCGGCCGCGCATCGAGGCCGACTCGGGCGAGTAACTCGCGGGCCCGCTGGTGCGCTTCATCCCAGTCGATTACGCCATGGCGCGCGATCTCGTTACCGAGGAACAGGTTCTCGGTGATCGACAACATAGGCACCAGTGCCAATTCCTGGTGAATGATGCAGATGCCCAGTGCCTCACTCTCGCGCAACCCCTGGAACGTACGCGGCGCACCATCGAAGACAATCTCGCCGGTGAAGCTGCCATGCGGGTAGACGCCGCTGAGGATCTTCATCAGGGTCGATTTGCCGGCGCCATTCTCACCACAGATCGCATGGATTTCGCCATCGCCGACCTTGAGGTTGACCCGGCTCAGCGCCTTCACCGGGCCGAAGCATTTCTGGATATCACGCATATCGAGAATTGTTTTTGTCATTTTTTCTCTCCTGCCAGCACACACCGATCTCGGGTTGCCTCAGCGCAACTGCTCAGACGTGTAGAACCTGGTGTCATCGACAAGGACTTTCTGCCAGTTGTTGCCATCGACCAGTTGCGGGGTCAGCAGCTGGGTCGGCACGATCATCGAGCCGTTGTCGTAGGACGTGGAGTCGTTGACCACGACGGTCTTGCCACTCAAGGTCGCGTCCATCATCTGCGCGGCGGCTTCGGCGAGGGCGCGGGTGTCCTTGAAAATGGTGGAGGTCTGGTCGCCGCGAATGATCGACTTGATGCTGGAAATCTCGGCATCCTGGCCGGTCACGATCGGCATGGCTGCCTTGCCCGTGCCATAGCCCACTCCGCGTAACGAAGACACCACGCCCGTAGCGATCTGATCGTTCATGGCCAGGACCGCATCCAAGTGGGCGGTGCCGTAGAAAGCGCTGAGCAGGTTATCCATGCGCGCCTGGGCCTGTGCGCCGTCCCAGTTTGGAGTGGCGACCTTTTCCATGGCTTGCTGTCCGCTGCGAATGACCAGCTTGCCGCTGTCGATGAAGGGCTTGAGCTGCGACATCACCCCGGCGTACACCACATGGGCATTGTTGTCGTCCGTGGAGCCGGCGAAGATCTCCAGGTTGAACGGGCCCTTGCCCTGATTGAGTTGCAGCTTGTCGACGATGGACTGTCCCTGCAGCACCCCGGTGCGGTAGTTGTCGAAAGTGACGTAATAATCAAAGTCTTTGGTGTTGCGGATCAGGCGATCATAGGAAATGACCTTGATGCCTTTTTCCTTGGCCTGCTTGAGCACATCGGCCATGGTCGTGCCATCGATCGGCGCGACGATCAGGCCCTTGATGCCCTTGACCATCATGTTTTCGATTTGCGACAGCTGGGTCGGCGCTTCGTACTGGGCATACTGCAAGTCGGTGTCGTAACCGAGCTTCTTCAACGAATCGACGATACTGCTACCGTCTGAGACCCATCGCGCTTCGGTTTTCGAGGGCATGGCAATGCCAATCGTGCCCTTGGTGCTGGTTTCATTTTTCGAGCAGGCACTGACGGCCAGGCCCAACAATACTGCCGCGGCAACCTTGATGATCTTGTGCATGGTGTCCTCTTCTTTTTGTTGTTGGCATTTCTCGGGGATGCAACTGCCCTTCCGGCTCTTTTTACAGAGCCGGCGGGGTCATTTCGCCTACGGAACTTTCGCCTACAGAACTACATGTCGCTATTGAGCCAGGATGACTTCCTGGCCGTTCAACTCAGCGGACTGGAACAACGCTTCGAGGATCACGTTGATGTTATGTGCCTGAGTGGCTGGCACTGTCGAAGCGCTACCGGTACGCAGCGAGTGGACGAAGGCAGCGGCCTCGCGATCGAAATACACCGGGTTACCGATTTCGGCGATTTCCGGGGAATAAACGGTTTTGCGCACCGCCCAGATCTCCGGAAAGCTGTTCTCGTTCCAGTGCGTCCAGCCTTGCTGATGACCGTTCTTGCCATCGTGGTAAAGCTTGTACGACGCCGGCATCGGCGTGGAATGCATCACCCCGTGAGTACCGTAGGCGGTAATGTCCCAACTCTCGGTCCAGGGCATCGGGTCCCAGGACATGAAATCGATGGTGATCAACTTATCATCGTAGTTGAGCACCGCGCCTACGGCGTCCTCGCGCGCAGAGTCACTCATCTGCCCGGCGAACTTGGTAATCCGCGCATTGACCGATTTGGGCATGCCGAAGTGCAGCAGCAAACGGTCGATGGTGTGGCAGCCGATCACATAAAAGGCGCCGCCACGGTCGCCCGGTTGTTTCATGTGGTTGGTGTCAGCCTCGTCGTGGGAGCAGCCGGCGTGAGCACGCACTTGCAGAACCTTGCCGATTTCACCGCTCTGCAGCACTTGCTGCATTTTTTCCACCGACGGTGCGTAGCGCCAGCAGTAACCCACCTGGAACAACCCGCCCGTGCGCTCGACCGCTTCGACGATACGGCTGGTGTCTATGGTGCCGCGGCCCGCCGGTTTCTCGCAAAGCACTGCCTTGCCGGCTTCCAGCGCTTCAATGGCCCAGTCGGCCATCAGGTAGCTCTTGGGGTGCACCAACACGACGTGCACATTCGGGTCGGCGAGAATTTCTTCCTTGCTGCGCGCCTGCAAACCCAGCGCATCGCAGAATGGGTCGAGCAACGGGCTGTCGTCGTAGGCGCCAAGGAACTGTGCGCCGGGGATGCGTTTGAACGCTTTGACGCGGCCCGACGTGTGCGGGTGGGTAATGCCCAGGCAGGCCACACCGATCGTGGCGCCATTCTCAAGCTTGTAGGACATGATGTTCTCCAGGTGTTCTTGTCCGAGATAGCCAATGACCGTTCAAGCTCAGAGCCTGACCGCACGCCCGGTCTTGACCGATTCGACTGCGGCATCAGCCAGCTTCAGGGCCTTGAGGCCATCCTGCACGGTAGTCGGCATCGGCGTGCCCTTCACTAGCGCTTCGATGTAGGCATCGAGTTCGGCTTTGTAGGCTTGCTGATAACGCTCGAGGAAGAAGTTCAGCAGCGGTTCGCGCGCATCGGTGACGTCCTGACTCCAGCGACGGATTGTCGTTGGACGCAGGTTATCCATCTGCAACATGCCTTTAGAGCCGAACACTTCGATGCGCTGGTCGTAGCCATAGACCGCCTGGCGGCAGTTGTTGATATGGCACTGTTTGCCCGATGCGGTTTGCATCTGCACCATCGCGGTGTCGTAGTCGTCGTATTTTTCCATCATGTGCGGATCGATCAAGCGGCTACCGATGGCGGTCAGCTCGACCGGCTCCTCGCCCAGCAGCCAGCGACCAATGTCCAGGTCATGGATGGTCATGTCGCGGAAGATCCCGCCCGAATGCTGGATGTAGTCTTCAGGCGCCAGGCCCGGGTCGCGACTGCTGATGATTACCTGACGCACTTCGCCGATATCGCCAGCGTCGATGGCGGCGCGCATTTCGGCGAAAGTGGTCTCGAAGCGGCGGTTGAATGCCAGCATCACTCGCCCGTTGAGGCGTTCCACTTCTTCCACCGCGGCCAGGCTCTTGGCCATGTCCAGGTCGATCGGTTTCTCGCATAGCACTGCTTTGCCCTGGCGCACGGCGCGCAGCATCAGGCTGATGTGGGTATGAGTCGGCGTGCCGATGACAATCGCCTGGACGTCATCGCGGTCGATGGCCGCTTCACAGTCGAGCATGGCGTCGGCACCGAATGCATCGGCCAACTCCTGTGCGGCATTGCCGAACGGATCAGCCACCACCACCAGCTTGGCGAACTTGCTCGCAGCGACGTTGGCTGCGTGGATCTTGCCGATGCGACCGGCGCCGAGAACTGCGATACCTACCATTATTTATCTCCTGGAAACACTATTGTTCGTTGTTGTAGACGAGCAAAAATTCAATGGGCTTCACGCATCAAGTCGGGAACTGGATCCGTTCGAATTGCGCGATGGTTGAGTCAAAGGCTCTCTTCGCGGCCACTTCGAGCGGCAACTTGCGCAGTTCAGCGGAGATCAATTCGACGCCCCAGGGTCCGTCGTAGCCGACGTTGACCACTTGCTGAATGAAGTCCGGCACGTCGAGTTGGCCTTCACCGCAGCATTTACGGTGGTGCGTGGAGTCGTTGAACAGCGTTTCGACGATGGCGTGGTTGGCGTCATCCAGCTCGATGGACTTGATCAGCTCCAGCGGAATCTTGGCGATTTCGTCGAAACTCATGCCGCCCCGCGCAACGTGCCAGGTGTCGACCAACAGGCCGCCGTTAGGGCGTACGCCTTCGGCCACGGCGATGGCGAGATCGATAGTGCGCACGCTGGAAAACGGCAGGAATTCGATCACCACATTGACGCCGAACGGTTGAGCGCGGTCGCACAGGAAGGCGAAGGTTTCACGCATGCGCGGTATATCGGGTGGCCCGTCTTCGAACAGGCCTGCGGCGACCTTGAGGCTGCGCGCGCCGAGTTCGCCGGCGACCTCCAGCAGTTCGTCGCGGATCCGGTCTGATGTAGCACGGCGTTCCCCATCCAGGTGCCAGTCAGTCAGGAATTCGACTTCCAGGTGCTTGATGCCATTGTCCTGGAAGATGTTGCGTACCGTAGAGATACCCAGTTTGGCGACGTTGTGCATGATGTCGGCGTGCACCAGGCCCATGCCTTTCCAGCCGGCTTTCGAAGCGGCCTGTGCACGGTCCTGCAGGGAAAACGGACTGATCTCGCTGGGCGCGCCGGGATACGTATCGCCAGCGAGGGTCCAGTAAGCGGCAAGCAGTTCAATGTTTTTGTTTGGCATGACGATCACTTATGAGTGAGTGGTTTGAAGACGGTCGCTAACAGTTTTTTGATCAGGCCGGGGTCAGGACGAAGTCCCAATTGACCGCCAGGAACGGCACTGGCAGGTCATAGCGTTCGGCGACAGCAGGATCGGTTTGGTTGGTGAATTCGGCGATCAGTTCTTTCTTCACGCCAAACACCGTGTCCTCGTGCAAGTACTGACAGTCGGGCGTGAAGATATGCGTGATGACCTGGTCGTAACCTTTGGCCGTCACGATGAAGTGCAAATGCGCCGCACGGTTCGGGTGCCGTCCCAAATCGCCCAACAACTTGCCTACGGGGCCATCGGCGGGAATCGGGTAATGGCGCGGTTTGACGGTACGGAACGCGTAGTAGCCATCTGCATCGGTGGTGAACAGCCCGCGCAGGTTGTAATCCGGTTGTACGCCTTTTTGCTGCACGTCGTAGAAACCGTCATCGTTGGTCTGCCAGATATCCAGGGTCGCGCCGGCTATTGGCCGGCCGGCTGTATCCAGCACGCGGCCGCTGACCAGCGTCGGTTCACCCTTGCCATCCAGGCAAATGTTCGCGCCGTTCTGGTAATGCGGGGCATTGGCGACGTAGAACGGACCCAGAATCGTGTTAGGCGTCGCGCCCTTGGGCCGCCTATGGTTGATCGCATCGACCAGCATGGTCGCGCCGAGCACATCCGACAGCAGGATGTACTCCTGGCGCCAGTCGGTGCACATTTGCCCGGTCTGGGTGAGGAATTCTATGGCCTTGAACCACTCCTCGTGCGTCGGCTCGATTTCCTTGATGGCTGCGTGCAAATGCTTGGTCAGTACCGTCATGACTTCAGCCAGGCGCGGATTGGCGTCGGCGCAGATTCGGGCATTGACGATTTCGGCAGAGTGTTCCTCTTCGAAAAGGCCGCCAATAGCGATGTCGGTATCCAGATGAGCAGTCATGGCTTGAGATCCTTGTTCGTTATTCTTGAAAGCCGGGTTCAATACGCTTGAGCTTGGCCAACAGCCCATTTACGACCGTTGAAGCGCTGCTTCATTTGCTGTTCGATTTCTTCCAGGGTCAGGCCCTTGGTTTCCGGCAACCACAACGTGCAGAAGATGATCGAGCCGATGTTCACCACCGCGAACAGGAAGAAGGTCATGCCGCCCATCACGCTCAACAAGACCGGGAAGAGGAAGGCGACGATGGCATTGAAAATCCAGAACACACTCACCGAGATGCCATTCATCAAACCGCGGGCGTGGGTCGGGAACAGTTCCGACATCAGCAGCCAGTACACCGGGCCGATGCACATCTGCATGAAGAACAGAAACACCAGCACGCCGGACAATGCCAGGTAGCTTTGCAGCAGTGAGTGCGGCATGAAATTGAGCACCACACCGAGGAAGATTTGCGCCAGTACCACAACCGTCAGCCCCAACAGCAGCATCGAACGCCGGCCCATGCGATTGATCACCCACATACCGATCAGGGTGGCGATCACCGAGATCACGCCATTACCGATGGTTGCGATCAGTGCGGCGTTGATGCCCATGCCGGTTTCCTTGAGGATCATCGGCGTGTAGTACATGAACGCATTGACGCCGGTGAACTGGATAACAAAGCCAAGACCGATTCCAATGGCGAGCAGCTTGAGCAGCCAAGGTTCGTTGAGCTTGCCCAGCACACCCCTATGTTCGCGCTCGACGTTGCATTGGGCGATGATTTCCTTCAGCTCGCGGTCCGCCTCGCGCTGGGTATCACGGATGCCGGCCAAGGTCGTCTTGGCTTCTGCGATACGACCTTTGCTGACCAACCAACGGGGTGAGGTCGGCACAAAATGCATCCCGACGTACAGCAGCACCGCCGGGATCAGCGCAATGGCTAGCATGTAGCGCCAGATGAACGGACTGTCGAACAGATGCGCCAGGCCGGCGCTGGTGATGTAGGCCAGGCACTGTCCGGAGACGATCATCAACTCGCTCTGGCAGACCAGCCGACCGCGGTGTTTAGGGGCCGCCAACTCGGCGATCAATACCGGAACGGTCGATGACGCGCCGCCGACGGCAATACCCAGAATGAAACGGGTGATGACCATGGTCCAGATATCAGGCGCTACAGCCGTACCCAGCGCGCCCAGTGCAAACAATATGGCCAGGGCCTTGAGTACACCGAGGCGACCATAGCGATCTGATAATTGACCCGCGAACAGTGCGCCGAAAGCGCCACCAAATATCAGTGAGGAAGCCACCAACCCTTCCGTCATGGGCGTCAAGCCAAGGCCACCTTGACTGGCATCAAGCGTCATGAACGGCAGCGCCCCGGAGATCACTCCGGTGTCGTAACCAAATCCCAGCGATCCCATGGTGGTGATGGCTGCGATACGCCAAAGAATCTTTGACGAAGCACTGGAGGCATTTTGATTGTTGGACATGAGGTCAACCTTATTGAAATTATTTGTACGCTCAGTGGAATTGAGACTACTGCCATTGAAACGGAAAAAAAATGCCTCTATGGCAAATGTGTTTTCCGCTGAGTGGAAAACTGTAGTCAGCCCCGCCACGGTTCGGATCCATTGATCGTGGCGGGCCATTGCCGGGCTAGAACTTCGCTTGCACCTTGAGACCGGCGATCACTGCAGCGTCGATTTCACGCACACCACCGGGGTATTTCACGTACTGCAGGTTGGGCCGTACGGTGAGCCAGTTGGTGACGTGGAACCCGTAATAGATCTCGCTGCTCACTTCGTTGTACTGCAGGGGCAGAAAGGCGGGATCCAGGTAATCAGCAATGCCGTTCTGTTCATTCTGCAAGCGTGCACGCTGGCGGAAGTCCGGGTTGGTGTGGACCTGCGCGATGCCCACGCCCAGATCATCTTTTGGCCGTCCATCAAACGGCCCCTTGTAGACGATGCCTGCCTGAATGAAATGATCGACCTGGCTGGTTTCTTTGTCGTGTGCGGTGAAGTTGGCAAATACCGAAAGTCCACGTTGGCTGTCGCCATCGCGGGCGGTCAATTGCTGCTGGGCGACGAACCAGTAACCGTGACGACTGGAGTGTTGTTTGAACTGATCGCCAGTGAGGGGTTGGAGGTTGCCATTTCGATCTTTCAGTACGTCATCGGCGTTGGCCGTGCTCTCGTAATAGCCCAGCCGATATTCTCCGGGCAATGCGTTGATCGTGGGGCTCCAGACCAACTCAACCGGGATCAGCGCGCCCTTGGTCCCGCTGCCACTGAGCTTGAAGCCGTTACCGGTTTCCAGGTAAGAGGGGTTCTGCTCGAAGACCCCGACCTGTGCATACCACTCGGGAGCGAACTGGTAGCGTGCGCGCAGGGCCCATTGGCTGACCGGCCAGTTGAACCAAATGTCGCCAATCCAGTTCGCCGCCTGGGCGCCACAGAACGGCGTGCTCTGGAAGTCGCACGGGAAGCTGTTGAAGTCCGAGCCCTCGTCAAAGCGGCCAAATTTCAGGTCCAGCGCCCCGTCCAGCCAGCCTTTGCTGAGCCACATTTGCGTCAGGCGCCAGGTTTGCCCGCGACCATAAACTTCCTGGCTCGAGGAGTAACCTCCCACTCGCGGATCAGCGATGCGATCGTTGGTCAGGTTGCGCCCATCACGTTCGGTGACGGTGAACTGGAATTGCGAATTTTCCCAACCGAGGATTTTCTGCATGTCGGCCTTGAAGCCCAATGCATATTGCTCGGTCCAGCGCGCCGTATGATCTTTGTCATAACCGCCGCGCATGTTGGCGGCCATTTCCCCGGTGTAACCCAGTTCGATATCAACACCCTGATCCAGCCAGTCACTGCGTACGCCATCCCAGTCACCGGTCATCCAGCGCGAATCGCTGGAAAAGGCTTCATTGGCGGCATTTGATAAATTGGGAACCAGTAGGCAAAAGCTGACCGCAACCGTGCACTTGGCAAAGTTTTTCATGGGCTTAACGTTTCCTTATTATTAGATTTATTTTTAAACGCGCAGGCGAACGCAGACGCCTTTATTGTCGTGTTGTCGAGCACTATTCAAACGGAAGGAACAACTTCTCTTTGAACAAGAGAAGCTCAACTGTTCAAGCGGAACGGAGCATAGTTTGCACTCGCCAAACTGAATACCATCAAAAAAATAAATGTGTATTCCGTCCAGCGAGAAACTGCTTTAACGCGTCCAGTAGTGTTCATACTCGTGCTCGGCAAAGTCCGCGAGCAGAAAATCGATGAACACGCGCAGCTTGGTCGGCATGTAGCGACGGCTTTGAAAAGCCATGTTGATGGTCAGGCGCGGCAAGTCCCAATCATCCAGTACCGGGATCAGGCGCCCCGCTACCAGGTCGGCATTAATGATGTACTTCGGTTGCACCAGGATGCCGCCATGGGCCAAGGCCGCCGCGCGGACAATCTGGCCGTCGTTGGTTTCCAGGATCGGGTCGACCTTGACCACCCGTTCTTCATCGCCTTTGGTAAAGCGCATGACCCGGGGCTGGTTGGCGTGGCTGTAAATCAACAGATCGTGATTGGCCAGATCGTCGATGGTCTTCGGCGTGCCCTTGCGCTGCAGGTAACCGGGTGAAGCGGCCAGCACCCGACGCGTTTCGGCAAGGCGGCGAATGGTGATGTTGGAATCCGGCTCGTATTCCTTGGTCCTGATCGCCAGATCGATGTCACTGTCGATAATGTCGTAATAGCGGTTTTCGCCCAGCACCTTGACCGTAATATGCGGGTACTTCTTGCGAAACGCCGGGATCAGCGGCGCGATATGCAGCATGCAAAACGAGATTGAAGAGGTAATCGTCAGCGTGCCGACTGGCTGCACCAGCGATTCGCTGAGCGAAGCCTCGGCTTCCTTCAACTCGCCGAGCAGGCTCTTGCAGCTCGCATAAAATTGATGACCGGAGTTGGTCAGGGCCAAACGCCGCGTGTTGCGGTCAATCAATCTGACATTCAGTCGTTGCTCCAACGCAACCAGGTGCCGGCTTGCAGCGGCATTCGACAGCCCGAGTATTTCCGCCGCCTTGGTCAGGGTGCCGACTTCCGCCGTCGTTACGAAAAGCTCCAGTTCGGTCAGCCGATCCATTCAGTGCTCCGTTTTTATTTTTTCATATATGAAATAAAGAATTTCGTAGGCGGCCTTTTTCAACGCTGTGCGGAACTATAACGTGCAGCGCTATGACCTGAAAAGAGCGGCCCAAGACGTATCTCGCCAATCGCAAGCGCGCTCGGGGCTTAAGAAAACCAAGGAGTCAAGATGCGAAATCTGGACGAAGCGACCATTACACAAGCCGTATTGGCGCGTAATAGCAGCACCGCTGATGCGCGTTTGTGCGAGGTAATGACCAGCCTCGTACAACATCTTCATGCCTTCGCTCGCGATATCAAACTGACGGAGGAAGAATGGCGAAGCGGCATCGATTTTCTCGAACAAGTGGGCAACGCCTGCTCGTCCGATCGCCAGGAGTTTGTGCTGCTGTCACACACGCTGGGCCTGTCGACCCTGGTGCTGGCTCAGAATGACAGGAAGCCGTCGGGTTGCACTCAGGCGACAGCCTTCGACGTGCCACAGATTCACAACTCCACGGTGTATGACCTGGGTGCCGACATCAGTGCCGGGGTCCACGGCGCCAAAGGGTACATGCGGGGCACCATTCGTGACGCCAAAGGCAATCCGGTGCCGTCCGCTACCGTTCAAGTCAGCCAGGCAGGTGGCGACTTGAATAATCCTGTGGCAAGCGACACCGAGCGCGCCTTGCTACAAGCCGACCCGCTCGGCCGATACTTTTTTTCCACCGTCGTGCCGCAAAGCCACCGCGTTCTCCATGACGGTCCTGTCGGCACGATGCTCACCGCGCTCAATCGCCACGCCTGGCGCCCGGCGCACTTGGAGTTCGTGATCAGTGCCCCCGGTTACAAACGGTTGGTCACCCAGGTTTTCCGCGAAGGTGATCCCTACCTTGATTCCGACGCTGTGTTCGGCGTGCGCTCGTCACTGATCACCCACTGGGCTCAGCAACCTCCCGGCGAAACTCCCGACGGGACTGTCAGCAGCGATCCGTTTTATACCCTGGAATTCGATTTCTTCCTGGCGAAGGCGTAGTCGTCGATTACCTGGCTAATTCCAATCTCGAGGACCCCATGAGCAACGAGCCGTCCATCACTGCGTTGATTTCAGCGCTGGAAGAACAACGTTATCAAGCGATGCAAAGTAATGACCTGGAGAGCATTCAGCGTTTACTTCATCCCGAACTCAGTTATGTCCACTCCAGTGGCAAAGTGGACAACCGCGACAGCTTCATGAAGAACTTGCGTGATGGACTTTCGATCTATCACCGCATTCAACACGTTGTTCATAAAGTCCATCAATCAGGAGACACCGCCATCGTCTTTGGCGAGATGGTTGCCGATATCACGTCCCATGGCGTGGCTAAAACAATCCAGAACCGAACGTTAAATGTCTGGCTGAGGACAGGAATGAATTGGCAATTGTTTGCCTATCAACCGACCCCTATCGCCACCCGTTCATCATCCCTAGCTGTCTGCGGAGAATAGACGTATGTCCACGTCCCCCTTTATTTATAACGGTCAACCGTCGCGCGTCATCTTCGGCCAAGGTTCGCTGCAACAGCTGGAAGCGGAAATCGATCGACTGGGCGCCAAACGGGCATTAGTCCTCTGCACGCCAGAACAACGCGCCCAAGCCGAACACATCGCCCAGCTGCTGGGCGATCGCGCGGCGGACATTTTCGACAAAGCCGTCATGCACGTGCCCATCGAAACGGCCCGTGAAGCTCGCGAGCTGGCACGCAAGCTAGGCGCCGATTGCGCGGTGGCCATTGGCGGCGGCTCAACCACAGGGCTCGGCAAGGCCATTGCGATGGACTCCGGGTTGCCTATCCTGGCGATCCCGACCACTTATGCCGGATCTGAGATGACGCCGGTTTTCGGCCTGACCGAAAACGGCCTCAAGCGCACCGGCAAAGATCCGCGCGTACTGCCAAAAACCGTGATCTACGACTCGCAGCTGACCGTCAGCCTGCCCGTCGACATGTCCATCACCAGCGGCATGAACGCCATTGCTCACGCCGCCGAAGGCTTGTATGCCCAGGATGGCAATCCGGTGATGTCGCTGATGGCCGAGGAAGGCATTCGGGCGCTCGCCGCCGGCATGAAAACCATCCGTCAAAACCCAAGCGATCTCGATGCCCGCGATGACTGCCTGTATGGCGCATGGCTCTGCGGTACGGTGCTCGGCAACGTCGGCATGGCGTTGCATCACAAGCTTTGCCATACCCTGGGTGGCAGTTTCAACTTGCCTCATGCACAAACCCATACCATCGTGCTGCCGCACGCTATTGCCTACAACCAGTCTGCCGCCCCGGCCCTGTCGCGCATTAGCCGGGCGCTGAACGTTGAGGATTGCAGCCCCGCGGCGGCATTGTTCGACCTGTCCAGTTCACTGGGCGCACCGACCCGGCTGAAGGACCTGGGCTTGAGCGAGGCGGACCTCGATCGTGCGACCGACATTGCCTTGTCCAACCCCTACTGGAACCCACGGCCGATTGAAGCAAAGGCCATCCGTCAGTTGCTGCAAGATGCATACGAAGGCGTTCGCCCGGCGTAAACAGGATGAGTCTGTAAGGCAGATTGAACGGCGTGACAATCTGCACTTGCGACGACGCAATCGGCCCGGCCTTCCACAGGCGATGAAATTGCAGGATATGCAGGAACACGTGGC
The DNA here is from genome assembly GCF_059492225.1 of Pseudomonas sp. Pseusp10. Taxonomy (NCBI): domain Bacteria; kingdom Pseudomonadati; phylum Pseudomonadota; class Gammaproteobacteria; order Pseudomonadales; family Pseudomonadaceae; genus Pseudomonas; species Pseudomonas sp. Pseusp10. The sequence continues at coordinate 3,204,010 of NZ_CP168528.1, read as the reverse complement.
GAGCATCGATCTGCAGGTTGTGATCGATGATCGCGGCGACTTTTTCCTCGGCCAGCAGTTGGCGGTTTTCCTCATCCAGGTCGTGGCCGATAAACACCTCAAGCGGCCGATCCAGTGCGGCGAACGCGTCGACAATCGCCCGCCTGCCCCCGCCCACACTGTAGAACGTCTTGAGATCGGGGTGCCTCGCCTGGGAACGCCGGCAGCCCGTACGTCAACGCAAGTTCCAAGGCCGGTTACAAGGGGTATAACTATCAGAACAAAAGGCGGGTCACCCAGAATAGGCCCTCCAAAGGCAGCGCCCGGGCAGGCGCCCCAGGCCTGATCGGCCGCCTGCGGCGCGGAGCGATTTGATGAGTTCCAGAGCATGGCGATGGGCTCGCAAGAGCCTTCTTGGCTGCATCGAGCTGGCTTTGCTGGCCGCTCCACTGTGCGCCAGCGCCATGTTCAAGTGCCAAGCCAGGGACGGAGCCATCAGCTACACCAGCCAAGCCATCGCCAGCGCCCGCTGCACTCGCCTGAATGGCATGGCGGGCGCCGGTGTCGGCGCCAAGGCAATGGCCCTGCCACGGCTTGTGCGGGAGGACGACCCAGGCGCGGTGCAGATTCGGGTGTTCACCTTCATCCATAAGGGTATTCGTCAATATGTGAGCCGGCGCCCCGTCGGGATCTCCGCACGGGTCGATGTCCTTGAGCTCTATTACATCAAGGACTGCTATCTGTGCATGGCGCCGAAGGATTTCAAGGTCGCCTCACTGCGCCTGGACACCCATTCCTATCGACGGGAGATCGAAGCCGCTTCGGGTCATTATGGTGTCGACAGGGCGCTGGTCCGCGCAGTGATACATGCCGAATCGGCGTTTCGCCCCAACGCCATTTCCGAAGCCGGCGCCCAGGGACTGATGCAGTTGATGCCCGCCACCGCCGAGCGCTTCGCCGTGGACGATCCATTCGACGCACGACAGAACATTCGTGGCGGCGTGCGCTACCTGGCCTGGCTGCTCAAGCGCTTCAATGGCAACCAGATGCTGGCATTGGCAGGTTACAACGCCGGCGAAGCGTCCGTGGTCGAGTACAACGGGGTGCCTCCCTACGCCGAGACGCAATCCTACGTTACCCTCGTGCAGTCCTTGACCGAACGCTATCGCAACCATCGCTAGTACCGTAGGGCGCATAACCCGGAATAGGTAATGTGCCGGGCGGGGAATGGCTCAATCGAACTTCCACGCTCACCGGTAGCTATCGACCTGATATAGATAGTCCGTCCCACCTTCACCGATACTGGTAAGTGTTGGCAGGTAGCTGTCAGCGAGCCGCTGCTATGCTGAGTCAAATCCCGTCAGCACGGCTCAACGGGCATGATTGCATGCTTTTTTGAAGGACGTGCTCACGTGTCTGCTGACGCAGCAGGCAAATGACATTGCCGAACTGCTGCCGCATAACATAAATGGACGCCTGATTAACATACGCAGGGATGGTAGGTTGACGTTTACAGACAGTACAACCCAAGGACTATCTCAGGACTACCTGGCATGGGCGATTCTTTCTGGAGCAAGTTCGGCCTCGAACTGATATTGATGACGTTCAGCGTATTTTTTTGCTATGCGATGCACCACACGCATGTGACCCATCAGCGCCGCAACAAAAAACAAATCGACGAAGCGTTTCACAAAGCCATGGCGCAGCACGGTATTGAAAATGTGGAAATCCTACAGGATCACACAACCTTAGGGGCCCGTGGCAAAGTCGGGAAAAGGCTGTTCGATGTCCACAGGACTCTTCACTGCCCGCCGGATCGCTGGTTTGTCTACATCCATGTCGAGGACACAAATCCAGTGTTTATGCCGATTTCAGAGCAGCGAGCAATGGCTTCCCTCAACAGCCAGGGGGGAATTGAATAGGCCGATGACGACGTTGGCTCCCTGTTCAGGAGGTGCCGAAAGTACACCTTGGCGAGCGGCAGCTTTGGACTGCAGCCCTTCGTGACGGGCAGAAATCGGCCAGAAGCGGTCCGTCACGACCGGCTAGTTAACCGCGCTATCCATCTTGATGGCTGGTGGGGTTTACGGTGAGCTTAAAGAGTACGAACGGAGCAACGATCATGGAATACGACGATAAACTGATTGAAGAAGCCGTGCTTGCCCTATTGGCAACCTTCAGTTTTGATAACGGCAATGCTTGGAAAGGGTTCGACTTCGAGACCATGAACCGATTACATGAACATGGTTTCATCAGTAATCCGGTGAGCAAGAATAAATCGATTTGGTTGACGGCTGAAGGACTGGAGCGAGGTCGGCAGATAGCCGACCGGTTGTTTGGGGTAAGAACTCAAGTGGAGCATGTATCCGACTCGGATATCTGACTTCATACCACGGCCATACGGTAGGTTGGGTTTATGGATCGCATACGTTCAAATCAGCGACACCGCTTTTTTGATCATCGCTGTAAAAATATCGTTTTCTTTACTGCCGGTTTTGAGAATACGAAATGCGTATTGACAAACCAAATAATCAAAATCGATATGATAATCGAGATTTTTTACATTAAAACCAGAAATAACTGGACGCTGGTAGGACAACCCACGCTCATCTTTTATAAAAAATGACCACTTGATTTTTTTCGCCGAACTAATCACAAACTCAGAAAGATACACTCCAATATCATTGCATACGGAATACAACTCAGGTGACGGAACAGAATTTTTTAGCGCGCGCTCTTCAAGCACAACCTCATAAAACCAGTCATGAAGAGACGTCAAGGAAGCCTCTGAAAAATTCAACTCGACCCCATCAACTGTCACCAGTCGAAATAACTCATCAAGTCGAGCAGGTATATTCGCCAGAAACCAATCATAGGAGGCACGAGCCTCCTCTCGCGGAAGCTCATGCAGTGGCCTATCAACCTTTGGATCAAAAATTACATATCCCATCTTCGCGCCGACTAGTGGTTAATCTTGATCTTTACGCCATCTTGACGCAGGAAGCTTTAGCGAGGAAGCCAACGATCATCAGTAGATTCTTGATCACAGCCATTTTCCCTATGAGCTATTTGATAGATGCCGAGCCTAGAGCGTAGGCTAGCTCGGTAGCAAGGAAATCCTCTAAAAAATCAAAAGCTGTGCAGCTATGAGGACTTTGTGGGTGAACCGTTGCGGAGGTAGTTGTAGACCGTGGAATTAAATGTAGACCAGAGCAGCTGCTACTGGCTTTTTTTGATTATCGCCACCGGCAGAAATGGGTTGTTTTCTGCCTCTCGCGATGGGCAGAAATCGGCCAAAAGCGTCCATCCATAATGCCCGTGGTTGACTGCGTCAGAGTGTTTAGATGCGCTATTGGAGCAAGCCATTGCTCACGTTGAAGTCGCAACGTATTCCCAGGGAGTGGATACCAAGTGCTGCGATCGCTGTATGACGTTTTGTTAGTCAATCTGTATCTAACGTTCTCCCTTTGACCGCCCTACTATCGTCCGCTACATCCAGGAGCATACGGTCCGCGCAGCGTGCAGGCACCCATGCTTCTGATCGCTGTATTGGGCTCGCTGATTTTCAGCTTCTCCCATACTGAACTGGGTCTGATCATTGGTCGCGGTCTGATCGGCTTGGTGTTGCCGGTTCGCTGATGAGTGCGATCAAGGCGTGCGCCATCCGACTGCCGGTTGATCGCCTACCGCTGAGTACGGCGTGCCTGTTATCGGCAGGCGGTCTGGGCGCCTTGATCAGCGCTACAGTTTTGGCGCTGTGGGTTCTTACAAGTCATTTCTCAACGACCATTCAAGGAAGATCGTATGAAAGCCGGGCACCTACTACTCGCAATCTCGATTACTGCCATATGGGGCGTGAATTTCTCGGTTATCAAACTGGGCCTCACCAGCGTTGACCCGCTGATTCTTGCTGGCATTCGCTTCACGCTTTGCGCACTTCCAGCAATTTTTTTCATTCCGAAACCTGATGTGCAGTGGCGCTACATCATTGGTTACGGTCTGGTCTTCGGTATCGGACTTTGGGGCGTCGTTAACCTTGGCATCAAGTCTGGTCTTTCAGCAGGCATCGCTTCGCTGGTGCTTCAATTCAGCGCGTTTTTCACCATCCTGCTGGGCTCATGGATATTCAAAGAAACGATTTCCCGCTTTCAGTACGCGGGCATGGGTCTCGCTCTGTGTGGTTTGCTGAGCATCATCTCCATCGTTGATGGGACAGTAACGACGGCCGGGCTGATCCTGGTACTCATGGGAGCGGTCGCCTGGAGTGCGGCCAACGTGATCAACAAAAAAGCCAAGACCACCCAAGTCTTCGCTTTCCTGGTGTGGTCCAGCGCGTTTTCGCCCATCCCTCTTTTCGCGCTTGATTACGCTGTTAACGGCTCCACGGGTTACAGCGCATTGGTGAATCAACTCGACTACCGCGCCGTCCTGTCGATCCTGTTCCAGGTATACCCCAATACACTGTTCGGCTACTGGGTATGGAATTCACTGCTGAAACGATATCCAGTGTCTACAGTCGCGCCATTGTCGTTATTGGTGCCGGTATTCGGACTGCTCGGTTCAGTCATGATTTTCAATGAGAGCCTGTCAGTCAACAAAATCGTTGCAGTCGTTCTCATCGTGTCGGGTCTTGGCGTCGGCTTATACGGACAGCGCGTCCTCAGTGCGGTGCTCAAGCGTTCTGACCGATGCCCATCGTGATGTAACAGCACGAGCTGGAGACCTTCTGGACACTGCTGAAGCCTAGGGTGACTTCCGTGCTCAAGCTTTAGCAAGAAGACACCATAGATTCATTCGATATGGATGACTGGCAGCTTTGGATCGGTTACAGCCGGTCGTGGCGGGCAGCAATCGGCCAAAAGCGGACCCTTCGTTTCGTTCTGCTATCGACCACCACTGCGACTCGAAGGCAGGCAGCTGTGAAGGGTGAGGGTTATTTCAGCCAACCATCAACCGTATATCTCTCATCTTGTTGCCGCTGACCGAAAGTTGACCTGAGTTCCCATCGAAGAATTCACTTTCTGATCATAGGACGTTGTTGTCTCTTCATCATCTTGATGAGCTTTTCCGTAGCCTTGTCGAGTGCCTTTTCTTTACCCAACGATAACAGCAAAACAGGGTACTGGCTGCGCCCACGATTTACCATTAGGCGCCCGAGAAACGCAGCGGCCCTGAGATTGTCTTTGAACTCCTGTCTTAGGCAACGCCTTAATCCCGATGTCAAAAGGTCAGCCAACTGAATTCCAAAATCGGTTTTTGAGTCAACGAACTGGAGGTCTTCCCTGATCAGTTTCTTAATGTCCAAAACGTTGCTCATATTGACATCAATGTTGTAGTGATCCTTGAGGTAGGTAGGTTTCTCCGCCTCTGAAAAATCGTACCTTGCCATGTGGCTGTAATCGAAGCCTTCGCCTATTGGCAGCGGGTCAGTGATGGACATGCTTTGTAGATAGGGTGGGCTAAGGTTTTCGAACACGTCTTCGAATTCAGTTTTTCTTTCCGGATCTTTCTGATCAACCCTCCATACGAACGACCCAAGAGATTCTGGGGCGTATTGGGCGTAGTAAGTCATGGTTTGCTTAACCACATAATGCATCAGCTTGATTTGACAAGTGAATTGGATGTAGAGCTGGTCCGAGAGTCTGAGCACCTGATTAGAGATGTTCTGGACATCGTCTCGTAAGGATTGGTGAACCAGCTTATCTATGTGCTCTACAAGCCTTTGGGCGGCCGTTCCCTTGTGAGCACCTACAGCTTCTGGCGTGTTGAGGTGGGCATCCGTGGCCATTGCATATAGCGTGCAATTCAACTCAGCGAGCCGGTTCAAAAGGCGAAAGTAGCTCATCTCATCGCCAACCTTGCCAAGCTTCAACTCGTCGTCCGGTGAAACTCCGTTCTCTACTTTGAATTGTTGAAGAACGCTTTCGGCCGCGCCCATCGCATCTTCCAAAATAACGACCGCACCCAGGGCGCTCCAAGCATTGTGGTTAGGCGTGTAGGTAAATGTTCCTGACTCATCGATAAAAATACGCATGCTATCCCCATCCGTGTGGCCGGGCAGACCGAAAAGTACGCGCTTGGGAGCTTCGGGTGCTCCACCTTCTACCGTTGAAGAGGTGGCATAAACGTTAGTCCAAAATTTGAATTGGACGAATCCTGTACTGAAATTGCAGGTACGTGCGTTAGCAGCTGACCTGTGGAGCAGTTGTTGGATTCGCTGGTAGAAAAGTTTCCAAAATCAATGACGGTAGGGTCTATCTTGTTCTTTTGACACGCTACATCGGAAGGTAGGGAATCCATGTCTGATTTTTTTCAAGAAACGCCTGCCGCCCTCAAATGGGCAGAAGAGGCTGAGCAGCGACACCAAGCGGGGAAATTCGGCGAAGTTGTGCGCGCGGTGATCTGGACGGATGCGCGTGGTTCAGATGGCCAACTGTTAGTTGCTGTCGATCCAGACAGATTGGTTGCCAAGATAAACAGCGATCCTTTCACCCTTCTTGAGAATCACGATCCCGGACGTCCAAAGGGACAACTGCTGGAAAGTGCATCGTTTGAAAGTCCTGACGGTCGAAAATTTGTTGCCGCAGTCCTGGGGTATTACGCAGGTGGAGACGTTCTGAGTTTTCTTGGCTTGGGCATAGATGTTGACGCATCCGTTCCGCCACCTCAGCAGCTTCCAAGATTGTTGGATGATGTGTGGATCGAGATCGCGACGGATGAAAGGGAGGTGGATGAAGATTGGTTGGATCAGGTTACGAATGACTCACCCGTTAGAATCGAGCGTTCTGAGCTGTCGCACAACGCAGCAGATTCTATACAAGAACTGATTAGAGTCGGTCTCCCCTACGTACTCCTTGTTTGGAACCCCTTCGTGACTGCGATAGCTACTGAGGCGGGTAAGGCTTCCTATGCGGGAATACATGCGTGGTTTCGGAAATTGCTTAGTCGAGTGGCCGACAGACGTAACCCTATACTCGATTTTCATTCATATCAGGACGGCTGTCAGATCTCATTTCTGTTCAGAGGTAAGGATGAGAAAAAGCTTCATGAAGCCATGGACGCATTGGCTGGTGCGGCGGTTCAGGCAGCTCGGTTAATTTCGAGGCTGAAGGCCCAAGGAAAGATAAGCCGGCAAATGGTCTATGAATTCGATAAAGAAGCGCTTCTATGGGCACCGTCGTTTGTTTTACTGAATGATGATCGGATCATCACTGATAACCTCGCACTTATTGCGATTGAAAATCTTCCCAAGGGGTTGAGCCTCGGTCTGACTCGAAGCAATTCACTGTGAAATAGAGTCGAAAATGCACAAGGTAGGGGGATTGCCTACAGCCTAAGTATTTCTTGGGCTGTAGCTTTTTTTCTGGGTCAAGATCATCACAGTAATTCAACCTCTCGATCTGATCTGATTGAGAAAATACGAAAAAACCCGTGTTTTTCTTGGTTTCAAGTGTAGGCCTCACACACCAGTTGCTGATCAGCTGCTATGGGTCGATTGCAAACGGCCACGACCTAAAATCTCAGGTTTCTCGGTGATGGATTGGACCGATTAGTTACAAGAATCGCTAAAATAAAGGCTTACAGAGACGACAACTCTATCTAGTAGCATTTCTGCACCTCCCCCTCAACTGACCTTTTTGTTGCTGCTAATCAGACTGATAACGGCAAGGCTGCCGCTTGTAGCGTCGTTTTTCGCTGAGCTGGATCGGTAGAGTCAGCATCAATCGGCTATTCTTATGGATCACTTGCTTTCCGACTATATTCGCCCAGGGTCCTAAAACATTAATTAATCGCGCCGAGGAAGGACAGTTGGAAAAAACTGCAATAGTATCTTTTAAAAAACCAGCAAAACTATGCCTTGATTGGCTAATTGAGTGCATGGGGTTCGAAGCATGGCTGCGCCGCAGGGAGAAACTAACAAGCAGCATTAGTTCCTTTGAACAAGCTATAAGCATAGATTCAGAACCGGTAGAGTGGAAATTATTTAACCCCCCAACGGCAGACAAGATCAGCTGGTATATGTTTTTAGTTGATATACTAGGGGTAGAAAAAACTTCCGACGACCCATTTGAATCCCATAGAATATACCCTGTCTTTGCTGCGATAGGCGATCAGCTTGAAAAGTTAAAACTTGTGCCAAATATGCATGGCGTCATCAAAAAGCTGCTCTCCTCGAAAAATAACAAACCCGACAACTTTTTATTCGAATTACTAGTAGCCTCGCACTACTTGAGAAACGGCTACGATGTCGCTTTTATTGAGGAGCAACCTACACTACAGACTCCTGACCTTCGGGTTTCGAAATTTGAAACCAGCATTTTTGTCGAGTGTAAAAGACTTGAAAAAATTACAGTTTATGCAGACAAAGAAAATAAAGCATGGGACGCTTTATGGAAAGTGCTCAGCATAGAGATGATTAAGGATCGAAACGACCACTGGATAGACATTACCTTCAAGATCCCCCCATCTAAAGTCAAACCATACAAAATCATAAAAGCCTTTCACGAACTAGCCAAGGTTTTTCGCCATACAAAAGTTACTTGCGAAACAGTTGAATTCAAGGCCACGCTCCACGCGATAGACATGCAAAATATTGAAAACCATTTCTCAGCGTACAGCGTCCGAGCTAATTCCCCACAAGTTCACGCACTAATATTTGGCGATGTAAACCCGAACGAGAAAAGATCCACTGCCACTATCCCAACAGATATTTCTAGACCTGGCCTTCCAGGAGCAGTGCTAAATATTTTTCTTGATGGGATAGCTAGATGTGCCGGCGCACAATGGCGGTGTACTAGTCCTGAATCCGTTGACAAACGCTCAAAGCATTTCAAAACAATCATAAAGGATGCGGCAAGTCAGATCCCAGCAAACTCCCTGGGGATAATTCACACCTTCTATGAAACCTCAGAGGGTGTCGACATAGAAATAGCAAGACGAGAAAAATTAATATCTGCGCTCACCGAACTTAAAATTGAAGACAAAACAATTCTTGTCGCACTAATTCACGGAGTAAAACACTATCCAAATATCAATGGTTTTGAATGGGCGGAAACCGTACAAGATTTTTCGGCCACTCCAGATATATTAGATTTGCTTTTTGAGCATTTTCTTCTTCTAGGCTTCAATCGAAAAGGCGCAATTAAAGATGAAACCCACTGGGAACAAGATGCCCTAATTCAAGAGCAGCTAAAAATAGATCAACCACAAGGATAAATTCATCTTTGAACCAGGACAACACAAAATGCCCATATTCCATAAGAGCGAAGTAGTACGCCTCCAACTAAAAACAGCAGTCGAGATATTCTTAGCAAAATTAAATTATTCCGCTGTGATAACATTAGCCGGTGCGTCTAGTGGCATCCTTGGACCTCTAGTTAGTAGGGCTGGCAAGGAAACCTTTGATGAATACGCCAGAAGAGTTTACGGCGAGCTATCCGGACAAATTCCAAAACGTCCAGCGTACTCCAAGCACATAACCCAAATACTTGGCATCATTGCTCATAAACATCTTGCAGGCGATGACACTGAATCCATTGAATTGGACCTAGAAAAACTAGCATGTGACGCATTGATACGCGCAATGGCAGATTACTCAAAATTGAATGGCCAATCTGAGCCATTCGTAATTGCATTTTTTCAATGGGTCTGGATGAATGTAGATGGAGCAAAAGTAATGAAAGACTATCTTTCCATACCTAAAAAGATGAGACCAAAATGACAGTAAAAAATTACTCTCGACTCGAGTTAGCATCCAGTCAGTTGGAGGCGGCTGTCAGCCTATTTATATCAGGTGGCGATCGTTTTTCAGTAATTACTCTCGCTGGAGCTGCTGACGTAATTTTATCCCGGTTGATACTCAATAAAGGCAAAGAAAATTTCACTGATGTAATTCTAAAAGCAGAATCAGACAAAGAACAAAAAACCCGAGAAGAGCTCGGACGAGAGGTGAATAATTTATTCTTCATCAACCAATTAAAACACATGGACCCTGACGATGATGGCTATATAGATCTTAACCCTGAAGAGTGCGCTATCGGAGCAATTCTCAAAGCACTGCCCAATTACATCATGCTTACGGAACAACGAAAAAACTTTGTAAAGTTATTTCTTCTTTGGGTAAAACTTAATCTTGACCCCAAAATATATAATGTTGACTGCGACCCAAATTGGGTTCCATCCTGCGATGGAAATTTAGTTTCAATTTAACGAAATGTACTTTGCAGCGCTTAATACCTCCCACCTAGAGGAGGCATCAATAATGCCAAGCATTGGACATTGCGTGCGCCTTTCTCTGATCGCTGCGTAAGGGCAGGAACTCCACTAAATGCTCTGCTTTATCATGAGTTAGAAGAACCATGCAGTATTGCACTTGATAATACTTGAGTCGTCCTGGATTTTGTAGATACATTCATTTATGACCGCTTCTGTTTTGCTGATGCGGAGTTAACGTCCACTTTTGGCCGATTTGTGCCTGTCGCGAAGGGCAGAAATCGGCCGATTCTGTTGAAAAAGTCGGTTCGCCAAAACAGCCTAGGTAATTTCACAGACTTGCCCACCCATTTGCATTCGACTTGACCAGTCATTTGCATCGGATTTGACCAGCATGCTTCGTGGCCATGACCGGCAGAGAACGACCCAAGTCGGGCAGTCGGCGGCGTAGTGACAGCGGCTTAACCGTTGATGGTGATCGTGCCCAAGGATCACCGGTTGAAAATGAGGCTATGCTGGAAAAAACATCGAATTTGTACATGCCGGACAGCCAGTTACGGTGAAAGTCGAAACATTCTTATTTTTGGTGGTGGAGAAAAGAATGGGTACTAATGCATCAAGTCTTTCTAGGGCTTCCTATAGAAGTTTTGCGATAATTAGTCTTTTTGGTTATTTCGCGTTTGCGGTTGTTATGTTGTGGTATCAGTCGTCGGCACAGGTTCCAAATAAGTTGAATGAATCGTCGGGTGTGCTTTCGGAGGAAAGGGTTAGAGGTAAGCTTATGACCAAAATCACCGATGGTGATAATGTGTATTGGTTCACCTGTGCTTCGAGTTTGAGAGGGTATTCGACATGCATCACGAAGCGAAAAAGTTCTGAACTATTGGGCCGGCATGCAAGTGTTTTCTGGTATGACCAAAAAATCTTTCCTGCAATAGAGCAGCGGAAATTGGTCGTATTGGTGGTGGAAGGGAAAGAAATTATCAGTAGGGCGATGTCCGAGGAGCGGCTGGCTGGGGGTAAGAAAAGTAGTTTCTGGGTGCTCGGTGTCGTTGGTCTTTTAGTGATCTGCGTTTCTGCTTTCTTTTTAAAGAAGGCAAGGAGGCGTTAAAGTGGATGCGAAAACTGTAGATGCTATTTCCAGTGTGCTGGCTTACCTAACTACTCCAGTGGGTTCGGCGCCAGTTATTAACGAGGATTGATTTTGGCATAGGATATCTACGATTAAGCTAAGGGGCGGCAGCACGCTGATCAGTTCCGACAACCATCCAAGCATAGCTGCTCATTTGCTGATCGCTCCGCTCACCGTCTGCTTTTGGCCGTTTACTGCCCGTCGCGAAGGGCTGCAACGCAAAGCAGGCCTTTGCTACAGCTACTCACTTGGAGTTGATCTGTAGCGTCATGCGCTACTCTCAGCAATTATTCAGTACTCCTCAAAAGGATTTCAGTAATGACTAACTTCATAGAGAGTGACTCCGTCGCTTGCTCGAACTGTTTCTCTGATCGTGGCCTCCAATTGGATGCGGAAAAAATCGGACAGGATAATACTAATCCGTGCCAAAACTGTGGTGCCACAGACTCCAAAAAGCTCCCATTGGCTGGTGTTGAGGTGCTGGCTCACCGTTATTTTGTCTGGGGCTCAATGTGTCGAGCACACTACGGTGCTGCCCCGCAGATCCAATTCAACGAACACCAGAAAACGTCCATTGAGGTGGCTCCCTGGCTAGTTTCAGATGTTCAACTCATTGAGCGACTTCTTGGTATTGGCTTTTTCCATTATGGCCCTCGTCTTTGGATGGTTGGCGAAATAGAACCACTCAAAGCTCTCCAATCGGAAGAGCATCGCCAAGATATCATTGATCAAATTTTGTTTGAGTACCCTGTAAGAGTGTTGGACACTGCAGAGTCTTTCTACCGTATCCGAGTAAACCCCTCTGCACCAGATGATGCTGACCAATACGATAGCGCCCCCCCTGAATATTCCGGGAAAGGACGTCTCGACTCAGCAGGTAATTCAATATTGTATGGGTCACCAGACCTCGAAGTTTGCGTCCATGAGTGTCGGGTTTCAGCAGAGGATGAAATCTTTGTGGCTACTCTGGCCCCCACAAGATCGTTGCGACTGCTTGATTTATCCGCATTACTTAAAGAAGATGTTACTGAATTTGAAAGTCTTGATATGTCTATTCACATGCTCTTCCTAGCGGGAAAGCATGCGTACGAAATAACTCAAGCTATCGCTGATGCCGCCCGAGTTGCTGGGTTCGATGGCATCGTTTACCCGTCGTACTTCAGTTTGTTACGTATAGGGCAAATGCCATTCCAAACGACATATGGTATCTCGCACCGTAGATTTCCGTCCATGCAAGAACATGAGCAGGCTAAATCAATTCCAAATCTGGCTTTGTTTGGGCGGCCGCTTGCAGATGGGAAAATTGCCGTATCATGCATCAATCGCCTCATCCTTAGTAGAGTTGTTTACGATTTTCATTTCGGACCAGCCGGAATATAGGGATGTGAGTCTTTCGGTTCTGCCTCCACCTCTATCGAAGGCAGATCAGCAGCCAATGAAACAGAATCGGGCCATCTTCGAGCCGAGTCTTCCATAACTTCGCACGCTTCGACGTATTGTTTAGATTTTTCAAAGCGCCGTGTAAAAACCCACAGCTTTTCTGCGCCACCAATAAATGAGATGGGAGCAGTCGAAAACAGGTCGTCGCATCCTTCTGGATAGATATGTGCGACAATTCCCTGCATGTAAAATCTATAATACAATGCTTTCCTAACACCTTCTTCAAAAGGAAACTCAATCTCTTGAATTGTAGGCGTGTGATTGTGAGTGAATCCGCGGCTATCCATTTGACTGAGAGTAATAGGATGGTAGTTAGCAGGGCTGGGGGCTTTACTTACTAGAAGCTCACCAAGTGCTTGTAAATTAACGCCTATATTCTCGAGGTGTGAAAATTCTTTTATTTTTGTAGTAAGAGATCTCCATAGCAAGCTGAGGAAGAATAGCCGCAACTTTTGGGTGTCAATATTTTCGATTATGCGAACACCGAGGCCGGTTTCTGCGTCAGGCTGAACTACATAGTCATGAGTAACAAGCTGTCTATCTTTTTTCCACCCACTCCAAACCAATTTATGCTTTCTAAGTTCCGCGATGCCATCTGTATCGATCTCGCTAAGTATCTGCTCACCAGCTCTAATTACAAGCTGATGATCATACCAACTTGTAAATCTACGAATTGGCCTGAATCCTCTGCCAGTTTCGATAAATCGCTCGCCTGGCACTTCTGTTCCGGTCAAGGCTTGGGGGATAAGATGGGATTTGGCAAAAGGGCCCTCTACCCCAAGAAGGGCACAAATTCCAGTTTTAGGGGCTGCTATTTTCTGCTTTTTCTTCTTGCGATCCTTGCTAGCCATTTCTACCACTAAAAGTTCGGATGAGGTGCTACTTCTGGTTGATTATAAGGAAATTTTAATCCTGTGCGACCCATCGAATTAATGTTAAACGCACGCTTCTCCTTTTTGTTAAAGCGGTCAATACACTCGTTGTGAGTGACTGCTATTGGGCGATTCTGTTGAAAAAGTCGGCTAGGGATTGCGCACCAAAAAAGTACGCATCCGAGATTGAAATCTTTACTTTTGGCAGAGGCTTCCGGACTCGGATTTCACCTAGCAGCGTACAAAAAAAGCGTTTTCACCAGTCAATGATCAGTCAGTTTGGGCAGACCGACTGTTTTCAACAGAATCGGCCGATTGTTGCCATTAACCCATCAGTGATTCCTGGGCGGGAGTGCGGGGGAATGCACTCGATTGGGTGAAAATTTGTAGCAACTAGATGAGCCGATTCCTTGATGGTGGGCTATAGCTTCAATGCGGGTGAGTAGTCAGGCGAAGTCCTGCCCGCGTAGGAACCTCACTGACGCCAAGTGCCGGCGTGCTAGCGCCAAACCACTTGGCGCTGCGGTCGCAACTTTTAAGGATCGAGCAATGAATATACGTTTGGTTTGCACCGCCGCCAGCGTTCTGTGGCTTGCAGAAGCTGCTGCTCAACCGGTCACAACCTGTACAGGAACGAGATTACCACTCGATTACCAGACGGCCATAGTTCTTCCGGACAACACCATGGTCCTGTGGGCCGCGTCTTCGGTTAACGTCGATGGCATGCGTAACGCCTATCACAAGGACAACATTGAGGGCGGAGGGCTAATTCACTTGTGCAATGGTGGACGACCTTACCCTGCAGGTAGAGCGTCCTACAATGCATCAGAGAGCAATGCAATCTGTCGCCAATTTTACAAAGACTATCTGGCCATAAAAAAAGCCGACTGGAAGTCTCCCTCGGTTGGTGCAATTCATTGGTTCGGAGTACTTGGTCAGGGCTCAGTGAAGATCGGCAAAAAGATGGTTACTGAAGTTGTGCCGGTGGAACAGGCAGACGGTAGCGGTTTTTTCGTATCCAAAACACATTTGGAAGACTCCGCGAACTACCCCCTGGTAGCGGATCAGCGACGTTACCTTGATGCTGAGACTGTACCGTTTGGCGTGGCTCCAAGCACAGAATCCGTGAGGAAGCTCGGTGTCAAAATGGGTACCTTTGGTGTGGCCTATTACCGAAGGAACCATAGGGTAGTTCCATTCATTGTCGGTGACAGCAATGGGAAAGTAGGTGAGGCGTCATTCGCTATGAGTAGGGAGCTGAAAGGTATGTCGCCGGCAACTGCCACGCGCAACAACATCTACGAGGGGGATATAAGAACCCAGGATGTTCTATGGGTCTTTTTTACCGACAATCACGGTGTGATGAAACCACCCTACACAGGTGAGGCTGTTCGACGTTCGGCTAAGGTGGCCTACGAGAGCTGGGGGGGTAAGGAGCGTCTTGATACTTGCACTCGAACGATTTCGGCCACTCGCTGAGCGTCAAAAGTAGGCTCATTGAGCATGTGAGTCGAAAGACAGTTCACTTGACTCACATGCTTGAGTCGCAAGGAAAGCGACTAGAACGATTTCACACACTCATCAAGCCTAGCCACCACGAGAGCTTCCTACTCTGGGGCGAGTAAGGGGCCAATGTTGTAGGAGGTCACCCCTTTGGCATTCTGGGCAGTGAGGTGCACACTGGCTACGATTTTTACGTCCCCATACTCCCTCACCTCTGCTCCATCATTAGCTGATTTCCAACCCATCTTGGCGAAAGCTTGATCGACTTACCCAGCAGATTAGCCGAGATGCTCGGTAAATTTACAAAAACGGGGGGGATCTGGATCTGCTGGTCGACCCGGCCAGAGGTAACCATCTTGAGCAGGGTGCTCGTTTCCTCTTGGTTGCCGGGTACCGCCCGCTCGATCGAGCTGACAACGTCGAACGGTGTGAAAGCAGAAATCTTTCCGAGAATCGTCGCGCTGCCTAGGGTGCCGGTCAGTAAAGGGTTGCAGGTCACGAAAATCTGGGGATTCTGTACGAGCAACGCCTCTAATGGACTAGGTGAAAGTTGCCCTGTGATGTGTATCGGGTCGAAGCTGATACTAAGACTCAAGCCATCTCCTTGCGAAGAATCTGCAGGGGCGATACGTCCGACGATGGTCGTGCGGGATCCAATCAGAGTGCCGTTTAGATGGAACGGAACAGTACCTGGTGCTGGGCAAACTAGGACGTGCCCAATGTCGTAGGGCTGGAAGTGAAGATCGCCGTTCATCTCTAGGCCGATTCTCGGAAGCATCTGGAGAGTCATAGTGGCGCTTTTGGGGTCGTAGTCTAGGGTAGGTTCGGTAATCGAAGCGTCGGCAAGTACTCGGGCCGAGCCACTGATTGAGCCGATTCCATCCAGCTTTTGGATGGCGCGAATCGCTTCATTGACGATGTTGCAGCCCAATTTTTCCAACTCGCGTAGGCTATTGCAGGCTGCCAGTTTGGTTTCCTCGGCTATGTCGCAGGCAGCCTTCTCAGCGGTCGCTTGGATATTGCACGCACCACGCTGCACTTCCTCCCGGACATTACAAAGTGCTTCAGATGCCTTGCAAACAGGGTCATCCCAGGATCCACCGAAGGGCAAGTCTCTTCTGCAGCCATAGTTGCATTGGTCGTACCGATTGCAACCACGTAACCGACAATCGTTTGTCCGTATGCATTCTTTATCAGCAGCGCAACCGGCTTGAAGGTCGCCAGTCAACCTTAGTTTGCCGCTGTCGTAGGGAAGGCTCTCGCTATCCACGCTTCCTGAAATGGAGATGTTATTCTCCTTTAGTGTCCGGTTTATCATGGAGGTAACCCAGCGCAGTGAGACGATACCCAGCAGCTCAGGCACCTGAGCATCAGGGAGCGAATAGGGAGGTAGGGTAGTCTCCCACCGAGCCTTAAAGGCCTGATCGACTGTTGAGGAAGGGATGTTTATAAAGATGCCAACATCACTTTTTTCAGTGGACAGAGGTGCCTTGGAGAACCGCTCAACAGCTTTGCTAATAGCGATGTTAGGTGTCGCATAGTCGTAGCTCACTAAATTGTTCTGGAGTTCAGGGGCTTCGATCACGAGCACCTTGATGCCTTCGGAGCTGATCCGAGGAATCAACAGCAGTGAACCAGATTTTGCTGGTGTCAGCTTTTCGGGATGTACCTTGATCTGTTCAGTCGACACCGCTACAGGTTCTAGTGCAGGTAAGGGCAGATCGATTGGTTTCTCAACTAGGGCGGAATTGATGTAAGGCAGTAGCTGGGTAACGACGTCGTTCACGGATTTTATAAATGGCTGGACAGAGATGGGGCCGCCGATATGCTCCAGGCGGTGCAGCGTGATGCCACCCACTACCAAGCGGTAGTAGAGCTTTCCATCCTGGGATGCCAGTACACCACCACCCTGTACTGTCCCCTCGTAGTTAAGATGCGCCCCTTTTATCGTCCCTTTGACCGGGAGGGTTACGGAGATGGTCTGCTCGCCGAGCTGCACCACCGGATCACCAAAATCCGCGTCCTCAGTATCTTTGAGTACTTCAACGAGACTCGTATGTATCCCTTCCAGCAGCGTCCCCGAATTCACCACCGCGCCAGCGGCAACATCCCCAAAGCTTTTGAGTGAAAACAGCGTTTGGGCCAATGCTGTTTGTTGAAGCTCCTCGAGCTTGATCGGTGTGAAGCTTGGCTTTAGCAGGCGTTCGAGCAATGCATCGGAAAGGAAGAGACCTGCATCGGTTCGCCGCTCCCCTGATCTGATCACCGCAGCCTTATTCCAGAATGCACTTCTGTAGGCCTCGAATGATGTCGAGGTTGGAGACAGTTTGGGCTTTGCGGCGGTGTTTGGAACATCCACTTGGCCTAATAGATGAACGCCTCCGTCATCCACCAATACAGCCATCGAGCCAAGGTGAACTGGAGGTATAACTACCGAGCGGCCGTCGGGAAGATGGATGGGAACTGGGGAGGTGGGTAGTCCGGTAGCTTTTTGGTCAATCTCATACGCGACTGGTTTGATCTGTCCATTGACGTTGGACATGTAGCGAGCGAGCAATCTGTTGATGGTTTGGGCAATCAGCCTGTCCGGCGTCCACCATTTGTCGAGCTTCAACTGTGTCAGTTCTGCACTCTCGAGGATGGGCTGAACTGATGCTATCTGACCGCTGATGTTTACAACGCTCCACCCCCTTAGCGTTGCTTTGAACGTTCCGCTGGGCTCAACCATCCTGCCTTCTATCTCGGCAGTAATCGTCAAGCCTTGCTCATCTGGGGCAACCGCCGCGGACAGGATTTTTAGTTCGCTTGAGTCGAACTGGCGAAGGCCTTGGGTAAATGCGTCATTGAGTGTTGTGGGCGGGATATTGAAGAGGAGCCCAGGACTTTGAATAGTAGCCAATTGAGCATCGGACGTTCTGACGGCCTCTTGTTTGGCTTCCGCGTGGGTTTTCGGTGGGAAATTGCTTTCAACCATCTCATCCGCTTGGCGGAGCAGGAGAGAACACCCTGTCTGAGTGATTAAAATTGTGAGAAGCGCAGTTACTGAAAGCAAGCGAACAAGACCAAACTTTTCACGCATCATGGTTATCCCTGCCATTTGTCAGACCGTTTCGGTGGCCGTCGCGGAGATACGCTTCAACAGAAGGGTAGTAGGCATTCGAGGGAATGGCAAAACGCCACTCATCAGAGAATGATCATCCAGACGTTCCATTGCTTTGGCTGGTTTACCCGGGAGTAACTGCAAGTCCCATGAGCCTCTTCAAGTAGTCGAGTGCCCGAATTTTTTCGGTATATCACCGGCAACTTCATCCAACTGCGCGTCACCCGACCGGTTCGTATCGATTGGGGCCTCAAACATTAGGGTATGGTAGTTGTATCGCGGACTGGCTTAACACCATCACTCCATCCAAAATCTCTATGCTTAACTGGTCGCCAGTCAAGCCCCATAGCTGACGGTGGTGACACGCAGAAATCGACTGTGGATTCAACCGGTCAAGCCCACGACGTTTTCATGAACAGTTAAAGCGGCTCGGCGGCCTCATAAAGCCCTTTGAATGGGGTACAAAAGACCTGTTTTTTATGCCGTA
Source organism: Pseudomonas sp. Pseusp10 (assembly GCF_059492225.1). NCBI lineage: Bacteria > Pseudomonadati > Pseudomonadota > Gammaproteobacteria > Pseudomonadales > Pseudomonadaceae > Pseudomonas > Pseudomonas sp. Pseusp10. The sequence continues at coordinate 3,185,285 of NZ_CP168528.1, read as the reverse complement.
AGCGCTATCAAGTCAGCGGTTCCGATGATTTTCATGACTTGTTTCAGGTTGTAGGCGAACACGTTCAAGCTCTTCTCGGCGCTTAGCGGCCCTTCTCTGATGCCGACTCTAGACATAGAACGCTTTCGGAAACGATGGAAAAATACTCTGCTATCGTCAGAAAGGCACAAAGCCACAACCAAGGATGATATAGCATGAAAAAGCTAAGAGCATACTTAAGCCTTCTTGTACTCACATTTATATCTGGCTGCTCCAACCTGGGGGCAGAAGACACTAAATATGTTGGCTTTTCAGAAGCCCGCTATTATGACAATACAGCTAAAAAATTTAAAGACAGATTCTGGAGCGCATCTAACAACAAGTGCCTAGCCTCAGGAGACCAATTCGACATAAGGCTACAAAGCTTAAAAATAGACCAAAATTTTGAAGGGTTCATAGAAAAAATCACAAGTGACCCCGGAAACGAGCTAGGTGTATTTCTTACTATTAATAAAACCAAGCGCGACAGCGATTCCGTAGTTGCGAAAGCAGGTTCTATTCAGCCGGCACAAACTGGAACATTGACATCGCCTGTCGAGCGCAGACTCGTGTACATGACAGACTCAAGATTGAAAAATGTGGATATAAATTCAGCAAATTTATTGATTTATAGCGACCTGTACGACAATAGCGACTACAAAATAACCTTGGAAGTTGTAGAGTTCGATGCCGACAACATAAAACAATATGCATCAATAGCGAAAGAAATGATTAAGGCAGCTCAAGAATCAGGAATATCATACAACATACCCTTTTCATCACTCCTAACAAATATCGGGACGGCACTATTCAATCATGTTGCCAGAGACGACAAAATAATATCTTATGAAACCCAATTGCTAAGCTGCAGTTCCATAGCAGGCGGAGATAACTCAGTCTATTTTGAGCGTGGTGACTTGGCAGTAATTAGAGTATCTCAAAATGCGGGCTCTATAGATTGGGCTAATATAAGTTTCAATCCTGAAACCAAAAGAATTGACAAAAACTCCAATGTTCTTTTAAGCGTAATAAAGAGGCAGTAATTGCAAAAGCAAACCCTTTAGCAAGGAAAAATAAGTGATATGGAAGTGAACAAAAAGATTCAGATAAATACCATGCTCTATGCCGGGCTTTCGATCACGCACCCGCACGGGGCTAAAGATCGGATGTGGCGATACATCAGTCACAGAGCTATGGAGGAGTTGTGAGTGTTGAAGGGATGCGGTGACCTCAGATCGGGCTGAAGGACGACGAGGCCAATGACAACTGCCCAGTCCAATGCACCGGATTTGAACAGCACGCTCCTTGGTTATGACCGGCAGAAGACGACCCGAAGCTGTCATTGATGATTTGGTTGCATATCCCGGCTATATCAAGCTGGGGGCTGGCCAGGATTAAAGTTGTTAGAACGGATTCATGTATGCAAACAGATAAGTAGTCATCATTTATCTCTAAACAAAGAACGCCATGATTGTATTTTGATCTAAGAGCTTTTAATTCTCCCTGATATTTTTGGTCTACACTCGCCCCAGTGTCTCTTCATTAGGAGCAGAAACGAGCTATGTATGGGTGCGATTATTGCTGCAGACGAAGATACTGCTGCAGAGCGGTCACCCGAGGCAGTCGACACCTAACGAATTTAGCTAATTATGCCCGCTCCCTTTAATAAGGTAGCTGACTTTACAGAGCAACTCAGTCATGGGTAGATATCTAAATTTGAAAGATTATTGACTGTTTGTGTGTGGAGGGCGTTGGGACGACATTTGTCTGAAGGAATGAGGGAGTGGATATCGTTTTCACTGATGCTGGAATATTTTGGCTTTGAGGGGAGTGCACTATGCCCGAAAGTAAATCCGATAGTCCTAGTGGACGGCGTAGGATGTCCGAGATAATTTTTTGTGTTGGTTCTATCGTGTTTGCGTTTGTTGTCTTTTTCTATCAGTGGTCATCTCATGCTCCGAGTGAACTGAACAGGCTATCAGGCGTGCTTTCGGAGGAGAGGATCGGAAGAGACGTTATGACCAAAATTACTGATGGTGAAAACGTGTATTTGTTTACCTGTGCTTCTAGGCTTGGAGGGTACTCTAAGTGTATTACCACGGAGAGTTTTCCAAGGGTGGATGGAAAAGACGCAATTGTTTACTGGTACTACCAGCGTGTTTTTCCATTAGTGGAAAATCGAAAGTTGGTTGTTTTAGTGGTGGACGGTAAAGAAATTATCAGCAGAGCGGACTCTGAGTATAAGCTGGCGAGTAGTAAAAAAATAGATTTTTGGTTTTATGCGGTTTTTGGTGTTTTCGTACTTGGTATTTTTGTTTACTTCACACGGAAGGCGCGGAGGGGTTGAAGTGGATAAGGCAACTAAATAGCCGCCCTCGGAAAACACTAAACTACGAAACGCCCGCTGAACGATTTAGCCAATCTGTTGCGTCGACCGGTTGAATCCACAGCCGTTTTCTGCCCGTCGTGAGAGGCAGAAAACGACCCATAGCTGCCGGTCACGAAGGGCTACAATCGGCCAGGAACAGTCGTTCGGTAGTTGGGGGGGGTAAAGGGGGCGGATTTATTTACCTAGGCAGCGGAAAATAAATCCGTCCCCTTTTTGCTACGGAATTTCTAAGATTACGCCGCAGCCAAAGTCACCGGCACCGTCTTGCTCAAGAATTCCGGGCTTACTTCGTTAATTCGAACGCACATGACGCGAACTGATTCCTTTACCGGTGCTGGAGCGGTACGGAGTTGGCGGACTAGCTCCTGTCGGCTCGCATCGCCATTCATCAAGCGCATGAGAATGATGGATGCCCAACGTGGCGACGAAGTAAAAAGCGCTGGAAATACCGACAGCAGTGCCGACACATATGACGCATACGGAGCTACATCGAGTGATTCAGCCGCGTGAACAAGCGTAAACATCCCTTCATCATATTCAGCCTTGTCGGAAAGCATTGAGAGCAAATCTGCTGCTAAGTTCTTACCGCCTTCGGCCAGCATGGCGTCGACACGCGCGTCGATTACCGAGGGGCGTGCGCCCTCCGTTTCAATCTCGCGACGCAGTGCTTGAAGTTCGCTATCGTATTTTGCGTTCATCGTCTTCACTTCGCAAAAATGGTGGGGTAGTTAGTCTTATTCATCTGTATCAAGTCTTGCAGGGCAGCTCGGATTTCAGTAAGAGCTTCGTTGGCGCATGGAAATCCTGGCGATTAAGGGTGATCGCGTCCGCTTAAAAAACGCGGACACCATCGCCCTTAATGCTGGCGTTCGGAAGATGACTTGGCCGGACGCTTACTCATTGGTTATTGCTCCATCCACCGACCGCTTCTGGCCGATTGCTGCCTGTCACGACCGGTTGAATCCACAACCCATTGCAGACGTTCGCTAACGACTGCAAATGGTCGATACGAGCCAGAAGCCATCGAGGGCGTTGGATCAAAATCGGGTCTCAGGCGTACGCCGACGGAAGCCGGACTGCCACTTGCCCCCAGCATCTACTGATTTCTTTAACAATGCCGCTGTCACCCAATTTGTTCGTAGAGGCTTCACATACCGACAGACGCTCTAACAGCCATTCATCTGTCCATCCCGCCCATTCGCCAGCAATGGATTTGAGGTTTCCCTCAAGTGCCGGGAAAACCTCACCCCATAGGATGTTGTGAATTTCTTGGGGCGAATAGCCTGTATCCAAGACTACGCGAGCGACATAGTCAAAAGTTGAGTCGGTGATCTCGGTGTCGAGAAAAAATTTTGAAAGTGCTTGCCAGATCTTCAGACGGTTTGCGTCGACAGTTTTCATGTAATATCCCGAAGCTTGAATGGAGCCCAGCGGCCAAAAGGTATAGTAGCAGAAAGCATTCAGGGAGTTACTCGCCGTCAAGACCGCCCGCTTGCAACCCAAAGCGGTCATCGAGAAGAGACCGATAGGGATACGCTAAAACTCTGCCGGCCGATCAAGGTGTCGACGAAATCAAGGGCGATTCAGGTTGTTAGTCAGGATCGGCAAAAGCCCCGTTCAACGACCACCCTGGGATGTACAAAGCGTACTTATTATTTTTTTTCTTAGGTGGTCTTGTATGATCGTCAATCACAACCTCGTCGGCATGTATGGCCCTATGTTTATAGGTGCTTTCTACTCCAAGTCCAATAGTTCGCGAGTAAACAGTTTTTCCTAGAGAATCGATCTCTAATTTTGTTGGTCTGAAGGCGCTTGGGTAAATATGTTTGGCTGCTTGAGTCCGTTGTTCAATAACAGATTTTTTTGTCACTTCCAAATGCCGAATGAACTCCCTTTTAAAATATTCCTCCTCCACCCTAAGGATTTTTATAAGCCCTCGTCTTATCTCCAGGTAATCAGAATCTAAAGGCCTTGACATTCTGAGGTAGTGATAAATTTTCTCAAGCAGCCTCCACTGGTCTATATCTTTTTTCAAGCATGAAATGAACCATATATCCTTTTCGAGTTCAGAAAGCATCTTTGGTAACTTTCCGTCGAACAGACTTTCGTAGTGAACAGCACTGTCAATATCACTCTTATAGATTGCCTCATCCAGTTCGACAGTTTTCTCTATCAAGCGCTCAAGATGACTAGAAATTTTTTCGCCGGCGTGCTTTAAGTCCTTTATATTTTTATAATCTGCGGCCAGAAAACTTCTATTTGGCTTAGACCAGTTCCTGCACTTTTTTGATCCGATGCTCTCTGCAAACCTAATTACGGTATCCGGAAGCTCCATCCGTCCTACTCCCTCAGCCCAGAGTCACCCCCCTGAAGCATAGCAATCCGCTGCTACCCTGCTGATCGACGGGACCGATTTATTTCCGCCCAAGCGTCTAAAGCGCTGAAAATGGTGCAGAGCTGTCCCAGTCCGGTATTAGGCCAGCAAGCGGCGCAATGCCAATCACCAGAACCAGCGTGGCACTCGACTCACATGTTCGTGCCACTGACCCCCATGGTACGCGCCAGCCACGGCTCCTCGCCGAACACCACTCGCAAGTGGAACGCAACGGCAATGACAAGGGGGTAGATATACAGCCCAGACGCACGCCAAACGATACCGCCCAGCCAAGAAGGATCATTACGACCAAGCGAATCGGGGGTGGGCAGGTACTTTATCGCTTGCAGGGGTTCACAAGGCAATGACCGCTTCTGGCCGTTATCTGCCCTCTGCGGAAGGGCAGCTAAGGGTCGTTTTCTGCCTCTCGCGATGGGCAGAAAACGGCCAAAAGCGGACCTCAACGAGCAATACAAGAAGTAGCCGTCGCGCAGATCTTGTCCCCTTGCCAACCAGGCACCGTGCAGATACTGTCAGCTTATGAATCAGCTACGCATTGCCTCGACCACCACTACCACGATCGCCCGAAGCGGGTCGTGAGAGGTGTCGTGAGCCAATAACGCACGAACTTCAAAGGCCCGCCAGCGATGGATAGGGCCTTTTCTTTTGCCCTTGTGTCGCTGGTCAAAACGCAAGGAAAAGCACTATGTATGCACTGTTGATTCTCGATATGCAGGTTGGATTGTTTCATGGCCCGGAAAAACCATGGGCTGGCGAGGCGCTGCTGAACACGTTGAATAGCCTGTTGAATAAAGCCCGCAGGGCCGGCGCGCCAATTTTTCTTGCTCGCCACGTGGGGCCGCCTGGCTCGCCAATCGAACCTGGAAGCCCGTTGACGCAACTGGTGCAGGAACTATTGCTACAAGGCGACGAAGTGATTTTCAAAAAAAACCGACCTAACGCTTTCGCCATGACTGACCTGACCGATCGGCTAAAAGCTTGTGGATCTCAAGGCGTGGTTATTGCCGGAATGAAGACCCAGTATTGTGTCGACAGCACCTGCCGCGCCGCACGAGATCTTGGATTCGATGCAGTGCTGATCGCCGATGGTCATACCTGCACCGACACCCCTGCGTTGAAGGCCGAAAGTATTGTCGCTCATCACAATGCAACCCTGGCGGGCCCATTCTGTCGTGTCGTTCACGCTGAGGACTGGCATTTCTAACCAGCGTTGATAGATCGGCTCAAGATTGGGTCGATCTGTCCGCTTTGGATTGTGGATTGCAGCCCTTCACTACAGGCAGAAATCGGCTGATTTCTGCCTTTCACCACCGTCAGCTTTGGATCGATTTCAGCCCATCACGACAGACCACAAACGGCCAGAAGCGGTCACTCGATCCACGTCAGCCTCCAGCTCTGCTGGAAACTAGGAACGATTTCCACCCTGTTTCCGATGCTGTCCACCCAGTTCTCCCTGACAGGAACCCGACCCGGTCATTTCAACGGGTCATACGTGACCAATGTCTTCGGTTCCAGATACGCGCTCATCCCCCACCTGCCCATTTCGCGCCCAAGGCCTGAATGCTTGAATCCACCGAAGGGGGCACGCGGTTCGTGGGCCAGAGTGTTGATGAGCACACGTCCCGAATCGATCTGACGGGCGATATTCACACAGCGTTCGGGACTCTTTCCCAGCACCAGGGCGCTCAGCCCATAGTCCGTATCGTTGGCAATGCTGATCGCATCAGCGTCATCCTCATAGGGGATGATAGTCAGCACGGGGCCGAAGATTTCTTCACGCGCGATGCGCATCCGGTTGTTGGCATCAGTGAAGATCGTGGGCTTGACGAACCATCCGGCGTGCAAGCCTTCTGGGCGACCTTCGCCACCGGCCAGCACCCTTGCGCCTTCTTCCTGGCCGATACGGATGTAGCCCTGCACCCGTTCCCATTGTTTCTGGCTCACCATCGGGCCGATGTCGGTGTCGGCGTTGCGCGGATCGCCCGATTGAATCTGTGAGACGCCCTCCTTCGCCGCCCGCTCGAACTCTGCTAACCGTGTGCGCGGCACAAGGATGCGAGTGCCGGCGATGCAGGCCTGGCCGCTGTTGAGAAACCCTGCCTGTAGCACCAACGGCATGACCGCCTGGAAATCCGCATCGTCAAGCACCACGGTGGGCGACTTGCCGCCCAGTTCGAGCGTCACGCGCTTCATGGTGTCGGCGCCGGTTCTGACCAGATGCTGACCGACAGCGGACGAACCGGTGAACGAGATCTTGGCAACGTCGGGATGACGGGCGATTTCCTCGCCAACCACATCACCCCGTCCGTTGACGATGTTGAATACACCCGGTGGCAGCCCCGCTTCGTGCAACGCTCTGACCACGACCTGCGTCTGTAACGCGCTCATTTCGCTGGGCTTGATCACAGCGGTGCAGCCTGCCGCCAGCGCGGTGGCGAGCTTGTTGCAGATGAAGCCCGCATTGCTGTTCCAGGGCGTGATCAGACCGGTAACGCCCACGGGCGTCAGAATGACCCTGGCCATGCCGACCTGTTCCTCGAAATCGAACACCTCCAGTGCATCGATCGCTTGCGCAATCACATCAGCCGGATAAGTCGCCATCCAGCGCCCGCGAACCGAAGGCGCGCCGTATTCCACCAGGATGGCTTCCAGTAGCTCTTCCTCCCTTGCCGCCACGGCCTGGTGCATGCGTTGCAGTGCCGCAATGCGCTCCTCCCGACTGGTACGAGCCCAGGCCGGGAACGCAGCCTTGGCGGCTGCGATGGCACGCTGTGCGTCCAGTGCATCGCCCAGCCGAACCTGACCGATGACTTCCTCGGTGCTCGGGTTATGGAGGTCGAACCATTCCTGACCGTGCGGAATGACGAACTCGCCGTTGATATAGATGTGTTCAATGCGCTGCATGACGACTCCTCGTTCAAATGACTCGCCTGAATCGAGCCTCTGTGAAGCGAAGTCTAAGAAGGGTTCACTGTTCCGATAAGCTATCCTTTTGCTAATGAAGCATCCGCATTTTCAGGACAATCCATGCACAGAACAGGAATGACCGAGCTGGAAGTGGTTCTGGCCGTTGCGCGCCGCAACAGCTTTCGTGGCGCGGCACAGGAATTGGGCATGTCCACCACCGCCGTGAGCAGCGCGGTGGCCGGCCTGGAAGCTCGCCTGAAGGTGCGCCTTTTCAATCGCTCCACGCGCAGCGTTGCCCTCACCGATATCGGGCAACGCTATGTGGAGCGCATTGCCCCTGCACTGGCGCAGATCAAAAGTGCCGGCGAAGAAGCCAGCGTCGGCCCCGACGAACCCAGCGGCACACTGCGCATCAATGCACCGCATGGCGCGGCCTATCTGCTGCTGGAGCCGCTGTTCAAGCAGTACGCTCAGCGCTATCCCGAGGTGCGCATCGACATCGTCAGCGAATCAAGCATGGTCGACATCGTCGCCGGAGGCTTCGACGCCGGGATTCGCCTGGCAGAGTCCGTACCGCAAGACATGATTGCCGTGGCGCTGTCAGATGACATCCGGATGCTCGTGGTGGCAACGCCCGAGTATCTCGAACGCCATGGCGTGCCCAAGCACCCGCCAGACTTGCTCACCCACCAGAGCATCGGCATGCGCATGGCCCACGGTGGCCTCTACGGTTGGGAACTGGAGCGAGACGGCCAGAAGTTGCAGATGGATCTGCCGGTGCGCTTCGCGTTCAACGAGTTGCTGGCCATCAAACAGGCCGTGTTGTTGGGCCTTGGCATCGGTTTCATTTCCGAGTGGTTCATCCAGGAAGAACTGACAAGCGGCGCCCTCGTGCCGGTGCTGATGCCGTGGTGCCCGTCGTTTGGCGGGTTGAGGCTTTATTACTCGGGGCGCCGCTTCGTGCCGGCGCGATTGCGCGCATTGATTGATCTGGTGCACGAGTTGCGGCCCAATCTGGTTTGATAATGTTTCGACCCATCAAGAGCACTCGGTTGTTTCAGGTGGGATCGTTGTCGAGAAATACATAGAGCGCAGCTATCTTCCCATCGCGAACGATGATCACATCCCAGCCCGTGTAATCAGGTGACTCACCGCGCGGGCCAGAGCCCCAAGCCAGGCGCCCGGCATTGTGGAGCGCCTGCGGCTTACTGTGCGGGGTGTACACGAAGTGCGGGTGCATCGCGCGAAGATCTCCGGCAAATTTGTCCAGTGCGTCGTGCCCGACAAACACGCCCGGAGGCACATAGATCATGCAATCCTCTGTGTACAGCTCCTTGATGGCTTCACGACGACGGGAGGCATCGCCTTCACCAAAGATCTCTTGAAGATTGCGAAGCAGCAGTTCATTGATGCGAGCACTCATGATTCTTTTCCTTCGTCATTGACTGTTCAGTCGATTCTGGGGGAAGGCGTGGACCTCTCTCGCCTCCAGCGCCCTCAAGCAGCCGCTTTGCCCCAGGAGGTTGAGAGAGTGGACGTTGCGTTATTGGGCAAGCGCCAACGTCTTGTTGATGGCCGTAACGACTGCGGGTCGCGCCGAGACGTCTTCGTACCAGCGAGTCACGAACGGGAATTTGGCGAGAGATGCGCCGATTGCCTGGTGACGCCACACCCACCCGAAATGTGCGATATCGGCAATGCTGTACGTCTCGCCAGCCACATAAGGACGCTGCTCAAGATTGTGGTCAAGCACCCCCAGAACTCGATCGACTTCCGATAACGCACGCGCCTGGGCTTCAGCTTGCGGTGACGACTGCAGGTTGACCAGGAACGCCTGAAGGAACGCGGGACTCAGGCCGGACGCGTGGAAGAAGAGTTGTTCGAATACCTTGGCGCGATGAATGCCATCATTCGCAAGCAGTTGCCCGGTTTTTTCTGCGAGGTAGACCAGGATGGCGGCGGACTCGCCGAGCGCCACATCATCGACGCCTGGCTCGCAGGAGCGGTCAATAAGCACGGGCACTTTGGCGTTGGGATTCAAGGCTCGGAAGGCTTCGCTCTTCTGTTCCCCCTGACGCAAATTGACGGGGACGAGCCGGTAGTCCAGTCCCAACTCTTCCAGCGCGATGGAGACCTTGAGGCTATTAGGAGTGGCAAAGGCAAACACTTCAAGCATGGTCATATCCTCTTTCATTCAACAGACGAACCAGCCGCCCAGGCCAGTCGTCAGACTTGGACCTGCCCTCCATCGACGAAGAACTCCATAGCTGCGATGCAAGCCGCGTCGGAGGACGTTGGGTGAGACAAATTTATGGCCATGCGCTATTTTTCGAAATAGTAATGAATGAAAACCATCGTTGCAGGAATGTCATGTCGAAGCTGCCAGATTTCGAAGGGCTCGCGATGTTTGGGAAGGTCGCCGAAGAAGGTTCATTTGCGGCGGCGGCGAAAGCCATGGGTGTCTCGGTGGCTACGGTCTCGCGGGCCGTTACCCGCCTTGAAGAGCGGTTGGGAGGTCGATTGTTCAACCGTACCTCCCGCCGACTTGCGCTCACGGACTATGGCCGCTCGCTCGCCGATCGAGCGGCAAAAATCTACGCGGAGGCCGAAGATGCCGAGGATTTCGCACGTGAGACATCGAGTCGACCACGTGGCCTCGTAAAGCTCGCAGTGCCGCTCTCCTTTGGCGCGCGCTGGGTTGCCCCGTTGCTGCCCGAGTTCTTTCAGACCTATCCGGACATTTCCATCGATCTTCATTCTGCGGACGCGCAAGCTGACTTGATTGGCGAGGGCTTTGACGCCGCCCTGCGCATCGCTGTGATGGAAAATTCGTCACTCGTCGCACGCCTCATTGCACCGGTGCGCCGGTTCGTGGTGGCGTCCCCTGACTATCTGTCTCGCTACGGTCGCCCCCAGCACCCAAATGAGCTGGGTGCTCACCAGTGCCTGAGTTACATCAACAGGAATAGACGTGACATCTGGCGCTTTATGCACACAAAGAGCGCAGAGGAATGCACTGTCGTGCCCGTCGGCGGTTTGCGGGCAACGAGCGTGGAGGCATTGTTACCTACCGTCCTTGCCGGACTGGCCATCACGGAGATCCCCGAGTTCATCGCGACACAGTATTTGCGCGACATGCAGCTCGAGCCGCTGTTGACCGATTGGCGCTTGCCTGAAGGGGGGCTTTATTTCGTAACACCCACGACTCGTGCTCGGCCAGCGAAGGTAAGCGCCTTGGCCGATTTCTTCACCTCCAGACTCGCCGCCGTGCAATGGAGAGTCGAGACAGTCCTTGACCAGAAGCCACCAAACCGGCGCAGACGGTGAAGATTGCGACGCGGAAAAGCGGACGCAACGGACTCGATTTTCTCTCCATCATCGCCAACAGCAACCCCGGCGTGCCGCATAACAGCAAAGTTAAACCCAGTGAGGCCCGATTTAACCAACATGCGAAACTACATGCTTGCGCAGTTCCTGTGCGAAGTACTGAACAGCCGGATTACTCTGGTTTTTCCCCATTCTGAGTTCAATGGTGACGTTCCCGAGAGGGGGTAATCCAGCTACAACAGCATCGAGTATCTGCCAACTCGGCTGAATCAATGGTAACGAGGTCGCTGCAACCGCCAACCCACTCTCAACAGCGAGCTGAACACCGGTTACACCAGTACATTCGAAAGCTATCTCGTATTCTCTCTTGCTACTGCTCAGCGCCGTCAGGATCTGGCGGCGGTACCCACAACCGTGCGGGTACAGCGCCAGAGGTAACGTTTCGTCTGGTGACAGATGGTAGAACTCTCCAGCAACCCATTGAAGCTTATCGCTTCGAAGTATCTCGCCATTGCCGTCGCCATTTCTTTGCGTGACCAAGGCCAAATCCAAATCACCACCTTCGAGGCCAGTGAATAAATTTTGGCTGATGTCGTTGCGTATTTTGAGCCGTACGTTCGGGTAGCGCCGGGTGAAATGCTGGAGAACTGGTGGAAGGAATGCGCTCGCATAGTCATCGGGGATACCAAACCGCACAGTACCCAACACTTCCTCTTCGATGAACAGCGCCATGGCTTCATCACTTAAGGCCAGCATCTTATTAGCGTATTGCAGTAGAACCTCGCCATCCCGTGTCAGCTCAGCGGTCTGGTGCCCACGATCAATCAGCCTTTTGCCAACCAGTTCCTCCAGCTTTTTCAGCTGGATGCTAATCGCTGCCTGTGTCTTGTGCAGTCGCAATGCAGCAACCGAAAGGCTTTTGCACTCAACGATTACCTTGAAAGCATGAAGCAATGTCAGATCCAGGTGTCTCACCCTGCCTCCCACAAACAGTTGTACTGCCGCCGATAGAATGCCCCGGATGCTACGCGCACAGGACAGCCAGCTCAATCAGGAATGGCCAACGGATACGCTTCATTCATGTAAAGCAGACTATTCAATGCATTACGAGCGTATGTATTTCCGTGGAAATAACCTCTGCCTTAATAATTTCGAGTTCCGTATAACGATTTTTTAAGCCGAACTTAACTTTTATTAAATATCCACACAAATTGTAGTTGGGTAATCTGCTGCCAACCCCAATCAACTCTTTTAATAAAAAAACCATTCAGCGTCGGAGTTGCTCGACTGACATGCTGCGTGGCCCGCACCTTGCCCCTGATGAAGCACGCCTGCTCGATTGTGCTGGAGACCCCCTAATGAATGCAGAGTTTGACTATGTAGTAGCAGGTGCTGGATCTGCGGGATGTGTGCAAGCACGCCGACTTTCTGATGCGGGGTTTAAAGTACTGCTATTAGAAGTCGGCCCGTCCGACAAATCGTGGATCATTCGCATGCCAGCTGGGCTGCGCTCGGCGTTCAAACCTACCTCGCAATACAACTGGTGGTACTACACCGAAGAACAGCGCCACCTGAATAACCGCCGAATTCAGCAACCACGGGGGCGCCTTCTGGGCGGTTCGTCCTCGATCAACGGCATGACCTGGCTACGCGGGCACCCCTTGGATTACGACCGTTGGGAAGTTGAGGGCGCCACAGGGTGGAGTTGGGCCGACTGCGCACCGTATTTCAAGAAAATCGAGTCCAGCGTTATCGACAGTCGATACCGTGGCCATGACGGACCGATTCGCGCCCAGCGTCAGGAAAAGCTCAGCCCACTGAATGCAGCATTCCTCGAAGCAGGCCAGCAGGCGGGCTTCGCACTGACAGACGATGTCAATGGCTATCAGCAGGAAGGCGTCTCACGCTTCGAAATGAGCGTGCGAGACGGTGTTCGCAACAGCTCAGCCTACGGCTACTTGCACACTATGGGTGAACACCCTGATCTGACGATCTGGCTGGGTTGTGAAGTCCAGAAAATTATTCTGGAAGGCAAGCGAGCCGTCGGTTTTCGAGTGCTCCGTAACGGCAAGATGATCGACGTTCGTGCGCGAAAAGAATCCATTGTCAGCTGTGGGGTTTTCGGCTCCCCACAGCTGTTGATGTTGTCGGGAATCGGTCCAGCCGCGCATCTGAGAGAGCACGGCATAGTCTGTCAGGTTGATCTACCCGGGGTGGGTGAGAATTTGCAGGATCATCTTGAATGCCACATCCAGATCGAGACCAAGGAACCGGTATCACTTAACCGAGAGTTGCAACCCCATCGTATGCTGTGGGCAGGCATGCAGTGGTTCGGATTCAAAAAGGGTGTCGCTTCGGTTAACCAGTGCCATGTCGGGGCGTTCCTGAACAGCTCACCGACTACCCCGCACGCAGATATCCAGTTTCACTTCTTCCCGGTGTTCTTCGACAAAAACTGGATTCCTGTTTCCACAACCTACGGTTATCGGATCGGCGTCGGCCCAATGCGTCCAACCAGTCGCGGCAACATTCGTCTGCGTAGCGCAAAGGTATCTGATCCGCTGCGCATCGATCCGAATTACATGGCAACCGAGGAAGACTGGCGAGTCATGCGCGAGTCCATGCGCCTTGGTCTTGAATTCGCCGCTCAGCCAGCATTCAAGCGTTACAACTACCGCGAAGATACCCCCGGTACTCACATCCGTGGCGGCAAAGCTATGGACGAGTTTATTCGCGAAGACGCTGCTAGTGCGTATCACCCCTGCGGTACTTGCAAGATGGGTGGCTCCGACGACTCGACAGCGGTAGTGGACAGCCAGTTGCGAGTTCTTGGCGTGGAAAACCTGCGAGTCGTCGACGCCTCAGTATTCCCGTCCGTGCCCAGCGCGAACATCAACGCGGCGACGATCATGCTTTCAGAGAAGGCCAGCGACATTTTGTTGGGCAAACAGCCGCTGACGCCTGACTCACTGCCTTTTCATAGCCAGCTCTCTGTTCCCAAGGCCAGCAAAGATGTTGGCCTGGTGTCCTCAGGAAAAACAATATGACGAAGATCATCCAGCGCCAGGCTACAGCAGAAGAAAAGCAGCAATCCCAGCAATGGGAGCTATGGGAGAGCGGCGACACTGATCGCTTCGAATACGGCTACGACCGGGACGTTCAATTTGTGGTGCAAAGTGGCGAGGCCGTGATTCATAGCCCAACCAATCCACCCGTCTCGGTTGGTCCCGGTAATCACGTAACCATTCTAAAAGGTGTTGAGGGCCGTTGGGCTATCAGCTCTCCGATCACCAACCGTTACCAGTACATCTGAACGTCAAAAAGGACCAGAAAGAAGCACATAAACGAATGCAACTACTTGGTTGCGACCACAACGCTCGCCTCGAAGAACCCACTCCAGAAGTGACTTACAACAATTCGAGGCAGCACCCAATCATCTATCTGCCAAACCAATAACTCATAACATTGGAGATGCCCGATGATCACCCGAATGTCCTTCGCACAAAGAGCTGGCTGCTGGATGGCCAGCATCACACTACTCACCCTTGCGAGCATTGCTCATGCAGACGAAGCCAAGCCTATCACCATCGGTTGGGTGAATTGGGCCGATGCGGAAATTACCACCAAGCTGGCCACCACGATCCTGCAAGATCAGCTCAAGCAACCCGTCAAACTGGTGATGGCCGATATCGGTATTCAGTTCCAGGCAATGTCTGCTGGAAAAGTCGACATGATTCCGATGGCTTGGCTCACCTACAGCCATAAGCCTTTCTGGGACAAATACGGCGACAAGCTGGAAGACCTGGGCGTGCTTTATGAAGGGCGCCTCGGCCTAGTTGTTCCCACGAGCATTCCACAGAGCGAGCTGTCCAGCATTGAGGACTTGAACAAGCCGCAAGTGAGAGAAAAACTGGGCGGCAAGATTCTGACTTCCGAAGTGGGTAACGGACAGTACAAAACGGCTACCCGCGCTATCGCTGACTACAAACTTGAAGGCTACAAACTGGTGGCCTCTTCCGAAACCGGCATGCTCAACGAATTTGACCGTGTCACCAAGCGAGGCCAATGGGCGTTGCTCAATGCCTGGAGCCCGCACTGGATGTTCTCGACCTGGTCTCTGCGCTACCTGGACGACCCTAGAGAGGTCTACGGAAAAGCCGAGCAGATCCACGCCGTGGCCCGCAAAGGATTCACTCAGGACTTCCCTCAGGTGGCCTATTTCTTCGCACATTTCAGTATTCCGATGAAGGATCTGGAAAACATGATGAAACAGGCACGCGAATCGTCGGCTGACAAAGTGGTCGCTCAGTACTACGCAGACCACAAAGATACCTATCAGGCCATCCTCAAATCGGCGCCAGCTGTAGCGTCAGCCCAGCAGTAAGCCAGGCCAATCTCACGGGCCGTCCACAGGACGAGGTGCGGCCCGCATCCAACAGAATCACTGCCGTAGCCTGGCAACCTCTGCACAGGACACAGATGCACTCGCCGTGTGCTCGTGGCGCCGCGTTAGGACACAGCAATGAATAACTCATGTGCATCAATTGACGATGTCCCGCTTAATGAATTTCACCGCAAGTTAACTATTCAATCTGCGGGAGGTTCGTTCGTAGACGGATAGCCGCTTCGGGTGTCCGCTATGGGTCGAACTCTGCCGGTCAGGACAGGCAGAAACCGGCCAGTTTTGTTAATAAAACTCTCAATGGCATACCTCCGCCGTGCGGTATGCCAAGCTGCCATTTCTTCCGCTCGCATTCAGCCAGCGAAATCTCATCTTGTCATGTCGACGGTATCGCTTCGGCGTGCCTGGGCAAGGCGATAGAAATCAGAGCGGCCAGCATTACAAAGACCGTGGAAACCCACAGACAAGCCTCCAGCCCATAGGCCTGGTAAATCCAGCCGGACAGCACGGTGCCGAGCAGCCGCCCCAGCGCGTTGGACATGTAGTAGAAACCAACGTCCAGCGATACTCCGTCCTCTTTGGCATAGGAGACGATCAGGTAGCTGTGCAGGGATGAGTTCACCGCAAACAGCGCACCGAAGATCATCAACCCACCCAGGAGTACAGTCTGGGGCGACCAGCCCGCCGAGAGACCGAGGGCGATGGCCACCGGCAGGCCGGCCAGCAACGCCGCCCAAACGAAGGCCGCTCGCCCATCCGGGACATGGCCATGCTTCTTCCCGGTGATGTTCGGGGCGAGAGACTGGACGATGCCATAACCGATGACCCAAGCCGCCAGAAACCCACCCACCCACCAAAAGTCCCAGCCAAATACTTCACTCAGGTACACCGGCAAGGCGACGACAAACCACACATCGCGAGCGCCAAAGAGAAACAGCCGCGCCGCCGAGAGGATGTTGATCGCTCGGCTCTTGGAAAGCATCTCGCGGAACTTTGGCTTGGCCTTGGCTTTGCCCAGGTCCTGTTTCAGCAGGAGCAGGCTCGCAATCCAGACTAGCGCCAATACCGTTGCCATCAGTAGCACGGCCCCTCTGAACGTCAGCCATGCCAGCAAGGCGCCGCCCAGGAAGAAGCCCACACCCTTGAGGGCGTTTTTTGAGCCGGTGAGGATGGCTATCCACTGATAAAGCGTGCCCTGCCGTTGGTTGGGCACCAGGAGCTTGATCGAACTCTTGGCACTCATCTTGTTGAGGTCTTTGGCGATACCGGACAACGCCTGAGCGCCCATCACCCAAGGGATGGTCAGCCAGGCGGCTGGCACTGTGAGCATCAGCAAGGCAGCCACCTGGAGGCCCAGACCGATGTTCATCGTGCGATTCAAGCCCAGGCGAGCGCCGAGGTAGCCACCCACCAGGTTTGTGATGACGCCGAAGATCTCGTAAAACAGGAACAGCGCGGCAATTTGCAGCGGCGAGTAGCCCAATGTGTGGAAATGGAGCACCACCAACATGCGCAGCGCACCATCGGTGAGGGTAAAGGCCCAGTAATTGCCGGTGACCAGCAGATATTGCCGAACTTCCGGGGAAAGGGCTGACAACGCCTTCATGATCGCTCCTGTTAACCGGCCAAACCAACCAGCCTGGCCAGTTCGACAACACGATTGGCGTAACCCCACTCGTTGTCGTACCACGCGTAGATCTTCACTTGGGTGCCGTTCACCACCATGGTCGAGAGCGCATCGATGATCGAGGAGCGCGGATCGGTGCGGTAGTCGATCGAAACCAGCGGACGCTCCTCATAGCCGAGGATGTTTTTCAGCGGGCCGGCGGCCGCAGCTTTGAGCAGGGCATTGACCTCATCCACCGAGGTCTCACGCTCCACCTCGAACACGCAGTCGGTAAGAGAGGCATTGGCCAGCGGTACGCGAACGGCGTGGCCGTTCTGGCGGCCACGCAACTCTGGAAAAATCTCAGCAATCGCTGTCGCCGACCCCGTACTGGTCGGGATCAGGCTCATACCCGAAGCACGGGCTCGACGCAGGTCCTTGTGCGGCTGATCGAGAATACTTTGGGTATTGGTCAGGTCGTGGATCGTGGTGATAGAGCCATGGCGAATACCCAGGTTTTCGTGGATCACTTTGACCACTGGAGCCAGGCAATTGGTGGTGCAGGATGCAGCGGTAACAATACGGTGCTGCGCCGGATCGAACAGGTGCTGGTTGACGCCCATGACGATGTTCAGCGCCCCCTGTTCCTTCACCGGTGCACAAACCACCACGCGCTTCACACCTTGTTCCAGATACGCCTGAAGCACGTCAACGGTCTTCATTTTGCCACTGGCCTCGATGACCAGGTCGCAGCCGGACCAGTCAGTGTCGGCGATGGATTTGTTGGCAGTCACCCGCATGCGTCGACCGTCAATGACCACACAATCGCCATCGGCGCTGGCTTCGTTGTGCCAACGGCCGTGCACCGAGTCGAAATTGATCAGGTGCGCATGAGTGGAAGCGTCGCCAGAAGGGTCATTGATTTGCACGAATTCAAACTCGGGCCAGTGCCAGGCCGCGCGCAAGGCCAGACGACCGATTCGACCAAAACCGTTGATACCTACTCTGATGCTCATAGCGTTGTTCTCTTTCGTGTGCTGTCTTTGGAGGGGCAGGACTGGCCTGATCGAATTGACTGTTACGTTAGCAGCAGGCTGCCCTGCGCTCAGGGCGGCCGCCCATCTGATCAAGGCGCTTTTCGTCCTGGCTCAGCCAGTGTCGGTTGGCTTCGAGTGTCACCTGGAGTATGTCGACGACCCATTGTGGAAGTTCAGGGTGCACTCGATAGTAAATCCATTGATCTTGACGGCGATTTTCGAGCAGACCGCAGGCACGCAACTGAGCCAGGTGGCGTGAAATCTTGGATTGACTGTCATCCAGCGCCCAGATCAGTTCGCACACGCAAAGCTCGCCTTGGGCACAGAGCATCAGCATGATCCTGGCGCGGGTTTCATCACCCAGGCATTTGAAGACAGTGGCAGGCAGGAGGCTCATGGCATAGCTCGTATATTTGATAATTCGAATATACAGATATTGGTGAAATGAGAAAGCCCCCTGCGAGTGTCCAAACGCGGTGAGTTCCGTCAGACCGTGAACTGACTTGCCGTAGTGATACTGAATGCTTGGAGGGCACCTGAAGTGTTTGCTTTTGGCCGAATTTTGCCTGTCGCGAAGGGCTGAAGTCGGCCAATAGCAGCCGCTCCTGGCCAGAGACAGCAGCTTGAAGGAGTCTACGAATCTATGGTCGATTCAGGCTACGATGCTGAGCACTTGCGCCAGTACTGCGACAGTTAATCGGACGCAGCCTGTGATTTCGCTGCGGACCCTGAAGCGCAAACCCAAGCCTGTGCCAAGCTGCCCCGGAGCAATTAAATGCTTATCCACCCGCGTGGTCGCTGCGACCGTGCGCGGCGATGAACATGGCGACGGCCGACCGGCAATAGGATTCGATTTCGTTTTCGTCCTCTGCTCTCGCCTGATCGAAGCGGGCGATCATCAGTAGATCGGACCCTTTGAAGAGCGCGGCAAACAAGCGGGCGGCTTGGAGGGGATCGGGCACGTTGAGAAGCGCCTTCGCGTGAAGTTGGCGCAACAGGGCCTCGATGTCGGCGATGACATGGGCGGCGCCGGCTTCGTAGTGGCGCTTGCTCAGGGCGTTTTGACTCGTTTTATCGGCCATGACCATGGCTTCGATACTGCTGACGTCTGGTCTCAACAGCGTGCGCAGCAGTGATGTTCCCACCGCCATAAGTTGGTCTTCGACCGAACCTTCGGCACCTTCAAGCAGGGCCTGTGGTGCAAACGACTGCTGGCAGCCGGCCGCGATGGCTGCGCTGAACAGCGCCTCCTTGTTCTCGAAGCGCCTATAGATGCTGAGCTTGGATATCTTCGCCCGCTGGGCGACCTTGTCCAACGTCGTCGCTTGAAAACCCAATTCCACAAAAAGTTCGCTCGCGGCGTCGAGTATCGTTTGGGCAAGCGCCTCGTTGGTGGGCCGGCCGCGCCGGCCCTGTATGGTTTCGGTCATGATATTGGTACTTTACAGTATCTTAATTTAAGATATACGATACCATGCAGTATCTTAAGTGTGCAATCCAAAGGCTAGGTTACAACCTGCCCTCCAGCGGAGCCCATCACCATGAATGACGTCATCATCATCGGCGGGAGTTTTGCCGGTCTCGCCGCCGCTTTGCAGCTTGGCCGTGCCCGTCGCAAGGTTATCGTTCTCGATACCAGCCGGCCTCGTAACCGCTTTGCCGGACATTCGCATGGTCTGCTCGGTCACGATCACAAGCCGCCGCTGGACATCCTGGCCGCGGCGCGGCAGCAGTTGGCGCGCTATCCAACGGTCAGGCTGGTCAATGCCCGGGCGGAGAAAATTTCTGGCGTAATCGACGATTTCTGCGTTGTCACCGACGATCACGAAAGCCTAAGGGCCCGCCGCGTGATCCTGAGCTATGGCGTCGCCGACCAGATGCCTGATGTTCCAGGCTTTGCCGAGAGTTGGGGGACGTCCATCGTCCCCTGCCCCTATTGCGACGGCTTTGAAGCCGCCGGCCAGCATTGGGGCCTCGTGTGGTCCGGCCCGCAATCGCACAACCAGGTCAGGCTGTTCCTCGATTGGACCGACAGGTTGACTGTCTTTGCCGATGGTCACGACATTGCGCCTGATATCCAGGCCGATCTGGCGCACCGCAACATACCTGTCGTCGACGGGCGGATCGTCGAGATCGCCCATCACCAGGGGCATATCGCTACCGTCAATCTCGACACTGGCTCCACTGTCGCGGTCGACATCCTGTTTGCTCATCCGCGCAACAAGCCGTCCGCAAACCTGCATGAATCGCTGGGCCTTGCCACGATGGATACGCCCACCGGCGTCGTGCTCAAGGTCGACGAGCGCCGCCAAACCAGCACGCCCGGCATCTACGCCGCCGGCGATCTCACCACGCCCATATTGCCCTCGGTCACCCAGGCATCATCGCAGGGCGCGATGGCGGGTATTTTCGCCCAGCAGTCGATGCTGGCTTGAGCGCATAGAGAGGAGATGAACATGGCCGTCGAACCGGACAGCGCGGGGGTGCGCTTCCCTCCGCCCTTCATCTATCTGGGAGCGTTGCTGTTGGGGCTGGCGGCGGAGCGGTTCGTCGCCATGCGCTCTTTCGGCATCGACCGGTGGTTGCTGGTCGCGACGGGCGCGCTGCTGTTCGCTGCCGGCGCGGCGACGATGCTTGCGGCGGCGGGGCTGTTCCGGCGCCTGGGCACCCACGTTCCGCCGTCGCGACCAACGACCCTCATCGCAACGACCGGCCCTTATCGGTGGACCCGCAATCCCATGTATCTCGGCATGGCGCTTGTCTATTCCGGCATTGCGGTCGGCTTCGACGGAGCGATCGCCTTGGCTTTGCTTCCGTTGGTGCTGATCGTGATCCAGAGGCAGGTGATCGCTCGCGAGGAGCGCTATCTCGAAGCGAAGTTCGGCGACGACTACCGCCGCTACAAGGCCGAGGTTCGCCGCTGGCTCTGACTATTCCGCAGCTGCCGCCTGCGGGATCTTCTGATAACCAACACCGACTTTCTTGCCGCGGTTACTGAATGGGCCCTGATTCGTAGATTACCAAGGGCCGCTTTTGGCCGACTTCTGCCTGTCACCACCGGCAGCTATGGGTTAGTTGTTACAAGTCGGGATGGCTGCAATCGCCAAAGCCCGACCGGGTTGCCGAGGTTTTTGGGTAGTTGAGGGCTTCAAACCGTAACCTCAGCGTGGTCGAGCAGTGTTTTTCGACGCCGGCGTTCAAACCACAGATAGACCACGGGCGTGGTGTAGAGCGTCAGAATCTGCGACACCGCCAGGCCACCGACAATCGCAATACCCAATGGTTGCCGCAACTCGGAGCCGGCACCATGACCGAACGCCAGCGGCACCGCGCCCAACAAAGCTGCCAAAGAAGTCATGAGGATCGGTCGCAAACGCAACAGGCAGCCTTCGCGTACCGCCTCCCGGGGCGACAGGCCCCGCTGCTGGGCCTGCAACGTGAAATCGACGATCATGATCGCGTTCTTCTTGACGATACCGATCAGCAAAATGATGCCAATCATCCCCAGCACTGACAGGTCCTGACCGCAAAGCATCAATGCCAGCAGTGCGCCGAAACCGGCAGAAGGCAAGGTCGAGATAATGGTCAGCGGGTGAATCGCATTCTCGTACAGCACACCCAGCACAATGTAGACCGTGAGGATCGCCGCCAGAATCAGCCAGGGTTGTGACTTCAATGAGTCCTGGAAGGCCTGGGCGGTCCCCTGGAAACTGCCCTGCACAGTGTCTGGCATTGCCACGGCCAGG
This sequence comes from Pseudomonas sp. Pseusp10, assembly GCF_059492225.1. NCBI lineage: Bacteria > Pseudomonadati > Pseudomonadota > Gammaproteobacteria > Pseudomonadales > Pseudomonadaceae > Pseudomonas > Pseudomonas sp. Pseusp10. Next base: position 3,163,458 of record NZ_CP168528.1, on the reverse strand, counting down.
GACGCCTGATTGATCGCGGTGACCGCTTCACTCAAGGCATGGCCGGGCGCGAGGTCGAACGACAGGGTAATGGCCGGGAATACGCCTTGGTGGTTGATGATGATCGGCACTTGTTCGGTCTTGACGCTGGCCAGCAGGTTCAGCGGTACCAGGGTCCCGGAACTTGCACGGACAAACAAGTGCTCAAGGGTGGCGGTGGACGTTTGCCAGCTCGGATCGAGTTCCAGAATCACGTGGTTCTGATCGAGCTGGGTGAACATCGTCGCAATCTGCCGCTGACCGAAGGCGTCATACAGCACGTCGTCGATGGCCTGCACCGTTACGCCCAGGCGTGCGGCCGTGGGACGGTCGATCACCAGGGTCGATTGGGCGATGGCTTGTTGCTGGTCCGAAGTCACGTGCTGCAACTGCGGCAAGGTCTTGAGCTTGTCCAGCAGCACCCCGCTCCAGTGATCCAGTTCGACGCTGTCCGGGTCTTGCAGGGTGTACTGGTATTGAGTCTTGCTGGCCCGACCACCAATCTGGATGTCCTGGTTGGCCTGCATGAACACCTTGACCCCGGACAATGTATCGAGCGCCGGTTGCAGGCGACGGATGACGTCGGCGGCGCTGGCAGTGCGTTCGCTGAATGGCTTGAGGTTGATCATCACCTTGCCCTGGCTGACCGTCGGGTTCGGGCCGATCCAGAAGTACACCCGCGCGACCGCCGGGTCCTGGCCAATGATCTCGGCGGCGCGGTTGACCTGCGCACGCATCGCGCTGGGCGAAATGTCCGCCGCCGCTTCGGCCACACCCTGGATCAAGCCATTGTCCTGTTGCGGGAAGAAGCCCTTGGGAATGCCGACGTACAGCACTGCCGTCGCCGCCAAGGTGGCGATGGCCACCGCCAGGGTGATGCGTTGATGGTCAAGCACCCAGTCCAGGCTGCGGCGATATCCGTTGTGCAGGCTATCGAACACCCGCTCGCAGGCCTGGGCAAAGCGCCCTTCCTCTTGGTCTGCGTGGGGCTTGAGCAACCAGGCGCAAAGCATTGGTGTGATGGTCAACGAAACGATGCCGGACACGATGATCGCGACACTGACGGTCACCGCAAACTCACGCATCAATCGCCCGACAATGCCCGACATCAACAGGATCGGCAGGAACACCGCGATCAGCGACACCGTCATCGAGATGATGGTGAACGCCACTTCGCGCAAGCCGTCGACCGCCGATTGCAGGCGCGACTTGCCCATTTCCAGATGCCGGACAATGTTTTCCATGACCACGATGGCATCGTCCACCACGAATCCGACGGCAATCGCCAAGCCCATGATCGACAGGTTGTCGAGGCTGTAGCCCAACAGGTACATCACCCCGAACGTGGCCACCAGTGACAGCGGGATGGTCAGGCTGGGAATCAGCGTTGCCGTGGCTTTGCGCAGGAATGCAAATATCACCACAACTACCAGTGCAATCGACAGCAGCAAGGTGAACTGCATGTCGTTAACCGAGGCTTCGATGGTCTGGGTACGGTCACCCACCACCTGTACCTGCACGTCTCGCGGCAACGAGGCGGTCAGCTCGGGCAGCTTGGCCTTGATCGTGGCGATGGTCGACAGCAGGTTGAAACCCGGCTGTTTGTGGATGTCGACGATGACTGTGGGCTCGGTACCCAATTGCGCAGCTTGCTGGGTGTCCTCGGCACCGGCAATCACCCGGCCCAGGTCACCGAGCCTGATCGGCATGCCGTTCTTGTAGGCGATGACCTGATCGCGGTAATGCTGCGGGTCGAGCAATTGATCCGTCGCACCGAGGGTGATCGAACGGCTTTGGCCATCGAGGGTGCCCTTGGGCTGATCCAGGGTGCTGACGCCGATCACACTGCGCACATCCTCCAGGGTCAGGCCGCGAGCGGCCAGTGCATCGGGATCAATCTGCACCCGCACCGCCGGTTTCTGCTCTCCGTGAAAATCCACCAGGCCGACGCCGGGCATTTGGGACAAGCGCTGGGCAATGTAGTTGTCGGCATAGCGATCGAGCTCGGGCAACGTGCGCACCGGGGAGGTCACGGCCAGCGACATCACGGTACCTTCGGCGGGATTGACCTTGTTGAAGGTCGGTGCGCTGGACATGGTCTTGGGCAGGTTCGGTGTGGCGGTGTTGATCGCTGTTTGCACATCCTGCGCAGCACCGTCGATGTCCCGCGACAGGTCGAATTGCAGCACCACCTGGGTTTTGCCTGCCGCACTCGACGAGGTCATCGAGGTCACTTGCGGTACGGCGGCAAAGGCGCGCTCCAAGGGGGTCGCCACTGAAGACGCCATGGTTTCGGCGCTGGCCCCCGAGAGTTTGGCGGTGACCTGGATGGTCGGGAAATCCACCGTCGGCAGCGGTGCCACAGGTAGATGAAAGTAGGCAAAAGCGCCGAGCAGCATGACCCCGAGGGCCAACAGACTCAGTCCTACACGCCGTTGAATCAGTCCGGCCAGCGCATTCATTGGGCTGCCTCCGCCAGATCGACAGTGGCGTCGGTCTTGACCGGCGAGACCTTCAGACCCGGCGCGACGCGGGACTGGCCCTGCACCACCACGGTTTCACCGGCCGCCAGACCTTGGCGAATCCATTGTTTGCCATCGACCACGGTGGCGGCATCCACCAGGCGTGGTTGCACTCGCTGGTCGGCATCCACCACGTAGACGAAGTTGCCCTGACGCCCCAATTGCACAGCATCGGCCGGTACCACGGCCACGTCCTTGTGGGTTTGCACCAGCAACCGCGCGCTCACCAGTTCGCCCGGCCAGAGTTTAGCAGCGGCATTGTCGAACTGCGCCTTGAGCTGGATCTGACCGCTGGCGGCGGTCACCTGGCTGTCGATAAAACTCAATTGGCCACGGGCGATTTCCTGCTGGCCATCACGAGTCATCGCGACCACCTGCAATGCGCCTTTGGCATTCTCTTCGAGAATTTCCGCCAGATCGTCCTGGGACACGGCGAACGCCACGGAAATCGGGTTCATCTGAGTAATCGTCACCAGCCCGGTGGCTTCGGCGCCATGGGCGATGGAGCCGACATCCAGCAGGCGCTGGCCGGTGCGCCCGGTCAGCGGTGCCTTGACCTGGGTGAACTCCAGTTGCAGGCGCGCCGCATCCAATGCTGCTTGATCCGCCTGCAAAGTGGCTTGCTGCGCAGCCAGTTGTGCGCGGTAGGTGTCCACATCCTGGGTCGGACCGGCCTTGGCGGCGGCCAGTTTGCTGGCGCGATCAAGGTTGACCTTCAGATTGGCCAATTGCGCTTGATCCTTGGCCACCAAGGCCTGGGCCTGAGCGACCTGGGCTTGATACACCCGTGGGTCAATCACCGCCAGCAGACTGCCGGCGGTGACGGTCTGCCCTTCATTGAACAGGACTTTTTGCAATTCTCCGTCCACCCTCACCCGCACATTCACGCTGTTGAGCGCCTGCACATTGCCTATGGCGCTGATCCAGACGGGCAAGTCCTGGCGGCTGACTTGGGTCATCTGCACCGGCACGGCGCCAGTATCGGCCTTCACCGGCGCGGCATGGGCCTGCCTGATCCATTGAGAACCGCCGATGGCAGCGGCCAGCGAGAGCGCCATCAGCCCCCCGAAAATAACGCGACGACCTGGGTTCAAGGCATTCATGGGTGAGCCACCTGAGCAGAAGAATTGGAAGCGACGGTGTCAGTCGAAAAGTCCCCGCCCAGCGCCCGGAACAGGCCGACGGCGGCCTGCAAATGCTGGAGGCGTACTTGCAACAGCGTGTCTTCGGCCTGGTATTGGGTGCGTTCGACGATCAACAGGGTCTGGAAGTCGGTGGACCCGAGGCGGTAGCGGACCTGAGCCAGACGCGCCGCTTCCCGGGCCGAATCTACGGCCGACTGATTCAAGACGTAGCTCTTGTCGAGCTCGCGAGATGCACTGAGCTGGGTTTCAACGTCTTGCAGTGCTTCAATGATCGATTCACGGTAACTCGACGTCAGTTCCTGAACGTGAGCCTGATCGAAATGCAACTGCCCCTTGAGCTGGCCACCGGCAAACAGCGGTTGGCTGAGAGTGCCGATGGTGCTCCAGACCTGGCCGCCGGCGAGCGTATCGACGCCGCCCAGCAGGTCCAGAGACAGATTGGGCAGAAACGCCGCGCGGGCGACGCCTACGTCGAAGTTGGCGGATTTGAGCCGTGCTTCAGCGGCCTGGATGTCCGGGCGCTGACGCAGCAGGCCAATCGGCATGCCGGTTGCCGGTTGTGGCACTTGCAGGGTTTTCAAGCCATCACCCTGCAAGTGAAAGCCTTCGGGCTGTGCGCCCACCAAAACCGCCAATTGATACAGTGCCAGATCCCGTTGCTGACGCAGAGGCGGCACCGCTGCTTCAAAGGTCTGCAGGGCATTGCGCTGCTGCTCGACTTCAAGATTTGATACCGAACCCTGACTGGCCTGGACCTGTACCAGGTCCAGCACCTGCTTCGCATCGTCGGCAATGGATTGGGCCAGACGCATCCGATCTTCCAGAGACAGCACTTCGAAGTAGCGGTCGGCGATGCTCGCGCCCAGGCTCATGCGCAGCGTCAGCGCATCAAACACCGTCGCGTTGGCTAAAGCATCGGCGGAGTCAGCAGCCGCACGTTGTTTGCCCCAGAAGTCGATTTCATAAGTCGCTTCGGCAAACACGCTGCGTTTTTCCGTGGTGCCGTAATTGTTCTGGCGCTGGAAATTACCGCCCAAATTCAGCGCCAGATATTGCGCCGCGCCCGCCACTTGCGCCGAGGCACGGGCTTCATCGATCCGGCTGACCGCCGCTTTGAGGGTGTAGTTGGAGGCCAGGCCACGGGCGATCAAAGCGTCGAGCTCGGCGCTGTGAAACTCGCGCCACCACTGCCCGCCCTGGGCCGCCGGGCTGTCTGCCGGGCCATTGAACTGTTGCGCCAGGGGCAACTCGGGTTGCTTGTATTGCGGCACCATCGAGCAGCCGCCGAGCATAAGCGCGCCGAGCAAGGCCAACGAAACGGTTGAAAAACACGCACCGCGCCTGGAGCGCGCCGCCAAGGTTGAAACCGACATGGGCAAGCTATCCCCCGCTAATGCCTCTGTGGAGCGATCCACGAATGCAGCGAAGATAGCGAGGGGTGCCTGCCAGAGCGTTCGTCGGCAGATAAACTTTTGTTTAGCCTTGGCCGGGCGTCACCTGAAAGCTGTAGCCGGCACCGGGAATGGTCTTGATCAGCGAATAGTCGAAACCTTCATCGAGTTTGCGCCGCAAGCGATGGATATGTTTATCGATGACGTTGTCGTTGGGGTCGAAGGCGTAGTCCCAGGCGCTGTCGAGCAGCATGTCGCGGGTCACCACCTGCCCGCTGTGGCGCATGAGTTTCTCCAGCAGCAACGCCTCGCGATGCTGCAAGGCAATGACCCGGCCTTGACGCACCGCGGTGCGCGTGGCGCAGTCAAGTTGCAGTTCGCCGACTTCCAATTGTCGCGCTGGCCCCGTCGTTTGCTCGCGCCCGCGCAGCAAGGCGTCGAGCCGCGCCAACACTTCGACGAACGCGTAAGGCTTGGCCAGATAATCATCGCAACCGGCCTGCAGGCCTTCAACCTTGTCAGTGGTGGACGCCTGCGCACTGAGCATCAGGATCGGCACCCGCAACCGTTGCGCTCGCACGGCCTTGATCAGGCCAATACCGTCGAGACCGGGCAAACGGCGGTCGACGATCAGCACATCATGGATTTGTTCCAAGGCCATGCCCAGCCCACTGTTGCCATCGCTGGCGATATCGACGACGTGACCGCTTTCGCTCAACCCGCGTAGCAGGTACGCAGCGGTCTGGGCATCATCTTCAACCACAAGAATGCGCAAGGCACCGTCTCCAGAAATCCTACCTAAACTTTTATTTACCTGACGGGAACGTGGCACGGCCGCAGGCTTTGTCACACTATGCCACCTCTGCCCGATTATGTGAGCGGTTCAACTGCCATGACCCATGTTCTGGTCGTCGAGGACGACTTGCCTACCTGCCGCGAAATTGAAGCGGCGCTGTGTGACCACGGCTTCACCGTGAGCTGCGTCCACAACGGTCGTGAAGGTTTGCTCAAAGCCTTGAGTGAGCCGTTCGACCTGATCGTCCTGGACCGCATGCTGCCCGGCGGCCTCGATGGGCTCGGCGTGCTCACCGCCTTGCGCGCCGCGAGTGTCAGCACCCCGGTGTTGATCCTCAGCGCCTTGAGCGCGCTGGATGAACGGGTTCGCGGCCTGCGCGCGGGCGGTGATGATTATCTGACCAAGCCCTTCGAATTCATCGAGCTGACCGCGCGGCTGGAGGCCTTGAATCGCCGCCGCGCCGAACCGGTCGCCGAGGCTCGGGAAACACGTTTGCGCGTCGGCAATCTGGACGTCGATCTGCTAAGCCGCACGGTGCGACGTGGTGACCGGTTCATTGATCTGGTCCCCCGTGAGTACGCGCTGCTTGAGCACCTGATGCGCCATGCCGGGCAAGTGGTCACGCGCACCATGCTGTTCGAAGCGGTGTGGAACTACGCCTACGACGAGCGCACCAACGTCATCGAAGTCCACATGGGCCGCTTGCGGCGCAAGATTGACGGCGAAGATGAGCCGTCGATGATCCATACCATTCGTGGAGCCGGTTATGTCCTCCGTTCGCCTGAGTGAAATCCCGCGCACCATCAGTTTTCGCACCGGCCTGCTGTTTCTCGGGCTGTTCGGCTGTTCGTTCCTGGCGCTGTTCGGCTACGTCTATTGGCAAACGGCGTTCTACCTGAAAACCGAAGCCGATACCGCGCTGTATCGCCAGGTAGAAAACCGCAGTGCACAGGACCCGGAGTTGCAACTCAGGGAAATCCGCAATCACGCCGTGCAGGATACCGAAGCGCGCCTGCCCCATAGCCTGTTCGACGCACAAGGCCGGTTCATTGCCGGGGCCATCCAGCAGTTGCCACCCTTCTCCGCCTACGACAAACCTCAGGAGTTCGATTGGCGCAAGGCCAACGGTCACCAGCGCCCGATACGCTTCATTACCCATCGCCTGGCCGACGGCAAGACCTTGCTGGTGGCCCAGGACATCCACGACATACGCGAATTCGACGAACTGCTGATCAGGGCTCTGGTTTCCGGTGGTGTGCTGCTGCTGGTGGTCGGCTTGTTTGGTGCAGTGGCGCTGGGCTATTCGGCCCACCGGCGACTGGACAAGGTCAGTCGCTCGATCAAGGGCATTATCGAAGGCGACTTGACCGGCAGGCTGCCGATCCAGGGCACCAACGACGACATCGACCGCCTCGCCTCGGTGGTCAACGGCATGCTCGATGAACTGGAGCGCTTGATGAGCGAGGTCAAGGGCGTGTGCGATGACATTGCCCATGACCTACGCACCCCGCTGACCCGTCTGATCGCCGGCCTTGAGCGCACCCAGCGGCGCGGCCTGGATGAAGCTCAATACGCCGCCAGCATCGATGCGGCGTTGAACGAAGCCAAAGCCTTGCTGCTGACGTTCAAGGCCTTGCTGCGCATCTCGGAAATTGAAAACAGCGCCCGGCGCAGTCACTTCGCGTCGCTGGACCTCAACCTGATCAGTGCCGATGCCGCCGAGCTGTATGAGCCGCTGGCCGAGGAACGCGGCATCAGCCTCACGCTCAACGAAAGCCAGTCACCCGCGATCATTTCAGGGGACGCACAACTGCTATTCGATGCGATCTGCAACTTGCTGGACAATGCCATCAAATTTTGTCCCGATCATAGCCGCGTGAGTCTGTCGGTGATCGCTGATCACGGCACTGTCGGGATTCGCGTCGCGGACAACGGCCCCGGCATCGCTCAGGCGGAACGCGAAGCGGTGTTGCGCCGACTTTACCGTGCCGAATCGAGCCGGCACACCCCGGGCAATGGCCTGGGGTTGAGCATGGTCTCAGCCGTTGCGCGCTTACACGACTTGAAACTGACCGTCAGTGATGCGGTGCCTGGCTGTCGGATCGACCTGCTTGGCAAGCCGGCGTTGGCGGGCACATCTGCGTCCCCTGGCCTTATCTGATCAGCCTGAAACTGGGCCTGCCCCTGCGCTCGTTTTGATGGCAAGACGGGTGCAGAGAGCCGCGCACCGCAACAGGACTAAACCTGCCGCCGTATGTATCCCTTCTTGCCCCACAAGAAATCCCACCCCGCCAACAACCTGTCGAAAAGTTCATTTTGCGGAGAACAGGGCGAAAGGCCGTGAGCGTCAAGATGAGTCCAAGCCAACAAACAGTGTGTTGGCTCAACTCACTACTGGAGAACACTCATGAACAACCTTAAAGCCCTTTTGATTGTGACCTTGATGACTGCCTCTGTCGCCGCAATGGCCGAAGGCGGTGGCGATACCGTGATGGCCAAAATGGACGCGGCAAGGGCAACCGCCATGACCACGCTTCAACAGTCAGGGTCTGCCACGGCTACAGCCACTGCCAGCAACCAGAACACCTCCTCCGATGACGTCTCGCGCTCGAATTGACTGTGCATACGTCCTGTCGACGTTAAGAGCGTCTTGCGCAATATCGGTTAAATGATCGAGGTTTCACAAATTATGCCCCTTCCACTACCCACCACAGCCAACTTCAGCATTGTGTTGGTTAACTACAAAACACTTGATCTGACCAAGACCTGTCTCACGCTTTTGCAGGAGGCTCTGCGCGGGACAGGTGTTCCGGTAATTGTGGTGGATAATCACTCTGACGATGCGAGCAGCGAGTACTTGCGCACGCTGGACTGGATTGAACTGATAGAACGCAAGCACACAGCCCCCGAAGCGGGAAACATTGCTCATGGCCGCGCTCTGGATCTCGCTTTGGCACAGGTTGAAACCGACTATCTGTTTCTGTTGCACACCGACACCTTCATTTACGATCCGGCGGTGTTCGCCATGATGATCGACCAATGCAGCGGACAGCGCGAAGTGGCCGCCGTCGGATGCCTGGAGCAACTGGATCGGGGCGTCATTCGCTCGGCCTGGCGCCTGGCCTCACGTTTTTGCAAGCACTACGCCCGACGGAGTCTGTTGGCGCTCGGCGTTCAGGCAAGAGCGCCCAAGCCGTATCGAGAGGTCCACCTGAAGAGCTTTTGCACGTTGTGGAATGTGGCACTCATCAAACAACACGGCTTTCACTTTCAAATGGATAAACGCAATCCGGGGTATGAGCTGCAGGATCGAATGACTGCCCAGGGCTACCAGGTACGTTTCATTTCACCGCGAAAAATGTTCCGCTACCTGGATCACATTCAAAGCGGCACCGTATCGGCGATGGGCGGTTACGCGCGCAATCACCGCAGGGTCCGGATGTACGAGCAGATTACCCAAGGTAAAAAACCTGAGAGTCTGGTGAATGGATAAAACCGCATGTCGAAGACGTATGTACCTTTGGCAGCGCCTGCGCCGTTGCCTACCAAGGGTAGTCTGGTCTACTGACTTGTCGGATCCGCCAAATCCATATCCGACAGATAGCGGTCACCACCGGCAGCAGCAGATGTGGATTTCGCGTAGAAACACGATTTCCAGTCCGATTTTGAGTACCTGTCGCGCTCAAAACCGTTTTCACACAGCCCGGGTCGGTTGCTGCCTTTCTGACAGGCTGCAACCAGTTCCGCTCGTTCCGGCATTTCCGGTCGTGTTACTCAACCTGCCGCGTAATACCGTGCCGCCCGCCAGAGGTTTTTCGATTCCTCTGTCAGATGGCGCAAGCCACTACGGTCCAGCATGCGCTCCGACTCCTCTTGCACCGCGGCCAGCACAGCAGCCTCGTCGACGGTGTGTACGACGTAGTCTTCCATCAGGATCCTGCCATCGACGATGGTGGTACACACGTCCGCGCCGTTGGCGAAGCAAGTGATACGGTGGACCGGCATGTTCATCGGCATCAGGTGCGGTTTGAACAGGTCGATCAGAATGATGTCGGCTTTCTTGCCGACTTCCAGCGAGCCGATCTCGTGTTCCATCGACAGAGCCCTGGCAGCGTCGATAGTGACCATTTCCAGCACTTTGCCCTGCGGCAGGATGTCCGGGTCGCGGAAATGGCGGCGGTGGTAGTGCATGCACTGGAACATGTGGCGGAACATGTCGTAACCGCGGTCCGGGGCGGCGCCGTCGGAGCCGAGGGCGACGGTGACATTGGCCTCGATCAGTTCCGGTACCGGGCAACGACCCAGGATCGACATGATGGCGCTCGGGTTGTGCACGATCTTGGTCTGTGTCTCGTGGCACAGGGCGATGTCTTCCGGGGTCAGGTCAATGCAGTGCGACATGAAGAATGTCGGGCCGAGCAGGCCCAGTTCGCGGTGGGCCAGCGCCAGCGTACCGGCGCGGTGGCCATCCTGGGTGAACGTAAGGCCATAGCGGTGGGCCAGAGCCAGGTAATCCTGGGCTTGCTGGCGGAACAGAGGCGCCAGCTGCCGATGGCCGGGTTCGTATTGTGGCGCATACACCGGCAACGTGATGGCAATGCGCACCCGGCCGTCCCCCATGCCGTCGCAGCTCCTGGCGATTTCTTCGCAGACCTCGAACATGGTCTCGAAATTGACGTCGCGCCGAGTGGGTGGTTCGGTCGACCAGTCCAGGTAAGTGTGCGGCGCTGGAGGCCGCGACGGCCCGACGGCCACCACCGAGCGGGTACCGACTTCGGCGATAGCCTGGGCGTGGCGTTGCGCGTACACCGGGTCGTCGACCCGCATGATCGAATCGCCTCCGCCCAATAGCGACACGCCGGTGGTGGTGCCGCATTTGAGCCGTTCCAGCGCCGACAACCTGGCCTCGACCTCCCAGAACTCGACTCCGGAGGCCGAGGTGTAGATGGTCTGGCAAGCCTCCATCCAGGCATCGCCCTCCCCGCCGCCGATGGTTTTCAGCATGGCGTGGCCGGCATGGGCGTGGCTGTCGATCAAGCCGGGGAGCACCGCCTTGTTGCGTGCATCGATGACTTTTTCAGCAGTGAAGCGAGCCCGCAGCTCATCCGTGCGCCCCACCGCTACGATGCGGTTGCCGAGCACGGCCACGGCACCGTCGTTGATGACGCGCCGTTGCTCGTCCACGGTGATGACCACGCCGTGCTCGATCAACAGGTCTACTTTGTCGAGATTATTTTGAGTCACAGGCGGCTCCGCAGCAGGCTGCCGTTTTTCGCCACGACGACTCCGCGACTGATCACTGTCCGCGCCAGCGGACGCGCCACGACGGCTTCACTCAGTGTCTGCGCAGGCAACAACAACAAGTTGGCTGCCTGCCCCGTCGCCAATCCGTAATCAGTTCGCCCAAGTGCCCGGGCGCCATTGCCGGCAGCGGCTTCGAACGCCGTGCAGATTTCAGGGTCGGTTCTCATGCCACAGCGCAATGCGAGCAGCATCGCGCGTTCAAGCATGTCGCCATTGCCCATCGGGGTCCATGCGTCCCGAATGCCATCCGAACCGAGGCAGACGTTCACCCCCGCAGAGAGCAGTTCAGTAAAGGGTGGTATAGCGATATCGGATGGCGCCGTGGTCATTAGTGAAATCCGGTTGGCCGCCAGGCGTTCAGCCAACGGCAGCACCTGGGCCCAGCTTTTCATGCCCAGGCAAAAGGCATGGCTGATCATGACTCGCCCCTGACGCTGATAGCGCTCGGTGAAATCAATGATGCGAGCAATTTGCCAGAGCCCCAGCTCACCACCGTCATGCAGGTGGATATCGATACCGCGGTCAAACCTGTCCGCGAGCTCGAACAGAATCGTGAGGTGTGCAATGGGATCATTGTCTATGCCGCAGGGGTCCAACCCCCCTACTACCTCGACGCCCAGCTCCAGGGCTTCTCGCATCAATGCCTCGACCCCGGGGCGGTTGACCAGGCCAACCTGAGGGAAGGTGACGAACTCGATATCAACCAGGTCGGCGTAGCGCTCGCGCAGCTCCAGCATGGCTTGCACATGCTTGATACCCAATTCGGGATCGGCGTCCACATGACAGCGCAACATCAGCGAGCCGCGAGCGATGCATTGCTCCAGCAGGGCACCCGCCCGCTCTGCAATGGGTGATTCGAGCTCGCGCAGGATCTGCCGCTCATTGGCGATGCGCGCTTTAAGCGTCGGGCCTGCACTGTGGGGCCGCCATGGTTGGCCCCACAGGGTCTTGTCCAGATGGATGTGGCTTTCCACCAGCGACGGAACGAGTAACTGACCTTGCCCGTCAAGGTCAGGCTCAGCGACTGGATTGCCGCTGGCTGGCTGACGATCGCCGATACGACCGTCAACAATCTGTATGTCTTCAATTTCGCCGCCATAGGGGCGGACATTACGCAACCAGAACGATTGGATCATTGGAACCTCATCACTTTCGAACAAGCCCCTGTCGCCGGATAGCCAACAGGGGCACTGTTTACTGAATCACCAGAAGAGCTACTTCAAGTTGCCGGCAAGGAACTGCTTGAGGCGCTCACTTTTGGTGTGCTTGAACAGTTGCTCCGGGTGGCCTTCTTCCTCGATTTTGCCCTGGTGCAGGAAGATCACGTGGTTGGACACCTCGCGGGCAAAGGCCATCTCGTGCGTCACCACCACCATGGTCCGCCCCTCTTCGGCCAGGGCCTGCATCACCTTCAGCACCTCGCCGACCAGTTCGGGGTCGAGCGCCGAGGTCGGCTCGTCGAACAACATCACTTGCGGTTCCATCGCCAAGGCCCGGGCGATCGCCACACGCTGCTGCTGGCCGCCGGACAGGTGCGAGGGGTACTTTGCCTCCATGCTGGCCGGCAGGCCGACTTTGGCCAGGTACTTGCGTGCGCGGGCCACCGCCTCATCGCGGCTGAGGCCGAGCGCATGCATCGGCGCCTCGATAACGTTTTCCAGCACTGACATGTGCGCCCACAGGTTGAAGTGCTGAAACACCATGGACAGCTTGGTGCGCATGCTTTGCAGCTGCTTCTGGTTGGCCACGCGCAGCCCACCGTTCTTATCCTTCTCGGTGCGGATTTCCTCGGCGTTCACCGTAATTCGCCCGGCGCACGGCTGCTCGAGGAAGTTGATGCAACGCAAGAAGGTGCTCTTGCCGGAACCCGAGGAGCCGATGATGCTGATCACGTCGCCAGCCTTGGCCTTGATCGACACGCCCTTGAGCACCTCGTGGTTGCCATAGTTCTTGTACAGATCGTCTACGGTCAGTTTGTACATTGTTTTGACCCTGCGTATGCGGCCTTCAGGCGGCCTGGGGTTTCAGGAAGGCCAGCCAGCGGGTTTCACCGCGACGAAATAGCCAGACAAGCGACAGCGCAATCACCGCGTACAACAGTGCAGCGATGAAGAAAGCCTCGAACGACGCGTAGGTCGCCGAGTTGACGTCGCGGGCGACCTTCAGCAGGTCGGGTACCGTGGCGGTAAAGGCCACCGAGGTCGAATGCAGCATCATGATCACCTCGTTGCTGTAGTACGGCAGTGCACGACGCAGCGCAGAGGGCAGGATGATGCGGCGGTACAGGGTGAACCTGGACATGCCGAAGGCGCGGGCCGCCTCGACCTCGCCGTAGGGCACCGACCTGATCGCGCCCGCGAAGACTTCCGTGGTGTAGGCACAGGTATTGAGCGCGAACGCCAGCACCGTGCAGTTGAAGCCCTCGCGAAAGAACATGTCGAGGAACTCGTGCTCACGCACTACGCTCAGGCTGTAGACACCGGTGTAGATGATCAACAGTTGTATATAAAGCGGCGTGCCACGAAACACATAGGTGTAAAACCAGACCGGAATCCGGATAAACCGGTTTCTTGACACGCGAGCCACGGCCAGCGGCACCGACAGTACGAATCCGATCGCGATCGACAGCACCAGCAGCCACAAGGTGATTGCCAGGCCGGAAAAGTTGGCACCGTCCGACCACAAATACGCTTGCCAGTATTCCTGGATGATGTCGATCACAGTTGAGCCTCCCGAACGCCGACAGAGTAATGATGCTTAAGCCACATCAAGACGCCGTTCGAGACCGTGGTAATGACCAGGTAAATCAGCGCACCGATCACAGTGAAGTAAAACAGCTGCATGGAGCTCTTCCCGGCATCCTGGGTGGCCCTGACGATATCGGACAGACCGATGATGGACACCAGCGCGGTCGCCTTGATCATGACCTGCCAATTGTTGGCAATTCCAGGCAAGGCAAAACGCATCATTTGCGGGAACAGAATCCGATAGAACGCCTGCCATGGGCTCAGGCCATAAGCCATGGCTGCCTCTGTCTGGCCGCGCGGAACCGCCTGGAAAGCACCGCGAAAGGTTTCGGTAAAGTAGGCGCCGTAGATAAACCCCAGCGTCGCAACACCGGCAAGAAAGGGATCGATATCGATCTGATCAATTCCCAGCCCTTCGGTGACCTGATTGAGGACGATCTGAATGCTGTAGAACAGCAACAGCATGGTCACCAGATCCGGAACACTGCGTATCAGCGTGGTATAGAGGGTGGCGACATTGCGCAGCCACCGATTGCCTGACAACTTGGAACTGGCGCCTGCCAGACCAATCAGTACTGCGGTCAGCAGCGATAACATGGCCAGCTTCAGTGTCATCCAGGTGCCACTTGCGATCAGCGGCCCATAGTCTACCAAGGACATTGCATTCTCCTTGAGTTCGATAGTCCAGCCGATGCTGCCTATCTTGTTCAGTTGTGTTGTTCTTGTTTTTGAATGCTGACTGCCCGCAACTTGCAATCAATCAGTTGTACACATCAAAGGAGAAGTATTTATCGGAGATCGTCTGGTAAGTTCCGTCCTTGATGATCTCGGCAAGCGCACCATTGATCTGTTCGCGCAGTTCATTGTCTTCCTTGCGCAAACCAATGCCCGCACCCACGCCCAGGGTTTTCGGGTCGCGCAACTCCGGGCCGGCAAAGGCGAAATCACGTCCGTTCGCGGTTTTCAGAAAGCCCAGGTCGGCCTGGACCGACGACTGCAGCGCTGCATCCAGGCGGCCGGCCATCAGATCCTGGTAAACCATGTCCTGGTTCTGGTAAGTCATGACAGTGACGCCCTTGGGCGCCCAATAAGCCCGAGCATAGGTTTCCGACGTGGAGCCCTGCTCGATCCCTATCCGCTTGCCTTGAAGGGATTCGGGCGTTGGCAGGAGATCCGAGCCTTTTTTCGCAAGGAGACGCGGCAGGACATTACTGATCTTGTCGGAAAAGGCGATCTGCGCCTGACGTTTCTCGGTCACGCTCATGGAAGAAAGAATGCCGTCGAACTTCTTGGCTTTCAGCGCCGGGATGATGCCGTCGAAGGAGTTCTCGACCCATACACATTTGACCTTCAGCTTTTCGCAGATCGCGTTGCCAAGATCGATATCGAAGCCCACGAGCGTGCCATCGGGCGCCTTCGACTCGAACGGGGCGTAAGTGGGGTCAACGCCGAAGCGAATGACTTGCAAGTCTTTCGCGTATACGCCGCTGGCGGCCAAGGCGAGAACAACTGAAACTGCTAACTTCTTCATATCAATCTCCGTAGGCACAGTGGTACTGGGGTTTAAAAGTGGCCAGTTCTGTTTAGATTTTTTGTATTTTTTAACCTCGGTCACAACGCTTGCATGCTGTATCGGTAGCTCGCCGGGGAGAACTTGACTGTCAGCACCGCCATCGCGGCGAGCACCCCGATGTGCAACCACCAGCCAGTGATGAAACTCCCGCCGGAGTCGCGCAGCCAGCCGATCAACCAGGGAGCACTCGATGCGAGCAAGAAACCGATACCCTGAACGAAGGCCGCCAAGGTGCCGGCCGCTTGCGCGCCGGACAAGTGGTCGAGGCTGACAATCAGGCTGAGCGAAAAGAACCCGCCGAGGCCGAACCCTGCCAGTGCGACCCACAACCACGGCGCTGCGTTGGGGGCAAGCGCAAAGCCGGCGAAACCCGTGGCCTGCAGTGCTATCGTCAGCCACAAGGCAGCGCGCCGGTCAATGCTGCGGCGGGCGAGCATCGGCATCGCGAACGCCGCCGTCGCCTGGAACATCGCCAACCACGCGAGCAAATTGCCCGAGGCCTGCAGCCCCATGTTCTGCTGCTGGTAGAAGGACGGCAGCCAGGCCACCAGACTTGAGTAGCCGCTGTTGGTGAGTCCAAAGTAGGCGGCCAACTGCCACGCACGGCGATTGCTGAAGAAGCTGCCGGTTTTGACCGGTGCAGGTCCGCCAGCGGCTATCGGCAGAGTGCGTGGCGCGCACACCAGCCACAGCAAGAACACGGCAAGCGCTGGCAATGCCCAAATGGAGAGCCCTAGCCTCCAGCCGCCATACGGATTCAGCCAGGTGCTTGCCAGCGAGCCCAGCGCTCCGCCGCCGACCAATGCCGCCGAATAGAGCCCCATCACCATCGCTATCCGTTCAGGAAACCAGCGTTTGGCGACACCCGGTATCAGGGCCTGGATCACAGCCACGCCGGTGCCGGCGATTCCGGCGCCAATGATCAACTGCGCTCCGTCCTTGACCACGGCGCGTGACGCGCAACCGAGCATCAAGAGCAACAATGCGCCGGCCAGCGCCCGCCTTTCGCCGAAACGACGTGCGACACCGATGCCAATGAAGGCAATCAGGCCCATCAGCACGAAGGGCAAGGTGGTCAGCATCGCGGCGGCGCGAAAATCGAGGCCAATGTCGGCACGCACCAGGTCGAGCACCGGCCCTACCGAAGTCAGGAATGGACGCAAATTGAGGCCCAGTAGCACCAAAAGCACCAACGCGACCAGTGACACCTCACCCGCGCGCGACACACCCGTAACGATGCAAGCCGATCCGCGGTCAGTCATGGCGCACACTTCTTTCCCACCGCTCCCGCCTTTCCCGCCGGTGCGGGTGCAGACTCGGCTCCTGCATTAGCGTCACGTCACTGGTCATCACATTTACCTAGGGGGATTCTGGTCAACAGGCCGCATCAGCGGCTGTTCTTAAAGATTAAGAGCAGGTGCTATCATTCGGAAATGAAATGTTCGAATGACAATTAGTGGGAAAACAAATGACTTCAACGCTGATCGATCCGTTGCTGCTCAAGAGTTTCGTCGCGGTGGTAGAGAGCGGCAGCTTCACCCGCGCCGGTGAGCGCGTGCACCTGAGCCAGTCGACCATCAGCCAACAGTTGAAGCGACTCGAGGAGCAACTTGGCTGCGAGCTGGTCAACCGCAGCGGGCGCTACGTCGGCACCACCGAGGATGGCGAGCGCCTGCTCGGCTATGCGCGCCGGCTCCTGGGGTTGATGGAAGAGGTGGTGGAGGATTTACGCAAGGGCCACGCACAGGGCGAGGTGCACATCGGCGTGCCAGAAGACTTCGCGTCAGACTTGCTGACGCCGACGCTTGGCGCCTTCGCACGCGCGCACCCGGCGATAAGACTTGAGATAAGCAGTGGGCTCAGCAACACGCTATGGCAACAGTTTTGTGCAGGCGACTACGACTTGGTGCTGATCAAACAGCGCCCGGGGCAGTTTGTCGGGCACGCCGCCTGGCCCGAACCGCTCGCCTGGTTCGACAGCCTCAGCCAGCCGACTTACGAGCGCGACCCGTTGCCACTGGTGGTGTTTCCGGTCGGCGGCTTGTACCGCGATGAGATGATCCACGCGCTCGAGAGCGCCGGCCGACGCTGGCGCATCGGCTACAGCAGCGCGAGCCTCGCGAGCGTCCGTTCAGCCGTCGCCGATGGACTCGGCGTCAGCGTGCTCCCCTCGCGACTTGCACTGCCCGGCCACCGACGGTTGGGCGTGGCCGAGTCCTTCGCCGAGCTGGCAGCACTGGAAATCGCGCTGCACCTGCGGCCCGACGCACCACGCCGCGTGATCGATCTGGCCGAACAGCTGACAAGGCTATGCGCCCAGGTGACCGGTCACGTCGGCTGACGCGCCCAAAAAAGTCGATGCGTGGTCAGGGGATTGGAGAACGGCTAATGCACATGGCCGAAGAAGTCGCGCAGACGTGCTTCGAAGTTTGCTGCCAGCCCCGAATCGCCACCTATGCGGACTTACCTGGAATCAGTGAACTGAAGCCGCTGCCAACGAGGCTGCGGCTGTTCAAATGTTGAGGTGAGCGCCTGACCGGAGGGAGTTTCCCTGCCGGCCGACGATAGTGAAATGTCAATGACCCGCAGTAGTCATGGAGACAGGCATCTATCGCTTGCCCTTGATGCTGACTACGGAAAGATAGGCACCCCAAAGAACACCACATACGGCAAGTATCAGCTCCGGATTGAAAATGTTCTGATCGACCGGCGCCACCACGATTTCGCTATAAAGGCACAAGGCACCCGCGATCAACGCCAAAAAGTAACCGGTCCGGGTTCTAGTCCGGCGCAACAACAGAACCTTTTTCAGACCCTCGTCTTTCCATTCTTGAAGGGGCATGCTTTGGATCTCTTCCAGCACCACCACACCCCACAGCAACGCACACAACCAATAACCTATCATCATGATGTCCTCCAGTTAGAACATTGACTCAATATGAATGCAGCGCGCACTACGCGCTCAACTTGCGAATATCTATTCCAGAATCTTTTCTGACTCGTGCAATTTGCCCTGATACATAGCCTGAAGCAGGTGAGAAGGTTCGAGCGGCTGGTAACAGGGACTTGGCTAAACGCTCCAGCATGCGGCACATGGCGGCAAGTTCATGGACCTTGTCGTAGGAGGCGTAGGCTCCCGCTTTTGTAAAGTACTTCCAATGTCTCGGACCAGCGCGATTGCTGACCACGATGACTTTTGTCAGCGGATACTCGGCTGCAACCACACGCAATACTTCCATGCCATTACCGTCGCCGAGGTTGACGTCCAGCAAGACGACATCGGGTGGTTCACGCCGGATGGCGGCGATGGCGGTCGATGAACGGTGGAATGCCCCGGCAAGTGACAGGCCCGCAATCCGCGGTGACAGCGTGCGCCACAGCGCTCGCACGACGTTCGAGTCCTCAATGACAAACAGGCGCAAAGGGCCTGAGTCTCTGGTTGGTATCAGTGCAGTCAATGGTTCTGTGTTGGTGACCTGCATGACTTGACCTCTCTTTTTTGACATCGCAGTGCAAGACGCTGACAAAGACAACTTCATTCAGCGGACGAAATCTTGCAGAGAGCTCAGTATGCTCAAGTGGAACCGCCCCCACTATCGACGTTAGCAGGACTTCTTTGTGGCGATATCGGCCAAGAGCTTGTAGTGATTCCACTACAAGCAGGCTGAAACAGGCGACGCTTCGGCGAAGCCGGGCATGTGCTGCGCATCATTCCTGCACAGTTTGTTAAACCGCACCTGAAGTTCTATCAGAACGATTCAATAGTGAAGGATGCCGAAAACGATTGAGTACCTCGGTAGTGTCGAATGGCAGGGAATTCTAAGTTAACAGGCCGTTTTCGAGTGCATAGCGGGCCAGTTTCGCGTTGCTGTCCATCCCTGTTTTTTCCAGGATGCGTGCCCGGTAGGTCGTGACGGTACTCGGGCTCAAGTGCAGTATCTGAGCGATGCGGACAATTCTCTCGCCTGCAGCGAGGAGCTTCAGTACTTCAAGTTCCCGGTCGGATAGCGCTTCGTGGGGTGCCGCGTCGCCTCTGCCGATAGCGTTGACTAGTTTTTCTGCCAGTTCAGGACTGACGTGCTTGCCGCCTGAGGCCACCTTGCGAACTGCCGCAACCAGGGTGGCTGCGGAAATATCCTTGGTGAGGTATCCCGCTGCGCCGTGCTTGATTGCGCGTAACGCATAGGCCTCGACCGAATGCATGCTCAACATCAGAATGGCGAGCTTGGGTTTCTCTGCACGCATGAGCTTGAGGAGTTGCAGGCCGGTCTTGTCGGGCAGCTGAATATCCACCAGCGCCACGTCGAAGTCTTGCTCCCGGACCCGGAGCATTGCTTCTTGTGCCGTCTCTGCTTCACCCGTTACGTCGATCTCGCCGGCAGTCTCCAGCATGCGTCGCACGCCGTTGCGCACGATGCTGTGATCATCCACCAGCAAGACTCTGATTTTGTGGTCAGTCATCTGTATTTTCCATTCGCACCCGCAAGGCCCTGGCCGTATCGTGTCCCGATGTCCAGATGATGTTGAACCCGCCGGCACAGTGGCGCGCGCTCATGCATTCCCACCCTAACCCTGCGGCCAGTGGCCGGCAAGCCATGGAATCTGCCGCAGAGTTCTACGTTAGCAGGCAGGTAGCGCACTTGCACTTTTGCTTCAGGCGTTAGCGGCGCCTAAGCTCTCAGGTGGGTCTGCACGCCCATGGGTAATGCCTTGCGCGTGACATCTATTTTGACTGGACAGAGACATGGCCACAGTGACGACACCAATCGAAGTTTTCGACATGAAGACGTTGCTGGCAGCGCTGAAGGCGTTGCGCAAAGGTGACTTCACCAAGCGTATGCCGGAAGACTGGACCGGCATGCCGGGCAAGATCGCCGACACGCTCAACGAGATCATCGACATGGCAGCCGACACCACCACCGAATTCGAACGCGTGGCGCGACTGATCGGCAAGCAGGGCAAGGTCGATGAGCGTATCGAATTGCCGATGATGAAAGGCTCATGGCAAAAGATCGTCAACTCGAGCAATGCGCTCACCAGCGACCTCATCAGCCCGATGAACGAGATCATTCGCGTTGTCGGTTCGGTTGCCGAGGGTAATCTGAGCCAGCAAGTCCCGCCGGTACTCGACGGCCTGAAACTGCGGGGCCAGTTCCTCAAATCTGCCGAGATCGTCAACACCATGGTGACGCGACTGGGCTCCTTCGCTTCCGAGGTGACCCGCGTGGCGCGCGAAGTCGGCACTGAAGGGATTCTCGGTGGGCAGGCCAATGTCAAGGGCGTGTCCGGTACCTGGAAAGACCTGACCGACTCCGTCAACGACATGGCCGCCAATTTGACCACCCAGATGCGCAACATCGCTTACGTGACGACTGCTGTGGCCAAAGGCGATCTGGGCAAGACGATTACCGTCGAAGCCAAGGGTGAGATTCTCGAGCTGAAAAACACCATCAACACGATGGTCGGCCAGCTCTCCAGCTTCGCTGCGGAGGTGACCCGTGTGGCTCTGGAGGTCGGTACCGAAGGCAAGTTGGGCGGTCAGGCGGAAGTACGCGGCGTATCAGGCACCTGGCGCGACCTGACCGAATCGGTCAACGGCATGGCGGCCAACCTGACCACCCAGGTGCGCAACCTCGCACAGGTGACGACGGCGGTGGCGCGCGGCGACCTCGGCGAGAAAATTACCGTTGAAGCCAAGGGCGAGATTCTCGAACTGAAAAACACCATCAACACCATGGTCGACCAGCTCTCCAGCTTCGCCTCGGAGGTGACACGCGTCGCGCTGGAAGTCGGTACCGAAGGCAAACTGGGCGGACAGGCCGAAGTGACCGGCGTGTCTGGTACCTGGAAGGACTTGACCAATTCGGTCAACGGCATGGCGGCCAACCTGACCACCCAGGTGCGCAACATTGCCGACGTGACGACGGCGGTGGCCAACGGCGACCTGTCGCGCAAGATCACAGCCGAAGCCAAAGGTGAAATTCTGCAACTCAAGGAAACCATCAACACCATGGTGGACCAGCTCTCGACCTTTGCCGACGAAGTGACGCGCATGGCTCGCGAAGTGGGGACTGACGGCAAACTCGGCGGCCAGGCCAAGGTGACGGGCGTTGGTGGAACCTGGAAAGATTTGACCGACTCGGTCAACAGCATGGCAGCCAACCTGACCAATCAGGTGCGCAATATCGCCGACGTGACGACGGCGGTGGCCAAAGGCAACCTGGGGCGCAAGATTACCGTGGAAGCCAAGGGCGAAATCATGGAGCTGAAGAACACCATCAATACCATGGTGGACCAGCTCAACAGCTTTGCCGCCGAAGTGACGCGGGTGGCGCGCGAAGTCGGCACCGAAGGGAAGCTCGGGGGACAGGCACAGGTGCAAGGCGTGTCCGGTACCTGGAGGGATTTGACCGAAAACGTGAACTTCATGGCGGCCAACCTGACCAGCCAGGTGCGAGGCATCGCGAAAGTGGTGACTGCGGTAGCCAACGGCGACATGAAAAAGAAACTGACACTGGAAGCCAAGGGCGAGATCGCCGAACTGGCCGACACCATCAACGGTATGACCGATACGCTGGCGCTGTTCTCCGATCAGGTGACCTCGGTGGCGCGTGAAGTGGGCGTCGAGGGCAAGCTGGGCGGCCAGGCCAACGTGCCGGGTGCTGCCGGCACCTGGCGCGACCTGACCGACAACGTGAACGGTCTGGCGGCCAACCTGACCAATCAGGTGCGCGCAATTGCCGACGTGGCGACTGCCGTGACCAAGGGCGATCTGACTCGTTACGTGGAGGTGGAAGCAAAGGGTGAAGTGGCGGAATTGAAGGACAACGTCAACGAGATGATCCGCAACCTGCGGGAAACCACGCGGCAAAACGCGGAACAGGATTGGCTCAAGACCAATCTCGCGAAATTTACCCGCCTGCTGCAGGGCCAGCGCGATCTGGCGGCAGTCTCCAAGATGGTGCTGTCAGAACTGGCTCCGTTGATCAACGCCCAGCACGGTGTGTTCTACATGATGAACGAGAGCCCGCCCGATCCTGCGAAACTCAAACTGCTGTCGGCTTATGCGTACAAGGGAAACATCAATGTGAACGATGAATGGCGGCTCGGCGAGGGCCTGGTCGGGCAATGCGCTTACGAAAAGAAGCGCATCCTGCTGACCGATGTACCCGCAAATTACGTCGCGATTTCATCGGGACTGGGTGCGGCCGCCCCGCTGAATATCATCGTGTTGCCGATCCTGTTCGAGAACAAGGTCAAGGCCGTCGTCGAAATGGCTTCGTTCACGCGCTACAGCATCATTCATCAAACCTTCCTTGATCAGCTTGCTGAATCGATTGGTATCGTACTCAACACGATCGAAGCCAATATGCGTACCGAAGAACTGCTCAAGCAGTCGCAATCGCTGGCGCAGGAGCTGCAAAGACAACAAGAAGAATTGCGCCAGACCAACGAAGAACTGGAGGACAAGGCCGGACTGCTGGCGGAGCAGAAAGCCGAAGTCGAGCGCAAGAACCGCGAAGTCGAAATCACCAAGCTGTCGCTGGAGGAGAAAGCAGAGCAGCTGATGCTGACCTCGAAGTACAAGTCCGAATTCCTCTCCAGTATGTCCCATGAACTCAGAACGCCATTGAACAGCTTGCTGATCCTGGCCCAGCAGCTCAGCGACAACGCGCAACACAATCTCACGCCCAGGCAGGTCCAATATGCCAAGACCATCCGTAGCGCGGGCAAAGACCTGCTGGAGCTGATCGACGAGATTCTCTATCTGTCCAAGATCGAGTCGGGTACGGTCACACTGGATCTGAATGAAGCGCTGTTCGCCGATCTGCACGACCAGATCGAACGCACTTTCCGGCCAGTCGCCGAAAGCCGGGGCCTCACCTTCACGATTGAACTGGCGCCTACCCTGCCCCCCGCCATCTGGACCGACGAAAAGCGCCTGTTGCAGGTGGTGAAGAACCTCCTGTCCAATGCCTTCAAGTTCACTGAGCAAGGCAGCGTCAATATCAGCATCGCGCCCGCTATATCCGGGTGGAGCGTGGATCACAGCGAACTGAATCGCGCCGATACGGTGGTCGCCTTCGTGGTCACCGACACCGGTATTGGCGTATCTGCCGGCAAACAGAAGCTCATCTTCGAAGCGTTCCAACAAGCAGATACCGGAACCTCACGAAAATACGGCGGCACCGGCCTCGGCCTGTCGATCAGCCGCGAGCTCGCACACCGGCTGGGCGGTGAGCTGCGGTTGATCCCCGGTGAGATCGGCAAGGGCAGTACTTTCGCGCTGTACGTGCCCTTGCGTACACAGGATGCCCAGCGTCAGGCACCAGACGAATCAACGACAGAGGCAGTACCTGGCCAAGGCAAACGCGACCTGATGTCAGGCCCGTCTGCACAGATACTGGACGACCGCGAGTCTGTCCAGCCCGGGGACCAAGTGCTGCTGATGCTCGAGGGCGACGCCCGTTTCGCCGACATTCTGCTCGAGGCCGCGCGCAAGAAGGGGTTCAGGGCGATCGTCACGACCCGCGGCGCGGATGCACTGGAGCTCGTCGAGCGCTTCAAACCCGCCGCGATCACACTGGACCCGGGCCTGACAGACATCGATGGCTGGTTGCTACTCGAGCAGTTGAAGCGCAATTTCGCCACGCGTCACATCCCGGTCCAGATCATCTCGAGCGCTGACGACCGCACACGCGGGCTGCGCTATGGCGCTTTCGACTATCTGCTCAAGCCGGTCACAGCCGACGAAATTCAAAATGCGCTGGTCGGCATCGTGGCATTCGCACGACGCAAGACCAGGAGTCTGCTGCTCATCGACGGCGACGAAGGGAGCCGTGCCCGCATCCTCGATTTACTCGGTAACACCGACGTGAAGATCACAACGACCGACAGCGGCGCTGAAGCCTTGAAGAAACTGGCAAAGAAACGCTACGACTGCATGGCAATCAATCTCAAACTGCCCGACGCATCCGGTATCGGGTTTCTCGAGGCGCTGCTGGAAGACCACGCAATGCGTGAATTGCCGATCGTCGTCTATGGTGCAGAAACACTGACCAAGCCGGAACACGAGCGTTTCAGGGCACTGCTCGGCAAGGGCGTCATCAAGGCAGTTCAATCCCCCGAGCGCATACTCGACGAAACCGCGCTGTTTCTTCACCGCGTCGTAGCCGGGCTGCCGCAGACCCAGCGCAGGATGCTGGAAAAACTCTATGAGGGTTCGGACAGTCTCGAGGGTAAAAAGGCCCTGGTGGTCGACGATGACGTGCGCAATATTTTTGCCCTGACCAGCGTGCTTGAGTGCAACAAAATGCTGGTGGCCACGGCCGAAAACGGCCGAACCGCCATAGAACTGCTGCAGCAGCAGCCCGATACCGACATCGTCCTGATGGACATCATGATGCCCGAGATGGATGGCTTTGAAACCATGCGCCAGATCCGTACATTCAAGAGATTTGAAAACCTGCCCATGATTGCGCTGACGGCCAAGGCGATGATGGGTGACCGTGAAAAGTGCATCGAGGCAGGAGCATCGGACTACGTCAGCAAGCCGGTGGACACCGACCAGTTGCTGTCACTGATGCGCAAATGGCTCTATCGATGAGGCGCTAGCGCAAACCGAAGTGGCATAAATATGCAGCAGGAACCCCCGGTATTCAAAGAAAGAGCCCAGGTGCGGCATCCGCTCCCGCCTGATGGCGTGCCGGCATCAGTGTTGCTGGTGGATGACAATCCCGCCAAGCTGACGGCGCTCGCCGCGGTGATTGCCGACATGGGCCTCGATATTGCCACGGCGACTTCCGGGCGCGAGGCGCTGCGCCTGCTGTTGCAGCGCGACTTCGCAGTCATACTGCTCGACGTGAAAATGCCAGTGATGGACGGCTTTGAAACCGCGGCACTCATTCACGGCCGCCCGAAATCGTCCCATACGCCCATTATCTTCGTTACAGCTGAGGCCGATACGGATTCCGAGCGTTTCCGCGGTTATACGTCCGGCGCAGTGGATTACATCTTCTCGCCGATTGTGGCCGAGGTTCTTCGCGCCAAGATCCGGGTGTTTGTCGACCTGTTCTACCTGCAGCGCAAACTGACGATGCAAGCCGAAGAATTGCTGCAATCGAAGCTGCAGCTGCGTGAACTGGCCTCCTATCAGGAACACATCAAGGAAGAAGAGCGAAAGCGCATCGCACGCGATATCCATGACGAGCTGGGACAGAGTCTGCTGGCGTTGCGAATCGATGTCTCCATGTTGCAGGCGCGCACCAGCACCATGCACCCCAGGCTCAACGAAAAGGCCAGCGATGCTCTGAATCAACTCGATACAGCCATTCGCAGTGTCCGCAGTATCATCAATGACCTTAGGCCGCCCGTACTCGATCTGGGATTGCAAGCAGCGATCGAGTGGCAACTTGAAGAGTTCCGCCAGCGCAGCGCGATCGATTGCACGATATCGGTGAAAGAGCAAAATTTGCGTTGCGAACTGAATGAAAAATCCGCCACGACTCTGTTCCGCATCGTGCAGGAATCGCTGTCGAATATTGCCCGGCACGCACAAGCGACACAGGTGCATATCGAACTCTACAGGGACGGTCGCCGGCTTTACCTGCAGATCAAAGATAATGGTGTAGGCATGACGGATCGCAAAAAATTGAACTCGTTCGGGTTGGTGGGGATGAAGGAACGCATCAGCATGCTGGGCGGGGAATTCACCATCGACAGCGCACCGGACAAAGGAACGAAATTAACGATATCGCTGCCACTCGACTGACCCGGATAGCATCAACACGAGTACAACCATACTGTCCGTAGCCCTGCCATACTGTTCAGTATGACCAGTGCAACCTTCCGCTTCTACGAAGAGCTCAACGACTTCCTGCCGGCCGAACGGCGGCGGCAATCCTTCACCTGCGAGTGTGCGCGAGGGGCGACGGTCAAGCACATGATCGAGGCGCTCGGCGTACCGCATACCGAGGTCGAGCTGGTGTTGCTTAACGGCGAGTCGGCGGGCTTCGATCGGGTGATCCTCGACAGTGACCGGCTGGCGGTGTATCCCAAGTTCGAGGCGCTGGACATCAGCCCACTGCTAAAGGTTCGTGCGCAACCTTTACGGGTGTTGCGCTTCGTCGCTGATGCGCACCTGGGCGGGCTGGCCAGTCTGCTGCGCATGAGCGGCTTCGACACCCTCTTTGACAATGGCTTCGAGGATGGCGAGATCGCCGAGATCGCTGCGCAGCAAGGACGCATCGTACTGACCCGCGACCGCGAACTGCTCAAGCGGCGGATCATCAGCCACGGCTGTTATGTGCATGCCCTGAAACCGTCGCTGCAGCTGCGCGAATTGTACGAGCGCCTCGACCTGGCGCGTAGCGCGCGGCCATTCAGCCTGTGCCTTCATTGCAACCTGCCGCTGCACGAGATCAGCCCGGAACTGGCTCGGCCGCAAGTGCCGCCACGCATTGGCGTTATCTATTCGCACTTCCTGCGCTGCGACGCCTGCCAACGGATTTACTGGGAGGGTTCACACTGGCGCGGCATGTGTGCATTGCTGGCACCTCTGCTGAACCGATAGCCGCGCGCATCGGGCCGGCTGCGTTGCCAGGGATAACCGGCTTTTGCATCAGGCAGATAACGGCCAGAAGTGGACACTCGTAAACTCAACCGTGCACCAGGTAGGCCCCTGGCGGCACCCGATATCGCAGCTTCTTGCATTTGCCAGGTGCGGGCTGATGCCCCGGCGGGCGATCAGGAAACCAGATTCGGCATTTACCCGGAGGCGGCAAATGGCCGCGAGGGATCTCAACCTCACCGTACGCGGGCTCTGGCTCGATGGAAGCCATTTGCACTTCTCCTTCGGACCGAGGTCTGCCAGCCGTCGGTGAGTCCGATATCCGTTCTGCCTTTGCGCGAGCGAAGTTGCCAGCGTCGCGCCCGATGTCCGCAGTGGATTGTTCAGCAACGGCCATGTCTGCTTCGTGGCGCCTTTGGGCCTCCTCTTCCAGCCCCTTCTGTACTGCGACCAGATCTTCCTTGGCATTGGGTGGGGTATTCGAAGCCTGGGCCTGCTGCGCCGCCTGGATCAATTGGAAGTTACGGTTGCGTAATTCGACGTTGCGGCCAACCCGCATGTTCGAGCGCGCCGCCAAGGTTTCAGCCTGCTGGTATTGCCCCTGCTGAAGACGCAGCACACCGAGGTAATGCAGCGTCGCCGGATTGTTCGGCTGGATATGCAGGGCACGTTCCAGCGTGGCAGCGGCTTGGTCCAACTGGCCATTTTCATACTGCCGCGAGGCGGTTTCGATCAGGGTGGTTGATGCGCTGTTACTGTGCGAGGGTGCACTTCGCTCGGCAGCAACCGAACAAAGCGACGCGACGGCGCAGAACGCCAGGATGAGACCCGGTAGAAAACTCTTGGTTGGCATCAGGGGACGGACTCGACTGATCTCGGACGGCACTGCCGTAAAACAGACCACAGCGCTGCTCGGCATTTCCGATACAGGGCCGCTATTGACCTGGCCAGCCCCCTGAAGTTCCCGCTGCAACGGCCACCGCAACCGTAATGCTGTTCCACTGTAGGAGCGAGCTTGCTCGCGATGGTCGTTAACGATGCCGCGTGTTTACTGACTAAACGCAGCGCTCTTGAGTCCATCGTCGGAACGCCGCCCGGAGCAAGCTCGCTCCGGGTGGAATGACGAGAAAAATACCTCGCACAGACCCCATCGCGGATTCATCCGCGATGGGGTCTGCAACCGCGTAGCAGCGTGCAGCCAGCAGCAAAAGCATCATGTCGACAGGATAAAGTCCGTCTGATCGATACCTGCACTGTTAACACCGACCAGGCGAATAGAGTCCATTCCGATCCCGATCAGCGTGTCCGCCCCGTCAGCCGCAATGCTCACGTTGGCTGCGAACGTCTCGCTGCTGATCCCCAGCCCCGCAATATTGAGCAAGTCCTGCCCTCCGGCCGGATCGACGTCGAAGCCCTGGATCGAGTCATTGCCGAAGCCTGCAGCGGCAAACGCGAAGGTATCGTTGCCGAAGCCGCCGTTGAGCGTGTCGTTGCCCAGCCCGCCGAAGAACAGATCGTCACCCGCACCGCCGACCAGAATGTCGTCGGCCATGCCGCCCAGCATCGTGTGGTTTGCCGCCGCTGCATCGTAGGCCAGCTCACTGCCGCTGCCCTCGGCGTTCGCCTGCAAACCCGCCGCTGCGTATTGGCCATTGATCGCGACCTGCGCCACATGTGCACCGTCGTTCACGCTCAGCATGCCGCCAGTGCCTGTGTCATTGGCTGCATAGGTGATCTGCGTATTGGCGCCGAACGCAACATCGCCAAAGTCCAGCTTGTCGCCCGTGGTAAAACCGCTGACGCTGCCACTGAACGCCGTCGACACATCAAGCTTGAGCGTGCCTGCCGCGCCGCTGTCGAACGTCACATGCTGATCGGAGGCAGCACCGAACTCCAGCATCGCCGAACCACTGATAGTCGCGCTTCCCGCGCCACTGGCATCTCCGTGGACGGTGATGTTGCCATCGTTCGCCCACAGGCTACCGCTGTTGACGAGCGCGCTTTCAATCACCAATCCGCCGCTGCCGCTGGCTTGCAGCACGCCAGTGTTGGTGACGGCGTTGCTACCGGTATCGATCACCAGCGCATTGACGCCGTTGGCATGGATCAGGCCCGAGTTGACCAGCATCATCTGCCCCGCGCCCAACTGGCCGGCACCCGAGAGGGTGTTGTCGGCATTGGTGAGCACCGTGTCCGCGCTGCCACCAAAGATCACGTTGTGCGCGCTGTCGGACAGAACCACTTGCCCGCCACCGCTCAACGTCGCGCCACGGAACAGAATCTCGAGATCGGTCCCGCGGCCGGTGGAGCCGAGCGCTATGGTGCCGCTGTTGTCGATGCGGCCACCGAACGGCATGATCGCACCGTCGGCAATGGTGATGGTGCCCGTATTGGTCGTGACCGGGTCCACATCGAACAGCAGGTGGGCCCCGCTCAACGCCGCCGCATCCACACCGTTGACCGTGATCGTCTGGTCGGCACTGATGCTGAGCACGGCATTGCCGTTCGCGTCGTTGGCGATACTCACATCCGCAAAATCGTTGACGCCCGTGAAGCCGATCAAGTCAATTTTGTCCGCCGCCGCGTCGAAGCTGTAAATGATGTTGTTGCCGATCGGCTGGGCGAAAACAAAGGTGTCGGCACCGGACGAGCCGGTCAGGTTGTCGTCGGCGGACAAGGCGAAGATCGGTGCGCCTGGGGCATAGACTTCGACGTTGTTGAACACATAGGCGCTTGCCAGGCTGCCGTCGCTGTTGCTCCAGTGCATGTTGACATCAAGCACCAACGCACCGGCGAAGTCGCTTGGAGTTGTCACAGTCAATGCGCCGGGATCGCTGGTCTGCACGGTCCAGGTGCCGTCGCCGTTGTCGGTTCCTGCATTGAACGTCCATCCCGAGGGAACACCGCTGATGGCCACCGTTATTGGGCCGCTGATATTGGTCGACGGAACGTTGAGGGCTAGATTGATGGGTTCGCCAGCCACACCTGCCGGAAGGTTTGCACTGCTCCCGGCAGCACCAGGATTACCCGCCAGGTCGGTGTAGCTGTTCGCGGCAACGTCGACTTTTACGCTACCGTTCTGCGTTCTGGTCAGCGTCGCCGTGTAGGTATCGCCGTCAACCTGCGTGAAGTTACTCCAGGTTCCGCGGGGTGCTCCGCCCGATGTAGTCACCGTGACGTCAGACAGGTTGAACCCGCTCACAACTTCACTGAACTGGAATGTGACCGTCGACGTTGACGGGATAGGGATGATATCAGTCCCTAAGGCCGTCCCTGTCACTGTCACCGTTGGCGCCACAGTATCAACTGGTGTCTCAACGACGTTCTGCACGTTTACCGTAATGGTCTGCGTGTCGGTTCCGCCATTGCCGTCGGCCACCTGAACGTCCACAACGTAGGCGTTGTCGCCGTCGGTGCCACCGATATCCTGGGGATTCTCGTAATCCGGCGCCGAATTGAACGTCAGCACCCCACTCGAACTGATCGAGAACTTGCTGAAGTCCGTCCCGGCCGTATTCAGGATCGAGTAGCTCAGCGTCTGCGCAGGCAGATCAGCATCGGTCGCCACCACTGTCGTGACGGCCGTGGTGTTCTCCGCCACGTTGACCGAAGCCGTTGCACCACCACCGTTGGAGCTGATCACCGGGGAGTTATCGTTGACTCCCGTCACGGTTACCGCGATTGCCTGGTCGTCAAACAGCGTGCCGTCCGATGCCCGCACAATCACGTCATAGACGTTGTTCGCCCCCGAATCAGTCGGCGCTTCAAAGTTGGGTGCAGAGATAAAGCTCAGCACGCCTGTGCCTGAAACGATCGAAAACTTCGCGGCATCCGCTCCGCCGACGATGTTGTAGCTCAGCGTCTGCGCAGGCAGATCAGCATCGGTCGCCACCACTGTCGTGACCGCCGTGGTGTTCTCCGCCACATTGACCAAAGCCGTTGCACCGCCACCGTTGGAGGTGATCACCGGGGAGTTGTCGTTGACGCCCGTCACGGTTACCGCGATTGCCTGGTCGTCAAACAGCGTGCCGTCCGATGCCCGCACAATCACGTCATAGACGTTGTTCGCCCCCGAATCAGTCGGCGCTTCAAAGTTGGGTGCAGAGATAAAGCTCAGCACGCCTGTGCCTGAAACGATCGAGAACTTCGCGGCATCCGCTCCGCCGACGATGCTGTAGCCCAGCGTTTGTGCCGGCAGATCAACATCGGTCGCCGCCACTGTCGTGATCGCTGTGGTGTTCTCCGCCACATTGATCGAAGCCGTTGCACCACCACCGTTGGAAGTGATCGTCGGTGAGTCGTTGCTGCCGGCGATATGCACGGTGACCGACGTGAGGGTGCCGTCGGCACTGCTCACCGCGAAGGTGTCGGTGTAGGTGGTACCGGCGGCGAACTCGTTGTGGGCGGAGTTGGCGACGTAGGTCCAGGCACCGCCGGTGCCGATGGAGAACTGGCCGTAGCTGCCGGTGGTGTTGGTTTGGGCGACGAAGGTGGCGGCGCTGTCGACGTCGCTGATGGTCAGGGTGCCGGCGGTGGAAATGTCGACGGCAGCATTGGTCTCGGTGAGGTTGGCGATGTCGGCGGACAGCACGGCCGCATCGTTGGTGCCGAGGATATGCACGGTGACTGAAGTGAGGGTGCCGTCGGCACTGCTCACCGCGAAGGTGTCGGTGTAGGTGGTGCCGGCGGCGAACTCGTTGTGGGCAGAGTTGGCGACGTAGGTCCAGGCACCGCCGGTGCCGATGGAGAACTGGCCGTAGCTGCCGGCGGTGTTGGTTTGGGCGACGAAGGTTGCGGCGCTGTCGACGTCGCTGATGCTCAGGGTGCCGGCGGTGGTCAGCGCAGCATTGGTCTCGGTGAGGTTGGCGATGCCGGCGGACAGCACGGCGGCATCGTTGGTGCCGAGGATATGCACGGTGACCGACGTGAGGGTGCCATCGGCACTGCTCACCGCGAAGGTGTCGGTGTAGGTGGTACCGGCGGCGAACTCGTTGTGGGCGGAGTTGGCGACGTAGGTCCAGGCACCGCCGGTGCCGATGGAGAACTGGCCGTAGCTGCCGGCGGTGTTGGTTTGGGCGACGAAGGTTGCGGCGCTGTCGACGTCGCTGACGGTCAGGGTGCCGGCGGTGGAAATGTCGACGGCGGCATTGGTCTCGGTGAGGTTGGCGACGTCGGCGGACAGCACGGCCGCATCGTTGGTGCCGAGGATATGCACGGTGACCGAACTGAGGGTGCCGTCGGCACTGCTCACCGCGAAGGTGTCGGTGTAGGTGGTGCCGGCGGCGAACTCGTTGTGGGCGGAATTGGCAACGTAGGTCCAGGCACCGCCGGTGCCGATGGAGAACTGGCCGTAGCTGCCGGTGGTGTTGGTTTGGGCGACGAAGGTGGCGGCGCTGTCGACGTCGCTGATGCTCAGGGTGCCGGCGGTGGTCAGCGCAGCATTGGTCTCGGTGAGGTTGGCGATGCCGGCGGACAGCACGGCGGCATCGTTGGTGCCGAGGATATGCACGGTGACCGACGTGAGGGTGCCATCGGCACTGCTCACCGCGAAGGTGTCGGTGTAGGTGGTACCGGCGGCGAACTCGTTGTGGGCGGAGTTGGCGACGTAGGCCCAGGCACCGCCGGTGCCGATGGAGAACTGGCCGTA
Organism: Pseudomonas sp. Pseusp10; assembly: GCF_059492225.1. Lineage (NCBI taxonomy): Bacteria > Pseudomonadati > Pseudomonadota > Gammaproteobacteria > Pseudomonadales > Pseudomonadaceae > Pseudomonas > Pseudomonas sp. Pseusp10. The sequence continues at coordinate 3,130,746 of NZ_CP168528.1, read as the reverse complement.
GCTGCCGGTGGTGTTGGTTTGGGCGACGAAGGTGGCGGCGCTGTCGACGTCGCTGATGGTCAGGGTGCCGGCGGTGGTCAGCGCAGCATTGGTCTCGGTGAGGTTGGCGATGTCGGCGGACAGCACGGCGGCATCGTTGGTGCCGAGGATCTGCACGGTGACCGAACTGAGGGTGCCGTCGGCACTGCTCACCGCGAAGGTGTCGGTGTAGGTGGTGCCGGCGGCGAACTCGTTGTGGGCGGAGTTGGCGACGTAGGTCCAGGCACCGCCGGTGCCGATGGAGAACTGGCCGTAGCTGCCGGCGGTGTTGGTTTGGGCGACGAAGGTGGCGGCGCTGTCGACGTCGCTGATGCTCAGGGTGCCGGCGGTGGTCAGCGCAGCATTGGTCTCGGTGAGGTTGGCGATGTCGGCGGACAACACCGCGGCATCGTTGGTGCCGAGGATCTGCACGGTGACCGAACTGAGGGTGCCGTCGGCACTGCTCACCGCGAAGGTGTCGGTGTAGGTGGTGCCGGCGACGAACTCGTTGTGGGCGGAGTTGGCGACGTAGGTCCAGGCACCGCTGGTGCCGATGGAGAACTGGCCGTAGCTGCCGGTGGTGTTGGTTTGGGCGACGAAGGTGGCGGCGCTGTCGACGTCGCTGATGCTCAGGGTGCCGGCGGTGGTCAGCGCAGCATTGGTCTCGGTGAGGTTGGCGATGCCGGCGGACAGCACGGCGGCATCGTTGGTGCCGAGGATATGCACGGTGACCGAACTGAGGGTGCCATCGGCACTGCTCACCGCGAAGGTGTCGGTGTAGGTGGTGCCGGCGGCGAACTCGTTGTGGGCGGAATTGGCGACGTAGGTCCAGGCACCGCCAGCGCCGACGGAGAACTGGCCATAGCTGCCGGCGGTGTTGGTTTGGGCGACGAAGGTGGCGGCGCTGTCGACGTCGCTGATGGTCAGGGTGCCAGCGGTGGTCAGCGCAGCATTGGTCTCGGTGAGGTTGGCGATGTCGGCGGACAGCACGGCCGCATCGTTGGTGCCGAGGATCTGCACGGTGACCGAACTGAGGGTACCGTCGGCACTGCTCACCGCGAAGGTGTCGGTGTAGGTGGTGCCGGCGGCGAACTCGTTGTGGGCGGAGTTGGCGACGTAGGTCCAGGCACCGCCGGCGCCGACGGAGAACTGGCCGTAGCTGCCGGCGGTGTTGGTTTGGGCGACGAAGGTTGCGGCGCTGTCGACGTCGCTGACGGTCAGGGTGCCAGCGGTGGAAATGTCGACGGCGGCATTGGTCTCGGTGAGGTTGGCGACGTCGGCGGACAGCACGGCCGCATCGTTGGTGCCGAGGATATGCACGGTGACCGAACTGAGGGTGCCGTCGGCACTGCTCACCGCGAAGGTGTCGGTGTAGGTGGTGCCGGCGGCGAACTCGTTGTGGGCGGAATTGGCAACGTAGGTCCAGGCACCGCCGGTGCCGATGGAGAACTGGCCGTAGCTGCCGGCAGTGTTGGTTTGGGCGACGAAGGTGGCGGCGCTGTCGACGTCGCTGACGGTCAGGGTGCCAGCGGTGGAAATGTCGACGGCGGCATTGGTCTCGGTGAGGTTGGCGACGTCGGCGGACAGCACGGCCGCATCGTTGGTGCCGAGGATATGCACGGTGACCGAACTGAGGGTGCCGTCGGCACTGCTCACCGCGAAGGTGTCGGTGTAGGTGGTGCCGGCGGCGAACTCGTTGTGGGCGGAATTGGCAACGTAGGTCCAGGCACCGCCGGCGCCGATGGAGAACTGGCCATAGCTGCCGGCGGTGTTGGTTTGGGCGACGAAGGTGGCGGCGCTGTCGACGTCGCTGATGGTCAGGGTGCCGGCGGTGGAAATGTCGACGGCGGCATTGGTCTCGGTGAGGTTGGCGATGTCGGCGGACAACACCGCGGCATCGTTGGTGCCGAGGATCTGCACGGTGACCGAACTGAGGGTGCCGTCGGCACTGCTCACCGCGAAGGTGTCGGTGTAGGTGGTGCCGGCGGCGAACTCGTTGTGGGCGGAATTGGCAACGTAGGTCCAGGCACCGCCGGCGCCGATGGAGAACTGGCCATAGCTGCCGGCGGTGTTGGTTTGGGCGACGAAGGTGGCGGCGCTGTCGACGTCGCTGATGGTCAGGGTGCCGGCGGTGGAAATGTCGACGGCGGCATTGGTCTCGGTGAGGTTGGCGATGTCGGCGGACAACACCGCGGCATCGTTGGTGCCGAGGATCTGCACGGTGACCGAACTGAGGGTGCCGTCGGCACTGCTCACCGCGAAGGTGTCGGTGTAGGTGGTACCGGCGGCGAACTCGTTGTGGGCGGAATTGGCGACGTAGGTCCAGGCACCGCCGGTGCCGATGGAGAACTGGCCGTAGCTGCCGGCGGTGTTGGTTTGGGCCTGGAAGCTTTCCGGGCTGTCGATATCGCTAATGGTCAGGCTGCCGCCGGTGGTCAGCGCAGCATTGGTTTCGCTCAACGTAACGCTGGCCGAGGACAGCACGGCCGCATCGTTGGTGCCGAGGATCTGCACGGTGACCGAACTGAGGGTACCGTCGGCACTGCTCACCGCGAAGGTGTCGGTGTAGGTGGTGCCGGCGGCGAACTCGTTGTGGGCGGAGTTGGCGACGTAGGTCCAGGCACCGCCGGCGCCGACGGAGAACTGGCCGTAGCTGCCGGCGGTGTTGGTTTGGGCGACGAAGGTTGCGGCGCTGTCGACGTCGCTGACGGTCAGGGTGCCAGCGGTGGAAATGTCGACGGCGGCATTGGTCTCGGTGAGGTTGGCGACGTCGGCGGACAGCACGGCCGCATCGTTGGTGCCGAGGATATGCACGGTGACCGAACTGAGGGTGCCGTCGGCACTGCTCACCGCGAAGGTGTCGGTGTAGGTGGTGCCGGCGGCGAACTCGTTGTGGGCGGAATTGGCAACGTAGGTCCAGGCACCGCCGGTGCCGATGGAGAACTGGCCGTAGCTGCCGGCAGTGTTGGTTTGGGCGACGAAGGTTGCGGCGCTGTCGACGTCGCTGACGGTCAGGGTGCCAGCGGTGGAAATGTCGACGGCGGCATTGGTCTCGGTGAGGTTGGCGATGTCGGCGGACAACACCGCGGCATCGTTGGTGCCGAGGATCTGCACGGTGACCGAACTGAGGGTGCCGTCGGCACTGCTCACCGCGAAGGTGTCGGTGTAGGTGGTGCCGGCGGCGAACTCGTTGTGGGCGGAATTGGCAACGTAGGTCCAGGCACCGCCGGCGCCGATGGAGAACTGGCCATAGCTGCCGGCGGTGTTGGTTTGGGCGACGAAGGTGGCGGCGCTGTCGACGTCGCTGATGGTCAGGGTGCCGGCGGTGGAAATGTCGACGGCGGCATTGGTCTCGGTGAGGTTGGCGATGTCGGCGGACAACACCGCGGCATCGTTGGTGCCGAGGATCTGCACGGTGACCGAACTGAGGGTGCCGTCGGCACTGCTCACCGCGAAGGTGTCGGTGTAGGTGGTACCGGCGGCGAACTCGTTGTGGGCGGAATTGGCGACGTAGGTCCAGGCACCGCCGGTGCCGATGGAGAACTGGCCGTAGCTGCCGGCGGTGTTGGTTTGGGCCTGGAAGCTTTCCGGGCTGTCGATATCGCTAATGGTCAGGCTGCCGCCGGTGGTCAGCGGAGCATTGGTTTCGCTCAACGTAACGCTGGCCGAGGACAGCACGGCGGCGTCGTTGCTGCCGGTGACGGTGATGGTCACCAGTTGGGTGTCCACGCCGCCGAGGCCATCGCTGACCTGCACGCTGAACACTTCGTTGTGAATCTCGCCCGCCTTCAGCGATTGCACCGCACTGGCAACGCCATCGGTGCCGTTGGCCAGGGTGTAGGTCCACTTGCCAGTGTTGTCCACGGCGATCGAGCCAAAGGTGCCGGTATCCGTACCCGCAATGCTCCAAGTGGCGCTGGCATCGTGATCGATGTCGGCCGAGCTGAACTGGCCGCTGACGCTGAGCTTGGTGTCTTCCTGCACCGCGCCGGCATCATTACCGGTCGCGAAACCGAGCACGGGTGCGTCATTGGTGCCGGTAATGGTGACGGTCACCAGTTGGGTGTCGACGCCGCCGAGGCCGTCGCTGACTTGCACCGTAAACACGTCATTGTGACTCTCGCCCGCCTTCAGCGACTGCACCGCACTGGCAACACCATCGGTGCCATTAGCCAGGGTGTAGGTCCACTTGCCAGCGTTATCCACGGCGATCGAGCCAAAGGTGCCGGTATTTGACCCGGCAATACTCCAAGTGGCGGTGGCATCGTGATCGATGTCGGCCGAGCTGAACTGGCCGCTGACGCTGAGCTTGGTGTCTTCCTGTACCGCGCCCGCATCATTGCCGGTCGCGAAATCGAGCACGGGCGCGTCGTTGCTGCCGGTAATGGTGATCGTCACGGCCTTGGTCACCGTCGCCCCGAAATCGTCGGTCAGCGTCACCGTGAACATTTCGCTCTTGGTCTGGCCTTCAGCCAGGTACTGCGCCGCGCTGTTGTTCAGCGTATAGGTCCAGCCCACGCTGCCCGCCGCGTCGTTCGTGCTCTCGTCGCTGACACTGGCCACCAGCGTACCCAGCGCATCGGATGGCGCGCTCACGCTGGCCACATGGGCGTGATCCGCCAGGTCCACGTCGCCGAAAGCGAAGCTGCCGCTGGCCAGCGTGGTGCCGTCTTCGGCCACTGCCCCGCTTTCAAGTTCTGCCGCCGCCACCGTCGGCCCGTCATTGCTGCCGGTAATGGTGATCGTCACGGCCTTGGTCACCGCCTCCCCGAAATCGTCGGTCAGCGTCACCGTGAACACTTCGGTCTTGGTCTGGCCTTCAGCCAGGTACTGCGCCGCGCTGTTGTTCAGCGTATAGGTCCAGCCCACGCTGCCCGCCGCGTCGTTCGTGCTCTCGTCGCTGACACTGGCCGCCAGCGTACCCAGCGCACCGGATGGCGCACTCACGCTGGCCACATGGGCGTGATCGGCCAGGTCCACGTCGCCGAAGGCGAAGCTGCCGCTGGCCAGCGTGGTGCCGTCTTCGGCCACCGCACCGCTTTCGACCTCTGCCGCCGTCACCGTTGGCGCATCGTTGGTACCGGTAATGGTGACGGTCACCAGCTGGGTGTCCTCGCCACCCAGGCCGTCGCTGACTTGCACCGTAAACACGTCATTGTGACTCTCGCCCGCCTTCAGTGACTGCACCGCACTGGCGACACCATCGGTGCCATTGGCCAGGGTGTAGGTCCACTTGCCGGTGTTGTCCACGGCGATCGAGCCGTAGGTACCGGTTGACGAGCCATTGATGCTCCAGGTCGCTGTGGCATCGTGATCGATGTCGGCCGAGCTGAACTGGCCGCTGACGCTGAGTTGGGTGTCTTCCTGCACCGCGCCGGCCTCGTTGCCGGTCGCGAAACCGAGCACCGGCGCGTCATTGGTGCCGGTAATGGTGACGGTCACCAGTTGGGTGTCCACGCCACCGAGGCCGTCGCTGACTTGCACCGTAAACACGTCATTGTGACTCTCGCCCGCCTTCAGCGACTGCACCGCACTGGCAACGCCATCGGTGCCGTTGGCCAGGGTGTAGGTCCACTTGCCAGCGTTGTCCACGGCGATCGAGCCGTAGGTCCCGGTTGACGAGCCATTGATGCTCCAGGTCGCCGTGGCATCGTGATCGATGTCGGCCGAGCTGAACTGGCCGCTGACGCTGAGCTTGGTGTCTTCCTGCACCGCGCCGGCCTCATTGCCGGTCGCGAAACCGAGCACTGGCGCGTCATTGGTGCCGGTGACGGTGATGGTCACCAGCTGGGTGTCCACGCCGCCGAGGCCATCGCTGACCTGCACGCTGAACACTTCGTTGTGAATCTCGCCCGCCTTCAGCGATTGCACCGCACTGGCAACGCCATCGGTGCCGTTGGCCAGGGTGTAGGTCCACTTGCCAGTGTTGTCCACGGCGATCGAGCCAAAGGTGCCGGTATCCGTACCCGCAATGCTCCAGGTCGCCGTGGCATCGTGATCGATGTCGGCCGAGCTGAACTGGCCGCTGACGCTGAGCTTGGTGTCTTCCTGCACCGCGCCGGCATCATTGCCCGTCGCGAAACCGAGCAAGGGTGCGTCATTGGTGCCGGTGACGGTGATGGTCACCAGCTGGGTGTCCACGCCACCGAGGCCGTCGCTGACTTGCACCGTAAACACGTCATTGTGACTCTCGCCCGCCTCCAGTGACTGCACCGTACTGGCGACACCATCGCTGCCATTGGCCAGGGTGTAGGTCCACTTGCCGGTGTTGTCCACGGCGATCGAGCCGTAGGTCCCGGTTGACGAGCCATTGATGCTCCAGGTCGCCGTGGCATCGTGATCGATGTCGGCCGAACTGAATTGGCCGCTGACGCTGAGCTTGGTGTCTTCCTGCACCGCGCCGGCATCGTTGCCCGTCGCGAAATCGAGCACCGGCGCATCGTTGCTGCCGGTGACGGTGACGGTCACCAGCTGGGTGTCCACGCCACCCAGGCCATCGCTGACCTGCACGCTGAACACTTCGTTGTGACTCTCGCCCGCCTTCAGCGCCTGCACCGCACTGGCGACACCATCGGTGCCATTGGCCAGGGTGTAGGTCCACTTGCCAGCGTTGTCCACGGCGATCGAGCCGTAGGTCCCGGTTGACGAGCCATTGATGCTCCAGGTCGCCGTGGCATCGTGATCGATGTCAGCCGAGCTGAACTGGCCGCTGACGCTGAGCTTGATGTCTTCCTGCACCGCGCCGGCCTCATTGCCGGTCGCGAAACCGAGCACTGGCGCGTCATTGGTGCCGGTAATGGTGACGGTCACCAGTTGGGTGTCGACGCCGCCGAGGCCGTCACTGACCTGCACGCTGAACACTTCATCGTGACTCTCGCCCGCCTTCAGCGACTGCACCGCACTGGCGACACCATCGGTGCCATTGGCCAGGGTGTAGGTCCACTTGCCAGCGTTGTCCACGGCGATCGAGCCAAAGGTGCCGGTATTTGACCCGGCAATACTCCAGGTCGCCGTGGCATCGTGATCGATGTCGGCCGAACTGAATTGGCCGCTGACGCTGAGCTTGGTGTCTTCCTGCACCGCGCCGGCATCGTTGCCCGTCGCGAAATCGAGCACCGGCGCATCGTTGCTGCCGGTGACGGTGACGGTCACCAGCTGGGTGTCCACGCCACCCAGGCCGTCGCTGACCTGCACCGTAAACACGTCATTGTGACTCTCGCCCGCCTTCAGCGCCTGCACCGCACTGGCGACACCATCGCTGCCATTGGCCAGGGTGTAGGTCCACTTGCCAGCGTTGTCCACGGCGATCGAGCCGTAGGTCCCGGTTGACGAGCCATTGATGCTCCAGGTCGCCGTGGCGTCGTGATCGATGTCAGCCGAGCTGAACTGGCCGCTGACGCTGAGCTTGATGTCTTCCTGCACCGCGCCGGCATCATTGCCGGTCGCGAAACCGAGCACTGGCGCGTCATTGGTGCCGGTAATGGTGACGGTCACCAGTTGGGTGTCGACGCCGCCGAGGCCGTCACTGACCTGCACGCTGAACACTTCATCGTGACTCTCGCCCGCCTTCAGCGCCTGCACCGCACTGGCGACACCATCGGTGCCATTGGCCAGGGTGTAGGTCCACTTGCCAGCGTTGTCCACGGCGATCGAGCCGTAGGTCCCGGTTGACGAGCCATTGATGCTCCAGGTCGCCGTGGCGTCGTGATCGATGTCGGCCGAGCTGAACTGGCCGCTGACGCTGAGCTTGGTATCCTCCTGCACCGCGCCGGCATCATTACCGGTCGCGAAACCGAGCACCGGTGCGTCATTGGTGCCAGTGACGGTGATGGTCACCAGCTGGGTGTCGACGCCACCGAGGCCGTCGCTGACTTGCACCGTAAACACGTCATCGTGACTCTCGCCCGCCTTCAGCGCCTGCACCGCACTGGCGACACCATCGGTGCCATTGGCCAGGGTGTAGGTCCACTTGCCAGCGTTATCCACGGCGATCGAGCCAAAGGTGCCGGTATTTGACCCGGCAATACTCCAACTGGCGGTGGCATCGTGATCGATGTCGGCCGAGCTGAACTGGCCGCTGACGCTGAGCTTGGTGTCTTCCTGCACCGCGCCGGCCTCGTTGCCCGTCGCGAAATCGAGCACGGGCGCGTCATTGGTGCCGGTGACGGTGATGGTCACCAGCTGGGTGTCGACGCCACCCAGGCCGTCGCTGACTTTCACCGTAAACACGTCATTGTGACTCTCGCCCGCCTTCAGCGACTGCACCGCACTGGCGACACCATCGGTGCCGTTGGCCAGGGTGTAGGTCCACTTGCCAGCGTTGTCCACGGCGATCGAGCCGTAGGTCCCGGTTGACGAGCCATTGATGCTCCAGGTCGCCGTGGCGTCGTGATCGATGTCAGCCGAGCTGAACTGGCCGCTGACGCTGAGCTTGATGTCTTCCTGCACCGCGCCGGCATCATTGCCGGTCGCGAAACCGAGCACTGGCGCGTCATTGGTGCCGGTAATGGTGACGGTCACCAGTTGGGTGTCGACGCCGCCGAGGCCGTCACTGACCTGCACGCTGAACACTTCATCGTGACTCTCGCCCGCCTTCAGCGCCTGCACCGCACTGGCGACACCATCGGTGCCATTGGCCAGGGTGTAGGTCCACTTGCCAGCGTTGTCCACGGCGATCGAGCCGTAGGTCCCGGTTGACGAGCCATTGATGCTCCAGGTCGCCGTGGCGTCGTGATCGATGTCGGCCGAGCTGAACTGGCCGCTGACGCTGAGCTTGGTATCCTCCTGCACCGCGCCGGCATCATTGCCGGTCGCGAAACCGAGCACTGGCGCGTCATTGGTGCCGGTGACGGTGACGGTCACCAGCTGGGTGTCCACGCCACCCAGGCCATCGCTGACCTGCACGCTGAACACTTCGTTGTGACTCTCGCCCGCCTTTAGCGCCTGCACCGCACTGGCGACACCATCGGTGCCATTGGCCAGGGTGTAGGTCCACTTGCCGGTGTTGTCCACGGCGATCGAGCCGTAGGTGCCGGTTGACGAGCCATTGATGCTCCAGGTCGCCGTGGCATCGTGATCGATGTCGGACGAGCTGAACTGGCCAGTCACGCTGAGCTTGGTATCTTCCTGTACCGCGCCCGCATCGTTGCCCGTTTCAAAACCGAGCACGGGCGCGTCATTGCTGCCGGTAATGGTAATCGTCACGCCCTTGGTCACCGTCGCCCCGAAATCGTCGGTCAGCGTCACCGTGAACATTTCGATCTTGGTCTGGCCCGCGGCCAGGTACTGCGCCGCGCTGTTGTTCAGCGTATAGGTCCAGCCCACGCTGCCCGCCGCGTCGCCCGTACTCTCGTCGCTGACACTGGCCACCAGCGTACCCAGCGCACCGGACGGTGCACTCACGCTGGCCACATGGGCGTGATCGGCCAGGTCCACGTCGCCGAAAGCGAAGCTGCCGCTGGCCACCGTGGTGCCGTCTTCGGCCACCGCCCCGCTTTCGACTTCTGCCGCCGTCACCGTCGGCGCGTCGTTGCTGCCAGTAATGGTGATCGTCACGGCCTTGGTCACCGTCGCCCCGAAGTCGTCGGTCAGAGTCACCGTGAACATTTCGGTCCTGGTCTGGCCTTCAGCCAGGTACTGCGCCGCGCTGTTGTTCAGCGTATAGGTCCAGCCCACGCTGCCCGCCGCGTCACCCGTACTCTCGTCGCTGACAGTGGCCACCAGCGTACCCAGCGCACCGGACGGTGCACTCACGCTGGCCACATGGGCGTGATCGGCCAGGTCCACGTCGCCGAAGGCGAAGCTGCCGCTGGCCACCGTGGTGCCGTCTTCGGTCACTGCACCGCTTTCGACCTCTGCCGCCGTCACCGTCGGCGCGTCGTTGCTGCCGGTAATGGTAATCGTCACGCCCTTGGTCACCGTCGCCCCGAAGTCGTCGGTCAGCGTCACCGTGAACACTTCACTCTTGGTCTGGCCCGCGGCCAGGTACTGCGCCGCGCTGTTGTTCAGCGTATAGGTCCAGCCCACGCTGCCCGCCGCGTCGCCCGTACTCTCGTCGCTGACACTGGCCACCAGCGTACCCAGCGCACCGGACGGTGCACTCACGCTGACCATATGCGCGTGATCCGCCAGGTCCACGTCGCCGAAGGCGAAGCTGCCGCTGGCCACTTTGGTGCCGTCTTCGGCCACCGCCCCGCTTTCAAGTTCTGCCGCCGCCACCGTCGGCCCGTCATTGGTGCCGGTAATAGTGATGGTCACATTCTGCGTTACCGACGAACCATGACCATCGCTGATGGTGACCAGGTAGGTTTCGGTTACTGTCTGTCCCTGAGCCAGGTACTGCGCCGCCGCATTGTTCAGGTTGTATGTCCATTGCACCGAGCCGTTGGCCGCGTTCGCGGCTTCGCTTACCGACGAGAGCACAAACGTACCAAGATGAGTAGCGTTGCCCAGCGCCGGCGCGAACGTCGCAATGTGCGTGTCACTCAGGTCGACGTCGTTAAAGGCAATCGTGCCGCTGGCCGTCAGCGAGTCGGTCGTACTCGCAGTGGTGGCGGCGTCTTCAGTCACCGTGCCGGCCTGCGCGCCGAGGCTGATCGTCACACCATCGTTCACGCCCGAAAACTGTACTGTCGCGGTGGCCCAACTGAGCGTTCCGTTGCCGAGACGAATCGCATAGGTAAAGCTGTCCGTCAGGAGCTCGCCAGTAGCAAGCGCCTGGAGTTGTGCCTTGAAAGCATCTGAAAAAGTAGCGGCGTCGTAGCCGACCTTACCGTCCGAAGTGATCCAGATCTTTGCACCATTCAAACTGGTGTCAGAACTCGTCGCCTCAGCCCTCGCCGTATCCTGGGTCAGGAGGTCGGCCGGAGCATAAACCTTGGTGGCAGTAGAAAGACTGTCCGCGTTGTCGAGTGACCAGAGTGTCTTCGCGTTGCCGCCGAGGTCATTGGACATGACGTCCCAATACACGACCCCCAGCAGATTTTCAGTGGTGGTGAAGACGTCATCCTTCGCCTGCGGCGTGTTGGAAAACGAGGTAACGGTTCCGCCGCCGGTAGTTGTGGTGCTAGCCATGTCTTTCTCCCATGAATGTCACTCTGAGCAAAAAAACCGCTGTGGACCGCTAACAGCCACGAGCCGATTCTTCCTCAACCTGCGAATAATTCACTCCACCGGTACCAGCCGGCTGGCCAGCAGCTTCACGCCCACCCCGGCCCTGCCACCCAGCGGCTCAATGCGCACGATTTGTCCCTGCGCCTTGAACTTCATGGGGCCGCCGGGAGTGTCGAGCTCGATCTCGAAGTCAATCAAGCTACCCACCTGCTGCTCGCTATCGGTTTCGAAATACAAACCGGAGGCGCTGATGTCACGGGTGACACCGTTGCCCCCGCCGATCAGTTGCAGCGACAGGGTGACTTGTTCACGGGGCTCAATTCGGTGTGCGTCTTTCATGACTGCAGTCTAAAAACGGCTTCTGTTTTTTACATGAGTGCGCTATCCCTTTTTTTCTGGGAGTCAATCACCCTTTAAAACAGTGTTTTACGGGACAAATGTCATGGGAGGGGGTGCCTGAAGCGCTATAGAAAAAGCTAGGGGCTGCAACGATTGCTATCATGATCAGCTAACACAACCCGCCTAAAGAGGCAGCGAGCCGCATGCCAATTCAAGTCCTGTTAGTAGCTCTACCGCTCGTGGCCTGGGGCCTTGAGCGTCTGGTGGAAAGCGCTCAACCGAGGTTGATGCTGGCGGGTTCGGTGGCGTCGGTGGCGCAATACCTGCTTTCGCTGCACCTATACACACCAGATGTGGTGGTACTGGACCTGGACAGCGAGGACTGTATCGAGTCGCTGGCCGACTTGCACCGCCAGACCAAAGCCAAGATTCTGGTAGTGACAGGGTCGAGCGACGTGACACTGCATGACAGTGCGGTGCTGGCGGGCGCACGTGGCGTGGTGGATAAGCGGGAGTCGGCATCCGCCTCAACATTGCTCAAAGCCATAGAAAAAGTGCATGAAGGCGAACTCTGGATTGACCGCAATGCGACCAGCCGTATCTTCCTTGAACTGGCGCGCAAGAAAGCCGAGCGCGATATGGACCCGGAGCAAGAAAAAATCGCCAAGCTGACGCGTCGCGAGCAGCAAACCATTGCATCGCTGGCCAGCGACCCCTCAGCGCCTGGCAAGTTGGTGGCCGAGAAGCTGCACATCAGCGAGCACACGCTGCGCAACCATTTAACATCGATCTATAGCAAGCTGGGCCTGACGAACCGCGTAGATCTGTACGCCTACGCACACAAGCATGGGCTTTCCACTGGCGACTGAGGACTGCGGGCCGCCGCCGATGGTGGCGTCAGCTCTCAGCGCAAATGATTGAGTCCTGACTGGATTCAGCAGCCAGTTTCAATCGGTCCGCTTTACTAATGTATTTTGACTTGTTTTTCGGTGCCAATTTGGCACTGGCCTTTTTGGCGTGAGCCTTTAACAGCTGATTTATTTTTTTACGACGATTCATATTTTTCTACCCCTTTTGCAAGTTCTTGAATGATATCAGCTTAAAGTACCGGGCCAGCTCCCTGTGGTGCGCACTTGGTGCATAACGCTGGAAACAGGCGGTGAATCGCCCCTGGTTTGCTCGAAGCCTCCAAATGACAATGTTATGCAATGCATTCCCGCGAGAAATAAAGATCACGCATTTTGTTGTCGATTTCACAGCGTCTGGTTCGACTATCTATCAGGGAATGGTCTCAAGGCATCGCAGACTTCCCTGTCTAAACTCTTTCAGCAAGATGAATCAGGAGAAGAACATGCGCACACTCACCGTTGCCGCGTTCGTGAGTCTGGACGGCGTCATGCAAGCGCCCGGCGGGCCTGAAGAGGATTCCAGTGGCGGATTCCGGTTCGGTGGCTGGATAGTGCCCTACGCCGACCAAACCACCGGCCAGGCCATACAGGACCTGTTCTCCCAACCGTTCGAGTTGCTGCTGGGGCGTCGTACCTACGACATCTTCGCCTCCTATTGGCCGCACATTCGGGCCGATTCAACCCACCACACCATCGCTGACCTGTTCAACAGCGTACCCAAGCATGTGGCCACGCATCGCGCCGACTCGCTGGACTGGCAGAACAGCCATGCGCTGGAGGGCAACCTGGTCGATGCGATCAGCGCGCTCAAGCGTCAGGACGGTCCTCAGCTACTGACCCAAGGCAGCGGCGATCTGGTGCGCCAACTGCTTGCCGCCGGCCTGGTGGATGAATTGCGGCTGATGATTCATCCCATCCTGCTGGGGCGCGGCAAGCGCCTGTTCGGCGACAACGCACAAGCGTCGGCCTTCACCTTGCAGAACTCGATCAGCTCGCCCGGGGGTGTGCTGATCGCCCGTTACCTGCGTAGCGGCGAGGTACGCACAGGCACGTTCGAAGGCGTCAGCCAGCAATAGCTCAGGTGAAATTAAGCTTGGGCTAAGGTTGCCTCTTTAAGCTCGACGCATTTGGGCCGTCGAGCATTTCGAAGATGGGTAGTGTCGATACAAGCGCCAAACCGCCATTCAGCATCGTTCTGGTGAATTACAAAACCCTTGATTTGACCAGGATCTGCCTGGACCTTTTGCGCGAGCCGGTACGAAAAGCCGGCATTGCGGTCTGGGTGGTGGATAACGGTTCGGCGGACGCCAGCGTCGAGTATTTGCGCTCACTCGACTGGATCAATCTGATCGAACGCAATGCCCCCACCAAAGAGCCGGGCCACATCGCCCATGGCAAAGCGCTGGACTTGGCACTGGCCAGGGTCAATACCGACTATCTGTTCCTGATGCACACCGACACGTTCGTCTTCGATGCCGATGTCTTTGCGATGATGCTGGACCACTGCACAAAGGATCGAAAAGTCATCGCGGTCGGTTGCACGGAGCAACTCAACCGCGGACTGCCAAGGACCGTGTGGCGCTTCACTTCACGCCTGCTCAAGCACCATTACCGGCGCCTGAAGCAATCCCTTGGCCTGCGATCAAAAGACCCGAAGCCCTACAAGGAAACCCACTTGAAAAGCTTTTGCACGTTATGGAATTGCGGGTTGATGAAGCAGCAGGGTCTGCATTTTCAGATCGACGATCGTGTGCCCGGTTATGAACTGCAAGACCGGGTGATCGGGCTTGGCTACAAAGTCGTGTTTCTTTCGCCGGGCAAAATCTTCAAGTACCTGGACCACGTCCAGGCCGGCACCGTCGCCGCTGCGGGCGGATATGGCCAGAATCATCGGCGGACCAAAATGTACCAGGACATTCTCAAGCGCTTCAGTGCAGACAAGACTTCGATGTCTTGAACAAACTGCACTCACAAAAAAGCCCCGAATAATGTGGGAGCGAGCTTGGTCCGGGCGGCGCTCCGACGATGGCGGCCTGTCAGGCACCTTCTGTGTGACTGTGCAACCGCCATCGTCGGAGCGCCGCCCGGACCAAGCTCGCTCCCACAAGGCTCGCGGCCCGCTCATTGATTCATGATGAACGTCGCCAGGCTTTTCAGGTCGTCCGAACTTAACTGCGCGAACGGTGGCATGGGCACATCCCCCCACTTTCCGCTACCGCCGTGCTGAATGCTGGACATTACCCGGGCCAGTGCCTGCGGGTCATTGGCATACCTGGTTGCCACATCGTGATAGGCCGGGCCGACGACCTTATGATCGACCGAGTGACAGGACAGGCAGGCGTTGTCCTGGAGCAAGGCCGAGGCGACTTTGGCTACCGACACTGTCGGGGGCTGGCCCGCCGACGGGTTCGAGGCCGCCTGAACATCGGCATCGCTCGCCAGGGCACTGCCGTAGGTCACCGCCAGGTAGGCGCCGATCACATTCACCTCCTGGTCGCTGATCGGAGCGCCGTACACGTGCTGCATCTTGCTCGCTTCGGCGGTCCACTGCGCCAGGCTCATGCCCGGCGGCTGGAAGTTGATGTAGTCGGCCGAATGGCAGATGGAACACTTCTGCTGGGCCAATGGATAGCCAGGCAACGCACTGGACTTGAACGCGGCCGTTTCGGGCGGCAACGTGATCGACAGTGGCGCGGCGCTAGCCATGCTGGCCAGACAAACCTGAGCCGCGCACAGCAAGGTGGTCATGAATTTCATGAGTTTCATGCAGCCCTCCTCAGGCGACGGTCACGTGGCTGGTTTCGACGACATGGCGGCGGTAGCCACCGGGGTTCCAGTCGGCTTGCAGCGGTTGCGTCTCGCCCGCACTGTTGCTGGCTCGCACCATCAACTGCGTGGCGCCCTTGCTGGTAAAGCTGATCGACAGTGTCCACTCACGGAAGGAGTAGCGACCAAGGTCCTGCCCAAGCCTGGCTTCGCGCCAGGTTTTTCCGCCGTCGACCGACACCTCCACCTTGTTGACCCCAGCGCCGCCGTCGAACGCAATACCCTTGAGCACCACGTTTTTGTTCAGTGGCAATACATCGCCGTGCTTAACACTGGTGATGAAACTGCGCACCGGCAATCTGGAAATCGGCCGGGTTTTCGCCGCCGTGGTGCCGGGGGCGATGCAGAAGCAATCGTTATCCGGAACCCGGTAACCCTTGGCCATGAAGAAACCGTCGTAGGTATGGTCGAGGACTTCGATCTCACTCAGGTGCTTGACCCAGTACGTGCCGAAATAGCCCGGCACCACCAGACGAATCGGGTAACCGTTGAGAAATGGCAGGTCGGTGCCATTCATCGACCAGGCGATCATCGGCTCGCCGTCCATGGCATGACTGATGTCCAGCGCCTTGATGAACTCCGGCGTGCTCGGCAGCACCGGTTTATCGAGCCCACGGAAGGTCACTTGCGCGGCACCGGCTTTCACCCCTGCCTTTTCCAGTACAGCCTTGAGCGGTACCCCCAGCCACCGCGCATTGCCCATGGAGCCATTGCCCAACTGAGCCCCGAACACCCGCGGCATCGAGAAGCCACGGCTGTTGCCCGAACACTGATTGACGGCCACCACTTCTACCGGTTCGGCGAGGGCCTTGAGCTCGGCAAGGGAAAGCGACAGCAGCGTGTCGACCGAGCCCTTGATCGTCAGGCGGTAGCTGTCGGGATCGATGCTGGTCGGGAAATTGGCCAGGTGGTAACGCACGAAAAAGGCGTCATTGGGCGTGATCGGCCCTTCGTTGAAGACAGGGAACGGCGTCTCCAGATGCGGCGGTCGCGTGGTCACCAGGGTCAACGGGCGTTTTTGCGGATATTGCACCAGCGGGCGCGGGCCAGCGGCAAAGGTCACTTCCTCGGCGGCCTCACCGGCCACCCCGGTTTCGTCGGCAGCCCTGGCCAGGCTTGCCAACGGCGAAGCCGCCAAAGCCAACGTGAAAGCATCGCGTAAAACCCGCCGGCGGGTCGGCTGGCTGTTGCCTACAAAACTGAACTTCATTCTGCGTTCTCTATGTTTGTTTTATCGAGATGCAACTGACTGTAGGAGCGAGCCTGCTCGCGATGGTCATTAACGATTACGCGTATTTACTGGATAAACGCAGCGCACTTGAGTCCATCGCGAGCAAGCTCGCTCCTACAATTTCCCGCCAGGGCGGAGAGGTATCAGGCTTACGGTTTCGCCTTACCGAGGTCGGTAAACAAACCAGTATCCTCAGGGCCAAACTGTCTGCTTCTCATTGAGCGTCAGCGACTTGACAATTGATGACAGTCCCCCGTGAAGGCCGGCGTAGACACTCCGGGTTCAAAGCGTTGCCTGTGCCATCGCCCACAAAAAAGCCCACTGACCGTCGCCGGTTCAGTGGGCTTTTTTTGATCCGGCGTCTAGTTACAGAGCCATATCACTCGCAGCATTAGCCTTCGGTGCCTTAACAGCAGTGTCGACAGTCACTGGCTTCACAGCCGGTGCGATCACCGCAGGTGGCGGAGTCAGTTCCAGCACCTTGGCGGTGTAGGCCCACTCTTCAGCAACCTTCTCAGGGCTGTTGTTCAGCTGGGTGCCGTAGCTCGGCACGATCTGGTGCAGTTTTGCCTGCCACTCAGGTGTCGCGACCTTGTCCTTGAACACTTTCTGCAGCACGGTCAGCATGATCGGTGCGGCGGTCGATGCGCCTGGGGAGGCGCCCAGCAGGCCGGCGATGCTGCCGTCTTGCGAAGCGACGATCTCGGTGCCCAGTTTCAGCACGCCACCGGCGGCTTCATCACGCTTGATGATCTGCACGCGCTGGCCGGCTTGCCACAGGCGCCAGTCTTCAGCCTTGGCGTTAGGGAAGTATTCTTTCAGGGCGCTCATGCGGTCTTCGTCAGACAGCATCAGCTGGCCTGCAAGGTACTCGACCAGCGGGTATTCCTTGATGCCGACCTTGGTCATTGGCCACACGTTGTGCGTGGTGGTGGTGGTCAGCAGGTCCAGGTACGAGCCTTCCTTGAGGAACTTGGTGCTGAAGGTCGCGAACGGGCCAAACAGGATCACGCGCTTGCCGTCCAGCACGCGGGTGTCCAGGTGCGGAACCGACATCGGCGGTGCGCCCACCGAAGCCTTGCCGTAGGCCTTGGCCAGGTGTTGCTCGGCGATGGTCGGGTTCTCGGTCACCAGGAACGAGCCGCCCACCGGGAAGCCTGCGTATTCCTTGGCTTCAGGAATGCCGGACTTCTGCAGCAGGTGCAGGGCACCGCCGCCGGCGCCGATGAACACGAACTTGGCGTCGGTTTCGGTTTTGCTGCCGTCTTTCAGGTTTTTGTAGCTGACGCGCCAGCTGCCGTCTTCGTTCCGGGTGATGTCCTGCACTTCGCTGGACAGCTTCAAGTCGAATTTCGGCGTGGTTTGCAGGTGCGCAACGAACTGACGGGTGATTTCGCCGAAGTTCATGTCGGTGCCGAGCGGGCTCCAGGTGGCCGCGATCTTCTGGTTCGGGTCACGCCCTTCCATCATCAGCGGCACCCACTGCTTGATCACAGCCGGGTCTTCGGAGTACTGCATGCCAGCGAACAGCGGGCTCGCTTGCAGGGCTTCGTAGCGTTTTTTCAGGAACTTGATGTTGTCATCGCCCCACACGAAGCTCATGTGCGGAGTGAAGTTGATGAACGAACGCGGGTTCTTCAGCACGCCTTGCTGAACCTGCCAGGCCCAGAACTGACGGGAGATCTGGAAGGCTTCGTTGATTTCAACGGCTTTCGGGATCGAAACCTTGCCGTTCTCGTCTTCCGGGGTGTAGTTCAGTTCGGCCAGGGCGGAGTGACCGGTACCGGCGTTGTTCCAGCCGTTGGAGCTTTCCTGGGCGACGCCATCGAGGCGCTCGACCATTTCCATCGACATGCCAGGTTCCAGCTCATTGAGCCACACACCCAGGGTCGCGCTCATGATGCCGCCGCCAATCAGCAGCACATCGACTTTCTTTGCCTCTTGCGCGTAGACCGAAGTCATCCCCATCGCCAAAGCCAGCCCCAGCAGGGCCGTGTTCACTTTCTTAAACATCTGTAGCACCTATGATAAAACGCCATCCGCCCTTCCATCCTCATGCGCACAGCCCCATGTTTCTCGGCAGTCACGGGTGCGGCACTCAAGGATTGCAGGGTGGGCACACAAGGCCGACGAACCGCATCGACCCCAGTTTAATGTCCCTTCTGAACTGACTTTTTATCTTTATTGGCTTCAGCTACTTGAGCGACAGTGATTCCGTCGGCACGTCTTGCGGACATGCAAACTGAATAGGTCAAACCAAGTTGGCGCGCAGAATATCACGACAAGGCTTACCCGCGCGTCTGTTCCCGACCGGTTAGTCCGGGCCCGGGCGCCGGGCCTTCTATACTCATCCTGTTTTTCACCATGAGTGCGTGAGGAACAGCCATGAGCGATAGGAGCAGTCATGAGCGACAAAGACGATCTGCGCAAGTACTCCTCTCAAGTGATCGACGGCGTGGAGGCCGCACCGGCACGCGCCATGTTGCGGGCCGTGGGCTTTACCGATGCAGACTTCCAGAAACCGCAGATCGGCATCGCCTCGACCTGGGCCATGGTCACGCCCTGCAATATGCACATCGACAAGCTGGCGCTTGAAGCCGAAAAAGGCGCGAATGCCGCGGGCGCCAAGGGCGTGATCTTCAACACCATCACCATTTCCGACGGCATCGCCAACGGCACCGAAGGCATGAAGTATTCGCTGGTGTCCCGCGAGGTGATCGCCGACTCCATTGAAGTGGTCACCGGTTGCGAGGGATTTGATGGCCTGGTGACCATCGGCGGCTGCGACAAGAACATGCCGGGCTGCCTGATCGGCATGGCACGGCTGAATCGCCCGTCGATCTTTGTCTATGGCGGCACCATCCAGCCGGGGGCCGGCCACACCGACATCATTTCCGTGTTCGAGGCCGTGGGCCAACACGCGCGGGGCGATATCAGCGAGATCCAGGTCAAGCAGATTGAAGAGGTGGCGATTCCCGGCCCCGGTTCCTGCGGCGGCATGTACACCGCCAACACCATGGCCTCGGCCATTGAAGCATTGGGCATGAGCCTGCCCGGTTCCAGCTCCCAGGACGCCATTGGCGGCGACAAGGCCTCGGACAGCTTCCGTGCCGGACAGCAGGTCATGGAGCTGCTCAAGCTCGACCTCAAACCTCGCGACATCATGACCCGCAAAGCCTTCGAGAATGCCATTCGCGTGGTGATCGCCCTCGCCGGCTCGACCAACGCCGTGCTGCATTTGCTGGCCATGGCCAACGCAGTGGATGTCGAGTTGACCCTGGATGACTTCGTCGAGCTGGGCAAGATGTCCCCGGTGGTCGCCGACCTGCGCCCCAGCGGCAAGTACATGATGAGCGAGCTGGTAGCCATCGGCGGCATTCAACCGCTGATGAAGCGCATGCTGGATGCCGGCATGCTGCACGGCGATGTGCTGACCGTCACCGGCCAGACCCTGGCGGAAAACCTGGCAACCGTGCCCGACTACCCGGCCGGCCAGGACGTGATCCGGCCTTTCGACCAGCCGATCAAGAAGGACTCCCACCTCGTCATCCTGCGCGGCAACCTCTCGCCCACCGGTGCCGTGGCCAAGATCACCGGCAAGGAAGGCCTGCGCTTTGAAGGCACGGCACGGGTCTATCACGGCGAGGAAGGTGCGCTGGCCGGCATTCTCAATGGCGAAGTCCAGCCCGGCGAAGTGATCGTGATCCGCTACGAAGGGCCCAAGGGCGGCCCGGGCATGCGCGAAATGCTGTCACCGACGTCGGCGGTCATGGGCAAGGGCCTGGGCAAGGAAGTGGCGCTGATCACCGACGGGCGTTTTTCCGGTGGCTCACACGGTTTCGTGGTCGGTCATATCACGCCGGAGGCCTTTGAAGGCGGGCCGATTGCGCTGGTCGAGAATGGCGACAGGATCATCATCGATGCCGAAACCCGGCAGATCACGGTGGATGTCTCCGATGCCGTGCTGGCCGAGCGCAAGTCGCGTTGGGTGCGCCCGGAATCGAAATACAAGCGCGGGGTGTTGGCCAAGTATGCGAAGACCGTGTCCAGTGCTTCGGAGGGGGCTGTGACGGATAAGTATCTGTAGGGCCTCGGTCCGGAGGTGTCTGATCCAATGCCATCGCGAGCAGGCTCGCTCCCACAATGGATCTTCGGCAAGTGGAGATCAACTGTGGGAGCGAGCTTGCTCGCGATGGCGTCCTGTCAGGCAACCTCTACCTCACAGTCGAAACCGATCCAACGACCGCGACAACTCCCCCGCCAGGCTCGACAGTTCATCCGCGGTCGAAGCCACCTGCCCGATCACCCAGCAGTTGTCACCGCTTGTTTTTGCGCCTTGCCGAGCAAAGACACCAGCAACAGGCTGGCAAACGCTCCGGCGACCGCGATGGCCATGTCCTTTTGCGAGTCCCAGGGATCGTTTTGTGCACCGACGAAGGCATTTGCCGTGTCATTGCCCAGGAAGGCACCGCCGATCCATTCCACCAGTTCGTACACGGCGGATGTCGACAGCATGATGTTCAGGGTCACGAAAAACAGCCAGAACCGACGCAGCGGAGTCAGGCGCCACAGGACTTCGCGCACCGGATAAGCCAGTAGCAGCCCATAGCTCAAATGCACCAGTCGGTCGTAGTGATTGCGGTGCACACCTGACGCCCGGTCGAAACTGAAGCCCAACCACGCCGAAGACCATTGATCGTAAGGCACCAGGGAATAGGTGTAGTGGGCGCCCAGTTCATGAACGCACAGAAACGCAAACACCAGCGTGATGGACGTCGCAGACAAGCGAAACCAGCGAGAAACCGCCACCAACGTCCCCACCAGCAACAGTACCAGCAGGTTTTCCAGCGCCCAGTCCACCCGGCTGCGGGGTGAAAAACCCGACACCACGACAATCAGCAGAAACACCATCAGCAACGTCAGGTCGTGCCGTAAACGCGAGTGAGGCTGCATGGCTGAATACCTCGAAGTCAGGACATCGCCCTTTTAACTTCGAGGCAAGGTCGCCAGGCAAGTTCGCTTTTTTCCACCATCGCATGATAGGTTGTACGATAACTGACGAATTATCGTGCAGTCGTCTCGCTATCCCTACAACAACAAGGAAACACCCATGAAAAAAGCAAAAGTACTGATTGGTTTTCTGTGCCTGTTCAGCGGCTACGTCGCCGCCACCCCGGTTGCCGCGGACAAGGACGTGGCCCAGGCTGTCGACCACCTGACCCAGGCCATGTTGCACAAGGACATTGCGGAACTGAACGCCTTGACCGCCGACAACCTGACCTACGGGCATTCCAGCGGCAAGATTCAGGACAAGACGGCCTTCATCGCCGACATCGAAACCGGCAAAAGCGCCTTCAAGACGCTTGAGATGCAGAACCAGACCATTACCGTCTCAGGTGATGTCGCGCTGGTCCGCCACCACTTCTCGGCGCAAGCGCTGAAAGGCACTGAAGTGGTGCCAACCGAAATCGAAAACTTCCAGATCTGGCAAAAGCAGGACGGTAAATGGCTGTTGGTGGGACGGCAGGCATTCAAGTTCTGATGCGTTCGTAAGGCAACCGCAAATACTGTGGGAGCGGCGGTGCGGCGATCCGACTTGCTCGCTCCCACAGGGGGATTTGCGGTGGTCAGTTGCTCTTCCACTCCCTGGGGCTGAGCCCGGTTTTGCGCCGAAACGCCCGGGCCAGCGCCGAGGGGCTTTCGTAGCCGACTTCCTCGGCGATCAGCGCAATCGGCCGGCCCTCGCGCAGGCGTTTCTGCGCCAGACTGATGCGCCAGCTCACCAGATAATCCACCGGCGTCTGCCCGACCACCCGGCGAAAGTGTTCGGCGAAGCTGGCCCGCGACATGTTGGCGGCGACCGAGAGTTCGGCCACGGTCCAGGCCTTGGCCGGGGTTTGATGCATCAGGCTCAGGGGGCGCGACAGGCGCGCATCGGCGAGGCCGGCCATCATTCCCGGTTGCTGGCCCGTGGTGCTCAATATGTGCCGCAATAACAGAATCACCAAGAGTTCGAACAGGCGATCCATCACCGCTTCGCGCCCGCATGTACCGTCAAATGCCTCATTGAACAGCCATTCCAGGGTCCCGGCCAAGGTCGGGATTTCGTCGAGCTTGAGCACCAGGTAATCCGGCAGCGCCGCCGCCAGGGCATTGCCCGCACCGCCGTCGAAATCCAGGGTCGCGCACACCAGTTGAGTGCCGGTCCCTTCAGCAGCGAACAGGCGATGCCGATAGGGCCGGGGGAAAAAGATCAGGCTCGGCTCGGTCAGTTGCAGGTCCGGCTGATCGCCCATCTTGAGCAGCAACTCGCCCGCCTGGAGCAGGTGCAGGTGACCGCTGGCCTGTTGGCCGTCGTAGGCGGCGGTGCCGCAGAACGTACCGCTATGGAAAGTGCCGGCATTGACGCCGAAGTGTGTGAGCAACGTGGACAAGCGATCCATGACAGACTCCCGCAAGCAGTTCTGGACGATCTGTCGCATATCCTCGACGATTTGCACCCAACAAGCCAGAACCAATCCCTAACATCAGCTCCGTACCCAGCGCATACCGCGCTTCACACTACGGAGTATCACCATGACCCGCATTGCCCCGATCAGCCTGGAACACGCCACCGACGCCACCCGCCCGCTGCTGGAAGGCGTGCAGAAGAAAATCGGCTTTCTGCCCAATGTCTTCAAAGTATTGGCACACGCCCCGGCGGTGCTGGCCTCATACCTGCAAAATTCGGCGGCACTGGGCAAGACGTCCCTGAGTGCTACGGAAAAAGAAGCGGTATCCCTCGCCACGTCGCAGGTCAATGGCTGCGACTACTGCCTCGCCGCTCACACGCTGTTTGCCAGCAAAGCCGGGCTATCGGGCCAGGACATCCTCAGCGCCCGTCAGGGTGAACTCAACGCCTATGCCACCCTCGCCCGTCAGGTCACCGAGAGCCGTGGCCACCTGACCGTCGAGCAGATCACCGCAGCCCGTACTGCCGGCATCGACGACGGCAAGATCATCGAAGTGATCGCCCTCGTGGCTTCGCAAACGCTGACCAACTACCTGAACAACACAGCGCTGACCGACATCGACTTCCCGGCCATCGACGCCTGAATGACTTGAATGACGGAGTACCCACCATGAACACCGTGACCTTGTACACCACTGACACCTGCCCATACTGCCGCAACGCCAAGGCATTGCTCGCCAGCAAAGGCGCCGTAATGGAAGAAATCAACATCCAGCGCAAGCCCGAAAAGTTCGAGGAAATGCTCAGCCGCAGCAACCGCCGCAGCGTGCCGCAGATTTTCATCGGCGACACGCACATCGGCGGCTTCGACGACCTGGCCAAACTGGACCGTCAGGGCGGGTTGATGTCGATGCTGGCCTGAGTCAGTCAGGTATTGGTTTTCAGCTTGGTCCACAAGCGCGTGCTGAGGCGTGCAATGGCCGCGGGCAAGTCCTCAACGGTAAACAGCTTGTCCATCACGGTTTTCGGCGGATAGATCGCCAGGTCCTGCTTCACCGCCGGATCGACGAAGGCATCCGCCGCACTGTTGGGGTTGGCGTAATGGATGCTGTTGCTGATGTTGGCAATTACCTTCGGCTCCAACAGGTAGTTCATGTAGGCGTAGCCGTTCTTCTCATGCGGTGCGCTCTTGGGCATGACCACCATGTCCAGCCACAACGTGGAACCTTCCTCCGGGATCGAGTAGGCAATATCGATCCCGTTCTTGGCTTCCCTGGCGCTGGCGGCGGCCTGCACGATATCGCCGTTGAAACCGATCACCGCGCAGACGTTGCCATTGGCCAGGTCGCTGATGTACTTGGATGCGTGGAAGTACTGAACGTATGGGCGGATCTTCAGCAACGCCTGCTCGGCTTTCTTGTAGTCGGCCGGTTCGTGGCTGTGGGGTGGCAGGCCCAGGTAATTGAGAGTGATCGGCAGGATCTGCGTCGGGTTGTCGATGATCGCCACACCGCACTCGCTGAGTTTCTTGATGTTGTTCTCGTCGAAAAACAGGCTCCAGGAACGGGTGACATCGGTGTTGCCGAAAATCGCCTTGATCTTCTCCACGTTGTAGCCGATGCCCGCCGTGCCCCACATGTAGGGGTAGCCGTACTGGTTGCCCGGATCATTGACCTCAAGCTTCTTCATCAGCGCCGGGTCGAGGTTTTTCCAGTTGGGCAGCTGGCTCTTGTCGAGTTTCTGGATGGCACCGGCCTTGATCAGGCGCGACAGGAAGTGGTTCGACGGGCTGACCACGTCATACCCGGTGTTGCCGGTCATCAGCTTCGATTCCAGCACTTCGTTGCTGTCGTGAATGTCGTAGGTCGCCTTGATCCCGGTGTCCTTGGTGAAACTGGCCAGGGTGTCGTCGGCGATGTAGCCGTTCCAGTTGGAAATGTTGACGGTTTCGTCGGCATGGGTGGCGGCGGAAAACGTCGAGATCAGGGCCACAAGGGAAAGCGTATTGACGCGCATGTTGAATCACCTTCGATGGGAAGTGCTTTTGTTCTTGTTGTGAAATGGGTGTTTTCAGATTTCGCTTTTGGCCCGGACCGTTTCCACGCGCATACGCAGCATGGCACCGATGTCGAGCAACGGCTTGGGCGGCAGCCAGCCGGGTTGCGCCCGGGCGATGACCGATTGCAGCAACGGTGAATCACCGCCCGACGCCAGTTCCGCCAGCAAGCGGCCCCACAGCGTGCCCCGCGCCACTCCGGAGCCATTGCACCCGGCCACGGCAAACACGCCCTCCTCGACTTTGCCGAAATACGGCTGCCCGGAGCGCGAAGCGCTGAGATGGCCGGTCCAGGTGTATTCAATGTCCCGCTCGCCGAGCATCGGGAAACGCCGTTGCAACCCCAGCACATGGTGCTGGCGGCGGGCCGATAATTCGTCCAGGGACAAATCCCGGGAGCGGTATTCCGCGGTGTTGCGGATCATCACCCGGCGATCCGGGGTCAGGCGCACCGTGGCACCAAGCGGTCGGGTAGACAGCACGCCCCAGGGCGCTGGCGCTCCGAGCGCTTGAAACTCTTGATCGCTGAGTGGCCGCGTGAGGCTGGCGCTGAGTTCCATCGCGAAGGTGCCGCTGTCATCGATACCCGAGCGAGGGATAAAGGCGTTCAGACAGACCAATATTTGTTTTGCCTCTACGCAGCCGTTTTGGCCCCGGGCGCGAATTCGGCCGTTGCCCAGGCGCTCAAGACCTGTGATATCGGTGTTCTCGTAGACCGTCACTTGCTGCGGCAAGGCATCGAGCAAGCCCCTCACGTACTTCGCCGGTTGCAGCAGCGCATTGCCGTTACCGCACCAGATCGCGGCGCGGTAGTGCCGGGTGCCGAGTTTCTCCTTCAGCGCCTCGCCTTGCAGAAACTGCGCGCTGGCGCCAACGGCACGCAGGGTCTGCAACTTGGCCTCGACGTGGGTCAGCTTGCGTGGATCGCTGACGGCAAAGAAATAGCCCGATTCCCTGAAGTCGCATTCGATGCCATGGCGGGCAATCTGCTTGCGGACTTCGTCGGCAGCTGCGCGGCCGATTGACGTATCCACTTGATACCCGGCGAACCCGGCGCAGCCCGACAACTCGCCAACGGCGGGATGCTCATGGGCCACCACAAAACCGGAATTGCGCGCCGAAGCGCCTTGCGCAGCCCGCTGCCGGTCGACGACCACGATGCGCGCCCGGGGATGCATTTGCGCCAGGGCGTGGGCGGCACTCAGCCCGGTGATGCCGGCACCGATCACCAGCCAATCGGCTTGCTGCGTGCCTTTGAGCGGCTCGCGCAAGGGTGAACTCCCCGCTTGCGCAATCCAGCCACAGATATTTTCCATGCGTCACCTCAGGTTCTTGTTCTGCGAACCGTCTCGTTCCAAAGCAGCAGTGCATGCATGATTCGCATGAGCGCTTTGCGGCGACGGTCACCATGACTAGAATCTAAAGGGCCCATACAAAGACAACCAACGTTATTAAATCATCGAGGCATTCTGAAAACGCATGGATAAGATTCGCCACGTGCCCTCGCTACAGGGCTTGCAAGCTTTGGTCGAAGTCGCCGGGTCAGGCAGCTTCACGCAAGCGGCGCAAAAGCTCTGCCTGACCCAGAGCGCCGTGAGCCGACAAATCCAGCAACTGGAGAGCCACTTTGGCATGCCGCTGTTTGTCAGGAGCAGCCGCAGCATTCAACTGACCGCGGAGGGCGAACAGGTACTGGCCAGCGCCCGCAGCATCCTCGAACAGTTGCGGACCCTCGAAGACCGACTCGCGCCGCAAAAACGCCCGTTCCGCATTCGCATGCACGTGTCACTGGCGGTGCGCTGGTTGCTGCCCAAACTGAGCGACTTCTACCGGCATCACCCGGACGTATCCCTGGCAATTGAAACCGTGGCCACCGAAGTGGTTGAACCGGCCAGTGACAGTGACGCCTATATCCTTTACCTGCCCGAGCCGTCCGGCGCCGCGGATTGCCTGACCCTGTTCGAAGAAGCGTTGGTGCCCGTGTGCGCACCAGGCCTGGGCACCCCGGCCCGGCCATTGGCTTCGCTGGAGGATCTGTCGGGGTTCGCATTGCTGCATCGCTCAAGCGATCAGCATGACTGGCAGGACTGGTTGTCCGCCAACGGCGGCAAGTCGTTGAACGACTATCGGCACATCCCCTTCAACCTCGACGAACTGGCACTCGATGCCGCCGCGCGGGGGCTGGGGGTGGCGATGACCGACATGACCCTGGCGGGCGAGTCGATCCAGCGCGGCGAACTGGTGATTCCGTTCGGCGAACCGTTGAAGACCCGGGGGATTTACTCGCTGTGCCTGCAACCCTCGGCGGCATCGCATCCGGCCTGTGCGCCGGTGATGCAGTGGTTCACCGCGCAAACCACTGCATGACCCTGTGGGAGCGGCGGTGCGGCGATCCGACTTGCTCGCGAAAGCGTCGGGTCAGTTGACATTTATTTCGCTGACACACCGTTTTCGCGAGCAAGCCCGCTCCCACAGGGTTAGTGGGTGTACGCAGTACTCGTGAACGACCGAAATTACTGTGGGAGCGGGCTTGCCCGCGAAGGCGTCGGGTCAGTTGATATTTACTTCGCTGACACACCGCTTTCGCGAGCAAGCCCGCTCCCACAGGGGGGCCTCAATCATCCTCATGCAACTTGATGCCGCGTTTATGCAACACATAGGGCACCACCAGCACCAGCAGCGTCAGGGCGAGGAAAAACGCCGAGATCGGTTGCGTGACGAACACCGTCCAGTCGCCCTGACCGATGGACAAGGCGTTGCGCAGTTGTTTCTCAGCCATCGGCCCCAGCAACATGCCGACGATCACCGGGGCGACGGGGAAGTCGAACCGCCGCATCAACACCCCGCCCCAGCCAATCGCCAACATCAGCAGCAGATCGAAGGATGAGTGGCGCATGCCGTACACGCCGATGGTGGCGAATACCAGGATGCCGGCGTTCAGGTACGGCCGGGGGATTTGCAACAGCTTGACCCACAGGCCCACCAGCGGCAGGTTCAACACCAGCAGAATAACGTTGCCGATATACAGCGAGGCCACCAGCGTCCAGACCAGCTCAGCGGAGGTTTCGAACAGCATCGGCCCCGGTTGCAGGTTGTAGTTCTGGAACGCCGCCAACAGGATCGCGGCGGTGGCGGACGTCGGGATGCCCAGGGTCAGCAACGGCACCAGGGACCCGGTCGCGCTGGCGTTGTTGGCCGCTTCCGGGCCGGCGACGCCCTCGATGGCACCCTCGCCCTTGTTGGCGGAAAACTCCTTGGGGTACTTGCTGAGCTTGCGCTCGGTGGAATAGGACAGAAAGGTCGGGATCTCGGCGCCACCGGCCGGAATCGAGCCAAACGGAAAACCGATCAGCGTGCCCCGAAGCCACGCGGGCACCGAGCGTTTCCAGTCGGCGCGGGTCATCCACAACGAGGTCAGGCGATGCCGGCCTTCGTTTGATTCCGCTTGATAGAGCAAGCTGTACAAGGCCTCGCCCACCGCGAACAGGCCGACCGCCACCAGCACCACCTCGATACCGTCCACCAGTTCGGGAACGCCCAACGTGTAGCGGGCAATACCCGAGGTCGAATCCAGTCCGATCAAACCGATGGTCAACCCGACGCCCAGCGAAGCGAACCCGCGCAGCATCGAAGCGCCGAGCACGGCCGACACGGTGGTGAACGACAACACCAGGATCGCGAAGTACTCGGTCGGGCCGAAATTCAGTGCCAGCCTGGCCACGATGGGCGCGAACAACGTCAGCAATATCGTCGCGATGGTGCCGGCCACGAAGGAGCCTATCGCCGCCGTTGCCAGCGCAGGTCCGGCCCGGCCGTTGCGGGCCATGAGGTTGCCTTCCAGGGCCGTGACCATGGAAGACGATTCGCCGGGCGTGTTAAGCAGGATAGAGGTGGTGGAGCCACCGAACTGCGCGCCGTAATAGATACCGGCGAACATGATCAAGGCGCCAGTGGGGTCGACTTTGGCAGTGATCGGCAACAACAGGGCCACCGTCAGCGCCGGACCGATCCCCGGCAACACGCCGATGGCGGTGCCGAGCAGGCAGCCGATGAAACCCCACATCAGATTGATCGGCGTCAGTGCCGAAGAAAAACCCATCGCCAGGCTTGAAAGAATGTCCACGGTGTCGAGCTCCCTTCAAATCCAGACGTTGATCAGCGGCGGCAGGGAAACCCCCAGGCCGGCGTTGAACAGCCAGTAGATCGGCAGGGTCAAGGCAATGCCGATGGCCAGGTCCCGCAAGGGATGACGGCTGCCAAAACCCCGCGCCGAACAGGCAAACAGCAACCCGGCGGCCAGCACAAAACCGATCAGGTTGATCAGCACCGCCACCCCGACAAGCCCCGCGGTCACCCAGGCCGCACCGGCTGTTCCACCGGACACCATGGCGGCATCGTTATCCAGCTCGCGAAAGCCGCCACTGATGGCCTGATACCCCAGCAGCAGCCCCACGGCCCCCAGAAACGCCGCCACGACATAGGGATAAACGTACGCCGGGAGGATGACGAACCCCATTTCCGGTGGAAAACGGTAGGCGCCCATCGCCAACATGACGCTGATGGCGATCAGGCCGATGCCGACCGCCAATTGCGTCGGTACCACTGCGCGCAGTGTGGCCATCTCAAATCAGCCCGACCTTGACCAGCATGGCGCGCAACCGCACGTGTTCTTCCTCGACGAATTTGCCGAACTCATCGCCGGTCAGCACGCTGGGCGTCCAGGCGTTGGTCTGGATGTTGTCCTGCCAGACTTTGCTGTTGCTGGCGGCCACGACCGCGTCGATCACCTCTTTACGCTGCTGCGGGGTGAGGCCCGCTGCACCGTAAACGCCGCGCCAGTTGCCGATCGTCACGTCATAGCCGCTCTCCTTGAGGGTCGGTGCTTCAATGCCGGGAACGCGCTCCGGCGCGCCGATGGCCAGGACACGGAACTGGCCGCTCTTGATGTATTGGCCGAGCTCGGCGTAACCGCCGGTGATCACCTTGAGCTGCCCGCCCAGCGCCTGGGCAACCACCTCGCCACCCCCGCCAAAGGCCACGTAGTTGACCTTGTTGACCGGCACATCCAGCTTGCCCGCCAGCTCGGCGATGCCGATGTGATCCACCGAGCCCTTGGAGCCGCCGCCCCAGGTGATGCTCGTCGGATTGGCCTTGAAGGCCTTGATCAGGTCATCGAGGGTCTTGTATTCAGACTCCTTGCGCACGGCGATCACGTTGTACTCGGTGAACAGCCGGGCAATGGGCGTCACATCCTTCAGGCTGATCTGCGGTTTGTTCTGTTCGATGCCCGCGACCATGATCGCCCCGACCACCAACAGCGCATTCGGATCGCCCTTGGTGCTGTTGGCAAATTGCGCCAGGCCCAGGGTCCCGCCCGCACCGCCCTTGTTCTCGAAGGTCACGGCCTTGGCCGTATTGGCTTCGACCATGGCCTTGCCCAGCACCCGGGCAGTCTGGTCATAACCACCGCCCACTGAACCCGGGGCCATGAATTTCACGGTATCCAGCGCGAAGGCCGGTGCGACAAGCACGGCAGCGGTCAAACCGGCGGCCATGCAGCGACTGAAACGACGGATCAAAGCGGACATGGGCATCTCCTGATTGCATTGTTTTTATAGGTGCCGTTTGCCCATCGAGGTGTTCGATGAGCATGGGCCTGCGAACAAGCTTAGGCCATGGATCCGCGGGTTGATCTGTTTTGCTGAAACCACCCGCCAACAACACCGCAACCCCCTGTGGGAGCCCCCTGTGGGAGCGAGCTTGCTCGCGATAGCGGTGTGTCAGACACGAAAATGTCGACTGACACTCCGTCATCGCGAGCAAGCTCGCTCCCACAGGGGGGGTGCGGTGTTGCGGGCGGCGTTTCATTACAACTTTGTCATCAAGTTGTTGGTCGGCTGTCCGGATCGCTTCGTTAGCCTGAACTCACTGTCAGGCCAACCACCGGCAGCCACCCTGCCCTTGTAGAGAGAGATTCGTCATGAAAATGTTGATCGCGGGTTTTGCCGCCCTGCTCGTCACCGGTTCGGCGTTTGCCGCCACCCAGCCCACCTCGCCGGTCATCCACGACAAAGACGGTTTTTATGTGCCGGTGGATGTGGCCAAAGTGCTGTCCATGACCGACCTTTCCGGCAAGTGCGGTATCGTTCCGGCGCAGTTCAACTACCTCGACCATCAGGGTCGCGAGCACCAGCTGGACTATCGGGTCCAGGGCGTAGGTTGTATTGGCGAGAATTGACCGGATGCCTGTATTCACGACTGGCCGGGCTACACTTGCGCCACTGGCTTGCCCCTGTAGCCCGACCGAATCAGGCAGATTTCCATGAATATCCTCGTAGTCGAAGACGAACCCAAGGCCGGTAATTACCTGCTCAACGGCCTGCAAGAGCTCGGATACACCGTGAGCCTGGCGCGGGACGGCGTCGATGGCCTGCACCTGGCCCTGGAACACGATTTCGACGTGATCGTGCTGGACGTGATGATGCCGAAGATGGATGGCTGGGAAGTCCTGCGCCGCTTGCGCAAGGAAGCCGATACGCCGGTGCTGTTCCTCACCGCCCGGGATGACATCGCCGACCGCATCAAAGGCCTCGAACTGGGCGCCGACGATTACCTGATCAAACCCTTCTCCTTCGCCGAACTGGTGGCGCGCCTGCGCACCCTGACCCGACGCGGTCCTACCCGGGAAGATGAACACCTGCACGTCGACGACCTGCAGATCGATGTGCTCAAGCGTCGCGTCAGCCGCGCCGGCAACCGCATCACCCTGACCAACAAGGAATTTGCCCTGTTGCACCTGTTCGCCACGCATCAGGGCGAAGTGCTGTCACGCTCGATGATCGCCTCGCGGGTCTGGGACATGAATTTCGACAGCGACACCAACGTCGTCGATGTCGCCGTGCGCCGCCTGCGCCTGAAAATCGATGATCCGTTCCCGCTCAAGTTGATCCACAGCGTGCGCGGCATCGGCTACCGCTTCGACACTCAGCCCTGAATGCCCCCATGAATGCGATGACGCCGCTGCAATCCGCCACCCGCCTCAGCCACTCCCTGACCCTGCGCCTGGCGCTGGTGTTTGCCCTGCTGGCGTTTGTCTCGCTGGCGCTGCTTGGCGTGGCGCTGTACCGCGACCTGGAACGCGAGTTGATCCGGCGCGACGACATTGCCCTGATCACCCGCATCGACCAGTTGCGTACCTTCCTCAACGACAGCAACACCCTGGACCTGATCAAGGCCAAACCGGCGCTGTTCCAGAACATGATGGGCAACCGCGAGGCCCTGCTGAGCATCGGCACCCCAGGCCAACCGCCGTTGCTGGTGGTCAACCCGGGCAACCTGAAGATGCCGGTGCTGACCCCGGTAGCCATGGATCATCGGCTGACCCTGGACGACGTGCAGCATTTGCCTAACGTCAATGGCGTGCCGTTTTCCGCCTTGGCGGCGACCATCGACTCGGGTGATCTGGGCAGCCTGCAAGTGGTGACCGGGCGCCTGATGACCGAGCGCACCGCCGTGCTCGCCGACTACCGGCTCAACGTCTACCTGTTCGCCAGTGTCGCGGCGATTCTGCTGGCGCTGTCCGGTTATGTGCTGGTGCATCGCGGCCTGTTGCCCGTGCGGCGCCTGGCCCGCCACACCCAGAGCATCGACGTCGGCAACCTCAACGAACGCCTCGACAGCCAGGGCGCGCCGCTGGAACTGTTGCCGATGATCGACGCCTTCAACGCCATGCTCGACCGCCTGGACAAAGGCTTCATACAACTGGGCCAGGTGTCGACCGACATGGCCCACGAGCTGCGCACGCCGATCAACAACCTGCTCGGCGAAACCCAGGTGGCCTTGCAACAGAACCGCAGCACCGACGCCTATCAGCAGCTGTTGGCCTCGAATGTCGAAGAACTCGAGCGCCTGGCGCGCATGCTCGACAACATGCTGTTCCTGGCCCGCACCGATCCGCGCAGTGCCTTGCGCCAGCGTCAGGAACTGGATGCCGCCGACGAAATGCAACGCATGGCCGATTATTTCGAAGGCCCGGCGACCGACGTCGGCATCTGCATCAATGCCCGGGGCAGCGGATTGATCTGGGCCGAGCCGATGCTGTTGCGTCGGGCATTGGCCAACCTGTGCGCCAACGCCATCAAATACGGCGCCCCGCATTCCGAGCTGTGCATCCACGCCAACCCGACCGCCGACGGCATCCAGGTGCAAGTGCGCAACCACGGCCCGACCATCGCGCCCCAGCATCTGCCACGGTTGTTCGAACGTTTCTACCGGGTCGACGAATCCCGCGAACGCTCGGCCCAATCCAATGGCCTGGGCCTGTCGATCGTGGCGACGATCATGCAATTGCACAACGGTGCCTGCAACGTCAGCAGTGCCGACGGCATCACCTGCTTCGAACTGTTTTTCCCGGCGCGGCAACAGCATGAGTAACGCCTGAGCGCAAACCACCCGGGGCACTTGCGGCAAAACAATGCTCAAGGATGCGTGTCATGACCTAACCTCATTGGCTAAGTGACTAACAACCCGTCGAGCACGCCGATGTTCAATGTATTGAAGTCAATGATTTACGTCGCCTTCGCGCTTCTGGCGGCGAGCCCGGGATGGCTGTTGGCGGCGCCCATGGCCGACGCCCTTGCTCCCTCCACCACAACCCCGGTCATCAGCATCTCCGACAGCGATCTACTGGGGTTGCAAAACCAGCTGAACAGCCTCAAGCAGCAGGTTTCCCAGGCCAGCAATTACACTCAACTGGAAAGCTCACAGGGCCTGGTCCAGGTACTCATCCAGGATATTGATCGCCAGTCCACATCGCTGTTGCCCGGACAGGAGCAGTTGCAGGCACAACTCAATGTGTTGGGGCCAGTGCCACACGACGAGAACGCATTGGTGACGTCGGCCATTACTGCCCAACGAGACGCCCTCGGCGAGCAAAAAAACAGGATTGATAGCCAAATCAAAACCCTGGCCGCACTGAAAACAAGTGCCTCCGAGCTGATCACCCAGATTGCCAGTATTCGCCGCACCCTGCTGGAGGCGGAGGTAACCCAGCAGACCAACAGCATCTTGAACCCGCGTTTCTGGTCGCCGTTGTTCGATTTTCCTGCCGATGACCGCCGACGTTTCAGCAGCGTCATCCAGCAACTCGAGGCCACGCACCGGGCCGCCTGGCAACCCGGACAACGCATGTTCACGGCCACCCTGCTAATGCTGGCGCTGGCCATATGGACCGTGGGTCGACCGCTCGCCAACCGGGGTCTGGCGTGGCTGTGCCTTCATCGAATGCCTGAAGGTCGGTTACGACGCAGCTCCCTTGCGCTGGCCTCGGTAATGGCAACGGTGCTGACCGCCGGCGCGGCCCTTCAACTGCTGCATTTTGCCGCGACCCGCCAACTGCCCTACACCCCGCTGCTGGCCGAACTGACGCAATACCTGGAAAAGCTTGCCTATACCTGCGTGCTGATCACAGGATTGAGCCGCGCGTTGCTGTCGACCCAACATCCTTCATGGCGCCTGCCCGATATTTCCGATCCGGTAGCGCTGGCGATGGCGCCCTATTCCAGGCTGCTGGCAAGCCTGTTGCTGGTGCTGGTGACACTGGTGCAGTTGAGCAATGTCACCGGCATGAGCGCCGAAGTGGTGCTGTTCGGTCGGGGTATCGTGGCGTTGGTCGCTGCTCTGGTGATCGGCGCGCTCCTGTTGCGCGTCAGCAAGACTCGCCAGGAAATGATAGCGGCCGGAGAAGTCCCCGAAGGCGTCACCACTTTCGCCGGCCTGATTTATACCTTTGCCGGCGTTGCCGTGGTGGTGTCCCTGTTCGCCCTGCTGATCGGCTACGTGACGATGGCCCGGTTCATCACCTACGAAATGGTCTGGATATTCATCATCTTCGCCGGTTTCTACCTGCTCACACAGGTCTACCAAGACACTTGCGACTACCTTTTTTCGCCCAGGCAACCTGCCGGCAAGGCCATCAAGCAGCTACTGGGCATCGGTAATCCACGCCTGGAGCAGATCTGCACCGTGCTGTCCGGGGCTGGCCGCGCCGTCCTCCTGCTGATCGGTGTCATTGCCTTGTTTGTCGGCGGTGTGGGTACGACGCTCGGTCAACTGGCCACCAACACCGTGGCCATACTCGGCGGCGAAGGGCTGCGCAAACTGAACATCGTCCCGGACAACCTGGTGAATGCCATCCTGGCCCTGGTGATCGGCATCTACCTGATCCGCTCATTGCGGCGCTGGCTGGATAGCGAGTTCCTGCCGAAAACCGAGATGGACCCCGGCATGTGCGCCTCGCTGAGCACCCTGTTTGCCAACATCGGTTACGTGTCCGTCGTCCTGCTCACGCTGTCGTCGCTGGGAATCAAGTGGACCAACCTGGCCTGGATCGTCAGTGCCCTGTCGGTAGGTATCGGCTTTGGCCTTCAGGAGATCGTGAAGAATTTCATCTCCGGCCTGATCCTGCTGACCGAACGCCCGGTAAAAGTCGGCGACCTGATCAGCATCAGTGGCGTGGAAGGTGACATTCGCCGGATCAACGTGCGGGCCACGGAAATACAACTGGCCGACCGCTCGATCATGATCGTGCCCAACTCCCACCTGATTTCGCAGAACCTGCGCAACGTCACCCTCGGCGGTAGCGCCCAGGGCGTAGTGATACTCGAACTGATGTTTCCGCTGGACATCGACCCGGAGCAAGTACAAAACCTGCTGTACGACACCTTCACCGAACACGAATCCATTCTGGATAAGCCAGTGCCATTTTTGCGCTTCAGTCAGCTGAAACCTGAAGGCATCACGTTGACCATCACCGGTTATGTCGGCAGCCCACGCATGGTGGGCGCGATCAAAAGCGAGCTGCTGTTTGAAATTCTCAAGCGGCTGGGGGCCGCCGGCATTGAACTGGCGAAACCGCCACCCGCAGCATGATGTGGGAGCGAGCCTGCTCGCGATGGTCGCCAACGATAACGCGAACTAACTGACAGACCGCATTATCTTGACGTTTTTCGCGAGCAAGTCGGATCGCCGCACCGTCGCTCCTACAGGTTGATCAATGGGCGATACACACCGACTTGAGCTCGGTGTAGGCCTCGATCACCGCACGACCGAATTCACGGCCCATGCCCGATTGCTTGACGCCACCGAACGGCATCGCCGGGTCGAGCAGCACGTGGGCGTTGACCCACACGGTACCGGCTTCGATGCGTGGCACCAGGTTCATGGCTTTGCCCAGGTCGTTGGTCCACAGGCTCGCGGCCAGGCCGTAGCGGTTGTCGTTGGCCAGTTCGATCACGGCGTCTTCGTCGTCGAACGGCATCACGCCCAGCACCGGGCCGAACACTTCTTCGCGGGCCACGGCCATGCTGTGGTCGATGTCCGCCAGGATAGTCGGCTGCACGAAGAAGCCGTCGCCCTCCAGCAACTCACCGCCAGTGACCACCCGCGCACCTTCCTGGCGGGCCAGTTCGATGTGCTTGAGCACGCTCTGTTGTTGCTTGCGCGACACCAGCGGGTTGATCGCCGCGTCGCCGTTCATGCCCGCGCCAATCGGCATCGCCGAGACGACGGCGGCCAGGGCCTCGACGAATCTGTCGTGGATCGAGCGGTGCACATAGAAGCGCGATGCCGCGGCGCAGACCTGGCCGTTGTTCAGCAAGCCACCGAGGATCGCGCCTTGCACGGCTTTGTCGATGTCGGCATCGGCGAGCACGATCATCGGGTTCTTGCCGCCCAGTTCCAGGGAGAAGCGCGTCATGTTTTCCATGCACGCCACGCCGACGCTCTTGCCCACGGCGGTGGAACCGGTGAACGACACCTTGCTCACCAGTGGATGCGAGGTCAGCACACCGCCGACCGAGGCACCGCCACCGGTGACCACATTGAACACGCCGGCCGGGATGCCCGCTTCCAGCGCCAGCTCGGCCAGGCGCATGGCGGTCAACGGGGTTTCCATCGCCGGCTTGATGATGACGGTGCAACCAGTGGCCAGGGCCGGCATCAGCTTCCAGGCGGCGATCAGCAGCGGGAAGTTCCACGGCACGATGCCGACCACCACGCCCACCGGCTCACGCTTGGTGAACGCGGTGAATTTGGCGCCTGGTGGCAGCGGGATCGACACGTCGAAGGTCTGCCCTTCGATCTTGGTCGCCCAGCCGGACATGTAGCGCATGAATTCCACGGTGGCGTTCAGGTCCAGCGCGCGGGCCATGTTGATCGACTTGCCCTGGCTCAGGGTTTCCAGCTGGGCCAGTTCTTCGGCGTGTTCTTCGACCAGGCGGGTGAAGTTCAGCAGGATGCGCTCACGGTCGGCCGGGCGCAGGCTCGACCATACGCCGGATTTGAACGCCTTGTGCGACGACTGTACGGCGCGCTCGACGATGTCCGGCGG
The DNA here is from genome assembly GCF_059492225.1 of Pseudomonas sp. Pseusp10. Taxonomy (NCBI): domain Bacteria; kingdom Pseudomonadati; phylum Pseudomonadota; class Gammaproteobacteria; order Pseudomonadales; family Pseudomonadaceae; genus Pseudomonas; species Pseudomonas sp. Pseusp10. The sequence continues at coordinate 3,093,417 of NZ_CP168528.1, read as the reverse complement.
CGCATCCAGGGTTTCGCACAGGGTTTGCCCAGTGGCCGGGTTGACCACCGCGATGCTGTCGCCTTCGGCAAACACCCACTGGCCGTCAATGAAGCAGCCGTGACGGCGCTCGAGGAATGCAGCCACCTGGGGCAGGATTTCAACGTTGCTCATAATTCACCTTTATTCAGACAAGTTGTTCAGGCGCAAATGCGGCCTGATCAGTGTTGTTCTTTGAGGAAGCACGCGACCGCCTGGCGGTCGTCGGCGGAAGCCAGGCCCATGTACGGCATGTAGGTGCCCGGCACGAAGGCTTGGGGCTGGGTGATCAATTGCGTGATGTTCTCGGCTTGCCAGCTGACGTCTTTGTCGCGCATGGCCTGGGAGTAGCTGAAGCCCGGCAGCGAGCCGGATTTGCGCCCGTACACGCCGAAAAGATTCGGCCCCATCATCCCGGTCGTACCCTTGGTCACCGCGTGACAGACGCTGCACTCAGTGGCAAACACTTCGGCACCACGATGGGTATCCGTGGCGCACTCGGCGGCAGACACCGCCTGAACCAGGGTGAAGGACAGCAAGCCGATGAGGGGCAAACGCAGCGAAGTGAACATAAGAAAACGCCCTTGAAAATCCACGCGCTCGCCAGCAGGCGAACGCCAACACCAAAAAATGCCGAGGCCAGGGTGCTTCGGCAGCTTGGCAGGGATTGTCGGTGGTCGCCGGCCGGCAGGTTTTGCCCTGCGTGCCAGTTATGTTGGCGGGGCTGCCAAACCGGACAATCTGGCATGCACAACCAACTAATTGGCAAACAGGGAAAAGGGCAAACGAAAGCCGCGACTTAGTATCCGGGCAGACCGCAAACCTGCGCTCAAGAACAAGAACGGATGCCACACCATGCTCAAGTCCCCCTTGCTTCGTCTCTCGACGCTCGCGCTGATGATCAGCGCCGGCCAGGCCAATGCCTATGAGCTGTACGCCGATGATGACAGCCATCTGAACGCCACCCTCGAAGCCGCGTTCGGCATTTTCCACAGCCAGGAAAACTACGCCCTGTCCGGCCGTCTCGACGAAGGTTCCTCGTCGTGGCGCGAGGGCTACATCAAATACGGTTTGAGTTTCGACAAGGGCCTGGGCGGTGCGGGCACGGCTTACGGCGCGGGCAACCTGCTCAGCTCCGGCACCTGGGGCGACGGCGATGCCGCCGGTTTCAGCGATGGCTCCGAACGCACCACCAAGTTCGAAGACGCCTACCTCGGCTGGCGTTCGGCTGATCTGTTCAGCGCGTTGGGCAAGGACGGTGTGGACCTGTCCTTCGGCCGCCAGAACATCGTGGTCGGTGATGGCTTCCTGATCGACGGCGACGCCCTGAACATGGGCAAGGGCCTGGCCGACGGCGAGTTCAACCGTGGCGGCGCCTACTACCTGGCCGCTCGCAAAGCCTTCGACGAAACCGCCGTATTGCGTCTGGGTGGCAAGGAAGGCTGGCGCAGCGACCTGATGTGGCTCAAGTCCGACAACCGCGCCCAGGCCAAGACCGAAATGTACGTCGGCACCCTGGAACACGTGGCCGAGGCCGGCACGGTGGGCCTGACCTACATCAAGACCACCGACATCGACGAACAGTACGCCTCGCCGATCCAGCTCGAACGCGATGGCATGAAGACCTACAGCCTGCGCGCCGCGGGCAATGCCGGGGTGAAAGACCTGTTCCTGTCCGGTGAATACGCCAAGCAAGACAAACCGCACGCCGCCACCGAAGACGCCTGGTACCTGGAAGCCGGCTGGACCTTCTCCGACGCGATCTGGACCCCGAACGTCAGCTACCGCTACAGCCGCTTCTCGGAAGGCTACGACACCTTGTTCTACGGCATGAGCCGTGGTTATGGCACCTGGTTCCAGGGTGAAGTGGCGGGCAACTACGCCGGGCCGTTCAACAGCAACTCGCGGATTCAGAACGTCGGGCTGAAAGTCTCGCCGCTGGAAAACCTGAACCTGGGGGCGCTGTACTTCAACTTCGACACCATCGACCGCAGCCTGGGCAATACCGACGGCCACGAAGTCGACCTGTATGCCGAATGGCACGTCAACGACCACCTGACCGTGATGCCGCTGGTGGGCATCTACCAGCCGGACAAGAGCGCCGAAAACGGCGGCACGCAACTGGGCAACAACGACCGGAACGTCTACGCCCAACTGCTGTTCGTCACTGGTTTCTAACCTCGGTCGTGGGCAATGGCAGCGTCATTGCCCACGTGGAAAAAGGTATTTCCAATGCACAAGAAACTCCTGACGATCCAGAGCAAGATCGCCCTCCTTGCCGGGCTCTGCCTGTTGCTGGTCGTCGGCTTGTTGATGGGGTTGTCGCTCTATCAGACCCACAAAAGCAGCCAGCAGGTTGCGCAAGCCAGCGGTGACATGCTCGCCAATGCGGCCAGGGAACACATGCAGGCCCTGGGCAAAGTGCAGGCCATGCAAGTGCAACGCACCTTCATGCAGACCCACGAATACGGCCAGGGGTTATCGCGCAACCTGTTGTACCTGCGACAGTTGCAACAACAGGGCAGCCTGACCCGCCAGCAACTGCGCAGTGAGCTGAGTACCCAGCTTCACCAGGCCCTGATCGACAAGCCCGACCTGCTCGGGCTTTATGTCATTTTCGAACCCGGTGGACTCGACGGCGACGACGCCGATTTCGCCCACCAGGCAGACATTGGCAGCAACGAAACCGGGCGCTTCGCCCTGTATTGGGTGCAGAGCAAACCCGGCGAACTGCAAGCGGTGATCGGCGACGAAGGCCTGCTTGCCAACACCGAGCCGGGGCCGAGCGGTGCGCCCTACAACGCCTTCTATACCTGCGCCCGCGACACCCGTCAGGCCTGTGTGCTCGAGCCCTACTTCGACGAGGCATCCGGCAGCCGCAAACTGGTGACCAGCGTGGCCTTCCCGCTGCTGGAAAACGGCAAGGTGATCGCCGTGGTCGGGCTCGACATCAACCTCGCCGCCCTGCAACAGAACAGCCAGGCCAGCGCCCGTCAGTTGTTCGAGGGCAACGGTCAGATCAGCATCGTCAGCCCACGCGGGGTGATCTCCGCCAACAGCCAGGACGTCAGCCGCCTCGGCCAGCCGATGGACAGCGCCGAGGTGATGGACGCCTTGCGCCAGGGCGAACCCAAAGTGTTTGTCGACGCCCGGCAGATCAAGGTGCTAGAGCCGCTGTCACCGATTGTCGGCGCCGCGCCATGGGGCGTGCTGGTCGGCGTGCCGCAAGATGTCTTGCTGGCGCCGGTGACCACCTTGCAAAAGGAACTCGATGCCCAAGGCGTGCAAAGCACCGCGCTGGAATTGCTCCTCGGTTGCGGTTCGGCCCTGCTCGGCCTGCTGTTGATCGGGTACACGGCGCTGCGCATTACCCGGCCGCTGCAAGTGCTGACCCGCGTGATGGAGGATATCTCCCTCGGCGAAGGCGACCTGACCCGGCGCCTGCAGGTGCAATCGCGGGATGAAATCGGTCAACTGGCGACCGCCTTCAACCGCTTTATCGAACGCATCCACCAGTCGATGCGCGAGGTGTCCTCGGCGGCCCTCGGCGTCAATGAAGGGGCGCGGCGCGTGCTGAATGCATCGAACGCTTCGCTGAGCAATTTCGACGATCAATCCACCCGCACCAGTAGCGTGGCGGCGGCGATCAACCAGTTGGGCGCGGCCGCCCAGGAGATCGCCCACAACGCCAGCGATGCCTCGCACCAGGCGTCCGGTGCCCGGCAACAGGCCGAGGACGGACGTCAGGTGGTGCAACGCACGATCGAGGTGATGAGCGAACTGTCGGGCAAGATCAGTGCCTCGTGCGCCAACATCGAAGTGCTCAACGACAAGACCGTGAACATCGGGCAGATCCTCGAAGTGATCAAGGGCATCTCTCAGCAGACCAACCTGCTGGCGCTCAACGCGGCCATTGAAGCGGCGCGGGCCGGTGAAGCGGGCCGTGGTTTCGCGGTAGTGGCGGACGAAGTGCGCAGCCTGGCCGGCCGCACCCAGACCTCGGCACTGGAGATCCAGCAGATGATCGAGGAGCTGCAAGTGGGCGCACGCGAATCAGTCACCACCATGACCGAGAGCCAGCACCACAGCGAAGAAAGCGTCACCATCGCCAACCTCGCCGGCTCCCGCCTGGGCAGCGTGACCCAGCGCATCGGCGAGATCGACAACGTCAACCAGTCCGTGGCCGCCGCCACGGAAGAACAGACGGCGGTGGTCGAAGCCCTTAACGTCGACATCACCCGGATCAACAGCCTGAACCAGCAAGGGGTGGAGAACCTGCAAGCGACGTTGCGCGCTTGTACCGAGCTGGAACAACAGGCCGGGCGGTTGAATCAGTTGGTGGGGAGTTTTCGCATCTGAGATTTGGGTTGCCTGACACTCCGCCATCGCGGGCAAGCCCGCTCCCACACTGGATTTTTGGCGTACTCATTTCTTGTGTTCACTGAAGATCCCTGTGGGAGCGGGCTTGCCCGCGAAGAGGCCAGCACATCCAACATCATCGTTGACTGACACTCCGCCATCGCGGGCAAGCTCGCTCCCACATTTGAATCTCTGCCATACATAAATCTTGAGTCCACCAGAGATCCCTGTGGGAGCGGGCTTGCCCGCGAAGAGGCCAGCACATCCAACATCATCATCGACTGACACTCCGCCATCGCGGGCAAGCCCGCTCCCACATTTGGATTTCTGCCATACACAAATCTTGTGTTAACCAAAGATCCCTGTGGGAGCGGGCTTGCCCGCGATGAGGCCAGCACATCCAACATCATCGTTGACTGACACTCCGCCATCGCGGGCAAGCCCGCTCCCACATTTGAATCTCTGCCATACACAAATCTTGTGCTCACCAGAGATCCTTGTGGGAGCGGGCTTGCCCGCGATGAGGCCAGCACATCCAACATCATCATCGACTGACACTCCGCCATCGCGAGCAAGCTCGCTCCCACATTTGAATCTCTGCCATACACAAATCTTGTGTTCACCAGAGATCCTTGTGGGAGCGGGCTTGCCCGCGAAGAGGCCAGCACAGCCAACATCCTTGCCGACTGATACTCCGCCTTCGCGAGCAAGCCCGCTCCCACATTTGGATTTCTGCCATACACAACATTTGCGCACACCGCCACTCCCACATCTGGCACCCACAAACAACGACATGGCACACACGCACACCTGCCGCGCCACACCCCCGGCGTAGTATCGAAGCCGACCTCTGGGGCACAACCCGCTCCAATGTGCCCTGCAATGCAACGCTGAACCCTTCCATTTCTCACTAAAACAATAAATCGGCCTTCGGGTCGCGGGAGATTTCTGTGCTCAAGAAAAGTGCGCTGGGCTGGCCAAAGATTGCCGGCCTCGGAATTGCGTTGGTGGTGGCCGGGCAGTTTTCCGGCTGGAACTTCGGGCTGGCGGCCGGTGGCTGGCTGAACATGCTGATCGCCACGTTGCTGATGGCGCTGCTCTGTGGCGGCCTGGCCTTGTGCGTGGCGGAACTGTCCACGGCGTTGCCGAGTGCCGGCGGCGTGTTCGTGTATGCGCAAAGTGCGTTCGGGCCGTTCGTGGGTTATCTGGTCGGCGTCGCCTGTGCCTTGGCGCTGACCATCGGCACCGGGGCGGCAGCGACGTTCATTTGCGCCTATACCGAATCGATTTTCGGCCTCGGTGGCTGGCCGGTGAAGATCGCCCTGTTCGCGGTGATCATCGGCATCCACATGCGCGGCGTCGGTGAGGCCATGGGCCTGACCTTCATTGCCGGTGTGATCGCCGTGGTCGCCCTGCTCACCTTTGGTGTGGCCATGGCGCCCCATGTCGAACTGGCCAACTTGCTGAAACTGCCCGCCAACGTCGCCCCCCCCGTGAGCCTCGGCGGCATCTTCGCCTGCGTACCGTTCGCGATCTGGTTGTTCATCACTGTCGAGCAAACCGGTTCGGCAGCCGAAGAAGCGCACAACCCCGGTCGTACCATGCCACGGGGCATTCTGGCGGCGATCGGCACCTTGCTGGTGACGGCGCTGGTGGTGCTGGTCTGCGCACCCGGTGCCGGTGGCGTCGAGCTGGTCGGTTCGGCAGGCGATCCGCTGTACGCCGCGATGTCCAGCAGCAGCGCCTTCGGTGACGGCTCGTGGCTGGCCAAGGTGATTGGCTGCGGCGCGGTGTTCGGCCTGATCGCTACCTTCTTTTCACTGACGTTCGCCGCGTCCCGGCAGTTGTTCGCCATGGCCCGCGACGGCCTGTTCCCGCAATGGCTGGGCAAGACCGGCAAACGCGGCACGCCCTGGCCGGCGCTGTTGCTGATCGGCGCCATCGGCCTGCCGCTGTCCGAAGTGGACCCGGCCACGGTGATGCTCGCGGTCGTGCTGCTGCTCAACGTTGGCTACCTGTTCATCTTCGCCGCGTACCTGCGCATCAAAACCAGCCAGCCTGACCTGCCACGGCCCTTCACCTTACTCGGCGGCAAACTAGTTGCGTGGCTGGGCCTGGCCCTGACGCTGGTGGTGATCGCCGCCTGCTTCCAGCTCGACCTGCTGATGCTGATCGCCCTCGCCGTGACCTTCAGCCTGTGCATTTTCAACTACCTGCTGCGCAACCGTCGCACCACCGCTATCGAGGTTCCGGACCATGCCTGAAGACACTCTGCTGCAACGCCGCCATCGCGTACTGGGCAGCGCCTCACCGCTGTTCTATGACAAGCCCTTGCACCTGGTGCGTGGCGAAGGCGTCTGGTTGTTCGACGTCGACGGTCGTCGCTACCTCGACGTCTACAACAACGTGCCCTGCGTCGGTCACTGCAACCCTCACGTGACCGAGGCCATGCACCGCCAGGCCACTACGCTGAACATCCACACCCGCTACCTCGACGAGCAAGTGGTGCGCTACGCCGAACGCCTGACCGCGACGTTCGGCGAGTCGCTGGACACCGCGATGTTCACCTGCACCGGCAGCGAGGCCAATGAGCTGGCGCTGCGTCTGGCACGCTTTGCCAGTGGCGGCACCGGCATCATCGTCAGTGACTACAACTACCACGGCAACTCGGCGTCGCTGGCGCAAGTCACCACCGCCCTGCCCTCGCCGGAACCCTTTGCCGCCCATGCCCGCGCCGTGCCGATTCCGTGCCTGTACCGGGCACCGGCCGGCACCAACGAGGCACAACTGGCCGAGCAATACGCGGCCAACATCGCCGCCGCGATTGCCTCGATGCAAGCCCAGGGCATTCGCCCGGCCGCGTTGCTGATCGACACCCTGTTCGCCAACGAAGGCCTGCCACGGGTGCCGGCCAGCTTCGTCAACAAGGCCGCTGCGTTGATCCGCGCCGCCGGCGGTTTGTTCATCGCCGACGAAGTGCAGTCCGGCTTCGGCCGTACCGGTGACCACCTGTGGGGGCATCAGGCCCACGGCGTAGTGCCGGACATCGTCACCCTCGGCAAACCCATGGGTAACGGCTATCCACTGGCCGGCTTGATCACCCACAAGGCCCTGGTCGAATCCTTCGGTCGCCATGCGATGTACTTCAACACCTTCGGTGGCTCGCCCGTGGCGGCAGCGGTCGGCATGGCGGTACTGGACGTGATCGAGCAACAGCAACTGCTGAAAAACGCGCAAGACGTCGGCGCTTACGTGCAACAACGCCTGCAAGCGCTGGCCGCGAGGCACTCGATCATCGGCGACGTGCGCGGCAAGGGCCTGTTCTTCGCCATGGAACTGGTGCGCGACCACGCCAGCAAGGAACCGGCCGGCCTGGAGGCGCGCAAGGTGGTCAACGACATGCGCGAGAACGGCGTGCTGATCAGCAAGATCGGCGCCGGCGACAACATTCTGAAGCTACGGCCGCCGCTGGTGTTCGGCCGCGATCACGCCGACCTGTTTGTCGACACCCTGGACCACGCCCTGAGCACGATTTGAGGCCCTGCCATGACTGAATTCCACACCCTGCCACACGACCAGCAAGTGGCCCGCCTGCACGAACTGGCGCGCCATGCCCTGCAACAGTGGGACGGCGAGTTCGCCGACATTAAACTGGTGAAGTTTCGCGAGAACGCGGTGTTCTCCGCCCACCGCCACGATGGTCAGCGGGTCGCCTTGCGCATCCACCGCAATGGCTATCACTGCGAAGCCGCGCTGCGCTCCGAGCTGCAATGGATGGAGGCACTGGCCGGCGCCGGCATCACCGTGCCGCAAATCATCCGTGCGCAGAATCAAAGCCATCTGGTCGAAGTCACCCATCAAGCCATCGGCGAGCCGCGCCACATCGACATGCTCGCCTGGCTGCCCGGCGCCACCGCCGGCACCTCGGAGAACGGGGTACAGGCCGATACCGAAGTCGATTTTCTGTTCCGTGAGGCCGGCGCGATTGCCGCGCGCATTCACTTGCATTCGGCGCACTGGCAGCAGCCGGACGAGTTTGTCCGGCACGCCTGGGATGAAGAAGGCCTGATCGGCGCCAACCCGTTCTGGGGGCGCTTCTGGAAGCTGGAACAACTCAGCGATGAGCAGCGAGACCTGCTGCAACAGGCCCGGCGCACGGCGCGCAAGGACTTGCGTCAGTACGGTCGGCACCTGGGCAACTTCGGCATGATCCACGCCGATCTGGTGCCCGAGAACCTGCTGATCGAAGGCCCGCGCCTGCGCCTGATCGACTTCGACGATGCCGGGTTTGGCTGGCACATGTTCGAGTTGGCTACCGCGCTGTACTTCTGCCTGGATGACCCGCGCTACGAGCAGATCAAGGCCGCGCTGCTCGATGGCTACCACGCGGTCAAGCCGCTGACCGAGGCGGATCGCAAGACCCTGGCGCTGTTCCTGATGCTGCGCGGCACCACGTACCTGGGCTGGATTCACACCCGCCAGGGCACGCCGACAGCGATTGAAATGGCGCCGATGTTGATTGAGCGGGCTTGTTTGTTGGCTCGGGAATATTTGCAGGTCTGATACACCGCTATCGCGGGCAAGCCCGCTCCCACAGTGGATTTTTGGCGTACTCACTTCTTGTGTTCACTGAAGATCCCATGTGGGAGCGGGCTTGCCCGCGAAGAGGCCATCACTTCCAACATCAATGTTGACTGACACACCGCTTTCGCGGGCAAGTCGGATCGCCGCACCGCCGCTCCCACAGTGTTCAGTGGTTAGCCAGGCCGATCGACCTGATCCAAAGCCCGATTCACCGCCAACTCCCCCAGCATGATCACTTGCGCGATGCCCAGCAGGGTGTTGCGGTGCGTGCCTTCCAGGAAGCCCGCCAGGTCATTGGCCATGACACTCGCCGAGGCCAGCGATTCACAGGCGTGGGCCAGCAGGGTTTCGGTGTCGATTTGCGGGTTGATGGTGAACATCGAGGAGGGTTTGTGCGGGGTGGCCATGATGTGCAGGGCCGGGTCGGGACAAGCGTCGTCTTGCGGTGGATCAGGGGTAACCTTCAACATCGTTCGGTCTCCAGAACTGGAGCCGTCACCGATTCGCTGCTAAACGAATGTAGGGTGGCGGCTGTACGCAGGTTAGCAGACCGGGGAGACACGAAACCGGCGCGCCCGAGGGCGCCCTGCGCACAGCTGCCATCAAGTGCAGGGATGGGGAATACCTGACTGTGTGGACTGCCAATGCGCCTCGTGTCACCACGGGCTGCTAAACCCGATCACTGGAAATCAGTGACGCGAATCAAGTTACCGATGGACCTCAAGGCGCACAAGCCGGCGGATTCTGGCGTAGCTGTAGGCAATGCCGCAAGGTGTTGTAGCTTGCAGGAAGTTACTCCTACAGCCGTTAAACAAGCATTCCAAACTGGCACCGCCATCGCGAGCAAGCTCGCTCCCACAGGGACTTTCAGCGAACGCAACATCTGTGTTCGACTCAAATCCACTGTGGGAGCGAGCTTGCTCGCGATTGAACGATAACGCGGTCTATCAGCAATGCGCCCCGGCATGCTCAAGGCGATGGAACAACCGGTTGAAATACACCAGGCTGTCACGCGGTTCGCGCACCCCGACCTTCGTCAGCTCCACAAACATCACCGAGTGCGACCCCACTTCCTTGCACTCGCTGATGCGCCCTTCCAACTGCACCAGGGCATCGCGCAGCACCGGCACGTCGGCCGCGCCGTCGTCCCACAGGTCCCAGGCGAAGCGCTCGGCCATCGGCACCTGGGTCATGCCGGCGAAGTGTCGGGCCAGTTCTTCCTGTTCGCCACACAGCACGTTGACGCACAAGTGGCCGTTGGTGCGGAACACGTCGTGGGTGGCGCTGTTGCGGTTGACGCACACCAGCACGGTGGGCGGCGAGTCGGTCACCGAGCACACGGCGCTGGCGGTGATGCCGCAGCGCCCGCCGGGGCCGTTGGTGGTGATGATGTTCACCGCCGCAGGCAACTGCGCCATGGCGTTGCGAAAGTCGATTTGCTGCTGGCTCAGGTCGGCCATGTCGATGCCCCTTCCTTCAGGAGGACCGCCATCTTGCGGCCCGTAGGTGATGGAACAAGACTAAGGCTGCCGGCGCGGCACAACCATTCTGACGATCCCCATGGCGGGGTTGGGTTTCCGCTAGTCGACTAGGTGGTTTCTTTATCGCAAGGGCCGGCCACAGTGGGTATGCTGCTTACTGGCTCCAGAAAGACGAGCCGATGCGTGCCGCGCGTTCGCGTGCGAAAACAATAATTAGAAAACTTTCGTGGCAGCCCCCGATGGAAACCCGCAAACCGATTGTTTATATCGTTGACGACGACAAGGACCTGCGCACTTCGCTGGCCTGGTTGCTGGAGTCGGTCAGCGTGCAGGCGCAGTGTTTTGCCGGCGCCGAAGAGTTCCTCAGCCAGTACGACCCCAGACAGCCCGCCTGCCTGGTGCTCGACGTGCGCATGCCGGAGACCAGCGGTTTCCAGTTGCAGGAAATCCTCAACCAGCGTGGCAGTACCTTGCCGACCATCTTCGTCTCGGCCCATGGCGACATTCCGATGTCGGTCACTGCGATGAAGAACGGCGCGCTGGACTTCGTCGAGAAGCCCTACAACCCGCAACAGATGATCGACCGCATCCAGGCCGCGCTGAAGACCGCCGTGCACGCCCAGGCCGATCAGCAACAGCGTCAGAACCTGCAGGGCAAACTGGCGTTGCTGACCAGCCGTGAACGGGAAGTGCTGATGCTGGTGATCGATGGCAAGGCCAGCAAGGTGATCGCACGGGAGCTGAACATCAGCGTGAAGACCGTTGACGTGCACCGCACCAAGATCAAGGAAAAGATGGGCGTGACCAGCATCGCCATGCTGGTGCGCGAGGTGCTGCATTTGCCGGTGGATGAGCCGGTGCGGCATTGAGCATTTTGTATTCGCCGTCGGGCCTCATCGCGAGCAAGCTCGCTCCCACAGATTGATCCCGGCCGTACACAGATCTTGTGTTCACCGCAGATCCACTGTGGGAGCGAGCTTGCTCGCGATGAGGCCGGCACATCCGAAATTGAAGGCGACTGACACGACGCCATCGCGAGCAAGCTCGCTCCCACATTTTTTGATCCCGGTCGTACACAGGCTTTGTGTTCACCGCAGATCTACTGTGGGAGCGAGCTTGCTCGCGATGAGGCCGGCACATCCGAATTTGAAGGCGACTGACACGACGCCATCGCGAGCAAGCTCGCTCCCACATTTTTTGATCCCGGTCGTACACAGATTTTGTGTTCACCGCAGATCTACTGTGGGAACGAGCTTGCTCGCGATGAGGCCGGCACATCCGAATTTGAAGGCGACTGACACGACGCCATCGCGAGCAAGCTCGCTCCCACATTTTTTGATCCCGGTCGTACACAGATTTTGTGTTCACCAGAGATCTACTGTGGGAGCGAGCTTGCTCGCGATGAGGCCGGCACATCCGAAATTGAAGGCGACTGACACGACGCCATCGCGAGCAAGCTCGCTCCCACATTTTTTGATCCCGGTCGTACACAGGCTTTGTGTTCACTGGAGATCCACTGTGGGAGCGGGCTTGCCCGCGATGAGGCCGGCACATCCGAAATTAAAGGCGACTGACACGACGCCATCGCGAGCAAGCTCGCTCCCACATTTTTTGATCCCGGCCGTACACAGGCTTTGTGTTCACCGCAGATCTACTGTGGGAGCGAGCTTGCTCGCGATGAGGCCGGTACATCCGAAATTGAAGGCGACTGACACGACGCCATCGCGCGCAAGCTCGCTCCCACATTTTTTGATCCCGGTCGTACACAGGCTTTGTGTTCACTGGAGATCCACTGTGGGAGCGGGCTTGCCCGCGATGAGGCCGGCACATCCGAAATTGAAGGCGACTGACACGACGCCATCGCGAGCAAGCTCGCTCCCACATTTTTTGATCCCGGTCGTACACAGATTTTGTGTTCACTGGAGATCCACTGTGGGAGCGGGCTTGCCCGCGATGAGGCCGGTACATTCAACATTGATGGTGGGTGTCAGGTGTGGCTATAGCGCTTGCGATAAGCACCCGGTGACACGCCGAAGCGCGATTTGAAGGCCGACGAGAAGTAGCTCGAATCCGAGAAGCCCCACGCATAACACAGCGCCGACAGCTTCTGCTCGACATCGGCGCGGCGCAGGTTTTCGGCGCAGAAGTCCAGGCGACGATGCTTGATGTACTGTGCCACCACCAGCCCGCGCTTGGAGAACATCCGGTACAGGCCGCGCACGGAAATCCCGACTTCACGGGCGATCAACTCGGGGCACAGTTCCTCGTCGCTCAGATGTGCGTCGATGAACGCGATGATCTTGCGGAACTGTCGCTCATGGGGATCGGCAGCGCTGTCCCGGGCGCTGATACCCGGCAACAACAAACTGGCCAGGGCATCGAGCACGGCCTCGCTTTCCTGCATGTCCAGCCCTTCCTGCTGGCGAGTCTCCAGCACCAGCCTGTTGGCCATCGCCGCCAGGGGGTTGCTGGCCGCGATGCGCGTGGCGCAGTTGACGGCATTGAAGTGTGAACCACGTTCCACGACCTGGCGCGGAAGAATCAGCGATAGCTGTCGGCAATCGTCGTGGTAGGTCATGTCGCTCGGACGGCTGGCGTCGATCAGCGCGATGTCGCCACAACCCAGTTGCGCGCGGTTGTCGTCCTGCTCCAGCTGTGAACTGCCACGCATCTGGAACACTGCGTAGTAGTGGCCGTCGTTGCTGGTGCTGACGTCCTTGCTGGTGCGATACAAATGCACGTGCGCCATGTCGACCACACTGAGGTTGATCGCACCGCTACGAAATTCCGCCAGTTCGCCGTAGAAATCAGTGTCCAGCGCCCGCGCGTCGAAACGCCCACAGGCCTGGTTCACCTGGCTCAACCAACTTTCGAACGCCTCGTTGCGCACCGTCGATGCTGTAATCATGTCCGCAAAGCCTCACGTTTTTGTTGTTATTTTTCGACCGCTTCATCGAGCGGTTCGTCAAAACCGTTGTTTCTGTAGCCATCGCCTCCCTCGACGGCCGCCGGGCGCCCATTCAACAGGCTCCGGCGCATGCTTTCCAGCCTTCCCGAGGCTTAAATGTCCAATACCAGACGAGCGGAAAGCGCCCGTGATACACAGGCGCAGATCTGCTTGTTGGACGCCTTTTCCTTGTTCGACAGGCAGTTGTCGCGGTGCTCCGGTACGCCGTCCAGCACCTCGACGATGCAGGTGCCGCAAATGCCTTCGCGGCATTCGGTGTCGATGTCGCAACCGTGGGCCTGCAGCACGTCGACCAGACTGGCGTCGGCCGGCACGTGCAGCACCACGCCGGAACTGGCCAGTTCCACTTCGAACGTGCCGGTCGGGGCGCTGTTGGCCGCCGGGTCCGCCGCGAAGTGTTCGAGGTGAATGGCCTCATCCGGGCGACTGCGCGAAGCCACTGCCACCACTGTGTTCATGAAGGGTGCCGGGCCGCAGGTGTAGACGTGGGCGGCGCTGCCGGCACGCTCCAGGCATTCACTCAACGCTGCGTCGAGATCCGCGGGTTCCACACCGTAGTGAAATTCCACAGATTCAGCAAAATTAGTCGCCAACAGCTCGGTAAACGCGGCGTACTGCGCCGAACGGGCGAAATAATGCAGGCGATACGGCTGGCCACTTTCCGCCAATTTGTAGGCCATGCTCAGCAGCGGCGTGACACCGATACCGGCGGCGAACAACAGGTGTTCACAGGCACTTTCATCGAGACGGAACAGGTTGCGCGGCGCGCCCATTTCCAGCTCCATGCCCTCCTCGACCTGCTCGTGCAACGCCAGCGAACCGCCGCGCGACTGCGCTTCTTTCTTCACCGCCACCAGGTACGCACGGCGATCCTGCGGCGGGCTGCACAGCGAATACTGGCGGGTCACCCCGGTCGGCCCGGTCAGGTCGACGTGGGCACCCGGTTCATAGGTGTCGAGCGGCTGGCCGTCACTGCGCACGAGGCGAAAGGAGCGGATATCCAGCGCTTCGTCGACGATCCTTTCGATCTTCACCTTCATCATTGCATCACCTGAATACACTTGGTTGGGTTTAACACTACGGCCAGGTCCAGACCTTGTAGGAGCGAGCTTGCTCGCGATGGACTTTCAGTTACATCGGTGTCGACTGACACACCATCGCGAGCAAGCTCGCTCCTACAAGGATCATTTTCCGGCCATGAAGTCAGCGCATGAACAAGCCGCCGTTGATGTCCCAGCACGCGCCCGTTACGGAGGCGGCGTTGTCGGCGATCAGCAGCAACACACTGTCGGCGATGTACGACGGATCGCCGAGGGTGCCGGCCGGGATCATTTTCAGGATCTGCTCCAGACGCTCCGGCGCCACGGTTTCGCGCACCACCGGCAAGTCCAGCGGACCCGGCGAGATGCTGTTGACCGTCACCCCTTGCGGCGCCAGTTCACGGGCGAAAACCTTGGTCAGGGTCGCCACGCCGCCCTTGGCCGCCGCGTAGTGCGCGCCGGTGGCGGTGCCGCCGTTCTGCCCGGCAAGCGACGCGATGTTGACGATGCGCCCGAAGCCACGCTCGGCAAAGTGCGCGCCGAACACCTGGCAGGCCACGAAGGTGCCGCGCAGGTTGATCGCCATCGACTCGTCGAACTCTTCTGGCGTGATGTCCATCAGCGCCGCGACTTTCGACACGCCGGCGTTGTTCACCAGAATATCGGTGCCGCCCCACTGCTCAACGAGCAGATCGCGAGCACGCTGGAAGTCGGCCTTGCTACGCACATCCAGCTCGATGGCCATGGCGCTGGCGCCGCTGCCATCGAGTTCCAAAGCCAGTTGCTGCACGCCGTCGAGGCGCACATCCGCCAGGGCGACGCGATAACCTGCCGCGTGCAGACGGCGAGCGATGCTCTCGCCCAGCCCGCGCGAGGCACCCGTTACGAGGGCTACTCGACTCATGTTGGTGCCCTCACAAAAGGAAGCCGAGCGCGCTCAGGCTGTCGGTGGAGTTGATCAGGCGCACCACCTTGCGTTCCAGGGTCGGCACGCCGTCGGTGAAGCGGATGCGGTGGTTCAGGTCGGCCACGAATGGCGTGTGCACGCCGCGCTTGTAGGCGTATAGCAACTGCGCGGAATTCACTTCGACGATGTCACCGGCCGCTTCCACCAGACGGAAACGCGAGACGGTGCGAATGGTTTTCGCCGCGTCCACCGCCGACGGCGAGAAGCCGGCGCTCAGGCGTTCGATGCGCAGGGCACGCATGCGCGCATCGTCGTAGGCGTAGTTGAGGGTCGCTTCGAAATCTTCGGTGTCCGGGTCGATCGGCACGATGTACTTGCCGCTGTCGCTCCACAGGGTCGCCCATTCGCCATAGTTCTTGTGGTCGAGCAGTTCGGCTTCGCGCCAGATGAATTCGATGGCCTGGGCCAAGGGACCTGCAAAACCGTTCAGGGTGTCGTGATTGCTCATTGGCTCATCATCCTTTTCCACATGTCGTAGGCACCGCGCATGCCGCCTTCGTCGGTGGCGTGGCTGACCTTGTCGCCGTTTTCAGCGGTGATTTCGCGGTTCAGGCCGCGGTTGACCAGGATCGGCGCGTCTACGCCGGCATACGAGCCGCGCTGTACGCGGTCCCAGGCTTCGGCATCGTCGGGGCTGCCGAAACCGAACGGGCCCTGGAAGTGTTCGTGGATGCGCATGCGTTCGCGGTTGGCGATTTCCGGGCCCCCGTCCATGCCGAGGGCCACGTGACGGATCTCGGTTTCGGTGACCGACACCGGACGCAGCACGCGGAAGAACGACATCGACATCGCCACGTTGGGGAACAGGTTCAGGTTGAAACCGGCGCCGTGCAGCGAACGCACGATGCGACGAACCTGATCGGCCGGCAGGGTTTTCGACAGTTCTTCAGTGACGTGGGCGAAGCGTTCCTGCAACTGTTCGGTGCCGTCGTCGTGATCCAGGTCAACGTGCTCCGGCACCATCACCATCACGCTGTGGCCGTTGCCCAGGGAGTGCGTCACGGCTTGTTCGTCGGTCATGAACGAGAGCATTTCCGAGGTTTCTTCGTCCACCGACGACATGAACGACTTGTGCACGATCGGGAAGTGATAACCGTCGGTGGTGTTTTCCAGCTGGATCTTCCAGTTGCCCTTGAAGCTGAACTTGTGTTCACCCTGGGTCTTGATCGGGTAGCCGGCGCCCTGCTTCATGAACAGGTCCATCCAGTGCCTGGCGCCGCCGAGGAAGTCTTCCAGCGGTTCGATCTCGTCGTTGTAGCTGGCGAAGACCATGCCGGCGTAGCTTTCGACGCGCAGGCTGGTCAGCGGCAGTTCGGACTTTTCCAGGATGCCTTCGTAACCGTCCGGATACGGCAACGCCCGCAGCTTGCCGTCCAGGCCATAGGACCAGCTGTGGTACGGGCAGGTGAACCCGGTGGCGTTGCCCTTGTGCTTCTCGCACACGGTGGCGCCACGATGCCGGCAACGGTTTTCCAGCACGTTGATGGTGTTCTTCTTGTCGCGTACGACGATCACCGGGCGACGGCCGATGGTGGCGGTCTTGAAGTCGCCGCTGTTACGCACCTCGCTTTCGTGGGCCACCCACACCCAGGTGCGGTAGAAAATCTTTTCCAGCTCGGCTTCGAACAGCGCCGGGTCGTTGTACAGCGAGACGTCGACGCGGTCGTGACTGACCAGGTCTTCGGGGCTTTTCGACGTAGCGATCAGCCGGTATTCATGAGTGCTCATGCGGTTCTCCTCATGGCTTCTTTTTAGATTTGGGTTGTAGAGGCTTGAAGTTGCGCACCAAAGGCGCAGACTCGTTCGTCCTGACCTTTGCGGCCAACGATTTGCAGGCCGACTTTCAATCCGCCGCAATCGAGTTCCACCGGCACCGTCAGCGCCGGGTGCCCGCTGAGGTTGAAAGGCCGAACCAGTGGGGTCATGCCGGCCACGGCCTTGCTGCCGGCGCGGGCTTCGCTGAGGGTCGGCGGCAAGGTCGGCAGCGTCGGCAACAGCAACACGGCAAAGTCTTCCAGCGCCGCATCCACCTGTTGCGTGAAGCGCGTGCGCACGGCCTCTGCCTCTGCGAGCTCTTCACGAGTAGTACGGCTGGCCGCCAGCAGACGGGTCTCGACGTCGGCGCCGATCAGGCCCTTGCCGGTCAGGTGGCCGAACGCCGCCCAGTTTTCAAAATTGATCACGGTCAGGCCGGCGGCAAACGCCGCTTCGAATTCGCTCAGGTACAGGTGGCTGCGACGCCAGCCGGCACGGTCGGCAGCGGCACCGAGACTGGCTTGCAGGTGCGCGTCACAGGCCACGTCGAGGAAGCCGACTTTCGCGCCGTCTGCGGGCAGTCCCTGCACGTCAAAGCCTGGGCAAATCACCTGCATGGCGGCGATCAGGTCGTCCATGGACCTGGCGAACGGCCCGACGCAATCGAGGCTGGACTCCAGCGGATGTGCACCAATGCGGCTGACACGGCCATAGGTCGGCTTGAGCCCGGCGATACCGCAGCACGCCGCCGGCACCCGTACCGAACCTCCGGTGTCGGTGCCGATGGCGATGTCTGCCAGGCCGGCGGCGACTGCCGAGGCCGAGCCGCTGGAGGAACCGCCCGGCACCCGGTCCGGCGCCTGCGGGTTCACCGGTGTGCCGGTCCAGTCGTTGATGCCGGTGACGCCGAAGGCCAGTTCATGCAGGTTGGTCTTGCCGACGATCTGCCAGCCGGCGTCGAGGATCGCGTCGACCACTTCGGCATTTTTCGTTGCAGCGGGTGCATCGGCGAAGGCACGGCTGCCCGAGCGGGTCGGGTGGCCGGCGATGTCGATGGAGTCCTTGATGGCGACGCGTTTGCCGTTGCCACCGAGGAGGAATTCGCTGATGAAAGTACTCATGTGCCCGCTCCCAAGGTGAAGAGCTCCGTATTGAACAGCCGCTGCGTGCGGAAATGGGCGATCAGCCAGGTGCCGTCGACGCAGCGGAAATCGATGTTCAGGCGCGTGCCGAACAGCTCGCTGCGACCGTCGTCGTAGGTGGAAATCTGCTGCATGATCCACTGCCCTTGCGCCGTGCTGCCGTCGACGCCGATCGACTCGCTGGTGAGGTAGTGCAGGTTCAGGCGAAAGTGCTCGGACGGCGGTAAATAGCTGCCGACAAAAGCTGCCACGGCATCACGCCCATGGTGCTGGCCGAAGGTCTGCACGGTCTGGCTGCCGACGCCTTCCCAGATCGCATCGATGCAGAACAGCTCAGCCAATTCGCTGACATGGGTAAGCGCCCTCGGCACATCGCACAGGTCCATGTAGCGCGCCATCAGGCGGCGCACCGCGCTTTCCCCTTCGAGCGTCTGAAGACGCTGCAGCAAGGCCTCGTTCATGGCTTACACCCTGGCCGCGTCAGGGATGGTCAGCGGGCGACCGATGCGCGCTTCGACCCTGGCGTAGCGCCACAGGCTGTACTCGCCGACCGGCGTGGTGCGGAACAGGTTGCAGGCGTCGATCACCGACTGGTGGCAGTCGACGTCGGCCATGATGTACACGGTCCAGGGCGAGGTGGTGGACGGGCCGACCATCAAACGGTCGTCGTCCATGGCACCGAGCACAGTGATGCCGGGCATGGCGCCGAGGGAGCCCATCATCTGGCTGAAGCCCTTCCACACACTCAGGCCTTCGCCGGTGGGCAGGTCGAAAAAGTTCTGGGTGATGCCGATGCAGAAGACGACGCGCAACGGTTCCTGGGTAGCTTGGGACATGGTGTTGATCCTTGAAAGAGTAATGAAAAATCAGATGTAGCCCGGGAACGGCGGCACGCCGAGGAACACCGAGCCGGCGCCGTCGTACAGCCCTTCGCTGAGGAAGGCGTGCTGGGTCACCACCATCGAGTCGCGCAGATAGCGTTGCAGCGGATGACGCAGGTAAATGGCGGTGGTCCCGGCCAGGCTGTAGGCGCTCTGCACCACCTCGGCCCCCGCCTGGGAGACATGGATCGCCGACAGGCGCAGCAGGCTGGTCTGCTCCGGCGTGACCGGGTTGCCGGCCAGGATCGAGTTCCACACCTGTTCGGTGGCGTTGTAGAAGAACCCTCGCGCGGCCATCAGCTTGGCTTCGGCCTTGGCGATCTCGATGCGCACGTAAGCGCGGTCGGCCATTTTCGGTGCACCGGTAATGCCGCCGGCGCCGGCCATGCGGCTGATTTCGTCCAGCGCTGCACGGGCCAGGCCGAGGTTGACCACGGCCAGCACTTGCGCGGCGTAGGCGATCGACGGGTAGCGGAACAGCGGTTCGTCGATGGTTGCGGCACCGCCACGGATGAAGGTCCAGCGGTCCTCGACGAATTTGTCGGTGACGCGCAGGTCATGGCTGCCGGTGCCCTTGAGGCCGACAACGTCCCAGTTCTCGACGATCTCGACCTGGCTGGCCGGGAACACCGCCGTGCGCGGCTTGCCGCCCGCCGCACTGGCACCGATGCCGACACCCAGCAGGTCTGCGCCTTTGCTGCCGCTGGCGAACTTCCAGGTGCCGTTGACCTGCCAGCCGCCTTCCACCGCTTCGGCTGGCTGCAGCGGGAACAACCCGCCGGCGAACACCAGGTCAGGGCTTTCGGCGTAGATTTCAGCCAGGGTTTCCGGCGGCAAGGCCGCCAGATAGACACCGGCGCTGCCGAAGCTGGCGACCCAGCCCGCCGAGCCGTCGGCTTCGGAGATGCGTTCGATCATGTGCAGGAACAGCGCCGGCGCCAGGGCGTCGCCGCCGAAGCATTTCGGCGTGGCGGCGCGATAGATGCCCACCTGCTTGAAGCGCTCGATCATGTCCCGAGGCACGTGGGAGCCGGCGTCGAATTCTTCGCGGCGTTGGCGAACCTCATCCAGCACCTGCTCAAATAGCTGACTCTCGACCATTGGCACGACCGGGCCGGACACAGGGTCTTGTTGCGCGACAGCTGAACGCAGCATGGGCTAGTTCTCCGCTTTGATTATTGTTAGTGAGGCTGAACCGGTACCTGTAGGAGCGAGCCTGCTCGCGAAAAACGTCCGGACAACGCGGTCATTCAGACGGGACGCGTTATCGTTGACGTCCATCGCGAGCAGGCTCGCTCCTACAAGGGGCGGGTCGTTGCCTTTGCATTGGGGTCCAGTGTAAAAACCGCACCCGGCCGCAACTATTGGGGCGTGCAGCCTCCTCGCTAAAGAAAACCCCTAGATCCACGCCGGTTACCTCTGAGCGCATCGCGCTGTGCGAGCAGGTATAAAACGCCATACTGCAAATCTCTGCCGCCAGGGGCCGTGCGATGTACCTGCCAAAACCGAACGACTTTTTTGCCCTGATCGAAGCCATGCCGCTGTGCATCATTCTTCATGACGCGCACACCAAGGAGATTCTCTGGGCCAACGCCGCTGCCCTGGCGGCGCTGGGCTTTACCCTGGAGGAACTGACGCCGCTCAAGGCCCCGGACATGACCCGCGATGCGCCGAAGTACCGACGTTCGGTAGGCTTGCGCTGGCTCGAAGGCGCCGCGCGCACCGGGCAGCGCGCCATTGAGTGGTGCTATCGCTCCAAGCAAGGGGTGGAGATTCTTTCCGAGGCGGTGGCGACCCTGGTGCACCTGGACGGTCGCGATGTGCTGATGGTGCAGTTCCGCGACATCTCCAAAGAGGACAAGGTCAAGCGCGACCTCAAGCGTTTCGAAAGCCGGCTCAAGGCCTTTATGCAGGATCTGGCCGAAGGCGTGGCGGTGCTCGGCCCCGAGGGCGACATCCGCTTTATCAGCGACTCCGGCGCGCACCTGCTCAACAGCGAAGTGCACAAGCTGATGGGCAAGAACTTCCTGGCCTGGTGCGACGACGCATCCGGCCAGCGCCTGCTGCAACAACTTGCCCATGAAACGCCGGAGCACGCGCCGTTCAACGTGCATTACAAGGTGCAGCGCCGGGATGGCGAGTGGCGTTGGCATGACGCAACCTGCCGCTACATCGAAATTGAAGATGATCTGGTCGGCCATCTGCTGCTGTTCCGCGATGTCACCGAGCAGGTCCAGGCCGAGGAAGCGCGGCGGGTCAGCGAGCAGAAGCTCGAGTACCTGGCGCGCTACAACGCCATGGGCGAAATGGCCGTGGCCATCGCCCACGAACTGAGCCAACCCTTGGCCGCCACCCGCAACTTCATTGAAGGCACGATGATTCGCCTGGGCAACGCCGGCGAAACCGATCAAGACGTTGCCTGGGGTTTGCAAAACGCGGTGCGGCAAATCGAGCATGCCTCGGTGATCATCAAGAGCGTGCGCGACTACGTGGTCAAGCTGGAGCAATCGCAAGAGCGGGTCGACCTTAATGAGCTGCTGCGCGAAACCCGCTACTTCATCAGCCTGCGCGCCGACCCGAGCCTGGTGCGCGTGGAAATCATCGCCTCGCCCGAACCGCTGATGGTGAGTTGCGAGAAGGTGCTGATCGGCCAGGTGATCCTCAACCTGGCCTTCAACGCCATCGAAGAAATGGCCGACCTGCCCGCCGAACGGCGCGTGTTGCGTATCCATGCCAGCCGCGACAACGAGGTGGCGCTGGTGCGCATCGAAGACTGCGGCCGTGGCATTCAGGCCCAGGCGCAAGAGAAGCTGTTCGACGGATTTTTCTCCTCCAAGGTCAGCGGCAACGGCATTGGCCTGGCGCTGTGCAAGAACATCATCGGCCGCCACCGGGGCGATATCTGGGCGCAAAACCTGGCGCCGTGCGGCGCGGTGTTCAGCTTTTCCCTTCCTCTCGTCATTCCCGCCTGAAATACACCACTACTGTGGCCTGACAGACACAAACCCTGTGGCCTTACACAATCCCTGTGGCGAGGGGGCTTGCCCCTCGCCACAATGATTTCACTGGCAATTTCAGCGCGCATGAAGAGGGTTTCACGACACTGGCACAGACACACAAACACTTGGCAGGCAGGGCAATTCTCCTGATCGCGGGGCACGGCAGAATCAAAGGGTAAAAATCTGCCAAAGCACCCGCGATCCGCGTTACCAACAATTCAGGAAGTTCCCCTTATGCGAACAAACAGGATCTCCGTACAGTCAGCGCTTGGCCTGAGCCTGCTTGTACTCGGTTTGAACAGTGCCCGCGCGGACCTGCCCGCCGGTACGATTGGCCAGACCGTTCTGGCGTTTCCACCCGAAGCTCACCGCGCGTTTGTCATCGACGTCGAGTTCGACAGTTTCGTCGCTGGCCGCGTGACCGTGGTCGACCCGGACCAGAAGCGCATCCTCGGCATGGTGCCGACCGGTTTTGCCGCGCCGTCGACCCTCAGCCATGACAAGAAGACCCTCTACAGTGCGGACATCTGGTATTCGCGCGGCACCCGCGGTACCCGTACCGATGTGCTGACCGCGTGGGACAGCTCGACCCTGTCGCCGGCCTGGGAAGTGCTGATCCCGAACAAGCGCGCCGAATCGCTGACCCAGCGTTACTCGCTCAAGCCGAGTGGCGACGACAAGTTCGTCTATGTCTACAACTTCACGCCGTCGACCTCGGTCACTGTGGTCGATACCCAGGCCAAGGCCGTTGCCACCGAAATCGCCATTCCCGGTTGCGTGCTCAACTACCCGATCGGCAACCGCCGCTTCGCCTCGCTGTGCGGCGACGGCAGCCTGCAAGTGGTGACTCTCAACGATCAGGGCCAGGAAACCGCGCGCAGCCGCACGCCGTTCTTTGATCCGAACGCGGAAAAACTGGTAGAGCGCGCGGTCAACGTCGGCGACACCTACTACTTCACCACCACGACCGGCACCGTGCGTCCGGTGGATTTCGCAGGTAGCGCGCCGAAGATCCTGCCGTCCTGGTCGCTGGTTACCGACGAAGACAAGAAGGCCGGTTGGGCACCGGGTGGCTGGCAGTTGATGGCCGTGGCGCCGAAGCTGGACCGCCTGTATGTGCTGATGCACGACGCCCACGAAGCCATGAAGTGGGAAGACCCGAGCCCGTTGATCTGGGCGTTCGACCTCAAGACCCACAAGAAAGTAGCGACCCTGGAAGCCCCGGTTCCGGTGTGGAGCATGCAGGCCACCGGTGACGACAAGCCGCTGTTGCTCGGTGCCGATGTGGAAGGCGGTTTGCAGATTTTCGATCTGAAGACCAACAAGCTTACCGGCAGCATGCCGAAAGTCGCGAAGACCGCGACTCAGGTCCTGAGCTACTAAGAGGTTCGGCCATGCACACAGATCCGATCTTCATCATTGCCAGCGCCATCGCCATCGCGGTGTTGCTGGCCAGCGCCGCGACCCACAAGTTGCGCGCGCCGACCCGCTTCGCCCGGCAACTGGCGGACTACCAACTGCTGCCCCAGGCGCTGGTGCGCCCGACGGCACGGCTGGTGCCGCTGCTGGAACTGGCCATCGCCTTTGCCCTGCTGGTGCCGGTCAGCCGTGGTTACGCCGCAATAAGCGCGGCGAGCCTGTTGGCGCTGTACGCCGCCGCCATCGGCATCAACCTGTGGCGCGGTCGCGCGGACATCGACTGCGGTTGCGCCGGTCCCGACCAGGCACAACCGCTGCGCCCGGTCCTTCTGGCGCGCAACAGCGCACTGGTGCTGCTTGCGCTGGTGGCCAGCGTGGCGCCGGTCGCCCGCGACCTCAACCTGTTCGATGGCTTCGTGACCCTGGCCGCCGCCGCGGTCGCATTGCTCATCTACGCCGCGGCCGATGGCTTGCTGGCGAATTCCCCTCTTCTGCTCAAATTGATTGGTAGGTAATCGAAATGGAAGGCTTGATTGTTTCCAACGTTCTGCTCTGGGTGCTGCTGGTGACCGTGGCGTTTGTCGTCATGGGCCTGGTGCGGCAGATTGGCGTGCTGCACGGGCGTCTGGCCCCGGCCGGCGCGCTGATGGTCGACAAAGGCGTGGCGGTCAATGAGCCCGCACCACAGATCACTGCCAGCGATCGTCACGGTCGCCCGGTGAACTTCGGTTATGCCGGTGAAAAATCGCAATTGCTGTTCTTCCTCTCGCCGACCTGCCCGATCTGCAAGTCATTGCTGCCGGCGATCAAATCCATCGCCAGGGAGCAAGCCGGCAGTCTGGACGTGGTGTTCGTCAGCGATGGCGACATGGACGCCCAGCAAGCGCTGATCCGTGAACACAAACTCGAAGACGCCACCTACGTGGTCGGCCCGGAAGTGGGCATGACCTACCAGATCGGCAAGCTGCCGTACGCCGCGCTGATCGACAAGGCCGGAACCCTGCGCGCCAAGGGCCTGGTCAACTCCCGCGAGCACCTGGACAGCCTGTTCGAAGTCGAGCACCTCAAGCACGCCACGTTGCAGCAGTACCTCAATGCCCAACCCCACACCCACGACCACAGCCACGGCCATAGCCACTGATTAGGCAGGGAGACCTTTATGAAACTGCTGGATCTGTTGTTCGAGCGCTCTACCCGCCGTGTGGCCGACACCACCTCGCGCCGCAAATTGCTGTCGCGCATGGGCTCGCTGATGGTGGCCGGTGCCGCCCTGCCCTTGCTGCTGCCGCTGGACCGTACCGGCAAGGCCCTGGCCGCGGAGCCGGCGCAGGCTGGCGACCCGGGTGATCCGAACAGCTGCGACTACTGGCGCTACTGCTCCATCGACGGTTTTCTGTGCAGCTGCTGCGGCGGATCGGTGACCTCCTGCCCGCCAGGCACCGAAGCCTCGCAAGTGACCTGGATCGGCACCTGCCGCAACCCGGCCGATGGCAAGGACTACATCATTTCGTACAACGACTGCTGCGGTAAGCAAAGCTGCGCCCAGTGCGCCTGTACCCGTAACGACAGTGAAGAACCGGCTTACCGCCCGTTCAACAACAACGATGTGAACTGGTGCCTGGCCGCCAAATCGCACATCTACCACTGCACTGTTTCGGTGATCCGCGGCGTCGCCGTCTAAACGCGCACTTTGCGCCGGCTGCTCGCGCAATCGGCGTTTTTTTCCTGTGGCTGCTTTTGTTTTTTTACTGCTTTGTGTGTGTGTGTGTGTACCTGTGGGAGCGAGCTTGCTCGCGAAGAACGTCAACGATAACGCGGGCTATCTGGTTCAACGCGTCGCCCTTGAGTTCTTCGCGAGCGAGCTCGCTCCTACATAGGGGTACCAAACCGGTCATCAGCGGAGGTTTGTTTTATGCGTAGGTTGATATTGCTCGGAGTCGTCTGCGCCCTGAGCGCCCCGCTCGCGTTCGCCCGGGCTATTCCCGACCCGGCGCAGAGCCATGCGCCGGGCAACGAAGAGGTTCAAAAACCGATTGCCCAGGCCGGATACGGCGTGGGAGTCAACTATCAGCTGCAATGCGCCGGTTGCCACCTGGGCGACGGCACGGGTTCCGCCGCCAACGACACGCCACGGATGAAAGGCTTTGTCGGCAACTTCCTGAAGGTACCGGGCGGCCGCGAATTCCTCGTGCGGGTGCCGGGCATGTCGCAGTCGGCGCTGAACAACGCGCAACTGGCGGACTTGCTCAACTGGCTGATGCGTAAAGACGGCATGGCGGGCGAAAGCCTGCCGGCCGACTATCAGCCTTACACCGCCGAAGAAGTCACGGCGCTGCGTGCCCAGACCATGCTCAACCTGCCCGGCACCCGCAGCGAGTTGATCAAGGCCATGCGCGCCCAGGGCATCGCGATCGATGACGGGATGACCGCTGGAACGATGGACTCGCCGACGGCGAATCAGTAACGTAACCGGTGCTGCTTTCGAACCCCACCAAAGCGAAAAGGGAGTTTGCATCGTGACCGAAGAGACAAAACCCAAAGGACCGGCTTCGTACTTCCCGTCAATCGAGAAGACGTATGGGCAGCCGATCAGCCATTGGCTGGACCTGCTTAAAACCCTCAGCGACAAGAAACACATGGAAATGGTGGCCTGGCTCAAAACCGAACATGGCATGGGGCATGGCCACGCCAACGCGTTGGTTGCCTATCATTTGGCAACTGCCACCTAGCGCCGGACAACGCCATGCCCGCCCCCGAATCCACCCTCCTCGACAGCTGGCACCACAATGCCCCGGCCTGGATCGACGCCATCCGCACGGGCGCCATCGAAAGCCGTCTGAAGGTCACCGACCAGGCCATCCTGCTGGCGGTGCTGGGGCGCCAGCCCGAACGCGTACTCGATCTGGGATGCGGCGAAGGCTGGCTATTGCGTGCGCTGGCGGAACGGGGCATTGACGCGGTAGGTGTGGATGGCGACGCGACGCTGGTCGAGGCGGCGCGCGCGGCAGGTTCGTCGCCGGTGCATGTGGCGAGCTATGAAGCATTGGTAGAAGCGAAAGTCGACATCGGCCGAGACTACAACCTGATCTGCGCCAATTTTGCCCTGCTGCATCAGGACATCATCCCTCTGCTCGCCGCCATGAACGCCCTGCTCACCCCTGGCGGCACGCTGGTGATCCAGACGCTGCATCCGTGGACGGCTGCGGCAGGTGACTATCAGGATGGTTGGCGGGAAGAGACCTTCGCCGGGTTCAAGGGGCAGTGGCAGCCCATGCCGTGGTATTTCCGAACCTTGTCCAGTTGGTTCAATGCGCTGGACATGGCCGGTTTTGCACTGGCCGGCCTGCAGGAGCCGCAGCACCCGCAAAGCCCTGTGCCACAGTCGTTACTGTTGGTGGCCGAACCGCGGCGCTAACACGATAGTGATCTGGCAGTCACGTTGTTGGTGACCGTGATGCCGTCATCGCGAGCAAGCTCGCTCCCACAGGTGACGGTGGCGCACGCCAATGCTTGCCACACCATAAAACACAGGTAGGAGCGAGCCTGCTCGCGATAGCGGTCTGGCGGTCACTTGGTTGGTGGCTGTGATGCCGTCATCGCGAGCAAGCTCGCTCCTACAGGTGTTGGTGGCGCACAGCAATGCTTGCCACGGCGCAAAACAAAGGTAGGAGCGAGCTTGCTCGCGATAGCGGCCTGGCAGTCGCTTGGTTGGTGGCTGTGATGCCGTCATCGCGAGCAAGCTCGCTCCCACAGGTGTTGGTGGCGCACGCCAATACTTGCCACACCATAAAACAAAGGTAGGAGCGAGCCTGCTCGCGATAGCGGTCTGGCGGTCACTTTGTTGGTGGCTGTGATGCCGTCATCGCGAGCAAGCTCGCTCCCACAGGTGTTGGTGGCGCACGCCAATGCTTGTCACACCATAAAACAGAGGTGGGAGCGAGCTTGCTCGCGATAGCGGTCTGGCGGTCTGGCGGTCACTTTGTTGGTGGCTGACGTGCCGTCATCGCGAGCAAGCTCGCTCCCACAAGTTTCAATGGCGCACTCAGTAAAGCGTCAGGCCCATTCTTTACGCAGTTGACGCGCAGCGTTGACCATGTGCACCAGCGCCGCTTCGGTTTCTGGCCAGCCGCGGGTCTTCAGGCCGCAGTCCGGGTTGACCCACAGGCGGTCGGCGGGGATGCGCTTGGCCGCTTTGCGCAGCAGGTTGGCCATTTCCGAGGAGTCCGGCACCCGTGGCGAGTGGATGTCGTACACGCCAGGGCCGATTTCGTTCGGGTAGGCGAAGGCTTCGAACGCGTCCAGCAGTTCCATGTCCGAGCGCGAGGTTTCGATGGTGATCACGTCGGCATCCATGGCGGCAATGGACTCGATTACGTCGTTGAACTCGCTGTAGCACATGTGGGTGTGGATCTGGGTTTCGTCGCGCACACCGGACGCGCACAGGCGGAACACTTCGGTCGCCCAGTCCAGGTAGTGCTGCCACTGCGCCTGGCGCAACGGCAAGCCTTCGCGGAACGCGGCTTCGTCGATCTGCACGATCTGGATGCCGGCGGCTTCCAGGTCCACGACCTCATCGCGAATCGCCAGGGCCAGTTGACGAGCCTGCACTTCGCGGCTGACGTCTTCGCGCGGGAACGACCACATCAGCATGGTCACGGGCCCGGTCAGCATGCCCTTCATCACTTTGTCGGTGAGGCCTTGGGCGTAGCTGATCCACTCGACGGTCATGGCTTTCGGGCGGCTCAGGTCGCCGAAGATCACCGCTGGTTTCACGCAGCGCGAACCGTAGCTCTGGACCCAGCCGAAACGGGTGAACACATAGCCGTCGAGTTGCTCGGCGAAGTACTCGACCATGTCGTTACGCTCGGCTTCACCGTGCACCAACACGTCCAGGCCCAGGTGTTCCTGTACTTGCACGGCGTGACGAATCTCGCTGTGCATCGCCTCGGTGTATTCGGCTTCGGTCAGCTTGCCTTGTTTGAACGACTGGCGCGCCAGGCGAATCGACGCGGTTTGCGGGAACGAACCGATGGTGGTGGTCGGGAACAGTGGCAGGTTCAGGCCTGCGCGCTGCTTGGCGATACGCTGGGCAAACAGCGACTGACGCTGGCTGTCCTGGGCGGTGATCGCCGCAACCCGTGCCTGCACGGCTGGCTTGTGAATGCGAGGCGAAGCAGCACGGCTAGCCTGCACGGCGCGGCTTTGAGTCAGCGCTGCAAGCACCTTCGGCGCTTCCGGCTCGTTGACCGCCCGGGCCAGCACCGCGACTTCTTCACACTTCTGCACGGCAAACGCCAGCCAGCTTTTCAGTTCGGCATCGAGCTTGTCTTCACGACCCAGGTCGACCGGGCTGTGCAGCAGCGAGCAGGATGGCGCGACCCACAGGCGATCACCCAGACGCTCGTGAGCGTGTTGCAGGGTGGCCAGGGCATTTTCCAGGTCGCAGCGCCAGACGTTACGGCCGTTGACTATGCCCAGCGACAGAACCTTGTAGGCCGGCAGGCGATCGAGGATGGTCGGGAACTGCTCAGGCGCACGCACCAGATCGATGTGCAAACCGTCCACCGGCAGATTGGCGGCCAGGCCCAGGTTCTCTTCCAGACCGCCGAAGTAAGTGGCGACCAGCTTCTTCAGCGGATCGCGCTGAATCAGGTTGTAGGCGCGTTCGAAGGCATTTTTCCATTCTTGCGGCAGATCGAGCACCAGGATCGGCTCGTCGATTTGCACCCACTCAACGCCTTGTGCGGCGAGACGCTGGAAGATCTGGCCGTACAGCGGCAGCAGGCGCTCGAGCAGTTCGAGCTTGTCGAACCCGGCGCCCTTGGCCTTGCCCAGCCACAGGTACGTCAGCGGGCCGATGATGACGGGCTTGACGTTGTGACCCAACGCGCGGGCTTCTTCGACTTCTTCGAACAGTTGATCCCAGCCGAGCTGGAACTGCTGGTCGGCACTGAACTCAGGGACGAGGTAGTGATAGTTGGTGTCGAACCACTTGGTCATTTCCTGGGCGTGCGCGCCGCCGCAGCAGCTGTCGCTGACACCGCGAGCCATGCCGAACAGGGTTTGCAGGCTGGCCTTGCCATCGTGCGGGCGGAAACGCTCCGGGATCACACCGAACATCAACGAGTGGGTCAGGACCTGGTCGTACCAGGCAAAGTCGCCGACCGGCAACAGTTCGATTCCGGCCTTTTTCTGCAAGTCCCAGTGGGTCTTGCGCAGGTCACGGCCAACGGCACGCAGACCGGCTTCGTCCAGCTCGCCCTTCCAGAACGCCTCTTGGGCCTTTTTCAGTTCGCGGTCGCGGCCGATGCGCGGAAATCCAAGGGAATGGGCAACAGCCATGTCAAATAACTCCAATGCGTTTGATGGGAGCCATTGTCGACAGTTACCCACGAGTGAGACAAACTCATTTTATTATTGATGATCACAAGTTCTTCTCATGATCGAAGGCGCTGCGCAACCGGCGCTGGATGGTCACCTGGCTCAACGCCCTCGCCCCCGAAGTTCAACCTGCACCTGAAAAAACCACTGGCGTGTGCGTAAGCCGGGCGTCGATGGCATCATCACTCGCTAAGAAGGTTTCGATGCCCGCCCCCCCTCTGATCGGCCAAGGAATAGTCCCGATGCGTATCAAAACACTGCTGGTCTGTGCCATGGCGTTCTACCCGGACGCCACAGCGCAGACCGCCGGGATCAACCCATGACGGCCATTTTTCGGCCGCGTCCGACCTTGATCTTTTTGCTGCTGTTGCTGGTGCTGGTGTTCTGGCTGTCCCTGGCCCTCGGGCCGGTCAGCCTGCCGCTGGGCAATACCTTGCAGGCCGGGATGCGTCTGCTGGGGTTGCCGCTGGACGGTGGTGACACGCAACAGGCGGAGCTGATCCTGGGGCAGATTCGCCTGCCGCGCAGTCTGCTCGGCATCGCCGTGGGTTCGGTACTGGCGTTGTCCGGCGTGGCGATGCAGGGGTTGTTCCGCAACCCCTTGGCCGATCCGGGTCTGGTTGGCGTCTCGGGTGGTGCTGCGCTCGGTGCCGCCCTTGCCATCGTCGGCGGCAGCCTGCTCGGTGGCTTGCCGCCGGCGATCGAACCTTATCTGCTGTCGGTCAGCGCCTTCGCCGGTGGCTTGATCGTGACGGCAGTGGTGTATCGCTTCGGTCGCCGCGACGGGCAAACCGACGTTGCCACCATGCTGTTGGCGGGTGTGGCGATGACGGCCATGGCCGGTGCCGGGGTCGGGCTGTTCACCTACCTGGCCGATGATGCGACCTTGCGCACCCTGACGTTCTGGAACCTGGGCAGCCTCAACGGTGCCAGCTACCCGCGCCTGTGGCCGTTGCTGATCGTCACCCTGGGTGTGGCGCTGTGGTTGCCACGTCGCGCGGCGGCACTCAATGCCATGCTGCTGGGCGAATCGGAGGCCCGTCACCTGGGCTTCGACATCGAGCGCATCAAACTTGAACTGGTGTTGTGCACGGCGCTCGGCGTCGGCGCGGCCGTCGCGGCGGCCGGCCTGATCGGCTTTATCGGCCTGGTGGTGCCGCATCTGATGCGCCTGCTGGTCGGCCCGGATCACCGGGTGTTGCTGCCTGCTTCGTTACTGGCCGGTGCCAGCCTGTTGTTGCTGGCGGATCTGGTGGCGCGCTTGTTGTTGGCGCCGGCCGAATTGCCGATCGGCATCGTGACCGCACTGATCGGCGCACCGTTCTTTCTTTATCTGCTGGTGCGAGGGCGTTCCTGATGCTGCGGGCAAACAACTTGCTGGTACGTCGTGGCAACCGCACGGTACTGGCGAACATCGATATCGAGTTGCACCCGGGTGAAGTGCTCGGCGTGCTGGGACCGAACGGCGCCGGCAAAAGCACCCTGCTCGCCGCCTTGTGCGGCGAACTGCCAGCCAGCGAAGGCACGGTCAGCCTCGATGAGCGTCCACTCGCCGACTGGCCGGGCCAGGAGCGAGCCAGGCGCCTGGCTGTGCTGCCGCAGAGCTCGAGCCTGAACTTTGCGTTCTCGGTCAATGAAGTCGTGGGCATGGGGCGCCTGCCTCACGCCAGCGGCCGCGTGCGCGATGCCGAAATCGTCGCCGAGGCGCTTTCAGCGGCCGATGCGCTTCATCTTGCCGGACGCAGTTATCTGGCGCTGTCCGGCGGCGAACGCCAGCGCGTGCATCTGGCGCGGGTGCTCGCTCAACTCTGGCCGGGTGCCGAAGGGCAAACCCTGCTGCTCGACGAACCGACATCAATGCTCGATCCGCTGCACCAGCACACGATTTTGCAAGCCGTGCGCGACTTCGCCGAGCACGGTGCAGCGGTGCTGGTGATTCTGCATGACCTCAATCTGGCTGCACGTTACTGCGATCAACTACTGTTGTTGCAACAAGGCCTGCCCCACGCCTACGGCCCACCGCCAGAGGTGCTGACCGTCGAGGCGCTGGCGGCGGTGTATGGCCTGGAGGTGCTGATTCACCAGCACCCGGAACGCGGCCACCCGTTGATCATCGCGCGCTGATACGCCCCCTCTTCTGTCATCGAGGGGGTACCTATCCAGAAAGGAAAACCGATGCGCTTTCTGTTGCTCTGTGCGTTCAGCCTGTTGGCTGCCTGCCAAACCACTCATCAGGTCACACCGACTCCGGCGCCCATCGCCCCGCAAGGCCGTGATCACACCGACCTCGGGGTCATCCGCGAACTGGCTACCGGTCGCACGCTGACACCGCAGGAACTGGTCGAACGCCTGGCCGTTGCGCCGCGCGTTCTGGTCGGTGAACAGCACGACAACCCGGACCACCACGCCCTGCAGTTGTGGTTGCTGCGCGAGCTGGCGACGCAACGCCCGCAAGGCAGTTTGTTGATGGAAATGCTCAACCCCGATCAACAGGCCAGGGTCGATGCCGCGCAAGCCGCGACCCGCACTGGCCAGCCACCGGCCGATGTGTTCAAGGCGCTGGCCTGGCAGGCCAATTGGGACTGGAGCGTCTATGGTGCACTCGTCACTTACGCGCTGCGACAACCGTATCCGCTGCTGGCGGCGAATCTGGACCGCGCGCAGATCATGCAGGTCTACAAACAGCGCCCGGTTTTGAAAGGCGAAGCGTCCACCACTGAACAGGTGCAGGCGACCTTGCTGGAGGACATTCGCGAGTCCCATTGCGGCCTGCTGCCCGAAGCGCAGATGCCGGCAATGCTCGCCGTGCAGCAACAACGTGACCGACGCATGGCCGAACGCCTGATGGCCGCGCTGACGCCAGCGATGCTGCTGGCCGGTGCCTTTCACGTGCGCAAGGACCTGGGGGTGCCACTGCACCTGAAGGACCTGGGTGCCGGTGAAGGAAATGCGGTGCTGATCCTGGCCGAAGCGGGCAAGACCGTGACCGCCGACAGTGCGGATTACGCGTGGTACACGGCGGCGCAGCCGGAACAGGATTTTTGCGCGCAGCTGCATCGTTAAGCTTAAGCGAAACATTGTGGCGAGGGGGCTTGCCCCCGTTGGACTACGAAGTAGTCCCAAATACAGGCAATGCGGTTTGTCAGGTAAACCGCATGCATCTGATTGGCGACCGCTTCGCGGCCGAACGGGGGCAAGCTCCCTCGCCACAAAAGCCCCCTCGCCACAGGTGTCGGCTTGCCTTCAACCTCCGGCGCGACACTATGTCACGCCTCAGCACCGGTCCAATGGTCGTATCCGCCCCTCCAGCACCGACACAGTTTGTTAACATCCACCCGATTTTTTCGTCTGTACAGTCACCACGCTGTCAGTTTCAGCCTGTTCAACAGGATGCTTTTTTCCATGAGTACTTTGTATACCCGCCGAACTGTCCTGCAAGGCATGGGCCTGTTGAGCCTGGGCCTGCTCGCCGGTTGCGACGACAGCAGCAAGCTGTCGTTCAAGTACGGCAAAGACCTCAGCGACAAGATCATGGGGCGCAACTTCAAGCTCAAGGACGCTCAGGGCGAAACCAGGATGCTGGGCAGCTATCGCGGCCTGATGCCGATGGTGTTCTTCGGTTTTACCCAATGCCCGGCCGTGTGCCCGACCACCCTGGCGCGTGCCGCGCAGGCCAAGAAGCTGATGGGTCGCGATGGCGAAAGGCTGCAAGTGGTCTTCATCACCCTGGACCCTGAGCGCGACACACCCGAAATGCTCGACAAGTACGTCAAGGCATTCGACCCGAGTTTCGAAGCGCTGTATGGCACGCTGGAAGAAACCGCCGCCACCGCCAAGGAGTTCGGCGTGTTCTTTGAAAAGGTCCCGAGCGGCGATACCTATACCCTCTCCCATACCGCGACCAGTTTTGTCTTCGACTCCCGGGGCAATCTGCGCCTGGGACTGTCCACGTCCCTGACAGCCAAAGAGTGCGCAGAAGACCTGCTCACCGTGATGGAGATTTGCTGAAATGAATGCCCCGCAGGCTAAAACGCGTTTCGCACAGCATTGCAAGCAACTGGCACTGGGCTTGTCCCTGATCGGCCTGGCCTTTCAGGTATCGGCACAAACCCGGGTCGACGACGCCTGGGTCCGCGCCACCGTAGCCGGCCAGCCGTCGAGCGGTGCCTTCATGACCGTCACCGCGAGCAGCGACAGCAAACTGCTGAGCGTGCAAACACCAGTGGCAGGGCTGGTGCAGATTCATGCAATGAGCATGAAAGACGACGTGATGAAAATGCAGCAGGTGGACGCCGTGGTACTGCCGGCCGGAAAAGCGGTGAGCCTGGATCCCAATGGCTACCACATCATGCTCATGAACCTGACGGGCCAGATCAAGGAAGGCGACAAGGTGCCGCTGACCCTGACCGTCGAAGACGCCAAGGGCGAGAAAGAGTCGATTCAGGTTGAAGCCGTGGCCAAGGCGATTGGCACCATGGATCACAGCTCGATGATGCATGATCACAGCAAGATGAATTGATTTCCCCGTCAGTTAAAACACAGATCCTGTGGGAGCGAGCTTGCTCGCGAAGAGGCCGGCACATTCGACATCGATGTCGCCTGACACT
The DNA here is from genome assembly GCF_059492225.1 of Pseudomonas sp. Pseusp10. Classification (NCBI taxonomy): domain Bacteria; kingdom Pseudomonadati; phylum Pseudomonadota; class Gammaproteobacteria; order Pseudomonadales; family Pseudomonadaceae; genus Pseudomonas; species Pseudomonas sp. Pseusp10. The sequence continues at coordinate 3,058,816 of NZ_CP168528.1, read as the reverse complement.
CCGCCATCGCGAGCTCGCTCCCACAGTTTTGATCTTCAGTGAAAGTGAGTCCCCCCGGTCGGCCACAATACCTGTGGGAGCGAGCTTGCTCGCGAAGGGGCCGGCACATCCAACAGAGATGTTGACTGACCCACCGCCATCGCGAGCAAGCTCGCTCCCACAGGAGTTGCCCAAAAAATATCCCTTGGAAATCCACCGTCGCCGACAATTTCAACGTGCGCGGCTCGCCCTGGGTCAGGTAAATGTTGGCGGCGAGCCTTTCAGGTCTTGGCGACAACCCATGTCATTCGCCAAGACCTTTTCATGTCAACTCAAACGAGCTTGAGCACCACGTTGATGTTGTTGCGCGTGGCTTTCGAGTACGGGCAGTACTGGTGCCCGGTGTCGACGATTTTTTGCGCGGTTTCACGATCCAGCCCTGGCAGGCTGACATTGAGCCGCGCCTGCAGCAGGTAGCCGCCTTCATTGGTGCCCAGGTCGACTTCGGCGTCAACGGCCACATCCTTGGGCAACGCCACTTTCATTTCCCTGGCCGCCACTTGCATGGCGCCGATGAAACAGGCTGACCAACCGGCAGAGAACAGTTGCTCGGGGTTAGTACCGCCACCGCCCGCACCTGGCGACGACAGCTTCACGTCGAGGATCCCGTCGGAGCTGCGGGAAGCGCCGTCACGCCCGCCCGTGGTGTGGGTTTTGGCGGTGTACAACACTTTATCGATCTGGTTCATGGTGACCTCCTGATTGAGTTGTAAGAAACCGGTTTAACGCCCCGTCCTCACGGGGATGGTCAATCAATATAGACGTCACAAGCCCACACGGAGGTCGAGCCGACCGGTGCCCGCTTTCTCTTTACTTTCGCGCCAACTTGTACCTGACACAGTCCTCATAAAAGCTCTGCCGTACAGCAGTCGGCTTCAATCGCGACGGACTGTCATAAGTTTGTTCTGTAATGCCAAGTGCCATCATGCGCATCCAGGATTTGGCGAACTTGTAGACCTGGATTTTCTGGCGGGCAGCATACAGTGAAACGCCCGAGAGCTTGAGTTCCTGCGCCCTTGCAGCAGTGCCCGCCCCCCAACTGCACATGTACTTATCATTGCTGGCCAGTTCTTTGGCTTGAGCCGAATGAGCTATACCCGCAACAACTAGCGGAATTAACGCGATCCATATCTTGCGCATCTTGACCTATTTAAGCGGTTGAAAATGAACTAATTTTGCTGAGGATTTTTAAACTTGGGGGCCAGCATCGTGCCTTTTCTGCAAATTAATGCAAAAAAGAAATGGATAACGCCATTTCTTGCGAGTTTTCAATCCTTTGCTATAGCTAAGACTCTCAATCGCCAACTAAGTGAGGCAATGGAATGTCAGTCGCAAAGAAAATGAGTGTGGGGCAACTGACAATGTTGACCGCCGTCAACATGTTGGGGTCAGGTATTGTGCTACTACCAACAAAACTGGCGGAAGTCGGTGCAATTTCGATCCTTTCCTGGCTGGTGACGGCCACTGGCTCACTCGCTCTGGCCTACGCCTTTGCGCGATGCGGGATGCTCAGCCGCAAGACCGGCGGCATGGGCGGTTATGCCGAATACACGTTCGGTAAGGCGGGTAACTACATCACCAACTACACCTACGGTCTGTCGCTGTTGATCGCCAACGTGGCGATCAGTATTACCGCGGTCGGCTATATCCAGGTGTTGTTCGGGATAAAACTCGATTCCCTTCAAGTAGGTCTGGCGACTATTGCCCTGTTGTGGATCACCACCTTCGCCAACTTTGGCGGCGCGCGCATTACTGGCCGCATTGGCGCGATCACGGTCTGGGGTGTGATTGCACCGGTGGTGCTGGTATCCACGGTGGGCTGGTTCTGGTTCGACAGCAGCGTTTACGCTGCTGGCTGGAATCCCCACGACAAGGGCTGGTTCGAAGCGGCCGGTGCCTCGGTGGCGATTACACTGTGGGCCTTCCTCGGGCTGGAATCGGCTTGCGCCAACACCGACGCGGTGGAAAACCCTGAGCGCAACGTACCGATCGCGGTGCTGGGCGGCACCCTGGGTGCGGCGGTGATCTACATCGTCTCCACCAACGTCATCTTCGGTATCGTCGGCAACGAAGAACTGGTCGCGTCCACCGCGCCGTTCGGCCTGGTGTTCGCCAAGATGTTCACCCCAATGGTCGGCGACATCGTGATGGCGGCCATGGTGCTCGCCTGCATCGGTTCGCTGCTGGGTTGGCAGTTCACGATTGCCCAGGTGTACAAAAGCTCGGCCGACACCGGTTACTTCCTGTCGATCTTCGCCAAGGCCAACAAGGCGGGTACGCCGATTGTCGGCATGCTGGTACTGCTCGCCGCACAGACCGCACTGGCCCTGCTCACCATCAGCCCCGACCTGAGCAAGCAGTTCGACACCCTGGTCAACCTCGCGGTGGTGACCAACCTGGTGCCTTACATCCTGTCCATGGCCGCGCTGATGACCATGCAGAAAGTCTCCAACGTGCCGGAAGGCAAGGCACTGGTGACCAACGTCATTGCCCTGATCGCGGCGGCCTACAGCTACCTGGCGCTGTACAGCTCCGGTGAGCAGGCCCTGATGCTGGGCGGCGTGGCCACGATCGTTGGTTACACCCTGTTCGGTTTCGTCAACAACCGTCTGATCCGTCTCGAAGCTCTCAACAACAGCGTACCGACGCAAACCGTCAGCGCGCGGCACCTCACTGCCGAGCCAGTGCCGGTGAACAATCTGAGTAAAACCACTATGGAGGTTCAAGCATGACGGAATATAAACACTCGCTGGGCATGCTGGCGCTACTGGTCAGCAGCCCGCCAGACAAGCGAACGGTGTTTGGCCGCGCCCTGGATCAACTGGTCCACGACGTAGAGGGACGTGGTGTCAGCGTACTGGCCTCGGAAAGCCTCACCGATGCCGCCTCGATCCTGCGTTCGGACCCCGCCATTCAATGCGTGCTCATCCGTTGGGAAATGGACACCAGCGAAGGCCACGCCGACTGCACCAAATTGCTGGTCAAGCTGCGCGAGCGCAACACCCGGGTGCCGGTGTTCCTGATCAGCGACCGCACCACCGCGTCGAGCATTCCGTTGCTGGTCATGCAACACGCCGACGACTTCATCTGGCTGCCCGAGGACACCTCCCGCTTCCTCAGCGGGCGCATCCTGGCGGCCATCGAACGCTATCGCCAGGCCGCCCTGCCGCCGATGTTCGGCGCGCTGGTGAAGTTTGCCCGCAACTATGAATACTCGTGGCACACCCCCGGCCATGCCGGCGGCACGGCGTTCCTGAAGAGCACCGCGGGCCGGGCCTTCTACGAGTTCTTCGGCGAGAACCTGCTGCGTTCCGACCTGTCGATCTCGGTTGGCGAACTCGGTTCGCTGCTCGATCACAGCGGCCCTATCGGCCAGGGTGAACGCTATGCCGCCAAGGTCTTCGGCGCCCACCGCACTTACTACGTGACCAACGGCTCGTCGATGTCCAACCGCGTCATCCTCATGGCCAGCGTCACGCGCAACCAGATCGCCCTGTGCGACCGCAATTGCCACAAGTCCGCCGAGCATGCGATGACCCTGTCCGGGGCGATTCCGACCTACCTGGTGCCGACCCGCAACCGCTACGGCATCATCGGCCCGATCCTGCCGAAGGCGTGAAAACCGCCATCGCCAACAACCCGCTGGTCAAGCAAGGCATCGACCCGACGCCGGTGCACGCCATTATCACCAACTCCACTTACGACGGCCTGACCTACAACGTCACCCGCGTCGAAGAGCTGCTGGGTGAAAGCGTCGACCGCCTGCACTTCGACGAAGCCTGGTACGGTTATGCGCGCTTCAACCCGCTATACAGCGGACGCCATGCCATGCACGGCAACCCGGCCGATCACGACAAGTCCAAGCCGACCGTGTTCGCCACCCAGTCGACCCATAAGTTGCTGGCCGCCCTGTCCCAGGCCTCGATGATCCACGTGCGCGACGGCCGTAACCCGATCGAGCATGCACGCTTCAACGAGTCGTACATGATGCACGCCTCCACGTCGCCGAACTACGCGATCATGGCGTCCTGCGACGTCAGCTCGGCAATGATGGAAGCGCCGAGCGGACAGATCCTCACCAACGAGTCGATCGAAGAAGCGATCAGCTTCCGCCAGGTTCTCTCGCGCATGCATAACGAAATGCTGAGCAAGGACGACTGGCTCTTCACCTGCTGGCAACCACCGACCGTACAGGTTGGCGCAGCGACCGTGCCGTTCCATGAAGTCGACCCGGCTACGCTTAAAACCGATCCGAACTGCTGGGTCCTGCACCCGAACGCGGTATGGCACGGCTTCGGCGACATCGAAGATGGCTACTGCATGCTCGACCCGATCAAGGTCTCGGTGCTCAGCCCGGGCATGGGCGACGACGGCAACCTGCTCGCCAATGGCATCCCCGCCTGCGTAGTCACCGCGTACCTGGGGCGCCAGGGTATCGTGGTGGAGAAAACCACCGACTTCACCATCCTGTTCCTGTTCTCCATCGGTATCACCAAAGGCAAGTGGGGCACGTTGCTCAACGCCCTGCTCGACTTCAAGCGCGACTACGACGACAACGCCGAGCTGGAGCTGTGCCTGCCCGACCTGTACAACGCCAACCAGCAACGCTATGCCGGCATGGGCCTCAAGGATCTGGCCGACGAAATCTTCGCCGCCATGAAGAAACACAAGACCACCGCCAACATGTCCCAGGCCTTCGGCACCCTGCCAAAAGCCGAATTCAGCCCGGTGGAGGCCTACGAAAAACTGGTGCGCAACGACATCGAACTGGTGACCCTCAACGAAGCTGCCGGGCGCCTCGCCGCCACCGGTATCGTGCCGTATCCACCTGGCATCCCGTTGCTTATGCCGGGTGAGAACGCAGGGCCTGCGGACGGTCCGTTGCTGGCGTACCTCAAGGCGCTGGAAGCGTTCGACAGATCCTTCCCCGGCTTCACCCATGACACCCACGGGATCGAAGTCGAGGACGGCGTTTATCGGATGCTGGTACTGAAGTGAGTTAGCCAGGTTCACCGCAACCTCTGTAGGAGCGAGCTTGCTCGCGAAGGTGTGTCAGTCGACATCGACTTAGCTGACACTCCATCGCGAGCAAGCTCGCTCCTACAATGGATCGCACGCGCCCCCCAAAAAATCCCTATGGGCAAACTCAATCACGGCGCTCTATGATTGATCCCCATGACCACCACCGCTCCAATTCGCTCACCCTGCCCGCCCGGCGCATGCGACTGCGGGCGTGACCCGTTGCTGGAAACACCGGGGGCGGACCTGCGCATTCTGTTTCTGACCCGCAACGAAGAAAAACGCCTGATCGAACGCCTGGAGAACCTGCAGAGCCTGAGCGATCTGGAGCACCTGCAACGGCGCATGTTCGAACAGTTGGGCATTCGCGTGGACATCGCCCCCGGCTTCAACGAAGTGCGCACCATGCGTGGCATCGGCATCCAGATCGGCGAACTGCCGGGGCTGTGCCGCAAGACCCGCGCCAATATCCCAGCCGCCATTCGCCGGGCCATGGAGAAGCGACCGGAGATTGCCTACGAGCTGCTCAATGCCAACGACCTGTTGCGTGACGCCTGATGAAGCCCATTCTCGATTTCCCCCTCACCGACAAGATTCTCACCTCGTTCGCACTGGCCATCGGTGCCGACCTGCAGGGCTACCGCAACCACATTTACCGGGTGCTGAATTTCCATACCGCCCTCAACGGTACCGAAGGCCTGCCCTCTGAGGCCGTACAAATCGCGGCGGCGTTTCATGACCTGGGCATCTGGACCGATGACACCCTTGACTACCTGCCCCCGTCCATTGCCCTGGCCACTGAGTACCTGGACAGCCAGCAACGACCGGAACTGAAGGATGAAGTCAGCGCGTTGATACTTGAACATCACAAGCTGCGCCGCTATCGTGGCGCCTACGCCAACAGCGTCGAACCCTTCCGTCAGGCCGATCTGGTGGATGTGTCCCTGGGACTGGTCCGTTTCGGCTTGCCCCGCCCCTTCATCAAAACCGTGCAGTCGGCCTTTCCCGATCATGGTTTTCACTCGATGCTGGTGAGGCTTTCAGCAAAGCAATTCGTCCGCTCGCCGCTGCGGCCGCTGCCCATGTTTCGCTGGTGAAACAGGCGTCTTTTACCCCCTCGAAAATGCACCGGAACAGGATCAGCGGTCGTACATGAATCGCGGGGCACTGCTATGCCTTCCTTGGGAGATTTTGCCGCAAGCCAGCAGGACGGAGCTGGAAACCCAAGCGTGGCCACGGCCCCGGCGCCAGCCAGGTACGCGCAGAACACAGGTGCCAGTGCGCAACAGGAGGTGGCCGATGTTATTCATCGTCAGTTGGACAATCAGCCCTGACAACCGTGATGCCGCAATCGCACGTTTTCTCAAGACCGGTGGCGCGCCGCCCGCAGGCGTCACCATGCACGGACGCTGGCACGCCGTAGGGAGTTCGGCCGGCTTCGGTATTGCCGAGGCGAGTGATTTGGTGCCGATTCAAAAGTGGGTGCTGGAGTGGAATGACCTGATGAGCATGGACGTGCACGCCGCATTGACCGATGAGCAAATCGCACCATTGCTGGCCGCCACTGCCGGCCGGTAATGACGATGAAGGCGGCGAGTATCGCTCGCCGCCCGATTCGACCGGCGCCTTTGCCGGTACGCCATTTCGGTGCAAGTGCCTGAAACGCTGACTTCCTGACTATTCAATACTGGATATTTCGCAATTCAAACCTACGCTCTTCGCGGGGGTTATGAATTTCAACGGCGGCTGGGGGCGCGTCTCTATGTACTAACGCAAGTACGCAGGAGCTCGACATGAACCGGACAACCTTATCCTCGATCTTCGCCATCCCCCTGTTGCTGCATGCAATGGCATTTCCTGGCCTGACCCTGGCCGCAGACAAAGCCCCCAACATCCTGGTGATCATGGGCGACGATATCGGCTGGTCGAATATCGGCGTCTACAATCAGGGCATGATGGCGGGCAGAACGCCCAATCTCGACCAACTCGCGAATGAAGGCATGCGTTTTACCGACTACTACGCCGAAGCCAGCTGCACCGCCGGACGCGCCAACTTCATCACCGGCGAACTGCCGATTCGTACTGGCATGACTACTGTCGGCCAGGCGGGCTCGCCTGTGGGTATTCCCGCCGAAGCCGTCACCATCGCGACCACCCTCAAGGCCATGGGGTATGCCACCGGCCAGTTCGGCAAAAACCACTTGGGCGACCTGAATCAGTTCCTGCCCACCGTCCACGGTTTTGACGAATTCTTCGGCTACCTCTATCACCTCGACGCCATGGAAGACCCGGCGCACCCCAATTATCCGAAGGAACTGCTGGAAAGCGTCGGCCCACGCAACATGGTCCACAGCTGGGCCACCACCACCGATGACGCCACCGTGATGCCGCGCTGGGGCAAGGTCGGCAAGCAGAAAATCGAAGACGCCGGCACGCTCTATCCGGACCGGATGAAAACCGTCGACGACGAGATTCGCGACAAGGCCTTCTCTTTCATCGACAAGGCCAAACAGGACAACAAACCGTTCTTCGTCTGGCTCAACCCGACCCGCATGCACATCGTCACGCACCTGTCCGACAAGTACCAGGCCATGCGCAACTCGGAGAATGGCTGGTCGGAACAGGAAGCCGGCATGGCGCAGCTCGATGACATCGTCGGCGATGTCCTGGCGAAGCTGAAAAAAGACGGTATGGACGACAACACTATCGTGATTTTCACCACCGACAACGGCGCGGAAAACTTCACCTGGCCCGATGGCGGCGCGACGCCGTTCGCCATGGGCAAAGGCACGGTCATGGAAGGCGGCTTCCGGGTACCGGCGATCATTCGCTGGCCGGGCAAAGTACCGGCCAACCAGGTCGCCAACGGCATCATGTCCGGCATGGACTGGTTCCCGACCCTGGTCGCGGCGGCGGGCAACCCGAACATCAAGGCAGAGCTGCTCAAAGGCAAACAATTGGGCGACACCACCTACAAAGTTCACCTGGACGGCTATGATCAAACTCCAATGATCACCGGAAAAGGTCCGTCGAACCGGCATGAAATCTTCTACTTTGGAGAGAGCGCCCTGGGTGCGATCCGCATCGATGACTTCAAGTACCGCTTCATCGATCAGCCCGGAGGCTGGCTGGGGGCCAAGGTCACGCTGGACGTGCCGATCCTGACTAACCTGCGCCTCGACCCGTTCGAACGCGCTGGATGGCCGGAGAACATGGCGGCCAATGGTTCGCTGGAGTATTTCGAGTGGTTCAAATTCCAGTTCTGGCGTTTTGTGTTTGTGCAGCAACAAGTGGTCAAACTGGCCGAATCAGCCGTGGAGTTTCCGCCGATGCAGAAAGGTGCAAGCTTCAATCTTGAAGCGGTCAAGGCCAAGATCGAAGCGGCCCGGGCCGCCATGGCCAAGTAAACAGCCGAAACCGTGGGTGGCCGGCACAAGTCACCCACATTAAAAATGGACATTTGCCGAGGTTGTTACATGCGCACAAGCACACTGGCCCTACCTGCCTGTACATTACTTGCACTGTGCTGCCAGCCAGCCTGGGCCGGCGGCATCCTGCTCTATGAAGTCGGTACCGATAACGCCGGCCTGGCCAACGCCGGTGCCGCGGCCCGCGCGCAAGGCCCTTCGACCATCGCCAGCAACCCCGCCGGCATGAGCTACCTGCCAGGCACACAAATCACCGCCGGCTTGCAGGTTCTATACGGCGATTTGAGCTTCGACCGCGACGCCGGCACCAGCGTCCAGGGCACTGGCAGCGGCAATGCCCTCGATCCGATTCCCGGTGGCAGCTTTTTCATCAGCCATGAACTGGACGAGCACTGGAGCGTCGGTTTCGGCCAGTACGGTGACTTCGGCCTGGCGGTCAATTACGACAACGATTGGTCAGGCCGCTACTTCGCGCAGAACTCCAGCCTGCTCGGCCTGTCGCTGGTACCGAGCGTGGCTTATCGCTTCAACGAGCAGTGGTCGGTTGGCCTGGGCATCAAGGCCATGTACGGCATGTTGAAGGCAGACACTGCCATCGACCGCTCCCCTTTCGGCTTCACTGACCGCTCTGACGGCCAATTCAAGTACAGGGACAACACCTGGGGCTATGGCGCCAACGTGGGCGTGATCTACGCCCCGCAACCCGGCACGCGCATCGGCCTGACCTACACCAGCCAGGTTGATCTGGACTTCGAGGACCGGCTCGATGTGAAGGGCGATGGACGTCTGCTCGAGCGCGTCAACAACACCAACACCGAACTCGACATGAAGGTGCCGCAAACCGTAACCCTGAGCCTGTTCCAGCAACTGGACCGGCAATGGGCGCTGCTGGCCTCGGCCAACTGGCAGGACTGGTCCGAGTTCGGCGACATCGCCGTGGAGGTCGACACCACGGCGTCTGGAGCGCAATCGACTACGGTCGACGCCGGCTTCAAGGACACCTGGCACCTCTCCCTGGGCGCGCAATACCAGGCCACCGAGCAGTGGTTGTGGAACTTCGGCGTGGCCTACGACAGCAGCGCCGTCTCGGACAGCAATCGCAGCGTGGTCGTGCCGATGAATGAATCCTGGCGCATTGCGACAGGAGCCACCTATGCTCTGAACAAGGACACCGATGTCAACGTCAGTTGGGCCATGGTCTGGCTAGGCGACATGCCGGTTGACCAGGCAAAAACCGTATCGGGCAATCGAATTTCCGGTCAATTCGACAGTGCCTGGATTCAAGCCTTGGCCGGGAATATGACCTGGCGCTTCTGATGTCTTGTAAACGTAAGAACGACGATTTCATCCAAGGAGTACACACCACTATGAATCTGTCCCGAAAACTGCTCGTCGGCGCCGCGCTGGCCGGTCTGTTACTAGGCGGTTGCACCTCGAAAGTCACTGAGAAAACGCAATATTCAGGCTTCCTGTCCAACTACAACAACCTGCAGGAAGTCCAGACGCCGAGCGGCGGAACCGCGATGCGCTGGGTCAGCCCTTCGTGGAACGCGAATGCGTATGACACCGTGGTGTTCAACAAACTGGAGCTCTACCCTGCCCCCAAACCCAATGAGCGAGTCAACCAGCAGACGCTGGCCGACATTCAGAACTACATGACCAACAAGGCCAAGACCACACTGGGCCAGAAGTACCGTGTAGTGTCCAATTCCTCCTCCGCACCGGCGGGTTCCCGGTCCCTGATCATGCGTGCGGCGATTACCGGGGTCAGCGCCGAAAACGAAGGCATGAAGTGGTATGAAGTGGTCCCCATCGCAGCCGTAGTCGGGGCAACACAGGCCGCCACCGGTCACCGTGACCAGGAAACCATTCTGTTCATCGAAGCCGAGTTCATCGACGCGAAGAGCAACCAGACCGTGGCCAAAGTGGTACGCAAGGTGTTTGGCACCGCCCTGGAAAATGAGAGCCAGAAGGTTACCGCCAAGGACTTCAAGGCGGCGATCGACAAAATGGGTACCGACTTCCAGGCGTTCCTGAAGTAACACGCTCTTGTGGCGAGGGCGCTTGCTCCCTCGCCACATGGAGTCCGGCCTGAGCTGTTTTTTCATCCCGACCCGCCGGCGCATCCCGGTGGTGATCACCTGCCGAGACTTGTACCGCTCCACCCACGGGGGGGCGTTACGTTTCTGCCGCCGACGCCAATTCAGGCACCGCCCCTGGCCTGCTGCTCCAGATGCAATTGCAGCTGCGGCTCGATCTGCAACGCCGCTGCCAGTTCATCCAGATAATTACGCTCGGCGTCCTGCTGGTCATCCACCAGCAGGACGCTGGCCAGGTACATCTCCGAGGCCATGGCAGAGTCGGTGGCCGACTGCGCGACTTCATTGGCGTCCAGTGGCTTGGCGACCTCGTCGTCCAGCCATTGCTGCAGCTGCGGATCGTCGGTGTGACGGCCGATTTCAGTGCTGATCATCTGCTTCTCGGCGTCATCGATCCGGCCATCGGCCTTGGCCGCGGCTATCAACGCCCGCAGGATCGCATGGCTGTGCTCCTCGGCCTCAGGGCCAGCCAGCAAGTCCACCGTGCGCGGCGCCTCTTGCGGTGCCGACGCCTGACTGCGCTGCCAGGCCTGGTATGCCTGGAACGCCATCATGCCGAGGGACGCCAGCGCTGCGTAACTGGTACCGCTACCGGATCGGCTTTGTGGTGCACCACCCATCGGCGAACCGCCGCCGAGCAAACCACCGAGCAACCCGCCCAACCCTGCGCCACCGCCACCAGCACCACCGCCCAACAAGCCGCCGAGCAATCCACCCAGGTCGCCGAGCCCGCCCTGGGCCGACGCGCCAGCGCTGCCCTGTTGCGCCATCGAGCCCTGACCGGCGCGCAATAATTGTTCGAGCAGATCGCTGGTATTCATGACGCTTGTCCTCTTTTGCAGGGGGTTCATCCAGTCAGGCAACGATAGCCCCCGACGGCGAATGTGCCAGCACCGTTGGGCTGACGCGCCCTCGCTACCGCGGATTTATCCGGGGTATTTTTTGCCGGCGCAGCTAAGATTCATAGGTGGTGAACCTTCTTCCCGGATACCCGGTCGATACCTGCAACCCGACCCGGTTTGCCACCGCCCCTGTACGCGGGGTGATAACTGGCTTGCTTCATTTACTGGAGAACGCCCCTGTGATTTCAACCCTGTACATCGCCAGACTCAAAGCATGGGGCGCCCATGGCTTTACGGCCACCGGCGTGGTCACCGCTTTCCTGGCCACCCTGTCGCTGCTGGATAACCAGCCGACCCATTGCCTGCTGTGGCTGGGTGTCGCCCTGATCGTCGACGGGCTGGACGGTGCACTGGCGCGCAAGGTCAATGTGCAGTCGGTGCTGCCGAGCTTCGATGGCTCGATCCTCGACCTGGTGATCGACTACCTGACGTATGTGTTTATCCCGGCACTGTTCATCTATCGCTACATCCCGTTGCCGGACTACACCTTGCTGCTGAGCGTGTCGCTGATCCTGGTGTCGTCGCTGTTCTGCTTCTGCAACGTCAACATGAAGAGCAAAGACAACTACTTCCAGGGTTTCCCCGCCGCCTGGAACGTGGTTGCCCTGTGCCTGTACATCATCGCCCCGTCACCGTGGATCACTTTCGTCACGGTCATTGGCCTGGCCCTGCTGACCGTGACCCGGATGAAATTCCTGCATCCGTTCCGCGTGCGCCGGTTCATGCCGATCAACATTGCGGTGACGGCCATCTGGTTGCTGTGCAGCTTGTCGTTGGTGCTCAACCACCCGCTGATCAACCCGTTGGTGATGGGGCTGTGGCTGCTGATGTCGGCGTACTTCCTGGGCATTTGCTTGTGGCGTACGGCACTCGAGTGGCTCGACGAATCGCGGCTCAAGTAGCCATGGCGGTCCATATCGTTCAACTCGGATCACCCCGTCGCCCCGACGAAGGGTTACGCCTGGGCACGGTACGCCGCCCTCCCCGTGGCGTACCGAAAGCCGAATTCGCCCGTCGGGATTTTTATGATGTCTGGCAGCCGCTGCTATCGCCCAGTGCGCAATTGGTGGCCGAAGCCAAGGCCGCGCAAGATGCCAGGGCCTGGGAAGTGTTCCGGCGCAAATTCAAGGCCGAGATGAACCAGCCCGCTGCCAGTCAGATGCTTGACCTGCTGGCCGCACTGTCCCATCAGACGTCCCTGGCCGTGGGATGTTATTGCGAGGATGAAGCGCATTGTCATCGGTCGGTGTTGCGCGAGTTGCTGGAGGCGCGGGGGGCGAAGGTTATTTAGCTTGTCTGAACACTGCCCCCTTGTAGGAGCGAGCTTGCTCGCGATGGACTCGAAAACACCGCGTGCATCCAGAAATCACGCGTAATCGTTATCGACCATCGCGAGCAAGCTCGCTCCTACAAGGGGTTATGCATGGCCCTTCAACGTCGCGTTATCACCACCTCCAGGTATTCACTCGGCACCACCAGCGATTTGTCGCCCGCCCGGTTCATCCGGTTGATCAGCTCGGTCAGGTCGGTCAGGTCGGTCTCCAGGGCCTTGGCGCCATCTGCGGGCGCGAGGATGAAGCGCATTGTCATCGGTCGGTGTTGCGTGAGTTGCTGGAGGCGCGGGGGGCCGAAGTGATTTAGATGCCAAGACCACCACACAATCCCTGTGGGAGCGAGCTTGCTCGCGATAGCGGTGTATCAGACACAGCACTTGTGACTGGACGACCGCCATCGCGAGCAAGCTCGCTCCCACAGAGTTTTGCATTGTTACCAATCAACGCCGCGTGATCACTACCTCCAGGTATTCACTCGGCACCACCAGCGATTTGTCGCCCGCCCGGTTCATCCGGTTGATCAGCTCGGTCAGGTCGGTCTCCAGGGCCTTGGCGCCATCTGCGGGCGCGAGGATGAAGCGCATTGTCATCGGTCGGTGTTGCGTGAGTTGCTGGAGGCGCGGGGGGCCGAAGTGATTTAGATGCCAAGACCACCACACAATCCCTGTGGGAGCGAGCTTGCTCGCGATAGCGGTGTATCAGACACAGCACTTGTGACTGGACGACCGCCATCGCGAGCAAGCTCGCTCCCACAGAGTTTTGCATTGTTACCAATCAACGCCGCGTGATCACTACCTCCAGGTATTCACTCGGCACCACCAGCGATTTGTCGCCCGCCCGGTTCATCCGGTTGATCAGCTCGGTCAGGTCGGTCTCCAGGGCCTTGGCGCCATCTGCGGGCGCGAGGATGAAGCGCATTGTCATCGGTCGGTGTTGCGTGAGTTGCTGGAGGCGCGGGGGGCCGAAGTGATTTAGATGCCAAGACCACCACACAATCCCTGTGGGAGCGAGCTTGCTCGCGATAGCGGTGTATCAGACACAGCACTTGTGACTGGACGACCGCCATCGCGAGCAAGCTCGCTCCCACAGGGTTTTGCATTGCTACCAATCAACGCCGCGTTATCACCACCTCCAGGTATTCACTCGGCACCACCAGCGATTTGTCGCCCGCCCGGTTCATCCGGTTGATCAGCTCGGTCAGGTCGGTCTCCAGGGCCTTGGCGCCATCTGCGGGCGCGAGGATGAAGCGCATTGTCATCGGTCGGTGTTGCGCGAGTTGCTGGAGGCGCGGGGGGCCGAAGTGATTTAGATGCCAAGACCACCACACAATCCCTGTGGGAGCGAGCTTGCTCGCGATAGCGGTGTATCAGACACAGCACTTGTGACTGGACGACCGCCATCGCGAGCAAGCTCGCTCCCACAGGGTTTTGCATTGCTACCAATCAACGCCGTGTGATCACCACCTTCAGGTATTCACTCGGCACCACCAGCGACTTGTCGCCCGCCCGGTTCATCCGGTTGATCAGCTCGGTCAGGTCGGTCTCCAGGGCCTTGGCGCCATCTGCGGGCGCGAGGATGAAGCGCATTGTCATCGGTCGGTGTTGCGTGAGTTGCTGGAGGCGCGGGGGGCCGAAGTGATTTAGATGCCAAGACCACCACACAATCCCTGTGGGAGCGAGCTTGCTCGCGATAGCGGTGTATCAGACACAGCACTTGTGACTGGACGATCGCCATCGCGAGCAAGCTCGCTCCCACAGGGTTTTGCATTGTTACCAATCAACGCCGCGTGATCACTACCTCCAGGTATTCACTCGGCACCACCAGCGACTTGTCGCCCGCCCGGTTCATCCGGTTGATCAGCTCGGTCAGGTCGGTCTCCAGGGCCTTGGCGCCATCTGCGGACAGCGCAGCGAAGGCTTTGTGTACCGGTCCGTACCAGTCGCGGAAGGTGTCGATGAAATGCGCCGCCGAGCGATAGCGGAAATTGAACGTGCGGCGCGTCACCTGGAGCAGGAATTCACGCTCGTCGAAATGCTCGTGCAGCCAGGCTTCGTTGCCCCAGCGTGAGGGCGGATTTGCACCTGGAGGGGGCGGCAGGTGCTGGCCCAGAGTCTTGAACATCTGGCCGACGAAGCCTTCAGGCGTCCAGTTGGCCAGGCCGATCCGCCCACCCGGGCGGCAGACTCGCGCCAACTCTGCGGCGGCCTTGGGCTGGTCCGGCGCGAACATCACGCCGAAGGTCGACAGTACGGCGTCGTAACTCGCATCGGCGAACGGCAAGGCTTCGGCATCGGCAACCTGGAAGGTGACGTTAAGGCGCTCTGCCTGGGCCCGCTCTTCGCCGCGCTCCAGCAAGGCAGCGACATAGTCGGTGGAGGTCACCTGGCAACCACGGCGCGCCGCAGCGAGGGTCGCGTTGCCGTTGCCGGCGGCAACATCGAGCACGCGTTCATCGCACAACAGGTCGCAGGCTTCGGCCAGTTGCTCGCCGACGATCTGCAGGGTGGTACCGATTACGGCGTAGTCACCGCTGGCCCACGAGGCCATCTGGCGGTTTTTCAAGGCTGTCAGATCAATGGGTGTACTCATGGAGACTATCTCTGGGTTGAAACACGAATCGGGTCCGGTCGCGGTTACTCCGCCGTCGTCGGATCGATGATGTTCATGACCTGGGAAATGCGGTTGGCGGGAAAACCACTGATCCTGGCGTGCTCCTGGATCTGCGCCTCGCTCGGCGAGATGTACACGCAATAGAGCTTGTCGCCGGTGACATAACTCTGCAGCCACTGCACCTCCGGCAATTCACGCAACGCCCGGCAGGACTTTTGCGAAGCGGCTTTCAAATCCCTTTCCGACAGAGCTCCGGCGCCCTGGATCTCACGTTCAATGACGAACTTCGGCATGGCAACCTCTCTTTTCTTGTTGTGGGTGGCAGGGCCGGCACAGACCCTGTGAACCAACTATCGTCCTGACGGGCGCTGGCGTCCTGCCCGATCGTCGCCCAAGCCTGCCCGATCGTCCGGAGATTCCAAGTTGCGCGCCGAGACGTTCACAATCAGGAACCCTCCCACGGGGAAACCGCTATGGACGCTCTGTCACAGACCCTGCGCGTCGTGCACCTGGTCGGCGCGATCTTTATCAATGCCCGGTTCACCGCGCCCTGGTGCTACCAGTCGCCCAGCGCCGATACAGCGGCGCCGTTTCTGGAGCCCGATGCGGAACGGGTGGTGATCTTCCACTTGATCACCGAAGGCGAGTGTTACGTGGAACTGGGCGATGACCCGCCGCTGCTCCTGAGTGCTGGCGACGTGGTGATCTTCCCCCAGGGTGACGCCCATCGCATGTGCTCCCGACCGGGGTTGCCCCCTGCCAGCGGTGCGCGACTGGATGCGGTGCTGGCACGACGACCCCGGCAACTGAGCTACGGCGGAGGTGGCGCGGTCACCCGCCTGGTGTGTGGCTACCTGGCGTGCGACACGCGCCTGGCGGGCATATTGCTCAAGGGATTGCCCGCTGTGGTGCGGGTCAATGTGCGCGGTTCGAACGCCGGTATCTGGCTGGAATCTTCCGTGCGCTACGCCCTCGCCGAAGCCCGCTCGCCCCGCCCCGGCGGCGAAGGGGTATTGGCCAAACTGGCCGAAGTGCTGTTCATCGAGGTGTTGCGCCTGTACATGAACGAACAGGGCGAAGGGCGCACGGGCTGGCTGGCCGGTGTGCGCGACCGGATTGTCGGCGCTGCCCTCAACGCCTTGCACAAAAGACCCTGCCACGCCTGGACACTGGACGAACTGGCACGCACCGCCAGCACGTCGAGATCGGTGTTGGCCGAACGCTTCCAGCAACTGGTAGGGATGTCGCCGATGCAGTACTTGACGCAATGGCGCATGTTGCTGGCCGCTAATCTGTTACGCAGCAGCAACAGTTCATTGACGCGGATCGCCGAAGAAGTCGGTTACCAGACCGATACCGCCTTCAGCCGGGCCTTCCGTCGCGAGTTCGGTGCGCCGCCGGCGGCGTGGCGGCGCGGTCAGGCGACCTCGAATCACTTGAGCAGTCGCTGAACCGGCAGGGGCGACAGCACCGCCCAGGCCCGCTACTCTCGCTACCCAGCGACTGAACTCTGAAAGGACTCATCACATGGCACCCCGCCTGGACTGGCTTGCTCGACATATGCAGCACAGCAATACATTCGCTTCGTGGATCCACCGGCAGTTCCACTACGAATACGCCGGACAGCCCCTGTCCGACTGGCAACGGGAATTCGCCGAAGGCCAAGACAACGGCGACTGGAAGTGCCTGATCGCCCTCGACCACGACGAACTGTTGGGCGGTGCAGCGCTGGCCAAGGCTGACCTGACCCATCGCCCGAATCTGGGGCCCTGGCTCGCTTGTGTGTTCATCACTCCCGAGGCACGCGGCAAGGGCTTGGCGGAGCGTTTGATCCAAGGGATTTGCGCACAAGCCAAAGCCAACGGCGAGAAGAGGATCTACCTGCACACCCAGGACCAGAGCGCTTATTACGCCAGGCGCGGCTGGGTTGTGCAGGAGCGTTTTCAGGCATGGGAAAAAGATCAATGGCTCATGGCGCGAGACCTGTGAGCCATTGATCGAATGGTTCAAGCCGCTGGCGCGCTGGCCCTGGCCTCCTCCAGCAACTGCTGAATCATTTTTTCCTGCGTGTCGTAGCTGCCTTCACCGAAGTGGGTGTAACGCACCTGCCCCTTGGCATCGATCAGGTAGTGCGCCGGCCAGTACTGGTTGTCGAAGTTGCGCCAGATCGCGTAGTTGTTATCGATTGCCACCGGGTAGGTGATGCCGTATTCCTTCACCTTGGCCCTGACGTTGTCGATGATGCGTTCAAAGCCGTATTCAGGCGTGTGCACGCCGATCACTACCAGTCCGTCCTTTTCATATTTCTTCGCCCAGTCCTTCACGTACGGCAGGGTGTGCTTGCAGTTGATGCAGTCGAAGGTCCAGAAGTCCACCAGCACCACTTTGCCTTTCAGGGCTTCGTTACTCAGTGCGGGCGAGTTGAGCCAATCCACTGCGCCGGACAGCGAGGGCATGGCGCCTTGGGCGTTGTCCATGGCGCTGTCGGCCTTGACCTTGCTGACCAGGTAATCGACGACTTTCGGCACGGTTTCCAGCACGCCTTTCTCCACACGGCTGACACCTTCCGATGAGGTGTTGGCCAGCAACAGGTCATTGGCACCCGTGGCGATCACCGCCGCACCGGCCAGCACCGCAACCCCGGCGCCCCGACGCAACCAGCCAGTGACCGGGATCGACGGTTTCAAACGATTGACCAGGCCGCGACCGGCAAAGATCAACGTGCCCAGGGACAACGCACTGCCCGCGCCATAAGCCACCAGCAGCAGACTGGTGCCGGCGTTCGCGCCTTGCAGCATGGCACTGGTGAGAATCACCCCGAGGATCGGTCCGGCGCACGGCGCCCAAAGCAGCCCGGTGGCGACACCGATCATGATCGAAGCCAGAGGTCCGGACATTTTGCGCGAGTCCGGGTCGATGCGATTGCCCAGCAGCACGAAAGGACGAGCCAGCCAGTCACCGACCCGGGCGGAAATCAGCGACAGGGCGAACAGCACCATCACGAACAGGGCGACGTGGCGGCCGGTGTTGCTGGCCTGTATCACCCACTCAGTGCTGACCACGGCCAGGCTGGAGACCAGGGCAAAGGTCAGGACCATACCGCCGAGGGTCAGCAGGATCGAGGAGCGTGTGCGGTCGGCACCGGCAAACAGGAAGGGCACGACCGGCAGGATGCACGGGCTGAGGACGGTCAATATGCCGCCCAGGAAAGCGATGAGTAACATGGGATCACCTAAGACAAATCAGAGGGCGACACACAATCAATGTGGGAGCGGGCTTGCCCGCGAAGAGGCCGGTACATTCAATAGAGATGTCACCTGCAAGGCCGCCTTCGCTGGCAAGCCAGCTCCCACAGTGGATTGGGGTGTTTTCAAGCTGTCTGCTCATCCAGCAACTGCCCCTGAGGCGTGCGGCTGGAACCGTTCTCGGCAAGCATCTGCCCTTGCGGCGTACGGCTGGAACCGTCTTGTGCAAGGAAGCCATGGGTGCCCTTCTCTGCCACCGGCGTGAGCTGGAAGCAGGTGTTGCTGGCGCAGGCGCTTTGTTCGACAGCAGCGTTGGCATGGGCTGCTGCACCGGCGACGGCAAAGACGATGGCGGTCAGGTAGCGGGAAACGTTATTCATGATGGTCTTCCTGTTTCAAATGGATTAAGTAGTCGTTTATCGCGACACTCAGTTTTCCGAGTTGCAGTTGTCAGCCAACTTGCGGTAATCCAGCACTTGGGTCTTGGACTGGGAGTCGAGGTACGTCAGCCGCGCATTCACCACGCCGCAGGACGGTGTAGTGTCCTCGGTCAGCGACACCACTTTCTTGATGTCAAGTTGGGTGCCGTAGGTGTAGGTTTTTGGAGCGACATCGGCTTCGGCGCGGGCCGACAGGGTGCAGATGTTCAGGGCGGCAAACAGGCAAGCGGCGTAGATGGCTTTGGTGTTCATGGCGAGTTCCTCAAGGTTTCAACAGGTTGATCGTTGGTTGATCCGAGGCGGTCTGATTTGCCTCGATGGAACCTATTAAAAGCCTGCGAGGTATCTCGTCTGTGTCGGGAATCGGCGCGAATCAATCGGTTCGTATCAGAACGGGGCCTGGATACACAGCAATACAAAACCGCTGAAAACCGGCTTTTTTGCCTTCGTGTGTATCCGCAGGCAAGCCAGATACACTGCAATACAAAGGGCGGCAGGCGAGCCCGCCCGAGCTCGATAGACTGTGTGGCATTCCCCATTTATCAGAGGTTTGGCCCAATGGATCACGTTGATCACATCCTCATCGTTGACGATGACCGCGAAATCCGCGAACTGGTTGGCAACTACCTGAAGAAGAACGGCCTGCGCACCACGGTCGTGGCGGACGGACGGCAGATGCGCGCGTTTCTGGAAACCACCCCGGTGGACCTGATCGTGCTGGACATCATGATGCCGGGGGACGATGGCTTGCTGCTCTGCCGCGAGTTGCGCGCCGGCAAACACAAGACCACGCCAGTGCTGATGCTCACCGCCCGCAACGATGAAACCGATCGCATCCTCGGCCTGGAAATGGGCGCCGACGACTACCTGGTCAAGCCGTTCGCTGCCCGTGAACTGCTGGCGCGGATCAACGCGGTGCTGCGGCGTACACGCATGCTGCCGCCGAACCTGGTGGTGACCGAAGCCAGCCGCCTGTTGGCCTTCGGCCGCTGGCGCCTGGACACCTCGGCCCGTCACCTGCTCGATCAGGACGGCACCATGGTGGCCCTGAGCGGTGCCGAATATCGATTGCTGCGGGTGTTTCTCGACCATCCGCAACGGGTGCTCAACCGTGATCAATTGCTGAACCTGACCCAGGGCCGCGACGCCGACCTGTTCGACCGCTCCATCGATCTGCTGGTCAGTCGCCTGCGCCAGCGCCTGCTGGACGACGCCCGCGAACCGGCCTACATCAAGACCGTGCGCAGTGAAGGCTATGTATTTTCCCTGCCGGTGGAAATCCTGGGCGATCAATCATGACGCAGGCGTTACATTGGCCGCGTACCCTGGCCTCGCGGCTGTCGCTGATTTTCCTGATCGGCCTGATCCTCGCCCAGGCGCTGTCCTTCGGCGCGCAGTATTACGAGCGCTACGAATCCTCGAAAAACACCATGCTCGGCAACCTGGAAACCGATGTTTCCACGTCCATTGCCATCCTCGACCGCTTGCCCGCCGAAGAGCGGGCCGGTTGGCTGCAGCAACTGGAGCGACACAACTACAGTTACCTGCTCAATGAGGGTTCGCCGGGCACCCCCATCAGCACCGACATGCCCGATGCGCCCATTGCCATCGCCTCGATCAAGGACGCCATCGGCCACGATTACCCGATGACCTTTACCGATATCCCCGGGCCGAAAAAGCACTTTCAAGTGCATCTGAACCTGGCGGACGGCAGCCCGCTGACCATCGACGTGCGCCCCGCAATGGTCCCGTTGTCGCCCTGGCTGCCCATCGTGTTGCTCGGGCAACTGGCGCTGATGCTGGCCTGCTCCTGGCTGGCGGTCAGAATCGCCATCCGCCCCCTCACCCGCCTCGCCGGTGCCGTCGAAACCCTGGACCCCAACGCCCATCCCGTGCTCCTGGACGAAAAAGGCCCGACCGAAGTCGCCCACGCTGCCAAGGCCTTCAACTCGATGCAGGCACGCATCGCGGCGTACTTGAAAGAACGCATGCAATTGCTCGCAGCGATTTCCCACGACCTGCAAACCCCGATCACCCGCATGAAACTGCGCGCCGAGTTCATGGACGACTCCAGCGAAAAAGACAAACTGTGGAACGACCTGGGCGAGATGGAACACCTGGTGCGCGAAGGCGTGGCCTACGCCCGCAGCATCCACGGCGCCACCGAAGAAAGCCGCCGCACCGACCTCGACTCGTTCCTCGACAGCCTGGTGTTCGACTACCAGGACATGGGCAAGGACGTGCGGCTCGAAGGCAAGAGTGCAGCCGTCATCGACACCCGCCCACACGCCTTGCGCCGGGTGCTGGTCAACCTGACGGACAACGCATTGAAGTTTGCCGGTGCTGCCGAGTTGCGGGTGGAAAAACAGGCCGATGGCAACCTGTCGATCAAGATCCTTGATCGTGGCCCGGGGATTGCCGAGGAAGAACTCAAGCAAGTGATGGAACCGTTCTACCGCGTGGAAAACTCCCGCAACCGCAGCACCGGCGGCACCGGACTGGGGCTGGCGATTGCCCAGCAACTGGCGATAGCGATTGGTGGGTCGTTGACCTTGAGCAATCGTGAGGGTGGCGGGTTGTGTGCGGAGCTACGATTGCCAGTGCAGCCGTAAAAGAATCGTCGGCTGGCAGGCAGCCATCGCGGGCAGGCCCGCTCCCACAATTGGATCGAGTACATTCGGTAGAAATTGGTCGGCTGGAAGGCAGCCATCGCGAGCAGGCTCGCTCCCACAATTTGACCGAGTACACTCGGTAGAAATTGGTCGGCTGGAAGGCAGTCTTCGCGAGCAAGCCCGCTCCCACAATTGGACCGAGTACACTCGGTAGAAATTGGTCGGCTGGAAGGCAGCC
This sequence comes from Pseudomonas sp. Pseusp10, assembly GCF_059492225.1. Lineage (NCBI taxonomy): Bacteria > Pseudomonadati > Pseudomonadota > Gammaproteobacteria > Pseudomonadales > Pseudomonadaceae > Pseudomonas > Pseudomonas sp. Pseusp10. Next base: position 3,036,850 of record NZ_CP168528.1, on the reverse strand, counting down.
ATCGCGAGCAGGCTCGCTCCCACAATTGGACCGAGTACATTCGGTAGAAATTGGTCGGCTGGCAGGCCGCCATCGCGAGCAAGCTCGCTCCCACAGAAGAGCAACGGCCGGTCGGCGTACGCCCACGCTCTTCACCACTCATCAGGCCGAGCGTTAGCTCGCCTGCAGCTTTTGATCTTGATCCACCCGCCCCCTCGGCAGGCTGAGTGGAGGTGTTCATCCGGGGATGGGCGCGCAGCGCCGTTCGACGCAGTCGAACTCATTGCATGTAGGTCGCGCGAAGCCGACCGGAGGGCAATGCCCCCGGATGAATGCCGGAGCGAAGGAACCCCGAGCCTAAGCGAGGGGCCGTACGTAAGGGGCGAGCGTTTTTTGGGTTACTTTTTTTAGGCGCTTGTAAAAAAAGTGACTCGCCGTAAGGGCCATCCCTTTCAAGGTCTTAGGTAAAATCCCCTGAAATTTCAGTCAGGGATACCCGAAAGATGTGGGCCGATGTTCTAGCTCGATTCGAAAAAAAAGCACCTGCCAGCGTCATGGCCAAATTGGCGCTGGAGCAGGCTATTGCCCCTGAGTGGGTCGATCAGGTTTTCGAAGAACATCGGCAACGGCAGTATTCTCGTGAACTATTGTTCTCGACCATCATCAAGCTGATGTCCCTTGTTTCATTAGGCTTGAAGCCATCCCTGCACGCCGCCGCACGGCAACTGGAAGATCTTCCTGTCAGCTTGGCAGCCCTTTACGACAAGATCAGTCGTACCGAGCCTGCGCTGTTGCGCGCCTTGGTCACGGGCTGTGCACAACGCCTGACGCCAACCATCAAGGATCTGGGTTGCACGACGATGCTGCCGGGGTGGCAGGTTCGGGTAGTGGACGGTAATCACTTGGCCTCCACTGAGAAGCGTCTGGGGGCTTTACGCCACGAGCGCGGCGCCGCTCGTCCCGGTTTTTCGGTGGTTGTCTACGACCCCGACCTGGATCAGGTCATCGACCTTCAGGCGTGTGAGGATGCCTATGCAAGCGAGCGTGTTTGTGTGCTGCCTCTATTGGCCGATGCCGAACCGGGCCAGGTGTGGCTGGCTGATCGACTCTACTGCACGCTGCCGGTCATGGCAGCGTGTGAGCAGGTCCAAACCTCCTTTGTGATTCGTCAGCAAGCCAAGCACCCGCGCTTGATTCAAGAGGGTGAGTGGCAAGCGCCCGTACCTGTGGAAACAGGCACGGTCCGTGAGCAGATCATCCAAGTCAGAGGCGGTTACCAATGTCGGCGCGTCGAACTGACGCTTCATTCGCCAACGGACTCGGGTTACAGCAGCTTGATGTTCTGGAGCAACCTGCCTGAAAGCATCAGTGCGCAGCAGATCGCGGAACTCTATCGCCGTCGCTGGAGCATTGAAGGCATGTTCCAGCGGCTGGAAGCGATCCTGGAAAGTGAAATCGAAACCCTTGGCAGCCCGAAGGCTGCCTTGCTCGGATTCACCACGGCGGTATTGGCCTACAACGTCCTGGCCGTACTCAAACGAAGCGTCGAGCAAGCCCATCGGGATACTCAGCCTGAAGGTTGGGAGGCCTCGACCTACCATTTGGCGGTTCAGATCCGAAGTGGTTATGAAGGCCTGCAGATTGCGCTGCCCTCGGAACATCTTCCCGTTATCCCTGCGGAAAAACTGGCCCAGCGTTTGTTGGAACTGGCCAAAAACATCCAGCCAAAACAAGTTGCGAAAAGTCCCCGTGGCCCCAAGGTGCCCAAGCCCAAGACATGGGTCCAAGGCACCGCGGTGCATGCGCATGTTTCAACGGACCGGGCAATCAAGGCCGCCAAAACGAAAAGACCTTGAAAGGGATGGCCGTAAGGGCGAAACCATAAGTCGTCGTTACCAAACAAATGGATATGTACTCAATCAATACCCCCCACAACCCCCTCCCCATGCATCTGCCGCAACAACCCCAAACCACCCTCGAAAAACACCAAAGAACCGACCTGCCCCGCCTCGACCGCCAATCCTTGCAGCTGCTCACGCCCAGTCAGCTCTGGAAACTCGCCAATCCGCTGCAACAACCGCCACGCTAACGGACTCAACTCGGAAAACTTCACACTCCAGTCCTCGGCACGACGCACCAGCAACAACGTCGGCTGAGCCGGTAAAACGTCAGGCTGATAATCCGGTCCCACTTGTTGCACCGGCCAGGCGTAAGCCAACGGCCAAGCCAACGGCGACACTTGCAACGGCCGATCCAGCAACAACCCGGCATCACCCGCTGCCAACGGCTCGGCCTCGGACTGTTGCAGCGCCATTTCCACCCACTCGTAATGCGCCAGCTCCACCATGAAAGGTGGCCACGGTCCACCGGTCAACGCCTCAGGCCCGGTCGCGAGGAACTCGACAAACTCCTGAGCGATCTCACCAAATTTCGGTGTACGGGCGCGGTAGTCCCGCAGAAAGATCCGCACCAGTGAACGCCAGCGTTCATCGCCCAGAATCCTCACCAACACAGGAAAGGTACCACTGAGCAGCGAAGACAGATTGGCGAACACCAGATCACGGTAAACCTGTGCCCGCACCGGGTCCATTTCGGTGGGTGGCGCGCAATGCTCGGGGTCTCGCAGGTATTGGCCCATGATGCTTTGCTGTTGGTGCAGCGAATGTTTATCCACGGTTCACGCCCTCCTGTTGCAAGCGGCGAATGGTCTGCAATTCCGCCACCAGCTCGGTGAATGCCGGAAAGTTGAAGTCCCGCTCAAGCAAGGTCGGTTGTGCGCCAAACCGGGCATACGCCTGCTCCAGCAACGACCACACCACCGGTTTGACCGAAGCACCATGGGTGTCGATTTTCAAGGTGTCGGATTCGTCGAAATGCCCGGCAATGTGCATGGCCACCACCCGGCCCGAATCGATGCCGGCGAGAAACGCCTGCGGATCGAAGCCGTGGTTGATCGAATTGACGTAGACATTGTTGACGTCCAGCAGCAGGTCGCAGTCGGCCTCACGCAGCACGGCATTGGTGAATGTCACCTCATCCATGTCCTGTTGGGGCGCGGCGTAATAGGAAACGTTTTCCACCGCCAGGCGCCGACCGAGGATGTCCTGGGCCTGACGGATCCGCGCAGCGACGTGGTGCACCGCTTCTTCGGTGAAAGGCAACGGCAACAGGTCGTACAGGTGACCGTCATCACTGCAGTAACTCAGGTGCTCGCTGTACAGCGGCACGTTGTAGTGATCGAGGAAGCTGCGAACCTCTTGCAGAAAATCGACGTCCAGCGGCGACGGCCCACCCAGGGACAGGGACAAGCCGTGACAGGACAACGGATAGCGTTCGGCCAGGGCCCGCAATGCGGCGCCGTGGGCGCCGCCGATGCCGATCCAGTTTTCCGGCGCGACTTCCAGAAAATCGAAATCGCCTGACGGCGCGGCCTGGAGGTCTTTCATTAAACCGCGGCGCAGGCCCAGGCCGACGCTGGCCTTGGCTTCTGGGGGAATGGAGGTCTGCATGGTGTCGATCTCACAAGATGTTCAAGGACGCGAGCCGGTGCCCGCCATGAGACACAGTTAATCGAAGGGGTGTATCGGGACTGTGTTCGGCTGGGGCCGGAATAAGAGGTCACTGTGTCAAAAAGGGGTCTGGATACAGTGGGATACACACGATCCTTGCGGGCACTGCCGATACCTGTGGGAGCGGCGATGCGGCGATCCGACTTGCTCGCGAAGAGGCCGGCACATTCAAAAGAAAGGTTGACTGACCTGCCGCTTTCGCGAGCAAGCTCGCTCCCACAAGGTCCAGTGTCGGTCAGGGAAAGGTAGCTTTCGTCGCTCAACGCGGCGCTATATGGCCTGCGAACTAAACTAAATGCACGCAGGACCCGCTTGGTGCCCTGCACATTCCCACGACCACCGCCCAGCGGCGAACACCTCCCCACACAATGCCCCTGGACCGTGATCCTGCTGAAGGAGCACACGTGATGGACGAGGCCAGACTCAACGATTTCATGGGCAAACTGGTAAATGACATGGGAGGCGCGGCGATGCTCGCCAACGTCATCCTCGGCGAAGAGCTCGGCCTGTACCGGGCGATGGCCGACAGTCAGCCAATGACCCCGGAAGCACTCGCCGCCAAAACCGGCTGCAACACCCGCCTGCTGCGCGAATGGCTCAGTGCCCACGCCGCTTCCGGCTACATGGAACACCGTGACGGCCAGTTCCGTCTGCCCGAAGAACAAGCCATGGCTTTGGCAAACGAAGACTCACCGGTTTATGTGGCGGGCGGGATCGGCGTGGTCGCGTCGTTTTTCCATGACAAGGACAAACTGGTCAAAGCCATGCGCGGCAACGGCGCCCTGCCCTGGGGCGAGCACCATCCGTGCATGTTCAGTGGTACCGAACGTTTCTTTCGCCCTGGCTACAAAGCCCACTTGGTCACCGAATGGTTGCCGGCCCTTGACGGCGTGGCGGCCAAACTGGAAGACGGCGCCAAAGTGGCGGACATCGGCTGCGGTCATGGCGCCTCGACGGTGATCATGGCCCAGGCGTTTCCGGATTCGCGCTTCGTCGGCTTCGACTACCACGCGCCCTCCGTTACCGTCGCCACCCAACGGGCCGAAGAAGGCGGTGTGTCCGGCCGGGCCAGGTTCTTCCAGGGCACGGCAAAAAGCTACCCTGGCAGCGACTACGACCTGATCTGCTACTTCGACTGCCTGCACGACATGGGTGACCCGGTGGGTGCGGCCAAACATGCTTATGAATCATTGAAAGACGACGGCACGGTGCTGCTGGTCGAGCCCTACGCCAACGATTTGCTCGACGACAACGTCAACCCGGTCGGACGCCTGTTCTACGCGGCGTCGACCTTCATCTGCACGCCCAACTCGCTGTCCCAGGAAGTCGGCCTCGGCCTGGGTGCCCAGGCCGGTGAAGCGCGGTTGCGCAAGGTATTCACCGAAGCGGGTTTCACCCGTTTTCGTCGAGCCACGGAAACGCCGTTCAACCTGATTCTGGAGGCGCGCAAGTAAACACCGCCACCCGTCTTCTGTAGGAGCGAGCTTGCTCGCGAAAAGCGCGATTACGCCGCGGGGTGTCAGGCTTACAGTGTTATCGTTGACGACCATCGCGAGCAAGCTCGCTCCTACAGGTTTCCCAGCATGCTCGACAGCATGATCCGTGACCAGCTCGACCGCCTCCATCAGCTCATGGCCGACGCGCCGTTTGCAGTGCTGACCGGTGCCGGCATCAGTACACCTTCGGGCATCCCCGATTATCGCGACAACCAGGGCGTGCGGCGGGGTCGGCAGCCGATGATGTACCAGGAGTTTCTCTCGGCCCCGGAGTCCCGGCGACGCTATTGGGCGCGGGCGATGCTCGGTTGGCCACGGGTCCGTCAGGCGCAGCCGAACGTGGCCCACGACACCCTGGCCAGTCTGCAGGGCACGCGGCAGATCAGCGGGTTGATCACCCAGAACGTCGACACCCTGCACGACCAGGCAGGCAGCCACGATGTGATCGAACTCCACGGCAGTCTGCACCGGGTGCTGTGCCTGGATTGCGGCCGGCGCAGCGAGCGCGATTCGATCCAGCGCTTGATGGAAACACAGAACCCGTACCTGGCCGGTGTCGACGCGGTACAGGCGCCGGACGGCGACACCTTGCTCGACCCGGCCTTCGAGGCACGCTTCCAGGTCCCGCACTGCCCGCATTGCGCCGGGGAACGGATGAAGCCGGATGTGGTGTTTTTTGGTGAAAACGTCGCGCAGGCCACGGCGGCCAAGGCGATGACGGTTGTCGAACAGGCTGCAGGGCTGTTGGTGGTCGGCTCGTCGCTGATGGCCTATTCGGCGTTTCGCTTGTGCCGGGCGGTGGTGGATCAGGGCAAGCCGTTGATTGCCATCAACCTGGGCAAGACCCGGGCGGATGAGATTCTGGATCTGAAGATTGAGGGGGCGTGCGAGCAGCTGTTGCCCTTACTGGCAGAACGCCTCACTTCCTGATCAACACAATACCCTGTGGGAGCGAGCTTGCTCGCGATGGGGGCGGCACATACAACACATTTACTGACTGATCCTCCGCCATCGCGAGCAAGCTCGCTCCCACAAGGCCCCCCATGCAACTCAGGGAAATCGCTGACCCAGGTTTTCCTCTTTCAGCACATCGAACAAGGCCTGCGCCGCCGCCGACAGTTCTCCCCCAGGCAAGGTCAACACCCCGAGCGCCCGCTCCACCACCGGGTCACGCAAGGTGATGCAACGCGCGCCCAGCTCACGCATCTGCCCCGCGCACAAGGCCGGCACCGCGCTCACACCCAGGCCACTGGCGACCATGCGCCCGACCGTCGCCAGTTGATGGCTTTCAAACTCCACCGACAGCTTCATGCCGCGGGCCTGCAAATGCTCTTCCAGCATTACCCGCACGGTGGAAGGTCGCTGCAAGGTAATGAACGGCTCCTTGAGCAGAGTCTGCCAGTCGATGTCTTCCCGCCCGGCCAGCGCCGAATCCAGGGGCACCACCGCGACGAAACGGTCGATGTACAACGGCGTGAATTGCAGCGGCGAACTCTGGGTCGGCTCGAACGCCACCCCCAGTTCCACCTGGCGGTCACGGACCATTTCCAGCACTTGCTCGTTGATCACGTCGTTAACCGTCACGTTGACGTTCGGATAGCGGGCGCGGAATGTCTTGAGGATCGGCGGCAGCAGGTTGCCGGCGAACGACGGCATCGCCGCCAGGGTCACGCGACCGCGCTGCAGGGTAAAGCGTTGACGCAGTTCATCTTCGGCGTTGTCCCAGTCGGCAATCAACCGGCGTGCCAGCGGCACCAGGGATTCGCCTTCGGCCGTGAGCGCCACGTTGCGCGTGTTGCGGGTGAACAGGCGCCCGCCCAGGCCTTCTTCCAGCGCCTTGATGGTCAGGCTCAGGGCCGATTGCGACAGGTGCAGGCGTTCGCAGGCCACGGCAAAGCTCAGGCTCTGGGCCACGGCCAGAAAGGCGCGGATCTGCTTAATGGTCATGGTCGCTTCGCTTCCAGTTGTAAGCTACAAGCTTGGAGCTGCAAGAAAGCAGCGGTTTGTTGAGTTTTATCTATTAATCAACATTAAAAATCAACTTAACAAATGAATTAACCAGCGCGACACTCAACTCCATTCGGCTAGCCAGCCGCCCACAAAGAATAAAAGAGGTGCATATGGCAGGTTTCGACAAGCGCGTGAGTTCCTACGAGGAAGCTCTGGCAGGTCTTGAAGACGGCATGACCGTGATCGCTGGCGGCTTCGGCCTGTGCGGCATCCCGGAAAACCTGATCGCCGAGATCAAGCGCAAGGGCACTCGCAACCTCACCGTGGTTTCCAACAACTGCGGCGTCGACGGTTTTGGCCTTGGCGTGCTGCTGACCGACCGCCAGATCAGCAAAGTGGTGGCGTCCTACGTCGGCGAAAACAAGCTGTTCGAAGAGCAACTGCTCAAAGGCGAAATCGAAGTCATCCTGACCCCGCAAGGCACGCTCGCCGAGAAAATGCGCGCTGGCGGCGCAGGCATTCCGGCCTTCTTCACCGCCACCGGCGTTGGCACTCCAGTTGCCGAAGGCAAGGAAGTGCGCGAATTCCATGGCCGCAAGTACCTGATGGAAGAGTCCATCACCGGCGACTTCGCCATCGTCAAAGGCTGGAAAGCCGACCATTTCGGTAACGTGATCTATCGTCACACCGCGCAGAACTTCAACCCGCTGGCGGCCACCGCCGGCAAGATCACCGTGGTCGAAGTCGAAGAAATCGTCGAACCCGGCGAGCTGGACCCGGCGCAGATCCACACCCCTGGCATCTACGTCGACCGGATCATCTGCGGCACGTTCGAAAAGCGTATCGAACAGCGCACCGTGCGTAAGTGATCCCCTGCCCCCGGACCGAATGAAGGAATAACGACAATGGCACTTTCCCGCGAACAAATGGCTCAACGCGTCGCCCGCGAAATGCAGGACGGCTTCTACGTGAACCTGGGCATCGGCATTCCGACCCTGGTCGCCAACTACATCCCCGAAGGCATGGAAGTCATGCTGCAGTCGGAAAACGGCCTGCTGGGCATGGGTCCTTTTCCTACTGAAGAAACCATTGATGCCGACATGATCAACGCCGGCAAACAAACCGTAACCGCTCGTATCGGCGCTTCGATCTTTTCCTCGGCCGAGTCCTTCGCGATGATCCGCGGTGGTCATGTCGACCTGACCGTGCTGGGCGCGTTTGAAGTGGACGTGCAAGGCAACATCGCCTCGTGGATGATCCCCGGCAAACTGGTCAAGGGCATGGGCGGCGCGATGGACCTGGTGGCCGGCGCGGACAACATCATCGTCATCATGACCCACGCGTCCAAGGATGGTGAGTCCAAGCTGTTGTCCCAATGCAGCCTGCCGCTGACCGGCGCCGGGTGCATCAAGCGCGTGCTGACCGACCTCGCCTACCTGGAAATCGAAAATGGCGCATTTGTCCTCAAGGAACGCGCACCTGGCGTCAGCGTTGAGGAAATCGTCGCCAAGACCGCTGGTAAACTGATCGTCCCGGACCACGTTCCGGAAATGCAGTTCGCTGCCCAGTGAGGAATCATTCCATGCAAGAAGTCGTCATTGTTGCCGCCACGCGCACCGCGATCGGCAGTTTCCAGGGTTCGCTGGCCAATGTGTCCGCGGTTGACCTGGGCGCTGCGGTGATCCGCCAGTTGCTGGCGCAAACCGGCCTGAACCCGGCCGAAGTCGATGAAGTGATCATGGGCCAGGTATTGACCGCCGGCGCCGGGCAGAACCCTGCGCGCCAGGCCGCGATCAAGGCCGGCCTGCCCTTCGCCGTACCGGCCATGACCCTGAACAAGGTCTGCGGTTCGGGCCTCAAGGCCCTGCACCTGGGCGCCCAGGCGATCCGCTGCGGCGATGCCGAGGTGATCATCGCAGGTGGCCAGGAAAACATGAGCCTGGCCAACTACGTCATGCCCGGCGCGCGCACCGGCCTGCGCATGGGGCACGCGCAGATCGTCGACACCATGATCAGCGATGGCCTGTGGGATGCGTTCAACGATTACCACATGGGCATCACTGCCGAGAACCTGGCCGAGAAGTACAGCCTGACTCGCGAGCAGCAGGACGCCTTCGCTGCGGCCTCGCAGCAGAAAGCCGTGGCCGCCATCGAAGCCGGGCGCTTTGTCGATGAAATCACGCCGATCCTGATCCCGCAGCGCAAGGGCGATCCGCTGTCCTTCGCCACCGACGAACAGCCACGGGCAGGCACCACCGCCGAATCCCTGGGCAAGCTCAAGCCGGCCTTCAAGAAGGACGGTTCGGTGACCGCTGGCAATGCGTCGTCGCTGAACGACGGAGCCGCCGCCGTGATCCTGATGAGCGCCGAAAAAGCCAAGGCCCTCGGCCTGCCGGTCCTGGCGAAAATCGCCGCCTACGCCAACGCAGGCGTCGACCCGGCGATCATGGGCATCGGCCCGGTGTCGGCCACTCGGCGTTGCCTGGACAAGGCCGGCTGGAACATCGACCAGCTGGACCTGATCGAAGCCAACGAAGCCTTCGCCGCGCAATCGCTGGCCGTGGCCAAGGACCTGGAATGGGACTTGAACAAGGTCAACGTCAACGGCGGCGCCATTGCCCTGGGTCACCCGATCGGCGCCTCGGGTTGCCGCGTACTGGTGACCCTGCTGCATGAAATGCTCAAGCGTGATGCCAAAAAAGGCCTCGCCACCCTGTGCATCGGTGGTGGTCAGGGCGTAGCACTGGCGCTCGAACGGGCTTAAGCCAACAGCGTTCAACAGGCGGCACGGGGACCCACGAAGATCCGTCGCCGTCTGGACAAACACCCGGTGCGATGCAAGTCGCACCGGGTTCTTTTTGCCTGCGTTTTTTTCAGTTAGACCGCGTTATCGTTCTTCGCGAGCAAGCCCGCTCCCACATTTGACCGAGTTGTCCAGACGGGCACGATCCACTGTGGGAGCGGGCTTGCTCGCGAAGGGGCCCGACAAGTCACCCCAAGAACTGCAGAGTCAACCCACTGTCCGCCCCACTGATCACCACAAAGCAAAGTCTACGGAGCCATGCCCAGCAACTGCTGGCGCAACTCGGGGTTGCTGGTACGCGGATCGAGCCAGATGGCAAAAAATGCCTGGGCGAATTGCAGGTCCTTCACTTCACGCAACAACTCCTGACCAAGAAAAAACCGCGCGCCCTGCCCCGGCAGGTACACCCCGGTCAGCCGCGTGCCGGCCTGCACATCGACGAACGACTGCTGCATCTGCACCTGCCAGGACGCCAGTTGCCCGGCACTGATCGAGGTGCCGGCGAGTCGCTTGATCTCCCTGACGCTGGCATTCACCAGATCTTCACGGGAAATGTTGCGCTGGTAGATCAGCTCCAGGGCGAACGGCTGATCCCTCGCCAAGGGCCGCGACGTACTCCAGAGCCGTGCGCTGTAGACATCGAAGCCGTACTTGCGAAACTCACCACTGCCAATGACTTGCGCACCGGGCAGCGAATCCTGCCAATTGGCCAGGGCCTGGCAGCTCAGCAAAACAAGCAGCCACAGACCATGGCGCAGCGGTGATCGTTGGTGGTTCATACGGATTGGCCTCATCGCGGGATGCCCAGAAAAACGTAGGCGCAAAAGACCTTTTCGTACAATTTCCGAAGGGCCATGTTTTTGTATACAAAATCCATATACACATAAAGCAATCTACCCGACGCAATGTTACCGTTGCTACCTCACACAGGTCGGAGACGTGCGCGTGTTGATCCTTAAACTGCTGGTGATCCCAGGCTTTCTGCTGCTGATTTCCCTGGCTGGCAAACGCTGGGGGCCGAGCGTGGCCGGTTGGTTGTCGGGGTTGCCGGTGGTGGTCGGGCCGATCCTGTTGTTCCTCGCCCTTGAACAAGGCCCGGCGTTCGCCGCGCAATCGGCCACCGCTGCACTGTCGGCCATGTTCGCGATGATTGCGTTTTGCGTGACCTACGCCCAGGTCGCACAACGGGCCGGGTGGCCACTGGCGTTGATGGTCTCGCTGGTGGTCTGGGCGCTGGTGGCGGTTGTCCTGTCGCTGATTCCGGGATCCCTGGTGTTTTCGCTGTGCGCCGCCGCGACCGCGCTGCTCGCCGCGCCTTATCTGTTCCCCCCCGTGCAACCGGTGCTCAGTGGCCCGGCACCGAAATCCGACAAGCTTGTGCTGCGCATGGTGGCCGGGGCATTGCTCACGCTGGTCGTAACATTGCTGGCCAGCACCGTCGGCGACCGCTGGAGCGGCCTGCTGGCGGTGTTCCCGGTGTTGGGCAGCGTGATGGCGGTGTTCTCCCAGCAAACCCATGGCCCGGCCTTTACCGCCGCGTTGCTGCGCGCCACCGCCACCGGCATGTACTCGTTCGCCGCCTTCTGCCTGGTGTTGGCGCTGACCCTGCCGACGATGGGAATGAACGCTTTTGTGCTGGGCATCGCGGTGTCGGTGGCCATGCTGGGCGTGACAAAGCGTCTGCTGGCGCAGCCGGTTGGCCCGACGACGGACGCTGGAGGAACCGTCAAAGCACCGAAACACGTTCGATGAGGTACGTCTGAAAGAATGCAGGGGGCCGCTTCGCGGCCCAGAGGGGCGGTGCGGCGTTCCGACAAGCCCCCTCGTCACAGGTAAGCCACCTAACCCCAGATCGCTGCTTTGCCTGAGTGACCACTCGTTAGAGCACGCTGGAATGCATCACAAACTCCATGGGATGATCGCGCCCCACCGCGCGTCCATCCCTGGAGATTCCGATGTCATTGTTGAGTAAAAAAGCCCTTGTCCTGCTGCTGGCAGCCGCTACCGGCCTTGGGGCTTTGAATGCGCAGGCCGCCAAGGCCACTTCCAGCGATGCGCCAGCACAGAAGGTCTCGATGCTCGGCGGCAAGTTCACCTTCAACCTGCCCAAGGGTTTCCTCGCCAACCCGCTGCCGGCCAGCCCGGGCGGTGCCAACGGCACCCTGTACAGCAATGAGACCACCAAGACCGTGGTGATCGCCGCTGAAAACACCCTGCCCAAAGGTATCAGCGTCAAGGACAACGACGGCGGGTTCCTCGACGGCACCGTGGCCGACTTCGATGCGGCGCAACACAAGTCCCTGCCCGACTACAACAAGCTCAGCGAGAAAACCCTGACCCAGAAATCCGGGCTGGGCCTGCGCCAGGTCGACGGCACTGCCACGCAGGGCGGTGGCATGACCCTCACCACCACGCTGATGGCGGCATCCGGCACCCGCATGGCGGTGATTCAGGTGATTTCCCGCCCCGGTGACATGGCGGCCCACGAAACCCTGATCAAACAGATCGTCAGTGGAAAATAAGACTCAGGGGTTGAGACGCTGCAACCAGGCGCTCAAATCCTGTATCTCGTCGGCGCTGATGTTGTGACCGACACCAGGGTAGCCGTGGAACTCGGGTTCGAGTGACACGCTCTGCAACAGACTGTTGGCTTCGGTGCCGTCGCTGTAGGGAAGGCGTTTGTCCTGCTCGCCATGACCGATGAAAATTGCCAGCGACTGACGTTTTTCATCCGGTTGGAGCTCGGACTTGAGCACCGGCAGAATCCGCCCGCTCAATGCAGCGATCCCACCGAGCGCCTCGGGATGCCGCAGGCCTGTTTCGTAGGTCATGATCGCGCCCTGGCTGAACCCCACCAGGAATACCTTCTCGGGCTCGGTGTGATATTTCTTCGTGGCCTGTGCGACGAAATCCAGCAGCAACTGGCCGCTGGACTTCAGATCATCGGTCTCGCCGTTGTAGGCCCCTTCGCCCTTCTTGCGGAACCACTGATAGCTGCCTGCTTCCATCACCAAAGGTGCCCGCACCGACAGGTAGGTGTAGGACTCGGGCAAGTCGTCCTTGATGCCGAACAGGTCCTGCTCGTTACTGCCGTAACCGTGAAGAAAAATCACCAGGGGTTGATGGTTCGAATCGGCGTTGGCCTGCTCCAGGTACTTGAGCGGCAGGTCGGTTTGCAGCGGGGATTGGGCGAGGACGGCAGTGGATGCCAGGAGGGTGAGCAGCGCGAGAATCTTCAACATGGGACTTCCTTCACGGAATGCAGGATTCGCGCAAGAGCCTAACACTGGTCAGTAGGCAGGAACATCTCGGGCGTGGCGAATGCCGCCATCGCGAGCAGGGCTCGCTCCTACAGGGATTGCGCAGTCCCTGTAGGAGCGAGCCCTGCTCGCGATGAGGCCCGGGCGGGCAATGAAAATTCCGGCTCAGTCGTTGATCAACTTCCCCGCCCGAATCGCCTCGCGCCCCGCCACTTTCGCCTGCCAGGAGCCTGGCTGGGTATAGCGCCCACGGTCGATGGCGAACAGCACGCCACTGGTGCCGGCCTGCACGGTGGTGACCTTGTCGTTCAACGGGTCGACCACTTCGAACAGCGCATCGCCCTTCTCCACCCACTCCCCGGCCTCACGCAAGAAGCTGACCACGCCGTGATGCGGTGCGAACAGGTATTGGGTGCCTTCGAATGGCATGCCTTCACAGCATTCGGCCGGTGCCGCCGGCCAGGTGCCGGAGATGAAACCTTGCTCGGCAAGGAACCCGAGGATTGCCTCGCAATTGGCCTGGGCCTGGTCGACCCGGGTATCTCCCATGCTGCCCAGCTCCAGCGTGGTCGCCAGGTTGGCCGGTGGAATCGCCGCCGCCGGGAACGCCCTGGCCAGGCGCAACCATGGCGAAGAACAGGATTCATCGAACGAACTGCCGCCGGAGTCTTCACACAACAACGCCACGCCGGCCTTCAAACGCGCCGCCAGGGATTGCCATTGCGGCCAGTGCTGCGGCAAGGCGTAGATGTGAATCGCTGCATCGAAATCGCAATGCAGATCGAGGGTGATGTCGGCGTCGCAGGCATGGCGCAGCAACAGACGGTGCATGGCTTCCAGCTGCGATGCCGCTGCCGGCAAGCCGTCGAGAACCTGACCCATGGTCTGGCGAATCAGCGCGATGTTGGCCTGGGCGTCAGTGCCCAGGCGATCACCTATCAACGCGGCCACCGGCGCACTGAGTTCGACGAACGAGCGGTTGAAGTTCTTGCCGCTGCCCAGCTCGAAACGCCCCATATGGCTGCCTTGCAAGTGCTGGTCGAGGCCGATGGGATTGGCCACCGGCACCAGCTCGATCACACCGTTCAATTGTCCCTGTTGTTCAAGTTCGGTCAGGCGTTTCTTCAACTCCCAGGCCGTGCGCATGCCAGGCAATTCGTCGGCGTGCAGGCTGGCCTGGATGTACACCTTGCGCGTGCCCGCGCCATAACGAAACACGCTGAGGGTGCGCTCGCTGCCCAGGTGGCTCCAGGGAAGTTTGTGGTCGATGCGTTGCATGTGGGGGGCTCCTGATGTCTGTACGGCGAGATCACCTGTGGGAGCGGGCTTGCTCGCGAAGGCGCCGGTACATTCAACATCCATGTTGCCTGACACGACGCCTTCGCGAGCAAGCCCGCTCCCACAGGTATCTCAGTGCTGAAAATGATTGCACAAAAAAAATGGCAACCGCTTCAACGGCTGCCACTTTTTTAAACGGCTCGCTTACTCGCCGTAAACGTCAAACTTGAAGTACTTGTCCTGCACTTGCTTGTACTTGCCGTTGGCGCGGATTTCGGTGATAGCGGTGTTGAACTTGTCCGCCAGTTCTTTATCACCCTTGCGCACGGCAATGCCGGCGCCGCCACCGAAGTATTTCGGATCGTTGTACTCAGGACCGACGAAGGCAAAACCTTTACCGGCGTCGGTTTTCAGGAAACCGTCGTCCAGGTTGACCGAGTCGGCCAGCAGCGCATCGATGCGGCCGGAAACCATGTCCAGATTGGCTTCCTGCTGGGAGCCGTAGCGCACCAGGTCAATACCGGCAGGCACCAGCACTTCCGTGGCGAAGCGGTCGTGGGTACTGGCGCGCAGCACACCGACTTTCTTGCCCTTGAGTTCGGTCAGCGGGTCCTTGATGCTGGAACCTTCCTTCATCACGAAGCGCGCCGGGGTGTGGTAGTACTTGATGGTGAAATCGACGTTCTTCTTGCGGTCGTCAGTGATGGTCATGGACGACAGGATGGCGTCGATTTTCTTGACCTTCAGCGCAGGGATCAAGCCGTCGAACTCTTGCTCGACCCAGGTGCACTTGACTTTCATCTGCTCGCACAGGGCGTCGCCGATGTCCACGTCGAAACCGGTGAGTTTGCCGTCAGGGGTTTTCATCGAGAATGGCGGGTAGCCGGCTTCGATACCGATGCGAATCGGCTTGGCGTCTTCGGCCACAGCGGTCAGGGACAACATCGACAGTGCCAGGGCACCGAACATCACTAGCTTCTTCATTTATAACTCCTGTGTGCGGAGGCTTTTATTGGCAGCTTCGATTGGCAGCGTTCGGTCATCGCTTCGTGAGCGGGAACCGGGGTGGGCGGGCAGTCTAGAGTGGCTACTGGAGGGCAAATTACGCTGAAGCGACAAATACTTATAGAAAAGTGGCAGCAGGATGCAGGCGTTGAGGTGCACGCTCCATGACAGTGCAAAGTCTGTCAGACACGCCGCGTTTTCAGACCAGACCTACAGATTTTCGGGCGTCATCCGACGGAATGAACTGACTGGCGATGCCGGGAGTTTTGCGGCACATTGAGCGCCCTTGCGTCCCATCGAGAGTAGCGTGATGCCCACGTTGAACCTGATCCAGCACCACCCCGCCGAAGGTCCGGGTGCCATCGCCTTCTGGGCCGAATCCCGAGGGCTGACGCTGAAGGTGTTTCGCGCAGACCTCGGCCAATTGCCGCCCGCCAGCGCCGATCCCGTGATCCTGTTGGGCGGACCTTACGAATCCAATGCCGGCCCGGCCTGGCTGGAGGCCGAACGGCAATGGCTCAAAGGCAGTCTCGATCATGACGCGGCCGTGTTCGCCATATGCCTGGGGGCTCAGTTGCTGGCGCTGAGTCTCGGAGGGAATGTACGGCGGATGGACCAGACCGAAACCGGATGGACCACCGTGACCTTTATCGAGGGGCAAACACTGAAGGTGCTGGAATGGCACGAGGATGCCATCGACCTGCCGCCTGCCGCGCAGCTGTTGGCCAGCAGCGAACACTGTGTGCAGCAGATGTACCGCGCCGGGCCGGCGCGGCTGGGGTTGCAGTTTCATCCGGAGTGGAACGCCGAGTCGGTGACCATGCTCAATGCACATTTTGGCGATGAGTCGCCGTTGCCCCGGGGTTCGCAGGACGATGCTGCTTACGCCGACGTGTTTGCGTGGTTGCAGGCAACACTGGATGAGTGGTGGGCGGCCGCTTCCATTCGCTAATGCAGGTCAAAACACTTTCCTGTGGCGAGGGGGCTTGCCCCCGTTGGGTTGCGCAGCAACCCCAGAATCTCTGGTAATTGTCGAGAGTTTTGGGAGCGCTTCGCACTCCAACGGGGGCAAGCCCCCTCGCCACAGGGGTCAATGGTGTTTCAAGATCAGCATTCACAACCGATCGCAGCATTCACCGGCCGCGGCACCACGGCACTCAACTCAAACCCTTCATCCAGCCATCCGGTCACGCCGCCGATCATCTCCTTGACCGGATAATCCAGGGCCGCCAGCTTCACCGCTGCCTTGTTGGCGCCGTTGCAGTGAGGCCCGGCGCAATAGACCACGAACAGGCTGTCCTTCGGATAACCCGCCAAACCTTCGGCAGTCAGCAGACGCCGGGGAATGTTGATCGCTCCCGGTACATGCCCGCGTTCGAAAGCCAGCGGGCCACGCACATCCAGCAGAATGAAATCGACTTCACCACCCTGCTGGCTGGCATGGACGTCGGAACAATCAGTTTCGAACGTCAGACGGTTGCTGAAATGCATCAGGGCGATGGCCGATGGGGCGGCGGGAATTTCGCGAACCAGACTGGTCATGGGCTGTACTCCTAAGTAGCGGTGGGTGTGGGATGACTTTATCCGCCAGCCACTTGCGGCTACAGTGGCGCACAAGACACTCACCGGGAATTTTCCGCCAAATGCACCCTACCCCAGGAATGGTCGCGATTCTGGCCTACGACGGCCTTTGCACGTTCGAGTTCGGCATTGCCGTGGAGATCTTCGGCCTGCCCCGACCTGAATTCGATTTTCCGTGGTACGAGCACCGTATCGTCGCAGTCGATCAAGGCCCGATGCGTGCCATGGGCGGCATCCAGGTCCTGGCCGATGGCGGCATGGAATTGCTCGCCGATGCCCGCACCATCATCATTCCCGGCTGGCGCGACCGCAGCGCCGCGGTACCCATGGAACTGATCGCCGCCCTGCGCCAGGCCCATGCACGGGGCGCGCGATTGCTGTCGATCTGCTCCGGTGTTTTCGTCCTCGCCGCCACCGGATTGCTCGACGGGCACGGTGCGACCACGCACTGGCGCTATACCTCGGAACTGGCCGAGCGGTTTCCCGGCATCCTGGTGGACCCGGACGTGCTGTATGTCGACTCCGGCCAATTGATCACCTCCGCCGGCAGCGCCGCAGGCATCGATGCCTGCCTGCATTTGGTAGCACGGGATTTCGGCACGCAGGTGGCCAATTGCGTGGCCCGGCGCCTGGTCATGTCGCCGCAACGCAGCGGTGGCCAGGCGCAATTCATTCCGACGCCGGTCAGTCCTGCACCGCGCAGCGATCTTTCTCGCGTCATGCAGTGGGCACGTGAGCGTTTGCACGAGCCGCTGGAAGTACGCGACCTGGCCAGCGAAGCCGCGATGAGCGAACGCACGTTCCTGCGCCGCTTCACCGAAGCCTGTGGCCAGTCACCGAAAAGCTGGTTGCAGCACGAACGCCTGGGCCGCGCCCGCGAGCTGCTGGAAAGCAGCGACCAGAACACCGAGCAGATTGCCGAACGTTGTGGTTATCGCTCGGTGGAAAGCTTCCGGGTGGCATTCCGCACGGTGGTCGGCGTGCCGCCTTCGGTGTATCGAGAGCGGTTTGGGCGTGGGGGCAATGCTGTGTTTTGAGGTGTTCTCAAGGCCCTCTTCGCGAGCAAGCTCGCTCCCACAGGTTTTGTGTTGTTCACACCAACCCTGTGGGAGCGAGCTTGCTCGCGAAGGGGCCAGACCGGGCTAGCCAACTTTCAAGACTTGCGCAATAAATAGGTATCCATGATCCAGCCATTAGCCAGCCGTGCAGCCTTGCGCACCCGTTCGATTTCATCCGCCACATCCTTGAGCTTGCCGCTGATCAGGATTTCATCCGGCGTCCCCAAATAGGCCCCCCAGTAAATCTCGGTGTCCTGATCCACCACCTGATGGTAAGCATCCTGAGCATCGAGCATCACCACCAGGCTGTCGGCATCGCTCACCTGCCCCGCCGCCAAACGCCGGCCAGTGGTGATTTCAACGGAGCAGCCAATCTGGTTGAGCGGCACCTTGTGCTGTGCCGCCAACGCCTGGACGCTGGTAATGCCGGGGATCACCTCGAACTCGAACGCGCAGGCACCTGAAGCCTGGATGGCCTGAAGGATACGAAGGGTGCTGTCGTACAGCGCCGGGTCGCCCCACACCAGAAAACCACCACACTGGCCGTCGGACATTTCCTCGTTGATCAGCCTTTCGAAGGTCTGCTGCCTGGCCAGGTTCAAGTCGTCGACACTGGTCCTGTAGTCCATCTCACCGCGCTCGCGCTCCGGGCTGTGGGCTTCGACAAAACGGTAAGCGTGATCGGTGATGTAGCGCTCGCAGATTTCGCGCCGCAATTCGATGAGTTTGTCTTTGCTCTGGCCCTTGTCCATGAGGAAAAAAACATCGACCTGATTCAGCGCCTTCACCGCTTGCATCGTGATGTAGTCGGGATTGCCGGCACCGATACCGATGACCAGGAGTTTTTTCATCAAAACAGATCCTCGGGGTCGGTGCCCGGCAAGCGCAGCCGCCAGCGGCCATGGAACCTCAACTCGACAGCCGCCAAGGGGTCGACGTCGATCAGGCTGGACGACGCCCCTTGCAACACGTGCGTCAGCGCGGCGCGGATGACAAAGGGATGGGTAATGGCAACGATGTGCCCCGGCGTCGATTGCAACGAGGTCAGCCACACGCTCATCCGCTCCTCCAGTTGCAGCACCGACTCGCCACCGTGGGGTGCCGAAGCCGGGTCTACCAACCAATACTGGAGCTCCTCAGCTTCAGTCTTTTGAAGCTCACCGATGCGAACACCACCCCAACGCCCGAAGTTGCAGTCCCTCAAGGCGTCGACAATCTCCGGCGCGCTGCCGAACAGTTCAGCGGTTTGCCGGGTGCGCAACTCCGGGCCACAGACAAGACGCGGAGCGCCCTTGAACTGATTGCAACGGGAAAGCCTGAGCGCTTGCCAATCCATCTCCAGAGGTTCGTCCAAAGGAAAACGCGCCAATTTCTGTGCAACGGTTCGAGCGTGGCAAATCAGGGTTAAACGGGTCGCCTGCACCAGCAATCACTCTATGAAAGGAAAGAAACGATGGTGCAATTGTGCCGCAAGTAAGCAGACCCGGGGGGTAATGTCCGTCAGTTAAGCAATTCAGCCGCGACACCCTTTGTAGCAGCTGCCGAGCCCGCGAGGCTGCGTTCGGCTGCATGGCCGTCGTGAGTCCAGCTGACGCGGCCTGCCTGACGTACCGCAATGACTGATTTTACGACTGCTTCGCAGCCGAACGCAGCCTCGCGGGCTCGGCAGCTGCTACAGATCGCATTACCGTTTAACTGACTGGCATTAGACCCGGGGGTGTTTAATTTTCCTGTTTGAAACTGATTCCTTCAGGCATTTCCTGACAGGTTTTCTGTTATGGCTGACCGCAACTCAGGCAATGTCTTACAAGACTTTACGACATCGGCGTAGCCCTTTAGTACAGGCATTTCGCCCCTTTTTCGGACACGGACAGACCACGCGAAAATTAACTAGACAGGCAGTGCGTGATAATTAAATACTCCTTTCAACGGACTGTTAAAACATGTTCCACGCTCATCCAGCAGGAGCCCGGATACCCTTTCTCGAAACCCCGATCAATGCGCCTGGCCAGGCATCGCTTGCGGCCGAATTGCCCGCTCTTTGTTTAAAACGGTTCATCCCAAGAAACATCTGACAAGAAAAAGAGTGGCGCCTGACAACGTTCAGACGACCACCGATTTAATGTGTGGAAAAACCGACAGTGATAGTCAGGTTCGGCTCAAACCGCTGAATCGATTGATACAGGAGTGTCTCCATGCTGGTCTTGCGTCCAGTCGAGTTAGCTGATCTGCCCCAGTTGCAGAAGCTGGCTCGTGAAAGCCTCGTGGGCGTTACATCCCTGCCCGACGATAGCGAACGGTTGCGCGGAAAAATCCTCGATTCCTGTGCTTCGTTCGAGAAGGACGTCGAGGGTCATGGCCCGGAAAACTATTTCTTTGTACTCGAGGACCTGACGACACAGCACCTGGTCGGCTGTTCGGAAATCCTCGCCACGGCAGGGTTCAACGAGCCGTTCTACAGCCTGCGCAACCGGCACTTCACCAGTGCCTCGAGGGAGCTGAACATCGAGCACGGCGTACCGGCCTTGTCGTTGTGTCACGACCTCAGTGGCCACACCTTGCTGCGGGGCTTCCATATCGATGCCGCGCGGGTACGCACCGCGCATTCCGAACTGCTGTCGCGGGCGCGCCTGTTGTTCATCGCCGCCCACGCCCGGCGTTTTTCCGAAACGGTGATCACCGAAATCGTCGGCTACAGCAGTGATGAAGGCCACTCGCCATTTTGGGATGCCGTGGGCAAGCATTTCTTCGACTTGCCCTACGTCGAGGCCGAACGGCTTTGCGGCCTGCAGAGCCGCACCTTTCTCGCCGAACTGATGCCGCAGTATCCGATTTACGTGCCCATGCTGCCCCAGGCGGCACAGGACTGCATCGGCAGCATCCACCCCGACGGCCAGGAAGCCTTCGATATCCTCGAACGTGAAGGCTTCGAAACCAACAGTTACATCGATCTGTTCGATGGAGGCCCTACACTGTACGCGCGCACGTCGGGCATTCGTTCCATCGCCCACAGCCAGTGCGGCGTAACGCTATCCGGACCGGTGATCGATGCCCGTGGCAGCTATCTGGTGAGCAACGACTCCTTGAGGGATTATCGGGCCATTGTCGTCGATCTTGACTACATCACCGGGCAGCCCGTCACGCTGGACGCCGCCATGTGCAAGGCATTGAAGGTGACCGATGGCAGCCCGATCAGGCTGATCGCCCTGTGAATACCCGCCAGGGTCAACACCAACGTCCGAGTACACGCGAACAAGGAACAGCCGCATGATTGTCCGTCCGGTCCAGATCACCGACCTGCCCGCCGTGCTCACGCTGGTGCGCCAGGCCAGTCCGGGGCTCACCAGCCTGCCGGCCAACGAAGAGCGCCTGGCCCACCGTATCCGCTGGGCCCAACGCACCTTCGCCGGGCAGGTCGATCGCGCCGATGCCGATTATCTGTTCGTGCTCGAGGACGACGAGCAGCAAGTGGTGGGCGTCAGCGCCCTGACGGGTGGCGTCGGCCTGCGCGAGCCCTGGTACAACTACCGGGTCGGACTGACGGTCAGCACGTCACCGGACCTGGGCATCCAGCGCCAGATCCAGACCCTGTTCCTGAGCAATGAATTGACCGGGCAATCGGAAGTCTGCTCGTTGTACCTGCGCTCCGATCAGCGCCAGGGAAACAACGGCCGCCTGCTTTCGCTCGGGCGTTTTTTGTTTGTTGCCGAGTTTACGCAGCTGTTCGGCAACCGGCTCATCGCCGAATTACGCGGCAGTGCCGACGAGCGAGGTGGCTCGCCGTTCTGGGACAGCCTCGGCCGGCACTTTTTCAAGATGGACTTCAGCCACGCCGATCACTTGTCCGGGCTGGGCAACAAATCGTTCATCGCCGAACTGATGCCGCGCCAGCCGCTGTACACCTGCCTGCTCACCGAACAGGCCCAGGCGGTGATCGGCAAAGCCCACCCGAATACCGAGCCGGCCCTGAAAATTCTTAGCGCCGAAGGGTTTGCCCACAAGGGCTACATCGATATCTTCGACGGCGGACCAGTCCTTGAAGCCCCGGTTTCCGGGATCCGCACTGTGCGCGACAGTCAACCGCTGTCACTGGCCATCGGCTCGCCGGACGATAAAGCGCCCCTCTGGCTGATCCACAACCGCCGTCTGGAAAACTGTCGCATTACCTGCGCCCCGGCCCGACAGGTGGGCAACAGCCTGGTGGTTGATCGCCTGACCGCCAAGCGCTTGCAGCTGCAGCCCGGTGACTCGGTGCGCGCCGTGCCGTTGCTTGACCAACGGCTACAGGCCGTGGCGGCGTGACCTATCAGTTCCATCGTTGCGACGTCAATCGGCCTTACCCAGCAAATTCGTCATCATTCTCCCCCTGCGCGCGTGATAGCCTTTTATTTCTTTGGCGTTGACACTTTTGCTCAAGCCCTTCCATTCCATTGGTGGAACTCATATGTCCAGGCTTTCCCATCAAGATTTGCGCCGCAATTTTCGCCAACTGTTCGCCTCCAACACCTGCTACCACACGGCCTCGGTTTTCGATCCGATGTCGGCGCGCATTGCCGCCGACCTGGGCTTCGAAGTCGGGATCCTCGGTGGTTCGGTCGCATCGCTGCAAGTGCTGGGCGCCCCTGACTTTGCCTTGATCACCCTCAGCGAATTCGCTGAACAGGCCACCCGCATCGGCCGTGTCGCCCAGCTGCCGGTGATTGCCGACGCCGACCACGGCTACGGCAACGCGCTCAACGTCATGCGCACCATCGTCGAACTCGAACGTGCCGGCGTTGCCGCGCTGACCATCGAAGACACGCTGCTGCCCGCCCAGTTCGGCCGTAAGTCCACCGACCTGATCACGGTCGCCGAAGGCGTCGGCAAGATCCGCGCGGCACTGGAAGCCCGCTGCGATAAGGAAATGGCGATCATCGCCCGCACCCACGCAGGGATTCTGCCGGTGCAGGAAATCATCAGCCGCACCCGGCAATACCAGCGCGCCGGAGCCGACGGGATCTGCATGGTGGGCGTAAAGGACTTCGACCATCTGGAACAGATCGCCGAGCACCTGAGCGTGCCGCTGATGCTGGTGACCTACGGCAACCCGCTGCTACGCGATGACAAACGCCTGGCCGAACTGGGTGTTCGCGTGACCATCGACGGCCATGGTGCGTACTTCGCCGCGATCAAGGCGACCTACGACAGCCTGCGCGAGCAACGCCAGATCCTCACCCAGACGTCGGACCTGAGCGCGACCGAGCTGACGCACACCTACACGCAACCCGAGGAATACATCCGCTTCGCGGAAGAGTTCATGAGCGTGAAGGAATGACGGTTTAAACCGACCCGCCGCCATCGTCGGATCGCCGCCCGGAGCAAGCTCGCTCCCACATTTGGATCGCGGCTGTACGCCAATGCCGTGCGCACCGCAAATCCCCTGTGGGAGCGAGCCTGCTCGCGATGAGGCCATCACAGCCAACATCCATGCCGCCCGACCCGCCGCCTTCGCGAGCAAGCCCGCTCCCACATTTGGATCGCGGCTGTACGCCAATGCCGTGCTCACCGCAATTCCCCTGTGGGAGCGAGCTTGCTCCGGGCGGCGATCCGACGATGAGGCCATCACAGCCAACATCCATGCCGCCTGACACGTCGCCTTCGCGAGCAGGTTCGCTCCCACAGGTTTTGCAGTGGACGTTCAGACCGAGTCGAGCAGTTCGCGATAGGGTTTGCCATTGCCGCAACAGATCACGCGGTTACGCCCGGTGGTCTTGGCTTCGTATAGCGCATGATCGGCGTCGTTGAGCCAAAGCGTCGCGTCGGTGTGCGCCGGGTTGAATGACGCCAGGCCTATGCTCAGGCTGACTTTCAGCGCCGGACTCTGCTCGTACCCCAATGTGGCGAAGCGATCTCGCAGGGCATCCATGACAGCGGCGGCGCGGTTCAGGGGCAGGTCCGGAAGGATCACACAGAACTCGTCACCGCCGTAGCGCCCTGCCACATCGGTCGCTCGCAGGTTCTGCCTGAGCATTTTGCTCAACTGGCGCAAGACGATATCGCCGGCAACATGGCCGTAGGTGTCGTTGATGACTTTGAAATGGTCGATGTCGATCAGGGCAATCGCCCCGCCTTTTTGCTGGCGTTTGCAACGCTGGAACTCGACTTCCAGCTGGTCCTTCCAGGCGCCATGGTTCAGCAGGCCTGTCAGGCTGTCGGTGCGACTCAGTGCCAGCAGTTCACGCTTCTGAAGGCCGAGGGTATGGGCCTGGCGGAAGCAGATCCAGCCCAATGACAACGGATACAGGCACAGCAAGGGCAAACAGGCATAGAGTTGCACCGGGCTGGTGGCAGGAATGAGCGCCGGGGCAAAAATCTGCAAGCCAACGCAGAGGCCTAGCACTTGCGCGGCCGTCCCGGCCAGCAGGAAGCGCAAGCCGCCGATGGCCACGTTATGCATGGCCATCATGGAAATGGTGGTCGCGCTGGGCAATGGATTGAACTGCATGGCGGCAATCCAGAAGCCGCCGAGAAAGGCATCGATCAGCAGATTGCGGTGTTCGGCGTGATAAGGCTTGCTGGCCCGGCGCGCCCATTGGTAAGCCAGATGCGGCCAGACCAGGCCATTGAACCACATGAATCCCCAGACCCAGGGCGCCGGATCGAGTGGATACATCGCCGCGCTCACACACACCAAT
Source organism: Pseudomonas sp. Pseusp10 (assembly GCF_059492225.1). Taxonomy (NCBI): domain Bacteria; kingdom Pseudomonadati; phylum Pseudomonadota; class Gammaproteobacteria; order Pseudomonadales; family Pseudomonadaceae; genus Pseudomonas; species Pseudomonas sp. Pseusp10. The sequence goes on along the minus strand of NZ_CP168528.1, from coordinate 3,012,197 downwards.
CCCAAGGCTACCCCCAGGATTCGCGATGTATAGAGCCTCCTGGCCAATGAAAACCCCTGTCCTCCCGTTCTTGCCATAGGGCCTCTGTGCCACTCAACGGAATGCGAAAACAGCCTGAGCCTATGCACTGCAGTCTATCAGGGTGACATTAAATAGCCATCACCGGCTGGCGGGCTGAATATCCGCCTGTCACGCTCGAATAAATGCAAAAGCCTCCTCCAGAAACGGCTATACATGAAAGAAGGAGTTGATCAATGACCATAAGAGGAGGCCCATGCAGACCTTTCAAGTATTGATCATCGGCAGCGGGTTTGGCGGCCAATGTGCTGCAATTAATCTGCTCAAGGCCGGCATCGACGATTTCCGCCTGCTGGAGCGACGGGATTTCTTCGGTGGTACCTGGTGCCAGAACACCTATCCCGGTGCGGCGGTCGATGTGCCCTCACCGCTGTACTCATTGTCTTTCGCCCCGTATCGCTGGACGCAAATGTTCGCCGGGCAGGCCGAATTGCACCGCTACACCCGCCATGTGGTGGAGCACTTCGGCCTGCGGGACAAGTTGGAACTGAGCGCGAATGTCGAGCGCGTAGAATGGGACGACGCCAACAAGCGCTGGACGGTGTACACCGCCAGCAAAGGCACGTTTTGCGCGCAGTTCCTGATCAACGCGACCGGGCCGCTGAGTCAACCGGTGGTTCCGCGCTTCGACGGGCAGGAACGCTTTCAGGGCAAGACGTTTCACACCAACAACTGGGATCACAACTACGACTACCGGCAAAAACGCGTGGCCATCGTCGGCAGCGGTGCCAGTGCGGCCCAGGTCATTCCGGCCATTGCCCCGGACGTCGGGCAGTTGCATGTGTTCCAGCGCACGCCCCACTGGGTGTTGCCCCGGGCTGACCGCAGCTTTGGCCGCTTGCAGCGTTGGTTGCTGGGGTTCAAGCCAGCCTACAAGCTGCTGCGCTGGGGAATCTATTGGCAATTCGAAACCCGGGTGATTGGCTTCAAGTATTCGAAGCCGGCCGTGCACAGGGTCCAGCGCCAGGCCCTGCACTTCCTCAAACGCCAGGTGCCGGACGCCGAACTGCGGCGCAAACTCACACCGGACTACACCATCGGCTGCAAACGGGTGATTCTGTCCAGCACGCTGTACCCGGCACTGACGCGCAGCAACGTAACGCTGCACAGCCGCGAGCAAGGCATCGCGGCCATCGACGAAACCGGCATCGTTACCCTCGATGGCCAACACATCGAAGTGGACCTGATCGTCTGGTCCACCGGCTACGACGCCACCGACGGGGTGATTTCCTACCCGGTAACGGGCAAAAACGGCACCCGTCTCAAGGAGGTCTGGGCGCCGTACCCGCGGGCCTACCTCGGCACCGCCCTGCCCGACTTTCCCAACCTGTTCATCGTCACCGGGCCGAACACCGGCATCGGCCACACCTCGGCGCTATTCATCATCGAATCCCAGATGAATTACATCCTCGATTGCATTCGCACCTTGAAGGATCAAGGTTTACGCAGCATCGAAGTTCGCCATGAGGCGGAACGTACCTACACTGAAATGATCCACCGGGAAATGGAACGAACCGTGTGGAAGTCCGGTGGTTGCCACAGTTGGTATCAAAGCAAGAGCGGTCATGTGATTGCCATGTTTCCGGGGTTCAGCTTCAGCTTTCATCGTTTGACCCGAGCGCTGAAACCCGCCGATCACATTTTGTCCTGAGCTGATAGAAGGGAGACGCGTGATGCTTTTGTTGTTCGTCGTTCTCGCAGTGTTCGTCGCCTGGAGCTGGCTGACCTACCCGGCCATCGGCTACTGGCTCTATGACCTGAACATGGCGGCCGAGGCCAAGCTGTACCGGCTGCACAAAATCGTCGTGCCCATCCCCGAGATGACCGTCTCGACCTGGCAAGGCGGACCGTACGAGGCCACCAGCAATGTGCTGATGCTCCATGGCTTCAGCGCCGACAAAAACCTCTGGCTGCGTTTCGCCCGGCACTTTGTCGGCAGCCATCGAGTGATCATCCCGGACATCGCCGGCCATGGCGAAACCGGCTTCAAGGCAGGCGGCGGCTACGACATCCCGCTGCAGGCCAAGCGCATGATCCAGCTGCTGGATGTGTGCGGCGTCGAAAAAGTCCATGTCATCGGCAACTCCATGGGTGGCTACATGGCGGCGTGGCTCGCGGCCACTTACCCCGAGCGCATTGTGTCCGTGGCGCTGATCGACCCGGCCGGGGTCACCGCGCCCGAGCCCAGTGACCTCGAACGGCATTTGGCCAAGGGCCACAACCCGTTTCTGATTCACTCGCGCGAAGAATTCCAGCGTTTCTACGCCATGACCATGGCTTCACCGCCCTGGGTACCGAAGCTCGTACTCGATGCCGTCGCCCAGCGTTATGAACAGTCTCGCGAGGAACTGGAAGAAATCTTCCGGGATTTTCGCGCCAGCCCGCCGATGGAACCGCACCTGCCCGACATCACCGCACCGGCCCTGTTGCTGTGGGGGCGCAAGGACCGGCTGATCGATGTCAGCAGCGTGGCGGTCTGGAGCAAGGGCATCGCCGACTTGCGCGTGCATATCTGGGACGCCGTCGGGCACATGCCCATGGTGGAAGCCCCCACCGGTTCGGCGCGCCTGTATCGCGAGTTTTTGGCATCGCTGCGCTCGGAGAGCCCGCAGGATCAACGACTGCACTAGGGGGCGTTCTCAATTGGTTTCCCTACCGCGCCGGGTCTGCTTTAAGGCGACAACGCGGTGGGGAAACTAATTGAGAACGCCCCCTTGCAGTCCTTTGCAGAATGAAGTTCGTCAGAAACTTCGTTTGTCGGCGTCGCTGAAGGCTGCGATCTTTCGTCCATCCTTTACGTCTCCGCGCCAGGAATCCTGTTCATGAACCACCCGAACTTCGTCAGCCCTGACCTGATCCGCCAACGCTTCTCTAAAGCGATGTCCGACATGTATCGCGAGGAAGTGCCGTTGTACGGCGCGTTGATGGAACTGGTGGAGCAGACTAACCGTCACGTGCTGGACAGCGATCCGCAAATCTTGCAGCAGCTCAAGAGCACCGGCGAAATCGAGCGACTGGACCTGGAGCGTCATGGGGCGATCCGCGTCGGAACGGCCGCTGAACTGGCAACCCTCGCCCGCCTGTTCGCGGTGATGGGCATGCAACCGGTGGGTTACTACGACCTGACACCGGCCGGCGTGCCGGTACATTCCACGGCGTTTCGTGCGGTGCATGAAGCGTCGCTGCAGGTCAGCCCGTTCCGGGTATTCACCTCGCTGTTGCGCCTGGAATTGATCGAAGACCTGGAGCTGCGAGCGTTCGCCCAGTCGATGCTCGAGCAGCGCTCGATCTTCACCCCCTCGGCCCTCACGCTCATCGAGCGTGCCGAATCCCTGGGGGGCCTGACCGAGCAGGAAGCCGGGGAATTCGTCGAACAGGCACTGGAAACGTTCCGCTGGCACCACAGCGCCACCGTCACCGCCGAGCAATATCAAAGGCTCAGCGCCCAGCATCGTCTGATCGCCGACGTGGTGGCGTTCAAGGGCCCGCACATCAACCACCTGACACCGCGGACCCTGGACATCGACATCGTGCAGGCGCAAATGCCGGCCCATGGCATCACCCCCAAAGCGGTGATCGAAGGCCCGCCCCGCCGCCAGTGCCCGATCCTGCTGCGCCAGACCAGCTTCAAGGCTCTGGACGAGCCGATTGCCTTCACCGATCAAAACGAGGCTCACGGCAGCCACAGTGCCCGTTTCGGCGAAATCGAACAGCGCGGCGCCGCCCTCACGCCCAAAGGCCGCGCACTGTACGACCGCTTGCTCAATGCCGCACGGGACGAGCTCAAGGACTTCCCCAACGAAGCCAACGCCGCGCGTTACAACGCCCTGATGGCGCAGCATTTCAACGAATTCCCCGACACCTGGGAAGGAATGCGCCAACAGGGCCTGGCTTACTTCCGCTACTTTGTGACGGAAAAAGGCCTGGCGGCGGGCGATCTGAAAAACGCCGCCCTGGACGACCTGCTCGGCAGCGGTTACCTGCGGGTTGAACCGCTGGTGTACGAAGACTTCCTGCCGGTCAGCGCGGCGGGGATTTTTCAGTCGAACCTTGGGGACGCGGCGCAAACCCGTTACGGCGCGCATGCCAACCAGCAGGCGTTCGAACAGGCCCTGGGGCGTTCGACGATCGATGAGTTGGGCCTGTATGCCGAGAGCCAGCGGCGTTCGATCGAACAGTGCTTCGCCGCGTTGGCCGATGTTGTTCAAGTCAATAAAAAACATGACTGAAGGATTTGTCACCACTCAATAAAAAAGGTTCTTCACGCAATCCCGGGAAACACCGAAAACGCAATACCTGTAGGAGCCAGCTTGCTGGCGATGGACTCAGGTACGCCGCATTTATCCGGTTCACACGCGTTATCGTTAACGACCATCGCTGGCAAGCCAGCTCCTACAAGAGACCGCGTCTGTAGGAGCCAGCCTGCTGGCGATGGACTCAAGTGCGCCGCGTTTATCCAGTTCACACGCGTTATCGTTAACGACCATCGCTGGCAAGCCAGCTCCTACAAGAGACCGCGTCTGTAGGAGCCAGCCTGCTGGCGATGGACTCAGGTACGCTGCGTTTATCCGGTTCACACGCGTTATCGTTAACGACCATCGCTGGCAAGCCAGCTCCTACAAGAGACCGCGTCTGTAGGAGCCAGCTTGCTGGCGATGGACTCAAGTGCGCCGCGTTTATCCAGTTCACACGCGTTATCGTTAACGACCATCGCCAGCAGGCTGGCTCCTACAAGAGACCGCGTCTGTAGGAGCCAGCCTGCTGGCGATGGACTCAAGTGCTCCGCGTTTATCCAGCTCACACGCGTTATCGTTAACGACCATCGCTGGCAAGCCAGCTCCTACAATACAGCCAATAAAGTGTTCGCCCAGTGCAATGGCCTCGGCAATCCATGCACTGGTAAAGAGCCCTGACACTGGGCGAACGGAAAGTATTTTAGTAGAAGTGGCTAAATATTTCCGTGCGGTAAAGATGAAATTTATCGACATGATATTTAATAAAATGTCGACTTAAATCCAGTCCCGCACCGTGCCACAAACTCACCAGTTCGACCATATGAGCTGATTATTCCTATACAAAACTTGCACAATAATAATCAGCCCATATGGAGCCATTACTCAATCTCAGTGCTTGCTGGTCACCGTCAATATGTCGGTATAAACCACGTTAACGCTTTGCCCGACTTTCAAGTCCTTGAGTTTGGCCTGGACCTCAGGACGTTTCACGTCGACGGTCTTGGACTGGCCTTCCGGGTTTTCGAAGGTCACCTTATGTTTCTTCAGGTCAATGTGGGTGATTTTCAGCTGCACTTTCACCTGGCGGTAAGCTTCCCCGCCCGGGTTGGCGCTACCTGGCGCAGCACGCACTTCGCCGGTGGCTTCGGCGGTGCCGGGCAGGCCTTTGTCGATATCGGTGTCGAGGTAGGCTGCAACGGCGCTGGTGACCCTGATGTCGACCGTATCGCCGACCTTGAGGTTTTTGAGATTTTTCGCCTTGTCGGTCAATTGCACAGGGAACTCATTACCCTGCGGGCCTTTGAGGACCACGGAATGGTTCGCGGCATCAACCGAAACGACTTGGGTGGAGACCTGATCAGCCACCACGACTTCGGACAACGGAATATCGGCGGCAACCGCGCCAAAACTGGCGGCAGACAGCAAGGTAGCGAGGGTGATGGCTTTGGTCAGTGCATGGCGTTTCATAGGCAGAACATTCCCTGTGATAGATGGCAACAGACGGCGTTGAAGCCGGGCTCAACACCATGTGTGGGATGAGCATAGACGCTGTTCAGCGAGTGGTCGTGGCGGGCCGCTGATTTTCTAATACCCGGTCATTTCCAGATAGCCGTTCCCTGCATGGCTGCCACTGAGGCGCACCGGGCCTTCCCAATATGGAATGCGCAAATCCATCCAGGCCTTGGGATTGAGTGCGGTGATGGCGATATCGAGGTGTTTGGCGGGGATCTTGATCGACCAGCGAATGGGCATTTCGCGCCCGGCAACGCTGGCGGTGTCTTGCGGCGTCAGGCCGATGTCACTGGCCTGCAGCCCTTGGGTCTGGCCCCGGGCGTCGATCCAGGTGCCGGTGAGGTAAGGTTCGCCGTCCTTTTGCCGCATGCGATACAGCATCACCTGCTCGCCGCTGTCCAGGTGCAGGGAGAACCAGTCCCAACCGCTCTGGTTGGCAGTCAGGGGCTGGCTGCTCCATTCCCGGTCGAGCCAGGCCGGGCCACTGACCTGAAAGGTTTTGCCGTCGATTTCCAGGGTGCCGCTGGCCTGGAAGAACGGCTGGCTGTAGTAGTAAGAGGCCTGGCCCTGTTCGGACTTCTGGCTGAATCCCTGGTCCCCCTGAAGCACCAGCGGACCTGTCGCGGTCAACCGCAGCCGGTAGCTGAAACGCTGGTCGCGGGCACTGAGTAGCACGTCAGCCAAGGGGTCGTCGGCCGTCGCCTGGCTGCGCAATTGCCAGTCGTCGATCCACGCATTGAACGGCGCAACGCTGACACCGGCCTGACCGACGCCGCCACGGGCATAACGTTCGGCCGCGTGATGCGCCGTCGCCGATGTCACCGCCGCGTGGCCGAGCCAGATTGTCTGATTCTGCCAACCCGCCACCTCGGGGGTGGCTTTCAACGCGCTGCGGAACAACGTCCATTGCGCGCCGAACTCATGGCCCTGATCGTCCTTCAGGTTGGCCGTGACGTACCACCATTCGATGCGAAAGCCGTCGTGCGGGCCGTGATCCACCGGGAAGCTGAACACCCGACCGGGCACCACCTTGGTGAACGCAGCGGCCTGGTTACCCATTCCGGCAAATCCCTTTTGCTCCGGTGTCGATTGATCGCAGCCACTCAACAGCAGCACCAGCAGCGCCAGGAGCAAGACGCCGACATTAACTTTCATGGGCAAACGTCCGCAGCAGGTCCGCCGGTTGTGTGCGGTACAAACGATACAACGGCCAGGCCGAGGCCAGTAACGTCGCCACCAGCGCCAGCCCCATCAATTGCAACAGTTGCACGGGAAACACCCGCAACGGCAGGCGCCAGCCAAAGGCCTGCACGTTGATCACCGTGTCCAGGCACCACGCCAGGGCGATGCCCAGCGGCAACGCCAGCACCAGGGTCAGCAACGCCAGCAACCAGGTTTGCCCGAGGTTGAGCAACATCAAATGCCGACGCGTCACCCCCAGCGCCCACAACGGCGCCAGTTGCCCGAGACGGCTCTGGCTCTGGGTCAACAGACTGATGAACAGCGCCACCCCGGCCACGCATAGCGTCAGGCTGTTGAGCGCGGCGGTGGCGGCGAAGGTGCGTTCGAAGACTTGCGTGGACCAGCCCTTGAGCCGCGCCTGATCGACGATGCGGCTGTCGTCCAGGGTAAACCGCGCCTGCAACGCCGTGACGAACGCCGGGATCGACGCCGGTTCGATGCGCAGGTTGAAGCGGTTCGGCGTCAGTTGCGGCCAGCCGCGCAACAGGTGGTTGATGTTGACCAGAACGTGGCCCTTGGGATTGCCATAGTCGGCGTAGATCCCGACGATCCGTGGCGACCACGGGCCAGTGGGCGTCGGCAGCGTCAGGTGATCGCCCAGTTGCACTTGCAGGCGCCGGGCCAGTTGTTCGCTGAGCATCACCGCATCGTCCTTGGCCAGTCGTTCCCAAGGGTTGTCGCCCAAGGCTTCGAGCAGCGGCCAGTGCTGGCGATAGGTCGGGTGGTCGATGATCCCGGACAGGTCCGTCGGCCAGCCCTGCAACTGGATCGACACCTGCCAGTTGGGCAGCACCGCCGCCAGTTGCGGCTGCTGGTTGAGCCAGCCGTGCAGCTCCCGGGCCTGGGCCGGGTTTTGTGGATTGAGGTAAAGCTCGGCCGTCAGCCGTTGCTCGAGCCAGTCGCTGAAAGTTTGGCGAAACCCTGCAGTCATGCTGCCGGCACCGATGTTGGCCGCCATGGCCAGCAGCAATGCCATCAACGCCAGGCTCAGGGCCGGCAGTTGCTGGCGGCAATCGGCGACAAACCATTGGCCAAGCACCGAGCGACTGTGCTGCGAGCCGAGACTGAGCAGCGCGCTGAGCACCACCGGCAGTGCCAGTGCGGCGCCGATCAACAGCGCCGCCATCAACACGAAGCCACTGACCAGGCTGTCGCCGAAGATCAACGCCAGCAGCGCTATCACCCCGGCCATTGCCGCCACCCCACCCTGGCGCCGCAACCAGCGGGCATGGGCCTGATGCCAGGCCTGCGGGTCGGCCAGTGCCAGCAAGGGCAAGCGCGCCGCCCGCAGCAGACTGTTAGCCCCGGCCAGCAACGCGCCGATCAGACTCAGGCCGATACCACTGAACCACCATGTCAGGCTGAGGCTCAACTGCCCCGCCACTTCGGCGCCATACAAGCCACGCAGGCTGGCGGCGACATCCGGCAACAGCACGCTGGCCAGCAGGTAGCCGCTGACCACCCCGGCCAAACCGCCGATCAGGGCCAATCCGCCCAATTCGACGGCAAGACAAGCCACCAGCATCCGCGCGCTCACACCGCAGGCACGCAGGGTCCGAAGCAAGCCGCGCCGTTGCTCCAGTGCCAGCCCGATAGCGGCGTTCACGATAAACAGTCCCACCACGAACGACAGCACCCCCAGGGCATCGAGGTTCAGGTGAAAGCTCTCGGTCAGGCGCGTCAGGTTGTTTTCTTCGCCGGCGCTCTTGAGTTGCAGCTGCCCCTTGAACGGCTCCGGCAGCGTCGCGGTGAAATCCTTCGGCAACAGCAGTCGCGACAGTTGCTCCGGCAACCCCAGAATCTGCTGGGCAAAACCGATGTCCACCAGCAGCACGCCGGGCGCCATGTCGGCCTGCACATGCAGCGGCGGCAGTGCCGCGCCAGCCAGGTTCGTTGGCCGGTCATCTTCGCGCAAACCCAGTGCCTGCAACGTCTGCGAAGATATCCAGGTACTGCCCGGCGGACTGAAAAAGCCGACCACCTGTTCAATCGCCAAGGCCTGCCCGGCCACCGCCGCGCCCGCCGGCAGCGACACCGGCTCGATGCCCATCAACTGCAAGCGCTGCTCTTCGTGCCCCTTGAGCGTGACCCGCCCTTGCAGCACCGGTGACACGGGCCACCCCGCGCGGCGCAGATCGATAAACCATTGCTGGGGGAACGTACCGCCACCGGGCGCACCAAGGCTGGCCTGGGGTTCGCCGCCGATCAATTGACTGGCGCGGGCATAGCTGTCGCGTGCCTGGCTGTTGAGTGCCTGGACCCCGGTCAGCAGACCGGTGGCCAGCCACAGCCCGGTCAGCACACTGAAAAACTGCACCGGGTGCTGCCGCCAATGGCTGAGCAGCGCGCGCAGGGTTTCGCCAAAGATGCGCATGTCAGCGCTCGCCCACACCGGCCAGGCGACCACCGCACAGCAGCGCTTTTTCCGCCAGCCGTGCGGCCACGCCGGGACTGTGGGTGACCATCAACAGGCTGGTGGGGCTGTCGTCGAGCAATTCGAGCAGCAACTGCAACACCTCGGCGCCGGTGGTTTCATCGAGGCTGCCGGTGGGCTCGTCGGCCAGCAGCAATGGCGGGCGCGACGCCAACGCCCGACCCAGCGCAACCCGTTGCTGCTGGCCGCCGGACAGTTGCTCCGGGTAACGCCGCAGCAGCTCACCCAAGCCCAGGCGCCGCACCAGATGCGCCTGCCAGCGTGGGTCATGGCGCCCCGCCAGGCGTGCCTGAATCGCCAGATTGTCTTCGACCCGCAGGCTGCCGATCAGGTTGAATTGCTGGAATACCAGGCCGATTTCCGTACGGCGCCAGTTCGCCAGTTGGCCTTCATTCATCCGTTCCAGGCAATGCTCGCCACTGCGGATGCTGCCGCGATCGACCTTGTCCAGCCCGGCGATCAGGTGCAGCAAGGTGCTTTTGCCACTGCCCGACTCGCCCATCAGCGCCAGGCTGCTGCCGGGCTTTAGCGTCAGGTCGACGCCTTGCAGCACCGGCAGCGGCCCCTGCGGTGTGGCGTAGCTTTTGAAAACGCCATGGACTTCAAGCATGGGTCAACCTGCTGGATATGCGTGGCTCAAGGATAGCGGCCCTGAATGTTTTTTGTCCGCTGCTGATGATCGCCCTGCCCGTGCCCCGCCCTACCCTCGAAGCTGGTCTAACCATAACGATAAAAAACGGAGACGCCATGCCTCGTTTCACCTTGAGCCCTCGTGGCCTGCTTGCTTGCCTGATCACTGCCTGCCTTGCGCAACCGGTGGTAGCCGCCGATGCACCGGTCGCGGCCAGCCCGCAAACCACGGCCAGTAACGCCGCCGTGCTGCAACAACTGCCCTTCACCGACCGCACCGACTACGAGTCGGTCACCAAGGGGCTGATCGCGCCCTTCAAGGGCCAGGTCAAGGACGCCTCGGGCAAGGTCATCTGGGACATCCAGGCCTATGACTTCCTCGCCAAAGACCAGGCCCCGGAGTCGGTCAACCCGAGCCTCTGGCGTCTGGCCCAACTCAGCGCCCATGCCGGATTGTTCGAAGTCAGCCCTCGGCTGTATCAGGTGCGCGGCCTCGATCTGGCGAACATGACCATCATCGAAGGCGACGACGGGCTGATCATCATCGACCCGTTGACCATGGCCGAAACCGCCAAAGCTGCACTGGAACTGTACTACCAGAATCGTCCGCACAAACCGGTGGTGGCGGTTATCTACAGCCACACCCACGTCGACCACTTCGGTGGCGTGCGTGGGGTCATCGACGAGGCCGACGTCAAGGCCGGCAAGGTCAAGGTGTTCGCCCCCGCCGGGTTCATGGAACACGTGATGAGCGAGAACGTCTACGCCGGCAACGCCATGAGCCGCCGCGCGCAGTTCCAGTTCGGCAGCCTGCTGCCCCGTGGCGAAAAAGGCCAGGTCGATGCCGGCCTGGGCAAGAGCACGCCGAGCGGCGGCACCGTCACCCTGATCCCGCCCACCGACCTGATCGACAAGGAACTGGAAACCCGCACCATCGCCGGCCTCGACGTGGAATTCCAGTTGACCCCGGGCACCGAGGCGCCGGCGGAAATGAACCTGTACCTGCCGCAATTACGCGCCTTGTGCATGGCGGAAAACGCCACGCAAATGATGCACAACATCCTCACCCCGCGCGGCGCGCAAGTGCGGGACGCCAAGGCCTGGGCCGAATACCTGGACGGTAGCCTGGCGCGGTACGGCGACAAGAGCGACGTGCTGTTCGCCCAGCACAACTGGCCGACCTGGGGCGGCGAACGCATCCGCACGTTCCTCGCCGACCAGCGCGACATGTACGCCTTCCTCAATGACCGCACCCTGCACCTGCTGAACCAGGGCCTGACGCCGCTGGAAATCGCCGACTCGATCAAGAAGCTGCCCGGCAACCTGGACCAGAAGTGGTACACCCGTGGCTACTACGGTTCACTGAGTTTCAACACCCGTGCGGTGTATCAGCGCTACATGGGTTTCTATGACGGCAACCCGACCAACCTCAATCCTCTGCCGCCAGTGGAAACGGCGAAGCGCTCGGTCGAAGCCATGGGCGGCGAAGCGGCAGTACTGGGGAAAATGCAGGCAGCAATGGCCAAGGGTGAATACCGCTGGGCCGCGCAACTGGGCAATCAGTTGCTGTTCGCCAACCCGGACAACGCCGATGCCCGCAAAGCCCAGGCCGAGGCGCTGGAGCAACTGGGTTATCAAAGCGAAAACGCCACCTGGCGCAACATGTACCTGACCGGTGCCATGGAACTGCGCACCGGCGTGCCACCCCAAGCCGGCACTTCGGTGTCGGTGGACATGGTGCGGGCGATGAGCCCGCAGATGTTCTTCGACTTCCTGGCGGTGCGCCTGGACAGCGAAAAAGCCGTAGGCCATGACCTGACCCTGAACTGGACTTTCGATGACCTGAACAAAGACTTCAACCTGACCCTGCGCAATGGCGTGCTGACCCACCGCGCCGGCCTCAACGCCCAGGCGGATGCCAGCGTAACCATGAGCAAGGCCACCCTGGAACAGATCAGCCTCAAGCAACTGGATATCCCGACGGCGATCCAGAAAGGCCTGATCAAGTTGCAAGGCAATGGCAAGAAGCTTGGGGAGCTGATGACCAGCCTCGATACGTTTGCGCCGCAGTTCAATATCGTTACGCCGTGAAACCGCTTTCGCGAGCAGGCTCCCACACTGGCTCTGTGTCGTTCACACATGCTGTGAACAGCACTGATCCTTGTGGGAGCGAGCTTGCTCGCGATGGCTATGTGGTAGGCAGCATGGATTTTTACGGGTGTACATATCCATTTCTGCGGTAACGGCCACTTAGGGTTCCGCCCTTACGGCAGGTCACTTGGAAAAGCCCCAAGTAACCAAGGGCTCTTGCCCCTGACGTTCGGTGCCTCGCCAAGGCTCGGCATTCCCTCGCTCCGGTCCTGCTCCGTGGGCCCGCCGCCATCGGCCATCCATGGCCGGGGGCGGCTAACCCGGCATCCTTGCCGGGTTGCCCACTACGCAGAACCTCCACTCGGCCTCTCGAGGGGGCAAGAAGATCAAAAGCCAAAGTCAAAGCCAAAGCCAAAACGAGGCGGCCTGCTGGCCGGCCTGGTTCTGATGCGTATGTGTTTCCCTGTAGGAGCGAGCTTGCTCGCGAAAAACGCCAGGACAACGCGGGCATTCAGGCAGCACGCGTTATCGTTGACGTCCATCGCGAGCAAGCTCGCTCCCACAGAAGAGCAAAGAAGAGCAGAGCAAAGGCAGGGCTGCGTACACCCATGCTCTTCACCACTCATCAGGCCGAGCGTTAGCTCGCCTGCAGCTCTTGATCTTGATCCACCCGCCCCCTCGGCAGGCCTCGTTCCGGCGTTCATCCGGGGGTAGGCGCGCAGCGCCGTTCGGCGTAGCCGAACGCATCGAGAGGAGGTCGAGCGAAGCCGACCGGAGGCGATGCCCCCGGATGAATGCCGGAGCGAAGGAACCCCGAGCCTAAGCGAGGGGCCGTAAGGGCGAAACCATAAGCCGCCGGTACCGAAGAAACGGATATGTACACCCGTAAAAATCCACGCCGCCTGACACACCGCTTTCGCGGGCAAGCCCGCTCCCACAGGGATCCAGGGTTGCCCACAACATGTGTGAACGACACAAATCCAATGCAGGAGCGCGGCTCAGGCAGACACCACTTCAACCACCGGCATGTGCCAGCGCTGATTGACCACCTCCTGCCCAGGCCCATACAGGCGCAGGACCAGAGTGAACGCACCGCTTGCCGGCGTCGGCAACCAGTTGCTCTGCTCCGGCGGAGCGGCGTTCTGCAGGATCAACGTCAACCCACCATCAGCATCCTCTTTCAAACTATCCCGGCTGCTCAGGCAGTAACGATTGATCGGGTTGGCCACCAATTGCCGGTCCGGCAAGTCATACAACGTCAGCGACCAGAACTCGCTGGCCGGTGGCAATTGACCCGGTGCGAAACGCAGGCGATAGCTTCGCCCGCCCTGCAAGGGTTGCCCCTGATTATCCAGGCGAGTGCCGGTGTAGAAGGCCTCTTCCACGCTGTTGCCGTAGATGCCGACATTCGCCGCAACAGCGCGGTTGAGGTAATTGCCGTTCAGCGCTTGGCGAGTGCCGAACAGACCGAGGGTGGTACGTACCTGGCTCACCGCAACTTGCAACTGCGCCTCGGCGTCTTGAATCCCGGCGAGCAGTGCCTCGTGCGTTGCTTGCGGCAATGTCGCCGGGTCGAAACCCTGGCCGGGCACGATGCCGATGCGTGCAAAGCGTGCGCGCAAGGCTTGTTCGGACGGTTGCGTGGGACACAGGCTGAGGATCTGGTTCAGCGCCGGGATAAACTCCAGCCCCAACCCGGTCTTGCTATCCCAGGGGTGCCAGTCAATCGCCGGCGCAGCCACAGGCGGTGCACTGCCGATGTATTCATGCAACGAACGCAAACCGTATTGCTGCTGCAAGGCACGCACCGCTGGCAGGTCCCCGGCGTTTTTCAGGCCCGTTCTCCCAAGCACCATGACGATTTCGGTTTCACTACGCAGCACGGCCTTGACGCCGTCAGGTGTCGGGCCTTGCCAGTCGGGTCCGGCGATCAGGTAATTCCCCGCATCGCGACCGGTGCTGAGCACGCCGACATAGGCAAAGTTATGGGTGTACTGGTCGACCAGTTGAAGCACGTAATAGCGGTCGTCAGGCACGGCCGGCACACTCAACACTTGCGGCTCGCTGCGCAGGTCGAGCCAGGCCCAGGAGTACGGCGTGTCGTTGTTCGGCGTGACGATGTCGCGGTTGTTCGGGGTAAACAACTCGCTGTAATGACGAAAGCGGTTGAAGCCGCCAACGTACTCTGGCGCGGCCGGGTTGAGCGCCTGTTTTTCCATGGTCTGGTAATGCATGAGCATGGGGTACGCGTAAATCCACGCCTCTTTGGCAATCTGCCGCAGGTCATCGGAATCAGCGGCCAGCAACCAGCGTGGGAACATCAGACTTGCTCCCAATACCCCCATGCCGCCCAGCACCCGGCGGCGACTGAAAATCAGGTTCATGATTCGATCCTCGCAATCGTCGGCAACTGATAACTCCCGTCCAGTGCCCCGCCCTTGGGCAGGTACAGGCGCAACAGCAGGTTGAACGGACCTTGCGGCGTCGGCAGCCAGTTGCCCTGCGGCGCAGCCTTGGGCGCATCGGCTTGCAGGATCAGGGTCAAGCCGCCGTCGGCATCGTATTGTAGACCAGGGCTGCGATCGCCCAACGCGTAACGCTGGATCGGGTTGGCGGCGAGCAACTGGGTTTTGCCGTCATACAAGGTCAGCGACCAGAACGCATTCACCGGCGGCAATTGCCCGGCGGGGAAATGCAGGCGATAGGCGTGTCGACCGTCGAGCGTCTGCCCCTCGGCATCGTGCAGTGCCATCGGGTACAGCGCTTCCACCGCATCGTTGGCGTAGATGTAACGCCAGGCGACCGCGGCACGGGTCAGGTCGTCGTCACCAAACTTGCCAACATTGGAAGGCGACGGGAACCAGCCCTGCTGCTCCACTGACAACTGGCTCGACGCTGCGCGCACCTGCTCGCGGCCGGCTTCGGCACCTTGGGCGACGGCTTCGCTCAAGTCCGCCGGGGCCTGAAATTCGGTCCCCGGGTTCACGCCGATGGCGGCGAAACGGGCCAGTTTCTTTTGCTCGCTGGCGGTCCATTGATGCAAGGGTGCCAGCGCGTTAAACGTGTTGAACAGCGCCTGTGCCGGCCCTTGCCTGGTGTCCGCATACGCTGGCAGTTGCAGCGGTGCCAACGGTTCAGGTGCCGCGCCGCCACTCACTGTGGACAGCGGCTGCAAGGCGTAGCCCTTCAGCACTTGCGCGGCGTCTTTCTGATCCGCTTCGCCTTTGACTTCGGTCCGCCCCAACAGGAATACCAGCCGACTCGGCGAGCGAATCACAGCGCTGAAACCCGATGGCACTGGCCCCTTCCAGTCCGGCCCGAGAATCAGGTAGCGCCCCGCCTGGTCACCCGTGGCGCGGGTGCCGATGTAGTCGAGGTTGTCGGTGCGCATGTCCACCAGTTGAAAACTGTAGTAGCGACCTTGCACGGCCGGCACGTCCAGCACCATCGGTTCGCCGCGTAAATCCAGCAAGGCCCGGGAATAGAAGGTGTCGTTGTTCGGCGACACGACTTTGTTGTCCTGCGGGCTGAGCAGGCGCGGTTCGCTATAGAGCTTGTTGAACGGTAGCTTCGCGGCGATGGCACTGAGTACTTTGTCGTGTTCGACCGTGGCGTAGGCGAACACGTAAGCCTCTTGGGCCAGTGCCTTCGCCTTGGGTTGATCGAGGGTTGCTGCGTGAACGGTGCCCAGGCTTGCGCCCAGGGCAAGAGCGGATATCCAGTAGCGCACGGTAGATCTCCTTTGTGGAATCAACGATTCACCGCCCCCCTGTGGGAGCGGGCTCGCCCGCGAAGAGGTCGGTACATCCAACATTGATGTTGTCTGACACACCGCTATCGCGGGCAAGCCCGCTCCCACAGGGACTTGTGGTGGAAATGCAATACGGGTTACTTGGCCCAGCGCCGCAGGTCCGACGGGGTGTAGTCGTCGGTCTTGGCGGCGAAGCCCACGCGCATCGGTTCGGTCTCTTCGTTGGCCAGGCCGCCGGCGTAGTAGCGTCCGGAGATCAGGTCATAGGAGGTTTCCAGCACGTTGTAGGTGAAGCCGTGGTCGTACTGTTGAATCGCGTGCAGTTCACCGCTGCGCCATAGCTCACCGCGACTGTCGTACTGGTCCGACTGGGCGATCTGCCAACTGTCCTCATCCACATAAAAGCGGCGCTTGGCGTAGATGTGCCGCGCACCGGGCTTGAGGGTCGCCTCCACCACCCACACGCGGTGCTTCTCATACCGGGCCAGGTCCTGGTTGACGTGGTTGGGCTTGATCACCGCGTCGTACTTGAGGTCGCGGCTGCCGATCTTGTAGCTGTTGTAAGGGATGAACAGCTCTTGCTTGCCCACCAGTTTCCAGTCGAAACGGTCCGGCGCGCCGTTGTAGCCGTCGATGTTATCGGCGGTGATCAGGCCATTGCTGTAACGGGCGCTGTTGTCATAGGCGATCATCGGCGCGCGACGCACGCGACGTTGCCCCGGCAGGTATTGCCAGGCCGAACGCGGTTCGGCGACCTGGTCGATCGGCTCGTGCACCAGCACCGCCTCACCGGACAGACGCGCCGGTTCCAGCACCCGGCTCTTGAACATGAACAGGATGTTGGAGCCCGGCTCCAGCCCACCGACGGTGTCGGCAAAATTGATCAGCGACTGGTTGCGCACATAGCTGGTGGCGCCGTTTTCACGCACCAACGCCGAGCTGCTGATGCGCTCATAACTGCCGCCCCGGTAACGGGTCATGTGGTTCCACATCACCTCCAGGCCTTCGGTGGGCAGCAGAAACGGAATGCCCCGGGCGTAGTCATGCAGGCCGTTACCGCCGTCGGCCATGCTGGTTTTGGCGACGTTATCGCGGCTTGCCGTCAGCACGTCCCTGGGCAGGTTGGCGCTGCGATGGGTCGGGTAGATGTTCATTTTGTAAGTGTCGGGATAGCGCTTGAACAACGCGACTTGCCCAGGGCTGAGAAACCTCTCGTACTGCGTGACGTTCTTCGCCGTGATGGTGAACAACGGTTTCTCCGCGGCATACGGATCGCTGTAACCACCCTTGCTGTCAACGGTACCGGCGTTGGCGGCAAGCCCTCCGGTCCAGGCCGGAATGCTGCCATCGGCATTGGCTGCCATTTCCGAGCCCATGGGGGTCAAGGTCTTGCCCAGTGCCGCCGAATCGGTGCCTTTGGCCTGAGCCAGGCCGACGGTGCAGGCCAGGGCCAGCACGCACAATTGCATACGCATAACGGTTCTCCTTAGAAGTCTGCCTTGAGGCTGACGGATGCGAAATCGCGGTCGTCGAGGGTGCTGTAGTCGTTGGAACCGAAGAACGCGTTGTAGGCCAGTTCCACGCTGTAATCGTTCATGTAGACGCCGGTCAGGCTCACGCCCAGCGCTTGCTGGCCTTCCTGGAACGGCCCTTGCGGATCGTAGGAATAACCCTCGACGTCATGCCGCCAGTTGACGGCCGGAATCAGGTTGATGCCTGGCAATACGTCGCTGTATTCGAGGCTGGCGCGCAGGCGATAACCCCACGACCACTCGGTGGCAAAGCCCTTGTCGGTGCAGTATTGGTTGGTCACACCGGAAGCCACCGTGTTGCACGGCGTGCCGTCGCGCGGAGCGCTGCGGCCGAACGCGGCGTTACGGCCCAGGCGCTCGTCCCCGAGATCGTCGATGTGCACCACGCCGGCTTCGCCGAACAGACTCAGGCGTGTGGCGCCCAATATGTTGTCGAAGGCCTGGGTCGCCGAACCGGTTGCCTGCCAGACGCCTTTGCGCTCCCACGCATCGAACGGGCTGCCATTGGTGGTGCTGAAACCGGGCGGCAACTGCACCCAGGAACTGCCCCCCGCCCCGGAAATCACGGCGACGTTGACGTCGGGCGCGTTGATCGCCAGCGGCATGTTCGGTCGGTAGCTCAACTCACCGGCCAGGGAAATCCCGCTGACAGGTTCAACGCCATTGAGGCTGATGCCATACAGGTGAATATTTTCAGGGAAGGCCGCCGCATAGCTCGGCCCCTGGATGCCACCGGGAAAGGTGCCGGGCAAGGCGGTGTTCCTGGCATTAATGGTGAAATACGGCAACCGCGAGTGATAGTTGATGTAGTAGATCGCCGCTTCGGCATCGTTCAGCGCCGGGATCATCTGGCGCAGGGCAAAGCCGAACTGGCCATAGTCGGACGGCGACTCGTTGCCCCGGGACGTGGCGAACAAACCCGCAGCCTGCATCTGTTGATCGGTCTGTACCTGACTCAGAAACAGCGGCCCGCAACCCGGCTGGATCACATCGCTGCTGGCAAAAAAGGTGCCGCAACCGTCGAGGACGCTGGGGCGCCAGTTGTACTGATAGAAACCTTCGAGGTTGGTGGTGTCGGTCAGGCCAAAGCTGAAGGAGACCATCTCCACCGGCAACTGGCCTTCCTTGATTTCCACACCGGGGCGGTTGAACGCCGAGATGTCCAGCGGGTTGATCACGTTGATGCCGTTCTGGATCAGCAGCGATTCACCCCAGGACAACACCTGGTTGCCGACCTTCACGCTCAGCGGATGCTCGGCCACCTGGAAGTCTTTCCAGACGTAGGCATCGAGCACCTCGAAGCCCTTGAACCTGGCCAGGTCATCCCAGCCCGAATCATCGAAATCCTTGAAACGGCCGTTACCGGTTTCATAGGCGTGGTCGTACCAGTATTTGAAACGAATGAACGCGCCCTGGCCCTGGCCATCGAGACTGAAATCGGTAAGGCCCTTGAAGAGCTGCGAGATGGGGTCGCCCCTCTCGAAGTTGAGCCGGTTATCGTCGGCGCTGACGCTGCTGCCATTGGCATCCACGCCCTGGGCCTGCAAGGCATTGGCGCGGGTCATCAGGCTTTTGTCGGGGTTTTGCGTCGACCAGCTGCTGCCCAGGCTCAGGCTGGTCTTGGTCGACAGGCTCCAGTCTTCGTTGAGGTCAAATGTGGTGGCGTAGGTCGGCCCCGAGAGTACAGCAAGAATCGCCAGTGCAAGAGGTTGCGGGCGGGTATGGCCAAGCCGGTGCAGTCGTTGGCGGACTCCGGCTGTGGCCGAACGTTTTTTTATCATTATTAGGCTCCGGTCTGGTTTGCTCAGCCCGGACACGGTGCCCAACTATCGAGCGAGACACGCAAGCGATGGCCGACAAAAAATAATCATCGGGGGGGGGCTGCGTGGCAGGTGGTTTATGTTTTGAAGATGTACATATTCGTTGCTGCGGTAACGGCTACTTGTGGGAGCGGGCTTGCTCGCGAAAGCGGAGTGTCAGCCAACAGAGATGTTGAATGATCAACCGCATTCGCGAGCAAGCCCGCTCCCACAGAAAAGCAAAAGCAGATCGTCGTACACCTTCGCTCTACACCACTCATTAGGCCGAGCGTTAGCTCCGCCCCCTCGGGAGGCCTCGTTCCGGCGTTCATCCGGGGGTGGGCGCGCTATGTACTCCATCACCAAAGCCCGCTCCCCTGATCTACAAACCAAGGCGAAACTGCTTAGGCGTAATCCCGAACTGCTTGCGGAACGCCCGAATGAAATTACTCGGCTGCCGATACCCCAGCCTCTCGGCAATCCGCTCAATCGGCTGATCCCCCGCCGTCAACCAGTGCCGTGCCAGCTCCAGACTGTCGCTACGGGTGTGTTGCGCCGCAGCGGTCTGCCAGTGCCGCAACATGCTCTGATGCAAAAACGCATTAGCCCCCAGCAATGGTTCATCGAGACTAGTCGCTGCCAGGCTCAGACACGGATGTGTCCCCTCCAGCACCTCGATACCAACACTGCGCAACCACTGCCCGGCCGCTTGTTGTGGAGTCAGGCGGACGGCGACGAACACCTCGGCCGGGGCACGCCCCAGGCGTCGGGCGATGTTGCGCACCAACGTCAGCGTCGCCGCATCGAGACCGAAAAAATGCGGCTGTTGATCGGCACTGCGCAAGTGCAAGCGAGCCTGCCCACCACCCTCCTCCAGTTCCGCCACCACGTAGTTGGTCACCCGTGGCAGAAAATCGGTGAAACACGCCAGGCTCGCGCGCAGGGTCGCAGCGGAGTCCAGCAGAATGTTCAACCCCCGCAACGTGGAGGTCGCCATGCCGTTGACCAGTTCGCAGCCAAACGACACCCCTGCGCCCGCACGCTCGCATTCGTTCCACAAGCGTTCGACCAGGTGCGCGGGCACCTGCAGGTCCTGACTTTCGAGCAACGACAGGCAGATGCCGGCCCGTTGCAGCAATTGCTCCTGGCACAGTCCGGACTGCCGGGCATGGCTGAGAATGGTGCGGGTGAAGGCGCTGGAAATGAACGGTTGGCTGGTCATGGCACGTTACGGCGAGAAGACAGGCGTGTACTTATGCCAGCCTCTGTGCTATCGATCCAATGCATTAAAAGTATCCGCCAAATGCAGGAGACGCATGATGGACCTACGCCAACTCCGCCACCTTGTCGCCCTGGCCGATTACCGCAATTTCGGCCGTGCCGCCGAGGCCATCAACCTCAGCCAACCCGCCTTCAGTCGCAGCATCCAGACCCTGGAACGTGATCTCGACTGCGTGCTGGTGGAGCGCAGCAGCCGCGAATTCCGCCTGACCGGCCAGGGTGAACTGGTGCTGCAACATGCCCGACGCCTGCTCGCCGGCAGCCAGGCCTTGCACAACGAACTGACGCAATACAACGGCCTGACCGGTGGCGAGTTGCGCTTCGGCTGCGGCCCCTATCCGGCCCAGTTACTGGTGCCCGAGGCATTGGCGGAATTCATTCAGGCTCATCCGGCGATCCGCATCAGTTTTCATCAAGGTGACTGGGAACAATTGGCGCTGTGGCTGCGGGAACAGCAAATCGAATTTCTGGTGGCCGACGCACGCTACTTCACCGGCGACCCGCAATATCAAGTGCAACTGCTGCGCCCGCGCAGCGGACGGTTCTTTTGCCGCATCGGTCATCCACTGGCCATGCGCGAAAACCTGTCCCTGCGCGCCCTGCTCGACTACGCGGTGGTCGGCACGCGGATACCGCCGATGATCCGCAAGATCCTCGCCGACGTGCAGGGCGAGGCAGACTTCAACCCGAGCGTTGAGTGCGCGCAATTCGATGCCATCCGCCGCGTGGTCATGCGCTCCGATGCGATCGGCATCGCCACCGTGGAGGCCCTCGCCGAACTGGTCGATCAGGGCCAGATCCGCCTGCTGGAATTTGCCGATGTGCCCAAGGAGGATCCCGGCCTGCAACTGCACTATGGCATCGTCAGCCGCGCCGGCCACTCCCTGACACCGGCCGCGCTGGCGATGGTTGAGGCGGTGCTGACGGTTGACCGGCGCTTGCTGGCATCGAATTAGTCCTGCTGAAAACGCACAAATCCCTGTAGGAGCGAGCTTGCTCGCGATGGTGTATCAGTCGACACAGCGGTGAATGACACTCCATCGCGAGCAAGCTCGCTCCTACAGAGGGTTTGGCGTCACATTCAAATCACGCGCGCCGGGCGAACGACTGCAACGCCCGGGGCTCACCGAGGGCGCGTAGCAGGCAGTGCATCGCCTCCTCGCGGCTGCGCTCGAAGCGATAGCGCGACTCGATGTACAGCGCCAGTTTCAACTCCACCGGTTCGTCCAGAGGCAGCGGCACGTGTTGCAGGCCCAGCACACTGGCGACCCGGCTTGGCAGGCTGATGCCGAACGGCTGGCGGTCGGCGATCAGCTTCGCGGCCAGGGTGCTTTGGGTGCTCATCGCCACATGGCGGCGCAGGCCTTTCAAACCGAGTTGCAAGTCCACCGGGCTGAGCCCGTCGCGGCGGCTCGACACCTGAATCTGCGGCTGTTCCAGATAGTCCTGCAGAGTCCGCGGCGGTTCCTTGAGTGCGGCTCCATAGGCGAACACGTAATGGTCGGCGGGCAATGACTGTTTGTACAGGCCGGCAAGCCCGGCCAGCGGCTGGTCGAGGTCGATCAGGATATCCAGCTTGCCGCTGGCCAGGTCCTGCAAGGCATCACGGCGCCGGGGCTGAAAGTAACGTACCTGCCAATCGGCGTGGGGCGATTCGAGCAAGGCATCGAGCAACACCGGTTGCAGGCAATCCAGACAACTGATGCGCAGCAGCGGATTGTTCTGCCGCGCGGCGGGAATCAAGCGCAAGCCATCGCGCAACGACTCGAGCGCTGCACGCACGTAGTCGGCCAGACGATGGGCGACCAGTGTCGGCGTCACGCCCAGGCGACTCTTGATGAACAGCGGATCGCCGCACAATTCGCGCAGGCGACGCAATGCATTGCTCATGGCCGGTTGCGACAGGCACATCACCTCGGCGGCACGGGTGACGCTGCGCTGCTGGTAAATCGCATCGAAGGCGAGCAACAGGTTCAAATCGAGCTGGCGTAAATCAAGCATGGTCTTGCTCCGGCAAATCGCTTAACGTCGGGCAGCCTAACCAGTGTTCCGGGACAAGCTGTGAGCCCTACATGACAAAAAGCGATCAGCCACTGCACGACCGATCAACCCCCAATGCGTTCTACGCGCCGACCCTGTTGCCGGCCATCGAAGAGTTGCTGGCCCGCGGTGTGTCCCGGGACAGCATCGAAGGCCTGTTTCGTCGCAGCCTGTTCGAGTTGCGCACGCCATTCATGCGCATTCCTCTATTCATGTCGCGGCGCTTCTGGGCGTTTGCCCTGGAACAGAGCGGCGACCCGCTGATCGGCCTGGCGGCCGGTCGGCGTTTCGTTTCTACCGCCACCAACGGCCTGACGTACCTGTTCGACGTGGCCGCCTCGCTGGACAGCGCCTGCCAGTATTTCGTGCACTTCTTTCCGTTTTTCAACGGGCACTTCCGGGCGCAGATCGTGCGCGGCGCAGACCGCATCGAACTGTGCCTGTTCGACTGCGGTAGCGTAAAAGCCAGTGCAGCGACCGCCGATTACATCCTCATCAGCCTGTGCAGCATGTTACGGCGCAAATTCCTCGCCAGTGGCCTGGAACGTGATCCGATTCTCGACGTTGGCCTGGTCGGTGCTTGCACGGCCAACCCGCAGGAACATGAACAAGCCTTCCGCGCACCGGTGCAATGGGGCCAGGCGCAGCACTCGATCCGCCTCGATCCGCAACTGTTCGTCATCCCGTTGACGCCGGGCAATCATGAACTGGAACACACGCTGGTCGAGTTGCTGGAGCAGACCCGACGCAACAGCGAGCCGACCTTGCTGGAGCAAGTCTGCGACCATTTGATCGTCGACCTCGCCGAGGCCAACTGGAAGCAATTCTGCACCACCCAGCATTTGCTCGAGCGCACCGCAGCACGACGCTTGAAGGCGTTGGGCTGGAGCTTTTCAGAGTTGCTCGACGAATACCGCCGCTACCGGGCCGAAGACTTTTTGCAGGGGACAGACCTGGAGCTGGTGGAGATTTCCGACCGCCTGGGCTACAGCGATGTGCAAAGCTTCAACCGTGCGTGCCTGCGATGGCTGGAGTGCGCGCCGGGCTTGTATCGAACCCGGCGAAGCCAATAAAAAACCACGCTCGTGCGCCACAGGTGCTTTTGGTTTTTGCGTCCCCCCGGTTTCCAGCTACAAATGATGAGTGGGTTGAGTGTCCAAAAACCTGACAGCGCTTGTCACGGGGCGGACGTCGAGGGATGGCTTCGGTTTCAGGGATGGCGCGCCCGTCGCAACGACTACAGTCAAAGCGCCTGCGGAAAACCTCAAGGAGGGTAAACATGCCTCGGCAAGTGATAGTCAACGCTGACGATTTCGGCCTCAGTGCCTGCGAAAACGCGGTGATCCTGGGCGCGTTCCAGGCCGGGCTCATCAGCTCCGCCACCGCCATGGCCAACATGCCGGCGTTCGAAGCGGCCTGTGCCCTGGCCCGGCATCCATTGCTCGAAGGCCGCATCGGCCTGCACTTCAACCTGACCTACGGTCGTCCGTTGAGCCAGAGCATTGTGCAACGCCCGACGTTTTGCGACGGTACCGGCGTATTCGACCTCAACCTGTCCCGCACCCGCCTCTGGCTCGGGCGCCGGGATCGCCACGCCGTACTCGAAGAACTCGAAGCCCAGTGGCAGCGCTGCCTGGACAACGGCCTGCACCCCAGCCACCTGGACTCCCATCAACATGTGCACAACATCTGGCCGATCGGCGAGATCGTCGCGCGCTTCGCCGCCCGCCAGGGGGTGCCGGTACGTCTGGCACGCAATCTGGGGCAAAACCTCAGCCTGCCCAAGCGCGTGTTCAAGGACCTGCTCAACCGTCGCCTGAGCAACCTGGCCGGTGCCACCGCCGACTACGTGTGCACCCCGGTGGATCTGCGCAACGCCGAACCGCCACCCGACGGCCTGCTGGAAATCGTCGCCCACCCGAACCAGCTCGGCGCCGACTTCGGCGATGCCTACCTGGAACCGGGAGAGTCCTTGAGTACACTGCTGGAACGGCGCTTGCCGGGTGTGCCGAGGGTGGCCTATTCCGCTGCTGGCGACGCCACGCCTCACCGTGCCCAGACCGCTCTGGAGTAACCCGCAATCCCTGTGGGAGATTCTATGGTTGTGTGTCAGGTGTATCTGTTTTGATGGTGTACATATCCGTTTTTGCGGTAACGGCCACTTAGGGGTCCGCCCTTACGGCGGGTTACTTGGAAGAGCCTGTAGGAGCGAGCTTGCTCGCGAAAAACGCCAGGACAACGCAGGCATTCAGGCAGCACGCGTTATCGTTGACGTCCATCGCGAGCAAGCTCGCTCCCACAGAAGAGCAAAGAAGAGCAAAGCAAAGGCAGAGCGGCATACACCCACGCTCTTCACCACTCAACAGGCCGAGCGTTAGCTCGCCTGCAGCTTTTGATCTTGATCCACCCGCCCCCTCGGGAGGCCTCGTTCCGGCGTTCATCCGGGGGGGGGTGCGCAGCGCCGTTCGGCGCAGCCGAACACATCGAGAGGAGGTCGAGCGAAGCCGACCGGAGGCGATGCCCCCGGATGAATGCCGGAGCGAAGGAACCCCGAGCCTAAGCGAGGGGCCGTACGCAAGGGGCGAGACCTTTGGTTCCTTTGGGCTGGGCCGGCACTCCGGCGTTTGCCAAAGGGACTCGCCGTAAGGGCCATCCCTTTCAAGGTCTTTTCGTTTTGGCGGCCTTGATTGCCCGGTCCGTTGAAACATGCGCATGCACCGCGGTGCCTTGGACCCATGTCTTGGGCTTGGGCACCTTGGGGCCACGGGGACTTTTCGCAACTTGTTTTGGCTGGATGTTTTTGGCCAGTTCCAACAAACGCTGGGCCAGTTTTTCCGCAGGGATAACGGGAAGATGTTCCGAGGGCAGCGCAATCTGCAGGCCTTCATAACCACTTCGGATCTGGACCGCCAAATGGTAGGTCGAGGCCTCCCAACCTTCAGGCTGAGTATCCCGATGGGCTTGCTCGACGCTTCGTTTGAGTACGGCCAGGACGTTGTAGGCCAATACCGCCGTGGTGAATCCGAGCAAGGCAGCCTTCGGGCTGCCAAGGGTTTCGATTTCACTTTCCAGGATCGCTTCCAGCCGCTGGAACATGCCTTCAATGCTCCAGCGACGGCGATAGAGTTCCGCGATCTGCTGCGCACTGATGCTTTCAGGCAGGTTGCTCCAGAACATCAAGCTGCTGTCACCCGAGTCCGTTGGCGAATGAAGTGTCAGTTCGACGCGCCGACATTGGTAACCGCCTCTGACTTGGATGATCTGCTCACGGACAGTGCCTGTTTCCACAGGTACGGGCGCTTGCCACTCACCCTCTTGAATCAAGCGCGGGTGCTTGGCTTGCTGACGAATCACAAAGGAGGTTTGGACCTGCTCACACGCTGCCATGACCGGCAGCGTGCAGTAGAGTCGATCAGCCAGCCACACCTGGCCCGGTTCGGCATCGGCCAATAGAGGCAGCACACAAACACGCTCGCTTGCATAGGCATCCTCACACGCCTGAAGGTCGATGACCTGATCCAGGTCGGGGTCGTAGACAACCACCGAAAAACCGGGACGAGCGGCGCCGCGCTCGTGGCGTAAAGCCCCCAGACGCTTCTCAGTGGAGGCCAAGTGATTACCGTCCACTACCCGAACCTGCCACCCCGGCAGCATCGTCGTGCAACCCAGATCCTTGATGGTTGGCGTCAGGCGTTGTGCACAGCCCGTGACCAAGGCGCGCAACAGCGCAGGCTCGGTACGACTGATCTTGTCGTAAAGGGCTGCCAAGCTGACAGGAAGATCTTCCAGTTGCCGTGCGGCGGCGTGCAGGGATGGCTTCAAGCCTAATGAAACAAGGGACATCAGCTTGATGATGGTCGAGAACAATAGTTCACGAGAATACTGCCGTTGCCGATGTTCTTCGAAAACCTGATCGACCCACTCAGGGGCAATAGCCTGCTCCAGCGCCAATTTGGCCATGACGCTGGCAGGTGCTTTTTTTTCGAATCGAGCTAGAACATCGGCCCACATCTTTCGGGTATCCCTGACTGAAATTTCGGGGGATTTTACCTAAGACCTTGAAAGGGACTCGCCGTAAGGGCGAAACCATCAGCCGCCGTTACCAAAAAAACGGATATGTACACAGCCAACAAAAAGACAGGCCGCCATCGCGAGCCTGTTCGCGATGGCGTCAGTCCGAGCTACACGTCACTCAGCTCTTCACCACCACCCACGTAAAATACAACGGCAACTGCGCCACCTGCTGCTGATAGCGGTCATAGAGTTCTTCGCGGTTGGAATGCGGGTATTCCTTGAAGTGACGGATCTGCAGCCCTGCCGCAATGGCGGCGCTGAAGAGCTCGCCCAGGGTGTGGACGAACCAGTAGGACGCCGCCGACGGCTGTTCGACCCTGCCTTCGTAGACGATCGGTTCATGCTGCACGAACGGTTCGCGACGGAAGTATGAACTGGCCAGATGAAAAGGATCGGCTGCCTCGGGGTCGAACATTTCCAGGAACGGGTGGGTTTCGTACACCACCAGCGCACCACCCGGCTTCAGCGTGCGCGCCACATGGCGGAAGAATTCGCCGATGTCCGGCATCCAGTTCAAGACGCCGATGGTAATCAGCGCCAGGTCAAAGCGATCCTCCAATTGAGCCGGCAAGTGGTGAATGTCCGCTTCGATGAATTGCGGTGCATGGGGTGAGCGGGACGCCAGTTCCCGTGCCTGTTCGAGAAACGCGCCGGACTGGTCGACACCCACCACGCTTCGCGCGCCCAGGGCAAACAGCGACAGACTTTCACGGCCGTTGTTGCAGCCCAGTTGCACCACCGCCTTGCCGTCGACACCTGTCCGGGTCAGCAACGCGGTCAGGGTGTCATCCAGGCAGGAAAAATCCGCGTGCGCCACGTCTTTCAACAAGGCTTGCCATTCGCAGGAGTCTTTGTGGTGACGGGCGGAGTCATTCCAGGCATCGCGGTTACTGGCGATGGCTTGTACGTTTGTCGGCAGTTCCATTGCTCGCTCCAGGGTTCAGGTCGTCGATTTGACCGGCCGGAGTCTAGATCAACCTCATCCTGGCACGTGTTGCGAACTTGTAATCCGCACAGCGCCGACGGCTGCCCACGGCGGCAGCTATAGTTAATGACCTTGGGGAATGCGATTAAACCGATTTCGCAGGTGTTGCCATGAACAAAACCAACCTGACGTTTTTGCTCGCCTTCTGCCTGAGCGCGACCGCTATCGCCCACGCCGACGACTTTCCAAACACCACTGACTACAGCAGTGAATTCAACTATTACGGCGCCGACCAACCCTTCGCCCACCCCGTACCACCGTCCATCAGCATTGTGCCGCCAGGTTCGTACATCCCGACCGCGCCCGGGGAATTCATTCCGGTTTCAAGCGAGCACGTGTTCTACGACTCGCGCCTGCCGACCGTGGCCGACGCCACTGTTCGGGTGTTTATCCGCTCCTACGATCCGGAGCGTGGCGTGTACGTGAACCAGGAAGTCGAGAACCCCGGCTGCATGCTGTCCTGCCTGAGGCAAGGCCCGGTGTTGCAGTGAACGCCCCCTACCACTGGCGTTTGTCCGGACGGGCGAGGCCGAGCTTTTCGATCCGGTAGCGCAACATGTCACGGCTAAGACCCAGCAGGCGTGCCGATTTGGTGACGTTCCAGTCGGTCTTGTCGAGCATCTTGCGCACCATGTCGCGCTCCACTTCCGGCAGGTTCATGGATTCGCTGCCGTTGTAGGGCGGACGTGGTTCGCTGAGTTGTTGCGGTTCGTGATGAAACTTCGGTGGCTCATCCACCAGGCTCAGGCAGACGTTCAACTGATGGGCGGCGATGGTATCGCTTTGCGCCAGCAATACGGTTTGCTCCAGCATGTTGCGCAATTCGCGCACGTTGCCCGGCCAGCTGTAGCTGAGCAGCAACTCTTCGGCCTGGTCGCTGAAATGCAGGTTCGGCTTGCCGTAGCGTTTGCCATGCAGCCCCAGGAAGTGCCGGGCCAGCAGCAGGATATCGGCTCCCCGGGCATACAGGCGCGGTACCTTGATGGAAATGATGCGCAGGCGGAAAAACAGGTCGCGGCGGAATTTGCCTTGCTGGACCATTTGCTCGAGATTGCAGTTGGTGGCGCTGATCACCCGCAGATCGACCTTGCGCTCCTTCACCGACCCGACCCGGCGAATGGTCCGGTCTTCCAGCAGCTTCAGCAGCTTGGCTTGCAACAGCAGGTCCATTTCACCGATTTCATCGAGGAACAGTGTGCCACCATCGGCCGCTTCCACCAGCCCCATGCGACGATCCTTGGCGTCGGTGAAGGCGCCCTTCTCGTGGCCGAACAGCTCCGACTCCACCAGATTGGACGGGATCGAAGCACAGTTGAATTCAATGAACGGGCCTTTGGCTCGCGGGCCGTCGAAATGCAAGGCCCGGGCCACCAGCTCCTTGCCGGTACCCGTCTCGCCTTCGACCAGGACCGGCGGCAGATCGCTGTTGGCCATCCGCCGTTCGGCGTCGAGCAACTGGGTGATGGTGCCCTTGAGGTAAGCCATCGGTGCCGACTCGCCAATCAGTGCCTGCACCCCCGACTTCTGGGCCTCGCGCTCCTGGTAAAACGACAGCGTGCGCTCCATCCGGTCGGTGGCCAGGGCCTTGTCCAGCAGCTGCTTGAGCTCCGGCAGGGCCACCGGTTTGGTGACGTAGTGAAAGGCGCCCTCTTTCATCGCCGCCACGGCGTCTTCGACGTTGCCGTAGCCGGTCATCATGATCACTTTCAGATCCGGTGCGCTGATGCGCAGCTTCTGGATCAGGTCGTGACCACTCATGCCCGGCAACGAGTTGTCGGTCAGTACCACGTCAGGAGCGAAAGTACCCAATTGCTCCAGTGCATCTTCGGCCGAGTGGCAAACGGTCACCTCGAAGCCCTTGCGCTCCAGGTAAGTCTGAATATTCTCGGCGAGGATTTCATCATCCTCGACCAGCAGAATGCTGTGCTCCATATGCCCCTCCCGTTGCCACTTTGAATTTGAGACAAACGCGGGTTCCTTCCTGCTCCCTGCTGGTCAGTTCGACCGAGCCGTCAAACCGCTCCATTATTCTTTTGACCAGGGCCAGGCCCACGCCCAACCCGCCTTGCTTGGTGGTGAAAAACGGTTTGAAGACCATTTGCTGTTGTTGTTTGGACATTCCCTTGCCGGTGTCGGTCAGGGTCATGCTCAAGTCGCCGGGCACCGAGGAATCGATCTCGATCGTCAGCACGCCCCCCTTGGGCATGGCTTCCAGTGCATTGGCAAACAGGCTATTGAGTATCTGCGTGAGCAGCACCTGTTGGCTGACGACCGGTGGCACGCTGACAGGAGAGAAACGCACTTCGACGTTCGAACGTTTGATCAGGGACTCAAAGGCACTCAAGGTGTCTTCGAGGGCCAGCACCAGATCGACCGTTTCACAGTCGTCATTCATCGGCCGCAACGACACCAGCAATTCACGGACCCAACGCGACATGCGGTCGACCTGATTGATGATGTCGCCAATGTTTTTCTGTGCGGTCTGGCTGGCGATGTCCTGGGCCAGTTCGGCGCTGGAACGGATGTTCGCCAGTGGATTGCGCAGGCTGTGGGCGACCGCCGAAGACATTTCCCCCAAGGCGACAAAGGTTTCGTTGGCGATCAGCTGTTTCTGCTGGCTCTGCAGCTGTATCGCCGCACGCTGCACGATCCAGAACAGCCCCAGATAAATGGCGGCCCCGCCGATCAACGTGGCCAGCCAGATCGCCTTGAAGCCACGCTGGATGCGCCCCACCAGATCCAGCGGCTCTTTATAGATTTCCACCATGGCAATCACTTTGCTTGTGTCGGCGTTGAACATCGGAATGTAGTTCTCGACGAACAAATACTCCGGTTCGCGCAGCAAGCGCTGCTCGGGACGCTGCTCATCGATTTCGTGGTAACGGGTGGACACCGGCGATTTCATTTCGAAGGATTCGTCCAGTTCTTTGTCGTCTTCGATGCGCACGCCGATCAACTCAGGGTTGGTCGACCAGACCACGGTGCGGTCCAGGGCGTACACCGTCGCCAGCAGGATATCCGGCAGATGCTCCACATGGTCGAGAAACTCAACACGCGCGGCGGCCCGGGCTTCGGGCCTGACATCGGAATAGGCATGGTCCAGGCGCGGGTCGAGCATTTCGCCCATGGTTTTGCCCGGCGAAATCCCGGCATGACGGATTTCAGCCTCGCCAATGGCTTGAATGAACTGCGCGGTCAGCAACGAGTCGCGCTCGATACTTTCGTCGACCACAAAGCGCGTGGAGATGTAGCCCAGCCCCAGCGCCACCGCAGCGATGATCAGAAAGCTCGCCAGCGAGAACCAGCGCAGCAAGTTGAACTGCGGCCGCCAACCCTTGCGTTGTGCTGCCGGAGCCTGCGGCGCAGCTACTTTTTGTTGTTCGAGTATCTGCATGGCGGTGTCCTGGATGCTTGAAATCGAGCCTGCTCAGCCGCTATCTGGATCAGTGTAGGTGGCATTGATTGCCATTGACCGGCCAACGTAATTTTTTTGACACTATTGCACCTTGGGGATGTCGGGTTGCGCGACCGAATGATGATGCTCAGGCTCCTCGTTACCACTGGCCAATGGCACCGCTGGCGGATGCTGACGGTCGGTTTCTTCCTGCAGGAAATCGATGATGGACTGGGCGGAACGCTCATCCATCCGCAAGTTGGGCATCGCGATCTTGTTGTAGCGCTCGAACAGCTCCATCGCTATCGGGTCCTTTTCCGCGAGCATGCGGTCAGGTTCGCGGATCCAGCGATTGAGCCAGGCCGGATCACGCTGACGGGTCACGCCGATCAGGTCCGGGCCAATGCTGTGCAGGCCGATGCCCTGCCCATCCAGCGGACCGAGGCTGTGGCAAGACGCGCAGCGGGTGCGGAACAGCTCTTCGCCATTGCTCGGCGGACGGATTTGCGGAGCGTTGGCGTAGCTTTCTTCGACGCTGGGCTGCTTCCAGTTCTGCAAGGAATTGGCCAGTTGGTCGGCCAGAATCCACGGATTTTCGAACGGCGAGGATTTCATCCATCGGCCCGTTGCCTGGTTGCCGATGATCAGGCTCAGGTTGTGGTCCTTGTTGCGCCCGTTATCGATGCCTTCGATGAACAACCCCAGTTTCTTGCGCAGCTCGGTGACGTCGGCGAACTCCCCGGTGAGGAATTTCCACCCTGGCCCGACCTGGAATCGTTGCGCATAGGCCTTGAGCACTTCAGGGGTATCGCTCAAGGGGTCGATGCTGATGGAGTAGAAGAAGATGTCCTTGCCGACCCGATCCCCCAGCAGTTTCTGCACCTGGCGCAGGCGCGCGGTCTCCAGGGGGCAGGAGTCGCTGCACGAGGTAAAGATGAAGTTGATCACCACCACCTTGCCTTTGATCATGTCATCGAAAAAACGCAGTTGCTGACCGTCCTGATCGGTCAGCAGCGTGTTGGGGAAATAGTTACCACCCCACGGGGTGGCGGCTTCAACGACAGCGGACTCGGGAGTGGATGCCGGGGCAGGTGCGGGCGTCGACAGTGGCTGGCTGGCGACCAGCAACTGGCTGGCCAGCAAACCGGTCACCGACATCAGCATCAGGTGCATGCCCAAGGCGCGTGAGCGTGGTGAATGCATCTTCATGTTCATGTCGACACCCTCCCTGTTCATTGCTTGACGGTCACTTCAGGGCCGAAGCCGTCGCCAGTGAGGAAGGTCGGCAGTGCTGCGCAATTCACGTAGTGCGCACCAACCAGTCTGCACATTGGTTGGGTCATTGAAACTGGCCTGCACGGCAGACGGCAGAGCGTTTTCCATCCGCGTGGTGTTGCGTGAGCCTTTGACCCCGTCAGGCACATCGAAAGAATCTTCGTTGCACTGCGCTTTTTTTCCATCACCAGCCGCCTTGATGTCGTGAAGGGGGGTGATGGTGGTTCTGCAAGGATCTCGCCAATTATGTAATTTCTTTACATAAAAGCATTAACACTCAATAAAACAATGACTTATCAGCATCAATGTGCCACGAGTGGAGAAATGACTGGGGATTGAAACCCGCTAACGGGGATAGTTCCTCCCCATTTTCAGGGGGCCAATTTAAACGACAGACGGACAGTGGTGCCTTCACCTTCACGGCTATCCAGGGTCACCGTACCGCCAAAACGCTCCATGATCCGCTTGACCAGCACCAGCCCGACGCCCAGCCCGCCCTGCTTGGTGGTAAAGAACGGCCGGAAGGCCATGGTGCGCTGTTCTTCATTCATGCCTTTGCCGGTATCGCTCACCCTCACGCTGACGCACAGGGCATCGCGCGGCTCGATCTGGATGGTCAGCGTACCGCCACTGTCCATGGCTTCCACCGCGTTGGACAGCAGGCTGTTGAGGATCTGGGTCAGTTGCACCTGCTGACTCAGGACCATGGGCGTCTGGTCCGGCTCGAACACCACGTTGACCTTGGCCTTGCTGATCTGATGCTCGTAAGCCATCAGGCTGTCATGCAGGGCCGCCACCAGGTTCACCGGTTCAGCCTCGTCAGTGAGCGGTCGCAGGGACTGAAGCAACTCCCTCACCCATGTCGACATGCGATCGACCTGACCAATGATGTCGTTGATGTTCCCGTGTGCCGGTCCGCTGTCGAACTCTATCGCCATCTCGGCGCTTGAACGGATGTTCGCCAACGGATTGCGCAGACTGTGGGCGACCGCCGAGGACACCTCCCCCAGAGCCACAAAGGTTTCGTTAGTGATCAATTGCTTCTGCTGCGTCGCCAGCAGGATCGCCGCCCGCCGCACGATCCAGTACAGCCCCAGGTAAATCAGACCGCCGCCCAGGGCGGTCGCCAGCCAGATCAGCACCAGGCCGCGCTCCATGCGGTTGATCAGGTCCTGCGGTTCCTTGTAAATCTCGACCATCGCCGTTACGGTGCTGCCATCGGCGTCGAACAGGGGAATGTAGTTTTCGATGAAGATGTATTTGGGTGGTTTCAGGAACTTCTGTTCCATGCGGGATTTGTCCACATCGTGGTAGCTGGTCGACACGGGAAGCTTTGAGCTGAACGCCCGGTCGAGGTCTTCATCGCCATGGATCGTGGAGCCCATCAAGGCCGGGTTGGTCGACCAGATCACCATGCGGTCGGGGGCATAGATGTTGACCAGGATCACGTCCGGCAAGTTTTCGATATGGTCGAGGAAATCATCACGGACATTGGTGCGGGACAGCGGGTCGACGTCAGGAAAATCCTTGTCATTTCGTGGGTCGAGCAACTCGCCCATATTCCGGATGTTGGGAATCGACACATTGCGCACCTCGACCGAGGCAATCGCCTGAATGAATTGCGAGGTCAACAGCGCATCGCGCTGCACGCTTTCGGTAAGCACGAACCTTGTAGACACCGCCCCCAGCGCCACCGCCACCGTGCCGATCACCACCATGCTGATCAGTGAAAACCAGCGCAGCAGATCGAACGGCTCCTTGCGCGTGTTCAAGCGAACCTCGCTTTCGGTCACAAGTACTTTGGCGATAGTGTTCATGGACACGGTTCCCGGAAACCTCCTATAGGTTTATAGCCCACACATAGCCGTTTGCCCGAACCTGGGTACTGCGATCCCCACCTCCCGCGCCCCATTCACCCCCAAAGTTGGGGGCAACTGCCCGCCCCCCCAGCTTCCGGGTCTATCGCCAGCGACTGCGCCTAGGCCTTTAGTCCGAGCTTCTCACGGGCGTTTTCGCTGATTGGTATGGAAGTTGCCAAACATCCTGCCAACTGACCAGTCCCCAAGGGGCAGGTACTTCGATAGAGGGAATACTCATGCACCCTTTACTGTCCAAAGCCGCGACTGCCCTGGTCGTGACCGCTCTAGCCCAAGGCATTGCCCAGGCAGCGCTGTTTGCCGTAGACCCCGGACCCTACCTGCCAGCCAATGGCAATTTTGCCGCCTGGTATCAAGATACCCACGGCCGAACCCTTGACCTGTGTTTATCCAAAGCTGTCAGTTCCAGGGTTCCAAGCGCGCCGGGCGCGCCGACTTACATGTGTTCGTTGATTCCGACCCCAGGTATTTTCGACGACACCAAACCGTTGGTCTTCCCGACCAATTTCCCCGACGAAGCGTTCTGGGCCACCGGCGAAACCACCATCGTCGATGCCGCCCGGGGCATCGACCTGACCTATGTCTCGGCGCTCGAGGCAGCCTTCAGTGGCGGTGATCCACTGGAGGGCGACCAGATCAGCTTCGCCCGTATCCGTATTCGCATCGACGTGCCCGCCGCCGGCACTTACGTCATCACCCACCCCTACGGCGTCGAAGTGTTCAACGTCGACACCCCCGGCCGGCGGGCGATCAACATGACCCGGGACATCGGCATCGGTGCGCCAAAAACCTACGACGGCGCGCTCAAGGGCGACGTCGGGCCGTTCCTGCGCAGCGTCAATGGCCCCTACACCGAGACCAACCCGACCACGGGCCAGGCCGAACAATTCGTTGGCGATCCGAACCTCACCGAAGCCGTCACCGGCAGCCCGTTCAACACCAACTACGTGCGCATCGAAGGCCCCAACGGCCTGGACCTGCGCACCAACCTCTTCGCCGTATCCGGCAAGTTGTCGACGGTGGTCCGGCCGACCCCGGTGATCGCCGAGCGCAGCACTTACTCGCGACAGGCCGGCACCAGCGCCCCGGTGGCCCAGCAGGACGTGTTCGTGCTGGCCCCGCCACCACCGGCCACCGTGACTCTGGACAGCAACAACCCGGTCCTGAACTTCACCGAAGCCAACACCACCGGCCACTGGTATGCGCAGTCGCCGAACAATCCGACGCTGCCGAGCACCTTGCAAGTGACCGCCGACAACCACCTGGCCATCGCCAGCAGCACGCCGACCACCTTGCCCATGCCGCTGACCGACCTGGTGACGATCTCGCGCGCCGAGTACAGCCTGAGCACCGGGCAAATCACCATCGTGGCTTCGACCAGCGATGAAACGTCGCCACCGGTACTCACCGCCACCTCCGGCACCGGTATCGCCATCGGCGCCCTGAGTGGCGACGGCGCAGTGAAAAGCCTGGCCACCGGCATCACGCCGATTCCGCCAGCCCAGGTTCGCGTGACGTCATCCAATGGCGGCAGCGATACCGAAGAAGTGGTCATCGTGCAATGAACGCTCACATGCCCAGATCCTCATCAGGAGGCATCATGAACAAATGGCCACGCCTGGCGGTCAACGCCCTGGGACTGACTCTATCGCTGTCCGGCAGTGCTTTCGCGCAACTCGCCGCCGTCGATCCCGGCCCTTACACATTTGCCACCGGGAAATTTCCGATCTGGTATCAGGACAACAATCAACTGTCGATGGAGCTGTGCCAGTCACGCGCCGCCAGCTCGCGGGTCCCCGCCAGTGTGCCACCGGCCTACATGTGCACCCTGTTGCCGACGCCGGGTATTTTCGACGACACCCAGCCGATGGTGTTCCCGGATAACTGGCCAGACGAAGCCTTCTGGTTTCTCGCCGAAACCAGCATTCCCAACAACACCGCCGGCTACGGCATGGATGCCTATGTCGCCGGGATAGAAGCGGCATTCGCTGGCGGAAATCCACTCGATGGCGATCAAATCAGCTTCGCGCGGATCCGTATGCGGGTGAACATTCCCGTCGCCGGGACCTACACCATTACCCACCCCTACGGCGTGGAAACGGTCAACGTCACCACCCCCGGCCGTCGTGCGATCAACCTCACCAGGGACATCGGCATCGGTGCACCGGGTAATTTCAGTGGCGCACTCAACGGTGCAGTCGGTCCGTTCCTGCGCAGCGTCAACGGCCCCTACACCGAGGTGAACCCGGACACCGGCGCCGTCGAAACCTTTGTCGGCGACCCGAACCTCACCGAAGCAGTGACCGGCAGCCCCAACAACACCAACTTCGTGCGCATCCAGGGTCCGGCCGGCACTATCCAGACCAACCTCTTCACCCTGTCCGGCAAGGTGCTCGACAATCGCGCGCAAACCGCGGTGGACATGAGCCGTGCCACCTACCGCCGCACAACTGGCACGGGCGGCACCAACACCCGGGTCGAGGTGTTTGCCAAAGCGGCCAACGGTTCGAGCCTGTGCTTTCGCGAAAGCATCGCCCTGGTACCCGGCCCACCTGTGTCGCCTTGCCAGACCAACATGGTCAGCGATAACAACGGCGTGTTCTTCGCCCAGCATCTGCTGAGCAACGGCACCGTGCCAGCGGTCGTGGTGGTCACCGCCACCAACCCGGCCGGGAGCACCCGCCCGACCTCGGTGTCGAGCAAGCTCTCGGACGTGGTAAAAATCCAGACCGCCCGTTACAGCTGGAGCAACCACAGCCTGCTGATCGAGGCCACCTCCACAGACGAAGTGGTGGTACCGGACATGGTCGCCCAGGGTTACGGAAGGCTGTCGAAAGCCGGCACCCTGCAAAGCCTGACAGTGCCTGACCTGACCCAGCCTCCTGCAACCGTTACGGTGAAATCCGCCGCCGGCGGCAGTGACACCGAGCCAGTCGTCGTAGTAGGTACGGCACCGGACACCGGCGCGAACCAGGCACCGATCGCCGTCGCCGATACCGGCAGCACCAGCTTCGGCGTGCCAATCACCCTCAACCTGCTGGCCAACGACCGTGACCCGGACGGCAACACGCCGCTGAGCATCACCGCGTTGACCCAACCAGCCGCAGGCCAGGGCACCGTGGCACTGAGCGGCACTACAGCAGTGGTCTACACCCCTCCAGCCGTCGTCAACGCGCCGCTGACCACGACCTTCACCTACAAGGCCCAGGACATCAAAGGCCTGGCCTCGACGACAGCGGCAACCGTGACCATTACCGTGGCGCCTAACCGGCCTCCGGTGGCAGTCGCCGATGCGGTCACGACACTGGGTGTGGCGATTCCAATCAACGTACTGGCCAACGACACCGATCCGGAAGGCAACCTGCCGCTGGCGGTCGCCAGCTTCACTCAACCACCGGCAGGTCGCGGCACCGTCAGCAGTAACGGCACGGTGCTCACCTACACCCCGCCAACCACCGTCACCACGGCCTTCACCACGACCTTCACCTACATCGCCCGGGACAGCTTCGGCGCCCTGTCGACGTCGCCGGCCACGGTCACAGTGCAGGTTTCGCCACGGCCTGTTGCGGAAACCTTCGCAGTGACCACCGCAACGGTGAGCGCCCGCTCCAATAACCGCTTCACCTGGAACTTTGCCGGCACCTCATCGGTGACCACCGGCAACACCATCACCGTCAAGGTCACCACGCCGACCGGGCTGGTCACCCTGGGCACCACCTCCGTCCCGGCGAATGGACGCTGGAAGTTGACGGTGAACAACACCACCACGGTGGTTCCGTCGGCGAACCCGACCGCCACGATCACCTCGTCCCAAGGCTCCGTGCGGACGGTGCCGGTGATCGCCAACTGAGCCCGCGCCCCATCAGCCACGTTGGTTGATGGGGCCGGCTTCAACCCTATGGAAAACCGCGGCCTCGGGTGGGGGGCCGCGGTTTTTTGCCGGGTGCATTGATGGAAACAATCCAGCGGTGGTCTGGCTGCCATCACTGGAGCGGTGCCCGACCAAGCTCAATCCAATGGGCTGGGACAACTGCAAGTGAATGGTTGGCTCGTAAGCCGCCATCGCGGGCAAGCCCGCTCCCACAGGGATCGGGGAAGTCCGCAAGACTCTGGTCGGCTGGCAGGCCGCCATCGCGAGCAGGCTCACTCCTACAGAAAAGCAAGGCAGGGCTGCGTACATCCACGCTCTTCACCACTCAACAGGCCGAGCGTTAGCTCGCCTGCAGCTCTTGATCTTGATCCACCCGCCCCCTCGGCAGGCTGAGTGGAGGTGTTCATCCGGGGAGAGGCGCGCAGCGCCGTTCGGCGCAGCCGAACACATCGAGAGGAGGTCGAGCGAAGCCGACCGGAGGCGATGCCCCCGGATGAATGCCGGAGCGAAGGAACCCCGAGCCTAAGCGAGGGGCCGTACGTAAGGGGCGAGACTTTTTGGTTCCTTTTGTGTCGTTTGACAAAAGGGACTCGCCGTAAGGGCGAAACCATAAGCCGCCGTTACCCAAAAAACGGATATGTACTCAGACCCACAACCTGATCGACAAGCCCAACAACGCCAGCACACCGCACTGACTGCGCGGTATGTTGAATGGACGGCCTTAGCGCACCAGCCGCTCGGCCAACGCCTTGGCCTGGCTCGCCACATCGGTGACGGCCGTACTTTCCCACCACATGCCGCGCAACGGCGGCCCCATGGCAAACAGACGGCTGGCAGGCTGACCCTCGGCGTTCAGGACCGCACCATCGACCTCCGCCGCGATGCCCAAGGCCAACGGCCCCGGCCGCACCAGGCCTCGGGCGAGCAATTGCCGGGGCAGCGGTCGCGCGACACGGCGCCAGTCATATTCGATACCGCTGGAGTTGATCAGGGCGGCACCACTGACTACACAGGTCTGCGCCTCGCCGCGCTGTCGAAGGCGGATACTCACCTCGCCATTGAGCGAAGGCTCAAGGCCCTTGAACGAAGCCGCGTGAATACGTAACCGCCCTTCTTTATATAACCGCTCCACCAGTTCGGCACTCAAGGGTGGCGAGCGGTGGTGATGGCTTTCCCACCACGGCCGCACATGCCGCACGAACTGCCGACGCTGCACGTCCGTCGCCTGATGCCACAAGCGGCCGATATGTGCCCGCACCGTGTCCAGCGGCGCCTGCCAGTCGATACCCTGGGCGATGGCGTCCCGGCAGTGTCGACGCAGTTCGCGCATCAACTGGCGGGGTGTGCGGATGCTCTGATCCTGCGCCAGAAAATCCACCCAGGCCGGTGGCTGGCGACGCACATGGGGCAGCAGCCCATGGCGGGAAAACACTTCGATCGGACCACGATGCCCGGCCTGTTCCAGGGACACCACGGCATCGACCATGGTCAGGCCCGAGCCGATGATCATGACCGTCGATAGCGGATCGAGCCGCTGCATGGCTGCCACGT
The DNA here is from genome assembly GCF_059492225.1 of Pseudomonas sp. Pseusp10. Classification (NCBI taxonomy): domain Bacteria; kingdom Pseudomonadati; phylum Pseudomonadota; class Gammaproteobacteria; order Pseudomonadales; family Pseudomonadaceae; genus Pseudomonas; species Pseudomonas sp. Pseusp10. The sequence goes on along the minus strand of NZ_CP168528.1, from coordinate 2,972,545 downwards.
CCCACGGATCGAGGGCCGCAGCGTTCAAGCCGCTGGACCAGGTTTGTGGCGTGCGCGCGGCGGGGAACATACCCGTGGCCAGAACCGCAAACGCCCCTTGCAGGCATTGGCCATCGCTCAGTGTCAGCCGCACGTTATCCGTACCGGTTTGCAAATCCACCACTTCGGCCCGTACATGTCCGACGGTCGAACCGTTCAAGGCACCCACCGCTTGCGCTTCTGCCAGACGCTGCTGCGCGTACAGACCGAATATCCCCCGAGGCGGAAACAATTCGCTGATCGGCACATGCTGCTGGTCCGACTCCGGCCAGCCGCCGCTGGCAATGTAGTCGGTGAGCCATTGGGTCAGGTCGTCGGCGTTGTCCGGATCGACACTCATCCGCGCCGCGTTGCCGTTGAGCGTATGCCCCAACTCCACCGCGCTATAGGCCTCGCCCCGGCCGAGTTCGGCGCGGGGCTCAATCACCAGCACCTTGCGCTTGCCCGGCAGGCGCATCAGCTGCGCCGCCAGCATCGTGCCACTAAGGCCGCCACCGACAATCAGGATGTCAGCGTCATGGGTCAAGGCCTGGTCCATCGTGTTCTCCCTGTTCAGATCACCACGTTACGCACAAACCGCGCCGCCACCGTCCCGTCGTTGCGATAACAGTGCGGCTGGTTGCTGGCGAACATGAAGAATTCACCCGCTGCGATATTCTGTGGCTGGTCACCGAGCATAACGGTCAGACAACCTTCGAAGACATAAATCTGCTCGCTCCAGCCATCGGCGTCCGGCTCCGATGGATACACCTCGCCCGGTTGCAGGCACCATTCCCACTGCTCGACTTCGCGGCTGGCGTGGGCCTTGGAGAGCAACACCGCTTTACTGCCGGGAATGGTGCCGGTCCAGGCCAGCTCATTGATACGGCTGGGATCGCGGGCGTCGGGCGCCTGGATCAAATCACTGAAGGCGACGTCGAGGGCTTCGGCCACCCGGTCGAGGGTGGTCAGGCTGACGTTCTTTTCCCCCGCCTCGATCGCCACCAGCATTCGGCGGCTGACACCGGACTTTTCGGCCAGCGCGGTCTGACTCATGTCGGCGGCATGACGCAATCGACGGACATTCTGACTGACGTGCTGGAGCACCGATGCCCGTTGGGTAGAATCTTTGTGCACTATATTGCTCACTGGGTTGGGTTGGGCAGTATACTGCGCAACATTCGGCGCATTGTGCGTCCCCCTCCAGTAGCGTGCAAGGTCATGACGTCGGTGAACTCCCCAAAGGCTTCCTCCCGTTTTACAAGGCTCAGCAAGGCCGAATGCGTGCTGGTGCTGATCACGATGGTCTGGGGCGGAACCTTCCTGCTGGTACAGCATGCGATGACCGTCAGCGGCCCGATGTTTTTCGTCGGCCTGCGCTTTGCCGCCGCCGCGAGCATCGTCGCCCTGTTTTCCTGGCGTCACTTGCGCGACCTGACCCTGTTCGAACTCAAGGCCGGGTCGTTTATTGGCGTGGCGATCATGCTCGGCTATGGCTTGCAGACAGTCGGACTGCAGAGCATTCCCAGCAGCCAATCGGCCTTTATTACCGCGCTGTACGTCCCGTTTGTGCCGTTACTGCAATGGCTGGTGCTGGGGCGGCGTCCGGGGTTGATGCCGAGCATCGGCATCATGCTGGCCTTTACCGGGTTGATGCTGTTGTCCGGGCCGTCCGGTGCGTCGTTCAACTTCAGCCCCGGTGAAATCGCCACCTTGATCAGCGCCGTGGCCATTGCGGCCGAGATCATTTTGATCAGCACCTATGCCGGCCAGGTCGATGTGCGTCGGGTGACGGCGGTGCAACTGGCGGTCACTTCGGTGCTGTCGTTCCTGATGGTGGTGCCGACCAATGAGGCGATACCGGACTTCTCGTGGTTGCTGCTGTGCAGCGCATTGGGCCTTGGGGCGGCGAGTGCGGCGATTCAGGTGGCGATGAACTGGGCACAAAAAAGCGTTTCACCGACCCGCGCCACGCTGATCTATGCCGGCGAGCCGGTATGGGCCGGGATTGTCGGGCGCATCGCCGGGGAACGCCTGCCGGCGATTGCCCTGCTCGGGGCCGGGTTGATTGTGGCGGCGGTGATTGTCAGTGAGTTGAAGACCAAGGGTAAGGCGGCTGCGGTAGAAGAAGAGCTGGAGCGGGAAACACAGGGTTGAACCGCTAATTCAGCGGTGCATGATCGATTGCTTTCGCGGGCAAGCCCGCTCCCACAGGTTTTGCGGTGTGCACACCGTTTTGTGTACATCCACAAACTCTGTGGGAGCGGGCTTGCCCGCGATGGCGTCCGAGAGGTTAAACCCAACCCTCTGAAACAAGGATAAACACGACTTTTCCATCTACCGTGTAGGATTCTGCGACAGCTTGGCGTTTGGTGATCCGGGAACTGGCACGTATGATGCTTCACAAACTTCCGCAGATTAGAAGCCTATGTCCCTGATAGTTCTACTGCTTCTGCCTTTCATAGGCAGCTGTTTGGCGGCCGTGTTGCCGCACAATGCACGTAACGCCGAATCCCTGCTGGCTGGCCTGATCGCCCTGATCGGCACCCTTCAGGTCGCGCTCCTGTACCCGCAGATCGCCCATGGCGGCGTCATTCGCGAAGAGTTTTCCTGGCTGCCCAGCCTGGGCTTGAACTTCGTCCTGCGCATGGACGGTTTTGCCTGGCTGTTTTCCATGCTGGTGCTGGGCATTGGCACCCTGGTTTCGCTGTACGCCCGCTACTACATGTCGCCGAACGATCCGGTGCCGCGCTTCTTCGCGTTTTTCCTGGCCTTCATGGGCGCCATGCTTGGCCTGGTGATCTCCGGCAACCTGATCCAGATCGTGTTTTTCTGGGAGCTGACCAGCCTCTTTTCGTTCCTGTTGATTGGCTACTGGCACCATCGCGCCGATGCCCGGCGTGGTGCCCACATGGCGCTGATGGTGACCGGTGCGGGCGGATTGTGCCTGCTGGCGGGGGTCATGCTGCTCGGCCATGTGGTCGGCAGCTATGACCTGGACAAGGTCCTGGCCGCCGGCGACCTGATTCGCGCCCATGCCCTCTACCCGATCCTGTTGCCCCTGATCCTGATCGGGGCACTGAGCAAAAGTGCGCAATTTCCCTTTCACTTCTGGCTGCCCCACGCCATGGCCGCGCCGACCCCCGTGTCGGCGTACCTGCACTCGGCGACCATGGTCAAGGCCGGGGTATTTCTGCTCGCGCGGCTCTGGCCATCGCTCTCGGGCAGTGAAGAATGGTTCTACATCGTCAGCGGCGCCGGTGCCTGCACCCTGTTGCTCGGGGCGTACTGCGCGATGTTCCAGAACGACCTCAAGGGATTGCTGGCCTACTCGACCATCAGCCACCTCGGCCTGATTACCCTGCTGCTCGGCTTGAACAGCCCGCTGGCCGCCGTCGCCGCGGTGTTCCACATCCTCAACCATGCAACGTTCAAGGCCTCATTGTTCATGGCCGCGGGCATCATCGACCACGAAAGTGGCACCCGCGATATCCACAAGCTCAGTGGCCTGTTCAAACTGATGCCGTTCACCGCCACCCTGGCCATGGTCGCCAGCGCCTCGATGGCCGGCGTGCCGTTGCTCAACGGTTTCCTCTCCAAAGAGATGTTCTTCGCCGAAACCGTGTTCATCAATGCCACGCGCTGGGTCGAGCTGAGCTTGCCGATCGTGGCGACCATTGCCGGTACCTTCAGCGTGGCTTACTCCCTGCGTTTCACCGTGGATGTGTTCTTCGGTCCGCCGGCGACCGACTTGCCCCACACGCCCCACGAGCCACCGCGCTGGATGCGTGCGCCGGTCGAGTTGCTGGTGTTCACTTGTCTGCTGGTGGGGATATTCCCGGCACAGGTGGTCGGCCCGCTGCTGGCTGCCGCGGCGCAACCGGTGGTCGGCGGCACGCTGCCCGAATACAGCCTGGCCATCTGGCACGGCTTGAACGCGCCGATGATCATGAGCCTGATCGCCCTCTCTTGCGGCACCCTGCTCTACTTGCTGCTGCGCAACCAATTCAAGCGTGGACGCTTCCACTGCCCGCCGGTCATTGGTCGTTTCGACGGCAAACGCCTGTTCGAGCGTGGCCTGATCATGATGATGCGCCTGGCCCGTCGCCTGGAGCCCCGGATGGGTACCAGGCGCCTGCAAATGCAATTGTTCCTGGTGGTGCTCGCCGCCGTGCTGGCCGGGTTGATTCCCATGTTGCACAGCAGCCTTCACTGGGGTGACCGGCCGAAAATCCCGGGGTCGATCGTCTTCGTCACCTTGTGGTTGCTGGCCATCGCCTGCGCCCTTGGTGCGGCCTATCAGGCCAAGTACCACCGCCTCGCGGCACTGACCATGGTCAGCGTCTGCGGCCTGATGACCTGCGTCACCTTCGTCTGGTTTTCCGCGCCGGACCTGGCCCTGACGCAACTGGCGGTCGAGGTGGTGACCACGGTGTTGATCCTGCTGGGCCTGCGCTGGCTGCCACGGCGGATCGAAGAAGTCTCGCCGTTGCCGGGCAGCCTGCGCCGGGCGCGGGTGCGGCGTATCCGTGACTTGCTGCTGTCGACCACGGTCGGTGTCGGCATGGCTTTGCTGGCCTATGCCATGCTGACGCGCCAGACACCCAACGATATTTCTTCGTTCTACCTGAGTCGCGCCTTGCCCGAAGGCGGTGGCAGCAACGTGGTCAACGTGATGCTGGTGGACTTCCGTGGTTTCGACACCCTCGGTGAAATCACCGTGCTGGTGGCCGTGGCCCTGACCGTGTTCGCCCTGCTGCGCCGCTTCCGTCCGCCGAAAGAAAGCCTGCAACTGCCGGCCCAGCAACGCTTGCTCGCGCCGGACGTGGTCACCGACCTGGTCAACCCGCGTCACGCCAGCGACACCGCGCTCGGCTTCATGATGGTGCCGGCGGTGCTGGTGCGCCTGCTGTTGCCGGTTGCGCTGGTGGTGTCGTTCTACCTGTTCATGCGTGGGCACAACCAACCGGGCGGCGGTTTTGTCGCCGGGCTGGTGATGTCGGTGGCGTTCATCCTGCAATACATGGTCGCCGGCACGCAGTGGGTCGAGGCGCAAATGAGCCTGCGGCCATTGCGCTGGATGGGCACCGGACTGCTGTTTGCCACGGCCACCGGGCTGGGTGCGATGCTGGTCGGCTATCCGTTCCTGACCACCCACACCTGGCATTTCTCGTTGCCGCTGCTGGGTGACATTCACCTGGCCAGCGCGCTGTTCTTCGACATCGGCGTATACGGCGTGGTGGTCGGCTCGACCCTGTTGATCCTCACCGCCCTCGCCCACCAATCGGTGCGGGGTCACAAAACCGCTGCCCAGCCTAAATCAGTTGCCATGAAGGAGGTCGTCTGATGGAAGAAGTCATCGCAATCGCCATCGGCGTACTGGCCGCGTCCGGCGTCTGGCTGATCCTGCGCCCACGGACATTCCAGGTGGTCATGGGCCTGTGCCTGCTGTCCTACGGCGTCAATCTGTTCATCTTCAGCATGGGCAGCCTGTTCATCGGCAAGGAACCGATCATCAAGAACGGTGTGCCGCAGGATCTGCTGCACTACACCGACCCGTTGCCGCAAGCGCTGGTGTTGACGGCGATCGTCATCAGCTTCGCCATGACCGCGCTGTTTCTGGTGGTGCTGCTGGCCTCCCGGGGCCTGACCGGCACCGACCATGTGGATGGCCGGGAGCCTAAGGAATGATGGCGATGTCTCACCTGATCGTCGCGCCCATTCTGCTACCGCTGCTGACCGCCGCGATCATGCTGATGCTTGGCGAGAAGCACCGGCCGCTCAAGGCAAAGATCAATCTGCTCTCCAGCTTGCTCGGGCTGGGCATCGCCGTGGCGTTGTTGCAATGGACACAAACCACCGGCGTGCCCGGTTCCATCGGCGTGTACCTGCCGAGCAACTGGCAAGTGCCGTTCGGCCTGGTGCTGGTGGTCGATCGCCTGTCGGCGCTGATGCTGGTGCTGACCGGCATCATCGGCGTCAGTGCCCTGCTGTTCGCCATGGCCCGCTGGGACAGCGCAGGTTCGAGTTTCCACGCGCTGTTCCAGATCCAGTTGATGGGCCTTTACGGCGCGTTCCTCACCGCTGACCTGTTCAACCTGTTCGTGTTCTTCGAGGTGCTGCTGGCCGCATCCTACGGGTTGATGCTCCACGGCTCGGGCCGGGCGCGGGTGTCGTCGGGGTTGCATTACATCTCGATCAACCTGTTGGCCTCGTCGCTGTTCCTGATTGGCGCGGCGCTGATCTATGGGGTTACCGGCACGCTGAACATGGCCGACCTGGCGGTAAAAATCCCGCTGGTGTCCGAAGCCGATCGCGGCTTGCTACACGCCGGCGCAGGGATTCTGGCCGTCGCGTTTCTGGCCAAGGCCGGGATGTGGCCGCTGAACTTCTGGCTGGTGCCGGCCTATTCCTCGGCCAGCGCGCCGGTGGCGGCGATGTTCGCAATCATGACCAAGGTCGGCGTCTACACCTTGCTGCGCCTGTGGACGCTGCTGTTTTCCGCCCAGGCCGGGGCGTCGGCGTTCTTTGGCGGTGAGTGGCTGATCTATGGCGGCATGGCGACCATTGTCTGCGCAGCCATTGCGATCCTCGCCGCACAACGCCTGGAGCGCATGGCCAGCCTGAGCATTCTGGTGTCGGCAGGCATTCTGTTGTCGAGCATCGGTTTCGCCCAGCCGAACCTGGCCGGCGCGGCGCTGTTCTATCTGTTCAGCTCGACCCTGGCGTTGAGTGCGCTGTTCCTGCTGGCCGAACTGATCGAGCGCTCGCGCTCGGCCAATGAAGTCCTGCTCGAAGATGAAGCCGAACTGCTGCCCCGGCCTCTGGAAAGCCTGCATCCGCCCAAAGGCATCAACCTCGACGACGAACAAAAAGCCGTGGTCGGCCAGGTGATTCCCTGGACCATGGCGTTTCTTGGCCTGAGCTTCATCGCCTGCGCCTTGCTGATCATCGGCATGCCGCCGCTCTCCGGCTTTATCGGCAAACTCGGGTTGATCGGTGCCCTGCTCAATCCGCTGGGCCTGGGCAACAGCGGCGACGAGCCGATTTCCAACGCCGCGTGGGGCCTATTGGTGTTGTTGATTGTGTCCGGGCTGGCGTCGCTGATCGCCTTCTCGCGCCTGGGCATCCAGCGCTTCTGGACGCCAGCGGAACGGCCATCGCCCCTGTTGCGACGCCTGGAATGCGTGCCGATCTTTGCACTGCTGGGCCTGAGTATTGCGCTGACCTTCAAGGCAGATCCGCTGCTGCGCTACACCCAGGCCGCCGCCGATGCCTTGTACAACCCGCAGCAATACGTGATGGCGGTGCTCGATACGCGCGTCGTGCCGAACCCGCCGGCCCATGCGACCACGCTGGAGGTGCAACCATGAAGCGCCTGTTTCCTGCACCGTTGCTGTCGCTGGCCTTGTGGCTGCTGTGGTTGCTGCTGAACCTGTCGACCAGCCCCGGCAACCTGCTGCTGGGTGCCGCGCTGGGGTTCTGTGCGCCGCTGATGATGCGCAAGCTGCGTCCGCTGCCGGTACGCATCCGGCGTCCCGGGGTGATCCTGCGCCTGGTCCTGCTGGTCGGGCGTGATGTGCTGGTGTCCAACCTCGCCGTGGCCTGGGGCGTGCTCAATGCGGGTCGCCGCCCGCCCCGTTCGCAATTCATCAAGGTGCCGCTGGACTTGCGTGACGCCAACGGCCTGGCCGCGCTGTCGATGATCACCACGGTGGTGCCCGGTACGGTCTGGTCGGAATTGGCGCTGGACCGCAGCATTCTGCTGTTGCACGTCTTCGACCTGGACGACGAAGCGCTGTTCATCCAGCACTTCAAGGCAACCTACGAACGTCCGTTGATGGAGATCTTCGAATGAGCCCGTTGCTGTCGAACGCGATCCTGCTGAGCCTGTTCTTCTTTTCCCTGGCGATGATCCTGACCCTGATCCGCCTGTTCAAGGGGCCGTCGGCCCAGGATCGGGTCCTGGCGCTGGACTATCTGTACATCGTCGCGATGCTGATGATGCTGGCGCTGGGTATTCGCTATGCCAGTGATACGTACTTCGAGGCGGCGCTGCTGATCGCACTGTTCGGTTTCGTCGGCTCGTTCGCCCTGGCGAAATTCCTGCTGCGTGGTGAGGTGATCGAATGAATACGCCATTGTCGTTGTGGGTGGAAATCCCGGTGGCGATCCTGCTGGTACTCGGCAGCCTGTTTGCATTGATCGGCGCCACGGGCCTGCTGCGCATGCAGGACTACTTCCAGCGCATGCACCCGCCGGCCCTGGCCTCGACGCTCGGGGCCTGGTGCGTGGCGCTGGCTTCGATCATTTACTTTTCGGCGCTCAAGTCCGCGCCGGTCTTGCACGCCTGGCTGATTCCGATCCTGCTGGCGATTACCGTGCCCGTGACCACTTTGCTGCTGGCCCGGGCGGCGTTGTTCCGTAAACGCATGGCCGGGGATGATGTGCCGGCTGAGGTGAGCAGTCGGCGGAGTGAGAGTGGCAGCTAAGCCAAAGTTTTGCAGTGACTGGACCGGCCTCTTCGCGGGCAAGCCCGCTCCCACAGTGGATTTGTGGCGCACACAAAACCTGTGGGAGCGGGCTTGCCCGCGAAGAGGCCAGTACTGTCACTACAGAAATGTCGATCAATCAAATCCAGGCCACCGCCAACAACCCCGCCCCCAACACCACACACAACGGCGAGTAAACCCAGGTGTCCAGCCGGGCAAATTTCGAGCCTTTGACCTCTTTGAAAAAACCCACCAGCTCCGAATCGCCAATGGCCCGGGCAAACAGCAAGATCGCAATCGCGCTGATCACCCACTGCAACGACCGGTGATGCAAGGGTGGCAGGCACCAACCCACCCGCAAGCACACCAGCATGGCAATCAACAGCAACAGTCCGGCCACCACCAGCGTGATCCAGCCTCGCGGCGTGAACGCCGGCCTCAGTTGCGCACTGCCCTCCTGCGGTACTTGCGGGACCGCCGCCACCGCCGCCCACTCGCCACCCAACGCCCAATACACATGCACCAGACTGATCACGGTGAAGATCGTCACCAGCGACTGAGCCAACAACAGGGTCATGGTTCAGAGATCCTTGAAAGGGATATGAACCGAACATTGTAGGAGCTACCGCAGGCTGCGATGTCTTGATTTTGCTTTTTCATGACAAAGATCAAAAGATCCCGACCTGCGGCAGCGCCTACAGGGTGGCGGAGACTTTATCCGCCACGTCCTTGGGCAGCCACGCCCGCCAGACGTCCGGATGAGCCTTCATGAACGCCTCTGCCGCCTGGCGCGGCGGTGTATGTTTCTCGCTCATCTCGGCCAGCGCCTTGTTCAGGGGATCGATCGGAAAGTCGACCTTGGCAAAGAACTCGGCAATCTGCGGATATTGCTTCTGGAACGGTGTGGAGACACCGATCGACAGCTTGGAGGCCAGGGAACGGGTCGGCTGTGGATTGGGGTTGTCGGCATCGGTCAAGGTCTTCCAGGCTTCGGCGTCGAACGGCGGTTCTTCGAGTTGAATCAGTTTGAAGCGACCGAGCAACGGCGTGGGCGACCAGTAGTAAAACAGCACCGGCTTGCCACGATGAATAGACGAGCTGATCTCCGCATCCAGTGCCGCGCCCGAACCGCTGCGGAAGTTCACGTAACTGTCGTCCAGCCCATACGCCTTGAGCTTCTGTTTGTTGACCACTTCCGAGGTCCAGCCGATGGGGCTATTGAGGAAGCGTCCCTTGGTCGGGGCTTCCGGGTCCTTGAACACGTCTTTATAGCGCGGCAGGTCGCTGACACTGCGCAGGTCCGGCGCCAGCGGCTTGATGCCCTTGGCCGGGTCGCCCTTGATCACATACTCCGGCACCCACCAGCCTTCGGTGGCGCCCTTGACCGTGTCGCCAAGGCTGACGACTTTGCCTTCGGCCTCCGCCTTGACCCAGACCGGGCTGCGTCCGGCCCACTCTTCGCCAATGACCTGAATGTCATTGTTGGCCAGCGCGGTTTCCAGGGTGATGGTGGTGCCCGGCAAGGTGTCGGTCGACAGCCCGTAGCCCTTCTCGACAATGATGCGCAGGACGTCGGTGATCAGGCTGCCGCTTTCCCAGTTCAGGTCGGCGAAGTGGATCGGTGTCTGGGCGGCAAACACCGGGGCGGGTGTCGCCAGCAAACCGAAAGTGGCCAGGACAGCAGCCAGCAACTGTCGAATTCCGTTCATGCTTTTGCACCTCGTGCTGTTCACAGCAATAGCAGGATGGCCTGGCAGCAGGCCGCGAAGCCTCTGAATACTCAGTCCACTGACTGTAGTAGAGGTTTCTGCTTTCGAGGTGCGTGGATCAGTTTTCGCAGGTTTCCTGCAAACGCATCAGCTCTCGTCTGACCATGCTGGCGTATGCCGCCGGTTGCAGTTGGTAAAGCTGTGACGCCACCCAATTCAGCCAGGCTCCCTGCAGAATGGTCTTCTGCCCGAACAGCCGCCGCGCCTCGTCTTGAGCGCTGGCCTGGTTCTGTTCGTGGAAATCGGCGCGGGTCAGGGTCATCACTCGCTGGCCTTGAAGGTCACCAACTCGCCCTTGCGCCACTTGGCCGCTTTGGCGGTCACGGCTTTCAGGGTCTTGGTCAGGCCTTCCTGCAGCTGTTGATGGGCGGCGAACACCATCACCACGCTGTGACCCTCCTTGAACACGATCCCCTGGCCGTCGGCCGTGGTCACGAAGGCGTAATCGCCAATTCCGTAAACCGTCAGCTTGATGTCGCGGAACTTGATGTCCAGTTTGCCGCCTTCGCGACTGGGCAGCACGGACGCGCTGAAATGATCGCCGACCTTGAGTTTGAGTCCGGGCTTGTCGTCCACCACCAGAGCTGATTCGGTGTCGATTTCGGCAATGTAAATGCCTTCAGCGTTCTGTTCGGTGATGTAAACGAAACGTGACTGAAACTGCTTGACCAGCTTTGCGCGCAAATCACCCAGCACGAACAAGGCATGCATATCGAGATTACTTACTGCCAAGGAAACATCCCCACATCTGAAAAATGGTGCCGTGCGCGAAAAATAAACGCACAGCCAAAAAAGCGGCAATGCCGAAGGTGTAGCCAAAGAACCCGGATTGAAGTCCTGAATGAGCAGTGCACTCATTCATCACGAAGCTTGAGAAGACTACTGGAACGTCACTCGCATCGTCTTGCCTGGCGTTCGTCACAGGCTGAAGGAAAACACCCTTCCTGCTGCCAGAGAATTATGGACTATCAACTTCGGGGAAAAATCTCATCAAGAAAAAATCTTTTCCTACATATCGTCCGCAAAAAATTGCTTTAGATAAACATCATTCACCCACCAGTGAGGGTGATTCTAGAGCAGCGATGCTCTTGGAGACTAGCCAAAACGACGTACATACGTCGGTAAACAATGAAAAGGACTTCATATGTGCACGCTGACTCACTTTGCTTATCCCCTGGTGCCTGACTCAGAAACAGCGCCAATCTCGCACCCGATACGGTCCCGCCACCATGAACCGCTTCCCGTTGTCCCGGCCCGCCCGCGATTTCAAGTGGTGATGGCGGGCATTGCCTTCTTTCACATCAAGGATAATTCGACAGGCTGCGTAAGAGGTTTCCGAGCTGATCATAACGAAGCGTGTGCCCTCGCCCGGTTTCTTGAATCACATTGTTGACATGCCCGCCGCGCTCATCGCCATCGACGTTTCGTCTGCCCGCCGACTTATCTCAGCCGTCGACGGGCAACTACTGCCATACTGCCGCCCAATAAAACGGATCCGCAAAAAATCGGGTTGCGTTGACAACAACAATGTATTTCCAGGGGAAGTCTGCAACGTGACGGAATTTGATATCGGCGAGTTTTTTATCCGGGGCGAAGCCAGAGAAATCGACGGTGAATTCCAGGCCGTGATTGTCATGCGTGCCAAACCACCGCTAAAGACCGTGACCTATCACCAGGTCGAAAAGGATCGCTGGTTCAAGACCCCGGATGTCGCCGCCCTGGCGGCCCAGGAATCGGCCATGGAACTGAAGGCGGCGGTCGATGCCGGGGCACTGAAAGCCTGAATGTCCGATTGACGGTCTATGCTCACTGTTGCGTTTGAACATCGCGATCGAACTCCACCCGTGCGGCGCCCTCGAAACCAGGGTGCCGCGCCTCGCCCCTCGACCCGACTGATGACCTGCAAGGAGATGAAGATGGAATCACCGACCCACGACTTGAAAGGCCTGTTCGACCAGCTCGGCCTGGACTCCAGCCAGAAAGCGATCGACGACTTCATTGCCGGCCATTTCCTGCCTGACGACAAGAAACTCATCGACGCCGAGTTCTGGTCACCGCAACAGGCCGGCTTCCTCAAAGAACAATTGCGCGAAGACGCTGACTGGTCGCGGGTGGTCGACGATCTGAACCTGCGCATGCACCAGACGCACTGACAACCTCAATGCAGGCTGCCAGGTCTTTCGGTGCTCAATTGCGCCAACCAGGCAGCCTTGCATTCCTCCGCTTCATCGCGACTGGAGAACGCCGTGCCCCGGCGCTCGCCATTGAGCAGCACCACCCAGCAAACCTTGCGTCCCATGGAGCGCAGGTTGGCAGGTACTCCGCTGCCGATCATGACCGCGACATCAACTTTGCCTTGCATGCTGCCCCCCGAACTTCGTTAGCAACCTAATTAGTAGATATGCTAATTAGTTTTCCGGCGAGGAAACAGCAAAAGCCTGCACAGGTTAATTGCAGAATTCGTAACAATCCCCCGGCAACCCGTAATGCTGTTCAGTATTCACTGTAGGAGCGAGCTTGCTCGCGATGGTCGTTAACGATGCCGCGTGTTTACTGACTAAACGCGGCGCACTTGAGTCCATCGCGAGCAAGCTCGCTCCTACAGAATCCTTAACTGAACAGCATTACCCGGCAACCCGGGGTTTCTAGCGTGGCTTTTCCGGTTTGTAGCCCAGGCGCAAACCGCCCCAATGCCTGCCCTTGAGCGTGATCGGCACCGAGAGATCGTGCATCAACTCGCCGGTGTCGCGTGTATAGGTTTGCAGCAGCACGGCCTTCTGATGGCTGCCACAGCGGATCCCGGTACGATCAGCAAACTTGCGCTTGGTCCGGTTCTGCATGGCATCGACCTGCGCGTCGCCCGTCAGCGGCTGACTGAATACACTGTTGTGGGTCGGCACATAACCCTGCTGGGTGCAGGCGATGGCGAACACCAATCCTTCGTGACGCGGCAACAACGGTTCCTGGATCGTTGGCAAAACCTGATCGGTGTAACGGTCGAAACGCGTCTGGTACTTGGCCGGGCTGGTATGGGGGATGCCCTGGTAATTGCGGTCGAACAGATCGTCGAGACTGATTCGACCGGCATCGATATCCGCCTCGAAACGCGCGGCAATCTGGCTCGCGCCTTCCCGGGCCAGGTCATAGATCCGCTGGTGATAGTCATCCAGCCCCACCTCGGCAAGACGCTCGCTGATGGTTTCGGCTTGCCCTTCCATTTGCACCGCCGCATGGGCCAGACGCTGAGTTTGCTGATCGCTGACCACCAGGTCGCTGCGCATCTGTTCGATGGCGTGAAACAGGCTGTCGAGTTGTTCGCGATTGGTGTCTGCCCCTTGGGCGATTTCCCCGACCTGGGACTCGACACTGGCCGCCAGATGGGCAATGTTCTCCAGGTGCTGTCCCGTCCGTTCGACCTGCTCGACACCTGTGTCCAGGTCGCTGGACAGTTGGCGGATCTGCTCCACCACCTGCGCGGTACGTTGCTGGATATCGGCCACCATCTCGCCGACTTCGCCCGTGGCGGTCGCCGTACGTGCGGCGAGCCCACGAACCTCGTCGGCCACCACTGCAAACCCGCGACCGTGCTCCCCCGCCCGCGCCGCTTCAATGGCGGCGTTCAACGCCAACAGGTTGGTCTGGCTGGCGATGGACTGAATCACCAGGGTCACTCGCTGGATATCATCGCTGCGCAGGCTCAAGGCTTCGATCAGTTCACGGCTGTTGCTGGCGCGCTGGCTGAGCTGATGCATGCGCGCAATGGACTCGATCAGTTCCGTACGCCCCGCCACTCCGCTTTGATGAGCCTCGCTGGCGGCACTCAGCGCCTGGCGACTGAGCGCCGAGGTGGCCTGTTCGGTGGTGATCATGACCTCGGCGTTACTGACGATCTGTGCAGCCGCCGTGAGCTGCGATTGCAACTTGTCCGCCAGTTGCCGAACCGAAAACGCCACACCGGCGGCAGACAGCGCGTTATGGCTGGTGGTGTAGGAAAGGTTGCGAGTCAATTCGCCAATGGCATCGGAGTTGGCTGGGGAAGCAGCCTCAGGGGTCGCGCGCGAACGCAGGCGAGGCAGCCAGATAATCAATACGGCCAGGGGCAAGGCAAGGTAAAGCGACCAGTCGCCCAGCGTCATGCCACTTAACAACAGCATCAGGGCGATGCTTTGCAACGTCGGCGTCAACCAGCGGTTTTTCGGCAACAGCACTGGTGCAGGCACTGCTGCAACCAGAGACCCGTCTCTCGTCATCATCGTCACCCCGGAAAGCTTCTAATTGTTGTCTTCGCATTAAACGCCACCATAAGGCCATTATCCATGAGCCTTTAGTCGCGAACGTTGCAGCAGATCAATAGAAGAACCGGGAAATCGAAGACGGCAGAAAACAAAGATCGCAGCCTGTGGCAGCGCCCTGCATCGATTGTGCAGGAGCTGCCGCAGGCTGCGATCTTTTCAAGGCAGCCCGGATTAAAGGGGCTGCCTCGCAGAATCAGGCCTGACGCTGGTGCTTGTCGATTTGCTCGTGACGTTCCTGAGCTTCGATGCAGTACTTGGTGGTCGGGCTGATCAGCAGGCGCTTGAGCCCAATCGGCTCGCCGCTGTCGTCGCACCAGCCGAAGCTGTCTTCCTTGATGCGCTCAAGGGCTTGTTCCAACTGAGGCAGCATGCGCTGGTCGCGATCGATCGCGTTCACCAGCCAGGTGCGCTCTTCTTCGACCGAAGCCGCGTCTGCCGGATCGGCCGGGGTGTCCAGGCTTTCGATCGCGATGCGGTTCTGCTCGATGCGCTCATGGGTTTCGACTTTCATGTTCTGCAACAGCTCGGAGAAAAAAGCATGTTGCTCGGCATTCATGTAGTCATCCGCCGGCATGGCCAGCAACTTGTCCTTTGTCATTGATATCTCTATAAAAAAACGTGCATTAAGGCGAATAAGGGAGCGTTCCGGCAGACCTGGGCAGGCCATCGGAAAGGCGCCGTTTGTTCCAAGCGCCACCCGGCACTCAATTTACGAGGGGCGGCAGTCTACGGCCGACTTGAGGCCTCAGCAACCGAAAAGACAGCGAATTTGTCCGACAAAGCCCTGAAAATGCTCTACGGCAGGCTTTGGGGCGGTAATCGGAGTGCGTTTATAGCAAGAAATTCAATCGAGCGGCTGTATATAGAAGACAAACGGCTTGTACCGGGCATTTTTCGTCTTCATTTGCAGGGCGGCGAACCTCAGCTAAGGTTGTCCCTCCCGAAATGGCCATATAAAGGAAAGGACCATGAAGCTGATCGGTATGCTGGACTCGCCCTATGTAAGACGCGCTGCCATTTCCGCCAAATGCCTGGGAATCACGCTGGAACATCAATCGGTCTCGGTGTTCCGCCACTTCGAACAATTCCGGCAGATCAACCCGGTAGTCAAGGCGCCCACCCTGGTTCTGGATGACGGTGAGGTGTTGATGGACTCGACGCTGATCATCGACTACCTGGAAACCCTGGCCGATAACAGCCTGATGCCCGTCAAACCGGGTCAGCGCCTGCGCGCGTTGCGCCTGATTGGCCTGGCGTTGGCCGCCAGCGAAAAGTCCGTGCAGCTTTACTACGAGCGCAACCTGCGACCGGCGGAAATTCAATTCGAACCTTGGGTGCAGCGGGTCGAAGGACAGCTGGTGGCGGCCTATTCGGCGCTGGAGCGCGAGCTGGAAAAGCAGCCGCTGAAGACTGACGGTTCGATTGATCAGGATGGCATTACCCTGGCCGTGGCCTGGAGCTTTACCAACCTGGTGGTGCCGGATCAGGTGAGTGCGGCGCAGTTTCCGGAGATTGCCGCGTTCACGGCGTATGCTGAAGGGCTTGAGGTGTTTGTCAGTACGCCGATTGACTGACAGATTCATTTTGCCCGATCTGCCGTCATCGCGAGCAAGCTCGCTCCCACAGGGGGATTGCATTGTCTTGTGGGAGAGAACCTGCTCGCGAAACCAGGGCAGTCGCCAGTGTCGCGTCCATGAACTTTTATTTAGAAAGCCTGCGATCATTTCTTGGCAAAATGCCGCACAACGTTGTGAACATTTAATCAGGCCAGCCTTATGACCCGCATCTTGACCATCGAAGACGACGCCGTGACCGCCCGGGAAATTGTCGCCGAACTGAGCAGCCACGGCCTCGACGTCGACTGGGTCGACAATGGCCGCGAAGGGCTGGAACGTGCGGTCAGCGGCAACTATGACCTGATCACCCTCGACCGCATGTTGCCCGGGCTCGACGGCCTGGCGATCGTCACCACGCTGCGGACCATGGGCGTGGCCACGCCGATCCTGATGATCAGCGCACTGTCCGATGTCGATGAGCGCGTGCGCGGCTTGCGCGCCGGCGGCGATGACTACCTGACCAAACCCTTCGCCACCGATGAAATGGCCGCGCGGGTCGAAGTCCTGCTGCGCCGGCAGAACACCGTGACCGCCCAGGCCACCACGCTGCGGGTGGCGGATCTGGAGCTGAACCTGATCAGCCACGAAGCCAGCCGCGACGGCCAACTGCTGACGCTGTTGCCCACCGAATACAAGTTGCTGGAATTTCTGATGCGCAACACCGGGCAAATCCTGTCGCGGATGATGATTTTCGAAGAAGTCTGGGGTTACCACTTCGACCCCGGCACCAACCTGATCGACGTCCACATCGGCCGTCTGCGCAAGAAGATCGACCCGCCTGGCAATGTCCCACTGATTCGGACCGTGCGAGGCTCGGGTTATGTCATTGCCGAACCCGTCTAAAGGCTGGCGCTCTTCCAGTAGTCGCCTGCTCGCGCTCTACAGTTCGCTGTTCGTGATCTGGAGCGGGATTCTCATGGGGGTCATGTACTACGAGGTTTCCACTTACCTGGACAACCTGGCCAAGCATTCGCTGATGCAACGCCAGCACCTGTTTTCGCGCTTCTCCGGCGAGCAACTGGTGGACGCCCTCGCCGTCAGCATGACCTTCGATATCCGCGGCATCGACGCCTACGGCCTGTTCGATGCCCAACACCGTTACCTCAACGGCGCCCTGCGCTACATTCCGGACGGCTTGCCGCTCGATGGCAAGATCCACATGCTCAACGACTGCGATGCCTCCGACGACAACGACGACCAGACGCTACCCGCCGACAGTTGCGACGCCGTGGCGACCCGCACCCTCGACGGCCGCTGGCTGGTGCTGGTGCGCGACAACGGTTCGTTGTTTGCCGTGACCCGAATCATCCTTCACGCCTTATTCTGGGGTGTGACCCTGACCATTGTGCCGGGCATCGTCGGCTGGTATTTGCTGCGACGCCGTCCGTTGCGACGCATTCGCGGGATTCAGGCCAGTGCCGAAGCCATCGTCGCTGGCGACCTGAGCCGGCGCTTGCCACTGTCCAATCGGCGTGACGAACTGGACATGCTCGCCGCCATCGTCAACGTCATGCTCGAGCGCATCGAGCGCTTGATGAACGAGGTCAAGGGTGTGTGCGACAACATCGCCCATGACCTGCGCACTCCCCTCACCCGCCTGCGCGCGCAGCTTTATCGTATGCAGCAGCAAGCCGGCGAAGGCTCGCCGCAGGCCATGCAACTGGACCAGGTGCTGGCCGAGGCCGACACCCTGATGGCGCGCTTCCGTGGCTTGCTGCGGATTTCCGAACTGGAAGATCGCCAGCGCCGCTCCGGTTTCGTGCAACTGGACCCGGTGGCGTTACTGCAAGAACTGCATGAGTTCTATCTGCCCCTGGCGGAAGACGATGGCCTGGTTTTTCAACTGCACCTGCCCGCGTCATTGCCACCCCTCCATGGCGATCGGGCACTGCTGTTTGAAGCGGTGGCCAACCTGTTGAGCAATTCGATCAAGTTCACCCCGCCCGGTGGCGCGGTGATCTTGCGCGGGATCAATGATGGCGGGCATACACGGATCGAAGTGCTCGACTCCGGCCCGGGCATTCCCGAGGCGGAACGTGAAGCGGTGTTCCAGCGTTTCTATCGCGCCGAGGCGGGCAATCAAAAAAGCGGCTTCGGACTGGGGCTGTCCATCGTCGCGGCGATTGTCAACCTGCACGGGTTTACCCTGGAGGTGGGCAGCAGCGAACTGGGTGGCGCGCGGCTGGTGCTCGATTGTCGGGAGAGTTTGATTCCACCGGCTTGATGCGCACTCCAAAACAATGAAGATCCATTGTGGGAGCGGGCTTGCCCGCGAATGCGGTTTCTCATTCAACAAATATGTTGTTTGACTCTCCGCTTTCGCGAGCAAGCCCGCTCCCACAGGAAATGGTGTTTTGACTGTCAGGCCGGGTAATTGGCCCGCAGTGCCTCAAGCCCACCCTGATAGATGCCGTTAAACAACGCCTCCACTTCCTCGTTGCTCACACCCACCGGCTCGAACCTCCCGGACCAGGTCACCCGCGCGCCCTCGCCTTGCGCCTCGACCTTGATCGTCGCCAGATAATCAGTCGCCGGAAAGGGTGCCTGCAAAATCGAGTAGCTGTAGGTTTGAGCCGCGTTGTCGAACGCTTGCAGACGTTCGATCACCACCGCGCCGTCCGCCGTTTGCAGGCTGCGCACGCGCCCGCCTTCGCTGAGCTCGCTCTTGGGAATGAACGGCAGCCAGTCCGGCAGCGAATTGAAACCGCCAATCAATTGCCAGACCTGTTCGGCCGAAGCCGGGATGTCGATGAAGGCTGATGCAGTTGCCATGAAATGTTCTCTCTAATCAATAAGGTTCAGATGGCCAGACTGTCGACGACACCGCCGTCGACCCGCAAGGCAGCGCCGGTGGTGGCCGAGGATAACGGCGAAGCGATGTAGGCCACCAGATTGGCGACCTCCTCGACGTCCGCCACGCGCTGGATGATCGACGTCGGCCGGGCCTTGCGCACGAACGCATCGGCTTCGTCCCGGGCGCTGCGTCCGGACTCGGCCGTGGCGTCCTTGAGCATGTCTTCCAGGCCATCGGTAAAGGTCGGGCCGGGCAGGATCGCATTGACCGTCACGCCGGTGCCGGCCAGACGCTTGGCCAGGCCATGGGACACGGCCAGGTTGGCGCTTTTGGTCACGCCATAGTTGATCATGTCCGCCGGTGTCGCCACGCCGGATTCCGAAGACAGGAAAATCACCCGGCCCCAGCCCTGCTTGACCATGTCCGGCGTGTAATGCCGGG
Organism: Pseudomonas sp. Pseusp10; assembly: GCF_059492225.1. NCBI lineage: Bacteria > Pseudomonadati > Pseudomonadota > Gammaproteobacteria > Pseudomonadales > Pseudomonadaceae > Pseudomonas > Pseudomonas sp. Pseusp10. The sequence continues at coordinate 2,953,120 of NZ_CP168528.1, read as the reverse complement.
ACAGGCGCACGCCGGAGATCACGTTGACCTCGTAGAAGCGTGTCCACTCACTGTCCGGTGCGTCGAAGAAATCCACGGTGTTGAAGATCCCGAGGTTGTTCACCAGGATGTCTGCCCGAGGTTCTGCTGAGAACAGGGTCTCGGCGCCTTCGGCGGTACCGAGGTCGGCGGTCACGCCGCGCAATTGCGCGCCGGGTACGCGTTGGCGAATGCTCGCCAGCGCCTGCTCGACCTTGGTCGTGTCACGGCCGATCACCACCACCGTGGCACTCGCCTCGGCCAGTGCCTGGCTGATGCCCAGGCCGATGCCGGCGGTGCTGCCGCTGACGATCGCCAGTTTTCCGCTCAAATCAATCTTCATGCTCAAGCTCCAGTGAGGGGCAAGGGTGCGCGCTCGGAAACCAGCTTCGCCTCACGCATCGCCTGCCAGAATGCAGCGGGAATTACCGCCGACAACGCGGCCACATCTTCGGCGATCCGGTCCGGGCGACTGGAGCCCGGAATCACCGCGGCCACTGCCGGGTTGGCCAACGAGAATTGCAATGCAGCGGCTTTGACGTCGACACCGTGGGCCGCCGCAATGCGTTTGATCTGCTCGACCTTGTTGATGATCGCCGGGCTGGCCTTCTGGTATTCGAAGTGCGCGCCACCGGCGAGGATGCCCGAGCTGTACGGGCCACCGACCACGATTTCGACGTTCTGTCCCAGGGCGGCGTCCATCAGACGCTGCAAGGCGCGGTCATGGTCGAGAAGAGTGTAGCGGCCAGCCAACAGAAAACCGTCCGGCTGCGCTTCGCTCAGATCAAGGGTCAACTCGCACGGCTCGACCTTGTTCACGCCCAGGCCCCAGCCCTTGATCACGCCCTCTTCGCGCAAACGCGTCAGCACTTTGAAGGCGCCGGTACGGGCCTGGTTGAAGTACTCCAGCCACTGATCGCCGTAGAAATCCTGGGCGATATCGTGCACCCAGACGATGTCCAGGCGATCGGTTTGCAGGCGCTTGAGGCTGTCCTCGATCGAACGCATCGTTGCATCGGCGCTGTAGTCGTTGACGATCCTGTTCGGCCGGCCGTGCTCGAACACTCCGCTCTTCTCGCCCAGGTCACGGGCGGCGGCGTCTTCGACTTCATCGAGGATCACCCGGCCGACCTTGCTGCTCAGTACATAGTCGTCACGGTTGTAGCGCGACAGTGCGCTGCCAAGGCGAATCTCCGACAGACCCGAACCGTAGAACGGCGCGGTATCGAAGTAGCGCACGCCGGCATCCCAGACGGCATGGACAGTCGCCTCTGCTTCTTCTTCCGGGATGGCGCGGAACATGTTGCCCAGCGGTGCGGTGCCGAAACCCAGTGCGCCGGGCAGTTTGTCTTTCAAGCTCATGGATGATTCCTCGTCAGTAGTCAGGGGTCAGTGATGACCGTTGAGCAGATCCTAGATTGCGAGGATCTGACCGTCCAAGACATAATGTGCAGCACTTGAGTCCCTACAGGTCTGACATGATAGACATCCGCCAATTGCGCTACTTCGTCGCCGTCGCCGAGGAAGAACACGTCGGGCGCGCCGCCGAACGCCTGCACATTTCCCAGTCCCCCCTGAGCCGGCAGATCGCCCAGCTCGAAGAGCGCCTGGGCCTGACCCTGTTCGAGCGCAGCCAGCAACGCATCCGCCTGACCCGCGACGGCCAGACCTTCCTCGCCGAAACCCGCGCCCTGTTGACCCACGCCAATCGCCTGGAATCCCTCGGCAAGCGTCTGGGGCGCGGCGAAGAAGGCGGCCTGTGCATTGGCTACATCGAAAATGCCATGCACGCTGGCGTGCTGCCCAATGCCTTGCGCGTGCTGCGGGTCGACCGGCCGAACGTACACGTGGCGCTGTACAACCTCAGCTCGGCCGAACAACTGGAAGGCTTGCGCCAGCGAAGCCTGGACATCGCCCTGGTCAGCGAACCACCGACCGATGACGACCCCGACCTGCTGGGTTTCCAGGTGCTGGACGACCCGATGCTGCTGGCCCTGCCCGAGCACCATCGGCTGGCGCAGCAGACCGTGCTGACCCCGGCGGACCTCGCTGACCAGGAATGGATCGGCGTGCAGCACCGACAGAACGCCAGCTGCCACGACGACTTCGTCAGCGCCTGCATCCGCGCCGGTTTCACGCCGGACATCCGCATGGAGGCCACCGAACCTTTCACCGCACTTGGGTTGGTCGCGTCGGGGCTGGGCATCGCGATGATCCAGAAAGGCCTGAGCCGCAACGCCCCGCCGGGCGTGGTGCTGCGGGAAGTGCCGTGGATTTGCTTCACCACGCCATTGTGGGCGGCGTGGCACCGGATCAACTTGCGGCCGCTGGTGGAGACATTCAGGAAGGTGCTGACGGAGCCTGAATCCAACACACAACACTGTGGGAGTGGGCTTGCCCGCGATTGCGATCTACCTGCCAACAAAACCGTCGGCTGACACTCCGCCATCGCGGGCAAGCCCGCTCCCACAGGTTTCGTGCTCAGCCCAAAGCCATGTTTTTGTCGTGACAACCGCACATTAAACATCGACTGACCGCCCTTGTTTAACGGCTGTCAGCGTAACTTGATGAAAGCTACAGCGCCTTGCGTCATTACCTACGGTTACGCCAGAATCCGCCGGCTTACGCGTCTTGGGTCCGGGCTTTATCGTTAGCCGGTCGCTGAAAAACAGCGATCGGGTTTGGTAGCCCGGACTAATTAGGCGCATAGCGCACCGTTTGCAGACCTTTCAGGTCTCTGTTTTATGGTGGCCATGCGCAGGGCTCTCTCGGGAGCGCCGGGTTCCTAATTACCGGTCTACCAACCCGCGTATGGCCGCCACCCCTCGTTTGGTAGCGAGGGCTGAAGGCTCCGTGATTTCAATTAGGAGCTCCATCAATGATCAAGCCCACACCCAATCCCCCGGAAACAAATCCAGCCTCCCCCTACGAAAGCCCCGATTCAAAGCAATTCCACGAAGCCGCCGAACGCGCCCTCAATCACTACCTCAACCCCGCCGCCAACATCATGGCCACGCCCCACAAACCGTCCACGATGTTCACCATCAACCCCGACATCGACACCGAGACCCTGTTGGCCCACGCCTGCGAATCACTGGCCTCGGCCAATGTGATGACCAATGATCTGGCGGGTTTTCTGGAGGGCTCGCATCGCAACACGCTGCTGGGCATTGCTCAGGTCATCATGCTGGGTGAGTTGGCAGTGAACCGGGCGCTGGATCGACTTGATCCGCCTGAGTAAAGCGCCGAACGTGTGGGAGCGAGCCTGCTCGCGATGGCGATTCGTCAGGCAATGATGATTCGCCTGGCACTCCGCTATCGCGAGCAAGCTCGCTCCCACAGTTGATTGATGTCGTATGCAGCACTTTTGCTCGCTGCAGACCCCGTGTGGGAGCGAGCCTGCTCGCGATGGCGATTCGTCAGGCAATGATGATTCGCCTGACACTCCGCTATCGCGAGCAAGCTCGCTCCCACAGTTGATTGATGCCGTACGCTGCATTTTTGCTCGCTGCAGATCCCGTGTGGGAGCGAGCTTGCTCGCGATGGCGGCAGCACATCCAACATCGATGTGACTGACCCACCGCTATCGCGAGCAAGCTCGCTCCTACAGTTGATTGATGTCGTATGCAGCATTTTTGCTCGCAGCAGACCCCGTGTGGGAGCGAGCTTGCTCGCGATGGCGGCAGCACATCCAACATCCATGGCACGGGGTCAGCGATAACGATCCGGCAGAACGCTGGTTGCACTCGAAAATTGCACAGCACATGGCGGTTCCACCACCGGCACGTTGACCGGGCGGAACAGCAGCGGCTCTGACTCGCGCAGGTACACCGGCATGTCAGTCACCGGTGGCATGGCGGGAATCTCGAAGTACATCTGCACCACCCAGCCACGGTGATAGCTGGCGTGGTTGACCACGTGCATCAGCATCGCGCCGGCGCTCATGGAGCCGCTTTCGCCCGAGACAAAGGTGAACTCCACGGACTTGTCCAGGGACGCATCGGTTTGCCGGGCGCTCCAGTCGCAATACCAGCGATCGATCTCTTTTTGCGCCATGCGCAGTTCGGACAGATCGGCATGCAGCAGATCGTGTGAAGTCTTGAAGTTATGTCCCCGCCCTTCAAGGTGCGCCCGCCAGATGCAATCCACCACGTAGACGTGATTGAGGGTGCCGATCATGTTTTTGAACACCGACACCCGTTCTTTTTTGACTTCGCCCGGAGGGAGCGCCGCGAGGCTGTCGAAGAGGCGCTGATTGGCCCAGCGTTTGTAATCGGCCAGCAGGCAGGCAGTGCGTACGGTGATCATCAGAGTTCTCCGATGGCAGTAAGCGCACTCCCTAGCATAGACCCGATGGCCGCGAAGCAGGGCCGGCACTGATCATCGGTCGTTCAAGCGCTTCACCACGCGCTCGGCGATGCCAGGGAACTCTTGGTGATCGCCGTGCATCCTAAATTATGTGGTACTTCCCTTATGCTTCATGCTGTCGGAGGACACCGTCATGCGCCGTCTGTTTATCATTTCTTCCCTGGTTCTTTGTTTACCCGCAGGTTCCGCTCTGGCCAAAGTGGATGCCGAAGATGTCGCTACCTCGGCCGGGGTTTCCGCCTCGCTTTATTCGACGTTCAAAGACCACAAACTCATGATTCCCGCCCGGGATGACGCTTCCAGCTTCGTCGCCAGTGGCGGTGCGATTCGTGGTGCTTATCTGGAGGCGGTATTGAAAAAAGTCCGTCAGGACAATCCAGCCCTCAACAACGCAAGCGACGAAGACCTGGCCCGCGCCATCCTCGTCCAGGATGGCGTTGCCACCGATCATTGAAGACCGTCATCGCCAGCGGTGGGGCTTGTGACACCGGGATAGCGTTTGCGGCCCTACCTGGCGTGCGTGCCAGTGGACAAGCGTGCCCACCCGGCCACGAGCTGCGCGTTGATACTCACCCCGCCGCACACCACGATCACCACGTCATGGGCGTCGGCAATCGCCGGGTGATCGAGGTAGGCAATCGCCAATGAAACGCCGCACGCTGGCTCGACCAGCTGACGCATATCATTGGCGTAACGCACTACGCCCATGATCGCCTCATCATCACTGAGCACCACGCACTCATACGGGAAATCGCCGATGTGCCTGACCGGCCAGGCGGCCACTTGTGCGGCGCCCAGGGACGTGGCGACCGTGTCGATTTTCGGCAATTTGACCGGGTGCCCGGCCGCCACCGCCGCGGCGAACGATGCCGCGCCTGCGGTTTCGCAGGCAACGATGCGGCAATCGGTGTGCCGATGACGAATCAGGCCGGTGAGCAGCCCCGCCAGCAAGCCACCGCCGCCCACCGATGCCACCAGCACATCCACTGGCGGGCAGTCGTCAAGGATTTCATCGACCATGGTGCTGTGCCCTTCCCACAACACCGGGTGGTCGAAGGCCGGCACGAATTCACTGCGCGGGTCCTGGGCGAGCTCCCGTGCCAGTTGATTGGCTTCGTCCCAGACCTTGCCGTGCACGATCACCTCGGCGCCGGTCTTGCTGATCCGCGCCCGGGTGCTTTGCGGGGTGGTGTGCGGCACCACGATGCATGCCTTGAGCCCCAGGCATGCAGCGGCCATGGCCGTGGCCAGTCCGGCGTTACCGCCGGAGGGACAGACCACCTTGCGCTTTCCCTGTTGCGCCGCCCGGCTGCACAGCAACCCGATGCCGCGTATTTTGAACGAGCCGCCAGGTTGCAGGTTTTCCAGTTTCAACCAGATACGACGGGACGGGGTCGACAGGCCAGGGTGCAGGATCAAAGGCGTTCGGATGTGAAGCATATGGGCTCCTGTTACACGCCACCGGCTCGTCGAGCTTGCGCGAGCCGGCGGTGAACGGTCCTCTCTCCCAAGCTTAGTTCACCCGGCCTCGGGGCGACCGTCTCAGCGATAACGCGGCGCCGCCACACAATTGCCAAACAAACCGGACAGCGTCCGGCGCTGGGCTTCGTAACGGTCCCACTGGCTGCCATCGTGCAGCCCGGGAATGGTCACCACTTCGCCGGCCGCCAGGCCGACGAGCGCGGCATCGACCATGTCTTCGGCGGACATCACGATTTCCTTGGGCAAGTTTTCCACCGGGTTGCCGGCCTCGCTCCAGAAATCGGTGGCGGTCGCCCCCGGCAACACCGCCTGAATGCGTACGCCCTTGTCCGCCAGTTCATGCTGCATCGACTGGCTCAGTGCCAGGACAAACGCCTTGGTCCCGCCGTACACGCCGTTGAGGATTTCCGGGGCGATGGCGACGATGGAGGCGATATTGATCACGGTGCCGGTGCCCCGGGCGACGAAGCCCGGTACAGCCGCATAGGCCAGGCGCATCAACGCCGTCACATTGAGGTTGATCATCGCGTCCATGTCGTCCACGGGACTGGCGAGCAGCGGCATGACGCCACCGACCCCGGCATTGTTGACCAACAAGGTGATGCTGGCGTCGCTGCGCAGGATCTGTTCGACCCGCAGCGAATCCGCCTTGTTCGTCAGGTCGGCGACAACCACTTCCACGGTGCGCCCGGTTTCATCGCTCAAATGGCTGGCCAGGGCATTGAGTCTGCCCCGGCTGCGGGCCACCAGAATCAGGTCGTAACCCTGCCGGGCGAGGCGATCGGCATACACTGCGCCAATGCCCGAAGAAGCGCCGGTGATCAGTGCAGTGCCTTTGGATGAGAGAGCCATGGTGCAATTCCTCTACGGTGAGGCGAGAGATTCGCCGGGTGCAGACCGTTATAAAGGGACTTTCGACTGTCTCAAATGACGTTTAAAGTACGTTTTTAGGACACAGCCGTTTGAGGGCAGATCCATGATCAGCGTGGCGTTCGTGGTTTTCGAGGGTTTCCAGTCCATGGCGCTGGCCGCCATGCCGGTGTTCGAGTACGCCAATTTCAGTGCCGCAGAAGCGCTGTATGACGTACGCGTGCTGTCCGAAAACGGACACAACCTGCGGGCCTCCGGCGGCTTGAGCGTCGGCACGGAGGCATTCGACGAGCGCGTATTCGACACGGTGATCGTGGTCGGTGGCGACGCCATCGTCGAACAGGCGCCCGAGGCTGTGCTGGATTACCTGCGGGCCAGCATCAACACGGCACGCCGTACGGCGTCGATCTGCTCCGGGGCGTTCGTCATGGCCCAGGCCGGCTTGCTCGACGGGCGGCGGGCCACTACCCACTGGGCCTACGCCCGGGAACTGCAAGCACGGTTTCCGGCGATCAAGGTCGAAGCCGATCGCATCTATGTGATCGACGGTTCGATCTGGACCTCCGCCGGCATGACAGCGGGTATCGACCTCGCCTTGGCCATGGTCGAAAAGGATCACGGCGCCGAGCTGGCCCGGGCGGTGGCACAGAAACTGGTGATGTACCACCGCCGCGCTGGCGGCCAGTCGCAGCACTCGGCGCTGCTGGAGCTGGAGCCTAAATCCGATCGCATTCAAACCGTGCTCGGCTACGCCCGGGAACACCTCGCGCAGCCCCTTTCAGTAGAGCAACTGGCGCAAGTGGCCAACCTCAGCCCCCGGCAATTCAGCCGGGCGTTTCGCGCCGAAACCGGGCAATCGCCGGCCAAGGCCATCGAAAACCTGCGCCTGGAAGCCGCGCGACAGATGCTCGAACGCGGACGCCTGACGCTTGACCAGATCGCCCTGGAAACCGGGTTCACAGACCGCCGACGCATGCGCGAAACGTTCCTGCGGGCGTTCGGGCAACCACCACAGGTGATTCGGCGCAATGCGCGAGCAGAGGTGCTTTGATCACTCCCAGGCCCTGCGAGGGAATCATCAATCTCTACACTGAACATACCGGAGGTTGCTTTTGGAGGTGTCATGAAAATTTCGGTAAAACTGGCGTTTTTCGCCGTCGTCAGCACCCTCGCCTACCTTGCCCTGGCGATCTGGGGACTGGGTGGTTTCGCGGCTTACTTCAGCCACGGTTCACTGGTCGTCGTGGCCATGGCCACCCTGATCATGGCCGTCGTATCACTGTTCACCGAAGTCAACCTGAGTTCGGGGGTGCGCGAAGACCGGGCCAATCGCTGGGTCCTCCCGGCTTTCGGCGTGATCGGTGTGCTCAGCGGCTTTCTGCCGGCCTATACCGACCGTATCGATTTCTGGACTTTCGGTGGTGAGGGCGTGCGCTGGCTCGGGGCGCTGTTGTTCATCGTGGGCGGCGCGCTGCGGTTGTGGCCGGTGTTTGTGCTGGGCAAGCGCTTCAGCGGGCTGGTGGCCATCCAGCCGGGGCATCGACTGGTCACCGAGGGGATTTACCGCAACCTGCGCAACCCCAGTTATCTGGGGATGATGGTCATCGCCGTGGGCTGGGCGCTGGCGTTTCGTTCGGGGGTCGGGTTGCTGCTGGCAGCACTGACCCTGATCCCGCTGATTGCCCGGATTCATTCGGAAGAGGCCTTGCTCAGGGCGCAGTTCGGCAGCGAATACGAGGCCTATTGCGCCCGCACCTGGCGGCTGGTTCCCGGACTTTACTGAAGCAACGCAGGCCCCTGTGGGAGCGAGCTTGCTCGCGATGGCGTCCTTTCAGTCGACATGTTGTTTGAATGATGGACCGCTTTCGCGAGCAAGCCCGCTCCCACATTAGATGGCGAGTAGGCGCAGACCAGCGGCATCCACCTGAACCCGCACCGACTCATAACTTGCCAACGTCGCATGGGCCGTCCTGATCGGCTGCTCATGGGTCGCCGTGACAATCATCAAATCCGCCCCCGCCGCCTCGGCCGCCAGAATCCCCACTGTGGCGTCTTCAAAAATCAGACATTGCGCAGGCTCGACGCCCAGGCGCCGGGCCGCGAGCTTGTACCCCGCAGGATCGGGCTTGCCAGCCGTGACGTCCTCGGCAGTCACCAGCACCTCAGGCTCGGGAATCCCCGCCGCCGCCATCCGCCGCAACGCCAGTTCCCGCGGGGCGGAAGTGACGATGGCCCACTGGCTGGCTGGCAAAGACCGCAAAAATTTCGCCGCACCAGCCACTTCGAATACCCCGTCGACATCCTCGATTTCCGCTTCGGTAATCCAGGCGGCTTCGGCCTCGGCATCCACCCCGGGCAACCCCAGGCGCCTGATGGTGTCGATGGCACGGGTGCCGTGAATGGTCGGCAGGAAGGTTTCGACGTCGACACCATGGCGCACCGCCCAGGTTGTCCAGACGCGCTCGGCGGCGGCAATGGACGTCAGGACGGTGCCGTCCATGTCGAACAGAAAGGCACGGTAAGTCGAGTTGAAAACAGAGTGATCGGACAAGGAAAAGAACCTCGCAGGTGCCACACGGATTTACCCGGCAATGTAGCATCTGCGAGCGGTTCAGTTGAGTCTCCTGGACTTGAGGGCGCCGTCGACACAGTCCAGCAACGGACCGATGGCCCAGGGTTTCTTGATGAACGAAACGGCGTGTCGCACCCCGGAACTGGCCGGCGTTTCGAAACCGGACATGATCATGATCGGCTTGTCCGGCCAGCGATCACCGAACTGGTTGGCCAGGTCCGCACCATTGAGCGTGCCGGGCATGGTGATGTCCGTCAGCAGCAAGCCCACCTGCGGCGCATGCTGTTCCAGATAGATGGCTGCCGCGTCCGCACTGATATGTGGCTCGACGACAAAACCTTCCTCCTGAAGAATTTCACAGAGAAACTCCAGGATCAGCGGGTCGTCCTCGACCACCAGAATCACCCCGCCAGGAGGATCTCCACCCGCTGTCGGTACTCGACTCATGACCGTGCCGCTCCCTGATTGCCTCAATGATTTCGCGGGTTCTAGCCCGCCACTTAAAGTTATGAGCAGCGCAGACCGCGGAAATTCATTTTTGATACAGCCAGGTGACCGGCATCAAGCGTCCTGCAGGATCAGGTCGGCCCCCTTCTCCGCCACCATCAGCACGGCGGCGTGGGTGTTGCCCGACGTCACGTTGGGGAAAATCGACGCATCGACGATGCGTAAACCGTCCAGCCCGTGGACCTTGAGGCGCTTGTCCACCACCGACTTGTGTTCGTCCGGGCCCATGGCGCAGGAACCACACAGGTGGTAGATCGAGCCACTGTTTTCGCGGAAGTACTGCAACATCTGTTCGTCGGTTTCGACCATCGGTCCCGGCAACACTTCTTCGACAGTGATGCCCTTGAGCGCCGGTGCCTGCATGATCTTGCGCATCAGGCGGCTGCCCTGGATCACCTCGTCGATGTCCTTCTGGGTGCTCAGGTAATTGGGGTCGATCAACGCCGCATCCCGCGGGTTTTTCGAAGCGATTTCGATGTGCCCACGACTGGTCGGCCGGCATGGGTTGAAGCACAGCAGGAAGCCTGAGTACGGCTCGGGCTTGAGGCTGGCCTTGTTGTTTTTCGGGATCTGGTACGACAGCGGGTTGAAGTACAACTGCAGGTTCGGGTTGGTCTGCTGCTCGTCGCCACGGAAGAACCCGCCGGCCTGGTTGACGCTCATCGCCAGCGCGCCCTTGCGGGTGAACAGGTACTTCAGGCCCAGTTTGAACTGGCCGAACAACGAACTGAGCTGGTCGTTGAGTGTCGGGATGTTGGCCTTGTAGTAGTAACTGGCGCACAGGTGATCCTGCAGGTTCTGTCCCACCGCCGGCAAGTGCTTGACCAGCGGGATGTTGTGCCTGGCCAGCAGCGCCTGATCGGCCACACCGGACAGTTGCAGAATCTTCGGTGTGTCCACGGCACCGGCGCAGAGGATCACTTCCTTGTTGGCGCTGAAGGTTCGGACCACGCCGTGCTGGGTGATGGAGATCCCGGTAGCGCGCTGCCGGTCGTCGAACAGCACCCGGTCCACCAGGGCAAAATGCTCGACCACAAGGTTCGGCCGGCTCAATGCCGGATGCAAATGGGCGAAGCTGCTGGAGCAACGCTGGCCGTCGCGGGTGTTGACGTCGTAGATGCCCGCACCTTCGAATTTCGGCCCGTTGAAGTCGTCGCTGATGGGGTAGCCCAGTTCATCGCAACCCTTGAGGAACACATCGCAGATCGGATGGGTCTGGCCCTTCATCGGGGTGATGCTGATCGGGCCGCTGCCGCCGTGGTAATCGCTGTCACCCAGCGGGTGGTTTTCCAGTTTGCGGAAGTACGGCAGCACGTCCTTGAAACCCCAGCCGTCGTTGCCGTTGGCCGCCCAGTCATCGAAATCGTGGGCCTGGCCGCGCACGTAGATCATCGCATTGATCGAACCCGAGCCACCCTGCACCTTGCCACGCGGGGCGTAGATTTCGCGGTTGTTCAGCTGCTTTTGCGGCTGGCTGTAGTACATCCAGTTGAAGGTCGGGTTGTAATACATTTTGGCGAAGCCGACCGGGATCTTGAACCACAGGGAACTGTCTTTCCCGCCCGCTTCCAGCAGCAGCACCGTGTGTTTCCCGGAGGCCGAGAGGCGATTGGCCAGAACGCAGCCTGCTGCGCCGGCGCCAGCGATGATGTAGTCGTATGTCATGCACGGTTACCGCGTAAGTCGTTGTACAAAAAAACGGAATGGGTAGAGCCCTGTAGGAGCGAGCTTGCTCGCGATGAACCTGAGAACACTGCGGGGTATCAGGCCCCCAGCGTTATCGTTGACGATCATCGCGAGCAAGCTCGCTCCTACAAAATTCTCCCGTCAGCCCCTGGCTGGCGATGTGTCTTTGACGTCAGCCGGGGTCGGCGCCATTTGCAGGTGCAGGCGTGAACCGGTGTACGGCGAATGCTTGCGCACCACATCCATGTTCAGCTCCACGCCAAGGCCCGGCTCGGTGGACGGGATGATGTAGCCGTCCTCCCACTGCAAGGGTTTGGTCAGGACTTCGGCATGGAAACCACCCCAGGTCATGATGCTTTCCTGGATCAGGAAGTTCGGTGTGCAGGTCGCCAACTGGAAACTCGCCGCCGCGCCGATCGGCCCGTTGTAGAGGTGCGGGGCGATCTGCGCGTAATAAGCTTCGGCCATGCTCGCAATCTTCTTCGCTTCCAGCAGGCCACCGCAGCGTGCGACGTTCATTTGCAGGATCGACGCACCGCCAGCCTGCAACAGCTTGAAGAATTCGTACTTGGTGGTCAGGCGTTCACCGGTGGCAATCGGGATGCTGGTCTTGGCCGCGACTTGCGCCATCGCGTCTTCCTGGCCTGGCGGCACCGGCTCTTCGAACCACAGCGGGTCGTACTTCTCCAGGCGCTTGGCCAGGCGAATCGCCGAGGACGGCACCATCTGCCCGTGGGTGCCGAACAGCAAATCGCACTTGTCTCCCACCGCTTCGCGGATCTTGCGACAGAAGGTCTCGCAGCGCTCCAGCACTTCCAGGGAAATCTGGTGACCGGAGTACGCGGTGTACGGGCCTGCCGGGTCGAACTTCACGGCGGTGAAGCCTTTGTTCATGTTCTCGATGGCGCACTCGGCGGCCAGGTCCGGGTCGTCGTAGTCGTACTCACCCTTGCTGTTGACCGGGTACAGGTAGGTGTAGGAACGCAGCTTTTCGTGGACCTTGCCACCGAGCAACTCGTACACCGGTTTGTTCGCCGCCTTGCCAATGATGTCCCAGCAGGCCATCTCCAGGCCGCTGACCACGCCCATCATGGTCAGGTCCGGGCGCTGGGTGAAGCCGCTCGAATAAGCCTGGCGGAAAAAACGTTCGATGTGGTGCGGGTCCTGGTTCAGCAGGTAGCGTTCGAACACGTCTTCGATGATCGGCACCATGGCCTTGGGGCCAAAGGTCGCGGCGTAGATTTCACCGACGCCTTCAATGCCGCAGTCGGTCTTGAGCTTGACGAAAAGCCAGTACATCCCGCCGATGTGCGGTGGTGGAACGGCAACGATATGGGTTTCAAGGGCGACGATTTTCATCTCAGGCACCTGTCTTGTTCAAAGTTGGCTTGTTCAAAGAGTGACGATTGATCCGTGCGCGCAGTGTCAGGGCCGCCAGGGTCCCGAGCAGGCCGACGAACGCGATGTAGCCGAAATACAGCTTGTAGCCAAAGGCACCGGGGAAATGCTCGGTGAGGTAGCCATTGATCAAGGGAATGAAGGCATCTGGCAGGTAACCCACCACCGAGACGATGCCGATGGCCAGGCCGGTGATGCGCAGCGGGATGTTGCAGGTATCGAGAATCGCCCAGTACAGCCCACGAATGGCGTAGGTCATCAGGCCAATGAAAATCACCGTGCCGATCAGCAGGCCGAGACTGTTGAGGGCCGGGAACACGATCAGGCCGATCATCGCCAGGGAAGCGAGGAACAACGCGACGACCAGTACCGAAATGTTGGAGAACTTGTCGCCCAACCAACCGCCACCGATACCGCCGATGGGGCGCATCCACAACTTGATGGTGGTGATGGTGCCGGCCATGACCGCGGTCATGCCGCCACCTTGCAAGTAATCGGAGAAACTGTAGGTGGCCCAGAAAATGTGGTAACCGCAGAACACAATGGCGGTAACCAGCCACAGTTCAGGGATTTTCACCAGGGTAGCCAGGTCGCTGAGCAGATTGAACTTGCCCTTCTCCACCGCCGCCGTGTCTTCCATCGACTTCGGATCCTTGATCAGCACCAGCACACAACCGATGGCGATACAGGTAAAGGCATAGAGGTAAACCACGTGCTTGAAGCCTTCGGCCGCCGACTCGCCACGGCTTTCCGTTGCGAAGGCGAACAGGCCCAGGGCAACCGTCGCCAGCAAGGCTTCCACCAGACCGCGACCGCCGTCGAGGATGCCGAAGAAGCGGCCTTGCTCGGAGTGATGGGCAATCATCTTCACCCGCTTGAGCACCGAGGCCCAGAAGGTCAAGCCGGTGGTCAGGCCCCAGCAACCGAAGATGATCATCAAGCCGGTCATCGACGGCGCGGTGGAGTACCACAGGCCCAGGGCGCCGGTAGCCACCAGCGAGAAGAAAATCAGAAAGCGTGGTGCGATGCGATCCGCCAGCCAGCCGCTTGGCAGATACGACAACAGGAAGATCGTACCCAGCATCGAGTACAGATAACCCAGTTCACTGTGGTTGATCTGGAACACTTCGAGCATGGTGGTCTGGTAGACCTGGCGCAGGTACAGGATCGGGTAGATCGCACCGGCGGCGAGCACCAACAGCATCAGTTGGAAATAACGACTTCCCTTGTCGCTTTGGCTTTTTAGAACCGCGTTCGAACCCTGAACAGCGGCAGCAGTGGATGCTTGCTTGGACATCGAGTAGACCTCTGGCGCCCGGTGGTCCGGGCGCTCGAATAATTGTTTTTATATATCTCGGGTGTACTCAGGCTAATGTGGGAGCGGGCTTGCTCGCGAAAGCGGTCCATCATTCAAACAACATGTCGACTGAAAGGTCGCTTTCGCGAGCAAGCCCGCTCCCACATAGGCGAGAGGGGTGCTGCGGGTAAATCAATACTTCATCACCACCAGACGGGTCTGGGTGAACTCAAGCATGCCGTGCTTGCCGTCATCACCGCCCAGGCCCGAGCGTTTCCAGCCGGCGTGGAAGCCCTGGTACGGGTCGGCCGGGGTGCGATTGACGTACAACTCACCGGCCTCGATGGCGTTGGCGACTTTCTGTGCGGTGCGGTAGTTCTCGGTGTAGAGCACCGACGACAGGCCGAACTGGTGGTCGTTGGCCATGGCCAGCGCTTCGTCGATGTCGCGGTACTTGAGCACCGGCAGCACCGGGCCGAAGATTTCTTCCTGGATGATTTCCATGTCCTGACGGCAGCCGCTGAGCAGGGTCGGCGGATAGAAATGGCCCTTGCCTTCAGGCAGCACGCCGCCGGTTTCCAGCACCGCGCCGTCGGCAATGGCGCGCTCGACCATGGCGTGGATGTTCTGCTGCGAACTCGCGTTGACCAATGGCCCCATCAGGCTGGCATCGGTAGCGCGGTCGCCGAATTTCACCGCACTGATTTTCTCTTTCAGCAGGCCGAGGAAATTGTCGTAGACGCTTTCCTGTACATAGACCCGCTCCACCGCCGTGCACAACTGGCCGCAGTGGGTGGTCTTGGAAGCGACGATGGCACTGGCGGCCGCTTCGAGGTCGGCATCGGCCTCGATGATCGCCGGGGTCTTGCCGCCCAGTTCCAGGGACGGCTTGGCGATATTGGCCTTGCAGTAATCGAGCACGATGCGCCCGGCATTGACGCTGCCGGTCAGGGTGATCAGGCCCACGGCTTTATGGGTGCAGACGACCGCGGCGGTGCCGTGGTCCATGGTCAGGATGTTCACCACGCCCGCCGGCAGGCCGGATTGCTGCACAGCCTTGGCGACTTCGAAGGCCGAGGTCGGCGTGTTGTTGCTCGGGCGCACCACTACTGTGTTGCCGGCGATCAGCGCCGGGGCGATCTTGCGCAGCAGGGTGTAGACCGGGTAGTTGAACGGAATCAGGCACGCGACCACGCCAATCGGCTCGCGGTGCAGGAACAGGTTTTCGTTCGGCGAATCGCTGGGAATGATCTCGCCTTCGATACGGCGCGCCCATTCAGCGTGATAGCGGGTGATCTGCGCCGCGTAACGGGCTTCGTTGCTGGCGTCGGCCACGCTCTTGCCGGATTCGGCGGCGAGGGCCTCACCGATGTCGACCGCGCGGGCCTCGAGAGCATCAGCGAAGGAGCGCAAGTAATCGGCGCGTTCAATGCTGGTGAGCTTGCCCCATACTTTTTGTGCTGCCTGGGCCGCTTCGACCGCCGCCGTGGCTTCATCGGCCGTGGCCGCCGAGACGTGGCCCAGCAGCGCTTCGGTCGCGGGGTTGTAGACCGCGATCAGTGCATCGCTGACCGGTTCAATGAAGTGGCCGTTAACAAAATTTCGCTCGAGTCGCATGTGAATCGCCCATCGTTGTTTTTTTCAATACCGCCAGTCTTGTCATGCAGACCGGGTTGAACAAACGATTTATTGAGCGGTGAAACATTCGAAAAATGCAGGTTACCCCTGTGAACGGTGTGATCCCCTGTAGGAGCGAGCTTGCTCGCGATGGTGGCAGGGTCACCGGGTTCATCCTGGTTGCCATCGTCATCGTTGACCACCATCGCGAGCAAGCTCGCTCCTACAGGGGGGCGTGGTGTTTCAGGAAGCAGCGGTAGAGGGCTCCAACTGCCTTTGCGCCAACCAGACTTCCTCCTGCAGCCACTGGCTGAACACCTGCAGCTGCGGCATCTCGGTCTGCTCCGGCCGGGTCACCAGCCAGTAGGATTGATGCCCGTCGACGTGCACATTCAGCACCTGGGTCAACTGCCCGCTGGCCAGTTCCGAGGCAACCATGTGCCAGTCGGCAATGGTGATCCCCAGGCCATCGGTGGCAGCCTGGATCGCCAGGTCCAGCAGGTCGAATTCATAACCGCCCTGGGTGTCGACACCACTGATGCGCGCCGCGTCCAGCCAGTGTTTCCAGGTCAGGTAGCGCTGGTCTTCCCGGGCCAGCACATGCAGCAGCGTCAGCCGATTGAGGTCCAGGCCCTGCTCGCTCCACTCCCGCGCATACAGGGACGGCGCGCACACCGCGATATGCCGCTCCTGTATCAGCAGCGAACTGTCCAGCCCGTCCCATTCGCCATCGCCGAAACGGATCGCACAATCCAGTGTGCTGGTCTCCGCCAGGCTGTCCTGCAAGCGCGTGGTGATGCTCAATTCCAGTTCCGGATGCTGCTCGCGCAAGCGCCCAAGGCGCGGCATCAACCAGCGGCTGGTGAAGGTCGGCGGCGCGTTGATGTGCAGACGGTTGGAATGAGTTTTCTGCTGGATGCTGCGCACCGTCAGCTCGATCTTGTCGAACGACTGGTGCAGCGCCCGCAATAGCACCCGGCCGGCGCTGGTCAGGTCGAGGTGATGATGCCGCCGCTCCAGCAGGCTCTCGCCCAGTTGCTCTTCGAGCTGACGCACCTGGCGGCTGACCGCACTCTGGGTGACATTGAGCAATTCGGCGGCCCGGGTGAAGCTGCCGGTGCTGCCGGCCACTTCGAAGGCTTTGAGGGCATTCAGGCCGGGCATTTTGCGTTTCATGAAAAGGCTCTCGAGGACCAGTGACAGGGCGCAAGGATCCCATGGCGGCGATGCATTGTCCTACAGGATTTTTTCAGTAACATGCGTTCGAGGAAGGTTTCAGCAGATTTTTAATCGTTTGTTCATCGCAGCTCAGATCGCAAGACTGGCCGGCATCTCTAATAAAAATAACCGAGAGCTGCCACATGCCCTTCCCTGTTTCCCTGCGTTTCAGTCCTTTGTATCTCGCTCTACTCTGCACCTTTGCGGCCCCGGCCATGGCCGTGCAAGTCACCGACAACCTCGATCTCGGCGGCGCGGTGCGTGCCCGCTGGGACTACGACCCGGATCGCGACATTCAGAAGTTCGGCCTCGACACCGTGTTTCTCAGCGCCAAGTACAACTCCGATACCTGGATCGGTGAAGCCCAGTACCGTTTCTACGGCCGTTCCTATCCCTACCAGTACACCAAAAACTACGGCGACATCCAGTTCGCCAAGTACGCGTGGGCCGGCTACAAGTTCAACCCCGACCAGCAGGTGCAAGTGGGCCTGAACACGGTGCCGTTCGGTTTGCAGCCATACTTCGGCAGCACCTTCTACGAAACCCTGGGCAACGTCATCGGCCTGGAAGACGTGCAACAGGTCGGCGCCAAGTACATCCAGCAAAGCGGCGACTGGAACGTCCAGGCCGGTTACTACCTGCGCCCGGCGTGGCAAGGCAAGGGCACCAGCAACGGCGTCACCTACTCCAGCGTGGTGTCGCAAGCCGATAGCTATGTGGCCGATGGTAGCGACAACCAGGAACGCAACACCGTGGTGCTGCGGGTGGCCAAGGCGCTGGACCTGGGGCCGTGGAAATCCGAGGTCGGCCTATCCGGCCTGACGTCGAGCATTCAGAACAGGGACACCGATAACGACGGCCGGCGCAATGCCGTGGCCGTGCACTACCTGGGCAAGAACGGCCCTTGGGGCGTGCAGTTGCAGGCGGCGCGGCAGCAGATGTCACCGCGCAACCCCGGCACCGATGAACTGGTGACCCTCGGCGGTTACGACGGCACCTACAACGTCGCCAGCCGCGGCAACCTGTACGTGGCGGACGTCAGCTATGACGTGGCCGGCAAGTACCTGTTCGACCAGGTCAGCGGGGTCAAGCTCTACGCCAACTACAGCGCCTTCGACAAATCCGCCGATGATTTCAAGACCTCCCAACGGATGATCCTCGGCACCTCGTTCGCGGTCAGCAAATTGTGGGTCTACACCGAATGGCTGTTCGGCAAGAACGATCCGTACATTGGCGGCAGCAGCTATACCCAGAGCCTTGGGGCGGGTGGGACTGATCAGTGGGAGAATCAGTTGTACGTGAACATCGGGTATTACTTCTGATCCGAAGGTTTTGGCGTCCATGAGGACGCCTTCGCGGGCAAGCCCGCTCCCACAATGTCCGCGTCGTACAAAAAATCTGTGCGCACCAAAGAACCTGTGGGAGCGGGCTTGCCCGCGATGGCGTCAGCCCAAACAACACTTGCATCGGCTCGTTGCCAATAGTCAGATAGACGCTACAAAACACATCAGAAATGAGCCCCCTCCCATGCGTCAACTGCCCTCGCTCAATATGCTGCGCGTCTTCGAAGAGGTCGCGCGGCATCGCAGTTTCAGCCAGGCGGCCCTGGGATTGAACGTCACCCAGGGCGCCGTCAGCCGGCAGATCAAACAGCTTGAAGACTACCTCGGCGTCGCGCTGTTCATCCGCACGCCCCAGGGCCTGACCCTGACCGAAACCGGCACCGCCCTCTCCCCGCACCTGGCAGAAGCCTTCGACCATATCGAACGCGCCCTGCAAGCGGTACGCGTACCCAATCTGCGCCAACGCCTGCGCATTGTCGCGCCGCCCACCTGGGCGACACGCTGGCTGTCGGCGCACCTGCGCGCCTTCGTTCAGCGCTATCCCGACATCAGCCTCAGCGTGACCAACCAGTTGGGCCACGAGAGTCTTGCGGAAATCGACTGCCACATCCGCTTCGGCCTCGAGGCCGCCAGCCATTGCAACAGCCGCTTGCTGGTGATGGAGCGGCACATTGCCGTGGCCAGCCCGGAACTGTTCAGCGACGGCGACCCGCCGGACCTGCGGCAATTTCCATTGCTGCACATCCTGCACGACGGCAAACGCCTGAAGGTCTGGGAGAACTGGCTGGCAGCCATGGGCCGGGACGACATCGATGCCGGGCAAGGGCTGGAGTTCAGCACCCTGGACCAGGTGATCCACACCGCACTGGCGGGCGGCGGGCTGGCAGTGATCGACCGGCAGATGATCGAAAAGGAACTGGCCAATGGCAGCCTGCTGCCGATCACCCCGGTGGAAGTGATCGGGCCGTATGGCTATTGGCTGGATGTGGCGAATGACAAGCAGGGCTTGTCGAAGGTGCGGTTGTTTACCGAGTGGTTGGGACTGGTCAGCAATCCCTGATACACCAACATCCCCCTTGTAGGAGCGAGCTTGCTCGCGATGGACCCGAAAGCGCATTGGGGTGTCAGGTACCCAGCGTTTTCGTTGACGACCATCGCGAGCAAGCTCGCTCCTACAGGGTGTATCAGATGGGTGCCGTGACTTTCACGCCTTCCGACACACCACCCTCCACAGGACTCTGTGCCTTGCCCGCCTGGCTCAAGGTCAGCGACTTGGTCTCCGGTGCCCACGCCCAGGACAGCAAGGCGCCCAGCGCCAGAATCGCCGCGAGAATGCCCATGGTCGGGCTCAAGCCAATCCCGGCCACACTCACCGGCAACAGGAAAGTGCTGATCGCCGAACCCAGGCGACTCACCGCCGTGGCCAGGCCGATACCGCTGGCGCGCACTTCGGTCGGGAAGCTCTCGGCCGGGAACACACCCACCAGGTTGCTCACTGCCGACAGCACCAGGGTGAACACGCCGAACACCAGCACCATCAGCCATGCCGCGCTACCCGGCAACACTGCCAGCAGGAACAACGCCACCGCCAGAATGATGAACGAGTTGATCAGGAACCCGCGTCGAGTGAACTTGATGGTGCACCAGATGCCGATCAGCGCGCCGAGGATCAGCAGCATGTTCAGCATCAGTTCGGTGCCGAAGCCTTCGGCCAGGCCCATCGTCTGCAGGATCGACGGCAGGAAGGTGTAGATGGCGAAGTACGGCATCACGATGCACACGAAGAACAGGCAGTTGAACGCCGTGCGCTTGCGGTATTCACGGCTGAACAGCACCGCGTAGCCGGAACGGGTTTCGGTGGACGGGGTTTCGTCGAGTTCGACGTGCTCGCCCAGGTGTTTCTTGACGACGGCCCGGGCCTCGGCGATGCGGCCCTGATTGACCAGCCAGCGCGGCGATTCCGGCGTACCGATACGGGCGATCAGAATCAGTGCCGCCGGAATTGCCGACGAGGCGAGCATCCAGCGCCAGGCATCATCGCCGAGGCTGAGCATCGCCGTACCGATGAAAGTCGCGGCGACGTAGCCGAAGGTCCAGATTACGCTGAACGAACCGAGCAACACACCACGGTGCTTTCTTGGTGCAAACTCAGCCAACATGGCATGCCCGACACTGTAATCGCCGCCCAGGCCGATGCCGATCAGCACCCGGCACAGGAACAGCGCTATCGCCGATTCAACGTAGAACTGCATCACCGAGGCGATGGTGATCAGAACGAAACTGACCAGGAAAATTTTCTGCCGGCCGACCTTGTCGGAGATCCAACCGAAGAACAGGCTGCCGAGAAACAGGCCGATCAGGGCCGAAGCGCCGATCAGGCCCTGCCAGAATGCGTCCAGTTGCATCTGTGGGCTCAGCAGGGTGAATGCGATACCGATCAGGCCGAGGATGTAGCCGTCGGTGAAGTGTGCGCCGAAGGTCAGGCCGGCGATCTTGATGTGGAAGCGGCCAATGGGCAGGTCGTCGATTTTTACCGGTTGTACGGACATGTAAATCTCCAATTGTTGTTATTGACGGAGAAATGAAGCGTGTAACTCCTGTAGGAGCGAGCCTGCTCGCGATGGACTTGAGAACTCCGCGGGGTGTCAGGCTCCCCGCGATATCGTTGACGTCCATCGCGAGCAAGCTCGCTCCTACACAAGGGCGTCGTAGCGTTACAGACCACCCATCAACAGGTATTTGATTTCCAGGTAGTCATCCAGACCGTACTTCGATCCTTCGCGACCCAGGCCCGATTCCTTGATGCCGCCGAACGGCGCCACTTCCGTGGAAATGATCCCTTCGTTGATCCCGACCATGCCGGCTTCCAGGCCTTCGGCCATGCGCCAGACTCGGCCGATGTCGCGGCTGTAGAAGTAGGCGGATAAACCGAACGGCGTGTCGTTGGCCTTTTGCAGCACTTCGGCTTCGTCCTTGAAACGGAAGCAGGCCGCCACCGGGCCAAAGGTTTCATCCTGGGCGATCAGCATTTCGCTGTTGGCTTCGGCGAGGATAGTCGGCTCGTAGAACGTGCCGCCCAGCGCATGACGACGGCCACCACACAGGACCTTGGCGCCCTTCTCCACCGCGTCGCTCACATGCAGCTCGACCTTGGCCAGTGCGGCGCCGTTGATCAGCGGGCCTTGCTCGGTTTCACCGTCCAACGCACTGCCGACGCGCATCGCTGCCACCGCTTCGGCGAGTTTGCCGGTGAAGGCCTCGTACACGCCGTCCTGAATGAAGAAGCGGTTCACACAGACACAGGTTTGCCCGGTATTGCGGAACTTCGAGGCCATCGCGCCTTTGACCGCTGCATCCAGATCGGCGTCGTCGAACACAATGAACGGCGCGTTGCCGCCCAGTTCCAGCGAGACCTTTTTCAAGGTGTCGGCGGCCTGGCGCATCAGCAATTTGCCGGTGCGGGTCGAGCCGGTGAACGACAGCTTGCGCACAACGCTGGACGCTTGCAGCGCACCGCCAATCGCCATGGCATCCCCGGAGACGATGTTGAACACACCGGCCGGAATCCCGGCTTGCTCGGCCAACACCGCCAGCGCGAAGGCCGATAACGGGGTTTCTTCCGACGGTTTGAGGATCATCGTGCAACCGGCGGCCAGCGCCGGGCCGACCTTGCGGGTGACCATGGCCAGCGGGAAGTTCCACGGTGTGATCGCCGCGACCACGCCTATGGCTTCCTTGGTGACGATGATCCGCGCATCGGCCTTGTGGCTCGGGATCACGTCGCCATAGGCACGCTTGGCTTCTTCGGCGAACCACTCCAGGAAGCTCGCGGCATACACCACTTCGCCCATGGCCTCAGCCAACGGCTTGCCTTGTTCGCGACTCAGCAGCGTGGCCAGATCCTTCTGGTTGCTCAGCATCAAGTCGCTCCAGCGCTTGAGGCGCTGGCTGCGTTCCTTGGCGGTCAGCTTGCGCCACGCCGGCAATGCACGGTTGGCGGCTTCGATGGCCAAATCAGTCTCTTCAGCACCGGCCTTTTGCACCTCGGCGATCAGCTCGCCGTTGGCCGGGTTCAGCACCGGATAAGTCGCACCGCCGCTGGACCATTGCCCATCGATGAAATTGCCGTGGCGGATCAAAGTACTCATGCCACGGCCTCGGTCAGGTTGAACCGTTCCAGACCCGGACGGGCGGTACGCAGGATGCGCTTGCCAGCGGTGTAATCGTTGATCACATCACACGGCGTGTAGTTGCGTTCCAGCTCGTGCAGCTCTTCGGCGTCGAGTCTGGTTTCCAGGGCCGCCAGGGCACTGTCGAACTGTTCGGTGGTGTCGGCGCCGACCAGCATGCAATCCACGCCCGGATGGTTGGCCACCCACGCCTGGGCAATCTGCGCGTTGGACACACCACGGGCACGGGCGACACGTTGCACCGAATGGGCGATTTCGAACGAGGCTTCGTCGCTGTACATCTGCTGGGTGAAGAAGTCGGTCTGGTTGCGGGTCGACTGCGCGTCACCGGTCAGCAGGCCGCGAGCCAACGGGCTGAACACCGAGACACCGAGGCCCTGATCACGACAGAACGGGATCATCTCGCGCTCTTCTTCACGGTAGGCGCAGTTCAGTTGCAGCTGCATGTTGATCGGCTTGACCCAGCCATTGCGCTCGCAAGCCATGAGGATTTTCGCCAGTTGCCCGGTGAGCATGGTCGACACGCCGATGTAGCGGGCCTTGCCGGAACGCACGATGTCGTTCATCGCGCTCATGGTTTCTTCGACCGGGGTGTTGACGTCGAAGTAGTGCAACATGAAGACGTCGACGTAATCCATGTCCAGGCGTTTGAGCGAGGCGTCGATGCTGTCCATGATGTGCTTGCGCGAGTGACCGCTGGCGTTGATGCCGCTGCGGGTGCCGTAGCCGACCTTGGTGGTGATCACCAGGTCTTCACGACGGGCCAGGCGCTTGACGATACGCCCCACCACTTCCTCACCGACTCCAGCGGAATAGAAGTCCGCCAGGTCGATGAAGTTCACGCCGTTGTCCAGTGCGTGCTTGACGATCGGCTCGCTTTTCTTCTCATCGAAGATCCACGGTTTCCAGTCCGGGGTGCCCATGTTCATGGTGCCCAGGCACAGGCGGGAGACTTCGAGGCCGGAGTTGCCCAAACGAATGTATTGCATGGCGAGGACCTCAGGCTTTTGGCGTGTAGAAAGGGTTGCTGATGTGATCGACCACATCCTTGAGCTGCGCGGTTTCCGGTTTGCCGGTCAGGGCGGCGCGGATCGCGGTGCGGCAGGCGTTGTAGTTGTTCAGGTACACGGCGTCGAGGTCGTCGCAGGCCGGGTTGACCCAGTTGGCCGTCACGATGGCCCACTCGTCCTCGGCTTCCGGCGGCAGGGTGCCGTCAAGCAGCGCTTCCAGAACCGCCTTGGCGATGCCGGCCTGGGACGCGCCCCAGGTGGCGTTGCCGTGCAGGTCGCTACCGATCGCGGCCTTGTTCACATACAAGGTCATCGGCTTGACCGGGATGTTCGGCTGGGCGATCACCATGAACGGGCAGTGACCCTGGCTTGGCGACGCCAGGCTGTTGGCGAACGCTTGCCCTGCCGGGCCGTTGCGCGGGCCGATCAAAATGTTGATGTGCGCGGCGTTCACGCCCGGGCCTTCGAAACCTTCACCGATGTACAGGTCGAGTTCTTTCATGATCAATACTCTTGGAGACGCAGAGGGATGTGTTTGGGTGTTCAGCAGCACACGCAAGCACAGGGCCTGGCGTGGCAGATGTCTGGATTCGAAGAGCGCAGCAGGACGCTGGCGAAGACGCGGCAGTGATGATGAGTCATGGTTGCAAACGCTCTTTTTTGTTGTTGATGAGCTGGTTTGCGATTTTTTAACACTGGGGATTGGCGGGGCTGTAACCATTAAAAGTCATGAGGGTATGACTTCAAGTCATACCCTTCCGACTCATGCAAAAAACCTGTGGGAGCGGGCTTGCCCGCGAAGGCGGCAGTCCAGTCAACATTGATAGCGACTGACACTACGTCTTCGCGGGCAAGCCCGCTCCCACAGGGTCCGAGGTTGCTTGGGATTACTGCGACGTGGCGTCCTTTTTCATCGCATCTTTGCTCATGGCGTCCTTGGACATGGAGTCGCCTTTTTTCATCGCGTCCTTGGACATCGCATCGCCTTTTTTCATGGTGTCCTTAGACATTGAATCGGTCTTCTTCATCGCATCTTTCTTCATCGCATCCTTGGACATGGCGTCCTTGGACATCGAGTCCTTGCTCATGCTGTCGTTGCTCATCGTGTCAGCAGCGAACACAGAGGCAGCACCAACGGCCAGGCACATGGACAGAACAACGGTGGTCAACTTTTTCATGGTGAAACTCCTTGGAGCACGGGTTTGCGGACGGTGAATGTTTCGGGCATTCATCAGCTGCCACCAAACCAGTTGTAGCCCTGGTCTTCCCAGAAGCCGCCGCTGTAGGTGTTGCTGACGAAAATCGCCTGAATGTGTTTGGGGTTCTTGTAGCCCAGCTTGGTGGGCATGCGCAGCTTCATCGGGAAGCCGTATTCGCGCGGCAGCACCGCGCCGTCATAGGTCAGCGTCAGCAGGGTCTGCGCATGCAGCGCGGTGGCCATGTCGATGCTGGTGTAGTAGTCGTCGGCGCATTTGAAACCGACGTATTTGGCATCGGTGTCGGCGCCGATGCGCTTGAGGAAATCGCTGAAACGCACGCCGCCCCAACGGCCGATCGCGCTCCAGCCTTCAACGCAAATGTGCCGGGTGATCTGCTCGGTCTGGGCCATGGCGCGCAGCTCTTCGAGGCGCCAGCTGCGCTTGTCGGCAACCAGTCCGGTGACTTCCAGGCGATAGCCCTCCTCCTCCACCGTCGGTGCCTCGTCGATGCCGTAAAAGGCATTGAACGGAAACGGCCGGG
Source organism: Pseudomonas sp. Pseusp10 (assembly GCF_059492225.1). Classification (NCBI taxonomy): domain Bacteria; kingdom Pseudomonadati; phylum Pseudomonadota; class Gammaproteobacteria; order Pseudomonadales; family Pseudomonadaceae; genus Pseudomonas; species Pseudomonas sp. Pseusp10. The sequence continues at coordinate 2,927,804 of NZ_CP168528.1, read as the reverse complement.
TGATCATCGATTCGGGATAAGTCGGCGCCATCGCGTTGGGGTTGAACAGCCAGCCTTGCACGCGGTCATTGAAGCGCGACATGGACGACAACGCCGTCTCGACACTTTCGTTGTCGGTGATGTTGCAACCGGACAACATCGCCACGCCGCCGAGTGTCAGGCCGCGCAGCAGGAACGAGCGGCGCGAGCGGTCTTCGATCTGCGGGGCGAGAATCTTGCGGGCGTCGGTCAGGATCGAAGCCTCGTCCAGCCCGGGTACCTGAATGCGCTTTTTCATACCTGCTCCTTGCGGCCGACGATCATGGCCCACAGCGTTTTCGGAACCAGCGCAACCATCAGCAGATGCACAGCCACAAAGGCCACCAATAAAGCCATGGCGAAGAAGTGCACACGGCGCGCGCCTTCGTAACCGAACAGCAATTCACGCAACAGCGGGAACTGCACCGACTTCCACAACACCAGCCCGGAGAGCACCAGCAGCGTGATATCGACCATCACGAACAGGTAGGCGACTCGTTGCACCTGGTTGTAATGACTGAGGTCAGCGTGCCCGAGTTTTCCGCGCAACGCGGCCCACAGGTCATGCAGCACGCCTCTGGGCGAAACCGGGAAAAAGCGCCGCTTCAGGCGCCCGCTGAACAGGTTGAAGGCCAGGTAGATCAGGCCGTTGATCGCCAGGAACCACATCGCCGCGAAATGCCATTGCAGCGCGCCGCCCAGCCAGCCGCCGAGGGTGATCGACCTGGGAAAACTGAATTCGTAGATCGGCGAGGCGTTGTAGATGCGCCAGCCGCTGGTGACCATCACCAGCACCGCCAGGGCGTTGAGCCAATGGGTCAGGCGTAGCCAGCGTGGATGACTGGACTTGGGTGAAGCAGTGCTCTGCGACATGTCCGGCTCCCGGTTGTTATTCGTTGGAGCCGATTATGGGAGCCGGAAGATCGCCAAATCCTCACGTAAAGTTAAATTAAACGTGATAACTACCGCCGGACACTTGTAGGAGCGAGCTTGCTCGCGATGGTGTATCAGGCGCCACTGTGTCGACTGACACACCATCGCGAGCAAGCTCGCTCCTACAGGGTTCCGTGGTGGTCCGCCGGTTGTGCAATTATGGTTAAATGCCGCCCCCGCAAATTGCCGACCCAGACCAATGAACGCAGACGCCCTTGCCACCCTTCACGACCACTTGCTGACGGCACTGGCAGCCGCCCCCGCCGAAACCCGCCGCCTGTTCCACGGCCGTGGCCGCTGCTGGCCGGGGCTGGAGCAAGTGACCGTGGACTGGCTGCAAGGCGTGGTGCTGGTGGCGCTGTTCAAGGAGCCGGAAGCTGAGCAACTGGAAGACTTGAAGCAGAAGCTGATGGCGATCACCCGGTCTGGGCAGTGGGCAAAAGCCGGCGCCCATACGCTGTTGCTGCAACACCGTTACCTGCTGCAAAGCACCACCGAATGGCTGCTCGGGGAAGTCATCGAGGAAATGACCATCACCGAGGGTGGCCTGAAGTACCGGGTGGATCTTGGCCGCAAACAGAACACCGGACTGTTCCTCGACATGCGCTACGGCCGCGACTGGGTACGGGCCAATGCCGAGGGCAAGCGGGTATTGAACCTGTTCGCCTACACCTGCGGTTTCTCGGTAGCCGCCATCGAAGGCGGCGCAAGCCACGTGGTCAACCTCGACATGTCGAGCCCGGCCCTGAGCCGTGGTCGCGACAACCACCGGCTCAACGGCCACGATTTGAGCAAAGTGAGTTTCCTCGGCCACGACCTGTTCAAGTCCTGGGGCAAGGTGATCGGCAAAGGCCCGTACGACCTGGTGATCATCGACCCGCCGTCGTTCCAGAAAGGCAGCTTTTTGCTGACCAAGGATTACCAGCGTGTGCTGCGCCGTTTGCCGGAGTTGCTCAGCCCGCAAGGTACCGTGCTGGCGTGCATGAACGACCCGGCGTTTGGTGCCGACTTCCTGATCGACGGCGTGACCCGCGAAGCACCGAGCTTGCGGTTCGAGCAGCGGCTGGAGAATCCGCCGGAGTTTCCCGATGCGGATGTCGAGTGTGGGTTGAAGGCGTTGGTGTTTCGGCAGTAACACCGAGTCGTGCCCTTCGCGAGCAAGCCCGCTCCCACATAGGCGTTGTGACGAGCCGAGATCCAGTGTGGGAGCGGGCTTGCTCGCGAAGGGGCCAATGCATTCACCAAACCACCAAGGTTCAACGCGGCTGCAACACCAGCGCAAACAACTCGCCATGCCCGTTCACATTGAGCTTGTGATAGAGGTTGCGCCGGTGCACTTTCACTGTCTCCGGGGAGATGCCCATTTGCTGGGCGATGGCCTTGCTGGAGAAGCCCTGGAGAATCAGGCGCGCGGTTTCGATTTCCCGCAGCGTCAGGCGTGCGTCGAAGCGATCGAGCAAGGTCGCCAGATCGCCGGCCGGTGGTTCGGCGACCGGCCCTTCCGGCGGCAGCAAATCCAGGTGTCGGCGCATCGCTGCCAGCACCCAATCACGCACGCAGAGCAGGCGGCCCTGTTCCTCAAGGCTAAAGCGCGAAGCACGCCCGAGGGACAGGCCGAGCACGGCGCCGTCGACGTTGACCATGAACTGCAACTCGTCCCCACCAACCACGGCGCTGAAGTAACTCAGGTAGTACTCGCTGTGCTGGAACTGGTCGGGGGCCACGGATTCGAGGCTGTGCAAACCGTCGGCAATGCCCGCACAGGCGGCTTGATAGAACGGATCGAGCAGGTACATGCCGGCGCGGTAGTCCGCCAGTTCTTCGTGCTCATCACTGCTGCCCTTGGCATCGAAATCAATCAGCAGGCGCGGCACATGGCCCGGACGCATCAGCGCCACCAGGGCGTTGTCCAGCGGCACCAGCAAGCGCAGGGTATCGACCAGCGCACGCCAGAAACCGTCCCGCCCCACCGCCGTGAAAACCCGCGCCAGCCCCTGGTGCACCGGCAACACTTTCAACAACGCGTCCACGCACTACCCCTTTCGAGTAACCCATGATGGGAATGGGTGAAGGCCACCCCGGTCGATACGCTGCAAACTCCTGATTACCACCGGCCATAGCAGGCCAGGAGTGCCGCATCATGAGTCGTCACCGCTTGTATTTCAATCTGGGGTTTGGCGCCTGTCTGGCCGTGTCACTGTCGGCCTTTGCCGTCGAAACCCCGACCGTGCACGTATACAACTGGTACGACTACATCGGCCCCACCACCCTGCAGGATTTCAAGCGTGACACAGGGATCGCGCCGGTCTACGACACCTTCGACAGCGCCGAAGTACTCGAAGGCAAACTGCTCACCAGCCGCAGCGGCTACGACGTGGTGGTGGCGAGCAATTTCAGTCTGCCCACGCTGATCAAGGCCGGCGCCCTGGCGCCATTGCCCCGGGCGCAGATGCCGGACTTCAAGAACATGGACGCCGATCTGCTGGCGAAACTGGCCAACAACGATCCGGGCAACCAGTACGCCGTGCCCTACCTGTGGGGCACCAACGGCATCGGCTACAACATCGACAAAGTGCGCGCGGTGCTGGGTGACAAGGCCCCGGTGGATTCCTGGGACCTGGTGTTCAAGGAAGAGAACCTGGCCAGGCTCGGCGAATGCGGCGTGGCCATGCTCGACTCGCCGTCGGAGATGCTGCCGGTCGCCCTGCACTACCTCGGCCTGCCACCCAACAGCACTAACCCCGAGGACTACAAGAAAGCCGAAGCGCTGCTGCTCAAGCTGCGTCCGCACATCGCCTACTTCAACTCGTCGAAGTTCATCAGCGACCTGTCCAATGGCAACATCTGCGTGGCGGTCGGCTGGTCCGGCGCGATGCTCGAAGCCAAGGCCACCGCCGAGCAGGCCGGCAACGGCGTGAAGATCGCCTACAGCCTGCCCAAGGAAGGCGCGCCGGTGTGGTTCGACACGCTGGTGCTGCTCAAGGACGCACCGCACCCGGAACAAGGGATGGCTTTCATCGACTACCTGATGCGCCCTGAAGTCATCGCCCCGGTCAGCGACCACCTCAACTATCCCAACGGCAACCGCAGCGCCACGACGCTGGTCGCCGAGGCGACCCGCAGCAACCCGGCCGTCTACCCGCCAGCGGAAGCCATGGCCACCCTGTTCACCCTCCAGCCTTTGCCGCCGGCTACCGAGCGCGTGCGCACGCGGATCTGGAGCAAGGTCAAAAACGGTCAGTGACGGGGACACCACAAAACCCTGTGGGAGCGGGCTTGCCCGCGATGAGGCCAGCACATTCAGCATTGATGTTGGCTGACATGACGCCATCGCGGGCAAGCCCGCTCCCACAGGTAAAGCATCCGCCCCGCCAATTTTTTCTGCCACGAATCGAAAATGAGAAAACCCATGAAACCACGCGCCCGCGACCTGAACATCCCGATCGGCCAACTGCAACCCGGCCCGCTCAATGCCATCACCGACGTCCCCGGCGTACGGGTCGGCCACAGCAATGTACGAGGACGCACCGCCAACGGCCGCGACATCCTCACGGGCGTCACCGTCATCGAACCGCGCGCCGGTTCCACCAGCCAGCAACCGTGCTTTGCCGGTGTGCATGTGCTCAACGGCAACGGCGATGCCACGGGGCTGGAGTGGATTCGCGAAGCGGGCTTGCTGACCAGCCCCATCGCGTTCACCAACACCCATAGCCTGGGTGTGGTACGCGATGCGCTGATTGTGCTCGACCGCGAGCAGCAACCCGATGACGGGCGTCTCTACTGGAACATGCCGGTGGTGCTGGAAACCTTCGACGGCTTGCTCAACGACATCAACGGCTTTCACGTGAAGCCGGAACACGTGGCCCAGGCCGTGCGCTCGGCGGCGGGCGGGCCGGTGACCGAAGGCAATGTCGGCGGTGGCAGCGGCATGATCTGCCACGAATTCAAGGGCGGCATCGGCACCGCGTCGCGACGCTTGAACAGCGCCCAGGGCGGCTGGACGGTGGGGGCGATTGTCCAGGCCAACCACGGCATCCGCCATGAACTGCGCGTCGATGGTTATCCGGTCGGGCGCTACATGGAACAGGTCGATTCGCCATTCCTCAAGGCCTCGTTACCGCATCCGGGCATGGGTTCGATCGTGGTCTGCCTGGCCACCGATGCGCCGTTGCTGCCACACCAGTGCACGCGCCTGGCCCAACGCGCCAGCCTCGGCCTGGCCCGCACCGGCGGCGGTAATGAGGACCACAGCGGCGACATCTTCATCGCCTTCGCCACCGGCAACGATCAGGTGCCACCGGCCGCCTATGAGAGCAAGAAAGCACCGACCACCGACAACCTGAGCATGGTCAACAACGACCACATCAGCGAGCTGTTCCTGGCCGCCACCGAAGCCGTGGAAGAAGCCATCATCAATGCCTTGCTCGCCGCCGACACCGCCGAAGGCAATGGGCATGCGGTACCAGGGCTGGATGCCGAAACATTGCTCAAGGCGTTGCGCCGCGCCGGCTGGCCGGGGGATGCGACTAGTGGTACTTGAGTGAAACACTTGGTCTTTTTACGATGAACTTGCGCAGCCGTTTGTTGACTCAAACCGCTGCGCAGGTGGTGAGTGATCTGAACCCCTACCAAGCTCACCGCCTGTTTCATGCGCATCTTGAGCCTCTCGGCTCTACTTCCTCCCCATCAAAGAGCTTTGAGGCTCTTTTTTTGCCTCTGAAAACCAACACTCTTCATTGTGGGAGCGGGCTTGCTCGCGATGAGGCCGTGTCAGTCGACATTAATGTGGCTGACACGGCCTCATCGCGAGCAAGCTCGCTCCTACAAGGGGGTTTTCATTGGGGTTGGGGGATGCACAGCGAACGCCACGCCGCCTGCGCCAGCATGTCCCGGTACGCCTTCGGGCTGCCCTTGACCCGGCCCGACAACCAGGCGCGGCAGTAGCTGTCGGCCTGACCGACGATCAGTGACAGTATCAACTCCGCCGGAAAACTCCCCAGCTCATTACCCTGTGCCCTCAGCCACTCCAGCAACTGCTTGTTGCGCGTCTTGTTGCGGGCGGCGAGTTCATCCTTGAACGGCCCCTTGGTAACGGCAAACCGTGCGTGGTACTGGAACCGTGCCCACTCCGGCTGGCTATCGACCCAATCCACATAGCTGTGCACCAGCGCATGCACCCCTGCTTCGGTGGTTTGTGCCTCAGCCAGGTAACTGTCGCGCAAACGGGCCTGATCATCGAGGGCGGTAAAAAACAGCGCCGCCACCAGGCCTTCCTTGTTGCCGAAATGGTGATAGATCGCGCCGACGCTGGTATCGCATTCGGCGCGAATCATTTCGATCGTCGTGGCCTCGATCCCCTGTTCGTTGAACAGGCACAGGGCCTTTCTGAAGATGTCGCGCTTGAGTTCGGCGCGTCGTCCGGGGTAGCAGCGTTCGAGCAGATCGGCGGTATCCATGCTGAAAAACAGTCCGGAAAAGTCATGGGTGGAGGCTGGCGGTTGCCAGCGAACAAGTGCCGCTAGGTTGACAGATTTCCTTTCAACAGAATACTGTTCCGTCACAGAACATTATTCTGTTACGGAAGAATGTTCTGCAAACTGTCATCCTCAAGAGGCAAAAAAATGAGTCAGTTCCTCAGCATGTTCAACAGCGCAGGGCCAGAAGGGTTCAGCAAAATGGCCTGCCAGGTGGCGCCCTATTTCTCCAGCATCAACCCGCTGGTCCAGGATTTACGCAAAGGCTCTGCCACCGTGCATGTGCCGTTTGCCCGGGAGATCACCAATCATTTGGGTACGGTGCATGCGATTGCCATGTGCAACGCCGCCGAACTGGCCGCCGGGATGATGACCGACGTCTCCATTCCCGCCGGCGCACGCTGGATTCCCAAAGGCATGACCGTGGAATACCTGGCCAAGGCCAAGAGCGATGTGACGGCGGTGGCCGCGGGGGAAGCAGTGGACTGGACCACCGAAGGCGACAAGGTCGTGCCGGTGGACATTCACGATGCCGAGGGCAAGAAGGTGTTCACGGCGCGGATCACCATGAATGTGAAGCTGGCCTAAACACTGACCGCAGTTAAATGTGGGAGCGAGCTTGCTCGCGATAGCGGTGGTTCAGTCAACATTGATGTTGAATGTGGTGCCGCCATCGTCGGAACGCCGCCCGGAGCAAGCTCGCTCCCACAGTTTTTTCAGTGTTGAGTGGATTGTGATCAGACCAGGCGCAACCGGGGGCCAGACACCGGCACCGCCTCATCACCCAACCGCTCCCGCACAAACTCCTGAGCCTTGCGCGTCAACTGGTCCAGATGCCGGTCGCGTTGTTTTTCCGCGTCGGTCATGGCCCGCTTGCCGTGCTTTTGCAGCAGGTAGGTATGAATCTGCCGCACCTCCAGCGAGCTGTAGATCGACGCCACGTCCAGCAGCGCCATCAAGCCATCGGTGGCGTGGTCGCGGGTGTTCATCAACACCTGGGTCGCACGCACGCCCACTACCTCAAAGCCCATCGCCTCGAAATACGGCACCTTGGCCACCGCACAGGTCAACTCGGCATGGGGATAACGGCCGACCATTTCCCGCAGCATCCGCCGGGCCACGCCCTGGCGCCGATATTCGGCCTGTACCGCCATGTACGCCACGCCGCAAGCCTCGGGGTCGTCCTGCACCGGCAGGTACAGCACAAAGCCAATCACCTTTTGCGGGTCGTCTTCGTCAGTGGCAACGATCAACTCCACGGCAATGCCCTTTTCTCCGTTCAGCGCCTCCAGATACAGATGCACCTCATAGCCGATCGCGTATTGATAGAGGTTGTACAGCAGGTTGCTGGGCGGGATCGCGACCATGCTGATGTCGGTCAGGTTGTCGACCACCATCTGCAGGATCTGGCTATTGATGTGCTCGGGGCACGGGGTCTTGAAATGGCTGATCAGGGGCATTGCGGTGACAGGCTCCGGGAGGCAAGGGCCGCCTATCATAGCGCGCCTGACACCTGCGGTCCGAAGGGTGATGGACAGACATCCCCCCAATTCATGAGCCATATGCATCGCCGGCGTTTGCGTTACGGCTGGAGGCGTTGCGTTTTCGAGGCTGACAGCAGTGACTCAGGCACAATTTGTGCTGGATGTAGTTGCCTCATCGCGAGCAGGCTCGCTCCTACAGGGGACTGCGGTTTTGCCCACTCGTCGATCTTCTGTGGGAGCTCGCATGCTCGCGATGGCATCCACCACCACAACGGTCTGCGGTGTGAATGGGGGGGAATCAGTGGGTAAGGCCCCCCAACTGTGAGGATTCCCACCCACTAGGCCACTACGACTAAAGTCCAAATCGCCAGTCTTCTGATATCAATCAGGTTTTTGTCTCCCTCGATCTCCCCGCGATTGGCGCACCTCTTGCATTGAGCGAAATGCGAACGTCAGCCACACCGGCGCGCCCCGAGGGGAACAACATGAAAAAAATGCCTGACCTCCAGTCGCTCGGTTTTTTCCGAAAACCGGGCATCGCCGCTGTGTTGCTGATCAACGTCAGCATCGGCACCGCCAATGCCGTACCGCTAGATGATTTCGGCCCGCCACCACCGACGGACCCCTCGGCGTTTAGCAACCCGCCGGCCGACCTCGACGCCGCGGCGGCTGCCCTACGGGCCATGCCACCCGTCAACCAGGGCTCCCTCGCCCTGCCCAATGGCGCTTTTGGCACCCGCCTCACCACGCCAACGACTGATAACGTGCTGCCGCCAGCTCTGCAGACATCTTTCAAGATCCCCACCAACGGCAAGCCCAGCCCGTTGTTCGGGGCCCAGCCGTACACTCAGCAACTGCTGCTGTTCGAAGAATTCGGCACGGAAAAACTCGACCCGACACTGCCGGCACCGCCCCTGACCTTCCCGGTTCCGCTCGCCGGCCCGGCGCCCATGCAGGACCCGAACAACATAGCCCGCAGCGGCCCTTCGCCCTCGGCGCTGGAAGCCTTCATGCGCCAGCCGGGGCTGTACCCGTTTCCGTCGCAGTATTCCAACGTACTGGACCGCAACCCGTGGAAAGCGCAGATCGAAGCCTTCCTCAACCGCCATCCGGTCGGCTCGCCGGCCGAAGGTCGTCCGCCAGGAAAAGGCTGGTCGCACCAGCGCTGGAACGAGTTCTACCCACAGGTCGGCTTCAAAACCGCTCAAGCGGGCGCCCAGCTCAACAGCGGCATGCGCGACCGCCGACAGTTGCACAACTACGCCGTCGGTGAGTTCGGGCCTGGCGGGCTCTACAACCAGACTTCGAGCACCCCGGTCATAACGGGCACCACCAAAGGCATAAATGTTCGTTTTCATCCCAACATGCCGATTCAGAACCACAAGGCGCTCTGGACCTTCGACGGCACCTTTCCGCCAAAACTGTTGATGGTGCGTTACGGTCAAGCCGCGCTGATGCGCCACTACAACGCCCTGCCGATCGATCCAGCGGCCAACATGGGGTTTGGCCTGCACACCATTACAACCCACGAACATAACGGCCACTCCCCGGCCGAAAGCGATGGCTTTGCCGGTGCGTTTTTCTTTCCGGGGCAGTACTACGACTATCGCTGGCCGATCCAGCTGGCCGGTTACGACACCATCAACACCAGCGCTCAGGATCCGCGTGCGGCGTTCCCTTGCGCCCCTGGCGAAACCCTGTTCGTCAACGATGCCACTCCAGGCCTGAAGACGTGCAACAACGGCAGCATCAAGATCCGTGGCGACTGGCGTGAAACCATGAGCACCCACTGGTTCCACGACCACATGGTCGATTTCACCGCGCAGAACGTCTACAAGGGCAACGCGGTGATGATGAACTACTACAGCGCCCTGGATCGCGGTAACGAAGCCTTCGAAGACGGCGTCAACCTGCGTCTGCCCAGCGGTTCGGCGCTGCCTTGGGGCAACCGCGACTATGACGTCAACCTGATGGTGGCCGACAAGGCCTGGGACGCCAATGGCCAACTGTGGTTCAACCCGTTCAACACCGACGGCTTCCTCGGCGATCAGATCCTGGTCAACTGGCAGTACCAGCCGCGCCTGAACGTGCGGGCGCGCAGCTATCGCTTCCGCATCCTCAATGGCTCGGTGTCGCGCTACTTGAGGATCGCACTGGTGCGTGAAGTCGCCGGCACCGGCGGCGAATTCCCCGGGCCGGCAGGCTCCGGCGTGTCTTATACCCGCGTGCCGTTCCACTTGATCGCCAACGACGGCAACCTGATGGAACATGCTGTGCCGTTCGACGGCAGCATGGACCTGGAAGGTAACGGTGACCTGCAGAACCACAACGCCATCCTGCCCACCATGGGCATCGCCGAGCGTTACGACATCATCGTCAACTTCGCGAAAAACGGGATCAACACCGGCGACAAGCTGTACTTCGTCAACCTGATGGAGCACCACGACGGTAAGGGGCCGGAGGCTACACTGCTGAGCCTGGCCGACGTGCTGTCCGGGAAGTACAAGGCGGTGCTCAAGTCGGGCAGCAAAGGGCTGGAATGGGACGGCGGCGACCCGGCGGTGGGCAAGTTCATGCAGATGGTGGTCCAGCCTTATACCGGCCAGGACGTGAGCATGAACCCCGCCGACTACGAACCCGCCAAACCGGGCAAGCCGGCCGGCAAGACCATGATCCCGCTGACCCTCAACCGCGATGATCCGGCGGTGCAGGCCAAGCTCAAGGTGGCACGGCATCGTGAGTTCATCTTCGGCCGCTCCGACGGCACAGACCAGGAACCCTGGACGATCAAGACCGACGGTGGTCAATTCGGCTTCTCCATGGACCCTCGAATCATCAGCGCCGCTCCGCAACTGGCCAACGGACCGACCCCTGCCGGGTTCTCCGGCGACGGCACCCTTGAGGTGTGGAAAATCAAGAGCGGCGGCAACGGCTGGAACCACCCGGTGCACGTGCACTTCGAAGAGGGGATCATCCTCCACCGCGATGGCAACCCGCCGCCGGAATGGGAAAAATGGGCACGCAAGGACGTCTATCGCATCGGCGAGGGCATCGACAGCTCGGTGGATGTGGAAATGGCGGTCCGTTTCCGGGAATTCGCCGGGACCTACATGGAGCACTGCCACAACACCCAGCACGAGGACACGTCCATGTTGCTGCGCTGGGATATCGAGCACCCCGGCCAGTTCCAGTTGATGCCAGCGCCCCTGCCCGGCTGGGACGGCGTCACGTACGTCAATTCCTCCGCGTTGCCGACCTTCCGCACTGGCGATACACGTAACAACAACGATGGTGATAACAAAGTGCCGATCGCCAACCCCGACAGCGCCATCAGCAGCAACAGCCAACCGCTGACCATCAACGTCCTGGCCAACGACACCGACCCTGACGGTAACGTGCCACTGAAAGTGGTGGGGCTGGAGCAACCGGACTCCGGCAAGGGCGTGGTCAGCACCGATGGTACGCGCGTGATCTACACACGACCGGCCACAGTCCTCGCGCCGTTCACCGCGACCTTTACCTATAAGGCCGCCGATGCCAAGGGTGCGGAATCGGCACCGGCGACGGTGTCCGTGGCGGTCGGGGCAGTGGTCGTCGAGAACCTGATCGTCACCAGCGCTACCGTCATCGCCCGCAGCAACAGCCGCTACTACTGGACCCTGTCCGGCACCACCACGCGCGGCACGGGCAATACCATCACGGCGACTGTCACGACCACATCCGGTCCGTTGAACCTTGGCGCCGCCACCCTGACGCCTACGGCTACAGGCGCGCGCTGGAATATAGCGGTGACGACCGTCGGCAGTGGCCCGTCGCCTGGTGCGACGGCGACCGTCACATCGGCCTTCGGCAGAACCGTGACGGTGCCAGTGCACTAGAGCGCAGTGATCGGCGCCCGGTCCATGCAATGTGGACCGGGCGCTTTTTTTTTGTTGATCGTACGGTGGTGCCGTGGGGGGGGGACTGACTATCGACTGGCATTTGCGCTGACTGTCAGGCCGCCATCGCGAGCAGGCTCGCTCCCACCATTGACCGGTGCCGAACACAAATCCCGTGTACGACACAAAACCACTGTGGGAGCGAGCTTGCTCGCGATGGCGGAAGGTCAGCCACCCTCTTCGTCGGCTGTGAGTCCGCCTTCGCGAGCAAGCCCGCTCCCACCATTGACCGGTGTCGAGCACAAATCCCGTGTACGACACAAAACCACTGTGGGAGCGAGCTTGCTCGCGACTGGGGTCTACAGTCACCGCTGCGGCGCCACCATCCGAAAGCGGATATTGATCTCGTTGGACACCACACTGTCCGCCCACTCGCCCTTGCCTATCTTGAAGTCGTCACGCTTGAGCACCAGCTGGCCCTCGAAGATGCCGATGGCGCTCTCCGATTTCAGCTTCACCGGTACACTCACTTCCCGAGTAAGCCCCCGCAGGGAAAGCTTGCCGGTGATGGTGTAGCTGTTATTGCCCAGGGCCTTGATGGACGTCGACTCGAAGGTCGCCACCGGATAAGTCGCGGTGTCGAACCACGCCGGCTTTTGCAGCTCGGTATTGGCGTCGCTGCTGCCGGCGTCGATGCTCTTCAGGTAGATGGTCAGCGCGGCATGGGCGGCGCTGGGGTCGTCGGTGTCGAAGTCCAGTTTGGCCTTGAACTTGCCGAAGGTGCCGTAGGTTCTCGAACCCATCTGCTCATAGGTGAAACTCAATGTACTGGCCTTGGCGTTCACGTCCTTGTATTCCACGGCTTCAGCGAACGGCACCGGGCCGAACACCAACGTGCCGGCCAGAACAACGCAACGCGCGGATCGAAGGTTCATGGCACTCTCCGGGAGGGCTCCCGTCTTGAGTTGGCGTGCCGCACACGAGGGGTGGCATCAGATGACTAAAGCAAACAACCGGCCTTTATTCCACTTCACACGGAGATTTGCGACCACCTGCCGATGGCCGTCAGCGCTACCCGCACTCCCCGCGTTGCCACGCCCGTTGCAACAGCTCGATTACCTCGGCATCCGAGGTCTGGGAAAAGTCCATGTACCAATGGCCAATCGAAGTGAACCACTCGGGCAGCAGCGGGCAAACCAGCTCATCCACCTCGCCGCGCAGCGCCTGCGCCGTCTCGATCGGCGCCACCGGCACTGCCACCACGATGCGCGATGGCGCCTGCACCCGCAGCGCCTGGATCGCCGCCCTCATCGAAGCACCGGTGGCCAGCCCATCGTCGATCAGGATCACCACCTGATCCTTGAGCTGCACGGACGGCCGCGTGCCGCGGTAGACCTTCTCGCGGCGCAGCAGTTCGCGGGTTTCCCGTTCGACCACGGCGTCGAACGCGGCGCGATCAATCGGATGCACCCGCAGTGCCTCTTCATTACGAATCTGGATACCGCCGCTGGCAATCGCACCCATGGCGTACTCCGGATGGGACGGCACGCCGAGCTTGCGCACCAGCATCAGGTCCAGGCGAACCTTCAGCGCCGTGGCCACCTCATAAGCCACCGGTACGCCGCCACGGGGCAAGGCCAGAACGATGACGTCGGGGCGATGTGCGTAAGGCAGCAGCGGCTCAATCAAACGCCGCCCGGCCGCGGGCCGGTCTTGCAGGATGGAATGGGACAAGGGGCTCATTCGAAAACCTCCCCAGGCGATCACGCCTGTCGGTGAATCCTGCTCCCACTGATGAAGTGCCTGATTTTCAGTGTGCACAAGACTACAAACACCACAGTCCCTGTGGGAGCGGGCTTGCCCGCGAAAGCGTCAGCACAATCAACATCTACACCACTGAACCACCGCTATCGCGAACAGGCAATCAAAAAAACCGCCTACACCAACCGCTCAATCTTCTGATGCTGCCACACCAGTTTGTAATACAAAGTCTGCAGCACCAGCATCCCCAGATACGCCACCGGAAACGCCATCCACACCCCTTGCAGCCCGAACTTCGCGTCCAGCAGATACGCCGCCGGCAACTGCACGCCCACCACGCACACAATGGAAATCGCCACCGGCACCATCACTGTGCCGCTGGCGCGCATGATGCCGCCGATGATCGCCTGGAAACCAAACACCAACAGGCTCCAGAGCATGATGTGCAACAAGTGCCGGGCCATGCTGCGCGTCGCCTCTTCGGTCAGGAACGACGCCAGCAACCACTGCGACAGCAAGTAACCCAATACAACCAGACCACCGGTCAGGCACACGTTGATCATCAACCCCGTGCGCAGAATCGGACCCATGCGCTCGATGCGCCCGGCCCCGATCGCCTGCGCCCCCAGGATCGACGCGGTAATCGCAATCGACAGCGCCGGGAACTGCACGTAATTGACGATCTGCGTCACCGCGCCATACGCCGCCGTCGCCTGGGAACCGTGCCGGTTCACCAGGGCCAGAATCACCAACTCCGACAGCGACAACACCACCATCTGCAACCCGGTGGGCAAACCGATGCGCAACACCTTACCGAGAATCGCCATGTCCAGCTTCATCGCCGCAAAGAACTCCCGATCCGGCGCCAGCGGATGGCCCTTGCCAATCAGTCGCCACGCCAACAACCCCATCGCCACCAGGTTACCCACCAACCCGGCAAACGCCGCACTCTGAATCCCCATCGGCGGCAACCCGATCCACCCGCGAATCAACGCCGGCGTCAGCGCCAACCCCACAATGGTCGACACCACCAGCGCCAACAACGGCGACAACGTATCGCTCACCCCGCGCAACAACTGCGTGAACAACACAAACACCAACAGCGACGGCATGATCCACAACATCACATGGGCATACGCCACCGCATCGTCCAGCACATCCCCCGGCGTCCCCAACCCCACCAACGCCGACCGCGCAAACACACTCCCCACCACTGCCGCCGCCAACCCGATCAACAGCCCCAACAACAACGTCGCCCCGGCAATCGCCTTCACCAGATGCGTCTCCCGCGCGCCCCATGCCTGCCCGATCAACACCCCGGCGCCAGCACCGAGGCCGATGACCAGGGCGATGAAGAAGAAAACAATGGGGAACATGCCGGATACGGCCGCCAGGGCTTGGGTGCCGAGCATTTGGCCGATGTAGATACTGTTGACGGTACCGGACATGGATTGCAGGAAGTTCGACAGGACCATCGGGGCGAGGAAAAGCAGGTAGGTTTTCCAGAGGGGGCGTTGAGGGTTTGGGGTTTGCATTGGATAGAGGTCCATCTCGACGGCGGGAGGGCTGATTGACGATAGCTTCGGTGAGTCAAAACCAGGGGGCAAAGAACATCTCAGGTCTGTGTTTATATTTCCAGCAAATGCTTGCGAGCGCAGGTCGCGGAGTAATCGAAAACGGGTGCCGAATGCGGTGCCCGGCAGGCCTCATGAACCCGCTGCCTGCTTTTTCCGATCAATGATCTATGCTCGTGTACGGCAGTAAACCAGCTGGAGCCCTCGGCGCATCCAATCGCTGATCAGGACATCCAGGGCAGAGAGGACTGTGGTGACGGGAGCAACACTATGATGAAACCGGAATATTCAACCTGCATGAAATGGATCGCAATCGCTGCCGCCTCGGCGGCTCTGATTGCAGGCTGCGCCAGCCAGAACGATCCCGTGGCCCAGGCCGGGAAAGCCGATGCAGCCAAAGGCATCGCCGCACCCAGCCTCACCGAGACGAAGGCCATCGCCGAGGAAGCCTTCATCTACGGACTGCCGATCGTCATGAACTATGCGGTGATGTATGAGTACGCCGTGGACAAGAACGGCCCACAGTTCAAGGCCCCCTTCAACCAGATCAAGAACGAACCCCGCGTCTTCACCTACCAGGACACGGCCGTTGTCACCCCCAACAGCGACACCCCCTACTCCTTCCTCTGGATGGACCTGCGCGCCGAGCCAATGGTGCTCACGGTACCGGTAGTCGAAAAGCAGCGTTATTACTCGGTGCAATTGATCGACGGCAATACCTACAACTACGGCTACATCGGCAGCCGCGCCACGGGGAACGGCCCGGGCAACTACCTGGTGGTCGGGCCTGACTGGAAGGGTTCCACGCCACCGGGCATCAACAAGGTCTTCCATTCGACAACGCCCTTCACGGTTGCAGGCTATCGAACCCAGCTCTTCAATCCCAAGGACATGCCGAACGTGATGAAGGTGCAGTCGGGCTACAAAGTCCAGCCGCTGTCGGCGTTTCTGAAGCAACCGGCGCCGCCTGCATCGCCGGTAGTCAATTTCCTTCCGGCCACCACAGCGGGGATCAAGGATAACTTCTTCGAGTACCTCGATGCCGCGCTCCAGTACGTGCCGCCAACGCCGGAAGACAGGGAGATTCGGGCCCGAATCGCGCGAATCGGCATCGGGCCGGGCAAGAGCTTCGAGTTCAAGGATCTCTCGCTTGAACACAAGGCCGCCGTCCTGCTCGGCATGAAGGAAGGCGACGAAAAGGTGGACAAGTGGTTGTCCGGCGGACTCAAGGACGTCAATGGCTGGAACATCGGTTCGTTCTTTGGCGACCGTCATTTCTACAACGGCAACTGGCTGATGCGCGCGGGCGCGGCCAAGGGCGGTATCTACGGCAACGATGCAGTGGAAGCCACTTATCCCATCACCCGCACCACAGCGCTCGGCAAGCCACTGGACGGCAGCAAACACAACTACACGCTCACCTTCCCCGCCGGGCAGCTGCCGCCGGTGAACGCCTTCTGGTCGGTGACCATGTACGACGGCAAGACCCAGCTCCTGATCAAGAACCCGATCGACCGCTATCTGCTGAACTCGCCCATGCTGCCTGGCATGAAGAAGAGCAAGGACGGGGCACTCACCCTCTACATTCAGCGGGACTCGCCCGGCAAGGCGCTGGAAGGCAACTGGCTGCCCGCACCCGACGGCCCGATCTACCTGGTGATGCGCCTCTACTGGCCCAAGGAGACACCGCCTTCGATCCTGCCGGCTGGCGAAGGAACGTGGAAGCCAGCAGGCATCGTGGTATCGAAATAGAACCGGGCGCGCCAGATCGCACAGCCCCCCGGCATTTTCCGGGGGGCTGCCCTTTCTCAGGAAGGCAAATACCGCGTCACACTCGCGTCCAGCAGCTTGATCAGCGCAGGCTCCATGAACTGGAACTCATCTGGTATGTTCAGGCAGACGATACGTTTGCCTGTCAGTTCGGAGAAAAATCGCGCTGTCAGTTTTTGTCGATGGATCGGCTCCATCACACATATCAAATCAGCCCACTGCAGCAGCTCAGGGCTCACGGAAACAACAGCCCCGTAGTCGACACCTGCTGAAGCTGTTTCCACGCCGGGCCAATCAGCGAACCGTTGCTCGGCCGACGGACTTCGCAGCCGATTCTGGCTGCAGATGAAGAGAACGTTCACATCGGATGACTCCAACCAGTGTTCGTCTCCCGAGGTGGGAACGGGACACTGTTTTATGTTGAAGCAGATGGTGCCTGCCGTCAGCTACCTTGGGTCGTGGCGGTTGGTGGGGTTGAGAGCACTGCAAATTATCGCTGCTGCTCTGTGTTTAAATTTTCAACAAAGAGACATGAAAGGTCTGAGGTTTCATCATCACAGGTCCTACATAAAGCTCGGAATCCCTCACCTTCCTCGCTGATTCCATGCGGCCTATAGTCAGCCCCGTCGCCCAAATGGCGATTCGGGTTTGGCGACCTGATCATAGAGAATGCGAAGGCTATCCGCTTCATTGCAGGTATCATCGCACCCGCAAAGCCGCTGCTATGGCGGCTGTGCGCGGGAGACCCTCGGGTCTGCCGGTTTTCTCTATTGCCGGTTCGCCAACCTGCGCACAGCTGCCACCCATTCGTTTGGCGACGACTGAGTGACGGCATAAGCCAATCAAATAGAGATCTTCAAAATGAATCGATACATGCCCCTCACCGGAATCGACCTGGTTCCGGCTTCCCTGCTCATCGATACCCAAGCCCCACTCGACGTCCTGCAAGCCATGGCGGATTACCGCATTCGCACGGTCACGCAGGTGCTGGAGAACATTGCTTATCGCGCCGAGATTGGTTGCGACACGGTGGTGTTGTCGGACTTTTCCAAACTGCTGGTCATTCCGTTGCGGGATGGTTGTGACTTGATGGATGTGATTGGGCGGCGGTTGCGGGCGCAGGTTGCGGAGTAAAGAAAAACGAGTGCTCTCGCGCCTAATGCCTATCAGTTAAGCGGTAATGCGATCCGTAGCAGCTGCCGAGCCCGCGAGGCTGCGTTCGGCTGCGAAGCAGTCGTGAGTCCAGCTGACGCGGCCTGCCTGACGTACCGCGATTACTGATTTTACGACTGCTTCGCAGCCGAACGCAGCCTCGCGGGCTCGGCAGCTGCTACAAAGGGTGTCGCGGCTGAAATGGCTTAACTGATCGGCATTAGGTGCTCTCGCGCCCGTTTTATTGCTACTCCAGAAAGGGGTTACCCGTCAGCTTGATTCGAGGCCGCGAAAAACCAATCAGGCGAAGATACTCAATATGCCCGTAACAAAGAGAAGAGCCGCTGGGTAGCGGCTCAACCTGGGAAACCTTCGAAGATTTAAACGACTGGACAAGGGAGCCGGACGACCACGAAATGATGACTACTGTCACCGTAATCTGGCACCTGCGCTCAGGCACTTGGTGCTGTCAATCGAAGGTATATTTGCCTTCGAGCATGAATGCCGGCTCTCTCCAGTTGGGTCCTCTCACTACTATGCACCCATTATTTTTTATAAAACCGGCATCACACATTTTCTTGACAAGGTTCAATAGCCCTATGTTGTTCTCCACATGCGCCCAGTTAGCCCGATTATAAAGGCCATCAAGCCGAGGAAAGGAGATACCCAATTCATTTTTGGTAAGAAATAGAATTACCTCTTCAGGCTTCTCGTTTAGTACGATGTTTTTTATGACGCTCATCGTTTTATTCCTCCAATTTACCTGGACTCTCTGTCCGTTTGTTTGTTGTCTGCCTCTATAGCCTCGGGCGTGTAGAGTAATTCAAAATCATCTTTTAGCTTGTAGTCTTCCAGCGTCGCGGCGTGAGTATTGTTCCAAATAACACCGTCGTCATTCGGGTTTACACCGTCAACCACACCTAATGCTCTGAAACGTTCCAGCTCTCTGAGTTCATGAGTATAGAAGCGTTTGTCAGCATCTGTGATTACCAATTCACCCAGCAGAATTTTTTTCAAGCGAAAAATCATAATGGCATTGGCGTCCGAAGGACCAAAGCGTCCAGTATGTAATTTTACCAGGTCAATACCCGCCTGGGTCACGGTAGCACTTGTCCAATCGAGATCGAGTATTGGGCCTCCGGCTTTGGCGGGATTGAAAAATCGACCGCTGTATTTTCCCCTTGTGGTTGCTCCTTCATAAGGACTATTAAAAACAACGTAGATTGGCGGCAGACCGCTTTCAATCGGAAAACAGTAAATGCAATCCCTGAAATCAGGCAATTCGAACGCAGGTAAGGTTTCAGGCTGCACAAGCAATTGCGACAGCGTCACTCCAGTGTAAGTCGGTACTTGCGCAGGTCGGGCGGGCGAAGTTGTCGAGCCGTCTCCCAAGTGAATAATGGGAAAACTGAGGATAATGGGCGGAGTATCGTTTGACGTGAAACTGTAGCTACTGGTCGCTGGATCGAATGCCAATGCTCGCACTGGCACTTTTGCCGAGACACTCCCTCCAGCCGGGGTTGCAACGAGTGAGTATTGGTTAAGGTCGCCAACAATCCGATAAGGAAGGTCAATGGTTCCTTCGGCAGCGGCGATTGCATTCAGGTTTGACGGCAGCTTTGGCAAAAAAGTGCTACCGGATAGTGTGAGAGCTGTTTGAGGAAAGCGTTCGCCGTTAGCAAGAGCAGGTGAATAGAACAAGGCCCCGATCCCAACGGCAGTGGCCCGACTGAGAAGTGCTTCCCCCAACCCTGCCAACAACTGGATGCCTTCATGGATCAATGCCCTGAAGGTCCAACCGTCGGCGACATGGATGGCAATGGCACCCGCCACAGTTCCAGCCTTTGCGCCATTACCAATGGGTAACCTGTAGGTGTAAGCGACTTCGCCCCTTGCCAAGGCGCGATGGATTGCAGCGTCTGCAGTTGTGGAAGCGTCCTCCAGAATGGGGATGGCTTCGACCAGGATTCGTTTAACGTAGGCGGCAGTTAGCGATAATAGGTATTCTTCATAAAAGCTTTGTCGCACTGCCATATCGTCTTCTGCATCCGAATTCGATGCAAATACTGCGGCACTCATTTTTCTGTCTAGCGACAATGCGTCTAAACCATTATATAGTAGTGCATCGTGCCAACTCCTGTGCATTCTGGCCCTTTGCAGAAGCTCTACGATGATCGCTTTCTTTTTTAAGGCAGCTTCCAATGCATTGAACTCCTGCCCATCAATGGCTGCGACTATGCGTTTTTCTAGATAACCTCGAACATTCGGTGTAGCACCAGAAAAAGCACTCGTTATCTGATCGTGCACCGACAGCCCTATCGCCTCCAACTTTTGGTATGCGTAACCGGGGTTTCCGGTACTCTCAATACTATGAGGCGTAGTAACTTCCGGGACAGTCCCATCCCAAAACAAAATACTATCGAAGCTTGAAGGAAAAGCCCGGGATTCCGTAGTTTGAACCGGCCGAGACTCAGACGTTATTAAAGGTGAATGATGAGCAACTGGTTTTTGCATATGGCACTCCATGCAACAATATTAATTCCATAGAATAGACAGCACAAAAGTTACGCCGCAACAACGTAGAAACCTCAACACTTAAACATTAACGACATGCGTCGTGCGCGAAAGATTACATTAAGCCAAAACAACCTCTGCGGTTTCCAGCAAATTCCTCACAGCAAAAGTGCCGAATTCAATCTTCCATATGCGGACTATTAAAACAAAGGAACTGATTTATTTTTACGATACTGTTTAAACAATGAAGACGTCGTGCTCGGGCCTTACGCAGGTGCTGGAGAGCATTGCCTACCGATCCGAGATCGGTTGCGGCACGATGTGCTGTCGGATTTTTCCAAACTGCTGGCCATTCCGTTGCACGATGGTTGCGATTTTATGGATGTGATTGGGTGGCGGTTGCGGGCGCAGGTGGAAGAGTGACTACATTTGGGTGTCGAAGGCGTCTGTGTTCTTCTTTTTGTCTGTCCTCAACGACAGCTGAGTACGGCGGAAGGGTAAAAGACTAGATCAGTCGGACAACAATGGCGATGACAACAAAGATTGCCAGAGCCAGGGCGGCACCGACGCTGAACGGCACCACAGCAGAGCGGATCGCGTTCGGGGCGGGTCTACGCATCTCTTCGGCAAAAGCTGCAACGTCGCGGTGCAGTTGTTCAATGCTGGATTGATTCGTATGTTGTGTAGACATGCTGCTACTTCCTGTGTGGGTCACGAGTCGTGTCTGCTGCGGCGAGTACGAATGCTCAAAACTTCGCCCAAAGGCTGACAGCGGCGACGATAGCGGTCACCATACCAGCCCCCACCGCGATCGGGTACCAGAAGGTCTCTTGCCTGAGCTTGCGTTCTTCTGCCGTGAGTTTTCGGGTTTCGGCCATGGACCTTCGGATTTCGACTTGCAGTTTGTCGAGCTCCAGATTGTCGCGGTCGTTTTGTAGCATGGCTCATCCCTTCGGGCTTTGCTGTTCAAAAGGTTCTCCCCGAACAGCCGGTGATCCCCTCCTTTCTGCCCGGTCAATATTTCCCGTTTTTCACTTTTTGGAATAGTGGGTTACTCCTGCCAAAGTTGTAGGCAAAATCCGAGAATCGAGCCGAAAAAGAAAAGCTGATCGCTCACAACACATCCCCCAAAGTGCCAATCGATCCTGCCCACAGTCAATTAGCTAAACTTCATGAGTAAACCACGTCGCGAAGCCCTGACAGTCAGGAGGCGAGCATGAGCAAACAACCTCAACCCCAAAGCCGCTCCAACCCCCAACCCAGATCCCGTCCGGTTGTGCCAAGCCTGCCCGGCAAAACCGGCAACAAGTCCGGTGGCTTGCGCGGCAACTATCCGCCGAAGAAGTCGTAATGACCTCAGGTGTACGACAGGCTTTGCAACGGAGTCTGTCGTACACCCCGTCACTTCAGCATTACTTGCCTCTATATCGGACATTGTTTTGCGCAAACGACGTCGTAACTGCCAAGAATGATGGCCAAGGGCTACGCTCTCCACGGTTTCTCAAATACTCCTCGAGCACGCCGCCAACAGATTCTCATCCCTGACTCTGAAAACGTCTGCACCCTTAACGCACCCAGCTTTTCGCGATGTCCCGTGTTGCCATAAACCCTGCATTTTTCTGGCTCATTTACATGGAGTAAGCGTACATGCCCTTCCCCCCTCGTTTCCTCGACCACTACCGCAAAGCCGACCGCATCATGCTGGGCCTGATCTGGCTGATGTTCGCTTTCGCTATCGGCCTGGCGTTCTGGCATGACACGTTCAAGCAGGCGCTGCTGGTGGGCGGTGGCACCAGTGTGTTGTTGACCGTGCTGTATCGCGCCATCGGCGGGTCGCGGTTGATGCGCTGTTTGCTGGGCGTTGGCTTGATGGTGATGGCGGCGTTGCATATCAATCAGGCCGAGGGGGTCATTGAGTCGCACTTCGGGATTTTTGCGTTGTTGGCGGTGCTGACGTTTTATCGGGACTGGCTGCCGATTCTGGTGGCGGCAGTGGCGATTGCGCTGCATCACGTGGTGTTTCATGTGCTGCAGCACCAGGGTTTTCCGGTGTATGTGATGGCGCATCACGGTGGCTGGACGATGGTGTTCGTTCACGCTTTTTATGTGGTGATGGAGACGGTCGCGCTGCTCTATCTTGCGGTGCACAGCCAGGCCGATGCGGTGGAGAGCCAGGACATGCTGGACAAGATGCTCGCCACCACGTCGCAGTTCACCGCCAATGCCGAACAGAGTGACAAGGCGCGGGAGCATGTGTCGCTGGCGCAGCGTTTCGATCAGTTTTTGATACAGATCACCGCGTTGGTCGACGGGGTAGTGCGTGACTCTCACGGCTTGGGTCAGTTGGGCCAGGAGTTGGCCAAGGCGAGTAATACGCTGGAGAAAGGCGCGAAGCATCAGTTGAAGGAAATCGCGCAGATGACCGGGTCGATGCAACGCATGGGCGATGCGATGGAGCACATCGTGGTGCATGTCGAGCATGCCGTTGAACATGCCGGCCAGGCCAGTGCGCAAGTCACTCGCGGTCAGGAAAGCGTGAACCGTGCACGGCAGGAAATCACCCAGTTGGCCTCGCGCCTGGAAGGTACCAACCAGACCGTGCAGGAGCTGGCCGGGCAGGCGCAGCAGATCGGTTCGGTGCTGGAGGTGATCAGCAGCATTGCCGAGCAGACCAATTTGCTGGCGCTCAACGCGGCGATTGAAGCCGCCCGCGCCGGTGAGCAAGGCCGGGGCTTTGCCGTGGTGGCCGACGAAGTGCGCAGCCTGGCGCAGCGCACGGCGGTGTCCACCAAGGAAATCAGGACCATTATCGAGGCCTTGCAGCAAGGCAGCCGCAAAGCCGTGGAGGCCATGCAGGACAGCCGCGAAGGTGTGGAGCGTTGTGTCGAGGACAGTCAGTTGGCGGCGGCGATGTTGCAGGCGGTTGGCAGCGATATCTCGCAGATCGATGAACTCAATGGGCGGATTGTCACGACGACCCGCGAACAATCCACGACGAGTTTCGAGATCGTCGGTCGCTTGCAATCGGTGCAGAGCATTGCGCAGAACACGGCGGATGATGTGGAGACGCTGGCGCTGAGCAGTCGGCGTTTGCCGCCTATTGCCACACGGCTGGATGCACTGGGGCGTACGTTTCATCAATGATGGCGTCGTGGTTTACATGAACAATTTTTCATCTTGTAAATCACAGCCTTACATCACTTGATGGAGCAACCAAGCCTCAAACAGAACTAATGGTTTATTCGCAATCTACTGACAATCCCATCACATTCCGCCGGATAGCCTTGTTACTCCAGCCGCTTCACGCAACGTGCGAAATAGTGATGAAAAATTCGTTAGTCAGGTTTCTGAAAAGTGACCAGGGTGCGCTGATCCTTCTGCTCGGCGTATCCGCGTTTCTATTGCTGTTCGGGTTGGGGGCAAGGGAGCTTTGGGGCGCGGAAACGCGCTGGGCGAACATCGCGCTGCAAATGTTGCAAACCGGCGATTATTTCGACCCTTATCTCAAGGGGATGCCCTATTACGACAAACCGCTGCCTTCCTATTGGTTGATTACGGCCACTGCCCACTTGATGGGTGGCCTCGGGCACTGGTCGCTGCGCTTGCCTTCGGTTCTGGCGGCGTGGCTGAGTGTCTGGCTGGTCTATCTGATCGGTGAACGGCTCTTTAGCAAAGGCACCGGTCTGATGGCCGGCTGGTTTCTGGCGACGACGTTCTTTTTCGTGTTCTGGGCGCGGGTCGCCACGGCCGACATTTTAACCGTTTGCGGTGTTTTGGCGGCTGTCTGGTGGTACTGGCGCGGCCCGAATGACACCCGGCTGAGTCGCTACATCGTATTTTTCCTGATGCTGGCACTGACGTCGCTGTTCAAGGGATTGATCGGGTTCATCCTGCCGGGGCTGATGCTGTTGCCGCATCTGCTCAGCGAGGGACGCTGGAGAAACCACCTCAATCCGCGCCTGTTTCTGGCGATCCTGCTGGGCGGTGTGGTCTACATGCTGCCGTTCATGCTGTCGCACCGCTATGGAACGCCGACTTATGGGCCGAGCGGGCTTGGCCTGGTGTTCCAGGAGAACGTGGTTCGCTTCTTCAAGCCGTTCGACAACATCGGCCCGATCTATACCTATCTGCTCTATCTGCCGGTGTACACCCTGCCCTGGGCACCCTGCTGGATGCTCGGCCTGTGGGTGGCCCTGCGCAGTTGGAAGTACACCGAACCCAACGTTCGCTGGCTGATCCAGGGCCTGGGGTTGCTGTTTCTGTTCTTCACCGCCAGTGGCAGCCGACGCAGCTACTACGTATTGCCGCTGGTGCCGTTTGCCCAGCTGCTGGCGGCCTGGTGGGTCACCCGGCGCATGGCCGCGCGTCAGGCGGCCGGTAACGTCAGCGGGCCGGGTTGGGCGAAGGGTATTGCCGGAGCGGCAGGTTGTTTGTTTTTGATTCTGGGCGTTGCCTATCCGTGGACCAACGGCGGTGCTGGCGGTGTCATGCAGTTCACCCGGGATGTGCGTGCAGAAGCGATCAAAACGGCGCCGTGGAACGAATGGCGCATGGTGCTGGTGGATGTCGACAACAAGCTACCCATGTACCTGCAAAACCATGGCGCTGCGTTCTACTACGTGCTCCCGGATTCGGACATTCCGCAAACAGGCGACAGTGCTGCACTGATGGCGTGGCTGGAAAGGAAAAGTGGCGAGACCTGGAACCCTGAACGCACGATCATCGTGGAGCAGTACAAGGATATCCATCAATTGCCTCTGGACTATCTGACGGCCGACCATCAGTTGATCACCACCAAACCCAACAACGGCGCCCGGTTGTTTCATGCCCATGAAAATGGCAGTGCGGCGTTTGTTCCCAATGGGAAAACGATGGGAATCCCTGTGGCCGGGCAAACTGCGGCGCAAGCCTCGGTTCAATAGATGTATTGAGGTGATCAATCAACGAAACAGGGCGCCTTGCAGGCTAATGCCGATCAGTCAGGCGAACCCAGACGCTACACCGTCCTTGTAGCAGCTGGCGTAGCCTGCGTCCGGCTGCGCAGCAGTCGTAAATCCGGCTTTCATGATCTCTCTGACGTACCGCGAACTCTGATTTTGCGACTGCTACGCAGCCGGACGCAGGCTACGCCAGCTGCTACAGATTGCGTTGTGGCTTAACTGATCGGTATTAGCCTTGCACACGCCTTTTTTCGTCCGCATCTAGTCCACTGGTCGCACCAATGTTGCTCTACAGATTCAATCTATCTAGATTTGAATCTATAGATTCACATCGAGCACACAAACATGGCCGTCCCCGCCCAAGCCCAATCCTTCAGCAAAAACCAATGCGTAACCGGCCTGCGCGCCGCTGTGAGCATCCTCGAAAAGTGGAAAGCCACCAGCGATCAGGCCTGCCGCATCCTGCGCATCTCCCGCAGTACCTACACCCGTGCGCGGCAGCATGACCCGGACTGGGCCGTGGCGCTGGATGCGGACCAGATGCAGCGCATCAGTTTTGTGCTGAACATTCATGCAACGTTGCGGCTGGTGTTCGATAACCCGGAGAACGTCTACGGTTTTGCGTCAATGACCAATAGCAACGAGTTTTTCAACGGGCGTTCGCCGCTGGAGATCATGGCGCAGGGCGACATGATTTCGCTGTATGAAACCTTCCGCCGCATTGACATGCTGCGGGGTGCGCAATGGTGATGGCGAGTGAGCTGGCCGCGTTTGCCGGTCAGTCGTTGCAGGCTTATCGCCTGGTCAATTCAAAGTTCCCGCCGATTGCGTTGTTTGATGATGTGGCGGATGCAGATGAGTTTGAGGTGTTGTTCGAGATTCAGGCGCTGACCAATCCGCGGTTGAAGAATGAGGTGGGTCAGCTGGAGTTGATTGCACGCAGCGAGATCCCGTTCGGGATTGCGGGTTGCTCCTACGCGATAGCGCCGTTTACCCACGTCAACCCGGCGGGTTCGCGCTTCAGTGACGGCAGTTTTGGGGTGTTGTACCTGGCGGATTCGATGGAAGCGGCACTGGCCGAGGTGCGGCATCACCAGGCTCTGTATTGGTCGAAGGTACCGAGCCTGAACTATGAGCGGTTTGTGTTTCGTGGGTTGGTCTGCGCCTTTGGCGATGGCGGGATGAAGGACGCCACCGCCCTGCCGCTGACCGATCCGGTGTATGCGTCGGACGACTACACCGATTCCCGCCGCCTCGGTTGGGATGTCAGGAAGGCCCAATGTCCTGGCCTGCGTTATCACTCGGTGCGGATGCCGGGCAGTCACTGCTGGGCGTTGATGACGCCAAGGCCCGTGTCCTCGATCATTCAAGCGGCGCATTACGAGATGGTCTGGAATGGGCAGATCACCAGTGTCAGCCAGATCAGCGAGGCTTGAACCCCGTTGATAGGCGCATGAAAACCTGTGGCGAGGGGGCTTGCCCCCGTTGGGTCGCGAAGCGGCCCCAAAAAAGGGCTGCTGCGCAGCCCAACGGGGGCAAGCCCCCTCGCCACAGAAAGTCCCCTCGCCGCACACGCAGTGTTCAATCCATTGACTGCGTCGATAGTCACCATTGATTCAATGAAGTTCTCTTAAAAAATCCCCGGCGTAACATCTGCTCCATACCAACCCATTACACCCCGGAGCACACCATCATGAAACGCCAAGTCCTTCTCAGCATCGCTTTCTCGGTTTTCGCCGTTAACGCTTTCGCCGCTACCTCCGCTCAACCTGTGGTTGCTGAAGGCGGCTCGGATCGTCTGATTGAAAGCCGTGTGGCTGAAGGGGGTTCCGATCGTCTGATCGAGAATCGTGTGGCCGAAGGTGGTTCGGATCGCCTGCTGGAAAAACGCGTCGCCGAAGGTGGCTCCGACAAACTGCTGCAAAACCGCGTTGCCGAAGGCGGTTCCGACAAACTGCTGCAAAACCGCGTTGCCGAAGGCGGCTCCGACAAACTGCTGCAAAACCGCGTCGCCGAAGGCGGTTCCGACAAACTGCTGCAAAACCGCGTCGCTGAAGGTGGTTCCGACAAACTGCTGCAAAACCGCGTCGCCGAAGGTGGTTCCGACAAACTGCTGCAAAACCGCGTTGCCGAAGGCGGTTCCGACCGTCTGATCGAAAGCCGCGCCGTCTGAATGCAGTGCTTTACCGCAACACTCAACGAAAAGCCCGGCCTCAACCAGGCCGGGGCTTCTTTGCATCCTTACAACTTTACACCAGCGCAGCTACGGCCACATTGAAGGTTGCGCTCGGGCGCATGGCCTTGCTGATCAGCTCGGCGTCGGCATGAAAGGTTCCTCGATTTATAGTGGGGTGTAGCAGCTGCCGAGCACCGCGAGGCTGCGTTCGGCGGCGTAGCCGTCGTAAACCCTAAGCGCACGATCTGCCTGACACACCGCACAATCTGATTTTACGACGGCTGCGCCGCCGAACGCAGCCTCGCGGTGCTCGGCAGCTGCTACAAAGGTTGCGCAGGCCACAAACAGAAACCACGGCCCAGGCCACGCAACAGGATGGCCGCCATCATGTCATTGGTGCCGCTTTCGCTGGTGGAGCCGGACAGCATCCACAAGGCCAGCAGCGCGTCTGCGCCGATCACCGTCAGCAACAGGATGCGCGGCTCCTCGAACCAGTCCCAGCGGCTGCCCTGGCTGAGCACGTAGGTGAAACAGAACAACGCGGCACCGATCAGTGAACAGCCGAGCCAGTCAAACGAACGTTGTCGGTCGAGGTCACGCCATTCGAAAACGCCAATCCCCCCCCCCCCCCAAACCACCACGACTATCAAGGCACCGACGCACAGCAACAGGCCGATGGTCTTGCGCTTGCTGCGCCGCACCACGACCTCAGGCGTTCCAGTACTTGCGCTGGTGGCAATGGCGGCCTTGTCCAGGAGCGAGTTCATTTTTTCATTTCCTGTTCAGTGCCAAGAACTAAAGCAGCCACTGGGCGACAGGGTCTGCCGCCCGGCTGTCAAACCTTCATGAGCGCGTTGATCGGCTCACTGTTTGATCGGTGTAACGAGCACCTTTTCGTCGGTGTCGAGGACAAACACCGCCAACAGGCGTGCAGGTTGGGTATCGCTGGCGTTGGCGCTGACCAGATGCACGGAACCCGGCTCCTCTACGAAGTTTTCGCCGACCTTGTAGATCTTTTCCGGCTGGCCTTTGACCTGGATGCGGAACGAGCCTTCAAGAACCGTTGCATAGATAAAGGCTGTTTTCGGATGGGTATGGGCCGGCGATGCGGCGCCCGGCCCATACTCGACGACCACGCCCCTCATGCTCTTGCCAGGGATGTTGGGAATGGGACGGTCGAACACCACCGTCACCTTGCCGGGGGGCGGCTCGGCGGCCGATGCGGCGCTGATCGAGAGCACGGCGAAGACAGCGGCCATCAGCAATCGGGTAACCATGGGATTTCTCCTGGATTGGAAGGGAAATGTGAGGGTGCGATCCGTTACTGCGCCGTCGACCGGGCCAGCCATTCGTCGAAGCGGATCGCCCCCAGGCGTGCGTTCTTGCCGGTGACCAGCGATTGATCGTCGAGCACGGCGCCGAAGTAACGGGCATGTACATCCGGCACAACCTTGCGGTTGTCCTGGGTCGCCCGCAGATAGCGCCTGGCCAGTTCGTCGATCGGCATGGTTTCCGGGCCGCCCACTTCAACCGTGCCATTGACCGGTGTTGCCAGCACGACATCGGCCAGCGCCGCTACCACGTCGTCGGACGCAATCGGCTGGATCAGCGCCGGCGAAGCATGAATTTCATCGCCGACGGCGAACGACTGGACAATGCCGCCGGCAAACTCGGAGAACTGCGTGGCACGCACAATGGTGTAGGGAACACTGGATGCCTTGATAAGGGCTTCCTGCGCAACCTTGGCCCGAAAATAGCCAGTATCGGGAAGCCGTTCGCTCCCGACAATCGACAGGGCAACGTGATGACGAACCCCGGCGGCGGCTTCGGCGGCCAGCAGGTTACGGCTCGACGTTTCAAAGAAATCGAGAACGGCCTGGTCCTCCCACGACGGCGCGTTCGCCACGTCGACAACCACATCAGCACCGTCCATCGCTTCGGCCAGGCCTTCGCGGGTGATGCTGTTCACGCCCGTGCTGGGGCTGGCGGCAAGCGCGTCATGGCCGCGCTCGCGGAGGGTATTCACAAGTTTCGATCCAATGAGGCCGGAGCCTCCGATGACGACGATCTTCATGGTTTTTCTCCACTTGTCGACTGCAACGATTGCGTCGGTGTAGAGAGAGATTGCCTGCACGCGTGAGGCAAGTCCTTGCGCCGGGCTTGGGTTTGCCTTGGCGAGCGCTTGGATTTATGTCCAAAGCTACTGAAGTTCCTCCAGCTACCCTTGCCGCTGACGGTGCAGCGGGTGTCGAGCTACCGTATCATCGTCCCCAGTTACCAACCGCCAGCCGCCTGGGACACGGCGTTGAGGGCGCTTCGCCAGGGGATGCTCAACTTGCCATTCGTGTTTGAAGATTACGTGCTCGATCAGGAGCGCCGGGAGCTGACCTTGCGCGGCCAGGTCGTGGCCGTCGGACCGCAGGTCTTCGACCTGTTGCTGCTGTTCGTCAACAATCCCGATCGAGTCCTCAGCAAGGACGAGTTGCTCAAGTCGGTGTGGGGCGGCCGGATCGTTTCGGAATCGACGATCACCAGCCACATCAATGCGGTACGCAAGGCCATCGGTGATACCGGGGAGGAGCAACGCCTGGTGCGCACCGTCGCCCGCAAGGGCTACCGCTTCGTCGGCCGGATCAACGGCGACACGAACGGGGAAGCTCGACAGCCTGACATCGACGAGCGCTCGACCGCTGCCCCGAAGCCAATCCCCTCCTCTACGCTCGCCCTGCCGGACAAACCCTCGATCACCGTCCTGCCGTTCCAGAACCTGAGCGGCGATCCGGAGCAGGAATACTTCGCCGACGGCGTCGTGGAGGACATCATCGCCGCCCTGTCGCGTATTCGCTGGCTGTTCGTCATCGCGCGCAATTCGAGTTTCACCTACAAGGGCCGGGCGGTGGACGCCATGGGCGTCGGCCAGGAGTTGGGCGTTCGCTACGTGCTCGAAGGCAGCGTGCGCAAGAGCGGGAACAAGCTGCGCATTACCGGGCAACTGATCGACGCGACGAGCGGGACGCACATCTGGGCGGAGCGCTTCGAAGGCCTGCTCGACGACATCTTCGAACTGCAGGATCAAATCACCCAGAGTGTTGTCGGGGCTATCGCGCCGCAACTGGAGCGGGCAGAAATCGAACGCGCCAAACGCAAGCCGACGGAAAGCCTGGACGCCTATGACTACTACTTGCGTGGCATGGCAAAACTGCACAGCGGCAGCCGGGAAGCCATCGAACAGGCGCTGCCGATGTTCTACCAGGCCATCGAACTCGATCCGGAGTTTGCCTCGGCCTATGGCATGGCTGCCTGGTGCCACTTCTGGCGCAAGCTCAATGGCTGGATGAGCGATCGGCCTGCAGAAATCGCCGAGGGCATACGGCTGGCGCGTCTGGCAGTGACCCTCGGTCGCGATGATGCTGTCGCGTTGACCCGGGGCGGACATGCGCTGGCTCATCTCGCCGGCGAAGTCGACGCCGGCATCGCACTGCTCGACAGGGCGCGCCTGCTCAATCCCAACCTCGCCCCCGCCTGGTTTCTGGGCGGTATCCTGCGGGCGCTGCACGGTGAAACGGACGCCGCCATTGAGCATTTGAACCATGCCGTGCGCTTGAGCCCGCTGGATCCGGAAATGTTCAGGATGCAGGTCGGGATGGCGCTCTCACACTTCTTCGCCGGGCACTTCAATGTCGCCGCAGACTGGGCGGAAAAGGCACTGGGCAACCTGCCCAGCCTGCTGGTCGCCGCGGCACTGGTGGCGGCCAGTCATGCGCTCGACGGTCGAATGGATAAAGCGACGTGGGCGATGCAACGCCTGCAAGCGCTGGATCCCTCTTTGCACCTGGGCACCCTCAAGGACTGGCTGCCCATTCAACGGCCTGAGGACCTCGCCCGTTTCGCCGATGGACTGCGCCTGGCGGGATTGCCGGAATAAAGCCGACCACCCTTGACCTTGTAGGAGCGAGCCTGCTCGCGATGGACTTGAGGACACCGCGTTTAATCAGAAAACCCGCGTCATCGTTAACGACCATCGCGAGCAAGCTCGCTCCTACAATTGCAACGGTAGGCCTTTGACTTAACGCCACGTCCAAAATCGCTTTCTCGGATTCGATGTAACTTGCCTTCGGTGTTCATGGGTGCGAGCGTTGATTGACGCGTTAAACGCATCCACTGAACTTACCAGCGGCGTGGCAAGTCATCCTCCTGACGACTATCGCAGCACGCGATGAATTCAACCGCGGTTCCGTTCACTCAACGTGCCGCTCCCTCCCCCATCACATCCTCCGCCCAACTGATCGCCGCCACGACGGTGGGAAAACCGATGGTGCTGGTCAACGCGATCAGGGTGTGACGGATCTGCTCCGGCGTTGCACCCGCCTCCAGCGCCCGGCGGGTATGGCTGTGCACGGCGCCCTCGGAATGGATCGCCGCTGCGGCGCCGAGCTGAATCAGTTGAACAACTTGCTCGTCCAGCGGCCCGGCGTGACGCACGGCCGTGCCCAAGGCCTCAACTGTATCCAGGTAATCCGGGTAGTGCTGTTTGAGGTTCTGGTAGGTTTTGTTTGCTCTCTTCTTCGCCATTTTCATTTCCCCGCGAGCCTGTACCGGCCTGCTTCGTTGGGCCTTCCACGGCCATGTTGACCCCGATTAGGCAAACTTCAATCACCGAAAACTTGCGAAAATCGACAGTAGGCTAAGCTTAGTGCAGCTAATTGCCCACGATGCTCGCGGCTGCAGTTTTTGGATTTTTCTGGAGAGCGTCTGCAACAGCTATTCCAGAAAGGCCCAAACAATTTGCGCAGGATTGCCGTGATGACCGAGCCTCTACTCAGTTTTGACGATCTAAAGCGTGCTGCCGCTTCCGGCGAAATCGATACCGTGCTGGTCTGCATGATCGACATGCAGGGACGCCTGGTCGGCAAGCGGTTCCAGGTCGAGTTTTTCATCGACAGCGGCCACGAAGAAACCCACTGCTGCAACTACCTGCTGGCCGACGACATTGACATGGAGCCCGTGCCGGGTTACGCCGCGGCCAGTTGGAGCAAGGGTTACGGCGACTTCGTGCTCAAGCCCGACATGTCCACCCTGCGGCGCGTGCCGTGGCTTGAGTGCACGGCGCTGGTGCTGTGCGATGTGCTCGATCATCACCATCGCAAAGACCTGCCCCACAGCCCGCGGGCGATTCTGAAAAAGCAGGTCGAGCGCCTGCGCGAGCGCGGCTATACCGGCATGTTTGCCTCGGAACTCGAGTTCTATCTGTTCGACGAGAGTTACGAGGCGATCCACCAGCGCAACTATCACAAACCGAAAACCGCCGGCCATTACATCGAGGATTACAACATCCTGCAGACCACCCGCGAAGAGCCGGTGCTGCGGGCGATTCGCAAGCATTTGCAGGCATCGGGCATTCCCGTGGAAAATTCCAAGGGTGAGTGGGGCCCGGGCCAGGAAGAGATCAATATCCGCTATGCCGATGCCATGACCATGGCCGACCACCACGTCATCATCAAGCACGCCTGCAAAGAAATCGCGCAGTTGCAGGGCAAGGCGATCACGTTCATGGCCAAGTGGCGCTACGACGCTGCCGGCTCCAGCAGTCATATCCATAATTCGCTGTGGGACAAGAACGCCAAAAAGCCGCTGTTCTTCGACGCGAAGGCCGAGTTCGGCATGTCGAAACTGATGCGTGCCTGGGTCGCCGGGCAACTCAAGTACGCCAACGACATCACCTGTTTTCTTGCGCCCTACATCAATTCCTACAAGCGCTTCCAGGTCGGCACTTTTGCGCCGACGCGGGCGGTATGGAGCCGCGACAATCGCACCGCCGGCTTTCGCCTGTGTGCCGAAGGCAGCAAAGCCATCCGCATCGAATGCCGCATCGGCGGCGCCGACCTCAACCCCTATCTGGCTTTCGCCGCCTTGATCGCCGCGGGCCTGGCCGGTATCGACGAGAAGCTCGATCTCGCGCCGCCGTTCGAAGGTGACGCCTATCTGGATGAGCACTTGCCGGAAGTGTCCAAGACACTGCGCGATGCGAGCGCCGCACTCAAGGCCTCCAGCATGTTGCGCGAAGCGTTCGGCGATGAGGTGGTCGACCACTACGTGCACACCGCCGAGTGGGAACAGAAAGAGTACGACCGGCGAATCACCGACTGGGAATTGCAGCGCGGTTTCGAGCGCTATTGAGAACATCATGACTGCGAAGGTGCAATTGATCTCCCCGGTCGATGGCCGGGTGTACGTCGAACGAGAGATGGCCGATGCGGCGCAGGTCGAGCAGGCGCTGACCGCCGCTGCCAGCGCACAGGCGTCATGGCAACGCCGCTCACTGAGCGAACGCGCAGCATTTTGCAGCGCTGCAGTGGATGCGATGTTGTCGATGCAGGCGGACATCGTGCCGGAACTGGCCTGGCAGATGGGCCGCCCGGTGCGTTATGGCGCCGGCGAACTGCGCGGTTTTGCCGAACGTGCCCGGCACATGATCGCCATCGCGCCGCAAGCCCTGGCGGCGGTAGAGCCCGAGCCTGTGGCGGGTTTTCGACGCTACATCAAACGCGAGCCGCTAGGCACGGTGCTGGTGGTCGCGCCGTGGAACTACCCCTATTTGACGGCGGTGAACACGATCATCCCGGCGCTGATGGCCGGCAACAGCGTGATCCTCAAGCATGCGTCGCAAACCCTGCTGGTGGGTGAGCGTTTCGCCGAGGCCATGCGCCGCGCCAGTCTGCCGGACGGCCTGTTCCATAACCTGCTGTTCGATCATCGGCAGACCGCCGCGATCATTGATTCGGGCCGGGTACAGCAGGTCAACTTCACCGGTTCAGTCGATGCCGGCAAGGCCATGGAAAGCGCCGCCACGGGACGCTTCCTCGGCGTGGGCCTGGAGCTCGGCGGCAAGGATCCGGCCTACGTGCGGGCTGACGCCAACCTCGAGCATGCAGTGGAAAACCTGGTGGACGGCAGTTTCTTCAATTCCGGGCAGAGTTGCTGCGCCGTGGAACGCATCTACGTCGACCAGAAAATCTACCCGGTGTTTGTCGAGCGCTTCGCTGAACTGACCCGCCAGTACGTGCTCGGCAATCCACTGGACGAGGCCACCACCCTCGGTCCACTGGTGAATCCCGGTGCGGCGGACTTCGTGCGCAAACAGATCGCCGAAGCATTGTCACTGGGTGCCAAGGCATTGATCGATGCCAAGGCGTTTCCCGCCGACGTGCCGGACAGCGCCTACCTCGCGCCGCAGGTCCTGGTCGATGTCAGCCATCAAATGTCGGTCATGCGCGATGAAAGCTTTGGCCCGGTGGTCGGCATCATGCCGGTGGCCAGCGATGACGAGGCCATTGCCTTGATGAACGACAGTGAGTTCGGGCTCAGCGCGTCCATCTGGACCCAGGACCTCGCAGCGGCTGAACGCCTGGGTAGCCAGATCGCCACCGGCACGGTGTTCATGAACCGCTGCGATTACCTGGACCCGGCACTGGCCTGGACCGGCGTGAAGAACAGCGGGCGCGGTGTCACCCTGTCGCCACTGGGCTACGAGCACCTGACCCGGGCCAAATCCTTTCATCTGCGTCACGAGGTGTAGACCATGAACCTGACAGGAAACTGGAACTACCCCACGAGCGTTCGTTTCGGTGTCGGGCGCATCGCCGAACTGGCCGAGGTCTGTCGCAGCCAGGGTATCCAGCGCCCCTTGCTGGTGACCGACAGCGGCCTGGCCCGCGCGCCGATCACCACGGCGGCACTCGACGCATTGCGCGCCGCCGGTCTGGGCGTGGCGCTGTTCTGTGATCTCAAGCCCAATCCGGTGGAAGCCAACCTGGCCGGCGGGCTCGACGCCTGGCGCGCCGGCCGGCACGACGGCGTGATCGCTTTCGGCGGCGGCAGTGGCCTGGACATGGGCAAGCTGATTGCCTTCATGAGCGGCCAGACCCGCCCGGTCTGGGACTTCGAAGACATCGGCGACTACTGGACCCGCGCCGACGACAGCCGCATCGCCCCGGTCATTGCAGTGCCGACCACGGCGGGAACCGGTTCCGAAGTCGGTCGCGCGGCGGTGATCATCGACGAACGCACCCACACCAAACGCATCATCTTCCACCCGAAAATGATGCCGCGCGTAGTCATCAGTGACCCGGCCCTCACCGTCGGCATGCCCGCCAAGGTCACCG
The DNA here is from genome assembly GCF_059492225.1 of Pseudomonas sp. Pseusp10. Lineage (NCBI taxonomy): Bacteria > Pseudomonadati > Pseudomonadota > Gammaproteobacteria > Pseudomonadales > Pseudomonadaceae > Pseudomonas > Pseudomonas sp. Pseusp10. The sequence goes on along the minus strand of NZ_CP168528.1, from coordinate 2,891,968 downwards.
CCGGCACTGGCATGGACGCGTTATCGCATTGCCTGGAAGCGTACTGCGCCCCCGGTTTTCATCCCTTGGCCGACGGCATTGCCGTGGAAGGCATGCGCCTGGTGGCCAACGCTCTGGTGAAAGCGGTACACACGCCGTCGGACCTTGAGGCGCGCGCGCAAATGCTCGCGGCAGCGGCAATGGGCGCCACGGCATTCCAGAAAGGCCTGGGCGGGATGCATGCGCTCTCGCATCCGGTGGGTGCGCTGTACGACACCCATCACGGCATGACCAACGCCACCTTCATGCCCTATGTCCTGCAATTCAATCGCACCGCCATCGAGGAACGCATCACCCGCCTGGCGGCGTACCTGCGCCTGCCCTCGCCGGGGTTCGACAGTTTCATGGCCTTCGTCCTCAAGCTGCGCAAGGACATCGGCGTGCCCCATACGCTGGTTGAGCTGGGCGTGGATGACCGGCAGGCCGACCTGATCGCCGACATGGCGATCGTCGACCCTTCTGCCGGCGGCAACCCGCTGCCATTGACCCGGGACGGCGTGGCAAAGATTTTCGACGCGGCACTTCACGGCCGTCTGTAGGAGCGAGCCTGCTCGCGATGAACGTGAGGATAACGCGGGGTGTCAGGCTCCCCGCGTCATCGTTGACGTCCATCGCGAGCGAGCTCGCTCCTACAGAAAACCAAGGTCGAGCCTACGGCGGCTCAGTTCGGCCTGTCCAACACCTGACAAAGGGCACACATCATGAACCCAGCAAGCCAGCCCGGCACCGACACACACGACGATGACGTCAAGGTGCTGCACAGCATGGGCTACGCCCAGCAACTCTCACGACGAATGGGGGTTTTCTCCAACTTCGCCATTTCCTTTTCGATCATCTGCATCCTCTCGGGTGGCATCAACTCGCTGGCCCAGGGCACCTCGGGCGCGGGGGGTATATCCATCGGGATCGGCTGGCCGATCGGCTGCCTGATCTCCGGGGTATTCGCCATGGCCATGGCGCAGATTTCCTCGGCCTACCCCACCGCCGGCGGCCTGTACCACTGGGGCTCGATCCTCGGTAACCGCTTCACCGGCTGGCTGACCGCGTGGTTCAACCTGCTGGGGCTGGTCACGGTGCTGGGCGCGATCAACGTCGGCACCTATTACTTCTTTTTCGGCGCCTTCGGACCGGCACTGGGCATGGAGGACACGACCACGGTCCGGGTAATATTCCTGGCAATCCTCACGGGCCTGCAGGCCTTGTGTAACCACTTGGGCATCGGCCTGACGGCAAAGCTCACCGACTTCTCCGGCTACCTGATCTTCGCCACGGCGCTGGCCCTGACCATCGTCTGCCTGATATCGGCACCCAGCTATGAATTCGCGCGGTTGTGGACCTTCGGCAACTATTCCGGCGAGGCGGGTGGCAGCGTCTGGCCGCAGGTCTCCAACGGCTGGGTGTTCATGCTCGGCCTGCTGCTGCCGATCTACACCATCACCGGCTATGACGCTTCCGCGCATACCTCCGAGGAAACCCGCAATGCGGCCATGTCGGTGCCGCGCGGCATGGTCATGTCGGTGGTCTGGTCATTGCTGTTCGGCTGGCTGATGCTCAGCGCGTTCGTGCTGATGCTGCCGAACATGGACGAGGCGGCCAAACAAGGCTGGAACGTGTTTTTCTGGGCCATGAACACCCAGGTCAACCCGACACTGAAACTGGTGCTTTACGTGGCGATCTTCATCTCGCAGGTGCTCTGCGGGCTGGCCACCGTCACCTCGGTTTCACGGATGATCTTCGCGTTTTCCCGGGACGGTGGCCTGCCCTGCTCAAAAGCGCTGTCGTCGGTCTCATCGACCCATCGCAGCCCGGTCGCGGCCATCTGGACAGGTGCCACCCTCGCGGTGTTGTTCGACTGGGGATCGTCGGTGATCTCGATCGGGGCAACGCCGGTCTACACGATCGTGGTGTCCTGCACGGTGATCTTCCTGTTCTTCTCCTTCGCCATTCCCATCGTGCTGGGGCTGTTTACCTATGGGACGTCGAAGTGGCCGACCATGGGGCCATGGAACATGGGGCGATTCTGGTACTCGGTGTTCGCCATCCTCTCGGTCCTGGCGATGGTGATCATTTTCGTTATCGGCATCCAGCCACCAAACGATTGGGCGCTGTACATCACCATCGGTTTCCTGATCCTGACGGCCATCGTCTGGTTCGGTTTTGAAGCACGGCGCTTCCAGGGGCCACCGGTGGGCGACATGATCGTCAAGCGCCAGGCTGAAATCGCCGCGGCGGAAGCGGCGTTGAATAAACAAGGCGGAAGTTGATGGCCGAATCACTGTAGGAGCGAGCTTGCTCGCGATGGTCGTTAACGATAACGCGTGTTTACTGGCTAAACGCGGCGCTCTTGAGTCCATCGCGAGCAAGCTCGCTCCTACAGAGTCCGGGTCAGATCAGCCGGACTTTTTTGCAGGCTGATGATCTATCCTGTGCCTCCCCGATTTCACCCCGGAGACACCTGTGCCCGCCCTCACCGCCCGCGAGGTTTACCAGCCGTTGCGCGATGCCGCCCAGGGGATTCGCACGTTCCAGCGAGTCGACGACGCTGGCGAGTCTGGTCATGTGCTGGTCGACATCGACGGCTGGCGCCTGTTGCTCGACGTCGACGCCGGCCACTTGCGCCACTGCCTGCACGGCCAATGCCCCGATGGCCGTGAATATGTGTTCGACAACGGGCAGCGCTTCGGCACCGACCCGGTGAGTTTACTCAGCACCTGGGAACTGGCGCAGCTTGAGCGGTTGCTGGCCTGAACCCTGCGCAACCTATCGTTCCCGGGCCGCACTTGTGATACACAGCCGGAGTGATTTCTGCGTCCAAGGAGGTTCTGCCCATGCCCCGTTCCCCACGCCTGCTGCACTGGCTGGCCTGCGCCCTGCTCGGTTTGTTCGCTGGCGCAGCCCAGGCCGGTACGACGCCCCCGGCACCCGATGCCCTGCAACCCTTGCTGGCGACGATGAATGAGCGCTTGTACATCAGTGAGCTGGTGGCGCTGACCAAGTGGGACAGCGGCAAACCGGTCCAGGACAACGCCCGGGAAGCGCAAGTCATCGCCAACGCCCGCATGCAAGCCACCCAGCGCAAACTCGACCCCGACGATGTCGCCAACCTGATCGCTGCCCAGATCGAAGCCAGCAAACTGGTGCAATATGGCCGGCTCGCGCAATGGCAAGCGGCGCACAAGGCGCCGGACACACCGCGGCCGGACCTCAACAACGACATCCGGCCCAAGCTCGACAACCTGCAAAACCTGCTGCTCCAGCAGTACGCCGATTTCCTGCCCTACCGCAAAGACCCGAACTGCCCGCAATGGCTGGCCACCGAACGCTCCACGCTGACCAAGGATTACCTGCATGACCAGGCGATGATTCGTGCGACCGGGGAGCTGTGTATTGCGGGGCGATAACGTCATATGAGCCGGATTGAAACCCTCGCCAAAATACTGCTCGGCCCGGTGTTGCTTGCGCAAGGTCTCTACACCAGACGAATGACGCCGAGGCTGCCGGAGGCCGAAGGTGAACGCCAGGGCGAGGCCGGCAGCGGCGATGTTCTGCGGTTGTTGATTGTCGGCGACAGCGCCGCTGCGGGTGTGGGTGCGGCGACTCAAGGCGAAGCCCTCAGCGGTCGGCTGGTCGAGCGCCTGGCTGAAGATTATCAGGTGGAGTGGAAACTCTGGGCGCGCTCGGGTCTGGATTCCCAAGGGCTGCTGGAGCTGCTCGAACATCACGCCCCCGAGCCGTTCGATGTGGCGCTGCTGTCGATTGGCGTCAACGATGTCACCAGCACACTGGCGGTTGATCAGTGGCTGGCTCGGCAACAGCGCTTGATGGCGCTGTTGTGCGACAAATTCGCGGTGAGACAGGTTGTGCTGTCGCCGCTTCCGCCGATGCACCTGTTCCCCGCCCTGCCCCAGCCGCTGCGCTGGTTTCTGGGTTTCAGGGCGCGGCGTTTCAATGCACATTTGGCGGATCTGGCGGAACGTGTGGATCAATGTACGATGCTGACAACCCCGCTGGCACCCGCACCGGGCTTGATGGCCAGCGATGGTTTTCATCCGGGGCCGCTGCTCTACCGTCAATGGGCCGACGATGCCGCCAGGGTTATCGACCAACGCTTTCGCACCACAACAATAAAAACAGGAGTTGAAGATGTCTGAGCTGAACCTGAACCCCAATGTCGCAGCGTCCCTGAAGCAGTGGCACGCGATGATTGGCAACCGCGACTTGAGCGGCTTGCCCGAATTGCTCGATCCGCAAGCGGTGTTCCGTTCGCCGATGGCGCACACGCCGTATCCGGGGGCGCCGGTGGTGTCGATGATCCTCAACACGGTCGTGAACGTGTTCGAGGATTTTGCCTATCACCGCGAGTTGGCCACGGCGGATGGCTTGAACGTGATTCTCGAATTCAGCGCCAGAGTCGGCGAGAAAGAGCTGAAGGGCATCGACATGATCCGCTTCAACGAACAGGGCAAGATCGTCGAGTTCGAAGTGATGGTGCGGCCGCTGAGTGGCTTGCAGGCGCTGGGTGAGGAAATGGGGCGGCGCCTCGGTGCTTATCTGAAGGCCAGCAAGGCCTGATTTCCCGATCCCCCAACTCCCCCCTGTAGGAGCGAGCCTGCTCGCGATGGACTCAAGAGCGCTGCGTTTAGTCAGTAAACACGCGGCATCGTTAACGTCCATCGCGAGCAGGCTCGCTCCTACAGGTTTTGTGTACAAGCCAAAGCCTTTACACCATCGGCTGGTGACTGGTCACGCAGTGAATGCCGCCACCGCCCGCGGAGATCGCGTCGATGTCGAGTTGCACCACCTTGCGGTCCGGGTAGAGTTCGGACAGCAGGTCGAAGGCTTTGCCATCGGCTTCTTCGTCGCCGAACTGCGGAGCAATGATCGCGCCGTTGATCACGAAGTAGTTGATGTAGCCGGCGGCGAAGTCCTGGTTGTCCTTGTTGAACCGGCTGTTGCGCGGGTTGAGGGGTGGCGAAACGGTATGTACCTGCAACTTGCGGCCATCGGCATCCGTGGCGTTTTCCAGGATCTGCAGATGGGCGCGGGTGACCTTGTAGTCGTAGGACTCGGGGTCGTTGTCGAGGTTGGCGATGACCACGCCGGGTTTGACGAAACGCGCATAGAAATCGACGTGGGCGTCGGTGATGTCCTTGCCCTTGATGCCCGGCAGCCAGATGATTTTGCGCAGGCCCAGGCGTTCTTTCAGTTCTGCTTCGACCTCGGCCTTGCTCCAGTCGGGGTTGCGATTGCGATTGATCCAGCTGCTTTCGGTCATGATCCCGGTGCCGTGGCCGTCCACTTCGATGCCACCGCCCTCGCCCACCAGTTCGCTGCGCTGGTAATCCGCCTTGGCGTTTTCGGCGACCAGGGCGGCCAATTGCCCATCGTCCTCATGCTGCTGTTTGTTGCCCCAGCCATTGAAGTTGAAGTCCACGGCACTGAGGTCGCCGTTGCCATCGACGACAAAGTTGGCGCCGATGTCGCGCATCCAGATGTCATCCAGCTCGGCGATCACGAAGGTCGTGTTGTGGCTGCCGCATTTGGCTTCGGCCAGGCGCCGTTCGCTCTGGCGACAGAACACGGTGACCGGTTCGTATTCGGCAATGCTGCGGGCAATCCGGCCAAGGGCGTCTTGCACGTGGGGCGTGAAATCCTCCCAGATCGCGGCCTGCGCGCCGAAGGCGATGAAGGCCCGCTGGTGTTTGTCACCTTCATCGGGCATGTACCAGTTTTCTTTGCCGGCCGCTCGCACCGGCAGGGAGGCAAAACCCAATCCCATGGACGCCACCGCGCCCATTGCGGCGACGACCGATACCTGCTTGATGAATGTTCGACGAGTCGGCATGTGTTTTCCTGAAATTCGGGGTTTGGCCGGCCCGCGGGCCGGCCGGTGATCATTTGACCGTAGCGGTCTTGAACTTGGTCCAGGTGCGCATGCGTGCCCGCATGTCGGCCTGGGAAATGTCCTTGCCGGGAATCAGCCGCGCGTAGGTGGCTTCATCGAGGTAGATGTCCGGGTTGTTGCGCATCGCGGCATCGACGTCCGGCCGCGCCTTGGCATTGGAGGTCGGGTAGCCGGTGAAGTTGCTGATGGCCGCCATGTTTTCCGGGCGCATCACGAAGTTGATGAAAGCGTAGGCGTATTCCGGGTGCCGGGCGTCGACGGGAATGGCCATGGTGTCCATCCACACCGTGGTGCCTTCGCGGGGAATGCGGTAGTGGAAGGTGGTTTTCTTGCCGGCACTGTCCGACGTGCGTTGCGCCTGGGTCATGTCGCCGCTGTAGCCGAGGGACATGCACAGGTTGCCATTGACCAGATCGGTCACCGGTTGCGACTGGAATTTACGAACGTACGGCCGCAACTTCATCAGCAACTCACTGGCCGCCGCCAGGTCTGCCGGTTTGCCGCTGCGCGGGTCGCGCCCGAGGTAGTTGAGCACCACCGCCAGCACTTCATCTGGCGAGTCGATCATCGAGATGCCGCAATCGGCAAACTTCGCCGCCAGCTCCGGCTTGAACAGCATGTCCAGGCTGTTGACCGGTGCGCCCGGCACACGCTGGGCGATCTGGTCGGCGTTGTAGGTCAGGCCAATGGTGCCCCAGGTGTACGGGACCGTGGCCTGGCTCGAATGCTCATAGTGCGAGCGCAGCTTCTGCAATCCGGGCTCGACGTCATTCAGGGCAGCGAGCCTGGACTGATCCAGCGGTTGCAGGCTGCCGGCACGCATCAGGCGTTCAGCCACGGTGTCGCCGGGAAAGATCAGGTCGTAACCGCTGCCGCCGGCGAGCATCTTGGCTTCCAGGGTTTCACTGCCATCCATGACGTCGTAGATCACCTTGATCCCGGTTTCGGCGGTGAACTTGCTGAGGGTGTCCTCGGCAAAATAGTCGGCCCAGTTATACAGCCGCAGGGTTTTCTCCTCGGCGTGCAGCGCAGGCACCGCACAGGTCAGCGCCAGCCCCGTGGCCAGGCACAGCTTGTTGATCGTGTTCATGTCACACCCCTTGGGTTGCCCAGCGTGAGTGGATCTGGCGACCGTCCTGGGTCAGCAACGCGCCGTACATTTCCGGACGGCGGTCACGGTAGATGCCCCAGGTCAGGCGGTCTTCGCGCATGGCCGCCAGGTCCAGGGTGTGGACCAGCACGCCGGTGCTGTCACGATCGGCTTCGGCGAGCAATTTGCCCTTGTGATTGCAGATGAACGACGAGCCGTAGAAGTTCATTTGCAGGGCCGGGTCGGTGGTCGCCGCTTCCCGGCCGACACGGTTGGCCGCCACTACGGGCAGCAGGTTGGCGGCGGCGTGGCCGCGCATGGTCATCTGCCAGTGATCGCGCGAATCCAGGGTTGCACAACCCGGCTCGGAGCCGATGGCGGTCGGGAACAACAACACTTCGGCGCCCATCAAGGCCAGGCAGCGCGCGGTCTCGGGGAACCACTGGTCCCAGCAGATGCCCAGGCCGATGCGCCCGAACGCGGTGTCCCAGACCCGGAAACCACTGTCGCCGGGGCTGAAGTATTCCTTCTCCTGATAGCCGATGGCATTGGGGATGTGGGTCTTGCGGTACACGCCCAACAAGCGCCCATCGGCATCGGCCACGCTCAACGAATTGAAGTAGGCATTGCCGGCCTTCTCGTACCAGCTCAGCGGCAGCACCACGCCCAACTCTTTCGCCAATGCGGCAAAGCGCTTGAGCACGTGGCTGTCGCGATACTCCTCGGCCAGCGCCAGGTGTTTGTGGTGTTGCTCAATGCAGAAATACGGCGTGGCAAACAGCTCCTGTAACAGGATGACCTGCGCGCCCTTGGCCGCGGCCTCGCGGACCAGTTGCTCGGCTTGATCGAGGTTGTGTTTCAGGTCCCAGGTGCAAGGCATCTGGGTGGTGGCGATGGTCAACAGTGTCATGGCATCAACCCCGCACCGGCCAGGCTGGCTGTTGTTGGGTGATGCAATGCACACCCCCGCCGCCATGGGCCAGATGGTTGATCCGCACCGGTACCACTTCGCGACCGGGGAACGCCTGCGCCAGCACTTCGGCGGCGACATTATCGGCATCGATGCCGTAGGCCGGCATGATGATCGCGCCGTTGGCGATGTAGAAATTGGTGTAGGAGGCGCAGAACACTTCGGCCTCGGTGTCCACCGCATCGGTGGCTTCATAAAGTTCGATCAGCTCGAACTGGCGGCCCTGGGCATCCGTGGCCAGTTCAAGGGCGCGACGGTTCTCCCGGGCGACTTCGGCGTACACCGATTGTTGGTCGTGGGTGGCGTCCACCAGCAACACGCCAGGGCGGGCGAAGGCGCACACGCCATCGACGTGGCCGTCGGTCATGTCACCGGTCACGTAGTCCGGATCACCCGGCAGCCAGATGGTTTTCTTCACGCCCAGCAGGCGAGTGAAGATCTCTTCGATGTCGGCCTTGGTCACGCCAGGGTTGCGGTTGGGGTTGAGCAGCACCGACTCAGTGGTGATCAGCGTGCCCTCGCCGTCCACGTGAATGGCGCCGCCCTCGTTGCTCAGCGCCGTGCCGAAACACTCCAGGCCCAAATGGTTGAGCGCACGGCGGGCCAGGCTTTCGTCCAGATCGTGGGCCGACTTGCCGCCCCACGCATTGAAGCGCCAGCTCACACCGGCCAGTCCTTGCTGCGGGTGGCAGACGAAGCTCGGGCCGGAGTCGCGGCACCAGCTGTCGTTGACCGCCAGTTCGATCAATTCGATGTTCGGCCCGCACAAGGCTTTGGCGCTGGCGACGGCTGAAGGATCGACCACCAGCTTCACCGGTTCGAAGCGGGCGATGGCATTGGCCACGCGGGCGAAGTCCTCTTGAACCTGTGGCAGCGTCACCCGCCAGCCCGACTCCCAAAGGGTCTTGTTGTGCGGCCAGACCATCCAGGTCGCGGCGTGGGTGACCCACTCGGCTGGCATCATCCAACCGCTGTTTTGAATAACGTTCTGCTGCATGACAAGTACCTCTGAGTTAAGTCATTGTGTTCAATGAAAACTGCCTTGGCGGTCTTGGCATGCATGCTACGGCTGACAAAACGGGCAAACAAACGATGGATTTTGCAGGAAACTGATTAGAGGAACTTATCGATATGCTCAAACACTGGCCGCCCCTGAGCACCCTGCGCGGCTTCGAAGCCGCCGCCCGGCTGGGCAGTTTTCACAAGGCCGCCGAAGAGCTGCACCTCACCCAGTCGGCGATCAGCCAGCAGATCCGCAGCCTTGAGGCGTACCTGGAGCAACCGCTGTTCTATCGCAGCGGGCGCAGCGTCAGCCTGACCGATGCCGGTCACGATCTGCTCAGCACCACCCAGGCGTTGTTGCAGCAACTGGCGGTGGGCATTCGCCGGTTGGGGCAGTACCAGAAACCCAATCAACTGGTGCTCAACACCACCCCGGCGTTCGCCCGGCACTGGTTGTTGCCGCGCCTGGGGGATTTCCGTCGCCAGCATCCGCAGGTCGATCTGTGGATTTTCAGCACCGATGAAGTGCCGGATATGGCCAGCCAGACCATCGACCTGGCGGTGCGCGACGACATCAGTTCCCAGGCCGAATGCAGTTTCAAGGTGCTGCACGCCGACCGCCTCTACCCGGCGTGCCACCCGAGCCTGTTGGCGGTGCCGGCGGAACAGCGCACCACCCTGCATGGCGAGCGGGAAATGGACTGGAGCCACTGGGCGGTGGAATCGGGGATTGATGTGGGGCAGATGGATCAGGGGCTGAATTTTTCCGATCCGGGTTTACTGCTGGACGCGGCCTGCACCGGGCTCGGCATCGCGCTGGTGAGCCAGTTGCTGAGTCGGCAGGCGCGGGCCACCGGGCTGTTGCAGCCGATGGTGGAGCAAACCATCCGTGGCCCGAACTGGGCCCTGCTGACACATCGCGACAGCGAGAACACGGCGATGGCGCGCAGCTTCACTCAATGGCTGGTGGAGAACCTGGGCGAGTGATTACTGCGCCGGAAAAGTTTGCAGATAGGCCAACAGGTCCTCGATCTTTTCCGGGTCACTGAGGCCCCAGAAAATCATGCGGGTACCGGGCACGACTTTTTTCGGTGCTTCGAGGTAGGCGATCAGGGTTTCGCGGTCCCAGACCAGGTTGGCTGACTTCATCGCATCGGAGTACACGTAGTCCGTGGTGACGGCGGAATGGCGGCCAATCACGCCATTGAGCTGCGGGCCGAAGAAGGCGCGAGCCGATTCGCCGATCTGGTGGCAGCCGCTGCAGAGGCGCTTGAAGACTTTCTCCCCGGCCTGGACATCGCCCGCGGCAAGGGTGGGTGTGCTGAACAGGCCTGCGGTGAATAGCGAAGCCAAGGTCAATGCGGCGATTTTCTTCATGTTGCGTTTCCAGTCTGCGAATGCTCGCTATTGGAACATGACGGCTGAGGATATCCAAAACAGTCAGGTGGGCCCGGCTCTTGTAGGAGCGAGCCTGCTCGCGATAGCGATCTGTCAGACACCTTTGATGTCGACTGACACTCCCTCATCGCGAGCAGGCTCGCTCCTACAGGGGTTCTGTGCACTGGCTTATTTTTTGGTGCGCGAGGTATTGAGCGACGCCGCTGCCTGAACCAACGCCTTCAGCGCCGTTTCATCGATCTGCTCACCCTCGTGGATATCAATCGCACGGCGGGTATTGCCTTCAAGGCTTGCGTTGAACAGCTTCGACGGATCATCCAGCGACGCACCCTTGGCGAAGGTCATCTTCACCACTTGCCTGTAGGTTTCCCCGGTACACAGGATGCCGGCATGGGACCACACCGGCACACCCCGCCACTTCCATTCTTCAATCACTTCGGGGTCGGCCTGGTGGATGATCTTGCGGACGCGGGACAGGGTTTCGCCGCGCCAGTCGGCCAGTTCGCGGATTCGCTCGTCGATCAGTGCCGAGGCTTCGTTTGAGTCAACCTTGTCCGTTTTCATCACCGTCTGCACCCTCATCATGATGGTTGTGACCGATGAGGGTAGACGGTGTTCGAAGGTTTTCAGGATTCGCTGACTGACGGCGCCTGGGGCACGGGGCGGGTTTTCACGGTGACGAACATTTTGATGCGGTCGCCGATTTCCTGGAGGGTATGGCGGAACGGGTCGTGTCTTTCGCTGGTGGTCGGGTCTTCGAAGCTCCAGACCATCACTTCAGCGGTAAACGGCATGCGCGCGGCCTCTTCGGAGGACTTGTCGCACAGCGTGATGACGTAGTCGAACTCCTGGCCTTCGAAATCTTCGAGGGACTTGCTGCGCAAGCCACCAGCATCGACACCGATGTGGTCCAGGGACTCGAACGTGCGTGGATCGATCTCGCTGGCCTCGAGCCCGGCGCTGAAGGCCTGGAAGTCGGCAGGGTCGATGTGGCGCAGCAGGGCTTCGGCCATGGGTGAGCGGACATCGTTTCTGGCGCAGACGAACAGCACGCGACGGGGGTCGGTCATGGGTTTACCTCGACTGGCGGACTTTAGTGTTTGCTCATCAATCCATGCAACACGCCGAACCGCAGACCCGGTTCAGACGCAATCATATGCGTGATCCCGAACACCTTGAACGCCGCCAGCATCACCACCAGACCGCCGGGCAAAATGCTCAGGCGATGGGTGGGCAAACCCGCCAACTTGAGGTGTTTCACATGTTTGACTTCCAGCAGGCGCAACGACAGTCGCAGCAGCCCACCGTAGGTGATGCCGCTCTGACCGTCATCATTCAAGCCGTTGGCCTTGAGCACCTTGGCCAGCATCCGCGCCGTCCCTGAAGAACCGATCGCCTGCTGCCAGCCCATGGCGCGGTAACGGCGGGCAATGCGCTCCAATTGCACCGTGGCCGCGCGTTCGGCCTCCAGCAGCGCTTCGGCCACGATCCGCCCGCCATGGAAATAGTGCGCACCGAAGGTTCCGCTGCCGATGGCAATGCTCTCGGTGACCAGCAGCTGGTCGCCACGGCCGATGACCATTTCCGTGGAGCCACCACCGATATCCACCACCAGCCGCGTGCTCTGCGCCGGCAAGGTGTGGGCCACGCCGGCATAGACCAGTTGCGCCTCTTCGTGACCGGAAATGACGTCGATGCGAAAGCCCAGGTGCCGTTCGGCACTGGCCAGGAACAGCGGCGCGTTGTCCGCTTCGCGTACCGCGCTGGTGGCCACCGCCCGCACGCGCCCGGCCTCGAAACCGCGCAACTTCTTGCCGAATCGCGCCAGCGCCTGCCAGCCCCGGTCCAGCGCCAACTCATCGAGCGCCCCGCCCTGCAGGCCTTCGGCCAGACGCACCGGTTCACGCAGGGTTTTCACTTCCTGGATGACCATCTGCTGGTTCCGTCTCACCGACTGGCCAATCATCATGCGAAACGCATTGGAGCCCAGGTCGATGGCGGCAAACAGCGGGGCGTCTTTCATACGGGGCTCCTTGCACATTCATCTGCCGGCAGGCTGGTGGCCGACGGGCACTCAAGACGGATTGCGAGGATCTTGCCATGGCTTCGATGACACCCAGATGACACCACCGGGCATCACCACTTCGTAACAAACTGTGACTAGCATCGGCTGTGCCATCCACGACGCGAGTGTCTCACCATGCTTTCCAATCAGGACACCTTGATCCAGCGCATTCACCGCGAGCTGCTCGATATCAGTGACGAAGAGCTGGAACTGGAATTATCGGAAGACGGACACAACCTGGACGCACTGTTCGATGAACACATTGAGGATGGCAGCGAGAAAGAAGCCCGGCGCCGTTACTTCGCCGAACTGTTTCGCCTGCAAGGCGAACTGGTGAAATTGCAGAGCTGGGTGGTCAAGACCGGGCACAAAGTGGTGATCCTGTTCGAAGGCCGCGATGCCGCCGGCAAGGGTGGCGTGATCAAGCGCATCACCCAGCGCCTCAACCCCCGGGTCTGCCGGGTGGCCGCCCTGCCCGCGCCCAATGACCGCGAACGCACGCAGTGGTATTTCCAGCGCTACGTTTCGCACTTGCCCGCCGCCGGGGAAATCGTGCTGTTCGACCGCAGTTGGTACAACCGCGCCGGGGTCGAAAAGGTCATGGGGTTCTGCAATGACGACCAGTACGAAGAGTTCTTCCGCACCGTCCCGGAATTCGAGCGCATGCTTGCCCGCTCAGGCATCCAGCTGATCAAGTACTGGTTCTCGATTTCCGACCAGGAACAGAACCTGCGCTTTCTCAGCCGAATTCACGACCCGCTCAAGCAGTGGAAACTCAGCCCCATGGACCTGGAGTCACGTCGCCGCTGGGAGGCCTATACCAAGGCCAAGGAAATCATGCTCGAGCGCACCCACATCGCCGAAGCGCCCTGGTGGGTGGTGCAGGCCGACGACAAGAAGAAGGCCCGGCTCAACTGCATCCATCACCTGCTGAGCCAAATGCCTTATGAAGAGGTCGAGTTGCCGGTGATTGAATTGCCGCAGCGCGAGCGCCAGAAAGACTATTCGCGGGGGCCTGTACCACAGGAAATCATCGTGCCCGAGGTTTACTGAACTCAATTTGACCCACACCACAATTGTTCATTTGTCATCGAATCGTCATGAAGTGGGCGCCATACTCTGCTCATCCAATGCGTGCTTTAACTTTCTGCTGCCTCTCCCGGCGGCTTTTTTTTTGTGCCTTCACTGGTTTGGAGGTCACTTCATTTTCAGCGTGGGCATGGTCCCTTGTAGGAGCTGGCTTGCCAGCGATGGTCGTTAACGATAACGCGTGTGTACTGGATAAACGCAGCGCATTTGAGTCCATCGCCAGCAAGCTGGCTCCTACAATTCTGCCTCTCCCGGCGGCTTTTTTTTTGTGCCTTCACTGGTTTGGAGGTCACTTCATTTTCAGCGTGGGCATGGTCCCTTGTAGGAGCTGGCTTGCCAGCGATGGTCGTTAACGATTACGCGTGTGTACTGGATAAACGCAGCGCATTTGAGTCCATCGCCAGCAAGGCTGGCTCCTACAATTCTGCCTCTCCCGGCGGCTTTTTTTGCCTGAAATTGCGCTTACAGACATTCCTGCGCCGCACGCTCGAACGTCGATGGCACGAACGCCGAGGCCAGCAGCTTGCGCTCGTACAGGAACACCTTGCCGCCATTCGAGGCTTTATAGGTTTCAAGCACGTTGTCCGCCGCCACTTTGCTCGAAACGACGATCCGGTAGCTGCGCTGGGTCTGCGACACCGTGGGCGCCAGCGCATCGTGCTGCAACTTCGGCACCACGCAATGGGTGTACTCCTCGGGCGACTTGCTGGTCTGCAAGGTCATGGTCGGATTGTTCGGCGTGGCACAACCGGCCAGCAGCAGCGAGGCGAAGGCCAGGGTCGGGGCAAAAACAGTGCGCATGTATCAGGTCCTGAAAAGAATTCCACGGTGGATTGGGTTGCCCGCCGCTCAACGGAGGTCGGAGCTTATTAATTTGTTGCTGCGGTTAAACCGGCCGTTACCAGCGCCTTCAACGACGCATCGAACTGTTTCAGCGCGGTCAGTTGCAGGTCGCGTTGCTGTTCGATTTGCGCGGCGATCTCAGGGGCGGCCTTGTCATGCACCCACACCGACGGCAGTTGTTTTTCCACCGCGCCTTCGGCCTTGCCGATGTATTGCAGGTTGGCGTCGTAGAACCGCGCGGCGAAACGCGCCTCGACCCGGTCGTTACGCTGGGTCAGCAACTGGTTGTGGGTATCGAGCATCACCACCACGTCCGGGTGGGCCTGCACCAGCGCATCGAGGTTGTCGTAGACCGTCACCGACAGAAAGGTGTTGTGCAGCGAACTCATCAGCCAGTCGATCGCCAGTTGCGGATCGGAGCTGTTGACGAACGCCTGGCGAATCCGCGCATCCAGTGCGTTTTTCGCGCCATTCACCGCCACCGAGTGGTATTGCTCAAGGTATTGCAGGTTTTCCACGGTATTTGCGCTGTAGAGCACCCCGACCGTCTGACCGTATTGCAGCCCTGCATTCACGCCGGTAATGGGCGGCAAATGGCACTCAGCTGTATCGGCGGCAAAGGCCGATGCGGTGGACGCAACACTGCCCAGCAACAGGGCAATCACAGCCAGTCGGGTCAAGATTTTCATCGCGCAGGTTCCTTGAGCAGCGTGTTCAATGCAGGCAATTTTCCGCCTTTGCGCAAAAAACAGAACTTGCGATTCTTGATGGTGACTATTGACTGAACCAATAGTGCGGCGGCGCCAGCACAGGTCTCTGGCGCAAACCTGCCGGTCAATGTCGAACAAGCGGCTGTGCCGGGCGCCCACAGTTGATTACAGTGGCGACTGCCCTCAAAACCTGATCAAGGAACGAAACAATGGTGACCTGCTACCTGAAATACGTGCTCGATCCCTACCAGCTCGACGCATTCGAGCACTACGGCAAGTTGTGGATCCCCCTGGTGGAGAAGTTCGGCGGCCAGCACCACGGCTACTTTTTGCCTTCGGAGGGCGCCAACAATATCGCCCTGGCGCTGTTCACCTTCCCCAGCCTGGCAGCGTACGAGCATTACCGGCAGCAATCGATGAGCGATCCGGACTGCATCGCGGCGTTCAAGTACGCCGAAGAGAGAAAATTCATCCTCAGCTACGAGCGTTCATTCATGCGGCCGGTGTTTGGCGAGCAGGATCGCTGAGTCAGTCTTTTTTCAGATCCAGGCAATAGGTGTAGTAACCGGGGTCGCGCACCCAGCCCAGGGATTCATACAGGCGCTGGGCGGTGAAGTTGTCGGTGGCGGTTTCCAGGGTCATGCCCTTGCCGCCGGCCAGCTTCGCAAAGTCGCGGGCGGTGTTCATCAGCAGTGTGCCGACGCCTTTGCCCCGGGCGGCGGGCGTGGTGAACAGATCACCGAGCAACCAGGTGCGGTGGGCGTCGATGGAGGAAAAGGTCGGGAACAGCTGGACGAACCCGAGGTTTTCACCGTCGGTGTCCCGAGCAAGAAAAATCACCGATTCATCCCGGGCGAGCCGCTCGGCGATGAAGGCGCGCGATTGCGAAAGGTTCGACGGCTGCTTGTAGAACATCCGGTAGGCGTCAAACAAAGGGGCGATCTGGTCGATGTGCGATGCGTCGGCGCGCAGGGCCTGAATAGCCATGAGGGTGCTCCATTGCGGTCTCAAGGATTTACAGACTAGCAATGGCATCGGACCAGCGACGTAAAATTTTCTGAAAGCACCGAGATCCCTGTGGGAGCGAGCTTGCTCGCGAAGGCGGCAGCACATTAAACATTGATGTGACTGATCCACCGCCATCGCGAGCAAGCTCGCTCCCACATTAGGTTTCCACATTGATTGTGGATTGTGGTCAAACCCGCACGTTACGCCCCGGCAACGACGTACGCTGGCTGCTTTCCCAGCCTTCGACCAACCCCACCGGCACATCCGACGCCGGCAGCATCTTCACGCCACGCACCAGATCGGACGCCCGTTCAGCGAGCATGATGGTCGGCGCATTGAGGTTACCGTTCGGCTCGGTCGGGAATACCGACGAATCGATCACCCGCAGGCCGGCGATGCCGCGCACGCGCAATTCGGAGTCGACCACCGCCATGTCGTCCTCGCCCATGCGGCACGAACCGCACGGATGGTAGGTGCTTTCCAGGTTATCGCGCACGAAGGCGTCGAGGTCTTCATCGCTGGTCACCTGCGCGCCCGGGGCGATTTCGCTGTCGCGAAAGCGGTCCATGGCTTTCTGGCCGATGATCTCGCGGGTCAGGCGAATGCAGCGGCGGAAGCCTTCGCGGTCCTCTTCCCGTTGCAGGTAGTTGAAGCGAATCTCCGGATGCTCGTACGGGTCGGCCGAACGCACCCGCACATAACCACGGCTTTTCGGTTTGTTGGGACCTGTGAGCACCATGAAGCCGTGGCCCTTGATCGGCTTGTTGCCGTCGTAGCGCATCGCTGCCGGCAGAAAGTGGAACTGGATGTCCGGCCAGCGCAGGCCCTTCTCGGAGCGGATGAAACCACCGGCCTCGAAATGGTTGGTGGCGCCGAGGCCATCCTTGAACAGCAGCCAGCGCAAACCGATCATCAGCTTGCTCAGCGGGTCCATCTTGCTGTTGAGGGTCACCGGTTCCTTGCAGCCGAACTGAATGTACACCTCGGCGTGATCCTGCAGGTTCTCCCCTACCCCCGGCAGGTCATGGCGCACGCCGATCCCGGCCTTGCGCAGGACTTCCGCCGGGCCGATACCCGAGCGTTGCAGCAGGTGCGGCGAACCGATGGGCCCGGACGAGATCAGCACTTCGCGGTTGCAATACACCTGGTGGGTCTGACCACCGTGGTCATACATGACCCCCACCGCCCGCTTGCCTTCGAGGATGATCTGGCGGGTCATCGCATGGGTGATCACCGTCAGGTTCGGACGGCCCATGGCCGGGCGCAGATAGGCGTTGGCCGTAGAGCAACGCACGCCGTTTTTCACGGTCATGTGCATGGCACCGAAACCTTCCTGCATGTAGCCGTTGCAGTCTTCGGTCTTGATGTAACCCGCCTCCGCACCGGCTTCGACCCAGGCGCCGTACAGCGGGTTTTTCATGTGGTTGCCGTTGGTGGTGTGCAGCGGCCCGGTCTGCCCGCGATAGTTGTCACCACCCGACTCGTAGCTTTCGGCGCGCTTGAAGTACGGCAGGCAGTTGCGATAACCCCAGCCTTCGGCACCGAGGGATTCCCATTCGTCGAAATCCAGAGCATGGCCACGGATGTACACCAGGCCGTTGATCGACGACGAACCGCCCAGCACCTTGCCCCGTGGGCAGTGAATCCGCCGGCCGTTGAGGTAAGTCTCCGGTTCGGTCTCGTAGCGCCAGTTGTACTTCCTGGTGTTCATCGGGATCGAGAAGGCACTGGGCATCTGGATCACTACGCTCTTGTCACTGCCGCCGAATTCCAGGACCAGCACCGAGGTGGCCGGGTCTTCGCTCAAGCGGTTGGCCAACACACAACCTGCCGAGCCTGCGCCAATGATGATGTAGTCGTATTTTTGCGTAGCCATTTTTTGCGTGGTCATTCTTTGCGTGGTCATAATTATCTCCCGACCGTCGATTCAGTGAATACCCGCGGTGGCTGCTGTTTGTGGGTCAGCGTGTCGCCGGTGGTGTATTGCGGGGAGGTTTTTTCGATGTGCTGGATCACCGCTTCTTCGCGCTTGAGATCGATCGAGCGGCTCAGCCAGTAGTACGCCAGGCCCGAGACGATCAGCCCGACCAGCCAGGCGATGTCGATGCTGCCCAGTGCCTTGGCGAGCGGGCCGACATACACCTCGCGCTGTTCAACGCCGTCGAAGATGTAGAAGAACGGGATCATCGAGATAAAACCGATGGCATAGGCTGCGATACCGCGCAGTCCCCAGCTGCCATAGATGTTGCCGTGGGGCATGAAGAAGTGCGGGATGGCGTAGCGGCCCTTGCGCACGAAGAAGTAGTCGGTGAGGTTGACCGAGGTCCAGGGCACCAGGAAGTACAGCATCACCACCAGGTAGATCCCCAGCACCGACAGGCCTTTGCCGGAACTCTGGATGCTCAGGGCCACGCCCAGTTGCAGCAGGATCACGAAGCCGATGGCCAGGATGCGTGCCTTGCGCGTTGGCTCGATGTGCTTGATCGAGTCGACGCAGGTCAGCGTGGTCAATTTAGCGCTGTAGATGTTCATCGCGATCACCGGCAGGAACGCCAGGATGGTGACGACCACCACCGCCGTGCCCACCAGCGGCGACACGGTGTTGCCGACTTGCCCGAGGGCCACCAGCACATCAGTGGAATGCAGGTGATCGGCGAGCCAGCCACCCACGGAAATCATCCACGCACCGGACAGCGAAGCCCCGAGGAACACCACCGCGATCAGCTTGCCGCTGGAAGTGTTCTTCGGCAGGTAGCGCGAGTAGTCCGACACATAAGGCGCATAGGCGATGTTGTAGCTGGCGGCCGCCGCAAACTGCGCGATGAAACCGGTCCAGTTGAAACCCAGTGGCGCCGGGGCCGTTTCGCCCGCCGCCAGCGCCGGCATGGCTGCGTCCGGCACCCAACCCATCAACACCGCCACGGTTACCAGGCCATACAGCGGCAACGACAGGAACAGCGCCCATTTGAAGCTGCGGTGCATCCAGTCGTGGCCGAGAATCGCCAGCACCGCCGCCGGTATGGTCACCGCCACCGCAATCACCGCCGGATTGAATCCGAACAGCGTGTGTAGCCCCTGCATCATCAGCACCAGGTTGACGATGTTGAAGCCGGCGAACACGAACAGCGTAGCGAGCAGTACCAGAATCACCCCGCGATAGCCGAACTGCGCGCGAGACTGGATCATCTGCGGCAAGCCAAGGTGCGGGCCTTGCGAACCGTGAAACGCCATGAACAGCGTGCCGAACATGATGCCCAGCGTGCCGGCGAGCGTGGTCCAGAGCGCGGTCAGGCCGACGCTTGGGCCGACGAAGCCGATGGTCATGGTGAAGAACGTGAAGTTGCCGAGGAACCAGAACGGGCCCTGGCTCGACAGTTTGTCGGTGCGCTCGTTCTCGGGGATGAAGTCAATCGAATGCCCCTCGACGACGGATTTTTCGTCGAGGCTGGACACGCTCGTGGCGGACTTGGCGTTAGTGTTCATGATGGACTCTTATTGTTGGAAGATCATGACGAGATAACCGCGTTCTTTCGGGTGAACGACTCCCGGGGCGCGTCCTTGCCGTTCCTGATCAATGATGGCGCCAATGGCGAAAATGACGCTGAACCTGTAGGAGCGAGCTTACTCGCGATGAAGCCAGGAGCGCCGCGGGGTATCAGGCTTCCAGCGTTATCGTTAGCGACCATCGCGAGCAAGCTCGCTCCTACAAAGGACAAGCGTCAGCCCGGCAGCGTGATCCAGACTGCCTTGGTTTCGAGCAGGTAATCGAGCTGCTCGGCGCCCAGGTCCTTGCCGAATCCGGACTGTTTGTAGCCACCGAACGGCATCGACGGATCGAGGGTGCCGTGGGCGTTGACGTAGACCGAACCGGCCTTGAGACGCGGGATCAGGCTGTGCACCTTGCCCAGGTCGTTGGAATACAGTGCGGCAGCCAGACCATAGGGCGAGTCGTTGGCCAGGGCCAGTGCCTCTTCCTCATCGTCGAACGGTGCGGTGACCAGCACCGGGCCGAAGATCTCTTCCTGGACAATGCGCATGTCGTTGCGGCAGTGGGCGAAGATGGTCGGCTCGACGAAGAAGCCAGGGCCATCGACCGGTTGGCCGCCGTAGACCAGTTCGGCGCCTTCGGCCTTGCCGGTTTCGATGTACTCGGTCACGCGCTGCTTTTGCAGGGCCGAGACCAGTGGGCCGATGAAGCAGTCCGGGTCCAGGCCCGGGGCCATTTTCAGGGTGCGCGTGTAGGCGATCAGCTCACGCAGGAATTCGTCGTAGACACTGCTATGAATATAGGCCCGTGTACCGGCATCGCATACCTGCCCGGAGTTGAAAAACACGCCGTTGGCGACCGCTTGGGCGGCGGCCGGGATGTCGGCGTCGGCGCAGACGATGACCGGTGATTTGCCACCGAGTTCGAGGGTCAGGCGCTTCATGTCATCCAGCGCTGCGCGGCCGACAGTCTGACCGACCGGGGTCGAGCCGGTGAAGGTCAGTTTGTCGATGCCGGGGTGGGTGGCCATGGCCGCACCGACCACACTGCCGCGCCCGGTGACGATGTTGATCACGCCGTCGGGGATGCCCGCTTCCTGCACCAGTTCAGCGAAACGCAGGGCCGACAACGAGGTCAGCTCGGCGGGTTTGACCACCACTGTGCAACCGGTCGCCAGCGCCGCGCCGAGCTTCCAGGCCATGGTCTGCAATGGGAAGTTCCACGGCACGATGGCGCCGACTACGCCGACCGCTTCCTTGCGGGTATAGGCCAGGTAGTTGCCCGGCAGCGACGGTTCGACGGTACGGCCGTGCAGCTTGGTGGCCCAGCCGGCGAAGTAGCGCAGGGTATCGACGGTGCCCTGGATGTCCACGTCCTTGGCGAAAGCCACGGATTTGCCCATGTCGATCGATTCGATTTCCGCCAGCTCGGCAGCGTTCTGTTCGATCAGGTCGGCCAGGCGTTGCATCATCCGTTCGCGTTCGGCCGGTTTGGCCTGGCGCCAGGCGCCGCCGTCGAACTGGGCACGCGCGGCTTGCACGGCGCGGTCCAGGTCATCAGTGGTGCCCATGGGAATGCGGGTGATCAGGCCTTCGGTCGAAGGTTCGATCACATCGGAGGTCTGGCCGTCGCTGGCTTCGACCCAGGCGCCGCCGATGAACATTTTCTGGACCTTGCTGAGAAAGGTTTGGGTGGCTTCGCTGACGCCGAATTTTTGCAGGTAACTTTTGACGATCGTGTCCATTTTTATTCTCACTGCCCGGCAGTCAGGTCCTGCCGGGGCTCTGGTTTCTGAGCTTTGTGGTTTCGATGATCAGGCTGGAGTCGACTCGCTCTCGGCGGCGGCCCGCACCTTGCCACGTTCGTGGAAGATAAAACCAATGCTGTTGAGCAGCAGTTGCGCGGCCAGGATCGAGGTCATGCCGGTCGGGTCGTAGACAGGCGCGACTTCCACCAGGTCCATGCCGACGATGTTGCCCTTGCTGCGCTTGGCCAGGGCCTGGATGATTTCCAGCACTTCGTAGTAGAGGAAGCCGCCGTGGCTCGGGGTGCCGGTGCCGGGGGCGATGGACGGGTCGAAACCGTCGATGTCGATGGTGATGTAGTAATTGATGTTCTGCGGGATCAGCGCCAGCACACCCTCGACGCCGAGGCGACGCACATCACGCACCGAGAGGATTTTCGAGCCGGCTTCATGGGCCGCTTCGTAGTCGTCGCGGTTGGACGACGACACGTTGCGGATGCCCATCTGGGTCATGCCGACAATGTGGTTCATTTCCGAGGCGCGGCGCAGCGGGTTGCCGTGGCCGTAGCGCACGCCGTGGCGTTCGTCGACGAAATCCAGATGCGCATCGAAGTGAATGATGTGGATCGGGCCGCGGCCTTCGAAGGCCTTGATCACTGGCGCGTGTACCGAGTGGTCGCCGCCGAGCACCACCGGCATCACGCCGGCATCGAGGATCTTGCGCACGGCGTATTCGGTGTTCTTGTTACTGGTTTCCATGTCGGTGTGGACGATGTCGGCATCACCGACGTCGACCATGCGCACGTCCGATGCGGTGAGGTACATCACGTCGTCTTCGTGGTCGTAGGCGCCGGCATGGCCGAAGGAAAACAGCGTCGATGCTTCGCGAATCCCGCGTGGTCCGAAGCGTGCGCCGGAGCGCCACTGGGTGCCCATGTCGTTGGGCACGCCAAGTACCGCGACGTCGGCATCCAGAGCATCCCAATCGGTGCACACCGGGGATTTGCCAAAGGTGCAATGACCCACGAATGGCAGGTTCAGGCGACCGGATTCATAACCGTTGTTCGACATTTCTAGCCTCTCCACTTCTTGTTATCGGCCTGGCGGACTGCAAGGCGACCGCCGTTGGAAAGACTATGGGCGCAGGTTTTCGTGGAAAAAATGCTAAACATCAGATACTCATATCGGCATTACCGATGCATCCACAGGCGGGAGGTTCCAGGTGATTCAGCTACACGATGTCGATCTGAAGTTGCTCAGAGTATTTGCCACGATTGTTCGCTGCGGCGGTTTCTCGGCCGCGCAGGCGGCGCTCAATGCCGGGCAGTCGACCATCAGCGAACAGATGACCCACCTGGAAACCCGTCTCGGGGTCAAACTCTGCCAGCGCGGGCGCAGCGGCTTCCGTCTGACCGAGCAAGGGGTGGCCATCCATGAAGCCACCCAGCGCCTGCTGTCGGCGGTGGAAAACTTCTGCATGGACGCCGACGTGCTCAAGCAGCACATCAGCGGCAAGCTCAACCTGGGGATCATCGACACCACGATCACCGACCCGGATTCGCCCATTCCGCGCACCACCCAGCGCTTCGTCTCCCGAGGCCATGACGTGCACCTGAACGTGTACGTCGGCACTCCGGCGGAGCTCGAAGAACGGGTGCTCGACGGTCGACTTCATCTCGCCATCGGGCACTTCCCGATCCATGTGCCGGGGCTGCTGCAATCGCCGCTGTACCAGGAAGCCCTGGGTTTGTATTGCGGGCGGCGCCACCCGCTGTTTGGCAGCCAGGCTGAAGGTGAGGAGCTGCTCGAAGAAGTCGCTGCCGGGCGGATCGTCGTGCGTGGCTACATGCAGCAATACGACCTCGAGCACCTGGGCGTCAGCAAAGCGGCCGCCACCGTGGACAACATCGAAGCCACCGCGATCCTGATCATTTCCGGCGCCTACCTGGGTTTTCTGCCGGAGCACTTTGCCGCCCAATGGGTCAAGAGCGGTGAGATGCATCAACTGGCACCCGCGAGCTTGCGTCTGAAATCGCCGTTCGACGTGATCACCCGACGCGGTACGGCACCGCCGCCCATCCTCCAGGCGTTCCTCGAGGACCTGGCCGCCAGCGCCCGTAAAACCGGCACGCCGTGAGGTGACACTCGCCAAATTGAAATTTTGCCGGGCATACTGAATTTAGTTTGCCAACCTTGCAGGCCCGTCATGCGCATCCACGTCACCTTCATCGACCGCGTCGGAATCACCCAGGAAGTGCTGGCCCTGCTCGGTGGACGCAGTTTCAACCTGGACGCCGTGGAGATGGTCCCGCCAAACGTCTACATCGATGCGCCGACCCTCGGCGCCGAGGTGCTCGAAGAGTTGCGCGAAGCCCTTTTTGATGTGCGCGGCGTGCAAGCGGTGACCATGGTTGACATCCTCCCGGGGCAACGCCGGCGCCTGCAACTGGACGCCTTGCTGGCCGCCAGTTCCGACCCGGTGCTGGCGGTGGACGATCGCGGCCATGTGCTGCTGGCCAACCCGGCGCTGATCGCCCTCTGCGGCCGCGAACCGGCAGGTGAATCGCTGACCGCACTGTTCGACGATGCCGATTTGCAGCGCACCCTGATCGCCCATCATTTCCGCCTTCCGATGCACGAGGTCAGCCTCGGTGGCCAGACCTTGCTCCTCGACGCAATGCCGATCACCGACGCCGGCGCCCTGCTCACCCTCTATCAACCCAATCGCATCGGCGAACGCCTGTCGGCGCTGCATCACGACCATGCCGAAGGCTTCGATGCGCTGCTCGGCGAATCGCCGCCGATCCGTGCGCTCAAGGCCCGCGCGCAACGGGTGGCGGCCCTTGATGCGCCGCTCTTGATCCAGGGTGAAACCGGCACCGGCAAGGAGCTGGTGGCCCGTGCCTGCCATGCCATCAGCCCACGGCACGATGCGCCGTTCCTGGCCCTGAACTGCGCGGCACTGCCGGAGAGCCTGGCCGAAAGCGAGCTGTTCGGCTACGCCCCCGGCGCCTTCACCGGCGCACAACGGGGCGGCAAGCTCGGCCTGCTGGAACTGGCCGATCAGGGCACGGTATTCCTTGATGAAGTCGGGGAAATGTCGCCCTATCTGCAAGCCAAACTGCTGCGTTTTCTCAGCGATGGTTGCTTCCGTCGAGTGGGGGGCGACAAAGAAGTACGGGTCAATGTGCGGGTGCTCAGCGCGACCCACCGCGACCTGGAAAAAATGGTCGCCGAAGGGCGGTTTCGCGAGGACCTGTTCTACCGCCTCAACGTGCTCAACCTGCAAGTACCGCCGCTGCGCGAGCGCGGTCACGACATCCTGCTGATGGCCAATCACTTCATGCAACAGGCCTGCGCGCAGATCCAGCGACCGGCCTGTCGCCTGGCGCCTAGCACCTTCAGCGCCCTGCTCGGCAACCGCTGGCCGGGCAATGTGCGGCAACTGCAAAACGTGATCTTCCGCGCGGCGGCGATTTGCGAAAATCCGCTGGTAGACATCGACGACCTGGACATCGCCCGCACCGCCGTTGAGCGGCAAAACGACGGCGAAGTCGGCAGCCTGGAAGAAGCGGTTGGCGACTTTGAGAAGAACCTGCTGGAACAGCTTTACCGCAGCTATCCGTCCAGTCGGTTACTGGCTGCGCGGTTGCAGACGTCCCATAGCGCCATTGCCATTCGCTTGCGCAAGTACGGGATTCCCAACAAACCGTAAAGCGGCATTTCCGGGTCACCGCATAACCCTGTGGGAGCGAGCTTGCTCGCGATGAGGCCGGCATATCCAACATCAATGTTGCCTGATACTCAGCAATCGCGAGCAAGCTCGCTCCCACAGGGGGCTGAGTCGTGCTCGAGCTCACCGTTCGCAAATCGATACAGCGTAACGAAATCAAGACAACCACTTGCCTGCCAGCAATCACGGCGCTTGCGTCCGAGGCTTTACTTGCCCGTATTGATTTCAATACAGCACTCGTTATCCCCTTCTTGTAAAAATACTTCAAGCCATTGATTTAAAACGACTAATCAACATTGGCACCGCCCTTGCTATCACTCCTCCAGCCCCGCTCGTCGCCCCGCCACGAGCCTTAAAACAATAAGGAGTTGATATGAGCGAATTGCGTTTCACCGTCGATCACGAATGGTTGCGCCTTGAGAGCAATGGCCTGGTCACCGTCGGCATCACGGCGTTTGCCCAGCAGGCGCTGGGGGATGTGGTGTTCGTTCAGGTGCCTGAGCTGGGCGCCTTCGATGCAGGCGCTGAAGTGTCGGTGCTGGAGTCGGTGAAAGCCGCCAGCAGTATCGGCATGCCGCTGGACGGTGAAGTGGTCGAGATCAACGCGACGCTCGAGAGCACCCCGGAATTGGTCAACGAAGACCCGTTGGGCGAAGGCTGGTTCTTCCGTTTCAAACCGGTCGATGTCGAGGCGTTGAGCGACTTGCTGGATCTGGACGCCTATGAACGCCTGACCGCCGAACACGCCGACGCTTGAAGCCCCCACGAATCCAGAAAAAGGACCACACCATGTTCAGCAAGCACGACCAGATCAAAGGCTACGACGACGAACTGCTGGCGGCGATGAATGCCGAGGATGCACGGCAGGAACACCACATCGAACTGATCGCCTCGGAGAACTACACCAGCCAGCGGGTGATGCAAGCCCAAGGCAGCGGCCTGACCAACAAGTACGCCGAAGGCTATCCGGGCAAGCGCTATTACGGTGGCTGCGAACACGTCGACGTGGTCGAGCAACTGGCCATCGACCGCGCCAGACAACTGTTCGGCGCCGACTACGCCAACGTCCAGCCGCACTCCGGCAGCCAGGCCAACGCGGCGGTTTATCTGGCCCTGCTGCAAGCCGGCGACACCGTGCTGGGCATGAGCCTGGCCCACGGCGGTCACCTGACCCACGGTGCCAAGGTGAGTTTTTCCGGCAAGCTCTACAACGCCGTGCAGTACGGCATCGACACCACCACGGGCCTGATAGATTACGACGAAGTCGAGCGCCTGGCGGTCGAGCACAAGCCGAAGATGATCATCGCCGGGTTCTCGGCGTACTCGAAGACCCTGGACTTCCCGCGCTTCCGCCAGATTGCGGACAAGGTCGGCGCGTACTTCTTCGTCGACATGGCCCACGTCGCTGGCCTGGTGGCGACCGGTCTGTACCCGAACCCGCTGCCCTATGCCGACGTGGTCACCACCACCACGCACAAGACCCTGCGCGGTCCGCGTGGCGGTCTGATTCTGGCCAAGGCCAATCCGGAGCTGGAGAAAAAGCTCAACGCCGCGGTGTTCCCCGGTGGTCAGGGCGGCCCGCTGATGCACGTGATCGCGGCCAAGGCCGTGTGTTTCAAGGAAGCGCTGGAACCAGGCTTCAAGACTTATCAGACGCAAGTGATCCGTAACGCTCAGGCCATGGCGCAGGTGTTTATCGAGCGCGGATATGACGTGGTGTCCGGCGGCACGGATAACCACCTGTTCCTGGTCAGCCTGATCCGCCAGGGCCTGACCGGCAAGGACGCCGACGCCGCCCTCGGCCGCGCCGGCATCACCGTGAACAAGAACGCCGTGCCCAACGATCCGCAATCGCCGTTCGTGACGTCCGGCCTGCGTATCGGTACGCCGGCGATCACCAGCCGTGGTTTCAAGGAAGCGCAAAGCATCGCCCTGGCAGGCTGGATCTGCGACATCCTCGATCACCTGGGCGATGCCGACATCGAGGCCAATGTCGCCCGCCAGGCGGCCGCCCTGTGCGCCGACTTCCCGGTCTACCGCGACTGACCCCACAACACAAAACCCCTTGTGGGAAAAAACTCTGTGGGAGCGAGCTTGCTCGCGATGGCGGACTTTCATTCAACATCAATGCTGAATGTAATGGCCTCATCGCGAGCAAGCTCGCTCCCACAGGGTCTCCCACAGGTTCTGTACCCTGCTGCACAAGGAAAGCACCATGAATGCCATTGTCGAATCGACCGGCAAGAGCCCGGCGAAAGTAGAAATCGGCACCAAACTGCGCGGCGCGGACAAGGTCGCGCGGATTCCGGTGAAGATCATTCCCACGGATGAACTCCCGCGCAAACCCGACTGGATTCGCGTGCGCATGCCGATCTCCCCCGAGGTCGAGCGGATCAAGCAACTGCTGCGCAAACACAAGCTGCACAGCGTCTGCGAAGAAGCCTCGTGCCCCAACCTCGGCGAGTGCTTTTCCGGTGGCACCGCGACCTTCATGATCATGGGCGACATCTGCACCCGCCGCTGCCCGTTCTGCGATGTCGGCCATGGCCGGCCCAAGCCGCTGGATGCCAACGAACCGATGAACCTGGCCGTGGCCATCGCCGAACTGCGCTTGAAGTACGTGGTGATCACCTCGGTGGACCGCGACGACTTGCGCGACGGCGGCGCCCAACACTTTGTCGATTGCCTGCGCGAGATCCGCAAACTGTCGCCCGGCGTGCAACTGGAAACCCTGGTGCCGGATTATCGCGGGCGCATGGACGTGGCCCTGGCAATCACCGCCACTGAGCCGCCGGATGTGTTCAACCACAACCTGGAAACCGTACCGCGCCTGTACAAAGCCGCACGGCCGGGTTCGGACTTCGAATGGTCGCTGGACCTGCTGCAGAAATTCAAGCACGCGGTGCCCCACGTGCCGACCAAGTCCGGGCTGATGCTGGGCCTGGGCGAAACCGACGAGGAAGTCATCGAGGTCATGCAGCGCATGCGCGAGCACGATATCGACATGCTGACCCTCGGCCAGTATCTGCAGCCCTCCCGCAGCCACCTGCCGGTGCAGCGCTTCGTGCACCCGGACACCTTTGCCTGGTTCGCCGAGGAAGGCACGCGCATGGGCTTCAAGAATGTCGCGTCCGGACCGTTGGTGCGCTCGTCCTATCACGCCGATCAACAACTTCATGGAGGTGCAGGCGATTTCAAGCCATGATGGGTTGACTGGTCATGCATGGAGCCGCTCCCGATGTCTCGTTCACCCTGTCTGTTGTTGCTGTGCCTGAGCCTGGCCCTGCCGTGCATGGCCGACGAGCCGAAACCCGGGCACATGGTGTATCTGCGTGCGGTCGACCCGGGCATCGAACAGGACATCCGCTACGCCAGCGCGCACAATTTCACCGGGCATCCGCTTGACGGTTATCAGGCGCCGGAGTGCCTGTTGTCCGTGGACGCCGCCAAAGCCCTGGCCCGAGTGCAAACGGCGCTGAAAGCCGAGGGTTACGGTTTGAAGGTATTCGACTGCTATCGACCCAAGCGTGCGGTGGCAGACATGGGCCGCTTCGCCACCGAGCCCGACGACCCGCTCAAGACCGAATTCTATCCACGGGTCGACAAGCAGGACTTCTGGCGCCTGGGTTACGTGGCCCGGGTGTCCAATCATTCCCGGGGCAATACCGTCGACCTGACCCTGACCGGCCCCGGTGCCCTGCCCGCCGACACTTGGACGCCTTCGGCCACGCCGGTGGATTGCACCGCCCCTTACGGCCAGCGCTGGCACGACGGCGCGCTCGACATGGGCACCGGCTTCGATTGCTTCGATGAACGGGCACACACCGATTCGGCGCTGATCAATGCCACGGCCAAAGCCAATCGCCAGCGACTCAACAGCGCGATGGAAAAAGAAGGTTTCAGCGGTTATTCGGCCGAGTGGTGGCACTTCACGTACAGCGCGAATACGCAGAAGCCGGACGTCATGGATTTCCCCATCACGCCGCTCGCACCATGAACCCTCTGATCAAATCCCTGTTGCTGCTGTTTTTTCCATGGGTTGCGATGGCCCAAGGACTCGACGGCAGCGATCAACTGATCGTGGTTACCAGTAAAAACTGGGATGACATTCAAGCCACTGCTCAGCGCTATGAGCGGCACGGCAAAATCTTTGAAAAATTCGAAGCGCCGTTTGCGGTGGTGCTCGGCAAAAACGGCATGGGCTGGGGCAAAGGGTTGCTCGACATCGGGCAACCTGAAGGCCCAGTGAAACAGGAAGGCGATGGCAAGGCTCCGGCCGGAATGTTCAAGCTGGGCACGGCGTTTGGCTACGCGCCTTCGGCCGAAACCCGCCTGCCCTATCTGGCGTTGACGCCAACTATCGAATGCGTGGACGACAGTCAGTCTGCACGCTACAACGAATTGGTCGACGGAGCGGTGGTTGCGAAGGACTGGACCAGTTCCGAACGCATGCGCCGCAGCGATGACTTATACCGCCAGGGCATTTTCATCCAGCACAACATCCCGGCCATTCCCACTGCCGGCTCGTGCATTTTCTTCCACATCTGGCGCAGTTCCAGCGCACCAACCCGTGGCTGCACTGCCATGGATCCGGCGGATATCGCGCGGTTGTTCAACTGGCTGGACCCGGGCAAATCCCCGGTGCTGGTGCAACTGCCCGAAAAGCAGTACGAGCAATTGCGCCAGCGCTGGAAGCTTCCCGAACGCCAGTAAACGCTGAACCCCTCGCCACAAGGAGTTCGTCGTTCGCGTTGGTTAACCCCGCTCAACCACCACGCCACTCATCGACGGCTTCGCCAACGCGTAATAAATCACCCCCGGCACCAGCAACCCGACGATCCACGAAATATCCACACCGCCCAGTTGCGCAACCATTGGCCCGGAGTAGAAATGGGTGTCGACAAAGGGCAACTGGATCAACACGCCAATCACGTACACGCTGATCCCCAGCACGTTCCAGCGACCGTAGCGCCCTGCCGGGTCGGACAGTGCCGGGACGTCGTAACGCTCCTTGTTGATGAAGTAGTAGTCCACCAGGTTGATCGCGCTCCACGGAGTGAAGAACGTCAGCAAAAACAGAATGAAGTACTTGAACGAGTTGAGGAACGAGTACTGCCCCAGCAATGCCAGCGTGGTGGATGCCGCGACGATCAGCAGCACAAACAGCATGCGCTGGCGGGCGGTGATTTCCAGGCGGCGACGAAAGCCGGTAATGATGGTGGCGATGCACATGAAACTGCCGTAGGCGTTGAGGGTCGACACCGTGACCTTGCCGAACACAATGCTCAGGTACAGCAAGGATGCGATCACCCCGCTACTGCCCAGACCGACAATGGTCGCCACTTCGTGCCCACGGAAATTCGCCCCGGCCAACGCGGCGGCGAACACCCCCAGCACCATCGAAGCCTGAGCCCCCAGCACCGTGCCGAGACCGACGGCAGCGAAGGTTTTCCACGATGAAGTCTTGCTCGGCAGATAACGCGAGTAATCCGCCACATAAGGACCGAACGCGATCTGCCAGGACGCCGAGAGCGACACCGCCAGCAGGAAGGTGCTCCAGCCAAAATGACGATTGTCGAGCAGCAGGCCGATATCGTTTAGGGTCATCAACCGGGTGAACAGGTAGGCGAAAGCGATGATGCCCAGCACGCTGGCCACCCGCCCGACCAGGTGAATCACCCGATAACCGAAGATCGTCAGGAACGCGATGCACGCCGCGAAAATCAGGATGCCGGCGCTGTCACTGACGCTGATCAATTGCGCAATCGCCTGCCCCGACAGCACCGCGCCGGTGGCGCTGAAACCGAGGTACATCAGGCACACCAAAACAATCGGGATCGCCGCGCCATACACCCCGAACTGCACGCGGCTGGAGATCATCTGCGGCAGGCCGAGCTTCGGCCCTTGCGCCGCATGCAGCGCCACCACGGCACCGCCGAATAGCTGACCGATCAGCAAGCCGATCAGTGACCAGAACACATCGCCGCCGAGTACTACGGCCAGGGCGCCGGTGACGATGGCAGTGATCTGCAGGTTGGCGCCAAGCCACAGGGTGAATTGGCTATAGAGACTGCCATGACGCTCGGCCTCGGGAATGAAATCAATCGAGCGGGTTTCGATCAGGGGACTTCGTTGCACACTCATGACGGTGTTTCCTTTGAGGAACTGTTTTTGTTATCAGGGATAGAACTTAGAAGTTCTTGGTGGCGCTCGCCACCACCGTGGCCGAACACAGATCGTCATAGCCATACCAGCCACTGCACTCGCTTTTCGTCAGGTCGGTGTCGACATAACTCAGGCCCCAGGTCACGCCGACGAAGTCGCGGGTCAGCTTGGCTTCCCACTCGTAGTAGGCCTCGCGGTTGTCGCCGTTGGCGGACCAGAAGGCCGGGTCTTTCACGTCGTTGCGCCCCACCCGCAGCTCCAGGCCGACCTCGGCCGGCAGCGTGAACTTGTAGCCGACGTAGGTGTAGAGGGTGTCCTGGTCTTCACCGAAAACGTTCGGTGTGTCCTTCGAGTAATAGGCGCCGAGCTTCACGCCATAGACGTCGAGAATGGCGTAGATCTCACTCAGGTTGAATTCGGAATTTTTCGGGTAGTCGTACTTGATGTAGCCCAGATCGAGGCTGATCGCGTCCGTCGCCTGCCAGTAGTACCCGGCGTAGTACTCAAGTTCCTGCCGGGTATCGAAGCCGCCACCGAAATCCACGTTGGAGGTCCAGGCGCCAATGTACAGGCCGCTGCTGTGCAGCAATGTTGCGCCAGCCTGGGCCGCCGGATCGCCCAGGGTCTGCGAGATGCCGCGGCTGCGGTAGTCGCTGACGACGCCCAGGGTCATGTCCAGGCTGAAGTCATCGTTGAGGGCCAGGGCCTGGCTGGTCAAAGGCGCCAATGCCAGTGCTGCGAGGGTCAAAGCTGAAAGTGCGTTCATGCGCTTCTCTTGTTTTTATGGGGGTACGGGGAATTTCAGCCACGGCGCTGCCAGGCCCGTCGCAATGCGAGGGGCCTGGCAGTTTTCAGACAGTGCGGTTGAACGCAGGTCAGGACGCGGGCGCGTAGACCTGCTTGCCGGCGAAGAAGGTGTTCAGGACTTTGGTCTCGAACAGTTCGTCATCGCTGACCTTGAACACATCGCGGTCGAGGATGATCAGGTCAGCCTGCTTGCCCGGTGCCAGCGAACCGATCTGCTGCTCCAGGCGCAGGGTTTTGGCGGCGTTGAGGGTGTAGGCGTAGAACATGGTCTGGCGGTCGATGCTCTCCTTGGCATTGAGCACACCCAGCGGCCCTTTGCGCGTGCTGGCCTGGGCAATGGCGTTGAACGGGTTGGGGCTGGACACCGGCCAGTCGCTGCCGCCGGCAATCACCGCGCCGGCGTCATGCAGCGACCGGGCGGGATACTGGTAACCGTAGGCGAAAGCGCTGATGTAGGGTTTGACCAGTTCGACGGTGTAGGTCTCGCCGGTGGCCCACAGCAGTTGCATGGAGGCGATCACCCCCAGTTGCTTGAAGCGCGCAAATTCCTTGGGATTGACCAGTTGCAGGTGAGCGATGCTGTGCGGCACCGGTGTCGGGTTGAGCTTGCGCGCATAGGCCACGCCATTGAGCGACTCACGCACCGCACGGTCGCCGACCGCGTGCATGTGCACGATCCAGCCGCGTTTTTCCGCCGCCACCACCAGCTCACCAAAGTGCGCCGGGTCGATCAGCAGCTGACCATTCTTGTGGCTGTTCTTGAACGGCACGATGACCGCGGCGGTCTGCCCCGGAAATTCGAGAATGCCGTCGGTGAACACCTTGATGCCGGGGAACGTCAGGTTGGGAACGCCTTCGAACTGCTTCATCACCGTGGCGATCACTTCCAGATCGGCCGGGCGGCTCTTCGGGTTGGTGACCATCAATGCCGCGA
This sequence comes from Pseudomonas sp. Pseusp10, assembly GCF_059492225.1. Classification (NCBI taxonomy): domain Bacteria; kingdom Pseudomonadati; phylum Pseudomonadota; class Gammaproteobacteria; order Pseudomonadales; family Pseudomonadaceae; genus Pseudomonas; species Pseudomonas sp. Pseusp10. Next base: position 2,858,979 of record NZ_CP168528.1, on the reverse strand, counting down.
CGTGAGCACTGAGTTCACCGTTCCGCGCCAGCGCCTTGTACAGCGGCAGCACGCCGACACTTTCCTTGGTGGCCTTGAAATCGAACAGCGAATCCTCACTGCCGCCGTTCGCCGCAGCGTCCATCCAGGCGGTGATGCCGTATTGATTGTTGACCCTCACCGCCTCGCGAGCGGCCTTGAGCATGGTCTCCGGGCTGGGCGCGGGGATCCCGCTGCGCACCACGTCCCAGCGGGATTCGGCAAAGTAACCGTTAGGCGTGAAGTCCTGTTCATGCCCGATGTAACCGCGGTCTTTTTCCGGCAGGCTTTTGACCAGTGCTGCGTCGATATTCAGACGCTTGAGCATCGCGTTGTTGGCCCAACCGGTGTGGCCGTCGATGCCGCTGAAGACGATGGGCTGATCGGCCCAACGCCCCTGATTGAACATTTTTCCGAGTTCACGGCTTTTTTCCCAATAGGCCGAACTGACACCGGCGACGCTGATCACATCACCGGCCCTGGCACGGCCGGCCTTGTCCTCTTCGATCAACCATTGCTCCAGTTCCGGCAAGGGTTTGACCTCGTCCAGCAGGTTGGCTTTCATGTTGTCGAATGCGCCCACGATCGGGTGGCTGTGGGTGTCGATCATGCCTGGCATCAACACCTTGCCCGCCAGGTCGATACGCTGGGTCCCGGCATCGGCCAGGGCGTTGATTTCGGCATTACTGCCCACTTTCAGAATCTTGCCGTCTTGCACCGCAACAGCCTGCACCAGCGCCTGGCCGGGTTCGGCGGTAAAGACCTTGCCGTTGAACAACACAAGGTCGGCGGCAGCCATCGCTTGCACCGACGATAACGCCAGCGCAGCGGCCAACAGGTTTGGAATGAATCGCATCGGAACGCTCTCTAATTTTTATGGGGCGGATCGGGAAGTAACAGCTTGGGAAACTACCTGTGGCGCAAGCCCCAGGAACGGCGCCTTGGCCCACACGACCTTGCCGCCGACCAGCGTCAGCAGCACGTCGTTGCGACCCAACTCCTCTTCGGGCACCTGCATGAAGTTCTTGTCCAGCACGATCAGATCAGCGAACTTGCCGACTTCGACCGAACCCACCACCGCGTCCAGCTTCAGCTGTTCGGCGGCATTGAGGGTGATGCTGCGCAGCACTTCGGCTCGCGACAGCGCCGGATCGGCGTTGAGTCGCCCGGCGTACTTGGGGCCATAGCTGTGCGGATTGGTGGGGTCGCCGGAGCGGGTGACACCGACTTTCAGCGCCAGGAACTCATCGAGGGGATCGACCGGCCAGTCGCTGCCAAACGCCACACGACCGCCAGCATGGGCGATGCTGCCCGAGGGTTCCATGCGCTCGAATCGCTCGGCACCGAGGTGATCGCTGGTGCCATCGACCGTGGACGGCGCCTGCTGCGCCCACTGGAACGACATGGTGGCCGTGACGTCCAGTGCCTTGAAGCGTGGGTAGTCGGCAGGGTCGACCGACTCGGCGTGCGCGATGGCCGGGCGGAAATGATTGCCCGCCAGTTGCTCGCGCACGTAGGCAACGCTGTCCAGTGCATCCCGCACCGCGCGCTCGCCGGTGGCATGCAGGTGCGGATCGAACCCGGCCTTGACCGCCTCCAGCAACAACGGATTGAGCACTTGCGGCGGGAAGTACAGTTCGCCCAGGTTTTTGCCCGGTGTCCACTTCGGCGCCTTGTCAGTGCCGCTGTTGTGCAGGTACGGGGTCAACATGGCACCGGTGTCCGCCGGGGCATTGATGATGCCGTCCATGAACAGTTTGACGTGGCGCATGTTCACGCCCGGCGCGACATGCACTTCGCCCTGGTCGTAGGTGTTGGCCAGGGCCTTGGCCTCGGCGATGGTTTTCACCGGGTCCGCCGCAGCAGCGGCCGGGTCCAGCTTGATCGCCAGCAAGGCCCGGGCGGTCAATTCACCGGACTTTTGCAGGCTGCTGAAGCCCTTGCCGTTTTCCGGGCCGGACAATGCGTCGAAGAAACTGGTGATGCCCTGTTGGCGCATGGCGTCGAGGGCAGCTCGCAGCTGGTTGAGTTTTTCTGCGTCGGTGGCGGGCGGCACCACGGCGGCCAACGACTCGGCGGCGCCGTCCTCGCAGATGCCGTTCGGGTTGCCGGCGCTGTCACGTCGGTACTTGCCGTCTTCGGGGTCGGCGGTGTTCTTGTTGATCCCGGCCAGTTCCAGGCCGCGAGAGTTGGCCAGCACGGTATGAAAATCGGTGGAGCGGACCTGGATCGGCCGTTTGGTCTTGAGCGCATCCAGGGTCGATTTATCGGGGTCACCGTCGAGCCCGGTCATGCCCATGCGATCCCAACTGCCCACTTCCAGCCAGACATCCGGGCCCTTGTCCTTGTCGGCATCGAGACAGGCCTGGATGCTCGCCTGGAACTGCTTGCGGGTCATCGCCTGGTACTTCAGATCGCACAAGGTCATGGCGCGACCGCCGTCCCCCGGGTGCATGTGCGCATCGACGAAGCCCGGCATCAGCATGCGCCCGGCCAGGTCGATCAGTTGTGTTTGCTTGCCGATGTAGCCGTCGACCCCGGCATCGTTGCCCACGTAGACAATCTTGCCGCCGGAAATCGCGATGGCCTGTTGCACGGAATCCTGGCCATCGACGGTGTAGACGTAGCCATTGCGCATGACCGTGTCGGCGGGCGTCGCGCCCAATGCCATGCAGGAAAATGCCGTTGTCGACGCAACGGCGATGAACAACCTGGAAAGTCTCAAATGCCTCACCCCTGTTCTTATTGTTTTGAAGCGGCCCGAAGCGACTGCACAAGCCCTTGATAGACAGGGACTACCCTATAGGGCGCAGCGCTCGAATGGACCTCTGCAAATGAGGAGGGGTGAGGCAAATAATTGAAACGGCGGGGATTAATCCCGGCGCACGGACTCCGCCAGCGCACCCGGCGAACGCAGGACCGAGCCCAGCTCCACCTTGCTTTTCACACCGAGCTGCAAGTAGCAATTACGCAAATAGGTGCGCACGGTCGCGGGGCTCAGGGCGAGGAGTTTGGCGATCTCTTTGTAGGAATGGCCGGCGGCGAACAGCATCGCTGCGGTGCGTTCCCGTGGTGCCAGGCCATCCCCGCCCGACGGTGCCTCGAGGGAAAGGATGACGTGTTCGGCGTTGGGGCTGAGGGTCAGGGCGCAGCGGCCCAGGCGGATCACACAGGGGGCTTTGGACAATTGCGCAACGACGTCGGCCGGCAGTGTCGAACCGCTCCAGCCGGGCAGTTCGCGCTGAATCGCGGCACACAACCGGGCGCCGACATAGAGCAGGCTGCCGTCCATGCGCGCGATCCCGGAGTCGCTCGCACCATTGTCGGTGTCGAAGCGGATCATGTCCTGCACCTGAAACCGCCACAGCTGGAACAGGTGATCGCAGTAAGCCGCAAACAGCTCGCCTTCCGTTTCGTTGAATGCCTGTTCATGCTCACCACGGTAGAGGCAGGCGAAGAACATCAGACCGCTTTCTGGCAGTTCGAAGGTGATGCACATCAAATGAAACAGGTCGTGACGCCGGGCGAAGTCGTTGACCGCTTCGCAGGGGTCGTTGAAACCGCTGTCGCGCAACACCTCGCCGGGTTGATTCAAGGTGGTATGGGAGAATTTGTCGTTGGCCGCTACCGGATGCCATTCGGCAACAAAGGATTCGGGCAGGTTGATGCGTCCGTGCATCCAGCTTTGCGGGGTAACGTTGCCGGGGGGCGACATCTCGCCCCACCACGCAGAGGTGAAGGGCACCAGTTGACCGAATGTTTGCAGGCCATCGGCGATGAACCGCGACGCCCCGCTTTCCCGTGCCAGCCGCCCCAGGTGCAACACGCAATGATTGAACGCCTTCAGCGTGGCCAGCGACCTGTTGTCGTCAACCTTGTTTCCCCCCTCCATTTTTGCGATCCCGTTCACTGCATGGTCTGTTGCCTTGACGATGCCATAGGCTCGGGAATGGCGTCCAGCTCGCCGTGACATCAACGGTTACAAACTGCTGTTCAATCCGTACAACTGTGGCCGGCGGTCCTGATGCAGGTCGTTGCGGGCGCTAATGCGCTTGTTGCGCGCTTCGGCGAGGTTCAGCGTCGCCAGCAGGATTTGCTCGCCGCCCTGCTCCGCCGGACCGGCCAAGGGATAACCGTCAGCATCGACGATGACCGACCCTTGCACCCAGCCGACCCCGCGTTCATGGCCATAGCGATCGCATGCTGCAATGAACATGCGGTTCACCGAAGCATTGGCCTGCACCCGCAAGACTTCGGCCGGGCGCTCGGTTTGCGGCCGCGGACCGTCGGGCCAGTTGACCGGCGCACACAGCAGATCGGCCCCGGCCAGTGCCGGCAGTCGCACCCACTCGGGAAACTCCAGGTCGTAGCAAATCAGCATGCCGAGACGCCCATGAACCGTCTCGACCACCGGCGGCGCGGCATCGCCGGCGCTGAAGATTTCTTTTTCGGCATCCCACAGATGCGCCTTGCGGTACACCGCACGCAACCCTTGGGCATCGATCATCGCCGCGCTATTGGCCAGCTCATCACCGGGCAGGCGCTCGCAAAATCCGCCGACTATCACCAGGTTCAGCTCACGAGCCAGGGCCTGCCAGAGTTGCAAGGTCGGGCCATCAGCGGTTTCCGCCAGGGTCAGCGCTTCGTCGCGGTCGGCAAACAGATAGCCGCTCTGCACCAGCTCAGGCAGCACTACGATTTGCGCGCCCTGGTACGCCGCCTGACGAATCGCGCGCTCGGTGAGCGTGCGGTTGTAGGCCAGGTCACCTATTTTCGGTGCCAGTTGGCAGCAGGCGACCACCGTATTTTTTGCGCTGTTCAACGCCCTGCCTCCGCAGATGAGTGGGTCATGGCGACGATGTCGCTTTCGCTCAGCGCGTCGATCACCCGGCGCTCGGCGGCCAGATCAATCGAGCGGCTGAGCAGGTAATAGGTCAGCCCCGAGACCACCAGGCCCACCAGCCAGGCGATGTCCACGCCTTCCAGCACCCGCGCCAGTGGGCCGACGAACACCTCTTTGCCAGCGGCGGCATCGAAGATGTAGAAGAACGGCACCATGGCGGCGAAGCCGATCAGGTACGAGGCAATGCCGCGAAATTGCCAGGCGCCGTAGATGCCCTTCGGTGTGAAGAAATGCGGGATCGCATAGCGGCCCTTGCGCACGAAGAAGTAGTCGACCAGGTTGACGGCGGTCCACGGCACGAGGAAGTACAGCAACAGCACCAGGAAGGTGTTCAGCAGCGCGATACCGTCCCCTTTGATCGACAGCACGCAGGTCAACAGAATCACGCTGATCACACTGATCGACAGCACGCGGGCGCGGGGAGTCGGGGTGATTTTTTTGATCGAGTCGACACCGGTCAGCAGCGTCAGCATGGCGCTGTAGGTGTTGAGCGCGATGATCGGCAGGAAGCCCGCCACCGAGACGATCACCAGCAGATTGCCCAACCCCGGCACCATCGAGGAACCGACCTGATTCAACGCCACCAGTGCATCCGCGGCTTTCAACTGCTGCGCCAGCCAGGCGCCGAGGCCGATCATCCAGCTGCCCGACAACGAGGCACCGATGAACACCGCCGCGATCAGTTTCGCCCGGCTGGTGTTTTTCGGCAGGTAACGGGAATAGTCGGACACGTAGGGTGCATAGGAAATGTTGTAGCTGGCACCGATGGCGAACAGCGTGGCGAAGGCCACCCAGTTGAAGCCCAGATCGGTCGCCGGCGTGACGCCTTCCTGACCCGCACCGAACATCAGGGCGATGGTCACCAGGGCGTACAGCGGCAAGGTCGCCAGCAAGGCCCACTTGAAGGCCTTGTGCATCAGGTCGTGGCCGTAGATCGACAACAGTGCGCCGATCAGCACCACCGCGACGGCAACGATGGTCGGGTCGATGCCGAACACATGTTCAAGGCCGTTCATGATCAGCGAGATATTCACCACGTTGAAACCGACGAACACGAACATCGTCGCCATCAACGCCAGGATCACTCCGCGATAACCAAACTGGGCGCGGGACTGGATCATCTGTGGCAGGCCCATTTCCGGGCCCTGGGAGCCGTGGAACGCCATGAAAATGGTGCCGAACATGATGCCCAGGGCACCGGAGAGCATGGTCCACAACGCCGACAAACCGAGGCTCGGGCCGACAAAACCGATGGAGATGGTGAAGAAGTGGAAGTTGCCCAGGAACCAGAACGGCCCCTGGCTGCTGAGTTTGGCGTGACGTTCGTTTTCCGGAATGTAATCGATGGAGTGGCCTTCGATGGCCAACCCGCCACTCGCCTCGGCGGCGCGCGCAGACACTGGGGAACCTGACATACGATTGTTCCTATGCTGTTGTTTGTTGTTTTTGTGGGTACAGCGCTCGCCACGACGTCCAGTTCAGGTGAAACTCCATAAAAAGCTGACGATGACGCTGGTTTCACGGCAATGTAGGGCGTGAGTCCGAGCAATAAAATATCGCAGGCACACTGTTCACATAGATCAGCGCCTATGTAATCGAGAATCGGGAGTCCCCATGCTGGGAACTGTAACGGAGCTGGATCTGCGTCTGATCCGGGTATTTTTGACCGTCGTTGAGGCCGGCGGCATTTCGGCGGCACAAACCGCCCTCAATACCACGCAACCGACGATCAGCGCGCAACTGGCGACGCTGGAAGCGCGGGTCGGTTTTCGTCTGTGCGAACGCGGGCGTGGCGGGTTTTCCGTAACACCCAAAGGCACGCAGTTCATCGAGGCGGCCCGACGCTTGCTGGCGGCTGCCGAGGGTTTTCGGGTCGAGGTGCAGCACATCAACCGCAAAGTCTCGGGCAGCATCAACATCGGCCTGCTGGGGCAAATCGATCCGGTGGCGAACAGGAAAATCGGCCTGGCCATTGCCCGTTTGCGGGCTCGGCACGAGGGGCTGTACTTCCATTTCACCGAGCTGTCGTCGTCCCTGCTGGAAGAGAAAATCATCAACGGCCATATCGACTTGGCCATCGGTTACTTCTGGCACCGCTTGCCCAGCATCGATTATTTCCCGCTGTTCCCGGAAACCCAGATCGCCTACTGCGCGCCCTCGCATCCGTTGTTCGGGCAAGTCGGCGCACTGACCCGTGAAGATGTCAGCGGGTTTGACTGGGTCTGGCCGAGCCATCCGCTGCCGGAAATGCCGGCCCCCACGTCAATTGAACGCCTGACCGTGCTCACCGACAGCATGGACGGCGCGGCCCTGCTGATTCTGTCCGGCCAGCATTTGGGGTTTCTGCCGCAGCACTACGCGACCCGCCATGAACAGCTGGGGCAGCTGCACCCGCTGAATCCGGACCTGCTGCGCTATGAGGTGAGCTTTCATGCGGCGGTGCGGCATTCGGCTCGCCAGCGGGATCTGGTGAGTGCGTTCCTGAATGAGTTGATCGAGATTTTCGGACCGATGTAGATCCTGTGGGAGCGGGCTTGCTCGCGAAGGCGTCGTTACAGTCAATATTGATGTTGACTGACCCACCGCTTTCGCGAGCAAGCCCGCTCCCACAGGGAAATGCGGTGGTTTCAGAAATGGATGTCGTTGGCCGGTATCACATCGATCCGCGCCACGGCGCCGGTCCGGAGCGCCAGGTCCTTGTTGTGTTCGGCAATGATGTCTTCGGCGCTGAGGTTGCCATTGTCGATGGTGGAATGTGCGTCCCCCGCCAGCACCACCTCGTAGCCCAGTGTCAGGGCCTGACGCACGGTGGCGTTGACACAGTAATCGGTCTGCAGGCCGCAGATGACCAAGCGTTCGAAGTCCTCTTTCGGCAACAGTCTTTGCAGATTGGTCTGGTAGAACGAATCCGGGGTGGTCTTGCGCACGCGATGATCCTTGGGCGAGGTTTCCAGCCCTTCGGCCAGTTGCCAGCCGCCAGCCTCATGCGCCAGCAGGCTGCCCGCTTCTTCGTGCTGGATCAGCACCACGGGAACTCCGGCCTTGCGCGCCCGGGCAGAAAGGTCATTGATGGTGTTGATGACACGCCCGATCTCGAAGCACGCGTACTCACCGGAACACAAAGCCTGCTGAACATCGATGATTAACAACGCAGTGGTCATGATTTCCTTCCTTGAAGTGTCGAGGAATCAGGGGACGAACATAAGCCCGTCCCCTTGCGGATACAAGCCTCAATAACCCAGCGACAACCCGGTGTTACGCCGTGGGTCGTTCGCCCCGTAGAAACGGTTCTTGCCCACCGGTTTACCACCCAGGGACGGCGCGCCGACCAGGATCGCCGCCAGGTGGTTGGGGTCCTGGGGACCTGCGAACTTGTGGCCCCAGCTTTCGAGGATTTTCACCGTGTCCGGGCTGGTGGTGAAGGCTTCCAGGTTGGTTTCCTCCGGCAGCCACTGCTGGTGGAAACGCGGCGCATCCACTGCTTCCTGGATGTTCATGCCGTAGTCGATCACGTTGAGCATGGTCAGCAAGGTCGCGGTGATGATGCGGCTGCCACCCGGCGTACCGACCACCATCACCACTTTGCCGTCCTTGGTGACGATGGTCGGGCTCATGGATGATAGCGGCGCCTTGCCGGGCGCGATGGCGTTGGCCTCGCCCTGCACCAGGCCGTACATGTTCGGCACGCCGACTTTCGAAGTGAAGTCGTCCATTTCATCGTTGAGGATGACCCCGGTCTTGCTCGCCATCACGCCAGCACCGAACCAGTCGTTGAGGGTATAGGTCACCGACACTGCGTTGCCCCATTTGTCGACGATGGAGTAATGCGTGGTGTTGTTGCCTTCATGGGGCGCTACGCCGGGCTTGAGTTCGCTGGATACCGCGGCTTTTTGTGGCTTGATCGCTTCGCGAAGCTTGGTTGCGTAGTTTTTATCCAGCAGGTGGGCAATCGGGTTCTTCACGAAATCCGGGTCGCCCAGGTAGCTGTTGCGGTCCACATAGGCGTGGCGCATCGCCTCGATCTGATAGTGCATGCCCTGGGCCGAGTGGTAGCCCAGATCCTTCATCGGATAGCCTTCGAGGATGTTCATGATCTCGCAGATCACCACGCCGCCGGAGCTCGGTGGCGGTGCGGAAACGACGTGATAGCCACGGTAGTCGCACTCGATGGGCGCCAGTTCGCGGGTCTTGTATTTGTCGAGGTCGGCCTGGGTGATGATGCCCTTGTTGGCCTGGCTGGAGGTGACGATAGCGTCGGCGACCCAGCCCTTATAGAAACCGTCGGCGCCTTTCTCGGAGATTTCCCGCAGGGTCTTGCCGAGGTCCTTTTGCACCAGTTTCTGGCCGACCTGCATCGGCTCGCCGTTATGGAGAAATATCGAGCCGGAATCCTTCATGTCCTTCTTGAACATGTCAGTGGCGTAGTCCAGCAGATCGACATCCCCCTGCTCCAGCACGAAACCGTCTTCGGCCAGCTTGATGGCCGGGGCGATGATTTCCTTGCGCGGCTTGGTGCCGTACTTGGACAGCGCCAGTTCCATCCCCGAAACGGTGCCCGGCACACCTACGGCCAGATGGCCACGGGTACTCAAGTCGGGAACGACGTTGCCCTCCTTGTCCAGGTACATGTTGGCGGTAGCGGCCAGCGGGGCTTTTTCACGGAAGTCGAGGAAGGTCTTGCGCCCGTCCGCCAGTTGAATGGTCATGAAACCGCCGCCACCGAGGTTACCAGCCGCGGGGTACACCACCGCCAGCGCATAGCCGACCGCGACCGCCGCATCGACAGCATTGCCGCCGTTCTTGAGCACATCCACGCCCACGTGGCTGGCCAGGTGCTGGGCCGTGACCACCATGCCGTTTTCTCCCGTAGCCGGGGCCACGGAGGCGGCGTGAGCAGTCAGACAGCTGAGTGCCAATGAGGTCGCAATCAGCGATTTGGCAAAAGGTTCATACTTCATGAGTCGGTCTCTTCTTGTTATTTCGTAGGAAAACGCTTCAAAAGCCGTAGCCAAGTATGGTCGGGATTACGTATTGCGCCTCCCCGTCGAGACAGTATCCTTAACGCCTGTTCAGCCATTTCGTGCGAGCCCTGGCATGACCTATACCTGCACCACTGTGGCTTCACCTGTCGGCCAGTTGAAGCTGGTCGCGAACGGTTCACGACTGGCGGCTATCCTCTGGGAAAACGACAAACCCGGTCGGGTGCGCCTCGGACCGATGAGCGAAGCGCCGGACAACCCGATCCTGGTGCGCACGGCTGCGCAGCTGGGCGAGTATTTTTCCGGCACCCGCGATCGCTTCGAACTGGAACTGGATTTTGCCGGCACGGAATTTCAGAAGAAGGTCTGGGCGGCGCTGCTGACCATCCCGTTCGGTGAGACCCGCAGCTACAGCCAGATCGCCGAGCAGATCGGCAACCCGGCAGCGGTCAGGGCGGTGGGCGCGGCGAATGGCAAGAACCCGATATCGATCGTGGCGCCGTGTCACCGGGTGATTGGCGCGTCGGGCAAGCTGACCGGGTTTGCCGGGGGACTTGAGGCGAAGGAGCTGTTGCTGACGCTGGAGGGTGGGCAATGGCCCGGCACGGCACGCCTGCCAGGCTTTTGATCATGCTTGGGGGAACAGATTTTTCATCGCCGCATACTGCAACAGCATGATGGTCTTGGCGTCGCAGATCTCGCCGCGGTAAAACGCTTCGAGCGCGTCGTCGAAACGCCATTCCAGCACTTCCAGTTCCTCGGTTTCCGCCTCCAGCCCACCACCGTCGCTGACCTTGGAGGCCGCATCGTACTCAGCGATGAAGAAGTGCAGTTTTTCCGTCACCGAACCGGGGCTCATGTACGCCTCGAACACCTTCTGCACATGGTGCACGCGGTAACCCGTCTCTTCCTCCGCCTCATCGCGGATGCGGTCTTCGGGTGCGGCGCCTTCCAGCAGCCCCGCCGCCACTTCGATCAACAGCCCATCGTGGCCATTGACGAACACCGGCAGGCGAAATTGCCGGGTCAGTACCACGGTTCTCTTTTCGCGGTTGTACAACAGAATCGCCGCGCCGTTGCCACGGTCGTAGACCTCTCGCGCCTGGCGTTGCCACTCGCCGTTGTTGCGGCGGTAATCGAAGGTGATTTTCCTGAGCAGGTACCAGTCGTGGGACAACACCTGAGACTCAAGGATGTTGACCCGCTCGGCTGTGTTCGACATGACAACGCGTCCTGTTACTTGTCTGAGGGTCCACATGTTAAATGAAAACGAACAGCGCTTGCCCCCTCAAGCAAGCGGCGCGTTGACGACGGTTCAACTTTTCCGGGGATGGATCAATCGCTGCAAGCGGGATAGGCTGCGGTTTCAATGCCATATGGATATAGCCATGAACCTGCGTATCGAACTGTCGCAAAACCCCACGGAAGAACAACGCCAGGCGATCCTCAAGCCATTGCGCGCGTACAACGGCTCGAAGGCCGAAGGTAACGTGCCTGAGCACATCGCCTTGCTGGTGCGCGACGACAACGACGAAATCCTCGGCGGCCTGCATGGCCGATTTTTTTACCAGTGGCTGTACATCGACTTGCTGGTGGTGCCGGAACAGGCGCGGGGACAGGGCATGGGCTCGAAGCTGATGCAGATGGCCGAGGACCTGGCGCGGGAACGGCGCTGCGTCGGGCTGTGGCTCGACACCTTTGAATTCCAGGCACCGGAGTTCTACAAGAAATGCGGCTATAGCGAGATCGGGCACATTGCCGACTATCCGCCGGGCCACAAGCACTTCTTCTTCCAGAAGCGCCTGATTTACTGACTCGACACAATACCTGTAGGAGCGAGCTTGCTCGCGATGGTCGTCAACGAAAACGCTGGGTGCCTGACACCCCGCGGCGTTCCGATTTTTTTCGCGAGCAAGCTCGCTCCTACAGGGGGTACAGCGTCAGATCACAAACAAGTCGCCAACGCCGCCAACCGGCGCTTGGCCACGAAATCGTCCTTCTGCGCGTAGTAGCTCAACGCCGTGCCCGAGGCATCGGTGGTCACGTCGACGAAAGACTCTGCCGAACGCGTGTAAACCGTAGTGACGCCCTTCCCGCCTGCCTGCAAATACGCCGCGGCATCGACACCGAACACGGCCTCGTCCTGCCAGGAAAACTGCACGCACTGGGCGACGTCTTTTGCCGGTTTTTCCGAGTTCAGGGTCTTGTACGGGGCCTTGGTGCGGGCATCGTTCATCGCCGAACCCGCGCATCCCGCCAGCAACGTCACGGCCAGCGCCACCATCAGAAATCGCATTGCATTCACTCATCAGGAAAAAGCGGACTTTATCACCCCGGCAGCCCGTATCGTTCTGCTTTACTGCATTTATACCGCGACACCGCGCAACGATTCGCGCACCCTGTCGCGCCAATACCGCCGCATCGCGCCTATCACTGGAATTCTGATGACACCCAATGCCGAGTTTTACAAACCGACCGCTGAATATGCCGACAAGCTGATCAGCCAGATCGGTCAGACGCCTTCATGGATCGCCAAGCGAATCGGTGTCACCGACAAGCGGATTCGCTACATCCTCAACGGCGAAAGAACCGTCAAAGGCGAAACCACACCAATCCAGATGACCTATACCGAACAGTTTGCCCTTGAATGCCTGGCAGCAGCGGCCAAGGCCAGCAAGAAGCAGTCTTCGTAATCCCCACTCAAGGAGCGACCATGGCGGCAACCGAACTGCAGCATGAGCTAGCACTCAAGAAGTTTCTCGATGCGCGCCCCGAATTGCGCGAAGAACTCGACCACCTCAACCCGCTGTTGGCTCAGGCCAAGGGCGAAACGGCGGCCCAGTATCGCGAGGAACGACTGCACGAAGCGTTTGAAGCTGAAGCGGAACGCCAGAAATTGTTCGCTTGGGAACTGACGTTGCAATTAACCGCCGCCACGTCCCGGGACTATGAGGCGCAGCGCCTGGAAGTGCACCGGGAAGTGGCAGAAATGGCCGGCATGGACTGGCTGGAATATTGCGAGTTGAATGGGATAAAACCCTAAGCACTGTTCAGGGATACCATCGCCGATGCTGCCCAACACCGCCAGGCCCCACGCCAGCCCCGGTCACTTGCACACGCAGAAATGGCGCGGGCGCATAGGCCTGAGCCTGGTGGCCATGCTCTCGGTACTCGCCGGCATGACCGACGCCATCGGCTTCATGGCCAGCGGCGACTTCGTCTCGTTCATGAGTGGCAATACCACCCGGATGGCTGTCGCCATCAGCACTGGCGACCTTGGCTTGACCCTGCGCCTGGTGATCCTCATCGCCACCTTCATCGTCGGCAACGCGCTGGGCATTATCGTCAGCCGGCTAGGTGGCCGCCGAGCGTTGCCCTTGTTGCTGAGCATTGCCACGTTGTTATGCGCCGCCGCAGCCTGGCCTTTCGATGCGCAACTGCCCGCACTGCTGGCAGCGATCATCGCCATGGGAATGCTCAACGCCGCGGTAGAAGAAGTGAATGGCCTACCGGTCGGCCTGACCTACGTGACAGGCGCCCTGTCGCGCTTCGGCCGCGGACTGGGACGCTGGATGCTCGGCGAGCGCCGTAATGGCTGGCGCGTGCAACTGATCCCCTGGACCGGCATGTTCGCTGGCGCGGTACTCGGTGCCGTGCTGGAACATCACTTGGGGCTCAAGGCGTTGTTTGCCAGTGGCCTGTTGGCTGCCGGGCTCGGGGTGTTGTCGTTGAAGATCCCGCGGCGCTGGCAGTTGGGGTATATGCCGCGTTGACTTTAGCCCGCTATCGCTGGCAAGCCAGCTCCTACAGGGTATGTCGCCACAGATCTACTGTAGGAGCTGGCTTGCCAGCGATAAGGCCCGCACAGACAACATCACTTTGGCCGCCCCGGCGATAAAGCTTTATCATGGCCGCAGTTTCGCTGATCGAGTCTGTCATGAAGTTCGCCATCGCCGTGTTTTCCGCCGCCCATGCGCCCTCCTCGCGCCGCGCCTTGCTGTTCGCCCAAGCGGCGCTGGCCGGCGGGCATGAGATTGTCCGGCTGTTTTTCTACCAGGATGGCGTCTACAACGCATCCGGCAGCGTGGTCACACCCCAGGATGAACTGGACTTGCCCAAGCAATGGCGCACATTCGTCAGCGACCATCAACTTGATGGCGTGGTGTGTATCGCCGCCGCCTTGCGTCGTGGTGTCTTGAATGAAGAAGAGGCCAAGCGCTATCAGCGCGAGGCTGTAGCCGTCGCCGCGCCGTGGGAGTTGTCCGGTCTCGGCCAATTGCATGACGCGGTGCAGGATGCCGACCGCCTGATCTGTTTCGGAGGCGCATGACATGGCCAAGTCCCTGTTGATCATCAGCCGCCAGTCGCCATGGTCCGGCCCGGGCGCGCGGGAAGCTTTGGATATCGTGCTGGCCGGCGGTGCCTTCGATCTGCCGATTGGCCTGTTGTTTCTCGATGACGGCGTGTTCCAGCTGGCCGCCAGTCAGAACGCCAAGGCCTTGCAACAGAAAGACCTGAGCGCCAATCTGCAGGCCCTGCCGATGTTCGGTGTCGAGGAACTGTTTGCCTGTGGCGACAGCATCACCCAGCGCGGCCTGGACCCGAGCGGCCTGTCGCTGGAAGAAGCCCAAGTGTTGGCCGCCCACGAAATCAGCGCCCTCATTGATCGTTACGACCAGGTGATCACCCTCTGATGTCGACTTTGCATGTGTTGTCTCATTCCCCGTTCGGCGACGAACGCCTGACCAGTTGCCTGCGCGTGATCGGCGCCAACGACGGGTTGCTGTTGTCCGGTGATGCAGCCTATGCGTTGCAGCCAGGCACCGCGCCGTTCGCTGCGCTCAGCGCACGTGGCCTGAAACTGTTCGTCCTGGCCGAAGATGCCCAGGCCCGTGCACTTGTGGTTCCAGACTGGGCCCTGGCCATCGATTACCCGGCCTTCGTCGAACTGTCGATTCACTACGACAAGGTCAACAGTTGGCTATGAATGCATTGACGGTTGGCGCCCGCGCCATCGAGCTGGACAAGGACGGTTTCCTGGTCGAACTGAATGACTGGTCCGCCGATGTGGCCAGTGCCCTGGCGGCTGCCGAAGACATCGAGTTGACGCCCGAACACTGGGAAGTCCTCGAACTGCTGCGCAGTTTCTACGCCGAATTCCAGCTGTCACCGGCCACCCGCCCGTTGATCAAGTACACCGCCCTGAAACTCGGCCCGGAAAAAGGCAACAGCCTGCACCTGAACCGCCTGTTCAAAGGCACTCCCGCCAAACTCGCCGCGAAACTGGCGGGCCTGCCCAAACCGACGAATTGCTTATGACTGATTACCCAGCACTGACCCTCGAAACGCCCGCCGAGCACCCGTTCGCCCAATTCGTGCGAATCCTCGGCAAAGGCAAGCGCGGCGCCCGCGATCTGACCCGGGCTGAGGCCCGCGAAGCCATGGGCATGGTGTTCGATGAAAAGGTCGAGGAAACCCAGCTCGGGGCGTTCCTGATGCTGTTGCGGCACAAGGAAGAAAGCGCCGAGGAAATGGCCGGGTTCACCGAAGCCTTGCGTGAGCGCCTGAATCCGCCAGCATTGGCGGTGGATCTGGATTGGCCGACGTATGCCGGCAAGAAACGTCATCTGCCGTGGTTTCTGCTGGCGGCCAAGTGTCTGGCGCAGAATGGCTTGCGGATTTTCATGCATGGCGGCGGTGCCCACACGGCTGGCCGGTTGTACACCGAGCAACTGCTGGGCGAATTGAACATCCCGCTGTGCCGCAACTGGCAACAGGTCGGCACGGCGCTGGATAACGGCGGACTGGCCTTCATGCCACTGGTGGACTGGGCACCGCAGTTGCAACGGATGATCGACCTGCGCAATACCCTGGGCTTGCGCTCGCCGATTCACTCGCTGGCGCGGATTCTCAATCCGCTGGGTGCGCGTTGCGGCCTGCAAAGCATTTTCCACCCTGGCTACCAGGCCGTGCACCGCGATGCCAGCGGCCTGCTCGGTGATACCGCCATCGTGATCAAGGGCGATGGCGGCGAAATCGAGATCAACCCGGACGCCGACAGCCACCTGTACGGTACGAGCGGTGGCGAGAGCTGGGATGAGGAATGGCCGCAGTTGTCCGCGCAGCGTCACGTCAAACCCGCCTCGCTTGAACCTGAACATATGAAAGCGGTGTGGCGTGGTGATGTGGTCGACAGCTACCCGCAAATGGCCCTGATCTCGACCATGGCCCTGGCCTTGCGTGGCCTCGGACAAAGTCGCGAACAGGCCTTCGAAACCGCAGAAAAATACTGGGCGGCGCGGGACAAATCGATTTAACTGATCATTCACGCCCGATCTTTGCGCTTTTTGTTCGAACTCATCGGAATAGACTCAACTGCAACGATTATGGGTTTCGGGAGTCTTGAACATGGGTTTGTTAGTCGATGGCCGCTGGCAGGACAAGTGGTATGAAAGCAGCAAGGACGGCGCGTTCCAGCGCGAACAGGCGCAACGCCGCCACTGGCTGACCGCTGACGGCAAACCGGGACCGACCGGCGTCGGTGGTTTTGCGGCCGAGCCCGGGCGCTACCACCTGTACGTGTCCCTGGCCTGTCCATGGGCTCATCGCACGCTGATCCTGCGCAAACTCAAAGGCCTCGAAAAGCTGATCGACGTCTCGGTGGTCAGTTGGTTGATGCTGGAAAACGGCTGGACCTTCGACCGGCACCTGGGCTCGACCGGCGACAAGCTCGATCACTTCGACTTCATGCACCAGCGCTACACCGCCGATGCCACCGACTACACCGGCCGCGTCACCGTACCGGTGCTGTGGGACAAACAGCAAAAGCGCATCGTCAACAATGAATCGTCGGAAATCATCCGCATGTTCAATGGTGCCTTCAATGATTTGACCGGCAATGACCTGGACTTCTACCCCGCGCCACTACGGGGTGAAATTGATGCGCTGAACGAGCGGATTTACCCGGCGGTGAACAACGGCGTGTATCGCGCCGGGTTTGCCACGTCGCAACAGGCCTATGAAGAAGCCTTCGACGATGTGTTTGCCGAGCTGGATCGACTGGAGCTGTTACTCGGCGCCAACCGTTACCTGGCTGGCGAATACCTGACCGAAGCGGACATCCGTCTGTTCACCACACTGATTCGCTTCGATGCGGTGTACTACGGGCACTTCAAGTGCAATCTGCGGCGGATTGCAGATTATCCGAACCTGTCGAACTGGTTGCGCGAGATTTATCAGTGGCCGGGGATCGCCGAGACGGTGGATTTCACCCACATCAAGAACCACTACTACGCCAGTCACCGCACCATCAACCCGACGGGTGTGGTGCCGAAAGGCCCGGCCCAGGACTTCACCGCGCCCCATGATCGGGAGCGGTTGAGCGGGAAAGGGGTTTGGCGCAGAGCCTGAGTTTGATCTGGACTTTGCGGTGAATGTGCGGGCCTCTTCGCGAGCAAGCCCGCTCCCACAGGGGATTTGTGTCGTTCACGAATCCAATGTGGGAGCGGGCTTGCTCGCGAAGAGGGCGACTCGGTCCTCAGACCTGCCCCTGAGCCCCTTCGAACCACGCCAGTTTCTCGCGCAGTTGCACCACTTCACCGACGATCACCAATGTCGGTGCATGCACTTCATGCTCCGCCACCAGCCGCGGCAGGTCCGCCAGGGTGCCGGTAAACACTCGCTGATTGACCGTGGTGCCCTGCTGGATCAACGCCGCCGGGGTATCAGCGCCGCGACCGTGCTTGATCAACTGCTCGCAAATGACCGGCAAGCCCACCAACCCCATGTAGAACACCAGGGTTTGTGCCGGCGCGACCAGATCGGCCCACGGCAAATCGGTTGAGCCGTCTTTCAGGTGCCCGGTGACAAAGCGTACCGATTGCGCGTAATCGCGATGGGTCAGCGGAATCCCGGCGTAGGCCGCACAACCGCTGGCCGCCGTGATCCCTGGCACGACCTGGAACGGGATGCCATTGGCCGCCAGCTCTTCGATCTCTTCACCGCCACGACCGAAGATGAACGGATCGCCACCCTTCAATCGCACCACACGCTTGCCCTGTTTGGCCAGATCCACCAATTGCTGGTTGATCTGATCCTGCGGCACCGTGTGGTCGGCACGGCGCTTGCCGACGTAAACCCGCTCGGCGTCGCGACGGCACAGTTCGAGAATCGCCGGCGCTACCAGGCGGTCATACAGCACCACGTCGGCTTGCTGCATCAGACGCAATGCCTTAAACGTCAGCAGGTCGGGATCGCCTGGACCTGCGCCCACCAGATAAACCTCACCAGTGGCCACTGGCGCTTCACCGTCGATTTTGGCTTGCAGCAAACGCTCGGCTTCACCACCCTGCCCGGCCAGTTGCCGATCGGCAATCGGGCCCTGGAAAACATCTTCCCAGAACGCCCGACGCTGCTGCACATCCGGAAACAGGCCTTTGACCTGATGACGAAAACGCGCCGCCAGCCCGGCCAACTGACCGAAGGTGGAAGGAATCCAGGTTTCGATCCTGGCGCGGATCAAACGCGCCAGCACCGGCGCATCGCCGCCACTGGACACCGCGATAATCAATGGGGAACGGTCGACGATGGCCGGGAAGATCACGCTGCACAGGGCCGGCGCGTCCACCACGTTGACCGGCACGCAACGCCGATGGGCATCGGTGGAGACTTGTGCGTTCAGCGCCTCGTCGTCGGTAGCGGCAATGATCAGCCCGCAACCGTCCAGATCCGCCTCGGCATAACCACGCAACAGGCACTCGCCGCCGCTGCCGGCAACCAGTTCGCGCAATTGCGCTTCGATTTCAGGTGCAACCACCCGCAGCAGCGCACCGGCATCGGCCAGCAGGCGGGATTTGCGCAAGGCAATTTCCCCTCCACCGACGACCAACACACGACTGCCGCGAAGGTTGTGAAACAGCGGCAGATAGTTCATTTAGCCGATGACCTCAAGGCCACCCATGTACGGCTTGAGAACTTCAGGCACTCGGATCGAACCGTCGGCCTGCTGATAGTTCTCCAGCACCGCCACCAGTGTACGCCCCACCGCCAGGCCGGAGCCGTTCAGGGTGTGCACCAGTTCCGGCTTGCCGGTTTCAGGGTTGCGGAAACGCGCTTGCATGCGACGGGCCTGGAAGTCGCCACAGTTGGAGCACGACGAAATCTCGCGGTACTTGTCCTGGCTCGGGATCCACACTTCCAGGTCGTAGGTCTTGACCGCACTGAAGCCCATGTCGCCGGTGCACAGCGCCAGGGTGCGATAAGGCAGCTCCAGTAGTTGCAGGACTTTCTCGGCGTTGGCGGTCAGGCCTTCCAGCGCTTCCATCGACTTCGACGGCTCGACGATCTGCACCATCTCGACCTTGTCGAACTGGTGCTGGCGGATCATGCCACGAGTGTCACGACCCGATGCGCCGGCTTCACTGCGGAAGCACGGTGTGTGGGCGACGAACTTGATCGGCAGCAGTTTCGAGTCGACGATTTCGCCAGCGACGATGTTGGTCAGCGACACTTCGGCGGTCGGGATCAGGTACAGGTCGGCTTCGCCTTCGCGCGCGATCTTGAACAGGTCCTCTTCAAACTTCGGCAACTGACCGGTGCCTTGCAGCGCCGGTGCCTGGACCAGATAAGGCGTGTAGGCCTCTTCGTAGCCGTGCTCGGTGACGTGCAGGTTGATCATGAACTGTGCCAGGGCGCGGTGCAGGCGAGCGATCGGGCCGCGCAGCAAGGCGAAACGGGCGCCGGACAGCTTGGCGGCAGTTTCGAAGTCCAGCCAGCCGAACTTCTCGCCCAGGGCCACGTGATCCTGAACCGGGAAATCGAAGGCCGTCGGGGTGCCCCAGCGGCGCACTTCGACGTTGCCGTCTTCGTCGTCGCCAACCGGTACCGATTCGTGCGGCAAGTTGGGGATACCCAGCAGGATCGAGTCCAGATCGGTCTGGATCGCGTCCAGTTCGACTTTACCGGCGCTCAATTCGCCCGCCATGCGCTCGACGTCCGCCATCAGCGGCGCGATGTCTTCACCGCGCTGCTTGGCCTGACCGATGGATTTGGAGCGCGCATTACGTTCAGCCTGCAGTGCTTCGGTGCGGGTCTGGACGGTCTTGCGCTGTTCTTCCAGCGCTTCGATGCGCGCAACATCCAGGGTATAGCCACGGGATGCCAGGCGGTCCGCTACGTCCTGAAGGTTGCTACGTAACAGTTTGGAATCGAGCATGTCGGTTTCTCGTTTATCAAAGTTTGGTCAAGGACAGGCCGGCCCAGGTGGCAAGCAGCCCGCCGAATACGCTGAGCGCCGCATAGCCCAGGGCCAGCGGCACTTGCCCGCTTTCCAGCAGGCGCACCGTATCCAGTGAAAAGGATGAAAAAGTCGTCAGCCCCCCGAGGAAGCCAACGATCAACCCGGCGCGAATCTCAAAAGGCACCTCCGGGCGTATCAAAAACAGACCGTATAGAACACCGATCAGCAAACAGCCCACGATATTAACGGCCAGCGTCGCGGTATAGAAGTGCCGCGGCCAATTCGCATTGATCCAGTTGCCCGTGGCGAAGCGCAACAACGTGCCGGCGATCCCGCCAACGGAAACCGCAACGATCAAGGCAAGCACTACTTTCTCCGCTGCCGGGGGCTTAAACGGTCGAGTTTCGCCAGGTGATTGAGCTTTTCGCCGATCTTCAGCTCCAGCCCACGAGGCACGGGCTGATAAAACGGAATCGGGTCGAGTTCTTCCGGGAAATAGTCTTCTCCGGCGGCATAGGCGTCCGGCTCATCGTGGGCGTAACGGTATTCATCGCCATAGCCCAACTGCTTCATCAGCTTGGTCGGTGCGTTGCGCAGGTGCAGCGGCACTTCCAGCGAGCCGTGCTCGGCGGCGGCGCGCAATGCAGTCTTGAAGCCCATGTACACCGCGTTGCTTTTCGGCGCGCAGGCCAGATAGGTGATGGCCTGGGCCACCGCCAACTCACCTTCCGGGCTGCCGAGGCGTTCCTGCACTTCCCACGCCGCCAGGCACAGGCTCAGGGCGCGCGGGTCGGCATTGCCGATGTCTTCGCTGGCCATGCGCACCACGCGCCGGGCCAGGTACAACGGGTCGCAACCGCCGTCGATCATGCGTGCGAACCAGTACAACGCGCCGTCGGGGTTGGAGCCGCGAACCGACTTGTGCAACGCGGAAATCTGGTCGTAGAACGCTTCGCCGCCCTTGTCGAACCTGCGGCGGGTGTCACCGAGCAGACTTTGCAGGAGTTCGGTGCCGATTTCACTGTTGTCCTCGGCCAGGTCCGAGGCGTTCTCCAGCAGGTTGAGCAGGCGCCGGCCATCGCCATCGGCGGCCGACAGCAGCATCTGGAAGCCTTCATCGCTGAGGGTCAGGTTGCGCTTGCCCAGGCCCCGCTCTTCGGTCAGCGCGCGCTGCACCAGTTTGCGTAAGGCCGCTTCGTCGAGGCTCTTGAGCACGTAGACGCGCGCTCGCGACAGCAAGGCGTTGTTGAGTTCAAACGAAGGGTTTTCCGTGGTCGCGCCGATGAAGATCAGCGTGCCGTCCTCGACATAGGGCAGGAACGCATCCTGCTGGGACTTGTTGAAGCGATGCACTTCATCGACGAACAAAATGGTGCGGCGGCCGTACTGCGCGGCCTGCTGCTTGGCGATTTCCACCGCCTGACGGATCTCCTTGACCCCGGCCAGCACTGCCGAGACCGTTTCGAAGTGCGCATCCGAGACTTCCGCGAGCAATCGCGCCAGCGTGGTTTTACCCACCCCGGGTGGCCCCCAGAAAATCATCGAGTGCAGGGCACCCTGCTCCAGGGCTTCGCGCAAGGGCTTGCCGCGAGCGAGCACGTGTTCCTGACCGACGTACTCGTCCAGATTGGCCGCACGCAAGCGGGCGGCCAAGGGCTGGGCGATCGGGGTGCTTCCAAACAGGTCCATCACTACCTATGAAACCTCACTGGGTCTGATGCCGATCCTGTAGGAGCGAGCTCGCTCGCGATGGTCGCCAACGATAACGCTGTAAGCCTGACACCCCGCGGCGTGCACGGGTTTATCGCGAGCAAGCTCGCTCCTACAGAAGTTCTGCACTTTATTCCTGGATCACATCCGCACCCTTGGGGATGTCGAACTTGAACTTGGACGCCGGGATCGGCTCGTTGGCCTTCACCCCGGTGAACAGGATATTGGTACGCTGGCCAACGCTGTCGATCAACTGCATGTCGTTGACCAGACCGTTGCGGAACGACAGACGCAGGCTGTCGAACAGCGTGTCCTTGGTCTTCGGCTTGAGGGTGAAGTCGATTACGCCTCCGGCTTCCTTGGCACTGATGTCGAAGCTCTGGCTGATCTTGGACACGTCACCGGACAGCAGCAACGCTGGTGTCTGGGTCAGGCGCTGGTCGAGCTTCTTGATGGTGGCCTGCTCCAGGTCCGGGTCCCACAGGGTGACTTTCTTGCCATCGGAGATCATGGTCTGTTCGGCCGGTGCATCGGTGTGCCAGTAGAACAAGCCCGGACGCTGCAGCGACATCTCGCCGGCAGTTTCCTGCAACTGGGTGCCGGTACCATCAAGGGTCAGTTGCGAGAAACGTGCGGTCAGGGTCTGGGATTTTTCCAGCAGTTGGGTCAGGCGCGCCACGTCCTTGTCATCGGCGTGAGCCGAGAGCGTGGTCAAAGCCAGTACCGGCAGCAACAGCATGCGGATCAGACGCATGGGAGTCCTCATAACATTCGTGGGAGTGCGAGCGGCGCCAAAGGGTGCCACTCCTTTCATACTCGGGTCAGTCGCGCACCGGCCCAGGGGCCAGGACTTCACGCGAACCGTTGGTGTTCATGGACGTCACGACCCCGGCCATTTCCATGGCTTCGATCATGCGCGCGGCGCGGTTATAGCCGATCTTCAGCTTGCGCTGAACCGCGGAAATGGAGGCGCGACGGCTTTCCAGCACGAACTGCACCGCTTCGTCGTACAGCGCGTCGGCCTCGGGATCGTCTCCGTCGCCGCCACCGCTGCTGCCTTCGAAGCCGCTGCCCGCCTCTTCGACGCCATTGAGAATGTCGTCGTTGTATTCCGGTGCGCCCCGCAGCTTCCAGGCTTCCACCACGCGGTGAACCTCATCGTCGGACACGAAAGCACCGTGAACACGAATCGGTAGACTGGTACCCGGCGGCATGTACAGCATGTCACCGTGGCCCAGCAGTTGTTCTGCACCGCCCTGGTCGATGATGGTCCGCGAGTCGATCTTGCTCGACACCTGGAACGCCATGCGAGTCGGGATGTTGGCCTTGATCAGACCGGTGATCACGTCCACCGACGGACGCTGGGTCGCGAGGATCAAGTGGATACCGGCCGCACGAGCTTTCTGCGCAATACGGGCGATCAGTTCTTCGACCTTCTTGCCGACGATCATCATCATGTCGGCGAATTCGTCGACCACCACCACGATGGTCGGCAGCTTTTGCAGGAGCGGTGCTTCGTCGTGGATGCTTTCGCGCTTGTACAGCGGATCGCTCAACGGCTCGCCTGCGTCCTGGGCTTCCTTGACCTTGGCGTTGAAGCCCGACAGGTTCCGTACGCCCATCTTGGCCATCAGCTTGTAGCGTCGCTCCATCTCGGCAACGCTCCAGCGCAAGGCGTTGGCGGCGTCCTTCATGTCGGTGACCACCGGGCACAACAGGTGCGGAATACCTTCGTAGATCGACAGTTCAAGCATTTTCGGGTCGATCATGATCAGCTTGGCGTCTTCCGGGCCGGACTTGAACAGGATCGACAGGATCATCGCGTTCACGCCCACCGACTTACCGGAACCGGTGGTACCGGCCACCAGCAGGTGCGGCATCTTCGCCAGGTCGGTGATGACCGGCTTGCCGCCGATGTCATGGCCCAGGGCCAGGGTGACCGGGGATTTGAAGTTGTCGTACTCGGGGGTCGACAGCACCTCGGAGAAACGCACGATCTGCCGGTCTTCGTTGGGGATCTCGATACCGACCGTGGTCTTGCCCGGAATCACTTCCACCACGCGCACGCTGGTCACGGCCAGGGAACGGGCCAGGTCCTTGGCCAGGTTGGAGATGCGACTGACTTTTACGCCGGCAGCCGGCTGGATTTCGTAACGGGTAATCACCGGGCCCGGGTGAATCGAATCCACTGCGACTTCAACGCCGAATTCCTTGAGCTTGATTTCCAGCAAGTGGCCAACTGCAGCCAGGGATTCAGGCGAGTAATTGAGCTGTTTCTTTTCCGCAGGATCAAGAATCGAGATCGGCGGCAAGGTGCCTTCCACCGCGCTGTCGACGAACAGCGGCGCCTGCTTCTCTTTTTCGACGCGTTTGCTCGGTGCGGCAGGCTTTGGCGGCGCGGGCGCAATCACCGGTGGCACCTGCTTCTCGCGCTCGGACATGTGCTTGCTCAGGGCTTGCTCACGCTCGATCAGGCGCTCCTTGACCTTGGCTTGCTCGCGCTTGTCGGTGACGGTCGGCGCGACCACTTCATCCATACGATCATCGACTTCGCGCAACTGGGCAACCAGTTGTTTGCGCTCGGTACGGGCCGCCCACCAGCGATTGGCCGCGCCCTGGAACAGTTCGAACAGGTCGAGGGTGATCTTGCCGGTGATGTCCATCACCTTGAACCACGACAAGTCGGTAAACACGGTCAGGCCGAACAGGAACAACGCGATGAACAGCAGTGTACTGCCCTGGATGTTCAGGGCGTTCCTGGCCAGGTCGCCGAGGCTTTCGCCCAGCGCTCCTCCCGCACCGGCCGGCAGACCGGTCGCGGCATGGAAATGGATATGGGCCAGAGCGGCGCCCGACAGTACCAGGAACAGCAGCCCTATCAGGCGCCAGGAGAACAGCCAGCCGCTCCACTGCCACGGTTCGTGA
Organism: Pseudomonas sp. Pseusp10; assembly: GCF_059492225.1. NCBI lineage: Bacteria > Pseudomonadati > Pseudomonadota > Gammaproteobacteria > Pseudomonadales > Pseudomonadaceae > Pseudomonas > Pseudomonas sp. Pseusp10. Next base: position 2,834,207 of record NZ_CP168528.1, on the reverse strand, counting down.
CGCTGACGGAAGATCTGGTACGCCTTGATCGCCAGCAGCAACGGGAAGATGTAGGCAAAGTAACCCAGCACCATGAACAGGATATCGGCGCTGTAGGAGCCCGCTGGCCCGCCGAAGTTCTGCACGTCGTCGATCTTGCTGTTATGACTCCAGCCCGGATCATCCTTGCCATAGGTCAACAAGGCCATCATCAGGAACAGGCACAAGGCACCGATAGCGATCAGCGCACCTTCCTTGAGTCGGTAGTGCAAGTGCTGGCGCCAGAGCGGAACGACGGCTGGTTTAGGTGCTGCGGTGGATTTCTTCAAAACGCTACTTTTCCTGCGCCATGGGCGCGTCCATCTGGTGAATGTCTATAAAAACTGCCAAAAAACTACCCAATCCAGGCAGGTAAAAAGTTAACACGCGTAACCGGGACTACTTTTAACACTGCGCCCCGGTTTTTATAAACACGGCGCGCACTGAATATAGCAGGGCATTGTACGGGTTTGTACGCACGACGCCATGCTTGAGACCCTTGGGTGTAGCATAGTCAACAGCACATGACATGCCGTTCAATTTGAGCATGCATTCTCTTTTGTGACAAAGGCTTATGAGGTGTTTTTATGAGCGAAGCGAAGCATTCACGCCTGATTATCCTGGGCTCCGGCCCTGCCGGTTACAGCGCAGCCGTTTATGCCGCCCGCGCCAACCTCAAACCCGTTGTCATTACCGGCATACAGGCTGGTGGCCAGCTCACCACCACCGTCGAAGTGGATAACTGGCCAGGCGACGTCGAAGGCCTGACCGGGCCGGTCCTGATGGACCGCATGCAAAAACACGCCGAGCGCTTTGCCACCGAGATCATTTACGACCACATCCATACTGCCAAGTTGCAACAACGGCCGTTCGAGCTGATCGGCGATGGCGGAACCTACACCTGCGATGCACTGATCATTGCCACCGGCGCGAGCGCGCAATACCTGGGCCTGCCGTCGGAAGAAGCATTTGCCGGCAAAGGGGTTTCGGCCTGCGCGACCTGCGATGGATTTTTCTATCGCAATCAGGTGGTTGCGGTGGTCGGCGGCGGTAACACGGCGGTCGAAGAAGCCTTGTACCTGTCGAACATCGCCAAGGAAGTGCACCTGGTCCATCGGCGCGACAAGCTGCGCTCGGAGAAGATCCTCCAGGACAAACTCTTCGAAAAAGCCGCCAACGGCAATGTCCGCCTGCACTGGAACCAGAATCTGGACGAAGTGCTGGGCGATGCCAGCGGCGTGACCGGCGCCCGCCTGCGGGACAGCCAAACGGGTGAAACCAAGGAGCTGCCTCTGGCCGGGGTGTTTATCGCCATCGGCCATAAACCCAACACCGACCTGTTCACAGGCCAACTGGAGATGCGCGACGGGTATCTGCTGGTCAAGGGCGGCAGCGAAGGCGATGCTACCGCCACGGCGATTGCGGGTGTGTTTGCCGCCGGCGACGTGGCCGATCACGTTTATCGCCAGGCCGTTACGTCTGCCGGTGCCGGTTGCATGGCGGCGCTGGACGCCGAAAAATACCTCGACGACATTCCTGCCGTTTGAAGGCAAACTTTACGTCGGGCCAACACCCGCCACTGCCCTCCCCTTCTACAAGCCCGGATGCCATGCTGACTTGGTTACAACGCAACTCCCTGACCTTTCCACCACTGGAAAAGGCCATGCGCGACCCCAACGGGTTGCTGGCTGCCGGTGGTGATCTGTCCGCTGATCGGTTGATCAACGCCTATCGCCACGGGTGCTTTCCATGGTTTTCCGAAGGCCAGCCGATCCTCTGGTGGTCTCCGGACCCGCGCACGGTTTTGTTTCCCGACGAATTGCACGTCTCGCGCAGCCTGAACAAACTGCTGCGCCAGCAACGCTATCAAGTGACCTTTGACGAGGACTTCGCCGCCGTCATCCGCGCCTGTGCCGCCCCCCGGGATCACGCCGACGGCACCTGGATCACCGACGCGATGCAGGACGCCTACATAGAGCTGCACAGGCGTGGTCACGCGCACTCGGTGGAAGTGTGGGACGGGGACGAACTGGTCGGCGGCTTGTATGGCCTGGCGATGGGCCAGTTGTTTTTTGGCGAGTCCATGTTCAGCCGCACGGACAATGCCTCGAAATTCGGCTTTGCCACCCTGGTCCGGCATCTGAAAGACTCCGGTTTTGTACTGATCGATTGCCAGATGCCCACCGACCACCTGCACAGTCTCGGAGCCCGGGCGATACCCCGCCGCGAGTTTGCCAACTATCTGGTCAGGCACCTGGACCAACCCAACTCTGCCACCTGGGTTTGCTGAGCGACTTTTGCCAGCGTGGCTTACACTTAATCCAAAGCACTACCCCGAGGGTTGATCATGACCGAGTTGGCGCGTTTGAAGTTCTATGCCACTCAGCCGCACTCTTGCAGTTATCTGCCCGAGGAGCAGGCCACAACCCTGTTCCTCGACCCTAGCCAGCCCATGGATGTGCATGTCTACGCAGACCTGTCGGAGATGGGGTTTCGTCGCAGTGGCGATCATCTCTACCGGCCGCATTGCCAGAATTGCAATGCCTGCGTTCCGGCGCGCATTCCTGTAGCGCAATTCACCCCCAACCGTCAGCAGAAACGCATCTTCAAGCGCAACGCCGACTTGCAGGTACGCCCCGCCAAGCCAGGTTTCAACGAAGAGTATTTCGATCTTTATCAGCGCTACATCGAACAACGGCATGCCGACGGCGACATGTACCCGCCCAGCCGCGATCAGTTTTCCACATTCCTGGTGCGCGACCTGCCGTTTTCCCGGTTCTACGAATTCCGTCTCGACGGCCGGTTGCTGGCGATCGCCGTCACCGATCTTCTGCCGAACGGTCTGTCGGCGGTGTACACCTTCTATGAACCCAACGAAGAACGTCGCAGCCTGGGACGCTACGCGATCCTCTGGCAGATCGCCGAGGCCGGGCGCCTGGGGCTGGATGCGGTCTATCTGGGCTACTGGATCAAAAACTGCAAAAAAATGAACTACAAGACCCAGTATCGCCCCATTGAGCTGCTGGTTAACCAGCGCTGGGTCGTCCTGAACTAGAGCGCACCCTAAACCCCTTGGCTTGAACCCCACTTTTCGGGCACAATGCACGCCGCTTTTGCCTGGCGCAGTTGCACCGGGCCATTCACTGGACACCGAGGGCTTTACTGCATGTCGAAAGAAGACAGCTTCGAAATGGAAGGCACTGTCGTCGACACCCTGCCCAACACCATGTTTCGCGTGGAGTTGGAAAATGGGCACGTCGTAACCGCGCACATCTCCGGCAAGATGCGCAAGAACTACATCCGTATTCTTACCGGCGACAAAGTGCGCGTAGAGCTGACTCCCTATGACTTGAGCAAAGGGCGCATCACTTACCGCGCTCGCTAAGGTAGGAGCGAGCTTGCTCGCGAAAAACCTGAGGGCACCGCGTCAAGTCAGAGTCCCCGCATCATCATTGACGAACATCGCGAGCAAGCTCGCTCCTACAGAGATAGGGCCCACTCGCTACGCAAGTCAATACAAGACGCCCGGCTTATGCCGGGCGTTTTTGTTTGTGCGCGATTTGATACCCCCCTGTGGGAGCGAGCTTGCTCGCGATGAGGGTGGCACATTCAAGAAATGTGCAAGCTGACACGCCGTCATCGCGAGCAAGCTCGCTCCCACAGGTCTTGATGTGCATTTCGCAGACAACAAAAAGGCGCCTCTCGGCGCCTTTCTGTTTTGCTTTTGAACGTCAGGCCATCTCGGCCGTGGTCTCGAACTCGAAGGTCAGCTCGCCGTCCTTGATGTCGATGTGTACCACACCGCCATGTTCGGCCAGTTCGCCAAAGAGAATCTCCTCCGCCAGCGGACGCTTGATCTTGTCCTGGATCAGGCGAGCCATAGGGCGAGCACCCATCGCCGCGTCGTAACCACCTTCGGCCAGCCAGTTGCGGGCCGCATCGGTGACCTCCAGCAACACACGCTTGTCTTCCAGCTGCGCCTGAAGCTCGGTAAGGAACTTGTCCACCACGCTCTTGATGACCTCATGGCTGAGGCGACCAAACTGGATGATGGTGTCCAGACGGTTGCGGAATTCCGGCGTGAAGCTCTTCTTGATCACTTCCATCGCATCGGAGGAGTGATCCTGATAGGTGAAACCGATCGAAGCGCGGGCTGCGGTCTCGGCACCGGCGTTGGTCGTCATGATGACGATCACGTTACGGAAATCCGCCTTGCGCCCGTTGTTATCGGTCAGCGTACCGTGGTCCATGACCTGCAGCAGCAGGTTGAAGACTTCCGGATGCGCCTTCTCGATCTCATCGAGCAACAGCACGCAGTGCGGCTGCTTGGTGATGGCCTCGGTAAGCAGACCGCCCTGATCGAACCCGACATACCCCGGAGGCGCACCGATCAGACGCGATACGGTGTGGCGCTCCATGTACTCGGACATGTCGAAGCGAATCAGCTCGACGCCCAACGCTTTGGCCAACTGACGCGCCGCCTCGGTTTTACCGACACCGGTAGGCCCTGCGAACAGGAACGAACCGACAGGCTTGTCAGGGGATTTGAGGCCGGCACGGGACAGCTTGATCGCAGTCGCCAGCGAGTCGATCGCGGCATCCTGACCGAACACGGTCAACTTCAGGTCACGCTCAAGGTTACGCAACAATTCCTTGTCGGAGCTGGTGACGTGCTTAGGCGGAATCCGCGCGATTTTCGCGACGATGTCCTCGACCTGAGGCACTTCGATGCGTTTAACGCGCATTTCGATCGGTTGCAGGCGCTGGTAGGCACCCGCCTCGTCAATCACATCGATCGCCTTGTCCGGCATGTGCCGGTCATTGATATAGCGCGAAGCCAGTTCGGCAGCGGCGCGCAAGGCTTCATCGCTGTATTCGATATTGTGATGCTGTTCGAAGCGCCCTTTGAGACCGCGCAGGATACCGATGGTGTCTTCCACCGAAGGTTCCGACACATCGACCTTCTGGAAACGCCGGGCCAAGGCACGGTCCTTCTCGAAGATGCCGCGGAATTCCTGGAAGGTGGTCGAACCGATGCAACGGATATCACCCGAGGACAGCAGCGGCTTGAGCAGGTTCGAGGCATCCATGACGCCACCGGACGCGGCACCCGCACCAATGATGGTATGGATCTCGTCGATGAACAGGATCGCCTGCGGACGCTTTTTCAGCTCATTGAGCAACGCCTTGAAGCGCTTCTCGAAATCGCCACGGTATTTGGTACCGGCCAGCAAGGCACCCAGGTCGAGGGAGTAAACCACGCTATTGGCCAGCAGGTCCGGCACCTGGTTGTCGACAATGCGCTTGGCCAGGCCTTCGGCAATCGCGGTTTTACCCACGCCGGCCTCGCCCACCAGCAGCGGATTGTTTTTACGCCGACGCGCCAGGATCTGCGCGACACGCTCGACTTCCAGCTCACGCCCCACCAACGGATCGATACGACCCTGGCGCGCCAGTTCATTGAGGTTGCTGGCATAAGCATCCAGGGGATTGCCCGAGGAAGAAGACTCACCACCCTCGTCGTCCTGCATATCTTGCTCACCTTCAGAGTGATCGCCATGCCCCGGCACCTTGGAAATGCCATGGGCGATGTAGTTGACGACATCTATACGGGCAACGCTCTGCTGTTTCAGCAGGAACACCGCCTGACTCTCTTGCTCACTGAAGATCGCGACCAGTACGTTGGCACCAGTCACTTCGCGTTTGCCCGAGCTCTGTACGTGAAACACAGCACGTTGCAGTACACGCTGGAAGCCCAGGGTTGGCTGGGTTTCACGATCCTCGTCATGAACCGGGATCAATGGCGTGGTGGAGTCGATGAACTCCTGCAGGTCATGCTTGAGTTTGTCGAGGTTTGCGCCGCACGCACGCAAAACGGTGGCGGCAGCCTCATTGTCCAATAGGGCCAGCAAGAGGTGTTCGACGGTCATGAACTCATGACGCTTCGAACGGGCCTCCTTGAAGGCAAGATTGAGGGTGACTTCGAGCTCGCGGTTTAACATAGCTTCACCTCATACCCAAGTGGTCGGCGATTAACCGTCCTTCTCGATTTCACAGAGTAGCGGATGCTGGCTTTCCCTGGCGTACTGGTTGACCTGCATGGCCTTGGTCTCCGCGATGTCGCGGGTAAACACTCCACATACTGCCCGCCCTTCCGTGTGGACGGCCAGCATGACCTTGGTCGCCAGCTCGCGATTCAGGTTAAAAAACACCTCGAGCACTTCGACGACGAAATCCATCGGTGTGTAGTCATCATTGAACAAAACCACCTTGTACATCGGCGGCGCCTGTAGCGCAGGCTTTGCCTCCTGAACAGCAATGCCTGTGGAATCGTCGTCGTGTAAATCAGGGTGATCCTGATTGAATGTTAGTCGAATCTGGCTGATTGCATGCATGGAAAGAAAGGTTCGTCAGTGGTTCAAATACAGTGGTGGGGGCGGCTATCAGCGTTTTCAACTCCGACTGCCCGGTCAGCTTGACTATCGGCAAAACGGTGTTACAACCAATAGAGCCCACAGTGGGTAAAAAAGGTCCGCGGAGTCAATCTTATTTACAGATTCGACTGCGGATGTACTGGATGATACTCCAGTGATGGAGTCTGTTGCAGAGGGATATGGGTATGGCTGTCGGCAAGGTGAAGTGGTTCAACAATGCCAAGGGTTACGGATTCATCAACGAGGAAGGCAAGACAGAAGACCTGTTTGCCCACTACTCAACCATTAAAATGGATGGTTATAAAACCCTGAAAGCCGGGCAATCTGTCGTATTCGATATCATCCAGGGCCCCAAAGGCCTGCACGCGGTCAACATCAGCAACCCGGTGGACGCCTCGAAAATCACGACACAGACACCTGAACAGACCGTTTCGGCTTAACACCGCCGCGTCATCCAGTCATAAAAAAACCGCCTGACTCAACTTCTTGAATCAGGCGGTTTTCATGTGCCTGCGTATTCTTACATGTGCGAGATCAGCGCATCACCGAAGCCGGAAGACGAAACCAGCTTCGCACCCTCCATCAGACGCTCGAAGTCATAGGTCACGGTCTTGGCGGAAATCGCGCCGTTGGTGCCCTTGATGATCAGGTCGGCCGCTTCGGTCCAGCCCATGTGGCGCAGCATCATTTCAGCGGACAGGATCAGCGAACCCGGGTTGACCTGGTCCTTGCCGGCGTACTTCGGTGCAGTACCGTGGGTAGCTTCGAACATGGCCACGGTGTCGGACAGGTTGGCGCCCGGCGCAATACCGATACCGCCCACTTCCGCCGCCAGGGCGTCGGAGAGGTAATCGCCGTTCAGGTTCAGGGTCGCGATCACATCGTACTCGGCCGGGCGCAGCAGGATCTGCTGGAGCATGGCGTCGGCGATGGCATCCTTGACGATGACATTCTTGCCGGTTTTCGGGTTCTTGAACTGCATCCACGGACCGCCGTCCAGCAGGGTCGCGCCGAATTCCTCAGCCGCCACTTCGTAGGCCCATTCCTTGAAGGCACCCTCGGTGAACTTCATGATGTTGCCTTTGTGCACGATGGTCAGCGAATCGCGATCGTTGTCGACCACATATTGCAGGGCCTTGCGTGCCAGACGCTTGGTGCCCTGCAGGGACACCGGCTTGACGCCGATACCGCAGTTCTCGTCGAAACGGATCTTGGTAACGCCCATTTCTTCCTTGAGGAACTTGATGACCTTGGTGGCTTCCGGCGTACCGGCCTTCCACTCGATGCCGGCGTAGATGTCTTCGGAGTTCTCGCGGAAGATGGTCATGTCGACATCGCCTGGCTTCTTGACCGGGCTAGGCACGCCTTCGAACCAGCGCACCGGACGCAGGCAGACGTACAGGTCGAGTTGCTGACGCAGGGCCACGTTCAGGGAACGGATGCCGCCACCGACCGGGGTGGTCAGCGGGCCCTTGATGGAAACCACGTAATCCTTGACCGCGTCCAGGGTTTCCTGAGGCAGCCAGGTGTCCTGATCGTAAACCTGAGTCGCTTTCTCCCCGGCGTACACTTCCATCCAGGAAATCTTGCGCTCGCCACCATAAGCCTTCTTAACAGCAGCATCGACAACCTTGATCATGACCGGGCTGATGTCGACACCAATGCCGTCGCCTTCGATGAAGGGGATGATCGGGTTATTAGGAACATTGAGAGAATGGTCTGCATTGACGGTGATTTTGTCGCCGACGGCTGGAACCTGAATCTTCTTGTAACCCATGCTGAACTCCATTGATTGGATTGAACATCTGGCTTGGTTCGAGCGTAACCCAGTTGAATCGGCGCGCAAACCCTATGTTCCATCCATCTGCCGCAAAGCCTTGCAACTCGCGAGCTACAAGCCTGAAAGCAAAGGGAAAAGCGCCAAACTCAAGCACGACGAATGACCCTACGCCCTGCTCGCGCCTGCGACCTTTAGACCAATGGACGACATTCGTTGCGTATGAACCATCGGCAGATTGCCAGCTACCTATGTATAATGCCGCCGCTGACTAAAGGGTCACGACGGGCGAAACAGCTCTACGATGAGTGTTTACGCCTGATAAGCCGGTCTGTTACCGCAGCCCGACTGCTTGACGCCCTACTGATGCACCCAACATCACAGCAACGAAACCTCGATATTCGGCTCATGGATGACTTTGAACGAACGCGCTTACCCGGCGCCCTCGAGTTTCTGCGCACGCTTTAGCAAAGAAGAGAGAGTTAATCCGAATATGCCCACCCGCTCGAAGATCATCTATACCTTCACCGACGAAGCTCCTGCCCTCGCCACCTATTCACTGTTGCCTATCGTAGAGGCGTTCACCGCCTCGGCTGATATCGCCGTTGAAACCCGCGATATCTCTCTTGCAGGGCGCATCCTGGCCAGCTTCCCCGAGCAACTGGGTGACAAAGCCGTAGCCGACCACCTCGCCGAACTGGGCGCCCTGGCCGTTACGCCTGAAGCCAACATCATCAAGCTGCCGAACATCAGCGCCTCGGTTCCACAACTGCAAGCCGCAATCAAAGAACTGCAAGCCCAGGGCTACAACCTGCCGGACTACCCGGAAACCGTGACCTGCGACGCCGACAAAGAAGCCAAGGCGCGCTACGACAAGGTCAAGGGCAGTGCTGTGAACCCGGTTCTGCGCGAAGGCAACTCCGACCGCCGCGCTCCGCTGTCGGTCAAGAACTATGCGCGCAAGCACCCGCACAAAATGGGCGCCTGGGCCAAGGACTCCAAGTCCCACGTCGCGCACATGAGCACCGGCGATTTCTATGGCAGCGAAAAAGCTGCCCTGATCGACGCCGCTGACGCCGTGAAAATCGAACTGATCGCTCAAGACGGCACCGCCACCGTCCTGAAAGAAAAGACCAGCGTACAAGCCGGTGAGATCCTCGATTGCGCGGTCATGAGCAAAAACGCCCTGCGCAGCTTCATCGCCGCAGAAATCGAAGACGCCAAGGCACAAGGCGTACTGCTGTCGGTTCACTTGAAAGCCACCATGATGAAGGTCTCCGACCCGATCATGTTCGGCCAGATCGTTGCCGAGTTCTATAAAGACGCACTGGCCAGGCACGCTGACGTACTGGCACAGATCGGCTTCAACCTGAACAACGGCATCGGCGACCTGTATGCGCGCATCAAGGCCCTGCCTGCCGAACAGCAAGCGGCCATCGAAGCTGACATTCAGGCGGTCTACGCCGCTCGCCCTTCCCTGGCGATGGTCAACTCCGACAAAGGCATCACCAACCTGCACGTGCCGAGCGACGTCATCGTCGACGCTTCGATGCCAGCCATGATCCGTGACTCCGGCAAGATGTGGGGCACCGACGGCCAGCTGCACGACACCAAGGCCGTGATCCCGGATCGCTGCTACGCGACCATCTACCAGGCAGTGATCGAAGACTGCAAGGCCAACGGCGCATTCGATCCGACCACCATGGGCAGCGTGCCAAACGTTGGCCTGATGGCGAAGAAAGCCGAAGAGTACGGCTCCCACGACAAGACCTTCCAGATCAAGGCTGACGGCGTTGTTCGCGTCACCGACAGCAAGGGCAACCTGCTGCTGGAGCAGTCGGTTGAAGCCGGCGACATCTTCCGCATGTGCCAGACCAAAGACGCGCCGATCCAGGACTGGGTCAAACTGGCCGTCAACCGTGCTCGCGCCAGCAGCACCCCGGCGATTTTCTGGCTGGACCCGATGCGCGCCCACGATGGCGTGGTGATCGAGAAAGTTCAGGCTTACCTGAAGGATCACGACACTGCCGGCCTGGACATCCAGATCATGTCGCCAGTCGACGCCATGAAGTACACCCTGCAGCGCACCCGCGAAGGTAAAGACACCATCTCGGTGACCGGCAACGTACTGCGCGACTACCTGACCGACTTGTTCCCGATCATGGAACTGGGCACCAGCGCCAAGATGCTGTCGATCGTTCCGCTGATGAACGGCGGCGGGCTGTTCGAAACCGGCGCCGGCGGTTCGGCACCGAAGCACGTTCAGCAGTTGCTGGAAGAAAACTTCCTGCGCTGGGATTCGCTGGGTGAGTTCCTGGCCCTGGCGGCGTCCCTGGAACACCTGGGCGTAACCTACAACAATCCAAAGGCGCTGGTTCTGGCCAAGACCCTGGATCAGGCCACCGGCCAGTTCCTGGACAACAACAAGTCGCCATCGCGCAAAGTCGGCAACATCGACAACCGCGGCAGCCACTTCTACCTGGCGCTGTACTGGGCTCAAGCCCTGGCTGCCCAGACCGAAGACACTGCACTGCAAGCACAGTTCGCGACCCTGGCCAAGACCCTGACCGAGAACGAGGCAACCATCGTTGCCGAACTCAACGCTGTCCAGGGCAAGCCAGTGGACATCGGCGGTTACTACCACGCCGACGCCGAGCTGATCAGCAAGGCCATGCGCCCGAGCGCAACCTTCAACGCGGCTGTCGCTGCGCTGGTTTAAGGTTGTAAGGATGCAAAGAAGCCCCGGCCTAGTGCCGGGGTTTCTGCTTCTGGCGTGCGCAACCCTTGTAGCAGCTGACGAGCACCGCGAGGCTGCGTTCGGCGGCGCAGCCGTCGTAAAATCAGATTGTGCGGTGTGTCAGGCAGATCGTGCGCTCAGGGTTTACGACTGCTTCGCAGCCGAACGCAGCCTCGCGGTGCTCGGCAGCTGCTACACCCCACTATAAATCGAGGTACTTTCATGGACTGGAAACCCCATATCACCGTCGCCACCATCGTCGAAGACAACGGTCGCTTCCTGATGGTCGAAGAATCGAAACACGGACGAACGGTGCTCAACCAGCCCGCCGGCCATCTCGATCCGAACGAAACCCTGATCGAAGCCGCCATCCGCGAAACCCTCGAGGAAACCGGCTGGGACGTCGAACCGACCGGCGTACTGGGCATTTACCTCTACACCGCCCCGAGCAACGGCGTGACCTACCAGCGGGTCTGCTTCATCGCCAAACCGCTCAAACACCACGCGGATTATCAACTGGACGACGGCATCGTCGGCGCCAAGTGGTTGACCCGCGAAGAATTAATCGAACAACGCGACAACTGGCGCAGCGAGCTGATCATCCGCTGCATCGATGACTATCTGGCAGGCATTCACTTCGGCCTCGAATTGATCCGTCCTTCTCTTTAGCCATGCAGGCTCCAGCCTGTTAGAATCGCGTCCTTTTTCAAGACACTCATTGAATCCCTATGCGTGATCCAGCCCCTTCTGACACACAAAAGAAGCGCGTCATTGTCGGCATGTCCGGCGGCGTGGACTCTTCCGTTTCCGCCCTCCTGCTGATCGAGCAGGGCTATGAGGTGGAAGGCCTGTTCATGAAGAACTGGGAAGAAGACGATGGAACGGAGTACTGCACCGCCATGGATGACCTGGCGGACGCCCAGGCCGTGTGCGACAAGATTGGCATCAAGCTGCACACCGCCAACTTCGCCGCCGAATACTGGGACAACGTGTTCGAGCATTTCCTGGCCGAATACAAGGCCGGACGCACGCCGAACCCGGACATCCTGTGCAACCGCGAAATCAAGTTCAAGGCGTTCCTCGACTACGCCATGATGCTCGGCGCCGACCTGATCGCCACCGGTCACTACGTGCGTCGCCGCGACATCGACGGGCGTACCGAACTGCTCAAGGGCCTGGACCCGAACAAGGACCAGAGCTACTTCCTGCACGCCGTGGGTGGTGAGCAGATCGCCAAGACCCTGTTCCCGGTCGGCGAGCTGGAAAAACCGCAAGTGCGCGCCATTGCCGAGAAATACGAGCTGGCGACCGCGAAGAAAAAGGATTCCACCGGGATCTGCTTTATCGGCGAGCGCCGCTTCAGCGACTTCCTCAAGCAGTACCTGCCAGCGCAGCCGGGTGAGATCAAGACCACCGAAGGCGAAATCATCGGCCGTCACCACGGCCTGATGTATCACACCATCGGCCAGCGCCAGGGCCTGGGCATTGGCGGACTGAAAGATGCCAGCGATGAGCCGTGGTACGTGCTGATCAAGGACCTGGAACACAACGAACTAATCGTCGGCCAGGGTAACGATCACCCGTGGCTGTTCTCCCGCGCCCTGCTCGCCTCCGACATCTACTGGGTCAACCCGATCGACCTGAGCCAGCCACGCAAGCTGACTGCCAAGGTTCGTTATCGCCAGAGCGACCAGCCGTGCACCCTGGAAAAAACCGCCACGGGTTATCGCGCAACCTTCGATGACCCGCAGCGCGCGGTCACTCCGGGTCAGTCCGTGGTGTTCTATGACGGTGAAATCTGCCTCGGTGGTGGCGTGATCGAAATAGCGGAACCATGGACGAGCAAGGGCCAGGCCCTATGAACCCGATTCAGGAGCAACTGACAGCACTGGGCGGCGTGTTTCTCGCCGCGGTGCTGGTGGACAGGATTGCCAAGAGCGGCCAGACCAACGAGGCCGGCCTGACCTGCATGCTCGGCAGCCTGCTGATCCGCGACCCCAAGGACACCCTGGAAGTCTACGGTGGCGACGATATCAACCTGCGCGAAGGCTATCGCGCACTGATCGGCGCCCTGGAGCGCGACCCGAGCGCCCTGCAGCGCGAGCCGCTGCGCTATGCCCTGGCCATGCTCGGTCTTGAGCGCCAACTGGCAAAACGTGGCGACATGCTTGAGGTGATCGGCAAGCGTTTGCCGCAGATTCAGTCCCAGGTCGAACACTTCGGCCCTGCCCACGAAAACGTGATCGCCGCCTGCGGCGCGTTGTATCAGGACACCCTGAGCACCCTGCGCCAGCGCATCCAGGTGCACGGCGACATGCGCAACCTGCAACAACCGAGCAATGCCTCGAAAATTCGTGCCCTGCTGCTGGCCGGCATCCGCTCGGCACGCCTGTGGCGGCAATTGGGCGGTCATCGCTGGCAGCTGGTGATCAGCCGCCGCAAATTGCTGAAAGAGCTTTACCCGTTGATGCGTAACGAATAACCCGCGTCGACAGAACCGAACTTAGCAATACGCGTAATACGCCGGTCAGTTGGCGACGGACCGGCGGATTTTTTCATGTATGATACGCGCCCCATTTCGTTGCCCGACTGTCCGAGAACACCCCATGCAGCTCTCTTCGCTCACTGCGGTTTCCCCTGTTGACGGCCGCTACGCCGGCAAAACCCAGGCCCTGCGCCCAATTTTCAGCGAGTACGGCCTGATCCGTGCCCGCGTCCTGGTTGAAGTGCGCTGGCTCCAGCGCCTGGCCGCTCACCCTGCCATCAGCGAAGTGCCGGCGTTCTCCGCCGAAGCCAACGCTGTGCTCAACACCCTGGCGGAAAACTTCTCTCTGGAGCACGCCGAGCGCGTCAAAGAGATCGAGCGCACCACCAACCACGACGTCAAAGCCATCGAATACCTGCTCAAAGAGCAAGCGGCCAAGCTGCCGGAGCTGGCCAAGGTCAGCGAATTCATCCACTTTGCCTGCACCAGCGAGGACATCAACAACCTGTCCCACGCCCTGATGCTGCGCGAAGGCCGTGATGACGTGATGCTGCCGCTGATGCGCCAGACCGCCAATGCCATCCGCGAACTGGCCATCCGCTTCGCCGACGTGCCGATGCTGTCGCGCACCCACGGTCAACCGGCCTCGCCGACCACCCTGGGCAAAGAGCTGGCGAACGTGGTTTACCGTCTGGAGCGCCAGATCGCTCAAGTCGCTGCCGTTCCGCTGCTGGGCAAGATCAACGGCGCTGTCGGCAACTACAACGCCCACCTGTCGGCCTACCCTGAGATCGACTGGGAAGCCAACGCCCGCGCCTTCATCGAAGACGAACTGGGCCTGGGCTTCAACCCGTACACCACGCAAATCGAGCCGCACGACTACATCGCAGAGCTGTTCGACGCGATCGCGCGCTTCAACACCATCCTGATCGACTTCGACCGCGACATCTGGGGCTACATCTCCCTGGGTTATTTCAAACAGCGCACCATCGCTGGCGAAATCGGCTCGTCGACCATGCCGCACAAGGTCAACCCGATCGACTTCGAAAACTCCGAAGGCAACCTGGGTATCGCCAACGCACTGTTCCAGCACCTGGCGAGCAAGCTGCCGATCTCCCGCTGGCAGCGCGACCTGACCGACTCCACCGTACTGCGCAACCTCGGTGTCGGCTTCGCCCACAGCGTGATCGCCTACGAAGCCAGCCTCAAGGGCATCAGCAAACTGGAGCTCAACGAGCAGAAGATTGCCGCTGACCTGGACGCGTGCTGGGAAGTATTGGCCGAGCCGATCCAGACCGTGATGCGTCGCTACAACATCGAAAACCCGTACGAAAAACTGAAAGAACTGACTCGCGGCAAGGGCATCAGCCCTGAAGCGCTGCAGACTTTCATCGACGGCCTGGACATGCCAGCCGCCGCCAAGGCCGAGCTGAAATTGCTCACCCCGGCGAACTACATCGGTAACGCTGTAGAGCAAGCCAGACGCATCTGATCGACCGCTAGACCCTTTTAAGACGCCCGGCCGCGCCGGGCGTTTTTATTCCCGTCTGAAAAGTGCATTTTTTCAATAGGTTACACATGAATCCTGATATTCCTCTTCAACTTCTGGGCGGCATCACGGCGCGGGAATTCCTGCGCGACTACTGGCAGAAAAAGCCGCTGTTGATCCGTCAGGCGATTCCTGATTTCGAAAGCCCGATCGACGCCGACGAACTGGCCGGCCTGGCGCTGGAAGAAGAAGTCGAATCGCGCCTGATCATCGAGCACGGCGAGCGCCCTTGGGAATTGCGTCGAGGTCCGTTCGCCGAAGACGAATTCAGCAAATTGCCGGAACGCGAATGGACCCTGCTGGTTCAGGCCGTGGATCAGTTCGTCCCGGAAGTCAGCGAACTGCTGGAAAACTTCCGCTTTCTGCCGAGCTGGCGCATCGACGACGTGATGATCAGCTACGCCGCACCGGGTGGCAGCGTTGGTCCGCACTTCGACAACTACGACGTATTCCTGCTGCAAGGCCACGGCAAGCGCAACTGGAAGATCGGCCAGATGTGCAACACCGAAAGCCCGCTGCTGGCCCACGCCGACCTGCGCATCCTCGCCGAATTCGAAGCGACCGACGAATGGGTACTGGAACCGGGCGACATGCTCTACCTGCCGCCACGCCTGGCCCATTGTGGCGTCGCCGTTGATGACTGCATGACCTACTCGGTCGGTTTCCGCGCGCCGAGCGCCGCTGAAGTGCTGACCCACTTCACTGACTTCCTCAGCCAGTTCCTGTCGGACGAAGAACGCTACACCGACGCCGACGCCGTGCCGACAGCCGATCCCCACCAGATCCAGCGCGATGCACTCGACCGCTTGAAAGGCCTGCTGGCCGAGCACATGAGCGACGAGCGCCTGCTGCTGACCTGGTTCGGCCAGTTCATGACCGAGCCACGCTACCCGGAACTGGTAGTGGGCCCGGAGGAGGTCGAAGAAGACGACATCATGAACGAACTGGAGCAAGGCGCGATCCTGATTCGCAACCCGAGCGCACGCCTGGCCTGGTCCGAAGTCGACGACGACCTGCTGCTGTTCGCCAGCGGCCAGAGCCGTTATCTGCCGGGCAAACTGCGCGAGCTGCTGAAGATGATCTGCGCCGCCGATGCACTGCACGCCGACAACCTCGGCGAATGGTTGAGCGACGAAGACGGCCGCGGCCTGTTGTGCGAACTGGTCAAGCAAGGAAGCCTGGGGTTTGCCGATGAATAAGATTCACGTACGTGTCGCAGACTGGCAAAAGGACAACGCCGAGATCCGGCGCATTCGTGAAACGGTGTTTGTCGCCGAGCAGTGCGTTCCACCTGAGCTGGAATGGGATGCCGATGACGCAACGGCTGTGCACTTCCTCGCGTTCGAAGGCGACTTTCCAATTGGCACCGCCCGCCTGCTGCCTGACGGCCACATCGGTCGGGTGTCGGTGCTCAAGGACTGGCGCGGTCTGAAGGTCGGCGATGCGTTGATGCAGGCGGTGATTGGCGAAGCCGAAGCGCGCGGATTGAAGCAGCAGATGCTCAGCGCCCAGGTACAAGCCACGGCGTTCTATGAGCGCCTGGGCTTTCACATGGTCAGTGAGGAGTTCCTGGAAGCCGGGATTCCGCATGTGGACATGGTTCGCCATTCGGCCTGATACCTTGTGGCGAGGGGGCTTGCCCCCGTTTGAGTGCGCAGCACTCACAAAATCATGAAGTCAGTTGAATTTTGGGGCCGCTTCGCAGCCCAACGGGGGCAAGCCCCCTCGCCACAAAAGCTGCATGCAAACACCACAAAGCGCCCCGCCATCTTCGGATGCCGGGGCGTTTTGCTGTCTAGGATTCAACTAGCGCCACTCCAGGCCGACAAACTGGCAATATCAACACCTGCATCTGTAGGAGCGAGCTTGCTCGCGATGGACGTGAACGATGATGCTGGAAGTCTGACACCCCGCAGCGCTCTCAAGACCATCGCGAGCAAGCTCGCTCCTACAAACCCCAGGCCGACAAAGTGGCAATATCAAGCCTTTAGAACGCGGAGATAACGGATATGTCCCTACGCACCCTGCTCAGCACCTTGCTGGTGGCCTGCAGCTTTTCGGCCATGGCAGCCACCGAAATCGTGCCCCTGAACTACCACACCAGCGCCGACCTGTTGCCGGTAGCACAGGACTTCATCGGCAAGGATGGCCAGGTCAGCGCCTATGGCAATCAACTGATCGTCAACGCCGATCAGCGCAAGATCGACGAACTTAAAGCCCTTCTTTCGCAACTCGATACGGCGCCCAAGCGCCTGCTGATCACCGTCGACACCAGCGACAACAACTTCCAGGGCGACCAGGGTTACTCGGTGAACGGCGCCAAGCCCAGCCAGACCCGCATCATCAACTACAGCACCGATAGCCGCGACGGCGGCATCCAGCAAGTCCAGGCCAGCGAAGGCGCACCGGCGTTGATCCAGGTCGGCCAGAGCGTACCGATCACCAGCAGCCAGAACGACTCCTATGGCGGTTACAGCAGCCAGACTGAGTATCGCAATGTCACCCAGGGTTTCTACGTCACGGCAAACGTCACCGGCGACATCGTTCACCTGTCGATCAGTACCAACCGTGACCGCATGAGCCAGGAACGTCCCGATGTAGTGAACGTGCAAAGCACCGACACAACCGTCACCGGTCACCTCGGTGAGTGGATCCTGCTGGCCGGGGTCAATGGCCAGACCCAGGCCGACAAACAGGGCCTTACCCGCAGCTACTCGACCCAGAGCCGCAACGACATGACTTTGCGGGTGAAAGTCGACACCCTGGACTAAAGCACCAAAAGCTGACTGGCGAGTCGTATTAGACCAAAGATGTAGTGCCTGAAAAAAAGCACTACAAAACGTTTGACGAGCCAAAAAAGCGAAGGCATGATGGCCTCGCTCCCGCTAATCAGGGGCCCTGGCAAGGGCCTTCGAGGCGACGTTCGCAACCTACCCCCGCGAACCGCTTCGTGTCTGTACCGCCCACAAGGTGTGTTTGACGAGGTTGTCGACTGGAACGAAGTTGTCCCGAGGGACGGAAGCGTAATTAGGTAACCCGGCAGCACACTGATGTTCGTACCAAGGCCCACGACGCCCGAATGCGCCCGCAGTTCGCCTTTACCTGCTCACTTCCCCTCGAGCCCATCGTTCATCCCGTCGCCCTCCCCGCCGAATCCGACTTGACCGCTTAAGCTTCTGGTCAGCGAGCGCAGGAATTTTCCACCGCAGAACAACTTTTCATAAAGACGCGACGAGGTTTATCTCCCATGGCACTGACACGCGAACAGCAAATTGCAGCCCTCGAAAAAGACTGGGCTGAAAACCCGCGCTGGAAAGGCGTGACACGCACTTACTCCGCTGCTGACGTCGTCCGCCTGCGTGGCTCGGTTCAACCTGAGCACACCTTTGCAAAAATGGGCGCCGAGAAGCTGTGGAACCTGGTCACCCAGGGTGCCAAGCCAGCCTTCCGTCCTGAGAAAGACTTCGTCAACTGCATGGGCGCCCTGACCGGCGGCCAGGCTGTACAACAAGTAAAAGCCGGTATCCAGGCGATCTACCTGTCGGGCTGGCAAGTGGCTGCGGACAACAACTCCGCCGAATCGATGTACCCGGACCAGTCACTGTACCCGGTGGACTCGGTTCCAACCGTGGTCAAGCGCATCAACAACTCGTTCCGTCGTGCTGACCAGATCCAGTGGAAAGCCGGCAAGAACCCGGGCGACGCTGGCTACATCGACTACTTCGCACCAATCGTGGCTGACGCCGAAGCCGGTTTCGGCGGCGTACTGAACGCTTACGAGCTGATGAAGAGCATGATCGAAGCAGGCGCCGCCGGCGTTCACTTCGAAGACCAACTGGCTTCCGTGAAGAAATGCGGCCACATGGGCGGCAAGGTACTGGTTCCTACCCAGGAAGCCGTACAGAAGCTGACCGCTGCCCGTCTGGCAGCCGACGTTGCCGGTACTCCGACCATCATCCTGGCCCGTACCGACGCTAACGCTGCTGACCTGCTGACTTCCGACTGCGACCCGTACGACCAGCCATTCGTGACTGGCGAACGTACCCAGGAAGGCTTCTACAAAGTGCGCGCCGGCCTGGACCAGGCGATCGCCCGCGGCCTGGCTTACGCTCCGTACGCCGACCTGATCTGGTGCGAAACCGCCAAGCCGGATCTGGACGAAGCCCGTCGCTTTGCCGAAGCGATCAAGAAGGAATACCCGGACCAACTGCTGTCTTACAACTGCTCGCCTTCCTTCAACTGGAAGAAAAACCTGGACGACGCGACCATCGCCAAGTTCCAGCGCGAACTGTCCGCCATGGGCTACAAGCACCAGTTCATTACCCTGGCCGGCATTCACAACATGTGGCACAGCATGTTCAACCTGGCGCACGACTACGCCCGCAACGACATGACTGCCTACGTGAAGCTGCAAGAGCAGGAATTCGCTGACGCCGCCAAGGGTTACACCTTCGTGGCTCACCAGCAGGAAGTGGGCACCGGCTACTTCGACGACATGACCACCGTGATCCAGGGTGGCTCGTCTTCGGTGACCGCACTGACCGGTTCGACTGAAGAAGAACAGTTCCACTGATCCGCTTCGACTGAGATATCAGCCGCTGCGGACCCGATAGAAAGCTAACCGCAGCGCTGCACATCTGACGCCCCGACTGGTTCGGGGCGTTTTTTTTGCCTGCGATTCAATGAGCACCCCTCTGTAGGAGCGAGCCTGCTCGCGATGAACCTGAGGACGCCGTGGGGTTTCAGGCCCCCCGGCGTCATCGTTGACCACCATCGCGAGCAGGCTCGCTCCTACAGGGAAAGCGGCGATCTGAAAACATTGATCCAGAGCGCTACGACTGTCAGAAAAATCCGCTAAAACGCACACCGCCGCTACTTGCAGTAACGCCCATATAAGACAACTTCCCGAGTATCCGCAGGACAAGCAGTTTAAAAACCGCGCCAAATAATATTGATTATCATTTATCAGCAACTATGTTCGTTACATTCCCTACAAAACATAATTGACGAAATGCCACCCAATGCCCAAGGCGCAAGGCCTGCAGGGGGTTTTAAGCGTGCTATGTCCTTATTCCTATAAATAATTTCGCTATAGGAATTTTACTTGCCGGGTGTTTAGCCATAAAATCAGCAGGATTGATTGCTGCGACATATCGTCACTGCTTTTGTTTCTTTTCAAGCTCAGAGACCCTTGCTCTCTGTTAAGGATTACCAGCATGCCCGAAGCGACAGGACTCATGGCCCATAACTGGGGCTTTGCCATTTTCCTTCTAGGCGTCGTCGGCCTCTGCGCCTTCATGCTCGGTGTCTCCAGCCTACTCGGGTCAAAAGCCTGGGGCCGCAGCAAAAACGAACCGTTCGAGTCCGGCATGCTACCTACAGGTGGCGCCCGCTTGCGGCTCTCAGCCAAATTCTATCTGGTCGCGATGCTCTTCGTGATCTTCGATATCGAAGCCCTCTTTCTCTTTGCATGGTCTGTGTCCGTCCGCGAAAGCGGCTGGACCGGATTCGTCGAAGCTCTCGTTTTCATAGCAATTCTGTTGGCAGGCCTTGTCTACCTATTCCGAGTGGGCGCCCTTGACTGGGCTCCGGAAGCTCGGCGCAAGCGGCAAGCGAAGCTGAAACAATGAGGCTTTGGCAATGCAATACAATCTCACCAGGATCGACCCCGATGCTCCTAACGAGCAGTATCCGATTGGCCAGCGGGAAACCGTTTCCGATCCGTTAGAAGATCAAGTCCACAAAAACATTTTCATGGGCAAGCTCGAAGACGTGCTTAACGGCACGATCAACTGGGGGCGCAAGAACTCCCTGTGGCCGTATAACTTCGGTCTTTCGTGCTGCTACGTGGAAATGACCACCGCCTTCACGGCGCCCCACGACATCGCGCGCTTTGGCGCCGAGGTTATCCGGGCATCGCCGCGTCAGGCGGATTTCATGGTTATCGCCGGTACCTGCTTCATCAAGATGGCGCCGATCATTCAGCGTCTCTACGAGCAAATGCTCGAACCCAAATGGGTCATCTCCATGGGTTCGTGCGCCAACTCCGGTGGCATGTACGACATCTACTCCGTCGTTCAAGGGGTGGACAAGTTCCTGCCCGTGGACGTCTACGTGCCTGGCTGCCCGCCCCGCCCTGAAGCTTTCCTGCAAGGCTTGATGCTGTTGCAGGAGTCGATTGGCCAGGAGCGTCGCCCACTTTCCTGGGTCGTTGGCGATCAAGGCGTGTATCGCGCCGAGATGCCTTCCGAAAAGGAAAAGCGCCGCGAACAGCGTATTCAGGTAACCAACCTGCGCAGCCCCGACGAAGTCTGATCCAGATCTGCTGTTTCAAAGAAACGAGAAGCTGGCTTCATTCTTTACGTTGACCGAAAGCGATAAATAACCATGACTACAGGCAGTGCTCTGTACATCCCGCCTTACAAGGCAGACGACCAGGATGTGGTCGTCGAACTGAACAACCGTTTTGGCCCGGAGGCGTTCACCGCCCAGCCTACCCGCACCGGCATGCCGGTGCTTTGGGTTGCCCGTGCCAAACTCGTCGAAGTCCTGACCTTCCTGCGTAACCTGCCCAAGCCGTACGTCATGCTCTATGACCTGCACGGCGTGGACGAGCGTCTGCGCACCAAGCGTCAAGGGCTGCCGAACGGCGTCGACTTCTCCGTGTTCTATCACTTGATGTCGATCGAACGTAATAGTGACGTAATGATCAAGGTCGCCTTGTCCGAGAGCGACCTCAGCCTGCCGACCGTCACCAGCATCTGGCCCAACGCCAACTGGTACGAGCGTGAAGTCTGGGACATGTTCGGCATCGACTTCAAAGGCCACCCGCACCTGTCGCGCATCATGATGCCGCCGACCTGGGAAGGTCACCCGCTGCGCAAGGACTTCCCTGCCCGCGCCACCGAGTTCGACCCGTTCACCCTGAACCTGGCCAAGCAACAGCTCGAGGAAGAGTCCGCGCGCTTCAAGCCTGAAGACTGGGGCATGAAGCGTTCCGGCCCGAACGAGGACTACATGTTCCTCAACCTCGGCCCGAACCACCCGTCCGCGCACGGTGCGTTCCGCATCATCCTGCAGCTGGACGGCGAAGAGATCGTTGACTGCGTACCGGACGTCGGTTACCACCACCGTGGTGCCGAGAAGATGGCCGAGCGTCAGTCCTGGCACAGCTTCATCCCGTACACCGACCGTATCGACTACCTCGGCGGCGTGATGAACAACCTGCCGTACGTGCTCTCGGTCGAGAAGCTGGCCGGTATCAAGGTGCCCGAGAAGGTCGACGTCATCCGCATCATGATGGCCGAGTTCTTCCGGATCACCAGCCACCTGCTGTTCCTGGGTACCTACATTCAGGACGTCGGCGCCATGACTCCGGTGTTCTTCACCTTCACCGATCGCCAGCGCGCGTACACGGTGATCGAGGCGATTACCGGTTTCCGCCTGCACCCGGCCTGGTACCGCATCGGTGGTGTCGCCCACGACCTGCCGCGCGGCTGGGAAAAACTGGTCAAGGACTTCGTCGAGTGGATGCCCAAGCGTCTGGACGAATACCAGAAAGCCGCACTGGACAACAGCATCCTGCGTGGCCGGACCATCGGCGTCGCCGACTACAACACCAAAGAGGCCCTGGAATGGGGTGTCACCGGTGCCGGCCTGCGTTCGACCGGTTGCGATTTCGACCTGCGTAAAGCGCGCCCGTACTCGGGCTACGAGAACTTCGAATTCGAAGTGCCGCTGGCCGCCAATGGCGATGCCTACGACCGCTGCATCGTGCGTGTCGAAGAGATGCGCCAGAGCATCAGGATCATCGACCAGTGCCTGCGCAACATGCCGGAAGGCCCGTACAAGGCGGATCACCCGCTGACCACGCCGCCGCCGAAAGAGCGCACCCTGCAGCACATCGAAACCCTGATCACGCACTTCCTGCAAGTTTCGTGGGGCCCGGTCATGCCGGCCAACGAATCCTTCCAGATGATCGAAGCGACCAAGGGCATCAACAGTTATTACCTGACGAGCGATGGCGGCACCATGAGCTACCGCACCCGGATTCGTACCCCAAGCTTCCCGCACCTGCAGCAGATCCCTTCGGTGATCAAAGGCAGCATGGTCGCGGACTTGATTGCGTACCTGGGTAGTATCGATTTCGTTATGGCCGACGTGGACCGCTAAGCATGAACAGCACGCTTATCCAGACAGACCGTTTCGCCCTGAGCGAAACCGAGCGCTCGGCCATCGAGCACGAGTTGCATCACTACGAAGACCCGCGCGCGGCGTCGATCGAAGCCCTGAAGATCGTCCAGAAGGAACGTGGCTGGGTGCCGGACGGCGCCCTGTACGCCATCGGCGAGATCCTCGGCATCCCGGCCAGCGACGTTGAAGGTGTGGCGACGTTCTATAGCCAGATCTTCCGTCAGCCAGTGGGCCGTCACATCATTCGCGTCTGCGACAGCATGGTCTGCTACATCGGTGGCCACGAGTCCGTGGTCAGCGAAATCCAGAGCAAGCTGGGCATCGGCCTGGGTCAGACCACCGCCGACGGTCGTTTCACCCTGCTGCCGGTCTGCTGCCTCGGCAACTGCGACAAGGCGCCGGCGTTGATGATCGACGACGACACTTTCGGTGATGTGCAGCCAGCAGGCGTTGCCAAATTGCTCGAGGGCTACGTATGACCCTGACTTCCTTCGGTCCAGCCAACCGCATCAAGCGTTCGGCCGAGACTCACCCGCTCACCTGGCGTCTGCGTGACGACGGCGAAGCCGTATGGCTCGACGAGTACCAGGCGAAGAACGGTTACGCCGCTGCACGCAAGGCCTTCGCCGACATGGCCCAGGACGACATCGTCCAGACCGTGAAGGATTCCGGCCTCAAGGGTCGCGGCGGTGCAGGCTTCCCCACTGGCGTGAAGTGGGGCCTGATGCCAAAGGACGAATCCATCAACATCCGCTACCTGCTGTGCAACGCGGATGAAATGGAGCCGAACACCTGGAAAGACCGCATGCTGATGGAGCAACTGCCCCATCTGCTGATCGAAGGCATGCTGATCAGTGCCCGCGCACTGAAAACCTACCGTGGCTACATCTTCCTGCGTGGCGAATACACCACCGCCGCCAGGCACCTCAACCGTGCAGTGGAAGAAGCCAAGGCAGCAGGCCTGCTGGGCAAGAACATCCTGGGCAGCGGCTTCGATTTCGAGCTGTTCGTCCACACCGGCGCCGGGCGTTACATCTGCGGTGAAGAAACCGCGTTGATCAACTCCCTCGAAGGTCGCCGCGCCAACCCGCGCTCCAAGCCGCCCTTCCCCGCCGCCGTTGGCGTGTGGGGCAAGCCGACCTGCGTGAACAACGTCGAAACCCTGTGCAACGTGCCGGCGATCATTGCCGACGGCGTGGACTGGTACAAATCGTTGGCTCGCGAAGGTAGCGAAGACATGGGCACCAAGCTCATGGGCTTCTCCGGCAAGGTCAAGAACCCGGGCCTGTGGGAACTGCCGTTCGGCGTGACCGGTCGCGAGCTGTTCGAAGACTACGCCGGTGGCATGCGCGACGGTTACAAGCTCAAGTGCTGGCAGCCTGGCGGCGCCGGTACCGGCTTCCTGTTGCCGGAACACCTGGACGCACAAATGTACGCCGGCGGCATCGCCAAAGTGGGCACCCGTATGGGTACCGGCCTGGCCATGGCGGTGGACGACAGCGTCAACATGGTGTCCTTGCTGCGCAACATGGAGCAGTTCTTCGCTCGCGAATCCTGTGGCTTCTGCACCCCTTGCCGCGACGGCTTGCCATGGAGCGTCAAGCTCCTGATGGCCATCGAGAACGGTGAAGGCCAGCCAGGCGACATCGAGACCCTGCTGGGTCTGGTCGGCTTCCTCGGCCCAGGCAAGACCTTCTGTGCTCACGCACCGGGCGCCGTGGAGCCGTTGGGCAGCGCAATCAAATACTTCCGCCATGAGTTCGAAGCCGGTATCGCGCCTGTCAGCGCCACCGTCCCGCCTCTGGCAAGGCCGATCCTGGTCGGCGCGTAAACGCTTAAAAAAGGCGAAGGGTCCGTGCCCTTCGCTTTTCGTGTGATGACGCCTTTAACGGCTGTGTTGATTCACACGGATAACAAGATTCCATTAGCCACGCCCGCTGACACCGGGCCAACGAAGAACTTTGAACCATGGCCACTATCCACGTAGACGGCAAAGAGCTCGAAGTCGATGGGGCAGACAACCTGTTACAGGCATGTCTGTCGCTAGGCCTCGATATTCCTTATTTCTGCTGGCACCCTGCCCTTGGCAGCGTTGGCGCTTGCCGCCAGTGCGCGGTCAAGCAGTACACCGACGAGAACGACACCCGTGGTCGTATCGTGATGTCCTGCATGACGCCTGCCACCGACAACACCTGGATCTCCATCGAAGATGAAGAGTCCAAGGCGTTCCGCGCCAGTGTTGTTGAATGGCTGATGACCAACCACCCTCACGACTGCCCGGTCTGTGAAGAAGGCGGTCACTGCCACCTGCAAGACATGACGGTAATGACCGGCCACAACGAGCGCCGTTACCGCTTCACCAAGCGTACTCACCAGAACCAGCAACTGGGCCCGTTCATTTCCCACGAAATGAACCGCTGCATCGCTTGCTACCGCTGCGTGCGCTTCTACAAGGACTATGCCGGCGGCACCGACCTCGGTGTGTACGGCGCCCACGACAACGTGTACTTCGGTCGCGTTGAAGATGGCGTGCTGGAAAGCGAGTTCTCCGGCAACCTCACCGAGGTCTGCCCGACCGGTGTGTTCACCGACAAGACTCACTCCGAGCGCTACAACCGCAAGTGGGACATGCAGTTCTCGCCGAGCATCTGCCATGGCTGCTCCAGCGGTTGCAACATTTCCCCGGGCGAGCGTTACGGCGAACTGCGTCGCATCGAAAACCGTTTCAACGGCTCGGTGAACCAGTACTTCCTGTGCGACCGTGGCCGTTTCGGCTATGGCTACGTCAACCGCGAAGACCGCCCGCGTCAGCCACTGCTGGCGGGCGGCGCCAAGCTAAGCCTCGACGAAGCGCTGGATAAAGCCGCCGACCTGCTGCGTGGCCGCAACATCGTCGGTATCGGTTCGCCTCGCGCCAGCCTCGAAAGCAACTACGCATTGCGCGAACTGGTCGGTGCCGAGCACTTCTACTCGGGTATCGAAGCGTCCGAACTGGAGCGCATCCGCCTGGTCCTGCAAGTGCTCAAAGACAGCCCGCTGCCAGTCCCGAACATGCGCGACATCGAAGACCACGACGCCGTGTTCGTCCTCGGTGAAGACCTGACCCAGACTGCTGCACGCATGGCCCTGTCCTTGCGTCAATCGGTCAAGGGCAAGGCCGAAGACATGGCCGATGCCATGCGCGTTCAGCCTTGGCTCGACGCCGCGGTGAAGAACATCGGCCAGCACGCGCTGAACCCGCTGTTCATCGCCTGCCTGGCTGAAACCAAGCTCGACGACATCGCCGAAGAATGCGTTCACGCAGCTCCCGATGACCTGGCCCGCATCGGTTTCGCCGTGGCTCACGCCCTCGATGCCAGCGCTCCAGCCGTAGAAGGCCTGGACGCTGAAGCCCTTGAGCTGGCCAAGCGCATTGCCGACGCCCTGCTCGCGGCCAAGCGTCCACTGATCATCGCCGGTACTTCCCTGGGCTCCAAAGCCCTGATCGAAGCGGCCGCGAACATCGCCAAGGCCCTGAAGCAGCGCGAGAAGAACGGTTCCATCAGCCTGATCGTGCCAGAGGCCAACAGCCTCGGCCTGGCCATGCTCGGTGGCGAGTCGGTCGACGCCGCGCTGCAAGCCGTGATCGACGGTAAGGCTGACGCCATTGTCGTGCTGGAAAACGATCTGTACACCCGTACCGACAAGGCCAAGGTCGATGCCGCGCTGACCGCCGCGAAAGTGCTGATCGTCGCCGACCACCAGAAGACCGCCACCAGCGATCGCGCGCACCTGGTTCTGCCAGCCGCCAGCTTCGCTGAAGGCGACGGTACCCTGGTCAGCCAGGAAGGTCGCGCCCAGCGCTTCTTCCAGGTTTTCGATCCGAAGTACCTGGACGCGAGCATCCTGGTTCACGAAGGCTGGCGCTGGCTGCATGCCCTGCGCGCCACCCTGCTGAACCAGCCGATCGACTGGACCCAACTGGACCACGTCACCGCCGCTGTCGCTTCCAGCACTCCGATTCTGAACCGCATTGTCGACGCCGCACCGTCCGCCGCGTTCCGCATCAAGGGCATGAAACTGGCCCGTGAACCGCTGCGCTATTCCGGTCGTACCGCCATGCGCGCCGACATCAGCGTGCACGAACCGCGTACCCCGCAGGACAAGGACACCGCGTTCGCCTTCTCGATGGAAGGTTACTCGGGTTCAGCCGAACCGCGTCAGCAAGTGCCGTTCGCCTGGTCTCCGGGCTGGAACTCGCCGCAAGCCTGGAACAAGTTCCAGGATGAAGTCGGTGGTCACATCCGCGCTGGCGACCCGGGCACTCGCCTGATCGAAACCAGCGGTGACTCGCTGAACTGGTTCGCCAGCGTTCCGCGTGCGTTCAACCCGGCCCAGGGCACCTGGCAGGTCGTGCCGTTCTTCCACCTGTTCGGCAGCGAAGAGAACTCTTCGAAAGCCGCTCCGGTTCAGGAACGCATTCCGGCTGCCTACGTCGCACTGGCCAAGTCCGAAGCCGACCGCCTGGGTGTCAATGACGGCGCCATGCTGAGCCTGAACGTGGCCGGCCAGACCCTGCGTCTGCCGCTGCGCATCAATGAAGAACTGGGCGCCGGTCTGGTGGCCTTGCCTGCGGGCATCGCCGGCATTCCGCCAGCAATCTTTGGCAAATCCGTTGACGGTCTGCAGGAGGCAGCTCAATGACCTGGTTCACTCCTGAGGTGATCGACGTGATCATCGCGGTCCTCAAGGCCGTGGTGATTCTGCTCGCCGTGGTGATCTGCGGCGCCCTGCTCAGTTGGGTCGAGCGTCGCTTGCTCGCCCTCTGGCAGGACCGTTACGGTCCGAACCGCGTCGGCCCGTTCGGCGCGTTCCAGATCGCGGCCGACATGATCAAGATGTTCTTCAAGGAGGACTGGACGCCGCCATTCGCCGACAAAGTGATCTTCACTTTGGCACCGGTCGTGGCCATGAGCGCCTTGCTGATTGCCTTCGCGATCATCCCGATCACCCCGACCTGGGGCGTGGCGGATATCAACATCGGCATCCTGTTCTTCTTCGCGATGGCCGGTCTGTCAGTCTACGCGGTGCTGTTCGCCGGCTGGTCGAGCAACAACAAGTTCGCCCTGCTGGGCAGCTTGCGGGCCTCGGCGCAAACCGTGTCGTACGAAGTGTTCATGGGCCTGTCGCTGATGGGCATCGTGATCCAGGCCGGCTCGTTCAACATGCGCGACATCGTTGAATACCAGGCGCAGAATATGTGGTTCGTCATTCCGCAGATCTTCGGTTTCCTGACCTTCTTCATCGCTGGCGTCGCCGTGACTCACCGTCACCCGTTCGACCAGCCGGAAGCGGAACAGGAACTGGCCGACGGTTACCACATTGAATACGCCGGCATGAAATGGGGCATGTTCTTCGTCGGCGAGTACATCGGCATCGTGCTGATCTCGGCGCTGCTGGTGACCTTGTTCTTCGGTGGCTGGCACGGTCCGTTCGGCATTCTGCCGCAGATCCCGTTCATCTGGTTCGCGTTGAAAACCGCGTTCTTCATCATGTTCTTCATCCTGCTGCGCGCCTCGATTCCGCGCCCACGGTATGACCAAGTGATGGATTTCAGCTGGAAGTTCTGCCTGCCGCTGACCCTCGTCAACATGCTGGTGACCGCTGCGATCGTGTTGCTCAACACGCCCGCCGTCGCGGCTCAGTGAGGATAGAGAATCATGAAGTACATTTTTGACATCGTGCATGGCTTCTTCACCCAGCTTCGCAGCCTGGTGATGATCTTCGGCCATGCCTTCCGCAAGCGCGACACGCTGCAATATCCGGAAGAGGCGGTGTACCTGCCGCCACGCTTCCGTGGCCGGATCGTGCTGACCCGCGACCCCGACGGCGAAGAGCGTTGCGTAGCCTGCAACCTGTGTGCCGTGGCGTGCCCGGTTGGTTGCATCTCGCTGCAGAAAGCTGAAACCGAAGACGGTCGCTGGTACCCGGACTTCTTCCGCATCAACTTCTCGCGCTGCATCTTTTGCGGCCTCTGCGAGGAAGCCTGCCCGACCACCGCGATCCAGCTGACGCCGGATTTCGAAATGGCCGAGTTCAAACGTCAGGACCTGGTTTACGAGAAAGAAGATCTGCTGATCTCCGGCCCCGGCAAAAACCCTGATTACAACTTCTATCGTGTTGCAGGTATGGCGATTGCCGGTAAGCCCAAAGGCTCCGCGCAGAATGAAGCCGAACCGATCAACGTGAAGAGCTTGCTGCCTTAAGGAAGAAAGATGGAATTCGCTTTCTATTTCGCATCGGGTATCGCTGTGGTGTCCACGCTTCGCGTGATCACCAACACCAACCCTGTGCACGCCCTGCTCTACCTGATCATTTCGCTGATCGCCGTGGCGATGACGTTCTTCGCCCTCGGCGCACCGTTTGCCGGTGTACTGGAAGTGATCGCCTACGCTGGCGCCATCATGGTGCTGTTCGTGTTCGTGGTGATGATGCTGAACCTTGGCCCGGCCTCGGTTCAGCAAGAGCGCGTCTGGCTCAAGCCCGGTATCTGGGGCGGCCCGGTCCTCCTCGCCGCGCTGCTGCTGGTAGAACTGCTGTATGTGCTGTTCTCCCACCATAGCGGCCAGGCCGTCGGCCACACCACCGTAGACGCCAAGGCCGTGGGCATCAGCCTGTTCGGTCCTTACCTGCTGGTGGTCGAACTCGCCTCGATGCTGCTGCTCGCCGCAGCCGTCACGGCGTTCCATCTGGGCCGTAACGAAGCCAAGGAGCAATGACGATGCCTGCTATCCCTATGGAGCATGGTCTGGCGGTCGCCGGCATCCTGTTCTGCCTCGGTCTGGTCGGACTGATGGTCCGCCGCAACATTCTCTTCGTGCTGATGAGCCTGGAGGTCATGATGAATGCCTCCGCCCTGGCGTTCATCGTTGCCGGTAGCCGCTGGGCGCAGCCGGATGGACAGATCATGTTCATCCTGGTGATCAGCCTGGCAGCCGCCGAGGCCAGTATTGGCCTGGCGATCCTGCTGCAACTGTATCGCCGCTTCCACACGCTCGATATCGACGCTGCCAGTGAGATGCGCGGATGAACCTTCTCTATCTGACTTTCCTGTTCCCTCTGATCGGTTTTGTGCTGCTGGCGTTTTCCCGGGGACGCCTCTCGGAAAACCTCTCGGCGCTGATCGGCGTCGGCTCCATTGGCCTGTCGGCGATCGTCGCGGCTTATGTGATCTGGCAATTCAACGTGGCTCCGCCGGAAGGCGGCCACTACACCCAGGTGCTGTGGCAATGGATGGCGGTGGAAGGCTTCACGCCGACCTTCGCCCTGTACCTGGACGGCCTGTCGGTGACCATGCTCGGCGTGGTGGTTGGCGTCGGCTTCCTGATCCACCTGTTCGCGTCCTGGTACATGCGCGGTGAAGACGGCTACTCGCGCTTCTTCGCCTACACCAACCTGTTTATCGCCAGCATGCTGTTCCTGGTCCTGGCCGATAACCTGCTGTTCGTGTACTTCGGTTGGGAAGGCGTGGGCCTGTGCTCGTACCTGTTGATCGGTTTCTACTACAGCAACCGCAACAACGGTAACGCCGCACTCAAGGCCTTCATCGTGACCCGTATCGGTGACGTGTTCATGGCCATCGGCCTGTTCATTCTGTTTGCCCAGCTGGGCACGCTGAACGTTCAGGAACTGCTGGTGCTGGCTCCGCAGAAATTCCAGGCCGGCGACTTCTGGATGGTCATGGCCACCCTGATGCTGCTGGGCGGCGCTGTCGGTAAATCCGCGCAACTGCCGCTGCAAACCTGGCTGGCGGACGCGATGGCCGGTCCTACTCCGGTTTCGGCACTGATCCACGCCGCGACCATGGTGACCGCCGGTGTCTACCTGATCGCCCGTACCCACGGCCTGTTCACCCTGGCGCCGGAAATCCTGCACCTGGTGGGCATCGTTGGCGGTGTGACCCTGGTTCTGGCGGGTTTTGCAGCCCTGGTCCAGACCGACATCAAGCGTATCCTTGCCTACTCGACCATGAGCCAGATCGGCTACATGTTCCTGGCCCTGGGCGTTGGTGCCTGGGACGGCGCGATCTTCCACCTGATGACCCACGCCTTCTTCAAGGCCCTGCTGTTCCTTGCTTCCGGTTCGGTAATCGTTGCCTGCCACCACGAGCAGAACATCTTCAAGATGGGCGGCCTGTGGAAGAAACTGCCACTGGCCTACGCCAGCTTCATCGTCGGTGGCGCGGCCCTGGCGGCCCTGCCTCTGGTGACCGCAGGCTTCTACTCCAAGGACGAAATCCTCTGGGAAGCGTTCGCCAGCGGCAACCACGGTCTGCTCTACGCAGGTCTGGTCGGCGCATTCATGACCTCGCTGTACACCTTCCGCCTGATCTTCATCGCGTTCCATGGTGAAGCGAAGACCGAAGCCCACGCCGGTCACGGCATCGCCCACTGGCTGCCACTGTCGGTGCTGATCGTATTGTCCACCGCCATCGGCGCGATGATCGTTCCACCGTTGCACGGCGTACTGCCGCAAAGCGTCGGCCATGCCGGCGGCGAAGCCAAGCACAGCCTGGAAATCGCCTCGGGCGCCATCGCCCTGGCCGGTATCCTGCTGTCCGCGCTGCTGTTCCTCGGCAAGCGTCGCTTCGTCACCGCCATCGCCAACAGCGGCATCGGCCGTATCCTCTCGGCCTGGTGGTTCGCTGCCTGGGGCTTCGACTGGATCTACGACAAACTGTTCGTCAAGCCGTACCTGGCGATCAACCACATCCTGCGCAAAGACCCGCTGGACCAGACCATCGGTCTGATCCCGCGTATGGCCAAAGGCGGCCACACCGCCCTGAGCCGTACCGAGACCGGTCAACTGCGTTGGTACGCCGCCTCGATGGCTGCTGGTGCCGTGCTGGTAATCGGCGCCGTCGTGCTGGTAGCGGTCTGATATGAACCTTGCGAACTTGCGAAAGGAATTGAGCCCGTCATGATTCTGCCTTGGCTAATCCTGATCCCCTTCATCGGCGGCCTGCTGTGCTGGATGGGTGAGCGCTTCGGCGCCACCCTCCCCCGCTGGATTGCGCTGATCACCATGTCCCTGCTGCTCTCCCTCGGCCTCTGGCTGTGGGCCAACGGTGACTATTCATTTGCACCAAAGCCTGGCGCCGATCCGACCTGGGCGCTTGAGTTCAAGCACGTCTGGATCCAGCGCTTCGGCATCAACGTGCACCTGGCCCTCGACGGCCTGTCGCTGTTGATGATCATGCTGACCGGTCTGCTGGGTGTCCTCTCGGTACTCTGCTCGTGGAAAGAGATCCAGCGTCATGTTGGCTTCTTCCACCTGAACCTGATGTGGATCCTGGGCGGTGTCGTCGGCGTGTTCCTCGCCCTCGACCTGTTCATGTTCTTCTTCTTCTGGGAAATGATGCTGGTGCCGATGTACTTCCTCATCGCGCTCTGGGGTCACAGTTCTTCGGACGGCAAGAAAACCCGGATCTACGCGGCGACCAAGTTCTTCATCTTCACTCAGGCTTCCGGCCTGATCATGCTGGTGGCGATCCTGGGTCTGGTACTGGTCAACTTCAACGACACCGGCGTGATTACCTTCAACTACGCCGACCTGTTGAAGACCAAAATGTCGACGACCACCGAGTACATCCTGATGCTCGGCTTCTTCATCGCCTTCGCGGTCAAGCTGCCCGTGGTACCGTTCCACTCCTGGTTGCCTGACGCTCACGCACAGGCGCCGACCGCAGGTTCCGTCGACCTCGCTGGTATCTTGCTGAAGACCGCGGCCTACGGCTTGCTGCGTTTCGCCCTGCCGCTGTTCCCGAATGCCTCGGCCGAGTTCGCGCCGTTCGCCATGACCCTGGGTCTGATCGGGATTTTCTACGGTGCGTTCCTGGCGTTCGCGCAAACCGACATCAAGCGTCTGATCGCCTTCTCGTCCGTTTCCCACATGGGCTTCGTACTGATCGGCATCTACTCCGGCAGCCAACTGGCGCTGCAGGGCGCGGTGATGCAGATGCTGGCGCACGGCCTGTCGGCGGCGGCACTCTTTATCCTGAGTGGCCAGCTGTACGAGCGCACCCACACCCGCGACATGCGCGAGATGGGTGGCCTGTGGTCGAAGATCGCTTACCTGCCGGCCCTCAGCCTGTTCTTCGCAGCCGCGTCCCTGGGCTTGCCGGTTACCGGTAACTTCGTCGGTGAGTTCCTGATCCTGATCGGCACCTTCCCGATCGCCCCATGGGTCACCATCATCGCGACGTCCGGCCTGGTGTTCGGTTCGGTCTACTCGCTGATCATGATCCACCGTGCCTACTTCGGCCCGTCGAAATCGGACGCGGTGCTGCATGGCATGGACGGTCGCGAAATGATCATGGTGGTCGGTCTGGCAGCGCTGCTGATTTACATCGGCGTCTACCCGCAACCGTTCCTCGATACCTCTGCCGCTACGATGCATGGCGTGCAGCAATGGCTCGGCACCGCCTTCACTCAACTCGCTTCGGCCCGGTAAGAGCGCTATGGAATTCACGACTCAACACTTTATCGCGCTTGCGCCGTTGTTGATCACCAGCGCCACGATCATCGTGGTGATGCTGGCGATCGCCTGGCGCCGCAACCACTCCCAGACCTTCCTGCTGTCGGTGGCGGGTCTGAACCTGGCTTTGCTGTCGATCCTGCCAGCCTTGAAGGTCGCGCCATTGGCTGTGACCCCACTGCTGCAAATCGATAGCTTCGCTTGCCTGTACATGGCGCTGATCCTGGTCGCCACCCTCGCTTGTGTCACCCTCGCCCACGCCTACCTCGGCGATGGCGGCACGGGTTACCCGGGCAACCGTGAAGAACTGTACCTGCTGATCCTGATGGCCGCTGCCGGTGGCCTGGTGCTGGTCAGCGCGCAGCACCTGGCCGGGTTGTTCGTCGGTCTGGAACTGCTGTCGGTGCCGGTCTACGGTCTGGTGGCTTATGCCTTCTTCAACAAGCGCTCGCTGGAAGCCGGCATCAAGTACATGGTGCTGTCGGCCGCCGGCTCCGCGTTCCTGTTGTTCGGCATGGCCCTGCTCTACGCTGACGCCGGTTCCCTGAGCTTCAACGGCATCGGCCAGGCCCTGGCGGCCACCGGCCTGCCAAGCTCGCTGGCGCAACTGGGCCTGGGCATGATGCTGATCGGCCTGGCGTTCAAGCTGTCGCTGGTACCGTTCCACCTCTGGACCCCGGACGTGTACGAAGGTGCTCCGGCGCCGGTGGCAGCGTTCCTGGCCACCGCTTCCAAGGTTGCCGTGTTCGCGGTGATGGTGCGTCTGTTCCAGATCTCGCCAGCGGCGAGCAGCGGCGTACTGAGCAACGTACTGACCATTATCGCCATCGCGTCGATCCTGTTCGGTAACCTGCTGGCGCTGACCCAGAGCAACCTCAAGCGTCTGCTGGGTTACTCGTCCATCGCCCACTTCGGCTACCTGCTGATCGCCCTGGTGGCGAGCAAGGGTCTGGCCGTGGAAGCCATCGGCGTGTACCTGGTCACCTACGTAATCACCAGCCTCGGCGCATTCGGCGTGATCACCCTGATGTCCTCGCCGTACAAAGGCCGTGACGCAGACGCCCTGTACGAATACCGCGGCCTGTTCTGGCGCCGTCCGTACCTGACCGCCGTCCTCACCGTGATGATGCTGTCCCTGGCCGGTATCCCGCTGACCGCGGGCTTCATCGGCAAGTTCTACATCATCGCCACCGGTGTCGAGTCGCACCAGTGGTGGCTGGTCGGTTCGCTGGTACTGGGCAGCGCCATCGGCGTCTTCTACTACCTGCGAGTGATGGTCACCCTGTACCTGATCGAACCGAACCTGCGCCGCGTCGACGCTCAACTGCACTGGGAACAACGTGCAGGCGGCGTGATGCTGCTGGCGATCGCGGTACTGGCCTTCTTCCTCGGCCTGTACCCACAACCGCTGCTGAACCTGGTTCAACAGTCGGGTCTGGCGGGTTGATCGCTTGAGCGATACTCGGCAGTAAACGGAAACGGCACCTTCGGGTGCCGTTTTTGCGTTTGATGCTTGAGCTTTTCGAATGCACTAATGGCTGAGGCTTCTGCTCCAGAGGGTTGCCAAGTGCAAAGATCTAGCTGATTGGACCTGACCTGCCCACCGCTGGAAATTAATGACTCATTGAGATGCTTGTTCGGCTAGAGATGCTTTGTGTCTGGTACGCCCTCATCGCGAGCAAGCTCGCTCCCACAGTGACCGAGGATGCCCTCGGATTTTGTGTACGACACAAAACCTGTGGGAGCGGGCTTGCCCGCGAAGGCGTAGGGACAGACTCAAACAAAAACGGCACCTTTCGGTGCCGTTAGCGTTTACGGTTTAGCTGTTATTTACGCGCATCCGCCCACGATTTCAGCAACTGGTTGTAGCTCACGGTTTCGCCTTTCGGCTTCTCGTTTTCCAGTTTAGGTTTCGGCGCGCCCGGCTGGTCGAACCAGTACTGGGCATCGCGCTCGGGATTCATTTTCGGTGCGCAGGTGGCTTGTGCCTTCGAACGCTCCAGACGGGACATGATCGCGTCCTGATCCTTGGCCAGACCGTCCAGTGCCTGTTGCGGGGTTTTGTCGCCGCTGGCGGCTTCGGCGATGTGGCTCCACCACAACTGCGCGAGGCGAGGATAGTCCGGCACGTTGGTCCCGGTCGGGGTCCATTGCACGCGGGCCGGGCTGCGGTAAAACTCCACCAGGCCACCGAGCTTCGGCGCCAGGTCGGTCATCGCTTGCGAGTTGATGTCCGACTCGCGGATGGGCGTCAGGCCGACGATGGTTTTCTTCAGCGACACGGTTTTCGAGGTCACGAACTGCGCATAGAGCCAGGCCGCCAGTTTTTGCTTTTCAGGCGTGGACTTCATGAAGGTCCAGGAACCGGCATCCTGATAACCGAGTTTCATGCCCTCCTCCCAATACGGACCTTTCGGCGACGGCGCCATCCGCCATTTCGGCGTGCCGTCGGCATTCATCACTGCCAGACCTGGCTTGGTCATGTCGGCGGTGAAGGCGGTATACCAGAAGATCTGCTGGGCGATGCTGCCCTGGGACGGCACCGGGCCGGATTCGGAGAACGTCATGCCTGCCGCTTCCGGTGGCGCGTACTTCTTCAGCCAGTCAACGTATTTAGTGGTGGCAAACACCGCCGCCGGGCCGTTAGTGTCGCCGCCACGCGTCACACTGGAACCGACCGGATGGCAATCCTCGACACGAATGCCCCATTCATCCACCGGCAAGCCGTTGGGAATGCCTTTGTCGCCGCCACCGGCCATGGAGAACCAGGCATCGGTGAAGCGCCAGCCCAGGGACGGGTCTTTCTTGCCATAGTCCATGTGCCCGTAGACGCGTTTGCCGTCGATTTCCTTGACGTCTTCGCTGAAGAATTTGGCGATGTCTTCATAGGCCGACCAGTTCACCGGTACGCCCAACTCGTAGCCGTACTTTTCCTTGAACTTGGCCTTGAGGTCCGCGCGCTCGAACCAGTCGGCGCGGAACCAGTACAGGTTGGCGAACTGCTGATCAGGCAATTGATAGATCTTGCCGTCCGGTGCAGTGGTGAACGAGATGCCGATGAAGTCCTTGATGTCCAGAGTCGGCGAAGTGAAGTCCTTGCCTTCATTGGCCATCAGGTCGGTGATCGACTCCGTCTTGCCGTAGCGGAAATGTGTACCGATCAGGTCCGAGTCGTTGACCCAGCCGTCATAGATGCTCTTGTCCGATTGCATCACAGTCTGCAGCTTTTCCACGACGTCGCCTTCTTGCAGCAGGTCGTGGGTGACTTTGATCCCGGTGATCTCGGTAAAGGCCTTGGCCAGTACCTTGGACTCGTACTCGTGGGTGGCGATGGTTTCCGAGACGACTTTGATGTCCATCCCGCGAAACGGCTCGGCGGCCTTGATAAACCACTTCAGCTCCGCCAACTGCTGATCGGCCGTCAGGGTGGACGGCTTGAACTCGCTGCCAATCCATTTCTTCGCGGCGTCTTCATAGGCATCGGCCCAGGCCGAAGCGCTCAAACCGCTGAGTGCCAGCATGGCTGCCAATGAAATGCTATGTCGCAGCTTATTGTTTTTGTCGAACATAGAGACCTCCTTATTGAGTTTCGGAGCAACATTGCCGAGCGATTCGACTAGCCCCAACGCATCACAGCCAACAGCCACACCAGGGACAACGCGAAGGCCACCCAGATGCTCCAGTCGGTGACGCCGATTACCAGCAAATGCAGGTAGGCGCTGCCGAGAAGACCGATAAACAACCGATCGCCACGGGTGGTGGCAATTGGTAGAACACCTCG
Organism: Pseudomonas sp. Pseusp10; assembly: GCF_059492225.1. Classification (NCBI taxonomy): domain Bacteria; kingdom Pseudomonadati; phylum Pseudomonadota; class Gammaproteobacteria; order Pseudomonadales; family Pseudomonadaceae; genus Pseudomonas; species Pseudomonas sp. Pseusp10. Next base: position 2,796,718 of record NZ_CP168528.1, on the reverse strand, counting down.
CCGAAGCACGCTCGGCGAACGCAATTCCCAGGTGGTCATGCCCAGCAGGATCAAGGCAATAACGCCAAAGAACGCCGCCGTGGGGACCGTCCAACTCATCCATTCCATCATCAGCTCCTCATACCCGGCCCAGGGCAAAGCCCTTGGCCACGTGGTTGCGAACAAACCAGATCACCAGCATGCCCGGCAGGATGGTCAACACCCCGGCCGCCGCCAGTACCCCCCAGTCGATACCGGATGCCGAGACGGTGCGGGTCATTACCGCGGCGATCGGCTTGGCGTTCACCGAGGTGAGGGTTCGCGCCAGCAGCAGTTCGACCCAGGAAAACATGAAGCAGAAGAACGCCGTGACGCCGATGCCGGAGCCGATCAGCGGGATGAAAATCTTCACGAAGAACTTGGGAAAACTGTAGCCATCGATGTAGGCGGTTTCGTCGATTTCCTTGGGCACGCCGGACATGAAGCCTTCGAGAATCCACACCGCCAGCGGCACGTTGAACAGGCAGTGAGCCAGGGCCACGGCGATGTGGGTGTCGAACAACCCGATCGAGGAATACAGCTGGAAGAACGGCAACAGGAACACCGCCGGTGGCGCCATGCGGTTGGTCAGCAGCCAGAAGAACAGGTGCTTGTCGCCGAGGAAGCGATAACGCGAAAACGCATAGGCCGCCGGCAGCGCCACGCTCAGGGAAATCACCGTGTTCAGGCTCACGTAGTACAGCGAGTTGAGGTAGCCGGTGTACCAGCTCGGGTCGGTGAAGATCACCTTGTAGTTGTGGAAGGTGAAATCCTGGGGAAACAGCGTCAGGCCACCGAGGATTTCGTTGTTGCTCTTGAAGGACATGTTCAGCAGCCAGTAGATCGGCACCAGCAGGAACAGGATGTAGAGCAGCAGTGGAACCAGCTTTCTCTTGCTCATGACGGGCCTCAGCGGTTGGCGTCGGAGTGAGTCATGGCGGTGTAGAACAGCCAGGACACCAACAGGATGATCAGGAAGTACACCAGCGAAAATGCCGCTGCCGGCCCCAGGTCGAATTGCCCTACCGCCATCTGGGTCAGGGTCTGGCTGAGGAAGGTCGTGGCATTGCCCGGACCACCGCCGGTGAGTACGAACGGTTCGGTGTAGATCATGAAACTGTCCATGAACCGCAACATCACAGCGATCAGCAGCACACTCTTGAGCTTGGGCAACTGGATATGCCGGAACACCGCCCAGGCCGAGGCACGGTCGATCCGCGCCGCCTGGTAATACACATCCGGAATCGCCCGCAACCCGGAGAAGCACAACAGCGCCACCAGCGACGTCCAGTGCCAGACGTCCATCACCAGCACGGTGACCCAGGCGTCCATGGTGTTCGCCGCGTAGTTGTAGCTGATGCCCATGGCGTTGAGGCTCGAACCGAGCAAGCCGATGTCGGCGCGGCCGAAGATCTGCCAGATGGTGCCGACCACGTTCCACGGGATCAGTAGCGGGATCGCCAGTACGATCAACACCACCGAAGACCAGCGGCCCTTGGTCGGCATGGTCAGGGCGATGGCGATGCCCAGAGGGATTTCGATCAGCAGCACACAGGCGGAATAGATGAACTGGCGCAGCAACGAGTCATGCAAGCGAGGGTCGAGCAGCACCTGCTTGTACCAGTCGGCGCCGACGAAATAGCGGCTGGACTGGTCGAAAATGTCCTGCACCGAATAGTTGACCACGGTCATCATCGGGATCACCGCACTGAACGCCACCAGCAGGAACACCGGTAGCACCAGCCACCAGGCCTTGTTGTTCTGCACCTTGTTCATGGCAGCACCTCCAGCAAGTAATCATCGGCGTAGACCATCAGCCACTGCCCCGGGAAACTGATGTACGCCGTGCCGTCGGGCACCGGTTTGTCCTCGGCCAGGCGTACTTTCAGCAGCACGCCGTCGAGGTTCAGGGTCATGATTTTGTAGGTGCCCAGGTCCTCGACGTGTACGACCTTTGCCTGCAACGCGTCATCAAAGGCCTCCTCCCACACATGGACGAACTCCGGACGGATGCCGACCTTCAGGCTTTTCCATTCGCTGTCGGCGATGCGTTTCTGCATCGCGTCGGACAACGGCAAGTGAGTCCCGGCAAAACCCACACCGCCGTCCTGAGGCTGCACCTCGATCAGGTTCATCCCCGGACTGCCAATGAAGTAGCCAACAAAGGTGTGGCTCGGCCGCTCGAACAACTCCCTGGGTGTGCCGAACTGCACGATCTGCCCGCCGTACATCACCGCGATCTTGTCGGCGAAGGTCGAAGCCTCGAGCTGATCGTGGGTGACGTAGACCATGGTGATGTTGAACTGTTCGTGAATCTGCTTGAGCTTGCGCCGCAGCTTCCACTTCAAATGCGGATCGATCACCGTCAGCGGCTCGTCGAACAGGATCGCCGACACGTCATCGCGCACCAGCCCACGGCCCATGGAAACTTTCTGTTTTTCATCGGCGGTTAGGTTTCGCGCCTTCTTGTACAGCAGCGGCTGCAGATCGAGGACTTCGGCGATTTCCTGCACCTTGCTATGCACCTTTGCCTCGGTCAGGCCTTGATTGCGTAGCGGAAAGGCCAGGTTGTCGAACACCGTCATGGTGTCGTAGACCACCGGAAACTGGAAAACCTGAGCGATGTTGCGCTTCTCCGGGGTCAGGTCATTGACCGCTTTGCCGTCGAACAGTACATGCCCCTGGGACGGGCTGAGCAGCCCGGAAATGATGTTGAGCAAGGTTGATTTGCCACAGCCCGATGGACCGAGCAACGCGTAGGCGCCGCCTTGCTCCCAGATGTGGTCCATCTCGCGGATCGCGTAGTCCTCTGGGCCTGCCGGGGTCCTGGTGTAGCTGTGGGCGAGATTCTGCAAACGGATTTCGGCCATCAGGCAACCCTCGCGATACGCCGGCCCGGCGCCTGGACCAGCCGCCCCTGCGTATCGAACACAAACAGTTTATGGGTCGGGATGTAGATACGGATCGGCGCGTCGACGTCGTACTCGTGAACACCCGGCAAGTGCAGCACCAGCAGGAAATGCTCGTTGCGCACGTGAAGAAAGGTTTCCGAGCCGCTGATTTCCGCGACTTCGACAGTCACCGCCAGTTCGAGATCATCATCGTTGCTCGGCACCAGCGAGATATGGCTGGGCCGTACGCCGAAGCGGAACTCGCCCTCGCCCACAGGGCGCAAATCGACGTTCAGCGGGAAGTGCACGAAGTTGGCGAAACTCACTTCGTTGCCGGCAATGCGACCCGGCATCAGGTTGATCGGCGGCTCGGAGAACAGCTCGGCCGCCAGCACGGTTTGCGGCTGGTGATAGACCGAAGAAGACCGGCCGCTCTGGATCACCCGGCCTTCATGAACAATGGTCGTGGTGCCGCCCAGAGCCAGGGCTTCGTTGGGTTCGGTGGTGGCGTAGATGGCAATGGTGTGGTGCGCCTTGAACAACTCGCGCATTTCCTGGCGCAGCTCTTCACGCAACTTGTAGTCGAGGTTGACCAGCGGTTCGTCGAACAGGATCAACTCGGCATCCTTGACCAGCGCCCGGGCCATGGCCGTGCGTTGTTGCTGACCGCCGGAGAGCTCCAGCGGATAGCGCTTGAGAAACTTTTCGATGCGCAGCATCTTCGCGGTTTCCAGCACCTTGCTCTGGATCAGATCATTGGATACACCGGCCTGGCGCAGCGGCGAGGCGATGTTGTCGAACACCGTCATGGTCGGGTAATTGATGAACTGCTGATAAACCATCGACACATTGCGCAAGCGCACCGGCCGTTGGGTAACGTCGACGCCGTTCATCAGGATGCGGCCGCTGTCGGGCTTGTCCAGACCGGCCATGAGGCGCATCAGGCTGGTTTTGCCGGACAAGGTGCGACCCAGCAAAACGTTGAAGGAACCGGGTTCAAAACTCAGGCTGGCATCGTCGATCCAGATCTGGCCCTCGACGGTGCGGCTGACGTGCTCCAGGGTGAGTGACATGGCTCGGCCTTTTATTATTGGAGTCAAGCGACTGGAGCGATAAAGCGACATCCGTGCCAAAAATTCCAAGCCATTGATTCAGCTAGAAATGAGTGAAAACCACAGCCCGTCGACGTTCGTTGCTGAACACAAATGAACAATCTGAAATGAACAATTGAACAGTTCACCCATTGACAGTGAACAATAGTGAACAACACTCTACGGACTGTTCACGGCCCTTGTAGGAGCGAGCTTGCTCGCGATGGACGTTAACGTTGACGAGGGCAGCCTGAATAAACGCGGCGCTCTCACGTGCATCGCGAGCAAGCTCGCTCCTACCGGGATCGGCACTACCCCATAACAACAATAAAAGCCTGTTCAGAGATCGACTGCCATGGCCGCACCCGCATTGCCGCTGTCCCACGACGCCATCATCCAGGACTCCTGGTCCCGTTGCCGCGCGTTCGGCCTCAGTCATCAGAGCACGCCGGCATTCGACCAATTGCCGGCCGCGGGCATCGCGCAATTGCTGGAGAGCCAGCATTCACTGGTGCAAACCACCCATCAGGAGGTGCTGCCCTACTACGAGAACATCCTGAGCAATTCCAATTGCCTGATCATGCTCGCCGACCATCAGGGCCAGGTGCTCACGTCATGGGGCACTCAGCGCTTTATCGAACCCAAACTGGCCCGGGGTTTCAGCGCCGGCGCCAGCTGGATGGAACGTTGCACCGGCACCAACGCCATCGGCACCGCCCTGGCTTGCGAGCAAGCGGTGCACATCGAGCACGACGAGCATTTCCTCAAGGCCAACCGCTTCATGACCGGTTCCGCCGCGCCGATTTTCGATGCCGAGCGCAAGGTGATCGCGGTGCTGGACGTTTCAAGTGACAGTTACCTCCCGCCATCCCACACCCTGGGCATGGTCAAGATGATGAGCCAGACCGTGGAAAACCGGCTGATCCTCAATCTGTTCCATGGTCAGCATTTCCAACTCACGTTCAACACCGGGCTGAACAACCTCGACAGCCAATGGGCCGGTCTGCTGATATTCGATGAAACCGGTCAGGTGCTGTCGGCCAATCGGCGGGCCGACAATCTACTGGGCATCAGCCTGTCGCGGGTCAGTGTCGAGAGCCTGTTCAAGGTCTCGCTGCTGGAATTGCTCAATCAGCCCGAAGGCCTGCCCTTTGCCCTGCAAACCTCCGGGCGCAACCGCTTCCAGTGCCTGTTGAAGCGGCCGAAACAGGCATCCATTCAACCCCGAGTGTTCACCGAGCCGGTTGTAGCTACACCCGCGGCCATCAGCCTCAACTCCCTGCATTTCGGCGACAGTCGCGTGGAAAAAGCCGTGCGCCAGGCCGAGCGATTGCTGGAAAAAGACATTCCACTGCTGATCCACGGTGAAACCGGGGTCGGCAAGGAAGTGTTCGTCAAAGCCCTGCATCAGGCCAGTTCGCGCAGCAAACAAGCGTTCATCGCCGTCAACTGTGCAGCGATTCCTGCCGAACTGGTGGAGTCTGAGTTGTTCGGTTATGAGAAAGGCGCGTTCACCGGCGCCAACCAGAAAGGCAGCATCGGGCTGATCCGCAAGGCGGACAAAGGCACGCTGTTCCTCGATGAAATTGGCGACATGCCACTGCCAACACAGGCTCGACTGTTGCGGGTGTTGCAGGAGCGTTGCGTTCAGCCAGTGGGCAGCAGCGAGTTGTTCCCTGTGGACCTGCGCATCATTTCAGCGACCAATCGCTCGCTACGGGAACAAGTACAACTGGGGCGGTTCCGTGAAGACCTGTATTACCGCATCGGCGGCCTGACCCTGGAGTTGCCGCCCCTGCGCGAACGCAGCGATAAGGATGCACTGTTCAAACGCCTGTGGGAGCAGCACCGCGAACCATCGCAATGGGCCGGTTTGAGCCAGGAAGTGATGGCGTTGTTCGGCCGCCACCCGTGGCCGGGCAACTTGCGCCAGGTCAGCAGCGTGATTCAGGTGGCCCTGGCCATGGCCGAGGAACAGCCGGTGCGACCCGAGCATTTGCCGGATGATTTTTTTGTTGATCTGGAAATGGAACCGGTGGAGACGCCGGAACCATTGGCCGTTGACCTCAACGATGTCGAGGACTTGAACCGACAGTTGCAGGCGGTCGGGGGGAATATTTCGTACCTGGCGCGGCGGTTGGGGGTTAGTCGCAATACCCTGTACAAGCGGTTGCGTCAGGCTGAATGACAAGTTGGCCGAATGGGCCTCTTCGCGAGCAAGCCCGCTCCCACATTGAATTTGCGTCGTACTCAAACTCAAACACACCAAAGATCAACTGTGGGAGCGGGCTTGCCCGCGAAGGCGTCAGTCCTGTCGCCAAAGAACGAACAGCCAACCCCGAAAAACAAAAACCCGCACAAGGCGGGTTTTGTTTTTTAGCCAATACAGCCGCTGTCAGTCAGCCAGACGCCAGGTCGTGCCGCCCTTGCCGTCTTCCAGCACCACGCCCATGGCGGTGAGCTGGTCGCGGATGCGGTCGGATTCGGCCCAGTCCTTGCCGGCACGTGCCGCCAGGCGAGCTGCAATCAGCGCCTCGACTTCAGCTGCATCCACGCGCCCTTCGGCACCGGCCTGCAGGAAGTCATCGGCTTCGAGCTGCAACACACCCAGCACGCTGGCCAGTTCTTTCAAACGGGCTGCCAGACCGGCCGCTGCATCGAGATCGCTCTCGCGCAGGCGGTTGATCTCGCGGACCATCTCGAACAGCACCGCGCAGGCTTCCGGCGTGCCGAAGTCGTCGTTCATCACCTGGGTGAAACGCTCGACGAAGGCTTCGCCGCCCGCCGGCGCCACGTTCGGCAGGCCTTTCAACGCGTGGTAGAAACGCTCCAGTGCGCCTTTGGCGTCCTTGAGGTTGTCTTCCGAGTAGTTGATGGCGCTGCGGTAGTGGCTCGACACCAGCAGGTAACGCACGACTTCCGGGTGGTACTTGTCGAGCACGTCGCGAATGGTGAAGAAGTTGTTCAAGGACTTGGACATCTTCTCGCCATTGATACGGATCATGCCGCAATGCATCCACGCGTTGGCGTAGGTCTTGCCGGTGGCCGCTTCGCTCTGGGCGATTTCGTTTTCGTGGTGCGGGAACTCAAGATCGCTGCCACCGCCATGAATGTCGAAGGTTTCGCCCAGGCAGCAGGTCGACATCACCGAGCATTCGATGTGCCAGCCCGGACGCCCGGCGCCCCACGGCGATTCCCAGCTCGGCTCGCCCGGCTTGGTGGCTTTCCACAGCACGAAGTCCAGCGGGTCCTGCTTGGACTCGTCGACTTCGATGCGCGCGCCGATGCGCAAGTCTTCGATCTTCTTGCGCGACAGCTTGCCGTAGCCCATGAACTTGGCGACGCGGTAGTACACGTCGCCATTGCCCGGGGCGTAGGCATAACCCTTGTCGATCAGGGTCTGGATCATGCTCAGCATGCCCGGGATGTGATCGGTGGCACGCGGCTCCATGTCCGGCTTGAGGATATTGAGGCGTGCCTCGTCCTCATGCATGGCGGTGATCATACGCTCGGTCAATGCGTCGAACGGCTCGCCGTTCTCCCGGGCCCGATTGATGATCTTGTCTTCAATGTCGGTGATGTTGCGCACATAAGTCAGGTTGTAGCCACTGAAGCGCAACCAGCGGGTCACCAGGTCGAACGCGACCATGCTGCGGCCGTGGCCAATGTGGCAGTAGTCGTACACGGTCATGCCGCACACGTACATGCGCACATTGTTGCCATCGAGCGGCTTGAAGACTTCTTTGCTCTTGGTGAGCGTGTTGTAGATCGTCAGCACTTTAATTTCCTTGACGCTGAATCACTGGCCCCACGAATCACGCAGGGTCACGGTACGGTTGAATACCGGCTGACCTGGTTTCGAGTCCTTGAGATCCGCAACGAAGTAACCTTCGCGCTCAAACTGGAAACGGTCTTCCGGCTGTGCATTGCCAAGCGAAGGCTCAGCACGACAACCAGTGAGTACCTGCAGCGAGTCAGGGTTGATGTTGTCCAGGAAACTGGCGCTGTCTTCGGCCTTCTCCGGGTTCGGAGAACGGAACAGACGATCGTACAGGCGCACTTCGCACTCGACGCTGGCAGCGGCCGGCACCCAGTGGATCACGCCTTTGACCTTGCGGCCTTCCGGGTTCTTGCCCAGGGTGTCCGGATCGTACGAGCAGCGCAGTTCGATGATGTTGCCATCGGCGTCCTTGATCGCTTCGTCGGCGCGGATCACGTAGCTGCCACGCAGACGCACTTCACCGGCCGGCTCCAGGCGCTTGTAGCCCTTTGGCGGCTCTTCCATGAAGTCTTCACGGTCGATGTAGATTTCTCGGGCGAACGGCAAAGCGCGCACGCCCATGTCTTCCTTCGGATGACGCGGCAGTTCGAGGTTCTCGACCTGGCCTTCCGGGTAGTTGGTGATCACGACTTTCAGCGGACGCAGCACGCACATGGCACGCGGGGCACTCTGGTCGAGGTCGTCGCGGATGCTGAATTCGAGCATGCCGAAATCGACCACGCCGTCGGAACGGTTGGTGCCGATCATTTCGCAGAAGTTGCGGATCGATTTCGGCGTGTAGCCACGGCGGCGGAAACCCGACAGCGTGGACATGCGCGGGTCATCCCAACCGTTGACGTGGCCCTCGTCCACAAGCTGCTTGAGCTTGCGCTTGCTGGTGATGGTGTAGTTCAGGTTCAGACGGCTGAACTCGTACTGACGCGGGTGCGCCGGAACCGGCAGGTTGTCGAGGAACCAGTCGTACAGCGGACGGTGGCTTTCGAACTCCAGGGTGCAGATCGAATGGGTGATGCCTTCGATGGCGTCCGACTGACCGTGGGTGAAGTCGTAGTTCGGGTAGATGCACCACTTGTCGCCGGTCTGGTGGTGGTGAGCGTGACGGATGCGATACATGATCGGATCGCGCAGGTTCATGTTCGGCGAGGCCATGTCGATCTTGGCCCGCAGCACCCGTGCGCCGTCCTTGAACTCGCCGGCTTTCATGCGCGCGAACAGGTCCAGGTTCTCTTCGACGCTGCGGTCGCGGAACGGGCTGTTCTTGCCCGGTTCGGTCAAGGTGCCACGGTATTCCTTGGCCTGCTCGGGGGTCAGGTCATCGACGTAGGCCTTGCCGGACTTGATCAGTTCAACGGCCCAGTCGTGCAACTGGTCGAAATACTGCGAGGCGTAGCACACTTCACCGGACCACTCGAAGCCCAGCCATTTGACGTCGCTTTCGATCGCGTCGATGTATTCCTGGTCTTCCTTGGCCGGGTTGGTGTCGTCGAAACGCAGGTGCGTGACGCCGCCGAACTCCTGGGCCAGGCCGAAGTTCACGCAGATCGACTTGGCGTGACCGATGTGCAGGTAGCCGTTGGGTTCAGGCGGGAAACGGGTGACGATTTGCGTGTGCTTGCCCGAGTCCAGGTCTGCCTGGATGATCGGCCGCAGGAAGTTGACCGGCACGGCAGGGCCGGTCTTGGCATTCGAGGTAGGGTCGACAGTGGGCTTGCTCATAGGATCCTTGAACGTACAAGTGCGTGGCCGTAATGAAGGCCGGACAAAACAAAGCCGCTATCATAGCCGATGCCGTCAAGTACCTGACAGAGCGCACCCTGTAAACCGTCGTATTTAATAGGCTGCAAATGAAAAAACAGCCTCGAAATTCGCGTCTGGCACGCTAAACTGCGCACCTTGGCCGAGACAGGCTGAACCGGTTGCGGGATGGAATGTCCCAAAACCACGAATTCCTTCATTGAGTAACGATCATGACCCAAGTCAAACTGACTACCAACTTCGGCGACATCGTCCTCGAACTGAACGCCGACAAAGCCCCGATCACCGTGGCCAACTTCGTTGAGTACGTTAAAGCCGGTCACTACGAAAACACTGTTTTCCACCGCGTCATCGGTAACTTCATGATCCAGGGCGGCGGTTTCGAGCCAGGCATGAAAGAAAAGAAAGACAAGCGTCCAAGCATCCAGAACGAAGCTGACAACGGTCTTTCCAACGACAAGTACACCGTCGCCATGGCCCGCACCATGGAGCCGCATTCGGCTTCCGCACAGTTCTTCATCAACGTGGCGGATAACAGCTTCCTGAACCACAGCGGCAAGAACGTACAAGGCTGGGGCTATGCGGTATTCGGTAAAGTGACCGCAGGCACCGACGTTGTCGATAAGATCAAAGGCGTGGCCACCACTTCCAAGGCCGGCCACCAGGACGTACCGGCAGACGACGTGATCATCGAGAAAGCCGAGATCATTGAGTGATATTGCTGATTTCAGACTTGCATCTGGAAGAGGAGCGCCCGGACATCACCCGGGCGTTTCTGGATTTGCTCGCCGGACGCGCCCGCTCGGCGAGTGCGTTGTACATTCTGGGCGACTTCTTCGAGGTGTGGATTGGCGACGACGCCATGACGCCCTTCCAGCGTTCCATCTGCCAGGCCCTGCGCGACCTCAGCGACAGCGGCACGGCCATTTTCCTGATGCACGGCAATCGCGACTTCATGCTCGGCCAGGCCTTTTGCAAACAGGCCGGCTGCACCTTGCTTAAAGACCCGAGTGTCGTGCAACTCAACGGCGAGCCGGTGCTGCTGATGCACGGCGACAGCCTCTGCACCCGCGACGAAGGCTATATGAAGCTGCGCCGCTACCTGCGCAACCCGATCACCCTGTTCATCCTGCGCAACCTGCCCTTGCGCACCCGGCACAAGCTGGCACGCAAACTGCGCAGTGAAAGCCGCGCCCAGGTGCGGATGAAGGCCAATGAAATAGTCGACGTCACGCCCGAAGAGATTCCGCGGATCATGCAGGAGTACGGCGTGAAGACCTTGATTCACGGGCATACCCATCGTCCCGCGATTCACAAGTTGCAGCTTGGCGAGCAAGCAGCCCGGCGCATTGTGCTGGGGGACTGGGATCGTCAAGGGTGGGCATTGCAGGTGGATGAGCAAGGGTTTGCGCTGGCGCCCTTTGATTTCACTCCGCCACCGCAACTCGCCGCACCCGCGAACTGAAGGCTGTAGGAGATCCCTGTGGGAGCGAGCTTGCTCGCGATAGCGGATTAACATTCAACATCTCTGTTGACTGATCCACCGCCATCGCGAGCAAGCTCGCTCCCACAGGAGTTCCACCGTGATTGTCAGTGTCCCGCAGAGGCCGCAGGCCCGGCCTTCGCCGTAAACGGCGGCTTGGCCAGCCACACAATCAGGATCAGCCCCATGAACATCCAGCCCAGCAAGGTGAAGTAATCCACCGTGGACATGATGTACGCCTGGCTGATCACCATTTGATCCAGCTGCGTGTAGGCCTTGGCCCCTGCCCCGCCCAGCTGGGTAATCGCCTCGCGGGTCGCCGGATCGAACCGGGTGATGCTTTCGGTCAGGTACGCGTGATGCTGATCGGCCCGACGAATCCAGATCCAGGTCGTCAGTGACGCCGCAAAACTGCCGCCCAAGGTCCGCAGAAACGTGGCCAGCCCCGAACCGTCTGCGATCTGGCTCGGCGGCAGATCCGAGAGCAGGATGGTCAGGGTCGGCATGAAGAACAGCGCCACGCCGATCCCCATGAACAACTGCACCATCGCGATGTGCTGGAAGTCCACTTCATTGGTGAACCCGGCGCGCATGAAACAGCTCAGGCCGATGGCCAGGAATGCCCCGCCCGCCAGCACCCGCATGTCGAATCGCGGTGCGTACTTGCCGACGAACGGTGACAACAACACCGGCAGGATCCCCAGCGGTGCCACGGCAAAACCGGCCCAGGTCGCGGTGTAGCCCAAGCGCGTCTGCAGCCACTGTGGCAGGATCAGGTTGATCCCGAAGAACCCGGCATACCCCAGAATCAGCACGATGGTGCCGTAGCGAAAGTTGCGATGGGCAAACAGGCGCAGGTTGACCACCGGGTGCTCGTCGGTCATTTCCCAGATGATGAAAAAGGCCAGGGCTACCACCGAAATCACGCTGCCAATCACGATGAAGCTCGATTCAAACCAGTCGGCATCGTTGCCCTTATCGAGCACGATCTGCAGGGCCCCGACGCCGATGATCAGCGCGATCAACCCGACGTAATCCATCGGTTGGCGGCTGGTGACCACCGGGCGTTTTTTCATCTGCTGGGTCACCACCCATGCCGCGAACAAGCCAATCGGCACGTTGATGAAGAAAATCCACGGCCAGCTGTAGCTGTCGGTGATCCAGCCGCCGAGGATCGGCCCGGCAATCGGCGCGACCACCGTGACCATCGCCAGCAACGCCAGTGCCATCCCCCGCTTCGCCGGGGGGTAAACCGCAATCAGCAGGGTCTGGGTCATCGGGTACAACGGCCCCGCCACCACGCCTTGCAAGACCCGAAAGCCCACCAGCTCCGGCATGGACGTCGAAATACCGCACAAAAACGAGGCCAGCACGAACAGCAGCGTGGCCCAGACAAACAGCTTCACCTCGCCAAATCGGCGACTGAGCCAACCGGTCAGCGGCAAAGCGATGGCGTTGCTCACCGCGAACGAGGTGATCACCCAGGTGCCCTGTTCCGAACTCACGCCCAGGTTGCCGGAAATCGTCGGCAACGCCACGTTGGCGATGGTGGTGTCGAGCACTTGCATGAAGGTCGCCAGCGACAGGCCGATGGTGCTCAGTAACAGGCTTGGCGGTGTGAAAGACGCGTTATTGCTCATCGCGAATCCTTTGAAACTGGTCTGGCGCTGCGCCTCACAGACGCAGCTATCCCGGTGGGAGCGAGCTTGCTCGCGAAGGGGCCGTGGCAGTCGACATCATCATTGAATGACCCACCGCATTCGCGAGCAAGCTCGCTCCCACAGGGTCGGTGTGATCGCGGATTGGCGAATCAGCGGTTCGCGGTCTTGCTGACCGCTGCGCTGTTGTCGTGGATCAACTGAGTGATCATCGCGTCGGCCTCGGCCAACTGACGGTCGTAGACGTTGGTGCTGAACGAAGCCTTCTGCGGCGGCTGTTGCGCCAGCACCGGCCCGCTCTGGTCGCGCAGGTTCACATCAACCATGGTCGACAGGCCGACCCGCAACGGGTGTTTGGCCAGTTCTTCGGCGTTGACGTGGATCCGCACCGGCACGCGCTGCACGATCTTGATCCAGTTGCCGGTGGCGTTCTGCGCCGGCAACAAGGCAAAGGCGCTGCCGGTGCCGGCGCCAAGGCTGTCGATGGTGCCGCTGTATTTAACGTCGCTGCCGTAGAGGTCGGTTTCGATCTCGACCGGTTGGCCAATGCGCATGTCACGCAGCTGGGTTTCCTTGAAGTTGGCATCGATCCACAGCTGATCCAGCGGAATCACCGCCATCAGCGCAGTACCCGGCTGCACACGCTGACCCAGCTGTACAGAACGCTTGGCCACGTAACCGGTAACCGGTGCAATCAGCACGCTGCGCGAGTTGTTCAAGTAGGCCTGACGCAGTTGCGCAGCGGCGGCCATCACGTCCGGGTGCGATGAAACCACGGTGTCATCGACCAGCGCGCTGGTGGTTTTGAGTTTTTGTTCGGCGTTGGCCAAAGCGTTTTGCGCCGAGGTCAGGTCGTCGCGGGCGTGGGACAGTTCTTCCTGGGAAATCGCCCCGCCAGCGGCGAGATTCTTGCGCCGGCTGAAGTTGTCCTGGGCTTTTTGCACTTCGGCTTTCTGGGCGTTGACCTGGGCTTTCATGCCATCCACATCGCTGTACAAGCCGCGCACCTGACGCACGGTACGCGCCAGATTGGCCTGGGCATTTTGCAGACCGATTTCGGCGTCATTCGGGTCGAAGTTCACCAATACCTGGCCTTCATGCACCAGATCGCCATCGTCGGCGCCGATGCTGACCACGGTCCCCGTGACCAGCGGCGTGATTTCCACCACGTTGCCGTTCACATAGGCGTCGTCGGTGCTTTCGCTCCAGCGCCCGTAAAACTCGTGGTAGGCCCAGACGCCCGCGCCGCTCAGCACGACGGCGGCAGCCAGGACCAGCAACATGAACTTGCGCTTGCCCGAATTGGGGTTGCCTTGAGTGTTTTCAGGAGGTTGAGTTGTATCGGCAGTGGCCATGACAGGTACCTTGAATTAGTGGGTCAGCGTGGCTGGCGTGGCGTTGGCCGAGGCGATGGCCTCAGGCTGGAAACCGCCGCCCAGCGCCTGCATCAGCTGGATCGACAGGTCGATCTGCTCGGCATTCAGGTTGGCCAGCTGACGCTGGGCCTGGAGCAATTGCTGCTCGATGCTGAGCACGTCCAGGTAGTTGCCGATGCCGGAACCGTAACGCTGGACCACGGTGTTGTAGGAATCCTGGGCGATGTCGGTGGCGTGCTGCTGGGCAGCGATCTGCCGGCCGATATCGCGTAACTGGTTGATGCTGTCGCTGACGTCACCCAGCGCCTTCACCAGGCTTTTGTTGTACTGCGCCACCGCGAGGTCGTAGTCGGCGTCGCGCGAATCGAGGTCGGCGCGCAGGCGGCCACCGTCGAAAATCGGCACAGAGATCGTCGGTGCAATGTTGAAGAAGCGGCTGGCCGAACCAAACATCGCATCGCCCAACAAGGATTCGGCACCGGCAGCGGCGCTGAGGTTCAAGTTGGGATAGAACCGGGTCTTGCCGGCGTCGATACTTTTGCTCGCCGCCTCGACCCGCCAGCGCGCGGCCACCAGGTCCGGGCGACGCCCGAGCAGTTCGGCCGGCAACACCGAAGGTAGCGCTACCGCGCTCGGCTGAAGAATGTTCGGGCGGGCAATTTCATTGCCGCGGTCCGGGCCTTTGCCGAGCAGTACCGCGAGGGTGATTTTCGCGCTGTTCAGGCGCTTTTGCGCATCGATCAGGTTGGCTTGGGAAGTGGCTTCCAGGCTTTCGGTCTGCTGGAACTGGTACTGGCTGTCGATCCCGGCAGTCAGGCGCCGCTGGCTCAGGTCGAGCATTTGTCGGGTGCGCTTGAGGTCTTCACTGGACAGGTCATAGACGATATGCGCCTGCCCCAGATCGCTGTAGGCACGGGCGACGTCGGCGGCCAATGTCAGCTGCGCAGCCTGCTGGTCGACTTCGGCAGCACGGGCCTGGCCGAGGGCGGCTTCCCAGGCATCGCGCTGGCCGCCCCACAGGTCGAAGTTGTAGTTGAAACTGGTGCTGATGTTGCGAACGGTGGCGTAAGCATCGCCCTGCCCGCGCGGGTCCTGGTCCCGGGCCAGGCGCGAGCGGCTGACACCGGCGCTGGCATCCAGGGTCGGCATCCGCGCGGCGTCCGCAGCGTAAGCGGCTGCGCTGGCCTGATGGGCACGGGCGTCGGCGATTTGCATGTCCGGGCTATCGCGCAAGGCCTCGCGGATCAGACCGTCGAGTTGCGGGTCGCCGAGGCTTTTCCACCAGTCGCTTTTCGGCCAGGCGGCCGGCGACAACGTCACGCTGCCGAGGGATTGCCCGGCCTTGAGGTTTTTCGCGTCGAGGCTGACACCTTCGGCTTTCAGGCCGCTGTAGCTGGCGCAACCGGCCAGACTCATGGCCAACAACACCAGGCTCAGACCGGTACGCAAGGGTTTACTGCTCATTTGTCACCTACCCGCAGCAGGGTGATCGAGTCACCGGCTGCTACCAGAATTTTCTTCAGAATCATCTCCAGGGTTTTCAGCTCATCTGGAGTGATGGCACCGGCCAGTTCATTCATGGCTTCGGCACCGATGTGCGGCAACAGCCCGGCAAGCTTCTGCCCTTCTTCCGTGAGTACCAGCTGCACCTGGCGGCGATCCGCCTCGGAGCGCTGGCGGGCGAGGAAACCTTTCTGTTCCAGGCGATCGAGCATTCGGGTCATCGAACCGCTGTCCAGGGACAGGTGGCGGCACAGTTCGCCCGGCGAGTCGACGCCGTACTGGGCCATGATGATCAACACCTTGAACTGCGCGGCGGTGATGCCGTGGGGTTCCATGTGGGTGTCGATGATCCGGTCCTTGAGCAGCGCGGCACGCCCGAGCAACAGGCCGAGATGGCAATTGTGGAAATCGTCTGGAGAGAAATGTTTCATCTGACTACCAATTAGCTGCCTAGGCAGTGAATGTATGTCGAGATGTTACTGCCTAGGCAGCGAATGTCAACGTAATAGTTAGCATGCTTGGTAAATAGTTGATAAATGGTGTCGGGATTTGTGCTGCCCACACGGACGCCATCGCGAGCAAGCTCGCTCCCACAAGGATCGCATTGGACCTTGTGGGAGCGAGCTTGCTCGCGATGGGGGCAACTCGGTTTTAAAGAAAACGCAGGCCTAGAAATCCCGCTTATAGAAGATGTCCAACGAACTGGCCACGCCGCCAGCGGCTTCGAGGTAGACCTTTTTGCTCAGCTTGTAGCGCAGGGCAATGGTGTTGGCCGGTTCGAACACGCCAACGCCATAGCGCAGGCTGAGTTTCTCGGAGAGATTGCCGCTGGCCACCACACTGGTGGCAGTCCCGCTGCCCTGGGTGTCGAGCTGGAAGTCCTGGATGCCCAGGTTCTTGGCCAGACCGCTGGTGACCCCGGAGCTGCCCATCAAGCCCAGACCGAGGGCCGCCTGGGCGAGCATGTTGTTGTCTTCGCCATTGCTGCTCAGCGGACGCCCGAGCACCAGATAGGACAGGGCCTGCTCCTGGCTCATGGCCGGTTCGGAGAAAATCTGCGTGGTCGGCTGCTCGGCGCTGCCACTCAGGCGGATGCCGGCGATGATGTCGTCGGTCTTGCGAATGGCTTCGATGTCCAGGTACGGCTGATCGATGGGGCCGGCAAACAGCAAGCGAGCCCGGCGCACCGAAAGCCGCTGGCCGTAGGCGCGATAACGCCCGTCGTTGAGCCACAGTTCACCACGGGTGTCCATGTTGTCGCCGATGTGCACATGCCCCTGCACATTCGCGGTCAGGCCGAAGCCTGCGAAGCTCAGCTTGTCCTCGCCGACCACCACTTCGATGTCCATCCTCATCGCCAGCGGCGGCTTGCCCTCCTCGGTCTGCTGACCGACGATCACCGTGTCATCGGAGACCTTGACCGTCGACGGCGGCAACTCGCGAATGGTGATTTCGCCCTTGGGCACCAGCACTTTACCGGCGATGGCCAACTCGTCGCCCTGCACCGAGATCTTCAGGTCCGGTGCCACTTCAAGCTTGGCGTAAGGCTCGACGGTGACCGGCAACTGCGAGCCTTTGAGCGCCAGGTCCACCACCAGCGCCTGGCCCCAGGCGATGTTGCCGTTCAAGCTGCCCTGCCCGGCCTTGCCGCTATTCCAGCCGCCGTTCAGTTGTACGCTTTCACCGGCGATGAGCGCTTGAAGGTGCAGGTTTTGCAGCTCCATCGGCAATTCCGGCCCGGAGATCACGCCATCGCTGAGTTGCAGACTGCCATTGACCTGCGGCGCCAATAGCCCGCCGGAAATCGTGCCGCTGCCATTCAAGCGCCCGGCCAGCTTCTCGACCATCGGTACAAATGGCCGCGCCACCGACAGATCCAGCCCGCTCAAACGGAACGAGCCGCTCAACGGTTTGTTCTTCGGCAAGGGATTGAGCTGCGCCTGAACCATCAGTTCGCCGAGTTTGCCACCGACGAAGTTGAGTTCGGTGTCGATGCGTTTGGGCGTGAGTTTGCTGGTGAGTTTCAGGGTCTGGTACGGGAAATCCAGCCACTGGTCCTTTTCCTTGATGCGCAACGTGCCGCCGCCGGCATCGACGCTGATCTGGCCGTTCGGGCCATTGGCCGGCAGGTCCAGTTGCAGGTCGGCATTGAGCCGGCCCTGCCAGGCGAAATCCTTCGGCAACCACTGGGCGAGGCTGTCGATCGGGAATTGCTTGAGGTGATAACGCAGCTTCGGCTCGGGCATCAGGCGCGAGTCCTCACCGCACAGGCTGGCCTCGCCGGAGGCCCAGCAGTGGGCGCCGAAGTTGATTTTGCCGTCGGCCAGGCGTTCGAGTTTCGCCGGCCCTTGCAGCTTCCAGTCCTGGCCACCGGCCTGGATATCACCGCTGGCCAGGCGCCCACGCCAATTGCCTTTGTCCAGCGCACCGTCCAGGCCAAGCGCCAGTTTCAGCTTCGGTCCTTGCAGGTCGAGGCTCAGTTTCTGGTTTTTTATGTCGCCCTGGCCACTGGCGGTCAGCGCGCCCAGTGAAGTGTCGCCCGCCCGGATGCCGCTGCCCTTGAGGTCGATTTTCGCCCGTTGCGCACTGTCCAGAGTGGCGTCCAGGTTCAGGCTTTGCAGGCGATTGTCCTGGAAGGCCAGTTGCGAGCCTTGCAGGTCAAGCTTGCCTTGCGGTGCCTTGAGCGTGCCGGCGACATCCACGCGGCCATTGAGCTGACCGCGCAGTTGTGGCCAGAGTTGGGCCAGGCTCGGCAGCTTGAGATCGATCTGCCCAACGAGTTTCTGTTGCAGGCTACCTTTGCCGCTGATGCTGTTGTCGCCCAGGCGAACTTGCAGGGCGTTGAGGTTCCATTGCTCACCACGCCCATCGGCCTTGGCCTGGATCACCGCCGGTTGACCGCGCAGCTTGCCTTTGAGGTCCAGGTCGGCATTGAGGCTGAGCGTTTCATTCTTCATTTCGCCCTGGCTGCGCAACGGCCCGGCCAGCGTGCCCGGCAGCTCCGCGACCCAGTACGCCGGGTTGATCGCCGACAGGTCCAGCGCGGTGTCCCAGGCAATGCCGTCGGCGAATTGCAGGTTCAGGTGCCCTTCGGCCTTGCCTTGCCCGGCCTGGAGTTGAATCTGTTGCAGGTAGATTTTCGTCAGGTCGCCCGCGAACGGGCTGACCAGGGTGAAGGCCCCGGCCGGACCATCCAGTGCGGCGTCGAAATGACCGAGGTACTTGCCGTCGGTATAGGACACCTCACCGTTGAAGCGGCGCAACGCCACTTCCGGCTCGTCGATCAATGGATAGAGGCGGTGCCAGGGGAAATCCAGCCAGTCGATTTTCGCCTCGGCGCTCAGGCCTTTGCTCCAGTCCACCTGCCCGGTGAGCTTGAGGCTTTGCTGGTCGTTGGCGGTCAAGTCCAGTGCGGCGATCTGCGCACCCTTGGCATCGACCTTGCCTTGCAGCGCCAGTGCGACCGGCCCTTGTTCTGCGGGCAACGTGGCTTTGCCTTGTAGCGCATAGCCGTTTTTCAGGTCACCCGTACCGGTGAGTTCCAGTTGATTGAGTTGCAGGGTGTCCGGCATATCGGCACCGGGTTTGAAGCCGTCGGCGGTGATCCGCAGCTTGGCCGGCAGGTTTTCCACCAGCGGTTGCAGTTCGCCGGTCAGTTGCCCGTTGAGGTAGCCGCTGCTGTCGGCCTTCAGATTCAGGGTTTTCAGCAGGTCGCCGTCGATCTTCATCGCCAGCGCCAAGGGTTCAGGCGTCGATAATAGAGTCAGCTTACCTTCGGCGTTGAGCGGCCAATTACCGCTTGGTTGCAACAGGCCGGACAGGTTCAGGCTCAGGTCATCGCGCTGTAACGATATCGCGTCGATTTTCAAACCGGCCGCCGTCCAGTGCGCCGCCAATTGCAGCCCCTTGAGTTCTTCGCTGCCGTTGAACAGCAGGCGGCCGACCTTGATTTCTCCCAGCTCGATGGCCAACGGTAGCTTGAGCTCCGGGAGCGTGATCGGGCCGCTGTCTGGTTCTTCGGCACCCGGCGGGAACGTCAGGCTGACCTGATCGGCCTGCAATTGCTCGATGCACAAGGTCATGCGGGTCAGGCACATCGGCGACCAGGCAAAAATCACCTTGTTCAGTTCAACCCGGCTGGTGTCCTGCTGCCACAGCACCCGGTCGGCACTCCACTGCCCGCCCAGCCGGCCCTGGAAGTTTTCCAGGGTCAACCCCGGCACAAACCCCAATGCCCAGCGGCTGCCCGTCGCCGTGCCCAACACTGTGGCCAGCGTCAGGATAACCAGCATCAACAGCGCCAGAATCGCCAACAGCGTTACTTTCAAACCACGCTTCACAGCTCGGGCCCCATGGAAAAGTGCAGTCGAATGCCGCCATCGTCGTCCAGCGCATGGGCCAGATCGAGGCGGATCGGCCCCACCGGCGACACCCAGCGCACGCCGATACCGACCCCGGTCTTGAGGTTCGGCAGTTCGAGTGTATTGAAAGAGTTGCCCTGATCGACAAAGGTCGCGACCCGCCATTTTTCGGCGATCGAATATTGGTACTCGGCGCTGGCGGCGACCATGTAGCGCCCACCGATGCGGTCACCGTCGGAATTTTCCGGGGACAGGCTCTGATAGTCGTAACCGCGCACGCTCTGATCGCCACCGGCGAAGAAGCGCAACGATGGCGGCACCGATTTGAAGCCGTTGGTGGCACTGCCGCCGACCTGCACGCGCCCGAGAAAGCGGTGGTTGTCGAACACTGTGGTCAGGCCTTTGACCAATGCCGTGCCGTAGAGCAGGTTGCTATCGGAACCCAAACCTTCCTTGGCCACTTTGGATTCGAATTGCAGCCGATAGCCGTTATGCGGGTCGATGCGGTTGTCACTTTTCAGGTACGAGTAGTTCACACCGGGCATCAGCAGATTACTGAGTCCCGAGTCGTCGCCGAGCTGATAATCCTCGCGCTGCCACTTGAGCGACACCACCCGCTGCCAGCCGCTGGGCAACTTGCTGTGCCATTCGGGGCCGAGGGTCAGCAACTTGCTGTGGGTGTCGGTGCCGGCGATGTCTTCATTCTGATAGCCGCCGGCAAAACGCAGTTTGTCAGTCAGCGGTGGGTCCAGCGGAATATCGTAGAACAGCCCGACGTTTTGCCGAGGCGCCGAGACTTCGGTCTCCCAGCCGTAACTGTGCCCCTGCGCGTTGACCCAGTGCCGGGTCCAGTTGGCCTTGGCCCGTGGGCCGACGTCGGTGGAGAAACCCAGGCCCAGGCCCATGGTCCGCGGCTTGCGGGTCTCGAGTTTGACGTCCACCGGGATCGCATCGTCCCTGGATGCCGTCGGCGCCGCGTCCACCCGCACACCTTCGAAGTAGCCGCTCGATTGCAGGTTCTGATTGAGTTCGGCGATCAGTTCCGAGTCATATGGCGCACCGGCCTTGAACGGCACCATGCGTTGCAGCAGCTCATCGTCGAACGGCGTGTCGCCCTCGAAACTGACTTTGCCCAAGGTGTAACGCGGACCACTTTCATAGATCAGTTCGATATCGGCGACGCCGGCACGCGGGTCGACCGACAATTTTGAACGAGTGAAGTGGCCGCTGAAAAAGCCATAACGCGAAGCCTGATTCTGGATCAGGCGCTTCGCATCCTCGTAATGCCCATGATTGAGCACCGCGCCGGGCTTGAGCGCGTCGCTTTTGGGAACTCGAAAGGATTTGAGGGAGGCTGCCGGGCCGTCGACACGCACCGTGACGTTGCGCAAATGCACCGGCTCACCGGGGTCGACCGTCAGCACCAGGCGCGGGTCCTTGCCCCCCTTCACCTCACTGTCGATGTGCGGCTGGTAATAACCCAAGGCCTGGGCGGCCTTGCGCGCCTGTTCTTCGGCGCCACGGCTGAAGCGCAGCAAGGCCTGCTCGTCACGATCGCCGAGGCTGCCGATATAGCCTTCTATATTGGCCTTCAGCTCATCATTGGACGGTTTGATCCGTACATCCAATTCACTTTGTGCCAGCGCTGCGCAGCTGGTCATCAGCATCAGCGCACCGCTGGTAATTCTTCCTGGAAACTTCATAGGCGCGGATGCTATCACGAGCTTGAGAGCGTGATAGAGCCTGGCACGCAAGGAAAGTTCGCCATTCAGGCCGATGCGGTGTGCAACACCTGGGGATTGGGGTGAAAAAACACGTGCTCGCGAATCGGTCCTACGGCAACTTCACCGATTTCCTCATAGCCCTGACGCTTATAGAACTCCAGATAGCGAGGATTCCCGGTATCGAGGATCACACCCTGTGAGTTTTCATCCACGGCGCACCAGTTGTGCACGGCTTGCAACAGTTGTTCGCCGAAATGTTTGCCCTGGAACTGCGGATGAACCCCCAGCAACGGCAGGACGTGCACCGAGTCGTTCGGCACGCAGGCCTCCACGGCAGCGTGATATTCAAGGTAGCGCCGGGTGCAGCGAAATCCCGTACTGAGCACCATGCGCAGGCGCCAGGCCCAACTTTCGGTGACGCCAAGACGACGTTGCGGCGGCGCGATCAGGGCGATGCCGATCAGGCGATCGTTGACCAGCAGGCCGATGGCAGGCAGGTCCTGGAGAAAATGCTGGGTCACCAGTTCGCGCACAGTGGCGCGAACCCGTTGTTCGTAACCGGGACGCTCGGCTTCGAACAAATAGCCGAAGGTCGGCTCGTGTCGATAAGCCTGATACAGCAGGGAGCGCGCCTCACGGGCGTAGCCGCTGTCGAGCATGTGAATATCGGCGATGGCGGTCGAGGTTTCGGGCATGACGGTTGATCTCCCCGGCACAGCTCGGGTGGCTGCGCTCTTGTTGTTGCGAGCTGATCGGTGCTGACACAGTTCCTTACAGATTCGCAATCAGTGTAGGCAATGAAATCGCCTTCGCGAGCAAGCTCGCTCCCACAGGTTATGCGCCTGCCTTTGCTTTTGTGGGAGCGAGCTTGCTCCGGGCGGCGTTCCGACGATGAGGCCATCACTGCCCACACAAGACTGCCTGGCAAAACCGAATCATCTCACCCCACACTGGCCCGATTCCCACATGTCAGCTAGCATCGCCCTTTTGCCAGGACTGCCGACCATGAAGATCGTCTCCTTCAACATCAACGGGCTGCGCGCCCGTCCCCATCAGCTGGCGGCGCTGATCGAAAAGCACCAACCCGATGTGATCGGCTTGCAGGAAACCAAGGTCCATGACGACCAGTTTCCCCTCGATGAAGTCAGAGCACTGGGCTACCACGTGTATTTTCACGGGCAAAAAGGCCACTACGGCGTCGCCCTGCTCTCGCGCCAGGAGCCGCTGGCCCTGCATAAAGGTTTCGCCACCGACGACGAAGATGCCCAGCGACGATTCATCTGGGGCACCTTCGCCGACGGTAACGGCGTGCCGGTGACCATCATGAACGGCTATTTCCCCCAGGGCGAAAACCGCGACCACCCGACCAAATTCCCGGCCAAGGAACGCTTCTACAGCGATTTGCAGCAACTGCTGGAAAGCCAGTTCAAGAGCGACCAGCCACTGGTGGTGATGGGCGATGTGAACATTTCCCCCGAAGACTGCGATATCGGCATCGGTCCGGACAACATGAAGCGCTGGCTGAAAACCGGCAAATGCAGCTTCCTGCCGGAAGAACGCGAGTGGATGGCCCGCTTGAAGAACTGGGGCCTGGTGGACAGTTTCCGTCACCTGAACCCGGACGTGACCGACACCTTCAGCTGGTTCGACTACCGCAGTCGTGGTTTCGAAGACGAACCCAAACGTGGCCTGCGCATCGACCTGATCCTCGCCTCCCACGGCTTGCTGCCGCGGGTGAAGGCCGCGGGGGTGGACTACGAACTGCGCGGCATGGAAAAACCTTCGGACCATGCGCCGATCTGGCTTGAGTTGAGCTGATCCCTCCCGGCCACCTCAATACCCTGTGGGAGCGAGCTTGCTCCGGGCGGCGTTCCGACGATTGCGGCATAACATTCAACATGATGTTGATTGACCCACCGCCATCGCGAGCAAGCTCGCTCCTACAAGTGTCATTTTTCGGAAACCTTACTGACTTAATCTCCCGACACCTCCTTTGGCTATGTAAGGTGCCGGCATGATGCTGCGCGTGCTGTTCCTGTTGATGCTGTGCATGGGCTTGCCGCAGGTGGCTTCGGCCGGTGGATTACCGACACCCGAACACGGCCCGGTGCTGCGCATTCAGGGTTCCAACACCATCGGCGCGGCATTGGGGCCGGCGCTGGTCGAGGGCCTGCTGAGCGAACAGGGCCTGCGCAAGATTCACCGCGAAACACCGGACACCGCCAACGAACTGCGCATTGTCGGCGAAACCGTTCAGGGCCGTAGGGTCGTGGTGGAGGTGACAGCCCATGGTTCCAGCACCGGTTTCAATGCGCTCAAAGCCGCCAGCGCCGATCTTGCCGCCTCATCGCGCCCGATCAAGGACAGCGAACTGGCCAACCTCCAATCCCTCGGTGACCTGAAAAGCCCAGGCGCCGAACAGGTCATTGCCATCGATGGCCTGGCGATCATCCTTCATCCGGACAATCCGCTGAACCAACTCGACACCGTGCAACTGGCGCGCATCTTCAGTGGCGAGGTGAAAAACTGGGAAGACGTCGGTGGCCGCGGCGGGCCGATTCATCTGTATGCGCGGGATGATCAGTCCGGGACCTACGATACTTTCAAGGAACTGGTCCTCAGTGGCCGAGGGAAAACCCTCGGCAGCGCGGCGAAACGCTTCGAGTCAAGTGAACAACTGTCCGATGCGGTCAGCGCAGACCCGCAAGGCGTCGGTTTTATCGGTTTGCCCTACGTGCGCCAGGCCAAGGCCGTGGCCATTGTCGACGGTCAATCGCAAGCCATGCTGCCGCTCAACAGCCTGATTGCCACGGAAGACTATCCGCTGTCCCGTCGATTGTTCTTCTACCTGCCACCCAACGGAAAAAATCCCTGGGCCGATGCGCTGGTAGCCTTTGCCCAAAGCAACAACGGTCAGGCCATTGTGGCCGCCAACGGTTTTATTGCCCAAACCGTCCAGGCCATGGCCGTTACCCCCAATGCGTTGATGCCCGAGGGTTATCAGGCGCTGAGTCGACATGCTCAACGGCTGTCGGTGAACTTCCGCTTCGAGGAAGGCAGCGCCAGCCTGGACAACAAGGCCCGACAAGACCTGTGGCGGGTGCTCGACTATATAAAGCAGCACGGTAAAACCGAAGGACAGGTCACGCTGGTGGGGTTTGGCGACGACAAGAGCGACCCGGCGCGCGCCGATCTGTTGTCGAAACTGCGGGCCATGGCGGTGCGGCGGGAGCTGGTGAAGAGCGGCGTAGTGTTTCGCGAAATTCGCGGATTCGGCGCCGAAATGCCGGTGGCGGCCAATAGCGCCGATGAAGGGCGGATCAAGAATCGGCGGGTTGAGGTTTGGGTGTATTGAGTCTGAAGTTGACAGGTTGAATCGGCTGATGCCATCGCGAGCAAGCTCGCTCCCACAGGGATCACACTGAGCCTGTGGGAGCGGCGGTGCGGCGATCCGGCTTGCTCGCGAATGGCAGGCGCCGCGGTCTTACTGCCCGCTACGCATCATCTCTTTCGGCACATATTTGCCGATTTCAAACTTGCCGATCGCCGCGCGGTGCACTTCGTCCGGGCCGTCGGCCAGGCGCAGGGTGCGCTGCATCGCGTACATGTAGGCCAGCGGGAAATCGTTGGAAACCCCTGCCCCGCCATGGATCTGGATCGCCCGGTCAATCACCCGCAACGCAACGTTTGGCGCGACAACCTTGATCTGCGCGATCTCGCTGCGGGCCACTTTGTTGCCGACCGTGTCCATCATGTACGCCGCCTTCAGTGTCAGCAGGCGTGCCATGTCGATCTCCATCCGCGAGTCGGCAATCTTGTCGACGTTGCCGCCCAGGCGTGCCAGGGGCTTGCCGAACGCCGTACGGCTCACCGAGCGCTTGCACATCAGTTCCAGCGCACGCTCGGCCATGCCGATCGAACGCATGCAGTGGTGAATCCGGCCCGGGCCAAGGCGACCTTGAGCGATTTCGAAGCCGCGTCCTTCGCCCAACAGGACGTTTTCGTACGGTACCCGGACGTTTTCGAACAGCACTTCGGCGTGACCGTGAGGAGCGTCGTCATAGCCGAACACCGGCAGCGGACGCAGGATTTTTACCCCGGGGGTGTCCACCGGCACCAGAATCATCGAGTGCTGGGCGTGACGTGGCCCGTCCGGATCGCTCAGCCCCATGAAAACCAGGATTTTGCAGCGCGGGTCGCAAGCACCCGAGGTCCACCATTTCTTGCCGTTGATCACCCACTCGTCGCCATCGCGCACTGCACGGGCGGCCATGTTGGTGGCGTCGGAGGACGCGACATCCGGTTCGGTCATGGCGAATGCCGAGCGAATCTCGCCACGTAGCAATGGCTCGAGCCAGCGTTGCTTCTGCTCTTCGTTGGCGTAACGCACCAGCACCTCCATGTTGCCGGTGTCCGGTGCCGAGCAGTTGAAAGGCTCCGGCCCCAGCAGCGAGCGGCCCATGATTTCCGCCAGCGGCGCGTATTCGAGGTTGGTCAGACCGGCACCGAGTTCAGACTCAGGCAGAAACAAATTCCACAGACCTTCAGCCTTGGCCTTGAGTTTGAGTTCTTCCATGATCGCCGTCGGCTGCCAGCGGTCGCCCTCGGCGACCTGACGCTCGAACACGGCTTCGGCGGGATAAACGTAAGTATCCATGAACGCTGTTACGCGCTCACGCAGTTCCTGAACCTTGGGCGAATAAGCGAAATCCATGAGCGAGATACCTTCTTGGGGGAGGTTGTTTAGATCATGCAATCGATGCTAGAACAGCCATGAAAATTTACCTAGCCTATTCTCGGCGTGTATAAACATTCATCACCGATATATGATCGGCTGATCATCAGGATCAGCCCGCCCACACAATAAGAGAGCCGCGTAATGAATCTGAGCAAGGTCGATCTCAACCTTTTCATCGTCTTCGACGCGATCTACACCGAAGCCAACCTGACTCGCGCCGGGCAGATTGTCGGCATCACCCAACCGGCGGTGTCGAACGCCCTGGCCCGCCTGCGCGAGACCTTCAACGATCCGCTGTTCGTACGCACCGCCCAGGGCATGGTGCCGACGCCCATGGCGCAGAACATCATCGGCCCGGTGCGCAATGCGCTCTCACTGCTGCGCGTGTCGGTGCAGGAAAGCCGCATTTTCAACCCGCAGCAAGCGGTCAAGACCTATCGCATCAGCATGACCGACCTCACCGAAGCGGTGATCCTGCCGCCGCTGTTCCAGCGCCTGCGCCGCCTGGCGCCGACGGTGATCATCGAGAGTTTTCTGTCCAAACGCCGCGAGACCACCAAGGAGCTGGCAGCCGGCCGCCTGGACTTTGCGGTGGATGCGCCGCTCAACACCGACCCGCAGGTGCGTCACGTCAAGTTGATGGAAGACCGCTACGTGTGCGCCATGCGCAAGGGGCATCCGCTGGCGGGAAAAGAGAAACTCACACTGGATGATTACCTGAGCCTGACCCACATCCATATTTCCAGCCGCCGCAGCGGCCTCGGCTATGTCGACCTGGCGCTGGGCAAGATGGGCATCCAGCGCAAGATCGCCCTGCGTTCCCAGCATTACCTGATGGCCTCGCAAGTGTTGCAACAGACGGACATGGTCATGACCGTGCCGGAACGTTTCGCCCGCCGTAACGACCTGCACGCCTTTTATCTGCCGGTCAACGATGTGCCGCCGGTGGAAACCCACCTTTACTGGCACGAAAGCACTGACCAGGACCCGGCGAACCGCTGGATGCGCGAGCAGATGATCGAGCTGTGCCAGCAGGTGACGGCGCAGGAGAAAAAGCTCGAGAAGGTGTAAGGCTCGATACCGGGGTACCCCTATCGCGAGCAAGCTCGCTCCCACATTGGATCTGCCGTGAACACGAAATCTGTGTACTACGAAGATCCCCTGTAGGAGCGAGCCTGCTCGCGATGGGGCCAGCAAGAGCAGCAGAAATCGCTGCCCCTTGACGTAAACGTCAACCTGCCATTAGCTTAGCGCCATGACCTTTTGCGAGCGCTTCCATGAGCAGCCAGACCTACAGTATTTCCGATCTCGCCCGCGAGCTCGACATCACCACCCGCGCCATTCGCTTTTATGAAGAGCAAGGCCTGCTCAGCCCCGAGCGCCGTGGCCAGGAACGCATTTACTCGCCCCGCGACAAAGTCAGCCTGAAGCTGATCCTGCGGGGCAAACGCATCGGTTTCTCGCTGGCTGAATGCCGCGAGCTGATCGAGCTCTACGACCCGTCCAGCGGTAACACCAAACAGTTGCACAGCATGCTGGCGAAAATCAGCGAGCGCCGTGAGCAGCTTGAACAGCAGTTGCTGGACATCGAACAGATGAAACTGGAGCTGGATACTGCCGAAGAGCGTTGCGTGCAGGCGCTGGAGCAGACCCTCAAAAGCCAGGAAGTCATTCAGTAAAACCCGCCCCTTGTAGGAGCGAGCCTGCTCGCGATGGTCGTTAACGATAACGCGTGTTTGCTGGATAAACGCGGTGCCTGAGAACCCATCGCGAGCAGGCTCGCTCCTACAGGGTTCTCCGAACAATCAGCACAGGTCGAAGCCCATGTCCCTCCCCACCCACGTACGCATTGTCGAAGTCGGCCCACGCGACGGCCTGCAAAACGAAGCCCGGCCCATCAGTGTTACCGACAAGGTGCAACTGGTCGATGCACTGACCGCAGCCGGGCTCGGCTATATAGAAGTCGGCAGCTTCGTGTCACCCAAGTGGGTGCCGCAGATGGCCGGCTCCGCCGAGGTCTTCGCGCAGATCCGGCGCAAACCGGGCGTGGTCTATGGTGCGCTCGCTCCCAACCTGCGCGGCTTCGAAGATGCCCTCGCCGCCGGGGTCAAGGAAGTGGCCGTGTTTGCGGCGGCGTCTGAAGCGTTTTCCCAGCGCAACATCAATTGCTCGATCAGCGAAAGCCTGACGCGTTTCGTACCGATCATGGAGGCCGCCAGACAACATGGGGTGACCGTGCGCGGTTACGTGTCGTGTGTGCTGGGATGCCCCTATGAAGGTAACGTCGCCCCGGAGCAAGTCGCCATGGTCGCCCGCGAGCTCTACGCCATGGGCTGCTACGAGGTCTCGCTGGGGGACACCATCGGTACCGGCACCGCTGGCGCGACCCGGAAAATGTTCGAAGTGGTATCAAAGGATGTACCCCGTGAAAAACTCGCCGGGCACTTCCACGACACCTACGGTCAGGCTGTGGCCAACATCTACGCCAGCCTGCTGGAAGGTATCTCGGTGTTCGACAGCTCCATCGCAGGTCTCGGCGGCTGCCCCTATGCCAAGGGCGCCAGCGGTAACGTCGCGACCGAAGACGTGGTTTACCTGCTAAACGGCCTGGGCATCGACACCGGAATCGATCTCGACGCCCTGATGCTCGCCGGTCAGCAGATTTGCACCGTATTGGGCCGCCCTACCGGTTCCCGCGTGGCCAAGGCCCGTAGCGCACAGTGAGTGCGCTGAGTGTGTCCGGGTGTTACCGCTGTGTCTGAAACGTGGGTGCAAGCGAGTAACACGGAAACAAAATGTGGGGTTTTGCCTGAGGCGAAAAAACCTAAAAAACTCCAAAGCATTGATTTTAAAGGCTTTTAAAAAACTGGCACGGCTCCTGCTATATCTATCGCACAACAAGAATAAAAAAATTGCGGCAAACCTAATAAAAACAAGACGTAACGACTCTGACATAACAAAAACAACACGGCAGAGACGCAGCTAACAGATTTTTTTGGAGAAGATGTGCTTTTCAGGGTGCTTTTCGGAGTTACCCGCAACCGGACAGAGAATAATAAAACTACCTTCAGGTAGCTCCCGAATCGGTTGGATCGCTTGGCGAGAAAGTAGATCAGCGCTCAAAAAAATACGTTTGCTCTTGATCCCGGTTGGGGATCGCCAAAAACAGCGGTAAAGGGCAACGGTTGCCAAAAACAACAACAGACCGACCCTCAATAATAAAAAAAGAGCACGCGCAACGAAAATTAAAGGGGAGCTTCGGCTCCCCTTTGTGCTGTCTGGCATTTGAGATTTCCGCAGCCCTTTGTAGGAGCGAGCTCGCTCGCGAAGAACACAAGGACACCGCGTATTTCCAGACTGCACGCATTATCGTTGACGTTCTTCGCGAGCAAGCTCGCTCCTACAGTCGGCCTTCGTCAGACCTGCTTGCTACGCAACTCCTCGATACTGATCTCGCGCATCCGGAACTTCTGGATCTTGCCAGTAACGGTCATCGGAAATTCCTCGACGAACTTGAAGTAGCGCGGCGTCTTGAAGTGCGCGATGCGCTCCTTGCACCAGGCTTGCAGTTCCTGCTCAGTGGCGCTATGGCCTGGATGGAACTTGATCCAGGCAACAATCTCTTCGCCGTAGCGCGAGCATGGAATCCCTATCACTTGCACATCCGCAACGGCCGGATGGGTGAAGAAAAACTCTTCCAGCTCCCGCGGGTAAATATTCTCACCGCCACGGATGATCATGTCCTTGTTGCGCCCGGCAATGCACACATAACCCTCGTCATTCATGCTCGCCAGGTCGCCGGTGTGCATCCAGCCTGCCTGATCGATGGCTTCTGCGGTGCCTTCGGGGTTGTTCCAGTAACCCAGCATCACGCTGTAACCACGAGTGCACAGCTCACCGATGGTGCCCCGCGGCACCAGGTTGCCCGCTTCGTCGATGATCTTGCTTTCAAGCTGCGGCTGGGTACGGCCGACGGTGGTCACGCGCAGTTCCAGGTCGTCCGACGGACCGGTCTGCAACGACACCGGGCTGGTTTCCGTCATGCCGTAGGCAATCTGCACTTCGCTCATGTGCATTTCGCTGATGACCCGGCGCATCACTTCGATAGGACAGGTCGCGCCCGCCATGATCCCGGTGCGCAGGCTCGACAGATCGAATTCGGCACGTTGTGGTTGATCGAGCATGGCGATGAACATGGTCGGCACGCCGTACAGCGCCGTGGCTTTTTCGTCAGCCACAGTGCTGAGGGTCAGCAACGGATCGAACGCATCGTTTGGATAGATCATCGTGCTGCCATGGGTGATGCAACCGAGGTTGCCCATGACCATGCCGAAGCAGTGATACAACGGTACCGGGATCACCAGGCGATCGGCTGCCGTCAGCCCCAGGCTTTCGCCGACCATGTATCCGTTGTTGAGAATGTTGTAGTGACTGAGGGTCGCGCCCTTGGGGAACCCGGTGGTGCCGGAGGTGTACTGGATATTCACCGGCTGATCGAAATGCAGGCTGTCCTGGCGCTCATGCAACTGCTCGACCGTGACGCTGCCAGCCAGATCGGCCAGTTGCGACCATGGCAGGAACCCCGATGGCGGCTGCGCATCCAGGCTGATGACGCCACGCAACTCCGGCAACCGCTCGCTGTGCAACTTGCCGATGGATTGCTCGGCCAACTCCGGCACCAGCCCTTGCAGCATGGAGTGATAGTTCGAGGACTTGAAAGCCCCGGCACACACCAGCCATTGGCAGCCGGACTGCTTCAACACGTATTCAAGTTCGGAACTGCGATACGCGGGATTGATGTTGACCAGGATCACGCCGATTTTCGCGGTGGCAATCTGGCTGATGCACCACTGCGCGCAGTTCGGCGCCCAGATGCCGAGGCGGTCCCCGGCTTGCAGCCCCAGCGCCAGCAGTGCTCTGGCGTGCAGGTCCGCGGCCTCGGCCAATTGCTGCCAGGTGTAACGCAGCTGTTGATGACGCACCACCAGCGCCTCCCCGTCCGGGTATTGCGCGACCGTGTTGTCGAACGCCTGGCCGATGGTCATCGCCAGCAAGGCTTTGTCCTGGGAACCACGGGTGTAACTGCGTTGCGGGCTTGCACTGGGTTGATCCATGACGACCCCTATTGTCTTTATTTTGTAGGAGCGAGCTCGCTCGCGAAGAACGTCAGGGCACCGCGTTTATCCAGACAACACGCGTTATCGTTGACGTCCTTCGCGAGCAAGCTCGCTCCTACAGAATCACCCAAGTTGACGTTAACGTAAAGGGTGATTGACAGCCATTCGTCACAGGCTTACGTTAACGTAAAGGTGAGAACCCAATCACGGCCCTCCCCACCCTACAAAAAAGCCAAAAGGTGACCCATGAGCTATCCATCCCTGAACTTTGCCCTCGGTGAAACCATCGACATGCTGCGCGATCAGGTCCAGTCCTTCGTCGCCAAGGAGATCGCCCCGCGCGCCGCTCAGATCGACATCGACAACCTGTTCCCCGCCGACCTGTGGCGCAAATTCGGCGACATGGGCCTGCTGGGCATCACCGTACCGGAAGAGTACGGCGGCGCTGGCCTGGGTTACCTGGCCCACGTGGTGGCCATGGAGGAAATCAGCCGTGGCTCAGCCTCGGTGGCCTTGTCCTACGGCGCGCACTCCAACCTGTGCGTCAACCAGATCAACCGCAATGGCAATCACGAACAGAAATCCAAATACCTGCCGAAACTGATCAGCGGCGAGCACATCGGCGCGCTGGCCATGAGTGAGCCGAATGCCGGTTCCGACGTCGTCTCGATGAAACTGCGCGCCGACAAGCGCGGCGATCACTACGTGCTCAACGGCAGCAAAACCTGGATCACCAACGGCCCGGACGCCAACACCTATGTGATCTACGCCAAGACCGACCTGGAAAAAGGCCCCCACGGCATCACCGCCTTCATCGTCGAGCGCGATTGGAAAGGCTTCAGCCGCAGCAACAAGTTCGACAAGCTCGGCATGCGCGGTTCGAACACCTGCGAGCTGTTTTTCGATGACGTCGAAGTGCCGGAAGAAAACATCCTCGGCGTGCTCAATGGCGGCGTGAAAGTGCTGATGAGCGGCCTCGACTACGAGCGTGTTGTCCTTTCAGGTGGCCCGACCGGGATCATGCAGGCGTGCATGGACCTGATCGTGCCGTACATCCACGACCGCAAGCAGTTCGGCCAGAGCATCGGCGAATTCCAGCTGATCCAGGGCAAGGTCGCCGACATGTACACCCAACTCAACGCCGGCCGTGCCTACCTTTATGCAGTCGCCCAAGCCTGCGAGCGCGGCGAAACCACACGCAAAGACGCCGCCGGTGTGATCCTCTACACCGCCGAACGCGCCACTCAAATGGCCCTCGACGCGATCCAGATTCTCGGCGGCAACGGCTACATCAATGAATTCCCGGCCGGTCGTCTGCTGCGTGACGCCAAGCTGTACGAAATCGGCGCGGGCACCAGTGAGATCCGTCGCATGCTGATCGGTCGCGAACTGTTCAACGAAACCCGCTAAACGGAGCTGTCCATGGCTACCCTGCATACCCAGCTCAACCCCCGTTCAGCGGAGTTCGCCACCAACAGCGCGGCGATGCTCAAACAGGTCGACGCCCTGCACACCCTGCTCGCCCAAGTGGCGCAGGGTGGCGGGCCGAAGGCTCAGGAACGCCACACCTCGCGGGGTAAATTGCTGCCTCGCGAGCGCATCAACCGTTTGCTGGATTCGGGCTCACCGTTTCTGGAAATCAGCCAACTGGCGGCTTACGCAGTGTATGGCGAGGATGTTCCGGCGGCGGGCGTGATTGCCGGGATCGGCCGTGTGGAAGGCGTCGAATGCATGATCGTCGCCAACGATGCCACCGTGAAAGGTGGGTCGTACTACCCGCTGACGGTGAAAAAACACCTGCGCGCACAGACCATCGCCCAGCAGAATCGCCTGCCGTGCATCTATCTGGTGGACTCCGGCGGTGCCAACCTGCCGCGTCAGGATGAAGTGTTTCCGGACCGCGAACACTTCGGCCGGATCTTTTTCAACCAGGCCAACATGAGCGCCCTGGGCATTCCGCAGATTGCCGTGGTCATGGGTTCCTGCACCGCTGGCGGCGCGTATGTACCGGCGATGGCCGACGAAGCGATCATGGTCCGCGAGCAGGCGACGATCTTCCTCGCCGGCCCGCCGCTGGTGAAGGCCGCGACCGGTGAAGTGGTCAGCGCCGAAGACCTCGGCGGGGCCGATGTGCACTGCAAGATTTCCGGTGTAGCTGACCATTACGCCGAGAGCGACGAACACGCCCTGGCCCTGGCACGCCGCAGTGTCGCCAACCTCAACTGGCGCAAGCTGGGTGAGGTTCAGCAACGCGCTCCGGTCGCCCCGCTCTACAGCAGCGACGAGCTGTACGGCGTGGTCCCGGCCGACGCCAAGCAACCGTTTGACGTGCGCGAAGTCATTGCGCGGTTGGTGGACGGTTCGGTGTTCGACGAGTTCAAGGCGCTGTTTGGCACCACACTGGTGTGCGGTTTTGCCCACCTGCACGGTTACCCGATCGCGATCCTTGCCAACAACGGCATCCTCTTCGCTGAAGCGGCGCAGAAAGGCGCGCACTTCATCGAACTGGCGTGCCAGCGCGGCATCCCGCTGCTGTTCCTGCAGAACATCACCGGTTTCATGGTCGGCCAGAAGTACGAGGCTGGCGGCATCGCCAAGCACGGCGCAAAACTGGTGACTGCCGTGGCCTGCGCCAAGGTGCCGAAATTCACCGTGATCATCGGCGGCAGTTTCGGTGCCGGTAACTACGGCATGTGCGGCCGCGCCTACGATCCGCGATTCCTGTGGATGTGGCCGAACGCACGCATCGGTGTGATGGGTGCCGAACAGGCGGCCGGCGTGCTGGTGCAGGTCAAGCGCGAACAGGCCGAACGCAGCGGCCAGGGTTTCAGTGCCGAGCAGGAAGCCGAGATCAAGCAGCCGATCCTTGACCAGTACGAGGAACAGGGTCACCCCTACTATTCCAGCGCGCGCCTGTGGGACGACGGTGTCATCGACCCGGCCCAGACCCGCGACGTACTGGCACTGGCCTTGTCCGCGTCGTTGAACGCGCCAATCGAACCGAGCCGCTTCGGCGTGTTCCGGATGTGATTTTTTTGTTGTAGGAGCGAGCTTGCTCGCGATGGACGTTAACGATAACGCGTGTTTTCTGAAAAACGCGCCGCCCTGTAGCCCATCGCGAGCAAGCTCGCTCCTACACAAGAGCCGTGGAGACGGACGAATATGAGCGACTTCAACACCCTCGAACTGCTGAGCGATCCAAGGGGTTTTGCGACTCTCTGGCTCAGCCGTGAAGAAAAGAACAACGCCTTCAATGCCGAAATGATCCGCGAGCTGATCCTCGCCCTCGACAAAGTCGCTAGCGATGCCAGCCTGCGATTTTTGATCGTGCGCGGCCGTGGCAAGCATTTCAGCGCCGGCGCCGACCTGGCCTGGATGCAGCAATCGGCCGAACTCGATTACGCCACCAACCTCGATGACGCCCGGGAACTGGCGGAGTTGATGTACAACCTGGCCAAACTGAAAATTCCGACCCTGGCAGTGGTGCAAGGCGCAGCTTTTGGTGGCGCATTGGGCCTGATCAGTTGCTGCGACATGGCCATCGGTGCCGATGACGCGCAGTTCTGCCTGTCGGAAGTGCGCATCGGCCTGGCGCCGGCGGTGATCAGCCCGTTCGTGGTGCAAGCCATTGGCGAGCGCGCGACACGTCGCTATGCCTTGACCGCTGAGCGCTTCGGCGGGCAACGGGCACGGGAAATCGGATTGTTGTCGGAGAGCTATGCAAGTGCCGAACTGGAACAGAAAGTCGGGCAGTGGATCGACAATCTGCTACTCAATAGTCCGGCAGCGATGCGCGCCAGCAAGGATCTGTTGCGCGAAGTCGGTGACGGCTCACTGACCCCGGCATTGCGCCGCTACACCGAAAACGCCATCGCCCGCATCCGCGTCAGCCCCGAAGGCCAGGAAGGCTTGCGTGCTTTCCTGCAAAAACGTCCACCGAGCTGGCAAGCTGAAACCACCAAGGAGCCCCGCTGATGAGCGCACCTGTCCTCACCACCCTGCTGGTGGCCAACCGTGGCGAAATCGCTTGCCGGGTGATGCGTACCGCCAAGGCGCTGGGCCTGACCACCGTGGCCGTACACAGCGCCACCGACCGTGACGCCCGGCACAGCC
The DNA here is from genome assembly GCF_059492225.1 of Pseudomonas sp. Pseusp10. NCBI lineage: Bacteria > Pseudomonadati > Pseudomonadota > Gammaproteobacteria > Pseudomonadales > Pseudomonadaceae > Pseudomonas > Pseudomonas sp. Pseusp10. Next base: position 2,761,109 of record NZ_CP168528.1, on the reverse strand, counting down.
GCGAAGCTGACATTCGTGTCGATCTCGGTGGCAGCAAAGCCGCCGACAGCTATCTGCAGATCGACAAACTGATCGCCGCCGCCAAGGCCAGCGGCGCCCAGGCGATTCACCCCGGCTACGGCTTTCTGTCGGAGAACGCCGGATTCGCCCGCGCCATCGAAAACGCCGGCCTGATATTCCTTGGCCCGCCCGCCTCGGCCATCGACGCCATGGGCAGCAAGTCCGCCGCCAAAGCCTTGATGGAAACCGCTGGCGTGCCGCTGGTGCCCGGTTATCACGGCGAAGCCCAGGACCTCGAAACCTTCCGCGACGCCTGCGAACGCATCGGCTACCCGGTACTGCTCAAGGCCACTGCGGGTGGCGGCGGCAAAGGCATGAAAGTGGTCGAGGACGTCAGCCAACTGGCCGAAGCCCTGGCCTCGGCCCAGCGTGAAGCGCAATCGTCGTTCGGCGATTCGCGGATGCTGGTGGAGAAATACCTGCTCAAGCCACGTCACGTGGAAATCCAGGTGTTCGCCGATCAACACGGCAATTGCCTGTACCTCAACGAACGCGACTGCTCGATTCAGCGGCGGCACCAGAAAGTCGTCGAAGAAGCGCCGGCACCTGGCCTGACCCCGGAGCTGCGGCGTGCCATGGGTGAGGCCGCCGTGCGTTCGGCGCAGGCCATCGGTTATGTCGGTGCCGGCACCGTGGAGTTTCTGCTGGATGCGCGGGGCGAGTTCTTCTTCATGGAGATGAACACCCGCCTGCAAGTCGAACACCCGGTCACCGAGGCCATTACCGGCCTCGACCTGGTGGCCTGGCAGATTCGCGTGGCCCGCGGCGAAGCATTGCCGATGACGCAGGATCAGGTGCCGCTGGTGGGTCATGCAATCGAAGTGCGGCTGTATGCCGAAGACCCGGGCAATGATTTCCTGCCAGCGACCGGTCGACTGGAGTTGTATCGCGAATCCACGCAGGGGCCAGGGCGTCGAGTGGACAGCGGTGTTGAAGAAGGCGACGAGATCTCGCCGTTCTACGACCCGATGCTCGGCAAGTTGATTGCCTGGGGCGAAGACCGTGAACAGGCGCGTTTGCGCCTGCTGAGCATGCTCGACGAATTCGCCATTGGCGGGTTGAAGACCAACATCAATTTTCTGCGGCGCATCATCGGTCACCCTGCGTTCGCCGCTGCCGAGCTCGATACCGGCTTCATTCCGCGCTATCAGGAACAGTTGCTGCCGACGCCAGCGCAACTCAGCGATGATTTCTGGCAAGCCGCCGCCCAGGCGTTTGCCCAGAGCCAGCCGCCTGCAACCCGCGCCGATGACCCGAGTTCGCCATGGGCAGCGCATAGTGGGTTGCGTGCCGGCTTGCCGAGAGAAATCACCCTTCACCTGAGTTGTGAAGGCCAGGACCAGGCGTTGACGCTCGGCGACATCAATGCCCACAGCGCTCGGCTCAAGGGCGAGCAGCTGCTGACCGAGCAGGCTGGCGTGCGCCGTCAACACCGGGCAATACGCCGTGGCGAACATGTGTATTTGCAGTGGGATGGCGAGTTGCGTCGCATCGAGTCTTACGACCCGATCAGCGCCGTCGAGGCCAGCCACAGCCATCATGGCGGGCTGACCGCCCCCATGAACGGCAGCATCGTCCGCGTGCTGGTGGAGGCCGGACAATCGGTCGAAGCCGGAGCGCAATTGGTGGTGCTGGAAGCGATGAAGATGGAGCACAGCATTCGCGCGCCCCATGCCGGGGTGATCAAGGCGCTGTATTGCCAGGAAGGCGAGATGGTCAGCGAAGGCAGTGCGCTCGTCGAACTGGAAGAAGCGTGAAATGAAGATCGGTCCTACGCATCGCAAGGACCGATCTGATCAGAACCTGGCTGTTGCCTGAACCACTACGCCGATGATTCGACATTCTTCGGCGTACAAGGCTTTCGGATACGTCGGATTGAGCGGGACCAGATAACGCTGCCCGCCCTCTTCGATGAGCTTGCGGAACGTGGCTTCGGCGCTGTCCGGCCACTGGGCAATGACCAGTTTGCCAGGCACCGCTTCCACCGCCGGGTCCACCAGGATCAACATGCCTTCCGGAATGCTGATGCCATTGGGTGCGGTCATCGCATCGCCTGCCACCCTCAACCAGAATGCCGGCCCCCGGGCGTGGTAATCGGACAGTTCATAGCGCTCCTTGCCGTACACCGGGACCTCGCCGTCGCGCACTTCGGCAGGTTCGCGCCAGCCACTGACCGGGTAGCGGAAGTACGGGTTGTACTTCTGTGTCAGAGGGATTTCGTCGTCGGTTGACGCCTGGGGTTCCCGGATCACCAGCGCCACTTCGAGAAACTCAAGGCCCAGTGCCCGCAAGACACGGTTCATGTCTTCGATGCCGGGTTCACGACGTTTGTTGAGCCAGTGGCCAATGCCGCCCTGGGACATCCCGAGGCGCTCGGCGAGTATCTCTTGAGTGATTTTGAGTTCACTCATCTTGGCCTTGACCAATTCAATCCATTTATCCATGTGCGGCACGATACGTGGGCGACTCCGGCCATCAAAACACAAATTGTAGTATTTAAATACTCGTCACAAATACAGTTCGTATTAGGATCAATTCACGGATCTGAATCTAACACGGAGCTTGCTATCGCCATGAGCCAACCCACCAATGACCTGCCGGACATGCACATCGACACCACCCTCACCTCGCCCCTGGACTCGGCGGCGGCGCAACGCGCGCTGGACTATTACTTGAAACCAGCTGTTTCAGAGGAAGTGGTCGAGTCGCGTTTTTTTGATGTGAACCGCAATATCAGCGGCGAAGAGGCACTGGTCCATGCCTTGGACCTGTTGCGCTGTGCTGCCGCCACCGCTTACGAGTCAGCCAGTCACCTGCAAGGCGCAAGCCGCGACCTGGCGTTTTCGACGGTGCACATGATCGACATGGCCAAGGCGATGGTCGATCGATCGCTGGAGAAGTATGAAAACGGTTGAGGTGAGAACGCAGATCGAGAAGACAGGAAAGAACTTTCCTGTCGCAAAGGTAAAAACGTTTGACTTGCAAACGAGAATGATTATTATTGCATCGACTGATCGCGAGATCAGTCGATGGACCAGGTGACCTTAGGTCGGTCTCCTGGACTATCTCCTCATCAGGCTAATCACGGTTTTTGACCCGGCTTTTTGCCGGGTCTTTTTTTTGCCAGTTTTTCTGGCTTTGGCTTCAGGCTAATGAAGTCTTTGGGTGCTGCAAATTCGAAGGCGCGGATAATATCAAAAGAATGTCGGTTGGCAAGAGAAGCCCGGCATCATGGGTTGAAACCAGCGACAGATAGCACTTGAGAATCAATCGCACTGTCTCTAAGCTGCGGCAGCGTCAAGGAGGACGCCCCCACCTCTGCACCCCGCAATTTCCCTCGGTTTCACCCCACTCTTGCGTGTAAAGTAGCCGCCATAAAAATCATATTCAGGACCCGATTATGAGCGTGGCTAAATCCTCTTTCGACATCAGTGCCAACTTCGACAGCGGCAACATCCAGGTCATCGACATCAGCGATCCGCTCAAACCGCTTCTGGCCATTCGCCCGGACACACGCAGCGCCCATTTCCAGTGGTTCCACTTCAAGGCCAGCGGCCTGCACGTCGGCCAGGAGCATTGGTTTCGCCTGAACAATGCAAGCCAATCCTCCTACAACAAGGCCTGGACCGGCTATCAGGCGGTGGCGTCCTACGATCACGTCAACTGGTTCCGCGTACCCACCATTTTCGAAGGCGACTGCCTGCGTTTCAGCCTCGAAGCCGAGCAGACCCATGCCTGGTTCGCCTACTTCGAACCCTACAGCCGTGGCCGTCACGACTGGCTGATCGAGCAGGCGCTAACCAAGACCGGCACCGAACTGCTGGCCACCGGCAAGAGCGTCGAAGGCCGCGACATCCAGTTGTTGCGCAAAGGCACCGGGGCCGAAGGTCGACGCAAGGTGTGGATGATTGCCCAGCAACATCCGGGCGAGCACATGGCCGAGTGGTTCATGGAAGGCGTGATCGAGCGCCTGGAAAAACACGACGACCCTGTACTGAACAAACTGCTGGCCAGCGCCGACCTGTACCTGGTGCCGAACATGAACCCGGATGGTGCTTTCCACGGCCACCTGCGCACCAACGCCATGGGCCAGGACCTCAATCGCGCCTGGCAGAGCGCCAGCCAGGAAATCAGTCCGGAAGTCCTGTTCGTACAGCAGCAGATGGAAAAGTACGGCGTCGACCTGTTCCTCGACATCCATGGTGATGAGGAAATTCCTCACGTATTCACCGCCGGTTGCGAAGGTAATCCAGGCTACACACCCCGGATCGAAAAGCTCGAAGAACACTTCCGCAGCCATCTGAAACACACCACCAAAGACTTCCAGACCAAGCACGGCTACACCCGCGACGAACCGGGCCAGGCCAACATGACGCTGGCCTGCAACAGCGTTGGGCAGAAGTACGACTGCCTGTCGCTGACCCTGGAAATGCCCTTCAAGGACCACGACGACCACCCGAACGCGGAAACCGGTTGGTCGGGTAAGCGTTCGAAACAGTTGGGCAAGGATGTGTTGACCACCATTGCCGATATGGTCGACATCTTGCGCTAATTCGACTACATAGCGACGTGGCCTGACAACAGGCCACGTCGCTCACTTGAGCATTTATGGCGTTGTAACAACGGATTTGCTCGGCAGTGAAACCAGTTCAGTAAAGCTGACAGCCTTAACGAAGTACAGGGCCTCACCATAGATATTGGTTGCGGTAAAGGTTAACCCCGTACTGTCTCCAATTTTTTCTGGCAAAGGGCCCAGACCCTCAGCAACTTTCACACTGTATATTTCATATCGAACTGCTTTAGGTGACGCGTTCCAGCTAAAAGTAATTGTGTTAGCGGTTGAACCCGCTTTGGCAAAGTTTACTGGCGCCGTTGGTGGGGATTGGGGGGGAGCGTAAGAGGATAGCCGCACAGCATTTTCGCGCCATACACGCGCTGTATCGGCGATTACAGTATTCCCTAACGGCAAACCATACTGATCCATGACGGCCGGTGTCGAATAATAAATTGAATTTGGACCGTGACATAAGATACTTCGCGACTTCCCATTAAAATATCCAAAATGATAGTTATTCACGCCGTCAACGTTGCAGTGACTACTGCCCGCGTTGTGGCCAATCTCGTGAGCGAATGTCGAAGCGCTACTCGATACACCTATCGCAGAGCCACCTGGTCTCCATCCCCATCCGATTGCCCCTCCCGGCACAATATAAGCAAAATTACCGTACGTAACATCCGGCTGAAACCTGGCCATACCCTCGGCAAAAATTGTACGTAATTTCCCAAGGGTTTCAGTTGTAATAGGATAATCATCTTCAACTACCTGAATACCAACCAGTCTCAATGAAACGTTGTCCACCAATGAGTTGCGCAACATCATATTAACCAACTCTATCTTGGCTAATGCATCTGCATACGCATCGCCACCCGCTCTAATAACCCCTGCCTTGGAATACCCCATCAGTACATCTACAACAAAGTGCTCTGCTTGAGTTGAACCCACAGGTGCAGTAGCGACCTGTTCACTCGGATTGGGGGCAGCGTCTTCAATATCGGTATTAACCTCAGGCTCCGGAATAAAATGACTTATCCCCTTACTATCAACATGTAAAGAACCGAATTGTCCCGGCTTATTGATTAATGCTGTCAAGCTTCCGTCAGCCGAACGAACCGTGACCAATGAACCCTCAGACTTATCCGGCATACGCAGCTTGCCACTCTCGACGGTATAACCATCAATAACCTTTGAACTTGAGCGTTCGAAAACCGCCGGCGCAATCAAATCCGCATACAACTCAGCTGTCGACTTACTGGCAACATTCTCGACAACCCGGCTTTTCGATTCCCCGGAATCAGTCGTCGGCGGATGCGTACAGGCACCGAGTATCACAGCCAGACACACTAACGACAGCCCGGAAAAGGCGCGTCGTTTGGAACGCACACCTGCAGTCTTGAACATGGCTCGTCTCCCTGAATGGCACGATCAGTGCTGTTTGACTGGCCCCCTTTGGGACCACTGCCGTCCTCGAGCATTGAACGTGCTTTTTCAGATCAGCGAAACTGTCAGAGTTGACAGGTGGGCAGGAGATCACTGTGTGACAAAAGCCAAACCACAGTCCTGCGAAATCAACTTCGATCCTTACCCCGCAATATGCTGTCCAGCACTTCATCTCGCCGCACCCAGCCATGAAACAGCGCTGCCGCCAAATGCAGCAACACGGTCAGAAACAGCAGATACGCCAGATACCCATGTGCTTTGCGCAAAAACGCAAACACCTGCGCGTTCGCCGGCACAATCGACGGCAATTGCAGCGAACTGCTGAGCATCACCGGTTCACCCGATGCCGAAATCATCGCCCAACCCAGCAGCGGCAAGACCAGCATCAAGGCGTACAGCAACACATGCGACGCCTTGGCCGCCAGCGCTTGCCAACCCGGCAGGTCCGCCGGCAGCGGTGGCTGCGTGGTGGAAAAGCGCACCACCAGCCGCACGATCACCAACAGCAAAATCGCGATGCCCAAGGGTTTGTGCAAATGAATCAGCCATTCATGACGCTCGGACACCGAGGCAGCCATGCCGGCGCCGATAAACAGCATGGCGATGATCATCAGCGCCATCAGCCAGTGCAGCAGGCGCGCCAGCGGGGCGAAGTGGTTCGGTTGGGTGCTCATTGCCGGGTCTCCTGTTTGGCGGCGGGCAACTGGCTGACTTCGCTGGTGCGACGCAGGTAGGAATTGGCGTAACCGGCTGAACGAGCGGCGAGCAGCGGGTCGTCGGAACCTTCGATCCCGGCAGGCAACACCAGCGGGTCGTAGTTGATGTCACGGCATTCGCCGTTGAGTTGCGGCTGAGCCTTTTCAAGCACCAGAGTGCCAGCGTTCAACACCTTGCGCCCTTCGGGCCAGGCCTTGCTGGCGTCGTTGACCGGATCGCCAGGGTTGGCCAGGGTGATGTTCAACTGCCAGCGCAACGGGCCTGCGGCGATTCGCTGAACCAGGTCTTTCTCCAGGAAATCACTGCCCTCCGGTGCTGTGGCCCCCGGTGCGTCCTGGGCCAGTGGCACCATGTTCCAGCGCACGGCCTGGCGTTGGCCGGCCGCATTGACCAGGTAGAACGCATTGACGCTGTTGTAGTTTTCGGTCACGTAACTGGCCGACGGTTTGGCGGTTTTGATCCAGGCCAGGAACGGTGCGGCTTCCGGGTGTGAAGCAAAGAACGCCGGCACGGCCTTTGGGTCCGGTTTGCCGGTGGCCGGGTCTGGCGACTGGGCTTTTTGCAATTGATAGAACGCCTCGGGCGTGCCCACCGGGAACACCGGCATGCTGTTCATCCCGGTGCGCCACTGCTGGCCGTTGGCCTGAGTAAAACGCAAGGCCATGCTGCGGATCGGCACGGCACTGTCCGGCGCGTATGGATTGCCAGCGGGCAAGGCGAAACGTCCGACCACCGGCGTCCGCGCTTCGTTGAACACTTGAGCGGTGGAATAACTACGTACCTCTCCACTGCTCTCGAAATGCCCGATCACGCACACGCCTTTGGAATGGTTGCGACGGAAACCCGGATGCACGCCGTTGTTGGTTTCCAGCACATTGATGAGTTTCTTCGGGGTCAGGCGCTGTGGGTCGAAGGTGCCATTGACGTAGGCAAACGCCCCGGCCACTGCGGCAACGACCACGGCAATGCCAGCCAGACGCAACGTCAGGCTCGCCGCACTCAAGGGTGGCCGGGATGGCGGTGATGATCGATCTACCATGAAAGACTCCAGGGCCATCGGCCACAAGTGAGAAGAATCAAGCAGACGAACCACACACAGGTTTATTCCAGCGCGCGGTATTTATTTTTTCAGGCGTGGAATAACCTCGGGTGCCGGGCGTCTTCCTAGTCCACAGTCCAGCGTAGTGACTAGCCAGAACTTCATGAACGATATCGACGAACAACTGAGAGAAATTATTCCCGGATTGCGGCGATTTGCTGTGTCGTTGACGCGCAACTCCAGCAGCGCCGACGATCTGGTACAGGCCAGTCTGGAGCGTGCGCTGTCGAGTTGGGGCGACAAACGTGCCGACGGTGATTTGCGCGCCTGGCTGTTCTCGATTCTCTATCGGCAGTTTCTCGATGCGCACCGCCGCTCCCGGCGCTACACGCGCATGCTCGAATTCTTCACCGGCCGTGATGATGCACAGCCCTCGGTGGAGCGCTCCGTGATTGCACAATCCACCCTCAACGCCTTCGATCAACTGCCCACCGAACAACGCGCGCTTCTACTCTGGGTGTCGGTGGAAGGCTTGAGCTACAAAGAGGTCGCCGAGATTCTCGACGTACCCACCGGCACCGTGATGTCCCGCCTGTCCCGGGCCCGCCAGGCCCTGCGCCAACTCAGTGAAGGCGAAATCACCCGCCCTGCTCTGCGGAGACTCAAATGATCAGCATGCCCCCAAGCGAGCGTGACTTTCACGCCTACGTCGACCACCAACTCAGCGAGGACGACCGACGTCTGGTGGAGACTTTTCTCACAAGTAATCCGGAGGTTGCCGACCAAGTGCGGGCCTGGCAGCAAGATGCCCAGCAACTGCGCGCGGCCCTGAGTGGCGTGTTGCAACAACCGGCCAATCCGGAACTCGATCCGGCCATGATTCGCCAACGCCTGAAACGCCAATCGCGGCGACATCTGGCCAGCGCGGCCGTGTTGCTGATCGCGGTCAGCATCGGCGGCTTCAGTGGCTGGCAGGCTCGTGAGATGACCTTCACAGGTGCACAGCTGCCGATGACCGATGCGCTGCAGGCCTATCGTCTGATTGCCCAGCAAGGGATCCTGCCAGCCGACTACAAGGCCAGCGACGACGGCGACATGCAGGGCTGGCTCGACCGTTATTTCACCCAGGCCAATCGCTTGCCTGACCTGTCGGGGGCAGGCTTCAAACCGGCCAGCGGGCGCTTGCTCAGCACCGAACAAGGGCCGGCGGCAATGGTGGTCTACGAGAATCAGGGCGGGCAGAAAATCAGCTTCTACGTGCGCCCACCGGGACCGAAAAACTTCATGTTGCCAAGAGGCAGTCGCAGTGATGGCGACTTGCAGGCCGAGTATTGGTCGGGGGGCGGTTACAACTATGCGATGGTCAGCCCGGCGGATACGCCGGCGGCGCAGATGCTGAGGCAGACCGCTCAGTTCTAATCACCCCCACAGAACATGAATGGAACACTGTTCTATTGTGGGAGAGGGCTTGCTCGCGAAGGCGGTGTATCAGATAAATGAATGTCGACTGATACACCGCCTTCGCGAGCAAGCCCGCTCCCACAGGGGATCTGTGGTGACTCACCCCTGTCCAAACACTTGAGAAGGCCGGCGCAGCAGCGGATCGAACGGATTGATCCGCGGCCCGATCAACGCCGCTTCGCGCTTGAGCATCTCCACCACCGTCGGCAAACGATCCGGCCCCAGGCGGTCACTCACGGTCGCCACGCTCAACGCCGCCACCGCCCGACCCTCACGATCGAGAATCGGCACCGCCACCCCGGCCATACCCTGCAGCACACCGGTGTTGCGCCCGGCGTAACCGAGCTTGCGCACGTTCTCGACTTCCGAGCGCAGGAACACCTCGTCATACAAATGGAAGTCCTTCAGCCGCGGCAGGTTGTAATGGATCACCGTGTCGCGCTCCTCTTCCGGCAGAAACGCCAGGATCGCCAGGCTGCCCTGCCCCACGCCCAGAGCCACGCGTCCGCCGATATCGCCGGTGAAGGTACGAATCGGAAACGGCCCTTCGCTGCGGTCCAGGCAGATCGCATCGAAGCCGCTGCGCGCCAGCAGAAACAAGGAATCGCCCAGCGACGCCGATAGCCGCAGCAGCGCCGGGCGCACCAGTTCGCGCAGGTTGCCGCTGTTGCCCGCGCGGGCGGCCAGGGCGAAAAAGTCCAGGCTCAGTCGATAGCGTTTGCTGCGCGCGTCCTGCTCGACCATGCCCTCGTCCATCAGGTTGCGCAGCAAGCGGTGGGTGGTCGGTTGCGACAAACCGATGTGTTGCGCCAGTTGCGTCACGCGCTCCCCGCCCTCGACGGTATCGCCCAACGCACGCAGCACCGCAAACAGTCGTGAGACGGCGCCGACACCGACGTCATTTTTATTTTCATTCCGCTCAGTGGAATCAGACATGGATTTTCTCGACGATTAATTTACTCACCGAATGAAACTGAAAATAGTCATCGCTTCAGTGAAATAGGCCATTGAGCCCATCCTAGTCTTCGTCCTAATCTGCGTCCAGACAGGGGCGATTCGAACAACAGCGGCAGCCGACTCAAGTCGAGCGCCAACGCACCCCGGAAACATTTTTTCGTATCTGCCCATACAAAAAAGCGCGCCTTCGGGCGACGCATAACAATCTCAGGTGGAGGCGCAGTCATGGCTTTTGTGCAACTTGAAAAACTCGGCAAACGCTACGGTGAAATCGACGCCGTGGTCGCCACCGACCTCTCGGTGGAGAAAGGCGAATTCGTTTCCCTGCTCGGCCCTTCCGGATGCGGTAAAACCACCACCCTGCAAATGATCGCCGGGTTCGTTGAAGTCACCAGCGGGCGTATCGTCCTGGACGGTCGTGACATCACCCATGCCAAGCCCGCCAGCCGTGGCCTGGGCGTGGTGTTCCAGAGTTACGCGCTGTTCCCGCACATGACCGTCAAGGACAACGTCGCCTTCGGCCTGCGCATGCGCAAGGTGCCCAATGCCGAGATCCAGCAGCGGGTTGAGCGGGTACTGAAACTGGTACGCCTGCACCAGCACGCAGAGCGCTACCCACGGGAGCTGTCCGGCGGCCAGCGTCAGCGTGTAGCCCTCGCTCGGGCATTGGTGATCCAGCCACCGGTGCTGCTGCTCGATGAACCGCTGTCCAACCTCGACGCCAATCTGCGCGAAGAGATGCAGTTCGAGATCCGCCGCATCCAGCGTGAGGTCGGCATCACCACGCTGATGGTCACCCACGACCAGTCCGAAGCCCTGTCGATCAGCGACCGCGTGGTGGTGATGCAGGCCGGACGCATCACCCAGATCGACGCGCCCTACACCCTCTACGAACACCCGCGTACCGAGTTCATTTCCGGGTTCGTCGGCAAAGCCAACCTGCTGCCCGGTGAACGCGACACGGCCGGTGTGGTTCAGGTGTGCGGACGTGGCGATGGCGACCTGACCCTGAGCCTGCGTCCGGAGAAAATCGATCTGCGCGAGGCTGGCGTGGGTCGCCTGCAAGGCAAGGTCAGCAGCCGTTTCTTCCTCGGCAGCCAATGGCTGTACGGTGTGTCGACGACCCTGGGCGAACTCTGCGTGGTGCGCCGCAACGACGGCTCGGCACCATTGAGCGAAGGCACGGCGGTCGGCCTTGACTGGGACGTGGCGCTGTTGCGGGTACTGAGCGTCGACGAGGTGACGGCATGAGTGCACTCGCCGCCATTCGCCTGGGGCGTCAGGGTTACCTGCTGTCGGCACCTGCCCTGGCGTTGTATGTCAGCCTGCTGGTGATCCCGCTGATGCTGACGCTGCTGCTGTCGTTCAACGTCTTCGACTACGGCTCGGGGATCAAGGGCGACGCCTACACCGTCGAACACTACGGCAGCCTGCTGGGCGATCCGTACTTCTACGAGATCTTTCTGCGCACCCTGTGGATCAGCGCCCTCACCACATTGCTCTGCGTGCTGATCGGAGTTCCCGAGGCGTACATCCTCAGCCGCATGGGTGCGCCGTGGCGTTCGATTTTTTTGATCCTGATCCTCACTCCGCTACTGATCTCGGTCGTAGTACGCGCTTTCGGCTGGAGCCTGCTGCTCGGCGCCGACGGTCTGGTCAACCAGACCCTGCAAGCCTTCGGTGGCTCGCCGATGAAGCTGCTCTACACGCCGTTCGCAGTGGTGATTGCGTTGGTTCACGTGATGCTGCCGTTCATGATCATTCCGGTGTGGACCTCGCTGCAGAAACTCGACCCGGCCGCCGAACAAGCCGCGCTGTCGCTGGGCGCCGGTCACTTCACGGTGATTCGCCAGGTGGTATTGCCGCAGATCATGCCCGGCATCCTGTCCGGCACCCTGATCGTGTTCGGCCTCGCCGCCAGCTCCTTCGCCATTCCCGGCCTGCTCGGCGGACGTCGCCTGAAGATGGTCGCCACGCTGATCTACGACCAGTACCTGTCGGAACTCAATTGGCCCATGGGCGCGGCTATCGCCGTGGCTCTGCTGCTCATCAACCTGCTGATCATGCTGTCGTGGAACCGCATGATCGAAGGCCGCTACAAGAAGTCATTGGGATAATTCGTCATGTCCAGGAACGGTTCTTTCGCCCTGCTGTTTCACACCCTGGTGGTGCTGTTCATGCTCGCACCGCTGATGGTGGTGTGCCTGGTGGCCTTCACTCCGGAGAACACCCTGAGCCTGCCGACCACCGAGTTTTCCCTGCGCTGGTTCCGGGCCGTGTTCGAGCGCGCCGACTTTGTCGATGCCTTCTACAACAGCCTGATTCTGGCGTTCAGCGCGGCCAGTCTGGCGACGCTGATTGCCGTGCCGGCGGCGCTGGCGATCACCCGCTTCGAATTCCCTGGTCGGGACTTTTTCAACGGGCTGTTTCTGTCGCCAATCATCATTCCGCACCTGGTACTGGGTGTGGCGCTGTTGCGTTTGTTTGCGCTGATAGGGGTCAACGGCAGCTTCGCCTGGCTGATCTTCGCTCACGTGTTGGTGATCACGCCGTATGTGCTGCGCCTGGTGCTGGCGTCGGCCATCGGCCTGGATCGCAGCGCCGAACACGCCGCGCAATCCTTGGGTGCCGGGCGTTTCACGCTGTTCCGGCAGATCACTTTGCCGATGATCCTGCCGGGGGTCGCCGGTGGCTGGCTGCTGGCATTCATCAACAGTTTCGACGAAGTCACCCTGTCGATCTTCGTCACCTCGCCGGCCACGCAAACCCTGCCGGTACGCATGTACGTCTACGCCACCGAATCCATCGATCCGATGATGGCGGCGGTGTCGGCGCTGGTCATCGCGCTGACCGCGCTGACCATGATTCTGCTCGACCGGGTCTATGGCCTGGATCGGGTTCTGGTGGGCAAACAATGAGGACGCCATGGCTCTGCTGAAACGACTGGCCGAAGGCGACCGCCCGGTCCTGGACTTTACGCTCGACGGCCAACCGGCCAGCGGCTTGCTCGGCGACACCGTGCTGACTGCGGTGCTGACCTGCAGCGATCACCTGCGCGGCAGCGACTTCAGCGCCGAACCCCGCGCCGGCTTCTGCCTGATGGGCGCCTGCCAGGACTGCTGGGTGCGCCTGGGCGATGGTCGCCGGGTACGTGCGTGCTCGACGTTGCTGGAAGCCGGGCAACACATCAACCGCGAACCGGGGCGATCGATATGAACACCCATTCCAACTGCAGAAACCGAATCCCCTGTGGGAGCGCGCTTGCTCGCGAAAGCGGCCTGCCAGTCAACATCTCAGCTGCATGTGTCGCCGTCTTCGGGAGCAAGCCCGCTCCCACAAAAGCACAGCAGCCGAGGTGCGCATGAAATCCGTCGTCATCATCGGCGCCGGCCCTGCCGGAATTCGCGCGGCGCAAACCCTGGTCGCCCACGGCGTTCCCCCGGTGCTGCTGGACGAAGCTGCACGCGGTGGCGGACAGATTTATCGGCGTCAACCGGCCAACTTCAAGCGTTCGCCAGTCAAGCTGTATGGCTTCGAAGCGCGCAAGGCCAGTGCGTTGCACCAGACCATCGACGAGTTGCGCGAACAGCTCGATTACCGCCCTGAAACCCTGGTGTGGAATGCCGAGGGCGGCGCCCTCGACACCTTGCAGGACGGACGTGCCGCACGACTGGAATTTTCCCGGGTGATCGTCGCCACCGGCGCCACCGACCGGATTTTGCCGGTGCCGGGCTGGACGCTACCCGGGGTCTACAGCCTCGGCGCGGCGCAAATCGCCTTGAAGTTTCAGGGTTGCGCCATCGGCGAGCGCGTGGTGTTCGCCGGCAGTGGCCCGCTGCTGTACCTGGTCGCGTATCAATACGCCAAGGCTGGCGCCAAGGTGGTCGCGGTACTCGACAGCTCCCCCTTCAGCGCCCAGGCTCGCGCCCTGCCCGGCCTGCTTTCGCAACCGGCCACACTGGCCAAAGGTATCTATTACCGTGGCTGGCTGACCGCCCACGGCATCCCGGTGCATCAGGGTGCAACCTTGAAACACATCGAGGGCGAACAACGAGTGCAGGCGCTGATCTGGTCCGACGCAAAGGGCGAACATCGACTGAACTGCGATGCCGTCGCCTTCGCCCACGGCCTGCGCAGCGAAACCCAGCTCGCCGACCTGCTCGGCTGCGAATTTGCCTGGAACCCGCTCAATCGCGCCTGGCTCCCACAACGCGATCGCGCCGGGCGCAGCAGCGTCGCCGAGGTATACCTGGCCGGTGACGGCGCCGGGATCATGGGCGCCGACGCCGCGGAAGTGGCCGGCGAACTCGCCGCATTGGCGTTGCTCGAAGACATCGGCTTCCTGATCCCGACGCAGCGCGCCACACAGCTTGAACAGGTGCTGGAACGCATCGGCGATTTTCGTCAGGGCCTGGAACGCGCCTTCGCCTTTCCCGAGAACTGGGCCGCCGGCATCGCCGATGACGTGATGGTCTGCCGCTGCGAAGAAGTCCGCGCCGGCGATATTCGTGAAGTGGTGCGTGAGGGTCACTGGGAAATAAATCGGGTCAAGGCCCATTGCCGGGTCGGCATGGGCCGCTGTCAGGGGCGGATGTGCGGCGCGGCGGCAGCGGAGATCATCGCCTGCGAAAGCCAGCGCGCTGTGTCCGACATTGGCCGGCTGCGCGCCCAGGCCCCCATCAAGCCGTTGCCCTTTGGCCTGGAGATCGACGCATGATCGAAGTCGACGCAGTGATCATCGGCGGCGGTATTGTCGGTGCTTCGGCGGCGCTGTTTCTCGGCAAGGCCGGGCATCGCGTGGCGCTGCTGGAGCGGGACTTCTGCGGTTCGCATTCCAGCGGCGTCAACTACGGTGGCGTCCGCCGCCAGGGCCGACCGTTGTCACAATTGCCGCTGTCGCAACGTGCCCACGCCATCTGGGCGCAGCTGCCGCAATTGATTGGCATCGACGGCGAATATCAACGCAGCGGCCACCTGAAACTCGCCCGCAGTACAGACGATTTGCGTGCCCTGCAAGACTACGCTGCCAGCAGCCAGGGCTTCGGCCTCGACTTGCAGGTGCTTGACCGCACCGAGCTGCGCAGCCGTTTTCCATGGGTGGGAGACGTCGCGGTGGGCGCCTCGTATTGCCCGGATGACGGTCACGCCAATCCGCGTCTGGTGTCCCCTGCGTTCGCCCGGGCGGCGCGGCGCCACGGTGTGCAGGTACATGAGCAATGCACGGTCACCGCCGTGGAACACGACGGCCAGCGCTTTTGCGTACGCACGCAAAACGGCCTGCGGTTGCACGCCCCCTGGCTGCTGAACTGCGCCGGGGCTTGGGCGGGCAGCATCGCCGCGCAATTCGGCGAACCGGTGCCGATGCATTCCGGGCACCCGGCAATGCTGGTCACCGAACCCCTGCCCTTGGTGATGGATGCCAGCACCGGCGTCGAGGGTGGCGGCATCTACGCGCGACAGGTCGCCCGCGGCAATTGCGTGTTGGGTGGCGGCCAGGGTTTTGCCCTGGACGACGCCCGCGCCCGCCCCGGTCAAGGCGCCGTGCTGGAAATCCTGCGCCAGGCCGTTGAGCTGTATCCGTTTCTTGAAGGTGCCCAGGCGATTCGTACCTGGAGCGGCACCGAGGGTTACCTGCCTGATCGCCAGCCGGTGATCGGCCACAGCCGTACCCAGCCCGGTCTGTTGCATGCGTTCGGCTTTGCCGGCGCCGGTTTCCAGATCGGCCCGGCGGTGGGCCAGGCGCTCACCGAGATCATCTGTAGCGGCGCGTCAAAGACGTCGCTGGATGCGTTTTCCATCACCCGGTTTCACTCCATCTCCGTAGTTTGATAGAGGAAGGTCGCGCCAATGAAAAACCTCAAACGCAACGCACTGCTCGGTTTGTCCTGCTTGAGCGCCCTGCTCACCATCACCCAGGCCCACGCCGAACCGACGCTTTACCTGGGCATGAACGGCGGGACCATGGAGCGGCTTTACGCCGACAAGGTACTGCCGGCCTTCGAGAAGGCCAACAACGTCAAAGTGGTGATCGTGCCCGGGACCTCCGCCGATATCCTGGCCAAGGTCCAGGCCAGCAAGGACAACCCGCAGATGCATGTGATGTTCCTCGACGACGGCATCATGTACCGCGCCATCGCCATGGGCCTGTGCGACAAACTCGAAGACAACCCGGCCCTCGCGCAGATTCCCGCCAAGGGGCGGATCAAGGATGAAGCGGTGGCCGTCAGTCTCGGCGTCACCGGGCTGGCCTACAACACACGCTTGTTCAAGGAGAAAGGCTGGAGCGCGCCGACCTCGTGGATGGACATGGCTGACCCGCGCTTCAAGGACAAACTGGTGTTCCAGTCGATGGCCTCCTCCACCTTCGGCCTGCACGGTTTCCTGATGTTCAACCGGATCCAGGGCGGCAGCGAAACCAACGTCGATCCGGGGTTCAAGGCCTGGCCGAACACAGTTGGGCGCAACGTACTGGAATACATCCCGAGTTCGGCGAAGATTTCCGAAATGCTCCAGACCGACGAGGCGGCGCTGTTTCCGCTGACACCGACCCAGGTCACCGCCCTGAAGCTCAAGGGCATGCCAGTGGAATACGCACAACCGAAGGAAGGCGCCGTGGTGCTCAACGTCGCTGAATGCGCCATCGCCAACAACACGCAACCGCAACTGGCGCAAAAACTCGCCGCGTTCCTGCTCACCCCCGAAGCCCAGGCCGCCGCGCTTGAGGACGGCGACCAGATTCCTTCCAACCCCAATACCCCGACCTCCGAACGAACCCGTGGGCAGGTCGAAGCGATGAAACAATACCTGGAGACCGCAATCGCGGTGGATTGGGATCAGGTCAACGAACAGCGCCCTGCGTGGAATGCACGGTGGAATCGGAGTATCGAGCGATAGGCGACTGACACGACTGCGCTTCACAAACGACGCCCCCTGTAGGAGCGAGCTTGCTCGCGATGGACGTCAACGATAACGCGTGCTGCCTGAGTGCCCGCGCTATCCAGAGTTTTTCGCGAGCAAGCTCGCTCCTACAGGCCCTTCCAAGTGACCGGTCGGAACCGCTCCGACGCGCACTGACACAACTGGAAGCAAATTCCCTGCTCTGGTTACACTATGGCGCCGCAGCTCGGGGAGCATGCCCGCACACCAGAGGTGACATCTCAGTGGCCGTTCGACCGCCCAATCGTTCGCGAATCAAATCGCGCTGGCAATCGTTGCGTCGCCTTCTCGGCAAGGCACCGGCCGCCGGCAGCGCCGAGGCGGGCGAGGTTATCCACGACTACTTTCGCCACCAGGCCCATTCCCGGGGCTACACCCTCAGCCACAGCCAACGACGCGTGATCGACTGCATGGCCCGGCATGCCTGCATGCTGATGGGTGCTTCGACGAAATCCCTTCCCGGCCTTTACCTGCATGGTGCCGTGGGACGCGGCAAGAGCTGGCTGCTCGACGGTTTTTTCCGGGCCGTTCCCGTGGCGCAAAAACAACGCCTGCACTTCCATCAATTTTTCGCCCAACTGCACCAGGGCATGTTCAAGCACCGCGAACAGGCCGACGCCCTGGCGGTCACCCTCGATGAACTGCTCAGGGATTGCCGGGTGCTGTGTTTCGATGAGTTCCATGTACACGACATCGGCGATGCGATGCTCATCACCCGGTTGTTCAAGGCACTGTTCCAGCGTGGCATCCTGTTGCTGGTCACCTCCAACTACCCGCCCGCAGGCCTGTTGCCCAATCCGCTGTACCACGCCCGCTTCAAACCGGTGATCGACTTGATCAATGCGCGCATGCAGGTGATGGAAGTCGGCGGGCCGCACGATTATCGCAGCCAGGTCCGCAGCCACACGCAACAGCTGTTCACCCAAGGCCGTTATGTGTGGCCGGCCAGCGCGCTGCAGCGGCACTCATTGAATCTGCCGGATCGCGGTGCCCCGCCGCTGTCGCTCCCCGTGGGCACCCGACACTTCCAGGCGCGTTTGTGCGATGAGCGCCGCATCGGTTTTACTTTCGCCGACCTGTGCGACCAGCCTGTGGCCGTGATGGATTACCTGGAGCTGTGCCGCCGCTTCGATAGCTGGATCATCGATGACCTGCCGCGGCTCGGTGAATGCTCGATTGCCGCCCAGCAGCGTTTCATCAACCTCATCGACGTGCTCTACGACCAGGACAAGCACCTGACGCTGCTCGGGCAGCACGCCTTGCGCGAAAGCCTGGACGGCGATGCCATTGACCTGGCACGCACCCGCAGTCGATTGGGGCAACTGGTGGAAGTCAGCGAGCCGGCCTGATCGTTGTTTTTTTGTTGTATTGAAGGGCCTCTTCGCGAGCAAGTCGAATCGTCGCACCGCCACTCCCACATTGGATCTGTGCCACGACAAAAATCCAGTATGGGAGCGAGCTTGCTCGCGAAAGCGGCCTGACAGTCGCCACATCTTTCCCGCTATCATGTCGCCCATTTCCAGGGCCACGCGCCCTCCCCTTGGTTAATGGCGAATCTGTTCATGCATACCCTTGCTCAATTGCGTGCCGGCGAGTTGTCGGGCATCACGCGGCTGGATCTGGTCGACGGCCTCACCGAATTCCCTCGGGAGATTTTCGATCTGGCGGACTCGCTGGAAGTGCTCAACCTCAGCGGCAATGCGTTGAGCGCCCTGCCCGAGGACTTGCATCGCCTGACCCGTTTGCGCGTGCTGTTCTGTTCCGATAACCGCTTCACCGAGTTGCCGGCCTGCCTGGGCCAATGCGCCGCTCTGACGATGATCGGCTTCAAGGCCAACCGCATCGCCCAAGTGCCCGCAGCGGCGCTACCACCGCTGCTGCGCTGGCTGATCCTGACCGACAACTGCATCGAGACGCTGCCGAGCGAGTTGGGAGAGCGGCCATACCTGCAAAAGCTCATGCTCGCCGGCAACCGTTTGCACGCGCTGCCGGAGTCGTTGCGTCAGTGTCATCGGCTGGAGCTGATCCGCATCGCCGCCAACCAGTTGACCGGGTTGCCGCAATGGTTGCTGGAATTGCCGAGCCTGACCTGGCTGGCCTATGCCGGTAACCCGCTGGAAACCGAAGCCGATGCCACGGCCCTCGACGCGACACCGCGCATTGACTGGTCGACATTACGCCTGGAGAAAAAACTCGGCGAAGGTGCGTCCGGGGTGATCCATCAGGCTGTTTGGCAACCGGCTGAGCAGCCAACCATGGCCGTTGCGGTGAAGCTCTACAAGGGTGAAATGACCAGCGATGGTTCACCGCTGCACGAGATGAACGCCTGCATCACCGCCGGCCTGCACCCGAACCTGATCCGCGTCGAAGGGCGGATTGTCGATCACCCGCAGCAAACCGCCGGGCTGGTGATGCAACTGATCGCACCGAGTTACCGCAACCTCGCCGCACTGCCGAGCCTGGCGTCGTGCAGCCGCGACATCTACCCCGACGACTTGCGCTTGAGTGCCACGGTGGCGCTACGCATTGCCTCGGGGATTGCCTCGGTGGCCGAGCACCTGCACGGTCATGGCATCACCCACGGCGACCTCTACGGGCACAATATTCTGTGGAATGAACAGGGTGATTGCTTGCTGGGGGACTTTGGCGCGGCGTCGTTCCACGGGATTTCCGACAGCCTTGAAAGCCGTGCCTTGCAGCGGATCGAGGTGCGGGCGTTCGGGGTGTTGTTGGGGGAGTTACTGGCGCGAATCGACTCGGGGTTGAGCGATGAACGGCGTGGAGTGCTGGAAGATCTGGAGCGGCGTTGCTGTCAGCCGCAAGTGCTGGCGCGGCCGGGGTTCAGCGAAGTCCTGCGGCAATTGGAAAGTCTGTGACCGCTATGCGGTCAATCGCGAGCAAGCTCGCTCCCACATTAGACCGCGCCCGATCAGACAACTCGGTCAACTGTGGGAGCGAGCTTGCTCGCGATGACGGTGTCACTGGCGAATCAGATCAACCCGCCAACCCGACAAACATATCCTGCACGTCGTCATGGTTATCGAGGCCTTCGAGGAACGCTTCGACTTCAGCCATCTGCTCATCGCTCAGGCCGCTGACCGGGTTTTTCGGCTGGTAGCCCAGTTTTGCCGACAGCACGGTGAAGCCTTGTTCCGGCAGGGCTTTCTGTACCGCGTCGAGGTCGGTCGGCTCGGTCAGGAACAGGGTTGCACCCTCTTCACCCGGTTCGAAATCCTGCGCACCGGCTTCGATGGCGGCCATTTCCGGGTCGGCGTCCGGGGTGTCCGGCGACGCTTCGATCATGCCGACATGGTTGAAGTCCCAGGCCACCGAACCGGAAGCGCCCAGTTGGCCCTTGCGGAACGCCACGCGGATCTCGGCGACGGTGCGGTTGATGTTGTCGGTCACGCATTCAACGATCAACGGCACCTGATGCGGGGCGAACCCTTCATAGGTCACGCGATGGTATTGCACGGTCTCGCCCAACAGGCCCGCACCCTTCTTGATGGCGCGATCCAGTGTTTCCTTGGGCATCGAAGCTTTCTTGGCCTGTTCAACCACCAGACGCAAATGCGCGTTGGTAGCAATATCGGCACCGTTGCGCGCAGCAATGGTGATTTCCTTCACCAGTTTGCCGAAGATCTTGCCCTTGGCATTGGCTGCCGCTTCTTTGTGTTTAACCTTCCACTGTGCGCCCATTTCTCACTCTCTTATCTGTGGCATCTGTGGCGCCGAGACATCTATTGGCCGACGCATTGCGCAAGTTTATACGGCCTAAAGTTGGCAATCGACCAAAAAATCCCGACTGGCATCGACATCTTCACCAGCGGTTGTAGGGGGATTCTGAAATGCCGCTTTAGCGTGTCCGCAATGCGCCGGGGTTTCGTACGCTTTGCCCCCTATTCAACGGCAGCAGCGTGTTCGATGCACAACGACAAGGAAAGTCCCACCACCCTGACGCTTCTCGATGACGACCTGAGTTTCCAGGTAGTCCGGTTCAGCGGTCATGAAGCACTCAACCAGCCCTATCGATTCGACATCGAGGTTATCGGGCTGGCACCGGCCCTGAACCTCGAACGATTGCTGCACCAGCCGGCGTTCCTCGAATTTGGCCACGACCAAGGCATTCATGGTGTGTTGCACAGCGCCGGCTGTGAACATCGAAGCGCACACCGGGTCGCTTACAAACTGGTGTTGGTGCCCCGTGTCCAGGCGCTGGATCAGCAACGCTGCCGACGGGTTTTCCAGCGCGCCAGCGTGCCCATGATCCTGCGCCAGTTGCTGGAGGAACATGCGCTGCCCGCTGGCAGTTATCGCTTTGAACTGGCAACCGGGCACTATCCCCTGCGACCTTTTTGCATTCAGTACGAAGAAACCGACCTGGCGTTGCTGCAACGGTTGTGCGAGGAAGAAGGCATTCATTATCACTTCGAGCATCAACGCGACGGCCATGTGCTGGTGCTGGCAGATGACAGCCTGAGTTTCCCCCAGGAACCGCTGTGCATGCCGCTGCGCAGCGACGCCCTCGATGAACACCACGAACCGGTGATCAGCGAATTGTTCCAGCGCCATGACGCTCCGCGCTCCCCCGTGCAGCCAAGTGCCAGGAATCCTGGTGCACCGGACATCAGCGACGGCGCAGCCAATCACTCGTTCGCCACTGCGAGACACTTTCCCGCTCGCGAACAACAGCATCGCGACCAGCTCAGCCGTCGCCAACTGGAACGCCTGCGCTGCCGACACCTGCAGATCCACGGTCAAAGTAACCAGGGTGCATTACGCAGTGGCCGGATCGTTCAGGTGGCCGGGCATCCGCTGGCGAATTTCAACGATCAATGGCTGGTCACCGAAATCCGCCATCAGGGGCGTCAGTCATCCATTCTGCTCGACGACGCGCCGGGCATGCCGCCGGGCTACGGCAATCAATTCAGCGCCATCCCTTGGTCGACGGTGTTCAGGCCTGCGCTCAAACAACCCAGACCGAGTATCCCCGGGTATCAGCCCGGCCAGGTGTGCGGCCCGGTCGGGCAACCGGCGGCAGTGGATGAAGATGGCCGGGTTCAGGTGCACCTCTGGCCCGCCACACAATCAGCCGCAGAGGCGTCCGATGGCCTGTGGCTACCGCTGGCGCTGACCACCGCCGAGGACTGGATTGATCCAACCCGCTTGCCCGTGGCTGGCAGCGAAGTACTGGTGATTTTCCTCGACAGTGATCCGGATCGCCCGGTGCTCTGCACGGCCATGGGCCCTCGGCCACAACCTCGCCACCCTCGTCCGCGCGAGCCCCGTGGCGATACCCGCCTGCTGTTCGACTGGCTGCTCAACCGCTCGGACCTTGCGCCCTGATGCTCAACCCTTGTCGGCCTTGCCGGCCGCAGCGGCGAACTTCGCCAGACGCACGTCCAGATGCCGTGGCCGACGCCCGTGATCCTCCGCTCGCTCCTTGCGGCGGATGGCGTTGCGCACCATCAGCGAACCGATGTAGCGAATCGGCTCCGGCGGGAAAAACCCCAGCGGCCCGTTGACCAGCGGCGAGCGGGTCCAGGGGTTGTCCAGGCCCTGGACCATCGACGCCAGAATCTGCCCGCCCATATGGCATGGCCCGACACCGCTGCCGGAGTAGCCGAAACCGTAGAACACATTGCCACTGGCGCTCATCTGCCCGAAAAACGGCAGCCCGGTCACCGAACGATCCGACGGACCATTCCAGGTCGCCTCGACCTTGACGTCGGCAAACGCCGGGAAGAAATCCGTCAGGCTGTTCTGCAACAGACCAGCATAAGGCGAAGGCTGATCGAACACCGGCAGCATGCGTCCGCCATAAGCGAAGGTATTGCCGCCCTTGCCGAGCATGATCCGGCCGTCGGGGGTGTTGTGGTAGTAGTGCACGAAAATCCGCGAATCGAGCACCGTGACACCGCTGGTCAAGCCGATTTCATCGAGCAAATCCGGCCGTGGCTCGGTGATCAGCATGTCGCTGGAAACGATCGCCACGCTGCGTTCGAACTGCGGGAACGCCCGGGCCATCCAGGCGTTCATCGCCAGCACCACGCGGTCAGCGCGAATGGTGCCATTGGGGGTTTGGATGCCCGCCGGCCGGCCCTCTTCCAGCCCGGTCATCGCGGTATTTTCGTGAATCCTCACACCCAATTGCAGGGCGACCCGACGTAGACCACGTACCAGTTTGCCCGGCTGCACACTGGCCGCGGCCGGGGAAAACCAGCCCTCCAGGTGTTTGCTGGAACCGGCCATGCGCTGCACATCGGCCACCGGTCGCTGGGTGAACGAGTTGATGCCGTTGCGCTCCAGCGCGGCGATGACCGCATCGGTCGAGCCGCATTGGGCACGATTGGTGGCAGTGTAGAGCGTACCGTCGAGGCGGTAATCGGCGTCCACCGCATATTGTTCGCAGAAGGCACCGATGGCATGGATGCTGCGCTCGGACTCCTTGACCAGGCGCACCGCCTCTTCGACGCCGAACAAACGCTCAAGGGTGAAATACTTGGCCGACCACGACAATGCACAACCACCATTGCGTCCACTGGCCCCGGCACCGCAGATATCCGCTTCGATCAGCAACACGTCGAGTTCTGGGTTCTGTTCCTTGAGCATGATCGCGGTCCATAACCCGGTGTAACCGCCGCCGACGATGCACACGTCGGCGCGGCTGTCGCCTTCCAGTGGCGGACAGGTTTCGGATGCATCAGCCTTCAAGGCCTGGTCCAGCCAAAAGGGTCTCATGGGTCAATCTCCAGTCAGTGGCCCACACGCCGGCCTGCCGCAGACGCAGCAGGCCGCGAGGGACGGGATTCAGGAACGCAGGGGTTTGACGGTCATCGCTTGATTGGGTACGTAGGCGAAGTGAGTACCCAAACCGCCAGGGCGGCTGTTCCAGTGCGGGATCAACACCAGTGCGGAGAACATTGCGCAGCCGGCGAAGACGATGAACACGGTAACGGTGTCGAAGTAGCCCGGCAGCAGCCCGCCGAGAATCGCCCCGACCGAGCCGCAGCCGTTGACGAACCCGGCCGCCGTCGCCCCGGCCTTGGCGGTGCCGAAGTCGATGGCGGCCGCACCGCTGATCATCGAGTCAGGTCCATAAAGGGTCAGGCCCATGACGAACAGCAATGCCACCACCAGGATCACACTGCCGGTGTGCAAGGCACCCATGAACAGCGCCAAAGACACGGTCAGTGCCAACAGGCTGAGCACACAAGCGGGCATGCGCCGGGCGCCGAACAGTTTGTCCGAGGCCAGGCCGATCATGATCGGCCCGAGCAACCCGGCCAGCTCGAACGAGGTCGGAATGATCGCCGCACCGACCTTGCCCACCGAAGGCATCTGTTCGAAGACGATCACCGGCCCCCACAGCAGGATCGCGTAACGCGCCGGTTTCAGCATGAAGTACGCCAACCCCAGCACCAGCACCGTGCGGTTGCGCAGGATTCCCTTCAGCGGCTCCCAGATGCTTATTTTGCTTTGGGCAAGGGTTTCTTCAGCCGTCAGTTCGGGCTCCGGCTCCACGGCCGGCAAGCCCACGTCTTCCGGTTTGTTGCGTTGGAAAATAAAAAACAGCACGGCGACCAGCCCAACCACCGCCGCACTGGAAACAAACGCCGCATGCCAGGTGCCGATGAGCGTATACGCCCACCACCCGGCAAACGGCGACGCCACGAGACCGCCAAAGGCGTAGCAGGAACTCCATAGGCCCAATACCCGCCCGCGTTGTTCGGAGGGGAAGAAACTGCCGAGGTTCTTGCACAGCCCCGACCAACCGGTGGACTGCGCCAGGCCTTGTATCAGCATGCAGGTAGCGAAAATCGGTAATGTTGCGAAGTTACCCATCACCAGCGCCGCGCCAGCGGAAATCAGCAACCCGCCAAGCACCACCACCCGCGGCCCGAAACGGTCGGCCAGGATGCCCCAGGTGAATTGACCGACGGCGTAAGCCGTCAGGTAGATGGCGTCGAGGTTGGCCATGGCCATTTTGTCGAGCATGAAGGTCGGGTCTTCGGCGATGCCGAGCTTGGCCACCGAGAAGGCTTTGCGGGTGAAGTAGAAAGCGGCGTAGGCGAGCCAGGTGATCGCGAAGATCTGCACGCGCCAACGCTTGATGGTGCCGATGTGCTTGTTCATTGTGGTTCTGACCTCAGGGTGTGAGTGTGCCGGCAGAATTGGAAGAAAACGCCTGTGTTTTTATTGTTGAGCACTGCGAAATCACCTTGTCCCTGTGGGCGATTCCGGTCAGATGAGTCCTGTAGTTGCACGCACAGGCTCATGGCACCCGCTGCTGTTCGATTGACCAGTCACCGGGGCTGAGGTGGATAAAAACAATTACTGATTAATAAGTGAAATCGATTTATCGTATTTCAAAAATAAGCTCAGCTTGTTACTGGAGATTCCCATGTCGGTTTCCCACGCCCAGCTCAAAGCGTTCCACGCCGTGGCGGTCCATGGAAGCTTTACCAAAGCCGCCGAGCGGCTTTTTCTGACGCAACCGGCGATTTCCGACCAGGTGCGCAAACTCGAAGAGCGCTACGGGGTTTTGCTGTTTCACCGCAACAAGCGTTCGGTGCGCCTGACCGATCTGGGTGAGCGCCTGCTGAGCGTTACCCAGCGGCTTTTTGTGATCGAGGCGGAAGCCCAGGAACTGCTGCAGGAGTCCCAGGCCTTGCAGACCGGCAGCCTGATTCTGGCGGTGGATGCACCGGTGCACGTGCTGCCGCAGATCGCGCGGTTCTGCGAACGCTACCCCGGGATCAGCGTGAAGATCGAAACCGGCAACACCGATGAGTCGCTGTTTCGACTGTTCAACTATCAGGCCGACCTGGCGTTGCTCGGCCGTGACGTCAGCGATGAACGGCTGATCTCCCTGCCCCTGCGTAACGACCCGATGGTGGCGTTCGTGTCGCGCAATCATCCGTGGGCCGACCGCGAATCCATTACCCTTGC
Organism: Pseudomonas sp. Pseusp10; assembly: GCF_059492225.1. NCBI lineage: Bacteria > Pseudomonadati > Pseudomonadota > Gammaproteobacteria > Pseudomonadales > Pseudomonadaceae > Pseudomonas > Pseudomonas sp. Pseusp10. Next base: position 2,734,989 of record NZ_CP168528.1, on the reverse strand, counting down.
GGACCTCGACGACACGCCACTGGTGTTGCGGGAAATCGGTTCGGTGACGCGCCAGACCCTGGAGGAAGAAATGGCCGGCGCCGGGTTTCGGATTCGTCCGGCGATACAGGTCGAAGGCCGGGAAGCGGCGCGTGAGGCGGTGGTGGTGGGAATTGGCGTTGGCGTGGTGTCCGCCGCCGAGTTCGGTGCGGACTCCAGGGTGTGCGCGTTACCGATTACCGACTGCAAACGACGATTGACCGAGACGCTGGTGTGCTTGCGCGAGCAGAGTTCGCGGCGGCTGGTGGCGACCTTTCTGCAGATGGTGCGCGAGAGTCTTGCGTAGGCAGGTCCGGCCTCATCGCGAGCAAGCTCGCTCCCACAGGGATTTATGCTTCTCGCCGATTTTGTGTACGACACAGAACACTGTGGGAGCGGGCTTGCTCGCGAATGCAGGCGACTCGGTCTACCTGACAGGCGCCAGCCCCAAAAACGCCTGAATCAACCGCAAATCCCGCCGCCGCTCCATGCAACCGATCATGTGCCGATTCACCAACCCCTCGCCAATGATCGGTACTGCCGCCACCCGCGGGTCATGGCTGACCTCCACCGACGACACCACCCCGACCCCCAGTTCGGCGGCCACCGCCTCGGTCACCGCTTCGCGGCTGTCCAGTTCCAGCAGCACCCGTGGATTGACCTTGGCCTGGGCGCAAGCCTCGTCGAAGGTGCGCCGGGTAATCGAACTCGGCTCGCGCAGCACCATGATCACCTGATCCAGCTCCCTGAGCTGTACGCCTTTGGCCTTCTGCGCCCAAGGATGCCCGTCGGGCACCAGCGCACAAATCCGTGATTCGCTCAGCGCCTGCAGATGCAAGCCCTTGCGCGGCTCGACTTCGGTCAGGACCGCCACGTCGGCATGTTCGGACAGCAGCGCCGCCAGGGTTTCCTGGGCGTTGCCCAGGCGCAGGTTCACCGTGATCCCCGGATAGCGCGCGCGCAGACTGGCGAGCATCGGCATGACCATGTGCGGACCGTCCGCCGCCACCTCCAGGCGCCCGGTCAGCAACTGTCGGTTGGCTTCAAGCATCACCTGTGCCTCTTCGGCCAGACCGAACATCGCCCGGGTGATGGCCGCGAGTTTGGTGCCCTCCTCCGTCAGTTCCACCCGTCGGGCGGTGCGACGCAACAAGGTGATCTGGTAGTGCTCCTCCAGGGCCTTGATGTGCCCGGTGACCGCCGGCTGGCTGATGAACAGCCGCGCCGCCGCCCGGGTAAAGCTGCCTTCCCGGGCCACGGCATCGAAGGCGCGGAGCTGAAACAGGTTCATGAATAACTCTCACTGATGGCTGGCATAACAACAAACAATTTGATTGATAACTCGGCAAATTGCAATTTAGGCCACGTAGCTTCATCCCATCGATTGCGAGGACACGAGAATGAGTACTGCCGCACCCATCCTGCTCACCCCCGGCCCGTTGACCACTTCGCCCCGCACCCGTCAGGCGATGATGATCGACTGGGGTTCATGGGATGACCGCTTCAATCAACTGACCGCCAGCCTCTGCGAGCAACTGCTGGCGATCATCAACGGCGCCGCCACTCACCACTGCGTGCCCCTGCAAGGCAGCGGCACCTTCGCGGTCGAGGCGGCGATCGGCACCCTGGTGCCTCGGGACGGCAAGGTTCTGGTACTGATCAACGGCGCCTACGGCAAACGCCTGGCAAAAATCTGTGAAGTGCTGGGCCGCGCCTTCAGCACCTTCGAAACCGCCGAAGACGAACCGACCACCGCCGCCGACGTCGACCGTCTGCTGCGTGCAGATAACGGCATCACCCACGTCGCCCTGATTCACTGTGAAACCAGCACCGGCATCCTCAATCCGCTGCCAGAAATCGCTGACGTCATTGCACAACACGGCAAACGCCTGATCATCGACGCCATGAGCTCGTTCGGCGCGCTGCCGGTGGACGCGCAACAGGTGCCCTTCGATGCACTGATCGCCGCCTCGGGCAAATGCCTGGAAGGCGTGCCAGGCATGGGCTTTGTCTTCGCCCGCAAAGAATCCCTGGCCAGCGCCGCCGGCAACTCGCATTCGCTGGCGATGGACTTGCAGGACCAGCACGCTTACATGGCCAAGACCGGCCAGTGGCGCTTCACCCCGCCGACCCATGTGGTCGCGGCGCTGCATGAAGCCCTGCTGCAGTACAACGAAGAAGGCGGCTTGCCGGCCCGGCACGAACGTTACGCCGCCAACTGTCAGGCACTGATGGAGGAGATGGGCAAACTCGGGCTGCGCAGCTTCCTGCCCGCGGCCATTCAGGCACCGATCATCGCCACCTTCCATGCCCCGAAAGATCCGCGCTACCAGTTCAAGGAGTTCTACGAGCGGGTCAAGGCCAAGGGTTACATCCTCTACCCCGGCAAACTGACCCAGGTCGAAACCTTCCGCGTCGGCTGCATCGGTCATGTCCAGCCAGCCGAAATGCGCGAAGCCGTAGCGGCGATCGCTGAAGTACTGCGCGAGATGGAAGTCCTCGACATCTAGATCACACCGCATTCCCCTGTAGGAGCGAGCTTGCTCGCGATGAGGCCCGGTCAGTCGACACACCTGTTGAATGAAAGACCATCGCGAGCAAGCTCGCTCCTACAGTAAAGCTGCTCTTCAATAGCCAGTTATTACAGGATTCAGATCACCATGAACTACACCAACCCAACCAAACTGCAAGCCGCCATCCTCGACTGGGCCGGCACCGTGGTCGACTTCGGCTCCTTCGCCCCGACGCAGATTTTCGTCGAGGCCTTCGCCGAGTTCGACGTCCAGGTGTCCATCGAAGAAGCCCGTGGCCCGATGGGCATGGGCAAGTGGGACCACATCCGCACCTTGTGCGATCAGCCGGAAGTTGCCGAGCGTTATCGCAAAGTGTTCGGCCGCACGCCGACCGACGATGACGTCACCGCGATCTACCAGCGCTTCATGCCCCTGCAGATCGAAAAAATCGCCGAACACTCGGCGCTGATTCCGGGGGCGCTGGAGACCATTGCCAACCTGCGCCAGCAAGGGATCAGGATTGGCTCCTGCTCCGGTTACCCGAAACAGGTCATGGACAAAGTGGTCGAACTGGCCGCCACCAACGGCTACGTCGCCGATCACGTGGTCGCCACCGACGAAGTCCCAAATGGCCGCCCATGGCCGGCCCAGGCGCTGGCCAACGTCATCGCCCTGGGCATCGACGATGTCGCCGCGTGCGTGAAGATCGATGACACTGTGCCGGGCATTCTCGAAGGTCGCCGCGCCGGCATGTGGACCGTGGCTTTGATCTGCTCGGGCAACGCCCTGGGCCTGGACTACGAAGGTTATCGCGCGCTGGGCAGCGACCAACTGGACAGCGAACGCAAGCGCATCCACGCCATGTTCGAAGGTTCGCGCCCGCACTACATGATCGACACCATCACCGATCTGCCGGAAGTGATCGCCGACATCAACAAGCGTCTGGCCAAAGGCGAAATGCCGCAATCGAGCTAAAAAACGCAACTCCCCCCCCTGTAGGAGCGAGCTTGCTCGCGATGGTGTGTCAGTCGACATCAACGTATCTGACACTCCATCGCGAGCAAGCTCGCTCCTACAGGTTTTTCTGTCCAGGATATGAACGAGGGCATTCAGCGACCAATCGCCTCAGGCAAACCCGGTGAAACAGGATTACAGTTAAAGCACACCGTCGGACAAGAACGGTGGCTTTAAACCGGACCTCTGAGGAACACCGTATGCCGTGGAAAAATTCCGCCTCGCGCTACAGCACCGTATCGATCGCGCTGCATTGGTTGATGCTGGTCCTGCTGGTGCTGGTTTACGCCTGTATCGAGTTTCGCGGGCTCTTTCCCAAGGGCAGTGGCGGGCGCACGCTGATCGTCGAATCGCACTTCATGCTCGGCCTGACCGTATTCGTTCTGGTCTGGCTGCGATTGTTCGCACGCAGTCTAGGCCCGGCGCCGGAGGTCTTCCCGGCCTCGCCGCACTGGCAAACGACACTGGCCAGGCTGATGCACTGGGCGCTGTACATTTTCATGATCGCCACGCCGATTCTCGGGTGGCTGGTCGTCAGCGCCAAAGGCAATCAGGTGATGTTCTATGGTTTCGACCTGCCGATGCTGATAGCGGAAAACAAGGACCTGGCCAAACAACTCCAGGACTGGCACGAGCTCGGCGGCACTATCGGCTATTGGCTGATCGGCCTGCATGCCGCGGCCGCGCTGTATCACCACTATGTGGTGGGCGATAACACCTTGCTGCGGATGATGCCCAAGAGCGTGAACCGCGATACCTGAGGCCACTGGCAAAACCTGTGGGAGCGAGCCTGCTCGCGATAGCGGAGTGTCAGGCGAATCATCATTGCCTGACGGATCGCCATCGCGAGCAGGCTCGCTCCCACATGAGATTGCGTGTGTGCTTCAGATTTGTGGACTGAACCCCCGCCACCCCTGCAAGCCGCCGGTGTGGATGAAGATCAGTCGCGTACCTTGGGCGAATCGGCCCGCTTCGACTTGCTGCTTGAGTGCCAGCAGCGCTTTGCCCGTATACAGCGGTTCCAGGGGGATGCCGCTGGCCTGCCCGGTCTTTTCGATGAAGTCGAGCAGCAGCGGATCAACCTTGGCAAACCCGCCGCGACTGGCCTCAAACAATTCATACACCGGATTTGACACGCCCGCTTGCCCCACGATCATCTCGACCTGCTGCGCCACGCCATGATCGTCAGGCACCGCCAACGCCCCGTAAACCGGATGATCACCGGCTTCGGCCAGCACCAGCCCCGCGAGGGTCGTGCCGGTGCCGCAGGCCAGCCACCAGCCGTCGTAATCACTCCAGCCCAATCCAGCCAGTTGCGCACCAACCTGCGCCCGCAACTGCATGCACCCTCGTGCGCCGGGTAATCCGCCTCCACCTTCAGGCACCGGATGCAACGTCGGATACTGCGTTTGCCAGGGCTGCCAAAAACCCGCTTCATGTCGCGCCCGATAGCCGCCGTAACCCAGCCAGTGCAACTGCATGCCGAACGCCTGCAAATCCCTCACCGTTGGCGTTTCCTGAGGATGCCCGCGCAACAGGCCGACGGTGGAAAAGCCGAAACGCTTGCCCGCCGCCGCCAACGCGTGGAGGTGATTGGAGTGCGCCCCACCGAGACTGATGATGCCTTCGGCACCAATGCGCTCGGCGGTCTTCAGGTGCTCGATGAGCTTGAACCATTTGTTGCCGCTGATCAGCGGGTCGATCTTGTCCAGACGCAGGATGGCGACTTCGATGCCGGCGTGAGCAAGCCAGTCGAGATCAAGGCGTTCGAGAGGGGCCTGGGGTAGCCAGGTGTCGGGAGGGAGAAGCATCAATGCCGGCTCTAGGTGAAGAGCCGGCATCTTAACAGCCATGCGGACGCTATCGCGGGTAAGTCGAATCGTCGCACCGCCGCTCCCGCAGTGGATTTGTGTCGCTCACAGAACTCATGAACAACGCAATAACTGTGGGAGCGAGCTCGCTCGCGATGGCCATTGGTACGCTGAACCTGCTATTACAACTGCGCAGCCAACCGCGACCCCTGATTGATCGCCCGCTTGGCATCCAGCTCCGCCGCGACGTCCGCGCCGCCGATCAGATGCACGTTCTGCCCCGCTGCCACCAGGCTTTCATGCAATTCACGCAGCGGATCCTGCCCGGCGCAAATCACGATGTTGTCCACCGGCAGCACCTGCGGTTCGCCGGTTTCACCGATGCGGATGTGCAGGCCTTCGTCGTCGATCTTCAGGTATTCAACGCTGTTGAGCATCTGTACCTGCTTGTTCTTCAGACCCGTGCGATGAATCCAGCCGGTGGTCTTGCCCAGGCCGTCGCCGACCTTGGACTTCTTGCGTTGCAGCAGGAACACCTCTCGGGCCGGCGCATGGGGCGCAGCCTTGATACCGGCAACACCACCGCGTGCCTCAAGGTGCGTATCGATGCCCCATTCCCTCCAGAACGCGGTGCGATCCTGACTGGTAGCCACGCCTTCATGAACGAGGAACTCGGAAACGTCGAAACCGATACCACCGGCACCAATCACCGCGACACGCTTGCCGACCGGTTTACGCCCCAGGATCACATCCAGGTAGCTCAACACCTTGGCGTTTTCCACTCCCGGAATCGCCGGCACGCGCGGCGCAATACCGGTGGCCAGGATGATCTCGTCGTAGCCGCCCTCGAGCAGCGAGGCCACGTCAACGCGGGTGTTCAGGCACACCTCGACGTTGGTGGTCTGCAACTTGCGGTTGAAGTAGCGAATGGTCTCAAAGAACTCTTCCTTGCCCGGAACGCGCTTGGCGATGTTGAACTGACCGCCGATTTCGCTGGCCGAATCGAACAGCGTCACCTGATGGCCACGCTCGGCGGCCACGGTCGCGGCGGACAAACCGGCAGGGCCGGCACCGACCACGGCGATTTTCTTCAGTTGCTGCACCGGCAGGTAATTGAGTTCGGTTTCGTGGCAGGCACGCGGGTTGACCAGGCAACTGGTCAACTTGCCGCCAAAGGTGTGATCAAGGCAGGCCTGGTTGCAGCCGATGCAGGTGTTGATTTCATCGGCGCGACCTTCAGCGGCCTTGTTGACGAAATCCGGGTCGGCGAGGAACGGCCGCGCCATGGACACCATGTCGGCATCGCCCTCGGCGAGAATCTGCTCGGCGACTTCCGGGGTGTTGATACGGTTGGTGGTGATCAACGGAATATTGACCGAGCCCCGCAGCTTGGCCGTGACCTTGCTGAACGCCGCACGCGGCACTTTGGTGGCGATGGTCGGAATTCGCGCTTCGTGCCAGCCGATACCGGTGTTGATGATGGTCGCGCCGGCCTGCTCGATGGCCTTGGCCAGTTGCACGATTTCTTCCCAGGTGCTGCCACCTTCGACCAGGTCGAGCATCGACAGACGGAAGATGATGATGAAATTCGGGCCAACTGCATCACGCACGCGACGAACGATTTCCACTGGCAGGCGCATGCGGTTTTCGTAGCTGCCGCCCCAGCGGTCGGTACGGTGGTTGGTGTGGGCGGCGAGGAACTGGTTAATGAAATAACCTTCGGAGCCCATGATTTCCACACCGTCGTACTCGGCGGTTTGTGCCAGTACCGAGCAGGTGACGAAATCGCTGATCTGCTTCTCGATGCCTTCCTCGTCCAGTTCCTTGGGCTTGAACGGGTTGATCGGCGCCTGTATCGCACTGGGCGCGACCTGTTTCGGGCTGTAGGCATAACGACCGGCATGGAGGATCTGCATGCAGATTTTACCGCCTGCGTCATGCACGGCACGGGTGACGATACGGTGCTTGAACGCCTCTTCTTCGGTCGTCAGCTTGGCCGCACCGGAATACACGCCGCCCTCGTCATTCGGGCCGATACCGCCGGTGACCATCAGGCCGACACCGCCACGGGCACGTTCGGCGAAGTACGCCGCCATGCGTTCGAAGCCACCCGGCTTTTCTTCAAGACCGGTGTGCATCGACCCCATCAGGGTGCGATTGCGCAGCGTGGTGAAACCCAGGTCCAGCGGAGCCAACAGGTGCGGGTATTGAGCGGCGGTCATCGGTAACTCCACATCGAGCGATCACGGAAAGTGCAGGAGCTCTACGGCCCCCATCAGTCATGTTCGACAGACTAAGAGTCGCGACGCTGTCGCTCAATGACTGTAACTGACAACTTAATGATCGAAATGAGCAGCTACAATTCGACACTAAAACGACCTTCCGGTGCAGGTCCGGGTTGAAACCTGCTCCAGGAAGGTCGCACCTTTCGGACTTTGGACAAGCCCGCAAGGTTTACGCGCAGAACCGGCTTAGCATGCGCCTGCTACCGTCTGCTGAGGTGCAACGTAGTCGTCCTGTTGCTTCGCTCGCTGAGTCAGCGCCAGCATCATCAGGAACCCGAGCACAATCAGTACCGGATAAGCCATCAACAGTTCGGAAAGGGAGTACTTCCAGGCCAAAGGGCGCCCGACACCCAGCATGGCGGCATACATCCAGGACACTGCCGACAACGAGCCGCAGGCTAACGCCAATATCCGTGCACTGAATCCGAGATTGAGCAACGAACCTGCCTTTTGCAGGGCTGGCAGTACCAGGCGATGCAACAAGACGCCGTTGTAACTCAATAACGCGACAATAATGACTTTGGCTTGAAGCTTTGGATTCATGAAGTATTCGACACCTTTATCCAGGTAATCGATACCGACGACAGCGACACCCGTTACCCACAGAGCTATCAGCGCAACGATGACAGACTTCTGAAGGCTTTCCATGTGAGCATTATCATGCTCAGTGAATACCTTTCGCCTTAACAGGTCTTTAACCATAGCGACATCACTGGTCAACACCAAACCAATGGCTACACAACACGCCACTAAATGAACGTAAATAACACCCAGACGTAAAAACTCCAGGAATTGTTTATTTTCCAGCAGGCTCATGATTGTATTTATCGCCACAGTATTTTCTCCACCTTATTCGACAGTACAGATCGACTAACTGACAGGATTTTTAATTATTAAAACCCTGTGCGACCTTACTTCTAAAAGATAAGCCAAATCATGGACTCGGCACTGTTAACCTCATTGATTCGCCTGGCAAATCAATGACCGGCTTGTTTATCCCCTCCCTGAATTTCAGATAAAAACCCCATTTGCACTCACTGCATTTGAGATTCAACTTCCACTTCTTTTTTTGCGATTGCTGGGGCAGGTCATGGCTGACGTGCTTGGGAATCAGAGGCCACAGACGCTGCAATGTTCACTTTCCGAGCAAGCCACCGACAAACGGTGCGTAACGCAAGTGCACATGAAGCGACGGTAATGAGTCAACTTTCACGCTATGCCACACCACAACTGGCCTGCTTGACTACATGCACTTTTACAACTGCATATTGGATCCACTAGTTGTTATACATCCGACAACACGCACAATAGCGAGCGACTCTCATCCAGAGCAAAGTCTCACTGCGGATTCCACCGCAATCCGCCCCCCCTTTCAGGCAGGCAACAACGCAGGATTAATTGAAACAATCAGGGTGCGAACCAGGTTACTTGATCGTCAGCGAATGGAAGTTTGGGTCGCGGATCAAACTGGAATACGAGGACCTGTGTCATATTCAAAACCCGAAGTAAACAAATGCCGTAGCTGCCGCCATACCCCATGCGGCCAACGCCATGACTGTTGAATTGTACGGTAATCGGGATTCGCTCAATCGCTGCAAGCCGGGCTTCGAAAAACCGGTCTGGTCATAACGGCAATCCATGATTGCCCGGTAGGTATATCGGAGGCCGACTAACAGAAGCAGGGTAATCAGGCCGAGGACAAGTCCACGCCTGATAGGCGGTTTAACCAATGGCGCAAGGTGATTCTGTGCACAGGCAACGCTATAGACTTGCGCAACCGTGATTAGTTGATAGTCCGTCGAAGACCGCTTCTGGCCATTCTGGATCGCCGCCAGTTGCTCCAGATCCAACACCTGATACTTCCAGAGCGTTGACGAACCTTTGCGGCAGAAGGTAAACGCAGCAGGACTTGAGACGGCGATAATAAAAGCGTCGTTGATGTCCAGTTTTTTCAGCGTTTCCGTGGCTGACCTGGTGAAGTCCAGGTCGAAGACCGAAGTAACCCCGGTAGCAGAAGCCGCGACCGCAACCAAAAGGCTGCTCAAGACGCAGATGGCTGAAATGTTCAAGGCAGGGTTTCCTTTTTCCATTGTTTCTTTGATTTCGCAGTTCGGTTCCAACCTGCTTTGATGAGTTCCAGTACGCTGCTGGCACCCCGATAGCTAATGGGCAATTGAATGGAAGGAGAAAGGGAGGGCATCCATTGCCCTCCCCTCCGCTGTCCACGCTCCCTGCGACAGTACTGACCAGGACCTCAAGTGGCCAGAATGAAGTCCGTCTGATCAACGGCCGCGCTGTTGACGCCGACAAGACGGATGGAGTCCGCCCCGAACCCAACCACCGTGTCTGCCCCGTCAGCCGCTATGCTCACGTTGGCAGCGAACGTCGCGCTGGTGATCCCCAGCCCCGTGACATTGAGCAAGTCCTGCTCTGCGGCCAAATTGGCTCCGAAGTTCAGGATCGTATCGTTGCCGAAACCCGCGGCAGCAAACACGAACGTATCGTTGCCGGCGACGCCGCCACTCATCACGTCGTTACCGCCACCGCCGATGAGAACGTCGTTACCCGCACCACCCACGATCGTATTGGCCAGCCCGTTGCCGGTGCCCGCGAAGTTGCCGCTGCCGCCGAAAAACAGATTTTCGACGTTGGCACCCAGGGTGTAGCTCGCGAGCGAGCTCCAGACCGTGTCGTTGCCGGCACCGGCGAGCTCGATCACCACGTCCCCAAGGTCGGTGACTTCGTAGACATCGTTGCCAGCACCGCCGGCCATCGTGTCGGCACCTGCGCCACCGATGAGGAGGTCGTTACCCGCACCGCCCACGAGCGTGTTGGCGAGTACGTTGCCGGTGCCCGCAAAGTTGCCGCTGCCGCCGAAAAACAGATTCTCGACGTTGGCACTCAGGCTGTAGCTCGCGAGCGAGGTCCAGACCGTGTCGTTGCCGGCACCGGCGAGCTCGATCACCACGTCCCCAAGGTCGGTGGCTTCGTAGACATCGTTGCCAGCACCGCCGGCCATCGTGTCGGCACCGGCGCCACCGATGAGGAGGTCGTTACCCGCACCGCCCGCGATCGTATTGCCGAGCACGTTACCGGTGCCCGCGAAGTTGCCGCTGCCGCCGAAAAACAGATTCTCGACGTTGGCACCCAGGGTGTAGCTCGCAAGCGAGGTCCAGACCGTGTCGCTGCCGGCACCGGCGAGCTCGATCACCACGTCCCCAAGGTCGGTGACTTCGTAGACATCGTTGCCAGCACCGCCGGCCATCGTGTCGGCACCTGCGGCACCGATGAGGACGTCGTTACCCGCACCGCCCACGAGCGTGTTGGCGAGCGCGTTGCCGGTGCCCGCGAAGTTGCCGCTGCCGCCGAAAAACAGATTCTCGACGTTGGCGCTCAGGGTGTAGCTCGCGAGCGAGGTCCAGACCGTGTCAATACCCTCACCGCCAAGCTCGGTCACCACGTCCCCAAGGTCGGTGACTTCGAAGATATCGTCACCGAGACCTCCAGCCATGATGTCGGCACCCGTACCGCCGATGAGAATGTCATTGCCCGCATCACCATTGAGGAGGTCGTTGCCGCCCAAGCCGTTCAGGATGTCGTTGCCAGCAGCTCCGCTGGCAATGTCGTCGCCTGTCGTGCCGGTCCATATGTCGACACCGGCAGTACCGACAAACACATCACCGGCGGCCACCGGGGCCGTAGCGTCGGACGCAATGCTTTCGGCCGCACCGAAGTCATCCACGTAACTGACCACCACGCGTACCTGATCGCCGACCTGAGCCAGGCCAAGCGTGAACGTGCTGGCGGTGGCTCCGACGATGTCGACGAAGGTGACCCCGTTGGTCTCCTGCCACTGGAAGGTGAACTGCGGATTGCTGAGGCCATCGACGTCGATGATGGTCGACGTGTCGGCGGTCAACACCTGGTCCGGAAACGCAAGCCCGAGGATGGTCGGCCCGGCGGTCGGTGCGTTGTTCCCCGACGAGTCGACGATCTCCAGCGTACCCTGGGCATCCTGATACACCGCCCGAACGCGGAGGTTCAGACCGGCGACATCATCCGCCACCAGGTAAGTGGCGCCGACCGCCCGCGATACCTCACCGGCGGCAAAAAAGGTGATGTCTTCAAAGATACCCGAGCCGGCAACGTTTTCGACCTGCCAGTAGTAAGCCACGGGACCGGTAACCGCGCCGGTCGGATTGGCCGCACTCACATTGTCCGCGTCGCGTACCGACTGATCACTGACACGCAGCAATTGGCCGGCGACAGACGCGTCGGTACGTGCACCAGTGGTAGCATCGAGGATTGCCAGACGCCCCACAGGACCACTGTTCAAGGCGGTGCCAACGCCGGACGCCTGCGCCTGGTCGGCGAACTGCAGACGCTCGATGCCCGTCAGGCGATCGACGCCATCACGGCCCGCCACCAGATCGGTCACGATGACGGTGTTGCCATCGACAGCGACGCTGTACTCCGACGCATTACCGGAGAACACCGCGGTGTCGAAGCTGTCAGTGCCAGTCAGAATCTCCCGTACGATGACCAGCTGGCCCGGGTTGTAAGTACCGTTGAGCATCGCCTGAACCATCGGCACCATGCTGTCGAACGTGGCGATTTCATCGCCAGTTCCATCAGCGTTTGCCCGTACGCTGATACGCACGTTCAGCCACTTGTCACCGTCGATGATGTCGTCACCACCGCGACCTTCGATGAGGTCGCTGCCGCTGCCACCGAGGATGATGTTGCCGCCGTCGAAGAACGTCGCTCCGACTGGCAGCAGACCCGCCAGGCCATTGATCAGGCTGATGTTGGTCAGCACACTGCCGGTTGCACCCGCGGTGGGTAGCGATGTCGCATCTTCGTTATCACCGCGCAGGAAGTCACCGTGGGACGAACCCGACAGCCCTTCCATGATGTCGAAACGCACCAGTGCCGAAGCTCCCGAACCCGGCTGCACTGGCACATCGAAGAAGCGGTCGCTGTAATCGATGGTCACGCCCTGGGCGAGATCCTTGAAGGTCGCCCAGTCATAGCCGGAGCCGCCGATATAGCGGTCACCGAAGCCGAGACTGCCGACCATGATGTCGTCGCCGCCTTCGCCGTTGAACTTGTCGTTCTCGTTGCCGCCGATGAATACATCGTGACCGATCACCGGGTCGTTGCCGAGCGGATCGAAGTTGTCGCCAGGCGCACCGTCCGAAGTGCCCTTCTCGATCCAGTCGTCGCCTTCGTTACCCATGTCCTGTTCGTTGGCTTTGCTGCCCAGGATGAAGTCGTTGCCCTGGCCACCAATGGCCTCGGAGGCATCCTCACCGGTAATGATGAAGTCGTTGCCGAACCCGCCAATGATCAGGTTGATGCCGTTGCCTCCGTGCAACACGTCGTTGCCGTCGCCACCCTGGATGTTATCGTCGCCGCCGGTGTCGGTGATGATGTCGTCGCCGGCACCACCGCGCAGCTGGTCGTTGCCGTTACCGCCGTCGATGCGATCGTTGCCGGCATCACCCCAGACCGTGTCATCGCCATCGCCCGAGAGGAGGATGTCTGCGTTGTCGGTGCCACCCAGTACGATGTGCTCTTCACCTGTGTACTTGATGTAGTTGGTGTCCAGCCCCACGGTCAGCGGGTTGTCACGGAACACCACCTGTTCACCGGTCGGACCGAACGGATCGGCCGCGAGCAGGCCCTCGTTGAACTGCTTGCCCGGGTCCACTTCCAGATAGAACGCCATGTCCGAGAACACCAGGCCCGGCAAGTGCGTGGCCGAGGTGTTGGCCATGATCAGCTTGGCGAACGAGTTGCTTTCAAGTTCGGCATTCATCGACAGGCCAGAGGTACGCTCCAGGTAGTAGAAGCGGTCGCCGTCCTGCAGTTTTTCCAGCTGGTTCTCGAACACGAAGTTGAAGGTCGTGCCGAGCATGCCGCCGAACGGGGTTTTCTGTTCGGCCAGGCCGCCGATCCAGAGGTCGATGGCATCGACGCCCGTGATAGTCACCCCCTTCAGGTCGTCGGCAGTCCCCAGCACCCCATCCTTGCCGGCCAGCGTCACGTTGGCCCAGGAATTGGTGCCGTTGAGGAAGTCCAAACGGTCAGCCGGCGCACCCGTACCACCGAGTACCAGCGCCATGGCTGCAGCGCGTTTGTCTGCCAGCGTGGTCGCCAACGTGATCGTGTCATGCGTGCCATAGGCCGCGATGAAGTTGATCAACGACTCCGGATGTTTGAGGTGCTGCATCAGATCAACCCAGCTGTTGTACGGCTTGAGTTGGGTATCGCCGGTTTGGCTGTAGATGTCGCGGCGGATCGCATTGAGTGAGGGAATTCCCACGTCGCGGCCACGGGCGATGTTGAGCGCCGGCAGGTCGAGCGGCAAGCCGAGCAGGTTATTGCGCAGCGCCTCGGTGACGAACTCGTCGATTTCGTTACCGGCTTGCCGGGTCACCCCACGGATGATCGCACTGGTCGCATCCTCTGGCGACACGCCACTGGCGGCGTACGCCAACGGGTTGAGGAACGCTGCGATCAGGCCGGTCTGTTGATTGCCCGCGACATTCGGATTGCCGTCGCCCACCACGTTGAAGTCGATATCGTAGCGATCGACGGTCTCGGTCAGCATCGAGTGGCCAAACCGGTACACAGTATGGGCGAACTCGGCGACGATCGAGGCATCGAGGTCGACGTCATAGACCTGGGTCGGTGCGAAGAACAGGTCGATGTTGGGCTGGATGGTCCGCGCAAACTCTTCGAATACCAGGTGCTGATACTGCATCTCGGTGCCGAACTTGGCCGCCTGGAACAAGCGCTCGCCATTCCATACCAGCGCATCGAACTCGGCCTGGGTGGCTGGCAATGCGGCCACCGGCGTGAGCAGCCACTCGTTGAGGAAAGCCACGTCACCCGAATCGAGCACCGTGTCCTTGGTTTGCTGGACCAGGCGGTTGTGCTCGGAGTGGAAGATCGCATGCACCGCGGTCAGGCCGATGTTCTCGTTGACCCGGCCGTCGCCAGCGATGTAGTGCGCATCCAGCAGTTCGTCGTCGTAGGCCAGTTTGGCCCCGGTCAGCGGATCGATCGGCACGGCGTTGCCAGCAACGTCGTCCGCGTCAGGAACGAGCTCGCCAAGGTTGTTGAACACCGGCACTGCATTGTTGTTAATGTCGATAAGGAACTGGTGACCGGTGCGCACAGCATCGGTCAGGTCAACGGGAGCAAGCGGATCACCTTCGACAAGGACGTCATCCGGCGTGCCGCCAAGGCCGTCAACCCCCTTCATCACGACCATCGGGAAGCCGTGCGGCCCCTTAATGAAATTGCCATAGGCATCGGTCGCCAACAGCGGGGCATTATCGACGTCGGCGTCGGTCAGGTTGATGCCGAGAATGTCACGGGCTTGCGCCTTGACCACCTTCCAGGTCGCCATGCCACCAATTTCGACGTCGTCCGCAGTACCAAACTTGCCATCCACTCCCAGATCACGGTTGGTGATCAGTCTGCCGGTCGCTATCGGGCCGCTATCGGTCATCTGATAAGCGCGCAGGAACACCTGGTGCGATGGGTGCGAGCTATAGGTCTGGTTCTGGTCCACGAACGGCGAGGTGGTGTTGGTGTGCTCATGGATGTCGTCGGCCGTACCGAGAACGCCATCCGCCCCTGGCAGGTTGGTTGCGCGGCTCAGCACCATGAAGTTGGTGTTGCCGCCTGGCACAAACAGCGGATCGTCCGGTTTCAGCGGGATGAACACGGTGCCCGAACCACCTTTGGTGACCAGGTCCAGGCCATGATCGAAGAACTGCCCGAAGAAGGTCATCCAGGCGTTGAACGGTGCGGACAATCCCGCATCCGCCGTGGTGTTCTCGAAAAAGTACACATTGCGATCATCGCCAGTACCGAACTGACCATCCATGCCGGGGCTGGCGACAATCTGTACGCCATCCTTGAGCACGTCGTCATTACCCACCGCGCCGAAGTCGAGCACACCGTTCAAGCCCGGGTCGAAAGCCGCGGCATAGGCCGCCGGGTTATTCGCCGTCTGGTCGACGATCAGATTACTGATGGTGCGCGGCTGCGAGTCAAACACAGCTCCGCTGGTCTGCTGATACGTCGTTCCCGGGCCGGCCGGCGAGCCGGGACCGAAGAAGTCGGCAGGAGCACCTTCCGCCGGATTGAAGACCGGATCGGTCAAGCGCGGGAAGACGTTATCGGCGGCACCAAACTCGGTGTGATTGTTGCCGTTGAGGTTCATCAGGTTGTTGTTCGACCCGTCGACCGTACGCAGCCCTAATGGCGCACGGATATTCGGGATCAGCGAGAGGATGTCCTGACCGGCCGCATCAGCCTCGGCAATCTTGATCTGGTCAAGAATGAAGTTGAGGTCGGAGCGGACCATGTGAAGGCCCGCGCCACCCGCGGTGGCATCGACTACAGGTACCAGCGGCGTTGGCGTGACCGGTGCACCGGCGACTACGGTAGCCGTCGGCGTGGAGAACAGGATCTCCGTGGTGCCGTGACCATCCTGATAGATCGCCTTGACCCGCAACGACAACCCGGCGAGGTCAGGAGAGACCTTGAACGCGGTACCATCGGCGCTTTGGAACGCCAGGTCGCCAGCCGGCAGCAGGATGATGTCCTCGAATACGCCGCTGCCTGGAGTGGCCTCGAACTGCCAGATGTAGGACACCGAGGAGTTGGTGATGAACCCCTGCGGATTACCCGGCGCGACGTTATTGCCATCACGCACCCCGGCCACGCTGACCGTCAGCGTGTCGCCCACCGTTATCGCCCCGCCGTTTCCATCAGAAACGGTAGGTCTGCCAACCGGTTGTGCATTCTGCCCTGGCACCAGCACTTGCTGGGTATCGGCAAACTGCAGGCGTTCGATATGCAGCAGGGTATCGGTGCCGTCGCGACCCGCTACGTTATCGGCCACTGTCCAGACATCGTCCGCCACGTTGGCCGTGCCGCGGTTGTCAACGGTAACCGTATACTCGGACGCAACCCCGGAGAAAATGGCGGTGTCGAAGGCCGCCCCGCCAGTCGAAGTGCCGGGCATGATTTCCCGCACGGCCTTGAGCTGGCCAGGGTTATAGGTGCGGTCCAGCATGAACGGGATCATATCGACCATGCTGTCGAAGCTGGCGATTTCTGGACCGGTATGGTTGACATCACCAGGAGCATAAACGGCAATTCTGACGTTGATCCATTTGTCGCCGTCGATCAGATCATCGCCACCACGACCTTCGATCAGGTCACTGCCATTGCCGCCGAGGATGATGTTGCCAGTGGCAAAGCCGGTGGTCGGCAATCCGGCATCGGCGAGGAACTGTTCCAGGCCGCGGATCAACGCCACATTGGTCAGCGCACTGCCCGTGGTACCGCCGTGGTTGATGATAGTGACTGCATCAACATCGTCGCCTTTGAGCACATCGCCGAAACTCGAACCGGACAAGCCTTCGACCTCGGCAAAACGGTCGAGAATCGAGGCTGGCGAGGCACCGACCGGATTGAATATGCCGGCATTCTGGTTGGGTGCATTGCCATGTGGCTGCGCCAGTGCAGCCAGGCTCAGGTCAACGGTCACGCCAACCTTGTCATTCTTGTAGGTCACCCAGTCGAAACCGGACATGCCGTCCATCTTGTCCTGGGCATC
This sequence comes from Pseudomonas sp. Pseusp10, assembly GCF_059492225.1. Lineage (NCBI taxonomy): Bacteria > Pseudomonadati > Pseudomonadota > Gammaproteobacteria > Pseudomonadales > Pseudomonadaceae > Pseudomonas > Pseudomonas sp. Pseusp10. The sequence continues at coordinate 2,717,702 of NZ_CP168528.1, read as the reverse complement.
GCTGCCGACAAAAATGTCATCGCCACCCTCGCCGATCATTTCGTCGAAGCCGCCGCCACCGACAAAGATGTCGTTGCCGATCACATCGTCATTGAGCAGCGGCGAGAAGTTATCGCCAGGCGCACCGTCCTGGGTGCCCTTCTCGATCCAGTCATCACCTTCGTTGCCGGTAGGTGGCAGGTTGGTCTTGGCACCGAGGATGAAGTCGTCACCCTGGCCGCCGAAGGTGGTGCTGATGTCTTCAGTGGTGATGATGAAGTCCTGGCCATCGCCACCCAGGATCAGGTTGCCTGCAGCAAGCATGCTGCCAACCACGATCACATCGTTACCGGCATTACCTTCCAGACGGTTGTCGCCGAACGAGTCGGAAATGATGTCATCGCCTGCGCCGCCCAGTACCGCATCGTTCCCGGCCCCGCCTTCGAGGCGGTCGTTGCCGGCGTCGCCGTAAACGGTGTCATCGCCGTCACCAGAGATGATGATGTCATCGCCGGCGGTGCCGCCCAGGACAACATGGTCTTCACCGGTGTACTGCAGATAATTGGTGTCCGGACCGGGGGTGTCGGGGTTGTCGCGAATCACCAACGGCACGACTTCCACGCCGTTGATCATGATGCCGCCCGTCGGATCGGCGCGGCTATCCAGGCCAAGGCCAGTGAACTGAGCGGCCTGATTCACTTCGAGGGTGAACGTCGGCGTCAGGAACACGGTGTTCGCCAGGTGGGTGACATCGCTGTTGAGCATGATCAGCTTGGCAAAGGAGTTGTTCTCAAGCTCAGTGCCGAAGTTCAGACCCGCGGTACGCGACAGGTAGTAGAAGCGGTCGCCGTTCTGCAACGCCTCCATCTGGGTTTCAAACACGAAGTTGAACGTCGAGCCGAGCATGCCGCCGAACGGCATCTTCTGTTCAGCGAGGCCACCGACCCAGAAGTCGATGTCGTCGACGCCGGTGACGGTCACTCCCGTCTGGTCATCTGCAGTACCGAGTACCCCATCCCTGCCGGCCGTCGTTATGTTGGCATAGGCACCGGTGCTGTTGAGGAAGTCCAGGCGATCAGCCGGCGAACCCGAACCACCCAGTACCAGCGCCATGGCTGCAGCGCGTTTGTCTGCCAGCGTGGTCGCCGCCGTGATCGAGGTATGCGTGCCAAAGGCTGCGATGAAGTTGACCAGCGACTCGGGGTGCTTGAGGCTGTCCGCCAGGTCAGCCCAACTGATGTAGGGCTTGAGTTGGCTGTCGCCGGTCATTGCGTAAAACTCTCGGCGCGCCTCATTCAATGTAGGGATGCCCGTGTCGCGACCACGCGCCAGGTTCAGGCTCGGCAAATCGAGCGGCAGACCGAGCAGGTTGTTGCGCAACGCTTCGGTGACGAACTCATCGATCTCGTTGCCGACCTGGCGGGTCACACCGCGGATGATCGCCCCTGCCGCCTGGTCCGCAGTCACCCCGCTGCCGGCGAACGCCAGTGGGTTGAGGAAGGCCGCGATCAGACCCAGTTGCGAATCCGGGTTGGCCGGGTTAGTGAGCAGCGGATTGAACGCGGGATCGAAGCGATCGACGGTCTCGGTCAACATCGAGTGACCGAAGCGGTACACCACGTGGGCGAACTCGGCGAGGATTGCCGGGTTGATCGAGGTGTCATACCCACTGGGCGCAAGGAATCCGTCGACCTGTGGCTGAATGGTCCGCGCGAACTCCTCGAACACCAGGTGCTGGTACTGCATCTCGGTGCCGAACTTGGCGGCCTGGAACAGGCGTTCACCGTCCCACACCAGCGCTGCGATCCCGGCGGGGGTAGTCGGTATCGCGGCTACGTCGTCAATCAACCACTCATTGAGGAAGGCCAGGTCGCCGGAAGCCAGGATGGTGTCCTTGGATTGCTGGACCAGGCGGTTGTGCTCGGAGTGGAACACATGGTGCACGGTGGTCAGGCCGATGTTCTCGTTTACCCGGCCGTCGCCGGCAATGTAGTGGGCGTCGAGCAGTTCGTTGTCATAGGTCAGGTTATTGCCGCCCGCGCCAACGGGCTGCGGGTTACCGACATCGCTGTCACCATCCGCCTGCAGAACCCCGCCGACGATAACCGGCGCAGCATTGTGGGCGATGTCGTCGAGGAAGCCATGCCCGGTGCTCACGGCGTTGGCCAGACTGATCGGATTAAGCAGGTTGCCTTCGACCAGTTGCGTGACGTCATCAGCTGTCCCGGCAATGCCGTCAGCACCGTTACCGATGCGCATCACCACCTGCGGCATGCCGCTCGGCCCGCGGATGAAGTTGCCGTACGCATCGGTTGCCAGCAATGGCACGTTGTGTACATCGGCGTCAGTCAGGTCGATGCCGAGAATGTCACGGGCCTGGGCCTTGACCACCTTCCAGGTCGCCATGCCGCCATTTTCGCCGTTGCCATCATCGGCAGTGCCGAACTTGCCATCGGCGCCGAGATCGCGGTTGGTAATCAAGCGTCCCGTTGCAACAGGATCGCCTGCCGCATTGAGGACGTACTCGCGCAGGAACACCTGATGCGAGGGGTGCGAGCTGTAGGTCTGGCTTTGGTCGACGAACGGCGAGGTGGTGTTGGGCTGGCCATCATCGGTCGTGCCGAGTATTCCGTCTGCGCCGGCGGTACGCACTGCACGTGGCAGCACCATGAAGTTGGTCGGGCTGTTCAGTACAAACAACGGATCGTCCGGCTGCAGCGGAATAAACACGACGTCGGTAGCGCTCTTGGTGACCAGGTCGAGACCGTGGTCGAAGAACTGGCCGAAGAAGGTCATCCACGAGTTGAAGCTGGCGGTCAGGCCGACGTCCGGCGACACGTTGGGCATGAAGAACACTGGCTTGTCATCGGTCGTGCCGAATACGCCATCCAGCCCGGGGCTGGTGACTACCTGTACGCCATCCTTGAGTACGTCGTCATTACCCGGCGAGCCGAAGTTGAGCACACCGTCCAGGCCCGGGTCGAACGCTGAGGCATAGGCCGCCGGGTTATTGGCGGTCTGGTCGACGATCAGGTTACTGATAATCCGTGGTTGCGGATCGGTCACCGACCCTGTCCCGGCGTATGCCGGCGACAGAAAGGAAGGATCAAGCAGGCGCGGGAAAGCATTGTCCGCGGCGCCAAACTCGCTCTGGCCGGTGACCAGGTTGTTGAAGCTGCCATCGACGGTACGCAGGCCGAACGGCACCTGAGAGTTGGGAAGCAAATCAATGAGGCTTGCGCCGTCGGCATTCGCTTCTGCGATAAAAATTTGCTTAAGGATGAACTCCAGGTCCGACTTGTTGAAATTGGCCATTTTGGATTGCCCTCGATCTATTTGGGTAAAGGCACGGGACGAGAAAACCCTCCCGCGCCAAGTCAAGTGCTGGCTTGCGCAGTTTGTTGGTTATGTTTTTTTGCGAGAGATCTGGCGTTACCCGGGACCCGGGATACACGCCTGGAATTCGCGAAATGAATTGCTCGCCGGGCGATCAGGCAGAGCGAATCCGAGCCCTGGGCGGGTCATGGAATCTGGAAGTGAAGGCGAACATCCTGGACACCCCCCTCCCTCTGCAAAAGAACGAAATGATCGACATGGCTCTGCTCCTCTCAGGAGAGTCACCGCGCCTTGCGTTGCCAAAGCGATGGCAAGCTTCAGGCGGGCGGCCCCCCCGATAACTAAGACTAAAGTTCCATAGCAAAACTTTGTCAATTTTACGTCTTTAAAACAGACGACCGGTGTTAGGCCGCGCAACTAGCTGTTTTTAAAAGACATATAGAAAGTTGAGTGTAGGTATAGAGCGAAATGTTATTTCTAACTGTCGGAGTGCAAATAACAAAGGAATAACGTCGTAACGCGTAACTACCCAAGTACCTTTCATGTCCTTCATCCAGAAGAAGGCTGTGCCCCTCCAGACTTGGGTGGAGAGTTTGCGCGTGCCGAACCTGAGGGCAGGTACGGGTGGCCGTCGAAAAAGGCCCTTAAGCAAATACAGAAAGCCTGGGCCGATCGTTTCGGTAGCCCTGATGCGGCATGGGCCGTCATCGCTCAATGTGTGGGAGCGCAAGTCCTGTCCCGAGCAGTCGAGAAAGAACGAACTCGCACGGAAATCATTGCCTCGACTCGCAAAGCTATTGAGAAGAGCTATTTCACGCCGGAAAAATAGAAGAACGTCTCCGATTATTTGAGAGCAGCTTGCAACGTCATGCTCATCGCTATCGCGGCAAAAACCTGGTCGATTCAGCCCTCCCTGAATTCCCACACCGAATGCAGTCATGAGGCAATTGAGTGGAAGGAGAAAGGGAGGGCATCCATTGCCCTCCCCTCCGCTGTCCACGCTCCCTGCGACAGTACTGACCAGGACCTCAGGTGGCCAGAATGAAGTCCGTCTGATCAACGGCCGCACTGCTGACACCAACAAGGCGGATGGAGTCCACTCCGATTCCAACCACCGTGTCCGCCCCGTTAGCCGTTATGCTCACGTTGGCAGCGAACGTCGCGCTGGTGATCCCCAGCGCCGTGATATTGAGCAAGTCCTGCCCGGCCGGATTGGCTCCGAAGTTCAGGATCGTATCGTTGCCGAAACCCGCGACAGCAAACACGAACGTATCGTTGCCGACGACACCACTCATCACGTCGTTACCGCCACCGCCGGTGAGGACGTCGTTACCCGTACCACCCACGATTATGTTGGCGAGCTCGTTGCCGGTGCCCGCGAAGTTACCGTTGCCGCCGAAATACAGATTCTCGACGTTGGCATCCAGGGTGTAGCCCGCGAGCGAAGTCCAGACCGTGTCGCTGCCGGCACCGGCGAGCTCGCCCACCACGTCCCCAAGGTCGGTGACTTCGTAGACATCGTCGCCAACACCGCCGAACATCGTGTCGGCACCGCCACCGCCGAGCATCGTGTCGGCACCGCCGCTGCCGCCGAGGAAGTCGTTACCCGCGCCACCCCCGAGCGTGTTGTCGAGCGTGTTGCCGCTGCCCGCAAAGTTGCCGCTACCGCCGAAAAACAGATTTTCGACGTCGGCACCCAGGGTGTAGCTCGCAAGCGAGGTCCAGACCGTGTCGCTGCCGGAACCGGCGAGCTCGGCCACCACGTCCCCAAGGTCGGCGACTTCGTAGACATCGTCGCCAACACCGCCGAACATCGTGTCGGCACCGCCACCGCCGAGTAGCGTGTCGGCACCGCCGTTGCCGTTGAGGAAGTCGTTACCCGCGCCACCCACGATCGTGTTGGCGAGCTCGTTGCCGATGCCCGCAAAGTTGCCGCTGCCGCCGAAAAACAGATTCTCGACGTTGGCACCCAGCGTGTAGCTCGCAAGCGAGGTCCAGACCGTGTCGATGCCGGCACCGGCGAGCTCGCTCACCACGTCCCCAAGCTCGGTGACTTCGTAGACATCGTTGCCGCCACCGCCGGCCATCGTGTCGGCACCTGCGCCACCGATGAGGACATCAACACCTGCACCGCCCACGAGCGTGTTGTCGAGCGCGTTGCCGGTGCCCGCGAAGGTGCCGCTGCCGCCGTTATTCAGATTTTCGACGTTGGCACCCAGGGTGTAACTCGCGAGCGAGGTCCAGACCGTGTCAATACCCTCACCGCCAAGCTCGGTCACCACGTCCCCAAGGTCGGTGACTTCGTAGATATCGTCGCCTACACCGCCGGTCATGGTATCGGCACCCGAACCGCCGATGAGAATGTCATTGCCCGCGTCACCATTGAGGATGTCGTTGCCGCCCAAGGCGTTCAGGATGTCGTTGCCATCGCCTCCGCTGGCCACGTCGTCGCCTGCCGTGCCGGTCCATATGTCGGCACCGGCGGTACCGACAAACACATCACCGACCACTGTCGTTGCGGCAGAGGTGACCCGCTCAAGCGTGCCGAGGTCATCGGTGTAACTCGCGACGACACGCAGTTGCTGACCGACCTGCGCCTGGCCGGGCGTGAAGGTCGTGCCCGTCGCACCGGCGATGTCGGCAAAGATCGTACCGCTCCCCACTTGCCACTGACGGGTAATCACCGAGGTCGTGGTCCCATCGGGGTCGGTGAACGCATCCGTAGCGGTCAAGGCCGAGCCTTCCGTCGGGGTCGTATCGCTGATCAGCACCGTGCCAACCGGTAGGAGGTTGAAGGGGCTGCCGCCGAGCGGCGCAGTTGGCGCGGTCGGCGCCGAGAACACGCTTTCCAGCACGCCGTGGGCGTCCTGATAGACGGCCCTGACGCGCAGCAGCAGTCCCTCCTCAGCCGCGGTCACCGTGAAGGTCGGACCGGTCGCGGTTGCTAGTCCGCCTCCGAGCGCAATACCGATGTCGTCGAAGATACCGGTGCCCGGGTTTGTTTCGACCTGCCATACGAAGGCGATGGGACTGGTGATCGCACCTGCGCTAGCGACATTGTCCGCATCGCTGACGGTGTCGGCCAACACCGTCAACACTTGGCCAACGGCCGGCGTGCCATCGCTGATCCTCAGCAAGCCCACCGGCTCGGCGTTCAAGCCATTGACGAGAACCAGCGACTGATCGGCGAACTGCAGCCGCTCGATACTGCTGAGCCTGTCAGTACCGTCCCGACCAACGACGCTGTCGGTCACGGTGGTCGTGCCGTCGACGTTCGCGATGACGGTGTAGTCGGCCAGAAGGCCGGTGTACAGGGCCGTGTCAAAGGAATGGCCAGGGTTAAGGGGGTCAGGCGCATCCGTCAGGATCTCACGGACGGCGACGAGTTGACCGGGGTTGTAAGTGCCGTTGAGCATGAGCGGCACCAACGGGACCATGCTGTCGAACGTTGCGATCTCCGGCCCGGTGCCATCAATGTTCTGCCGCACGCTGATACGTACGTTGAGCCACTTGTCACCGTCGACCAGGTCATCGCCACCACCACCTTCGATGATGTCGCTGCCGCCGCCGCCGAGGACGATGTTGCCGGCACCGAACTGATCGTCTGCCGTGCCCACAATGCCGTCCGGGCCGGCTGCTGCGGTGCCGACGAACGAGCGCAGGCCGTTGACCAGGTCGAAGTTGGTGAGCACGCTGCCCTGAGCACCGGCAGCCGCGATCACGGTGGCATCGGCATCATCGCCACGCAGGATGTCGCTGAAGTGCGACCCCGCCAGACCTTCCACCAGTTGGAACCGAGCCACGGTTGCGGCCAGCTCCGGCAGTGGCGGCGCGAGAGCGATCTCGGCGAGGCCCAGGTCGACGGACACGCCGAACGGGTCGTCCTTGAAGCCGGCCCAGTCGTAACCGGAGCCACCCAGGTAGCGGTCCCCCGCGCCGCCGTTGCCGAACATGATGTCGTCGCCACCTTCGGCCATGAATCTGTCGGGCCCGCCCGTGCCGGTGAAGATGTCGTTACCGCGTATCAGGTCGAGCCCGTTCGGGTCGAAATTGTCGCCGGGAGCACCATCGGCGGTTCCCTTCTCGATCCAGTCGTCACCTTCGTTACCCATCAGCTGTTCATCGGCCATGCTGCCCATGATGAAGTCGTCGCCTGCGCCACCGAAGACCTCCGAGGAGTCCTCACCGGTGACGACGAAGTCCTTGCCGAAGCCGCCGAGGTTCAGATTCACGCCGTTGCCACTGTGGATGACGTCGTTGCCGTCGCCGCCATGAATGGTGTCGTCGCCGCCCATGTCGGTGATGATGTCGTCGCCGTCGCCCCCGACGATGAAGTCGTTGCCGTAGCCACCTTCGAGGCGGTCATTGCCACCGTCGCCATAGAGCGTGTCGTCGCCGTCGCCAGAAACGAGAATGTCATTGACTGCCGAACCACCGAGCACCACATGGTCTTCGCCGGTGTACTGCAGGTAGTTGGTATCAGGGCCGACCGTCGCAGGGTTGTCCCGGATGACCAGCGGCGTGAGGAGGATGCCGCCGACTGGATCGGTATTACCGGGCAGGTCGTCAATGGTGCCCACGATGCCGTCCGGACCGGCAATCACACTCTCGTTGAACTGCCTGGCCGGGTCGACCTCCAGGGTAAAGGCCGGAGTCAAGAACATGACGGCTGGGAGGTGGGTCGCATCGGTGTTGGCCATCACCAGTCTCGCGAACGAGTTGTTCTCCAACTCGGTGACGAAGTTAAGCCCCGCGTTGCGTTCCAGGTAGTAGAAGCGGTCGGCGTTCTGCAGCTTCTCCATCTGGTTCTCGAACACGAAGTTGAAGGTCGAGCCGAGCATGCCGCCAAACGGCATTTTTTCCTCGGCGAGGCCGCCGATCCAGAGGTCGATGTTGTCCAGACCGGTAATGGTGACGCCGGTCGGGCCACTCGCCCAGACGCCGGTGCTATTGAGGAAGTCCAGCCGGTCCGCCGGCTCGCCGGCGCCGCCCAACACCAGGAGCGAGGCCGCGGCGCGCTTCCCGTCGAGCGTGGTGGCGCTGGTAATGGAGGCGTGCGTGCCATAGGCGGCGATGAAGTTGATCAGCGATTCCGGGTGCTTCAGGTGTTGCACCAAATCGGCCCAGCTGATGTAGGGCTTCAGGTTGCTGTCGCCGGTCGCGGTGAAGAACTCACGACGCGCCTCGTTCAGGGTCGGAAGCCCGGTATCACGGCCGCGCGCGATGTTGATGGCGGGCAGGTCGAGCGGCAGACCCAGCAAGTTGTTGCGCACCGCTTCGGTGACGAACTCATCGATCTCGTTGCCGACCTGGCGCGTCAAGCCACGGACGATGGCACCGGCCGCCTGCTCCGGTGTCGGGCCGCTGGCCGCAAACGCCAGCGGATTGAGGAAGGCCTGAATCAGGCCGATCTCGCTGGAGGCGAAGTTAGGGTCCAGCCGGTCGATGGTCTCGGTCAGCATCGAGTGGCCAAGGCGATAGACCGCGTGCGCGAACTCGGCGACGATCGCCGGGTCGATCTCGGTTTGATAATTCTGGTGCTCGCCAAGGAACGGATCGATATTCGGCTGAATGGTACGCGCGAACTCTTCGAACACCAGGTGCTGGTACTGCATCTCGGTACCGAATCTCGCCGCCTGGAACAGGCGCTCTCCGTTCCAGTGCAGGGCAGCGATCTCAGCCGCGGTTGTTGGCAACACCAACAATTGGGCATCGGGCATCAGCCACTGGTTCAGGAAGTTGACATCGTTGGAGGCGATGGCCACATCCTTGGTGTGCTGGACCAGACGGTTGTGTTCCGAGTGGAAAATCGCGTGGACGGTGGTCAGGCCGATGTTCTCGTTGACCCGGCCGTCGCCGGCAATGTAGTGCGCGTCAAGCAGTTCGTTGTCGTAGAAGCCCGCGGCCACCGGGCCGCCGGCAACGAGGTCGGCATCGGCCGTCAGTGGCGCACCGGTCTGGCTGTCCACCGGAACGGCGTTGTGGGCGATATCGATGAGGAACTGGTGGCCGGTGCGCACGGCATTGACCAGGCTGATTGGCGCAGCAGGATTACCCTCGACGAGAACATCATCGGCGGTATCAGCAATACCATCCGCGCCCCTCATCATGACCATCGGGAAGCCGTTCGGGCCCTTGATGAAATTGCCGTAGGCGTCGGTAGCGAGCAGCGGCACGTTGTCGAAGTCGGCATCGGTAAGATTAATGCCAAGCAGATCGCGCGCCTGCGCCTTCACCACTTTCCAGGTGGCCATCCCACCGATTTCGACGTCGTCCGCAGTGCCGAACAGGCCATCGGCGCCCAGGTCACGATTGGTGATCAGCCTGCCGGTCGCCACCGGATCGCCGGCGGCATTGAACTCGTAGGCGCGCAGGAACACCTGGTGCGAAGGGTGCGAGGTGTAGGTCTGGTTCTGGTCGACGAACGGCGTGGTGGTGTTTGAAGCCTCGTGGATGTCGTCGGCGGTGCCGAGGATGCCATCAGGACCTGGCAGGTTGGTGGCCCGCGTCATCACCATGAAGTTGGTCGGGCTGCCCGGAACGAACAGCGGGTCGTCCGGCTGCAGCGGGATGAACACCGTGCCGCTGCCGCCCTTGGTCACCAGGTCGAGGCCGTGGTCGAAGAACTGACCGAAGAAGGTCATCCAGGGATTGAACGGTGCGGACAGGCCCGCGTCCGGCGCCACGTTAGGCATGAAAAAGGTCTGGAACGTCGTGCCGTCGGTACGGGTTCCAGTAATCACCTGCGCACCGTCCTTCAAGACATCGTCAACCGTGCCGAGGATGCCATCCGGACCGGGATCGAACGTGGCCGCGACCGCTGCCGGGTTGGTGGCGGTGTTGTCGGCGATCAGATTGCTGATGGTGCGCGGCTGCGAGTCGATCACCAGGCCGCTGGTCTGAGCGTAAGAGGTGCCCGCCTCCGCCGTATCGAACTGCGCCGGAACCAGTCGCGGGAAGACCGTATCGGCTGCACCGAACTCGTTCTGACCCGCCACCAGGTTGTTGAACGACCCGTCGACCGTGCGCAGGCCCAAAGGCAACCGTGCACTCGGCAGCATGCTGAGGAGATCCTCACCGGCCGCATTCCTTTCCGAGATCAGAATCTGGTCGAGAATGAACTGCAGATCGGCCCGGATATAGTGCACACCGGTGCTGGCGACCGGCGTCTCGACCGGCAGCGGGGCTGCCGGTGGCGGAGCAACGCCGGCTACGACCGCTGCGGTTGGAGCAGAGAACGCAGTCTCAAGCACACCATTTTGATCCTTGTAGACGGCCCTGACGCGCAATTCCAGCCCGGCGAGATCCGGGGTCACCCTGAAGGTCGGCCCGGTTATGTGCGCCAATGCTGCGCCCCCGACCGCAACACGGGTGATGTCCTGAAAGATGCCCGTACCCGGGACTGCTTCGAACTGCCAGTAGAAGGCGATCGGTCCGGTGATGGCACCGCCGGCGTTGTCGGCATCGGTCACGCCGGCAGCCGATACCCTCAGCAGTTGACCCGTGGTCGGCGTAGCGTCCGGGGTGTTGCTGGCAGCATCGAGTATGGTCAGCAAGCCCAGCGGGTCGTTGTTGAGCCCGACCCCGCCTGGCAGGGTGAGCGACTGATCGTTGAACTGCAGCCGCTCGATATTGGTCAGGCGGTCGATGCCGTCGCGCCCGACGACGCTGTCGGCCACGGTGGTCACGCCGCCCACAGTGGTGACGGTATAGTCGAGCCGGTTGCCAGTGAACAAGGCCGTGTCAAAGGCGGGGGCATCCGTCAGGACCTCGCGGACGATGACCAACTGACCGGGGTTGAAGGTGCCATCGAGCATGAACGGGATCATGGGCTCCATGCTGTCGAAGGTGGCAATCTCCGGCCCGGTTCCGTCAAGGTTCTGGCGCACGCTGATACGCACATTCAGCCACATGTCGCCGTCGATCAGGTCGTCACCGCCGCGGCCTTCGATGATGTCGCTGCCACCACCGCCGAGGAGGATGTTGCCCGCGCCGAACTGATCGTCTGCCGTGCCCAGGATACCGTCCGGGCCGGCTGCAGCCGCGCCAAGAAACGCCCGCAGACCGTTGACGAGGTCAATATTGGTGAGCACGCTGCCTGGGACACCGGCAGTGGCGATCGCGACCGCGTCGGCATCATCGCCGGTCAGCATGTCGCTGAACGCCGACCCCGACAGACCTTCCACCTGGGCGAACTTGGCTTGCACGCCTGCAACTGAAGGCGACAGGGCCGATTGTTCGAAGGTGATGCGGCTCATGTCCACAGTCACGCCGTAAGGATCATCCTTGTAGGTGGTCCAGTCGAAACCGGACATGCCCAACATCTTGTCCTTGGACTCACTGCCGATGAAGATGTCATCGCCGCCTTCACCGATCATTTCATCGAAGCCGCCGTCACCGCTGAAGACGTCGTTGCCGCCGGTCAACTCTGCCAGCAAAGCCAGTGGCAGGTTACCGGCGAAATTGTCGCCGGGGGATCCGTCCTGGGTCCCGACCTCGATCCAGTCGTCGCCATCGCCGCCCATCATTTGTCCGTTCAGCCGGCTGCCGAGCATGAAGTCATCGCCAGCGCCGCCGAAGACCTCCGAAAAGTCCTCGCCGGTGACGAAGAAATCGTTGCCGTCACCGCCGAGTTCGATATTGATGCCGTTGCCGCCGTGGATGACGTCGTTGCCGGCCCCGCCGTGGATGACGTCGTCGCCGCCCATGTCGGTGATGATGTCATCGCCATCGCCACCCTCGATCTCGTCATTGCCGTAGCCGCCTTCGAGGCGATCATTACCGGCGTCGCCCCAGAGCGTGTCGTCGCCGTCGCCAGAGACGAGAATGTCATTGCCGGCGGTGCCGCCGAGCACGACATGGTCTTCGCCGGTGTACTGCAGGTAGTTGGTATCGGGCCCGACCGTGTTGGGGTTGTCGCGAATGACCAGCGGTGTGATCACGACCCCGTTGATCATGGTGCCGCCAGTGGGATCGGTGTTGCCAGACAGGTCGTCGGCGGTGCCCACAATGCCGTCCAGACCGGCAATCACGCTCCGGTTGAACTGCCTGGCGGGGTCGACCTCGAGAGTAAAGGTCGGGGTCGAGAACATAAGAGCCGGGAGATGGGTCGCGTCGGTATTGAGCATCACCATCTTGGCGAACGAGTTGTTCTCGAGCTCACTCAGGAAGTTGAGTCCCTGGGTGCGGTGCAGGTAGTAGAGCCGGTCGCCGTTTTGCAGCTTCTCGAGCTGGTCCTCGAAGACGAAGTTGAAGGTCGAGCCGAGCATGCCGCCGAACGGCATTTTTTCCTCGGCCAGGCCGCCGATCCAGAAGTCGATGGCATCAACGCCGGTAATGGTTGCCCCATTTGCCAGGTTGGCATAGACGCCGGTGCTGTTGAGGAAGTCCAGGCGATCCGCCGGCTCACCGACGCCGCCCAACACCAGGAGCGTGGCCGCTGCGCGTTTCGCGTCGAGCGTGGTGGCGCTGGTAATGGAGGCGTGCGTGCCGTAGGCGGCGATGAAGTTGATCAGCGATTCCGGGTGCTTCAGGTGTTGCACCAAGTCGACCCAGCTGGTGTAGGGCTTCAACTGGCTGTCGCCGGTGCCGGCGTAGAACTCACGGCGCGCCGCGTTCAAGGACGGGATGCCGGTATCGCGGCCGCGCGCGATGTTGAGGGCGGGCAGGTCAAGCGGCAGGCCCAGCAAGTTGTTGCGCACCGCTTCGGTGACGAACTCATCGATCTCGTTGCCGACCTGGCGCGTCAAGCCGCGGACGATGGCGCCGGCCGCCTGTTCCGGGGTCGGGCCGCTGGTCGCAAACGCCAGCGGGTTGAGGAAGGCCTGAATCAGGCCGATCTCACTGGAGACGAAGTTGGGGTCCAGCCGGTCAATGGTCTCGGTCAGCATCGAGTGGCCGAAGCGAAAGACCGTGTGCGCGAACTCGGCGACGATCGACGGATTGATTGTGTCATCGAAGTCAAGGAAGGCATCGACCTGCGGTTGAATGGTGCGCGCGAACTCTTCGAACACCAGGTGCTGATACTGCATCTCGGTGCCGAATTTCGCCGCCTGGAACAGGCGCTCACCATTCCAGTTCAAGGTCGACAGATCAGCAGGAACAGCCGTGACGGGCGTCAGCAGCCACTGGTTCAGGAACGTCAGGTCGCCGGCGGCCGTTGAGGCGAGGATCGTGTCCTTGGTCTGCTGGACCAGCCGGTTGTGCTCGGAGTGGAAGATGGAGTGGACGGTGGTCAGGCCGATGTTCTCGTTGACCCGGCCGTCGCCGGCGATGTAGTGCGCGTCGAGCAGTTCGTTGTCGTAGAAGCCTGCGGCCACCGGGCCGCCGGCAACTAGGTCGGCATCGGCCGACAGTGGCGCACCGGTCTGGCTGTCCACCGGGCTGGCATTGTGCGCGATGTCGATAAGGAACTGGTGACCGGTGCGAATCGCCAGCGATGCGTCGATCGGCGCCAGCGGATTGCCCTCGACCAAGCCGGTCGTGGTCACGATCTGCGCAAAGCCGTTCGCCCCCCGAATGAAGTTGCCGTACGCGTCGGTCGCCAACAGCGGCAGGTCGAGGACGTCGAGATCGTCGAGATCAATGCCAAGCATGTCGCGCGCCTGCGCCTTCACCACTTTCCAGGTGGCCATCCCGCCGATTTCGACGTCGTCGGCAGTACCGAACAGGCCATCGGCGCCCAGGTCACGGTTGGTGATCAGCTTGCCGGTTGCCACCGGCTTGCCGGCGGCATCGAGTTCATAGGCACGCAGGAACACCTGGTGCGAGGGATGCGAGCTGTAGGTCTGGTTCTGATCGACGAATGGCGTGGTGGTGTTTGAAGCCTCGTGAATGTCGTCGGCGGTGCCGAGGATGCCATCGGGCCCGGGCAGGTTGGTGGCCCGCGTCAACACCATGAAATTGGTCGGGCTACCCGGAACAAACAACGGATCGTCCGGCTGCAGCGGGATGAACACCGTGCCGCTGCCGCCTTTGGTCACCAGGTCGAGGCCGTGGTCGAAGAACTGACCGAAGAAGGTCATCCACGAGTTGAACGGCGCGGACAGGCCCGCGTCCGGCGCCACGTTAGGCATGAAAAAGGTCTGGAAAGTCGTGCCGTCGGTACGGGTTCCAGTAACGACCTGCGCACCGGCCTTCAAGACATCGTCAACCGTGCCGAGGATGCCATCCAGACCGGGATCGAACGTGGCCGCGACCGCCGCCGGGTTGGTGGCGGTATCGTTGACGATCAGGTTGCTGATGGTGCGCGGCTGCGAGTCGATCACCAGGTCGCTGGTCTGAGTGTAAGAGGTGCCCGCCTCAGCCGGGCGGAAGACTGGAGTGGTCAAGCGCGGGAAAATGTTGTCGGCTGCGCCGAACTCGCTCTGACCCAGTCTCAGGTTGTTAAACGTCCCGTCGACCGTGCGCAGACCGAAAGCAAATTCCGGGTTCGGTAACAGGCTGGCGAGCGACTGGCCAGCAGTATCCGCTTCAGCGATGAAAATCTGCTGGAGAATGAACTCCAGGTCCGATTTGTTGAAATTGGCCATTTTGGAATGCCCTCGATCTGTCTGGGTAAAAGCGCGGGACGAGAAAACCCTCCCGCGCCAAGTCAAGTGCTGGCTTGCGCAGTTTGTTGGTTAGGTTTTTTTGCGAGAGCTCTGGCGTTACCCGGGACCCGGGATACGCGCCTGGAATTCGCGAAATGAATTGCTCGCCGGGCGATCAGGCAGAGCGGATTCGAGCCATGGGCGGGCCATGGAATCTGGAAGTGAAGACGAACGTCCTGGACAGCTCCTTCCCTGCGCAAAAGCACGAAATGATCGACATGACTCTGCTCCTCTCAGGAGAATCACCGCGCCTTGCGTTGCCAAAACGATGGCAAGCTTCAGGCGGGCGCCCCCCCCGATAACTAAGACTAAAGTTCCATAGCAAATCTTTGTCAATATTACGTCGCTAAAACGGACGACCGGCTCTTGAGCAGTACAACTAGCTGTTTTTAAAAGACATATAGGAAGTTGAGTGCAGGTATAGAGCGAAATGTTATTTCTAACTGTTTCAACGCCACCTACGCTGCTGCATAAGGGAGCAACGCAGCGATTTCGGAAGACTCGCCATCCATAGAGCGACCAGCCTGCGTGTCCATAAGCTGTTAACGGGACTACATTTACTGTTACCTGTTGCGCCGCCAGGGCAACCGGCTTTTCGAAGTGGGAGGATCAACATGCCCAAGCAGTCGAGCATCCGTTCCGAACTGGCCGACGCGCTCTTTCGTATGCGTCGCAGTTTTTACTTGCTGGCAGGGTTCAGCGGCGTCATAAACGTCATGATGTTGACGCCAGCCGTTTATATGTTGCAGGTCTATGATCGAGCCCTGGTCAGTCGCAACGTCACGACGCTGGCGATGTTGACTGTCCTGGTGGTAGGTCTGTTCTTGCTGATGTCCACGCTGGAAATGGTCCGCACCCGCGTACTGATCCGGGTCGGCAACTGCCTCGACATGGACCTCAACCGGCGCGTTTTCACCGCGGCATTCGAGCGCAACCTGAGCCGCGCCGGAGGTAATCCGGCCCAGGCCCTGCAAGATCTCGCCCAGGTTCGTCAGTTCGTCACCGGTAACTCCCTGTTCGCTTTCTTCGATGCACCGTGGACGCCGATCTACCTGCTGGTCGCCTACCTGATCCACCCACTGCTCGGACTGCTCACGCTGATCGGCTCGCTGATTCTGATGGGCCTGGCCTATCTGACTGAAAAGGCGACGCAGAAGCCGCTGGCCGAAGCCAATCAGGCCGCCATGTCCTCCGCCCTATACGCCAACAACAACCTGCGCAATGCCGAGGTCATCGAGGCCATGGGCATGCTGCCGTCGATCAGCAAGCGCTGGTTCCAAAGCCATTTGCGCATTCTGGAAATGCAGACCATGGCCTCCGACCGCGCCGCCTTGATCAGCAGCACCGGGCGCTTCGTGCGTATCACCTTGCAGTCGCTGATCCTCGGCGCCGGCGCGCTGCTGGCGATCGAAGGCAAGATCACCCCGGGGATGATGATTGCCTGCTCGATCCTCACCGGCCGCGCACTGGGCCCGGTGGAACAGGTGATCGCGTCGTGGAAGCAACTGCTCGGTTGCCGTTCGGCCTGGGGCCGGCTCAACGAGATGCTGCACGACTATCCGCACCGGCCACCGAGCATGTCGCTGCAGCGGCCAATGGGCATGCTGGCGGTGGAGAATGTGTATGCCGGTGCCCCCGGTACCAACAACACGATTCTGCGCGGGGTGGGCTTCAGCCTTGTCCCCGGCGAAAGCCTTGGCATTATCGGTCCGTCCGCCTCGGGCAAATCCACCCTCGCCCGCTTGCTGGTTGGCGTCTGGCCGGCACAGGCCGGCAAGGTACGCCTGGACGGCGCGGACATTTTCACCTGGAACAAGGGTGAACTTGGCCCCTGGCTCGGCTACCTGCCACAGGACGTGGAACTGTTCGAGGGCAACATTGCCGACAATATTGCGCGCTTTGGCGAAGTGGACAGCGAAGCGGTCATCCGCGCCGCCAAGAGCACTGGCGTGCACGAGATGATCCTGCGTTTCCCGCAGGGTTATGACACCCGCCTGGGCACCGACGGCAGCCCGCTTTCCGGTGGTCAGAAGCAACGCATCGCCTTGGCTCGCGCGTTGTATGGCGAACCCAATCTGATCGTGCTGGATGAGCCGAACGCCAACCTCGACGACGTCGGCGAAAAGGCTTTGGTCGATGCACTGGCCGAACTCAAGGGCCGCGGCGCCACCGTCATTCTGATTTCCCACCGTCCCAACGTACTCTGCGCCGTCGATAAGGTGCTGATGATGCGCGACGGCGGCGTGCAGATGCTTGGCACGCGCGATGAAGTATTCGCAGCGCTGCGCAAGGCCAGTGTGATGCCTGCTGGCGCGTCGACCCCTCTGGCCTCCGTCAAAGCGCGGGAGTGACCGATCATGCAAATGAGCCAACACACCGAGATGATCAAAGCCGATACCAGAAGCATGGTAGATCTGGACGTCGGTAAACCCGCGCGATGGGGCGTGTGGCTGGTGCTCGCCGGCTTCGGCGGCTTCCTCCTGTGGTCCTGGCTGGCGCCACTGGATGCCGGCGTGGTCGCGACAGGCACGGTCAAAGTCACCAACAATCGCAAAGCCGTGCAGCACCTCACCGGCGGTACCGTGGACGCCATTCTCGTTCGCGAAGGCGATGTGGTGAAAAAAGGTCAGGAGGTGGTCCGTCTCGATTCGTTGCATGCCGTTTCCGAACAGGGTGCGGTCAGCGCCCAGTACATCGTCAGCAAGACGGTGGAAAACCGCCTGGAAGCGGAACGTGACGGCCGCGATGTAGTGAACTTCGACCCCGAGTTGCTCAAGCGCTTCGGGGATGACCAGCGCCTGGCGGCCGCCATGGACTTGCAACAGCGTCTGCTGGACACTCGGCGCGCCGGTCTCGCTGGCGAAATCAGCATACTGCAGGAGAACCTGGCGGCGTCGGCGGTGCAGCTCAAGGGCCTGCAGCAGGTCTATAGCGCCCGCGCCTCGCAGATCAGCTTCCTCAACCAGGAACTGCAAGGCACCCGCGTGCTCACCGCCGAAGGCTATGTGCCGCGCAACCGCCTGCTTGAGCTGGAACGCAGCAATGCCGAGCTCTCCGCCGGCCAGGCCGAGAACCTCAACAACATCGCCCGCGTGCGTAGCCAGACCACTGAAATCAAGCTGCGCATCCTGCAGCGCCAGCACGATTACCTGAAGGAAGTCGAATCGCAACTGACCGACACCGCCAAGGAAAACACCACCCTGGCCGACCGCTTGCGCGCGCTGGACTATGAAGTGACCCATACGGTGATTCGTTCGCCGATCGATGGCATGGTCCAGGGCCTGAGCATTGCCACCGTTGGCGGGGTCATTCAGCCTGGCTTCAAGATTATGGAAATCGTTCCGGTCAACGAGCCGCTGCAGGTCGACGCAATGATTCCCGTGCAGGCCATCGACAAGATGGTCCCAGGCCTGCCCGTGGACATTTCCTTCCCGGCCTTCAACCATGCCAGGACGCCAAACATCCCCGGCCGCGTGAAGACCATCTCCGCCGACCGCCTGATGGACGAGGAAAGCAAGCAACCGTTCTATCTGGCTCAGGTGGAGGTCACGCCCGATGGAATGGGCCTGCTTGGCAGCAACCACATTCGCCCCGGCATGCCCGCCAGCGTCACCATAAAAACCGGCGAACGCAACATGATCAGCTATCTTCTTAAACCAATGCTTGATCGTGTGGACAGCTCATTCAAGGAACAATGAGATGGAACGTCGTTGCCTGTTCTTCTGCCTGCTGGGGCTGTCCCTGCCGGCTGGTGCCATGGACCTCAAACAAGCCTGGGATCTGTTGCAATTCCAGGGCCCTATCTACCAGGCCTCCGTGCATGAAAAAGAGGCTGGCCAGGAAAACCGCGCCATCGGCAAGGCCGGCCTGCTACCGCAGATCAATGCCTCGGGCTACCACAACAAGGTCAATGGCTCCCAAAGCCAGAGCGGCATCGACAGAGATCTCCATTACGACTCCAAGGGCGCTAACGTGCGCCTGCGCCAGCCGCTGTTCAACAAACAGAAGATGGCTGAGTACCGCCAGGGTCAGCAGCGTGCCGACTACAGCATCGCGGTATTCGATGCCAAGACCCAGGACGCCGCGGTGCGCTTGTCCGAAAGCTATTTCGATGTGCTCCTGGCCAGCGAAACCATCGTCCTGGCCAAGTCCAAGCTGACCGCCTTCGAAGAGCAACTCGCTTCGGCGAAGCGGCGCATGGAGCTGGGGGCCGGCACCGTCACCGACATCGACGAGTCGGCCGCTCGCCGCGACCTCGCTGAAGCCGAGCTGATC
Organism: Pseudomonas sp. Pseusp10; assembly: GCF_059492225.1. Classification (NCBI taxonomy): domain Bacteria; kingdom Pseudomonadati; phylum Pseudomonadota; class Gammaproteobacteria; order Pseudomonadales; family Pseudomonadaceae; genus Pseudomonas; species Pseudomonas sp. Pseusp10. The sequence continues at coordinate 2,698,521 of NZ_CP168528.1, read as the reverse complement.
GAAGCGCAAGACAACCTGATCAACGCGCGCCGCAAGCTTGAGGAATACATCGGTGAAACCCCCGAGTCACTGACCACCTTGCGTCCGAGCTTCGATACACCACCGCTGCTACCGAGCAACCTGCAGGACTGGTTGGTCAAAGCCCAGACCGATAGCCCGCTGATCCATGCGCGCCGTTACAGCAGCGACCTCGCAGCAGAAGAAGTGAAGCGTGCCAGTGCCGGCCACTGGCCAACACTGGATTTCATTGCCGGCTACACCGCGGGTGAGAGCCAGTCGCTCTCCGAGTTGAATCAACGCAACCACTACGGCTCAATCGGGCTGGAAGTCAATATCCCGCTGTACAGCGGTGGCGGCGTCAGCGCGTTGACACGCCAGGCCAGTGCCAATAGCGATAAGGCCATGGACGAACTCGACGCCGCGCGACAGGAAGTCATCACCGAAACCACCCGTGAGTATCAAGGCATACTGAGCGGCGCCAAACGCATTCGCGCACTGGAGAAGGCCGTGGAGTCCAACGAACGCTCACTGGCATCGTCACGCAAGGGCTTCAAAGAGGGCGGCACCAGCACCAACTCGGACGTCCTCAATGCCGAAGAGCTGCTCTTCGTTGCGCGCCACGATCTGTTCGAGGCCAAGATACGCTATTTGATGTCGCGCCTGCGCCTGGCCTCTTCAGTGGGCAGCCTGGGCGACGACGATATCAACCAGATCAACGACTACCTCGGCCCGGAACTGCTGGTCACCAACTAACGTTCACCTGCCGGCCGGTCTAGCCAAATGATGGCTGACCGGCACGCCCCCTCCCCGTCAATTCCCCTCGCGTTTTGTCCGGTCATTCATTGCCGGATCTCGAAGCAGATAGGCAGCCGACCGCGAAAAAACCGTCAGCGTTGAAATTTGCCCACTAAGCCGTTGATTCCCTTTATGCTCGATCCGATTCCAAATGAAAAGCCACGCCCAGCTCCAGGCTGTAAACTGTGTCCCCATGCGCAAACTTTTGTACCTGACATTTTCCATGGCGTTGCTCGCCGCCCTCACGACCTACGCGATGTGGGCCGCGGACCGGCCGGTGGGTCATTACCTTTCGGACCTGCGGATCAACCTGGCTGTCGACCAGGGTACGCCTGCGGACCGTGGCAATCTCTTGGGCATCCAGCCCGAACTGTTTCCTACCGATTATCAAAGCCCCGAGCGTTTGCACCGCAAACTCGCGGCCTATCTGCAAGCAGCCCGGGACCAGGGTCTGTTGAACGGCAAGACCGTCGTCGTATTGCCGGAACACATCGGTACCTGGTTGATGGTCAGCGGCGAGAAGGATGAGTTGTATCAGGCCAGCACCCTCAAGGAGGCCATGAACTGGCTGGCAGTGAGCAATCCCCTGAAGTTCGCCAAGGCATTGATCAGCGCCGAGGGTGGCAACCGTCTGGACGATGCCCACCTGCGCATGAAAGCCAAGGCGATGGCCAGGGACTACCAGGCATTGTTCGGAGGGCTGGCCAGGGAATTCCACGTGACGCTGGTGGCCGGCTCCATCGTGCTGCCCGAACCGAACATCGTCGACGGCACCTTGAAAATCGGCCGTGGCGCGCTGTACAACAGCAGCGTGGTGTTCAACAGCGAAGGCCTGCCGATCGGCCAGCCCCAGCGCCAGATGCATCCGTTCTTCGCAGGACAGAGCGGGATCAAGGCGAACGGCGAGCACTCGCTCAACGTCGTTGATACCCCCGCAGGAAGGCTGGGCGTATTGATCGGCCACGACAGCTGGTACCCGGAAAATTACCTCAAGCTCAACGACCAAAGCGTAAAGCTGGTTGCAGTACCGGCCTTTGTTGCCGGCCGTGGCACCTGGGATCAACCGTGGCGCGGCTACAGGGGTTTGCCGGAGCCGGCCTCGGTCAATTTGAAGCCAGGAGAAGTCAGTGAAGGTCAGGCCTGGCAGCGCCTGACCCTCACTACCCGGATACCGGCCAGTCAGGCTGTCGCTGGCATGAGTGTGTTCCTGCGGGGTCAGTTTTGGGATCAGGGCAGCGCCGGGCAAAGCTTCCTCAGCAGCAACGGCCAGCATTTTGCCGACGGCAACGCACTGGGTGCGCGTTTGCTGAACCTCTGGCTGTAAACCATGAAACCGCAGCCGATGCGCCTCGGCGATCTGTCGGTGGGCTTTGTTCATAGCCTGGCCGATGCCGTGCGCAGTCATGGTATCGATCCGCAGCCACTGCTCGATCAATACGGCCTCGATGCAGCGCGCCTGAGCGAAGCCGGTGCCCGGCTGTCGATACCGCGCTACATGCGCCTGGGCCACAGCGCCATTCAGCTGACCGACAACCCGGCCCTTGGCTTGCGCATGGGTCAGCTCAGTCGCCTGAGCCAGATCGGCCTCGCAGGGGTCACTGCCGCCCAGGCGCCGACCGTACGTGAAGCCGCGCGCTGCCTGATTCGGTTCGAAGCCTTGTATGGTTCGAACTATCGGGGTCAATCAAGCTTTCACGAAGACGCCCAGGGCGCCTGGCTGCGTTTCTATTCGATCAGCCCCTATAACGCCTACAACCGCTTTGTGGTGGATTCGATCATCGCCAGCTGGTTGCAGCAATTGTCCAGTGTCAGCCCTGCCCCGCTGCGCGCCGAACGCATCGAGATCGAATTCGAAGAGCCCGGTTACCGTGCGGCCTATGACGTTTTGGGTGACTGTCCGATTCAGTTTGGCGGCGAACGCAATCAACTGCGCTTGAGCCTGGCAAGTCTCGCCCAACGCAACCCCGAGCATTGCCCGAGCACCTGGCGGCATTTGCTGCAATTGTGTGAGCGGGAACTGGAACAACTGACACGCACCCGCAGCCTGCGTGAACGGATCATCGCGCTGCTGGGACCCTTGCTCAATGGTGGTCGGGAGCCCGACTTGCAAGAGGTGGCGGCACGCCTGAAGCTGCCCACCTGGACCTTGCGCCGCAAGCTCGCCGATGAAGGCACACAATTTCGTGCCATTCTCAACGACACCCGTCGCGACCTGGCCATGACTTACATACGCGACACCGAACTGGCGTTCGGAGAGATCGCCTACCTGCTGGGCTTTGCTTCAGCCGAAGCGTTTCAACGTGCGTTCAAACGCTGGAACGGGCAGACACCCGGCGAGTTTCGCCGCAGCCATAGAAAAACAGCCTGAAGCTTCTGGCTGCAAGCGACAAGTTGGAGTTTTAGAGCTCAGTGGCGTCTTCTGCGGGCTCCGGCGGGTCCAGTTCGAACGCCTGGTACTCGAGCAGCTCTTCTTGATAATCGTCCATTTTTGAATCTCCCGAACCGTATTGAAAAACGTCTGAATAAATGACCAATGCCTTGAGCATAAAGTGCCCGCGTGAAAGAAAAATGACGCGGGCACGACACTCCGTCGCTACTGAATAAAACGTAGCAGTTGGTCAGGAATTTATCATTGATTTTTTCGCGGGAGGCCGCAGGACAGCGGCCTTGTTTGACACCGATCAATCGATGCGCTCGCTACGGGATCGTTACTCGTTGGCCGATCCCGTAACGCGATCAATCACTGGCCGGAGACAGGTATCGCCGGAATCGCCTCGCTCGGCGGCGGCATGTCTGTCGGGTTCACCGGCGGTGTGATGATTTCTACCGACGGTGCCGGATCCATGTTCTGAACCGGGGTAATCGGTGCCGCTTCAGGCGGTGGCGCGACCGGTTCAGAGGCCGTAGGAGCGGGTGCCGGGGCTGGCTCTGCGGTCGGCGCAGTGGTCGCGGCGGGCGCCAGGGGAGCCGGCGCTACCTTGGCTTCAGGCACGCCCAGGTCTGTTTTCGGCTTTTCGGTGATGTGCGCAGCCTTTTTCGCTTCCGGCGGCAGGAACAGTTCGACCAGTGCGAAGAAACGCTCGTAGAACTTGGCAGACGATACGGTTTCGCTGGCCACCTTGACCATCGAATCGTCCGACGAACCAATCGGCATCGACACCGAGCCCAGCACACCCACACCGAGACTGGCGGAGTTGTTGGTTTTCTTCAGCGCATAACGATCCTGCAGGGCGTTGGCGAACACAGTCGCGTGGTGCCCTTCGCTACCGTCATCGGTACAGACCACACTGAAGCTGATCTCCATGTGGTTTTCGCCGGTCTGCTGAAAGCTCTTGTGACCGCTGACCAGCTTCGAGTCATTGCTGGTAATGATGTAGCCCTGACTGAGCAAGGCGCGACGGGCGGCTTCACAGCTCTGCGTATCCGTTACCGGATAGTTGCGGGAGAAGGTTCCGGAATCGTCGAAGTTCTCATGCTCGTAGATGGCGGCCTTGTTCGAAGAACAACCGGCCGCTACGGCCAGTACGGCAGCCACGCCGACAATCCGCATGGGAAATGATTTAAACATTGAACATCCTGAGGAAAACGGTTCGGGGCGTATTGTGCAACAGATCGATGCTTAGCGGAGCATCGATTGTGTCTTAAAACGGTTACAGGCTGATTGACCCCGGTTTTGCGCAAAAGTCACCGCAGCAAATGACGTACGGCAAAACAAAAAGACCCCGGCTTTTCGGCCGGGGTCTCCTGTGCAGCACTAAACCTGGTCAGGCATCAGTAACGCTTGATGTCCGCCTGGCTTTCCAGCTGCTTGCGATAAGCCGCAAAGTCTTGCTGGCCGATGCGAGAAGCGAGGTAGCGACGATACTGTGCTTTCTCCTCTTCGGTCGGCGCCGCTGCTTCGTTCACGCCATTGAGGCGCACGATCATCAGACTGCCATCAGTCAGCGTCACGCTGGTGAAGGTCGGCTTGTCCTTGGCCGCGGGCTTCGCCATGCGGAACAGCGCCTGCAGCACGGCAGGGTCGACCCCTTCCTGAGCGCGAGTCGCCGCTTCGGTGACTTTCCAGGCCTGGCCGTCGATCGCCTTATCCAGCGGGGTCTTGCCGTCGCGCAGGCTTGCAATCAAGGCTTCAGCCTTGGTCTTGGCATCGGCGCTGGCGTGTTCCTTGGCCAATTGCACACGGATCGCAGCAGAAACGCTTTCCAGCGGCAGCTGTGAAGGCTTCAAATGCTCCTTGGCACGCAACACGACCACGGTTTCCGGATCGAGCTCGATGGCTGTGCTGTTCGCGCCTTCATCCAGGACTTCCGGGCTGAACGCAGCAGTGATCACCGCACGGTTGGCTGCAATACCCTCACCACCTTCACGGCCGAACGGCTTGGAGGTTTGGACGGTCAGTTTCAGGTCCTGCGCTGGCTGAGCCAGATCGGACGCTTCGAACGAGGCGTCTTCCAGTTGCTTGCTCGCCTCAACGAAGCGCTGCTCGACCTGCTGGGTTTTCAGAGCGCGGGTCAGCTTGTCCTTCAGGCTGGCGAAGGTTGGCACTTCAGGTGCTTCCACACCCAACAGCTTGATCAGGTGGAAACCGAAGTCGGTGCGAACCGGCCCCGACACCTGGTCCTTGGCCAACGAATACAGGGCTTTCTCGAACGCCGGGTCGTAGACGCCAGGACCGGCATAACCCAGGTCACCGCCGTTGTTCGCCGAACCCGGATCCTGGGAGAACTCCTTGGCCAGTGCCTCGAACTGCTCACCCTTGGCCAGACGGGCCTGGATCTCTTCGATTTTCGCCTTGGCTTGCGCCTCGGTGGTCTTGTCGTTCACTTCAATCAGAATGTGCGCAGCCCGGCGTTGCTCGGACAGGTTCGCGATTTCTTTCTGATAGGCCGCTTGCAGGTCTTCGTCGCTGACGCTGACCTGATCGAAGAAGGAAGCCTTCTTCAACTCGAGGTAATCGATGATCACCTGATCCGGCGTCATGAATTCCTTGGCGTGTTCGTCGTAATAGGCCTTGACCTCTTCGTCGGTCAGCTTCACAGCCGCCGGGTCAGCCTTGATGCTCAGCGAAGCGAAATCGCGGGTCTGTTTTTCCAGACGGGCAAACGCGAGCACCTGTGCATCGGTCACGAAACCGCTACCTGCCAGACCGGCACGCAGCTGACCAATCAGCATTTCCTGGGCCAGCATCTGGCGGAATTGCATGCGGGTATAGCCGAGTTGGCGAATCACCTGGTCGAAACGCTCGGAGCTGAACTTGCCGTCAACCTGAAACTCTGGTGTTTGCAGGATGACCTGATCAAGTGCCGCCTCGGAAAAAGCGAATTTCGATTTTTCGGCGCCTTGCAGCAGCAGTTTGCGATCGATCAGGCCCTTGAGAGCCGATTCGCGCAACATTTTTTCATCCAGCAAGGAAGCATCGAAATCCTTGCCCAGCTGTTGCATGAGCTGACGGCGTTGCATATCGACCGCCTGGCTCAGCTCGTTCTGGCTGATTTCATCGCCGTTGACCTTGGCCGCATCATTACTGTGCGACGTGGCCTTGAAAATGGCGTCGAAACCGGTCAAGGCCATCAGAACAACGATGACCCCGATAATAGTCTTGGCAATCCAGCCTTGTGAATTGTCCCTGATATTCTGCAGCATGCGTCCCCCAGAAACGGTTGAACTTCAAAATTAGGCAACCGTGGAGCGTGGGTAGAATCCGGATAGAAGAAAGGCGCATCCGAGGATGCGCCTTCTCGTAACTGGCGGAGCGGATCGAGGGCTCGAACTGGCGACCCTCGGTGTCTTGAACCGGCGACCTGCAGTCAGGACTGCCGCTCCGCTGCCAAGTCAGGCATGACCCCGACCCGGATGGGTAAAAACCTGAATCGAACTCAGTTGACAGCTTCTTTCAGTGCTTTACCGGCTTTGAAACCTGGTTTTTTGGCTGCTGCGATTTCCAGCGTCTTACCGGTCTGTGGGTTACGACCAATGCGAGCTGGACGATCAGTTACGGAGAAAGTACCGAAACCAACCAGAACAACAGAGTCGCCAGCCTTGAGAGCGCCAGTGACGGATTCGATTACAGCGTCCAGCGCACGGCCAGCAGCAGCTTTCGGGATATCAGCGGATGCAGCGATAGCATCAATCAGTTCCGACTTGTTCACTCTAAGTCCCCTTATATCTATTTGAGTATGATTCTAAGTTTTTTTGGTGAAAGCAAAAACGAGTGCTGAATGGCCTACAGACACTTAAGAGCCGCTTTATAACAAGGGCTCTAAAAAGCTGTCAAGAAAGCCCCCCAGGCAAATACGTACTAATGCGTGCTAATTCTTTCCTTAGAATCTGCGTCGCGCTTCTCATCCTTCGCGACTATCTCCGGAGCCACGTCCGGCAAGGGCTCCGGCGCGTATTGCAACGCAATTTGCAGGACCTCGTCAATCCATTTAACCGGTTTAATCTGTAGATCCTGCTTGATATTGTCCGGAATCTCTTTGAGATCGCGCACATTTTCTTCAGGAATGATCACGGTCTTGATTCCGCCACGATGGGCAGCCAGCAGTTTTTCTTTCAAGCCGCCAATGGCCAGCACCTGACCACGCAAAGTGATTTCGCCGGTCATGGCGACATCCGCGCGTACCGGAATGCCGGTCAATGCCGACACCAGGGCCGTGCACATGCCTACACCGGCGCTAGGACCGTCCTTCGGAGTTGCCCCTTCCGGCATGTGGATGTGCGTGTCGCGCTTCTCATGGAAGTCCAGGGGAATGCCCAGGCTCTTCGCCCGGCTGCGAACAACAGTCAAGGCAGCAGTGATCGACTCGACCATCACGTCACCCAGAGAGCCGGTCTTGATCAACTGGCCCTTGCCCGGCACCACAGCGGCTTCGATAGTCAGCAGTTCGCCGCCCACCTGAGTCCATGCCAGCCCGGTCACCTGGCCGATCTGATCCTGCTGCTCAGCCAGGCCGTAGCGGAATTTTCGCACACCCAGGAAGTGCTCCAGCATGTCTGCAGTGACCTTCACCGAGAAGCGTTTTTCCAGCGCATGTTCCTTGACGGCCTTGCGGCAAACCTTGGCAATCTGACGCTCCAGCCCACGCACACCGGCTTCGCGGGTGTAGTAGCGAATGATGTCGCGAATCGCTTCGGCGTCGAATTCCAGCTCGCCTTTTTTCAAGCCGTTGGCAGTGATCTGCTTAGGCGAAAGGTACTTCACGGCGATGTTGATCTTCTCGTCTTCGGTGTAGCCCGGCAGACGGATCACTTCCATCCGGTCCAGCAACGCCGGCGGGATGTTCATCGAGTTCGAGGTGCACAGGAACATCACATCGGACAGGTCGTAATCGACTTCCAGATAGTGATCGTTGAAGTTGTGGTTCTGCTCGGGATCGAGCACCTCCAGCAACGCCGATGCCGGATCGCCACGCATGTCGCTGCCCATTTTGTCGATTTCATCGAGCAGGAACAGCGGGTTGCGGACACCCACCTTTGTCATCTTTTGAATCAATCTTCCTGGCATCGAACCGATGTAAGTACGGCGATGGCCACGAATTTCCGCTTCATCACGTACACCACCGAGGGCCATGCGCACGAATTTACGGTTGGTAGCGTGAGCGATCGACTCCGCAAGGGACGTTTTACCCACCCCGGGAGGACCCACCAGGCACAACACCGGACCACGAATTTTCTTCACGCGTTTTTGCACGGCGAGGTATTCGAGGATGCGTTCCTTGACTTCTTCCAGGCCGTAGTGGTCGGCATCCAGAATGTCTTCTGCACGCGCCAGGTCCAGGCGTACCTTGCTCTGGGCCTTCCACGGCACCTGAACCAGCCAGTCGATGTACGAACGCACCACGGTCGCTTCCGCGGACATCGGCGACATTTGCTTGAGCTTGTTCAGTTCGGCCGTCGCCTTGGCCAGGGCATCTTTCGGCAGACCGGCGGCTTCGATACGCTTTTTCAGGTCTTCGACTTCATTGTGACCTTCGTCACTGTCGCCGAGCTCTTTCTGAATGGCCTTCATCTGCTCATTCAGGTAGTACTCGCGCTGGCTGCGCTCCATTTGCTTTTTGACGCGGCCGCGAATGCGTTTTTCGACTTGCAGCAGATCGATCTCGGCATCCAGCAACGCAAGAACGTGCTCGACCCGGGCCGACAAATCGATGATTTCGAGGATTTCCTGCTTCTGTTCGATCTTCAGGGCCATGTGCGCGGCCATGGTGTCCACCAGGCGGCCAGGCTCGTCGATGCTGTTGAGCGACGACAGGACTTCAGCCGGGACTTTCTTGCCCAACTGCACATATTGTTCGAACTGCGACAGCAGGCTGCGAACGAACACTTCCGACTCGCGCTCTGGCGCGTCGACTTCGTCGATCAGGGAGACCTCGGCACGGCAGTGACCGTCCACTTCGCTGAAGCGCTCCACGGCACCCCGCTGCTCACCTTCGACCAGAACCTTGACCGTTCCGTCAGGCAGCTTCAGCAGCTGCAGAACAGTGGCAATTGTACCGACGCGATACAGGGCATCTTCACCGGGATCGTCATCAGCCGGGTTTCTCTGGGCTAGCAGAAGAATCTGCTTGTCACCCGTCATCGCGGCCTCGAGGGCTTCGATGGATTTCTCGCGCCCCACGAACAGCGGGATAACCATGTGCGGATAAACCACGACATCACGCAATGGCAGGAGAGGCAATTCGATGGTTGTCTTCATGATTTCGCCTCTACGGCGGCCGTAAGGCCGTAAACAGATGGAAGTAAGCTTGAAACCAAGATGGGGGCTGCCTTGGAAAAAAACAAGCGGATAAAAGAACCACTTGAAAGATTGCAGCTGGTGGTAGCGCGTGAGATGGCCCGGACACATCCGAAAATCAGATCGGTTGTCAGGGCGCCTTCGCTGCAGTGCGGCGATCCGACAGGCCAACTCCCACAAAAGCAAAGGGGCCCGAAGGCCCCTTCTTTATTCAAGCTGCGTGACGCTTAAGCGTCTGGCGCGGCCTTGGCGGTCGGCTCACTGTTTTCGTAGATATACAGTGGCTTGGACTTGCCTTCTATCACGCTTTCATCGATCACTACTTTACTCACCTCGGATTGCGAGGGGATTTCATACATAGTGTCGAGCAATACACCTTCGAGAATCGAACGCAGGCCACGGGCACCGGTTTTACGCTCCAGGGCACGCTTGGCGACCGATTTCAGAGCGTCGGAACGGAATTCCAGATCAACGCCTTCCATCTCGAACAGCTTGGCATACTGCTTGGTCAGAGCATTTTTCGGCTCGGTGAGGATCTGCATCAACGCAGCCTCGTCAAGCTCGTCCAGCGTCGCAAGCACCGGCAGACGACCGACGAATTCCGGGATCAGACCGAACTTGACCAGATCGTCAGGCTCGACTTCACGCAGGGACTCACCGACTTTCTTGCCTTCTTCCTTGCTGCGCACTTCCGCGTTGAAACCGATACCGCCCTTGGTGGAACGGTTTTGAATAACCTTTTCCAGACCGGAGAACGCACCGCCGCAGATGAACAGGATGTTACGGGTGTCGACCTGCAGGAATTCCTGCTGCGGATGCTTGCGACCACCTTGAGGCGGAACGGACGCGACCGTGCCTTCGATCAACTTGAGCAGGGCCTGCTGCACGCCTTCACCGGAAACGTCCCGGGTGATCGACGGGTTGTCGGATTTGCGCGAAATCTTGTCGATTTCATCGATGTAGACAATGCCCATCTGGGCTTTTTCCACGTCGTAATCGCATTTCTGCAGCAGCTTCTGAATGATGTTCTCGACATCTTCACCCACGTAACCCGCCTCGGTGAGGGTGGTTGCGTCGGCAATGGTGAACGGAACGTTCAGCAAGCGGGCCAATGTTTCGGCAAGCAGGGTTTTACCCGAGCCTGTCGGGCCGATCAGCAGGATGTTGCTCTTGCCGAGTTCGACGTCGTCATTCTTTTTGTCACGCTGATTCAGGCGCTTGTAGTGGTTGTACACCGCTACGGCCAGAACCTTTTTCGCACGCTCCTGACCAATCACATACTGATCAAGGATGCCGCTGATTTCTTTAGGCGAAGGCAATTTATGCGCGCTGCTTTCGGCCTGTGCTTCCTGCACCTCCTCGCGGATGATGTCATTGCACAGGTCGACGCACTCGTCGCAGATAAAGACCGAGGGGCCGGCAATCAATTTGCGCACTTCATGCTGGCTTTTGCCACAGAAGGAGCAATAGAGCAGCTTGCCGTTGTCCTCGCCGTTGCGGGTGTCAGTCATTCGTTCGATCCAAATCCGATAGGCTTGCAACACAAGATGAAGGCTATTGCGGGCTTTTTCAAGCCCGCAGGTGATCGGACCCGCCGACCAACCCTATTTTGAGCTGCTTATTTTAAGCAGGGCGCTGGGTGATCACTTCATCGATCAACCCGTACTCACGCGCGGCTTCTGCACTCATGAAATTGTCGCGGTTGGTATCGCGCTCGATTTCTTCAAGAGTGCGCCCGCTATGCATGGCCATCAGCGTGTTGAGGCGCTCACGGATAAAGAGGATTTCCTTGGCATGGATTTCGATATCCGACGCCTGGCCCTGGAAACCGCCCAGTGGCTGGTGAATCATCACACGCGAGTTCGGCAGACAGTAACGCTTGCCAGGGGCACCGGCCGTCAGCAGAAACGCGCCCATGCTGCACGCCTGACCGATACAGGTGGTCGCCACGTTGGGCTTGATGAACTGCATGGTGTCGTAGATCGACATGCCCGCCGTCACCGAACCGCCCGGTGAGTTGATATAGAGATGGATGTCCTTGTCCGGGTTTTCCGCTTCAAGGAACAGCAGTTGCGCACAGATCAGATTGGCCATGTAGTCCTCTACCGGGCCAACCAGAAAGATCACTCGCTCCTTGAGCAGGCGCGAGTAAATGTCGTAGGCGCGCTCGCCACGAGCGGACTGCTCGACAACCATCGGGACCAGGCCGCCTGCGGCCTGGATATCAGAGTTCTGCTGAATATAGGAATTACGGAACATGCTCTGCAGTCACTCCCAAATAGTTATGTCTTGAATACGCATAAGCCAGCACGAAGGCTGGCTTATGGTGTTTGCTTCTTACTGCAAATGTGATCAGTCGGCTTGTGGTGCTTCTACCGGCTTGACCGCTTCTTCGTAAGAGACCGATTTGTCGGTCACGCTAGCTTTCTGCAGAACAGTATCCACAACTTGCTCTTCCAGCACAACCGAACGGACTTCGTTCAGTTGCTGGTCGTTCTTGTAGTACCAGGACACAACCTGCTCAGGCTCCTGATAGGCCGAAGCCATTTCCTGAATCATCTCGCGAACGCGGGTTTCGTCAGGCTTCAGGTCGAATTGCTTGACCACTTCAGCCACGATCAGGCCCAGCACGACGCGACGCTTGGCTTGTTCTTCGAACAGCTCGGCCGGCAGTTGGTCTGGCTTGATGTTGCCGCCGAACTGCTGAACAGCCTGCACGCGCAGACGGTCAACTTCGTTGGACAGCAGAGCCTTTGGCACTTCGATCGGGTTGGTGGCCAGCAGACCGTCCATTACCTGATTCTTGACCTTGGATTTGATCGCCTGACGCAGCTCGCGCTCCATGTTCTTGCGAACTTCGGCACGGAAGCCTTCCAGACCGGCTTCCTTGATGCCGAATTGAGCGAAGAATTCTTCGGTCAGTTCTGGCAGCTTTGGCTCGGAAACGGTATTTACAGTCACGGTGAACTCAGCGGTTTTGCCAGCCAGGTCCAGGTTCTGATAGTCCTCAGGGAAAGTCAGGTTCAGAACGCGTTCTTCACCGGCTTTTGCACCAACCAGGCCATCTTCGAAACCAGGGATCATGCGGCCGGAACCCAGAACCAGCTGAGTACCCTTGGCGGAACCGCCGGCGAACACTTCACCGTCGACTTTGCCGACGAAATCGATGTTCAGCTGGTCTTCGTTCTGGGCAGCGCGATCGGCCGCTTCGAAACGGGTGTTCTGCTTGCGCAGGACTTCCAGCATCTTGTCCAGATCGGCATCAGCTACGTCAGCGCTCAGGCGCTCGACGGTGATACCTTCGAAACCGGCAACGGTGAACTCAGGGAACACTTCGAATACAGCGACGTATTCCAGGTCCTTGCCAGCTTCCAGGGATTTAGGCTCGATCGAAGGCGAACCAGCCGGGTTCAGCTTCTGCTCAACCACAGCTTCGTAGAAGGAAGACTGGATCACGTCGCCTACAGCTTCCTGACGAGCATCGGCACCGAAACGGCGCTTGATTTCGCTCATTGGCACTTTGCCTGGACGGAAGCCAGCAATCTTGGCCTTTTGGGCGGTCTGCTGCAGACGCTTGTTGACCTGGCTCTCGATGCGCTCAGCCGGCACGGTGACGCTCATGCGGCGCTCAAGAGCAGTAGTATTTTCAACAGAAACTTGCATGGATATTCCTCGTTGCACAGACGTTAGCCGGCCGTTTCCGACCCCAGAATCAAGGGCATGCATTCTAGTGGGTCAAACTCAAGAAGTCACCCTACTGAAAACGGGTAAAAAAGCAGCAGGCAATTTATAGGTGCGAATGCACGGATGCACCTCGCCCCGATGGCAAATACAACCAATCACGCCAAGGCTCTGCGCCAACCCTTCTATATATAGAGGAGGTGGCCAATCATCTCCCTGACAGCCGATCTCGCAAGCAAGGCCGGCGGACAGGACGGCATCATCGAGAAACATAAATACGACGAAACGCCCTGCCCCTGCGGCCCGAAACCTGCAGCCGCTGAAACAAAAAAGGCGCCAGACTTTTCAATCTGGCGCCTTTCGAAATATGGGGTGGACGATGGGGATCGAACCCACGACAACGGGAGTCACAATCCCGTGCTCTACCAACTGAGCTACGCCCACCATATTGCCTGTTAAAGAAGCCAAACAACTTCTTTATCAAGCTCCAGCCAGGCCAACAGCCTGAATGAAGCTTTATTTGGTGCGGATGAAGAGACTCGAACTCTTACGCCTCGCGGCGCTGGAACCTAAATCCAGTGTGTCTACCAATTCCACCACATCCGCGGATGAAGCCGTTAAAGCAAAGGCGCCAGACTGTTAATCTGGCGCCTTTCGAAATATGGGGTGGACGATGGGGATCGAACCCACGACAACGGGAGTCACAATCCCGTGCTCTACCAACTGAGCTACGCCCACCATATCGCGTTACTTGTGCCAATGCTGCCTAATGGCGCACCCGGCAGGACTCGAACCTGCGACCATCCGCTTAGAAGGCGGATGCTCTATCCAGCTGAGCTACGGGCGCCTTGTTAGCTGTAACCTTGGAGGACTACAAACTAAGTGCTTTCCAGCCTTGCAGAACTGTAATCCTGCTCGACCTTCTTAACCAGTGCTAGGCTGTGCCCGACAAGTGCGACGAATAGTATAGAGCCCCCTGAAGGTCGTCAAATCCTTTTTAAAAAAAATTCATTTAATTAAAGGAGTTAGGGGAATTTGCAGACCAAGCGCCTTTGCCCTCACCGCATGACATGCGAGAATGCGTTCTCTTTTTTTCCCCTCTCGATGGTTAATCACGCGCAATGACTGCACAACTAATCGACGGCAAATCGATCGCCGCCAGCCTGCGCCAGCAGATCGCCCAACGTGTCACCGAGCGTCGCCAGCAAGGCCTGCGCACGCCCGGCCTTGCGGTGATCCTGGTCGGCAGCGATCCTGCCTCTCAGGTTTATGTCTCGCACAAGCGTAAAGACTGTGAAGAGGTCGGCTTTCTATCCCAAGCTTATGACCTGCCTTCCGAAACCACTCAAGAAGCGCTTTCCGAGCTGATCGATCGCCTGAACGACGATCCTGCAATCGACGGCGTTCTGCTTCAGCTTCCGCTTCCCGAACACCTGGACGCCTCCAGACTGCTGGAGCGCATTCGTCCGGACAAAGACGTCGACGGTTTCCATCCTTATAACGTCGGTCGCCTGGCCCAGCGTATCCCGCTGCTGCGCCCATGCACCCCCAAAGGCATCATGACCCTGCTGGAAAGCACCGGCGTCGATCTTTACGGAATGAATGCCGTGGTCGTCGGAGCGTCCAACATCGTTGGTCGCCCGATGGCGATGGAATTGCTGCTGGCCGGTTGCACCGTGACGGTCACCCACCGTTTTACCAAGGACCTGGCCGGCCATGTCGGCCGTGCGGACCTGGTCGTCGTCGCCGCCGGCAAGCCGGGCCTGGTCAAGGGCGAATGGATCAAGGAAGGCGCGATCGTGATCGATGTCGGCATCAACCGTCAGGACGACGGCAAGCTGGTCGGTGACGTGATCTACGAAACCGCCCTGCCCCGCGCCGGCTGGATCACTCCGGTACCGGGTGGCGTTGGCCCGATGACCCGTGCCTGCCTGCTGGAAAACACCCTGTACGCCGCTGAAACCCTGCACAGCTGAGTTTCAACGAAGACGCTGACAGCGAGTCAAAGAACCCCGCCCTTGGCGGGGTTCTTTTTGCCTGCGAAACAAGCTCGACCACCCGACGGAAAATGACTTTTTTTTCATGTTTCTCAGGACTTTCACCTGTTACTTGAACAACCATCGACAGTTATTCAGCCATACTCCAGAATGTCGCGCTTTTTACGAAATAGCCCGTTACAAAACGGCTTATCAACACTTTACGAGTCTGCCAGCGTGAAAATCCGTCTTTCCATCCTGAGCCTATTTTTTGCAGTTACAGGGGTTTTCCTCACGCCAATCGCCAGTGCTGACGAGACCACCGCAGCGCCGCGAGAGACGAAGACACTCAAGCTCGCTTCCGGCAGTTCCTTACTGCTGGACATACAGACCAATAAAGTCATCTATGCCAGCAACCCTGACGTGGTGGTGCCGATCGCTTCCGTCAGTAAGTTGATGACTGGCCTGGTCGTGGTTGAATCCCGGCAGAACATGGACGAATACATCGACGTCAACATCAGCGACACACCGGAAATGAAAGGCGTGTTCTCCCGGGTCAAGCTCCGCAGCGAACTGCCGCGCCGGGAAATGCTGCTGATTGCCCTGATGTCTTCGGAAAACCGCGCCGCCGCGACTCTGGCGCACCACTATCCGGGCGGCTATGCCGCGTTCATTGCTGCAATGAATGCCAAGGCCCGGGCACTGGGCATGACCAACACGCATTTCGTCGAGCCGACTGGTCTTTCCCCGCGCAACGTGTCGACCGCTCGCGACCTGAGCAAGCTGTTGATCGCCGCGCACAAATACCCGTTGCTGACAGAGCTGAGCACGACCAAGGAAAAAACCGTCTCGTTCCGTAAACCCAACTACAGCCTGGGCTTTCGCAACACCGACCATTTGGTCCGCAAGCCGGACTGGGACATTCAACTGACGAAAACCGGTTTCACCAACGAAGCCGGTCACTGCTTGGTGCTGGTGACCCGGATGAGTAACCGTCCGGTTGCCCTGGTGCTCCTGGACGCTTATGGCAAATACACACACTTTGCCGATGCTGCCCGCATCCGCAATTGGGTCGAAACTGGCAAGAGCGCCAATGTGGCTTCTGCAGCCCTGCAGTACAAATCGGACAAGAACCTCAAGCAGCGCCAGAGTGGTGTAATTGAAGCTTCGAAGTAAGCAGGCAGCTACAGCAGGCAAAAGCCCCGATCATTCGGGGCTTTTTTTCGTCAGCTGTTAATCGTTGGGCAGAGGCATCTGGTCATCATCCGGAATGCCATCACCTTTGCTTGGGTCTCGCCAGTCCTGCGGATGTTTGGTCGGCACCACCGTCGGCCGCGCCAGCGGATCGCGCATCGGGCTATCCGGATCCATCACTGGGTCCGTGTCCTGCTCGGGAGTGGTCGGAACGGTTTCCGGACGCTTGTCGTCGAAACTGGAATCGGTAGACATACTCACCTCCATTGGACCTAGGGTTTCAGATTGCCCAGTGGATCGTAGGGTTTGGCCGGGGCCTTGGGGTTGTCGCCCGGTTTCACATCCCTCGGTGCCTTGGCCGGTCCGACGGGATCAACCTGCGGATCGGAAAGGTCCGGGGAATCCGGGTCGAACCCCAGTTCATCACCGGAGGAATGTTCAGATGAATGCGGGCCGACAGGCGTGGGGGGATGAGCCATGGGCACCTCCTGATCTCGAACCGATGGTTGCAGGTCGTTATAGATCAGAGGCTGGCGACGGACAATGGTGCCCGTCGGGTGACCAACGGGCTTACTGCGCGGCCAATGCCTTTTTAGCCTTGGTCGCCGCTTGTTCCTGACCGGCCTGAGCCAGATCGTTGGCCGCCTTGAGCCAACGCTGCTGATCGACCTGGGCCGGGATTTGCGTCGGCTTCTGGATCAGCACGGCCCAGCCGCCGGCGTCCTTGAACGCCGACTCGAAGGAGCTGAAGCTCATCAGTTCGCGGCGATTCATTCCGGCGCGCAGCAGGACCGTCTGCTTCTGACGGTTGTAACCGGCAAGAATGGCATAACGCGGTTCGGCCCACATGGCCGAGCCCTCAGTGAAGCGCACCATCACCGGATAACCGGCGGCGACTTGCGTCAACAACGCCGGAAGGTTGCTGTCGACGGGATAAACGACCATCCCGTACTCGCGGGCCAGGTTCTGCATGTTTTGTTGCAACCGGTCTTCGCCCCCCGGCAAATGCAAGGGCTTGTCGAGCAAGCCCGGGGTGATCACGATGCCCTGCTGGGACAGCATGCTGGCCAGCACCTGCGGCCCGCTTTGATAGGCATCGCCCCGGTAGAATCGACCGCTGAGTTCGACACGCTCCGGCAAACGCTTGATCTCGGGCGCAACGCTTCCGGCACAGCCCGCCAGGCTGGCCACGCAACCGGCTATCAGCATGGCCGACAAAATTCGAGAAAATACCCGCACCATCATCTCTCTCTTGTTCAGGTTCAGACGCCAGGCAACCCCACTCCCGGCTAGGTTGTCGATCATAGGTCGCCGCGCCGCTACGGTATAGCTCTAAACGGCAGTCGAGTGCATTCGATAGAGCGAACTGGTTGGTGACAGACGACTTTCGGTCAATAGCCTGAAATGTAGCAACGACTAGACTGTTCTCTGAAGCGACAGCAGCAAAGCGTGTTTGCCCGCAGCAGGGCAAAGAGGAGGCACAGATGAGCCTGGCAATGATTATTTTGATGTTGATTTGCAGTTGGCTGGCGGTAGCCGCCGCCATGCTGTGGGGCGTGCTGCGTATTGCCCGCCGCCACCATCACCCTGTTCAGCCAGCACCTGCGTCGGCAATGGACAAGACGCCGAGCCAACACGCCAACGCTCACTGACGAACACTTTCAGCCGATACCAACAAAAACGGCCGCCTGCACTCCTTGGAGTTCAGGCGGCCGTTTCTTTCAGTGTCGGTTAAGCCTCAGTGGCTACGCGCTTCTGCCTGGCGCGACGGGACATCATGTTCAACACCTCGATCGAAGCCGAGAATGCCATGGCCGCATAGACGTAGCCTTTCGGCACGTGGGCGCCGAAGCCCTCGGCGATCAGCGTCATGCCGATCATGATCAGGAAGCCCAGGGCCAGCATCACCACCGTCGGGTTGTCGTTGATGAACCTGGCCAGCGGATCAGCCGCAAACAACATCACCAGCACCGATACCACCACCGCGATGATCATGATCGGCAAGTGCTCGGTCATGCCGACAGCGGTGATGATGCTGTCGATGGAAAACACCATGTCCAGCATCAGGATCTGGCCGATCGCCGCAGCAAAGCCCAAGGCCACGGTCGAAGTCTTCGACGTTGGATCTTCCGGGTCCGGGTCCATGCTGTGATGGATCTCGGTGGTCGCCTTCCACAACAGGAACAGGCCACCGGCGATCAGGATCATGTCTTTCCAGGAGAACGCGTGGCCGAGAATCTCGATCACCGGCGCGGTCAACTGGACGATGAACGCGATGGTGCTCAACAGGCCGAGTCGCAGGATCAGCGCCATGCCGATACCGATGCGTCGCGCCTTCTGCCGGTGCTGCTCGGGCAGTTTGTTGGTCAGGATCGAGATGAAGATCAGGTTATCGATGCCGAGCACGATTTCCATCACCACCAGGGTGGCCAGGGCGACCCAGGCTGTGGGGCTGGCGGCAAGTTGTAAAAGGTAGTCCATGGGTCAGTCCTGACTCGTTGTAGTACGGTTTAGATTTCCTGGGAGGAAGATTCGGATTTTTCCGCCTCTTTTTCCGATGATTCTTTTTTGCTGATCAGCCCGCCAGTGGCATCGCTGAGTGCTTGTTCGGCGGCCTTGTGGGTATCGTCAATCGCCTGTTTGGCACTTTCGGCGGCCTTGCCCATCAACTGTTGCGCGCTTTTCTCGGCCTGGTCGCAACCGGCCAGTACCAGTAAAGACGTGATCAACAGTGCCGTGGTTCTCAGCTTCATGATGCTTTCCTCGATAGAACGAACGGGACCTAAACGATGGCCCGTTGATAGCGATGCATTCTAGGGAGACGAACACTTCAGGAAAATTCGTATTTTCAGCGGTTATACTTCGGTTTTTACGAACTGTAGACCAACATGCTCAACTATCGGCAGTTACATTACTTCTGGGTGGTAGCCAAGACCGGCAGCATCGTGCGCGCCTGCGAGCAGCTGAACCTGACACCCCAGACCATCAGCGGACAAATATCCCTGCTCGAACAAACCTACGGCATCGAATTGTTTCGCCGGGTAGGTCGGCAACTGGAACTCACCGAAGCCGGGCGACAAACCCTGCCCTACGCCGAACAAATGTTTCAGCTGGGCGGCGAACTGGAGCTGATGCTGCGGGCACGACCCAATGAACAGCAGATTCTGTTTCGCGTGGGCGTGGCGGACGTAGTGCCCAAATCCATTGTCTATCGCCTGATCGCACCGACCATGGAGTTGAGCGAACCGCTGCGCATCACGTGCCGCGAAGACAAGCTTGAACGTTTATTGGCCGACCTGGCGATCCAGCGTCTGGACCTGGTGATTTCCGACAGCCCGATGCCGTCGCACCTGGACATCAAGGGCTACAGCCAGAAACTCGGTGAGTGCGGGATCAGCTTCTTTGCCACCCCTGAGCTGGCGGCACGTTACGGTCACGACTTTCCGCGCAATCTGCACGGTGCGCCGCTGCTGATTCCCGGCCCGGAAACCGTGGTACGCAGCCGTTTGCAGCGCTGGTTCGCCGAGCAGCAGATCCAGCCGCAAATTGTCGGCGAGTTCGACGACAGCGCCCTGATGCAGGCCTTCGGCCAATCCGGCAGCGGGATCTTCATCGGCCCGAGCGTGATTGCCGATGAAGTGCAACGCCAGTACGGCGTAGAAGTGATCGGCAAGACTGACGCGGTGAGCGAGTCGTTCTATGCCATCTCAGTGGAACGCAAGGTCAAGCACCCCGGCATCGTTGCCATTACCGAAGGTGCCCGACGCGAGCTGTTTACCGAGTTTTAAGGCTTTCAGGTGCAGACTTCCCGGGGCTGGAAGGTCATCAGGGCAATCGCCAGCAGGATCGAGGCGAGGATAAAAGCCGCCGCGGCGAAGCCAAGGCCTTGCAGGCCGACGCTGTCGATCACCCGGCCACCGATCATCGCGCCCAGACCGATACCGAGGTTGGCCCCGGCGATGTTCAGCGACGCGGCAAACGCCGGCGCCTCGGGTGCGGCTTTCATCAGGCGCACATGGCTGACCAGGAACAACGCGGCCTGGGTCACGCCCCAGATGCCCATCGCCGCCGCCAGACCGACCGGCGAATGGATGTTCGGCACCAGCGCCACCAGGCCGGCAATCATGAATGCACAGAACATCATCGACGCCATCAGCGGATGACGATCCACCGCGCGCCCGCCCAGGGAGTTGCCGATCAGCCCGACCGCGCCGAAGCCCATCAGGCACCAGCCGACCACAGTGCCGTTGAAGCCGGCCAACCGCTCAAGAATGTCTGCCAGATAGGTGTAGGCGGTGAACATACCGCTGAACACCACCACCGACAGCAACACATGCCCCAGCATCAGCGGGCTGCGCAGGATCTTGAACTGCGAAATGAAACTCACCTGATGCTGGTGCAAGTTGGTCTTCGGCAGGTAGATAAACAGCAACAACGCCTTGGCAAAGGCGATGACCGCCAGAATGGCAAAGGCACTGCGCCAGCCGAACGCGTCGGAAATCAGCGTGCCCACCGGAATGCCAAATACCGTCGCGCAAACGATGCCGAAGCCGATCTTGGCGATGGCGCGACCGGCGTAATCCGGCCCGACGATGTCCACCGCAGTCTCGCTGGCCAGCGCCCAGAACACCGGCAGCCCCAGCGCCGGGATCAGCCGCGCGAACGCCATCACCCAGATGTTCGGCGCCAGTGCCGCGAGCGTGTTGGCCAGGCCGAACAGGATCAGCACCGAAATGAACAACTTGCGCCGCTCGAAGCGGGCGAAGTACGCGGTGAGGAACGGCCCGAACGCGGCCACGGTGAAGGCAAACAGGGTCACCAGCAACCCGGCCTGCGGGATGCTGACGTCCAGGTCGCGGGCGATGGCCGGCAACAGGCCGACAATGATGAATTCCGTGGTCAGCACCGTGAAACCGGCGGCAGACAACAGAAGAATGGGCAACAACCGCATGCACAACTCCAGAAAACGACGACACCAGCGATAGCCCGAAGGCCCACTGGCAGACATGAAAATGAGGATGGCGAATCTTAACAGAGTGTTTCCAATCAGGGTTGCACGAACCTGCCGATCTCGTTGAATGCCCGAGTGGCGGATCGTCACAGGTCTGAAGGATCGTGCCTGCGCTGTGATAAAGTCCGCGCCCTGAAAAACGTACACCCTGTGGTTAATGCCGATTATTTAAGGGCAAAACCTGTGGGAGCGAGCTTGCTCCGGGCGGCGTTCCGACGATGGCGGACTGTCAGACAACGCGACTATGGACTGTGCCACCGTCATCGCGAGCAAGCTCGCTCCCACAAGAAATGCGGCGTTCAGCACCTTAAATGACATTACACCCTGTGTTTCCTTCTCGGTTTCCCGTCTGCGGCCTGCCCTGTTTGTTGCTGCAAGCGCGGTGAAACCTCGCACTTATAAAAATCAGAGATGCTGCTTTATGACTGCTTCATCCCCTTCTCTATTGCAACGCCTTAAACGCTTGAGCCTGGTCACGCAAATCGTGATCGGCCTTATCGCCGGTATTGCCCTGGCCCTGTTTGCCCCTGACGTGGCGAAGTCCACGGCGTTCATCGGCAAAGTGTTTGTCAGCGCATTGAAAGCCGTCGCGCCGATTCTGGTGTTTGTGTTGGTCATGGCGTCGATTGCCAACCATAAGCACGGTCAGGAAACCCACATCCGACCGATTCTGTTTTTGTATCTATTGGGCACTTTCGCCGCCGCCGTGGTCGCAGTGGTAGCCAGCATGATGTTCCCGTCGAGCCTGGTGCTGTCGACCCAGGACGTCGCGGTCACGGCACCAGGCGGAATTGGCGAAGTGCTGCAAAGTCTGTTGCTGAGCGTGGTGGATAATCCGGTCAGCGCCCTGATGAACGCCAATTTCATCGGCATTCTGGCGTGGGCCATCGGCATGGGCATCGCCATTCGCCACGCCGGCGACACCACCCGTGAAGTACTGGGCGACTTGTCCAACGGCGTGACGGTGATCGTGCGCCTGGTGATCAGCTTCGCCCCGCTGGGCATCTTCGGCCTGGTGGCCTCGACCCTCGCCACCTCCGGCTTCGGCGCCTTGATCGGCTACGCGCACCTGCTGGCCGTGCTGCTGGGCTGCATGCTGTTCGTGGCGCTGGTGATGAACCCGCTCATCGTGTTCTGGAAACTGCGCCGCAACCCCTACCCGCTGGTCCTGACCTGCCTGCGCGAGAGCGGCATCACCGCGTTCTTCACCCGCAGCTCGGCGGCGAACATTCCGGTCAACCTGGAATTGAGCAAGCGTCTGGGCCTGCACGAAGACACCTACTCGGTATCGATCCCGCTGGGCGCCACCATCAACATGGCCGGCGCGGCGATCACCATCACGGTGCTGACCCTGGCGGCGGTGCACACCCTGGGCATCGCCGTGGACATTCCGACCGCGATCCTGCTGAGCGTCGTCGCAGCGATCTGTGCCTGCGGTGCTTCGGGCGTGGCGGGTGGTTCGCTGTTGCTGATTCCACTGGCGTGCAGCCTGTTCGGCATCCCGAGCGAGATCGCCATGCAGGTGGTGGCGGTCGGTTTCATCATCGGCGTATTGCAGGACTCGGCGGAAACCGCGCTGAACTCGTCCACCGATGTGCTGTTCACCGCGGCGGCTTGCCTGGGTGAAGAGCAGAAGGCAGCACGATTGGCGTAACACCGCCGCCCCTGTGGGAGCGAGCTTGCTCGCGATAGCGTTTTATCATTCAACAAAGCTGTCGACTGACACTCCGCCATCGCGAGCAAGCTCGCTCCCACAAGGATTGATGGCGTAGCTGAAAAATGCGTACACATGAAAAAGCCCCCGCAGCCAAAGGCTCCGGGGGCTTTTTTGTACCTGGACGGTTTAGAACGCGCCCATGTAGTCGCGCTTGCCCACTTCCACGCCATTGTGGCGCAGCAGTGCGTAAGTAGTGGTGACGTGGAAGAAGAACTGCGGCAGGCCGTAGGTCAGCAGGTAAGCCTGGCCACTGAAGCGCTTCTCTTTAGGCGTGCCCGGACGGGTCACGATCTCGATGCCTTCCTTGCCGTTGATCTGCTCCGGCTTGATGCTGCCGATGAAAGCCAGGGCCTTGGCGATCAGTGCTTGCAGTTCGGCAAAGGTGGTTTCGCTGTCGTCGTACTTCGGCAATTCGACTTCGGCCAGGCGACCGGAAACGCCCTTGCTGAAATCAACGGCGATCTGCACCTGACGCACCAGCGGGAACATGTCCGGAAACAGGCGCGCTTGCAGGAACGCGTTAGGGTCGATGTTTTTTTCGGTGGCGTGAGCCTCGGCCTTTTTCAGTACATCGCTCAGGGCGTTGAGCATTTGCTGGAAAACAGGCACGGAAGCGTCATACAGGGAAATGGTCATGGCAGGTCTCGTGTAGAGGAACGTGGTTCATGTGCATCTGTAGGAGCGAGCTTGCTCGCGATGGACTCAAGCGCAACACGTTAATCCGGAAAGAACGCGTTATCGTTAACGTCCATCGCGAGCAAGCTCGCTCCTACAGGTGATCGGCTTTGGATCGTGGGCCGATTATAGCCATGCCGCCCATCCGAGACCGGTATTTTTCAGCTGCCGTACACTTTGGCTGCCGGAACGGCCTGAGCCACAAGCTGTGCGACGGCATCGCCCATTTCACCGACCGCCCAGCGGCCCTGGCGATCCAGTTCCGGGCCACGGCGCCAGCCGTCGGCGATCGACAACTTGCCACCCTCGACTTCGAACATCTGCCCCGTCACCTCAGCGGAAGCCTCGGAGCCGAGCCACACCACCAGCGGCGCGACGTTTTCCGGGGCGAAGTAATCGAAGCCCTCTTCAGGCTTTTTCATGGTGTCGGCGAACACTTGCTCGGTCATCCCGGTACGCGCGGCCGGCGCCAGGGCGTTGGCAGTGATTCCGTAGCGGCGCAGTTCAGCCGCCTGCACCAGCGTCAACGAAGCAATACCGCCCTTGGCCGCCGCGTAGTTGGACTGGCCAATGGAGCCCTGCAAACCGGCACCGGAACTGGTGTTGATGATCCGCGCATCGACCTTGGCGCCGCCCTTGACCTGCTCACGCCAGTACTTCACGGCGTGGCTGGAAATGCAGAAGTGCCCCTTCAGATGCACGGCCACCACAGCGTCCCAGTCGGATTCGCCGAGGCTGGCGAACATGCGGTCGCGGCAGATGCCGGCGTTGTTGACCACCACGTTCAGATCGCCAAAGGTTTCGATGGCCTGGCGCACGATCAGCCCCGCCGAGTCATAACGGGTAATGTCGTCACTGTTGGCCACGGCACTGCCACCCTGGCCGAGGATTTCGCCGACCACGGCCAGTGCCGCTTCGCGGTTGATGTCGTTGACCAGCACTTTCGCGCCTTCGGCGGCGAAGGCCAGCGCATAGGCGCGACCCAGACCGCCACCGGCGCCGGTGATGATCACAACGCGGTTTTCACAGATTTTCATGTTCTAAATCCTTCAAATTCATCACTACTCGCCACAAATCCCCTGTAGGAGCGAGCCTGCTCGCGATGGTCGTTAACGAATACACGGGGTATCTGAATAACCGCGTCGTTCTTGAGTCCATCGCGAGCCGGCTCGCTCCTACAGGACCGGTGTGCATCCTGATTACAAGCGTTCGATGATGGTCACGTTGGCCTGACCGCCGCCTTCGCACATGGTCTGCATGCCAAAACGTCCGCCGCTGCGTTCCAGTTCGTGCAGCAGGCTGCACATCAAGCGGGTGCCGGTGGCGCCCAGTGGATGGCCGAGGGCAATCGCACCGCCGTTGACGTTGGTTTGTTCGTGGGGATAGCCCGTCTCTTTGAGCCAGGCCATGGCCACCGAGGCGAAGGCTTCGTTGATCTCCACCCGGTCAATGTCTTCGAGCTTCATGCCGGCACGCTTGAGCGCGTAAGCCGTGGCCGGGATCGGCGCGGTGAGCATCCAGATCGGGTCTTCGGCGCGCACGCTCAGGTGATGGATGCGTGCCCGTGGCGTCAGGCCGTAACGCTTGAGCGCTGCTTCCGAGACGATCAGCATCGCGCTGGCCGCGTCGCAGGTCTGGCTGGACACCGCTGCGGTCACCCGGTCGCAGCCGAACAGGAATTCCAGCTCGGCCATTTTTTCCAGGCTGGTGTGGCGCGGGGTTTCGTCATGCAGCACACCGGCCAGGGGCACGATTTCGCGGTTGAAACGGCCTTGCTCTATGGCCTGTAAGGCACGTCGATGGGACTCAAGCGAATAGGCTTCAAGTTGCGCCCGGGACAAGTCCCACTTTTCGGCGATCATCTGCGCCGAACGGAACTGCGTCGGTGGTTGCGCGCCGTAACGCCGCACCCAGCCTTCGGAGCCGCTGAACGGATCGGTGAAGCCCAACGGCTCGGCGGCGATCATCGCCGAAGAGATCGGGATCTGGGTCATGGTCTGCACGCCACCGGCGATGACCACGTCCTGGGTGCCGCTCATCACCGCCTGGGCGGCGAAGTGCACCGCTTGCTGCGATGAGCCGCACTGGCGATCGATGGTGGTGCCCGGCACCGATTGCGACAGGCCGGCCGCCAGCCAACTGGTGCGGGCGATGTCACCGGCCAGCGGGCCGATGGTGTCGACACAGCCGAAGATCACGTCGTCGTAATCCTCGTCGGGAATGGCGTTGCGCTCGACCAGCGCGCGCAATACGTGGGCGCCCAGGTCGGCGGCGTGGATCTGGCTCAGACCACCCTTGCGCCGCCCGGTGGGCGTACGCAGGGCGTCGACGATATAGGCTTCAGGCATGGTCTACCTCGGTGAAAAAATTGAAGTCTGGTATTGAGAGCGCCGAAAAACCTGTGGGAGCGAGCTTGCTCGCGATGAGGCCGACACATCCAACATTGATGCCATCTGACGCACCGCTATCGCGAGCAAGCTCGCTCCCACAGGGATGTAGTCACCCTTACTGACTGGTTAGAACGTATTGCCCGCACCCAGCTCTGGGGTGCCATCAAACAGGGCCGCACGAATCCGCCCTTTGTGCAAACCGCGATCGCCCCAGACCTTGTCCAGCGCCCAGGCGCGTTTCATGAACAGATGCAAGTCGACTTCCCAGGTGTAACCCATGGCGCCATGGGCCTGGATGCTGTTCTTCGCGGCGAGCAGGGCCGCTTCCGCGGTTGCCAGTTTGGCGTGGGACACCAGCACGTCCTGCCCCGGTTGCTGCTCGGCCAGCGCATAAGCGGCGCGGTATAGCGGACCTTTGGCGAACTCGATCTGCACCGCGATGTTGGCCATCAAGTGCTTGACGGCCTGGAACGAGCCCACCGGTTTGCCGAACTGCTTGCGCTCGAAGGTGTAGTCCACCGCCAGGTCGACCATGCGTTTGGCCAGCCCGAGCAATTGCGCGGCACTGGCGAGGGCGCCACGGTTGCAGGCGGCTGCCCACAAACGCCGCCCCTGTTCGCCGCTGGCGACACAGGTGGTGGGCGTTGGTGTCCATTCGACCTGGAACAACTGACGGCTCGGGTCGACCGATTCATTGCGGGTCAGGCGCACGGCGTCGCGCTCCAGTGCATGCACTTCATCGCCATTAGCCAGCAACAGCAGATCGGCAACATGGGCATCGCTGACCAGCGGATTGCCCGGTTCAGAAACGGCGAAACGCGCGCGCCCCTCAGCGACCCGTGACAGCCAAGTCTGCTTTAGTGAAGCGTGTTGCTCATCAAGGGCGGCGAGCAACGGCACGCCGACCAGCATGGTGTCCACCAACGGTTCAGGCAGACCGGCGTAACCGCATTCCTGGGCAATCAGCACGAAATCCAGCTCATTCATGCCCATGCCGTCCTGCGCCTCGGGCACGGTCAGGGCGGTCAGGCCCAGTTCCACCAGCTGGGCCCAGAGTCGCTCACTGCGCCCGCTGTCGCTCTGCCACAGTTCGCGAATGCGTTCCGGGGTGACTTCGTTGATCAGGAAGCTGCGGACGTTGTCCTGAAACAGCAGTTGGTCGCGGCTGAAACTAAAGTCCATGGTCTATTCCTCAGGCACGCGGCATGCCGAGCATGCGTTCGGCAATGATGTTGCGCTGGATCTCGTTGGTGCCGGCGTAGATCGGCCCGGCCTGGGCAAACAGGAAACCTTCCAGCCAATGGCCGACATCACCGGCGGCCGGGGCTTGGGGCAGCAGCTCGCCACGCAGGCCAAGAATGCTCATGGCGGTGTCGTGCATGCGCTGGTCGAGTTCCGACCAGAAGATTTTGTTGGTCGACGACTCCGGCCCGATCTTGCCGCCCTGCACCAGTTTCGAGGCGGTCATGTAGGTGCTCAGGGTGTAGGCCTCGGCATCGAGCCAGGCGCGCATCACCGCCTCACCGATGGCCGGGTCGCGATCGGCCCGTTCGCGGTTGGCCAGGTACAACTGCACCAGACGCTTGGCGGTTTCCTGGAAGCGTGCCGGCGAACGCAGCAGCAAACCGCGCTCGAACCCGGCGGTGGACATCGCCACGTGCCAGCCCATGCCCTCGCCGCCGAGGGCGTTCTCCACCGGCACCTTGACGTCATCGAAGAAGATTTCGGCGAAACCCGGCAAGCCGTTGAGCTGCGGAATCGGCCGCACGGTGATGCCCGGCGTATTCAATGGCAGCAGGATGAACGTCAGCCCGTGATGACGCTGGGACTGTGGATCGGTACGGAAAATACCGAACACCCAATCGGCCCACACCGCGCGGGTCGACCAGGTTTTCTGGCCATTGATCACATAGTGGTCGCCCACCCGTTCGGCCCGGGAGCGGATCGCCGCCATGTCGGAACCGGCGCCCGGCTCGGACCAGGCCTGGGCCCAGATATCTTCGCCCTTGGCCATGCGCGGCAGAAACCGTGCCTTTTGTTCTTCGCTGCCGTATTCCATCAGGGTCGGGCCAAGCAAGAAAATGCCGTTCTGGTTGACCCGTGCCGGCGCCCCGGAACGGTAGTACTCCTCTTCGAAAATCAGCCACTCGATCAGGTCGCAGCCGCGCCCGCCGAGTTCCGTCGGCCAGGTGACCATGCCCCAACGACCTTCGTTGAGTTTGGCTTCCCAGGCGCGGTGCTCGGCAAAGCCCTGTTCGGTGTCGAACGATTGCAGCGGTTCACTCGGTACATTGGCCGCCAGCCAGGTTCGCGCATCAAAGCGAAAGGCCTGCTGGGCCGGGGTATAGGTCAGGTCCATGGATATGCCTTCAGCCGTTAAATCGGGCATCGCGTTTCTCGACGAACGAGTCGCGTGCTTCCTGAGAGTCCAGTGAGCGATAGGCTTCGAGGGTGAAGCCCTGCTCCCAGCGGTATTTGTCTTCCAGATTGCCGTCTTCGATGCCGGTCAGCGCTTCCTTGGCCAGGCTGATCATGCCCGGGCTCTTGGCGGCGATGGTGCGGGCGATCTGCAACGCGGCTTCGCGCAAGTCTTCACGCTTGACCACCCGCTCCACGGCGCCCAGGCGGTAAGCCTCGGCGGCGTCGATCGGCTCGCCGGTGAAGTACATGTGGCGGACTTTCTGCACCGGGAACAGCCGCTGCAAATGCGCGCCGCCGCCCATGGCGCCGCGATCCACTTCCGGCACGCCGAAGGTGGCGCACTCGGACGCGACGATGATGTCGGCGGCACCGCAGATGCCGATACCGCCGCCCAGCACGAAGCCGTGCACGGCGACGATCACCGGTTTCGGGTTGCGGTGAATGGCCTTGAAGCTGTCGTAGTTGCCCTTGTTCACCGCGACGATCAGGTTGCCGGCGGCGGCCAGTTCCTTGATATCGACCCCGGCGCAAAAGCCGCGACCTTCGGCCCGGATCACGATCACCCGCACAGCGTTGTTGCGGCCCAGGCCCTCGATCTCGCTGGCGATGTCGGCCCAGCCCTGGCAATTGAAGGCGTTGACCGGTGGCCGGTTGAACACCAGTTCGGCAATGCCGTTTTCGATGCTGACGCTAAATGGTTTCATGGTTTCCTTCCTTCACAATACATGGCCCCTTCACGACACACGGCGGCACAGCTCGCCCAGGCGCGCTTCGGCGTCGCGGACGATCTGTTCAATTAATTGGGCGCAGCTGGGCAAGCTGTCGATGGATGCGGCGATCTGTCCGGCAGGCAACACGCCCGCGGCCGGTTGCCCGTCGACCATGGCTTTCTGGATCACCATCGGCGCGTTGGCGGCCATGATGCTTTGCGCGGCGGTCAGCTCTCCGCTGCCGCGCATCTTCAGTGCGCTGGTCAGCAGTTGAGTCAGGCTCATGCCCGTGTGACGGCGGTAGGCCAAACCACTCTGCAAGGCCAGCAACAGGCGCTTGAGGCCACCGCTGTTTTCCAGCTGGTTGAGCAATTCGTTGCGGATCATCCGTTGTGGCATGCCGTCGATGGCGCGGCTGATGATGATCGCCGCCGGGTCTTTCACTGCCAGGTAACGGGCCAGGGTCGCCTGGGGCACCGGGCTGTCGGCGCACATCAGAAAACGCGTGCCCATGGCGATACCTTCGGCACCGTAGGCCAGGGCCGAAACCAGTCCCTTGCCGTCCTTGAAACCGCCGGCCGCCACCACCGGCACCGACACGGCATTGACTACTTGATCGAGCAGCATCGAAGTAGGCACGGAACCGGTATGCCCGCCACCCTCGCCGCCCTGTACGGTCACCGCATCGGCGCCCATTTCCACGGCTTTCTGCGCATGCTTGAGCGCGCCGACCGTGGGA
This sequence comes from Pseudomonas sp. Pseusp10, assembly GCF_059492225.1. Classification (NCBI taxonomy): domain Bacteria; kingdom Pseudomonadati; phylum Pseudomonadota; class Gammaproteobacteria; order Pseudomonadales; family Pseudomonadaceae; genus Pseudomonas; species Pseudomonas sp. Pseusp10. The sequence continues at coordinate 2,668,478 of NZ_CP168528.1, read as the reverse complement.
ATGCACACCACGCCGGCATCTTTCAGACGGCTGATCATTTGCTTGCCCGGTGAACGGCTGTAGCTGACCGCCCGGACTTTGTGGCGCAACACCAGTTCGACGATCTCGCCGGCATTGGCCTGGTACATGTGGAAATTCACCCCGAACGGCTGATCGGTCAGACGCCGGGTTTCGATAATCGCCGCTTCCATGAGCTGCGGTTCGATAGTCGCCCCGGCGAGAAAACCGAAGCCGCCGGCATTGCCCGTGGCCGCCACCAGTTTCGGGTCGGCGACCCAGCCCATGGCGGTCTGGATGATCGGATAGCGGCAACCGAGCAGTTTGGTCAACCGGGTATTCAACGAAATCGCCATGCTCACGCCCCGCCCGCATTGCGTTGCGAACTGGCCATGGCCCTGGCGTCGTAGCCGCCGAGGCGGTCGCCGGACACCAGTTCATTGTGGGCATGGGCGAAGTGATGCAGGCCGAACACCATGTCCATGGTCGCGCGCTTGCCCATCAGGTCTTCGGCGTTGTTCACCGCTTGCTTGCTCAATTGCAGGCCCAGGCGCGGCATCTGGGCGATGCGCCCGGCGATGTCGAGAGTCTGTTGTTCCAGCTCGTCGCGCGGCACCACCCGATTGAGCATACCCATCTGATAGGCACGCGGTGCCGGCATGCGCTCGCCGAGGAACAGGAATTCCTTGGCGATGCGCGGGTTCAATTCATGCACGTGGGCGAAATACTCGACCCCGGGAATGCCCATGCGCACCACCGGATCGGCGAAGTAAGCATCCTCGCTGGCAACGATCAGGTCGCAGACCCAGGCCAGCATCAGCCCACCGGCAATGCACGCGCCCTGGACCATAGCGATGGTCGGCTTGGGCATTTCGCGCCAGCGCCTGCACATGCCCAGATAGACCTCCTGCTCGCGGGCATAGAGAAACTCGCCACCCGGTTTGTTGGTGTGGTCGTACCAAAGGCTCGCCCGATCGAACGTCTTGTCGACGTCGCGCCCCGGCGTGCCAATGTCATGCCCGGCGGAGAAATGCTTGCCGGCGCCGCGCAACACGATGACCTTCACTTCATCGTCATCGCAGGCCCGGCGAAACGCCGCGTCCAGCGCATAAGTCATCTGCGAGTTCTGCGCGTTGTGGTACTCGGGGCGGTTCATGGTGACGATTGCCACCGCATCGCGCACTTCGTACAGGACCACTTCGGCCTCGTTCTTGTCGTTATGTTCAGCCATCACTTGTCTCCGAAAATGCGGGCGCTCAGCGCTGGCCTGGCGGGTTGTCTTTGAGCTGCAGGGCGCGCAGGTTGTGCGGGTCCAGACGCTGGATCAGCTGCAATTGCTCGACCGTCGGTGCCACGGTGGTCGGGCAATCGTCCGGCACGTGCAGCTCAAACCCGGTGTTGTCCCGGACCTGCGCTGCCGTCACACCGGGGTGCAGCGAACGAATGCGCATCTGCCGCTGCGGTCCCTGGAAATCCAGCACGCACAGATCGGTGATGACCAGGCGAATGTCGATGTCATCCAGCGACCAGCCGCGCGCCAGGCGGGCCGGGTTGTAGCCGACCGAGGCGACCATATCGACCTCGCCTTCGACGAACACCCGACGGTTATGGCTCGGCACGCAAAACGAGTTGGCGTGGCTGATCGAGTTGCCGGGAAAACCACGCACGCCGAGCATCTGCGCCTTGGGTTTGGCGTAGTCGCCGATGCAGGAAATGTTCGCCTGGCCATAGCGGTCGATCTGGGTCGGGCCGACCAGTGCATGGCGCTTGCCGCCCCAGACGTTGTCGAAAATCCGCGAGAACCCCATCCAGCTGTCACGCTTGAGCTCGTAGCCGTTGCGTGTGCCCAGCGGCACCGGCTCTGCGACCATGTAGGCTTCGGAGTCGGTCATCAGCAGTTGCGGGTTGCTGGTCAGCATGGCCAGCGAAGCGGCCAGACGCGGGATCACGCCGATGCCGGTGGCCAACACTTCGCCGTCCTCGCGCCAGGCTTCGGAGGCCGCGCAGATCATCAACTCAGCGAGGCTGTAAGTAGTAGTGCTCATCGCAAGGCTCCCTTAGAAAATCGGCAACGGCAGTTCACGGATCGCAGCCAGGCCGCCAACCTTGTCCAGATACTGTTCGTGGGTGCAGTCGACGTAGTCGCGCACGTACCCTTCCCAGCCGTCGGCCGCCTGCACGGTGGCGTTGTAAGCCTTGAAGTGCGCGACGTCGAAACCGTACAGCGGCGCGCAGGACGACGGGTGCGCCCCACCCGGCACGTGGGCCACGGCGGTGGTCAGGTTGCGCTCCCAGAACACTTGATGGGCGTGGGCGCTGTCCTGGTGGAAGTAGTCGCTGTCGACCAGTTCATCGCAGGTCACGTAGCTGTGGGTCGCGGCCCGCACGAACAGGTCGTCCATGTAGTGATCGGGTCCGCTAATCTGGCACACGCCGCGTTTGTCGGCACGGTCGACGTGCACCAGTGCTGCGTCGAGCTTGAGCGCCGGCATCGCCACCCAGTCCTTGCCATCGGCATAGGGCGAGGCGATCAACTTGATCTGGCGGTTGTAGCGCAGCACATCGGTGCCCAGGCCCACTGCGGTCGGTATGAACGGCACATTCATCGCCGCCGCCCGCAGACCGAGCAGCAGCATGCCTTCGTCGATCTCCATCACTTCCAGCGCCGCTTCCTGGCGCGCCTTGCGGAAGTACGGCTCCAGTGGAATGAAATCCAGGGAAACGAAGGCGAACACCAGTTTCCTGATCTTGCCGGCGGCGCAAAGCATGCCGACGTCCGCCCCCCCGTATGCAACAACAGTCAGCTCCTTGAGGTCCGAGCGCAGAATCTCCCGCACCAGCGCCATCGGCTTGCGCCGCGGGCCCCAGCCACCGATGCCGATGGTCATGCCATCACGCAGTTGGCCGACGATCTCGGCGGTGCTCATTTGCTTGTCCATCGTCATGTTCCTCATTGGCGACCGACACTGAAGTCGTGGCCCCAGTGGCTGACCACGGTGCTTTCGAACGGCGTGTGGCGATCCCAGTCGACCACCAGGCCATCGCAGCCGTACTCCAGGTCAAACCCGGACGGGGTCTTGATATAGAAAGAGATCATCTGGTCGTTGGTGTGCTGGCCGAGGGTGGCCGACAACTTCACGCCGTTGGCGTGGACGCGGTCCAGCGCCCTGCCCACTTCATCAAGCGCATTCACCTCGACCATCATGTGCACGCAGCCGTGGGGCATCGGGCACTCGAAAATCGCCAGCGAGTGGTGCCGGCCATTGTTGCAATGCAGGAAGTGGATGCGCTTTTGCGGTTCGGCCGGGTCCGGGGTGAAGCGGACTTTCATCAGGTCCGACAGACCGAAACCGAGCACCTGTTCGTAGAAGTCGCGGCAGCGTTCGAAGGCTGGCGCCGGGAGTACGACGTGGCCCATGCCGAGGTCGTTGGTGACAAAACCTTTGACGCCGACCGGCGAGACGAAACGGGCGAAGTCCTGCAACGGGCCCCAGAACAGTTCGTGACGATTGCCATCCGGGTCGCTGAAGTGCACCAGCTCCTGAACCTTGCGCAGCTCGGCCTCGGCCGCGGTGCCACGGGTCACTTGCACGTCGGCCTGTTGCAGCTCGCTGATCGCCTGCTCCAGCGCCGCTTTACCGGCCACTTCCCAGCCGCAGGCACCGAAGCCGTTGTCGGCATTTTTCTGCACCAGGATGCGGTAATGGCGCTCGTCCATTTTCAGGTACAAAAGCTCATCGTCGCCGCTGACCATCATGCCCAGCACCTGGCTTGCGTAGTGACGCCATTGCGCCAGATCGCTGGACAGCAGGGTGACGTAACCCAGACCACGGATATCCATGGATGCACTCCTCGTTTTTCTCAGGCGATGCCACCCTTCGGCGACTGCCGGGGGAGACTTTATGTAGGGCCTATTCAAACGGGTTCGGGGAGGGGCAACATCGTCCAATGGGACTAGCGGATTTGATGGGGTACGCACATAAAAAACTGTAGGAGCGAGCCTGCTCGCGATGGGGACCTAACAGTCAACATTGATGTTGAATGTACGACCGCTATCGCGAGCAAGCTCGCTCCTACAGGGGTAGGTGGTGTTGCGGCTTTATGCAGGTTGTTCGATTTGATCCAGCACACGGTTCGCGGTGATCTCGGCGAGCATGACGCTGTTGGAAATGCCCAACAGTGCATTGCGGTCACCGCCCTCCAGATGATCCACCAGTTGATGCACCATCACATCGACCGAGGCCAGGGTCTCGACCAGATAGACCACCAGGGTTTCGGTCGTGGCCCCGGGGTCGACGCTGAACAGCGTGCTGATGGTTCGAGGGGTGGCTTTGATGTCGGCTGTCGAGGGGAAGTGGTAAGCGAGGGCTCGCTCGGCGGCTTCGTTGAGTTTTTTGGAATCGGGTTCGTTCGGGGATGCCGGATCGGCTTCCGGGGGATTAGGTGAAGGCTTGATCATGATTCTGTCTCCAGAAATTGGAGCCGTCACCCAATTGCGACCAAACAAGGGGGTGGCAGCTGTACGCAGGTTAGTCGACCGGGGAGACACGAAACCGGCGCGCCCGAGAGCGCCCTGCGCACAGCTACCATCAAGCGCAGACATGAAATGACCTGACTCTTTGGAACGCATGCACGCTTCGTGTAACCACAGGCGACTAAACCCGATCACTGATGAGCAGTGACGCGAATCAAGTTACCGAGGGGGTCCAAAGCGCACAAGCCGGCGGATTCTGGCGTACCTGTAGGCAACGACGCAAGGCGTTGTAGCTTTCATCAAGTAACGCTGACAGCCGTTAAACAAACCCCGTTTAAAGGCCAAATCGGTGACGCGAACTTGCGCAAAAACCTGTAGGAGCGAGCTTGCTCGCGATGGTCGCCAACGATAACGCTGAAAGCCTGACACCCCGCGGCGCTCTCCGGTTTATCGCGAGCAGGCTCGCTCCTACAGGGGGTATGCAGTGGTCAATGCCCTATCCGGCGGGCATAAAAAAACGGGCCTTGGGGACCCGTTGGAAAGTTGGCCTGACGTCCATGCCAGGCCTGAAAAAACTGTAGCAGCTGCCGAAGGCTGCGTCCGAGTGCGCAGCGCTCGCAACCTGGCAAACCGAGTCCGTCCAGAAACACCGTCTATTGCCCTTTTGCGAGTGCTGCGCACTCGGACGCAGCCTTCGGCAGCTGCTACAGGTTTGCGTTATCTCAAATCAGCCCTTACGAAAATGCGGGATCACCTTCTCGCCAATATTCTTCAGGGTCTCCAGCTGCGCCCACTGCGGCACGGTGCCCATCTGGCAGATGAACAGGATTTCGTCGGCGCCGGCATCGATCAGGCGCTGCACATAATTGATGCAATCCTCGACGGTGCCGTAGGCGTGGTTGGGGTTCATCATCGCCATGGTAGGGTCGGAGAAATCGACGCTGACTTCTTCGGAGGCGAAGCGCGACTTGATCACGCTCTGGCCGTTGCCGTCGACGAAGGTGTCGTCTTTCCACTTCTCCGGGTCCGGACGCTCGCCACCGCCGTACCAGTAGCCCAACGATTCCATGAAGTAACGCTGACCACGGATACCGATGCGGCGCGCTTCTGCGTTGTCTTCCAGGACGATGGCCGGGCACAGCGCGGCGATGTGACGGTTTGGACGGAAGCCCACTTGCTTCTTCTCATCGCGGTTGTCGTAGGCCGTGTGATACACCTCGACCTTCTTGGCGATCTCTTCCGGGCCCCCGAAGCCCAGCACCAGCGCGCCCATGCCGCGACCGCCGGCGTTTTTCAGCGACTCGGTGTTGGTGCATGCCAGGTACATCGGCGGGTGCGGATCCTGGTAAGGCTTTGGATGGATCGGACGCTTGGGGATCTGCACGAAGTCGCCGTTGTGCTCGATCTCGTCCTGCACGAACATTTTCGGGATCAGGTACATCATCTCGTCGATCTGCGGCTGCAAGGTCGCCAGGTCGTAGCCGAAGGTGCCGGCTTCCTGCTGGGTGCCGCCCTTGCCCACGCCAAAGTGCACACGGCCCTTGGACAGCAGGTCGAGGGTGGCGATGCGCTCGGCGACTTTCACCGGGTGGTTCATCGCCGGAGGCAGGCAGACCACACCGTGACCGATGCCGATGCGCTCGGTTTTACCGGCCACGAAAGCCAGCATGGTTTCCGGCGCGGACATGTGCGAGTAGTTGCTCAACGCGGTGTGCTCCACGCACCAGAAGGTGTCGAAGCCAAGCTTGTCGGCGAGGATGGCCTGCTCGACCGTGTCTTCAAAAATCTTGCGGTCGCCTTCACGGCTGGAGTCCACCGTCTGGGCTTCGTAAATCAGGGAAAATTTCATGGTTGATCCTTGTGCTTATTTGGATGCGCAGTCGGCGCCGTAGACCTTCGCCTTACCGTCAATGCTCGTGCATCGACGGGGCGCTCGAATCACGCAAACGGACTAGCCGATTTATAGGTAAAGAGCCGGACATCGCGTCAGAGGAAGAAGTCGTTGCTGTCCTGACCCATGCTGACGCCGCCAAGGTTCCAGGCGTACTTGGCCGGGCTATTGGCCACGTGGGCGCGACCGGTGTGAATGTCGCGGAAGGCACGGTTGATCGGGTGACTGCGGAAGATCGTCGAAGCACCGCTGTTGAACATCAGGTCACCAACGGCCTTGGCGCACTTGTCGGCCACCAGCGCTGAGTCGTAACGCATCTTCACCCGCTCGGGCATGCTCAACGGCTCACCCTTCTGCGCGCGCTCAAGCATCAGGGCGAAGTTTCGCAGCAGCACGGTCTTGCATTCATCGACGCAGACCATGGCATTGGCCAGGGCCGATTGCGCGGCCGGGTCCTGAACCATTTTGCGACCGTCATTGACTCCGACCCGCGCACGGTTGTGCTCGACAAACTGATCCACCGCGCCTTGCAGGGCACCGATGGCGGACGACGAAACCGCACGCACGAAAATCTGCCCGAATGGCAGACGAAACAACGGCGCAGTGTTCACCGCATTGCCCGGGCTGTTCTGCATGAAGCCGTCGAACGCGCGATGAGTGCGGTACTCCGGCACGAAAGCGTTCTCCACCAGAATGTCGTGGGAGCCAGTGGCTTCCAGGCCCATGACATTCCAGTTGTCGAGAATCTGATAGTCACTGCGCGGCACCAGGAACGTCCGATAGTCCGGCGCCCCACCCGCCTCTGCCGGCGGCACCAGCGCACCAAGGAACACCCAGTCGCAATGCTTGCTGCCGGAAGAAAAGCCCCAGCGGCCGCTCAACTTGAAGCCACCTTCGACCCGCTCGACCTTACCCACCGGCATATAGGAAGACGAAATCAGCACGCTGGAATCGCTACCCCAGACATCCTGCGCGGCGCGGTCGTCGAACAGCGCCAGTTGCCAGTTATGGATCGCCACCACCCCCAGCACCCAGGCCGAGGACATGCAGCCTTCGGCAAGGGTCATCTGCACCTCGAAGAAATCCTTGGGCTCCAGCTCATAGCCTTCCCAGCGGGACGGTTGCAGGATGCGAAAGAACCCGGCGGCCTGGAAATCCTTCAGTGTTTCTTCGGGCAACTGGCCGGCTTGCGCAGCGTTCAGGGCGCGCTCACGCAGGATCGGCACCAGCTCGCGGGCACGTTGGCTCAAACGCTGGCGAATCAGGTCTTGGTTGAGCATTTTTATTGTTCTCCTTTGTTCACCCCATCCGCCGGGGCGCGCGTGCAACGGGGCGGGTGTAGCGCCCCTACACTGGCATTCAAGCAATGCGCAACAGAGTGGACATCCCTCAAACGGACCATGTGGGATTGGGGGAACAGGTGTCTGGGGGTGTATCTGAAAGGGGGGCGTTGGCTGGCAGGCCGTCTTCGCGAGCAAGCCCGCTCCCACATTGGGTTCCGGTTTTACTCGGGACTTGTGGCCACTGAAGATCCCTGTGGGAGCGAGCTTGCTCGCGATGGCTATGTATCAGGCGATGATTATTTTGTAGGGGTACATATCCGTTGCTGCGGTAACGGCGGCTTATGGTTCCGCCCTTACGGCACCCGAGGCGGCCTACCGGCCGGCCTGGTTATTGGGGACGTTCGTCTGTGCGATACCTGGTCGACTGGCCGGCCGCCATCGCGAGCAAGCTCGCTCCCACAGGTACTGAGTACATCTGCAAGCAATTGGTTGGCTGGCAGGCCGTCATCGCGAGCAGGCTCGCTCCTACAGTTGGGCCGGGTACATTCGGAAGAAATTGGTCGGCTGACAGGCCGCCATCGCAGGCAAGCCAGCTCCCACAGGGATTGCGGACATCTGCAAATACCAGGTCGGCTGTCAGGCCGCCATCGCGAGCAGGCTCACTCCTACAGAAGAGCAACGGCAGATCGGCATACCCCCACGCTCTTCACCACTCATCAGGCCGAGCGTTAGCTCGCCTGCAGCTCTTGATCTTGATCCACCCGCCCCCTCGGAAGGCTGAGTGGAGGTGTTCATCCGGGGATGGGCGCGCAGCGCCGTTCGACGCAGTCGAACTCATTGCATGCAGGTCGCGCGAAGCCGACCGGAGGGCAATGCCCCCGGATGGACACCGGAGCGAAGGAACCCCGAGCCTTGGCGAGGGGCCGTACGTAAGGGGCGAGACCTTTGGTTCCTTTGGGGCGTTTGCCAAAGGGACTCGCCGTAAGGTCGAAACCATAAGCCGCCGTTACCGCAGCAACGGATATGTCCCCCCCCCACCCAGGCCTAGTCCCCTCGGACGATGTTCTAGATAGACACCAGAGCAAGAATCCATCGCACTCCCCAACCAACAAAAAGGCCCAGTGCGATGAACGACGCCAACCTCAAAGCCGACATGCTCCAGGCCATGCGCCGCCTGGCCAAGTCCGTCACCATTATCAGCACCAGCAACGGCTCCGAACGCTTCGCCATGGCCGCCACCGCGGTCGATTCCCTGAGCACCGAACCGCCATCGCTGCTGATCTGCGTCAACAAGACCGCCTCCCCCCACGCCGCACTGGCGACCGGCGCGGACTTCTGCGTGAACATCCTCGGCGTCGAACAACAAGACCTGGCCAACCTGTGCAGCGGCGCGATCAAGGGTGAAGCACGCTTCGACCGTGGCAACTGGCTGACCAGCCCCGGCGGCATCCCTTACCTGGGTGACGCACAGTCGGCGATCCTCTGCCGTCAGGACGGCCACTTCAGCTACGGCACCCACACCGTGTTCATCGGACGCATCCTGCAGATCCACACCACTGACGCCATCACCCCGCTGGTCTACCTCGACGGCAGCTACACCACCACCGCCAAACCAGCACCTTCTCTCGCTGCGGCTGGCTGAGGCCCGAACATGGACAGCCTGAACCGGTTGACGGCGTTGCGAGTGAACAGCGCCGACCAGTTGCCATGGGATGACCGCTGCGACTTGCTGATCGTCGGGTTTGGCGGAGCCGGCGCCTGTGCCGCCATCGAAGCCAGCACTCGCGGCCTGTCGGTGCTCGCACTGGATCGCTTCGAAGGCGGCGGCGCCACGGCACTCAGCGGTGGCGTGGTCTACGCCGGCGGCGGTACACCGTATCAGCGTCAGGCTGGCTATGAAGACACCAGCGAGGCGATGTTCAATTACCTGCGACAGGAAGTTGGCGAGGCCGTCAGCCCCGAGACGCTACGGGATTTCTGCGAAGGCAGCCGCGAGCAACTGGCCTGGCTGGAGCGACAAGGCGCGTCCTTCGAAGCCAGCGTACCGCCGCACAAGACCTCGTACCCGAGTGACCAGTACTACCTCTATTACTCTGGCAACGAAGCCGTGCCGGCCTATGCCGCCAGCGCCAAGCCGGCGCCTCGTGGCCATCGTACCAAAGGCCCGGGCATGTCCGGCGCCAGCCTGTTCGCCCCGCTCAAGGCCAGCGCCTTGCGTCACGGTGCACGCCTGCGCAGCCAGTGCGAAGTACGGCGGCTGGTGCTTGACCTAGACGACAAGGTCATCGGCGTCGAAGCCTGGCAGTTGCCGTCGGGTAGCCGCGCTGCCAAACAACATGCGCGTCTGTCGCGCTGGGCCGCGGCCATTCATATGTACGCTCCGGCGTTGGCCGACCGCTTGCGCGCCCGTCAGCGCCGTATCGAACAGACCAGCGCCATACGCCAGTTGATTCGTGCCGAGCAGGCGGTGTTGCTGAGCAGCGGCGGTTTTATTTTCAATCGCGAACTGGTGCGCCAGCACGCGCCGCAGTACCTGGCCGGTTTGCCGCTGGGCGCCACCGGGTGCAACGGCAGCGGCATCGCCCTGGGCCAAAGCGCCGGTGGCAGCGTGGCGCGGATGGACAAGGTCAGCGCCTGGCGTTTCATCAACCCGCCACTGGCCTGGGCCCGCGGGCTGATCGTCAATGCCCGCGGACAACGTTACGCCAACGAAGAAATCTACGGCGCGACCCTCGGCCACGCCATGGTCGAAGAACAGGATGGCCGCGCCATTCTGATTCTCAATCGGGCACTGGTTCGAGAAGCACTCAGTCAGGTCGCCCCCGGCAAAGTGTGGAATTTCCAGCGCCTGCCGGTGCTGCTCAATTTGCTGTTCAACGCCAAACGCAGCAGCAGCCTGGCCGGGCTGGCCAAACGCTGCAATCTGCCGCCGGAATTGCTGCGTCAGAGCGTCGAACGTTACAGCCGCGCGGCACGAGGCGAACTGGTCGACGAGTTCGGCAAATCCGCGGCGATGCTCGCCAACCTCGACCAGGGCCCGTGGTACGCCCTTGATCTTTCATTCGCCAGCAAACTCTTCCCCTGCCCGGTCATTACCCTGGGCGGGTTGAAAGTCTGCGAGGCCAGCGGTCGGGTGCTGGACCCTGCCGGCCAGCCAATAAACGGCCTGTACAGCGCTGGCCGCAACGCGGTCGGGGTCGCCTCCAACCTGTATGTCTCCGGCCTGTCACTGGCCGATTGCATCTATTCCGGTCGCAGGGCTGCTGCCCACGTGGCCGACCAATTCGCACTTCAAACCGCACGATCAGGAGAACAACAATGCAACGTGTAGAAGGCAAAGTCTGCATCATCACCGGCGCCGCCAGCGGCATCGGTCGCGAAGACGCCCTGCTGCTGGCCCGCGAAGGCGCCAAAGTAGTACTGACCGACCTCAACGAAGAGGCCGGTCGCCAGGCGGCTGCGGAAATCGGCGCCAACGCGCTGTTCATCCGCCACGACATCGCCAGCGAAAGCGACTGGCAACACGTGGTCAAGACCACCGTGGAACACTTCGGCCGCCTCGACGTACTGGTCAACAACGCCGCGATCCTGGCCCTGGGCAGCATCGAGGACACCACCCTTGAGCTGTGGCAGAAGGTGCAGAAGATCAACGGCGAAGGCTACTTCCTCGGCTGCAAGTACGCGATCCAGGCCATGAAGAAAACCGGTGGCGGCTCGATCATCAACATGTCGTCGGTGGCCGCGTTGGGCGCGATGCCGATGTTCTGCGCTTACTCGGCATCCAAAGGCGCAGTGGCGGCGATGACCCGCTCCATTGCCTTGCACTGCAAGCAGCAGGGCTACCGCATCCGCTGCAACAGCGTGCACCCCGATGGCGTGAACACGCCGATGACCCAGGCCCTGGCCGGTGGTCAGCCGATCCCGCAGGAAGCACTGGACCGGGATCCGATGAATCGCATGGCCGCGCCACGGGACATTGCCAATGTGGTGCTGTTCCTCGCCGCCGACGAGTCGCGATTCGTCAACGGTGCCGAGATCCGCGTCGACAACGCCCAACTGATCAGCGGGCTCTGAGGCCGAGGTGAACATGGGCACGCAACAACAGAACCTGACTCCGGCTGAATCGACGACGGCAAGCGTCTCATTGCAAGTGTGCGCGGTGATCGACGAGACCGCTGATGCGCGCTCGCTGGTGCTGGACGTACCGCCAAACCTGCGTGAGCGCTTTCGCTACAAACCGGGCCAGTTCCTGAGTTTTCGCGTGCCCTTGGCCGGCAAACTGTTGACCCGCTGCTATTCCATGGCCAGCTCGCCCCTCGCGGACGCACTGCCCAAGGTCACGGTGAAACGGGTTGACGGTGGGCGGGTGTCGAACTGGATGAACGAAGTCCAGGTCGGCGACTGGCTGGAAGTGCTGCCACCGGCCGGGCATTTCTGCCTGGACCCGCAGGCGGACACCGAAAAGCCCCTGGTCTTGTTCGGGGGCGGTTCGGGCATCACCCCGGTGTTTTCCATTCTCAAATCAGTGCTGCACAGCAGTCGGCGGCCGATCAAGTTGATCTACGCCAACCGCGATGAAGCGTCGGTGATTTTCAAGGACGAGCTGTGCCGCTTGATCAAGGCGCATCCTGATCAACTGCACGTGGTGCACGTCCTCGACTCGGTGCAGGGTTTCCTGACGGACCATCAGGTCCGTCATCTGCTACGGGGATCGGCCGGCGGTGATTACTTCATCTGCGGGCCGGGGCCGTTCATGGACACTGTGGAGCGCACGCTGCTGGCGCTGGGCGAAGCGGCCGAGCGGATCCATGTCGAACGTTTCGTCTCGCCACCGGACCCCGATGAACTGTTGGCCGAAGAAGCCCTAGCCCGCGAGGCGGCGATGGGGTCGCAGTGCGAGGCGTTGATCGTCGAGCTTGATGGCCAGCAACACGAAATTACCTGCAAACCCGGCGACACCCTGCTGCAAAGTTGCAAGGCCGCCGGCCTGGACGTGCCATCGTCCTGTGAAGAAGGCTTTTGCGGCGCATGCATGTGCGTGGTCAAGGAAGGTGAAACCCAACTGGCGCGCAACGACGTGCTGACGCCAAAGGAACTGGCCGACGGCTGGACGCTGGCCTGCCAGAGCCGCCCGACGGGTGCCCGGGTACGCCTGAAATTCCCGGATTGAGAGTACGCGTCCCCCCCCTGTAGGAGCGAGCCTGCTCGCGATGGGCGTCAACGATAACGCGCCTTGTCTGAATGAACGCGGTGCCCAGACGTTTTTCGCGAGCAGGCTCGCTCCTACAGTTGAAATGTGCCAGACGGGGGATCTGTTGCTTAGTCTCATTGGACGATCACTCAGGCCAAGTCTGCCGTTAGACTCGGCCACAGCATTAGCCCACAACAATAAAGAGGTGCAGTTATGGCTCGTTTGCAGAATAAGGTCGCGGTGGTCACCGGCGGCGCTTCGGGTATCGGTCTGGCCTGCGTGCGCCGTTTCGCTGCCGAAGGCGCGCAAGTGGTCGGGCTGGACATCGGCAGCGCTCCGGCAGACTTCCCCGGCCTGTTCATGCCCCTGGACGTGCGCGACGAAGCGCAGGTACAGCAGGTCATGCAAGACGTCATCAGCCGCTTCGGGCACATCGACGTGCTGGTCAATGCCGCCGGCGTCGCCGACCAGGGCAGCGTGACCCAGACCACCACCGCCAACTGGCAACGGGTGATGGACATCAACCTGACCGGCAGCATGCTCACCAGCAAGTACGCGCTGGCGTCGATGGTTGAGCAGCGCGGTGGTTCGATCATCAACGTCGGTTCGATCTTCGGCCTGCAAGGCTGCGACGGCAACGTGGCCTATAACGTATCCAAGGGCGGCATCAACCAGCTGACCCGCTCGATGGCCATCGACTACGGCTACGCCAACGTTCGCGTCAACGGCCTGTGCCCGGGCCTGATCGAAACGCCGATGACCAGCATGGTCCGTGACAATGACGCGTTCCACGCGTTTTTCGCCTCGCAGCACATGCTCAGCCGCTCCGGGCAACCGGAAGAAGTGGCCAACGTCGCGCTGTTCCTGGCCTCGGACGAAGCGTCCTTTGTCAGCGGCCAGATGATCGCCGTGGACGGTGGTTTCTCCGCCGGTCGCCGTTTCGCCCCGCCCGCCCAGTAATTCGCAATCCGGCCGGGCGCCCTGCCCGGCCTACTCCCTTTTTCGCAACTGTCTTCTAACCGGGGAGGCCCCATGCCGCCTGTCGCCACCGCACTGACCATCGCTCAACTGTTCGCCAACGCTGCCCAGGCCTACGGCGACCGCCCGGCCATCGAGGACGCGGGCCACGTCATCAGCTACCGACAACTGGACCAACTGCGCCGCCAGGCTGCCCGCGCACTGCTGGCCCTCGACGTACAGGCCGGGGACCGCGTGGCGATCTGGGCGCCCAACGTATGGGAATGGATCGTCGCCGCCGGCGCCCTGCAAAGTGTCGGCGCCGCTCTGGTACCGCTCAATACCCGGATGAAGGGCAGCGAAGCCGGCTACATCCTGCGCGAAAGCGGCACCTGTGTGCTGTTTGCCATCGGCGAATTCCTCGGCGCGGACTACCCCGGCATGCTGGCGTCGGAAGACCTGCCTGAGCTGCGCCACATCGTCAGCGTGCGCGGCGCCAATGCGGGCACCCTGGCCTGGGAGCGGTTTATGGACCTGGGCACCGACGTGCCGCACCTGGCCCTGCGCACCCGCGAACAGAGCGTTGGCCCGCAGGCCTTGTCCGACGTGCTGTTCACCTCGGGCACCACCGGCAAGCCCAAAGGCGTGATGACCAGCCACGGCCAGAACCTGCGCATCGTGCGCGACTGGAGTGATATCGTCGGGCTGCGCGAAAGCGATCGCTACCTGATCGTCAATCCGTTCTTCCACTCCTTCGGCTACAAGGCCGGTTGGCTGGCAGCGCTGATGCGTGGCTGCACCCTTCTGCCGCAGCAAGTGTTCGACGTGCAGGCCGTGCTCGAATGCGTGCAGCACGAACGCATCACCGTGTTGCCCGGGCCGCCGACGCTGTATCAATCGTTGCTGGCCCATCCGCAACGCAGTGAGTTCGACCTCAGCTCCTTGCGCGTGGCGGTGACCGGGGCGGCGGCGATTCCCGTGGAGATGATCCACCGCATGCGCGACGAACTGGGTTTCGCCACCATCGTCACCGCGTATGGCCTGACGGAAGTCTGCGGTTTCGCGACGATCTGCCGCGCCGGCGACTCTGCGGAACTGGTCGCCAACACCAGTGGCCGGGCGATGCCGGGGGTAGAAGTACGCTGTGTCGGCAACACTGGCCGCAGCCAGCCGGCCAACATCCCCGGTGAAGTGCAGATTCGCGGCTACAACCTGATGCAGGGGTATCTCAACAACCCCGAAGCCAGCCAGGAGATTCTCGACGCCGACGGCTGGCTGCACACCGGCGACATCGGCATGCTCGACGAACAGGGTTACCTGCGCATCACCGACCGCCTCAAGGACATGTTCATCACCGGTGGCTTCAACGTGTACCCGGCGGAGATCGAACAGTGCCTGCTGACCTATCCGGGCGTGGCCCAGGCCGCGGTGATCGGTATTCCTGACGAGCGCCTGGGAGAAGTGGCAATGGCGTTCCTGTTGCCTGCCCCCGGGATGGACATCGAGCAAACCCGATTCCTCGCCTGGTGCCGTGAGCAGATGGCCAACTACAAGGTGCCGCGCCGGGTGCAGGTGCTGCAGAGCATGCCGATCAATGCGGCGGGTAAAGTGACGAAGAATGTGTTGCGCGAGTGGGCATTGCAACCGGCCGACTAAACGCAATCCCTGTAGGAGCGAGCCTGCTCGCGATGGTGTGTCAGTCGACATCAATGCAACTGATAGACCATCGCGAGCAGGCTCGCTCCTACAGGGTTCGGGGGTGCACAAAAATTTCCCGCTCCCACAGGTATTGTGCTTGCCTTACTTAATCGGAGTCAGACCACCCGCGCCGGATGCTGCTGGCGAGGGTCGCCGAGCATGGCGCGGTGCGACGGTGGCTGACGGCCTTCGGCTTCGCTGATGCCGTAGCCAGGGGCGATTTCGGCGGTGATCAGGGTCTGTCCGGACAACGCCATCAACTGCGGATCATTAAGCAAGGCATGAATCACCCGCCCATTGAATTGCGGGGTTTCGGCATGGGCGAGAAACACCTGGTACTGCTCGCCATGCTGTTCGCCGGCAATCTTCGTGCGCTCGGTCAGTTGCGGGCCGAGCCACAACGACAACGCCGCCACGCCCTGCCCTTCGAAATCGATCGCCATGTCCGCCGCCAGTTTGTCGACCCCGGCCTTTTGCGCACCGTACGCCGGACCATGCATGTAGCACCCGGCGCCGAATGACGAAGTAAAGCAAACCAGCCCTTGGGCACTTTTCAGCAACAGCGGCGCGGCGTAGTAGCTGGCGATATAGGCCGAGCGCAGACCGACCTCAAGAATGCGCACCAGGTCCAGGGGTTTGGCCCAGAACGGTCCGGGTTCGATCAACTGGTCATGAATGAACGCGGCGTTGTTCACCAGCAAATCCAGATGCCCGCACTCGGCTTTTACTCGAGCAAACAGCGCCTGGACCTGCGCGTCATCGGCGTGATCGCAGACCACCGCGATACCGCGCCCACCGGCGGCGGTGTCCTCCAGCGAGCCGCGCAAGGCATGCCCGTACAACTTCGACCCGCCCTGCGCCGGGGCACGGCCGGTGACGTACACGATCATGCCGGCCGCCCCGAGGGCCAAGGCGATGCCCTGGCCCACTCCGCGACTGGCACCGGTAACGACAGCAATCTGTTGACGTGACTGATTCATTCGAAACTCCCGAACAAGGTTTTCGCCGAAGCGGTTTCGCTCTGGCGCTTGATGTGATTGGCCGCCAGGTAACCGAAAGTCATGGCCGGGCCGATGGTCGAACCGGCGCCAGGGTAGGTGCGGCCCATCATCGAGGCGGCGCTGTTGCCGATGGCGTACAGGCCGCTGATCGGTTCTCCGTCTTCATGCAACACGCGGGCGTGCACGTCGGTCAGCAAGCCACCCTTGGTGCCAATGTCGCCGGCGTCGATGCGCACGGCGTAGAACGGTCCCTTGAGCAACGGCGCCAGGCATGGATTGGGTTGCACGTTCGGGTCGCCGTAGTAGCGGTCGAACAGTGATTCGCCCTTGTGGAAATCCTCGTCGACACCCTGCACGGCCATGCCGTTGAAGCGCTGCACGGTGCGGACAAGTCCGGCGCCGTCGACGCCGATTTTCATCGCCAGTTCCTCCAGGCTCGACGCCTTGTGGAAGTAGTCGCGCAGATGCTCGGGCAGTTGCCAATCGCGCTGGGCGTAACCCGGCAGCAAGGCGCCGCACGGGTATTTGCGCCGGAACTCGGCGTCGAACACCATCCAGCACGGCACGCTCGCGGCGCCTTCGCGGTGGTTGGCGTACATCGCGTAAACGATATCGGTATAAGGCGCGGCCTCGTTGACGAAACGCTCCCCCGCCGCGTTGACCATCACACACCCCGGCAGGGTGCGTTCAACGAACAGTGCACGCTGTTTTTCTTCGCCCTTGACGTAAGTGGTCGGCGCCCACCAGCTGTGTTCCATCAGCGCGGTTCGCGCGCCGATGGCCTGACCGGCGCGGATGCCGTCGCCGGTATTGTTGGGCGGCGTGGCACTCCAGTTCGCCTGGGACGGCTGCGGCAGATACTGCTCGCGCATCGCCTGGTTGCGCTCGAAACCACCGGCGGCAATGATCACCCCGTAGCGCGCCTTGACGTTGAGCAGCTGACCGTTGCGATTGACCCGCGCACCACCGACCCGGTCGTCGACCAGCAGCAGCTCTTCGAGTGCACAGTTGAGCCACAGCGATTTGCCGCGATCCTGCAACGAACAGCGCAAGGCACCGATCAAGGCATTGCCCAGGGTCAGGAAGCGGTCACGGCGAGACAAGCGTCGACCCTCGCGATCACGCCAGTAACGCCACATCACCCGCAGGGTCAGGCGCAACCAGCCGGGGCCACGGCACAGCAGCACTTGCGCCTCTTTCATGGTCATCGCCATGCGCCCCATCATCAGGGTGCCGGGGGACGGCGCGCGCATGCGCAGGAATTCTTCGCCGAGTTCGGCGGCGTCAAACGGTTGCGGATCCATCGAGCGATAACCCGGTTTTCCGCCAGCGACTTCCGGGTAGTAATCGGCGTAGCGCGGTTGCGCCTCGAAGCGCACGCGGGTGTGTTTTTCCAGGTACTCGACCATCTCCCGGCCGTGCTCGACATAGGCTTCGATGCGCCCGTCGTCGATCTCGCCATGGGTCACTGCGCGGATGTAGGCAATCGCTTCGGCCGCCGAATCACTGCCACCCAGGGCCTTGATCCGGTGGTTGTCGGGGATCCAGATGCCGCCGCCGGACACCGCCGAGGTGCCGCCATATTCGCCGCTTTTCTCGATCAGCAGCGCATTCAGGCCCAGGTCATGGGCGCGCAGCGTAGCGGTCATGCCACCGGCTCCCGAGCCAATCACCAATACATCACAGCACTCGTCCCATTTGATCCCGGCAGCGTTCATGCGATCACCCTTGTTCAGCGCCCATCAGGCAGAAACCGCCACCGCCGGATCTTCGCCCGGTGCAGTCGGTCTCGGGATTGTTCGCCGCACGCGCCCGGTGTTCATCGTCCGATAAGACTAAGGCCAGGACTGTGGTCGCCCCGTACAAATCGGTTAGTCCGCTTGGACGATGTTGCGTGCAAGTCGTGACTCCATAGTCGCCCACAGCACCAATCACCCCCCTGAAATGCAGGTCGGGCAGGTCTGACCTGGGCCATGAGGACGACATGATAAAAACAATAATCGCCCCACCAACACAGCACCCTCGCGTACAGCTGGCTTTGCTGTTGCTGGCTGGCGGACTAAGCGCTCACGTTAACGCCATGAGCTTTCAGCCGAGCGAAGACTTGAGCATCGATTGGGACACCACACTGACCTACAGCCTCGCCTGGCGGACCGAGTCTCGCGATCACAAACTGACCGCCAATGCCAACGGCAACGACGGCGACAACGCCTTCGACAAAGGCAGCCTGATCAACAATCGCAGTGGTTTTCTCACCGAAGCCAACATCAAGTGGCAGGACGACTACGGCGTGTTTGTCCGGGCAACCGGTTTCTACGACAACGTCTACGATCAGGACAACGACAACACCACCGGCACCTCGAACTGCTTCGCCGGCGGCCATTGCAGCAAACCCGACCGTTTCTCCCAGGACACCATCGACCAGCATCGCAATGAATTGCGCATGCTCGACTACTACGCCTATGGAAACTGGGACGTGAGCGGCCATGCCCTCAACGCGCGCCTGGGCAACCAGGTGGTGAGCTGGGGTGAAAGCCTGTTCTATCCGGGTATTTCCGCGGCCCAGAGCCCGGTGGACGCGACCAAGGCGACTACCCCCGGTGTCGAGGTCAAGGAAATCCTGCTGCCGGTCGGCCAACTGTTCACCCAGTTCGCCCTCACCGAAAGCCTGGGTATCCAGGCCTACTACCAATACAAGTGGGAGAAAACCGAGCTGTTCGGCGTGGGTAGTTACTTCTCCACCACCGACTTCATCGATGAGGGCGGCTTCAACGACGCCTCCGGATTCGTCACCCGCCTCAAGGACGACAAGCCGAGCGACAGCGGCCAGTACGGTCTGGCCTTCACCTACGCCGCCGAGTCGTTGAACAACACCGAGTTCGGCATCTACTACTCGCGCTATCACGACAAGACCCCGTCGCTGGACTTCGCCTCGACCCTGGGACGCTACCAGGTGCGCTACTTCGACAACATCGACCTGTTCGGCGCGAGCTTCGCCACCGTGCTGGGTGACGTCAGCTGGGCCGGTGAAGTCAGCTACCGCGACGGTACGCCGGTGATGGTCGACAACGGTTTCTCCAGCCCCGTGCGTGGCAAAACCGTGCAAGCGCAAACGTCGATGATCTACGTGCTCGGCCCGACCTCCTTCGCCGACAACACCACCCTGACCGGTGAGGTGGTCTACAACACCGTGATCAGCAACGACAAGTCGCAGCCAGTGACCCTGGCCCCTGGCTTCGCGCTGCCGGGCACCGACAGCCTGGTCTTTGACCGCGATGCCTGGGGCTACACGGTGCAGGCGAACTTTGACTACAACGACGTGTTCAGCGGTTGGGACATGTCGGTGCCTGTCACCTTCAGCGCCGCCGCCCACGGCGACAGCTCGATGGTCGGCTCGATCAACGCTGGCCAGAACGATAACCGCGCCAGTATCGGCAGTTCCTGGCGTTACCTGGGCAACTTCACCGTCGAGGCCCGCTACAACGCCTACCTCGGCAATGCCAACAACAGCCCGTTGGCCGACCGCGACAACGTCGCGCTCAACTTCAAGTACCGGTTCTGATTCCCCAATCGGAGGAGCACAGCATGTCCAGATTCACCCAAACATTATTGAGCACGGCGCTGACCGTCGGCCTGCTCGGCAGTGGCCTGGCCTACGCCAAGGTCAGCCCCGAAGAAGCCGCCCGCCTGGGCCAGGACCTGACCCCGATGGGCGCCGAAAAAGCCGGCAACGCCGACGGCAGCATCCCGGCCTGGACCGGCAAATGGCGTGGTCTGCCACCGGGACTCAAATACGCCGGCCCCGGCACCCCGTACCCGGACCCGTACGCCGCGGAAAAACCGCTGTTCGTGATCGACTCGAAGAACATGGACAAGTACGCCGATAACCTGACCGATGGCCAGAAAGCGCTGCTCAAGCGTTACCCTGATACGTTCAAGATCCCGGTGTACCCGAGCCACCGCGACTTCCGCCTCGATCAGCGCCTGGAAGACCAGATCAAGAAAAACGCCGTCACTGCCGAACTCGACAATGACAACAACGACACGAAATACGCCTGGGGTGCTTCGCCGTTCCCGATCCCGAAGAACGGCAGCGAGTTGATGTTCAACCATACCTTGCAGGGGCGCGCCAGCACTGAAGAGGCCAACTACGGCCAGGCAGTGGTGTACTCCAACAAGGAAAAGGTACTGGAAGAGGTCGACTACAAGATCTTCTCGATCTGGTCGACCCCGGACAAAAACCTGGATACCGCCAACGGTGTGTTCACCCACTTCATGATCACCACACTGGAACCGGTACGCAAGAAAGGTGAAATCGTGGTCGGTCACGAGTTCATCAACCCGACCGCCTCCCCGCGCCAGGCCTGGCAGTACAGCCCGGGCCAACGCCGGGTACGTCGCGCACCGACCGTGGGCTACGACTCGCCAACCGGCGCCGGAGGTTTTCGCGTGTACGACGAAGACCGTTTGTTCAACGGTGCGCCGGACCGCTACAACTGGACCATCGTCGGCAAGAAGGAAATCTACATTCCGTACCACAACTACAAGATCGACGACCCCAGCGTAACAACCGACCAGATCCTGGACACCACCGGCCACGTCGATCCGCAGTACATGCGCTACGAGAAACACCGCGTCTGGGTGTTGCAGGCCAACCTCAAGGAAGGTGCCCGCCACGTTTACGCCAAGCGCGTGCTGTACCTGGACGAAGACACCTGGTCCGCGACCATGGCCGACAACTACGACAGCCGTGGCCAGTTGTGGCGCACCAACATGCAGACCTCGATCTACGCCTACGAGATGCAGCGCTACCACGCTCGTCTCGGCATCTACCACGACCTGATCGCCGGGTCCTACCTGGTTGACCGGATGCTGATCGACCAGAAACCGGCCAAGCTCAACGCCACCGCCTTCACCGAAGACGAATTCACCCCTGGCAACCTGCGCAAACTCGGCACCCGCTAAACCCATGACGCCCCGACCGATTCATTCGGTCGGGGCGTCATGCTTTGTAAAATTCGCTCCTTCCACGGAAGAACTCTCCATGAACAAACTTCTCACCGGCATCATCGCCATGGCCAGCGTTGGCCTGTCGATGCAAGCCAATGCCCTGAACATCCTGCTGACCAACGACGATGGCTGCCGCGCGCCCGGCATCGATGCGATGTACCGCGCCCTGACCGCGGCCGGGCACAAGGTCACCCTGGTCGGCCCGTTGCACGACAGCAGCGGCATCAGTGCCGCCAGCGTGGTCGTGCCCGGCCAGGCCCTGGCGGTGACCGAACTGGCGCCGGGCAAATTTTGCGTCGGGCCGCCGGAAGGCTACACCCCGCCCGCCGGCAAGACCTCCGCTATCGGCACACCGGTGGATGCGGTCAACGTCGGCCTCGACGTGATCCTCAAGGATTCGCCGCCAGACCTGGTGGTATCAGGCAGCAACTTTGGCGAAAACGTCGGCCCGCTGACGCAGATGTCCGGCACCCTCAACGCGGCTGTGCGGGCGATGTTCAAGGGGATTGCGGCGGTGGCGGTGTCCACGGGTATCGACATGGACCTGATCATCCGCGACCAGCAGGCAGGCGTCCGCAAAACCCTCGGCGCCATGGACGACACGGCGCGTTTTGCCGTGAAGGTCATAGAGCAGGCGAGCCTGGCCGGCACCGAAGCCAAACAGGCCTGCGCCAGAAACAAACATCAGTGTGATTTGAACGTGCTCGGCCTGCCGGGCGTCAGCGGCCTGAACCTCAACTACCCGCCCCTGAAACCCGATGAAGTCAAAGGCGTAAGCTTTGCCCCGATAGGCAACTGGGATCGGGTGAACTTCACCTCACAGCGCGGCACCGACGGCGTGGTCCACGTCAACCTGGCCGCCCCGTCGACACCGACCCAAGCCCAGCAAAAGGCCGATGCCTATCAACTGTGGCAAGGCCACGCAGTGATCACCGTGATCGACGGCAACATGACGGCACCGGAAGCGGTACAGGATCAGGCGAAGAAGATGTTGAGCAGCATCAAGCCTTAAGCCAAAGCGAGCGCACGCAACATCTGCGGACAACCCAAAATTACTGTGGGAGCGAGCTTGCTCGCGATTGGGGCAACCCGGTTCTGGATCAAACCCATATCGCATCCCACAGCGGATAATCGCCAAGCTTCCCAACCAACCCAGCTCGCAATGGATTGGCAACGACATAACGAGCCAGCTTCACCAAGTCCTCATCCCGCCGCAGTGCCCGATCGTGATAGCCCTGCTGCCAAAGACTGCCTCTACGTCCGATGGACATGTTCACAGCCCGCGTACTCAATGACTTGGTTTTTGCATCAGTTCGCTAAGAGAGCACTGCTGCAGTTCGATCAACCAATGAAAATGATCGGGCATGACAACCCAAGCCAAAGAGTTCGCCCAGTATTGTTCCTGTGCAAATTGAAATTGCTTAACAACCAGCCTGCCCAAACCGAAATCCTTGAAGACCGGTTCTCGATTCAGCGTGTTGCTCGTCAACAGGTAAACCCTGTTGGGCTCGGCATAGCGGCCGATGCGCAGACGATATGAAGCAGGTAAATCAGGCATTCCTTTGCCCTCTCCATGGTGAATTCAGGAGTAAGGCTAGACCGGTGAGTGTTTGGGCATGGGATCTACTGTTAACTGGATGTGACCAATAGATAGCCATCGCGAGCAAGCTCGCTCCCACAATGATTTTGGTTGCTCGCAGATATTGCGTACACCCACTACCCCTGTGGGAGCGAGCTCGCTCCCACAGGTTCATTCGCTGAAGTCAGTTTGCGGGTTGAAAAGGTATGAACTCGGTCACCTCCAGATCAAACCCGGACACGGCCTTGTACGGCACTGGCGAGCTCATCAGGCGCATTTTGCGTACGTTCTGGTCGCGCAGGATCTGCGCGCCGATGCCCAGGGTCCGTTGCGGAAACTGCGGTGTACGCAGCTTGCCGCCGCTACGCTGGCGCAACTGCTCGAGCACGCCGTCGGCGGTTTCCTTTTGCGCCAGCAACACCAGTACGCCGTTACCGGCGGCGGCGATGCTCGCCAACGAGCGTTCGAGGGTCCACTGCTGCGACCCGCCTTCGCTTTCACACCCCAGAACGTCGCGCAACGTCTCGATGCTTTGCACCCGCACCAGCACCGGCTGACTGCTGTCGATCCGCCCCTTGACCAGTGCCAGGTGCAACGCGCCCTGGTAGGTGTCCTGATAGGTCGTCACCTGGAACTCGCCGTGGCGGGTGTGCAACGGGTACTCGTCGCCGCGCTCGATTGTGCCTTCATGCAGGATGCGGTAGTGAATCAGGTCGGCGATGGTGCCGATGCGCAAACTATGACGTTGGGCAAACTCATGCAACTCGGCGCCACGGGCCAGTTCACCGTCTTCGTTGAGAATCCCCACCAGGGCCGCCGCCGGCTGCAGCCCCGCCAGTCGTGTCAGGTCGCAAGCGGCCTCGACATGTCCGGCCCGCTGCATCACGCCACCGGGCAAGGCCTGCACCGGAAAAATGTGCCCCGGCTGCACCAGGTCCGCCGGGCCGCTGGCCGGGTCGACCGCCACCTGGATCGAGCGCGCCCGGTCCGCCGCCGAAATGCCTGTAGACACCCCGGTGGCCGCCTCGATCGAGCGGGTAAAACCCACGCCGTGTTGCGCCCGGGAGTTGGGCACCATCAGGTCCAGGCCCAGCGCGCGGCAGCGCTGCTCGGTCAGGGCCAGGCAAATCAACCCGCGCGCCTGCACCGCCATGAAGGTGACGGCCTCGGCCCCGGCCTGTTCGGCGGCCATCAGCAACGAGCCTTCGCCATTGTTTTCGTCGTCGGTGATCACCACCATGTGACCTGCGCCAATGGCCTCGATCAGTTGCGGCACTGTGTTGAAAGCCAGGCCGCTCATTTGAGTGCTCCACGCAGATCGGCGCAAGCTTCTGTCAACGCTTGTGCTGCGGCTTCAACAAACGGCGCCATGCTGATAAAGCCGTGAATCATGCCTTCGTAACGTTGCAGGCGCACCGGCACACCGGCTTCGCGCAGGCACTCGGCCAATGCCTCGCCCTCGTCCCGCAGCGGATCGAACCCGGCGGTGAACAACGTGGTCGGCGGCAAGCCTGCCAGGCTTTCGGCTCGCAACGGCGAGGCCAGCGGATCATCCGCTTGTCCATCCTCTTGCAGGTATTGCTGCCAGAACCAGCGCATCGCCTTGGCGGAAAGCAGATAACTTTCGGCGAATTCCTCAAAGGACTGACTGTCACAACCGGCATCGGTGACCGGGTAGAACAGGCATTGATAGCTGATCTTCGGTCCCTTGCGTTGCGCCGCCAATTGGCTGACCGCCAGTGCCAGATTGCCACCCGCACTGTCGCCGGCCACGGCCAGTCGGTCGCCATCGAAGCCAAGCTCGGCTGCATGCACCACCAGCCAGCAGGTCGCCGCATAGCAATCGAGCGGTGCGACCGGAAACTTGTGTTCAGGCGCCAATCGGTAGGCAACCGATACCACCACCGCCTCGGTCTGGCGGGCCAGCGAGCGGCAGAGATTGTCGTGGGTATCGAGATTGCCCATGACAAATCCGCCGCCATGGAAAAACACCAGCAACGGCAGGTCGGGCGCTTCCGATGGCCGGTACAGCCGTGCGTCCAGATCACCGTCCGCGCCGGCCACTTTCAGATCGCGCACCTCGCTCATCGGATCGCCGGGGATGGCCGGCAGCAGGTTATCGGAGAACTGCCGGTACTGAGCGGCATCGACCTGGCTGAAATCGGGTTCCGGGAGGTCGCGAAATTGCTGGAGAACCCCAGCGATCTGCTTATCGAGCGGCATGGGCATCGTCCTCTACGTCGGCCATTTGAAACTGCGGATTGGTCTCACCCAGGATGCTTTGTACCCGGCGCTCAAGGGCCGGTTTGAAACCCTTGTGAGGCAGGATCCAGAAGCGTTTTTGCGCGACGGCGGCGAACACTTGCGCGGCCAGTTCAGCTGGGGTCATGCCCTGGCGAATGGTGCTGTCGAGCAGTTGGCTGAAGTCGGATCCGGCAGTGTCCACCACCTGGTTGGACGCCATGATTTCACTGGCCACCGGCCCCGGGCACAGCACCGAAACCGACACCGGCGCACCGAGCATGGTGAGTTCGTAATGCAGGGTTTCCGAGAGCGCGACCACCGCCTGCTTGGTCACGTTGTACGGTGCCATCAGCGGGCTGCTGACCAGCCCGGCAAGGGATGCGGTATTGATCACATGGGCCGCCCGGCCCTGGCTGAGCAACAGCGGCACGAAACTGCGAATGCCGTTGATCACGCCGCTCAGGTTGACGTCGAGCATACGCTGCCATTGCGCGTCGGTGATTTCCCAACTGAAGCCGGTTTGCATCACCCCGGCGTTGTTGAACAGCAGGTCGACCCCGCCAAAGTGCGCGACCGCTTGATCGCGCAAGCGCTCGACCTGCGTCACATCACCGACATCGGTGACGCAGGCAATTGCTTGCACACCGCTGGCCTTCAATTCGTCGCACAGGGCTTGCAGGCCCGCTGCATCCCGATCCGCCAGCACCAGGCGCATGCCCAGCGTCGCCGCGTGTTCGGCCAGGCCACGGCCAATACCACTGGCGGCCCCGGTAATCACCGCTACCGGCCCTTGTTCATTACTCATCGCCAACTCCTGCCATGGGTCCAATGGCGCCAGTAGAGCGGGCCTGCTTAAAGCAGCCATCGTCCATTCAGACGATGCCCGCTTTTACAGGGCCGGCAGAATCCCTTAAATGCGCCAAACCCGTGATCCCTTGGGAGAATAATAAGATGAGTACCCTGCACCGCATCGAAGCCAAATTACTGGAAGACCGCTACGCCCGCGGCTGGCATTGCCTGGGCCTGGCCGCGCAATACCGCGACGGCAAGGCCCATCGCCTAGAGGTGTTCGGCACCCGTTTGGTGGCGTACCAGGGTGAAGACGGCGAGCTGCATATTCTGGATGGCTACTGCCCGCACATGGGCGCCGACCTCAGCACCGGTTGCGTCGAAGGCAACTCGATCCGCTGCCCGTTCCACGCCTGGCGCTGGGGCGCCGACGGCGTCTGCGACGACATCCCTTACGCCAAACGCATTCCGCCACGAGCCAAAATCAAAAGCTGGCCGATCATGGAGGAAAACCAGCTGCTGTTCGTCTGGAATGACCCCGAAGGCAACCCGCCTCTACCGGAACAACGCATCCCGCGCATCGACGCCTGCTTCAGCGACGAGTGGGCTTCCTGGGAAGTCGCCGAGTTGCAGATTGACACCAACTGCCGCGAACTGATCGACAACATCGCCGACATGGCGCACTTCGGCACCGTGCACGGTGCACCGGTCGATGAGTTCATCAACGTCTTCGAAGGCCACCTGGCGACCCAGATCATGCGTGCCCGCAGCGAGCGTCTGTCCGGTGACAGCCTGTTGACCACCGAAGCCACCTACTTCGGCCCGGCCTATCAGATCACCGAAATGAACGGCGCCATGAACGGCCAGCCGATCCACTCGATCCTGCTCAACTGCCACGTGCCGATCGACCTCGACAGCTTCACCCTGCGCTACGGCGTGCTGGTGAAAAAAATCCCGGGGCTCAGCGAGGAGCAGAACCAGGCGATGGCCAAGGCCTACGTGGCACAGGCTCAGGCAGCCTTCTACGAAGACGTGGCGATCTGGCACAGCAAGACCCGCGTCGACAACCCGCTGCTGTGTGACGGCGACGGTCCGGTCTACCAGTTACGCCGCTGGTACGAGCAGTTCTACACCGACGTCGCGGCGCTCTCGGCGGATGTGGCGGAGCACAAGAAGTTTGTCGTGCGCGCCAGCGAACGGGTCTGATCGCAAACGGCCTTTCGCCCGCCCCGGGCCTGAGCGGCAGCCGCCGGTCAGGCCCTGAGCCCGAGCGTTGCAAGGAGTCGATACCGGCGCTTATTCTCGGCCACCGCCAACGCTAATAATAAAAACGGTTTTTCCCTATGCAGCAGAGCCTCAGCCTCGATACGTTCAGTGATTTGATCGGCAACCTCTATCAGGGTCCGCTGGAAAACATTCCCTGGGCTACGTTCCTCAATCAGCTCAATGTGCATCTGAACAGCAAGTACGTGACCTTCATCCTGCGTCCGCCCAGCGCCAACGTGGACGGCTTGATGGTCAACACCACCGGCACCTCGACCGAGGCGACCGCGTCGTACAACAAACACTTTTTCAGCCTCGACCCGTTTGTTGACCTGCCCAATCGCCAGGTCGTGACCCTCGCCGAGTTCGTATCCAACGACGACTGGCAGAACTCCGAGTTCTACAAGAATTTCCTTGAACCTGTGGACGTGTTCCACATCCTCGGTGCCGACATCAACACTGTCGATGGCGCCCAGTGCCGCATTCGCATCAGCCGCGGACGCGACGACAAGCCCTTCGGCAACGAAGAAAAGGCCATGCTCACGCATTTCATTGCGCACCTGGAACGCTCGATCAAGATCCACATGCAGCTCAACCGCATCGAAGCCGAGCGCAACCTGTACGCCGGCGCGGTGAACCAGATGGCGGTTGGCACGATCATCCTCGACGAGTCCGGCAAGGTGTTGCAGACCAACCAGGTCGCCGACCGACTGATCCAGGAAAAGGACGGCATCAAACTGGTCAACGATGGCCTGCAGGTCGGTACGGCCCGGGACACCCAGGAATTCAGGCGCCTGGTCAAGCAATCGCTGCTGTCGCAGAAGAGCAGCAACCCGTCGGTGGTCGAAGCCCTGCGCGTGCAGCGGCCGTCCGGGAAAGCGGACCTGGGGATCATCGTGCGCTCGGTGCCATTGACCGACTGGAGCGAAGGCAAGCAGTGCCCGACCGTGGTGATTTTCATCAGCGACCCGGAACAACAGTCCACCGCACCGCAAGAGATCGTCCGCGCCCTGTTCGACTTCACCCCGGCGGAAACCCAGCTTGCCATGCTGCTGGCCAACGGCTTGACCCTCGACGAAGCGTCGGAAGAGCTGGGCATCAGCCGCAACACCTCGCGGGCACACCTGCGTTCGACCTTCTCCAAGACCGGCGTGACCCGCCAGACCATGCTGGTGCGCCTGATCCTGCGCAGCGTCGCGACCCTCGGCTAGATGCCATTGCCGCCCTCGTCCGCTCGGACGATGGCGGCCCCCGTTGTACAGCGCACAGTGTCTTTATCCCAAACAGGGGACTGCCCCATGCGCAACTGCCCAACCATCCTCAAGACCGAACTGTTGGCCGAAAGCGGCCACTTCCAGATCGAAGCCCTGCACCTGCAATTCAGCAACGGCCAGCAGCGGGTCTACGAACGCCTGCGCGGCACCGGTTATCGCTCGGTGATGCTGGTGGCAATGCCTGATCCGCAGCATGTGCTGCTGGTACGCGAATACGCGGTCGGCGTGGAAAAAACCATTCTCGGCCTGCCCAAGGGCGGCGCGGAGCCCGATGAAGACTATTTGCAGGCGGCGCAGCGCGAGTTGAGTGAAGAAGTCGGCATGCGCGCCGCCCGCCTCACCGAACTGGGCGAGCTGACACTGGCACCAGGGCATTTGTGCCATCGCTACCGGGTGGTACTGGCCGAACAACTGACCCCCTGCCAACTGCAAGGCGACGAACCCGAACCCCTGGAATGCCTGCGCATACCACTGGCGCAGATCCCCGAACTGGTGGCCCGCGGCGAACTGCATGAAGCCCGGGCGATTGCCGCGTTGTTCATGGTCATGGGCGCCCTCGCCCGGCGAACCTGACACCACACAAAACCTGTGGGAGCGAGCAAGCTCGCTCCCACAGCGGATCACGGCCAGCCGCAAATCCCGGGAACGCCCAATAAACCTGTGGGAGCGAGCCTGCTCGCGATGAGGCCGGCACAGCCGACATCCATGGCGCCTGACACGCCGCCATCGCGAGCAAGCTCGCTCCCACAGAGGAATGCAGCCAGCCGCAATTCCCGGGAACGCCCAATAACCTTGTGGGAGCGAGCTTGCTCGCGATGAGGCCGGTACCTCCAACATCCATGTCGTCTGACACGCCGCCATCGCGAGCAAGCTCGCTCCCACAGAGGAATGCAGCCAGCCGCAATTCCCGGGAACGCCCAATAACCTTGTGGGAGCGAGCTTGCTCGCGATGAGGCCGGCACAACCAACATCGATGTCGTCTGACACGCCGCCATCGCGAGCAAGCTCGCTCCCACAGCGGATCACAGCCAGCCGCAATTCCCGGGAACGCCCAATAACCTTGTGGGAGCGAGCTTGCTCGCGATGAGGCCGGCACAGCCGACATCCATGGCGTCTGACAGTCCCCCATCGCGAGCAGGCTCGCTCCCACAGGGGGGCTGCTGCGTTTTCAAGTCATCGACTAGTCCATTCGGACGAAGCAGCATTTGATCCATCGCAATAACGTACCTCTACAACAATAAAATCCGTACCGAGGCTCGCCATGCGAAAAGCCACCTGCGCCCTGTTCATCATCCTCTGTGCGGGCACTTCCACCAGCCTGTGTCAATTGTTCAAGAATGAAGCCTACCGACCGACCACCGCGTACTTCAGCTGCTCGAGTGCGGCCACCAACTGTTACCCGCCAGTGGTGCGCAATCTGCTGCCCTGAGCGCGGTTTGCAACAGCCATAAAAAAACCACCAAATCGGTGGTTTTTTTGCTGAGCCAAGAATCAGGTCGGCAACACGCCCCGCGCCCGCGACAAGGTTAGCGCCAGGTCTTCAATCATGTCCTCCTGCCCCCCCACCGTGCCGCGACGCCCCAGCTCCACCAGCAGCTCGCGAGCCGCGATGCCGTATTTCTGCTCCGCACGCTTGGCGAACAACAGGAACGAGCTGTAGACCCCGGCATAACCCAAAGTCAGCGCATCGCGGTCGAGGCGGATCGGTTGGTCCATCATCGGCACCACCAGGTCTTCGGCCACGTCCATGATCCGGTACAGGTCGACACCACTGTTGACGCCCATCCGTTCCAGCACTGCGACGAACACTTCCAGCGGCGTGTTACCCGCTCCCGCACCAAGGCCTGCCACCGAGCCGTCGATCCGCGCAGCACCGGCCTCAATGGCAGCCAGGGAGTTGGCGATGGCCATGCCCATGTTGTGGTGGCCGTGGAAACCGACTTCGGTCCCGGCGTTCAGCCCGGCGCGCAAGGCACCGATCTTTTGCGTGACTTCATCGGGCAGCATGTAGCCGGCCGAGTCCGTGCAATAGATGCAATTGGCGCCGTAGCTTTCCATCAACCGCGCCTGCTCCAGCAGTTTTTCCGCGCTGACCATGTGCGCCATCATCAGGAAGCCGACAGTATCCAGACCCATCTGCGCCGACATGCCGATGTGCTGGCCGGACACGTCCGCCTCGGTGCAATGGGTGGCGACGCGAATGGTCGAGACCCCATGCTCATGGGCCATTTTCAGGTGATCGAGGGTACCGATCCCCGGCAGCAACAGGGCCGAAACCTTGGCCTGCTTCATCTGCGGGATCACCGCGGCGAAATATTCCTCGTCGCTGTGGGCCGGGAAACCGTAGTTCAGCGACGCACCGCCCAGGCCATCGCCGTGGGTGATTTCGATCAGCGGCACACCAGCCGCATCGAGGCCGGTGGCCACCGAGACCATTTGTTCGATACTGATTTGATGCTGTTTGGCGTGCATGCCGTCGCGCAGGCTCATGTCATGCAGACGGACGCTCTTACCTTGCAAATTCATAGCGATTCTCCACTCAACGGGCAGGCAGTTGCAGGGTGCCCTTGTGGGCTTCTTCGGCGAACATCTCGGCCGTGCGCAAACCGGCGGCGGTCATGATGTCGAGATTGCCGGCGGACTTTGGCAGGAAATCGCCGAGGCCTTCGACCTCGATGAAAATCGACACCTTGCGCCCGTCGAACACCGGCCCGTTGATCAGCTTATAGCCGGGCACATAGCGCTGAACTTCGCGGACCATCTCCAGCACCGAGGTGCGGATCGCATCCTGGTTCGGCTCGTCATCGGTCAGGCAGTGGATGGTGTCGCGCATCATCAGCGGCGGCTCGGCCGGGTTGATCACGATGATGGCTTTACCGCGTCGGGCGCCGCCGATCTTCTCCACTGCACCGGCTGTAGTGCGGGTGAATTCGTCGATGTTCTGTCGCGTGCCCGGGCCGACCGAGCCGGAAGACACCGTGGCAACGATTTCGCCGTAGCTCACTGGTTGCACCCGCGACACCGCCGCCACCATCGGGATGGTCGCCTGGCCACCGCAGGTGACCATGTTGACGTTCATCGCCAGGCTCGACGCGTGCTCCTTGAGGTTGACCGGCGGCACGCAGAACGGGCCGATGGCCGCTGGCGTGAGGTCGATCATGATCACCCCGAGTTCGTTGAGCTTGCGGCTGTTTTGCGCGTGCACGTAGGCCGAGGTGGCGTCGAAAGCGATGCGAATATCATCGTCGAGCACGTGCGGCAGCAAGCCATCGACACCGCCAGCGGTGGTTTTAATGCCCATTTCCCGGGCACGTTTCAGGCCTTCGGATTCAGGGTCGACGCCAACCATCCATACCGGCTCGATCCATTCCGATCGGCACATTTTCATCAGCAGATCGGTGCCGATATTGCCCGGGCCGATAATGGCCGCTCTGAGTTTTTTGCTCATGGGGTCAAACTCCAAAAGTCAGGCGCAGAAAGACACCCGGGCACTGCCCAGGCCATCAATGGTCAGAGAAAAACGGTCGCCGGCACGGGCCGGTTCCAGTGGTACCAGAGAGCCGGACAAGATGATTTCCCCTGCCTTGAACGGAATGCCGAAGGCGCCCAGGGTGTTGGCCAGCCAGGCCACCGCAGTCAATGGATTGCCCTGAACCGCCGAACCCAGGCCTTCGCTCAGGGGTTCACCGTTCTTGAACACACGCATGCGCAAGTTCGGCAGATCAAGCTCACGGGGATCGACCTGGCTGTCGCCCAACACGAACACACCGCAGGAGGCGTTGTCGGCCACGGTGTCCTGGATGCGGATGCGCCAGTCGTGAATCCGCGAGTCGACGATCTCGAAACACGGCATCACGTATTCGGTCGCGGCCAGTACATCGGCCTCGGTGATGCCGGGGCCGACCAGATCATGCTTGAGCTTGAAGGCGATCTCGCCTTCGGCGCGGGGCTGGATCAGTTTGTTGGCGGACAGGGAAATCCGGGCATCGTCATCGAACGACATCTGCCGGGTGATGAAACCGAAATCCGGCTGATGCACGTTAAGCATTTGCTGCACTGCCGCCGAGGTCACACCGATCTTCTTGCCGACGATCTGGTCACCGGCCGCCACCCGACGCTCAATGGCGTACAGGGAAATGTGATAGGCGTCTTCAATGCTGATCGACGGCCAACGCTCGGTCAGCGGCGCCAGGGTCGAGCCGCTGAGCAGCGCCTGATAAAGCTCTTCGCCGAACTCACGGCGCAATTGCACGCTCATCCGCGGGCCTCCTGAAAAAATGCCAGGCACTGGCGGTTGAACAGTTCACGGTGCTCGACCTGGACCCAATGCCCGCACTCGCTGAGCATCACGAAACGGATTTTGGTGCAGTTTTCAAGCATGGTCCGGGCACCGGAGGACGGGCAGAACTTGTCGTTCATGCCCCAGAAACCGAGGATC
Organism: Pseudomonas sp. Pseusp10; assembly: GCF_059492225.1. NCBI lineage: Bacteria > Pseudomonadati > Pseudomonadota > Gammaproteobacteria > Pseudomonadales > Pseudomonadaceae > Pseudomonas > Pseudomonas sp. Pseusp10. The sequence continues at coordinate 2,635,389 of NZ_CP168528.1, read as the reverse complement.
GGGCATTGCAGCTCGCCCAGGCGTGCGGACATGTTCGGCACTTGCATGGTTGACAACACACACACCGGCTGTTGCTGCACCACGGCCACCCGTTCGTTGACCGTTTCGTCGCTGATCAGGGTTTCGTCGAACAGTTGCAGGGCCAGCAGGCGACGCATGCCCGCCGCGTCGTTCAGTTCACCCTTGGCGAAAGCCGCACCCATTTTCTGGATGCCTTCCATCTGCAGGTAATACTGTTCCTTTTCCATCAGGCCGCCGGGGGCCATCAACACCAGACGGCTGACCCGCTGTGGTTGGTCGAGGGCCAGTTTGATGGCGATCGCGCCGCCCAGGGAGTTGCCGACCAGCACGCAACGCTGGATATCCAGGGCGTCGAGCAGACCGCTCAGGGCGGTAACAAAGAAGTCCAGGGTGTAGAGGGTGTCGGGTTTGTCCGAGGCGCCGTAGCCCGGCAGGTCGGGGACAATGACCCGGTAACCGGCTTCGGCAAACACCGGGTAGTTCTGCTTGAAGTTGCTGTGACCGCTGGCGCCCGGCCCGCTGCCATGGATGAAAATCACCGGCTCGCCGCTGCCGCCATCCTTCCCGCTTATATCCACATAGCGCAGCTGCAAACCATCCGGCAGCGTAACGAAGTGCCCTTGCGCTGAAGCGCCCATAAGGTGTCCTCCCGGCCTGTTGTTGTAGCCGGATTATTCCGACGGGCCGGCTGCGCAACATCGTCCGACAGGACTACGCCCATGTACCTGTAGGAGCGAGCCTGCTCGCGATGGACGTCAACGAAAACGTGCCCAGCCTGACTGAACGCGTTGTCCAGACGTTTTTCGCGAGCAAGCTCGCTCCTACAGAAGTCTCTAGTCCCATTGGACGTTGGCTGACGGGAGCCGCAGACCTAGCATCGATGGCATTCCCGAGCGACAAAAAGAGAATTCCCATGCTTGATCCAATGGACTTTCGCGGCAAAGTGGTACTGGTCACCGGCGGTGGCAAAGGCGTCGGGCGCGGCATCAGCCAGCGCTTTCTCGACTGCGGCGCCGAGGTGGTGATTTGCGGTCGCGAAGCCCCGCAATCCTTGCCCGCCAGCGCCGGGCGCGAGGCGCTGTTCGTGCCCTGCGACCTGCGGGATGTCGAGCAATCCGGGCACTTGATCGCACACATCGTCGAGCGTTTCGGCCGCCTCGATGTGCTGGTCAACAACGCCGGTGGCTCACCGAATGCCGACGCTGCCACGGCTTCGCCGCGTTTCAGCGAAGCGATCATCCGCCTGAATCTGATCGCGCCGCTGAACCTGTGCCAGCAGGCCAACCAGGTGATGCAGGCCCAGGCCGACGGCGGTGCGATCATCAACATCTGCAGCGTCAGCGCCACCCGCCCTTCTCCTGGCACCGCCGCTTATGGCGCGGCCAAGGCCGGTCTGCTGAACCTGACCACTTCGCTTGCGGTGGAGTGGGCGCCGAAGGTGCGGGTCAACGCCGTCACCGCCGGGCTGATTCTCACCGAGCAGGCGGCCATGCATTATGGTGACGATGCAGGCATTGCCCGGGTGGCGGCGACCATTCCGTTGCAACGTCTGGCGACCCCGCAAGACATTGGCGATACCTGCCTGTACCTGGCGTCGTCTTTAGCCCGTTATGTCAGCGGCGCGAATGTCGCAGTGCATGGCGCGGGTGAACGCCCGGCGTTTCTCGACGCGGCCCAATCTCATTCATAAGCCCCATTCACAAGAGGTGCTCCGACATGTCCGCGATTGCCCGCCACAGCGTACGGCTAGACCTTTCACCCCAAGCGGCCTGGGCCAAACTGCGCGACCTGAGCCTCGCCCCGCACTATGTGCCGGGGTTGACCGGTTGCCGGTTTCATCCCGGTGCGCAAGAAGGCCTCGGCGCCAGTCGCCGGGTGTTGCGCAAGGGTGGTCAGTATCTGGATGAAAGCGTGGTGCAGTGGCAGGAAGGCACAGGGATCGTGCTGCGGTTGCACAAGGGCAGCAATGACTCGCCCTTCCCGTTTCGCCAGGCCAGCTTCAGCTATGCCTTGCAAGCCGAAGGCAACGCGACGCGCATCACCCTGCAAATGAGTTACAGCCTGCGCGGTGGCAGGCTGATGGAGTGGTTGCTGGCCAAGGCCTTCAACAAGGTCGTGCAGCAGATTGCCGAGAACCTCAAGGCCTTCTACGAAACCGGCCGCACGCAGAATTCCGATATGGCTTTGAGCACATCCAACATTGATGTCGCCTGACACGCCGCCTTCGCGAGCAAGCCCGCTCCCACAGGGGATTGGGGTGTTTGCAAATGCCAGGTTCACCACAAAAACTGTGGGAGCGAGCTTGCTCCGGGCGGCGATCCGACGATGAGGTCGGCACATCCAACATTGATGTCGCCTGACACGCCGCCTTCGCGAGCAAGCCCGCTCCCACAGGGGGATCGGGTTGAACGCTAATGCCAGGTTCACCACAAAAACTGTGGGAGCGAGCTTGCTCGCGAAGGGGCCGGCACATTCAACATTGATGTTGCCTGACATGCCGCCATCGCGAGCAGGCTCGCTCCCACAGGGGGATCGGGTTGTACGCTAATGCCAGGTTCACCACAAAAACTGTGGGAGCGAGCTCGCTCCGGGCGGCGATCCGACGATGAGGTCGGCACATCCAACATTAATGCCGCCTGACATGCCGCCTTCGCGAGCAAGCCCGCTCCCACAGGGGACTGGGGTGTTTGCAAATGCCAGGATCACCACAAAAACTGTGGGAGCTGGCTTGCCTGCGAAGAGGCCAGCACATCCAACATTAATGCCGCCTGACACGCCGCCATCGCGAGCAAGCTCGCTCCCACAGGGGCCACCTCTGGGGCGAGCGGTCTTCAGGAACGCGCCACTTCCGAGTGAGCGGTAAAACGGGTGGCGACAATCTTCCACTGCCCGGTGACGCGCTGGTAACGGTCCTGATAGAACCCACCCAACTGCCGCGTCGCCCCGCTCTCGCCATCCACGTTGAAATACCACAGGGCCCAACGGCCCTGGGCTTGATCTTCGTTCAGCACCTCGATTTCCGGGTTGGCACCATGATGCAGGTCGATCACCCGCTCATGGCAAGCCAGTTCGCGGTACAGCGCGACAAAACTGTCGCGCTCACGAAAGATCCCCAACGGACCGTAATCGATCAGCACTTCACCTTCGGCAAAGCAGTCGCCAATCACCTCGACCTGCTTGAGGTCGCAGGCATTGAGGTAGCGATGCTTGAGCTGGCGGATGTCCTCCAGCGCTTCCAGGCGGGCGATCCGCTGTTCCAGATTCATGCTGCACCTCGCGTTGTCACATTGACCTCACTCCAGAAGGCTTTCATCGAACGGATCTTGCCGTCGACATCGAATTCCATCACGTCGATCACATGCAGCGAGCACGGTTGCCCGCCCCACTCCATGTCGACCCGGAACGGCATCGCGCCGCAACCGTTGAGCGTCGCGCGCACCGGGCCGGTCCGGGTCGCCGAGACTTTTATCGACCCCAGTCCTTCACGGTAAAAGCGCGCAATGGCGTCGATGCCCTGTAACGGCGCGTGGCCGACCGGGTCTTCAACCGTGGCGTTTTTGGCGTAGAGCGCGAGGATGCCGTCGATGTCGCCGGCATCCACCAGCTCCACATAACGCGCCATGCTCTCTTGCACATGCTGTGCGCTGATCATTCAGACCACCTCGAACAGGGCGGCGGCGCCCATGCCGCCACCGATGCACATGCTCACCACCACATAACGCAAACCGCGACGCTGGCCTTCGACCAACGCATGACCGACCATCCGCGCCCCGGACATGCCGAACGGATGACCGATGGAGATCGCCCCGCCGTTGACGTTCAGGCGCTCGGCCGGAATGCCCAACGTGTCACGGCAGTACAGCACCTGGCAGGCAAACGCCTCGTTCAGCTCCCACAGGCCGATGTGGTCCATGGTCAGGCCGTGGCGCTTGAGCAGCTTGGGAATGGCGTAGACCGGACCGATGCCCATCTCGTCGGAATTGCAGCCGGCGACCGCCATGCCGCGATAGATCCCCAGCGGTTCCAGGCCGCGCTTCTCGGCCATTTTGGCGCTCATCAGTACCGAAGCCGATGCGCCGTCGGACAGCTGTGAGGCGTTACCGGCGGTGATGAAACGACCTTTTTCGCTCCACTGACCGCCCGGCCACACCGGCTCCAGCGCCTTCAGGCTCTGGAGGCTGGTGTCGATGCGGTTGCACTCGTCGCGCAGCAGGGTGACAGACTCATGGCGGGTTTCGCCGGTGGCCTTGTCGACGATCATCTGGCGGCTGGTCAGCGGCGCGAGCTCGCGATCGAAGCGCCCGGCACTCTGGGCCTGTGCGGTACGCAGCTGGCTCTGGTAGCTGTACTCGTCCTGTTCGTCACGGGAGATGCCGTAGCGCGCGGAGACGATCTCGGCGGTTTCGATCATCGGGATGTAGGCATGCGGATCCAGCTCGATCACCGAAGCCGACTGGTTGCGATAGAGGTTCTTGTGCTTGTTCTGCACCAGGGAAATCGACTCCAGGCCACCGGCCACGGCGATGTCGATTTCGTCGCACATGATGCCTTTGGCGGCCATGGCAATACTCATCAGGCCCGACGAGCACTGGCGCTCGACGGCCATCCCGGCGACGGAAACCGGCAGGCCGCCGGCAATCGCGCACAGGCGCCCCAGGTTATAGGACTGGGTGCCCTGCTGCGCGGCGGCGCCGATGATCACGTCGTCCACTTCGCCCGGCTCGATGCCGGCACGGCGCACGGCTTCGCGCACCACATGACCGCCCAGTTGCGGCGCTTCGGTGTCATTGAACGCACCACGAAAGGCTTTGCCGATCGGAGTACGGGCGGTCGAAACGATGACGGCTTCTTTCATGCTGGATTCCTCGAAAATTCTGTTGAAGGTCAGGCCGGGTAATAGCGACTGATGGTGTCGACCACGCAGCCGGGGCGTTCTTCACCGTCGATTTCAACGCTGACGCGGATGGTCGCCTGCACGCCGCCCTTCACTTCCTCGACAGCGATCAATTGCGCGCTGCCGCGAACCCGCGAACCGACGCGCACCACCGAAGGGAAGCGCACCCGCTCGCAGCCGTAATTGACGCCCATGGCCAGGCCACGGACTTCAACGATCTGCGGCAGGAACAGATTGACCAGCGACAGGCTCAGGTAGCCATGGGCAATGCATGCGCCAAACGGGCCGCTGGCGGCCTTGAGCGGATCGACGTGAATCCACTGGTGATCGCCGGTGGCGTCGGCAAACCGGTCGATGCGGTCCTGCTCCAGCAACAGCCAGTCGCTGACGCCGAGTGATTCGCCCACGGCGTCGAACAAGGCCATCGGCGTGTCGAAAATACGTGGCATGGTCACGCCCTCTGGCTGGACACCGACAACACTTCGCCGGTCATGTAGGAGCTGTAGTCGCTGGCCAGGAACATCATCACGTTGGCCACTTCCCAGACTTCAGCGGCACGGCCGAAGGCTTCGTTGGCGGCGAGTTGCTCGAGCACCGCCTGGGGCGCGGATTTGCGCAGGAAATCGTGCAGGGCGATGCTCGGGCTGACCGCGTTGATGCGGATGCCGTAGTCAGCCGCCTCGACTGCTGCGCAGCGGGTCAGCGCCATCACGCCGGCCTTGGCGGCGGCGTAGTGCGACTGTTCTTTCTGCGCCCGCCAACCCAGCACCGAGGCGTTATTGACGATGACTCCGGCACGCCGCTCCATCATTTTCGGCAGCATGGCGCGGGTCATGCGCATGGTGCCGGTGAGCGTCACATCCAGCACCCGGTTCCACTCTTCGTCGCCCATCTCCACCAGCAAGCGCGAGCCGCCAAGACCGGCGTTGTTGATCAGCACATCGACGCCTTGCAGGTCCCGCTCGGCGCAGGCAATCAGTTGCTGCACCTGGGCTTCATCGGCGACGTTGCAGACCTGGCCGAAGACCTGTTGCAGCCCGGTGGTTTCGCGGATTTTCACCACCGCCTCGGCCAGGCGGCCTTCGTGGATATCGCTGATCATCAGCGCGCGGCAACCTTCCTCGGCGGCGCGCACGGCAGCGGAAAAACCGATCCCGGCGCCTGCGGCGGCGGTGATCAGCACCGACTTGCCGCGCAGCAGGCCGCGACCTTCAACATATTGAGGTACAGACATGAACTCTCTCCTTTCAGGCGCGCGGACGCGGCTCTTTGGGCATGCCCAAGGCACGCTCGGCGATGATGTTGCGCTGGATTTCATTGCTGCCGCCGTACAGGGTGTCGGCGCGGCTGAACAGGTACAGCGACTGCAACCGGGTCAGTTGGTAGGGCGCCGCTTCGAGCAATTCCGCTTCGGCGCCGAGCACGTCCATCGCCAACTTGCCGAGGCTGGCGTGCCAGGTCGACCAGAACAGCTTGTAGATGGTCGCCTCCTTGCGCAGCGAACCGTCCTGGCTACCCGAGAGCATGCGCAGCGAGTTGTAGCGCATGATCCGCAACCCGCTCCAGGCTTCGGCCAGGCGCTGGCGCAGGATCGGATCGCGGTCGGCACCGTTGGCTTTAGCGATGGCGATGATTTCGTTGAGTTCGTTCTGAAACTGCATCTGCTGGCCGAGGGTCGACACACCGCGCTCGAAACCCAGCAACGCCATGGCGATCTTCCAGCCTTCGCCCGGCGCGCCGATGATATTGGCGGCGTCGGTGCGGGCATCGTCGAAGAACACTTCGTTGAATTCCGAAGTGCCGGTCAGTTGCTCGATGGGCCGCACGGTGATTTGCGCCTGGGCCATCGGCACCAGCAGAAACGACAGACCGCGATGGCCGACACTGCCCGGCTCGGTGCGGGCAATCACGAAACACCAGTCCGACTCATGGGCCAGGGACGTCCAGACTTTTTGTCCGTTGATCACCCAACTGCCCGTCGCTTCATCCAGCACGGCACGGGTCTTGACGTTGGCCAGGTCGGAACCGGCGCCCGGCTCTGAATAGCCCTGGCACCAGAAAGACGTGCCGCTGACGATTCCCGGCAAAAACCGCTGTTGCTGCTCAACCGTGCCGAATGCGGCGATGGTCGGCCCGGCCAGCCCTTCACCAATATGCCCCATGCGGCCGGGGCCACCGGCGCGGGCGTATTCTTCGTGGAAAATCACCTGCCGGGTGATCGACAGTCCGCGCCCGCCATGCTCCGGCGCCCAGCCGACGCAGGTCCAGCCGCCCTCGGCGAGTTTGCGTTCCCAGGTTTTGCGCTCCTCGGGAAACATGTGTTCATCGCCCGGGCCGCCGCGAAAACGCAGGGCCTCGAACTCACCGCAAAGGTTGGCACTCATCCAGTCGGCGACTTCCCGGCGGAAGCGTTCGTCCTGCTCGCTGAAACTGATTTTCATGGCTGCTCTCCAAGAATCACCGCGGCAATCCGCTCGCGATGCCAGGCCGGTAGCCCGAGGAAGCTCTCGCTGGCGCGGGCGCGCTTGAAGTAGAGGTGCGGGTCGTATTCCCAGGTGAAACCGACGCCGCCATGCAACTGGATCGACTCGGACGCGCAGTGGAAGTAGGTTTCAGAGCACTGCGCCTTGGCCAGCGCCGCCGCCAGCGGCAGTTCGGCCGCCACCTGCGGATCACCCTGCGGATCGAGGACTTCCTGGGCCACGCACGCGGCGTAATAACTGGCCGAACGCGCGCATTCGACTTGCAGCATCATGTCGGCGGCGCGGTGTTTGAGGGCCTGGAAACTGGCAATCGGGCGACCGAACTGCTGGCGTTCCTGCATGTAGGCCACGCTCAGGTCGAGCACCTGCTGCGCGCCACCGGTCTGCTCGGCGGCCAGGCCGATGCAGGCCAGTTGCAGGACCCGCTCAAGATGCGGCCATCCGTTACCGAATTCACCCAGCAGCGCGTCAGCTTCAAGGTACAGGCCCTTGAGCTGGATCCGCGCCTGGTGCCGGGTCTGGTCCATGGTCGGTAGCATTTGCCGCTCGATGCCGGCCCGCGCGGCGTTCACAACAAACAGGCTGATGCCCGCCTCGCCGTTCGAACCGGGTTGCCGTGCGGCAATGACCAGAAGGTCGGCACCATGCCCGTCGAGCACATGCTTGAGGGTACCGTCGAGGACAAACCCGTCACCCTCGGCCACCACCGTTGCCTGGACGTCGTCGGCCGACCAGCCGTTGGCACTGCTGAACGCCAGGGTCGCGGTCACGCTGCCGTCGGCAATCGACGGCAACCAGCGCTGCTTCTGTTCGTCATTGGCGGCCAGCAACAGCGCGGGGGTGGCCATGCAGGCGGTGGCGAAAAACGGCGAGCACAGCAATCGCCGGCCCATCTGTTCCAGCAGGATCGCCAGCTCGACAAAGCCCAGCCCAAGGCCACCATAAATTTCGGGGATATGAATCGCCGGCCAGTACATTTCCTGGCACAGACGCTGCCAGAGGGCTTCGTCAAAACCCCGTTCGCTGACCATTGCCGCGCGCACGGCGGCAGAATCCGAGACATCGGCGAGGAAGCCCTCGGCCGATGCGCGGATCATTTCCTGTTCGTCGCTGAATGCAAACTCCATCGCGGCGCCTTCTGCTCGTTTGGCGGGGCGCGCGTGGCGCAACACCCCTTTGAGCATGAAGTTTGGCGCCGGCCGGACGCGGCAGAATCGTTAGCCCTGCCTAGTCCGAACGGGTGATGTGGTGGCGCAAGTGTTCGGCTGCGAAGCCGATCAGCGGCAGTCTCCACCCATGCGCACCAGCAGCGCTGAACGGTGCGGATTGAGGTACGGGTTGATTTCACCGACCTGGCATGACGCCAGGTTCTGCAGTTCCGGTGCGAGGGGTTCTTGCACAAACAGCAGCCCCGCCGGACGGGACTCGGCTTGCAACTGCGCCACCGTCAGCGGCGCCACCGGCCGGCCCATGTAATAGACCAGACGGATATCCGGCTCACCGAGGGTATAAGCCTTCTGCCCCGGCTGCCCGTCGGCCAGCGTGGCAATCTGCTCAAGACCGTCAACCCGGTGCGACAGCACCCGTGCTTCGACGAACATGTAGAACACCACGAACCCGGCCAGCATCACGTAGGGCACAACGGCCAGGACCGTGCGCCAGCGTCCCTTCAGCTCATCGAGCAGCGCCGACCAGTGCATCGCCAGCAGCAACGCCATGGACGGGTAAACCGGCAACAGGTACTTGCCATGCTTTTCGGTGAACAGGGAAAACACCAGCAGCGGCAACAGGCTGCAGCACAGCAGCATGCCGGCCTCGCGGTGCGAGCGGATCATTGCCCAGAACTTGCGCGGCTGCACAAACACGATCAGCCAGAACGGGAAGAAATCACCGGCCAGGTACAGCAGATAAGCGTACCAGGCCTCGGCGCCCTGCCCGTCGATCTTCTTCACGATGTCTTCGCTGATGATCGAGGCCCAGATGCCCCAGCCCTGACTCACCGACACCGCCAGGTACCAGGAACTGCCCAGCACCACGGCAATCAGCCAGCCCCAACCGTCACACAGATACGCCTTGGCCCGCGCATCGCGATAGATCAAGGCATAGGCCAGGATCGGCGCCGTCACCCACAACAGGCAAACCGGTCCTTTGGTCAGCAGTGCACAACCCAGCAGCACGTAGCTGAGCCGACTCCACAAGACCCGGCCTTGCTGGAAGATGAATTGCCAGGCCGCCAGCAGCGCGCCGAAGCACAGCAGGGTCAACACCATCTCGATTTCCGAGCGCCGTGCGAACAGGCTGAAGGCACCGTTCGCGGCCAGGAACACCACGGCGAACAGACCGACCTGCCGCCCCGCCTGCCGAACGCCGTACAGGTAGGTGCCAAAACAGCACAAGGCGGCGGCCAGCGCCGAAGGCAGGCGCACGCTCCACTCGGACAAGCTGCCCAGCACCGCCGTCGAAACCAGGCCGGCCCAATAGAAAAACGGCGGCTTGGACAAGTACAAGTCGCCGTTCATGTAAGGCAGCAGCCAGCTGCCTGCCTCGCGCATTTCACGCACGGTAACGGCGCGGCGGGCCTCGTTGACACTGAGGAACGGCACGCTGCCCAGCCCCCAGAAAAACAGCAACGCAATCGCGATGGCCACAAGCAACGTAATATTCCGGGTCGATAACGATCCGCGCATGACCTACTCCTTCAGGTGTTTGCTTTTTTTGATCAATTGCAGGTTGCGAAAATAGACGATGGAGCCAAACGCCTGACCGGCGATGAACACCGGGTCTTCGCGGTAAATGGCATAGGCGAGCAACAGGGTGCTGCCGACGATGCTCAGGTACCAGAAGCTCACCGGAATGATGCTGCGTTTTTTGTATTCGCTGTACAACCACTGCAGGACAAACCGCCCGGTAAAGGCGATCTGGCCGGCAAAGCCGACGATCAGCCACAAGGCTTCACGGGAGATGTTCATCCTTCGATCTCCTGGGCAATGGTGTTCAACCGCGTACGCTTGATCAGCCACCAGACACCGAACAAATCGAGAATGCCGACCAATGCACGGTCCAGGTTGCCGTATTTCGACACCCCGGCCGTGCGCGGCCGGTGATTGACCGGGTGCACGATCATGCGGCCGTTATGGCGCTGGATCAGCGCTGGAATATAGCGATGCATGTGGTCGAAGTACGGCAGGCGCAAAAACGCCGCGCGCTCGATCAGCTTCAGGCCGCAACCGGTGTCCGGGGTGGCGTCCTTGAGCAGGCGGCGGCGCAGGTTGTTGGCGAAACGCGAGGCGTAGCGTTTGCTCGCGGTGTCGCGACGGTTGACCCGGTGCCCGGCGACCAGCTGCACATCGACCTTGTCCGGCTCGCCGCGCACCAGCGCGAGCATGCCGGGGATGTCCGCCGGGTCGTTCTGGCCGTCGCCATCGAGGGTCGCCAGCCACGTGCCCCGTGCCTCACGGGCCGCATGGTAGAGCGAGGTGCTCTGCCCCAGCGAACGCTCGTGATGGAGGATGCGCAAAGTGTTCAAGCCGTCGTGGCGGATCTGCCGCAGTTCATGCAGGGTCGCGTCGGTGCTGCCATCGTCGACGACGATGATTTCGTACGACTCATCGGCCAATGCGATGCGGATTTCCTCAAGTAGCGGCTTGAGGTTGTTCGCTTCGTTCTTGGCGGGAATCAGTACGGATACAAAAATGTCTTGGCTCATGGAGTCTCTCTCGCCTTATTGGATTTCTTTTATCAGAGGCGAATCAAGGTGTCGTACACCGGCCGACTCGATGCAGGGCTCAGCTATTCAGGGCGATGACGACAACAGTCCTCTGCCCCATGGACGCGCTCGCGCGCGACCCCGCATACGGTGCCCGGCCATTTGTAAAAATGGCGTTAATATTTCATACACTTTTTGTCATCATTCCCCGGATGCCCCAGCGAATTCGGTTGCGATTGGCGCCCGCCCATCTAAAGTGCACCCACGCACGTGAAAAACATGAACCGGGTAAGGATGCACAACCATGAGCACTGACCAAGAGACGACTTTAGACGAGCCGCGGCTCAACAGTACGGAAATCCGCATTCTGGGCTCGTTGATCGAGAAGCAGGCCACCAGCCCGGAAACCTATCCCCTGACCCTCAATGCCCTGGTGATTGCCTGCAACCAGAAAACCAGCCGCGAGCCGGTGATGAACCTCACACCAGGTCAGGTCGGCCATAGCCTGCGCGTCCTCGAAGGACGCGGCTTCGCCAGACTGGTGATGGGCAGCCGCGCCGACCGCTGGGAGCACAAGGTCGACAAGGCCCTGGAACTGGTGCCGGCGCAAGTCATCCTGACCGGGCTGATGTTTCTGCGCGGCCCGCAGACCGTCAATGAACTGCTGACCCGAAGCGGCCGCATGCATGAATTCGAAGACGCCGAACAGGTGGTGCATCAGCTCGAACGCCTGATTGCCCGGGGTCTGGCCGTGCTGATTGCGCGTCAGGCGGGCCAGCGCGAAGACCGTTACACACACGCCCTGGGCGATCCGGAAGATATCGAAGCGATCATGGCGGCAAGGAACAACCCGTCCGAGCGTGGCAGCAGCGGGGTTTCGGTTGAACGGATAGAAGAGCTGGAAGCGCGGATTGCAGCGTTGGAAGAAAGACTCGATCGGCTCGAATAGCCTGGATTTTTGCCTGACACAGAACCTGTGGGAGCGAGCTTGCTCGCGATGGCGGACTTTCAGTCACATCAATGCCGGACAGGCCAACGCTATCGCGAGCAAGCTCGCTCCCACAGTAGTTTGAGGGTGTCTGCGCTTACTCGCCGTCCCAGTAATCCACCCCATCCGCCTGCCGGGCCACCGCCACAAAACCTGATGCATTACCCTCGGCATCGACCTTGAAGTCATCCATCACGGCGTATTTTCCGGAATCCGGGTACTCACAGATCTCCGGCGATTGCTGGGTGCTGACGGCCAGGTAACGCAACTCGCCATTGCTGGTATTGATGATCTGATGCGCCCTTTCAGGCCCGCCCGGCGGGCAGGCAATCACATCACCGGCGCGAATTGGAAAACGTTCGGATCCCAGGCGGACTTCCCCTTCCCCGGCCACGACGTAGAACATTTCCTCATTGACCCGATGACTGTGAAACGGGCTGCCACGCATGCCTGGCTCCAGCACATACAGGCGATAACCAAGCTTTTGCGCCCCCAGCAGCTGACCGACACGGGCCAGACGCTGTTGATAGCGACCGGCGGTCTCACCGGTCGGCGCAATCGCTTCGGGTAGCGGTTCAAGTTCGACCGAATTCAGATTGAGAATGGGGGGATGCATCGACACCTCCTGGTGTCCTGTGTGGGAAATACGTTTCCTTTTGACGAGTGCCTGTGGCTGTCCGGCAAGGCGCCGCGACGAGTCATAGCAGGGCTATGGCGAGGAGTGGCAACGCAGGCGGGCGGCCACAGGTGCCGTCAAAATGGAACAGCTTATTTCCCACACAGGACACTAGCTGCGGGCAAAGGCTACTGCCTTGTGGAATTGCTCGTCCGTCGGACGCACGCCGGTATACAGCACAAATTGCTCCAGTGCCTGGATCGCGATGACTTCCAGCCCGGTAATGACCCGCTTGCCTTCGGCACGAGCATGCACGATCAGCGGTGTTTCCGAGGGAATCGCCACCACATCAAAGACAGTTTCCGCTTTTTCGATCACGTCAGGCTCGAAGGCCAGTTGATCGGCCTCCGGTCCTCCCGTCATGCCGATCGGGGTGACGTTGACCAGCATCTGCGGGCGACGACTCCCCAGCTCTGCCTGCCACTCATACCCCAACGACTGCGCCAGTGCCTGCCCGGCGCGCTCGTTGCGGGCCACGATCAGGCCGTTTTCATACCCGCCGTCGCGCAGGGCGCTCGCCACGGCCTTGGCCATGCCGCCGCTGCCGCGCAGGGCAAAGGTCGAGTCCCTGGGCACCTGGTGTTTTTCCAGCAGCTGGGCAACGGCAATGTAATCGGTGTTGTAAGCCTTGAGATGACCGTCGGTATTAACGATGGTGTTGATCGATTGAATCGCGGCGGCAGACGCGTCGAGTTCATCAACCAGGGCGATGCAGGCTTCCTTGAACGGCATCGACACGCCACAGCCACGAATCCGCAGGGCGCGAATACCGGCAACGGCGCCCGGCAGGTCCTGGCTGGCAAAGGCCTTGTAGTAAAAATTCAGGCCCAGCTGTTCATACAGATGATTATGAAAACGCAGACCAAAGTTCCCGGGGCGCCCTGAAAGGGACATGCACAGCTGGGTGTCTTTGTTGGGGTTCATCTGCATGGGGAAGCTCCTTCAAATGCACTTTTCGGATGGACGGGTTTAGCCCCCCATCGGGTTCTGATCGATCATATAAGCCTGATTACACGGACTTACACAGGTCGGTAAGAAAGTCGGTACAGACCTTACACAAAATTTACCAAGCGGCTGTGCTGATTTTCGAAAAAACGCTGTCTTAGAAGTATCCCCGCGACAATCCCTGGGTCTATTGCAGACACAGGCGCCGGGCTGAAGAACCGAGGAACTATCATGATCCGTAAAGTCCCCACAGTTGCCTTACTGATCGGCGCCCTCGCTATCGCAGGACAGGCGCAAGCCCATGGTGGTGGTGGTGGTAATTACTGGCAAGGCCCGGCGGTATTTGGCGCAATAGTCGGTACTGCCATCGTCGGCTCGGCCCTGATCAACGCCAACCGCCCGGTTTATGTCGCACCGCAACCGGTCTACTACCAGCCAGCGCCGGTTTATTACGCACCACCGCCTCCGGTTTACTACCAGCCGGCGCCGGTCTACGTGCAACAACCGATGTACTACCGTCCGGCCCCGGTCTACTACTACGGACCACCCCGTGGTTACTACGGCCATCACTACGGTCGCTGGTAACGGACTCATCAAGCCCCGCTGATATAGCGGGGCTTTTTTTGGGGCGTTTATTGGTTTGGATTCGGACGTGGCCTTTTGTAGGAGCTGGCTTGCCAGCGATGGTCGTTAACGATAACCCGTGTGAACTGGATAAACGCGGCGCACTTGAGTCCATCGCCAGCAAGCTGGCTCCTACAGGTATTGCGTTATCGGTGTTTCCCGGGATTGCGTGAAGATCCTTTTTTATGCCCTTTTGTCGGTGCAGGTCTGGATAAATCTCGCCAAGGTCGTTATCGGAACAGCGTTGGCGACTCAAGTTGGCAAGATTGACCTGGTATTGTTTCTGCCGTGCGGCAGCAAACTGTCATATTTACGTCATGTCAGGTCCGCAAGCTCGGGTCTGTCCGTCAATAACAGGTTGATAACAACAAGGACGACCACATGCCAACACAAAACCCGCACCGCATCGTCGGTCTGTGCACCTCCAGCAAGGTCTACAACGCACTGACCGAACTCAAGCACTTGGAAGGTCATCGCAGCGCCAAGTTTCTCTCGCTGCTGACGCAAAACCTGGTGCGCAAGGGCCTGCTCAACGAGCAGGAAGTGGTTCATATGCTCGATCAGGTGGTCAGCTGACCGACCAACGGTCGTTTGCCCCCGCTGGCATCAATGACCACTATCGAAAGCGTTGATTACCCCTCAAGGCACCCTGACCTTAAAGTAACTCCACAGATTGATGGAGGTACTTGTCATGTCCAAGGTTCAGATCATGTCCGTTATCGGCAGCGCCGTCCCTGCACAGCTCAGAGAGCTGGGCATGCTCGCCTGTTGGTATCTGGTGCAGGATGGCGTGCAGATCAGCGGCCCGCTCACTTCGCTGCCCGCCGCCCGAGAGCTGTCGCAACGCATCGGCACCGGCCAGTCCGGCAGGCTCAGCGCCTAAGGCAGCTGCACCCGCGGTTTGGTTTCAATGAAAATGTCCCAGCTCGACATGAACAGGGCTGCGATCAGCGGGCCGATGACAAAGCCGTTCAACCCGAATATCGCCAGGCCGCCGAGGGTCGAGATCAGGATCATGTAGTCCGGCATCTTGGTGTCCTTGCCCACCAGCAACGGCCTGAGCAGGTTGTCCACCAGTCCGATCACGAAGATCCCGAACAGGCCCAGCACCACGCCTTGCCAGATCGCCCCGGTCAGCAGGAAAAACACGGCCACCGGCGCCCAGACAATCCCCGCCCCGACCGCCGGCAACAGCGACAGAAACGCCATCAACACCGCCCAGAGCAATACGCTGGGAATGTCCAGAAACCAGAAAATCAGACCGCCCAGCGCGCCTTGCGTAATCGCCACCAGCAGGTTGCCCTTCACCGTGGCCCGCACCACACGATTGAACTTGAGCTGCAAACGGCGTTTCTGCTGTTCCTGCAACGGCACCGCCAGGCGCACCTTGCGCGCCAGTTCCGCACCGTCGCGCAGGAAGAAAAACAGCAGGTACAGCATGATGAAAAAGCTGACGATGAACTCGAACGTGCCCTGGCCAAAACTGAAGACCTGAGTGGCGAAGAACTCGTTGCCGGTCATCGCGCTCTTGATGATTTTCTCCCTCAGCCCATTGAGCTCCCCGATGCCGAAGCGGTCGAGCAAATGCTGGAAATATGACGGCAGGCTGTGCTTGAACTGCGCCACATACCCGGCGATGTCCAGCTCCCCGCTTTCGATGTTCTTGTAGAGCGTTGTTCCATCCTGGACCAGGAAGAAACCGAGGACTATCACAGGCAGGATCGCGATAAACAGGCAGATGCTCAGTGTGAGCAGTGAAGTGAGGTTGCGCCCCCAACCGAACTTCAGTTGCAGCCGCCGTTGCAGGGGAGCGAAGAGGATCCCGAGGATCACCGCCCAGAACACGGCGCCGTACAGCGGCAACAGAATCCAGACGAAAGCGATGCTCACCAGGGCCAGCAGGACGGTCAGCGATTTGTCTTTCAGGGTTTCGTCGTTCATGTAGGATCCATGCCAGTCTGCCCGGACGCAAAGGTGCATCCTGATGCTTCGGTCACCACGGCCAGCACGAGTGCCCTCCGTTCGTGAACAAAGCATAGATCCAGATCAATAAACCCTCGGGCCAAGTCGTTTACCCTGCGCGGCTTTTGCGATCGACCCGCCATGAACCTGATTGCTCCGCAACTGCTTGCCCCCGCCGGCACCCTGAAAAACATGCGTTACGCCTTCGCCTACGGTGCCGATGCCGTGTACGCCGGCCAGCCGCGCTACAGCCTGCGGGTGCGCAACAACGAATTCGACCACGCCAACCTGGCCCTCGGCATTCGCGAGGCCCAGGCTCAGGGCAAGCGCTTTTACGTGGTGGTGAACATCGCGCCGCACAACGCCAAGCTCAAGACCTTCCTCAAGGACCTGGCGCCGATCATCGCCATGGCGCCTGATGCCCTGATCATGTCCGACCCCGGCCTGATTATGCTGGTGCGTCGCCACTACCCGCAGATGCCAATCCACCTTTCGGTGCAGGCCAATACGGTGAACTGGGCGAGCGTCGAATTCTGGCAGCAGCAAGGTTTGAGCCGGATCATCCTGTCGCGGGAGCTTTCGCTGGAAGAAATCGCCGAGATCCGCGAGCAAGTGCCCGCCATGGAACTGGAAGTATTCGTGCACGGCGCGTTGTGCATGGCCTATTCCGGGCGTTGCCTGCTGTCGGGCTACATGAACAGGCGCGATGCCAATCAGGGCAGTTGCACCAACGCCTGTCGCTGGAAATATTCGGCGCAACCGGCCACGGAAAACCAGCTCGGCGAGATCGTCCAGACATTCGATCCCGAACCGACCCTGGGCATCGGCGCGCCCACCGGGCAGGTGTTTCTGTTGCAGGAAGCCAATCGTCCCGGCGAACAGATGCCGGCCTTCGAAGACGAACACGGCACTTACATCATGAACGCCAAGGACCTGCGCGCCGTGCAGCACGTCGAACGCCTGACACACATGGGCGTGCACTCGTTGAAAATCGAAGGCCGGACCAAATCCCACTTTTACTGCGCGCGCACCACCCAGGTTTATCGCCGGGCAATCGACGACGCAGTGGCGGGCCGGCCCTTCGACCGCAACCTGATGACCGACCTGGAGTCCCTCGCCCAGCGTGGCTACACCGAAGGTTTTCTGCGCCGGCATGTGCATGACGAATACCAGAACTACCAGAACGGCAGTTCGGTGTCGGAACGCCAGCAGTTTGTCGGAGAACTGACCGGCCAGCGCCGGGATCGCCTGGCCGAGGTCAAGGTGAAGAATCGCTTCGGCCTGGGCGACCACATGGAACTGATGACGCCCAAGGGCAACTTCCACTTCGACCTGCATCAGTTGCAAAACGCTAAAGGTGAAGCGATCGACGTAGCGCCGGGCGACGGGCATACGGTGTATTTGCCGATACCGGATGCGGTGGATCTGGATTTTGGATTGTTGATGCGGGATATGGGTGTGTCTTGATCTTCAAATACACACAAAACACCTGTGGGAGCGAGCTTGCTCGCGATGACGGAGTGTCAGTCGCCAGCAACGTAGACTGATACAACGCTATCGCGAGCAAGCTCGCTCCCACAGGTACCGCGTCAGGCAAATTCCTCGCGCAGCATCGCCACAAACGCCTCACGCGCAGGGTGCACTCCGGCGTTTTCGTGCCAGTAAAACAGGTTGTCGACGGCGGTCAGTTCGGGGAACTCAAACCCCGCGCACCCGGCACCTTTGGCGTATTGATCGAAGATGCCTTTGGGCACCAGCGCCACGCCAGCCCCGGCGCTGACGCAACCGACAATCGCACCATAACTGGCCAGGCTGACAATCGGCAGTGCCTGCCCTTGTCGCAACAGCCAATGCTCCAGCGCCGCCCGGTACGGACAGCCCTGGGGCCACATGAATACGGTCTGGTCCTGCAAATCGCTGATGTCCCGCAGCGGCCCCAGGGAGGTCGAGGCGATCAGCAGCAGATCTTCGCGGTACATCGGCGTGCGCTTGAGGTGCGAACGCTCGACATCCACCGCCACGATGGCGCCGTCGAGCTTGTGATTGAGCGTGTCATCGAGCAACTGGCCCCAGGAGCCGGTGGTCAGTTCCAGCGCCACCTGCGGGAAACGCTTGTGGAATTTCGCCAGCAGACGCGGCAAACGCCCGGTGGCCGACGACTCGATGGCCCCGATGCGCAAGGGACCGGAGGGCTCGGCCGAAGGGTCGACCGCGCGCTTGGCCTCGGCGGTGAGGGCGAGAATTTTCGAGGCGTAGGCCAGGAAGGTCTGCCCCGACGGGCTGATGCGCAGACCGCGACCCTCACGCAGAAACAGCGCCACTCCCAACTCTGCTTCCAGCGACTTGATCCGTGCCGTGATATTCGACGGCACGCAATGCAGCAACTCGGCGGCCCGGGCAATGCTGCCGACGTCGGCCACGGTCTTGAACATGCGAATCTGTGCCAGCTCCATACATCACCCACAGTGAACGGTTAGCGCAGTATAAGTCAGTTGTGGCGAACGATCATGGTTCTGATACTCAGTGCACCTCCTATCGGTGCCCAACCATGAATCCACTCACGCCCTCCCCATTGAAAATCATCCCGGCCATGGCGTTTGTCGTGGCGTGCTGGGGCTATTCCCCGACCGGCATTCATATCGGCCTGCAGGCCTACGACCCCGTGCATCTGGCGCTCCTGCGCTTCTTGCTGGCTTCCGTGTTCATGGCCGTGGTCGCGATATTCAAAGGCATTCGCCTGCCAAGCCTGCGAGACTTACCGCTGATGTTCGGCCTGGGTTTCTTTGCCGTGAGCCTGCACCACGTGGCGATCAACTTCGGACAGCAAGGCGTCAGCGCTGGCGCTTCGAGCGTCCTGGCCCAGACCACGCCGTTGTTCAGCACATTGATTGCGCGCTTCGTGTTCAAGGATCGGGTGAGCCTGTGGCGCTGGGGTTGTGTGCTGCTCGGGCTACTTGGCGTGGTGATTGTGGTGGCGGGCGACCATGGCCTGGGCAGCATTGACGCCCACGGCTTGCTGATCCTGCTGGCGGCGGTGTCCTGGAGTCTCTACTTTGCCCTGCAAAAGCATCACACCGGGCGTTATGACGGGCTGACGCTGGTGTGTTACACGGTGTGGTCCGGGACGGTGCTGTTGCTGGTTTACTTGCCCGGCCTGGTGGATCAAGTCGCCCTTGCGCCGCCGCACGTGCAGTTTGCGGTGATCGCCTTGGGGATATTCCCCAGTGCCCTGGCCTATCTGGCCTGGGCCTATGTGCTGGCGCATGTCGATTTGAGCCGGGCGACGATGACGCTGTATTTGACGCCGCCGACGGCGATGGTCATTGCGTCTTATGCGCTCGGCGAACGGCCGACGTTGATGATCGTGGTGGGCGGGCTGGTGGTGTTGGCGAGTGTGCTGGCGTTGAATCTGGAGCGGCGGGCTGTCGTTGTTCAGGTTGCCCGGGCCTGATCCATGTTTTTTGCTACCTGAACTGACGCCTTCGCGAGCAAGCCCGCTCCCACAGGTTCAGGGTCTGCTCAAGAACCGCGGCAAACATAAAACCCTGTGGGAGCGGGCTTGCTCGCGAAGAACGACAACTCGGTATAACTGAAAAAACGCCCCCTGATCAGCATCAACTGGGCGAAAACCGGTCACGGCTGTTACTCAGGTGCAGCCACATCGCCGCCCGCGCCGCGTCCGGGTCCTGGCGCCTGATGGCATTGAGAATCGCCTCATGCTCGAGGTTGGCCAGCTCGCCGAGTTTGCTCAAGTCCACTGCGCCACGCTCGGCCGCATTGACCCGGGTGCGCGGGATCATGGCACTGCCCAGGTGCTGCATGATCTCGGTGAAGCACAGGTTGCCGGTGGCTTCGGCGATCAGCAGATGAAAACGCCGGTCGGCTTCGACACAGCTGTCGTTGTTGGCCAGCAGGCGTTGATAGTCATCCAGCGCTTCACGCATCTGCGCCAGTTGCTGATCGCTGCGGCGCATTGCCGCCAATGCGGCCGCCTGGGTTTCCAGGCCCATGCGCAACTCCAGAATGCTGCGGACCCCCAGCGCGGTATCGACATTGAGCCGTAACCCCTGCTCCGGTGCGCGCTCGATCACGAACGTGCCGATGCCATGCCGGGTTTCCACCAGCCCCGAGGCCTGCAACTTCGAGATTGCCTCACGTACCACCGTGCGACTGACCCCGTGTTCCTGAACGATGGTGTTTTCCGACGGCAACTTGTCACCGGGCAACATCTGGCCGAGCAGGATGCGCTGGGTCAGTTTTTCGACCAGGTCATGGGCCAGGTTGTGGCTGCGCTTGCGGGCGGGAACTTCGAGGTCTTCGTGCATGAGGGTGTCCGGAAATCAGGGCTATCGAATCGTAGCACCGCGCCTGCCGGGAATCTTGAAAAACCTCACGCAACTTGTATGACAACACTCATCATCACGCCCCTGTAGAGCCATTTCAAAGGCCAGAGATCACCGTATAAAGAATAAAAACCCCCAGACACGGCGCCATTTTGTTGGAAAACACAGTTGCACGATGAAAAAATGTAGTTGTATGATGTCTATCAACAACGCAGCACCCAGCCTTACCCCGCATAAAAATAACGAGTGGGAGAAAACGCAGTGAATACATCCATCTCCGGGATGCACGACGACGCCAATTCAGCGCTGAAGTCCGCCATCGCCAAAGTCAAACGTCACGTCTTGCCGCTGTTCGTCATCATGTTCATCGTCAATTACATAGATCGCGTGAACATCGGCTTCGTCCGCGCCCACATGGAACATGACCTGGGCATTGGCGCTGCCGCCTATGGCCTCGGTGCCGGGCTGTTCTTCATCGGTTATGCGCTGTTCGAAGTACCCTCCAACATCCTCCTGCAAAAAGTCGGCGCGCGGATCTGGCTGACACGGATCATGCTGACCTGGGGCCTGGTCGCCGCAGGCATGGCATTCATCCAGAACGAAACCCACTTCTACATCCTTCGATTTCTGCTGGGCGTGGCCGAAGCCGGTTTCTTTCCCGGGGTGATCTACTACTTCACGCGCTGGTTGCCCGGCGTGGAGCGCGGCAAGGCGATTGCCATTTTCCTCAGTGGCTCGGCGTTCGCGTCGCTGATCTCAGGCCCCCTGTCCGGTTTGCTCCTGCAAATCGAAGGGCTGGGCCTGCACGGTTGGCAGTGGATGTACTTCATCGAGGGCATGTTTTCGGTGGGGTTGTGCGTGTTCGTCTGGTTCTGGCTGGACTCCAGACCCCACGATGCCAAATGGCTGAGCCGCGAAGAGCAGGACGCGCTGGTCAAGGCCATCGACGACGAACAACTGGCCCGGGAAGCGGCGACCCCCATCAAGCCGTCGCTGGGCAAACTGCTCAAGGATCGCCAGATCATCCTGTTCTGCCTGATCTACTTCTTTATCCAGCTGACCATTTATGCCGCGACCTTCTGGCTGCCCAGCATCATCAAGAAAATGGGCGAGCTGAGCGATGTCCAGGTCGGATTGTTCAACTCGATTCCGTGGTTGCTGTCGATTGTCGGCATGTACGCCTTCGCTTCGCTGTCGGCCAAATGGAAACACCAGCAAGCCTGGGTTGCCGCCGCCCTGCTGATTGCGGCCGCCGGGATGTTCATGTCCACCACCGGCGGGCCGGTCTTCGCCTTCGTCGCCATCTGCTTTGCAGCACTGGGCTTCAAATCAGCCTCGTCACTGTTCTGGCCGATACCCCAGGCCTATCTGGATGCGCGCATTGCTGCTGGTGTCATCGCACTGATCAACTCGGTGGGCAACCTCGGCGGCTTCGTCGCGCCGACCACCTTCGGCCTGCTGGAAGAACGCACCGGTTCCATTCAGGGCGGCCTGTACGGCCTGGCCGCGACCTCGATCATCGCCGCCATCATCGTGTTTGCCGCGCGCAACACACCGAAATCCGCACCTGCCGTGGCGCAGGGCAAACCTGCACCCAACCACGCCTGAATTCTGCTTTTTAAGGATTGGAAAATGAACGCACAAGACACCGCAAAAGCCCCGGTCATCACCAGCATGCAAGTGGTTCCGGTCGCCGGCCACGATGGCATGTTGCTCAACCTGAGCGGTGCCCACGGCCCGTTCTTCACCCGCAACATCGTGATTCTCAAGGACAACGCCGGCCACACCGGCGTCGGCGAAGTGCCGGGTGGCGAGCGCATTCGCCAGACCCTCGAAGACGCACGCAGCCTGGTGGTTGGCAGCCCGATTGGCACCTGGCAGAAGATCCTCAATCAAGTACGCCAGACCTTCGCCGACCGCGATGCCGGTGGCCGCGGTTTGCAGACCTTCGACCTGCGCATCACCATCCACGCGGTCACCGGCCTGGAAGCCGCGCTGCTCGATTTGCTTGGTCAGCATCTGGACGTGCCGGTGGCCGCCTTGCTCGGTGAAGGCCAGCAGCGCGACGAAGTGAAGATGCTCGGTTACCTGTTTTACGTGGGTGATCGCCAGCAAACCGACCTCGCCTACCGCAGCGAACCGGACGCCGACAACGACTGGTTCCGCGTACGGCACGAGAAAGCCATGACCGCCGACGCGGTGGTCCGTCTGGCGGTCGCGGCCCATGCCCGTTACGGTTTCAAGGATTTCAAACTCAAGGGCGGCGTGCTCAGTGGCGACGCCGAAATCGAAGCGGTGACCGCGCTGGCCGAACGCTTCCCCGACGCACGCATTACCCTGGACCCGAATGGTGCATGGTCACTGAAAGAAGCCATCCGCCTGTGCCGCGATCAGCACCGCGTGTTGGCCTATGCCGAAGACCCGTGCGGGGCAGAAAACGGTTACTCGGGACGTGAAGTCATGGCTGAATTCCGCCGGGCCACGGGCCTCAAAACCGCAACCAACATGATCGCCACCGACTGGCGGGAAATGGGCCACGCGATCCAGTTACAGTCGGTCGACATTCCTCTGGCCGATCCGCACTTCTGGACCATGCAGGGTTCGGTGCGCGTGGCGCAGATGTGCCACGAATGGGGCCTGACCTGGGGTTCGCACTCCAACAACCACTTCGACATCTCCTTGGCGATGTTCACCCATGTCGCGGCGGCCGCGCCGGGCGAGATCACGGCGATCGACACCCACTGGATCTGGCAGGACGGCCAGCGCCTGACCAAGGCCCCGCTGCAAATCGTCGACGGCTGCGTGCAGGTGCCGCAGAAGCCGGGGTTGGGGGTGGAGCTGGACATGGATCAACTGGCAAAGGCCCACGAGCTGTACAAAGGCATGGGCCTGGGGGCGCGGGATGACAGCGTGGCGATGCAGTTCCTGATTCCCGGCTGGAAGTTCGACAACAAGCGGCCTTGCCTGGTGCGTTGAATCGCCAAGTGCGTTGAATCAATGGTTGCGCGTGGCCGCCTGATGGCGACCGATTTTAAAAAGCGCTCGGAGCATGACGCTCCAGCCCCTAAAATGACGCGCAACTGAATCAACGACGGATGAAACCAACATGGACAGGCTGAAAACCATCGCCACCGGCATGGCGATATTTGCCGCAGGCCAGTGCGTGGCACAGGATCAAATCGAGACAGTGGTGAACGCCGCTGTACAACCGGTGATGCAGGCCGAGGGTATCCACGGCATGGCCGTGGCAGTCACCGTCAACGGCCAGGCGCACTACTTCAACTATGGCGTCGCCTCGACAGAAACCGGCAACCCTGTCACGCAAGACACCCTGTTCGAGATCGGCTCCGTCAGCAAAACTTTCACCGCCACCCTCGCCGCTTACGCCCAGGCCACGGGCAAGCTGTCACTATCGGACAAGGCCAGTCATGTCCTGCCAGCCTTGCGCGGCAGTGCATTCGATCACATCAGCGTGCTGCAACTGGGTACCTACAGCGCTGGCGGCCTGCCCCTGCAATTCCCTGCTGAATCTGATTCGACCGACAAAATGCTCGGCTACTACAAACAATGGAAACCGCTCTACGCCCCCGGCAGCCACCGACTGTATTCGAACCCCAGCCTTGGCCTGTTCGGCTACCTCGCCGCCCACAGCATGGGCCAGCCGTTTGATGACCTGATGGAGAAAACCCTGCTGCCGAAACTGGGCCTCAAGCACACCTACGTGCATGTGCCGCAGGACCAGATGGCGCTGTACGCCCAGGGCTACAACAAGGACGGCAAGCCGATACGGGTCACTCCAGGGGCGCTGGACTCCGAGGCGTACGGGGTGAAAACCAGCGCCGCTGACTTGCTGGCCTACGTCGGCGCAAACATGAAGCCGGCGTCTCTGGAAAAGCCGTTGCAGCAAGCCATCGCCTTGACTCATAGCGCCTACTACACCGTTGGCGACATGACCCAAGGCCTCGGTTGGGAAATGTATCGCTACCCGATCACACTGGATCGCTTGCTGGACGGCAACTCCACGCCGATGGCCATGGAGGCGCACAAGGTCCAGTGGCTGAATCCGCCGCAAGCGCAGCCGCAGAACGTACTGGTCAACAAGACAGGTTCAACCGGCGGCTTTGGCGCTTACGTGGCGTACGTGCCATCGAAGGGCATCGGCATTGTGATGCTGGCCAACAAGAATTATCCCAATGCAGAGCGGGTCAGGATCGCCCATCAAATATTGAGTGCCCTTCCCCAATAGTTCCTGATCCGTCTGTGGGAGCGAGCTTGCTCGCGATAGCGGTGTGACATTCAACATTGATATCAACTGTTAAGACGCCATCGCGAGCAAGCTCGCTCCCACAGGTCCTCTGCTCCCCACCTGAAATTCCGGCTCAATCATCCGGCATTTCGGGCGGTTTGGCGGGCTTCGCCGGTTTGCCGCTTTTTCCAGCCTTGGCACCTTTGGCACCTTTGGCCGCCGGCTCGGCTTCAGCAACGGGAGCGGTCACCGTCGCCGTAAATTCTTTCTCGGCTGCCGGCAATTGATCGACAGCGCTGAAAATCTCTTCCAGCTTGATGGCGTCCGATTGTTCAAGTTTCTTTTCGCCGTCCTTGCCGACCAGTATCACCTTGGTCCTGGCGCCGGCGCCCAGCTTGAGCGAACGGATCAGCGCCGCCGTGTCTTGTGGCCCGAGGTCTTTGCCGTCGCGCTGGCCCATCAGATTGAGCACGGTGTAGAGCACCATGTTGCGGTCGGTGAACCCCTTGCGATTGGCCGGCTCATCCAGCGACTTTTTCAGGCTGACCCAGATTGGATCAACGGTGCTTGGAGCGATGACAATCAGTGGCCGGACTCTGCCCTTGTCTATGTCCAGCGGTGAGCCGTCATCGGCGGCGAACAAGGGGCCGGCGATAGCCAGCAAGGTTGCCAGGGTCAGTGACCTGATCAGCATGCGCATCTCCTTTTGATATCCACGCTCTAATGATTGCGCATCGCGGCGATCGTTCCGGGTGACGTACCGCAATTGTGTTTCGCCTTGCCCCAAGCTTAGGTCAGGGCGGTCATTGCGCAACAGGCTGGGCTAATCTGAAGACTCAAGACAACCCGCTTGATCCGTCGTGAGGACTTGCCCATGAGCGCTCAGTTGAACCACACCATCGTCTGGTGCCGGGACAAGCAGGTTTCGGCGAACTTCCTGGCCGGACTGCTCGGCCTGCCCACCCCCGAGCCCTTCGGGCCGATGCTGGTCGTCAGGTTCGATAACGGCGTGTCACTGGATTTCTACGACAACGATCCGCCGATAGCGTCCCAGCACTATGCGTTTTTGATTGGCGATGAGGATTTCGATGCAGCCTTCGCACGCCTGCAAGCCAACGGTCAGCCGTGGTGGGCGGATCCGGGCAAGCAGCGGCCAAGGGAAATCAATGATTACGCGGGAGGACGGCGGGTGTATTTCGATGACCCGGACGGGCATCTGCTGGAAATATTCACCCGCGAATGAAGCTGGCGTACCGGATTGAATCAGAACGCCAGTTTATAACCGATCAACAACAGCATGGTCGCCAGGCAAGGACGCAGCAGTTCGTCGGAGATGCGCCCGGTCAGGTGGCTGCCCAGGTAAATCCCCGGCAACGAACCCACCAGCAGGTAACCCAGGACGTGCCAGTCCATGTTGCCCATGCTGGCATGGCCAAGGCCCGCGACCAGGGTCAACGGCACGGCGTGGGCAATTTCAGTCCCCACCAGGCGGCGGGTCGGTAGCATCGGATAGAGAATGAACAGTGCCACGGTGCCCAGTGCACCAGCGCCGATGGACGTCAGCGCGACCATGGTGCCAAGGACCAGCCCGGTGATGACTGTCATCACATTCAAGCGCAATCCGCTGGGGTTGTAGTTGCCGCCCGCACGTTTGTGGGCGAAGTCGAGCAGGCGCTTCTTGAACAGGATCGCCAGTGCCGTGGCAAACAATACAAAACCGAGGGCCTGCTTGATGATCGCGTTCATCGCCTCGGGGGCGCTGTTCAGGGTGCTGAGGAACCATAGCGTCAACGCCACCGCGGGCACGCTGCCCAAGGTCAGCCAGCCGGTAATCGCCCAGTCGATGTTGTTGTTCTTGCGGTGAACCAGTACACCGCTGGATTTGGTGATGGCGGCGTACAGCAGATCGGTACCGACCGCCGTCGCCGGGTTGATGCCGAACCCAAGCAGGATCGGGGTCATCAGCGACCCGCCACCTACGCCAGTCATGCCGACGATGAAGCCGACGACCAGCCCGGCAACCACCAACCCGATGTTCACTAAATCCATGAATACTTCCACAAAGATCGCAGGGGAAATCTGGCCCGCAGCATAGCGATATTTCTTATAACCAGTTATATCGATGCGATCTATCTTTATGCCTGTAGGAGCGAGCTTGCTCGCGATGACTGCATGTCAGTCGACATCCATGTCATCTGATACACCGCTATCGCGAGCAAGCTCGCTCCCACAGGGTTCTCAATTGGATTCACTGCACCGGCAGGAAATTCAGGAACAAAAGGCTCTGGACATTGTTCAGGCCGATGTGACGATGCTGGGTGAACCTCAAGCCAACCCTTTGACCCGAAATTTGCGCTTGCCCAGTGAGGTGCAAGACGGTACCTAAAGTGTTCACCGAATACACACAGGAGATTTGCATGCGCGCATTAGAACTGGCAGGCGCTCAGGTGCCGGTCATTGGCCAAGGCACCTGGCAGATGGGCGAAGACCGCTCGCGACACACGCAAGAAGTCGCGGCACTGCGCCTGGGCATCGAACTGGGCATGACCCTGATCGACACCGCTGAAATGTACGCTGAAGGCGGCGCCGAGGAAGTTGTCCGCGATGCCATCGCCGGCCAGCGCGACAGCGTCTTCCTGGTCAGCAAGGTGTACCCGCACAATGCCAGCCGCCAGGGCATTCCCCAGGCTTGCGAGCGAAGCCTGCGCAGGCTTGGCACCGATTACATCGATCTGTATCTACTGCATTGGCGCGGCCAGTATCCCCTGGAAGAAACCGTCGACGCCTTCGAGCGCCTGCGCGAAGCCGGCAAGATTGGCCGTTGGGGCGTGTCCAATTTCGATCTCGATGACTTGCTGGAACTGGATGCCCCGGCCTGCGCCACCAATCAGGTGCTCTACAACCTGGAACAACGCGGCATAGAATTTGATTTGCTGCCCTGGAGCCAACAACGGCGGTTGCCGGTCATGGCTTACTGCCCGATTGGCCAAGGCGGCAAAATGCTCGCCAATGCTACGCTCAAACTAGTAGCCAGCCGTCACGGCGTGACACCGGCACAGGTAGCGCTGGCATGGATTCTGCGTCAGGACGCAGTGATTGCCATCCCCAAAGCGGTTCATCCCGAACATGTACGCCTCAACGCCCAGGCCGCCAGGTTGCAGCTTGAAGCAGAGGATCTGGAGGCGCTGGACCAAGCGTTTCACGCGCCACAACGCAAACAGCGGCTGGCCATGGTCTGAACCACCGCAGTCTGTCAGAGAGCTTCGCCATGAGAAGCACCGACCACCTGGACCCGTTCAATCTGCAACGCTTTCTCCAGGCTCAGGACCCGGTATTCGACCGGGTTCAAGACGAGTTGAGCAACGGACACAAGCGCAGTCACTGGATGTGGTTCGTTTTTCCGCAGTTTGCCGGGCTCGGCGACAGCGAGATGTCGCGCCGCTTTGCCATCCACTCGCGGGAGGAAGCCCAGGCCTACCTTGAGCACCCGTTGCTGGGCGCCCGGTTACGCAGCTGCACCCAGGAAGTGCTGAATATCCGGGAGCGCTCGGTGGCCGGGATTTTCGGTCATCCCGACGACCTGAAGTTTCATTCATCGATGACCCTGTTTGCCCAGGTCGCCGCTGCCGACAGTCTGTTCCAGCAAGCCTTGAACCAATACTTCCACGGCATCCTGGATGACTGGACCTTATCGCTGATGGACTCAAAACAGGCCCAGCTGCCCCCCAATCAGAGTTGAGAAGTCGTCGTCGACAAACGGCAGTATCGCGTCCGCCACCGGTTGCAGTTGCCGGGTGATGTAGTGGTCGTAATCGATGGGGGCGCTGCGCACTTCCAGCGGTTCAGGGCCGGCGACGGTGATCACATAGCTGATCCAGCCGCCGCTCTGGTATTGCCGCGGGCGACCCTGCCGGTCGTTGTACTCGTCGGCCAGGCGCGCCGCGCGTACGTGGGGCGGGACATTACGCTGGTAGTCATCGAGGGTGCGGCGCAGGCGTTTGCGGTAGATCAGCCGGTCATCGAATTCACCGGCCAGGGTCTTGCGGACATAGTCGCGCACATAATCCTGATAGGGCTTGCGCAGGAAAATCCGTGAATACAGCTCCTGCTGGAATTGACGGGCCAGCAGCGACCAATCGGTGCGTACGGTTTCCAGGCCTTTGTAGACCATTTCGTCGCTGCCATCGGCCCGGGTCACCAGTCCGGCGTAGCGCTTTTTACTGCCTTCTTCGGCACCGCGAATGGTCGGCATCAAAAAGCGCTTGTAGTGGGTTTCGAACTGCAACTCGAGAACGCTTTGCAAGCCGTATTCCTGCTGCACGTGCTCGCGCCACCACTGATTGACGTAAGCGACCAGTGCATGGCCGATCTGCGCCGCCTCCTGCTGGCCATGGGCGCGACGCAGCCAGACGAACGTCGAGTCGGTGTCGCCGTAAATCACCGCATGCCCCTGCGCTTCGATCAACTGGCGGGTACGCAGCATGATCTCGTGCCCGCGCAAGGTGATCGACGAGGCCAGACGTGTGTCGAAGAAGCGACAACCGCTGGAGCCGAGTACGCCGTAGAAGGCGTTCATGATGATTTTCAGCGCCTGGGACAGCGGTGCGTTGTGTTCGCGCTTGGCGGTTTCCCGGCCTTCGGCGACCCGGGCGACGATGGATGGCAGGCAATGCCGGGTGCGAGAAAAGCGCGCGCCACGAAAGCCCGGCACCGACTCGCTGTCGTCCGGGTGCTTGAGCCCTTCTATCAGCCCCACGGGGTCGATCAGGAAGGTGCGGATGATCGACGGATAGAGGCTTTTGTAGTCCAGCACCAGCACCGATTCGTACAGTCCCGGTTGCGAATCCATGACGAAACCGCCCGGGCTGGCTTGCGGCGGCTTGCCACCGAGGTTCGGCGCAACGAAACCCTGACGGTGCATCAGCGGCATGTACAGGTGGGTGAATGCCGCCACCGAACCGCCCATGCGATCGGCCGGAAGTCCCGTGACGCTGGCCCGCTCCAGCAGGAAGGTGAGCAACTCGGTCCTGGCGAAAATCCGCGTGACCAGTTCGCAGTCCTTGAGGTTGTATTTGGCCAGCGCCGGTTTGTCCTCGGCGAACATGCGATTGATTTCGTCCATGCGCTGGTACGGGTTGTCGATGGATTTGCCTTCGCCGAGCAAGGTTTGCGCGACGTTTTCCAGGCTGAACGAAGGGAAACTCCAGGTCGCCGAACGCAGGGACTCGATACCGTCGATGATCAAGCGGCCAGCCGCCGAGGCGAAGTAGTGGTTGCCGCTGCCGTGTTCGCGCCACTGCATTTCCTCGCCGCCACGCCCCAGTTTCAACGGCACCGCCAGGCGCCGGGCGTGCTCGTGAAGCACCCGCAAATCGAACTGCACGACGTTCCAGCCGATGATCGCGTCGGGGTCGAACCGGGCAAACCAGTCGTTGAGTTTCTTCAGCAACAGGGTCCGCGAATCACAGTATTCGAGCTGGAAATCCACCTGGCTAGCGTTGCCATTGGGTGGACCGAGCATATACACCTGACGCTCGCCGCAACCTTCCAGGGCAATCGAATACAACTCGCCCTGGGCCGTGGTCTCGATGTCCAGAGACACCAGTTTCAAGCTCGGCCGATAGTCGGGATCGGGTTTCATCTGCGCATCGAGCAGCAGCCCCTCGGCATTCGGCGTGCCACCGAAGCGCACCGGCGCGGTGATGAAGCGTTCCATCATGTAGCGTTCCGGCGGACGCACGTCGGCTTCGAACACCTCGACACCGGCCCGGCGCAGTGCGGTTTCCAGGCGCATCAACTGGCCATGTTGCCGGCAGTAAAGACCGAGGACCGGGCGATGCTCGAAATCCTGCAGGGCCAAGGGCCTGAGCTCGACGTTCTTCTCGTCATGCAAAACGCTTTCGGCCGCCTGACGCTGCGCAGCAGGGATGAACGCCACCGAGGGCTGGAAAGGCAAGCGGATTCGCCGGGGACCGCTGTCAGTCGCCAGCCAGAACTCGACTTCCGTACCGGCCGGGGTGTCGTGCCAATGCCGGGTCAGGACGAAGCCCTGCTGTAGATCCACCACTGCAAACCTCGAAACTGATTCAGAGGGTGATTCTACCCGTCATCCGTCGCGATAGCGCGTTTGCCGCAGGCCTGCCAGGCAGACACCTCCCTCTGTAGGAGCGAGCCTGCTCGCGATTGCGGATAAACATTCAACAAAGATATTGGCTGACAGTCCGCCATCGCGAGCAGGCTCGCTCCTACAGGGGGGTGTTGGCCAGAAATACGAGGTTTGCCGAAGAAAAATCGCCGAATGACGTTTTTTGCGCGTTATCTGCCGCTTTCGCCCTTGCCCTGAACGCTTGCGTCTACGATTCTTCAAGGACAACGACAACACCCGAGTAACCACCATGAAAACCGTCGCCCAACTGCTCAAGCTCAAAGATCAGAAGAATCAGGAAGTGCACCAGATCAAACCCGATCACATGGTGCTCGAAGCGCTGATGAAGATGGCCGAGAAAAACGTCGGCGCCTTGTTGGTGGTGGAGAATGATGAAGTGCTGGGCATCATCAGCGAACGGGACTATGCACGCAAACTGGTGCTGCACGGCCGCTCTTCGGTGGGCACGCCGGTGCGCGACATCATGGTGTCGCCGGTGATTACTGTCGACACCCATCAAACCGTGGAGACCTGCCTGGGCATCATGTCCGATAAACGCCTGCGTCACTTGCCGGTGGTCGAAGATGGCAAGTTGATCGGCCTGCTGTCGATCGGTGACCTGGTCAAGGAAGCGATCGCCGAACAGGCGGAACTGATCAAGCAGCTGGAACAGTACATTCGCGGGGAATAATTCGACACGCCGAAAACCAATGTGGGAGCGGGCTTGCTCGCGAAGGCGGTGTGTCAGACATCATTAATGCTGTCTGACACACCGCCTTCGCGAGCAAGCCCGCTCCCACATTTGGTTTTCAGTGTTCTCAGGTCGGCCAATGCCGGGCGAATACCGGTGCCAGTGCCGGGTGGCGGTCGATGCGTTCCAGCCAGGCGAAAAAACCCGGCCGGGCACTGCGCAGATGTTCCCGACTGCCCGCCCATCGCGAAATCACCGCCGCCAGTACATCCAGGGCCCCTGGTTTCTCGCTGCCCAGGTACAACTCGCCCGAGAACTGATCGGCAAACACCTCCCAACTCCAGTGCAGGCGCCGGCGGGCGCCCTCCATGAGGTTCTGCCTGGACGACTCATCCGCCTCGGCCAGCCAGCGTTCGGGGTAGTCGATGATGCCGATGGCCGCATAGCAATTGCTGACGATGTACGCCATGCCGCGAATGGCCTGGGCCCGCTCGGCCGGGTCTGGCGGCAACAACCCCGACGCAGGATAGGTCAACCCGAGGTGAATCAGGATCGCCGCGCTTTCGGTCAGGACGCCGCCGTCGGGCAGCTGCAAGGTCGGAATCTGTTTGAGCGGGTTGAGTTTCTCCAGCGCCTGGGCCGCCTCCGCGGAGGTCTCGACATCGATGAAGCGATAAGGAATATCGCAGAGTTCAAGGGCGGCTTCGATGGCCGCCGCCCCGGAGTTCTGATAACCGTAGAGCTGGTACATAAACGTCTCCTTTCACACCGCGCCCCCTGCAGTGCCGCATCAAGCTATCCAGTGTAGAAGCCGCCACCCGCCACACAGCGGCCATCCGACGACCGCACCATCACGCCCACACGAGGCATGACGCGGGTCCTATCATTGCCGTCGATGTTCACCATCATCTCAATGAAGTTCTCATAAAAAATCCCCGGCGTAACATCTGCTCCATACCAACCCATTACCCCCCGGAGCACACCGTCATGAAACGCCAAACCCTTCTCAGCATCGCTTTCTCGGTTTTCGCCGTTAACGCTTTCGCCGCCACCTCTGCTCAACCTGTGGTCGCTGAAGGCGGCTCGCATCGTCTGATTGAAAGCCGTGTAGCTGAGGGTGGTTCCGATCGTCTGATCGAGAATCGAGTGGCCGAAGGTGGTTCGAATCGCCTGCTGGAAAAGCGTGTTGCCGAAGGTGGCTCCGACAAACTGCTGCAAAACCGCGTCGCTGAAGGTGGTTCCGACAAACTGCTGCAAAACCGCGTCGCCGAAGGTGGTTCCGACAAACTGCTGCAAAACCGCGTTGCCGAAGGCGGTTCCGACAAGCTGCTGCAAAACCGCGTTGCCGAAGGCGGTTCCGACAAGCTGCTGCAAAACCGCGTTGCCGAAGGCGGTTCCGACCGTCTGATCGAAAGCCGCGCTGTCTGAATGCAGTGCTTTAGCGCAGGACTCAATGAAAACCCGGCCTCACCCGCCGGGTTTTTTATGCGTTTTTCGCCGCGATTAATTCCCTGCCCGCGCCATGCAGCGCTGGTAACGTTCATCGACCCGTTTGGCGAACCACGCGGTGGTGAGTTTGCGGGTGATTTTCGGGCTTTGCAGCACGATCCCGGGTAACACCTCACGGGGTAACGGCCGGCCCTCGGCCTGTTCGGCCAGCTCGTAAACCCGCCGATAGAGTTTGCTGTTTTCGAACCCCAGGGTTTTCCCCTCTTCCAGTTGCTCGCGGATCGTCGGGTTGCGCATGCCCAGTTGTTTGCCGAGGGTGCGCACGGCCAGTTCCGTGGTGCCGGGCATGATCGAACCGTAGCGCACCAGGTCGCCATCCAGCGCCAACGGAATACCGGAAGCCCGGCTCACCGCGTTCTGAAACGCGGCGTTGCGGCTGGCGTACCAACCCGCGTTGAAGTCCGCAAAACGGTACAGCGGTTGTGGGTAGCTCACCGGATACCCAAGCAGATGCGCGATACCGAAATACATGCCGCCGCGCCGGGTGAACACTTCATGACGAATCGAGCCCTTCACCGGGTACGGATAGCCCTTGGCC
Organism: Pseudomonas sp. Pseusp10; assembly: GCF_059492225.1. Classification (NCBI taxonomy): domain Bacteria; kingdom Pseudomonadati; phylum Pseudomonadota; class Gammaproteobacteria; order Pseudomonadales; family Pseudomonadaceae; genus Pseudomonas; species Pseudomonas sp. Pseusp10. The sequence continues at coordinate 2,601,618 of NZ_CP168528.1, read as the reverse complement.
TGCTGCTCGGCAAAATCAATGCCGACCTGCATCGGTCCGCCGGTATGCACCGGGTTGAAGCCTGCGAACAGGGTTTTGCCCATGGGCACCATGCTGATGAAGTCGTCGAAAATCGCGCTCAGTTCCTTTTCACTGCGCGCGGCATTCAGGCGCTCGCTGTAGCTTTTGCCGTTGGGGGAATCGAGCTTTAATGCACCGCTCACCAACAGGCCGGGAATGTGTGCCCTGGCAGCGCGACGGTCGATCTCGTCGCGGGCGATCTTGCCCAGGCCCGGTACGCCCGGATCGACCTGAAAGGTCGACTCCTGTTCGGTCACGGCCAGCACCGAGCACAGGTTTTGCGTGGTCGGCGAGATGTCTTGCGCGGCAAATGCCACCTGGATATCAGTGGCCCATCCCTGAGGATCGGCAGCTTTGGCCGGCAGCAAACGCACAATCTCGGCCTTCACTTCGGCCGGACTGCGCGCCGCCGGTTCCTGGGTTCGCTGGCTGCCGCAACCGGCCAATACCAGCAACACGGCGACGCTTGTGATCAATCTGATTTGCATGTCGTTCCATCTGATCCGTTGGTCCGGGTCAACCATACGACCAATGGCATGCCAGCGGCTACGGTCGTGGTAGTCCGATGGTTGCCGCCCTCCCCGACTGGACCATACTTGATCCACGTAGCGAGGAGGACAGGTTCATGCACCGTAGCGACGTGTTGATCATCGGCGCCGGCCCGACCGGGCTGGTCCTGGCGTTGTGGCTGAGCAAACTGGGCGTGCGCGTGCGAATCGTCGACAAAACCTCCGCCCCCGGCACCACGTCCCGGGCACTGGCCGTCCAGGCACGGACGCTGGAGTTGTATCGCCAGCTCGGACTGGACGACGCCGTGGTGCAAAACGGTCATCACGTGGTGGCCGGCAACTTCTGGGTCAAGGGTGAGCCCGTGGCGCGACTGCCCCTGTCTCAGATCGGTGAAGGCCTGACCCCCTACTCGTTTCTCGAGATCTTCCCGCAGGATGAACATGAACGGCTGCTGATCGAACGCCTGGAAGCCTTCGGCATTACGGTGGAGCGCAACACTGAACTGGCAGGCTTCGAGCAAACCGCAGAGGGCATCACGGCCACGCTGCACCTGCCCGACGGCCAGCAGGAAACCTGCCAGGCCTGTTACCTGGCCGGGTGCGACGGTGCGCGGTCGATTGTGCGCAAGACCCTGGATACAGGGTTTCCCGGCGGGACCTACCAGCAGATTTTCTACGTCGCCGACGTGCAGGCCAGCGGCCCGACATTCAACGGCGAACTGCATGTGGATCTCGACGAGGCGGACTTCCTCGCCGTGTTCCCACTGGGAGACAGTGGTCGTGCCCGTCTGATCGGCACGGTGCGCGACGAGCGCGCCGAACACGCCGAAACCCTGCGCTTCGAGGACGTCAGCAGCCGGGCCATCGAGCACATGAAGGTGAAGATCGAGCAACTGAACTGGTTTTCGACCTATCGCGTGCATCATCGGGTGGCGGATCACTTCCGCAAAGACCGGGCGTTTTTGCTGGGGGATGCCGCCCACGTGCACAGCCCGGCGGGCGGCCAGGGCATGAACACCGGGATTGGTGATGCCATCAACCTGGCATGGAAGCTGGCGGCCGTGTTGAGCGGCGGCGCCGAGGCCAGGCTGCTCGACACCTATGAAACCGAGCGCATCGCGTTTGCCCGCAAACTGGTGGCCACCACCGACCGGGTCTTCAACTTCATTACCGCCGAAGGACGGATGGCCGATCTGCTGCGTACACGCCTGGCACCGTTCTTGATACCGAAAATAACCTCGTTCGAAACCTCCCGCGAATTCCTGTTTCGCACGGTGTCGCAGATCACCCTGAATTATCGTGGAATGCCGCTGAGCACGGGCATTGCCGGGCATGTGCATGGCGGCGACCGCCTGCCCTGGGCCCATGACGGTGAGGGGGATAATTTTGAATCGCTCAAGTGCCTGACCTGGCAGGTGCATGTCTATGGCGACACCAGCGACGAGATGATCGCCTGGTGCCAGGAGCACCATCTGCCGCTGCATGTGTTCGACTGGCGACCGGCGTTCGAGGCGGCGGGTCTGGGGCGCAACGGCTTTTATCTGTTACGGCCCGATACCTATGTGGCGATTGCCGAAACGTGCTCGGACCCGAAAGTGATCGAACGGTATTTCAAACACCACGGGATCCGGCCGTTTTTTGGCGCTCCCTGATTCAACGCAGATCAAAATGTGGGAGCGGGCTTGCTCGCGAAGGCGTAGTGTCAGGCGACATTTAGAGTGACTGACCCACCGCCTTCGCGAGCAAGCCCGCTCCCACAGGTTATGCGATGTATCAGCTGGCGACCGGGCTTGGAATCTGCAACCCGCGCACCACCGCCGGCCGCGCCAGGAAGCGCTCCAGCACCCGCGTGACGTTAGGGAAGTTCTGAATACCCACCAGATCGCCGGCTTCATAGAAACCGATCAGGTTGCGCACCCACGGGAAAGTGGCGATGTCGGCGATGGTGTAGCGCTCGCCCATGATCCAGTCGCGCCCTTCCAGCCGGCCATCGAGCACCTTGAGCAGGCGTCTGCTTTCCTCGACGTAGCGGTCACGGGGACGCTTGTCTTCGTAGTCCTTGCCGGCGAACTTGTTGAAAAACCCGAGCTGGCCGAACATCGGGCCGATCCCGCCCATCTGGAACATCAGCCACTGAATCGTTTCGTAGCGCGCTGCCGATTCCTGGGCCAGCAGTTGCCCGCTCTTGTCCGCCAGGTAGATCAGAATCGCCCCCGACTCGAACAACGCCAGCGGCCGGTCGTCCGGACCGTGGGGGTCGAGGATCGCCGGGATCTTGTTGTTGGGGTTGAGCGACAGAAATTCCGGGGACATCTGGTCGTTGGTGTCGAAGCCTACCCGGTGAGGTTCATAAGGCAGGCCGATCTCTTCGAGCATGATCGAGACCTTGACGCCGTTGGGAGTCGGCAAGGAGTACAGCTGAATCCACTCCGGATACTGGGCAGGCCACTTGCGGGTGATGGGGAATGAGGACAAATCGGTCATGGGCGGGATCCACGAAGACATTGAGAGTGACGATCATAATGTAGATATCGGGTCAGCGATCCCTTGAAGCCATCAATCTCGCTGATAGAGGAGATCAAAAGAGATCACGACTGTTTCAACACCATCCGGTGTAGTGTGTCCATCAATCCGCAACATCCTGTCGATAACCTTCTCTGCAAACCCGCGAGGGTTACCGGTACATTGCCGCGCACTCGGCCGGAATCGAACCAAACGGGTTCAGGGGACTCTGAGCACCACCCCTTTGAAAACGGACGGTTTCAATGACATGGAAAACACTCGACACAGGACAATCGTGGTGTAAAGGTGTGTCAGCCTTAACCGAATCGCGCTGAAGATCCCTTTATTCATGAACCTGTTCAACTTTGCCAGACGCTACAAGCATCGCGCCTACCTCTTGTTGCCCGCCTTGTTGGTGGTCAGCGCGTTGTTCCTGTCGCTGGAATCCAGCCTGAGCCGCGCCCAACCGATGGATGGCACCCAGACGCTGGTGTTCCTGCGCCACGGGGAAAAACCCGCGGGCGGCCTGGGCCAGCTCAATTGCCAGGGGCTCAACCGCGCCATCGACCTGGCCACCCTGCTGCCGGAAAAATTCGGCAAGGCCAACTATGTGTTCGCGGCCAACCCGACCCGTAACGTCGAGGAAGGCGAGTTCGACAACTCCTACAGCTACATCCGCCCCCTGATGACCATCAGCCCCAGTGCCATCAAGCTGGGCCTGCCGGTGAACATCAATTTTTCCGCCAATGACACCAGTGACCTGGCCGAAGAGCTGCTACGCGACAAGTATCACAACTCGGTCATTTACACGGCCTGGTCCCACGGCTACCTGCCGGAGCTGATCAACACGGTGGCCGGCGACGCCACCGGCAAGAAAATGACCATCACGGATGACTGGGAGTCCAGCGATTATGACTCGCTGTATGTGCTCACCCTGACCTGGCAGAACGGCAAGGCCAGTGTGCAGAGCCATGTGTACAAGCAAGGCCTGGATAATGGCTCGCAGACTTGCCCGACCTGAGGTTGTGCGTTGCTTTAGCGGGCCTCATCGCGAGCAAGCTCGCTCCCACAGTAGATCTTCGTTGAACACAGGTTTTGTGTACGGCGTAAATCCAGTGTGGGAGCGAGCCTGCTCGCGATGAGGCCGGCAAAAGCACCCTCACCCCTTCTGATTCACCCGCTCGCGCAAGTACTCAAGAACCGCCCCTCGCTCCCCGGCAAACTCGATCCGTGCGTCTTTCTTCTCCCGCTGAAACGCGTACATCGGGTCGTAATACTCGCGCAGCAACCCTTCGATCCAGCCCCGGTGCAGATCCACCGCGCCACTGCGGGCCTGCTCCGCCAACGCCTCCTCCATCAAAATCAACATGCGTTGATGACGTTCGCCACCCAGGCGTTTCTGCACATTATTCAGGCTCGCCAGCAACCGTTCGGAGAACAGCGCAAAGCCCTCCTCGCCATGCACGCCGATGAATTCGGCGCACAGATCCACCACGTAATCGCGCAGGATCCGCTCGACCCGACCTTCCAGGCTGTCTTCCAGCCAGACCATCGGGAACTGCTGCATGCCCTGGTACAGCGGTAACGGCAACGCACAACTGCCCACCGCGCGGCTTTCGTCTTCCAGTACAAACTGCTCAATGCCCCGGGCACGCTTCTTCAGTACGTCCACAGCCAGGCGGTTTTCGAAGTCGATGTTGGAAGGCTGTCCGGTGGCACGTTTGCCGAAACTGGAACCGCGATGGTTGGCATGACCTTCAAGGTCCACCCCGTTGCTCAGCTGCGTGAGCACCTCGGTTTTGCCGGTGCCGGTCATCCCGCCCAACAGGACGAAATCGCACTGGGCAACCGCCTGATCGAGGGTGTCCAGCAGGAAGGTACGCATGGCCTTGTAGCCGCCACCCACCCGTGGGTAGTCGATGCCAGCCTCGTCCCTGAGCCATTGCTGGACAATCTGCGAGCGCAAGCCGCCGCGAAAGCAATACAGATAGCCGTCCGGATGTGCCCGGGCAAAATCGGCCCAGGCCTGGATGCGTTCGGCCTTGATCGCGCCCGACACCAATTGATGCCCCAGCACGATGGCCGCTTGCTGGCCGTGCTGTTTGTAGCAGGTGCCGACCCGCTGACGTTCAAGGTCATTCATCAACGGCAGGTTGACCACACCGGGAAACGAGCCCTTGTTGAATTCGACCGGCGCGCGGGTATCCATCATTGGCCGGTCGTTGAGGAAGATGTCGCGGTAATCGGTGAAATCAACAGACATCAAAACACCTCGACCGCGTTGCTCTGTCGCTCGACCAGTTCACCGATCGGTTCCAGGCTCAGGCCCAGTTCGGCGGCCACCGAAAGGAATTGCTCGTTGCCTTCAGGCGTCACGGCAATCAGCAGGCCACCACTGGTCTGCGGGTCGCAGAGCACGCGCTTGTGCAGTTCCTGAAGGCGTCCGAGCTTGCTGGCGTAGCTGTCGAAATTGCGCAGTGTCCCGCCCGGTACGCAGCCCTGTTCCAGGTAATACTCGACCCCCGGCAAGCGCGGTACTCGGTCATATTCAATGCGCGCCGTGAGCTGGCTGCCGTCGGCCATTTCCACCAGGTGCCCGAGCAGGCCGAAACCGGTGACATCGGTCATCGCGGTCACGCCGTCGAGCTTGCCGAAACGGCTGCCGGGTTTGTTCAGGGTGCACATCCAGTCCCTGGCCAGGCCGATGTCGGTGTTACGCAACTTGCCCTTTTTCTCGGCGGTCGTAAGGATGCCGATGCCCAGGGGCTTGGTGAGATAGAGCAGACAGCCGGCCGTGGCGGTGTCGTTGCGCTTCATGTGGCGCTTTTCCACCAGACCGGTGACGGCCAGGCCAAATATCGGTTCTGGCGCGTCGATGGAATGCCCGCCTGCCAGCGGGATGCCCGCCGCGTCGCACACCGAACGCCCGCCGCGTATCACTTCCCGGGCAATTTCCGGCGCCAGCACATTCACCGGCCAGCCCAGAATCGCAATCGCCATCAAGGGGTCGCCCCCCATCGCATAGATGTCGCTGATGGCATTGGTGGCGGCAATTCGGCCGAAATCGAAGGGATCGTCGACGATCGGCATGAAAAAGTCCGTGGTCGAGACCACGCCGCGCTCTTCATCGATGGCATACACCGCCGCGTCGTCGCGCGAGGCATTGCCGACCCAAAGCTTCGGGTCGAGGTTCTGCGCCCCGCTGCCGGCCAGGATCACTTCCAGCACCTGGGGAGAAATCTTGCAACCGCATCCAGCGCCGTGGCTGTATTGGGTCAGGCGAATCGGTTCGCTCATAGGGGCACCTCATTGGGTCAATGGGGCCGATTCTAGCAGAGCGAGGCCTGCGCAAGGCGTTGCACGACCATGGACCTTGTGGGAGCAAGCCCGCTCCCACAAAGGTTGGGTTATGGCAGCAGAATCACCTTGTCGCCACTGCCCTGACTCACTTCGGCATAACGCTCCAGGCCTTCGGCCAATGGCGACTCGAACAAGCCTTGGGGCAACGGCAACAGGTCCTGATCGAAAAACCGGCCGAACTGCTCGAGCATCGCCGCACACGCCTGCACCCCGTACAGCAACGAGTTGATCCCTACCACGGAGCCACCCTTGCGATACAACGCCAGGGCCGGCAACTGCACGTGACCGTCCACAGGCGCCGCGATGATCGCGATACGGCCGAACGCGGCCAGGGCTGGCACCGAAGCCGGCAGCCAGAATCCGGTGGTGTCGAAAATCACGTCGGCACCGCCGGCATAGACGGCGTTGACCTGAGCCCCGAGGTCTTCGGGTTTATCCAGTTGAAGGGTCTGATAGCCCTGGCCCTGCAAGTCCATGACCTGCTCCGGACGCCGCGCGGCCGCCAGCACCCGGGCGCCGCGCACCTTGGCCAAGGCCAGGGCGGCACTGCCGACCGCCCCGCCACCGATGACCAGCAATCGGGTTTCGGCCGTCACCAGGCTGCGTTCCAGCGCATCCCACGCCGTGGTGTATGGCACGCCGAGGCTGGCGGCCTGGGCGAAGCTCAAGTGCGTGGGTTTGAGCGCCACACCATTGGCCGGCAGCTTGACGAACTGCGCATGGGAACCGTCGGCGAAAAAGCCAAGTTCCTTGCCCGTGCCCCAGACTTCCTGACCGATCAACGCCTGCGGGCCGGCCACGACGACACCGGCAAAATCGCGACCGGGAATCCGCGGCAAGGTGGTGTAGGGAAAACGCCCCAGCACGTTCTTCACATCGCTGGGGTTGAGGCCAGCGGCCTTGATTTCGACCAGCACTTCATCGGCGCCGGGAACGGGGGTAGGCACCTCAACGTAGCGCAGGGCCGAGAGATCACCGGTTTTATCGAATTGCAGAGCTTTCATGGGCGTATCCATCGAGTCAAAGAGGGTTCAGGAAATCCAGCCAGCCACCAGCTCCCGCCCCATCGGCCAGAGCTTTTCGCCGGCGAGCATGCCGAGCAGGCCAACCAGCGCGATGGCCGGGGGTGCAGGGGAACGGAAATCCAGGGCGCCGTAGAGCAGACCGACGCCCAGACCGATGGCCAATGACATGAGGTAGTTCATGGCAGACTCCGGGGGCAATTGAGGTATGCGCCGAGTCTAGAGGGCGACGCCTGCGGGCATCGGTCAAGTGCTTCTGAATTTCGGCCAATGCATGACACCCACGAATTCAGTCCTGGGGTTGCGCCGCAGGAAACTGCGAAGGGGCAACACCCAGTTCGCGACGAAACATGTCGCTGAAGCTGCTCGGCGAATAGCCCAGCTCGCGGGCAATCGCGCTGACCGGTACGCCCTGGATCAACCCGGCCACCGCCGTTGCCAATTGCACCTGACGCCGCCACTCGGCGAAGCCCATGCCCAAACCGTCCTTGAACAGCCGCGCCAGGGTCCGCACGCTGGCACCGGCAGTTTCTGCGTGTTGTTCGAATGGAATATCCAGCGATGGCGCCGACATGACCGCCTGACACAGGTTCATCAGCCGTCGGTCGGAATCATCCGGCAGCGGGATTTTCAGCAGCGAGCGTCTCGCCCGCTTGAGCTCCAGCAGCGCCAGGCTCACCAACGCGTCGTAATACTCGGGCGGCCCGTCGTTGCCCTGCTCCACCAGACCGACAATCAGTTCGCGCAGCAAGCCGCCGACCTCGATGACTTGCACGCTGTCACCCAGGGTCGCCGCCAGGGACGGGCGCAAGTAGATATTGCGCATTTGCAGATCGGACACCACGCGAATCCCGTGGGGCACGCCGGGTGGCAACCACACCGCCCGCTGCGGCGGCACCACCAGCGCCTCGTGCGGCGTCTCGACCCACATCACCCCGCTCATTGCATACAGCAACTGGCCCCAGACGTGCTCGTGGGGCTCGATGTACAACCCGCGCGGATAGGTGCGAGCCAGCGGTTGCACGGGCACGTCGGTGTCACTCAGGTCGGGCGGTGCGGCGAGGGCCATGGTCAATGTTCATTGGGGTTCGGGAAGACCTCCATGGTAACGAGGCACCGAACTTGTCGCCAGCAACCGCCGCCGTCCTACAATCGGAGTGAATTTTCCTGATGGCACGCGATCCGTTTATGTACAACAGGGAGGAACCGGGACTTTATGAACAGTGCAAAGTTATTCGTCATCGAGTACACCCTCCATGGCGCTCCCAAATCATTCATTATCCGTCTGGACAAAATGGACAACGCAGAAGCCTGGCATTGGGCGAGCTGTGACGCAGGGGTGGGGCGAATCCCCCGTTTTGGACGCGAGAAGGTACAAAAGACCAGCAAGCCAATGGCTGAAAAATTCGGCGTGGAAAACGTCAAGTGGCGTCCCGCGAACTGACGCCTGCCGCTGTCAACATGGGGGGAAGGAAATGGTCGCGACACCCGTCAGCAGCCCTGCGCAACTGGACTACGGTCTGGACACGCCGGCTGGCCGCATCACCAGGAGCGCCGAGTGCCGGATTGCACTGGAACAGGTCGAAAATGACGCATTTTGCTTTGCAGTACGCGTCCCGGCGCCACTGCCGGAAGACCTGGAGCAGGCGAAGAGCCTGGTGCTGCGGGTCGAAGGGCGGCGCTTGCAGGGCAGCGTCCGTCACAGCGAACGCCTGGAGGATGACAGCCTCAGGCTGGAAGTGGAGCCGGACTAGTGGCCTGTACGGTTAATTCGAGTACTCAAATTCGAGTGCCAGGACTTGTCAGGCAAGGCGCCATGACGAGTCGTAGCTCGCTACGGCGAGGAATGGCAACGCAGCCTGGCAAGTCCTGGCGCCGAAGTTGAGTGCACGAATTAGCCACACAGGCCACTAGGCTCCACTTTGGCATGTACCGTGGTTTTCAGTGGGCACACTTGCAGCCTTGAGAAGCACACTCCTCGCCATGCTCGTGATGCTTGGCGCAGGCTTCACAGCAATAGTGCTTGCCGTGACGCACGATCGGATGTTCGCCCAGCTTGCAGTTACATTTCGGACAGTCGCAGGTGCGTTCGGTCATGGGTTTGACTCCTGTAGGTGATGGTCGTCCGGGCCTCACCAACGCGACCCGTAATACCAGTGTAGGAGTTGTGGCAGACTGCGGCAGGGCCTGCCAGGAGTCGGACTTATGCATGGCGGTGATGGAAAGTACACCGCTAACCCTGTGGGAGCGAGCTTGCTCGCGATAGCGGTGGCTCAGTCAACATCAATGCTGAATGTACTGCTGCCATCGCGAGCAAGCTCGCTCCCACAGGTTGCAAACCTGTCAGATACGGAACTGTCCGACCAGACTGCCCAGACGCTGACCGAGGTCGGCCAGGCTACGGGACGTTTGCGCGCCGAGCTGGGTTTCGTCGGCGACGTTGTCCACGGCCACGGCAATCTGATGCACGCTGCGGTTGATCTCTTCGGCCACGGCGGTCTGTTCTTCGGCGGCACTGGCGATCTGTGCGTTCATCGAATTGATGGTCGCGATCAATTGGGCCATGGTGTCCAGCGAAGCCCCCGCTTCGTTGGCCTGGGCCGAGGTGCCGTCGCCGGCCTCGCTGGAGCGACGCATCGCCTCCACCGCTGACTGGGTGCCGGCCTGCAAGCGGTCGATCATGCCCTGGATTTCCTGGGTGCTGATTTGCGTGCGACTGGCCAGCGCCCGCACTTCATCGGCCACCACCGCAAAACCGCGCCCGGCCTCGCCGGCACGGGCGGCTTCGATGGCCGCGTTGAGCGCCAGCAGATTGGTCTGCTCGGCAATCGAGCGGATCACCCCGAGCACGCTGACAATCGACGACACGTCTTTTTGCAGGCTGTCCAGGGACACGCCGCTGCTGCGGATGTCGTCCACCAGGGCATGGATCTTCTCGATGCTGCCGGCCACCACGCGCTTGGCCGCCTGCCCTTCTTCGTCGGTCTGTTGGGCTGCCACCGCGGCGTTCTGTGCGCTCTTGGCCACTTCCTGGGCGGCGGCCGACATTTCGTTGATCGCCGTGGCCACCTGATCGGTCTCATGGCGCTGACGTTCCATGGCCTGGTCCGAGCGATTGGCCTGGTCGGACACCTGATTCACCAGTCCGGTCAGTTGCGAGGTCATTTCGGTGATCTGACGCACCAGGCCGTGGATCTTGTCGACAAAGCGGTTGAACGAGCCGGCCAGCTCGCCCAGTTCGTCCTGGCTGGTGATGGTCAGGCGGCGGGTCAGATCACCCTCCCCAGCCGCGATGTCGTCGAGGTTGGTCTTCATCAAATGCAGCGGACGCAGAATGGTGTTGGCCAGCAACATCCCGGCAGCGGCGATCACCAGCAGCACCACGACCGCCACGCCGACGATACTCAGCACCATGCCTTGCATGCGTTCCTGGACCTTGGCTTCGACCACGGCCACTTGCGCTTCGATGCCGTCGAGGTTGACCGAGGTGCCGACCGCCATGTCCCACTTCGGCAGGTACTCGGTGTAGCCGAGCTTGGGCACCAGCACCTGGGTGTTGCCGGGCAATGGCGAGCTGTATTGCAGATAGTGCGTACCGTCCTTGGCGACTTTCACCAGGTCGCGGTTGACGTAGACACCGTTCGGGTCGCGGTTGTCCTTGAAGCTCTGGCCCACGCCTTCGGGGCTGTTGGCCTTGAACAGGCGCACGGTGTTGGAGTCGTAGCCGAAGAAGTAGCCATCCTTGCCATAGGTGATGCTCGACAGCAGCTTGATCACCTGGGCCCGCGCCGCCTCATCGCCTGGGGCGGCCGCGTCGTAGAGCGGCTTGATCGTGGTCATGGCCACCGCCACGTAGCTTTGCAGGGTCGCCTTGGCATCACTGAGCAGACGCTCGCGGGTCTGCTCGACTTCCTTGCGGGCCTGTTCCTGCAGAATGAACAGCGTGGTCAGGCTGATGACCAGCGCAAACAGCAACACCGGGAGGACGGCAAGGGACAGGACTTTAGCCTTGAGGCTCATGCGCATGGCGTTCACTCTTTTTATTTTATTGGCGTGGGTAAAAGCTTTAACGGCACGCCGGGGCAAAAGTTGAACGCGGTCATCAGGTCCGCAGAAGATCCCTTGTAGGAGCGAGCTTGCTCGCGATTTCGGTGTGTCAGCCACATGGATGCTGACTGTTTCACCGCCATCGCGAGCAAGCTCGCTCCCACATTTTGATCCAGGGTGATCAGAAGGGAATGGGTTACAGGACCATCGCCGCCACCCAGCCAAACACCAGCAGCGGCAGGTTGTAGTGCAGGAAAGTCGGGACCACGGTGTCCCAGATGTGATGGTGCTGGCCGTCGATGTTCAGGCCGGAGGTCGGGCCCAGGGTCGAGTCCGAAGCCGGTGAACCGGCGTCGCCCAGGGCACCGGCCGTGCCAACGATGCACACGATCGCCAACGGGCTGAAGCCCAGTTGCACGCACAGCGGCACGAAGATGGCCGCCAGAATCGGCACGGTGGAGAACGAAGAGCCGATGCCCATGGTCACCAGCAACCCCACCAGCAACATCAGCAAGGCGCCGATGCCCTTGCTGTGATCGATGTACGACGCCGACGACTCGACCAGCGTCTGTACCTCACCGGTGGCCTTCATCACTTCGGCAAACCCGGAGGCTGCGATCATGATGAAACCGATCATCGCCATCATTTTCATGCCTTCGGTGAACAGGTCGTCGGTGTCGCGCCATTTGACGATGCCCGATACCGAGAAAATCAAGAAACCGGCCAGTGCACCGATGATCATCGAATCCAGCAACAACTGAATAATGAACGCCGCCGCGATGGCCACGCCGGCCACCATCAGGCTCAGCGGGTTGTATTGCACTGCCACTTGCTCGACCTGTTCGATCTTTGCCAGGTCGTAGACCCGCTTCTTGCGGTAGCTGACAAGCGCGATCAGCAGGCCCGCCACCATGCCCAGGGCCGGAATGCCCATGGCGTGGGTCACATTGATGCCGCTGATGTCCACACCGCTGCGGGCGACGTTGGCCAGCAGGATCTCATTCAGGAAGATGTTGCCGAAGCCCACCGGCAGGAACATGTACGGTGTGATCAGGCCGAAGGTCATCACACAGGCGATCAGTCGACGGTCCAGTTGCAGCTTGGTCAATACATAAAGAAGCGGCGGCACCAGCAACGGAATAAAGGCGATATGAATCGGCAGGATGTTCTGCGAGGCGATGGCCACCACCCACAGTAACCCGATCAGCAGCCATTTGACCTGCCCGCCACCGCTGGCGTGCTGGCGGTCGACCATTGCCAGGGCCTTGTCGGCCAGGGCGTGGGCCAGGCCGGACTTGGCAATGGCCACGGCGAAAGCACCGAGCAAGGCGTAGGACAACGCCACGGTCGCCCCGCCGCCAAGGCCACTGTTGAAGGCCTTGAGGGTCGCGTCGATGCCCAGGCCACCAGTCAAGCCGCCCACCAGCGCACCCACGATCAGCGCGATCACCACGTGCACGCGGGACAGGCTGAGGATCAGCATGATGCCGACCGCGGCAATCACTGCATTCATTTCGTTACCTCGAGACAAACGGAAAGACTCCGTCCGGCAGTCTGCGTGAGCCGCCAGCGGATAAAGGAATGGGTTTTATTAGAGGGCGCGCACTTTGCCGCAGAGAGGGCGCGGTGTCAAAGCAACCGGGCCCTAAGGAAATGTAACGGCGTGTGATGACCTGTGGCGAGGGAGCTTGCTCCCTCGCCACGACAGCAATCAGAACCTTATTCCGCTAACGGGATAAAGAAAGCCAAATCGCGGCCGCTACAGTGCAAAGTCTCAGATATTTATCGAATAAGGACGTCTCCATGTCGCTCAGACAACTTTCCATTCAATGGAAAATCACCCTGCTGGCCGGGCTGTGCCTGGCGGGCATCGTGACCCTGCTGGTGGGTCTTTCGCTGTACCGCATGGAGCACAGTTCCGAGCTGGTGAAAGCCTCGAGCATGGAGATGCTGACTGAAGCGGCCCAGGCGCGGATCGAGTCCCAGGGCGAAAACCAGGCGCTGGGGATTCGCCAGCAGTTCATGGACGCCTATCAGTACGGCCATGGCTTCTCCCGGCAGGTGCTGTTCCTGCGCGACCAGGCCGAGAAGCGCTTTCTCGATGCCTTCGACCTGCGCGAGGACCTGACCCGCCAGGTCAAGTCGGCCCTGCAAGCCAACCCGGAACTGCTCGGCCTGTCCCTGGTGTTCGAACCCAATGGGCTGGACGGCAAGGACGAACTGTTCACCGGCCAAGCCGAACTGGGCAGCAACGAAAAGGGCCGTTTCGCCCTCTACTGGTCGCAGCCGACACCGGGCAAAGTGACATCCATGGCGCTGCCGGAAAAGGACATGGCCGACACCAGCACCGGCCCCAGCGGCGAAGCGGCCAACGCCTGGTTCACCTGCCCGCGCGCCACGCTCAAGCCGTGCGTGATCGAACCCTACTTCTATGAGATCGACGGCCAGAACGTGCTGATGACCAGCATCGTTTTCCCGCTGATGGTCAACGGCAAGGTCATCGCCTCGCTGTCGGTGGACATCAACCTCAACAGCCTGCAAGCGATCAGCCTGGGCGCGAGCAAGAAACTCTATGACGGCCAGACCAGCGTCAGCATCATCAGCCCGGCCGGCCTGCTCGCCGGCTACAGCCCGGACGCCGGCAAACTCAGCCAGCGCCTGGATGCAGTGGACAAGACCAGCGGTGCCGAACTGCTGCGCATGCTCGCCGCCAGCAGCAAAACCACCAGCCTGCACGGCAATCAGCAACTGAAAGTGCTGGCTCCGTTCCAGCCGATTCCCGGCGGCAAGTCCTGGGGCGTGTTGCTCGACGTGCCGGAGAAAGTCCTGGTCGGCCCGGCCGAAGCCCTGAAAAAGCAACTGGATGACAGCAACACCGCCGGCACGCTGGTCGAGCTCGGCCTGGGGGGACTCGCGGCACTGCTTGGCCTTGTTCTGGTGTGGCTGATGGCCCGCAGCGTGACCAAACCGATCCTCGGCGTGGCGCACATGCTCGAAGACATCGCCAGTGGCGAAGGTGACCTGACCCGTCGTCTGGCCTACGACAAAAAAGATGAACTGGGCCAGTTGGCCGGCTGGTTCAACCGTTTCCTCGACAAGCTGCAACCGATCATTGCCGAAGTGAAACGCTCGGTGCAGGACGCCCGCAGCACGGCGGACCAGTCGTCCGCCATCGCCACCCAGACCAGCGCCGGCATGGAGCAACAATATCGGCAGGTCGATCAGGTGGCGACCGCGTCCCATGAAATGAGCGCTACCGCCCAGGATGTCGCCCGCAGTGCCGCGCAAGCGGCCCATGCCGCACGGGATGCCGATCAGGCGACCCGTCAGGGTTTGACCGTGATCGACCGCACCACCGCCAGCATCGACAACCTCGCCGCCGACATGAGCGCGGCCATGGTTCAGGCCGAAGGCCTGGCCGCCAATAGCGAGAAGATCGGCACGGTGCTGGAAGTGATCCGTGCAATTGCCGAGCAGACCAACCTGCTGGCCCTCAACGCCGCGATCGAAGCGGCCCGTGCCGGTGAAGCCGGACGCGGTTTTGCCGTGGTGGCCGATGAAGTGCGCAACCTGGCGCGGCGTACCCAGGAGTCTGTCGAAGAAACCCGTCTGGTGATCGAACAACTGCAAAGCGGCACCCAGGAGGTGGTGGGTTCAATGAACAACAGCCATCGACAGGCCCAGGGCAGCGTCGAGCAGGTTGGCCAGGCCGTGACGGCGCTGCGCCAGATCGGTGACGCAGTGACCGTGATCAACGACATGAACATGCAAATCGCCAGCGCCGCCGAAGAGCAAAGCGCGGTGGCCGAGGAGATCAACAACAACGTGGCGACCATTCGCGACGTGACCGAGTCGCTGTCGGGCCAGGCCAATGAATCGGCGCGGGTCAGCCAGTCGCTCAACAGCCTGGCGAACCAGCAGCAGAGTCTGATGGACCAGTTTCGCGTTTAAACCCCGAAAAACAAACCTGTGGGAGCGGGCTTGCTCGCGAATGCGGTGGATCAGACAACATCTTTATTGATTGACCCACCGCATTCGCGAGCAAGCCCGCTCCCACATTTGTTTCCCACATTTATTTCTGCGCCCCGCTCAATGAAGTGATGGCGAGTGGATATCTGCCGCAAGGTGATTATGCTTCTAGGAACCTTGCAGCGTTTCAAGGCGTCAACCTGTATGCAAGACCCGTAATCCGATGACATCAGTCCCAGGGCCTGGGTAGGGTAAGTGTTAGTGGGAACTCCGGCCTACAACAAGAGCAAGACGGAGAAAACTCATGGCAGCAATCGACAATGCAACCACGGGCAGCGCCCCCCACCACGGGATCACCAGGGAGGAGCGCAAGGTCATCTTCGCCTCGTCTCTGGGCACCGTGTTCGAATGGTACGACTTTTACCTGTACGGCTCCCTCGCGGCGATCATCGCCAAGCACTTCTTCGCCGGTGTCAACGAAACGACTTCCTTCATCTTCGCCCTGCTCGCCTTCGCCGCAGGCTTCGCCGTTCGCCCCTTCGGCGCCATCGTGTTCGGTCGACTGGGCGACATGATCGGACGCAAACACACCTTCCTCATCACCATCGTGATCATGGGCGTCTCCACGGCCGTGGTGGGTTTGCTGCCGGGCTACGCGACCATCGGCGTAGCTGCGCCGATCATTCTGATCAGCCTGCGCCTGTTGCAAGGCCTGGCGCTGGGCGGTGAGTACGGCGGCGCAGCTACTTACGTGGCCGAACATGCGCCCAAGGGCAAACGCGGCTATTTCACCTCGTGGATTCAGACGACAGCCACCCTCGGCCTGTTTCTGTCACTGCTGGTGATCCTCGCCTGCCGTACCGTGCTGGGCACTGAAGCCTTCGAGGCCTGGGGCTGGCGGATTCCATTCCTGCTATCGATCCTGTTGTTGATTGTCTCGGTGTACATCCGCCTGCAGCTCAGCGAGTCGCCGGTGTTCCAGAAAATGAAAGCCGAAGGCAAGTCCTCCAAGGCACCATTGACCGAATCCTTCGCCCGTTGGGAAAACCTCAAGATCGTGATCATGGCCCTGCTCGGTGGCACCGCCGGCCAGGCCGTGGTCTGGTACACCGGGCAATTCTATGCGCTGTTCTTCCTGCTGCAGACGCTGAAGATCGACCCGCAGACCGCCAACTTGCTGATTGCCGGCTCGCTGCTGATCGGCACACCGTTCTTCGTCATATTCGGCAGCCTGTCCGACCGCATCGGTCGCAAGGGCATCATCATGGCCGGCTGCATTATCGCGGCACTGACTTACTTCCCGATCTTCCACGCGTTGACCCAATACGGTAACCCCGACGTGTTCATTGCACAGGAGAAAAACCCGGTCTCGGTAATCGCCAATCCCGGCCAGTGCTCGTTCCAGTTCGACCCGGTGGGCAAGGCCAAATTCACCAGCTCCTGTGACCTGGCCAAGACCGTGCTGGCCAAAAGGGCCATCCCCTACCAGAACGTGAACGCCGACCCGGGCGCCGTTGCGCAGGTGCGCATTGGCGACAAAGTGATCGAGAGCTTCGAGGGCACCGGCATGCCGGCCGCCGACTTCAAGGCCAAAAACGACGCCTTTACCGCTACCCTGGCCACCGCCCTCAAGGACGCCGGGTACCCCGAGAAGGCCGACCCGGCCAAGACCAACTACCCGATGGTGTTGCTGCTGCTGACCATCCTGGTGGTCTACGTGACCATGGTCTACGGCCCGATTGCTGCGTGGTTGGTGGAATTGTTCCCGGCGCGCATCCGCTACACCTCGATGTCGTTGCCCTACCACATCGGCAACGGCTGGTTCGGTGGCTTCCTGCCGACGGTGGCGTTCGCCATGGTGGCGGCCACGGGTGATATCTACTACGGGCTGTGGTATCCGATCGTCATCGCGGTGATGACGGCCATCCTGGGAATTTTCTTCATGCCGGAAACCAAGGATCGGGAGATTCATCACACCTGAATCTGACACCCCACAATCCCTGTGGGATCGGGTGCCACCAAAAACCACTGTGGGAGCGAGCTTGCTCGCGATAGCGTCAGCACATTCGACATCAATGTGATAGACAGATCGCCATCGCAAGCAAGCTCGCTCCCACAGGGTTCCCAGTATGATTTCAAGTGTGTCTGGGCAACCTGATCAGCACTTTCAACCCACCCCACTCGCTCTCCAGCAGCGATAACTTGCCACCCCAGCTATCGACGATGTCGCGCACGATGCCAAGTCCCAGGCCATGCCCATGGGTTTGCTCGTCCAGCCGCGTTCCTCGGCTGAACACCTGATCACGGCGGTCTTCGGGAATGCCCGGGCCGTCGTCCTCGACGCTGAGCTCGAATCCCTCAGCGGTCTCGACAACACTCAGCCGGATTTCCGTGTCCGCCCATTTGCAGGCGTTGTCCAGCAAATTGCCCAGCAGCTCCAGCAGGTCTTCGCGATCCCAGGGCAACTGCAAACCGGCCGGAGCACGGTAGCTCAGCGCCAGGTGTTCGCCATGAATCATGTTCAGGGTGGCCAGCAATCCGGGGAGTTCGGCGTCGCAATCAAACAGTGCGCCCGGCAACGCATCGCCGGACAAGCGCGCACGATTGAGTTCGCGATTGAGCCGTTGCTCGACCTGTTGCAGTTGTTCCTTGAGGGTTTTGCGCAATTGCGGGTGCCCGTCGAGTTGCTCGCTTGAAGCCAGGCTCAACAGCACCGCCAGCGGGGTTTTCAAGGCATGGCCGAGATTGCCCAGAGCGTTGCGCGAACGCTTGAGGCTGTCTTCGGTGTGGGCCAGCAGGTGGTTGATCTGCGCCACCAGCGGCTCCAGTTCCACCGGCACCTGATCGTCGAGTTGCGAGCGCTGGCCCTGTTGCAACTGCGCGATCTGCTCGCGGGCCTGTTCCAGCGGACGCAAGGCGCGGCGCACGGTAATCCGTTGCAGCAGCAGAATCAGCAGCAGCCCGGTCAAACCAAGGCCCAACCCGAGCTGTTGCATGCGCCGGAAGCTTTCGCGTATCGGCGTGTAATCCTCGGCGACGCTGATGGAGATAGGCAACCCCAAACGTCGATAGTCCGTACGCAGCACCAGCAACTGTTGCCCTTCCGGCCCCAGTTGCAGGTTGCCGTGCAGCCCGGGGTGATCGAGCGCCGGCAGTTCCTGATCCCATAACGAACGGGAACGCCAATGCCCGTCAGCGAAATCGATGCGGAAGTAATGCCCGGAAAACGGCCGCTGATAGGCCGGTGACAGGCGTCGTTCATCCAGTTGCAAGCCTTGCGGCCCGCGCACCAGTGCCGCCAGCAGGCTCTCGCTGTCATTGCGCAACCCGGCTTCGAGGTAGCGCTGCAACCCCATTTCGAACAGCCACAGGCTGGTTTGCGCCAGCACCAGGCCAACGACCACCATCACGCTGATCAGGCCCAGGCTCAGGCGGCGCTGGATCGATCTCACCGGGCTTGCCCGCCGAACAGGTAACCCTGGCCGCGACGGGTTTCGATCACGCTTTTGCCGAGCTTGCGGCGCAAGTGGTTGACGTGAACTTCCAGCACATTGGAGTCACGCTCGGTTTCACCGTCGTAGAGGTGTTCGGCGAGGTGGCCTTTGGAGAGGATCTGCTCGGGGTGCAACATGAAATAACGCAACAGGCGAAACTCCGCAGCGGTCAGCTGAATGTCCGCACCGTCGCGGGCAACACACTGGCGACCTTCATCCAGATGCAGCCCGGCGGCCTGGAGCGTCGGCTGGTTGGCCTGGCCATGGGAGCGGCGCAGCAACGCCTGGATGCGCAAATACAATTCTTCGGGATGGAATGGCTTGGTCAGGTAATCGTCGGCGCCGGCCTTGAGGCCTTCGATACGCTCGGCCCAGGAACCACGGGCCGTCAGGATCAGCACCGGCGTGGCCAGTCCCGCCGCGCGCCATTGCGCCAGCACCTCAAGCCCCGGCACGCCAGGCAAACCGAGGTCGAGGATGATCAGGTCATAAGGTTCAGTACTGCCCTGATGCACCGCGTCGCGACCGTCAGCCAGCCAGTCCACCGCGTACCCCTGGCGGTTGAGCCCGGCCAGCAGTTCGTCGGCCAGGGGCACATGGTCTTCCACCAGCAGCAAACGCATTGATCAGTCTTCCTTGTCTTTCAGTAAACGGCCGGTGGTGGCTTCGATGTCCAGTTCGCGGACTACGCCTTCAGGGGTCAGCAGCTCGACTTCATAAATGTAGACGTCATGTTTTTCTTCGAGCCCGGCTTCCAGCAGTTTCGCGCCGGGGTAGCGATCCATCGCCTGCTGCAGCAGTTGCTCCAGCGGCAGGATCACGCCCTGTTGACGCAGGCGCAGGGCTTCATTCTGATCCAGGTCACGGGCCATCACCACCGAGCAAAATGCCAGAAGCACCAGCGCCATCCGGCTGCCGGTGCATCGATTGAATAAAAACACCTTCATTACCAATCCTGATGTTCCTTGAGAACCTGCCCGCTGACCGGGTCTAATTCCAGAGCCCGGTCGATACCCTGCTGCCGATCACCGGGATACCTGACCAGTGCGAGTGGTGTGAGCTTCTCGAAAGCCACAATGGTACCAGCGTTGCGTCGGGGTCCAGGCGAGCCACCTTAACCGGCTGAACTTAATTGAAACTGAATTGCCATCATTGCTGGCCATTACACATTTCCTGTGGGAGCGGGCTTGCTCGCGAAGGCGGTGGTACATCCAACAATGATGTGACTGAAACACCGCTATCGTCGGATCGCCGCCCGGAGCAAGCCCGCTCCCACAGGGGGTTGCGTATAATCCTTGCGCTTGCCACAAATCGAGACCGCAATGACCGCCATCCACATCAAGTTCCCCTCCCTGACCCTCAAGGCCGGTCCACGCGCCTTTGCGCGCATCCGGGACAACGGCTTGAACGCCGCCGACGTCGGCACCCTCCCGGGCGCGGCTGGCGGTCCGAAGGCACTGGGGATTCAGGGGCTGGACCTGGCGCTGTTCGGCGAGTGGCTGCCGGCGGCACCACGGGAACGCTCGCTGATTGGTGCATCGGTGGGGTCCTGGCGCTTCGCCAGCGCGTGCCTGCCGGATGCCGCCGAGGGCATCCGGCGTCTCGGGCAGTTGTACACCGAGCAGAACTTTGCCAAGGGCGTGACCATGGCGCAGATCAGCCAGAGCTCACAGCGCATGCTCAACGACCTGCTCGACGGTCGCGATGCCTCGATCCTCGGCAACAGCGATTACCGCCTGAACATCATGGTGGTCAAAAGCCACGGCCTGCTGGCCGACGATCATCGCGCTCGCCTCGGGCTGGGCCTGTCGTCGGTCATCGCCGACAACCTGCGCGGCCGGGCGCGGCTGGCCCGGCACTTCGAGCGCCTGATCATCCACGACCCGCGCCTGGCGCCGCCGGTCCACGCCTTGAACGACTTCCCGTCGCGCTTCGTCGCCCTCAATGCCGGCAATCTGCGCCAGGCCCTGCTGGCTTCGGGCTCGATCCCAATGGTGATGGAAGGCGTGCGCGACCTGCCGGGCGCCGGTGCCGGAACCTATCGCGACGGCGGCCTGCTGGACTATCACCTGGACCTGCCTTACAGCGGCAACGACATCGTGCTCTACCCGCACTTCACCGACCGGGTGATTCCCGGCTGGTTCGACAAGACCCTGCCGTGGCGCCGCGCCTGCCCGACTCGCTTGCAAAACGTGCTGCTGCTGGCACCGTCAAAGGACTACCTGGCGCGCCTGCCCTACGGCAAACTGCCAGACCGTAACGACTTCAAGCGCTTCATGGGCGACGCCCCGAGTCGGCAGAAATACTGGCGCACGACCATGGATGAAAGCCGCCGCATGGGCGACGAATTCCTCGAACTGGCCGCCAACGGTCGCCTCGGCGAGCGCTTGCTGACCCTTTAGTCAGGACAAACTGTTAAACTCGCCCCCTGCCCGAATCGCTGCGGCGAACGCCACCTGAACAGAGCTGAAAAACTGTGGAAATCTTCAAGGAATTTACTTTCGAATCCGCCCACCGCCTGCCCCACGTACCGGACGGCCACAAGTGCGGGCGCCTGCACGGTCACTCGTTCAAAGTGGCAATCCACCTGAGCGGCGACCTGGACCCGCACACCGGCTGGATCCGCGACTTCTCGGAGATCAAGGCGATCTTCAAGCCGCTGTACGAGCGTCTCGACCATAACTATTTGAATGACATTCCCGGGCTGGAGAATCCGACCAGTGAAGTGTTGGCCAAATTCATCTGGAATGAAATGAAGCCGTTGTTGCCGGAACTCAGTGCGATTCGCATCCACGAAACCTGCACCAGCGGTTGCATCTATCGCGGTGAGTAATCTTCAGGCAACACTGCTCCCCTGTAGCAGCTGCCGAGCCTGCGAAGCTGCGTTCGGCTGCATAGCAGTCGTGAGTCAAGCTGACGCGGCCTGCCTGACGTACCGCAATTACTGATTTTACGACTGCTTCGCAGCCGAACGCAGCCTCGCAGGCTCGGCAGCTGCTACAGATCGCATTACCGCTTAACTGACTGGCATCAGCCTTCATCGGCTGTTTTTTTATGCCTGTGCTTTTTGCCTCGCCCCCGCCAAGAGGACAAGCCCTACATTTGAACTGTAGTGATCAATGTCACTGGCAGGAGTTGCCACCACCGAGCTAACGTAGAGGTATTGCCTAAACGATTCGATAAAAGGATCTGCCTGATGCACATCATCAACGCCCGTCTGCGCAACCAGGAAGGCCTGCATGAGTTGTACCTGGAAAACGGTCTGATCAGCAGCATCGGCCGCCAGATCGAAGCCCCGACCCTGGGCCCTGACGATCTGGACGCCGGTGGCAAACTGGTGGTGCCACCCTTTGTCGAGCCGCACATCCACCTCGACGCAACCCTGACCGCCGGCGAGCCGCGCTGGAACATGAGCGGCACGCTGTTCGAAGGCATCGAGTGCTGGGGCGAGCGCAAGGCGAGCATCACCCTGGAAGACACCAAGAACCGGGCGAAGAAAACCATTCAGACCCTCGCCGCCCACGGCATCCAGCATGTGCGCACCCACGTCGATGTCACCGACCCGCAACTGACCGCACTCAAGGCCATGCTCGAAGTGCGCGAGGAAAGTCGGCACCTGGTCGACCTGCAAATCGTCGCGTTCCCCCAGGAAGGCATCGAGTCCTACCGCAATGGTCGCCAATTGATGGAAGAAGCCATCCGCATGGGCGCGGACGTGGTGGGTGGCATTCCGCATTTCGAATACACCCGCGATCAGGGCGTCAGCTCGGTGAAGTTCCTGATGGACCTGGCCGAACGCAGCGGTTGCCTGGTGGACGTGCATTGCGACGAAACCGACGACCCGCATTCGCGCTTCCTCGAAGTCCTGGCCGAAGAGGCCCGCAGTCGCGACATGGGTTCGCGGGTCACGGCCAGCCACACCACGGCCATGGGCTCCTACGACAACGCCTACTGCGCCAAACTGTTTCGCTTGCTCGGGCATTCGGGGATCAGTTTTGTCTCCTGCCCCACTGAAAGCATCCACCTGCAGGGTCGCTTCGACAATTTCCCGAAACGCCGGGGCGTGACCCGGGTCAACGAGTTACTGGAAGCGGGCATGAACGTGTGCTTCGGCCAGGATTCGATCGTCGACCCCTGGTATCCGCTGGGCAATGGCAACATTTTGCGGGTGCTCGAAGCCGGGCTGCATATCTGCCACATGCTCGGTTATCGCAACCTGCAAAGCGCGCTGGATCTGGTGACCGACAATAGCGCCAAAGCCATGAACCTCGGCGATCGCTATGGCCTGGAGCGCGGGCGGCCGGCGAACCTGCTGATTCTGTCGGCAGAGAGTGATTACGAGGTGATCCGCAGCCAGGGGTTGCCGCTGTACTCGGTGCGCGATGGCAAGGTGTTGATGAAGCGGACGATGCCGGTGGTTGAGTTCAGTGGCCTGAACTGACATTTGCACTGGCTGGACAGGCCCCATCGCGAGCAAGCTCGCTCCTACAGTGGTTATGTGTCGTTCACAAAACCACTGTAGGAGCGAGCCTGCTCGCGATGGCTATTTCAAAATCAATCGATCATTCGAGCCGTACCAAACAGGCTGACCCGCCTCAATTCCCCCAACTCCTCTTCCAGCAAGATAGGCGCCGTGCCACCCGGCATTGTCACCTTCACTTCACCAGCCGTCACCCAACCAGCCCGCCAAGCCGCACAGGCCACCGCACTGGCGCTGGTCCCCGACGACGCCGTCGGCCCCTCGCCCCGCTCGAACACTCGCGCAGCGATATGCCCTTCGGACAAGCGCATCGCCCATTGCAGATTGATCCCCGCCGGACAAGGTTTGCCTGCACCGACCGGCATGGCGTAGGCGATTCGCATCAACCCGTCACCCAGCGCCGGTTCGCGCATCTGCTCGTTGCTCGGCAGATCGTCGGCGTTTTCGACAAGTGTCACGCAATGGGGATTACCGACCCGCGCGAACTGGCTGCGCGACCATGCGCCATTGAGTGCCGACAATTGTTCAACATGGCTGAGTTCACGACCATTGAACACCGCAGCTTCGACCCCGTGAGCACTGACCGCTGCCGGCCCGAACCCCGGCTGGCCCAGGTCGAGCCAGAATCCGCTCACGCCATCGACCTGCGCGGCTTTCACTGAGGTCTGCCCCGGCGAAGGCGTATCCGCCTTGTCGTGATAAACCCTGAGCAGACAGGCTTCGTCGCGGGGTAAAAGCCCTTGGTCGCTCAATGCCTGGGAAAAAATCGTCAGACCGTTGCCGCTGCGCTCGGCCAGGGTGCCGTCGGTGTTGACGATCAACAGATCAAAGGGTGGCGACGATTGAAAGGGTCCGACCAGCAAACCGTCGCTGCGATGCTCCTTGCTGCCGGGCGGTTGCGTGCCGGGAGCCCAGCTACAGCACGCTTCGATGGCCGCCAGCGTCCACGCCTCACGGGTTTGCGCAGCATCGCTGGCCTGATCGGGCAGGTCGATACCCATGCGGCGCAGTTCTTCGGGCGCTACCACGATGTAAATATTGCCCCGTGCATCGTACCTCTGCGCCATGGCGCCCTCCGCGTGTCATTGAATGGGCTCAACATATCGCGAAACAGACTGAGGCTGTGCAACGATGTGCCTCTGTTTGACCGCCAAACCTTCCGGGCACTGATCGAACCTCCCCGTTCAATCCCTGTCCGTTGGGAACGCGATGTTTTCCTCCAAGGATTGATATGACCAGCCTCAACAGCCAAACCGCCTTCGTTCCCGGACGTCTGGAACAGATGTCCACGCGCATCGCCTTTTTCATCGCCGGGTTCGGCATCGCCGCGTGGGCACCACTGGTGCCTTATGCCAAGGCCCGGGCCGGGCTGGATGAAGGCACCCTGGGTCTGTTGCTGTTATGCCTGGGGGTGGGCTCGATCCTGGCGATGCCTTTGGCCGGGATCCTGGCCACGCGTTTCGGCTGCCGGCGGGTGATGACCGGCGGAACGTTGCTGATCTGTGCCGCCCTGCCGCTGCTGGCGACGGTGTCGTCGATTCCGGCCTTGATCGCTGCCTTGTTCATGTTCGGTGCGGGTCTCGGCACGGTGGATTCGACGGTCAACCTGCAAGCGGTGATCGTCGAGCGCGCCAGCGGCAAAAACATGATGTCGGGGTTCCATGGTCTATTCAGCCTGGGCGGGATTGTCGGCGCGGCGGGCGTCAGCGGGTTGCTTGGCCTGGGTATTTCTCCACTGGGAGCCACACTGGTGGTGATCGTGATGCTGCTGATCGCGCTGGCCAGGGCCGTGCCGCATCTGTTGCCCTACGGCAGTGAGAGATCGGGGCCGGCATTTGCGGTGCCCCATGGCATTGTCCTGTTCATTGGCGGGATGTGCTTCATCGTGTTTCTCGCCGAAGGCGCGGCGCTGGACTGGAGCGCGGTGTTCCTGGCGCAGGAACGTGGCATCGACACGGCGTATGCGGGGCTCGGTTATGCGGCGTTTGCCTTGACCATGACCGCCGGGCGTTTGACCGGTGACAAAATCGTACGGCGGTTGGGCGCGACACGGGTGATTGTGTTCGGCGGGCTGACGGCCGCCGCAGGCTTGTTTCTGGCGACGTTCGCGCCAGATTGGGAAGCCGCGCTGGTGGGGTATGCGCTGCTGGGTGCCGGTTGCTCAAACATTGTGCCGGTGTTGTACACCGCTGTGGGCAAACAGACCGTCATGCCCGAAAGCATCGCCGTGCCGGCCATTACCACCCTGGGTTATGCGGGCATCCTGGCAGGCCCCGCCGTCATCGGCTTCATCGCCCATGGCAGCAGCTTGAGTTTTGCCTTTGCCTTGATGGCAGTGTTGCTGGTGGCAGTGGCGATTGGCGGGAAGGTGTTGAAGGTCTGAAAAGCTTCGTCGGAACGCCGCCCGGAGCCGGCTCGCTCCCACAGGATTTGTGTCGTACACATGATTTGTGAACGATACGGTCATTGTGGGAGCGAGCGTGCTCGCGATGAATTCACCTCGGTCTATCAGAACCCGACACTGGCCTGCACAAAGAACGTGCGCGGCGCGCCGACGTACATGCCCGAGTTGTTGTCGCTGGAGCGGGTGAAGTACTGCTTGTCGAAGATGTTTTTCACCCCCGCGCCCAGTTTCAGGTTCGACACCTGCGGGCCGAAGTCATAGCCGCCACGCATGTTCCAGGTCACGTAACCCGGGATGTCACCGAACTGGCCGTCGGCGGTGCCTTCGGTGATGTAGTTGCCGTTGAAGCTGCCATCGGCGTTCACCCCGGTGCCCGGCGAGCGCTGTTTGGACTGGGCGAACGCATCGAGGTTCCAGGTCCAGCGGTTGATGTCGTAGCGCAGGCCGGCAGTGGCCACCTGACGGGAGTAGAACGGCAGGTCACGGCCCTTGAAGCCCGGGATATCACCTTCGTTGGTGGCACGGGTGTAGGTAAAGCCGGCGTTGGCGGTCAGGCCGTCAAGGCGTGGGTCCAGCGCGGCCAGATCGTAGTGCACCGACGTTTCGATGCCCTGGTGCTTGGTCGCGCCGAGGTTGGTCCAGCCCACGTCATTGCTGATGTATTGCAGTTCGTCATCGAAGTCGATGTAGAACAGCGTCACCTCACCGCCCCACACGTCATCGTTGTAGCGCGTACCGATTTCGTAAGTCTTGGCCTTTTCCGGCTGCAGGCCGTTGGCGGTGTTGTCGCCGATACCACCCTGCCCCAGCTGGAAGTACTGCAGCGCGCCGAACGAGGTTTCGTAGTTGGCGAACAGCTTCCAGGCATCGGACATGTGATACATCACGCTCAGGGCCGGCAGCGGCTCATTGCTCTCGATGCTGCGTTTTTTCTCCGGCACCCGTTTACCGGCGTTATCGAGCACCGGGCGGTCGTGCCAGTCGGTGCTGATGTGCTCGAAGCGAATACCCGGGGTGACGGTCCAGTTGCCGACGTCGATCTTGTTGTCGACATAGACCGAATTGGCCTCGGTTCCACCGGTGCGGTCCTGATAGACATGGCCGTCCGCCCCCGGACGCACGACTGGCTGGTTGTTGACCAGCGCCACGCGGCTGGCCTCTTCATGCATGGCCTCTTTCAGGTAGCGATAACCGACGCTGACTTCCTGGGTGGTCGGGCCCACATCAAACACATGGGACACCCGTGGTTCGATACCGAAGGTGTAGTAGCTGCGCGGATAGGAGTTAAGTGTGCTCAGGTCACGGGAGGCGATGGTGCTGCCACGAAAACTGTCGGTGTAGTAAGTCAGCACTTCGGCCTGAGTACGATCGTCGATCTGCCGCGCCCACTTGAACGACACATCCTTGCGGCGGCCGCTGAAGTTGTCGAAGTCGCGCACGGACTGGAACGGGTCGGCGTCGAATTGCGCCTGGTTCAGGCCGCCGGGCATGTCGGCCTTGGCGTCGTAGTAGTGGAAATTGAGGCTGAAATCGTCGACATCGGTCGGTGCCCAATGGGTCTTGAGGATCACGTCGTCGATGTCATTGCCGTTGTTGCTTTCACGGTAACCGTTGCCGTTCACGCCGGAATACAACAGCGCCACGCCCATGCCGTTATCGGCGGTACCGCCCATGAACGCCGTGTCGATGTGCTTCCAGCCGCCGTGCTGCGAGGTTTCCAGGGTGGTGCCGATTTCCGCAGAGGCTTTTTCCGGGATCGCACGGGTCACGAAATTGATCACGCCGCCGACGTTCTGCGGTCCGTAGCGTACGGAACCGGCACCGCGCACCACATCGATGCTGTCGAGGTTGCCAGAGGAAATCGGCGCCATGGACAATTGCGGC
Organism: Pseudomonas sp. Pseusp10; assembly: GCF_059492225.1. NCBI lineage: Bacteria > Pseudomonadati > Pseudomonadota > Gammaproteobacteria > Pseudomonadales > Pseudomonadaceae > Pseudomonas > Pseudomonas sp. Pseusp10. The sequence continues at coordinate 2,573,887 of NZ_CP168528.1, read as the reverse complement.
TGACCGTAGGGCGCGAAGGCCGCCGGGATGCCGTCGATCAGCACGGTGGAGCGTGGCGACAGGCGCGAGGTCAGGCCACGCACGCCGACGTTGAGGGAAATGTCGCTGCCACCAGTGCCGTTGGCATCTTGCACTTGCACGCCAGGAACGCGCTTCAACACGTCACCGACGTTCATCGCGCCCTGCTCGACCATGGCTTCGCGGCGGACCACGGTTCGTGCACCGGGGTGGTTCTGCACCAAGGCGGCATCAGCGTTATCGAGCCAGTCACCGACCACCTTGATGTCGGTCACACCCAGTTCCAATGGACCGTTTGCCGCCGAAGTCGGCGCCGGCATCAACGTCACCGAACCTTCATCGATCTGGTATTGCAGGCCGCTGCCTTGCAACAACTGGCGCAGTGCGTCTTCCGCAGACAAGTTGCCATCCACCGCCGGGGCCTGTTTGCCAGCGACCAGTTCAGGGCTGAAGAACACCTGAAGCGAAGTTTGCTGGCCCAACTGACTCAAGGCCTGCCCCAAGGGTTGCGCCGGGATACGGATGCCGTCGGCAGCAAAGGCCTGGGGCAGCGCAACGTTGACCGCCAGCGCGAGGGCCAGCGACAACCAGGGTAGATTGTTGTTTTTAGCGGTGGAGTTTTTCACGTCGAACGTAGTCCTGTGGATCGCAAGAGTGTGCGTTTGTTAATGCAAACCAGTTGCAGTTGAACAGGAAGACGATGAACTCGAAAAAAACCTGAATTTTATTTTGAAATTATTTCCTGGCTGCCGTCGCCAAGGGTGCGCACGGCCACCGGCAGGATGTTTGGCAAGGCCTTGAGCAGCGCATCGGTGTTGTCGGACTTGAACACACTGGTCAGACGCAGATTGCCCACCGCCGTGTTGCCGACCTTCAGCGGTTTCTCCCGATAGCGCGAGACCTGCTCCGCGACATCGGCCAGGCTGACGTTGTTGAACACCAGTTTGCCGCTGCGCCAGGCGGTCATTTCCGCCGGGTTGACTGCATAGGCAGCCGCAACCTTGCCCTGGGCATCGACATGGGTGCCAAGGCCTGCTGTCAGACTGATGAAATCGTTGTCGGCGGCGTCGCGCCCTTGAACCTTGACGGTGCCCTGCTCCACCACGATCCGGGTTTCGCTGGCGCCATGGCGCACATCGAAACGGGTGCCGGTCACCGTGACCTTGCCGCTGCCCGCCTCGACCACGAATGGGCGGCTGGTGTCGTGTTCAACGCTGAACATCGCTTCGCCTGCGCTCAATTCGACGTTGCGACGATCCTTGTCAAACCGCACTTGTACCCGGCTGCGGCTGTCCAGGTCGACCACCGAGCCGTCCGGCAGCGCCACATGCCGGCGCTCATTCAGGGCCGTCGAAAACTCGGCAGTGTAAGGCGCCGGATGATTCAGGCCGCTGAACAACCCCAGGCCGAGCGTCACGGACAGCACACTGGCCGCCACCGCGTAACGCAGCACGGGACGACGTTTTTTCAGCACTGGCGGGGTTTCGCACAAGGCACGCAAGCGCGCCGCCGGCACCAGGTCGGCGGCGCTCCACAACCCCTTGAGAACCTCGAATTCGTTTCGGTGTTGGGGGTGTTCGTCCAGCCAGGCCTGAAACTGGCGACGCACCGCGACATCGGCGACAGGCTCCTGCAAACGCACAAACCACTGCGCCGCGTCATCGCGAACCGTTGTTTGCCCGCACGCGCAATCACGAGTATCCATCATGGAAGTTCCTGTCTGGCTGGGGAGGAGATGGCGCAGCCGATCATGACTGCGACCCGTCCAGGCGATCGCGCAGATGCCGAAGCGTGCGGATCATATACTTTTCCACCATGTTCTTGGACAGTCCCAGGCGTTCGGCGATTTCTGCCTGGGTCAGGCCCTCGATTTTCTGCCAGACAAACACCTTGCGGCAGTTGACCGGCAGCTCGGTGAGCGCCCGCTCGATAGAATCAGCCAACTGGATCGCGTGCATGAAATGCTCCGGGTCGCCGGTCGGCGACTCACTGAGATCAATCGCCTCTGACTCCATGGCGCCCCGCCGATCCTCACGCCGATAACCATCCACGGCGATGTTGCGCGCGGTCTGGTGCAAATACGCCCGGGGCTGTTCCACCACCGCCGAATCGGACTCAAGCACCCGCACGAAGGTATCGTGGGCCAGGTCCTCGGCCTGTTGACGATTCCTCAGGCGACGGGTCCAGGTGCCAATCAACTCTTCGTAGTGCTCGAAAAAGCCGTGTCTGCGGGGCAGCTTGAGGGTCATTGCGGTGTGCTGTGGAGACGGGGCGTGAATAGTAATGCTTCCTATTAACTGGAAGCAATGGTTTGCGGCCTCTCTGGTCGGGCACTTGGCCTGCTTGTCATTGTGCATTTCGTCAGCAAAGCTGAATTTCGGCACGCAGCCAAAGGAATCTGGCAGGCATTCAAATGCAGCCATTGAGTGCTTGCAATAACGTGCAGAAGCGCCCGTTACCGGCTTTTCTCCAGGAACTCATACATGCTCAGCTCCAAAGCATCGCCCAAAAGAAATCCGCTTGCCCGCCTCGCCCTGGCCATCACCTTGAGCACCCTCGGCCTGCCTTTCTTGGCGAACACAGCCCAGGCCCACGGCGGTCACGCCGAAATGGTGCCGCTGCAAGCGGGTCTTGAGGAATTTGGCGCCACGGTGAAATGGGACGATTACGCCAATCTGTTCACCATCGCCAAGGACGGGGTCTACCTCAAGGTCAAGCCCGACAGCAAAGTGGCGATGCTCAACGGCAAGCGCATCGAGCTGACTGTGCCAGTGGTGTTCAAGGGCCATACGGCGTTCATGTCCACGGACTTCATCAACCAGGTGTTCCAGTCCGGACTGGACAAGACCTTCGTCGTCGAGCCCCGCCCCCACCCGCTCAATCCCCTGAGCGCCGCCGAAATCACCACGGCCGTGGACATCGTCAAGAAATCGGACAACTACAAGCCCGGTTTCCGCTTCACCGAAGTCTCGGTCAAGGAGCCGCCGAAGGATCAGGTGTGGAACTTCGTCTTCACCGGGCAAAACGTCGCCCAACCGCGCGAGGCCTCGATCGTGGTGCTCGACGGCAAGCACGTGATCGAAGCCTTGGTCGACCTCGACAAGAAAGAACTCAAGTCCTGGAAACCGATCGAGGGCGCCCACGGCATGGTGCTGCTGGACGATTTCGCCACGGTGCAGACGGCTGTGGAAACCAGCCCGGAATACGCCCAGGCCTTGGCCAAGCGCGGCATCAACGACGTGAAGAAGGTCGTGGCCACCCCTCTGACCGTCGGCTACTTCGACGGCAAGGACGGCCTGGCACAAGACAAGCGCCTGCTGAAAATCGTCAGCTACCTCAACACCGATGACGGCAACTACTGGGCGCACCCGATTGAAGGCCTGGTGGCGATTGTCGATCTGGAACAGAAGAAGCTGATCAAGATCGAAGACGAGGCGCTCATTCCGGTGCCGATGAAGCCGACGCCATATGATGGGCGCGGACGCCAGGGCGTCGCAGTCAAGCCGCTGGAAATCATCGAGCCCGAGGGCAAGAACTACACCATCAGCGGCAACAGCATTCACTGGCAGAACTGGGACTTCCACGTTCGCCTCGATTCGCGGGTCGGCCCGATCCTGTCCACCGTCACCTACGACGACAAGGGCAAAAAACGCAAGATCATGTACGAAGGCTCGCTGGGCGGCATGATCGTGCCTTACGGCGACCCGGATGTCGGCTGGTACTTCAAGGCCTACCTCGACTCCGGCGACTACGGCATGGGCACCCTGACCTCGCCGATCGCCCGCGGCAAAGACGCCCCGGAAAACGCCGTGCTGCTGGACGCCACCATCGCCGACTACACCGGTGCACCGACCGCCATCCCGCGTGCCATGGCGGTGTTCGAACGCTACGCCGGGCCGGAATACAAACACCAGGAAATGGGTCAGCCCAACCTCAGCACCGAGCGCCGTGAGCTGGTGGTGCGCTGGATCAGCACCGTAGGCAACTACGACTACATCTTCGACTGGGTCTTCCAGCAGAACGGCACCATCGGCATCGACGCCGGTGCCACCGGTATCGAAGCAGTCAAGGGCGTGAAGTCCAAAACCATGCACGAAGACACCGCCAGGGAAGACACGCGCTACGGCACCCTGCTCGATCACAACATCGTCGGCACCACGCACCAGCACATCTACAACTTCCGCCTCGATATGGACGTGGACGGCGAGCAAAACTCACTGGTGGAAGTGAACCCGGTGGTGCTGCCGAACGACCGGGGCGGGCCGCGTACCAGCACCATGCAAACTGAAACCAAAGTGGTCGGCACCGAGCAGCAAGCGGCACAGAAATTCGACCCGTCGACCGTGCGCCTGCTGACCAACCTCAGCAAGGAGAACAAGGTCGGCAACCCGGTTTCCTACCAGCTGATTCCCTATGCCGGCGGCACGCACCCGGTGGCCAAGGGCGCCAACTTCGGCAAGGACGAATGGCTCTACCACCGCCTGAGTTTCATGGACAAGCAGCTGTGGGTAACGCAATACAACCCGGAGGAAAAGTACCCGGAAGGCAAGTACCCGAACCGCTCGGACAAGGACTCGGGCCTGGGGCAATTCACCCAGGACAACCACTCCATCGAGAACACCGACGATGTCGTCTGGCTGACCACCGGCACCACCCACATCGCCCGTGCCGAGGAGTGGCCGATCATGCCGACCGAATGGGTGCATGTGCTGCTCAAGCCGTGGAACTTCTTCGATGAAACGCCGACGTTGAACCTCAGCTCACCGAAGTAACCAGGTCGTACGCAATACCTGTGGGAGCGAGCTTGCTCGCGAAGGTGGGTCAGCTACCTTGGTGTCGGCTGACACACCAACGCGAGCAAGCTCGCTCCTACAGGGTTACATCGTCTTAAGGTGAACCATCCGCTTATTGGCTGACCACAATCTTCCCGATCATCTGTGGATGCAGCGCACAAAAATACTCAAACTCCCCTGGAGTGTTGAACACCCAGGAATAACTGTCTCCGGTATCCAGCGCCCCGGAGCGAAACAGCTTGTGGGTTTCCGCCACTGTGTGCGGGATCTCGTCATCGTTTACCCACGTGACTTTGGTGCCCACGGCCACGGTCAGATCCTTGGGCCCGAACATGAATTCCTTGATATCGATTTTTACCTCATTAGCCCACGCCGGCATCGACAGCATCAGGCAGGCAACGGCCAATAATCGCGCTTTCATCCAAGTCCCCTCCGTTAAACCAGTGCCGAATCGATCAGCGCCAGCGGATGATCACCCTGACTCGCTCGCACTTCGGTGATCCCTAAATAATTGCGCAGTTGATCAGCCGCCACGGTCATCGGCCCCGGCGTCGGCGCCGCGCCCGGTGCGGGTTGTGGATAAGCCGTGCCGCGAGCAGTGTGGAAGGTGATATTACCTTCGACTTTCTGGATGACCTGATGGATGTGCCCGTTCAACACCGTTACCGAACCGTACTTACGCAGCATGGCAATCGCCTGATCGCCATCCTCGGTACCCCAGCCCCACGGCTGATAAATCGTCCACAACGGAATATGGGTAAACACCACGATGGGCGTGCTGCTGCTCACGGCTCGCAAGTCATCGGCCAGCCACGCCAGTTGATCGGCACCAAGGGTCGCTTCATGGCCGGCCTGGAAGTTGAAAACATTCACCAGCGCAATGAAATGCACACCGTGGTCATCGAAGCTGTACCAGCCATTGCCTTTGGTGCCCTTGCCGTAACGTTCCAGATAGAGCTTGCCGCCGCCTTCGTCGAGGGTGTCGTGCTCGCCCGGCACGTAGTGCACGGGGGACGGCAAGCCTTTGAGCAACTGGGCGGCGGTGTCGAACTCCTCGGCTTTGGACAGATGGGTAATATCGCCGGTATGCAGGATCAACGACGGCCGTTTCGGCAGGGCAACGACCTTGTCGATAGCCACCTGCAAGGTCTTCAGCGGTTCCGGATTGGCCTCCTTGTTGAAACCGATGTGCGAGTCGCTGATTTGCACAAACTGGAACGTGCTGGCGAGTGCCTTGGGGTCGGTGACGTTACCCGTCTCATCCAGAGCAAAGGCCCGGGGAATACCGCCACTCAAGGCCCAGATCACGCCAGCCCCGGCCCATGCAGAGCACTTGAGCAGCGTTCGACGGTCAGGGTTCAGCGGGCCGTCGGTACGTCGTTGGTGTTTTGAATGAATGTCCATCGGTAATCCCTCGCTGGAGAACTACAGTGATGTAGCTGGCACGAGGTAAAAACCTGGCGGGACAGGTCTTTATTCCCTGTCGAAAATATATTTTTCCTCGGGAATAAAACGCAACGCTTCACAGTTATAGGGATGGGACAGTGCGGAAACCACTATGACGCGATTTGAGGAACTGTTTGCGCCCCACCTGGACGCCGCCTACAACCTCGCGCGCTGGCTCACCGGCAACGACAGCGCCGCGTGCGATGTCGTGCAGGAAAGCGCCCTGCGGGCGTTCAGATTTTCGCAGCGCTTCGCCGATGGCAACGCCAAGGCCTGGTTCCTGACCATCGTGCGCAACGAAAGCTACACCTGGCTCAAGGCTTCAGCCGGGCGCCGTTGGGTCGCCATCGGCGATGAACTCGCCGAAGACGACAAGGCGCTCAGCCACAGCCAGACCCCGGAACTGTTGGCCATCCACAGCGAAAATGCGGCGCTGATCCAGCAAGCCCTGTGCGCCCTGCCGCCGGCGTTTCGCGAGGTGATCGTGCTCAAGGAACTCGAAGACATGCCCTACAAGGACATCGCCCTGGTGGTCGACATCCCCATCGGTACCGTCATGTCGAGGCTGGCCAGGGCTCGCGCCATGCTCACGCTCGAACTACTGAAGTTGCACGATCATGAATGAACTCGACTGCACGGTTTGCCAGACGCTGATACATGGCTATCTGGACAAGGAACTCGATTCGGCGACGGCTGCAAATGTGTCCGGGCATCTGGCCGCGTGCGTCGCGTGCGCGCGATTACATGATCAGACGAAGCTGCTGATGGCTGGTGTGAAGCAACGAGCGCCGTATTACGCAGCGCCGGCGTCATTGACTTCCCGGGCGTTCGCCCCTGCCCCCCCATCGACTGGCGTCGTCGAGCGTTGGCGAAAATGGTTCGCACCGGTTTTTTCAGCGACGGCGTTGGCCTTGGCGGTGGTGCTGTATGTGGCGACGCCGGGCAGCGAACAGCCATTGATGGACGAGGCGGTCTCCAGCCATGTGCGTTCGCTGATGGGCGAACATTTGAACGATGTAGTGTCGTCCGACCGCCACACCGTGAAGCCCTGGTTCACCGGCAAACTCGACTTCTCGCCGCCGGTCTTCGATTACTCGGCACAGGGGTTTCCGCTGCTGGGAGGGCGGCTGGACTATCTGCAACATCAGACCACGGCGGCCCTGAGTTACGGGCGGGCCATGCACATCATCAATGTTTTTATCTTGCCCACGCCTGAGACGGACAAGCCACGGCAAAGCCTGACGATCCGAGGTTTCAACGTGGTGTCCTGGCAAGAAAACCACATGCGCTTTGTGCTGGTGTCCGATCTGGAGAAAAGTGAGCTGGAGGCGTTCAGCCAGTTACTCAAGCCATAGCATTTTTTCACCGAAGCAAGAGCAAAAAAACCTCAAGCATACCGCTTGCGATACTCCCCCGGCGCAATGCCGAAGCGTGACTTGAACGCGGTGGAGAAGTAGCTCGAATCGGAAAACCCCCACGAGTACCCCAGCACCGACAATTTCTCCTCCTTGCCCGACCGACGCAGGGATTCGGCACACAGGTCAAGGCGGCGGTTCTTGATGTAGCGCGCCACCACCAATCCCTTCTTGGCAAACATCCGGTACAGGCCACGGGTGGACATGCCGACCTCCCGCGCCAGCCATTCCGGACAAAGGTCTTCGGAGCGAATGTTTTCGTCGATGCAATTGAGCGTCTTGCGGAAGATCCGCTCATGGAAGTCCGTGCAGTCGTCGGCCTGGCTGATCGCCGGACGCAGCAGGCTGACAATCGCCTCCAGGGTCGCTTCGCTTTCCTGCCGGGTCAGGTGCTGCTGGCGGGTGGCATCGAGGATCAGCCGGTGCGAGAGCACCGCGATGGGAGAAGTCGCGGCAATCCGGTGGCCGCACTTGACCTGGTTGAAGCGCAGGGTTTGCTCGACCAGTTGATACGGCAGGATCAGCGACAACTGTCGGGAGTTTTCGCCGTAGGTGAAGTCGCTGGGCCGCGAGGCATCGATCAGCGTGATGTCACCGGGCGACAGCAAGACCTTGTCGTCGCCCTGGGCCATGCCCGCCGTGCCATCGAGCTGGAACACCGCGAAATACTTGCCGCCCTCGCCCGCTGCGACTTCCTGGGGCGTGCGGTACAAACGCGCCTGGCACACGTCGACGAAACTGAGTTTGAGCGAATCGCTCTGGTATTCGTGGATACGCCCGGCAAATTCGCTGCCCAGGGGTTGTGCGTTGAAGGCGCCACAGATCTGGTTGATCTGATGGATCCATTGTTCGAACCCATCATGGCGCTGTGCTGTTGTAGAAATCATGTCAGGCCTCACGCAGGCTTATTTTTATTGTCTACGTCAATCCACACGACACCGGATGCTTCGAGTCTCCTGAACCGCACCACTCCCTGAACAATGACGTGCTATTTCAGTCCGCCAAAACGCCGATAGAAGCTTTCACCCACATCCGGCAACGGGCCGTCGGCCGTTTCCAGTGCAGCATTCAGCCATTCTTCGGCCTTGGCGTAAATCAAACGGTAAATGTTTCGGCACAGTTGCCGGGCGGCACGGCCCTCCCAATCACCGGGCAACAGTTCGTCCGGCAGTTGCGGGTCGCGCAGCAGCAGCTTGCGGTACTCGTGAATCAACAGCACCCGTGCCAGGAAGCAGTCGGCCGGCTGCAGGTTTTCCTGCTCGCGCAGTGCTTGCCACAACGGCCGGAACAACTGAATGAACTCGCTGTAGTGCGCGGCCAGCTCCTCAATGTTCCAGCTCTCGCGCACTTGCAGGCGCAGCGCTTTGGAGGCCAGCACGTCCTGGGCGGTGGTTTCGAAGACGATGGTGTCTTCCTGGGCGCCGAGGTCGAGCAGGGTCGCGTTGACGTCGGAACGGTCGCTGCGCGGACAAGCCAGCACCACTGGTGAAATCGCGCCGAAGCCTTGCCACTCCAGCTCCTCGCGCACTTGTTTGCGCTTGTCCTGGGTCAGTTGCGAGAGCATCACCAGGCACCAGGAACCATCCCAGGCCGGCATCGTAGTGCTGTAGACCCGCTTGAAGGCCTTGTCGAAACGGCGACGACCGGTGCCGGTCAGGCTGTAGTAACTGCGACGCCCGACTTTCTCGGCGGTCAACCAGCCTTCCTTGGTCAGGCGAAAAATTGAGGTGCGGATCAGCCGTTCATTGATGCCGATGGGTTCGAGCAACTGAATCAGGCTGCCCAGCCAGACGGTACCGCCATGGGGTTCGATGGCATCCCCGTACAACGTGATGATCAAGGAACTGGCGCGGATCGGCGTCTGCTCCTGGAAGCGGGTAATCAGATGGTTCAAGGGAGTCAGGGACGACATGGGCGTTCCGTGCAAAAAAAGAAAAGGAATATACCGAAAGCCATGGGGTTAATCCCAATCCCTTGTAGGAGCGAGCTTGCTCGCGATGGTGTGTCAGTCGACACCAAGGTAGCTGACCCACCATCGCGAGCAGGCTCGCTCCTACAGTAGGGGACGGTGTTCACAAAGTGCTGCCTTTCGGCCGCAACCCGCTGTCGCTGATACGCGGGCGATCCGGCTCCGGTTCGCTCAGCGGTTCGCAGACCTGCATCTGCTCAAGGCATCGCTGGGCCAGTTGCTGATATTCCCGGGTACCGGCCTGTTTCCACGCCACTTCCTGATCGCTGAGGCTGCGCTTGATGCTGGCCGGCGCCCCCATGACCAGCGACTGTTCCGGGCATTCGAAGCCGGCCTTGACGAACGCCGCCGCCGAAACAAACGAGCGCGGGCCAATCCGGGCATTGTCCATCACCACTGCATTCATGCCCACCAGCGCATCGGCGCCGATCCGGCATCCGTGCAGCACCGCGCCGTGGCCAATGTGGCCGTTGCGCTCCACCACTGTGTCGCTGTCGGGAAAACCGTGCATCACACAGGTGTCCTGCAGGTTGGCGCCCTCCTCCAGCACGATCCGCCCGAAGTCCCCGCGCAAGCTGGCCAGCGGCCCCACATAACAATGCGGGCCGATGATCACGTCACCGATCAATACGGCGGACGGGTGCACGTAAGCGCTCGGGTCAACCACTGGAGTCAGGCCATCAAGGCTGTAGCAGGTCATGGCAGGTTCCTTCACAAAGCGATGCCGATAATGATTCATTTTGTATCACATCAATTTTACAAGCACAAAGACTAAAAACCGTATCATTTGAAATGCACCTTCGCGACGAATGCCAGCACACCTCAAAAACCAGCACAAACCCCAATAAAATATGGGAAAAATCGATTACCAACGCCTATTCGGCGGGGTATAAACGAACCAAGTTCTTCACAAATAGGACACATCAAATCAATTTTGATATTGCTTTTACGTATCACGTTGTAGCTATACTTGGGCAAAACCGGCCCCCGAGGCCGATCCAATAACGAGCCGGCACCACGCCGAGCGTGCACCCTGAGGGCATCCGCCATGCCTCTGACCCTTGCCGTCGAATTGATCGAGCCCGGCGTCCGCCTGATTACCCTTCAGCGCCCGCAAGCCCTGAACGCCTTGACCACCGAGTTGCTGGGTGAACTGGCGGAAGAATTGAACGCCGCGCAAGCCGACCCCAAGACCCGCGCCGTAGTCCTCACCGGCAGCCGCAAGGCGTTCGCGGCCGGTGCCGACATCAAGGAAATGGCAGAACGCAACCTGGTCGGCATCCTCGACGACCCACGCCAGGCCTCGTGGCAAACCATTACCCGCTTTAGCAAACCACTGATCGCCGCCGTCAACGGCTTCGCCCTCGGCGGTGGCTGCGAACTGGCGATGCACGCGGACATCATCATCGCCGGTGAAGACGCGCGCTTCGGCCAACCTGAAATCAACCTCGGAATCATGCCCGGCGCTGGTGGCACCCAACGCCTGCTACGTGCGGTGGGTAAATCCATGGCCATGCAAATGGTCCTTACCGGCGAGCCGATCGACGCCCGCCAGGCCCAACGCGCCGGCCTGGTCAGCGAAGTGACCCAGCCGGAATTCACCGTCGACCGCGCCCTGCACATCGCCCGCAGCATTGCCGCCAAAGCGCCGCTGGCGGTGCGCCTGGCCAAGGAAGCGCTGCTCAAGGCCATGGACACCGATCTGGCCAGCGGCCTGCGTTTCGAGCGCCATGCTTTCACCGTGCTGGCCGGCACCCGCGACCGCGACGAGGGCATTGCAGCCTTCCAGGAAAAGCGCAGCCCGACTTTCACCGGGCAATAAAGCGGCCACTGACATCCGAATTCGAACGACTGCCAAGAGAACGCCAAGACCATGAACTTCGAACACATCCTGTTTTCCATCGACGCTGGCGTCGCCCTGCTCAGCCTCAACCGGCCAGACCAGCTCAACAGTTTCAACACCCAGATGCATGGCGAAGTGAAGGAAGCGCTCAAGCAAGTAAGGCAGAACCCGGACGTGCGCGTATTGCTGCTGACCGGCGAAGGTCGCGGCTTCTGCGCCGGGCAGGATCTGAGCGACCGCAATGTCGCGCCGGGCAGTGCGGCGCCGGACCTGGGCGAGTCCATCGAGAAGTTCTACAACCCGCTGATTCGCCAGCTGCGCGACCTGCCGCTACCAGTGATTTGTGCGGTCAACGGCGTTGCCGCGGGTGCCGGCGCCAACATTCCGCTGGCCTGCGACCTGGTATTGGCGGCGCGTTCGGCCAGTTTCATCCAGGCGTTCTGCAAAATCGGCCTGATCCCCGATTCCGGCGGCACCTGGACCTTGCCACGCCTGGTCGGCATGGCCCGCGCCAAAGCCCTGGCCCTGCTCGGTAATCGCCTGACCGCTGAGCAGGCCGAGCAATGGGGGCTGATCTATCGCTGCGTGGAAGATGTCGAACTGCGTGATGAAGCACTGAAACTGGCCCGCCACCTGGCGACCCAGCCGACCTATGGCCTGGCGCTGATCAAACGCAGCCTCAACGCTAGCCTGAGCAACAGCTTCGACGAACAGCTTGAACTGGAGAAAGACCTGCAGCGCTTGGCCGGGCGCAGCGAGGACTACCGCGAAGGCGTCGGTGCCTTCATGGAAAAACGCACCCCAAGTTTCAAGGGACGCTGAGCCATGACCGCATTGAATACCTCCGCACGCATTGCCGTGATCGGTGCCGGCGCCATGGGTGCCGGCATTGCCCAGGTCGCGGCACAAGCCGGCCATCCGGTGCTGTTGCTGGACAATCGCCCCGGTGCCGCAGCGCAAGCCATCGAAGGCATCGACCGACAACTGGGCAAACGGGTCGCGAGCGGCAAACTGTCGGACGACTCGCGCAGCGCCACCATCGCCTGCCTGCAAGCGGTGGAAGCCATCGAGGCCCTCGCCGACTGCGACCTGATCATCGAAGCCATCGTCGAGAATCTCGAGGTCAAGCGCGCACTGTTCCGCCAGCTCGAAGGCATTTGCGGCGAGCATTGCATCCTCGCCAGCAACACCTCGTCGCTGTCGATCACCAGCATTGCCGCGCAGCTTGATCACCCAGAACGCTTGCTTGGCCTGCACTTCTTCAACCCGGCACCAGTCATGGCGCTGGTGGAAGTCGTCTCCGGCCTGGCCAGCGATCCGGCACTCGCCAAGTGCCTGTATGACACGGCCAAGGCCTGGGGCAAAAAACCGGTGCACACCCGCTCCACACCGGGCTTCATCGTCAACCGCGTGGCCCGGCCGTTCTATGCCGAAAGCCTGCGGATGCTGCAGGAAGGCGCGGCCGACTGCCCGACACTGGATGCCCTGATGCGCGAGGCCGGCGGGTTTGCCATGGGCGCGTTCGAACTGACCGATCTGATCGGCCACGACGTCAACTACGCCGTGACCTGCTCGGTGTTCGACGCCTATTACCAGGACACGCGCTTCCTGCCTTCGCTGATCCAGAAAGAACTGGTGGACGGCGGGCGCCTGGGACGCAAGAGCGGTCAGGGTTTCTACAGCTACGCCCAAGGCACGGAGCGCCCGCAAGCCGCTGAAATCAGCAGCGATGCGAAGGTTGAGGTGTGCGCAGTCGAAGGCGACCTCGGTATTGCCCAAGGTTTGATTCCTCGGTTGCGCGAGCAAGGCGTCGAGATCATCCAGCGTGATGGCCAAGGTTTACTGCGCGTCGGTGACGCCGTGCTGGCCTTGAGCGACGGGCGCATGGCCTGCCAGCGGGCACGTGAAGACGGATTGCGTAACCTGATCCTGCTGGACCTTGCGTTCGATTACAGCAAAGCCCAACGCATCGCCATCAGCTACTCGAACGGCATTGATCCCCAGGCACTCGAACAAGGCGTGGCCCTGCTGCAACGCGCCGGCTTCAAGGTCAGCCTGCTCAGCGACAGCCCGGCTCTCGCTGTTCTGCGCACAGTGGCCATGCTCGCCAACGAAGCCGCCGATGCCCTGCTACAGGGTGTGGCTTCGGCCGCCGACATCGATCTGGCCATGCGCGCCGGGGTCAATTATCCACAAGGTCCACTGGCCTGGGCCGATGCCATTGGCCCGGCGCACATTCTGAACGTGCTGGAAAACCTGCAAGCCAGTTATGGCGAAGAACGCTACCGGCCGTCGATGCTGCTGCGCCGTCGCGTCGCCGAAGGGAGAACATTCCATGACTAACCATGAAGCCATGACCCTGGCCAGCGAATGCGCGCAAGCGTTGTTCCAGCGCGACACCGCCAGCCAGGCCATGGGCATGCGCCTGCTCTCGGCCGGCCCCGGTTGCGCCCGTGTCGGCATGACCGTGCGCGCCAACATGCTCCAGGGACACGGCACCTGCCACGGCGGCTACCTGTTCGCCCTCGCCGATTCGGCGTTTGCCTTTGCCTGCAACAGCTACAACGAGGCCACCGTGGCCATCGGTTGCAGCATCGACTACATCGCCCCGGCCCGTCTGGGCGACACACTGAACGCCGACTGCATCGAGCAAAGCCGTTCGGGTCGCACCGGCAACTACGACGTACGCATCGAAAACCAGCAGGGTCAGTTGATCGCCCTGTTCCACGGCAAATCCTACAAAGTGCGCGGCCCGGTGCTGGCGCAGGAGACACCCAATGAATGACGCCTTGATCATTGACGCGGTACGCACCCCGATTGGCCGCTACGCCGGCGTCCTGAGCGGCGTACGCGCCGACGACCTCGGCGCGGTGCCCCTGCGCGAATTGCTGCGCCGTCACCCGCAAGTCGACTGGAGCACGGTCGACGACGTGATCTACGGCTGTGCCAACCAGGCCGGCGAAGACAACCGCAACGTCGCTCGCATGTCAGCGTTGCTGGCCGGATTGCCGGTCAGCGTGCCGGGCACCACCCTCAATCGTTTGTGCGGCTCAGGGCTGGATGCCATCGGCACCGCTGCCCGGGCGATTCGCAGCGGCGAAACCGGATTGATGCTGGTCGGTGGCGTCGAATCCATGTCCCGCGCACCACTGGTAATGGGTAAGGCCGAGCAAGCGTTTTCCCGGTCGGCGGAGATTTTCGACACCACCATCGGCTGGCGCTTCGTCAATCCACTGATGAAAAAGGCCTACGGCATCGACTCCATGCCGGAAACGGCAGAGAACGTCGCCGAACAGTTCAACATCTCCCGGACCGACCAGGATGCCTTCGCCCTGCGCAGCCAACAGCGTGCAGCGGCCGCCCAGGCCAATGGGCGCCTGGCCAAAGAAATCGTCGCCGTGGAAATCCCGCAGCGCAAAGGCCCGGCCAAAGTGGTCGAGCACGACGAACATCCACGCGGCGACACCACCCTTGAACAGCTTGCCAAACTGGGCACGCCGTTCCGCGAAGGCGGCAGCATCACCGCCGGCAACGCCTCCGGGGTCAACGACGGCGCCTGCGCGCTGCTGCTGACCAGCCCGCAAGTCGCGAAGCGCCACGGCCTGACTGCCCGTGGCCGGGTCGTGGCCATGGCCACTGCCGGCGTAGAACCACGGATCATGGGCATCGGCCCGGTGCCGGCCACACGCAAGGTGCTGGAAGTGGCCAACCTGAGCCTGGCCGACATGGACGTGATCGAGCTCAACGAAGCGTTTGCCGCACAGGGTCTGGCGGTGCTGCGCGAGCTTGGCCTGAGCGACACCGATCCGCGAGTCAACCCCAACGGTGGAGCCATTGCCCTTGGCCATCCGCTGGGCATGAGCGGCGCGCGACTGGTGACCACTGCCCTGCATGAACTTGAGGAACGCAATGGCCGCTATGCCCTGTGCACCATGTGCATCGGCGTCGGCCAGGGGATCGCGCTGATCATCGAGCGTCTATCCCACTAAAGAATCGCGATTCCCAAGGAGCCGAGAGGTATCCTTGGGGCATGCACTCAAAGCCCTTGTGCAAAAGGGCTGGAACACAAAAACAATTCGAGTGAACACATGAACATGCCAATTGCCAAAGCCGTGCTGGACCCCGTGCTGGACCCGCTGGAAACCGCCAGCATCGACGAGCTGCGCCAGCATCAGCTGGAGCGCCTGCGCTGGAGCCTGAACCACGCCTACAACAACGTGCCGCTGTATCGTCAGCGCTTCGACGCGCTGGGCGTGCACCCGGATGACATCAAGTCCCTCGACGACCTGGCGAAGTTTCCCTTCACCACCAAATCCGACCTGCGGGACAACTACCCCTACGGCATGTTTGCCGTGCCGATGAACGACATCGTGCGCCTGCACGCCTCCAGCGGCACCACTGGCAAACCGACCGTGGTCGGCTACACCCAGAACGACATCGACACCTGGGCCAACGTGGTGGCGCGCTCGATCCGCGCCGCCGGTGGCCGCCGAGGCGACAAGGTGCACATCTCCTATGGCTACGGCCTGTTCACCGGCGGCCTGGGCGCGCACTACGGCGCCGAACGCCTGGGTTGCACGGTGATCCCGATGTCCGGCGGCCAGACCGAAAAGCAAGTGCAACTGATCAAGGATTTCCAGCCGGACATCATCATGGTCACACCGTCCTACATGCTCAACATCGCCGACGAAATTGAGCGCCAGGGCATCGACCCGCACAAACTGGCCCTGCGTTTGGGCATCTTCGGCGCCGAGCCGTGGACCGCTGAACTGCGCAGCGCCATCGAGCAACGCCTGGGCATCACCGCCCTGGACATCTACGGCCTGTCGGAAATCATGGGGCCAGGTGTCGCCATGGAATGCGCCGAAACCAAGGACGGCCCGACCATCTGGGAAGACCACTTCTACCCGGAAATCATCGACCCCGTCACTGGCGAAGTACTGCCGGACGGACAGATGGGCGAACTGGTGTTCACCTCCCTGAGCAAAGAAGCCCTGCCGATGATCCGCTACCGCACCCGCGACCTGACGCGCCTGCTGCCGGGCACGGCACGGCCGATGCGACGTATCGACAAGATCACCGGGCGTAGCGACGACATGCTGATCATTCGCGGGGTCAACGTGTTTCCGACGCAGATCGAGGAGCAGGTACTCAAAGTCAAACAACTCGCCGAGTGCTATGAGATCCATCTGTATCGCAATGGCAACCTGGACAGCGTTGATGTGCATGTCGAGTTGAAGGCTGAGCACCAACACCTGAGCGAAGAACAGCAGAAGGCTGTTTGCGGGGAATTGAGCAAACACATCAAGACGTATATCGGGATCAGTTCGCGGATTGTTTTGCAACCTTTCCATTCGATCAAGCGATCCGAAGGCAAGGCTTGCCACGTGTTGGATAAACGTCCGAAAGCATGACTGCTGCACCCTTTATGGCCCCGCTTATTGCGGGGTTTTTTTTGGGGTGTTTGTTTACATATCCGTTTCTTCGGTAACGGCCGCTAATGGTTCCGCTCTTATGGCCATCCCTTTCAAGGTCTTTTCGTTTTGGCGGCCTTGATTGCCCGGTCCGTTGAAACATGCGCATGCACCGCGGTGCCTTGGACCCATGTCTTGGGCTTGGGCACCTTGGGGCCACGGGGACTTTTCGCAACTTGTTTTGGCTGGATGTTTTTGGCCAGTTCCAACAAACGCTGGGCCAGTTTTTCCGCAGGGATAACGGGAAGATGTTCCGAGGGCAGCGCAATCTGCAGGCCTTCATAACCACTTCGGATCTGGACCGCCAAATGGTAGGTCGAGGCCTCCCAACCTTCAGGCTGAGTATCCCGATGGGCTTGCTCGACGCTTCGTTTGAGTACGGCCAGGACGTTGTAGGCCAATACCGCCGTGGTGAATCCGAGCAAGGCAGCCTTCGGGCTGCCAAGGGTTTCGATTTCACTTTCCAGGATCGCTTCCAGCCGCTGGAACATGCCTTCAATGCTCCAGCGACGGCGATAGAGTTCCGCGATCTGCTGCGCACTGATGCTTTCAGGCAGGTTGCTCCAGAACATCAAGCTGCTGTCACCCGAGTCCGTTGGCGAATGAAGTGTCAGTTCGACGCGCCGACATTGGTAACCGCCTCTGACTTGGATGATCTGCTCACGGACAGTGCCTGTTTCCACAGGTACGGGCGCTTGCCACTCACCCTCTTGAATCAAGCGCGGGTGCTTGGCTTGCTGACGAATCACAAAGGAGGTTTGGACCTGCTCACACGCTGCCATGACCGGCAGCGTGCAGTAGAGTCGATCAGCCAGCCACACCTGGCCCGGTTCGGCATCGGCCAATAGAGGCAGCACACAAACACGCTCGCTTGCATAGGCATCCTCACACGCCTGAAGGTCGATGACCTGATCCAGGTCGGGGTCGTAGACAACCACCGAAAAACCGGGACGAGCGGCGCCGCGCTCGTGGCGTAAAGCCCCCAGACGCTTCTCAGTGGAGGCCAAGTGATTACCGTCCACTACCCGAACCTGCCACCCCGGCAGCATCGTCGTGCAACCCAGATCCTTGATGGTTGGCGTCAGGCGTTGTGCACAGCCCGTGACCAAGGCGCGCAACAGCGCAGGCTCGGTACGACTGATCTTGTCGTAAAGGGCTGCCAAGCTGACAGGAAGATCTTCCAGTTGCCGTGCGGCGGCGTGCAGGGATGGCTTCAAGCCTAATGAAACAAGGGACATCAGCTTGATGATGGTCGAGAACAATAGTTCACGAGAATACTGCCGTTGCCGATGTTCTTCGAAAACCTGATCGACCCACTCAGGGGCAATAGCCTGCTCCAGCGCCAATTTGGCCATGACGCTGGCAGGTGCTTTTTTTTCGAATCGAGCTAGAACATCGGCCCACATCTTTCGGGTATCCCTGACTGAAATTTCGGGGGATTTTACCTAAGACCTTGAAAGGGACTCGCCGTAAGGGCGAAACCGCCAGCCGCCATTACCGCAGGAATGGATATGTACGCGGTCAACAAAAGACAGGTCGGCTGTCAGGCCGCCTTCGCGACCAGGCTCGCTCCCACAGGTGGCCGTTACCCCAGAAACGGATATGTACACCGCCCCAAAAAGCGACCACCCACCCAAAGCGATACAAAAAACAAATACGACACGTCATTTTGTGTTTGATATTAAATTCTGTATCGCTTATAAAGTTCTCCATGCCTCAGAACAGATTCAAGGCGGGAGACCAAATATGTACGCACAGCTCGTAGAAACAGGCGTCAAGCGCATCAAGGACCTGTCGGAAATGTCCGAACAGGAACGCGCCTTCCAGGAAAAAATCGATTCAGAAATCAAGATCGAAGCCAAGAACTGGATGCCAGATGCCTATCGTCAGACCTTGATCCGGCAGATCTCCCAGCACGCCCACTCCGAAATCGTCGGCATGCTGCCCGAAGGCAACTGGGTCACCCGCGCACCGTCGCTCAAACGCAAACTGCAACTGATGGCCAAGATCCAGGACGAAGCCGGTCACGGCCTGTACCTGTACAGCGCCATGGAAACCCTCGGCGCCGACCGTGATGAAGAGATCGCCAAACTGCACAGCGGTAAGGCCAAGTATTCGAGCATCTTCAATTACCCGACGCTGAACTGGGCCGACATGGGCGCGGTGGGCTGGCTGGTGGATGGTGCGGCGATCGTCAACCAGGTGGTGCTGCAACGCACCTCCTACGGCCCGTATTCGCGGGCGATGATCCGCATCTGCAAGGAAGAGAGCTTCCACCAGCGCCAGGGCTACGAAATCCTCTTGACCATGATGCGCCACGGTAACCAGGCGCAAAAAGACATGGTCCAGGACGCGATCAACCGCCTGTGGTGGCCATCGCTGATGATGTTTGGTCCAAGCGACGAACACTCGCCGAACAGCGCCCAGTCCATGGCCTGGAAAATCAAGCGCCAGAGCAACGACGAACTGCGCCAGCGCTTCATCGACCAGACCATCCCGCAACTGGAATTGCTGGGCTGCACCTGCCCTGACCCGGACTTGAAGTGGAACGCTGAGCGCGGTCACTACGATTTCGGCGAAATCCAGTGGAACGAATTCTACGAAGTGCTCAAGGGTAACGGCCCCTGCAACCAGGAACGCGTCGCCACCCGCCGCAAGGCGATTGAAGACGGCGCCTGGGTTCGTGAAGCCGCCGTCGCCCACGCCCGCAAAAAACAAAACAAGAACGCCGCCTAAGACAACCGTACCCCCTGTAGGAGCGAGCTCGCTCGCGATGGTTGTCAACGTTAACGTTGGTTGCCTGACACCCCGCGGTGCTCGCGGGTACATCGCGAGCAAGCTCGCTCCTACAGAGCCTCAATGTGGAGTAACTGAAATGTCCGAGTGGACCCTCTTCGAAGTCTTCGTGCGCAGCAAGCACGGCCTCAACCACAAACACGTCGGCAGCGTGCATGCCGCCGACACCACCATGGCCATCGAGAACGCACGCGAGCTCTACACCCGTCGCAGTGAAGGCGTAAGCCTGTGGGTAGTCCCTTCGGCATTGATCACCGCTTCTTCGCCGGATGAAAAAGACCCACTGTTCGACCCGTCGGATGACAAGGTCTACCGCCACGCCAGCTTCTACGAGCTGCCGGCCGATGTCGGGCACATGTGAGGTCGACCATGGACAACAAGACTGATCTGATCGAATACCTGCTGCGCCTAGGCGACAGCGCCCTGATCCAGGGCCAGCGCCTGTGCCAGTGGTGCGGCAAGGCACCGGCACTGGAAGAAGAGCTGGCGCTGATGAACGTCGGCCTCGACCTGGTGGGCCAGGCGCGCAACTGGCTGGAATACGCCGCCGAACTGCTGGACGACGGCCGCGACGCCGATCACCTGGCGTTCCGTCGCGACGAACGCGCTTACCGCAATCTGCTGCTGGTGGAACAACCCAACGGTGACTTCGCGGTGACCATGCTCAAGCAGTTCCTCTACGACGCCTGGCACTTGCCGGTGTTGCAGGGCCTGAGCCAGTCCAGCGACGAACGCATCGCCGGGATCGCCGCCAAGGCAGTGAAGGAAGTGACCTATCACCTGCGCCGCTCCGGCGAGTGGATCGAGCGTCTGGGCGACGGCACCGAGGAAAGCCACCGGCGCATGCTCGCGGCGATTCCCGAGGTCTGGCGTTTCACCGTCGAACTGATCGCCGCCGACGACAGCGAACAGCGTCTCTGCGACGCCGGCATCACCCCGGATATCGCCAGCGTAGCCACGCAGTGGCAGGCCAAAGTCGAGCAAATCTTTACCAGCGCCACCCTACCCGTGCCTGCGGCGCCGAGCTACTTCTACCTGAATGCCCGCAAGGGCCTGCACACCGAACACCTGGGCATCCTGCTGGCCGAAATGCAGTTCCTGCCACGAGCGTACCCCGATGCAACCTGGTGATCTGATCGCCAGCGACCTCGGCGCCCGGCCGGCGGGGCCGACCGACCTGGCTGCCGCCTGGGCGATTCTGGCAGAGGTCATGGACCCGGAAGTGCCGGTGGTCAGCGTGGTTGACCTGGGCATCGTCCGCGACCTGGACTGGCAGGCCGGTCACCTTCACGTGGTGGTCACGCCGACCTATTCCGGCTGCCCGGCCACCGAAGTGATCGAGAGCGATATCCGTGAAGCCCTGGAACTCGCCGGGTTCAAGGCGCCGCAATTGGAGCGCAAGTTGAACCCGGCCTGGACCACCGACTGGATCAGCGACAGCGGTCGCGAACGCCTGCGTGCCTACGGCATCGCACCGCCCGAGGGCAGCACCAGCAAGCGCAGCCTGCTCGGTGAAAGCCCGCAGGTTTTGTGTCCCCAATGCGCCAGCGCCCACACCGAAGTCCTCAGCGAGTTCGGTTCCACCGCCTGCAAGGCGCTGTACCGCTGCGTCGATTGCCGGGAACCGTTCGACTATTTCAAGTGCATCTGAGCGGCGAATCGGCCGTCCCAGCTGGAGAACAACAATGAGCAAATTTCACAGCCTGACCATCAAGGACGTGCGCGCCGAGACCCGCGACGCGGTGTCGATCGCCTTCGAGATTCCGCAGCACTTGCAGGACAGCTTCCACTTCACCCAGGGCCAGCACCTGGTGATGCGCACCCAACTGGACGGTGAGGAAGTACGCCGCTCTTACTCGATCTGCACCGGCGTCAACGATGGTGAATTGCGCATCGCCGTCAAGCGTGTAGCTGGCGGACGCTTCTCGGCGTTTGCCAACGAACAACTGAAAGCCGGGCACACCCTGGACGTGATGCCGCCGGCCGGGCACTTCTGCGTCGAACTCGACCCGGCGCGCCGCGGCAACTACCTGGCCGTGGCGGCCGGCAGCGGCATCACGCCGATCCTGTCGATCATCAAGACCACTCTGCAAACCGAGCCCCACAGCCGCGTCACTCTGCTGTACGGCAACCGCTCCAGCTCCGGTGCGCTGTTTCGCGAACAACTGGAAGACCTGAAAAACCGCTACCTGCAACGCCTGAACCTGATCTTCGTGTTCAGCCGCGAACAGCAGGATGTCGACTTGTACAACGGCCGGATCAATGCCGAGAAATGTGAGCAGTTGTTCACCCGCTGGCTCGACGTCAAGGCTCTCGATGCCGCCTTCATCTGCGGCCCGCAGGAAATGACCGAGACCGTGCGCGACAGCCTCAAGGCCAAAGGCATGCAACCTGAGCGTATCCATTTCGAACTGTTCGCCGCCGCTGGCAGCGAACAGAAACGCGCCGCCCGCGAAGCCGCCCACCAAGTGGACGCAGCGGTGAGCCAGATCACCGTGATCAGCGACGGCCGCGCCCTGGCCTTCGACCTGCCGCGCAACAGCCAGAGCATCCTCGATGCCGGTAACGAACAAGGTGCGGAACTGCCCTACTCGTGCAAGGCCGGCGTGTGCTCGACCTGCAAGTGCAAGGTCATCGAAGGCGAAGTGGAAATGGACAGCAACCACGCCCTGGAAGACTACGAAGTGGCCGCCGGCTATGTGCTGTCGTGCCAGGCGTTCCCGATCAGCGACAAGGTGGTGCTGGACTTCGATCAGCTCTGATCGGTCCGCACCGTCCCCCTGTAGGAGCGAGCTTGCTCGCGATGGTCGTAAACGGTGACGCGGGTTGCCTGATACCCCGCGGCGATCTCAGGCTCATCGCGAGCAGGCTCGCTCCTACAGAGTTCGCGTCGTACTTGCTTCACCCCCACTACAAAAACAACAACGGAGAGTCACCATGAGCCCGCAAGACATAGAACTCATCCACCAACACCCCGACTTCATCCAGTTGGTGCGACGCAAGCAGAAACTCTACTGGTCGTTGTCGCTGATCATGCTGGTGATCTACTTCGGCTTCGTCCTGCTGGTGGCGTTTTCGCCCTCCACCCTCGGCCAATCCCTGAGCGGCGGTGTGACCACCGTGGGCATGCTGGTGGGTGTCGCAATGGTCGGGCTGGCCTTTGCGCTGACCGGGTTCTATGTCTATCGCGCCAACAACGTAATCGACCCGCTGAATGAAAAACTCAAGCAGGAGTGCGCCCGATGAGCCGCCTTCTCGCACTGTTCCTGCTGCCGCTGGCGGCTGTCACTGATTTTGCGGTGGCCGCCGAGGGTGCGGCACGTCCGCTGAACTGGAACGCCATCGGCATGTTCCTGGTGTTCGTGCTGTTCACACTTGGCGTGACACGCTGGGCGGCACTTCGCACCCGCTCCGCCGCCGACTTTTACACTGCCGGTGGTGGCATGACCGGTTTCCAGAACGGTCTGGCAATTGCCGGCGATATGATATCGGCAGCCTCGTTCCTCGGCATTTCCGCGATGATGTTCCTCAATGGCTACGACGGTTTGCTCTACGCCTTGGGCGTGCTGGCCGGCTGGCCGATCATCCTGTTCCTGATTGCCGAACGCCTGCGCAACCTGGGTAAATACACCTTTGCCGACGTGGTTTCCTATCGCCTGGAACAGACCCCGGTGCGCCTGACCTCGGCCTTCGGCACCCTGACCGTGGCGTTGATGTACCTGGTGGCGCAGATGGTCGGCGCCGGCAAGCTGATTGAACTTTTGTTCGGCATCGACTACCTCTATGCGGTGATGCTGGTCGGCGTGTTGATGGTGTTCTACGTGACCTTCGGCGGCATGCTCGCCACCACCTGGGTGCAGATCATCAAGGCGGTGATGTTGTTGTTCGGCACCAGCTTCATGGCGTTCATGGTGCTCAAGCACTTCGGCTTCAGCACCGAGGCCATGTTTGCCGGCGCCACCGCCGTGCATGCCAAAGGCAACGCGATCATGGCCCCCGGCGGCTTGCTGTCCAACCCGGTCGATGCGATTTCCCTGGGCCTGGGCATGATGTTCGGCACCGCCGGCTTGCCGCATATCCTGATGCGTTTCTTCACCGTCAGCGATGCCAAGGAAGCGCGCAAAAGCGTGTTCTACGCCACTGGCTTCATCGGCTACTTCTACTTGCTGCTGATCATCGTCGGCTTCGGTGCCATCGTCATGGTCGGCACCGATCCGGCGTTCCGTGACGCCAGCGGCGCGATCATCGGCGGCGGCAATATGGTCGCCGTACACCTGGCCCACGCGGTGGGCGGCAACCTGTTCCTCGGTTTCATTTCGGCGGTCGCCTTCGCCACCATTCTGGCGGTGGTTGCCGGGTTGGCACTCTCCGGCGCCTCAGCGGTGTCCCATGACCTGTATGCCTGCGTGATACGCAAGGGTCAGGCCAGCGAACAGCAAGAGATGCGCGTGTCGCGAATCGCCACTCTGTGCATCGGTGTACTGGCGATCATCCTCGGCCTACTGTTCGAATCGCAGAACATTGCCTTCCTCTCAGGTCTGGTGTTGGCCATCGCGGCGTCGGTGAATTTCCCGGTGCTGTTCCTCTCGATGTACTGGAAAGGCCTGACCACCCGCGGCGCAGTCCTCGGCAGTCTGTCCGGACTGGTCTCAGCGATTGTGTTGCTGGTGCTGAGCCCGGCGGTGTGGGTCAACGTTATGCATCACGACAAGGCACTGTTCCCGTACTCCAACCCGGCCCTGTTTTCCATGAGCCTGGCGTTCTTTAGTGCGTGGCTGTTTTCCGTCACCGACACCTCACCCCGTGCAGCCCTCGAGCGCGGTCGTTATCTGGCGCAGTTCATCCGTTCGATGACCGGCATTGGTGCCACCGGCGCCAGCAAACACTGAATATTGGCAGGGAATAAAAATAATGAAGCCCGCACGTAACGCACCTTGTGAATCACTGTTTTCGCTGGCCGCCGCATTGAGTCTGCCCATGATCGCGCCGAGCGCCATGGCCGACTTCATCGGTGACAGCAAGGCCCGCATTGATATGCGCAACCACTACATCAATCGCGATTTCCGTCAGGACAACGCGCCGCAATCCAAGGCCGAGGAATGGGCCCAGGGTTTCACTGCGCGCATCGAGTCCGGTTTCACTGACGGCACCTTCGGTTTCGGTCTCGACGCATTGGGGGAGCTGGGACTGAAGCTCGACTCCAGCCCGGATCGCCGTGGCACTGGGCTACTGCCGTTTGGCCCGCAGAGCCATGAGCCCGACGACGAGTACAGTGAGCTGGGCCTGACCGGAAAATTGCGGGTGTCCAAAAGCGTATTGAAACTCGGCACCCTGCAACCCTTGTTGCCAGTGGCGACTTACAACGACACGCGCCTGCTGGGTTCGACCTTTGAAGGTGGCTTGCTGACCAGCCAGGAAATCGACGGCCTGACAGTGAATGCCGGACGCCTGACCAAGGCCAACCTGCGGGACTCCTCCAGCAACGATGACATCGGCTTCGGCGCCGCCAGCAGCGATAGTTTCGATTTCGGTGGCGGCAGCTACGCGTTCAGTCCGCAACTGAACCTGAGCTACTACTACGGCAAGCTCGACCAGATCTATCGCCAGCAATTCGCCGGACTGGTGCATACGCAACCGCTGGGTAACGGTTTCAATCTGCGCAGCGACCTGCGTTACTTCGACAGTCGCGGTGACGGCGCCGAGCGGGCCGGGCGTATCGACAACCGCAACTTCAACAGCATGTTCACGGTGTCCCACGGTGCCCACAAGGTCAGTGCCGCCTACCAGCAATTGTCCGGCGACAGCGCCTTTCCGTTCCTCAACGGCGGTGACCCCTATGTGGTCAACCTGGTGACTTTCAACACCTTTACCCGCGCCGACGAGGATTCCTGGCAGCTGCGTTACGACTATGACTTCGCGGCACAAGGCATTCCCGGCCTGACCTTCATGACCCGCTACACCGACGGTCGCCACGTCAAGGCAGGCAGCGTCGACAACGGTCGCGAATGGGAGCGCGACACCGATATCAGCTACGTAATCCAGAGCGGTGTGTTCAAGAACGTCAGCCTGCGCTGGCGCAACGTGACCTTCCGTTCCGGCAATGGCTTGACCACCGACCTCGATGAGAACCGCTTGATCGTCGGCTACACCGTGGCGCTTTGGTAATTCCGCAAGGGCGCGGTCGCGGCCGCGCTTCAACCCTTCATCACTTGGAGCAATCGTGATGTCCTCTTCACCTGCACTGCATGCCCCTACCCTGCAAAGTTTCATCGCCGGTCGCTGGATCGGCCAACACGGCGCACAAATCCTGCGCAGCGCCATCGACGGACACGATATTGCGTACACTCATGAAGAGCGCCCGGACTTCGCCGAAGCCGTCGAGCACGGCCGTCGCCAAGGCATCAGCGGCTTGATGGCGCTGGACTTCCAGCAGCGCGCCCAGCGTCTCAAGGCCCTGGCCCTGTACCTGAGCGAGCGCAAGGAACAGCTCTACGCGATCTCTCACCACAGCGGCGCGACCCGTGCCGATAGCTGGATCGATATCGAAGGCGGCAACAGCACGCTGTTCACCTACGCCAGCCTCGGTTCCCGGGAGCTTCCGTCGGGCAACATCGTCCACGAAGGCCCGGCGCTGCAACTGAGCAAAATGGGCACATTTGCTGGCACTCACATCCTGGTACCTCGCGGTGGTCTGGCAGTGCACATCAATGCCTTCAACTTCCCGATCTGGGGCATGCTGGAGAAGTTCGCGCCGAGTTTCCTCGCCGGCATGCCGTGCATCGTCAAACCGGCCAGCGCCACCAGCTACCTGACCGAAGCCGTCGTGCGCCTGATGGATGAATCCGGCCTGCTCCCGGCGGGCAGCCTGCAATTGATCATCGGCGGCACCGGCGACCTGCTCGACCGCCTGCAGGGCCAGGACGTGGTGACCTTCACCGGTTCCGCCGACACCGCGGCCAAGCTGCGGATCAACCCGAACCTGGTGCGCAATTCGGTGCCGTTCAACGCCGAGGCAGACTCGCTGAACTGCGCGATCCTCGCCCCGGACGTGACGCCGGACGACGAAGAGTTCGAGCTGTTCATCAAGGAAGTCGCCCGGGAAATGACCACCAAGGCCGGGCAGAAATGCACCGCCATCCGCCGCGCCATCGTGCCGGCCAAATACATCGACGCAGTCGCCACCCGTCTGCGCGATCGCCTGGCCAAAGTCGTGGTTGGTGACCCGTCGGTGGAAGGCGTGCGCATGGGCGCACTGGCTTCCCACGATCAGCAGAATGATGTGGCCGAGCGCCTGGAAGCCCTGTTGCAGAGCAGTGACATGCTGTTCGGCGCTCGCGACGGTTTCGAACCGCGCGGTGAAAATGTCGACAAAGGCGCGTTCTTCGCCCCGACCCTGTTGCAGGCCCGTGACCCGCATGCCGAGGGCGGTGCCCACGATATCGAAGCGTTCGGCCCGGTCAGCACCCTGATGGCTTACGACGATCTGGATGAAGCACTGGCCCTGGCCGCACGTGGCAAGGGCAGCCTGGTGGCCAGCCTGGTAACCAAAGATCCGCAAATTGCAGCCAAGGCCATCCCGGTCGCCGCTGCCTGGCACGGCCGTTTGCTGGTACTGGATCGCAACTGCGCGGGCGAATCCACCGGCCACGGCTCGCCGCTGCCACAACTCAAGCACGGCGGCCCGGGTCGTGCCGGTGGCGGTGAAGAACTCGGTGGGTTGCGTGCGGTGAAGCACTACCTGCAACGCGCGGCGGTGCAAGGTTCGCCAACCATGCTGGCGGCGGTCACCGGCGAATACGTGCGTGGCGCCAATGTCATCGAAACCGACGTGCATCCGTTCCGTCGCTACTTCCAGGACTTGCAGATCGGCGAATCGCTGCTGACTCACCGCCGCACCGTCACCGAAGCGGACCTGGTGAACTTCGGCTGCCTGTCAGGCGACCACTTCTACATGCACTTCGACGAGATCGCGGCCAAGGAATCGCAGTTCGGCAAGCGCATCGCCCACGGTTATTTCGTACTGTCGGCAGCGGCCGGGTTGTTCGTATCCCCCGGCGTCGGCCCGGTGCTGGCCAACTACGGCCTGGACACCCTGCGCTTCATCAATCCGGTGGGCATCGGCGACACCATCCAGGCGCGCCTGACCTGCAAGCGCAAGATCGACCAGGGCAAGAAGAGCCCGCAGGGGATTCCGCAAGGGGTGGTGGCGTGGGATGTGGAGGTCACCAACCAGTTGGGTGAGCTGGTGGCCAGTTATGACATTTTGACCTTGGTCGTAAAACGCGAAGACTGACGTGACAACCTGTAGGAGCGAGCTTGCTCGCGATGGACGTGAATGATGGCACGCGCTTTCTGGATGAACGCGTTGCTCTCAGGTTCTTCGCGAGCAAGCTCGCTCCTACAGGGGTATCGGTAGGCCAAAAAATTTGGTTAGTGCTTGCGCAACCACTCGATAAACAGCGCAAACAACTCCGACTGCGAACCTACCTGCAGTTTCAGGTACAGGTTCTTGCGGTGCATGCGCACGGTTTCCGGCGAGATGTTCATCTGGCTGGCCGTGGACTTCACCGAATGCCCGCGCAACACCATGTGCGCCACTTGCCGCTCGCGCTCGGTGAGCAATTCACAACCGAAGTT
Source organism: Pseudomonas sp. Pseusp10 (assembly GCF_059492225.1). NCBI lineage: Bacteria > Pseudomonadati > Pseudomonadota > Gammaproteobacteria > Pseudomonadales > Pseudomonadaceae > Pseudomonas > Pseudomonas sp. Pseusp10. The sequence goes on along the minus strand of NZ_CP168528.1, from coordinate 2,545,496 downwards.
TTCGAACGCCGCCTGCACGCGATGCTTGAGATCATCGCGCATGCCTTGCTCGTTATCACGCTCGATCCCGGAACTGCGCAGCAGTCCACGCTGGCTGAATTCGCTGATGAATTCACGCACCAACGGTTCGACGGCACGCAGCAGGTTCAACTGTTCGTCGCTTAGACATTCTCCGCCGAAACCCTGATAGAGGCTGACGGAAATCTTCGTGTCGTTGCCGGTATCGACAATGTAGTAGCTGTCTTCCGAGCAGCCCGCCTTCAGGTAATAGGATTTGTAGTAGTCACTGTCGAAGAAGTTGTCCGGGGCGATCTCTTCCAGGTGATAGAAGCCTTGCGCCAACCCCTGCTCCACCGCCAGGCAGAACGGGTCGAGCAAATAGCCCCCGGCAAAATAGCGCTCCAGAATCGAGACCTGATACTCCTGCGCAATCCCGCGCTGATGCAGCAGCTGTGGCGCGCGGTCCTTGCGCTCCAGGCTGATCATCATCGACTCGACGGACACCAGTTGCGCCAACGCTGACGCCAGGTATTGCAAGGCGTCAGGCTCATCGACATGGGCGAATGCCTCGCGCATTCCCCCATGCCATTTGTGCAAGGCCCCGAAGGGCATTGCGATCAGCGTATCGTCGTCTGGTTTGCTCATGCCCCGCAGTCTAGCGGGTGCGCAAGCCCTTGATAACAGCCTGTAGGGCGAATTCATTGGCCGCCATATTGGCCGCTGGCCTGAAGCTCGGCCGCCACTTCCAGAATGCACTCGCGCAGGGTCTCGACGATTTCATCGACCTGGACAACCGTCAGGATCAACGGCGGCGACATCACGTTAAGGTGCATGATCGGCCGCACCAGCAAGCCACGGGCCTGAGCGCGCACGTGGATTTTCTCGCCGATATTGATCTCGTCGGGGAACAGCGCCTTGGTGCGTTTATCGGCGACGAACTCCACGCAGGCCATGAGTTTCTGGCAGCGCACATCCCCCACCAGCGGCAAGTCCCGCAGGGTGGCCAGGCGCTCTTCCAGATAAGCCCCCACCGTGTCGACATGGGCCAGCAGGTTTTCCCGCTCGATGATTTCGATGTTCTTCAGCGCCGCCGTGCAGCACACCGGGTGGCCGCTGTAGGTGAAGCCGTGGGTGAAGCAGCGGCCCTTGCCCGGCTCGGCGATGACTTTCCAGATACGGTCGGAAAAGATGCACGCGCCCAGCGGCAGGTAAGCCGAGGTCAGGCCTTTGGCGGTGGTAATGATGTCGGGCTGCACGTCGAACACATCCCGGGAGGCAAAGAACTTGCCCAGGCGACCGAACGAGGTCACCACTTCGTCGGCGACGAACAGGATGTCGTAGCGCTGGCAGACGTCCCACATGCGCTTGAGGTAGCCCTGTGGCGGAATGATCACCCCGCCCGAGCCCATGATCGGTTCGGCGAAAAACCCGGCGACCTTGTCCGCGCCGATGGCGAGGATCTTGTCTTCGAATTCCTTGACCAGAAACTCGAGAAACTGCGCCTCGTCCATGCCATCGGGTGCGCGGTATGGATTCGGGTTGGACACGTGGTGGATCAGCGGGTTGGCGTAGTCAAACTCCGGCACCCGGTCGGCGGCCTTGTTGCCGATCGACATGGTCAGGGTGGTGGAGCCGTGATAGGCGTTGAACCGGGCGATGACGTGCTTCTTCTCCGGTTTGCCACGGCAGTTCTGGTAGTACTGGATCAGCCGGTACGCGGTGTCCACGGCGGTGGAGCCACCGGTGGTCAGGAACACATGGTCGAGGTCGCCGGGGGCGAGGCTGGCGAGCTTTTCGCACAGCTCGATGGCGACGTTGTTCGACATGTCGGAAAACGGATTGGAATAGGCCAGTTGCCGCACCTGATCGGCGATGGCCTCGGCCATTTCCTCACGGCCCAAACCGATGTTGGTGCACCACATGCCGCCCACCGCATCGAGAAAGCGGTTGCCCTGGGTGTCGTAGATGTAGGCGCCATCGCCTGCGACGATGTTCAACGAACCTTGTTCGGCGTGTTCGTCGAACACGTGATAACCGTGCATATGGTGAGCCTTGTCGGCCTTGACCAGCCGGGACTCGTCCGCTGGGGAAAAAACGGTGCGTGTTGGCGTCGCCATAAATAAACCTCTAACCGGGTTGACTAACGATCGAACAAATCAGATGCCGCTTTTCACGGTGCTCCAGACCCGGGTAATCGCCCGCATGTCCTTGGCATCCTGGGTCTTCTGCGGGAACAGGCGCTCGCGGGTTTGCGCGTCGGGGTAAATCGCCGGGTTGTTGCGCACATCGGCGCTCAACAACGGGGTAGCCGCCGCGTTACTGTTGGCGTAATTGATGAAGTCGCTCACGTCCGCCATCACCTGCGGCTGCATCAGGTACTCAAGAAACTTGTGGGCATTGGCGACGTGGGGCGCGTCGGCCGGGATGTACATGTTGTCGAACCAGATCAACGAGCCTTCCTTGGGGATGAAGTAGGCCAGGTCGATCTTTTTCTTGGCTTCTGCAGCGCGGGCCATGGCCGTGGCGTAGTCGCCGGACCAGGTCATGGCCATGCACACGTCACCGTTGGGCAGGCTGGTCAGGTAATTGACCGAGTCGAATTTGCGGATGTACGGCCGCACGGACAACAGCAAGTCCTGGGCGGCTTTCAAATCTGCCGGGGCGGCACTGTTCGGGTCACGTCCCAGGTACTTCAAGGCCATGGGAATGACTTCGGTCGGGGCATCGAGCAGGGTCACGCCGCAGTCGGCGAAACGCGAGACGATCTTCGGATCGAAGATCATCGCCAGCGAACCGATCGGCGCGTCCGGCATGCGTTCCTTGATCTTGTCGACGTTGTACGTGACGCCATTGCTGCCCCAGGTGTAGGGCGCAGAGTAGGTGGTGCCCGGATCAAACCCCTGCAGGTCCTGTAATACTTTCGGGTCCAGGTTGCTCCAGCCCGGCAGCAACTTTTTATCCAGCGGCTGGAACACCTTGGCCTTGATCAATGGCGGCGCAAGGGAGGCGTTCAACACGATCAAGTCATAACCGGAGTGGCCGGTGAGCAATTTGGCCTGCACCGTTTCGTAGGCATCGAAGGTGTCGTAGATGACTTTGATGCCGCTGGCCTTTTCGAAGTCGGCCACGGTTTTTTCACCGATGTAATCCGCCCAGTTGTACAGCCGCAGCGTATTGCTGTCGTCCACTTGAGCGGCGTAGGCATTCAAAGTCAGTGGTACAACAAACAGACTGGAAATCACCTTAAGCAGCGTCTTGCCCATAGCAAATGCACCTTATAGCGAGTTCGGCTCTGGATGAGCGGATGCCCCCACTATTGGCGGATTCGCCGGGCGCAGCCATACCCCGAATGGGTGTGTGTCGCTTTTGGCGCACCGGCATGGCAAAAAGCGGCAGCGCAGTTGACCCGTTTTGCCATAGATCCGGGGTTTGTCCGGCGCTTAAAGTGGCAGCCTGAACCGACCCTGCGGAGCCTGCGATGACCGACCTGATCAAACACGAGCAACGCGACGGCGTGTTGACGCTGACCATCGACCGCCCGGACAAGCTCAACGCGCTGAACAACGCCATGTACACGCAACTGGCCGACCTGTTGCTGGCCGCCGACGAAGACGCGCAAACCGGCGTGATCATCCTCACCGGCGGCCCGGCCTGCTTTACCAGCGGCAATGACCTGGTGGATTTCCTCCAGCATCCGCCGACGCATCTGGACGCCCCGGCGTTCCGCCTGATGAAAGTCGTCACGCGCCTGCAAAAGCCGCTGATCGCGGCAGTCTGCGGGGCGGCCATCGGCATTGGCACCACGTTGCTGTTGCATTGCGATCAGGTGCTGGTGACCCGCAACGCCAAGCTGCGCATGCCGTTCGTCAACATCGGCCTGTGCCCCGAATTCGGTGCCAGCCTGTTGCTGCCACGCCGGCTCGGCCACGCCCGTGCCGCGAGCCTGTTGCTGTTGGGCAACGGCCTGGACGGCAACGAAGCGGTGGCCTGGGGCCTGGCCAACGAAGCTTTCGATGCCGGCGAGCAATGCCTGGCTGCGGCCAGAAAAATCGCCCAGCGCTTTTTGGCGATGCCCCAGGAGGCCTTGCGCCAATCCCGTCAACTGATGAAACAGGCGACGTTGCCGGAACTGGAAGCCACCCTGCGCGAAGAAAACACGCTGTTCATCCAGCGCCTGAATACCGATGAGGCGAAAACCGCCTTGAACGCCCTGCTCAATCGCAGTACAGATAAGAATCCACCGAAAGGAAACCAGCCATGAACACTCCGGAAATCTACGTCGTCAGCGCCGCCCGTACCGCCATTGGTACGTTCGGCGGCTCGCTCAAGGACGTGCCACTGGCCGACCTCGCGACCACGGCCGTGAAAGCCGCCCTGCAACGGGCCGCCGTGGACCCGGCGCTCGTTGGCCATCTGGTGATGGGCAACGTGATCCCGACCGATACCCGCGACGCCTACATCTCTCGCGTCGCGGCAATGAACGCCGGCATTCCGAAGGAAACCCCGGCCTACAACGTCAACCGCCTCTGCGGTTCGGGCCTGCAAGCGATCATCAACGCCGCGCAGACGCTGATGCTCGGCGATGCCGAAATCGTTGTCGGCGCCGGTGCCGAATCCATGAGCCGTGGCCCGTACCTGATGCCAGCCGCCCGTTGGGGTTCGCGCATGGGCAACGCCCAGGTCATCGACTACATGCTCGGCATCCTGCATGACCCGTTCCATGGCATCCACATGGGCATCACCGCCGAGAACGTCGCCGCACGCAACGGCATCACCCGCGAAATGCAGGACGCCCTGGCGCTGGAAGACCAGCAACGCGCGGCCCATGCGATTGCCAACGGCTACTTCAGCGAGCAGATCGCGACCGTGGAAATCCAGGATCGCAAAGGCGTCAAACTGTTCAGCGTCGACGAGCACCCGCGCGCCACGTCCCTGGAACAGCTGGCTGCGATGAAGCCTGCGTTCAAGAAGGACGGCTCGGTCACCGCCGGCAACGCCTCGGGCCTCAACGACGGCGCCGCCGCACTGGTCATGGCCACCGGCACGGCGGTTCAAGGCAACAACCTGAAACCACTCGCCCGCCTGGTCAGCTACGCCCACGCCGGCGTCGAACCGGAATTCATGGGCCTGGGCCCGATCCCGGCCACCCGCCTGGCACTCAAGCGCGCCGGCCTGACCGTCGCCGACCTGGACGTGATCGAAGCCAACATCGCCTTCGCCGCCCAGGCCTGCGCCGTCAGCCAGGAACTGGACCTCGACCCGGCCAAGGTCAACCCGAACGGTTCGGGCATCGCCCTGGGCCACCCGGTGGGCGCAACCGGCGCGATCATCGCCACCAAGGCCATCCACGAACTGCATCGCACCGGTGGCCGTTATGCACTGGTGACCATGTGCATCGGTGGCGGCCAGGGGATTGCGGCGATTTTCGAACGCGTCTGAACCCTGCACCATCCCCTGTAGAAGCAACCTCTACAGGGGTAGCAGTACCTGTGGGAGCGGGCTTGCTCGCGAAAGCTCTGGGTCAGGCAATACAAATGTCGACTGACACGCCGCCTTCGCGAGCAAGCCCGCTCCCACAAGGGCAATTTATTGCTTGTCCTTTCGTGCAAGAGGTCGCTGGCCAAAGCAAGCGCACTTGATGATTTCCCCGCGCAACTGGTCGCAATCGATCAATACCGCCCCCGCCCCGCACCCTAGATTAGCTCCCAGAACACGAAGCCGTACCGCGCGGCCAGTCACTGAGGAGATCGCCCCATGCACAGTTTCCAGAACCGTAAGCAGCAGAGCCCGATCGATGGCTGGGACCATCAGGACCCGGAAGAGGCCTTCACCCTGCCCTCGCGTTACTTCTATGACGAAACCCTGTTCAAGGCCGAGCGCGACAACATTTTCATGCACGCCTGGCACGTGGCCGGGCACGTCAGTGAGTTCGCCGAGCCGGGACAGTACGTGGTCACGGATCTGTTCGACCAGAGCGTGGTGGTGGCGAAAAACCGTCAGGGCCAGATCCACGCCTTCCACAATGTTTGCCAGCATCGCGGCAATCGCCTGCTCGAAGAACGGCGCGGCACCACCGGTGGCGTGGTGCGTTGCGCCTATCACTCGTGGTGCTACGAAATGGACGGCAGCCTACGCAGCGCACCCCGCTGCGAGAAGATGAAGAACTTCGAGTTGCAGCAGTTCAACATCCCGCAGATCCGCACCGAAGAATTGGGCGGCTTCATTTACTTCAACCTCGACCCGGCTGCGCCGTCCCTGCGGGATTTGTTCCCCGGGGCGGACGAGGAAATGCGCCGGGTGTTTCCGGACCTGGCCGACATGCGCCTGATCGAAGAGCAAGACGTGATCGTACCCGCCAACTGGAAGGTGATCATGGACAACTCGATCGAGGGTTATCACTTCAAGCTGTCGGGGCCTTGCCACATCGACCTGGCCCGGCTGATTGACTTCAAGGGCTACCAATTGAGCAAACGCGATAACTGGTGGACCTACATCGCCCCGGCCAACCTCTCAGTGACCGAAGCCTACGGCGTGCCGCTGCGCAAGGACCTCAACCCGGACGAGTGCTTCTTCAACATCGGCATGTGGCCGAACAATACCTTCTACACCTTCCCGTTCTCGGAGTTCCTGGGCTCATTCATCATGATTCCGCTGGACGCCGAGCGCTCGCTGCTGCGCTTCGGTTACTACTCCAGCAATGCCGAGACTGCGGCGGTGAGTACGTCGTGCATGAAGTGGATGAACGAGGATCTGGGGCCGGAGGACATCGCCCTGAACATCTCGGTGCAGAAAGGCCTGCATTCGCTCGGTTACGACCAGGGCCGCTACATGATCGATGCCCAGCGCAGCAATGAAAGCGAGCATCTGGTGCATCACTTTCATCGGTTGGTATTCAACGGGATTCATGGGTCGCACACAAGTTGATCAGGCGGTGGATTCCCTGTGGGAGCGAGCTTGCTCGCGATAGCAATTCATCATTCAACATTAATGCTGAATGGCCCACCGCCATCGCGAGCAAGCTCGCTCCCACAGGTTTTGTGTTGTGACTGACTGATCTGCTTTTTGAGGGAGCCCCCCAAACCATGTCCGATCATGAATTTGATTACCTGATAGTGGGCGCAGGGTCCGCTGGCTGCGTATTGGCCAATCGTCTGGGCGAAGACCCGTCGGTGCGGATTCTGTTGCTGGAGGCCGGTCCGGCGGACCAGAGCTGGACCATCGACATGCCGTCCGCCGTGGGCCTGGTGGTTGGCGGCACGCGCTACAACTGGAGCTACAGCTCCGAGCCGGAGCCGTATCTGGACGGTCGCCGGATCGGCACACCGCGAGGCCGTACACTGGGCGGCTCGTCGTCGATCAATGGCATGGTCTACATCCGTGGCCATGCCCGGGACTACGACGGCTGGGCCGAACAGGGCTGCGACGGCTGGCGTTATCAGGATGTGCTGCCGTATTTCAAGCGTGCGCAAACCCATGCCGATGGCGCGGACGATTACCGCGGCGCGGCAGGCCATCTGCACGTCACCCCAGGCGATACAACGACGCCGTTGTGCGCGGCGTTTCTGGCGGCCGGTGCCGAAGCCGGGTATGGCCTGAGCGATGATCTGAACGGGTATCGTCAGGAAGCCTTTGGCCCTGTGGACCGCACCACCCGCGACGGACGACGCTGGAGCACTGCCCGTGGCTATCTGCGTGAAGCCCTGGCCCGCGGCAATGTGCAGGTGCGCACTGATGCCTTGGCTTTGCGCATTCTGTTCGACGGCAAACGCGCCGTCGGCATTGAGTACGAGCACAATGGCGAGATCCGCCAGGCCTTTGCCCGGCGCGAAGTATTATTGACCGCCGGGGCGATCAACTCGCCGCAACTGTTGCTGCTATCTGGAGTCGGCCCGGCGGCGGAACTGCGGGATCTGGGGATCACGGTCAAACATGATTTGCCCGGTGTTGGCCGGCGCCTCAACGATCACCCGGACACCGTGGTGCAATACCGCTGCAAACAGCCGGTGTCGCTCTACCCGTGGACCACCGCGCCGGGCAAGTGGTGGATCGGCGCACGCTGGTTCGCCACTCACGACGGCCTGGCGGCGAGCAACCACTTCGAAGCCGGGGCGTTCATCCGCTCCCGGGCCGGGATTGAACATCCCGACCTGCAACTGACCTTCATGCCCTTGGCGGTCAAACCCGGCAGCGTCGATCTGGTACCGGGCCATGCGTTCCAGATCCATATCGACCTGATGCGCCCCACCAGTCTGGGTAGCGTCACACTCAACAGCGCCGACCCCAGGCAGCCGCCGCGCATCCTGTTCAATTACCTGAAAACCGAGCAGGATCGAGCCGACATGCGTGCCGGTGCACGGCTGGTGCGCGAGATCATCGCGCAACCGGCCATGGCCGCTTTCCGGGGCGAAGAACTGGTGCCCGGCCCGCAAGCGCAAAGTGATGCAGCACTGGACGCCTGGGCCAGGCAGGTCACGGAAACCGGCTACCATGCCAGCGGCACCTGCAAGATGGGCCCGGCGGGCGATGCCGAAGCCGTGGTCGATGCGCAATTGCGGGTGCATGGCCTCGACGGTTTACGAGTGGTGGACGCGTCGATCATGCCGGTGATCGTCAGTGGCAACACCAATGCGCCGACGGTGATGATTGCGGAAAAGGCCAGCGACCTGATTCGCCGCTTGCCGCCGCTACCCGCCGCCGAGGCACCGGTGTGGATTCATCCACAGTGGCAGACGCAACAACGATAGAGTTCACCCATGAGCAATCAGTCGTCCAATAGCACAGAGGCACCCTTCACCTGGCGGCGCGGCGAGGTCACGCCGCTGCGGGTCGCGGTGTTGTTGATGCCATCGTTTTCCAACTTCGGCCTGGCTGCGGTGCTGGAACCGTTGGCCATTGCCAACTGGCTGACTCAACGCCCCTTGTTCGAGTGGTCGCTGCTGTCCCTGGACGGCCAGCCGGTTCAAGCCAGCAACGGCCTGACCACCGTCGCCAATGACGGATTGAAGGCTGACCAGGGCTTTGATGTGTGCCTGGTGATTGCCAGTTTCGATGTGCACAAACACAGCCGCAATCTGGCGCTCAAGAGCTGGCTGCGCAAGCAGGCGTTGTTCGGCGCCGTGCTGATGGGCGTGGAAACCGGTACTGAACTGCTGGCGGCGGCCGGCGTGCTCGACGGTTACGCAGCCGCCGTGCATTGGGACAATCTGCAAGGGTTTCAGGAGAGTTATCCACGGGTCCACGCCAAGCCACAGCTCTACACGCTGGAACGCCAGCGCATGACGTGCGCCGGCGCCACCAGCACCCTCGACATGCTGCTGGGCTGGATCGGCCAGAGCATCGACAGCGAGCTGGCCCGGGAAATCGGCATGCACCTGCTGATGGGGCCTGTGCGCGCACCCGCCGACCAGCAACTCGATGGCGGCCTGACCAGCACCGGGCTGTACGGCGGCAAGATTCGCCGTGCCATCGGGTTGATGGAGCAAGCCCTGGAAGAACCGCTCGATTGCGAAGCGATTGCCGCTCAGGTCGGCCTGTCGCGACGGCAACTGGAGCGGCAATTCAAGCATCAGACCGGCCTGTCGCCGCTCAAGTACTACATCACCTTGCGCCTGGCCAAGGCCCACAGCCTGCTGCAACAGACGCGCCTGAGCGTCGCGCAAGTGGCGGCCTGTTCCGGGTTCGGTTCACTGGAGCATTTCTCCCGCACCTATCGTGCCCGCTTCGGCTGCCCACCCAGCGAAGACCGCAGCCAGGTCTGGACCGCGCCGGTGATGCGCCAGCCGTTGCGCAAGGAACACCGGCCGCTCGAGGCAGACTAACTCACAGGCGATAACCCGGTTCTTCCTCATCGAGAATGCCCATCAACGCATTGAAATGCTTGTCGGCAAAACCCGGATAGTCGAGCCATTGCCGGCAGGTCTTGCGGGCGATTTCGTCGCTGGCGATGCGCAGTTCACGGCCGGTCGAAAGCGCGGTGATGTAGGTCTCGCAGGCACGCTCGAAGTAATACAGATCGTCAAACGCCTGGGCAATGCTCGGCGCCGCCACCAGTACGCCATGGTTGCCCATCAACAGAATCGGCTTGTCGCCCAGCAGGTGGCTGACCCGTTCGGCCTCGTCGCCTAATCCCATGCCGTCAAAGCCCTCATCGATCACTACGCGTTCGAAAAAGCGCATGCAGTTTTGCTCGATCGGCGGCAGTCGCGAGTCCGCCAGACAGGCCAGCGCCGTCGCATATTTTGAATGGGTATGCAGGATGCAACGGGCATTCGGCTGGTTGCGATGCAAGGCGCTGTGCAGCGCCCAGGCGGTGATGTCCGGCGCGTCCGGGCGATCGAGGCTGGCGGGCTCATCGGCGTTGAGCAGCAGCAAGTCGCTGGCCTTGATCCGCGAGAAATGCGAGCCGTAAGGGTTGATCAAAAACTCCCGACCGTCCCCCGACACCGCAACGCTGAAGTGGTTGGCAATGGACTCGTGCAGATTCAGCCGCGCCGCCCAGCGGAACGCACAGGCCAGTCGGATTCGCAATTGTTCGACAGATAGATTCATCCCCGGCTCCCGGATTCTGATCGTTTGCCTGGCAGTGTAGAGCGACGCCTTGAACGTACTTGACGGGAAACGACACCGATTGCCGCTATCCGGTGAAGATCTAATGTAGGAGCGAGCCTGCTCGCGATAGCGGTGTGCCAAGCTCCATCATCGTTGACTGGATGTCAGCTATCGCGAGCAGGCTCGCTCCTACAGTGGTTCTTCAGTGCAAACAAAATCTCTTTCTCTCTCTGAACCAACCACCTGACGACCGGCAGCAAAAACCATTTGCCACAAAATATTACATACGTCATATTACAACTATCATAATTAACCACAGCTCCAACAGGTAATCCTCCATGACCAGCATGCCCACCGTTGAACCCGACCTGGCTGCCCCGGTGACTGCCGCCAAACCTCCCCTGTTCAAACGCCTGCTGCTGCCAACAGTGGGCATCGCAGCGTTGGTATTGGCCGGTGTATATGGCGCACATTGGTGGAGCGCCGGACGCTTTATCGAAGAAACCGACGATGCCTACATCGGTGGCGATGTGACGGTGATCGGGCCAAAGGTGGCGGGCTATATCGAGGAAGTGCTGGTGGCCGATAACCAGAAGGTCAAGGCTGGCGACGTGCTGATCCGTCTCGACTCACGCGACTACCGTGCCAACCTGGCCAAGGCCGAAGGCGCAGTGGCCGCCCAGGAAGCCTTGCTGGCCAACCTCGACGCCACCGAACAACTGCAACAGGCCGTCATCGGCCAGGCCCGCGCCGGCATCGACGCCGCCGGTGCCGAAGCCACCCGTTCGCGGGATGACGATGCCCGCTACAAAAAACTGGTGATCACCAACGCCGTCTCGGTGGAAAGCGCCCAGCGGGCCAATACCACGTTCAAGACCGCCCAGGCCCAAAGTAACCGCGCCCAAGCTGAACTGCTGGCCGCACAACGCCAGTTGAATGTGATCGACACCCAGAAACAGCAGGCCCGTGCCGCTTTGATACAAGCGAAAGCCGAACGTGATCTGGCGCAATTGAATGTCGGCTACACCGAACTGAAGGCACCGGTTGATGGTGTGATCGGCAATCGCCGGGCTCGGGTCGGTGCCTATGCCCAGGCCGGTTCACAATTGCTCTCGGTGGTGCCGACCAGCGGTCTGTGGGTCGATGCCAACTTCAAGGAAGACCAACTGGCACACATGGTGCCGGGGCAACGGGTGGTGATCCGTGCCGACGTGCTGTCGGGTCAGGAATTCCACGGTCACCTCGACAGCCTCGCTCCTGCCAGCGGTTCGCAATTCAGCGTGTTGCCACCGGAAAACGCCACCGGCAACTTCACCAAGATCGTGCAGCGGGTGCCGGTGCGGATTCACCTCGACCCGGCTGACAGCGTACTCGGCCACCTGCGTCCGGGGCTGTCGGTGACCGCTGAAGTGGACACGCGCAAGGCGCCTGAAGCGCCAGCCGTGGCCAGCGCGCCATGAGCCGCGCCCTCGCCGCCCCGGCGCAGCCGTTCAATGCCGCGAACATGGCGACCGCGACCAAGGTCTTCGCCTTTGCCAGCATGTGCATCGGCATGTTCATTGCGCTGCTGGATATCCAGATTGTCTCGGCTTCGTTGCGTGACATCGGCGGCGGGCTCTCCGCCGGCACCGACGAAACCGCGTGGGTGCAAACCAGTTACCTGATCGCCGAAATCATCGTGATCCCGCTGTCGGGCTGGCTGTCGCGGGTATTTTCGACGCGCTGGCTGTTTTGTGCATCGGCGGTGGGTTTCACCCTGACCAGCCTGCTGTGCGGCGTGGCCTGGAACATCCAGAGCATGATCGCCTTCCGCGCCCTGCAAGGGTTTCTGGGCGGCTCGATGATCCCGCTGGTGTTCACCACCGCGTTCGTATTCTTCACCGGCAAGCAACGGGTGATCGCCGCCGCCACCATCGGCGCGGTGGCGTCCCTGGCACCAACCCTGGGACCGGTGATCGGTGGCTGGATCACCGACATATCGTCCTGGCACTGGCTGTTCTACATCAACCTGGTACCGGGGATTTTCGTCGCGGTCGCCGTGCCGATGCTGGTAAAGATCGACCAGCCGGAACTGTCGCTGCTCAAAGGCGCGGATTACTTGAGCATGGTGTTTCTGGCGCTGTTTCTCGGCTGCCTGGAATACACCCTCGAAGAAGGTCCGCGCTGGAACTGGTTCAGCGACCGCACGATCCTGACCACGGCGTGGATCAGCGGCCTGGCCGGCCTGGCGTTCATCGGCCGGACCCTGCACGTGGCCAACCCGATTGTCGATTTGCGCGCCTTGAAGGATCGCAACTTTGCCCTTGGCTGTTTTTTCTCGTTCGTCACCGGCATCGGCCTGTTCGCCACCATTTACCTGACGCCGCTGTTCCTCGGTCGGGTGCGTGGTTATGGAGCGCTGGACATTGGTCTGGCGGTTTTCTCCACCGGAGTGTTCCAGATCATGGCGATTCCGCTGTACGCCTTTCTGGCCAACCGCGTCGACCTGCGCTGGATCATGATGACCGGCCTTGGGCTGTTCGCGTTATCGATGTGGGATTTCAGCCCGATCACCCATGACTGGGGGGCCAGGGAATTGATGCTGCCGCAAGCTTTTCGCGGGATTGCCCAGCAACTGGCGGTGCCGCCCGCGGTGACGCTGACCCTCGGCGGCCTGGCGCCGGCACGGCTCAAACATGCGTCAGGGTTGTTCAACTTGATGAGAAATCTTGGGGGGGCTATCGGCATCGCAGCGTGTGCGACCATCCTCAACGACCGCACCAACCTGCATTTCACCCGGCTGGCAGAGAACCTCAACAGCACCAACGAGGCGCTCAACCAATGGCTGTCCCAGGTCGGCAACAACTTCACCGCCCTCGGCCAGAGCGGTGACGCCGGGGTCAGCGCCAGCCTGCATCAACTATGGTTGCTGACCTACCGCGAAGCCCAGACACAAACCTATGGCGACGCATTTTTGATGATCATGGTCTGCTTCATCATCGCCACGGCAATGGTGCCCCTGATGCGCAAGGTGCAACCACCGGCCGCGCCGAGTGCCGATGCCCATTGAAGCATCGGCGGATTGTTGAGAATCAGGCCTGAGGCATTTTACGGAAGCCGACCGCCAGGCGGTTCCAGCTGTTGATGGTGCTGATGGCGACGGTCAGGTCAACCATTTCCTTGGGCGTGAACTGCGCGCTGACCGCTTCGTAGTCTTCGTCCGGAGCGTGGGTCAGGCTGAGCTGGGTCAGGGATTCGGTCCACAGCAGCGCAGCGCGTTCACGCTCGGTGAAGAACGGCGCCTCGCGCCAGGCCGTCACGGCGAACAGACGACGCGGGGTTTCGCCACCCTTGATCGCATCGGCGGTGTGCATGTCGATGCAAAAGGCACAGCCGTTGATCTGCGAGGCGCGCAGCTTGACCAGTTCGACCAGGTTTTTTTCCAGCGGCAGTTTGGAAACAGCCGTTTCCAGGGCAATCATGGCTTTGAGGGCGTCGGGGCTGGCGGTGTAAAAATCGATACGCGATTGCATGGTGTGCTCCAGGGCAAGTGGGTGTGTCGCTACGTTAGTCCCTCGGCCGGAATACACAAATAGCCAATTTTTCAGATGTCGAGGAGGCCACTGGCGGTGCCTTCTTGAAAGAAAGTGCTATTTGAGAATTGCTCGCAGAGCTCAGCCGCTATCGCTCTGGCGTTGTGCACTGCCATCCCGATGTGGTGGATTTGCCGGTGTGATGGGCTTCACTCTTCGTTTTTGCTGAATTCACTGCCGCCATCGCGAGCAGGCTCGCTCCCACATTTGACCGCATTCCCCTGTGGGAGCGAGCCTGCTCGCGAACCGCGAAGCGGCCATTCATCACTGGATTCAAGCCCGATTGCGCAACCACTGCAGAAACCCCTTCTTCTTCACTACCACCGGCAAGTCCTGGGTAAGCGATTTCGCTTTTTGCAGCCGGTAATCGAGCAAGGCCTTCATTGCATTGTTGATGTCGTGACGGGCGTCCAGGCACGGCTTGAGGTATGACTTTTCGATACGGTACAGGCCACAGAATGTCTTGGCGGTAAACTGCGCAGGCAGCGCGCTGTCAGTGAGAATACCCGCCTCGCCGATCACCTCCCCCGGCCCCATGCGTCCGGATTCGTATGGCGCTCCGTGGCGCATCAAGGTCACCGAAATCACGCCGGACTCGATAATGAACAAGTGATCGCTGACCTCCCCCGCTTCCAGAATCACCTCCCCGGCGCGAAAAGTTTGCAGGGTCATGTTCTGGCTGAACGTGTCTTTCTCTTCCTGACGCAGGGTGGAGAAAATCGGCGAGCTGTCCAGCAACGCCCGTTTCCGTGTCGAATTGATTGGCGGGCTGGGTTCCACGCTCGACAGCAGGTTGACGCCGGACGCCTGCAAGTGCCGGTAGGCCAGGTCGAACAGTTGATTGCGCACCGAACGCTTCTCGTCCATCGACGCGACGAATCCGCTGATTTCATAGACCACGCCGGTGTTGCTGGCACTTTTCAGGCCGACACTCGGCGAGGGTGTATCCAGCAGCGCACGGCAGCCTTGCATGGCCCGCTCCAAGGCCTCGATCACGGTGTTCGGCCGCGCATGCGGGCTCACTTCCAGGGAGACAGAGATTCCGAACATATCGCTCGGCCGACTGAAATTGATGATCTTGGCCTTGGCTGCCAGGGAGTTGGGTATGACCGCCATGCAACCCTGGGAGGTTTGCAGGCGCGTGGCGCGCCAGTCGATGTCGGTGACCCGGCCTTCCATGCCGTCTATGGAGATGTAGTCATCCAGTTGATAGGGTTTGGTGGTGTTCAGGACGATCCCGGAAAACACATCGCTGAGGGTACTTTGCAAGGCCAGGCCGACAATGATCGCCAACGCACCGGACGTCGCCAGCACCCCCTTGACCGGTAGATCGAGTACGTAGGCCAGGGCGGCAATGATCGCGATCAGGAAAATCACCGCACCGAGCAAATCCTGAAGCAATCGCCCGGTATGCCCGACCCGTTGCATCATCACCGCGCCGATCAGCACGGTCAGGGTCCGCGCGCCGAACAACCACCAGCCGATCTGCAACCCGGTGGCCGCCAGGTGCAACGCTACGTTGTCGGCCCAGGGCGGCGGCTCCATCGGGTTCAGGCCTTCGTTGAACAACAGCAGGCTGAACAACGAAAAAATCACCACCCGCACCAGCAGCCGCCAGGCACTGCCAAGGGCGCTGAGCAAGTACCACAAACCAAGATCGATCAGGATCAGCGCCATTGCGCAGATCAGCGGGTGTTCGGTGAGCAATGACAGCATCAAGCAACTCCAGCCAGGGCCAATAACGCAAAGATCGCATGGATTGGCCTTAGTGTAGGAGCAATTGATTTCACTGGATTCTTCAATCGCCACAAAAACAAATGTGGGAGCGAGCTTGCTCGCGATGGCGGTGTGTCAGCCAACAAAAATGCTGAAAGTGAATCCGTCTTCGCGAGCAAGCCCGCTCCCACAGGGGGATGCGTGATGCCGAATTTACTTGCTGTTGGCCAGCGTGTTGTAGCTGGTCATCAGGTTGCGGTAATCCGGAATGTGGTTGGAGAACAGCGTGGCCAACCCTTCTATGTCGTTGCGCCAGTCACGGTGCAGTTCACAGGCCAGGCCGAACCAGGTCATCAATTGCGCACCCTCAGCGGTCATACGGCTCCACGACGAATCGCGGGTCAGTTCATTGAACGTGCCGGAGGCGTCGGTGACCACGAACACTTCAAAACCTTCGGCCAGCGCCGAAAGTGCCGGGAACGCCACGCACACTTCTGTCACTACGCCAGCGATGATCAGTTGTTTCTTGCCGGTGGCCTTGACCGCCTTGACGAAGTCTTCGTTGTCCCAGGCGTTGATCTGGCCCGGGCGGGCAATGTACGGCGCGTCCGGAAAGAGCGCCTTGAGCTCCGGCATCAGGGGGCCGTTGGGGCCGGTGTCGAAACTGGTGGTGAGGATGGTCGGCAGCTTGAAGTACTTGGCCAGGTCGGCCAGGGCCAGCACGTTGTTCTTGAAACGATCCGGTTCGATGTCGCGCACCAATGACAGCAGACCCGCCTGATGATCAACCATCAAAACCGCGGCGTTGTTCTTGTCGAGACGCTTGTAGGAAGTACTCATTGCAGTAGTCCTCGCATGATATCGATGCCGAGTGAGATCGGCGTGGGGTAACCGGTTAGCGCTGGGAGTCCAGTGCCTCGTGTTCGCTCGCCACTTGCTGAGCCTTGAGGTAGCTCTCGATCAGCAATTGATAATGCGGCATGGCCTGGGCGTAGACAGCGGCCCACTGCTCGGCATCCGGACGGTTCCACGAGCCTTGCAGCTCAGAAAGCGTAGCCATGATGTCGATCGGCACCACCCCTGCCTGGGACAAACGGGCAACAGTCAGATCAGTGGCCAGTTTCGAGTGGTTGCCGGAGGCGTCGACCACCGCAAACACCTTGTAGCCTTCATGCACGGCGGCGATGGACGGGAACGCCAGGCACACACTGGTCAAGGTGCCGGCGATCACCAGGGTTTTCTTGCCGGTGGCTTTGACCGCCGCGTGAAACTCCGGGTTGTCCCAGGCGTTGATTTCACCTTTGCGCGCCACGTATTGCGCATGGGGCGCGGCTTCGTGAATCTCCGGAATCAGCGGCCCGTTCGGTCCCTGGGGAACGGAAGCGGTGGTGATCACCGGCATTTTCAGCAGGGTCGCGGCCTTGGCCAGGGCAATGGCGTTGGCGCGCAGTTGTGGCACGTCCATGTCCTTGACGATCTGGAACAGTCCGCTCTGATGGTCGATCAACAACATGGCGGCATCGTTGGGGTCGATGGTCGGTTTCTGGCCGTTGAAATTGGCCGCGTTGACGGTACTCATGTGTGTTTCCTCTTTATTACAGGCAACAGCCATCCCTGGCCTCGGACCGGCCTACGCATCCTGTGTAGAACGGGTTGTTGAAACGGAACGGGTTAAGCGTGCATCCGGCCGAAGCGACCGGACTGGAAGTCGGCGAAGGCCTGGTGGATTTCTTGCTCGGTGTTCATCACGAACGGTCCGTGGCCGACGATCGGCTCGTCGATCGGCTCGCCGCTGAGCAGCAGCACCACTGCGTCTTCGCCGGCTTCAAGGGTCATTTGATCGCCCTTGCGCTCGAACAGGGCCAGTTGCCCTTGGCGCACCGATTCCAGGCCGTTGACCTGAACGGTGCCGCGCAGGACCACCAGTGCGGTGTTACGCCCTTCATGCAGATCAAGAGTGAGCAACTTGCCGGCATTCAAACGAATGTCCCACACGTCGACCGGGGTGAAAGTGCGCGCCGGGCCCTTGTGACCGTCGAACTCACCGGCGATCAGGCGCAGGCTGCCGGCGTTGTCCTGCAAGGCGATGCCCGGGATGTCGCGGTCGAGAATCGTCTGGTAGCCGGGGTCGGCCATTTTGTCCCTGGCCGGCAGGTTGACCCACAGTTGCACCATCTCCAGGGTGCCACCGCTTTTGGCGAAACCTTCGGAGTGAAACTCTTCATGCAGGATCCCCGAGCCAGCGGTCATCCATTGCACATCGCCGGGGCCGATCTTGCCGCCACTGCCGGTGGAGTCCTGATGCTCCAGTTCGCCCTTGTAAACGATAGTCACGGTTTCGAAGCCACGATGGGGATGCTGACCAACGCCACGTCGTTCGGTGGTTGGGGTGAATTCAGCGGGGCCGGCGTGATCCAGCAACAGGAACGGGCTGATGTGTTTGCCCAGGTTGTCGTAGGAAAACAGCGTGCGAACCGGAAAACCGTCGCCAACCCAATGGGTCCGTGGACTGGTGTAGATACCGATGATGTTCTTCATGGTGTCTCCTGATGAGGTGAGTGAAGCCATGGACAAAGCTTAAAACCGTGACCTTTGCTGCGCTAGACTGCAAAAATCAGCTTTAGCGTTCTATTTGGAGAACGATGGTGGAAGACCTCAACACCCTCTATTACTTCACCCAGGTGGTGGAGCATCACGGTTTCGCCGCGGCCGGCCGAGCGTTGGACATGCCAAAGTCCAAGCTCAGCCGCCGCATCGCCGAACTTGAAGAACGCCTTGGTGTGCGCTTGCTGCACCGCACCAGTCGGCATTGTTCTTTGACGGAAATCGGCCAGGCCTATTACCAGCGCTGCCTGGCCATGCGGGTGGAGGCGGAAAGCGCCGCCGAACTGATCGAGCGCAACCGCTCCGAGCCCCAGGGCCTGGTGCGTATCAGTTGCCCGACGGCGCTGCTCAATTCCTGGGTCGGACCGATGCTGACCCGCTACATGCTCAAGTACCCCTTGGTGGAGTTGTTCATCGAGAGCACCAACCGCCGGGTCGACCTGATTCACGAAGGCTTCGACATTGCCCTGCGGGTGCGCTTCCCCCCACTGGAAAACACCGACATGGTGATGAAGGTCCTGGGCAACAGCACCCAGAGCGTGGTCGGCAGCCCGGCCTTTGTCTCGCGCCTGTCGACACCGGCCTCCCCGGCCGACCTCAGCGGCTTGCCGAGCCTGCACTGGGGTGCGGCGCAACGCGAATATCAGTGGGAACTGTTCGGTGCCGATGGCAGTACCGCGATGATTCGTCACGCGCCGAGGATGGTCACCGATGACCTTTTGGCCCTGCGCCATGCGGCGGTTGCCGGGATCGGCATCGTGCACCTGCCCAGCGTGGTGGTGCGCGATGAAATTGCCACCGGTCAACTGGTGGAACTGGTGCCGGGCTGGGCACCGAAAAGCGGTGTCATCCATGCGATCTTCCCCTCGCGTCGGGGCTTGCTGCCTTCAGTACGCACGTTGATCGACTTTCTCGGGGAAGAATTCAGCCGCAGTGATATTGCCTGATGGCAGCGGCGAGTTTTGAGCGACAAGCGGCAAGTTGATTGGGGCCAGGGGTAAGGCTTCAAAACCGCGGCGCCCCCATCGCGAGCAAGCTCGCTCCCACATTGGATTTGCGTTCACCACAAATCCCCTGTGGGAGCGAGCTTGCTCGCGATGGGGGCGGATCAGACACCATCCCCCAACCAGACTGCCGATGATTTTTGACTTACGGTAAACATTGCTTTGCCGCTCCAGCGGTTTTTCTCACGGATGCAGGCGCGGATACTCGCGCCCATTCCCACTGCAACCTCTGGAGTCATTGATGTCTATTCCCCCATTCGGTCTGGGTACGTTTCGCTTGCAAGGCCAGGTGGTCATCGATTCGGTGAGCACCGGCCTTGCGCTCGGCTACCGGGCGATCGATACCGCGCAAATCTACGAGAACGAAGCCGAAGTCGGCACGGCAATCGCCGCCAGCGGCATCGCCCGGGAAGAACTGTTCGTCACCAGCAAGGTCTGGGTCGCCAACCTGGCCGGTGATCGTCTGATCGACAGCCTGAAAGAAAGCCTGCGCAAACTGCGGACCGACTACCTGGACCTGACCCTGATCCACTGGCCGTCGCCGGACGATCAAGTGCCTGTCGCAGAATTCATGGGTGCCCTGCTCGAAGCCAAACACCTGGGCCTGACCCGGCAGATCGGCGTGTCCAACTTCACCATCGACCTGATGAAGCAAGCGATTGCAGCCATCGGTGCCGAGCACATCGCCACCCACCAGATCGAACTGCACCCGTACCTGCAAAACCGCAACGTCGTCGCCTTCGCGCAGCGCCAAGGCATCGGTATCACGTCATACATGACCCTGGCGTACGGTGAAGTCCTCAAGGACCCGCTCATCCAGCAGATCGCCGAACGCCTGCAAGCGACGCCGGCTCAGGTCACCCTGGCCTGGGCCATGCAATCGGGTTACGCCGTGATCCCGTCGTCCACTCGCCGGGCCAACCTTGAAAGCAACTTGAAGGCTCGCGAGCTGACCTTGAGCGAAGCCGACATGGCCTTGATCGCAACGCTGGATCGCGGCCACCGGCTGACCAGCCCAAAAGGCATCGCGCCGAACTGGGATTGAGCCTCAACCCTGCTCGAGACGCTGGTCCAGGCGGGCCATGGCATGCTGCAACTGGTCGACGGCGTCGTCGATCAGTGCCGCGCGACCGTCATTGCACGCCCGCTCCAGTTGTTCGCAACACTCGACCAGGCCAAGCGCTCGCACCATCAGCGCCCCGCCCTTGATCCGGTGTGCCAGCGCCTGTAAACCCGGGCGATTGTCGCCAGCGTGAAAGGCCAGCAAATGCCCGCGATCCTCGCGGTTGGTCAGCGCCAGATCGCGCAGCAGTTGATCGATCAGTTCACGGTCCGAATCCGCATAGCGTTCCAGCCCGCTCAAATCGAACTCGGCGAAGCCAGGGTTCTCGATTGCCGCTGAGGGGGCGCTGGAAAACCGCTGGGCCAGCCACGCCTGCAAATCCACCAGGCGAATGGGTTTGAACAGGCAATCATCCATGCCCGCCGCCCGACACCGGGCCTTCTCCTCGGCCTGCGCATTGGCGGTAAAGCCCAGAATCAGCGTCGGCGACAGGCGCTGCACCTGCTCTTGCTCACGTATCGCGCCCGCCAACTCGTAACCGCTGAGCACCGGCATGTTGCAGTCGGTGATGACCAGCTCGAACCCCTGCCCGCGCCATTGTTCAAGCCCCTGTGCCCCGTCTTCAGCCAGCACCACGCGATGGCCCAGGTAGCTCAGCTGCCGCGAAAGCAAAAGACGATTGGCCGGATAATCGTCGACCACCAGAATCGACAACGCCCGGGTCATAAGCTGCTCCGGCCCCTGGGACACCACTTCGACCGGCAAAGCCTGCAGGACGGGCAGCACCAGGCTGAGGTCCACCCGTGTGCCGCGCCCAAGCTCACTGTCGAGTTGCAACCGGCCTCCCATCATTTCGCACAGGGTACGACTGATAACCAGGCCCAGGCCGGAACCTTGCCGGGCCGTCTGCTGGCTGTTGCCCGCCTGCACGAACGAACTGAACAGGCGTTGCTGGTCAAGAGCGCTGATACCAATGCCGCTGTCCTCGATCTGTACGCTGACGGCGAGGTGCGCCGGGGCTTGAGGCCGTACTCGCAGCGTCAGGCTCACCTGGCCTTCCCGGGTGAACTTGATCGCATTGCTCAGCAGATTGGACAGCACCTGTTTGAAGCGCGTGGGATCGAGCATCACATCACAGTCGCTGTGTTCGTCGAGATCGACCCGCCACTGCAGATTCTTCTGCACCGCCAACCCTTCGAAAACCCGGCAGACCGACATCACCAGCGCGTGCAGATTGACCCGCTCCGGCGTCAGCGACAAATGCCCGGATTCGATCCGGGCGACGTCCAGAATGTCGCCGATCAACTCCAGCAACTGCTGCCCGGCGTTGGACGCCAACTCGATGGCGGCGCGGTCGGTCTCCCCTTCATCGGCCCGTTTCAGCGCCAGTTCGAGCATGCCGATCAATGCGTTCATCGGTGTGCGGATTTCATGGCTCATGGTGGCCAGGAACGTGGTCTTGGCCCGGTTGGCGTCGTCCGCCGCGTCCTTGGCTTCCTGCAATTGCCCCAGCAATTGCTGACGCTGGCGAATCTGACGCCGCTGCCAGACGATCCCGGCCAACGCGAGCAACAGCAAGACACCCGCCACCGCAAACGCCTGCAAGATCGGTTGCCGGTGTCGCAGCCAGTAACTCTGCTCGACCATCGAGTCATAGCGCCAGGGTTGGGTCAGTTCGTCAATTTCTTCGGGCGGGATGCTCAACAGCGCCTTGTCCAGGATCGAATGCAGCTCGGTGGCCTCGCGACTGGTTGCCAGGGTGCTGCGGGCGGGGTCGGTGCCCACGGTGCTGGTCACTTGCAGGCGATCGCGATACTGCCGGGAAATCAGGTAACGGGCGCTGATCAACGAGTTGATGCCGCCATGGGCCTTGCCCTGGGCAACCATTTCCATGGTGTCCGTCGACAATGGCGCATCCACCGGCTGGATCAGCGGGTAATGCTGGCGAAGGTACTCGCCGGCAATGTTGCCCTGGGTCAGCGCCAGCGTTTTTCCCGCCATGTCATCCAGCGTTCTGGGGCTGTCCGCGGCCACGCGGGTCACCAGCACCGACGGGCTGCTCAGGAACGCGCGGGTGAACAGCAATTCATCTTCACGCTGGGAACTGAGACCGATACCGGCCAGTACATCGATCTGCCCGCTCTTGATGCCGGTCATCATCTCGGTCACTGATTTCATGCCCTGGATGTCAAATTGCAACCCGGTGCGCGAAGTGATTTTCGCCAGCACATCGACGCCGATACCGCGAAACTTGCCTTCGCTGTCGACAAATGAAATCGGCGGGATGTTTTCGTTGATCGCGACCCTCACCCGCGGGTGGCGTTCGAGCCAGTGCTGTTCGGCCACGCTCAATTGCAATGACTGGGTGCCGGGGATAGACACTCCGTTTGCCCCCCAACGACGCAGGATGTTCATTTGTTTATTGGTGGGGATGACCGCCAGCGCCTTGTTGACGATGCGCAACAGCGAATCGTTGTCGCGGGCCATCGCAAAGGCAAAACGCCCGGACTCCATGGGCGAGAAGTCCGTCAGGTGCACATTGTCCAGGTAATTCTTGCTGATCAGATAATGGGCATTGATCGCATCGCCCAGATAGACATCGGCCTGGCCGAACGCCACGGCGCCCATCGCCGCCAGTGTCGAGGGAAACAGCTGGACCTGCGCTTTGGAATAGAACTGTTGCACGCTGTATTCGGGCAGGTAGTGATACAGCATCGCCAGCCGCTTGCCGGCCAGTGTCGGGTCGAGCACCGGAGGGAAATCGGTGCGGGTGACCAGCACCGGTTGATCGACCGCGTACGCGCTGGACATCTGTAGCTGCGGATCTTCGGCTTCAAATCGATTGGCCGTTCCCAGCAGGTCTGCCTGCCCTTCCTTGATGGCCTGCACTGCGTCGGCCCGCGACGGATAACATTGAACCTCGATGACAACGTTCAACAACTGTTCGAGCAACCCGGCGTAATCGGCTGTCACGCCTTCGAACACCCTGCCCGCGGTGTTGAACTCGAAGGGGGGATAGTCCGGCGACGAGACAGCCAGCACCAATCGCCCCTTTTGCTGCAACCAGCGCAACTCGGTTTCCGACAACCTGACGCTCATGCCTTCGGCACTTGAGCGTCCCAACAGGGTCAACGACTGCTGGGCACAGACCGTCGATGCCCAGAGAAGAAGGCCAATCAGCATCCCACCTGCCAGTCGTCGGAGTGCGTTCATTCAGATCAAATGATTGCGCAGGGCGAAATCCCTCAAGTGCACCGACGAGCTCACGTTGAGCTTGAGGATGAGTCGGGTCTTGTAGGTACTGACGGTCTTGTAGCTCAGGTGCATGATCTCGGCGATTTCCAGGTTTTTCGACCCCCGGGCCAGGTACTGCAGAATGGTCAACTCACGATTGGAGAGCCTGTCGATCAACTGCTTTTCACTGCGTTGCAACTCCCCCATCGACACGGAACTCGAAGGAATCTGGGCGAAATAGGTATAGCCTTTCATCACGCAGTTCACCGCCGCCCTCAAGTCATCCAGATCCTTGCTCTTGGAAACATAGGCAAGAGCCCCGGCACGCCTGCAGCGGTCCTGATAAAACTGGGCCTCCAGCGAGGTGAACACCACCACGCGGCATGACGTGACCTCGGCCTTGATGCGATCCATCACCTCAAGCCCCGCCACACCGGGAAGGCCCAGATCAAGCAGCACGACATCCGGTTGATGCTGCCGGATCAACGACAAGACCTCATCGCCACGGGAAGCCTCGTAAATCTGCTCGAACCCTTCTTTATTGAGTACGAGTGTGATCATGGAGCGAACCACCGGATGATCTTCCACAATCAGTGCTGACTTCATGACAACTCCCGTGCAAACCAACACGATCGGGCAAAAAATGCCCTCCAGGCACTGCAGCGGTTGGGCACAACGCTGCGCATAGACTTTTGCATGGATGGCTGGAAAGAACTACCTGACAGAAATGACAGTTCCGACGAACGGTAGCCGAGGATCGACGACGCTCATCAACTGCGTGATTGACGCCAGGTCCGGCAGAGCGGCCTGGCTGACCTGGACATTGCCCGCGACGGGCGGCAACGGCGCCTGCTGTTCATTGAAGATAAAGGCGTGATGAACCTGCGGGTTGTCGGCAAGGAAACCGAACAGGTCCAGCGCTCCGCCGGCCATCGCTGCATTGACGAGCACCAGATCCAGAGGCTCGCAACCGTACTCCACCAGTGCAAGGAGCTCGTCGAGGCTGTGCACCGGTGCAACGCGAAAGTAGCCAAGCTGGTTGAACAGCCGCTCGATCCGCAGGCGGTTGAAGTGCTGCGCATCGGCGATCAGGATGCGCAAGGATTTGTTCGGCAAGGTGACCTCCAAAAGGATGTCGGTTTCAAGAGGTCGCAAAGCCTACGGAAGACCGCCCTAGGTTTATGTAGGAATATTCCTAAATAAATGCTGGTTATTCTGGCTCTTGATTGGAAAACGCAAAACCGCCTCAAGGCTTCGCCAACGACTCTCTGCCCCTGAAACCCTGGCTTTACTCCGTGGTACTCGGACTCCAGAACGCCTGCACCACCAGGGTCGACGTCGAAATCCGTGCCACCAGTGCATCCAGTTCATCACCATCGACCGAGGTGGTCGCCAGGGTGGCTTCGATTTCAATTTCATCGGTGCCGAAGGCATGCACATCGACATCGCTGGCCGGATAGTTGCTGCGCTCCAGTTCGGCTTCGAGCAAGGCCAGCACGGTTTTTTGCTGCGTACGCCGGGCAATGACATAGACGATGTTGGTGACTTCTGCGGAAATCACATCCAGCGGCTGACGGTTGATGTTGTTGACGATCGGTCGCAGCAAGGTGTTGGCCGCGAGCACGAACAGCGTGCCGAGCAACGCTTCGGCCAGCAGGTCGGCACCGGCGCAGGCACCGACTGCCGCCGAGGTCCAGAGCGTCGCGGCAGTATTGAGGCCGCGCACATTACCCTCTTCGCGCATGATCACCCCGGCACCGAGAAAACCGATGCCGGAAACCACGTAGGCCACGACCCGCACGGCGCCTTCGGCACCGGCGAGCCGGTTGGCCATATCGACGAAAATCGCCGCGCCCACCGCCACCAGCACGTTGGTGCGCAGGCCGGCGGTGCGTTGCCGGTACTGACGCTCGAAACCGATCAGGCCACCGAGGATGAATGCCGCGCTGAGGCTGACCAGGGTGTCGAGCAGGGAGGTCAGGTTGAGGTTGTTGATGGCTTGCATGATGAATCCCTTGAAAAACACACGATCCCCTGTAGGAGCGAGCTTGCTCGCGATGGTCTCAAGAGCGCCGCGTTTAGCCAGTAAACACGCGTTATCGTTAACGACCATCGCGAGCAGGCTCGCTCCTACATCTGGCAGCATTACTGCCAGCCAAACCGGCGGATGTAGAACCCTTTCACCGCTTGGGTCAGCGCCATGTACGCCAGCAGGATCACGGGCAGGAACACGAAGTACAGCGACGGCAGCGCCTGCAGTTTGAAGTGATGCGCCAGCGGCCCCATCGGCAGGAAAATCCCCACGGCCATGATCAATCCGGTCATCACCAGCAACGGCATGGCCGCGCGGCTCTGCAGGAACGGGATCTTCGGCGTGCGGATCATGTGCACGATCAGTGTCTGGGTCAGCAGCCCGACCACAAACCAGCCGGACTGGAACAGGGTCTGGTGATCCGGGGTGTTGGCATCGAACACGTACCACATCAAGGCGAACGTCATGATGTCGAAGATCGAACTGATCGGCCCGAAAAACAGCATGAAGCGCCCGACATCCGCTGGCTGCCAGCGCTGCGGTTGCTTGAGCATTTCGTCATCGACGTTATCGAACGGAATGGCGATCTGCGAAATGTCATAGAGCAGGTTCTGCACCAGCAGGTGCATCGGCAGCATCGGCAGGAACGGAATGAACGCACTGGCCACCAGCACCGAGAACACGTTGCCGAAGTTCGAACTGGCGGTCATCTTGATGTACTTGAGCATGTTGGCGAAGGTCCGGCGCCCTTCCAGCACACCCTCCTCCAGCACCATCAGGCTCTTTTCCAGCAGGATGATGTCGGCCGCTTCCTTGGCGATGTCCACGGCGCTGTCCACGGAAATACCGATGTCGGCGGTGCGCAGGGCCGGGGCATCGTTGATGCCATCGCCCATGAAACCGACCACATGGCCGTTGCCCTTGAGCAGACGGACGATGCGCTCCTTGTGCGACGGCGTCAGTCTGGCGAAGACGTTGGTGGTCTCCACGGCATTCGCCAGTTCGGCATCGCTCATGCGTTCGATGTCATTACCCATCAGCAGGCCTTGCTGTTCCAGGCCGACCTCGCGGCAGATTTTCGCCGTCACCAGTTCGTTGTCGCCGGTCAGCACTTTCACCGCCACGCCATGGGCCGCCAGGGCCTTGAGGGCCGGCGCGGTGCTCTCTTTCGGCGGATCGAGAAAAGCTACGTAACCGATCAGCGTCAGTGCCTGTTCATCGGCCAGACTGTAGGTGTCGCGGCCTTCAATCATTGACCGGGCTGCTACGGCAACCACCCGCAAACCTTCGGCGTTGAACGTGGCCGTGACCTGACGGATTCGCGCCAGCAGTTCTTCGGTCAACGCTTCATCGACTTCGCCATGACGTACCCGCGAGCAGACCGCCAGCACTTCTTCCACCGCGCCCTTGCAGATCAGCAGGTGCGGTTGCTCGTGCTCGGCGACCACCACCGACATGCGCCGGCGAGTGAAGTCGAACGGAATCTCGTCGACCTTGCGAAACGCCGTGCCGACTTTCAGCTCACGATGGATTTCGACGTGTTCGAGCACCGCCACATCCAGCAGGTTTTTCAGCCCTGTCTGGTAGTAGCTGTTGAGGTAGGCCATTTCCAGCACGTCATCGGAATCGCGGCCCCAGACATCGACGTTGCGCGCCAGGAAGATCTTGTCCTGGGTCAGGGTGCCGGTCTTGTCGGTGCACAGCACGTCCATCGCGCCGAAGTTCTGGATCGCGTCGAGGCGTTTGACGATGACTTTTTTGCGCGACAGGAACACCGCGCCCTTGGCCAGGGTCGAGGTGACGATCATCGGCAGCATTTCCGGGGTCAGGCCCACGGCAATCGACAGCGCGAACAGCAGCGCTTCGGTCCAGTCGCCCTTGGTGAAACCGTTGATGAACAACACCAGCGGCGCCATCACGAACATGAAGCGGATCAGCAGCCAGCTGACTTTGTTGACTCCGGTCTGGAACGAAGTCGGCGCCCGGTCGGTTGCGCCCACGCGCTGGGCCAGGGCGCCGAAATAGGTGCTGTTGCCGGTGGTGAGAATCACTGCCATGGCCGTACCGGACACCACGTTGGTGCCCATGAACAGGATGTTGTCCAGGTCCAGGGGATTGAGCGTGTCGCGGTCTTGCTGGCGAGGAAACTTTTCCACCGGCATCGATTCACCGGTCATGGCCGCCTGGCTGACGAACAGGTCCTTGGCGCTGAGCACCCGGCAATCGGCGGGAATCATGTCACCGGCAGACAGCACGATCAGATCGCCCGGCACCAGCTGCCTGATCGGCAATTCGATGCGCTGCGCGCTGTGCTCCTCAAGGTCCCGGCGCATCACCGTGGCGGTGTTGCTGACCATGGCCTTGAGGGCATCAGCGGCCCGGTTGGATTTGGTTTCCTGCCAGAAACGCAGCAAGGTCGAGAGCACCACCATGGAGAAAATCACGATGGCGGCTTGCATGTCCTCGGTCAGCCAGGAGATGACCGCCAGCAACGTCAGCAGCAGGTTGAACGGATTCTTGTAGCAGTGCCACAGGTGCGTCCACCAAGGCAGCGGCTGTTCATGCTCGACTTCATTGAGGCCGTATTGCTGGCGCAAGGCATCGGCTTCAAGCTCGCTCAAGCCGTCGGTGTGACTGCCCAGCGTGCTGAGCAATTGCCCGGTGTCGCTACCGGCAGCGGCCACCAGGGTTTGCGCCAGGGTGGGTGGGACTTCACGGCTGACCGTGGTGTCGGTGAAAGTTTCCAGCAAAGCCAGGCGACGGAAGTGCCGGGCGATGTGGCGGTTGCGCAGGAAACCTGCGAAGAGTTCCTTGAGGGTAAGTTTCATGGCTGGTGCCCCTTTGGTCAGCCGGGAAACCGTCGAGCAGGCAGGTCCATGCCTTTGCCGCCGGAACAACCGGCATGGCAAGGCCTGGCGCGCCGGTCACGAATGACAGGCGTGTCGATAGGGCGGCGGCCACGACAAAAAGTCGAAACCACGCACTGTTCAGCGTCGATGAGAAGGGACGTCGGGACACGGCCAGGACTGGCCATGATCAGGATGCCGCTGCTCGCTTTTCGGCGAGACAACGGCACAGGAGACTGCGCGTTATCTTGCCGAGAAAATGCCGGTTACCGAGACCGGCCGACAACTGTCACTCGAACAAGTACCCACTGTGGGCCTCCGTAATGGATGAAAACGCGCGAAGCTTACGCCCCGTTTTTTGCTGAGTAAACCAGGCATTGCCGAGCTGAAGGGGAATCGCGGGGTTCTTCAGGAAGGGTTCAGGATTCAATATTTGTGGTGTTCTCCATGGCCCCTTCGCGAGCAAGCCCGCTCCCACAATGGACCAGTGTTCGCAGGACAAATGTGGGAGCGGGCTTGGTCCGTGCGGCGTTCCGACGATGGCTGGCCTGACAAAAGCCCTGCATGTAGAGGCCGGCCTTGGCGTTCATCCGTGATCAGTTTGTAGTGGCGATCGACCTCGAAATCCCCCAGGTACTCCTCCAGCGGTGCCAGAAGCTTGCGGTGCATCTGCCGCTCGTAACCGGTGGCGTTGTTGCGCAACACCAGTTCGATGCCGCGTTCGTTGGCGGTGGCTTTTGAGAGGGTGGTCAGGGTGTGGAACGCATGGCGGGCGACGCAGTTGCCTGTGTCATGTCCAGTGTCCTCTGGATGTTCCCCTCTAAAACGGGGCATGGAACCTAAGTGACCTGACCCACCAAGGGCCGCACAACAGTTCGTCTGTTGAGTTGGAACGAGGACCGTGAAAAAAATTTACCCGCGCAGGATCACTGGGCGTCCCACTGTCGCATCCGTATACGGCAATGCTTCATGGCATTGACAATGTGCTTCTCGACCATTGCACGGGAAATGCCCAGTTGCTCGGCAATTTGCGAATGGGACAGGCCCTCGATCTTGCGCAGCAGGAAACTCTCGCGGCACAAACGCGGCAACTGCGCCAAGGCCCGCTGGAGCATTTCCAGGCGCTGGCCTTGATCAAGCACGTTTTGAGGCGAAGGGGTGAAAAAGCGCTCTTCATTGTCGAGCACATCCAGAGGTTCGGCCTGACGCAGGGTGTTGCGTCGATGGTCATCGATGACCAGGTTCAATGCGGTGCGATAAAGGAATGCGCGGGGCTGCTCGATCGGCGCATCGCTGGTCCGTTCCAGCACGCGCAGATAAGCGTCATGTACCACATCTTCGGCCACCTGACGGTTGCCCAGCCTGGCGTTGAGGAAACACACCAGCTCGCGATAGTAGTTTTCCAACATGACTCCCGTCCGCACGGGGGGTGCGGTTTCTGTCCTTGAACCGTTTCGGCGACCGCTGAATCACGCAGTAGCACGATAGTGGCAGTTTGATCCGCGTAATTTATAGTAATTCTCATATAGATTTAAAGTACTGGTTCAACTTGTCGGGCATTTAGTCACGAACCCTGTAGGAGCGAGCTTGCTCGCGATGGCATCAAGGACAACGCGTTGATCCAGACAGCACGCGTTATCGTTGACGTCCATCGCGAGCAAGCTCGCTCCTACAAGGGTTTGTGTCACCACCTGAATTCCTCGCCCGGTTCATCGTTTACAGGACAGCTCCCCCGTCTGCGCCCCGGTCTCCCCGCCGCTGAACGACTGGCCGATTCCCCCAGGCCGGAACCCTGCATGAAACGCCCGACAGACCCGACGCGCCCCGCTTGCAGCACTTTGTCTGATCCCCGTAGTTGCCGTCGCTGCCTGGCAGTTCATCCCGCCGGGCCGCGACCAGTTCGCCACCGTCCAGGTCAGCCGCGCCGACATTGAAAGCAGCGTCACGGCATTGGGCACCCTGCAACCGCGGCGTTATGTCGACGTCGGTGCCCAGGCCTGCGGGCATATCCACAAGATCCACGTGGAAGTCGGGGATGTGGTCAAGGAAGGCCAGTTGCTGGTGGAAATCGACCCGTCCACGCAACAGGCCAAACTCGATGCCGGGCGCTTCTCCATCGAAAACCTCAAGGTGCAGTTGCCGCACGCAAATCATTGTTTTTTGAAGTTTGTTTTCCGGTTTAGCCAAAGTGGTACGTCTAATAATAATTATCATTAACTAAAAAACTGCACACACCATTCTGGAGCGATTCGAGCAATGCAAAGCCCTACTCTGTCCCGCGCACCCTTGGCATTAGCCATCGAACGGCAAAAGAAACTCCGAACCGTCGTGCCGGGCGCGCTGTTGACCCTGTTGCTGCTGGGCACTTCCCAGGTCGAGGCGGCCCCGGTGAACGTCAATGTACCGGCCCAATCGCTGGCCAGTGCATTGCGCCAACTGGGCCAGCAGACCAACCTGCAGATTCTCTACAGCCAGGACATGGTCAACGGCATCAAGTCCACGGCAGTGTCCGGCAACATGGAACCGGAACAGGCACTGAAAAGCTTGCTGCTGGGGAGCGGCATCAATTTTCAGTTGAATGGCAACACCGTGTCGCTGGTGCCATCGTCAGGTGACTCCAGTGCGCTGCAACTGGGTGCAACGTCCATCACTGGCGTGGCGCTGGGGCCGACCACTGAAGGCTCGCACTCCTACACCAGCGATGAAGTGACCATCGGCAAAGGCAACATCAAGGTCAAGGACATCCCGCAGTCGGTGTCCGTCGTCACGCGCCAGCGCATGGACGACCAGAACCTGAACAGCCTGCAGGACGCCCTGCGTCAGGTCACCGGCGTGACCATCAAGACCTACAACTCCGGCTCCAGCCTCAACGACATCTTTATGCGCGGCTTCCTCGTTGACCAGGTGCAGGTCGACGGCGTCTCGCAACCCACCGGCCAGGGCGACATGGCCACCAGTTTCGACCTGGCGATGTACGACCGCATCGAAGTGCTGCGCGGCCCGTCGGGCCTGTACCAGGGCGCGGGTGAACCCGGCGGTACGATCAACGTGGTGCGCAAGCGCGCCCTGAGCAAATTCGCCCTCGGTGGCGAACTGGCCGCAGGCTCCTACGATCGCTACCGTTCTTCGGTGGACGTCACCGGCCCGTTGAACGACCAGGGCACCGTGCGCGGTCGCTTCATCACGGCCTACGAGAACAACAAGTCCTTCGTCGACCACGCGAAGAACGAACGACCGATGGTCTACGGTCGCCTGGAATTCGACCTCGACCCGGCCACCACCCTGTCGGTCGGCGGCGCTTACCAGAAGAACAACTCCACCCCGGCGTTCGGCTTGCCGGCCTATGCCGACGGCTCATTGCTCGACGTGCCGCGCTCGACCTTCGTCGACGCCAAGTGGAACACCCTCAACGAAAAAGTCTGGGAAACCTTCGCCGAACTCGATCACGAACTGGACAACGGCGGTCAGTTCAAGACCACCCTGACCTACCGCGACGCCGAAACCCCGGAGCGTAACTTCACCTGGGCCGACGGCGCGGTCGACCCGGCCACCGGTGACAGCTGGGCCGTGGCCTACGACTACTACACCCACATCAAGACCATCGGTGTCGACAGCTTCGTCACCACGCCGTTCGAGTTCGCCAATCGCCGGCACGAGTTCACCCTCGGCGCCGAGTACCAGCACCAGGACAGAGACTTTACCTACGGCGGCGGCGAGTACTTCCCGATCAACGTGTTCGATCCGGGCAGCATAGACATTCCCCACAATGACTATGCGCACGTCAACGGCAACTGGTCCAAGTCCGATCAGTACGGCGTCTACACCCGCGCCAAGTTCAACGTCACCGACTGGCTCGACGTCATCGGCGGCAGCCGCGTAACCTGGTACGAAAGCGACGCGAAGAACGCCAACGCCTTCTTCAACAACTTCGGCGAAGCCCACACCAGCATCAACCGCAAGGTCGTGCCGTACGGCGCCATCATCGGCAAGATCACCCCGCAACTGTCGACCTACTTCAGCTACACCGGCGTGTTCAAACCCCAAAGCGAAATCGGTACCGACGGCCAGCCGGTCGGCCCGCGCGAAGGCAAGCAGTACGAGATTGGCCTCAAGCGCGAATTCTACGACGGACGCCTGAACGCCAGCATCGCAGCCTTTCGCATCTACGATGAAAACCGCGCCGAATACGACAACACCTCCGGTGCCTACATGACCGAAGGCAAGGCCCGCAGCGAGGGTTGGGAAACCGAGCTGAGCGGCAACCTGACCGAGAACTGGAGCATCGTCACCGGTTATGCCTACACCTCCACCAAGTTTCTGGACGGCGATCAGGCCAACAAAGGCAAGACCTTCAGCACCATCACGCCCAAGCACAACTTCAACCTGTGGAACAAATACGAGTTCACCGACGGTGCGCTCAAGGACTTCAGCGTCGGCGGTGGCGTGCGTGTGGTCAGCGACACCTACTATCAGCGTGACGTGAAGTTCAAACAAGGCGGCTTTGCCATTGCCACGGCGCAGGTCGGCTACAAGTTCAACGAAAACCTGTCGTCGACACTGACCGCCAACAACCTGTTCGACCGCAAGTACTACGACCGCGTCGATGCCTCCTGGGGCACCAACTTCTACGGCGACCCGCGCACACTGACCCTGAGCCTGCGCGCACAGTACTGATCGCTGACAGCCTCATCTGCAACAAAAAACCGGGCCCCTTGTGGGAGCGAGCTTGCTCGCGATAGCGCAATGTCAGTCAACAATGATGTTGACTGTGCAATCGTCATCGCGAGCAAGCTCGCTCCCACAGGAGTTGCAGTGACCAAAGCCTCGACTGAACAGCATTGGCCGCGTGCGGCCCGGTTGTGTTTTCGGCTTCCGACGACAGTCTGTGCCTGATTTGCTTCAGGATTCGACCTGACGCTCGTGCGCGGCGGCCCTCAGTTGCTCGGTATCGACACGGACAAAAGTGGAGTCCCCGACAGCCGTCAGGACATCCCCGGCGAAAACCTCACAGATGACGCGACTCTTGCGCCCGACATCGCCCTCGACTTTTGCCCGCAGTGTCAGGCGCACGCCCATCGGGGTGGGCTTGATGAACTTGATGCCCAGGTTACCGGTGACGCAGGTGATGTGGGGCAAGCTGCCCACTTCGCGCTGTTCTGCCCGGTAGTGATAAGCCATCGCCGCCCAGTTGGAGTGGCAATCCACCAGCATCGCGATCAAACCGCCGTAAACCAGATCCGGCCAGCCGCAATACTTGTCATCCGGCATATGCTCGGCCATGACATGCACCCCGTCTTCATGCCAGAAGCTCTTGACGTGCAGCCCGTGCGGGTTTTGGCTGCCGCAGCCATAACAAACGCCTTCAGGCGCAGCGATGTCTTGAAGCGAAGTGTTCTGCGTGGTCATAGCGTGTTCATCCTTAATACCGGGGGCAAATCGTCGTGGTTCAAAGCGGACCGGGTCGCTCCGGTGCGCAACGGCTGATCAATAAGGAAGAGTTGCTTTCACCTTTCCCGGCGGGAGCGAGCGGCGGGCGGCATCGGGCCGTAGTGATCATACACAGCCGATACTGGGCGAAAAAGTCGGTTAGGCACTTCAAGAGCGATGTCCCATTGTCTATGGGACATCCACCAGTGACTTCATGTGCGTCGCAAAATCATCCTGTATCGGCCGG
This sequence comes from Pseudomonas sp. Pseusp10, assembly GCF_059492225.1. Classification (NCBI taxonomy): domain Bacteria; kingdom Pseudomonadati; phylum Pseudomonadota; class Gammaproteobacteria; order Pseudomonadales; family Pseudomonadaceae; genus Pseudomonas; species Pseudomonas sp. Pseusp10. The sequence goes on along the minus strand of NZ_CP168528.1, from coordinate 2,511,203 downwards.
AACCCGCAGCGAAGGTAAAAGGCAGCGCCTTCGGGTGTGTCCGTGGACAGTCGCACAACGCGGAAATGCCCGGACGCCAATTCCAGCAGTTGCTGCACCAACGCTTTACCCACGTTCTGGCCCCTTGATGCACGTGCGACGTAGACCCGCCGTAATCGCCCTGCATCCGGTTCGGCAAATGGGTCTGATGAAAGACCTCCTATGGCAATCAGCCGCCCGTTGCGAAACACCCCCAAAAAGCACTCACCCTGCTGATCGAACCGATTGGCCCCGCTTTCCCATTCCGCAATCAACCGGGTGAGGAACCTGAAGCCTTCTGCAACGGCCTCAGCCTCCAGTTCGCGGATTTGTGGCGTGAGCCCGGAGATTTTACATATCACCAATTCGTTCATTGACGTGACCATGTTCTGGTTGCTGCCTGGCTTGTCTGCACGGGTCACTTCAAGTCTGAGACTCGCTCTCTGGAGCGTTTACGGGTGTGCACAGCTCAACCAGCGTTCCATCCGGGCACCGAACGTAAGACACGGTTTGCCCCCAGGGCTTGGTAGTCGGGGCAGCGATTTCGCTAGCGCCTGCTTGAATCGCTTTGGCATGGGCCGCGGGGACATCCTCGGTCACCAGCCCGACTTCGATGCCTAACGGTTTGGGAGATGAGTGCGCGGAGACATGGCCGGTGCTGAAGTTCGACGCGGCCAGTTCATCGGCGGCGAATGCCAGTGCGGTTTCGCCGGTTTCGAGTTCGCCATAGGTGCCGGACTCATGGATGAAGCGAACACTGAGGCCGAAGGCCGCCGAGAAGAACTTGAGTGAAGCTTCTACATCCTTGACGTAGATGATCAGGTAGCCAAATTTCATGAACGAACATTCCTTGTCGTGCCAATCGGGTGGTGAATCTAGCAGCTTTGCGTGATATGTCGAGGGACACAAAACCGAATAACCCATCAGATGTTTTCTGTGTATTTTTTTTCGAAACACAACGAGGGCAGGAATCAGATCGTCGCTGACAAACACCACTCAGCCACGCTTGTTTAAACGCTCTGTAGGTTACTTCGTGAAAGCCACAACGCCTTGCGCCGTTGCCTACAGGTACGCCAGAATCCGCCGGCTTGTGCGCCTTGGGGGTCGTCGGTAACTTGGTTCGGGTCACTGATTTCCAGTGATCGGGTTTAGTAGCCCGGCCAAGGTAAGAGCGGTCGCATGAGTATCATCAGTCAGGTATCCGCCTGTGCTTGATGGTGGCTGTGCGCATGGCGTCCTCGGGCGCGCCGGTTTTTGCTTACCTCACCGGTCTACTAACTTGCGCACAGCTGCCGCCCCTTCGTTTAGTAGCGAACTGGTGCGGCCCTCTTTAAAGGTAAGTATCTATGTTCAAGGTTACGCCAAATCCGCCGGACTCCGACCCGGCCTCCCCACGCGAAAGTCCCGATTCAAAACAATTCCACAAAACCGCCGAATGCGCCTTCGATCCAGGCCCCAACATCATGGCCACCCCGCGCACACCCGGCACGATGTTCATCGTCAACCCCGAGCTCAGTACCGAAACCCTGCTGGTGCACGCCTGCGAATCGCTGGCGTCGGCCAATGTCATGGCCAACGACCTGGTGGATCATTTGCAGGGGACAAGTCGCAATGCGCTGTTGGGGATTGCGCAGGTGATCATGCTGGGGGAGCTGACGGTGAATCGGGCGCTGGATCGGCTTGATCCGCCCTAGTTATCTGAGTCAGCGTAAAACAACCTGTAGGAGCGAGCCTGCTCGCGATAGCTGTGTGTCAGGCACCATTTTTACCGGCTGACACGACGCCATCGCGAGCAAGCTCGCTCCCACAAGGAAATGCCCCACAGGTCGATCTTCATTTCAGATGGCGATAGCTTGGAATTGCGGAACCGAGCACCACCACCCCCGCCGCAATCGCCAGCCAGAACCCGCTGCGTGCACCGAAGGCATCCACCAGCCAACCGGAGCCGGCGGCGCCAATCGCCACGCCGATACTCAACCCGGTCACCAGCCAGGTCAGGCCTTCGGTGAGTTTGGCCGGCGGCACGATCTGCTCCACCAGGGCCATGGCGACGATCAGCGTCGGGGCAAAAAACAGGCCGGCGACAAACACCGCCAGCGACAAGCCGAAAATATTCACCGCCAGCAGCAACGGCAAGGTAGTCACCGCCGTTGCTACCCCGCCATACAAATACAGGCGCGCCAGCGGCACTTTCGAGCGCAGTGCGCCGAACGCCAATCCGGCCAGGCACGAGCCGATGGCATACACCGACAGCACGATACTGGCCGCTGCCGGTTGGCCCTGCTGCTGGGCGAAGGCAACGCTGACCACGTCCACCACGCCGACGATGGTGCCCATGGCCACCATCAACAGCATCAGCAACTGAATGTCACGAGAGCGGATGATCGAGCCTTGATGGTGGTCTTCGTGGGGATGTACCGGAGGCTCCGTGCTGCGCTGCAACACGAACGCGGTGACGCCGACAGCCAGCGCCAGCAAGGCCGCCAATGGCCCTGCCTCGGGAAACGCCACCACACACAGGCCAACGGAAAGCGGCGGCCCGACGATGAAGCAGACTTCGTCCAGCACCGACTCCAGGGCGTAGGCAGTCTGCAACTCGGGGCGGCCGCGATACACCTCGGTCCAGCGGGACCGGACCATCGCCGACATGCTCGGCATGCAACCGGCCAGCGCGGCGAAGACAAATAGAGTCCAGTGCGGCGCTTGCAACCGCGTGCACAGCAACAGCAGCAACAGTGCCCCACCACCAAGCAGTGCCGCCACCGGCAGAATCCGCCCCTGGCCATATCGATCCACCAGCCGCGATACCTGCGGCGCACAAAACGCCGTGGCCAGGGCGAACGTCGCCGCCACCGCGCCAGCCATTCCATAGCCACCCTGTAACTGCGAGAGCATGGTGATCAGGCCGATGCCGGTCATGGAAATCGGCATGCGCGCGATCATTCCGGCCAGCACGAAGGCACGACTGCCAGGGGCTTTGAACAACTCGCGATAGGGGTTTGCCATGGGACCGGCCTCAGTCAGGGCATGCACGTTGCCATAACGGCGAATCGAGGGGGAAGCAGCAATTTGTTGGTTGAATGTGAAGGCCCCACCGCGGGCAAGCCCGCTCCCACAATGATCACTGATGTTCACAGGATTTGTTTGCACAACCGGTTCCTGTGGGAGCGACCAGGAACACTTTGCATTTTTGTTGCACATAAGCCGAAGTAGGAATATTCCGTAAACCCTGTCAGCAAAATCAGAACCAAGCAAACCGACGTATAAAAGCCTCCTGCAAGCGATACCATTAAAAACTGTTACAAAATTCTGGTGCGCCTTTGGGCTCCATTACAAACGTCAGAATTTATTAATAACCAATCAGCAAGGAGAGCTTAACTTGGAATTACGACACTTAAAGCACTTTATTTGCGTCGCCGAGGAGCTACACTTCGGAAGGGCTGCAATCCGATTACACATTGAGCAATCTCCACTTTCACGCTCAATAAAAGACCTTGAAAGCGATCTAGGAGTAACTTTATTTGAGCGCACGACAAGATCAACAAAGCTTACTAACTCCGGTGAAATTTTCCTGAATGAAGCCAGACAGATAATCACCGCAGTTGAGAAAGCTCGTCTGTCCGTCATCCAAAAACTCCAGAATTACGACACATCTATGCGAATAGGCATCACGGAAAACTTCGTACAACCTTACACCGCTAAATTATTCGAAGAATGCCGCAAAGAATACCCAAAACTGCAATTGTTTTTATCAGAAGTCCCAGAAACCGAGCTAATAACAGCACTTACAAGCGGCAATATAGATGCAGGAATCTCGCCAGAGAAAACTGACAAGAATGGTTACACATCCTTTCCACTTTGGACTGATTCAGTATCAATTCTAATCCCGAAAAAACACCACCTCGCAAAGAACAAACATATAAAAATTGAAGACATACTTACAAACCAACTAATAGCCCTAAAGCCCATAACCTACAAAGTAATTAACAAGCTACTAAAAAACTCAGATCACACTAAAGGCAGAACATTCACGTTCGAGCAAGTATCAAGCTTAGAGATGATGACACTTCTGGTGACTTCCGAATTCGGCATTGGGGTTGCCACACAGTCACAACTATCGACACTTCATCACCCCGACATCTGTATACAGCCCGTACAACCCAACACCCCAATCATCACTGCTTATTTAGTAACCTTGAGCCGCCGCCTCGAGCAAATAAAAATCCTCCTCAAGTGTGCACAGCTGCTAAAAACCTCATAACAAATCCCCCCTCCCCTTAAGCGCTCCGACTTAGACCTAAAATGTAAAAGATCAAGACATAAACGGACTTTCTCCTTCGATATAAAAATGTATTCATAGAGATGCGGAATTAACCCGCACCAAAGGAGAAACCAGCACCATGAAAAAAGAAAGATCTATCCAAAACAACAAAACCAGCACAATCGAAAAACCAATGGAGATAACTGTACTTAATGCCCCGTCGCTTCCAAAACGCGCTCCAAAATTTCTGGTCCAAGGTGACAGCAATCGACTTCGATATTAATCGCCAGGATTAACCAGAAGTATAATAATCTAGGTAGGCCATTGCTCAACGTTGGAAAGGAACTCTTATGATAAATTGCAAAATCAACCTTCAAACCTGCTATGGCCTGCCTACTTTTAAAAACAACGAATACAAATGGATAGACGAAAGCTATTTATCCGTACTAGACAACCCTCATATCAATTCAACACTATTCCACAGCCTGGAGCGTTGGATATGCATAATTTGTACTTCCCCACACTCAAAAAAAACTGACAAAAATACAAAACTCAAGAAGCTCAACCACTCTATCCTAAGTAAAATTTACAATGAGTTTTTATCCCTTAAATCCGAAGGCGTTCTTGTAGAGTTCGTGAGTGGCAAAAACGGTAACGCATTAAGAGTAATCGCCACGAATGAAGGCAGCATACCAATTTACTTTTGCAACAACAGAAATACGGTCCATTTAAATTGGGATTTTAGAAAAATTGTATCCACCAAACAATCTCTAATCTTAGATTTTGAATACCTTGTAAAATCAACATTTGAACCGATCTACTCCCACCGAACTGCATTTCAGGGCATATCCATGCTAACGGCTGGTTCATCCTGTACATTCTCCGATGAGGGTGGCGAGTATAAGTACCCCGCACCAGAAGAACCAGACACTCAACGTGTAGTAGATATATGTTCCGATGAAGCGACTGACATTTTTTCGGGTCTACTTCAGAAAAAACTAAACTCACAACTCACAAAAAAAAGCAGAATAGCAATTGAATTAAGTGGCGGCCTCGACTCCTCTACCATTGCCGTTTCATGCGCACAGTTTTTTCCCGAAAAAAAATTAAACACCTATGGAATAATCGTAAGCGAACCGTCACTGGCTCTGAGCCAACAAAACAGAAGAAATGCGATTATAAGAAGCATAAATGGAATTGACCACAAAATTAACATCAAAGATCATTTACCATCAATACTCTCCCCCTCTAGAGATAGATACTATTTAAACTCAGAAGCATATGGGAGTGCGTTTGAATCTATTTGGCACCGAGCAGCGACAGATGGGCAGAGCATTCTCATGAGTGGCTGCGGCGGCGACGAACTCTTCCCTCAATTTCTAGATGAGGATTTCTCAAGCGACCAACTGCGAAGTATTGATGACCGATCATGGCTACTATACAACCAACACCTAATGAACCGAATTACCCCAAGGGCACAAGATGCTTTATGTTCTTACTTACTACCACGCGCCCCCAAAAAAAATGTAGACACTGGAATGCTGTTAGCCATGGCCAGGAGAGCCCCTCTGCTTCTAAGCTTTAACTTACTACCAATGTACCCACTCAGAGATAACGAAATAATAAAATTTTGCAGCGCACTTCCAGTCAGCCTAAAATTAAATAAAGCCCTTCTTACAAACACCCTCAACAGAAAAACACAGAGCAGTATTTTCACAAATTACCCAAAAGAAACATTCATGCATGCCGACGAAACATCGCTACTACGGCAAAAAAATACGCTTATAAAAAACTGTGGGAAGCTGAAAATAATTGATATCGGCCTAATCGAGAAAAGAGATCTTCTCCGAGACCTTGAGCAATTAAATTCCAAAACACCAAGATATGTATTTGATTTTCTTTTAAATATTCTCGCTATCGAACGTTTTTTAGGAGCCTACACATGGACAGCCTAGACAGCCTAAGCCACTCAATTTCCGAGACATACGACCTACAAATAAAGCACATAGAACTCATCTACGACGCCGTCAACAAAATATTCAGAATAACCAACAACAACAATTCTCTAATATTTAAAATTTTCAGAAAAAGAGACCATTCTAAACAAAGAATCTCTTTCGAAAGAAAAATAATGTCACATATATCATCCCACCAAGCCAACAGCATTAAACCTATCCTACCAATATCTCAGGGCGAAAAAATCTACCAATTCGAGAGCCAGCTTTACTATGGTATTCTCACTCATGAGTGTAGTGGCAACCCGTACCTTACAAATAACAGCATACCGTCAGACGACTATTTGTTTGGCCAAGCGCTTTTCACTTTACATCACACACCACTCCCCACGTTCAGAAACCCAAAGTACAACACAAGTAACACTCAACACCTAATATCAAAACTTGAAAGCGCCAACTGCTCCCGGCAAATCATTCAATTAAAAAAAACAATACAAACATTACACAACGATATAAATCTAACTACTCCAGCTCATATCGAACGGATGAAGCGTTGCATCTGCCACGGAGATGCCTGGCCAGGGAACGCACTTTATACATCTAAAACATGCACACTAATTGACTTTGAGCACACCAGAATTTCTGCACCAGCATTTGATATCGCTACATTCATCTGGTGGCTTACGGGGGGCGAATACAACGAATCCGAAAAAATCATGTCGTGGGAAAATTTCATCAAAGGATATGGTGAATCTATAAAACGATCACTTAACAACAACACACCAACATTAATAAAAATCAATCAACTGAGAAGCCTTGTATTTTTACACAACAACATAATTATCAGTAACGAAATACTTGAGCACGCACAATATCAAACATATTACTTACTAGAAAAATTAACACCAAACCTGAAAACCGAACAACTGCTAGAGTCTCTATGGAAAAAATAGCGTATATAATCAGGTGCCCTGATCGCTCAGACCTTGAAAAAATAATTGACTTTTACCTTAAAGAAATACCCTCAAGCCCCTCCTACAAATTAATAGAGGATACCGTTCTATTCCATATAACATCGACTCAGGATACCCCTCCTACTCACTTCATGATCGCCTGCAAAGACGATGACATATTGGCGTTATCTATTACCCGTTTCAGCCAAACTTTCAAAACATATGAAATCGAGTGCAACACCAAAGAAGCCTTAAGACGTCAAGGTATAGCATACACCCTAATAACAAACTCAATTGCACAATGTCAAAAAGATCGTTTTTTCAACTTCCAAGCGAGCATCCTTCCCGAAAACACAAACAGTATTAGCCTCTTTAAAAAGCTCGGATTTAAGCTAGACCAATCCACTCTACCCTCCACTTATCAAACCTACCGGCTAAACTCTGACCTGAGCCCCCCCCAATGAAAAACAGTAAGAGTATTACAAAAAAAAGCGGTTGGAGCCCCGTATTCACATTACTGAAGCCGAAGCGCATTAGGCTGTTGGCTGTCGCCACGTGCACTGTAGCGATATACGTAACCAGTCTCATCTATCCGCTAGCATTACAAAAAGTTATTGATGCAGCTCTGACTAACGATATTCGGCAGTTCCACTGGATGCTTGCTTGCTCAATAATTGCCGCCTCACTTGAAATAGCATTAAGCACTTGGCGATTAACTGCAACTATAAATCTTGGAGCCTATTTAGATCTAAAACTATCAGGAAAGCTTACAAAAATAGTTCTCTCCAGAATACACACCAACCAACAGCTTTCCCCTGGCAGCATCCTTAACACCACAAACCAAATTAAACACATAAAGGACTTCATTCTAAACACAGCACCACAAACGACTCTGGAGCTAGGCCAAGCATTCATTTCTTTTATTCTGATCGCTAACTTCAGTAAAACAATTGCTATATTAGTTCTAGCAGCACTAACCCTTAGCGCACTCCCAATGAAATTACGATCATCCGAATTGCCTCTTCACCTCCATGAATACAACAAATTTGAAAATCAGAAACAAAATACAGTTTCCTCACTAGCTACATCTTTGAAGCAAATAAAACACCATGCCCTTGAAAGCTTTTTTTATAGAAAGCTGCTCACTCACTTTAAAGCCGCGTCAACTTCTTTATGCAACCTCTTAAAAACCAGCGCTGCAATTCAATTCTGGGGAACTTTGACTTCTCGATCATTAACTTTTATCGTCCTAATTTCCGGATGTATTTCTGTTAGTCAAAATGAGCTTTCCATTGGGGAGTTTATGATAATCCAGCTACTCGCCAGTCGTTTGAGCTCTTTACTTTCAGCCAGTAGTGATTTTATTAGTAAATATCAGGAAGCTAAAGCTGCATTGGATAGATTTGATCGATTCAGCGAACTCCCGGCAGAATACAGTCCATTTAAATCAATATCAAAAAAATTCTCTAATAGTGCGATAACAACATCCAACATCCATTCGCTACATGAAAATGGTACTTTTGCACTCGCAAACATATCAATTAATTTCCCTCACTCTGGACTAATAGCACTTACCGGCAAGAGCGGATCAGGGAAATCTTCACTCATTTACACCCTTCTTGGAATATATGGATATTCATCAGGTGAAATTTATTACTATGGCAGTGAAATCTCCACTCTTAACATCAGAGGTGTTCGTAGGCACATCAGTGTTGCAGATCAAGACACCTATATATTCCCTGGAACCTTGCGAGAAAACCTGTGCTGCGGCCGAACAATTGACAACAGTCAAATCTTCCGAACACTAGAGCTTGTCAAGCTTTTACCTTTTATAGAATCCTTACCTGAAAAACTTGAGTATCGAGTTAATGAAAATGGACGAGAGCTATCTGGCGGACAAAAGCAAAAAATCTGTCTTGCGCGTGCGCTATTAAGGGATAACTCGTGCCTCATTCTAGATGAGCCCACGTCGGCCTTGGATAAAGAATCGTCTGCTAGCATTTTGAGCAGCCTGGTTGACTTGAGCAAAAACCACTTAATTATTTGCATTACACATGAACCGGAAATAATGAAAAAATCAGACAACGTAATTCTAATGAATCACGGCTCTATTATTGCCTCCGGCCATCATATCGAGCTAATGAAATCATGCCCCGATTACAGAAAAATACACACCATCTAAAATACAAATATCAGGACAGCAAAACCACAACCATTACTGTTGGCTCTTTGCACAACAAACAACACTTAAACTATTAATTTTTACTTACAATAATCTTTTACGGGCTTTGAACATTATCAGCAAAACTACTCACTCTGCACACCGGGTAACTTTTCGTATATTTTGAAGTATATTGTTGCCAGTCGTTACATCCCCACCTAACATCCTTGCTGAACGGGTACAGCGGAGCTGTCCAGAACCACCCGAATTCAAGGAACCAGAATGACCCAACGCATCCATCGCAGCATCGACGCCCCGCTCCGAACCGGTTTGAACCGCGAAGAACTCTGGGAGGCCGACGACAAGGGCCTGATCAAATGCTGGGAAGTCGGCCGCCAGCGCGCCGCCCGCTTCCCCGAACTCGCCCGACAGTGCCTTGCCGGCGAGTTGCCGGTACTGGGCTGGAAAGGTGGCGTCAGCCGCAGCCTGAAGAAATCCGAAAAATACGGCTCCCTCAAATACCTCGCCCAGTGGCAAGGCTTGCGCGGGGAAGACCTGGACGTGGATCTGGCGCAAGAACGAGCGCTGACGTGTGCACGGACAGCCATGGTGGTGACGTTTACACCGGATCGGGCGAAGTACTTCAATCAAGTACCGGAAGTTGAATCCTAGGAGCAGGGACGATGGTCGATTTGCATCAGGAATTTCAAAACAGTGGATTCTTCCACGAAGCACGTATTGATAGACGTTCAGCCGACGCGTTGACAGGTATTGCAGCTGGACTCGCTGCCGATGGCCAGATCAACCAGCAGGAAGCCGAGTTTCTCAAGAGCTGGATCGACGCTCATTTGTGTCATCTGGGTGATCCGGTCGTGAACATCCTCTATAAACGCCTCTCCGACATGTTGAGCGATGGCGTGCTGGACTCCGAAGAATCGGCTGAGCTACTGGATATGCTGCACCAGTTTGCAGGTCTGTCGGTTGGTTCTGGCCAGATGTTCACAACGCCTTGCAGTCTTCCACTCGATAACCCTGCACCCGCACTGAACTGGGTTGATCGGGTTTTCCTGTTCACCGGAGTCATGGCTTACGGTCCGCGCAAAGCATGCGAATCGCTGATAGTCGAACGCGGTGGCCTGATTGGAGGTTCGGTCAGCAAGAAAACCAACTATCTGGTGGTCGGCAGCATCGGAAACGATCAATGGCTTCATAGCACTTATGGAACCAAGATCAAAAAAGCGGTTGAGCTGAGAGAGAGCGGTGCTCCTATCGCGATCATCAGTGAAGAACACTGGCAAAGGGTGCTGTTCGGGTGACACAACTATCGGCGGCAAGGGGGGATGATGAATCAGCAGCCACTAAAGACCGTCCGCACGACACAACTCGACATTACCTACGAAGAACACGGCCCCGCCACCGGCGACCCGATCATCCTGCTTCATGGCTTTCCCTATTCGCCGCGCGCCTACGATGATATCGCCCCCGCTCTCGCCGCTAACCGTTACCGTGTGATCGTCCCGTATCTGCGGGGTTACGGCCCGACGCGTTTCATCAGCGCCGATACCCTGCGCTCCGGCCAGCAAGCCGCCCTTGCCCAGGATTTGCTTGACCTGATGGATGCTCTTTCCATCAAACGGGCGTCCCTGTGTGGCTACGATTGGGGTGGGCGGGCGGCGTGCATTGTGGCCGCGCTGTGGCCGGAACGGGTACGCTGCCTGGTCACGGGCGATGGTTATAACCTTCAGGACATCCCCCATTCGACACTGCCTCTGCCTCCTGAGGTCGAGCATCGCTATTGGTATCAGTACTATTTCCACACGCCTCGTGGCGTCGCAGGCCTGACCGAAAATCGCCGCTCCTTGTGCGAATTGCTCTGGAAGCTCTGGTCACCGACCTGGGCCGAAAACGCTGCACGCTATCCGTTGAGCGCCCCGGCCTTCGATAACCCGGATTTTGTCGATGTGGTGATTCACTCCTACCGCCACCGCTTCATGTATGCCCTTGGCGACCCGGCGCTGGAATGGATGGAGCAGGCCTTGAGCAAACAACCAACCATCAGCGTGCCGACGATTTCCCTGTGCGGTGCCGATGACGGTGTCGGGCCTGCGCAAGAAATCGACGAAGATATCGGGCATTTCACCGGCCCCTATGAGCGTCGAGTGCTGGCAGGCGTTGGCCACAACATTCCAGAAGAAGCGCCAGAGGCAACACTCAAGGCACTACTCGATCTACTTCGGCACTGACCGAAAACCGCTCCCGATAAGCCTGCGGAGTCACGCCCATGGCCCGCAGGAAACTGCGGCGCAGGGTTTCTTCGCTGCCGAAGCCGCATTGCACTGCCACCCGTTTGATCGGCAAGCCAGTGTCGCTGAGCAAACGCCGCGCGGTTTCGACGCGGATCAGTTCGATGGCCCGGGCCGGCGTCTGGCCGGTGTCGGCGCGGTAGTGGCGCACGAAACTGCGTTCGCTCATACCGGCCTGCAAGGCCAGGGTCGGGATGCCAAGGTCCTGAGTCAGGTTTTCGCTGATCCAGGCGTGAAGTTCGTCGAATCGATTGCCTTCCTTTTGCAGGGACAGGGTCACGCTGAATTGCGACTGGCCACCCGGACGCTTGAGAAACACCACCAGTTGCCGGGCGACTTCCAGGGCCATGTTGCGCCCGAGGTCTTGTTCGACCATGGCCAGCGCCAGGTCGATGCCGGCGGTCACCCCGGCCGAGGTCCAGACCGGACCGTCGTTGATGAAGATCGGGTTGGGCTCGACGTGCAGTTGCGGGTGTTGCTGCGCCAATTGCTCGCAGCGGGTCCAGTGGGTGACCACGCGCCGGCCATCGAGCCAGCCGCTGGCCGCCAGCAGAAACGCCCCGGTGCACACCGAAGAAACCCGCCGGCAGCCATGGGCATGTTCGCGCACCCAGGCGACCAACGGCGCATCCTGCGCCGCCGCGTAAACACCCCAGCCACCGGCAATGATCAAGGTATCAGTGCCCTCGTCCGGTAACGGTTCGGCCAACAGCGCCAACCCCGCCGACGACATCACCGCCCCGCCGCCGCTGGCAATCACCGTCGGTGCGTAGGGTGGCGGCTGGCCTTGCTGACGGGCAATGTCGTTGGCCGAAGCGAATACCTGCAACGGCCCAGTGACGTCGAGCAATTGCACGTTGGCGAAAGCGAGTACGTGGATGATTTTATGCATTTGGCGTAATTCGTGGGGATATTGGCGTATGCGCCAAAGCCTACGGGCCTACAGTTAAACCGTCCACCCACTTCACGAGAAAAACACCATGACGTTGCAGATCGGTTTTCTGTTGTTTCCACAGGTTCAGCAACTGGATCTGACCGGCCCTTATGACGTGCTGGCCTCGCTGCCGGATGTGAAAGTACATCTGGTCTGGAAAGACCTGATGCCGGTCACCGCCAGCACCGGCCTGATGTTGAAACCGACCACCACCTTCGACGATTGCCCGGCGCTGGACGTGATCTGCGTGCCCGGTGGCAGCGGCGTCGGGCCGTTGATGGAAGACGACGAAACCCTGGATTTCCTCAGGGCCCAGGCCGCCAACGCCCGCTACATCACGTCGGTATGCACCGGCGCGCTGGTGCTTGGCGCGGCGGGATTGCTCAAGGGCAAACGCGCCACCACCCACTGGGCGTATCACCAATTGCTCAAGCCACTGGGCGCAATTCCGGTAAAGGATCGGGTAGTTCGCGACGGCAATCTACTGACCGGGGGCGGGATCACCGCGGGTATCGACTTCGCCCTGACCCTGGCCGCCGAGCTGTTCGACCAGGCCACCGCCGAGCTGGTGCAGTTGCAGCTGGAATACGCCCCGGCCCCGCCGTTTACCGCGGGCAGCCCCGAGACGGCCCCGGCCAGTGTTCTGGAAGAGGCTCGCCAGCGGGCTGCCGGCTCGTTGAAGCTGCGGGCGCAAATCACCGAGCGCGCGGCGGCGAAACTCGATCAGCAGTGAAAAAATGGCGGCGGGAACCCGGTTCCTGCCGCCACGACTTTTCATGCGCACACAAAAAAACCCGCCGAAGCGGGTTTTTCCAAGACCATGACGACTCCTTGTCGTAGCGTTCCTTGCATATGGTCGATCATCCATGATCCTGAGCACATCCTGTGCTTCAGTGGGTGAGGCCAGATTACACATCGGATCCAATTTGTAACAGGCGATATCGCTACCATCGTGTGTAAGACATTCGCTATAAACCCCCTTCCGAAAACCCTTAGACGCCTCAGGCTTCGAGCCGACTTCAGCCACTCTGTTGCTCGTGGGACTTGGCATTTTCGATCAAAAACTGCTCGATATTGTTCATTTGCTCTTCCCACCCACGACTATCCATTCGGAAAGCCTTTTCCCGGCGCACATCGGGGATGTGATCGAAACCGGACTCGGAGACTCTGAGCAAGGTGCCTTTTTCATGATCTTCCAGTTCGAACTTGACCAGGGTGGTTGGCTCCTGGGAATAGTCGATCTCGGGACGCACCGCGTACGGATGCCAGCGAAACGAAAACAACCGCTCCGGCTCGACCCGCTCGACCAACACGTTCCACAATACGTGTTCATAACCGGGGTACGTGACCCGGCCCTGGGTCCACTCGCCTGCAACAAAACGCTTGCCCTCCAGCGCCACGCCAAACCACTTCCCGAACTCTTCGGCATGGGCTATCACTCGCCAGACCTGTGAACGCTTGGCCTTGAGCAGGATTTTCCTTTCGATGCGATCAGATGCTGGGTTCATAAGTCACCTCCTGTACTTGAACAGTAGGTCAGTAAGATCACAAGACCAACCCTAAAGTTGTACCAATCGGGATGCGCAATCAACCATACCTGAGATATTCGGTTGCATTTACGCCGATAAGTTCTGGGGCAAGAGAATAGTCGGAGAATCGAAACTGCTAACGTTCCCCATTGAAACCGCCCCCGAAAGGAGTCATCCATGAAAAACCTGCGCGGCAGCTGCCTGTGCAAAGCCGTCGAGTACGAACTCGATTGCCTCGACATGCCTATCAGTCACTGTCACTGCCAAACCTGTCGCAAGGCTCACGCGGCAGCTTTTGCATCGACCGCCGGGGTCATGCGCGAGCACTTTCGCTGGACCAAAGGCCAGGATCGACTGAGCCGCTACGAATCGTCGCCGGGCAAGTTTCGGCATTTCTGTTCGGTCTGCGGTGCACATTTGATGGCCGAACGGCTGGCCCAGCCTCACGTTATTGTTCGTGTGGCGACACTGGATAGCGATCCGCAAATGACGCCCCAAGCGCATATCTGGACGTCTCATGATGTGCCATGGCTTGAATACGAATCGGCGGAAAAACACTCGCAATGGCAAGCGTAGTGGGCTGATTCCATCTCGGCGCTACACTGCACCTCTACATTCGGTCACAGCGAGCACTCCAGCATGAACCCACGCTTACTATTGGCGCTGACGCCCCTGTTGTTCACCTCGATGGCTTTCGCCGTGGACTGCGAAAACGCCAGCGACCAGTCGACGATGAACCAGTGCGCGGCACAGCAGAATGCGGCCGCCGACAAGGAGTTGAATGCGCTGTACCAGCAGATCACTTCGCGACTCAAGAGCAATCCGGACAGCAAGAAACAGTTGGTGAGTGCGCAGCGGGCGTGGGTTGCGTTCCGCGATGCCGAGTGCAAGTTCTCGGCGTCCGGGGTGGAAGGTGGGAGTGTGTATCCGCTGATCTACAGCAACTGCACCACGGAACTGACCAAGGCACGAACCCGGATGTTCAAGAACTACCTGAAATGCCAGGAAGGGGATTTGAGCTGCCCGGTGCCGGGGGTTTGATTTTTGCTATTTTTGCGGTGTTTCTGAGGGACCCATCGCGAGCAAGCTCGCTCCCACAGGGTTCAGCAGTGTTCACACAACAGTGATCACACTGCGAATCCACTGTGGGAGCGAGCCTGCTCGCGATTGGCGTCAGTTCAGTCGCCGCAACTACCGGACAAAAACCTGCGCCGTGGTAATCGCCATGTCCCCGCCCGGCAGCTTGATACTACCGGTCTGTTTCAGGCTGTCGGCATCGAAGATCGCCACGTCGTTGAAGGTCCCCGCCAGGTAGATCTTGCTGCCGTCCTTGTTGAAGGAAATGCAGTAGTACGAGTGATCGAGCGTGGCGGACTGAAGCATTTTCTTCTGCTTGATGTCGTACTTGGCCAGGCGGTTGAGCACGCCAAACATCAGGTTCGGATCCTTGGGCGAGCGCATGCCGCTGAAGTAGATTTCGGTCAGGGGGCCGAAATCGGTGGTTTCGGTCTTGCCGGTCTTCAGGTCGACGCTGAACAGGCCGTACAGGTATTCGGCCGTGGCCGGGTCCTGTTTCTTGTCCTTGAACTTCGCCGCGGTGTAGAGC
The DNA here is from genome assembly GCF_059492225.1 of Pseudomonas sp. Pseusp10. Taxonomy (NCBI): domain Bacteria; kingdom Pseudomonadati; phylum Pseudomonadota; class Gammaproteobacteria; order Pseudomonadales; family Pseudomonadaceae; genus Pseudomonas; species Pseudomonas sp. Pseusp10. The sequence goes on along the minus strand of NZ_CP168528.1, from coordinate 2,495,483 downwards.
AGCGAGAAGTCATGCCGATACGTCTGCTGGTTCCACACGTAGAGCACGTCCGGTGCGCTGTAGTTCGGGCGTTTCCAGTGACGGCTGGGGATCAGCACATCGAACTTGCCGGTCTTCACATTGACCTTGTAGACATCCGCCCCCGCCACGTACAGCGTGCCGTCGTCGCCACTCTGCATGATGGTCAGCTGCCGTGGCACCGGGAAACTGCGCACAGGCTTGGCGTCCATCCCGGCGTCGGTGGCATACACGTCCAGCCGAGGCTGCTGCACTTCGTACCGATCGTTCATCATCAGCGTCGGGTTGGCGATGGTGAACAGTTCCTTGCCGTCGTGGCTGAGGGTGAAGGCGAACATAGACTTCGCTTTCTCCCCCGGCTTCTGGGTGATGCTGGCGTGGAACACCTGCTTGCAGCTGTCCAGTTCGACGCCGTAGACATCCGCGTAGTGATTGTTCAGCACATAGGCAGTCTTGCGGTCCGGCGACAGCTGCACGGTGCCGGGGCCGAAGGCGTCGGGCATCTTGCAGGTCTTGTACAAGGTGTCGGTGGCCAGATCGATCACGTGCAGGTTGTTCGGGTAATTGGTGGTCAACATGTATTCGTGACCGTCTTGCAACGCGGTATTTTCATCGGCCAGGACACTGACCGAACAACTGCTCAGAACGGCGAACGCGGCCAGGCCGCAGGCTTTGATATTACGCATGCTGGAATCCTTCTGATATCCGATCACTTGTCTTTCGGGAAGACAGTGCCGAGGTTGCGCCAGTTTTCGTTGGACGCCTGGGCATCCTTGTTCCAGTCCGGGTAGGTGCTCATCATGTCGGGCACCTGGGCCGGCCACCAGCAAGGGTCGGAGCACCCGTAGAGGTCGGCCTCCATCGGCTGGCACAGCGACGACACACCGCCAAATGCATCGATTTCCCAGCCCGGGTCGGTGGTCGAGGCGCAGCCCGCCACGGAACTCATGGCCACCACTTCTTCGATGCGGTTTTCATCCGCGGCCTGATCCAGCTTCAACGCTTTGTTATTGATTGCCTTGAGATGTTTCATATCAGTGAGCCTTGCGCGGAGTGATGTAACTGCTGATGAACGCAGGGTTGTTGGCCATGATCCGGGTGTAGACCTCGATGCCGAAATCGACCCAGTCACGCATCAGTTCGCAGTAGTGATAAGTCGGGTGCGTCGGATCGCCGTAGCGGGCGTAGCTTTCGTGGTAACAACCGCCGGAGCACAGGTTGCGGATCTGGCAGTCTTCGCAGCCAGTGTTGGTGCGGTCCAGGCGCTGGGACAGGAAGTCGTTCAACTCCACCTGCTTGACGCCGCTGTGCACGTTGCCGAAGGTCGGCAGACTCGAACCGGTGAAGCGGTGGCACAGGTTCAGTTCGCCCTTGTGATCCACCGCCAGCATCTTCAGGCCCGCGCCGCACGGCAGGGCTTTCTTGTGGCCTTCATGAATGTCGGTGATCAACTGGTGCAGGTTGGAGAAGCCGATGTTGCGGTGTTCCAGCGCCGCTTCCAGGTAACGCTTGCCGAGTTTTTTCATGTTGGCGAACACCTGCACCAGTTCATCGCTGGTGAGGTTGAAGCTGCTGATGTCGCCGGAAGTCACCGGGGCAAAGCCGACCTCAGCGAAACCCAGTTCGTTGAACAGGTGATCCCAGATGGTTTCGACGTCGGTGACGCCGGTGGTCAGGGTCACCCGCGCCCCCACCGGACGGCTGTTGTAGCGCGACAGCAGCATCTCGGCCTTGCGCCGCACCACATCGTACGTGCCCTGCCCGCCCACGGTGATGCGGTTGCGGTCGTGCACGGTTTTCGGCCCGTCGATACTCACCGACAGCCCGAAACGGTGAGCGTTAAGGTAGTCCACGGTTTCTTCGGTGAGCAGTGTGGCGTTGGTGGTCATGACGAACTCGACGAACTTGCCCGCCTCGCGAAAACGCTTCTCACAGTAGTCGACCATGTACTCGATCAGCTTGCGGTTGCTCAGCGGTTCGCCGCCGAAGAACACCACGGTAAAACGCTCTTCATCCGGGGATTCGCGCAGCAGCATTTCCACGGAGGCAATCGCCGTTTCCACGTCCATCTTTTTGCCGGCCGACGGCTTGTCGAGGTCTTCCTTGTAGCAGTAGGTGCAACTCAGGTTGCAGCCGGTATTGACATTGAGCACTACGGTGTTGATCGCCGTGCGCTCGACCCGTTTGGTGGCGATGTCCGGGGTCAGTGGCGAGCCGTCGCTGACCAGTTCCAGGGCCATCAGCTCACGCAGGGTCTCGGTGATTTCCTCGCCGTTGAAGCGCGCGGCCAGGCGCTGGATCAGGTCGTCCGACGAACAGCCCGGGCCGCGCAGGGTATCGATGATGGTGCCCGTCAGTTCATCGCTGGCGAACAGTGAACTGCTGGGGATGTGAAACAGCATGCGGTCGGCATCGACCTGCACTTCGTGCAGGTTGCGTTCGACCAGATTCAAGATAGCGCCCATTGCCAACCTCCTGTGCAGGCCCCGCTTAGGGGACCTGCGATCATTCCGAAAAAGTGTTTGAAGCCGTTGCTTTCAGCGCAGCTCACGTTTCAACATCACGGAATGGGTGGATTGTTCCAGCGTTGCACGGTCACGATCATGTGGCCTTCACCGGTCAGGGATTTCCCTGCGTCGTCGACGGCGGCGATTACCTTGAGGTTGCCGGCATTGTTGGTGGACATCTTGCGCGCCGGGTTCGGCCCGGCATCGCCCGGGGTGAATACGCCTGCATCGGCCTGCATGGTGCCGGCAAACTTGACGTCTTCGTCTTCCTTGGCGCGGTCGTCGAAGGCCTCGACCTTCCATTGCGCCGGGAACACGCCGATGCGGTACGGCTTGCCGTCTGCGCCCTTGCCCCAGGCTTCCGCGTCGAAACGGCCCTGGACTTTCGGCGTCGAACCACCACCTTCGCCGATCCGCGCCACCGAGAACTCAGGCACCACTTTGACTGCATCGATCTTGCTGTACACCGACAGGCTCGGGCCTTTCAGGGTACCGACGGTGACTGCACGCAGCCCCGGTTGCGCGTTGGCGGCAGCCTTGAGCTTGACCTTGATTCGCTCGGGGCTCTGCTCGACGACTTCAACCACTTCCACACCTTTACCGAAGTTCGGTTTGCCGGTCAGACCGCTGCCGATCAACGTCACCTCGGTTTCGCTGCCGGCCTTTAGATAACCCGGCTGCACCGCCAGTAACCGGTTGGAGCCCTGCCTGGCTGCGACGAAGTCCAAACCACGTTCATCGTGCTCGGCCTCGAACATCCGGCCCTGCAGCGCATTGCCTTGCGCGGCGAACACCTGACGCATGGTCACGCCATCGATGGTCACGTTGCCGCGCCATTCGTAGCCGGTGTACAGGATTGCACTGCCGTCGCCATTGAACGGACTGCCATCGGCGTATTGGCCTTTGACGCTGACCTTGAAGGTGTCGCTGCCATCGGCACTCACGGTCATGACACCGGCCAGCTCACCCTTGCCCGGCAAGTGGCCGCTGAAGCTCCAGTCGCCCACCAGCGCATCGGCTTTGGGCGCCGCGCTCTGCCATTTTTTCCACGCGGGGTTGTCCAGCGGATAACGCTTGGCCAGCAGCGGCACCATGTCCTTGCGGGCGATGTCGAACCAGTCGCGGTCGCGGGCCAGCGCCTGGTATTCCAGGGACGGCCACTGACCGAGGTGGAAGTTCACCAGACGTTCCCACTCCTGCGCCGGACGCCGTTGCAGGGCGACCCGCGCCCCGGAGTGGCAGCGGCCGCACATCTGGCTGGTCTGGTCGTCGAAGTGCTCGACGGTATTGAGCCGCCGCTCCAGCGCATAACGCACGCCATCGGTTTCGCTCGGCGCCAGGCCCTGGCTGTCGGCCAGGTATTTGACCAGCGTGCGACGGTCGTCATCGCTGATCTGCAAACCGTGCATGGTCTGCATGCGGGCGATGCTCATCAACCAGCCTTCCGGCGTTTTGCGCTGGTGGCTGATACGGCTGAGGGCGTTATCGGCTTCGGGGGTGTGACAGCCCTGACAGGTTTCCTTGAGGATGGTCTGGGCGTCGCGGGCTGCCAGGCTATGAGGCGAATGCAGCGCTACACAAGCGGCTACGGCCAGCAGGCTGGCGCTCATGCCTGATCGGAGTTTTCTCTTCATCAACGTCGAACCTCGCACGGTGCGTTCTTATTGTTGTGGCTTATCGTTTTTATGGTTTCTGCCGCCGGCTTTGATTCGCTGACGGAGGCAAGAGAAACGTCTGCAATGTGCAATACACAGAGCGTGCCAGCTTGCCGATAAGCTTTTTTATCAATCACTTGCGTTGATTTTCCTGCCTTGGGCCATGCCAGGACGCGATGAGCTGCGTCTAGTTTCGCGACAGCTGTTGCAGTCTGAGACAGCATAGTTGGCCCTGCCGGAACAGCTCATCGCCCGACCATTGACGCCCCTCCCCTGCAGGTGCGAAATGGAGAGTCACCGATTGCCAACCAGAGGAATAAAAAATGGCAAGCATCACTGTCCTGGCGGGGGACTTTCTGCAGGGTGATGGAGATTATCGCGATGGCGTTTTTACCCTCAGAACGTCGCTGTACCCGTGGCCCGGCCTGACCCTCCCGCTATCCAGGTTCAAAAGCGTGGAAGTGGCCAATGAGGACTCGATCAACAACATCAAGCAAGCCATCGGTTTCGGCATGGCAGGAGCCATGTTGCTGGGGCCGATCGGCGCATTCGCCGGGTTCATGCTGGCGGACAAGGAAACCGAAGTGACCTTCCTGGCGACACTCAAGGACGGGCGCAGGTTACTGGTTGCCGCAGATAGCAGCACGTTCGAGGAAATATCGCGAAAAATGGCGTCTTGAACCTATCAGCGCAGTCCGCACCACACCCGTGGTGCGGCTGACGTCAGGGTCAGTGATAGAACGTCGGTTGAACGCTTTTTTGCGACTGGATCTGTTGGCGCATTTCCGCCACCAGCGTCGCAATGCCGTGGACGCTGTCCAGTTTCCACAGCGGCACGTGGGTGGCCACCAGGTCCACGTGGCCGGTCATGCAATCGCAGACCCGGATCGTCAATGACTGGTCCGGCGCCACGCTGCAGGTGCATACCGAGGGCAGAAAACTGCGCTCAATGATGCTTTGGATCTCCAGGGGTGAAAGGTTCATCGCTACCTCCCTTACGACAGATGTGTAGCCGGGAAAATGGTCCGTCATTTCACCCACCGAGCCGGAAAATTCTAGTCCTCGCCAAGGGGCGCCTCAAGATCGCGGGCCGGTTGTTCGTCGTCTCATCCGGTTTCTCGATTTGCGACAATCCCTCGTGTTATCCGACTGCTTCGGCGTCAGGCAAAACCCCGTCAGACAAGGCCTGACCGGCACTCCCGAACACTTGGCACAGCCATTGCGAAAGCCCGGTTCTCACGAACAACAAGAGGCCTCGCCAATGTCGCTCCCAAACGTGCTTCCCGCCACTTCGGCATTCATCCAGCGCGCCCCGCGCATGCTCATCGGTGGCGACTGGGTCGAGGCCGCCGACGGCCAGACCATGCCCCTGCACAACCCGGCCACCGGTGAGGTGCTATGCGTGGTGCCACGGGCAACGCCGGAGGATGTCGACCGCGCGGTACTCGCCGCCCGTCAGGCGTTCGACGACTCGGCCTGGACCCGCACCCGTCCCCGGGAGCGGCAGAACCTGCTATGGAAACTCGCCGACCTGATGCAGCGCGACGCCGAATTGCTGGCGCAACTGGAATGCCTGAACAATGGCAAAAGCGCGGCCGTGGCCCAGGTGATGGACGTGCAACTGGCCATCGACTTTCTGCGCTACATGGCCGGTTGGGCGACCAAGATCGAAGGCTCTACGGTTGACGTGTCGGCACCGCTGATGCCCAACGACCAGTTCCACAGTTTCATCCGTCGCGAAGCGGTGGGCGTGGTCGGCGCCATCGTCGCCTGGAACTTCCCGCTGTTGCTGGCCTGCTGGAAACTCGGTCCGGCCCTGGCCACCGGTTGTACCGTGGTGCTCAAACCCGCTGACGAAACCCCGCTGACCGCGCTGAAACTCGCTGAGCTGGTGCTGGAAGCCGGGTATCCCGAAGGCGTGTTCAACGTCGTCACCGGCACCGGCATCACCGCAGGCGGAGCCCTGACCCACAACCCATTGGTCGACAAACTGACCTTCACCGGTTCCACCGCCGTGGGCAAGCAGATCGGCAAGATCGCCATGGATTCCATGACCCGGGTGACCCTGGAGTTGGGCGGCAAATCACCGACCATCGTGATGGCCGACGCCGACCTGAAAACCGCCGCGGCCGGGGCTGCCAGCGCGATTTTCTTCAATCAGGGCCAAGTCTGCTGCGCAGGCTCCAGGCTGTATGTACAGCGCAAGCATTTCGACAATGTGGTGGCGGACATCAGCGATATCGCCAACGCCATGAAACTCGGCAACGGCCTGGACCCTAGCGTCGAGATGGGGCCGTTGATCTCGGCGCGGCAGCAGGAGCGGGTCTATGGGTATATCGAGAAGGGCCGGGCAAGCGGCGCGACGATCGCCTGCGGTGGTGAACAGTTCGGCCCCGGTTTTTTCGTCAAACCGACGGTGATTGTCGACGTCGATCAGAAGCACTCACTGGTGCAGGAAGAAATCTTCGGCCCGGTGCTGGTGGCGATTCCGTTCGATGACGAAGCCGATGCCTTGCGCATGGCCAATGACAGTCCCTACGGCCTGGGGGCGAGCATCTGGTCCAATGACCTGGCGGCGGTGCACCGGATGATTCCTCGGATCAAGTCCGGTTCGGTGTGGGTCAACTGCCACAGCGCCCTGGACCCGGCGCTGCCGTTTGGCGGCTACAAGATGTCCGGGGTCGGGCGTGAGATGGGGTATGCGGCGATCGAGCATTACACCGAGCTGAAGTCGGTGTTGATAAAACTCTGATTTGCGGCGACCTCTCGGGCGCCATCGCGAGCAGGCTCGCTCCTACAGGGGATTTGTGTACGACGCAAAACCACTGTAGGAGCGAGCCTGCTCGCGATGAGGCCAGCCCAGCCACCCCATATTTCAGGGCTTGAACCCCTGAGCCAACAACCAACTGCGAACCACCCGCCCCTGCTCCACCGTCAACCCCGCCAAAACCTGCTCCACTGGCTCGTTACGCAACCGCCGCACCAACGGTGCCACCTCAATCCCCTGTACATGCCAGATGCCCAACGGCTGATCCGCCGTGATCACCACCTCGGCCTCATCGACAAAACCATCGCGCAGCACCGGTGCGCGCTCGATCATCAGGGCATTGAAATCGGCCTCGGCATGGGCGATTTCAGCATCCGGCCATTGCCGTCGCGCCTGCCAGAATGGCTGATCCAGCCAACGCTGCTCATCGGCATAAAAATCCCGGCCAATCCGCGCAAACCGCAAGAACAACTGTTCCACCCGCTGCTGGTGGAAACGCTGGGCCAGAGCCGCCCGCTCAGGTTTGCACAACAATGTGTTGATCACCGTCGGCGCCTGCAACGCCGAAGACAAGGACTGAAAGATGCCATTGCCCGACAACGGGTCCACCGCCATTGCCGCATCACCGACCCGAATCCAGTTATCGCCGCACACCTGCGGGCTGAGAATCGCCGTGCTGCTGCGGGCGTGCAGCTGCAAATCAAGCTCTGGTTCGCCGCCGAAAAACCCACGGGCCACTGCCGACTCCCCACGGCGTTGGCGACAGTATTCGAGCAACATAGCCTTACCCGGCAACCCGGCACTGGCCACGTCCACCGTCCATTGCCAATAACACTGGCCGTCGGCCCGCCGCGCCATCCAGGCCCAACCGTCCGCAAGGCTTTCCACGGCGCTGGCGGTGCTGCCCGGCGTACCTTGCCAGCGATTGAGCAGGCTGACCGTCTCCGGTCCACGCAAGCCTTTACCGAGGGTCGGCGCCTGGCGTCCGCGGGCCTCTACCAGAAAGTCCGCTACCAGCGATTCGCGGCCGTCGATTTCGATTCGATGTCCGGTCGCGCAGGTCTGTACCGCCAGCACTCGACCTTCAATAAGTTCAACTCCAGCCAGGCGCAATTCCTCGCGCAAGCCGCGATCCAGGGTCGGGCGATCGAGCAGGTATTCAACGTTCTGCGCATGCTGCTGGCCGTTCCAGTTCACCTGTCGTTGGGAAGGCAGCGCCGCTTGCGCCAACGCCTGATGCAGGCCCGCGCCACGTAACGCCTCCAGCACCCGCAAGGACACGCCTTCCAGCGCAGCAAAGCGGCGCCACTCGCTGACCAGTGTCACGGCGTAACCCAGTCGCCGCAGCCCCAAGGCCGCCGCCGCGCCCGCCGGCCCCGCCCCCAGAATCACAATCGCGGTCATGGCCCGAAACGCCGTTCGGGGCCGCGATAACGTGCGTTCTGTCGCAGAAACTCGATGATCTGATCATTGCTGGCGTCAGGCTGCTCGGCGAGGAATCCGGCGATGTGCCCACTCAATGCGGCACAACCGAGGCTCGCCCCGGATTGCCCCGGATAGGTGCCATGCACACACGCGGCGAAATCCGCCTGGGCACTGTTGAGCCACGACCACTCCTGCTCGGCGCACCGCGCATCTCCGGTTACCCGTAACACCTGCGGATAGTTCGCCGGAAACACCCCGTCCCCCTGGGCCGGACTCGACGCACACAGCAGCACACCCCGTGCCACCGCCGCCGCGCAGGCGGCGCGCAACAGGCTGCGATCCTGACGCAAGCCGAGGCTCAAATTGATCAGTCGAACCTCCTGCGCCACCAGCCAGTCAATCGCCGTGGCGATCTGCAAGGCACTGGTGACACCGCGCTGGTCGAACACCTGTGCCACGCAAAACAGCGCCAATGGCGCGCGCCGGCCGATTGCCTCGATCACGGCACTGCCATGCCCCAGCGGGTCTTCGCGCAAATCGCCCTCGGCCAGGCCGTCTTCAAGCAATGAAAAGCGTCGACCGGCGATCACTTGCACCCGTTGTGCTGCCGAGTGTCCGCTGTCCACCACACCAATGCGCAACTCAGGTTTCATGCAGCACCGTTTTCGAGGTCAGCACGCCGTCGAGCAATTCGAAACGCAGATCGGCATCGGCCAGGGTGGAAGGACGATGGCTGATCAGGATGCGCGTACGCCCGGCAAACAAGCGGTCGATGGCGTCGATGACTTCGCGCTCGGTGGCTTCGTCCACCGCGGAAGTGGCTTCATCGAGTACCAGAATCAAAGGGTCCTGCAACAATGCCCGGGCAATCGCGATGCGTTGCTTCTGCCCGCCAGACAACTGCTGACCCCGCTCGCCCAACGGGCTGTCGAGGCCTTCGGGCAACGACTCGATCAGGCTGTCGAGTTGCGCCAGTCGCGCCACTTCGGCAATCGCCTCGCGGCTGGCGTCCGGCACTGCATAGGCCAGGTTGTCGGCGAGGCTGCCGCGAAACAGCACGATGTCCTGGCTGACCACGGCAATGCGCCGACGCAACTGGAACAGGTCCAGTTCGCGCACATCGACGTCGCCCAACAGCACCCGGCCCGATTGCGGATCGTGATGACGTTGCAGCAGGTCGATCAGGGTCGATTTACCCACGCCCGAGCCGCCGCTGAGGGCCACCTTCAAACCGTAGGGAATCCGCGCTTCGATACCGCGCAGGGTCGATTGGCGACCGGGATGGGCGAAGTGCACGTTGTCGAACCAGAGTTCGCCGCCATTGGGCATCGGACGTGGCGTGGCGGGCGTCAGTACGGTTGGTAGTTCACCGCGCAACTCCATGACCCGGCCGAGGCTGACGGTCATCCGCTGAACGGCGACGTAGAGCCCGAGCAGGCTCTGTACCGGCCCCACGGCCATCCCCAGGTAGGTGGAAAACGCGATCAGCGCACCGAGCTGCCAGGTGCCCTGCACCACCCAGTACCCGCCGATCAAAAATGCGCAGGCCCTGGACAGCGAGGTCAGCGTGCCGGGCACGGCCTGGGTGAAAAACTCGGTGATTTGCAGGCGCAGCAACTGGCTCATGTAGCCTTGCCCCAGCGTCTCCAGGCGCCGTGCTTCGCGCTGTTGCTGGCCGGCGGACTGGATGAACTTCATCACCGGCAACGTCTCGACCATGAACGACGACATGTCCGCCGAACGCTCGCGCAACTGCCGCACATCGCGTTCGACCTTGCGCCGCATCCAGCGCAGCCAGAGGACATCGAGGGGAATCAGCACCAAGGCCAGCAGCGACAATTTCCAGGACAGGGTCAGCAGCATCGCCACCGCGACCACCAGGCCGATCACACTCGACACGGCCGAGAACAGCGAGTCCACGGCAAAACGCTGGATTTCCGCGACGTCGCCATCGAGGCGCGACATCAGGTCGCCGATGCGCCGCTGGCCGTAGAAACTCGGCGACAGGGTTTGCAAATGCCGATACAGGTCATCGCGCAGGGCAAACAGCATGCGCCCGGACAGGCGCGTGTGCAGGTAGCGATTGATGCCCGAAAGCGCTGTCCCCAACAACCCGGCAACGATCATCAGCCCGGCAATCAACACTAGCATCGGGAAGTTGCGCGCCAGCAGGCCATCGTCGATCAGCAGTTTGGTCAACCACGGCTGCACCAGCACCAGCGCTGAGGCGCAAACCGACAGGCCCAGCAGTCCGGCAATCGCCAGGCGATGGGGTCGCACAAAGCTGTACAGCCAGCGCAGCGACGCTTGCAGGGCCTCGGGGTTCTGGCTGTCGATCAGCCGGACGATCAAGCGCTGCATCAGGAACGCAACTGTTTGAGCTTGCGATACAGGGTCGCGCGGCTGATGCCCAAGGCGTCGGCGGCGGCCGAAACGTTGCCCTGATGCGTGTCCAGGGACTGACGGATCAGCTCCAGTTCGTTTTCACGGATGCTGCCTGCCTGGGGCCGTTCGCTGGCGGTCAACTCGTCGAGCATGCTGTCGGGCAAGTGGTCGAGGGTCAGCACGGTTTCACCCGGCTCGCGCATAGCCAGCGCGGTACGCAGGACCATCTCCAGCTGGCGGATGTTGCCGGGCCAGTGATAGCCGCTGAGCAAGCGATTCAGATCGTCGTGCAGGAGCACGGTGGGTGCGCCCATTGTCGTCAGCATGCGACTGACCAGCGCGGCGAAATCTTCGCGATCGCGCAGGGCCGGGAGCATCACGCTGATGCCATTGACCCGGTAGAACAAGTCCTCGCGAAAGTGTTTTTCTTCCACCAGACGCTTGAGGTCACGGTGGGTGGCGCAGATCAATGCGACGTCGATATCCTGCTCTTCGCCAGCACCCAGGGGCGCGACCTTGCGATCCTGCAACACGCGCAACAGCCGAGCCTGCAAGGCCAATGGCATATCGCCGATTTCATCGAGGAACAAGGTGCCGCCGTGAGCCTGTTGCAGGCGCCCGACCATGCCGCCCCGGCGCGATCCGGTGAACGCGCCTTCGCGATAGCCGAACAGTTCGGACTCGATCAGGCCCTCGGGAATGGCCGCGCAGTTCACCGCCACGAAGGGTTTGTCGCAGCGCGCTCCGGCCATGTGCAGGGCGCGGGCGATAACCTCTTTACCGGTGCCGGTTTCGCCCAATAACAACACCGGCAGTTCATTGGCCAGGCCTTGACGGGCCATGCGCAAGGCACGAGCGTAACGTGTATTGCTGCCGGCCAGCGCTTCCAGATCCGGTTGTGCCTTGGCCTGTTTCGCAACGCTGCGCGGCGAGCTGCTGACGTTGATCGAGCGTTGCGGCGCGCGCAGGGTTTTGTAGAAGAATTCACCCTTGGCAGTTTGCAGGCTGCCGGTGCCGCCCTGATGCAGACGCGCCAACAACTGCAGGCCGTCGACTCCGAGAAACTCCTCGCAGCGCCGCCCAACCAGGGCCGAGCGCTCGGCGTGGAGCAACTGACAGGCCTGGGCGCTGACCGCCAGGATCTGCCCGCCGAGGCTCACGGCCAGCAGGCCTTGCCAAGGAGATTCCAGGTATTGCCTGCGGCTGTGGAAGGCCAGGACGATTTCGTCCGGATAGCTGGCATTGAACACCCGGCTTTCGATCTGGCTGACCGCCATGGCCAGCAACGCGGTGCTGTCGTGGGCGCGGCCGAGCGGGCCTTCGCGGGTCAGGTCGAGGACGCCAAGAATGTCGCCTTGGGGGCAATGGATCGGCACCGAGGTGCAGGAAAAATCACTGAGGCGATCCAGATAATGTTCGCCGCAATCGATCAGGGTCGGCCGGGCTTCCACCAGTGCCGTGCCGAGGGCGTTGGTGCCGCGTACGGCTTCACTCCAGCAGGCGCCGAGGGTGATGTCCTGCAGGCCACTGCCCTTGAGACGGTCGGCGCGGCCTTCGACGGCGAGGATGGTGGCGTCGGAGTTGGCCAGGATGATCAGCCCTTCCTTGCCCTGACGTTCGGCCAGGTAATCGATCGCCGGCAACGCAGCGTCGATCAGCAAGCGATTGCTGGCCAGCAACACGTCCAGGCTGGCACTCGATTCCAGCGCCAGCTCATGCTTGGCATTGAAATGCACGCCATGGCTCAGGCTGCGCCGCCACGAGGCATCGATTTCCGCCCGCAGGACGCCATCCGGCACTTCGCCTTCCAGGTGCAGCTTTTCCCGGGCCAGCCGGGCTTCGCGATGCAGTTTGGGGGAATTTGTTTTTATTAGCGTCATCAAGCGCTCCGGGTCATCCGCCCTGCGCCTTCATACGTCGGCGCCCTGCCGCAATCTTTACGTTAACGTCAGGGCAATGGCAAGTGCCGTAGGGCGCATACAGACCGCGTTATCGTTCATCGCGAGCAAGCTCGCTCCCACAGGGGGCATGGATGATCACATGCCTGTGTTTCAACCCGGTCAACTGTGGGAGCGAGCTTGCTCGCGAAAGCGGTGTGTCAAACGACATTGGCGTCGATTGGATCAGTACCGATAGGTTGCCTGCACTGAAATGCCATTCGCACTGTTCTCGTAGTTGGCACTGTATTCAGGTTGAAGGCCGGAGTTGTTCGACTGCTTTACTGAGACTTTGGAATCCCAGAGATAACCATAAGCAAAGTCTATCGTCAGATCGGAATTCGGCGAATAAGCGCCCCCCAAGGTCACGGCTTGGCGATTCCCGACCGGAACGCGCACGCTGCGATCGGCATTCCTGATGGGCGACGGATCATAGGCGTAGCCTGCGCGCAGCAGCCATTGCTGGTTCAATTGCCAGGATGCGCCAACTGCGGTGGACCACGTGTCGTGCCAGTTCATTTCTTCGGTCACACTTCCCAGACCAGCCGCCTGACCCAAGGGGGAAAGACCGCTGTTGACTGCCTCGACCTTCTTGATCCGGCTCCAACGTTTCCAGGTGGTCCCCAGGTATCCCGTCCAGCGACTGTTGAAATGATGGGTGATGGACGTGTCCACGGATTCGGGCATCGTGAGGTCTATCTTGTTGTCATAGTTTCCGTCCAGCGGGATAACGCTCGGGGAGCCGGAAACCTCAGTATGCCCTTTGAGTTCATAGCTCACCTTCGAGTGATAGTTAATCCCCCAACGGGTCGCATCACTCAAATCAAACAAGACGCCGACGTTGTAGCCAAGTGCCGTGTCATCGCCTTTGATGGTAACCAGTGTGTCCTGGCCGTTGTTCAGGGCGCCGGTGGCCAGGTAATTCTGAAGCTTTGCATTGAAACGGTTCAGGGTCGGTCCGCCACCAATGGACACGTAATCATTGATCCGCCAGGCAATGGTGGGCTGCAGGGTTATTTCCCTGGTCGTGCTATAGGAGCCATGGTAACGGCCCTGAAAACCGCTCTCGTAATCATTGATCAGACCACTCGGAGCATAAAGGCCCAGACCTATCGAAAAACGATCGTCAAGCGGCGTCGACATATAGGCAAAAGGCACAACCCCCAAAGGTACCGAGTCCCCTTTATTCGTTCCCGGGGCACTGCTCTGCGCATCACTGATGTCATCGCTCACCGAGACGACCGCGGCTCCGCCGGAAATTTCGGTACGCTTCAACTTGGTCAAACCTGCAGGATTGCCAAAGATAGTGCTGGCATCCAGCGCGGAGGACGACCTTCCCGCATAAGCAGTACCCGCACTACTTGCACTTTGCTCGTTCAAGGCAATGCCATTGGCGCTTGCGCTTGTTGAAACGCTGAGTATTGCCGCGGCACCTGTGAACTTAATCCAGGAAGACACTTCTCGCACAGCTGAGAGACACGGGGTTGCACGGTTGCTCAGTTTCATTTCCCACCTCGTATTGTTTTTATTGATTGGTGCGCAGGCAAGGCTTCGCCTTCCGGTGCACTTGGCAGTGCCGGTTGGCGTTGATCGAAGTTGTGAAAATGGCCCTGGCTGATTACTACCAGGACCGAGGTGCCGAACTTACGAAGTCAGGATCATTTGAGCCACTCCACCTGAAAGCTATAGCGACCTAGAAGGAGGGCCAGGGACTCTTGATTTCTCCCAGCCCGGATGCAGGCGACTAACCCACGTTGTTCGTGCTGAATCACCTCTACTGCAATGTCCTTCAGACACATGCGTTCCACTTCCTGCAGAACTACTCGGGCCACCTCGCGCTGCTGCAAAGCGGGCTTGAAGATCTTGCCAACCGCAGTCAATGGCAGTGCGTCGAGGATTTCGATCCGCTTGGGAATGGCCGCCCGCTCACTGATGTGGTGCTGAGCAAACTGCTCAAGTTCTTCAACATTGCAGACGTGGCCTGGTCGCAGTTGCACGTAGGCGACCGGCACTTCACCCGAATAAGCGTCCGGGCTGCCGATGGCGGCCGCCAACGCCACCGCTGGATGGGCCTGCAAAGCCTCCTCGATTTGTTTGGGATCGATATTGTGGCCGCCGCGGATGATCAGTTCCTTTTTGCGCCCGGTCAGCCAGAAATAGCCATTTTCATCCTGGCGCCCCAAATCACCCGTATTCAGCCAACGCTGACCATTGATTTCGATCCACAGGCCCCGGTTATGGCTTTCCTCAACGTAACCCTCGAACAGGTTCGGACCCGTGATGGTGATCAGGCCAACTTCGTCGATTTTGGCATCGCGCAGATATTCTCCCGAGTCATCGAGCATGACTGCGCGCATGTCCTGGTAGGCAATCCGTATACCGATGGAACCGATGTAGCGCTCGCCATGGGGTGGATTGACCGAGGAGACGCATGCGCCTTCCGTGAGTCCATAGCCTTCGAGGATCTTTACCCCGGTCCGGCCTTCGAATTCCCGGAAAAGCTCGACCGGCATCGGCGCGGCACCACACATGGCATAACGAAGGCTGGACAGGTCGCGGCCTTCCAGCTCATTTTGCAAAAGTGCGGAATAGACAGTAGGAACACCCGAGAAGAAGTTGATGCCGAAGTGCTCAACCATCTCCCAGAAGCGCGGGATCACGCCCTCACCACGATAACCCTGCGGCGTGCCGAGGATGACATGATCACCCTGGCTCCAAGGCATCAGGCCTGTCACCAGCTGTGCATTTACGTGGAACAGCGGCAACCCACAGAAAATGACCTGGCCACTCCCGTGTGGCTGCATGTGCGTGTCCATGGCCCACGCGTTGAAGACCTCCGCCCCATGCGTACGCATCGCAATCTTGGGTAGCCCCGTGGTACCTCCGGTGCAGAAGTAAGAGGAACGATCCTCAGGGCGGAACAGCCGCGCACTCTTCAGGTGCGTGCCGGGCTGAGCGTCCATCAACGTTCGTAATTCGTGAATCGTGGCCCCCCTGTGCAACTCACGTTCTTTTTGTGCCAGGGATTCAAGGGATTCAAGGGATTCACGTTGAGCTACATCGACGTAGGGTCCCATGCCAACCCAAACGACGTGCTTGATCTCGGGAAGCTGATCGAGCTGAGAGGCCAGCTTGGGCCACAGGTCGCTGCCCGGAGTCGGCGCGAGCGTTACCACCACGCTGGCCTTCGCGGCCCGTAGCAGGGCAGCCATCTGTTTGGCTTCCTGGAGCGGATTGATCGCCATGACGACACCGGCCGCTTCCCCCCCCCAGATGGTGAAGTGGGTTTCCGGCAGGTTGGGCAGGATGAAGGCCAGCACTTCACCCGGGACAATGCCCAGGTCATGGAAGGCATTCGCCGCGCGAGTGATATCTTCGACGAGTTCGGCATAGCTCCAGTGGTGGGTGTTCCTGAAGCAGCTGGCGTCGGCGAAGAAGCTCAGTGCGGGCGCGTTGGGGCTGAGCCTGGCTGTCCGTGTCAGTGCTTCATAGGTGCTGGAAGCCAGGCTACGCTCTGCCAACGGGACCTGCTCGATACGTTCAATGTCGTTCAGTGATCGCACCATCATCGTCAGGCTTCCTCTACGACTCGGTTGCGTTGCACACCCAGATCAATCACGCCATCCGCACTGCTAATGCGCGCTTCGACGACGTCTCCTGGCTTGAGGTACTGAGACCGCCCTTCCTGCGCCTTGAGGAAAAGCTTCCACTTGGTGGCTTCTGGCATCAGGGCTGCAATGCGCTGTTTGGCGGGTGAAGGTATGGTCAGCGCGCATCCCGCAGGAGTACCGGTGGCAATCAGATCGCCAACGGCGAGATCTTGCACGGCGGAGAGTTCGGTAAGGGTTTCAGCGGGACCGTAAACCAGGTTGGCCGTACTGTCGCTCTGTCGCACCTGGTCGTTGACCGTCAGGCGTAGCTGCAAAGCTTTCAGGTAATGCATGTCCTTGGCATCCAGAAGGCAGAGGTAAGGACCGACCGGACCAAATGTGCGGAAACTCTTGCCCTTGTAGAACTGCATCTGGGGAATCTGAATGTCGCGGGCCGAGTAGTCATTGACAATGACGACGCCTGCGATGAACTCATGCAGATTGGCGTCAGTGACAGACACGGAACCGGTGATCGCGCGTTTCATCACAAGCCCCAGTTCAATCTCGTAGTCGAGGAAGCGCACGGTACGTGGCTTGATCAGGTCGCTGTCAGCCGCCACCAGGCAACTCGTCGCCTTGGTGAAGATCATGTTGAATTTCTTCGCATCCGGATCCATGCCCGACTCAATCATGTGCTGACGGTAATTGGCGCCCTGGCAGACGAACTGCTGGTTACGGGTCACCGGCGACAGCAGTTTTACTACGCCCTCATCCAACTCCGAACCTTTCAGCTGAGCGAGGTCGTCAATACTGTTCTGGCGGATGAAATCACCGGTGGTTTCAAAAACACCGGGGATGACCGTGATACGGCCCTGGCGAAGCACGCCCCAGTGGATACCGTTCTCGAATTCAAAGCGGACTACATGTACAGCAGACATTGAAGGTACTCCTGGAGCGGCGTTTGTCCCGCGTTCGGTGGCGTGGGAACTGTGGTGTTGTTCTGAAGGGGGGCTGGCAACGCTGTAGACCAACGAGCCGCCGGCGATCAAGGCACCGGCTTTGAGCACATCCCGCCGGCCATACCGGGTTGAGTTACCCGACATGGCGGCAGCTCTACCCGAACATCCGCATGAGTGTTATCAACTTGCGAATGGTCAAGTCCGGGCTGCGTCGCAGGTTGCGGATCAGCGCACGCACATTGCTGAAGCTCATCCTGGGTTTGGTAAAACTCTTGGGCATACGTTGCCCCCACTGCGCCATTGCCTCGGGACTCACGGGATGAATGCCTGTAGGCCGGGTGGCCGTGAAAATATCCCCGTCGCAGTAATGCTCGTGCTTATCGCCCCATGGGTCTTGCCAGTAATCGAAGATCTGACTGCCCAGAATGTGTCGGCCGATTCCCCATGAGTGCTCCCAACCGCGCTCGCGCAGGACGCGCTGCCCCATTCCCACCGCGTCTGCATCGACGACTTCATAGGCGCTATGGCTATAGGTCGCCATGAACCCTTGCGCAATCGCGAGCGTATGGTGAGCCGCGGGAATGTCACCGAGATCAAGACGCATGAAAGTGACGATAGGCGTGCCGTCGGGGAGTACTTGCACATCGCTGGGAATAAACCCGAAATGCTGTGTATACCAGGCACAGGTTGCCTGATAGTCGGCCACTTCGATCACGATGTGGCCAAGTCTCAGTACTTCAGGGGGAGCAATCGGCGGGCGCTGCGTGGCGTTGATTCGCGGTTGCTCATGCGCCAGATTCCAGTGCAGAGGAGCTCTATGTGCCAGAGACTTGCCTGGAATCTGGTCGCAAACGGCTTCCACAATGAAGCCGGACGGATCAGTCAGTCTGACGTAATGCCCTTTGCCAGGATGTTCCGACTTTTCTACCGATGACGCACCCGGGATTCGAGTGAGCTTTTCCAGATCCTGCAGAGACTGGACTGCGAGTCCGAACCCGATAAAACATGCATGGTCGGCACGATGGACACGGTAACAATATGAAGTGGCGTCGGTGGCCCGTAGATAGAGCGTATCGGCGTCCTGCCGACTTACCGTCAGGCCGAAGTCGGTCAGGAAGCGCGCCGCCTCATTCAAGTCCGGCCTTTGAAAGATCAGGTGAGTCAGATCCTGGGCCTTCACCGTCGGCTGCGGATGCCGGGCGGGATGTTGTGTTGCCAACCGGTGCAATTCGTTTTTGTTGTTCATTGTTCTTGTTTTCCGGGTTTTTAGGGCAAAGCTGTCCCGAACCCCTGAAAAAATCAGGGGCGTTGTGTAGTTGAGTCAGTCAGGTGCTCAGTCGAGAGACGGAAGTGCCGGCAACTCTTTGGTCGCCAGCGCACGAGCCTCCTCTGGCGACACGCCCAATGCCCGCAGTACCAGTTCGGCGGTGTCAGAGCCCGATTCGCGCCACGTTCTGTGACCTTCCAGTACCAGGAAAATCGAGCCCAGGACGCTGCTCGATATCAGCGTCAGTACTGAGAGCAATTGCTCCTGCGCAAACGTGTAGCGACCTGTGGAAAGCCCGCCCAGAAGATCCGTAGTCGCTTGGCTGCTAAACATTTCGCGCAACGAAGAATTGCTCATGGCGAATTTATGTATGAATGCGCCCCACTGGGAGTCCTCGTGCGCTCGACGAATGAAGAATCGAATGCCATTGGCAAGGCGCTGAGCCGGATCGGAGAGGGAGTTGAAGCTCTTGTTGACGCGCTCATGCATCTCTCTCGCAAGATGGCTGGCGACTGCCTCGAACAGGCTTTCCATGCTGTCGATGTTGCTATAGACCGTTCCGCGCGCCACTCCTGCCTCTTGTGCAAGGTCGAGAATGTTCACTTGCGAGGTGCCTCTTTCAGCGAACAGGCGAAAGGCGGCTTGATGAATGCGGCGCTGCGTTGGATTTAGGGATTCCACGGTTCTCTCTCCAGGATTACCTTGTGACCTTATTGAACACCTGTGTTCATCTGACGTCAACAAAGTTTTTCCGGCCAGGTACGTCAACCTCAATAAAAACCGCTCTACAGCCGAAAAACTGAATGGTTGGTTGATGTAACAAGATCAGTGGAGGGCTCTATTCATTGACACAACTGAACACGCGTGTTCAGCTACATCCTGTTTGTGGCTCGCCTTCCCGGCAGGTCATCAAGCCGGCCCATCGATGTAAACCGGGACCTCAACAATTTGAGCAAGTACTGTTCAGACGGTGCTCAACGGTATGACCCTTAGCGATGGCTGGCCGACTTTTCATTAGCTGAAGGACAGAAAATGACCGGCTCAAAGCTCTTCAAACCGCTTCGATTGCCTAACGGCACGGTGATTCCAAACCGAATTGCCAAGGCTGCCATGGAGGAGAACCTTGCCAATGAGGATCACGCTCCTGGGGAAGCGCTGATCAAGCTCTATCGGCGCTGGGCGGAGGGTGGGGTCGGTCTGATCATCACTGGCAACGTCATGGTTGATCGCCACGCCTTGACGGGACCCGCTGGCGTGGTGTTTGAGGACGATCGGAACCTGAAGAATTTTCGGCTATGGGCCGATGCCTGCCGCAGTCGTGGAGCCCAGGCCTGGATGCAAATCAATCATCCCGGACGGCAGCTATTGGCATCAATGGGGCAGCCGGCAAGAGGCCCTTCCGCAGTTGCGGTCGATATCCCCGGACTTTCAAAAGCGTTTGTGCCGCCCAGGGCTTTGGATGAGCAGGAGATCGAAGAACTGATTGGGCGCTATACCCAAGCGGCGGTGTTGGCAGAGCGTGCCGGATTCACCGGCGTGGAGATTCACGCAGCGCATGGCTACCTGTTCAGCCAACTCCTTTCGCCCTTGACCAACCAGCGTAGCGACTGTTGGGGGGGCAGCCTGGAAAACCGTGCGCAAATTCTCCTGCGCACCATCGATGCAATACGTCAGCGTGTGGCGCCGATCTTCTGTGTCGCTGTGAAGCTCAATTCCGCGGACTTTCAGCGCGGCGGATTCGATGCCGAGGATGCAGCTCGCGTGGTGGAAATGCTTAACGCCAAGGCGGTCGATCTGGTCGAGTTGTCAGGTGGCAGCTACGAAAGCCCGGCAATGCAGGGGCAGACCCGCGATGGCAGTCGATTGGCTCGAGAAGCCTATTTTCTCGAATTCGCGGAGAAGATAGGAGAAATCGCGCGCATGCCGCTGATGGTCACTGGTGGTGTGCGAAGAAAGGAAGTCGCGGAGCGAGCGGTGAGCGGCTCGGTGTCGATGGTCGGGCTTGCCACGGCGTTGGCAATCGAGCCGACCCTGCCCAGAAAGTGGATGGCAGGCCAGGACACCGAAGTGGAGCCCATCGTAGTTCGCTGGAAGAACAAGGCGCTGGCGTCGCTTGCAGTGGCGTCGTTGATCAAGAAACAACTTGGCTTGCTGAGCCAAGGGAAACGAACACGACCCGGGACGTCGCCACTCATGGCATTGATCAGCAATCAGCTGAAATCCCGATGCCAGGCGAAGCGTTATCGGCAATGGATTAATAACGCCTGTCAGGTCAAGAAAGACATCTGATCAGGCGGGTAAGGGTTTTCCAGCGATCCTCCTGGCTCTGGCGGGTGTAACGCCCAGAGCCTGGAGAATCATTTCGGCGACCCGCAAATCGTGCCCCACCACTGCGCGGCCCTCGACAACTGAACGCATTGCTCCGGTTGTGCACGATAAGACTAAATCCAGGGCGACCCCTTCGTCCTCATAAGCAAAAGTCCCCGCACGCAGCCCCTCACGCAGATCGCCAAGTACATGGGCAGCCAAACGCGAGCGCACTGCCCGGTCGAAATGGATGATGCGCAGCAGCGCATTCGCCCATTGGTGGTCGGTGGCGGCTCGACATACAAACATGCGCACGCCAATCGAAAGCCGCTGCGCTCCGCACTGCACGTCCGCGTTCAAGACGGAAATGGCGTCAGAGAACTCGGCGGCCATGGCAATGCCCACCGCTTCGAGTACTTCGTCGCGCGTTCGGAAATAGTTGTAGATGGTGCCGTTGGATACGGCCGCCTCGGCGGCGACTTCGAACAATGCGATCTCCCCCACCTCCTTGCGTGCGACAAGTCGCAATGCCGCGTCCACCAGACCGCGACGGGTGCGCTCACGCTTCTTGTGCCCCCTGGTGAGAGGTTCTGGCGCAGCAGCTTCTAAAGGATGAGTGGGGGAATGCATGATCAGGCTCGTAATTTAATCGGCTCGTTGATGGTAATCGAAACGTTGTCAGGCGTGGCGTCATCGCTCATCAACAGGCCCCGGCAGTCTCGAAGGAGTTTGCTGGCCTCTGTGCCGGGGGCGTGGTGCATGATGATACGGTCAGGACGAACGGCGACCAGTGTGCCTTTCGCAGCCAGCGGCAGGATGTCATGGTTCATGTCTTCGATGAAGTCACAACTGCCGCCGCAGCGTTGACCGCGGGGCCTGACCTCCAGGAAGTGGCCCCCCAGCTTTTCCCAGGAAACGATCTGATCAGTGGTGAGCAGTGACAACGGGTCAACACCGAATCCAACCAGGGTCAGGTTATCTCCCAGTGCATCGTCGCTCAGCTTGATCTGCTTTTGCAGGGTGCGAACCCAGGCCTGGGGAAACAGGCTGCCACGTACCAGCTTGTCACCCCGACGATGCT
This sequence comes from Pseudomonas sp. Pseusp10, assembly GCF_059492225.1. Classification (NCBI taxonomy): domain Bacteria; kingdom Pseudomonadati; phylum Pseudomonadota; class Gammaproteobacteria; order Pseudomonadales; family Pseudomonadaceae; genus Pseudomonas; species Pseudomonas sp. Pseusp10. Next base: position 2,473,585 of record NZ_CP168528.1, on the reverse strand, counting down.
GTACGAACAGGCCGTGCTTGAAGGTGTTCTTCGGCTTGATATCCAGTTGCTCGAAGTACCTTCTGGTCGCTGGAGTCAACGCCAGCATACGCATCAGGCCGTGAATGAAGAAAGCCGCGATCCTGTTCTTGGGCATTACCAGACGGCCCATGAGTTTTGCCAGATTGATCATCGCCTGGGCATGCGGGCGGCGCTCTACATCATAGGTATCGAGTATCGCAGGCGCGGCATGGCCACGAAGAACCCAAGCCAGCTTCCAGGCAAGGTTGGCGCCGTCACGAAGGCCCGCCACGAGACCTTGCCCCACAAAAGGGGGGGTGATGTGTGCAGCGTCACCGACCAGAAAAGTACGTCCCTTGCTGAATCTATTGCAGCAACGCGCGTGGAATCGATACACCGCCTTGCGCTCGATTTCCAGTTCCTGCGGATTGATCCATGGTGCAATGAGCCGCGCGATGCTTTCCGGGCTTTCCAGCTCCTCCCGGGATTCGCCGGGTTGCAGCATGAATTCCCAGCGTTCCCTTCCACCCGGGGCGGGCATGTGCGGCGTGGGCCGCCGTGGATCACAGATAAACTCAATATGATCAATGGCTGACTGATGCCGGTTCCTGGCATCGACAATCAGCCAATCCTCTGCATAGGTTTGTCCTTCGAACTCCTGACCGATCAGCGCCCTGACCTTGGAGCTTGCACCGTCCGCGCCGATCAGGTACTGGGCGCGAACGGAATGCGAGTGCCCATCCTGATCCCGTACAGTGGCGACCACGCACTCCGCTTCCTCGACCAGACTCTCCAGCTCGAAACCACCCAGGCTGGTCACTGATTTCAGTCGGGAAACCTGGCCACGCATCGCTCGTTCGAGGTCAGGTTGATAGAACGTCACAAGCTTGGGATGGCCGTGGATACACCCTTCAGTATTGGCTCGACCGAATTGCCCGAGGACCGGAGAGTGCATCCTCACTTCAGGGATAACGATCTTCTCGAAAGCGTCCTCCGACAATCCGGCCAGTTGCAGGATGCGCAGGGCCTCGTTGTCCAGAGCAATGGCACGCGGCATCAGTACGATTTCATGGAGCTTGTCCAGCACCAGGGTCGTAACCCCGTAGCGGCCGAGCAGCGCCGCGATTGTCGCACCCACCGGACCGTTACCGACGACCAGTACATCGACGGCGGAGGGAGGCAATTCGGAAACTTTCTTGTTGTTGTTCATCTCGAGCCCTTGTTGTGATTGAAGTCGTGAGGCGCGCAGGTCTCATCGTCAGGCAGGGTCAAGGTAAGCAAAATTGAGATTAATTTCAATATTGATGTTTTTGTCATTAATTTTCGACCCGGAGATTTCAGGGACTTTCGTATAGAACCTGGAGCACGCGGCCAATGAGTTTTTTTATCATGTAAAGGAGCGCAAAATGAGCTGCCTGGCGTTCGAATGACGTGCCGCAGTCGGCTGGCGTGCAGTCATCTCGGGCGCCATGGGTAAGGACTTTCTCGGGTACGATGAGCGCGCCTGCTGTCGACGGCAGGGGCCGGAGGAGGCGTTTTGAAACCATTCCCGCCAAGACCTGGTGCCTCAACTCTGAACATGTTCCTGCAAGGGGGCTTGCCACGCCGTGACGCTGTGCCGCAAACGCTAACGGAAAAAGCGGTCATCCCAGGCATTCCCAATGCTCGCTACTGGCTGGACCACGACCTGACTCTGTTCATTCAGGATGCAATTGAGGGCAACAAGCGCGAGAGCGAGGCTCTCGCCAAGGCCGGGAAACCGAACAACATCCTGCCGCTGGCAAGTATGCTGGCAGTTTCGGGAGGCGGTGACGCAGGCACATTCGCAGCGGGACTCATTACGGGTTGGACCACGCATGGGACTCGCCCCATGTTCAAGGTCGTCACGGGCATTAGCGCCGGCGCCCTGGTCGCCCCGTTCGCTTACCTTGGATCCGGGTACGACGACGTCATTCGGTATATCGCCAACGCCATCGGTCCAAAAGACGTTTTTCATTCGCGAAACGTGCTGACCCGTCTTGCCAGCGACGGTATAGCGGACAGCAAGCCACTGTTGCGGCTCATTACAAAGTACGTCACTGCGCAGACTCTTGCGGCGATTGCGGCGGAATACGCCAAAGGACGAATCCTGCTGATCGGCACAACCGACCTTGATTCAGGGCGGCCAGTCACCTGGAACATGGGCACTATTGCCGCAAGCGATGCACCGGGAGCGCTCGACCTCTTTCGCAACATCATGATCGCGTCGATGAGTATTCCCGGCGCAGTCTCACCCGTCATGATCGATGTGGACGTTGACGGCAAACAGTTTCAGGAAATGCACGTGGACGGCGGGGTAATCACTCAGGTGTTCCTTTACCCTCCTGGCACCAAGATGGCGCTGAACAGAGCCACCGGAGCTCCTTTGCGACTCGAGCGTCATTTCTATGTCATTCGTAATGGGACACTGGAGCCGCAGTGGTCCGGGACGAAACGCCGTACATTGAGCATCGGCGGTCGAGCCATCAGTGCATTGATTCAAACTCAGGGGATCAGCGACCTGGAGCGAATTTACCGTATGGCGCAGCAAGATGGAGCGGATTTCAATCTTGCGTACATTGGCTCCGACTTTTACTTTCCGCACAATCAGAAATTCGATGGCGAGTACATGAGGCGTTTATACGATTACGCCTTTCAACTCAGCGCGAAGGGCTATCCGTGGCATAAATCGCCGCCCTCGGAAATCACTCAACTACGAAACACCCGCTGAACAATAAAGCCAATCTGTTGCATCCACCGGTTGAATCCACAGTCGATTGCAGCTCTGCGCAACAGGCTGTAATCGGCCATCGAGCGCCTTTCAAGAGTCAGCTCCAAGGGCAAATCTGCGTTGATTGGCCCACCAAGGGTAACTACTTGAGACTCCCGGCCAGGAACTGCTGCAACCGCTCGCTTTGAGGCTGCTCCAGCAGCGTGCCTGGCGCTCCCGACTCCTCTACCCTCCCCTGATGCAGAAACATGACGTGGTTCGACACCTGCCTGGCAAACGCCATTTCGTGGGTGACGACCACCATCGTCCTGCCCTCTTCGGCCAGTTGCTGCATGACCTTGAGCACCTCGCCCACCAGTTCAGGGTCAAGGGCTGAGGTCGGTTCGTCGAACAGCATCACCTCAGGTTCCATGGCCAGCGCACGTGCAATGGCCACCCGCTGTTGCTGGCCGCCGGACAAATGCACCGGGTACCGGGCCTCGACCTTTTGTGGCAGCCCCACCTTGGCAAGGTAATGACGCGCCCGCTCCAGTGCCTGCGCCCGACTGATACCGAGCACGCTCATCGGGCACTCGATGATGTTTTCCAGCACGGTCATATGGCTCCACAAATTGAAGTGCTGAAACACCATCGACAACCGGCTGCGCAGGCTCCGTAACTGCCCGGGGTTAACCACACACAACTCGCCCCTTGAGTTTCTGCGGGTGAGCAACTCTTCGTCATTGACGACAATGCGCCCGGCCGACGGTTGTTCAAGATGGTTGATACAACGCAAGAAGGTACTTTTCCCGGACCCGGAGGAGCCGATGATGCTGATCACATCACCCGCACGGGCCTTGAGCGAAACCCCTTTCAACACTTCATGGTTGCCGTAGTTTTTATGGACATCTTCAACGATCAATTTATACATTCGAGCAAGTCCGATAGGGGTCAGTGCGTCCGCGGTTTGAGGTAGGCCAGCCAATGCAGTTCGCCGCGTCGAAACAGCCAGATCAGGAAAAAAGCACTGGCGGCGTACAACACCCCGGCAATGCCAAAGGCGGTAAAGGATGCATAGGTCGCCGAATTGACATCCCGGGCGATCTTCAGCAAGTCGGGCACCGTGGCGGTAAAGGCCACCGAAGTGGAATGCAGCATCAGAATCACTTCATTGCTGAAAAACGGCAGCGCGCGGCGCAACGCCGACGGCAGAATAATCCGCCGATAAAGCGTGAACCGGCTCATTCCGTAGGCGCTGGCGGCCTCGACTTCACCGTGGGCGGTCGCCCTGATGGCGCCGGCAAAAATCTCGGTCATGTAGGCACAGGTATTGAGCCCGAAAGCCAGCACCGTACAATTGAAACCGTCACGGAAAAACGCGTTGAGAAAATCCTGGGACCGCACCACATGCAAGCTGTACACCCCGGTGTAGAAGAACAGCAACTGGATGTACAACGGCGTGCCACGAAACACGTAGGTGTAGCACCACACCGGCAGGCGCAACAGCGGGTTGCGGCTGACGCGGGCAATCGACAACGGCACCGCGAGCACAAAACCCGTCACCACCGAAAGTATGAGCAGCCACAAAGTCACCGCCAATCCGGAAAAGTGTGGCCCGTCACTCCACAGGTAGGCCTGCCAGTAGTCCTGAAAAATGCCGTTCATAGCGCAGCCTTCCTGACACCGACCGAGTAGCGGCGCTCAAGCCACAGCAACACGCCATTGGAGACCGTGGTAATGGCGAGGTAAATCAGGCCGCCGACCAGGGTGAAGTAAAAGAACTGCATCGAGCCCTTGCCCGCATCCTGCGTGGCCTTGACCACATCGGTCAGGCCGATGATCGACACCAGGGCCGTCGACTTGATCAGCACCTGCCAGTTATTGCCAATGCCCGGCAAGGCGTGGCGCAGCATTTGTGGAAAGAGGACCTTGCGAAAGGTTTCCCCGCGGGTCATGCCGTAAGCCCTCGCCGCTTCGATCTGACCGACCGGGACCGCCTGAAAAGCACCGCGAAACGTCTCGGTAAAGTAGGCACCGTAAATGAAGGCCAACGTCACGACACCGGCCAGAAACGGGTCTATGTCAATCTGAGTGATCCCCAGCCAATCGGTCATCCGGTTGAGCAACATCTGCAGGCTGAAGAACAGCAGCAACATGATCACCAGGTCCGGCATGCTGCGGATCAGGGTCGTATACCCCGCGGCCAGTGCGCGCAACAATCGATTGGACGACAACTTGGAACTGGCGCCCATCAGCCCGGCCAGGACGGCGATCAGCAATGAACAAAGCGCCAGTTTGATGGTAGCCAGGGTGCCCAGCAGAATCTGCGGGCCAAAACCTTCCAGTAGCATCTCACTCTCCTTGTTCTTGTTAGGGTGAGGTGAAGGGGGGCAATAGAGCGCTCGAACGAGCGCCCTGTTCAAGGTAACGACGACGCGTTACCTGGCACCGTTACCGGGCGCCGTAAACATCAAAATCGAAGTACTTGTCGTTGATCCGCGCGTAAGTACCGTTGGCGAGAATGGTTGCCAGGGCTTTGTTCAAGTCTTCGCGCAACGCGACATCGCCCTTGCGCAGACCAAGGCCATCACCGACGCCGAAGAAGCCCGGGTCATCCAGAGTGGCACCGGCAAATTCATAGTCCTGACCCGCCGCTGTTTTCAGGAAGCCGTAACTGGCTTGAATGGAACCCTGCAACGAGGCATCAAGTCGCCCCACTACCAGGTCGGCGTACACCTGATCCTGATTCTGATAGGAAAGAACATCCACGCCTTTGGAGCCCCAGACCGCTTTGGCATAAGACTCCTGGGTCGAGCCCTGCTCCACACCAATGCGCTTGCCCTTGAGCGATTCGAGGGTCGGCTGTATTCCCGATCCACGTTTGGCCACTAACCGTGCCGGTGCATTGGACACCTTGTCGGTAAACGCAATCTGCTCCAGGCGTTTGGGGGTGATGGTCATCGAGGACGCCACCGCATCGAACTTGCGCGCCAGCAGTGCCGGGATCATCCCGTCCCAACTGCTTTCTACCCAGACGCAGCGGGCTTTCAGTTCGGCGCACAACGCCTCGGCGATGTCGACCCCGAAGCCGGTCAGCGTGCCATCCTGGTTCTTGTATTCCAGCGGTGGATACGTCGGGTCCACCCCCAGCTTCAACACTTTGCCAGACCAGTCGGCCGCACCCGCCAGGCTCGAGGCCGTCAGGAACACCAGGGAAACGGCTGCAATCATCTTGTTCATTTTTATTGCTCTCCAGACCGTAGATTTTTTACAGGCACAACGGGTGAAAATGCGCCGTCTCAACTCAGAAAACGTTCGACCAGCTTGACCCAATAGCTCGCGCCCACCGGCAGGCAGCCGTCATTAAAGTCGTAGCCGGAGTTGTGCAGCAGGCACCCGCCTTCTCCCTCGCCGTTGCCGATCACCAGATAGCTGCCGGGGCATTTCTCCAGGACAAAAGCAAAGTCCTCGCTGGCCGTGAACGGCCGCAAGTCATCGATCAGGTGTTCCTCTCCCAGCCAGTCGCGGGCGACTTCATGGGCAAATGCCGTCTGTTCGGGATCGTTGATCAACACCGGATGGCAATGCTGGTAATCGATGTGGACCCGGGCGCCAAAACTCTCGGCCTGGCCCTTGACCAATTCAGTGATTCTGACCTCCAGCAAGTGGCGAATTTCGGGAGTCAGGGCGCGTACGCTCAGGCTCAGGTCGGCGCTGGACGGGATGACATTCGAGGCGCTCCCGGCATGCAGGGAGCCCACCGTGATAATCGCCATCTCCTGCGGGTTGACGTTGCGCGAGACGATGCTTTGCAGGGCCATCACGATCGAGGCACCGACCACCACCGGGTCGACGGCTTTGTGCGGCACCGCGCCATGGCCACCGTTACCGATGATCTTGATGTTCACCGTGTCGGCAGACGCCATGAACGGTCCGCTGTAAAAACCCAAATGCCCGACGGGATAACCCGGCACGTTATGCATGGCGAAGATCGCGTCACACGGAAACCGTTCGAGCAGCCCGTCCTCCAGCATTTTCCTGGCACCGCCCAGCCCTTCTTCCGCCGGTTGGAAAATCAGGTGCACGGTGCCGTTGAATGCCCGTGTCCGGGCCAGATACTGACCGGCGGCCAGCAGGACTGCTGTATGACCGTCATGACCGCAGGCATGCATGATACCGTCGATCCGGCTGGCATAAGGCAAACCGGAGGTTTCCTGTATCGGCAACGCATCCATGTCAGCGCGCAAGCCAATGGACCGACCCTCGCCATTTTTCAGGGTGGCAACGACCCCGGTCTTGCCCACCCCAGTACTGACCTCAAAGCCCCACTGAGTCAAACACGCTGCAACCAGCTCACTGGTGGCGAATTCTTCAAAACCCAGTTCAGGGTGCGCGTGAATGCGGTGACGTATCGCGATCATTTCATCTTGCATCGCGGCAATACCAGGCAGGACCAAGCCGGCATTCATGGGTGTTCTCCTTCGACAGGGGCTGTGCAGCAGCGAAAGCGCTGTTGGGGTCGATCTTAGGGAACCGGCGCTGGGCTGGGGAGGCGCAGTTTGGTTATGATGACAACCATGAGTTGTCATCAAGGTGAGCAGATGAAACTGCATCAATTACAGGCGCTGATTGCCAGCGCCGAAACCGGCAGTATTCGCGCGGCCGCTCGTTCGCTGGAGATTTCCCAGGCCGCTGTGACCAAAGCGCTGCGCGAGCTGGAAACCAGCCAGCAGTTACCGCTATTTACCCGAACCGCCAGCGGTCTGAACTTCACCGAATACGGCAAAGTGCTGCTGACTCACGCCCGGCTGGTGATCAAGCAACTGGAGCACGCACAGACTGAGCTTGATCACATGCGTGGGAAGGCTCAAGGCCGGCTCTGCGTCGGGATCACCCCATGGGTCGCCCTGACCTTCCTGCCCGAAGTCGTGTTGGCTTTTCGCGAACGTATGCCACAAATCAAGCTGGAGCTGTTCGAAAGCCTGATGGCCGTTGCCCAACCGCTGCTGCGCGATGGCAGCATGGACTTCGCGATTGGCCAACTCCATCCCACACAATCGACCCAGGAATTCGCCTGCGAAACCTTGCTCGATTACCAGACCTCGGTGCTGGTCCGCGAGGGTCACGCCCGACAGCATGCGCGATCGATCCACGAGTTGCTGGAAGAAAACTGGACCCTGAACTACGCGCCGGACGGTCACGATGGGCTGATGCAGGAACTGTTCTGGAAACACGGCGCGCAGATTGATGAGAATCGAATCGTGCGTGCTCATTCACTGGCCATTTTGCAGATGATGGTCGAGCGGGCCGACATGTGCACCTGGGGACCGTCCATCGTGAGCACAGCCCCGCCATTTCTGGGGCGTGTGGTATCCCTGGGGCTGACCGAGCAGTTCGAGCCCCGACAGCTGAGCATCGTGACTCGCCGCAATGGCGCACTGAGCAATCCGGCGATCTGCTTCACCGAATGCCTGTTGCAGGTCATTCGGCGCCATGCCCGCTCGGCCAAAAAGGAAGACCGCGCGCTGTTTGAAACCTTACGGCTGCTGCTGTGAGGTGACCCCGCAGTTTTATGCCTGATACGTCAGGACGTCTTTGGGTCAAATCCGGCCGTAGGTACCGGCGCCAAGCGTTCACTTCTGACTGACTTCTACACGTGGCGAAAGAATGCTGGTCACTTAAGACAATTTTCAGACAAGCAAGAAACCTGTGGCCCGCTCCACAGGAAAATTCGAACCGCTTGCGCTGATCGGAATCTCTATCAGAAATGAGCGAAACGATCATTTGAATGATTGAATTGCGCAATTTCAGTTGTTGGCCTAAGATCAATTTGACTAAATCAATCACTAGATGATCGATTCAGTCAGTTTCGAGGTGAAACACGTCTGCCAAACAATTATAAAAGGAGACCCTCGTGGCCCAGATTCCTATCAAGCGCACCATTGAACGCATCCCCGGCGGCATGATGATCGTGCCTCTGCTGATCGGCTCACTCGTGGCGACATTCCTGCCTGACACGCCCAAATTTTTCGGATCATTCACCAATGCGCTGTTCACCGGCGCACTGCCCATTCTGGCGGTGTTCTACGTGTGCATGGGCGCGAGCATCAATATCAAGGCCACGCCTTACCTGCTCAAAAAGGGCGGCACGCTGCTCATCACCAAAGTCGGCATCGCCGTGCTCATCGGCATCGTGCTTGGCCACTTCCTGGGTGAGCAGCCGGTATCCTCCGGGCTTTTCGCCGGTATCTCCACGTTGGCGGTGGTCGCCGCAATGAACGACACCAACGGCGGCTTGTACATGGCACTGATGGGGCAGTACGGCCGCTCCGAAGACGTCGGTGCCTATTCGGTGATGTCGCTGGAATCCGGGCCTTTTCTGACCATGGTTACCCTCGGCATAGCCGGCTTGTCAGCCTTCCCCTGGCCGACGCTGGTGGGCAGCATCCTGCCGCTGGCCTTGGGCATGCTGCTGGGCAACCTCGACCGTGACATGCGCGACTTCCTGGCCAAGGCCGTGCCGGTGATGATCCCGTTCTTCGCCCTCGCACTGGGTGCCAGCCTCGACCTGCATAACGTCTGGCAGGCTGGTTTGCTGGGGCTTGGCATGGGTGTCGCGGTAGTCGTGCTGACCGGCATTCCGCTGTTCTTCGCCGATCGTTTGACCGGTGGCACCGGTGTTGCCGGCGTGGCGGCAGCCACCACCGCGGGCAATGCCGCCGCCGTTCCGGCATTGATCGCAGCGGCGAACCCGGTGTACGCCGAAGCGGCCAAGAGCGCGACAATTCTGGTGGCTGCCTGCGTTGTGGTCACCGCGATCCTCGCACCGTTGCTCACTGCAGCGGTGGCCAAACGCGTGCAACAGCGCAACCCCGTCGTCATCCCCGAGTCGGCCCCCCAACCGCAAAAGCAGGAAGCCCTGCGATGAGCATTCTGATCATCGCAGACGATCTGTCCGGCGCGGCGGATTGTGCCATCGGCTTTGCCAGTGTGGGGATGCAAACGGTCGTCACGCTCGAGCCTTTGCATGACAAGGCTGACGCCCAGGTGATTGCCGCCGATACGGATACTCGGCGCCTGTCCCCGGCGCAAGCCGCCGAACACACGGTCGCTGCGTACAAGGCGCTGCATCGTCCCGGTCAGCGGCTGTACAAGAAAATCGATTCGACCTTGCGCGGCAACTGGGCGGCGGAAGTTGCCGCCCTGCAACCGCTGGCGGGCCTGGCCATCGTCGCCCCGGCGTTTCCTGCGACCGGGCGCACGTTGCGAGGTGGACGGGTGTTCGTCAACGGCCAGCCGCTGGAAACCACCGATACCTGGAAGCTCGAAAACGCCGATCGTCCGGCGGATGTCGAGGCGATGCTGGTGGCCGCAGGCCTGAGCACCGCCAAGCTTGATCTCGACACCTTGCGCGGTAATGAAGAAGTACTCGTGCGTCACATCGCTGAAGTGGCGAGCAAGGGTACCCAGGCGCTGATCGTCGATGCGCAAACCGAGGACGACCTGCTGACGATCGCTCGCCTGACTGCGTCGATGGAACAGCCGCTGTTCTGGATCGGCTCGGGTGGGCTGGCGCGGGAAATCGCCAGTCTTGCGGATTTTTCCGAAGCACGCTTCACGGCTATCGAACCCACAGCGCTGGAAAAAAGTCAGGGACCGATTCTGATCATGGTCGGCAGCCTGTCAGGTGTCTGCGAACGGCAATGCGCACAGCTCAAGGAGCGTGGCGGGGTCAGCGAACTGGTTGTCCCGCCCGAAGTCCTTCGCCAAGGCACGACACACGTCGATTGGGCGCTGTGGCAAGCGCGCATCGGCGAGCGGTTGGACGGCTGGAGCGACCTGTTGCTGCGCATTGGTCGCGATGAGGCGTTCGATCCCCAGGAGGGCGCTCAACTCTCAACCCGGTTGGCCGTGCTGGTAGAACCGCACTTCGCCAAGGTCGGCGGCCTGATTGCCACCGGTGGCGAGACGGCGCGGGCCATATTGACCACCGTCGGCATCGACAGCCTGCAATTGCTCACGGAAATCGAAGCCGGCGTGGCTTTCGCGCGCCCCACCGTTTCCCGGCAAGGGCATCGTCCCGGCATTGTTACCAAGGCAGGTGCATTCGGCACCGATCACGCCTTGTATGCGGCATGGCAGCACTTGAGCGAACGCGCCGATCGCTCCCCGCCCCAACGTACACGAATCCAAGGACTCCAATGAACACTATGAGCAACTACCTCCCCATCATCGGCATCACCATGGGCGACGCCTCAGGTGTCGGCCCGGAAATCATCGTCAAGAGCCTGACCCACGACATCGTCTACCAACAATGCCGGCCATTGGTGATCGGCGATGCGCGGCGCCTGGAGCAGGCCAACGTGCTCGTCGGCGGCAGCGCCAAAGTGCGTCGCATCGAAGACGCCTCCCAGGCTTTGTACGAGGCCGGCACCATCGATTGCATCGACCTCGACCTGATCCCCGATGACCTGCCGTTCGGCGAGCTGTCACCCATTGCCGGTGACGCCGCTTATCAATACATCGCCCGCGCCGTGGAACTGGCCGAGGCCAAACAGATCGATGCGATCTGCACCGCGCCGCTGAACAAGGAAGCGCTGCATGCCGGCGGTCACAAGTACCCCGGCCACACCGAAATGCTCGCGCACCTGACCCACGTCGACGAAGTGTCGATGATGCTGGTGGCACCGCAGCTGCGGGTGATTCACGTCACGACCCACATCGGCATCATCGATGCGATCCGCAAGATCGAACCGGGCCTGGTCCAGCGCACTATCGAACGCGGCAACGCCACACTGATCAAGGCGGGCATCGCCCGTCCGCGGATTGGCGTGTGCGGGATCAACCCGCATGCCGGTGAAAACGGCCTGTTCGGTTATGGCGAAGAGGAAGAAAAAATCATCCCGGCGGTGAAGCTGCTGCAGGAACGCGGCCTCGACGTAACCGGCCCGCTGCCGGCCGACACCCTGTTCTTCCGCGCCGGGCGTGGCGACTTCGATCTGGTGGTGGCGATGTATCACGACCAGGGCCACGGTCCCGTCAAAGTACTGGGGCTCGAAGCCGGAGTGAACGTGACCGTGGGCCTTGAAGTGATCCGCACCTCGGTCGATCACGGCACCGCCTTCGACATCGCCGGCAAGGGCATCGCCGATGAGCGCAGCCTGCTCGAAGCACTGCGCCAGGGCGCGGAGCTGGCCACGCGACGGGGATGAGGTGCAGCGGTGTTGTCGTGTAAGATCGACCACCGTCCAACCAACGAGACCCGCCATGAAAGTGTCCGAACGCCACCGCGCCATCCTCGATCTCGTACGCATCGGCGATGCCAACGTCGAGCAATTGAGCGCGGCCCTCGGCGTTTCGGAAGCGACCGTGCGGCGCGACCTGACCATGCTCGCCAAGCAGCGGCACCTGGTCCGCACCTACGGCGGCGCCACCGCCGTGGTGGGCGTCCATGAACCGGAAGCCTCGCTGGAAGAGCGCAAAACCAGCCAGTGGGAACAGAAAGACGCCATCGCCCTTGCAGCGGCTGCCCACGTCCAGGACGGCGACACCGTGCTGCTCGACGGCGGCACCACTTGCGCCGCATTGGCTCATCATCTGTGCTCGCGCCAGGACGTGCACGTGGTGACCAACAACCTGCTCGCCGTAATGACCCTGGCCAACGCGCCGGGCGTGCGCCTGACCTTGATCGGTGGTGACTTGCGCGGCTCGAGCATGAGTACCCTGGGGCCATTGGCCGAGCTGACGTTGAGCCGTTTGAGCGTGGACAAAGCCTTCCTCGGCGCAGACGGCGTCGTCGCGGAATTCGGCTTGTGCGAGGCGAGTGCGCAGCAGGCTTATCTCAAGGAATGCATCATCAAGCGGGCTGCGCAGATCGTCGTTCTCGCCGACACCGACAAACTGGGGCGGGCGCGGCAGCAGCATTGGACGCCCATCGAACGCGAATGGCGATTGATCACTTGTGCCATTGCCGATGAAGCTGCGCTCGCACCGTTTCACGCGATTGCGCAAATCACTGTGGAAACCGTGGACCTCGCCTGATTGCCTGCCTTTTGTGGGGAACGAGGCATTGCGCCAGGAAACCCCGACGTTTTTCAGCAGCCCAGTCCTGAAACGGTGAGCCGTTTGTTGAGAACCATTTGTTTTACTTTTTGGTTGCGCTTACTGCTTCTTGAATAACAGTAAGAACAGAGCTGTTGCGGCAAGCAGTGCACCCGTGAGGAAAGTGCTGTCTGACCCAATGCTTTGCCAAAGCCAGCCTGCAAGAACGCTGGCGATCAGCATGCATATACCACTGACAAGATTGAAAATGCCGAAGGCCGTGCCCTTGAGTTCCGTGGGAGCTTTATCAGCTACCAGCGAGGCAAGAATGCCTTGGCTAAATCCCATATGAAGCCCCCACAAGACAACACCCAACATCATCGTTATGACTGAATCGGACTGAGCGAGTACCAGATCCGCCATGACAAGCAACCCCATACCCAGGCAGAGCAGTTTGGTGCGACTGATGCGATCAGATAGCCAGCCGGCAGGATAAGCGGACAGCGTATAAAAAAGTGCCATTACCACCATCACCAGCGGAGTCCAGGTAGTCGACAGGCCTGTCTGTTGTGCTCGTAATACCAGAAACGCCTCGCTGAAACGAGCAAGCGTAAACACCCCTCCAGTCATGACAACCCACCAATAACCAGAGGAGAAGTCGTGAAGGACCCTCCAATGAATTGGAGATCGAAATTTGTGTTCGCTCGGGAGGTGTGTGGGCTCTTTTACTCCTGTGACAATGAGAACCACCGCCACTGCTGCCGGAATAACTGCAAACCACAGGACAAGCTGTATATCTGCGAGCCATAACATGAGCACGATGGCCAGAGCAGGGCCAAGAACAGCCCCGACGGTATCCATCGACTGCCGCAGTCCAAAGCAGGCGCCACGGATTTCTGGTGGCGACACATCTGCGATCAGAGCATCTCGTGGCGCCCCACGAATGCCTTTGCCAATTCGATCCAGAAAGCGTGCCGTAAAGACCACTTCAACCGAGTAAGCCAGAGGAAAAAGTGGTTTGGTCAGAGCGGCTAAGCCATATCCAAGCAATAGCAACCCTTTGCGCCGACCAATAAAGTCGCTGATAGCACCAGAGAATATCTTGACGAGCATGGCGGTCGACTCGGCAATACCCTCAATCACTCCGACGGCCAATGCACTCGCACCCAAAGTCGTGACCAAAAACACAGGCAGTAAACTGTGTACCAGCTCGGATGATAGATCCATAAAGAGGCTGACAAAGCCAAGAGCCCAAATCGTGCGCGGAATGCGAACAGGCTCAGCTTTGGTGTTTGAACATTCGCTACTCATATTTTCATCCTGTACTCATTGGCATCAAGGAGAGACTGAGAAAGCTGTTTGGTAATGCTCGCAGGCGAACCAGGTTCCCGCCAGAGCGGCCGCTCAAACCAGAACGATGCAATTGCCCCCATAGTGTTGCTCAATAGTCTGTTTGAGGTATTACCGAAAGCTGACCTTGATTGACTATGACGCCAGAGATTTACCCCGCATGCCTGCACGGGCCAGGTCATTCCGATGGACCAGGCAGCACACTACGTCTGTTGCATCCATCAACCGCAACGAGGAGCTTGATAGCTATGGAAAAAGTCATCTATCTGCTGTGGCGTGATACTCAAATCAGTCCTGATACCTTCGCCCATCGCCTGCGCAGTGAGGTCGCCGGGCAATTGCAGGCACTCGGTGCCCGTGGTGTGCAATTGAACCTGTCCGATGCCGATGTGCAGCCTGCAGCCGGCCTGCGCCAGGAAAACAACCGGCCATTGCCCGATGGCAGCCTGTCGCTGTGGCTGGACAGTGCCAACGGGCCAGCTCGTCTCCCGTTCGACCACTTGATCAGTGCGGCAACGGCGCGCATGGCCGCCTACCTGGTATGCGAGTCGGTCGCCATCGCCAATACTCGCTTCCCGTCAATGCCCGGTGAGCGTACCCACGGGTTTGCCCAGCTGGCCCTGCTGACCCGCCCTCCCCGCCTGACCCCCGAGGCCTGGCTGGACATCTGGCGCAACCATCACACTGCGGTGGCCGTGGACACGCAAGACAACTTCCAATACGTGCAAAACCTGGTGGTGTCGGCACTGTCGCACGGGGCCCCACGGATCGATGCCATCGTCGAAGAGTGTTTTCCACCAGCTGCCATGACCGATCCCCGGGCCTTCTTCGATGCGGTGGGCGACGAAGCGAAATTCCAGCGCAACCTGGCTGCGATGATGGACAGCTGCAGCCGCTTCATCGATTTCGACAAGATCGATGTGCTGCCCACCAGCCAGTACTGCCTGTAGGACCGGGAAATCGTCATGCGTAAAGCCCGGATAATCCAGACCTGGTCCTTGATTATCGAGCCTGAAGTGCTTTGCGCATGAAAACCCGAGCGAAGCCGTCCTCCATGCCCCCGGCGGGTTTCCTGGTGGCTCTGGGCCAAAAGCGGACCATCGACGGCCCGGTGTCGCTTGGGAGTCCTTAAAATGATGCCGTAACAATGGCATCTCTCGCTAATAGCCAACGTAGACACGTTCTCGCCGATAAAATCCCTCCTGACAAGCGCGATAAGTAGCTAGCTATTTGTTAACGAAAGCCTGAAGTATTCATTTGAACTTTCAGATTCTTTCAGTGCGCGGCCTGTGCCTAACATCGACTCCACAGCGAACCAGCCTCTTGGCAGCCTGGCGTCGTCGAAGTGCTTTTGCAGTAGGCCCTGGGATTTTTGAGGATCACCGATGAAGCTGGAAATTTTCCGTACGCTGTGGGGCTATACCGCCAGCAAGGCTCAGGCGCTCGAGGAGTTGCTGCACGCGGGCTTCGATGGCATGGAAGCACGCCTGCCACTGGACGCCCGTGAACGGGCTGAGTTTGGCGCGTTTCTCCAGGCCAATCGCCTGGGCTATATCAGCACAGTCTTCACCGCGTACGACGTGCTGCCGGACCAATCGGCGAGCCCTGCCGTCCACCTTAATGACCTCGACCAGAAACTCGCCTGGGCCGCTGAACTCGGCCCACGCTTCGTCAACGTGCTGGCGGGCAATGATCGCTGGTCCTTGCCACAACAAGTGGAGTTCTTCGGTCAGGCACTTGAACTGGCGCGCAAGCACGGCCAGGTCTGCAGTTTCGAAACTCACCGCTCGCGCTCGCTGTTCAACCCCTGGGTGACCCTGGAGTTGATCCGGCAACTGCCCGATCTGTTGTTCACCAGTGACATCAGCCATTGGGTCGTGACTTGCGAGCGTCTGTTGAATGACCCGGCCGATGACCTGAGCGCCTTCATCGAGCGGGTTCACCATATCCAGGCCCGGGTTGGTTATGACCAGGGTCCACAGGTTCCGCACCCGGCGGCTCCCGAATATGCAAAGGAACTGGCCTTCCATCAGCAGCACTGGGAAAGCATCTGGCGCTCACAGCAAGCCCGCGGTTACCAGGTCAGCACCCTGACCCCGGAATTCGGCGCCGACGGCTACCTGCATCATTTGCCCTTCACCAATGTCCCGGTCGCCGACCTGTGGTCATTGAACGTGTGGATGGGCCAGACCGAGCGCGAACACTTCGAGCGTTTCCACCACTCAAGCCATCCTTAGGGAGCCGATGCGTCATGCCAGACAATAAAAACAACAGCGCCTGCACTGACACACACAAAGCCAACTTCAACAGCATCCCGGTGGTCAACATCGCCGGTCTGTTCAGCTTTGAACTGGAACATCGCCTTGCCGTAGCCGAACAATTGGGGCGCGCCGCCAGCGAGGTCGGGTTCCTCTATATCACCGATCATGGTATCGACCCGCAACTGATCGCCAACCTGCGCAAGGCTGCCAAGGACTTTTTCGACCAGCCCCTCGACACCAAGATGCGCCACTACATTGGCACTTCGCAAACCCACAAGGGCTTTGTACCCGAAGGCGAAGAGGTCTATTCCAAAGGCAAGCCGGACCACAAGGAAGCCTTCGACGTCGGCTTCGAAGTCCAGGCCGATGACCCGCTGGTACTGGCCAACACCCCATTGCTGGGGCCCAACGACTGGCCGCAGTTGCCAGGTTTCAAGGCGTCGGTGCAGGCCTACTATGAAGCGATATTCGCCTTGGGCCGGCGCCTGTTCGGCGGCTTTGCCCTGACCCTGGGCCTGGAAGAAAACTATTTCGACAGCCTGGTCACCCGTCCACCGTCCAAACTGCGCCTGATCCACTACCCGTTCGACGGTGCCGCCCATGACGCACCGGGTCTTGGCGCCCATACTGATTACGAGTGCTTCACCATCCTCCTGGCCGACAAACCGGGCCTTGAGGTGATGAACAATCTTGGCCAATGGATCGATGCGCCACCGATGGCCGATGCCTTTGTGGTCAACATCGGCGACATGCTGGAAGTGATGACGGCAGGCGCATTCGTTGCCACTGCGCACCGGGTGCGCAGCGTGAAGGAGGAGCGTTATTCCTTCCCGCTGTTTTATGCCTGTGACTACCACACCCAGATCAAACCGCTGCCCGGGTTCGCCCAGGCCGGCAACGACTACGAAGAGATCACGATCGGCGAACACATGTATGGCCAAGCGCTGCAGACCTATCAGTATCTGCGCCAGAGGGTGGCCAACGGGGAAGTTCAACTGCCAGGCAAGGCACGCAAGCCCGCCAGTTTCGGACATTTGAAAAATCAGGCCCAACCGTCCTGATTGACGTTTTCAGCTAAACCCCTACCTACGCCGGAGTCAGTAAATGATGAAAAACAATAAAAAAACCCTCTTGAGCCTGGCTGTATTGGCAGCCGGCATGTTCAGCGCCTCGGTGAGCATGGCCGCGGTAGACACGTTCAAGGTCGGCATGGAAATCACCTACCCGCCTTTCGAGTCCTATGACAAGGACAAGAATGTGGTGGGTTCCGACCCCGAGCTGGCAACGTCACTGGCCAAGCACATGAACGCCAAGGTGGAGTTCGTCGACACCAAGTTCCCGAGCCTGATCCTGGGCTTGAACTCCGGTAAGTACGACGCGGTCATTTCCGGCATGTACATCACACCGGAGCGTCAGACTCAGGCCCAGACCATCGCTTATGCCAACACCGGTGCCGCAGTCATGGTGCCCAAGGGCAGCGAGATCAATGCGAAAAAGCCTGAAGATCTGTGCGGCCTGAAACTGGGCCTGGAACAGGGCACGACCTGGGTCAAGGAATTCCGCAAGCTGTCCGATGAATACTGCGTGCCGAACAACAAAGGCGCCATCACCGTCAGCGAATATCCCTCGGCACCCGAAGTGACCCAGGCCCTGTTGTCCAAGAACATTCAGGCCCAGGTTGAAATCGCTGGCGCCGCAAAAATGATCGCGGAAAAAACCAACGGCCGGGTAGTGATCACCACCGAGCATCCGATTTATCAGCAAACCCTGGGCATCTTCGTCAAGAAAGGTAACGATGAAACCTACCTGGCCATGCAAAAGGCCTTCGAGGAGAGCAAAAAGAGCGGTGAATACGCCGAAATCCTCAAGAAGTATGGCTTGGAAGAGCCGACTGCCAACTAAGAACGTGTCCTTGTAGTCTGGTCATCTGCCTCCCCTGCACCGGGGCGGCAGATCGAGGTGCCCCATGCAATTCGATTGGTCGTATTTCTTTTCCCTGTTTTCCCTGCCGGACTTCTGGAATGCCTGCGTCACGGTGATCCAGCTCAGTGCCCTGGCCTGGTTCATCGGCATGCTGCTGGGTTTTGTCCTCGCCACGGCCAAGCTCTCCCAATCGCCCTTGCTGCGCATTCCCGCAGCGGTCTACATCTGGTTCTTCCGCAGCATCCCGTTGCTGGTACTGGTGGTGTTCGTCTACAACTTGCCGCAATTGTTTCCCGGCAGCGGACCGATTCTGTCCAACCCCTTCTACGCAGGGTTGCTGGCCCTGGTGGTCACCGAAGCGGCGTACATGGCGGAAATCCATCGTGGTGGCTTGATCTCTGTCGCCAAGGGCCAGAAGGAAGCCGGGCGCGCGCTGGGTGTCGGCCTGTTCGGCATGCAACGCTTGATCGTGATCCCCCAGGCTTTCCGTATTTCGCTGCCCACTTTGATCAATGAATACATCACGGTGGTCAAGCTGACATCGCTGGTCTCGGTGATCTCCCTGACCGAAATCCTCACGGTCGGCCAACGCCTCTATGCCACTAACTTCCTGGTCATGGAAACCCTGGCTGCAGTAGGCGTCTACTACGTCTTGATCGTCACCGTGTTCGGCTATTTCCTGCAGCGTCTGGAGCGCTACCTGGACCTGAACTTCCGCAAGCCGCACACACTCGACGCAGCCACCATCGCCAAGTTCAGGGCCAGCGCCGAAGCATTGCCCGACAATGCGCGCAAAACCGCAGGCAACAACGCGACGCCAATCCTGCAACTGAAGAACATCCAGAAGAGCTATGGCACGCATAAAGTGCTGATGGGTATCGACCTGAATGTCGAATACGGCCAGGTGGTCTCGATCATCGGGCCATCCGGCTCCGGCAAAACTTCGCTGATCCGTACCGTCAACGGCCTGGAAAGCATCGATACCGGCGACATTCTGTTGTTCGGCGAAAAATTCATCGAGGCCTCAGACAAACCCAACAGCTCCCGCCTGCGCAAAGGCGTGCGGCACATCGGCATGGTGTTCCAGAACTTCAACCTGTTCCCGCACCGCACCATTCTCGACAACGTCACTCTGGCACCGCGGTACCACGGCCAGCCGGGCGAGCTGAGTGAACACCGTGCCTATGCGCTACTGGACAAGGTCGGCCTGCTGGCCCATGCCCACAAGTACCCGCACCAGCTCTCCGGTGGGCAGCAACAGCGTGTCGCAATCGCTCGAGCCCTGGCGATGGAGCCGCAGATCATGCTGTTCGACGAACCGACCTCGGCCCTCGACCCGGAACTGGTCAACGACGTGCTGAACGTGATCCGCGACCTGGCCAAGGAGGGCATGACCATGCTGATCGTGACCCACGAAATGGACTTCGCCATGTCGATATCCGACAGAGTCGTATTCATGGAGAACGGCAATATCCAACTGGATGCGTCACCTCAAACCATACGATGCGATACCGAAGGGGAAAGAGTGCGGCGCTTCATGGGAATCAGTACCCGATCGCCAAGCCTGTCTAAAACTGTGGATCATGCATGAGCATGGTGCTGCTCTAGGCAACCCCTTACATTGAGCTTCCTTCTTTCAGGAATACACGCATGAATCTTGGAATAGCAGGACGCTGGGCACTGGTGTGTGCCGCCAGCAAAGGCCTGGGTAAAGCCTGCGCACAGGCACTCGTCAGCGAGGGCGTGAACGTGGTGATCACCGCCCGAGGCGAACACACGCTGAATGAAACAGCCCGTCAGCTCAGAGCAATCAATCCGGAAGTGACGGTCATCGCCGTAGCCGGAGACATTTCGACGCCCGAGGGGCGGGCAGCAGCGCTCATGGCCCATGAGCATTTCGATATCTTGATCAACAATGCTGGAGGCCCTCCCCCCGGGGATTTCCGCGAATGGAATCGCGACGTCTGGCTCAAGGCGCTGGATGCCAACATGCTCACTCCCATCGAGCTGATCAAGGCCACGGTCGATGGTATGGCAGCACGCGGATTTGGCCGGATCATCAACATCACGTCGAGTGCCGTGAAGTCCCCTATCGAAAGCCTGGGCCTGTCCAATGGCGCACGCAGTGGTCTGACGGGGTTTATCGCAGGGCTTGCCCGGCAAGAAAACATTGCCAGTCGTAATGTGACGATCAACAACCTGCAACCGGGCTCATTCGACACTGATCGACTGCGTGACAACCTGGTCGCTGCTGCTGAAGAGTCAGGGCAAAACAGTGAGGCATTCCTTGACGAATGCCGTAGCGAAATTCCGGCCAAACGCTTCGGCTCTCCCGAGGAATTCGGTGCGCTTTGTGCCTTCGTTTGCAGCAGCCATGCAGGCTACCTGACCGGGCAGAACCTGTTGATTGATGGTGGGGCCGTTCGCTCCAGCCAATAATGGGCGCGGGATGGCAGCCATGGCGGTGACGGACGGCCTGTTGCAGACCGTCCGTCACCGCCATGGGTGATCAGGGTTTACGCGCAATGATCACCTGACTTTTCGCCACCACGGCATCCAGCGCCTGCTTGATCTGTGCACCCCGTGGCGAAGCCAGGATCGCCTGCCAGGTATCCGCCCAGTGGTTGAGCAGCGGATGGTCCGGGTTGCTGAAGTCGACCTTGGCTTCCCAGAACAGCAGCATCCACATCGACCAGTAGAATCCGTACTGGCTGTGGCTGATCACTTCCAGGCCGGCATCGCTGACCATGGCCTTGAACTGCTCTTCGCTGATGATGCGAATGTGGTTGGGCTTCTGGAAATACTCGGCCGCCGCGATATCTTTCTGCAGGTCTTCGGAGCTTGGGTGCGGGACGCTCAGCAGATACAACGCACCCGGCTTACCGACGCGCACCAGTTCGGCGAGGAACTGCGCCGGATCGTCCACGTGCTCGATGACCTCGGTGGACACCACCCGGGTGGCGGTCGCATCGGCAATCGGCAACGGGTTGCAGTCGGTGACATGGCATTCGACGTCGCGGGCCGGTGTATCGCTCAGGCGCTGGCGGGTCGCTTCGACCTTGGCCGCGTCGATATCGGCGATGATGATCTTCGCCCCGCGCATCCCGCAGAAATGCACGTTGCCGCCGTCGCCACAGCCCACATCCAGCAGCGTGTCCTCGGGGGTTACCGGGAAACCGCTGAACAGCTCGCCGGTTTGCTGATTGAACCAGCCGCTGAGCATCGCGTCGTGCAGGCCGAGCATATAGGGGTCGACCTTGTCCGCCACTGGCGACGCGGGCGGTGTCTCTGGCTGCACAGGCGCGGGCGTGCCCGCCGTGAGTTTCTTCAAAAGGCTCAGCATGAGGTGGCTCCAGAGGGTGGGACGGCTGTTCGGGAGGTGCCCAGGCGTTTGACCAGCGAAGCACCGCGGTTGCGCATGGGCATTTCGATGTAGCGATAGTTGAGTTCGCTCAGCAGCACGATCAGGCCGCCAGCTATCAGCAACATCAGAATCGGATGGCCAGCCGGACTGGGCAGCCCGGCAGCCTGTAATCGGAAGATGAATTCACGAACCAGCAAGTAGGCCGGGATATGGATCAAGTAAATCCCGTAGGAACGACTGCCGACCCACGTCATCAGGTTTTTGAACACGCCGCGCGGCAACAGGTAATCGCGGTTGTAAGAAGCGATCCAGACCAGCAGCGCGCACAGCACCGCAATCACGCCGATCCGGTAAGAAGTGAAGGTGAAACGATCCGTTGCCATGAAGCTGAGCAGCAGCGACACCGTGATCAGTGCGGCAACACCCGCCCATGGACGACGCAAGAATTTTGGCTCCCGGCGCAGGTACGACGGTTGCGTACTCCACATCGCCAGCAGCACGCCAAGGGCCAGCGCGTCGGTGCGTACCACCATCAGGATCGGCGTGCGCAAGGTGAACAGTTGCACCGCAACCAACGCCAGTAACGCCCACACCAGGTGCTTGCGAAACAGCACGACCATCAGCGGAAACAGCAAATAGAACTGCTCCTCCAGCGACAGGCTCCAGTACACGAAACTGGTGCCGTACTCATAGCGATAAAAACTGTCGGCAAAACGGAAATTGGCGTATTGCGCGATGCCGGCCAGGGTCGCCTGAAGGTTCGCGTGCAGCGTGCCGAACGCACCGGAGCGGTTGAGAAAAAGGCACGCCAGCAACATCAGCGCCAGCCATAACCAGGCCGAAGGCAGCAAACGAAAGGCCCGGCGCAACCAGAAATTGCGCGTCTGTTGCCAATATTCCTGACGCGTTGTGCAGCGGCGCAAGGCCGGGATCAGGCTACGGGCAATGACGAAGCCCGAGATTGCGAAAAACAGATCCACGCCCCACCACGGCTGGCTGTACAGCGTGATCGTCTGCAGCAACGGCACAGCCGCCGCGAACAGGCTGTCCTGCAAGTGATGAAACAGCACGCCGAGCACCGCAATACCGCGCAACAACTCGATGTCCATGATCCGCTTGTCGTTACTCATACGCCCTCCTGGGCATAGGGTTTGCGAGCAATGATCACCTGGCTCTTGGGCATGAACCGGTCCAGCATTTGCTTGATCGCCAACCCGTCGGGCTGTGCCAGCAGGTCCTGCCAGGTTTTCGCCCAGCTCTCCATCAGCGGCGGATATGGGGCCTGAATCCGGTCGCGTACCGCACCGCCCAGGTCTCGTCCGGCGGCCCGTTCACTGGCCCAGAAAAAAATCATGCCCATGACCCAGAAAAACCCGGTGGCCTGGCGATGTTCGATGACCAGGCCCGCGTCCTCCACCAGCGCAGCGAATCGCTCGGGGCTGAAAATCTGCACGTGATTGGGCGATTGAAAGTAGCTGGCGGGGGCAATGCCTTTCTGCAAATGCTCGCCCACCGGGGACGGCACGCTCAGCAGATACAGTGCGCCAGGGCGTCCCATGCGTACCAGTTCGGCCATGAAGGGTTCTGGTTGGTCGATGTGCTCGAGCACCTCCATGCACACGACTTTGCTGGCGCAGCCCTCGGCCAAAGGCAGCGGCAAACTGTTGCTGACCAGCCCCAGGTTCGGTTTGTCCGACTGTGCCGCCACTTGCCGGGCAAGCTCGCAGACCTTGTCGTGTTCACTGTCGGTGAAGATCACCGAAGCGCCCTGGCGGACCGCGAACAACGTCGCCACGCCTTCGCCGCAACCGACATCCAGCAAGGTGTCGTCGGCGGTGATGGCAAACCCCTTGAGCAATTCGCCGCTGTCGCCCGAAAACCAGCCGTCATGCATTGCATCGTGCAAGCCCACCTCTCTTGGCGACACACGGGATTGCTCGACCGGCAACGGCGCGGGCTGGGGCTCGGGTTTCGTCTCTGGAAAGAAACGTCTGACCAATGTGCGAATCATGCCTCAGGGGTTTCCACGGCACGGCTCTCGAACAGGCGCTCAAAAAACACATCAAGCCGCTGCTCGGCAGTGGCCTGGCTGCAGAATTTTTTGAGACTGGCCACTGCGTGCACGGACATCTGTGCATAACGCTCGGGATCCCCCTTGGCCACGTCATAGCTTGATCGGTAAGCCCTGCACAACGACGCCCAATTGGTAACGTAGCGCAAGGTACGAAACGCCCTGCGCGGGTCATGTGGCCAGGCCGTCAGCTCATCGGTGGAGTCAATCAGGAATGCATTATCGGCATCCAGATAATCGATCATCGCCGTGGTCCTTGGCGCTACCGCCGGTTTGCCACAGGACATGAACTCCATCAGCGGAAGACATTGGCCTTCGCCGTAGGACGTGTTGACCACATAACTCGTGGCTTGCACCAGCTGCTCATAGTCCGCGTCAGCCAGATAGCCGTAAATCAGCACGACCCGGCAGCGGTACGACTGGTTTTTGTACAAGTGGTGAAGGATGTCAGTCAGTGCTTCTTTAGCATCGTGGTGCGTCAATTTGAGCACCAGTGTTGCGTCATCCACCTCGCGAAACGTCACGCAAAAGGCACTGAGCATGTCTTCCCAATTCTTGCGCCCATCGCCGGGGTTGAACACCGAGGTGTAAATCACACCATCGAGGACCAACTCGTGTTCACTCGGCGGGGCATCGAAATCAATACCCACGCCTTCGCGAGTTGCCACGGGGCCGAAGGCTCGCAAGTCGAGTTCGCGGCTGTCCACCAGCAACCCCTTGAGCGTCAACCGCACCTGACTGGCCAAGGGCTGACGTTGCAAGTGGGCGCCGCGCTCGGAAAACCGGTCCCATACCGGGGCAGGTACCGCGATGATCGGATAGTCGGCGCCCATCGCCTCGCGCACCGCATTCACGGTGTAGCTGGAATGCGTAATCGCCGCACCCGCTGCCCGCAACACCGTGCGCCAGTCATTGAGCGGGTCACCGGCAAAGGGTTCGTTGGGGATGGTGCTGAATTCCCACGCGAACACCGGCAGTGTCGGGCAGGCAAAATTGACCGGCGTGCGATGAGGCGGTGAGAACGACAGGAACACGCACGCTTCACCACGGGACAAACAGTCCATGTACAAGGCGTCGACTTCGGTCTGCGGGTCGTTGACTTCTACCACTCGCCCCAGCCGCGCCAGCACGGGTCGGTACTCCTTGAGCACGAAGTAATAGCTGTACTCCGAGCGGCCAAGGTTCTGGGCAATGGTGTGCTGGTTGGTTTCCGAATGAATGATGATCAGCATGGGGCGTTATCCGTCACGGTTGCTGTCGGCAAAGCCTGTGGCGCCAGCCCGAAAAAATCCGCCATGCGTTTCTGTACCGGGGCGAAAGCGCAGTAATCGTGCATGCGCTCGACGGCGGCGAGGGACATGCGCTGATACTCCAGCGGTTGTTCCTTGGCCAGACGGTAGCTGTTTTCGTAGGCGGTTTTCAGCGAACCCCAGTCCGGCCGGTAACGTAGGGTGCGGTAGATGATACGTGTGTCCTGCGGCCAGATGGTCAGCTCTTCGCTGGACTTGACCACAAACGCCACACGCTCATCGATGTAGTCCTCCATGGCCGTGTGATCCGGGGCAATCACCGGTTTACCGCTGGCCATGAACTCCATCAGCGGCAGGCACAGCCCTTCGCAGCGCGAGGCATTGACGTAGTAACTGGCGGCTTCGTACAGCCGGGCGTATTGCGGGTCGTCCAGGTAGCCGTGCATGACCACCACCCGACAGGCGAACGGGGAAAGCTGCGCGAGCAACGTCATCAGTTCGTCGTGGTAGGACGACAGATCGCTTTGGGTAATCTTCAGTACCAGCGTCGCGTCAGACGTTTCGCGGAACGCCCAGCAGAATGCGGTGATCAGTTGATGCCAGTTCTTGCGACCGTCACGCGGGTTGAACACGGTGACGTACACCACACCGTCAACCTGTGTTTCGACCTGGGCGGTGGTGTCCGGCCACTGTCGCGGTTCTGGCTCGGGTACTGCCATCGTCTGCGGGCCGGCGATGGCCGGTAACCAGTCAGCGAGACGCTCATGGGCGGCTTCCGACAACAAGTCGCGAATCCCTTCCCAATACCACTGGCTTAGAAAATGAGTGCGATGCACCGGGACCGGCAGCGATCTACCCTTGTCCAGGCGCCACATACGCAGGTAATGGCGAGCAATCACCAAGCGGCGCTTGAGCGTCAGCGGCGGTGGCTTCAATGCCTCCAGCTCGGCCTCGAGCGCCGCCAGTTCCTCGGCGGTCGGCACGACGGGAATCAGTGCATCGGCGCTCAGCCCGAGTGTGCGTGTATCGAAGATGCAACCCTTGATGTCCAGTGTCGAGCCGGCACTGATCGGGACACTGGTGTGGCGACTACGAATGTCGGCGAAGTTTTCCCACAACGGCGTCGGCAACACCAGCACCGGAAAGTCTTCGCCCATGGTCCGACGAATCGCCCGGGCGGTATGGCTGGAGAGTGTGATCACCCGCCCCTGGCGCGCCAGCATTTGCGTCCAGTCCTGGCGCGGGTCGTTATCCCATTGTTCATCGGGAATCGAATCAAACTCCCAGGCCACCACGCAGATCGTCGGGCACTCAAGGTCGTTCGGGGTTTTCTGCGGCGGCGTAAACGACAGGAACAGACTGTCTTCGCCGGCGGCCAATAGTTGTTTGTAGAGCGGATCGACCTCGGCGGTGGAGGACACCACATGCACTCGCCCAAGGCTTTCGAGTACAGGGCGATATGCCTTGAGCACGAAGTAGTAACTGTACTCGGGACGGCCGAGACTCTGGCTGATGGATCTGTCGTTGACGTCGGAGTAAAGAATGAAATTCATGGCATCCCACGGTGACGCCGCCATCCCGGCAGCCTCACGCTATGACGGGGAAAACACGGTTCGAGCCAGTATTTACTGGCGCTCGTCCATCGTCTTGCTGCCCGTCTTCGTTCTTGTTTTAGTGGTCAGTTTCTCGCAGTTTCGAAGCGACGCTGCCGAACCCCGTTAATCGTGACGAGGGGCATTCTAACCACATCCGTTGAGGATTCGTGAACCGCCCGGCGAGAATAAATCAGGCTACGCTGACGAGAACTGACCGGTCACGGTTGGACCTGTTGAAATTACCGAGCAAATGGCACAGATTGGCTACCAAACAACTACAACAAACATTTCACCTGTCTTTTGAGCCACCCTATCGGTTCCAGAGAGCTTTCCATAAGTCTGTGGGAATTGGATGAAATGAATGACCGGGGGGTCGCTGTTGAAAAGACGTCTGTTTGTCACGGGTCTGAATGGATTCGTCGGACAACACATCCAATCGCGTTTGCAGGCCGATGCCTCGGAATGGGAACTTCTGCCTGTTCCTTGCCGCTACGATCTCGCCGCGCCGGAAAGCCTCGAAGGCTTATGGCCGCAAATGCCCGACGCGGTTATCCACCTGGCCGGTCAGACATTCGTCCCGGACGCCTTTCGTGATCCGGCGCGCACCCTGAACATCAATCTGTTGGGCACCCTGAACCTGCTGCAAGCGCTCAAGGCACGCGGATTCACGGGCACCTTCCTGTACGTCAGCTCTGGTGATGTCTATGGCCAGGTCACTGAAGCCCATCTGCCCATCACTGAATTGCAACCTCCCTGCCCGCGCAATCCATATGCCGTGAGCAAACTGTCGGCAGAGTTCCTGAGCTTGCAATGGGGCCTGAGTGAAGACTGGCCGGTACTGGTTGCCCGTCCGTTCAACCACATCGGCACCGGGCAGAAAGACAGCTTCGTCATCGCCAGCGCCGCCCGTCAGATCTGCCGGATCAAGCAAGGCCTGCAAGGGCCACAACTGGAGGTCGGGGACATCGACGTCACGCGCGATTTCCTCGATGTCGCAGACGTGGTCTCGGCCTATCTGGCCTTGCTGGAGAAAGGTACGCCGGGGCAGGTCTACAACATTTGCTCGGGGCGCGAGCAGAGCATTCGCAGCTTGATCGAACAACTGGCAGATCTTGCCCGGGTCGACCTGCAACTGGTCCAGGACCCTGCGCGACTTCGCCGCGCGGATCAGCGTCGGGTGTGTGGCAGCCCCGCCAGGCTGGTCGAAACCACCGGATGGAAGTCTGAAATCACAACACAACAATCCCTGCGGGCGATCCTGTCCGACTGGGAGACGCGAGTACGACAAGAATGACTAAAAGTGCATTGATCACAGGTATCACCGGCCAGGATGGCGCGTATCTGGCCAAACTGCTGCTCGACAAGGGCTACAAAGTCCACGGCCTGGTCGCGCGTCGCAGCAGCGACTCGCGCTGGCGCCTGCGTGAGATGGGGATCGAGGCGGACATTGTCTACCTGGACGGCGACATGGCCGATGCCTGCTCAGTACAGCGCGCGGTGATCAAGTCGGCGCCGGACGAGGTCTACAACCTGGCCGCGCAAAGCTTTGTCGCAGCCTCCTGGGATCAACCGGTGACCACCGGCATCGTCGATGGCCTGGGCGTGACCCACCTGCTCGAAGCGATCCGTCAGTTCAGTCCGCACACGCGCTTCTACCAGGCATCCACCAGCGAAATGTTCGGCCTGATCCAGGCCGAGCAGCAGGACGAGAACACGCCGTTCTATCCGCGCAGCCCTTATGGCGTGGCCAAGTTGTATGGCCACTGGATCACCGTGAACTACCGCGAAAGCTTCAACCTGCACGCCAGCAGCGGGATTCTGTTCAACCATGAATCACCGCTGCGCGGCATCGAGTTCGTGACGCGCAAAGTCACCGACGCCGCCGCCCGGATCAAGCAGGGCAAGCAGCAGGAGCTGCGTCTGGGCAACATCGACGCCAAGCGCGACTGGGGCTTTGCCGGGGACTACGTCGAAGCCATGTGGCTGATGCTGCAACAAGACAAGCCCGACGACTTCGTGGTGGCCACTGGCGTGACCACCACCGTGCGCGAGATGTGTCGGATTGCCTTCGACCATGTGGGCCTGAACTACCGCGATTACGTGAAGATCGACCCGGCATTCTTCCGCCCGGCCGAAGTGGAAGTGCTGCTCGGCAACCCGGCCAAGGCCCAGCGTGTGCTGGGTTGGAAACCAAAAACCGATCTGGACACCTTGATCCGCATGATGATGGATGCGGACATGAAACGCGTCACCAAGGAGTAGGCCATGCTGATTCCCGTGATTCTCTCCGGCGGTGCCGGGACGAGGTTGTGGCCGGTGTCGCGTGAAGGCCATCCCAAGCCGTTCATGACATTGCCTGACGGCCAGTCGCTGCTGGGCAAGACTTATCGGCGTGCCGCGGACCTGCTCGACGGCTGGGGCGATATCGTCACGGTGACCAACCGCGAGTACTACTTCCAGAGCAAGGATCACTTTCGGGACGCGCATCTGGGCCGTCATCGCGGGCATTTCCTGCTGGAGCCGACGGGTCGCAATACGGCGCCGGCCATTGCCGCCGCCGCCCTCTCCCTCCAGGCCCTGCATGGCGACGACGCGATCATGCTGGTCATGCCCGCCGACCACCTGATCGTCAATGTCGACGCGCTGAAGGACGCGGTGGAGCATGCCGTGACGTTGGCCAGGCGCGGTCACCTGGTGACCTTCGGTGTCGTACCGACCGCTGCGGAAACCGGTTTTGGCTACATTGAAGCCGGCACATCACTGGACGATAAAGGCGCTGCCAGCGTGCGGCGTTTCGTCGAAAAACCCGACCTGCAAACTGCGACTCATTACCTGGAAAGCGGCAACTTCCTGTGGAACTCCGGGATGTTCTGCTTCTCGGTCGCCACCCTGCTGGCCGAACTGCAAACCCATGCGCCAACTTTGCTGGAGCAGACGCAAACCTGCATGGCCGCCAGCACTCCCGTGGAAAATGCCGGGAGCGTGCAACAGGAACTGTCGCCGGCCCTGTTTGGCGAAATCATGGACATTTCCATCGACTACGCGTTGATGGAGCGCTCCGACAAGGTGGTCGTCGTGCCCGCCCGTTTCGACTGGAGCGACATAGGCTCCTGGGGGGCGGTGGCCGCGCTGGTACCGGCGGATGCCCAGAACAACCGCGCCGTCGGCGAAGCGATTTTCATCGACAGCCACAACAACTTTGTCCAGAGCGACAACCGTCTGGTAGCGACCGTGGGCCTGGATAACCTGATCATCGTCGACACCGCCGACGCGGTGCTGGTGGCCCACGCCGACCGCGCCCAGGATGTGCGCCGGGTGGCAAGGCAGCTCAAGGACAAAGAGCACGAAGCCTATCGCCTGCACCGTACGGTCAGCCGGCCATGGGGCACCTATACCGTGCTCGAGGAAGGTCCGCGCTTCAAGATCAAACGTATCGTGGTCAAGCCCGGCGCCAAGTTGTCGTTGCAGATGCACCACCATCGCAATGAACACTGGGTAGTGGTCGAAGGCATGGCCAAGGTCACCAACAACGGCACCGGCACGCACCTGGTGGCCAAGAACGAATCGACCTTCATTGCTGCCGGTCACAAGCATCGCCTGGAGAATCCCGGCGTGATTGACCTGGTGATCATCGAAGTGCAAAGCGGCGAATACCTGGGAGAGGACGACATCGTCCGCTTCGAAGACCAATATGGCAGGACGGTTTGAATGCTGCTTTCTTTGTACCGCTCGCTGTGGAGCTACCGAGGTTTCATCCTCGGTAGCGTCAAGCGAGAGTTCCAGGCGCGTTATCGCAATTCACTGTTCGGTGCCTTGTGGACCGTGCTTAACCCGCTGTCGATGATCATCGTCTACACCGTGATCTTTTCCCACATCATGCGCGCCCGTTTGCCAGGGGTGGATGACGGCTTGGCTTACAGCGTCTACCTCTGTGCCGGATTGCTGACGTGGGGTTTGTTCGCAGAAATCACCGTCCGCAGTCAGAACATGTTTCTGGACAACGCCAACCTGCTGAAGAAAATCAGCTTCCCTCGGATCTGCCTGCCGGTGATCGTGCTGTTGAATGCCGGAATCAACTTCGCAATCATCATCGGCTTGTTCCTCGGTTTTCTGTTGATCACCGGTCGACTACCGGGCATGGCGCTCTTGGCGCTCATTCCGCTGCTGGCGTTACAAGTGATGTTTTGTGCCGGATTGGGGATGATTCTTGGCGTATTGAATGTGTTCTTTCGCGATGTCGGGCAATTTTTCGCCATCTGTCTGCAATTCTGGTTCTGGCTGACGCCGATTGTGTACCCGATGAGCATCCTGCCCGATTGGGTGCAGCGCTTGCTGCAGCTCAACCCGCTGACCAACCTGATCACCAGCTACCAGAACATCTTCCTCTACGGCCAATGGCCGGTCTGGGGTTCGCTGCTGCCGATCATGGTTGGCAGCGTATTGTTCTTCGTCATCGGGCTGCGGCTGTTTCGGCACAGGGTCGGCGAAATGGTGGATGAACTCTGATGGGGCACATACGCGTCACCGGCCTGGGCAAGGCCTACAAACAGTACCCTACCCGCTGGAGTCGACTGGCCGAGTGGCTGATCCCGTTTTCACCGATCCGTCATCGCCAGCATTGGGTACTGCAAGACGTGACCTTCCAGATTGCCCCCGGCGAATCGGTGGGCATCGTCGGGGTCAACGGCGCCGGCAAAAGCACCTTGTTGAAGATGATCACCGGCACCACCCAACCCACCTGCGGCACCATTGAGCTCGAAGGCCGTGTCGCCGCCCTGCTGGAATTGGGCATGGGTTTTCATGCAGACTTCACCGGCCGGCAGAATGCTGTCATGGCCGGGCAGTTGCTGGGCATGCAGGTCGAAGAGATAGAAGCGTTGATGCCTGAAATCGAACGTTTCGCGGAAATTGGCGATGCCATCGACCACCCTGTGCGTACCTATTCCAGCGGCATGCAAATGCGCCTGGCGTTCAGCGTGGCCACTGCGCGACGCCCGGACATTTTGATCGTCGACGAAGCTCTTTCAGTGGGCGACGCCTACTTCCAGCACAAAAGTTTCGACCGCATCCGCAGCTTTCGCAAAGCCGGTACCACGCTGCTGATCGTCTCCCATGACCGCTCGGCGATTCAGTCGATCTGCGACTCGGCGATCCTCCTGGAAAACGGCCACATGGCCATGCACGACACCCCCGAAGCCGTCATGGATTACTACAACGCCCTGCTCGCCGCGCGTGAAGGACAGACCGTGCGCCAGGAAGCCCTCGCTGGCGGCCAGCTCAGTACCATTTCAGGAACGGGTGAAGCCAGGATTCTGAACGTGCGTCTGCTCGACCAATATGAGCGTTCCATCGACGCCGCCGAAGTCGGCCAGCCGGTCGTGCTGGAGGTGAATGTCGAGGTTCGCCAGGACATCGAACGGCTGGTATTGGGCTTCATGATCAAGGATCGCCTGGGCCAGGCCATGTACGGCATCAATACGCATCGCCAGGATCAGGCGCTGACCGATCTGCAGGCTGGCGAGCGCGTGACCTACCGCTTCGCTTTCGTCATGGGGCTGGGCAAGGGTAACTATTCCGTGGCGTTGAGCCTGTCACGTCTGGATTCGCACCTGGACCGCAACTTCGAGTGGCGCGATTACGGGTTGGTGTTCCATGTCATCAACAACCGGCAGGAGGATTTTGTCGGTTGCTCGTGGCTGGCCGCGAAGACCACCGTTACGCGCTCGAGCGCGCCGGTCACCTCGGGGAGCACGCCATGACGCGTCTTTTGGTGGAGTGCACGCACGTATTCCAACACCCCAAGGTCAATTCGGGCATTCAGCGGGTGGTGCGCAACGTCGTCAACCAGCTACCGGAATCGGTCGACGGTGTTGAATGCATCCCGGTTGTGTTGCTTAAGGGCAAACTCTATCGGGTACTGAAACTCGGCGCGCTGAACATCCCGCTTTTCGATCAGTTGATGATGTTCGGCGGGAGACTTGGCCGGCTGGCACATCTTTTCTGGCAATGGCACCAGCAGCTCGACCAACGTTTGACATCGCGGTTCGCCCGACGCGTGGTGTACGTGACTTATCGACTGACAGCACTGACCTGCTTCAGCGTGCCGCTGCGCCTGATCGACCAGCTCGATCGGTATCAACTGCCCAAACGTTGTGCACCGTTGCAGCATCAACCGGGAGATCAACTGGTGTTGCTGGATTCGTCCTGGCACACCGACTTTTTCCCGTTTGCCGAACAGCTCAAACGCGAAGGCGTGGGCATCGTTTCAGTGATCTACGACCTGATTCCCCTGACCCACCCGCAGTTCTACGACACACGGCTGGTGCAGGTGTTCAACGAGTGGTTCGACTGGATCACCCAGACCGCCGATGGCTACGTGGCCATTTCCGCCACGGTGCGCGACCAGGTGCGAGAGGAGGTTCAGCACCGCCTGGGCTCTGCCAGGGCCACCGAGTTGTGGTTCGATTATTTTCACCTGGGCTCCGAACTCGATCTGAGCGAAGTCACCGCCGCCGTGGAGCCGCGTCTTGCCCGGCTGTTCGAGACGCCGGAACCCGTATTTTTGATGGTCAGTACCATCGAACCGCGCAAAAACCACGACTATCTGCTGGACGCTTTCGAGCTGGCTTGGGCGGCGGGCTCCAAGGTCCGGCTGTGTATCGCCGGTCGGGTCGGCTGGAAATGCGACGCCCTGCTCGCCCGGGTACGCAATCACCCGCAGCTGAATCAACGCCTGTTCATGTTCAATGACCTGAGCGACACCAGCCTCGAACATGCCTACACCCACGCCAGCTCACTGGTGTTTCCGTCTTTTGTGGAAGGCTTCGGCCTGCCGCTGGTAGAAGCCATGCAGCGTGGATTGCCGGCCATGGGCAGCGATATTCCGGTCTTCCGCGAAATCGGTGGTGAGTTCATGGCGTATTTCGACCTGGCCGAACCACAAAGTCTGGCTGATCTGGTCATTCGTTTCGAGAGCAGCGGTCAATTCCCGGCCACTCGCAACGTCGCGGACTGGCGCTGGATCGGCTGGCGTGAAGCCAGTGCGCAACTGGCTTCACGCACCCTGCGCAATCTCTCGGATGTGCCGCTCGAACAAGAGAGGCAACATGCGCATTGCCCTTAACGCCCGCATCCTCCAGGCGCCGCGCACCGGCATCGGCCACTACGTTGCCGAACTGGCGAACGCCCTGGCGGGCGAACCGGATATTGAACTGGCGCTGTTTCATGGCTGGGGCTGGAGTGCTGTGCTGCCTGAAGCGGCCATGCCCGGTTATTCCCGACTGACGCCATTGCTGCGGCAGATTCCGGGGGCCTATCAGGCCCGACGGTGGCTGGAGCAGAAACGCTTCGATCAAGGCCGCGCGCAAGCCATCGACCTCTACCACGAACCGAGTTTGTGGCCGCTGTCGTTCGACGGCCCGACCGTCATCACCCTGCATGACCTGACTCACCTGCACTATCCCGAAACGCAGCCACCGGCGCGCTTGAGAGAAATCGAACGGCGCGTGGCCGACGGCGTGCGTCAGGCAAGCCTGATTCTTACCGACTCGCAATACATTGCTGACGAAGCCCAGGCACATTTCAGGCTACCGAAGGAACGGTTTGTTGTCGCGCCGCTGGGTGTAGCCGCACGTTTTCACCCGCGGTCCCCCGAGGCTATCGACGCCGTACTCAAGACCCATGGCGTCGAGGCACGGGAATACTTCCTCTGTGTCGGCACCCTGGAACCGCGCAAGAATCTGTCGCTCGCACTGCGCGCCCACGCCCGATTGCCGGAGTCAGTCCGTCAGCGTTTTCCATTGCTGATCGTCGGCATGGCCGGCTGGCAGCGCGAGCAGTTCAGCGAAGAATTGCACCAGGCCCTGGCTGGCGGTCATGTCTGTTTGCTGGGCTATTTGCCTGACGAGCACGTTGCGCAGCTGTTGGCCGGTGCCCGGGCATTGATCTTTCCGTCGCTTTACGAAGGTTTTGGCCTGCCGGTGCTGGAGGCCATGGCCTGCGGCACACCGGTCATTCTGACCAGACGTTCGGCCATGCCCGAAGTGGCAGGCTCTGCGGGTAACTATATTGAACCGGATGAAACCGACGGCTTGCGCGATGCAATGAGTCGTCTGATCGAGGATCTAGCGCATTGGCAGGCATGCCGAGAAGCCGGATTGCTACAGGCAAGGCTTTTTACCTGGGAACGCTGCGCGCAAGTCACGGCCAGCGCGTACCGCCAGGCAATGGGAGGTTGAATGCGAGTTCTTCATTTTTTCAAGACGTACCTGCCTGACTCGGTCGGCGGAATCGAACAAGTGATTTTCCAGTTGTGCGAAAGCGGTGCCCTGCATGGCGTTGAAGGCAAGGTGCTGACACTCAGTGCCGATCCGACACCGCCGGTGATGCAGATCGCTCAACATGAAGTCCATAGAGCCAGGCTCGACATTCAGTTCGCCTCCACGGGGTTTTCCTGGAGTGTCTTCAAACAGTTTCGCGAGTTGGCAGCCGAGGCCGACGTGGTCAATTACCACTTTCCTTGGCCGTTCATGGACCTGGTGCATTTCGCCAGCAGCCTGAACAAACCCTGCGTAGTGACGTACCACTCGGACATTATCCGCCAGAAACACCTGCTCAAACTTTACCGGCCGCTGATGAATCGCTTTCTGCACAGCGCCGACCGGATCGTCGCTGCATCGCCCAATTACCTGCACACCAGTGATGTGTTGCAACAGTTTCAGCACAAGACCCGAGTGATCCCCTATGGATTGAACAAGACAGGTTACCCACAACCGGACAGCAATCGGACGGCTCACTGGCGGCAAAAGCTTGGCGACAAGTTCTTTCTGTTTGTGGGTGTGATGCGCTACTACAAAGGCTTGCACATCCTGCTCGACGCCCTGAAGGACCTGGATTACCCGACAGTGATTGTCGGTGCCGGACCAATGGAAGCAGAGCTGCATGCCCAGGCGGCCGCCTTGGGTTTACGCAATGTTCAGTTCCTCGGGCGTCTGGGGGACGAGGACAAAGTAGCGCTGCTGCAGCTGAGCTACGCCATCGTGTTCCCATCGCACCTGCGCTCCGAAGCCTTCGGCATTTCGCTGCTCGAAGGCGCAATGTATGGCAAACCGATGATCTCCAGTGAGATTGGCACGGGCACCAGTTACATCAATATCCACAACGAGACCGGGCTGGTGGTGCCGCCGAGCAATCCAGCAGCGTTTCGCGAGGCAATGCGCACGCTTTGGGAAAACCCGGTGCTGGCGGCGCAAATGGGTGAGAAGGCGCAGGCCCGTTATCAGAATCTGTTTACGGCGGACGAAATGGGTCGCAAATGGGCGGCCTTGTATGAGGAATTGCTGGAAGAAAAAAACCTCGCCTACGCATGATGCAACCGGCCGTGAGCCTGTGTTGTGAAGCCATGAGGGTTCAGACGCGAGGATCGCCCGACGCCTTGCTCGGCGCTGCGTACTGCGGCTTCAGGTGCCCTTCCCGATCGAGTAGCCAGGCGTCCATGATCTCCCGCACGACCGGTCCGGCGACGCGTCCACCCGCCTCGCCGTTTTCGATCATTACCGAAATCACAATCTTCGGGTGCTCGGCCGGGGCGAAACCGACGAACAAGGCATTGTCGCGGTTACGCTCGCGGGTTTTCTCCCGGTTATAACGTTCGCCCTGCTTGATCGCCACCACTTGCGCGGTACCACTCTTGCCGGCAATGCGATACTGCGCCCCCACGGCCGCGGCCCGGGCAATCCCGCGAGCATCGTGCATCACCATCTGCATGCCATGGTTGACCTGTTCCCAGTCGCGAGGATCCTTGAGCAGAATGTTCGGCATTGGATGCTCATCCACCGGCGCGACGCCGTCCACGGTTTTGGCCAGGTGCGGGCGATTCCACACCCCTTTGTTGGCAATCAGCGCCGTGGCCTGGGCCAATTGCAACGGCGTGACCTGCATGTAGCCCTGGCCGATACCGAGAATCACCGTCTCGCCCGGAAACCATGCCTGACGACGCGTGGCGCGCTTCCAGGCTTGGGATGGCATCAGGCCGGGGGATTCTTCGTACATATCGAGAGAGACTTTCTCACCGAGTCCGAACATTGCCATGTAGTCGTGCAGGCGATCGATACCGAGCTTGTGTGCGAGGTCATAGAAGTAGGTGTCGTTGGAACGCATGATCGCCGCATCCATATCCACCCAACCATCGCCGCTATGGTTCCAGTTGCGGTACTTGTGATCGACATCCGGCAATTGGTAATAACCGGGGTCGAACACACGGGTCTGTGGCGTGACGACACCTGCATCGAGGCCGGCGATTGCCACTTCCGGCTTGATGGTCGAACCCGGCGCATAGAGACCGCGCAGCACACGGTTGAATAGCGGTCGGTCGATGGAGTCCCGTAGCGTGGAGTACTCCTTGGAGCTGATACCGGTGACGAACAGATTCGGATCGAA
Source organism: Pseudomonas sp. Pseusp10 (assembly GCF_059492225.1). Classification (NCBI taxonomy): domain Bacteria; kingdom Pseudomonadati; phylum Pseudomonadota; class Gammaproteobacteria; order Pseudomonadales; family Pseudomonadaceae; genus Pseudomonas; species Pseudomonas sp. Pseusp10. The sequence goes on along the minus strand of NZ_CP168528.1, from coordinate 2,436,565 downwards.
ACTCGGGTTGCTGACCATGGCCAACACTTCACCGGTCGACGGATCGAGCGCGACTACGGAGCCACGACGATCGCCCAAGGCTTGCTCGGCGGCTTCCTGAAGCTTGACGTCGAGGCTCAGTACAATGTTTTTCCCGGGCACCGGATCGGTGTGCTTGAGTACTCGCAATACCCGGCCCTGGGCGTTGGTTTCGACTTCCTCGTAACCCACGTGGCCATGCAGTTCCGATTCGTAAAACTTTTCGATCCCGGTCTTGCCGATGGATTGGGTGCCTCGGTACTCGATCGTATCCAGAGCCTTTGATTCTTTCTCGTTGATACGACCGACGTATCCGATCGAATGAGCAAAGTGCTCGCCGAACGGATAATGGCGCACGAACTGCGCCTCGACATCGATGCCGGGCAAGCGGAACTCGTTGACGGCGAGTACGGCAATCTGTTCTTCGCTCAGCTCATAGAACAGCGTCACGGGTACGAAGGGGTGACGTGCCTGCTTCATCGCCTTGTCGAACAGCGAGCGGTCTTCAGCGGGCAAGTGCAGGAGATTGACTACCTCGTCCAGCTCGGCGTTGACATCGCTGGCGCGCTCACGGGTGATGGTCAGGTTGAAGCTGGGGCGGTTGTCCGCAAGGAGTACGCCGTTGCGGTCGTAGATCAATCCACGGGTAGGTGTAATCGGCAGGACATGTACGCGATTATTTTCGGAGATGGTCGAGTGATAGTCGAACTCGACGACCTGCAGGACATACAGGCGTACCACCAGAACACAGGTAATGGCGACAACGAACAAGGCACAAGCCATGAGTCTCTTGTTGACCAGGCGTGTTTCTTTTTCGTGGTCCTTGATCGCTATCGGTTCAGGCACTTGTGCAGCAACTCTTTGAAAAGAATGCCGATCCGTGGGCGCAGACTCAGTCCATTAAAAATGAGCTGCACCTTATCAAAACCGTGGAGTCAGGTTTGTGTGATTTTTTTTACAATTGACCTTGTAGGAGCTCGCTCCTACAGGAGCCAGAAAGACAAAACCCCTACCTGCATACGCAGATAGGGGTTTCGGAATTTAATCTTGACGATGACCTACTCTCACATGGGGAAACCCCACACTACCATCGGCGATGCATCGTTTCACTGCTGAGTTCGGGATGGGATCAGGTGGTTCCAATGCTCTATGGTCGTCAAGAAATTCGGGTACTGAGTCGTGACCGGTTGGCCTCGCTTCAGCAAATTGGGTATGTAATAGATTTGTGTGTTTCTCGAACTTTCGGTTCTTGCGTCTTCACACACCGCAATCTGGTCTCTCTCGTCTTTTCAACTAGGAGCATGCAAATTGCTTGGGTGTTATATGGTCAAGCCTCACGGGCAATTAGTATTGGTTAGCTCAACGCCTCACAGCGCTTACACACCCAACCTATCAACGTCGTAGTCTTCGACGGCCCTTCAGGGAGCTCAAGGCTCCAGTGAGATCTCATCTTGAGGCAAGTTTCCCGCTTAGATGCTTTCAGCGGTTATCTTTCCCGAACATAGCTACCCGGCAATGCCACTGGCGTGACAACCGGAACACCAGAGGTTCGTCCACTCCGGTCCTCTCGTACTAGGAGCAGCCCCTCTCAAATCTCAAACGTCCACGGCAGATAGGGACCGAACTGTCTCACGACGTTCTAAACCCAGCTCGCGTACCACTTTAAATGGCGAACAGCCATACCCTTGGGACCGGCTTCAGCCCCAGGATGTGATGAGCCGACATCGAGGTGCCAAACACCGCCGTCGATATGAACTCTTGGGCGGTATCAGCCTGTTATCCCCGGAGTACCTTTTATCCGTTGAGCGATGGCCCTTCCATACAGAACCACCGGATCACTAAGACCTACTTTCGTACCTGCTCGACGTGTCTGTCTCGCAGTCAAGCGCGCTTTTGCCTTTATACTCTACGACCGATTTCCGACCGGTCTGAGCGCACCTTCGTACTCCTCCGTTACTCTTTAGGAGGAGACCGCCCCAGTCAAACTACCCACCATACACTGTCCTCGATCCGGATAACGGACCTGAGTTAGAACCTCAAAGTTGCCAGGGTGGTATTTCAAGGATGGCTCCACGCGAACTGGCGTCCACGCTTCAAAGCCTCCCACCTATCCTACACAAGCAAATTCAAAGTCCAGTGCAAAGCTATAGTAAAGGTTCACGGGGTCTTTCCGTCTAGCCGCGGATACACTGCATCTTCACAGCGATTTCAATTTCACTGAGTCTCGGGTGGAGACAGCGCCGCCATCGTTACGCCATTCGTGCAGGTCGGAACTTACCCGACAAGGAATTTCGCTACCTTAGGACCGTTATAGTTACGGCCGCCGTTTACCGGGGCTTCGATCAAGAGCTTCGCGTTAGCTAACCCCATCAATTAACCTTCCGGCACCGGGCAGGCGTCACACCCTATACGTCCACTTTCGTGTTTGCAGAGTGCTGTGTTTTTAATAAACAGTCGCAGCGGCCTGGTATCTTCGACCGGCGTGGGCTTACGCAGCAAGTGCTTCACCCTCACCGGCGCACCTTCTCCCGAAGTTACGGTGCCATTTTGCCTAGTTCCTTCACCCGAGTTCTCTCAAGCGCCTTGGTATTCTCTACCCAACCACCTGTGTCGGTTTGGGGTACGGTTCCTGGTTATCTGAAGCTTAGAAGCTTTTCTTGGAAGCATGGCATCAACCACTTCGTCACCCAGAGGGTAACTCGTCATCAGCTCTCGGCCTTAAGATCCCGGATTTACCTAAGATCTCAGCCTACCACCTTAAACTTGGACAACCAACGCCAAGCTGGCCTAGCCTTCTCCGTCCCTCCATCGCAATAACCAGAAGTACAGGAATATTAACCTGTTTTCCATCGACTACGCTTTTCAGCCTCGCCTTAGGGACCGACTAACCCTGCGTCGATTAACGTTGCGCAGGAAACCTTGGTCTTTCGGCGTGGGTGTTTTTCACACCCATTGTCGTTACTCATGTCAGCATTCGCACTTCTGATACCTCCAGCAAGCTTCTCAACTCACCTTCACAGGCTTACAGAACGCTCCTCTACCGCATCATCCGAAGATGATACCCGTAGCTTCGGTGTATGGTTTGAGCCCCGTTACATCTTCCGCGCAGGCCGACTCGACTAGTGAGCTATTACGCTTTCTTTAAAGGGTGGCTGCTTCTAAGCCAACCTCCTAGCTGTCTAAGCCTTCCCACATCGTTTCCCACTTAACCATAACTTTGGGACCTTAGCTGACGGTCTGGGTTGTTTCCCTTTTCACGACGGACGTTAGCACCCGCCGTGTGTCTCCCATGCTCGGCACTTGTAGGTATTCGGAGTTTGCATCGGTTTGGTAAGTCGGGATGACCCCCTAGCCGAAACAGTGCTCTACCCCCTACAGTGATACATGAGGCGCTACCTAAATAGCTTTCGAGGAGAACCAGCTATCTCCGAGCTTGATTAGCCTTTCACTCCGATCCACAGGTCATCCGCTAACTTTTCAACGGTAGTCGGTTCGGTCCTCCAGTCAGTGTTACCTAACCTTCAACCTGCCCATGGATAGATCGCCCGGTTTCGGGTCTATTCCCAGCGACTAGACGCCCTATTAAGACTCGCTTTCGCTACGCCTCCCTATTCGGTTAAGCTCGCCACTGAAAATAAGTCGCTGACCCATTATACAAAAGGTACGCAGTCACCTAACAAAGTAGGCTCCCACTGCTTGTACGCATACGGTTTCAGGATCTATTTCACTCCCCTCTCCGGGGTTCTTTTCGCCTTTCCCTCACGGTACTAGTTCACTATCGGTCAGTCAGTAGTATTTAGCCTTGGAGGATGGTCCCCCCATATTCAGACAAAGTTTCTCGTGCTCCGTCCTACTCGATTTCATGACCAAGAGATTTTCGCGTACAGGGCTATCACCCACTATGGCCGCACTTTCCAGAGCGTTCCGCTAATCTCAAAGCCACTTAAGGGCTGGTCCCCGTTCGCTCGCCACTACTAAGGGAATCTCGGTTGATTTCTTTTCCTCAGGGTACTTAGATGTTTCAGTTCCCCTGGTTCGCCTCTTGCACCTATGTATTCAGTACAAGATAACCATCTTATGATGGCTGGGTTCCCCATTCAGACATCTCCGGATCAAAGTCTGTTTGCCGACTCCCCGAAGCTTTTCGCAGGCTACCACGTCTTTCATCGCCTCTGACTGCCAAGGCATCCACCGTATGCGCTTCTTCACTTGACCATATAACCCCAAGCAATCTGGTTATACTGTGAAGACGACATTCGCCGAAAATTCGCGATTAAACTCACAAATTTTACCTTAGCCTGATCCGTTACCAGTGAAAGTAACGTTCAGTCTATCTTTCTATCACATACCCAAATTTTTAAAGAACGAACTAGTCAAAGACTAGAAATCAACATTCATCATCGTCTCGATGGAATGCTCATTTCTAAGCTTTTACAACAGAAGCAGTAGTGGTGGAGCCAAACGGGATCGAACCGTTGACCTCCTGCGTGCAAGGCAGGCGCTCTCCCAGCTGAGCTATGGCCCCATACAAAATTGGTGGGTCTGGGCAGATTCGAACTGCCGACCTCACCCTTATCAGGGGTGCGCTCTAACCAACTGAGCTACAGACCCAATTTCGGGCTGCTTCTTATCGTCTTCTTCAATGAATCAAGCAATTCGTGTGGGAACTTATGGAGCAGCTGAGTCGTCGATTAAGGAGGTGATCCAGCCGCAGGTTCCCCTACGGCTACCTTGTTACGACTTCACCCCAGTCATGAATCACACCGTGGTAACCGTCCTCCCGAAGGTTAGACTAGCTACTTCTGGTGCAACCCACTCCCATGGTGTGACGGGCGGTGTGTACAAGGCCCGGGAACGTATTCACCGCGACATTCTGATTCGCGATTACTAGCGATTCCGACTTCACGCAGTCGAGTTGCAGACTGCGATCCGGACTACGATCGGTTTTGTGGGATTAGCTCCACCTCGCGGCTTGGCAACCCTCTGTACCGACCATTGTAGCACGTGTGTAGCCCAGGCCGTAAGGGCCATGATGACTTGACGTCATCCCCACCTTCCTCCGGTTTGTCACCGGCAGTCTCCTTAGAGTGCCCACCATGACGTGCTGGTAACTAAGGACAAGGGTTGCGCTCGTTACGGGACTTAACCCAACATCTCACGACACGAGCTGACGACAGCCATGCAGCACCTGTCTCAATGTTCCCGAAGGCACCCATCCATCTCTGGAAAGTTCATTGGATGTCAAGGCCTGGTAAGGTTCTTCGCGTTGCTTCGAATTAAACCACATGCTCCACCGCTTGTGCGGGCCCCCGTCAATTCATTTGAGTTTTAACCTTGCGGCCGTACTCCCCAGGCGGTCAACTTAATGCGTTAGCTGCGCCACTAAGAGCTCAAGGCTCCCAACGGCTAGTTGACATCGTTTACGGCGTGGACTACCAGGGTATCTAATCCTGTTTGCTCCCCACGCTTTCGCACCTCAGTGTCAGTATCAGTCCAGGTGGTCGCCTTCGCCACTGGTGTTCCTTCCTATATCTACGCATTTCACCGCTACACAGGAAATTCCACCACCCTCTACCATACTCTAGCTTGTCAGTTTTGAATGCAGTTCCCAGGTTGAGCCCGGGGCTTTCACATCCAACTTAACAAACCACCTACGCGCGCTTTACGCCCAGTAATTCCGATTAACGCTTGCACCCTCTGTATTACCGCGGCTGCTGGCACAGAGTTAGCCGGTGCTTATTCTGTCGGTAACGTCAAAACACTAACGTATTAGGTTAATGCCCTTCCTCCCAACTTAAAGTGCTTTACAATCCGAAGACCTTCTTCACACACGCGGCATGGCTGGATCAGGCTTTCGCCCATTGTCCAATATTCCCCACTGCTGCCTCCCGTAGGAGTCTGGACCGTGTCTCAGTTCCAGTGTGACTGATCATCCTCTCAGACCAGTTACGGATCGTCGCCTTGGTGAGCCATTACCTCACCAACTAGCTAATCCGACCTAGGCTCATCTGATAGCGCAAGGCCCGAAGGTCCCCTGCTTTCTCCCGTAGGACGTATGCGGTATTAGCGTTCCTTTCGAAACGTTGTCCCCCACTACCAGGCAGATTCCTAGGCATTACTCACCCGTCCGCCGCTGAATTCAGGAGCAAGCTCCTGTCATCCGCTCGACTTGCATGTGTTAGGCCTGCCGCCAGCGTTCAATCTGAGCCATGATCAAACTCTTCAGTTCAAACATCTTTGGGTTTTGAGAAAACCCTAAACTTGGCTCAGCAATCGTTGGTTACATCTTTGATTTCTCGCGGAGTAACTTGTGATGCTGATAATCTGTTGACTAGCAGTCTGACTCCACAAGCACCCACACGAATTGCTTGATTCAGTTGTTAAAGAGCGGTTGGTTAAGAGCTTTCGTCTCAACCGAGGCGCGCATTCTACAGCAGCCTCATTTGCTGTCAAGTGATTTTTTCAGAAGTTTTCAAGGATTTCCTTAACAACTTCAACCACTTGCGCTTTCGATCTCTCGTCAGCGGGAGGCGAATTCTACAGCGTTACACGCTGCTGTCAACACCTCTTTTTCAACTTCCTTTGCGCTTCGATGACCTGAAGCAACCACTGCCGAAAACTGCGTAACTCTTTGTTTACCAAGGAGTTTTCCGTTTCGACTGCGCCGGAAGTGGGGCGAATTATAGGCCTCCAAAATCTGCCGTCAAGCACTGATTCTGGTTTTGTACAGATATATGCAAAAACGCTGCTTATATATAGACGCGCCCGCGGTGAGTGCGCAGTATATTGCCCATCACGAAAAAAAATGCCCTTACTTCCTATTTTCGGACGATGCCACGTAATGAATGATCAGCCTCGCAGCCTAGCCTCTACTCTGTTCTCGGTTGGGCTGCTGCTCATAGCCATGGCATCGATCCAGTCCGGAGCCTCCCTGGCAAAAAGCATGTTCTCCCTTGTTGGCCCTCAAGGGACGACAACATTACGACTGATTTTTGCCAGCGTGATCATGATGCTGATACTGCGTCCATGGCGGGCAAAACTCACCGCAAGATCCCTGCGCACCGTCATCGTCTACGGGATGGCGCTGGGCGGCATGAACTTCCTCTTCTATATGTCATTGCAAACAGTCCCGCTGGGAATCGCGGTGGCTCTTGAGTTCACCGGCCCATTGGCCGTGGCGATCTACGCCTCACGTCGCGCGATCGACTTCTTGTGGATCGCCCTGGCGACCGTTGGCCTACTGTTATTGATTCCGACGGGAGAAGCGACCGCAGGAATCGATCTGGTAGGCGCCGGTTATGCCTTGGGTGCAGGTGTCTGCTGGGCGCTGTACATTTTGTTCGGCCAAAAAGCAGGGGCCGACAATGGTGTGCAAACCGCCGCACTGGGGGTAATGATCGCTGCACTATTCGTAGCCCCTATCGGCATTGTCCATGCTGGTTCCGCCCTGCTGACCCCATCATTGATCCCTGTGGCCCTTGGTGTCGCCATCTTGTCCACTGCCCTCCCCTACACCCTGGAGATGGTCGCGCTGACTCGTATGCCGGCCAGAACCTTCGGTACATTGATGAGTATCGAGCCTGCCTTCGGCGCGTTATCGGGCTTGCTGTTCCTTCATGAATACCTCTCACTGTCGCAGTGGACGGCAATCCTGTGCATCATACTGGCATCCGTCGGCGCAACCATGACCATGAGCAGTGCCGCCAGGCCAGCAGTAGCAGCAGATTGATAGCAGATATGACACGGGTCTGGTATTTGCCGCTCAATTAGGCCATGTTTAGCCCCGCAACCCAGGGTCATACCATGGACAATTCCAGATAGGGATATCGGTACGCTTCAAGTGCAAGCGAATGCAGCCAGACCCGGGCACAAGATCCGGGACGCTTTAAGGACAGTAATGAAACGATTTTTGATGCTGATCGCCGTACTTGCAATTGCGGGCTGCGCAGCGACCTCGGAAACACAGATCAAGCACGGCAAGAAAGGGCTACATATCAACTGTTCCGGACTGTCTTCGTCCTGGGACAAGTGCTACACCAGCGCCGCCAACTCCTGCGCACCCAAGGGATACAAGGTCATTGCCAAGTCGGGAGATGCTGTGGAAGAACCCGGCGATTATCCGTTTGGCCTCAACCCTGCGGGTTATACCAGCCGCAGCATGATTGTCATCTGCAAGTAGGCTGGGCCGTCGCGTCAGGTTCTCGGACTTGCGATCTGACGGCCAATTTCCTCGTAGCTTGACTTCAGCACAGTGCGCTGGATATTCGGGCTAGCCAGCATGCGCGCCACGACCAGCGCGCCAATACATTGCGACAGAATCGCCCACGCCAGGCTGTCGCTTTGCAGAACCCTCGCCCAACTTTCCTGCAGCCGACAAATCCAGTGTTCTGCCTGTTGGCGGACAGTCTCGTCGGAACGGGCAATTTCCGCCCCCAATGCCGGTAACGCACAACCGGTTTCCGGATTCTCGACGTGAGACATGCTCAGGTACTGTTTCAAGCAGCGCTCAAGCTTTTCACGGTCCTGCCCTTCCCCCAGTCGCGCCAGACTTTGACCCAGCTCACGCTCGACAATGGTTGCGAACAACTCGTCTTTCGATGAAAAGTGGCTGTAGAAGGCGCCCCCACTCAAGCCAATCGCTTTCATCAGGCCGTCCACGCCCACCGTTGAAAATCCGGACTTCTTTGCCGATAGCGCACTGCTTTCCAGCAGCCTTTGCCTGGTTTCCAGCTTGTGACTGGCCGAATAACGCATTGCCCTTCCCTCAGAGTTGATCATCTTGACGTCAGTCGAATCGTAGCATAACGTTCGTTTAGTTAACGATCGTTTACCAAAAAGGGATCTACCCATGAATAACAAGAAGGTCGTACTGGTCGTCGGTGCAGGTGATGCCACGGGCGGCGCCATTGCCAAGCGTTTTGCCCAGGAAGGTTTTGTCGCCTGCGTCACCCGCCGCAGTGCGGACAAGCTCCAGCCACTGGTGGATGCCATCGAGGCCGAAGGTAGCGAGGCCCACGGGTTTGCCTGCGATGCACGTAAAGAAGAAGACGTGATCGCGCTGGTCGAGCAGATCGAAAGCCAGATCGGCCCCATCGAGGCCTTTGTCTTCAACATCGGCGCCAACGTGCCTTGCAGCATTCTCGAAGAAACCGCCCGCAAGTATTTCAAGATCTGGGAAATGGCCTGTTTTTCCGGTTTTCTCAACGCGCGTGAAGTGGCCAAGCGCATGGCCAAGCGCCAGCGGGGCACGATTCTGTTCACCGGTGCCACCGCAGGAATGCGTGGCGCTGCCGGGTTCGCCGCATTTGCGGGTGCCAAGCACGGCATTCGTGCACTGGCGCAAAGCATGGCCCGGGAGCTCGGGCCGATGAACATTCACGTTGCCCATATCGTCGTCGACGGCGCCATCGATACCGACTTCATCCGTGAAAGCTTCCCCGAAAAATATGCCACCAAGGATCAGGATGGCATCCTCGATCCCGAGCATATTGCCGAAAACTACTGGTACCTGCACAGCCAGCCCCGCGATGCCTGGACCTTCGAGCTGGACCTTCGCCCCTGGAGTGAACGCTGGTAAGCCCCCCCACACATAACAATAAGACGAGCGCCTTGAACATGAGCAAAACCGTGGAGTTCTACTTCGACCTCGGCAGCCCCGCCACCTATCTGGCCTACACCCAGCTACCGAAAATCTGCGCACAGACCGATAGCCGGCTGGTCTACATTCCGCTCTTGTTAGGCGGGGTGTTCAAAGCCACCGGAAACGCCTCTCCAGTGACAGTCCCGGCAAAGGGTCGCTACATGTTTCAGGATCTGGACCGCTACGCCAAACGCTACGGCGTACCTCTGAAATTCAATCCGCACTTCCCGATCAACACCTTGATGCTGATGCGTGCCGTAACAGGCATACAATTGCGCCACCCTGAACGCTTTGCAGAGTTCATCGATTGCCTGTTCAAGGCCATTTGGGTCGACGGTCGCAACCTCGATGAACCGGCAACTGTCGCGGCGGTGCTGAGCGAAAACGCTTTCGACCCGCAAGAGGTGCTGGCCCTGACCGCGGATGAAGAAGTCAAAGCCGTGCTCAAGGACAACACCGAAAAAGCTGTGCAGCGAGGGGTGTTCGGAGCGCCGAGCATGTTTGTCGGCAACCAGTTGTACTTCGGTCAGGATCGGCTGGACTTCGTACTCGAAGCCTTGAGTTAAAACTCGACCACCAACCGCCCCTTTCCCGCTCCCGACAAGAGCAGTGCATGGGCGGCTTCTGCGGTCTGCAATGTGAACGAGTGCGGGTCAAGCAATGGCAAGAGCTTACCCGCCTCTATCAACCGTGCCGCCTCGTGCAGAATCTCGCCGTGATGCTCACGCCCTTTGCCCGTCAGGAGCGGCAGCAAAGTGAAGACACCGGAGTAAGTCGCCCCGCGAAAGGAAAGCGGTGCCAGGCTGTGCTGCCCCCAACCAAGGCAACTGAGCACATGACCGTGATACATCCGTGCCGCCTTGAATGACGCATCCAGCGTTTTCCCCCCAACGGTGTCATAGACAATGTCGAAGCCCTCTCCGGCCGTATGCTCAGCCACATAGTCTTCGACTGAAGACTTGCGGTAATCAATAAACGTCGCGCCGAACCCTTCGATGATCGATTGCTGCCCGGCCGAACCCGTGGCGAAAACCTCAGCACCAAAAGCGCAGGCGATTTGCACGGCGACATGCCCGACGCCACCGGCACCGCCATGAATCAATACCGTCTGCCCGGGTCGAACGCGAGCCCGGTCCACCAGACCTTCCCAAGCGGTGATCAGCACCAGGGGCAATCCGGCAGCCTCGCGCATGCTCAAGTTGTGCGGTTTGCGAGCCAACAGCCGTGCATCAACTGCCGCGTATTCGGCCAATGAACCTTGAATACCACCAATGCCGGTGGCCATGGCGTACACCTCATCCCCCGGCAGCCAGCCACTGACACCCTCCCCCAACGTTTCTACGGTTCCGGCCAGATCCATACCCAATATCGCCGGTAACGATTGACGTGCATGAGCCGCCTGCCCGGAGCGGATTTTGCCATCCAGCGGATTCACACCACTGGCCTTGATCCTGACCAATACCTGCCCCGCCTGGGGCACCGGCCGTGCGATAGAAACCAGGCGTAACGGCGCATTGGCCGAGTCGACCATCAGAGCGCGCATATCCAGTGAGTCAGTCATTTCGCAATGTCCCATCAGAAGTGAATGCAGGATCAATCTTGCCTTGACCAACTCATGCTGATAAGACGCTATATAGCTATAGTAACCATGCCAAAAAAGCATCAATGAGGGATCCCGTGGACAAGCTCAATGCAATGGCGATTTTCGTACGGGTGGTCGAGCGGGGCAGCTTTTCCGCCGTTGCCCGGGAGATGCAGACCAGTCAGCCGACCATCAGCAAAGTGCTGCAAGCGCTGGAAACACAGCTGGGTGGAAAGCTGATTGCCCGCAGCACCCGCAAGTTATCCCTGACGGATGAAGGTCAGCGGTACTACAACGAATGCCGAATCATCCTCGCCGCCGTGGATGCGGCAGAGCATAGCTTCCAGTCCGGTCGGGAAAGGGTCGCCGGACCGTTGAAAATCGGCTCGTCGGTCAGTTTCGGACGATTGCAGATCGCCCCCCGATTGCCGGGCTTTCTCAAACACTACCCTGACGTACAGATAGACCTGCAACTGAGCGATCAAAACCAGGATCTGGTCAGCGAAGGGCTGGACGTCACCTTCCGGATCGGTGCCCTGAACGACAGTGGCCTGATCGCTCGCCATGTTGGCACGACCCACCGGGTGACCGTCGCATCACCTGACTACCTCAGGCAAAACGGCCAACCACAAACACCACAGGAACTGAGCAGACACAACTGCCTGATGTTCAATCTGCTGAGCAGTCAAAACCTGTGGGTGTACACAAAAGACGCCCAACGTCACGAAGTGCGGATCGAGGGCAATGCGCAGAGCAACAATTCCGAGGCGATCCGTGAACTGGTGCTGGAGGGATTGGGGATTGCGCTGTCACCGGTGTGGCTGTTCAGCGAAGACCTGAAAGCTGGCCGGGTGATCGCGATTTTGCAGGACTACAGCACGCTGTCGCTGCCGATACATGCCGTATCCCCGGCGAATCGTCGCCAATCCGCCAGGGTCAAAGCCTTTGTTGACTACATGAGCCAGGCGCTGGAGACAGCGCCCGAACTGAAAGCAATCAAATAGCCGCGGTACGAGTGTTCAGCCACTCCAGTGCGGCACCCTCGACCAGCGGACTCAGGCGTTCGCGCACTTCGGCGTGATAGGCGTTGAACCACTGTTTTTCCTCGTCCGACAGCAGCGATGCTTCCAGGCAGCGCGTGTCGATCGGGCACAGGGTCAGCGTTTCGAACTTCAGGAACTCGCCAAATTCGCTTTTGCCTGCCTCACGGTTCATCGCCAGGTTTTCGATCCGCACCCCCCAACGACCCGGACGATAGGTGCCCGGCTCGATGGACGTGATCATGCCGGGCAACATCGCGGTTTGCGGTGCAGGTGCGGCCTGATAGGCGATGACTTGCGGACCTTCGTGGACGTTCAGGAAGTAACCGACGCCATGCCCGGTGCCGTGACCGTAGTCGACACTTTCCGCCCAGATGGGCGCACGGGCGATGGCATCGAGCAGCGGCGACAGAATGCCTTTCGGGAACTGCGCGCGGGACAAGGCAATCACGCCCTTGAGGACGCGGGTGCAATCGCGTTTTTGCTCATCGGTCGGTGTGCCTACCGCAACCATCCGCGTGATGTCGGTGGTGCCGCCCAGGTACTGGCCGCCGGAGTCGATCAACAACAGACCGTCCCCTTCGATCACCGCGTGTTCTTCTTCGGTGGCGTGGTAGTGCGGCATCGCGCCATTGGCGTTGAACGCGGCGATGGTATTGAAGCTCAGCGACACATAATCCGGACGGCGCTCACGGGCGGCGGTGAGTTTTTCGTCGATGGTCAGTTCGGTGATGCGCTCGCGGCCCAGTGCCGAGTCCAGCCAGGCGAAGAATTCGCACAGCGCTGCGCCGTCTTGCTCCATGGCCTGACGGATGTGTTCGGCATCGGCCAGGCTTTTTTGCGATTTGGCCAGGGTGGTCGGGTTCAGGCCTTCGATCAGTTTCACCCCGCTGTCGAGGTTGTCCAGCAACCCCGCCGTGACCCGCGCCGGGTCGACTTGCAGGCTCGCGCCGCTCGGCACTGCGCGCAGTGCGGCAGCGACTTCGCTGTAGTCGCGCAAAGTCACGCCGTCCTGTTCGAGGATGGCGCGCAGCTCGGCGCTGACCTTGCTCAAGGCGACAAACAGCGTGGCCTGTTGCTGATTGATCAAGGCGAAAGAAACGAATACCGGGTTGAACGACACGTCGCCGCCACGCAGGTTGAACAGCCAGGCGATGTCATCGAGGGTGGCGATGAAATGCCAGTCGGCACCCCGTGCCTTAAGGGCTTCACGCAGCTTGGCGAGTTTTTCGCCACGGCTGACGGTCGCCTGTGGTGGCAAGTGTTGATAGATCGGTTCGTTCGGCAGGCTTGGGCGGTCGCTCCAGACTCCGCTCAACAGATCGAGGTCGGTGCGCAGACGGGCGCCACGCTCTTCAAGTTTTCCGCCCAGGGTCCGTGCCGAAGCCACGGCCATGACCGCGCCATCGACGGCGACAACGCCACCTTCGGGGGTTTGCTCGGCGAGCCATTCCAGTGGCCCGGGTTGACCCGGTTGCAGCTTGACCAGATCAATGCCACTGCCCTTGAGCTCCTTGGTCGCTTGCTCCCAATAACGGCTGTCGGCCCAGACGCCGGCAAAATCCGGGGTCACGATCAAGGTACCGACCGAACCATGGAAACCCGACAACCACTGGCGCCCCTGCCAGTAACCCGGCAGGTATTCGGACAGGTGCGGGTCGGCCGACGGCACCAGCAAGGCGTGAATGCCCTCCCGGCTCATCAGTTCGCGGGTTTGCGCCAGGCGCTGGGGCACCGATCCATTAATCGAAAGCTGCGTATTCATCGTGTCTCCTGCTAACCACTTCATCATTATTGTTGAGTACCGATCAACGTCGGCACTTCGTCGCCCTATTGCCAGAATGCCGGAGCACTGGCGCAGGCTGCCTTGATCAGTTGAACCGCCTGGTCGATATCCCGCTCGGTGGTGAAACGCCCGAGGCTCAAGCGGATGGTGCGACTGGCCGAGCGGGCATCGTGCCCCAGGGCCAGCAGTACATGGGATGGGGTATTGCTGGCGGAATTGCAGGCCGAGGTCGCGGAAAACGCGATCGAGGACAGCAACGCTGCCGGGTTGAACTCGCCTTCGCTGAAGGTCAGGCTCAGGGTATGGGGAATGCGCCGGGTCGGGCTGCCATTGAGCCGTACACCGGGAATGCTCAACAGTTGCTCGAGCAAGCGTTCACGCAAACGCACTATGGTGGCCTTCTCTTCATCGAACGCAGCCGCCGCCAGTGCGAAGGCCGAGCCCATGGCCGCGATCTGATGGGTCGCCAGGGTGCCGGAACGCAAACCGCCCTCATGCCCACCGCCATGGATCTGCGCCTGCAAACGCTGTTGTGCACGCGGACCGACGTACAACGCACCGATGCCTTTGGGGCCGTACAGTTTATGTGCGGAAAAAGACATCAGGTCCACCGGCCACTGCGCGAGGTCGATCGCCACTTTGCCCGCGCCCTGCGCGGCGTCGACATGGAATAACGCCCCGCGATCACGCACGACCTGACCGATGGCGGGAATGTCGTTGAGGGTGCCCAGTTCGTTGTTGACCAGCATCAGCGAGACCAGGAAGGTGTCCTCGCGCATGGCTTCGCTGACCGCTTGCGCGGTGATCAGGCCATCGGCGTCCGGCACCAGATAAGTCACCGCTACACCGGCATCCTGCAGTTGCCTGGCGGTATCGAGAATGGCCTTGTGTTCGATCTGGCTGGTGATGATATGACCACCGCCAGTGCCACGACCCTGGGCTACGCCTTTGAGCGCGAGGTTGTTGGATTCGGTGGCGCCTGAGGTCCAGACGATCTGTTCAGGTGTCGCGCCGACCAGTTCGGCGACCTGGCGTCGCGCCTGTTCCACCGATTGCCGGGCCTGCTGGCCGAATGCGTGGGAGCTGGAAGCCGGGTTGCCGAAATTGCCGGTAAAGCCCAGACACTCGACCATCACCTTGATGACCCGCTCATCCACCGGCGTAGTGGCGGCGTAGTCGAAATACAACGGACGTTTATTCATAAAAGACTCGCAGAGCGTGTTCCGGGGTCAGGAAGCTCGTGACTGCAAACGGCAAAGCGCAGCCTTGTGAGCTGCGCGCGGTTTTCAGAACGTTACCAATACCTGATCGGATGCCGTTAAAGAAGAACTACTTCATTTAATAGTGCGTAGGAACGCTCCTGAAAAGTCAGCTTAACAGGCATCGGGCAACCGGTTGAAGCAATGCGTCAGCTAATGCTTTCGAGCAACAGCGGATACAGCGAACCCACGAGCAGCGCGGCCATGCCCCAATTGAACAGGCGCAGCCAGCGGCGGTCCTTCAGAACGTTGCGCAACAGTGTGCCGCAAGCGGCCCAGACACCGACGCTCGGCAGGTTGATGATCGCAAAGACGGCCGCTATCACGATCACATTAGTGAAGTAACCCTGCATCGGCGTGTAGGTGCTGATGGCGCCAATGGCCATGATCCAGGCCTTCGGATTGACCCACTGGAATGCGGCGGCGCCCAAATAGCTGATCGGTTTCGCCTCGCCCTGCTGGCTCTCCGACATTGGTCCGGAATGGGCGATTTTCCAGGCCAGATATAGCAAATACGCCGCCCCCACATAGCGCAGCACGGTGTAGAGCAAAGGGTAAGTCTGGAACACCGCGCCAAGGCCAAAACCGACCGCCACCACCAGTACGAAAAAGCCACAGGTTATTCCGAGCATGTGCGGAATCGTGCGGTTGAATCCGAAGTTCACCCCGGATGCCAGCAACATGGTGTTGTTCGGGCCGGGCGTGATCGAGGTAACGAGGGCAAACAGGGCGAAGCCCAGCAGCAGATCGAGTGAGAGCGTCATGGGTGGCAGTCCGTCAGGGTCGGTCAGGTGTTGACCCTATCGCACACCTTGGGCGAAACCCACGGACAGTTACGCGAAACTTGGAGCAGTACAGTTTTGTCTCAGCTCGGACGACCGTGCAGCTGTACAGATCGCCCGGCGTTCATTTCACCCTGGTTGTCGAAGCCGAACGCCTTCTGCGGCTGGCCGAGCAGTTCGGCTTTTTTCGCATGGTATTCGTCGAAGGACAAACCGCGGCGGTTCAGCGCCTCCAGTGCCAGTTCCTTGCTTTCTTCAGCGGTGTAAGGGCGGAGCTCAGGAGAAACATGGCTGGCACATCCGGCGAGTACGGAGACGGCGAGCATCAGCAAAGTGGCAATCATCGGTTTCATTTTGGCGTCCTGGCGACTGGGTTCGAGGCAATGAACACAGGCTACCCGCGCCTTCCGGGCAGCAGAAATCAACGCTTTCAATAGTGGCTATCAAGAAATGGCGATCATTGTCGATGTGCCGGGAGAGCGCGGGCCGGGAGCGCACTGGCTGGAGCCGACTTGATGGCACTAGTGTGGCGCTGCTGCTCGTCGGGCGCTCGGTGAGCGCGAAAGAGGCTGACCTATATTTATTCGGCCGAGTAACGGCGCAGGCACTGTCTATCTATTCGCAGAACAGGAACAGGGAGATCCATCATGAGCGTCAAACCCATTCCAGAGGGGTATCACAGCATCACCCCCTACCTGGGCATCAACAAAGCTGCCCAAGCCATCGATTTCTACAAAAAAGCCTTCGGCGCCATTGAAGTCATGCGCCTGGCCATGCCCGATGGCGGTGTCGGTCACGCCGAACTGCGCATTGGCGATTGCCCGATCATGCTAGGCACACCGTGCGATCAAGGACCGCTGAGCAACCCGGACATTTCGTCGTCCGTGGGTCTGCATTTGTACGTGACGGATGTCGACAAGTCCTACAAACAAGCCATCGATGCCGGCGCAACCGTTGTATCCGAGGTCAAGGATCAGTTTTACGGCGACCGTACGGGCACCTTGAAGGATCCCTACGGGCACGTGTGGTTCCTGGCTACGCGCAAGGAAGACCTGACCCAGGAGCAGATTGAACAACGGGCGAAGGAGATGTTCAGTCAGGGTTGAGACCTTCGTTACCCTCTCGGTCCTCATCGCGAGCAGGCTCGCTCCCACAGTGGGTCCCCGATCTTACGCGGGACCTGTGATCACTGATGGACCCTGTGGGAGTGGGCTTGTTCCGCTCGCTCTGCCTCTCTGCCTCTCGCGAAACATTTTCTTTCATTTCCCCTTTCGGGATTTCCCCTGCTCATCCGTCCTACCTAGATGCAGTCCTTTCGCGTAGGCAAAAGCCATGACTGGACCTTTACGGCACTCAGCCCTGCGAAGCCCGCAGCCGAGCGGCCACTCATCCAGGCAAGACCTCCAACATGTCAAAGAAGTCCCGTTCAAAAATCTGGTTCCTGGTCCATAGCTGGCTGGCGCTGCCGATCTGGTTTTTCGTACTGATTGTGTGTGTGACCGGCACCCTGGCTGTCATCAGCCAGGAAATCGTCTGGCTGGCCAACCCGCCAATGCGTGCCACCCAACCCTCGGACGATACCCCGCTGCTCAGCTATCAGCAGGTCATCGAGGCCATCAACAGGGCCGAACCGCAGACCGTGGTGCAGAGCATCAGCCGCCCCGACGAATCGCACTTTGCCCTGGATGTCGAAGTCAGCTACCCCGACGGGCGCTCGGTGGTGATTTATGTCAATCCGTACAGCGGCGTGATCCAGGGTGTCGCGCCGGAGTTCAACTTCCGCGCCTTCACCCGCGCCTTGCACGCTTGGTGGCTGGTACCGTTCACCAACGGTTACAGCTGGGGCTGGTACCTGGTGTCGTTTCTCGGTCTGCCACTGCTGGCTTCGCTGGTCACGGGGCTTGTGGTCTACAAACGTTTCTGGAAAGGTTTTTTCCGCCCGACCTTGCGTATTCGCCACGGCGCGCGAATTTTCTGGGGCGACTTTCACCGCTTGAGCGGCATCTGGTCGATCTGGTTCATCGCGGTGATTTCCATCACCGGCACCTGGTTCCTGATCCAGGCCTTGCTGTCCGATAACCAGATTTCCATTTCCACGGAAAAGATCATCCCGGCGATGTCCCGCGAAGCGGTGCCCCTGTCGCCTGATGGCTCGCCCCCGCCACGTATCGACCTCGACCGCGCAATTGAAATCGCCACGCAGAAAATCTCCGGCCTGGAAGCCAGCTTCGTCAGCCTGCCGGGCAATGCCTACAGCCACCTGGATGTCGGCGGACGCGGTTGGTATCCATTGATGTTTCAAACCGCCACCCTCAACCCGTACAACGGCGAAATCGCCGCCACGCGCTTGATCTCGGACCGCTCGGCCCTGGAGTTCGTCACCGAGTCCATGCGCCCGCTGCACACCGGAGATTTCGGCGGACTGTGGATCAAACTGATCTGGGCATTCTTCGGCCTGCTGCTGAGCATGATGGTGCTCAGCGGTCTGCTGATCTGGACCAAACGCACGGCACTGGCCACGGCCAACGCCTTCAAACGCAGCCACAAGAAACAGCGCGGCACTGCGGCGCAACCGGCCACGAACAACGAAGCGTCGGAGGCCAACCTGTGAGCAAAGTCACTGCGGCCTCGCAACCCTCGCGCCTGAGCGTGTTCTGGCACAAATGGCGCTTTCACCTGAATGTCCTGTTGCTGCTGATTCCACTGGGGTTCATGCCCAAGTATTTCGCCGACGAAGCGTTGATGCGTGGCGACAGCGGCCTGGGCGAACGCGAAGTCGGCGAAGTCCGGGTCGGCCCCTGGAGCCTGCGCCTGGCGGAATTGCGCAACTCAGCCCCGCTGCTCGAAGGACCGGCCGGTTACATGAAAGGCTTCAATGCCGCGCTGTGCGATGCCTGTATCGGACAGGTCAAGGCCACTTACCTGCGTATTGGCAAACCCCGCAGCCTGCGCGCCGCCGGGGTGATTTTCTTCGGCGCCCCGTACCGCATGAGCGCCTCGCTGCCCGTCCCGGAAAGGACCACGGCCGACGCTGAACTGTGGGTCACCATGGAAGGCTGGGACGGCACCTTGCATCAGGCATCCATTCCGTTGAGTCAGGCATCCCCCGCCACCATCGCCTGGCTGAACAAACAAGGAGGCAAACCATGATCAACCCTCTTCGCCCGCTCAATGCAGTGTTGCTGGTGCTCTGCGCCGGCTTCAGCACCAGCGCCCTGGCCCACAATCCGATGTGCGAATGCAAGGCCATCGACGCCGAACAGATCCAGTGCACCGGCAGTTTTTCCGACGGCAGCGGCGCTCCGGGCGTGACCCTCGATGTGATCGGCTACGACGAAACCATTCTGGTGCCGGGCAAGCTCGGGCCTGATTCGACCCTGACCTTCAAGAAACCCGGCGCCGAGTTCTATGTGCTGTTCGATGCCGGCCCCGGCCACGTGGTGGAAATTGACCAGGCGGACATCGAAGCACCATGAGCACTCCAACGACCCAAGTCGTGCGCCCGGCCGGGGCCGGCCACGAAACCCTCTACATTCTGTTGCTGTGCCTGGTGATTCTCGCGGTCGCAGGGACCGTGGTGCTCTGGCGCGGTGAAACCCATGAGGTGAGCAGCGTCAGCAGCCATCAACTGGATGCCCGCCGCGACCTCAGTGCTGCCGAGCAAGGCATCTACGCCGATTTGCGGGTGACGCTGGACGAGATCCATTTGCTGCGTCAGGAACAGCAAACGCTGCCGACTCCCGAGGCCCTCGCCGAGGAAGGTTTTGCCCCGTTTGCCCAGGATGCAAGTGCCGTCAGCCGTGGCGGTCACGCCTGGCATCTGCTCGAAACCAAGGCCTACTTCGGCCAGAGCCAGAAGCCGACAGTCGCCGGTTCGTTTCTGCTGCGCATGAGCGCAACCGACGATGCCGCACCGGACATCTGGCTCAACCGCGCTGGCAATCTCACGGCACCGGCCGACCTCAGCGACGCCACGCTCGAAAGCGCCGCCTGGCAGCAGATCGTCGCGCAATTCGATGCCGGCGTGACCCGCCAGCACTGGCACTGAAACCTCGCCTTCACCCGAGAGAAGACCGCTTTCCCATGCCTACTTCATCTCAACAATCTTTCCTGCGCCTGCTGCTGGTGGGGCTTCTGGGCTGCCTGCTGCCATCACTGGCCAGCGCCGACGAAACCAAGCGCCTGCGCATCGGCATCACCCTGCATCATTATTACAGCTATGTGGCGAACATCGTCGGCGACAAGGCTGACGTGGTGCCGCTGATTCCGGCCGGTTTCAACCCGCATGCCTATGAACCCCCGCGCCGAAGACATCAAGCGCATCTGCGGGCTGGACGGACCGGTCCTTGACTGGCGTGGTCAGGTCCAGGGTATGCAGCGGCAGTTCATCGGTCAGCACTTGTTGAATGGCTTCGATCACCACCGGGTGGTTGTGTCCCAGGGGAATACGCCGCGGATAGCTGCGGGAATTGGATTCCTGCTGGCTCTGACGGGCGAGCAATGGCGATTCATTGAATTGATAAAGCGTCTCGGCGGGCGTCGCCGGCTGCTCTTCGATAAGGCTGGTAGAGACTGACATCTCTCGATCCCTCAATAAGGTTTTCCTGTTCTGGAAACGCATCAGCGCTTGAGGGATTTAGGCGGTAACACGGAAACCTTTGTAGGAGCGAGCTCTGCTCGCGATGGACTCAAGAACACCGCGTGCATTCAGAAAGCACGCGTTATCGTTATCGACCATCGCGAGCAAGCTCGCTCCTACAAGGGGGCGTGGTGTTTTTTCAGGCCGGTTGCAGTGGCATCGTCAGCTCGACCCGCAAGCCGTCCGGCCGGCTATCGAAATGCAACGTGCAACCGCAACGCTGAACGATGGCCTGGACAATCGCCAGGCCCAG
The DNA here is from genome assembly GCF_059492225.1 of Pseudomonas sp. Pseusp10. Taxonomy (NCBI): domain Bacteria; kingdom Pseudomonadati; phylum Pseudomonadota; class Gammaproteobacteria; order Pseudomonadales; family Pseudomonadaceae; genus Pseudomonas; species Pseudomonas sp. Pseusp10. The sequence continues at coordinate 2,415,566 of NZ_CP168528.1, read as the reverse complement.
ACCACAACCGGTGCTCTGGCCGTTGCGCCAGAAGCGCTGGGTCAGGTGTTGCAGATCTTCTTCGGCAATCCCCGGTCCATGGTCGCGCACCACGAACTGCACACGATTGCCGGTGGTTTCCAGGCTCAACTCCACCGCTTTGTCGGCGGGGGTATGACGCAGAGCGTTGTCGAGCAAGTTGCGCAGCGCGGCAATCGACAGCACGGCGGGCATTTGTACCGGCGCAGCGGAGACCTTGCCCGGGGCCTGAAACCTGATGCGCTGACGATCGCCGTTCGCCGCGTCCTGGATCGCCAGTTTCGCCACTTGTTCGGCGTTGCATTGCACACCGTCGTCGAACGACAGACTGCCCTCGACCCGCGCCAGCAACAACAATTGTTCGAGGGTCCGGTGCATGCGGTCCGCCCCCTCTTCGGCCCGGGCCAGGGACTGGTCCCGGGCGTTGCCGTCGGTCATCCGTGCCACTTGCAAGTGGGTCTTGATCGCGGTCAGCGGGCTGCGCAGTTCGTGGGCCGCGTCTCCGGTCAGGCGACGTTCGCGCTCGATGGTCTTGCCGATGCGCTGGAGCAACTGGTTCTGGGTTTCCAGCAAGGGTTGCAGCTCGCTGGGCAGCGGCTGGATCTGCAAGGGCTCGAGGGAGTCGGCGCTGCGGCGCATCAAGGCGTCGCGCATGCGATTGAGCGGCGCCAGCCCCTGGCCGATACCCAGCCACAGCAGGCACAGGCAGCCGAGCAACGCCACGCCCACCGGCACCGAAGCAGCCAGCAGGATCGACATGTTCAACGCCTCACGCTCGATCTGCCGGTCGGCGGTGGTGATGCGCAGATCGCCCCGGGCCAATGTGAAGCTGCGCCACGGCGCGCCGTCGATCATCTGATCGTGAAAACCGAGTTTCTCGGCCTCCAGGGTCTGCTGCGGCTCGGTGTGACTGCGGGCGAGGATTTCACCGCGCAACGAGCTGACCTGACACGCCATGCCGCCCGGAATGTTTAATTGTTCGGCGCTGAAGTGGGTGCCCTCGCCTTTGCTCGGCACGGGCGGCAGTTGCTCCATCAGGCCGGCGACCATGCGCGCCGACGCCACCAGGCGCTGGTCGAGGGAAAACATCATTTGATTGCGCAAATCGCTGAGCATCCAGGCCGCGGCCAGGGCCCAGATCAACGCAAAGGCGGCGCCGAGCGTCAGGCTCAGGCGCAAACGAAGACTCATCACTTCGATTCTTCTCCGCCATCAGCCGGCCCCAGGCGATAACCCAGGCCGCGCACGGTCTCGACAATGCCGTTGCCGAGCTTGCGCCGCAGGTGATGGATATGGACGTTGAGGGCGTTGCTTTCCAGCTCGTCGTTGAAACCGTAGACGCTGTCCTTCAGTTGCTCGGTGGACAGCACCCGGCCACGGTTATGCAACAAGGCTTGCAGCAACGACTGCTCGCGACGCGAGAGGTCCACCGGCTGGCCAGCGAGTGTGGTTTCGCGGCTGCTCGGGTCGTAGGTCAGGGCGCCGTGTTCGATCAGGTTGACGCTGCGCCCTGCCACCCGTCGCAACAGCGTGTGCAAGCGTGCAGCGAGTTCGCGCAGGTCGAATGGTTTGAGCAGATAGTCGTCGGCACCGGCTTGCAGGCCATCGACGCGGTCGGTGACCGAATCTCGCGCGGTGAGGATCAAAACCGGCAATTCCAGGCCTTGATGGCGCAATTGCTGCAACAGCTTGAGGCCGTCTTCGTCCGGCAACCCGAGGTCGAGCACCATGACATCAAACTCCGCCACCCTGAGCATTGCCCGGGCGGCGGACGCCGTGGCGACGTGTTCCACGGTCAGGCCCTGGGCGGTCAGGCCGGCGACGATGCCGCTGGCGATCAGCTCATCGTCTTCGCAAACCAGTACGTGCATGGTGAAACCTTCGCAAATATGACGATTGAATACACCGTCGATTAAGCCCGGATTATGCCCGCGACCCGGAAGGTAATGATGGTGCACCCGGATTGATTGAATGCAATACATATGTACCGCATCCATCCCCCCCCATCTCAATAGTCTGTGTCGGGTAGCACTCAAATTCAATTCAACACCGGTACCTACTATGTACACCTACGAAACTGCGCTCAAGACACTTTTCAATCTGCGTGACAGTCTGGTCATGCACACCACGCAAATAACCGAACTGCAAACACACGCCACGACGAAGGGGCTGGCATTGTACAACCTGGGTGAATTCACCCAGTCGCAAACCTATCTGACTATCGGCGCGACGGCTGGCAATCGGGATGCGCAATACGCCTTGGGCGAAGTCTTCAGACGCCGGGCAAACGGCCTGACCGATGACGCCAAAAAGTGGTATGGACTGGCCGCGGCGCAAAATCACGTGTATGCCCTGATGCGGCTGGGCGACGATGACTCACTGAAAAAGGCCAGGGAGCTGGCTCAGGCAGAGGCGGATAAAGGCAATGCCGACGCCATGCTTGAGCTGTACGAACTGGACCAGAACATTGCAACGCTGAAAAAAGCGGCCGATGCCGGATCGATGGAGGCCCAGTACATTCTCGCGATCAAGTATGACGAGGACAAAAAGCTCATTACCGATAACATCGAACGGGAAGCGGCCATTGACGCATTGCTGAAAAAAGCCGCCGAGGGCGGTCTTTCGAAGGCGATGACCTGGTACGCCAATCGTCCCCCCATCAATCGGGACCTGCCTGTCAGGCGTCAATGGCTGGAAAAACGTGTACAGCTCAATGATGTCCATGCGTTGCTGAACTATGGCCGTGCCGTCGGGGGCTTTTACATAGATTATGACGGGAATGATGAGTATGGATTCACGGAAGATCTGGTCAAAAGTTACGGTTTGTTCTGGCTGATCACCGAAACCACCCGGGAGTTGTTCGCGCATACCCTGGCCGCGGAGGACCTCCAGACCATTGCAAAAGACATGACAGCCGTTCAGATCGACGCGGCGAAAGTCTTTGCCCGGCAATGGGAGGCTGATCATCCGCCAATGTCCGAGTACAGGCTGACCTATAGCTCGGTCAGGTGATCGGGCCAGTCAACGACACCTCGTTGCATCTGTCACAGCAAACGCTCGACTTCACTGCGTTAACACCCGGTTAATCGATGGCCATCATCGTGAACGGATAATGTAAACCTCCAGGTGTTGTCGATGCGTTACTTCGTTTTTTTGCTGCTGGCATTGATTGCCAGCCTGGGTCAGGCCCAGGCTGGCAACAATCCATTTGAAACCAAACCCGACTTTCTTCCAGTCGACAAAGCCTTCGCTTTTACTTCCGAACGCCTGGAATCCGGTGAAACCCAGCTCTATTGGCAAATTACCGACGGCTATTACCTGTATCAAAAACGCTTGAAGTTCGACGGATTGCCTGTCGCGCAGCACCCCGCATTGCCCCAAGGCGAAGATCACAGCGATGAGTTCTTCGGTCAGCAACAAGTCTATCGCCAGGCCCTGGAACTGAAGATTCCAGCCGGGGCCGGTGGTCAGGTGAAAGTCAGCTACCAAGGTTGCGCCGATGCGGGTTTGTGTTATCCACCGCAAACCAGAATCGTCGATCTGGACGATGCCCGTGTGGCGAACACGGCCACTGAAGCACCGGACCAAGCGCTGGCCAGCAGCCTGCAACAACGGGCGTTGGGCTGGAGCCTTTTGCTGTTCTTCGGCCTGGGCCTGTTGCTGGCCTTCACGCCTTGTTCATTGCCGATGCTGCCGATTCTGGCCGGATTGATCGTCGGCAGTGGTGCCACGCCCAAGCGTGGTTTCGCCCTGGCCAGCAGTTACGTGGTCAGCATGGCGCTGGTCTACGCGGCGATGGGTGTCCTGGCTGCATCCCTCGGGGCGAACCTGCAAGCCTGGTTGCAGAACCCTTGGCCGCTGGGGAGTTTCGCGGCGATTTTCGTGCTGCTGGCACTGCCGATGTTCGGCTACTTCGAACTGCAACTGCCGGTAGCCGTGCGCGATCGCCTGGAAAACGTCTCGCGCAATCAACGCGGCGGCAGTCTGATCGGTGCCGGGGTGCTGGGGGCGCTGTCCGGTCTGCTGGTCGGCCCGTGCATGACCGCACCGCTGGCCGGCGCCCTGCTCTACATCGCGCAAAGCGGTAACGCGCTGCATGGCGGACTGATTCTGTTCACCATGGGCATCGGCATCGGTGTGCCGCTGCTGTTGCTGGTGACCGTCGGCAATCGCTTCATGCCCAAGCCTGGCGCGTGGATGAATCTGGTCAAGGGCATTTTCGGCTTCCTGTTCCTCGCCACCGCATTATTGATGCTGCGCCCGGTGCTGGACGAGTCCCTGTGGGTCTGCTTGTGCGGTGCACTGCTGTTGATCGCGGCCTACAGCGCCTGGAAACAGTCGGAAGGTTTCGGCCGCATCGCGCACCTGTTTGGCGCCAGTTCGTTGTTGCTCGGTTTGTGGGGTGGCCTGTTGGTGATCGGGGCGGCCGGTGGCAGCGATGATCCGTTCAATCCATTGCAGGTCTACCGCGCCTCGAACCAGGCAGTAGCCGCCGTACCGGTTGGCCACGATGCCTTCACCACCATCAAGGATCCGCAGGCACTGCAACAGGAACTCGACGCCGCGCAGGCTCAGGGCCAGTGGGTGCTGCTCGACTATTACGCTGACTGGTGCGTGTCATGCAAGGTCATGGAAAAGCAGGTGTTCGGCAAAGCCCGTGTCCTGGAAGCCCTGAGCGATGTGCGCTTGCTCCGACTGGACGTGACCGCCGACAATGCCGCCAGCCGCGAACTGCTCGGCCGTTACAAAGTGCCAGGGCCACCGAGCCTGCTGTGGATTGGGGCTGACGGTGAAGAGCGTCGCAGTCAGCGCATCACCGGCGAGGTCGATGCCGATACTTTCCTGCAACGCTGGACCACCACCCGAGACGCCCGTTAATGCTGACCTTCACCCTCGGCACCTTTGCCATCGCGCTCAATCACCTGCTGTTGATCAGTGCACTGGCGCTGGCCACTTTTGTTGGCTGGCGGGTGGCCAAGCGAGGTGGAGATAACCCCGAGTCGGTACTGTTCAGCCTGTTTCTGATGGGCATGCTTGCGGCCCGGATCAGCTTCGTGGCGGTCTATTGGGCGCACTATCGCAACGATCCGTGGCAGGTCATCGACCTGCGCGATGGCGGTTTCCTTGCCTGGCCGGGGGTGATTGTCGTTTTGCTCGCCGCGCTGTATCGCGGCTGGCGTCGTCCGGGTTTGCGCCGTCCATTGGGCTTTGGCGTGGCCAGTGGCCTGGCGTTCTGGTTGTTGGCGACGTTCTCCCTGTCGATTTATGAACAAGGCACACGCCTGCCGGAAATCAGCCTGAAAAACGCCGCCGGAGAAGTCGTGCAACTGGCCGACTACAAGGGGGGCCCGTTGGTGATCAATCTCTGGGCCACCTGGTGCCCGCCATGCCGCCGGGAAATGCCGGTGCTGGAAAACGCCCAGCAACACCGGCCAGACCTGACGTTCCTGTTCGTCAATCAGGCGGAAAGCATGCAAAGCGTCGCGACCTTTCTGGAAACCCAGGGCCTGAGCCTGACCAACGTGCTGTTCGACGGCGGCGGGCGCCTGAGCCAGGCCGTCGGTTCCATGGCATTGCCGACTACGCTGTTCTATAGCCCCGAAGGTCGCCTGCTGGGCAGTCATCTGGGCGAGCTATCGGAAGCCAGTCTGGCCCGCGCGCTGGAAAACTTCGACACCGTACCCGTCACCTCTTCAAGGAAACTGCCATGCCCCGCCTCCGCCACCTGCTGACCCTGAGCCTCGGTGCTGCCCTGTTGCACCTGCCGTCGGTACAGGCCGAAGAGTTGCCCGATGCCATCAAGAAAATCGAGGCCAAGGGCGCGAAAATCGTCGGTCAGTTCGACGCCCCCGACGGCTTGCGCGGTTATGCCGCGCAATACCAAAGCCGCGGCATGGCGCTGTATCTGACCCCGGATGGCAAACACGTATTGCTGGGCAACTTGTATGACGCCGAGGGCAATGACCTGAGCAGCGCACCATTGCAGAAACTGGTGTACGCACCGATGGCCAAGGAAGTCTGGGCCAAGTTCGAAACCAGCAACTGGATCGGCGACGGCAAAAAGGATGCGCCGCGCGTGGTGTACCTGTTCAGTGACCCGAACTGCCCGTACTGCAATATGTTCTGGGAACAGGCCCGGCCGTGGGTCAAGGCTGGCAAGGTGCAGTTGCGCCACATCATGGTGGGTATCATCCGCGAAGACAGTCCGGGGAAATCCGCCGCACTGCTCGCGGCCAAAGACCCGGAAAAAGCCCTGCAGGATCACGAAGCCGCTGGCAAGGACAGCTCGCTCAAGGCCTTGAAGGAAGTGCCGCCAGCGATTCAGGCAAAATTCGCGGCCAACATGCAATTGATGGAAGAGCTGGAGCTGCAGGCGACACCGGCGATTTTCTACATGGACGACAAGGGTAATCTGCAACAGCAGCAAGGCGCGCCTTCGCCGGACAAGCTGGCGAAGATTCTCGGACCGAAGTAGTCATCAGGCATATACTTGAGACTAACAAAAGGCAATAAAGCAACACCTAAAACATATAGCTGATCATTAGAGTCATCAGATAGTCTTATCTTGGCAATGGATGGACTTTCGATAAAACTCAAGGACAAATAAAATGATCAGCGAATTCACCAAAACCTTTGAACCGAGTGCGATGGTTACCGAACTCACCGTATCGATAACCATCGGCAACGATTACTGGGCCGGCACCGACGACAGCATTTACATAAGCATGGGCCATACAGCCAACATGCAACTAATGAAACAGACCCCGAGTGCCGGATCCAATACCACCATCGAAGTTGACATACTGAGATTGTTTGGAAAATCAGATGTACACATAAGTGAAATAGAGCATGTAGCATTTTATCAAATTCCGACAGATCATCCGTTGATCAATGATGATTGGGAGCTTGGAGGTGTGACGCTGACCGTCAATGGTATTTTCAGTAATTCATCTTTCAGAAAAATCCATAAATGGCTCGGGAATCACTCGACACACCTGCATCAGGTCTGGGCCGGACAGATCGAATGGTCTGCATGGTCAAACAATGATAAACGTCCTATCGATTTGAATGCTCAAACCTATCCGGTCAGATGGCTGCCCTACATCGCCGACCTCAAGTCCTGGCGCACTTACGATCCGTCGAAAATTGATGGTGTTGGCCAACTGATCGGAATGATAGACGGAAAACTGGTTGGTGAGCTATTGAAAACACGAGAAACCGAGATACTACACCCCAATACAGACAGTGATAGTTATACCTGGGTATATACACCGGAGGGATCAATCATCTATCGGCGCTGGAAGCATGCAGACACTCAGGATTACATACGACACAGCCAACTGGGCAGCGGCCGCCCGGTTATTTGCGCAGGCGAATTCAAAGTTGAATCCAAGACAAATACTGCCCCTATTAAAAATGTGATAGTTCACATAAACGATGCGTCCGGCCACTATAAGCCTGATGGAGGATCTTGCCTGAGATACGTTGCGGAGAAGTTACGCGCATTGGGTATCGATGTGAGTGAAACCCAATGGTATTGGACAGCGCGTTCTTGAGTACTAGGTATATCAGCCCAAATCGGCCCGCTTTACATCACCCCTGCAAACCGCGGGATCAGTGTAAAAGCGAGGTTGCTGAAGATCTTGCGTTCAAGCGTTTCGCGAGATTTGCCCCGCCTCCGGCACCAGCAGCCATGGGCAGCCAATCGACTCAGCCATTTCACGGGTTTCCTCCGGCGGACGCGGGATATCCTGGTCGCCGCACATTACCAGCGTGCTGGCACCGTCGAGCTCACCCAGTCGGACCATGAAATCCTCGCGGCTAAAGGTAATGCCCCCCTCACCAGCCCCTTGATACGCTGCGGCACCCACATGGCCTGGTCTCACAGGAAACTGCCGGCCAGCAGCACCGCCGGGCCGGTGCCTTGGGGAACATGACTCATGAACGCTGACTACCTCTTCACTTCCACAGGTGTTTTCTTTTCGTCCTCGATCAGGTTGTAGCGATAGACTCGACCCGCTTGTTTGTCGAACGCGAAATCATGACCTGGAATCAAGTGGACTTTTTTGGTCGGCTTGCAATCATCTTCGTTCTTCGCCGAACAATCCTTGAAGGAATCGATGACAACTACGCTATTGCCATTGTTTTTCACTTGATAACCATTATCCGTGTTATCGATTCTGGTATCAAAACGGGTATTGGCCGGGCGAACAAAAAACACCATGCCATAACCGGCCATTACGTTGAAACCGGCAGACATTTCTTTTCCATAAGTCTCACGCTCAGTGTCCGAGACGGCAAATTTGTCTTCTTTTTCGGGAACGACGGGTAAAAAACGAACCCGAAAATACCGCTCTTTACTTCGATCGCCGGTATACAGCAGGCGAGTACCCTGAGTCCCTTTGGCCGGTACGATAAGCCTCGCCGGGCTGGCGACCAGACCGTCTCGGGTACTGCCATCGACACTCTTCAAGGGCACTTCGCGGGATTTTCCATTTTTCTGATAAAAGATCTCCTTGATCTCGATCTTGACGAACGCCGTTGAAGTACCACCGTTATGAATACGTTTCAGATAGGTACTTTGATTGTCCTTCATAAAGTCATAGAAGGTACCAATTTGCAGGCTGGGGCCGGCATGCGCACACAGACTGAAAAAAAATGTGCACAACAACATATAAATGGATTTCATGAGATAAAGCCTCGTACTGGGACAACAGCCTGAGTAAGCCTCAGGCTTTGCTACTGCGATTAGATATCGGAATCAAAAGTTATATTAACGGTTCCTCGATAACTGCTATCGTCATGCATTGTTGCAACTGAATCTTGCGGCACTTCAAAATGCAGCAGGCTGGGTTGTCGTGTGGGCAATCCTATAGGCTTCAGATGCTCCAGGCCGGCACCGCCTATCGTCAGCGGACGCCGTACTACCGGCTGACCTGTATCGTCCACCCAAGGACTTGGCAGGCTGACACTGATATCGACAGGTACATCGTGGGTACCGTTGCTTATCAGACAGGTTCCAACTCCCAATTGACTGCAGCTGAGATCCATTTTAAACGGCGAAGAAGTCAAGATGAAAAACCGCAAGTCACCCAATATTTTCTCGGGTCGTCGTCCATGAGTGATCCACTCCATCCAGCCGCCCTTGGGTGCCAGGGCAACACTGTCGGCGGACATTTTGACGTTGACGTCCTGCTTTACCGTCAGGTTCAAATTGAATGTCACTGCACCGTCATTGGGGTTCAAGGCACCCATATTGAAATCACCGCTGGTGGAGTAGGTATACGACCCTTGATAGTCACCACTTATCAATTGTTCCGGTCGAACAGCCCGCAACTCATAATGCACATCGAGCCTTTGCAAGGACATGCCGGGAATGTTGTATCCCGGACTTCTTGAGCAAGTAGTGTCGCTATGCGGTGTCAACCAAAATGCCGTAAAGTCTGTTCCATTAGGATCAGCACCTTGGGAAGTAACATTCACATTCTGGCAGGGAGAAGTTGCCTCAGCCCATGAGGGAGTCCAGAGACTTGCATGATGATCAAACACAGGCCAGTGACCCGGACCGTCGGTGATTTCTTGTGCTGTCCTATCCAATCGATAACGGGTCCCCACTCCGGCAATGCGAATTTCGATCTCCGCCGTTTCGCCAGGAACAACCGCATGTTGGACAGTAAATCTGCGCCATCTCGCCGGGATACCAAAGGGGATCACCTGATCCTTGAGAATGGTCCCTGACGACCTAAACTCAATAGCAAAGCTATTACTTCGAATTCCCTTACTGCTGCAATTACCCGGATATTCCGTGCAGTACCCGGTGACAGGTGTGTTGTTGATAATCTCCGCGCTTCCCGGATTAATCGGATCCGGCCTGATCTCGGCCTGTACGTCCAATACAGCGGCATTGGCTAAACTTGCAAACCCGCAAAGTGCCGATCCCAGCACCAGACGGTTGATTAACTTGTTCATTTGACTGTCCTGTGTACGCCATGTTCTGACTGCTGTTGTATAAGTGCCCATCAACTGGCTTTCTCAGACTTATAAGCAGCTTCGGCCAAGGTGTCCGGATGACACCGCAGATCCCCTACCATCAGCACATCATTCTCTCGACGCTGGGAGGCTGGATCGAGCCTGAACTGGCATAACAACTGACTGTCGTGCCGCACTTCGAGTGTAGGAGAATTCTCGCTAAGTTCCATGGAAAAGAACCCATCAACTTCGCTGACACCACGACTGGCGTGGTTGATAACGTGATGGCCTTTCAACGGTTTTCCACCAGCATCCAACAGGCGCCCCATCACGGTCACGGTCTTCAGAATGCGCACCTGGCGATAATCCACTCCACCCTTGTTCAAGTGATAGGTAGTGCGCGCAGGCTGGATTGCCGCCGCGGGCACATCGGTGCCCTTGAAATCAAAATTCACCGTGCCGTTCTTGTACGCCGAAACGGGAATGAAATTGCGCCCCGGCCGCAATGTGGCGTGGGTACCGGCGAAGTCGTCGGCCCGCAGCTCGATATCATCGAGATCGCTCTCGACATCGACGATCATTCCCGCCTCTCCGGTCGAGGCCTGGCTACTGAATACGAGTTTCTTGCCACTGACCGCCAAAGTACTGTCCAGATTCAAACCGCCGCTGATCTGACCGTTGTAGGAGGAACGTTGCCCATGCATCGAACCGCTGACCTGGTCAGTCTTGAAATCAGCCGTGCCCGCCTGACCTGTCCCGAACACGTCTTTACTGACGGTTGCAGAAACACTTTGCAGGACGTGATCCTTGAGGTCGCGACGATAGGTGATGGACGCGTTGGGATCGCGTCCACCGTCACGCGATGTACGTTGACCGACGCTACCGCTCACCTGGTGACCGTCGGAACCCAGTGCCATGCGCAGGCTGATATCGATCCCGCGGTTTCGCTGGTCGGCAGTGCCAACCGTGCCCGGTCGATCGAACACCGCCACGCGCCAGTCGGCGCTGCTACCGAACAACTGTGCGTTGCGGGTCCAGCTCAGGTCGATGCCCACGCCTTCGGAATAACCCTGACTTTGCGAGACCTGCGCGCTGACCGAGCTCTTGCTGTTCAAGCGCTGATTCACCGACAACGATGTATTGCTGGTTTGTCCGTTGTAGGTGTTGCGTTGACGGATGTGTGTCCCGTCCGGCAGCACTTCGTAAGTATTACGGGTGTCCAGCCAGCTGCGCTGATGGCGCAACACCACATTGCCGCCGTTGTAGCGATGCACACCTTGCACCTCCATCCCCGTGCCTTCTCCCTTGGTCTGGGAAAGGCTGGTGTAAACGGAAGTTTTCTCGCCCACCGTCAAGTCGGCAGAGGTGCCCAACTGCATCTGCTCCTTGACCTGACGGGCGGAAAGCCCCAGGACAACTCGCGGATGCAGCAAGAAGTTAAAGGCTGCGCCTGCCGTCAATTCACCGTCATCGCGCTCCTGCCAATTGCTGAGCAGTTTGCTCTCGCGACCGGCGAACAGGTTGTAGCGCCAGCGATTTTCCGGGTTGCGCCAGTTAGTGGGTTTATAAATAAGCTCCGAAGTGGTGGTAATCACTTGACCGTCTTCGACCACGCGTACTTCCACTTCGTAGATTCCGCCAGGCAGCGGACGTGTATCGAGCGTCTGCAGACCGCTCGCCACCTGCTGACTGTTGATCAGCACACCGTTGCGATAGATTTCCACCATCGCTTGTCGGTTGGCGGTCACCGTTATGGGATAGAGACTAGGGTTGGCGTTATCGATCGCGAGGCTGTCGGAACTGCCGTACATGAGTCCCATTACCGTGTCGGGACCTCGCCCGATGGTGCGTACAGACCGAGTCAGACCTTGGGCACTGGGCGTGAAATACCCGGCACGGATGAAGGTGCCCTCCAGTTCCCGTTGGGTATGCAACTCATGGACAGCATGCTTGATGCCCGTGTCTATCCCAGACATGCGCGACAGTTGAGCATTGAACGTGTTCGTCCAGTTGCCCAGGCTCGCGGATGCCTCCAGGCCATAACGGCCGGCGACATTCTGCTGCTGACCGCCGCTGATGTTCAGTTGATTGCGCACAATCATACCGTGGCTGCCGCCTTCAGGCTGGTCATGGAACAGTCGGGTTTGCGGATCGCGCTCGGCGTTCGCCGTCACCAACGACACCATCGAGTCTTCCAGACTGTAGTGAATCGACTGCAATTGCCGAGGGCAGCCACTTTTACAGGCCCCCAACGCCGCGCCTTGCGTAAGGAAAGCGGCCCACTCATCACGCTCGCTCGTAGTAAGGTCACTGTTGCGTGTATCCGTAAAGTTGATCAGCGTCACTCGTTCATCGCGGGTCAACAGGATCATGGCTTCGCCCAGGAACTGTCGATCGACTTCGACTCGAACAGCCAATGGAACATCAAAAAAGAATTCATGAAACTCTGCAGGCAAACCTTCAGCCTGCTGGAGCAAACTTATGGACCTGTTCGCAGGCTTGCTTTCACTGGCAAGCGCACCTGCGCAAATAAATAGCGCAAGCGCTCCTGCGATAGGAGTCATCGAAAACATTGATCAACATCTCAAGTTAGCGCTTGCATATGCAAGAAAGAATGCGACCGGCTGCGCCGGCCACATAAAGGACATACTGTTATTTGGAACTTATCCAACAACCATCAAGGCGCGTCGAACATCACACGAACGTTTCCGGTGTAGTTACCTTCCTTGTAACCGTCATCAGGTTCGATTGGCGTAATGCTCAGGGGAACGATGCGTTCAGTGGTTGCACCGCCAGCGGGAATAACATCCACTTCGTTGTCCAGAGTCAACGCAACGCTATTGAACTTGACTTCCAACTGAATTTCGTCTGAGCCAGAGGTCATAACTGCTGGGTCCAGCAGAGTTGCCTTGATGGCAGGGGCGGTGCCAGTGGCAACGTTGCTTTTCGCCTTGAAGTCACGGCTGATACTTTCCAGCTTGGAAGTTGTAGCATTCCAGAGCAATTGCTGAGGCATGGCTACAGTATCGTGGTTGACTGGCTGCACATAGAAGTCGGAGCTCGGAATATCAGCGAAAACTTGAATGTTGTGAGTTTGTGGAACAGCCATGGCAGCCGAGGAAACAAAAGCCAAAGCGAGCACCGGGGCAGAAATTGCAATTTTCTTGAACATTGGATTCACCTTTAAACATCTGATTAATAGTGCGTGCTTCGGCCAAGTGACAAAAGTCAGGCACCGGGTTATTGATCAACATCAGTAAATATGATGTTGCGTTTCAACGGCGCGCATCTTCTCGTTTTCTGTAGTACCGGTATGCCAGAACTATCCGAACATTCTGTAGGATAAATCCCTGCGACTTAAACACCTTCGCGCGCGAATAATGAAAGGGGCCCGACTGCCGCTGGCCCGTTGCGCAAGTGTTGTCGGTGAGTGTTTTGAAGCTCTTCAGGGATGTCGGGAAGCGTTCAGCGAGGAGGCAGGGCTGTAGATCCCGAGGGTGTACCGGGGCTGAAAGAGGTCTTTGATGTGAAAATCAACCGGACGTGCTTACCGGCGCACAAAAAAAATCCCGATGCACAGACATCGGGACTTTTTTATACACACATGGTCAGCGACACAGGGAGACGACTATTCCCTCTGAAGAGAAATACCCAGTTCCGGATAATGAATGGTCGCCCTGTTCGACTGATTACCGGCTTTATCGGAGGCCGTCACTCCAAACTCATATCGCTGCCCCGGTTGCAACCCGGTAATAGAAAATTCTGTTTGCTTTGTCTCCCCCAATATATTACCGAGCCCCTGATCAACTTTATAAGTAATATCACCGGAACTGTCCTGCGACGCATCCCAACTCAATATCAGGCCAAGATGGCTGGTACGCAGATTCGAAGGGACTGTGGGTGCGTTAGAGTCCTCGAAGCTGACGGTTATACAGATAGGTTCAGATTCATAAAACTCATCATCAACTGTCTGTACACAGTAAACATGATCCCTCCCCTCCAAAGGACTTGAATCTCTAAACTCTTCAGCTACAGGTCTATCGAGCGTAACCCCGTCTCGTGTTACGAGATAACGAGGTTCGCCACCATCTGTCCCCCCCGCACCCCATACTAATAATACTGAGTCGTACTTTTTATCAACTGCCCGGAGATATGGTGGTGCACTCGGCTTACCTCTAACTTTCGTACGTGCGTTGATCAAGGCCGGTTTAGTCCTCTTCCCATCAGCACTTACTCCACTAATAAAATAACTATATCCGGTATTTGACTTAAGCGATCCGTGAGTAGCAGTTGTATTTAGCCCTTTATAAATCGTTTCTGAATTTCCGCTTGCAGCAGTAAGAAGATATTCCACTACACCTGCGCGATGCTCCCACGACAATTTTATAGTATTTCTTGTCACCTCTTCAACTTTAGGGATAAGAGCTGACTCATCGAAATTTAGCTTATTGAAAACTGGCTGATTCATTTACCATCTCCAAAAGAAAAATTTTATAACTACAGTGCTTTTTTCATAAAAACACTCCGCACCTGCATTAACCCATAAAAAAAGCCACCCACACACTAGCAGAACTGCTAGTACACTATAAAAATCACTTTCAACTTGCGAAAAGCTTCCACTTTTCAAAAACTTAACACCTACCTTACCATTCACCTCAACAAACCCAATCGCTGCAACACGCATACACTCCCGAACAACAAAACAAAAAACACTATCAACTCAGTTAGCCCCCCCCTGAACCTACACTCGCAACCAGCCTGCGAAAAAAGCCCACCGACCTGTTATTTCTTACAGGTTCCAGCGACGCTGAATCGCGCTATAAAAGAGTCCTGGAGTTACTCACCGCCCTCCAAGGCGCCCCTACCCCGGGAGACCAGCCATGCACACTGCGAGCCCAACCCAGTTCCAACCCAAAACGCTACCCGCCAAGCCCCGCAGCTATGCGAAAACACCTCATATCCCCCAGAACCTCTCTGCCAAAGAGCAGGAAATCCTGAAGTGGTGTGCCATTGGCAAATCGTCCTGGGAGATCGGACGGATCCTCAATTGCTCCGAGGCGGGAGTGAATTATCACTTCGGCAATATTCGTCGAAAATTCGGCGTCAGCTCGCGCTGGCTGGCGCTGTTCAAAGCACTGGAAATGGGAATGATCCATTTGCAGGGAGAGACAGAACTTCATCCAACGGTTGCACAGATAGCCCGATTAGCGTCGAAAGGTTTGTAGCGCACCAAATTTGCTGCAACCCATCGCGCAGTCTGGCGCTGGTCGACAGCAAGCGCGGTTCGGCATCGCTGATGATCGACAACAGGCGTTCCTGGTGATGACGCCGCGTCGACTCCGGCGGGTAGGCCGGCACTGCGATCACCCCGGCGTACAGACAACCGAAGAACGCCGCGACGTAATCCGGGCCGATGGGGAACAGCAACACGACGCGGTCGCCAACATCCGCTTGAGCCTGCAATGCGCCGGCAATCGTTCGCGCCCTCTGATCCGGTTCGCGATAGCTGAGCACCACCACTTGTTCCGGGGTCTCGGCGAGAAAACGCAGGGCCACCCGATCTGGTTTCAGGGCCACGCGGCGCTGAAGGGCCTGGACCATCGTGCTGGGGAGTTCGAACGCGTCGGTCATGAGGTTTCCTGCCTGGTTTCGGCTGCAGGAGCGAGCTTGCTCGCGAAAAAAAGGAGAGCGCCGCGGAGTGTCAGGCGCCCATCGCCATCGTTGACGACCATCGCGAGCTCGCTCCTACAGGGTTATGAGGATTGCGCTGTTTCATTCACCAATGAGAACGGATGACGTCGTGAAATAATTAGGTGTCGGCTGGAACACCAAGCGCACTGAAGTGAGTCAACGTGTCGCAGTTTTCACTTCGCACCGTTGTAACTAATTAGTTATTTTTCTCATTTGATAATAATTACCATTAGGCGTAGTTTGTCGCTCGATGTGCAGGACGGCCCCCCCGGTTTATTCGCCGTCCCGCTAACCTATTGGCAACAGGGTGATGTCCATGATGGAACCAGTATCCACAAGCAGGTGCGATACACCGCTACTTCAGGCATTCGTCGACAATCGATTGATTCTGGTGAAGATCGCTGCCCGAATTACCGGTTGCCGCTCACGTGCCGAAGATGTTGTACAGGACGCATTCTTCCGGCTGCAATCGGCCCCGCCCATCACCAGTTCGATCAAGGCTCAGCTGAGCTACCTGTTCCAGATCGTGCGCAACCTGGCGATCGACCACTACCGTAAGCAGGCGCTGGAGCAGAAGTATTCCGGCCCTGAAGAGGAAGGGCTGAAGGTGGTGATCCAGGGTGCGTCACCGGAAACTTCACACATCAATTTCTCGACGCTGGAGCACATTGCCGATGCGTTGACCGAGCTGCCGAGCCGCACCCGCTACGCTTTCGAAATGTATCGCCTGCACGGCGTACCGCAAAAGACATCGCCAGGGAACTCGGTGTCTCGCCGACCCTGGTGAACTTCATGATTCGTGATGCGCCGGTGCACTGCCGCAAGGTGTCGGGCAAGCGTGGCGATGCGGCTTCCCGCCAATAAGATCCAATATTTCAGCGCCGCCATCGCGAGCAAGCTCGCTCCCACAGGATCCTGCGAACACAGGGCAAATGTGGGAGCGAGCCTGCTCGCGATGGGGCACTGAATATCGCCAAAGATCTAAAGCCTCAGGCCAGTCTGCTGCGATCAAAAAACCGCTCCCGCCCCAACACCATCAAGGCCGCAAGCTTGTGCGGGAAGTCGAACTCTTTCTCGCAGTGAAGGCACTGGTTCCGCATGTACCCGATCATCTTCGCGTTATCGGCACGAGGCTCGGCCACCACGCGCTGCGTGCGCGGATCATCGAGAAACAGGTAATGCACCAGCGCCGATAACCAGCTCGCCACCTTGTGCGGACCGCGGTGATTTTCTTCGCCCACCAGCATGTGGATACCGCAGTCGTAATCCCCGGCCTCGTAGAACGGTGCGACGCGATCTTCCCTGCCCTTCAGGGCGACCGAAATGCTCCTCCAGTTGCACGTGCAATTCGGGGCCACGCATCAGCCGCAGGGTTAACAACGGTTGCCCCTCCAGGCTGAGACTCAGGCGGCTTTGCGTTTCATCAGCGGCAAGACGACTGCCTGTCGGCAGATACAGGGCAGTCAGGTCATACAGATTGGGCATGGATCAGGCTCACGATAATCGTCGACAGTTCAACGAGGTGACGTGAGCCACGGCGGGAAATTTAGGAAAAGACCATCACTTGGCGACCTGTGGAGCCGGTTCGTTGTGCGGGATCGGCACAAGCGCAATCTTGTACGGATCGAAAATCCTCAGCATCTGGCCGTTGTCCCGCAAGCCTTGCAACAACTTGCCGAAGGCCTCGCCGCTGATGGGGGCCGCCGGGCGCAGGATGGCGTAATGGTGATAGACCTGATCGATGCGATCAGACGCCAACAACTCCTTGGCGACATTCGGATTGCGCAAAAAATAGTCGTTCAGGTAAGAGCGCGTGACCAGGGCGATATCGGCGCGACCGCGTAACACCATCAGCAGATTGCTGTCATGGGAATAGGTCAGCGTGGCGTTGTAGTTTTTCGCAAGGTACTCGGGCTCGGCATTGAAGTTGGCGAATTCGTAGTGATAGCCGCTGAACAGTGCCAGACGCTTGCCATTCAGGTCGGCAAAATAGCTTTGCTGTCGATCGGGCAGGCGTTGCGCGACAAAAATCTCGGCGTCCTCCAGCCCCATGTCGACGGCCGTGTGGGGGATGTCTTCCCAACCCCAGGCGGGATTTTCGAAGATGGCCATGTCGACCCGGCTCTGCTTGAAGTCACCGAAGCGCCGGGGAATGGAAGTGGGCACCAGGACAAACTGGTAGTCAGTTTGCAAGGCGTTCAGGGCCTCGACCAGTTGCGGCAGCAACCCGGTATCGGCCCCGGATTCCGGGCGCACGGTGTAGGGCGGAAAGTGCGCGGCTCCAATGCGCACCAGTTGCGCAGCCTGGGACGGCATCATCGTTGATGCCGCAAGCATCGCCAGCAAAAGCTGCGAGGCAGTCCGAATTGGCGAACCCATCAATACAACCCCACTCCCCAATAAAACGACATCAATGCATTCAAGCTAGGCGGTTTCATCCAATTAGCCAGTTTAATGCTGGCCAATTCAACTTTATTGCTGCTCTTCCAGCACCAATATCAACGCCTCATCGGCCAACTGATCGAGGCTCATGCTGCCGCCGGCGCGAAACCAGGTCGTGGTCCAGGACAATGCGCCGGTCAGGAACCGTCGGGTGATGAACACATCACCGCGGATAAACCCGGCGGTCTTGGCTTCGCCCAGTACTTGCAGCCAGATGTCTTCGTAGATGTCCCGCAGCGCCAGAACCTTGGCCTGGCCGTCTTCGGACAGCGAGCGCCATTCGTAGACCAGCACGGCCATGGCCTCGCCGCTGCCACCCATGATCGACTGCAATTCACAGCGGATCAACGCCAGCACCCGCTCGCGCACATTCCCGGCCTCGGCGATGGCCGCACGCATCAACGCGGTGTTGTAGCGTATGGTTTCTTCCATCACGGCGCGCAGGATTTCGTCCTTGCTTTTGAAGTGATGGAAAATACTCCCCGACTGAATGCCCACGGCACCGGCCAGATCGCGCACGGTCGTGCGTTCATAGCCTTTATTGCGGAACAGGTGGGCCGCCACTTGCAGCAGCTTGCCACGGGCGCTATCCGGGTCGGTCAATTGGCCGTCGTCCACCAATTCGCGCATGACCCTCAGGGCTTTTTGCTCGTCCACCCGTTCTCTCCTACAGTCGATCAATCAGTAACGCCGATCCCCCCGAAAACAGCGGGGTTGCGCGGGCAATTTATGCTCATGGATGCAACCAAGCAAGCGCTTGGGCAGAAGATAATCAAGTCATTTACAAACCAAGCGCTTGCTTGGTAGTGTCGACACACTTCGGTTGGAGGTGGCTATGGAATGGACTGCGCCTAAAACAATTCGCATCGGTTGCGCCAGCGCCTTCTGGGGCGATACCTCGACCGCCGCCGCGCAACTCGTGGAACACGGACATCTGGACTATCTGGTCTTTGACTACCTGGCCGAGATCACCCTGTCGATCATGGCCGGTGCGCGGATGAAAGATCCCCAGGCCGGCTATGCAAGCGACTTCATCGAAGTCCTCGCGCCCTTGCTGCCGCAACTCGCGGAGCAAAACATCCGGGTCATCAGCAATGCCGGCGGGGTCAATCCCCAAGCCTGCGCCGCAGTCCTGCAAGCGGCCTGCGACAAGGCCGGAGTGGCGCTGAAGATCGCCGTGCTGCTGGGTGACGATCTGCAACCGCAATTCAAACAGCTGGGCAACCTGGGCATTCATGAAATGTTCAGCGGCGCGCCCTTGCCATCAATGTGCGTCTCGACCAATGCCTACCTCGGTGCACCCGGCATCGTCGAAGCCTTGCGTCTGGGGGCAGACATCGTGATCACCGGGCGGGTGGTCGACAGTGCCGTGGTCAGCGCCGCGCTGGTGCATGAGTTCGGCTGGTCGTGGCACGACTACGACAAGCTCGCCCAGGCGGCATTGGCCGGGCACATCATCGAATGCGGCGCCCAGTGCACGGGCGGCAACTTCACTGATTGGCGCGATGTCCCCGACTACGAACACATCGGTTTTCCCATCGTCGAAGTCAGCGCCGACAGCCAATTCATCGTCAGCAAACCCGAAGGGACCGGCGGGCTGGTCACGCCGCTGACGGTGGGCGAGCAGATGTTGTACGAAATTGGTGACCCGCGCGCGTATCTGTTGCCCGACGTGGTATGCGATTTCACTCAGGTCAAACTGCTGCAACAAGGCAAGAACGCGGTGCAGGTGCACGGTGCCAAAGGTTTGCCACCGACGGCTCAATACAAGGTCAGCGCCACCTACCCCGATGGTTTTCGCTGCACCGCCAGTTGTCTGATTGCCGGCATCGATGCCGTCGACAAGGCGCGGCGCGTCAGCGCGGCGATCATCAACAAGACCTCGGAAATGTTCAGCCAGCGCGGCTGGGCGCCGTACAGCGACGTGAGTATCGAGTTGCTGGGCAGCGAGGCCACCTATGGCCCCCACAGCCAGCGGCAGGACAGCCGCGAAGTGGTGATCAAACTCGCCGTGCGCCATCCGGACAAGCAGGCCTTGATCGTGTTCTCCCGGGAAATCGCCCAGGCCGCCACCGGCATGGCGCCGGGGTTGACCGGGATTGTCGGTGGGCGGCCAACGGTGTATCCGCTGATCCGGCTGTTCTCGTTCCTCATCGACAAAACCGCCTGCACGCTGGAGATTGATTTCATGGGCCAGCGCCACCGGTGTGCCCTGCCCGCCCTCGATGTGCTCGACCCGCTGGACCTGCCAGCCCCGCTCGCGCCACCGAAACCGACTGGCCCGGCCGACGCCAGCGTGGCCCTGGTCACACTGGCGGTCGCCCGCTCTGGCGACAAGGGCAACCACAGCAACATCGGCGTCATGGCCCGCGCGCCCGAATTCCTGCCATGGATCGCCGAGGCCTTGACCCCGGAAGTGATCGTCGACTGGATGGGCCATGTCCTCGATCCAATCCACGGGCGAGTCGAACGCTGGTACTTGCCCGCCAGTCACAGCCTGAATTTCCTGCTGGAAAACGCCCTCGGCGGCGGCGGTGTCGCCAGCCTGCGAATCGATCCGCAAGGCAAGGCCTTCGCCCAGCAACTGCTGGAAATCCAGATTCCGGTGCCCCAGCGCATCGCCGACCAGTTCAACTAGAGGATTGCTGCCATGGCCTACGATTCGATTTTCAAAGCCGATTTGTTTGCCGGCCAAAACATCATTGTCACCGGTGGTGGCAGTGGCATCGGCCGCTGCACCGCCCACGAACTGGCGGCCCTCGGCGCCCATGTGCTGCTGGTCGGGCGCAAGGCCGACAAGCTGAAAACCGTTGCGGCGGAGATCGCCGAAGACGGTGGCAAGGCCGATTGGGCGGTTTGCGACATCCGCGAGGAAGAACCGGTGCAGCACCTGGTCAGCGAATTGATCCGCAAACATGGCCCCATTCATGGTCTGGTCAACAACGCTGGCGGGCAGTACCCGTCACCCTTGGCCTCGATCAATCAGAAGGGTTTCGAAACCGTGATGCGCACCAATCTGGTGGGCGGTTTCCTGATGGCCCGGGAAGTGTTCAACCAGTCCATGAGCAAGCACGGCGGCGCAATCGTCAACATGCTCGCTGACATGTGGGGCGGCATGCCCGGTATGGGCCACTCCGGCGCGGCACGTTCGGGCATGGACAACCTGACCAAGACCGCCGCATACGAATGGGGTTATGCCGGGGTGCGGGTCAACGCCGTGGCGCCGGGCTGGATTGCCTCCAGCGGTATGGACACCTACGAAGGCGCATTCAAGGCTGCGATTCCGACTTTGCGCGAACACGTGCCGCTCAAGCGCATCGGCACCGAATCGGAAGTCAGCGCGGCGATTGTTTTCCTGCTCAGCCCGGCAGCGGCGTTCGTCAGCGGCAGCACCTTGCGCATCGACGGCGCCGCCAGCCTCGGCGGGCGCGCCTGGCCGATTCACAAGGCGACCAACAGCGAGTCGTACAACGGTTTTCACCGCGCCTACTTGCCAGACGTGCTGAAGAACAAGGAATAAGCCATGCCGGTGATTCAGTCGCAACTCGACCCCCACAGCGAGCCGTTCGCCCAGAACCGTGCGGCGATGCTGAACGCCATCGAGCAAGTCCGCGCGCTCGAACAGAACTTGCTGAACAAGGCGGCCGAAGCCAAACCCAGGTTCGAAAAACGCGGCCAACTGCTGCCCCGCGAGCGCCTCAATCTGCTGCTGGACCCCGGCGCGCCGTTTCTCGAACTGGCCAGCCTGGCCGGCTATAAGCTGTACGACGACAAGGACGGCAGCTCTGCCGGTGGCGGTTTGATCGCCGGCATTGGTTACGTGTCTGGTGTGCGTGTGCTGGTAGTCGCCAACAACAGCGCAATCAAGGGCGGGACCATTTCCCCCGCCGGTTTGAAAAAATCCCTGCGCCTGCAACAGATCGCCATGGAAAACAAACTGCCGGTGATCACCCTCGCCGAAAGCGGCGGTGCCAACCTCAATTACGCGGCGGAGATTTTCGTCGAAGGCGCGCGCAGCTTTGCCAATCAGGCGCGGATGTCGGCCATGGGGTTGCCGCAGGTCACTGTGGTGCACGGCTCGGCCACGGCGGGCGGTGCCTATCAGCCGGGATTGTCGGATTACGTGGTGGTGGTGCGCGGCAAGGCCAAGCTGTTTCTCGCCGGCCCGCCACTCCTCAAGGCCGCCACCGGCGAGGTCGCGACCGATGAAGAACTGGGCGGCGCCGAGATGCACGCACAAACCGCCGGCACCGCCGAATACCTGGCTGAAAACGACGCCGACGGTGTGCGTCAGGTACGCGAGATTGTCAGCCTGTTGCCGTGGAACGAGCAGTTGCCCTGCCTGCCCGAACGGCATTGGAAAGAGCCGCTCTACCCCATCGACGAACTGCTGGGCCTGATCCCGGATGACCCGAAAAAACCTTACGACGTACGCGAAATCATCGCCCGTCTCGCCGACGCTTCGAACTTTCTTGAATTCAAGGGCGAGTTCGATCAGCAGACCGTCTGCGGCCACCTGAAAATCCAGGGCCGCGCCTGCGGCTTCATCGGCAACAACGGCCCCATCACGCCAAAAGGCGCGAGCAAGGCCGCGCAGTTCATTCAGCTTTGCGACCAGAGCCGCACGCCGCTGCTGTTTTTCCACAACACCACCGGGTTCATGGTCGGCACCGAATCGGAGCAACAAGGTGTGATCAAACACGGCGCGAAGATGATTCAAGCGGTGGCCAACGCCCGGGTGCCGAAGCTGACCATCGTCGTCGGTGGCTCCTATGGCGCGGGCAACTATGCCATGTGCGGGCGCGGCCTCGATCCGCGTTTCATCTTCGCCTGGCCCAACAGCCGTACCGCCGTGATGGGCGGCGCGCAAGCGGGCAAAGTGCTGCGCATCGTCACCGAGGCCAAACAGGCCAAGGACGGCCTGGTGCCCGATCCGAAAATGCTCGACATGCTGGAACAGGTCACCGCGCAGAAACTCGACAGCCAGTCCACCGCGCTCTACGGCAGTGCCAATTTGTGGGACGACGGTTTGATCGACCCGCGGGATACAAGGACGCTGCTCGGTTACTTGCTGGATATCTGTCACGAGGCCGAGGTGCGGCCATTGCAAGCCAACAGTTTTGGCGTAGCGCGGCTCTAGGCCGGCTCAAGGAGAACAATAAAAATGATCTTCACCCAAGAACACGAAGCACTGCGCCGCACCGTGCGCCAATTCGTCGAGCACGAGATCAACCCGCACGTCGAAGAGTGGGAAAAGGCCGGGCGCTTCCCTATCCACGACATCTTCCGCAAGGCCGGCGACCTTGGCCTGCTGGGGATTTCCAAACCGGAAAAATTCGGTGGCATGGGACTCGACTACAGCTACTCGATCGTTGCCGCCGAGGAGTTCGGCACCATTCATTGCGGCGGCATCCCGATGTCCATCGGCGTGCAGACCGACATGTGCACGCCAGCGCTGGCACGTTTCGGTTCCGATGAATTGCGCGACGAATTCCTGCGCCCGGCCATCAGCGGCGAGCAGGTCGGTTGCATCGGCGTTTCCGAAGTCGGTGCCGGCTCCGACGTCGCCGGATTGAAAACCACCGCGCGCAAGGACGGCGACGATTACGTGATCAACGGCAGCAAGATGTGGATCACCAACTCGCCGAGCGCCGACTTCATCTGCCTGCTGGCCAACACGTCGGACGACAAACCGCACATCAACAAATCGCTGATCATAGTGCCGATGAACACACCGGGCATCAGCTTGAGTTCGCACCTGGACAAGCTCGGCATGCGCAGCTCGGAAACCGCCCAGGTGTTTTTCGACAATGTGCGCGTACCGCAGCGCAACCGCATCGGTCATGAAGGCGCGGGGTTCATGATGCAGATGCTGCAATTCCAGGAGGAACGCCTGTTCGGCGCGGCCAACATGATCAAGGGCCTGGAGTACTGCGTCGACAGCACAATCGAGTACTGCAAGGAGCGCAAAACCTTCGGTAACGCGCTGATCGACAACCAGGTGATCCACTTCCGCCTGGCTGAACTGCAAACCGAAATCGAATGCCTGCGGGCGCTGGTCTATCAGGCCACCGAGCAATACGTCAAAGGCCAGGACGTCACGCGCCTGGCGTCGATGGCCAAGCTCAAGGCCGGCCGGCTGGGCCGCGAAGTCAGCGACAGTTGCCTGCAATATTGGGGCGGCATGGGCTTCATGTGGGACAACCCGGTGGCCCGGGCTTACCGCGACGTACGGCTGGTATCGATCGGCGGCGGCGCCGACGAAATCATGCTGGGGATCATCTGCAAACTGATGGGCATTCTGCCGGGGAAAAAGAAATGAGCAGCCTGCCGGTTTGCCAAACCTTGTTGCTGGAACTGCACAACGGCGTGTTGCACATCACCCTCAACCGCCCGGAATGCCGCAATGCGATGAGCTTGCAGATGGTCACCGAGTTGCGCTCGGTGCTGACAGCCGTGCGCGATGACCGAGGGGTTCGCGCTCTGGTGATCGGCGGTGCCGGCGGCCACTTCTGTGCCGGCGGCGACCTCAAGGACATGACCAACGCCCGCGCTCAAGGTGCCAGTGCGCACCGCGACTTGAACCGGCTGTTCGGTGCGCTGCTGCAAGAGGTGCAACACGCCCCGCAAGTGGTGATCACGGTGCTGCAAGGCGCGGTACTCGGCGGTGGTTTCGGCCTGGCTTGTGTCAGCGATATAGCCCTGGCCGATCACCAGGCGCAATTCGGCCTGCCGGAAACCAGCCTCGGCCTGCTGCCGGCGCAGATCGCGCCATTCGTGGTCCAGCGCATCGGTCTGACCGAGGCCCGGCGCCTGACCCTGACCGCAGCCCGTTTTGATGGTCACCAGGCACGGCGCATGGGGCTGGTGCATTTTGTCGAACATGATCCGCAAGCCTTGGCCGAACGTCTCGATGAGGTCCTGGCCCATGTGTTGTGTTGTGCACCAGAGGCGAATGCGATGACCAAGAAACTGTTGCTGGCGAGTGCCGGACAGCCGTCGGACGCCATGCTGGATCAGGCTGCCGAATGGTTCAGCGAAGCGGTGACCGGGGCAGAAGGTGTCGAGGGAACGATGGCCTTCGTGCAAAAACGCAAACCGGGGTGGGCCATTTAAAAGCTTCGTCGGAACGCCGCCCGGAGCAAGCCCGCTCCCACATTTGAAATGCATTCCCCTGTGGGAGCGAGCCTGCTCGCGATGAGGCCATCACATTCACCGCAAAACCCAAGGGAATAGCCCATGCCCGGACTGAAAAAAATCCTCATCGCCAACCGCGGTGAAATCGCCTGCCGCATCCAGCGCACGGCCCAGGCGCTGGGCTATCGCACGGTCGCCGTATTCAGCGACGCCGACGCCGACGCCCTGCACGTACAGATGGCCGACGAGGCGGTCAACATCGGCCCGGCCCCGGTGCAACAGTCTTACCTGAACATCCCGGCCATCCTCGACGCGGCCCGGCGCACGGGTGCGGATGCGATCCATCCGGGCTACGGTTTCCTCTCGGAAAACGCCGGGTTTGCCCTCGCTTGCCGGGACGCCGGCATCGCCTTCATCGGCCCCAGCCCTGAGGCCATCGAACTGATGGGCAGCAAGCGCCTGTCGAAAATCGCCATGATCGAAGCAGGCGTGCCCTGCATCAACGGTTATCAAGGTGCCGAACAGGACGACGCCACCCTGAGCCGCGAAGCCGAGCTCATCGGCTATCCGTTGATGATCAAGGCCAGCGCTGGCGGCGGTGGACGCGGCATGCGCCTGGTGCACGACGCCGGAGATTTGCTGGAGCAGATTCGCACCGCGCGCTCCGAAGCCCTGAACGGTTTTGGCAGCGGCGAACTGATCCTTGAACAGGCACTGGTCGAACCACGTCACGTCGAGGTTCAGTTGTTCGGTGACCGGCATGGCAACCTGATTTACCTCGGTGAGCGCGATTGTTCAGTGCAGCGCCGGCATCAGAAAGTCATCGAAGAAGCGCCCTGCCCGGTAATGACCCCTGCGTTGCGGCAGGCCATGGGCGAAGCGGCGCTCAAGGCCGGCCGAGCGGTGCAGTACGTTGGCGCGGGCACCGTAGAGTTTTTGCTGGATGCGCGCGGGCAGTTTTACTTCCTGGAGATGAACACCCGGCTGCAAGTGGAACACCCGGTGACCGAACTGGTCACCGGGCTGGACCTGGTGGCCTGGCAACTCAACATTGCCGAGGGGCAACCATTGCCGCTGCGCCAGGAGCAGGTGCAACTCAAGGGTCATGCCATGGAAATGCGCCTGTATGCCGAAGATCCTGCCCGGGGTTTCCTGCCGCAAACCGGGCGCGTCGTGGCCTGGGAACCGGCATTA
Organism: Pseudomonas sp. Pseusp10; assembly: GCF_059492225.1. Lineage (NCBI taxonomy): Bacteria > Pseudomonadati > Pseudomonadota > Gammaproteobacteria > Pseudomonadales > Pseudomonadaceae > Pseudomonas > Pseudomonas sp. Pseusp10. The sequence goes on along the minus strand of NZ_CP168528.1, from coordinate 2,389,115 downwards.
CAGGACGGCGTGCGGATCGACCACGGCCTGATCGAAGGCCAGATCATCAGTCCCTTCTACGACCCGATGCTCGGCAAGCTCATCGCCCACGGTGCCACCCGCGAAGAAGCCCGGCGCAAATTGCTGCGGGCGGTGCAAGACAGCGTGCTGCTGGGCCTGCAAAGCAATCAACGCCTGCTGGCCAGCTTGCTGGAACACCCGCAGTTCGCCTGCGGTGATTTCAGTACCGGACTCATCCCGCAGCATTTTTCCGAGCATGCCTGCCTGCATCCTCACGTCCCAAACGCGCAACACTTGGCCATCGCAGCCGCCCTGTTCTATCAGGTGTCGGCGCAGGCTCATCCGGCACCGCTGTCTGGTTGGCGCAACAACGCCAGTGTGCCGCTGCACTATCGCATTGGCCTTGACGACCAGGACTGGCCGGTAGCGTTGCAGGCGATCCCGGGCGAGCCGTTGCGCATTCAGGTCGCCGAGCGCAGCCTCGAACTGAAGATCCTCCACAGCGACGGACGCTGGGCCACCCTCGAAATCGAAGGTGTTCGCCAACGCCACGCTTACCGCCTGGAGACCGGGCATCTCTGGCTGTTTACCCGTCCGGGCAGTCTGCAGTTCGTGGATCGCACTCAGGCGCAGGCCTGCAGCCAGGCCAATGTCAGCTCCGGCACCCTCAAGGCACCGATGGACGGGGCGATTATCGACGTCCTGGTCAATGAAGGCAGCCCGGTGACCAAAGGCCAATTGCTGGTGGTACTGGAGGCGATGAAAATGGAGCACCCGTTGAAATCGGGCATCGACGGTGTTCTCAAGCGCTTGCAAGTAAAGGTCGGGGATCAGGTGAAAAACCGACAGATTCTGTTGGAGATCGAATAAGCCGCTAGGCGGAACCGCCGGGTTTGGCTACGCTCAAAGCCTATCAGGACGCGGATACCAGGAACCCTGCAATGCCTCACTGGCTGGTCATTGATCTGGAGGCGACCACCGATGAGGGTGGTTGGCCCGTAACGGATATGGAAATCATTGAAATCGGCGCCACCCTGGTGGACCGCAAAGGACGCGAACTGGACTACTTCCAGCGCTTCGTCCGCCCCTTGCGGCGGCCGTTGCTGACGCCGTTTTGCCGCGAACTCACGCACATCACCCAAGCCAACATCGATGCCGCGCAACCGCTGGGCGAAGTCTGGCCGGCGTTTGAACGCTGGCTCGGCCAACACCACACGCGACTTGAAGGCTGGGCCAGCTGGGGCGATTACGATCGCAAACAACTGCTTCAGGAATGGCAGCGGCTGGGGCTCGCCAGTGCGCTGGCCAACGTTCCGCACATGAACCTCAAGCAGCGCTTTGCCAAGGCCCGACGCCTGGAACGCCCGCTGGGGCTCAACGGCGCTCTGCAACTGGCTGGCCTGCAGTTCACCGGCCAGCAACACCGGGCGCTGGAAGATGCACGCAATACCGCACGCCTGCTGCCGCTGGTTCTCCCGCTTTAGACAGGTGACGATTCCCAGGGCCTTGTGCATACTGGCCGGCCCTTTTTAGCCCTTTTCGAGGAATCGCCCATGTTTAAAGTCAACGAGTACTTCGACGGCACCGTCAAGTCGATCGCCTTTGGCACCACAGAAGGTCCAGCGACCATCGGCGTCATGGCTCCGGGCGAGTACGAATTCGGCACCAGCCAGCGTGAAATCATGCACGTGGTCAGCGGCGCATTGACCGTCAAACTGCCAGACAGCAGCGACTGGGAAACCTTCGCCGCCGGCAGCCAGTTCAACGTGCCGGCCAACAGCAAGTTCCAGCTGAAAGTGGCGGTCGACACCGCTTACCTGTGCGAATACCGCGGCTAAACCTGCGGGGCTTCAGCAAAATAAAGCCAGCGCCATAAAAAATGCCCGTGTTTTTCGACACGGGCATTTTTTATTCTGCGGAAGATTACTCGAGGATCTCCACCGGCATGCCGACTTCGAGTCGACCGTTGCCATCGTTGACCAGGTTCTGCCCGAACATTGCGCCGTCCGCCTGCGAACGGTACTTCTGCAAGGTTACCAAGGGTTCGCGGTCCTCGCTGCGCTCCCCGGTTTGCGGATCGATGGTGGTCAGGATGCAGCGTGAACAGGACTTGACCACGCGGAATTCGACCTCGCCGATACGGATGCGCTTCCAGCCGTCCTCGGCGAACGCTTCACCGCCTTCGATCACCAGGTTTGGCCGGAAACGCAGCATCTCCAACGGACGCCCGACCCGTTGCGACAAGTCCTCGAGGGAGGCCTGGCCAATCAGCAACAGCGGATAGCCATCGGCGAACGCCACCTGATCGTCATCCTTGCCGTAACCAGCCTCGGTCATCCGCGCCCGATCCAGCGGCACTTGCACCAGACGGGTCGGTTTACCAATAAACTCGCTGACCCAGGCCCCTGCTTCATCGCCTGCATCGGGGACTCGCAAGGTATCGCGCCAGATCGTCACGCCACGCAGTTGTGCATCGCTACCGGGCAAGGCTATGTCGATCGACGAATGGCCCGGCGCGCTGAGGGTCAAGCCACCCTCGGCATTCCACAACGCCGACAACTGGCTCATCTGCGCCACTGCACGCTGGGTCAGGAAACGACCGCTGGCTTCATCCACCAACATCCAGCGGCGATCGCCGTCCAGCCCGAGTTTATCGAGACCGATCTGTTGCAGCGTCTCGCCCTTGGCGGATTTCAACGGATAACGATACAGCGCGCTCAGACGCAACATGGCCAGCTCCCTGGTAGGCAAAAACGCCACCCTATACGAGCTTGAAGGCCGAATCAAAGAGCAAAAACTGTAGGAGCGAGCTTGCTCGCGAAAAACCCAAGGACGCCACCGGGCATCTGGTTTTACGCGTTATCGTTCAAGACCATCGCGAGCGAGCTCGCTCCTACAGGGGCTCAGACAGGTACCGCGTCAAGCATCAGGCGCTGGCGCACCACATCGACGAGTTTGTCCGGCTGGAATTTGGAGAGGAAGTTGTCGCAACCGACCTTTTTCACCATCGAGTCGTTGAAGCTGCCGGACAGCGAGGTGTGCAGCACCACGTACAAACCGCGCAGACGCGGATCGTTGCGGATTTCGGTGGTCAGGCGATAGCCATCCATTTCCGGCATTTCCGCATCGGTGAAAACCATCAGCAGTTTTTCAGTCATGTCCACGCCGGTGTCGGCCCAGGCCTTGAGCATGTTCAAGGCCTTCAATCCGTCGCTGGCGATGTGCATCTTCACGCCCAACTGCCCCAGGGTATCGCGCAACTGCGCCAGGGCCACGTTCGAGTCGTCCACCAGCAGCACTTCACGGCCCCGGGCGCGTTCCAGCACCGGATCTTCGAGCTTGTCGCGGGAGACCTTGGCGCTGTACGGGACGATTTCGGCCAGGACCTTTTCGACGTCGATGATTTCCACCAGTTGATCATCGACCTTGCTGATGGCCGTCAGGTAGTGCTGGCGGCCGGCACTGCTCGGGGGTGGCAGGATGGCTTCCCAGTTCATGTTGACGATCCGGTCCACGCCACCGACCAGGAAGGCCTGCACCGAACGGTTGTATTCGGTGACGATGATCGTGCTGCCAGGCCCTGGCACCAACGGGCGCATGCCAATGGCCTGGGACAGGTCGATCACCGGCAGGGTCTGGCCACGCAGGTTGACCACGCCGCACACAAAAGGATGGCGCTGCGGCATCAGCGTCAACTTTGGCAGCTGCAGGACTTCCTGTACTTTAAAGACGTTGATCGCGAACAGTTGCCGTCCGGCGAGCCGGAACATGAGAATTTCCAGGCGATTCTCACCCACCAGTTGCGTGCGTTGGTCTACCGTGTCGAGAATGCCGGCCATCAATGACTCCTGGTCTTGTTCGGATGATTTCACTTAAAGAAGGTTATCGGCTGTTTTTGCCGAAGCTTGACCCTCTCTAAAATGCCACGCCCGGCCATTGATGTCACATTAACATCATGCTTTACTGACGCAGTGGTTACATCTGCTGCACTTCTGCGTCAGCGCGACCCCTGTTCGCGCGAAAGGTTCCGCTGCGTAAGGGATTCCCCTATCAACAATCAGGCGCAACCTGATATTCGCCATATCCAATAGCCATTAATGTGACGCCATTCTCATTGCATGAACGGAGTCAGGCTTTTGTGTGCGATCGCAAGTCAGTGGCCAACCACCCTCTCGTGTTCCCCAGCCTGCTTCCGGGCCAGCCGCAGTTCGTTTACCCGACGACTCGGTAATGCCGGGGTTCCGACCGCCCTCGTCGACACACACGATATCCCCTCATTTGACATGACGTTGTGGAGATAAGTATGCCGAACGACCGTAAAGAGTGGGCCCAGCGGCTCCCGGAGTTTCTCGTCGAAGCTGAAACACTCCTGGCTAAAACCGAGGAATGCCTGAGTCATCTGCAGTTGATCAGCAATGACAAGGACGCCATCGACTGCATGCTCAGCATACTGCTCAAGCTGGCCAACAAGGCCGATGCCCTGGCGTTGGCGGCCGTGTCTGAGTTTTCTCTACATATTCATGGCCTGCTAAACCACGCACAGAACACGATGAGCCTGCACGACGAGGCGCTGGGTGCCCTGAAAGACTGCCTGACCCTGATTGCCTGGCAACTCGAACTCATCGACCAGACCACCGGGCAACTCAGCCTCGACGACAGCGAGCAGGTCACCCTGATCGAAGCCTTTGCCTTTCAGGTAGGGCAAAGCCGATTTAAACCACCGGTCAATTCCAGGCCGTTCACCCTCGTATCCTATTCGGAACGACAGGCCTGAACTTGCCAAACCATGCCGTAAGGTGTGTTTTGGTTATCAATACTGTGCTGCAACTTGAGCGCGCACATGTCGCAAATGAATACTTCATAGCCATAAACGACATCTTGTAACAAACACTAATTCCCATCGACAGTTACGTGCCTGTCTTCACCAAGGTATTAACCCAGGGACAATCGTCAACTTGCGACCGCAACAACCAACTTGTTCCGTATGGAACCTTCGCCCTGTTCCTGACCTTTCAGACATACATGCGAACGCGACCAACGGTATCTTAAGTGCTACTATGCCGCCTGTTAGTTGGCGCCAATTAATGGCAGTGTGATTGCAGTCGGACAGCCTGTGGCTGATTTCTCCAACAAAAAAGATTAGATCCCGTTGAAGTCGACGCTCCACATTAAAAAACAGGGGCCTGTCAGCCAGCTTGACCGGTCAGCCCGCAGCGTACATCCATTGGCTCCATCCGCTATGCACGCCAGTCTCAAGTCAATCGCCATGTGGCCACCCTCCCGAGAAAATGCACGCACATTCACGCTATTGCTATGCGCCTGCTCGACACTCGGCAGTTTGCTGGTCTATGGCTTGTCCATTCCGTTGCCCCTGGCGTTGCTGGTGCTCAACGTAGCTGCGCTGACCAGTGTTACGGTGCAGTACCGCCTCTCGCGCAAATCCATCAAATTCCAGCCTCAGGAACTGGCCGACCGGCTGTTGCAGGTTCAGGAAAACGAGCGTCACCGGCTGAGCCGGGAACTGCATGACGATATCGGTCAATTGCTCACCGCTGCAAAACTGCAAAGTGACTGGCTCAAACGCCGGATGCCTGAAGAACTCCAGAGTCAATGCTCGGTTCTCTGCGACACACTGGAGGAAACCCTGACCAAAGTTCGTGACGTATCCGCCATTCTCAATCCGCGGCAGTTGACCAGCCTTGGGCTGGAAGCCAGTCTGCGCGCGCACCTGCTCAAGACCCTGACCAACACCCCGGTGCACTGGAGCCTGGAATGCCAGCAGCGCCTGACCGGCATACCGGAGGAAATGGCCGTGGCCGCTTTCCGTATCACCCAGGAAGCGGTCACCAACATCCTGCGACATGCCCAGGCCAAAAACCTGCTGGTATGCCTGCAGCGCCTGCCCCAAGGCCTGAAGTTGCAGATCAGCGATGATGGTCAGGGCTTCGCTCCCGCACCAGACCCTGGTCGCGAAGGGCAACGCGGTATGGCCGGGATGTCGGAACGGATCGATCAACTGGGCGGCACACTGACCGTTACCAGCGAGCCGGGCAAAGGCACTCGAATCGAAGCTCTTTTTCCCTGGGCGCCCCGTGCGCTCGAACGGGCCAGCCCGAATAAGGTTATGCATTGACTTGTAATTTACTACTGGTGGATGACCACTCGCTGATCAGGGCTGGCGTGCGCGCCCTGGTAATGGATCTGCCTGGCTATGCCGTCATCGGTGAGGCCAATGACGGCTCGCAGTTGCTCGAAATGGTCGGGCATCTGTCCCCGGATATTGTCCTGCTGGATATTTCGATGCGCCAGACCGGCGGCCTCGAAGCCTTGCAGCAGCTCAAGCGAGTGCGTCCGCAGAGCAAGGTCCTGATCCTCTCGATGCACACCGACCCAGACCTGATCATGCAGGCTCTGGAGTCCGGAGCCCACGGCTACCTGCTCAAGGACACCACGGCGACCGAACTCGAGCACGCGCTGGAGGCCTTGCGCAACAACGAGCGCTATCTGAGCCCGGCCATTGCCCACACGGTGATCAATCAGGCGTTGAGCCGAAACCAGAAGCATCAACCCGAGCCGGCCGACTCGCACAACCTGACGGCACGTCAGCTGGAAATCCTGCGGTTGATCGTTCGCGGAAAATCCACCCGAGAGATCGCCAACGGCCTGGGACTGAGCATCAAGACCATCGAAACCCACCGTTCGCAGATCATGAAGCGTCTGCAGATCTACGATGTGGCCGGCCTGGTGCTGTTTGCAGTGCGCGAACAAATCATCAGCCTTGATGACTAGTCGCCTCACTGGCATTCAATAGCGGCGAATCCTCAGGCAAATCCACGAGCAGCGCCGCTGAGCGAACCGAGAAACGCTGGTTATCCCCTTCCAGCGGCCCACCATCCAGATTGAGATAAAGCCCTTCCGAGACCTTGATCTCGACCCAGGGCAGGCGCGCACGGACCAACATGCTGTCAATGCCGAAGCCTTCGGTCAGCAGGTATTTCTACGTCCCGTCCACCTCCTGCCAGTCTCGTTGACCTCCCCCCCGTTAAAAGTCGCAAGAAAATGAATTATTTCCAGGCAAAACGACACGGCAGGATTTTTCTTACAAAACGTGAGGAATCGGCTCAATTGACCAGGAATCTGAATTGATAGACCTTGGGGTTACAGCAGGACATCACAAGGACGTGCCATGCAACCCCAAAACCTCGCATCACCGGCCATTTCGGTCTTGCCGCTCACAGATAATAAAATCACAGGCCATCGGGCTGAATGCCGCAACAGCATAAAAGCCACGGGAGAAGTTGATATGGAACCTCGCGTCACCGAGCTGGAAACACACCTCAAGAGCATTCGCAGGGACATGGAAGAAGCCCGGGATGACGTCAAATCCATCAAGCACAGGCTTGCCTATTCCGCCGGCGGAACAGCGGTGATTCTCGGCCTCCTTGGCTGGATCGCCAATAGCCGTTTCGAGCAGGTTATTTCATTGCTTCTGGCGCATTGAGTTGCCTTCAACACAAGACCCGGTTCAAGCAACCGGGTCTTGTGCGGCTAAGCCGCCGAAGCCATCAGCTCAGGACTTCGCTAAATGGAATGAAGAAAATGCTGTCGCCCTGCACCAGCGTGCGACCTTCCAGGACTTCTACCAGTCCATCAGCCCAGGCAGCGCTACGCAGCACACCGGAACTCTGGTTTTTGTAGATCGTCGCCCTGCCGTTTTCCAGCCGTCCACGCAAATACTCACGCCGATTGCCGGGCTGGAGCCAGTCAAACCCCGCCGGCACCTGCACCTTCAGCGGCTCAACGTCTTCCACACCCTGACGACGCAAGAGATAGGGCCTGGTCAACAAAGCAAAGGTCACGAGGGTCGATGCCGGATTGCCCGGCAAGCCGATCACCGGCACACCGCGAAAATGCCCGAACGTCAGCGGTTTACCGGGCTTGATGGCGAGTTTCCACAGCGTCAATTCGCCTTCTTCGCGCAAGGCGATGCCCAGGAAATCGGCTTCTCCTACCGATACGCCACCGGTCGAGAGGATCAGGTCGACATCCCTCAATTCACCCAATCGGGAGCGAGTGGTTTCCAGATTGTCCGGAAGAATCCCCGCGTCGACGACCTCACACCCCAAACGTTGCAACCAGCTGCACAACAACACCCGGTTGCTGTTGTAGATCTGTCCCGGCCCCAGCGTCTGTCCGGGCTCAATCAATTCGTCGCCGGTAGACAGCACCGCCACACGTACCTTGCGAACCACTTCCAGCTCAGCGCATCCCAAGGAGGCAGCCAATCCTTGCTCGATCGGCCCCAGCCGCGTACCTGCCGGCAGAATCAACTCGCCGACGGTCGTTTCCTGGCCTTGCGGACGGATGTTCTGGCCCTGGGTCAAGGATCCTGTGAAACGTACTCGCCCATCGGACTGAACCTCGGCGTTTTCCTGCATCTCGACGCAATCGGCACCGGCGGGAACAGGCGCGCCGGTGAAAATGCGCGCACAGGTTCCTGGCTGCAACGGATCGGGGGCCTGACCGGCAAACACCTTCTGACTGACCACCAACGGCTCTCCTGTCCAGTCAGCCATGCGCAAGGCATAACCGTCCATGGCGCTGTTGGGCCAGGGCGGCAGATCAAGCGTCGATACCAGATCTTCAGCCAGTACACGCCCCTGTACCTGCGCCAATGGCAAGCGTTCACGCTCGACAATCCTTGAGGCCTCGGCCATTTCCAGCAAGCGCGCCAACGCCTGCTCGACAGGCATCAGACTGCCAGCCTTGCCAGGCTTACCCGCGGGATTCACAAGGCGCCGCCTGTTTCAAGTGAGGCACGAAATTGCACGGGCGATGCCGCGAATCCAGCTGCTCGGCAAGTATGCCGTCCCAACCGGTGCGCACTGCATTGGTCGAACCCGGCAAACAGCAGACCAGTGTGCCGTTGGCCAATCCGGCCAAAGTCCGGGACTGAACGGTCGAGGTGCCGATATCGGCAACCGAGATCTGACGGAACAGCTCACCAAATCCGTCAACCTGTTTGTCCAGCAGGCAGCTGACGGCTTCCGGCGTGCTGTCACGCCCGGTAAAACCGGTTCCGCCGGTGATCAGCACAACCTGCACGACATCGTCGGCAATCCAGTTGGCAACTTGCGCGCGAATTTTGTAGAGGTCATCTTTGAGCAACACCCGGGCCGCCAGGTAATGTCCGGCAGCGGTCAAGCGGTCGACAAAAACCTGACCCGAGGTGTCGGTTTCCAGTGTGCGGGTATCGCTGACAGTCAGCACTGCGATGTTCAGCGGTGCGAAAGGTACATCAGCCTTGGCTTTCATAGGCTCGTCCAGTTGTAGGAGAAACAGCCCGGTGTTATATCACAGCGCTCCGTTTTTTCGCCGCTCCCATGGAGACCTGCCATGACCACGAATTCACAATTGCCACCCTGCTCCATTCTGCTCCTGGCGGGCGGACGTGGCCAACGTATGGGTGGGCGGGATAAAGGGTTGCTGGACTGGCACGGTGAACCGCTGATTGCACACTTGCATCGCAAGACCCGTCCGCTGACCGATGACCTGATCATCTCCTGCAATCGTAACCTTGAAAAGTATGGGCCCTACGCCGACCAGTTGGTCCACGATGATGAGGGTGACTTCCCCGGGCCTCTGGCCGGAATTCGCGCAGGTCTGAAAGCGGCTCGCCATACTCATCTGCTGGTCCTGCCATGTGACGTTCCGGGCATTGATGCGGCACTGATCGGCAACATGCGCGAGACCGCCAACCTGCATCCGGACAAACCGCTGATGGTGCGGCATGACAATCACTGGGAGCCGTTGTTGTGCGTGATTCCCGTGGAACACAGGGCGGCGTTCGAGAATGCCTGGAACGAAGGTGAACGCAGCCCTGGCCGGTTGATGCGCAACCTCGGTGCGACCGCGCTGCACTGCCCCGACAACGACCCTCGGCTGGCCAACCTCAACACGCCGGAACTGTTAAGCGGTCATAACCCTGTGTCAGACTGACTTTCATCAGGAACTTGCACGGACGGTGCACGTCTCAGGTTCAGTAATCAAAGATTTCTTATTCGGAGACACACACATGACTCAACGGACCCTCGCCACTTTCATGCTCGCACTCGGCCTCGCAACCCTCGCCGGTTGCTCGTCGCCTACAGTGATCACCTTGAATGACGGTCGCGAAATCCAGGCCGTAGACACGCCACAGTACGACAAGGATTCCGGTTTCTACGAATTCGAACAGCTCGACGGCAAACAGACCCGCATCAACAAAGACCAGGTTCGTACCGTTAAAGAGCTGTAATCCTGGCGCCGCCGGATATACAAAAGCCCGCTTGATGCGGGCTTTTTCATGTCTGAAGAACAGCGCTTCAGGGTAATGCCAGTCAGTTAAGCAATTTCAGCCGCGACACCCTTTGTAGCAGCTGCCGAGCCCGCGAGGCTGCGTTCGGCTGCGAAGCAGTCGTGAGTCCAGCTGACGCGGCCTGCCTGACGAACCGCAATGACTGATTTTACGACTGCTTCGCAGCCGAACGCAGCCTCGCGGGCTCGGCAGCTGCTACAGATCGCATTACCGCTTAACTGACTGGCATTAGCGCTTCAGGATCGTTTTTTGATCACCATTGCAGGGTGATTTCACTCTCGAACTCTCGCTCCCGGCCAGTGACCGGATCGATAAATCTCAGCCCCTGAGCCAGCAGTTTCAAAGGATTGGCATAGTCATCCTGCGCGTCCTTGAGCACCTCGGGGTAAAACGGGTCGTTGCAGATAGCGGCTCCCAACGCTGCCATATGCACCCGCAGCTGGTGTTTCTTGCCCGTCACCGGGTAAAGACCATAACGCCAGAGATCCCCCTGTTTCTCCCTGACTTCAACCGCAGTCTCGGTGTTGCTGGCCCCTGGCCCCTCCTGCATGCGGAAGAACGGTTCGCCATCGACCAGTCGGCTTTTATGAACCAGCGGGAAAGCAAGGTCAGGTAAGGGCGCGGCGATGGCTTCGTAGCGTTTTTCGATCTGCCGGGTTGGGAACAAGGACTGATAAGCCGAACGACTCTGCGGATTGGCGGAAAACAGCACCAGCCCTGCGGTATGCCGGTCAATGCGATGCAATGGCACCAGATGCGGATTATCCAGGCGCCGGATCAAGCGCCTCAGCAGTGTCTGTTCAACGTATTCGCCAGCCGGTGTCACAGGCAGAAAGTGCGGCTTGTCGGCCACCACCAGATGCTCGTCCGCGTACAGGATCGACTCGATCACCGGGATCGGCTTTTCATCCGGCACTTCGCGAAAATAATGAATCCGCAAACCTTCCTTGTAGACCAGATCGAGGGCGATCGGCATGCCCTGCCCATCGAGGACCCGGCCACGGGCGATTCTGTCCAGCCATTGTTCACGACCGATGGCGCTGAAATGCTCACAGAGGCAATCGACAACGGTCTGCCACGGGCCAGGTGGCAAGTAGAGCGTACTGGCCTGACTGTGTGCCGCGGAAAAAGAAGAAGTGGACATACGAAAGCTCTAACCCTCAGTGCAGAGCGGCATTATCCAACAGCAGGGGGAGTGAACCTAGGGGGCGTTCTCAATTAGTTTTCCCGTCGTGAAAACTAATTGAGAACGCCCCTAAGATTCCTCAAGCCGGGATCTGCGTGCGTGCCGCCGCCTCGGTGTACTCCTTGAGCCAGCGCAACACATCGACCGCCTCCCAGCGAGCGGGGTCATACAGGGCATACAACAACCCCTGATAACCCACGACATCGAGTTGCCGGTGATAACCCGCGCGTTGAAACAAGGCTTCGATTTCAGCGAAACAGGTATTGAAATGCGTTTTGTTGAAGGGCGTTTTTCCCTCGGTCACCAGACCATCCAGACGCAACTCACGGACGGCCTCGTGCACGACGTCTGCGGACATCCGGTTCACGCTGCTCTTCAATTGTTCGACATTGACCACGATTCATCCCTCTCACGCCCGGGCTTGCCTGCTCGTTCCCGAAAATCGGCAACGGCAGGCAGATACCGCGAATAGCTGTATACGCATACAGTATCCGATCAACACCGTATAAGCCAAGGGGATCAATCGCAAAGTTCGACAGGCGGGAGATACCGCCAGCGCAAAAACCGCTTAACGCAGGAATGCCACCACTTCCTCGGCACCGAATGGCCAGCCCAGTTCAGCGCCGGTATCGACTCGCCGCAGCACTGGAATACGCAGGCTGTAAGCGGCGAACCACGTTTCATCGTTGGTGATATCCACCAGTTCCACCAGCAGACCGCGCTCGACGAACTCCATCAACATGGCTTCGGCTACTTCACAGAGATGGCATCCAAGGGTGCCGAACAGCTGACATTCGGGAAACATGAGCGCTCAACCAAAAATTGAAGTGATCATTCTAGGCCTGCCCCGAAAAACCGTCGAGCCATTGAGCCCCTGCCCCGATGCCGCCAACGATGAAGAGACCTGAGTCAGTCCTGGCTCACGGCGCCGATCTTGTGGATCGACAGGTCCGCCCCGTAATACTCCTCTTCCTGACTCAGGCGCAATCCATGCAACGCCTTGATCACGCCATACACCGCAAACCCGCCGGCCAGCGCTACAGTGACGCCCAGTACAGTGCCGATCAACTGGCTGATCAGACTGACCCCACCCAGCCCACCCAAAACGGTCTGGCCGAAAATGCCGCAGGCAATACCGCCCCACACGCCGCACAAGCCATGCAACGGCCACACACCCAACACATCGTCGATACGCCATTTGCCTTGGGCTGCGGTAAAGCACCAGACAAACAGCGCCCCCGCGACGGCACCGGTGACCAGCGCCCCCACAGGATGCATCAGATCGGAACCGGCACAGATTGCCACGAGCCCCGCCAACGGGCCGTTGTGCAGAAAGCCGGGGTCGTTGCGCCCGACAATCAGCGCGGCCACCGTACCGCCAACCATGGCCATCAGCGAGTTCACCGCCACCAGTCCGCTGACACCCTGCAGGGTTTGCGCGCTCATGACGTTGAAACCGAACCAGCCGACGATCAGGATCCACGAGCCCAACGCCAGAAACGGGATGCTCGATGGCGCGAACGCGACCAGGCGTCCGTCGCGATAACGGCCGTTACGCGGCCCGAGCAACAACACCGCCGCCAGCGCCAGCCAACCGCCCATGGCATGCACCACCACCGAGCCGGCAAAATCATGGAAACCGGCACCAAAGCGCTCCAGCAACCAGGCCTGCAAGCCCAGGTTGCCATTCCAGACAATGCCTTCGAAGAACGGATAGATAAACGCAACAATCAACGCTGTCGCACACAGTTGCGGAACAAACCTGGCCCGCTCGGCGATTCCTCCGGAAATGATTGCCGGGATCGCCGCGGCAAAGGTCAGCAGGAAGAAAAACTTCACCAGTCCATAGCCATGGTCGGCATTGAGCACGGCCGCTGGCTGCATGAACGTCACGCCATAGGAAATCCAATAGCCTATAAAGAAGTAGGCCAATGTCGAAACGGCGAAATCGCTGAGGATTTTCGACAACGCATTGACCTGGTTTTTCTGTCGCACGGTTCCGACTTCGAGAAAGGCAAAACCGGCGTGCATGGCCAGAACCATGACCGCACCGATCAGAATGAACAGCGTGTTGGAGCTATGGACCAGGGTGTCCACAGCGCTTTGCAGGTTTTCCATGGGATGGGCAGACCTTATGGCAGAAAAAAAGCACCAAAGCAGTTCGCGAAGACCGTCCATGCACCAAGTTGCAGCTTCGAAGCATCAGCTGACTGATCTTGTTGAACCGCTTTGGCGCACGGATTGCGTCCAGGCGAAACAGGCCCCGGAGGTTTACGCGAGTTTTTGATTGTTGGTCCTACGGTTTTACTGAAATCATGCCCGGCTATAGCGCAATGGTGCGGACCGGCGCACCACCACACAGCAAAAGTTGTACCAGTCATTTGTACTGAACCTTCGCCGAAGGCTCATACTCGAACACATCAGAAAGCCACTTATGGAGATCTCCCATGGCCCGCACCCAGGCAAAGACTGCTCAAGAAATCCTGATGAACGACTTTCAGACACTGGTCAGTGACACCGAGCGGTTGCTGGAGCACACCGCGACCCTGGCCGGTGATCAGGCTGACGAGCTGCGCGAGCAGATTCACGACAGTCTGTTGCGTGCTCGTGAAACCCTGAAACTGACCGAAGACTCCCTGCGCGAACGCGGCAAGGCTGCTGTTACCGCCACTGAGGACTATGTCCAGGCCAATCCTTGGCAATCCGTCGGGATCGCGGCTGGCGTGGGCTTTCTGATCGGCCTGCTGGCTAGCCGGCGCTGATATGTCGATCGGTGAATCCGGCCCGTCTGTAACGGGAACAAGCTCCTCTTCGCGGCGCCTGGGCGCCGCCTTCCTTGGGTTGCTGCACAGCCATGTCGAGCTGTTCGGCATCGAATTGCAGGAACAGAAAGCCCGCACCGTCAGCCTGTTGCTGTTTGCCGGCCTGGCCCTGGTGTTCGCGTTATTGCTGTTGGTGGGATTGTCGACGCTGGTGCTTATCGTGTTTTGGGACACATATCGCCTGACCGCCATCATCGGGCTCTGTGTGTTCTACACCCTCGCCGCCCTATTTTGTGGAATGCGCTTGAGAGCAGCGATTTTCGATGAGTCCTCGCCCTTCAATGGCACGCTGGAAGAGCTGGCCAACGATCGGGAGCGCCTGCTGCCATGAGCCTGCCTGAACTGCCACACAACAGCTCGCGCACGGAAATGCGCAAGGCCCTGATCCGCCTGCGCATGGAAATGCATCGTCAGGAAATCCGCCACGAATCCGCGCAACTGCTGCAACCCTTGCAACGCGTACGCGGGATGACGCAAAACCTGCAGGACGGCTTCGGCATCAAACACGCTCCACTCTGGGGCGTGGCCGCCGTCACCTTGCTGGGTTTTCTGACCGGCAAGGGTGCAAAAAACGGTGATGGCCTCAGCAGCCTGACCCGTCTGGTCCGGCTCGGCACCACACTGGGGCCGCTGATCAAACTGATCATGCAGGGCTCTTCGCGCAAAGACTGACCGGTTTCTTTCTGACTGCATTCTTGCGACGTCAACGGGATGTGCCCCTCTATCGAGGGGTGCCATCCTGTGCACCTGCCCGGTCAACAGACACCCTCCAGAAACGACACCTTGCCAAGGAGTCGACGCTGCCGGGTTGTAGTTCCGCTTGCAGGTCATGGCGCGAAACGGGAAGCTAGGCCATCAGTCACCTGACGGAGAGACCCCGCCTTGGATTGGCACACCCTGCTTACCCGCGAACGCCTCGGAAAACCGCTGCACAGCCCTGAAGAACTCGGCCGCAGCCCTTTTCACAAAGACCACGACCGCATCATTTTCTCGGGGGCTTTTCGTCGCCTCGGGCGCAAGACCCAGGTCCATCCGGTGTCCAGCAATGATCACATTCATACGCGTCTGACCCACTCACTGGAAGTCAGTTGCGTGGGTCGCTCACTGGGCATGCGGGTCGGCGAAACCATCCGCAACGCCCTGCCCGACTGGTGCGAACCCAGCGACCTGGGGATGGTGGTGCAATCGGCTTGCCTGGCACACGACATCGGCAACCCGCCTTTCGGCCACTCCGGTGAAGATGCGATCCGTCACTGGTTCCAGCAAGCGGCCGGCCGTGGCTGGCTGGATGCAATGAGTGAAGCCGAGCGCAATGACTTCCTGAACTTCGAAGGCAATGCCCAGGGCTTTCGGGTACTCACTCAACTGGAGTATCACCAGTTCGACGGCGGCACCCGACTGACCTATGCAACGCTGGGCACGTACCTGAAGTATCCATGGACGGCCAGGCACGCCGACTCGCTGGGCTACAAGAAACACAAGTTCGGCTGTTATCAGAGCGAGTTGCCACTACTGGAGCAGATCGCCCATAAACTCGGCCTGCCGCAACTGGAGGAGCAACGCTGGGCACGGCATCCGCTGGTGTACCTGATGGAAGCCGCCGACGACATCTGTTATGCGCTGATCGACCTGGAAGACGGCCTGGAAATGGAGTTGCTGGAATACGCCGAAGTCGAGTCTCTGCTGCTGGGCCTGGTGGGTGATGATTTGCCGGAAACCTACCGCCAGCTTGGCCCCGGCGATTCGCGCCGACGCAAACTGGCGATCCTGCGCGGCAAAGCCATCGAGCACCTGACCAATGCCGCGGCCCGCGCCTTCGTCGAGCAACAGGACGCGCTATTGGCCGGTACATTGCCCGGCGATCTGGTAGAACACATGCACGGGCCCGCCAAGCGTTGTGTGCTGAACGCCAAGGACATGGCCCGCAAGAAAATCTTCCAGGACAAGCGCAAGACTCTGCACGAGATCGGCGCCTACACCACGCTGGAAATCCTGCTCAACGCCTTTTGTGGTGCAGCGCTGGAGCAGCACAACGGCCGTACGCCGTCGTTCAAAAGCCGGCGCATCCTTGACCTGCTGGGCAACAATGCACCCGATCCTCACGGCCCATTGCACACTTCGTTTTTGCGCATGATTGATTTCATCGCCGGCATGACCGACAGCTATGCCAGTGACATGGCCCTGGAAATGACCGGACGCGCCAGGCACTGAGGCGTATCGATTGATCAGCCATTACGGCATTCGTTATGGCTGATCCCCCCTTCAAACTCCAACAGCACTCAAGTTTCGTCGAATCGCCCTACAGCACATGGCGAGCAAACTGATCGCTTGCCCGGCACTCTCGCGAAACAATCGCCCTCCCTTCTGTTCGACAGATGAAGTGCACCCCATGGCCGAAGACGATCTACGCATCCTCTTGGTGGAAGACCATCCCTTCCAACTAATAGCCACTCAATACCTGCTGGAAAGTTATGGCTTCACCCGACTGACTACCACCGATAGCGCCCAAGGCGCCATGCAGCAAATGCTCGGGGCCGACCAACCGTTCGACATTCTTTTATGTGATCAATGCCTGCCCGATCTGACAGGACTCGATCTGGTCCGGTTCGCCAGCCAGCGAGGGCTGATCAGACAGGCGATCATTCTGAGTAGCCTGACGACGTCTGAACTGGATGAACTTGAAAAAACGGCCACTGAACACGGGCTGCCATTATTGGGTTACTTGATAAAACCATTGAAACAATCTGAATTTAGAGACCTGTTGACCTCGGCACCAACGTAGAAAAAAGACACATATAAAAGCCGACAAACACACAGCGTAAAACTTACAAACAACTTCCTTCCGAAGTGCATCAGAGCATTGGAACTTCTTGGCCTTCCTAATAAGAAACCTAGTTAATGCGTAGTCCAATTCTTTTTATTCTGTAGGATTTCTCCTATATCGCTGCTACAGCCCGGTCAGTTCATGCGTCCCTTGAAGTATCTGAGCTAAGGTGCGCGCTTTATTTGAGCTCGCATGGGACTTGATTATGAACTCCGTTTTTATTGTCGACGATCACCCGGTTATCCGCCTTGCCGTTCGAATGTTACTGGAACATGAAGGTTACAAAGTCGTCGGCGAAACTGACAATGGGGTTGACGCCATGCAGATGGTTCGCGAATGCATGCCAGACCTGGTCATACTCGACATCAGCATTCCAAAACTGGATGGCCTGGAAGTGCTATCCCGATTCAACGCAATGAGTACCCCTCTTAAAACACTGGTACTGACAGCACAATGCCCGACACTTTTCGGCATTCGTTGCATGCAATCCGGTGCATCGGGCTATGTCTGCAAACAAGAGGACATCAGTGAACTGGTCAGCGCCATAAAAGCGGTGTTTGCAGGTTACAACTATTTTCCGAGCGAGGCCTTGAACCCCGTCCGCGGAGATGAAACACGCTGTATTGAACTGGAGTTGTTCAAATCCGTAAACGACCGGGAACTTATGGTCTTGCAACTTTTTGCCCAAGGCCGCACAAACAAGGAAATCGCCAAGGGCATGTTTCTGAGCAACAAGACCGTGAGCACCTACAAAAAGCGCCTCATGCAGAAACTCAAAGCCAAATCCCTGGTTGAACTGATCGAGATGGCAAAACGTAACGCACTCGTGTGAGAACCTGGATGCCCAGCCGTTTGAAGGTCTATCTGATTCAAGTGACCGCAGGTCTATGCGTGTGCACCTCATTGTTCGGGGCACCGGGCAATGAACAATACACGCTGCTCAGCCGCTCGAAGGCCGGGGCGCTGGAGGTTCGACTGGATGAATCCCAGCGACAATGGATACAACACAAAAATCAACTGACGCTCGGTACGTCGGCCCCGGACTATCCCCCTTTCGACCTGACCACCAGTGGTCAGGACTATGAAGGGTTTACCGCCGATTACGCGGGTCTTCTGGGAAAAACGACCGGCTTGCCCATCAAGGTTCGGCGTTTCGATTCCCGAGGAGCCGCGATCGCTGCGCTGGAGAACGGCGAAGTCGATCTGCTTGGCACCGCCAATGGATTCGAAGCTGGCAATGCCAACATTGCACTGTCCATACCCTATGCCGTCGATCAACCCGTATTGGTGACCCGCGAAGGGGAAACCCGATCCCTCACCGATGGCCTGGCCGGATTGCGCCTGAGCATGGTGTATCACTACTTGCCGCTGGCAGAAGTCAGGGCGTTGTACCCGAAGGCGATCATCACGTCCTATCCGTCCTACCAGAATGCGATCAATGCCGTTGCTTTCGATCAGGCGGACGTGTTTCTCGGTGACACCATTTCAACTCACTACATGATCAACAAGGGATACCTGAACAACATCCGCATGGCCAACTTCGGCAAACATGAAGCCTATGGTTTCAGCTTCGCCGTTAACAGGAACAACCCCGAGCTGCTCGGCATCATCAATGCGATGATCACGGCCATCCCCGCCAGTGAACGGGAAAACATCGCCAAACGCTGGAGCGCCGGTAGCGACATTCTGCTGACCGATCAAAAGCTGCAACTCACTGACCGGGAAGAACGCTGGCTGGCACAGCACCCGATAGTGCGCGTCGTCGTCAACGAAGCCTTTGCGCCACTGACGTTTTTCGATAGCAATGGCAACTTTCGCGGGGTCACCGCGGATTTGCTTGAACTGATCAGACTGCGCACCGGCTTGCGCTTTGACATCCGGCGCAGTCGCAGCGATGACGAAATGATCAAACAGATCAAGGACAACAAGGCCGATGTGATCGCCGCGTTGCTTCCCAGCGCCCAACGTCAAATCCAGCTGAACTTTACCCGCCCCTTTCTGGAAAATTCCTACGTCCTGCTGACCCGCAAAGCCGCTGACAGCCCGACCAACCTCACGCAGTTACAGGACAAGCGTCTGGCCATTGCCCGCGGCAATCCACTCATGGATTACCTGCGCAAAGAGTTTCCACGGATCAACTTGATCGAAACCCCGGACACATTCAGCGCGGTAGAGTCACTCGCCGAAGGGCAGGCCGAGGGCGCGGTGAACTCACTGGTCATTGCCAATTACTTCATTTCCTCGCGGCTGTTCGAGCACACATTGCAAATCAGCACCACCATCGGCACCGAGCAGGCGGCGTTTTCCCTTGCCACCGCTCGGGGCGCCAAAGAGTTGAACGCCATCCTCAACAAGGCGTTACTGAGCATCTCGCCGGAAGAGCTGGGCATCATCAACAGTCGCTGGCGTGGCTATTCGGCGTCCTCGCAAAGCACCTGGCGCAACTATCAAAGGCTGTTTTACCAGATTGTCATCGGTGCAGGCGTGCTGTTGCTGATTTCCATTGCATGGAACGACTACATGCGCCGCCAGATCAAGCAGCGCAAAGCCGCCGAGCGTGCGTTGAACGATCAGTTCGAGTTCATGCGATCGCTGGTCAATGGCACGCCCCATCCGATCTACGTACGTGATCGCCAGGGGCTGCTGCAAAGTTGCAACGACAGTTACCTGCAAGCGTTCTGCGCCAGGCGTGAAGATGTCATCGGCAAAAGCGTCATGCAGGGATCGATGAGCAATGTGTTCGAAGCCCGGGAGTACCAGGCTGACTACCAACGCGTGGTGGCCGAGGGCAGACCGCTGATCGTCGATCGCGAGCTGCACATCGGTGGCCAGCGCCTGACGATCTATCACTGGATTCTTCCCTATCGGGATTCAAGCGCAAAAGTGCAAGGCATCATAGGTGGCTGGATCGACATCAGCGACCGCCGGCAACTGCTCGATGATCTGCGTTGCGCGAAAGAGCGTGCCGATAACGCCAACCGGGCCAAAAGCACGTTTCTGGCGACGATGAGTCATGAGATCCGCACGCCGATGAATGCAATCATTGGCATGCTTGAACTGACACTCAAGCGTCTTGATCATCAGCACCCGGAGCGTCCGGCCATCGATGTCGCGTACAACTCGGCGAAAGGGTTGCTGGAGCTGATTGGCGACATTCTCGACATTGCCAGAATCGAATCAGGACGCTTGAGCCTGAGCCCGGAGCGCGTTAGTCCGGGTGAACTCGTGGCCTCGGTCGTGCGGATTTTCGATGGCCTGGCCCGACAGAAGGAGCTCGAGTTGGTGCTGGAGTTTTCATCGGCCAACCCGACCTTCGATGTGTTGCTGGACCCTTTGCGCTTCAAGCAAGTGCTGTCCAATCTGATCAGCAATGCCATCAAGTTTACAGAACAAGGCCGGGTCCGGGTCATCGTCGACCTGCACCCGGCAACGCAACCTGAGCACGTGCAGATGCGGGTGCAGGTTCACGACAGTGGTATCGGAATCAGCGAACAGGATCAACAGCGCCTGTTCGAACCCTTCGCTCAGGCCGACAACGTCATGCAATCGGCCAGGGGAGGCGCAGGGCTGGGGCTGGTGATCAGCCGCAACCTCTGCGAAATGATGGGCGGCAGTCTGCAATTGCACAGTGAGCCGGGCGTCGGCACTCAAGTGGAGGTGTTGCTGCAGCTGGAAACGTTGCCGCTGCAACAGTCAGCCCGGGTGGCCGAAACGCAAATCATCGTCGCCACAACCCCATTGAGTGTGCTGGTAGTCGACGATCACTCGGCCAATCGCTTGCTCACCTGCCAGCAACTGGAGTTTCTTGGACATCGATTTACCGTCGCGGCCGATGGCCAGGAGGGACTGGAGGCATGGAAAGACCAGCCTTTTGATCTGGTGATCGCCGATTGCAATATGCCGGTCATGAACGGTTACGAGCTGGCCCGTGCCATTCGCCAGCATGAACGACAAAACCATCGCCCTCCCTGCACCGTTCTCGGCTTTACCGCCAATGCCCAACCGGAAGAAGTACAACGCTGCAAACAGGCCGGAATGGACGACTGCCTGTTCAAACCCCTCAGCCTCGGTGCCTTGAGTCAATGGGTGGAAGGCATTGAACCCACCCATGCAACCCCGGCGTTCAGCCTCCACGGGTTGAAACTGATGACCGGGGGCAACCCGATGTTGAACCGACGATTGCTCAACGAGTTGGTGAACAGTAACCGTCAGGATCTGCAAACACTGTTGTCGCTATCCAGCTCCGGGGATACGCACGCGCTGCAGGACATTGCCCACAAAATCAAAGGCGCTGCCCGGATAGTGCAAGCCTCCCGCCTGATCGACCGCTGCGAGGCACTCGAAGCAGCCTGCCATGAGGATTTCGATCGCGAAAAAGTGGCTGGATGCTGCAAATCCATGGAGTGCGCCATGCTTGAGCTGGAGGACGCGCTACTACGTCAGATCGAGCATTACGACGAAGGCAAAGTGACAGAGCCTTAACTATGCCTGGACCCTCAGCAGTGTGTTGACCCTCATGGAGAAACCCGCAATGCCTGACCCACTGCCCACGGATCCACACCGGTTTCCACTGCATGTCCATATCAGCGTGATGTTCACCTTTTTATTGTTGCTGACCGGGGTGGTGCCGGGTCTGTTCAACTACCGGCAAACCACACCGATCATACTGTCCAGCAGTGAAAAGCTCTTCAACCGCATTGAGCAGGATGTCCGCCTGGACCTGCACGCCACCTATGAACCCATTCGTCATCTGTTGAGCCTGCTGGCCAAGGCCGGCCTGGCGTCTTGATCAGCAGTCGGTCAGACGCAGGAAAATCGCTGCCAGTTGTTCGATTCCGGCCTGGTCCTGAGTGGTGAAACGCGCGAGTTTCGGACTGTCGAGATCGAGCACGCCGATCAATCGGCCGTCCTTGACCAAGGGTACGACCAATTCGCTGTTCGAGGCGCTGTCGCAGGCAATGTGACCGGGGAACGCGTGCACATCTTCGACTAGCTGAGTCTGCAAGGTGGCTGCCGCTGTCCCGCATACACCGCGACCGAACGGAATCCGCACGCAAGCGATCTGCCCCTGAAACGGGCCCAGCACCAGTTCTTCATTGCGGTTGAGGTAGAAACCGGCCCAGTTCAAGTCATCGAGCTGATTGAACAGAAACGCCGAGAACTGCGCGGCATTGGCGATGAAATCCCGTTCGTCCGCCAGCAAGGACTCAAGCTGCGCGTGCAGCATGCCGTAACCTTCGAGGCCCTGGCCGCTCTTTTGTAAATCGATCATGCCTTGTGCTCCAACAGTTTCAGCCCGACCCAATAACGGGCAAATTGATAAGCGCAACGTCCATTGCGATTGCCTCTGCCTGTGGCCCAGCGTACCGCCAGGATGTCCAGCTCTTCGCTGCGCTGCCATGCCAGTCCGGCCTTGCCGGCCAACTGGCCGATCCAGTGCTCGACGACGTTGAGGAAGTGTTCCTGGGTAAACGGATAGAACGATAGCCACAGGCCGAAGCGGTCCGACAGCGCGATCTTGTCTTCCACCGCCTCGCTGGGATGCAATTCGCCGTCGACCCGTTTCCAGTTTTCGTTGTCACTTTCCTTTTCCGGCACCAGGTGGCGACGGTTGGAAGTGGCGTACAGCAAAACGTTGTCCGGCGCCTGTTCCAGCGAGCCATCAAGGACGCTTTTGAGCACCCGGTAATCGCCCTCGCCCGACTCGAACGAGAGGTCATCGCAAAACAGCACGAAACGCTGGGGCAGTTTGCCGATCTGTTCGACCACTCGAGGCAGGTCTGCCAGGTGATCACGTTCAATCTCGATCAGGCGCAAACCGGCTTGAGCGTGTTCGGCCAACAAGGCGCGCACCAGCGACGACTTACCGGTGCCCCGCGAGCCCCAGAGCAAGGCGTGGTTGGCCGGCATGCCGTCGAGGAATTGCCGGGTATTGCGCCCAAGCTGCTCGACTTGCCGGTCGACGCCGATCAGGTCCGACAAACGCATGTCGAGGCTGACCTCCAGCGGCATCAGATAACCGCCGCGCGACTCACGCTGCCAGCGCGCGGCCAGGCATTGCGTCCAGTCGATGGCTGGCCGCGGTGCCGGCAGCAACGGCTCGATACGGGCCAGAACGGCATCGGCGCGTTCAAGAAAAGCATTCAATCGGGAATCCACGACTTCTCCTCGGGCACGTTCACAGTAATGATGGTGATACAGCGACGAAACACAGCGTCAGACAAGTGGCCGCCCCCGCAGTACAGGCCTCGCGAGAACATCAACAGGCAGGCATGATCAACTATGCTTGAGCAGCGAAAGGAAACGGAAGTGGTTCACCCCCCCATGGACATCAAATTCACCAACCGGCTGTCATTCAAGCAAGCCCGGCTTACCGTGCTGGTCGGTTTCATTCTGGGCACGCTGCTCAGCCTGCTGCAAATAGGCATCGATTATGCCAGTGAAGACGCCTCCATCAATCGTGAAATCCTTTCATTACTGGAAATCAGCCACAACCCGGCCTCGCGAATCGCCTACAACATCGACGCCGAACTCGCCAAGGAACTGACCCTGGGCCTGCTGCGCTCGCCAGCGATCATTAGCGCGAAACTGATCGACAACAACGGCATTGTGCTGGCCAACGTCAAGCGACCCGGTGTGGAAAACGATTACCGTATGCTCAGTGACTTCCTGTTCGGCGCCAATCGACAGTTCGAAGACCGACTTTACCTCGATCATTTACCCAACGAATCCCTGGGTACGCTGCGGCTGAACGTCGACACTTACGCCTTCGGCAACCGGTTCCTGCGCCGGGCCGAAGTGACCCTGCTCAATGGTTTCGCCCGCAGCCTGCTGCTGTCCGGCATCCTGCTGGCACTGTTCTATGTGATGCTGACCAAACCCCTGGTACGGGTCATCCGTGAACTCAGCGGTCGCGACCCGAGCAGTACCGAGCCGACTTCACTGGAATGTCCCGCCGGGCACGCCAACGATGAGATTGGCGTGCTGGTCAAGGTTGCCAACCAGCAATTCAAGAACATTGCCACCGAAATCCAGCAGCGGCGCAACGCGGAAAACCGCCTGACCGAATACCTCGGCCAACTGGAAAATATCGTCTCGGCCCGCACGGCCGAACTCAAGGCGATCAATTCCCGGCTGAGCCAATCCAACGAGGAGCTGGATGCCGCTCGCAGCACAGCACTGGACATGGCCGAAGCCCGCTCGGTGTTCCTGGCCAACATGAGCCATGAAATCCGCACGCCCCTCAATGGTTTGCTCGGGATGATCGCGTTGTCCCTCGACGGGCCGCTGAATGCCGAACAACAGCAACAACTGTCGATCGCCCATGACTCGGGCAAAGTGCTGGTGGAACTGCTCAACGATATTCTCGACTTGTCGAAGTTCGATGCCGGTCAGCTCGAGCTCGAGCACATTCCCTTCGACCTCGGCTCGCTCATCGAGGACACCGCCAACCTGTTGTCGCAGAACGCCGCCCCCAGCGTCGAACTGACCTGCCTGATCGATCCGCACTTCCCGGCACTGGTGCTCGGCGATCCGACCCGGGTGCGGCAGATCGTCAGCAATCTGCTGTCCAACGCCCTCAAGTTCACCCGTTTCGGGCGTGTCGACGTGCGCCTGTCGACGTTCGGGGACGGCGTCAGAATCGAAGTCTGCGACACCGGCATCGGCATCCCTCAGGATGCCCAGGTCAAAATCCTCCAGCCTTTCACCCAGGCCGGCGTCGGTATTACCCGCCAGTTTGGTGGGACCGGGCTGGGCCTGGCCCTGACCTACAACCTTTGCGAGGCCATGCAAGGGCGCCTGACAATCAGCTCCGAGCCGGGGTTTGGCAGCCAGTTCTGCGCGGATTTACCATTGCCCAGCCATACCCGTGCAGTGCCTGCTGTTTCGCTCAAGGGTAAAGTCATCGCCATCACTGCCGCCAGCAGCGGGCTGGGCGAACTGCTCAACAGTCTGTTGCCTGGCTGGGGGCTGGACTATGAACGGCGTTCCATAGATGACCCACTGCTTGGCCTGGCAGCCGACGTACTCATCACCGATTGCCCCGAATGCCTGTTCAATTTGCGCCCCACCCTCAGCGCGCCGATCCTGCTGATTACCGCTTATGGCAATTTCATGCCCAGCGAAGAGGCCAACGCCCTTGCACCCTTGCAACAACAGGCCCGCCCCCTGGCCCGCAATACGCTGCTTCAGACGTTGCGGCGGATCCTGCAACCGCAAACCCACCCGATCAACGAAGCCCGACTCGACACGCAATGCCCGCAACGCCGCGGGCGCGTGCTGTTGGTGGAAGATAATCCGGTCAACCAGTTGGTGGCCAAGGGCATGCTCGGCAAACTCGGCTGCGAGGTCACCACCGCGGCTCATGGTGCAGAGGCCCTGGATCAACTCGAGCATCGGGAATTCGACCTGGTGCTGATGGACTGCAACATGCCGGTGATGGACGGCTATGAAGCCAGCCGGCAAATCCGCCGCAGCGGACGCTGGCCGCAACTGCCCATCGTCGCCCTGACGGCCAACGCCATGTCGGAGGAGCGCGAACGCTGTCGTGCCGCGGGCATGAGCGACTACCTGGCCAAACCTTTCCGGCGCGAAGAACTGGCTGCCCTGCTGGACTTGTGGATCCCCGTTACGACAGTGCCTTGATCTGTCTCAACAGGTGATCGAGACCATCGCGCAAGTCATTGAGACGATTCAGGTCGACCCCGCTATCGCACAACAGACGCGCCTTGAGTGGCCCGACCTGATCGCGCAAGGCCATGCCGGCTGGCGACAGGCTCAGATGCACTTCACGCTCATCGCGCGCCGAACGCTGACGCTGCACCAGTTGCAGTTGTTCGAGGCGCTTGAGCAACGGTGTCAACGTGCCGGAATCCAGGGCCAGGCGCTCACCCAATGCCTTGACGGTCGGTTGCTCCGGGGCCGCTTCCTGCCACTCCCACAGCACCAGCATCGCCAGGTACTGAGGGTAAGTCAGGCCCAACTGATCGAGCATTGGCTTGTAGCCGCGAATCACCGCCCGGGAAGCCGCGTACAGCTTGAAGCACAGCTGGCTGTCGAGCCTCAGGGAATCGACTGACAAGCTGTTCATTTGAGCAGGGCTTCGATCTCGCGGGTCAGGTCCTGCGGCTTGGTCGCCGGGGCGAAGCGCTTGACCAGTTGCCCGTCCTTGCCGATCAGGAACTTGGTGAAGTTCCACTTGATGCCCTGGGAACCCAGCACACCCGGTGCGCGCTTTTTCAACTGCACGAACAGGGGATGGGCGCCAGCACCATTGACTTCGATCTTTTTGAACAGCGGGAAGCTGACACCGAAGTTCAGCTCACAGAACTCAGAGATCGCCCCTTCGTTGCCCGGCTCTTGCTTGCCGAACTGGTTGCAGGGAAAACCGAGAACCACCAGGCCCTGGTCCTTGTAGGTCTGCCACAGCTCTTCCAGACCTTTGTACTGCGGAGTGAAACCGCATTTACTGGCCGTGTTGACCACCAGCACGGCTTTGCCGGCGAAATCCGCCAGGGTCTTTTGCTCCCCCTTGATCGTGGTGCAAGGGATACTCAGCAGGTTGTCGATCATGTTTGAGGTTCCGAGTGAATGGAAGAGACAACAAAGTAGCTAGCAATTGAATTGTGTGCAATTTAAATATCCGGAAAGCGATCATCGGATCGCTTCGGGGACTTATTCGCGGGGCACCAGGTCCAGACACACCGAGTTAATGCAATAACGCAGGCCTGTCGGCGGTGGGCCATCCGGGAACACGTGGCCAAGGTGCGCGTCGCATTTGGCGCAGACCACTTCGGTGCGGATCATGCCGTGGCTGACATCACGGATTTCGGTCATGGCGCTGTCGCCGATCGGCGCGTAGAAACTCGGCCAGCCGCAGCCGGAATCGAACTTGGTCGTGGAGTCGAACAGCGGTTCGTTACAGCAGATGCAGTGGTAGACACCGTCGGTTTTGGTGGCGTTGTATTTACCGGAAAACGGTCGTTCGGTGCCTTTGAGGCGGCACACGTTGTACTGCTCTGGATCGAGCATCGCCTTCCATTCTTCCAGGGTTTTTTCCAACTTTTCCATCATCACACCTCAGCGGCTGAAAAAGCCCGATCTGTACCTTTTCCACGGATCGGGCGGCACGTATGATTGCGCCTCGTCAAACGCCAGTCTGGCAGCCAGACCACGCGCATTCAAACGGAAATATGGGTGCTGCATCTCAAGGCGTCAGGCCTGTGTGAATACGCAGGATTCCCAGCACGGCTGCCCAAACGCCGTCTGGATCGTTCATTTTCGGGAACACATCGCCATGCAGGTCAGCAAATCGAACAAGCTCGCCAACGTCTGCTACGACATTCGCGGCCCGGTGCTCAAGCACGCCAAGCGCCTGGAAGAGGAAGGCCATCGCATCCTCAAGCTGAACATCGGCAATCCGGCGCCCTTTGGTTTCGAAGCGCCGGATGAAATCCTCCAGGACGTGATCCGCAACCTGCCGACAGCCCAGGGCTACAGCGACTCCAAGGGGCTGTTCAGTGCGCGCAAGGCCGTGATGCAGTATTACCAGCAAAAGCAGGTAGAAGGCGTCGGCATTGAAGACATCTACCTGGGCAACGGCGTTTCCGAACTGATCGTGATGTCGATGCAGGCCCTGCTCAACAATGGCGACGAAGTACTGGTGCCGGCGCCTGACTACCCGCTATGGACCGCAGCCGTGAGCCTGTCCGGCGGCAACCCGGTGCATTACCTGTGCGACGAGCAAGCCAACTGGTGGCCGGACCTGGCCGACATAAAGGCCAAGATCACCCCGAACACCAAGGCCCTGGTGATCATCAACCCGAACAACCCGACCGGCGCGGTGTATTCGAAGGAAGTGCTGCTGGGCATGCTGGAGTTGGCCCGCCAGCACAATCTGGTGGTGTTCTCCGACGAGATCTACGACAAGATCCTCTACGACGATGCCGTGCACATCTGCACCGCCTCCCTGGCGCCGGACCTGCTGTGCCTGACCTTCAACGGTCTGTCCAAGTCCTATCGCGTAGCGGGCTTCCGCTCCGGGTGGATCGCCATTTCCGGCCCGAAACACCACGCCCAGAGCTACATCGAAGGCATCGACATGCTGGCGAACATGCGCCTGTGCGCCAACGTGCCGAGCCAGCACGCGATCCAGACCGCCCTGGGTGGCTATCAGAGCATCAATGACCTGGTACTGCCGCAGGGCCGCCTGCTGGAGCAACGCAATCGCACCTGGGAGTTGCTCAACGACATTCCAGGCGTGAGCTGCGTCAAGCCGATGGGCGCGCTGTATGCATTCCCGCGAATCGACCCCAAGGTCTGCCCGATCCATAACGACGAAAAATTCGTCCTCGACCTGCTGCTCTCCGAGAAACTGCTGGTGGTTCAAGGCACCGCTTTCAACTGGCCGTGGCCAGATCACTTCCGCGTCGTGACCCTGCCCCGTGTCGATGACCTGGAGATGGCCATCGGACGCATCGGCGGCTTCCTCAAGTCCTACCGCCAGTAAGCGATCTGTCACCGTGCGACGTCCCCGAGCGTCGCACGGTGATTCATCCGGCAACATTTGTTTGCATTGCGCCACTGGCTGTCCCTTTGCCCGTTGCCAGATCTTGCCCTGCCTGATTGCACCTAACAAAGGCGGGGGTCTTTGACATGAATTGACTGACAAACACTTCCCGCATACTTGTCGGAAATGCCCTGCAAGCAGCTAGACTGTTGCCGTAGGACACAGTTTGAAATAGTCACCCGGTTGAATACCCCGGTGCAGCACCTTATATACCCCGCAGTACGCTACATCTTTAGCATGAGGAGATTTCTACAACCATGATGCGCATCCTGCTGTTCTTGGCCACTAACCTGGCGGTCGTGCTGATTGCCAGCATCACCCTGAGCCTTTTCGGCTTCAACGGGTTCATGGCGGCCAATGGGGTTGATCTCAACCTCAATCAGCTGCTGATTTTCTGTGCGGTCTTTGGTTTCGCCGGTTCGCTGTTCTCGCTGTTCATCTCCAAGTGGATGGCGAAGATGAGCACCAGCACCCAGATCATCACCCAGCCACGCACCCGTCACGAGCAATGGCTGCTGCAAACCGTCGAGCAACTGTCCCGCGAAGCCGGGATCAAGATGCCCGAGGTCGGTATCTTCCCGGCCTACGAGGCGAACGCCTTCGCCACCGGCTGGAACAAGAACGACGCATTGGTCGCGGTCAGCCAGGGGTTGCTCGAGCGCTTCTCGCCGGATGAAGTGAAAGCCGTCCTGGCCCACGAAATCGGCCACGTAGCCAACGGCGACATGGTTACCCTGGCATTGATCCAGGGCGTGGTGAACACCTTCGTGATGTTCTTCGCACGGATCATCGGCAATTTCGTCGACAAAGTGATCTTCAAGAACGAAGAAGGCCAGGGCATTGCCTACTACGTGGCGACCATCTTCGCCGAACTGGTTCTGGGCATCCTGGCCAGCGCCATCGTCATGTGGTTCTCGCGCAAGCGGGAATTCCGCGCCGATGAAGCAGGTGCAAACCTGGCCGGCACCGCCGCGATGATTGGCGCCCTGCAACGCCTGCGTGCGGAACAGGGGCTGCCGGTGCATATGCCCGACACCCTGAACGCCTTCGGCATCAACGGTGGCATCAAGCAAGGGTTTGCCCGCATGTTCATGAGCCACCCACCGCTGGAAGAGCGTATCGACGCTCTGGCTCGTCGTCGGGGCTAAGAGGCTCCACCGCAAATGAAAAGGCCCGCAGCAATGCGGGCCTTTTTTTGTCTGCTGGTTGGCGCAGCGCTCATTCTGACTTCCTCGCGAGCAGGCTCGCTCCCACACAGGTTCTGCGTCGTTCACAAATCCCTGTGGGAGCGAGCCTGCTCGCGATGAGGCCAGCGCAAATAACCACCGTTACCGACTGGAAACCCGATACACCCGCTCCTCAAGTCGCGTCACACCCGCGTCCAGGAACTTCCCGCTTTCACTCAGTACGTCCTGATCCTCCAGAACCTTCAACGACCACGACCCACCCAACAATCGCTGCACCTCATCATCGAGTACGGCAAACGGCGGTCCGTCCATTTGTGCCTGGTCATAGTCCAGCGTGATCAATAATCCGCGACACTCTTTCGGCAATATGCGATTCAGGTGCGCGGCATATTGCTCACGCATCTTCGGCGGCAAAGCAATCAGCGCGGCGCGATCATAGAGCGCAGAGCAATCAGCCGTGTCCCCGGCCGTCAGCTCAAAGAAATCGCCGCACCACAGCTCAATGGAACCTGCCCGATAAACCTTGAACGGCCCCTGCTCGCTGACGGCCGGATCAAAGCCATGTTCGCTGAAAAACTCCTCGACGGCTTTTTCCGACAGCTCGATTCCCAAGACCTCATGACCTTGATGGGCGAGCCAAAGCAAATCCAGGCTTTTTCCACATAACGGCACCAACACGCGTGCCCCTTCTTCAAGGCTTAACCCTGGCCAGAACCGCTTCAGATAAGGGTTCACCTGCGGCAGGTGAAAGCCGATCTGATTCGCCGCCCATTTTTTGTGCCAAAACTCAGGCTGCATAATTAACCCCGAAAATTCGATCAAAACACCCTAAAACTTATATTAGATTTAGATCAATGATCTGGCTGAAGATGTAGCATCTTAACTCTCAGGAGCTCATTCATGTTCCCCAGCCTGTACATATCCCACGGCTCCCCGATGCTCGCTCTGGAACCCGGCGCCAGCGGGCCGGCGCTCGCTCGCCTGGCCGCCGAGATACCGAAGCCCAAAGCCATCGTGATTGTTTCTGCGCACTGGGAAAGCAATGAGCTGCTGGTCAGCGGCAGTCCACAACCGGAAACCTGGCATGACTTCGGCGGCTTTCCCAAAGCCCTGTTCGAGGTGCAGTACCCGGCTCCCGGCGATCCACGACTCGCCGCAGAGGTTGCCGGGTTATTGAAAACAGCTGGCTTTCCTGCACGTATCGACAGCAATCGGCCTTTCGACCATGGTGTCTGGGTGCCTTTATCGTTGATGTACCCGCAAGCAGACATCCCGATTGTCCAGGTTTCGCTGCCCACCCGTGGCGGCCCTGCCCTGCAGACCCGCGTTGGCCACGCGCTGGCCAGCTTGCGTGAGCAAGGCATACTGCTGATCGGCTCCGGCAGCATCACTCACAACCTGCGGGAACTGGACTGGCATGCCGGCCCCGAAAGCGTTGAGCCCTGGGCCCTGGCGTTTCGCGACTGGATGATCGGGAAACTCGCAGCGAACGACGAAGCCGCGCTGCACGACTATCGCGCGCAAGCACCGAATGCCGTGCGCAACCATCCCAGCGACGAACACCTGTTGCCGCTGTACTTTGCCCGAGCTGCCGGTGGGCCGTTCAGCATTGCCCACCAGGGGTTCACCATGGGTGCGTTGGGGATGGATATCTATCGCTTCGGGTAACCCATGGACCGAGTCGTCCCCATCGCGAGCAGGCTCGCTCCCACATACGACCGCGTTTTTTCAGAATGAATACGATCAAATGTGGGAGCGGCGGTGCGGCGATCCGACTTGCTCGCGAAGGGGCCACCGCCGCTCACCAGCCAAGTCTTGACGACAGGCAAAAAAAATCCCCGAACCAGTCGGGGATTTTTTATGTTCGATCAATCAGCCCGAAAGCGGATCAATCTTCGCGGTAGCGACGCAGCTTCAACTGCTTACCGGCAACGCGAGTGTCCTTCAGCTTGGTCAGCAACTTCTCAAGACCATCTTCCGGCAGCTCGACGAGGCTGAAGCTGTCACGCACCTGGATGCGACCGATCGCTTCACGCGCCAGACCACCTTCGTTGAGGATGGCGCCCAGCAGGTTCTTGGCGGCGATACCGTCACGCGCGCCCAGCGCGGTACGGCAACGGGCACGACCTTCGGCCAGTGGCATCGGAGCACGACGCTCACGGTCACCACGCTCAGGACGATCACCGGAACGCTCTGGACGATCGCCACGCGGTGCATTGTTCGGCACCAGTGGACGCTCTTTCTCGATAGCGGCCAGGTTCAGCGCTTGACCGTTGGTAGCCTTGCGCAGCAGGGCTGCGGCCAGGGCACGCGGGCTGCAACCGATGTCGGCAGTCAGGCGATCCAGCAGATCACCGTGGGTCGATTCAGCATCGGCCACCAGTGGCGACAGGCTGTTGGTCAGTTTCTTGATGCGCGCATCCAGAACAGCTTGAGCGTCTGGCAGGCGAACTTCAGCAACCTTTTGACCGGTTACACGCTCGATCACTTGCAGCATGCGGCGCTCGCGCGGAGTCACCAGCAGCAGTGCACGACCTTCGCGACCGGCACGGCCGGTACGGCCGATACGGTGAACGTAGGACTCTGGATCGTACGGCATGTCAACGTTGAACACGTGAGTGATGCGCGGAACGTCCAGACCACGAGCAGCAACGTCGGTCGCCACAACGATGTCCAAACGGCCATCCTTGAGGGAGTCGATTACGCGCTCACGCTGGTTCTGGGCGATGTCACCGTTCAGCGCAGCGGCTTTGTAGCCTTTGGCTTCCAGGGCACTGGCCAGATCCAGGGTCGCTTGCTTGGTGCGCACGAACATGATCAGGGCGTCGAAATCTTCCACTTCCAGCAAGCTGAGAACGGCCGAAGTCTTCTGGTCAGCGTGAACCAGCAGGTGAGCCTGCTCGATCGCGGTAACGGTCTGGGTCTTGCTCTGAATCTTCACGTGCTTCGGATCGCGCAGGTGGCGTTCGGCGATGGCACGGATCGATTGAGGCAAAGTAGCCGAGAACAATACGGTCTGACGGGTTTCCGGCATGGCCTTGAAGATGACTTCCAGGTCGTCCATGAAGCCCAGCTTGAGCATTTCGTCGGCTTCGTCGAGAACCAGGTGGTTCACGGTCGCCAGTACTTTTTCGTCGCGACGCAGGTGGTCGCACAGACGGCCCGGAGTGGCGACAACGATTTGTGCGCCATTACGGATTGCTTTCAGTTGTGGGCCCATCGGCGCGCCGCCGTAGACAGCCACAACAGTTACACCCGGCATTTGCTTGGCGTAGGTTTCGAAAGCGGTTGCAACTTGTAGCGCCAACTCACGAGTTGGGGCCAGGATCAGAGCTTGCGGCTCGCGCTTGGACGGATCAATGCGGTGCAGAATTGGCAGAGCAAAGGCAGCGGTTTTACCGGTACCGGTTTGCGCCTGACCAATCATATCGTGACCGGCGAGAATGATCGGGATCGACTGCTGCTGAATGGCCGAAGGCTCTTCATAGCCGGTAGCGACTACTGCAGCGACAATATTTGGATGAAGTTCAAGAGCGGCGAAGCCGCCGATTTCCTGGGTCATGGGTCTGCCTCTAAGTGCATCCGCAAAGACCCATGCTCCAAAGCTGCGCATGCCGTGTTGAGACTCAAGAGTCGCCCTGGCAGCTTTGTCGGCGGGGATTTGCGAAAACGAATGAATGAAAAGAATCGTCAAGGAAGAGTCCGCTGGGCGGACGTGCAGCCGAAGCTGGCTTCGGGGAATTGCGCTACCTAAACGCGGCCCGGTTAAAGGCCGGCGCGCACTATACCGGAATTCGCCCAAAAAGGGAGTTTTTTTTATCGGAAATCCACTGGATACGCCGTTGTGTCACAGGCTTTGCGAATAATCGATCAGCCGTCTATTTTTCAAAGGCCCGGCCTTGCGGGTGACGGCGCTAAAACGGTTCACCCTTTGCCGTGCAGACGGCCTGTCTGGCACGCCTTTCCTACCCCCGAGGATCGCTCCATGAATCAGCCCTGCTCCAGTCGAGTCAGCCGCGAACGGCATGGTCATGTGTTCCTGATCGGTCTGGATCGGGTGGCCAAGCGCAACGCCTTCGATCTCGACCTGCTCAACGCATTGAGTCTGGCCTATGGCGAATTCGAAACCGACAGCGAGGCGCGGGTGGCTGTAGTGTTCGCTCATGGCGAGCACTTTACCGCCGGGCTCGATCTGGTCAATGCCAGCGTCGCACTGGCAGATGGCTGGCAGGTTCCACCCGGCGGCTGTGATCCGTGGGGAGTGTTCGCAGGTCCCCGGGTCAGCAAACCGGTGATCGTCGCCGCCCAAGGTTATTGCCTGACCATCGGCATCGAACTGATGCTGGCCGCCGACATCAACCTGTGTGCCAGCAACACCCGGTTCGCGCAGATGGAAGTGCAACGCGGGCTCTTCCCGTTCGGCGGTGCCACCCTGCGTCTGCATCAAGTCTCAGGTTGGGGTAACGCCATGCGCTGGTTGCTGACCGGTGATGAGTTCGACGCCCATGACGCCTTGCACCTGGGACTGGTGCAGGAAGTCATGGCCAGCGAGGATTTGCTGCCCCGGGCGATCGAGCTGGCAGAACGGATCGCCCGCCAGGCTCCGCTCGGGGTCCAGGCAACGCTGATGTCTGCACGACAGGCCCGGTATGAAGGGGAAACCGCAGCGGCACAGGCGTTGCCGCTGCTGGTCAAGAAGTTGATGGCTAGCGAGGACGTCAAGGAAGGCGTGCGATCGATGGTTGAGCGGCGGCCTGGCGTCTTCAAAGGGCTTTAGCCTTGTATTGCCAGGTAGAAAGCTATCGCGAGCAAGCTCGCTCCCACAGGGGATCGCGTTCAAATGTGGGAGCGGGATTGCCCGCGAAGAGGCCCGGATAGTCAGCGCAATCATGTCGCCGGGCGAATGCACTTGATCAACGACTGCAACGAATACCCCAGGCGCGGCGCCAGCGCTTCGGCGCGGGCGATCAGGCCGGCCATGTCCAGTTCCTGGTCCAGCTCCGACGGCACGATCAGAATCACGTTGCCCTCCTTCACCGGCAGCTCCCAGTAATGTCGGTGATACAAACCGCGCAACAAGGCGGCGCCCAAGGGTTTGCCGTCGTCGGTAGCCCATTGGTTGATGACCAGCCAGCCACCCGGATTCAATCGCTTCTGGCAGTTTTCCAGAAAGCTCCAGGCCAGATGCCCGACACCCGGACCGACATCGGTATAAAGGTCGACGAAAATCAGATCGGCCGATTCAGCGGTGTCGAGCAACTCCAGCGCATCGCCAACGCGGATGTACAGGCGCGGGTCGTCATCCAGCCCCAGATACTCAATGGCCAGGCGCGGTACATCCGGGCGTAGTTCGATGGCTTCGACATCTTCCAGCGGCAGGAACTTGAGGCAAGCCTGGGTCAGCGTACCGGCGCCGAGGCCGAGAAACAGCGCACTTTCCGGTTGTTCGTGGCACAACGCACCGATCAGCATCGCCCGGGTGTAGTCGTACTCGAGCCAGCTCGGATCGGCCGTGAACACGCAGCTTTGCTCGATGGCATCACCGAACTCGAGAAAACGGTAATCGGCCACTTCCAGCACACGAATCACGCCGAACTCGTCCTGTACCTCGGCGAGCAGATGCTCGACGCGCTCCTCAGTCATTTCATCTCCTGATCGTCACCGGGGCCGGCAACGCAATAACACCGCGTGTAGAGAGCGGCAAAGGCGAGATTGTCGGCGAAGCGACGGGAGCAGGTCACGTACTAATTTGCTGATAACATGGACGTCCGAGCGAAAACACTAGAGACCGTGATGAGCCAACCCTGGAGCCCTGACAGCTGGCGCGCCCTGCCGATCCAGCAACAACCCCAATACCCCGACGCCGCACATTTGCAGCAGGTCGAGCAGACCCTGGCCAGCTATCCGCCTCTGGTGTTTGCCGGTGAAGCCCGCGAGTTGCGCCGTCAGTTTGCCGAGGTGACCCAGGGCCGCGCGTTTCTGTTGCAGGGTGGCGACTGCGCCGAAAGCTTCGCCGAGTTCTCCGCGGCGAAAATCCGCGACACCTTCAAAGTGTTGTTGCAGATGGCGATCGTGATGACTTTTGCCGCAGGCTGCCCGGTGGTCAAGGTCGGGCGCATGGCCGGGCAGTTCGCCAAACCGCGTTCGGCCAACGACGAAACCATCGATGGCGTGACCCTGCCCGCCTACCGTGGCGACATCGTCAACGGCATCGGTTTCGACGAAAAAAGCCGCGTGCCAGACCCGGAACGCCTGCTGCAGTCCTATCACCAGTCCACCGCCACCCTGAACCTGTTGCGCGCGTTCGCCCAGGGCGGTTTTGCCGATCTGCATCAGGTGCACAAGTGGAACCTGGACTTCATCGCCAACTCGGCACTGGCGGAAAAATACCGCCACCTGGCCGATCGCATCGATGAAACCCTGGCGTTCATGCGCGCCTGCGGCATGGACAGTTCGCCGCAACTGCGCGAAACCAGTTTTTTCACCGCCCACGAAGCCCTGCTGCTGAACTACGAAGAAGCCTTTGTGCGTCGCGACAGCCTGACCAACGATTACTACGATTGCTCGGCGCACATGCTGTGGATCGGCGACCGCACCCGCCAGCTCGACGGCGCCCACGTCGAATTCCTGCGTGGGGTGAACAACCCGATCGGGGTCAAGGTCGGCCCGAGCATGAACCCCGACGACCTGATTCGCTTGATCGACGTGCTCAACCCGGACAACGACCCGGGCCGCCTGAACCTGATCGCGCGGATGGGCGCGAACAAGGTCGGCGATCACTTGCCGCAACTGATCCGGGCCGTCCAGCGTGAAGGCAAGCAGGTGCTGTGGAGTTCCGACCCGATGCACGGCAACACCATCAAGGCCAGCAGCGGCTACAAGACCCGCGACTTTGCGCAAATCCTTGGCGAGGTGAAGCAGTTTTTCCAGGTGCACCAGGCCGAAGGCAGTTATGCCGGTGGCATTCACATCGAAATGACCGGGCAGAACGTTACCGAGTGCATTGGTGGTGCGCGACCGATTACCGAGGACGGCTTGTCGGATCGCTACCACACCCATTGCGATCCGCGGATGAATGCCGATCAGTCGCTGGAGCTGGCGTTCTTGATTGCGGAAACACTGAAGCAGGTTCGGCGGTGAGTCAGTAACCTTTTTGCTGCCTGATAGTCCGCCTTCGCGGGCAAGCCCGCTCCCACAATAAACCGCGTTCGTCCGGATAATTCGGTCAAATGTGGGAGCGGGCTTGCTCGCGAAGGGGCCAGTTCAGTCACCCTCAATCTGTGCCAATGCCACCCGCAACCGCGCCGCACTCGCCCGCGGGCAATTCAACTGAACCTGCGCCAACCCCAGCCAAGCCGCCATCTGTCGCAGATTGACGGCCAACGCCAGCATTCCCTCGTCATCCAGCCCCGGCTCTTCCTCATGCACTGCATACACCGCCAGTCGCCCCATCGCCCGTTCGGCGCGCAGGTCGACCCGCGCGGCAATCCGTTCGTTGTGCAAAAACGGCAGGACGTAATAGCCGTAGACTCGCTTGTCCTGCGGCGTGTAGATCTCCAGGCGGTAGCGAAAGTCGAACAGGCGCTCGGTGCGGCTGCGCTCCCAGATCAGCGAATCGAACGGTGAGAGCAATGCACTGGATACAACTTTGCGCGGCACCTTGGGCTCGGGCAGGCAGTAAGCCGGCTGTCGCCAACCCTGTACTTCACAGGCACTCAACTCACCTGCCTCGAGCAACTCCGCCAATCGCAAACGACTGTCCGTCGGGTTCAGGCGAAAATAGTCCCGCAAGTCTTTCTCCGTGCCCACGCCCAAGGCTGTCGCGGCATGCAGCAACAGGCCGCGCTGGGCCTCGGCCTCACTGAGTAGGGGTTGTTGCAGAATCGCAGCAGGGATCACCCGCTCGGGCAGGTCATAGAGCCGTTCGAATCCCCGCCGGCCGGCAACGGTCACTTCACCGGCAGCGAACAACCATTCCAGTGCATGCTTTTCCGCACTCCAGTCCCACCAGGGCCCGGCACGCTCCTGACGGGTCGACAGGCTCCCGGCGCCCAGCGCGCCCTGCTCTTCAACCGAAGCCAGCACCCGGCGAATAGTGTCCTGTTGTTCCCGCCCAAAGCGCGCCAATTGCTGATAAATGTCTTCGCCGCGGCTTGCACGCTGCATGCGCCAACGCATCAATGGGAACATGGAAAGTGGCAATAACGAGGCTTCATGGCCCCAATACTCGAACAACGTACGGCGCCGGCCCTGGCTCCAGGCAGCCTGGTCGAGCAAATCGGAGGAGTAATTGCCGAGGCGGGAAAACAGCGGAAGGTAGTGCGAACGCACCAATGCATTGACCGAATCGATCTGCAAGATGCCCAGCCGCTCGATCAGGCGATTGAGCGCAACAGCCTTGATCGCCGCTGGCGGCGACCGCCCATTGAACCCTTGGGCGACCAGCGCCAGACGCCGAGCCTGTTTGAGGGTAAAGGACAACGTTGCGGGCATGGATACCTCCTTGTCTGCTCGCAACCTACCTCACTGGTAAGGGGTTTGTGTAGCGTGGCATTCATCATTTATTGACCGGATCATTTATGCATCGGGTCGTTCCAGAACGGTTTGATCGACTCGTTCTCCACATCCGCACGGCTCATGCCGATGTCCTTGAGTGCTTCGTCGCTCAAGCTCGCCAGCAGTTCGCGCTCGCGATGCAGTTCGTACCAGCGGCCGACCTTGTGCAGCAGATCGGAAATCACGTGAATCGAGTGTTTTTCTGCACCGTGGAACTCATGTTGACCTTTCATCTTGTTACCCTCCGTTTGGATGGCTCCAGTCTCGCGCCGGGTCTAAGATCAATCCAACGAATGTTTCTGATGTCACATATCTCGGAGATTGATGGATGTCGGCCTACCCGAGTATCGATACCGAAGTCTTGCGCACCTTCGTCGCCATCGCCGACCAGGGCGGCTTTACCCGCGCCGGTGAAATGGTCAATCGCACCCAGTCAGCCGTCAGCATGCAGATGAAACGGCTGGAAGAAGATGTGCTGCAGCGCCAGTTGTTCCAGCGCGACGGGCGGCAGGTGCGGCTGACAGCCGAAGGCCAGGTGTTGCTCGGCTATGCGCGGCGTATCCTCAAGCTGCACAGCGAGGTCTTCAATACGCTGCGTGAGCCCGATATGGTCGGCACGGTGCGCATCGGTACGCCGGACGATTATGTGATGCGATTTCTCCCGGGGATTTTACGCCGGTTTGCCCAGTCCTATCCGCTGATTCAGATCGAAGTGCACTGCGAATCATCAAAGCAACTGCTGATGCGCCAGGACCTCGACCTGTCCATCGTCACCCGCGAACCGGGCAGCGAAATCGGCCAGTTGTTGCGCAAGGAGCGTTTCGTCTGGGCCGAGGCGCAATGCTATAGCGCCCACGAGCAGACGCCGCTGCCCCTGGCGATGTTCAACAGCGACTGCTTCTGCCGCCAGTGGGCCTGCAACGCCCTTGATGCCCAGGGGCGCGATTACCGGGTGGCGTACAACAGCGACAGCCTGTCGGCGATCATGGCCGTGGTCAGCGCCGGCCTGGCCGTCACGGCACAGCTTGAAAGCCTGATCACCGCGGACATGCGCATCCTCGGTGAAGCCGAGGATCTGCCGCTGCTGCCCGAGGCCAGCATCATGCTCGTGCGCAACCTGCATAATCCGTCGCCGATCACCGAGTGCCTGGCCGAGCACATCATCGAAGGCTTCAAACTTTGAAGGCGAGCATCACCGCACACGCCACCAGATAGCCGCAGAACAGCCCACGCAGCAGCCGCTCCGGAATTGCATGGGCAATCTTCACGCCCCAACTGATGCTGAGCAGCCCGCCTATCGCCAAGGGCACGCCGATCAACCAGTCCACCTGATGGTGCACGGCATAAGTCACCAACGTCACGCCGGTGCTTGGCAACGCCAGGGCCAGGGACAGTCCTTGCGCCACCACT
The DNA here is from genome assembly GCF_059492225.1 of Pseudomonas sp. Pseusp10. Taxonomy (NCBI): domain Bacteria; kingdom Pseudomonadati; phylum Pseudomonadota; class Gammaproteobacteria; order Pseudomonadales; family Pseudomonadaceae; genus Pseudomonas; species Pseudomonas sp. Pseusp10. Next base: position 2,349,204 of record NZ_CP168528.1, on the reverse strand, counting down.
TGGCTGGTCCCGAACACGCTGGTCAGCACCGGTGTCGCCACCACGGCTCCGCCGACGCCAAACACGCCGCCCATGGTGCCGGACGCCGCACCGAGTACGCCCAGCCATGGCCACGGATAATTCATCTGCGACGCCGCCGGGGCGCTGGCGGAGAACATTCGTGCCAGGTTAAGGGCCGACAGCGCGATGAGGAACCCGACAAAGCCTGAACGCATGGTTTGTGCATCAATGCCCACGGCCCATATCGAGCCGAGCCAGGCAAAACTGAAACCCATCGTTGCCAACGGCAGCGCATGTCGCAGTTCAATCCGGTTGCGCTGCTGATAACGCCATAGCGCCAGCATCACGTTCGGCACCACCATCACCAGCGCTGTGCCTTGGGCAATCTGCTGGTCGAGCCCGAACAGCACGCCCAGCAGCGGAATGGCGATCAGGCCGCCGCCGATACCAAACAACCCGCCGAGCGTGCCCAACGCAGCGCCGAACACCAGATACATCACAAACTCAATCACGGCCGATTTCTCCTCACATCACGCCATTGATCCTACGCAGTTGCTTCTGGCGCGGAAACGCACAGCAACGCACAATGGCTGTGCCAAATTCGCACAAGCGCAAACCTGCCATGAACCCCAGTCAACTGACCGACCAACTGGCTTTGTTCCTCGACGTGCTGGAAACCGGCAGTTTTTCCGCCGCATCGCGCCGTCATCCGCTGACCCCTTCGGCCGTGGCACGGCGGATCGACAGCCTGGAAAGCGCGGTCGGCAGTCAGTTGTTCATCCGCAGCACCCATGCGGTACGCGCCACCCCGGCGGGATTGGCCTTTGCCGAGCGCGCACGGCGGATCGTCGCCGAGTTGCGCCTGGCCCGGGCCGAGGCAGTGTCCCTGAGCAGCGCGCCGGAAGGCTTGATTCGTATCGATGCGCCGGCAGCCTTTGGTCGCCGGCATCTGGCACCGGTGATTGCCGATTTCCTGATGCTCTACCCCGGACTCGACGTGCAACTGCACTTGATCGACAGCTTCGTCGACATGCAGGGCCAAAACCTTGGCAAGGTCGATCTGGTGCTGCGTGCCGGACAATTGGCCGACACCCGGCTGGTGGCCACGCCACTGGCGAGCATGGTGCGCATCGCCTGCGCCAGCCCTGATTATTTGCAGAGCCGCGGCGTGCCGACCGATCCGTCGCAACTGAGTGAACACGATGGACTCGACTGGGATGGCCTGACCCCGCCCTTCGCCTGGCGCTTCGAGCGGGACGGGCAAATGCAGTTGCACCGGCCGGCACGGATCCGCATGAGCGCCAACAATGCCGAGGCGCTGGTGTGCGGCGCATTGGCCGGACTGGGTATCGCACACCTGCCGACCTGGCTGGCCAGCGAGTACCTGTTGCGCGGTGAGTTGCTGCCGCTGTTCTGCGAAAGCGGCCTGCCGAAACCGGAAAGCGCCGGCATCTATGCCTTGCGCCTGGAACAGCAACCCAACTCCCGCAGTCGCTTGTTGCTGGAGTACCTGAAAACCCGCTTCAGTCCAGTTCCACCCTGGGATCTGGTGCTTCAAACCCATTTGCAACGGCACTGATCAAAATTATCTGGCGCATTAAAGATTCGCCCGCTAGATTCCTAAGATCACAGATCAAGGCTTCGACATGACCACCGAGCGCGACACTCCGGACACCTGCGACGACCTGCTGCTGGACAACCAGGCCTGCTTCGCCCTGCATTCCACTTCGCTGATGATGACCAAGGTCTACAAACCCTTGCTGCAAGCATTGGGGCTGACCTACCCGCAATACCTGGCAATGATGGTGTTGTGGGAACGGGACGGTTTGACCGTAGGCGAAATCAGCACGCGGTTGCTGACCGATCCTGGCTCGCTCACCCCGCTGCTCAAACGCCTGGAGGCCGAAGGCGTGCTCAGCCGCACCCGCAGCCGCGAAGATGAGCGGGTGGTGATCGTCGAACTCACCGAACAGGGCCGGGCGTTGCGCGACAAGGCCCGCAACATACCCCAGTGCATCCTCGGCGCCAGCGGGATGACGCTGGAGCGCCTGCAAAAGCTGCAAGCGGAACTGCAAGAGCTGCGTCGTCACCTGCAAGACAGCCTGTAACCTCCAATCCAACCCCCCTGTGGGAGCGAGCCTGCTCGCGATTGCAATGTCACATTCAACATTGATGTTGGCTGACACACCGTAATCGCGAGCAGGCTCGCTCCCACAGTAGTTCTGCGGCGTACCGAAAAACGGGTTCGCCACCTTTTCCTGAAAAAATCCAGACTGAAAAAGCTCGTTCCAACAGCTCTAAATCAACGCTTCCAACCAAAACCGCCCTGCTGCCCTTTGGTATTTTTCAAATTTCTTTGAAATTTTATCTTGCGCGCTAAACATTAGCGCGATACATTCATCTCGCACTTACTTAGCGCACAAACATTTAGCGCAAAAAAATCAAACCCTGAACGAGGCTTTCTCCATGCAAACTCTCTACACCGCAATCGCAACTTCCACTGGTGGCCGTGACGGTCGTGCGGTTTCCAGCGACAACATCCTCGACGTCAAACTCGCCACGCCGAAAGAACTCGGCGGTGCCGGCGGCGCAGCCACCAACCCTGAGCAACTGTTTGCCGCCGGTTATTCCGCCTGCTTCATCGGCGCCCTGAAATTCGTCGCCAGCCAGTCCAAGCGCAGCATCCCCAACGACGCCTCGATCACCGCCCACGTCGGCATCGGCCAGATCCCTGGCGGTTTCGGCCTGGACATCGACCTGCACATCAGCCTGCCGGGTCTTGAGCAAGCCGATGCACAAGCACTGGTCGACGCGGCCCACCAGGTCTGCCCGTACTCCAACGCCACCCGTGGCAACGTCGATGTGCGCCTGCACGTAACCGTCTAACCGCTGACCTACCAGGCCCGAACAGGAAACGAACATGAACACTTTCAGCAAAGTCTTGACCGGTACCCTTCTCGCCCTGTCCATCCACAGTGCATTTGCCGGCGACGTTGAACACAACACCCAGGCATTCCTTGATGTGCTGAATGCCGGCACCGGCAAGCCGCTTGAACAGCTCAGCCCGAAAGACGCCCGCGCCGTGCTGACGGGCGCGCAGGCCGGGGTGAAACTGACACTGCCAAAAGCCGATGTCAGCCAGAAAACCATTCAAGTCGACGGCCAACCGCTGAACCTGACCATCGTCCGGCCGGCCGGGGTCAAGGGTGAGCTGCCCGTGTTCATGTTCTTCCACGGTGGTGGCTGGGTACTGGGAGACTTCCCAACCCACGAGCGGCTGGTGCGTGACCTGGTAACGGGTTCGGGTGCAGCGGCCGTGTTCGTGAACTACACACCGTCGCCGGAAGCGCATTACCCGGTGGCGATCAACCAGGCTTACGCCGCGACAAAATGGGTGGCCGAGCACGGTAAAGAGATCAACGTCGACGGCAAACGCCTCGCCGTGGCCGGTAACAGTGTCGGCGGCAACATGGCGGCCGTGGTTGCGCTGATGGCCAAAGACAAGGGCACACCGGCGATCAAGTTCCAGGTGCTGTTGTGGCCGGTGACGGATGCCAACTTCGAAACCGCGTCCTACAACCAGTTTGCCGAAGGGCACTTCCTCACCAAAAATGCGATGAAGTGGTTCTGGGACAACTACACCACCGACGCCAACCAGCGTAACGAGATCTACGCCTCACCGTTGCGCGCAACCACCGCCCAGTTGAAAGGGTTGCCGCCAGCGCTGGTACAGACCGCCGGTGCCGATGTGCTGCGCGATGAAGGTGAAGCCTACGCCCGCAAACTCGATGAAGCCGGTGTGCCGGTGACCTCGGTTCGCTACAACGGCCTGATCCACGACTACGGTCTGCTCAACGTGGTGAGCCAGGTGCCAGCGGTGCGTTCGGCGATGTTGCAGGCGTCTGAAGAGCTGAAACAACACCTGAAGAAGTAACACCGCCCCCACCCTGTAGGAGCGAGCTTGCTCGCGATGGTTGTTAACGATAACGCGGGCTATCTGAATGCCCGCGTTGACTGGGCCTCCATCGCGAGCAAGCTCGCTCCTACAAAGGGTGGACTGTTTCAGGCACAAAAAAGCCCGACTCAATGGTCGGGCTTTTTTCATTCCTCAAGCTGTGCTTATTTGGCACGGCCTTTGTAGGAACCGCCTTCGCGGGTATCAATCTCGATCATATCGTCGATATTGATGAAGTCAGCAACCGACAGCTCGGTACCGTTCTTCAGTTTGGCAGGCTTCATCACCTTGCCGGAAGTGTCGCCGCGAGCGGAACCTTCGGTGTAGGCAACCTGACGCACGATGGTGGTTGGCAGTTCTACGGAAACCAGACGGCCTTCGAAGAACACGGCTTCGCAAACGTCGGTCATGCCTTCTTCAACGAACGGCAGAACGGCTTCGATGTCTTCGGCGTTCAGCTCGTACATGGTGTAGTCAGTGGTGTCCATGAACGTGTAGGAGTCGCCGCTGATGAAGGACAGGGTCGCTTCCTTGCGGTCGAGGATCACGTCGTCCAGCTTGTCGTCCGCACCGTATACGGTTTCGGTCTTGTAGCCGGTCAGCAGGTTTTTCAGCTTGGTCTTCATGATCGCGCTGTTACGACCGGACTTGGTGAATTCAGCTTTCTGAACCAGCCAAGGATCGTTGTCGATACGGATCACGGTACCGGGTTTGAGTTCTTTACCAGTTTTCATTGCGAATATCCGAATTTGGATGGGATTTACAAAAATCTAGGCCGCGTATCATATCCAATTTCCATAAAACTGTACCAGCGCCGTGGCAAGATCGGCCTGCAAGGCCTGTTCCAGACACCATGCCTCGGCGTGTTTTTCCAGCTCTGGCCAGTGTTTACGGGTGAATTGCCAGTGGTCGGCCATTTTCTCACCAACGTTCCACGCCCGCCAGAGACCGCTGATCGCCTCCCGCGCAGGTTCCGAAAGCCCCTTTACATAGAGTTCGAGGAAGGCTTCGAGCTTGTCCAGGTGGATGTCCTCTTCCTGCTGGTAGATGTGCCAGAGAAAAGGCCGGCCAGCCCATTGAGCGCGCACAAAGGAATCTTCGCCGCGTACGGCATTGAAATCGCAGCACCACAGCAAGCCGTCGTACTGGTCCTGGCGGACGAATGGCAGCACTTGAATGGTCAAGGCATCACGCACATGCACGGCACCAGCCGTCAAACCCTGCACACCGAGCCAGCGTTCGACATCGCCGAGAATCCGCCCTTCCGGCACCAGCAGATGAGTGGCCGTCGAATCGCCAGCCATCGCATCGAGCCAACTGGCCAAACCGGTGTTTTCGTAGGCAAACAATGAGATCAACTGTGCGCCGGGCGCACGATCAATCCCCAAACCTTGCAGGAATTCTTCTTGAGCCTCCGGGTTTTGCTGAAATTGCCGACGACGCTCAAGCAACCCTCGCTCACGTAACAACCCACCCGTGCCCTTCTGGAATCCAGGGAAGAAAAAGAACTTCTGTACGCTTTTGTACTTCACCGAGGGCAAGCCGTGGCAACCGATCACCCAGGCTTCGGCACTGAGGTAGTCGAGGTTCATCCACAGCGGTGTCTTTTCCCGTTCGACCATGGCGTCCATGTAAGCGCTCGGCAATTGACAGGCAAATGCAGCAATCACCACATCGGCGGCTTCGGTCGGCTGCCACTCGGCTGGCCATTGGCGCACTTCGACGTCTTGCTGCCACTGCTGAGGAGCGTGGATGTCGACTTCCGGGCACAGGCGCTCGAACGCTCGCAGGTCATCGACCCATAGACGCACCGCCAGTCCATGTTCGGCCACCAGTTGCCGGGCCAGTCGCCAGGTCACGCCGATGTCGCCGAAGTTGTCGACCACGGTGCAAAAAATATCCCAGCGGGTTTTCATTTCAGGCATTCCAGGTTCCCGTTGGCAAAGGCGCCGATTGTCCGCATAAATTACCCCGCGCAGAAGAGCCGACGGCGATTATTCTTCATGCGACAATCGCCACTCGCCAGTGACCTTTCGCCAGGAGGCAACCATGCCCCACCGCCCCACTCCGCGCCGATCCTTCCCCATCAGCCTCAATGCCCTGCAACTGACTGGCAGCATCGCCCTTGGCATGTGGCTGGGATTCATTGCCATTGTGCTGACCTGCTGGCTCGCTTCCCACTTTTTGTTCAGCAAACAACTGGCACCTGTTGCAGCCGCCGTGGAGCAACTGGCCAAACCGTCCGTGGCAGCGCAACCGGTACCGGACATTGCGCCGCAGAATCCACTGTTCGAGCAGTACGAAGAAAACCTGCGCAAGAACGAGCAGGCACAACGGCTCGATCAGGCTCGCAGCAGCAGCCGCAACCTGTCCAATCCGACCTGTCAGTTCTGGTTGCAACAGGACCGGACGATACCGAGCGAAAAAAGCCGCGCCAACGTCCTGCAATTCTGCGATTGATCATGAATAAGCATACCGTCCACCAACTGATTCTCGACAAGCTGCGGATCGATCTCGACATCGCCGAACGGGCCGCGCAAACCGCTTACGAAACGGCGACCCACGAAGAAAACATCGCCGAGAACAAGTACGACACCCTGGGGCTGGAAGCGTCCTATCTCGCGGCCGGACAAGCTAAAAGGGTCGAGGAGATTCGCCAGTCACTGACCCTTTGCCAGAACCTGGCCCTGCGCCCGTATGACGATCAGCGGGGCATCGAAGTGGGCGCGTTGCTCGGGATCGAGGACGAAAAGGGGCGCGAACAATGGCTGTTTCTCGCCCCTGATGCAGCCGGGTTGAAAGTCGATCTGGTGGGGCAACTGATTACCGTCATCACCCCGCGCTCACCGCTGGGCAAAAGCCTGCTGGGCAAGTTCGAGGGCGATGAGGTGGAGATTTTGGTGGCGGGCGCTCGGCAACAGTTCGCTGTCACCGAGGTGGTTTGACCGGCAGGAAACGCTATCAGTGAACGGGCAGTTCGACGCCGTCGAACAGCTCTTCCAGTTCCTGCTTGTTGTGGCATTGAATGGCCTTGGCCATGACTTCGCGGGTCAGGTGTGGCGCGAACTTCTCGATGAAGTCGCACATGAACCCCCGCAGGAAAGTGCCACGACGGAAGCCGATCTTGGTCACGCTGGACTCGAACAACTCACTGGCATCGAGCACCACCAGGTCGCTGTCGAGTTTGCTGTCGACAGCCATTTTCGCCACGATGCCCACCCCCAGACCCAGGCGAACATAGGTTTTGATCACGTCGGCGTCGGCAGCGGTGAACACCACTTTCGGCGTCAGGCCACGATGACTGAACGCTTCGTCGAGTTTCGAACGGCCGGTAAAACCGAACACGTACGTCACGATCGGGTATTCGGCCAGCGCTTCGAGGGTCAGTTTCGACAGCTTGGTCAGCGGATGGCCCTGAGGCACGACCACGCAACGGTTCCAGCGGTAGCACGGCATCATCACCAGATCACCGAACAGTTCGAGCGCTTCGGTGGCAATGGCGAAATCCACGGTGCCGTCAGCGGCCATTTCGGCGATTTGCATCGGCGATCCCTGGTGCATGTGCAGGGCAACGTCCGGGTATTGCTTGATGAAATTGCTGATCACCGGCGGCAACGCATAACGCGCCTGGGTGTGAGTGGTGGCAATCGACAGGGTGCCTTTCTTCTCGTTGGAGAATTCCTGGGCGATCTGCTTGATGCTTTCAACCTTACGGAGAATTTCGCCAGCGGTGGTGATGATGCGCTCGCCGGCCGGGGTAACGCGGGTCAGGTGCTTGCCGCTGCGGGCAAAAACCTCGACGCCCAGTTCGTCTTCCAGCAGGCGGATCTGTTTGCTGATGCCCGGTTGAGAGGTGTAAAGGCTTTGGGCTGTAGCGGAAACGTTGAGGTCGTGGTGCGCCACTTCCCAGATGTAGCGCAATTGTTGAAGCTTCATATGAATCCCTCAAAGCAGGTAGACGCCACGGGCATCAGCGACGGTATATAACTATATTAATGGCTTGAAGAATAAATCTAGAACTTTTTTATCAAATTGCCATTATTCGTGTTCTAGCGATCCCCTTGGCGACGACGTTGCACCAGCGGCACCAGATAGACCGGCACCTTGGACAGTTGCAACACACGGGCGGCGGTTCGCCCCAGAGGCGTTTCCGCACCAGCACCATGGCTGTGACTACCTACGATCAATAAATCCACGGAGAGTTTCTGCGCCTGGTCCAGAATCACCTGCGACGGATCGCCCTGCAGCACCCGCACCGCCTGAATCCGCTCCAGGTCATGCTCCCCCTCGTCCCCCAGCTCCTCGCGAAAACTGTCGAGCACCCGCTGCTCGATACTCGCAATCACCGTATTCAGGCCCTGGCTGTGAAACTCGTTCAGCGCCTGTTCATCGAGATAGCTTTGCAGCACCGATTCGGCAAACAACCCCATGGGTTCAACCGCATGCACGACATACAAATTGGCATTGAAGGTCCGGGCCAGTTCCAGTGCATGCTGCATCACCACGGGCGCATACAGCCCGAGGTCCGTGGCATACAGCATCGAACGAATCATATGACCTCCTCGACTGCCAACATGGCGGAGATTTGATTCAGCTTAGCAGTGCCTTGGCGACTACGACGTCCGGCGCAACGCATTGAACGGCGGGCTTAAACCTTTTGCTCGTTGCTTATGCCATGGGGCACGTGACCGGTGGCGACGACTTCACGGGCCAATTCGCAGTGGCCGGCCTGATCGTCGAAAAACACATCGGCCGCGAAGGCTTCGAGAAAGGCTGACTTGGTCAGGCCGCCGAGAAACAGCGACTCATCGAGACGGATGTCCCATTCGCGCAACGTGCGAATCACTCGCTCATGGGCCGGCGCCGATCGCGCCGTGACCAGCGCGGTACGGATCGGACAGGCATCCTCCGGGAACTCACGCTGCAACAGATTGAGAGCCGCGAGAAACCCCTTGAACGGCCCACCGCGCATGGGCTCGCGGGCGGCTTCACGCTCGCTGGCCTGGAACGCTTCCAGACCACCAGTCTGATAAATGCGCTCCGACTCATCGGAAAACAGCACCGCGTCTCCGTCGAAGGCGATGCGCAATTCATCGCTGGCCGCACGGCTGGCACCGCCCGACAGAATGGTCGCTGCCGCGAACCCGGCGTCCAGCGCATTGCGTACGTCTTCGGCGTGGGTGGAAAGAAACAGGTCGCAGTCAAAGGCCTTGAGGTAGGGATACGGACTGCGCCCGCCGACAAAGGCCGCCCGGGAAATCGCCAGCCCGTAGTGGTCAATCGAGTTGAATACCCGCAGCCCGGTGTCGGCGCTGTTGCGCGACACCAGGATCACCTCGACCCGGGCGCGACCGAGGCTGTTGTTGAGGTTCAGGAGTTTCTGCACCAACGCAAAGGCATCGCCGGGCTCGAGGATTTCGTCCTCGTGTTCGATCTGATACTGCCGGTAGGCTTCGACGCCACTCGACAGGTAGACCTTGTGGCTTTCGCTCAGATCGAACAGCGCCCGCGAAGAAATCGCCAGCACCAGCTTGTCGTCAATTGCCTTTGGCATGCCCTTCCCCCTCAGGTCGGTCGACTCAGGTGTTGCGTCGATCAATGAAACTCAAACTGCGATACAAGGCCTCGATGCGCGGCATCTCACATCCCGCGGCCCTGGCTGCCGCCAGCGGCCGGGCGTAAATCGCCTCCAGTTCCAGCGGCCGCTTGTGCAAGTAATCGTGGTACATGCTCGGCCAGTAGTCGGGCATTTTCTCGGTCACCATGAACAAGTGCTCGGCATAACCCGCCGGTACGTCGTGCCCGCAGGCGATTGCGCCTTGCACCACTTCTGCCATCAGCGCCTTGATCAACTCACGAGTGTCGGCATCGGCCATCAATGGTGTGGTGCTCGCTCCCAGCAAAACCGAGAGACCGTTGTAGGGGATATTCCAGACCAGTTTTTGCCAACGCGCCTGGTGCAAATTCGCCATGGCCTGGGAATCGAGGCCGGCGCTGCGAAACAGGCCGACACCCTCCTCGACAATGGCGGCGCGCGTCGGCCCATCGACGGCGGGACCGCTGTGATAGCCAACGTGCACTGCGCCTAGCGCTTGATGGGTGATGACGCCCGGCGCCTCACGATGGACGCAGATATAGCAGAGCCCGCCGAGCACGTGCAGCGCGTCGGGGAGCAACTCGCGCAGGCTGCCTTCGACATCCAGGCCATTTTGCAACAGCAGTACCTTGGCATTCGGTGCCGCTGCCTGCAGGATGGCTGGTGCCAGGCCTGCGTTGCTGGTGGTTTTCGCGCCCACCAGCAGCCAGTCGCAGGGCGGCATGTCTTCAGCGCTCGAATAGGCCTGTACCGGGTTCAACGTCAGGGCACCGTGGGGCGCGCTATCGACTCGCAATCCATGCTCGGCCACCGCGGAGAATTCGCTACGCAGCAGAAAATGCACATCAAAACCGGCACGCGCCAGCATCACCCCGTAGAAACCGCCGATTGCGCCGGTCCCGATAATGCCGATCGTCGGCCTGGCAACTGTCCCCATCATGGCAACTCCTCTGCTGTTCGACTCAGCGCCTGCCGCACGGCCCGATTGAGCTCGGTGTCGGTCAGGCGGGATTTCAGTGCTCCGAAGAATTCGCCGTCGCGAACGACAAACAGCGCCGGCAAGTGAAAGACCTGATAACGCTCGACCACCCCTCCGTTATTGCCGGCATCGATCCAGCACAGTCGATCGACTGCCAGGTCAAGTGTCGGCAATTGCTCGCGGGCAAAACGGCAACTGGCGCAGCCGACACTGGTGAAAATAACCAGCGATACGCCGCTCATCGCCAGCAGCCGTTGGTCGGCGTCAAAATCGGTCAGTTCCAATTCGACCACTATACTGGGGAGAACAATGTCAGATGGCCGACACATGGAGTCTGTGTTCATGGGACGATTCATTCCTCACCCTGACGATGTGCCCGTCGAATTAACGTTGCTGAAACCTGAGTGTATTTCGCGACGACAGCTGCACACTATCAGCCTCGGCGGCATGGCTTGCAATTATCACCGCGCGTGGCGCCACGGCACGGCGCTGGAAGTACGCATGCCGACCGTGAACCCGGACATGCGCTACCTGGGCTATGTCGCCTGGTGCCTGCGGCGCAAGCACGGTTATCTGGTGGGCATCGCCTTCGTCGACGAACAAACGCTGTTCAGCGCCCGAATGGGCGAGCAGGTGTGCCAGATCGAACGTTACTGCCGCCTGCATGACACCCACGATGATTTGCAGGATATCCAGGCCCTGGCCCTCGAATGGGTTCAGGAGCATGCCGACGAGTTCTCTCACGATTCGGTGCAAAAGGCTTTTGCCGAGCCTGTGCCGGATTAGGGGCATTGCCGAAGGGTGTTTGCCCGTCACGTTGGGGAAACTCACTGTGAATGGCCCCTAAACCGGTGTCTGCCCATTGTCGAGCCACGGTGTAACGCGCTAAGGTTCGGCTCCCCGACGCGCTTAATTTGCTGTGCTCCGCCGCGCGGGTTCGCTGGCGGCCGGCACCCGTGACCTGACGAGTAAACGATGGCTGATTTACCGATCAACGACCTAAACGTCGCCTCCAACGAGACTCTGATCACTCCCGATCAGCTCAAGCGCGATATTCCCCTGAGCGACGCCGCACTGCGCACCGTCACCAAGGGCCGCGAAGTCATTCGCAACATCCTGGATGGCACCGACCACCGCCTGTTCGTCGTCATCGGGCCTTGCTCGATCCACGATATCAAGGCTGCCCACGAATATGCCGAGCGCCTGAAGGTTCTCGCTGCCGAAGTGTCCGATACCCTGTATCTGGTCATGCGCGTGTATTTCGAGAAGCCACGTACCACCGTGGGCTGGAAAGGCTTGATCAACGACCCGTACCTGGACGACTCGTTCAAGATCCAGGACGGCTTGCACATTGGTCGCCAGTTGCTGCTGGACCTGGCCGAAAAAGGCCTGCCGACCGCCACCGAAGCCCTCGACCCGATCTCCCCGCAATACTTGCAGGACCTGATCAGTTGGTCGGCCATCGGCGCGCGCACCACCGAATCCCAGACTCACCGTGAAATGGCGTCCGGCCTGTCCTCGGCCGTCGGCTTCAAGAACGGCACCGATGGCGGCCTGACCGTGGCAATCAACGCCCTGCAGTCGGTTTCCAGCCCGCACCGTTTCCTGGGCATCAACCAGGAAGGTGGTGTGTCGATCGTGACCACCAAGGGCAATGCCTACGGTCACGTGGTGCTGCGCGGCGGTAACGGCAAGCCGAACTACGATTCGGTCAGCGTTGCACTCTGCGAGCAGGCACTGAACAAGGCGAAGATCAAGCCCAACATCATGGTCGATTGCAGCCACGCCAACTCCAACAAGGATCCGGCCCTGCAACCGCTGGTGATGGAAAACGTCGCCAACCAGATCCTCGAAGGCAACAAGTCGATCATCGGCCTGATGGTTGAAAGCCACCTGAACTGGGGCTGCCAGGCGATCCCGAAAGACCTCGCCGACCTGCAATACGGCGTGTCGATCACCGACGCCTGCATCGACTGGACCACGACCGAAAACACCTTGCGCAGCATGCATGCCAAGCTCAAGGATGTACTGCCTAAACGCGATCGCAGCTGATCGCTTTTGCAGTACAAACAAAAACGCCGGGCTAACCCCGGCGTTTTTTTATGCATTCGTTTTATTGAAGGTCACTGACTCAGCTTGGCAGCATGCCGCTGGTGACGCTCCATGTAGCGCTCGACGTAGGAGCACGATGGAATGACTGTGTAGCCCATTTCGTCAGCGTACTCCAGCGCCTTCTCGGTCAAGGCTGCCGCAATACCGCGACCACGCAGTGCGTTGGGCACGAAGGTACGATAGATATCCAGGGTCTGCTTCCCCAGATCCATATAGGTCAGATAGGCACGATGACCGTCCACATTGGTCTCGAACTGATGACCAGCCTGGTCATGGTGGATGGACAACGCCTCGCTCATCACTACTCCTCGCGGGTCTGGAATTCCGACCCCTACCTTACCGATGTTTTTCCGGCGAAGGAACATCTACGCCACCCCGTGCCTGAATGGACACCGAGAAGAGCTGCACCGATCTCGCGCTACCGAGCACGTACAAATAGTAGGCACCATTGGCAGAAATGCTCAAGGTGCGCTCGTCATCGTGCGGGTTGGCGGGTGCTGCTCCGGATCACGCAGGATTGCGCTCGACCGAAGATCACTCCGGGTCGATAGCCTGTACATTGCCGGATGTTGAGACTTAAGACGAGCGCCCGTTGTTAAAGTCACCTGAACATCGAGAAAGATATTGAGAGGTGCTACGCAAAAGCCGAACAAAAGTGTAGACGAATCCATGTAGGCGGACTTTAGCCAGACTGAAAAACAGCGCTGTGCCATAGGAACTTTTTCTCGCTGGCTCGCTCAGCCACGGGCCTTGCAGCTGGATATTTTTTAAACAATTCAGTTAAAAGTTGCTCGAAAAAGAATCAACGCCTACAATTTTTTTTGCTTCTTGCGTCACGTCAGTTTTACTTACTACAAGTAATGGGTAGTATGTACGCCGGCTATTTCCTCAATCGGAGGAGATAGCTACTTAATAGAAAGTCCTTGAAGGGGAACACGATGAACAACGTTCTGAAATTCTCTGCTCTGGCTCTGGCCGCAGTTCTGGCTACCGGTTGCAGCAGCGCATCGAAAGAAACCGAAGCACGTCTGACCGCTACTGAAGACGCAGCTGCTCGCTCCCAGGCTCGTGCAGACGAAGCTTACCGTAAAGCTGATGAAGCTCTGGCTGCTGCTCAAAAAGCACAACAGACTGCTGACGAAGCTAACGAGCGTGCTCTGCGCATGCTGGACAAAGCTAGCCGCAAGTAATAATCCTTCGGGATTGTTATCAAGCCGACCCATTTTTTGGGTCGGCTTTTTTATTGCCCGGCGTTTCTTCAGGCAAAAAAAACCCGTCGACGCGATACGCGCCGACGGGCTCTTTGCAAGCTTACTGCATCGGGTCGATCGGAGTGCTCGACACCATCGGTGCGACGTTGGCGCCCGGTACAGCGATCTCCACCGGCAGGCCGTCTTCAGCGGCGACCACATCACGCACCACATCCCAGTTCATGCGCAGGTTGTTGGTGATGTCTTCACGCTTGAGCATCGCGTTGATGACCGCGGTGTGCTTGTCGACCACCGACGGGTTGCCCTTGTCGTCCAGCGGCGTATGCGCCTCCAGATAGACCTTGCCGCCACTCATGCCGAACTTGTACGGGTCGTTGATGATCCGCACCGACGTCCCGACCGGCACCATGCCCGCCATTTCCAGCACGTTGTTGTTGAACATGCGGAAGCAGCCGTGACTGGTACGCATGCCGATACCGAACTTCTTGTTCGAACCGTGGATCAGGTAGCCCGGTGTACCCAGGGTGAACTTGAACGGCCCCAGCGGGTTGTCAGGGCCGGCCGGCACCACGTTGGGCAGCGGATCACCGTCAGCTGCGTGTTCGGCCTTGATCGAAGCCGGAGGCGTCCAGGTCGGGTTAGGTGTCTTGGCGGTGATGCTGGTGTGGGCAATCGGCGAGCCCCAGCCTTCACGACCGATACCCAGCGGGAACGTGTACACCACGTTCTTGCCTTTCGGGTAGTAGTAGAGGCGGTACTCGGCCAGGTTGATCACGATGCCTTCACGCGGGCCTGGTGGCAGGATGAAGCGGGTCGGCAGAATGATTTCCGTGCCGACGCCTGGTAACCAGGCATCGACACCCGGGTTGGCCGCGACCATTTCCGTATAGCCCAGATCGTAGGTGGTACCAAGGTCGGCGAAGGTGTCTTCGTACTTGGCCTTGATCACCTGCACCTGGCCGATGATGTCCTCACCGGGCGGTGGCAGGGGAAACTCCAATGCTGCAACGGGACCGGCCACAAAAAGGGCGGCAAGAGTCAGGCAGCGGGTGACGGCAGGAAAACGCGGCAACATCCGGAAAATCCTTCGCATGATCAACTGAGATATAAGAACGCGATTGTACACCGCTGTCCGTTATTTCGGGGAGATGGCCCGATTGCAGGCAATGTAAGGCGATTTTGCGATGCTCCGAGATCAGAAACCGTTTGAGCTGAAATCGGCTTGACGTTAAACACAGTTGCTTGCTCCGGTCCTGCTCGGCCTCTCAAGGGGGGCAAGAAGATCAAAAGCAAAAGCAAGGCGGCCTACTGGCCGGCCTGATCGCAATTGAACTCGTTTCCCTGTAGGAGCGACGGTGCGGCGATCCGACTTGCTCGCGAAAAACGCCAGGACAACACGATCATTCAGACAACACGCGTTATCGTTGACGTCCATCGCGAGCAAGCTCGCTCCTACAGGGCCGAGCGTTAGCTCGCCTGCCGCTCTTGATCTTGATCCACCCGCCCCCTCGGCAGGCTGAGTGGAGGCGTTCATCCGGGAGTAGGCGCGCAGCGCCGTTCGGCGCAGCCGAACACATCGATAGGAGGTCGAGCGAAGCCGACCGGAGGCGATACCCCCGGATGAATGCCGGAGCGAAGGAACCCCGAGCCTAAGCGAGGGGCCGTACGTAAGGGCGAAACCATAAGCCACCGTTACCGCAGAAACGGATATGTACCCCCGTAAAAATCCACGCCGCCTGACACACCGCCTTCGCGAGCAAGCCCGCTCCCACAGGGGTCAGCAGTGAGCCGCCAGTCACATTCCAGAGCAGGCACAAAAAGGCGACCCGAAGGTCGCCTTAGTGCGTTACTGCCCGAATTGCCGTCCCAGGCCACCCGGTACACCATGAATGTCCGTCTCTTCCCACGGCCCGTTCGGACCAATCGACCGGCTCCAGCCGTTATCCCAGCGGTAATAGGTACGCTGGCGATAGAAGGTATTGGGCTGGTCATCGAGCACATAGACCCCAAGCTTCGGATCCCAATGGCTGTTGCCCCCCGGTGGCGGCGCAAAGCTGGCCGATGTGCGTGGCAACGGTTTGGCAGGTTTCGCCGGAATGCCCGGCTTAACCGGTGTGGGCGAAGTCGATGGCGTGGGGCTGGGCTGCGACGGCGGGAACGGTGGTGGTGCCGGATGTTCCGTTGGTTGCTGGACCGCACAAGCGCTTAACCCCATAACGACGCTGAGCAGGGTGATACGAGCGAATGCGGTCATGATTGCGTTTTCCTGTTATTTGTCCGGGCTGTCGATGGTCAGTGTTTGCGGCGCGGTAGTGCTGCTGGCCAAGGGCTGGCTGCGACCGATCCATTCGCCGGCGGTCGGTTTGCCGGCACGGGAAATGCGCGCAACCAGTTGGACTTCAGGGAAGTTCGACAGTTTCAATTGCGGCATCATCGCGTCGGCATCGCCCAGTTCGACGGTCACCGGCAGGTCGGCCACGGTCATGCGCTTGACCGCCAGCGGGGCCGGAGGACCGGAGATCGCACGGGCGAAGATGAACACGCTGTCGCCAGGCTGGACCTTGGTTTTGATGTCTGCGGCCAGATCGACGCTGACCTTGAGCAACGCCGAGGCCTTGGCCGCCGGTGCTTGCGCAACCTTGCCGCCACTGGCCACCAGTTTCTCCGTGGCCCGGGAAATCCCGCCTTGCAGCGCCTCGCGGGACTTGTCGTCCGGCGGCAACTGCGCCAACAGGCGATTCCAGTAATCGATGGCGTCCTGATAACGCTCGCCTTCAAACGCGGCAATGCCGAGCAAGCCAAGGCTGGTGACTTCTTTCGGATCGGCCTTGAGCGCTTCGTCGGTCAGGGCCTGGACCTTGTCCGACCACTTCTTGCCATCGGCGAAGTACTGGGCCTGGGCCCATTGACCGAGCAGCTCGGGCTGACGACCGGCCACGCTCACCGTGCGCTCGAACATCTTCGCCGCGTCCGCCGGGCGATCCTGAGCCATGTAGGTGCGACCGAGGAAGTACATGCCTTCAGCGGATTCCGGCTGAGCGGCGACCACACGCTCCAGGCGCCGGGTCATTTCCTCCATCGACTTGGGTGCCTGGGAAAACTCGCGGGTCAGTTCGACCTTGTCGCTGGCGCCGTAATGCATGTACAGCCCCAGGCCCAGCATCGGCACCAGAACGGCCGCCAGCAACGGCAAGGGTTTGCCCAGTCGCGACACTCGCGGCGCCTCGACGCCTTCGGTATCCGCCAGCAACTCACGGGCAGCTTCGGCGCGACCGGCGTCCATTTGCGCCGCATCGAGCACCCCCTCTTCCTGCTGAGTCTGCAACTCAGCCACGCGTTCCTGATAAAGCGCGACGTTCAGGGCGGTACGATCCTCTTCGCGCTGGGCACGACGACTGCGCAGAACGGGGATCAACAGAAAACTCAGGGCAACCAGAAGCAGCAGACCTGCAGCGAGCCAGAAATCAATCATTCTTGGTTTTATCCAACAAGTGGTCGAGGCGCGAGCGCTCCTCGGGAGAAAGCTCATCCCGGGTGCCGGCGCGTTGCACGCGACGACGGCGAACGATCACCGCGATGATCACGACACCGCCCAGCAGCAGGCCGGCGGGGCCGAACCAGAGCAACGCCGTCTTGGCGTTCAGGGCGGGCTTGTAGCGGACGAAGTCACCGTAGCGGTCGACCATGAAGTCGATGATCTGCTGGTTATCCTTGCCCTCGCCGAGCATGCGAAAAATCTCTTTGCGCAGGTCCGCGGCAATCGGTGCGTTGGAATCGGCGATGTCCTGATTCTGGCACTTGGGGCAACGCAGCTCCTTGGTCAGCTCGCGAAAACGCTCGCGATCACCTTCCTTGGCGAACTCGTAGGTGTCGATGGCCGCGTGGGCCACGCCAGACAGGCTCAAGCCCAGGACAACGGTTGCGATCCAGCGTTTCATGGCTTGGCCTCGTCGACCAGCGCCTGGTACTTGGCTGCCAGTTTTTCGCGCCAGACCTGCTCGTCGATCACGCCGACAAACTTGTCGCGGATGATCCCCTTGGCATCGATGAAGAAGGTTTCCGGCGCGCCGTACACACCGAGATTCAGGCCCAGCGAGCCTGCGTCGTCACGAATATCCAGTACATAGGGGTTGTGGAAGTCCGTCAGCCACTTCAAGGCATCGGCGTTGATGTCCTTGTAGTTGATGCCGTAGATCACCACGCCTTGCTGGGCCAGCTTGTTCAGCACCGGGTGCTCGACCCGGCAGGAAATGCACCAGGTGCCCCAAACGTTGACCAGCGCCGGCTTGCCGAGAATGTCAGCGCGGGTCAGGGTCTTGTCGCCCTGCACCGCCGGCAGGGAAAACTCCGGGAACGGCTTATTGATCATGGCCGAAGGCAGCTCGGCCGGATCCAGGTACAACCCACGGTAAAGAAACACAGCAACCACCAGAAAAATCGCCAGTGGCAACAACATCAACCAACGCTTCATGCAGTGGCTCCCGACATGCCCAGTGCTTCGCGCACGCGGCTTTTTACCTTGACCCGATAACGCCGATCCAGCGCAGCCAGCAACCCGCCGAAGCCGGTCAGCAAACCGCCGAACCAGATCCAGCGCACAAACGGTTTGACGTGCACGCGCACAGCCCAGGCGCCGTTGCCCAGTGGTTCGCCGAGGGCGACATAGAGGTCGCGGGTGAAACCGGCGTCGATGCCTGCTTCAGTCATCACCGAGTTCTGCACGGTATAGAGGCGTTTTTCCGGGTACAGCACGCTGACTTCCTTGCCGCCCTTGATCACCCGGACGGTGCCCTTGTCGGACGTGAAGTTCGGGCCTTCGAAGTGCTTGGCGCCTTCAAAGATGAAGTGGTAACCGGCCAGGTCCATGGACTCGCCCGGTGCCAGGCGCAGGTCGCGCTCGGCACTGTTCTGGCTCGACAGCACGACCCCCAGCGCACACACGGCAATGCCCAAATGCGCAATCTGCATGCCCCAGTAGCTGCGGGTCAGGGTCGGCAGGCCCTTGATCAGGCCTTTGTGACGGGTCTTGTCAAAGATGTCGCGCGCACCGGCCAACAGCACCCAGGCAGCGAGCATGAAGGTCGCGAGCACCGCCCAGTTGAAATCGCCGTAGGCGACACCGGCCACCACGGCCATGGCAGCGCTGCCGAGCAATACCGGGGTGAGCATGCTCACCAGCCATTTCACCGGGGTATCTTTCCAGCGCACGATCACACCGACCGCCATCACTACCATCAGCAAAGCCATCAACGGAATGAACAGCGCATTGAAGTACGGCGGGCCGACTGACAGCTTGGCACCGGTCATGGCATCCAGAATCAGCGGATACAAAGTGCCGAGCAGGATCATCGAGGCGGCCACCACCAGCACCAGGTTGTTGCCCAGCAGCAGGGTTTCCCGGGACCAGAGGTTGAAGCCTACCTGGCTCTTGACCACCGGCGCGCGCAGGGCGAACAGCGTCAGCGAACCACCGACCACGAACAGCAGGAAAATCAGGATGAACACACCGCGCTCCGGATCGGACGCAAAGGCGTGCACCGAGGTCAGCACGCCGGAGCGCACGAGGAACGTCCCCAGCAGGCTCAACGAAAACGCAGCGATGGCCAGCAACACGGTCCAGCTCTTGAACACGCCACGTTTTTCCGTGACCGCCAACGAGTGAATCAGCGCGGTACCCACCAGCCATGGCATGAACGAGGCGTTCTCCACCGGGTCCCAGAACCACCAGCCGCCCCAGCCGAGTTCGTAGTACGCCCACCACGAACCGAGGGTGATGCCGATGCCGAGGAACGCCCAGGCGACGATGGTCCACGGACGCGACCAGCGCGCCCACGCGGCATCCAGGCGACCGCCCATCAGCGCGGCGATGGCGAAGGCGAAGGCTACCGAGAAACCGACGTAGCCCATGTACAGCATCGGCGGGTGAACGATCAGGCCGATGTCTTGCAGCAACGGATTAAGATCGGCGCCGTCGCTGGGCACTTGCGGCAGGATGCGCTTGAACGGGTTGGAGGTCATGATCAGGAACAGCAGGAAACCGGTGCTGATCATGCCCATCACCGCCAGCACGCGGGCCAGCATGACCTGCGGCAATTGCCGGGAAAACACCGACACCGCGAAGGTCCAGCCGCCGAGAATCAAGGCCCACAACAGCAAGGAACCTTCGTGGGCACCCCACACGGCGCTGAACTTGTAGTACCACGGCAACGCGCTGTTGGAGTTGTTGGCCACATAGGCCACGGAGAAATCGTCGACCATGAAGGCGTAGGTCAGGCAACCGAAGGCAAACACCAGAAAGGTGAACTGTCCCCACGCGGCCGGCTGGGCCAGGCTCATCCACAGGCGGTCACCGCGCCAGGCACCGAACAGCGGCACCACGGCCTGCGCCAGGGCGAAGCACAGGGCCAGAATCATCGCCAGGTGGCCAAGCTCGGGAATAAAAATGCCGGATGTCATGGATCAACCCTCCTTCGCGGGCGTTGGAGCCGATTGACCGCTGTCTTTCAACGCCTTGGTCACTTCCGGCGGCATGTACTTTTCATCGTGCTTGGCCAGCACTTCATCGGCCACCACCACGCCATCGGCATTGAGCTTGCCCAGGGCGACTATGCCCTGCCCTTCACGGAACAGGTCCGGCAGGATGCCGCGATAGGTGATGGTCACGGATTTATTAAAGTCGGTGACGACGAATTTCACATCCAGGGAGTCGCTGGAACGCTCCAGCGAGCCCTTCTCGACCATGCCGCCGGCGCGAATGCGCGTGTCTTGTGGCGCTTCGCCGTTGGCGATCTGGGTGGGTGTGTAAAACAGATTGATGTTCTGCTGCAGGGCGCTCAGGGCCAGGCCGACGGCTGCGCCGACCCCGACCAGGATCGCGAGAATGATGGTAAGACGCTTTTTGCGCAGCGGATTCACTTGCCGTTCTCCCGGCGCAGACGACGCGCCTCTTGTTGCAGATACCGCTTGCGGGCCAGGATCGGCGCCGCCACGTTGAGGGCCAACACCGTCAGGCAAATGCCATAGGCTGACCAGACATACAGGCCATGATGACCCATGGCGATGAAGTCGCCGAATGAAGCAAAACTCATCGAGCGACCTCCAGGCTGTTTTCCACTTCTGCCTTGACCCAACTGGCCCGGGCTTCGCGCTTGAGCACTTCAAGACGCATGCGCAGCAGCAGGACCGCGCCGAAGAAACAGTAGAAACCCAACACCGTCAGCAGAAGTGGCAGCCACATCTCGGCAGGCATTGCCGGTTTTTCGGTGAGGGTGAAGGTTGCGCCCTGGTGCAGGGTGTTCCACCACTCCACCGAGTACTTGATGATCGGGATATTGATCACGCCGACGATCGCCAGCACCGCACAGGCCTTGGCCGCGCTGTCACGATTGCTGATCGCGTTGCCCAGTGCAATGAGACCGAAGTACAGGAAAAGCAGGATAAGCATGGACGTCAGGCGTGCATCCCAGACCCACCACGAGCCCCAGGTCGGCTTGCCCCAGATCGCCCCTGTGACCAGCGCTACGGCGGTCATCCAGGCGCCAATCGGTGCGGCGCATTGCAGGGCGACGTCGGCCAGTTTCATCTTCCATACCAGCCCGACGATGCCGCACACGGCCAGCATCACGTAGATGGACTGCGCCAGCATGGCGGCCGGAACGTGGATATAGATGATGCGGAAGCTGTTGCCCTGCTGGTAGTCCGGCGGTGCGAAGGCCAGGCCCCAGACCACGCCAACGCTGATCAGCAGCAACGCCGCGACGCTCAGCCAGGGCAGCATTTTGCCGCTGATGCCGTAAAACCATTTGGGCGAGCCGAGCTTGTGAAACCACGTCCAGTTCATACTGTTTCCATCACGGTTGCTCTTTACTGTGAAGAGCCTGGGTCTTTACTGGTTAAAAAATAACCAGACCTCATTATTCGCCGACGCTGATCTTCAGGCCAGCAGCTATTGCAAAAGGTGTCAGGGTTATCGCCAGGGCGGCCAGGCTGCCAAGCCACAGGAGATAACCGGTCGCCGGCATGCCCTGCAAGGCAGCCTGCAAGGCGCCACTGCCAAGGATCAACACCGGGATGTACAACGGCAGAATCAGCAGTGCCAGCAGCAGGCCACCGCGCTTCAAGCCCACGGTCAGCGCCGCACCCACTGCACCGAGCAGGCTCAGTACCGGTGTACCGAGCAACAACGAAAGCAGCAACACCGGCAGACAGGCGGCAGGCAAACCGAGCATCAACGCCAACAAAGGTGCGAGCAAAACCAGTGCCAGGCCGGAAAAGGCCCAGTGTGCCAGCACCTTGGCCAAAACCAGAAGAGGCAGGGGGTGCGGCGAAAGGACCCACTGCTCGAGCGATCCATCTTCGAAATCACTGCGGAAAAGCCCGTCCAGCGAGAGCAGAACCGATAAAAGTGCCGCCACCCAGACCAACCCCGGGGACAAGGTTTGCAACAATTGAGACTCGGGACCGACTGCCAACGGGAACAGCGAAACGACGATGGCAAAGAACACCAGCGGATTGGCCAGCTCCGCCGGACGGCGGAACAGCAGACGCGCCTCGCGGGCGACCAACAGGCCGAAAACACTCATACGGCCCAGCTCCCCAGATCGATGTCGCGATAACCGGCCGGCATCCGGCTCAGCGTGTGGTGAGTGGTCAACACCACCATGCCACCGCGTTCGCAGTGGCCGGCCAGGTGTTCTTCGAGTTGTGCCACACCCTGCTTGTCGAGGGCGGTAAAGGGTTCATCGAGGATCCACAGCGGCGGGCTGTCCAGGTACAAGCGCGCCAAGGCAACGCGACGCTGCTGGCCCGCGGACAGGGTGTGACAGGGAACATCCTCGAAACCACGCAGGCCTACTGCGGCCAGCGCTTGCCAGATCGCCTCATGGGTCGCCGGGTGATGCAAGGCACACAGCCAGCTCAGATTCTCTTCCGGCGTCAGCAAATCCTTGATCCCGGCAGCGTGGCCGATCCACAGCAGGTTGCGCGCCAGTTCGCCGCGTTGCTCGTTCAGTGGCTGGCCATTGAGCAGCACTTGACCGGCGGTCGGGTGCATCAGCCCCGAGAGCAGGCGCAACAGGCTTGTCTTGCCACTGCCATTGGGGCCGCTGATTTGCACCATTTCGCCACTGGCCAGTCTCAAATCGAGATTTTCGAAGAGCAGCCGCAAGTCTCGCTCACAGGCAAGGGCAACGGTTTGCAGGACAGGACTGGTCAAGGGTTCACGGGCCTTATACGGTTCAAGTCGGCACTGGCGCGGCCGTTAAAGAGATGCAGCATAGATGCAATGACGTCTTGTACTAGAGAGCTGCGTCAAACAATTGCAAAGTTTTCGCCATTTTTGGATACAACGGCGCGGCATTATACATGCCAGGCCCTACTCTAAAGAGTGCATTTTCCTCAGGTTGTGACCGCGTATGACAGGCGAAATGAACATCCTCCCGCTACCGCAAACCCTCCCGGCGCCCTCACGCCCGCAGGTGGTCAGCGGTGAGTTGCTCAAGTTGCTGACGCCGGTAGAGGGGCTGATCAGCGTCGGTCAAACCGCTCAGGCTGAAGTGTTGTCGCTCAAGCAGGCGGATCAGACTTTCCAGATGCTGCTCAAGGTCACCCTCGACAGCGGCCGCCAGACCACCGTCCAGACCACCAGCAATCAACCGCTGACCCAAGGCACTACGCTATTCGTCACCCAACCCTCGGCCGGCAATCTGGCCGTGACGGTGCAACAGGCCATTGCCTCCAGCGTCGCCACCCTCAGCCGCCTCGACACCGCGCAATTGCCCGTCGGCACCCTGCTGCAGGGCAAGGTGCTGACTTCGCAAGTGCTGCCGCAAGTGCCCGGCCAGCCCATGGTGTTTCGCTCGATGGTGAGCCTGCTCAACAGCGCACTGAGCGGCAGCACCCTGAGCATCGACAGTCCGCAACCCTTGCGCATCGGCACCTTGTTGAGCGCGCAGGTGCAAGACAGCCAGACATTGAAATTCGTGCCACTGAGCAGCCGCCAGGAACAACTGGCAGTAACCCGGCAACTGGTCGACCAGCAAAGCCGCCAGGGCTCGCTGGATGGCTTGCTCAAGCTCCTGCAGAACCTTCCGGCCTCGGACCGGACCTCTGCCGAATTGCGCAGCGCCGCTGCCCGGTTGCTCGCCGGCGTGCCGGATGTCCAGCAACTAAGCACCCCCAAGGGCCTGGCCCTGGCGCTGGCCAGCAGTGGTGCGTTCCTCGAAAGCAAACTGCTGAACGGGCAAAACCCGACGCTCGCACCGGACATGAAAGGCGATCTGCTGAAACTGGTTGCGCAATTGAGTCAGGGCTTGCCGGCCAGCACCAGCCTCGGCGCGATCATCGCCGCCAACACCCTGGCCCAGGCCATGCCGAATTTCGTCCGCAATGCCCTGGGCATGCTCGGTCAGGTCAGTGCCAAACCGTCGCCGACCGGCTTCCCGCTACCCGAACGCCAGTTGCAAAGCGCCAACAGTGAAAACGACCTCGAACACCTGCTTCGCCTGGCTGCCGCCGCAGTTTCGCGCCTGCAAAGCCATCAGCTGTCGAGCCTGGAACAAACCGGCGTCACCGCCGACGGACGGCTGATGAGCACCTGGCAGCTGGAAATCCCGATGCGCAATCTCCAGGACATCGTGCCCTTGCAGGTCAAGTTCCAGCGCGAAGACGCACCCGAAAAACAACAACCAAAGGAGCGCCGCGAAGAGCGCGAACCCAAGCAACAGCTGTGGCGTGTGGAACTGGCCTTCGCCATGGAGCCTTTGGGGCCGCTGCAAATCCAGGCGCAGTTGATCAAAGGCAGCCTCTCCAGCAAGCTCTGGGCCGAACGGCCGTACACCGCCAGCCTGATCGAAAGCAATCTGGCCGGGCTGCGTGATCGCCTGCTGTCCGCCGGCCTGAACGTCGGCGACCTGGATTGCCACCTCGGCACACCGCCCCAAGGCCCACAAACCCGCCTCGAACAACGCTGGGTCGACGAAACCGCATGAAAAAACCCAATGCCCCACGCCAGGCCATCGCCCTCAAATACGACGGCACCCACGCTCCCACCCTCACCGCCAAGGGCGACGAAGAACTGGCGGAAGAAATCCTGCGGATCGCCCGCGACTGCGAAGTTCCGATCTATGAAAATGCCGAGCTGGTGAGACTGTTGGCGCGAATGGAGCTGGGGGATAGCATTCCGCAGGAGCTCTATCTGACGATCGCCGAGATCATCGCGTTTGCGTGGAATCTGAAGGGCAAGTTTCCGAAGGGACAAGATCCGGATGCGCTGATGGTCGAGAAGGTCATTACCGAGCACGGGGAAGACTACTGAGGATTTGAAGACGCCTTCGCGAGCGAGCCCGCTCCCACATTGGATCTTCAGTGAACACGTCTTTCGTGTACGAAATACAACTACTGTGGGAGCGGGCTTGCTCCGGGCGGCGTTCCGACGATGGAGGCATGAGCGCCGCGCTTCTCCAGGAGGCCCGCGTCATCGTTGACGTCCATCGCGAGCAAGCTCGCTCCTACAGTTGATCTTCGGTGAACACATGTTCTGTGTACGACATAGAACCACTGTAGGAGCGAGCCTGCTCGCGATGAACTCAAGTGCGACGCGGTCATTCAGACAGCCCGCGCAATCGTTGATGTCCATCGCGAGCAGGCTCGCTCCTACAGGTAACTAGTTCTTGTGAAGCTTGCTCATCAACTCCGCCTCAGCCTGGGTCAAGCCGCAGGACTGGGTCAGTTCGTCGACGCTGGCGCCCATCCCGACCAGTCGCGCCGCCTGGGCAAACGACAGACTTGTAGGATCGCGTTGTTCCATCTGAGCCAGCTTGTCCGGCAACGGCGCAACGATCGCGCGCAGTTCATGCAGGTCTTCGCCCATGCGCACGTTGCCGTTCTGGTAGTCCTTGACGCGCTTGCCCAGGTCCTTGATGCGCTGATCACGCAATGCATCACCCTGGGCCTGTTGTGCGGCGATCTGCTTTTGACCGCGAATGTACGCCAGGAACATAGCCAGCGTGCCTGCCCAGAACAGGAACAGGACAATGACCGCAACCTCGAGAATCAATCAGATACTCTCCAGTTCCGACCATTCTTCTTCGCTCATCATCTTGTCCAGCTCGACCAGGATGAGCAGTTCGTTGTTCTTGTTGCACACGCCTTGAATGAACTTGGCGGACTCTTCGTTACCCACGTTCGGCGCGGTTTCGATTTCCGACTGACGCAGGTAAACCACTTCGGCCACGCTGTCGACCATAATCCCGACAACCTGCTTGTCGGCTTCGATGATGACGATACGGGTGTTGTCGCTGATCTCGGCATTCATCAGGCCGAAGCGCTGACGGGTGTCGATCACGGTGACGACGTTGCCGCGCAGGTTGATGATGCCCAGCACGTAGCTGGGGGCACCCGGGACCGGGGCGATTTCGGTGTAACGCAGGACTTCCTGAACGCGCATCACGTTGATGCCGTAGGTCTCGTTGTCCAGCTTGAAGGTGACCCATTGCAGGATCGGATCTTCGGAACCTTTTGCCGCCGTTGCCTTGTCATTCATACCCTGACCCCTCAAGAAACCGCCCTGGCGGTGTGTGTTCCGTGCAACGCCATCGAGTGACGTCGCCTGTTGTTTATCTATTGTTTGTCGGTTTGTGGTTCGGCTTGCTGCCGGACATGTGCTTTGCCCCGCCACTGGCGATCAACTCGGCCAGTGAGGCGACGTCGAGCAAGGCGCACATGTGTTCAATCACCGTGCCGGCGAGCCATGGCCGCTGACCCCGGTGACTTCTCCATTTGATTTCATTCGGGTCCAGACGCAACGAGCGGCTGACCTGATGCACCGCCAGGCCCCATTCATAGCCCTGGACCGAAATCACGTATTGCAGACCCTGCTTGAAATCGTCGCGGTAACGGTCGGGCATAACCCAGCGCGCGGTATCGAGCACCTTGAGGTTGCCGGCCTGGCTCGGCAGGATGCCCAGGAACCATTCCGGCTGGCCGAACAACGGCGTCAGCTCGTGACCGGCCAGGGAGTAAATCGACCCCAGGCACACCAGCGGCACCGCCAGGGTCAATCCGGCGACATCGAACAGCAGGCATTCGAAAGGCTCGGCGGCCCAGGACGGACGACCGTCGGTTTCCACCGGTGGCGGCGTGTTCGCGGGCGGCAGATGCACTTCGACGACTGGCGGTACCAGGGTTTGCGGCACTTCGACAGCGACTGGCTGCGCTTCAACAGGTGGCAGTACCAAGGCTTGCAGCAGCGGAGCGATGGTCGAAACGGACGCCATGACTGGCGCCGGGGCTTCGATCACCGGCGCCTTGAACACTGGCGCTACGGATGCCGGCACCGGCGCGGCCGCCGCGGCATCACGGGCCTGCTCTTCGAGCACCGCTGCCTGGAATTCGTCCAGCACCGCTTCGGCGGCGATCTCCTCGGCCACTTCCTCCTGGGGCAGCGTCAACTCTTCGGTCACTTCCTGCAGCAGGCTGTCCAGATACGACTGCAACGCCAATTGCGGGCGCGATGTGGTCTTTAACGGCCGGTTCATGAGCGCTCACCTGTAGGAGCGAGCTTGCTCGCGAAAAACTGTCGCAGAACGCGGTCATCCAGACAGCCCGAGTTATCGTTATCGTCCATCGCGAGCAAGCTCGCTCCTACAGGAAATGGGCTCATATCACGCCACCTGCGGAACAAGTTGTGCCGCCAACAGGTGCTTGAGCAATGCGCGATAAGCCAGAACACCACGGCTCTTGCCGTCGAACTGCGAAGGCGTCAGCCCGGCACGGCTGGCATCACGCAGACGCGTGTCCACCGGGATGTAGCCCTGCCAGATTTCGTCGGGGAATTTGTCGCGCAGCACGCGCAACGTCCCGAGGGACGCCTGGGTGCGGCGGTCAAACAGTGTCGGCACGATGGTGAAGGGCAACGCCTGTTTGCGCGAGCGGTTGATCATCGCCAGGGTGTTGACCATGCGCTCAAGGCCTTTGACTGCCAGGTGTTCGGTCTGCACCGGAATCACCAGTTGCTGGCTCGCCGCCAAGGCATTGACCATCAGCACGCCGAGCAAGGGTGGGCTGTCGATCACGGCGTAATCGAAGTCCTGCCACAGTTGCGCCAGGCTCTTGGCAATCACCAGGCCCAAGCCACTCTGCCCGGGCGACTGGCGCTCAAGAGTGGCCAGCGCGGTGCTGGACGGCAACAGGGAAATGCGTTCGTCGCTGGTCGACAGCAGCAGTTGACCCGGCAGGCCTTGCGGCACGTTGCCCTTGTGCAGGAATAGGTCGTAGTTGCTGTGTTCCAGGCTGTCCGGATCGTAGCCGAAGTAGCTGGTCATGGAGCCGTGGGGGTCGAGGTCGACCACGACCACGCGCTTGCCCGCCTCCGCCAGTAAACCGGCTAAAGCGATGGAGGAAGTGGTTTTACCAACACCACCCTTTTGATTGGCGACTGCCCAGACTCTCATTCGGATTGTTCCTCCCGGCCGCACGGATCGGCCGAGAAATAGCTCAACGTGTTAATGCGGGTGACGGAGAATTGACGGCGCTCTCTCGTACCGGCGACTTGACCGGGGTCGGTGCAGTTTGTGTGCCAGCACGCTTCAATGCGGCATCCGGTTGCGCATGGGCGGTTCCGGTGCCGGTCAGGCTGCGGCGAACATCGAGGTTGCGCGACACCACCAACACCACGCGACGGTTGCGGGCGCGACCTTCAGCGGTGGCATTGTTGGCCACCGGCTGAAACTCGCCGTAGCCCACCGAAGCCAGGCGACCGGGGTTCACCCCTTGCATCGCCAGCATGCGCACAATGCTGGCCGAGCGGGCCGAGGACAGTTCCCAGTTGGTGGGATACTGCGCGGTGCGGATCGGTTGATCGTCGGTGAAACCTTCGACATGAATCGGGTTGTCAAACGGCTTCAGGATCGCGGCGACCTTGTCGATGATGTTGAATGCGATGTCGCTGGGCATGGCATCGCCGCTGCCGAACAACAGGCTGGAATTGAGCTCGATCTCGACCCACAGTTCGTTGCCGCGCACGGTCATCTGATTGGAGCTGATCAGGTCACCGAACGCCGCGCTGATGTCGTCGGCGATGCTTTTCAGCGGATCGCTGGCGCCAGCGACACCGGCATCGACCTGGTCACTGTCCTTGACCAACGGCTTGGCCGGGGTCACGGTCTTCGGCCGCTCGTCACCGATGGGGATCGGCTTGAGCGCGCGATCGGAATCGGTGAAGACGCCGATCAGCGCTTCGGAAATGACCTTGTACTTGCCTTCGTTGATCGACGAAATCGAGTACATCACCACGAAAAAGGCGAACAGCAAGGTAATGAAGTCCGCGTAGGACACCAGCCAGCGCTCGTGGTTGACGTGTTCTTCATGCTGGCGACGACGTGCCATGAGCCTAGTCCCTTAATCCATGAAGCCCTGAAGCTTCAACTCAATGGAGCGAGGGTTTTCACCTTCGGCGATCGACAGGATCCCTTCCAGCAACATTTCGCGATACCGCGACTGGCGCAAC
Source organism: Pseudomonas sp. Pseusp10 (assembly GCF_059492225.1). Classification (NCBI taxonomy): domain Bacteria; kingdom Pseudomonadati; phylum Pseudomonadota; class Gammaproteobacteria; order Pseudomonadales; family Pseudomonadaceae; genus Pseudomonas; species Pseudomonas sp. Pseusp10. Next base: position 2,319,846 of record NZ_CP168528.1, on the reverse strand, counting down.
GCGATGGATTTGAGTTTGGCGGCAATCGGCAGCAGCACCAGGTTGGCACTGGCCACGCCGTAGATGGTGGCAACGAAGGCGACGGCGATACCGTTACCCAGTTGCGACGGATCACCCAGGTTACCCATGACGTGAATCAGGCCCATCACCGCACCGATGATACCGATGGTCGGCGCATAGCCGCCCATGCTTTCAAAGACCTTGGCGGCTTCGATGTCGCGGGCTTCCTGGGTGTAGAAATCCACTTCCAGAATGCTGCGGATCGCTTCCGGCTCGGCGCCATCCACCAGCAATTGCAGGCCTTTGCGCGCGTAGTTGTCGGGTTCGGCGTCGGCGATACTTTCCAGGCCGAGCAGGCCTTCCTTACGTGCCGTCAGGCTCCAGTTCACCACGCGGTCGATGCCACCAGCCAGGTCGACACGGGGCGGAAACAGGATCCAGGCGAGGATCTGCATGGCACGCTTGAAGGCGCTCATCGGCGATTGCAGCAGCGCCGCGCCAATGGTGCCGCCGAGCACGATCAGTGCTGCCGGGCCGTTGGCCAGGGCGCCCAGATGACCGCCTTCAAGGTAGTTGCCGCCGATGATGGCGACAAAGGCCATGATGATGCCGATCAGGCTTAGAACATCCATCAGATACAGGCCTCGACCAGGTGCTTGCCGATGTCGTCCAGGCTGTACACCGCGTCGGCGAGCTCAGCTTTGACGATGGCCATCGGCATGCCGTAGATCACGCAACTGGCTTCGTCCTGCGCCCAGATCGAACTGCCGCCCTGCTTGAGCAGGCGCGCGCCTTCACGGCCATCGGCACCCATGCCGGTCAGGACGACCGCCAGAACTTTGTCACCGTAAGACTTGGCTGCCGAACCGAATGTGATGTCCACGCACGGCTTGTAATTGAGACGCTCGTCACCCGGGAGGATTTTCACTGCGCCGCGGCCGTCGATCATCATTTGCTTGCCACCCGGTGCCAGCAACGCCAGGCCCGGACGCAGGATGTCACCATCCTCGGCTTCCTTGACACTGATACGGCAGAGCTTGTCCAGGCGCTCGGCGAAGGCCTTGGTGAAGGCGGCCGGCATATGTTGAACCAGCACGATCGGGGCCGGGAAGTTGGCCGGCAATTGGGTCAATACCCGTTGCAGGGCAACCGGGCCGCCGGTGGACGTACCGATGGCCACCAGTTTGTAGTTTTTGCGTTTCGGCGCGGGCGACGAAGGGGCGGCCGCATGCGCGCGCGCAGGGGTCGGTGCCGGTACCGGACGCACGTGGGCACTGCTGCCAAAGCTGCCCACGCTCGAAGGCGCAGGCGTCGGGGCTGGCGCAGCGACAGGCGCCGGAGCGCTGTAGTGACTGACACGACGATTACTGCGCGAGATGCTCAGAATCTTCTCGCACAGCAGTTGCTTGACCTTCTCGGGGTTGCGCGAGATGTCTTCGAAATTCTTCGGCAGGAAGTCCACCGCACCGGCATCCAGCGCATCGAGAGTGACGCGGGCGCCTTCGTGGGTCAGCGAGGAGAACATCAGGACCGGGGTCGGGCAGCGCTGCATGATGTGCCGCACGGCGGTGATGCCGTCCATCATCGGCATCTCGTAGTCCATGGTGATCACGTCGGGCTTGAGGGCCAGCGCCTGATCAATCGCCTCTTTGCCGTTGGTCGCCGTGCCGACGACCTGGATATTCGAATCCGCTGAAAGAATTTCCGAGACGCGGCGGCGGAAAAACCCCGAATCGTCCACCACCAGGACTTTGACTGCCATAAACACTCCATTAGATGGAGCGAGGCCAGGCGCCCCGCTCCACCAGAATCAAATACGCCGTGTGGCGTAACGCTTGAGCATGCTCGGAACATCGAGAATCAGCGCGATGCGGCCGTCACCGGTGATGGTGGCGCCGGACATGCCCGGCGTTCCCTGGAGCATTTTGCCCAATGGCTTGATGACCACTTCTTCCTGGCCCACCAGCTGATCGACGACAAAGCCGATCCGTTGCGTGCCCACCGAAAGGATCACCACATGACCCTCGCGCTGCTCTTCGTGAGCCGCGGAGCTGACCAGCCAGCGTTTGAGATAGAACAGTGGCAGTGCCTTGTCCCGCACGATCACCACTTCCTGGCCGTCCACGACGTTGGTGGTCGACAGGTCGAGGTGGAAGATCTCGTTGACGTTCACCAGCGGGAACGCAAACGCCTGGTTGCCGAGCATGACCATCAGTGTCGGCATGATCGCCAGGGTCAGCGGCACCTTGATAACGATCTTCGAACCCTGGCCCTTGACCGAGTAGATGTTGATCGAACCGTTGAGCTGGGAAATCTTGGTTTTCACCACGTCCATGCCCACGCCGCGACCCGATACGTCGGAGATCTCGGTCTTGGTCGAGAAACCCGGGGCGAAGATCAGGTTGTAGCACTCGGTATCGCTCAGTCGGTCTGCCGCGTCCTTGTCCATCACACCGCGTTTAACCGCGATGGAACGCAGGACGTTCGGGTCCATGCCTTTACCGTCATCGGAGATCGACAGCAGGATGTGATCGCCCTCCTGCTCGGCCGCCAGGATGACTTTGCCGCCACGGGCCTTGCCCGAGGCTTCGCGTTCTTCCGGCGATTCGATGCCGTGGTCGACCGCGTTGCGCACCAAGTGGACCAACGGATCGGCCAGGGCCTCGACGAGGTTCTTGTCGAGGTCGGTTTCTTCGCCGACCAGTTCCAGGTTGATCTCTTTCTTGAGCTGGCGAGCCAGGTCGCGAACCAGGCGCGGGAAGCGCCCGAAGACTTTCTTGATCGGTTGCATCCGGGTCTTCATGACCGCGGTTTGCAGGTCGGCCGTGACCACGTCGAGGTTCGACACGGCCTTGGACATGGCTTCGTCGCCGCTGTTGAGGCCCAGACGGACCAGGCGGTTACGCACCAGCACCAGCTCGCCGACCATGTTCATGATTTCGTCGAGGCGCGCGGTATCGACCCGCACGGTGGTCTCGGCTTCACTGGCGGGTTTTTCCGCCGGTGGCGCGGCCGGAGCGCGGGACGATGCCAGTGCAGCACCCGGTACGGCAGCCGGTGCAGCAGCGGCTGCCGGGGCCGGCGCCTGGGCTTTTGGCTCCGGTGCCTTGGCCACAGGTTTGGGCGCCGCAGCCTTGGCTGCCGGTGCCGCGACAGAAGCGTTCGAACCGTTGGCCACGCTCGCGGTGCCGACTTCGCTGAACTTGCCTTTGCCATGCAGTTCGTCAAGCAGCGCTTCGAACTCGTGATCGGAAATCAGATCGCTGCCGGCCGCCACCGCGCTTGGGGCTGCGGGTGCAGGTACCGAAGCAATGGCCGATTCCAGTGCCTCGACAGCAAAGTTGCCCTTACCGTGCAGTTGGTCGAGCAGTGCCTCGAATTCGTCATCAGTAATATCGGAACTGTCGCCTGACGCCTTCGGGGCCTCTGGCGCAACGGGCGCCGGGACCACCGCATCGACGGCGAACTGGCCTTTACCATGCAGTTGATCGAGCAATGACTCGAACTCGGCATCGGTGATTTCGTCGCTGGCGGCCGTCTCGCTGGCAAGCGCCTGCGCAACTGCCGGAGCCTCGGCCTGGGCCTTGACGGCATTCAGCGAGTCCAGCAACTGCTCAAATTCATTGTCAGTGATGTCGCCCGAATCGGCTTCAGCCACGGGCGCTTCGACCACGGCAGCAACAGGCGCAGAGGCCACCTCGTCAGCCGATTGCGGCTCGGCCAGACGGGCCAATGCCGCAAGCAACTCAGGTGTCGCAGCCGTGATCGGGCTGCGTTCGCGGACTTCGCTGAACATGCTGTTCACCGCGTCCAGCGCTTCGAGAACCACGTCCATCAGTTCCGAATCTACGCGCCGCTCACCCTTGCGCAGGATGTCGAACACGTTCTCGGCGATGTGGCAGCACTCCACCAGCTCATTGAGCTGGAGGAAGCCGGCGCCCCCTTTTACAGTGTGAAAACCGCGAAAAATTGCATTGAGCAAATCCGCATCATCCGGCCGGCTTTCCAGCTCGACCAGTTGCTCGGACAGTTGCTCAAGAATCTCGCCGGCCTCAACCAGGAAATCCTGAAGGATCTCTTCATCGGCGCCGAAGCTCATCAGGGGGGTGCTCCTAACAGGTCTAAAAACCTAAAATACCTAAAGTTCTAAAACCCTAGGCTGGATAGCAAATCGTCCACATCGTCCTGACCGGACATAACGTCTTCTCTTTTATCGGCATGAATCTGCGGACCTTCACCCTGAGAGAGATGTTTTTGTGGATCTTTTTCAGCAAGCATCGCTTCACGGTCATGTTCGATGCCCGCAAAGCGGTCCACCTGACTGGCCATCAGCACGAGCTTGAGCAGATTGCTTTCAACTTCGGTGACCAACTGGGTCACGCGTTTGATCACTTGCCCTGTGAGGTCCTGGTAATCCTGGGCGAGCAGGATGTCGTTCAGGTTGCCCGACACCGCGCGATTGTCCGTGCCGCTGCGCACCAGGAAACCGTCGACCCGCCGGGCAAGTTCACGAAACTCTTCAGCGCCGACTTCACGACGCATGAAGCGCCCCCAGTCCGTGCTCAAGGCCTGGGCTTCATCCGCCAGGCTGTTGACCAGCGGCGTGGCATTCTCCACCAGATCCATGGTGCGGTTGGCCGCGGCCTCGGTCAGCTTGACCACATACCCCAGACGCTCGGTGGCGTCGGTGATCTGCGACACTTCTTCGGCTTGCGGCATGTGCGGGTCAATCTGGAAATTGACGATCGCGCTATGCAGCTCGCGAGTGAGCTTGCCCACCTCCTGATACAGGCCGCGGTCACGGGTCTGGTTGAGCTCATGGATCAATTGCACCGCGTCGCCGAACTTGCCTTTTTCAAGGCTCGCGACCAATTCGACGGCGTGTTTTTTCAGGGTCGACTCAAAGTCGCCCAATGAAGTTTCGTTATTGCCCATAGCTCCCCCGTGGCGCACTCATCAACCGATGCGTTCGAAAATCTTCTCGATTTTTTCTTTCAACGCCTGGGCCGTGAAGGGTTTGACCACATAGCCGTTAACGCCGGCCTGGGCCGCTTCGATGATCTGCTCACGCTTGGCTTCAGCGGTCACCATCAGCACCGGCAGGTGCTTGAGCTTTTCATCGGCACGCACGTGGCGCAGCAGATCGATACCGGTCATGCCAGGCATGTTCCAGTCCGTTACCAGAAAGTCGATGCTTCCGCTGTTGAGCACCGGAATGGCGGTAGTGCCATCGTCGGCCTCGACGGTGTTGGTGAACCCAAGGTCACGCAGCAGGTTCTTGATGATCCGCCGCATCGTTGAGAAGTCATCAACGATGAGGATTTTCATGTTCTTGTCCAATTCGACCTCCAAGCAGTCTTAAACGCGCCCAGCACCTGGACGCGCCATTTCAATCAATCCGGCAAAGCACTCAATGACTGTCTGGAGCACAACAGATCGAGACCGGCGCAGTTCAACACCACACCAGCTTCGTTCGCAGTGTCCCCCACACTGCCTTCAGCGCGCTCGCCACTCCCCCAAACGCCCCCGCAAACGGGCCGCGCACTGGCTGTGTAACTGGCTGACCCGAGATTCGCTGACCCCCAGGACCTCACCGATTTCCTTGAGGTTCAACTCTTCGTCGTAGTACAGCGCCAACACCAGTCGCTCACGCTCCGGCAAATTGGCAATCGCATCCGCCAGCGCAGCCTGGAAGCGTTCATCTTCCAGATCGCGTGACGGCTCGAGATGAGCACTCGCGCCATCCTCGTGCAGTCCTTCGTGTTCGCCGTCCTGCAACAGATCGTCGAAACTGAACAGCCGGCTGCCCAGGGTGTCGTTCAAAATTCCGTAGTAATCGTCGAGACTCAATTGGAGTTCGGCCGCAACTTCGTGATCTTTAGCATCACGGCCGGTTTTCGCTTCAATCGAGCGAATGGCATCGCTGACCATGCGCGTATTGCGGTGAACCGAACGTGGCGCCCAGTCCCCCTTGCGCACTTCATCGAGCATGGCGCCGCGGATTCGAATGCCCGCGTACGTCTCGAAACTGGCGCCTTTGCTGGCGTCATATTTGGTCGACACTTCAAGCAGGCCGATCATCCCGGCCTGGATCAGGTCTTCAACCTGGACACTGGCCGGCAAGCGCGCCAGCAAGTGGTAGGCAATGCGTTTAACCAGCGGCGCGTAACGCTCGATCAGCTCGTACTGCGCATCACGTGCCGATGCTTTGTAGAGGTTGTAACCGCTGGCTGTCATAGCACAGGTCCTGCTGTCTGCTGCACGAGGCGCTCGACGAAAAACTCCAGGTGTCCGCGCGGGTTGGCAGGCAGCGGCCAGGTATCGACCTTCTGTGCGATGGCCTTGAACGCCAGCGAGCACTTGGAACGCGGGAAGGCCTCGTAGACGGCGCGCTGCTTCTGCACGGCCTTGCGCACGCTTTCGTCGTAGGGCACCGCGCCGACATATTGCAGGGCGACGTCGAGGAAGCGATCCGTGACCTTGGTCAACTTGGCGAACAGGTTGCGCCCTTCCTGCGGGCTCTGGGCCATGTTGGCCAGGACGCGGAAGCGGTTCATGCCGTAGTCGCGATTGAGCAACTTGATCAAGGCGTAGGCATCGGTAATCGAGGTCGGCTCGTCGCACACCACCAGCAGCACTTCCTGGGCTGCGCGAACGAAGCTGACGACCGAGTCACCAATGCCCGCAGCGGTGTCGATCACCAATACGTCGAGGTTATCGCCGATATCACTGAAGGCCTGGATCAGGCCGGCGTGCTGCGCAGGGCTCAGATGCACCATGCTCTGAGTGCCGGATGCGGCCGGAACGATACGAATGCCACCTGGTCCCTGCAGCAGTACATCGCGCAGTTCGCAGCGGCCCTCGATCACGTCGGCCAGGGTACGTTTGGGTGTCAGGCCCAGTAGAACGTCGACGTTCGCCAACCCCAGGTCGGCGTCCAGCAACATGACGCGCCGGCCAAGCTCAGCCAAAGCCAGGGACAAGTTCACTGACACGTTAGTTTTCCCGACGCCACCTTTGCCGCCGGTCACCGCGATCACCTGTACGGGATGCATGCTGCCCATGTTATTTCTTTACCTTGTCTTGCATAGACGGAGGCCACATTACTGGCTGCGCGTTCGCAAACGGAACAATGCATGGCAGACCATCGATGTAGGTACAAAAACTGTTCATTATTACCTCAGCCAACCTGCTTGGTCGGGCTGTGGTAGATGTCAGCGAACATGTCAGCCATGGCTTCTTCGCTGGGTTCTTCCTGCATTTGCACACTCACGGCGCGACTGACCAACTGGTGACGACGCGGCAGATGGAGATCATCCGGAATCCGCGGACCATCGGTCAGGTACGCCACCGGCAGCTCATGACTGATGGCAAGGCTCAACACCTCACCCAGACTAGCCGTTTCATCCAGTTTAGTCAGGATGCAGCCTGCGAGCCCGCAACGCTTGTAACTGTGGTACGCGGCGGTTAGAACCTGTTTTTGGCTGGTGGTTGCCAGGACCAGATAATTTTTCGAGCGGATGCCACGACCGGCCAGGCTTTCTAGCTGCATGCGCAGGGCCGGATCGCTGGCCTGCAGGCCGGCGGTATCGATCAGCACCACGCGCTTGCGCAGCAAGGGTTCCAGAGCCTGCACCAGGGACTGGCCCGGATCGACGTGGGTCACCGACACATTGAGTATGCGCCCCAGGGTCCTGAGCTGCTCCTGGGCACCAATGCGGAAGCTGTCCATGCTCACCAGCGCAATGTTCTGCGCGCCGTACTTGAGCACGTAACGGGCGGCCAGCTTGGCCAGGGTGGTGGTCTTGCCCATGCCGGCCGGGCCGACCATGGCGATCACACCACCCTCTTCCAGCGGCTCTACTTCCGGCGTAACGATCATGCGCGCCAGGTGCGCCAGCAACATGCGCCAGGCCTGACGAGGCTCTTCGATTTCGGTGATCAGCGCCAGCAGGTCGCGCGACAGCGGGCCAGACAGACCAATGCGTTGCAGGCGACGCCAGAGGTTGGCCTGGTCCGGACGACTGCCCTGCAGCTGATTCCAGGCCAGGGAGCCCAGCTGGACTTCCATGAGTTCACGCAGGCTGTTGAGTTCGAAACGCATCGAGTCGAACGCACGCGGGTCCACGCCTGTGGAGGCGGGCGCCGCAGCCGGTGCAGGACGACGGGGTTCGGTATACGTCGGCTCGATCAGTGGCTCGGCGGCCGTCAGCGGCAGGCCGGCGAACAACTGGCGGTTGGTGCTCTTGTCGCTCTCGCCCTCGCCGCGCAGGCTCAATTCGGCCTGGGCGGTGACGATCCGCGACTGAGTCTTGCGCAGCTCGTCTTCGAGTTCCATGTTCGGAACCCGAGGCGCCAATGCCGACAACTTGTAATCCAGCGCAGCCGTCAGCTCGACACCACCGGCGATCCGGCGGTTGCCAATGATGGCGGCATCAGCGCCCAGCTCATCACGAACCAGCTTCATGGCCTGACGCATATCGGCGGCGAAAAAACGCTTAACTTGCATAAACCACTACCTCAGCCGTTGGGCCCTACTGTCGCAACGATGGTCACTTGCTTGTTGTCAGGGATTTCCTGGTAAGCCAACACGTGCAAACCCGGGACTGCGAGCCGGCCGAATCGCGAGAGCATCGCGCGAACCGGACCGGCCACCAGCAGAATCACCGGCTGACCTTGCATCTCCTGGCGCTGCGCTGCGTCGATCAGCGAGCGTTGCAGCTTCTCAGCCATGCTTGGCTCCAGCAGAACGCCCTCTTCCGAGCCTTGCCCTGCCTTTTGCAGACTATTGAGCAATATCTGTTCCAACCTTGGCTCCAGCGTGATAACTGGTAGCTCCGACTCAGTGCCGACAATGCTTTGCACGATTGCACGGGATACGCCAACACGCACGGCGGCCACCAGAGCGGCGGTATCTTGACTCTTGGCGGCATTGTTGGCGATGGCCTCGGCAATGCTGCGGATATCGCGCACAGGCACTTGTTCGGCCAACAGCGCTTGCAGCACCTTGAGCAGCTGCGACAGCGAAACCACGCCCGGCACCAGTTCCTCGGCCAGTTTCGGCGAGCTTTTGGCCAGTAACTGCATGAGTTGCTGCACTTCTTCGTGACCGATCAGTTCACTGGAATGCTTGTAGAGTATCTGGTTCAAGTGGGTAGCCACGACCGTACTGGCATCGACCACCGTATAACCGAGGGATTGCGCCTGGGCGCGCTGGCTGATTTCGATCCAGACCGCCTCCAGACCGAAAGCCGGATCTTTGGCGGTAATGCCATTGAGCGTACCGTAGACCTGCCCTGGGTTGATCGCCAGCTCGCGATCCGGGTAAATCTCCGCTTCAGCCAGGATCACCCCCATGAGGGTCAGGCGATAGGCACTTGGCGCCAGGTCGAGGTTGTCGCGGATATGCACGGTCGGCATCAGGAAGCCCAGATCCTGGGACAGCTTCTTGCGCACCCCCTTGATCCGTGCCAGCAACTGGCCGCCCTGGTTGCGGTCCACCAGCGGAATCAGGCGATAACCCACTTCCAGGCCGATCATGTCGATGGGCGTCACATCATCCCAGCCAAGCTCCTTGGTCTCCTGGGCGCGGGCCGGCGACGGCAGCAGCTCCTGCTGGCGCTTGACCTCTTGCAGGGCCTGCACCTTGGCGACGTTTTGCTTTCTCCAGAACAGGTACGCGCCACCCGCCGCCAGTGCAGCCATGGTCAGGAAGGAAAAATGCGGCATGCCGGGCACCAGCCCCATCACCGCCATCAGGCCGGCCGAAACGGCCAAGGCTTTGGGCGAGGCGAACATCTGGCGATTGATTTGCTTGCCCATGTCTTCCGAACCGGAAGCACGGGTCACCATGATCGCAGCCGCTGTCGATAACAACAGTGATGGCAATTGCGCCACCAAACCGTCACCGATGGTCAGCAGTGCGTAAACCTTGCCGGCATCGGCAAACGTCATATTGTGCTGGAAGATACCGACCGCCATGCCGCCGATCAGGTTGATGAACAGGATCAACAGGCCGGCAATGGCGTCACCACGGACGAATTTGCTGGCACCGTCCATGGAGCCATAGAACTCGGCTTCCTGGGCGACTTCCGAGCGGCGGGCCTTGGCCTGGGCCTGATCGATCAGGCCGGCGTTGAGGTCGGCGTCGATCGCCATTTGCTTGCCGGGCATCGCATCGAGGGTGAAACGCGCGCTCACCTCGGAAATCCGCCCCGCACCCTTGGTCACCACGACGAAGTTGATGATCATCAAGATCGCGAAGACCACGATACCAACCACGTAGTTGCCGCCGATCACCACCTCACCGAAGGCCTGAATCACCTTGCCGGCAGCGGCGTGACCATCCTGGCCGTGGAGCATGACCACCCGCGTGGAGGCCACGTTCAACGCCAGGCGCAACAGCGTCGCCACCAGCAGAATGGTCGGGAACACCGCGAAATCCAGCGGGCGCAAGGCGTAGACGCAGACCAACAGAACGACAATGGACAGCGCAATGTTGAAGGTGAAGAACACGTCCAGCAGGAACGGCGGCACCGGTAGCATCATCATCGCCAGCATGACCAGCAACAACAGCGGCACGCCCAGATTGCCTCGACTGAGGTCGGCAATGTTGCTGCGGGCACTGTTGATTAACTGAGAGCGATCCACCGGTTTTCCCCGTTCCTTTAAAGCAAACTTTTGACGCCTGAAGCGGGCGCAGGGCGGCTACTGCAAGAAGCTTTCCAACTTTTGCGAGGGTTTGAAATAGAGGGGTTTATCAACGAAATGAGCGCGTGAATTATCCGTAGCAGCTGCCGAGCCCGCGAGGCTGCGTTCGGCTGCGCAGCAGTCGTCAGTTCCCGGCGAGGACTGCGTCCTCGAACGCAGCCTCGCGGGCTCGGCAGCTGCTACAAACTAAAAAGTCAGGTGTCGCGGCGCAAATCCGGCGGAATCGGCAGATCATCCTTGAGCGGATCCGGTCGTTTACCCTTGCCCGCCCGGTACTGTCGAATCTGATAGACGTAAGCCAGCACCTGCGCGACTGCCAGATAGAGCCCGCCGGGAATTTCCTGCTCAAGTTCGGTGGAGTAGTAAATCGACCGCGCCAGCGCCGGCGACTCCAGTAGCAGGATCTCGTTGGCCGCCGCGATCTCACGGATTTTCAGGGCCAGGAAGTCACTGCCCTTGGCCAGCAACACCGGCGCATTACCCTTCTCCGGATCGTACTTGAGGGCCACGGCGTAGTGGGTCGGGTTGGTGATGACCACGTCCGCCTCGGGAACCGCCGCCATCATCCGCCGCTGGGACATTTCGCGCTGCAACTGACGAATCCGCTGCTTGACCTCCGGCCGCCCTTCCTGATCCTTATGCTCGTCGCGCACTTCCTGCTTGGTCATCTTCAGTTTCTTGATGCTTTCCCACAGCTGTATCGGCACGTCCACGGCGGCGATAATGATCAGCCCGCAGGCCATCCACAGGCTGCTCCAGCCAACCACTTGCAGGCTATGAGTGATCGCCCGGTCCAGAGGTTCATGGGCGATGCGTAACAGGTCGTCGATATCCGCCGACAACACCACAAGGGCCACGAACAGCACGATGAAGAACTTCGCCAGCGCCTTGAGCAGTTCGGCCACGGCCTTACCCGAGAACATACGCTTGAGGCCGGCGCCGGGGTTCATGCGGCTGAACTTCGGCGCCATGGTGCCGGCGGAGAACAGCCAGCCCCCGAGAGAGATCGGCCCGATCAACGCCGCCAGGAGCAAGGTGATCATCACCGGCTGAATCGCCAGCAAGGCAATCTGCCCCGAGTGCAGCAGATAGGTTCCCATCGCACGTTGATCCAGCACCACGTCGCGCGACAGGGAAAAGTTCAGGCGCATCAAGTCCATCATTTCCTGGGCAAGCGCCCCTCCGAAGACCAGCAGCGCACCGGCACCGGCGAGCATGATCGCCAGGGTGTTGAGTTCCTTGGAGCGCGCAATCTCACCCTTTTCTCGGGCATCCTTTTTCTTTTTCTCCGTGGGGTCTTCTGTTTTGTCCTGACCGCTTTCGCTCTCAGCCATGACTCAGCGCGCCTTTGCCAATTCGCGTAAAAACTGCAGGGCTTCGGTGGCCAGCGGTTGATACTGATTAATGATGTCCGCCAGCCCGACCCAGACGATAAACAGCCCGAGCACCAGGGTCAGCGGGAAGCCGATAGAGAAGATGTTCAGCTGCGGCGCGGCGCGGGTCATCACGCCAAACGCGATGTTGACCACCAGCAGCGCGGTGATCGCCGGCAGCACCAGCAACAGCGCCGCGCCGAGCACCCAGCCGAGTTTGCCGGCCAGCTCCCAGAAATGATTGACCATCAAGCCGCTACCGACGGGCAACGTGGTGAAGCTTTCGGTGAGCACCTCAAACACCACCAGATGACCGTTCATTGCCAGGAACATCAGTGTCACCAGCATCGTGAAGAACTGCCCGATCACCGCCACCGACACACCGTTGGTGGGGTCAACCATCGAGGCGAAACCCATGCCCATCTGGATCGCGACAATCTGCCCCGCCACCACGAAAGCCTGGAAAAACAGCTGCAGGGAGAAACCCAGTATCGCGCCGACAAGGATCTGCTCGGCAATCAGCAGCAGCCCGCTCAAATCCAGCGCGCTCACTGGCGGCATGGGTGGCAGGTTCGGTGCGATGACCACGGTGATGGCAAGGGAAAAATACAGCCGGATGCGCTTGGGGACCAGGGCGGTGCCGAACACCGGCATGACCATCAGCAAGGCGCCGACGCGGAACAGCGGCAACATGAACGTCGCGACCCAGGTGCTTATCTGGGTATCCGTCAACTGCAGCAGCGAGGACATGGCTTAGCCGATGACCTGCGGAATGCTGCCGTACAACTGCTGGATGTATTCCATGAAAGTCTGCACCAGCCACGGCCCGGCAACGATCAGCGTCACCAACATCACCAACAGACGCGGCAGGAAACTGAGGGTCTGTTCGTTGATCTGGGTGGCCGCCTGGAACATGGCCACCAACAGCCCCACCAGCAAACTTGGAATCACCAGCACGGCGACCATCAAAGTGGTCAGCCACAGCGCTTCACGAAAGATGTCGACCGCAACTTCTGGCGTCATGGCGAGACACCGCCGAAGCTGCTGGCCAGCGTGCCGATGATCAGCGCCCAGCCATCCACCAGCACGAACAGCATGATTTTGAACGGCAGGGAAATGATCAGCGGCGACAGCATCATCATACCCATGGCCATCAACACACTGGCCACGACCAGGTCGATAATCAGGAACGGAATGAAGATCATGAAGCCGATCTGGAACGCCGTTTTCAGCTCGGAGGTTACGAAGGCCGGCACCAGGATGGTCAACGGAGCCTGATCCGGCGTCGCGATGTCAGTGCGCTTGGACAGGCGCATGAACAGCTCCAGATCGCTGGTGCGGGTCTGGGCGAGCATGAAGTCCTTGATCGGCACCTGCGCCTTGGCGACCGCATCCTGGGCCGTCAGTTTTTCCGCCAGATACGGCTGCAGGGCGTCCTGGTTCACCCGGTCGAACACCGGCGCCATGATGAACAGGGTCAGGAACAACGCCATGCCGGTGAGGATCTGGTTCGACGGTGTCTGCTGCAGGCCCAGGGCCTGGCGCAGGATCGAGAAGACAATGATGATCCGGGTGAAGCTGGTCATCAGCATGACAAACGCCGGGATAAAACTCAGCGCGGTCATGATCAGCAGGATTTGCAGGCTGACCGAGTATTCCTGCGCACCCTGCGCATTGGTGCCCAGGGTGATGGCCGGGATCGACAGCGGATCGGCGGCGAATGCCAGCGGTGCGGCCAGCATCAGGGTCAGCGTCAAGACGATGCGTAGCGCACCCATTACTTCTTATCCTTCTGATCTTTACCCAGCATCTCCAGCAGGCGCTGGGCAAATTCCGGCGTCGGCTTTTCGGTACTCGGCACCTGCACCGGCTCCTTGAGGACGTGCAGCGCAGCGATGTTGCCGGGGCTCAGGCCCAACAGAATCTGCTCGTTGCCGACCTGCACCAGTATCAGGCGGTCGCGAGGCCCCAGTGCGCGGGAGCCGACAATTTCGATCACCTGCCCCTTGCCGGCCGGACCGGCCTGCTGGACCCGACGCAGCAGCCAGGCGAGGAGGAAGATCAGCCCCAGCACCAGCAGCAATCCGAACACCAGTTGCGTCAGTTGACCAGCCACACCGCTGCTCACCGCAGGCACAGCAGCCGTGGTCGCCGTGGCGACAGGCTCGGCCCCCAGCAACCTGAACGGCATGGCCAGCGCGGCCCCCAGCAAAGCCCCCAGAACCTTTTTCACTCAGCGCAGCTTCTTGATGCGTTCGCTTGGGCTGATCACGTCCGTCAGGCGGATGCCGAACTTCTCGTTGACCACCACCACTTCGCCGTGGGCGATGAGCGTGCCATTGACCAGCACGTCCAGCGGCTCGCCGGCCAGGCGATCCAGCTCGATCACCGAACCCTGGTTCAGTTGCAACAGGTTGCGGATGTTGATGTCGGTACTGCCCACTTCCATGGAAATCGACACCGGGATATCGAGGATCACGTCCAGGTTCGGACCTTCGAGGCTGACCGGATCGCTGTTTCTCGGCACGCTGCCGAACTCTTCCATGGGCAGGCGGTTGGACGCGGAACTGCCGGAATCGGCGGCCAGCAAGGCGTCGATGTCGGCCTGCCCGGCATCACCGGTTTCTTCCAGGGCCGCTGCCCACTCATCGGCCAGAGCCTGGTCGTCTTGCGTGTTCATATTGTCAGTGTCCTCGGCGAGCAAAAATTCAGAATTCGGTTAATCGCGAATGGGTACGAGCGTCGGTCAACGGCGCTCGATCGGCTCGATCACTTGCAACGCCAGGTTGCCCTTGTGCGAGCCCATCTTGACCTTGAAGGCCGGCACGCCGTTGGCGCGCATGATCATGTCTTCCGGCATATCGACCGGGATCACATCCCCCGGCTGCATGTGCAGGATGTCGCGCAGACGCAACTGACGACGGGCCACCGTCGCACCGATCGGCACGTCGACGTCCAGCACGTCCTGGCGCAGGGCGTTGACCCAGCGCTCGTCCTGGTCGTCGAGGTCCGACTGGAAGCCGGCGTCGAGCATTTCGCGCACTGGCTCGATCATCGAGTACGGCATGGTCACGTGCATGTCGCCGCCACCGCCATCGAGTTCGATGTGGAAGGTCGACACCACAATGGCTTCGCTCGGCCCGACGATGTTGGCCATGGCCGGGTTCACTTCCGAGTTGATGTACTCGAAATTGACTTCCATGATCGCCTGCCAGGCTTCCTTCAAATCGACGAACGCCTGCTCCAGCACCATGCGCACCACACGCAGTTCGGTTGGCGTGAATTCACGCCCTTCGATCTTGGCGTGCCGGCCGTCACCGCCGAAGAAATTGTCCACCAGCTTGAACACCAGCTTGGCGTCGAGGATGAACAGCGCGGTGCCGCGCAGGGGTTTGATCTTGACCAGGTTGAGACTGGTCGGCACGTACAGCGAGTGCACGTATTCGCCGAACTTCATCACCTGCACGCCGCCGACCGCCACGTCTGCCGAACGACGCAGCATGTTGAACATGCTGATGCGGGTATAGCGGGCGAAACGCTCGTTGATCATTTCCAGGGTCGGCATGCGTCCACGGACGATGCGATCCTGGCTGGTCAGGTCATAGCTTTTGACGGTGCCGGGTTCGGCAGCGTTTTCGGTCTCTACCAGACCGTCGTCGACGCCATGCAGCAGCGCGTCGATCTCATCCTGGGACAGCAGGTCCTGCACGGCCATGTCGTGTTCCTACTGCAGTACGAAATTAGTGAAAAGCAACTGTTCGATCACCACTTTGCCGAGCTCTTTCTGCGCCACTTCCTGCACGCTGGCGGTGGCTTTCTGCCGCAGCATTTCCTGACCGACCGGCGACGCGAGGGTCGCAAAGTCCTGCCCGGAGAACAGCATGACCAGGTTATTGCGGATCACCGGCATATGGACCTTGAGTGCATCCAGATCCGCCTGGTTACGGCCGAGCATGGTGATGCTCACTTGCATGTAGCGCTGGCGACCGTTCTGGTTGAAATTGGCCACGAAAGCCGGTGCCATCGACTCGAAAATCGCTGGCTGCTTGCCGACAGGACCGGTTTGCGCCACGTCGGCGGCAGGCTTGCTCTGAGCGCTATGCATGAAGTACCAGGTCGCCCCCACAGACACACCGATCGCCAGCAGCAGGGCCACCACGATCACGATAATCAGCTTGAGTTTGCCTTTGGTTGCGGGGTCTTTTACTGCTGCGTCGCTCTTCGCCATGCCAATAATCCGTCACTATTCGGGTTTTCACAGTCGCACGGCAAGGCAAGAGCAAGTGTTATGCCAGAAATGTCGGGGGAGATGGACGGACCGACTTCGGTCGCAAGATCACCACAAAGCCACTGTGGGAGCGAGCTTGCTCGCGATGGCGGCGTGACAGTCGATGAAAACTTGACTGCCAGGCCCTCATCGCGAGCAAGCTCGCTCCTACAGGGGTTTTGCGTTTGATCAGGCGTAGTAATCGACCGCGCTGGAGCCGATCACGCTGGTGGTATTGGCAGCCACCTCAGCGATGCCCGGGGCCATGTCGTCATCCATTGAATCGAGGCCACCGCCGCTGGCGCTGGTCCGTCCGCTTTGACTTTGCTGGGCTTGTTCCTGCCCCTGTTGCGAACCACGGGACTGGTCCGAAACGTTGACATCGACCTGCCCCATGCCCTGCTGCGCAAACATGTCGCGCAAGCGATGGACCTGCCCATCCAGCGCCTCACGGACACCCGGATGCGCACTCATGAACGTGACTTGGGTCTGTTGATCGGGAACCATGTTCACCCGAATGTCCAGGCGTCCCAGCTCGGCAGGCTGCAACTGGATGTCCGCGGCCTTGAGATTGGCACTGGACAGGTACATGACCCGGTTCACCACCTCTTCGGTCCAGCCGCTCTGGTGCATGGCGATCTGCTGGTTCACCGGCAAGGCATTGGCGGTCTTCGGTGTGGCCGCCTGGGTCAGCGCTGCCAGGCGGTTGGCGAAATCATCGACACGGGTGTCGCTGCTGGCGGACTTGAGATCCTTCAGACCGTCCTCGATCAAGCCGCTAAAAGCCTTGTCGTCGCCCTGGCTGGTGCTGTTCTTGTCGGCCTGAACATCCAGCATGGTCGCCATGCCAGCGGTAAAGTTTTGCGCCGATGTCAGCTCACCGTCTGCCTGGGCTTGCGCCTGTGTCGCAGCAGCCTTGGGCTGCGCCTGACTGGTAGCCGATACGTGACCGCTCTGCTCCATCGCCAGGCGTAACGCCGGCAGGGCGTCGAGTGGATCGGCCTCGGGATCGAAGTCGCCGTCAGCGCTGGTCGGCGCCGGAACGTTTGCAGCCGTGATCGCCGCAGTAACCGGCGCTTCAACCGTTGGCGGCATCGCATCGGCGATGGCAGGCGCTACTGGCGCCGGCACCACTGGCTGTATGGCTTGCTGCGATGCAGGATCAAGCGCCGGATCGACCGGCGCGGCATCGACGACCTGAGCCGGGCCGGCCTCTGACGCATCATCGCCGGCGGTCTTGTCGTCAGCCTGCAGCGATTTGTCGGCAGGCAAGGATTTGCCGCCATCGGCAACCACCGGCTCCCCGGCGGCAGACTTGTCGTCGCCAGCGTCGTTCTTTGCGCCGACACCGCAGGTTTTGTCACGATCAGGCTTGAACGAAGCATCCGCCAACGCATTGGGCTTGTTCTGGGCCTGATTGGCGTAGACATGAGCGAAGCTTGCAGCCTTGTCCCCGGGCTCAGCGGCCAGTGCCGGAGGATTGGCGGACGCCGCTTGAATCTTGGCCTGCCTTGAGGCCTGAAGCAGAATATTGGGGGTAACGGGCATGAAACGGTCTCCGCTGCACGGGGCTCGTAAGTACAGTTGAATGAATTAACTGCAAAGGTCGAGCCAGTTTCACTCGAAGGAGATAAAACGCAGCGAGTACTCAGATTTTCGCCGGGCAACGCTGTCGTTCAGCTTCGTACAGAGGTCGGATTCCGGCGAATTCGCGGTCGATTTCACGGACCAGTTCCTGAACGGCGGCCCATGGCAAATCTTTGGCCTGCTGTTCAAGTTGATGGCATAGCTCGGTCAGCCTGAGTGCGCCCATGTTGCTGCAGCTGCCTTTGAAGCTATGGGCGGTTTCAATGAGCAATGCGGCACTGTCAGCCGCTCTCAGGACTTTCAGGCGCTCTTCGGAATCCGCAAGAAAGACATCCAGCAGATCCGGATAGGCGTCTTCCATCACTTCCTGTAATGCACTCAGTACGTCGCGATCCACATGTGTGTCGTCCACTTGTTCACTCCTTGATCAAGAATGCGCGGATTATGCCTGAGCCTCCCAGACAAACTCCACGCGTGCACTTCGACCATCGTCGGTCCAGCGGGCATTACGCCCGAACTGGCGGATCAGACTGACCCCACGTCCCGACAGGCGGATGTCATCCACAGGCCTTGCCATCACCCGCTCGACATCAAAACCCTTGCCGCTGTCTTCGATGTGAATCGTCAGGCAACCGCCGTCGTCTGTTGGCGTCACCTGAAAATGCAACCGAACATAGCCTTCCTGCAGCTCGTCCAGCCGGGTATTGCGCTCTTGATAATACCGCGCAAACCCCGAGGCATCGCGCTTGAGGCTCGAATCCAGTCCCAGTACGCCATGCTCCAGCGCATTGGAATAGAGTTCCGCCAGCACACTGTAGAGCGCTCCGCTCTGCGCCCGAAGGCCATGGACCTCAAGCAGCAATTGCAACAGGTAGGGTAACGGATTGAATCGCTTGAGCGTGGCGGCGCGAAACTCGAAACTCACCGACCAGTCCAGCGGACAGGACTGGCCGCTGTCGGAGTAGACCAATGCCGGTGGAGTGATCTGCGCCGGCTCCAGCAAGCTGATTTCGACCATGCTGACATCGTCGCGTGCTTCTCCGCCGAAATGACGCAGCGCTTGTTCGATCTCTTCGAACAGCGCAGCCGGCTGGCGATTGGCGGCAAACACCTGCTGCAATCGCTGCACGCCAAACAACTGATCATTGGCGTCGCAGGTGTCGATCACGCCATCGGACAGGAGAAACACCCGATCCCCGAGCGCCATGGGAAACACCTCGGTACGCTCATCGAAGGATTCCGGGCTCAGCACCCCCAAAGGCAGGTGCCGCGCCGGCAGAGGCGTGCGCTCACCACTGGCTATGCGATGCAGGTAACCATCCGGCATTCCGCCGTTCCAGACTTCCACCGAACGACGCTGAAAACTCAGGCACAACAACGTGGCACAACAGAACATGTCCACCGGCAGGATGCGCTTGAGCTTGGCATTCATCTCGCGCAGGGTTTCTGCCAGGCCGTAACCCTTGGCGGTCATCCCGTAAAAGACTTCGGCCAAGGGCATGGCGCCCACCGCCGCCGGCAAGCCGTGGCCGGTGAAGTCGCCCAGTAGCACGTGCATGTCTCCGGCCGGCGTGAACGCGGCCAGCAGCAGGTCGCCGTTGAACAGCGCATAGGGCGATTGCAGATAACGGATATTCGGAGCGGCAGTCAGGCAGCCGGAGTGCGCCACCTTGTCGAAAACAGCCTTGGCCACGCGCTGCTCGTTGAGCAGGTAATCGTGATGCCTGGCGATCTGGTCACGCTGTTGCAGCACGGTATCCTGCAGCCGCCGCAAGCGATCCATGGCCTTGATCTTGGCAGCGAGGATCACCTGGTTATAGGGTTTCGCCAGAAAGTCGTCACCGCCGACCTCCAGACAACGAGCCAGGGCTTCGCTTTCGGACAACGATGTGAGGAAGATGATCGGCACCAGGGTTTCCCCGGCCAGGACCTTGATTTGCCGGGCCGCCTCGAAACCGTCCATGACCGGCATCATCGCATCCATCAACACCATGTGCGGTTGTTGCCGGCGAAACGCGTCGACCGCTTCGGCGCCGTTGGCCGCCGTCAGCACTTCGTGCCCCTGGCGGCGCAGGATGCTCGACAACAGCAGGCGATCGGCGGCGCTGTCCTCGGCAATCAGGATCGTCAGCGGCTCCAGTGGCTGCATGACAATCAACTGATGTCGAACAGTTTGTCGAAGTTGGAGATGGCGAGGATTTTGCGCACATCGGTACTGCTGTTGACGACGCGCACATCGGAGTCGTCGCCACCGGCATGATCGCGCAGCAAGAGCAGCATGCCCAGGGCCGAGCTGTCCAGATAGGTCGCGTCTTTCAAATCGACGACTATCGAACTCGGCAACTTGCCGTCGGGGCGCTCATAAGACTCACGAAACTCCTGATGCTTGGCGAAATCGAAACGCCCCTTGACCGAGATCGTCAGCTTTCGCCCATCGGGTGAGACTTCTGTAACAACTGGCATGTCATGGCTTCCTTGTCATTGGTAAACCTGCTTGTACAAGGTTTAGCAGTTGGTAGAGGTTGGGGCAAGGCTGGAAACATGTGGAGTCAGCGAGATCGCTTTCGCGGGCAAGCCACGCTCCCACAGGATTTGCGCCATTTCAAAGTTGGCGAAAAACCTGTGGGAGCGTGGCTTGCCCGCGATGAACGATAACGCGGTCCACCTGATTCAATTCAATACTGATCCTGCCGCGGCAAGCGCTGGGACAATTCATCCAGCAATTTCTGTTCGCGCCTGTCTTCAAGCGCCCGCGCCTCATCGGCATAGCGCTGAACCAGTTTGCGCAAGCCTTCGACCCGGGCAAACGCCTGTTGCCAGGTTTCCCGGGCCTTGTTCAGGTTGTTCTGATGCCAGGCCAGGCTTTGCCGCTGCTGGTCGATGGCCGTGCCAAGCTGCGCGAGAAAGCCCTGATAACCCAGCAGCCATTGGCCCGAGACGCCGCCACTGCCGCGCACGATCCATTGTTCCTGATAGTCGAGACGAAAGGCTTCGAGGTCAGCGAGCTTGCTTTCCGCCAGGCGAACCTGTCCTTGAAAATGCCCCAGGCGCTGGACTGCGGTTTTCTCTGCCTTTTCGGCCATTTCCACCACCGGCGCCAGCCTTCCTGCCCGACTCTGGGCCATGACCGCTTAACCGCCTGCCGCCGGCGCGAAGATCGAGGCGAGATACGCTTCGCTTTCGCCCAGGCTGATGCTGTCGTTGAGGCCCTGGCGCAGGTACTTGACCAATTGCGGTTGCAGGGAAATCGCCAGGTCGGTCTCACGGTCGCCGCCCGCGACATAGGCGCCAACACTGATCAGGTCGCGGCTTTGCTGATAACGCGACCACAGTTGCTTGAAGTACTGCGCACGGGTCATGTGTTCCGGCGATACCACTGCCGGCATCACCCGGCTGATGGACGCCTCGATATCAATGGCCGGGTAATGCCCTTCCTCGGCCAGGCGCCGGGACAACACGATATGTCCATCGAGTACGCCCCGCGCCGAGTCGGCAATCGGGTCCTGCTGGTCGTCGCCTTCGGACAACACGGTGTAGAACGCGGTGATCGAACCACCGCCCTTCTCCGCGTTGCCGGCCCGCTCCACCAGTTTCGGCAGCTTGGCGAATACCGACGGCGGATAGCCCTTGGTCGCCGGTGGCTCGCCGATGGCCAGGGCGATTTCCCGCTGGGCCTGGGCGAAACGGGTCAGGGAGTCCATGAGCAACAGGACATTCTTGCCCTTATCGCGGAAATATTCGGCGATTCGTGTGCAATACATGGCGGCGCGCAGACGCATCAGCGGCGCATCGTCCGCCGGGGACGCCACCACTACTGAACGCTTGAGGCCTTCTTCACCGAGAATATGCTCGATGAATTCCTTGACCTCACGACCCCGCTCACCGATCAGCCCGACGACGATGATGTCGGCCTCGGTGAAGCGCGTCATCATCCCCAGCAACACCGATTTACCCACGCCGGTACCGGCGAACAGACCAAGGCGCTGACCACGACCGACCGTCAACATGCCATTGATGCAACGAATACCGACGTCCAGCGGCTCGCTGATCGGCTCACGCTTGAGCGGGTTGATGGTCGGGCCGTCCATCGGCACCCAGTCCTCGGCCTTCATCCCGCCCTTGCCGTCCAGTGCACGACCGGCGCCATCGAGCACCCGCCCGAGCATGCTCATACCCATCGGCAAGCGACCGCTATCCGACAGGGGAACGACCCGAGCGCCAGGGGCGATACCGGCGACACTGCCGACCGGCATCAGAAAAACCTTGCTGCCGGAAAAGCCCATGACTTCGGCTTCGACCTGCACCGGGTGATAACTGTCGTCGTTGATGACCATGCAACGGCTGCCCATGGCAGCGCGCAGGCCCTCGGCTTCGAGGGTCAGGCCGACCATGCGTAGCAAGCGGCCCTCAAGGATCGGCGCACCGGCAAGCTCCGTGGCCTCGGCATAACTGCCCAGGCGCTTGGCGAAACTGGTGCGTTCAAGGCGCATCAGGCGCATCCGGTTCTGGCCCGGTAACCGGTTTGCTGTCGATCGGCAGTTCCAGGCTCAAGTCCGGCGTGGCCGGGTGCAATGCTTGTTCGTGCAACTGATCGAACAGCTTGTCCATCACCCGCGCGATGCGGGTTTCAACCGTGGCGTCGATGCGGCTGTGTTCCGTCTCGACCCGGCAACCGCCAGGCAGCAGCGACTCGTCCTCGACAATGCGCCAGGTTTCCTCATGGCGCTCACGCAGGGCTTTGACCTGTTCGAAATCCTGCGGATTGATGTACAGCCGTACATTGCCCACGCCCAGCGGCAGGAGCTTGAGGGCTTCACGCATGACATGCTGGATCTGCGTCGAATCGATTGCCAGTTCGCGCTCAATCACCTGTTTGGTGATGTGCTGCACGAGGTCGACCAATGACTTTTCAATCTGGGTGTCCTGTTCGGCGATGGGCTCGAACAGGTGCGCCATCAGTTGCTCCAGACCGGCGATCTTGGCAGCCAGCGCTACTTCCGCTTCCTGGCGAACCTTGAGCGTGGTGCTGTGGAAACCTTCTTTCTCGCCCACCGCGAAGCCTTCGTTGTAGGCTTCCTGGCGAATGCTTTCGAGTTCTTCGAGGGTCAGTGGCTGGACTTCCTCCAGCGGCACTTCCTCCATCTCCGGCGGCTCGGGCTCAGGCTCCGGTTCCGGCTCGGGTTCCGGCGGGTCGAAACTGGGCAGCGCCCAGGTATCGAAGCCACTGACATCCCTGGCCCGGATCAGGTCAGTGGGTGCGTCATCATTCTTGACCATGGTGTTAGATCATTTCCTCGCCGCCTTTGCCGCCGAGAACGATTTCTCCGGCTTCGGCCATACGGCGGGCGATGGTGAGGATTTCCTTCTGCGCGGTTTCCACGTCGCTGACGCGCACCGGGCCCTTGGCTTCCAGATCGTCGCGCAACAGTTCGGCCGCACGCTTGGACATGTTCTTGAAGATCTTCTCCTTGACGCCTTCGTCCGACCCCTTGAGGGCCAGTACCAGCACGTCGGAAGACACCTCGCGGAGCAGCGCCTGGATCCCGCGGTCGTCGACATCGGCCAGGTTGTTGAAGACGAACATGAGGTCTTCGATCTGACCGGACAGGTCTTCGTCGACTTCGCGGATCGAGTCCATCAACTGGCCTTCGATCGAGCTGTCAAGGAAGTTCATGATGTCCGCCGCACGCTTGATGCCACCCAGGGTGGTGCGCGAGGCATTCGAATTGCCGGAGAACTGTTTCTCGAGAATCTGGTTGAGCTCTTTCAGGGCCGCTGGCTGTACGGTGTTCAGCGAGGAGACCCGCAGGATGATGTCCAGTCGAACCTTGTGGTCGAAGTTGCCAAGCACTTCACCGGCCTGGTCCGGATCAAGATACGCCACCACGATCGCCTGGATCTGCGGGTGCTCATATCGGATCACATCGGCGACGGCGCGCGGTTCCATCCACTTCAGGCTGTCGAGGCCGCTGGTGTTGCCACCGAGCAGGATGCGGTCGATCAGGCCGTTGGCCTTGTCTTCGCCCAAAGCCTGGGTGAGCATTTTGCGCACATAGTCGTCTGAGCCGACACCCAGGCCGGTCTGGTCGCCGACGATATCGACGAACTCGCTCATCACCTGCTGGACCTGCTCGCGGTGCACATTCCCCATCTGGGCCATGGCCACACCCACGCGCTGAACCTCTTTCGGGCCCATGTGGCGCAGCACCTGGGCCGCGTCGGTGGAGCCCAGGGACAGCAACAGGATGGCGGCCTTGTCGACCTTGGACAGTTTGGCGGCAACGGCTCGGTTATCACTCATCTGCGTTAATCCACTCTTTCACGACCTGGGCCACACGACCCGGATCTTCTGCCACCAGACTCTTGATTGCGTTCAACTGAGCGTCATAGCCTTCGCTCGGGCTCGGCAGCAGAATGCTTTGCGGGCCGCCGAGGCTGACGCGGTCGTTGGCCAACTCGCCATCCAGACCGCCCATGCCGCCCAGCTCGACGTCACTACCGATACCAGCCAACTGCTTGCCTTTGCCGCCACCGGTGATGTTGTTGAGCACCGGACGCAGCACGCCGAACACCAGCACCAGGATGAACAGCACACCCAGCACTTGCTTGACGATGTCCCAGAACCACGGCTGGGAGTAGAACGGAATATCGGCAATCACTTCACCACGCTCGGCGGAGAACGGCATGTTGATCACGCTGACACTGTCTCCACGGCTGGCATCGAAGCCGACCGCATCCTGAACCAGACGAGTGAAGCGCGCCAATTCATCGGCGCTCCACGGCGCACGGGTGGTTTCGCCATTGGCCGGGTTGATCTTGACCTGGTCATCAACGACGACCGACACCGACAGGCGATTCAATCGCCCCTGTTGCTGTTTGGTATGGCTGATGGAACGATCGAGCTCGAAGTTCCTGGTCGATTGTTGGCGCTTGTCCGCCGGGTACGGTGCGAGCATTGGCTGACCGGTGGCCGGGTCCATGATTTGCTGGCCGTTCGCATCGATCAGCGGCTGGCCTGGCTGCACCATGCCGGCCGACGCGGTGGCGCCACCGGTGGTTTGTGGCGCGGAGGCCGGCGACGGTGGCTGGTTGCTCAACGCCCCTGGCACACCTTGCGGGCCGTTGCTGGCGGTACGCTGTTCGTTGACCGACTGTTCGCTGCGCAGGGCAGGCTGGTCCGGATTGAACTGCTCGGAAGTCGACTCGACGGCGCTGAAATCCACGTCGGCCGAGACTTCGGCCTTGTAACGATCGTTGCCCAGCACCGGCTGCAGGATGTTGTGCACACGCTGGGTGAGCATGCTTTCCATGCGACGGCTGTAGTCGAACTGCTTGCCGGCCATGGTCAGTTCGGAGTTTTCCGCCTGATCCGAGAGCAGGTTGCCCTTCTGGTCGACGACTGTGATCTGCGACTTGCTGAGTTCGGGAACGCTGGTCGCCACCAGGTTGATGATGGCCACGACCTGGCCTGGTTCGAGGGAGCGACCGGAATAGAGTTCAACCAGGACCGAAGCGCTGGGCTTGCGTTCGTCGCGCACGAATACCGAACTTTTCGGGATCGCCAGGTGCACGCGGGCACCCTTGACGTTGTTCAGGCTGGAAATGGTGCGGGCCAGTTCGCCTTCTAGGCCGCGACGATAACGCGTAGCCTCCATGAACTGACTAGTGCCCAGCCCCTGTTCCTTGTCGAGAATTTCAAAACCGATGTTGCCATCGCTGGGAGTGACACCAGCAGCCGCGAGCTTGAGCCGCGCACGGGACAGGTCATCGGCCTTGACCAGCAAGGCACCGGAATTGGGTTCGACGGTGTACGGAATATCGGCGGAGGCCAGGGTCTCCATGACCTGCTTGGCGTCCATGCCGGCAAGGCTGCCGTACAGAGGCCGGTAGTCCGGCTGTTGAGACCACAACACCACGGCAAAACCAATCGCCACGCTCGCAGCCAGGCCGACCAACAGGCCCACCTGACGCAACATGGTCATCTCGGAAAGGTTTTCCAGGAAGGACAACCCGAACAGCGGCGGCTTACCGTCTATCGGAGTGGCCTTGGCCGGAACGTTATCGGCGACTGCTTCTGCCATGACTCAATCTCGTCCTTTAAACCGGCATCTGCATGATGTCTTGGTAGGCCTGAACCAGCTTGTTGCGCACCTGGGTCAACGCCTGGAATGACACACTGGCCTTCTGCGAGGAAATCATTACGTCTGTCAGGTCGACGCCGCTTTTGCCGATTTCGAAAGCACTGGCCAATTGAGTGGAAGCCTGTTGGGTGTCGTTCACTTTATTGACGGCCTGACCGAGCATGTCGGAAAAGCTGCTGCCCGACACTTCAGGGACGGCAGCCGACTTCGGCGCAGACATGGCATCCATCTGCATGGTGCGCATATCCAGCATCAACCGATTGAATTCAATACCTTGGCTCATGGTTTCTCTCTTTGACGACCCGCAATTTTTTGACACTCACTCGGCGGGTAGTGAGTGTTAGCAACAAGGGTGCCAGCTCCGTGGCTGAGTCATACAAAAGCCCGTCTTGAGCTTCATTCCGATCTATGTAGGAGCGAGCCCTGCTCGCGATGGTCGTTAACGATAACGCGGGATTGCAGGAAAAACGCGGCGCTCTTGAGTCCATCGCGAGCAGAGCTCGCCCCTACAGGAATAGGAACAGGATCAGGTGGAGAACAAGTAAGCTTCCACATCCATTCCGGCATCGCGCATCTGCGCCAGCTTGTAGCGCAGGGTCCGCGGGCTGATACCCAGGCGCTCGGCCGCCTCCTTGCGGCGACCGCGCTCGGCGCGCAGGGTATCGATGATCATCTGGAACTCACGGCGACGCAGGTCATCCCCCAGCGCACCGACCGACTCGGACTCGACTTCCACAGGACGCACCGAAGCCTGCGCCAATGCCGGCAATGGCGCGCAAGTCACCGACCCGGCCAGGCAGAAATCCTGTGGCTGGATCAAGCCACCCTGCTGCAGAATCAGCGCACGCTGAATCGCGTTGTCCAGTTCGCGCACGTTACCCGGCCATGGATAACCGATCAGGCACGCCTGGGCCTCGGGCGACAATCTGGCAGCCGCATGCTTCATTTTATTGACGTGCTTGGCCAGCAGACGCTCGGCCAGCGGCAGGATGTCGGCGGTGCGCTCGCGCAACGGACGCCAGGCCAGGGGAAACACCGACAGGCGATAATAGAGATCTTCGCGGAAGCGCCCCGCCGCCACCTCACCCGCCAGGTCGCGATTGGTGGTTGCGACCACGCGAATATCCAGTGTGATCGGTTTGCGCGCCCCAACCCTTTCGACCTCGCGCTCTTGCAGCACGCGCAGCAATTTGGCCTGGAGCCCCAAGGGCATTTCGGAAATTTCGTCGAGCAGGAGGGTGCCGCCGTCGGCCTGCTCGAACTTGCCGGCTTGCGCGGCAATCGCACCGGTGAAGGAGCCCTTCTCGTGACCGAACAAGGTCGCTTCGAGCATGTTGTCCGGGATCGCCGCGCAGTTGATCGCAATGAACGGCTGGCTGGCGCGAGGAGAATGCTGATGGATGTAACGCGCCAGCACTTCCTTGCCCGTGCCCGACTCGCCCGAGATCAACACCGTGGAATCGCTGCGTGCGACCCGCGCCGCCAGTTCGAGCAACTGCGCGCTCGCCGGCTCGAAGGCTACCGGCCCCTCACCCTCGGCCAGGCCAGGATTGCCCAGGGCATGACGCGCCACCAGATCGAGCAACGCCCTGGGCTCGAATGGCTTGACCAGATAATCCGCGGCGCCCTGGCGCATCGCATCGACCGCACGCTCGACCGCACCGTGAGCCGTCATCAACAACACCGGCAATTGCGGCTGCCGCGCTCGCAGCATGCCCAGCAACTGGTGGCCGTCCATGCCCGGCATGTTGACGTCGCTGACCACCAGGCTGAAGGCTTCGGCGCCGACGGCAGCCAACGCCTCCTCCGCCGACCCCACCGCCTTGTAATCGTGCCCAGCGAGCAACAGCGTATCAGCCAGTGCCTCGCGCAACGCGCGGTCGTCCTCGACCAACAGAACCTTGATACCCATCAGTGTCATTCCGCTCCTTGAGCGTTGCTGAACAGCGGCAGGATCACCTGCGCGCAAGTGCCGCGACCGAGCCGCGAACGCAGCTGCAATTCTCCCTGATGAGCACGCGCCACCGCCTTGACCACGGTCAGGCCAAGACCTGTGCCGGTGGTCTTGGTGGTAAAAAAGGGTTCGCCCAATCGCGCCAGAACGGCCGCATCGATACCCGAGCCACTGTCACTGACGCACAGGCGCAGGTTGTTGCCGCGGGTGTAGAGATGAATCTTGAGGCGCAATTGGCCTGCACTGGCCTGAATGGCGTTTTCGATCAGGTTGAGGATCGCGCCGACCAGCGTATCGCGATTGCACAGCAACTCCCCCGAATGACTGTCGCACTGCCAGCGGATCGGCAGATCCTGCACGTGGGTCAGTGCTGCCGCTTGCAACGACTGCATCAATTGACCGGGTGTCACGCGGTCGGTCAGTGGCAACTCGCCCCGGGCGAACACCAGCATGTCGCGCACCTGGTGTTCCAACTCGTGCAGGCGCTCCTTGAGGCGCCCGGCAAAACGCTGCTGGGTAGCGACCGGCAGCGCTTGCTCGGTCAAATGACTGGCGTACAGCAACGCGGCGGACAATGGCGTACGTATCTGATGAGCCAACGAAGCGACCATGCGCCCCAGCGACGACAGACGCTCATGGCGGGCCAGTTGATCCTGCAGATGGCGGGTTTCAGTCAGGTCGTTGAGCAACACCAACTGGCCGGGCTCGGCGTCCAGCGAGCGCGTGGCGATCGACAGACGCCGACCATCCTTGAGGGAGACTTCATGACCATCGTCTTCGCGAGGCGCAAAACAGCGGGCAATGACGTGACGCCACAATTCACCTTCCAGCGGCAGCCCCAACAACTCGCACGCCGCCGGATTGGCTTCGCGCACGATGCCCTGGGCGTCTATGACGATGACACCACCAGGTAACAGATCGAGGAGGTTTTGCAGGCGGTTGGCCAGGCGTTCTTTTTCCGCCAGCTCCTGCATGCGCTGAGCGCTGACCACCGCCAATTCACCCTTGAGCTCGGTGACCCGGGCTTCAAGCATGCTGTAGGAGTCGGTCAACTGGCTCGACATCTGATTGAACAGCGCGAATGCCTGCTCAAGGCCAAGCCGGCTCGCCTGCTCTACGGACGACGATTGCCGCGAAGCATCCCCAAAAGCATCTGAGGCAGGCGATATCTGGGCGGATGGGGGCATCGTGTTCTCTCGCTTGGCTGACCGTCAGTGAAACGGAACGTTGCGAGGGACGTAGCAATACCCGTGCCTAAAAAAAACTTCTTATAAATGAATGGATTGGAAAACAGGCGTCAATCATCCGCCTGTTCATCTCCATCTCGACGGCTCATGCCGTACTTGCGCATCTTTTCCACCAGCGTGGTACGACGGATACGAAGCCGCTCGGCCGCGCGCGCCACAATGCCATTGGCGTCATCCAGTGCCTGCTGAATCAACCCCTGCTCCAGACCACCGAGGTAGTCCTTCAGGTCCAGGCCTTCCGGAGGCAACAGGGCATTGGCCGTGAAGTCTTGCGCATGACCGTTGATGGCCACGCGCTCTTCCAGATCGCTGCGCAGACTGTCGACCATTTGCTCGTCTTCATCGTCGACGTAGCGGAACTTCTTCGGCAATTCGACCACGCCGATCACGCCGTACGGATGCATGATCGCCATGCGCTCCACCAGGTTGGCCAGTTCGCGGACGTTGCCTGGCCAGCCATGACGGCACAGCGACATGATCGCCGCCGAGTTGAAGCGGATCGAACCGCGCTTCTCGTGCTCCATGCGCGAGATCAGCTCGTTCATCAGCAGCGGAATGTCTTCGACGCGCTCACGCAGCGGCGCCATCTCGATCGGGAACACATTCAGGCGGTAGTACAAGTCTTCGCGGAAGGTGCCGATCTCGATCATGCTTTCGAGATTCTTGTGGGTCGCCGCAATGATGCGCACGTCGACGCTCTGGGTCTTGTTGCTGCCCACGCGCTCGAAGGTGCGCTCCTGCAATACGCGCAGCAACTTGACCTGCATCGGCAGCGGCATGTCGCCGATTTCATCGAGGAACAGGGTGCCACCATTGGCCAGCTCGAATCGACCGGCGCGACTGGTGATCGCACCGGTGAAGGCGCCCTTCTCATGACCGAACAATTCGCTTTCCAGCAACTCCGCCGGGATCGCCCCGCAGTTGACCGGCACGAACGGCGCTTCGCGGCGCTTGGAATGGTAATGCAGGTTGCGCGCAACCACTTCCTTGCCGGTGCCGGACTCCCCGAGGATCAGCACGCTGGCATCGGTATCGGCGACTTGTTGCATCATCTGGCGGACGTGTTGAATCGCCCGGCTGGTGCCGACAAGACTGCGGAAAAGGTTGGGTTCGCGATGACGACCGCGCTCGCGGGCCTGGTCGTACATCTCGCGATAGACCTGGGCACGGTGCAGCGAGTCGAGCAACTTGCTGTAGCTGGGCGGCATTTCGAGGGTCGAAAGCACTCGACGGCGCTGGTCTTCCGGCAGGTCAATGGAAGAATTATCGCCCATCAGCAAAACCGGAAGGAACTCATCCCAGGTCGAGAGTGTCTTTAACAAGCCCAGAAGTGTACCAGGAGCATTGACCGTCCCGATCAGGACACAGATTACTTCACGACTTGACGACAAAGAACCGACAGCCTGCTGCCAGTCATGGCTACCGCAGGGTAAATTTTCTTCGCCGAGAAAATTCAAAATCACCGCCAGGTCGCGGCGGCGGACGCTATCGTCATCAATCAGCAGAATTTTGGTTTCACGCCACATGCAATAGCAACTTCCCTAGTCAACTCAATGCCCAAAATGTTGGGGCAAGCTAGACGCTTGCAGACACGTTATGCCTGAAGACGACTGAAATCTGGAACCAGCCACTAGTTAAGTCAAAAAACCGTGCACAGTCAAATTTATGGCGCACTATGTCTGGATTAACTTGGGGTTAATTAACCAAACAGATGGTAAACCTTTGATGCCTTTTGTGCTTGGTTGATCTGCGACATCTCTTCGACTATCGCCTGACGCTCGCCCATTGTCGCCGTCAGCAACTCTTTGTACACCACCAACAACCCTTCCAGATTGCTCCGCACCGCGTCTTCGTCGATCGGCGCTTCACTGAGCACCTCGTCGACGCACTCACGACAGGCCGCATCCAGTTCGCCGATGGCATCCCAGTTACGCTCCGCCAGGGCGTCGATCAGGGCTTCGCGGGTTTCCTCTATGCGCCGCAGTGCTTGACTCATGACGTCATCCTCAGGCCCTCGGGCCTATTGATTGGCAATTGCATCCCAACCGCTTTTCAGGGTTTCAAGCAAACCCGATACCTCGTCGATGATCGCCGCGTTGTTATCGCGATTGGCTTCCATCAGACGGGTCATCATGTAGGCGTACAAGTTGTCGAGCTGTTGCAGCGAAGCCGGATCTTCAGTCTTTTCCGGGTTCAAGCCATCACGCAGGCCGATGATGATGTCCACGGCCTTACCCACCATCAACCCCTTGAGTGCGATGTCGCCCCGCTCCATCGCGCCTTTGGCCTGGGCCATGCGGTCCAGCCCGCCCTCCATCAGCATCTGCACCAGGCGATGGGGGTTGGCTTCAGAGATCTGGGCATGGGAATTGACCTTCTGATATTGGCGAAGGGCTCTCATGGGGTTCATGTTTCTACCTCGTGACAGACAACAGCTTGAAATTGGGAAGGCTCTGATCTTTATGTCGACTGGTCGACACATAACTTTAACGCAGACCCGCTACCCAAGAAAAAACCCAGGTACTGTCATTACAGACTGCCTGGGTTTTTTATGCCTGATCCAGATCAGTCCGACTTCGGATTGTTCAGCGCATTGAGCGTGGTCATGATGCTGTCGCTCTGAGCGCGCAGCCTGGCTACCAGGGAGTCCATCGCAGTGTACTTGGCGGTCAGACTTGTTTGCAGGCTGGTCATCCGCTCATTGAGGGTGTCCTGCTGCTTCTTCAGGTCGTTCAGGCTATCGCTCAAACTCGCCGAACGCGCGGCAAAAACCCCGGTAGTTTTTTGCGCGAAGCTGTCAGTGGCGGACTTCATGCGCGCAAGCAAACCGGTATCGCCCGAAAAGATCCCGTTGATATCGGCGGCATTGGTCTTTGCCGCAGCACTGAACACTTTATCGTCGATCGACAGCAATCCGGTCTTCTGGTCGGTCTCGACACCAAACTGAGCGAGGGATTTCATCTGACCGGTGCCACCCATGGCGTTCAATTCGGTACGTACCGACGATAGCAACGAACGCAGCGACGCGTCGCCCGTGAGCGCACCTGTCGTCAACGAACCATCGGCATTGGTCGTGACCTGGGTCTCAGTGTTGGCAGCCTTGATCAGCGCGTTATAGGTGTCGACAAACCCCTTGACCGAAGACTTCAGCGTCGTAGTGTCGGCCGACACGGTGATAGTGGTTGGTGTTGCCGCACCGCCGCCAGACGGGACCGGAGAAACCCCTGTCAATTTCAGCGTAATACCGCTCACGGCATCGGCAATGGTGTTGCTCTTCGACTCCATCGCCACGCCGTCAAGCGTGTACTTGGCATTCTGCGGCGTGGCGAGGACCGAGGTGCCGGATTCCAGACCGGAGCTGCCCGACAGGGTCAGGTCCGAACCGACGCCGGTTTTACTGGACGTCAACACCATTCGAGAACCGTTGGCATCGGTCAGGATGTTGGCACTCAAACCCTGGTTCGCATACTGGGAGTTGATCGAGTCGCGCACCTGCTGCAACGTCGCGCCGGCAGGAATGCTGACGTCGAAGGTGTCAGTGCCCTGCTTGATGCTCAGCGTGGACGGCACCGCCCCGGCATTGACCACCGAGGAAGCGCCGTCGGCGTAGACCTTGGTGGAAAGTTTCGATGCCGTTGCCAACTGGGTGACCAACAGCGAAAAATTGCCCGCCGCCGCACCGTTACCGGTGGTCACCGTGGCCACTTTTTCATCGGAGGACGTACCGCTCAACCCGCTGAAGCTAGCGGTGGTTTTCATGTTATCCAACGCGCCACGGAAAGCATCCAGCGCCGCCTGGATTTTGCCGATCGACGACAGCGAGGTGGTCGCTTTCAGCGTCTGATTGTTGATTTGCGTCTGTTTTGGCGCTCTTTCGGAGTCCACCAAAGACTTCACAATCGCCTGGGTATCGATGTTCGAACCAATACCGCTGACCGATGTACCCGCCATCATCTCTCTCCTTATCCAGTGGCTGCCGTTTTCTTGACCGCAAACATCTTAAACAGCGACAGCAACAAAATTCATGCCAGTTCAGACTTTGCTGTCAAACAACAAACTACTGGCGTCCGACAGGCTTTGGGCCAGTTTTAGTGCAGCTTCCGACGGGATCTGACGAATCACCAGCCCCGTTTCGGTGGCGATGACCTTGACCACGACCCGGCCAGTGGAGTCATCAATGGAGAAATCCAGATTGCGCTGGGCAGCCTGGACGAACTCCTGAATATCGGTCACAGCCTTTTCCAGATCTTCGCGCTTGGGCTCGGTGCCCGATGACGCAACGGCTTCAGCCTTGGGCTGATCCTTTTTATCCGTAACAATTGGCGTTGCGCTTTGTGGGGCAACGGCGGGATAAGACAGGTTCAACTTGACGCTCATGTCCATGCCTGATCTCCTCATCATGAAAAAACAAAAGGGCGCGTAAACGCGCCCTTCCGTCAGTTACCAAGCGCCGGAATCAACCCAGCAGCTTCAGCACAGCCGATGGCAGCTGGTTAGCCTGAGACAGGATCGCGGTGGAAGCCTGTTGCAGGGTTTGTTGCTTGGTCAGCTGAGCAGTTTCTGCTGCGAAGTCAACGTCCTGGATCACGCCACGAGCAGAAGTGGAGTTGTCCGAGATGGAGCGCAGGTTGGCCACGGTGCTGTCGAAACGGTTTTGTACCGCACCGAGGTCAGCACGCTGGGAGTCGATGGCCGAGATAGCCTGGCTGATCACGTCGATCGCGTTCTGAGCGTTGGCTGCAGTGGTAACGTCAGTGGCGGCAACAGTGGTTTTAACCGAGCTGGCAGCAGTACCAGCATTGAACAGGCCGGTCACACCCGCACCGCTCATCGAGTAGCTGTTGGCGGAGTTCAGGGAAACCGCACCAGTGATCTGCAGAGGGCCAGCAAGGGCAGCAGCTGGAGTACCATAGACACCGGAACCGTCTTTGGCTGCAACCGAGATACCGGCGATTGCATCTGCGTCACCGTTGTCCAGAGTGATGTTCTCACCGGTATCGGATTTAACCGACAGGGTACCAGCCTTGGCATCGTAGTTAACGCTGATGCCCAGTTTGGCGGCGTTGGATTTCAGTTGGTCAGCCAGTTCACCGGTGTTGGTCACACCCACTATGCTCACCGCGGTACCGCTGCCTACTTTAACGGTGAAGTTGGCGCTAGTAGTGATTGCAGCACTGTTGACAGTGAATTGGGCTTCAGTGCTGGCAGTCGCGGTCACGCCACCCACAGCGGCTTTGTTGATTTGCGAAGCGGTAGTCTTGGCCGAATCACCTGCTGCAATGGTGAAGTTTGCGGTCTGGCCACCACCAACGAGAGTCACGGCGCCACCAGCTACACCGGTTGCGCTCGGCGCGATCGCCAGGCTTTTCAGCTGCTGGGAGCCGATGTTGTTGGCCGATACGTCGCCCAGAGTCATGTTGATGGTCTGGTTGGCGTTGGCGCCCACTTGGAATTGGGTAGTACCGAAGGAGCCGTCCAGCAGGTTACGACCACCGAAGGTAGTGGTGGTAGCAATACGGGTCAGTTCAGCGGTCAATGCAGAGTATTCGGCGTTGTTCGACTTACGGTCGTCATCGCTTGGCGAGCCGTTCGCGGAAGCCAGAGCCAGAGTACGCATTTTTTGCAGGATGTTGGTGGATTCCTGCATCGCGCCTTCAGCCGTTTGCGCGATGGAGATACCGTCACCGGCGTTCTTGATAGCCGCGCCCAGGCCGTTGATCTGGCTGGTCAGACGGTTGGAAATCTGCAGGCCGGCAGCGTCGTCTTTAGCGCTGTTGATACGCAGGCCGGAGGACAGGCGCTGCATCGAAGTTTGCAGATTGCCGGAAGCTTTGTTCAGGTTGTTCTGAACGGTCAAGGAAGCAAGGTTGGTGTTTACGGTTAAAGCCATGACGAAATCCTCGTTGGATGGATACTGCGGCTTCCGGCCCTGGCTACCGCCTGGTGTGGCCTAGAGAACCTACGTAATAGTTATCGTCGTGATGAGGCTTTGCTTGAGGGGTTTTTTTGAATTTTTTAGTGGCAGGGTGCCAGCCCTTTATTTTCAAGGCATTGGAGCCAGAAAGCTGGCGTCAGAAAAACGCAAAACGCCCGGAAATGTAAATTTCCGGGCGTTTTTTATTGCCACTGCGACCGAGCCGGTCAGCCGCGATAAAGAATCGCCGAGCCCCACGACAGGCCTACACCGAAGCCGCTGATGGCCACACGGGTCCACTTGGAATCGAACACGTGGTTCTGCAACAGCAGCGGAATACTCGACGAGACGGTATTACCGGTTTCGAGCATGTCCTTGACGAACTTCTCCGGATCACCTTCTTCAAAGCGGCGCGCCACGGCATCGACGATGGCCGCACTGCCCTGGTGAATGCAGAAGGCATCGATATCCTGCGCTTGCAGATTGGACTCATCCAGCAACTCATGCAGGTGCGCCGGGACTTTCAACAAGGCAAAGTTGAACACCTGACGACCATTCATGAAGAACACACCGTCAGAGACTTTCAGATGCGGCGCACCGGAACCGTCAGTGCCGAACTTCGACTTGCCGAGCTGCCAGACAGCGTTTTCGCCCATCCAGGTGGCGGTAGCGGCATCGCCGAACAGCATCGTGGTGTTGCGGTCTTCCGGGTCGACGATCTTCGAATAAGGATCGGCGGTGATCAGCAGGCCATTTTTCAGCCCTGCCGCTTCCATGAAGCCTTTGATCGCATAGATGCCGTACACGTAACCGGAACAACCGAGGGAAATATCGAAAGCGGCGACATGGGTCGGCAAGCCCAGCTTGTCCTGAACGATTGCGGCGGTGTGCGGCAACCCTTCTTCATCACCGTTCTGGGTGACGACGATCAAGCAGTCAATGGAATCACGCTTGAGTTCTGGACTGGCGGCGAACAGCGCATTGGCTGCTTCGACACACAAATCGGAAGTTTCCTGATCAGCATCCATGCGCGGCAAAAACGCAGAACCGATTTTGCCAAGGATAAAGGTTTCGTCCTTGTCGAACTTTGCACCCTGGGCGTAATTATCAATCCCGGCTGCAGGCACGTAACTCGCTATATTTTTTATGCCAATCATTATGGCTTCCCAATAATAAACAGCTAAACATCGCCGCTCGCTGAATCGAGGGCGTCTACAGTCAGGGCCTGGCCCCAGAGGAGGCAACATCGGGGCTCAAGAAAAACACCTTGAACAGCCCGCCACCTTCACCGCCCGCAGACAGGATACAGTGAAGATGCGCGTTTTGACTGACGGGTCACTCAGAGTTCACCGCTTTATTTGATTTTGTGGTCCAGATCCCGCCCCGCCCCGCCTCGCTCTACCCCCAAAAAAAGCAAAAAAAAAGCCAGCCCCCTGTGACAGGGGCTGGCCGCGAGCCGTCAAGACCGACTCAAAGCTTGTTGAACAGGCTCAACTGGGAAACCTTGGCGAAGGCCAGTTGCGCGGCCTGCAGCATGGTTTGCTGCAAGGTCAGACGCGTCAGCACTTCCGCCGGGTCGGCATTCTTGATCGAGTTACCCGTCGATTCGTTGATCAGGCTGGCGCTGGAGTTCTGGTCCGTCTGCATGTCCATCACATTGCCCCGGGCACCGATCGCGCCACGCGCCAGATCGACCTGATTCTTGCCGTTGTTCAGGTTGGCAATGGCCGAAGCCAGCGTGTCTTCCAGAAAACGCTGCGCGGTCGGGTTGCCCTGGGCCGGCGCGTCGAGCGCCGAACGCAGCTGGCTGATGGTGTCGAGTACGCTCTGAGTCTGGTGCGTATTGACCGCGATATCGAACTGATCACCCGAATTGAGCACGCCGGGAGGCGTGCCGCCACTCAGGGTAAAGTCGACACCGGCCGCTGTCGCCACGCCAGCCACCACGGTCCCTGAGGTTACCGGCGTGCTGCTGCCGGTCAACGGACGGGCGTACAGATCGAAGGTCCCGGGACCGGTGAACTTCAGGACCGCCCCGCCTTCAGGGAAAAAGCTGTTGTAATCAGCGGCGTTGCTCACCGTTGCATTGCTCACGACAACCGTCGATCCGTTGCTCGGGGCACGGTTGCTGACGAAGCTGTCCGGCTTGGCCGACAACTCGAAACTGTGAGTGGCGATGAAGCCATCGATGTTGGTGGCGTTATCGCCAGCCTGGGGAGTGATGTCCAGTTTGAACGTCACGCCACGGAAGTTGATGTCGGAGCCGCCCTTGGCATTCGGGTCGAACACCCCTCCGCCAGTCGCCTCGGCAGTCCTGTCGGCGCCGGTGGCATCGGTGATCACGAACTGGGTGCTGCTGGTGAACTGCAACTTGTAAGGCTCGCCGCCGCGGAAGTTCGCATCGAAGGCCGGACCGGAGCTCACCAGGCCTGGCGACAGACTGACGCGTCCATCATCGACGGGTGGCGTGAGCATGGTGGTCGAACTGCGAGCGGCGTTGATCGCCTGCTGGAAAACGTCCCAACCGGTATCGTTCAGGCCCAGCGACATCGAGTCACCGATCTTCAGCTCCAGCTGAGTCTGGTCACCCTGATAGCTGTAGGTGCCGTCACTGTTGCGCACAAACGGCTGAGTATTGTTGCTGGCGCCGGAGAAGATGTACTTGCCGTTGGCGTCCTTGCTGTTCATCAAGCTCAGCAACTGCTCTTCGGATTGTTTGAGTTCTGCGGCAATGGATTTACGGTCATCGTCATTCAACGAACCGCCACCGGCACGTACCGCCAACTCGCTGACTTTCTGCAGCACGTTGTTGATGCTGTCCAGCACGCTCTCTTCTTGCGCTTGAGCCGTGTTCAACGCGTTGATGTTGGTGGTGTACTGACCCAACATGGCTTTTTGCTGCTCAAGTTGCAGAAGGCGGGCTGCGCCGACCGGATCATCTGCCGCCGTCTCAAGCTTGATGCCGCTGCTGGCCTGCTCGGCCGTCTTCATCACGTTATTGAGGTTACGAGAGTAGTTGGCAGCCGTCGTCGCGTAATACTGTGCTGTAGAAATGCGCATGTTCTACGGCTCCTTAAAGGGCATTGATCAGAGTGCTGAAAATTTCCTGCGCAGTCTTGATGATCTGCGAAGACGCCGTGTAGTACTGCTGAAACTTGGTCAGGTTACCGGCCTCTTCATCGAGATCGACCCCCGACAGCGAGTCACGGGCGTTTCGCGCCCCGGTCAGGATGGTGTCAGTAGCCGTACCGTCCATCTGGGCCTGCTTGGTCTGGGAGCCAACGCTTGACACCAGGCCACCATAAGCTTCGGTAAAACTCACACCCGGGCTAGTGGCAGTGGCACCCACCGTTGCCTTGGTTTGCAGACCGAGCAAGGCAGAAGCGTTGCGGTTGTCGGTGCTGCCGGCCGCGGTCATGGAAATGTTGAAACTGTCGCCCGAAGCCGGGCTGCCGCTGACGGTCATCCCCACACTGAAGGTTTTGGCATTGCCGCCGGCATCGGTGTAAGGCACGGCAATGTTCAGGTCGTTGTTCTGGCCTGGCACGATGTTGCCGGTACCGATGCTGTTGCCCTTGGCGTCGAACACTTCATAGGCCGTGGCGCTGGTCATGAGCATGCGAACCGGCATCGATGCCTTGACCGCCGTCTGCACTTCCAGACGCTGGACCGGATCGTAGATATCCAGGGCAGTGTTCAGTTTCGGCTGACTGACAGCACCGGTGCCGTCATTGCCCGAGGCTTTGGAAGAGCTCAGCGGAGCGGCCGTGGCCAGGGTTTTGGCATCGGTCATGACCGTGGTCATGTCCGCGGCGGAGCTGCGCGTCGGGGTAATCTTGAAGCTGTCGCCGGCGGTTACCGAACCTGCGTTCAGGCTCAGGCTGAAGCCATCGATGACCGGATCAGCAGCAGGAGGTGTTGCGAAAGCGAAGTTGCCCATGTCGGTGTTATCCGACAAGCGACGCACGTTGTAGCCCGTGGCCGTGATGGACACCTGATAGTCACTGGCCTGCAGCTTGCTGGTGTCCGTGATCGTGACGTTCAGGTTGCCGGAGGCCGGGTTGTTGTTCGCACTGGCGATGCTGCGCTGACTGACGGCCGCCGCGCTGTTGATGTTGTTGAACAGCGCCGCGCCGAAGTTGCCATTCTGGTCCAGGCCCTGCCCTAACTGCTTGTTGACCTGATCCGCCACAACCATGGCGATGCGACCCAGGCTATTGACCGCCGGCGTCAGCACTTCAGAGCGATAGCGCAACAGCCCACCCATCTGGCCGCCGCTCATCACGCCCGTGATGTCGATCGACGAACTGCCACGATCCATGATGATCGAGGAACGGGTCGGGTCGGTCGGGTCTGCCGCCATGCGCAATTTATTGACCGTGTCGCCGACAACCAACGGCTGGCCGCTACCCAGGTAGATATCCAGCCGGCCTTCGGTTTCGGTGACCTGAGTGCCGACCAGCTCGTTGAGCTGGCGAATGGTTTCGTTGCGCTGGTCCAGCAGTTCGTTGGGCGTGCCACTCGAACTGCTGACTTCACTGATTCTCTTGTTGTACGCCGCGACAGTCGATGCCAGCTTGTTGACCTGTTCGGCCATCGAGCCCAACTGATCGTTGATGTAGGTGTTCTGTTGCGTCAACTGCTGGGACATGGCGTTGAAGCGGCTGCTCAAGCCCTGGGCATTGGTCAACAGCGCCTGGCGTGCAGCGTTGTCGTTGGAGCTGGCGGACAGCGTCTGCAACGACGAGAAGAACGACTGCAGTGTTTTGGTGATGCCGGTGCCACTGTCGGACAGCAGTTTGTCCACCTGAGTGGCCTGCCCCAGATAAGCCTGCGCATCCCCGTTGAGCGAAGTAGTGGTCTGCAACTGTGCATCGAGGTAGCTGTTGTACACCCGACGCACATCGGCCAGCGTCGTGCCGGTGCCGATGAACACATTGCCGTACTGAATAGAGCCTTTGGTGCCCTGTACAGTTTGTTGGCGCGAGTACCCGACGGTATCGACGTTGGAAATGTTATTACCGGTAGTCACCAACGAAGCGTGGCTGGCGGACAGCCCCGACATCCCGATATTGAGCAAACTCATGGTTCAGACCTTATACCTTGTGCCTATAAAGGCGTGGTGGAAACGCCCGCCGCAGCGTAGTTCTGGTAACTCGTCATCTGCCTGGCTATCTGCGAAATCTTGCTTGCGTAGTCCGGGTCGGTTGCGTAACCGGCCTTCTGCAACTCGCGTACAAACTGTTCTGGGTTATCGGCCGACTTCACGACATCTTGATAGCGATTATTGGTCTGCAGCAAAGTCACAAGGTCGTGGAAGCTGTCCTTGTAAGAGTCGTAGGAACGGAACTGCGCCGTCTCCTTGACCATCTGCCCGTTTCTGAATTCGCTGGTGATCGCCCGCGCCGAATTGCCCTGCCAACTGTTGCCGGCCTTGATGCCGAACAGGTTGTGGCTGCTGCTGCCGTCCTGCTGGCGCATGACCGATTTGCCCCAACCGGTTTCCAGGGCCGCCTGGGCCACCAGGTAACGTGGATCGACACCAATCCGGGCCGCCGCTTCCCTGGCCATCGGCAACATGGTGTTGACGAAATCGTCGGCGGAATTGAAGGCTTTCTTCGCCGGCGCCAGAGGAATCTGCGCCATGGCGCGACCGTAAATCTGCATGCCACCGCCGGCAGCCTGCTGCGCGTTCGCCAGCCAGTCGCCGTTGTACAGAGCCCCCGAGCCGGTGGTCGTCGTACGCTCTGGCAATTGCGTTTTGTTGACCGTCGTAGCCGTGGTCGTCGCCGAAGGCACCAGCCCTGCCAACAACCGATCAGCCAGCTTCGGCGGCAATGCCAGGCGTCGCTGATTGATCAGCGCCATGTCATTGCGATGACCACCCTCACCCGCCTCCTGCGGCGCATGGACCGAGCGCGAAGCCCACAACGGACGCTGCCCGTTGACTCGCGACAGCGGCCCATTGATTGCCACCGTGCCGGCCGCCACCGGCGTTTGCACGGCCGCTTTCGCAGCCTCTTGCTTGGCCAGAGACGCTGCGGCGGCTTCACCCGGGGCCAGCGGTTTGTTCTTCGACATCTGGCGCATCAGCACGTCTGCCAGGCCAATACCACCGCCCTCGCGGGACATGGAAACGGCCAACTGCTGGTCGTACATTTCCTGATACTGCTTGGCCGCCGGGGTGTTCATCGGATTGTCCTGCCCCAGCGCCTCGGTGGCCGAGCGCATCGACTTGAGCATTTCCCCGAGGAACAGCGATTCGAACTCCTGCGCCACCTTGCGCAGGTTGCCGTCGCTGTTCTTGTCGCCGACCTTGAGCTGATTCAGACGATTGAGGTCCGAATAGGAGCCCGAATCGCTGCTGCTGACCAGACCGCTCTTGCGCATATCCACGATGGCCGTCCTCAGATCACGATCAAGTCGGCTTGCAGGGCGCCGGCCTGCTTCAGCGCTTCGAGGATGGCCATCAAGTCACCCGGTGCCGCGCCGACCTGGTTCACCGCACGCACGATCTCGTCGAGGGTGGTGCCAGGGCCGAACTTGAACATCGGCTTGGCTTCCTGCTGGGCGTTGACCTTCGAACGCGGCACGACCGCAGTGGTGCCATTGGACAGCGGGCCGGGCTGACTGACGATCGGGTCTTCGGTAATGGTCACGGTCAGGCTGCCGTGGGTCACGGCGGCCGGGGAAACCTTGACGTTCTGGCCGATCACGATGGTGCCGGTACGGGAGTTGATGATGACTTTCGCCACCGCCTGGCCCGGATCGATTTCGAGGTTCTCCAGGATCGACAGGTAGTCGACCCGCTGGCTTGGATCGAGCGGCGCCGTGACGCGAATCGAACCGCCGTCGATGGCCTGGGCCACGCCAGGGCCGAGCATGTCGTTGATCTTGTCGACGACGCGCTTGGCTGTGGTGAAGTCGGAACGGTTGAGGTTCAGCGTCAGGCTGTTGCCCTGGTTGAAACCGCTCGGTACCGCGCGCTCCACCGATGCACCACCGGGGATGCGGCCGGCCGACGGAACGTTGACGGTGATCTTCGAGCCGTCTCGACCTTCGGCATCGAACCCGCCAACCACCAGGTTGCCCTGGGCCACCGCATAGACGTTACCGTCGATACCTTTGAGTGGCGTCAGCAGCAAGGTGCCGCCGCGCAAACTCTTGGAGTTGCCGATGGACGAAACA
The DNA here is from genome assembly GCF_059492225.1 of Pseudomonas sp. Pseusp10. Classification (NCBI taxonomy): domain Bacteria; kingdom Pseudomonadati; phylum Pseudomonadota; class Gammaproteobacteria; order Pseudomonadales; family Pseudomonadaceae; genus Pseudomonas; species Pseudomonas sp. Pseusp10. Next base: position 2,277,465 of record NZ_CP168528.1, on the reverse strand, counting down.
GTGATGTCGACCTGCTGCCCCGGCTTGGCGAACGCTGGCAAATCGGCACTGATCGACACCGCCGCGACGTTCTTCAACTGCACGTTGCCCGAACCCGGCGGCACCTTGATGCCGAACTGCGAGAGCATGTTGTTGAAGGTCTGCAGGGTGAACGGGGTTTGCGTTGTCTGGTCACCGGTGCCGTTAAGCCCGACCACCAGGCCGTAACCGATCAGTTGGTTGGAACGCACGCCGGAAATGCTGGCGATGTCCTTCAGGCGCTCGGCTTGAGCGCCAAGCGAAAAGGACATCAACAGCGCAGCTGCGATCAGGTGCTTGAAGTTCAACTTGCTCACCAAAAAAGCCACCTAGAAAGGGAACAGCGGGCTGAGGAAGAAACGGTCGAACCAGCCTGGCTGACTCGCATCGGCAAACGAACCGGTGCCCGAGTAGGTGATGCGCGCGTCGGCGACACGGGTCGACGACACGGTGTTGTCGGTGGCGATGTCATCGGCGCGAACGAGGCCGGCAATCCGTACCAGTTCGTCACCGGTGTTGAGGGTCATCCACTTCTCGCCGCGCACTGCGATGATGCCGTTGGGCAACACATCGGCGACGGTCACGGTGATCGAGCCGGTCAGGGTGTTGCCCTGCGCCGCCTTGCTGTCGCCCTTGGTGGCGCGGTCGCCTTCGTAGCTGGCGTCAATACTCAGATCGCCACTGCCAAACGGGTTATTGGTGTTAGGCGTAGAGCCGAACAGCGAGGTCAAACCGATGCTGGTCTTGCTGTTCTTGCCAATTTGCGAGTTGGCGTTTTTGCTGGCCTGAGTCTTTTCGTTCAAGGTGATGGTGATGATGTCACCGACCCGGAACGCCTTGCGGTCGCTGTAGAGGTTCTGTTCGAAACCGGCCTGGTAGATCGAGCCATTGTTCGCGGCCGCCGGCAACGGCGTGCGCGGCAACACCGGAGCGTAGTAAGGGTCATTGGGCTTGGGCGTCGCAGGCACGCAACCTGCGAGCGCGGCGATCCCACTCAGTGCCAGAACAGATACATAGCGATTCATGACCCTACCTCACGGTATTGCAGGCAGCCTCATGACTGCCTCATAGACTTGATTACAGATTCTGCGTTACGAACGAGAGCATCTGGTCGGCGGTGGAGATCACCTTGGAGTTCATCTCGTAGGCGCGCTGGGTGGTGATCATGTTGACCATCTCCTCAACGGTGCTGACGTTGGACGTTTCCAGGGTGTTCTGCAGCATGGTGCCGAAACCGTTCAGGCCCGGTGTGCCGACTTGCGGCGCGCCACTGGCGGCGGTTTCCAGGAACAGGTTGTTGCCCACCGCCTGCAGGCCGGCCGGGTTGATGAAGTCGGCGGTTTGCAGGTTGCCGATCACCTGGGCTGCCGGGTTGCCGGCAACGGTGATGGACACCGTGCCGTCGCGACCGACCGTGAAGGTCTGCGCGTCGTTCGGGATGACAATGGCCGGCTCCAGGGCAAAGCCGCTGGCGTTGACGATCTGGCCGTTGGAGTCCAGGTGGAACGTACCGTCGCGGGTGTAGGACGTGGTGCCGTCCGGTTGCAGGATCTGGAAGAAACCACGACCGTCGATGGCCATGTCCAGTGGCTGCTCGGTGGTTTGCAGGCTGCCGGCGGTGAAGTTTTTCTGGGTACCGACGATGCGCACACCGGTACCCAGTTGCAGACCCGACGGCAGTTCGCTGTCCTGGGTCGACTGGGCACCTGGCTGGCGCTTGATCTGGTAGAGCAGGTCCTGGAACTCGGCGCGGTCACGTTTGAAACCCGTGGTCGACACGTTGGCCAGGTTGTTGGAAATGGTGGTCAGGTTGGTGTCCTGGGCGGACAGACCTGTTTTGGCAACCCATAGAGCCGGAAGCATTCGATTCTCCTCGTGCGCCTGTTTTACGGCGCGACGTTCTGGTAATTAGCTGATCTGCAAGACCCGAGCCATGGCCTGGTCATCGTCTTTGGCGGTGTTCATCATCTTGATGTGCAGCTCGAACTGCTTGGACAAGGCCAGTACCGAGGTCATCTCTTCCACGGCATTGACGTTGCTCGACTCGAGGAACCCGGACACCAGCTTGACGTTGGCATCGGCCTGCGCCGGCTTGCCGCCCTTGGTGTGGATCGAACCATCCAGGCCCTTGGTCATGTTCTTGAAGTCCGGGTTGACCAGCTTGATGCGGTCGACTTCAGCCATCACCCGCGGCCCTTCGCCCATCGCGCGGATGCTGATGGTGCCATCCTCACCGACTTCGATCTGCTGCTCGGGCGGCACGGCAATCGGCCCGCCATTGCCCATGACCGGCATGCCGTTGCCGGCGCGCAGCACGCCCAGGGCGTCAACGTTCAGGCTGCCGGTGCGCACATAGCTTTCACCGCCATCGGGATTCTGTACGGCAATCCAGCCGTTGCCTTGCACGGCAACGTCGAGGTCGCGACCGGTTTCCACCAGTGAGCCCGGGGAGAAATCGGTGGCCGGGCGCTCGGACATGGCAAACGCACGCGCCGGAAAGCTGTCACCGAACACCGGCATCGAACGGGCCTGCTCCAGGTCTTTCTGGAAACCGTTGGTGGAGATGTTCGCGAGGTTGTTGGCATGAGCCTTTTGCGCCAGTGCATTCTGGCTGGCGCCGGTCATTGCCACATAAAGGTACTTGTCCACACTCTGTCCTCTGCCTGCCGGACGTTTGCCGTCCACTGCTGTACTGCTGAGCCATAAGCAATTTGCAGACCAACTTGTTTTTGGCGGCGCCAGGCCCGGCAAACAGGGGACTTTGAGGATTCAGAGGGGATTTGTGATTTGTATCAGAGACGAAAAACCGGCGGTGTCATGCCGGTGGGTGGCAAGTGCCGGCCTCTTGAGTGACTGATCTGTCGCCTTCGCGGGCAAGCCCGCTCCCACAGTAGTCTGTAGCGTTCACAAAACCTGTGGGAGCGGGCTTGCCCGCGAAGAGGCCGGCACAAACACAGCAAGCTTAAGTCAGGACTCGTTCTTGCCCACCTCATAATCGCGCAATTTGTTGGCAATGGTGGTGTGCGAAACCCCCAGGCGCTTGCCCAGTTGCCGACTGCTCGGATGCTCGGAATACAGCCGCTCCAGCACAGCTTTTTCGAAACGCCCGACGATTTCGTCCAGCCCACCCTCCAGCGAAAAATCGCCAAGGGGCTGACGCACGCCATAATCCGGCAGGCGAATATGCTCGGCCTTGACCGTGCCGCCATCGCACAGGGAAACCGCCTGGAACAGCACGTTCTCCAGTTGCCGCACGTTACCCGGCCAATGGTAATGACTGAGCCGCTCCATGGCCGCCGGAGCGAGCTTGGGCAGCGGACAGCCAATCTGCCGGCTTGCCTGATCGAGGAAGTGCTCCACCAGCGGCGTCAAGCCGTCGAGGCATTCGCGCAACGGCGGGATGTGCAGCGACAACACATTCAAGCGGTGATAGAGGTCCTGGCGGAACTCGCCGCGAGCGCACAATTCGGACAGGTCGACCTGGGTCGCGCAGATCACTCGCACGTCGAGGTAGACCTCTTCATCACTGCCCACACGACGGAAGCAGCCATCTTGCAAAAAGCGCAGCAATTTCACCTGCAAGCGCGGACTCATTTCCCCGACGCCATCGAGAAACAGCGTACCGCCCGCCGTCAGCTCCAGCAGCCCGAGCTTGCCCTCGGCCCGCGCCCCTTCAAAGGCACCCGGGCCGTAACCGAACAACTCCGTCTCGGCCATGGACTCCGGCAGACCGGCGCAATTGAGCGCCATCAATGGCGACTGCCCGCGAGGACTGGCCAGATGGCAGGCCCGCGCCAACAACTCTTTGCCGGTACCGGTTTCGCCTTCTATCAACAGTGGCGCATCCAATGGCGCCATGCGCCGCGCTTCGCGCACCACCGCGGCCATGACTTTCGAGCTTTGGAAGATGCTGTCGAAGCCACGCAACTCCTGCTTGCGCACGTTGTAGATGCGTTCGCCCACCCGGTCGGCGCGGTGCAGCGTCAGCACCGCACCGGCCATGGCCTCGCTGTCGTCGTGTTCCGATTGCAATGGCGCGATGTCGGCCAGGAACACATCGCCCTTGACCTTCACCCGCAGCCCGTTGATCCGCGACTTGTTGGCGCGCACCAGTTCCGGCAGATCGAAATCTTCGGCGTACCGCGACAGGGGAATCCCCGGCACCTCATCGACCCGCACCCCGAGCAACTGCGCCGCCGCACGGTTGGCCGCGACGATGGAACCGCCCATGTCGATCGACAGCACCGGAAACTCCAGCGCACCGAGCAGTGCATTGAGCTCCATGTGCCGACGCTCGCTGGGCATCAGCCCTACACGCTTGACGCCAAAAACACCGGCAATCGCTTCGAATTTCGGACGCAAGGCCTGGAACTGAATGTTGATCAGGTTCGGGCAATGCAAGTAGATGGCGTTGCCATGCTCACCGCCCACCTCGCCGCGGGCCACGTTGATCCCGTACTCCACCAACAGATTGAGAATGTCGCGCAGGATGCCGATGCGGTTCTGGCAATGGACTTTGATACGCATATAAAGGCCCGAAAAAGCAGTGATTGAACCTGTGGGAGCGAGCTTGCTCGCGATAGCGGTGGGTCATGCAAATTCATCTCTTCTGACACACCCTCATCGCGAGCAAGCTCGCTCCCACAAGGGTATTGCAGCGCCTTCGGGCATATTTTTCTGCCGAGGCACTCAGAAAGTCGTCAAGATTATGTGACAGACAAAGCGTTTTTCATACCTGAAAATCTCAGTAGCTACGCGTCAACCACCATAACGTAACGAAAACTTTACGATTATCGAGGGGTTTTCCTGCCCGAGACGCCGAGCACCTGCTGCAACGGTGCAATCCTTGGGGTATTTCTAGGTCCATAGCAGTACATAACAAGAACGAAATTCCCTAGCAGGAGAGCAGTATGAAGCAGACGCAATACGTGGCTCGCGAGCCCGATGCGCAAGGTTTTATCGACTACCCCGCCGAAGAACACGCGGTGTGGAACACGCTGATCACTCGTCAACTGAAAGTGATCGAAGGGCGTGCGTGCCAGGAGTACCTGGACGGTATCGAAAAACTCGGTCTGCCCCACGACCGCATTCCTCAACTCGGCGAAATCAACAAGGTCCTCGGTGAAACCACCGGTTGGCAGGTTGCCCGGGTTCCCGCACTGATTCCCTTCCAGACCTTTTTCGAACTGCTGGCCAGCAAGCAGTTTCCGGTGGCGACCTTTATTCGTACCCGCGAAGAACTGGACTACCTGCAAGAGCCGGACATTTTCCACGAGATCTTTGGTCACTGCCCGCTGCTGACCAACCCCTGGTTCGCCGAATTCACCCACACCTACGGCAAGCTCGGCCTCAAGGCTTCGAAGGAAGAACGCGTGTACCTGGCGCGCCTGTACTGGATGACCATCGAGTTCGGCCTGGTCGATACCCCGCAAGGCCAGCGCATCTACGGCGGCGGCATTCTGTCTTCACCGAAGGAAACCGTTTACTGCCTGTCGAACGAGCCTGAACATCAAGCCTTCGACCCGCTGGAATGCATGCGCACGCCTTACCGCATCGACATCCTGCAGCCCCTGTATTTCGCTCTGCCGAACCTCAAGCGCCTGTTCGACCTGGCCCACGAAGACATCATGGGCATGGTCAAGCAAGCGATGCAGATGGGTCTGCACACACCGAAATTTCCGCCAAAGGCTGCGTGAACCGCGACTTTTGCTGACAAGTGAGTCTGTCAGTCACCGTCGCTTTGGTTTAGCGTGACGGTACTGTCGACCGATATAAAAACACTCGATTTCAGGAAACACACCATGTCCACTTTGAACCAAGCCCATTGCGAAGCCTGCCGCGCCGACGCCCCACAAGTCAGCGATGAAGAACTGCCGATCCTGATCAAGCAGATCCCGGACTGGAACATCGAAGTACGTGACAGCATCATGCAGTTGGAAAAGGTCTTCCTGTTCAAGAACTTCAAGCACGCCCTGGCGTTCACCAACGCCGTCGGTGAAATCTCCGAAGCTGAAGGCCATCACCCGGGCCTGCTGACCGAGTGGGGCAAAGTCACCGTGACCTGGTGGAGCCACTCGATCAAGGGCCTGCACCGCAACGACTTCATCATGGCCGCGCGCACTGACGAAGTGGCCAAGGACGCCGAGGGCCGCAAGTAATGCATTTCGACGCCATCGGTCGAGTGCCTGGCGACCCGATCCTCGGCCTGATGGAGGCCTACGCGCAGGACCCGAACCCGCGCAAGTTCGATTTGGGTGTGGGTGTCTACAAAGACGCCCAGGGCCTGACGCCGATTCTCGAATCGGTGAAGCTTGCCGAACAGCGCCTGGTGGACCGTCAGTCCACCAAGACCTACATCGGTGGGCACGGCGAGCCGGCGTTTGGCAAGGCCATCAATGAGCTGGTGCTGGGCGCCGACTCGAAGCTGATCAGCGCACAACGCGCCGGCGCCACCCAGACTCCGGGCGGCACCGGAGCTTTGCGTCTGAGCGCGGACTTCATCGCCCAGTGCCTGCCGGGGCGTGGCGTATGGTTGAGCAATCCGACCTGGCCAATCCACGAAAGCATTTTCGCGGCCGCCAAGGTCAAGGTCAGCCACTACCCCTACGTTGGCAGTGACAATCGACTGGATGTCGATGGCATGCTGGCGACGCTCAACGAAGCACCCAAGGGTGACGTGGTGTTGCTGCACGCCTGCTGCCACAACCCGACCGGTTTCGACCTGTCCCAGAATGACTGGCAGAGGGTGCTGGAGGTAGTACGCAAGCGCGAACTGCTGCCACTGATCGACTTCGCGTATCAAGGATTCGGCGATGGTCTGGAACAGGATGCCTGGTCGACCCGACTGTTCGCCGCCGAGTTGCCGGAACTGCTGATCACCAGTTCCTGCTCGAAAAACTTCGGCCTGTACCGCGACCGCACCGGCGCGCTGATTGTCTGCGCGAAAACCGCCGACAAGCTGACCGACATTCGCAGCCAACTGGCCAACATCGCCCGCAACCTATGGTCGACGCCGCCGGATCACGGTGCTGCCGTGGTCGCGACCATCCTTGGCGATTCGGAGCTGAAAAACCTCTGGGCTGACGAAGTGGAAGCCATGCGCCTGCGTATCGCCCAACTGCGCAGCGGCCTGGTCGAAGCGCTGGAGCCTCACGGATTGCGCGAGCGCTTTGCACACATTGGCGTGCAACGCGGGATGTTCTCCTACACTGGTTTGACGTCGGATCAGGTCAAGCAACTGCGCGAGCATCACAGCGTGTACATGGTCAACTCCGGCCGGGCCAACGTCGCAGGCATCGATGCCACGCGCCTGGACCTGCTGGCCGAGGCGATTGCCAAGGTCTGCAAGTAACCATCAGGCACTGCAAGCCCCCTGTGGGAGCGAGCTTGCTCGCGATAGCGGTCTATCAGTCAACATCACCGTTGAATGACACTCCGCCATCGCGAGCAAGCTCGCTCCCACAATTGTTTTGCGTCGCTGTTACTGACCTGTCTTTACAACCCCATCCGTCGAAACAAATGGATATAAAAGTCTGTTTGTCATTTTCAGTGCTGTATCCTGCCCAAGCTTTCTTTAAAGCGCGGATCTACCAGATCTATCAACAGACTTAGCGAGGAGCGCGACTATGCACGAGATTCCTAATCTCCCCTTCCCAAGCCTGCACGTACCTGAGCAGACGACCACGCAGCAAGCCGGAGCTCAACAGCCCCAGCCGAAAGAAGCCACTGACAGCCGCCAGGCTGACAGAGAAGACTGAAACACCCGCCGTACAGACCGTGTGGAAAGCGCTAACATGCGCTTCCCACACTGCCTGAAACGCGAGCCTGCACCATGACCGATGAACTCAGCGAAACCTTTGATGAAAAGCAGGCCAGCGTCCTGATCGGCACCGCCGAGAAAATGATCGAGATCTGGAATCGCCTCTCCCCCGAGAAACAAGCCGCCTTGCTCGCCCGTTTCGGCACCCAGGAAAATGCGCTGGCCGCCCTGGTCACCACGCAGCTGGTTGCTCCCGCCAAACCTGAATGACGCCGCCCGGCAAATAGTTTTACTTTTTCACAACCTGTGACCGTCCACACCGCTATCATAAGCAGCCTATCTATCCCGCTTTACCGTGGACCTTTACCCATGCCTGAAAACCAGCGCCCCCTGGCGGTCACGCTGCAAGTTGTTTCCATCGTCCTTTTCACCTTCATCGGCTACCTGAACATCGGCATCCCCCTGGCCGTATTGCCCGGTTACGTCCACAGCGACCTGGGCTTCGGCGCGGTGATCGCGGGGCTGGTGATCAGCGTGCAATACCTGGCCACCCTGCTCAGCCGCCCGTATGCCGGGAAAATCATCGACAACAAAGGCAGCAAGCTGGCGGTCATGTACGGCCTGGCCGGTTGCGGCTTGAGCGGTGTGTTCATGCTGATCTCCGCCTGGACCCAGAGCCTGCCGGCCTTGAGCCTGATCAGCCTGCTAATCGGCCGACTGGTACTCGGCAGCGCGGAAAGCCTGGTGGGCTCGGGCTCGATTGGCTGGGGCATCGGCCGGGTCGGCGCGGCGAATACCGCCAAGGTCATCTCGTGGAACGGGATCGCCAGCTACGGCGCTCTGGCTGTCGGCGCGCCCCTGGGGGTGTTGCTCGTCCATCAACTGGGCTTGTGGAGCATGGGGGTGAGTATTGTGTTGCTTGCCATTCTCGGTCTGCTGCTGGCCTGGCCGAAAACCGCCGCGCCAATCGTTGCCGGTGAGCGCCTGCCGTTCATACACGTGCTCGGACGAGTCTTCCCCCACGGCTGTGGCCTGGCCCTGGGCTCCATTGGATTCGGCACCATCGCCACCTTCATCACCCTGTATTACGCCATGCAACACTGGGACAACGCGGTGCTGTGCCTGAGCCTGTTCGGTGCCTGCTTCATCGGCGCGCGTTTGCTGTTCGGCAACCTGATCAACCGCCTCGGCGGCTTTCGCGTAGCGATTGCCTGCCTGTCGGTGGAAACCCTGGGATTGCTGTTGCTGTGGCTGGCACCCGATGCGCATTGGGCACTGGCGGGGGCTGCGTTGAGCGGCTTCGGCTTTTCGCTGGTGTTTCCGGCGCTGGGAGTAGAGGCGGTCAATCTGGTGCCGGCGTCCAGCCGTGGCGCGGCCGTCGGCGCCTATTCGCTGTTCATCGACTTGTCGCTGGGGATCACCGGGCCGCTGGCCGGGGCGATTGCGGCCGGGTTCGGTTTCGCTTCGATCTTCCTGTTCGCCGCCCTCGCCGCCCTGAGCGGATTGATACTGAGCCTTTACTTGTACCGGCAGGCACCTAAGCAACGCGAGGCGCGGGACGCCCGTTAGAAATCGACCTTGCCGCGCCCGGCCTTGATGTTGCCGCGCTTGCTCTTGGATTCGAGACGACGGGTCTTCGAGCCGAGGGTCGGCTTGGTCGGACGGCGCTTCTTCTCGACCTTGATGGCACTCTGGATCAACTCGGTCAGCCGCAACAGCGCATCGGCGCGGTTCTGCTCCTGCGTCCGGTACTGCTGGGCCTTGATGATCAACACACCGTCGCCGGTGATGCGGCTGTCGCGCAGCGCCAGCAGCCGCTCCTTGTAGAAATCGGGCAAGGACGACGCCGGAATGTCGAAACGCAGGTGCACGGCACTGGAGACCTTGTTGACGTTCTGCCCACCGGCGCCCTGGGCGCGAATGGCCGTCAACTCGATCTCGGCATCCGGCAGATGCACGTTGTTGGAAATGACCAGCATGGAAAAACGTCCATATTCAGAGCGTGCAGGATACCGCGAATCAGATACTGAACACGCCACTAAACCCTGTGGGAGCGAGCCTGCTCGCGATGAGGGCGTGTCAGTCAACATCTGACTAACCTGACACACCGCTATCGCGAGCAGGCTCGCTCCCACAGGGTTTGGTGTCATGCCATGAATTCGATAGCCACAAAAAACCCGGCACATGGCCGGGTTTGTTGTTTCTGCGCGGAGTTACTCCACTGCGACCTGCAAGGCACGCTGTGCACTGCGCTTGTTCTTGATGCCGTAGCAGACCCACATGAACACGAGCCACACCGGAATCGCATACACCGATGTCTGAATCCCCGGAATCAACAGCATCACACCAAGGATGAACAGCACGAACACCAGGCAGATGTAGTTGCCGTACGGGTACCACAGGGCCTTGAACAGCGGCGTCTGTTTGGTCTTGTTCATGTGCTGGCGGAACTTGAAGTGCGAATAGCTGATCATCGCCCAGTTGATCACCAGAGTGGCAACGACCAGCGACATCAACAGTTCCAGAGCATTTTGCGGGATCAGGTAGTTCAGCAGTACCGCGATCAGCGTCACGGCAGCCGAAGCCAGGATCGAACGCACCGGCACGCCGCGCTTGTCGATCTTCGCCAGACCTTTCGGCGCGTCACCCTGCTCGGCCATGCCCAGTAGCATACGGCTGTTGCAGTAGGTGCCGCTGTTGTACACCGACAACGCCGCGGTCAGGACCACAAAGTTGAGGATGTGCGCGGCGGTGTTGCTGCCCAGCATCGAGAACACTTGCACGAACGGGCTGCCGCTGTAGGAGTCACCGGAGGCGTTCAGGGTGGTCAGCAAGCTATCCCACGGGGTCAATGACAGCAGGATCACCAGCGCACCGATGTAGAAAATCAGGATCCGGTAGATCACCTGGTTGATCGCTTTCGGGATCACGGTTTTCGGCTTGTCGGCTTCGGCAGCGGTGAAACCGAGCATTTCCAGACCACCGAAGGAAAACATGATGAAAGCCATGGCCATCACCAGACCGCTGACACCGTTCGGGAAGAAGCCACCGTGGGACCACAGGTTGCTCACCGCCGCTTGCGGGCCGCCATTGCCGCTGACCAGCAGGTAGCTGCCCAGGGCAATCATGCCGACGATCGCCACGACCTTGATGATCGCGAACCAGAACTCGGCCTCACCAAACACTTTGACGTTGGCCAGGTTGATCGCGTTGATCAGCACAAAGAAAGCCGCCGCGGAGGCCCAGGTCGGGATGTCCGGCGCCCAGTAGTGGATGTATTTGCCGACCGCCGTCAGCTCCGACATGCCCACCAGAATGTACAGAATCCAGCAGTTCCAGCCCGACAGGAAACCGGCGAAGCCGCCCCAGTACTTGTGCGCGAAGTGGCTGAAGGAGCCGGCCACCGGATCTTCGACAATCATTTCGCCCAGTTGGCGCATGATCATGAAGGCAATGAAGCCGCAGATGGCGTAGCCGAGGATCATCGACGGACCGGCGGATTTCAGTACCCCGGCCGAGCCGAGGAACAAGCCGGTACCGATCGCGCCACCGAGGGCGATCAATTGAATGTGGCGATTTTTCAGGCCGCGTTTCAGCTCGCCTGATTGCGGGTGTTGTCCACTCATGAAAAGGGTCTCACGCAAGGTTTGATGATGTTCAGTAGACGTTGCTGCTCAGGAAGTCCGTTAAGCGGCACCGATCAAACCCCAGCGCAAGCACCAGGAGTTCAGCGTATTTACAACGGTCATGCGTCACCTGTTTGTTTTTATCTGTGACGAAATCGAACCCGACACGCTCGTGACGCGACGGAGTGAACAAGGCGGATAGCCTTGAGGTTTGCGCAGATGCGCAGGAGGTCACAGGTAAAACGCGGCGCATTGTACACCCGTAACCCCCTGCTGCCAGACCCGCTGGACAAGCGTGTCTATGGCCGGGATTGCCTGTGTCCGCCCCGAGGGGCTCGGGCGGCTGCAAAAAATGGGTCAGACCCTTGCGGATCATTGACGGGAAAGGCAGGAAACCCGCCTCTCGCAGAGCGATGGAGATGGATTGCGGCGTTCATTGCGCCTCCTTTTTGTTATGCACCTGCACGACAGGCATGGCGCGCATAACACCCTGCATGGCGCGGTGAAACAAGCGGGCTAGAGCGCGGGGAGAGGGACAAAAGGCAATAGCGCGTAAGCATTTTCTTACGACATTCGAGAAATGGCGATTTCACGGGGTTAATCCGTGTATTTCGTCAGTATTTCTTTACAGCGCGTAAACCCGGGTTTCCATATTGGAGTGCTCAGTGCGGCGACTGACGCCATCGCGAGCAAGCTCGCTCTCACAGGGAAATGAGTTTGCTCGGAGAATCGCGATCAAAATGTAGGAGCGAGCTTGCTCGCGATGGCGTCCTCAAAAACGATACGGACATAAATCCAGACGAAAAAAAACGCCAACCCGAAGGTTGGCGTTTTTAACTTGTCGCTTGCAGCTTGAAGCTTACCGCTGCCTCACTCCGGCTTACGACGCCCAAAGCCCGGACGCTGGCCGGAACCGGCCGGTGCGCCACGGCGCTTGCCCGATGGCGTTTCGCCGTCGACCAGTTTGATCCCCGGACGCTTCGGCGCCGGCTTGGCCGGGCGCTTGGTGTCGGCCGGGCGATCGGCTACCGGCGTACCACGACCTTCGCCACGCTCGGCACGGCCATTGGTCGGACGTGGTGTGCGTGGACCGCGTTCGCCGTCCTGACGCGCAGCAGGTTTGCGACCTGGACGCTCACCTTCGATCTGCGGCTCGCGGCTGGCACGTGGCGCGGCAGGTGCGGCGGCTGCGCCAGCGGCCGGACGCAGGGTGCGTACACGCTCGGTCTTGGCCATCGGACGCGACGACTTGCGCTGCATCCGGTCAAGCTTGTCTTTGCTCTTGGCGTTCATCTGCGGCATCGCGACCGGCGTCAGGCCGACCTCGGCACTCAGAATGTCGACTTCGTACTGGCTCATTTCGCGCCAGCGGCCCATCGGCAAGTCGGAGTTGAGGAACACCGGACCGAAACGCACGCGTTTCAGACGGCTGACCACCAGGCCCTGGGATTCCCACAGACGACGAACTTCGCGGTTACGCCCTTCCATCACCACGCAGTGGTACCAGTGGTTGAAACCTTCACCACCTGGCGCTTGCTTGATGTCGGTGAACTTGGCCGGACCGTCTTCGAGGACCACGCCGGCTTTCAGACGCTCGATCATCTCGTCGTCAACTTCGCCACGCACACGTACCGCGTATTCACGGTCCATTTCGTAGGAAGGGTGCATCAGACGGTTGGCCAGCTCACCGTCGGTGGTGAACATCAGCAGACCGGTGGTGTTGATGTCCAGACGACCGATGTTGATCCAGCGACCTTCTTTCGGACGCGGCATCTTGTCGAACACGGTCGGGCGGCCTTCCGGATCGACACGGGTGCAGATTTCGCCGTCGGGCTTGTTGTACATGATCACGCGGCGCACCGACTCGGCGGCCTCTTCACGCTTGATCACCTTGCCATCGATGGTGATGGCGTCGTGCATGTCGACACGCTGGCCAAGGGTGGCGTCTTTGCCGTTGACCTTGATGCGGCCGTGGCTGATCCAGGCTTCCACGTCACGGCGCGAGCCGACGCCGATACGGGCGAGGACTTTCTGCAGTTTTTCGCCTGCTGGGCCGATTGGCTGGTCGTCTTGCTGGTCTTTGATACTCATCTGGGCACCTCCCGGTGTGGTCTGAAAACTGGGTACTTGGGCGAAGGGATCGCCGAAGGGTCGCGAATCATACGCGCATGCGGGCGATTGCGCATCAGAGACTAGCTGATCAACGCAAGGTTATTTGTTTTTGCGCCGAACGGTGACCCGCAGCTCTGCTATGAACACAATCCCCTGTGGGAGCGGGCTTGCCCGCGAAGAGGGCGTGTCAGTCGGCATATTTATTGGCTGACCCACCGCATTCGCGGGCAAGCCCGCTCCCACAAGGATCTTTGGTGGTCGCAGACATTGCGATCAGTCTTCGAACTGACGGCGTTCGGCCTCGATGGCTTCGGCCAGAGCCAGGGCTTCGGCCTCTTCGTCCGACAGCTCCGGCTCGGGTTTCGGCTGTTCGAGGGCAGCCACGGCGGCCAGGAGTTTTTCCCGGGCCTCGGCAACGCCGAGGATGTCGTCGGCCTGCTCCGGTTCAATTTCCGGCTCAGGCTCGCCTTCCGGTTCAGGCTCGGGCTGTGCCGCTTCGACTTCTGGCTCGATGACCGACTGTTCCGAATCGAATTCAGGCGATACCCCATCACGCAGCAAGTCGTCAAAGTCGGTCTTGAGCCCCTCCTCCATGCTGTCCAGCTCCAGCAATAGCGTGTGGAAACTGGTTTCTTCTTTCGGCTCCTCCGACTCGGCGCTGACATCGGCCAACTCTTGCAACCCGGCGGGTACGGGGGCGTCGTCGAAATCGAGCACCGGGTCCGGTTCCAGCTCGCGCAGTTCCGCCAGCGGTGGCAAGTCGTCGAGGTTTTTCAGGTTGAAGTGATCGAGGAACGCCTTGGTGGTCGCGAACATCGCCGGTTTTCCGGGTACGTCGCGGTAGCCGACGATACGGATCCACTCGCGCTCCATCAGCGTCTTGACGATGTTGCTGTTGACCGCCACGCCCCGCACGTCTTCGATTTCGCCCCGGGTGATCGGCTGGCGATAGGCAATCAGCGCCATGGTTTCCAACATGGCACGGGAGTAACGCTGCGGGCGCTCTTCCCACAGACGTCCGACCCACGGCGCAAATTTCTCACGAATTTGCAGGCGATACCCCGAGGCCACTTCCTTCAGTTCAAACGCGCGGCCATCGCAGGACTTCGCCAGAATCGCCAGGGCCTTCTTGAAGACTGGCGGCTCCGGCCGCTCGCCTTCTTCGAAGAGTTCGAACAGGCTTTCCAGGGATTGCGGCTTTCCCGAGGCCAACAGAAAGGCTTCAAGCAAGGGTGCCAGATCACGGGGTTCAGTCAGGTTCATGTTTCGACTCGTTATTCGGCTCGGGCTCGCACGTGGATCGCGGCAAATGGCTCATTCTGCACCAGCTCGACCAGGGATTCCTTGACCAATTCAAGGATCGCCATAAAGGTCACCACCACTCCCAGGCGCCCTTCTTCAGCGGTGAACAGCTCGACAAACGGTACGAATCCGCCGCCCTTGAGCCGCTCCAGCACATCGCTCATGCGCTCTCGGGTAGACAGCGCCTCGCGGCTGACCTGATGGCTTTCGAACATGTCGCCACGGCGCAGCACCTCGGCCATGGACAGCAGCAATTCGGATAAACGCACGTCCGGCAACAACTTGCGCGCCCGGGCTTGCGGGGCATCGAGCCTGGGCACCACCACGTCGCGACCGACGCGGCTCAGGCCATCGATGCCTTCGGCGGCGGCCTTGAAACGCTCATATTCCTGCAAGCGACGGATCAGTTCGGCGCGCGGGTCGTCTTCTTCATCTTCGACGGTTTCAGCCCGTGGCAGCAGCATCCGCGACTTGATCTCGGCCAGCATCGCGGCCATCACCAGATACTCGGCAGCCAGCTCCAGGCGCACCGACTGCATCAACTCGACGTAGCCCATGTACTGGCGGGTGATTTCCGCCACCGGGATGTCGAGGATGTTGATGTTCTGCTTTCGGATCAGATAAAGCAGCAGGTCGAGGGGGCCTTCGAACGCCTCGAGAAAGACCTCGAGGGCATCCGGCGGGATGTACAGGTCCAGCGGCATTTCCATGACCGCCTGGCCATAGACCATGGCGAAGGGCAGTTCCTGCTGGGCTCCGGCCTGACTGTCGACGGGTTCTACTGCGGACATCTAGGCCTCGACCATGAACGGCGCAGGGTCGCCGCAACCAACGCGAATGACTTCCGGCTCGCCGTCGGCGAGGCTGATCACGGTGGACGCCTTGATCCCGCCGAAACCGCCGTCGATGATCAGGTCGACCTGGTGTTCGAGCAACTGACGCATTTCATGGGGGTCGCTCAACGGATCTTCATCGCCTGGCATGATCAGGGTCACGCTCATCAACGGTTCGCCCAGTTCAGCCAGCAGCGCCAGGGCAATCGGATGGCTCGGCACGCGCAGGCCGATGGTGCGCTTCTTGGGGTGCAACAACAGCCGTGGCACTTCGCGGGTAGCGTTGAGGATGAAGGTATACGGCCCCGGTAGATGGGCCTTGAGAATGCGGAACGTACCGGTGTCGATCTTGGCGAACAGACCCAGTTGCGACAGGTCGCTGCAAATCAACGCAAAATTGTGTTTCTCATCCAGTTGCCGCAGGCGCCGAACGCGCTCCACGGCCACCTTGTCGCCGATCTGGCAACCTATGGCGTAGGAAGAGTCTGTGGGATATATCACCACCCCGCCCTTGCGGATGATCTCGACCGCCTGTTTGATCAGGCGCGCTTGCGGGTTTTCCGGATGAATCTGGAAAAATTGACTCACGTTCTCTACCTGTTCAGACGGCGGCAATAATTGGGTCATGTTTGAATCGACACCATAGCGGTGGCAGATCCTCCGGGAGTGGTCGGTATTCACCGATCTCCGACCAGCCTCCAGGGCCATGAAAATCACTGCCCGCGCTGACCAGCAGACCGAACTCGCGGGCCAGAATGGCCAGGCTGCCCACTTGCTCGGCAGGTTGATAACCATTGACCACTTCGATGGCGTGGCCCCCCGCTTGAATATAGTCGGCAATCAGACGACGACGCTTGCTTCGAGTGAATTCGTAGTGCCAGGGGTGTGCCAGGCTGACCCAGGCCTTGGCCGCGCGCAGGGTCTCGACAGTTTCGTCCAGGGTTGGCCAGTGTTGCTTGACGTCACCCAGCTTGCCGGCGCCCAGCCATTTGCGGAACGCCTCGGCGCGATCCTTGACGAAACCTTCACGCACCATCCAGTCGGCGAAGTGCGGGCGGGCCGGCGCGTTACCGCTGTCGCCCAACTCCTGCTGGATCTTGCGGGCGCCTTCAAGCGCCCCCGGCATGCCTTTCAACGCCAGTTTGCGGCTGATTTCCTCGGAGCGCAGCCAACGGCCATCACGTAATTTGGCGATGGCCTCGACCAACGGCGCGGCATTCACGTCAAAACCGTAGCCCAATACATGAATGGTCGCGCCACCCCAGGTGCAGGACAATTCGACGCCGTTGACCAGTTGCATCCCCAGCGCGGTGGCCGCGTGCCGGGCCTCGTCGAGGCCTTCAAGGGTATCGTGATCGGTCAAGGCCAGGACTCGCACGCCTTTCTCGAACGCTCGCGCCACCAGAACCGCAGGCGCCAGGGCGCCATCGGAGGCCGTGCTATGGCAGTGCAAATCAACATTCACAGGGCTTTGTAACCTCAAATCAGCTGGCGCTATCGCGCGCCCATATGTTTGTTATTATGCCGCCACATCCTGCTTCTGGCTGCCACTGTGAAACAATTCATCGATTTCATCCCGCTCCTGCTGTTTTTCATCGTCTTCAAAACCGATCCACGGGTCGTCGACATCGCCGGCCATGAGGTCACTGTAGGCGGTATTTACAGCGCCACCGCGATGCTGATCATCAGTTCCCTGGTGGTCTACGGCACGCTGTTCGTCAAACAGCGCAAGCTGGAGAAGAGCCAGTGGCTGACCCTGATCGCCTGCCTGGTCTTCGGTAGCCTGACCCTGGCGTTCCACAGCGAGACGTTCCTGAAGTGGAAAGCGCCGGTGGTCAACTGGCTGTTCGCCCTGGCGTTCATCGGCAGCCACTTCGTCGGTGACAGCCTGCTGATCAAACGCATCATGGGCCACGCGCTGACCTTGCCGGAACCGGTCTGGACGCGCCTGAACATCGCCTGGATCGCCTTCTTCCTGTTTTGCGGTGCCGCCAACCTGTTTGTCGCGTTCACCTTCCAGAGCTACTGGGTCGACTTCAAGGTCTTCGGCAGCCTGGGCATGACTTTGCTGTTCCTGGTCGGCCAGGGCATCTACCTGTCCCGCCACCTGCACGATGCCGACACCACTACGCCAAAAACCGAGGACTGACATGCTTTACGCAATCATTGCCACAGACGTCGCCAACTCCCTGGAAGCCCGCCTGGCCGCACGGCCTGCGCACCTCGAGCGCCTGCAAGCGCTCAAGGGCGAAGGTCGCATCGTATTGGCCGGCCCACACCCGGCGGTCGACAGCAATGATCCGGGCGCAGCGGGTTTCACCGGCAGCCTGATCGTCGCCGAATTCGATTCCCTGAGCGCCGCCCAGGCCTGGGCCGACGCTGATCCGTACATCGCCGCAGGCGTCTACGCCAACGTTCTGGTGAAGCCGTTCAAGCAAGTCCTGCCGTAAAATCCTGCTCCGCGATGAACCTTGTCGGTTCATCGCGTTCTCAATCGCTCATTATTCTCGTTTGCCGGCCGACAACTTGCCCAATACTCGTATTGGAATCAGGAGTCGCGATGCGCAAGGGTCCGTTGTGTCTGATGTTGTTCACGTTGTCGGTCGTGGCGCCCGCCCACGGTGAAGAATACGCCGAGGGTGGCAATTCAACGCCTCTTTCCTTGAGCGCCGGTAGCCAGATCACCGAGTTGCAGCAACGCTTGAAAGAAAGCGAACGGCAACGGGAAGAACTGAACAAACAATTTCAAACCGCCGAAGGCGAACGCGAAAGCCCACTGCTGGCCCGGTTGCGCCAGGAGAACCAGCGATTGAAGCTGCAACTCAAGGAAGCTCAGGCCAGCAGTCCACTGCCGCGCCTGCTGACCGACCAGCAACAATGGTTCGTCACCGGCGCCGGGGTAGCGCTATTGGCTCTGCTCTGCGGTATCTTCGCCAGTGGAGCAAGTCGAAAACGTCGACAATGGCTAAATTGAGTGAGTCATGAGCGAGCTGTTACTTATTGATGATGACCAGGAGCTGTGTGAGCTCCTGAGCAGTTGGCTGAGCCAGGAAGGGTTTCAGGTACGTGCCTGTCACGATGGCCAGAGTGCACGCCGCGCGCTGGCCGAAGCCGCCCCGGCGGCCGTGGTGCTGGATGTGATGTTGCCCGATGGCAGCGGCCTGGAACTGCTCAAGCAGTTGCGCAGCGATCACCCGGATTTGCCGGTGCTGATGCTCTCGGCCCGGGGCGAGCCCCTGGACCGTATCCTCGGCCTGGAACTTGGGGCCGACGACTACCTGGCCAAACCCTGCGACCCACGGGAACTGACCGCCCGCCTGCGCGCAGTACTGCGCCGCAGCCACCCGGCAGCGGTATCCAGCCAGATGGAACTGGGTGACCTGTGTTTCAGCCCGGTGCGCGGAGTGGTCAGCATCGACGAACAGGAATTCACCCTCACCGTTTCCGAAAGCCGCCTGCTGGAAGCCTTGCTCAAGCAACCCGGCGAACCCCTGGACAAACAGGAACTGGCGCAGATCGCCCTCGGCCGCAAGCTGACCCTGTATGACCGCAGCCTGGACATGCACGTCAGCAACCTGCGCAAGAAGATCGGCCCACACCCCGATGGCCGACCGCGCATCGTCGCCCTGCGCAGCCGCGGCTATTACTACAGCCTGTAGGCGCTCGCTCGCGATGGAGTTGAACGATTACGCATACTGTCTGGAAAAACGCGGTGCCTGTGAGTTCATCGCGAGCAAGCTCGCTCCTACAGTCACCCGGACGTTTTGTCAGGATCGCTGAAGACCGTCTTTACCCAAGCTTTACCCTCCGCTGACCGCCGCTGACCTTGATCTGCGTAATCTGTACTCATCCGGAACGTACCGGGAACGAGACAAGGAGATACACCATGCGCAAGACTCTTATCGCTCTGATGTTCGCTGCTGCCCTGCCGACCGTTGCCATGGCCATGCCAGAAGGCGATGGCTCGATGAGTGGGCCAATGGACGGTTCGCACCATGGCGGTCAGATGCACGGCATGCACGGTAAAGGCCCCTACAGTCAACTGGACCTGAGCCGCGAACAGCGCGAGCAAATCCGCAAGATCATGGGCGAGCAGATGCACGAGCGTAAGCAACTGGTCGAGAAGTACCTGGAAAAACTCTCGCCAGCCGACCAGAAAGCCATGAAAGACGAGATGACCGCCAAACACCAGAAAGCCGAAGCCGATGTGCGCGCGGTGCTGAAACCGGATCAACAGAAGAAATTCGACGAGATCCAGAAAAAACAGGCCGAACGTCGCGCCGAGTGGGCCGAGTTCAAAGCCTGGAAAGCGCAACAAGCGCAAAAAGCGCAATAATGAGCTGAACTTGGACCCGACGGCTCAATACCGTTGGGTCTGACACCACACCAATCACTGTGGGAGCGAGCTTGCTCGCGATGGCGTTCTTTCAGTCACATTGATGTTGAATGTGCCGACGCAATCGCGAGCAAGCTCGCTCCCACATTAGTTGTGTTTGCTTGAGGATTTTCCGTGCGTTCATTGTTCTGGCGTATCCTGGCCAGCTTCTGGCTGGCCATTGCTCTGGTTGCAGGGCTTTCCATCCTGCTCGGGCACATGCTCAACCAGGACGCATGGATTCTCAGCCGCCACCCGGGCCTCAACACGCTGGCCGAACAGTGGACGCAAACCTACGAAAGTCAGGGCGAAGACGCCGCTCAGGACATTCTCCAGCAACGCAAACGCCAGTATCACATCGACGTTCAGGTGCTTAACGAAAGCGGCGATCCGGTGGTGCGCGGCACCTTCCCCAGACGTGCGGCGGCCTTTGAGGCGCGTCAGAACAATGATGACCGACGCTTGCCATGGCGGCGTCTGACCGATGAGTTCACCAGCGAAAAAACCGGCGACACCTACCTGTTCATCTACCGCATCCCGCACCCGGAACTGGATGCCTGGCACCGCGAGAGTCTGCTCTGGCCGCTCAGTGCGCTGGGGATCGCCCTGGTGGTGCTGACCCTGTTCAGCCTGCTGGTAACCTTTTCCATCACTCGCCCGCTCAGCCGTCTGCGCGGAGCGGTGCATGACCTGGGACAAACCGCTTATCAACAGAACAGCCTGGTCAAACTGGCCAATCGTCGCGATGAGTTCGGCGTCCTGGCCAACGACTTCAACCGCATGGGCGCGCGCCTGCAAAGCCTGATTGGCAGTCAGCGGCAACTGCTGCGGGATGTGTCCCACGAACTGCGCTCCCCCCTCGCCCGCCTGCGTATCGCGCTGGCGCTGGCCGAACGGGCCACCCCGCAGGAACGGGAGCAGCTCTGGCCGCGCCTGACCCGTGAGTGCGACCGACTGGAAGCGTTGATCAGCGAAATCCTGGTGCTGGCGCGGGTCGACTCCGATAACGCCAGTGCCGAAGAGGTGGACCTGAACGCCTTGCTCAATACCCTGCAAAAGGATGCGCAACTCGGTTCACCCGAGCAGCTCGTCCACCTCGAAGCCGAATCGCAACTGAATCTGAAGGGCTGGCCGACCATGATCGAACGGGCCGTCGACAACTTGCTGCGCAATGCCCAGCGCTTCAACCCGGTGGATGGCCTGCCGATCGAACTGCAGGCGCTGCGTCAGGGTGAGCGGATTGTCGTGACCGTGCGCGATCACGGGCCAGGGGTCAGTGCCGAATATCTGAGCCAGCTCGGTGAGCCGTTCTATCGGGCGCCAGGGCAGACAGCGGCCGGACATGGCCTGGGCCTGGCCATCGCCCGGCGCGCGGCGGAGCGACATGGCGGCAGCCTGGTGCTGGCCAATCACCCCGAGGGCGGTTTCATTGCCAGTCTGGAATTGCCGTTGGTGCCGGGGGCTGTCGTACAACCCTGAGATTATCCTCAAATTATCTGAACGACACAGATCTACCCTGGGAGCGAGCCTGCTCGCGATGGCGGTTTTTCAGTCACTTCAATGTTAAATGTACTGCCGCTATCGCGAGCAAGCTCGCTCCCACAGGGGCTGCGGTGTCAGACCTTCCCGGGCCAGGCGCTGACGAACTCGCTCAGGTCCACCTTCTCGGCCACTCGCGGTTCTTTCTGCGGCGTGCCCAGGTACAGGAAAGCAATCACCTCTTCCCCTTCCGCCAACCCCAGCCCCTTGGCCACATGCGGCGAATAAGCCAGGTCACCGGTACGCCATACCGCACCAATGCCCTGCGCATACGCCGCCAGCAAAATCCCGTGGGCCGCACAACCGGCCGCCAGCAACTGCTCGGACTTCGGATACTTGACGTGATCCTGCAACCGGGCAATTACCACCACCACCAACGGCGCCCGCAGCGGATTATTGCGCGCCTTGTCGATGGCCGCTTCGCTGACTTCGCTGTCCGAAAGCTTCGCCGCCTCGGCCAGCAACTCGCCCATTTGCTCACGCGCCGCGCCTTCCACCGTCAGGAAGCGCCACGGCTGCAAGTGACCGTGATCCGGGGCGCGCATGGCGGCGCCGAACAGCACCTCGCGCTGCTCGGCAGTGGGTGCAGGATCAATCAGTCGTGGAACGGAAACTCGGTTGAGCAAAGCGTCGAGAGCCTGCATCGGCTACCTCCTGAAAAATTCGTGCGGCTATTCTAGCTGCAACTGCCGCAGCAGTGCCGGTTTACATGCCCTGCCTCACGGGTAGAATGGCGCCCTTTCCACCATCAGCCGAGCGGACCTCATGGCGTTGCCGACCTTACGGATCATTGGTTTCATCATCGGCATCTTCCTGATCACGCTGGCGATCTCCATGGTCATACCCATGGCCACGCTGGTCATTTTCGACCGCACCAGTGATCTGCCCTCGTTCCTCTGGGCCAGCATGATCACCTTTGTCGCCGGTTTGGCGCTGGTGATTCCGGGGCGCCCCGAGCACGTTCACTTGCGCCCCCGGGACATGTACCTGCTGACCGTCAGCAGTTGGCTGGTGGTATGCATCTTCGCCGCGCTGCCATTCCTGCTGACCCAACACATCAGCTACACCGATTCATTCTTCGAAAGCATGTCCGGCATCACCGCCACTGGCGCAACCGTACTCAGCGGCCTGGACACCATGTCCCCCGGCATCCTGATGTGGCGCTCCCTGCTGCACTGGCTGGGCGGCATCGGTTTCATCGGCATGGCGGTGGCGATTCTGCCGCTGCTGCGCATCGGTGGCATGCGGCTGTTCCAGACCGAATCGTCGGACCGCTCGGAAAAAGTCATGCCTCGCTCGCACATGGTGGCACGGCTGATCGTGGCGGCCTACGTCGGCATTACCATTGTCGGCAGCCTGGCGTTCTGGTGGGCCGGGATGAGCCCGTTCGATGCGATCAACCATGCGATGTCGGCAATTTCCACCGGTGGTTTCTCTACCTCCGACCAGTCTTTGGCCAAGTGGCCACAACCGGCGGTGCATTGGGTCGCGATCGTCATCATGATTCTCGGTGCCCTGCCGTTCACCCTGTATGTGGCAACATTGCGTGGTAACCGTCGGGCGCTGATCAAGGATGAACAGGTTCAAGGCCTGCTCGGCATGCTGCTGGTGACCTGGCTGGTACTCGGCACCTGGTATTGGTGGACTACCCAGCTGCATTGGCTGGAGGCGTTGCGGCATGTGGCGCTGAACGTGACGTCGGTAGTGACCACAACCGGTTTCGCGCTGGGGGACTACAGCCTGTGGGGCAATTTCTCGCTGATGCTGTTCTTCTATCTGGGGTTTGTCGGCGGTTGCTCCGGCTCGACCGCGGGCGGCATCAAGATTTTCCGCTTCCAGGTGGCCTATATCCTGCTCAAGGCCAACCTTAACCAGCTGATACACCCGCGCGCGGTGATCAAGCAGAAGTACAACGGCCACCGCCTCGACGAAGAAATCGTGCGTTCGATCCTGACCTTTTCGTTCTTCTTTGCGATCACCATCTGCGTGATTGCGCTGCTGCTGTCGCTGCTCGGCGTGGACTGGATGACCGCCCTCACCGGCGCGGCCAGTACCGTGTCCGGTGTCGGCCCGGGGCTCGGTGAGACCATCGGCCCGGCAGGTAACTTCGCGACCCTGCCGGATGCCGCCAAGTGGATTCTGTCATTCGGCATGCTGCTCGGCCGACTGGAGATCATCACTGTGTTTGTGCTGTGTATTCCGGCATTTTGGCGTCATTGACCGCGTCAGGTGCTTGCATCAGCCGCATCCGGTACTCGCCGGGTGTAGCGTCGAACCAGCGGCGGAAAGCTCGGAAGAAGTTGCTCGGATCGGCGAACCCCAGCAAGTAAGCGATTTCCAGCAAGGTCATGTTCGGTTGCGCCAGATACTGCTCGGCCAGTTCGCGCCGGGTATCGTCCAGCAGCGCCTGAAAACTCGTGCCCTCTTCCTGCAAGCGCCGTTGCAAGGTGCGCTGGGAAAGATGCAGTGTCTGCGCCACGGTGTCGCGCTTGGGCTCGCCTTGGGGCAACAGGCGGCACAACACCTGCCGCGCCTTGTGCGTCACGCGGGTTTCGGAAAAGCGCGCCAGGTACTCGCCGGCAAAGCGGTCATGCAGCAACGCCATCGCCTCGTTGGCCGTCGGCAACGGCGCTTCCATGTCCGAACGCTCGAAAATCAGCGCATCGTAAGGTGCGTTGAACAACAGCGGTGCATGAAAGGCTTGCTGATAGGGCTCCAGGTTGGCCGGCTCGGTGCCTTGGAACAACACTTTGCGTGGTTGCAACGTACGCCCGGTCAACCAGCTGCACAACGCCAAGGCACAGGCCAGCGAAGCTTCGGCACTTTGCCGGGTCGGCGGCAGATGGTCGCCATGCACCGTCAGAATCAGCGCATAGTCTTCTTCCAGCAGCTTGAAACTCAGGTCGGCGCTTTCGGCGATGATCCGCTGATAACGCACCAGACGCTGAAAGCCTTCGGCCAGTGTCTGGCTGGACATCAAGGCGTAACCCGTCACATGAAACTGCGCCGGTCGCACCACCTTGCCCATGTTCAGGCCGATGGCCGGATTGCCGGACAGTTCGACCGCGCGTTGCCACAGCCGTGTCATGGAATCTTGCGGGAAGCGTGCATCCGGATCATTCAGTGCCGCGTAGTCGAGCCCCAGCTGTTTGAACAGAACCCGACAATCCAGGCCGTCCATCTCCAGCGCTTTGACAATCCCCATCGCCCAGCTTGCAGAAGTCGTTCGTTCGCTCATGGCGTTTTCTTACATGTTGAGCCGCATGTTACGGCTATTGACCGAAGGATACTAAAGTGGCGCCTATTGTCAGTGGCTGATGCCATTGATCACTCTAGACTCAAATAAGCTACCCGCAGAACAACTTGCAGTCAGAACAATAACCACAGAGATCGCAGTCGTGGAAAACATCAAACGTTTCAGCAGTTTCGCTGAGTTCTACCCGTATTACCTCAGCGAACACAGCAACAGTACCTGTCGCCGACTACATTTTATCGGCACGACGCTGGTTATCCTGATACTGGCGCTGACCATTGGTCGGGGCATCTGGATGCTGTTGTGGGCCCTGCCTTTGGCGGGTTACAGCTTCGCCTGGGTCGGTCACTTCTTCTTCGAGAAAAACCGTCCGGCAACGTTCCAACACCCCTTCTACAGCCTGCTCGGCGACTTTGTCATGTACCGGGACATGGTGCTGGGACGCGTTCCGTTCTAAAGAACATCCGTCACAAGAGAGTTGCCTATGAATGCCAATGCCCGCTTCACCCACATGAAGGACGGCACGCAGGAAGACTGGGCGATCATCGCTGCGGACTTCAGTGCCTACGCACGACAATTGCCGACAAGGATTGCCGCGCACCTGAAGTTACTGGAGGGTGATTTTGGCGGGTTCCCGGTGGATCGCCTGACCCACTCCCTGCAAACCGCCACCCGCGCCTGGCGCGATGGCCGCGACGAAGAATACGTGGTCTGCGCCCTGCTCCACGATATCGGCGACACCCTGGGTTCCTACAATCACCCGGACATCGCGGCGGCGATCCTCAAGCCGTTCGTCAGCGCCGAGAACTTGTGGATGGTGGAAAAGCACGGGATCTTCCAGGGCTACTACTTCTTCCATCACCTGGGCATGGATCGCCATCTGCGCGAGCAATTCCAGGACCATCCGCAGTACCAGGCGACCGTCGAGTTCTGTGCCAGGTACGATGCGGCGGCGTTTGATCCGGCGTACGACACGCTGCCCTTGAGCTTCTTCGAACCGATGATGCAGCGGCTGTTTGCGCACCCCAGGAACTCGATTTACAAGGCGGCGATGCAAGAGCACGCGCCGGCCTGACAGGACCGCTGCGCGGTCCATTCGCGGGCAAGCCCGCTCCCACAGTAGATTTGTTGCGAACACAGAATCTGTGGGAGCGGGCTTGCCCGCGAAGAGGCCAGTACAAACACCGAATGACTGTCAGGCCAACTCTGCGACTTTCGCCGCCTTCAACTGCGCCTCCCGCGCCTGGGCATCCGCAAGGCGATACAACTCGATCGAGCCATCCCAATGCTCGATCAGCGCGGTGCACGACTCCACCCAGTCGCCGCAATTGAGGTAGTCCACCTCGCCGACCTTGCGAATCTCGGCATGGTGAATGTGCCCGCATACCACGCCGTGCAGCTCGCGTTTGACACACTCGTGGGCGATGGCTTCTTCGAAGTCACTGATGAAGCTGACCGCGGTTTTCACTTTGTGCTTGAGGTAGGCCGACAGCGACCAGTAGCCGTAGCCATATCGCGCGCGCCAGTGATTGAGCCAGCGGTTGAGGGTCAGGGTGAATTCGTAGGCCGAGTCGCCGAGAAAGGCCAGCCAGCGATGGTAACGGGTGATCACATCGAACTGGTCGCCGTGAATCACCAGCAGATGCCGGCCGTCGGCGGTGACGTGTACGGCTTCGTCCACCAGCTGGATATTGCCCAGGATCAGCTTCGAATAACGGCGCAGGAATTCGTCATGGTTGCCTGTGACGTAGATCACTTCGGTGCCGCGCTTGCTCATGGTCAACAGGCGACGGATCACGTTGGTATGCGCCTGTGGCCAGTACATGCCGCCACGCAGTTTCCAGCCGTCGATGATGTCGCCGACCAGATAGATCTTGTCTGCGTGATAACCCTTGAGAAACTGCGACAGGTGTTCAGCCTGACAGTCCCTCGTGCCCAAATGCACGTCGGAAATCCATAGCGTCCGCACACGTTGCTTACGAGTGGGCTTGGCGAGCTCGGCGCTGGTCATGGGCAACCCTCTGGACATGTTTTATAAAGTTTGCGCTGGCCGAGTTAATGGTCCATGACAGCACCAAGTCAGTCGTGTGACAGCGCTTATCAGCCTGCCCGGGTGTAGACTGGCGGCCTGATACGGGAGACCTGCGATGAGACCGATCCTCACGCTCCGCCAATACAGCCACGACCTGATCGTCCACAGCCACGACCACGCTCAACTGGTGTTCGGGCTCTCGGGCGCGCTGGATTTCGAGGTCGATGGCCGTGGCAGCCAGGTGGTGCAGCAGAGCTTCGTCGTGGTGCCGTCGGGCGCCCATCATGCTTGCGGCAGTGCCAATGGCAGTCGCTGCCTGGTGCTGGATGTGCCCAGCGAGCAATGGGTGGCTGAGTCCCTGGGTGATCACGCCGAATCCAGCCGACGCTTGCTCGACAACGCCGGCCGCCTGCCCCTGGACGCCGGGCAAAACCAATTGGTCAGTTGGCTGGCGAACAGTCCGGTCGACGATCCGCTGATCGCACAACAAGGCGCAGTGCTGTTACTGGCCAGTCTCAACAACGCCAGGCACGACACGCTCGGCGGTCGGCGCCTGCCCTACGCCGCGCTGAATGCACACATCGATCAGTACGCGGCGTATCCGCTGCAGGTGGCCGACCTGGCCCGTGTGGCAGGCCTCTCCAGTGCCCGTTTGCATGCTCGATTCGTGGCCGAATGCGGGCAGACGCCAATGGACTACATCCGCAGCCGACGCCTGCATATTGCCGTGGGCTTGCTGCGCAACTCGGCGCTGCCCATCGGTGAGATTGCCTGCCGTGTCGGCTACAGCTCCCAGAGTGCCTTTGCGGCGGCGGTGCTGCGCGAGTTCGGGGTATCGCCCGGGAAACTGCGACGCGAGGCTGGCGACAAAGGACAATAGTCTGCCGACAGACTTGATGGGCGATTACGCGCTTCAATGAGGCCTCTGTTCGTTTGTCGTTAAGGATTGCAATGACTCCCCGTACTGCCCTTGGCGCCTTGCATATCGGCGCATTGATGTTCGGCCTGACCGGCGTGTTCGGCAAACTGGCTGCCGCGTCACCGGCGATCATCGTGTTCGGCCGTGCCACTTTCGCCGTGCTCGCGCTGGCGTTTTTTGCACGGTTCGCCAGCCAGACGCGCTGGCAGAAACTCGAGGCCGTGGACTGGCGTCGACTGCTGCTCAGCGGCTTGTTGCTGGCCGGGCACTGGGTGAGTTTCTTCATTGCGGTGAAAGTCGCAGGCGTGGCGATTGCAACGCTCGGCTTCGCCAGTTTCCCGGCATTTACCGTGATCCTTGAAGGGCTGATCTTTCGCGAGCGCATTCGCACCAATGAAATTGTACTGGTGCTGCTGGTGAGTATCGGCCTGGTGCTGGTCACGCCTGATTTTGATCTGGCCAGCGGCGCCACCACCGGCCTGCTGTGGGCCGTGGGTTCCGGGTTGTTGTTCGCCCTGCTGTCGCTGACCAACCGTGCCAGCTCCGGGCGCGTCCCGCCCGTGCAGGCAGCGCTGTGCCAGAACGTGGTGGTTGCCCTGTGCCTGCTGCCGGTGGCGGCGCCGCAATTGAGCGAAGTGCGTGCCATCGACTGGCTGTGGATCGGCCTGCTCGGTGTGTTCTGTACCGGTGTCGCCCACAGCCTGTTCGTCGCCAGCCTTGCGGTAATCAAGGCACGCACTGCCGCCGTGGTGTTCGCCCTGGAGCCGGTCTATGGCATCACGGTCGCCTGGTTGCTGTTCAACGAAAACCCGACCCCGCGCATGTTGCTCGGGGGCGTGCTGATCATTGTGGCAATTGTGGTGTCCAGCAGGTTCTCAGGTGGTTCCAGCAGGAAAGCCGTTGCTGCGGAGGCTGCGTCTCACTGAGTGCGGTCGTTGTGGCCCAGGTCGCGGTCCGGGTCGATCTGGTCACGGACCCGCTGCTTGAGCACTTTGGCCTCAGGGAAGCCACCGTCCGCCTTGCGCTCCCAGATCTGCACGGTGTCACAGTAAATATGAAAGACCCCGCCAGTGCCCGGCACCAGGGAGACTTTGCCCAGGTCATCACCAAAGGTGCTGAGCAGCTCCTGGGCCAGCCAGGCCGCACGCAACAGCCACTGGCATTGCGTGCAATAGGTGATGACGATTTCCGGTTTGCTGACGGTCATGATGGGACGTAACTCCAGAGTTTGACGACGCCGCTATGATAGCCCGGCCGGTGGCTGCCGGGACGGCGAAGCGGGTTGCGCCTCTAACTCGAACGCCGGCTCGATCATGGCCAGAGCAGCCGGCTGCTCGTACTCGTTTGGGCTGATCACATCCCAACTCGACGCCATCGACAGCTCCTCCAGATTGAGCCGGTACTCATCGTCAGTGGCGGATTCGCTGGACATCGCCAAACCCGGAACCACCACCACGGCAGCAGCGACCGGGTTGGAACGACCACTATCGCCCCACTCAAGCCCATCGTTGGCTGGCACCCCGTCGTGATGCACTGTGGCCGACTGCATGACGGGGGGCCACATTACTGGCTCGGTAAAGAGCTCAGCCAACGGCTCATGCTGCGGCGGCAGAGCCACTGGCGTTGTGGCCTGATGCTGCCGGCGCCAGCGGCGAACTAACCAGCCCAGCGCCAGTAACGCCATCAACGCTGACACGCCGGCAATCGGCAGCCAGCCAATCCCGGGGTTTTCAACAATGGCGGGGGCTGGCGCCACTGCGTCAGAAGCCATGGGTTGCGCCTTTACCTTCTTGAGTTCCGCCAGTTGGGTTTGCAACTCAGCCAACTGCTTTTTCTGGCCGGCGATCAGGTCATCCTGGCCTTGAAGCTTCGCGTTGAGCTCATCGACAGTGGTTTGCAACGAGTGGTTTTGCAGGGTGCTGGCAGCCAGTTGCTCGACAGCGGAATCAACCACGGGGACGTCCGTTTCCAGCGTCGCCTTTGCCACGGGTGGCGGCAAGACGACCGGTTGAACACTGGGGAATGCAGACGCCGCAGAACTGGAAACCGGTTCATCGGTGGCGGGAACAACACCTGGCGCACCCGGCGGGTCGATCAGTACCGTGTACTCGCGTAATAGCTGACCGTTGGGCTGATTGAGCTGCACGAGGAAATTCAGGAACGGTTCACTGACCAGTTTGCTGGAGGTCACCTGGATCAAGGAGCGATTACCGCGCAGGACCGGGGTGAACTTCAGGTTGTCGAGGAAAAATACCCGGTCGACCCCGGCACGGCTGAACTCGTCTGCCGTTGCCAGGCGCACCGACAGCTCGTCCTCTTCCAGGCCAGCCGCATCCACCAGGGCGATTTCGGCACGCAGCGGTTGATTCAGCGCCGAATGCAAGGTGATTTCGCCCAGGCCCAGCGCAGGTGCCCATGCCGAATAAGTGACAGTGGCCCCGGCCAGCAACCACTGAGAACCACCGCGTAAAACCAAACGCCAACACTTGAGCATGAGCATCCTTGAGATCTACAGAAACTACCCGTACGCGTTCGTACATCCGTTACGAACACGATATTGCCGAGTAGTTCTTATAGTCTGCCCAATGCGGTCTCTCAAAAACCTGGCGTTTGGTTATGCCTCAAGATTTTTCAAGGTTGCCCAGGATGTGCCCGTGAACCCGCATGCACACCTTCAAGTCCGCCTCATCGACGCCTTCGAACAGCTCGTGACGCAGTTGCGTGGCAATGGTTTCAATTTGTTCGATCAGGGGAAGCGCCGGCGCGCAGAGAACGATTTTTTTCGCCCGACGGTCTTCCAGCACCGCCTGGCGTTGCACCAGGCCCTGGCTTTCCAGGCTGTCGAGCAAACGGGCCAGGGTCGGGCCTTCGACGCCGACGCTTTGCGCCAGCTCGCGCTGGGTTGGTGCTTCTTCGAAACGCGCCAGGTGCAGTAGCACTAGCCAGCGTGCCTGGGACAAGCCCATACCCGCCAGTCGGCGGTCCAGTTCGGCACGCCAGCCACGGGACATCTGGGCCAATTGCATGCCAAAGCGGTGTTGATCGGTTAACGGCATAAAACACTCATGATCAGACTGAAATAAATAAAAACTAATTATTAGTCAGCTAAGCATGAGCCTCGACTTGAGGCAAGGCCAGATCTGTACTGAATCGTTACATCAGCACTACAGGTGCCTCAAATCTCGAATTCCGACTGCAAGGCCGCCCGAACGCAGTACAACACCCCTTCCGGCACCCTGCCTGCAAACAGCGCGGCGATCTCGGAAACCGCCGGCAACTCACCTTCGCCGTCGAGGAAGGCGTCCTGCACTTCACCCATCAGATCTTCAGGCAGATCCAGCGCCTGTTCCAACGACAACTGCTGCTTGCCGATCGCTTCGGCCAGCATGGTGTAGACGTTCTTTTCCGAGCACTGCAACTGTCCGGCGATCTGTACCGGCGTCATCCCGGCCCGCGCCAGAGTGATCAGTTCATGACGCACGTCAGCCACCGGTTTCGGCGCCTCGACCTGGCCGCCGAGCACCTCGAGGAAGGCCTCGCCGTAACGCTCCAGCTTGCGCGCACCAACGCCGCTGACCGTGGCCATTTCCGCCAGCGAGGTCGGCTGGCTGCGCAGCATCTCCAGCAAGGTCGAGTCGGGGAAGATGACATACGGCGGCACGCCATGTTCTTCGGCGAGCTTGCGCCGCAGGGCACGCAGGGCTTCCCACTGTTCGCGCTCCTCGCCACGGACCAGTTGGCTCGCCTGGCTCTTGCTGCTTTTCGCCACGGTTTGCGCCTTGAGATCGCGGCGCAATTCCAGGGTCACCTCACCCTTGAGCAACGGCCGGCAACTGTCACTCAGGCGCAGGCCACCGTAGCCTTCGAGGTCGATGTCGGCCAGACCACGGGCCACCAGTTGGCGGAACAACGAGCGCCATTCGCCCTCCGCCATCGCCTTGCCAACACCAAACACCGAAAGATGCTGATGGCCGAAGTTGCGGACCTTTTCGTTGTCCTTGCCCAGCAATACATCCACCAGGTGTCCGACACCGTAGCGTTGACCGGTGCGGTAGATCGCCGAAAGCGCCTGGCGCGCGGGCTCGGTAGCATCCCAGGTCTGCACGCCGTCGACGCAGTTGTCGCAATGACCGCAAGGCTGGGGCATGTCCTCGTCGAAGTAGGCCAGCAGCGTTTGCCGACGGCAGCGGGTTTCTTCACACAGGGAAAGCATGGCGTCGAGCTTGTGCTGCTCCAGGCGTTTGTGGCGCTCGTCGCCTTCGGAGTTCTGCAGCATCTGCTTGAGCATCACCACGTCTTGCAGGCCGTAGGCCATCCAGGCGTCTGCCGGCAGGCCGTCACGGCCGCCGCGACCGGTTTCCTGGTAGTAGGCCTCCAGGGATTTCGGCAGATCGAGGTGCGCGACAAAACGCACGTTGGGCTTGTCGATGCCCATGCCGAACGCCACTGTCGCAACCATGATCAGGCCTTCTTCGTTGAGGAAGCGCTTCTGATGGTAAGCCCGTAAATCGTTGGGCAGACCGGCGTGGTACGGCAGCGCCGGGAAGCCTTGTTCGCTGAGAAACGCAGCGACTTCCTCGACTTTCTTGCGCGACAGGCAATACACGATGCCCGCATCGCTACGGCGTTCGGCGAGGAACGCCAGCAACTGCTTGCGCGGCTGTTCCTTGGGCACAATGCGATAAAAGATGTTCGGTCGGTCGAAGCTCGACAGGAAGCGCTCGGCGTCTTGCAGGTGCAGACGGGTGACGATTTCTTCCCGGGTGCGCTTGTCGGCCGTGGCGGTCAGGGCGATGCGCGGCACATCGGGGAACATTTCCGCCAACTGGCCCAGTTGCAGGTATTCCGGGCGGAAATCGTGGCCCCATTGCGACACGCAGTGCGCTTCGTCGATGGCGAACAGGGCGATGTTCAGCCCCTGCAGGAAGGACAGCATGCGCGGCTGGACCAGACGTTCCGGCGCCAGATAGAGCATCTTCACTTCACCGCGGCGGATGCGGGCGGCGAGGTCGCGCTGTTGCTCGGCGCTGAGGGTGGAGTTCAACGCGGCGGCGGCCACGCCCAGCTCTTCAAGGGTGGCGACCTGGTCGTCCATCAGAGCGATCAGCGGCGAGACCACCACTGCCAGGCCTTCGCGCAACAGCGCCGGCACCTGGAAGCACAGGGACTTGCCGCCACCGGTAGGCATCAGGACCAGGGCATCGCCGCCGCTGGCTACGCGCTCAATGATTGCACCCTGACGGCCACGGAAACTGTCGTAGCCGAAGATGTCCTTGAGGACGCGTTGAGCCTGTTCGAGCATAGGAACTCCAAAAATCACCGAAACATCCCTGCAAGGCTGGTTCAGAACCCGCAACATTGCACCGACAAATCGTAAGTGCGCATTGCATGACGCTTCACATTTCAGCCGTGACGCCAGCAGGGCATCACAAAACGCGCGAGTATACCCGAGCCCCGTCCGGCAAAGGGCACCGCTGATAAGACTCCGCCCACGCAATACCAAAACTGTAGGAGCGAGCCTGCTCCGGGCGGCGATCCGACGATGAGGCCATCACAGTCAACATTGATTTCGCCTGAACCACCGCAATCGCGAGCAGGCTCGCTCCTACAGGGAATAATGCCGTGCGGCTGGCCCAAGCGCTCAAGAAGGCCTAGAATTCCCGCATCGAACATTCCCCAAGGTAGTCCTTTAATGTCCTTCGCTGAGCAACTAACCCGCCTGCAAGTCTTCCTCGACGCTGATGAACTGCATGACGAGGCGCTGGACTACGTGGCCGCCCACGGCTACCTCACCGCGCTGTCGATCTGTTCCGAAGTGGTTCCCGACCGTGAATGGATCGACGCTCTCTTCGCCGAAG
Organism: Pseudomonas sp. Pseusp10; assembly: GCF_059492225.1. Lineage (NCBI taxonomy): Bacteria > Pseudomonadati > Pseudomonadota > Gammaproteobacteria > Pseudomonadales > Pseudomonadaceae > Pseudomonas > Pseudomonas sp. Pseusp10. The sequence continues at coordinate 2,243,839 of NZ_CP168528.1, read as the reverse complement.
AGCCGCATTACAGCGGCGAAGCCCAACGCGAAGAGATCGAAGCCACGCTGATCGGCCTCAAGGCCCACATCGCCCGCCAACTGGCCTCCGACGAAGAGTTCGAGCTGCCGTGCGACCTCGATCTGGGTGACGACCCGGACGATTCTGAACTGCGCGGCTGGTGCATCGGTTTCATGGAAGGCGTGTTCCTGCGCGAAGAAGCCTGGTTCGAAACCGCCGAAGACGAAGTCAGCGAAATGCTGCTGCCGATCATGGTCGGTTCGGGCCTGTTCGACGAGCAACCGGAGTTCTCCGACATTGCCGCCGATGCCAACCTGATGGACGACATGATCGTGCAGATCCCGGAAGCCCTGACCGCGCTGTACCTGCTGTGCAACGCACCTGACGAAAAACCGGCGATTCTCAAGCCCCGTCACCACTAAGGTTCTGCCTATGGACAACCCCATAGGCAACCGCCCCCTGATGTTGCGCTACGTGCTGCTGACCATCGGCTGGCTGAGCGTAGCGCTGGGGGTGATCGGGATTTTCCTGCCGGTATTGCCCACCACCCCCTTCCTGCTACTGGCGGCCGCCTGCTTCGCCCGCAGTTCCCCGCGTTTCTATCAATGGCTGGTTGAGCATCCACGGCTTGGTCCATGGATCCGCGATTACCTCGATGGCAACGGCATCCCGCTCAAGGGCAAGGTCTACGCCATCGGCCTGATGTGGGCGAGCATCCTGTTCTCCTGTTATCTGGTGCCGCTGCCCTGGGCTCGAGGTTTCATGTTGACCAGTGCGGTGCTGGTGACGATTTATATCCTGCGCCAGAGAACCCTGCACAAATCCTGAAGTCTCCCTCGCCACAAAAAGCTCAGTGAGCGTCCTTCGCCCGACGACCTGCCCTCCCCCTGCAAAATCTCCACCTAAACTCCACGAACCTACACTCGAGCAGCCAGACATGGCCCGCAGTCTGCGTAGTCCAGGATGGCCAGCGCTCCGGATTCGGCTCGGCGGCTGGTTACTGCTGGCCGGTTTGCTACTGACCGTATTCAACGGGGTCCGGGCCGACTGGGATTTTGCGCTGATTCTGCAATCCGTTGAAAATCGCTACGGCCCCCTTGGACCGGCGCGAGTCCGGATCGAGGCATGGAGTCAATTGCTGCAGAGCGCACGCGGCGTCCCCGAACCCGAGCAGCTCAACGCGGTGAACCGCTTCTTCAATCAGCAGTTGAATTTCCAGGACGACACGCGCATCTGGCAACAGACCGATTACTGGGCCACGCCGGTCGAAGCCCTGATCAAGGGTGCCGCCGACTGCGAGGACTACGCCCTGGCGAAATATTTCAGCCTGCGCCGGCTCGGCATTCCTAGCGAAAAACTGCGCATCACCTACGTCAAGGCCCTGAGCCAGAACCAGGCGCACATGGTGCTGACGTTCTACAGTACCCCCACGGCTGACCCACTGGTGCTGGACAACCTGATCGGCGATATCCGCCCCGCGTCCCAACGTAAAGACTTGCTGCCGGTGTACGCCTTCAACGCCGAAGGCCTGTACCTGCCGGGCAAGAACGGTGGCAAGCGCAGCAGTGACTCGAAAAAACTGTCGCGCTGGCAGGACGTGTTGAAAAAGATGCAGGCAGAAGGGTTCGACATCGGCGACGGTTAGCCGCCATGGCAAGGAGCGATATATGACACTGCGTAAACAGTTGTTCCTGGCCATCTGCCTGTTCCTGCTGGTGGCGTTCGGTGGCAGTTTTTATGCCGGCCTGGAAAGCTCCCGCGAGCAAACGCTCAGTCAGCTGCGCGCCCACGCCCAGGACGCGGCCACCGCGCTGGGGTTGTCGCTGACAGCACAGGTCGATGACCCGGCAATGATGGTGCTGATGGTCAGTTCTATTTTCGACAGCGGCTATTTCAGCAGCATTCGCGTCATCAGGCTCAAGGATCAGCAAACCCTGGTGGAACGCAGCGCTCCGACGAGAATCGACGGTGTGCCTGACTGGTTCGTCAACCTGGTCGACCTGCGCCCGGAAGGTGGCGACGCCTTGATCATGCGTGGCTGGGAACAACTGGCACGGGTCGAAGTGCTGAGCAATCCGCAATTCGCCCTGGCCAAGCTCTGGGACAGTACCCTCGGCAGTCTGATCTGGTTGCTGTTGTGCGGGCTGTTCAGTGCCGTGATTGGAGGATGGATGCTGCGCAGGCAATTTCGCCCACTCGACAGCATGGTCCGACAAGCTGAGGCCATCAGTAAACGCGAATTTCTCAGCCTGTCGAAACTGCCACGGACACCGGAATTGAAACGAGTGGTGCTGGCGATGAACCAGATGGTCGAGAAGCTCAAGGCGCTGTTTGTCGAAGAGGCTGCGCGCAGCGAAAAACTGCGGGCCGAATCCTATCTGGACAGCCTCACCGGCCTGGCCAACCGGCGCCTGCTCGACGAGCAACTGGCCGACCATTTACGGGTGTGCGAACAGAGCCGCGATGGCCATTTGTTGATGTTGCGGATCAATGACCTGAACGGGCTCAACCAGAGACTGGGCGGCCAACGGACTGACGCACTGATCTGTGCCGTAGGCGAATTGCTCAAGCGCCTGACTCAACTGCCGGAACGTCGCACCTGGCTGGCGGCGCGCAATCGTGGTGGCGAATTCAGCCTGCTGACACCGGGTCTGGACGCCGAAAGCGCTGCGCGCCTGGCCGCCGATGTCAGCGCCAGCCTGGAGAACCTGCGCCTGACCGGCGCCAGCGATTGCATGCCCGTCGCCCATCTGGGCGTGGTCGCCTACCGACCCGGTGAACCGGTCAGCACCGTACTCCTGCGCCTTGACCAGGCACTGACGGAGTCCCGGCAGCATCCCGAACGACCCTGGGTGTATTTGGGCCACCGTGACACCGCGCCGAATCACTCCCAGCACGATTGGCGCACCTGGATTGACGATGCCTTGACCGAGGGAAAAATGGAGCTGTACTTCCAGCCCGTCGTGCAATGCGCCGACACCCGCCAGGTGCTGCATTACAAAGTGCTCGCACGCCTGCTCGACCCACAGGGCGAGGCGATTGCCGCCGGGCATTTCCTGCCGTGGATCGAGCGTCTCGGCTGGTCGGCACGCTTCGACCTGACGATGCTCGAGGCCACGCTGGACGACCTGGTGGCCAACCGCAGGCCCTTGGCACTGAGCCTGTCCGGGAGCACCCTGCGCGACCCGGTACAATGGCGAACAATCCTCGACCTGCTCGACTCCCTACCGGAACTGGCGCCGCTCCTGACCCTGGAAATCGATGAGCGCCAATTGCCGTCCCCCGAAGAGCTGCAGCGTATGAGTCACAGCCTGCTGAACACCGGCTATCGAATCGGCCTGCAACACTTTGGCGGCCGCTTCAGCCAGATCGGCAACCTCACCCATTTGGGCTTGGCGTACCTGAAAATCGATGGGGCCTACATTCGCAACATCGACGAGCAGACTGACAAGCGAGTGTTCATCGACGCGATCTTTCGCGCGACCCACAGCATTGATTTGCCGCTGATTGCCGAGATGGTCGAAACGTCGGGGGAGTTGGTGGCCATCAGAGAGCTGGGTGTTTTCGGCGCGATGGGGCGGTTGATCGGGCCGCCGGAGCCAAGCTTGCCAGGCCTCCAATGCAACCTCGACCATTGACCGGAAACCAACTTGCACCTGTTACTTAGGACAGTAGGCAGGCTATCTGACGAGGTTTTAAATCACTCCGGCACCCAAACTTTTTCAATACCCGGAGTTATCATGACCGCTAAACCCCCGAAAACCTCGGCAATCACGCCAAACACACAGAGTGAAGCAATAGCGAAAGTAACCTTCGATGAAGTCCGAGACAGCAGCGGTAATCTCGTTGGCAAAAACAGCGTTACTTTTGACAGAACCCTGAATTTCAAGGGTACGGCCGGCGCATCTACGGAGCTCTGGATTCGCGATGACGAGTTCAAATTCACTGACGTGACCAGCGATGATTCAGGAGACTGGACCAAACAGTTCACACTGCCGGAGCACATGCCCTTCAAGCGCTACAGCCTTAACGCTTTGGAAAAAAAACCGCCTCAAAGTTCTTCCTTACAGTACATTTTCGTTTGGGCGACCGAGACGCCGATCATCGACAAAGTCACTGGCAAGGATGGCCTGATTCAAGATGGCGATACCTACGACGGCGACTCGCTGAAGTTCTCCGGCTACGCACCTCCCGGTATGGAAGTAGAAGCGTTCAACGGCGACACCTCCACGGGCAAGAAAGCCACTGTCGATCGTGACGGGCTGTTCAAACTCACCTTCGACGGGCTTACCGCTGGCAACTTCAGCATCAAGATCAGGGCCGCCAATGGCAAAGAGTCCAGCGCGTTCACCTTCCGCGTCGTATTGGATGTGGAACTGAGCCTGGATGACGTCCTCGAATCCGAAGGCGGCCCTTCTGTTCCTGAAGCTGGCACCACCGACAAGAGTCAGTTGATCATCAAGGGGCATGCCATGCCCGGTGAGTGCATTCAGCTACTCAATGACGGCGCCCCCATAAAAGATGCCGTCGCAACTGCTGATCCCGGCGATGGTGCCTGGAAAATTCTGCTCGATGTGACAGACGGCGACTACAGCCTCGCTGCCAAGGCGGACTATGGCGATGGGGAAATCACCGCCCCGCCCCGCACCTTTACCGTGGAATCCACCATCAAACCGCACAATACCCGCGTGTACGATTCGGACGGCCTGATCGAGGACAACGGTAACACCCCATACAACTATGTAATTGTCAGGGGTGATGCGGCCCTGTCAGCGCAGATCAAGCTAAAGATCAATGGCGTCACCGAGCCGAGGCCGGAACCGACCGACGATACGGGTAAATGGGCCAGATTGGTTACACGCCTGGAATACGAAACCACTTATCAATTCATCGCGGTGGCAGACCATGGTGACAACTCAGAGTCTAATCCCTGGACGATTACTACCGGGGTACTGCACGTATAAGCAGTCATCGGAAGCGTTAAAGACTCCAGTGGCCAGGCAGAGCCCTGGTTAGAAACTATTGAATGAAAAAACCGCTTAACGCGGTTTTTTCATTCCTTTATACCAAGCCATTAAAACCCGCCATCCCTTACACAGGAATGACGGATTTTTTCGTCCAGGCTTTCAGCTCACACCGTATCCACCTTCAACGAATGATCGTTGAGCATGCCGTTGATGATGGTCGCCGTGTCATGCCCGCCCGCGATCACCCCACCCGCCCCCGGCGTTACACCGTAATGGCTGGCCAGGTTGACGCCGGCCAGGTCGATGGTCTGGTTCGGGGCGGCACCGGCCATGGCGCTGACGTCGATGCTGGTCACCGTCGACGGCCCGCTGCCGGTGACGGTGAAGTGCAGGTAGTCATCCAGCGAAGCCGTGGTGCCGTTTTCCCCTTGCAACAGTTGCGACAGATCGAGCTTGTCAGTGCCGGGCGTGAAGTCGGTGATCAGGTCATGACCACTGTTGCCCTTGAGCCACTGGAAGGTGTCGGCTCCCGCCCCGCCGGTGAGGGTGTTGTTGCCCAGGCCACCGATCAGCCAGTCATCGCCGCCCCCGCCATTGAGGATGTCGTTGCCCAGGCCACCGTTGATCACGTTGCTGTTGTTGTCACCGGCCAGGGTGTCGTTGAAGTTCGAACCGCTGAGGTTTTCGATACCGGTCAGGGTGTCCGTGCCCGCCCCCAGGGTGTTCTGCACAGTGAGCAGGCTGAGGTCGACCGTCACCCCGGCGGTGGCGTGGGCGTAACTGGCCGTGTCGATGCCCGTGCCGCCATCGAGGATGTCATTGCCCGGGCCGCTGAAGAGCAAATCATTGCCGGCACCGCCATGCAGATCGTTGTTGCCGGAGCCGGCAGTGAGCACATCGTTGCCGTCGCCGGCATTGATGATGTTGTTGCCCGTGCCCGCCACCAGTACGTCATCCCCGCTGGTGCCGGTGAGGGTGTGGCCATCCTGATAGCTGATGGTCAGGTTGGCCGAGTCGCTGCCGCCATGGTTGTCGTTGGCGGTGTAGGTGCCGTGGTAGTCCGGGGTGCCATCTTGTGCCCCGGCATAGTTGACGGTCATGGTCAGCTGATAGTTTTCCGCCGCATTCGTATTGCCGTTACCGGGGTTGGTGATGTTGGTTATGTGGATCTGGTAAGTGCCATCCGCGCTTGCGGTGATGGTGCCGCCATCGGCGATGCTTACGAACGCCCCACCGTTGAGCGAATACTCCATCGTGACGTGCCCGGCTGCCAGGTCGTGATCGAGGTTGAGCGTCTCACCCTGTTTCAGCTTGACCGTGATGAGGTCTTCATTGTTGCCATCGGAGCTGTTCGCTTTGTCGAGATAGCCACTGATCACCTGCAGCGCCGTCATGGTCGCTGCATTGGCCGCAAAGGCATTGCGCACGTCTGCCAGACTCTGGTTGGCGGGGGTGCTGTTGGTGCCGGCGAAGCTGATCGCACCGGTGCCGGTGAAGTCCGCGCCCTTCGCTATCCAGCCGGTGTTGAACGAGGTTGGTGTCGCCGAGAGTTGATCGCCGTTGGCGTCGGTGTCATTGGCCAGCAACAGTTCGCCCGGCACCACAACGGTGCCCGAGAGCACGTTGGTGATGACGTGGTCATCGGTGGCCACTGGCGGCGAGTTGGGGATCACTTTCACGGTCAGCGTCGAACTGGCCAGGTCGCCGTCGTTATCACTGGCGGTGAATGCGATGTTTTCGGTGATCAACACCGACGTGGTTTTCTGCGAAATGTAGGCGTACTCACCGGTGTCGAGATTGATCTGCAAGGTACCGCTGTTGTTGGTGGCAATGCTCAACGTGTTGTCCACGGTGTTGAACGTGCCGTGGTTGAGCCCGCCGCTGAAATTCAGCGAGCCCTGGTTACTGTTGCCGCTCGGATCGTAGGTGTACGTGGTGCCGTCCACCGTGATGGTTTTGATGAAGCCGCCATCGGCGCCGAAGGTACCGCCCTCGCCCAGCAGCGAACCGGTCACCGGTGCGCCGATCACAGTGCCGGACAGCACCGAGTTGAGCTGGTTGAGGTCGGTCACCACCACCGAATTGGTGTCGGTGTGACTGCTGCCGTCATAGGCCAGTGGATTGAGGTTGGCGTTGCTCACGCCGCTGCCCAGGCCGATCGCATAGTTCTTGATGTTGTTGGCATCGAGGAAGGCTTTCAGCGCGGTCTCGTCGGCAGTGCCGATTTCCTGGCCCGCGGTGGGCTTGCCGTCGGAGAAGAAGTAGCCGACGTTTTGCGCGCCGACCAATTTGCCCGAGGTATTGAACGCGGTCTGCATGGTCGCCACGGCCGCGTCGTAGTTGGTGCCGCCGTTTGCGGTGAGGCCGGCCAGCAGAGTCTTGGCGGTCGCAACATCGACCCACACCGAAGTCCTGTCGGTGGCGCTGCTGCTGAAAGTGACGAGTTGCACTTTCACATCGCCGAGGTCGTCGTATTTATCCAGCAAGGCACTGATGGCCTGCTTGGCCAGTTCCAGCCGCGACAGGCCCGACACACCGGAAGGGTCGGCCATGCTGCCGGAGATGTCGAGCACGATCAGCAGGTTGGAATCGATCTCCACTGCCGCCACCGAGCGATCCGTTGCCACCGCCTTGGGCACGTCATCGACAATGTTGACCACGATGGTGCTGGTGCTGCTATTGCCCAGCGCATCGGTGGCTTTGTAGGTGAAGCTTTCACTCAGGCTGTTCGGTCCGTCGTTGGCATTCGGCGAGGTTTTCGGCGCCGAGGTCAGGGTGTAGGTGTAGCTACCGTCGGGGTTGAGCAGGATTTGCCCGTAAGTACCGGTGGCACTGCCGACCAGCGTGTAGGTGAGCGCACCGCTGGCACCCGAGACGGAACCGACCAGGGTGCCGGACGCGGTTTCGCCAGTGTTGCCCGGGTCGCTGCCGGTGACCGTACCGGCGGCCAGGTCCTGTCCGTCCTTGCTCAGATCGAGGGCTTTTTCGTAGACCGTCACATCGCTATCGGGGTTGGCCTTGATGTTGCTGTTGGCCACATCGATGGTGATGGTGGTGGTGCTTTCATCGCCATCGGAATCACGCACGGTATAGGTAAACGTATCGGTGGCCCCCGGATCGCCGACCGAGTTCTGGTTGCTGTGATACACCGCGTTGCCGTTGGCATCGAGGGTCAGGTAGCCATAGGTGCCATTGATCTGGTTGCCCAACCCGCCGATGGCCGACGTCGAGGTATTGCTACCGGCGCGCACGCCGACCACCGTCGCCGGACCATCGGCACCGCTGATGTCGTTGCCCAGCACACTGATGTTGACGGTGCCGCCCTCCACTACCGACGACGAGTCAGGTTTGGCGCTCGGCAAGTCATCGACGATGTTGACATTGATCTGCCCGGTCGCACTGTCGCCATCGGTATCGGTGGCTATGACGTTGAAGTTCTCGGTCAGGCTGTTGGCGCCGTTGGCGGTCGGGTGGGCTTCGTTGTCGTTGAGGGTGTAGCTGTAGCTGATCACTCCCGTAGACGGGTTGTAATCGGTGATGGTCAGGGTGCTGCCCAGTGGCGTAACGGCCGTTTGCGGGAAGCCGACGGCCACGCCAGCGCTGACGACAGTGATACCGCCGACGGTCAGGGTTTGCAGGCCGTCGAGGGCATTCATGGTGAACGTGCCGGTCTGGGTCAGGGCCGAGGCACTCGGTGCGCTGCCGTCACTGAGGTTTTTCTCGTAGACGGTGAGCTCGCCACCCTCAACATTCAAACCGCCAATCGTGATCGGGTCATCGTTGTTGTGGATCTGCAGCACCAGGTTGGCGGTGCTGCTGTCGCCATCAGCGTCCGTCAGCGTATAGGTGAAGGTTTCCGTACCGTCGCCGCCGCCGTGCAACGCCTTGAAATCGGCATCGCTGGTGTTGAGGGTGTAGGTGTAGGTGCCGTTGGCATTCAGCACCAGGGTGCCGTACGTGCCGGTGAAAGTGCCGGGGGTGATCGGCCCGCTGTTTTCGCCGAGCGGTACGCGGTCGGCGCCTTGCACGTCGTTGCTCAACACGTTGCCGTTGAGGGTCAGCAGGGTTTCCGAGGCGGTACTGGTGTTGCTGTCGTCCACCCCTTGCGGCAGGTCATCGACGATGTTCACGTCCAGTGAACCGGTGGCGGTGCTGCCGTTGTCGTCGACCACGGTCACGGCGAACTGTTCGGGCAGGCTGTTGGCGCCGTTGGCGGTCGGGTGGGCTTCGTTGTCGTTGAGGGTGTAGCTGTAGCTGACGACCCCGGTGGCGGCGTTGAACCCGGTGATGGTCAGGGTGCTGCCCAGCGGCGTGGTGATCGACTGCGGGAAGCCGACGGCCACACCAGCGCTGACCACGGCGATGCCGCCGACGGTCAGGCTCGTCACGCCATCCAGCGCGGTGACGGTGAAGGTGCCGCTCTGGGTCAGCGCGGTGGCACTCGGTGCGCTGCCGTCACTGAGGTTTTTCTCGTAGACCGTCAGCTCACCGCCATACACGTCGAGGCCGTTGAGGGTCACCGGATTGTCGTTGTTGTGGATCTGCAGCACCAGGTTGGCGGTGCTGGTGTCGCCGTCCGAGTCGGTGAGGGTGTAGCTGAAGGTTTCCGTGCCGTTGCCGCCGCCGTGCAGGGCTTTGAAATCGGCGTCGCTGGTGTTGAGGGTGTAGGTGTAGGTGCCGTTGGCGTTGAGCACCAGGGTGCCGTACGTGCCGGTGAAGGTGCCGGGAGTGATCGGGCCGGCATTTTCGCCGAGGGTTACCCGGTCGGCGCCTTGCACGTCGTTGCTCAGCACGTTGCCGCTCAACGTCAGCAGGGTTTCCGAGGCCGTCGAAGCGTTCGTGTCATTCACGCCTTGCGGCAGGTCATCGACGATGTTCACGTCCAGTGAACCGGTGGCCGTGCTGCCGTTGTCGTCGACCACGGTCACGACGAACTGCTCGGGCAGGCTGTTGGCGCCGCTGGCGGTCGGGTGGGCTTCGTTGTCGTTGAGGGTGTAGCTGTAACTCACCACGCCGGTGGCGGCGTTGAACCCGGTAATGGTCAGGGTGCTGCCCAGCGGCGTGGTGATCGATTGCGGGAAGCCGACGGCCACGCCAGCGCTGACCACGGCGATGCCGCCGACGGTGAGGCTCGTCACGCCGTCCAGGGCGGTGACGGTGAAGGTGCCGCTCTGGGTCAGCGCGGTGGCACTCGGTGCGCTGCCGTCACTGAGGTTTTTCTCGTAGACCGTCAGCTCACCGCCATACACGTCGAGGCCGTTGAGGGTCACCGGATTGTCGTTGTTGTGGATCTGCAGCACCAGGTAGGCGGTGCTGGTGTCGCCGTCCGAGTCGGTGAGGGTGTAGCTGAAGGTTTCCGTGCCGTTGCCGCCGCCGTGCAACGCCTTGAAATCGGCATCGCTGGTGTTGAGGGTGTAGGTGTAGGTGCCGTTGGCATTCAGCACCAAGGTGCCGTACGTGCCGGTGAAGGTACCGGGGGTGATCGGCCCGGCGTTTTCGCCGAGCGGCACGCGGTCGGCGCCTTGCACGTCGTTGCCCAGTACGTTGCCGTTGAGGGTCAGCAGGGTTTCCGAAGCGGTACTGGTGTTGCTGTCGTCCACGCCTTGCGGCAGGTCGTCGACGATGTTCACGTCCAGTGAACCGGTGGCCGTGCTGCCGTTGTCGTCGACCACGGTCACGGCGAACTGCTCGGGCAGGCTGTTGGCGCCGTTGGCGGTCGGGTGGGCTTCGTTGTCGTTGAGGGTGTAGCTGTAACTGACGACCCCGGTGGCGGCGTTGAACCCGGTGATGGTCAGGGTACTGCCCAGTGGCGTGGTGATCGATTGCGGGAAGCCGACGGCCACGCCAGCGCTGACCACGGCGATGCCGCCGACGGTGAGGCTCGTCACGCCGTCCAGGGCGGTGACGGTGAAGGTGCCGCTCTGGGTCAGCGCGGTGGCACTCGGTGCGCTGCCGTCACTGAGGTTTTTCTCGTAGACCGTCAGCTCACCGCCATACACGTCGAGGCCGTTGAGGGTCACCGGATTGTCGTTGTTGTGGATCTGCAGCACCAGGTTGGCGGTGCTGCTGTCACCGTCGGCGTCCGTCAGCGTATAGGTGAAGGTTTCGCTGCCATTACCGCCGCCGTGCAACGCCTTGAAGTCGGCATCGCTGGTATTGAGGGTGTAGGTGTAGGTGCCGTTGGCATTCAGCACCAACGTGCCGTACGTGCCGGTGAAGGTACCGGGGGTGATCGGCCCGGCGTTTTCGCCGAGGGTTACCCGGTCGGCGCCTTGCACGTCGTTGCTCAGCACGTTGCCGTTGAGGGTCAACAGGGTTTCCGAAGCGGTACTGGTGTTGCTGTCGTCCACGCCTTGCGGCAGGTCGTCGACGATGTTCACGTCGAGGCTACCGGTGGCCGTGCTGCCGTTGTCGTCGACCACGGTCACGGCGAACTGCTCGGGCAGGCTGTTGGCGCCGTTGGCGGTCGGGTGGGTTTCGTTGTCGTTGAGGGTGTAGCTGTAACTGACGACACCGGTGGCGGCGTTGAACCCGGTGATGGTCAGGGTGCTGCCCAGTGGCGTGGTGATCGATTGCGGGAAGCCGACGGCCACGCCAGCGCTGACCACGGCGATCCCGCCCACGGTCAGGCTCGTCACGCCGTCCAGCGCGGTGACGGTGAAGGTGCCGCTCTGGGTCAACGCGGTGGCACTCGGTGCGCTGCCGTCGCTGAGATTTTTCTCGAAGACGGTGAGTTCGCCACCCTGAGCATTCAAACCGCCAATCGTGATCGGGTCATCGTTGTTGTGGATCTGCAGCACCAGGTTGGCGGTGCTGCTGTCGCCATCAGCGTCCGTCAGCGTATAGGTGAAGGTTTCCGTACCGTCGCCGCCGCCGTGCAACGCCTTGAAATCGGCATCGCTGGTGTTGAGGGTGTAGGTGTAGGTGCCGTTGGCATTCAGCACCAGGGTGCCGTACGTGCCGGTGAAAGTGCCGGGGGTGATCGGCCCGGCGTTTTCGCCGAGCGGTACGCGGTCAGCGCCTTGCACGTCGTTGCTCAACACGTTGCCGTTGAGGGTCAACAGGGTTTCCGAAGCGGTCGCAGCATTCGTGTCATTCACCCCTTGCGGCAGGTCGTCGACGATGTTCACGTCGAGGCTACCGGTGGCCGTGCTGCCGTTGTCGTCGACCACGGTCACGGCGAACTGCTCGGGCAGGCTGTTGGCGCCGTTGGCGGTCGGGTGGGTTTCGTTGTCGTTGAGGGTGTAGCTGTAGCTGACGACGCCGGTGGCCGCGTTGAACCCGGTGACGGTCAGGGTGCTGCCCAGTGGCGTGGTGATCGATTGCGGGAAGCCGACGGCCACACCAGCGCTGACCACGGCGATGCCGCCGACGGTGAGGCTCGTCACGCCGTCCAGCGCGGTGACGGTGAAGGTGCCGCTCTGGGTCAGCGCGGTGGCACTCGGTGCGCTGCCGTCGCTGAGATTTTTCTCGAAGACGGTGAGTTCGCCACCCTGAGCATTCAAACCGCCAATCGTGATCGGGTCATCGTTGTTGTGGATCTGCAGCACCAGGTTGGCGGTGCTGCTGTCGCCATCAGCGTCCGTCAGCGTATAGGTGAAGGTTTCCGTACCGTCGCCGCCGCCGTGCAACGCCTTGAAATCGGCATCGCTGGTGTTGAGGGTGTAGGTGTAGGTGCCGTTGGCATTCAGCACCAGGGTGCCGTACGTGCCGGTGAAAGTGCCGGGGGTGATCGGCCCGGCGTTTTCGCCGAGCGGTACGCGGTCAGCGCCTTGCACGTCGTTGCTCAACACGTTGCCGTTGAGGGTCAACAGGGTTTCCGAAGCGGTGCTGGTGTTGCTGTCGTCCACGCCTTGCGGCAGGTCGTCGACGATGTTCACGTCGAGGCTACCGGTGGCCGTGCTGCCGTTGTCGTCGACCACGGTCACGGCGAACTGCTCGGGCAGGGTGTTGGCGCCGTTGGCGGTCGGGTGCGCTTCGTTATCCACCAGGGTGTAGCTGTAACTGACGACACCGGTGGCGGCGTTGAACCCGGTGATGGTCAGCGTGCTGCCCAGCGGCGTGGTGATCGATTGCGGGAAGCCGGCGGCCACGCCAGCGCTGACCACGGCAATGCCGCCGACGGTCAGCGTCGTCACGCCATCCAGCGCGGTGACAGTGAAGGTGCCGCTCTGGGTCAGGACTGACGCGTTGGGGTTGCTGCCGTCGCTGAGGTTTTTCTCGTAGACCGTCAGCTCACCGCCATACACGTCGAGGCCGTTGAGGGTCACCGGATTGTCGTTGTTGTGGATCTGCAGCACCAGGTTGGCGGTGCTGCTGTCGCCATCAGCGTCCGTCAGCATATAGGTGAAGGTTTCCGTACCGTCGCCGCCGCCGTGCAACGCCTTGAAATCGGCATCGCTGGTGTTGAGGGTGTAGGTGTAGGTGCCGTTGGCATTCAGCACCAGGGTGCCGTACGTGCCGGTGAAGGTGCCGGGAGTGATCGGGCCGGCATTTTCGCCGAGGGTTACCCGGTCGGCGCCTTGCACGTCGTTGCTCAGCACGTTGCCGCTCAACGTCAGCAGGGTTTCCGAGGCCGTCGAAGCGTTCGTGTCATTCACGCCTTGCGGCAGGTCATCGACGATGTTCACGTCCAGTGAACCGGTGGCGGTGCTGCCGTTGTCGTCGACCACGGTCACGGCGAACTGCTCAGGCAGGTTGTTGGCACCGTTGGCGGTTGGATGGGCTTCGTTAGCGTTGAGGGTGTAGCTGTAACTGACGACGCCCGTGGCGGCGTTGAAGCCGGTGATGGTCAGCGTGCTGCCCAGCGGCGTGGTGATCGACTGCGGGAAGCCCGCAGCCACGCCAGCGCTGACCACGGCAATGCCGCCGACGCTCAGCGTCGTCACTCCGTCCAGCGCGGTGACGGTGAACGTGCCGGTCTGGGTCAGGGCCGTGGCATCCGGTGCGCTGCCGTCGCTGAGGTTCTTCTCGAAGACGGTCAACTCGCCGCCCTCAATGTTCAAACCACCAATCGTGATCGGGTCATCGTTGTTGTGGATCTGCAGCACCAGGTTCGCCGTGCTGGTGTCACCGTCGGCGTCCGTCAACGTATAGCTGAAGGTTTCGGTACCGTCGCCGCCGCCGTGCAGGGCTTTGAAATCGGCGTCGCTGGTATTGAGGGTGTAGGTGTAAGTGCCGTTGGCATTCAGCACCAACGTGCCGTACGTGCCGGTGAAAGTGCCGGGGGTGATCGGGCCGGCGTTTTCGCCGAGCGGCACGCGGTCAGCGCCTTGCACATCATTGCTCAGCACGTTGCCGTTGAGGGTCAACAGAGTTTCCGAGGCGGTACTGGTGTTGCTGTCGTCCACCCCTTGCGGCAGGTCGTCGACGATGTTCACGTCGAGGCTACCCGTGGCAGTGCTGCCGTTGTCGTCGACCACGGTCACGGCGAACTGTTCGGGCAGGCTGTTGGCGCCGTTGGCGGTCGGGTGCGTTTCGTTGTCGTTGAGGGTGTAGCTGTAGCTGACGACCCCGGTGGCGGCGTTGAACCCGGTGATGGTCAGGGTGCTGCCCAGCGGGGTGGTGATCGATTGCGGGAAGCCGGCGGCCACACCAGCACTGACCACGGCGATCCCGCCGACGGTCAGGCTCGTTACGCCATCCAGCGCGGTGACGGTGAAGGTGCCGCTCTGGGTCAACGCTGTGGAGTCCGGTGCGCTGCCGTCGCTGAGGTTTTTCTCGAAGACGGTGAGTTCGCCACCCTGAGCATTCAAACCGCCAATCGTGATCGGGTCATCGTTGTTGTGGATCTGCAGCACCAGGTTGGCGGTGCTGCTGTCGCCATCGGCGTCCGTCAGCGTATAGGTGAAGGTTTCCGTACCGTCGCCGCCGCCGTGCAACGCCTTGAAGTCGGCATCGCTGGTGTTGAGGGTGTAGGTGTAGGTGCCGTTGGCATTCAGCACCAACGTGCCGTACGTGCCGGTGAAGGTACCGGGGGTGATCGGCCCGCTGTTTTCCCCGAGCGCGACCCGGTCGGCGCCTTGCACGTCGTTGCTCAACACGTTGCCGTTGAGGGTCAGCAGGGTTTCCGAGGCGGTACTGGTGTTGCTGTCGTCCACGCCTTGCGGCAGGTCGTCGACGATGTTCACGTCCAGTGAACCGATGGCCGTGCTGCCGTTGTCGTCGACCACGGTCACGGCGAACTGTTCGGGCAGGCTGTTGGCGCCGTTGGCGGTCGGGTGGGTTTCGTTGTCGTTGAGGGTGTAGCTGTAGCTCACGACCCCGGTCGCCGCATTGAACCCGGTGATGGTCAGGGTACTGCCCAGTGGCGTGGTGATCGATTGCGGGAAGCCGACGGCCACACCAGCGCTGACCACGGCGATGCCGCCGACGGTCAGACTCGTCACGCCGTCCAGCGCGGTGACGGTGAAGGTGCCGCTCTGGGTCAGGGCCGAGGCACTCGGTGCGCTGCCGTCGCTGAGGTTTTTCTCGAAGACGGTGAGTTCGCCACCCTGAGCATTCAAACCGCCAATCGTGATCGGGTCATCGTTGTTGTGAATCTGCAGCACCAGGTTGGCGCTGCTGCTGTCACCATCGGCGTCCGTCAGCGTATAGGTGAAGGTCTCCGTACCGTCACCGCCGCCGTGCAACGCCTTGAAATCGGCATCGCTGGTGTTCAGGGTGTAGGTGTAGGTGCCGTTGGCATTGAGCACCAGGGTGCCGTAAGTGCCGGTGAAAGTGCCGGGGGTGATCGGTCCGCTATTTTCCCCGAGCGGCACCCGGTCGGCGCCTTGCACGTCGTTGCTCAACACGTTGCCGTTGAGGGTCAGCAGGGTTTCCGAGGCAGTGCCATTGTTGTCATCGACTGCTTTGGGCACGTCGTCGGTGATGTTGATATCCAGCGTACCGGTAGCGCTGTCGCCATTGCTGTCGCTGGCCACCACGGTGACGTGTTCGACAAGACTATTGGCACCCTCGCCGCTTGCATGGGTTTCGGCACCGTTGAGGGTGTAGCTGTAACTGACCACGCCCGTGGCCGGGTTGTAACTGGTGACGGTCAGCGTGCCGCCCAGCGGGGAGGTTATCGACTGCGGGAAACCTGCCGCCACGCCGCCGCTGATCAAATTGATCCCGCCGATGCTGAGGCTGGTCAGCCCGTCTGGTGCATTGATGGTGAAGGTCCCGCTTCGTGTCAGCAAGCCTTCGTTCCTCGCCGAACCATCGGCCAGGTTGGCTTCATTGACGGTCCGCTCGCCATTCTGCTCCGACAGGCCATTGAAGGTGACCGGATTGTTCGGCACCTCCGGTGTCACTGGCGGCACCACAGGCGCATCGGCCGCTACAGTGTTGTCCGGATTAGCGTTCAGGCGTTCTTCGGGAAGTTCGGGAATGCCATTGAAACCGGCAGTGGGGAAGCCGATAGTCGGGTCGACTCGCCCGCCCACTTCTTCGAGCAGGACGAAACTGTGGCCACTGCCCTGAACGCCGCCCGGCACACCGGTAGTCGTGGCAGGCCCGGCAGCGGTTGCTTCAGCGGTCTGGGTCGGGTCGTCGCCCGCCGCAATGGCTTTTTGCAGCTGTTCGACATCGGTCAGCTGCGCTTGGCTCGGCGTCACCGCTTCAGACGATTCCACATGGGGAATTTGATTGGCGAGCAGCTGCGAAGTCATCTGCATGCTGCTGCCGCGCCCGAGGGTCAGTTCCTGGCCATTCTGCAGATGCACCGCCACCGCTCCTTCAGCGCCGGTGCTCAGTTGGTCGCCGGCGAACAACCGGTCCCCCTCGACCAAAGCACGCCGGGTGCCGTCGCTCGCAACCGCGAACACCTGGCCGATGACCTTACTGACGATACCGATGAGCGTTGCCATGGTGCACTTCCTCCGCTGCCAACCGCTGTCGGCATCTTGTTTGTGCGAAGAACGTGCGCATGGCTCGAGCGGATTGTCTGGCGGATCGTGTTCCGGGTGCCGGTTTACTTGAGTAAGCCACAGCCCCGGCAACGATCTCGCCCAGCCAGTCGCTCACGGCGCTGTTTACGGTTTTGGGAAAAGCCCTCTGCAATCAATGGCATCGGATCCCCGTGCGCAACAACGTTGCCTGTGAGCAATGCGTAACGATCTCGAATCAGTCAAGTGACAAAAAACTGTCGCCACCAGATCGTTCGCATCCCTCCCCTCCAGCACTTCTCCGCTCTATGTCGATAAGTGGATTGGAACTTTACTCAAACCCCGATGAGCGCCCTAGAGCCCATAAAACAAGGGCTTTCGAATTGAACAATGTGCTGGATTTTGCAGAGCTCATAAGTTTTTTTTGGCATACGCGTTATGAAAAAAATTTCTTAGCTACGCTCCAGAATGTTCTTAGCTCTTTTGTTAAAGAGGTGAAACAACTTTACCTATAAAAGTCGTCAAATAATTGGCGACTGATAAGCACCATCAGGAATCAGGGAGATGTAAATGCGCCTATTAACCCCCCTCTGCAGCGCGGTTCTTTTAGCCATGGCCTGCTCGTCCCAGGCTCATGCCATGACGCTGACCGAAGCAATCCAGAGCACCATCGCGACCCACCCGGAGCTGGCATCGCGGGTGGACAGCCGTCTGTCGGCTGATGAGGACGTGAAGGTCGCCAAAGGGGGCTATTATCCATCGGTTGATCTGAACGCCGCCTACGGGCGCGCGTACAGCGATAACACCAATACCCGGGCGCTCACCCCCAGCGGGCACAACACTGAAACCTTGAACTACACCCAGTCGGAATTGCGCCTGCGGCAAATGCTCTTCGACGGGTTCAACACGTCCAATGAAGTCGAACGCACCAAAGGCGTGGTCAACTCCAGAGCCTATTACGCTCAGGGTACGGCTCAGGACCTGGCCCTGCGCACCACCGAGGTTTACCTCGAAGTTCTCAAGCGCCGCGAACTGGTGACACTGGCCAAGAACAATCTGCAAGCACACTTGCGGGTCAACGACCAGATCGGCCTGCGCACCCAGCGCGGCGTGGGCAGCAACGCCGATGCCGACCAGTCCTCGGCTCGCCGGGCACTGGCAGAAAACAACCTCGACACCGCCGAAGTTGATCTGGCCGATGCCGAGTCGAACTTCTACGCCGTTGTGGGGCGCATGCCCGATGAACTGGAAACCCCGCCGTCGATTCGCGGCGAAGTCCCCACCTCGCTGCCCGAAGCCCAGCAGAGCATGGTGGAAAACAACCCTTACCTGAAATCCGCCCAGGCCGACGTGCAATCGGCCGAAAGCCAGTACGAAGTCGCCAAGTCGCCGTTCTACCCACGCTTCGACGCCGAGGCGGCAGTGGGCGCGAACAACAACGTGCAGGGTGACGAAGGCCACGACAACGAATGGCGGGTCGGCGTGATCATGAACTACAACCTGTTCCGCGGCGGCAGCGACAAGGCGCGCCTGGCCTCCGATTCGCACAAGATCAACCAGGCCATGGACATCCGTAACAATGCCCTGCGCCAGCTCAACGAGAACATTCACCTGGCCTGGAACGCCATGGTCAATGCCAAGAAACAAACCCCGACCGCCCGTGAATACGCCGAAACCAGCAAGCGCGTACGCATTGCCTACCAGGATCAGTTCGGCCTCGGTCAACGGACCCTGCTTGATCTGCTGGACAGTGAAAACGAACTCTACAACGCCAACCGTCGCTACACCGAAGTGCGCTACACCGAAGAGTTTTCGATGTACCGCGTCCTGGCGAACATGGGCCAGTTGTTGAGCAAACAACGGGTCGTACTGCCTGCCGACGCGATCGCCCAGACCGAAGTGAAAAACGAAGCTCGACTGCCTGATATGAAGTAGTGCATGGGAGGGTTCAATGACCAGCATGGAACCCGGCAACACCGGTGTCGATCCGCGCCTGAGCTTCGATGACCCGCTTCTGGACGGTCTGTTGATCCTCTGCAAACTCCACGGCGCGACAGTCAGTCGCGCCAGCCTGAGTGCCGGGCTCCCCATGGCACACCAACGCCTGAGCCTGGACCTGCTGCCCCGTGCAGCGGCCCGGGCCGGTTTGCAGGCGCGCTTGCTGCGCCGTGACCTCAAGGACATTTCCCCGCTCAACCTGCCCGTGCTGTTGTTACTGAACAACGGCCGCACGGCTGTCCTGCGCCGTTATGGCGAGGACGGCAAGGTGCTGATCCTGCCCAGCGAAGCCGACGGCGGCGAGCAATGGCTCAGCCCTGAAGAGCTGGCCGAACACTACAGTGGCCAGGCGTTGTTTGCCCGGCCACGCCACGAACTCGAAGACTTGCGCTCGCCGCTGGTGCCTCGGGTCCACGCCTGGTTTCGCGATACGCTGAAGCTGTCGAAATGGCTGTACAGCGATGCGATTCTGGCGAGCCTCCTGATCAACCTGTTGGGGTTGTTGGTGCCGCTGTTCGTGATGCAGACCTACGACCGCGTGGTGCCGAACCAGGCCACTTCGACCTTGTGGGTGCTGGCAATCGGTTTGCTGATCGGCACCGTTTTCGAACTGGTGCTGCGAGTCGTGCGCGCGCACTTGCTGGATACCGCCGGCAAGAAAACCGATGTGATCCTGTCGGCCACCCTGTTCGAGCGCATCACCGGCATGGCGATGAAAGCACGGCCGGCGACCATCGGTGGTTTTGCCCAAAGCATTCATGACTTTCAGGGCCTGCGGGAATTTCTCACCGCCGTGACTCTCACCAGCCTGATCGATCTGCCCTTCTGCCTGTTGATGTTGCTGGTGATCGGCCTGCTCGGTGGCTGGCTGGTGGTAATCCCGATTCTGGCGTTCCCCATCACCATCATCTTCGCCATGGTGATCCAGGTCCGCCTGCGCGACACCGTGCAAAAGAGCCTCAGCCTCGGCGCCGAACGCCAGGCACTGTTGATCGAAACCCTCAGTGGCCTGGAAACCCTCAAGGCCTGCAGCGCCGAAAGCGAACGCCAGCACAAATGGGAAAGCACCCACGGTGCCCTCACCCGCCTCGACAGCCACGCGCGCAACCTCTCGGCCCTGGCCACCAACGGCACGCTCTTCATCCAGCAACTGTCCGGTATGGCGACCATCGTTGCCGGGGTCTACAGCATCATCGCCGGCAACCTCAGCGTCGGTGCCCTGGTGGCCAGCTACATGCTGGGCAGTCGGGTGCTGGCGCCACTGGGACAGATCGCCGGCCTGATCACCCGCTACCAACAAGCGCAACTGACCATGAAAAGCACCGACGCGCTGATGGGCCTGCCCCAGGAGCGCGACGCCAGACAACGGCCGCTGGAGCGCACCCAGCTGCAAGGCGCGCTGGATGTCGTCGGCGTGAACTTCCACTACAACGGCCAGAGCGCTCCGGCCCTGGCCAATATCAGCTTCAGTGTGAAACCCGGCGAGCGCGTCGGCATCATCGGCCGCAGCGGCTCAGGCAAAAGCACCCTGGCGCGGCTGGTGATGGGGTTCTACGAACCGGATGAAGGCCAGTTGCTGCTCGATGGCCTGGACCTGCGGCAACTGGACGTCGCCGACCTGCGCCATCAAATCGGCTACGTCGCCCACGACCTGCCGCTGCTGGCCGGCAGCCTGCGCGACAACCTTACCCTCGGCGCGCGCTATATCAGCGACTCACGCATGCTCGAAGTGGCGGAAATGACCGGGGTCACCGAACTGGCCCGGCAACACCCTCACGGCTTCGACCGGCCGGTGGGCGAACGCGGGCAACTGCTGTCCGGCGGCCAGCGCCAGGCCGTATTGATGGCCAGGGCCATGTTGCTCGACCCGCCAATCATGCTGCTTGACGAACCCACCAGCGCCATGGACAACAGCAGCGAAGACGTCCTGCGGAAAAAACTCCACGACTGGGTCCAGGGCAAAACCATCCTGCTGGTAACCCACCGTACCTCGATGCTGAGCCTGGTGGACCGGTTGGTGGTGCTGGACAACGGACGGATCGTCGCCGACGGCCCGAAAGAAGCAGTCATCGATGCACTGCGCAAGGGCCGTGTCGGCTCTGCGGCTGTTTAGGAGTCGACCATGTCTGCTGACCTGCCTGTAACAACGAAAGCACGTGGCTACTTCGACAGTTTCAACAAAAGTGCCGAAACCGAGTTCATGCCGGAAACCGCCGGCGCCTCGTTGCAGGACTCACCACGCTGGTCGCGAATCACCGTATGGCTGGCGGCTGCGCTGGTGGTCAGCGCACTGGTCTGGGCCAAATTCGCCGTGTTGCAGGAAGTGACCATGGGCGAAGGCAAGGCGATTCCCTCGAGCAAAGTCCAGGTGATCCAGAACCTGGAGGGTGGCATCGTCACTGAAATTTTCGTCCGCGAAGGGCAAATGGTGAACAAGGGCGACACCTTGCTGCGCCTGGATGACACCCGCTACCTGTCGAACAAGGGCGAAAGCGAAGCCGATCGCTATGCCTTGACCGCACAGGTCGAACGGCTTTCGGCCGAGGCTGAAGGCCGGCCGTTCAAGCTATCAGAAGAAGTGATCGCCAAAGCCCCGCAAGTGGCCGAAGACGAGCGCTCGCTGTACGAGCAGCGGCAACGTCGACTCGCGAGCGAGCAGCGCACACTGACCGAGCAACTTCGGCAAAAAACCCAGGAGTTGGCAGAGTTCCGCTCGAAACAGGGACAGTTCAGCTCCAGCCTGGCGCTGCTGCAACAAGAGATGAACATGTCCACCCCGCTGGTGGGCACCGGTGCCGTGTCACCGGTGGAAATCCTGCGGCTCAAACGCAGCGCCGTGGAGATTCGCGGCTCGCTGAACGCCACCACCCTGGCCATTCCCCGGGCCGAATCGGCGATCAACGAGATCAAAAGCAAGATTGATGAGTCGGAACAGACCTTCCGCTCGGAAGCCGCCAAAGAGCTGAATGAGAAACGCACCGACCTGTCGAAAATCACGGCATCGAGCATCGCCATCGACGACCGTGTGACCCGTACCACGGTGGTATCGCCGGTTCACGGCATCATCAAGGTGTTGAAGGTCAATACCATCGGCGGCGTGGTCCAGCCCGGCAACGACATGGTGGAAATCGTGCCACTGGAAGACAACCTGCTGATCGAAGCCAAGGTCCGCCCGCAGGATGTTGCATTCCTGCATCCGGGCCAGAAAGCCATGGTCAAGTTCAGTGCCTACGACTACACGATCTACGGCGGCCTGAGCGCCAAGCTGGAACTGATCGGCGCCGACACCATCACCGACGACAAGGGCAACAGTTTTTATCTGATTCAGGTGCGCACTGACAAAAACCATCTGGGCGGGGATGTGAAACCGCTGCTGATTATCCCGGGGATGGTGGCGACGGTGGACATCATTACCGGGGAGAAAACGGTGCTGGATTATTTGCTTAAACCGGTGTTGAAAGCGCGGACCGAGGCGATGCGGGAGCGGTAGTCTTTTTCAGAAGTTGTGGTGATTGAACCGGCCCCATCGCGGGCAAGCCCGCTCCCACAGTGTCCGTTGTGTACACAAAATCTGCGCACGCCACTGAACCTGTGGGAGCGGGCTTGCCCGCGAAGAGGCCGGCACATACAACGATCACCTGTCGGCATGATTACGCTGGTAAACCTCCTCCCCCATCGCTGCAATCTGCCCCTCGATCAACGCTTCAAACGGCTTTAACAACGGTGCAAACGACGTCGGTGCCTCAAGGGTTTCAAGCGCCTGCACAATCGCCTCCACTGTCGACAACGCTCCCGGTCCCGGTGCCTTGCGCAGCCGATAACGGGACACACCGCCTTCGGCCAGCATCACCCTCGGCAACGCCGCCAGCAGCGGATTGAGGTGCAGCATCTTGCGCGCCTTGCGCCAGGTGCCGTCCGGGACGACCAGCAACAACGGTTCGTCTGTCGCGGCATAAGCCTGCATCGGCTGCGCATCGTCTCCGGGGAACAACAAGCGCGCCTGATATCCAGGCTGATTGAGCAATGCCGGCAGATCCTCAAACACTTCCCCCACGATCAACTCGGCATTGTTCAAGCCCAACGCCGCCAACCGCGCCGTATTCAGCGCATGGTTCACTTCGCTCGGATGCTGCAACAGCAACACCCGGGTGCGGCTGTCGAGGTTCGGGATCAACGGGCACAGGCAGTGGGTTTGCGGGCGCAGGCAGCGCGGGCATTGGATTCTGGACATCTTCTCAGGCCTGATTCAGTTGGGCTTTAAGCAAGTCGCGGAACGTCTGGATCAGCGGCTCGCGGCTGCGGCCTCGACGCACGATCATCGAGAACGGCGCCTGATAACCGAAGGTTGCCGGCAGCAACACCCGCAAGTCGCCCTTGTCGGCCCAGGCCTGGGCGTAGTGCTCCGGTAAATAGCCGATGTAGGCGCCGGACAGCACCAGAATCAACTGGGCTTCCATACTTTCCACGGTCGCGGCGCTGTGCTTGAAGCCATGACGCGCCAGTTCAGCCTGACTCCAGTAGCCACGACCGACCATGCGCTGCTGGGTGATGACTTGCTCGGGAATGCGCCGTTCATTGAACAGCGGATGGCGCGTGCTGCAATACAACCAGTGTTGTTCACGGTACAGCGGCATATACACCAGGCCGCTCATGCGCGTGGAAAACGCACCGATAGCCAGGTCGAGACGGTTGTCCTGCACACCGAGTTGCAATTCGTAAGGGCTCATCACCGACAGGTGCAAGTGCACGGCCGGGTGTTCCTGGCTGTAGGCGCCGATGGCTTCGGCGAACGGCAGGGCCTTGTCGCTGACGGTGGAGTCGATCACCCCAAGGTTCAAGGTACCGCGCAACTCGCCCTTGAGCGCGGCGGCGTACTGCTCGAAGCCTTCGAGTTCGCCCAACAGGCGCAGGGTTTCCTGATGGAACAGTTCGCCCTTGCTGGTCAGGCTGAAACCACCACGGCCGCGATGGCAGAGCACCAGGCCGAGGGCCGCTTCGAGCTGACTCATGTAGGTACTGATGGCCGACGTCGAGAGGTTGAGCTCCTGCTGAGCGTTGGCAAACCCCTGATGCCGCACCACGCTGACGAAGATGCGCAATAGTTTCAGGTCGGGTAAAGCGTTGGCCATGGAAATGCTCCGATCTCGGGGTAACGCACACCGCTGAAGGTAATGAAGATCATTGTGGGAGCGAGCTTGCTCGCGATAGCGGTGGGTCAGTCAATATTGATGTTGATGACCCACCGCTATCGCGAGCAAGCTCGCTCCCACAGGTACTGTACAACTCATCACTTTAAAGGATGAGGCAACAAGTCTATCGCCGTCCTCGTCATTAGTTTAGAAAAATCTGAACTAAGTATTTGCCCGTAGCGATTCTTCCCGGCCACTACATTTCGCAGAATCGGCCCACAACGGTGCCCGTACCTTCCGTGAACGGCGCAACCCAATAAATAAAACAACGACGATGAGGCCCTACCCGTGGACAAGATTCTTCACCAACCACTGGGCGGCAACGAAATGCCGCGCTTCGGCGGCATCGCCACCATGATGCGACTCCCCCACTTGAGTACCGCTGCCGGCCTGGATGCTGCCTTCGTAGGCGTGCCACTGGACATCGGTACCTCGCTGCGCCCTGGCACCCGCTTCGGGCCTCGCGAAATCCGCGCTGAATCGGTAATGATCCGCCCGTACAACATGGCGACCGGCGCTGCGCCGTTCGACTCGCTGTCGGTTGCCGACATCGGCGACATCGCGATCAACACCTTCAACCTGCTGGATGCCGTGCGGATCATCGAAGAGTCCTACGACAATATCCTCGAACACGATGTGATCCCGCTGACCCTGGGCGGCGACCACACCATCACCCTGCCGATCCTGCGTGCCATCCACAAAAAGCACGGCAAGGTCGGTCTGGTGCACATCGACGCTCACGCTGACGTGAACGATCACATGTTCGGCGAGAAAATCGCCCATGGCACCACCTTCCGTCGTGCTGTCGAAGAAGGCCTGCTGGACCCGGACCGCGTTGTGCAGATTGGCCTGCGCGCCCAGGGCTACACCGCTGACGACTTCAACTGGAGCCGCAACCAGGGCTTCCGTGTGGTTCAGGCCGAAGAGTGCTGGCACAAATCGCTGGAGCCTCTGATGGCTGAAGTCCGCGAGAAAGTCGGCAACGGTCCGGTCTACCTGAGTTTCGACATCGACGGCATCGATCCGGCCTGGGCACCGGGTACCGGCACCCCGGAAATTGGTGGTCTGACGACCATTCAGGCGATCGAGATCGTTCGCGGTTGCCAGGGCCTCGACCTGGTCGGTTGCGATCTGGTAGAAGTCTCGCCCGCATACGACACCACCGGCAACACCTCGCTGCTGGCCGCCAACCTGCTGTACGAAATGCTCTGCGTACTGCCTGGCGTAGTCCACCGCTGAGGATGGTTCATGAACGAACGCGATCAGGTTTTGAAAGCCGCCGCCGATCTGGTGTCCGCTTTTGCCCGTAACGATCGCGAAGCCTACTTCGGCGCGTTCAGCGCCGATGCCAGCTTCGTCTTCTATACCCTCGAACAGCCCCTGCTGTCGCGCGACGCCTACCAGGCGATGTGGGACAGCTGGCGCTCAGAGGATGGCTTCGAGGTGCTCTCGTGCACCTCAAGCAACGCTTACGTCAGCCTGCAGGGTGATGTGGCGATTTTCATCCATGACGTAGCCACCGAGCTGCGCATGCAAGGGGAGCAGCACTTTAGCCAGGAGCGCGAGACGATTGTTTTCAAGAAACAAGCGTCTGGCCAAGAACAACAAGGCCTATGGCTGGCCTGCCACGAACATTTGTCCGCGATGCCGGAAGGGCTGCCACCCCCTTAGCCAACACAGGTGACGCTCACGCACGATGAGCGCGCCTTTATGATCGGAGCAGATCATGAATAACAACAACAAAGACCAAAGCCTTACGCAAATTGAAACCCACGGGGTCGAACAGATCCCGGACAACGAACGCACCGCAGGCCCGACGGACTTGTTCCGGATGATCTTCGGTGGTTCCAACACCTTTGCTACCGCCGTCCTCGGCAGTTTCCCGGTACTGTTCGGCCTGTCTTTCCAGGCAGGCGTCTGGGCGATTGTGCTGGGCGTATTGCTGGGATCGCTGATCCTCGCGCCAATGGGCCTGTTCGGCCCGATCAACGGCACCAACAATGCCGTGTCTTCCGGTGCGCACTTCGGCGTGCACGGGCGGATCGTCGGTTCGTTCCTGTCGCTGTTGACCGCCATCGCCTTTTTCTCGCTCTCGGTATGGAGTTCGGGTGATGCGCTGATCGGTGGCGCCAAACGCCTGATCGGCCTGCCGGAAACCGACCTGACCCTGGGCCTGGCCTACGGTCTGTTCGCGATTCTGGTACTGACCGTGTGCATCTATGGCTTCCGCTTCCTGCTGTGGGTCAACAAGATCGCGGTGTGGAGTGCCAGTCTGCTGTTCCTGCTGGGCATCTTCGCCTTCGCCGGTCCTTTCGATGCGAACTACGCCGGCACCGTGAACATGGGGCAACCGGGCTTCTGGGCGGCTTTCATCGGCGCGGCGCTGGTGGCCATGAGTAACCCGATTTCCTTCGGTGCGTTCCTCGGCGACTGGTCGCGCTACATTCCGCGTGACACCTCCAAGCGCCGCATCATGGCGGCGGTGGTGATTTCGCAGATCGCGACCTTCATCCCGTTCCTGTTCGGCCTGGCCACCGCCACCATCGTAGCGATCAAGGCACCGGACTACATCGCGGCCAACAACTATGTCGGCGGCCTGCTGGCGGTATCGCCGAGCTGGTTCTTCCTGCCGGTGTGCCTGATCGCAGTGATTGGTGGCATGTCCACCGGCACCACCTCGCTCTATGGCACCGGGCTGGACATGTCCAGCGTGTTCCCACGCGTACTGTCGCGGGTCAAGGCCACGCTGCTGATCGGTGTGATGTCGATTGCCTTCATCTTCATAGGGCGCTTCGCGGCCAACCTGGTACAGAGCGTGTCGACCTTCGCCGTACTGATCATCACCTGCACCACCCCCTGGATGGTGATCATGATCATCGGCCTGCTGGTGCGTCGCGGCTTCTACTGCCCGGATGACCTGCAAGTGTTCACCCGCGGTGAAAAAGGCGGCCGCTACTGGTTCACCCACGGCTGGAACTGGCGTGGCCTGGGTGCCTGGATCCCGAGCGCGGCCGTCGGCCTTTGCTTCGTGAACCTGCCGGGGCAGTTTGTCGGTCCACTGGGCGAAATGGCCGGTGGTATCGACATCAGCCTGCCGGTGACCCTGGGCCTGGCCTCGCTGGTATACCTGGCGCTGCTGAGCCTGTTCCCGGAACCGCGTGAAGTGTTCGGCCCGAACGATTCACGCAGCAAGAGCACGGATTCGCTCGCTAAACCGGCGATGCGAGAAGTCGCCTGATGTAGCACAAGATCTGTGGGAGCGGGCTTGCTCGCGAAGACGGCGGCACATTCAACACTGATGTGACTGACAGACCGCTTTCGCGAGCAAGCCCGCTCCCACAGAGAGCTGCGCCACAGAAATATTTTTGTTCCACATAAAAAAGACAATCGGAGACACGCCGTCATGGCTTTGGATTTATTCGTCGTACTCATCTACGCCGCCGCGATGCTGATACTCGGCTACTACGGCATGCGCAAGGCCAAGACCAACGAAGACTTTTTGGTCGCCGGTCGTAACCTCGGCCCTAGCCTGTACATGGGCACCATGGCTGCCACCGTTCTGGGCGGCGCGTCCACCGTGGGCACCGTACGTCTGGGCTACGTGCATGGCATCTCCGGTTTCTGGCTCTGCGCCGCACTGGGTTGCGGGATCGTGGCGCTGAACCTGTTTCTCGCCAAGCCGCTGTTGAAACTGAAGATCTACACCGTTACCCAGGTGCTGGAAAAACGCTACAACCCGATGGCCCGCTCCGCGAGCGCGGTGATCATGCTGGCGTACGCGCTGATGATCGGCGTGACCTCGATCCTGGCAATCGGCACCGTTCTGCAAGTGCTGTTCGGCCTGCCGTTCTGGATCTCGGTACTGCTCGGCGGCGGCGTCGTGGTGATCTACTCGGCCATTGGCGGCATGTGGTCGCTGACCCTGACCGACATCGTCCAGTTCGTGATCAAGACCGTAGGCCTGATGTTCATCCTGTTGCCAATCTGCCTGTACCGCGTTGGTGGCTGGGATGAGCTGGTGATGAAACTGCCGGCGGCAAGCTTCAGCTTCACCACCATAGGTTGGGACACCATCATCACCTACTTCATGATCTACTTCTTCGGCATCCTGATCGGTCAGGACATCTGGCAACGGGTGTTCACCGTCAAGACCGCCAAAGTGGCTCAGGTTGCCGGTACCGCTGCCGGTATCTACTGCATCCTCTACGGTCTGGCCTGTGCCCTGATCGGCATGGCTGCACACGTACTGATCCCGGATCTGGACAACGTCAACAACGCCTTCGCCGCCATCGTGAAACTGTCCCTGCCGGACGGTATCCGTGGCCTGGTCATCGCTGCCGCACTGGCCGCCATGATGTCCACCGCCAGCGCTGGCCTGCTGGCCGCTGCCACCACCCTGACCGAAGACTTGCTGCCGAAACTGCGTGGCGGTAAACAGTCGAGCCTGGCGATCAACCGTCTGTTCACCCTGTTGACCGGCTGTGTGGTTCTGGCCATTGCCCTGATCGTGAACGACGTGATCAGCGCCCTGACCCTGGCCTACAACCTGTTGGTGGGCGGCATGCTGATCCCGCTGATGGGCGCCATCTTCTGGAAACGCGCCACCACCGCCGGCGCCATCGCCAGCATGGGCATGGGCTTCGCCACCGCGCTGCTGTTCATGTTCAAGGATGGTCTGGACGCCAACACCCCGATCTACTACAGCCTCGGCGTTGGCCTGGTGAGCTTCGTGCTGGTCAGCCTGCTGTCCCCTCGCCCGGTGACTGTGGCCAGCGCTGCCTAAGCTATACATAACGACTTGATGCTTTCTTCGACGGGTGTGGCGTCGGTTGCCACACCCGTTTTTTTTCGTCTGGAGAAAACGTTTTATGAAGATTGTTTCTCGCGACCAGTGGTTCGAAGTCAAACAACTCAGTGACGGCATCCGTCTGATTCACGAGCCGTACATCCGGCCTTTCTACCGCTGCAATCTCTGGCACATCCAGGGTCGTGACAAAGACCTGCTGCTGGACAGCGGCTCGGGCCTGGTCAGTCTGCGCGAGCAACTGCCGTGGATCACCGAGCGGCCGCTGGTGGCCGTGGCCAGCCACTGCCATTTCGATCACATCGCCGGTCATCACGAATTCGCTGAACGGCTGGTGCATCCGGCCGAGGCGGACATTCTCGCCGCGCCGGATGGCGACAACGACCTGAGCAAAGCCTTTGTCGGCGACGACATGTTCGAGGCGCACCCCGACTGCCCGCTGTGCTACGCCGAATACCGGGTCAAGGCCGCGCCGGCCACGGGATTTATCGAAGATGGGGATGTGCTGGACCTGGGCAACCGCGTGTTGCAGGTCGTGCATACACCGGGACATTCGCCGGGTGGCATCTGCCTGTACGAAGCCGCCACCGAGACCCTGTTCAGCGGCGACATCATCTACGACGGACCGCTGATCGAAGACGCCTACCACTCCAACCTCGATGACTACGCCCGTAGCCTGCAACGCCTGCACGCGTTGTCGATCCGCACGGTGCATGGCGGGCATTTCGGCAGTTTTTCCGGAGAGCATTTGCGCAGCATGATTGACGAATGGCAGCGTTCACACGGCTAAAGCCTGCTGTACTCAACGGCAGGAACTGCATCGGCAGGAAGAATTACAACTACCTCCTAGAAGAACGTTCATGAAAGAAGCTGCCGTTCGTGCTGTCGTGCATCGCTTTATCAGCCGCCTGCTGGAAGGTCGGGATGACTTCGACGACAACACCAGCCTGGCGCAGTTGGGACTGGATAAAGAAGATATCGAAGAGCTGATCTTCCATCTGGAAGATGAGCTGGGTGTAACGGCGTTTTCCGTTGAGGAAGACCGGATGCTCAAGACCGCCAGGACGGCAAATGATTTGAGTCGGTTTTTGCTGGAGATTGGGCGGTACTAACGCTGGTGATCAAACGTACACGAAGCGACAAGGGAGCTTGCTCCCTCGCCACGGGAAAACCTTTCACCTGACAGGTGTTATCTGCAATTACCGGCGACGCTGCTGACGTCGGCGCTGTTCGTCGTCTGTACGAACAGGCACGGGTTGCAGCGGCGGTTCGATCAGACCGAGAGCCACGCCCAGGTCATGCAGCCAGTTTTGAATTTTCTCTTTCATGGTGCCCCCTTCAGGGTAGTGCCGAGCGGCCGAAATTCTGTAGCCCCTTCGCACAGATAATAGTCCGAAGTCCTACGCAATGCTCGCGCAAAGTCGCAATGATCTGTTACTGAATCCATCACAATCAGCCTGCGTTCAGGCAATTTCCTGCGCCTGCACCGGTGCCGGCGGAAAAACCACCTGTTGTTGCTCGATCCAGGCATTCAGGTTGGCCCCGACCATGCCCTTGCGCCACATCAGCCAGGTGGTAGCACTGGCGAACGGTTCGGCCAACGGATGCACGGCCACACTCTCACGGCCCGGCAGACTGGCGAGCATCGACTCCGACATCAGCGCCACACCGGAACCGGCAATCACACACGCCAGCATGCCCGGATAGGACTCGATCTCCATCGCCCGGCCCATCGCCGCATGGTCATGGGCGAACCAGGCTTCCAGGCGCATGCGGTAGGAGCAGCCCTGGCGAAAGGTAAACACCGCGCGGCCTTCCACATCCAGCGCGCTGCGCACGGGCGGATGATCGGCCTCGCTGATCAGCACCAGGCGCTCGTCGCACAAGGGCACGCCGTCGAGCCCGGCCAGTTCCATGGGGCCATCCACCAGCGCCGCATCGAGTCGGCCGGTGAGCAGGCCCTCGAGCAATTCACCACTGGGTCCGGACTGTACTTGCAGGTTCACGGCCGGATACAGGCGGTGGTAGCGCGCCAATAGCCCCGGAAGGTGAATAGCGGCCGTGCTGTACATGGTGCCGAGCACGAAGTCGCCCGCCGGTTGCCCGCCCTGCACGGCTGCGCTGGCTTCGTCGCGCAAGGCAAACAGCCTGGCGGTGTAGTCCAGCAGGACTTTTCCCGCAGGTGACAACTGCAAGCGCTGACGCTCACGCAGGAACAGTTCGACACCCAGTTGCTCTTCCAGCTGCTTGAGCCGGGTCGACAGGTTCGACGGCACTCGATGCAGCCGTTCGGCGGCCCGGGTTATGGACCCTTCCTCCGCCACCGCCTGGAAGATGCGCAATTGGCTGAACTCCACGACATTCTCCAAAAAAGAACAAGTTACTCACTATTATTCATTTTTAAAGAAAGTCAATCAGTCCTAGCCTGACGGTCATTGATCCTCTAAACGGAATCCAGACCATGTCTCCCCTGATTCGCCTATCCGCCAGTTTCGTTGCCCTGATGATGGCCATGGGCATCGGCCGGTTTGCCCTGACACCGCAACTGCCGCACCTGCTCAGCGAAGGTCAGATCGACCTGACCGCCGCCGGGCTGATCGCCGCCGCCAACTACCTCGGTTATTTCATTGGCGCGGTGGACGCCATGTTTTCCCGGCGTCCCGCGCAAGTGCGCCGGCGCTTGCTCGGCGGTTTGTGGCTGTGCGTACTGCTGACCCTGGCTTCGTTCTGGGCCAATGGTTTCTGGTCGCACCTGCTGCTGCGCTTCGGCACCGGCGTGGCCAGCGCCTGGGTGCTGGTGATGATCACCGCCCTGAGCCAGCCGCTCGCGGCAGCGGCCGGGCGTCCAAGGCTCGGTGCCCTGGTCTTCGCCGGACCGGGTTTGGGGATTTTTCTGACCGGTTTGTTGGCACTGGGCTCGAATCTGCTGGGCCAGACATCCGCTACCTTGTGGCTGGTATACGCCGCTGTAGCGCTGGCGATGTTGCTGGGGATTGTGCCGTTCCTGCCACAACCGGACGCGAACACGACCGCAGCACCCAGCGCCAGCGCGTCGCACTCCCGAGGCATCGGTCGCCTGGGCTTGATCTATGCCTTGTACGGATTGGGCTACATCATTCCGGCGACCTTTTTGTCGCAAATGGCCAACGCGCAATTCCATGACCAATGGCAGGCCGACCTGTTCTGGCCGTGCTTTGGCCTGGCGGCGGCAACCGGTGTAGTGCTGGTGAGTCTGCGACAGCAAAAACCCGGCGCCACGCGTCACTGGCTGATGGCGACATTATGGCTGCAAGCCGCTGGCGTGTTCGCCTGCCTGCTGGGCAACGGGCCAGGTCTGGCATTGGGCGTGATCCTGTGCGGTACGCCGTTCCTGGCCTGCATGCAGCTGGTGATGCAACGCTCCCGGGAACTGGCGCCCCACGCCACCCAGCGCAATGCTGGCCTGCTGACTGCATGCTTTGCCGTGGGCCAGCTCAGCGGGCCATTGCTGGCGGCGCTGAGCAGTCATTTCAGTGGTGGTTTGCAGCCGGCACTGGTGGTCGCCGGCTGCGGCCTGCTGATCGCCGGCAGCCTGTTGCTCGCGCCGCTCAGTGCTGCCCGAGGGCTTTGCGCAAACGACGGCGCAACCACTGCTCAGCGCTGACAAAAGTGATGCCCGCCAATACCAGTACTGCACCGATGATGAAGTTCAGGCTCAGTTTCTCGCCCAGCAGCACCACACCGAACGTGACGCCGAACAACGGCGTCATGAACGAAAACACCGCGAGGTTCGCCGCCAGGTAACGGCGTAACAGCCAGAACCAGACCAGGTAACTGAAGAACGACACGACGATGCCCTGAAACAGCACACTGGTGACCGCCACGTTGGTCAGGCTGACATGAGTGATCTGGCCACTGAGCAGCGCGATCAACAACAGACCGAAGAAACCGACAATCAACTGATAGAACAGCGTCAGAGTCACCGGCGCTTCCGACAGGCGCGAGGCGCGTACCACTACGGTGGTCGCGCCCCAGGCGGCACCCGCCAGCACCCCTAAGGCATCGCCCATCAACATGCGATAGTCCAGATTGTCCCAGGACACGCCCCCGGCAAACGCGATGGCAATCCCGATGAAGGCCAGGATAATCCCCAGCCATTGCAACGGCCGCAAACGCTCACTCGGCAGCAACCAGTGCACACCCAATGCGGTGAAGATCGGCGCGGTGTAGAGGAACACCGACATGTGCGCCGCCGTGGTCAGTTGCAGGCCTTCGGAAATGAAGAAGAACTCCAGGCCGAACAAGGCACCGGCCAACAAGCCGCCCCGCCACGTCGAACCCACCTGGTTCCAGCCACCCTTCCAGCAGATCAGCAGACCGACCAGCAAAGCCGACATGCCGGAACGTCCAGCCGCCTGCATCACCGGCGCGATATCGGCCGCCGCCCACTTGATCATCACCTGCTGAACACCCCAGACCAGGCACAGCCCGACCATCACTTGCAGGGCAAACCCGTCGGTGCTGCGCCGGGTGGCGCTCACCGGAACACCTCGATTACACAATTCATGGCAGAGACTCGACAGTCAAAACAAAGCCCCGACCTACTGGTTGAACAGAAAGACCGGGGCGAAAAAGGATGCTGTCGATTATTAACCAGATGGCCAGAAAATGCCGCCTGTCAGAGACCTTTACTTCTCTGGTGGCGCCATCCTGGCCCTCTGTATTGTCAGGCAATCAACTGAGTTCGATACGGTCGGCATGAATGACAATCTGGCCATTCTTGTACAATGTACCGATGGCCTTCTTGAAGTTGCCTTTGCTGACACCGAACAGGCTGCTGATCAACGCCGGATCGCTCTTGTCGCTGACCGCCAGGGTGCCGTTGTTTTCGCGCAACTTGGCGAGGATCTTCGAGTTCAGGCTGGTGGCCGCTTCCTGACCGACCGGTTGCAGGCTCAGGCTGATCTTGCCGTCGGCGCGAACTTCCTTGATGAATCCCTTTTCCTCTTTACCGGCGCGCATGAACTTGAAGATTTCGTTCTTGTGGATCAGACCCCAATGCTTGTTGTTGATGATGGCCTTGAAGCCCATGTCCGTGGCTTCGGCCACCAGCAGGTCCACTTCCTGGCCCGCGGTGTAGTTGGCCGGGGTCTTGTCCAGGTAGCGGTCCAGGCGTGCGGTCGCGGTGATGCGACGGGTGTGCTTGTCGAGGTAGACGTGCACCACCACATACTCACCCGCCGTCATCTGACGCTTCTCTTCGGAGAACGGCAGTAACAGGTCTTTCGGCAAACCCCAGTCCAGGAATACGCCGATGCTGTTGACTTCAGCAACTTTCAAACTGGCGAATTCACCGACTTGAACTTTCGGCTTTTCAGTAGTTGCGATGAGTTTGTCATCGCTGTCCAGATAAATAAAAACGTTGAGCCAGTCTTCATCTTCGCTAGGAATATCTTTTGGAATATAACGATTAGGCAGAAGGATTTCGCCATCCGCGCCACCGTCCAGATATAAACCGAAGTTAGTGTGTTTAACCACTTGCAAACTGTTGTAACGCCCGACTAAAGCCATGTCCAATACCCTCATTGCGTGGGCGACATTCTACCCGGTTTTAAGCACCGCGTTCGGCCCCCGGCCCGGTGGCACGAGAAAATCCTCTGAAGGCCTCAATTTTCCTGGGTTTGCATCGCACGCCTGGCCGCTCGTCAGACCGATCCGGGCATTTACGCCACGCTCAGGCAAGCGTAACGCTGTATTTCACCAGGCAATGTTCTTAGTTAAAACAGCGGCTTAGACGTCTATTTCGAATAGTGGCCGATGACTGATTACCCCGACCTCACGAGTATTGCGAGGGGATATTTGCCAAGCAATTATCAGGTGTTTCCTGTACGATGCCTGGCCAAGTTAATTTTCTACAGGTTAATGGCCGCCATGCGTGTAAAAGCATCCACCAGCAAAGCAAAGCCAGCTCCAGCCGTCGAAACCAGCGAATCGATCAACAGCCAGATCGCAGCGTTCCTCAAGTCCGGCGGTGAAATCCAGCAAATTGCCAAAGGCGTCAGTGGCCAGACGTTCGGCCCGTCCAAGCAGATCACCCTGGGCAAAAAGTAATCCCCTCGCGTCACCTGGTCCCAAAGCGCTTTGAGCTTCGAAGCGCTTGGACTGGAACCCTCGCTTCTCCCCCTGCGCCACTCCATCAGATCCTGTGAAAATCATCGACCTCGACTTGAACTACAGTGATTTCAGCCTGCGCGATGGGCTGGTTACCCTCAAGGCCGAAAGCGCATTCTATTGATCGGCTGAACTGCCGGGCTCATCCTGGGTTCACATGAGAATCAGACCCGAAGGCTGGCTTTCGCAAGGATTCGCCCATGTCCCGCTGGTTTAAACTTTTCGCCGTTGTGCTGACTGTCGCCCTCGCCCTCGGCGCGTGCAGCCGCGTGGGCCTGGCCTACCGCAATCTCGATGTGATCATCCCGTGGACGCTCAGCGACTACCTGGACATGAACGGCGAGCAAAAAAACTGGCTGAACGAACGCCTGAAGGAACACCTGAGCTGGCACTGCACCACCCAGTTGCCCGGCTACCTCGACTGGCTGGACCGCCTGCAAACCATGATCGCGACCGACCAGGTCACCGATGCCGCATTGCAGGCCCGCTCCCACGAAGCCGAACAAGCGATCGCCGAGATCGCGCGGGAAATCACCCCCTCGGCCATCGAGTTGTTGCAAGGGCTGGATGACAAGCAAGTCGCCGAGATGAACGATGCCTTTGCCAAGGACCAGCGCAAATACGAGGAAAAATACCTCAAGCCCTCCCTCGACCGGCAGATCAAAGAGCGCGGCGAGCGCATGGAGAAACGTCTGAACGACTGGCTCGGGCCACTGAGCGCCACCCAGCGACAGCGGGTAACCACATGGTCCAGCGCCTTGGGCGAGCAGAACACCCAGTGGATCGCCAACCGTGTCCATTGGCAGAAGCAATTCAGCGCGGCCGTTGCGCAGCGCCAGAGTCCACAATTCCCACAACGAATCGAGACACTTCTGGTCAACCGTGAGAGTTTGTGGACACCCGCCTATCGCCAGGCCTTTGCCAACACCGAAGCTCAGGCACGTTCGCTGTTCGTGGATCTGATGGCTGAAAGCACACCGAACCAGCGCGAACGATTACTGAAGAAGATCGAGGGTGTGAGGAAGGACTTCAGCGACTTGAAGTGCTTGAAAGCGGCGAAGCAAAGTTAAGCCCGGCACAATTCCAATTTGGGAAATTCTATGGTTGAGGAAATGCCCTCAACCTGCTTTGGGTTGGTATTCGCACTGCCCCTTCAGCCGGGCATTTGCTGACGACCGACCGGCGGTATGTCGAATTCCACGCAAGCCAAACGACTAGGCTGTGTAAGTCACCTCCCCGCCCCTCGCAGGAGAACACAGCATGAACATTCAGAATCATCCCGTCGTGTCGCGGGAAGAATGGCTCGCCGCACGCAAACAGCACCTTGCCCACGAGAAAGCCTTCACCAAGGAAAGAGACAAACTCAGCGCCGAACGCCGCGCCCTGCCCTGGGTGAAAATCGACAAGGACTACCGCTTCCAGGGGCCAAGCGGCGAACTGAAACTGGCCGACCTGTTTGGCGGCCGCAGTCAGTTAGTCATCTACCACTTCATGTTCGCCGAGGGCTGGGACGAGGGCTGCCCCGGTTGCTCGTACCTCAGCGATCACATCGACGGCGCCAACCAGCACCTGGCCCACCATGACGTGGCCGTGGTAGCGGTTTCCCACGCACCCTTCGCTGAATTCCAGGCGTTCAAGCGGCGCATGGGCTGGAAGTTCGACTGGGTGTCGTCAGCAGGATCTGATTTCAACTACGACTTTGGCGTCTGTGCCCGGGCCGAAGACGTCGCTGCCGGAAAGGCTACGTACAACTACGAAAAAACCGACGGTTCCGAGGAAGAACTCCCCGGCCTCAGCGTGTTTTATCGCAATGACGCCGGGGAAATTTTCCATACCTACTCCACCTATGCCCGGGGCCTGGACATGCTGGTCGGCGCTTACAACTATCTCGACCTGACACCCAAGGGCCGCAACGAGGAGGAGATCATGGAATGGGTGCGGCATCACGACAAATATGAGGAACAGGAGAGGTCGAGCTGCTGCCATGGTGGTTAGCACCAGACACTGAGGCGCGGCCTTCGTCGGATCGCCGCCCGGAGCAAGCCACGCTCCCACACACGAAATATGTGTTCACACCTGACACCTGTGGGAGCGGGCTTGCCCGCGAAGAGGCCCGACCATTCAACACAAAATCCCCAGATAAGTAACAAGGCCCGGACAATGAACGTCACCCTCAAAACCCTGCCCCCCGCCCGTGTCGCCTACCTGCGCTACACCGGCCCCTACGGCCCGGAAATCGGCACCTTCTGGCGCGAAACCGTCGCCCCGTGGATGATCGAAAACAACCTGCTCAACCGCGTGCGCTACGGCATCGGCCACGACGACCCGAGCACCACGCCAGCGCAATACTGCCGCTACGACGCCTGCGTCGAAGTGCCTGCCGACTTCGAACCCAAATACCCGTTCGCCGTCACCCACCTGCCAGGAGGCCGCTACGCTGTTGGCCACTTCAAAGGTCCAGCCAGCGCCATTCCGGCGGCCTGGGGCGAAATGTGCACACAGTGGATGCCGCAAAGCGGCCTGACCTACGATCAGCGTCCGGGTTTCGAACGTTATCCCGTGGAGGCAGCCTTCGATGAGAAAACCGGTGTGATGGAAATAGAGATGTGTATTGCCATAAAGGACTGACCGTGACGGGCGCCGCTGATGGCCCAGGAAGTCGCAAAACTGACCGAGCAGAACCCGACCAAGGCCAAAGAGATCAACGACGAGTTGCAAAAAATGGACCTGGGCACTGCCGCGAAAGACTTGCCGGACAAATGCCAGTTGATCGATCAACGCTTGAAGGAGCCAGGCTCGGCGGAGAAAAAAACCGAAAGTTGAACGCAAAAATCCCGGTCACTGACCGGGATTTGAAGTACCAGGACTGTCAGCCCTCTTGGGCTGCGCGTTCAATAGCCTTGAGCAACTCCCGATTGTCCCCGCCCAAAGCCAAGGTTGCCTTCGCGGCGGCTTCGAGCAACAACCCGCATGCCGTCGCAACTTTTTCCTGAATGAATCGTTCAGCCGGGCCGGACAGGGTCAATGCACCGGTCAACTCATGCGCTGCGTTGAACACCGGCACCGAAACCGCTGCGGTCTCGGCATCGCGCTCGCCAAAGGACGTGGCCCAGAATTGCTCGCGGACAATACCAAGCATCGGGTCCGATGTGCCGGCAAAAGCCCGCAAGACTTTCCCCGATGCGCCGACATTCAGTGAAAATCGCGCTCCCTCATGCAGGGCGACACGCACCGCGCGTTTTGGCTCAACGCGAAACAGCACCACGCGACTGTCGTTTTCCCGCACATAAAACGAAGAGGTTTCACCGCTCGCTTCTGAAAGGGATTCGAGCAACGGATAGATCACGTCCCGCAAGCGGAACGAAGTCTGATAGATCTGCGCCAACCGCAATGGCTCAGGTCCGACAGCGTATTGGCCATCGCCCAGACGCCGGATAAAGCCGGCGCGCTCCAAAGAACTCATCAAGCGCAGGATGGTGCTTTTATACAGCCCCGTACGCCGGGCTATTTCCGCCAGTGGCAGGCTGTTGCTACTGACATCGAACGCCGCGAGGATCGCAAACGCGCGATCCACGGCCGCTACGCCACCTTCGGCAGCAGGCGTGGAAGATTCGTCTTCCGATGGAGATTGTTTGCTCATGTTCGCTCGTGACAAAACTTCAGGACGGCGCCAGCTCCGGGCTGCGCAGAGGCTACCTTAACCGTTGCTCGAAGCGGCAGCCACCCTGAGTGAGTTCAAGCCTGAGACTTGATGACGCCCGAACCGTGCAGTGCCGCGACATCGGCAGTGGTGTAACCCAGTTCAGCCAACAACTCATCACTGTGGCTACCCAATTCCGGTACGTTCAAACGCGTACCGAAACGTTGGCCATCCATCTCGAATGGCAACATCGGCACCTTGACCGCTCGACCATCGGACAACATCACCTCAGCCATACCACCGGACTCGTTCAGGTGCTTATCGTCGAACAGATCCTGCGGACGCTGAATGGGTGAAAACGGCAGGCCGGCCTTTTCGCACAGTGCCATCACCTGTTCCTTGGTCATGCGCGCAAGGCACTCACGCACTTGCGGCAGGATGAATTCACGCGCAGCCACGCGCTGGTTGTTGGCAGCCAATTGCGGATCGCTGCCGAACGCATCGAAGCCGAACACTTCACAGAAGCTTTTCCACTGACTGTCGCTGACCACCCCGAGGAACACCTGTTCCTCACCAGCACAGCTGAACACGTCATAGATGGCCCACGCCGAAACCCGGCTAGGCATCGGTGCCGCGGGCGTGCCGGTCACCACGTTTTGCATCATGTGCTGAGCCACCAGGAATGCCGAGTTTTCGAACAGACCGGTCTGTACGAACTGGCCCTGGGCATTCTGATTGCGCTGGAGCAGCGCCGCGAGAATCGAAATCGCGCTGAACATTCCGCCCATGACATCGTTGACCGAAGCCCCGGCGCGCAGCGGCTGGCCGACCGGGCCGGTCATGTAAGCAAGGCCTGTCATCATCTGCACAACTTCGTCGAGGGCCGTACGATGTTCGTAGGGGCCTGGCAGGAACCCTTTCATTGAGCTGTAAATAATGTCCGGTTTGATCGCCTTGACGTCGGCATAACCAAGGCCGAGTTTGTCCATCGTGCCGGGACGGAAGTTCTCGGTGACCACATCGGCGGTTGCAATCAATTTCTTCACCGCCGCAATGCCTTCAGCAGTTTTCAGGTCGACGGCGAAGCTTTTTTTGTTGCGGTTGTAGGTGGTCCAGTAGCCCGCACCGGAGCCCATCAAGCGCCGTGTATTGTCCCCTTGCGGGGTCGGCTCGACCTTGATCACCTCTGCGCCCAGATCAGCCAACACCAGACCGCAGGTCGGCCCCATAACCATGTGCACGAACTCGATGACCCGAATACCGGCCAGCGGCAAAGGTTTTTGTTGTTGGCTGAGGTTCATGTTCATACCGCCTTCTTTGCATAATGAAAATTCTTGCCTACACCCGCCTCCGGAATGAAGCCGTACAGAGGCTCGCCCGGCAGGCCCTGGCGGAGCCATTCGCGCGCCTCCAACAGCCGATCTATGTCGATACCGGTGCGCAGCCCCATGGATTCGAGCAGGTAAACCAGGTCCTCGGTGACGATGTTGCCCGACGCGCCGGGAGCGTAGGGGCAACCGCCAATCCCGCCTTGCGAGGCATCGATGGTGGTCACGCCCACGTCCAGCGCCGCCAGCACATTGGCCAGGCCCTGGCCACGGGTGTTGTGGAAATGCGCACTGCCGGCAACGCCCGGCAACTCCTGACGCAAGCGGGTGAACAACCGCCGCACCTGCGTCGGGTTGGCGTAGCCGACGGTATCGGCAAGCCCCACTTCATTGACACCCAGTTCGGCCATGATCGTGGCCATGCGCAACGTGTCGTCATCCGGCACTTCGCCCTGAATCGTGCAACCGAATACGGTCGATAATCCGGCCTCGATTTCGATGTGCGGGTATTGCTCGTTACGCAAGGCAACCACGGCGCGCACTTCCTCATAGACCTCGGCGTGGGTCTTGCGGATGTTGGCCAGGGAATGAGGTTCGCTTACCGAAATCGGCATCGTGATTTTCAGCACACCGGCCTTGAACGCCGCTTCGGCGCCCTTGAAATTGGGCACCAACGCCGTCACAAACAGGTTGGGCAAGGTCCGCGCATGGGCCACCAACTGCGCTGCGTCGGCCATCTGCGGCAGCAGTTTTGGTGACACAAAAGAGCCCACTTCAATCTCCCGCAACCCGGCGGTCGCCAGGGCGGTAATCCATTTCAGTTTCAGTTCAGTCGGCATGGTAGCGGCGACGCTTTGCAGCCCGTCGCGTGGCGCGACTTCGCTGACCAAAATATCGATTTCATTCGAATCACCCATCACCACCTCTCCTGAAACGCTACGGGAGCCCCTGTTTTCGGGCGCTTCGGCATGCGTTCTATCTGACAGAATTTAGTTCTATTTTTAGTATCTGCTCCGTTTCGGCGCCTTGTCAACGAGTGGACAAAAACTTGACAGCACAAAAAATTGATCGGAAAGTTGTTCCATCAAAAGGAATGATGTTCTATCTAACAGAACGATAAAAGCGACAAGCACTTGCTTAGCCCACCGTGACACACGGACAAAACCTATAAAAACGAGGGAACCCATGCTGACCCTACTCAGCTATTCGATGATCACCTGCTTCATGTACCTGGTCATGAGCAAACGCCTGTCACCGCTGGCGGCGCTGCTGTTGGTGCCGGTCGCGTTTGCCTGTCTGGCCGGGTACACCACCAGCCTTGGGCCGATGATGTTCGACGGCCTGAAGATGCTTGCCCCGACCGGGGTGATGCTGACCTTCGCGATCCTGTACTTTTGCATGATGACCGATGCCGGACTGTTCAATCCGCTGGTCAAACTGATCCTCAAAGCCGTGAAAGGCGACCCGCAAAAAATTGTGCTTGGCACAGCCATTCTCGGCATCTGCGTCGGCCTGGACGGTGATGGCGCCACGACTTACATCATCACTTGTGCGGCCTTGCTGCCGCTGTACCGCCGCACTGGTGTGCGCCTGCAAGTGATGGCTACCGTGTTGCTGCTGGCCATTGGCGTAATGAACATCCTGCCGTGGGCCGGTCCGTTTTCCCGGGCGGCGAGCGCCATGCACGTCGATATCACCGAACTTTTCGTGGCAATGCTGCCACTGATGGCGTTCGGGTTGGCCTGGGTCATTTTCGTCGCGTTGTACCTGGGTCGCCTGGAACGACGCCGATTGGGCGTGGTGCAACTCGATGACAATGAAGGCCTGGAACACTTCACTGAATTGCGTCTGAACGACTGGCGTTTCCTGTTCAATGCAGTGCTGACCATCGCCTTGATTGCAATGATGATGCTTGCCGTGATGCCGCCTGCGGTGTTGTTCATGCTCGCTTTCGGCATCGGCCTGGTGGTGAACTTCCCGAACCTGAAAGAGCAGAAAGCGGTAATCGCCCGCCACGCCGACAACGTGATGGCGGTGACGTTACTGATCTTCGCTGCGGGCATTTTCGTCGGCATCATGGGGGGTACCGGGATGACCAAAGCCATTTCCGAAAGCCTGATCCACGTCATTCCGCAATGGGCCGGCAGTTCGATGTCGATCATCACCGCCTTCATCAGCATGCCGTTCACCTACGTACTGACCAACGACGCGTTTTACTTCGGCGTGCTGCCGATACTGGCCGAAACCGCCAGTCATTACGGGATCAGCGGCAAGGAAATG
The DNA here is from genome assembly GCF_059492225.1 of Pseudomonas sp. Pseusp10. Classification (NCBI taxonomy): domain Bacteria; kingdom Pseudomonadati; phylum Pseudomonadota; class Gammaproteobacteria; order Pseudomonadales; family Pseudomonadaceae; genus Pseudomonas; species Pseudomonas sp. Pseusp10. The sequence continues at coordinate 2,201,616 of NZ_CP168528.1, read as the reverse complement.
GCCATTGCAGGACTCATCGGCCAGCCAGTGCATTTACTCAGTCCGCTGGTGGCGTCCACGTATTTGCTGTGCGGGTTGCTGGATCTGGATTACGGCGACAACCAGCGCATGACCTTAAAGTGGACCATCGGGACAGTGATGGTGATGCTTTTGGCAGCGTTGGCGCTGGGGTCTATTTCGGTGATTCGATAGATGTGCAGGAGCCGGCTTGCTGGCGATGGCCACGATGCGGGGTGAGTGACGGATCGCATCGCTGGCAAGCCAGCTCCTACAGGGCTACATAACGATTGATGGGCGTAAAAAAACCGGACATGGGTCCGGTTTTTTTATGCGCGCGACATTTTACTCAGCCGCTGGCGCTTCCGGCTTGCGGCGCTTGAGCGGCGCCATGCCGTCCTTGCTGACCAGGGAGTCGCTCTTCGGCCGGTTGGCGCTCTTGCGCTTGGTCGGGGTCTTGGCGGCAGTTTTTTTCTTGTCGCCCTTGGCGTCGGTCTTTTTCTTCTTCACGCCGACGGCCTTACCCGAGGCCTTGACCTTTTTCGGTCCGCCGTAGGTGCCTTTGACTTCCTTGATGGTACGGCGCTCGAAGCTCTGCTTGAGGTAGCGCTCGATGCTCGACATCAGGTTCCAGTCGCCGTGGCAGATCAGCGAGATGGCCAGGCCATCGTTGCCGGCGCGGCCGGTACGACCAATGCGGTGCACATATTCGTCGCCACTGCGCGGCATGTCGAAGTTGATCACCAGGTCCAGGCCGTCCACGTCCAGACCGCGAGCGGCGACGTCAGTGGCCACGAGGATTTTTACGCCGCCCTGCTTCAGGCGGTCGATCGCCAGTTTGCGATCCTTCTGGTCTTTCTCGCCGTGCAGCACGAACGCTTTGTATTCCTGCGCCACCAGGCGGCCGTAGATACGGTCGGCCATGGCCCGGGTGTTGGTGAAGACGATGGCTTTCTGGTAGGTCTCGTTGGCCAGCAACCAGTTGACGATCTGTTCTTTGTGCTGGTTGTGGTCAGCGGTAATGATTTGCTGGCGGGTGGTATCGTTCAGCTGGCTGACCGCGTTGAGCTGCAAGTGCTCAGGGTTGTTCAGGACCTTGGCGATCATCTCGCGCAGGCCGGAACCACCGGTGGTGGCGGAGAACAGCATGGTCTGCTGACGGTTGGTGCACTCGTCCACCAGACGCTGAACGTCCTCGGCAAAGCCCATGTCGAGCATGCGGTCGGCTTCGTCGAGTACCAGGACTTCGACTTCCTTGAGATCGAGGTTGCCGGCGTTCAGTTGCTCGATCATCCGGCCCGGTGTACCGATCAGGATGTCCGGCACCTTGCGCAGCATGGCGGCCTGGACCTTGAAGTCTTCGCCGCCGGTGATCAGGCCGGACTTGATGAAGGTGAACTGCGAGAAGCGTTCAACTTCCTTCAGGGTCTGCTGGGCCAGTTCGCGGGTCGGCAGCAGGATCAGGGTCTTGATGCTGACGCGGATTTTCGCCGGGCCGATCAGACGGTTGAGGATGGGCAATACGAATGCAGCGGTTTTGCCGCTACCGGTTTGCGCCGTCACCCGCAGGTCACGCCCCTGGAGCGCCAGCGGAATGGCCGCGGCTTGCACAGGCGTTGGCTCGACAAATTTCAGCTCGGCCACGGCTTTGAGCAGGCGTTCGTGCAGGGCGAATTGGGAAAACACGGGTGCTACCTCGAAGAAATGCAAAAAAACAGCTGCATAGGGTAACGGTTTCGAGCGCTCAGGCCGAGTTTCTTTATACAAATGGCGGTAAACAGTTGGTTTTTTGTTGCCTGATTTTTCCTCAAACGTAATACAACGCGTCTTAAATGCTCTAATCGCCTCTCGCGCCCTACAGAAGAATCGTTTTTGACCATGGATATCAAACAGCTCTGGATCAACGTCCTGGACCTTTGGGGGGCCCTCGACCAGCACCCGCTCGTGCATTCCAGCCTGGCGCTGCTGCTATTGCTGGCCATTGCGCTGTTCCTCGGACGGGTGGCGCGCTACCTCATTCTGCACGCGGCCAAAATGCTCGGCCGCCAGCCGGCCTTGCACTGGGTCAATGATTTCCTGCAGAACAAGGTGTTCCATCGCCTGGCGCAGATCACGCCTTCGCTGGTGATCCAGTTCGGTCTCAATCTGGTGCCGGACCTGAGCAAGACCAGTCTGGGTTTCCTCGGCAACGTCGCGCTGTCCTTCACCTTCCTGTTTCTGCTGCTGGCAGTCAGCGCTCTGCTCAATGCCCTGCTGGACATCTACGCCCGCACCGAGCACGCCCGCACCCGCTCGATCAAAGGCTATGTGCAACTGGCGAAAATGGTGTTGTACGTGTTTGGTGCGATCATCATCGTCGCGACCTTGATCGACCGCTCGCCGCTGTTGCTGCTGTCGGGTCTGGGTGCCATGTCGGCGGTAATTCTGTTGGTCTACAAGGACACGCTGCTGTCGTTCGTCGCCAGCGTGCAGTTGACCAGCAACGACATGCTGCGGGTCGGCGACTGGATCGAAATGCCCCAGGTGGGCGCCGACGGCGATGTGGTGGACATCACCTTGCACACGGTCAAGGTGCAGAACTTCGACAAGACCATCGTCTCGATTCCAACCTGGCGCCTGATGTCCGAGTCGTTCAAGAACTGGCGCGGCATGCAGGCTTCCGGTGGCCGCCGGATCAAGCGCAGCCTGTTCATCGACGCCAGCGGCGTACGCTTCATCCGTGATGATGAGGAGCTCAAACTGTCCCAGGTACATTTACTGACCGATTACATGAGCCGCAAGAAAGCCGAGCTCAAGGCGTGGAACGAAGCCCAGGGTAACGTCGCGGCGATGTCGGCTAATCGTCGGCGGATGACCAATATCGGGACGTTTCGGGCCTATGCTTTGGCGTACTTGAAAAGTCACGCAGAAATCCAGCCGAGCATGACCTGCATGGTCCGCCAGATGCAGACCACGGCCCAGGGCATTCCGCTGGAAATCTACTGTTTTACCCGCACCACGGCCTGGGCCGACTACGAGCGGATCCAGGGGGATATTTTCGACTACCTGCTGGCGGTGTTGCCGGAGTTCGGGTTGAGCCTTTATCAGCAGCCGAGCGGAACGGATTTAAGAGCCGGGTTGTTGCCGGCGGTGTTGGGCGCCAGCCACATTCCCGAGGCCGAAAAACACCTGATGTAACACCACAAAACCTGTGGGAGCGAGCTTGCTCGCGATAGCTATTTCACAGCCGACATCTTTGCCGACTGTCATGCCGTCATCGCGAGCAAGCTCGCTCCCACAAGGTTCAATGAACAGCCAAAGACTTGCGTATCCCCAACCGACTGATCCACACCGCCAGCAAAATCACCGAACCACCGAGCAACAACCGCCCCAGCTCTTCATGCTGGTTCCAGATCAGCAGATTGATCAGCAACCCCACCGGCACATGCAGGTTGTTCATCACCGCCAAAGTCCCTCCGTTGACCAGGCACGCGCCTTTGTTCCACCAGTAGAGCCCCAAAGCGGTAGAGACCAGGCCGAGGAACAGCAGCACGCCCCATTGCAGCGGTGCTTCGGGCAGGAAGTTCTGTTTACCGAACAACAGAAACGCCGGCAGCGCCACCGCCAGAGCGCCAAGGTAGAAGTAGCCGAAGCGTCGGTAGTGCGGCAGATCACTCGGGTGGCGGGCAACCAGGTGTTTATAGAGCACCTGCCCGGCGGCGTAGGTGAAGTTGGCCAGTTGCAGCAACAGGAAACCCATGAAGAAGTCCGGGTTGATCCGGTCAAAGCGAATCACCGCCGCCCCCGCCACCGCCACCAGCGCCGCGACCAGGGCCCAGGGATTGAAGCGACGATTCAGTGCATCTTCGATCAGGGTCACATGCAACGGCGTGAGGATGGTGAACAGCAACACCTCAGGCACCGTCAATACGCGAAAACTCAGGTACAGGCAGACGTATGTCACGCCGAACTGCAACGCGCCGATCAGCAGCATGCCGCGCATGAACGCCGGTTCCACCGAGCGCCAGCGGGTCAGAGGAATAAACACCAGCCCTGCCAGCAGCACACGTACCAGCACTGCGAAGTAACTGTCGACATGACCGGCCAGGTATTCGCCGATCAAACTGAAGGAAAACGCCTGAATCAGCGTGACAAAAAGTAGATAGCCCATGCTCGCCCCGTTTCGAATGGCGGCGACGATAACGGGTTTTGCTACTGATCGCGAACGCTAAACCAACACAAAACCTGTGGGAGCGGGCTTGCCCGCGATAGCGCCGGATCAGGCAACATCGCTGTCTACTGACACTCCGCAATCGTCGGAACGCCGCCCGGAGCAAGCTCGCTCCCACAGGGTCTGAAGGTGCTTGGTAAATCCCGGGCAAAAAAAAAGCCCGATCTCGCTAAAGCGTTCAATCGGGCCAGGGCACTCAGGAGCAACAAGTGCGAAGGGAGGTTCGATGCGCGTACAGGCTTGAAGGGTTGCGCCAGGTCACTAGACCATCCAGCGGTTATCTGGCGATTAACCGGTCAGGCCACTTGCGAAAGCTTGGCGTTCGCCTGGTTCAGGCCTTTCTCCTGGAAGTCACCGCCCAGGTTCATGCCTTCGGCGTGGATGAACGTCACGTCGTGGATACCGATGAAGCCCATGACCTGACGCAGGTACGGTTCCTGGTGATCGGCGGCGCTGCCGGCATAGATGCCGCCGCGAGCCGTCAACACGTAGGCGCGCTTGCCGCTGAGCAGGCCTTGCGGGCCGGTTTCGGTGTACTTGAAAGTCACGCCGGCACGCAGCACATGGTCGAGCCAGGCTTTCAGGGTGCTGGGAATCGCAAAGTTGTACATGGGTGCGGCCATGACCAGTACATCGGCGGCGAGCAATTCGTCGGTCAGCTGGTTGGAGCGCTCCAGGGACGCCTGTTCGATGTCGCTGCGCTGCTCGGCGGGTTTCATCCAGCCACCCAGCAGGTTGATGTCCAGGTGCGGCACCGGCTTGACGGCCAGGTCCCGGACGGTGATCTGGTCATTCGGGTGAGCGGCTTTCCACTGGCTGATGAACGTCTGGGTCAGTTGGCGGGAAACCGAGTCTTGCTGACGGGCACTGCTTTCGATGATCAGAACGCGGGACATGGGATGTAGCCTCCATCTGAGAATGCTGTAGGTCGATGGAGTGAAGGTTAAACAGAGTCATATCGATGAAAAAGCGCAAATAACTGCTATAACCCATCAATAAATTCGTTTATAAGCAAACCATACTCTGTGGGAGCGGTCTTGCTCGCGAAGAGGTCGTGTCATTCAACTTTTCTTTTGCCTGACACACCGCTATCGCGAGCAGGCTCGCTCCTACAGAAGAGCCTGGCGTCATTTCGGGGTGCAACTCAGCTCGATGCGCAGCTTGATGATGTTGCGGCTGAACTTGACGGTGGCATTTTTGTGCTTGCCGGCCAGTACATCGATCTTGCGGGTACGCGGTGCTTCCGGGCCATTGATGAAAACGGCCTTGCAGCTTGCATCGACGTCGCCGTAGTTGGCCACCTGAATGGAGCCGATGTCGTTATCCGTGTCGTAGGTCTGGTAATCGATCTTCATGCCATTGAGGTCTTTCTTCACATCGATCGGGTAAGCCATCGCCGTCAGCGGCAGCAGCGCCAGCAGCACACAACAGAATTTTTTCATTCAGCAGCCTCCAATAAGGGCTGCCAGCTTAGGACAAGAGGAGCTCAACATGAAAGCGCCCCGCGTGACCCTTGATCAATGGCGAACGCTGCAGGCCGTGGTCGATCACGGTGGTTTCGCCCAGGCCGCCGAAGCGCTGCATCGCTCGCAATCGTCGGTCAGCTACACCGTGGCCCGCATGCAGGATCAGCTCGGTGTACCGTTGTTGCGCATCGACGGACGCAAAGCCGTGCTGACCGAAGCCGGCGGCGTGCTGTTGCGCCGCTCCCGGCAACTGGTGAAACAGGCCAGTCAACTCGAAGACCTGGCCCATCACATGGAACAGGGCTGGGAAGCCGAAGTACGCCTGGTGGTCGATGCCGCTTACCCAAGCGCCCGCCTCGTCCGCGCCCTGACCGCATTCATGCCGCAAAGCCGTGGCTGCCGGGTGCGCCTGCGTGAGGAAGTGCTGTCGGGCGTGGAGGAAGTGCTGCTCGAAGGCGTGGCCGACCTGGCCATCACCGGGCTCAGTATTCCCGGCTACCTGGGCGCGGAGTTGAGCGACGTCGAGTTCGTCGCGGTCGCCCACCCGGAACATCCCCTGCACCGCCTCAACCGCGAACTGAACTTCCAGGACCTGGAAAGCCAGATGCAAGTGGTAATTCGCGACTCGGGCCGCCAGCAACCACGGGACGTCGGCTGGCTCGGTGCCGAACAGCGCTGGACCGTCGGCAGCCTGGCAACCGCCGCGACCTTCGTCAGCAGCGGACTGGGTTTTGCCTGGCTGCCCAGGCACCTGATCGAGCGGGAACTCAAGGAAGGTACGCTCAAGCTGCTACCGTTGGATCAGGGCGGTAGCCGCAACCCGAGCTTTTACCTGTATTCGAACAAGGACAAACCGTTGGGGCCTGCCACGCAGATTCTCATCGAACTGCTGCGTACGTTTGACACCGCACCACTGGACGCGCCATTCGCCGCCCCCGAACAAGCCTGACACGGAGTGTATGCATGGCCTATTTCGAACACGAAGGTTGCAACCTGCACTATGAGGAATATGGCCACGGCACGCCGCTGCTGCTGGTCCACGGTCTCGGCTCCAGCACGCTGGACTGGGAAAAACAGATCCCGGCACTTGCCACCCGCTACCGGGTGATCGTCCCGGATGTCCGCGGCCACGGCCGTTCGGACAAGCCCCGGGAGCGCTACAGCATTGCCGGATTCAGCGCTGACCTGATTGCACTGATCGAGCACCTCAATCTCGGTCCGGCACACTATGTCGGCCTGTCCATGGGTGGCATGATCGGGTTCCAGCTGGGCGTGGATCAGCCGCAACTGCTCAAGAGCCTGTGCATCGTCAATAGCGCGCCGGAGGTCAAACTGCGCAGCCGCGATGACTACTGGCAGTGGTTCAAGCGCTGGAGCCTGATGCGCGCCCTTAGCCTGGGCACCATTGGCAAGGCGCTGGGCGGCAAGCTGTTCCCGAAACCCGAGCAGGCTGACCTGCGACAAAAAATGGCCGAACGCTGGGCAAAAAACGACAAACATGCTTATCTCGCCAGCTTCAATGCCATTGTGGGCTGGGGGGTCCAGGAACGACTTTCCAAGGTTACCTGTCCAACCCTCATCGTCAGTGCCGACCGTGACTACACACCGGTGGCGCTGAAGGAAAACTACGTAAAACTGCTGCCCGATGCGCGGCTGGTGGTGATCGCCGATTCACGCCACGCCACGCCGCTGGACCAGCCGGAACACTTCAACCAGACACTGCTGGAGTTTCTGACCGCAGTCGACACCACCACTCAGGATCACTGACCCATGCTGAAAAAAATCGCCCTCGCCGCAGGCTCCGTCCTGTTTGCCGCCAACCTGATGGCGGCAACGCCTGCCAAGGCACCGCACGTGCTGCTGGACACCACCAACGGCCAGATCGAAATCGAACTGGACCCGGTCAAGGCGCCGATCAGTACCAGGAACTTCCTTGAGTACGTCGACAGTGGCTTCTACAACAACACGATTTTCCACCGGGTGATTCCGGGTTTCATGGTCCAGGGCGGTGGCTTCACCCAAGCCATGCAGCAAAAAGACACCAAAGACCCGATCAAAAACGAGCATAACAACGGCCTGGTCAACGTTCGCGGCACCTTGTCGATGGCCCGTACTTCGGTGCCTGACTCGGCCACCAGCCAGTTCTTCATCAACGTCAAGGACAACGACTTCCTTGACCAGGGCGACGGTTACGCGGTGTTCGGCAAAGTTGTCAAAGGCATGGACGTGGTCGACATCATCGTCAATTCGCCAACCACCGTTCGTAACGGCATGAAGGACGTGCCGGCCGACCCGGTGTTCATCAAGTCGGCCAAGCGCATCGACTGAGACTAAGCTGGACAAGGATGTCCGAGCCGTTGCCGGTGTTTGCCGGCAACGCTCAAACCGTTAAAAGGAGAGCCCGTTCGCGGGCGAACGACCGATGCTTTATCGCCGCTTTGAAAAACTGATCGATGTTTTCCGTGAAGCACCGACGGCGTCTCCGCCGGACCGGGTTTTCCCTTTTTACACTTATTACCTCAAGCAGGTCTGGCCGAGCTTCGCCGCCCTGTTGATCGTCGGCCTGATTGGTGCATTGATCGAAGTGGCGCTGTTCAGCTACCTGAGCCGCATCATCGACCTGGCCCAAGGTACGCCGAACATCAATCTGTTCCGGGAGCACGCCCTCGAACTGACCTGGATGGTGGTGGTTGCGCTGGTGCTGCGCCCTATATTCGTGGGCCTGCATGACCTGCTGGTGCACCAGACCCTGAGCCCCAGCATGACCAGTATGATCCGCTGGCAGAACCACAGTTATGTGCTCAAGCAGAGCCTGAATTTTTTCCAGAATGATTTCGCCGGGCGCATAGCCCAACGCATCATGCAAACCGGCAACTCACTGCGCGATTCCGCCGTGCAGGCCGTCGATGCGCTGTGGCATGTGCTGATCTACGCCATCAGTTCGCTGGTGCTGTTCGCCGAAGCCGACTGGCGCCTGATGATCCCGCTGCTGACGTGGATCTTCGCCTTCATCGGTGCCCTCTGTTACTTCGTGCCACGGGTCAAGGATCGATCGGTGGTGGCGTCTGATGCGCGCTCCAAACTCATGGGGCGGATTGTCGACGGCTACACCAATATCACCACCCTGAAGTTGTTCGCCCACACCAACTTCGAGCAGCAATACGCCCGCGAAGCCATCAAGGAGCAGACTGAGAAAGCCCAGCTGGCGGGTCGCGTGGTCACCAGCATGGACGTGGTCATCACCAGCATGAACGGCTTGCTGATCGTCTGCACCACCGGCCTGGCCCTGTGGTTGTGGACGCAGTCATTGATCAGCGTGGGCGCGATTGCCCTGGCCACCGGCCTGGTGATCCGTATCGTCAACATGTCCGGCTGGATCATGTGGGTGGTGACCGGCATCTTCGAAAACATCGGCATGGTGCAGGACGGTCTGCAGACCATCTCGCAACCGGTTTCCGTCACCGACCGCGACCAGGCCAAACCCCTGGCGGTGGCCCGTGGCGAAGTGCGCTTTGAACAGGTGGATTTCCACTACGGCAAGCAGAGCGGGATCATCGGCGACCTCAACCTGAGCATCAAGCCCGGTGAAAAAATCGGCCTGATCGGCCCGTCCGGTGCCGGCAAATCGACCCTGGTGAACCTGCTGCTGCGCCTGTATGACGTCGAAGGCGGACGCATCCTGATCGACGGCCAGAACATCGCCGACGTCAGCCAGGAGAGCCTGCGCGAACGCATCGGCATGATCACCCAGGACACGTCGCTGCTGCACCGCTCGATCCGTGACAACCTGCTGTATGGCAAACCGGACGCCACCGACGCCGAACTCTGGGAAGCCGTGCACAAGGCCCGGGCCGACGGCTTCATTCCTTCACTGTCGGACGCTGAAGGTCGCACCGGTTTCGATGCCCACGTCGGTGAGCGCGGGGTGAAACTCTCCGGTGGACAGCGCCAGCGCATCGCCATCGCCCGTGTGCTACTCAAGGACGCGCCGATCCTGATCATGGACGAGGCCACGTCGGCACTGGACTCGGAAGTCGAAGCGGCGATCCAGGAAAGCCTCGAAACCCTGATGCAGGGTAAAACCGTGATCGCCATCGCACACCGGCTCTCGACCATCGCCCGCATGGACCGGTTGGTGGTGCTGGAAAACGGCAAGATCGCCGAAACCGGCAGCCATGCCGAACTGCTGGCCCATGGCGGTTTGTATGCGCGCTTGTGGCAACACCAGACCGGTGGGTTTGTCGGGATCGATTGATCTATTGAACAACACACTTCCCCTGTGGGAGCGAGCTTGCTCGCGATAGCAGATTGACATTCAACATTGGTGTCGACTGACAAACCGCCATCGCGAGCAAGCTCGCTCCCACAGGGATAAGCCCCATACCGTAAGATCGAAAAAACCGCCAGACCCCGTCAACCACGGGGCCTGGCGGTTTTTTGTGCCTGCTGGAATTCTGAAAAAACCCTGCTGTACTCACTGCAACGTTCTGGAGGTGGTTCTGCAGTCCATCGGCTGGATGCTCAAGGCAGCATAATCTCGAAAGGACACTCTCTTATGTCTCTGTTAAAACGCTCGGCTACAGAGTTGGCAGGTACGTTCTGGCTGGTGTTGGGTGGTTGCGGCAGTGCGGTGCTGGCGGCGGCTTTTCCGGATGTGGGGATCGGCCTTCTCGGGGTGTCCTTCGCGTTTGGCCTGACCGTGCTGACCATGGCCTTCGCCATTGGCCATATTTCCGGTTGTCATCTCAATCCTGCGGTATCCCTCGGCCTGGTGGTGGGTGGGCGGTTTCCGGCCAATGAATTGCCGGCCTACATCATTGCCCAGGTCATTGGCGGCGTGATTGCAGCCGCCCTGTTGTACTTCATTGCCAGCGGCAAACCCGGTTTCGAACTGGCGGGAGGATTGGCATCCAACGGCTATGGCGAACACTCGCCTGGCGGCTATTCGATGGTGGCAGGGTTTGTCTGTGAACTGGTAATGACCGCGATGTTCATCCTGATCATCCTCGGCGCCACCGACAAACGTGCACCGGCAGGACTGGCACCGATTGCCATCGGCCTGGGGCTGACGCTAATCCACCTGATCTCGATCCCCGTCACCAACACCTCGGTCAACCCGGCGCGCAGCACCGGCCCGGCGCTGATCGTCGGCGGCTGGGCGATTCAACAACTGTGGATGTTCTGGGTCGCACCGCTGCTCGGTGCAGTCGTCGGTGGCGTGCTGTATCGCTGGCTGGGCAAGGAAGACACCTGACACACGGCACGGTGAAGGTCAGCCTTGGCGATAAGGCAAGGCTGACTTCGCGTCTTCCGCATAAGCCAGTACCCCCAACCGCTCCTGCTCCAGGAAGTCTTTCACCGCCGCTTTTAATCCCGGATGCCGCAAGTAGTGCCAGGAATGGGTGATCACCGGCTCGAATCCGCGAATCAACTTATGCTCCCCCTGAGCCCCGGCATCGAAACGCTGGAAACCGTTGGCGATTGCGTAGTCCATGCCCTGGTAGAAGCAGGTCTCGAAATGCAGGCGGTCGAACTCCGCCAGGCAGCCCCAGTAACGCCCGTAGAAACTGTCGCCCCCCACCAGGCTGAAAGCCATCGCCACCGGCCGTGAACCCTGCCTGGCCAACACCACGCGAATCGACTCGGGCATGCGTTCGGCCAACAGGCTGAAAAATTCCCGCGTCAGGTACGGCGCCTGGCGGCGCACCGCATAGGTATTGGCGTAGCAGGCATAGACGAAATCCCATTGCGCCTGGTTCAGCTCCCGCCCTTGCAACCATTCGAACTCAAAGCCCTGCCCCGCCACTTGCTCACGTTCTTTGCGCATCTGTTTGCGCTTGCGCGAACTCAGCACGTCAAGGAAGTCCTGGAAATCCCGGTAGCCGCGATTCTGCCAGTGGTATTGACAGCCAACGCGCTGCAGCCAGCCGGGCTGCTCGCTCAATGCCGCGTCGGTGAACGGATCGGTGAAGTTGATGTGGGCGCTGGAGAGCCCTTCGAGCTCAAGGTAGCCCGGCAGGCTTTTCATTAACTCGAAGCCGTCTTCGACCGTGGCCGCCAACAGCCGCGGCCCGGTGACGGGACTGAACGGCACGGCAGTCAACAGTTTGGGGTAGTAGTCGATGCCGGCGCGTTCACAGGCATCGGCCCAGGCGTGATCGAACACGTATTCGCCGTAGGAATGCCACTTGCGATAACTGGGTAGCGCGGCGATCAGGCGGTCACCTTCAACGTGCAGCAAATGCTCGGGCTGCCAGCCGGAATGAGGTCCGACGCTGCCGCTGTCTTCCAGTGCGCTCAAAAAAGCGTGACGCAGAAAAGGCTGAGTCTCGGGCACCAGGGCGTCCCAGGTCTGCGGGGCGATTTCTGACAGTCTTTGCAGGCGTTGCAACGGCATCACCATCCTCACTTTTCATGGTGTGAAAGCCTCGCGAGTATCGCCGATCGCTCTCCTTTGCACACGGTCAATTCGACGACAGTGCTCTAACTCAATAGTTCAAGACGACTCTGTATCGTCATCGACATGACATCACATCGCCACCGCTCTGTCATAAACCATCGCGATACTGGCGCCTGTTTTTAGAGCGCCGGGTTATACCCGGTCACTGTTTTCCGCCCCCTAAGTGGTCGGTTGTGCCCCGGATGGCTCTGTCATCCCCTCTCATCTTCGGAGATTGATATGCGTCTTGCTTCCACGAAAACTGCGGCGGCCTTGTGCGGTGGCCTGCTGTTGGCCATGAGTGTTCCGGCCAGTGCCGCAGTCGACGCCAAACTGCTCGACATGCTCAAGGCTAACGGCTCGATCACCAACGCGCAGTACAGCGAACTGCAAGCCGAGCTGGCCAGGGATCAGAAAGACCAGCAGATCGCCCGTCAGGCTCAGCAAGAGACTAACGAGCAAATCGCGGCCACTGCGAAGAAAACCGACGCACTGAGCACCTTCGACCAGAAACTGGCCTGGGCCGCCAAGACCCAGTTCAAGGGTGACGTACGTTTCCGTGAAGAAACCGTGCACAACGATGGCGTACCAAACAACAAGGACCAGGATCGTCAGCGTATTCGTGCCCGCCTGGGTGCCTACAGCGAAATCAACCCGCAGGTCGACACTGGTATCCGTATCGCTACCGGCAGCAACGACGACGCTCGCTCGACCAACCAGGACCTGAACAACTACTTCGACAAGAAGCAGATCTGGCTGGACCAGGGCTACATCGACTACCACCCTGACGCCATCAAGAACCTGCACCTGGTTGGCGGCAAGATGCCGCAACAATGGGTGAGCATGGGCGACATCATCTGGGATAGCGACATCAACCCGGAAGGTCTGGCCGTCACCTACAAATACCCGTTGAGCGGCAGCACCGAGCTGTTCGGTAGCGCCGGTCACTACACCCTCAAGGACAACGTCGACGGTGAAGGCGTGCAGTTCAAACACGACCTGCGCCTGTACGCTGGTCAGTTGGGTGGTCGCTTCGCCATTACCGACAGCATGAAAATGACGTTGGGCGGCAGTATCTACTCCTACGACAACGACAGCAGCAGTGCCTGCCCTACCTCCGGCACCGTTACCACGCCATGCGCCCTGGCCGTCAACGGCAACAGCCCGAACGAAACTTTCAAACTGTACGAAGGCTTTGGTCAGCTGGACTTCAGCAACCTGCCAGTTCCGCTGTCGATCTACGGTCAGTACGTCAACAACACCGATGCCAGCAACGACCAGGACACTGGCTGGTTGGCCGGTGTGAAGTCCAAGGTCTACGGCTTCAACCTGGACTACAACTACCGCGACGTGCAGCGTAACGCTGTGGTGGGTGCCTTCACCGACTCCGACTTCGCCAACGGCTTCACCGGTTCGCGCGGCAGCAAGCTGAAAGTGAGCTACGACCTGGACAAGAACTTCGCCCTGGGCGCGACCTACTTCATGGCGACCTCGGACCAGACCAACGCCAACATCAACAAGAAAGATTCGGACATCAACACCCTGCAACTGGATGCCGAAGCCAAGTTCTGATTCACCCCGCTACACGACCCGGGCAAGGAAGTCCGGGCCGCTTTTACAGCCTGGCGTTGATGTATCGGTCCCCATCATCCTCCGATACATTAACGCGAGACTGTTTTCACATCCCCGCCTGCACATACTCATTTGTGGCGAGGGGGCTTGCCCCCGTTCGACTACGAAGCGGTCCCGGAACCAGCCACCGAGCTCTGCAAGTAAAACTTCCCCGTAAAAAACGTGCGCATTGCACTTGATGGGCAATTTCCATCCGTTCATTGAAATCGAAGCCGAGGCTGACAAACAGCGGCCCCGCCGTGTCACGTTTAGCCGCTTTATCGTCGGAGTCCCCCCCTCGGAAAACCACTGGCGGTCATAGTCGTATTGCGCCCGGGTGGAGTTCTGCATTGCCCGATCCTGGATGCGGAGCAAGCCTTTGCCGGGCAAGTTGGCTTCACCCGCCATGCCTGCGGCATTGAACGGCATTTCCCAGCCCAGCAAACGCACTTGTGTACCAAAGCTGCGCGCAGCAGAGACCTCGCAACGGCGTAGCCCCCCCAATAGCGACACGGCGCGATATCGACGCGTCACCCGAGCAGGTACCATTCAACCGCTTGTTCGTGTCGTGTGATCCTGTCGGAAAAGGGCCAAGTTCGCATCTGGTAGCGCTCAACCAGCTGCGTCGGCAAGATCTCGCCCTGTTCGAAATACCGAGCGACGCTCCTGTCCACTGAGTGATGGCGGGGAAGCCAGCCAACCTTCCAGTATCCACTTACCGGACAGACTTGGCCGCTGTGGCAGTTCGGTGCCGATAAATGAGATTGGCTGAACGCAGGCGATCCCGGTAGCCCCTAACCCGTGGCCGGGTCGAGAAGCTTGGCTTTGGCCAGTTGGTTGATCAGCGCTTCGCTGGTTTTTTCAGGCGGGACATTGGCCAGGCGCTCTTCGAGCCATTGGAGCTTGCCGTCCCAGGCGGGCAACGTGGCGGGTGGCAGAGGAACAATCTCGTTGATCTCGGGGACTTTGGGATTGGCGTAGGAGTAGCCCGAGAGGATTTTCCAGATTTTATCGTAGCGATCGGCGCGTTCGAGGTCTTCCTGTTGGCCAAGGTAATCCAGCTCATTGGTTGGTTCCGGGCCACGAAATCCATCATCCAAAAAGCCTGCTGCTGTTTCATCACCGGCTGCTACGCCCAATTGGAAAGCTTCTAACGCTTCCTGATACTGGCCAACTTCAGACAAATACACCCCCAGACTTGTCGCTGCCTCTCCATTTCCTTGCTCGGCGGCGCAGCGGTACATTTGAAGTGCAACTTTTGGGGCAATATCGATAGGTTCGACTTTGTCCCCTACATAGAATTGGGCCAGCGCACTTCCCTGATCGGCGGCTTTACGGTAGTAGCGCAACGCCATTTCGTGATCTTTCTGCAGCCCGGCCGCGCCGTTCTGCAGGAAAATGCCGACAAAGTAATATCCCGTCGCGACTCCTGCGTTGATCAGTTGCTCACTCATGCGCAAATGCTCTTCACCACGGAGTTTGAAAGTACCGCGCATCGCACCGTTCTGCAGATTGATATTGGCCTTGTAGTGGCCGTTTTCACTGGCGATGCGATATAGACGTTCGATCTCGCCATCGACAGTCTTGTCCTGCTTGAGTTGGTTGTTCTTTTGCAACCAGCGCGCGTAATGGAACAGCACATCGGCCTCTGCGGGCGGCGCCGGAATTGCTTCCTGTTGGCAGGTGAACGCGAGATTAACGTTGATATTGGTGAGCGGGTTTACAACGTCCGCAGACAAAGGCTCGGCACTGTTGGCACCACAACCGGTCAAGGCGATGAGCATCCAACAGCCCCATAAATACTCAGGCCTCACCGAACAGCCTCCATTCGATATTTTCCTCCTCGACCGTCACTCGGTCGGCGAGCAGGAATCGGCTGTGACGATGTTTGACGTTCAGGGTCGGCATGATCTCGCCCTTCTCGAAGCGCCGGGGTTCGCCTTTTTCCAGGCGCGCCCCGGATTGACCGGCGATACTTTCCGCCAGCCAATAACCGGTATGCGTGCAGGCTTGGCCGCTGTTGCAGGTCGGTCTTTTGATGTAGTCGATCTGTATAAAGGCCGGGGAGCCCGGCATGGGCCGGCCGGTGGCGGGTTCGAGGACTTTGGCCTTGGCCAGTTGGTGAATCAGTGCTTCGCTGGGTTTTTCGGGCGGGACATTGGCCAAGCGTTCTTCGAGCCATTGGAGCTTGCCGTCCCAGGCGGGCAACGTGGCGGGTGGTAGAGGAACAATCTCGTTGATCTCGGGGACTTTGGGATTCGCGTAGGAGTAGCCCGAGAGGATTTTCCAGATTTTTTCGTAGCGATCGGCGCGCTCAAGGTCTTTCTGCTGGCCCAGGTAGTACAGCCGATCATCCGGTTCCGGACCATGGAAGCCTTTGCTCAAAAAAGAAGCCGAAGTACTGTCACCGGCAGTTACCCCAAGTTGGAATGCTTCGAGCGCTTCCTGATAACGCCCTTTCGTCGATAAATTAACCCCTAGCGCTCTTGCAGCTTTGCCGTTTCCCTGTTCAGCGGCGCAACGGCGCATTTGCCGAGCAACGTCCGGTGCAATGTCGATCGGCGCCAACTTGTCGGCGATATATGCCTGGCCTTGTGCATTACCCTGGTCGGCGGACTTGCGGTAGTAACGCAACGCCATTTCGTGATCCTGCTGCAATCCGGCCGAACCATGCTGCAGGAAAATGCCGACAAAGTAATATCCCGCCGCCACGCCCGCGTCGATCAATTGCTCGCTCATGCGCAAATGCTCTTCACCACGGAGTTTGAAGAAACCACGCATGGCACCGTTCTGCAGATTGATATTGGCCTTGTAGTGGCCGTTTTCACTGGCGATGCGATATAGACGTTCGATCTCTGCATCAACAGTCTTGTCCTGTTTGAGTTGGTTGTTCTTTTGCAACCAGCGCGCGTAGCGGAATAGCACATCGGCCTCGGCGGAGGCTGTGGGGATCTGCTCGTGTACGCAGTTGAAAGCCATATTGGCCTTGGCTTCAGTCAAAGGGTTCAAGGGCATTTTCTCGGTCGAAGTAGAAGTAGGATTACTGGTATCGCAGGCGACCAGCAGCATGCATGACAGCAGCAAGAGCCGGCGCATCAGTCGAGGTCCGACAGGTCGGATTCGCCGAAATAGAACTCGACGAGGGGGGCGTAGGGAGTCAATTGTTCCGATTGAAAATCTTTATTCCGATTGATGATTTCTTCCCACGCTTCGAACGCCTTTCCCGGGTCATCCTGCGCGCCCAATCCATTCGTATGCATCTCCCACAACCGCCGCCGCAACGCCTGCGTCACACTCGCCCACTCATGCGCAATATTCAGTTCGCTATCCACCTGCATACTGCGCGTGTTGATGTTGGCCGAGCCGTGGGTAGTGAAGACGTCATCAACAATCATCAGCTTGGAGTGGATGTACACCGGCATCCAGGGCTTACCGGCGGGCGAGTCGGGGGCGACCAGTGAGCACACATGGACTTTCAGGCCGGTTAATTCCGGGAGTTGGGTAAAAGTCTCCTTCTCGATTGCCTCGATTTGGCTCTGGAGTGAGGCTTTGCGCCAATCGTTGTCCAGAGTCTTGCGCCGCTGCGCTTCCTTGGCCTCGTCGCTGAGATCGGTTCCGCCCAATGCGTCGGTGAGTTTCGTTAGCGTGACCAAGGCATGCTGCTCCAGGCGTTCGCCCAGGCCGGACTCCAGCGCGGCGGCCTCAGCTTTTGCCTTTTCAATACGCCGTAACTTGGTGATTGCAGGCATGGTATGGCCGCGCCCGAGGCTTTCGAGCATGCGCTGGGTGTTCACGGTGCCGGAGCCTATGCCGGCTTTGCTTGCATTGGTGATCACAAACAGGTGCAACGGGCCGTGTATGGCGGGGTCGCGCCCGGCCTTGGTCTGGCCGGCGGCAACGGCCTTGATCAATTCGGCCAGGGGCGGCCAGCGGAAATACTGGTTTTCGATATAGATGAACTGGGTCGCGTTGTTCACCGCTTGCAGGTAGAGCGTCTCGATGTCGCGTTTGCCCTCCTGGGCCTGGGTGCGCAGGATCTGCGCGATCTGTCGGTTGGCGTCCGGGGAGCATTGCAGTTGCGGCCCTACCTCTTTGGCTCGGCGCAGGTCGAGCAAGTCCTCACCGGTTTCCTTGCGCCAGGCGCTGGCGAAGTTGTGATGCAGGTGTTCCAGGATCGGTCCGCTGACCTGGCTTGAAATGTCCTGACGAGGGGTATCGCCACGCGGGCCCTTGTTGGGGGCGGGTTTGGTGTCCTTGTCACGGTTCACCGCCAAATGGTCATTGGTGTCCCAGTACTCGTCGAGCATGTTGTGACCCATCACGAAACCGACGGCGCGGTCCGGCAGTTCATAATCGACGAGGACCGTTTTTTGATGATGGGTCGCTGTCGCCGTCAGGATGAATTGCGTAGTGGCGCTGACCTGCGGGTCGAGACTTCTGTATTTCGCCTGATGGGCTATTTCGGCCCGTTCAAACACGCTGAAACCACGACTGACGAATACCGGCACGTTGCGCGCCACCCGCATCGCAGGCGCCAGATGGTCACTGAACGCGCATCGGGCAAACCACTGGCGGTCGTAGGCATATTGATCATCCGTGGAGGGTTGCAGCTCCCGATCGTAGTATCGGAATGGGCCTTTACCGGGCAGGTTGGCTTCTCCGGCTTTGCCGGCGGTATTGAATGGCATTTCCCACCCCAGGATCCGCACCTTGACGCCTTCGCGTGCCATGGCCATCAGTAATTCACCGATACACGGCTCCTGGCCATTGCGGATGAAGTACATCGACGGCTGGAAACCCCAGCAGATGATGTCGACAGTTGCCTTAGCCTTTGAAATGGCCAGGTGCACGGCCCGGAACGTTTCTTCCCCATTGATCAATGGTTGATAAGTCGCCATGGCGGGAGGGTATTCGGTATTGCGCACATACCATGGCGGGGTACAGGTCACCTCTTGGGTGTGCTGGAGTGCGACCGGCGTGACGATCTCGTATTGGCTCATGGTGTTTTCCCTTCCTGATCACTGGCTCCTTCCATCACCGTGGCATACAGGCCTCGGTGATCCGTGTGCGATGTGGGTTGACTCACCTCGGCGTGGGCTTGCGAGGGATGGTTATGCAAGCCGCGATTGGCCAGTTGCGCCTGTTCGGCATTGCGGTAATCGGTAGGCACCGGGATCTGGTAGGCCGCACCGTTGGCCATGACCAACCGGTAGCCCCGTGTCACGACCTGATGATCGATTAGCAGTTGCCCGGAAGCGTCCAGCACACCTTGCTTGAGCTCGGCACCGTCGGCGTAAAGCGTGTAGGGCATGCCTGCCCAGACTTGGTGGTTGGCGTTGGGGGCTTGCGATACGTTGAATCGCAGCATTTGTTTGGACAGGCTTTGCGGGTAATCCGGATGTGTGGCCGTCATGCTCGCCGCACCGCTGTATTCGAAATGCGCTGCCTTGACCTTGTGGTCGCCCGCGGTGCCCGATTCGATGCCGCTCTGTTCCAGGCTGAGGTAACTGCCGCCGCCGTTGAGGACGATTTTCTTCTTTGCGGTGATGTGGATTTCGTCTTCGGTGCTGGTGATGTCCAGGCCATGGCGGGCGATCAGTTCCAGCTTGTCGTTTTGCGCTTGGACGCTTATTGGCCCCTGATTGGCGATCAGCTTGATCCCCAGCTTGCGCACGAACAGGCTCAGCCCCTGGCCGACGCCGATGAACAGGCGCCTGACCACGCTCAGGTGCGCTGCGCCGCCGGCGTTGAGCATCAGGTTGTCGTGCGCCGCCAGTTGCAGGTGCTGGCCGCTGGTCAGGGCGATGCCTTGCGGGGCGCTGAGCAGCAGGACCTGGGACTTGAGCTGCTCCAGGTCTTGCTTGAGCAAGTTCAGTTGCGCCGTTACGTCCGCCGGTTCGGCGTGGGCGGCCTGGGCGTCGACCGAGAGTTGTTGCAGCTGTTCGCCGGCCTGTTGCAGGCGGCCGACGGCGGCGTCCATGTCCAGCACCGGGCCCTGCGCCCTGGCCTGTGCATCCGCGCTGATGAACAGGCCTTTGCCGCCACGAATGGCACCATGACTATCGCTACGCAGCTCAAACCCTTCCCCACGCTTCTGCTTCCTGGCATCCACCAGATGCCCCAGACTCAGCTGGCTCTTGCCCCCATACTCGGTACTGAGCTTGACGTGCTCCTCCCCGCGCCGGTCCTCCATGCGCAATTTGTTGTTGGCCGGGGTGCGCAGGACGTTGCGGGTGTAGTCGCGCTTGCCCAGGGTCACGTGGTCGGGGTGCTGGTCGTCGTGCAGGGCGTGGGCGATGTAGGGTTTGTCCGGGTCGCCCTGTTCGAAGGCGATCGCCACTTCGGTGCCGGCGAGCAGCGGCAGGTGCAGGCCGTGGGTGTCGCCGGCGTAGGCGCGGGCCTGGCGCAGCCATTTGCTGGCCTGGCCGGGCGGCCAGGTGTCGCGGTCGAAGAGGAATTGGACCCGGTAGCGGCCTTCCAGGTCGATGTCGGCGTAGGGGTCGTTGGCCTTGGGGCTGGTGACCCGCGCCGGCAGGGTGCCGGCGATTTGCGGTTTGGGCGGCAGCGGCGGACGGAAGCACAGGCGTTCGGCGTAGGGCATGGCCTGGAAGTGGCATTCGAAGCTGCGGTCGCGGGCGGCGTGGGTGGTGACGCCGGTGAGCACCGCGCCGCGGGCGAAGGCCTGGGGCGCGCCGCCGCTGATGTTCAGCACCTGGCCGGGGGCCAGGGTGGCGCTGCTGCTGATGCCGCTGAGGTGGGTCTGCTGGTTGAGGTAGCGTTCGTGGCGCAGGCGCGCGTAGAAGTAGCCGCTTTCGCTGAGCAGGTCTTCGTCCTGGTGGTAGGCGTTGCCGAGCACGCTGTAGGGCTCGGCGTAGTGGTAGGCCTCGCCGTAGGTGTGGGGCGCGCCGTGGGTGGCCGGCTCGCCGCGGGTCTGGTCGACCTCGCCGTCGAGGTGGGCGCGGGCGTCGCGGGGGTGGTAGGCGCGGATGCTGACTTGCTGTTCCACCACCTGGTGGCGGGTTTGCAGGGCCCAGACGGCGTCCTCGCCGCTGCTGCTCAGGCCGGAGGGCGAGCGCATCGGCAAGGCGACGTCGAACTGGTAGCCGCGCTGGTCGTCGCAGAACTCGACGACGTCGATGTTCAGGCGCTCGTCGCTGGTGCAGCGGTACCAGATGCCGACCTCGGCCAGCAGCCGGGTGATGAAGGCCAGGTCGCTTTCGTTGTACTGCATCACCTGTTCGCGGCGCGGGTACTCGCGGTACAGGCGGAAGAAGAAGTCCTGGCCGAGAAAGCCGTGGCGGCTGCGCAGGATGCTTTCGACGATTTCCGGTACCGATTGCTGCAGGTAGAGGCGCGTTTGCTGGCCACGGGCGAGCCGTCCCAGGCGCGGTTGCAGGGTGATTTCGTAGCGCGCTTCGTCGACCGAGCCGGACAGGCGTTGGCAGCCGCTGATCACGCCGAAAAACGTGCGCAGCGGTTTGGCCGGCTTGGGCACTTCCCACGCCATCACGGGCACGGTGGACGGCGCGGCGTGCAGGCTGAACTGGGCGTATTGGCCGAGCAGTTGCGCGGCACCGAGGTCGAGGTGGCTGGCGGTGAATTCGATGCGGTAGGTGAATGGCTGGCTGAGGTGTTCTTCGCCTTCGAAGGCGAGGACGTCGAGGGCGGTGTCGAGGCCGTCGACTTGCAGTTTGTGGCGGCTGTGGTCGAAGAAGGGGCGCAGTGCGTTGGACAAGATTCAGACCTCCCTGGCCTATCGAAGCGGATGGGGAGGCTTTTCGTTAACCCCCCTCGTTCAAGCGCTCGACAGCTTTCAGGAAGGGAAAAAAGGTTGATATAGGATGTTTCCGGCGTGCGCGTAGGATGCGTCCGAGTGTCGACGCACCTAGGCTGTAGGACGGTTCGCTATCTTGTCGGCGCCCAGTGCCGCGGCTGCTTTTTGACAGGGCTAAATCGTTCGGATCGAAGGCTGCTCCAGAGCGCAAACCCTGCTTGTTTAAAAGCCCTCAAGGTTACTTCGTGAAAGCCACAGCGCCTTGCGTCGTTGCCTACAGGTACGCCAGAATCCGCCGGCTTGTGCGCCTTGGGGCCGCTCGGTAACTTGATTCGTGTCACTGATTGTCAGTGATCGGGTTTAGTAGCCCGTGGTTGTTAGTAAGGTGCATAGCGTTCCCTTCAGTCAGGTATTCATATGCCTGCATTTGATGGTGGCTGTGCGCAGGGCGCTTCGGCGCGCCGGTAAATGCTGACTCCCCGGTCTACTAACCTGCGTACAGCCGCCACCCCTCGTTTAGTAGCAAGGTGGTAGCGGCTCCATCTAGGAGTTTGCAAATATGTTCAAAGTGACACCGAATCCGCCGGACACTGATCCGACATCCCCATCCGACCGCATTCCCTCAGCCGCCAACATCATGGCCACCCCGCGCAAACTCAGCACGATGTTCATCGTCAACCCGGAACTCGACACCGAAACCCTGCTAGCCCATGCCTGCGAGTCACTGGCATCGGCCAACGTCATGACCTTGGATCTGGCGGATCGAACGGAAGGGACAAGTCGCAATACCCTGCTGGGCATCGCGCAAGTCATCCTGTTGGGGGAACTGGCGGTGAGCCAGGCGCTGGATCGGATTGATCCGCCTGAGTAGAAAAGCAAAAGGTCAATAGAGAGCAGCCTGCGGTTCCTACAGATTTCAAACCCTCTGTAGGAGCCGCAGGCTGCGATCTTTTCAGCTACTGCAAAAAATATCAGCGCTTGCGCAGCAACACGCTACCAATCGAATAACCGGCGCCGAACGAGCTGAGCACAGCCAGCGAACCGGCGGCCAGGTCGTCCTGGTTCTTGTGGAAGGCAATCACCGAACCGGCGGAACTGGTGTTGGCGTAGGTGTCGAGAATTACTGGCGCTTCCTGTTCGGTGGCGTCTCGCCCCAGCAGCTTCTTGACGATCAGGTGGTTCATGCTGAGGTTGGCCTGGTGCAGCCAGAAGCGCTTCACGTCGCTGACGTTGAGCTGGTTCTCTTGCAGATGCTGACTGATCAGCTCGGCCACCAACGGGCAGACTTCCTTGAACACCTTGCGGCCTTCCTGCACGAACAGTTTGTCCTTGGCGCCGATGCCCTCTTCCGCCGCGCGGTTGAGGAAGCCGAAGTTGTTGCGGATGTTGTTGGAGAACTTGGTCAGCAGCTTGGTGCTGACGATGTCGAACTGGTACTTGGATGTCGCCAGGTCGGCGCGCTCGATAATCACCGCGGTGGCGGCATCGCCGAAGATGAAGTGGCTGTCGCGGTCACGGAAGTTCAGGTGGCCGGTGCAGACTTCCGGGTTGACCATCAGGATTGCCCGGGCCTGGCCCAGTTGCACGCTGTTGGCGGCGGTCTGGATACCGAAGGTCGCCGAGGAGCAGGCCACGTTCATGTCGAAACCGAAACCCTGGATGCCCAGCGCTTCCTGGACTTCGATGGCAATGGCCGGGTAAGCACGTTGCAGGTTGGAGCAGGCGACGATCACGCCGTCGATGTCGGCGGCAGTCTTGCCGGCGCGCTGCAAGGCTTGTTCGGCAGCGCCAATGGCCATCTGGCACAGCACCGACCACTCGTCGTTGGAACGCTCCGGCAGGCGTGGGGCCATGCGTTGCGGGTCGAGGATGCCTTCCTTGTCCATGACAAAGCGGCTCTTGATGCCGGAGGCTTTCTCAATGAACGCGGCGCTGGACTCGGTCAACGCTTCCACTTCACCGCGCGCGATGGCGTCGGCGTTGTCGGCGTTGAATTGCGCCACGTAGGTATTGAAAGACTGCACCAGCTCTTCGTTGGAAATGCTGTTGGCCGGGGTGTACAGGCCGGTGCCGCTGATGACGACGTTATGCATGGTCGTGTCTCTAATCTGTTCAGGCAGAAAGCATTGGCACCGTCGTACCAACACGCAAAGGGTCTATTCCCATCAGGGGACGCAAACCTGGCATCGCTTTATTCCGGACCTGCTCGTAACCGTGAAGGCTCAAAACCGCGGGGCCGGCGTTTATAGGCGCGAAGTTTGCCATAAACATTGGGTTTTGGCGCCTTTTTGCTGGATGAACCCTACCTGCGGGCCATGCAAAACTGTGGGAGCGAGCTTGCTCGCGATTGCGGCCCGACAGACAACATAGATGTTGAATGTGATGCCCCCATCGCGAGCAAGCTCGCTCCCACAGGTATTGCACTGGCCTCGGGCCTACGGCTCGACTTGCGACCACTGCTTGTTCAGGCGCTTGTCGGAGATAGGCACCTTGGTTCCCAACTGTTGCGCAAACAGCGACACCCGGTATTCCTCCAGCCACCAGCGATACAACTCCAGCTGCGGATCGCGCTTGCCTTCCTGGGCGTGTTTACCGGCGCGGGTCTGGTATTGCGTCCACAGCCCGCTCAATTCGCCGCTCCAGACCCGGTCGCGCTGCACCTGGGCGCCGATTTTTTCGAAGCGCTGTTCAATCGCCTTGAGGTAACGCGGCAACTCCTTGAGCCATTGCATCGGCGTTTCCCGGACAAACCCCGGATACACCAGCTGGCTGAGCTGCTGCTTGATATCGTTCAGGGCCACGGCTTGCGCCAGATCAATCTTGCCCTTGAAGCGCTTTTGCAAGCCATGCCAAAGCTTGAGGATTTCCAGGGTCAGCTTCGCCACGCGTTCGGCGTGCTCGGTCCAGGCGCCACGCTTGCGCTCGGCCAGGGACGCCAGACCGGCGCCGTCACGGGGCAACGGGTCTTCGCCTTCGAGAATGCAGCTGTCGAGGCTGGCCAGCAGAATGTCTTCCACCAGCGCATCGACGCGTCCCATGTCGCGGTAAAGCAGGCCCAGTTCGGTCAGGCCCGGCAACTTGCCGCGCAGGAACTTTGCCGACTCGGCCAGTTGCTGCATCAGCAAGCGTTGCAGGGCACGGCGATGCTGGAACTCGGCCTCGGCCGGGGTCGAGAAACGCCCTTCCTTGACCGTACCGGCTTCTTCCACCAGCGCCGGATAGACCGTCATCGACAACCCGGCGATCTTCTGTTGGGTTTTCTCGGCCACTGCGGCAAACACTTTCGGCTCCACCGGTTGCTGGCTCTTCGCGGTTTGCGGCACCGCCAACGCCGCCTGGCTGGCCTCGGCGAAACGTGCAGTCAGTTCGGCCAGATCGCGACCTTCACCGAGGAACTTGCCTTGGGCATCGACGATTTCCAGGTTCATCCGCAGATGACTTTCGACCTGCTGCGCCGCCTCGGCCCAGGCTTCATCGCTGACCCGCGCTCCAGTCATGCGTAGCAACTCACGACCCAACGCCTGGGGCAGCGAACCCTCGGCAAAGATCATGCGCTGCAAGGCCGCCTTGACGAAGTCCGGCACTGGCACGAAGTTCTTGCGCAAGGCCTTTGGCAGGTTGCGCACCAGGGCAATGCACTTGGCTTCGATGACACCCGGCACCAGCCATTCCAGGCGTTCCGGTGGCAGCATCGGCAACAGCGGTGCCGGCACGCGCAGGGTCACGCCGTCCCTTGGATGGTTGGGTTCGAAGTGGTAGCTGAGGGCTAATTCCAGATCGCCGATGTGCAGCGTATCCGGGTAATGCTGGGCGGTGACTTCACTGGCTTCGCGGGCCAGCACGTCCTCTTCGCGCATGATCAGCAACTGCGGGTCTTTCTGGCTGTTGATCCGGTACCAGCTGTCAAAGGTCGCGGTCTGATGGATCTCCGCCGGCAGACGTGCGTCGTAGAAGGCGTACAGGGTTTCTTCATCGGCGAGAATGTCGCGACGGCGGGCCTTGGCTTCCAGTTCGTCAAGTTGTTCCAGCAACTGTTTGTTGGCCGTCAGGCATTTGGCCTTGGACTGAATTTCGCCGCGCACCAGCGCTTCGCGGATGAACAGTTCGCGGGACACCACCGGGTCGACCGGGCCGTAATGCACCGGCCGGCGCCCGACCACGATCAACCCGAACAGGGTGATCTGCTCGAACGCCACAACCTGGCCGCGCTTCTTTTCCCAATGGGGCTCGAAGTGGTTTTTCTTGATCAGGTGCCCGGCCAACGGCTCGATCCAGTCGGCGTCAATCTTGGCGACCATACGTGCATAGAGCTTGGTGGTTTCCACCAGCTCGGCGGTCATCAGCCATTGCGGGCGTTTCTTGCCGATGCCCGAAGACGGATGAATCCAGAAGCGCCGCTGACGGGCGCCGAGGTAATCACCCTCTTCGGTTTTCTGGCCGATCTGGCTCAGCAACCCCACCAGCACCGCTTTGTGCAGTTTCGGATAGTCCGCCGGCTCTTTATTGAGGCTCAACTGCATGTCGCGGCAGATCAGGCTCAACTGACGATGGGAGTCGCGCCATTCGCG
Source organism: Pseudomonas sp. Pseusp10 (assembly GCF_059492225.1). Lineage (NCBI taxonomy): Bacteria > Pseudomonadati > Pseudomonadota > Gammaproteobacteria > Pseudomonadales > Pseudomonadaceae > Pseudomonas > Pseudomonas sp. Pseusp10. Next base: position 2,175,551 of record NZ_CP168528.1, on the reverse strand, counting down.
CAGGCGCAGGTAATTCAGGAAATTCTTGCGGCACCAGTTGCGCAGCGGGTTGGCACCCAGCGCCTGACGCTGTTCTTCGAAACCGCGCCACAGGTTGACCAGTCCGGCGAAGTCCGAGTCGGCGTCCTTCCACTGGGCGTGGGCCTGATCCGCCGCTTGCTGACGTTCCGGCGGTCGCTCGCGCGGGTCCTGGATCGACATGGCGCTGGCGACGATCAGCACTTCCTGCAAGCTGCCGAGCTTCGCCGCTTCCAGCAGCATGCGGCCCATGCGCGGGTCCACCGGCAGCCGCGCCAATTGACGACCGAGCGGCGTCAACTGGCTGTTGCGATCCACCGCCGAGAGTTCCTGCAGCAGGTTGTAACCGTCGCTGATGGCCTTGCCATCCGGCGGCTCGATGAACGGGAACGCGCTGACCTCGCCAAGGCGCAGGTGCAGCATCTGCAAAATGACCGCCGCGAGGTTGGTACGCAGGATTTCCGGATCGGTAAATTCCGGGCGACCGAGGAAATCTTCTTCGCTGTACAGGCGCACACAAATGCCCGGTTCGACCCGTCCGCAACGGCCCTTGCGCTGGTTGGCGCTGGCCTGGGAAATCGCTTCGATGGGCAGGCGCTGGACCTTGGCGCGGTAGCTGTAGCGGCTGATGCGTGCCGTGCCGCTGTCGATCACGTAGCGGATGCCCGGCACGGTCAGCGAGGTTTCCGCGACGTTGGTCGCCAGTACCACGCGACGGCCCGGGTGCGACTGGAAAATCCGCTGTTGCTCGGCCGGCGACAACCGCGCGTACAACGGCAGGATTTCGGTGTGCTTGAGCTGAGCCTTGCGCAGCATATCGGCGGCATCGCGAATCTCGCGCTCGCCGGGCAGGAACACCAACACGTCACCGGGACTGCGGCGCTCGCTGCGCTCATACGCGGCGATTTCGTCGAGAGTGGCGAGGATCGCCTGATCCACGGTCAAGTCGTCCTCGACACGATTACCCTCTTCGTCCTGCTCAAGCGTCAGCGGGCGATACCAGGTGTCCACCGGGAAAGTACGGCCGGACACCTCGACAATCGGCGCATTGTCGAAGTGCTTGGAAAAGCGCTCCAGATCGATGGTTGCCGAAGTGATGATGACCTTCAGGTCCGGGCGGCGCGGCAACAGGGTTTTCAGGTAGCCGAGCAGGAAGTCGATGTTGAGGCTGCGTTCGTGGGCTTCGTCGACGATGATCGTGTCGTAGCGTTCCAGATAGCGGTCGTTCTGGGTTTCCGCCAGCAGGATGCCGTCGGTCATCAGCTTGATCAGGGTGTTGGAATCGCTTTGATCCTCGAAGCGCACCTGATAGCCGACCAATGCGCCCAGCGGCGTGCCGAGTTCTTCGGCAACCCGGCTGGCCACGCTGCGCGCAGCGATCCGGCGTGGCTGGGTGTGACCGATCAGGCCATGTTGGCCGCGACCGATTTCCAGGCAGATCTTTGGCAACTGGGTGGTTTTACCCGAACCGGTTTCGCCGGCAATGATCAGCACCTGGTGCTTTTCCAGCGCTTTCTTGATTTCGTCGCGCTTGGCGGCAATCGGCAAACTGTCGTCGTAACGAATCACCGGCAGGCTGGCCTTGCGCGCCAGCACCTGCTCACAGGACGCCTGCATCCGCGCCACCCACTGGGCCAGCCTGGCCTCGTCGGGTTTCTTGCGCAGCTCAAGCAACTGCCGCCGCAACCGGTGGCGGTCGGCGAGCATGGCGTGATCGAGGTTTTTCAGCAGTTTGTCGATGGAGGGCGATTCGTCGGTCATCGGGTACGCAATTCAGTCGTCTAGTGGCGCAAGGGGACGATTGTCGCAGATTTTACGACCGCTGCGCGGCCGATCGCGAGCAAGCTCGCTCCCACATGGGATCTATAGCGACCACAAAATCGGGGCACGCCACGGTCAAATGTGGGAGCGAGCTTGCTCGCGATCGATTGCGAAGCAATCGCAGAGAACTACTCGTTATCGAGGCCCTTGCGGCGGTATGGGAATACATCGATGACTTTGCCGGCCCGAATCGCCTCCTGCAGGCTTTTCCAGTAGTCAGCGTTGTACAGCTCACCATGCAGTTGATCGAACAACTTGCGCTGCCCCGAGTCGGCAAACAGGAACGGCGGAAACTCTTCCGGGAACACATCCAGCGGCCCAATCGAGTACCAGGGTTCGGAGGCCATTTCGTCTTCCGGCGTGCGCGGTTGCGGGATGTGGCGGAAGTTGGCTTCGGTGAGAAAGCAGATTTCGTCGTAGTCGTAGAACACCACCCGGCCGTGACGGGTGACGCCGAAGTTCTTCAGCAGCATGTCGCCGGGAAAGATGTTGGCCGCCGCCAGTTGCTTGATCGCCAGCCCGTAGTCTTCCAGGGCTTCGCGTACCTGCGCTTCGTTAGCATTTTCCAGGTACAGGTTAAGCGGGGTCATGCGCCGTTCAGTCCAACAGTGGCGGATCAGCACCGTGTCATCTTCCACCGACACCGTCGATGGTGCGACTTCCAGCAGTTCCTCCAGGCACGCCGGGTCGAACTTGCTCAGCGGGAAACGGAAGTCGGCGAATTCCTGGGTATCGGCCATGCGCCCGACCCGGTCGACGCTTTTCACCAAGCGGTACTTTTCGATCACCGTGGCGCGATCGACGTTTTTCGATGGCGAGAAACGGTCCTTGATGATTTTGAACACAGTGTTGAACCCCGGCAGGGTGAACACGCTCATGACCATGCCGCGTACGCCGGGGGCCATGATGAACTGGTCGTCGGTGTTGGCCAGGTGATTGATCAGCGCCCGGTAGAACTCCGACTTGCCGTGTTTGTAGAAGCCGATCGAGGTGTACAGCTCGGCAATGTGCTTGCCCGGCAGGATACGCCGCAGGAAGCCAATGAACTCCGCCGGCACCGGCACATCCACCATGAAATACGAGCGGGTGAAGGAGAAAATGATCGACACGTCCGCTTCATCGGTGATCAGCGCATCGATCTGGATACCACGCCCTTCAAGGTGCAACAACGGAATTGCCAGCGGCCATTGCTCATCGGCGGTGTAGATGCGACCCACCAGGTACGCGCCTTTATTGCGGTACAGCACCGAGGAAAACAGCTCGACGCTCAGCTCCGGGTCCTTGCACACCCAGTCCGGCAGGTTTTCGCGCAGTTGCGCTTCGAGGCGCTTCAGGTCACCGGACAGGTCGGCGTAATCCTCGCTGAAGCGGTAGTCGGCGAAGATGCTGGCAAGCATCGCCGACAATTGACCTTGCGGCTTGTAGGTGCGGGTTTGCGCGGCCCTTGCCCGGCGCAGGCTCGGCCGGGTGGTGTGGATGAACATGCAGCCGTCGCTGATCAGGTCATGGCTGAACAGCCCGCAGAAGATCGAGTTGTACCAGGTCTCGGACAATTCATCGTCGAAGCGCAGGTCGATCAGGCTGATGTAGGCACTTTTCACCAGTGGCCAGCAACTGACGTCCAGGGTGTCGGCGTCGAACGCGGTGCGCAGTCGCTCCACCGTTTCACCGACTTTTTCTTCGTACAGATTGATCCGCGCCGCCGACGCCGATTGCGTCTCTTGCCACCTGGCCTGTTCGAAGCGGGCCCGGGCGCCGTCGGTGATCTGGCGAAAATGCTCGCGGTAATCGTCAAAGCCATCGAGGATCAAGCGGGCGATGTCGGCGGCTGGCCATTGCTGCGGCATGGTGAGACCTCTGCGGGAATTCGGGAGCCCTGAGCTTAGCCAGTGAACCGGGGGCAGGAGAAGCGTAATTTTCCGGGCGAATTGGATGCCCGGTTTTCGGTTGCCATCAATCACACACTCAGCAACACTTTCGCCCCTCCATCAAGGAAGGACCGCGCTGTGAACCCCGTCGATATTTTCCGTTTACTGTCCCTGGCGGCCATTTGGGGAGCGAGTTTCCTGTTCATGCGCATCATCGCCCCGGTGATTGGCAGCATTCCTACCGCTTTTTTCCGTGTATCAATAGCCGCTGCCGGACTGCTGGTGATTCTTGGGCTGATGCGCATGAGTTGGGACTTCAAGGGCAAACTCAAAACCGTGATGCTGCTCGGAGTGATCAACTCCGGGATTCCGGCGACGCTCTATTCGGTGGCCGCGCAGGTGCTACCTGCCGGTTATTCGTCGATTTTCAATGCCACGACCCCCTTGATGGGCGTGCTGATCGGCGGCCTGTTTTTCCATGAAAGGCTCACTGGTGCCAAGCTCGGCGGCGTGTTCCTGGGGCTGTTTGGCGTGGGCGTGCTGACCCGTGCCGGTCCGGTGGCGTTCGATATCGAACTGCTGATGGGTGCCGTTGCCTGCCTGCTCGCAACCACTTGCTACGGCTTTGCCGGCTTTCTCGCCCGGCGCTGGCTCGACCAGGCCGGTGGCCTCGACAGCCGTTTGTCGGCACTGGGCAGCATGCTCGGCGCGACGTTGTTCCTGCTGCCGCTGTTCGGCTACAGCGTGATCAGCCAACCACCCGCGAACTGGGGCGGCTGGAGCGTGTGGCTGTCGTTGCTGGGCCTGGGGCTGGGATGCACGGCGTTTGCGTACATTATTTACTTCCGGCTCCTGAGCTCCATTGGCCCGGTGAAATCGATGACCACGACCTTCTTGATCCCGCTGTTCGGTGTGTTGTGGGGGGCGCTGTTTCTCGATGAGCCACTGTCGATGGCGCATGTCTATGGCGGGATGTTGATTGCGCTGGCGCTGTGGCTGGTGTTGAAGCCGGCTGCTGTGAAACCGGGTTTGGTGGCTGACCGGTAGGATTGTTGCGAGGCAGATGACGCCTTCGTCGGAACGCCGCCCGGACCAAGCCCGCTCCCACAGGGTTCGATGTCGCATACAAATTTTGTGTACAACATCAAATACTGTGGGAACGGGCTTACCTGCGAAGGCGGCTGATCAGACGCCAAAAATCACAAAGGCCCGGAGCAATGCTCCAGGCCTTCTCGGGTTTACGCAGACTTACGGAACACAAACACCAGTCCGACGATGATCAACAGCATGCCGAGCAGGCTCAACAGCGCCAGGCGGTTGCCAAAAATCAGGTAGTCCATCACCGCCGTTACCGCCGGCACCAGATAAAACAGGCTGGTGACGTTCACCAGATTGCCCCGGGCGATCAAGCGGTACAGCAACAGCGTCGCCAGCACCGACACTACCAGTCCCATCCATAGCACCGGCAGGAAGAAACCGCTGCTGTGTTCGAAGTGAAACGGCTGGAAGGGTACGAAAGCTCCGCACAACAACAGTCCTGCGAGGTACTGCACCGGCAGCGTGCCGAGGGGATTGTCGGTGATGCGTTTTTGCATGATCGAACCAAACGTCATGCTCGCCAACGCCAGTAAACCGAAAAGCATCCCGGCCAGCGACATCCCGGCCAGTCCGATGCCCTGATAGACCACCATGATCAACCCCGTCAGCCCTAGGGCCAGGCCGAACATCCGGCTCCAGGAGCGCTGACGCTCCATCAGCACCACGGTGAGGATCGGCTGCACGCCCATGATGGTCGCCATCACCCCGGGCGTGACTTTCAGGTCGAGGGCCAGCAGATAGAAAATCTGATAAGCCCCCAACAACACCACACCGGTGGCCATCGCATACAGCATCGGTTTGCCGCCCTTGGGCAACTTCAGCTTGAGCAACGGCACCAGCAACACCAGACCGCAAAGCGCGATGACGAAACGAAACATCAGGAAGGCAAAGGGCGACGCGTGGGCCAGCCCCCACTTGGAGAAAATCGCCCCGCTGCTCCACAGCAGAACGAACAGGCTCGTGGACGCCGCCGCGAACGCGGACTTTTTCGAAAGAACAAACATGAATACCACCTGTAGTCAGGCAAAAAGCCAACTCAGCAAGAGCTGAAGTTCAGTAGTTTTTTCAGGCGGGCATGGGACAGCAGATGAAAGCTGATCAGCCCGAAATGCCAACGCCTGGCGGTGATACGACTGCGCACACCGGCGTGCTACTGACAGGTGGGGGGTAATGACTGATCTGCCCGGGCTGCTGATTCCCGCACGGCACGACACCAGCGTTGACCGCTGAATCGACTACCGCGTTGATGTGGAATGCAGGCATTGGGCTGATCTTTGCTCGGGGGATAAAAAGTGAGTCCGAAACTCACTGTGCGCCGACTATAACCAGCGTACGACAGGGATTGCAACGATTTGGCAACGACAGTTGGCACAGAGTCCGCATTGTGCGGTAGTAGGAGCATTCAGGGATTGCGTGAAGAGCCATAAAAAAAACCGCTCACAATGAGTAATGCCAGTCAGTTAAGCAACTTCAGCCGCGACACCCTTTGTAGCAGCTGCCGAGCCCGCGAGGCTGCGTTCGGCTGCGAAGCAGTCGTAAAATCAGTCATTGCGGTACGTCAGGCAGGCTGCGTCAGCAGGACTCACGACTGCCATGCAGCCGAACGCAGCCTCGCGGGCTCGGCAGCTGCTACAGATCGCATTACCGCTTAACTGACTGGCATTACTCATTGTGAGCGGTTTTTTATTCTGTATCCGGTTTCAACCAAACAACCAATACCCCAACAACGTCAGCACCACCACCGCCAGTACCGGGCGTAGTACCCGATAGGCCTTGGGGTTGCGCCGCTTCCATTGCTTGACCAAGCCACTGAATTTATCGCTGGAGTTCTTGCTCCAGGCGTAGGCCCGGTTGATCCCGCCCACACGCTCGTCGTCCAGATTCTGAGGTGCCGTGGCGCGACCCAGCCAGGCGCTGATACTGCGATTGATGCGGGCCATGAAGCGATTGTTCAGTGGACGCTCGATATCGCAGAACAGGATGACGCGGGTCTTTTCCGTTTCGTTCTTGACCCAGTGCACGTAGGTTTCGTCGAACATCACGTCTTCACCATCGCGCCAGGCGTAAACCTGACCGTCGACAAAGATGCGGCAATCGTCGGAGTTCGGTGTCGACAGCCCCAGGTGATAACGCAGGGAACCGGCAAACGGATCGCGATGCGGGTTGAGGTGACTGCCGCCCGGCAGCAGCGCGAACATGGCGCCTTTGACGTTGGGAATGCGGCTGACTAGCTCCACGGTTCTCGGGCACAGGGCTTCGGCAGAAGGCAGCGGTTTGTCATACCACTTGAGATAGAAACGCTTCCAGCCCTTCTTGAAGAACGAGCCAAAACCGGCGTCGTTGTTCTTTGCCGCCGCACGGATATACCCCTCGTCGAACAAGTGCATCGCTTCGTCGCGAATCACTTCCCAGTTGTCCCTGAGCACATCCAGTTCCGGGAACTTGCTGCGATCCAGATACGGTTTCGAAGGCACACCGGAAAACAGGTACATCAAGGCGTTATAGGGGGCGAACAGTGCCGAATGGTTAACGAACTGACGCAAAACCGGCAGACGCGCCTTGCCGCGTAAATGCACATAGAGGGTGCTGCCGAGAAACAGCAGCAACAACGAGGCCTTCGCAGCAAACGATAAGGTCATCAACAACTCCTTTGAAGATAAGCGACACTGCGCCACGTCCATTGCCCGACATGGCTGCCAGCATGATAAACACTACCGACCCGGTTCAAAACCTGCACTTTTCAACATTCAATATTAACAAGCATGTAACAAAGAGTTTCCTAACATAGGGCGCCTGAACGCTGGCTGATGAAAATCCATCACCACCAGCCAGGATCCGCCAATGTTTAGCGTTTACTGCTGATTATCCTGTTCGGTAAACAGATCACTGAACAGCATGCTCGACAGGTAACGCTCACCGGAATCCGGCAGGATCACGACGATGGTCTTGCCCTGCATTTCCGGGGTCTCCGCCAGCCGAACGGCCACTGCCATGGCGGCGCCGCAGGAAATCCCGCACAAAATCCCTTCTTCCTGCATCAAGCGCAAGGCCATGACCTTGGACTCTTCGTCACTGACCAGTTCCACCCGATCGACGATCGACAAATCGAGGTTCTTCGGGACAAAACCGGCACCGATGCCCTGGATCTTGTGCGGGCTCGGCTTGATTTCTTCACCGGCCAGGGCCTGGGTGATCACCGGCGACACCGCCGGTTCCACCGCCACCGAGAGTATCGGCTTGCCCTGGGTATTCTTGATATACCGTGAAACTCCGGTGATGGTTCCACCGGTTCCGACGCCTGCCACCAGCACGTCGACTGCGCCGTCGGTATCGTTCCAGATTTCCGGGCCGGTGGTTTTTTCGTGGATGGCCGGGTTGGCCGGATTGTCGAATTGCGCCGGCATGAAGTACTTCGACGGGTCGCCGGCAACAATTTCACCGGCTTTCTCGATGGCGCCCTTCATGCCTTTGGCCGGCTCGGTCAACACCAGTTCGGCACCCAGTGCCTTGAGCACCTTGCGGCGTTCGATACTCATGGACGCCGGCATGGTCAGCATCAACTTGTAGCCACGGGCGGCGGCCACGAAGGCCAGGCCGATGCCGGTATTGCCGGAGGTGGGTTCGACGATGGTCATGCCCGGCTTGAGTTTGCCGCTGCTCTCGGCATCCCAGATCATGTTCGCGCCGATCCGGCACTTGACCGAGTAACCGGGGTTGCGCCCTTCGATCTTGGCCAGAATGGTCACTCCGCGCGGCGCAATGCGATTGATCTGCACCAGCGGCGTGTTGCCGATGGAGTGGGCGTTGTCAATGAAAATGCGGCTCATGGCTGGGTCCTTAACGACAGCATGGAAATAGGGCATCAAGGTAAGCCTCTTGCCCGCAGGCGTCCAGTCGGGTCGAACGTCCGCTTATCAGTGCAGTCAATGGCTTTGGATCGCCAGAGACTTGCCACCATGAAACGTCGATACAACTGGCCTCTGCTGCCCCTCATCGGCCTGGTTGTGCTGCTGATATCGCTACACATCGCCTTGCTCTATCTGGTGCGCAACTACCTCAATTTTTTGCGCGTGACGATGTACCGGCCAGTGTCTTCTGCCGCACGGGGCGAATTCGATTGCTGTTGCAGGAAATCCCAACCCAGGCAGGCCAAGGCCAACGATCGCGGCACCGCTTCGCGACCACTGCTGTATCGGGTGATGCTGCGGGTACTGACCCCCAGCGCTTCAGCCGCCTGATTAAGCGGTAACCCGGTGCGAGCACGCCAGTCGATAAAGATTCGGGTGTTCTCATCGGCTGCATTTTGCGCCAAGGCATCCAGGTAGAGTGTGTCTGCACCAATCTGGATATCCAGTTCAGGCCATTCGACACTCCAGCCATCGTCGCCCAATGCAGCATGAGCAAAAGCGTCTCCCTGCAAAGGTTGCAGGCCTGGATAGGCCAGCAGGTCGCGGCTCAAATCGAGCAGCAGTTGCTGGCCATCGATAAACGTCAGCGCCAATCGGTAATCCGGCAATGCTTGCACTGCCGATAGCCGTGGGCGTTTCATGGGTAGCATCGTTTCCACTCCTCCAGTAATTGAGTCTGGTGGGCCCTGACCCACTCCAGAGCTTCCTTGACGATCAGCGGCGGCGCCTTGCCCACCATCACTTCGACAGTTTCCAGGCTCAACATGACGTCCAGCCCGCCACCCGTCAGATGAACATGGGGTGGTGGATAATCCTTTTCGCGCAACTGAATGCGATACGTATCGCGAAATCGGTATTTAGTAGACATGCCCGGCAAGCTATCGCCAAAATGGCGATAGCTCAATACTGGCCAGCAGCCGAGACTGAGTCAAGATGTGACGCCCCATTCAGAGACTGAATAAGCCGTCTGCGTTCACAGTCGAGCGGGCACCGCGTTATAGTCGGGGCTGACTCTTTTATTACGCCCCCGCCCTGCCTCGCTCAGGTCGGCGTTACCGTTCGAGGATTAGCAGATGAAGTTCGAAGGCACCCAGGCCTATGTAGCCACCGATGACCTGAAGCTTGCGGTCAACGCCGCCATCACCCTGGAGCGGCCGTTGCTGGTCAAGGGCGAACCGGGCACCGGCAAGACCATGCTCGCCGAGCAACTGGCCGAATCCTTTGGCGCCAAGCTGATCACCTGGCACATCAAATCCACCACCAAGGCTCACCAGGGCCTCTATGAGTACGACGCGGTCAGCCGCCTGCGCGATTCGCAGCTCGGTACGGAAAAGGTCCACGACGTTCGCAACTACCTGAAAAAGGGCAAGCTCTGGGAAGCCTTCGAATCCGAAGAACGGGTCATCCTGCTGATCGACGAAATCGACAAGGCCGACATCGAATTCCCCAACGACCTGCTGCAAGAACTCGACAAGATGGAGTTCTACGTTTACGAGATCGACGAGACCATCAAGGCGAAAAAGCGCCCGATCATCATCATTACCTCCAACAACGAGAAAGAGCTGCCGGACGCGTTCCTGCGCCGCTGCTTCTTCCACTACATCGCTTTCCCGGATCGCGTGACGATGCAGCGGATCGTCGACGTGCACTACCCGGACATCAAGAAAGACCTGGTCAGCGAAGCGCTGGACGTGTTCTTCGACGTGCGCAAAGTGCCGGGTCTGAAGAAGAAGCCTTCGACCTCCGAGCTGGTGGACTGGCTGAAGCTGCTGATGGCCGACAACATCGGCGAAGCGGTGCTGCGCGAGCGCGATCCGACCAAGGCCATCCCGCCGCTGGCCGGCGCTTTGGTGAAAAACGAACAGGACGTGCAATTGCTTGAGCGTCTGGCGTTCATGAGTCGTCGCGGCACTCGATAAGGGTCAACGCCATGTTGCTCAACCTGTTCAATGAAATGCGCGCAGCCAAGGTGCCGGTCTCGGTGCGTGAGCTGCTGGACCTGATCAACGCGCTCAAACAGCGCGTGACCTTCGCCGACATGGACGAATTCTATTACCTGTCCCGGGCGATCCTGGTGAAGGACGAACGGCATTTCGACAAGTTCGACCGCGCGTTCGGTGCCTACTTCAATGGCCTGGAAAAACTCGACGATCACCTGCAGGCGTTGATTCCCGAAGACTGGTTGCGCAAGGAGTTCGAACGCTCGCTGACCGATGAAGAGCGGGCGGCGATCCAGTCCCTCGGCGGCCTGGACAAGCTGATCGAAGAGTTCAAGAAACGCCTCGAGGAACAGAAGGAACGCCACGCCGGTGGCAACAAGTGGATCGGCACCGGTGGCACCAGCCCGTTCGGCTCCGGCGGCTTCAACCCGGAAGGCATTCGGGTCGGCGACGCCGGCAAGCGCCAGGGCAAGGCAGCCAAGGTCTGGGACCAGCGCGAATACAAGAACCTCGACGATTCGGTCGAGCTGGGCACCCGCAATATCAAGGTCGCCCTGCGCCGCCTGCGCAAGTTCGCCCGTCAGGGCGCGGCGGAAGAGCTGGATATTGATGGCACCATCGATCACACCGCCAAGGATGCCGGCTTGCTGAACATCCAGATGCGGCCGGAGCGGCGCAACACCGTCAAGCTGTTGCTGCTGTTCGACATCGGCGGCTCGATGGACGCTCACGTGAAGATTTGCGAAGAGTTGTTCTCGGCCTGCAAGACCGAATTCAAGCATCTGGAGTACTTCTACTTCCACAACTTCATTTATGAATCGGTGTGGAAGAACAACATGCGCCGCACCTCCGAGCGCACCTCGACCATGGACCTGCTGCACAAGTACGGCGCCGACTACAAGGTGATCTTCATCGGCGACGCCGCCATGGCACCCTACGAAATCACTCAGCCGGGCGGCAGCGTCGAGCACTGGAACGAAGAAGCCGGCTACGTGTGGATGCAGCGGTTCAAGGAAAAGTACAAGAAGCTCATCTGGATCAATCCGTATCCGAAAGATACCTGGGGCTATACCTCATCGACCAACATTGTGCGGGATTTGATTGAGGACCAGATGTATCCGTTGACACTTCGCGGGTTGGAAGAAGGGATGCGGTTTTTGTCCAAGTAGAAGTTCGTCGGCTGTGAAGGCCTCTTCGCGAGCAAGCCCGCTCCCACATTTGATCTGTGTCTTGCACAAAACCAATGTGGGAGCGGGCTTGCTCGCGAAGCTTTTAGCGGTTGCTGAAACGCTGCAAATACTCGACTTGCTCGCGATGAGCAACATCCTGCACCACCGGCCGTAACCTCACCGATGCACCCGGCAAACACTGCGCCAACCGCGCCAGCGCCAACGGCGTCAACGCCCCCAGACGCGGATACCCACCAATGGTCTGCCGATCATTGAGCAGCACAATCGGCTGCCCGTCAGGCGGCACCTGCACCGCGCCCAACGGAATGCCTTCGGAAATCATCGGTTTGCCCTGGTACTGCAACGCCGTGCCCAACAGACGAATCCCCATCCGGTCGGCACGGCTGTCGAGGTTCCACGTGCTATTGAACGCGTCGAACAGGCTTTGCCCGCTGAACTCGCCGATCTGCGCACCGAGCACCAGATCCAGCACCGGGTCACCGGTGAAATCCGGTACCCATTCGCTCGGCAACTCCCGCAGCATTACCAGCGAGTTCCCTGAGTAGCTCAATAAGGCGCCCTTACCCAGCGCATGGCCCATTCCATCCAGGCCGCCGAGTTCCTCACGGACCACCGTCGCGCTACTGCCCAATACTTTCGGTGCATCAAACCCACCCGGCGCCGCCAGATAGGCCCGGGCGCCGAGCAACGGCCGGGTGAATTGCAAACGCTGACCTTTGTGCAGCCTGAAACTGCGCCACGGCGCCAGCGCCTCACCGTCCACCTGCGCGCCAAGATCCGCTCCGGCCAAGGCCAGCACGCACTCTTCCTCGGCAACGACGGTGAACCCGCCGAGAGTGATTTCGATAACCGGCTTATCCAGTTCGTTGCCCAACAGCCAGTTGGCCCAGGACATCGAACGCCAATCGGCCGCTCCGCCCTGGGTCACGCCCAGATGGCGCACGCCGAATCGACCGGCATCCTGCAACAGGCACAGAGCCGTACTCGCTTCAATCGTCAGACGGCTCATGCCTGGACCTCCAGTGGCGTATCGTCACCGCCCAGGTTAATGAACTCGGCATAACCGACCGCTTCGAACCGTACGGTGTCACCTGGCTGCATCAGGCTGTAACCGTCACGGTTGCGATCGAACAATTTGGCCGGCGTACGGCCGATCAGGTTCCAGCCGCCTGGCGACACCACCGGATAAGCCGCCGTCTGCCGCTCGGCGATGCCGACACTGCCGGCGGCGACTTTCTTGCGTGGCGTGTTCAGACGCGGTGCGGCAAGCACCTCGTCCACCAGCCCCATGAAGGCGAAGCCCGGCGCAAAGCCCAGGGCAAACACCTGATATTCACGCTCGCTGTGACGACGGATCACCTCCTCGACCGCCAATCCGCTGCGCTGCGACAACAGGCTCAGCTCTGGACCGACACTCAAGTCGTACCACACCGGCAGCACATGACAGGTGCCGCGAGTACGCGCATTGGGCGACAGATCGATCAGCGCCTGGGCAATCAATTCCCGCGCCTGGGCGGGACTCAATGCGTTCAAGTCGTAATGCACCATCAAAGTGGTGTAGGACGGCACCAGATCGATCAAATGCTCAGCGAACGCCGTGCGCAGACTCTCACTGGCCGCCAGCATCCACGGCATGTTGGTTTCGGCAATTTCATCGAACAGGCGCACCATCAGGCAATCGAGCGCCACCACTTCCACCCGCAGCTTCATGACCCACTCTGCCGGTTCAAGGCTTCACGGATGCGTTGCACGGCAGCGACCGAACTGGCGTTGTCGCCGTGCACGCAGAGGGTGTTGGCCTGCAAATGCAGTGCGCTACCGTCGCTGGCGGTGAGCTGATCGCCACGGGCAATGGTCAGTGCCTGCTCGATGATTTTTTCCGGGTCGTGATGCACCGCTCCCGGCAGTTGTCGCGATACCAGCCTGCCGGCGCTGTCGTAAGCACGATCGGCAAAGGCCTCGAACCACAGCGTCACGCCGTACTCATCGCCCATTTGTTGGGCAGCGCTGTTGTCGCGGGTTGCCATCAACATCAACGGCAGGCTGCGGTCATAGGACGCCACCGCTTGCAAAACGGCGCGCAACTGCGCCGGGTTGGCCATCATGTCGTTGTACATCGCGCCATGGGGTTTGACGTAGCTGACCCGGCCGCCCTGGGCCCGGCAGATGCCGTCGAGGGCGCCGATCTGGTAATGCAGGATGTCTTGCAGTTCCTGGGTGGCATACGCCATGGAGCGGCGGCCGAAGCCCACCAGATCCTGATAGGCCGGATGCGCGCCAATTTGCACACCGTGGCTGAGGGCCAGGTTGACGGTCTTGCGCATGATGCTCGGGTCGCCGGCGTGAAAACCGCAGGCGACGTTGGCGCAATCGATGAAGGGCATGATTTCTGCGTCCAGACCCATGGTCCAGCTGCCGAAACTCTCGCCGATGTCGCAGTTCAATAGCAGGCGGCTCACGCTGAACACTCCTGTAGGCTTTGTTCTTTTTAGCTGCGGGACATATCTGTAAGACATGCCCGCAGGTTATCAGTTACTGGGCGTCGAGTTGCTTGCCACGGGTTTCCGGCAAACTCAGGGCCGCGAGTATCACCACACCGTAGGAAACTGCCGCAAAGGCACCAATGCCCACACTCAGCGGTACGGTCTGGCTGAGCAGACCGATCAGCAGCGGGAACAACGCCGCCAGCGCCCGGCCGATGTTGTAGCAGAAACCCTGGCCCGAACCGCGAATGCGCGTGGGGAACAACTCGGTCAGAAACGCGCCCATGCCACTGAAAATCCCCGAGGCGAAGAAGCCCAACGGAAAGCCCAGCCACAGCATCACGCCGTTGCTGACCGGCATTTGCGTGTACAGCAACACAATGGTGAATGAGCCCACGGCGAACAGGATGAAGTTCTTTTTACGTCCGAGGATGTCAGTCAAATAGGCACTGATGACGTAACCGACGTAGGAACCGATGATCACCATCGCCAGATATCCGCCGGTGCCGAGTACGCTCAAACCACGTTCGTTTTTCAGGAACGTCGGTAGCCAGGACGTGATCGCGTAGTAGCCGCCCAGCGCACCGGTGGTCAGCAACGAAGCGCGAATCGTGGTGAAGAGCATGCCGGGGGCGAAGATCTCGTAGAACTTCGAAGGATTGCTCGGCGCCTCCTTGGCTTTGGCTTCACGATAGATTTCCGGGTCCTTGACCAGGCGGCGGACAAAAATCACGAAAATTGCCGGCACGATGCCGAGGATGAACAACGCACGCCAGGCGTCTTCCGGTGGCATGACCGAGAACAGCAGCGCGTACAGAATCGCGGTCAGCCCCCAACCCAACGCCCAACCCGATTGCACCATGCCCACAGCCTTGCCACGGTCCTGGGCACGAATGACTTCACCGATCAGCACGGCGCCGGCCGTCCACTCGCCGCCAAAACCGAAGCCCATCAGGGTCCGCGCAATCAGCAGTTGCTCGTAGCTCTGGGCAAAGCCGCAGAGGAAGGTGAAGAAGGCAAACCACAGCACCGTCAGTTGCAAGGTGCGCACACGGCCGATGCGATCGGAAAGAATTCCCGCCACCCAGCCACCGATGGCCGAAGCGATCAACGTGCTGGTGTGAATCAGCCCGGCCTGGCCGGTGGTGATACCCCACATGGCAATCAGGGTCGGCACCACGAAGCTGAGCATCTGGGTGTCCATGCCATCCAGGCCATAGCCGATCTTGCAGCTCCAGAAGGTGCGGCGCTCCTGCTGATTGATGTTGCGATACCAGTCGAAAGGTCCCGGGCGAGCCGTGACCTTCGCAATGACGGGGGTGTCGGGCGCACTCATGGCAATTCTCCGCGCTGATTTTATTGGTATTGTTCTGAGCCCCGACGACGCCTATCGTGGGAACCGGATGCGTCGATTCTTGGACCCGCACCCCTGCTGAGTCCAACTAATAAAACCCCGCCTTAGGCATAAGAAATCTTTATCCCATGAACCTGAAGTTTCTCGAGACCTTTGTCTGGGTCGCCCGACTCAAGAGTTTCCGCCTGACCGCAGACAAGCTCTTCACCACTCAGGCCTCGATTTCCAGCCGTATTGCAGTGCTTGAAGGCGAGCTCGGAGTGAAGCTGTTCCTGCGTGATTCACGCGGTGTGAGCCTGACGCCCGAAGGCTTGAAAGTGCTCGATTACGCCGAGCAGATGATGGACACCATGCAGGCGCTCAAGCAGTCGATCGAGACCCGTTCGAGCAAGGCCGGACGGGTGCGCATCGGCGTGATGGACACGGTGATCCATACCTGGCTCAGCCCGTTGGTGGCGCAGATGACCGATCACTACCCGCTGGTGGAAATCGAGCTGGTGGCCGATACCTCGCTCAACCTCTGCGATCAGCTGCAAAAAGGCTTCCTCGATGTGATCCTGCAAACCGACCTGCTGCGGCAGGAAAGCGTGCGCAGCCTGGAACTGGCCAGCCACCCAAT
Source organism: Pseudomonas sp. Pseusp10 (assembly GCF_059492225.1). Lineage (NCBI taxonomy): Bacteria > Pseudomonadati > Pseudomonadota > Gammaproteobacteria > Pseudomonadales > Pseudomonadaceae > Pseudomonas > Pseudomonas sp. Pseusp10. Next base: position 2,159,252 of record NZ_CP168528.1, on the reverse strand, counting down.
TGGCTGGATCGTCGCCAGCAACTCGATCTACAACCGCAATTACACGAACGTCGCCGAACTGGCGCGTGAGCGAATCATTACCTACTCGAAAAACTCCCATCCTCATCAGGACGTGCTCAGCCTGATGCAGGCCAATGGCGTGCTCGCGCCACGGCTCAACTGCGTGAACTCGGTGTCGGCGATTACCCGATTGCTGCGTGACGGCTTCGGTATTGGTGCATTACCGCCAGTGCTGGTCAGCGAAGAATTGGCCCGCGGCGAATTGACCTTGCTGGCAATCGACCAACGCCCGCCCAACCTGCAAGTAGTGGTGTCATGGCGGGTCGGCGCAGAGTGGGTCGAAGAGATCGTGACCTTGTGTCAGAACGTGGTGGAGCACTATGCGCAGAAGGTGGGCGAGCACTACATGGTCTTGAGCAAACCCCAGGCCAGACTCTGAAGAGGAGTTCTCTACATCACAAGTAGGAAACAGTATCATTTGCATTATTATTTGGAAAATGTATTCTCTGCGCGCTTTCAGCTAAACCATTGTCCAGAAGGAGTCGGACTTGATGCGCGCTTACACGCAAAAACAGCAGCAATTGCTCTCGCACTGGAGCGAAGCCCTCGGCACTCAGGCCTTCCAGTCCCACCGCATCACCCTCGATCATTTGAGCAATGCCCTGGAGCCCGCCGCCCAGCGCTGCTTCCAACGCCTGATCCAGGCGCTGTTTCGCGAAGGTCTGATCAACCCCGACGCCTGCGAATACGACGACAACAGCCGTTGCTGGCTGCCGCTTGGCGACGGTGCGCACCTTTGCTTCGATCACCTGTCGGGCGGAAGGATGAACAGCTGGGATGTGCGCGGCAGCATCGTCCTGCACACCCCCGACAACCTGCCCCACAAGATCCAGTTGCCCAGCGAACTGCTCGCTCACCTCGGCACTCAGCTCAACCCGCCCGCCTCCCCGCAAGTCCTGGAACGCCTGGCCTGCGAGCTGGACGATAGCTACAGCAACGACACCCTGTGCCTGGCGTTCCACCATGGATGGACCGAGCGCCTGAGAGAGCAGATCGACACCAGACACGACAACAATCTGCTCGCCTGGCTCAAAGCCAGCCCCGACCACCAGAACCCGACGTCACTGCTCGAACAGTGGGGCACGCTCGGCCATCCCTGGCATCCGAACTACAAGACCAAACTGGGCCTGAGCGCCGCGCAGGTCATCGCTTTCTCGCCGGAATTCGAAGCGAGCTTTCCGATTGTGCTGTGCGCCCTGCACCGTCAGTACACTCACGTCGAGTCACTGTCCGGTACCGCCGATTACTGGGACTGGTGGCAGGGCCACTTCCCGCAGGCCGCTGAACAATTGCAGCGCCATTTGCAGCAACGGGGCCTGGAGGCAGCGGACTACCTCCCGCTGCCGTCGCACCCATGGCAAGCCAATGAAGAACTGCCCAATTCGTTCGCCGGCGAGATCGCCGACAACCTGCTGATCATCACCGACATCGTTGCCTTCACCGGCCACCCGACCATGTCCTTCCGCACGGTCGTACCCGAGGCCAGCCGCGTTGCGCCGATGGTCAAACTGCCGGTGGCCCTGCGACTGACCAGCGTGCAGCGCACCGTGTCGCCGCGCTCGGCCCGAATGGGACCGCGCATCAGCCAACTGATACTGCAGATTCTCGATCATGAACCGCAGATTCAGCGCCTGCTGAACATCGTGCCGGAGCGCATCGGCGTGCATTACGCGCCACAACCGGCCAATGACGAACGGTCCCGGCATGCCGCTGTGCTGTACCGCGACAACCCGCTGACCCTGCTGCAGGAAGGCGAACTGGCCGTGCCGGTCGGCAGCCTGTTCGCCGTCAACGAATTCGAACAACCGTTGCTGCGTGACTGGGTGCAACTGGCTCAGGGCCGTGACGACAGCGAGGCCATGCTGGCGTTCTTCGATGATTACCTGTCGATTGCCGTCCCGAGCCTGCTGGGCATCTACCTGATGTATGGCGTGGCGTTCGAAGCGCACCAGCAAAACAGCTTCATGGTGATGGGCGCTGACGGGCAGTTGAATCGGTTGTTGCTGCGTGACTTTGGCGACATTCGCATTGATCGCAAAACCCTGCACGCCAAGGGTCTGGATATCCAGTTGCACGACCCGAAAATGACCCTGTACGACGACGCCGGATTTGTCCGCGACAAACTCCTGCACACCACGTTCATGTGCCACCTCGGCGAGTTGACGTTGCTCTGCGCCCGCCACTGGAATGTGCCGGAAAATATCCTTTGGGAGCGCTTGGCTACGCACGTTGAGCAGTGCTTCGAAAGCGTACGCGAGCACGTCGAACCGGCGCGCTGGGAAAGCGAGCGTCAGGCGCTGCTGGAACAGGATTGGCCGGCCAAATCGTTCATGCGCATGCGCTTGCACGACAGCCACGCCGACATCGTCGGACGCTTGAGCAATCCGCTGCGAACCAACGCCGATGCTCGCTGATGGTCGTGCGTTGCGACTGCTGATCGTCATCCAGTTTGTCTCCATGGGTGCGATGGAAATGAGCGGTCCGTTCTGGCCCTTGCAGATCCAGCATCTGCTTGGGCCAGAGGGCGCCGGCTACACCGCGCTGCTGTCGGCGCTGGTCTATGCCGGCCCGATGCTGGCGGCCATGCTGCTGACGCCCGCATGGGGGCGGCTGGGTGATCGCACCGGGCACAAGCCGATGATCGTTCGGGCGTTGCTGGCTCTTGCGCTGTGCCAGGGGCTGGCGGCCATTACCCTCGACCCGTGGCTGCTGGTGGGCATTCGCGTGATGCAAGGCGCATTGGCCGGGTTTCTCGCCGCCGCGCAAGCCTATGCCCTGGCCTGCTGCGACAGCTCCCGGCGCGGTCACACCCTGGCCCGTCTGCAATCGGCAACCGCCGTCGGCTCGTTGATCGGCCCGGTACTGGGCGGCTGGCTGATGGACATCTCGGGGTTTGCCCTGCTCTGTTATGGCGCGACGGCGATTTGCCTGCTGTGCGCACTGGGGAGCTTTTTCCTGCCGGCCGACAAGGCGCGAGCCTCGACGAAGAAACCGGTTGCGCCGGTGGCCCTGCCTAAAGGCTGGCTCGGTGGAATCCTGTTGGTGATCGTGTTGATTCAAGCCGCGAAGATGATGCCGCAACCCTTCTACGCGCTGTATGTCGCCGACATTCTGCACGCGCCGGGCTGGCTGATCGGCGCTACTTACGCCGCGAGCGCCGCGACACTGGCCATTTGCGCACCGCTGTGGGGGCGTCTGTTCGACCGCTGGCAGCCGGCTTACACCTTGCGCGTCATTGAAGGCGTTGCCTGGCTCTGCGCCCTGACGCTAGCGGCCACGGCACTGGCCAACGAATGGCTGGGCTTTCTCGTCAGCCGTCTGGTCTGGGGCATCTGGCAAGGCGCGTTGCTCCCCGTCGCCTATGCACTGATCGCCAACACCGTGTCTTCGAGCCAACAGGGTTTTGCCCTCGGCCTGGGCAACAGCGCGGCCAAGGCTGGCGCCCTGCTCGGTGCCGTCCTCGGCGGGATCGGCATGGGGCTGGTCGGGCTGGCCCACAGTTTTTGGCTGGTGGCGTTGACCTACGCACTGGCCGCCATCGGGATCCGCTGGGTGCGTTCATTCACCTCCACACCTGCCCCCGCAGTTTTATCTACCCACACTTATCACGACTAAAAAAAAGACCCTCTCATGACCCGAACCAAACTTTCTTTGCTGATTCCGCTGCTCGGCTCCGTCAGCGCCCAGACCTGGGCCGAGGACACCGAACAGCAACCCGGCACGTTGACCATGCAAGCCACCGTCGTTTCCGCGACTCGCAGCGAAGCGACCATTGCCTCGATTCCAGGCTCGGTCCAGGTGATCGACGAACAACAGATCCGCCAACAGAGTGGCGCCGGGCGTCGGGTCTCCGACATTCTGGGGCAACTGGTTCCCGGCCTGGCGCCATCCAGCGGCGGGATGAGTAACTTCGGCCAGACCCTGCGCGGGCGCAACATGCTGGTGTTGATCGACGGCGTGTCGCAGAACGCCACCCGTGACAACTTCCGCCAGCTCAACAGCATCGCACCGGCCAGCATCGAACGCATCGAGGTGGTTTCCGGCGCCAGCAGCATTTATGGTGCCGGTGCTTCGGGCGGCATCATCAACATCATCACCAAGCGCAACCAGGGTCAGGACCTTGCCTACAGCAGCAAACTGGGCCTGACCAGCGGCAACAACCTCAACAGCAAGGGTTTCGCCTACGAGGCCTTTCAGAGTGCGACCGGGCGCAAGGATGCCCTGGACTGGTACGTGTCCGCCGACCTGACCCAGCGCAACGATCAGTTCGACGGCAACGGCAATCGCATCCCTCAGGACACCTCCCAGGGCAGCAACATGGACACCGAAACCTATGACTTGCAAGGTCGTTTCGGTTACGAACTGGATGCCGATAAGAAACTCAGCCTGTCGTTGCAGGACTACAAGGACCAGCAGGACACTGGCTACACAAAAGACCCGAAAAACCTGCAACAGGCCGTGGCGGTCAAAGGACTGAAACTCGACGACCAGCCCTACACGCATAATCAGGCGGCCAACCTCAACTACACCGACAACGACTTCTACGGCCAGGGCCTGCAGCTGGAAAGTTACTGGCGCCGGGCCGACGCCCTGTTCTTCCCGGACCTGTCACGGGGCAAGGCCGGGATCTCTGACAACAACAGCGTGCAGGATGTTTACGGCCTGCGTGCAGCCATCGACACGCCGTTGCCGGCCATCGGCAGCGCCACAGGCAACTTGGTCTGGGGCGCCGACTATGATCACGAACGCTCCCGCCAGCGCGGAGACCAATACACCCTCAAAGGGCTGACCTACACCAAGACTGGCACCACTTACGAGATGGGCCCGGATATCGAAACCACCACCAAGGCGCTGTTCGGGCAGATGTCCTGGGACATCGGTGACTGGACCTTGCGTGGCGGTGTGCGCCGCGAATGGATCGAAAGCGAGGTCTCCGACAGCATCGCTTACGGTCAGATCGTCCAGACCGGCGTACGCGCCATCCTGCCCGGTGACACCCTCAAATACGACGCCACGCTCTATAACCTGGGCGCGGTCTATCACCTGAGTGAAAACCAGGACGTCTTCGCCAATTACAGCCAGGGGTTTTCGCTGCCGGACATCCAGCGCTTCCTGCGTGACGTGAACAGCACCTTCGACATCCAGAGCCTCAACGCCCAGGCCATCAAGGTCGACAGCTACGAGCTGGGCTGGCGCGGTAACTGGGACCAGTGGCAGGCCGACGTCACCGTCTATGAAAATACCTCGGACGTGACCCAGTTCTACGATGCCAATGACCGTGTCTTGCGTCTGATCAACCAGAAGGAACGGGTTCGCGGCATCGAAAACAGCCTGACCTACCTCGCGACCGATCACTGGTCGGTGGGTGGCACCTATGCCTGGGCCAAAGGCGAGACCCGGCAGAACGGCAAATGGATCGATCTGCCGGCGACACGTATTTCACCGGCCAAAACCACGCTGTTCGTCGGCTACACCGAAGAAGACTACAACCTGCGCCTGCAAGGCATGCACCTGTCCAGCTACGACGCTGCCGCCAAGGACAACAACGGACGCGACATCGAAGGCTATACGCTGGTGGACCTGCTCGGCTCCGTGTACCTGCCAGTCGGTCGCCTGGAAGGCGGGGTGTACAACCTGACCAACCGCACGTACGTCAACCTGTTCGCCCAGGCCAACGCCAGAGTGCCATTCCCCAATGCCGAAGGCCGTACCTTGAGCATGACCTATTCGATTGATTGGTAACCAGGCAAGGAGCCGGCTTGCCGGCTCCTTGACGTTCGACGGTGTTACAAACCGCGTAAATCCCGCTCTTCGATCGGCCGGCTCTGGCGCAGACGCTTGCCACCCAGCACCACCCAGTCGATCAGACGGAACAGGCACTCGATCCCCAACGACAGCAGCAACGCGCCACTCATGCCCCAGACCATCGCTTCGGGTGTCAACAGGATCTGGTAGCTGTAGCCATTCCAGGTTTCCTTGCGGATGTCCGGATCGGCAGCCAGCACCACTTGCAGGAAGCGGATGTACCACGGCCCCTGCATCGCCTGGAATTGCTTGTCCAGCGCCAGTTGACGGGTCAGCAGGTTGCTCAGGCTGTCGGCGTCGCTGCGGAAGATCGGGTCCTCGCTGGCGCGGTAATGGGCCACCAGGGCCTGCACGTCACCCTTGAAGAACTGATTGGCGGTGTTCTGAAAGCCGCTCAACCCGGCTTGCGCCTCGATCAGATGGGCTTCGACACGCTTGGCGTAATCGTTGATGAAGCCCGGCACCTGGACACCGATCAACAGGCCCGCCGCAAACAACACCAGCCGTAGATAACTGAGCAACATGGAAAGCGGATCCTTATTCGGTCTTGCCCTGACTGACGCATTCGCCGCGTCGCCACAGGCTCCATTGACCCGGTTCGTAGCGGGTCCAGGTTTCGTTTTCGGTCAGGGGTTCGGTGGCGATGACGGTGACCACATCGTTGGGTGTGGTTTCGGCCTGAAAGTCGACGATCACGTCGACATCTTTCAAGCGCGCCGGGCCAAATGGTGCGCGACGGGTGATTTGCGCCAGTTTGGTCGAGCAATAGCAGAACAGCCAGTCGCCATCGCTGAGCAGGCAGTTGAATACACCTTTGCTGCGGTACTCAGCACAAGCGGCCACCAGATCCGGCAGCAACGCTTCGATCTCGACCGGCTCGGGGAACGCCGCACGCACACGGTTGAGCAAATCGCAGAACGCCGCCTCGCTGTCGGTATCACCCACAGGGCGATAGAAACTGGCCGCTGGCTGAAAATCCGCCAACTGCCCGTTGTGGGCGAAACACCAGTTACGCCCCCACAGCTCTCGGACGAACGGATGCGTGTTGGACAGGCAGACCTTGCCAACGTTGGCCTGGCGGATGTGCCCGATCACCACTTCGCTCTTGATCGGATAGCGCTGCACCAGGTTCGCGACTTCCGACTCGCAGCTTGCCGCCGGATCCTGGAACAGCCGCAATCCACGGCCTTCGTAGAAGGCAATGCCCCAGCCATCGCGGTGTGGGCCGGTGCGTCCGCCGCGCTGCATCAGCCCGGTGAAGCTGAACACGATATCGGTCGGGACATTGGCGCTCATGCCCAATAACTCACACATGCTCGGACTCTCGCTCAATCGCAGGGGCAAGGTTACAGACGGGGTTCGACTCGCATCCGCTGAGGATTGCTCGGCACGGGGGGACGGCCATAACGATCATCGCCGGCACCGCCGAACGGTTGATCATCCTCAGGCTCCTCGGCGCGGACGGCGGCTTTGGCGACGGCCTCACGCTCCTTGCGGGCGTTGGAGGCGCGCTCGATGGGGAAACGTATCGCCACCAGCACCAGATAGAGGCCGAACGCGATCATGCTGTACATGAGCAGATCGGAAATCGCCCGCCAGGCGTTGTTGCCGACCTTGAACAGCAGGTCGAGCGCGGTAATGGCGACGGCCGGTGCGACTTTATCCTTGACCGGGTCGATGATGGTCGGGCTGAACAGCAGCACGGCCATCGCCAGCCGCAGTGGCTCACGTAGCCAACGCCACATCCAGCGGGTCAAGCGCATCCACACCAACAGGCAGCCCAAAGCGGCGAAGGCGTAGAGGCCCCAAGCGATCAGATAGTCGTTCTCGGTCATGGTGTCCATGGCAAGGCAGGCAAAGAGGCGCTTATGATAACGGCTTTTCGCCCATCAGGCTGCATCAATGCCTGACTGTTGAGCGCTATCCATGTGGGAGCGGGCTTGCTCGCGAATGCGGCTTATCATTCAACAATGATATTGACTGACCCAACGCCTTCGCGAGCAAGCCCGCTCCCACAGGTTGCCAGGCCCCTATTCCGTACACTGCTCGAGAACCCTTCATGCCCCTATCCGCCAACACTTGCGACGCTCCGATTGCCCACAAGGCTGAAGGCTCCGACCCGTATGCCTGGCTGCAAGAGCGCGACACCGATGCAGTGCTCGACTACCTGAAAGCCGAAAACAACTATCAGCAAGCGCAAACAGCCGACCAGGCCGGATTGCGCGAAACCCTGTTCGAAGAGATCAAGGGGCGGATTCTCGAGACCGATTTGTCCCTGCCCTCGCCGTGGGGACCGTATCTGTATTACACCCGCACCCTGGCGGGTGACGAATACGCCCGGCACTACCGCTGCCCGCGTCCGGCCGATGACAGCCTGACCCTCGACGAAAGCCGCGAACAACTGCTGCTGGACCCGAACGAACTGGCCAACGGCGGTTTCTTTTCGCTCGGAGCATTCAGCATCAGCCCGGATCACCAGCGCCTGGCCTACAGCATCGACTCCAGCGGCGACGAGATTTACACGCTGTTCGTGAAGGAGTTGTCCGACGGCCGCGTCAGCGAGCTGGAATTCCAGGACTGTGACGGCAGCATGACCTGGGCCAACGACAGCCTGACGCTGTTCTTTGGCGAACTGGACGATACCCATCGTCCGCACAAGCTGTACCGCTATCGCCTGGACGGCACGGCAGCCGAAGAAGTGTTCCATGAGCCGGACGGTCGCTTCTTCATGCATTGCTATCGTTCAAGTTCCGAACAGCAACTGCTGCTGTCCGTGGGCAGCAAGACCACCAGCGAAGTCTGGGTCCTCGATGCTTCCCAGCCCCAGCAGGCGTTCACCTGCCTGGCGCCACGGGTTGAGGATCATGAGTACGACGTCGACCACGGCGTACTCGACGGTCAACCGACATGGTTCATTCGCAGCAACCGTGACGGCATCAATTTCGCCTTGTACACAGCCGTCGATACCGGCGCCGTGCCGACCGAAGCCGACTGGCAGAACCTGATCCCCCACAGCGACACGGTGATGATCGACGGCATCAGCCTGAACACCGGGGCCATGACCCTCAGCCTGCGGGTCGGCGGCTTGCCGGTCATTGAAGTTCACCCGCAAGGCCTGGCGCCCTATCGTGTGCAACTGCCGGATGCAGCCTACAGCCTGCACGTGCAAAACAGCCTGGAATTCGATAGCGCGAAGATCCGCCTGCGTTACGAGGCATTGAACCGTCCTGCGCAAATCCGTCAGCTTGAACTGGCGACCGGCGAGCAGAAAGTGCTCAAGCAAACCCCGGTGCTCGGTCCGTTCGACGCCGATGCCTACGTCAGCCAGCGCCTGTGGGCGACCGCACCGGACGGTACGCAAGTGCCTGTCAGCCTGGTGATCAAACGCGATGACCTCGGCAAACCCGTGCCGTTGTACCTCTACGGCTATGGCGCCTATGGCGAAAGCCTCGACCCGTGGTTTTCCCATGCGCGCCTGAGCTTGCTGGACCGCGGCATGGCGTTTGCCATTGCCCACGTGCGTGGCGGCGGCGAACTGGGGGAAGCCTGGTATCGCGCCGGCAAGCAGGAGCACAAGCACAACACCTTCAGCGACTTCATCGCCTGCGCCGAACACTTGATTACCCAGGGTTATACCAGCCCTTCGCAACTGGCGATCAGCGGTGGCAGTGCCGGTGGCTTGCTGATCGGCGCGGTGCTCAATCAACGGCCGGAACTGTTTGGCGCCGCCATCGCCGAAGTGCCGTTCGTCGACGTACTCAACACCATGCTCGACCCTGACCTGCCGTTGACCGTGACGGAATACGACGAGTGGGGCAACCCTGAGGAGCCGGATGTCTATGATCGGATCAAGGCCTACGCCCCCTACGAAAACGTCACCGCGCAAGCTTATCCGGCGACCCTGGTGATCGCCGGTTACAACGACAGCCGCGTGCAGTATTGGGAAGCAGCCAAGTGGGTGGCGAAATTGCGCGCGACCAAGACCGACAGCAACCCCCTGCTACTCAAGACTGAACTGGGAGCCGGGCATGGCGGGATGAGCGGTCGATATCAGGGATTGCGTGACGTAGCTCTCGAATATGCATTTTTGTTCAAGGTTTTGGGTATTGCCTGAGGAACCTGGCGCGGTGTGCCAGTCTTAATTGCGCACACCGACAGGCGATACAACCTGTACCCCTTGCGGGAGCGAGCTTGCTCGCGATGGCGTCAGCACAATCAACATTAGCGTTGCCTGTGAAGCCGCAATCGCGAACAAGCTCGCTCCCACAGGGGATTTGCGGTGAATTCAAATTCGAGTCAGCAACATTCACAAAAAAGACCGTGACGACATGTCTGAATCAACCTTTCTGAACAACGAAATTCGCGACTGGCTGATGGATTGCGGCCTATTCAATCAACTGCTGCCGGCAGACTTCGCCGCGGCTTCGGGCTACTTCAGTATCAGCACTATTGCCCAGGGCGAGGAGATCTTCCAGGAGGGCGATGCTGGCAGTTTCATGTGCATCATCCATGCCGGTCAGGTGGCCGTGCAGAAAACCACCGCTGACGGGCAACGAGTCACCATCGCCACCTTGCGCAGTGGCCGCTCGTTCGGCGAAATGGCCGTGCTCGATGGTGAACGGCGCTCGGCCAGTTGCGTGGCCGCAAGCAACTGCCAGTTGCTCAACCTGGGCAAGGACTCGCTGGAAAAGATGCTCAACGACGCACCGAAAATCGCCGCCAAGATCATCCGCGCCCTCGCCGTTTCCCTCTCCAAACGCCTGCGCATGGCCGACGGCCAACTGCTTTCGCAGCAGGTCTAGCCGCCCGGTGACTTGGGTTTCGGCGGATTGAACTCCAGCCCCGGCACGGGCTGGTCCTTGATCGGCGGGCTCGGCCTTTCAATCGGCACCAACGGCGGACCGCTACTGCCGGGGCCGACTTTAGGCAAAGGCACCGGGCTGATTTGCGGGTACGGCGTGGGCGTCGCGGTGCCGGGCGAACCGGGCATCGGTGCGGGGCTGACGGGAATCGATTGCAGCTGTTGGGCCTGCACTGCAGTTATCGAGAGCGCGGCCAGGGCAATGACCGTTAGAATGGTGCGCTTCATCAATGGCTCCGTTGGCCTTGTCGTCATAAACAGGCTACTCCCAACTGCGTCTGTTTGCCCTCCCGTGTTCTGCCAATTTTCCTCAAGTGAGCCCCATGAAACGTTTCGTTCTGCTGGACACCACCCCCATTCCTGAAAACGGCGGTGCCCTGTGCCTGTTCGAATACGGCGAGGATTTCGTCATCAAGATCCAGGGTGGCGATGGCGGACAATTGATGAACACGCGCATGCACGGCTCCGAAGATGCCCTGGCCGAAATTCCGTGTCGCAAAGTCGCCGGTCGGCCGAATTCGCGGGTACTCATCGGCGGCCTGGGCATGGGGTTCACCCTCGCTTCGGCACTCAAGCACCTGGGCAAGACCGCCGAAGTGGTGGTCGCCGAACTGGTCCCCGGTGTCGTTGAGTGGAACCGTGGACCGCTGGGCGAGAAGGCTGGCAATCCGCTGCTCGACCCGCGGACCGTGATTCGCATGGAAGACGTGGCCAAAGTCCTGCAGGCCGAACCCCAGGGCTTCGATGCCATCATGCTCGACGTCGACAACGGTCCCGAAGGCCTGACCCAGAAAGCCAACAGCTGGCTGTACTCCGCCGCCGGACTGAACGCCTGCGCCAGGGCCATGCGCCCCAAAGGTATACTGGCCGTCTGGTCGGCCAGCGCTGACCGGCAATTTTCCGACAAACTGAAGAAAGCCGGCTTCAAGGCCGAGGAAGTGCAGGTCTTCGCCCATGGCAACAAGGGCACCCGCCACACCATCTGGATTGCCGAGAAGCTCAAGGGCTGAGCTAAACTTTGCTTGATACCGTCATTAGTCATTCTACAAAGGTGAACCCATGAGTTCGTCCACCCCGACCAACACTTCGAAGCTGGATCGCATCCTCGCCGACAACCAGCGCGACAAGGAAATGGGCTACCGCGACAAGGCCCTGAAGATGTATCCGCACGTCTGTGGCCGCTGCGCCCGTGAATTCTCCGGCAAACGCCTGAGCGAACTGACCGTGCACCACCGCGACCACAACCACGACAACAACCCACAGGACGGCTCGAACTGGGAGCTGTTGTGCCTGTACTGCCACGATAACGAACACTCGCGTTATACCGACCAGCAGTATTTCGACGAAGGCTCGCTGAGCACGCCGAAAATCGCCAAGGCCACGCACAATCCGTTTGCGGCGTTGGCGGGGTTGATGAAGAAGGAAGACTGAAGATTTTCAGCGCCTGAACTGGCCCCATCGCGAGCAGGCTCGCTCCTACATTGATCCGCGTCCACCCCGGTCAACTGTGGGAGCGAGCCTGCTCGCGATAGCAATCGTTCAAACACCACCAATCTCAAACCAAACACCCCTGCCCCAATCCCCGTATAATCGCGCTTTTTTCCCGAAAGGCACCCCGCTCGTGGCAGACAAACGGTACAGCTGCATTGGTTTGTATAACCCCAAATCACCGGAGAACGTCGGTTCGGTGATGCGCGCCGCTGGCTGTTATGGCGTGGCGTCGGTGTTCTACACCGGCAAGCGCTATGAGCGCGCCGCCGATTTCGTCACCGATACCAAGCGCGTGCACTACGACATCCCGCTGATCGGCATCGACGACCTGAAGAAAATCCTGCCGCTCAATTGTGTGCCCGTCGCCGTGGAACTGGTTGAAGGTGCCCGACCGCTGCCGGAATACACCCACCCGGATCGCGCGCTCTACATCTTCGGCCCGGAAGACGGATCCCTGGATAAGGAGATTCGCGACTGGTGCGAAGACGTGGTCTACATTCCGACCACCGGTTGCATGAACCTGGCCGCCACGGTCAACGTCGTGCTCTACGACCGCATGTCCAAGGGGCTCAATACCCGCTCCGGGCCAAAATTTCGCTGAATCGCCGCACATCCGATTGAACGAGCTGCCCGCCCCGGCGGTCAGCTTGGCTATCGATCACTGAAGCCAGGAGACAGACCATGAGCGAACTCAAACGCGTCAAGCGTATCGATTCCACCCCGTTCCAGAGCCCTTCCGAGCAGAACGTGCAGGGTTGGGAACGCATCGGCTCCGTGGCCGGCGGCGTGGTGATGGTGGGCAAGGGCCTGCGTCGGGGCGGGATCTTTGGCCTGATCCAGGTGGCCATCGGCGGCGTGGCCCTGGCGCGCGGTATTACCGGCCACAGCTCGGCGAAAAGCCTGCTGGAGAAAAGCCGTCAGGACATGAACAGCGTGCGGGCGAAAATCCAGCGGGCGGGGGAAGAACTGAAAACGCTGAAGGCCAATGCCGAGGCGGCAACCAAAACCGCGACGGTTACGGGCAATGATTCGTTGAAGTCGCCGAAAGCCGGGGTTTGAATCGGGATTTGCGCTGAAGCCACCGGCCTCTTCGCGAGCAAGCCCGCTCCCACATTTGATTTGTGCCGTACACAAAACCAATGTGGGAGCGGGCTTGCTCGCGAATGGCGGTGTTACTGAAGCAACTCGGTACTGAGCACTTTTGAAGAACCACCGATCACGCTTTCACTGAGCTGAACAAACGCCTGGGTGTCGATATCCCCCAGCCGCATCGCCCCGCGCAACACGTCGTCCAGCGAACGCTTGTTATGGGTTTTCAGGCGAATCTCGCGGTCCAGCTCCTGCAGCAACACCACCGCCCTGGCCACCTGCGCCGGGCCGATCTGCTCACCGCGCAACGTGGTGACTTTCTGGCTGTTCCTGACCAGTTTGCCGTGCAGGTTCTCGTAACGTTCATCGCTCATGCCGCCGGCCCGGCGCACCAGTTCGATGGCGTAATACTCGGCAAAGCCTTCGCCGATCCAGTCACTGCGCTGCGTACCGTTGATCCGCCCGAACACCTGGGCCAACTCACGGACCAGGGCACTAGAGCCGCTTTCGCTGACCAACGGCAGGTGACTGTTGAGGTAGATCGACTCGTGCGCCGACCGACTGCCGCGCCACATTGGATCATTGGCCCCGACGATCAGCAGTTTGCCAGGGTGTCGCGGATACAGCGCCTGCACTTGCGGCCAGACGAAGGTCAGCAGCGTCAGCACATCCATCCGGCGCATACCCTGCCCTAGTGGCGAGGCGACGGTGACTTCGGTCTCGCCCAGACGAGTGCGGCGGCTGCCGAGCTGGCCGGCGAGCATCCAGCCTGTGGGCCGGTCGAACAGTCGGGAAGGGTTATCGATACGGAATTTGTTCTGGCCAATCCGTGGCCAGGCGGTTTCAACGCTTTTCCAGCCACCGGGCAGCTCGAATACAAGACGAGAAACCAGTTCGATGCCGTCCTGTTGATCGAGCTTGGCGGCGGGCACCAGATCGTCACCGCGCATCAACGCCCAGTTTGGCGTCATGCGCGTGTCGAAACTGCCGTTCTTGCGCCCATGGCTGATATTCACGCGGTAGGTCAGGCTGGCCTTGTCAGCAGCCGGACGCCAGACACCGCGCACCGCGTTGCCGGGGGTCAGTTGCCATTGGCCGTCGGCCTTGAAATCGCTGTAGTGGCTGCCGTCGCCGAGGTCGAAATCCAGGCTGCGTACCGCTGAACCCTGAGCCAGCGTCAGGCGCACTTCAGCCTGATCGCTCTGCGGCAACAGGCGCACGTGATAGTCCAGATCGACCTTGTTCGCGGCCCACACGGGCGAGTTCACGGCCAGTAATCCAACGACCCACGCCTGCCGCCATCCCACAGCCATACACACTCCTTCGTGAAACGTTTAACCGTTGGCAATCAGCCTGCGCGGAAAATCAGGTGATCTTCCCAATCCTCTTCCGGCACGCTGCCTTCGGCGAGCATGCGCCCGGACTGTGAGATCCTCTCGTGATGCACGGCATCGCGATCGCCGCACACCAGGTGATGCCACAACGGCAGATCCTTGCCTTCGCTGACCAGGCGATAGCCGCAGGTCGGCGGGAGCCATTTGAATTCGTCGGCCTTGCCCGGCGTAAGCTGGATGCAGTCCGGCACTGTGTCACGACGGTTAGGATAGTCCGTGCACTGGCAGGTTTTCAGGTCCAGCAATTTGCAGGCGATGCGCGTGTAATAGACGCTGTTGTCGTCTTCGTCCTCAAGCTTTTGCAGGCAGCACAATCCACAGCCGTCGCACAGCGACTCCCATTCCTCCTGATCGAGTTGATCGAGGGTTTTGCGTATCCAGAACGGTTCTACTTTGGCGGCCATGGTTCGAGCATCGACATCAGGTGATGAAAAGGCCGCCAGTCTAGTGCCCGAAGCCCTGCGGGCCAAGCATTGGCGACTGTCGGTAGAACGGGCTTGTCAGTTTTTGCGCTGCCAAGTAGCTTTGCCAATCGCAAGGAGCCCTACCCGCGTGCCATTAACGCTCAACCGCGTTGCACTACGGTGAACTGCCACGGCTCTAGAGAAGCCTCACGGCCCGGCTCAACTGCGCCCACAGGTTTCGGACGACCCTCACTTTCAAACGTAGCAAGGAATCTCTTGATGAGTGCCAACCCACGCGTTGCCGATTACGCCATTCACCCTCAATTCACCGATCGCTGGTCGCCCCGCGCCTTCACTGGCGAAACGATTCCAGAGGAAACCCTGCTGAGCTTCTTCGAAGCCGCACGCTGGGCACCCTCGGCCTACAACTCGCAGCCTTGGCGCTTTCTCTACGCACGTCGCGATACGCCGAATTGGGAGCGTTACCTGGGCCTGCTGAACGAATTCAACCGCAGTTGGGCGCAACACGCTTCGGCCCTGGTGATCGTGATTTCCAAAACCACCTTCGCCGTGCCTGGCGCCACCGAAGAAACCCCGGCCCTGTGGCACACCTTCGACACCGGCTCCGCCTGGGGCCACCTGGCCTTGCAAGCGAGCCTGAGCGGCTGGCACACCCACGGCATGGCCGGCTTCGACCAGGAACTGACCCGCAAGGAGCTGAACATTCCTGAAGGCTACGCCCTGCACGCCGCGGTAGCGGTGGGCAAGCTGGGAGACAAGGCGAGCCTGGCGGATTACCTGCAAGCCCGTGAAGAACCAAGCCCGCGTCGTCCGTTGAGCGAGTTGGCGGCTGAAGGCGACTTCACCCTCTAAGCCATACTGAAAATCCCTGTGGGAGCGAGCTTGCTCGCGATAGCGGCCAGTCAGTCAACATTGATGTTGAAACTAATGGCCTCATCGCGAGCAAGCTCGCTCCCACAGTTTTTGCTCCAGACAGAATCAGCGGTGAATCAATACCCGCGATCGAAATCCACTTCTCCGCGCAACGCCTCTCCCGCCTGATACGCCCGCAGGTTCTCGACAAACAGCTTCACCATCATCGACGGCGAAGTCGGTGCCGAGCTGTGGCCGGTCAGCAGCAGGCCCCAGGCCGTCCAGAATGGATGACGCTGGGGCAATGGCTCCTGACGGCACACGTCGATCACTGCGCCCGCCAGATGCCCTTCCTTCAAGGCGTCTACCAGATCCGCATCGACCACTGCCACACCGCGCCCGGCGTTGATGAACAACCCGGTCGGCTTGAATTGCTTGAACAGCGCCGCGTCGTAGATATCGTGGGTGTCCGGCGTGTTCGGCAGCAGATTGACCACGTAATCGACTTCACCGACCAGCCGCGGCAAATCCGCCAGTGAACCGACTTCGATAAACGGCGCCTGCTCCCGCGCGTTGCTGGCAATGCCATACAACTCGACGCCGAACGGTACGAGGAACTGCGCGACACTTTGACCGATATCGCCTGTACCGACGATCAACACCTTGCGCCCCGCCAGGCTCTGGCCATGGCGACTGTCCCACTTGCGCTCGACCTGGCTGACCAGTCGCGCCAGCACTTCACGTTCGTGACCGAGCATATACGTGAGCACGTACTCAGCCATGACCTGTCCGAAGATGCCGACGGCACGCGTCAGCCGATAGTGCCGCGGCAAGCCGTCGGCCAGCAGCGGCGTAATGCCGGCCCAGGTCGATTGCAGCCATTGCGGTTGATGCCCCTGGCGTAACAGGGTCGCCAGCAAATCAGGCTGGCCGAGCCACACCGGACAATCGGCGGCCTGGCTGGCCAGTTCGGCGGAATCACCGCTGGTCAGCACCTCCAGATCCGGTGCCGCCTCGCGCAACAGTTGGGCGTACACGGGGTGGTCGTGTTCAGCAATCAGAACGCGCATGCTTCAAACCTTTCAAAAACGGTGCAGACGGCCACCGACAGAGCGGTGCTCCGTCGATGCTGCCATCGCTAAAATCAATCAGTGTTTCATAACCACTCTGAACAGAGCCTGTCTGTCGCTCACACCGGATCGTTGCGACGCAACAATTCTTCCGGCAAGTGCTCGATGTACTCGTCTTCGGCAGGCGGCATTTGCAGGTGATAACCCTGTTTTTCGAGGTTTTCCAGTACGACCGTGATGTCCTCGCGCGACAGTTTGCGCTCAGGGCTCAGCACCAGGTCGAACGCGTGGATGGCCTTGCCGAAGGCTGCCATCAGGGGCTCCGGCACGCGCTCCAGAGCATCGCTCTTGAGCACATACAGGTACATTTCGTTTTTCTTCGAGCTGCGGTAGATGGAACAAATACGTTTCAAGGCTGTTCTCCGGCGGTGGCCAGGCTGTCGAGCAGCGCCTGGCCCATCAATTCGCGGCGCCAGCCACGCAATGAATCAGGCAATTGGTAGGGACCATTGGGGAAGCCGCTCTTGAGCAGCGCTTCCAGGGTTTTCTTGCGCAGCATCAGTTCCGGCGCAATGTTCAGGCGTTCGGCCTCGGTCTGACCGATGGCCCGCAGTTGCTTGAGCAATACGGCGGCATCCACCGGTAGCGGCTCCGGCACGGCGGGCGGCCATTGATCAGGCGACACACTGCCAGAGCGCTTGATCAGATCAAGCAGAAACTCGCCATCCTGACGCACGGTACGCGGGTGCATGTCTTCGATTTTCGCCAGGGCACCGAGGTTGTCCGGTTGCGTACGCGCCAGCGGCCACAGCGAATGTTCGCGGATGATCCGGTTGCGCGGCAGGTCACGGGCCCGGGCTTCCTGTTCGCGCCAGGCGCAGAGCTCACGCAAAACGGCGAGTTGGGCGCGAGACAGCTTCCAGGCCAGCTTGGCATCGCGATAGACCTCGTACGGATCGATCTCGCGGCGCAGGTTGGCCACCAGTTCGGCGCCGTCTTCCAGGACCCAGGCGTACTTCTCGTCAGACAGCTTTGGACGCAGCTTTACGAACACTTCAGCCAGGTGCACGGCATCTTCGGCGGCATAGCTGATCTGGGTTTCGGAAAGCGGACGTTGCAACCAGTCGGAACGGGTTTCACCCTTGGGCAGGTCAATCCCGAGTACTTCCTGCACCAGCCGCGAATAGCCCATGGAAAAACCGAGGTTCAGGTAAGCGGCAGCCAATTGCGTATCGAACAGTGGCGACGGCAGGCTGCCGGTCAGGCGTAGCAGGACTTCGAGGTCTTCGCTGCACGCGTGGACAACTTTGACCACCGCCGGGTTTTCCAGCAACGCGGCCAATGGTTGCCAGTTGTCGATGGTCAGCGGGTCGATCAGATAGGCGCGAACGCCATCACCGATCTGTAGCAGGCCGGCGATGGGGTAGAAGGTATCGACCCGCATGAATTCGGTGTCGAGGGCAACGAATGGCAATTGCTGCCACTCGGCACACAAGCGTCCGAGGCTATCGTTGTCGCGAATCCAGTGAATATCGATGGCCACACGGCTCTCCCTTGAAGAATGGCGCGCAGTATATATCGCCCCCGGCGATTTCCGCGCATCCACTGAACAAGAGCGTTAGCGAAAATTACTGCGTGACATACAGAATAGTCCGACAACGTCGGGCTAGCTGGTCTTACCCAGCACGTAGATGCGCATCCGCGCGCAACCCGGCAAAAAGTCCTGATGGCTGAGCAAACGGAAACCCGCCTGCCTGAACTCGCTCTCCACCTCGGTCTTGCTCGGTAACGGCCGGGCCGGAACGCCCTCGACGCCTGAATGCGCGCCCTTGAAAAGACCGTCGAGGCGCACCGCGACAATCACCGTATCGCGACTGACCCGGTAAAACTCGCTCAGCATCGCCAGACGATGTTCCGGGTTATGGAGGTGCTGAAACAGCTGCATGCAAAAAATGCAGTCAACCGCGTTCTCCGACAAGCCAATCGAGAACGCGGAGCTTTGAAAGGTCTTGACCCGTTTCAACAGGCTCTGCGGGTGATGTGTACGGGCATGATCGAGGATGTCTTGAGACGGATCCGTCGCGAGGATCACCCGATTTGCGTGCTCGGCCAGTACCGGCCAAAAACGCCCCACACCACAAGCCACATCAAGGATCAGGCCCGGCTCGCCGGCGACCTTGAGTGCCTTGCGCACCAAACGCTCCTCACGCCAGAGCGCCAGACGCCCGGCCAGACCCGGCGCTTGCGGCTGAAGGCAGACGCGCGCGTGCTCCTGGTCGTAGCGCCGGGCGATCTCAAGCTCGATGGCGGATGGAGGCTGAGCGGACATGTGCAATGGCTCTTGATAAAAGTTCTACAGGCCGCAAGTCGGCGGCCGCCGTGTGAAACAAAATCGGAGCACTCAATCTTTGGCCAACGCGCCGTCGACCACTGGACCACGACATCCGGCAAACATGTCCAGATCCTGGTTGTAGACCTTGCTGTTGACCTCCAGCAGCCCAAGCATCGAATGGAACAGGTTGTCCTGGCTCAGGGGCTTTTCACGACTCAGTTGCAGGCAGTGGGTATCTACTGCAAACGACTTCTTATAGCTGTCGGAGAACCAGGCAAACATGGCTACATGCTTTTGCTGCTCCGGTGCCAGCATGTAAGGCGTGCCGTGGAGGAACAAGTTGTATTCACCCAGGGACTCGCCGTGGTCCGACAGATACAGCATCGCGGTATCCACTTTGCCCTGGTTGCTGCGCAGCAGATCGATCAAGGTTGACAGCACATGGTCGGTATATACCAAGGTGTTGTCGTAGCCGTTGACGATACTTTCGCGGCTGCAATTGTTCAGGGCGTTACTCTCGCAAACCGGGGTGAAGCGTTCGAACTCTTTCGGATAACGCTTGAAGTACTCCGGACCGTGGCTGCCCATCTGGTGCAGTACCAACACCGTGTCCTTGTCCAGGGTATCGATGAAATGTTGCAGTCCTTGCAGCAGGATTTCGTCGCGGCATTCACTGTTGGCGCACAGCGCCGGATCTTTCAGATTGCTGACGTCCTGAATAGTGACGCGATCGCACGTACCTTTGCAGCCTGACTGGTTGTCACGCCAGATCACGTCGATACCCGCATGCTTGAGCACATCCAGCAGGCCTTCTTCGTTCTTTGCCTTGCTGGCGTTGTAGTCCTTGCGTCCCATATTGGAGAACATGCAAGGCACCGATACGGCTGTCTCAGTGCCGCAGGAGTGCACATCGGTGAAAGCGATCAGACCATCTTCCTTACTCAGTTTCGGAGTGGTGTCGCGGCTATAGCCAAGGATGCCGAAGTTCTCCGCCCGGGCACTTTCACCCACGACAAGAACCGTCAGGGATTTGCGCCCGTGAGTTTGCCAGGCCGGATTGCGCACGGCATCTTCACCGATTTTGACAAAGGGTTGCTGTGCCGTTGCTACTTTCTCGCGCAAGAAACCAACCGAGGCACCAATGTAGTTGCTTGGCACCACCATCAGGCGCAACTCGTGGTGATTGCGAAACAGCGAAGACAGGCCTTGATAGTTAACCAGTGCAACACCACCGATGACCGCTGCCGAGGCAAAAGTCACCAGAACTTTACTGAGTAGTTCACGGTGCCAACGGCGATAATCAATCGGTGTCTTCCACAACAGCCAAGACGGTAAAACGCCGAGCAGCACGATATAAACAAACAACTTGGGCGACAGTAAGTCGCGCACTTCCGTAGCATTGGTCTCAGCGAAGTTACGCAACATGCCGGTGTCGATCAGAACACCATACTGGCTCATGAAATACGCCACGCCCGCGCTGATCATGAACAGCAGGGTCAGGAGCGGCTTGAGCACCGGCCGGAATGCCAGCAGGGTCAGCACAATGTTGAACGCCGCGAAGATCATCGCCCCGAAGGCCACGCGCATGACGATGCCTTTGCCATCGGACGCGGTGATTTCGAACAGGTGCTGCCAGAGTACAAAATTGAAGCCAACTAACAAAAATGCGCTGGCAATCAGTGTCACCCATTCGGGGCGCACAGCTTTAATCTTAAGCATGAGATTCGGCGGGTCCTGAAAAAGTGTCTTCGGCAAATGTGAAAATTTCATTTACCGAGACAGCTCTGATTTTAGGTAGCCAACCATCAATTTTTTGTGAAAAAGAAGCCAACAATTAGTTGGCTTATAAAACCTGCCTGAAAGCCTGAAACCTCCAGACTATTTGAGAATGGTTCAGCCCGGGGCCGGCTTCGACTCAAGCCTGGTGCAAGTACCAACGCCAGTCCTGCTCTCCGACCTCACCCATGAACTGACGATATTCGGCGCGCTTCACCGCCAGGTAGACACCGAGGAACTCCCTGCCGAAGGCTTCCCTGGCCCAACTCGAACCTTCCAGCGATCGCAAGGTGGTCAGCCAGTCTGTCGGCAGCAATTTCGTGGCCTGGGCGTAGCCATTGCCTTCCACAGGCGCACCAGGGTCGAGTCGTTCGCGTATACCGCGATGAATACCGGCCAGAATCGCCGCAGCCGCCAGATAGGGGTTGGCATCTGCGCCACAAATCCGATGCTCGATGTGCCGGGAATACGCCGGCCCACCCGGTACGCGCAAACTCACGGTGCGGTTGTCCACGCCCCAGGTGGCCGCCAGTGGCGCATAACTGTTGGCCTGGAATCGACGGTAGGAGTTGGCGTTAGGGCAGAACAGCAACAGCGAATCGAGCAGGGTGCCAAGCATGCCTGCGACGGACTGTTTGAGCAGTGGCGTCCCATCCGGGGCTTCGCTGGCGAAGAGGTTGTTGCCGTCCTTGTCCGCCAGGCTGACGTGCATGTGCATTCCGGTGCCGGCCAGGTCATCGAAAGGTTTGGCCATGAAGCAGGCTGTCATGCCGTGCTTGTGTGCCACACCCTTGACCAAGCGCTTGTAGCGCACCGCTTCGTCCATCGCCTGTAATGCGTCGGTGCGGTGTTCGAGGGTGATTTCCACTTGCCCCGGCGCGTATTCGGAAATGGCCGTGCGCGCCGGAATCCCCTGGAGCTTGCAGGTGCTGTAGAGATCGGCCAGGAACGGCTCGATCTGTTCAAGCTCGCGCAAACCATAGACCTGCGTTGCGCGCGGACGCCCGCCATCGACATCCCGTGCCGGTTGAGGCCGGCCATTGCTGTCGCGTTGCTGATCCAGCAGGTAGAACTCCAGTTCCGCCGCCATGACCGGGTAATAGCCGTCAGCCTGTAAACCTTCGATGACTTTCGCCAGCAAATGGCGGGGATCGGCAATGGTGGCGGGCATTCCCTCTGTCGGGTGCATGCTGACCTGCACGGCCGCGGTCGGTATCAGACGCCACGGCATGCGCGTGAGGCTGCCGCTGATCGGGTAGGCCCGGCAGTCGATATCGCCGACATCCCAGACCAGCCCGGAGTTTTCCACATCATCGCCGTTGATGGTCAGCCCGAGGATGGTGCTCGGCAATGGTCGCCCGCTTTCATAAACCGCCAGCAACTCGTCACGATGCAGCAGCTTGCCGCGCGGCACACCGTTGTTGTCGAGGATGAACAGCTCGAACATTTCAATATCCGGGTTCTGCTCCAGAAAGGTCAGGGCTTCTTGCCTGGTGGCAAACGAGGTCGTGGCACAACTCATGGGAACTCTCTTTTTCCGTGTCAGGCGGGTACGCAAAAGCACCCGCACTTTAATCCCGGCATCAACCGGAACAGGTAGGGACTATCAGCGCAAAGAGCACGAATCCGGCGGGCGCGCATGGCGGCAATGCCACAGCGCCCAGAAGGCCAGTTCAGAAGGAAGTGCAGAGAGGTTTGGCGCGGTGGCGGGGGTGAATCGACGACCAAGGCTCGACGCTCGAGCGTCAGTGGATGCCTTGAAGTGGATTGCGACTGGCCAACCGTCCATAGAGAGAACCGCAGAAAACAGATGACCCGCAGCGTCACACGATGGGTTGAGTCGTTAAATCGGGATTTGAAGAACTTTGGATGTCGCCTGGCTAAACATTTGGCCGTTCAGTGGTGCCCCCCCTGTGGGAGCGAGCTTGCTCGCGATAGCGGAGTGTCGGTCAACAGACCCAGTGAAATTCATAGCCTCATCGCGAGCAAGCTCGCTCCCACAGGGGGTCTGCGTCGCAGTGACTTGTATTTAATTTCCAAATACTACGCCGGACTTTCTGATTTGCCGCCTCCATGCCTCACGCGTCTAATCGGAACCCTACTGTTCAAGGCCCGATCATGGAAAACACCCGAGCCACTTCCCGCCCTGCCCTCTGGTTCATGTTCAGCATTGTCCTGGTTGCCCTGAACCTGCGCCCATCCATGGCCGCTGTCGGACCTTTGCTCCCGGTGATTCGCGTCGACATCCCGCTAAGCTTCAGCCTGGCTTCACTGCTGACCATGTTGCCGGTCATGGCCATGGGACTGGCGATGTTTGTCGGCCTGCGCGTGAGCCAGCAACTCGGCGATCAGCGCACGGTGGTGTTCTCGTTGCTGATCATCGGCGTGTCCACGGTTTCGCGGTTGTTCCTTGATTCAGCAGCGGAGTTGATCCTCAGCGCGGTGCTGGCAGGTATCGGGATCGCCCTGATCCAGGCCCTGATGCCAGCGTTGATCAAATCCCGATTCAGCGACCACGTTGCCCTGAGCATGGGGCTCTACGTCACGTCGATCATGGGTGGTGCCGCCATTGCTGCGTCCTTTTCACCGCTGGTGATGCAGGGCACCGGCAGCTGGCGCATGGGTCTGGCGATCTGGGCCGTTCTCGCCGTGCTGGCATTGCTGTTCTGGGGCACCCAACGAGCGGGGATGCCGACACTGGATTCAAAGACATCCAGCAACGTTTCATTCTTCGCCAATTCCCGCGCATGGTTACTCGCGATCTTCTTTGGCCTGGGCACTGCGTCCTACACCTGTGTTCTGGCCTGGTTGGCGCCGTACTACGTGGAAAAGGGCTGGAGCGAACAGCACGCCGGGTTGCTGCTCGGATTTCTGACCGCCATGGAAGTGCTGTCAGGTCTGCTGACCCCCGTCATCGCCAATCGCAACCGCGATCGCCGCATCGTGCTGATGGTATTGCTGACGCTCATCATCGCCGGCTTCAGCGGACTGATTCTGAGCCCGCAGCATTTGAGCCTGATTTGGCCATGCCTGCTGGGGCTGGGCATTGGCGGCCTGTTCCCTATGAGCCTGATTGTATCGCTGGATCACCTGGACAATCCCTTGCGCGCCGGTGGCCTGACCGCGTTCGTTCAAGGCATCGGCTACCTGATTGCCGGCCTGTCGCCGCTGCTGGCCGGGATAATCCGCGACCAGCTCGGCAGCTTCGAATGGGCCTGGTGGTCGCTGACGGCAGTCATGGTGCTGATGATGTTGATGGTCTTGCGCTTCAACCCAAGGCATTACACCCGCCACATCCATTGATCCGGAGCCAGCCATGAAAACCACCGGTTTTGCCGCCGCTCACGCCAGCATGCTGCTTTGGGCCTTGTTGATCGCCGCGTCGTTTTCCGCAGCGGCGCAAGTCAGCCAGGCCATCGACCCGATCCTGCTGACCGGTTTGCGCCTGCTGTTTTGCGCCGTGGTGTTTCTGCCGCTGTTGCTGCTCAAAGGCGATGCCGTCATGACCGCCCGTGGGCTGCTCGGTCACGCGGTGCTCGGCCTGCTGCTCGCGCTGTACTTCGGTTCGCTGTTCGAAGCATTGCGCTACACCACGGCCGTCAACACCGGGACGATGTTCACACTGGTGCCGCTGATGACCCTGGGTTTCGAAGCCGTGCTGACACCTGACAGCCGCCTGAGACAACGGATTGTGCCGATGCTGCTCGCCGCAGCCGGGGCAGTGTTACTGATCATGAAAGGCACCGGCCCCGGCGAGTTGCCATCGCCGTATGCTTTGACGGTGTACGGCATCGGTTGCCTGGCGATGGCGCTCTACGCCCCCCTCAGCCAACGCCTGAAAACCAATAGCCTGAAGGGGCGCGGGCCGGTGCCCATGACGTTCTGGAACATGCTGTTCGGTGCATTGTTTCTACTGGTGCTCTGTGGATTCAGTGGCGGTTGGCGCTCGGCATCATTACTGACGCTCAACGATATATATTGGCTGATGTACCTGGCAGTATTCGCCACCCTGGCGACGTTTTGGCTGCTGCATCGGGCCATCGGCGTGATCGCGCCGTCGTCGGTGATTTCCTACATCTACCTGAGCACGCTGTTCATCACCCTGTTTCACTGGCTATGGGGGCATCAGGTGCCGTTGCCGCTGGAAATGACCGGCGCGGTGCTGGTGGGCCTCGGCATGTTCGCGCTGTTGATGTCCAGCCGCCGCGCCGTGTCGGCGATGGTCCAGGGCTGAAAGGCCCTTGGGTGAAAATTCCTGCGAGGCATTCTCCCTGCTCGATCATTCCGCTAGGATCATTCGCCCACACTTGCACACGGTCAGTGCAAGGGGCGCAGCGAGACGCAAAGGATGCTGAACAGTAATTCGCTTAGAAAACTCGACATGCAGGACCTGATGGTGTTCGTCGCCGTGTACGAGCAAAACAGCGTCACCGGCGTATCCGAGACGCTTTGCGTCAGCCAGTCCACGGTGAGTTACTGCCTGAAAAAACTGCGCACCTGTTTCGAGGACGAACTGTTCATCAATACCCGCACCGGTGGCATGCAGCCCACCTGCAAGGCCGGCACGATGTACCCTCACGTGCTGAAAATCCTGGAAAGCATCAACCTGTGTCACGCCGGCTCACCGACGTTCGACCCGGGCCTGCAACCCGTGACTTTCAACATCTGCGCACCGGAATACTTCGAACTGTTGATTCTGCCGCGCCTGTTGAAAACCTTTGACCTCGCCGATCTTCCGGTGATGGTCAATGTGTTCAAACTCGAAGCCGATATCCCTGCCCAAGCGCTGCGCGACGGCAGCCTCGACCTGGTGATGTGCTTCGGCCCGAACTTTCATCGCAGCCACGTCGATTTCAAATCGATGACGTTGCTCGAAGACGATCTGGTCTGCGTTTTCGACAAGCGCGCCACGCCGGCGGAACCACGCTTGAGTCTGCAAACCTACGTCGAACGTCGACACGTGTTCCCGACACCCTGGACGTCCGCCACCAACATGGTCGACGGCTGGCTCGCGCAACAGGCAAGACAGCGCCAGATTATCGCGCGCGCCAACAGCTACAGCGCAGCGCTGAAGCTGATTACCGGCACCGACTATGCCCTGACCCTGCCCCGCCGTATCCAGCAACTACTGGCCAGCACAGATACCTTCAATCACTGCGAAGCACCCGAAGGCTTGCCGGGGTTCACTCTCGATATGCAGTGGAGCCAAGGCGTTGATCAGGACAGCGCCAACACCTGGCTACGAGAACAAGTGATCCAGGCCTGCGCCGAGCAGGAAACGGCCTGATATTCAGTTGCCGATGGCGGTCTTGCTGTAGGAATCGCGATCGATATCGAGAATTTCCACGCACAGCTGAACCTCAATACCGCTCGGCCATTCGCACAACTCCCGAACCACCTCCAGCAGGCTTTCAGACAGCTGCTGCTTGATCTGTGCGGAACGACCACTCAACAGTGCCAGCTTCACATGCACGAACGCCCGCTCAGCCAGTGCCGTGCCAATCTTGAACGTCTCGACCTTGACCGCGCGGCTCTTGATGTCGAATTCGGCAGCAAACTGACCGGAAGCCACCAGCGTATTGTTCAACCGCATCAATGCCACATCGGCATTCAGATCAGTCAGGTTGGCGGTGTATTCCATGTGCAGGTGAGGCATGAGTCGGTTCCTGTCAGTGGGTGGAAAGATCGTACATATAACACAGCGCCGCCCTGTTCATTCGGGCAGCGGCAAAACGGCACGCTCACTCATGAACGCCTCCAGGCGCGAACGTAACCAGCGCTCGGCGGGGTCGGTATCGACATGACTGAGCCAGACCATGGACAAATCCAGGGTGGGCGTCTTGATCGGAAAGGGTTCCTTGAACAGCATTCCCGATGCAGCCATCGCCTCGGCGGTGTAGTCCGGCAGGCTGGCAATCAGGTCCGTACCGGCGAGCAGGGCCGGCAATGCACTGTATTGCGGTACCGAGAGCACCACCTGGCGCGTGCGGCCGATTTCCGCCAGCCACTCGTCGGCGTAGCCGCTGACGTTGGCGGTATGGGACACCAGCACGTGCGGTCGCGCGCAATATTCATCGAGGGTCAGCAGTGTGTCTGAGGCATCGGCGCGCAAAATGCTGGGCTGGATGTGTCGCAGCAACTTGCGCTTGGCATTGGCCGGCAAGCCACGAGTCTGGCTGATACCCACCGTGATATCGCCGGACGCCAGCAAGTCGGGAATCCGCCAGTAATCGACATGCTGCACCACAAACACCACGTTGGGCGCTTCCTGGCGCAAGGCTCGCAGCAATGGCGGCAACAGCCCGAACTCGACATCGTCGGACAACCCGATGCGGAACGTCATCGTGCTGCTGGCCGGGTCAAAATCATGGGTCAGGCTCAAGGCCACGGACAGGGAGTCCAGCGCCGGCGACAGGTGCTTGATGATTTCCTCTGCCCGCGCTGTCGGCTCCATGCGATGACCAACGCGTATGAACAGCGGATCATTGAACATTGCACGCAAGCGGTTGAGGGCAGAGCTGATGGTCGGCTGACCGAGAAACAGCTTCTCCGCCACCCGAGTGACATTACGCTCAAGCATCAGCGTTTCGAATACCACCATCAGGTTGATATCCGCTTTGCGAAGTTCGTTGCGATTCATCCACTGCCCCCGATCCCCAAATCTGCTGACAGTTTAGGTAGCTGGTGCGACTGCCGTCTATCCAACTCAGGTTCAATAGCCTGACGCGGTTCACGTTTAAGCAACCGGATTTCTTTGATCGAGGTCTGTTCGCGGGCCCCTTGATCAGATGTCGGCAGCGATAGGCCACTGAAAAAGCTTCAGAAACAAAAAAGCCCCGTAACTTTTCAGCTACGGGGCTTTTTCTATGTAATGGCGGAGAGATAGGGATTCGAACCCTAGGTACCGGTGAAGGTACAACGGATTTCGAATCCGTCCCATTCGGCCACTCTGGCATCTCTCCAACGGCGCGCATCATAACAACACTTTCGCTGGAAGCGAACCCCCCAGGCGAAATATTTCTGTGCTTTCAGATGCTTGCGTCGATTAAAGCGGTACGCCCAGACGATTGGCAACTTCTTCATAGGCTTCGATGACATCACCGAGGCCCTGACGGAAGCGGTCCTTGTCCATTTTCTTGCCGGTGGCCTTGTCCCACAGACGGCAGCCGTCCGGGCTGAATTCGTCGCCCAGCACGATGGAGCCATCGTGGAACACGCCGAATTCCAGCTTGAAGTCGACCAGCAGCAGGCCGGCGTCGTCGAACAGTTTGCTCAGCACTTCGTTGACCTTGAGCGACAGTTCTTTCATGCGAACCAGTTGCTCGGCGGTGCCCCAGCCAAATGCCACGACGTGGGATTCGTTGATGAACGGGTCGCCCTTGGCGTCGTCCTTCAGGAACAGCTCGAAGGTGTAAGGGTTGAGCTTCATGCCCTCTTCGACACCCAGGCGCTTGACCAGGCTGCCAGCGGCATAGTTACGCACGACGCACTCGACCGGAATCATGTCGAGCTTTTTCACCAGGCATTCGTTGTCGCCCAGCAGCTTGTCGAATTGGGTCGGCACGCCAGCAGCTTCGAGCTTCTGCATGATGAAGGCGTTGAACTTGTTGTTCACCATGCCTTTGCGGTCGAGCTGTTCGATACGCTTGCCATCGAACGCCGAGGTGTCGTTGCGAAACAGCAGGATCAAACGGTTAGCGTCGTCGGTCTTGTAAACCGATTTGGCTTTGCCGCGGTAGAGTTCTTCACGTTTTTCCATGATGGGCTCCGCTTGCTAAGTAGATGGGCTAGGCGATGTGACGCCAGTCGAGCCCTGAATCTTGATCGGCCAGTTGCAGCCAGTCCGGGTCGCACCCTAGGGTGTCGACAAAACATTGCCGGGCTAGCTGCGGCAGGTTGTTCTTGCTGCTCAGATGGGCCAGGACCAGGTGTTGCAGGTCTTTCCAGCCCAGCTCGGCCACCAGGAATGCCGCCTGATGGTTATTCAGATGTCCCAGCTCACCGCCCACCCGCTGCTTGAGAAAGTACGGGTAATGACCGCGAGCCAGCATGTCACGACAGTGATTGGACTCGATCATCAACGCATCGAGGTCCCGATAGCCGTCCAGCACCTTGTCACAATACGAACCCAGGTCGGTCAACAGGCCGAAGCGCCGCTCACCGTCACTGAAAACATATTGCGTCGGTTCTTGTGCGTCGTGGGCCACGGCAATGACACCGATGCTCAAGTCGCCGATTTGCAACTGCTCGCCGCCGGCCAGAAAGCCTGCGGGTTCAATCGGTTTGCGCATCCCGCGCAAGGTCCCGCGACTGAGGTAGACAGGCAGATTGTAGCGCCGAGACAGCAAACCCACGCCATGCACGTGGTCGGCATGTTCGTGGGTCACGAGTATCGCGCTCAGCTGCGCAGGGTTCACACCCAGGCGCAGCAGGCGTTTTTCGGTTTCCCGCAGGGAGAAACCACAATCCACCAATACGTACGTATCAGCGCTGGCTATCAGCGTGCCGTTCCCTTGACTGCCGCTGCCGAGAACGGCAAAACGCATAGGATCAGCCCAGGTTGTCCTGAATCTTGCTCAACACTTTACGCGCCACGTCTGCCGGCGCCACGGTGTTGATGTTTTTCTCGACGGTGACCTGGACGTTCTCGCCAACCTTGCTCAGGCGAACCTGATAACGCTCGGCGCGGGCGTCAAGCTCTTCCTTGCTCGGCGCACTGCCGAACAGGCTGCTGAAAAAGCCTGGCTTGTCGTCTTTCTTCTCGGCTTTTTCGGCCAGGTTGATGTAGTACAGGCCCAGGCTGCGGTTGATGTCTTCAACACGCCATTCGCCTTGTTCCAGCGCACGACCGACGCTCGTCCAGGCACGATCCAGGTCGGTACCGACGTTCAGCACAGGGTTGCCGCTACCGTCTTCGCTCAGGCTGACACGACTTGGCGCGTCGAAATCACGCGATGCCAGCATGGAGACCGAACCGCCCTTCTCCGAGATACGGCTCATGCTCGCGAGCATGTCGTCGACCAGCGCCGCGTCCAGGCCAGTGTTGACCGAACGGTTGGTGAAGGCCACGTCAGCGGTGCTGCCGGCAGGACGCTCGGCGCTGACCACATAGACTTCACTGGTGTTGCGCTGCACGCCCGGCTCAATGCGCACCCGCACGCGGGTTTCGCTGTCTGTGCTGACACCGGCCGCGCTCAGGCGCTTGGCCATGGCCGCGGACAGTTCGTCGGAATGCTGCCAGGTCGTGGTGAATTCGCCGGTTTGTGGACGCTGTTCATCCAGACGGAAACCGTTGTCCTGGAAGAACTGAACAGCCACAGGCCAGACTTCAGCCGGCGGGTTCTGCGCCAGAATGGAGCTGGAGCCGCCGCTCTTCTGCAGAGAGTAGGCACTGGCGTCGGCACCCGCGGTCAGCGGCTGCGGGCGAGGTACGACGTATTCGCCCTTGACGGTGTCATCGGCCACGTTGCGCGGGATCGGCAACAGCGGATCCAGACGCTTGGCGGTACGGACATCCTGCGGTATTTGCATCGGTGCAGTCTGTTGCGCTTCCAGGTAGTCGCTACCACGGTCACGGAAATAACCTTCCGGGCCCCAGATCCATCCGCAGCCACTGGTGCTGGAGATAATCAAGGCAAGTGCGGAAAGTCCGGCCATTCGCTTCATGCGTTGTACTTCCTCAATTAAACCAGGACGCCGCACTGGCGCAGGGCCGTGCGCAGCGTTTCGTGACAGGGTGCGCTCAGCCAGGTCAACGGCAGGCGAATGCCTTCGTGCATCAGGCCCATTTCAACCAAAGCCCACTTCACCGGAATCGGGTTGGCTTCGATGAACAGGTCCTTGTGCAGCGGCATCAGTTTTTCGTTGATTGCCCGTGCAGTCTCGGCATCCCCCTTGAGGGCGGCCTCACACAGATCGGCCATTTCACGCGGAGCGACGTTGGCGGTAACGGAGATGTTGCCCTTGCCGCCCATCAGGATCAGCTCGACAGCGGTCGGATCATCGCCGGAAAGGACGATGAAATCCTTGCTTACGCCATCGAGGATGGCTTTGGCGCGCTTGAGGTCGCCGGTCGCTTCCTTGATACCGATGATGTTCGGCACGGTGGACAGGCGGATCACGGTTTCGGCCTGCATGTCGCAGGAGGTGCGGCCGGGAACGTTATAGAGAATCTGCGGGATGTCGACCGCTTCGGCGATGTGCTTGAAGTGCAGGTACAGGCCTTCCTGGGTCGGCTTGTTGTAGTACGGCACGACCAGCAGGCAGGCATCGGCGCCGGCTTCCTTGGCATTGCGGGTCAATTCGACGGCTTCGCGGGTCGAATTGGCGCCGGTACCGGCGATCACCGGAATGCGACCATTGACCTGCTTGACTACCGCCTTGATGACGGCGATGTGTTCATCGACATCAAGGGTTGCCGACTCGCCGGTGGTACCGACGGCGACAATGGCATGGGTGCCGTTTTCAAGGTGGAAGTCCACGAGTTTGCTGAGGCTGTCCCAGTCAAGACGCCCCTGTGCATCCATGGGTGTGACCAGTGCCACCATACTGCCCGCAATCATGAAACCGCTCCTGCCGGAAAAAGAGAGCCGTAATGGTACTGGCGCCAAGATGCTTGCACAAGCGAAGTACTGTGCTGCCGCCATTCCCCTTGGCGCCGGTTTTCGCTACCCTTCAGACTTTGATCGGTACGGACAAGCTCGTCCGTCGGGTTTCAGCCTCCATTTTCGGCATCACAAGCCCTGATCCAGCGTTGCCGCCTCTCGCTCCCGCCCTGCCGGAGCACGTTGCAACCTGCCGCTTGGGGTTTTCTGAATTCGCATCCGCAGGCTGGCTCCCGGCAAAACGCCCTTTGGACGTATCGACCGCTCATCGCTTTAGGAATGCTGCATGTCCACCCCCACAGTTCGCGAACAATTCCTTGTTATCAGTGCCCTCGGCGCCAACCCCATGGAGCTGACCAACGTCCTGTGCCGCGCCAGCCATGAAAACCGCTGCGCCGTTGTCACCTCTCGCCTGACCCGGCATGGCGAATGCAGTGCGCTGGTGCTGGAAATTTCCGGTAGCTGGGATGCCCTGGCGCGCCTGGAAGGCAGCCTGCCAGTGCTGGCCAAGCGGCATGCGTTCACGGTGAACGTGGTGCGCAGCGCCGCCCTGGAAAACCGCCCCCAGGCCCTGCCGTACGTCGCTTATGTCAGCTCGGCCTACCGCTCGGACATCATCAACGAGCTGTGTCAGTTCTTCATGGACCACAATGTCGAACTGGAAAACCTGACCTGCGACACCTACCAGGCTCCGCAGACCGGCGGCACCATGCTCAATGCCACCTTTACCGTGACCTTGCCGCCCGGTGTGCAGATCAGCTGGCTGCGCGATCAGTTCCTGGATTTTGCCGACGCGCTGAACCTCGATGCCCTGATCGAACCCTGGCGCCCACAGAACCCAATGTAAGGAAGCTTTCATGGCCGTTGCCATCGACCAACCGGTTGCCGATTTCGAAGCCCCCGCCACCAGCGGGCAGACCGTCAGCCTCGCCGGCCTGAAAGGCAAGCAGGTGGTGATCTACTTCTACCCCAAGGACAGCACGCCGGGCTGCACGACCGAGGGGCAAGGCTTTCGTGATCAGTATGCTGCGTTCAAGGCCGCCAATACCGAAGTGTTCGGCGTGTCCCGCGACAGTCTGAAATCCCACGAGAACTTCAAGTGCAAGCAAGAATTCCCCTTTGAACTGATCAGCGACAAGGACGAAGCCATCTGCCAGCTGTTCGACGTGATCAAGCTGAAAAAGCTCTACGGCAAAGAATACATGGGCGTGGATCGCAGCACGTTCCTGATCGACGCCAATGGCGTGCTGCGTCAGGAATGGCGTGGTGTGAAGGTGCCGGGGCATGTTGATGCGGTTCTGGCGGCGGCTCAGGCCTTGAACAAAGTCTGAGTCATATAGCGCCTATCCGGACGCCTTCGCGAGCAAGCCCGCTCCCACATTTTTGACCGTGTTCGTCTGAACAACTCGGTCAACTGTGGGAGCGGGCTTGGTCCGGGCGGCGTTCCGACGAAGAGGCCCCTGATTTCAGCGAAAATTTGGCGCTGACAATCAAAGCAACGGCGCCACCACCGGCTCCTTGCGCGGCCAGGCGTCAAGCACAGCCTTGAACAGCGTCGCCAGGGGAATCGCAAAGAACACGCCCCAGAAGCCCCACAACCCGCCAAACAGCAGCACCGCACAGATGATCGCCACCGGGTGCAGGTTGACCGCCTCCGAGAACAGCAATGGCACCAGCACATTGCCATCCAGCGTCTGGATGATCCCGTAGACCGCCATCAAGTAAATGAACTGATCGCTCCAGCCCCACTGGAACAGTGCAATCAGAAACACGGGAACGGTCACCACCACGGCGCCGACATAAGGCACCACCACCGAAATCCCCACCAGCAATGCCAGCAGCGCCGCGTAGTTGAGTTCAAGAACAACAAAGGCGATGTAGGTCACGCCACCGCAAAGGAAGATTTCGATGACCTTGCCGCGAATGTAGTTGGCGATCTGCCGGTTCATTTCATGGGCGACCCGGGTGATCAACGCCCGTTCACGGGGCAGGTAACCGCGCACCCACTGGCCGATCATGGCCCGATCCTTGAGGAAGAAAAACACCAGGATCGGCACCAGCACCAGGTAGATCATGATGTTCACCAGCAATGGCAGGCTCGACAGCGAGAACGTCAGTGCCCACTGACCAAACTTGCCGATTTCGCCCCGCGCCACTTCGATGGCCTGAAGCACTTGCTCATCAGACACCAGATGCGGATAGCGCTCGGGCAGCAGCAGCAACAATGACTGCCACTTGGCGAGCATGCCAGGCAACTCGTTGAACAGCGTGATCAGTTGATGCCAGAGCAATGGCACGACTACCACGATGAACACCAGCAACAGCCCCATGAACAACGCAAAGACCAACCCCACCGCGACCCAGCCCGGCACCCGCAGGCGCTCGAGGGTCACCACCAGCCCCTGCATCAGGTACGCCAGCACCATCCCGGCGAGCACCGGCGCCAGCATACCGCCCAGAGTCAACACGGCGGTGAACGCCAGAAACAGCAGAACAGCCAGCACCACCGCTTCTTCATCGGAGAAATAGCGCTGAATCCAGTCGCGTAACACTTTGAACATCAATAATCCTTAGGAACAAACGCAGCCGATTTCAGGCTTTTTTCAACCAGTAGCGGTAAACACCCGCGTCATCTTCTTCACGAAGCAGGGTATGACCGGCCAATCGGGCAAAGGTGCGAAAGTCGCGCTGCGAACCCGCATCTGTGGCGATGACCTTGAGTACCGCACCACTGGCCAGCCGGTTGAGCTCCATCTTGGCCTTGAGCAACGGCAACGGACAATTCAGGCCACTGGCGTCCAGTTCAACGTCATGCTCTACAGCGTCGGTCATTGCATCACTCCGGGTCAGGTGGTTGAGTTGCCTAGAATATCTGGTCGCAACGCCGGTGTCCGGCTACAGTAAGGTCTTTGTCGACTAAGGCTTTGTGCATGACATTTTTGCGCCCTACCCTGCTGACGCTCGCTTGCCTGCTCGCCTCACCGGGCTTCGCCGACGACCTGCCGTCACTCGGCGACGCCAGTTCTGCCATTGTCTCGCCGCAACAGGAGTACCAGCTCGGCCGCGCCTGGCTGGCAATGTTGCGCAGTCAGGTTTCGCAGCTCAACGATCCACAACTCAAGGATTACGTGGAATCCAGCGTTTACCGACTGGTGGAGACCAGCCAGGTCACTGACCGGCGCCTGGAATTCATCCTGATCAACAGCCCGCAACTCAACGCCTTTGCGGCGCCGGGCGGGATTGTCGGGGTTAACGGTGGTTTATTCCTGAATGCCCAGACCGAAGGCGAATACGCCTCGGTACTGGCACACGAATTGGCTCACTTGTCGCAGCGCCACTTTGCCCGGGGCGTCGAAGCGCAAAAACGCATGCAAGTGCCGATGATGGCGGCATTGCTGGCCGGGATCGTGGTTGCAGCCGCCGGTGCCGGTGACGCCGGGATCGCGGCCATTGCCGGCACACAGGCAGCGGCCATTCAGGAACAGCGGCGTTTCTCCCGTCAGAACGAACAGGAAGCCGACCGTATCGGCATTCTCAATCTGGAAAAGGCCGGTTACGACCCCCGGTCGATGCCCACCATGTTCGAGCGACTGATGCGTCAGTACCGCTACGATGCCAAGCCACCGGAATTCCTGCTGACTCACCCGGTCACCGAATCGCGTATCGCCGACACCCGCAACCGCGCCGAACTGGCGCCACATGGCGGTATCGAAGACAGCATGCGTTATCAACTGATCCGCGCGCGCGTCCAACTGATCTATGAAGAAACCCCGGGGCTCGGTGCCAAGCGCTTCCGCGCCCTGCTCGACGAGAACCCGAAAAACGACGTAGCGCGCTATGGCCTGGCGATTGCCCAGATCAAGGGCGGCCAACTGAACGAAGCCCGGGAAAACCTCAAGCCGCTACTGGCCAAGTCACCCAACGAAATCATTTACAACCTGGCTCAGGTCGATCTGGACATCACCAACAATCGCCTGCCGGATGCACAGTCCCGGGTTGACCGGTTGATGACCCAGTACCCTGGCAACTATCCGCTGAATCAGGTGCGCGTCGACCTGCTACTCAAGCAGAACCGCGCTGGCGATGCGGAGAAAGCCCTGGAAGGCCTGCTCAAGTCGCGCCCGGATGATCCGGACGTGTGGTATCAGGTTGCCGAGACGCGCGGCCTGTCGGGCAATATCATCGGCCTGCATCAGGCTCGCGCCGAATATTTTGCGCTGGTCGGGGACTACAAACAGGCCATCCAGCAACTGGACTTCGCCAAACGCAAGGCAGGCAGCAACTTCCCGCTGTCTTCGCGGATCGACGCACGACAACGCGAGCTGATGGAACAGGAACGCATGATCAAGGACATGATGGGTTGACCCCCCCCCACCCCGGAGACAAAAATCCGGACAAAAAAAAACCGCCTCTTTCGAGGCGGTTTTTTTATTCAACCAACAACCGGGTTATTCAGCCAGTTTGAAGGTGATGAAGCTCGCTCGACCCTGACGCAGTACCCGCATCGATACCGAGCGGTTCTTTGGCAGCGCCTTGGCGATGTCCGCGAACTCCTTGGTGGAACCGATGGCCTGGTTGTTCAGGTGGGTGATCACATCACCCGGCTGCAAGCCAATCATGGCGGCAGGACCGTCCTGGACTTCCTTGATCACCACACCACCTTTGAGGTCGTAGGTTTTCTTCTGTTCGTCCGTCAGCTCGACCACGGAGACACCGAGGCGATTGCTACTGCGCTCGATGCTGGATTTCGGCTCGGCGCCCAGCTCTTTACCTTCTTCCGGAATGGCACCAACGGTCAGCTCGACATTCTTGCGCTTGCCGTCACGAATCACTTCCAGATTGGCTTTTGAACCAGCCTTCAAAGCGCCAACGAGGTGCGGCAGGTCGGCCGACATAACGATTGGCTGACCGTTCATGCTCAGGATCACGTCGCCCACTTGCAGGCCACCCTTGGCAGCCGGGCCATCATCCTGGATCTGGGCAACCAGCGCACCCGCCGGTTTTTCCAGACCGAACGACTCGGCCAGGTCCTTGCTCACTTCCTGAATCACGACACCCAGCCAGCCACGGCTGACCTTGCCACCGGATTTCAGCTGATTGGAAACATCCATGGCCACGTCGATCGGGATAGCAAACGACACACCCATGAAGCCACCGGAGCGGGTATAGATCTGCGAGTTGATCCCGACCACCTCACCGTTCAGGTTGAACAGCGGGCCGCCCGAGTTACCCGGGTTGATCGGCACGTCGGTCTGGATGAACGGCACATAGTTCTCGTTCGGCAGGCTGCGACCGACGGCACTGACGATGCCTTGGGTCACCGTATGGTCAAAGCCGAATGGCGAACCAATCGCGACAACCCATTGGCCGGCTTTCAGGTCCTGGGACTTACCAAGCTTCAGCACTGGCAGCCCCTTGGCTTCGATTTTCAGCAGCGCCACGTCGGAGCGTGGATCGGTACCGATCAGCTTGGCTTTCATTTCGCTGCGATCAGCCAGACGGACGAGGATTTCGTCAGCGTCGGCTATCACGTGGTTGTTGGTCAGGATATAGCCATCGGAAGAGATGATGAAACCCGAACCCAGGGAGGTTGCCTCACGCTGACGGTCGCGAGGCGAACGGGATTGTGGCGGCATGCCCCGTTCGAAGAATTCGCGCAGCATCGGCGGCAAACCTTCAAGGTCAGGCATTTGCTGGCTGACCTTGCGATCCGGCAGCTTTTGCGTGGTACTGATGTTCACGACCGCAGGCGAAGCCTGTTCGACCAGTTGCGTAAAGTCAGGCAGTTCGACCGCTTGGGCGGTGACCGCCTGACCGAGCACCAGCACGGTGGCAATAATGGAAAGGTAGGACTTCAAGCGTGGTATCGACATACGGCTCCCGTTACGACGAGCAGGGTTAAGCGATATGGAGCAAGGAACACCGGGAACAATACGCCGGTATTTTTGTTCCGGGAACAACAAACAAGGCCAGAGCCGAGGGGCTCTGACCTATAAGAAATTTACGGGCTTTTTGCAAATTGAAATGCTCACGAAACATTTCGAACTCAGCTCACTGCTTGGTTGCAGCGGCGTCGGTACGCATCGAAAGCGCTATCCGTTCAGCAGTACCGACCGGTATCTCGCCGACGACGGTCACCATCATGTCGCCCTGTGCCGTGGTCAAGCGCCGGGAAACCGCAACGGTCGGCCCCAACTGAGTACGGGTGTCGGTGACTGTTGCGCCGTTCAAAGGCTCCAGGAACACCGAAAACCGCGCCAGACCATCATCATACAGCAGGCTGTTGACCTGGGTTTTGGTTTCCGGATCCTTGCGTGCTGTACTGCTGGTCAGCTCGAAACCGGGTGGTAGCCAGTCCGAATGCCAGACTTGTGCAGCTTTGACTGCGGAAGCCTTGTCGCTTTCGAGGTTGACTGCCTTGCAATCATTACTGGCCTGCAAGTCGTTTTCGGAAGGAACGTCAGCGGTATCCAGTTGCGTAAATTGGAAGCGCTCCAACAATCGTCCCTTGTCGTCCAATAGCAAAGACTTCAGGGGCAGGCCGGTCTCTTTATCCAGATGCAGTTCAAAACCGTAGCGGTGTTGGTCGCGGGGGGTCAGCGACACGATTACCGCCGAACGCCCGGCGACACGCGACTTACCGACGACAGCAAGGTCATACCAATTCTTCAGCTTTTGTGGGTCGAGGGCACGAGCTGCGGAGTTTGGCGAATCCCCCAGCCCTGCAATCAGGGTGCCGCTGACGCATTGAGTATGTCCATCAATGCGTACGACTTCCTGCGCTGAGCCGTCGAGCTGGATCAAACGCTCGCGGACCTTTCCATCCTGGACGCGGTGCCAGATGTTATGGGTAGAAAAACTACCGTTACGCTCGTAGACGAAAGTACCCTGAAAGCTTTGCTGTTGCTCTGCCTGGCCCAGGCGGGTCAACCAGTCCTGGGCATCATCGGCTTGGGCTGGAACGATGAACCAGCCGCTGAGCAGAAGCGAAAGTAGAGGTATGGCGCGCATGATCCTCCTTAACGGTTTTCCAGACTTGCGGCACGAGCGTACGGCAGAGCGCTCTCAGTACCTTTCAGTGCAGCCTGTTGTGCATGTTGGCGCAAGTAACCTGGCAGACGCTGATCGTGCCAGCCTGGCTGACCTTGCAAAACGCCGTTGGCCATTGGGCCAGTCGCTTGCGAACTCTCATTGTAGCCTGCCAGGACAGCAGGGCCTTTTACTTGAGGAACGGCCAGCGCGGGTTGACTGGATTGCTGGGCCAGTTCGACACCGGCGATCTCATCCTGGTTGTACAGACGCACACCGGCCAGCACCGCCAGGGTCACGGAAGCTGCGACCGCCAGACGACCCAGGCTGCGCCATGGACCACGGGAAGGTTTTGCCGGTACGGCTTCGTCAGCCAGGGCAGCAGAAACAGCCGCAGCGATGTCCAGACGCGGAAGCAGCAGATCCTTGTGCATCACTGCCCGGGCGATCTGATAACGAGCCCATGTTTCACGGGTTTCAACATCGTCACAGGCATTCAATACCCGACGCAATTCCAATTCGTCCGCTTCGTTATCCATCACTGCGGACAGCGATTCCTGCAGGGCTTCACGACTCATGGCGTTCCTCTCTTGGCTGTCGCCGCTGTCTTTAGTTTTCCTGCAACAACGGCTGCAGGGCTTTGTCGATGGCCTCCCGGGCGCGGAAAATCCGGGAGCGCACGGTGCCTACCGGACATTGCATGACACTCGCAATGTCCTCGTAACTCAGACCATCAAACTCACGTAAAGTTAAAGCCGTACGCAAATCTTCCGGCAGTTGCTGAATGGTTCGATGGACGGTGCCTTCGATCTCATCCCGCAGCAAAGCCCGTTCTGGCGACTCGAGATCCTTGAGGCCATGATCGCCATCGTAGAACTCTGCATCCTCGGAACTGACATCGCTATCCGGCGGCCGACGGCCGCGTGAAACCAGATAGTTTTTCGCCGTGTTGATGGCGATGCGGTAAAGCCACGTATAAAACGCGCTGTCTCCGCGAAAATTTCCAAGTGCACGGTACGCCTTGATAAAGGCTTCTTGTGCCACATCCTGGGCTTCATGGGTGTCGTGCACGAAACGCACGATCAACCCGAGAATTTTGTGCTGGTATTTCAGCACTAGCAGATCGAAAGCACGCTTGTCGCCGCGTTGAACGCGCTCGACCAGTTGCTGATCCTCTTCCTGGGTTAGCATGAACACTCCTCGATGAGCTCGGAGGAGGCTTGCAGAACTAAACGACTAGACTTGCAGACATAGACTCGGGCTTTTCGCAAAAGTTCTCCCCCTCCAGGCAAGTTTCCTGCGGGCTCTGATTTGGCACGCACGAAAAGCGCAGCGCGAGTTGACCCGGCTGCGCGAATAATCTTGTCATCGGTTTCCTGGGCAAGGATCGAACTGCAATCCCGCACTGAAGCCGACACTGTCCCTTGTTTCAGACAACCGTCTATTGATCTTGGCACTTTGGCAAAAGTTCCAAATATTTATAGCTGTGCCGACCCGACATTGTGCAACCGTGTAGGGAAAAAGACTGTTAAATCGGCGATACAGTCATTCTCGCGCGCAACGGGCAGAAAAACATCCGACGAAGCGTCCGATATTTTGCGTCACAGTAGTTTCACAATGCCATGCTGGCTCGGGTATTGTGCCGCTCCCCCCCTCTATATACTAGTGGGCTGTGCGGCTGCCTTGACTCGCCTGTCCAGCTGCACCACCCCCGACCCGGGTCGCTTTGAGCGGAATCCTGAAATGAGCCAACAGTTTCAACACGATGTTCTGGTAATTGGCAGCGGTGCTGCCGGCTTGAGCCTTGCGCTGACCTTGCCCGGTCATTT
The DNA here is from genome assembly GCF_059492225.1 of Pseudomonas sp. Pseusp10. Classification (NCBI taxonomy): domain Bacteria; kingdom Pseudomonadati; phylum Pseudomonadota; class Gammaproteobacteria; order Pseudomonadales; family Pseudomonadaceae; genus Pseudomonas; species Pseudomonas sp. Pseusp10. The sequence goes on along the minus strand of NZ_CP168528.1, from coordinate 2,118,635 downwards.
GCGCATTGCCGTTCTGAGCAAGGGCAACCTCGCCAATGGCTCGACTTTCTGGGCCCAGGGCGGCGTTGCGGCCGTGCTGGATGACACCGACACCGTTGAATCCCATGTCGATGACACGCTCAATGCCGGCGGCGGCCTGTGTCATGAGGACGCCGTGCGCTTTACCGTCGAGCACAGCAAGGAAGCGATTCAATGGCTGATCGACCAGGGCGTGCCCTTTACCCGCGATGAACAGTCGAATAACGAAGATGGCGGGTTCGAGTTCCACCTGACCCGCGAAGGCGGTCACAGCCATCGACGCATCATCCACGCCGCCGATGCCACCGGCGCCGCCATTTTCACAACCCTGCTCGACCAGGCCAGGAAACGACCAAACATCGAACTGCTGGAACAGCGGGTCGCCGTTGACCTGATCACGGAGAAACGCCTGGGACTCGAAGGTGATCGCTGCCTTGGCGCCTATGTACTCAATCGCGGCACCGGCGAAGTCGACACCTATGGCGCGCGCTTTGTGATCCTCGCCTCAGGTGGCGCGGCCAAGGTTTACCTGTACACCAGCAACCCTGACGGCGCCTGCGGCGACGGTATCGCCATGGCCTGGCGCTCGGGCTGCCGGGTGGCGAACCTGGAATTCAACCAGTTCCACCCCACTTGCCTGTATCACCCGCAAGCCAAGAGTTTCCTTGTCACCGAAGCCCTGCGGGGCGAGGGTGCACACCTGAAGCTACCCAACGGCGAGCGCTTCATGCAGCGCTTCGATCCACGGGCCGAGTTGGCGCCACGGGACATCGTCGCCCGGGCCATCGACCATGAAATGAAGCGCTTGGGCATCGATTGCGTCTATCTGGACATCAGCCACAAGCCCGAAGCCTTCATCAAGACGCACTTCCCGACGGTGTACGAACGCTGCCTGGAATTTTCCATCGATATCACCAAACAACCGATTCCGGTGGTACCGGCGGCGCACTACACCTGCGGCGGCGTGATGGTCGACCAGCAGGGCCGTACCGATGTGCCGGGGCTGTACGCCATTGGCGAAACCAGTTTTACCGGCCTGCACGGCGCCAACCGCATGGCCAGCAACTCACTGCTGGAATGTTTCGTTTATGCCCGCTCAGCGGCCGCGGACATACTCGAACAACTGCCCCGGGTGCCGATGCCAGCCCCCCTTCCCGCCTGGGATGCGAGCCAGGTCACCGATTCCGATGAAGACGTGATCATTGCGCACAACTGGGATGAGCTGCGGCGATTCATGTGGGACTACGTCGGCATCGTGCGCACCAACAAGCGCCTGCAACGGGCACAACACCGCGTGCAACTGTTGCTGGATGAAATCGACGAGTTCTACAGCAACTACAAAGTCAGCAGGGATTTGATCGAGCTGCGCAACCTGGCCCAAGTGGCCGAGCTGATGATTCTGTCAGCCATGGAGCGCAAGGAAAGCCGTGGCCTGCATTACACCCTCGACTATCCGGACATGTTGCCGGTCGCGCTGGACACTATTCTGGTGCCGCCCACCTACGCCGGCTGAATTTGAGCCGGACCCGCAGGCGTCGGTGCACATCCGCCGCCTGCGCATCCCGGGGCACGCAAATGGCCCTGACCCGGCGTTCGCCACGCAGACGAAAACGCAATACCACAATCAACGGCAGCGCCAGGCTGTCCGGTCTTAATTGCACGGGCTGCCAACCCTTGGCCCGACTCCACAACTGCCAGCCATCGGCATCGCGCCGCAAGCCGCAAAATGCCTGCGGGTGCGTCAGCAGGATTTGCCGGGGCAACAGCCAGACTCCGTGAGCCACGCACAGCACGATGCCGAGCGAGCTGGCCCAGAGCGGAATTGACAGTAAAAACAACGAACCCAACGCGAACAGCTGGGCCAAAAGATACGCCGCCAGCAACTGCCGTGAGGCATGCCAGCGGCATTCGAACCCGTTACTTGGGCTGGACACGATCCAGGATCATGCGAACCATGCGTTGCAGTTCAGGATCTTCGGATTCACTGCGTTCCATGAACCAGCCGAACATGTCCTGATCTTCGCATTCGAGCAACCTGACGTAGCAGGCGCGATCAACCTCGTTGAGGTGCGGGTAAACCTCTTTCACAAACGGCACCAGCAACACGTCAAGCTCGAGCATGCCGCGGCGGCTGTGCCAGTAGAGGCGGTTCAGTTCAACATCTTCGACCATGGAGCGCTCCTCAAATAGGCCGCAAGTATACAGGCCCGCGCCCGGTCGAACAGTCGGCTTTGGTCGGGCACCGGTGATCCTTTGTGAACTACCCATTTCCAAGGCGTCCCCTTATGATGTCCGCCAGACTCTTTACCCTGCGATGACCCATGGCCGATTCTGCTTTTTTCTGCACCCTTTCTCATGAAGGTGTTCTCGCGGTCCGCGGCGCGGACGCCAGCAAATTCCTGCAAGGCCAACTGACCTGCAATCTCGACTACCTGAGCGATTCCCGGGCCAGCCTCGGTGCGCGCTGCACCCAAAAAGGCCGGATGCAATCGAGTTTCCGCATCCTGCTCGAAGGGGACGGCGTAGTCCTGGCCATGGCCACCGAATTACTCGAACCACAACTGGCGGACCTGAAAAAGTACGCGGTGTTTTCCAAGTCGAAACTGACCGACGAAAGTGCCGCCTGGGTCCGCTTCGGCGTTGACCATGGCGACACCGTACTGGCCAGCCTCGGCCTGGACCTGCCGGCAGAAACCGACAGCGTCGTGCGCAACGATGGGTTGATTGCCATCCGTGTCTCGCCTGAGCGCGCCGAGTTGTGGGTCGCCGCAGGTCTTGCCGATGCGGTCAAGAGCAAGCTATCGGCGGTGCTGAGCGAAGGTGATCTGAATCAATGGCTGCTGGGTCAGGTCCGCGCCGGGATCGGCCAGGTCATGCCGGGCACCCGCGAGTTGTTCATCCCACAGATGCTCAACCTGCAAGCGATCGGTGGCGTGAGTTTCAAGAAAGGTTGCTACACCGGGCAGGAAATCGTCGCGCGGATGCAGTACCTGGGCAAACTCAAGCGCCGCTTGTATCGCCTGCAACTGGCTGCCAGCGAACTGCCTGAACCGGGTATACCGCTGTTTTCCCCAACCCACGGCAGCTCCATCGGCGAAGTGGTGCTGGCTGCCAGCGCCGGACAGAACATTGAACTCCTGGCTGTGTTGCAAGCCGAAGCAGCAGACAGTGGAGACATCCACCTGGGCGCGCTCGAAGGGCCGTCCTTGCAGCTGCTCGACCTGCCTTATGAACTGGACCGCGATCGCGAAATCCAGCAGTAACGGCAGCACTTCTAGAGAGACTAAATGAGCGAGCTGGCGGAAAAGGTCCAACAGGATTTGGTTGAGGCCATCAATAACGATGACCTGGTTCTGCCAACGTTACCGGAAGTGGCCCTGCAAATTCGCAAGGCCGCAGAAAACCCGGAAGTCAGCGTCAGTACCCTGAGCAAAGTGATCGGTCGTGATACCGCGCTGTCGGCACGCCTGATCAAAGTGGTCAATAGCCCACTGTTGCGCGCGACCCAGGAAGTGACCGATCTGCATACCGCGATCACCCGCCTGGGCATCAACTACAGCTGTAATCTGGCGATCGGCCTGGTCATGGAGCAGATTTTCCATGCCCGCTCCGACGTGGTGGAACAGAAGATGCGCGATGTCTGGCGTAAAAGCCTGGAAATCGCCGGCGTCAGCTACGCCTTGTGCCGCCGCTACACCCGACTCAAGCCCGACCAGGCGGCCCTTGGCGGGCTGGTGCATCAGATCGGCGTGCTGCCGATCCTGACCTACGCCGAAGATCACTATGAGCTGCTGTCCGACCCGGTCAGCCTCAACCATGTGATCGACCGGATTCATCCGCTGATCGGCGAAAAACTGCTCAGGGTCTGGGAGTTTCCCGACATGCTGGTGCAAGTGCCGCAGCTATACCTGAACTTTCAACGCCAGTCTGCGCAGGTCGATTATGTGGATCTGGTGCAGGTGGCCAGTCTGTATTGCCACAAAGACACTGACCATCTGATCTCGAGCATCGATCCCTTCAGCGTACCTGCTTTCGTCAAGCTCGGGATCGATCCGGACAACACGGCGATGTGTGCCGATCTGGAAGAAACACGCTCGATGTTTTACTGATCAAAGACCGCGTTGCCCCCATCGTCGGAACGCCGCCCGGAGCAAGCTCGCTCCCACAGGGATTTGTGGTGTTGCATAGATCCAATGTGGGAGCGAGCTCGCTCGCGATGGGGCCAGAACAAGCCCCATCACTCTCCGGCAACAAAGCTCACCCGCACCTTCAACCCCGCCTGCTCGCCATCGTGCAGGCTGATCTGGGCCAGATGCGCGCGGCAGATCTCACCGACAATCGCCAAACCCAACCCCGAACCGGCCACTTGCTGATTGCGTCGGTAAAAACGCTCGAATACCCGGCCGCGCTCCTCCAGAGGAATGCCGGGACCATCATCTTCGACTTCCAGCACCGCTGGCGCCGAGACGCGCAAAATCACGTTGCCACCCGGTGGCGTGTGGGCCAGTGCGTTATCCACCAGATTGCTCAGCAGCTCGTTCAATAGCGTCGGCTCGCCCCGCAGCCAGACGGGTTCATCCGCCTCCAGCGCCAGCGCGATACCGCGCTTGTGCGCCAACGGCGCCATGGCCATGCCCAGCTCCCGGGCCAATTGACTCAGGTCCAGCAACTGCGCGCCGCCCTCGGCAATCGCCCTGGCACCATTTTCGACCCGCGCCAGGGAAAGCAACTGATTGGCCAGGTGGGTCAAGCGATCAGTACCCTGGGCCGCGGTCTCCAAAGTGCTGCGCCAGGTATCGGGCTCGGCTGAGCGCATGCCCAGTTCCAGTCGCGCCTTGAGCGCCGCCAGAGGCGTACGCAGTTCATGGGCCGCATCGGCGATGAATTGCGCCTGTTTCTCGAACTGCCCGCGCAGGCGCTCGGTAAAGTGATTGAGTGCACGCACCAACGGCCATAATTCGCGTTGTACTTCCACCAGAGGCAAGGGGCGCAGATCGTCCGGCTGGCGCTCTTCCACCGCCGTGCGCAAGCGCTCCAGCGGGCGCAATGCGGCACTCACCGCAAACCACACCAGCATCAATGCCCCGACTGCCAGCATACCCAGGCGTAACAAAGTATCCGCCGCCAGACTGCGGGCCATGCTCACTCGCGCTTCATCGGTTTCTGCTACGCGGATTTCCGCCATGCCGTTCATGTTCGGCTCGCTCACGGGTTTGAGCAGGCTCACCACGCGCACGTTCTGCCCGCGATACTGGGCGTTGTAGAAACGTGCCAGCGCCGGATAGTCATCGGTGCGCGGCGTTCCCGGCGGTGGCGCCGGCAGGTTTTCGTAACCGGAAATCAGCTTCTGATTGATGTCGTTGACCAGATAGAAAATCCGCCCGGCGCTGTCGTAGGCAAACGTATCGAGGGCCACGTAGGGCACGTCGGCACTCAGGGTGCCGTCGCGCTGGGAGATGCCGGCAGCGATGGTCCGCGCCGAGGCCAGCAAGGTGCGGTCATAGGCCGTGTCGGCGGCTTCGCGACCGTTCCAGTAGGCGCTCAAGCCGCTGGCCAGCATCAACACCACCAGCAATAAAGCCAGGTTCCACAGCAACCGCCAACGCAGGCTGCTGGGCTTATGCATCGCGGCTTTCCAGCAAGTAACCGAGGCCGCGGAAGGTCACGATGGCGACCGGCTGGCCGTCGAGTTTCTTGCGCAGGCGGTGCACGTAGATTTCGATCGCATCGGGACTGGCCTCTTCATCGAGACCGAACACTTGGGAGGCCAGTTGCTCCTTGCTCATCACCCGGCCGGGACGCGCAATCAGGGCTTCGAGTACAGCCTGTTCGCGGGAGGTCAGGGTCAGCAGCTCTTCGCCGAGGGTGAAACGCCGGGTTTCCAGGTCATAGGCCAGCACACCGCAGCGCTGAATACGCTCACCGCCCAGCACACTGCGGCGCAGCAAGGCTTTGACCCGGGCTTCCAGCTCGGTCAGTTCGAATGGCTTGGCCAGGTAATCGTCGGCGCCAAGGTTCAGGCCGTGGACGCGATCTTTGACATCGCTGCGCGCGGTCAGCATCAAAACCGGCAGGTTCTTGCCCCGCGCCCGCAAACGCGCCAGCACTTCGAAACCATCCATGCGCGGCAAGCCGACGTCGAGGATCGCCATGGCGTATTCCTCGCTGCCCAGCGCCAGGTCGGCCGCCACGCCATCGTGCAGCACGTCCACGGTCAGCCCGGTGCTCTTGAGCGCCTGGGCGACACTTTCGGCGAGCTGCAGATGGTCTTCGACGAGCAGGACACGCATGGATCTTTACCTCATTCCGGGATGGTCGACGCCATTCTCTGGCGCGAAGTTTACAGCCGCAACCGCCGCTGTGAAGCCCGAAAACCGTGAAAGTCAGCTGAAAGGTTAGCGAAAGGTTAGCCCGTTACAGTCCGGCCACGGACAGTTTCGACTGCCGTCGCTGCCGCCACACAGCGATACGAAAAACGCCTCGAAGCGTTTTCGACAAATAAGAACAATAAACGGAGTAAGTCATCCATGCAGTCCCTGCAGACCCAGGCTATCGCGCCTGCCCGCCTCTCCCGTTTCAGCCACACTGCGCTTGCCAGCGCTGCCGCCCTTGCCGGCTTTTCACCATTGAGCCAGGCCGCATTCTTCGAAGACAGCTCGGCCACTTTCGAAACCCGCAACATGTACTTCAATCGCGATTTTCGCGACGGCACCAGCGCCCAACAGTCCAAGCGTGACGAGTGGGCCCAGGGCTTCATGCTCAATCTGAAATCAGGCTACACCGACGGCACCGTGGGGTTCGGTGTCGATGCCCTGGGCATGATGGGGGTCAAGCTCGATTCGAGCCCGGATCGTACCGGTACCGGCCTGCTGCCGACCGACGATGGACGGGCCGTCGACGAATACTCCAAGCTCGGCCTGACCGGCAAAGTGAAGATCTCCGCCAGCGAGCTGAAAATCGGCACCCTGTTCCCGGAACTGCCGATTCTCAAGGCCAACGACGGGCGCATCCTGCCACAGACCTTCGAAGGCGGCATGCTGACCTCCAAAGAGATCAAGAACCTGACCTTCACCGGCGGGCGCCTCGACAAGGCCAAGGATCGCGACAGCACCGACTTCGAGGACATTGCCCTCAACAACAAGAACAGCCGTTTCGCTGGCACTGTGGCCGGCAAGCACTTTGACTTTGGTGGCCTGGACTACAAGTTCACCGACAAGATCACCGGCAGCTACCACTTCGCGCAACTCGATGAAGTCTACAACCAGCACTTTCTCGGGTTGATCGCCTCGCAGCCATTCGGTCCCGGTACCTTTGGCACTGACCTGCGGCTTGCCATCAGTGATGACCAGGGCGAGGCCCGTGGCGGCAAGATCGATAACAAATCCCTCAACGGTCTGGTGAGTTACGCCTTGAGCGGGCACAAGTTCAGCGCGGGCTACCAGCACATGTCCGGCGACAGCGCATTCCCGTATGTGGATGGCAGCGACCCGTACCTGGTGAACTTCGTCCAGATCAACGACTTTGCCGGCGCCGAGGAGCGCTCCTGGCAAGCGCGTTATGACTTCGACTTCGTCACCCTCGGCGTCCCCGGCCTGAGCTTCATGAGCCGTTACGTGAGCGGTGACAACATCAAGCTCAAGAACGGTGACGAAGGCAAAGAGTGGGAACGCAACTCCGAGATTAAATATGTTGTACAAAGCGGCGCACTCAAGGATGTCGCCGTGCGCTTGCGCAACGCCACCTACCGCTCCAACTACTCTGCTCGCGATGCCGATGAAGTGCGTCTGCTGGTGAGCTATAGCGTTGCCCTTTGGTAATTCAGTACGTCGATAACAACAACTCCCAAGGAGACTTGAATGAACCTGTCAATGCGTAAACTAGCCCTCGCCGCCAGCGTCCTGCTGTTCACCGGCCAAGTGCTTGCCGAACCCAAACGCCCGGAATGCATCGCCCCAGCCTCACCCGGCGGTGGTTTCGACCTGACCTGCAAACTGGCGCAAAGCGCGCTGGTCAACGAAAAACTGCTGACCAAACCGATGCGCGTGACCTACATGCCCGGCGGTGTCGGCGCGGTGGCGTACAACGCGGTGGTTGCCCAGCGTCCGGCGGATGCAGGCACCCTGGTGGCATGGTCAAGCGGTTCGCTGCTGAACCTGGCCCAAGGCAAATTCGGTCGCTTCGATGAAAGCAACGTGCGCTGGCTGGCCGCCGTCGGCACCAGCTATGGCGCCATCGCGGTAAAAAGCGATTCGCCTTACAAGACTCTGGACGATCTGGTCCAGGCACTGAAGAAAGATCCGAGCAAAGTGGTGATCGGTTCCGGCGGCACCGTCGGCAGCCAAGACTGGATGCAAACCGCGCTGATCGCCAAGGCCGCCGGGATCAACCCGCGCGACCTGCGTTACGTTGCCCTTGAAGGTGGCGGTGAGATTGCCACCGCCCTGCTCGGCGGACACATCCAGGTCGGCAGCACCGACATCTCCGACTCCATGCCACACATCCAGAGCGGCGACATGCGGTTGCTGGCCGTGTTTGCCGAGAAGCGTCTGGACGAGCCGGAAATGAAAGACATCCCGACCGCCAAAGAGCAAGGCTACGACATTGTCTGGCCGGTGGTGCGCGGCTTCTACCTCGGGCCAAAGGTCAGTGACGAAGACTACGCCTGGTGGAAAGACGCCTTCGACAAACTGCTGGCCTCGCCTGAATTCGCCAAGCTGCGCGATCAGCGTGAACTGTTCCCGTTCGCCATGACCGGCCCGGAACTGGACACCTACGTGAAGAAGCAAGTCGCGGACTACAAAGTGCTGGCCAAAGAGTTCGGCCTGATCCAGTGATCGCCTCTGTCTAGCGGCTGCGGCTCCGTTTTGCGGGGCCGCGGCACAGGAGTTTTCCATGCTCTTACAACGCATTTTTGCTTCGGTGCTGTTACTGGTCTGTCTCGGCCTGGCACTGATGGCGTGGCCGTACCAAGCGGCTTTTTCCTACGAACCGGTGGGGCCTCGGGCCTTTCCACTGCTGATGCTTGGCCTGATGGGCTCAGCGCTGTTGTACATGGCGTTCCGTCCGGCACCGATCAAGCACAGTGCTGACGAGCCGCCGCTGGATCGCGAAACCCTGACCAAGATCGGCATCTGCGTGGTGCTGTTGCTGGTGTTCGCCGGCACCTTCGAACCGCTGGGTTTCATCGTCGCCAGCATCCTGATCGGCGTGCCCATGGCCCGTCTGTATGGCGGTCGCTGGGTGCCAAGCATCGTGATCATCAGCCTGATGGCCGTCGGCCTCTACCTGCTGTTCGACAAGTTGATGGACGTGCCGCTGCCTTTGGGTGTGCTCGACGTTCTGGAGAACTGATATGGATACTCTTGGCTATTTGGGTCAGGGCTTCGGCGTCGCGCTGAGCCCGTACAACCTGGTGACCGCACTGTGCGGCACCCTGATCGGTACCGTGGTCGGCCTGTTGCCGGGCCTGGGGCCGATCAACGGCGTGGCACTGTTGATCCCGATCGCATTCGCCCTCGGCCTGCCACCGGAGTCGGCACTGATCCTGCTGGCGGCGGTGTATCTGGGTTGCGAATACGGCGGCCGGATCAGCTCGATCCTGCTGAACATCCCGGGCGAAGCGTCCACCGTGATGACCACCCTCGATGGTTACCCGATGGCACGCAAAGGCCTGGCCGGTGTAGCGCTGTCGCTGTCGGCATGGAGCTCGTTCATCGGTGCCTTTATCGCGACCTGCGGCATGGTGCTGTTCGCCCCGTTGCTGGCGAAATGGGCGATTGCCTTCGGCCCGGCGGAATATTTCGTGTTGATGGTGTTTGCGATTGTCTGCCTCGGCGGCATGGCCGGTGACCGTCCGCTGAAGACGTTCATCGCGGCGCTGATCGGTCTGTTCCTGTCGACCGTCGGCATCGACGCCAACAGCGGTGTGTATCGCTTCACCGGGGACAACATCCACCTGACCGACGGCATCCAGTTCGTCGTACTGGTGCTGGGCCTGTTCTCCATCAGCGAAATCCTGCTGCTGCTGGAAAAAACCCACCACGGCCAGGAAGCGGTGAAAGCCACCGGGCGCATGATGTTCAACTTCAAGGAAGCGGCGTCGGTGTTCGTGGTGAACATCCGTTGCGGCGTACTGGGTTTCATCATGGGCGTGTTGCCGGGTGCCGGTGCGACCCTGGCCAGTGCCGTGGCCTACATGACCGAAAAACGCATGGCTGGCGCCAAGGGTACTTTTGGCCAGGGCGACATGCGCGGCCTCGCCGCCCCGGAAACCGCCATCGGTGGCGCAGCTTGCGGTGCGCTGGTGCCGATGCTGACCCTCGGCGTTCCAGGTTCCGGCACCACGGCGGTGATGATCGGCGCGCTGTCGTTGTACAACATCACTCCGGGCCCGCTGCTGTTCCAACAGCAACCGGACATCGTCTGGGGCCTGATCGCTTCGTTGTTCATCGCCAACGTGATGCTGGTGATCCTCAACATCCCGATGATCCGCATCTTTACCCGCATCCTCGCCGTGCCGAACTGGGCACTGGTGCCGGTGATCGCGATCATTACCGGGATTGGTGTCTACGCGGTGCACGCTACAACGTTCGACCTGTTCCTGATGATCGGCATCGGCATCTTCGGTTATATCCTGCGCAAGCTGGACTTCCCGCTGTCGCCGGTATTGCTGGGCTTCATCCTCGGCGGCCTGATGGAACAGAACCTGCGTCGCGCCCTGTCGATCTCCAACGGTGCACTGGAAATCCTCTGGTCGAGCCCGATCACCTTCGGTTGCTGGATCCTGACGGCGATCATGCTGCTGATGCCGCTTATCCGCATCTGGCGCAAACGTTCGGCCGCGCAACGCGCTATCGCCGATGTCTGACAGGTCCCCCTTCAAACTCTGGTGGGGAACCCCGCTGGTCGGCCTGCTTGGCGGTTACCTCGCCAGCCAGGTCGGCTGGCCTTTGCCGTGGATGGTCGGCTCGTTGCTGGCGATCATCCTCGTGCGCTGCCTGACACCCTGGCAATTGGCCGAAATCCCTGGCGGCCGCAAGTGCGGCCAGTGGATCGTCGGCATCGGTATCGGCCTGCACTTCACCCCGCTGGTGATGGAGCAGGTGCTGAGTCATTTCGGTCTGATCTTCTTCGGTGCGTTGGTCACCAGCCTGTCTGCCGTGGTCGGCGTGTGGCTGATGCGCCGTACCGGTGAAGATCGCGCCACGGCGTTCTTTTCCAGCATGCCCGGCGGTTCCGGGGAGATGGTCAACCTCGGCGCCCGCAATGGTGCGGTGCTCAGCCGTGTGGCGGCGGGGCAGAGTTTGCGGGTGTTGGTCGTGGTGCTCTGCGTACCGGCGGCGTTCAAGTATTTGTTGGGCGATGGTGCCCCGGTTTTACATGCCAACGCTGTGGACTGGCGCTGGCTGGCCCTGCTGTTCCCCGCTGGCGCTTTGGCGGCCTGGATCTGGGAACGCCTGCGGCAACCCAACCCCTGGCTGTTCGGGCCATTGCTGGTCAGTGCGACCGTCAGCATCGGCTGGGATCTGCACATCGGCTTGCCCAATGGCGGTAGCCAGATTGGCCAATGGTTGATCGGCAGCGGTCTGGGCTGTCACTTCAACCGACAGTTTTTCCGGCGTGCGCCATCGTTCATGGGCCGCACCCTGATCGGCACGGTGCTGACCATGCTGATTGCGACCGTAGCAGCCCTGGGTTTGAGTGCGCTGACCCACCTGGATCTGCGCTCACTGACATTGGGCATGATGCCCGGCGGCATTGCCGAGATGAGCCTGACGGCGGAAACCCTGCAACTGTCGGTGCCGCTGGTGACGGCAATGCAGGTGATGCGGTTGTTGTTTGTGCTGTTTCTGGCGGAGCCGTTGTTCAAGTACTGGGACCGTAATCCCGAGCCAGACTAATAGACCGAGTGCCCCCCATCGCGAGCAAGCTCGCTCCCACAAGGATCACGCGAACCTTGTGAGAGCGAGCTTGCTCGCGATGGGGCCAGTCAGGTCAACCAATCAAACCGGCGGCAACCGCCACTCGATCGGCGTCTCGCCATTCTGCTCAAGAAACTTGTTGGTGCGGCTGAAGTGCCCGCACCCGAGAAAGCCGCGATAGGCCGATAGCGGTGACGGGTGCACCGAAGTCAGCACCAGGTGCTTGGTGGCATCGATCAGTTTCTGCTTACTCTGGGCATGGGCGCCCCACAGCATGAACACCAGGTGCGGTTGCTGCTGGCTGACCACTTCAATGACCCGATCGGTGAAAAACTGCCAGCCCTTGTCCTTGTGCGCATTGGCATTGGCGCGCTCTACAGTCATGGTGGTGTTGAGCATCAACACGCCCTGATCGGCCCAGCTCTGCAAGTAGCCATGGTTGGGGATGTCGATGTTCAGGTCGCGTTTGAGTTCTTTGTAAATGTTCACCAATGACGGTGGCGCCGGCACACCGGGTTGCACCGAAAAACACAAACCATGGGCCTGGCCCGGGCCGTGATAAGGATCCTGACCGAGGATCACCACTTTGACCTTGTTCAGCGGCGTGGAATTGAGCGCGTTGAAAATCATCGGCCCCGGCGGATAGATTTCCTTGCCGGCCGCCCGCTCCTGTTGCAGGAAGTTTCGCAACTCTGTCATGTAGGGCTGGTCGAATTCGGCACGCAGTGCCTCCTTCCAGCTCGGTTCGAGTTTGATACGGTCGTCAGCAGTCATGGTCATACCCGGCAAAAACAATGGGGCGAACCCTAGGAAAGCGCACCACGCTTGTCAATTGATCTGACGCAGATCCGGCACTTTCCTACACTGCGATCATACTTAACCTTCAAATTCCCGATCGAGGTCACGATGAATCTGCACTTCGAAGAACTCACCGGCACCGACGGCGCCCGCATCGGCATCGCCAGCCTGGATGCCGAAAAATCCCTGAACGCCCTGTCCCTGCCGATGATCAACGCCCTGCGCGACCGCATGGCGGCCTGGGCCAAGGACCCGCAGATCGTCTGCGTGCTGTTGCGCGGTAATGGCCCCAAAGCTTTTTGTGCCGGGGGTGAAGTGCGCAGCCTGGTCGACGCCTGCCGCGCGCAAGCCGGGGAAGTGCCGCCACTGGCCGCGCACTTTTTTGCGGCGGAATATCGCCTGGACTTCCACCTGCACACCTACCCCAAACCGTTGATCTGCTGGGGCCATGGCTATGTGCTGGGCGGCGGCCTGGGGTTGTTGCAAGGGGCGAGCATTCGCATCGTCACACCGAGCAGCCGGTTGGCAATGCCCGAGATCAGCATTGGCCTGTACCCGGACGTTGGCGCCAGTTGGTTTCTGTCGCGCCTGCCAGGCAGGCTCGGGTTGTTCCTGGGCCTGACCGGTGCGCACATGAACGGCCGCGATGCCATCGACCTGGACCTGGCGGATCGTTTCCTGCGCGATGAGCAGCAGCCGGAATTGATTGAAGGCCTGTTGCAATTGAACTGGCAGGAACAGACACCCATGCAGCTCAACAGCCTGCTCAAGGCCTTACAGCAGGAAGCCGTGGCGCAGATGCCCGAAGCCCAGTGGTTGCCGCGCCGTCAGCAGATCGATGAGCTGCTGGATGTCAGTGACGTGCGTTGCGCCTGGAAGGCCATCAGCGCCTTGCGCGATCACAGCGATCTGTTGCTGAGCCGCGCGGCCAGGACCATGAGCGAAGGCGCGCCGCTGACCGCTCATCTGGTGTGGGAGCAGATCGTCCGTGCCCGGCACCTGTCGCTGGCCGAAGTCTTTCAGATGGAATACACCCTGAGCCTCAACTGCTGTCGTCATCCGGAATTCAGCGAAGGCGTACGTGCCCGGTTGATCGACAAGGATCAGAAGCCGCACTGGCACTGGCCGGACATCAACAACGTACCGGACGCGGTGGTAGAGGCGCACTTTCACAAGGCGTGGGAAGGCCGGCATCCGTTGGCGGATTTGTCCGAGTATTAAAGTCCGGACATAAAAAATGTGGGAGCGGGCTTGCTCCGGGCGGCGTTCCGACGAAGGCGGAGTGTCAGGCACATTGATTTTGACTGACACTCCCTCATCGCGAGCAAGCTCGCTCCCACATTAGAGCTGTGTTCTATATAAAACTAGCGGTGATTACCCCGCCAGTTGTGATCGTCGCGTTCGCCACGATGGTTGCGCCAGTCATGGCCGCGAGAGTCATTGTTCCAGTCCCCGCGGTTACGGCCGTCCCAGCCATGGTTCTGATGCATCCGGTAATCACCCCGATATGGCTGGTAGTAACGCGGAGCGGGCTGGTAATAGCGCGGTTGATACATCCGCGGCTGGTAGTAATAGCGCGGTGTCGGCTGGTAATACCGCGCTGGCGGCATGTAATACCGAGGCGACGGTGTGTAGTAACCATTGGAATAGTAGGAACTCCCCCCGGCGTAATGGGTTGGCGCAGGCGAGGTATAGACTTCGGAACTGTAATAACTGCCTCCTTCGTCGTAATAAGGCACGCACCCACCAAGGGATAATCCCAATACAGCAAGCAGAAGAATTCGCCGCAGCTTATTTTGACAGAGCATGGCGGCCTCCTGGACCGCGGGTGAGCCACACCAGCGACGCTGGCAAGCGACAGTCAAATGTTCGGTGACTGTCGAAAGATCAGACATCGATTTCGGAATCTGGTGCGCCCTTGAAACAAGTGGAAACATCTGGCCGATGAAAGGTTTTTCATCCATTCACGCCCTGATTAACGGTGGCCACCGTGAAATCCACCGCCATGATATCCACCTCCGTTATACCAACCGCCGCGATAGCCGTGGCCACCGTAGTAACCGTGCGCACCATGGTAATAGGAGCGATAGCCACCGTAATAACGTGGGCCGTAATAGCCGCCGTAGTAATAAGGCGAGTAGTAACCTGGGTAGTAATAAGATGTCCCGTAGACGTCGGCAGGACTGTCGTAGTAATAGCAGCCAGACAATCCAAAACCGAGCACTGCACCAAACAACAAACGACGCAACATGACGGCCTCCGTAAAGACCAGTGACAGCAGTCGGAACAGACCGGCTGACATCTGTTTTGACTGGTAAATCTCTGCCAAGTGCAACGTCGCACCCACCTTCGGATCAGCGGCGGATACGTTCCAATGCGGTGCGCTTGCGCACCATCACAAGGCAGCCCGCCTTTCCAGTCAAACCCGTCGTCCTTCCTGTCCCCCACGCTAGAGCGTTCGGACCGACTTGGCACGCCTCTCGCTTTAGCAAAACCGTGCAGGAGTCACCACAGGTTCGCGGCACCACAATTTGCAATGGCTGACTAGGGTTCCGGCTCGCAATCGCGAGTGACTGGTCCGAGAGTTGGCGACCTCCAGTTGAGGTTACACGGCGGGACAAAAGCCCGGGAGACAAGCCACCGTTCGCGGTGCCGCTGCCGTCCTGTCCGTCCTTGATCAACTGGAGAACCACCATGTCCCAGCTTCGTTTACCCGCCCTGCTCGCCGCTGCGTTCGCGGCCCTCGTGAGCTTCTCGTCCCAGGCCGCCCAGAAAGACCACTTCAGCGTGTGCTGGACCATCTACGCCGGCTGGATGCCGTGGGAATACGCCGGCAGCCAGGGCATCGTCGATAAATGGGCGAAAAAGTACGGCATCAAGATCGACGTGGTGCAGCTCAACGATTACGTCGAATCGATCAACCAGTACACCGCCGGCCAGTTCGACGGTTGCACCATGACCAACATGGACGCGCTGACCATTCCGGCCGCCGGCGGCGTCGACAGCACTGCGCTGATCGTCAGCGATTTCTCCAACGGCAACGACGGCATCGTGCTCAAGGGCGAAGGCAAGAAAGTCGCCGACCTCAAGGGCATGGACGTCAACCTGGTAGAACTTTCGGTCTCCCACTACCTGCTGGCCCGGGCTCTGGATTCGGTGGATCTCACCGAGAAAGACCTAAAAGTGGTCAACACCTCCGACGCCGATATCTCGGCGGCCTTCAACACCGAACAGGTCAGCGCCGTCACCACCTGGAACCCGATGCTCTCGGACATCAAGGCCAAGCCCGGGGTGAGCGAAGTGTTCAATTCCAGCCAGATCCCCGGCGAAATCATGGACATGATGGTGGTCAACTCCCAGACCCTCAAAGACAACCCGGCCCTCGGCAAGGCGCTGACCGGCGCCTGGTTTGAAGTGGTCGAGTTGATGAACGCCAGGAACGCTGCGGGCAAAGCCGCACTGGAACACATGGCCAAAGCCTCGGGCACCGACCTGCCGGGTTTCCAGGCACAACTGGACACCACCAAACTGTTCGCCACGCCCAAGGAGGCCCTGGCGTTCAGCACCAGCAAGCAACTGCCGGACACCATGCGCAAAGTCGCCGAGTTTTCCTTCCAGCACGGCTTGCTGGGTGAAGGCGCCAAGGACACCAGCGCAGTCGGCATGGCCTTCGCCAACGGCGTGACCAGCGGCGACAAGGGCAACCTCAAGCTGCGCTTCGACCCGAGTTACGTGCAGATGGCCGCCGACGCCAAGCTGTAAAAAGAGGACTTGGCCATGCGCCTGATCAACCTTCACCCGGACCGCCCGAGTCGCCTGCTGTTGGTGATCCTGCCGTTCGCCCTGGTGCTGTTTGCCTACTTCACGGGCTCGGCCGAGCGACTGGCGGACAACCCTAATGACAAGCTGCTGCCCAGCGCCGTGCAGATGACCGATGCGGTGAAACGCCTGGCGTTCGTGGCCGACACCCGCACCGGCGAATACCTGCTCTGGCAGGACACGGCGTCCAGCCTGCAACGTCTGGCCATCGGCCTGGGCATCAGCGCCTTGGCCGGGCTGTGCCTGGGCATCGCCGCCGGTACCCTGCCACTGTTCGGTGCGCCGTTGTCACCGTTGCTGACGGTGCTGTCGATGGTGCCACCGCTGGCGATCCTGCCGATCCTGTTCATCGTCTTCGGCCTGGGGGAATTGTCGAAAGTGATGCTGATCGTCATCGGCATCACCCCGGCCCTGGCCCGGGACCTGGAACAGCGCGCCCGGGAAATTCCCGTGGAGCTGCTGATCAAGGCCCAGACCCTCGGTGCCTCGACCTGGACCCTGATGTTGCGGGTGGTGCTGCCACAACTGCTGCCACGGATGTTGATCTCGCTGCGCTTGATGCTCGGCTCGGCGTGGCTGTTCCTGATTGCCGCCGAGGCCATCGCCTCTACCGACGGCCTCGGCTACCGGATTTTCCTGGTGCGCCGCTACCTGGCTATGGACGTGATCCTGCCGTACGTGGTGTGGATCACCCTGCTTGCCTGGCTGATGGATTGGGGGCTCAAGTACCTGACGCGTCGGGCGTTCCCTTGGTACGAGGGGGCCGCCAAATGAGCTTCATCAGCGTTAAAAACGTCTGGCAGCAATACGCCGATCAGGTGGTGCTCGAAGGCCTGAACCTGAACGTCAACGAGGGTGAGTTCTGCACACTCGTCGGCGCTTCCGGTTGCGGTAAATCGACCTTCCTGCGCCTGCTGCTCGGCCAGGAACGCGCCAGTCGCGGCGAGATCCTGCTCGACGGTCAGCCCTTGGCCAGTGAGCCGGACGCCAGTCGTGGCGTGGTGTTCCAGCGCTACTCGGTGTTCCCGCACTTGAGCGTGCTGGACAACGTCGCCCTGGGCCTCGAACTGCCACGCTCATCCTTGCTCGGACGCCTGTTCGGCAGCGCTAGAAAAGAGGCCCGCGAACAGGCATCGGTGCTGCTGCACAAAGTCGGTCTCGGTCACTCGCTGGACAAGTACCCGGCGCAGCTTTCCGGCGGCATGCAGCAACGACTGGCCATCGCTCAGGCACTGATCATGAAGCCCCGCGTGCTGTTGCTCGACGAACCGTTCGGTGCCCTCGATCCGGGCATCCGCAAAGACATGCACGCCTTGCTGCTGGAGCTGTGGCGCGAGACCCGATTGACGGTGTTCATGGTCACCCATGACCTGTCCGAAGGCTTCAGCCTTGGCACGCGCCTGCTGGTGTTCGACAAGGTTCGCCTCGACCCGCACGCACCCGGTGCCTATGGCGCACGCATCACCTACGACATCCCGTTGAACAGCGACCGCCGCGCCGACCGTGCCGTCGTCGACGCCTTGCCGGTGCATCTGGCGGGCTCACTTCGAACTGCTTGAGAGGAATTTTCCAGTGACTGATTCGACCCAACTGTTCCCGCCCTTCGCCGAAGAAATGCTCCCCGGCGGCGGCCATCGCTCTTTTGTGCTCAAGCGCGGCCAACTGCTGCGCCTGACCGACCTGCGCGGCGGCGCCAACGTCAGCCTGACGTTGCTCAATGCCAATGAAAAAACCGAACGCCTGAACCTGCCCGACAGCCTCAAATGCCAACACACTGCCAAGCTCACCGCCGGCCATTGCCTGTACTCGGACATGGGCCGCGTGCTGGCCGCCATCACCGCCGACACTTGCGGCTGGAGCGACAGTCTGGGTGGCGTGCTCTGCGCTGAAGAAGTCGCAGAAAAGTACGGCGCAGGCCGCTACCAGGAACTGCGCAACGGCTTCTTCCGCAACGGTACCGACAATCTGTTGGTGGAGCTGGGCAAGTGGGGGCTGGGTCTGTCCGACCTGCTGATGACCCTCAACCTGTTCAGCCGCGTGAACGTCGACGACGCCGGGCGCTTCCACTTTGTCGAGGGCAACTCCAAGGCCGGCGACTACATCGAGTTGTACGCGCCGATGGACACCCTGGTGGTGCTCACCGCTCTGCAACACCCGATGGACCCGACGCCGGAATACGCGCCGAAACCGCTGAAGCTCAGCTGGATGAACGCCGACGCCAGCGTCGCCGAACACTGCCGCACCTCGCGCCCGGAAAACGAGCGCGGCTTCATCAACACCGACCGTCTGTTCGCCTGAGGATCGCTGCCATGTCACTTGCAATCGCCACCGCTCCACAGTCGCCTGAAACTGCGGTCTACCGCGCCACCATCCCCGCCGGCGAACCCTGGCTGATGGAGGTCAAGGCCGGCCAGACCCTGCGCATCCTCGATCTGGAAGGCAATCAGGCGGTCGATACGCTGTTCTACAGCGTCGCCAATCCAAAAGAACGCTACGACGTACAGCGCACCTTGCGCCGGCAGAACAGCGTGTACCTGAGCACCGGCAGCGTGCTGTATTCCAACCTCGGCAAGCCGATGCTGACCATCGTCGCCGACACCTGCGGGCGTCACGACACCCTCGGCGGCGCCTGTGCGCAAGAGAGCAACACCGTGCGCTACGCCCTGGAAAAACGCTACATGCACAGCTGCCGCGACAACTACCTGCGCGCCTGTGTTCACGATGGCCGCCTGGGCAAGGGCGACATCGGGCCAAACATCAACTTTTTCATGAACGTGCCGGTCACGGCTGACGGCGGCCTGACCTTCGAAGACGGCATCTCGGCACCGGGCAAGTACGTGGATCTGCGTGCGGAGATGGACGTGATCGTGCTGATCTCCAACTGCCCGCAATTGAACAACCCGTGCAACGCCTACAACCCCACTCCTGCGGAGCTGCTGGTATGGAACTGAAATTCCCGAGACTGCGCCGCTGGTTATTTGCCTTGTGCCAGGCCCGTTCAGGGCAGTGCATCAAACAGTAAAAACCACCACCGCTCCCTGTAGGAGCGAGCTTGCTCGCGAAAAACCCAAGAGCGCCGCTGGGCATCGGGTGTCACGCGTAATCGTTCACGACCATCGCGAGCAAGCTCGCTCCTACAAGGGGCCAAGGGTGTTTTGGAACGAACTGATTCTGCCACCGGGGACGACCCCGGCGACTATCGAAAAACTGCGGGACGGCCCGCATCCCAGTCGAGGCTGATGCGCTATCGCCTCCGGGGGTTATGCCATGTTCGAAAAAGTTCTGATTGCCAACCGTGGCGCCATTGCCTGCCGCATCCTGCGGACCTTGCGCGAACTCCAAGTGCAGGGTGTTGCCGTCTACTCCGAGGCCGATGCCGCCAGCCTGCACATCCTGCAAGCCGACGAGGCCCACAGCCTCGGTGAGGGCGCGGCCGCCGGCACTTACCTGGCGGTCGAAAAGATCCTCGCCATCGCCAAAACCAGCGGCGCCACCGCGATCCATCCCGGCTACGGCTTTCTCTCGGAAAACGCCGCGTTCGCCGAAGCCTGCGAGGCCGCCGACATCGCCTTCATCGGCCCGACGCCAGAACAACTGCAGGTGTTCGGCCTCAAGCACACCGCGCGCGCCCTGGCCAAACAACACGGCGTGCCGATGCTCGAAGGCACCGAACTGCTCGACAGCCTCGATGCCGCGCTGCAGGCCGGTGAACAGGTCGGCTACCCGGTGATGCTCAAAAGCACCGCCGGCGGTGGCGGCATCGGCATGCGCGTGTGCCGCAGCGCGGCCGAGTTGAGCGAATCCTTCGAAGCGGTCAAACGCCTCGGGCAGAACAACTTCAGCGACGCCGGTGTGTTCATCGAGAAGTACATTCAGCGCGCCCGTCACCTGGAAGTGCAGGTGTTTGGCGACGGTCGCGGCGAGGTGATCGCCCTCGGCGTGCGCGATTGCTCAGTGCAGCGACGCAACCAGAAAGTCCTCGAAGAAACCCCGGCGCCGAACCTGCCCGACGGCATGGCCGATGAGCTTTGCGCGGCGGCGGTCAAACTGGCCAAAGCGGTGAATTACCGCAGCGCTGGCACCGTGGAGTTCGTCTTCGACAGCGATGCCCGACGTTTCTACTTTCTGGAAGTGAACACCCGCTTGCAGGTGGAACACGGCGTCACCGAACAGGTGTGGGGCGTCGACCTGGTGCGCTGGATGGTGCAACTGGCGGCCGGTGATCTGCCGCCGCTGAGCGATCTGGCAAAGGGTTTGAAACCTGAGGGTCATGCGATTCAGGCGCGGTTGTATGCCGAGGATCCGGGGCGCGATTTTCAACCCAGTCCGGGCTTGCTTACCGCCGTGGACTTCCCGGTGACCAATGGCATTCAACTGCGTATCGACACCTGGGTCGAGGCTGGGTGCGAGATCCCGCCCTACTTCGACCCGATGATTGCCAAGGTCATCAGTTGGGCTCCGACTCGCGAAGAGGCCACTGCGGATCTGCATCAGGCACTAGGTGCCAGCCTGCTCTACGGCGTGGAAACCAACCGCGACTACCTGCGGCAGATTCTGCTTGATGCGCCCTTCGCCAGTGGCCAACCGTGGACCCGTTGTCTGGAAGGCCTGGTCTATCAGGCCAACACGTTCGAGGTGCTCAGCGCTGGCACCCAGACCAGCGTTCAGGACTATCCCGGCCGCCTCGGTTACTGGGCGGTCGGCGTGCCGCCTTCGGGGCCGATGGACAGTCGCGCGTTGCGTTTGGGCAATCGTTTACTGGGCAATGACGAAGGCGCGGCGGCACTGGAGATCACCATGAGCGGGCCGTTGCTGCGCTTCAACTGCGAGGCGGTGGTGGCGGTGACCGGGGCGCATATTCCACTGACGCTGAACGGTGAAACCGTTGCGATGAATACGACGCTGCTGGTTCCGGCCGGTGCTACGTTGAGCCTCGGCACAATTGCCGGTGCAGGGGCCCGCAGTTATCTGTGCCTGCGGGGTGGCCTGCAAGTGCCAGACTATCTGGGCAGCAAAAGCACCTTCACCCTCGGTCAGTTTGGCGGCCACGGCGGTCGCGCCTTGCGTGCCGGCGACGTGTTGCATGTACCAGCCTTGAGCGATCGCAGCGCCGGTCAGCCATTGGCTGAAAATCAGCTCAACGAGTTGCCCGGCGTACGGCAAATCCGCGTGATCTACGGTCCGCACGGCGCCCCGGAATACTTCACCGAACACTACATCGGCACATTCTTCGCCACGCAGTGGGAAGTGCATTTCAACTCCAGCCGCACGGGCGTCCGGTTGATCGGACCAAAACCGGAATGGGTGCGTGCCGATGGTGGCGAGGCGGGTTTGCATCCATCGAACATTCACGACAATCCGTATGCGATTGGTGCGGTGGATTTCACCGGGGACATGCCGGTGATCCTCGGCCCGGATGGCCCGAGCCTTGGCGGGTTCGTGTGCCCGGTGACCGTGATCGAGGCAGATCTTTGGCAACTGGGGCAGCTCAAGGCTGGGGACAAGGTGCAGTTCCTCCCGGTCGATCTGAAGACCGCCCGCAACCTCGCCTTGAAATGGAGTTCCTGTGGGAGCGAGCTTGCTCGCGATTGCGGTGTTTCAGTCACAGAGATGTCGGATGTGATGCCGTCATCGCGAGCAAGCTCGCTCCTACAGGGGATTGTGTCGCCTGTGGTGTTGGATATCGGGCAGGACGATACGCGGCTGGTCGCAAGACTGTCCGGCGATACTCACCTGCTGCTGGAAATCGGCGCCCCCGAACTGGACCTCGTCCTGCGTTTTCGCGCCCACGCCCTGATGCAGGCACTGGAAAGCAAAGACCTGCACGGCGTGATCGACCTGACGCCGGGTATCCGTTCGCTACAAGTGCACTACCAGCCCGAGCAACTGCCACTGTCCGACCTGCTCGGCATCGTTGCCGGCGAATGGGACGCCGTGTGCGCCGCCAAAGACCTGCAAGTGCCCTCGCGCATCGTGCATCTGCCGCTGTCCTGGGACGACCCTGCGTGCCAGTTGGCCATCGAGAAATACATGACCACGGTGCGCAAGGACGCGCCGTGGTGCCCGAGCAACCTGGAGTTCATCCGTCGCATCAACGACCTGCCGAACCTCGATGAAGTACAACGTACAGTGTTCGACGCCAGTTACCTGGTGATGGGCCTGGGCGACGTCTATCTCGGCGCACCGGTCGCCACCCCGCTCGACCCGCGTCATCGACTGGTGACTACCAAATACAACCCGGCGCGCACCTGGACCGCGGAAAACTCGGTGGGCATTGGTGGCGCCTACATGTGCGTCTACGGCATGGAAGGCCCCGGCGGTTATCAGTTTGTCGGGCGCACGTTGCAGATGTGGAACCGCTACCGCGAGGTCGCAGCGTTCGATGGCAAACCGTGGTTGTTGCGGTTTTTCGACCAGATCCGTTTCTACCCGGTCAGCGCCAATGAACTGCTGCGCATCCGCCGGGATTTCCCCCTTGGGCGCTTCGACCTGAACATCGAGCACAGTCAGTTGAATCTGACGGATTACCAGGCGTTTCTGGCGCAGGAAGCCGAGACCATTGCCGCGTTTCGCGATCAGCAAAAAGCCGCGTTCAACGCCGAGCGTGAACGCTGGATCGCCAGTGGCCAGGCGCATTTCGACAGTGAAGAACTGGCCCCGAAGGCCACCGAAGAGGCGCCGCTGGCCAGCAGTCAACAAAGCGTCGACAGCCACATCGCCGGCAACCTCTGGCAGGTTCAGGTCGAGACCGGCAGCCGCGTCGAGGCCGGTGACGTGCTGGTGATCCTGGAGTCGATGAAGATGGAAATCCCCCTGCTCGCCCCGATGGCCGGTGTGGTGCACGAGATTCGCGTGCAACCGGGTTCGGCAGTACGTGCCGGACAGCGCGTCGTGGTGCTGGAACTCGACTGAACCCATTTTAAAAAGGACTCGCGCCATGAACATCAATCTGCAACTCGACGCCCTGCGCAACACTTATCGCGACGGCCGCACCACACCACGACAATTGCTGCTGCAACTGCGGGACAAAGCCGCGGCACTGAACCCGGACTATCACCTGTTCATCCACTTGCTCAGCGCCGAAGAACTGGAACCTTACCTCGCCGCCCTCGACGGCCGCGACCTCGACAGCCTGCCGCTGTATGGCGTGCCGTTCGCGATCAAGGACAACATCGACCTGGCGGGCATTCCGACCACCGCGGCGTGCCCGGCATTTGCCTACGTGCCGGAGCGTTCAGCGACCATCGTCGAACAACTGCTGGCCCTCGGTGCGATTCCGTTGGGCAAGACCAATCTCGACCAGTTCGCCACCGGGCTCAACGGCAGCCGTTCACCGTACGGCGCGTGCCCCAACAGCGTGTTGCCGGAGTATCCGTCGGGCGGCTCCAGCGCCGGTTCTTCGCTGGCGGTGGCGCTCGGGGTCGCGAGTTTTTCCCTGGGCACAGACACTGCCGGCTCCGGGCGCGTGCCGGCGGCGTTGAACAACCTGGTCGGCATGAAAGCCACCAAAGGCCTGATCTCGACGGCCGGCGTGGTACCGGCCTGTCGTACGCTGGATTGCGTCACCACCTTCACCGCCACAGCGCGCGAGGCCAGTCAGTTGCTGACGCTCACCGCACGCCTGGACCCACGGGACGAATACAGCCGCAGCAACCCGTTGTGGAACGACGGT
Organism: Pseudomonas sp. Pseusp10; assembly: GCF_059492225.1. Taxonomy (NCBI): domain Bacteria; kingdom Pseudomonadati; phylum Pseudomonadota; class Gammaproteobacteria; order Pseudomonadales; family Pseudomonadaceae; genus Pseudomonas; species Pseudomonas sp. Pseusp10. The sequence continues at coordinate 2,094,407 of NZ_CP168528.1, read as the reverse complement.
TCGGCGTTCGGTACACCGCGCCCGTTCCGTTTCGGCGTACCCCGTGCACAGGACCTGCAATTCTACGATTGCCCTGAAGGCCCGCTGTTGTTCGGTGATGCCATCGACCGCCTCAAGGCCTTGGGCGGCGAAGCGGTGGAGCTGGATCTATCGCCGTTCCTGGAGGCCGCACGTTTTCTCTATGAAGGTCCGTGGGTAGCCGAACGCTACAGCGTGACCGGTGAGTTGATGGCGCAAAACCCCGAGGCTGTGTTGCCTGTGATTCGCGCCGTATTGGCCAAAGCCCCCGCCGTCGACGGCGTGCAAACCTTCCGCGCCCAATACCGGTTGCAAACGCTCAAGGCCCGGTGCGACACAGCGCTGGAAGGCCTTGATTGCGTCGTCACACCGACCATCGGCCGCCCGGTTACGCGGGCGGAACTCGAGGCTGAACCGGTGCTGCGCAATTCGGAACTGGGCTACTACACCAACTTCATGAACCTGCTCGATTACGCCGCCGTCGCCGTGCCCAGCGCGTTCATGGACAACGGCCTGCCATGGGGCGTGACGCTGTTTGGGCGGGCCTTTACCGATCAGTATCTGTTGAGCGTGGCGGATGCCTTGCAACGTCAGCAAGGCTTGGCCGCACCTGCACCGGTGACAGTTGCCCGCCATGATCGGGTGCGGCTGGTGGTCTGCGGCGCGCATCTGAACGGGTTGGCGTTGAACTGGCAGCTCAAGCAGCGCGGTGCCCGGTTGGTGGAAACGACATTCAGCTCACCGGATTATCAACTCTATGCCCTGGCCGGCGGCCCGCCGTTTCGTCCAGGCATGGTCCGCGTGAAGGATGGCGGCGTGGCGATTGCAGTGGAAGTCTGGGAGTTGCCCAGTCGTGAACTGGGTTCGTTCCTGACCGGGATTCCGGCGCCGCTGGGGTTGGGCAAGGTGCAACTGGCGGACGGGCGCTGGGAGAGCGGGTTTATCTGCGAGGCGTATGGGCTGGAGGGCGCGGTGAATATCAGTCATTTGGGCGGGTGGCGGATGTATCTGAAAACACTGGGCTAAACACCAGACTCATAACCCTGTGGGAGCGAGCTTGCTCGCGATAGCGGTGTGACATTCAGCCTTGATGTGGCAGACACGCCGCCATCGCGAGCAAGCTCGCTCCCACAAGGTCCGTGCAAGATTTACGACCATTCGCGGCAAACATAGAGCAGTTATTTCCCGGCAGTGCCATTAGAATGCCTGCCATCGGACCACTGCCAACGGAACTGTCATGCCGCTTCGCTCGCCGCTGTACTCTCAACGTTCGTTGGTACTCACGCTGGTCGCATTGCTGGGCGCAGGCTTTCTCGCTACCTCCTTTCTCAGTTACTACGCCTCCCGGGCATCGATACGCGACAACATCGTCAACACCGAACTGCCGCTGACATCGGACACGGTCTATTCGGAAATCCAGAAAGACCTTGTCAGGCCGATCCTGATTTCCTCGATGATGGCCCGCGACACCTTCATGCGCGACTGGGTGGTCAACGGTGAAAAAGATTCCGACCAGATGACCCGTTACCTCAACGAGGTCATGACTCACTACGGCGCCTACACCGCGTTCTTCGTCTCCAACACCAGCCTGACCTACTACCACGCCAAGGGTGTGCTCAAACAGGTCAAGGCCACCGAACCCCGCGACGCCTGGTACTTTCGCGTGCGGGACATGAAGGAACCGTACGAGATCAACGTCGACCCCGACCTCGCCAACAAGGACGACCTGACCTTCTTCATCAACTACAAGGTCTACGACTACAACGACCGATTCATCGGTGCGGCCGGGGTTGGCCTGACCGTCGACGCCGTGATCAAGCTGATCGACAAGTACCAACAGCGTTATCAGCGCAGTGTGTATTTCGTAGACAACTTCGGGCGCCTGGTGCTCACCGGCGCCGAAGGGGGTCCGCAGGGTGCACGCATCGGGCAGAAACTCGGCGACCTCGACAGCATGAAAGACCTGGTCAGTCGACTGCCCCAACCCCACAGCGGCAGCTACGAATACTCCGTGCAGGGTCAGGGACATTTCCTCAACGTGCGGTTTATCCCGGAGCTGAACTGGTACCTGTTCGTCGACAAACGCGAAGACAGCGCCCTCGGTGAAATCCGCCAGTCGCTGTACCTCAACCTGCTGATCTGCCTGTTGGTCACACTGACCGTACTGGCCCTGCTCAACCGGGTGATCAAGCGCTATCAGGACAAGATCCAGGCCCAGGCCATCCTCGACAGCCTGACCGAACTGCCCAACCGTCGCGGCTTCGACCTGCTGGCCGCACAGGCCATGCATGAAGCCCGGCGCGAGCCCAAACCGCTGACCGCTTTGCTGCTGGACCTCGACCACTTCAAAGCGTTGAACGACACCTACGGCCACCTGGCCGGCGATCAGGTACTGATCGGTTTCGCCCGGGATCTGGAAAGTTGCCTGCGGCACTCCGACATTGTCTGCCGCTGGGGCGGTGAAGAGTTCATCGTGCTGCTCAAGGACACCGACGGTAAGACCGGCCTGATGATTGCCGAGAAAATTCGACAGCACGTGGAACAGCAGCGCTATGCCTACAACGACAAAGCCTTGCAACTGACCGTGAGCATCGGCCTCACCACCCTGCAGCCCGATGACACCTTGCACAGCCTGCTGTCACGGGCGGATCATGCGATGTACCGGGCCAAGCAAACCGGCCGTAACCGAACCTGCGTGGAAAAATCTCACTCCAGTTATGAACCAGTCTGACCTCTGCCCCGCCTGCGGCGCCCCCAACGACTGCACCCTGGCCGACCCGCGAACCGCCGACCGGGCCTGCTGGTGCTACGGTGTCAGCATCGACCCGGGCGTACTCCAGGCACTGCCGGTGGAACTGCGCAACGCCTCGTGCCTGTGCCCGCGCTGCGCCGAAGTCGAGGCGCAGTTGCAAGCAGCGTCCGAGTCGATCAAGTAAGATGCGCGCCCCTTGCTTCCCTGATCCTTAGTCATGCGTGTCGACCGATTCCTCAGCAACCTGCCGTGCTTCAACCGAAAGCAGGTACGCCTGTTACTGGTGGAAAAACGCGTCAGGGTTGACGGAAAAGTCGTCAGTGACCCGCACAGTGAAGTCCGCGAATTCAGCCGCATCGAAGTCGACAACGACGTGCTGCAAGTCGGTAAACCATTGCGCCACTTCATGCTGCACAAGCCCGCCGGATGTGTCAGCGCCACTCGGGACCCACAGCACCCGACCGTGCTCGATTTGATCCATGAACCGGACAAGGACGAACTGCACATCGCCGGACGCCTGGACTTCAATACCACCGGTCTGATGCTAATCACCAATGACGGCAGCTGGTCGCGACGCCTGACCCAACCACAGACCAAACTGCCGAAGGTCTATTACGTCGAAACCGAGCAGGACATCGGCCCCGAATACGCCATCAAGTTCAGGCAAGGGCTGTACTTCGCCTTCGAAGACCTCATCACGCTACCCGCCGGGCTGGAGTTGCTCGGGCCAAAATCTGCACGCCTGAGCATCGTCGAGGGCCGCTATCACCAGGTGAAGCGCATGTTCGGCCACTTCAACAACAAGGTGATGCGCCTGCACCGCGAGCGTATGGGACCGTTGGTGCTCGACGACAGGTTGAAACCGGGCGAATACCGCCCACTGAGCGATGAAGAGATCGGCTTGATCTAAGCGCACGACCGCTCAGCAGAAAGTTGTCGAACAATTTACCAGCGGCACTTGCGCAATGATGTGACCCCTGCTTGAATCAGGGCGTCGGCCGAAATGTGACCGATGAGTCACCCCATACTTCTAAGAAACTTTTTGCCGGTAGGAACCCTTGGGTTCCGGCCTCATCCGGCAGACTGCCCGCCAATAACAATACCCGTCGACCGGACTGCAATGGATCGACATGGGCCTCTCAAATTCCAGGCGTATGCCTACCTGTCACAAAGCTCGTGCAATCTCTTTTGCGCGCATACCCGCTTGCCAGGAGTCTTATGACATGAGGCCAGAAATCGCTGTGCTGGATATACAGGGTCAGTATCGGGTTTACACGGAGTTCTATCGCGCAGACGCCGCAGAGAAGACCATTATTCTGGTCAACGGCTCGATGGCCACGACTGCGTCGTTTGCACAAACCGTGAAAAACCTCCATCCGCAGTTCAACGTCGTCTGCTACGACCAGCCCTACGCGGGCCGGTCAAAAGCCCACAACCTGCATGAGAAAATGCTCACCAAGGAAATCGAAGGGCAGATCCTGCTTGAGCTGATCGACCACTTCGCCGCCGAACACGTGCTGTCGTTTTCCTGGGGCGGTGCCGCGACCATGATGGCGTTGTCGCAACGGCCACGGCGCATCGAAAAAGCCGTGATCAGTTCGTTCTCCCCGGTGATCAACGCGCACATGCTCGACTACCTCGAACGCGGCGTCGAACACCTCGGCAACCTGGACCGCGACCGGGTCGGGCACCTGGTGAACGACACCATCGGCAAACACCTGCCGTCGTTGTTCAAGCGCTTCAACTATCGCCACGTCAGCTCCCTGGCCGAACATGAGTACGGGCAGATGCACTTCCACATCAACGACGTGCTGCACAGCGATCGCCAGTGCTACCTGCACGCGGCGAAGAAAATCGATGTGCCGGTGCTGTTCATGAACGGCGAATGGGACGAGTACACCGCCGCCGAAGACGCCCGGTTGTTCGCCAGCCACGTGCAACACAGCACCTTCAGCACCCTCCAGGCCACCGGCCACTTTCTCGACATGGAACACAAAGCCGCCTGCCGAGACAGCCGCAACGCACTGATGGGGTTCCTGAAGCCGGCAGAGCACGAAAGCCGACCGCGTTACCACCACGTCCAGGACCACCATGCATTGGCTAGCTGAAGTAGCGTCATCGCGAGCAAGCCCCGCCCTGCTGCGTTAAACGTATTCTGCAGGCGCGAGGCTTGCCCGCGATCGACCGTCATGTGGTCCATGCTTTTTTGTCACATCTGCGTTAAACCCGCCCCACGTAAAGAAAAACTTCAAATCGCCGGCCGTATCTGGTACAAAGTCAGCGCTCTGAGCGGGTGTCGTATAATGGCATTACTCCAGCTTCCCAAGCTGATAACGAGGGTTCGATTCCCTTCACCCGCTCCAATCGAATTTTGATCTCACGTCAGGAGGGTTTTGACGGGGGATGCAGAGAAAGAAAAAACCGGCCTTGATGGCCGGTTTTTTTGTGTCTGGGGTTGGTGAAATCCGGCTCATGACTTCCGCTGATCGACAAGCAAGCACGCCCGCCACTGTAGCGACCACTCTGTGTCCGTTAGCGTTTTACTCTAAAAACAATGAATAAGTATCAAATTTCTTCAAGCATTAGCATTTTTCACACCTGCGCAAATTATCGTTTTCGCATAGGATCGACGTTCTGTTAACGTTTTTCCTGCCCCAGTAAAGGATTTCGTCAATGCAAGTCGGTTTCAAGACCCTCGCAAGCCGTTACGACATTGCCTTGGCGCAGCCTTTACGTGTCGAGTCGATAATCGGCACTTCACGTGTCAGCCGCGAAAGTGACGGCCAAGTGGAGAACCGGTATCCGCCAAAATACCGGCCCGCAGACGACTTTGCAGGACATTTCGAATTCGGCCTCAAGTACGAAGAAATTCATCTCGAGTTCTTTGCTCGCCTGTTCGCAGCCATAGGCCCGCAGCCTGTCGAAGACTGGTGTCGACGGGAGCCTTTCGGCCAGTACGCCCGTCGCACGGGGTTCCTCTACGAATGGCTGACAGGTGAACGTCTGGATGTGCCTGACGTGACCAATGGCGCCTATGCTGATGCACTTTCGCCAAAACATTACCTGACTCGTTGCGAGTCGTTGCGAACGCGGCGTTGGCGAATAAATAACAACCTTCCAGGTACCGCTCAGTTCTGTCCCTTGGTTCGTCGTACGGCGTCGGTGCAGGAAGCTCTGCAGTTCAATCTGCGCGAAGCATTGAATGAGTTGGATCAGGCCTTTGGCGCCGACATCCTGTTGCGTACGGCCAGTTGGTTGACGTTCAAGGAATCGCGCGCGAGCTTTCTCATCGAAAAGGAAGCCGACCAGGCTGATCGCATCCAGAGGTTTGCCCATGTCATTGCTCAGCACTGCGGACATATCGAAGATCCGTTGAGCAATGAGAGTCTGCATTCGCTGCAAGCCGGCATTCTCGGGCGTGATGCCATCGGGCTGGGTTTGCGGCGCTCTCCTGTGTTTGTGGGGCAGGCGACGATGCGCGAGGACATCGTGCATTACATTGCCCCCCACTCTGCGGATCTTGCGCAGCTGTTGGCAGGACTCAACGAGTTTGAGATCGCAACACGTGGTGTGGAGTCTCTGGCGCGAGCCGCGGTGCTGGCATTTGGCTTCGTCTATATCCATCCCATGCGCGATGGCAATGGCCGGATTCATCGTTTCCTGATCAATGACACCTTGATTCGGGACAAGGCAGTGCCCGACGGCGTGATACTGCCGGTGTCAGCCACCATCACCAGTTCGATCGACTTCAGGGCCGGCTACGACCGTACCCTCGAAGTGTTCTCGCGACCGTTCATGCGTCGTTACGCGACGGCCTATCGATTCGGTGAACTCGTGACCTACGAGGACGGCACTCCCAGCAACTTTATCTTCGATGAATACGAGGACGCACGCTTTGCCTGGCGGTATCCCGATCTGACCGAGCACGTCCTGTACACCGCTCGCGTTGTCGAGCATACGATTCGAAAGGAAATGGCGGAAGAAGCCAGAGTACTGGTGATCTTTCAGCGAGCGCAGGAGCAGCTGAAAGAGGTGCTGGAAATGCCGGACCAGGATGCCAACCGCATCATCCGCTCCCTAAAGGAGAACGGCTGGACGGTGTCCGGAAAGCTAATGAAAGCGTACCCGCAGCTTGAAAATGAGCGAATGGCGGAGCGCGTTGTGGAGGCCGTGCGCTCTGCGTTTGAGGGGAGCCCGTGACTGGCCTGTCAACGTCGACCCATTTGGCTCCAATGGCTCATTTTTTGGGAGACCGAACGAGGCCATTTTTCAGAAAAAGCAACGTCCTACATTAGTCTGGGAATTGTCCGTACACTTGCGCATTGCTGTGCCTTTGTCATGAGACCTATAGTCCGAGCACGCCCAAATGGCGTATCGGGTTTGGCGACTCGATGCCTTGGTACAGAAGCCTCCGAGTAGTTCTCGGAGCGCTTTTGAACGCACTTGGCTGCCTGCTTTTTTGGTGGCTGTGCGTGGGAGATCCTAGGATCTGCCGGTTTACCATGGCCCGGTTCGCCAACCCGCGTACAGCTACCACCCTATTGTTTGGCGACGATTGAGTGGTAGGTCATCTACTCTCCATGGAAACCACTCATGAACGAATTTATGGCTTTAACCAGCAACGCCGACGATCTACCCTCCTTTTACGTCAACACCAAACAACCGTTGCATTCACTGCTCAGCAGCGCCCGTTACCGAATCGGTGCCGTGACGCAGGTTCTCGAAAACCTCGCGATGCGAGGTGAAATCAGCACTGACTCCGTGATCCTCAGCGACTTCGCATTATTGTGCTGCATCCCCTTGCGCGATGGCTGCGATGTACTGGATGTCATCGCTCGACGCATGGATGCAGAACCGTCCTGACGTAATCTGTGGGAGCGAGCTTGCTCGCGATAGCGGACTGGCAGACAACATAGAAGTTGAATGTAAAAACCGTCATCGCGAGCAAGCTCGCTCCCACAATGACTGCGCTTACAAATCCACAACGTACAACCCGTTTCCCCTCATCGCCCGCCCCGCTAGCATTTCCCTCACCTTCAATCACCCTCTTCACTGCACGGCCATCAGCGAACTCGCGTCATCATTTTTCGAAAGAACGCATACGGAACACTTCCGATGCTGCCAATGAATGATTTCAACAGAGCAACTCGAAAATGACCCAAAACATCTACGACGACCCTCAATTTTTCCACGGCTACAGCCAGATGCCCCGTTCGATTGGCGGTCTTGATGTCGCGCCGGAATGGCCTGCGCTGAAGGCGATGTTGCCGCCCATGCAGGGTCTGAAGGTAGTGGACCTCGGTTGCGGCTACGGCTGGTTTTGCCGTTGGGCCAGTGAGCAAGGCGTCGGCAGCGTACTCGGGCTCGATGTTTCGGAAAAAATGCTGGAGCAGGCGCGCAAAACCACCTCCGCATCAAACATCCGTTATGAGCGCGCCGACCTGGAAGCCCTGGATCTGCCGGGCGGCGGTTTCGATCTGGCCTACAGCTCCTTGGCGCTGCATTACATCAAGGACTTGCCGGGGTTGTTCGCCAATGTCCATTCGGCGCTAAAACCCGGCGCGCATTTCGTGTTTTCCATCGAACATCCGATCTTCATGGCACCGCGTAACCCGGGCTGGATCATTGATGCCGAGGGCCGCAAGAGTTGGCCGGTGGACGCTTATCAGAATGAAGGTGAGCGCGTGACCAGCTGGCTGGCCGAGGGTGTGATCAAGCAGCATCGCACCATTGGCACGTTGCTCAACATGCTGATTGCGGTGGGTTTCAGCATCCGCCATGTCAATGAATGGGGTCCGAGCAATGCCGAGGTGGCGGCGCAACCGGCGCTTGCCGAAGAGCGGGAGCGGCCGATGATGATGTTGGTCGGCGTTCAACGCTGAGCCACGCTCATATCTTTTGCGTATAGATCACCGCAAGCGAGTAAAGAAACCGTAGAGCTGCGTTGAGCCCGGCAACAGTTCCCTTATTCTCCCGGCTCACCCTTCGCCCCGAGATCAACATGCACAATTCAGAGTTGGGAATCATGATCATTTCAATGATCGGGTTGTTCGGCTTTGCCTCGTTTGCCTTTGAGTACTTGAGTGCCCGGCGCTCAAAAAAGAACAAGCCACAGTGATTTTTCCAAACCGTAAAAAGGGGCAGATGACGCTCATCAACTGTCCCTGTTTTGCATCAGCGGGTCGCAACGATAAACAGTCGCGGAAACGGCAGCAGCACCGACCCATCGGTCAAGGCCGGATACGCCCGCTCGATAGCAGTCTGATATTGCTTCAGATACTGCGCCCGTTCCGCCTCGTCCAGCGGATCGAGAAACGGCCGCAAACCACTGCCCTTGAACCACTCCACCACGCCAGACGCGCCACCCGCCAGCGGATGGTGGTAAGTGGTGCGCCACACATCGACGCGGGTGCAACAGGCTTTCAATATCGAATAGTAGCCACTGGCATCGGCCATTTCCGTCCGTTGCCCAGCGGCGCCCGCCAGTTTGCTGACCCATGGGCCATCAGCGGCGACTTCACGCATCAAACGGTGCGAGTGTTCATTCAGGTTGTCAGGCATCTGGACGGCCAGGCTGCCACCCGCCGAGAGTTTGCTAACCAATGAAGGCAACAACGTCGCGTGATCAGGCACCCACTGCAACACCGCGTTAGCAAAAATCACGTCGAACGGGCCGTTGTCATTCCAGGTGTCGATGTCGGCAACATCGAACTGCACCTGAGGCAGGCGTTTGCGTGCGGCATCGATCATGTCGGTCGAACTGTCCAGCCCACGCACCGTTGCGTTGGCAAAACGCTCCACCAGCAACTCGGTGGAGTTACCGGGCCCACAACCGATATCGATGGCCGAACGCACGTCCCCGGCGGGGATGGCCGCCAGCAGGTCACGGGCGGGACGGGTGCGTTCATCTTCAAAAGCGACGTACTGTTTGGCGGACCAACTCATTGCGTTCTCCTGTCGGTGTGTTGTCGTGATCTGGCCAGACAACCGGTTCACTACGATACATCGGCCAATAGGTTCCGCTCTATTCCACCTTTGGCGCGAAAAATCTGTGGGAGCGAGCTTGCTCGCGATGGCGATTGCACAGTCAACATCGTCGTCGACTGACATGGCGCTATCGCGAGCAAGCTCGCTCCCACAGTTCTTTCACCTTAACTGATCGGCCTAGGCTCTATTGACCAGTTTATTTCGTCACTAGACAGCAATCTCAATCGTAGTACCCGACAGTCTTCTTCAAATGATCCGAGTACTCGTAAATGTCATCGACGGAATTGATTGCATGCCGGGTTTCATTCTTCTCTTCGTCAAATATGCCGATGTATTTCTGCGATCGGTTAAAGTGCAGTCGGCAGATCGGTTTGCGGTTGTTGTCATCGAGCAGGATGCCGAAGTAACTCTGTGTGTCACGCTGAACAATCCGCTTGGCATCAACAACCGACCGGACCACGGCACGGACGATGTGATATCCCTCCAGCTCTTCCAATGTCGTCAGTACCTTGTCCTCTAACTCGTCTCGAATATCTGATTGCTCAGTGTCACCCGTAGCGACCGGTAAAGAGGCGAGCGCAGGCTGGATGACGCCACTCATTGCCGACTTGAGCCTGTCATTGATTTGCTCGTTGAGAAACTGCACTACAGCCTTTCTCGTCAGTTCATGGAACTGCTCGCGGACCTTCTGAGTAATCACCCCGTCGTAAACCCGAGAAGCAAATACTTTCACGAAGTCGTCATCAGGCTTGCTGACCTGAGAAGCAATCACCTTCTTGATTTGGCTGACGTACTTCAACTCACCTGCGGCGCTGATGATCGACTCCACATCGAATGCAGATTTGGTGAGTTTCACCAACTCTGGGACGGAATACTCGTCGATATCCAGCAGGTCGAGTTCAAGGAATGGCTTCTCGTCCATCTTGTTCGGCGCATCCAGATCAGTGAAAAACTTATAGACCTGACCGTTAGTGAGAATGGAAATTCGAGCACTGGTGACATGGAAATAGCGAAACAGTTGAGAGGCATGATTGATGTGCAGTGGCTCGCCTATTTTCTTGCACTCGATGAGGATCTGAACCTCGCCAGCCTTCATGATTGCGTAGTCAATTTTCTCCCCTTTCTTCGTTCCAATATCGCAAACGAATTCAGGTGTCACTTCCGTTGGATCGAAAACATCGTAGCCCAATACCGTGCTGATAAAGGGCATGACAAAAGCATTCTTGGTCGCTTCTTCCGTTTGAATGGCAGCGCTCTGCAAACGAACTTTGGCAGCGAGACTTGCTAACTTTTCGAAGAATTCCATGAGTAGCCTCTTTTCCGGTTTCGATCCGTGTGAATACATGCTGGCAAATTGACTGCCATTGATACTAGACACAAACCGGCACAAAGGAAGAATCCCACCAAGAATTAAGATCTTGCCCACCGCCATGCTTCATTGGGTTGCAACCCCAGCCGAATTTTCATCTCGCCACCCATGTCTGAACTTCAGGTTCTTCAAAGAAAAACGGCGCGTGACCAAAGTCCCGCGCCGTTTGTGTTCAATCCTTGTGTTCAACTTTTAGCCCGCAACGCTTTGGCCATTTGCAGATGATTTTGCAATTTAGGCAGGGTTTCTTCGGCGAACGCCTTGATCTGCGGTACGTCGGTGGTCTGTGCTTGCTGCTGCAGCTGATCGATGGCTTCCTGCGTGGTCTTCACCTGACTGGCTGCATAGGCCTCGTCGAAGGTCGCCCCATCCAAGGCTTGTGGCATCAGGGCCTTGGCCTTTTCGACAACCTCTTCGCGTGGGGCTACCGGCAAGTCCAGTTGCCTGGCGATTTTCGCCAGATGCTGGTTCGCGGTGGTGCGGTCGTTGATGACGACGATGGTGTAATCCTTGACCTCTCTGGATTCGGACTTCTGGTGCGCCAGTCGGCTGGCTTCGATATCCGCCATGCCTTTGGCCGAGGCCTCGTCGATGAATTCGGCGAGCGACTGGGCAAAGGCACTGCTGGCAAACAGCCCAAGTAGCGTGGCAAAACTGGCATTGCGTATTCGGGTGGCCATCCGATTCATGGTCGCGCCCTCCTTGAAAAGTTCAAACGGGAGCTTTCGCCCCCGCTTCTCAATCAAAACCACCGGCATCCTTTAGCGGGATTTCTGACCGCCCTTGCGGCCCATCTCGGGTTTCGCCGGGTCTTTATCGACGGTCGTGGTGGTGGTTTTCCCGCCCTTGCGACCGGCTTCAGTGGCCTTCGTTCGATCGTTGGCGAAGTTTCCCGAGTTCGAGTTTCTTGAATTAGGCATGATTCTCTTCCTCTTGGTGATAGTCGCGGCGAGCTGTAGCCCCCATAGAATCTGAAGTTGCGCATCCCAAAAGGTTTAGAAAATTGCGTGGGTACCACGACGAACGGTACTCGTTACATTCAAACGCGATGCAAGTGATGCTCGCGTTTGGCGCAATACATCGCCTCGTCGGCATGCCTGAACAATTGCTTCTCTTCAGTGCCGTGATCGGGGTATCGGGCGACGCCGATACTCGGCTGGATGTTCAGGCTGTGCCCGTCCAAACGCAGGGGCTGGACCAGGACCTGACGGATTTTCTCGACCACGATGTCGGTATCGTCCGCAGCGCGAATGCTGTGCAGCAACACCACGAACTCATCGCCGCCGATGCGTGCCACGGTGTCGGTTTCCCGCACGCAGCCCTTGAGCCGGTTGGCCACTGCTTGCAGCAGCATGTCGCCGACCGTGTGGCCATGGGTGTCGTTGATTTGCTTGAAGCGGTCGAGGTCGACGTACAACAGCGCCATGCGCCCACCGTCCTCCCGGGCCACTTGCAGTGATGCCTTGAGCCGGTCGCGCAGCAGTTCACGGTTGGGTAACTGGGTCAGTTGGTCGTACTGGGCCATGTATTGCAGGCGTGCATGCAGTTGCTTGCGCTCGATGGCGGTCGCGACCTGGGCACAGACATACTGCAGCAGTTCCTTGTCTTGCTCGGTGTAGCGCTCGCCGCCCGGAATGCTTTTGACGATCAACGCGCCGATGGTGCCGTTTTGCGAGTTCAGCGGCACACCCAGCCAACACGGTGCGTTCTGCCCGGCCACCAGCACGTCGAAGCCGGCAGGAGGTGTGCACAGGTCCGGGGTCAACAGGATCGGCTGCCCCGTGCGGATCACCTCGGTGCACAGGCGCCCGGTCATGGTTCCGGGTTGTTCGGGCCGTGGCTCGTGGTCATCGACGTGATAAGGGAAATTCAACTGCGCGCAGTGTTCGTCGTACAGCGCCACGGAAAAATTCAGTGCCGGTAGCCATTCGCCGATGATCATGTGGATGCGTTTGAACAATGCCAGCAGATCCTCTGCCGCATGGGCCGCCTCGGAAATCGCATACAACGCCGCCTGCCGGGATTCGGCCTGTTTGCGTTCGGTGATGTCACGGGCCACCGCGATGCGCAACTGATCGTCCTCGGACCAGCGTGCCGACCAGAGGATGTGCACCACGCTGCCATCCTTGCGCAGGTAGCGGTTTTCGAAGTTAAGCTTGGGCTCGCCGCCCATGATTTCCCGGGCGGCGTCGAGGGTGCGCTGGCGATCGCCCGGGTGCACCATGTCGATCATCGGCTGGCCGATCATCTCATCGGCGCTGTAGCCGAAAATGCGCTCGCACGCCGCACTGACAAAGACGAAGCGGCCCTGTTTATCCACCGCACAGACGGCGTCCAGCAACAGATCGATATAGCTCGCCAGTGGCGCGGAATTTCGGTTTTCCATGGTTCAGCGTGGGTGTCCCGATAATGCAGCGCTTATCAATCATCCCTGCCCTGTCAGCCTTGCATCCTTGTGATCACATTCAAGCCTTGTTCGGCATCAGCCCCGGCAACGCATGCACCAGCGCATTGATGGCGAAACCGATGAACATCACCCCGCACAACCGGGTGATTGCCAGTTCATGACGCTGGTACAAGCTGCGCACCCGCCGCGCACCGACAACGCCGATGAGAATAGCGTAGGCGAGTAACCCGCCGACGAAACTCAGGGCGATCAGCGCCGGCAGCATTGACCAGTTGAGCAGTTCCGCGCGGCTCGACAACAGCGCCGTGAACGTCGCCACCGCTACCGGATAGGCCTTGGGATTGGTCAGGCCAAACAGAATGCCGTGCCAGAACGGCTGCCGCGCCGGCCCCTGCGGCGCATCACCATTGCTGCGCCGGGCGCGCACCGCACGCCAGCCGAGCCAGAACAGGTACAGGCCACTCAGTACGCCGAGCACGTCGAACGCGGTACTGCCGATCTCCCGCGCACCGACAATCGCGATCAGCGCCGTGCTGCACCAGACCACATCGCCGAGCAAATGCCCGCACAGAAACCCCGCCCCGGCCCGTCGCCCATGGGCTGCGCCAATGCCAAACACCGCCAGCACACCCGGCCCCGGAGTGATGCCGTAGATAAAACCCGAGGCAAGCACGGCCATTAGCAACGATGGGGTCATGGGGAGTCCTTTTGAACGGCTTGGCGAATGGCCGCCAGTCTATATCAGGTCCCGCAACATCGACTTACAGATCTTCGAAGAACTTCATCCCCGCATACGGCCGCTGCCGGCAGGCCATCAGGCGCGATGCCAGATCACCCACGTGGGCTTCCAGCTTGTGGCCATCCGGGTCGAGGAAGTAGAACGATGCGCCCTCGCTACGGTTGTCGCGCCACTCCTGCACCCGGGCGGATCGCAGGCGCTCGACGAAACGCGGAAAATCCGATGCATCGAGGCTGAAAGCGTAATGGGTGTAATCGGCGGCGGGCTCAGGATGGCGTAGCGGGTCGAGGGAGAGGCACAACCACAAACCCGGCAGCGACAGGTAGGCGCCGGTATCCCAAGTGGCTTCGAGGCGCAGTTGCAGGAGGCACTGGTAGAACGCCACGCTGCGGTTCAGGTCGGTGACGGCGAGGGTCAGGTGGTTGAGGCCTGTGAGCATGGGGTTAAAGACCTTTGAGGTTTTCAGGTGCGACGCAGGTTTTACCTAGGGGGCTGGTAACGATCTGCACACGGCAGATGGAAGGATTCAGCACCACCGCAAGACCATTTGTTACGACAGACGAACGGGGCGGCCTCCCCCCTGCATGACACTGTAGTATGTTGTATTACAAACCACTACATCGAGACCGCCATGGCCACCATGTCTTTGCGCCTGCCAGACGAAATCGCCAATACCCTCGCCAATCTTTCCAAGGCCACTGGCCGAAGCAAGTCGTTCCTCGCAGTAGATGCCTTGCGCGAGTATCTCGCGAGGGAAGCATGGCAAATCGAAGAAATTCAGAAAGCGCTGAAAGAAGCCGATGCCGGTGACTTCGCCTCGTCAGACGAGGTAAGTGCGATTGCTGATAAGTGGGTAAGCAATGCGCGTTGAGTGGCTGCGTACTGCACTCAAGAACCTTGATGAAGAAGCCGCTTACATTGCGATAGAGAATCCAAAGGCAGCAGCAGATTTCGTACAAGCCATTCTCGCCAGTGTCGATCACCTTGCGCGTTTTCCGGCGACAGGCCGGGAAGGTCGATTGCCCGGTACTCGTGAATGGATTTTGCCCGACCGCCCCTATCTGATTCCGTATCGAGTTCGCCAAGGTCGTCTGCAAGTGCTTAGGGTCTTCCACACTCGACGCCTTCCCCCCATCCATTGGTGATTACAGCGAATCATCCCCCCCGAAAATAAAACCCGTCTACCCCTGCACCAATCCGCTCATTCAGCCAGTTCAACGCCTGATCCCCGCCCCGCCGCTTGTGCCAGACCAGTACAAAGGTAAACGACGGGATGTGAAAGGGCGGCGGGACGACAATCAGCGACTGCTCATCGATATCGCGCAAGCCACGCGAGGCGACGGTGAGGATCAGGTCGGTGCCGCTGATGCATTCCGGGGCCACGCGCCAGTGCGGCAGGCTGATTGCAACGCGGCGGCGTTCACGCATTGCAGTCAACGCGCGCTCGATTTCCGGAGTGCCACTGCCGCGCATTTCCAGCAGCACATGGGGTCGAGCCAGGTAGGTGGGCAGGTCGAGCACACCGTCGGCGGGCAGGCTATTGCGATCCACCAGGCAGGCATAGTGCTCTTCGAACAGCGGGATGCTGCGCAATTCGTTAGGCATTTCAGGGAACACACCAATGGCGACGTCAATATCACCGTTGAGCACGCCGTCGAGCATGCTTTCGCGGCTGCCATGGCTGATTTGCAAGTCGATGCCCGGCGCTTCGCGGCGCAACGTCCGGATCAGTTCCGGCAGGACAATGGCGGCTCCATAGTCGGACATCGCCAGACGGAAGGTACGCTGGGTGGTCGCTGGATCGAAGGCATTGGGCACCAGCAGCGCTTGCACCTGGGCCAGGGCTTCGGCCAGCGGAGCTACGAGTTCCAGCGCCCGCGGAGTCGGTACAAGGCCGGCTCCGGCGCGCACCAGCAGCGGATCGCCGAGCAGGTCACGCAATCGCGCCAGCGCATGACTGACCGCAGGCTGACTCAAGTGCAGACGCTCGGCCGCCCGGGTCACGTGTTGCTCGCTGAGCAAGGCGTCGAGGATCACCAGCAAGTTGAGGTCGATGCGTCGTAGATCATTCATCTGCTGCATGTTCTGGATAACAAAACGGAATTTAAATCTGCGCGACGAATACCCTAGAGTCCAGCAAAACCTGTTGGAGATCGATCATGAGTACGTTGCATTGGGCCGGCCTGGTGGTGCTGGCGATGATTGCCGGAGCGGTGGTGCCGTTTCAGAGCGCCATCAACGTCAACCTCGGACGCGGGTTGGGTCATCCGTTGTGGGCGACGCTCGCATCTTTGCTGGTGAGCGTTGTGGTGTTGTTGCCGATCATCGTTGCGCTGCGATTGCCGTTGCCTTCACTGGCATTCATCAGCAAGGCGCCGCTTTGGATGTGGGCCGGTGGCGCTTTTGGGGTGTGCTTTATTTCCTTGGCATTGGTGCTACTGCCCAAGCTTGGTGCCGCGGGGTTCATGGCATTGGCGCTGGCGGGGCAAGTGGTGGCGTCGTTGTTGCTGGATCACTTCGGCTGGTTTGGGTTGGTGGAGCGGCAGCTCACCCTGCCCAAGGTGTTTGGGGTGGCGCTGTTGATGGCCGGGGTGGTGTTGATTCAATTTTTTGATGCACCGGCCAAGGGGTTGGCGACGGTGGGTTGAGGGGACAACCGACGGTACGATGGTGCTTTTCAGTCAGTCATCGCGAGCAAGCTCGCTCCCACAGGAGGTACGCAGTCCTTGTGGGAGCGGGCTTGCTCGCGAAAGCGGTCTGTCTGGCAATGTAGATTTCAGGCCTTGTCGAGGGTCCGCAACTTCTGCGGCAACCCCCACAGCAACAGCGCCACCGCGATCAACGCACAGACACCAATGACATACAGCGCCGGCGTGGTGCTGCCGGTCAGGTCCTTGATCCGGCCGACCATCACCGGGCTGACGATGCCGCCGAACTGGCCCAGGGTGTTGATCACCGCAATCCCGCCCGCCGCACCCGCGCCGGCACCGGCCAGAAGTTTCGGCGGCAGGGTCCAGAAGCTCGGGATGGAGGCGATGATCCCGGCACCGAGCAGGCCCAATGCAACAATCAGGAAGGTCGTGTGGTTGGCGAAGATCCCCGCACAGAAGAACCCGACCGCACCGACCGCCACCAGACCGGCGACAAACTTGCGCCGCTCGCCAGAAGCATCGGACAGGCGTCCGATCACCACCATGCTGATGGCGCCGCAAATATAGGGAATAGCGGTCAGCAGACCGATCATCACCGGACTTTCAGTGCCGGCGCTGCGGATCAGTTGCGGTGCCCAGAAATTCAAGCCGTAGGACGCCACCTGAATCAGGAAATAGATCAGACCCAAGGTCAGGAAACCCGGAATCTTAAGTGCGGCGAGCAGCGAACCACCGCTCTTGTGCGGCTCATGCTGAGCGATGCGGCTGGCCAGCAGGGTCTTCTCCGAAGACGTCAGCCAATGGGCATCTTCGATGCGATCCTTGAGCAGGGTCAGCACCAGCAAACCGAGACCGATGCACGGCACGCCGCCGAGCAGGAACAGCCAGTGCCAGCCACGCATTTGCAGCACCCCGTCGAGGTGTTGCAGCACCAGGCCGGAGAACGGCGCCCCCACCAGGCCGGCGAACGCCGACGACAGGAACAGCATCGAGGTGATGCGCCCGCGATAGTGCTGCGGGAACCACAGGGTCAGGTAGTACAGCACGCCCGGGGCAAACCCCGCCTCCATCGCACCGATCACGAAGCGCAGCACGTAGAACTGCCATTCGCTGTTGACGAACACCATGGCCGCCGTGGCCAGGCCCCAGGACATCATGATCCGGGCAATCCAGCGCCGGGCGCCGACCTTGTACAGCATCATGTTGCTGGGCACTTCGAAAATCACATAACCGACCACGAACAACCCGGCGCCGAGGCCATAAGCGGTGTCACTCAGGCTCAAGTCGGCCTGCAGCTGAAACTTGGCGAAGCTGATGTTGATGCGGTCGAAAAAGGCGAACAGGTAGCAGACCATGATCAGCGGCATCAGACGCCAGGCGACTTTGCTGACCAGGGCTTTTTCGGTGTCGTGGCTAACGGCCGGGCGCACGCCGGCCTCCAGTGTATTGAGGCTCATTGCAGTTCTCCAGGCGGACTGCCCGAGGGTGTCCGATTGTTTTTGTTGTCTGGTTGAGGTGCTTTTTACTGTGGGAGCGGGCTTGCTCGCGAAAGCGTTCTGACATCCGGCATTGATGTCGACTGACACTCCGCTTTCGCGAGCAAGCTCGCTCCCACAGGGGGGTGTGGTGTCAGGTGGGGATCGGGTGCAGGTCACAGTTGCGCCCGGCCTTGGCCAGTTGCCCCGGCACTTCGTGACCGAGCAGCGCCGGCAGTCCTCGGGACAGTTTCAGCAGCAGCGGCAGATCGATGCCGGTGTGGATGCCGACTTCATCGCACAGGTTCACCAGGTCCTCGGTGCAGATGTTTCCCGACGCTCCCGGTGCAAACGGACAGCCGCCGAGGCCGCCGAGGGCCGCGTCGAAGCGGCGGGCCCCGGCCTCGTAAGCGGCCAGCACATTGCACAGGCCAAGGCCGCGGGTGTTGTGGAAATGCAGGGTCAGATCATTGGGCGAAACCCGCTGCAAAACCCGTCGCACCAGCCGATCCACTTGCCGAGGATTGGCCATGCCCGTGGTGTCGGCCAGGGTAATGCCCTGGATGCCGAGCTCCTGATAGGCCTCGACGATTTGCAGTACGCGGTCCTCATCGATCTTGCCCTCGAACGGGCAGCCGAAGGTGGTGGCGATGCTGCCATTGAGACGCACCGGGCTTTCGCCAACGAACCGCACAATCTCGCCGAATGCGGCCAATGAATCTTCACAACGCATGCGCATGTTCGCTTGGTTGTGGGTCTGGCTGGCGGACATCACCAGGTTCAGCTCATCGGCACTGCACGCCAGCGCCCGTTGCGCACCTTTGAGGTTGGGGATCAACGCGATGTAGATCACCCCCGGTTGCCGGGTGATGCCCTTGAACACCAGCTCGCCATCACGCAACGCCGGAATGGCCTTGGGCGAAACGAACGAACCGGCTTCGATGCGGCTGAATCCGGCCAGCGACAGTTGATCGATCAGGGCAATCTTGTCGTGGGTTTCAACCCAGGTCGGCTCGATTTGCAAACCGTCGCGCGGGGACACTTCCTGCACGATCAAGCTATCGGAATAATCGCTGATCATTGCACCACTCCTTCGACTTTCAGGCGTTCGATGTCCATCACGGTAAGGCCCAATTGCGCGAGGATGCCGTCGGTGTGCTGGCCCAGCCCGGGACCGGACCAGTTCACGCCGCCGGGGGTTTCGGAGAGTTTCGGCACGATGCCCGGCATCTTCACCGTGGCGCCACCGGGCAGCTCGGCATTGAGCAGCATGTCCCGCGCCTGATAATGCGGATCGGCGACGATGTCGGCCACCGAGTAGATACGCCCGGCCGGGACTTCAGCAGCCTCCAGCGCGGCCAGAACCTCGTCGATGGGCAGGCTGCTGGTCCAGTGGGTGATAGCGGCGTCAAGCTGATTGCTTTTGGCTGCACGCCCGTCGTTGTGGGCGAACTCCGGCGCCTCGGCCAGATCGGCGCGGCCGATGGTGTGCATCAGGCGCTTGTAGATCGGATCGCTGTTGCCGGCAATCACCACGTAGGCGCCGTCGGCGGTCAGATACGTGTTGGACGGCGCGATCCCCGGCAAGGCGCCACCGCTGCGTTCACGCACATGGCCAAGCATGTCGTATTCCGGCACCAGGCTTTCCATGACGTTGAACACGCTTTCGGCCAAGGACACATCAACGATTTGCCCGCCGCCCTGCCCGGTCTTGACCCTTAGCAGCGACATCAGCGCACCGATCACCGCATGCAGCGAAGCCAGGGAATCGCCAAGGCTCACGCCAACCCGCGCCGGCGGCGAACCGGGCGTGCCGGTGGTGTAGCGAATCCCGCCCATGGCTTCGCCTATGGCACCGAAGCCCGGACGGTCGCGGTACGGGCCGGTCTGGCCGTATCCGGAAATCCGCACCAGCGTCAGGTTGGGATTGAGGGCGTGCAACACATCCCAGCCAAGGCCGAGTTTCTCCAGGGCGCCGGGGCGCAGGTTTTCGATCAGTACATCAGCGCTGCTCGCCAGTTGCTTGACCAGTTCGATGCCTTCGGGGGATTTGAGGTTCAACGCCAGGGATTTCTTGTTGCGCGATTGCAGGTACCACCACAGCGAGGTGCCTTCGTGCAGCTTGCGCCATTTGCGCAGGGGATCGCCCTGGCCCATGGCTTCGATCTTGATCACCTCGGCGCCGAACTCGGCAAGCATGCGCGCGGCGAAAGGCGCGGCAATCAGCGTGCCGATCTCGATCACTTTGATCGCACTCAAGGGGGCAGTCATCGCGGGGTACCTCTTGTTCTTGGAATATGGGCCAAGACTAGAGGAGCGGTGTCTGAGGAATCCAACCTTCAGTTGGCAACGAGCGTTCGCGAAATGCGAACGCCCGGGGAGATTATCGTGAGCTGTAGTCCGCCATCGCGAGCAAGCTCGCTCCCACACTGAATCCTCGGCACTCACACATCCCCTGTGGGAGCGAGCTTGCTCGCGATGAGGCCGGCACAGTCAGCGAAGAACTATCAGGCCGCCCCCCGCAAATGCTCAAACAACATCCGGCTCACCGGCGACAGCAACGCCTCATCGCGCACCACCAGAATCAACGCCCGATCGGACCATTCGTCCGTCAACGGCACCGCATGCAAACCCAACGCCCGGCCAAACAATTCATAGGCCCGCTGCGGAAGGATGCCGATCCCCATGTTGGCCTGGACCATGCGGCACATCGCATCGAACCCCGGCACATGAATGCGCACCCGCAACACCTTGCCGGCTTCGCGAGCCGCTGCATGGGTACGCATGTTGATCGAACTGGCGGCATGCAACCCAACGTAATCGCTGTCCAGCGTATCGGCGAAAGCTACGCTCGACCGGCTCGCCAATGGATGGTGCGGCGGCATCAACACCACCAGTTTGTCCTGACGATACAGCACGCTGTGCAGCCCCTTGATGTCACTGTCGATGGAACAGATCCCGAGGTCGGCCACCCCGTCGAGCACGCCCTGAATCACCCCGGCACTGGGGCGTTCTTCAAGGTCGGTCTTGACTTGTGGGTGACGCTCGGAAAAATCCCGCAGGTCCTCGGGCAAAAACTGAATGATCGCCGACAGGTTGGCGAGCATCCGCACATAACCGCGTACACCGTGGCTGTGCTCGCCCAGTTCAAGCCCCATTTTCTCGACGTTGAACAACATTTGCCGGGCGTGGTGCAGCAACGTTTCACCGGCCGGCGTCAGGGACATGCCCTTGGCCTGGCGCACGAACAGGCTGATGCCCAGCGCCTCTTCCAGCTCCATCAAGCGCTTGCTCGCCGCCGAGACGGCAATCGCTTCGCGCGACGCGGCACGGGTCAGCGTGCCCTCCTCATGGACGGCAACGAACAGTTGCAGGGTGATCAGGTCGAGACGGCGGATCAGGCTTTTTTGCAGCATCGGGTACTCGGCGAAGTCGGCTCGGGCGAAGTCGCAGCATAGCGTTCTTCACCCGAGTCGTGCCGTGGTCCAGGCACCCGGTCGTGATAAAGTCGCCGCCCATAGACCTTTTGCCGTGAGACGAAGACCGCAATGACCGATTTCCAGGATGTCGATGCCCAACTTGAAGACTGGAACGTCTTGCGCAACAACGCTTCGTTCAGTGGCTTGCTGGTGGGCAACGGTGCCAGTCGCGCGGTGTGGGACGATTTCGGCTACGAGTCGCTGTTCGAAAACGCCCGCACCGTTGAAGAAAAACCCCTGAGCCAATCCGAGCTGAGCGTGTTCGATGCGATGCAGACCCGCAGTTTCGAGCAGGTACTGAGCGCGTTGAAAACCACCAGCCGGGTCAACAAGGCCCTGGCTGTCAGCTCCGCCGCCCCGCGCAATCGCTACTACGCGATCAAGGAAGCACTGATCAACACCGTGCATGCGGTGCATATCCCGTGGCGGTTGGTGGTGCCTTCGACGCTGGCGTCGATCAATCAGGAACTGGCCAGCTATAGCACGGTGTTCACCACCAACTACGACTTGCTCAACTACTGGGCGGTGCAACACCAGCCTGAGGCGATCACCGATCTGTTCCAGGGTGCCGAACCCGCTTTCGACCTGAGCGACACGGCCACCGACAAAACCCGTTTGCTGTACTTGCACGGCGGTCTGCACCTGGTGCGCAACCAGGACGGCACGGCGCGCAAGCTGATGTCGACCGAGGGCACGCTGCTGGGCAATTTCGCCATCAACAACACGATCAAGACCCTCGACGATGTGCCGCTGTTCGTCAACGAAGGCCCGAGTGCGGACAAGCTCAAAACCATTCGCAGTTCGGACTATCTGTCGTTCTGCTACGAGCAATTACTTGGTCACGGCCAGGCGCTGTGCATCTTCGGCCATGCGTTGGGGGAGCAGGACAGCCACATCATCCACGCCTTGCGCCTGGCAAAGCCGCAGGTGCTGGCGATCTCGATCTACCCGCGCAGCAAGGCCTTCATCCAGCACCAGAAGCGGCACTACGCGAAAGTGTTTGAGGGGACGGGGGTTGAGTTGCGGTTTTTTGATTCGAAGAGCCATGCGTTGGGGAATTCAAAGTTATCGGTTCCAGTCGAAGTTTAGTACTGGCCGATCTGACGCTTTCGCGAGCAAGTCGAATCGTCGCACCGCCGCTCCCACAGGTGACTGAGTTCCTTCAGAGAAAATACGGTCGAATGTGGGAGCGAGCTTGCTCGCGATGCTTTTGGCAGTCGACTCATTCTTCGCTGCTATGCACCACCACCAGCAACTGCGCCTGTACCTCTCCCACCGAACGAATCCGGTGCGGTTTTTGCGCATTGAAGTGCAGCGCATCGCCACGATCGAGCAGCACGCGCTCGTTCATGAAGTCCACTTCCACCCGCCCCTCGTGGACGAACAGAAACTCCTCGCCCAAATGCTCCTTGAAGGTTTTGTCGGTGAATTCGGCTGGCGGGTAAATGATGAACGGCAACAGGCTGCGTGAACTGACCTGATGGGCCAGCACCGCGTAACCCGAATTGTTATCACTGGCACCCAAAGGTTGCCGCTCGTGGCTGCGCACCAGGCTGTAGCTGTCGAGGCTGACGTTGTCTTCAGAGAACAATTCCTCGACTTTCACGTTCAGCGCCTTGGCCAGTTTCAGCGCAGCAGCAATCGACGGTGTGTTCAACCCGCGCTCGACTTTTGACAGGTAACTCTTGGTCATGCCGGTTTGTTCGGCCAAGGTTTCCAACGTCACGCCAAGTTTTTTTCTGAGCAATTTCAAACGGATAGACATGTAGAGCGATTAATCCATCAAGGAGGCAACGATTTGTCCTTGCCAATGACACAATGTGTCATATAGCCTCTTT
Source organism: Pseudomonas sp. Pseusp10 (assembly GCF_059492225.1). Lineage (NCBI taxonomy): Bacteria > Pseudomonadati > Pseudomonadota > Gammaproteobacteria > Pseudomonadales > Pseudomonadaceae > Pseudomonas > Pseudomonas sp. Pseusp10. The sequence goes on along the minus strand of NZ_CP168528.1, from coordinate 2,070,692 downwards.
AGTGTCATTTGCGTTCACCGACGACTTTGCGAGGAACCGGTGAACCGCAAACCCGACGTCCATTGAATCACCCAAAGGACACCGATATGGCCAAGACATTAGCACTGCCCAAAGAGCAACTGGTCAAGCACGCACTGAGCCAAATGCAAAATACCCTGGCGGATAATACGTGGACCGCCCGGCAAAAGCTGGCCCTGACCTGCCGCATTCTGTTTGAGCACGGTCACGATTCCGGCCTTGCCGGGCAGATCACCGCCCGTGGTCCGCAACCCGGCACTTACTACACACAGCAACTGGGCCTGGGTTTCGACGAAATCACCGCGGGCAACCTGCTGCTGGTCAACGAAGACCTGGAGGTGCTCGAAGGCCACGGCATGCCCAACCCGGCCAACCGTTTTCACAGTTGGGTGTACCGCGCCCGAGCGGATGTGAACTGCATCATTCATACCCATCCGACCCACGTTGCAGCCTTGTCGATGCTGGAGGTGCCACTGCAGATTTCCCACATGGACCTCTGCCCGCTCTATGACGACTGCGCGTTTCTCGAAGGCTGGCCGGGTGTGCCAGTGGGCAACGAGGAAGGCGAGTTGATTGCCGGGGCGCTGGGCGACAAACGGGCGATCCTGCTTTCCCACCATGGCCAATTGTCCACCGGCAGCAGCATTGAGGAAGCCTGTGTCATCGCGCAACTGATCGAACGTGCCGCGAAGCTGCAACTGTTGGCGATGAGCGCCGGAACCATCAAGCCGATCATTCCCGAGCTGGGCCGTGAAGCCCATGACTGGATTGCCCGGCCGAAACGCCACGCCGCCGCTTTCAACTACTACGCCCGGCAGAGCCTGCGCCAACACGCCGATTGCCTGAACTGAACCCATTGATAGAACGGAGAGACACCATGCCCACCGCAAACATTCACGGCATCATCGGCTACACCATCACCCCTTTCACCGCCCATGGCGAAGGCGTTGACCTGGACGCCCTCGGGCGCTCCATCGACCGCCTGATCGAGGGCGGCGTGCACGCCATCGCGCCGCTGGGCAGCACCGGTGAAGGTGCCTACCTGAGCGACGCGGAGTGGGATCAGGTCAGCGAATTCAGCATCAGGCATGTGGCCAAACGCGTGCCGACGGTCGTCAGCGTGTCCGACCTGACCACCGCTAAAGCCGTGCGTCGCGCGCGCTTCGCCGAAGCCCATGGCGCCGATGTGGTGATGGTGCTGCCCGCGTCCTACTGGAAGCTCAGTGAAGCGGAAATCCTCGCCCATTACCGCGCCATCGGCGACAGCATCGGCGTGCCGATCATGCTCTACAACAACCCGGCCACCAGCGGCACCGACATGTCGGTGGACCTGATCCTGCGCATCGTCAACGCCGTGGAAAACGTGACCATGGTCAAGGAGAGCACCGGCGATATCCAGCGCATGCATCAGCTGCAACGTCTCGGCGAGGGCCAGGTGCCGTTCTACAACGGCTGCAATCCGTTGGCCCTGGAGGCCTTTGCCGCCGGCGCAAAAGGCTGGTGCACCGCCGCGCCGAACCTGATTCCGCAGCTCAACCTGGATTTGTACGAAGCAGTGCTGGCCAACGATTTGCGCAAGGCCCGGGAGCTGTTCTATCGCCAGTTGCCACTGCTGGATTTCATTCTCAAGGGTGGCTTGCCGGCGACGATCAAGGCAGGCTTGCGGGCGACGGGGCTGGAGGTGGGAGATCCGCGGCTGCCGGTGTTTCCGTTGAGTGAGGCGGGGCTTAGTCAGCTTCAAGGCCTACTCAAAGCCTTACGCTGAATTCAGGTTAAACAACCTCCCTGTGGGAGCGAGCTTGCTCGCGATGAGGCCATTAAATTCAACACAGATGTTGACTGTCAGACCGCCATCGCGAGCAAGCTCGCTCCCACAATGATTTGTACTGGCTTTGAAGGTAGTGATCAAAGCACCGGCAACGTCTTGTCCTTGATCACCTTGGTCGAGCCGTTGGCCTTCACACTGGCGATGCCTTTCTCCATGGCGGCATCCGAGGAATAAGCCTCGCTGCTACCGATGATTTCGTGATTACCCGCCTTGAGGTTGAAATACGGATGGCCATCCTTGGTGGTTTTCTTCTCGTAACGCTCATCCAGCGGGCTGTTGGCCTGGACCGAGGCGATGCCTTTGTCAGCGGCTGCATGGGTGGTGTACAGCTCGCTGGTCAGAATGGTCTCGGCATTGGCCGCCTTGAGGACAAACCTGAACTGGCCATTGCTGCTTTTGCTCACTTCATACCATCCGGACATGCTCTTTCTCCTTGGCGATTGAGAGGTTGCGCGCTTCACAGTAAAGACCAGGCCGGGATTTCTGTCGCCTTCACCACCGCCATCGCGAGCAAGCTCGCTCCCACAGTAGATTTGTGTATACCAAACCATTGTGGGAGCGAGCTTGCTCGCGATGGAGGCGACACCGTCTTCCTTACTTCGCCACAGACCGCACCACCGACAATTCCGGCACCTGAGTCCGCCGCTGGCTCAGGTACCGCGTACAACTGACCCGCAAGAATGAAGCGAAATTGACCACCTCGCCGCGATAGTCCATCACCTCTTCATATAGCTTGGCGATCAACTGATTGGTGGTCATGCCGTCGACTTCGGCGATTTCGCTGAGGATGTCCCAAAACTGATTCTCCAGCCGCAGAGTAGTGACCACCCCGCAGATGCGCAGCGAGCGGGAGCGCGATTCGTAGAGAATCGGGTCGGCTTTGACGTACAGCTCGCACATGGACATGTCCCTCATTACAGCGTGATTTTGGTACCCAGCAACCCCAGGAAACCGGCCAGCCAGTTCGGGTGCGCAGGCCAGGCCGGAGCCGTGGCCAGATTGCCCTGAACATGGCCGTCCGTCACCGGAATGTCGATATACGTACCGCCCGCCAGTCGAACTTCCGGAGCGCAAGCCGGATAGGCGCTGCATTCGCGACCTTCGAGGACACCCGCTGCCGCCAGCAACTGCGCGCCATGGCACACAGCGGCGATCGGCTTGCCGGCCTTATCGAAAGCGCGCACCAGTTCCAGGACCTTTTCGTTCAGGCGCAGGTACTCCGGCGCACGGCCACCCGGAATCAGAACGGCGTCATAATCGGCGGCGTTGACCTTGGCGAAATCGAAGTTGAGGGCAAACAGGTGACCGGGTTTTTCGCTGTAGGTCTGGTCGCCTTCAAAGTCATGAATCGCCGTGCGCACGGTCTGGCCGGCGGTTTTGTCCGGGCAAACAGCGTGCACCGTATGGCCGACCATCAGCAGCGCCTGGAACGGCACCATCACTTCATAGTCTTCGACGTAATCACCAACCAGCATCAGAATTTTTTTCGCAGCCATGGGGAGGACTCCTCTGGAAAATGCGTGGGCATGCAGGAGTATTCAAGGTAGTCCTTATCCGTGGGGGTGGGTAATAACCTGCTACTACGGCGTTATCGTTCTTCGCGAGCAAGCCCGCACCCACATTGGAATGCGTTCCCCCCCAGTGGGAGCGGGCTTGCTCGCGAAGAGGCCCGCAAACTGTACGGATAAGTCTGTGCCTAGCTGTAACAGCGGACAACCCACGGTTTATGGCTATATGGAGCCTTACCCCATCACCCAAAACTCTGGTTGCCATCATGTCCTCGCGCGAAAACACCGGCATGGCCCTGGGCCTGCTCGGCGTTGTGATCTTCAGCCTCACCCTGCCCTTCACGCGGATCGTCGTGCAGGAACTCCACCCGCTGCTCAACGGCCTGGGCCGGGCACTGTTTGCGGCGGTGCCGGCAGCGTTGCTGTTGCTGTGGCGCCGGGAAAAATGGCCGACCTGGAAGCAGGTCAAAGGCCTGACGCTGGTGATGGCCGGGGTGATCCTCGGTTTCCCGGTACTGTCGGCCTGGGCCATGCAAACCTTGCCGGCGTCCCACGGTGCGCTGGTCAACGGTTTGCAACCGCTGTGCGTGGCGCTGTACGCCGCGTGGCTGTCCCATGAGCGGCCTTCGAAAGCCTTCTGGGCTTGCGCCGCACTGGGCAGTGCGCTGGTACTCGGTTATGCACTGATCAGCGGTGCCGGCAGTATTCAGGCCGGTGACTTGCTGATGCTCGGTGCCATTGCAGTGGGCGGATTGGGGTACGCCGAGGGAGGTCGACTGGCCAGGGAAATGGGTGGCTGGCAGGTGATCTGCTGGGCGCTGGTGCTGTCGACGCCGTTGCTGATCGGCCCCGTGGTGTATCTGGCGCTGCAACATCAGGGCGAGATTTCCGCCAAGACCTGGTGGGCCTTCGGTTATGTCTCGCTGTTTTCGCAGTTCATCGGCTTCTTCGCCTGGTACGCCGGGCTCGCCATGGGCGGCATTGCCCGGGTCAGTCAGATCCAGTTGCTGCAGATCTTCTTCACCATCGCCTTCTCGGCGCTGTTCTTCGGTGAACACATCGAACCGATCACCTGGCTGTTTGCGGCCGGAGTCATCGTGACAGTGATGCTGGGACGCAAGACCGCGGTCAGCCCCAATAATGTGGGAGCGAGCTTGCTCGCGATGGGGACATCACATTCAACACATTTGTCGACCGTAAATCCGCCATCGCGAGCAAGCTCGCTCCCACAGGATCAAAGGTAACCGTCAGCGCGCAGCAACGTTTCCAGGCAATGCTCGCTGATGTGATAGAAATCCTTCAGCTCCTGGATCTTCGCCAGCAGCTGGGCCGGGGCCACCGGTTCGGCGCGCTTGACCGCCAGGATCATCTTGTTCTTGTTGGTGTGGTCCAGTGAGATGAACTCGAACACCTTGGTCTCGTAGCCGCAGGCCTCAAGGAACAACGCACGCAAACTGTCGGTGACCATCTCCGCCTGCTGCCCCAGGTGCAAGCCGTATTGCAGCATTGGCTTGAGCAGCGCCGGGCTCTGGATTTGCAGGCGGATCTGTTTGTGGCAGCACGGCGAGCACATGATGATCGAGGCGCCGGAGCGGATGCCGGTGTGGATCGCATAATCGGTGGCGATGTCGCAGGCATGCAGGGCGATCATCACGTCCAGTTCGCTCGGCGCCACGCTGCGCACGTCACCGCACTTGAACACCAGGCCGGGGTGCTCAAGCTTGGCGGCAGCGGTGTTGCACAAGGTGACCATGTCTTCACGCAGCTCGACGCCGGTCACCTCGCCTTCGGCCTTCAAGGTGTTGCGCAGGTAATCGTGGATGGCGAAGGTCAGGTAGCCCTTGCCCGACCCGAAGTCCGCCACACGCACCGGTTTGTCCAGCGCCAGGGGCGACGAGGTCAGCGCATGGCTGAACACTTCGATGAACTTGTTGATCTGCTTCCACTTACGTGACATCGCGGGGATCAGTTCATGCTGCTTGTTGGTCACGCCAAGGTCGGCGAGAAACGGCCGGCTCAAGTCCAGAAAGCGGTTTTTCTCGCGGTTGTGCTCGGCGGATGGCACTTCACGCAATTGCTGAGGTTTGCTCTTGAACAGCGATGACTTGCCCTTTTTGCTGTATTCGAGCTGGGCTTCGTCGGTCAACGACAACAAATGCGCATTTTTGAACGACGCCGGCAGCAGCCCGGCAATGCTCGCTACGCCTTCGGCCAGCGGCAGGTTCCTGGTGATATCGCGAGTCTTGTAGCGATAGACGAAAGACAGGCAAGGCTGCGCCTTGACCGTCACCGGCTTGATGATGATCCGCTGCAGGTCCGCCTCATCGCCGGCGTATTTGGCCAGTATCAGTTTGATAAAGGCGTTTTGATCGAGGCTGGTTTGCAGCAGTTCGATGAACTGGGCGTGATGATCCGGCGCGAGGCTGGCGGGAGTGGCAGTGACGGACATGGAAAAAGCGGCCTCAGGCGATGCAAATCGGAGAATGCCGGTATTTTAAGGGGGACGAGGACTTTGGGCACGGGGTTATTTTGTGGCAGGTCCCAGTCATTCAGCCCAGGACCTCTATATAACCGTTGAAACCTCAGGGTTCCACCAGGCGAAGCCTGCGGCTGTTCGGCGAGTTAATGATGTGTTTGACGATCAACCCCACTGGCACCGCCCAGGTCAGGCCATTGGCAGGGTCAGTCACCACGGCGACCGTTTCGGAACTGGCATCGATGTCCAGGCGCCGACGGTCGTTGCACGACTTGAGTACGCCATAGGCACGGCTAACCAGCCTTTCTGCCAGGTGCATCGGTACATCCATATTCTGCAGATGCTTCACCGCACGACAAAACAGGACTTGATCATCGATCCCCCCTTCACTTTCATGACGCCCCAGAAACGCCTGGGCAATATCCAATAGCTCCTCATTCAGATCTGCATTTTCATCGATGACCTTCATGCTCACGTCTCCTGCGCTACTTCTGTCGCTGCAGGATTGACTGCAGCAGGCCGGGCGGCATGGCGCAAATCGGGTCCGGCGCAAGGCAGGCGTACGGCCGGATTGGGCATGCCACTGGGCGAAAGTTCATGGGTCATTTCAAATTCGGCACGTACCGACCAACCGCACGCTTCCGACGTACATTGCAAATACGCCACCCGCAGGAAAATATGCCGGCCCTCGCTGGTGCGGATGCGCATCCTGTTCAAGCAGTGCGGGCACACCATTTTATAAGTACTCATACTGGATTCCCGGTGGTCATTGGGTGGCAATCAACCTGATCAAACGCAATACTGTTTGAGACATTCATCGCGGTGCTCCGGCCTTGCAAACAGTGTCTGCCAGACATAAGGAAGTGCATCGGGCAGACGCGTAATGGGTTCGAGCCATGCTCGTAGGAAATCACCCTGATACCATTAGGAAGTTTCGTCATCGTATTCTTCTGACTCATCTTTGATGATTGATTACTTACAAGAAAAAAAGTACTCATTACGCATAAATTAGGCACTCAAAAAGCATATGTCAAAAGGAAGAGGCTCAAATTGCGTAGCAAAAAATCACAAGCTGTTCTGGCTCGACTGAAGCAAGTTACGGGTACAAAAACCGATGCTTCCTTATCTTCCGCCTTACAGATCAGCCCGCAAACCCTTAGTAGCTGGCGAGGCCGCGACAGCACGCCATACTCATTATGCGTAGAAATCGCTCAAGCCCGGGGGATCTCCCTTGACTGGTTGCTGCTGGGTGAAGGACCGATCCTGAGACAAACCGTTACTGATTCCCCGGAGGGTAATCAGGAAAACACAATACGGGAAAACACCATTCTCGCGCTCTGGCGGTTGCTCGACGAAGATGATCGCTGCGCCATACAAAACGCATTGGAGGAAAAGCAACGACTGCGTGATATGGAACTCAGGCTTTGCGAAATGGCCTCTATTCTGGCAACACTCAAACCTTCGAATGAAACTTGATGACCTATGTAATCCGAAGTTTCATTGCTTGAAGACGTGCCATGGGCAACAGGTAGAAATGCGCTGATAACACGCCACCCTGAATACACCCGGACAACCCATTCACGGACCATCATTTGCGCCCTCTCAAGTGTCGAATGATTTCGCCGATACCGGCGCCATCGATCCATTGCATGAGCTTGAGGCTGATGGGAATCACGATCAGCGCGCAAAAAAAGGCTGTTACGCCTTCTGTCAGAAAAGGCGCCAGCGGATGTGCGACAGGCGTAAAGAGGTATCCGACACCGGCAGACAGCAACAAGGAACCGATGCGCTGCCAGGTCTTGAAGTTATTGCGGGCAGTAGTGACCAGCCATGCGCCGAGCATTGCGCCGAACAGTACCTCTCCATTAACGACTGGCAGCGATGCAATCCCCATTCCCAGCATGAGCCCACTGATACCGTTGTAGGTCGAATCAGTCAGGCTCATGCACACCTCGCGCCACGACCGAGTCCACGATGATCGCTCCCGACTCGATCGCCTTGAGCAAGGCGCAAGTGCGAGAGCTGACGTCGAACTTTCGGCGGATATTGGCGAAGTGAAAATTGACGGTAGATTCCGTGCAATTCTCGATCCTGGCGATTTCCCAGGAAGTCTTGCCCTTGAAACACCACATCAGGACTTGAGTTTCCTTCGCCGTCAGCTTCGCCGTTGGTGTACTTCCCTCTCCGCCAGGCGCTACCCGTGCCAAAGAGTCAATCGATTGTCGGGTTGTCATAAGAATCCCTCTTCGCGGGAACACCCGTCGCTGGGCGTCCACTGTTAGAGAGAAATACTGACGACCAGGCCGAACCCGGACAATCAACGGGAGTTGTAGCGACGAGCGCTACACAATGCGATGAAAAGTCTTAGCCGAGCACCACCAACCGGTTCGGCAACTCATTGCGCACGTGGGTCACAGGCACATGCACCTTGAGCAGCTCGCCACAGGCTTCGATACAGTGGACGAACCCCTGCAGTGTCTGCCCCTGTTTCACCTGCCGGGTAAACGTGGCGACGATCGCGTCCCAGTTCTTGTTGTCCAGACGACTGGAAATCCCTTCATCCACCAGGATCTCTACATAACGCTCAGCCTCGGAAACGAAAATCAGCACGCCGGTGCCGCCCTCGGTGTGGTGCAGGTTCTGCTCCAGGAACTGCCGGCGCGCCAGGTTCGAGGCGCGCCAGTGGCGCACCGAGCGCGGGATCAGATGGGTGGTGACTTTCGGCAGGCGGAACACCAGGCACAGCACGATGAAGATGGCCCATTGCACCAGCAGCAGGCTGTGCAGGGTCAGCCAACCGGTGAAGTAATGCACGATGCCCGGTACCAGCAGCGCCAGCAGGCTGGCCCACAACAACGGGATGTACGCATAGTCGTCGGCGCGGGCCGCGAGCACGGTCACCAGTTCTGCATCGGTGTCGCGCTCGACCCGGGCAATGGCCTCGGCCACTTTGCGTTGCTCGTGTTCAGTCAGTAATGCCATGTCGTGAAGTGCCTGCTCGTTTTTATTATCACCAGCCGCCGGACGAACCGCCTCCGCCGAAACTGCCCCCGCCGCCGCTGAAGCCTCCCTCCACCGCCGCCGCCAAATCCACCACCGCCAAAGCCGCCCCCGGATCCACCCGAGCCGCCCCGGCCGGCGGGAAGGATACCGAGCATCTGGCACACAAAAACAGTCAGGATGAACAACATCACCAAAAACACCAACAACCCGGGATGCCGCGAGACGAAATCGTCCCCCGGATCGCCTCTGGATTCATACGCCGTGGAAGGTTCGTCCAAGGGGTTGCCGCCCAGCACTACCAGCATCGCCGCCACGCCATCACTGATGCCTTTACTGAAATTGCCGGTCTTGAACGCCGGGGTGATGACCTGATTGATGATCACCGAACTCTGGGCATCGGTCAGGCGATCCTCCAGGCCATAACCGACTTCGATACGCAGCCGGCGCTCGTCCCGGGCAACGATCAGCAAGGCGCCGTTGTTCTTGTCCTTCTGCCCGATACCCCAGTGGCGGCCGAGCTGGTAACCGAAGTCGGCGATGTCGGTTCCCTGCAAATCCGGCAAAGTCACGACCACAAGCTGCTCGCCGGTGGCTTGTTCATGGGCCTGAAGTTGTTGGGTGAGCTGCTGGCGCACCGATGGCTCGATCATCTGCGCGTTGTCGACCACCCGCCCGGTCAGCGCCGGGAAGTTCAGTTCGGCACGGGCCGTGATCGCCACCACCCATAACAACAGCAACAGGCCTGTTCTCAGGACACGCATTGGCAACCTCTTGCGCGGTGACGCCGATGACCGCTTTTCAGAATTTGACCTCCGGGGCCTTTTCCGAACCCGGTGTGGCTTCGAAGGTCTCGCGCACCGGCAGGTTGCTGTACATCACGCTGTGCCACAAACGGCCGGGGAAGGTGCGGATCTCGGTGTTGTATTTCTGCACCGCGAGGATGAAATCGCGCCGGGCCACGCTGATCCGGTTCTCGGTGCCTTCAAGCTGCGATTGCAAGGCGAGGAAATTCTGGTTGGCCTTGAGGTCCGGATAACGCTCGGAGACCACCATCAACCGGCTCAAGGCGCCACTGAGCTGATCCTGGGCCTGCTGGTACTGCTTGAGTTTTTCCGGGTTGTCGAGGGTCGAGGCATCCACCTGGATCGAAGTGGCCTTGGCCCGGGCCTCAATGACCGCCGTCAGTGTCTCTTCTTCATGTTTGGCGTAGCCCTTGACGGTTTCCACCAGGTTGGGAATCAGGTCGGCGCGCCGCTGATACTGGTTCTGCACCTGACCCCAGGCGGCCTTGGCCTGTTCGTCGAGGGTCGGGATGTTGTTGATGCCGCAGGCAGTCAGCAACGTGGCCAGCATCAGCAGCGTGGCGACCTGCAGGCGTGATCGGTAGGTTGGACTTACATTCATCAGGATGATGCTCCCTTGTACATTTCATGAAAAAACCGACCGTGAATCCTTCTGGGCCGGCTCTTGGGGCATAATCGCCCGCGCCTCTGGATTGCAACGGGCCAATGGGCTAAAAAGAGGCCCTGCGCGAAAACGTATCCGCCATTTGGCTGTCGTATTCCGAGCCTGCATCCGAACAACAATAGTCGCTCCCTAAATTTTGGCTGGCCGGCGTGTGCATCGCCGTTTGGGCCCTTGAGAAAACTATTCATGAAGAAGCTGTGTTTGCTGGGCCTGTTCGTCAGCCTGGCCAGTCATAACGTATTGGCCGCCACGACCCCCGCACCTCTGGAGAACAAGGACGCCTTCATCAGCAACCTGATGAAGCAAATGACCCTCGATGAAAAAATCGGCCAACTGCGCCTGATCAGCATCGGCCCGGAAATGCCCCGGGAGATGATCCGCAAGGAAATCGCGGCGGGTAACATCGGTGGTACGTTCAACTCGATCACCCGCCCGGAAAACCGGCCGATGCAGGATGCGGCCATGCGCAGCCGCCTGAAGATCCCGATGTTCTTCGCCTACGACGTGATCCACGGCCACCGCACCATTTTCCCGATCCCGCTGGCCCTGGCCTCGAGCTGGGACATGGACGCCATCGGCCTGTCCGGACGCATCGCCGCCAAGGAAGCCGCGGCTGACAGCCTCGATATCACCTTCGCGCCGATGGTCGACATCTCCCGCGACCCGCGTTGGGGCCGCACCTCCGAAGGCTTCGGCGAAGACACGTACCTTGTGTCGCGGATTGCCGGCGTGATGGTCAAGGCGTTCCAGGGCACCGGCGCGAACGCAGCCGACAGCATCATGTCCAGCGTCAAGCACTTCGCCCTGTACGGCGCGGTCGAGGGTGGTCGCGACTACAACATAGTCGACATGAGCCCGGTCAAGATGTACCAGGACTATCTGCCGCCGTACCGCGCCGCCATCGATGCCGGCGCTGGCGGGGTGATGGTCGCGCTGAACTCGATCAACGGCGTACCGGCCACCGCCAACACCTGGCTGATGAACGACCTGCTGCGCAAGGAATGGGGCTTCAAGGGCCTGGCGGTCAGCGACCACGGGGCGATTTTCGAGCTGATCAAGCACGGCGTCGCCGCCGACGGTCGCGAAGCGGCGAAGCTGGCGATCAAGGCCGGCATTCACATGAGCATGAACGACACCCTGTACGGCAAAGAGCTGCCCGGGCTGCTGAAGTCCGGCGAAATCCAGCAGAGCGACATCGATAACGCCGTGCGTGCGGTACTCGACGCCAAGTACGACATGGGCCTGTTCAAGGACCCGTACCTGCGCATCGGCAAGGCCGAGGATGACCCGGCCGACACCTACGCCGACAGCCGCCTGCACCGCGCCGAGGCCCGTGATGTGGCGCGCCGCGGCCAGGTACTGTTGAAGAACCGGAACGAAACCCTGCCGCTGAAGAAAACCGCGAAAATCGCCTTGGTCGGCCCGCTGGCCAAGGCGCCGATCGACATGATGGGCAGCTGGGCCGCCGCAGGTAAGCCGGCGCAATCGGTGACCCTGTTCGACGGCATGACCAATGCGCTGGGCGACAAATCGACACTGATCTACGCCCGTGGCGCCAACATCACCAGCGACCCGAAAATCCTCGGTTACCTGAACTTCCTCAACTTCGACGCCCCGGAAGTGGTGGATGACCCACGCCCGGCGAACGTGCTGATCGACGAAGCGGTGAAAGCGGCCAAGGACGCTGATGTTGTCGTTGCCGCCGTCGGCGAATCCCGTGGCATGTCCCACGAATCGTCGAGCCGCACCGACTTGAACATCCCGGAAAACCAGCGCGAGCTGATCCGTGCCCTGAAAGCCACCGGCAAACCGCTGGTGCTGGTGTTGATGAACGGCCGTCCACTGACGATCCTCGAAGAGAAAGAGCAGGCTGACGCGATCCTGGAAACCTGGTTCACCGGCACCGAGGGCGGCAATGCCATCGCCGATGTGCTGTTCGGCGACTACAACCCGTCGGGCAAACTGCCGATCAGTATCCCGCGTTCGGTCGGCCAGATTCCGACCTACTACAACCACCTGACCATTGGCCGGCCGTTCACACCGGGCAAACCAGGCAACTACACCTCGCAGTATTTCGATGACACCACAGGTCCCCTGTACCCGTTCGGCTATGGCCTGAGCTACACCGAGTTCAGCCTGAGCGACATGGCCCTGTCGTCGACCACGCTGAACAAGACCGGCAAGCTCGACGCCAGCGTCACGGTGAAAAACACCGGCAAGCGCGACGGCGAAACCGTGGTGCAGTTGTACATCCAGGATGTGGCCGGCTCGATGATCCGCCCGATCAAGGAACTGAAGAACTTCCAGAAAGTCATGCTCAAGGCTGGCGAGCAGAAAGTCGTGCACTTCACCATCACCGAGGACGACCTGAAGTTCTACAACTCCCAGCTCAAGTACGCGGCGGAACCGGGCAAGTTCAACGTGCAGATCGGCCTGGATTCCCAGGACGTGACGCAGCAGAGTTTTGAGTTGCTGTAGTTAATCAAACACCACACAACCCTGTGGGAGCGAGCTTGCTCGCGATGAGGCCATAACATTCAACATCATCGTTGACTGTCAGGCCGCCATCGCGAGCAAGCTCGCTCCCACAGTGGTTTTCAGTGTTCAGAAGATTGGGATCAACCGCGCCGATCCAGCAGATTCACCACCACCCGATCCACCCATCCCCACACCCGCTGCTTGACCCGCCGCCACAGTGGCCGGCGCTTCCATTCCTCCAGGCTGACTTGCTGGCTCAGGGCGAAGTCGTGCTCGAAACTCGCGGCTACCGCCAGGGTCAATCCGGGGTCCAGGGCTTCCAGGTTGGCTTCCAGGTTGAAGCGCAGATTCCAGTGATCGAAGTTGCACGAGCCGATGCTCACCCAGTCATCGATCAGGACCATTTTCAGGTGCAGGAAACACGGCTGGTACTCGAAAATCTTCACCCCGGCCTTGAGCAGTCGCGGGTAATAACGATGCCCGGCGTAGCGCACTGACGGGTGATCGGTACGAGGTCCGGTCAGCAGCAACCGCACATCGACGCCACGGGCAGCCGCCCGGCGCAAGGAGCGGCGAACTTTCCAGGTCGGCAGAAAGTACGGCGTGGCCAGCCAGATTCGTCGATGGCCGCTGTTCAAGGCGCGTACCAGCGATTGCAGAATGTCCCGGTGCTGGCGGGCGTCGGCATAGGCCACCCGGCCCATTCCCTCGCCCATGGACGGCACCCGCGGCAGGTGCGGCAAGCCGAAATGCGAGGCGGGTCGCCAGGCGCGACGATGGCGGTTGGCGATCCATTGCCGGTCGAACAGCAACTGCCAGTCAAGCACCAGCGGCCCGGTGATTTCCACCATCACCTCGTGCCATTCGCTGACGTCTTCCCCCGGGGTCCAGAACTCGTCAGTGACACCCGTGCCGCCGACGACCGCCAGGCTCTGGTCCACCAGCAACAATTTACGGTGATCGCGGTAGAAGTTGCCGACCCAGCGTCGCCAGCTCAGGCGATTGTAGAAACGCAGCTCTACCCCGGCGGCCAGCAGCCGCTGACGCAAGGTCAGGGTGAAGGCGAGGCTGCCGTAATCATCGAACAGGCAGCGCACCCGCACTCCGCGTTCGGCGGCCTGAACCAATGCCTGGACCATGGCTTCGGCACAGGCGCCGGTCTCCACCAGATACAACTCCAGCTCAACCTGTTCTTCGGCGCGGGCAATCGCCACCAGCATGCGCGGGAAAAACTGTGGACCATCGACCAGCAGTTCGAAGTGGTTGCCTTCACGCCAGGGAAAAATCGCTCCGGCCATCTCAACGCGCCGTGAAAATCAGCACCGCACTCACCGGCACTGAAAGACTGATCGCCGATAAACCGGCCATTTTGCGTAACGTTTCCAGGCCGGGAGCCAAATCGAAATCTTCGGCGTTGATCACCAGCGGTTCGAGGGTCACCACCTGGAAGCGTCGGTCATCGAGACGGGTCGCCAGCAGTTCGGCGTGGTACTCGTGTTGTTTGCCGTGCAGGTCGACCATCAGCGGCAGGCGCAATTCCAGCTGCGCACCGGGAGCGAGGTCGTTGATCGGGCGAAGATCGATTTTCGTGGTGATCAATCCGTCTGGGAACCGCTCGACCTGGAACAGCTCCTTGCGCATGCGCTCATCGCGCAACGGGACGCCGCTGTTGATCGACTCCAGTTCGACTTCCACCTGCGCCAGCCCCTGGGGATCGACCTTGCCGTGCAACACCAGAAAGCGCTGCACTTCGGAAACATTGGCGTTTTTGGTGCTGACAAACGACAGGCGTGAAGACTCGCCATCGAGGTACCAGTCGGCGCGGGCCGACAATGCAGCACCGGTCAGCAGCAGAAAAACGAGGGATCGGAGGGCGGAGCGCTTGAACATAGAGACTCGTAAGGCAGAGAAACCTGTGCTGAACCTTAACCGGCCTGCCACAGGTTGCAAGAAATGTGTTGCCTTGAGTCTCTAAACCACCACAAGTTCCAAATCAGGCCATCGCCTGCTGCACATCGCCAATGGTCGTGGCCAGGCTGTTGAGGTGCAGGTTGAGTACTCGCTCCACCGGCGCCTGATCCATCGGCCAGTGCAGCGCCATGCTGCCGACCAGGCGGCCATCGGTGCGGATCGGCAGGGCCACCGCGCGAATCAGGAACGGCAGGCGCACCGGATACTCCCAGTAACCCTCGGTGCGCTGGCCGAAGCCTTGATGCAATGCCTGCTCAGTGGTGCTGAACAGGGACTCGTCCGTCATTCGCTCACGGCTGGCCAGACGCTCCACTTCATGGCTGTCCAGCTCGCCAAGGCAGGCCCGCCCCATGGCCGAATGGAACAGGCTGGCGTGCTGGCCGACGATCTGGCAGTTGTTCGGGTATCGCTTGCGCAGCACCGTGGGGATCGCGCTTTCCATGACTTCGATCCGCTCGCCGTCAAAGCACGACAGGTCCGCCACCAACCCGGTGCGCTCACTCAACGCCAGCAGCAGCGGCGCGGCGTTTTCCACCAGACGCCGCTTGAAGCGCTGCTGGCTGTCACCAAACAGGCGCTTGGCGCACAAGCGATAACGCCGGTCGCTCAGGCCGCGATAGATCCAGCCCTGCTCCTGCAAGGTCAGCAACATGCGCGACACCGTGGCCTTGGGCAGGCTCGTCAGGTAGTGCAACTCCTCCAGCCCCAAAGCCTGATGCTCACCCAGCAACTCGACAATCGCCAGGGCGCGCTCGACGGAACGCACGCTACCGGTTTCTGCCTTGCTCTCCATAGGTTCGATCTCCCTAAGCGCAGATGGATGATCACTTTGCGCAGCAAGATGCGGGCCTGTCCGCTGGGCTCATGCATTTTGCAGACAACCGGGCGAGCAGCGCTTGACCCATTGAGTCAACTGCTCATGGGCATACGCCAGTTGTAAAACCGCAAGGTCAGCCTGGGCCCGACCCATGATTTGCAGGCCCATCGGCAGTCCGGCGGGGTTGAATCCCACCGGCACACTCATGCTCGGCAACCCGGCCAGGGTCGGCCCGATCACCACTTCCATCCAGCGGTGGTAGGTGTCCATGGCGTGCCCGCCAACAACGCGCGGCCAAGGGGTTTGTGCATCAAAAGGAAACACTTGGGCGGTGGGCAACAACAGGAAGTCGTAACGATCGAACAATTCGTTCAGCGCTCGATACCACTCGCTGCGACTGACCGAGGCCTGATAGACATCCGCCGCCGTCAGACGCAACCCGCCCTCGACTTCCCATCGGGCTTCGGGTTTGAGGTGTTCGCGCTTTTGCGCATCGGCATACAACCCGCCGAGGCTGCCTTGCACCAGCCAGTGGCGATGCACCAGCCAGGTTTGCCACAGGCGCTCCATTGAGAAATCCGGCTGGCAGGCCTCGACCTTGCAACCCAGTGCGGCGAAGTCCTGCAACGCCGATTCACACAGGCTCATGACGCCGGGCTCCATCGGCAGGTAGCCGTTGTAGTCCCCCAGCCAGCCGAGCCGCACATCCCTGAAATCCTGCTGCAACGACTGGTGAAATATCCCCGGATCTTCAGTCAGCGACAACGGCACGCGCGGATCGTACCCGGCCTGGGTGCCGAGCAAACGGGCAACATCGGTGACCGTGCGGCCCATCGGTCCTTCGGTGGCCAGTTGCTGGATGAACATCTCAGGTCCGGGCCCGAACGGCACACGCCCCTGGGACGGACGCAATCCATAGACGTTGTTGAACGCCGCCGGATTGCGCAGCGACCCCATCATGTCGCTGCCGTCGGCCACCGGCAGCATGCGCAACGCTAGCGCCACCGCCGCCCCGCCACTGCTGCCACCGGCAATCAAGGTCGGATCGTAGGCGTTGGTGGTGGTGCCGAACACGCTGTTGTAGGTTTGCGAGCCGAGGCCGAATTCCGGGACGTTGCTCTTGCCGATGATGATCGCCCCGCAGTCGCGCACCCGCGCCACGCTGATGGCGTCGTATTGCGGAACCTGCTCGGCGAACAGCGGTGAGCCCATCGTGGTGCGCAAACCGGCGGTGGCCGCCAGGTCTTTGACCGCCTGCGGCATGCCGTGCATCCAGCCTCGGGACTGGCCCCGGTCGAGTTGGCGATCACACTCGTCGGCCTCTGCCAGTAATGCCTCGGCCGGGCGCAGGGACACCAGCGCATTGACCTGTGGATTGAAGCGTTCGATCTGCGCCAGATACGCCTGCATCACCTCGCGACAGGACACCTGCCGCCCATGAATGGCCCGGGACAGCGCATCGGCGTCCATTTCAACAATCGGATTGCTGCTCAAGGTTTCACCCCAAGATTGAGTTCAACGGATCTTTTTGCCCGTGGTGCTTCTTGCATGCAGTAGGTGCCGAGTAACGTCAGCAAGCAGGCGAACAACACGTAGAACGATGGAGCCACCGGAGTCGCCAGGACCTTGCTCAGCCAAGTGACGATCAGCGGCGCGAACCCGCCGAAGACCATGACGGCGACGTTGTAAGCCACCGACACACCGGTGGAACGCACTTCGATGGGGAACTGCTCGGCCAGCGCGGTCGGAGCCGGGCCGAAGAAACCGCCGATCGCACTGCACAGCAACAGTTGCATCACCAGCAAACGCTCCACCGATGGCGCCGCCGCCACCCACACGTACAAGGGATAAACCATCAGGAAAAACGCCAGGGTGAAGGCCATCAACACCGGGCGCCGACCGAGTCGGTCCGACAGTGCGCCAGACAACGGAATGATCACGGTCATCAGCGCCACCGCGAGCATTTGCACCAGCAACACCTGATCCAGCGGCAGGCCGAGATTCTTGTGGGCAAAGGTTGGCATGTTCACCAGCACCACGTAGAACGACACGGTCGCGCCACAGGCCAGGCCCATGGACACCAGAATGCTGCGCCTGTGTTCGCGGAGCACTTGCATCAGGCTTGGGCTCGCGCCTTTGGCCTGTTTGCGTGCTTCGAGAAACTCCTCCGGTTCCTCCATGTACTTGCGAATCCACAGCCCGACCGGGCCGATCAGCAAACCCAGCACAAACGGAATCCGCCAGCCCCAGCTCTCCAGTGCCTCAGGGGACAGCAGGTGGGTGAACAATGCGACCATCGCCGCCCCGGAGAACACCGCCAGGCATTGCCCGACCAATTGCCACGAGCCGTACAAGCCCTTGCGGTGCGCCGGTGCGCTTTCCACCAGGAACGCCGTGGCGCTGGCGTATTCGCCGCCCGTGGCGAAGCCTTGCAGCATCCGCGCAACCACGATCAACAGTGGCGCACCCATGCCGATAGCGGCGTAGTTCGGTGCAAACGCAATCAGTGCGATGGAGACAGTCATCAGGCGAATGATCATCTGCATCGCCGCCTTGCGCCCTTTGCGGTCCGAATACATCCCCAGCAGGATGCCGCCCACCGGACGCATGAAGAAGCCGACGCCGAAAGTCGCCAGGGCCATCAGCAAGGAGGCGTATTCGTCGTCAGAGGGGAAAAACTGCCGGGCGATGATGCTGGCCAGAAAGCCGTAAACGATGAAGTCATACCATTCCAGCGCGTTGCCGATAACCGCGGCGACCACCTGCCGGGTGCGAGAAACGCCTGTGCTCGAAGTCTGCATGGGGGAACTCTCCAAAAACCTGTTGGGTAACGGCGGGCACGGCAGCGCGCACCCGGTCCGGCGGCAGTAGAAAGTGAGGAAATCAGGCCGGTTTGAGCCAGCTCTCGGTCAGTGCGCCCCAGTACGCGGCACCGGTCAGCAGGATGTCGTCGTTGAAGTCATACGCGGGGTTGTGGACCATCGGCCGCGACACGCCATTGCCGATGAACAGGTAGGCGCCGGGGCAACGTTGCAGCATCCAGGCGAAGTCTTCGCTGCCCATCAGTTTGGGGGTATTGCCATCGACCGCATCGGCACCGACCAGATCAACGCCGACTTGCCTGGCGAATTCGGTTTCGGCTGCATGGTTGACCAGCACCGGGTAGGCCGGACGATGTTCGATGCGCGAACTGCAACCGAAACTCCGGGCCTGGGATTCGATGATTGCGCGCACGCGTTCGAGGGTCTGCTCGCGCACTTGGGCATTCAGTGCCCGCAAGCTCAGGCGCAGGATTGCCTGTTGTGGAATGACGTTGGCCGCCTCCCCCGCCTGCAACGCGCCCACCGTGACCACCGCCGCCTGTTGCGCATCGATGTTGCGCGCGACCACGGTCTGCAGGGCCATGACCACACTGGCCGCCGCCACCAGCGGATCGACCGCCAGATGCGGCATCGAACCGTGGCCGCCGACACCTTCGATGGTCACGTTAAGCAAATCCTGCGAGGCCATCATCGGCCCCTCACGAAAACCCAAATGGCCGGCGGGTAGCCCCGGCATGTTGTGCATGCCGAACAGCGCATCGCAGGGGAAACGTTCGAGCAGGCCATCGGCAAGCATCGCTTCGGCACCGCCCTGGCCCTCTTCGGCAGGCTGGAAAATCAACGTCAGGGTGCCGTCGAACTGGCGTGTCGCCGCCAGGTAGCGCGCCGCGCCCAGCAGCATCGTGGTGTGGCCGTCATGCCCACAGGCGTGCATGCAACCCTGATGCTGGCTGCTGTAGGTTGCTCCGGTGTTCTCGATGATCGGCAGCGCATCCATGTCCGCCCGCAAACCGAGTCTGCGCGGGCTACTGCCATTACGCAGCACGCCGACTACACCGGTCTTGCCGATGCCGGTGTGCACCTCGTAGCCCCAATCCGCCAGGGATTTGGCCACCAGCGCCGAGGTGCGGTTTTCCTCGAAGCCGAGTTCCGGGTGGGCGTGGATGTCCTGGCGGGTGGCGTGCAGATCGCTGGCCACGTCGTTGAGCCAGGCAAGGATGTGCTGATATCGGGTCATGACGATTGTCCTCGGGCCGGGTGTAGTCCCGTTCTTGTTGTTCGCAGTGATTTCGCGACACGTCAAAGGCAGGTCGCGCTCACCGCCAGATAACCGCGAGTCGCGCGCCAGGACAATCGAATGTGGTTCCACAGAGTGGAACCTGAAGGGATATCAGGGCTGCAAGCGACAGCCCTGGCGCTCGCCGATCCACACGGCGCTGTTGCTGCGGCCCATGCCGCTGACCGTTACGCGCTTGGCGCTCGGGTCATCGACAAAGCCACTGGTGGGCAGCCATTGCTTCACATAGCCGTGGCAGTACTGGGTATCGTTACCCATCACATAGCGGCACGAACAATATTCCTTGGCGGTGTAGGCGCTGATGATGTCGGGGAACGCCCACAGCGCCTCACGCTCGTGCCAGATCCAGCCGAGCAAGGCGATCAGCGCAATCAGCAATAGCGAACTGACCGGTCGACGGCGAATGAAACCGCTCATGGCTGCACCCTCCCGGCAAAGGCCTTGAGCGCGAGCCTGAGCAATTCGTTGTGCCGGTAACTGCCGTCGCGGTCATCGCCGTAGCGGACGATCACCAGCTGTTCACTGGGGATCACGTACATCACCTGCCCCCAATGACCCAGAGCAGCGAAGGTATCGGCGGGGGCATCGGGCCAGGGTCTTGCTGCGCCCTCCACGGCTCGATTGAGCCACCACTGGCCGCCGGGGACGGCATCGTCTTCGTGGGCATGATAGTGAGCGAACGGCTCGCGGTTGAACGCCACCCAGTCCTTGGGCAGCAGTTGCCTGTCGCCCCAGCGCCCCTCGCGGGCCATCAACAGACCGACCCGGGCCAGATCCCGTGCCGTCAGGTAGGCATAGGACGACGCGACGAACGTGCCCGTGGCATCGGATTCCCAGACGGCACGGCGAATGCCCAGCGGCTCGAACAACGCAGTCCATGGATAGTCGGGATAGCGGCTGGGGCCGACGATGGTTTTCAGCGCGGCGGACAACAGATTGCTGTCACCGCTGGAGTAGCGAAACGCCTGGCCTGGCGCCGCGTACTCAGCATGCGCCGCGGTGAACGCGGCCATGTCGTGGCGACCGCGGGTGTAGAGCATGGCCACCACCGAAGATTTCAGCGGTGCGTATTCATAGTCCTCTTGCCAATCCAGGCCCGAGGCCCAGTGCAGCAAGTCGGCCACGGTCAGGTTCGGATGCCTGGCCAGCGGCGGATAAAATTTCTGCACCGGGTCCTGCAACTTGAACAGCCCTTCGCCATAGGCCACACCGAGGACCGTAGCCATCAGGCTCTTGCTGATCGACCAGGTCAGGTGTGGGGCCTCGGCCGTCGTCGGACCGGTGTAGCGTTCGTAGATCAACTGGCCGTCGCGAATCACCAGCAAGGCATCGGTGCGAATGCCCAGGCGAGTGGTGTCATCGCGGGGTGGGAAGGCGTAGGCCTCCAAGGCTCGAAGCGCCGACCCGGTCGGCGTCGGGGCGGTCGGCCATTGCTCGGCGGGCCAGTTTTCGGCCTGGGCCGTGAAACTGAGCAACAGCAGGAAAATCAGGGACAAGCCTTTGGGCATGGCGGGGGCTCGGAGATTGAAATTGCTGAGCCTAGTCGAGGTTGATGACAGTTCAGAAATTTGTGCTGCCAGTCAGTCCGTCTTCGCGGGCAAGCCCGCTCCCACAAAGGATCTTTGGTGTGAACAAGATCCCTGTGGGAGCGAGCTTGGTCCGGGCGGCGTTCCGACGATGAGGCCAGTCAGGCCAGCGAAGATTCCGCCAATGCCTTCACCAACCGCTTGCCCCGCGCCCCTGCCGCCAACTCCATCACCGCCTGGTCCCGCTGCCACATCGCCGCCCACTCTGGAGGCCCTCCAGCCATTGCCCCATTCACCTCAGCCTTGAGCCCTTCGAACTGCGCAAACAACCCACCAAGCAACACATGCCCGGCCGGATGGGTCGGTGGCTGACGGCTGGACTCCGCACACCCCGCCAACAACCCCAGCAACCGCAATTGCAAGGATTGCGGCCAACTGCATTCCTGGCCGACGCCATACAACCACGCCGTCATGGCGCTCAGTACATAGATGTCTTCCAGCGTGCGAAACGGTTTGACGTAGGCATCCCAGCCATCCCCGGCGAGCAATTCGCACAAGGCATTGTCCAGAAACAAGCGGCCATGGCTGATATCCGGCATCAACGGAATCGGCGCCAGTTTTTCCACCCGCACACCCGGCTCATCGCGATAGATCACTGCCAGGCTCAAGCGTGGCTTGGCACCGGGCTCTTCGTTGCGCGCCGCCACCAGCAACCAGTCGGCCGCATCGCCAGCGGTGACGAAATCCTTGCGTCCGTTCAGGCGCAAACCGCTCAGTCGGGTTTGCATGTCGGCCGGGCGCAGGCTGCGCTGTTCGGTGGCGCACAGCGCGCCGAGGCTCAGTGGTGCGCTCGGCCAGAGCATGCGCAATGCCGCTTGATACCCCACCAGAAACGCCAGCCCCGGCGTCGCCATCAATCGCCCGCCGAGCACGGCCAATTCGAACGGCGTGACCGTACCCAACTGCTGCAACAAGGTCGCGAAACCTTCGGCCAGATCCGGGTTGGCGGGCAAGCGTTCGCGGCGGTTCAACAGGGTTTGCCAGGGCATAAGAGGCTCCTTGAGGG
Source organism: Pseudomonas sp. Pseusp10 (assembly GCF_059492225.1). NCBI lineage: Bacteria > Pseudomonadati > Pseudomonadota > Gammaproteobacteria > Pseudomonadales > Pseudomonadaceae > Pseudomonas > Pseudomonas sp. Pseusp10. The sequence continues at coordinate 2,048,415 of NZ_CP168528.1, read as the reverse complement.
CTGTCATATAAGCATCACCAAAGCTTAATGGCGATGACACCGGGGCTACATAGCCTGACTTTGCACAACACGGCTAGATAAAGAAAGTCGATCCGCTGTAACCCAAAGACGGGTGAGCAGCCCGCACGGAGAATCGCCATGACTCAGATCGCCCGCATCAGCGACACCGGCAATGAACGCCGCCTGCAAGCCGAACGCCTGGTAGGCGCCGAGGCGTTGCAGGAGGCCCAGGCCTTGCGTTTCAACGTGTTCAGCGGCGAATTCAACGCCAAGCTCAAGGGTGCCGAGCTGGGTCTGGACATGGATGACTACGACGTTCACTGCGCCCACATCGGTGTGCGTGACCTGAACACCGGGCGCCTGGTGGCGACCACCCGTTTGCTCGACCACACGGCTGCCAGCAGCCTGGGCAAGTTCTATAGCGAAGAAGAATTCAGCCTTCACGGCCTGGTGCATCTGCAAGGACCAATCCTGGAAATCGGTCGCACCTGCGTCGACCCGGCCTACCGCAACGGCGGCACCATCGCCGTGCTCTGGGGCGAACTGGCCGAAGTCCTGAACCAGGGCGGCTACAGCTACCTGATGGGTTGCGCGAGCATTCCGATGCAGGATGGCGGCGTGCAGGCCCACGCGATCATGCAGCGTCTGCGCGAACGCTACCTGTGCACCGAACACCTGCGCGCCGAGCCGAAAAATCCGCTGCCGAGCCTGGACATCCCGTCCAACGTGATCGCTGAAATGCCACCGCTGCTCAAGGCCTACATGCGCCTGGGCGCGAAGATCTGCGGCGAGCCCTGCTGGGACGAAGACTTCCAGGTCGCCGACGTGTTCATCCTGCTCAAGCGCGACGAACTCTGCCCGCGCTACGCCAAACACTTCAAGGCGGCTGTGTAATGGGCCGGTTGCGGGTGTACGCGCGAATCGCGCGAGTGCTGATGGTGGTGACGCTGGGCCTGGGCATGGCCAGTGTGTTCGGGGTGTTCGAGCGCCTGGGCCTGGCCCATTCGATGGCGCGTCGTCAGCGCTGGTCGCGGTTTTTCATGGCCCGCCTGAGCAACGCCCTGCCCTTTGACGTGACCGTCCACGGCGAGCTGCCGAAGACACCGATGCTCTGGGTCAGCAATCATGTGTCCTGGACCGACATCCCGCTGCTGGGGATGCTCACACCGCTGTCGTTCCTGTCCAAAGCCGAAGTGCGCACCTGGCCGGTGGCCGGCTGGCTGGCGGCCAAGGCCGGCAGCCTGTTTATCCGCCGTGGCTCGGGTGACAGCCAGTTGATCCGCAAGCAGATGACCCGCCACCTGGAACAAGCTTACCCACTGCTGATGTTCCCGGAAGGCACCACCACCGATGGCCGTTCGCTGCGCACCTTCCATGGTCGCCTGCTGTCCGCCGCCATCGATTCCGAAGTGGCGATGCAGCCGGTGGCGATCCGTTATGTACGCGACGGCGAGCCCTGCACGCTGGCACCGTTCATTGGCGACGATGATTTGCTCTCGCACTTGATGCGGCTGTTTGCCAATGATCGCGGTGGTGTAGAGATTCATCTGCTCAAGCCAATTGCTTGCGAAGGTCGGGAACGTGCAGCGCTGGCGTTCGAGGCACAGCAGGCGGTGCAGAAGGCGTTGTTCGGGACAGTCGTTGAACCTCAGCGAGCACCGATGCGCCCCGCTATCGCAGCATAAACGCAGACCCCCTGTGGGAGCGGGCTTGCTCGCGAAGGCGTAGTGTCAGGCGACATTGATATCGACTGACACTACGCCTTCGCGAGCAAGCCCGCTCCCACACGGGTTTCATGTCGCAGGATAGTTCCGGGCAAAAGCCTGCAACTGCGGATAGAACAACCGAAAGTCCTCGCTCAACGGTTCATACAACCGCCGCAACTCCTGCATCGCCGCCGCCAGTTCCTCCGGCCGGGTCAGGCGCCGCGAGATCCCCCGCAACACCTGCTCCAGCACTTCGAATTCCTGATACGAACCCAACCAGTCATTGGCCACCATGTACGGTGCAATCTTCGCCAGCCGTTCCGGCAATTGCCGCTCGCTGGACAGCACCCGGTAAACATCCGAGGTGAACAACGCCAGGGGCCGATCGGCATACAGCGTCCAGTCCCGGGCCAGACAATGGTCGAAAAACACGTCGAGCACGATCCCCGCGTAGCGACGCCGGGTCAGGGAGAAACGCGACAACGCGACGTCCACCAGCGGATGACGATCGGTGAACACGTCGATGCTGCGGTGCAACTGGATGGCCCCTTCGATTTCCGCAGCGAACTGCCCTTGCAGCCGTCCCTTGACGAAATCGCCATACAGACTGCCGAGCAATTGGCCGGGACGCTGGCCACCGAGGTGAAGATGTGCGAGATAGTTCATGGGCGCAGCTTAGCACCGCCCCCTTGTATTGTTACACTCTACATATCGCTATAACCCGATATACCGAAATGTGAGTTGGTCAGAGCCAAATCATATTTGTATATCGCGAAATACCGATTTAAAGTTCGCCTCATCGCGATATAGCGTTTTAAACATCACGAGCCCACATCATGACCATCAATCTCGACGAAATAATAAAAGCCCTGGCACACCCAGTACGGCGAGAAATCCTGCACTGGCTCAAGGACCCGACCGTCGAATTTCCCGACCAGTCCCACAGCAACGAACACGGCGTCTGCGCCGGGCAGATCGATCAACGTTGCGGCCTGTCGCAGTCCACGGTGTCCGCACACCTGGCGACCCTGCAACGCGCCGGCCTGATCAGCAGCCGCAAAGTCGGCCAGTGGCACTTCTTCAAACGCAACGAGGAAACCATTCAGGAATTCCTCAAAACCTTCAGTAAAGAGCTCTGATCCAGCCGAAAAGGAATTAAACAATGCCCCTCTCGCTACTCATCCTGGCCTTGAGCGCCTTCGCCATCGGCACCACCGAGTTCGTCATCATGGGCCTGCTGCCCAACGTGGCGGCAGACCTCGGTGTATCGATTCCCGGTGCTGGCTGGCTGGTGACCGGTTACGCCCTGGGCGTGGCCATCGGCGCGCCGTTCATGGCGCTGGCCACCGCCCGGCTGCCGCGCAAGGCCGCCCTGGTGGCGTTGATGGGCATCTTCATTATTGGCAACCTGCTGTGCGCGGTGGCCGGCGACTACAACGTGCTGATGTTCGCCCGTGTGGTCACCGCCCTTTGCCACGGCGCCTTCTTCGGCATCGGTTCGGTGGTGGCCGCCGGCCTAGTGCCTGCGAACAAACGCGCATCGGCCGTGGCCCTGATGTTCACCGGCCTGACCCTGGCCAACGTCCTCGGCGTACCGCTGGGCACCGCCCTCGGTCAGGAAGCCGGCTGGCGTTCGACCTTCTGGGCGGTGACCGTGATCGGTGTGATTGCACTGATCGGTCTGATCCGCTTCCTGCCGGCCAAGCGCGATGAAGAAAAACTCGACATGCGCGCCGAACTGGCCGCACTCAAGGGCGGTGGCATCTGGCTGTCCCTGAGCATGACGGCACTGTTCGCCGCCTCGGTGTTCACCCTGTTCACCTACGTCGCGCCGCTGCTGGGCGAAGTCACCGGCATCTCGCCCCGTGGCGTGACCTGGACCCTGATGCTTATCGGCCTGGGCCTGACGGTCGGCAACATCATCGGCGGCAAGCTGGCCGATAAAGGCATGGCCGCGACACTTATCGGCGTGTTCATCACCATGGCCGTGGTGTCCACCGTACTGACCTGGACCAGCGTCGCGCTGATCCCGACCGAAATCACCCTGTTCCTCTGGGCCACCGCGTGCTTCGCCGCCGTACCGGCGCTGCAAGTGAACGTGGTGACTTTCGGCAAAACCGCACCGAACCTGGTGTCGACCCTGAACATCGGCGCTTTCAACATCGGCAACGCCCTGGGTGCCTGGGTCGGCGGCAGTGTGATTGCCCATGGCTTCGGCCTGACCAGCGTGCCGCTCGCCGCGGCCGCACTGGCGGTACTCGCCCTGCTGGTCACTCTGATTACTTTCCGCCAGAGCGGCAATCCCGAGCTGGCACCTGCTACCAACTGATCAACCATTACCTCACGAGGGCTGCAATAAATGACGTCTATTTTCGATCCGATCAAACTGGGCGACCTCGAGTTGGCCAACCGCATCATCATGGCACCACTGACCCGCTGCCGCGCCGACGAAGGCCGCGTACCCAACGCGCTGATGGCCGAGTACTACGTGCAACGTGCGTCCGCCGGGCTGATCCTCAGCGAGGCCACTTCGGTCACGCCGATGGGCGTTGGCTACCCCGACACCCCGGGTATCTGGTCCAACGATCAGGTACGTGGCTGGTCCAATGTGACCAAGGCTATCCATGGCGCGGGCGGCAAGATCTTCCTGCAGTTGTGGCATGTAGGTCGCATTTCCCACGGTTTGTACCTGAACGATGAAGCCCCGGTCGCTCCGAGCGCCATCCAGCCCAAAGGCCACGTCAGCCTGGTTCGTCCGCTGGCCGACTTCCCTGTCCCGCGTGCCCTGGAAACCGCTGAAATCGCCGACATCGTCGACGCTTACCGCGTCGGTGCCGAGAACGCCAAGGCGGCCGGCTTCGACGGTGTGGAAATCCATGCTGCCAACGGTTACCTGCTCGACCAGTTCCTGCAAAGCAGCACCAACCAGCGCACCGACAACTATGGCGGCTCCCTGGAAAACCGTGCCCGCCTGCTGTTGGAAGTGACCGACGCCGCCATCGAAATCTGGGGCGCCGGCCGCGTAGGTGTGCACCTGTCGCCACGCGCCGACCTGCATGACATGGGCGATGACAACCTGGCCGAAACCTTCACCTACGTCGCTCGCGAACTGGGCAAGCGTGGCATCGCCTTCATCTGCTCGCGCGAGAAAGAAGGTGCCGACAGCCTCGGTCCGCAACTCAAGGAAGCTTTCGGCGGTCCATACATTGCCAACGAGCGTTTCACCAAGGACAGCGCCAACGCGTTGCTCGCCAGCGGCAAGGCCGATGCAGTCGCCTTCGGCGTACCCTTTATTGCCAACCCTGACCTGCCGGCACGCTTGAAGGCCGACGCACCGCTTAACGAAGCGCGTCCGGAGCTGTTCTACGCCAAAGGCCCGGTCGGCTACATCGACTACCCGGCGCTGTAATCAGCAACCGTGGAAACGCAAAAGCCCCAGCTTGAAAGAGCCGGGGCTTTTTTGTACCTGATGGTTCAACACTATCCACTAATGTGGGAGCGGCGGTGCGGCGATCCCACAAGGTCGAAATGGATTTCGCACAGTCTCGACACAAATTCCCTACAAAATACTGAGCTAGCTACCTGTTATCCCGCCAAGGGTGCGTATATAAAAGCACCCCATTACGGCACATCAAGTGACAAAAGAGTCCATACAAGGAGCCAATTAAGCATTTTGTTTCATTTGCGCAGGCTGGGGCTCAAGCGCAGCATGTCCAAACCGGTATCGACCCAGCGCTCGGCTTCGGTGTGCAATTCAAAACCGTCGGGGGCCAGCAACCACTGGTAGAGGATGCCATCAATATAAGCATGCAAGCTGATGGCGGCGCGGGCGGTGTCGAGGTTTTCCGGCAACTGGCCGCGATTCACGGCATTGCTCAGGGCCAGGCCGATCCGCACATTGCATTCGAGGCTGGCTGACACGCGCTGTTGGCGCAGGTCGCACATTTCATCGGTGAATTCGCACTTATGAAAAAGAATCTCATTGATGCGCCGGGTTTTCGGGTCCAGCGCAATTTGATGAAACAAATGAATCAGAAGCTTGCGCATGCAGCCCAGGGGATCGAGCTCGTCTTCGCTTTCGCTGGCCTTGGCCATTTCTTCCAGCGGCTCATGCAAGGTGTCGAGCATGGCCTGCACCAAATCCGCCTTGTTGCTGAAATGCCAGTAAATGGCCCCACGAGTGACGCCAGCCAGGGTGGCGATGTCCGCCAGGGTCGTACGCGCCACGCCTCGCTCGTAAAAGGCCTTTTCGGCCGCCACGAGAATTTGCGCGCGGGTTTCCTGAGCTTCCTCTTTGGTACGACGGACCATGACAGTACAACCTCAATCAGGGTGCTTCAGCGATGTCTGAATATCAGCTGAATAAAAGTGGGGCGAACGTTCTTGGGGGTTCGTCCCCGGCCTAGAATTCCAACCTTTCAACGGCTTGTGTAATGGCTTGTATAACGACGTTGATACGCAGCCTGGGTATTTACAAACAGCCATGTACGTAAGTATATTCCTTAGCAAGCTACTTATCCACTCGGCAAACATTTTTCAACCTTCCACCCTTCTAGTGCGCTTCTTGCGCGCCTGACCCGAGGATTTTCATGCAATTCAAGCCAGCTGTTACCGCTCTGGTCGCCGCCGTCGCCCTGGCATCGCTACTCAGCGGATGCAAAAAGGAAGAGACAGCACCGGCCGCCCCACCGCCTCAGGTCGGCGTCGTGACTCTGCAACCGCAAGCTTTCACCCTGACGTCCGATCTGCCTGGCCGTACCAGTGCATTCCGCATTGCCGAAGTTCGCCCGCAGGTGAACGGCATCATTCTCAAACGTCAGTTCAAGGAAGGCAGCGACGTCAAGGCCGGCCAGCAGCTGTATCAGATCGATCCGTCGGTCTATGAAGCGACGTTGAAAAGCGCTGAAGCCAACCTGCGTTCGACCAAGTCGATTTCCGACCGCTACAAGCAACTGGTCGACGAACAAGCCGTAAGCCGTCAGGAATACGACACTGCCGTGGCCAATCGCCTGCAATCGGAAGCGGCGCTGCAGACCGCCCAGATCAACGTGCGATACACCAAGGTCTACGCCCCGTTGACCGGCCGCATCGGCCGTTCCTCAGTGACTGAAGGCGCGCTGGTCAGCAATGCCCAGGTCGATGCGATGGCGGTGATTCAGCAAATCGACCCGATCTACGTCGACGTGACGCAGTCCTCGGTCGAGCTGTTGCAATTGCGCCGTGAGCTGGAAAGCGGTCGCCTGCAAAAGGCTGGCGATAACACGGCATCGGTCAAACTGACCCTCGAAGACGGCAGCGAGTACAAGCTGGATGGCAAGCTGGAGTTCTCCGAAGTCTCGGTTGACCAGACCACCGGCTCCGTCACCCTGCGCGCCATTTTCCCGAACCCTGATCACACCCTTCTGCCAGGCATGTTCGTGCACGCCAAGTTGCTGGCCGGCGTGAACAGCGCGGCGATCCTGGCCCCCCAGCAAGGCGTGACCCGCGACCTCAAGGGTACCCCGACCGCACTGGTTGTCGGCCCGGACAACAAGGTCGAACTGCGTCAACTCAAGGCCAACCGCACCGTCGGCAATCAATGGCTGATCGAAGACGGCCTGAAGGCCGGCGATCGCCTGATCACCGAAGGCTTGCAGTTCGTCAAACCTGGCATCGAAGTCAAAGCCAGTGAGGCGACCAACGTAGCCGCAAAGAACCCGGCCCCCGCGAAGACAGCTGAACAGGCTTCCAGCGGCCAAGGGGAGTAAACCATGTCGAAATTCTTTATCGACCGTCCGATTTTTGCCTGGGTAATTGCCTTGGTGATCATGCTGGTCGGGGCACTATCGATCCTCAAACTGCCGATCAACCAGTACCCGAGCATCGCGCCTCCAGCGATCGCCATCTCTGTGGCTTACCCGGGCGCGTCTGCGCAAACCGTGCAGGACACCGTGGTGCAAGTGATCGAGCAACAGCTCAACGGTATCGACAACCTGCGTTACGTCTCGTCGGAAAGTAACTCCGACGGCACCATGACCATTACGGCGACCTTCGAGCAAGGCACCAACTCCGATACCGCGCAGGTTCAGGTCCAGAACAAGCTGAACCTGGCCACCCCGCTGCTGCCGCAGGAAGTGCAGCAGCAAGGTATCCGTGTCACCAAGGCCGTGAAGAACTTCCTGTTGGTGATCGGCGTGGTGTCGCGTGACGGCAGCATGACCAAGGACGACCTGTCCAACTACATCGTGTCGAACATGCAGGACCCGATCTCGCGGACCGCCGGTGTCGGCGACTTCCAGGTGTTCGGTTCCCAGTACGCCATGCGGATCTGGCTTGACCCGGCCAAGTTGAACAAATTCAACCTGACCCCGATCGACGCCAAAACAGCCATCGCTGCGCAGAACGTCCAGGTGTCGTCCGGCCAGCTCGGCGGCCTGCCGGCCCTGCCCGGCACCCAGTTGAACGCGACTATCATTGGCAAGACCCGTCTGCAGACCGCTGAGCAATTCGACAAGATCCTGCTCAAGGTCAACAAGGATGGCTCCCAGGTACGCTTGAAAGATGTCGCCGACATCGGTTTGGGGGGTGAGAACTACAGCATCAATGCCCAGTTCAACGGTGCACCGGCATCCGGCCTGGCCGTGAAACTGGCCACCGGTGCCAACGCCCTCGACACCGCCAAGGCCCTGCGCGCGACCATCGACAACCTCAAGCCTTTCTTCCCCCAAGGGATGGAAGTGGTGTTCCCGTATGACACCACCCCGGTGGTGACCGAATCGATCAAGGGCGTGGTTCACACCTTGGTCGAAGCGGTCGCGCTGGTGTTCCTGGTGATGTTCCTGTTCCTGCAGAACTTCCGCGCCACCATCATCACCACGATGACCGTGCCGGTGGTATTGCTCGGTACATTCGGGATCCTCGCGGCAGCCGGTTTCAGCATCAACACCCTGACCATGTTCGGTATGGTGCTGGCCATCGGCTTGCTGGTGGACGACGCCATCGTCGTGGTGGAAAACGTCGAACGGGTGATGAGCGAAGAAGGCCTGTCACCGAAGGAAGCCACCAAGAAATCCATGGGCCAGATCCAGGGTGCACTGGTGGGTATTGCCCTGGTGCTGTCGGCGGTTCTGCTGCCAATGGCGTTCTTCAGCGGTTCCACCGGCGTGATCTACAAGCAGTTCTCGATCACCATCGTTTCGGCCATGGCCCTGTCGGTACTGGTTGCACTGATCTTCACCCCGGCGCTCTGCGCGACCATGCTCAAGGCGATTCCGAAAGGCGAGCATGGCACTCCGAAACGCGGCTTCTTCGGCTGGTTCAACCGCAACTTCGACCGAGGCGTACGCAGCTACGAGCGCGGCGTGGGCAACATGCTCGCGCAAAAGGCCCCGTACCTGCTGGCCTACCTGATCATCATCGTCGGCATGATCTGGCTGTTCACCCGCATTCCAACAGCGTTCCTGCCGGAAGAAGACCAGGGTGTACTGTTCGCCCAGGTGCAGACCCCGGCCGGCTCCAGTGCCCAGCGCACCCAGGTGGTCGTGGACGAGATGCGTGAATTCCTGCTGCGTCCGGGCAAGGATGGCGGTGAAGGCGATGCGGTGAACTCGGTGTTTACCGTGACCGGCTTCAACTTCGCCGGCCGTGGCCAGAGTTCGGGTATGGCGTTCATCATGCTCAGACCGTGGGACGAGCGTAACGCCGACAACAACGTGTTCAAGGTGGCGGCTCGTGCCCAGCAGCACTTCTTCACCTTCCGCGATGCCATGGTGTTCGCCTTCGCACCACCGGCGGTACTGGAACTGGGTAACGCCACCGGTTTCGACGTGTTCCTGCAGGACCGCGCCGGTATCGGCCACGACAAACTGATGCAAGCGCGAAACCAGTTCCTCGGCATGGCCGCGCAAAGCAAGATTCTGACTCAGGTGCGTCCTAACGGCCTGAATGACGAACCGCAATACCAGCTGGAAATCGATGACGAGAAGGCCAGTGCCCTGGGCATTACCATCGCCGACATCAACAACACGCTGTCGATTGCCCTGGGCAGTAGCTACGTCAACGACTTCATCGACCGCGGTCGCGTGAAGAAGGTTTACGTGCAAGGCCAGCCAGGCGCTCGAATGAGCCCTGAAGACCTGCAGAAGTGGTACGTGCGCAACAGCGTCGGCACCATGGTTCCGTTCTCGGCGTTCGCCAAGGGCGAGTGGATTTACGGTTCGCCGAAACTGGCTCGCTACAATGGCGTGGAAGCGATGGAAATCCTCGGTGCCCCGGCACCGGGTTACTCCACCGGTGAAGCCATGCTCGAAGTCGAAGCCATTGCCAGGAAACTGCCGGCGGGTGTCGGTATTTCCTGGACCGGCCTGTCGTACGAGGAGCGTCTGTCCGGTTCGCAAGCGCCGGCGCTGTACGCGCTGTCGCTGCTGATGGTGTTCCTGTGTCTGGCGGCGTTGTATGAGAGCTGGTCGATTCCGATCGCGGTGATGTTGGTGGTACCGCTGGGGATCATCGGCGCATTGATGGCCACCAGCCTGCGCGGTTTGTCCAACGACGTGTACTTCCAGGTAGGTCTGTTGACGACCATCGGTCTGGCGGCGAAAAACGCCATTCTGATTGTCGAATTTGCCAAGGAACTGTACGAACAAGGGCGTAGCCTGCGCGATGCGGCAATTGAAGCCAGCCGCATGCGTCTGCGACCGATCATCATGACCTCGCTCGCCTTCGTCCTCGGTGTGGTACCACTGGCGATATCCACCGGCGCAGGTTCCGGTAGCCAGCATGCAATCGGTACCGGCGTGATTGGCGGTATGATCACGGCCACTGTGCTGGCGATCTTCTGGGTCCCGCTGTTCTTCGTCACCGTGTCGTCCATTGGCCAGCGCAAAATCGCCGACCAGGACGCTGCCATTGAACCTTCTAAAGAGGCTGGCTAATGAGCAAGTCGCTACTCTCCCTGGCAGTCGCCGCCTTCGTGCTCGGTGGCTGCTCGCTGATACCAGATTATCAGCAGCCCGAAGCACCGGTGGCTGGGCAGTACCCGCAGGGCCTGGCGTACTCGCCGGCCCAGGCACCGGCGCAAGCTGCCGCCGAGCAGGGCTGGAAGCAGTTTTTCCATGACCCGGCGCTGCAACAGCTGATCCAGGTTGCCCTGGAAAACAACCGTGACCTGCGTGTCGCGGCCCTGAACATCGACGCGTTTGCGGCTCAGTACCGCATCTCCCGTGCCGATCTGTTCCCGGCTGTCTCGGCCAACGGCACCGGCAGTCGTCAGCGCGTTCCGGCTAATGCTTCGCAAACCGGCGAAGCCGGCATCACCAGCTCCTACTCGGCCACGGTCGGGGTCAGCGCCTATGAACTCGACCTGTTCGGTCGCATTCGCAGCCTGAACGAAGAAGCATTGCAGAAGTACTTCGCCACCGAAGAAGGCCGTCGCAGCACCCAGATCAGCCTGGTGGCCAGCGTGGCCAATGCCTACCTGACCTGGCAGGCCGACAAGGAACTGTACAAGCTGACCCAGGACACCCTCGCCACCTTCGAGGAGAGCTACAAGCTCACCGCCCGCAGCAACGAAGTCGGCGTCGCCTCGGCCCTGGACCTGGCACAGTCGCGCACCTCGGTGGAAAACGCCCGTGCGCAACTGGCCAAGTACACCCGTCAGGTCGCTCAGGATGAGAACAGCCTGGTGCTGCTGCTCGGCACTGGAGTCCCGGCCAATCTGCAAGCGGCCAAACCACTTGACGACGACTTGCTGAGCGACGTTCCTCCCGGCCTGCCATCGGACCTGCTGCATCGTCGTCCGGACATCCTTCAAGCCGAGTACAACCTGAAGGCCGCCAACGCCAACATCGGCGCAGCGCGGGCTGCGTTCTTCCCGAGCATCAGCCTCACGGCCAATGCCGGCACCCTGAGCCCGGACCTGTCCGGTCTGTTCAAGGGTGGTTCGGGCACCTGGCTGTTCCAGCCGCAGATCAACCTGCCGATCTTCAACGCCGGCGCCCTGAGCGCCAGCCTGGATTATTCGAAAATCCAGAAAGACATCAGCGTGGCGAACTACGAGAAGTCCATTCAAACGGCCTTCCAGGAAGTTGCCGACGGCCTGGCCGCCCGCCAGACCTACGTCCAGCAGTTGCAGGCACAGAAAGATTTCGTCAGTGCCAACCAGGCGTACTACGGCCTTGCCGAGCGTCGTTACCGCATCGGTGTCGACAGCAACCTGACCTTCCTCGATGCCCAGCGTCAGCTGTTCAGTGCGCAACAAGTGTTGATCACCGACCGTCTGGCGCAGTTGGTCAGCCAGGTCAACCTGTACAAGGCCCTGGGTGGTGGCTGGAACGAACAGACGGCGCAGAACGAGCCGTTGAAAGAAGAAGCGCCGAAGATGAAGTATTTCTGATTCTTGTGCAAAAAAACCGCATCACGGGACTGAATTGTCCTGTGAGGCGGTTTCTTTATAAGAGCACTGCCACTGAAAACTGACCCTCCCACAAGTAAAATTCAAATACACACCTACAATCTTAAACATTTACCCTCACCTTAAAAGTTAATTAGAAAATACGTGCAAGAAAAATCAATTTTCCTATTATCGTCGGGACCACGATTAAAAAAATGAAATCTGAAAATTCCGTCAATTAACTGATCATTAAAACGTCTGACGTAAAATGTTCCTTGTGACGACGTGCGGAAATCGGTTGTGACCCCCTCTATATCAAGCAACACGTCCACATCTCCAGGATCCTCCGATATCCTGTACGTCCCTCCAGCTTTCAGTTCATCACCGCTGATCCACAGCTCCATTCCGGGATATTCATCTCCACCCTCGACGATCAGGAAAAAAGAGGGAACTTCTTTGTAATACGCAAAAAATATTTTCTTTAGCTGAAATTGGGTCCCCGGATCACTATCAGGCTGATCAACCCGTAGGGTTACAGTTAACCTACCTGTTGCTAGCGGGGCCTTTACTCTATTAAAAAATTCATACTTCCGCGTATTACTTTCATCGCCAACCCATTTAGCCCTTGAAGAAGTGAATATTTTATCGCTCACAGTACTCATTATCTCTCCCACCTTAATCATAAATTAAACAGAAAAGACCAAAACAACATAAAAAAGGCTAAACCTTAAAACCCCCTCCAACAACTGTCAGAAATGTCAGGTTCACTCCCGCCTCATAAATATGTATTTTAAAGAGTTAACTCCCCCCCTCTATGATCAAACTGTTTTTTGAATTCTCGAATGAGACTCAACACGACAAGCACACTTTCGTTCGATAATCGCCCAAAACCCGCTTTCAGCAATTGAACCATCCAGTACATTCCCCGCACCATCCGAACCACAAAACCAATAACAACAGGTTCGACACCATGCCCCCGCGCCCTGCCCTCTCCGGCTGATCCGCTTCGCTATTGATGATTTCAAATATTCGTCTGCAACCCCGGGTTGCGGCATCACCCCGTTTCATCCCCAAGAATTAGAGAGACCCGAGCCCATGACGCCTTCACCTGCGCAGTACTTCGTTCCCGGCCTGATCGCCATTGCCCTGGCCAGCGCGGCCTTGCCCGCCAGCGCCGAGGAATCGGGTTTTGTCGAAGGGGCCAAGGTCAACCTGAACCTGCGCAACTTCTACATCAACCGCAACTTCACCAACCCGACCAAGGCCCAGGGCAAGGCTGAAGAGTGGACGCAAAGTTTCATCCTCGACGCCAAGTCCGGGTTCACCCAGGGCACCGTCGGGTTCGGCATGGATGTGCTGGGTTTGTACTCGGTAAAACTCGACGGCGGCAAAGGCACCGGCGGGACCCAACTGCTGCCGCTGGATCATGACGGCCGCCCTGCAGACAACTTCGGCCGCACCAACGTGGCGTTCAAGGCCAGGCTGTCACAGACCGAAGTGAAGGTTGGCGAATGGATGCCGGTGCTGCCAATCCTGCGTTCCGACGACGGTCGTTCGTTGCCGCAAACTTTCCGTGGTGGCCAGATCACGTCGAAGGAAATCAATGGCCTGACGCTCTATGGCGGCCAGTTCCGCCAGAACAGCCCGCGCGACGACAGCAGCATGGGCGACATGTCGATGACCGGCAAAGCCGCGTTCACCTCTGACCGTTTCAACTTCGAGGGCGGCGAGTACGTGTTCAACGACAAACGCACCCAGATCGGTCTGTGGAATGCCGAGCTCAAGGACATCTACAGCCAGCAATTCATCAATCTGATCCACAGCCAGCCGCTTGGCGACTGGACCCTGGGCGCCAACCTGGGTTTCTTCTACGGCAAGGATGACGGCAGCGCCCGGGCCGGCGAACTGGACAACAAAACCATGTACGGTTTGTTCTCGGCCAAACACGGCGGCAACACGTTCTACGTCGGCCTGCAAAAACTCACCGGCGACAGCGCCTGGATGCGGGTCAACGGCACCAGCGGTGGCACCCTGGCCAACGACAGCTACAACTCCAGCTACGACAATGCCCGGGAAAAGTCCTGGCAGGTACGCCACGACTACAACTTCGTCGCCCTCGGCGTACCGGGCCTGACCCTGATGAACCGCTATATCAGCGGCGACAATGTGCACACCGGCAGCATCACCGATGGCAAGGAATGGGGGCGTGAAAGTGAACTGGGCTACACCGTGCAGAGCGGTGCGCTGAAAGACCTGAACCTGAAATGGCGCAACTCGACCATACGCCGCGACTACAGCAACAACGAGTTCGACGAGAACCGGTTGATCATCAGCTACCCGATCAGTTTGCTGTAAATACAAAACAAATGTGGGAGCGAGCTTGCTCGCGATGAGGCCATAACATTCAACATCTGCATTGACTGTTACACCGCAATCGCGAGCAAGCTCGCTCCCACAGGAAGTACGGCGTTACCGCTTACTCCCGCGACTCAACCCCCAACTCATCCCACACCGACTCGGCCAGGTGGAACGTTGCATTGGCCGCCGGAATCCCGCAATAAATCGCACTCTGCATGATCACTTCCTTGATCTCGCCACGGCTGACACCGTTGTTGGCGGCAGCGCGCAGGTGCAACTTGAGTTCCTCGTTGCGGTTCATGCCGATCAGCATGGCAATGGTGATCAAGCTGCGGGTGTGGCGCGGCAGACCCGGGCGCGTCCAGATGTCACCCCAGGCGTGGCGAGTGATCATCTCCTGGAACTCCGAGTTGAACTCGGTCAGGGCATTCAGGCTGCGGTCGACGTGGGCATCGCCGAGGACTGCGCGGCGGACCTTCAGGCCCTCGTCATAACGTTGTTTCTCGTCCACGAAACTCTCCTCAATGAGCCGACAGAAACGCCAGCACGCGCTCGCTGAACGCATTGCCCGCCTGGACGTTAGACAAGTGCGCAGCGTAGAACTCGGCGTACTCGGCACCTGGCACATGTTCCTGAATGAAATGCCCACCGGACGGCGGCGTGACCGCATCCTGAGCGCCCGCGATCACCAGCAGCGGCGCCTTGATCGAGGACAACTGATCACGGAAATCGGCATCGCGCACCGCCGCGCAGTTGGCCGCGTAACCTTCGGGCGAAGTGGCCGCGAGCATGTCGGTAATCTGCTTGGCCGCCGCCGGGTTGGCTTCGGAGAAATCCGGGGTGAACCAGCGGGCAATCGACGCATCGCGCAGGGCAACCATGGCCGCCTGACCATCACGCAGCACCATTTCGATACGTGGGTTCCACACCGACGGATCGCCGATTTTCGCCGCTGTGTTGCACACGACCAGCTTGTTCAGGCGTTCGCCGGCATTGATCCCCAGCCACTGGCCAATCAGCCCGCCCATGGACAAACCGCAAAAATGCGCACGCTCGATGTGCAAGGCATCCAGCAAGGCGAGCACGTCGTGGCCCAGTTGCTCGATACTGTAAGGCCCCGGCGTCACCAATGACTGGCCATGGCCACGGGTATCGAAACGCAACACGCGAAAATGCTCGGAGAACGCCGGGATTTGCGCGTCCCACATGTGCAGGTTCGTGCCCAGGGAGTTGGACAGCACCAGCACCGGCGCATCGACCGGTCCATCGAGTTGGTAATGCAGTTCGCCCTCGGCGAGTTGTACAAAAGCCACAGCAAGTCTCCTTCAGGCAGTCAATGCAGAATGTTCAGCCACCGCCCGCTCGACCCAGGTATGGGCCTGGCCGAGGTAATGGGCAGGGTCCAGCAAATGATCGAGTTCAGCCGCCGACAGTTCGGCGGTCACTTGCGGTTCGTCGCCGAGGACCGCGCGCAGGTGACGCTGCTCGGCCACGGCGCGTTTGCAGCAGTGTTCCAGCAGATGGTGTGCGGTATCGCGACCGACCCGTTGGGCGAGGACGATGCTCACCGCTTCGGCGAGCACCAGGCCCTGGGTCAGATCGAGGTTGCGTGCCATGCGCCCGGCATCCACTTCCAGTCCCTGGGCGATCAATATCGCTTGCTGCAGACTGCCCGACACCAGGCAGCAAATCTCCGGCAGGGTTTCCCATTCGGCATGCCACAGGCCGAGGCTGCGCTCGTGCTCCTGAGGCATGGCGCTGAACAGCGTCGAGAGCAAACCGGGTACACGCGTCGCCGCGCCGATCAGCACCGCCGCGCCCACCGGATTGCGTTTGTGCGGCATGGTCGAAGAACCGCCCTTGCCCGGTGCCGAGGGCTCGAACACTTCGCCGGCCTCGGTTTGCATCAGCAGGCTGATGTCGCGACCGAGTTTGCCGAGACTGCCGGCGATCAACCCGAGCACCGCACCGAACTCCACCACGCGATCGCGCTGGGTATGCCACGGCTGCTCAGGCAAGGCCAGTTGCAGTTCTTCTGCCAGCGCCCGGGCAATCGGCATGGCCTGTTCACCAAGGGCCGCGAGGGTTCCGGACGCACCGCCGAATTGCAGCACCAGCAGACGCGGCTTGAGTTCGGTCAAGCGTTGACGACTGCGCGTCACCGCCCCCAGCCAACCGGCGATTTTCATGCCGAGGGTGACCGGCGTCGCATGCTGCAACCAGGTGCGTCCGGCCAATGGCGTGGTCGCGTATCGCCGGGCCTGGGACGCGAGGGTCTGCCCCAGTTGTGCCAGGTCGTTTTCGATCAGTTCCAGTGCGTGGCGCAGTTGCAGCACCAGGCCACTGTCCATCACATCCTGGCTGGTTGCGCCCAGATGCACATAGCGTTCGGCTTCGGCATCGGTGGCCGCGATCTGTTTGCCCAGCGCCTTGACCAACGGAATCGCCGAGTTACCCGCCGTGGCAATCGCCTCGCCCAACGCTGCAAAGTCGTAAAGACCGGCGCGGCAAGCCGCTTCAATCGGCGCGACAGCACTCGATGGAATCAACCCGACCCGCGCTTCGGCCCGGGCCAGTGCCGCTTCGAAATCGAGCATGGCCTGGACCCGGCCCTGATCACAGAACACGTCACGCATATCGCGGGCAGTGAAATAGGCATCGAACAATTGATTGCCCGGTCGCTGGTTCATAAACAATTCCTGAAGGCGCGGGCCTTTGCGGCCCGCGCATGAAGATCAAAGGTCGTGATGCAGATACGCGGCCTGTTTCGGCAGACGCAGGCTGAACAGGAAGGCCACCGCCATCATCACCGTAACGTACCAGTAGAAGGAGTTTTCCATGCCCACGGCCTTGAGACTCAGGGCTACATATTCCGCCGAGCCACCGAAAATCGCATTCGCCACGGCGTATGCCAGGCCAACGCCCAGGGCACGCACTTCCGGTGGGAACATCTCGGCTTTTACCAAACCGCTGATCGAGGTGTAGAAACTGACAATCGCCAGCGCCACGGTAATCAACACAAAAGCCAGGAACGGACTGCTGACACTTTTCAGGCTCAACAGGATCGGCACGGTGAACAGCGTACCGAGGGCGCCGAACCAGAGCATCGAGTTACGCCGGCCGATCTTGTCGGCTAGCATGCCGAAAACCGGTTGCATGCACATATAGAGGAACAGCGCGCCGGTCATGATGTAGCTGGCGGTCTTGGCCGGCATGCCGGCGGTGTTCACCAGGTACTTCTGCATGTACGTGGTGAAGGTGTAGAAAATCAGCGAGCCACCGGCGGTGTAACCGAGCACGGTGATGAACGCGGCTTTATGGTCGCGAAACAGGGCGCTAATGCTGCCGGCGTCCTTGTTTTCGCGCATTTCCTTGCTGGAAGTTTCTTTCAACGAACGACGCAGATACAGCGAAACCAGCGCCGCCATGGCACCCACCACGAACGGTATCCGCCAGCCGTAGGCACGCAGGTCATCTTCGGTGAGAAACTGTTGCAGGATCACCACCACCGACACCGCGAGCAACTGGCCGCCAATCAGGGTCACGTACTGGAACGAGGCGAAAAAACCGCGCTGGCCCTTGAGCGCCACTTCACTCATGTAGGTCGCGGTAGTGCCGTATTCACCGCCCACCGACAAGCCTTGCAGCAAACGGGCGAACAGCAACAGGAGCGGTGCCCAGACCCCGATGCTGTTGTAGGTCGGCAAGCAGGCGATCAGCAATGAACCGAAGCACATCATCAGAATCGAGATCACCATCGAATTCTTGCGTCCGTGCCTGTCCGCCAACCGACCGAAAATCCAGCCGCCAATCGGCCGCATCAGGAACCCGGCGGCGAACACGCCAGCGGTGTTGACCAGTTGCACCGTAGGGTTATCGGACGGGAAAAACGCCGGCGCGAAATAAATCGCACAGAAGGCATAGACGTAGAAGTCGAACCACTCGACCAGGTTGCCGGACGAGGCACCGACGATGGCGAAGATCCGCTTGTTGCGTTCTTCGCCCGTATAAAGAGCTATAGGAGCTGTGGGTGTTGTCATTGTTTTTTCACTCAATGGGGACAGTGAGAGTCTAGACACACTTTGCAACAATCCCGTTCCACAAAAGCATTGGCGACGCAGATCCCTTGTAGGAGCTGGCTTGCCAGCGAAAGACGCAAGAGCGACCCGGTTAACCAATCAATACGCGTAATCGTTAACGACCATCGCTGGCAAGCCAGCTCCTACAGGGATTTCGGTATTCACTCAATAATCGAAGAACACCGTCTCGGCATCGGTGCCCTGCAGAATCACATTCCACTGATAAACACCCGACGCATCCTGCCTGGCGATCAACGTGCCGCGACGATCAGCTGGCACACACTCCAGCAGCGGATCACTCACGTTGGCCGCCTCGCCATCAAAGTAAATCCGCGTCAGCAAATGCTTCACCAGGCCACGGGCAAACACCAGTACCACCAGATGCGGCGCCTGGGTCGTACCTTTCAATCCCTCGACCGTGCCCGGTTTGATGGTGGTGAACCGGAAGCGCCCTTCGGCATCCACCGGCACCCGGCCAAAGCCTTCGAAGGTCGGGTCCAGGGGTTTGTCCTGGTCGTCTTCCGGGTGGTCATACTTGCCGGCGGCGTTGGCCTGCCAGACTTCCAGCATCGCGTCGTTGACGATGTCGCCATTGCCGTCGACCACTTGGCCGGTGATCGCCACGCGCTCGCCCAGGGTTTGTTCGACGGTCAGGTTTTCGCGGTTCAGCCAGGTCAGGCCGATGTGGTAGTACGGCCCAACGGTGTGGGACGTGGTCGCAGTCAGCGTCATCTTATTTCTCCATCGGCGTGGCGTCGCGGCCGCGCAAAACGATGTCCCAGCGATAACCGAGGGCATAGGAAGGGATGGTTTTTTCCAGATCGAACGTGGCGATCAAACGCTCCTTGGCGCTGGTATCGGGCACGCAGTTGTAGATCGGGTCGTACGCCAGCAACGGGTCGCCGGGGAAATACATCTGCGTCACCAGGCGCGTCAGGATGCTCGGGCCGAACAGCGAGAAATGGATGTGCGCCGGGCGCCACGCGTTGTGGTGGTTGCCCCACGGATAGGCGCCGGGCTTGATGGTCTGGAACTGATACCAGCCATCGGCGTCGGTCACGGTGCGGCCGGTACCGGTGAAGTTCGGGTCCAGCGGTGCGTCGTGCAGGTCACGGGCATGGGCGTAGCGACCGGCGGCGTTGGCCTGCCAGATCTCCACCAGAATCCCCGGCACCGGCAGACCGTTTTCATCCAGTACACGGCCGTGAATGATGATGCGCTCACCCTGTGGCTGCCCCTCGTGCTGGGCGGTCAGGTCGTTGTCTTTCTCGTTGACCCGCTCGGCGCCGATGGTCGGCCCGGTGATTTCCGACAACGAATGCGGCAGGAACACCAATGGCTTGGACGGCGAGCGCAGGTTGGTGGATTGATAGGTCGGGTGCAGGTATTGCGGCTGAGTGCCCGCCTGCGGGCGGCGGTATCCAGGCTTGTCAGTCATTACACTTTCCTCAATTCTTGTTAGCCGACAGGGCGTTCAAACGCGCTCGATCGCCAAGGCCAGCCCCTGGCCAACGCCGACACACATGGTCGCCAAGCCTTTCTTGCCGCCGTTTTTTTCCAGCTGATGCAACGCAGTCAACACCAGTCGCGCGCCAGTCATGCCCAACGGATGGCCCAAGGCAATCGCGCCACCGTTCGGGTTGACCTGGGCCGCATCGTCCGCGATCCCCAGTTCACGCAGCACCGCCAGGCCTTGGCTGGCGAAGGCTTCATTGAGTTCAATCACGTCGAAATCGCTGACTGCCACGCCGAGGCGCTCGGTCAGTTTACGCACCGCCGGCACCGGGCCGATGCCCATCACCCGCGGCGCAACACCGGCGCTGGCCATGCCCAGCACTTTGGCACGGGCAGTCAGGCCATGCTTCTTCACGGCTTCGGCCGAGGCCAGGATCAACGCTGCGGCACCGTCATTTACACCCGAGGCATTACCGGCGGTGACGGTTTTATCGGGGCCGTTGACCGGTTTGAGTTTGGCCAGGGCTTCCAGGGTGGTGTCGGCGCGAGGATGTTCGTCCTGGCTGACCACGGTTTCGCCCGTCTTGTGGGCAATGCGCACTTCGACGATTTCTTCGGCGAAGAACCCGGCGGCTTGCGCGGCAGCCGTGCGCTGCTGACTGCGCAAGGCAAAGGCGTCCTGATCGGCGCGGGAGACCTGGTAATCGTCGGCCACGTTGTCGCCGGTCTGCGGCATCGCGTCCACACCGTACCGGGCTTTCATCAACGGGTTGATGAAGCGCCAGCCGATGGTGGTGTCTTCGAGCTTCATGTTGCGCGAGAACGCAGCGTCGGCCTTGCCCATCACGAACGGCGCACGGGACATCGACTCGACGCCACCGGCAATCGCCAGCTCCATCTCGCCGCTGGCGATGGCACGAAACGCGGTGCCGATGGCATCCATGCCCGAAGCGCAGAGGCGGTTAAGGGTCACGCCGGGAATGGTTTCCGGCAGGCCCGCCAGCAGCAGCGCCATGCGCGCTACGTTGCGGTTGTCTTCCCCGGCCTGGTTGGCGCAGCCGAGGAACACTTCGTCCACCGCGTTCCAGTCCACCGACGGGTTACGCTCCATCAAGGCCTTGATCGGCACGGCAGCCAGGTCGTCGGCACGCACCGTCGACAGACCACCACCGAAACGGCCGATGGGGGTACGAATCGCATCGCAGATATAAACGTCACGCATCAGGCTTCTCCAGGGGCTTGGCCGTGGGCGGCGGCGGTACGGGCTTCCAGATCACGCAGCGCGGTCAGCTCGACTTCGGTCGGCTCGGCGGTGGTTGCAACGCTGTCGGCAAAGCGAATCGGCCAACCGGTGGCGGCGACCACTTGCTCCCGGGTCACGCCCGGGTGCAGCGCGGTGACCACGAACTCGTGGGTGCCCTCCTCCGGCTCCATGGTGCACAGGTCAGTGATGATGCCGACTGGACCGGCGCCCGGCAGACCGAGACGCTTGCGCGAATCACCGCCCTCGCCATGGCCGACGGACGTAATGAAATCCAGTTTGTCGACAAACGAACGCGCCGATTGCTTGAGGATGATCAGCACACTCTTGGCGGAACCGGCAATTTCCGGCGCGCCACCGGCACCTGGCAGGCGAACTTTCGGTGCGTGGTAATCGCCGACTACGGTGGTGTTGATGTTGCCGAAACGGTCCACTTGCGCAGCACCGAGAAAACCAACGTCAATGCGCCCGCCCTGCAGCCAGTAGCGGAAAATCTCGCCGGTCGGGACCACGGTGTCGGCGGTTTCCGCCAGTTCACCGTCACCGATCGACAGCGGCAGTACGCTTGGCTTGGCACCGATCGGACCCGATTCATAGATCAGGACCACATCCGGCGAGGACGTCAGGCGCGCCAGGTTGGCCGCTTTCGACGGCAGGCCGATGCCGACGAAGCACACTGAACCGTTCTTCAAGCGGCGGGCGGCGGCGACGGTCATCATTTCATTGGTGGTGTAAGTCATTACTTCGCCTCCGAAGCGGCGGCCAGTTTGGCCTGGAACTCGCTGAAGTCAGCGCTGCCGTGGATGTATTCGTTGATCCACGCGGTGAAGGTTTCACGGTCGCGGGCAATCGGGTCCCAGGCTTGGTAGAAGCGGTTGTCGCGCTCGTTGTAGCCGTGGGCGTAGGACGGATGCGCACCGCCAGGCACGTGGCAAACCGCGCTCAAGGCCCAGGTTGGCAGTACACAGGAGTTCATCGGTGCATTGAGGTCGTCGACGATTTCCTCAACGGTGACGATGCAGCGCTTGGCGGCCAGCGCGGCTTCTTTCTGCACGCCGAGAATGCCCCACAGCAGCACGTTGCCTTTGCGGTCGGCTTTCTGCGCGTGAATCACGGTAATGTCCGGGCGTACCGAAGGCACGGCGGCCAGCACCTCGCCAGTGAATGGGCAGGTGACGGATTTGATCAGCGGGTTGACCTTCGGCAAGTCGGAACCGGCGTAGGCACGCAGTACCGCGAATGGCAGGCCGGAGGCGCCGGCGACGTAGGCATTGGCCAGGTCGGCGTGGCTGTGCTCTTCGATCTCCAGCGCATGCGGCCACTGTTTCTCCACCGCGTCACGCAGGCGATGCAGGGAGCCGACACCCGGGTTGCCGCCCCAGGAAAAAATCAGCTTGCGGGCACAACCGGCACCGATCAACTGGTCGTAGATCAGGTCAGGCGTCATCCGCACCAGCGTCAGATCTTTCTTGCCCTGACGAATGATTTCGTGACCCGCCGCCGTAGGGATCAGGTGGGTAAAGCCTTCGAGCGCGACGGTATCGCCGTCGTTTACGAATTGCTTCACCGCGTCGTGCAGCGAAAGGATTTCAGCCATGGGGCAGGCTCCCGTTTGTTGTTAACCGACAGTGGAAGAAGGCGCCGATGCGCAGCGCCGGAATGACTGAAGGTTAAGCCCCTGAAAAAAGCCAAACAATCCGATAATCGACTAAGCGTTCGATTATCGAACACATTGTTGTCTCGCTACCGATCCCCAAAAGCTTCGCGAGCAAGCCCGCTCCCACAGGTGACAGCGTATCCCTGTGGGAGCGGGCTTGCCCGCGAATGGGTCCTCAAACCAACACAAGACTCCGGATCAGGCTGTCATGTCGCATCCGCATGACTGACCATGCCCTTGATCACCACCGCCGTAGTCGCCAAAGCCGCCGGGATCACCAGCGCCGTCAGCACTTGCTCGAAGTTCCAGCCCAGCCCCAACAGCGTCGCGCCCATCCAGGCACCGAGGATGGCGCCGAAGCGGCCGATGCCGAGCATCCACGACACCCCGGTGGCCCGCCCTTGAGTTGGATAAAATCGCGCCGCTAGCGACGGCATCGCCGATTGCGCACCGTTGACGCACATCCCGGCCACCAGCACCAGAGTCGCCAGCAGCGCGATGTTGCCCAGGCTCTGTCCTACCGCGTAGGCAAACACCCCGGCCAGCAGGTAGAAAATGCCGATGACTTTGTGCGGATTGAACCGATCCATCGCCCAGCCCACGCCCACCGCACTCAGCACGCCACCAAACTGGAACAGCGCGCCAATGAAGGCTGCCTGCTCCATGCTCGCGCCACTGTCACGCATCAGCGTCGGCAGCCAGCTGGTCAGCAGATAAACGATCACCAGGCCCATGAAATAGGTCAACCACAACAGCAAGGTACCGGCGCTGTAGGTGCCGGAGAAAATCACCGCGAACACATTGCGCGCCTTCACGGTTTTCTGTTCCGGCACGCTGAAACTGGACGCCTGGGCCACCACTGTCGGGTCGATGGGTGCCAGGGTCTTGCGCACTTTGTCGGTGCCACGGTTACGGACTACAAGGTATCGCGCCGATTCCGGCAGCCAGAACAACAGGACCACAGCAAGGATCAACGGCAGAATCCCGCCGATCAGCAACAGGCTGTGCCAGCCGAACGCCGGAATCAGCTTGGCCGAAATGAATCCGCCGCCAGCCATGCCGAGGTTGAAACCGCAGAACATGCTGGTCACCAGCAGGGACTTTTTACGCTCCGGGGTGTACTCCGACAGCAGGGTCGTGGCGTTTGGCATACCGGCGCCCAAACCCAGGCCGGTCAGGAAGCGCAACACCAGCAATTGATCGACATTGGTACTGTAGGCCGAGGCCAGGCTGAAGGCACCGAACAACAGCACCGCACCGACCAGTACGACTTTTCGCCCGAAGCGGTCAGCCAATGGCCCCGAACCGAGTGCACCGAACACCATGCCGATCAGCGCCGCGCTCATCACCGGCCCAAGGCTGGCGCGATCGATGCCCCAGTCCTGCGACAGCGCTGGCGCGATGAAACCCATGGCCGCAGTATCGAGGCCGTCGAGGAAGACAATCAGGAAACACAGGATCACTACCCGCCACTGGTAGCGCGAAATGGGTTGGGCATTGATGAAGGACTGCACGTCGAGGCAGTTTCCTACAGCAGACTGAGGCTGGTTCATTATTTTTATTCCATGGATCACAGTCGAAAAGGAGCCAGCCAGGGCTGACGCAGCAGCGACATTAATGATCCACGGGAAACAGCGTCAATTCGCCAAGCGCGACTCTGTGCGTTTATCGAACACCTTAGGAGAACAGCTGGGTACTGAGGTCGCGGCTGGCACTCAGCAGCCCGGGCAGAAAACGCTGTTCCAGCTCATTGCGGCTGACTCGCCCGGCGTGGGTGCTGACATTGAGGGCCGCGACCACCTGGCCAGAGGCGTCATACACCGGAACGGCAATCGAACGCAGCCCTTGCTCGAGTTCCTGGTCGACGATACACCAGCCTTGCTGTCGCACCTCTTGCAGGCATTCGAGCAATGCCTCGGGGGTGTGAATCGTGCGGCTGGTCTTGGCCTGCAATTCGGCGTGGTCGAGGTATTCGCCCAGCGACGTGTCATCCAGCGCGGCCAGCAGAATCCGCCCCATCGATGTGCAATAGGCCGGCAAGCGCCCGCCCACCGACAGGTCCACCGAAATCAGTCGTTGAGTGGTCGCGGAGCGGGCGATGTACAGAATGTCATCACCTTCCAGCGTGGCCATGTTGCAGGCCTCGTGCAGTTGCTCGCTCATGCGGTCCAGGTACGGCTGGGCGGACACCGCCAGCGGCGTCGATGACACATAGGCATGGCCGAGGGTCAGCACTTTGGGCAGCAATGAATAGGTGCGGCCGTCGGTGGTGGCGTAGCCGAGTTTGATCAGGGTGTGCAGGCAACGGCGCACGGCGGCGCGGGGAATTTCCGTGCGGTGGCTGATCTGGGCGATGGTCAGGTGCCGTTTGCGCTCCTGAAACGCTTGCACCACGGCCAGGCCACGGGCCAGAGACGTCATGAAATCCGGGTCGCCGGTCAGTGCCTGGATCCGCTTGGCCGGTGAAGCAACGATGGGTGGAGCCACTGAAGCGAAGGAATTGCGCATTTGATCGTTCATACAAGGACCTTTTTCCCACTCGGATCAGCGACTATTACAAGGGGCTAGCGTCTGACGCTCAAGCCCGACCGGCCAACTCTGGGCGATTATCGAACGCTCGACCGATAATCGCAATCCGCCGTGTAAACCGCCAAATCCGCCGATGTGCGGTTTTTCGCCGACTCACTAACCTATGTCTACATCGTCTCGACCCAAGACTTAATGGCGCAATCTAATTACCGTAACTTGCTCGACTTAATGGCGTCAGAAAGGCATCGCAGCAACGTGGCATCAGTCGACGTTCTAGTTCATCGTAAAGTTTCGAGCAACAAAATGATCACACACCAAGATCCACTTTTAACTTTTTGGAGATAGTGTTCTTCAAATCGGCCGCTATAATACAATTCAGTAGCGCTTCGGTTTTTTACATACCGAACCCGCTTACCGGGCAAGGCGATGTTCCGTCGCCGTTGCCCGTAGCGAGCGCCAAACCCGCATTGCACAGCTTTGCCGGTGCGCTTGCTGAAACAGGAAACTGAAGCTACGACAGCTGTTTATCTCTGGTGCCGTGGCCGCCTGCGACATGGAAGCATTGATCACCCTGTTGCCTAAACGATGCCTTCCGGGCATTGCCCATTCGACGAACGTGATCAGTCGATTTGATGCAGCGCGTTTTCACCAGAATTAATCCCAACTCAATCAGGTAGCACTGTGACGAAAGACGAACTGCGCGCGGAACTAGAGCGCCAGGAACAACGTTACAAGGAAGTTTACGGCGGAGAAGTCACCACTTACGCCGCTCAACCCGAACCCGAACGCAAACCCTGGCGCAAACGCGCCACCGTTCAGGATCAGGTTTTCCAGCAAGAACTTCAAAAAATGGAAAAGGAACTCAAAGCCGAAGAGCCGTGACTGCTTCTGCCTGATCCTTACAAGGGCCTGCCTCTGCACCCGTTAAAAGCGGGATGTATCGATGTTGCCTTGCGCGCCCGCTACGAGCGGGCAGCGGCCATTACCGTCGTCGAATCCGGCAGATTTCCGGTATCTGACCTATTTCTCAGATTTTTCACACAACTTTTCAAGCCCCTCTCAGCGGGCCGTGAAGGTTTTGTGACAGTCTATTTTTTCAATAAAATCAATGACTTAAAAAACTCAGCAAAACCGTTGGTTTTCAGGTGCTGCGGCAAAAAAAATCGTTGAAGAATGTTACCGACGAGCAGCTAGTGCATTGATTCGCAGTCTTTTCTGGCATAATCGCGCCCCCTTATGACCGGGTCAGAAAACCTTCATGATCGATTTATTCAGCGGACTGGATGCTTGGGTGCTTGTGAGCCTCTTGCTCGCCCTGGCCTTTGTCCTCGCCTTCGAGTTCATCAACGGCTTTCATGACACCGCTAACGCGGTGGCGACCGTTATCTACACCAAGGCCATGCCGCCTCACCTGGCAGTGTTCTTCTCCGGTGTGTTCAACTTCCTCGGCGTGCTGCTGGGCGGGGTCGGTGTGGCGTATGCCATCGTCCACCTGCTGCCGGTAGAACTGCTGATCAATGTGAACACCGGTCACGGACTGGCCATGGTGTTCTCGTTGCTCGCCGCCGCCATCACCTGGAACCTGGGAACCTGGTACTTCGGTATCCCCGCCTCCAGTTCCCACACGCTGATCGGTTCGATCCTCGGTGTCGGCCTGGCCAACGCCCTAATCAACGATATTCCGTTGGCCGACGGGGTGAACTGGCAAAAGGCGATCGATATCGGCATGTCACTGGTGTTCTCGCCAATGGCAGGTTTCCTGATCGCCGCGCTGATCCTGATCGGTCTTAAATGGTGGCGTCCGCTGTCGAAGATGCACAAGACGCCGGAACAGCGCCGCAAGATCGACGACAAGAAACACCCGCCGTTCTGGAATCGCCTGGTACTGGTGATCTCGGCCATGGCCGTGAGTTTCGTTCACGGTTCCAACGATGGCCAGAAAGGTATCGGCCTGATCATGCTGGTCCTGATCGGTATCGTGCCGGCCCAGTTCGTCCTCGACCTGAACAGCACGACCTATCAGATCGAGCGGACTCGCGACGCAACCCTGCATCTGAGCCAGTTCTACCAGCGCAATTCCGAAACCCTGGGCGAATTCCTGGCCCTGGGCAAGAGCCTGGACGGCGACTTGCCGGAGAAATTCCGTTGCAACCCGCAACAGACCGAACCGACCATCACCGCCCTGCTCGGCACCCTCAAGGGTGTAGAGGACTATCACTCGCTGCCGGCGGAAAGCCGTATCGAAGTCCGTCGCTACCTGCTCTGCCTGGACGATACAGCGAAGAAAGTCAGCAAGTTGCCAACTCTCGGGGCCCGTGAAAAGGCTGACCTGGACAAGTTGCGCAAAGACCTGACCACAACCACTGAATACGCCCCGTTCTGGGTGATCCTGGCGGTTGCACTGGCCTTGGGCCTGGGCACCATGGTCGGCTGGAAACGCGTGGTACTGACCATTGGCGAGAAGATCGGCAAGCAGGGCATGACCTATTCCCAAGGCATGTCGGCACAGATCACCACTGCCAGCCTGATCGGCATGGCGAACATCTTCAGCCTGCCGGTTTCCACCACCCACGTGCTTTCCTCGGGCGTGGCGGGCACCATGGTCGCCAACAAAAGCGGCCTGCAAGGCGGCACCGTCAAAACCATCCTGCTGGCCTGGGTACTGACCCTGCCAGCCACCGTGGCCCTGTCGGCCGGGTTGTTCTGGCTGGCCTCGAAGGCACTTGGCAGCTAATAAGCAGCCAAACGAAAAAGGCGCGCTCCGCAAGGAACGCGCCTTTTTTATTGCCATAATTTTCGCCACACCACAAATCATTGTGGGAGCGAGCTTGCTCGCGATAGCGGCCTTGCAGTCAATATAGATGCTGAATGTTATGGCCTCATCGCGAGCAAGCTCGCTCCCACAGGGTTTGCGTGTATCGATAGAGTTTTACAGGCAAAAAAAAGGGCAACCGAAGTTGCCCAAAATGCCTTGCGTGCTCATTACACCCAGAAAGAACCACGGTTATTTCCGCTTCTGCGAATCCTTCCAGATAAAAAGTCCGAACCCTGCAAAAAACACGAACATGAGGCTGACAGTCAGCACTCCGGCGATCACCACGTTGTCGAAAAACATGACGCGTCTCCTGCACCTAGCCTGTTGCGATAGGGCTAAGTTAACCAAACGGGCAGGAGAGAATATTGACCGGGATCAATGTCGCCCGAGACTGGGCAAGAGGAAGGGGAAAATTTGACCCGCATCAATGAATGCGGGGGGACTTCAGCGCTTTTTCGGTTTGTTTTTCGGCTTTTTCTTTGCCTTGCCCAACGGCATGGCCTGCTCGAACGCCTGGCGGACTTCATTGAGCCGCTTGTCATTGAGGTCATGGATACGCTTGGCGCGTTCAGCGTTGAGGTCAATCAGTTTGTCATCTTGGCTCATGGCGGTCAGTGCATCGCTTGAAATGAATTTCAGCCACCGTAGCGTTCGGCAACCCTGCGCCAATAATGCGGCCTGACGGCCGCGCTGACCAGCCTGCGCTCAAATCTCGATATCGACCCACAGCCCCTGCCGCGGCTGATCTTCCATCAGCGGCGCCACCGGCACGGTGTTGTCGGCATTGAGTTCATCGCCGGGAATCGCCAGGTGCGCCTCGGGGTCATTGTCGGCCTCACGGCGGCGCCGTTCCTGCTCCTGCCTGCGGCGCTGTTCCTCGCGCAGCACTAACCCGTCTTCCTCAGGATTGCGCTTTTGCAGGTCAATGGTGCTTTCACTGGAGCTTTCCTGCACCGGCACCACCGGTGGAATATCCGGACGCTGGCGGATCGGGTCAGTCTGTGAAGTGATCGGCACGGCACTCAAGGGGAGCATCGGTGGCAGCATGGTTTTCGGTCTCCTGTCAGCAGGCTGTCGGCTGCGGGGATGGCGACTTGAGCCATCGGTCGCAAACTGTGACCCAATTGGCACTCATTAGTGCACTGAGCGGCGCGTCATGCACAGGTGGGCTAACGTATGACTGTGAGTTTTTCTGAGAGTCCTTTGGCCCTGAAGCGCTCATTCCGTTAAGATAGCCCGCTTTTTCAGGTGGGAGTCAGGCAGCATGGCGCAGCAGTATCAACCGGGGCAACGCTGGATCAGTGACAGCGAAGCCGAGCTGGGTTTAGGCACCGTTCTGGCACAGGACGGCCGCTTGTTGACCGTGCTCTACCCGGCCACTGGCGACACCCGCCAGTACGCGCTACGGAATGCGCCTCTGACCCGTGTGCGGTTTTCGCCGGGTGACACCATCACTCACTTCGAAGGCTGGAAACTGACCGTACGCGAAGTCGACGACGTTGATGGCCTGCTGGTTTACCACGGCCTCAACGGGCAGAGCGAAGTGGTCACCCTGCCGGAAACCCAGCTGTCGAACTTCATCCAGTTCCGCCTGGCCAGCGACCGTCTGTTCGCCGGCCAGATCGATCCGCTGGCCTGGTTCTCCCTGCGCTATCACACCCTGGAACACACCAGCCGCCAATTGCAGTCCTCGCTGTGGGGTCTGGGTGGCGTGCGTGCGCAACCGATCGCGCACCAGTTGCACATTGCCCGCGAAGTCGCCGACCGTATCGCGCCACGGGTTCTGCTGGCCGACGAAGTGGGTCTGGGCAAAACCATCGAAGCCGGCCTGGTGATCCATCGCCAATTGCTCTCGGGCCGTGCCAGCCGTGTGCTGATCCTGGTTCCGGAGAACCTGCAGCACCAGTGGCTGGTAGAGATGCGCCGCCGCTTCAACCTGCAGGTCGCGCTGTTCGACGAAGAGCGCTTCATCGAAAGCGATGCCAGCAACCCGTTCGAAGATACCCAACTCGCGCTGGTAGCGCTTGAGTGGCTGGTGGACGACGAGAAAGCCCAGGACGCACTGTTCGCGGCAGGCTGGGACTTGCTGGTGGTCGACGAGGCTCACCACCTGGTGTGGCACGAAGATCAGGTCAGCCCTGAATACTCGCTGGTCGAGCAACTCGCCGAAACCATTCCTGGCGTGCTGCTGTTGACCGCCACCCCGGAACAACTTGGCCAGGACAGCCACTTCGCGCGTCTGCGCCTGCTCGACCCGAACCGCTTCCACGACCTGCAAGCCTTCCGCGCCGAGAGCGAAAACTATCGCCCGGTGGCTGAAGCCGTTCAGGAGTTGCTGGATCAGGGACGCCTGTCGCCGCAAGCCCACAAGACCATCCACGGGTTCCTCGGCAACGAAGGCGACGCCCTGCTGGCCGCCGTCAACGATGGCGACACCGAAGCCAGCGCCCGCCTGGTGCGCGAGCTGCTCGACCGTCACGGCACCGGCCGCGTGCTGTTCCGTAACACCCGCGCCGCCGTGCAAGGCTTCCCGGAGCGCAAGCTGCACCCGTACCCGCTGCCGTGCCCGGACGAATACCTTGAGCTGCCGTTGGGCGATCACGCCGAGCTGTACCCGGAAGTCAGTTTCCAGGCCCAGCCGGATGCCAGCGAAGAAGAACGCTGGTGGAAGTTCGACCCGCGCGTCGAGTGGCTGATCGACCAGCTGAAAATGCTCAAGCGCACCAAAGTGCTGGTGATCTGCGCCCACGCCGAAACCGCCATGGACCTGGAAGACGCCCTGCGCGTGCGCTCCGGCATCCCGGCCACGGTGTTCCATGAGGGCATGAACATCCTCGAGCGTGACCGCGCCGCCGCCTACTTCGCCGACGAAGAGTTCGGCGCGCAAGTGCTGATCTGCTCGGAAATCGGCAGTGAAGGTCGCAACTTCCAGTTCTCCCATCACCTGGTGCTGTTCGACCTGCCATCCCACCCGGACCTGCTGGAACAACGCATCGGTCGTCTGGACCGGATTGGCCAGAAGCACATCATCGAACTGCACGTGCCATATCTGGAAACCAGCCCGCAAGAGCGTCTGTTCCAGTGGTACCACGAAGCGCTGAACGCGTTCCTCAATACCTGCCCGACCGGCAACGCCTTGCAGCACCAGTTCGGCCCGCGCCTGCTGCCACTGCTCGAAGAAGCCGACGATGGCGAGTGGCAAGCGCTGATCGACGAAGCCCGCACCGAGCGTGAGCGCCTGGAGGCCGAACTGCACACCGGCCGTGACCGCTTGCTGGAGCTGAACTCCGGTGGCGCGGGCGAAGGCGATGCGCTGGTGGAAGATATCCTTGAGCAAGACGACCAGTTCGCGCTGCCGATCTACATGGAAACCCTGTTTGACGCCTTTGGCATCGATAGCGAAGACCATTCGGAAAACGCCCTGATCCTCAAGCCGAGCGAAAAAATGCTCGACGCCAGCTTCCCGCTGGGCGACGACGAAGGCGTGACCATCACTTACGACCGTAACCAGGCGCTGTCTCGTGAAGACATGCAGTTCATCACCTGGGAGCACCCGATGGTTCAGGGCGGCATGGATCTGGTGCTGTCCGGTTCCATGGGCAACACCGCCGTGGCGCTGATCAAGAACAAGGCACTCAAGCCGGGCACCGTGTTGCTGGAACTGTTGTATGTCAGCGAAGTGGTTGCACCACGCTCACTGCAACTGGGCCGCTACCTGCCGCCGGCTGCCCTGCGCTGCCTGCTCGATACCAACGGCAACGACCTGTCGGCCCGCGTGTCGTTCGAAACCTTGAACGATCAGCTCGAAAGCGTGCCCCGTGCCAGCGCCAACAAGTTCATCCAGGCCCAGCGTGACCAACTGACGCCACGGATCAATGCCGGTGAAGCGAAGATCCTGCCTCGCCACACTGAACGTGTCGCCGAGGCGCAGCGTCGCCTGGCTGCCGATACCGAAGAAGAACTGGCACGTCTGACCGCGCTGCAAGCGGTCAACCCGACCGTGCGCGACAGCGAACTGGTGGCCCTGCGCAATCAACGCGAGCAAGGCCTAGCCATGCTCGACAAGGCTGCGCTGCGACTGGAAGCGATTCGGGTGCTGGTGGCGGGTTAATCCCCTTCTTTGCCCTGTTAAATAGAAGGCCTGCAGCGATGCGGGCCTTTTTGTTTACTTCAATTTCAGTAGTGCTGCTGATGGCCTCTTCGCGGGCAAACCCGCTCCCACAGGGATCTCATATGCACTGAAGATCCAATGTGGGAGCGGGCTTGCTCGCGAAGGCGATCAGGCAGTCACCGCAGAACCTTCAGGCTCAACCACCGCCACCAACCCTGCCTTCATCCGCTTGGCATCGCGCACAAAACAACGCGAAGCCAGGAACAGAAACACCACGGTGAGCAACAGCGCCACCGGAATCAGGTACATCGCGTCATGCAGGCCGACCGCCTTGAAGGCTTCGGTCATCTGTTCCGCCCCCGCCGCAAGCATCGCCGTGTGCGCAAAGTGATCCGACAAGGCCCCGACCACCACCGGCCCCAGGCCACCGCCCAACAGGTAGAGCCCGGCAAAGAACAGCGCCATCGCCGTTGCCCGCAACCGCGGCTCGACCACATCCTGAATCGCCGTGTACACGCAGGTGTAGAAGTTGTAGGCGAACAGCCAGCCGACACTGAATACAGCGACAAATACTCCGATTTCGATGCGCCCGGAATGCAGCGCCCAAGCAGTGCAGAGCGTCGAAATCATCAGGCTGAAGGCCGCAAACAGCAGGCGCCCGTTGGCGACCCGTTGGTGAATCTTGTCCGCGATCCAGCCCCCCAGAGTCAGGCCGAACAGCCCGGTCACGCCGACAATAACCCCGGTGGCGACCGCAGCTTCCTGCAATGGCATCAGGAAATACCGTTGCAGCATCGGCACCAGAAACGAGTTACAAGCATAAGTGGCGAAGTTGAAACACAGGCCGGCCATCACCAGCCACAGGAAGGTCGGCACGGCCAATACCCGACGGATCGGCCGATCGATCTTTTCCTGCGAAACCTGAACGCTCTCGGCAGCGCCGCGTTTCGGTTCCTTGATGAAAAACATGAAGATCGCGAGGATCAGGCCGGGCACCGCCGCGATAAAGAACGGCGCGCGCCAGCTATCGAAGGCCTTGACCATCGCACCGATGGTGAAGAACGCCAGCAACAGCCCCAATGGCAGCCCGAGCATGAAGATGCCCATGGCCCGCGCCCGGCGGTGAGCGGGGAATAAATCGCCGATCAGCGAGTTGGCGGCCGGCGCATAACTGGCCTCGCCGATGCCGATGCCCATGCGCACGATCAGGAAGCTCCAGAAACTGCCCACCATGCCGTTGACAGCCGTCAGCCCGCTCCACACCGCCAGCCCCCAGCCCATCAGTTTGCTGCGCGAGCCGGTATCGGCCATGCGCCCCAGCGGCAGGCCGGCAATCGCGTAGACGATGGTGAATGCCGTCCCGATGATCCCCAACTGGAAATCACTGAGGTGCCATTCCATGCGAATGGGCTCGATGATGATGGCCGGGATGGTGCGGTCGAAAAAATTGAACAGGTTGGCCAGGAACAACAGGAACAGAATGCGCCAGGCATTGGCCGCTTGGGTCGAGTTCTGCATGGGTCCGTCTCTTTTATTGTTTTTGGGGCGTCACTGCCCCCGGACTTTGCAATCTAGACAGGCCGGCCAAAACTGTCTTTCATTATTCGCCAGGCTGATACCAACCCATGGGACGCAACCTGTAGGAGCTTTCGCAGGGTGGGCATTTCGCAGTTCGTCCGGCCGATAAAAAATACCTTTCACCCCCCCTTCCCAAGCCGTTGGCGAAGCCTAGAATAGCGGCCTTGTTTCCCCCTGTGTCTCCACTCCTCCTTACGATAATCGCCCATGTCCGAAGCCAGTCCGTGTCTGAATTGCGGTGCCTGCTGTTCTCATTTTCGCGTGTCATTTTTCTGGGGTGAATGCGCTTCGTCCGGGGGGACGGTACCCGATGAGCTTGTCGAGCAGATCAGCCCCAGTCGGGTCGCGATGCTCGGTACCGGCTGCAAACCCGTACGCTGCACCAGCCTGGTGGGAGAGGTGGGCAGTACGGTGCAATGCTCGATTTACGAAAAACGCTCCAGCACCTGTCGGGAGTTCGAAGCGTCCTGGGCCGATGGCGTGGCTAATCCCGATTGCGACGCGGCCCGTGCCGCTTTCGGCTTGCCGGCCCTGCAACCCGTATTCGAGACGCCTCAGAAGCAATTCGCCTGAGTCATAGCACTAATCGCTATCAGGCTAATATCAAAAAGATTGGCATCAATGTGCCACTACCGCTTGCGCTCCATCCATGCCCTCTATACTCCAAGGCATTCGCCGGCGCTCCTTGCGCCAGCCTGAGGATAACAATGGGGCATGCTATGGAATGGCTTGGTTTGCATTTCCTTACCGAGCTACCAGAGAGTGGGCAGGTCGTACTTAATTGCACACATGACCCTTTTCTGGTGCTGCTGGCTTACCTGGTCGCCTGTGTCGGCTGTTTCGCGACACTGGACATGGCCGAACGGGTTGCTCACGCTGAAAATTCCGCTTCCAAGACACGCTGGCGCTGGGTTGGCAGCGGATGCCTGGCCGGCGGTATCTGGGCCATGCACTTCGTCGCGATGTTGGCATTCCAGACACCTATCGATCTTCACTATCAACTGCCTGTCACAGTGTTCTCACTAACCATCGCGCTGCTCGCCGCGTGGCTGGCCATGCACACCCTCAGCCTTCCTGAGCTGAGTTTTCGACAGTGCCTCACATCATCGATCGGGATCGGCCTGGGTATCGCGACCATGCATTACGTGGGCATGACGGCCATGCACTCCAATGCCGAGGTCTATTACCATCCGGGCCTGTTCGCCCTTTCGATCGCGATCGCGATCGGTGCCGCGCTGGCAGCCTTGTTGCTGGCATGGTATCTGCGCGACGGCACCGGCATGCTGCATCAGCTCTTCAAATACAGCGCCAGCCTGTTGCTCGGGGCTGGCATCCTCAGCATGCACCTCACTGCGATGGCCGCCTTCAACATGGTGCTGCCCGGCGACAGCCTGCCAGCGCAAACCGGCGAACACAGCCAACTGCAACTGGCACTGACCGTAACGGTCATGGCCCTGCTGATCATCGGCAGCAGCATCAGCGCGGCACTGGCGGACAAGAAATTGCAACACAAGGATCACGACCTGCAGCGGGTCAACTCCCTGCTCAGCCAGCTGGACCAGGCACGCATGTCACTGCAACAGGTGGCGCACTACGACCCGCTGACCAACCTGATCAACCGCCGCGGGTTCAACCAGATCTTCGCCGAAAAACTCATGGAGAAAACCAAC
The DNA here is from genome assembly GCF_059492225.1 of Pseudomonas sp. Pseusp10. NCBI lineage: Bacteria > Pseudomonadati > Pseudomonadota > Gammaproteobacteria > Pseudomonadales > Pseudomonadaceae > Pseudomonas > Pseudomonas sp. Pseusp10. The sequence continues at coordinate 2,012,827 of NZ_CP168528.1, read as the reverse complement.
GAAGGCGGGATGCTGGCGGTCATGTTCCTGGACATCGACCATTTCAAGCGGATCAACGACAGCCTTGGTCACGATGCCGGTGACGATCTGCTCAAAGTGCTTGCGCAACACATCAAGAGCTCGATTCGCAGTCACGAGGATGTGGTCGCGCGCTTCGGTGGTGACGAGTTCTGCCTGCTCATCAACCTGCATGATCGTGAGGAGGCGCGGCATATGGCCCAACGCATCATGCTGAAAATGAAGGAGCCCATCGAGCTGGCCGGCAGGCGCATGGTCATGACCACCAGCATTGGCATCAGTCTGTTTCCGGAAGACGGCAAGACGTGTGAGGAACTGCTGAAGAACGCCGACCTGGCGCTGTATCAGTCCAAGGGCAGCGGCCGCAACGGCCTGAGTTTTTTCAGTGCCAATCTGAAAACCCGCGCCACACTTGAGCTGCAACTGGAAGAAGAACTGCGCCACGCCCTGCGTGAAGACACCGGACTGATGCTCTATTACCAGCCGATCTATGACCTCAAGACCGGTCAGGTCAGCAAGCTCGAAGCCTTGATTCGCTGGCAACACCCGGTCCATGGTTTACTCGTACCGGATCGTTTTATCGCCATCGCCGAGGCCAACGGCCTGATCGCCGAGCTGGACAACTGGGTGCTGCGCAAGGCCTGCGAGGACCTGGGCGAGTTGTCGCGCAAAGGCTGTGAAGACCTCAAGATCGCCGTGAATTGCTCGCCGCTGAACCTCGCACGCGAAGAACTGGCCGATGAAATCGAGTACGCATTGCGGGTCGCCGGTGTGGCGCCCAACCGGCTGGAACTGGAAGTCACGGAAAACGCCTTGATGGGCAATATCGCCAACACACTGGTGTTGCTGCGACAGATTCGCGCCCTCGGCGTTTCGCTGTCGATCGATGACTTCGGCACCGGCTATTCATCCCTGGCCTACCTCAAGCGCTTGCCACTCAACACGCTGAAAATCGACCGTTCCTTCATCCAGGACATCCCCAAGGCCACCCAGGACATGGAGATTGTCCAGGCGATTATCGTCATGGCCCATACCCTGCACCTGCAAGTGGTCACCGAAGGAGTCGAAACCTTCGAGCAGTATCAGTTCCTGGAAAACCACGGCTGTGACTTCGTCCAGGGCTATCTGCTGAGCCGGCCGGTACCACTGGCCGAGCTGCATCCGGTGCTGAACGAAATCAACCAGCGCAAGCACGCCTATACCGTCACGACGCCGAGCCTGGCTCACGGTACATCTGCACTAACGTAGACGGATCTTTCTCAAGGAAACCCTGACTCCCATGCAGGCGCATCAACTGCGCGGCCAGACCGCTGATCGGTGTTGCCGAGCCTTGTTCGCGGGAAAACTTCACCGCCGTATCCAGATCCTTGAGCAACGTGCGCACATGCCACTTGACCGGTTCGAAACGGTTTTCCGCCATCTGCGGTGCCAGGATCTGCAACGGTTTCGAATCAGCAAAGCCGCCGGCCAGCGCTTCGGCGATCAGGCTCGCATCAACCCCAGAACGCTCCGCCAGCGCAACCACTTCGGCAATCACCAATGCATTGCAGGCGACGATCATCTGATTGCACGCCTTGGTCACCTGCCCTGCCCCGACGCCACCCATGTGCGTCACACGCTGCCCCAGGGTCAATAGAACAGGCCGGACCCGTTCCAGATCCTGTACGTCACCGCCGACCATGATCGCCAGGCTCCCGGCTTCAGCCCCCACCACGCCGCCGGACACCGGCGTGTCGAGCCAGTGCATGCCGGTTCTACCGGCGAGGTCTGCGGCCATCTCCCGCGTTGCGTTGGGCTCCAGGCTGGAAAAATCCACCAGTAGCTGGCCTTTTTTCGCCCCTTCGATAATGCCTGTCGGACCAAACACTACCTCGCGTACGACCGACGTATCCGCCAGGCACAACATCACCACGTCAGCGTGCCGGCACAGTTCGGCCGGGCTGGCGGCCTGACGGGCGCCTGCTTCCACCAGCGGCTCGCACTTGTCCGGGTTGCGATTCCATACCGCCAACGGATAACCCGCGGCCAGCAGGCGCCGGCACATCGGCAACCCCATCAGGCCGATCCCGGCAAACCCTAGTGAAGGTAGCATTGACATCATTTAGCCTCCTTTTGATTAAAGATCACTGAATACTGGCCGATTCATCATGACTTAGGAAAGGATTCCCCCCCGAGTGATGCTCAGGCTAAAGACCAAGGCATGGTCCGAGTACGCGCTGAAAAAAGACGCGATTCTATTCCGTGACGGTTCGACGACAGCGAGTCGGCCAACCAATCAGCCCAGGTAGATGGCGAACAATGACTTCTAAAAACAACCCGGCCACTGCGGTAACCGATCTGACGTTGAGCCCCGCGGCCAACAGCCCGTCATCACCGAAGCCATTGATTCAATCCCGTCCGTTGGCGACCCAGCAGTACCTGTACTTCACGGAAACCAACACCGACCGCATCCTCGACAACCTCGACGGCCTGCGCGACATGGTGTTCCCGCGCGCACCGCATCTGGAAGGCGACAGCGAACAGCACAACGATCAGGAATTCCCCTCGGTGTGCCTGATCGGTCTGGGCCGCTGCGGCTCGAACATTGCGCTGGACGTGGCGGAGCTGGTGTACAACGCCCGCAAGTTCTACCTCAACGAATTCAACAACGAAGATCGCCTGTCACCGGACAAGCGTTTTGCCGAAAAGGGCTACAGCCCGGCCCAGTGGATCCGCAACAACCTGCGCCTGGGCCAGAACAAAAACACCAAGCCGGTGTTTCTGGTCGAGCCACTGGTGATGCTCGGCGACCTGGACAAGGACATTGCCGGACGCATCCGCTTCTCGCGCAAGGGCGAAAAAAGCGGCTTCCTGCGCGACTACAGCAAGATGAAAATCATGGACTTGTCGGAAGTCCACGCCGGTGGCGCCGGTAACGCGCCGATCCTCGGCCAGTATCTGGCCAAGATCATCCTGAACAAGGACACCCAACGTTTCTCCAGCCCTGACTGGAAAATGATTCACTCGTACCTGATCGACAGCTGCGGCATCAAGGCCAACCAGTCGCGCCTGTATTTCTCGATCTTCAGTGCCGGCGGCGGTACCGGTTCGGGCATGGCCTCGGAATTCGGCCTGGCCCAGCAGCACTCGTACATGAACAAGACGTTCGACACAAAGCCGATGGACGAGCACGACAGCAAGAGCGGCCACTCCTTCGTCTTCGAACCGATCTTCACCAGTGGCATCTGTGTACTGCCGAACATTTCCGATCACCGCAGTGAAATGTCCGAGGCGCTGCACATCAATGCCGGCCGCCTGCTGTGCAAATACCTGTCGGAAGAGTGGGACTTCTCCTACAACTTCGCCAACGAAGACAGCAGCGAAGCCAGCGTCATGGGACGCATCCGCCCATGGAACGCGATGATGCTGATTTCCAACGACATCATGCGTTACGCCGAAGAGAACGATGACGGCAATATCCAGAACATTGATGTCAATGCCATGGAAAAGCATGCCAACCAATATATCTCGCAGCAGATCTTCAACATTCTGACGGCCCAGGCGGTAACCACCGACTACGACCAGAACTATTTCCGTCGCGCCGGCATCGACATCGGCGAAACCATCCGCCTGGACGCCAACGACCTGTTCATGAGCCTGGCCGGCCCTGTGGCGATTGCCTATGCCGAGTCCGTGGTGCCGGAAACCCCGCCGCCGAGCAGCGACAAATTCAAGGTATTCGAGAAAGAGCCGCAACGCCTGAACATCGACGACCTGTTCTTCCGTTCGATCGACCTGCCGCATTTCAACAAGGTCACCCAGGCCATCGAAGGCATCAGCCTGTTGCCGATCGAATCCAAGCGCTATCGTGCGTCGCTGGAGCAGTACAAGAACTCGGGGTACGACGCGGCTGCCCTGCATGACCTGCACTTCTTCAAGAATTGCTCGTCGGTGGTGTCGATCGTTTCCTTGCCGAAAGACTACAAGCTGTCCTATATGGATCTGAACCGGTTGAAGACTCACCTCAACAGCCTGTTCCCCAACACCACGCTCAAGCGCTACGCGCTGGTGATCGGTGCTTCGGCCAACCTGTCGCTGACCACCCTGATCGCCAAGAGCCCGTGCCTGTCGGACGACTTCCTGACGCTGATCGTGGCCTTCATCAAGCGCTGCTTTGCGAAGCCTGCGTACCGTTTCGACGAAACCCTGGACAACTCGATCCTGGATTTCATCGTCCAGGAGGAATTCGATGAGGACCGCATCGACGACTTGCTCAACGAATTCGAGAACCCGGCGAAGATCCTCGATACCAACTGGTACGCGATCAAGCCGATGTACGAGAAGAAGTACCGCGAGCTGATCAACGACAAGGAAAAATTCGTCTCGATCAACGACATCCGCCTGTCGCGCGACTGTGTGAAGAAATCAATCAAGTACCTGCGCGAGATCTACCGTCACCGCATTGGCAAGACCAAGGTTATTTCGCTGAATAACCATACGGGCAAGACTGCTTACTAAGCGTCGCCCCCATTCGCGAGCAAGCCCGCTCCCACATTCGACTGCATTCCTTCTGAAAAAACGCGGTCACCTGTGGGAGCGAGCCTGCTCGCGATGGCGTCCTCAAACGCACCACTTAATCAACATCCAGAAACAATTGATCAGCCGTTCAGTTGCGCTCTCAACTGTTCCCGTTACGTTTACGTCACCGTGAAGCTGTGGCCTTTCTCTACGGCAACATGCCATCACGCTACTCGGCTACACACTTTTCCCTTTGCAAAGAGCGCACCAAGAAGGTGCAACCTTTTAAGCCTGCGCCCTTTCCTGGATCAGAATCCACGGCGAAACAACCACCGCCCACAACTGCGGATCACGTTCAAAAAGGTCCAGCGCCCGCGTTTCAGACAGTTTGGCGAGCTTGTCAGCGGCCAGCCAGGCAGCCACTTTCTCCCCTTCATCCTGGGCCACGGCCTCGGCTGCAGCGATCAAATCCAGGCCGGGATCGACCCACAATAGGGCACCCTTGGCGAAGAACGGCTCCAGCTCTTTCCAGGTAATAGATGCAGTTTCACCAAGCAGCTTGGCATAGAGGGTGCTAGGTTCTTGATTCATGGGACTGTCCGGAAAAGAAATCGACGCGAATGATAACGTCGGTGGTCCGGCAGAAAAACCCGGATGCAATTGAGTGACCGAAATGAAAAACGCAGGAAAGCCAGGGAATGCAATGAATCCGGCTATAAGCCTCTCAATGTCCCCGCCGCAATTCTGTCTTTTACTTTCAATAAAGCGACACTCGCAGGTTTTGCCCCTCGGCGCCGCCTTCCCAGGCTGACAATCGGCGCTCTACACTGTACCGGTACAGTTGCCGAGGGGCTTTTCCGGGGAATGTCGCAGCTATCTGACCCGGTTCTGCTGCCCAAGGCGCCAGGACTATAAAAACTACAACAGTAAGAGTGGAGCACTATGACTAAGGCTACTAAGCAGATTTCCAAACTGTTTGCCGCTATGGTTCTGGCCGGGGTTGCCAGCCATTCGTTCGCAGCTGACACCATCAAGATCGGCATCGCCGGCCCTAAAACCGGCCCGGTCACTCAATACGGCGACATGCAGTTCATCGGCGCCAAGATGGCCATCGAGCAGATCAACGCCAAGGGCGGCGTCGACGGCAAGATGCTCGAAGCCAAGGAATACGACGACGCGTGCGACCCTAAACAAGCCGTGGCCGTCGCCAACAAAGTGGTCAACGATGGTGTGAAATTCGTTGTAGGTCACCTCTGCTCCAGCTCCACTCAACCGGCTTCGGACATCTACGAAGACGAAGGCGTGATCATGATCACCCCGGCCGCCACCAACCCGGACATCACCACCCGTGGTTACAAACTGGTGTTCCGCACCATCGGTCTGGACAGCGCCCAGGGCCCTGCCGCCGGCAACTACATCGCCGACCACGTCAAGCCGAAGGTCGTAGCGGTACTGCACGACAAACAGCAGTACGGTGAAGGCATCGCCACCGCCGTGAAGAAAACCCTCGAAGGCAAAGGCGTCAAGGTTGCCGTGTTCGAAGGCCTCAATGCCGGTGACAAGGACTTCTCCTCGATCATCCAGAAGCTCAAGCAAGCCAACGTCGACTTCGTTTACTACGGCGGCTACCACCCGGAGCTGGGTCTGATCCTGCGCCAGTCCCAGGAAAAGGGCCTGAAAGCCAAGTTCATGGGACCTGAAGGCGTCGGCAACGACTCCATCTCGCAAATTGCCCAGAACGCTTCCGAAGGCCTGCTGGTGACCCTGCCGAAATCCTTCGACCAGGACCCTGCCAACAAGGCGCTGGTACAAGCCTTCGCCGACAAGAAGCAGGACCCGAGCGGCCCGTTCGTGTTCCCGGCCTACTCGGCCGTCGAAGTGATCGCCGAAGGTATCAAGTCCGCCAAGAGCGAAGACACCGCCAAGGTGGCTGAAGCCATTCACAAAGGCACCTTCAAGACTCCGACCGGCGACCTGTCGTTCGACGAAAAGGGCGACCTGAAGGACTTCAAGTTCGTGGTCTACGAGTGGCACTTCGGTAAACCAAAGACCGAAGTTTCGCCTCAGTAAGCGGGCTCCATGAGTCATAAAGCCCACTGCGCGAGCAGTGGGCTTTGTTTTACGAGATTAATGGGTCAGGGTCCCGTGATCCGGGAACTGATTCACCTGAAAATCTTAAAACCGTCACCAGCGGTTCGCTGGCAAACGTTCGAGCAAAAGTGGCCACAGACCACAGCGCCCGGGCTGGAACATGACTCCACCAGTGAAATGCGTATCAGGTTTTTAGGAGCGTTGTAATGCCTGAGATCTATCACTTCTTCCAACAGCTGGTTAATGGGATGACCATTGGCAGCACCTATGCCTTGATAGCCATTGGCTACACAATGGTTTACGGCATTATTGGAATGATCAACTTCGCCCATGGCGAGGTCTACATGATCGGTTCCTACGTGGCCTTCATCGTCCTTGCCGGACTGGCCATGCTGGGTTTCGATTCACTGCCGCTGTTGATGACCGCCGCTTTCCTGGCGACCATCGTTGTTACCAGTGCCTACGGCTACAGCATCGAACGGATCGCCTACCGCCCCCTGCGGGGCAGTAACCGCCTGATCCCGCTGATCTCGGCCATCGGCATGTCGATCTTCCTGCAAAACTCCGTACTGCTCTCGCAGGACTCCAAGGACAAATCGATCCCCAACCTGATTCCAGGCAGCTTCAGCTTCGGTCCGGGCGGCGCACAGGAAGTGCTGATCTCCTACATGCAGATCCTGGTGTTCGTGGTGACCCTGGTGGTGATGCTCTGCCTCACCGGGTTCATCTCGCGTTCACGCCTGGGACGTGCCTGCCGGGCCTGTGCCGAAGACATCAAGATGGCCAACCTGCTGGGCATCAACACCAACAACATCATCGCCCTGACCTTCGTCATCGGTGCCGCCCTGGCGGCCGTGGCGGCTGTACTGCTGAGCATGCAGTACGGCGTGATCAACCCCAACGCCGGCTTCCTGGTAGGTCTCAAGGCCTTTACCGCAGCGGTTCTGGGTGGCATCGGCAGCATTCCGGGCGCCATGCTCGGCGGGCTGGTGCTGGGGGTGGCAGAAGCATTCGGCGCCGATGTATTCGGTGACCAGTACAAGGACGTGGTGGCTTTCGGCCTTCTGGTTCTGGTGTTGTTATTCCGGCCAACCGGCCTGCTGGGCCGTCCGGAGGTTGAGAAAGTATGACTAGGAATCTTAAACAGGCGCTGTTCAGCGCATTGCTGGTATGGGCCGTGGCCTATCCGGTGCTCGGTCTGAAACTGTCCATCGCCGGTATCAACCTCGAAGTGCAAGGTGCCAGCACCTCCACCCTGATCATCATCGCTACCTGCTCGGTGCTGATGTTCCTGCGTGTGCTGTTCGATCGCCAATACTCGGCGGCCATGCGCTCCATGCCCACGGGTAAACTGATCCCGGCCAGCGCGAGCCACTTCCTGACCCTGCCGACAACCCAGCGCTGGATCATCATGGCGTTGATTGTCGTTGCACTGGTCTGGCCGTTCTTCGGCTCACGCGGCGCGGTGGACATTGCCACGCTGATCCTGATCTACGTACTGCTCGGCCTGGGCCTGAACATCGTGGTCGGTCTGGCCGGCCTGCTCGACCTCGGCTACGTCGGCTTCTACGCCGTGGGTGCCTACAGTTATGCACTGCTGTCGCACTACTACGGTCTGAGCTTCTGGATCTGCCTGCCGATCGCCGGGCTGATGGCGGCCACCTTCGGTTTCCTGCTGGGTTTCCCGGTACTGCGTTTGCGCGGTGACTACCTGGCGATCGTGACCCTGGGCTTCGGTGAAATCATCCGTCTGTTCCTGCGCAACCTGACCGACCTCACCGGCGGACCGAACGGCATCAGCAACATTCCCAAACCGTCGCTGTTCGGCCTGAGCTTCGATAGAACGGCCACCGAAGGCATGCAGACCTTCCACGAGTTCTTCGGCCTGACCTACAACCCCGTCAGCAAGGTGGTTTTCCTCTACCTAGTTGCGTTGTTGCTGGCGCTGTTCGCGCTGTTCGTGATCAACCGCCTGCTGCGCATGCCGATCGGCCGTGCCTGGGAAGCCTTGCGCGAAGACGAAATCGCCTGCCGTGCCCTGGGCCTGAACCCGACCGTGATCAAGCTGTCGGCCTTCACCCTGGGTGCCTGCTTCGCCGGTTTCGCCGGTAGCTTCTTCGCCGCGCGTCAAGGGCTGGTCACGCCGGAGTCGTTCACCTTCATCGAGTCGGCCACCATCCTCGCCATCGTGGTGCTGGGCGGCATGGGCTCGCAGCTGGGCGTGGTCCTCGCGGCTGTCGTGATGATCCTGTTGCCCGAGCTGATGCGTGACTTCAGCGAATACCGCATGTTGATGTTCGGCGCCCTGATGGTGCTGATGATGATCTGGCGTCCTCAAGGTCTGCTGCCCATGCAACGTCCTCACATGGAGCTGCGCAAATGAGCCGCGAGATCCTGAAGGTAGAAAACCTGAGCATGCGCTTCGGCGGTTTGCTGGCGGTCAACGGCGTAGCCTTGAGCGTGAAGGAAAAACAGGTCGTGGCCTTGATCGGCCCTAACGGCGCCGGCAAGACCACCGTGTTCAACTGCCTGACCGGCTTCTACAAGCCGAGCGGTGGCAGCATCCAGCTCGATGGTGAGTCGATCGAGGGCATGCCCGGTCACAAGATCGCCCTCAAAGGCGTGGTGCGTACCTTCCAGAACGTACGGTTGTTCAAGGACATGACGGCGGTCGAGAACCTCCTGATCGCCCAGCACCGCCACCTGAACACCAACTTCCTGTCCGGCCTGTTCAAGACCCCGGCGTTCCGCAAAAGCGAACGCGAGGCCATGGAATACGCCGAGTACTGGCTGGAAAAGGTTCACCTCAAAGAGTTCGCCAACCGCCCGGCCGGTACCTTGGCCTATGGTCAGCAACGTCGCCTGGAAATCGCTCGCTGCATGATGACCCGTCCGCGGATCCTCATGCTCGACGAACCGGCTGCCGGCCTGAACCCGAAGGAAACCGAGGACCTCAAGGCGCTGATCGGCATGCTGCGTGAAGAGCACAACGTCACCGTACTGCTGATCGAACACGACATGAAACTGGTCATGAGCATTTCCGACCACATCGTCGTGATCAACCAGGGCACGCCCCTGGCCGACGGCACGCCGGAACAGATCCGTGACAATCCTGAAGTGATCAAAGCCTACCTGGGGGAAGCGTAAATGCTGCAGTTCGAAAACGTTTCCACCTTCTACGGCAAGATCCAGGCCCTGCATGGCGTCAACGTCGAAGTCCGCCAGGGCGAGATCGTGACCCTGATCGGTGCCAACGGTGCCGGCAAGTCCACGCTGCTGATGACCCTGTGTGGTTCGCCACGCGCTCACAGCGGCAGCATCCGCTACATGGGTGAGGAACTGGTCGGCCAGGACTCTTCGCAGATCATGCGCAAGAGCATTGCCGTGGTGCCGGAAGGTCGTCGGGTGTTTTCCCGCCTGACCGTGGAAGAGAACCTGTCCATGGGTGGTTTCTTCACCGCCAAAGGCGATTATCAGGAGCAGATGGACAAGGTCCTCGGACTTTTCCCGCGCCTGAAAGAACGCTTCGCCCAGCGTGGCGGCACCATGTCCGGCGGCGAACAGCAAATGCTCGCCATCGGCCGTGCGCTGATGAGCAAGCCCAAGCTGCTGCTGCTCGACGAACCTTCCCTGGGCTTGGCGCCAATCATCATCCAGCAGATCTTCGACATCATCGAACAGCTGCGCAAGGACGGTGTGACCGTGTTCCTGGTCGAGCAGAACGCCAACCAGGCGCTGAAGATCGCTGACCGCGCCTACGTTCTGGAGAACGGCCGGGTGGTGATGCAAGGCACCGGTGAAGCGCTGTTGACCGACCCGAAAGTGCGTGAAGCGTACCTCGGCGGTTGAGCCATTGCGGTAAACAAAAGACGGCCTTCGCGGGCCGTTTTTTATGCCCGCCACAATCTCGGGTGATGACGAAAATCCTTGTGGGAGCGAGCTTGCTCGCGATAGCGGTGGGTCAGGCAACATCTCTTTTGAATGTGAAATTGCTATCGCGAGCAAGCTCGCTCCCACAGTGTGCTTTGTGATGATTTAGAGCCGATCCAGAGCTTCCCCGCTGCGCTTGAACCACCCGATCAAATAATCCGCCAGTACCTGCGTGCGCTTGGGCAACCCACCCTGATACAGATGCACCAGGTACATCGGCATGCTGCGGGTCTGATAATCGCGCAGCAGCCAGCGCAAACGCCCGTCGGCCAGTTCGGTTGGCAAACAGTAGGATGGCAGGCGCGCAATACCGGCGCCGACCAGTGCGGCTTTCTTCAACAGGTTGTAGTGGTTGCTGGCGAACGGCCCCGACACCCGCACCCGCAACAACTCGTGCTGCTGGTGATATAGCCATTCTTCGCGGCCGCTGTAGTGGCTGTTGAGCAGGCAGCGATGCTCTGCCAGCGCCTGGGGCGTTTGCGGTTCACCGTATTGCTGCAGATAGGCCGGGCTGGCACAGGTCAGTTCTTGCCACGCCAGCAACGGGCGCGCCACCAGTCGCTGGTCAATGGCCACGTCAGAGCGAATCGCCAGGTCGAAGCCGTCGCGGGACAGATCGCGGTAGCTGTTGTTGAGCTCCAGCTCGATCTGCACCTGAGGGTATTTGGCGGAGAACTCCAGCAACAGACCATCGAAGAAGGTTTCACCGAGCGACACCGGCACCGTCATCCGCACCGGACCAGCCATGTCGTCCTTCAGACGCGCCAGGGCCTGACGCGCCCGCTCGACTTGCACCACCAGCGCCTGTGCCTGTGGCAACAACGCCGCACCGGCTGCAGTCAGGCTCAAGCGGCGAGTGGTACGTTGCAACAGCACCACGGAAAACTGCGCTTCCAACTGGCTGATGCGCTTGGACAGCTGGCCTTTGCTGCAACCGAGCTGTTGCGCCGCCAGGGTGAAACTTCCCGCTTCGATCAATACGGCGAACGCGGCCAGGTCATCCATCTCGCTCACGGATTGTTTCCATTTGAAAACCAAAGGTTGCCTATTAGTGCGCTTATCTAGGGAAAAAACCACCCTAAACTGATACCTCGTTCAACCCACAACGAGGATCAGCCTCCATGAAAATTCTTTTGATCGGCGCAGGCGGCACCATCGGTTCGGCCATCGACAAGGAACTGTCGCAACGCCACGAAATCATCCGCATCGGTCGCACCAGCGGCGACTTTCAGGTGGACATCAGCGACAGCGCTTCGATTCGCAAACTGTTCGAACAAACCGGCAAGTTCGATGCGCTGGTCTGTGCCGCCGGCAACGTAACCTTCGCACCGCTCAACGAGATGACCGAAGAGAGCTTTGCCCTGGGCCTGAAAGACAAACTGATGGGCCAGGTCAACCTGCTGCTGATCGGCCGCGAGTTTGCCAATGACGGTGCCTCGTTCACCTTCACCACTGGTGTGCTCAGTCACGATCCGATTTACAGCGGTACCTCGGCAGCGCTGGTCAATGGCGCGCTGGACAGTTTCGTCCGCGCCGCCGCCATCGAGCTGCCCCGCGGCCTGCGCGTCAACTCGATCAGCCCCAACGTGCTGGTCGAAGCCATGGGCAAGTACGCACCGTATTTCCGCGGCTTCAAGCCGGTTCCTGCAGCAGATGTGGCGTTGGCCTATGCCAAAAGTGTCGAAGGATTGCAGACGGGCCAGACGTTTCACGTGGGTTGAACTGGCTCGGCATGCGGCGCTGCTTCAGCGTCGCATCAGGGTGTCGAAGGCTCCAGCAATGTGGGCAGAAGATCGCGTGCAATTTTACGCGGCACGGCTATCACCAGCCCCGGGCCTTCGATCACCGAATGAATCATCGAGTTCGATACCGCTATGTTGTTGATCGATAGCTGCAAATATTTATGCATTTCCTGGCGCGTTACGAGAGCCAATCGGCGCTGCGCGTCGGGGCTGAGCATCACTCTTAGCTCCATGCTATCCGGATTCAAATTGTCAGCCTGTCTGAGCTTCAGCGTCATTTCGGTAAAGTCCGTCTCCGACGAAAGCGCGATTTCTGCCGCTAGACTCTGCTGCGCTCCCAACATTGCCAACACTGCAAAAACCAGCTTGCCTGCACTTTTCATACAACCTCCTCCCACGAAAAAGGACGACGAGGTTACGCCAAAATCCCTCTCGCCCTGATGCCTGAAGTAAAGCCGAATGTTACTTGCGCAGCTTCGGTCCGGTGACAAGTCCAACTCATGGGTTGTGATGAACGGTCAGCCTGAGTAACGTGGCGGCACTTGTCAGGAGACCCCAAGATGCGTGTTGCCCGTTCCTTAGTCCTCGTTGCCCTGCTTCCGCTGTTCGCCGCTTGCCAGTTGTTCGAGGGTGAGCGGCAGAGCGCCTCCCATGTCGGCCAGACGCGCATGCAAGGCCAGTTGACCGCGGCGGACGGCAAACTGGTGTTCCAGCCGTGCAACCAGGCAAACCGCTATGTGGTCAACGACACGGGCGGTACCAGCGTCCTGCAGCAGGCCGCAAACCTGGCGGACAAGCAGGGCAAGCTGTTTGCCGACGTGCGCGGGCGGGTTGTAGCCGGCAGCGGTGGTGACGGCCAGCTCGATCTTGAGCAGTTGTACCGCGTCGAGCGCTCGGGCACCGCGTGCGACGATCCGAACTTCAAGCAACTGATCCTGCGCGCCACCGGCCACGCCCCGGAATGGAGCGTGAAAGTCAGCGGTAAAGGCATGGTCATCGACCGCGCCGGTCAGCCTCCCCTCGCCGTGCCCTACGTCGAAGAACAACTGGGCGACGGCCGCTTCAACCTCAGCACCGAAGCCAACAATCAGCACGTCGAGTTGTGGGTCGCACCGCAACGTTGCGTCGATAGCAGCACCGGCAGCATCCAGCACATGAGTGCCGAACTGCGTATCAACGGCCAGGTGCAGCGCGGTTGCGGGTATTTCGGCGGATCGCGCGACGACTGATCGTTTAGGCCTCACGGGACTGCGCCATTGCGGCTTATAATCGCCGGCTTCAAACGCCCTGGCGCAGTTGTGCGCCCCGCGAACCGGATCCCGTCATGTTACGAATTACCGAACTCAAGTTGCCGATCGACCATCCCGATGAAGACCTGCGCCCTGCCATCGTGCAGCGCCTGGGCATCAACAGCGATGACCTGCTCGATTTCACCTTGTTCAAACGCAGCTACGATGCGCGTAAAAAATCCTCCGAGCTGTGTTTCATCTACACCATCGACCTTGAAGTTCGCGATGAGGCGGCGGTGCTGCACAAGTTCGCCGATGACCGTAACGTCAACGTGGCACCGGATGTCAGCTACAAAATGGTTGGCCAGGCACCGGCCGACCTGAGCGCACGTCCGATCGTCGTCGGCTTCGGCCCCTGCGGAATTTTCGCCGGGCTGCTGCTGGCGCAAATGGGCTTCAAGCCGATCATCCTCGAACGCGGCACTGAAGTGCGCCAGCGCACCAAGGACACCTGGGGCCTGTGGCGCAAAAGCGTGCTCAATCCGGAATCCAACGTGCAATTCGGCGAAGGCGGCGCGGGGACATTCTCCGACGGCAAGCTCTACAGCCAGATCAAGGACCCGAAGTTCATCGGTCGCAAGGTCCTGCACGAGTTCGTCAAAGCCGGCGCACCGGAGGAAATCCTCTACGTCAGCAAACCGCACATCGGCACGTTCCGTCTGACCGGCGTGGTGGAAAACATGCGTGAGCAGATTCGCGCCCTGGGCGGTGAAGTGCGTTTCCAGCAGCGGGTCACCGACGTGCTGATCGACGACGGCCAACTGGTCGGCGTCGAACTCAATGGCGGTGAGCAGATACACTCCAAACACGTGATCCTGGCCCTCGGCCACAGCGCCCGCGACACCTTCCGCATGCTCCACGGCCGTGGCGTGTTCATGGAAGCCAAGCCGTTCTCGGTGGGTTTCCGCATCGAGCACCCGCAGTCGCTGATCGACCGTGCGCGCCTGGGCAAGTACGCCGGCCACCCGAAACTGGGCGCTGCCGACTACAAACTGGTGCACCACGCCAAGAACGGCCGCTCGGTCTACAGCTTCTGCATGTGCCCGGGCGGCACCGTAGTGGCGGCGACGTCCGAGCCGAACCGCGTGGTTACCAATGGCATGAGCCAGTACTCGCGTAACGAGCGCAATGCCAACTCCGGGATCGTCGTCGGCATCACCCCGGAAGTCGATTATCCGGGCGGCCCGCTGGCCGGAATCGAGCTGCAGGAACGCCTGGAATCCCATGCCTTTGTGCTGGGCGGCAGCAACTACGAAGCCCCGGCGCAACTGGTCGGCGATTTTATCGCGGGCAAACCGTCCACCGAACTGGGCACGGTCGAACCATCCTACAAACCGGGGGTTGCCCTGGGTGACCTGGCGCTGGCGCTGCCGGCGTTCGCCATCGAAGCGATTCGCGAAGCCTTGCCGGTATTCGAAAAGCAGATTCGCGGTTACTCGCTGCACGACGCGGTGTTGACCGGGATCGAGACCCGTACTTCGTCGCCGCTGCGTATTACCCGCAACGAGTCGATGCAGAGCCTGAACGTGAAAGGTTTGTTCCCGGCCGGTGAAGGTGCCGGTTATGCGGGCGGGATTCTGTCAGCGGGTGTTGATGGTATTCGCATTGCAGAAGCAGTAGCCCGGGACATCCTCGGCCTCGAGGCCTGATTCTAGCAATCTGAAACAACACAAAACCCTGTGGGAGCGAGCTTGCTCGCGATTGCGGTAGATCAGCCAACATCACCGTTGAATGCTAATCCGCCATCGCGAGCAGGCTCGCTCCCACATTGATATTCAGCGTCTGGGCGTTCTCAGATATTTGCGCGCAGCACGCTCGCCGGCAGCGGCTCCCCTCTCTCCACCGTCGCGGCCACCGCAGCCATCAAGCCACTCAACTCATATCCCTGAGCCTTGAGCCACTCCGGATCGTAATAGGTCGTGGCGTAGCGCTCTCCGCTGTCACATAGAATCGCCACCATCGACCCCGTCTCCCCCGCCGCCTTCATGTGCTGAGCAGCCATCAATGCGCCGATCAGGTTGGTCCCGCTCGACCCGCCCACATGGCGTCCCAGGCGCTCGGCCAGGTAGTGCATGGCCGCCAGTGACAGGGCATCCGGCACCTTGACCATCGCGTCGATCACCTTGGGCAGAAACGACGCTTCCACACGCGGCCGGCCAATGCCTTCGATGCGCGAGCCGTGGTCCAGGCGCAGGCTGGCATCGCCGGTCTGGTAGTAATCGAAGAACACCGAACGCTCGGCATCGGCACACAGCACGCGGGTGCAGTGCTGGCGATAACGCACGTAACGACCCAGGGTGGCCGTGGTGCCGCCAGTGCCTGGGCTGGAAATCAGCCAGCTCGGCTCGGGATGCTGCTCGAAACGCATCTGATGAAAGATCGACTCGGCAATGTTGTTGTTCGCCCGCCAGTCGGTGGCGCGCTCGGCGTAAGTGAACTGGTCGATGAAATGCCCGTCGTGTTCGCGAGCCAGACGCTCGGACTCGGCGTAGATCTGGGTCGGGTCGTCCACCAGATGGCTTTGGCCACCGTAGAAGGCAATTTGCGCGATCTTTTCTTTCGAGGTAGTTGCCGGCATCACCGCAATGAACGGCAAGCCCAGCATGCGCGCGAAGTACGCTTCGGAAATCGCCGTCGAACCGCTGGATGCTTCAATCACCGGCGCACCGGGCTTGAGCCAGCCGTTACACAGTGCATAAAGGAACAACGAGCGCGCCAGCCGGTGCTTCAGGCTACCCGTTGGGTGGCTGGACTCATCCTTGAAGTACAACTCGATACCCGGAAAACCTGGCAGCGGCAAAGGGATCAGGTGGGTGTCGGCGCTGCGCTGGTAGTCGGCTTCGATGATCCGGATCGCTTCGCGGGACCACTGTCGGTTGTCGCTCATGATGGTTTTCTCATTGAATCAGGCAAGAGTCGGCCTTGTCACAGGGCTCAACCATCAAGCTTAGGAAAAAACCTACATCCAGCACAGGTACAGCTGAGATCCAATACGCCCGGCAACTGCTAGGCTCAGTTCGCTGCTGGCGGATCACGTTGTAACGACATATAACAAAAAAGAATATAACTTTTGTTTTAACAACTAACGGTACTTGTTAGGGTGTAACACCTTTTGAATTCACGGATGGAGAGCGACCTTGCCTCTGCGTAGCACTTTCACGCGTTTCTTTCAGTTGGAAGCTGCCAGCGGTCTGTTATTGATCGCCGCTGCCGTTCTGGCTCTGATCATCAACAACTCGCCGCTGTCGTGGCTGTACAACGGCCTTCTGGACACCCCCGTGGTGGCGCAGATCGGCGCGCTGAAAATCGCCAAACCGTTGCTGCTGTGGATCAACGACGGCCTGATGGCGCTGTTCTTCCTGCTGATCGGCCTGGAAGTGAAGCGCGAAGTCCTCGACGGCCAGTTGTCCAAACCGTCGCAAATCGTCCTGCCTGGCGCAGCGGCGATTGGCGGCATGGTGGTGCCGGCGCTGATCTACTGGTATCTCAATCGCGACACGCCACCGGCCCTGAACGGCTGGGCAATCCCGACCGCCACCGACATCGCCTTCGCCCTTGGCGTGCTGGCGCTGTTGGGTAAACGGGTTCCGGTTTCGCTGAAGCTGTTCCTGATGACCCTGGCGATCATCGACGACCTCGGTGCGATCATCATCATTGCGATCTTCTATTCCGGCGCGCTGTCGACCCTGTCCCTGGCGCTGGCCGCAGCCTGTATTGCGGCGCTGATCGGGATGAACCGGCTTGGTGTGGTCAAGCTCGGGCCGTACATGATCATTGGCTTGATCCTCTGGGTCTGCGTGCTCAAGAGCGGTGTCCACGCCACGCTGGCCGGCGTGACCCTGGCCTTCTGCATTCCGCTGCGCACTAAAAATGCCGAGCCCTCCCCGCTGCTGACCCTGGAACACGCCCTGCATCCGTGGGTGGCCTACGGCATCCTGCCCCTGTTCGCCTTCGCCAATGCCGGCCTGTCCCTGAGCGGCGTCACCGTCGAAAGCTTCACTCACCACGTCCCCATGGGCATCGCCATCGGGCTGCTGTTGGGCAAGACTGTCGGTGTCTTCGGGCTGACCTGGCTGGCCGTGAAAACCGGTATCGCCGCCCTGCCCCAAGGCGCCAACTGGGGCCAGATACTGGGCGTGGCGATTCTCTGCGGCATCGGTTTCACGATGAGTCTGTTTGTCGGCTCGCTGGCCTTTGAGCCGGGTGTGAGTGATTTCGCCGGGATGGACCGCATGGGGATCCTGACCGGTTCGATTCTGGCCGCGCTGATCGGTTATGGGGTAACGGCGATGGCGAGCCGCAAGAGCTCCAACCAGGCATCCTGACAAACCGCGATACCGCCTGACGCCAATCAGGACTCACCTGAGCTGAAAAACAAAAAACCCGATCAGTCACCTGATCGGGTTTTTTGTTTATCCGGTGTTTGCGCTTAGTGCGAAACGCGGCTGGTGCCACCCACACTGGCGATACGCACACGCTCGCCAACACGGAACACTTCGTTCGGCTGAACTTCCTGAACGTAGGCGCGCATGCTGCCATCGTCTTCGCGCACGGTGATTTCCACGCCCTGGGTGCGGGTCAGGCCTTCTTCCGCGGCCGAACCGAGCAGACCGCCGGCCACAGCACCGATGACAGCAGCAACGACGCTGCCCTTGCCGCCACCAACGGAGCTGCCACCAACGCCGCCGACCACTGCGCCTGCAGCGCCGCCGATCGGGGTTTTGGTGCCTTCGATTTTCACCGGACGCAACGCTTCGATAGTGCCCATGCGAACGGTCTGCACGCGACGCGCCTCGTCACGGGAGTAGGAGTCACCGGTCAGGCTCGATTGGCAACCAGTGAGCAACATCGCCATCGTGGAAAAGGAAGCAACCAGTAGAACAGACTTACGCATAGCATCAACTCCAAAGAAACAGATATTCATTAGACTCCGCAGCTTGACGCCTGTCACGACACCGCCCGGATAAAATTGTTTTGATTCAGGCTCCGTTAAGGCGCCTCCACGAACTCACACAGTAGCGGCAAAACCGGAAAACTGCCCACTGGCCAAGGATTCTCATGGACTACTTTATCATCGTCGTCACGACTGTTGCCGGTTTGTACTTCCATTGGTGGCTGTACGTGCGGATCAAACGCTGGATGGACCGCGACCTGGCACTAGCGCTGGCGGGCAAGGACGAGCAGAAAAAAGCCTTCATGCTCGAACAGTTGACGAGTGCCCGGGCGCAGAAGATCAAGCGTCGAGACCTGCCGAAGTGGCTGGAGACCGCTGCGGCAGGCTATCCCGGTCGGTAGATTGCTCAGGGTGCCAGACGTTCAAGAATCCAGTCGGCGCCCTGCTGGCGGTAATTGAGGCGATCGTGCAGGCGGCTTGGGCGGCCCTGCCAGAATTCGATGCGTTCCGGCAGCAGGCGATAACCGCCCCAGTGTTCCGGGCAATGCGGCTGGGTGTCGCTGAAACGTTGCTCGGTGTCCTTGAGCAGCGCTTCGAGTTCGCCACGATCGGCGATCACGCGGCTCTGCGGCGATGCCCAGGCCCCCAGGCGACTGCCCAGTGGGCGGACCTGATAATAAGCGTCGGACTCCTCAGGCGTAACCTTCACCACCCGCCCTTCGATGCGCACCTGGCGCTCCAGCGCCGGCCAGAAAAACGTCATGGCCGCGAACGGATTCGCGGCCAGGTGCTGGCCCTTGGCGCTTTCGTAGTTGGTGAAAAAGGTGAAGCCCTGCTCGTCCAGGCCTTTGAGCAACAGAATGCGACAGTGTGGTCGACCGTCCGGGTCGACGGTGGCCAAGGTCATGGCGTTGGCTTCCACGGGCGCCTGTTCGGTTTTCACCGCGTCGGCGAACCACTGGTGGAACAGCGCAAACGGCTCGGCCGGGGCTTGTGCCTCGGTCAGGCCATCACGGGTGTAGTCACGACGCATATCAGCCAGGCCCTTGGTCATGGCGCATTCCTTTTGGTTAACGATTCACTGCTTTGCAGTATCGGTGGCGGCGACTTTCTTGTCAGCCGCGGAGGCTTTGGCTGGCGTGGTTTTCTTCGCCGGCGTTGCAGTTTTCGCAGGTGCTTTCTTGGCCGGAGCTTTTTTCGCCGGGGCTTTCTTCACCGCTGGAACAGCAGCCTTTTTAGTCGCCGGGGCCGGTGTCACAGGCTTTGCCACCGGCTTGACGTCAGCGGCAGCGACCATGGTCACAGGCGCCGGCGCCGGCATGTTGTACTTGCTCAGCAGCGCGACCATGGTGTTTTGCGGGGTCACCAGCAGTTCCACGCGGCGGTTCAACGCACGCCCTTGCACGCTGTCGTTGGCAGCACGCGGCGCTTCACCGCCCAGGCCACGCAGCATCAAGCGATCACGCTGCAAACCACTGAGACGGAAAATCGCCGCAACGGCCTGGGCACGCTCCTGGCTCAGTTTGACGTTGGCAGGCGCAGCGCCGGACGTATCGCTATGGCCGAGGATCAAGACAGCAGTCTTTGGATCGGCTTCAAGGATTTTGGCAACCCGGGTAAACGGACCGAGTGTGACCGGCAGCAGCATGGCCGGACGATCAGGGTTGAACGAGCCTTCGACCGGCGCGGTCACCACCAGTACGTCTTCGCGGCGCTCGAGTTGCATGTTGCTGCCCTTGACCGCCTCGCGCAGACGCGGTTCGTAGTCGTCAAGCCAGGCCTGGGTGACTTTCGGATCTGGCATCGGCACGGCCTTGGCGGCGCTCTGTTCGCTACCGCCGAACGGCCAGTACCACTTGCTACCGCTATCGGTTCCGGACTTGGCCACCGCAACGGGTTTGACTTCAGGTTTCACCTGCGGCTTGACCGCGGGTTTGCCGGCGCTGTCGTCGGAACTGAACGGCCAGTACCAGTGGCTGCTGCTTTCAGTCTTGGCGACAGGTGCCGTCGCGTCTTTCTGTGGAGTCTGTGCGCAACCGGTAATGGCGAAGCACAGGGCCAAGGCGAGGGTTTTATTGGATGACATTGGATATCCACAAAAATGAAGTCAAAAAAATCAGGCCACATCGGCCCGTACAAACTGACGCTTTGAAACTGGAAAGGTTATCGGGTTCCAGTCCTGGAACCCGATAATCGTTTTTACAGACAAGTGGCCAGGACCCGCACCAGCTTTTGCGCTCGTGGGTCCATCAAGACGTACGGCCCCAGGGTATTTGTCACAAATCCGAAGGCTACATCGTGCTCCGGGTCAGCAAAACCGATGGAACCGCCGGCACCCGGATGACCAAACGCCCGTGGGCCAAGGCCGAACGTGGCATTCGCAACGTCCGGTTGATCGAGCATGCAACCCAGGCCGAAACGGGTCCGTGTCAGTAAAGTCTTGTCCTCGCCGAGGCTGTGCTCACGAGTCAATTCATCGAGCATTTCGCTTTCCAGCAGGCTGCCGTCGAGCAGGCCGGCGTAGAACCCGGCCAGGCTGCGGGCATTGCCATGGCCATTGGCGGCTGGCTGTTGCATGCGTCGCCACTCGGGTTTGTTGGTGCTGGTCATGATCGACGGCGGGTTGGTGAACGCCCGGGTCGTCATGGCCGTTGGCTCACGCATGGTCACTTGCAGCAGGCGCTGGGCGGCGGCATCGCCGACATTGCCCTTGCCCCGCGCAATGTGGGCCACACGATAGAACTCTTCGTCGGCCAACCCCACATGAAAGTCCAGTCCCAATGGCCTGGCGACCCGCGCCACGATGGACTCCCCCGGCCCACGACCGTCGGCACGGCGCAGCAATTCACCGATCAACCAGCCATAGGTGATCGCCGCGTAACCGTGACCTTCGCCCGGCGTCCACCACGGCGTTTCGGCGGCCAGGGCGTCGACCATGGTTTGCCAGTCGTACAGGGCTTCAGGGGCCAGTAATTCGCGCAATGCCGGAAGGCCGGCCTGATGGCAGAGCAGTTGACGCAGGGTGACGGACTCTTTGCCGGCAGCGGCAAATTCGGGCCAGTAGCGTGCAACCGGGGCATCCAGTTGCAGCTTGCCTTCGGCCACCAGTTGCAGCGCGGTGACGGCAGTAAAGGTCTTGGTGCAGGAGAACAGGTTGGCGATGGTATCGCTGTGCCAGGCCTCGGCCCCGTCCTTGTCGGCAGTGCCGGCCCACAGATCGACGACGGTTTCGCCACCTATCTGAATGCACAACGCTGCGCCACGCTCCTGGGGATCGTCGAACAGCGCGGCGAACGCCTCTCGCACCGCTTCGAACTTAAGCTCGTAATGACCCTGAATCTGCACCCGCAACTCCCCGGATTAACGCTCTACAAAGTGGCGGGCATTGTTCCAGCCCTTGAGGGTTTTGGGAACAGGGTTGGGCTGGATGGTTGTGGCGAGGGGGCTTTTCGGATCGCCGCACCGCCCCGTTGGAGTGCGCAGCGCTCCCAATTTTTCGGCCATTGCCGAGATTTTGGGGTTGCTACGCAACCCAGCGGGGCGGTGCGGCGATCCGACAAGCCCCCTCGCCACAGGGTTTCAGCGATTAATGGCCTTTCCCGGAATGCCCACCAGCGCCCTTCCCCGGTCCCTTGCCGGCCTCGGCTTTCCTGCCGCCCTCGGCATCGTGGCTGGCTTTGTCGGCTGCGACTGCGGCCTTCTCGGCTTCTTTGGCCAATTGCTCGACCGTCGCCAGATTGCTCTTGCGCACGCTGTCGACAAAGCCCTGGAACGGCAGATCAGTGACGCCCACCAACCCGAAGTGACCGTTTTCACCGTCAAGCAGGCGCCCGGTGACCGGTTGATCGAGGTACTGGAACCAATGCACGCCAACAATCGACGGCTCGCTCAATGCCTGCTTGAGGAAGTTGGCGTACGCCGGACCGCGGTCCTCCTCCTTCACCAACGGCGTGACGCCGCCCCAGAACGGCCCACGATCAACCGAGCCGAAATTGAACTCGGTGATCAGCACCGGTTTGTCGAGACTGCGCAGTTTGGCGAAGTCGTAACCATCCCGGGGTTGCAGGGTGTACATGTTGAAGCTCAACACGTCGCAATACTGGGCGCAGGACTCCACGGCTTCCGGCGTGCTGATCGCGAAACGGCCGCCGAGCAGCAGCTGGTTCGGCGCGTGCCATTTGAGTGAGTCGGAGATGGTCTTGAAATAAGTGTCGGCAAAGACCTTCTGGAAGTATTTGAAGTCCGCTTCGATTTCCGGGTGCTCGGCGCTTGGCAGTGGCGGCACGAACCCTGGGTCTTCCATCAATTCCCAGGCCGGCAGATCAATGCCCCAGGCTTTCGACAGGCCCGCCTGGTTGCGGTACTTGTCGCGCAGTTGCTTGAGGAACGCGCGCTTGGCCGGCACGTCAGTGGTCATTTTCAAGGTGCCGTAGGCCAGGGCATAACGGGCTTTCGGGTCATCGCCGGGACCGGCCCAGGCCAGTTCGTTGTCGGCGTAGTAACCGATCAGCCACGGATCGTCGCGATGATCGCGGGCGGCAATGGCCACGGCACGTTCAGTGGCCATGGCGAAACGCGGGTCGAACGGGTCGGGCATGCCGCCCCACCAGTCGGTACCGGTGCTGATGCTGGCATAGTCGCCGACAATCGACAGCGGCAAGGTGTACGGCACGCGATCAGCGTTGCCCAGTACGGGTGCGCTCCAGTTGCCAATGGTGTTGAAGCCCCAGGCCTGCAAGCGGTCGAGGGTGTGACTGGCCCAGCGTTGCTCGTCGAACAGCGCCTTGCACGGTTCGACAGATTTGGGCTCATCGGCTGTCGCTACCGTCGCTTCGGCGACACTGGCCTTGGCATCGCTGCCCTTCGCGCATGGATCGCCATACAGACGCTGCAGGTTGGCACCGTAGAAGTCGTACCAGCGACCGGCATTGTAGCCGCGCCCTTGATCGGCACCGTTACCGCCACGGTTGTCGCCTTCGCCGTAGTGATTGGCCAGGGTCTCGTCAGCCTTGGGCAGGGATTCGAACATCCACTCGCGGCCGGCAACGTAGGTCTGGTTGACATCCGGGGCCACGGTATTGACCCCGAGGGAATAGAACGGGTGGCCTTCAGGCGTCACCAGATACCAGCGACCATCGCGTTTCTCGGTGCGGAAAAAGCCGCTGGCCTTGAATGACGGGCCTTTGGTCAAACCACCGAATTTGTCCAGGGAGGACTTTTCGCGCTCGGCCAGCCAGGTTTTCAGTTGCTGCTGCTCCTTGCCAGCTGCACCTTTAAGTTGTTCGTCGCTGCTGACTTTTTCCGGCCATTTGGTCCGGGTCGACTGGCCATATGCATCCACCAATCCGCCATAGACGGCTTGGGTGACCGACTCGCCGTCCTGCACACCAAAGCGCTCCAGCAGGATGCTTTGCGCGGCTTTCGGCTGGTCCATCGACAACGTCACGGACACCACCTGGCTGCGATCCAGCTCACCGGCACTACTGGCCAGCAACACACGCTGCCCCTCGACGGTCATCGGCATCGGCGGGCCAGCCTTCATGCCCTGGCTCAGCGGTGATGTCGCCTGCAAAGGCACCAACAGGGTTTGCGCAGGCCCCGCCGGCAAATCGACGCGGCTGACCAGTGTCTTGCCGTCGTTGCTCTGAATGGTTACGTACAGGGTCAAGGCCCAGTTCATCGCACTCTGGATCCGCAGGCTCATGACACCCGACTGCGACCAGTCCCAGGCACCGGTTTGTGGGGTCAGGCGCAAAGCCGGCCGGGCGACCGGGTTGAACGTCACTCGGCGCAGCACTTCGCCTTCAGGGGTTTGCTCGGCGTTGGACTGCGGCAGGCTGGCGTCCTGAGTCGCCACCTGGACCACGTCGGCGGGGCGCACAAAGTTGAACAGCGTCTGCTGGCTGGCAGGAGCGGCCAACAGCGGTGTTGCGAACAGCAGGGCAAAAACGGCAGGCAACGAACGGCAAATCATGAGAACGAAAATCTCCCTAACGACCTTCAATGGGCCAGTGGAAAAGCGATGGCAGAGAGATAGACAACGCGGTGGGCAAAACTGCCCACCGGTGCTTCAGGAAATTTCTCGACGGAACGGCGGCAACGCGTTGAGGATGGCTTTGCCATAGCGCTGGGTCACCAGGCGCCGGTCGAGCAAGGTGATGGTGCCGCGGTCTTCTTCGGTGCGCAGCAAGCGCCCGCAGGCCTGGACCAGCTTCAGCGAGGCGTCCGGCACGGAGATTTCCATGAACGGATTGCCACCCCGGGCTTCGATCCATTCCGACAGCGCCGCTTCGACGGGATCATCGGGTACCGAGAAAGGAATCTTGGCAATGACCACGTGCTCGCAATAGGCACCGGGCAAGTCTACCCCTTCGGCGAAGCTCGCCAGGCCGAACAACACGCTGGAATCCCCGCCATCGACTCGCGCCTTGTGCTTGTTCAGGGTTTCCTGTTTCGACAGGTTGCCTTGAATGAACACTTGCTTGCGCCAGTCACGGTCGAGGCCATCGAACACGTCCTGCATCTGTTTACGCGAGGAAAACAGCACCAGCGTGCCCCGCGAGCCTTCTACCAACTCAGGCAGATCACGAATGATCGCGGCGGTATGCGCCGCTGCATCACGCGGGTCGGCGTTCAGGTTCGGCACCCGCAGCACACCGGCGTCGGCGTGATGGAACGGGCTCGGCACCACCGCCGTCACGGCTTTTTTCGGCAGGCCGGCGCGCATGCGGAAGCGGTCGAAGGTGCCGAGGGCCGTCAAGGTCGCCGAAGTCACCAGACAGCCATACGCCACGTTCCACAGGTTGCGCCGGAGCATTTCCGCCGCGAGGATGGGACTTGCGTTGACCTCGATGTCGAACAGCGAACCACTTTCGGCCAGAGTCAGCCAGCGGGCCATGGGCGGGTTGTCTTCCGGGTCTTCGACGGTGAAGGCTGTCCACAGCTCCCAGTTGCCGGAAGAACGCGACAACAGGCTGCCGAACAGCGGATACCACTCTTCAGCCTGGTTGCTGGCGATGCCAATGTTGACCTCGCCGTCCATGCCTTCCTTGAGCAGGTCGGTCAGGCGGGTAAACAGATCGGTCAGACGCGCGAAGCCTTTTTTCAGTTCGATGCCCATTTCACGCATGTGCTCGGGAATCACCCCGCCGACGAATCGGTGACGCGGGCGCTCGCGGCCTTCAACGTCTTCGCCGGGTTTGAAATCGGCAATCTGCTCGCAGGCGGTGAACATGAATTGCTGCTGGGTCTTGATCTCCCGCGCCAGCTCCGGCACCTGCTCGATCAACTTGCCCAGGTCGCCGGGCAACGGGTGCTGGGCCAGCAGTTTGGTGAGGTTCTTGGCGGTGGTTTCCAGCCAGTCGGCGGTGGAGCGCAGGCGCGTGTAATGGGCAAAGTGACCAATGGCCTTGTCCGGCAGGTGATGGCCTTCGTCAAACACGTAGATGGTGTCACGCGGGTCCGGCAGCACAGCGCCGCCGCCCAGGGCCAGGTCAGCCAGGACCATGTCGTGGTTGGTGACAATCACGTCGACCTTGCCCATGCCTTCGCGGGCCTTGTAGAAGGCGCACTGGCCGAAGTTCGGGCAATGGCGGTTGGTGCACTGGCTGTGATCGGTGGTCAGGCGCGCCCAGTCGGCGTCTTCCAGGGCGGTGGACCAACTGTCGCGGTCGCCGTCCCACTTATTGCCGGCGAGCTTCTCGATCATGCTGGTGAACAGCTTCTGGCTGGCCTCGTCGACCTCGATCTTGAAGCCTTCTTCTTCGAACAGTTGCGCAGTGGCAGTCTGCGCGTGGCCTTCCTGGAGCAACATATCGAGCTTGGACAGGCACATGTAGCGCCCGCGTCCCTTGGCCAAGGCGAAGCTGAAGTTCAGCCCGCTGTTGCGCATCAGGTCGGGCAAGTCCTTGTAGACGATCTGCTCCTGCAGGGCCACGGTAGCCGTGGCGATCACCAGGCGCTTGCCGGCGGCCTTGGCCGTGGGAATCGCCGCCAGGCTGTAGGCCACGGTCTTGCCGGTACCGGTGCCGGCTTCCACCGCGACTATCGCGGGGTCGCCACTGCGCCGGCCTTCGTCGTCGGTGTCGATATCACCCAGGACCTTGGCGACTTCGGCGATCATCAGGCGTTGGCCGTAGCGCGGCTTGAGGCTCTTGGCTTCGAGAAAACGCGAGTAGGCGCCCTGGATCGTGGTTTTGAGTTCGGTGCTGATCATGGATTGTCGGGCGCAAAAAACGCTGGATAAATTTTCAGTGGTTCGGTTCGGTCGCTATCATACCCCGCTAATGAATCCTGCGCAGAACGGAGTAACCCAATGACGCCTTTTAGTCTCGTTTACAGCCTGCATGTACTGGCCGCCCTGGTCTGGGTCGGCGGCATGTTTTTCGCCTGGATGGTCCTGCGCCCCGCCGCGATGAAGGCACTTGAAGGCCCTGCCCGGCTGAAGTTGTGGGTAGAAGTGTTTCAAGGTTTTTTCCGCTGGGTCTGGGTGGCGGTTGTACTGCTGCCAATCAGCGGCGTGGGCATGCTGCATCTGCACTTCAACGGCTTTGAAGCCGCACCGCGCTATGTGCAGGTGATGATGGGGTTGTATGTGGTGATGACCGCATTGTTTATCCGCATTCAGGCGCTGATGCTGCCGGAGTTGCGCGCAGCCGTGGCCGAGCAGGATTGGCCGGCCGGGGCGGCGGTACTGGGGCGGATTCGCCGATTGGTGGGGATCAATTTGTTGGTGGGGTTGGCTGTGGTGGCGATTGCTGCAGCACGGCCGCCGATGTTCTGAAGCAACTCTGGCTTGGGAGCTTGGTGTAGCGAGGGAGCTTGCTCCCTCGCCACAGGGATCTCAGTGTTGCTTACATCCGCTGCACAGTCACCGAACCCGCCGCACCTTCTGGCCCTGGCTGACCATCAGCCCCAGGTTTACCGCTCTTGCCGCCATCGGCCTTGTAAACCAGGCAGCCCTTGGCCTTGCCACCCGCACCCGGTTTGCCGCCAGGGCCGGCCAGGCCACCGACACCACCGGCCACCTGAACCTTGATCCGGTCGGCCGGGAAATCGTGCGGCACTGCCAGTTTGACCAGCGCCCCCGGTGCCCCCGGCTGACCATTGCTGCCATCACTGCCATCGGCACCGCGACCGGCCTGCCCCCAGGTGCAGCCCGGTTCCTGGCCGTTGGCCCCATCAAGACCCACAAACCCCGGTGCGCCCGCACCACCGCGGGCATCAACGATCAATTGCGGTGCGTTGAGTGCCTTGATCTGCAAATCAAGGTTGCGCCCGGATCGAGCGGCCTTCTGGTAGGTCCCAGGTGCGCCACGAGCGGTAATCTGGCTGCCTTCGGATAAATCGGCCCGACGGACCTTCAGCGCCAGCGCCTGTTCCCCAGGCACTATGGCAATGCGTGCTTCACGCCCCAGATGCAATTCACCCACGGTAACTTCGGTCACATTCGAGGGGATCAGCAAGGTGCCGTAATCGGCCACTTCCAGGCGTTCCAGTTGCAGGGTGCTGGTGGTGTTGGGCAAGCGCATCAGCGAGTTGGGTTCGACACTCACCACCTGTGCGCTGGCCAATGGGCTGATGAGTGCGGCGAGCAGACAGAGTTTACGCATGGGAAGCCTTCGAAGCGGTGGGGGCTGGAATGGTTTGCAGGTGGAACACACCAAAAATGATGATCTTCAGACGGTCAAGCCAGGGATGGGCGCGACCCCGGAGGCTGCGATAGCACAGCAACGCTTCCAGAAGATGGATGCCCCCCAACAGGCCACCGGCCAGATTGACCAACAGGTGTAGCGGAAAGACGAACGGCGTGAGCAGATTGACCAGCACCACCGACCAGAACAGCAGGGTCAGCAACCGCCCCAGCCCCCATAAGACTTTCATACGCTCCCCCGATGAGAATTATTGTTTGCGCGCACAGTAACGGCTTCCACGCGGGATAAGCCAGAGGGCAATGGAAAAATCTTCACGATGGCCGCCGAACGGCCATCACAGCGATCAAACCTGTCGCCCGACGGCTCTATCTCTTGGCTCAGCGGTTTATATGCAGGTCCACGCGACGATTTTTCGCACGGCCTTCTTCTGTTTCGTTATCGGCGATCGGCTGGCTCTTGCCCTTGCCTTCGCTGGTGACTTTGTTCGGCGCCACGCCCTGGCTCAGCAAGTATTCCGCCACGCTGCTGGCGCGCCGTTCCGACAGGGCCAGGTTGTAGGCATCCGAACCGACGCTGTCGGTATGACCGACAACCTTGATGCCGACCACATCGGCATCCTCGAACTTGCTCATCAACGCATCCAGTTGACTCTTGGCCGTCGGGGTCAGGTCGGATTGATTGAAGGCAAACAGCACGTCATCGCTCAAGGTGATGACTTCGGACTGCGCGGGCTCGGACTTGACGCTGTCCGGATACTGCGGCACCGAGCATCCGTGGTGATCGACCCGGGTATTGGCGGGTGTGTCAGGGCAACGGTCACGTCGGTCGAAAATGCCATCGCCGTCTTCGTCGCCATCCTGTGCATAGCAGATCAAGCCGCCGGACAGGATACCCAGCGCCGCCCCACCCGCAGCCCAACCGCCACTCTCGATTGCGCCCAGACCACCACCGACCAGGCCGCCGATGAGGCTGCAAACTGGCCAGGTTCGTTGATTGAGGGGAGCAGTGCCATCACTGTGGGTCGCACAGCCGGTCAAGAGGCTGCCAAGTAGCAGAACCGGCAAGACGGTCCTTGTGAGAACTATCATGTTGAAAGCTCCTGTGTCCCCGGCCAATACCGGTTACACAGGAGTAAAGACCCGCATCCGCGACTGCACAAGGCGCGGATGCGAGGGGGCTTAACGCTGTATTTTGATTTCCGTACGACGGTTCTGTGCACGACCGTCAGCGGTTTTGTTGTCCGCAACCGGCTGGCTTTCACCGGCACCGACAACCGACACGAAATTGCTGCGAGGTACGCCTTGCGAGATGAGGTATTCAACCACCGAGTGGGCGCGTTTATCCGACAGTTTCTGGTTGTAGGAATCGCTGCCCACGCTGTCGGTATGGCCGGTTACGGTCAGTCGAGCAGTAGGGGCTTCGGCTTTCAGGCGAGTGGCAATCTTGTCGAGTACCTGTTTGTCGGACGAGGTAAGCGTGGCTTTATCAAACTGGAAGTGAACATCGCGGATGACGATGGTTTCTTCCTTGACCACAACCGCCTCTTCGACCACAGGTGCCGGTGGTGGGCAACCGTTGGCATCGACATGAACGCCTTTAGGCGTGCCCGGGCACTTGTCGCGGCTATCCGGTACACCATCGCCGTCTTCGTCGCCATCACCATGAACCCAGCAATAAGCCGCTGCCGTACCGCCGACGAGCAGAGCACCATACCCTGCCCATGCCGAGCTTTCGGTCGCACCGAGGCCCGCACCCACGACACCACCAACCGCCGCACAGGTCGGCCAGTCGGTTTTCTGCAAACCTGCGCAACCAGTCAAGACACTGGTTAGCAGAACCAAGGGTAATGCTGTCCGAACTATGCTCATCTAGTTTTCTCCTGAAGGATCGGCTTGGAACCGATTCAGGTAGTAAAGACCCGAGTTTTAATCTCCGCCAGCAATAGGCCATGCTGTTTATACACGCGTTAACGACGGGTTGGCGCTTTTACCGCCAAGCCGCTCTAGGCCCGAACGTTCGGGCAGGCTAGTCTTGGCAGATCTGATTGAGGATCTTTGATGATTGCAGGTATTTCTTCACGCACGCCGCAGCAGGCACTGGCCGCGTTACTTGACCGATATGCCCCCGCGCGCCTGTTGTTGATCGGCGCCAGCGAGTTCCCGGCGCTGGAGGCTTTCAAACTCGCTCACCCGGACAGTTGCGTCGCTTTCGCGTCCCCCGGCCCGTTGCCCGATGATTTGGCGGCCTGCCGATTCGACCTGGCCCTGGTGGTCGATTGCCTGGAGCATTTGCCCAAGCGCGACGGCCTGAACCTGCTGGGCGGCATCCGCAACCTCAACGCCAGTCGTATAGCAGTGCTGGCAGATCTGCCGGCCTGTGGCTGGCAGGAAACGGACTTTTTCTCCCTGGCCCTGCAAGCCAGCGAGCGCTTTCAACGGGACGAACAGGTCTTGACCCTGTTCACCTACGATCTGCTTGAATACAAACAAGTCCCCGACTGGCTCAATTCGCGCTTCTGGGCCAATCCGGAAAACTTCGGGAAATACTGGTGGTAATGCAATGAGTACATCCATTTGCCCTTGCGGCAGCGGCACCCTGCTCGATGCCTGCTGCGGTCATTACCATGCCGGGCACCCGGCGCCATGCGCCGAAGCCTTGATGCGTTCGCGCTACAGCGCCTACGTGCTGGGATTGGTCGATTATCTGGTGGCCACCACCCTGCCCGCCCAACAGGCCGGCCTGGATCGTCAATCGATCAGCGACTGGAGCGCGCAAAGTACGTGGCTGGGCCTTGAGGTGGAAAGCTCCGAAGTGCTGGGCGGCCAGCCCGAACACGCTTTCGTGACCTTCACCGCGCGGTGGCACGACAGCAACGGCGAGCACAGCCACCGCGAGCGTTCGTCATTTGTGCAAAACACCGGCCGTTGGTATTTCATCGACCCCACCGTGCCGCTCAAGCTCGGACGCAATGACGCCTGTCCGTGCGCGAGTGGGCAGAAGTTCAAGAAGTGTTGTGCGGGGTATTTCAGCAGTTAGGACATGAAGTACCTGTCCACCCCCGCAGGAGCTGCCGAAGGCTGCGATCTTTTGGGTCTAGACTGTGGCTCAAGGGAGAAACACTACGATGATCATCCGGCGCGGTGCACTTTATCTACTCACTTTGTTCCTGACACTCGGACTCGGTGGCTGTGCATCGTGGTTCGACGACGACTTGCCGGACCCCGAGGTCCATCTGGTGAAGATCGAGGTGGTCAGCGCCAAACTGCTGGAACAGAAATTCCTCCTGCATTTTCGCATCGACAACCCCAACGACAGCGACCTGACCGTGCGCAGTCTGGAGTACCGCGTTCACCTGGGTGACATACTGCTGGCCGACGGCGAGTACGAACACTGGTTCACCATCGGCCCCAGGCACAGCACTTACTTCAAGGTGCCGATCCGCACCAACCTGTGGTCCAAGGTTCGTGAAATGGCCAAACTTCTGAAAAAATCCGATCAGCCCATCCCCTATCGTCTGGAAGGTGAACTGGAAACCGGTATATTCATCGCCCACTACGTGCACCTGGCGCGCAATGGCGTGATAATCGCCGCCGATTTAATTCCGGAGCAACACCGATGACCCAGCAACCCCATGTCCACGGCCCTGACTGCAACCACGATCATGACCATCACCACCATGATCACGACCACGACCACGGCCATGTCCACGGTCCGAACTGCGGCCACGCTCACCAGGAACCGGTGCGCAACGCCCTGAAAGACGTCGGCCGCAACGATCCGTGCCCATGCGGCAACGGCAAGAAATTCAAGAAGTGCCACGGCGCCTGATGCTTCGGGCGGATATCGATATCGCCTGTTGAACCACCGCATCCTCCTGTGGGAGCGAGCTTGCTCGCGATGACGGCAGCACATTAACTATCAATGTGTCAGTCAGACCGCCATCGTCGGAACGCCGCCCGGAGCAAGCTTGCTCCTACAGGTTTTTCAGTCAGCCTTTTAATACACATGCACTGCCGACCACCGTCGCATACTCGCCGTGCAGATTCCCCAGCGACATCGCATGCACCTCTTCAGCGCTATGGGCATGGCCGAAAAAATCAGCCTTGTCGAAGGTAAAGCACGCATCCTCGGCCACCCACGTATCAAACCCCAGATTGCCCGCGGTACGCGCCGTGGATTCCACCGAGTTGTGGGTCGCGACGCCCACGATGATCAACTGCCCGATCCCCGCCTCGCGCAACTGCGCCTCCAGCCCCGTGGAACAAAACGCATCCGGCACCTGCTTCTGGATCAGGCGTTCACCGGCCATTGGCTGAAACCGCTGCTGAAACTCCACCCCCGACTGCTGTGGCCAGAACACCGAGTCCACTGAGCGGGACAGGTGCTGCACATGGATCACCGGCCGAGCGGTGCGCCGCCAATGGTCGAGCAATTCCAGCATGCGCGCTTCAGCCTGAGGGTTATTCCTGCGGCCGAGTCTGGGATGCAGGATGCCTTTTTGTTGATCGATGATGATCAGTGCCGCGTTTGTCTTGAGCTCCATGCCGACTGTTCTCCTGGATTGTTGACCGAGTCGCACTTCAACATCTCCCATTGCGACCGGCAAGGCTGCGATTTTTTGGGTTTATCAGACAAATCCTGAAATAACCTTGTACCCCGCTTGCACGGCCACCTCCTGCTCACTAACGTAGCGCCTTTATTGCGCGCCGCCGCCTCTACCCCCGCAGGAGCTTTGCCATGGCCTCGCCAGCCCTTACTCATTTTCTACCCCGGTTCGGCGTTGCCGCAGCAGTGGCCGGCGTCTTGAGCCTGACCGGTTGTCAGAGCTTCAACGCCCAGGACACCCTCCCGCCGACCTCCGGCGTGCAACCGCTCAAGGGCCTGGCGCAGAACGTTTCGGTGCGCCGCAATGCCATGGGCATGCCGCTGATCGAAAGCAACAGCTTCCACGACGCGCTGTTCACCCTCGGTTACGTGCATGCCAGCGACCGCATCACGCAGATGGTCACCCTGCGCCTGCTGGCCCAGGGCCGATTGGCCGAGATGCACGGTGCAGACCTTCTGGATGCCGACCGCTACATGCGGGCGGTCAACCTGAAGAAAAGTGCCGGCGAGTTGTACAAGGCCTCTTCGCCGCGCCTCAAGCGTTTCTTCGAAGTCTATGCACGGGGCGTCAACGCCTACCTGTTCCGCTACCGCGACAAACTGCCGGCGGACCTCGCGGCCACCGGCTACCAGCCTGAATACTGGCAGCCGGAAGATTCGGCGCTGATTTTCTGCCTGTTGAACTTCAGCCAGTCGACCAACCTGCCGGAAGAAATTTCCTCGCTGGTACTGGCCCAGACCGTCACCACCGACAAACTGGCATGGCTGACGCCGTCGGCTCCCGACGAAAAACTGCCGGTCGCCGAAAGCGAAAAACTGCAAGGCATCAAGCTCAACGGGCAAGTGCCGGGGCTGGCTGAACTCAGCAAAGCCACGGGGCAACTGTCGGACCTGAACCTGCTGGGCGCCACCTCGTCGAACAACTGGGCCATCGCCCCGCAACGCAGCCGCAGCGGCAAGAGCCTGCTGGCCAGTGACAGTCACGGCCCGCTGGGCGTGCCTTCGTTGTTCAGTTACGTGCAGATTCGCGCGCCGAAGTATCAGGCGTCCGGCGTGACCATCGCGGGCCTGCCGATGGTGCTTGGCGGTTTCAACGGCAAAGTGGCGTGGAGCATGACGTCCGTGATGGGCGACAACCAGGACCTGTTCCTGGAGAAGCTCAAACGCCAGGGCAACGGGCTCACCTACGAAAACGCCGGGAAATGGCAGCCGGCGATCGTGCGCAACGAAACCTATTTCGTCAAAGGCCAACGGCCGATTCGCGAAGCCGTGTACGAAACCCGCCACGGCCCGCTGCTCAACAGCGCCCAGGGCACCACGCTGGCCAATGGTTTCGGCCTGGCCTTGCAGACGCCGAGTTTCACCGATGATAAATCCCTGGATGCGTTCTTCGACCTGTCCCGCGCCCAGAGCGTCGAGAAAGCCTCGGATGCCAGCCGCGAAATCCGCGCCATTGCGCTGAACCTGGTGTTTGCCGACGCGAGCCACATCGGCTGGCAAGTCACCGGTCGTTACCCGAACCGCCGCGAAGGCGAAGGCCTGCTGCCCTCGCCGGGCTGGGAAGGTCGTTACGACTGGGACGGTTATGCCGACCCGATGCTGCACCCGTACGACCAGGACCCGGCCCAAGGCTGGCTCGGCACCGCCAACCAGCGAGTCATTCCCCATGGCTACGGCATGCAGTTGTCCAATTCCTGGGCCGCTCCGGAGCGCGGCGAGCGCCTGGCCGAACTGGCCGGCGCAGGTAAACACGACAGCCGCAGCCTGATCGCCATGCAATACGACCAGACCACTACCTTCGCTGCCAAGCTGAAGAAAATGTTCGAAGCGCCGGGCATGGCCCAGCCGCTCAAGCAAGCCATCGACGCCTTGCCCGCGGCCGATCGCGCCAAGGCACACGAAGCCTACAGCCGCTTGATGGCGTTCGACGGCAAACTCAGCCCGACCTCCACCGATGCGACAATCTACGAACTGTTCCTGCAGGAAAGCACCCGGCAGATCTTTCTCGACGAACTGGGCCCAGAAAGCAGCCCGGCGTGGAAGGCCTTTGTCGCCGACGGCAAGTTGTCCTACGCGGCCCAGGCCGATCACTTGCTGGGGCGTGAGGACAGCCCGTTCTGGGATGACGTGCGCACCGCGCAGAAAGAAGACAAACCGGCCATCCTCGCTCGCAGCCTCGCCGCAGCGATCAGCGCAGGCGACAGCCAGTTGGGCGGTGATCACAAAGCCTGGCAGTGGGGCAAACTGCATCGCTATGAATGGAAGAACACCAGCGGCCAGACCGTACGCGGTCCGCTGCCGGCCGGTGGCGATCACACCACGCTCAACACCGCTGCCTTCACCTGGGGCCAGGACTTCAACACCACGCTGGCACCAGCCATGCGCTTTATCGTCGACTTCGGCCAGTCCGAACCGCTGATGGCACAAAACGGCACCGGTCAGTCCGGCAACCCGGCCAGCCCGAACTACCTCAACAGCATCGAACCGTGGCTCAAGGGCCAGTACATGAGCCTGCCGATGCAGCCACAGAACTTCGACAACGCCTATGGCAAGGCACGGTTGACGCTGACTCCAGGTAAATGAACCTCCACTGTGGGAGCAAGCTTGCTCCGGGCGGCGTTCCGACGATTGCACCCTGTCAGTCAACATTGTGGATGACTGACATACCGCTATCGCGAGCAAGCTCGCTCCCACAGGTGGCTGTCATTGGCCCCCAAAAAAGATAGAACTTCTCGCTTCGCGCCAACCTCATTCCGCGGATGTTGCGCTGGCGCGAGGACAAGTCGGTCGACGAAGCCGATAGTTTGACGACCCTGTAAAATCTGCTCAGCCAAGACCTCTTCTCATACCGGATTTTTTTCTTTTTGAGCCGAATGAGTGCGGCCATTTCCCTGCGCCCGTTTTCGTGCATAAATCTGTCTCCGACCATTCTCCAAGCACCTTTTAAAACGCTTGTTCGGCACTCTGGTTCGGAAATTGCTACTTTCAATAGGTCTTACGCTTTCCAGTAACAATAATTCTGCGCCACAAGCGCTCATATTGGTTTTTAGGGATTGAATAATGAAAAAAGCATTGCTGACCCTTTCTGCACTGGCGTTGTGCATGGCTGCTGGCTCCGCCATGGCGAAGGAGTACAAAGAACTGCGTTTCGGCGTTGACCCTTCCTACGCACCGTTCGAGTCAAAAGCGGCCGATGGCAGCCTGGTAGGCTTCGACATCGATCTGGGGAACGCGATCTGCGCCGAGCTGAAGGTCAAGTGCAAGTGGGTCGAAAGTGACTTCGATGGCATGATTCCGGGCCTCAAAGCCAATAAATTCGACGGTGTGATCTCGTCGATGACCGTGACCCCGGCCCGTGAAAAAGTCATCGACTTCTCCAGCGAGCTGTTTTCCGGCCCAACCGCTTACGTGTCCAAGAAAGGTTCCGGCGTGACCGCAGACGTCGCGTCCCTCAAGGGCAAAACCGTCGGCTACGAACAAGGCACCATTCAGGAAGCCTATGCCAAAGCCATTCTGGACAAGGCCGGCGTAAAAACCCAGGCCTACGCCAACCAGGATCAGGTCTACGCTGACTTGACTTCCGGTCGTCTCGATGCAGGGATCCAGGACATGCTGCAAGCCGAACTGGGTTTCCTGAAGTCGCCACAGGGTGCCGACTACGAAGTCAGCAAGCCGGTCGACAATGAACTGCTGCCGGCCAAAACAGCGGTCGGTATTAAGAAAGGTAACACCGAGCTGAAAGCACTTTTGGATAAAGGTATCAAAGCGTTACACGATGATGGCACCTACGCCACCATTCAGAAGAAACACTTTGGCGATCTGAATCTGTACAGCGGCAAATAATGCCCGGCGCCCATCTCGCGATGGGCGCTTTTTTCATCCGATCAGGTTGCTGATTTATGTTCGAAAACCTACTGGAAAATCTTGGGCTCTCTGCCTTCAGCCTCAAGGGCTTCGGTCCGCTGCTGATGCAAGGCACCTGGATGACGATCAAGTTGTCGGCGTTGTCGCTGTTGCTGGCCGTGTTGCTCGGGCTGCTCGGCGCCAGTGCCAAGTTGTCAAAAGCCAAACTGATGCGCATGCCTGCCCAGCTCTACACCACCCTCATTCGCGGCGTTCCGGACCTGGTCCTGATGCTGCTGATTTTCTATAGCCTGCAAACCTGGCTGACATCGTTTACCGATTTCATGGAATGGGAATACATCGAGATCAACCCGTTCAGTGCCGGGGTCATTACCCTGGGCTTCATCTACGGTGCGTATTTCACCGAAACCTTCCGTGGCGCGATTCTCGCAGTCCCACGGGGTCAGGTCGAAGCGGCCACCGCCTACGGCCTCAAGCGCGGCCAGCGCTTCTGGATCGTGGTGTTCCCACAGATGATGCGTTATGCCCTGCCGGGTATCGGCAACAACTGGATGGTGATGCTCAAGGCCACCGCGCTGGTGTCGATCATCGGCCTGGCCGATCTGGTCAAGGCTGCCCAGGACGCCGGTAAAAGCAGCTATCAGCTGTTTTATTTCCTGGTACTTGCCGCGCTGATCTACCTGGTGATCACCAGCGCATCCAACGTCATCCTGCGCTGGCTCGAACGTCGTTACTCCGCCGGTACCCGGGAGGCCGTACGATGATCGAACTCCTGCAGGAATACTGGAAACCCTTCCTCTATAGCGACGGCAACAACATCACCGGCCTGGCCATGACCATGTGGCTGCTCAGCGCTTCGATCTTCTTCGGTTTTATCGTGTCGATCCCGCTATCCATCGCCCGTGTATCGCCGCACTTCTACATCCGTTGGCCGGTGCAGTTCTATACCTACCTGTTCCGTGGCACGCCGCTGTATATCCAGTTATTGATCTGTTACACGGGGATCTACAGCCTGGCCGCCATTCGGGCCCAGCCATTACTGGACGCATTCTTTCGCGATGCAATGAACTGCACGATCCTGGCCTTCGCCCTGAACACCTGCGCCTACACGACGGAGATCTTCGCCGGGGCGATTCGCAGCATGAACCACGGTGAAGTCGAAGCGGCCAAGGCTTACGGTCTGACCGGCTGGAAGCTGTATGCCTACGTGATCATGCCATCGGCCTTGCGCCGCTCGTTGCCGTACTACAGCAACGAAGTGATTCTGATGCTGCACTCGACCACCGTGGCCTTCACCGCGACCATTCCGGACATCCTGAAAGTCGCGCGGGACGCCAACTCGGCGACCTTCCTGACCTTCCAGTCGTTCGGCATTGCCGCACTGATCTACCTGACCGTCACTTTTGCGCTGGTCGGCCTGTTCCGCCTTGCCGAACGTCGATGGCTGGCCTTCCTCGGGCCGACCCACTAGGTCTCAACCTGCTTCAGGAACAACAGATGCGCCACCAGAAACATGACCTGCTGGCCCCGCTGCCGGGGACCGCACGACAGATCCACAGTTTTCACTTCGGCCCACAACCGGCCAACGGCAAGATCTACATCCAGGCCTCCCTGCACGCCGACGAAATGCCCGGCATGCTGGTGGCCTGGCACCTCAAGCAACGCCTGGCGGGGCTGGAAGCCGCCGGTCGCCTGCGCAGCGAAATCGTGCTGGTGCCCATCGCCAACCCGGTAGGCCTGGAACAGGTACTGATGGATGTGCCGCTGGGCCGCTACGAGCTGGAAAGCGGCCAGAACTTCAACCGCTGGTTCGTCGATCTCAGTGAAGAAGTCGGCAACGCGATCGAGGGCAAGCTCGGTGACGATCCGCAGCACAACCAGCAATTGGTCCGCAGCAGCCTGCGCGATGCGCTGGCCCGGCAGACCGCCGACACCCAATTGCAATCCCTGCGCCTGACCTTGCAACGGCTGGCCTGCGACGCCGACATGGTGCTCGACCTGCATTGCGATTTCGAAGCGGTTACACACCTCTACACAACACCTGAAGCCTGGCCGCAGGTCGAACCGCTGGGCCGCTACATCGGCGCCGAGGCCAGCCTGCTGGCAACCGATTCCGGTGGCCAATCGTTCGACGAATGCTTCACCCTGCTCTGGTGGCAGTTGAAGGAGCGCTTCGGCGAGCACTTCGACATTCCGCCGGGGAGTTTTTCGGTGACCGTCGAACTGCGCGGACAGGGCGACGTCAACCACTCGCTGGCCAGCCTCGATTGCCAGGCACTGATCGATTACCTGATCCATTTCGGTGCGATCGCTGGCGAACCCGCGCCCCTGCCCGACCTGCCCTATCCGGCGACACCGCTGGCCGGTGTAGAACCGGTGGCCACGCCCGTCGGCGGGCTACTGGTGTTCACCGCGTTGCCGGGCCAGTACCTGGAAGCCGGGCAACTGATCGCCGAGATAATTGATCCGATCAACGATCGCGTCACCCCCGTTCATTGCTCCGCCGCCGGGTTGATGTACGCCCGTTCGCTGCGCCGCATGGCCACTGCCGGCATGGTGATTGCCCACGTCGCGGGCACCGAAGCCTATCGCAGCGGCTATCTACTTTCGCCTTGAGGATGCACGCCCCATGTACAAATTGACCATCGAAGGCCTGCATAAAAGCTATGGCGACCATGAAGTCCTCAAAGGTGTTTCGCTCAAGGCCAGGACCGGCGACGTCATCAGCCTGATCGGCGCCAGCGGCTCGGGTAAAAGTACCTTTCTGCGTTGCATCAACTTCCTGGAGCAACCCAACGACGGCGCCATGAGCCTCGACGGGCAGAACATCCGAATGATCAAGGATCGTCACGGCATGCACGTGGCCGACGCCAATGAACTACAGCGGATTCGCACCCGCCTGGCCATGGTGTTCCAGCACTTCAACCTGTGGAGCCACATGACGGTGCTGGAAAACATCACCATGGCTCCGCGCAGGGTGCTGGGCTGCGACAGGAAAGAAGCCGAGGACCGCGCCCGGCGCTACCTCGACAAGGTGGGGCTGGCCGCCCGTGTGGCGGACCAATACCCGGCCTTCCTGTCCGGCGGTCAGCAACAACGGGTAGCGATTGCCCGCGCACTGGCCATGGAGCCGGAAGTCATGCTGTTCGACGAACCGACTTCGGCCCTGGACCCGGAACTGGTGGGTGAAGTACTCAAGGTGATCCAGGGCCTGGCCGAAGAAGGCCGGACCATGATCATGGTGACCCACGAAATGAGTTTTGCCCGCAAAGTGTCGAGCCAGGTGCTGTTTCTGCACCAGGGCCTGGTGGAGGAAGAGGGCGCGCCGGAAGACGTGCTGGGCAATCCGAAAAGCGATCGGTTGAAACAGTTCCTGAGTGGCAACCTGAAGTAATGGTTCCAGAAAACCTGTAGGAGCGAGCTTGCTCGCGATGGCGCCGGTACAGCCAGCTTTGATGTTGACTGACCCACCGCCATCGCGAGCAGGCTCGCCCCCACTTTTTTGATATTTCGCGTCTGGTCTGTCAGACAACAGGCGCAGGCGGTGGCTCATCCGGCAAAGTGGGTTCACCAGGCTCCATCGGCTCTTCGTTCGGGGTATCGGGATCAGGCTGACCGGGGATGCCTCCTGACATGCTGACAGGCGGATGTGCCAACAAGGACCAGGCCAGAACGCCAACCTGATTGGGTTCAAGCCTTGCCAGTTCGGCACTGATTCGCGGATCGATCTTCATTCGGCACTCCTGAGCGATGGCCCGACCCGCCTTGCGCGGATCGGAACAGTACACCCCATAGAGTGTACGCCCGCTCAGGAATTCCCGGCATTTGTCAGACGGTTGACTCAGGTACGAGGCAGGGTCACGCCACGCTGGCCCTGATACTTGCCGCCACGGTCCTTGTAAGACACTTCACATTCTTCGTCAGACTCAAGGAACAGCATCTGCGCCACGCCTTCGTTGGCGTAGATTTTCGCCGGCAGATTGGTGGTGTTGGAGAACTCCAGGGTCACGTGACCTTCCCACTCAGGCTCGAGCGGCGTGACGTTGACGATGATGCCGCAGCGCGCGTAGGTGCTTTTACCCAGGCAAATGGTCAATACATTGCGTGGAATGCGGAAGTATTCGACGGTGCTGGCCAGGGCGAAGGAGTTCGGTGGAATGATGCACACGTCGCTGTGGATGTCGACGAAGCTGCCGGCATCGAAGTTTTTCGGGTCGACGATGGCCGAATTGATGTTGGTGAACACTTTGAAATGATTAGTGCAACGCACATCGTAGCCGTAGCTCGACACGCCGTAGGAGATGACACGGCTATCGTCGCTGCCGCGCATCTGACGCTCGACGAAAGGTTCGATCATGCCGTGTTCCTGCGCCATGCGGCGAATCCACTTGTCCGATTTGATGCTCATGGCGGGTGTCCTGAATAGCGAGGTCGAAAAATTCTGTCCGGCATCTTACCGGGCGCGCCGCCGGGTTCAAAGTCCGCGGTGCAATTCTCGCCGAACAGGCAGGAATTACCTGCGCTGGCGACGAACCGGCACACCGCCGATCCCTAAAACAGAGAAACCTGCGCAAGAAGCATTGGCACGTCCCGGAAAAAGGGTTAAGGTGGCGTCACTGTGCTGCTTGTGTCACTGAGAATCTCTACACGATATGTTGAATTTCGATCCAACCATCTACAAGAATTTTTCCTGCTCTTTGCACTCAGTCTCGGCCAGGGTTCTTCCTGAGTCGCAGTTATCTTTGTTCAAGGAGTTACACCATGTCTAATCGCCAAACCGGTACCGTTAAGTGGTTCAACGATGAAAAAGGCTTCGGCTTCATCACTCCACAATCCGGTGACGACCTGTTCGTTCACTTCAAAGCTATCCAGTCCGACGGCTTCAAAAGCCTGAAAGAAGGCCAACAGGTTTCTTTCATCGCTACCCGCGGTCAGAAAGGCATGCAAGCTGAAGAAGTTCAAGTTATCTAACTTGTACTTGCTTTAGTAAAAAGCCCCGCCCTCAACAGCGGGGCTTTTTTGTGGACGGGTGTTTTGTCCACACAAAAAAGATCGCCGCCTTCGACAGTTCTCGCGTTTACCTTGCAGGAGCTGCCGAAGGCGGCGATCTTTTGATGTTCTTACCAGGCCACGCCAAACCCTGCGGTGTAGCGTGTCGTGTCCAGATCCGCATCGTCGGTGCCACTGATGATGTCCCGCTCCGCCTTCAGGTTCAGCGAAGCCCAGTCAGTCACCTTGTAGCGCAATCCCATCTCGGCATCGAGTGCGTAGTCGGCCACACCCGACAGCGGCTTGGCGACCTCACCATTGGTGAAGAACTCGACACGCTTGCCGATCAGGTAGCGGTTGTAATCCCACTTCATGGCCAGGGCATAGAAATTGTCCTTGCTGCCATCGGAAAATTCATAGTCCGTGCGGTTGACCAGCGAGCCCAGGGAGAACGCCCCGAGTTCGTCATCCCAGAACTGATAGCCGGGACCGGTACCGACGGTGCGCTGCCGGGAAAGGTCTTCGACCTTGTCGCGCTTGTAGACCAGGCGCCCCTGCCAGAACCATTGA
Organism: Pseudomonas sp. Pseusp10; assembly: GCF_059492225.1. NCBI lineage: Bacteria > Pseudomonadati > Pseudomonadota > Gammaproteobacteria > Pseudomonadales > Pseudomonadaceae > Pseudomonas > Pseudomonas sp. Pseusp10. The sequence continues at coordinate 1,970,685 of NZ_CP168528.1, read as the reverse complement.
TCGGTCAGGAATCGGTCGATGGAGTACTCGGCCCGCCAGTTGTCCGTGGTCACCACGTCGTCCTGGAATTCACGGTTGTATTCACCTTCAGCGGTGTGCCGCCAGCGACCATGACGCGCACTGGTCTTGAAATCGATGTCGTAGTCATCGGTGTCGTTTTCCGCCCGCTGATAATCCAGTGCGATATCGACGTTGCCTTTCCACACCAGATCCTCGACCACCGGTTTTGGCTTGAGAATCTGCTGAATGCTTGCCAGCTCGACCGTCTTCGGTGCTTCGCCATTGGCCAGCGTGACCTTGCCAGCGTCCGCCGCCTTCAGCGACTTGGCTTTCTCGCCACTGTAGGCATCCTGCTTGACCAGCAGCTCCTGATCGCTATCCAGGGTCTTGACCTGTTTCCAGTCGATCGTCACCGCACCGGCGTACTCGGTCTGGATCAACAGCTTGCCGCCATCGAACAGCGTGATCTTGCCACTCAGCTTGTCACCGTTGTTCAACCACACGGTATCGGCTAGCAAGGGAGTGGAAGCACCAAGGACGGCGAGACACAGCAGGGATCTGGACAACATAAGCAAAATACGGGCTCAGGCTTGCGAAAAAAGTCGGCATTATCCGTAGGAACAAGGCCCTGACAAGGACTGACCCAACTATTTCTCTTGAGTTCATTTCTCAACTGCCTGCGCAGGAATTACTCTAAAGACGGTAAAGCAAACCTCTTCAGGACTGACGGACGTGACCGATCCAACCGATGAACCCCAGAGTGCAACGCAAATCCGACGCACGGCGCTGTATTTGACACTTGCACAAATACCCGAGGGCAAAGTCGTCAGCTACGGCCAACTGGCCGAGCTTGCAGGACTGGGTCGCGCCGCGCGCTGGGTCGGCCGCACGCTCAGCCAATTGCCGGGCGACAGCAAGTTACCCTGGCACCGTGTTCTGGGAGCAAACGGGCGTATCAGCCTGCCGGCGGGCAGCCCTTCGGGTGATGAGCAGCGCGCACGATTACGCATGGAGGGCATCAGCATCCTGAATAATCGTGTTGATATTCAGCGCCATGGCTGGCGCCCGGTAGAGCACAGCGGTTAGAGTGCGCGCTTTGTTTCCGTATTTCTTGAGGCAGACTCCAGCCCATGCCCCGTAAAACCTGGCGCGCCGCGCTCGCCGCTTATGCCAGCCCTTCGACACTCGTGCTGTTGCTGCTCGGTTTCGCCGCCGGCCTGCCCTACATGCTGGTATTTTCGACGCTTTCGGTCTGGCTGCGTGAAGCTGGCGTCGCTCGTGAAACCATTGGCTATGCAAGCCTGATCGGCCTGGCGTATGCCTTCAAATGGGTCTGGTCACCGTTGCTCGACCAATGGCGACTGCCATTGCTCGGCAAACTCGGTCGACGACGATCCTGGCTCGTATTGTCTCAGGCACTGGTCATCCTCGGCCTGATCGGGATGGGCTTCTGCGACCCGCAAAAGCATTTGTCCTGGCTGATCGCCATCGCCGTGGTCGTCGCTTTCGCCTCGGCGACGCAAGATATTGCGGTAGACGCCTATCGCCTGGAAATCGCCGAAGACAACCGTCAGGCCGCACTGGCCGCCAGCTACATGTCCGGTTACCGGGTCGCTGCGTTGCTGGCTACTGCAGGCGCGCTGTACTTCGCCGAAGGCTTTGGCTCTACCGGCTTCAACTACAAGCATTCGGCCTGGGCCGGCACTTACATCTTGTTCGGAGTGCTGATGGTCCCCGCACTGCTGACGTCCCTGTTCATGCGCGAACCACCCGTGCCGTTGCGCACGCAACTGCAGGCCGGACGCTACAGCTTCGTGCATCAACTGGCATCGGTGTTCGTGCTGATCATATTGCTGGTGTCCGTGCCGGCCATGTTCACCCAGTTCTATAACACCGACTTCGCCAGCGTACTGTTCCAGGGCGTAAGCCTGCTTGACCTGTTGCTGGAGGACCGCGCCTTCCTTCGCGCGATTCTCTACACCACCCTCACCGCCCTGTGCCTCTCGGCCATGGGTCGTCGCGGCCTGGCGCCAGTGCTGACACCGGTCAACGACTTCATCCTGCGATACCGCTGGCAAGCGCTGCTGCTGCTCGGCCTTATCGCCACCTACCGGATGTCCGATACGGTCATGGGTGTGATGGCCAACGTGTTCTACATCGACCAGGGCTTCACCAAAGACCAGATCGCCAGCGTCAGCAAGATTTTCGGCCTGATCATGACTCTGGTGGGGGCCGGCATGGGTGGCCTGCTGATCGTGCGTTTCGGCATCCTGCCGATCCTGTTCATCGGCGGCGCGGCATCCGCTGCGACCAACATCCTGTTCCTGCTGCTCGCCGACATGGGCCCCAACCTGAACATGCTGGTGCTGACCATCTCCCTGGACAACTTCAGTTCAGGTCTGGCGACTTCGGCCTTCGTCGCCTACCTGTCGAGCCTGACCAACCTCAAGTTCTCCGCCACCCAATACGCCCTGCTCAGCTCGATCATGCTGCTGCTGCCACGCCTGATCGGCGGCTACTCCGGGGTCATGGTGGAAAAATTCGGTTACCACAACTTCTTCCTGATTACAGCCCTGCTGGGCGTTCCGACACTGCTGTTGATCGCCTTGCACTGGTTCCAGGAGAACCGCCGCGAAGGTCCGACACCTACACCGGAACCGGTGCAGACCCCGGTCGCCGAAGAATCGTAGGCTCTTAACGCAGGAAAAATCGCGGAGGGCCGTGTGAATCGCGCCCTCCTGCCACACCACCGACCGCATGCCTGTACGCCAGCGGATCTCGCCCGTACAATGCTCCGTCATTTCTCGTCATCAGCAATCGATAACGGCCAACCATGCGCACCAGTCAATTTTTGCTCGCCACACAAAAAGAAACGCCTTCCGACGCGGTCGTGATCAGCCACCAGCTGATGCTGCGCGCCGGCATGATCCGCAAACTCGCCTCGGGCCTGTACACCTGGCTGCCGATGGGCTTGCGGGTAATGCGCAAGGTCGAAGCCGTCGTTCGTGAAGAAATGAACGCCGCCGGCTCTCTCGAAGTGTTGATGCCGAGCACGCAACCGGCTGAGCTGTGGCAGGAATCCGGGCGCTGGGAAGAGTACGGCCCTGAATTGCTGCGCTTCAAGGATCGCCATGGCCGCGACTTCTGCGCCGGCCCGACCCACGAAGAAGTCATCACCGATCTGATGCGCAATGAACTGAGCAGCTACAAGCAGCTGCCGATCAACCTGTACCAGATCCAGACTAAATTCCGTGATGAAATCCGCCCACGCTTCGGCTTGATGCGCGGCCGCGAATTCATCATGAAGGACGCCTACTCGTTCCACGCAGACCAGCCTTCGCTGCAAGTCACCTACGACCGCATGCACCAGGCCTACTGCAACGTGTTCACCCGTCTGGGCCTGAGGTTCCGTCCTGTTGAAGCCGACAACGGCTCCATCGGCGGCGCCGGTTCCCACGAGTTCCACGTGCTGGCCGAGTCCGGCGAAGACGATATCGTTTTCAGCAACGGCTCCGACTACGCCGCCAACATCGAAAAAGCCGAAGCCGTGCCGCGCGAAACATCGCGTGCCGCTCCGACCGAAGAGCTGCGTCTGGTCGATACTCCGAATGCCAAGACCATTGCGCAACTGGTCGAAGGCTTCAACCTGCCGATCGAGAAAACCATCAAGACCCTCGTGGTGCACGCAGAAGAGAAAGGCAAGCTGATTGCCCTGATCATCCGTGGCGACCATGAGTTGAACGAAATCAAGGCCGCCAACCAGCCAGGTGTTGCCAGCCCCCTGGTCATGGCCTCGGAAAGTGAACTGCGCGACGCCATTGGCGCCGGCGCGGGCTCCCTCGGCCCGTTGAACCTGCCGCTGCCGATCATCATCGACCGTTCGGTCGAATTGATGAGCGACTTCGGCATCGGTGCCAACATCGACGACAAACACTACTTCGGCGTGAACTGGGAGCGCGACCTGCCTGTTCCGACCGTTGCCGACCTGCGCAACGTCGTGGCCGGCGACCCGAGCCCGGACGGCAAAGGCACCCTGGAAATCAAGCGCGGCATCGAAGTCGGGCATATTTTCCAGCTGGGCAACAAGTACAGCAAAGCGATGAAGTGCGAAGTGCTGGGCGAGAACGGCAAGCCGGTCACCCTGGAAATGGGCTGCTACGGCATCGGTGTGTCTCGCGTGGTGGCGGCTGCCATCGAGCAGAACAACGACGAAAACGGAATCATCTGGAGCGACACCCTCGCGCCTTTCCAGATTGCCCTGGTGCCGCTGCGCTACGAAACCGAACAGGTTCGTGAAGCCACCGACAAGCTGTACGCGGAACTCACCGCTGCCGGCTTCGAAGTGCTGCTCGATGACCGCGACAAGAAAACCAGCCCGGGCATCAAGTTCGCGGACATGGAGCTGATCGGCATTCCACACCGGATCGTGGTCAGCGATCGCGGCCTGGCCGAAGGCAACCTGGAATACAAGAGCCGTACCGAGGCCGACGCACAAGCGCTACCGGTCGCCGACGTGCTGTCGTTCCTTCAGGCCCGCATCCGCCGCTGATACCAGATATAGAGGCGTCATGTTCAAGCGAAACACCTTAGGCCTCGGTGGTGCCGCCCTGTGCGGCACCCTGCTGGTCAGCGGCTGTGCCAACCACATGTCACAACGCAGCGAGCAAGAGGAACGGATCGAGCGTAAATTGCTCGATCACAGCCTGCAAATCGATGTCGGTGAGCCCAAGGTGCTTGAGCTGCCGCAAAGGCGGGTGAAAATCCACGAGCAGAAGACTTTCGAAGTCACCGAATACGAAGTCACGCGTCACTACGACCGCTATACGCCGTACCAACCCTGGCGGGAGATTTACGAAATCCCGCTGGGCGCGGTGGCCGTGGTGGCGGGTATCGGTGCCAACGTGGTCAACGTGTTCACCCTCGGCAATCTGCCGGACAGCGTGACCAAGGACTGGCTGAGCTACGGTTTCGCCGGGCTCAACCCGTTCATGAACGTGCAGTCCCACGGCCGCGCGCAGCAAAACCTGGCCAGTATTGGTGAAGTCCAGCGCGACAAACGCACGGAGTACTCAAGCCTGCCCTGGAGCGAGCGCCCGGTTGAGGTCAAGGCCGGCAAGGAAACCTTCGAACTGAGCACCGACAAAAACGGCGTGTTACGCCTGAATCTGTTGGACAGCCCGTTCGCCGAACATGACATCAATCATCTGAGCCGATTGCTGATCCGTGTTGAGGATGCCCAGGGGAGCGTGCACAACGATTCCACCCTGACCATCAGCAGCAATTTGCGCAGCAAGCTCTATGAAGCCCATGGGTTGATTTATGACGACCTCGAAGGTGACGAAGTCAATCAGTGGGTCCACCGGGTCAAACGCCTGTCGGAGCTGGGTCTTGAAGAAGAAGCCAGCGAGCTGGAACAGAGCCTGATCGAACTGACGCGCAATGATCCTGAATTGCAGACCGAGTTTCTGAAGTCGCTGGCCCGCAATGGCGAGCGACTGGTGGCGAATCCGGGGCTCAATTAAAGCCAAAAAGTTTCGCGAGCAAGCCCGCTCCCACATTGGATTTGTGAACAACGGAAATTCCATGTGGGAGCGGGCTTGCGAAGGCGGCCAGACATTCACCGCCTAACCTCAATCCTCCACTACCGCTCAAACAACTCCATCTGTTCGAACCCGCCCCGCAAGTCCTCCAGCCGCACGCCGACGCCCAACAACCGAACCGGTTTACCGCCGCGATTGAAGGCCTGGGTCAACATCAACTGATAACTCCCCAGATCCCGCCCTGCCCCGGCCTGCTCCAGTGTGGTCTGGGTAAAATCATGGAATTTCACTTTGACGAATGGCTTGCCAGGCCGATAACTGCTGTCGATTCGCGCCATGCGACCGGCCAGGGTTTCCAGCAACTCGGGCAATTTATCCAGGCAACTCGCCAGGTCCGGTAGATCCACGTCGTAGGTATTTTCGACACTGATCGACTGACGACGACTGTCGTTGTGCACCACACGATCATCAATCCCACGGGCCAGGCTCCAGAGTCGCTCGCCAAAGCTGCCGAACTCTCGCACCAACGCCAACTTGTCCCACTCGCGCAATTGCAGGCAATCGGTGATACCCAGTTTGCCGAGCTTGTCGGCGGTGACTTTGCCGACCCCGTGCAATTTGCTCACCGGCAAGCCACTGACAAAGTCCTCGACCTGGTCCGGTGTGATGACAAACAGGCCGTTGGGCTTTTTCCAGTCACTGGCGATCTTGGCCAGAAACTTGTTTGGCGCCACTCCCGCCGACACGGTGATATGCAATTGGTTGGAGACCCGGCGCCGGATGTCCTGGGCGATTCGCGTTGCACTGCCGCCGAAATGCGCGCTGTCCGACACATCGAGGTACGCCTCGTCGAGCGAGAGCGGTTCAATGATCTCGGTGTAGTCGCGAAAGATCGTGTGAATTTCCCTGGACGCCTCTCTATAAGCATCCATGCGTGGCTTGACGATGGTCAGGTCCGGACACAGTTTCAAGGCATGCCCGGAGGACATCGCCGAACGCACCCCGTACGCTCGCGCCTCATAATTACATGTGGCAATCACCCCGCGCCGATCCGCCGACCCGCCCACCGCCAACGGCTTACCGGCCAGGCGCGGGTCGTCGCGCATCTCAATGGCGGCGTAGAAACAGTCACAATCGACGTGGATGATCTTTCGCTGAGTCATAGCAAAGCAGTGTTCATGGCAAGGAAAAGGCGTATTGGTGTGACGGACATCCAGTATCTCACCGGCACCTGTATATAGCACCAGTAGTCTGAATGTTCTTTTCGACTCGTGGGAAATGTCATTGGTAAATTTATTTCTTCAATCGAAAAAACATTCGCGATAGAGCCGCAGGCCTTGCCCCGCCTGCCTCACAGACTGACCAACCCGCCCCTCCGCAAGCTAACCGATTGAAGCAAAACAGGTTTTATCGGAATTGACGGTTGACACCCCGGCGTATCTCTATAGAATGCAGCCACACAGACGCGGGATGGAGCAGTCTGGTAGCTCGTCGGGCTCATAACCCGAAGGTCGTCGGTTCAAATCCGGCTCCCGCAACCAAACATCAAAAAAGGCTACTCGAAAGAGTGGCCTTTTTTGTGGGCGGTCGTTTTGTAGCGCCGAACGCCGGAACACGGCCTGGACACTCAGCGACGCCGAAAGCGGAAATCGTTCTGATTCCGAAACTTAGACCATCACTGCGACCGTTTGCCGCGATTCAACGTTTATTTGACCTGCTTCAGGATTAACGGTTGACACCCCGGCATTACTCTATAGAATGCCGCCACACAGACGCGGGATGGAGCAGTCTGGTAGCTCGTCGGGCTCATAACCCGAAGGTCGTCGGTTCAAATCCGGCTCCCGCAACCAAACATCAAAAAAGGCTACTCGAAAGAGTGGCCTTTTTTGTATCTGTTGAAAAAGTCCTTTCGCAACAATGATCTGTCACTGTGTAGCAAGCCGTTTTGGGATCTCCCATGCACCGGGTTCAGACTATGCTCTATCGCAGGCTGAAGCCTTCACGACTGATAACGCGCCGTCCCTGTTGCCGGGTGATAGGCGTTAATATTTGTGATTATTTTTTTCTGCAGGGATTGGTAACTTGGCTGGATACCCCCATCCTGTCGCGCACAATCCAAGAGGTGATTGATGCGCGCCAACTCGTCTGATTCACAAGACACTGTCACAGCGACACAACCGATCAAGGCTGAGCGCCTGCGTCTGCTTGATCGATTGAGCAAATACCGTCAACCCATTGGCCTGGCGGTCACCCTGCTGTTGTTCGCGATCGCGCTGATTGCCTGTCGCCACCTGTTGAGCGAGCTCGACCTTTACGCGCTGCACGACTCGATCCTCGAAGTTCCGAAACCTGCCTTGATGGGCGCGCTGGGCGCAACCGTGGTGGGCTTCATCATTCTGCTCGGCTACGAATGGTCGGCCAGCCGCTATGCCGGAGTGAGCCTGACACCGCGCACGCTGGCACTGGGCGGTTTCACGGCCTTTGCCATCGGCAATGCCATCGGCCTTTCAATGTTGTCGGGCGGCTCGGTCCGCTATCGCCTCTATGCCCGTCATGGCCTGGGAGCGGCTGAAGTCGCGCGCATGACGCTGTTCGCCAGCCTCTCGCTAGGTTGCGCCCTGCCACCGCTGGCCGCCCTGGCGACGCTCAGCGACCTGTCTGCCGCGTCCACCGCACTGGGGCTCTCCGAGACCTTGCTGGGCGTGGTGGCGACTGCCGTGCTCGTGTTGTTTTCGGTGCTGGCCTTAGGTATCTACCGTCGTCGACTGCCGGAACAGCCTTACCCGGACAACCTGCTGGTCAAGGTCGGACGCCGCACCTTGCGCCTGCCCGGGCTTCGACTGACGTTCCTGCAATTGATCATCACCGCCCTGGACGTAGCCGCCGCCGCAACCGTGCTCTATCTGCTGCTGCCGGAAACTCCGCCCTTCGGCGCGTTCCTATTGGTATACCTGCTGGCTCTGGCCGCCGGCGTGCTCAGCCATGTGCCGGGCGGAGTCGGGGTGTTCGAGGCAATTTTGCTGGCCGCGTTTTCCGACACCCTTGGCGCCGCGCCTCTGGCGGCCGCCCTGCTGCTCTATCGCTTGATCTACGTGGTCCTGCCGTTGCTGGTGGCCTGCCTGCTGCTGCTGATCAACGAAGGTCAGCGCCTGTTCCAGACACGCCAGACATTGCGCGCGGCCTCAGGTCTGGCGGCTCCGATACTGGCGGTGCTGGTATTCCTGTCCGGCGTTGTCCTGCTGTTCTCCGGCGCCACCCCGGAAATCGATACCCGCCTGGAACACATCGGTTTTCTGATCCCCCATCGACTGGTCGATGCTTCGCACTTTGGCGCCAGCCTGGTCGGCGTTCTGTGCCTGTTGCTGGCCCAGGGACTGCGTCGCCGGCTGTCGGCCGCGTGGATGCTGACCACCATTCTGTTGCTGGTCGGCGCCCTGCTCTCGCTGCTCAAGGGTTTTGACTGGGAAGAAGCCAGCCTGATGGTATTGACGGCGAGCCTGCTCGGGGTATTCCGCCGCTCGTTCTATCGCCCCAGCCGCCTGACTGAAGTGCCGTTCTCGCCGCTGTACCTGGTCGCCAGCCTGTGCGTGCTCGGCGCGTCGATCTGGCTGCTGCTGTTCGCCTATCAGGACGTTCCCTACAGCCACCAACTCTGGTGGCAGTTCACCCTCGATGCCGACGCCCCTCGCGGCCTGCGTTCACTGCTCGGTGCCGCGGTGCTGCTGGTAGTAGTGTCGCTGACCTGGCTGCTGCGCACCGCGCGCCCGGTCATTCACCTGCCGACGCCCGACGAACTGGAACGCGCCAGCAAGATCCTCATGGCATCGGCCCAACCGGATGGCGGCCTGGCCCTGACCGGTGACAAGGCGCTGCTGTTTCACCCCAATGACGAAGCATTCCTGATGTACGCCCGTCGCGGCCGCAGCCTGGTGGCGCTGTATGACCCGATCGGCCCGGGCCAGCAACGGGCGGAAATGATCTGGCAGTTCCGCGACCTGTGCGATATCCACCACGCCCGCCCCGTGTTTTATCAAGTGCGCGCAGAGAACCTGCCGTACTACATGGACATCGGTCTGACGGCGATCAAGCTCGGCGAAGAAGCCAGGGTCGACCTGAAGCGTTTTGATCTCGAAGCCAAGGGCAAAGAGATGAAGGACCTGCGCTACACCTGGAACCGTGGCACCCGTGACGGCCTGTCGCTGGAAATCTTTGAGCCGGGTCACGCACCGATGGATGAGCTCAAGGTGATCTCCGATGCCTGGCTGACCGGCAAGAATGTCCGGGAGAAAGGTTTTTCGCTGGGCCGCTTCAGCGATGACTACCTCAAGTATTTCCGCATCGCAGTGATTCGTTTCGAAGGGCGCCCGGTGGCGTTCGCCAACTTGCTCGAGACCTACGGTCATGACCTGGCCAGCCTCGACCTGATGCGCGCGCACCCGGATGCCCCGAAGCTGACCATGGAGTTCATGATGGTCGGCCTGATTCAACATTATAAAAATCATGGGTACGCGCGTTTCAGCCTGGGCATGGTGCCGTTGTCGGGGTTACAACCCCGTCGCGGCGCGCCATTGACCCAGCGCCTGGGCTCGATGGTATTCCGCCGTGGTGAGCAGCTATACAACTTCCAGGGCTTGCGCCGCTTCAAAGACAAGTTCCAGCCTGATTGGGAACCCCGTTATATGGCCGTGCCCGCCGGACTCGATCCGCTGGTTGCGCTGGCCGACACTGCTGCCCTGATCGCGGGCGGCTTGACCGGATTGGTGAAACGCTGATGATTCAACGCTCCTTGCGGTATGTATTGGGCACACTGGTGATAGTGGCCCTGATTCTCGGTGGCGGTTACTGGTACCTGAAACGCCCGGCACCGGAACCGACCCTCGAATGGCTGACCCCGGCCGATGGTGCGGCGATGACCCGTGTCATCCCCGGCACCACGCCACGCGCCCAGGTGCTGGTGGCAGTCAACGAAGACCAGAAACTCAGCGACAAGCAATTGATGACCCTGAGCCGCAGTGGCTCGGCGCAGATTGTCCAGGTGATCCTGCCCAAGGACTGCCTGCTGCAAAGCCGTGCCCTGCAATCAGGTCTGCGAGAACTCAAAGGCCCGGCGACCCTGGTCGGCGGCATCGGCCCGGGCGCCGTGCTGGCCTGGCGCTGGTTGTCCGAGCAAAAGGATGACAAGGCTTACGCCGTCTCGGTCGACCTGGCCCTGGAAAAGGGGGGCTGCACTCACCTGTTGCCGAAAAGCGCCGCCCACGGCCACTGGCTGGCAGCCTGGAACGACAACCCGGACGACACCAGCGCCGGTTTTGTGCGCGACCAGGTCAATGCCGAAACCAGCATCAGCGACTACGACATCAACCTGCCGCAAGTGTTGAACAACGAACTGCGCAAGATCCTCGTTGGTGGCGACAAAGCCGCTGGCGGCCTGCAGATCCCGGTGGTCGAAGTGCCGGCGGGCCAGGCCAGGGACACCGTGACCCTGTTCCTGTCCGGTGACGGCGGCTGGCGCGACCTCGACCGCGACGTGGCGGGCGAGATGGCCAAGATCGGCTACCCGGTGGTCGGCATCGACACCCTGCGCTACTACTGGCAGCACAAGAGCCCGGAGCAAAGCGCGCTGGACCTGGCTGAACTGATGCAACACTACCGGCAGAAATGGGGCACCAAGCGTTTCATCCTGACCGGCTACTCGTTCGGCGCGGATGTTCTGCCGGCGATCTACAACCGTCTGGCCGAGTCGGAGCAGAATCGCGTTGATGCGATCATCCTGCTGGCCTTCGCCCGTACCGGCAGCTTTGAAATCGAAGTCGAAGGCTGGCTTGGCAACTCCGGCAAGGAAGCCGCCACCGGCCCGGAAATGGCCAAGCTGCCAGCCGCCAAAGTGGTGTGCATCTACGGTGAAGAGGAAACCGACGAAAGCGGCTGCACCGACAAGACTGCAGTAGGCGAAGCGATGAAACTGCCCGGCGGTCACCACTTCGACGAGAACTACCCGGCGCTGGCCAAGCGTCTGGTAGAGATCATCGAGAAGCGTCAGCCGAAGGAAACAGCTGCTACAGAGTGATCTGACAGCCAGCAAAATAGCCCTCGTTACCTCACGGTAGCGGGGGCTTTTTCATTCTTGCGTGCACCACACATCCCCTGTGGGAGCGAGCTTGCTCGCGATAGCGGTAGATCAGTCAGCATTTCTGTTGAATGTGGCACCGCCATCGCGAGCAAGCTCGCTCCCACAGAGGTTCTGAAGTATCCAGCGACCGTCCACAAAAAAGCCCCCGCTGCCGCAAGGCAACGGGGGCTTTTTGTGGGTCGCTTACATCTCCACCTGAGTACCCAGTTCAATCACCCGGTTCAACGGCAGATTGAAGAAACGCAAATTGCCATTGGCGTTCTGCAACATGAACGCAAACAGCGCCTCACGCCAGCGCGACATGCCTTCGAGCTTGGAGGCGATGACCGTTTCGCGGCTGAGGAAGTACGTGGTGCGCATCGGGCTGAAGTTCAGTTCATCGAGATGACACAGCTTCAACGCCTGTGGCACGTCCGGCTCATCGATGAAGCCGAAATGCAGGATCACCCGGAAGAAACCTTCGCCGTAGGCATCGACCTCGAACCGTCGTGATGGCGGCACCCGCGGGATGTCTTCGTAGACCACCGTCAGCAGCACCACTTGCTCGTGCAGTACCTGGTTATGCAACAAGTTGTGCAACAGCGCGTGGGGCACGGCGTCCGGTCGCGCGGTGAGGAACACTGCCGTGCCCTGCACGCGATGCGGCGGTTGCACGGCGATGCTGCTAATGAAGATCGGCAGTGGCAGCCCACCTTCATCGATGCGCTCCACCAGCAATTGCTTGCCGCGCTTCCAGGTGGTCATCAGCACAAACAAGGCGAAACCGGCGATTACCGGGAATGCACCGCCCTGAATGATTTTCGGCACGTTGGCGGCGAAGTACACACCGTCTACCAACAGGAAACCCAAGAGGATCGGCACCACAAGAACCGGAGGCCATTTCCACAGCAGCAGGATCACCGCGGACACCAGAATACTGGTCATCAGCATGGTCCCGGTCACCGCCACACCGTAGGCCGAGGCCAGGGCACCAGAGGATTCAAAACCCAGCACCAATAGCACCACGCCGACCATCAGCGCCCAGTTCACCGCGGCGATGTAGATCTGGCCCTGTTCGGCGCTGGAGGTATGCCGGATGTGCATGCGCGGAATGTAACCGAGCTGGATCGCCTGACGGGTCAGGGAGAACGCACCGGAAATCACCGCTTGCGAGGCAATTACCGTGGCCAGGGTCGACAGGCCGACCAGCGGGATCAACGCCCAGTTCGGTGCCAGCAGGTAGAACGGGTTACGAGCCGCTTCCGGGTCGCCCAGCAGCAAGGCACCCTGGCCGAAGTAGTTCAGCACCAACGCCGGCAGTACAAGGATGAACCACGCACGTGCAATCGGCTTGCGGCCGAAGTGGCCCATGTCCGCGTACAGCGCTTCGGCACCGGTCAATGCCAGCACCACGGCGCCGAGAATCGTCACGCCCATGCCCGGATGGACCATGAAGAAACGTACACCCCATACCGGATTCATCGCTTGCAGGACTTCCGGATGCTGGCTGATGCCATAGACGCCCAGTGCGCCCAGCACGAGGAACCAGGTAACCATGATCGGCCCGAACAGAATGCCGATGCGCGCGGTCCCGTGACTCTGAATCAGAAACAACCCGACCAGCACCACCAGCGACAATGGCACCACCCAATGGTCGATGCCTTCGAAGGCCAGCCCCAGGCCTTCAATCGCCGACAGCACGGAAATCGCCGGGGTAATCATGCTGTCGCCATAGAACAACGCCGCGCCGATCAGTCCGCAGACCACCAGCAACGTGCGCAATTTCGCGTGCCCCGATGCCGCCCGCCGGGCCAGTGCGGTCAAGGCCATGATCCCGCCTTCGCCCTGGTTGTCGGCACGCAGTACAAACATCATGTACTTGATCGACACGACCCAGATCAGCGACCAGAAAATGAGTGCCAGAATCCCCAGTACCCCGTCATGGTTGACCGGCACGCCATAGCCTCCGGAAAACACTTCTTTGAGGGTGTACAACGGACTGGTGCCGATATCGCCATAAACCACCCCGACTGCCGCGACCAGCATGCCGATCGGCTTCACCGCCGAATGCTCGGCACCTGCAGCCTGACTACTTGCCTGACCCATCCACCACTCCTACTTCTCAGACCCGGGCTTCTTTGAAAGAAGCACTATGCTTTGTCGTGCAGCATGCGCTGTTTTACTTCACGTTACAGACGTTTTGTTGACAGTAAAAACCCAGTAAAGCGTAACGGCGCGAAGCATAGCGCAGCACTCGTCGTATTTCCCTGCATAAAGCTGGTCAAGTGAGCGACTCACCGCTAGAATTGCGCACTTTTTGATCAGAGGCGCAGTTCAAGCGCCCGTCCGTCGGTTTTGCCCTGCCCGGCAAGCGGCGTCACAAAATACCGAGGTTAGACATGTCCACCACTCCTGCGCCGGCCAATCCAAAGGTTGGCTTCGTATCCCTGGGTTGCCCCAAAGCACTGGTCGACTCCGAGCGCATCCTTACCCAGCTGCGCATGGAAGGCTATGACGTGGTGTCCACCTACCAGGACGCCGACGTCGTGGTAGTCAACACTTGCGGCTTCATCGATTCGGCCAAGGCCGAGTCCCTGGAAGTGATCGGCGAAGCCATCAAGGAAAACGGCAAGGTCATCGTGACCGGCTGCATGGGCGTCGAAGAAGGCAACATTCGCAACGTACACCCGAGCGTGCTGGCCGTGACCGGTCCGCAGCAGTACGAGCAAGTGGTCAACGCCGTGCACGACGTCGTGCCGCCGCGCCAGGACCACAACCCGCTGATCGACCTGGTGCCGCCGCAAGGCATCAAGCTGACCCCGCGCCACTACGCCTACCTGAAGATTTCCGAAGGCTGCAACCACAGCTGCAGCTTCTGCATCATCCCGTCGATGCGCGGCAAGCTGGTCAGCCGTCCGGTGGGCGACGTGCTCGACGAGGCCCAGCGCCTGGTCAAGTCCGGCGTCAAAGAGCTGTTGGTGATCTCCCAGGACACCAGCGCCTATGGTGTCGACGTGAAATACCGCACCGGTTTCTGGAACGGCGCGCCGGTGAAAACCCGCATGACCGAACTCTGCGAAGCCCTGAGCACCCTCGGCGTCTGGGTTCGCCTGCACTACGTTTACCCGTACCCGCACGTTGACGAGTTGATCCCGTTGATGGCCGCCGGCAAGATCCTGCCGTACCTGGACATCCCGTTCCAGCACGCCAGCCCGAAAGTGCTGAAGTCGATGAAACGCCCGGCCTTCGAAGACAAGACCCTGGCGCGGATCAAGAACTGGCGCGAAATCTGCCCCGACCTGATCATCCGCTCGACCTTCATCGTCGGCTTCCCGGGCGAAACCGAAGAAGATTTCCAGTACCTGCTGAACTGGCTGACCGAAGCCCAGCTCGACCGCGTTGGCTGCTTCCAGTACTCGCCGGTAGAAGGCGCACCGGCCAATGACCTGGACCTGGAAGTTGTCCCGGACGACGTCAAGCAGGACCGTTGGGAGCGCTTCATGGCGCACCAGCAGGCCATCAGCTCGGCGCGCCTGCAAATGCGCATCGGCCGTGAGATCGAAGTGCTGGTCGATGAAGTCGACGAGCAAGGCGCGGTGGGCCGCTGCTTCTTCGATGCCCCGGAAATCGACGGCAACGTATTCATCGACAACGGCAGCAACCTCAAGCCGGGCGACAAGGTCTGGTGCAAAGTGACCGACGCCGACGAATACGATCTGTGGGCTGAACAGATCTAAACGCAAAAAATACGCAAAGCCCCGCTCTCTTGACGAGATGCGGGGCTTTTTTACGGCTATCGTTTGAGGTTGAAAGGATTCCTGTCAACCACTGCAGAAGGAGCAGACGGGCATGCGTCAGCATTCGGTCATCCACACGCCGAAACTCAGCGACTTCGAAGAATTGACCCGGGTCTGGGAGGCCTCGGTGCGTGCCACCCACGACTTTCTGCCAGACAGCTACATCGAACTGCTGAAAAACCTGGTGCTGACCCGCTACCTCGACGCAGTGATGCTGATCTGCACCAAGGATTCGAGCCAGCGCATCACCGGGTTCGCCGGCGTCGCGGCAGGCAAGATCGAAATGCTCTTCATCGACCCTGACCATCGCGGCCAGGGCCTGGGCAAGAAATTGTTGCGTTACGCCCTGGAACACCTGAACGCCGTCGAACTGGACGTCAACGAACAAAACCCGCAAGCCCTCGGCTTTTACTTCAAGCAGGGCTTCGAGGTGATCGGTCGCTCGGAAGTCGATGGCATGGGCCAGCCGTATCCGCTGCTGCACATGCGCCTGCGCCAGGTCCAGCAACACTCAAAACATGCCTGACACAACACAAAACACTGTAGGAGCTGGCTTGCCAGCGATGGTGGTTAACGATAACGCGCTGTCTCAGGATAAAAGCGGCGCACTTGAATCCATCGCTGGCAAGCCAGCTCCTACAGTAAAAGCCACACAGTGCAAATGGAACCGCGATTAACCGGCGCCAGGCAGGTACAATGCCCACCCCCTTTTTGTTACGGCCCTGACATGACTGACCCGATTCGTCTCTCCAAACGCCTCATCGAACTCGTCGGCTGTTCCCGTCGGGAGGCTGAGCTGTTCATCGAGGGCGGCTGGGTCACCGTCGACGGCGTGGTCATCGACGAGCCGCAATTCAAGGTCGACACCCAGAAAGTCGAGCTTGATCCAGAAGCCAAGGCCACCGCACCGGAACCGGTGACGCTGCTGCTCAATGTGCCCGCCGGCATGGATGCAGACACCGCCATGGCCACCCTCGGCGCCGAGACCCTGAGCGAAGAACACCGTTACGGCAAGCGCCCGTTGCGTGGCCATTTCCTGCGCCTGACCGCCAGCACCGACCTGCAGGCCAACGCCAGCGGTCTGCTGGTGTTCACCCAGGACTGGAAAATCCTGCGCAAACTCACCGCCGACTCCAGCAAAATCGAGCAAGAGTATGTGGTCGAGGTTGAAGGCGAGATGGTGGCTCACGGCCTGAACCGCCTGAACCACGGCCTGACCTACAAGGGCAAGGAGTTGCCGGCGGTCAAGGCCAGCTGGCAGAACGAAAACCGCCTGCGCTTTGCCATGAAGAATCCGCAACCGGGCATCATCGCCCAGCTGTGCCAGGCCGTCGGCCTGAAGGTCGTCGCCATCCGCCGCATCCGCATCGGCGGCGTGTCCATCGGCAAAGTGCCCGTGGGGCAATGGCGCTACTTGTCCGGCAAAGAGAAGTTCTAAGGCTTCCCGCGCCACCATACCTTTCGGCGCTGTTGTTTTCGGCGGCGCCCATAGCTGAATTATCAGGACTGCACACATGATCCATAACGACGTACTGCGCAGCGTGCGCTACATGCTCGACATCAGCGACAAGAAAGTCATCGAGATCATCAAGCTCGGCGGCAAGGACGTGGCCCTGGCAGACCTGGTGACGTACCTCGACAAGAAAGAGGAAGACGAAGAAGGCTTCGTACGCTGCCCGGACGATGTCATGGCGCATTTCCTCGATGGCCTGGTGATCTTCAAGCGCGGCAAGGACGAAAGCCGTCCGCCGCAGCCGATCGAAGTGCCGGTGACCAACAACATCATCCTGAAAAAGCTGCGGGTGGCGTTCGAGCTGAAAGAAGACGACATGCACGCGATCCTCAAGGCCGCCGAGTTCCCGGTGTCCAAGCCTGAGCTGAGCGCGCTGTTCCGCAAGTTCGGCCACACCAACTACCGCCCGTGCGGCGACCAGCTGCTGCGCAATTTCCTCAAAGGTCTGACCCTGCGAGTGCGCCCGCAGTAAACCGCTCCCTGTAGGAGCGAGCTTGCTCGCGATGGATTCGACAACGCCGCGATTATCCAGCAAACACGCGTTATCGTTAGCGACCATCGCTGGCAAGTCGGAACGCCGCATCGCAGCTCCTACAAGGCCGAATGCCTCCCTATTCCGCGCGAAAATAGTGGCTCCGCTGACCGCGGCCGACGGCTAGGGTGTAAAGACCTCAGCTCTCAGGATTCGCCATGCACCCGTACTTTTCCCTGCAAGGCCGCACCGCGCTAGTGACCGGCGGCACCCGTGGTATCGGCAAGATGATCGCCAAGGCCTACGTCGAGGCGGGCGCCACTGTGTACGTCTGCGCCCGCGACGCCGAGGCCTGCCAGCAAACCGCTGACGAACTCGGAGCACTTGGACGCTGCCACGCGATGGCGGCCAACCTCGCCACCGAAGAGGGCGTCCTGCAACTGGCCACACGCCTGGGCGAGCAGATCTCCCATCTGGACATTCTGGTGAACAATGCCGGCACCACCTGGGGCGCACCGCTGGAGAGCTACCCGATCAAGGGCTGGGAAAAAGTCATGCAGCTCAACGTGACGTCGGTATTCAACTGTATCCAGCAGTTCCTGCCGCTGCTGCGCAAGGCCGGCTCGGCGCAGAATCCGGCGCGGATCATCAACATTGGTTCGGTCGCCGGGATTTCATCCTTCGGTGAACAGGCGTATGCCTACGGGCCGAGCAAGGCTGCGTTGCATCAACTGTCGAGGATTCTGGCGCGCGAACTGGTGAGCCAGCACATCAACGTCAATGTGATCGCCCCGGGGCGTTTTCCGAGCAAGATGACCCAGCACATTGGCAATGATGAACAGGCGCTGGCGCAGGACACGGCGTTGATTCCAATGAAGCGCTGGGGCCGCGAGGAAGAGATGGCAGCGCTGGCGATCAGTTTGGCGAGTACCGCGGGAGCCTATATGACCGGGAATATCATTCCGCTGGATGGTGGGTTCAGTCTCTGAAATCGGCGGTGCGGCCATCGCGAGCAGGCTCGCTCCCACAGGGGTTGCGTGGTAGACACAGAACAGGTGAGCCCCCCCGAATCAATGTGGGAGCGGGCTTGCTCCGGGCGGCGTTCCGACGATGACGGAATGACAGGCACCGCCTAAGCAATGGTTGATCGGGTTATCATGCCCACCCTCTTCCCGCTTCGACCTCAAACCATGACCTACAGCGTTTCCCCCATCGGCTTCGTGCGCTCCTGCTTCAAGGAAAAGTTCGCCATCCCGCGCCAGCCGCAACTGGCTCCGGCCGCCCGTGGGGTGCTGGAACTGGTGGCACCGTTCGATCAAGGGGACGCGGTACAGGGCCTGGAACAGGTCAGCCACGTGTGGCTGCTGTTCCTTTTCCACCAGGCCCTGGAGGAAAAGCCTCGCCTGAAGGTCCGCCCTCCTCGCCTCGGCGGCAACAAATCCATGGGCGTGTTCGCCACCCGCGCCACCCACCGCCCCAATGGCATTGGGCAGTCGGTGGTGAAACTGGACAAAGTCGAAGCCGGTCGCTTGTGGATCTCGGGCATCGATCTGCTGGATGGCACGCCGATTCTCGATATCAAACCCTACGTGCCCTACGCCGACATCATCGATACAGCCACCAACAGCATCGCCAGCGCCGCGCCGCAGTTGATTCCCGTGCAGTGGACGGATACAGCGCTGCAACAGGCTCACGAGCATGCCCAGCGCCTTGAAGAGCCCTTGGTTGAGTTGATCGAGCAATGCCTGGCACAGGATCCACGCCCGGCCTACCAAACGCCGGCACCCGAGCGGGAATACGGTGCGCAGTTCTGGGATCTGGATGTGCGTTGGCACTATCCCGAGGCAAACGTGATCCGGGTTCTTGAAGTTGTCCCGGCAAAGTAAACCCGGAAACGAAAAAGCCCGCATAACCTTCTCAGGCCATGCGGGCTTTTCTTTGCGATACACATCTACTGTAGGAGCTGGCTTGCCAGCGATGGACTCGAGCGCACCGCGTTACACCAGAAAAAACGCGTTATCGTTGACGACCATCGCGAGCAAGCTCGCTCCTACAACGTGACCTGCGGTCACTTCTCGACGAATGCACGCTCGATCAGGTAATCACCCGGCTCGCGCATGCGCGGCGAAACCTTCAGGCCGAAGCTGTTCAGCACCTCGCTGGTCTCGTCGAGCATGCTCGGGCTGCCGCACAGCATGGCGCGGTCGTCCTGCGGGTTGATCGGTGGCAGACCGATGTCGCTGAACAGCTTGCCGCTGCGCATCAGGTCGGTCAGGCGACCTTCGTTCTCGAACGGCTCGCGGGTCACGGTCGGGTAGTAGATCAACTTGTCACGCAGCGCTTCGCCGAAGAATTCGTTCTGCGGCAAGTGCTCGGTGATGAACTCGCGGTAAGCGACTTCGTTGACGTAACGCACGCCGTGGCACAGGATCACTTTTTCGAAACGCTCGTAGGTTTCCGGATCCTGGATGACGCTCATGAACGGCGCCAGACCGGTACCGGTGCTGAGCAGGTACAAATGTTTGCCAGGCTTCAAGTCATCCAGCACCAGCGTGCCCGTAGGCTTCTTGCTGATGATGATCTCGTCGCCTTCCTTCAGATGCTGCAACTGCGAAGTCAGCGGACCATCAGGCACCTTGATGCTGAAGAACTCGAGATGCTCTTCCCAGTTCGGGCTGGCAATCGAGTAAGCGCGCATAAGCGGGCGGCCGTTGGGCTGTTGCAGGCCGATCATCACGAACTGACCGTTCTCGAAGCGCAGGCCCGGGTCACGGGTGCACTTGAAGCTGAACAGAGTGTCGTTCCAGTGATGAACACTGAGGACACGCTCGTGGTTCATGTTGCTCATGTACGTGGGACTCCTGGAGATTTGTCTGCGCGTGTTCGGCGCCTGCTCTGCAAAAAAGCCAGCTCTGCGCAATTGCATCGCATTCTAAAGGCAGACACAATATCTGTTAAATGGATTATTAAGATAAGGGTTATCGGTTATATCGATATGCGATTTACTCTCCGTCAACTTCAAGTATTCGTCGCCGTCGCCCAGCAGGAAAGCGTGTCCCGTGCTGCGGGCCTGCTCAACCTCTCGCAATCGGCGGCGAGCACCTCGATCACCGAGCTGGAGCGCCAGTGCAGCTGCCAACTGTTCGACCGTGCCGGCAAACGGTTGAGCCTCAACGCCCTCGGTAAACAACTGTTGCCGCAAGCTGTCGCCCTGCTGGATCAGGCCAAGGAAATCGAAGACCTGCTCAACGGCAAGTCCGGTTTCGGTTCACTGGCCGTGGGCGCGACCCTGACCATCGGCAATTACCTGGCCACCCTGCTGATCGGCGGCTTCATGCAACGCCATCCGGAAAGCCAGGTGAAGCTGCACGTACAGAACACTGCCAATATCGTGCAGCAAGTGGCCCACTATGAAATTGATCTGGGTCTGATCGAAGGCGACTGCAGTCACCCGGACATCGAAGTACAAAGCTGGGTCGAGGACGAATTGGTGGTGTTTTGCGCCCCACAGCATCCGTTGGCCAAGCGCGGCACGGCCACCATGGACGAGTTGAGCCACGAAGCCTGGATCTTGCGCGAACAGGGCTCCGGCACGCGGTTGACCTTCGATCAAGCCATGCGCCATCACCGCACTTCTTTAAATATCCGGCTGGAGCTTGAGCACACCGAAGCGATCAAACGCGCGGTGGAATCAGGTTTGGGGATTGGCTGCATTTCCAGACTGGCTTTGCGCGACGCATTCCGCCGCGGCAGTCTGGTGCCTGTCGAGACGCCGGATCTGGATCTGGCGCGACAGTTTTATTTCATCTGGCATAAACAGAAATATCAGACATCGGCGATGCGCGAATTCCTCGATCTGTGCCGCGCCTTCACCGCCGGGGTTCAGCGCAGCGACGAGATCGTGCTGCCGACGATCGCTTAGAGCAGAATCACCGCCCACACCAGGGCGATCATGCTCAATGCCACGAACTGGGCGGCACTGCCCATGTCCTTGGCATTCTTGGACAACGGGTGCCGTTCAAGGGAAATGCGGTCGATGGCCGCTTCCACTGCCGAGTTGAGCAACTCGACAATTAGCGCCAACAGGCATACCGCGATCAACAACGCCCGTTCGACCCGGCTGACATTCAGGAAGAACGACAACGGAATCAGGATGACGTTGAGCAATACCAATTGCCGAAAGGCGGCTTCTCCGGTGAAGGCTGCGCGCAAGCCGTCCAGCGAATAACCGGAAGCATTGAGAATTCGTTTCAGGCCGGTCTGGCCTTTGAAAGGTGACATAGAGTGGGCAACTGACAAAAAAGAAGTGGGAAAGCTAGTTCAACCAAAGTCAAAAAAGCGTGAAGTTGCCAGCCTTTAATGACTGGAAATTGACTCAAGTTGTTGCAAGAGCAGCGCGGCCTGGGTCCGGGTCCGCACATTCAGCTTACGGAAAATCGCGGTGACGTGCGCCTTGATAGTCGCCTCGGAAACACTCAATTCGTAGGCGATCTGCTTGTTCAGCAAACCTTCGCAGACCATGGTCAGCACCCGGAATTGCTGCGGCGTCAGACTGGCAAGGCCTTCGCTGGCCGCCTTGGCCTCATCGGAGACGCTGACCGCTTCGAACGCCTGCGGCGGCCAGAACACGTCACCATCGAGGACTGCACGCACGGCTTTCTGAATCACACTCAAGTCGCTGGACTTGGGAATGAAGCCACTGGCGCCGAATTCACGTGACTTGACCATAATGGTCGGTTCTTCCTGGGCCGAGACCATGACCACCGGAATCTGCGGGTACTGACCGCGCAGCAGGACCAGCCCGGAAAAACCATAGGCCCCCGGCATGTTCAGATCCAGCAGTACCAGATCCCAATCGGACTTTTCCGTCAGGCGGACTTCCAGTTCGGCGATGCTCGCCACTTCCACCAGGCGCACATCCGGGCCAAGGCCCAGGGTCAGCGCTTGATGCAAGGCACTACGAAAAAGTGGGTGGTCATCGGCAATCAGGATTTCGTATGTGGCCATTTTTCAAATGATCCTGTTTTTCATGGGGCGCCCGATGCATTCGGACCTCGCCAAAGCAACTCAAGGCACGGCCACGGAGCTGCACTGACAAGGCACGCTCGACGCAAAAACCGCGTTGCAAACTCTGGCCGCACCCTGATCGGCGCCAAGCATGCCCAGCGAAGCCGGGGTGGTCAAGCAGCGTGGCCGGTACACTTTATTGCAGTATGGGCAACAATCAGTCCATCACTGGGGTTGCCGGCTGAACATAGGGCATCAACTCGGCGTGCGCCGGGGTCGAAACGTTCATGTCCAACTGATGTTTGGCGTCGAGGTAATGCTGGCTGAACACATCGAAATAGGCATCCAGCGCCGATGCAGCAGCTACATCGCCCGCAAGGTCGAGGCACAGCGCGGCAACCTCCGCCGTACACAGATGTTCGCTGCGGGTTGATCGGCGCAATCGGTAACGGGAGAGTTTTTCGGGCAATAAACTGAGGATCGGCAATCGGTCGAAATAGGGGCTCTTGCGAAAGATCTTCCGCGCTTCGGTCCAGGTCGCATCCAACAGAATGAACAATGGGCGCTTCGTGCCATCGACATCCACGCTGTTTGTCACACGCTCAGGCTCGACGTACTCCCCCGGAAACACCAGGTAAGGCTGCCATTGGGGGTCGGACAACAGCGCCAGCAACGTCGGATCGACCTCGGTACGGGACCAGATGAAGGCATGGTTGTCAGGCACCACATCGGCTATCAGCCAACCGGTGTTGCTTGGCTTGAAGACTTCCTTGTTGGTCATGATCAGGCACACGCCGGAGCGGGTAGCGACCTGCGGACGCCATGCGCACAGGCAGTGACTCTCGATCACCCGGCAGTCACGGCAACGCGGGGCGCGCCAGCCTCGGGCCTGAATCGGCTTGATGCCCTCCTCCTCGCGCTGGTCGCGCAAGCGGGCTACAGCATTCAATGCAAATCGCGTGGAGGCACGACTCATCGCGGGCAACGCCGACAGGAAACGGAAATCGACACGAAAAACACTCGACAGGGTAAAAAGTGCCAGCAGTTTACCAGACCGCCCGGCGCAAGCCTGTACCGTCCAGCCCGCCTCCCCTATAATTCGCCGCCACTGAACGCACAGTCACGTGACGGGTCCAACCCCCATCACTGAACCAGGAGAGTTTCATGCTGCGCCTTATCGTTCCTACCGCGGCCATTTTGCTGGCGTCGTCCTTCAACGCCCAGGCTGCGTCCTTGAAAGACACGGAACTGAACAAAATGCTGCAAAACGTCGCTACCCAGAGCAGCGTCGGCACTCCACGAGCGATCAACGAAGACATACTCGATCAAGGCTACACCGTTGAAGGCAAACAGCTGATCAACCATCTGAGCGTGCAGAGCAGCCACGCCGACAAGATGCGTGCAGACCCGAAAGCGGTCTACTTCCAGTTGGGAGCTTCTGTCTGCAGAAACGAAGGGTTTCGCAAGCTGATGGCCAAGGGCGCGATCATGCGTTACGACTTCACCGAGGTGAAGACCAACCGCCCGGTCGGCTCCGCAAGCTTCCAGGAATCGGATTGCCTGCAACCGGCCAAGAAGAAAAAGTAATCACCGGGAATTGGCGCGCCGTTGTTCATCTTCGGCGCGCAATTCTGCCAGCAGCGCCTGCAAGTAATGCGAACGACGCTCGCCGCCACGCAAACGCCGGCAGCACTCCTCTTCGAGACTCAAATGATTGGTCTCGGCCGATGACTTCAACAATCGATACAGATGCGTATCGATCTCCAGAACGACTCTGGCCATGGTTTCCCGCCTCCCTGCACTTCACTCATGTTTGAGCGATAAATCCTTAATCCGCTTGTACCGTGCGCCCTGCCGTTGACGCAAAGTTGTCGTGTGACGCCTGTAACTTAGTAAATCAGAGTGCCGCACATGCGACGTACGTTCAGACGAGCGGCGAAAGCACCTTGCAAATCATCAATAAGCGGTTGCCAGGAAAAACTTTGTGGCGCAATGATCAAGTCAGCGAAAATTACTGTGAAGGTCTAGATTCAGGGTATCCATGTTCACTTTTTCAGGGCTGGAAAGGGGCTGGCCGTCGCTTGTCGTGTTGTGCGATTGTTTCTTTCATCCAAGGGAAAAACAGAGCCTGTTTGGATGATCCGATACCTTTCGGGTCAAGTAGATCGCCCAGGCATGGGTCTGGGCAGACAGCGACACATGAAGTGTCGTGGCACCGACGTACATTCTCGGGCCGAGGGTTCTGTGCAGAAGGAGAAGTTGAATGCCTTACCAACCGAATGACCTCCTGAGCCGTCATTTTGAAGAAAGCGGCCATGACCTCATCAACAAGGTCGAAGAACAACTCAAGCTGATTTCACCCAACAGCCCGAACATCCCGATCTACCGCGACATGATCCTGACCGTGCTGCGCATGGCCCAGGAAGACCACAATCGCTGGAATGCCAAAATCACCCTGCAAGCCCTGCGTGAGCTGGAACAGGCTTTCCGCGTGCTCGAACAATTCAAGGGGCGACGCAAAGTCACCGTGTTCGGCTCGGCTCGCACCGCCATGGAACATCCGCTCTACAGCATGGCCCGGGAGCTCGGTGCCGCGCTCGCGCGCTCGGATATGATGGTCATTACCGGCGCCGGTGGCGGGATCATGGCCGCCGCCCATGAGGGCGCCGGCCTGACACACAGCCTTGGGTTCAACATCACGCTGCCCTTCGAACAGCATGCCAACCCCACTGTCGATGGCACGACCAATCTGCTGCCCTTCCACTTCTTCTTCACCCGCAAGCTGTTCTTCGTCAAGGAAGCCGATGCCCTGGTGCTGTGCCCGGGTGGGTTCGGTACGCTGGATGAGGCGCTGGAAGTGCTGACGCTGATCCAGACCGGCAAAAGCCCATTGGTGCCCGTGGTGCTGCTCGACACGCCGGGCGGCAAATTCTGGCAAGGCGCACTGGACTTCATTCACCAGCAACTGGAAGAAAACCACTACATCCTGCCCACCGACATGAAGCTGGTGAAACTGGTCTACAACGTCGAAGAAGCGGTAGAGCACATCAACCAGTTCTACAGCAACTTCCACTCCAGTCGCTGGCTCAAGCACCAGTTCCTGATTCGCATGAATCACGCACTCAACGACCGGGCACTCGAGCATATGCAGGAGGCTTTCGCCGACCTGTGTCTGAGCGATCATTTCCATCAGCACGCTCACAGTGGCGAGGTCCATGACGAAGCCGAATTCAGCCACCTGGTGCGGCTGGTCTTCAACTTCAACGCCCGTAACCATGGCCGTCTGCGTGAGCTTGTGGACTACATCAACCTTCCGGAAAACTGGACGCCATCAAAACCCCAGGTACAACAGCGCACGCGGGAGCCGTCAAAGGTTACGTGAGGCATAAAAAAACGGCCCGCTATCGAAATAGCGGGCCGTTTCAGTTCAATCGTCCATCCCTCGACCGCTGAACAGGCGATTGATCATTTCCATGGAGTATCCCCGATACGCCAGGAACCTGCCTTGCCTGGCTCTCTCCCGGGCGTCTACCGGCAACTGCCCGGAGAACTTGCGCCGCCAGGTATCGGCCAGTTGCTCCTGCCAGTCAATACCGCTCTCGCGCAGGGCGAGTTCAATATCGGTGCGCTGCAGGCCGCGCTGGCCCAACTCTTCACGAATGCGTAAAGGACCATAACCGGAACGGGCACGGTAGGAAACGAAACTTTCGAGGTAACGGGTTTCGGACAACAACCCCTCTTCCGTCAATCGGTCGAGTGCTGTTTCGATCATTTCAGGGAGGGCACCGCGCTGACGCAGTTTACGCGTCAGCTCGACACGACCGTGCTCGCGCCGTGCGAGCAGGTCCATTGCGGTTCGCCGCACCGCGACGAGTGTATCGAGTACGGCGGTCATCGCTTCGATCAGATATCGGCGTCAGCCAGGTCGTCTTCGGTCTCTTTGACCGCAGAAGCTTTGGCGTCTGCTACGGATGCCGGGGACAGGAGCTTGTCACGCAGTTGCTTCTCCAGCTTTGCCGCGACTTCCGGGTTGTCCGCCAGGAACTTGGCCGAGTTGGCCTTGCCCTGACCGATCTTGGTGCCTTCATAGGCATACCAGGCACCGGACTTCTCAACAAAACCGTGCAGAACACCCAGGTCGATCATCTCACCGTTGAGGTAGATGCCCTTGCCGTAAAGAATCTGGAACTCGGCCTGACGGAACGGCGAAGCCACCTTGTTCTTCACAACCTTGACGCGGGTTTCGCTACCGACGACTTCATCACCTTCCTTCACCGCGCCAGTACGACGGATGTCCAGACGAACCGATGCGTAGAACTTCAGTGCGTTACCACCGGTGGTGGTTTCCGGGCTACCGAACATCACGCCGATTTTCATACGGATCTGGTTGATGAAGATCACCAGGCAGTTGGCGTTCTTGATGTTACCGGTGATTTTACGCAGCGCCTGGGACATCAGACGGGCTTGCAGGCCTACGTGCATGTCACCCATTTCGCCTTCGATTTCAGCCTTTGGCACCAAGGCAGCCACGGAGTCGACGATGATCACGTCAACTGCGTTGGAACGCACCAGCATGTCGGTGATTTCCAGAGCCTGCTCGCCGGTGTCCGGCTGGGAAACCAGCAGGTCGTCGACGTTGACGCCCAGCTTGCCGGCGTACTCAGGGTCAAGGGCGTGTTCGGCGTCGACGAATGCGCAGGTCGCGCCGGCTTTTTGAGCCTGGGCGATCACGGACAGTGTCAGTGTGGTTTTACCGGAAGATTCAGGACCGTAGATTTCAACAATACGACCTTTTGGCAGGCCGCCGATGCCGAGAGCGATGTCCAGACCCAGAGAGCCAGTGGAGATGGCCGGGATCGCCTGACGGTCCTGATCGCCCATACGCATTACGGCACCCTTGCCGAATTGACGTTCGATCTGACCCAGGGCCGCAGCCAAGGCTTTCTTCTTGTTGTCGTCCATTAAAGTCCTCACGTAATCAATAAGGCCTGACGGCCAACACCTGTATAAGTAGCCAGTATTATTCCACAGCGTTTCCGGATCGCCTACCCCTGATTTGAGATTTCTGCCGCGGCATACCGCAGCAGCCCCTCTAGCGCGGCCTTCACCGTTTGTCGGCGCACCTCGTCGCGGTCACCGGCGAAGTGTTGCAACTCGCTGAACACTCGCTCGCCCACGCCCCAGGCCAGCCAAACCGTCCCCACTGGCTTGCTCGGCGAACCACCGTCCGGCCCGGCTACGCCACTGACCGCCACGGAAAAATACGCGCGACTTTTCTCCTGCGCCCCCCTGGCCATCGCTTCGACCACCTCGCGACTGACCGCCCCCACCGTG
This sequence comes from Pseudomonas sp. Pseusp10, assembly GCF_059492225.1. Lineage (NCBI taxonomy): Bacteria > Pseudomonadati > Pseudomonadota > Gammaproteobacteria > Pseudomonadales > Pseudomonadaceae > Pseudomonas > Pseudomonas sp. Pseusp10. The sequence continues at coordinate 1,942,913 of NZ_CP168528.1, read as the reverse complement.
GTGAACAACTCCACAGGAACATCCAGTTGCAGGTTCTTCTGCAGATTGGAGTAAGTGACATAACCGGCCTCGAACCACGCCGAGCTGCCCGGAATACGGGTGATCGCCTCGGCGATCCCGCCTCCGGTACAGGACTCGGCCGTGGAAACATGGGCATTGAGAATCTGCAATTGCCTGCCAAGGTCAGCGGCGAGCTGGGTGATTACTTTCACGGTCTTCTCCTGATGGGGCGGGATGGGTTAACCGTACACGAGCAGACCGCACTTGCAAGCTACAGGGCCGATCAAAATGTTTATGCGCAAGCGCTCCGACATAAGCCTGACAAGCCTGCAGACAATCAGTCCGCGGTCACCGGCGTCGGTGATGGCGATAATTCGTTGAGCATGCGCCGGGTCAAGTCGGGCGCGTACGGCGCCATGACCACGCCGCCGAGACCTGAGGTGCCTGACACTGCACCATCGCCTGCGTCGAGGAGGACTGACAGGTGCAGATCAGCAGTGGCAAGACGATTGCGCAGGTGATCCTGAATACGCCAGACCAGCGTCGCCGAACCGACGGTCAGTGACACCAGCAAAACGGCACCAACAGCCGATTAATGGGACGCCGCAATCAAACCGAAGTCTGACAAAGCACTGCCCTCGCCCGCGCCCATAGCTGCAAGCGGTCCTGTAGCCCGTTCAAACCGCCGTTGATACGGCGGGTGATGCTATTGAACTGGTCGCGATCGGCCAATTCGTTCAAACCGTTTTGCGCCCAATACCATGCAGCGGATTCGGCAGCCCATTGCGGTTGTTCGAGCAGTTCAGGCGAGGCCATAAGGCGTTCGTCGCCGAACAGGCCGAGGCTGCATTGTCGGTAGTTGTGGCGACCGGTGATCTGGATCAGACCGCGCCCACGGTACTTCTGACCGTCGCGGTCAGGTTCCGCAGTATTGCCCAAGCGAATAGCCAGGGCACCCGTATCGTAATGGCTCAGGTACTGATCGCCGCCCAACTCCCGCACGTACTGCAACTGCCCGGACTCATGACCGACTTGCGCGAGGAACGAAGCGATGCGTTTGGGCGTATTGATGCAGTGATTAGCCATGGCAATCTTGAGAGCAGAAATAAAAACGCCCGCTTGGGTGCGGGCGCCTGGCATGATTTTGAGAAGTTGCCGTTCAGTCAACAGCATGGTTTGACCTCTACTATTAATGACTATCTGTCGGGGTGATTATCCTGCGACGGCACATCGCAAACACCGATTCGCTTGGCCGCCCAACGCTCATAAAGTCCGATGGCCACGTCGGCACCGGCCATTGCTGTCAGACATCCAAATGCACAGGCAGTCCATATCGACATGCCAGCAGCGTACAACAGCATGATCGCCGAGACGCCGCAGATCATGCAGGCCCCGGAGCGCAGGGCCAGGCGCCGCAAGAGCGACCAGCCGCGGGCGCCATCCTTGTCGGCACGCCACATTTCGCCGGACACCCCGCCCAGCAAGGCGAGGACAATGACGAGCCAGATCGGAATGTCCAGCAACGCTTGATGCTCGTTTGTCATGTCACGCCTCCCGGGGTGATTGATGAATGCAGGGATTAAGCGAAGAGCGGCGCCGGGCCCCGGCGCCGCCATGCAATCGCAACGTTGTCACTGCAAATGCGGGTGGAAAAGCACCGCTGAAAATTACAGGGCTTCGACGACTACATTGTCGATGAAGGCGTAATTGCCATACGGGTTCTGCTCGTTAGAGAAGGCCAGCGTCGTTTGAGGAGTGGTGGCGGTGAAATCGTAAGTAATGGTGCCCCATTCGATCGCAACACCTTGGGCAACCGGAGTATTGAAGCTGACGGTTTCCCCGGCCACTTTTACCTGTACAACACCATCGCCGGCACGGCTGGCATATCGCGAATTACCCGCACTGAAGGTCAATCGATACCTTGCCCCGACTACCGTGGCAAAGTTTTGCTGGATCCCACCGCCATTGCGATAAACGTAATTGGCAAGGTCAACCATCGACGTGCCATCCGGGCCTGTGGAGCCGGCGATTGCAGCGGGCGTCAAGTACTCGACACCGGACAGAAACGTCGTCCAGCCAGTGATGAGGTTCGCTTGCGCTGTGGTATCAAGGACACAGGTACTGCTGCAGCCAGGTTGTTCAAAGCTACCATTGACCAGGAGATTGGCCGCAACTGCGCTGCCGCCGGAACCAAGTAGCACAGCGGTCAGCAAGAGGGGGGCAATGTGTTTTTTGATTTCGGTCATGCGTGTTCACCTATTGAGAGGAATGATTGACAAAGCTGTCGATACAGCTTGCGTGTCGCTCACAGGCGATCGCCTCGAGGCTCAGGGCCTTCACATGATTCAATGTTCCGCATCGAGAACATTTGATCTGGAGTTCCGTGTACTCGCCCGTCCGGGCAAGAAGTTTTTGGCAATATCCACATCTGCAATCTTTCAACATCTGCTATGCCTTTGAGTTTCTGTCGGCCCCCGGCTTTTGAACTGAAGGCCCTGATATGAGCTGGAATGTCTGACGACAGGGAGGCATTTCACAAATGCCCGGTAAGGACCAGGCTTTGTGAAATAAGGCCCTTCGCGCCAGACTTTCGGCGCGACTGAGACGGTATGTGCCCACTTAGGGTTTTCCCGACCGCGGTCCCTGCCCGCCGGATAACTGCTTCTGGTGCTTTACGCTGCACACCCGGGTCAGTTGCCAACCCTCTGAACCGTTAAGGCCGGTTCATCGCTGCCTGTGTGGTGAAACTAAAGAGCTTCGTTTCAAGTCGCTTTGTCGAGCGGCTTGAGATGAATAATATGCATTGATGCATACACAGTCAATGCATAAACGCATTTATTTATGCATAATTTTGCACTAACGCATTAGAGCCTCGACCACACAGGCCACGACGTGCTCTTTGGCAGGCGAAAAAAAACCCGCCATTGAGCGGGTTTTATCGGGCAGAGCGCTTGTCAGCGGGCGTACATCCCCCACCAGAAGACATGACCGAGGATGACGATCTGCTCTTCCTGGATTTCCTGGAAGCTGTAATCCTCGTCCGGATGCTCGTCACGATTGAAGCTGCGCAAGCGAATCCCGGACGGCAGGCGATACAGCTGCTTCACCCGCAATTGGCCGTTGTGATTGATTGCATAAAGGTCGCCATCAACGATATCGCCAATGCCACACTTGCCGGCATTGACCCCGACCGTGGCACCGTCGCGCAGTACCGGCAACATGCTGTTGCCCCGCACTGTCACGCATTTGGCCTGGTCGAACTGCACGCCGTTGTGGCGCAGGCTTCGCTTGCCGAAGCGCAGGCTAGAGCGCTCGCTTTCTTCGATGACGAATCTTCCCGATCCTGCTGCCAATTCAACCTCGCGAAGAAAGGGAACCGACACCTCGTCGTCATCGACAGGGGTATCGTCGTCCCACAGACTTATATCCTTGAGTTCCGAATGCACGGGAGTGCGCCCGGCATTGGCGGCAGACGCGACGTCCGCGCGGCCACGCAACTGGTCGGTGCTCACGGAGAAATACTCGGCGATCTTCGAAATATGTTTATCCGAAGGATCGACGATCTTACCGCTGAGAATGCGCGAGAGCGTGGATTGAGGCACGCCGGTTCGACGGTGAAGCTCCGTGGGGGAGATCCCGTGCTGATCGAGCAATGCTCTTAATACGGTAGATACGTTGCGTTTATGCATAGCCCGCATAGTGCTTGCTCTTCTCGAAGAAGACAATGCCGATTTGCATAAACGGTGCATAACATGATTTTTGCATCGTAAAAGCTGTCACCCGGCCGTGGTGCCTGCGTCGGGTAGACCGCCCATGGTAACCTTGCGCCCATCGCGGAAAAGCCCGGCCGTTGCCCCGCTTTTGCCCCACCTCTTTCAACGAGCTTCCTGACAATCCGATGAATAAAGCCGTCTCCGACCTGTCCTCCCACACCCCGATGATGCAGCAGTACTGGCGCCTGAAAAACCAGCACCCGGACCAGCTGATGTTCTACCGAATGGGCGACTTCTACGAGATCTTCTATGAAGACGCGAAGAAGGCCGCCAAGTTGCTGGACATCACCCTGACCGCCCGCGGGCAGTCGGCTGGCCAGGCGATTCCGATGTGCGGGATTCCTTACCATGCCGCTGAGGGTTACCTGGCAAAGCTGGTGAAGCTGGGCGAATCGGTGGTGATCTGCGAGCAGGTTGGCGATCCGGCTACCAGTAAAGGGCCTGTGGAGCGTCAGGTCGTGCGCATCATCACGCCGGGAACGGTGAGTGACGAAGCGCTGCTCGATGAACGCAGGGACAACCTGATCGCCGCCGTTCTGGGTGATGAGCGCCTGTTCGGCCTGGCGGTGCTGGACATCACCAGTGGCAACTTCAGTGTGCTGGAAATCAAGGGTTGGGAAAACCTGCTGGCGGAACTGGAGCGGGTCAATCCGGTGGAACTGCTGATCCCGGATGACTGGCCCAAGGACTTGCCGGCGGAAAAACGCCGCGGTGTGCGTCGCCGTGCACCGTGGGATTTCGAACGCGATTCGGCGCTCAAAAGCCTGTGCCAGCAATTCTCGACCCAGGACCTCAAAGGCTTCGGCTGTGAGAACCTGACCCTGGCCATCGGCGCAGCGGGTTGCCTGCTGGCCTACGCCAAGGAAACCCAGCGCACCGCCCTGCCCCATTTGCGCAGCTTGCGCCATGAACGCCTGGACGACACTGTAGTGCTCGATGGCGCCAGCCGTCGCAACCTGGAGCTCGACACCAACCTGGCAGGGGGCCGCGACAACACCTTGCAATCGGTGGTGGACCGTTGCCAGACCGCCATGGGCAGCCGCCTGCTGACCCGCTGGCTGAATCGCCCGTTGCGCGATTTGACGGTGCTGTTGGCACGTCAGACCTCGATCACTTGCCTGCTCGACGGCTACCGCTTCGAAAGACTGCAACCGCAGCTCAAGGAAATCGGCGACATCGAGCGGATTCTTGCGCGGATCGGCCTGCGCAATGCCCGCCCACGCGACCTCGCCCGCTTGCGTGATGCCCTCGGCGCACTGCCGCAACTGCAAGTGGCAATGACCGAGCTCGAAGCTCCGCACCTCCAGCAACTCGCTACCATCACCAGCACCTACCCGGAACTGGCGGCACTTCTGGAAAAAGCCATCATCGACAACCCGCCGGCGGTCATTCGTGACGGCGGCGTGCTGAAAACCGGTTACGACAGCGAACTCGACGAACTGCAGTCGCTCAGCGAAAACGCCGGACAATTCCTGATCGACCTCGAGGCACGGGAAAAGGCCCGCACCGGCCTGTCTCACCTGAAGGTCGGCTACAACCGCATCCACGGTTACTTCATCGAACTGCCAAGCAAGCAGGCGGAATCAGCACCGGCCGACTATGTTCGCCGCCAGACGCTCAAAGGCGCCGAGCGTTTCATTACGCCGGAACTCAAGGCCTTCGAAGACAAGGCATTGTCAGCCAAGAGCCGCGCCCTGGCCCGCGAGAAGATGCTGTACGAAGCACTGCTCGAAGACCTGATCGCCCAGTTGCCACCCTTGCAGGACACCGCCGGCGCCCTGGCCGAGCTGGACGTCTTGAGCAACCTGGCCGAACGTGCGCTGAACCTCGACCTGAACTGCCCACGCTTCGTCAGCGAGCCGTGCATGCGCATCAGCCAGGGTCGTCACCCGGTGGTCGAACAAGTGCTGACCACGCCGTTCGTGGCCAACGACCTGAGCCTGGACGACAACACCCGCATGCTGGTGATCACCGGTCCCAACATGGGCGGTAAATCCACCTACATGCGTCAGACCGCCTTGATCGTGCTCCTGGCGCACATAGGCAGCTTCGTACCGGCAGCCAGTTGCGAACTGTCGCTGGTCGACCGCATCTTCACCCGGATCGGCTCCAGCGATGACCTGGCCGGCGGGCGTTCGACCTTCATGGTGGAAATGAGCGAAACCGCGAACATCCTGCACAACGCCACAGAGCGCAGCCTGGTTCTGATGGACGAAGTCGGGCGCGGCACCAGCACCTTCGACGGTCTGTCCCTGGCATGGGCGGCGGCCGAGCGCCTGGCGCATCTGCGTGCCTACACACTGTTCGCCACCCACTACTTTGAATTGACCGTCCTGCCGGAAGCCCAGCCGCTGGTGGCCAACGTGCACCTCAATGCCACCGAGCACAATGAACGCATTGTGTTCCTGCACCACGTGCTGCCTGGGCCGGCCAGCCAGAGTTATGGCCTGGCCGTTGCGCAGCTGGCGGGCGTGCCGAGCGAAGTCATCACCCGTGCTCGCGAGCATTTGAGCCGCCTGGAAGACACCGCCCTGCCCCATGAGACGCCTGCACCGGCCAAAGGTAAACCGGCCGCGCCGCTGCAAAGCGACCTGTTTGCCAGCCTGCCGCACCCGGTGCTGGATGAACTGGCCAAGCTCGATCTGGACGACATGACGCCGCGCCGTGCTCTCGAAATGCTCTATACACTAAAGACACGGATCTAACGCAGCGGCTTGCAAGCTGTTAGAATCTCGCGCGGTTTGGGATGCTGCTGGCTAATAGCCTGGCCAGCAGACTATCGCTCCCGAACCTGGCGACCCCTACGAGAAGGGGCGCAGCAAGCCGCGCCTGAGGAGAAAATTAGAAATGACCTTCGTCGTCACCGACAACTGCATCAAGTGCAAGTACACCGACTGCGTAGAAGTCTGTCCGGTGGACTGCTTTTACGAAGGCCCGAATTTCCTGGTGATCCACCCGGATGAGTGCATCGATTGCGCGCTGTGCGAACCTGAATGCCCTGCTGTGGCAATCTTCTCCGAAGATGAGGTTCCGGCCGGCATGGAGAACTTCATCGAGCTGAACGCAGAGCTGGCCGATATCTGGCCAAACATCACCGAACGTAAAGACCCTTTGCCCGATTCCGCAGAATGGGACGGCAAGACAGGCAAGATCGAACACCTCGAACGCTGATTACCCCCTCGTTCCCTAAAAAGGCCCCACAAGGGCCTTTTTGCTTTTCTGCAGGCAAAAAAAAAGGGGCGGTTTGACCCGCCCACATTTTTTCCCTATTCCCTGTGTTCCTTTTCATCGTCCTGATGAATCGCGTCCTGCGATATCCATATCCCTCATCCTTGAAGGACGTGTCTGTCCGTCGACACAACCTGAATATTAGAGTTTTCCCCTCCGGGATCAATCGCCCCTTGGCGCGAATTCCAACTGTCACACCCCATTAATAATAAAAAATAGTTATATAAATCAAAAAGATAAAGCCACGAAGCGCTTAGCATGGACGACTGCCAGGGTGTAAAAATAACGAACACTTACGCAAGAGTAAGCCCAGGCTTACAGTACGGAACCAAAATTCCGAGGGGACTCGGCTTCCTGGCCAGGCATTAAAAAACCCCGAGCCAGTCGGGGTTTTTTATGCCATCGCAGTGAGTGCCTTACTGGAACAGCGACTCGCTCGACAGACCATTTTTTTCCAGGATCTCGCGCAACCGCTTCAAGCCTTCCACCTGAATCTGTCTGACCCGCTCCCGGGTCAGGCCGATTTCCAGGCCTACGTCTTCAAGGGTGCTGCTTTCATGACCGCGCAGGCCGAAGCGGCGTACTACCACCTCGCGTTGCTTGTCGGTCAGTTCCGAGAGCCATTGATCGATGCTCTGGGACAGGTCGTCGTCCTGCAACAGTTCGCATGGATCGGTTGGACGGTCGTCAGTCAGGGTATCAAGCAGGGTTTTATCCGAGTCCGGACCCAGCGAGACGTCGACCGAAGAAACCCGCTCGTTAAGGCCGAGCATACGCTTAACCTCTCCTACCGGCTTTTCCAGCAGGTTGGCGATTTCTTCGGGTGAGGGTTCATGGTCGAGTTTTTGCGTCAGCTCCCGCGCAGCCCGCAGGTACACATTCAGCTCTTTGACCACATGGATCGGCAACCGGATGGTCCGGGTCTGATTCATGATTGCGCGTTCGATGGTCTGGCGAATCCACCAGGTCGCGTAGGTCGAGAAGCGGAAACCGCGTTCCGGATCGAACTTCTCCACTGCCCGGATCAAGCCGAGGTTGCCCTCTTCGATCAGGTCCAGCAGCGACAGCCCACGATTGACGTAGCGTCGGGCGATTTTCACCACCAGCCGCAGGTTGCTTTCAATCATGCGCTTGCGCCCGGCCGGATCGCCACTTTGCGACAGGCGCGCAAAATGAACTTCTTCTTCGGGTGACAGCAGGGGGGAGAAACCAATTTCATTGAGATACAGCTGCGTGGCATCAAGTGCCCGCGTGTAGTCAATGTACTTGTGTTGTTTCAACGATGTGGAGTGTTTGGATTTGGCACGAACGGAAGGTGGAGCCGCCCCTTCATCATTCGACATCGAATCCATATCGATGCTGCTCTCCATCAGGAGAACCTCATCGTCGATGTCAAACTCCGGCACTTCTTTACTGAGAGCCATTGTTATAGTCCTTTGGTGAGTTCGACCTCAAGCCCAAGCGGCGCCTTGATCCCTGGCAACGCTGGAGCCTGTCCCCTCTACGCAACGGAACAGGCTGGTAAGCGATCAACGACGTGGCAGGAATTGCAGCGGATCTACAGGTTTACCTTGGCGGCGAATCTCAAAATGCAGTTTCACCCGGTCTGTACCCGTTGACCCCATTTCGGCAATTGTCTGTCCGACCTTGACCTGCTGCCCCTCCCGAACCAACAGCCTGCGGTTATGTCCGTAGGCACTGACGTAGGTTTCACTGTGCTTGATGATCACTAATTCGCCGTAGCCCCTTAAGCCACTCCCGGCGTACACCACCGTCCCATCAGACGCAGCTAAAACAGGCTGTCCCAAATCTCCGGCGATATCAATTCCTTTATTCAAACTACCGTTTGAAGAGAATTTCCCGATCAGAATGCCATTAGATGGCCATCCCCAGCCGGTCGGGGCTGGCCCGGGAGGGGGCAACGGAGCGGGTGCCGGCTTGTTCGCGACGGACGGTACAACCGTCGTTGTGCTGGTGGCCGCACCGTTTACCGGACGACGGATGACCGTGGTTTTACTCGAAGACGAAGGTGTTGAACTGGACGAACTGACCACCGCCGTCGACGTTGAATCGCTACGACCATCAAAGCGAATCGTCTGACCCGGATGGATGGTGTAAGGCGCAGCAATGTTGTTACGTGCCGCCAGGGCCTTGTAGTCCCAACCGTAACGGAAGGCGATGGAGAACAAGGTGTCCTTGGGGCGAACGACGTATTGTCCCGTGGTCACGGCCGGACGCTGGGCCGCGGCATTGTTGCGGTCCACGACACGTACATCGCTGGATTTGTTGCTGGAACAACCGACCAGCAAGGTACTCAAGACAAGGCCAGTCACCAGGCGCTGAAAGCTCGTTTTACCCATACGCTGCGCTATGACTGTGAGACTCACCCGCCGCTCCCTTTGTGGTGGCTGAAAATGTGAAATACCGGAGTCCGGCATGAACTGTCGCAAGTATAACGGGCCGTGCACGCTTTACCTTTAATGCGGCGAATCGGTGTCGCGCACACGTTTGCTGCCTGACGATGAATCCCGTTCAAACGAACGATGCCGCTGTAAGACAAAGGCAATCGAAGAGAATTCAGCGCGCCGAAACAAATGCTCAGGCCAGTGGCCCGTTGAGCAATGGCACGAAGCGCACAGCCCCCAGGACATGCCTGGAAAAACCTTGTTCCTCGCGGATGATCAGCATCAATTGCTGGACTTCGCCGGACCCGACCGGGATCACCATTCGCCCTCCCGGTGCCAACTGATCAAGCAATGCCTGGGGCACATCCGTCGCCACTGCAGTGACGATAATCCCGTTGTACGGCGCCAGTGCCGGCCAGCCTTCCCAACCATCGCCCCAGCGGAACACCACGTTGCGCAGGTTCAGTTCGACCAGACGTTCCTTTGCCCGATCCTGCAGAACCTTGATGCGCTCGACCGAGAACACACGCTCGACCAGTTGCGACAGCACGGCCGTCTGATAACCCGACCCGGTGCCGATCTCCAGCACCTTGTCGAGGGGACCGGCCTCCAGCAGCAGCTCGCTCATGCGCGCCACCATATAAGGCTGGGAGATGGTCTGGTTATTACCAATCGGCAGCGCGGTGTCTTCATAGGCACGGTGCGCCAGCGCTTCGTCGACGAACAGGTGGCGCGGGGTCCGGCGAATGACCTCCAGCACCCTGGCGTTGGAAATGCCTTCCTCGTACAGGCGCTGGATGAGCCGCTCCCGGGTTCGCTGGGAGGTCATGCCGATGCCGCGACGCAGCATATCGTCTTGTTCGCGAGTCATTAGCGCAGCCCCTCCAGCCAGCCGTCCAGACTTCTGAAGGCATCATTGAACGTGCGATCGAGTTGCAACGGCGTGATCGAAACATACCCCTGCATCACCGCATGGAAATCGGTACCCGGGCCACCATCTTCGGCATCCCCGGCCGCCGCGATCCAGTAACCGGACTTGCCCCGCGGATCCACCACTTTCATCGGTGCCGCGGCACGGGCGCGATGGCCCAGGCGAGTCAACTGGATACCGCGGATACGGTCCAGCGGCAAATTGGGAATGTTCACGTTCAGTACCGTACGCGGTGGCAGATCCAGGTCAGCGTGGGCTTCGACCAGTTTGCGCGCGAAATAGGCAGCTGTGGGAAGGTTCTCTACCTGGCGTGAGACCAGCGAAAAGGCAAACGAAGGGTGTTTCAGAAAACGCCCCTCAAGGGCCGCCGCCACCGTACCGGAATACAGGACATCGTCCCCCAGGTTCGCGCCCAGGTTGATCCCGGAAACCACCATGTCCGCTTCGCGCTCCAGCAGTCCATTGAGGCCCAGGTGCACGCAATCGGTGGGCGTGCCATTGAGGCTGATAAAGCCGTTGGCCAGGGTTTGCGGGTGCAACGGACGGTCGAGCGTCAGCGAACTGCTGGCGCCGCTTTTGTCCTGGTCCGGGGCGATAACCACGCATTCGGTGTAATCCGCCAGCGCAGCATAAAGCGCGGCGAGACCGGGTGCGGTTACCCCATCGTCGTTAGAAATCAGAATACGCATGGGCTGTCCGTCTGCCCCACCGGCACCAGATCGACAAGCTCACGCACCAATACGGTGGCGAAGCATCCGGCCGGCAGGACGAATTCCAGTTGCAGAATGTCAGGCTCGGGATAATGCCACGTCAACCCGCCAATGGGCAGCCGCAGGATGCGACGTTCGTGGCTCATACCGGCGTTGATCAACCAATCACGCAAATCCGCTTCGCGTGCGGCGATGGCCTGCTCCAGTTCATGGACAACGCCCGTGGCCGGCGAGTCACCTTCGCCCCACTGCGGACCGGTCGGGTGCAGATCGAGAATCGCCAGGCGCGGGTCGCTGCACTCTGCCTCACCGGCCGGGAAAAAGCTGCGACTGTCGGTGAACGCCAGCAGATCACCCACCAGGGCACGCTGCCAGGTGCCATCGGCGACACGTGCGGCCAGCACCTGATTGAACAGAAAACTGCGCGCCGTGGAGAGCAGTCGCGAGCGCACGTTGCGCTGCTCTGGCAAGGCCTTGCGCGCGGCCCAGGCGCGAGCATCGACCACATTACCGCCGTCATGGCCGAAACGCTGAGCGCCGAAATAATTGGGGATGCCTTGTTTGGCGATCAGTTGCAGACGCTCTTCAAGCGCAGACTTGTCGCCGGCGAATTGAGTCAGGCGCAACGTAAAACCATTGGCCGAGTGCGCACCGCGTTGCAGTTTGCGCTTGTGGCGGGCGGTCTTGAGGATCTTCAGCGTATCGTTTTCCGCGGCCGACAGATCAGGGTCGGCCTTGCCCGGCAATTGCACGCTGAACCACTGGCGAGTCAACGCCTGACGGTCCTTGAGCCCGGCATAACTGACAGTGCGCAATGGCACGCCCGCAGCCTTGGCAATCCGCCTCGCAGCTTCTTCAGTATTCAGGCCGCGCTTTTCCACCCAGATCCACAGGTGTTCGCCTTCGCCACTCAGTGGGATGTCGAGCACTTCATCAACCTGGAAATCTTCCGCGATCGCTTTCAGGACCGCCGTGCCGAGGGTCTCACCGTAAGCCCGCGGGCCGAGCAATTGCAGTTCGTTCATGCGCGCAGCAACAAGGCAACGGAGTGCACGGCAATGCCTTCTTCGCGACCGACAAAGCCGAGCTTTTCGGTGGTGGTAGCTTTCACGTTCACTTGATCCAACTCTACTTGAAGATCCGCGGCAATCAGCGCGCGCATCGATTCGATATGCGGGGCCATTTTCGGCGCCTGAGCGACGATGGTGTTATCGACGTTGCCGACTTTCCAGCCTTTGGCGTGGACCAGTGCGACGACGTGACGCAACAGCGCGCGGCTGTCGGCGCCCTTGAATTGCGGGTCGGTATCCGGGAAATGCTTGCCGATGTCGCCCAGCGCCGCGGCGCCGAGCAAGGCATCGCTCAAGGCGTGCAAGAGGACGTCACCGTCAGAGTGAGCGAGCAACCCGAAGCTGTGTGCAATGCGCACACCGCCCAGAGTGATGAAATCGCCTTCAGCGAAACGGTGCACATCATAGCCGTGGCCAATACGCATAAAAAAACGCCCCGATTTTTGTCAGGGCGTGATTCTACCTGCATTAGCCAACCAGAGCATGCGCGTGATGCCGCAAGTGCTCATCGATGAAACTGGCGATGAAGAAATAGCTGTGGTCATAGCCCGGTTGCAGGCGCAACGTCAGCGGGTGACCGGCCAGTTTGGCCGCCTGTTGCAAGGCTTCCGGCTTGAGCTGGTTGGCGAGGAAATCGTCGCGATCACCTTGGTCGACCAGCAGCGGCAGCTTTTCATCAGCCTCGGCAATCAACGCGCAGGCATCCCATTCGCGCCATTTCGAACGGTCTTCTCCCAGATAGCGGGAAAAGGCTTTCTGCCCCCACGGGCAATCCATCGGATTGTTGATTGGCGAGAACGCCGACACCGACCGATAACGCCCCGGATTGCGCAAAGCGCAGACCAGCGCGCCGTGGCCACCCATGGAATGGCCGCTGATGCCGCGTCTGTCCGAGGCCGGGAAATGGGCTTCGACCAATGCCGGCAATTCCTGCACGACATAGTCATGCATCCGATAGTGGCGCGACCACGGTTCCTGGGTGGCATTCAGGTAAAACCCGGCGCCGAGGCCGAAGTCCCAGGCGCCATCCGGATCGCCAGGCACATCAGGGCCGCGAGGACTGGTGTCCGGCGCGACGATGATCAGCCCCAACTCGGCGGCCATGCGCATGGCACCGGCCTTTTGCATGAAGTTCTCGTCGGTGCAGGTCAGGCCGGACAACCAGTACAACACCGGCAGCTTGCCGCCCTGCTCCGCCTGCGGCGGCAGGTACACGGCGAACACCATGTCGCAGCCGAGCACTTGCGAGCGATGGCGATAACGCTTGTGCCAGCCGCCAAAACTTTTCTGGCAAGAGATGTTTTCCAGGCTCATGTCCGACCTCAGAAATGAATGACGGAACGGATGCTTTTTCCTTCATGCATCAGGTCAAACGCCTTGTTGATATCTTCCAGGCCCATGGTGTGGGTGATGAAGGTATCCAAAGGGATTTCGCCGGTCTCGGCCATTTCCACATAGCTCGGCAATTCGGTACGGCCACGCACGCCGCCGAACGCCGAACCGCGCCAGACGCGGCCGGTGACTAGCTGGAACGGACGGGTGGAGATTTCCTGACCAGCACCGGCAACACCGATGATCACCGACTCGCCCCAACCCTTGTGGCAGCACTCCAGCGCGGCACGCATCAGTTGCACGTTGCCGATGCACTCGAAGGAAAAATCGACGCCGCCATCGGTCATGTCGACGATGACTTCCTGGATCGGGCGATCGAAGTCTTTCGGGTTCACGCAGTCGGTTGCACCCAGCTGTTTGGCGATCTCGAATTTCGCCGGGTTGATGTCGATGGCGATGATCCGCGCAGCCTTGGCTTTCACGGCACCGATGACAGCGGACAAACCAATGCCGCCGAGGCCGAAAATGGCCACGGTATCACCCGGCTTCACCTTGGCTGTATTGAGCACCGCGCCGATGCCGGTGGTGACACCGCAGCCCAGCAGGCAGACTTTTTCCAGTGGCGCTTGCTTGTCGATTTTCGCCACGGAGATTTCCGGAAGCACGGTGTACTCGGAAAACGTGGAAGTGCCCATGTAGTGGAAAATCGGCTGACCCTTGTAGGAAAAACGAGTCGTGCCGTCCGGCATCAGACCTTTGCCCTGGGTCGCGCGAATCGCCTGGCAGAGGTTGGTTTTACCCGACAGGCAGAATTTGCATTGACGGCATTCCGGGGTGTACAGCGGGATCACATGGTCGCCGACCGCGACAGAGGTCACACCCTCGCCTACCGCTTCAACAATCGCCCCACCTTCGTGACCGAGGATCGACGGGAAGATGCCTTCCGGATCAGCGCCGGACAAGGTGTAGGCATCGGTATGGCAGACACCGGAGGCCACCACGCGCAGCAACACTTCGCCGGCCTTGGGCATGGCGACATCGACTTCAACGATCTCCAGAGGTTTCTTGGCCTCGAAGGCAACGGCGGCGCGCGACTTGATCATGGGATTCTCCAGTGAATAAAAACGAGTAAGTGAGTGTAATACACGGCTACAAGATGAATAATCGAGACAAATGCAAAATATTATTGCCACACAGGGATAATCCCCAATGTCCGAAAACCGCTGGGAAGGCATAGACGAATTCGTCGCCGTCGCCGAATACAGCCAGTTCACCGCGGCTGCGGAACGCCTGGGCGTTTCCTCCTCCCACGTCAGCCGACAAATCGTCCGCCTTGAAGAGCGCCTGCAAACCCGTTTGCTCTACCGCAGTACCCGCCGGGTCACGCTGACCGAAGCCGGACAAACCTTCCTGCAACATTGTCAGCGCTTGCAGGATGGGCGGGAAGAAGCATTGCGAGCGGTCGGCGACTTGACCAGCGAACCCAAGGGCATGCTGCGCATGACCTGCGCCGTGGCATATGGCGAGCGCTTCATCGTGCCGCTGGTGACGCGTTTCATGGGGCTGTATCCGCAACTACGCATCGATATCGAACTGACCAACCGGCAACTCGACCTGGTGCACGATGGCCTCGATCTGGCAATCCGCCTCGGGCGTTTGCAGGATTCACGATTGGTGGCCACCCGCCTTGCGCCACGACGGATGTTTCTTTGCGCCTCGCCGTCCTACCTTGAACGTTATGGTCGACCGCACAGCCTGTCGGAACTCAGCCGTCACAACTGCCTCATCGGCAGCTCGGACCTCTGGCAACTGGAGCAGAATGGGCGGGAATTTTCGCAAAGGGTGCAGGGAAACTGGCGCTGCAACAGTGGGCAAGCGGTACTGGACGCCGCGCTACAAGGCGTAGGACTGTGTCAGCTACCGGACTATTACGTGCTGGAGCATTTGAAAAGCGGCGCGTTGATTTCGTTGCTGGAAGCGCATCAACCACCGAATACCGCCGTTTGGGCGTTGTACCCGCAGCAGCGGCATTTGTCGCCAAAAGTGAGAAAATTGGTGGACTACCTGAAGGAAGGATTGGCCGAACGGCCGGAGTATCGAAGCTAGGCGTATGCCAGGGTGTCAGCACGATATCGATTGCCTGGACTACCGCTATCGTCGGAACGCCGCCCGGAGCAAACTCACTCCTACAGGGGTCGGGGGTCAACCGCAAATCTTGTGTGCACCAATGAACCCTGTAGGAGTGAGCCTGCTCGCGATTGGGGACAACACTGAACCCAAATCAATCAGTGACGATTGGCCCAACGTTGACGCAACCACTCAAGGTCTTCAGGACGCGTAACCTTGAGGTTGTCGGACCGCCCTTCGATCAGGCGTGGTGCCGAGCCGGCCCACTCCATCGCCGAAGCTTCATCGGTAACAACGGCATCGGCCACCAGACTGTCCGCCAGTGCGCGATGCAACGCGCCAAGGCGGAACATCTGCGGCGTGTAGGCTTGCCAGATCACACTGCGATCCACGGTTTCGACCACACGACCGTGCTTGTCGACTCGCTTGAGCGTGTCCCGCGCCGGCACCGCGAGCAGTCCGCCGACAGGATCGTCAGCCAGCTCAGCCAGCAGCTTGTCCAGATCGTCACGGCTGAGGTTTGGCCGTGCGGCATCGTGAACCAGTACCCAATCCTCATCATCAGCGCCCTGTGCGTGCAAATGCAGCAGCGCATTGAGCACCGACCCGGAGCGTTCGGAACCGCCCTCGACCCGGGTAATACGTGGATCACTGGCACACATCAGGTTCGGCCAATAAGGATCATCAACAGCAAGACTGACCACCAGGCCTTTCAGGCATGGATGATCAAGGAAACAGCCGAGGCTGTGTTCGAGAATAGTGCGCCCTCCCAGTTGCAAGTATTGCTTGGGACGGTCCGCGGCCATACGGGCACCGACGCCCGCGGCAGGAATCACGGCCCAGAAGGCCGGTAACGTCTGGTTCATTGCGCCAACTGGTAAAGGGTTTCACCGTCCTTGACCATGCCCAGCTCATGGCGAGCCCGTTCTTCAACGGTCTCCATGCCCTTTTTCAACTCACTGACTTCGGCGTCCATTACCCGGTTGCGCTCCAGCAATGCCTGGTTCTCAGCTTGCTGATCCGCAATCTGCTGCGTCAACTCGGCCACTTGCGCCAGACTGCCATTTCCCACCCACAGGCGGTACTGCAGGCCAGCCAGCAACAGGAGCAAGACGAGGAACAACCAATTGGGACTGCGCATCGAATATCAGGTATCCAGTGAAAAAAGACAGCCATGCCAAACGTGAAGCTTCTGATAGCACGAAGCCTGGAAGAACCAGGCTTGTGCTTATAAGGCATCAGATTAGTGGCAAAATCGTCGCTGTAGCGATTTTTCCGACACAATCCGGTGTCTTTTTTTTTATCAACCGCGGAATTCGCTGCGGCCGTTGTACTTGGCTTTGCCGTTCAACTGCTCTTCGATACGCAGCAGTTGGTTGTACTTGGAAACGCGGTCGGAACGGCACAGGGAGCCGGTCTTGATCTGGCCAGCCGAGGTGCCCACAGCCAGGTCGGCAATGGTCGAATCTTCGGTTTCGCCGGAGCGGTGCGAGATCACGGCGGTGTAACCGGCAGCCTTGGCCATCTGGATGGCTTCCAGGGTTTCGGTCAGGGTACCGATCTGGTTGAACTTGATCAGGATCGAGTTGGCGATCTTCTTGTCGATGCCTTCTTTCAGGATCTTGGTATTGGTAACGAACAGGTCGTCGCCTACCAGTTGGGTCTTCTCGCCGATCTTGTCGGTGAGGATCTTCCAGCCAGCCCAGTCGGACTCGTCCAGGCCATCTTCGATGGAGATGATCGGGTAACGCTCGGTCAGGCCCTTGAGGTAGTCAGCAAAACCTTCTGCGGTGAACACCTGGCCTTCGCCGGACAGGTTGTACTTGCCGTCTTCGTAGAATTCGCTGGCTGCGCAGTCCAGAGCCAGGGTCACGTCAGTGCCCAGCTTGTAACCAGCGTTGGCCACGGCTTCGGAGATCACTTTCAAAGCGTCTTCGTTGGAAGCCAGGTTCGGAGCGAAACCACCTTCGTCACCGACGGCAGTGCTCAGGCCACGGGCCTTCAGCACGGCTTTGAGGTGGTGGAAAATCTCGGTGCCCATGCGCAGACCTTCCGAGAAAGACTTGGCGCCAACTGGCTGAACCATGAATTCCTGGATGTCGACGTTGTTATCGGCGTGCTCGCCGCCGTTGATGATGTTCATCATCGGAACCGGCATCGAGTAGACACCCGGGGTGCCATTCAGGTTTGCGATGTGAGCGTACAGCGGCAGGTCCTGGTCCTGTGCTGCTGCCTTGGCCGCGGCCAGGGAAACGGCGAGGATTGCGTTAGCGCCCAGGGATCCTTTGTTTTCAGTACCGTCGAGCTTGATCATTGCCAGATCGAGCGCTTTCTGGTCGCTTGGGTCCATGCCTTTCAACAGGTCTTTGATCGGACCGTTGATGTTGGCTACAGCCTTCAGAACACCCTTGCCCAGGTAACGGCTCTTGTCGCCATCACGCAGCTCGAGCGCTTCACGCGAGCCAGTGGAAGCACCGGACGGCGCGCAGGCGCTGCCGATGATGCCGTTATCGAGAAGCACATCCGCTTCCACGGTGGGATTGCCACGGGAGTCGAGAACTTCACGACCTTTGATGTCGACGATTTTAGCCATTGTTGTAAACACTCCAAAGTTGACGAAAACGACGCAGCTGTAGGAAATCTTTGATCGTCGGCAAGTGAGGTGCAGCGGGCAGTCTTGCAGACGACAAGGCTCAGGCCCGAGGGTCTGAGCGTTAAATCGTGCGGTACTTTACCGGAGAATTGAGGATTACGCGGTTTCTACCGTCGGAAAACTCTTCACCAGTTCGTCCAAAGCTTTGAGCTGGGCCAGGAATGGCTCCAGTTTGTCCAGGCGCAAGGCGCAAGGACCGTCGCATTTGGCGTTGTCCGGATCCGGATGGGCCTCCAGGAACAGGCCGGCCAGCGACTGACTCATGCCGGCCTTCGCCAGGTCGGTGACCTGGGCGCGACGACCGCCAGCGGAATCGGAACGACCGCCAGGCATTTGCAGCGCGTGGGTCACGTCGAAGAACACCGGGTATTCGAACTGCTTCATGATGCCGAAGCCAAGCATGTCGACGACCAGGTTGTTGTAGCCGAAGCTCGAACCACGCTCGCAGAGGATCAACTGATCATTACCCGCTTCCACACACTTGTTCAGGATGTGTTTCATTTCCTGAGGCGCGAGGAACTGGGCTTTCTTGATGTTGATCACGGCACCCGTTTTGGCCATCGCGACCACGAGGTCGGTCTGGCGCGACAGGAAGGCCGGCAACTGGATGATGTCGCAGATTTCAGCGACGACGGCGGCCTGGTCAGGCTCGTGAACGTCGGTGATGACCGGCACGCCGAAGGCTTGCTTGATGTCCTGGAAGATGCGCATGCCTTCTTCCAGGCCAGGACCACGATAGGAGGTCACAGAAGACCGGTTGGCTTTGTCGAAACTGGCCTTGAACACGTAGGGGATACCGAGCTTTTCGGTGACCTTCACATACTCTTCGCAAACCTGCATGGCCATGTCACGGCTTTCCAGCACGTTCATGCCGCCGAACAGCACCATGGGTTTGTCGTTGGCAATCTCGATGTCGCCGACGCGGATAATCTTCTGTGCCATCGGGGTTACGCCTTCTTCTGGTGTT
The DNA here is from genome assembly GCF_059492225.1 of Pseudomonas sp. Pseusp10. Taxonomy (NCBI): domain Bacteria; kingdom Pseudomonadati; phylum Pseudomonadota; class Gammaproteobacteria; order Pseudomonadales; family Pseudomonadaceae; genus Pseudomonas; species Pseudomonas sp. Pseusp10. Next base: position 1,923,717 of record NZ_CP168528.1, on the reverse strand, counting down.
GAGCCAACGCGGCCTTGACGAAACCGCTGAACAGCGGGTGACCGTCGCGTGGCGTCGAGGTGAACTCAGGGTGGAACTGGCAAGCGACGAACCATGGGTGATCCGGTGCTTCAACCACCTCAACCAGTGCGCCATCCCCGGAACGACCGGAGATTTTCAAACCGGCTTCCATGATTTGCGGCAGCAGGTTGTTGTTCACTTCGTAGCGATGACGATGACGCTCGACAATCACGTCCTTGCCATAGCAACCGTGAACCAGGGAACCCGGCTCCAGCAGGCAATCCTGAGCGCCGAGACGCATGGTGCCGCCCAGATCGGAGGCTTCGGTACGGATTTCGACCGCGCCGGTGGCATCTTCCCACTCGGTGATCAGACCCACTACCGGGTGACCGCTTGCACGATCGAACTCGGTGGAGTTGGCGTCTTTCCAGCCCATCACGTTACGGGCGAACTCGATAACGGCCACTTGCATGCCCAGGCAGATACCCAGGTACGGAACCTTGTTTTCGCGAGCGTATTGAACGGCAGTGATCTTGCCTTCGACACCACGCAGACCGAAGCCGCCAGGCACCAGGATTGCGTCAACGCCTTCCAGCAGCGCGGTGCCCTGGTTCTCGATGTCTTCGGAATCGATATAGCGCAGGTTGACCTTGGTACGGTTGCTGATGCCGGCGTGACTCATCGCTTCGATCAGCGACTTGTAGGCGTCCAGCAGCTCCATGTACTTGCCGACCATGGCGATGGTGACTTCGTGCTCGGGGTTGAGCTTGGCGTCGACCACGGCTTCCCACTCGGACAGATCGGCACCGCCGCATTGCAGGCCGAAACGCTCGACGACGAAATCGTCCAGGCCCTGAGAATGCAGAATGCCCGGGATCTTGTAGATGGTGTCAGCGTCTTCCAGGGCGATCACCGCACGCTCTTCAACGTTGGTGAACTGCGCGATCTTGCGACGCGACGACACGTCGATCGGGTGGTCGGAGCGGCAGACCAGCACGTCTGGTTGCAGGCCGATGGAACGCAGCTCCTTCACCGAGTGCTGGGTTGGCTTGGTTTTGGTTTCGCCGGCAGTGGCGATGTACGGCACCAGTGTCAGGTGCATCAGCATCGCGCGCTTGGCGCCGACTTCGAAACGCAGTTGGCGGATCGCCTCGAGGAACGGTTGCGACTCGATGTCACCCACGGTGCCACCGATCTCGACCATTGCCACGTCAGCGTCGCCAGCACCCTTGATGATGCGGCGCTTGATTTCGTCGGTGATGTGCGGAATCACCTGGATGGTTGCACCCAGGTAATCACCACGGCGCTCTTTGCGCAGGACGTGTTCATAGACACGGCCGGTGGTGAAGTTGTTGTTCTGGGTCATGGTCGTGCGGATGAACCGCTCGTAGTGACCCAGGTCCAGGTCGGTCTCGGCGCCGTCGTGTGTGACGAACACTTCACCGTGCTGGAACGGGCTCATGGTGCCCGGGTCGACGTTGATGTACGGGTCCAGCTTCAGCATGGTGACCTTAAGTCCCCGCGCCTCCAGGATGGCCGCCAATGATGCCGATGCAATGCCTTTCCCCAATGAAGAAACAACACCGCCCGTGACGAATATGTAGCGCGTCATGAAAAACCCTAGAAGTCTGCGTTAAAGCGGTCCGAGCCGCCGGGGAAAGCGAAGGAAGGCCGAAGCCCCCGATCACCTGCATTAATCACAGTGCACCTTTCAAAAAAACCGCCGCGTTGGGACAGACCGGGAAATGAATCACCGGTTCGTTGCTCGCTACACATTTTTTGGAATCGCCCAGCAAAGACTGCTTGGTAATCGGCAACTCCTGCAATTCAGGCGAATCCACAGAAGTTGTATCAAGAAGGGAGCGTAGTCTACCGGAAAGCCCCTTTCAGCTCAAACCTTGATCTTCGTTCAGTGGCTGCCAATGCAAATGCCAGTCGCCGATCGCATCGCCATCGAGCCCCTTGAGGTTCGCTACCGCCAGCAATTGCCCGTCTTTGTAGAGCAGCGGCAATCTGCCGCGCACGAAGGACGGTACACCACTTTCATTGAGCAAACGTTTCAGGTCCCGATGGCCGCGGCCTGGCAAAGCCATGACCTCTCCCCCCTCACGATAGCGGATCTGTAACGGGCCGTCGGGGATCTGCCCGGTGAGCGAAAGCACGCCGTTATCCGCAATTGCCAGCGGTGAAGCCGGATCCTGCCACGCCCCGGCGGCGGGCAGAGGGCGCAACCAGCGGCCGGACAGCCACCAGATCCGCCCGCCCGCCCGATGCAGTTCGCCATCGGCCAGCCGCCATACCGGGCAGGCATCGCCGGTGGCGTCGCGCAAATCCTCCCAACCCGACCAATGGTCAGTGTCCGGCAGGCGGGTCAGCGGCTCGAGCCAATGACTCAAGGCATTGCGCTGCCGGGCATCAGAGAGTTGCGCAAGCGGCGCCAGTTCAAGGGACCGCAATCCCAGCCAGTCGAATTCACTGCCGGAGCTGGCGTTACGCAAATCCATGTCTGCCAGCTCTTCGAGCAACCCCTGCGCCTCAGTCAAATGCGCCGCGCTGCGGGCCATGGTCGCCACCGCTTGTGGCCAGCGCCGGGTCAATGCGGGGAAGACTTGGTGCCGCAGGTAGTTGCGCGAGTACTGCCGATCTTCGTTTGAAGGATCTTCGATCCAGCTCAAGCCATGCTCGTTGGCATAGGCCTCCAGTTCAACCCGCGTGACGTCGAGCAATGGCCGCAGCAGATGGCCCTTGCCCAACGGGCGCTGACGCGGCATACCCGACAGCCCGCGTACGCCCGCTCCGCGCAACAATCGAAACAGCAGGGTTTCCGCCTGATCGTCGCGGTGCTGGGCTGTCAACAGTACGTCACCGCACCCAGTCACTTCGGCGAACGCGTGATAACGCGCGTCTCGCGCCGCACGTTCAAGGCTGGCACCGGGCTGCACCTGCACCCGAACGATCTGCAACGGGACGCCCAGCGCAGCGCACACGGAACGACAATGTTCCGGCCACGCATCGGCCACAGCTTGAAGGCCGTGATGAACATGGATGGCGCTCAGCGCCGGCAGGGATTCGGTTTTTGCGAGGTGTGCGAGCAGATGCAGCAGGACGGTGGAGTCCAGGCCGCCGGAGAAGGCGATGCGCCAAGCCGGAGCGTTACGCCACGGTTTCAGATTCAGCAAAAACCTGGAAGGCAAGTCAATCGCGGGCCGATCCATATCTTTCCCTTTGCACAAATCAAATGTGGGAGCGGGCTTGCTCGCGAAAGCGGTTCAACATTCAACGCACCCGCTGACTGTTATACCGCTTTCGCGAGCAAGCCCGCTCCCACACATGAGTACAGCGAGAGCTGATTACAGGCCGTAGCTCATCAGACGCTCATAACGACGGGCCAGCAGCGCGTCGTTATCGAACTTCTTCAGCATCGCCAGTTGCGAGCTCAGCTCGGCGCGGATCGATGCAGCGGCAGCGGCCGGGTCACGGTGCGCGCCGCCCAGTGGCTCGCCAATCACCTTGTCCACGATGCCCAGCCCCTTGAGGCGCTCGGCGGTGATACCCATCGCTTCTGCGGCATCCGGTGCTTTCTCGGCAGTTTTCCACAGAATCGAAGCGCAACCTTCCGGCGAGATCACCGCGTAGGTCGAGTATTGCAGCATGTTCAACTGGTCGCAGACACCGATCGCCAGTGCACCACCGGAACCACCCTCACCGATCACGGTGGCGATGATTGGGGTTTTCAGGCGGGCCATGACTCGCAGGTTCCAGGCAATCGCTTCGCTCTGGTTACGCTCCTCGGCGTCGATGCCTGGGTAAGCGCCCGGGGTGTCGATGAAGGTCAGGATCGGCATTTTGAAACGCTCGGCCATTTCCATCAGACGGCATGCCTTGCGGTAGCCTTCAGGACGTGGCATGCCGAAGTTGCGGCGAACCTTCTCGCGCACTTCACGGCCCTTCTGGTGACCGATGATCATCACCGGCTGGTCGTCCAGACGGGCAATACCGCCAACGATCGCAGCGTCGTCGGAGAAGTGGCGGTCACCGTGCAACTCGTCGAACTCGGTGAAGATGTGTTCGATGTAGTCCAGGGTATACGGACGTTTCGGGTGACGCGCCAGACGTGCGATCTGCCAGCTGGTCAGCTTGCCGAAAATGTCTTCGGTCAGCGTTTTGCTCTTGTCCTGCAGGCGGGAGATCTCATCGCCGATATTCAGCGAATTGTCATTACCGACCAAGCGCAACTCTTCGATCTTGGCTTGCAGGTCGGCGATCGGCTGTTCGAAATCTAGAAAATTCGGGTTCATAGGCGTCCGTCTTGGGTCGAGTCCCAAGGGATCTTGGGCCGGCCGGTTGTCTATTCGCGCCCTACCTTAAGGGACAGGCGCGTTGAGGTCGAGATTAAAAATTCAGGTTGCGGGCAGGCGTTCTGATATCACCTGCCGGTCAACGGTATTGGAGGAAGACGTTGTCTCGCCCGAACTGGTCACGCAGGGCTTGAATCAACGCATCCGCCGGATCGATCCGCCAGCCTTCGCCGAACTGCAACATGGCCTTCGCATCGGGGCTGGTGTAGTCCATGGTGATCGGGCACGCACCGCGGTGACGCTTCAACAGCTCACCCAGCCAGCGTAGCTGATCGCCCTTGAGGTCCTTGGCGTGCAACTTCAGGCGCAGGCTTTCGGCCAGGTTGGTGCGCGCATCTTCCATGCTCATCACCCGCTTGACCCGCAACTTCAGGCCACCGGAGAAGTCGTCATTGCTGACCTCGCCTTCGACCACCACCATCGCGTCGGTCTGCAACAGCGACTGCGCAGAATGGAACGCCTCGGAAAACAGCGAGGCCTCGATCCGTCCGGAGCGGTCGTCGAGGGTAATGAACCCCATCTTGTCGCCCTTTTTGTTCTTCATCACCCGCAAGGCGATGATCATGCCGGCGACGGTCTGGGTATCGCGCGCCGGTTTCAGATCGATGATGCGCTGGCGGGCGAAGCGACGGATTTCACCCTCGTATTCGTCAATCGGGTGACCGGTCAGGTACAGGCCGAGGGTATCTTTTTCCCCTTTCAGGCGCTCCTTGAGGGTCAGCTCCTTGGCCTTGCGGTGATTGGCGTAGACGTCGGCGTCCTCTTCGACAAACAGACCGCCAAACAGGTCGGAGTGACCACTGTCCTGGGTGCGCGCGGTTTGTTCGGCGGCCTTGATCGCTTCTTCCATGGCCGTCAGTAGCACCGCGCGATTACGGTCGATGTTGGCCTGGTAGGCTTTCTGCTCATCGTGGAAATACGGCCCGAGGCGATCCAGGGCACCGCTGCGGATCAAACCGTCGAGGGTGCGCTTGTTGATGCGCTTGAGATCGACCCGGGCACAGAAATCGAACAGATCCTTGAACGGCCCGGCCAGACGCGCTTCGGTGATCGCCTCGACCGGTCCCTCACCCACGCCCTTGATTGCACCCAGGCCGTAAATGATCCGGCCTTCGTCGTTCACCGTGAACTTGAACTCGGAAGTATTTACGTCCGGCGCGTCGAGACGCAGCTTCATGGTCCGCACTTCTTCGATCAAGGTCACGACCTTGTCGGTGTTGTGCATATCCGCCGAGAGTACCGCGGCCATGAACGGCGCCGGGTAGTGCGTCTTCAGCCACGCGGTCTGGTACGACACCAGGCCATAGGCGGCGGAGTGGGACTTGTTGAAGCCGTAACCGGCGAATTTTTCTACCAGGTCGAAGATGTTACCGGCCAGGTCGGCATCGATATTATTGGTGGCGCAACCCTCAATGAAACCGCCGCGCTGCTTGGCCATTTCCTCGGGTTTTTTCTTACCCATGGCTCGACGCAGCATGTCCGCGCCACCGAGGGTGTAACCGGCCATGACCTGGGCAATCTGCATCACCTGTTCCTGATACAGGATGATGCCGTAAGTCGGTGCCAGTACAGGCTTGAGGCCTTCGTACTGGTAGTCCGAGTGCGGATAGGCCAGCTCGGCGCGACCGTGTTTACGGTTGATGAAGTCGTCCACCATGCCCGATTGCAGCGGGCCCGGACGGAACAGTGCCACCAGTGCGATCAAGTCTTCCAGGCAGTCGGGCTTGAGCTTTTTGATCAGCTCTTTCATGCCGCGGGATTCAAGCTGGAACACTGCCGTGGTTTCGGCTTTTTGCAGCAGGGTGTAGGTCGGCTTGTCATCCAGCGGGATGAACGCGATATCCAGCGGCGGCTCGTTAACCTTGGCACGGTCCCGATTGATGGTTTTCAGCGCCCAGTCGATGATCGTCAGGGTCCGCAGGCCGAGGAAGTCGAACTTCACCAGGCCGGCCGCCTCGACGTCGTCCTTGTCGAACTGGGTTACCAGACCGTCACCGGCCTCGTCGCAATAGATCGGCGAGAAGTCGGTCAGCTTGGTCGGCGCGATAACCACACCACCGGCGTGCTTGCCGACGTTACGCACAACGCCTTCGAGCTTGCGGGCCATCTCCCAGATTTCCGCGGCTTCTTCATCGACCTTGATGAAGTCGCGCAGGATTTCCTCCTGCTCGTAGGCCTTTTCCAGAGTCATGCCGACTTCGAATGGAATCATCTTCGACAGGCGATCCGCCAGGCCGTAAGACTTTCCCTGCACCCGCGCCACGTCACGGACCACAGCCTTTGCGGCCATGGAACCGAAGGTGATGATCTGGCTTACCGCATTGCGGCCGTACTTCTCGGCCACGTAGTCGATCACCCGATCACGACCGTCCATGCAGAAGTCGACGTCGAAGTCGGGCATCGATACCCGTTCCGGGTTGAGGAAACGTTCGAACAGCAGGTCGTATTCCAGCGGGTCGAGGTCGGTGATCTTCTGCACATAGGCCACCAGCGACCCGGCACCCGACCCACGGCCAGGGCCTACCGGCACGCCGTTGTTCTTGGCCCACTGGATAAAGTCCATCACGATCAGGAAGTAACCGGGGAACCCCATCTGGATGATGATATCCAGCTCGAAATTCAGCCGGTCGACATAGACCTGACGCTTGGCCTCGTAGTCTTCGGTGGTGTCCTTGGGCAACAGAACCGAAAGCCGTTCTTCCAGACCTTCGAACGAGACCTTGCGGAAGTACTCGTCGATGGTCATGCCATCGGGGATCGGGAAGTTGGGCAGAAAGTGCGTGCCCAGCTTCACTTCGATGTTGCAGCGCTTGGCGATCTCGACGGTGTTTTCCAGCGCTTCTGGAATGTCGCTGAACAGCTCGGCCATTTCCGCGGCGCTTTTGAGGTACTGCTGATCGCTGTAATTCTTCGAACGCCGCGGATCGTCGAGGGCACGGCCCTCACCGATGCAAACGCGGGTTTCGTGGGCGGCGAAGTCTTCCTGCTTGATGAAGCGCACATCGTTGGTCGCCACCAGCGGCGCACCGAGCTTCTCGGCCAGCGCTACAGCGCCGTGCAGTTGTTCTTCATCGTTGGGGCGGTTGGTACGCTGGATCTCCAGATAGAAACGATCCGGAAACACTTCCATCCATTCGCGGGCCAGGGTTTCCGCTTCCGCCGGGTTGCCGCTGAGCATGGCCTGGCCGATCTCGCCCTCTTTGGCCGCCGACAACATGATCAAGCCGGCGTTGGCTTCAGCGACCCATTCGCGCTCGATGATGATCGCGCCATTGCGCTGACCTTCGATAAAGCCGCGGGAAATCAGTTCGGTGAGGTTGCGATAGCCTTCGGCGTTCATCACCAGCAGGCTGATCCGGCTCAGCGGGTTGTCCGGATCCTTGTTCGACAGCCACAGGTCGGCGCCGCAGATCGGCTTGATCCCGGCGCCCATGGCGGCTTTATAGAATTTGACCAGGGAACACATGTTGTTCTGGTCGGTGACCGCTACGGCAGGCATGTTCATGCCGACCAGGGTCTTGACCAGCGGTTTGATCCGCACCAGACCGTCGACCAGGGAGTATTCAGTGTGCAGGCGTAGGTGAACGAATGAAGCCGGCATAGTGATCCTGTCTGAGAACGTAAAGACAACAAGGCCCGGATTGTACCGGGCCTTGGTAAAAAAAATCAGCCTCGCGACTAACTCTCGACGAGACCTTCCCGTGCCTCGTAAGCCAGACGCACCGGGGCAAACGAACGCCGATGAATTGGGGTCGGCCCAAGCCGTGCCAGCGCTTCCAGATGAACGGGGGTCGGGTAGCCTTTATGCCCGCCAATGCCGTAACCCGGATAGATCAATTCGAACGCAGCCATTTCGCGATCGCGGCTGACCTTGGCCAGAATCGATGCGGCGGCGATGGCTGGGACCTTGCTGTCGCCCTTGACCACCGCTTCGGAGCGCATCGGCAGTTTCGGGCAACGGTTACCGTCAATCATTACCAACTTCGGCTGAATATGCAGCCCGGCGACCGCACGCTGCATGGCCAACATGGTGGCGTGCAGGATATTCAGTTCGTCGATTTCTTCGACTTCGGCGCGAGCGATGCACCAGCTCAGGGCTTTTTCGCAGATTTCGTCGTAGAGCTTTTCGCGACGGGCCTCGGTGAGCTTCTTCGAGTCGTTAAGGCCCAGAATCGGACGATTCGGATCGAGGATCACGGCCGCCGTCACCACCGCGCCACAGAGCGGGCCGCGACCGACTTCATCGACGCCGGCAACCAACTCTTCGACTTCAGCGACCAAGGTGAAATCCAGCCCCATCTGCATGTTCGTTTTACTCATTTGTCTTGGCCGATCAGGTTCAGCACGGCATCCGCCGCCTGGTTGGAGGCATCCAGACGCAGGGTCCGGTGAATCTCGTCAAAGCCACGGGTCTGCTCTTCCCCGCCTTCGATCAACGGTGACAACGTCTGGGCCAGCGCTTCGACCGTAGCATCGTCCTGCAACAACTCGGGCACCAACAGACGCTGAGCCAACAAGTTCGGCAACGAAATGTAGGGGCTTTTCACCATGCGTTTGAGAATCCAGAACGTCAGCGGCGCCAGACGGTAAGCGACCACCATCGGCCGCTTGTACAGCAACGCTTCAAGCGTCGCGGTGCCGGAGGCAATCAACACGGCATCGCACGCTGCCAGGGCCAGATGCGACTGTCCGTCGAGCAGGGTCAGCGGCAGATCGCGACCGACCAACAGCTCTTCAAGCTGTGCGCGGCGTTGCGCACTGGCGCAAGGCATGACAAACCGCACACCCGGGCGCAACGCCCGCAGGCGCTGCGCGGTATCGAGAAATAACGCACCGAGCCGGCCAACTTCACCGCCACGACTGCCGGGCATCAGCGCCACCAGCGGCCCGTCGGGCAAACCGAGTTCGGCCCGCGCAGCAGCTCGATCGGCTTCGAGTGGAATGGCATCGGCCAGGGTATGGCCGACGAACCGCACCGGCACGCCTTTCTCTTCATAGAATCTGGCTTCGAACGGAAACAGCGTGAGCATCAGGTCGCAGCCTTCGCGAATCTTCAGCACGCGTTTCTGCCGCCAGGCCCAGACCGACGGGCTGACGTAATGCACGGTCTTGATACCGGCCTGACGCAGTTTGAGTTCGATATTGAGGTTGAAGTCCGGCGCATCGATGCCGATGAACACGTCGGGTTTCGCGGCGATCAGGTCGGCGACCAGTTTTTTGCGCCGCGCCAGCAACTCGCGCAGGCGGCCCAGGACTTCCACCAGTCCCATCACCGACAGACGCTCCATCGGGAAGTACGGGGTCAGACCCTCGGCCTGCATCAGCGGACCGCCAACACCAATGAACTCGACAGCCGGATGACGAGCCTTGAGCGCGCGCATGAGACCCGCGCCCAGAATGTCACCGGAAGCCTCACCCGCTACCAGCGCAATACGCAGATTGGCCATGATCAGCGGGTGATGCCGCGAGTCGAAGACTGGATGGAGTCACGGAACACCGCCACTTCCGGATACTGGGCCGACGGCTCGGCCAGTTCGGCGAGCGCCTGCTCCACGGTCAGGCCCTGGCGATAAACCACCTTGTAGGCACGGCGCAGCGCGTGGATCGCATCTTCGCTGAAGCCCCGACGGCGCATGCCCTCGAAGTTCATGCTACGGGCCTCGGCAGGGTTGCCGAACACCGTGACGTACGCGGGAACATCCTTGCCGATAGCCGTACCCATGCCTGAAAAGCTGTGGGCGCCAATGTGGCAATACTGATGAACCAGGGTAAAACCGGAGAGGATCGCCCAGTCTTCCACATGCACATGGCCCGCCAGTGCGGTGTTGTTCACCAGGATGCAGTGGTTGCCGATAACACTGTCGTGGCCAATGTGGGCATAGGCCATGATCAGATTGTGATCGCCCAGGGTCGTTTCCGAACGATCCTGGATGGTGCCACGGTGAATCGTCACGCCTTCACGGATGACGTTGTGATCACCGATCACCAGGCGGGTTTCCTCGCCCTTGTACTTCAGGTCAGGTGTGTCTTCACCCACCGAGGAAAACTGGTAGATGCGATTGTGCTTACCGATTCGGGTCGGGCCCTTGAGAATCACGTGTGGCCCGATGACTGTCCCCTCGCCGATTTCCACACCTGCGCCGACGATCGACCACGGGCCGACCTCGACGCCGTCAGCCAGAACGGCTGTCGGATCGATGATTGCACGAGGGTCAATCAAACTCATAGTTTGCGTTCCGCACAGATGATTTCAGCGGAGCAGACCGGCTTGCCATCGACCGAAGCCTGGCATTCGAACTTCCAGATCTGACGCTTGCAGCTGATGAACTTGGCTTCAAGGATCAACTGATCGCCTGGCAGAACCGGCTGGCGGAAGCGCAGCTTGTCGGAACCGACGAAGTAATAGAGGGTGCCATCGGCCGGTTTCACGTCGAGCATTTTGAAACCAAGGATCCCGGCAGCCTGAGCCATTGCCTCGATGATCAATACGCCCGGCATGATTGGATGCGCAGGGAAGTGACCATTGAAGAACGGTTCGTTGATGCTGACATTCTTGTAGGCGCGAATGCGCTTGCCTTCAACATCCAGCTCCACTACCCGGTCCACCAGCAGGAACGGGTAACGGTGAGGCAGGTATTCGCGAATCTCGTTGATGTCCATCATTTCGGGGGGAAGCCTATGTAAAGATTGGGAGCGCGCGACTGATACACGCTCCGCTAGCAAATCAAGGAGGCAGTCTAGCGGCTGTGCACACTTGATATGGAAATGGTATCAGCCATCAGATGAAGCATTACCGTCAGGGGTCACTTCCCCTGCTTGCTTTTCCAGCTGTCGCAGACGTCGCGCGATGTCATCGAGCTGACGAATGCGTGCCGCGCTTTTGCGCCACTCGGCTGCCGGCTGCATGGCCGTACCGGAAGAATAGGAACCCTTTTCGGTAATCGAGTGGGTCACCATGGTCATCCCGGTGATGAAAACGTTGTCGCAAATTTCGATATGCCCCACCAGCCCTACACCGCCAGCGAGCATGCAATGCTTGCCGATTTTGGTGCTGCCGGAGATCCCGACACAGGCGGCCATGGCGGTGTGATCACCGACCTGAACGTTGTGGGCGATCTGGATCTGATTGTCGAGCTTCACACCATTACCGAGAACGGTATCGGCCAATGCGCCGCGGTCGATAGCGGTATTCACGCCAATCTCCACATCGTCACCGACCAACACACCACCGATCTGGGCAATTTTCTGCCAGACACCTTTCTCATTGGCAAAACCGAAACCTTCGCCGCCGAGCACGGCACCTGACTGAATGACCACACGCTTGCCGATGCGCACATCGTGGTACAGCGTGACCCGCGGGGCCAGCCAGCCGCCTTCGCCAATTTCGCAACGGGCACCGATGAAGCAATGCGCACCGATGGTCACGCCAGCAGCAATACATGCCGCGCTTTCGATCACCGCAAAGGCACCAATACTCGCAGCCGGGTCAACCACCGCGTCCTCGGCCACAACGGCTGTCGGATGAATACCGGCAGCCGCTTTCGGCTTTGGATCGAACAGGTGGGAAACGCGCGCGTAGGCCAGATACGGATCAGGCACCACCAGCGCATTACCGGCAAAACCTTCGGCATCAGCGGCCTTCAGCAACAGTGCTGCGGCCTGGCTGTCTGCCAGGTACTTACGGTATTGGGGGTTTGCGAGAAAGCTCAACTGAGCTGGGCCAGCCTCCTGCAAGGTGGCTAGCCCAGTAATTGCTTTCTCGGGGTCGCCACGTAGCGTGGCGCCGAGGAACTCGGCCAGCTGGCCGAGCTTAATGGTCACGGTCATGGATTACTTCAGCTGATTCATGCGCTCGATAACCTGGCGAGTGATGTCGTACTGAGGCTTGACATCAATCACTGCGCCACGCTCGAAGACCAGGTCATAAGCACCTTTCTTGATGACTTCTTCCACAGCGCTGTCCAGTTTCGGCTTGAGCTGCTTCAGCATTTCACGGTCGGCAACGGCTTTGGCTTCGTTCAGCTCCTTGGACTGGAACTGGAAGTCACGGGCCTTTTGCTTGAATTCAAGCTCCAGACGCTCGCGCTCGCCCTGCTGCATTTTGTCGCCACCGGCCATCAGGCGGTCCTGAATGCCCTTGGCGCTGCTTTCCAGAGTCTTGAGCTTGGTCAGCTGAGGACCGAATTTCTTCTCGGCATCCACGGCGTATTTCTTGGCCGCGTCGGACTCCAGCAGAGCCATCTGATAGTTCAGAACAGCAATTTTCATGTCGGCAAATGCCGGACCAGCGACCAGTACGCTGGCCAGGAGAACCAATTGAGTCAACTTACGCACGATGCACTCCTACAAAATTCATTGTCGTTATCTTGGGTCAGACGCTTAGAACGTCTGGCCGAGGGAAAATTGGAACACTTGAGTCTCAGCGTTATCCGGTTCTTTTACTGGCATGGCCAACGCAAAGCTCAGAGGACCCAGCGCGGTGACCCATGTCACACCCACACCGACGGAACTGGCCAGGTTGCTGAGGCTGATATCGTTACACTGCGTATTGGACTTCGACGCAGGGTTGGTATTGGTCGTCTGCTCGCACTTGGAGTCGAATACGTTACCCACATCCCAGAATACCGAGGTACGCAGGGACCGTTGATCCTTGACGAACGGCAGCGGGAACAGAATCTCTGCACCACCTTGAATCAGGACGTTACCACCAAACGGCAGTGGATCCTGATCCGGGTCAGCAAGAGTACCCGGGTTGCCAGTACTGCCTACGCCACGGCTCGGAGTACTGCGAGGCCCCAGAGTGCTGTCCTTGAAGCCACGAACCGAGTTGAAACCACCAGCATAGTAGTTTTCATAGAATGGCAAGCCGTCGGTCGAACCGTAACCGTCGCCATAACCCAATTCGGTGTGCAGGCGCATGGTGTAGTTTTCGCTCAGTGGCTGGAACAACTGGCCACGGTAATCGAGTTTGAAGAACGACAGGTCGCTACCTGGTACGGTGACTTCCGCCGTCAAGCTTTGAGAATGACCACGGGTCGCCAATACGCCTTTGTTCAGGGTGGATTCGGACCAGCCGGCCGAAGCCTTGAAGTTCAGGTACTGATCGCCTTCACGGTTAACGAAGTCGAAAATTTCGTCGACGGTGTATTGACCGGTCTTGATCTTGTCCTGTTGCGCAGTCAGGCCAAAGGTCAGACGCGAAGTCTCGCTGATCGGGTAGCCGACGCTCACGCCAGCACCCATGCTGTCCACGGCATAGCTCGCTACATCGACGTCGAGGTCGTTGTAGTCGGTGGTGCGGTAGAAGGCGTTGTAACCCAGGCTCACGCCATCAGCCGTCCAGTAGGGGTCGACAAAACCAAAGTTGTAACGCGTCTGGTATTGGCTTTTGGTCAAGCCGATGCTGACCTTGTTACCGGTACCCAGGAAGTTGTTCTGGGTGATCGAACCACCAAGGATCAGGCCGGCACTCTGGGCGAAACCGACGCTGGCGGTAATCGAACCGGAGGCTTGCTCTTCAACGCTGTAGTTGACGTCCACCTGGTCATCGACACCCGGCACGGCCGGGGTCTCAACGTTGACTTCCTTGAAGAAGCCCAGACGTTCCAGACGGGTCTTGGATTGGTCGATCAGGTAGGTCGAAGCCCAGCCGCCTTCCATCTGACGCATTTCACGACGCAGCACTTCGTCTTCAGACTTGGTGTTGCCACGGAAGTTGATGCGGTTCACGTAAGCACGCTTGCCCGGATCGACCGCGAACAGGATGTCTACGGTGTGATCTTCATCGTGCGGTTGAGGCACGCCGTTGACGTTGGCGAAGGTATAACCTTCGTTACCCAGACGACGGGTGATCAGTTCAGAGGTGGTGGTCATCAGCTTGCGCGAGAACACCTGGCCTTTTTGCACGAGCAGCAGGGACTTGACCTGGTCTTCAGGGACTTTCAGGTCGCCGCTGAGCTTGACGTCACGAACGGTGTATTTCTCGCCTTCGTTGACGTTGACCGTGATGTAGACGTGCTTCTTGTCCGGGGTAATGGAAACCTGGGTCGAAGCGATATCCATGTTGATGTAGCCACGGTCCAGGTAGTAGGAACGCAGGCGTTCCAGGTCACCGGACAGCTTTTCACGGGCGTACTTGTCGTCGTTCTTGAAGAACGACAACCAGTTGGTGGTCTTGAGTTCGAACAGGTCGATCAGGTCTTCATCGGGAAAGACCGTGTTGCCCACCACGTTGATGTGCTGGATAGCCGCAACGGTACCTTCGTTGATGTTGACCTTCAGGCCGACGCGGTTACGCGGCTGCGGCACCACTTCGGTGTCGACGGTAGCCGAGTAGCGCCCCTGGGCGACGTACTGGCGCTGCAGCTCGTTACGCACACCTTCAAGGGTGGCACGCTGGAAGATCTCGCCTTCGGCCAGACCGGATTGTTTGAGGCCTTTCATCAGGTCTTCGGTAGAGATCGCCTTGTTGCCTTCGATCTCGATACTGGCGACCGACGGGCGCTCGACTACAGTGATGACCAGGACGTTGCCATCGCGGCCCAGCTGGATATCTTGAAAGAAACCGGTTTTGAACAACGCACGAGTGGATTCCACCAGGCGACGATCATCCGCCTGTTCACCGACGTTCAACGGCAAAGCACCAAAGACGCTACCCGCGGAGACCCGCTGGAGGCCATTGACGCGAATATCAGAGATAGTGAAGGACTCGGCGTGAACTTCGGCGATCATCAATACGGTGAGAACCGCAGTTAGCAGCAGACGTTTCATGAAGTCCTTTCTTATTCCAACTGGCAATAAACAAACTGCCGCAAAATGCGGCAGATTCGCAATTCAGCGAAGCGTTACAGTCGACCCAGATCATTGACCAGAGCAAGCAACATCACCCCGATCACCAAACTGATACCGATCTGTATCCCCCAACCCTGCACCCGATCTGACAAGGGACGACCACGCGCCCACTCGATCAGATAAAACAACAAATGCCCCCCATCCAGTACCGGAATGGGCAACAAATTCAGAACACCCAGGCTAATACTCAGATAAGCAAGGAAATTCAGGAAATCAGCGACACCCGACTGGGCCGAAGCGCCCGCCACTTTAGCAATGGTTATCGGTCCACTCAAGTTTTTTACCGAGAGCTCACCGAACAACATTTTCTTCAGTGAATCGAGGGTCAGCACGCTCATGGTCCAGGTGCGCCGAGCCCCCTCGCCAACCGCTGCCAATGGACCGTAACTGACTTCGCGGATCATCTCCGGTGGCCAATCGACAGCCTTCACCCCTGCCCCCAGGTAACCGCTGGGTGACTTGCTCTCGCCACGAGCGGCCAGCGTCACCGGGACGTCGATTTGAGCACCGTCACGCTCAACCCGCAGCATGATTTTGGTATCAGGATGCATACGGACGGTATCGACCACCTGCTGCCAGTCATCCAGCGTACGACCATCGAGCGCCAGCAACCGGTCACCGGTCTTCAGGCCGGCAGCCTGAGCCGGCCCCTTTGGATCGAGTTCGGCCAGGACCGGCGGCAATGCCGGGCGCCACGGGCGAATGCCCAACGAATGGATAGGGTCGGGCTCATTAGCCCCTTTGAGCCATTTGTCCAGCACAAGCTCACGAGGAGAATCGGCCGTGGAGCCTTGCTCACGCACCATTACCTGCAACGAGCCGCTTTCGCCCAGGCGACGAACCAATTGCAGATTCACCGCCGCCCAGCCGGAAGTCGCCTCACCATCAATGGCCACGATTTCCTGGCCAGGGCTCAATCCCGCCCGGGCCGCAATGCTGCCGGACTCGACAGCCCCGATGACCGGACGCACCTGCTCGCTGCCGAGCATTGCCAATCCCCAGAAGAACACCAATGCCAGCAAGAAGTTGGCTATCGGCCCTGCGGCTACGATGGCAATGCGCTGACGAACGGATTTGCGATTGAAGGCCTGGTCGAGCTGAACGAGTGGTACTTCACCCTCGCGCTCGTCGAGCATTTTGACGTAGCCGCCCAACGGGATCGCGGCGACGACGAACTCGGTGCCTTGTTTGTCGTGCCAGCGCAGCAAAGGCATGCCGAAGCCTACGGAGAAGCGCAGCACTTTGACCCCACAGCGACGCGCGACCCAAAAATGGCCGAACTCGTGGAAGGTGACCAGCACACCCAGAGCGACCAGGGTGCCGACAATCATATAGAGCGCGCTCATCTACTTTCTCCGCAATCCTATCCGCTGCTGCCTGGGTCAACTATCCGCAGCATTTACCGCCCGTGACGGCTCAACCATTGTCCGGCCAGCAATCGCGCCTTCGCGTCTGCCGTGAACACTGCCTCGAGATCATCCACCGCCACAACGGGCTCCAGATTCAGTACTTCCTCGATGATACTCGCGATTTCCGGGTAACGAATCCGTTCGTCGAGAAATGCCGCCACCGCCACTTCGTTCGCCGCATTGAGCATCGCCGGCGCGCTGTTACCCGCTTCGGCCGCCTGACGGGCCAGACGCAGGCAAGGGAAACGCTCTTCATCGGGCGCCTGGAAATCCAGCCGCGCAATGGTAAACAGATCCAGCGGTGCCACACCCGAGTCAATCCGCTCCGGCCAGGCCAGGGCATTGGCGATGGGCGTGCGCATGTCTGGATTACCCAACTGCGCCAGGACAGAACCATCGACGTAGTCGACCAGCGAATGGATCACGCTTTGCGGGTGAATCACTACCTCGACCTGGGATGGCCTGGCATCGAACAACCAGCAGGCCTCGATCAACTCAAGCCCCTTGTTCATCATGCTGGCCGAATCAACGGAGATTTTTCGCCCCATGGACCAGTTCGGGTGAGCACATGCCTGATCGGGAGAAACATGCGCCAGTTCCGCTATTGGCGTCTGCCGGAACGGACCGCCGGAAGCCGTCAGCAAAATCCGACGTACACCGACCGCCTCAAGGCCACGGGCATAATCCAGCGGCATGCACTGAAAAATCGCGTTGTGCTCGCTATCGATCGGCAGCAGCACCGAACCGCTCTTGCGCACGGCCTGCATGAACAGCGCGCCGGACATGACCAGCGCTTCCTTGTTGGCCAGGAGGATCTTTTTGCCAGCCTCGACCGCCGCCAGTGTCGGGCGCAACCCCGCCGCGCCGACGATGGCCGCCATGACCGTATCGACCTCCGGATCGGAGGCAACCTGACACAAACCTTCCTCACCCACCAGGACACGGGTCGAAAGACCGGCCGCGCGCAAATCATCCTGCAGGGTGCGGGCAGCAGCGACTTCAGGCACCACAGCAAATCGCGGGACATGGCGCACGCATAACGCCAGCAATTCACTCAAGCGAGTGAAGCCACTCAAGGCAAAGACCTGATAACGATCAGGATGGCGAGCGATAACGTCGAGCGTACTCAGGCCAATCGAGCCGGTCGCACCCAGAACGGTAATCTGTTGCGGGCGGCTCATGGTGCCGCCATCCACAACAGCACGGCAAATACCGGAATCGCTGCCGTCAGGCTGTCGATACGATCCAGCACGCCGCCGTGCCCCGGAAGCAGATTGCTGCTGTCCTTGATCCCGGATTGACGCTTGAACATGCTTTCAGTGAGATCGCCCACCACCGAAACGAACACGATCAGTGCGGCACCGATCAGTCCCTTGAGCAACTCGGCCACCGTCCAGTCACGCACCAGAGCAACGATTGCGGTAATCACCAGACTCAGCGCCAGACCACCATACACGCCTTCCCAGCTTTTGCCCGGACTGACCTGCGGTGCGAGCTTGCGCTTGCCGAAAGCACGACCAGAGAAGTAGGCGCCAACATCGGCGCCCCAGACCAACACCATCACCGCCATGATCAGCCAGTTACCCAGCGGGTATTGTTTGATCTGCACCAGACCTTGCCAGGCCGGCAGGAGAATCAACAGGCCGATCACCAACCTGGTCGCCGCATTGGACCAATGCTCGCCCGAACGCGGATAGGTCAGCACCAGATACGTCGCCAACGCCCACCACAGCACCGAAGCGCCCAACACCCAGGGCGCGAGGCCGGGCAGGATGTACATGAGGAACAGCATAAAAGCGACCACAGCGGCATAGCCGACGCGGAACGCTTGACCGGCGAAACCCGCCAGACGCGACCACTCCCAGGCACCAAGGGTTACCACCAACCCGATGAACAGTGCAAAACCGGAACCTTCAAGCAGGAAAAACCCGCACAGGGCAATCGGTAGCAGGATCAGTGCAGTGATGATTCGTTGTTTAAGCATTAAACCCGGGCTCCAGCCTCTACCTGCTCGCTCGTTTTACCGAAGCGGCGCTGGCGGGAAGCGAAATCGGCCAGCGCATTGCGCATGGCATCGTGTTTGAAGTCCGGCCAGAACAGGTCGGAGAAATACAGCTCGGCATAGGCCAGCTGCCAGAGCAGGAAGTTGCTGATGCGGTGCTCGCCACCGGTACGGATACACAGGTCCGGCAGCGGCAGGTCGCCCGTGACCAGGCAGGTCTGCAGCAGATCAGGCGTGATGTCTTCCGGACGCAAGTGTCCGGCCTGAACCTCTCGCGCCAGTCGTTGCGCAGCTTGCGCGATATCCCACTGACCGCCGTAATTGGCGGCGATCTGCAGGATAAAACGATTGGCACCAACCGTCATGGCCTCGGCTTCACGCATGGCAGCCTGCAGCTCGGGATGAAAACGCGAGCGGTCACCAATGATGCGCAGGCTGATGTTGTTGTCGTTGAGGCGCTTGGCCTCACGACGCAGCGCCCTGAAGAAGAGCTCCATCAAGGCGCTGACCTCATCGGCCGGACGCTGCCAGTTCTCGCTGGAAAAGGCGAACAAGGTCAGCACTTCGACCTTGGCCTCAGCACAAACCTCAATGACCGCACGCACCGCATCCACACCCGCTTTATGCCCGGCGACACCCGGCATAAAGCGCTTTTTCGCCCAACGATTGTTACCATCCATGATGATCGCGACATGGCGCGGCACCGCGGGCGGTGCAGTCTGCTTTGTCTTATCCATGAAAACGCGACTCTTATACGGCCATCAGGTCTTTTTCTTTCTGCGCCAGATCCGCGTCGATTTTAGCCACGAACTTCTTGGTCAAATCGTCGATCTCGCCAGTCGCACGACGCTCTTCGTCTTCGCTGATCTCTTTTTCCTTGACCAGATCCTTGAGCTGGCTGTTGGCATCACGACGGATGTTGCGCACGGCAACACGGGCATCTTCAGCCACGTCACGCGCCTGCTTGGTGAAGCCCTTACGGGTTTCTTCGGTCAGGGCAGGCATGGAGATCAACAGCAGCTCGCCAAGGTTGGTCGGGTTCAGGTTCAGACCCGCACTACCGATCGCCTTGTCGACGGCACCCAGCATGTTGCGTTCGAAAGCAACGACTTGCAGGGTACGGGCGTCTTTGACGGTGATGTTGGCCACTTGCTTGATCGGGGTGTCGGAGCCGTAGTACGGCACCATCACGCCTTCCAGGATGCTAGGGTGCGCCTGGCCGGTACGAATACGGCCGAAGTTGTGCGCCAGCGATTCCACGGACTTCTGCATGCGCTCTTGAGCGTCTTTCTTGATTTCGTTGATCATTGTTCGCCTTCCTCGATCAGGGTTCCTTCAGCGCCGCCATGCACGATGTTCAGCAGGGCGCCGGGCTTGTTCATGTTAAATACGCGTAGCGGCATCTTGTGGTCGCGGCACAGGCATATGGCCGTCAGATCCATCACACCCAGCTTGCGATCCAGCACTTCATCGTAGGTCAGATGATCGAACTTCTCGGCATGCGGGTCTTTGAACGGGTCAGCGGTGTAGACACCATCGACCTTGGTCGCCTTGAGCACGACATCGGCATCGATTTCGATTGCACGCAGGCAGGCAGCCGAATCCGTCGTAAAGAACGGGTTGCCGGTACCGGCCGCGAAAATCACCACGTCCTTGGAGTTCAAGTGACGCATGGCCTTGCGGCGATCGTAGTGATCGGTCACGCCAACCATGGAAATAGCGGACATCACGATGGCCGAAATGTTGGCGCGCTCAAGGGCGTCGCGCATGGCCAGGGCGTTCATCACAGTGGCCAGCATGCCCATGTGGTCGCCGGTGACCCGGTCCATGCCAGCCTTGCTCAGCGCTTCACCGCGGAACAGGTTGCCACCACCGATAACCAGACCGACCTGAACACCGATGCCGACCAGCTGGCCAACTTCCAATGCCATGCGATCCAGAACTTTCGGGTCGATCCCGAACTCTTCCGAGCCCATCAGGGCCTCGCCGCTAAGCTTGAGTAGAATGCGTTTATAGCGAGCCTGATAACCACTGCCCTGCTGAGCCATTGCGAATCTCTCCTGCGGCGTATTTTAAAAATTCTTTGCGAGCTGTTTACAGCTGGCGCTCACTCTAGCTTGGCGCTGCTTCAGCGCCATCGGAACATGGCTTTGTAAGCCAGTTCCAAAAGGAAACCAATTAAAAATTGGTGCCCCATCTGAAAAGAGGCTGCGCGCGTGAGCGGGCAGCCTCTTCTGGGCGACAGTTAAAAAACCGTCTTATTGCTTGGCGGCAGCCAGCTGGGCAGCAACTTCTTCTGCGAAGTTGTCCACTGGCTTCTCGATGCCTTCGCCTACCTTGAAGTAAGTGAAGGAAACGATTTCAGCGCCGGCTTTCTTGGCCAGGGCACCTACGGTGACTTCCGGATTCATGACGAAAGCTTGCTCGACCAGGCTGGCTTCAGCCAGGAACTTGGTGATACGGCCAGCGATCATCTTCTCGACGATTTCAGCTGGCTTGCCTTTCATCTTGTCTTCGTTCAGGGTCAGGAAAACGCCCTTCTCGCGCTCGATGGCTTCTGGCGAAACCTGCGATGGCAGCAGGAACTCAGGGTTGCTTGCAGCCACGTGCATGGCGATCTCTTTGGCCAGCTGAACATCGCCGCCCTTGAGAACAACAGCAACACCGATCTTGTTACCGTGCAGGTAGGTGCCGACAACGTCACCCTCTACGCGCACCAGGCGACGGATGTTGACGTTCTCGCCAACTTTCGCCACCAGGGCTTCACGAGCTGCTTCCTGAGCGGCGATCAGCGGAGCTGCGTCGGTCAGTTTTTCGTCAAAGGCTTTTTCTACGCTGGCAGCAACGAAGTTTTTGAAGTCATCTTGCAGGGCCAGGAAGTCGGTCTGCGAGTTGACTTCCAGCAGCACGGCTGCCTTGTCGTCAGCCTTGATGGCGATTGCGCCTTCAGCGGCAACGTTGCCGGCTTTCTTGGCAGCCTTGATGGCGCCCGAAGCACGCATGTCATCAATGGCTTTCTCGATGTCGCCGCCAGCCTTGGTCAAGGCCTTTTTGCAGTCCATCATGCCTTCGCCAGTACGCTCGCGCAGTTCTTTGACCAACGCTGCAGTAATCTCTGCCATTTCAAAAATCCTCTTGGATAGGTTTTCAACCATTCCACCCGATCGAACGGGCGATCAATTCTTCCCGAACCACCCTTGTTAGCTGCCGCACGTTACAGATAGAGCGGTGGGCGCCGACAAATGGTTTTCGAGGTGGCAAAAAGGGGGCCAAGCCCCCTTTTTGCTTACTGAGTCAACGCCAAGGCGTCAATTACTCAGCTGCTGCTACCGGAGTTTCTTCAACGAATACTTCGGTGCCGCCGGCAACATTGTTGCGACCGCGGATGACAGCGTCAGCCATCGAACCCATGTACAACTGGATAGCGCGGATTGCGTCATCGTTGCCTGGGATGATGTAGTCAACGCCTTCCGGGCTGCTGTTGGTATCGACTACGCCGATAACCGGGATGCCCAGCTTGTTGGCTTCGGTGATCGCGATGCGCTCGTGATCAACGTCGATGACGAACAGAGCGTCCGGCAGACCGCCCATGTCCTTGATACCACCCAGGGAACGATCCAGCTTTTCCAGGTCACGAGTGCGCATCAGCGCTTCTTTCTTGGTCAGCTTGGCGAAAGTACCGTCCTCGGCTTGAACTTCAAGGTCACGCAGACGCTTGATGGAAGCACGGATGGTTTTGAAGTTGGTCAGCATGCCGCCCAACCAGCGGTGATCGACGTACGGCGAACCGCAACGTGCTGCTTCTTCAGCAACGATCTTGCCAGCGGAACGCTTGGTGCCGACGAACAGAATCTTGTTTTTGCCCTGGGCCAGACGCTCTACGAAAGTCAGCGCTTCGTTGAACATTGGCAGGGTTTTTTCAAGGTTGATGATGTGGATCTTGTTACGCGCGCCGAAAATGTATTTACCCATTTTCGGGTTCCAGTAACGGGTCTGGTGACCGAAGTGCACACCGGCCTTCAGCATATCGCGCATGTTGACTTGGGACATGATAGTTCCTTAATAAGTCGGGTTTGGCCTCCACGTATCCCAATGACCAACCAGCAGCATCAGCTGAAGGCACCCAGGTCATCGTGTCGACACGTGTGTGGATTTAGGCTTTTCGGGACATCCCCGGAAAGCGGCGCATTTTATACCACAAGGCAGGGCAAAACGGAACCCGGATTCTGAAATCCTGGCGAGCGCTTTGCTCCATCCCTTGGAATCCGCCAAGAATGCACCATTCTATAGAGAGAAGCGATGCACACAGGCGCAGATTTGCGCTGATCGTCTGGTAGAATCGCATTTTTCAGGGCCGCGAAGTTCGATCGCGCAATGCCCTTTCCGTTTAGAAAGCGCCGCCTGGCGCAGAGAGAGCCTGTATGACCGTCACCCTCAAAACCCCCGAGGATATCGCCAAAATGCGTATCGCCGGCAAACTGGCCGCCGATGTGCTGGAAATGATTGCCGAATACGTCAAGCCGGGCGTTACCACCGATCAACTGAACCAGATCTGCCACGACTACATCGTCAACGAGCAGAAGGCCATTCCTGCCCCGCTCAACTACAAGGGCTATCCAAAGTCGATCTGCACGTCGGTCAACCATGTGGTCTGCCACGGCATCCCGAACGACAAGCCGCTGAAAGACGGCGACACCCTGAACATCGACGTCACCGTCATCAAGGACGGTTACCACGGCGACACCAGCCGCATGTTCCACGTCGGCACTGTGCCGGTCTGGGCCGAGCGCCTGTCCCAGGTGACCCAGGAATGCATGTACAAGGCGATTGAAATCGTCAAGCCCGGCTGCCGCCTGGGCGACATCGGCGAAATCATCCAGAAGCACGCTGAGAAGAACGGTTTCTCGGTGGTTCGCGAATTCTGCGGTCACGGTATCGGCAAGGTGTTCCACGAGGAGCCGCAGATCCTGCACTACGGCCGCGCTGGCACCGGCATGGAACTCAAGGCCGGCATGACCTTCACCATCGAGCCGATGATCAACCAGGGCAAGGCCGACACCAAGGTACTGGGCGACGGCTGGACCGCGATCACCAAGGACCGCAAGCTCTCGGCACAGTGGGAGCACACCCTGCTGGTGACCGAAACCGGTTACGAGATCTTCACCCTGCGCAGCGATGACACCATCCCTCGCGTTTCGGCCTGACCCCGTTACCGTACATCGCCTATAGAAAGGAAAGCCAATCGATGCCGCAGGTGGATCCCGAACTCTTCGACCGCGGCCAGTTCCAGGCTGAACTGGCCCTGAAGGCAAGCCCGATCGCGGCCTTCAAGAAGGCGATCCGCCAGGCCCGCGAGGTGCTCGACGCGCGCTTTCGCAGCGGACGCGACATTCGCCGGCTGATCGAGGATCGCGCCTGGTTCGTCGACAACATCCTGAAAAAGGCCTGGGAGCAGTTCGACTGGAGCGAAGACGCCGACATTGCGCTGGTTGCGGTCGGCGGCTACGGCCGAGGTGAATTGCATCCTTACTCCGATATCGATTTGCTGATCCTGCTGGACAGCGCCGACCACGAAGTTTTCCGCGATTCCATCGAGCGTTTTCTGACGCTGTTGTGGGACATCGGCCTGGAGGTCGGTCAGAGCGTTCGCTCGGTCGACGAGTGCGCCGTCGAGGCCCGCGCCGACCTGACGGTTGTCACCAACCTGATGGAAAGCCGCACCATCGCCGGCCCCGAGCATTTACGCCAGCGCATGCTGGACGTCACCAGCACCGGGCACATGTGGCCGAGCAAGGACTTCTTCCTGGCCAAGCGCGCCGAACAAAAGGCTCGCCACCACAAGTACAACGACACCGAATACAACCTGGAACCCAACGTCAAAGGCTCACCCGGCGGCCTGCGGGATATCCAGACGATTCTGTGGGTGGCCCGCCGCGAGTACGGCACCCTGAACCTGCGGGCACTGGCTGGCGAAGGATTCCTGGTCGAGAGCGAAAACGCCCTGCTCGCCTCTTCCCAGGAGTTCCTGTGGAAGGTTCGTTATGCCCTGCACATGCTGGCTGGCCGCTCCGAAGACCGCTTGCTGTTCGATCACCAGCGCACCATTGCCGGGCTGCTGGGCTTCAAAGGCGATGACACCAAGCAAGCCATCGAAAACTTCATGCAGCAGTATTACCGGGTGGTGATGAGCATCGCCCAGCTCAGCGACCTGATTATCCAGCACTTCGAAGAAGTCATCCTCGCACCGGAAGACGAAACGCCACCGCAACCGATCAACTCGCGCTTCCAGTTGCATGACGGCTACATCGAGGCACGCAACGACAACGTCTTCCGTCGCACGCCGTTCGCCATGCTCGAGATCTTCGTGCTGATGGCCCAGCAGCCGGAAATCAAAGGCGTGCGCGCCGACACCATTCGTCTGCTGCGGGAAAACCGTCACCTGATCGACGACGACTTCCGCAACGATATTCGCAACACCAGCCTGTTTATCGAACTGTTCAAGTGCAAGATCGGCATCCACCGCAACCTGCGGCGAATGAACCGTTACGGCATCCTGGGGCGTTATCTGCCCGAATTCGGTTTTATCGTCGGGCAGATGCAGCATGACCTGTTCCACATCTATACGGTCGACGCGCACACACTGAACCTGATCAAACACCTGCGTAAATTGCAGTACACCCAGGTGTCGGAAAAATTCCCGTTGGCCAGCAAGCTCATGGGCAAGCTGCCCAAACCCGAGCTGATTTACATGGCCGGCCTCTACCACGACATCGGCAAAGGCCGGCATGGCGACCACTCGGACATCGGTGCCGTGGATGCCGAGGCCTTTTGCCAGCGCCATCAGCTGCCAGTTTGGGACAGCCGCCTGATCGTGTGGCTGGTGCAAAACCACCTGGTGATGTCGACCACCGCCCAGCGCAAGGACCTGTCCGACCCGCAGGTCATCCACGATTTCGCACAGATCGTCGGCGACGAAACCCGCCTCGACTACCTCTATGTGCTGACCGTCGCCGACATCAACGCCACCAATCCGACACTGTGGAACTCCTGGCGCGCCAGCCTGCTGCGCCAGCTCTACACCGAAACCAAGCGCGCCCTGCGTCGAGGCCTGGAGAACCCGGTGGACCGTGAAGAGCAGATACGCCAGACCCAGAGCGCCGCCCTGGATATCCTGGTGCGTGGCGGCACCGACCCGGACGACGTCGAGCAGCTGTGGGCGCAGTTGGGTGATGACTATTTCCTGCGCCACACCGCCGGCGACGTTGCCTGGCACAGCGATGCGATCCTCCAGCAACCGGCCGACGGCGGGCCACTGGTGCTGATCAAGGAAACCACCCAGCGCGAGTTCGAAGGTGGTACGCAGATCTTCATCTATGCCCCGGACCAGCACGACTTCTTTGCCGTGACCGTGGCGGCGATGGACCAGCTCAACCTGAACATTCACGACGCCCGGATCATCACCTCCAGCAGCCAGTTCACCCTCGACACCTATATCGTGCTCGACGCCGACGGCGACTCGATTGGCGACAACCCGGCACGGGTCAAACAGATCCGCGACGGCCTGACTGAAGCCCTGCGCAACCCGGACAACTACCCGACCATCATCCAGCGCCGGGTGCCGCGCCAGCTCAAGCATTTCGCCTTTGCGCCACAGGTGACGATCCATAACGACGCCCAGCGCCCGGTGACAGTGCTGGAACTCACGGCGCCCGACCGCCCGGGCCTGCTGGCGCGAATTGGCACGATTTTCCTGGAGTTCGATCTGTCGCTGCAAAACGCCAAGATCGCCACCCTCGGCGAGCGCGTGGAAGACGTGTTCTTCATCACCGACGCGAACAATCAGCCGCTGTCCGACCCACTGCTGTGCAGCAGCCTGCAGGATGCGATCGTCGAACAACTGAGCGTCAACCAGGAACCCGATATCAAACTGTCGCGCATCAGCTTCTGACTTAACAACGGCCCGCCTTTTGTAGGAGCGAGCTTGCTCGCGATTGAACTCAAATACGCCGCGTTATTCTGGCAAGAACGCGTTATCGTTGACGACCATCGCGAGCAAGCTCGCTCCTACAGGGACCAGCGCCGCTCCAACACCGAACGAGATTTATCGATGAACAACGCTCTGTCACAGCTCCAGCCCTACCCCTTCGAAAAGCTCCGCACCCTGCTCGGCAGCGTGACGCCGAACCCGGACAAGCGCCCGATCGCATTGTCCATCGGCGAGCCGAAGCACCGTTCGCCAAGCTTCGTCGCCGAAGCCCTGGCCAGCAATCTGGAAAAAATGGCGGTGTACCCGACCACCCTCGGCATCCCGGAGCTGCGTGAAGCCATCGCCGCCTGGTGCGAGCGTCGCTTCGATGTCCCCAAAGGCTGGATCGACCCGGCGCGCAACGTCCTGCCGGTCAACGGCACCCGTGAGGCGCTGTTCGCCTTCACCCAGACCGTGGTCAACCGTGGCGATGACGCGCTGGTGGTCAGCCCGAACCCGTTCTACCAGATCTACGAAGGCGCGGCGTTCCTCGCCGGGGCCAAGCCGCATTACCTGCCGTGCCTGGACGAGAACGGCTTCAACCCGGATTTCGACGCCGTGTCGCCGGACATCTGGAAGCGCTGCCAGATCCTGTTCCTGTGCTCGCCGGGCAACCCGACCGGCGCCCTGATTCCGGTCGACACCCTGAAGAAGCTGATCGCCCTGGCCGATGAATACGACTTCGTGATCGCCGCGGACGAGTGCTACAGCGAACTGTACTTCGACGAACAAACCCCGCCGCCTGGCCTGCTCAGCGCTTGCGCGGAACTGGGTCGCCAGGACTTCAAGCGTTGCGTGGTATTCCACAGCCTGTCCAAGCGTTCCAACCTGCCGGGCCTGCGCTCGGGTTTTGTCGCCGGCGACGCCGACATCCTCAAGGGCTTCCTGCTCTACCGCACCTACCACGGCTGCGCGATGCCGGTTCAAACCCAACTGGCCAGTGTTGCCGCGTGGAATGACGAAGTGCATGTGCGCGCCAACCGCGCGCTGTATCGCGAGAAATTTGATGCGGTACTGGAAATCCTCAGCCCGGTCATGGACGTACAGCGACCGGATGGCAGTTTCTACCTGTGGCCGAATGTAAACGGTGATGACGCGGCGTTCTGCCGTGACCTGTTCGAACAGGAACACGTGACCGTGGTACCGGGCTCCTACCTGTCCCGCGATGTCGATGGCGTCAATCCGGGTGCCGGGCGCATACGCATGGCGCTGGTAGCACCGTTGGCTGAATGTGTGGAAGCGGCCGAGCGCATTCGCGCGTTCATTACCCGCAACAAATAGTCTCCCCGCCCGCACTGTGCAACACAGTGCGGGTACTTTTTATAACCAGTAACACATCACCCGTAATTAAAACTCACCGAACTGCAGAGACCTCTTATTCTTATGCAGCGCATCACTGTGCGCACTCACAAAACGTTAGCCCTTACTTCATGGAAGAAGTACCCAATGAACAGTATTGAAAACTGCACCCTTATCCAATGGCCCAACGACCAGCAATCCTACGACGCGGCTATCAATGAAAACCCCGGGAATGCAGGATCCACTCGCGGCACACGTCGCAAGCGCTCTCTGATCGATTATTCAAAGTTGTGGGCAAATGGACGCACGCTCAAAATCGCATTTATCGACGATCCCGACGATGAACACAAACAGAAGATCATCAGGGCGGCCAGTCAGTGGCTGCCCTATATCAATCTGAGTTTCGATTTCGTCGAAGGGCTGGAAGGCGATATCCGAATCGCGACAAAAAACAATATCAACAGCTCGATGTTGGGCACCGATGCGCTATTGATTCATCCGGACTCGCCAACCATGGATCTGGGCGTCAAACCTGAACATGAAGATTTCGAAGTGATCGTGACTCATGAGTTCGGACATGTATTAGGGGCGATGCACGAACATCAACACCCCGAAGCCAATATTCCCTGGGATAAACCGAAAGTGTATGCGTTCTACCAGAATCGAGAGATGAATCCACTGACCAAAGAACAAGTCGATAGAAACCTCTTTGAACCGTTCAATACAATCGAAGCGATTTATACGCCTTACGACAGGAATTCCATCATGCATCACCCCGTGGCTAACACACTGACATTGGGCGATTGGGAAATCCCTATCAACCGCAAGATCAGTAAAAAAGACAAACAACTCATGAAGTTACTGTATCCAAAACGCTAACAGCCCAACACTTCCTGCAATGCGTCATCACCGATCTGGTGATGACGGCCGAGGCTATGCCACTCCAGCCGTTGCTCTCATAGATCTGTACCAGCGACGACTGCAGTGGGGGCATCCGTCCGATGCGGCTGCCTGTTGCCCCCCATGTCGCTCGACGCAGCTGATTGCCAGGTCGAAAAGACAAACCCGACCACAGCCGACGCGAAACCGTCCGGTCATGGCATAATCCGTCACCTTTTATTTTCAGCACCTGCAAAGGGGGCGATTCCTTGACCGTTTCAAGCAAAACGTTGCACCTTTTCGGCATCAAAGCCTGCGATACCATGAAAAAGGCGCGCACCTGGCTCGATGAACACGCTGTCGGTTATGACTTTCATGATTACAAAGCGGTCGGTATCGACCGTGAACACCTGACCCAATGGTGCAACGAGCACGGCTGGGAAGTGGTGTTGAACCGTGCAGGCACGACCTTTCGCAAGCTCGACGACGAACGCAAAGCCGATCTCGACCAGACGAAAGCCATCGAACTGATGCTTGCACAACCTTCGATGATCAAGCGCCCGGTGCTCGATCTCGGTGACCGAACCCTGATTGGCTACAAGCCAGATATCTACGCGGCCGCGCTCAAGTAAGCAGCCCGTTCAATTTTGTTAGAGGTATACACATGTCCACTACCCTGTTCAGCCTGGCCTTCGGCGTCGGCACTCAAAACCGTCAAGGCGCATGGCTGGAAGTGTTCTACGCCGCCCCGGTACTCAAGCCATCGGCTGAAGTCGTCGCTGCTATCGCACCGATTCTGGGCTACACCGAAGGTAATCAGGCCATCGCATTCAGCACCGCCCAGGCCTCGCAACTGGCCGAAGCCCTCAAAGGCGTCGACGCTGCCCAGGCTGCGCTGCTGACCCGTCTGGCCGAAAGCCACAAGCCGCTGGTCGCCACCCTGCTGGCCGAAGATGCCCAGCTGTCGTCCACCCCCGAGGCTTATCTCAAGCTGCACTTGCTGAGCCATCGCCTGGTCAAGCCACACGGCCTGAACCTGGCCGGCATCTTCCCGCTGCTGCCGAACGTGGCCTGGACCAGCCAGGGCGCGGTCGACCTGAGCGAACTGGCCGAACTGCAACTCGAAGCCCGTCTGCGCGGCGAGCTGCTGGAAGTGTTCTCGGTGGACAAGTTCCCGAAAATGACCGACTACGTGGTACCGGCCGGCGTGCGTATCGCTGACGCTGCGCGTCTGCGCCTGGGCGCTTACGTGGGCGAAGGCACCACCGTGATGCACGAAGGCTTCATCAACTTCAACGCCGGCACCGAAGGCCCGGGCATGATCGAAGGCCGCGTATCCGCTGGCGTATTCGTCGGCAAGGGTTCGGACCTGGGCGGCGGCTGCTCGACCATGGGCACCCTGTCGGGCGGCGGCAACATCGTGATCAAGGTCGGCGAAGGCTGCCTGATTGGCGCCAACGCCGGTATCGGTATTCCGTTGGGCGACCGCAACACCGTCGAGTCGGGCCTGTACGTGACCGCTGGTACCAAAGTGGCGTTGCTGGACGAAAACAATCAACTGGTCAAAGTGGTCAAGGCCCGTGAACTGGCCGGCCAGCCGGACCTGCTGTTCCGTCGCAATTCGGAAACCGGTGCCGTGGAATGCAAAACCCACAAATCGGCCATCGAGTTGAACGAAGCGCTGCACGCTCACAACTAAGCGTCACACGTCTTCCTGTAGGAGCGAGCCTGCTCGCGAAAAACGTAAAGGCAACGCGGTTATTCAGACAATGCGCGTTATCGTTCACGTCCATCGCGAGCAGGCTCGCTCCTACAGGGGGCCGGCGTACGCCCGCCCATGTTCACCAGGGCCCGATAACATGATGATTCTCTCTCCCTGGCGTGTCGATTTTCCAGCCATCGCCGCCCTGCAACGGCAAGACCAGACCTATCTGGACAACGCCGCCACCACGCAAAAACCTCAAGCCCTGCTCGATGCCCTGGCGCACTACTACGTCAACGGCGCGGCCAACGTACATCGGGCTCAGCATTTGCCCGGCGCCCACGCCACCCAGGCGTTCGAGGACAGCCGCCGCAAAGCCGCGCAATGGCTCAACGCCAGTGACTGTGGGCAGATCATCTTTACCCACGGCGCGACGTCCGCGCTGAATCTCCTGGCCTACGGCCTGGAACACTTTTTCAACCCGGGCGACGAGATTGTCATCAGCGCCCTGGAGCATCACGCCAACCTGTTGCCGTGGCAGCAACTGGCGCACCGTCGCGACCTGAAACTGGTGATCCTGCCGCTGGATGCCGACGGTGTGAT
This sequence comes from Pseudomonas sp. Pseusp10, assembly GCF_059492225.1. Classification (NCBI taxonomy): domain Bacteria; kingdom Pseudomonadati; phylum Pseudomonadota; class Gammaproteobacteria; order Pseudomonadales; family Pseudomonadaceae; genus Pseudomonas; species Pseudomonas sp. Pseusp10. The sequence continues at coordinate 1,892,588 of NZ_CP168528.1, read as the reverse complement.
CGACCTTGAAGCCGCTGCCGGTTTAATCGGCTCGCGCACACGCCTGCTGGCGGTCAGTCAACTGTCCAACGTGATTGGCGCGTGGCAGCCACTGCCCGAATTGCTGGCACTGGCCAAGGCGCACAATGCCTTGACCGTGATCGACGGCGCCCAGGGCGTGGTCCACGGCCGCCACGACGTGCAAGCGCTGGGCTGCGATTTTTATGTGTTCTCCAGCCACAAACTCTACGGGCCCGATGGCCTGGGCGTGCTGTTCGGACGCCATGAAGCGCTGCAACAACTGCGCCCGTGGCAATTCGGCGGTGAGATGGTGCTGGACGCCAACTACCACGACGCCCGCTTTCGCCCGGCACCACTGGGCTTTGAGGCCGGGACGCCGCCGATTGCCAGTGTGATCGGCCTCGGAGCGACCCTTGATTACCTCGCCGGGCTCGATCAGGACGCCGTGTCCGCCCATGAAGCGGCGTTGCATGCCTGCCTGCTCAAGGGCCTTGAGGCACGTCACGGCATCCACCTGCTGGGCAAGCCGCAAGTGGCACTGGCCAGTTTTACCGTCAAGGGTGTGCATAACGCCGATCTCGCGCATTTGCTGACCGAACAAGGGATCGCGGTGCGCGCCGGCCATCACTGCGCCATGCCGCTGCTCAAACGCTTTGAACTGGCCGGGGCGATTCGGGTGTCGTTGGCGCTGTACAACGACTCCGAGGACCTGGAGCGGTTCTTTGAAGCCCTGGATCAGGCACTGGAGCTATTGCGATGAACCTGCCTGCCGATGCCGTTACGGCGCTCGAAACCTTTCACAAAGCTGCCGGTTGGGAACAGCGCGCACGCCTGCTGATGCAATGGGGCGAGCGCCTGCCAGCGTTGAGTGACGTGCAGATGTGTGATGCCAACCGGGTGCACGGCTGTGAAAGCCAGGTGTGGCTGGTGGGTGAGTTGCGCGATGGCCATTGGCAGTTCAGTGCCAACAGCGATGCGCGGTTGATTCGCGGATTAGTGGCATTGCTGCTGGCGCGGGTCAACGGGTTGTCCGCGGCCGAGTTGCAGCAGGTGGATTTGCCGGACTGGTTCAATCAGTTAGGGCTGGGGCGGCAGTTGTCCGAATCCCGCAGTAATGGCTTGAATGCGGTGCTTCAGCGGATGCGGGAGTTGGCACAGTAACGGGGCCGCTTCGCAGCCCATCGCGAGCAAGCTCGCTCCCACAGGGGTATGCATTCCAAATGTGGGAGCGGGCTTGCTCGCGAAGAGGCCATCAGCAGCAACCTCAATCTTGAGGCTTGATACGATCCGCCGGCCGCCGCACACCCGCCACTATCTTGTCCACAGCCTTGGTCGCCGCGACCATGCCGAAGGTCGCCGTCACCATCATCACCGCACCAAACCCGCCGGCACAGTCGAGCTTCACCCCGTCACCGACAAAACTCTTCTGCAGGCAAATGCTGCCGTCTGGTTTCGGATAGCGCAGTTGCTCGGTGGAAAACACGCACGGCACGCTGTAATGGCGGGTCACGGTGCGTGAGAAGCCGTAGTCGCGGCGCAGCGTGGAGCGTACTTTCGACGCCAACGGATCGTTGAACGTGCGATTCAGGTCGCAGACCTGAATCAAGGTCGGATCGATCTGCCCGCCGGCACCACCGGTGGTGATGATCTGGATCTTGCGGCGCTTGCACCAGGCGATCAGCGCAGCCTTGGCGTTGACGCTGTCGATGCAGTCGATCACGCAGTCGATGTTCGGCGTGATGTACTCGGCCATGGTGTCGCGGGTGACGAAATCAGGCACCGCGTGCACCGTGCAATCGGGATTGATCCCGCGCAGACGCTCGGCCATCACCTCGACCTTGGGCTTGCCCACAGTGCTGTCCAGCGCGTGCAACTGACGGTTGGCGTTGCTGACGCAGACGTCGTCCAGATCGAACAGCGAAATCTCGCCCACGCCACAACGGGCCATGGCTTCCGCCGCCCAGGAACCGACGCCACCGACACCGACGATCGCCACATGGGCCGCGCGCAGGCGCTCAAGGCCTTCGATGCCATACAAACGGGCGATGCCAGCAAACCGCGGATCTTCTGTACTCATGACCATTACCCCAAAAACCGGCGCGCATTATAAGGGGTCTCCTGCCTCACAAACACTGTTCCTTTTTGACGGCGTCTGTTGCCGTCATGCTGCGTTGCCGCTCCTCGCCATAGCGGGCTATGACTCGTCGCGGCGCCTTGCCTGACGACAACAGCCACTCGTCAAAAGAGGAACGTGTCTGCGAGGCAGGACACCTACGCAGCAACAAGATTTAAGTTTCAAGCGACAAGTGTAAGAACTTATGTGAAAGCCAATTGCCCAACGTCAGGCATTTCCCTGTCCGATGTACGTTCAGTGAGCTGCCGGTGTAGGATGCGCGCCCCTTGGCGGCAGCCAACCGTTCCTTCGTTCCACAGCCTTTGGAACCTGAAATAACCATGTCATCGCGTAAATTTGGACTCAACCTGGTCGTGGTGCTCGCCATCGCAGCCTTGTTTACCGGCTTCTGGGCGCTGATCAATCGCCCGGTCACCGCCCCCAACTGGCCGGAGCAGATCTCCGGTTTCTCCTACTCACCGTTCCAGCAAGGACAATTCCCACAGAAGGATCAGTATCCGTCCGACGATGAGATGCGCCGTGACCTGGAGATCATGAGCAAGCTGACGGACAACATCCGCATCTACTCGGTCGATGGCACCCTGCAAGACATCCCGAAACTGGCGGAAGAATTCGGCTTGCGGGTGACACTGGGGATCTGGATCAGCCCGGACCAGGAACGCAACGAACGGGAAATTACCCGCGCCATCGAAATCGCCAACTCCTCACGCAGTGTGGTTCGCGTGGTGGTGGGCAACGAAGCGATCTTCCGCAAGGAGATCACCGCCGCCGAACTGAGCGTCATGCTCGACCGAGTCCGCGCAGCCGTGAAGGTGCCGGTGACCACGTCCGAGCAATGGCACGTGTGGGAAGAACATCCGGAACTGGCCAAGCACGTCGACCTGATCGCCGCGCACATCCTGCCTTACTGGGAGTTCATTCCGGTGGACAAAGCCCAGCAGTTCGTTCTGGATCGCGCCCGCGACCTGAAAAAGATGTTCCCGAAAAAGCCGCTGCTGCTGTCCGAAGTGGGCTGGCCGAGCAACGGCCGCATGCGCGGTGGCGCCGATGCCTCACCGGCAGACCAGGCGATCTACCTGCGCACCCTGGTCAACAAGCTCAATCGCCAGGGCTTCAACTACTTCGTGATCGAAGCGTTCGACCAGCCGTGGAAAGCCAGCGACGAAGGCTCCGTCGGCGCCTACTGGGGCGTGTTCAACGCAGCGCGCCAGCAGAAGTTCAACTTCGAAGGCCCGGTGGTGGCGATTCCGCAATGGCGCGTATTGGCCATTGGTTCGGTGGTGTTGGCGCTGTTGTCGCTGACCCTGCTGATGATCGACGGCTCGGCCCTGCGCCAGCGCGGTCGCACCTTCCTGACCTTCATTGCGTTCCTCTGTGGTTCGGTGCTGGTGTGGATCGGTTACGACTACAGCCAGCAATACAGCACCTGGTTCAGCCTGACGGTGGGCGTCTTGCTCGCCCTCGGTGCGCTCGGGGTGTTTATCGTATTGCTGACCGAAGCCCATGAACTGGCCGAAGCGGTGTGGGTGCACAAGCGCCGGCGCGAGTTTTTGCCGGTGGAAGGCGATTCCAGCTACCGCCCGAAAGTGTCGATTCACGTACCCTGCTACAACGAACCGCCGGAGATGGTCAAACAGACCCTCAACGCCCTGGCCAACCTCGACTATCCGGATTTCGAAGTCCTGATCATCGACAACAACACCAAGGACCCGGCGGTCTGGGAACCGGTGCGCGACTACTGCGCAACCCTCGGCCCGCGCTTCAAGTTCTTCCACGTGGCACCGCTGGCCGGCTTCAAGGGCGGCGCGTTGAACTACCTGATTCCGCACACCGCCAAGGATGCCGAAGTCATTGCCGTAATCGACTCGGACTACTGCGTCGACCGCAACTGGCTCAAGCACATGGTGCCGCACTTCGCCGACCCGAAAATCGCCGTAGTGCAATCGCCGCAGGATTACCGCGACCAGAACGAAAGCACGTTCAAGAAGCTCTGCTACGCGGAATACAAAGGCTTCTTCCACATCGGCATGGTCACCCGCAACGACCGTGACGCGATCATCCAGCACGGCACCATGACCATGACCCGTCGCTCGGTGCTCGAAGAACTGGGCTGGGCCGATTGGTGCATCTGTGAAGACGCCGAATTGGGTCTGCGGGTCTTCGAAAAAGGCCTGTCGGCGGCGTATTACCACACCAGCTACGGCAAAGGCCTGATGCCCGATACCTTCATCGACTTCAAGAAACAGCGTTTCCGCTGGGCTTACGGAGCGATTCAGATCATCAAGCGCCACACCGCCAGCCTGCTGCGCGGCAAGGACACCGAGCTGACCCGCGGCCAGCGCTACCACTTCCTCGCGGGCTGGTTGCCGTGGGTGGCGGACGGCATGAACATCTTCTTCACCGTCGGCGCACTGCTGTGGTCGGCGGCGATGATAATCGTGCCGCAACGGGTCGATCCACCGCTGCTGATTTTCGCGATCCCGCCGTTGGCGCTGTTCGTGTTCAAGGTCGCCAAGATCATCTTCCTCTACCGTCGTGCGGTTGGAGTGAATTTGAAGGATGCCTTCTGCGCGGCGCTGGCCGGTCTGGCGTTGTCTCACACCATCGCGAAAGCGGTGCTGTACGGTTTCTTCACCAGCAGCATTCCGTTCTTCCGTACGCCGAAAAACGCCGACAACCATGGCTTCTGGGTAGCGATTTCGGAAGCCCGGGAGGAGATGTTCATCATGCTGCTGTTGTGGAGCGCGGCGCTGGGGATTTATCTGGTCAATGGCATGCCGAGCAACGACATGCGCTTCTGGGTCACCATGTTGCTGGTGCAGTCGCTGCCGTATCTGGCGGCGCTGATCATGGCGTTCCTGTCGTCGCTGCCGAAACCGGCCGCCGAGCCTGAAACGGCACCAGCGGTCTAAATCTCTGCGGATGCACTAAACGGCGGCCAATGGTCGCCGTTTTGCTTTAAGATAACCGCCATTTTGCGGGGCTTGGCTCAAGGGCCGACCCCAATACCTGTAGGAGCGAGCTTGCTCGCGAGAAACGCAAGGACAACGCGGTCACACAGATCGCACGCATTATCGTTAACGTCCATCGCGAGCAAGCTCGCTCCTACACATTTACAGATTCCGGAGTTTTCCATGACGGCCCACGCCGACCTTTCGCCGACCCTCCAACTCGCCATCGACCTGATCCGCCGTCCGTCCGTGACGCCGATCGACGCCGATTGCCAGAAGCAGATGATGCAGCGCCTGGGCGATGCCGGTTTCACCCTGGAACCGATGCGCATCGAAGATGTGGATAACTTCTGGGCCACCCACGGCCAGGACGACGGTCCGGTGCTGTGCTTTGCCGGTCACACCGACGTGGTCCCGACCGGCCCGGTGACGGCCTGGCAGATCGAGCCGTTCAACGCGCTGATCGACGAACACGGCATGCTCTGCGGCCGTGGCGCCGCCGACATGAAAGGCAGTCTCGCCGCCATGACCGTCGCCTCCGAGCGTTTCGTCGCCGACTACCCGAATCACAAGGGCAAAGTCGCGTTCCTGATCACCAGCGATGAAGAAGGTCCGGCGCACCACGGCACCAAGGCGGTGGTTGAACGCCTGGCCGCGCGCAAGGAGCGCCTGGACTGGTGCATCGTCGGCGAACCGTCGAGCACCACTCTGGTCGGTGACGTGGTCAAGAACGGCCGTCGCGGCTCCCTCGGCGCCAAGCTGACCGTGCGCGGTGTGCAAGGCCACGTGGCTTACCCGCACCTGGCGAAGAACCCGATCCACCTCGCCGCTCCGGCCCTGGCGGAACTTGCCGCCGAGCACTGGGACCACGGCAACGATTTCTTCCCGCCGACCAGCTTCCAGATCTCCAACGTCAACTCCGGCACCGGTGCGACCAACGTGATCCCGGGTGACCTGGTGGCGGTGTTCAACTTCCGTTTCTCGACTGAATCCACCGTCGAAGGCCTGCAAAAGCGCGTCGCCGACATCCTCGACAAGCATGGCCTGGACTGGCACGTCGACTGGGCTTTGTCCGGTCTGCCGTTCCTCACCGAGCCAGGCGCGCTGCTGGACGCGGTGTCGTCGAGCATCAAGGACATCACCGGTCGCGACACCAAGGCGTCCACCAGCGGCGGCACCTCCGACGGGCGCTTCATCGCAACCATGGGCACGCAAGTGGTTGAGCTGGGCCCGGTCAACGCGACCATCCACCAGGTCAACGAGCGCGTGCTGGCAGCGGATCTCGACGTGCTGACCGAAATCTACTACCAGACCCTGATCAAGTTGCTCGCCTGATGCTTGCCTGCCCTATCTGCAGCGAACCGCTCAATGCGGTGGACAACGGTGTGGTCTGCCCCGCCGGGCACCGTTTCGACCGTGCGCGCCAGGGTTACCTGAACTTGCTGCCGGTGCAGCACAAGAACAGCCGCGACCCTGGGGATAACCAGGCAATGGTCGAAGCCCGCCGCGACTTCCTGAATGCCGGGCATTACGCCCCGGTGGCCAGGCGTCTGGCGGAGCTGGCAGCCAGCTATGCACCACAGCGCTGGCTGGACATCGGTTGTGGCGAGGGCTACTACACCGCGCAAATCGCCGAGGCGCTGCCGGATGCCGAAGGTTATGCCCTGGACATCTCCCGCGAAGCGGTCAAACGCGCCTGCAAACGCAACCCGCAGCTCACCTGGTTGATCGCCAGCATGGCGCGGGTGCCGTTGGCTTCCGGCAGTTGCCAGTTCCTCGCCAGCGTCTTCAGCCCACTGGACTGGGAAGAAGCCAAACGCCTGCTCAGCGTCGGCGGCGGCCTGATGAAAGTCGGACCGACCAGCGGCCACCTGATGGAACTGCGTGAGCGGCTGTACGATGAAGTCCGCGAGTACATCGACGACAAGCACCTGGACCTGGTGCCGGAAGGCATGTCGCTGGCGCACAGTGAAACCCTGGAATTCAAGCTGACGCTCGACAGTGGTCAGGATCGTGCCAATCTGCTGGCGATGACGCCCCACGGCTGGCGCGCCAGTGCCGAGCGCCGTGCTGCCGTGATCGAGCAGGCCGAGCCATTCGAGGTCACCGTGTCGATGCGCTACGATTATTTCGTTCTTCAATAACTTCAAACATTTTTGGTCTTGGGCAACGGCTCAAGACCGGCTAAATCCGCGAATGGATTTTTCAGACACGCAGTGAGGACATCCATGCGCCAACCCGATATCGAGATTTACCTGAAAGACGCCGACGTCGATCACAAAGCCATTGCCGCCTGGCTCGGCGCGGCACTTGGCCCGTGTTCGGATTGGGTCCAGAAGGGCCAGACCTACAAGTGCAAGGCCGGCAACGTGCCGGTGACCTGGCTGCCAAAAGCCGTTGGCAAGTGGAACAGCCTGTACCTGGAAAGCGACCAGACCCCATGGGATGACGACATCGCCTGCGCCCGCGCCGCGTTTGCCGCGCTGAACGTCGAAGTGCGTTGCGCGCCGGGAACCTGGGTCGAGGAAGAAGGTGAAGAGACGGCGGACCGCTGGATTCGCATCAGCGCCGATGGTGAAGAAGAGATCACCTGGAAGACCGCTTAAGAGTCAGCAACACCGATCAAATGTGGGAGCGGGCTTGCTCGCGAATGCGGTGGATCAGCCGATATCAACTGCGACTGGCACACCGCATTCGCGAGCAAGCCCGCTCCCACAGTGGTTTTGGGTGATCTGAAGAACTGTTTACAGCCCCACCACATCCTCAGCCTGCAACCCCTTCTGCCCTTCGACCACCGCATATTCAACCTGCTGGCCTTCGGTCAGCGAACGGTGCCCTTCGCCGCGAATCGCGCGGTAATGCACGAACACGTCCACCCCGTCCTCGCGCTGAATGAAGCCGTAGCCCTTGGCGTCGTTGAACCACTTCACATTGCCGGTTTCGCGTGTTGCCATTTGTTCATACTCCCTTTTTATTATTGATCGGGCTTTTCGCAGGAAAGCCTCGGGAACGTCAGCCTGCGCATACCGGTCCCATGAGGGCAACGGCGACAGAGCGCCGAGTATATGACAGACGCTGAAACTCTCAATAGCAGTTTACTTCGCCGCTTTTTTGCCGATTTTAAGCGAATACGGCACACTATCGGCCGCCCGAGCAAACGCTTGGTTTCATTCACTCACGCAGAAGCCGTATGACCCGTTCCCCGTTCCGCCGTCTTGTGTTTGGCGCCCTGCGCCGACTGTTGTACCTCTGGGTTCGCTCCGAGACGATCAACCAGTCGTCGTTCACCCTTAACCTCGACCGCAGTCGTCCGGTGTTCTACGTCCTGCAAAACCCTTCGCTGACCGATCTCGCCGTGGTCGACACCGAGTGCAGCAAGGCCGGCCTGCCACGTCCGGTGCTGCCGGTCTCGGTGGGCAACCTGCTGGAACCCGCCGCGTTCTTCTACCTGACACCGGACCCGGACTGGCTCGGCCGCCAGGACAAGCGCGGCGCGCCGCCGACACTGACACGCCTGGTCAGCGCCCTGAGCCAGAACGCCGCCGAAGATGCGCAGATCATTCCGGTCAGTGTGTTCTGGGGTCAGTCGCCAGACAGCGAAAACAGCCCGTGGAAACTCCTGTTCGCCGACAGCTGGGCCGTTACCGGGCGCCTGCGGCGCTTGCTGAGCGTCATCGTGCTGGGGCGCAAGACCCGCGTGCAGTTTTCCGCGCCGATCCACTTGCGCGAACTGATCGAGCACAACAAGGGTCACGAGCGCACTGTGCGCATGGCCCAACGCATCCTGCGGGTGCACTTTCGCAACCTGAAGGCCGCGGTGATAGGCCCGGACATTTCCCACCGCCGCAACCTGGTCAAGGGCCTGCTCAACCAGCCGCAGGTCAAACAAGCGATCCTCGACGAAGCCGAACGCGAGAACATCTCGCCGGAGAAGGCCAAAGCTCAAGCGCTGCGCTACGGCAACGAAATCGCCTCCGACTACACCTACACTGCGATCCGTTTTATGGAAGTGGTGCTGAGCTGGTTCTGGAACAAAATCTACGACGGGATCAAGGTCAACCACATCGAGGGCGTGCAGAAGGTCGCCCAGGGTCACGAAGTGATCTACGTACCGTGCCACCGCAGCCACATCGACTATCTGCTGCTGTCCTACCTGCTGTTCCGCAACGGCCTGACTCCGCCGCACATCGCCGCCGGCATCAACCTGAACATGCCGCTGATCGGCGGCCTGCTGCGCCGTGGCGGCGCGTTCTTCATGCGCCGCACGTTCAAGGGCAACCCGCTGTACACCTCGGTGTTCAACGAATACCTGCACACCCTGTTCACCAAGGGCTTCCCGGTGGAGTACTTCGTCGAAGGCGGCCGTTCGCGCACCGGGCGCATGCTGCAACCGAAAACCGGGATGCTGGCGATCACCCTGCGCAGCTTCCTGCGCTCCTCGCGCATGCCCATCGTGTTCGTGCCGGTGTACATCGGCTACGAGCGTGTACTGGAAGGCCGGACCTACCTCGGCGAACTGCGCGGCGCGAGCAAGAAGAAAGAGTCGATCTTCGATATTTTCAAAGTCATTGGCGCACTCAAGCAGCGCTTCGGCCAGGTCGCCGTGAACTTCGGCGAGCCGATCAAACTGGCGGAATTCCTCGACAGCGAGCAGCCGGACTGGCGCAAGCAGGAACTCGGCCCGCAGTTCAGACCCGCCTGGCTCAACGAAACCACCAACCGTCTCGGCGAGAAAGTCGCCCGGCATTTGAACGAAGCGGCGGCGATCAACCCGGTCAACCTCATTGCCCTGGCGCTGCTGTCCACCAGCCGCCTGGCCCTGGATGATCGCGCCATGGCGCGGGTGCTCGATCTGTATCTGGCGCTGTTGCGCAAGGTGCCGTACTCGCCGCACACCACCCTGCCGGACGGTGACGGCCGGGCGTTGATCAAACATGTGAAAGACATGGACCTGCTGTCCGAGCAGAGCGATGCGTTGGGCAAGATCCTCTATCTGGACGAGCAGAACGCCGTCCTGATGACCTATTACCGCAACAACGTGCTGCACATCTTCGCCCTGCCGGCGCTGCTGGCGAGCTTCTTCCAGAGCGCCTCGCGCATGAACCGCGAACAGATCCTGCGCTACACCCGCGCGCTGTACCCGTACCTGCAAGCGGAGCTGTTCATTCGCTGGTCGCTGGACGAACTGGATGCGGTGATCGATCAATGGCTGGAGGCGTTCGTCGAGCAAGGCCTGCTGCGTTTCGAGAACGATGTGTACCTGCGCCCGGCGCCAAGCTCACGGCATTTCGTGCTGCTGACCCTGCTGTCGAACAGCATCGCGCAGACCCTGCAGCGCTTCTACATGACTGTGTCCCTACTGCTCAACAGCGGCCAGAACAGCATCAGCGCCGAAGAACTGGAAGACCTGTGCACGGTCATGGCCCAGCGCCTGTCGATCCTGCATGGCCTGAACGCCCCGGAGTTCTTCGACAAGAGTCTGTTCCGCCACTTCATCCAGACCATGCTCGACCTCGACGTACTCAAGCGCGATGAAGCGGGCAAGCTGAGCTATCACGAGTTGCTCGGTGAACTGGCCGAAGGAGCGGCCAAACGGGTCTTGCCGGCGGAGATTCGGTTGTCGATCCGGCAGGTGGCGTTGCATCGCGGTGAAGATGCCGCGGAGTTGGTGACGCCAGTCTGATACAGCGATGTAAAGGCCTTACAGAAGCAAGGAAGCTTCTCACCCATATTGCTGTTCATTCGCTACCGAAGGAAGGACTTTCCCTACGCGGGATTCTGCACCCAGGCGATACGCTGCCAGCTCGTCACTTTCGACGAATCATTGGATAAGGAAATCAATATGAGCAACGAAACCGTAAGGACCATTAGTGGCAAAGCAGATTACCTGCCAAAGATAGGGCTGCCACCTAATTCGACTTTTCATGTCCGCCTGCTGGATGTCAGCCTGCAAGATGTCGTCGCGAAGGAACTGGCCGCACAGACCACTACCAACGCAATAGCAGGCAGGCTGAACTTCAACCTGACGTACAACCTTGCCGATGTCCTGCCCGGCCATACCTATGCAATCAGCGCGAGCGTCACCCACGAAGACCGTCTGCTCTACGCCACTCCTCAACCACAGCAGGTGGAACTGGGCGTCGATTGTGTAAATGAGCAGGAAGTGTGGATCAACCTCTTCTGAGAACACCCCCGAGGCAAGTTGGGCGATATCCTCGGTAAAATCCGTTAAATTGTCGTTGGCGCCGGTCTTCTTCGGGCGCCAATGACAAGGATCCGCTTCATGAAAAAACTCTCTCTCCTCGGGCTTACGGTTTTGCTCGGCGCCTGCCAATCCATGCAACCTGCCCCGAAAGCCAGCCTCGACGGCGAAGTCTTTTACCTGCAACGCAGCGCCCTGCCGCCCACCGCTACCCTGAACGTGAGCTTGCAGGACGTGTCCCTGGCCGATGCACCGGCCATTGTCCTCGACGAACAGAAAGGTCAGGTCAAAGGCCAGGTGCCACTGCCGTTTCATCTGAGTTACGATCCGGCGCAGGTCAAACCGGGTCATCGTTACTCGGTCAGCGCGCGCATCGAAGTCGACGGCAAGCTGATGTTCATCACCACCGAAAACCATGCCGTGCGTCTTGATGGCAAGGACCCGCAACCGCTGAAAGTCCGCGTCGACGCCGTTCGCTAATTCTCTCTTTTTTTGAACAAGGAAGCTGCCATGCTCCGCCCTACCCTTCGTTTTGCCGGCCTGTGCGCAGGTTTGATGATCTGCGCCAACGCCCTGGCGCTGTCCCTCAGCGACCTGTCGCAGAAAGACGCCACTGGCGGACTCAAGGACGCACTGACCCAAGGCGCGCAACTGGCCGTGAAACAACTCGGCACCCCGGGCGGCTTCAGCAACAACCCCGACGTGAAAATCGAACTGCCGGGCAAACTGGGCAAGGTCGCCAGCAAAATGAAACAGTTTGGCATGGGTGATCAGGTTGATGAATTGGAAGCCAGCATGAACAAGGCGGCCGAAACCGCCGTGACCCAGGCCCAGCCAATCCTCATCGATGCCGTGAAGAAAATGACCGTGGAAGATGCCAAGGGCATCCTCAGCGGCGGCAACGACTCGGCCACCCAATACCTGAACAAGACCAGCCGCGAACAGATCCGCGCCAAGTTCCTGCCGATCGTCAAGCAAGCCACCGACAAGGTGGGTCTGGCCCAGCAGTACAACTCGTTCGCCGGACAAGCCGCAACAATGGGTGTAGTGGATGCGAAGAATGCCAACGTCGAAAACTACGTCACCGAGCAGGCGCTGAATGGCTTGTTCGAAATGATCGGCAAACAGGAAGAAACCATCCGCCAGAACCCGGCGGCTGCGGCGACCAGTTTGGCGAAAAAGGTGTTTGGTACGCTCTAAGCCACAACACAAAACCCTGTGGGAGTGGGCCTACTCGCTCCCACATTGGTTTAGGTCGCGGAGGCAGGTCGTAGAAAAAACACCCACTCCTGTCCCATCTTCCGTTTCTCAAATAACTTCAACTCGACCAGCCCATTCAATGTGGCTGATGCCGTGTTGTAAGAGCATCCCAGGTTTTCCTTCACATTGACCGCGGTAAATTCCTTGGCCATTCCGCTCTTGGCCACTTGAAACACGGCCCGCTGCTTCTCCGTGAGTTGGTCGAGAAAACCACTTTCCCGCAACCATCGATCAAAGCACTCGGCATCAACCAGACTTTTCCGATACGCCTCGGTAAAACTGCCCACGGCACGCAGCACCACCGAACACTGGAAATCGATGAAGTACGTCAGATCCAGATCATCCGCCTCGGTATCCAGGTATGAGCGCCCGTACTTCACCGGCGCATTGCGTAACAAGACGCTGATCGCGATGTAACGGAACGCCGAGAAGTCATTCTTGAACATGAACCAGTAAAACAGCGCCCGCGCGACCCGACCATTACCATCGCGAAAAGGATGCTCGTAACCCAGGGCAAAATGCAGAGCGATGCCTTTGATCAAAGGATGAAGGTAATCCGCTTGATGGAGGTTGTCATGGGAATGGTTGATCCATTCCGCCAGCGCCTGCAAACGCAACCCAATGCCTGCTGCGGGCGGCGGCGTATGAACGGTGTTGCCCTCGCCATCCTGCACCACGACATCATCACGGCTTCTGAACACCCCCGGCGAATACTGCGGATCATCGATGCCCTCGACGCCAACGCGGTGCATCGCCGCGATCAACTCAACGCTCAGAGGCTCGTAGCGCTGCTCCCAGGCGAAGTTCATCATCTTGAAATTACCGATGACCATTCGCTCGTCCGGCGTGCGCGGCAGGCGATGACGCTTGAGCATATCCTTGGCCACACGTGTCGTGGTTGCCGCACCTTCGAGCTGGCTGCTACTGATGGCTTCATCTTCAATCAGGTCATTGAGCAGATAGCTGAAGTGCGCACGCTCACCGATCTGGCTGGTCATGTACTCCAGCACGGCCGTAGTGGTTTGCCGGTCTACCGCGGAAATAGCCTTTTGCGCCAGCGGCGTCAGCACGAATTGCAGCCACCGCACCGGATCACCCAATGGCAAAAGACTCGAATACTGCGCCGTCCGGGCTTTCTTGACCAAGGCCCAGCACAAATTGGAATCCAGACCCGGCGCCCAGCGATAGCGCAATGCATCGAATGGCAGATAACGCCCCTGATCGTCCAGGGGCTTGAGCAGAGCCAAGTAATCCGAGAGGCGTTCCTTGTGAGGCGACTGCCCTAGCCGATCAAACACCGGGTCGGTCCTTCCCCGCAACTTGGGTGGATTCTTCATACGCACTGTCTCAAACATTCACAAAACCGGGTTTTGAGTACAACACCTGGGCTCTTGAGCCTCAATATCAGACGGGTCTGAGATAAATGTAGGAACAATGAGGGCCCGCTGATTGGTACAGGTTCAGCGGGCTTCTTACTATTGCTATTGCTGCTGATCCAACTGATCGAGGACGCGATTCACTGATAGCTGCGCCAGGACAATCATCTGCTGAATGCCGAGTGCCAGATTGCAGGCTGGGCCGCTCAGGATGGACGACAGTTCGGTTGCCATTACATTGGCTGAAGCGAGAGTTTCATAGGCGTGGACCAAGAGGGTTTCGGAGTTGATGCCTGGGCGGATGGTGAAAATTGGGCAGGGGCGGTGTGGAGTGCCGGTATTTTCTTCGGACTCTGGGGCCGGGGGTTGGGGCTGGGTTTGATCATTGTGAAGCTCCTAACAAAAGTTGGAGCAGCCAGCATCACTTGCAGATGATGGGTGGCAGCTGTATGCGGGTCTGCAAGACCGAGTCGTTAGGCAAACCCGGCAGACCCGAAGATCTCCCGCACACAGCCACCATAAATCGGTGGTCGCTAAAAAAGCGCCACGATTATAGGTGCGCCAGTAGGCGCCTAACAAACTATTGGCGGGCTTGCAGTCCCGGTCGCTGAATTGGCAGCGACCGTCAGAGGCTAGGGATCGTGCTTCCGACAGGCAACCTGAAAGTCTTGTGGGAATGGTCTGAATGGTTGGCTTGGGCGATAAACGTTGTTGACTGTTGGGCAGCCATCGCGAGCAAGCTCGCTCCCACAGTTGGGCCGGGGACACCTGAAAGAAATTGGTCGGTTGGCAGGCCGCCATCGCGAGCAAGCTCGCTCCCACAGAAGAGCAACGGCCGGTCGGCGTACACCCAAGCTCTTCACCACTCATCAGGCCGAGCGTTAGCTCGCCTGCAGCTCTTGATCTTGATCCACCCGCCCCCTCGGCAGGCTGAGTGGAGGTGTTCATCCGGGGATGGGCGCGCAGCGCCGTTCGACGCAGTCGAACTCATTGCATGCAGGTCGCGCGAAGCCGACCGGAGGGCAATGCCCCCGGATGAATACCGGAGCGAAGGAACCCCGAGCCTAAGCGAGGGGCCGTACGTAAGGGGCGAGACCTTTGGTTCCTTTGGGGCGTTTGCCAAAGGGACTCGCCGTAAGGGCGAAACCCTAAGTAGCCGTTACCGAGAAAATGGATATGTCCCCGGTCAAACAGGCTCCTTCCTGACCCGAAACCAAGCCGCATACAACGCAGGCAAAAACAGCAGCGTCAACGCCGTGGCCACAATCAACCCCCCCATGATCGCCACCGCCATCGGCCCGAAAAACACACTACGCGACAACGGAATCATCGCCAGAACAGCAGCCAGTGCCGTCAACACAATCGGCCGAAACCGCCGCACCGTCGCCTCGATAATCGCCTGCCAGGGCTTCAAACCGGCAGCAATATCCTGCTCGATCTGATCCACCAGAATCACCGAGTTACGCATGATCATCCCCGACAACGCGATAGTCCCCAGCATCGCCACAAAACCGAACGGCTGGCGAAACACCAACAAAAACAGCGTCACCCCGATCAACCCCAGCGGCGCTGTCAGGAACACCATCGCCGTGCGCGAAAAACTGCGCAGTTGCAGCATCAGCAAGGTCAACACCACCACGATGAACAACGGCACGCCGGCCTTCACCGAGTTCTGTCCGCGCGCCGAGTCTTCCACCGTGCCACCGACATCGAGCAAGTAGCCGTCGGGCAGTTCGGCGCGGATCGGATCGAGGGTCGGCATGATTTGTTGCACCAGCGTCGCCGGTTGCTCCTTGTCATAGATGTCGGCGCGAACCGTCACGTTAGGCAAGCGATTGCGGTGCCAGATGATGCCCTCCTCGAAGCCATATTCCAGGGTCGCGATCTGCGACAGCGCGACACTGCGCCCGTTATCGGTCGGCACCGCCAGGCTCGGCAGCAATGACAACTCGGTGCGCTCATGCAAGGTGCCGCGCAACAGGATTTCGATCAACTCGTTGTCTTCGCGGTACTGGCTGACGCTGGAACCGGTCAGGGAGCTTTGCAGGAACCTCGACAGGTTCGCCGTGCTCACGCCCAGCGCCCGCGCGCGATCCTGATCGATGTTCAGGTACACCACCTTGCTCGGTTCTTCCCAATCCAGATGGACGTTGACCACATGCGGGTTCTCGCGAACCTTGGCCGCGACTTTACGTGCCAGCGCCCGCACCTCTTCGATGTGCTCTCCGGTCACACGGAATTGCACCGGGTAGCCAACCGGTGGGCCGTTTTCCAGACGCGTGACCCGCGAGCGCAGCGCCGGGAATTGCTCGTTGAGGGTCGAGATCAACCAGGTGCGCAGGGTTTCCCGTTCTTCGATGGTTTTGGCCAGGACGACAAACTGGGCGAAGCTCGCCGCAGGGAGTTGCTGATCCAGCGGCAGGTAGAAACGCGGCGAACCGGTACCGACATAGGCCACGTAATTGTCGATCCCAGCCTTGTCCTTGAGCAGCGCTTCGAGGCGCTTGACCTCGTCGGCAGTGTTGCTCAGCGAAGCGCCTTCGGCCAGTTTCAGGTCGACCATCAACTCCAGGCGACCCGATGCCGGGAAGAACTGCTGCGGCACAAACTTGAACAGCACGATAGAGGCAATGAACAACAGCACAGTCGCCAGGATCACGGTTTTGCGCCAGTGCACGCACCACTCCACCAGACGCCGGACGCGCTGATAGAACGGTGTGCCATACGGATCGGGCTGGCCGGCACCGTGTTTGGCTGCGTGAATTTTCGCCAGGTCCGGCAGGAGTTTTTCCCCCAGGTACGGCACGAAGACCACCGCGGCCACCCACGACGCCAGCAGCGCGATGGTGACCACCTCGAAGATCGAACGGGTGTATTCGCCAGTGCCCGATTGCGCCGTGGCAATCGGCAGGAAGCCGGCCGCGGTGATCAGCGTACCGGTGAGCATCGGAAACGCGGTACTGGTCCAGGCATAACTCGCCGCTTTGACCCGGTCGAAGCCCTGCTCCATTTTGATCGCCATCATTTCCACGGCGATGATCGCGTCGTCCACCAGCAAGCCCAGGGCCAGTACCAGCGCGCCGAGGGAGATCTTGTGCAGGCCGATGCCGAGGTAATACATGCAGGCGAATGTCATCGCCAGCACCAGCGGAATCGCCAGCGCCACCACCATGCCGGTGCGCACGCCGAGGGAGAAGAAGCTCACCAGCAACACAATGGCCAGCGCCTCGACCAGCACTTGCACGAACTCGCCAACACCGGTTTTCACCGCCGCCGGCTGGTCGGAGACTTTGCGCAACTCCATGCCGGCCGGGAGGTTTTTCTGGATGCGGGCGAACTCGACTTCCAGCGCCTTGCCCAGCACCAGAATGTCACCGCCATCCTTCATCGCCACCGCCAGGCCAATGGCGTCCTGCGCCATGAAGCGCATGCGCGGTGCCGGTGGATCATTGAAACCACGGCGTACGTCGGCCACATCGGAGATGCGGAAGGTGCGATCACCGACGCGGATCGGGAAGTTCTTGATCTCGTCGACCGTCTGAAAACTCCCCGTCACCCGTAGCTGCAATCGCTCGCTGCTGGTTTCGAAGAAACCTGCCGTGGACACCGCGTTCTGCTCTTCAAGGGCTTGCTGGACAGCCGCCAGCGGCAAGCCGAGGGTGGCGAGCTTGACGTTGGAGAGTTCGATCCAGACTTTCTCGTCCTGCACCCCCAGCAGTTCGACCTTGCCCACATCCTTGACCCGCTGCAGCTGGATCTGGATGCGGTCGGCGTAATCCTTGAGCACGGCGTAGTCGAAACCCTCGCCGGTCAGGGCGTAGATATTGCCGAAAGTGGTGCCGAACTCATCGTTGAAGAACGGCCCCTGAATCCCCGGCGGCAGGGTATGACGGATGTCGCTGATCTTCTTGCGCACCTGATACCAGAGCTCCGGGATCTCCACCGAGTGCATGGAGTCGCGCGCGATGAAGGTCACCTGGGATTCGCCCGGACGAGAGAACGACACGATGCGCTCGTACTCGCCGGTTTCCATCAGTTTCTTTTCGATGCGTTCGGTGACCTGGCGCGAGACTTCCTGGGCAGTCGCTCCCGGCCAGTTGGTGCGAATCACCATGGCCTTGAAGGTGAATGGCGGGTCTTCACTCTGGCCGAGCTTGGTGTAGGAAAGTGCGCCGACGATGGCCAGCAACAGCATCAGGAACAGGACGATCTGGCGATTACGCAGCGCCCATTCGGAAACGTTGAACCGCATCGGGGCTTACTCCTTGTCCGCCAGATTGACCACGCGATTGGATCGATCCACCGGGCGCACCTGCTGCCCTTCGAGAAGCACATGAACACCGGCGGCCACGACCCAGTCGCTGGCGTTGAGCCCTTCAAGCACCGGTACGGTTTTCTCACCGAAGGCACCAACGCGCACCGGGGTTCTCTTCAACGTGTTGTTGGCGCTAACGACCCAGACATAGGTCACGCCGTTTTCGGCGGTCAGCGCAGACAGTGGAACGGACAGTGGGACCACGTCGGCGGCCTGCACGAACACTCGGGCGCTTTGTCCCAGTTCGACAGGAACGTTGCCGGAGTTGAAGGCGATACGCGCCGCAAAGGTACGCGACTTGGGGTCGGCTGACGGCGACAGTTCACGGATGCGCCCGGCGAAACGCTGGTCGGGCTGGGTCCAGAGCTCCACCGTCACCGGTTCACCGACCTTGAAGCGGCCGAAATTCTGCTCCGGCAGACTGATCAACACTTCACGCTCGCCATCGGTCGCCAGTGTGAACACCGTTTGCCCGGCGGCCACGACTTGCCCGACTTCCACCAGACGCTTGGCTACGACGCCGTCCTGTGGCGCACGCAACACGGCATAGCTGGCCTGGTTATTGGAAACGTTGAATTCGGCTTTGATTTGCTTGAGGCGGGCTTCGCCAGAGCGGTAGAGGTTTTCGGCGTTGTCGTACTGCGAGCGACTGACCATTTGCCGTTCCATCAGGGTCTTGTAGCGATCACGCTCGGCACGCACCATGCTCAAATTGGCTTCAGCGGCGGCGACCTGGGCGCGAGTGGCTTCCAGTTGCAGGCGCACATCCTGAGGATCGAGCTCCGCCAAGGGTTGATCGGCCTTGACCCGCTGCCCTTCCTCAACCAGTCGTCGGCTGACTTTGCCGCCAATACGGAACGCCAGATCCGGCTCATAACGCGCGCGAACTTCACCGGGATAGCTTTCCATGGACTGCGCCGAAGGCTCTGGCTGGACCACCATGGCCGGGCGCACGCTGACTGGCGGCGCCTCTTCATGACCACACGCAGACAATAAAAAAGCCAGGGTGACTGGCAACGCGAGGGGCAAGGCATAGCGGAACATGGTAAAGGACCTTTCGCTAATGGTGCTTTGAATAATTATACTGAGCAGTATGTTATTAATAGCAAACTCACCAGTCCAGTAATAAAAACGAATATGCCAAACAATCTTTCAGCACCCAATGGCCCAGGCAGACCCAAGGACTTGGTCAAGCGCCAGGCCATTCTCGATGCGGCGAAAACGCTGTTTCTGAGTAAGGGTTATGCCAATACCAGCATGGATGCCGTTGCAGCCGAGGCCGGTGTGTCAAAGCTGACGGTCTATAGCCATTTCAATGACAAGGAGACGCTGTTCTCCGCCGCCGTGATGGCCAAGTGCGAGGAGCAGTTGCCACCGCTGTTCTTCGAACTGCCGGAAGGTGTGGCAGTGGAAACCGTGCTGCTGAACATCGCGCGCGGTTTTCATCAGTTGATCAACAGTGATGAATCAGTGAACCTGCACCGTTTGATGATGACCCTGGGCAGCCAGGATCCTAAGCTGTCGCAGATATTCTTCGAAGCCGGGCCGGAGCGCATGCTGCACGGCATGGAGCGCCTGCTGATCAAGATCGATGAAAGTGGCGTGTTGCACATCGACAAGCCGCACAACGCGGCCGAGCATTTCTTCTGCCTGATCAAGGGCGCCGGGAATTTCCGCTTGCTGTATGGCTGCGGCGAGCCGCCGGTTGGCGAGGCGGCAGAGAGCCATGTGCGGGAAGTGGTGGGGTTGTTTATGCGGGCTTATCGGCCTGAGTGAGCCTGATGGATTGTCGGTAACCGGGCTGACGCCATCGCGAGCAAGCTCACTCCCACAAGGATTCACCATACCTGTGGGAGCGAGCTTGCTCGCGATTGGGGCGACTCGGTCTTAAGGCTTGAGCGCTTTCTTAGGGTAGATATCATACCGACTGGACTTGCCATCCAGCGCATGGCTCGGCTTCGGCCCGTCGATGCACGGTGCCTTGCGCGGGCGCTTGACCACCACCCGGTGGCTGGCCAGGGCCAACGCGGCTTCGAGCAATGCCGGCGCATCCGGGTCATCGCCCACCAGCGGCCGGAACAGGCGCATTTCCTTCTTCACCAGCGCAGTTTTCTCACGGTGCGGAAACATCGGGTCGAGATAGATCACCTGCGGCGGTTCACCTTCCCAATTGCGCATCACCTCGATCGAGTTGCCCCTGAGCAAGTGCATGCGCGCCACGATCGGCGCCACGTCGAAATCTTCCGCGCCACGGGCCAGGCCATCCTCCAGCAAGGCACCAATCAGCGGCTGACGCTCGATCAGGCTCATCTCGCAACCGAGGCTGGCCAGCACAAACGCATCCTTGCCCAGCCCGGCCGTGGCATCCAGTACCCGTGGGCGCACGCCTTGGGCGACGCCAACAGCCTTGGCAATCATCTGCCCGCTGCCACCGCCATACAACCGGCGATGGGCCGCACCGCCCTCGACGAAATCCACCCGCACCGGCCCCGGCGCATCCGGCCCCAGCTGTTGCAACTGCAAACCCTGGTCGCCCACCTGCAAGGCAAATTCGCCGTCCGCCACTTGCATCGGCAAGCCCAGTCGCTCGGCCCATTGCTCGGCTTGTGGCTCGAAAGCCGCGTCCAGAGCCTGGACATGGATGCGGCAGGCCGCAGGTTGATCAATCATCGGAAAACACGCTCAAAAAATTAATGATCGGCAAAAACGGCCGATAACAAAACTATCGAGCATTTTGCCAGAGCTGAGCGTCGACCGAGAGAAATGTCAGACATTCAACCCACAATCACAGGTTTTATCTCGCCCTACGGCGACTATAACCTGCGAAATACCCAGGCACTGAGCGGCGTCAGCCAAATCTGGCAGGACTTCTTTGCCCGGGCGCTGGCCGATCAGTCGGGTGATGTGCTGCCTGAATCACTGAATTTCCCACCGGTCGATCTAGAAAGCCCGGTCGAGCCGACCGTTGGCAGCGAGCTGCTGGAACACATCGTTTCCCAGCGTGAGTGCGATGTCAAAGAGACCCAGGTCCGCCCGCCAGAGCCACTGTTCCTGCCCATTGCCGAATTCGAAATGGGCCTGGCCGACAAACCATTCCCACCGTTCCCGGCGGATGAAATCGTCGCCCAGCAAAAACAGCAGGACTTCGAAAGCGGCTGGGTTCGCCCGATCGTATTGAATGCCGATCAGCCGGTGCCGCAAGCCGGTCCTGCCCCGCAACCGCGTCCGCTGCACCTGCCCATCGCCGAGTTCGAACTCGACCTGCTCGACAAGCCGTTCCCGCCGTTCTCGCCAGAAGAACTGCGGGAACAACAGAAACAACTCGATTTCGATAACGGCTGGGCCCGCCCGATCATCCTGCAGAACCTGCGCATCGCCGCCTGATCCTCAGCTGCGCCCTCTTGCGCATCCCTCAGCCTTTGAAGAACTGATTGGCCTTCTGGTACGGCATCGACCGGGACGTGAAACCGAACGTGCCCGATGTCTGGATTTCTTCGGCGGCGCGAAAGAATTCGCCATACGCCGCCAGTGCGAGCGCCGAGCCCACGCTGATGCGCTTGACGCCCATTTCACTCAACTGCGCGACCGTTAGCTTCAAACCACCCGACATCAACACATTCACCGGTTTTGGCGCCACCGCCCGCACCACCGCCAATACGTCCTCGGCGCTGCGCAGGCCCGGTGCGTAGAGCACGTCGGCACCGGCCTCGGCGAATGCCTGCAAGCGGCGAATGGTGTCGGCCAGATCGGGATTACCATGCAGGAAGTTTTCGGCCCGGGCAGTCAATGTGAAGGGGAACGGCAGACTGCGGGCGGCCGCGACAGAAGCTTCGATACGCGCCACAGCGTGATCGAAACAGTAGATCGGGCCTTCTTCGCGGCCGGTGGCATCTTCAATCGAACCACCGACAGCACCGGCCTCTGCCGCGCGCAAAATGCTTTTGGCGCAATCGGCCGGGTTGTCGGCAAAACCGTTTTCCAGGTCCACGGCAACCGGCAAGTCGGTGGCGGCAACAATTGCCTGAACGTTCAGCAGGGTATCGTCCAGGGTCAATCCGCCATCGGCACGCCCCTGGGAAAAGGCATAACCGGCACTGGTAGTCGCCAGCGCCTCGAAGCCGAGGCTGGCGAGCATTTTCGCCGAACCGGCGTCCCACGGATTGGGAATCACAAAAGCCCCGTGGCGTTCGTGAAGGGCTTTGAACGCCTGGGCTCGAAGGGTTTGCGCATCCATTGGCAGGCTCCTGAAGAGGGGGAAATCCGCCTCAGAGCAGGCCAAGTTGCTCGATGGCGGGTTCTCTGTATAGCTCAGGTAACGCAGGCAAGCCAGGCAAACGCAGCATCAGCCTGGCGTGAAAGCGCTGCGCCAGTTTCGCCGCCAGTATGTTGTCGGCCGTGTGCAGGAAGATATACGGCGTGCGGCCTTCTTCGATCCAGAGCGCGATTTTCTCGACCCAAGGCTCCAGAAACGTATCGTTGGCCTCAAGCGTCGGGTGGCCGATAAAACGTACCTGCGGGAATGCCGTGAATGCCGCCGGACGCGGTGGCACACGGGGTTTCTTCGATTGCGCATGGAGCACCGAGGGCTCGGTCGACGTGCAACTGAACAGCGCACGAGGATCGAGGCAGATGCGTTCGACTCCGCGATCCAGCAACAGACGGTTGAGCATTCGCTCGCTGTCACCCTTGGCGAAAAAATCGTCATGCCGCACTTCCACGGCCAGCGGCCGCTGCAGGGCATCGATAAATCCGGCCAGTTCGGGTAAACGTTGGGGCGTGAAGCTTTTCGACAGCTGCAACCACAGTGGCGACACCCGCTCGCCGAGCGGGCTGAGTAATTGCAGGAAGGTTTCGGCGGCTGTCAGTTGCTCGCGCAGGTCACCGCCGTGGCTGATCTCGCCGGGAAACTTGGCGGTGAAACGAAAGTGTTCGGGCATGGTGTCGGCCCAACGCTGCACGGTGCTCGCAGCCGGGCTCGCGTAGAAGGTCGTGTTGCCTTCTACGGCATTGAATACTCTGGAATAGAGATGAAGAAACTCAGCTGGCCTGGCGTCCAGCGGATACAGGTAGTCGCGCCAGGCGTTTTCGCTCCACGAGGGACAACCGAGGTAGTACGGCAGCAACATCAGATGTACAGGTCGAGACCCAGCACATCCGCTTCCCAATCGACGAAACCGGCGGTGCTCAGGTAGCTGGCCAGGGCCATCGCCACGCTTTTGCTCATGGCACGGTGGTAAAGCATGTCTTGCTGACGGGCGGGGAGATTGCTCAGTTTTTGCGCAGAGGCCTTGGCGGCGCGTGCAGCCAGTTGCTCTTCAGTCGGGAATTCCAGCTCGCCATCGATATCAATGGCGTCGTTTTCCACCACGCGGCCTGTGCGAGGTTTGCGCTTGATGGGGTAGGACTGAGAGGAAACGCCGTCTATACGCATAGCTGCATTCTCGGAATCAGTAATGGCAGTTTAGTGGCGCATTTCCCACTTCGCAAACCGCCGAGTGATAACTAGAACACATAAAAGGCAAAAGGTTTAAAAGCCGGGGTTAGAAAATGACGATTGACTGCGTCCGATAGATCGCCATCGCGGGCAAGTCCGCTCCCACAGGGTTAGCGATGATCCTGTGGGAGCGGGCTTGCCCGCGATTGAACCAACTCAATCCTGAAAATCTACCGTGCTTTAGGCGTCGCCACTTTGTCACGCAGATACACCGGCTGAGCCTCGTCGGCCACGATCGCCTCGCCGCGCGCCCAGGCAAATCGCGCCAGGGTCAGCAGGTCTTCGGCATGGGGCAACATGCCCGCGTCCTGCCCGCTCGGGCTGACGGCGATACGCTCGCCATAACCCCAACCGGTGCCTGCGCCGAACCATTCGCCACTGGCATCGGCCGGCAATGCAGCGGACTCCGGCGGCAGGACCGCTTCCGCACCCACCAGGCGCATTTCCCCCGCCGTTTCGCGGTAGCAACCCCAATACACTTCATCCATGCGCGCATCGATGGCAGCAGCGACCTGACTGGCACCGTGTTCACGGAACGCACGTTGCGCCAGCACGGCCAGATTCGACACCGGAAGCACCGGGCGATCCAGGGCAAACGCCAGGCCTTGCACCACGCCGATGGCGATACGCACACCCGTGAAGGCGCCCGGGCCACGGCCGAACGCGATGGCATCGACCGCTTGCAAGGTGGTCCCGGCATCGGCCAGTAACTGCTGGATCATCGGCAACAGCTTCTGCGCGTGCAGGCGCGGGATCACCTCGTAATGGCTCGTGACCTTGCCGTCATGCAGCAAGGCAACGGAGCAAGCTTCAGTCGCGGTGTCCAGGGCCAGCAAGGTGCTCATCGATGTTTCCGTAAGAAGAAGTCAGAAAAAGTGCGCCAGTATAAACAACTACGGCCCGCAAGCGGGCCGTGGATGATGCAGCGGATCAGGTTTTTCAGCTCAGGGCTGCAAGCACCTTGGAGGTGATCGCTTCAACCGATCCGACGCCTTCGATATGGCTGTATTGCGGCTTGCCATTGGCAGCCGACAGCTTCTGGTAGAAATCCACCAGCGGCTTGGTCTGCGAATGGTAGACCGACAGGCGATGACGTACGGTTTCTTCAGTGTCGTCCTTGCGCTGTACCAGCTCTTCACCGGTGATGTCGTCTTTGCCAGCGATTTTCGGCGGGTTGTAGACGATGTGGTACACGCGGCCGCTGGCCTCGTGAACACGGCGGCCAGCGATACGCTGGACGATTTCTTCGTCTTCGACGGCGATTTCAACCACTGCATCCAGCTCGACGCCGGCAGTCACCAGGGCTTCAGCCTGGGGAATGGTGCGCGGGAAGCCGTCGAACAGGAAACCGTTGGCGCAATCGGACTGGGCAATGCGGTCCTTGACCAGTGCGATGATCAGGTCATCGGACACCAGGCCACCGGCATCCATGATGCTCTTGGCCTTGATGCCCAGTTCGGTGCCGGCCTTGACCGCTGCACGCAGCATGTCACCGGTGGAGATTTGCGGAATGCCGAATTTTTCGGTGATGAACTTAGCCTGAGTACCTTTACCGGCCCCGGGAGCTCCCAGCAGAATGACGCGCATCGATGTGCTCCTCAATTTTTTATATGGATAACGTCAGATTCGCCTCGTGGGGCCAATCTCAAAAATAGGGTCGTGACCGCCCAAACGGCCAAAGGCTGATCAAGATACACAGCAGGCTGCGCCCACACAAGACGCCAAAAGTCGGAGAAACCGCTGCCTCTTGCGACCATTGCGCGCAGTTCCCCAAGTCGCAACCCCATCATTAACTGTCGCCTGACAGCACTTTTCAACCCCTGCTGAGGCGGCATCCGCCTCACCTGCCGGATGCCTGACCCCACGGCAAAAACCTTAGCCGGTGTTACGCAATCCGGCGGCAATCCCCGCGACAGACACCAGCAGGGCCTGTTCTACCGGGCTGCCCTGCGCCACGTCCTGCACTCGCGAACGGGCCAGCAACTCGGCCTGCAATAGATGAAGCGGGTCGAGGTAGGTGTTGCGCAAGCGGATGAACTCGAGGGTCGCCGGGCTATGTGCCAGCAGCTGCGACTGCCCGGTCAGGCCGAGAACGATGGTGCACGCCTGCGACAATAGGTCGCGTAAGTGCGCGCCCAATGGCAACAGATTCGGCTCCACCAGACGCTCGTCGTAGGACTGTGCAATGTCGGCATCGGCCTTGGCCAGGACCATTTCCAGCATATCGATGCGGGTGCGGAAGAACGGCCATTGCTCACGCATCTGCCCCAGCAGTTCACCTTCGCCACGCTCCAGAGCCTTGCTCAGGGCAGATTCCCAACCCAACCAGGCTGGGAGCATCAAGCGTGTCTGGGTCCAGCCGAAGATCCACGGAATCGCCCGCAGGCTTTCGATCCCCCCGGCCCGGCGCTTGGCCGGACGGCTGCCCAGCGGCAAACGACCGAGTTCCTGTTCCGGCGTGGACTGGCGGAAATACTCCACGAACTGCGGGTTTTCCCGCACCACCGCGCGGTAAGCGCTGACACCGTCTGCCGCCAGTTCATCCATCAAGTGTCGCCATTCAGGCGTAGGTGGCGGCGGAGGCAGCAACGTCGCTTCAAGCACGGCGGCCAGGTACAGATTGAGGTTTTGCTCGGCGATGTCCGGCAGGCCGAATTTGAATCGGATCATTTCGCCCTGTTCAGTGGTGCGGAACCGCCCCGCCACCGAACCCGGTGGCTGCGACAGGATCGCCGCGTGGGCCGGGCCGCCGCCACGCCCCACGGTACCGCCGCGTCCGTGGAACAACAGCAGCTCCACTTGCTGCGCACGGCAGATATCCACCAGTCGCTCCTGTGCCCGGTACTGCGCCCAGGCCGCCGCGGTGGTGCCGGCATCCTTGGCCGAATCGGAGTAACCAATCATCACTTCCTGCGGGCCTTGCAGGCGCGAGCGATAGCCCGGCAACAGCAGCAGTTTCTCGATCACCGGACCGGCGTTGTCGAGGTCGGCCAGGGTTTCGAACAGCGGCACCACGCGCATCGGCCGCAGCACGCCGGATTCCTTGAGCAGCAATTGCACGGCCAGCACATCGGAGGCGGCACCGGCCATGGAAATCACATAGGAACCAAGAGACGCCTGCGGCGCAGCGGCGATTTCCCGGCAGGTCGCCAGCACTTCGGCGGTGTCGGCGGACGGTTTGAAATACGTCGGCAGCAATGGCCGACGGTTGTTCAGTTCGCGCATCAGGAAGGCGATGCGCTCCTCCTCGCTCCAGTCCTCGTAGCGACCCAGGCCCAGGTAATCGGTGATTTCGGTCATGGCGGCGGTGTGCCGCGACGAGTCCTGGCGCACATCCAGACGAACAAGGAACAGACCGAACGTCACTGCCCGACGCAGGCAATCGAGCAACGGCCCGTCGGCGATCACGCCCATGCCGCATTCATGCAGCGAGTGGTAGCACAGCTCCAGCGGGTCGAGCAGTTCGCGGTTGTTTTGCAGCACATCGGTCGGTGCCGGTGTGGGCGTCGACAACGAGGTGTGCGCCCAGTTGCGCGTCGCCCGCAGGCGTTCGCGCAGCTGTTTGAGCACTGCCCGGTAAGGTTCGGCGCTGTCACCCGCCTTGGCCTTCAATTCATCGCTGGCCTGCTGCATCGACAGTTCAGCGGCAAGGTGATCGACATCCCGCAGGTATAAATCAGCCGCCATCCAGCGCGCCAACAGTAAAACCTCTCGGGTAACCGCCGCCGTCACGTTCGGGTTGCCGTCGCGGTCGCCGCCCATCCACGAGGCAAAGCGAATCGGTGCGGCCTCCAGTGGCAAGCGCAGGCCGGTGGCGGCGTGCAGGGCCTGATCGGCCTTGCGCAGATAATTGGGAATGGCCTGCCACAGCGAATGCTCGATCACCGCGAAACCCCACTTGGCTTCGTCTACCGGCGTCGGACGCGTGCGGCGGATTTCTTCGGTGTGCCAGGCTTCGGCGATCAGGCGCTGCAAGGTGGTCTTGATCTGCTCGCGCTCGGCACTGGTCAGGTCGCGGTGATCCTGAGCCGCCAGTTGCGCGGCGATGGCGTCGTACTTCTGGATCAGCGTACGGCGCGCGACTTCGGTCGGGTGCGCGGTCAGCACCAGTTCAATCTCCAGTCGCCCCAATTGCCGGGCCAGTGCTTCGGCACCATGACCCTCGGCGCGCAGGCGCGCGAGCAATTCGGGCAACACCCGGGCTTCGAACGGCGCCTGTTGAGTCTCCTCGCGACGGTGAATCAACTGGTATTGTTCGGCGATATTGGCCAGGTTGAGAAACTGATTGAACGCCCGCGCTACCGGCAACAGTTCGTCTTCGGTCAATTGGTTGAGGCTGGCGCTGAGTTCGGCGTCCATGGAGCCGCGCCGGTCAGCCTTGGCGCCCTTGCGGATCTGCTCGATCTTGTCGAGAAAACCATCGCCATATTGTTCACGAATGGTGTTGCCCAACAGCTCACCCAACAGGTGAACATCCTCGCGCAAGCGTGCATCAATATCGGTCATCAGCAGGTCTCCAGCAAGAAATCCGGGCGGCTAAGAACCTAGAGAGTGCCGCTCCAGACAGGTTCTTACAAGCAAGACGACGAAGGGACTTCAAACCCTGCCTGTTGAAGCTAGTCTGAAGATAAGCCTTACAACGGCTATCACCGGCCAATGCCGGACACTCACCCAGCCTGCCACGAGCGGGAGCGTAATGAGGTCAATATGAAAATCCGCGAGCTTGCCCACCACTGGGAAGAAAGCGCCAAGGGGCGCCTGACCGACACCGGGTACTCGATTCATCTGGACGTGGAGTCTGCCGCACGGCTGGCCGCGCTCGTCGAGATGTACCCCAAGCGGCATCCCGAAGAATTGCTCGGCGACCTGATCGGCGCCGCGCTGGAAGAGCTGGAAAGAAGCTTCCCGTACGTCAAAGGTTCGACCGTGGTCGCCACCGATGAAGAAGGCGATCCGCTGTACGAAGACATCGGGCCGACCCCGCGTTTTCTCGCGTTGTCCCGTCGGCATCTGCACGATTTGTCGATGCCTGACGACAAACAGAAACACTGAGTTTGCATTGAACCCTGTGGGAGCGGGCTTGCTCGCGAAAGCGGTGTATCAGTCAACATTATTGCTGAAAGTTAAACCGCTTTCGCGAGCAAGCCCGCTCCCACATTGGATCTGTGTTGTTAGTTAGAACCGGCTTATTGCTCCAGCTTCTGCGGTGTTTCCTGTCCCATGCAACGCACCGCTTTTTTCTTGCCGTCGACCAGTACGCCGGTCAGGCCTTTCTGCTCGGTGTCGAACAGCACCAGCACGCCATCGATGCACTGCGCCACCTGGGCGGCCGGCTCCAGGGAGACTTTGTAGTCTTCGCCCGGAATCGTCTTGAGCATGGTGAAGTCACTGAGCAGCAACGCATCCTCGGGCTTGGCGAAGTGCAGGTAGCCGTACCACCACAGGGCAGCGACGGTGCCGAGGATGCTGCAGATACCGGTGATGATCAGCGGGATGGCGTTACGTTCTTCACTCATTGCGGACTCTCTGGTGGTTCATCTTCAGAATTCGGGGGCGCCGGGTAGTTGGGGATTTCACCCAACCGGCGCAGGCCGTTGAAATGCTGCGGGTCATCAAGATAACGCAGCATGACCTTGCGCCAGACCGGATTGGCGAACGTCTGCACATGGCCGCCACGGGTCAGTTGCAGCACCCGCGGCGGCGGCGCAGCTTGATACAGTCGGATGCCGTTGGAAAGAGGCACGATCGGATCGTCGATGCTGTGGTAGAGCAGTTTCGGCACATCCTTGAGTTGCGCCATGGCGTTGATCGCGCTGTCGCCGTCCGGTACCAGCCACGACAACGGCACCTGGAACGGCCAGGTCAGCCACGAATTGCTCAGGGCAAACTGGCCCACGCTGCGATAACTGGCGGGTGCACCATCGAGCACGATGGCCTTGAGTTGCTTCTGGCGTTCCGGGTGCTGGACCAGATAATGCACGGCCATCGAACCACCGAGACTCTGGCCGAGCAGGATCAGCGGCTTGCCTTGAACCTGCGGCGCCTTGTCCAGCCAGGCGAACGCCGCATCGATGTCCTGATAGATCGCCGGCAGGCTCGGCTTGCCCTCGGACAGGCCGTAACCGCGATAGTCCACAAGCAACACCTGGTAACCATTTTTCGGCAACCAGAAGCTCCCGCCGAGGTGCATGGGCAGGTTTCCGCCGTTGCCGTGCAGGTGCAACACCGTGCCTTTGACCTCGACACCCGGCTTTGCCGGCAGCCACCAGGCATTCAGCTTGAGGCCATCGGCGGTGTTCAGGGTGACGGTGCGGTATTCGAGGCCGGCCTTTTCCGGGGTGAACAACTGGCCGGGTTCCGGGTAGAACAATAGCGAGCTGCAACCGCTCAAGGTGAGGAGAAGACAGATGATGCCGAGGATTCTCATCCGTTGAAACCTTGCAAGTATTGAGTTGGAACACATTACCTGTGGGAGCGAGCTTGCTCGCGATAGCGATCTGTCAGCTTGCACCCATGTTGAATGTTAAGCCGCCATCGCGAGCAAACTCGCTCCCACATGGGGTCCGTGTGAACCTCAGAGGATGTTGGAGTAATCCGCCTCGATCCGGTCCAGGCTCAGGTGGTTGAGGAAGTTGGAGAAGCACATCCACGCCGACAATGCGTTCATGTCGCGGAACTGTTCCGGCAGATACTTGGGCGGTACCACCAGGCCTTCGTCCACCAACTGGCGCAAGGTACGCATGTCTTCCAGGGTGGTCTTGCCGCAGAACAACAGCGGTATCTGCTCCAGCTTGCCTTTACGCACGGCCAGTTGAATGTAGTTGTAAATCATGATGAAGCCCTTGAGGTAGGACAAGTCTTTGGTAAATGGCAGACCTGTCGGCACCGAGCCGCGGAAAACGCGACTGGCGTTGCTGTAGCTCTCGGGCATTTCGAAACCTTGCTCGCGGAAGAACTCGAACACCTGCAGGAAATCCGCGCCCTCCTCCACCATGTGAATCGCGCGCGTGCGGTTGGTCAGCTTGCGCAGGCGACTCGGGTAGGAGGCGAAGGTGATGATCTCCATCAGGATCGCCAGGCCTTCCTGGGTCACCGTCGACGAGGGCGGCCCCTTGGAGAGGAAGGTGCAGATCGGCTGGTTCAGGCCGTTGAGCGTGGTGCCGACGTGCACCAGTCCTTCATGCACTTCCAGCGCCCGCACGTCGCGGTCGTTGAACATCGCATCGGCGCGAATCTTGATGTAGTCGGCGCCCGCCGCCGCATCGGCGACGATCCCGTCGGACTCGAACACCCGGATGGTTTCCTCGGCCTCGCCGAACACCTTGTTCAAGCGGTGTTGCAGCAGGTCGACGGCATCTTTGGCGGTCAAGGTCTTCGGCTCATCCTTGAGGTCGCCACGGCCGTCAATGTTGTTCAGGTATTCGGACAACATCATGCCCAGGTCGGACAGCGTCGGGTCGCCGGCATGGAACGCATCGGA
Organism: Pseudomonas sp. Pseusp10; assembly: GCF_059492225.1. NCBI lineage: Bacteria > Pseudomonadati > Pseudomonadota > Gammaproteobacteria > Pseudomonadales > Pseudomonadaceae > Pseudomonas > Pseudomonas sp. Pseusp10. The sequence goes on along the minus strand of NZ_CP168528.1, from coordinate 1,861,376 downwards.
CGCGGCGCCGTACAACTCCTGGGAAATCAGGCCGAAATCCTCGGTGCCACGCGCTTCGAGCATGCGCACCACCATGCGGTATTCCTTGCACATGCGGCGCATGATCTGGCCGACCGGGTTGAACTGGCCGAGCTGGCGGGTGATGTCGCGCTCGATGTTCTGGAACTCCAGCTTCACTTTGCTGGAATCGAACGCCAGCGGCCGGTTGAGATAGTAGTCGCGGTCCACCGCCGGCATTTCCTTGCCCTTGGCCTTGAGGAAGCCCTTGCGAATGTTGTCGTCCCATTTGACCGCATCGAGAACGCGGATCGGCGTCTGCGCCAACACGATGCGATCGGACAAAGCACGTATCGACTGTTGGTAATCGTCCACGCGAAACTCCTGTAAAAACCTGTTGGTGCCGGTTATTTGGCTTTGGCCTGACGCTGATAGCGCACCGCTTCGACGAACACATCGGAATTGGCCGGGTCGTCGAGGTAGGCGGCGACTTGATCCATGTTGCTGTCGATCAATACGCCTTCGCCGTCGTTGGTCTGGAAGCTTTCACCACTCAGGGCTTTTTGCTTCATGGCCTGGTTGATCTGGTCGAGGTCGAGGTTGTAGACCACCAGTTCATGCTTGTCGGTCAACTCAAACCCGCCAATAGTGAAATGCCCGCCGAATTGCGCCGGCACCTTCGCCGACAGATACCAGCGGTTGCCATGGCGCGACAGGGTGAACGGATAGGCTTCACGTTCCCTGGGCCGAGCACGGTAGTAGCTGACGGCCTGATAGCGGTTGTCGCCGATGCGGGTCAGTTCGAGGTTGAGCGGCTCGCCCCAGGCATTGGTGCTGGTCCATTTGCCGAGCAATCCTTTGGGCGCGGGTTCGCTTGCAGGCAGCGGTTCCTTGAAGGTCACCAGACAGCCACTGAGCAGCAGGAACGACAAGGCGATCACAACGACACGCCAGGCTTTCATTCAATACTCCCTATGAAACACAACGCCCCTCGCGCTGACCGGTAGCAGCTGCCGAAGGCTGCGTTCGGCTGCGAAGCAGTCGTAAAACCTGAATCCCGAATCAACCTGAAGGAACACGGTGGCAGGTTTTACGACGACTTCGTCGCCGAACGCAGCCTTCGGCAGCTGCTACGGGGACGGCGCTCAACTCACTCCGACGCCAGCACCAGGTGCATGTAGCGCGTCAGGATGCCGAGCATTTCCTCTTCGGCGGCAGGCTCGTCTACGTTGAGCAGCCCCTGATATTCCATCCGGCCGATAATCGCCGTCAACACCTTGGCATCCTGATGCGGCTCGCGCGAGCCCAACACCTGGAACAGCTGGCAAGAGCCCTGCAACAGGATTTGCTGATGCGAGCGCACCAGCTCGGCCAGGCGCGGGTTGAGCAATGCCTCCTGGCGGAACGCCTGCTCGGCCATCAAATGTTCACGGCGATTGACCAGTTGCCGATGAACGTAATCGGTCATCAGCCGCGCAATATCGTCCGCCAGTTTCGAGCGCGCCTGCGGGCTGCCGTCGCCACTGTCGATCATTTCACGCAACAGGCCTTCGTTGTTCACCCACAGCTTGCCCATGTACGCCGCACTGCGTTCCACGTATTGGGCAAAGGTGTCGGTGAGCAAGTCATCGATATCCTTGAAATAGTAAGTGGTCGCCGACAACGGCACTTGCGCCTCGGCGGCCACCGCACGGTGCCGTACGGCGCGCACGCCATCGCGCACGACAATGCGCATCGCGGCGTCGAGAATGTCCTGTCGACGCTGCTCGCTGCCCTGTCGGCTGGCCTTGCGGCCCTGGTACTGAACACTTTCAGCGACCGCAGTGGCGATACCCGCTGCACCTTCTTGAGCCATTGCACGAATCACGACAGGTATTTCCTCTCAGATGAAAGTAACAAGTTGATACGTTTGTACCAGACAGGCAATAAAAAACCGCCTGAAAAGGCGGTTTTTTAATTGAAACACTTACGCTTGCGGCCGCATGTGCGGGAACAGGATCACGTCGCGGATCGACGGGGAGTTGGTCAACAGCATCACCAGGCGGTCGATGCCGATACCTTCACCCGCCGTTGGCGGCATGCCGTACTCCAGCGCACGAACGAAGTCGGCGTCGTAGTGCATGGCTTCGTCGTCGCCGGCGTCCTTGTCGGCCACCTGAGCCATGAAGCGCTCGGCCTGGTCTTGCGCGTCGTTCAACTCGGAGTAGGCGTTGGCGATTTCACGACCACCGATGAACAATTCGAAACGGTCGGTGACGTTCGGGTTCTCGTCGTTGCGACGGGCCAGCGGCGACACTTCGAACGGGTACTGGGTAATGAAGTGCGGCTGTTCGAGCTTGTGCTCGACCAGCTCTTCGAAAATCATCACCTGCAGCTTGCCCAGGCCTTCGAAGCCCAACACCTTGGCGCCTGCTTTCTTGGCGATGGCGCGGGCCTTGTCGATGTCGTTCAGGTCGTCAGCGGTCAGCTCAGGGTTGTACTTGAGGATCGAGTCGAACACCGACAGACGCACGAACGGCTCGCCGAAATGGAACACCTTGTCGCCGTACGGCACGTCGGTGCTGCCCAGAACCAGCTGCGCCAGTTCGCGGAACAGCTCTTCGGTCAGGTCCATGTTGTCTTCGTAGTCGGCGTAGGCCTGATAGAACTCCAACATGGTGAATTCAGGGTTGTGACGAGTCGAAACGCCTTCGTTACGGAAGTTGCGGTTGATCTCGAACACTTTCTCGAAGCCGCCGACAACAAGGCGCTTGAGGTACAGCTCCGGCGCGATACGCAGGAACATGCCCATGTCCAGCGCATTGTGGTGGGTTTCGAACGGCTTGGCTGCCGCGCCGCCCGGAATGGTTTGCAGCATCGGCGTTTCCACTTCCAGGAAGTCACGCTTCATCAGGAAACTGCGGATGTGAGCAATGACTTGCGAACGCACGCGGAAGGTCTGGCGCACGTCTTCGTTGACGATCAGGTCAACGTAGCGCTGGCGGTAGCGCTGTTCGGTGTCGGTCAGGCCGTGGTGCTTGTCCGGCAGCGGGCGCAGGGATTTGGTCAGCAGGCGTACGCTGGTCATTTCAACGTACAGGTCGCCTTTGCCGGAGCGGGCCAGGGTGCCTTCGGCGGCAATGATGTCGCCCATGTCCCAGGTTTTCACCGCGGCCAGGGTTTCTTCGGACAGGGTCTTGCGGTTGACGTAAACCTGGATGCGACCGGTCATGTCCTGGATCACCATGAACGAGCCACGGTTGAGCATGATACGACCGGCAACCTTGACCGGGATCGCAGCCTCTGCCAGCTCTTCCTTGGTCTTGTCCGCGTACTGTTTCTGCAGTTGTTCGCAGTAGTTTTCGCGGCGGAAGTCGTTCGGGAAGGCATTGCCCTTGGCGCGCTCGGCAGCAAGCTTTTCCTTGCGCAGGGCGATCAGGGAGTTTTCTTCCTGTTGCAGGGCTTGCGGGTCGAGTTCTAGGTCGCTCATGTCTTTAAATATTCCATCACAGGTTCGTTGCCCCCAGGCCTGCGGCCTGGGGATCGCCGGCAAGCCGGCTCCTACAAGGGATCGCGGGGAGTCAGCCGATCCGGTATTGCATTGCTTACAGCCCGGACTTCAGGCTCGCTTCCAGGTATTCGTCGATGTCGCCATCGAGCACCTTGTCACAGTCGCTGCGTTCGATGTTGGTGCGCAGATCCTTGATCCGCGAGGCATCGAGCACATACGAACGGATCTGATGACCCCAACCGATATCGGACTTGGTGTCTTCCAGCGCCTGGGACGCCGCGTTGCGCTTCTGCATTTCCTGCTCGTACAACTTGGCCCGCAGCATTTTCATGGCGGTGTCTTTGTTGGCGTGCTGGGAACGTTCGTTCTGGCAGCTGACCACGGTGTTGGTCGGTACGTGGGTGATACGTACGGCCGAGTCGGTGGTGTTTACGTGCTGACCACCGGCACCCGAGGAACGATAGGTGTCGATCCGCAAGTCTGCCGGGTTGATTTCGATTTCCACCTTGTCATCGATCTCTGGCGAGACGAACACCGCGCTGAACGAGGTGTGGCGACGGTTGCCGGAGTCGAACGGGCTCTTGCGCACCAGACGGTGCACGCCGATTTCGGTCCGCAACCAGCCAAACGCGTATTCGCCCTTGATGTGCACGGTGGCGCCCTTGATCCCGGCGACTTCACCGGCGGACAGTTCCATGATGGTCGCGTCGAAACCGCGTTTGTCGGCCCAGCGCAGGTACATGCGCAGCAGAATGTTGGCCCAGTCCTGGGCTTCGGTGCCGCCGGAACCGGCCTGGATGTCCAGATAGGCGTTGTTCGGGTCCATTTCGTGGCTGAACATGCGACGGAATTCCAGCTTGGCCAGACTTTCCTCGAGTCGGGCCAGCTCGGCGACGACATCGTCCACTGCGCCTTCGTCGTTTTCTTCGACGGCCATGTCCAGCAGATCGCGGCAATCGGCCAGACCGGTGTTCAACCCGTCGAGGGTATCGACGATTTGCGCCAGCGCAGCGCGCTCGCGGCCCAATTCCTGGGCGTATTCAGGTTTGTTCCAGACACTCGGATCTTCAAGCTCGCGATTGACTTCGGTCAGACGCTCATGCTTTTGATCGTAGTCAAAGATACCCCCGAATAGTTTCGGAGCGCTCGGACAGGTCCTTGATGGTGTTCAGGATCGGGTTGATTTCCATGACGGGCAGCACTCGTTGGCGAACTTTTGAAAGCCGGCGAGTATACCGGGAAACGGCCGAAAACGGCAGCCCGCCTGGCCGAAAAGACGGGGTTACAGACGTTCTTTACAGCGATTGAGGCCATTGTGGGAGCGAGCTTGCTCGCGATGACGGCGTGTCAGTCCATGGAACTATCGACTGACACCACGCCATCGCGAGCAAGCTCGCTCCCACAGGGCTTTGCGTCGCTCAGGAAATAGGGTAGATCACTCCACGCCCACCTGATTACGCCCGTTATTCTTCGCCAAATACAGCCCCTTGTCCGCCGCTGAAATCAGGTCACGGCAGTGGCTGCCCGCTTTCGGGGTGATGGTCGACAGGCCGATGCTGATGGTCAGGCTCGCCCCTTCGGCGGGCGAAATGTGCGGGATCTTCATGGCTTCCACGGTCATGCGCAGCTTTTCCGCCACCAGGCGCGCACCGCCCTGGGAGGTGTTGGGCAGTACCAAGGCGAACTCTTCGCCGCCGTAACGGGCCGGCAGGTCCGAAGGCCGGGCGCTCGCGTCACGAATCGCAGCGGCGACCTTGCGCAGGGCTTCATCGCCTTCCAGGTGGCCAAAGCTGTCGTTGTAGGCCTTGAAGTAGTCGACATCGATCATCAGCAAGGACAACTGGCTCTGTTCACGCAGCGAACGGCGCCACTCCAGTTCCATGTATTCATCGAAGTGCCGACGGTTCGACAGCCCGGTCAGGCCATCGGAGTTCATCAGGCGTTGCAGCACCAGGTTGGTGTCGAGCAGTTGCTGCTGGCTGACCCGCAACGCGCGGTACGCCGCATCCCGTTGCAGCAGGGTCATGTAGGACCGCGAGTGATAGCGGATGCGCGCGACCAGTTCGATGGTATCCGGCAGCTTGACCAGGTAATCGTTGGCCCCGGCCGCGAAGGCCGCGCTCTTGATCAGCGGGTCTTCCTTGGTCGACAGGACGATGATCGGAATGTCCTTGGTCGCCGGGTGATTGCGGTATTCGCGCACCAGACTCAGGCCGTCCAGCCCCGGCATCACCAGGTCTTGAAGAATCACCGTCGGCTTGATGCGGACCGCATGGGCGATGGCCTGGTGCGGGTCGGCGCAGAAGTGGAAATCGATATTATCTTCATTCGACAGGCCGCGGCGCACGGCTTCGCCGATCATTGCCTGATCGTCCACCAGCAACACCATGGCGGCGTTTTCGTCGGTCTTGAAGTCATCGAGCTGTAATTCATTCATGTGCGGTCACCTGAGTACTACCTGGACCAGGAATGCGGAAAAAGGTGCTCATTTGGCGAAAATTTCCAGCAATCGTGGCGCTATCTTGTCCAGCGGGCGAATCTCCACGGCAGCGTCGATGGCTGCGGCCGCCTTCGGCATGCCGTACACCGCACTGCTGCTTTGGTCTTGTGCGATGGTCAGGTAGCCCTGTTGGCGCATGAGTTTAAGCCCCTGGGCGCCATCACGCCCCATGCCGGTGAGTAAAACCCCTATGGCGTCACCGTTCCAGTAACTGGCCACGCTCTCGAAGAACACATCGATTGAGGGTCGGTAGATTTCGTTGACCGGTTCGGCGGTGTAGGCCAGCGTGCCGTTTTTCAGCAAGCGGATATGGTGATTGGTGCCGGCCAGCAACACCGTGCCGCTTTGCGGTGGCTCGCCTTCCTCGGCCAACCGCACGTTGAGGCCACTGGCGCTGCCAAGCCATTCAGCCATGCCGGCAGCAAACACCTGGTCAACGTGCTGCACCAGCACGATGGCCGGAGAGAAATCACGCGGCAGTCCCTTGAGCAAGATTTCCAGCGCTGCCGGCCCACCGGCGGATGAACCGATGGCGATGAGGCTCTGGCGTGAGCCCGGACTGCGCAATGGCGCCGGCGTCGGGCGCGGGCGATTGTCCTTGTCGCCGATCAGCCAACTGATGTTCAGGATCTTGCGCAACAACGGCGCGGCCGCTTCCTGGGCATTGCCGGTGCCGACGGCCGGGGTGTCGACCACGTCCAGCGCACCGTGGCCCATGGCCTCGAATACCCGGTGCACGTTCTGCTGGCGATCCACGGTGACGATGACGATGGCACACGGGGTCTCGGCCATGATCCGCCGCGTGGCCTCGACACCATCCATCACCGGCATGATCAGGTCCATCAGAATCAGGTCCGGCGTGTCCTGCGCGCACTGGCGCACCGCCTCGGCGCCATTGCCGGCGACCCAGACCACCTTGTGTGCCGGCTCGAATGCCAGGGCGCGGCGCAGGGCCTCCACCGCCATGGGCATGTCGTTGACGATTGCGATCCTCATGCCCGCGCTCCTCCAATGAGCTCGACCACCGCATCGAGCAAGGCGTCATCATGAAAACTGGCCTTGGCTAGATAATAGTCGGCCCCGGCATCCAGTCCACGGCGCCGGTCCTCTTCACGATCCTTGTAGGACACCACCATCACCGGCAGCGATTGCAGGCGATTGTCCCGACGCAGCAGCGTGACCAGTTCGATGCCGTCCATGCGCGGCATATCAATGTCGGTGATCAGCAGATCGAAATCCTCAGAACGCAACGCGTTCCAGCCGTCCATGCCGTCCACCGCAACCGCCACGTCGTATCCGCGATTGAGCAACAGCTTGCGCTGCAACTCTCGCACGGTCAGGGAATCATCCACCACCAGAATTCGTTTGCGGGCCGCCTCGACCACCTGATTGCTGTGACGGGCAATGCGCTCCAGACGCCCCGTATTGAGCAATTTGTCCACCGAACGCAGCATGTCTTCGACGTCGACGATCAGCACCACCGAACCGTCATCGAGCAAGGCCCCGGCGGAAATGTCCTGCACCTTGCCCAGACGCTCGTCCAGCGGCAACACGACCAGCGTGCGCTCGCCGATAAAGCGCTCGACCGCCACGCCGTAGATGGTATCGCGCTCGCGAATCACCACGACTTTCAGGGTTTGCCCGCTGTTCTGGCTTGCCGGACGTTGCAGCAATTGGCTGGCCGCCACCAACCCGACATGCCGGCCTTCGTACCAGAAATGCTGGCGGCCTTCGACCTGCACGATATCTGCCGGTTCCAGGTCGCACATGCGCTCGATATGAGCCAGCGGGAAGGCATAGGCTTCGTCGCCGACATCCACCACGAGACTGCGAACCACCGACAGGGTCAGCGGCACCTCAAGGTGGAAACGACTGCCCTCGCCCGCCGTCTGCTCCAATACCACCGCGCCGCGCAACTGCCGGACCATGTGCTGCACCGCATCCAGTCCGACGCCGCGACCGGACACCTCGGTGACCGTGTCGCGCAGACTGAAACCGGGCAGGAACAGGAACGTCAGCAGTTCCTCTTCGCTCAACTGCGCGGCGGTTTGCGCGGGCGACAAATTTCGCTCGACGATGCTGCTGCGGACTTTTTCCAGGTCCACACCATTGCCGTCATCGCTCAACTCAAGCACCAGCAAACCGGCCTGGTGAGAAGCTCGCAGGCGAATCAAACCTTCAGCCGGCTTGCCCGCCAGCAGGCGTTGTTCCGGCGTTTCGATGCCGTGGTCGACTGCGTTGCGCAACAGGTGAGTCAGCGGTGCTTCAAGCTTTTCCAGTACGTCGCGATCGACCTGAGTCTTCTCGCCTTCAATTTCCAGCCGCACCTGTTTGCCCAGGTCGCGCCCCAGATCCCGGACCATCCGCACCTGCCCGGTCAGCACATCGGCAAACGGCCGCATGCGACAAGCCAGCGCGGTGTCGTACAACACCTGTGCGCGCTGGCTGGCATGCCAGGCGAACTCATCGAGTTCGGCGTTCTTTTCCATGAGCAATTGCTGGGATTGCGCCAGCAGGCGCCGCGCATCCTCAAGGGCTTCCTGGGCCTCCAGGCTCAGGGCCTGGTCCTTGAGATGAACGTTGAGACTTTCCAGTGCGCGCAGGCTGTTGCTCTGCATGCGCTTGAGTCGCTGCATGGTCGCAAGGTGCGGCTTGAGCCGCAGGGTTTCCACCAGGGATTTACTCGACAGATCGAGCAGGCTGTTCAGGCGCTCGGCGGTGACACGCAGCACACGTTCGCCGTTTTCCGTGGTGCGTTTGGTCTTGCGCGGGGCCGGATCTGTCGCCGCTGGCAGTTCGACGGCAGGCACCGGCAACTCGACCCTGGGCGTGGGGGCTTCGAGTTGAAGTTCGGCCATTACCGGTGCAGCAGGCGCAACCACAGCGGCCGCCGGGTCCAGCAACCGCGCCATCAATGCCACATAGGCGTCAATGTCCGCGGTCCCCGGCGTGCTGTTCGGTGTGGCGATGCGCATCAGCAAGTCGGTGCCTTGCAGCAGTGCATCGATGTGTTCGGGGCGCAGCAACAGGCGGCCTTCCTGGGCACTGACCAGGCAGTCCTCCATCACGTGGGCGACGCTGACCCCTGCGTCGACGCCGACGATCCGCGCCGCCCCCTTGAGCGAGTGCGCCGCACGCATGCACGATTCAAGTTGATCGGCCTGGGTCGGGTCGCGCTCAAGCGCCAGCAGGCCAGTGCTCAAGACCAGGGTCTGGGCTTCGGCCTCCAGGCTGAACAGTTCCAGCAAAGAGGTGTCGCGCATTTGCTCGGGGGTCATGTGAGGCTCCGGGTCACGGCGGACAGCAACTGCTCTTCATCCAGCCAACGCAGGCTGCGACCTTTGAATTGCAATACGCCACGGGTGTATTTGGCGCTGGCCTGAGCACCCGAGCGCGACGCGGCATCGAGGATGTGCTCATCGATGGCATGAATCCCGTCGACCTCGTCCACCGGCACCACCACCGGCCCGCCATCGGCCGCGATGATCAGCATGCGTGGCATGACCCGCGCGCCGGGAGCCACGTTACTGGTGCCGTCGAGCCCGAGCAGCTCCACCAGCGACAGGCAGGCGACCAGCGTGCCGCGCACATTCGCCACGCCGAGCAAGGCCCGGGAACGCTGGTGCGGCAATGAGTGAATCGCCTGCAACGGCGAAACTTCCACCAGGCTGCGCGTGGCCAGGCCCAGCCATTCCTCACCCAGACGGAACATCAATAACGAGCGGCTCTTCACCTCGCTCTCGACCGCGACGGACACTGGCCCGCGATCTTCCTGCTGCAATGCATAGCGATCGAGCAAACGCGTCGCGGCCGCCGAATACACCGCGCAATTGCGGCAATGAATATGCTCGCCGAGCAGCGGACAGGACTTGTCGCCGTGGATACCGATGCGGTTCCAGCAGTCGTCGATGGCCTGGGCATCCCGGGTGACGCTAAAGGTGTCGGAGGCGATCATCGTTTGCGCTCACTGTCGGCGGCGCGCCCGCTGCGGGCGGCACGCTCCTGCAATCGTCTGGCTCCCGGCGCGTCGCCCTGGGCCTGCAGCAATGCGGCCAGGTGCATCAACGCTTCAGGATGTTGCGGTTCGAGGTACAACGCCTTGCGGTAAAAACCCTGAGCTTCAAGGGTATTGCCGGCCACATCGCTGAGCAGTCCCAGCCAGTAAAAGACTTGAGCCACCGGTTCATGGCTGCGCAAGTAGCTTTCACACGCCGCTCGTGCCTCGGCGCTTTTGCCTTCATCGGCCAGCGCGGCGATATTGGCCAGCAGCACGGCAGTGTCGGCACCTGAGATCGCAGGCGCAGGCTGCAGCGGCGCAACCCGGGCAAATGGACGACTGCGCGCTGGCGCAGGCGGTGGGTTGCGCAACGGCTGCGGCACTGGCAGTGGCGCTGGAACGAATGCCGGCAAAGGCTCAGGGTCGGGCGTCCCTTGCCGACTGAACGCGAAGGACTGCGCGATACCGATCGAGCGCATCCCCAAACGCCCCAGCAGACTGCCTTCGGCCGGACCGATAAACAGCACGCCGTCAACGTGAGTCAGACACTTGAGCACATCGAAGACTTGTTTCTGGGTCGGCTGGTCGAAATAGATCAGCAGGTTGCGGCAAAACACGAAATCAAACGGTGGTTCGCCGGCAAGCAAATCCGGATCCAGCAGATTGCCAACCTGCAAGCGCACCTGCTCAAGTACGCGTGGATTGAGGCGATAGCTCTCGCCTTCGGCAATGAAATGACGGTCGCGGTACACAATGTCGTCACCCCGAAAAGAATTCTTGCCGTACACCGCACGTTTGGCTTTTTCCACCGACAACGGGCTGACGTCCATGCCGTCGACCTTGAACTGGTGCGGTTGGAGCCCGGCATCGAGCAACGCCATGGCGATCGAGTACGGTTCTTCGCCGGTGGAGCACGGCAGGCTGAGAATCCGCAGTGCGCGCAGATTATTGATCTCGGCCAGACGCTTGCTCGCCAGTTTCGCCAGGGTGGCGAAGGATTCCGGATAGCGGAAGAACCAGGTTTCCGGAACGATCACCGCTTCGATCAACGCCTGCTGCTCGTCCCGCGAGCCCTGCAAGGTTCGCCAGTACTCGTCGGCCGAGGGTGCTTGCGCAGCGATGCTGCGCTGGCGCACCGCTCGCTCGATGATCGCAGGCCCCACGGAGGTCACGTCCAGACCGATACGTTCCTTGAGGAAGTCGAAAAAACGCTGATCGCTACTCATGACCGCTCCTCAAGCAGCGCCGGATCCAGTGGCGGCGAGGGGAACAACAATGCGCGAACCTGCTCGTCCAGCAGATCGCTGACCCGCACCCATTGCAGCAAGCCCTGCTCATCCTTGCGCACGGGCCCCAGGTAAGGCGTCTGCCGATTGTCCAGGCCGTAGGGCTGAAAATCCGCCGGATCGCAACGCAAGGTGTCGGTCGCCTGTTCCAGAATCAACCCGAGCAGGTGCGCCTCGGTGGTTGCATCCGGCCGGTAGTTGACCAGCACCAGCCGCGTACTGGTACGCGCCTGTGCAGGCGTACCAAAGGTCAGTGCGCTCAAGTCGATCACCGGCACCACCGCGCCCCGATAGGCGAACACCCCGGCGACCCAGGCGGGTGCATGGGGAATTGGCTTCAACGGCAGGCGCGGCAGCACTTCCGCCACCTCGATGGCTTGCAAGGCATAGCGCTCGCTGCCGATGCGGAACACCAGGAACAATGCATGCAGCGCCTGCTTCACGGCAGAGCGTTTGGCCGTGATTTCGCTCATCAGACTTTGAATCGCGAAACGCCGCTGCGCAGCCCGACGGCCACCTGGCTCAGCTCATCGATGGCGAAACTGGCCTGGCGCAAGGACTCGACGGTCTGGCTGCTGGCGTCCCCCAACTGCACCAGCGCGTGGTTGATCTGCTCGGCGCCGGTGGCCTGGGCCTGCATGCCTTCGTTGACCATCAGCACCCGCGGCGCCAGCGCCTGAACCTGATGGATGATCTGCGATAACTGCTCGCCGACCTGCTGCACCTCGGACATGCCGCGACGCACTTCTTCGGAGAACTTGTCCATGCCCATGACCCCGGCCGACACCGCCGACTGGATCTCGCGCACCATTTGCTCGATGTCGTAGGTGGCCACGGCCGTCTGGTCCGCCAGACGCCGCACTTCGGTGGCAACCACGGCAAAACCGCGCCCGTACTCCCCGGCCTTCTCGGCCTCGATGGCGGCGTTGAGCGACAACAGGTTGGTCTGGTCGGCGACCTTGACGATGGTCACCACCACCTGATTGATGTTGCCGGCCTTCTCGTTGAGGATCGCCAGTTTGGCGTTGACCAGGTCGGCCGCGCCCATCACCGAGTGCATGGTTTCCTCCATGCGCGCCAGGCCCTGCTGTCCGGAGCCGGCGGCCACGGAAGCCTGATCGGCAGCGGTGGAGACCTCAGTCATGGTGCGCACCAGATCCCGGGAAGTGGCGGCGATTTCACGGGAGGTCGCGCCGATTTCCGTGGTGGTGGCGGCGGTTTCGGTGGCAGTAGCCTGCTGTTGCTTGGAAGTGGCGGCGATTTCGGTCACCGACGTGGTGACTTGCACTGACGAACGCTGGGCCTGGGACACCAGGGAAGTGAGCTCGCTCATCATGTCGTTGAAGCCGGTCTCTACTGCGCCGAATTCGTCCTTGCGCTCCAGGTTCAGGCGGCTGCTCAGGTCGCCAGTGCGCATGATTTCGAGGATTTTCACGATGCGGTTCATCGGCGCCATGATGGCGCGCATCAACAGCAAACCGCAGAGGCCGGCAGCCAGGACGGCCACCAGCAGGGAAATGCCCATGCTGATTTTTGCCGAAAGCACGGCGTCGTCGATGGCGGCCATTTCGTGGTCGGCCACCAATTTGTTTTCGCGGAGGATGTCGTTGAGCTTCGTGCGACCTGCGGTCCAGACCGGGGTCAGTTGCTCGGTGAACAACTTGACGGCCTCGGCTTCCTGGTTGCGAATGTGCAGATCGAGCACTGCCGTCAGAATCCTGCTGAACTCCTCGTGCCGTTGTTCGAAAGCGGCAAACTCGACCTTGTCTTCATCGGTTGTGATGGTGTTGCGGTAGTTACCTATCTGCTCCAGCAGACGCGCTTCGAAAGCCTTGAATTCCGCAGCGTCTTCGCTGCTGATGCCCTGCCCTTCTTTCAAGCCGAGCATTTCCTGAGTCTGCAGGTAAGTGTCGACCCAGGCGCTGCGAATCATGGAGCTGTAATAAACCCCCGGCAACGCGTCGTCCCGGACGCTGGCTTCGCTCTCTTCGATCTTCAGCAATCGCGAATAGGAGAGGACCACCATCAGCAGCATGATGGCGATAATTACCGCAAAGCTCGCCAAGATGCGTTGGCGCAACGTCCAGTTCTTCACAGTCAATCCTCGGGCCTGATTCGAAATGCGGGGAGTATAGCTGAGGGCGGTGTTTCATTTATAAGACGGTTGCACGCCACTTCTCATCCCGCTGAAAAAAGGCGGGATGGGCTCTGGGTTGGGAATGTCCGCTAATTGAGGGGATGGGTGTTAGGGGTGATTCAGCAGAAAGGGACCGTGCAATGGTCATCAAGGAATGCGGTGTGACTGAAATTGTCATCGCGAGCAAGCTCGCTCCCACATTTGACTTATGTCGCGAACAAATTCTGTGTTCACAGCAATTCCCTGTGGGAGCGAGCTTGCTCGCGATGGCGGACTGAAGGTTTACAGGGAAGCCTGGCGAACCTGCTTCTCCAGCTCGGCCTTCAACCCCGGCTCCAGCTTGAGCTGCCGCGCCAGCTCGTCAAGGTAAGCCTTCTCCATGAAGTTTTCCTCATCCACCATCATTACGCTGGCGATGTACATCTCGGCGGCGATTTCCGGGGAGCGGGCAGCTCGGGCGACGTCGCTCGGGTCCAGCGGCTTGTTGAGCTCGGCGTGCAGCCAGTGTTGCAGCTCCTGGTCATTGTCGAGCCGGGTGAACTCGCCTTCGATCAAGGCCCGTTCACGCTCATCGACATGACCGTCAGCCTTGGCGGCCGCCACCAACGCCTTGAGAATCGCCTGACTGTGCAGCTCGACTTGCGCAGCCGGCACACGGTCCAGGGTTTGCGGTTCCGCACCGGCCGCAGCACCCTGCTGCGCATGCCAGTTACCCAAGGTTTTATAGGCCAGCACACCCAACGCGGCGAGACCACCGTAGACCGCGACCTTGCCCCCGACTTTACGGGCCTTTTTGCTGCCGAGCAGCAAACCCATGGCCCCTGCCGCCAATGCCCCGCCACTCGCGCCGGAGAGCAAACTGCCGAGGGCACCGGTGCCACCGCTCGCGCCCTTCTGCGGTGAGCTGCCTGCCTTGTTTTGCAACAGGTCCTGGCCGGATTTGAGCAATTGATCGAGCAATCCACGGGTGTTCATTTACCGCCTCCACAAGACGTTTAACCTGAAACCAAGGCCACCAGCCTAGATCGAAAGTTCCCGATTGCTGCCCGCAAGAGTGCTTCGAGATGTTGCTCCACCCTTTTCTGCTTGCCGCTTGAAGCTTGCGGCATAAAGCAGCCTTTCAAAAAAAACGATATACACTCCAGCCAATCGATAAAAACAGCCCACCGGGTGCTTTCCCATGATGACCTTGCGTCAGATCCGTCACTTCATCGCCGTGGCCGAGACCGGTTCGATCTCGGCCGCCGCGCAAACCGCGTTCATTTCCCAGTCGACCCTGACCCTGGCGATCCAGCAACTGGAGGAGGAAATCGGCGTCAGCCTGTTCAGTCGCCACGCCAAGGGGATGACCCTGACCCACCAGGGGCATCAATTCCTGCGCCAGGCGCACTTGATCCTGGCCACCGTGGATAACGCCAAGCGCAGCCTGCAACAGAGCACCGACCAGGTCGCCGGGCAGTTGATCGTCGGCGTGACCAGCCTGGTCGCCGGCTACTACCTGGCAGATTTGCTCACCCGTTTCCAGCGTGCCTACCCCAACGTGGAAATCCGCGTGATGGAAGATGAGCGCCCGTACATCGAACATTTGCTGGTCAGCGGCGAGATCGATGTCGGCGTGCTGATCCTCTCCAACCTCGAAGACCGCCACGCCTTGCAAACTGAAGTGCTGACCCACTCGCCGCACCGGCTGTGGCTGCCGGCCCAGCACCCGCTGCTGGAGCACGACAGCATCAACCTCGCCGATGTGGCCCGCGAACCATTGATTCAACTGAACGTCGATGAAATGGACCGCAACGCCCAGCGCATGTGGTCGGCAGCCTCCCTGCAACCGCGCATCACCCTGCGTACGGCCTCGACCGAAGCGGTGCGAAGCCTGGTGGCTGCCGGCCTGGGCGTGTCGATCCAGCCTGACATGACCTATCGCCCGTGGTCACTGGAGGGCGACATCATCGAAGCGCGGCCGATTGCCGACCTCAGCCAGACCCTGGATGTCGGCCTGGCCTGGCGTCGCGGCACTGCGCGGCCGGCGCTGGTGGACCCGTTCCTTACGGTCGCCCGCGAACAACCCCACGGCGGGCGCAAGCCATCTATTTAATCGAACGCCACCTTCAGTATTTAGTATTTGTTGTCCTCGGGTCCGCACACTAGTCTTGTTGCATCTAATAAAGACGGCCGGGCCCCAGTCACAGGGAGCGCTGCCATGTCTACACAAGAAGCCACACAAAAAACGAGAACCCGAAAAATGGCTGGCGCGCAGACCCCGTTGTTCACCGCATTGTTGATCGATGGTGAATTAGTAGCCGGCCAAGGCTGCGTCGAGCCGATTCTCAACCCGGCCACCGGGGAAGTGCTGACGCAAATTGCCGAAGCCAGCACCGAGCAAGTCGAAGCAGCGATCCTCGCTGCGAATCGCGCTTTTGCCGGTTGGTCACGGACCACGCCACAGCAGCGTTCGAACCTGCTGCTGGAAATCGCCAACGTCATCGAAAAAAATGCCGACCTGCTCGCCCGCCTCGAAGCCATGAACTGCGGCAAGCCGTTGCACCTGGCCCGTCAGGACGACCTGAATGCCACGGTCGACGTGTTCCGCTTCTTCGCCGGTGCCGTGCGCTGCCAGACCGGCCAGCTCAGCGGCGAATACCTGCCGGGCTACACCAGCATGGTCCGTCGCGATCCTATCGGGGTGGTGGCGTCGATTGCGCCGTGGAACTACCCGATCATGATGGCCGCGTGGAAAATCGCCCCGGCCCTCGCCGCCGGCAATACCCTGGTGTTCAAACCGTCGGAACACACGCCCCTGTCGATCCTGGCCCTGGCTCCGGCGCTGGCCGAGATCCTGCCACAGGGTGTGATCAACATCATTTGCGGTGGCGGTGAAGGGGTCGGCAGCCACCTGGTGAACCACCCTAAAGTGCGTATGGTGTCGCTGACCGGCGATATCGTCACTGGCCAGAAAATTCTTCAAGCCGCCGCCAAAACCCTCAAGCGCACACATCTTGAACTCGGTGGCAAGGCCCCGGTGATCGTCTGCAACGATGCCGACATCCAGGCCGTGGTCGAAGGCGTGCGCACCTACGGCTATTACAACGCCGGCCAGGATTGCACCGCAGCTTGCCGAATTTATGCCCAGGCCGGGATTCATGACCGTTTGGTGTCAGAACTCGGCGCGGCGGTCAGCAGCCTGCGCTTCGCCGGCAAACGCGACGCCGACAATGAAATCGGCCCATTGATCAGCACCCGCCAGCGCGACCGCGTGGCCAGTTTTGTCGAACGCGCCCTCGGCCAGCCGCACATCGAACGGGTAACTGGCGCGGCCGTGCATTCCGGTGCCGGCTTCTATTACCAGCCGACCCTGCTCGCCGGCTGCAAGCAAAGTGACGAGATCGTCCAGCGCGAAGTGTTCGGGCCGGTGGTCACCGTGACCCGCTTCGATGAACTTGAACAGGCGGTGGACTGGGCCAACGATTCGGAATACGGCCTGGCTTCGTCGGTCTGGACCCAGAACCTCGACAAGGCCATGCAGGTCGCGGCGCGCTTGCAGTACGGCTGCACCTGGATCAACAGCCATTTCATGCTGGTCAGCGAAATGCCCCATGGCGGCCTGAAACGTTCGGGCTACGGCAAAGACCTGTCCAGCGATTCGCTTCAGGACTACAGCGTGGTGCGGCACATCATGGCCCGCCATGGCGAGCATCTCTGACTACGCTTATAAGAAGCCACCAACGGCATGCTTCACCACGTTCACAACTGCCCCGACCATAATTTGAAGAAGAGGGAAATTCCATGTTCGTGCACAAGACCGCACTGCTCAGTGCAATCACCACCGCGCTGCTGGCCAGCGCCAGTGTCCAGGCCGCCGAGCCGCTCAAAGCTGTCGGGGCCGGCGAGGGCCAACTGGATATTGTGGCCTGGCCTGGCTACATCGAGCGTGGCGAGAGCGACAAGGCCTACGACTGGGTGACCGGTTTCGAAAAGGAAACCGGCTGCAAGGTCAACGTCAAGACAGCGGGTACCTCCGACGAAATGGTCAGCCTGATGGCCAAGGGTGGTTACGACCTGGTGACAGCGTCGGGCGATGCCTCCCTGCGCCTGATCGTCGGCAAGCGTGTGCAGCCGATCAACACTGCGTTGATCCCGAACTGGAAAAACCTCGACCCGCGCCTCAAGGATGGACCGTGGTACGTGGTCAACAAGCAGACCTACGGCACCCCGTATCAGTGGGGCCCGAATGTGTTGATGTACAACACCAACGTGTTCAAGACCGCGCCCACCAGCTGGGGCGTGCTGTTCAATCCGCAAAACCTGCCGGACGGCAAGCCGAACAAGGGCCGCGTGCAGGCCTATGACGGCCCGATCTACATCGCCGACGCGGCGCTGTACCTGAAGACCGCCAAGCCGGAACTGGGCATCCAGAACCCCTACGAACTGACCGAGGCCCAGTACAAGGCCGTGCTCGACCTGTTGCGCGCCCAGCAGCCGTTGATCCACCGCTACTGGCACGACACCACCGTGCAAATGAGCGACTTCAAGAACGAAGGCGTGGTCGCCTCCAGTTCATGGCCGTATCAGGTCAACGGCCTGATGAATGAGAAACAGCCGATCGCCTCGACCATCCCGAAAGAAGGCGCCACCGGTTGGGCCGACACCACCATGATGCATGCCGAGGCCAAGCACCCGAACTGCGCCTACAAGTGGATGGACTGGTCGCTGCAACCGAAAGTCCAGGGAGACGTCGCGGCGTGGTTCGGCTCGTTGCCAGCGGTTCCGGCGGCGTGCAAGGAGAGCGAATTGCTCGGCGCCGAAGGCTGCAAGACCAACGGTTTCGACCAGTTCGACAAGATCGCCTTCTGGAAAACCCCGCAGGCTGAAGGCGGCAAGTTCGTGCCGTACAGCCGCTGGACCCAGGATTACATCGCGATCATGGGTGGT
The DNA here is from genome assembly GCF_059492225.1 of Pseudomonas sp. Pseusp10. Lineage (NCBI taxonomy): Bacteria > Pseudomonadati > Pseudomonadota > Gammaproteobacteria > Pseudomonadales > Pseudomonadaceae > Pseudomonas > Pseudomonas sp. Pseusp10. Next base: position 1,843,040 of record NZ_CP168528.1, on the reverse strand, counting down.
AGATAACCCACCCTCCCCCTGTGGGAGCGAGCTTGCTCGCGATGAGGGCATTCCAGTCAATATTGTTACTGACTGACACTCCGCCATCGCGAGCAAGCTCGCTCCCACAGTAGATCACCGTCGTTGCCGCTACCGCGCTCGGCCGACAGATAAAAGTTTTTGTTTTTTCAGAAGTCCAGGCAGGGCCGCTGCGACGGCCTTCGCCTTTTTGGAGCACCGCACCATGACGCTTGCAGTCCAGTTCACCAACGTTTCCCGGCAATTCGGCGAAGTAAAAGCCGTAGACCGGGTTTCCATCGACATCCAGGACGGCGAGTTCTTCTCCATGCTGGGGCCGTCCGGCTCTGGCAAAACCACCTGTCTGCGCCTGATCGCCGGTTTTGAACAGCCGAGTGCAGGTTCCATCCGTATTCATGGCGAAGAGGCCGCCCACCTGCCGCCGTACCAGCGCGATGTGAACACCGTATTCCAGGATTACGCGCTGTTCCCGCACATGAACGTTCGCGACAACGTCGCCTACGGTTTGAAGGTTAAAGGCATCGGCAAGGCCGAGCGCTTCAAGCGTGCCGAAGAATCCCTGGAGATGGTCGCCCTCGGCGGCTACGGCGACCGCAAGCCGGTGCAGCTCTCCGGCGGTCAACGCCAGCGTGTGGCCCTGGCTCGCGCTTTGGTCAACCGTCCACGGGTGCTGTTGCTCGACGAACCCCTCGGCGCGCTCGACCTGAAGCTGCGCGAGCAAATGCAAGGCGAATTGAAGAAGCTGCAACGCCAGCTCGGCATCACCTTCATTTTCGTCACCCACGACCAGACCGAGGCGCTGTCGATGTCCGACCGCGTTGCGGTGTTTAACAAGGGCCGCATCGAACAGGTCGACAGCCCGCGCAACCTGTACATGAAGCCGGCCACCACGTTCGTGGCGGAATTCGTTGGCACCTCCAACGTGATTCGCGGCGAACTGGCCAAGCAGTTGAGTGGCAATCCGCAGCCATTCTCGATTCGCCCGGAACACGTGCGCTTCGCCGACGGTCCGCTAGCCAGCCACGAGATTGAAGTCAGCGGTTTGCTGCATGACATCCAGTACCAGGGCAGTGCGACTCGCTATGAGCTGAAACTGGAAAATGGCCAGACCCTGAACATCAGCAAGGCCAACAACCAATGGCTGGACACCAGCGCACAGCACCAGACCGGGCAGCGCATCAGTGCACGTTGGGCGCGTGAAGCCATGATTGCTTTGCACGACACCGTTGCGGGCGGGGTGTGACATGAACACCCTGGCTATCTCTCAAACCCGGTCAGGCGGCTCGCCATTGCGCCGGTTCTCCAACCTGCTGTATCGCCGGCCTAACCTCTATCTGTCGATGCTGCTGGTGCCACCGCTGCTGTGGTTCGGCGCGATCTACCTGGGCTCGTTGCTGGTGCTGCTGTGGCAAGGTCTCTACACCTTCGATGACTTCACCATGGCGGTCACCCCTGACCTGACCCTGGCGAACCTCACCGCGCTGTTCCAGCCGTCGAACTTCGACATCATCCTGCGTACCCTGGGCATGGCGATTGTCGTGTCGATTGCCAGCGCCTTCGTTGCGTTCCCGATTGCCTACTACATGGCGCGCTACACCACCGGCAAGACCAAGGCGTTTTTTTATATCGCGGTGATGATGCCGATGTGGGCCAGTTACATCGTCAAGGCTTACGCCTGGACGCTGCTACTGGCCAAGGGCGGCGTGGCGCAGTGGTTCGTGCAGCACCTGGGGCTGGAACCGGTTCTGCAATTCGTGCTGGGCATTCCGGGCGTTGGCGGCAGCACCTTGTCGACCTCGCACCTGGGGCGCTTCATGGTGTTCGTGTACATCTGGTTGCCGTTCATGATCCTGCCGATCCAGGCCTCGCTGGAACGCCTGCCGCCATCGCTGCTGCAAGCCTCCGCCGACCTCGGTGCCAAGCCGCGCCAGACCTTCACGCAAGTGATTCTGCCGCTGTCGATCCCGGGCATTGCCGCCGGTTCGATCTTCACCTTCTCGCTGACCCTGGGCGACTTCATCGTGCCGCAACTGGTGGGCCCGCCGGGTTACTTCGTCGGCAGCATGGTGTATGCCCAGCAAGGCGCCATCGGCAACATGCCCATGGCCGCCGCCTTCACCCTGGTGCCGATCGTGCTGATCGCCATCTACCTGTCCATCGTCAAACGTCTGGGAGCCTTCGATGCACTCTGAGAAAGCTTCTTTAGGCTTGAAAATCGCCGCCTGGGGTGGGTTGGTGTTCCTGCACTTCCCGATCCTGATCATCTTCCTGTACGCCTTCAACACCGAAGATGCGGCGTTCAGCTTCCCGCCCAAGGGCATCACCCTGAATTGGTTCAGCGTGGCGTTCTCGCGGCCGGACGTGCTGGAAGCCATCAAGCTGTCGTTGCAGATCGCCTCGATTGCCACCCTGATCGCCATGGTCCTCGGCACGCTGGCGTCGGCGGCGTTGTACCGCCGGGACTTCTTCGGCAAGCAAGGCATCTCGCTGATGCTGATCCTGCCGATTGCCTTGCCGGGGATCATTACCGGGATCGCGTTGCTGGCAACGTTCAAGACATTGGGCATCGAGCCGGGGATGTTCACCATCATCGTCGGTCACGCGACTTTCTGTGTGGTGATCGTCTACAACAACGTCATCGCCCGTTTGCGCCGTACCTCCCACAGCTTGATCGAAGCCTCGATGGACCTCGGCGCAGACGGCTGGCAGACCTTCCGCTACATCATCCTGCCGAACCTCGGCTCGGCGTTGCTGGCCGGCGGCATGCTGGCGTTTGCCCTGTCGTTCGACGAAATCATCGTCACTACCTTCACCGCCGGCCATGAACGGACCCTGCCGCTGTGGCTGCTCAACCAGCTCAGCCGCCCACGGGACGTGCCGGTGACCAACGTCGTGGCGATGCTGGTGATGATCGTGACCATGCTGCCGATTCTTGGTGCCTATTACCTGACCCGGGGTGGTGAGAGCGTTGCGGGGAGTGGCGGGAAATAAACTCAAAATAGACACCACTACCCCCTGTGGGAGCGAGCTTGCTCGCGATGAGGCCATCACATTCAGCATGGATGGTGGCTGACACACCGCCATCGCGAGCAAGCTCGCTCCCACAGGGACTGGTTTCAAAACAAGATCTGCATTGATGAGGACAAATGCCATGCAAACCAAACTCTTGATCAACGGCCAACTGCAAGATGGCGAAGGCCCCGCCCAACCAGTGTTCAACCCGGCGCTGGGTCGTGTACTGGTGGAGATCAACGAAGCCAGCGAAGCCCAGGTCGATGCCGCCGTACGCGCCGCCGACGCCGCTTTCGAGAGCTGGTCGCAAACCCCGCCGAAAGCGCGTTCGCTGCTGCTGCTCAAACTCGCCGATGCCATTGAGGCCCACGGCGAAGAGCTGGCCAAACTGGAATCGGACAACTGCGGCAAGCCTTACAGCGCCGCGCTGAACGACGAGATCCCGGCGATTGCCGACGTGTTCCGCTTCTTCGCCGGCGCCAGCCGCTGCATGAGCGGTTCGGCCGGTGGCGAATACCTGCCGGGCCACACCTCGATGATCCGTCGCGACCCGGTGGGTGTGATCGCCTCCATCGCGCCGTGGAACTACCCGCTGATGATGGTGGCCTGGAAAATCGCCCCGGCCCTGGCTGCCGGTAATACCGTGGTGCTCAAACCGTCGGAACAAACCCCGCTGACCGCCCTGCGCCTGGCCGAACTGGCGTCGGACATCTTCCCGGCCGGCGTGCTCAATCTGGTATTTGGCCGTGGTCCTACCGTCGGTAGCCCGCTGGTCACCCACCCGAAAGTGCGCATGGTGTCGCTGACCGGTTCGATCGCCACCGGGTCGAACATCATTTCCAGCACCGCCGACAGCGTCAAACGCATGCACATGGAATTGGGCGGCAAGGCCCCGGTGATCATCTTCGATGACGCCGACATCGACGCCGCCGTCGAAGGCATCCGCACCTTCGGTTTCTACAACGCCGGGCAAGACTGCACCGCCGCCTGCCGCATCTATGCCCAGGCAGGCATCTACGAGAAGTTCGTCGAGAAACTCGGGGCTGCGGTCAGCAGCATCAAGTACGGCCTGCAGGACGATCCGTCTACCGAACTCGGCCCGCTGATCACCGCGCAACACCGTGACCGCGTTGCCGGTTTCGTCGAACGCGCCATTGCTCAACCGCACATCCGTCTGATCACTGGCGGTAAAGCAGTCGACGGCAACGGTTACTTCTTCGAGCCGACCGTACTGGCCGATGCGCAGCAGGATGACGAAATCGTCCGTCGCGAAGTGTTCGGGCCAGTGGTGTCGGTCACCAGATTCAGCGATGAAGCGCAGGTACTCGGCTGGGCCAACGATTCGGAATACGGCCTGGCGTCGTCGGTGTGGACCGCCGACGTCGGTCGCGCCCATCGCCTGTCGGCCCGCTTGCACTACGGCTGCACCTGGGTGAATACGCACTTCATGCTGGTCAGCGAAATGCCTCATGGCGGTCAGAAACTGTCCGGCTATGGCAAGGACATGTCCATGTACGGGCTGGAGGACTACACCGTTGTGCGGCATGTGATGTTCAAACATTAAGAAAAGCATCGCCTGTAGGAGCGAGCTTGCTCGCGATGGACGTCAACGTTGACGCGGGGATCCTGACGCCCCTCGGTGTCCTCAGGTTTTTCGCGAGCAAGCTCGCTCCTACAGCGAATGGCGTCACCGCAACACTCAAGGAAGAAACCGGCACCCAGCACCACCAGGCTCCACAGCAAAAAAACAAAACAATAACCACCGATCCGGGCGGTGCCCTCAAGGCCCCGCCACGGTTTCGGACATCCGAAATCTGCCGATTTTCCGGAGAAAACACACATGAGTGCATCACCCGATCTCTCTGTAGCCCTTGCCGACAGCGATGCCGAGCAACTACGCAAGCTGGGTTACAGCTCCAACTTCAATCGCAGCATGAGCTTGTGGGAAAACTTCGCCCTGGGCTTCACTTACCTTTCCCCGGTCGTCGGGGTTTATACCCTGTTCGGCTTGTGCCTGGCCGCTGGCGGGCCACCCATGTTCTGGGCTTACTTGCTGGTCGGTTGCGGCCAGTTGCTGGTGTGCCTGATCTTCGGCGAAGTGGTTTCGCAGTTCCCGATTTCCGGCGGCGTGTACCCATGGGCCCGCCGTCTGGTGGGCAAGCGTTGGGCGTGGATGGTGGGCTGGATCTACTCCATCGCCCTGTGCGTGACCATCGCGGCGGTTGCCGTGGGTGCCGGTCCGTACCTCGCCGCCATGATGGGCTTTGAACCGAGCAACAACACCAACATCATCATCGCCCTGTTCCTGACGCTGTTCGCCACCCTGGTCAATCTCAGCGGCACCAAAGTGCTGGCGCGGATCGCCATGTTCGGCTTCCTCTGCGAGCTGGTGGGCGCGGTGATCGTCGGCGTTTACCTGCTGATTTTCGAGCGTCATCAACCCATCAGCGTGTTGTTCAACACCTTCGATATCAGCGTCGACGGCTCGTACCTGCCGGCGTTCCTCACCGCATCGCTGGCGGGGATGTTCCTGTACTACGGCTTCGAGGCCTGCGGCGACGTGGCCGAAGAAACCCCGAACCCGAGCAAGAAGATCCCGGTGGCCATGCGCATGACCATCTACATCGGCGGCATCGCGGCAATGTTCGCCTGCCTGGCGCTGATCCTGGCCGTGCCGGACATGCAAGCCGTGATCAATGGCACCGACAAGGACCCGGTCACCACCATCCTCAACAACGCATTTGGCCCTGTGGGTTCGAAAGTGGTGATGGGCGTGGTGATGATTTCCTTCATCTCCTGCGTCATCAGCCTGCAAGCGGCGGCCAGTCGTTTGCTGTATTCCTACGCCCGCGACGAAATGGTTATTGGCAGCCGACTGCTGAAGAAGATTTCCCCTACGACTCAGGTTCCAGTTGCCGCGCTGTTCGTCTCCGGCGTCCTGCCGGCGCTGATCATCATCCTCGGCTTCTTTCTGCAGGATGCAGTAGCCACCATCGTCAGCTTCGCCGCCATCGGCATCTACCTTGCGTTCCAGATGATCGTGCTCGGGGCTCTGTACGCCCGCATGAAAGGCTGGAAACCGAGCGGCAAATTCACCCTTGGTGCCTGGGGCTGGGCGGTGAACATCGGCGCACTGGTCTATGGTGTCGGGGCCATCATCAACATGGCCTGGCCACGGACACCGGATGCTGCGTGGTACATCAACTACGCCATGGTCCTGAGTACTGCCATCGTTATTGGTTTGGGCTTGCTCTACATGTGGATCGCCAAGCCGTATGACCACGGAAAGGCGCCTGCGGGGGATGCGTGGAAGGTTAGTCGGTAAGGTATTCGCCCTCGCTTGGAGACCCTGCCCGTAACGATACGGGCAGGACTTCAAGTCAATAAGGGGCTGAGGGGACATGAAACACCACCCTCAGAAAGCGAAATGCGAAGTAGCAGCTGGCGAAGCCTGCGTTCGGCTGCGTAGCAGTCGTGAAATCAGACCACGCGGTGTTTCAGGAAGATCTCGCACGCAGGCTTTACGACTGCTACGCAGCCGGACGCAGGCTACGCCAGCTGCTACAGATCGTATTTTGGCTTAACTGATCAGCACCACTCAGCTTTATACAAAACCAGCAAGATCCTACAGATCTGCCCTTCCTGAAAAACCCTCGATTCCTACAACATGCGTCGCCAGAGTAGACTTGGCGCCGCGAGCGCCTGACCGATAGGCTTCATTCCGTCGCTGCCAAATCAGCGACCCGGAGTCGAAGCCGGAACTTATCAACATGGCGCATCCGCGCCCCCATACGAACTGGGGCATTTTTTTGCCTTTCAGTTTCGCGTTATGGCGGGTCGTGTGGCGCGGGCCTCTTGGCTTCCATGTTGATAGAGAGTGTCCCGACTTCGAACGCCGCACGGTCCGCCACCCTAATCTGTCGAAGGATTAGTGGCGGCTCCACTTTCAACATGGAGTCGAAAAATGCACAAGCACACATCACATCCGACTGAAACTCCGTCCTGCTTCATTCCTAAAGTCTTCACCCGCCACAACCGCTTCCTCCACGCCTTCATGCAAGACAACCAAGTCTGGTTCTGCGCCCAGGATCTGGGACGCCTGATGGGCAAACCATTGAATGAACGCCTCACCCTGAAACTCGACCCTGACCAACGTCGCACCGTCTGTCTGCTCAAGGACGGCAAAACGGTCGAAACATTAATGATCAGCGAATCTGGCATGTACGCCTTGCTGGTTCACCACTTCGTCCCGGAAAACCGCAACCTGCGCCAGTGGTTGAGCAACGAAGTCATACCCTCGCTGCGTGATGCGAAATCAGCGCCTGTGGAAAACCTGCCAAGCCTGAGTTCCTTGAATTGGGCGGGAGTTTCGGTGCCCTTGCTGCATTACCAACATCACGCCTGGATCAAGTGGCGAGACATGCCTGAGTTGATGCAGGTGCAGCGACCCTTCCCAATCGCTGGCACTTGCCGTTGAAGGGATAAATCAAGCTGATCAAACAGGGACAGACTTCACAGTCCGTCCCTTTGGGTTTGCCTGCTCAAAACCGCGAAACACTCCTCATCGCATCCACCAGATACCGCATCGCGATCCTGTCGCTCTCCGACAGCTCCCGATAGCGCTCCACCAGTTTCATCTCCTCGGAATTCAGCCGGCGTCTTTGCCGTCCGCTGGTCAGACACGGAAAGATTCCCAACAATTCAGTGATGTTCTGTACTTTCGACATGGACGATGTCCTTCTCTAGACGTCAAAGAAACTGCAAAAAAACCGCATCGCCCTATCCCTTTTTCAGCAGCCGCCGGGTGCCCACTGAACCGCACCGGTCCGAAGGGCATAAACCGGTCATGAGCACAGAATAGAAATATTCCGGGCGCTGAAAAGCGTTTTTTAGAGTAATTAATCGAAAAAAGCAGAAATGCCCTGTAAATCAGAAATCCCTGTCGGAATTGTTTCCCGACATGTCTTGTTTCATTGCCGAGCCAGCGCTGTGCCATCAATCAATTTTGCTCTGCAATCGAACGGTTTAAGCTACCCGGCATCTGTTTTACAGTCCGTTGCGTTTGGCCGAAGGCATGTCCGAACCGATATTTCTGATCCAGCACGTGCCAGGAACGGCGCGGGATTGCTCACGACAGGTTGTATTTATGCACCGCAGGAATTTGCTCAAAGCCTCCATGGCCATTGCGGCCTACACTGGCTTGTCCGCCACGGGGCTGTTGGCGGCCCAGGCCTGGGCCGCCAACAGCGGCACCGCTGATGGCGAGGCCACCGCGTTCGATTTCGAGGCGCTGAAACGCCAGGCCAAACAGCTCGCCAGCAATCGCTACCAGGACACCAAGCAACAGTTGCCGCCGACCCTGGCGACCATGACGCCGCAGAACTTCAACGCGATCCGCTACGACGCCAACCACTCCTTGTGGAATGACCTGAACGGTCAGTTGGATGTGCAGTTTTTCCACGTCGGTATGGGGTTCAGGCAGCCGGTACGCATGTACAGCGTCGACCCCAAGACCCGCCAGGCGCGTGAGGTGCATTTCCGCCCGTCGCTGTTCAACTATGAAAACACCACGGTCGACACAGCGCAGCTCAAGGGCGACCTGGGTTTCTCCGGCTTCAAGCTGTTCAAGGCCCCGGAACTGGACAAACACGACGTCGTGTCCTTCCTCGGCGCCAGTTACTTCCGGGCGGTGGACGCCACCGGCCAGTATGGCTTGTCGGCCCGCGGCCTGGCCATCGATACCTATGCCAAAAAACGTGAGGAATTCCCGGACTTCACCAAGTTCTGGTTCGAGACGCCGGACAAGGACAGCACCCGCTTCGTGGTCTACGCCTTGCTCGACTCGCCGAGCGCCACCGGTGCCTACCGCTTCGATATCGACTGCCAGGCCGAGCGCGTGGTGATGGAGATCGATGCCCACGTCAACGCACGCACCGCCATCGACCAACTGGGCATCGCGCCGATGACCAGCATGTTCAGCTGCGGCACCCACGAACGCCGGATGTGCGACACCATTCACCCGCAAATCCACGACTCCGATCGCCTGGCCATGTGGCGCGGCAACGGCGAATGGATCTGCCGTCCGCTGAACAATCCGGTGACCCTGCAATTCAATGCCTTCGCCGACAAGGACCCGAAAGGTTTCGGCCTGGTGCAGACCGACCACGAATTCGCCAGCTATCAGGACACTGTCGACTGGTACAGCCGCCGCCCGAGCCTGTGGGTCGAACCGACCACTGCATGGGGCGAAGGCTCGGTCGATCTGCTGGAGATCCCGACCACCGGCGAGACCATGGACAACATCGTCGCCTTCTGGACCCCGAAGAAACCAGTGGCTGCCGGCGATTCGCTGAACTACGGCTACAAGCTCTACTGGAGCGCACTGCCACCGGTCGGCACACCACTGGCGCGGGTCAATGCAACCCGTTCGGGCATGGGTGGCTTCACCGAAGGCTGGGCGCCAGGCGAGCATTACCCGCCAGTCTGGGCCCGTCGTTTTGCCGTGGACTTCACCGGCGGCGGCCTGGACCGTTTGCCTGAAGGCGCGGGCATAGAGCCGGTGGTCACTTGCTCGAACGGCGAGGTCAAGGATTTCAGCGTGCTCAAGCTGGATGACATCAGGGGCTACCGCATCCTGTTTGACTGGTACCCGACCAATGACAGCGTGGAGCCTGTCGAGCTGCGCCTGTTCATCCGCACCAACGACCGCACGCTGAGTGAAACCTGGTTGTACCAGTACTTTCCGCCTGCGCCCGACAAGCGCAAATACACCTGACACCCAGGTAGCACCCAGCCACCATTCGGTTTTCCGAACGCGACCTGCGGGTCGGTTCGGTTAACCGGATCCTTCGATGACAATATGAGCGCCATAAATATTTAATTTCCTTATAAATCAATGATTTGACCAATTAGCACTGGTCTGGCACGAGTCATGCTCTACACTTCTTCGACGAATGCCCCTGGCGCGCACTTTCAGTAGCGCTCTGGCATTTGCAGCACAAAAAGGGCCGATGAACTGGCTCCATAAAAAAAACAATGTCGAGGAAAATTTGATGCGCATCGTTCCCCATATCCTGGGCGCAGCCATTGCTGCCGCTCTGATCAGCACGCCAGTTTTCGCCGCCGAACTGACCGGCACCCTGAAGAAGATCAAAGAGTCCGGCGTCATCACCCTCGGGCATCGCGACGCTTCCATTCCGTTCTCCTACATCGCGGATGCTTCCGGCAAACCGGTCGGCTACTCCCACGACATCCAGCTGAAAGTCGTCGAAGCGCTGAAAAAAGACCTCGACATGCCGAATCTCCAGGTCAAATACAACCTGGTGACTTCGCAAACCCGCATCCCGCTGGTGCAGAACGGCACCGTGGACCTCGAGTGCGGTTCCACCACCAACAACGTCGAGCGTCAGCAGCAAGTTGACTTCTCCGTTGGCATCTTCGAAATCGGTACTCGCCTGCTGTCCAAGGCAGACTCCAAGTACAAGGATTTCCCTGACCTGGCCGGCAAGAACGTCGTGACCACCGCCGGCACCACGTCCGAGCGCATCCTCAAGGCGATGAACGCCGACAAGCAGATGGGCATGAACGTCATCTCGGCCAAAGACCACGGCGAATCCTTCCAGATGCTGGAAACCGGCCGTGCCGTGGCTTTCATGATGGACGACGCTCTGCTGGCAGGTGAAGCAGCCAAGGCCAAGAATGCGAAAGACTGGGCAGTGACCGGTACTCCGCAGTCCTTCGAAATCTACGGCTGCATGGTGCGCAAAGGCGACGAGCCGTTCAAAAAGGCTGTGGATGACGCCATCAAGGCCACCTACGCATCGGGCGAGATCAACAAGATCTACGACAAGTGGTTCATGCAGCCAATCCCGCCAAAAGGCCTGAACCTGAACTTCCCGATGAGCGACGAGCTCAAGGCCCTGATCGCCAATCCAACCGATAAAGCGGCTGACGACAAGAAATCCTGATTTCTGACTAACCTTATCTCCTGAGAGGGCCCTCGCCCTTTCAGGAGGTGGTCACTTCCTGCTGGCATTTTTTGGAAACACTCGAACCGGTGGCTGTCGAGCCGAGCGCGTGTGCCTGTCCCTCAAGGACAGGCGGGAACGGAGCTTCCCCCAAGCGGGCACTTGTACATCGATTGAACTGAGGGGAGACCCTAATGAATTACAACTGGGACTGGGGCGTGTTCTTCAAGTCCACCGGCGTGGGCAGCGAGACCTATTTCGACTGGTACGTGGCCGGTTTGGGCTGGACCATCGGCATCGCCATCGCGGCCTGGATCATCGCCCTGACACTGGGCTCGATCCTGGGCGTGATGCGTACCGTGCCGAATCGCATCGTATCGGGCATCGCCACCTGCTACGTCGAACTCTTCCGTAACGTGCCGCTGCTGGTTCAGCTGTTCATCTGGTACTTCCTGGTACCCGACCTGCTGCCGGCGGACCTGCAAGAGTGGTACAAGCAGGATCTGAACCCGACCACCTCGGCCTTCCTCAGCGTCGTCGTGTGCCTGGGCCTGTTCACCACCGCCCGGGTTTGCGAACAGGTGCGCACCGGTATCCAGGCCCTGCCAAAAGGCCAGGAATCCGCGGCTCGCGCCATGGGTTTCAAGCTGCCGCAGATCTACTGGAACGTGCTGCTGCCCCAGGCCTACCGGATCATCATTCCGCCGCTTACCTCGGAATTCTTGAACGTCTTCAAGAACACCTCCGTGGCCTCGCTGATCGGTTTGATGGAACTGCTCGCGCAGACCAAACAGACCGCCGAGTTCTCCGCCAACCTGTTCGAAGCCTTTACCCTGGCAACGCTGATCTACTTCACCCTGAACATGAGCCTGATGTTGCTGATGCGCCTGGTCGAGAAGAAAGTCGCCGTACCGGGCCTGATCTCCGTAGGGGGTAAATGATGGAATTCGATTTCTCGGGCATCATCCCGTCCCTGCCGGGCCTGTGGAACGGCATGATCATGACCCTCAAGCTGATGGCCATGGGCGTGGTCGGCGGGATCATCCTCGGCACCATCCTGGCGTTGATGCGCCTGTCCCACAGCAAGGTGCTGTCGAACATCGCCGGCGCCTACGTTAACTATTTCCGTTCGATTCCGTTGCTGCTGGTGATCACCTGGTTCTATCTGGCGGTGCCGTTCGTGCTGCGCTGGATCACCGGCGAAGACACGCCGATCGGTGCGTTCGCGTCGTGCATCGTGGCGTTCATGATGTTCGAAGCGGCGTACTTCTGCGAAATCGTCCGCGCCGGCGTACAGTCGATTCCCAAGGGCCAGATGGGCGCTGCCCAGGCACTGGGCATGACTTACGGCCAAATGATGCGCCTGATCATCCTGCCGCAAGCGTTCCGCAAGATGACGCCGTTGTTGCTGCAACAGAGCATCATCCTGTTTCAGGACACCTCGCTGGTTTACGCGGTCGGCCTGGTGGACTTCCTCAATGCTTCGCGCGCCAGTGGCGACATCATTGGCCGCTCCAATGAGTTCCTGGTTTTCGCGGGTCTCGTGTACTTCATCATCAGCTTTGCCGCCTCGCAGCTGGTCAAGCGTCTGCAAAAAAGGTTCGCCGTATGATCTCTATCAAAAGCATCAACAAGTGGTATGGGGACTTCCAGGTACTGACTGATTGCAGCACCGAGGTCAAGAAAGGCGAAGTGATCGTGGTGTGCGGGCCATCCGGTTCCGGCAAATCGACCCTGATCAAGTGCGTCAACGCCCTGGAACCGTTCCAGAAAGGCGATATCGTGGTCGACGGCACCTCCATCGCCGACCCGAAGACCAACCTGCCGAAACTGCGTTCGCGCGTGGGCATGGTGTTCCAGCACTTCGAGCTGTTCCCGCACCTGACTATCACCGAAAACCTGACCATCGCGCAGATCAAGGTGCTGGGCCGCAGCAAGGAAGAAGCCACCAAGAAAGGCCTGCAACTGCTCGAGCGCGTCGGCCTCTCCGCCCATGCCCACAAGCATCCCGGCCAACTCTCCGGCGGTCAGCAGCAGCGTGTGGCGATTGCCCGTGCGCTGGCGATGGACCCGATCGTCATGCTGTTCGACGAACCGACTTCGGCGCTGGACCCGGAAATGGTCAACGAAGTGCTCGACGTGATGGTGCAACTGGCCCACGAAGGCATGACCATGATGTGCGTGACCCACGAAATGGGCTTCGCCCGTAAAGTGGCCGACCGGGTGATCTTCATGGACCAGGGCAAAATCATCGAAGACTGCAAGAAAGAGGAGTTCTTCGGCGACATCAACGCCCGCGCCGATCGTACGCAGCACTTCCTCAACAAGATTCTGCAGCACTAAGCGACACACACTTGCTGGTTGACTCAATCCCCTGTGGGAGCGAGCTTGCTCGCGATAGCGAACTGACATTCAACATCAATGTTGACTGCAATGGCCTCATCGCGAGCAAGCTCGCTCCCACAGGGGCCAGCGGTGACTCTGCTGCAAGTGTTGTGGTTGATCCAAGGCATCTGTGATGAAATGCGACCCCAATCTTTATCGCGCAGCAATGCCATCACTCGCCGTGAAACCCCGTCTGATTCGTCATTTGTTCCTGCCGCCACTGATCATCGCGATGATGATCGGTCTGGGCTATATCGGCTTCTGGAGCAGTGAACACTATGGCATTCGCAGCCTTGGCGAGAACGGCCAGCGTCAGCTGGAACTGCACGCCCGTGCTGTCGAAAGCGAAATCAGCAAGTACACCTACCTGCCCAGCCTGCTGGAACTCGAAACCAGCGTTTCGCAGTTGTTGGCCGACCCGACCCCGGAACACCGGCAATCGGTCAATGATTACCTTGAAGGCCTGAACCGGCGCAGTCGCAGTCGGGCCATCTACGTGATGGACACCACTGGCCGCGTGATGGCCACCAGCAACTGGCGCGATGTCGACAGTTACCTGGGTGAAGACCTGTCCTTTCGCGCCTATTTCCAGAACGCCGTGCGCGGCCAGCCCGGGCGTTTCTACGGCATCGGCAGCACCAACGGCGAACCCGGTTACTACCTGGCCCATGGCCTGGAGGAGCACGGCAAGATCATCGGCGTCGCGGTGGTCAAGGTGCGTCTCGAAGCCATGGAAGAGCGCTGGCAGCGGGCGCGCCTGGAAGCCTTTGTCAGCGACGAGAACGGCATCATCATTCTCTCCAGCGATCCGGCTCGACGCTTGAAATCGGTGGTGCCGCTGAGCGAGGAAACCAAGGAAAAACTTGCCCGCAGCCTGCAGTACTACTGGTTCCCCCTCAACGAACTGCAGCCGCTGGCCCGGGAAACCCTGTCCGAAGGCGTAGAAAAGCTCACGTTCCCGGCCAACAGCGAACTGGTGTCCGACGATGAAAACATCAGCTACCTGGCGCAAACCCGGCCTTTGAGCGATACGCCATGGAATTTCACCCTGCTCACACCGCTACAGGATTTGCGTCGCGAAGCGATCAACCAGGGGATTCTGGTGGCCGTGGCGTTTGCCCTCTGCGCCTTTCTGTTGATCGCCTGGAACGAGCGGCGCAAGGTGATCGCCACCCGTCTCGCCGCCCGGGAAGCCTTGCAGGAAGCCAACAACCAGCTGGAGCGTCGGATTACCGAACGCACCACCGACCTGCGCGCCAGCAACGAACGGCTCAAGGGCCAGATCCGTGAACGCCGCCTCGCCGAAGAGACCTTGCGCCGCGCCCAGGATGAACTGGTACAGGCCGGAAAACTCGCGGCCATCGGCCAGATGTCCACCAGCATCGCCCACGAACTGAACCAGCCGCTGGCGGCGCTGCGCACCTTGTCCGGCAATACCGTGCGCTTCCTCGAACGCGGCCAGCTCGACGTGGCCAGCACCAACCTCAAGACCATCAACGAACTGATCGACCGCATGGGCCGGATCACCGCCAGCCTGCGCTCATTCGCCCGGCGCGGGGACGACAAGGGCCAGGCCTGCCTCGGCAAAGCGGTGGACGCGGCCTTGCAATTGCACGGCGGCCGGGTGGAAAACATACAGCTGCAACTGCACCGCGACTTCACCGATGTGCAGGTGCAAATCGACCAGACCCGCCTGGAGCAGATTCTGGTCAACCTGATCGGCAACGCCCTCGACGCCATGCAAGCGCAACCGCTGCCGCAGTTGTGGCTCGAAGGCGAAGCATTCGATGGCAAGTATCGACTGCGCGTGCGAGACAACGGCCACGGCATCGACGCCGAAGCGCGCAAGCACCTGTTCGAACCGTTCTTCACCACCAAACCCGGCGAACAGGGCCTGGGCCTTGGCCTGACCCTTTCCGCCAGCCTCGCCGCCGCCACCGGCGGTCACCTGGGTGTCGAGCACCCGGCCAGCGGTGGTACCGCATTCGTCCTCAGTTTACCGTTGGTAAGCCCCACTCCCGCCGAGCCAATATGAACAACGACCTTAGTGTATTGATCGTCGAAGACGACCCCCATGTGCTGCTCGGCTGCCAACAGGCGCTGACCCTGGAAGACATTCCCTGCATCGGCGTGGGCAGCGCCGAAGAAGCCCTGGAGCGGGTCGGCGACAACTTTGCCGGCATCGTCGTCAGCGACATCCGCCTGCCGGGCATCGATGGCCTGGAATTGCTGACCCGGCTCAAGGCCCGCGACCGCAGCCTGCCGGTGGTGCTGATCACCGGCCACGGCGACATCTCCATGGCCGTCGGCGCCATGCAAAAAGGCGCTTACGACTTCATGGAGAAACCCTTCTCCCCGGAGCGCCTGGTGGATGTCGCCCGCCGCGCCCTCGAGCAACGCAGCCTGGCGCGGGAAGTCTCGTCGTTGCGTCGGCAGCTGGCCGAACGCGACTCCCTCGAAGGGCGGATCATCGGGCGCTCGCCGGCCATGCAGAACCTGCGGGAACTGATCGCCAACGTCGCCGATACCTCGGCCAACGTGCTGATCGAAGGCGAGACCGGCACCGGCAAGGAATTGGTCGCGCGTTGCCTGCATGATTTCAGTCGGCGGCACACCAAGCAGTTCGTCGCCCTGAACTGCGGTGGCCTGCCGGAAAACCTCTTCGAAAGCGAAATTTTCGGCCACGAAGCCAACGCCTTTACCGGCGCGGGCAAACGACGGATCGGCAAGATCGAACACGCCGACGGCGGCACGCTGTTCCTCGACGAAGTGGAAAGCATGCCCCTGCCCTTGCAGATCAAACTGCTGCGGGTGTTGCAGGAACGCACCCTCGAACGCCTCGGTTCGAACCAGAGCGTAGCGGTGGATTGCCGCGTCATCGCGGCGACCAAGTCCGACCTCGACGAGTCGAGCAAGGCCGGCGAATTCCGCAGCGACCTGTATTACCGCCTCAACGTGGTGACCCTGGAACTGCCGCCGCTGCGCGAGCGCCGCGAGGACATCCTGCAACTGTTCGAACACTTTTTGCAGCAGTCGTCCCTGCGCTTCGACCGCGCGGTGCCGGAGCTGGACAACCAGACTGTTTCGAACCTGATGAGCCACGACTGGCCGGGCAACGTGCGTGAGCTGCGCAACGTTGCCGAGCGCTTTGCCCTGGGCCTGCCGGCGTTCAAGAAACCCGGTGCCGGCGGCAGCAATCAAGGCCTGGCGTTTGCAGAAGCGGTGGAAGCCTTCGAGCGCAACCTGCTCAGCGATGCCTTGCAACGCAGCGGCGGCAACCTGACCCAGGCCAGCCAGGAACTGGGCATGGCCAAGACCACGCTGTTCGACAAAGTGAAAAAGTACGGGCTGAGCCATTAAGTGTGGACCTGATTCTCAAAGCAACCCTGGGCGCGACGTTGGTGGTGAGCCTCGCTGGCCTGACTCCGCTTTCACAGAGAAATACATTCTCCTGTGGGAGCGGGCTTGCTCGCGAAAGCGGTGTGTCAGTCAACTCAAATGCCAACTGATACTCCCTCTTCGCGAGCAAGCCCGCTCCCACATTGGATCGGGGGTTACAGGAGATTGTGATCGGCCACAGGCTCGATCTGCGCCCAGTGCGAAGTGTCTTCACGGTGCTCGCGCAAGTACGGCAACACCGCCGCCAGCAACGGCGCCTTGAACGCCTCCTGGAAGCGATGGGCCAGGCCCGGAATCAGGATCAACTGACTGCCACGCAGATGCGCCGCCAGATGCACCCCGTGCATCACCGGCAACAGCGGGTCGGCCGTGCCATGCACCACCAGCGCCGGCACCCGC
The DNA here is from genome assembly GCF_059492225.1 of Pseudomonas sp. Pseusp10. NCBI lineage: Bacteria > Pseudomonadati > Pseudomonadota > Gammaproteobacteria > Pseudomonadales > Pseudomonadaceae > Pseudomonas > Pseudomonas sp. Pseusp10. The sequence continues at coordinate 1,825,860 of NZ_CP168528.1, read as the reverse complement.
AATTGGTTGAGCAGCGCCACCCGGCTCGGCTCGGCGAGAATGGCCATGATCTGGCGTTTCACGCCCTCAGGATTGAACGCCCGGTCATAGGACAGTGCCGCCTGATGCAGCAGCACCTGGCGATCATCGGTGACCATCGGGCTGCCCAGTGCCGCCAGCAGGTCGGCCTGCTGCTCCAGGGCCACTTCGCGGTTCGGTGCGCCGCGCCGGGACAATAATTGCACCAGCGCCGCACTCGGCGCCGGCAAGCCTTCGGCTCCGGAAGTGGTCATGATCAGGGTCAGGCTCTCGACCCGTTGCGGTGCCATGGCCGCCATGTGCTGGGCGATCATCCCGCCCATGCTGGCGCCCAATACGTGGAATCGATCGATGTGCAAGGCGTCCATCAAGCCCAGGCCATCGTCGGCCATGTCGGTCAGCGAATACGGCGACGACACCGGCAATCCGAGTTTGTAGCGCAGCACTTCGAAGGTCAGGTTGGCTTCGGCCGGTGCTTGCCGCCAGGTCGACAGGCCGACATCGCGATTGTCATAGCGGATCACCCGAAAGCCCTGCTGGCACAGGGCGACCACCACCTCGTCCGGCCAGTGAATCAACTGCCCGCCCAGGCCCATCACCAGCAGCAAGGCCGGGTCCGACGCACGGCCGATGCTCTGGTACGCCAGGCTTACCTGGGCCAGATCCACCCGTTCGGTCGGAACATTGACGTCACAACGTGAAGCCGCCAGGGACGGCAGGCCGAACAACAGCGCGGCCAGAAATATGATTCGTGAAAAGAATGCAGCACCCATGAAAAAACACCAAAACGCAGAACCCCAGTAGAGCGCGAGTCTGATGAAGTTTGTTCAAGCGCGCTGCCACAGTTCCATGACAGTTTGATGAAGAGTGCCGGGCGGTCATCCGGCGTCGAAATCACCCCGCGATAACTATGTACCACCTGCCCCCCTGACGATGGACCTCTAATGCCCGTAACGCCGGCACCGCCCGGCCTTCTGGAGATTCATCGTCATGGTTGACGAAACCACCCCCCTTACGGCCGATTTCGGCCTTACCTTCCCATTGCCCGCAAACCCGGATCAAGGCCTGAGCCTGAGCGCCTCGGCGCGCTGGGACGAATGCTGCGACCAGTGGCGCACCCTCATGGCGCAAAGCTCGCAAGTCCACCTCGACACCGCCTGGTGGAGCGCACGCGCGCTCGGCACCGATCGCTCGCGTCGGGAACAAGCCATCCGCTTGTATCGCCAGCATTTCGAGGTCTCTAGCCAATGGGCGTTTGCCCAAGGCATCCTCGATGCCGGGCAGATCAAAATGTTACTGGCGCTTATCGACCCGCCAGCGCAAACAACAACGCCTGACCCGCACCTCGTGTACGTCGAACAGCTGACTCTCAATGATGACAACGGTCTGTCTGCCCAACTGTCGGGCGCGCTGGTCATCACCCGGGATACCGATCAACCGGTCGCTCAGCTGTTGTATCTGCCTTCGCATTCATCCGCCTGGATGATCTTTCAAAGCCGAACTGAACTGGAGCGCTGGTTGACCGAGCATCAACCACAGCGGTTCGACCAGCCCCGACTGTCGATGGACAAGGTCAGTGTCGGTTACACCGTCCTCGACAAGGCTGTGCTGCACACCAGCGCCGAAGCCCTGTTGTCCCGTTTGTCCGTCGCCCCCGCGGACCGGCCCGGCAATGCTGCCGTACTGGCCGCGCCCCCCGACCTGCCACTTGTGGAGACAGAGGACAACACAGCCCTGTTCGGCCAGCTCAGTCCCGATATTCCCTTGGGCGTGCGTCACCGCACGCTGGCACAACAACGGACGGCCCTGGAGAGTCTGCTCGGCGATGACTTTCCGGGGGATGCCAAGGATCCACGTCTGCAACGCCTGCACCAGCAACTCGAGGCCCTCAGCGCTGCCGAGCAGGCCAGCAGTGCCGCCGCGATGGCGCTACTGGACACCGCCGATGCCCTCAAATGGCTGGAGTTGCGCCACCAGGCGGGCCCGCATTACGCCGCCCTGCACCAGGCACGCCAGGACGGCTTGCGCGCCGAAGCCGAACTGCAATTGAGCCTGAATCAGATCAACAGTGAAGAGCATCAATGGCTCATCAGTGTGCTGGACGCCCCCGATCAGCCCCAAGCGGCCGACCTGGTGGTCGCGCGGCTGGAACTGTCGGCAACCGACACCGAAGGTGACACCCGCCGCACGCAAACCGAGGAACTGGACGGCGTTCTGCTGTTTGCCAAATCCTCGGCGTTGCTGGCGCATTCGACCGACAGCCTGTTGCTCTACTGGCCCGGACGCTTCGGTGGACTGCAACGGTTTGCCTCTCGACAGCTGCTGGAACAATCGCTGTTCAAACGCCCGGTCAACGACCCGGCCCTGGCACTGCACGTGTTGCCGCTGAGCAGTCCGCCGTTTGAATACGCCCTGCAAACCCAGCTCCACAGCTGTGAACAACAGGCGGCCCGGATCATCGCCGCCAATCCTGTTCCGGCTCGTACCAGCCAGCGAGTGGCCGAACTGGAAAAACTGCGCGAACAGACCCTCGCCTGCCTGACCGTCCCCCAATCCGCCGCCCGGGACTGGGTGTACGCACGCATCGTCGAGCAAAACCAGAGCAGTGCGCTGGCCGCTCAATTGCCGTCGTGGCATCGCGAACTGCCCACCGTGCAGCGTGACCGGCTCAAGACGCTGTTCAAATCCTGGATCGCCGCGATGCAGCGCTCCCACGTGTGGTTCGAACGCGAACTGCCGCCACGGGAAGCCTTCGCCATCAAGGCTGTCGACGCCCGGCTGCGCCTGGACTTCGACCTCACTCAAGCGGCGCAGGTGCTGCTCGACGTTCCGGATTCCACCAGCTGGCGCAAAGTACTCATTGAAGGCGCCGCACCAGGCACCCCTCAGCAAAATGTGCTGGTCGCCAGCGAGCAGCGCAGCAAGCTGTCCCTGGGTGAGCTGGCGCTGAGCAATATCGATCAGCAAATGTGGTGGCGACTGTCGTTCATGCGGGTCGAGGTCAGCGGGGTCGACACCGCGCAACAACAGAAAATGAAAAGCGCCATCACTCAATCCTGGCTGCGCAGGCTGGTCACTGAACTGGATCTGGCCGGGCAATATGAAACGCTGATCCGCGAGACCTTTCTCGGCCCCTCGACGGCATCGACGTTCAGTAATGAATATCGGCGCGAATGTCTGAGTGAGCCGTGGCGCCTGATGCTTCGCCTGCAAGGCGAATTCGCCGAGCTGGCAAAGGACATCGATGCCAACGGCCGGCAAGTACTGGAAATCGCCATCGACGCCAGCAGCCGTGAAGCCTTTGCCAGCAACGGCAAGCGCATCGAGTTGCTGCCCGCGCACCTGACCGTGGGCGGCAAGGACACCCACGCCCAGGGACCGAGCACGTTGTCCGGCGTCACCTTTATCGTGGAGCACGTCAGCGGCCTGACCCTGCTGTATCTGCCCGACAGCCCCGACGGCGTTTATCTGCGCCAGTTCGACAGCCTTGAACAGGCGCGGATGCGCCTGTTCAACGATTGCCTGCGCAGTTCGATGGTCAACTACCTGGCCGGTCGAGCCTTGAAGGGCGATATCGCCCACCACGTCAGTCGGATCAACCAGGCCCGATTGAAAAACTTCGACGGGCTGATCGGCGTCGGTACGCCCTGGCCAGCCAGCACTTCCCTGGCAGCGCATCTGCTGAATGCGCACATGGGCCGTTTGCTGGAAGCCCATCGGGCGACATCGCGCTCCAATGATGCGTTGTACCTGGAGCAGGTCGCCTTGAAGTCCGGCGCAATGTTCAATTACTTGAAAATGGCCCTGGGCATGCTGCCCTTCGTCGGTGCGACCATCGCCCTGTACGACGCCTGGAACAGCGCCAACCTGGCGGTGGCGGCCTTCCTGCGCGGTGAAGTCGGCCATGGCCTGGCCGAGGTGGAGGCGGTGCTCTTGTCGCTGATCGACGCGGCCATGGACATTCTCCCCGGCACCATTGCCACCCCTGCCGCAGCCCGCGTTGCCACGCGCAGTCGTCAGTGGCGGGCGCTGGGCAAAAGTCCGCGCGCCTTGCAGGTATCGACGCAACACCAGGCACGGCGTTCGCTGGAACGTTTCAAGGGTTATGAATATGAAAAGCCGATTTCCCTCGCGGGTCTGCACCCGGGCACCGAAGGCATTTATCGCAACGTGTATCGACACGCCGACGGCGACTTCATGCTCAGACAGGGGCGGATCTATCGCATCGAACTGGAAGGCAATCCACCCCGCTGGCGCTTGAGCGGCACCAGCAGCCGGACCTACAAACAGCCAATCGCCCTGGATGAGTCAGGCCATTGGAACACCCACTACGCGGTGTACGGCACAGTGATCGAAGGGGGTGGCGTGGGCGGCGGTGCCGTGCTCGGACACATGGCCGACGGGCTCGACCCGATCTGGCCTGCCGCCATTCGCAACCGGCTGCCGCGCTGGTGGACGGACCGCGCCTTGCGCCGGCAATTGACCCTGAAAAACACCGCCGATGCCTATACCCGGCGCCTCGATGCCCAGACCCGCAAGAACAATAGCCTGGTGCAGGGCTACTTCGATCTTGCACCCGAGCAGCGCCCGGCACTTCGCTCCGCTGTCGACCTTGCCTGCCTGAACGATATCGAAACCGCACAGGCTTTGTACCTGACCCTTGAAGAGCTGATGGTATTGAGCCATGGCAACAAACGCGCCCAGATCAATGACATTCAAAGCCGCTGCGCCTGGATTGTCGTCGACCGCCTGGACCGCAGGATCGGCCTGGCCCGGGAGCGACTGATAGAAAGCCTCGACCGGATCGAACAGTTGAACACCCGTTCGGATTCAACGCCGGTCAACGATACCGCTGCACATTTGAAACTGATGGCCGAGCGCAAGGAGGTCCGAAAAACCTTTATCAAGGAGTTCGACCAGCAATACCAGGCCGTCGAGCAAGCCAACCGATGGAACCGCAGCATCACCCGCCCCAAGCATAAAGAGAACGTGGCCAAGACCGTCGAGCTGCTGAACAAGGCATACAGCGATGCCAATTACCGGTACCTGAAGGCGGCGCATGTGCTGGAAACCATCACCCACTACGACGCTGTCGACGACCTGTCATGGACTTACTTTCATGTGCAGTTGAAAAAGTCCCGCGAGAAGGTTGGGCGCGCCCTGCTGACCCAACATCAACTGCCGCAAGTACGCTCCAACGTCGGTCAGCGCAACAGGGTTATCGAAGACTGCCAGGCCATTTACACCCAATTCCGTCGCCAGCTCGGCGCCTGGACACTGGGTTATCCGCAACACCTGGACTTGGAGCAAGTCACTGTGTTTCTGGATAACCTCGATCAGATGGAAGCACTCGCTCGCCATGCCCTCAAGAACCGCTCCTCCATCACGCCAGTGGAAGAACGCTCCGGACGGCAATTGTTTGAAACTGAGGACAACCAGTTGCTGATCGGCGTGACCAGCACCGACACCACTACCCGGCAACAGCGCTTCACCATCGAAGGCGTCGATGGCCGCACGGAAACCTGGCTACCGCGCTCCAGTGGCAAATATCACCTCAGCGAGCCAGCGGGCTCCGTGCAGCCGGAACTGCCGACCGATGTCGGCCCGTTGCTGGCAGAAGCCAGGAACAGGCTGGAGGCGGCAAGCGCCTACAGCCGCAAAGTCGAAGGCTACGCACGGCAAGACATGTTGCCGGTCGACCTTGAGCACATGATGAGCAGTGAGGCCACGGAGTTGACCACGCGCGCCCGGGCCATCGAACGATTGTCCCCCGCCGAGGCCGTCGCGCTGCAATTGCGCAATCGGGCCGATGAGATGTTGCGCACGGGGCGTACCTTGCGCATCAATCAGACCATGAGCAGCAAAACCCCGACCGAAGGTTATCTGGACTATCTGCTTGAACAGCAAGTGGTGGACATTCGCAAGGAAGGCGGCCTGCGCGATCTGGGCAAACGCGCCGACGGACGACGGGATTTCCTGCAGGAATACGAAGTGCGCGACCTGCGCAGCGAACCGCCGCAAACCCTGTGGTACGCACACTTCCACTACACCTCGGCCAAGCCTCAGTTCAGCGACTTCGTCAAAGGCCACCTGAAACGGCCGGAACAACGCAACCTGGGCCTGCAATGGCAGAAGGACGTGGCCGCCAGTGGTGGTACGGTCGAGGCGATCTGGCGCGGCGACATCGGCAAACCGCTGGGCAACAAGCACTTTTCCACGCTGTGAAGCAACAACGGCGGAGCACGCAATGTGCTCCGCCGTGCTTAGGGTCGACAGCGGCATCAACATGAGACAAACTCAACCTTTTCGAATTATCGACAAGTTTTACTCATGGAGCCTCCGGTGCTTGAAATCCGTCACCTCAAGACCCTGCACGCCTTGCGCGAAGCCGACAGCCTCGTGGATGCGGCCGATCGCCTGCACCTGACCCAGTCGGCCCTGTCTCACCAGTTCAAGGAGCTGGAAGAGCGAATGGGCATGCCGTTGTTCGTGCGCAAGACCAAACCGGTGCGCTTCACCAGCGCCGGTTTGCGCCTGCTGCAATTGGCCGACGCCACCTTGCCGCTGCTGCGCGCTGCCGAGCGTGACATCAGTCGCCTGGCCGGTGGCACCGCCGGGCGCCTGCACATGGCCATCGAATGCCACAGTTGCTTCCAATGGCTGATGCCGACCATCGACCAGTTCCGCGACGCCTGGCCGGAAGTCGAACTGGACCTGGCTTCGGGTTTTTCCTTCGCCCCACTGCCGGCCCTGGCCCGTGGCGACCTGGACCTGGTAGTAACCTCCGACCCGCTGGATCTGGCCGGGATCACCTATGTCCCGCTGTTCACCTATGAGGCGATGCTGGCGGTGGCCAACCAGCACCGCCTGGCTGGCAAAGCCTACATCGTCCCCGAAGACCTGCTCCCGGAAACCCTGATCACCTACCCGGTGGAACGGGACCGGCTGGACATCTTCACCCGCTTCCTCGAACCCGCCGACATCGAACCGGCACAGGTCCGCACTTCGGAACTGACGGTGATGATGATGCAACTGGTGGCCAGCGGTCGCGGCGTGTGCGGCATGCCCCATTGGGCGCTGCATGAATACAGCTCGCGGGGTTACGTGAAAGGCAAGCGGCTGGGTGAGAAAGGTTTGTTCGCCACGCTGTACGCCGCGATCCGGGCCGACATGCTCGATGCGCCGTATATGCGCGACTTCTTGCTGACGGCCAAGGACACGTCGTTTTCGACATTGGATGGGGTTAGTGCGGTTCGATAGAAAAACATCCCCCCTGTGGGAGCGGGCTTGCCCGCGATGGCGGCGGCAGATCCAACATTGATGTATCAGACATATCGCTATCGCGGGCAAGCCCGCTCCCACAGGGATCTCGGTGAGCCTTAAAGTTCGCGCCACATGTGGATCTTGTCGAAGTAATCCTCCCCCACCCGCACCGCCATCGGTTCCAGGCCGAACTGGACGAAACCGCAGCGCTGGTAGAGGTTGAACGCAGCATCGTTGCCGGCGGTGACGGTCAACTGGATCAGGCGCAAACCCGCATGGTTCTGCGCCTCGGCCAGTGCCGCCCGGACCAGTTGATAGCCGAGCCCGCGCTGGCGGACCGTTGGTGAGACGTACATGCCAAACAGCGTCACCTTGTGCCGGGCCTTTTCCCGAGGCTCGAACGCGAGGCCGACGATGCCGGCCAGGCGCCCTTCTTCGAACGCCCCAAGCACCACGTCCAGCTTGCCGGCCAGGCGCGACTCCCACCAGCTCAGCGGCATCGCCGCCCGCTCACGCACACTCGAGGTAAAAGCCTGCGGGTGCAGGTCGTAGGCTTCGAGCATCAGCGCCCGATAGTCCAGGGCATGGCCGGCATCCAGTCGCTCGATCCACATGCTCAAGCCATCCGTTTTTGCTCAAGCATCAGCCGCAGTGCCAGCCCCGACAATATGAAGCCCATGAAATAGCGCTGCATCGCCAGCCAGGTCGGGTTGTTGACGAACCACGAGGCGATACCCGCGGCAAACATGGCGATCATCAGGTTGACGCAGAAACTGACGCTGATCTGGGTCAGGCCGAGAATGATGCTCTGGCTGAACACCGAGCCATGCTCCGGCGTGATGAATTGCGGAAACACCGACAGATAGAACACCGCGATTTTCGGGTTCAGGGCACTGGTCAGAAAGCCCATGGTGATCAGTTTGCGCGACGAATCAGGGGGCAATTGCTGCGCCTCGAACGGCGAGCGCGCACCAGGCTTGACCGCCTGCCAGGCCAGCCACAACAGGTACAACGCACCGGCCCACTTCAACACCTCATAGGCCATCGGCACCGCCAGGAACACCGCGGTCAAACCGGCGGCGGCGGCAAACAGGTGCACGAAGAATCCGGCGACCACCCCAAGCAACGAGATCACCCCGGCCTTGCGGCCCTGGCAGATCGAACGGGAGATCAGGTAGATCATGTTCGGCCCCGGTGTCAGCACCATCAGCAATGCGGCAGCGGCAAAAATCAGCAAGTCTTGAAGCGGGATCATGGGCGAAGTCCTTTGCGTAATGATCAGGCGATCGCGGTCAGCGATGCTCGATAGAACGGCAGGATCAGGTCCCGTGTCAATGGCGCCAGACAGACACCACCGTCGGTGTGTGGATCAATCCAGATCACCTCTTCGATCTCCGCCGCCGGGGTGACGTCTGAATCAATATTCAGCTGAAACAGCTCGGCGTGCACGACAAAGCCCGGCTCATTGGCGGCCGGTGCCGAGAAGTGGCCTAGGTAAACGGCCTGCGCCGGGACGATGTCCAGACCCAACTCTTCTTCCAGTTCACGGGCCAAGGCGTGAATCGGCAATTCATGGGGCTCGATCTTGCCACCCGGTTGCATGAACGCCGTGGTGCCGCGCTTGCGCACCAGCAGCGTGCGACCGTCAGGGCCGATCAACAAAGCGGCGGCGATGTGGATAAGTCCGGTGGACTGGGCGGGAAACGTCGTCATGATCAAAGGCCTTTGACTCAAAAGCAGCAAGGATCACATGTCCGCCGCTCTCGATCAAAAACCAAAGCAAACAGCCGAACCGATTTTTGCAGATGCCGCTGATCCCCTGTAGGAGCGAGCCTGCTCGCGATGGACGTCAACGATAACGCGCCCTATCTGAATGATTGCGTTGTCCAGACGTTTTTCGCGAGCAGGCTCGCTCCCACAAGTAGATCGCAGCCTGTAGCTCGCTTATACAGCTTCCTGGAAATCCATCTCCGGCGGCTGCCGACGGAAACCGCCAGTCAACACCGCCAGGTACACCACGCCAATCGCCAGCCAGCTCAATCCCAGATAAACCGCCAGATGATCGAGGCTGACCATCAGCCACAAATCCGCTGCCAGGCCGATGAACGGGAAGATCAGGAACAGCACCAGTTCACGCAGGCCTTTCTTCTCGCCACCGATCCAGTAATGGAAGATCACCGACAGGTTGACCAGGCTGAACGCCAGGAACGCGCCGAAATTGATGAACGAGGTCGAGGTGGTGACGTCCAGTTTCAGTGCCAGCAATGCCACCACCGCGCACAGCAGGATGCTGTTGATCGGCGTGCCAAAGCGTTCGTGCAAGGTGCCGAAAAACGCTTTCGGCAGCACGCCGTCACGGCCCATGGCATACAGCAGCCGCGAACCGCTGGCCTGGGCCGACAGGCCCGAAGCGAACTGGCCGACGATCAGGCCGATCAGGAAGATCGAGACGAACAGGTCACCACCGATGTTGCGGGCAATTTCATAGGCCGCCGAGTCGACACTCTCGAACTGGAACGACGGATGGGCGATTTGCACGAAGTACGATACGCCGACAAAAATCAGCCCGCCGATCAGGGTGATCAGCATGATCGCCCGAGGAATGGTGCGGCGTGGATCGCGGGTTTCCTCGGTCAAGGTGCTGACCGCGTCGAAGCCCAGGAACGAATAACAGGCGATGGCCGCGCCGCTCATGATCAACGGCATCTGCATATCGCCATTGAAGAACGGCTTGATCGACCACAACGGCGTGCTCGCATCACCGCCGACGTAATGCACGCACAATGCAACGAAGGCGGTCAGCACCAGGAACTGCACCAGCATCAGCAAGGCGTTGATGCCGTTGGCCAGTTTCAGGCCGACGATGTTGATCGCGCTGGTAATGCTGATGAACGCCAGTACCCAGACCCACTGCGGCACGGCCGGGAATGCGGAGTTGAGGTAGGCCGCACCGATCAGCCAGATCGCCATCGGCAGGAACAGGTAATCGAGTAGCACCGCCCAACCGGCGATGAACCCGAGTTTCGGGCTGATGGCCTTGCGCACATAGCTGTAGGCCGAGCCGGCCACCGGGAACGCCGAGGCCATGCGCCCGTAGCTCATGGCGGTGAAGAACATCGCCACCAGCGCCGCGAGGTACGCGGCCGGCACCATGCCGGCGGTGGATTGAGCGAGGATGCCAAAGGTGCCGAGCACAATGATCGGCGTCATGTAGGCAATGCCAAACAGCACCACCGACCCCAGTGACAGGGTGCGTTGCAAACGAGCCATGAGCGACTACTCCGAATTTTATTGGATTTATGGCAGAGCCGAGTTCGGCGCAAATTACGGGTGTTGCGTTGTTGTTATTCGGTCAGACAGGTGTGTCGTCCGGGAGGGCCTCATCGCGAGCAAGCTCGCTCCCACAGGGGATCTCGGGCGTTCACAAGGCCAATGTGGGAGCGGGCTTGCCCGCGAAGGCGTCAGTCCAGCCAACACAGAATCCGGATCAGCCCTTGGGAATCAGCAGCTCGCGCAACCCGCAGGCCCGCTCAACCACCTCTCCCGGCAACTGCAGCCGCTGATCATCCAGGTACCGATAATCCCGACGCGCCGCCGTCAGCTGATTCAGGTCCAGTTCAACCGCAAACTGCCCTTCCTCGCGCCCGGCTTCGAACAACAGGGTGCCCAGCGGATCGACCAATGCGCTGCCGCCGGCAAACAGCAAACCACCGTCACCCGCTTCCACCCGGTTAACCATCAGCGCAAACGCCTGGTTTTCCTGGGCGCGGGCCATGATCGCGGTGCGGTGGGTCGGGCCATACGGGTCCATGTTGCCGTTGGTGACGATCAACAGTTCGGCACCCAGTTGCGCCAGGGCGCGGGCGCTTTCGGGGAATTCGATGTCGTAGCAAATCAGCAGACCCACGCGCACGCCGTTCCACAGGCAGGTGGCGTAGCGATCGCCCGCCTCGTAGACACCGCGATCCGAGGCCCACAAGTGAGTCTTGCGGTACTTCAGCGCGATGCCTTCGGGAGTGATCAGCAGCGTGGTGTTGTAGAAACGGCCGTTGTCGTTTTCGGCCATGCCAATGGCCACGGCGATATTGTGCTGGCGGGCGGCGGCGAGCACCGCACTGACGGACGGTCCGTCCGGCGCCTCGGCCACCTCGGCTACGGACTCAGCCGAAGGGAAACCCATCAAATGGCCTTCAGGGAACATGATCAGCTGCGTGTCGGCTGCGCACCCGGCAATCGCCGCCAGGGTGCGTTCGAGGTTGTAGGCCGTGTCATTGTCACGACCTGCCAATTGGGCGAGTTCGACCTTCATGGGTATTCCTTGTTATGGACCGGGCGGCAGAAAGATTGCCCGGTCGGTGTCTGTGCGCCAGTATGCGCAGCAAGCAACCGGGCGGGGAATCACGCCGCTGGGGTAACACGATAGGGGTAGATGCATGGCACTCTCGTTGGACGACATCGCCTGGCACCGCTCGGTGGGGCAACTGATCGACGCCCTGGACAAGCCCAATTTCTGGACCCAGCTGGTGCGTTTGCTGGATCAGTACGTGTCCTTCGACAGCTGGGTAGCCCTGCTTTTCAGCGCCGATCAGCGCCCGCAGGTGTTCGCCGAATGCCCCGGCGAGGACGGCAGCCCCGACCAGTTGTTCCAGGATTACCTGCGCGGCCTGTATCTGCTCGACCCGTTCTACATCGCCTGCCGCGAGCAGTCGCGCACCGGACTGTATCGCCTGTCGGAAGTCGCCCCGGAACACTTCGAGCTGACCGAGTATTACCAGCGCTACTTTCGTCTGAATGTGGTGGCCGACGAAATCCAGTTCAATTGTCAGCTCGAAGGTGACCGCACACTGTGCCTGTCACTGGGCAGTACGCAGCGCTTCAGCAGCCAGCAGATCGCCTTGTTGTCGTTGATCCAGCCGTGGGTGCTCGGTTTGTTGCGCCAGCGTCTACCCTATGAGATCAACGAAGTCGTGGCCCTGGCCCCCGCACCACCGCAGGCCGATTGGCGGGTACAGCTGGAAGCTTCGGTGCAGCAACTCAAGGGCGCGCAGTTGACCGCCCGGGAACTGGATGTCGGGCGTTTGATGCTCAGCGGTTGCTCCAGTAAAGAAATCGCCCGTAAGCTGGAAATCTCGGTCGAAACCGTGAAAGTCCATAAGAAACACATGTACAGCAAGCTGGGGATCAAGTCCCAGTCCGAGCTGTTTTCGATTTTTCTCCAGGCACAAAATGCCTGAACGTCCTGTGGAGCGCTTTGCTCTTATGTGGGAGCGAGCTTGCTCGCGATAGCGGTGTGTCAGTCAACATAAATGCTGAATGTGGAACCGTCTTCGCGAGCAAGCCCGCTCCCACAGTGTTTTGTGTTTAGCCAAATTTATTGAGTCCGAACCCAAGGAAACCGTATGAGCCTGTCACTCCTGAGCCGCTACGCCTTCTTTGCCGTCTGCGTGATTTTCACCCTCGCCAGCCTGCCATTTCTTGACTATGACTGGCTCTGGCCGATCACCGCCGTTACCGGTGTCCTCAGTCTGGTCGGCCTGTTTGATCTGCTGCAAGTTCCCCACGCGGTGCGCCGTAATTACCCGATCCTCGGCAATATCCGCTATCTGGTCGAAGGCATCCGCCCGGAAATCCGCCAGTACCTGCTCGAATCCGACAGCGACGCCCTGCCCTTCTCCCGGGCCCAGCGTTCGCTGGTCTATTCCCGGGCCAAGAATGAAACCGCCGACAAACCCTTCGGCACGCTGATCGACGTGTATCAGTCGGGCTTCGAATTCATCGGCCATTCCATGCGCCCGGCGCCGTTGAGCGACCCGAGCAGTTTCCGCGTCACGGTCGGCGGCCCGCAGTGCACCCAGCCGTATTCGGCGTCGGTGTTCAACATTTCAGCCATGAGCTTCGGTTCGCTCAGCGCCAACGCCATCCGCGCCTTGAACCAGGGCGCCAAACTCGGCAATTTCGCCCATGACACCGGCGAAGGCAGCATCAGCCCCTATCACCGGGAACATGGTGGCGACCTGACCTGGGAACTGGGTAGCGGCTATTTCGGTTGCCGCACCAGCGACGGTCGCTTCGACCCGGAGCGCTTCGCGGCGCAAGCGCAAACGCCGCAGGTGCGGATGATCGAAATCAAGATGAGCCAGGGCGCCAAGCCCGGCCACGGCGGGATCCTGCCCAAACACAAGGTCACCAAAGAGATCGCCGAAACCCGCGGCATCCTGATGGGCGAAGACTGCGTGTCACCGTCTCGCCACAGCGCGTTTTCCACGCCCATCGAAATGATGCATTTCATCGCACAACTGCGTGAACTGTCCGGTGGCAAACCGGTGGGGTTCAAGTTCTGCCTCGGCCATCCGTGGGAGTTCATGGGCATTGCCAAGGCCATGCTCGAGACTGGCATCCTCCCGGACTTCATCGTGGTGGATGGCAAGGAGGGTGGCACCGGCGCGGCACCTGTGGAGTTCACCGACCACATCGGCGTGCCGATGCGCGAGGGCCTGTTGTTCGTGCACAACACCCTGGTGGGCCTGAACCTGCGGGACAAGATCAAACTCGGCGCCAGCGGCAAGATCGTCAGCGCCTTCGACATCGCCAGCGTGCTGGCCATCGGCGCCGACTGGGCCAACTCGGCGCGCGGCTTCATGTTCGCCATCGGTTGCATCCAGTCGCAGAGCTGCCACACCAACAAGTGTCCGACCGGCGTCGCCACCCAGGACACCCTGCGCCAGCGCGCGCTGGTGGTGCCGGACAAGGCCCAGCGCGTATTCAATTTCCATCGCAGCACGCTCAAGGCTTTGGCGGAAATGCTCGCCGCCGCCGGCCTCGAGCATCCGTCGCAGTTATCCGCCAAGCACCTGGTGCGACGCATGTCGGCGACCGAGATCAAGCTGTTCTCGCAGTTACATGTATTCCTCAAACCCGGCGAGCTGCTGACCGGTGAAGTGAATGGCGAGTTCTACTCGCGGATGTGGCAGATGGCGCGGGCGGACAGTTTTGAGCCCAATGAAGTGGCAGCGGCCTGACGTTGGCTCCAGCGCGGAAAGTTCGGGACGACTTCAGCGCTCGCCGCCGAGTATAAACAGGCGCGCCTCGACTTCCTCTCCCTTGAGGGTCTGCGTCTGTTTCCACCCCTTGGGAAATGTCACGACCTTTTCCGGCCGGGGCCTGCCGGTCACCCACCAGACTCTTTTGGAACTGAGTTTTACTGTTGCGACATTGTCGAAAAAAATCCAGTCCAACGTCTGAGGGATAAGAAGCCAGCCACCATAGTTGAAGGGACCGTCCGAAGCGCCTGTCGGCAATCGGGCGATGTAAAGCCTCGGCTGGATACCCGTGGTGTTGTAGTAGTGGAACGGCAAATACCAGTACAGGCCGTCAATGACCAACTCGTCGCCCGCCTCGGCCTCCCTCTTGATGCCATCTGCCAACATATCCAGCCTGGCCATCTTACGGATGAAGGTTCCGTTCAGCCCGTCTTCCTGCGAATACACTTTCTGCAGTCCATGTACTTCCCCTGCAACAAACACGCTCAAGCAGAGGAGTGCAATCACAGGACGTCGTTCAGCCAACCGATCCAGCACAACGGCGACGAACAAAGGCAAACCGGCCGCGGCAAACACCAGGTACCTGGGAACGAAGATCGGAACGGCCAATGACAAGAAAAACGCCGTGATGAGCGGTACGAAGAAGTAACCGATGACCAGCACGGTCGAGCGGCGATCGGTGCGCCCATACCGCAACGCCATCACACAACAGGCGATCACCACCGCCGAGACAATCAGCGTCCCCCACAACCCGCCCTCCGTGGTTGAAATCATCGCCGCACATTGCGCGATAAAGCTCGGCAACATCTCCCACGTGGTCGGCGATATCCATTCGAGCCCTTTCATTTTCCACGTCTGGTCAATCAGATGCGGCAACCAGGGCGAATACAGCACGACAATCGCGAGATTGGCCAGCAGCCACTTGCGCACAGGCAACGATGCCGATTTGCCACTGCCCAGCCCCGACCAATACAGCCAATGCACCAGCACACAGAGCACTGCAAAGTAGTGCGTGTAGAACGCCGCTGTCATCAGCAGCACGTACATCACGGGATAGCGTTTGAGTTGCGGTTGCCGACTCCAGCAGACCAGCGCAACCGTGGCGCCCATCAGCCAGAAACCGACGAGCGTGTACATGCGCACTTCCTGGCTGTAACGAACCGTGATCGGCAGCAGCACCAGCAATACTGCGGCGATACAGGCCGCTCTTCGCGTGGCAAGCAGACTCATCAGTTTGATACTGAGCAGCACCGTGCCCACATCTGCCACGGCGCTCAGGCCGCGCACAGCCACCACACTGGCGCCAAACAGCATCGTCCAGTAATGAAGAATCACGTAATACAACGGCGGATGAACGTCTCCCGCCGTGGTAGACCAGATCAATGCCGGCGAACGCTCGCTCAGCATCAGGCTATAGCCTTCGTCGTACCAGATGATCGGGACTGAAATCCCGTGAAATCGAACGATCAGGGCCAGGGCGAGCAACGCCAGCACAATCGATGGGTAGACGACCAGACGCCACTGACGCACCTGAACATCCTCGGCCAGGCGCTCCATCGTGTTCATACAATCCTCTTCAGTGAGGGTTTGTCGGCTGGCTCGTCACTGCCTTTGATGATGTCCTTGATGACATAGCGGGGCCGATGCTTGGACTCCATATAGATGCGCCCGATGTATTCACCGAGGATGCCGATGCCAATCAATTGAACGCCGCCCAGAAACAGAATCGCCGTCATCAGGGACGGATACCCCGGGACATCGTTGCCGAACAGAATTTTGTCCAGAATCATGTAGGCCGCATACACAAGTGCCGCCAGCGAGATGATGCCGCCCACGTAGGACCAAACACGCAACGGCACCGTGCTGAACGAGGTGATGCCTTCAAGTGCCAGGTTCCATAGCTTCCAGATATTGAATTTACTTTTGCCGGCGGCACGTGGCGCGCGATCGTATTCAATGACTCGCGTATTGAATCCGGCCCATGACAACACCCCCTTCATGAACAGCTGCTGCTCCGGCAGGCTCTTGATGACGTCAACGACTTTCCTGTCCATCAAGCGAAAGTCACCGACATTTTCTTCGATGCGGGTCGAGGCAATCCGATTGAGCAGGTGGTAGAACATGGCCGCGAAATGGCGTTTGAAATAACCGTCGGCCGAACGGCTGCGACGCTTGGCAAGCACCACGTCAGCGCCATCGGTCCACTCCTTGATCAGCCGGGAAATGACACTGACCGGGTCTTGCAAGTCCACATCCATCGGAATGACCGCATCACCGGTGGCATATTCCAGCCCGGCAAACAGCGCAGGCTCCTTGCCGAAGTTGCGCGAAAAATTAATCAGCAGCACATCGCTGTCCTGCCGAGCGATCGAGCCCGCCAGCAGTAAAGTGTGATCGGTGCTGCCGTCATTGATGAACAGGATTTCAACCTGATAGGGGCTTAGCGAGGGCTCCTGGCGAACAGCCTGGTAGAACAGGTCAATCGCCTGCTCCTCATTGAACACCGGAACAATCAACGAGACTTTCATGTGTCACGCCTGCGAAACACCACGTATTTTGAATACAAAAATCCGAGTACCAGACTCAATGCCGAAAACAGGGCCACGGTGAGCAAACCGTGCAATCGCCAGACGTCGCCAAGATGGCCGACCCCCAGGCTCAACGCCCCCATGCCCGAAACAAACAGTAGATAACCGCCGACCGAGGACCTGGCGGCGAAAGTGAATTGCGCGTTCATGTAGAAGGAAAACGACGCAGCCACGCAGAAGGCCACCAGGTTGCTGACCGCCTGACTGAGGCCGGCCGCAACGCTCAGCAGGAAAAAGATCTGCCAGTGAATCAGGGTGTTGGCGACCCCGATCACCGTGTAACTGGACAGCCCTTTCCACAACAGTCTCATGGGAGACTCCCGCTTTTTAGAACGTTGCGCTCATTTGTATTTGAGCCTGTCTACTGTCAGAAATCGCAGGTTTTTGAACCTTTCAGACCAGCGGTTGAGCCTCGGGGCAACGCCCGAGACATCCGGTAATATCCCGACTTTGCAATTGCCCGCGAATCAGTCCACCCTGCGCGCCGCCGCTTGGGCGCGTGGCCTTTGCGCCCGTGGCCAATCCCATTTTCACCCGCTGTTACGAGTCTGCTGTCATGACGTTAGCGCGCGATCACCGGATCGACTTCTTTCGTGGTCTGGCCCTGATCTTCATCTTTTGGGATCACGTGCCCCATAACCCTTTGGGGCAAATCACCCTGCGTAACTTCGGTTTCAGCGATGCGGCCGAGGTTTTCGTGTTTCTGGCAGGTTTTGCGGCCGTGCTGGCGTACGGCAAAGTCCTGGCGCGCGAAGGCTTTCTGATCGCCTGCGTGAAAATCCTGCGCCGCGCGTGGGTGCTCTACGTGGTGCATATCTTCCTGCTGGCGATGCTGATGGGCATTGTGTTCTTCGCCAATAGCCACGTGGAAACACGGGATCTGGTGGAGGAAATGGGCATGCATCACTTCATCAGCAACCCGCAGCAAGCGTTGATCGATGAGTTGCTGTTGCGCTTCAAACCGAACCTGATGGACCCGTTGCCGCTGTACATCGTGCTATTGGCGGGCTTGCCCCTGGTGCTGCCACTGCTGGTGCGCAAGGCCTGGGTGGTGGTCGCGATGTCGGTGGCGCTGTACCTGATGGTGCCGCTGGCTGGCTGGAACCTGGCAGCCATCAAGGATGGCGTGTGGTATTTCAACCCGGTTGCCTGGCAGCTGCTGTTCGTGCTCGGCGGTGCTGCTGCGATCCATAGCCAGCGCCCGCGCTTGCCCGAATCTCGTCCGCTGGTACGCCAGCCGTTATTTGTGAGTGCGGCGCTGTATGCAGTGGCCGCGGGTGTGTTGACCGTCCTGTGGCGCTGGCCGGACATTCACGATGCCGTGGTCCCGGCGAGCGTGCAAAACTTCCTGTACCCCATCAGCAAGACCGATCTTTCCCCTGTACGCCTGCTGCATTTCCTGGCACTGGCCTACGTCACGGCGACACTGATTCCCGACAGTGGATGGACGCAAACCTGGCTGGCGCAGCAATGCTGCCGCATGGGCCGATTCTCGCTGGAGATTTTCTGTCTGGGCGTGCTGCTGGCGCCATTGGCGGACATGGTCAACGCGTTGACCGACGATGCGTTTGCCATGCAGATTTTCACGGCGCTGGTGGGTGCCGGGTTGATGGCGTTGCTGGCGATGTGGCTGGAGTTCAACAAGCGTTTGAATCGATCACTGAAAACTGTGCCCGCCTGATATGTAGGAGCGAGCTCGCTCGCGATGGACCCAAGAGCGCCGCGTTTAGCCAGGGAACACGCGTCATCGTTATCGACCATCGCGAGCTAGCTCGCTCCTACAGGTTTCAGCGTTTTTTGTGGGAGCGAGCTCGCGATGGACCCAAGAGCGCCGCGTTTAGCCAGGAAACACGCGTTATCGTTATCGACCATCGCGAGCTAGCTCGCTCCTACAGGTTTCAGCGTTTTTTGTGGGAGCGAGCTCGCTCGCGATGGACCCAAGAGCGCCGCGTTTAGCCAGAAAACACGCGTTATCGTTATCGACCATCGCGAGCTAGCTCGCTCCTACAGAGGCCGAACGCGCCGCGCCTTGTGAAGCATTGGTCGGTTGCAGCTTGAACACGTAGAACAGCACCGTCAGCAGCACCAGGAACGCAGGCCCCACATACAGCGCCACGCGGGTGTCCGGGAAGTACGCCATCAGGCCGACCACCAACACCAGGAACGCCAGCGCCAGGTACGAACTGACCGGGTACAGCCACATGCGGTATTTCAGACCGGCCTGTTCGCTGGCGCTCAGGCCTTTGCGGAATTTCAGCTGGGCCAGCAGGATCATCGCCCAGGTCCAGATCGCGCCGAAGGTGGCAATCGCCGTCACCCAGACAAAGACCTTCTCCGGTACCAGGTAGTTGAGCAATACACCCAGCAGCAACGCACCAATCGACAGCAGCAGCGCACGGCGCGGCACACCGTTGCTCGACGTCCTGGCGAACCCCGCCGGGGCCTGGCCGTTCTGCGCCAGGCTGTAGAGCATGCGCCCGGTGCTGAAGATGCCGCCATTGCAGGACGACAGCGCAGCGGTGATCACCACGAAGTTGATGATGCCCGCCGCGGTCTTGATGCCCAGACGCTCGAAGGTCATCACGAACGGGCTGCCCTGCGTGCCGATTTCGTTCCATGGGTAGATCGACAGGATCACGAACAATGCGCCAACGTAAAACAACAGAATCCGCCAGAACACCGAGCCGATGGCATTCGGGATGGTCTTTTGCGGGTTCTTCGCCTCACCGGCGGTCAGGCCGATCATCTCCACGCCGAGGTAGGCGAACATCACCATTTGCAGTGACATCAACACGCCTTGCACGCCGTTGGGCATGAAGCCGCCGTGGGTCCACAGATTGGAAATACCCAGCGCCACACCGTCGTTGCCGAAGCCGAAGGCGATGATGCCGATGCCGCCGAACACCATCGCAATGATGGTGACGATCTTGATCAGGGCAAACCAGAACTCGAATTCACCGAAGGCCTTGACCGCAATCAGGTTGATCGAGCCCATGCTGATCAGCGCAGCGAGCGCCCAGATCCAGCGCGGCACGTCGGGGAACCAGATGCCCATGTAGACCGCCACGGCAGTGATTTCCGCGACGCAGGTCACCAGCCACAGGAACCAGTAGTTCCAGCCGGTCAGAAAGCCCGCCAACGGGCCAAGATAGTCCTGGGCATAACGGCTGAACGAGCCGGCGACCGGGTTGTGCACAGCCATCTCGCCGAGAGCGCGCATGATCACAAGGATCGCCAGACCGCCGATGATGTAGGACAGCATGATGGCCGGGCCGGCCATTTCGATGGCCTTGGCCGAACCCAGGAACAGGCCGACGCCGATACAGGCGCCGAGTGCCATCAGGCGAATATGCCGCTCGCCGAGTTCACGTTTAAGCGGACCGCCCTGAGCGGTCTCGCCTTGGGGCAGGTGATTGCCTGTGGGCATGGGGGACATCCTCGTCTTGTTATTGGATATGACCACCGAGTGGCGAAGCGCTGACCGATAAGCCATCGCTTCCCGAACCGGCTCTGCTTCGTGAGCAGAGCTGTCTTGTAGGAAAAACCTGCAAAATCAGTGGGAAAAGCGGCGCCGAGTATTGCACAACAATGGTGCATCGTCATGCCCCTGCCAAAGCCGTATTTACCCCTTCGACATGTCTAAATCAGGCATTTCAAACAACCCGGACGCTACGCCTTCCTCGTAGCAGCTGCCGAAGGCGGCGTTCGGCTGCGCAGCAGTCGTAAATCCGCCTTGCACGATCTCTCTGACGGACCGCGAACGCTGATTTTACGACTGCTGCGCAGCCGGACGCAGGCTGCGCCAGCTGCTACAGATTGCGTTGTGGCAATGGCCTAATGCCGATCAATCAGGCGAACCCAGACGCTACGCCTCCCTCGTAGCAGCTGCCGAAGGCGGCGTTCGGCTGCGCAGCAGTCGTAAATCCGCCTTGCACGATCTCTCTGACGGACCGCGAACGCTGATTTTACGACTGCTGCGCAGCCGGACGCAGGCTGCGCCAGCTGCTACAGATTGCGTTGTGACAATGGCCTAATGCCGATCAATCAGGCGAACCCAGACGCTACGCCTCCCTTGTAGCAGCTGCCGAAGGCGGCGTTCGGCTGCGCAGCAGTCGTAAATCCGCCTTGCGCCCGGTTTTACATAGTTTGGGGCTGCTTCGCAGCCCAACGGGACGGTGCGGCGATACGACAAGCTCCCTCGCCACAGGAAACGGCAATAACCCGACATTTTGCCCTTCACAATTTTTTCACCATTGCCAACCACCGTCTAAGCTTCAGACAAGTCCGATAAATCTGCGTGAATGGATCAGTCGACTATGGGCGCTTTGTGGCAAACCGATTCGAGTAAAACCGTGGTCCCGACTGAAGGTGTGGATGAAGCGCCGCTACCTGAAAAACCCCGTCGCTCCAGGCACGGCTGGGGAGCTTTCTGGCTATTGCTGTTGATTATCGCGATTGTCGTGGGGCTGGCCGCCATGAGGGAGATGCGCACCTCGAAGTTCCAGGCCCGGGAAGTCAGCAAATACGCCGCGTCCCTGAGCTATGAGCTCAAACCCGGCCCCAGCGATGCGATTCGCTATCCGGGCGACGGTCCGTTCGATCGGCGCCTGGGCTACAGCTCGCTGGATGAATTCCTGCCGCGCCTGATCAAGCGCGATTTCGTCGTTGAGGCGCAAACCCGCTTTTCTCCGGCGCTGTTGAAGTACAGCGACAAGGGCTTGTTCATACCGTATGCCGAGAAGATCCAGGCCGGGCTGTCGATCACCGATTGCCGCGCAGCGCCGCTGTACCAGTACAAATATCCGCAGCAGCTTTATTCATCCTTTGCCTCGATCCCGCCGGTGGTGGTCAACAGCCTGCTGTTCATCGAGAACCGCTTCCTGCTCGACACCAGGCAACCTCTGGCCAACCCCGCAGTGGACTGGCCGCGGTTCGGCATGGCGGCGTGGTCCCAGCTGGCCAAGTTGTTGCACGTGCCCGGCCAATCCGCCGGTGGCAGTACCCTGGCCACGCAACTGGAGAAGTACCGACATTCCCCTGATGGTCTGACGGTCAATGGTGCGGAAAAAATTCGCCAGATGATTTCCGCCACCGTACGCGCCTATCAGGCCGGGCCGCAAACCCTCGAAGCCCGGCAGAATGTGGTGCGCGACTACCTCAACAGCGTGCCGCTGTCGGCCGTACCGGGCCACGGTGAAGTGCATGGCATGGCTGAAGGGTTGCGCGTGTGGTACGGCTCTGACTTCAAACTGGCCAACGAAGCTCTGTCCAGCACCGCGACGGATCCAAAAACCATGGCGGACAAAGGCCTGGCCCTGCGCGAAATGCTGTCGCTGATGATTGCCCAGCGCCGGCCGTCGCATTACCTGACCAAGGGCCGCGATGAGTTGGCCGACCTCACCGACAGTCACATTCGTTTGCTGGCCCAGAACAATGTGATCGATGCGCAGTTCGCCGCCGCGGCACTGGCCAGCAAGGTGACGTACCGCGACTGGGCGACCCAGCCGACCATTCAACCGATCGAAACCAACAAAGGTATCAGCGTAGCCCGCAGCCGCCTGGCAGGTTTGCTCAATCGTCCGCTGTACGACCTCGACCGCCTTGACCTGTCGGCCACCAGCACCCTGCAAGGGGAATTGCAAACCCAGGCCACCGCGTACCTGAAAAAACTCGCCGACCCGGCCTATGCAGCGGAAATCGGCCTGATGGGCGAACGCTTGTTGACCCCCACCAGCACCACCCAGGTGCGCTACAGCTTCACCCTGTTCGAACTGACCCCGGACGGCTCGCGGGTGCGGGTGCAGACCGACAGCACCGACCAGCCGTTCGACATCAACGAAGGCAGCAAACTGGAACTGGGTTCCACCGCAAAAATGCGCGTGCTCACCACCTACCTGCAAATCATCTCGGAGCTGCACGACAAATACGCCGGCATGGACGTCCCGGAACTGAAGAAAGTCGACGTGCCGGATCAGGACCGCCTGAGTCGCTGGGCGGTTGATTACCTGATCGAGAACAAGGACCGCGACCTGCAGAAAATGCTCGGAGCTGCCCTGGACCGCAAATATTCCGCCAGCCCCGGCGAAGCATTTTTCACCGGTGGCGGCCTGCATGTGTTCCACAACTTCCGCAAGGAAGACAACGGCCGGATACCGACCTTGCGCGACGCCTTGCGTGAGTCGATCAACCTGCCGTTCATCCGCTTGATGCGTGACCTGGTGCGCTACACCACCTACTCCGGTGCGAACAGCAGTGCTGAACTGCTCAAGGACGACCGCGACCCGCGGCGCCAGGAATACCTGGCCGAGTTCGCCGACCGCGAGGGCACTTCGTTCCTGCTCAAGTTCTGGAAGAAGTACAAGAACAAGGACACCCAGGACCGGCTCGAGACCTTCCTCGATAGCATGCGCCCGACCCCGATCCGCATGGCCGCCGTACACCGCTACCTGCTGCCGCACGCCAGTCAGGAAAGCTTCAACGCCTTCGTGCGCTCGCACCTCACAGGTGCCAAGCTCACGGAAAAGCTCACTGACGAGCGTCTTTCGCGGCTCTACGAGGCCTACGGCCCCGGCTCCTACGACTTGCCGGACCAGGGCTTCATCGCCAAGGTTCACCCCCTGGACCTGTGGCTGATGGGCTACCTGCTCAACCACCCCGACGCCAAGTGGGGCGACATCGTCAAAGCCAGCCAGTTCGAACGCCAGGAGGTCTACAGCTGGCTGTTCAAAAGCCGGCACAAGGGCGCCCGCGACAGTCGCATCCGCACCATGCTGGAGATCGAAGCGTTCCTCGACATCCACCAACGCTGGCAGAAAGTCGGCTATCCGTTCGACCACCTGGTACCGTCGCTCGCCACCGCCATCGGCAGCTCCGGCGACCGTCCCGCAGCGCTGGCCGAATTGATCGGCACCATCCTCAACGACGGCGTGCGCATGCCGACCCTGCGCATCGACAGCCTGCATTTTGCCGCGGGCACGCCCTATGAAACCCAACTGATCAACAATCCGGACGTCGGCAAACGGGTGATGCCGTCCGAGGTCGCCACGGCCATGCGCGAAGCCCTCTCGCAAGTGGTGGACGCTGGTACAGCCAAACGCGTGGCCGGCAGTTTCAAACTGGCCGACGGCACGCCACTGGCCATGGGCGGCAAGACCGGCACCGGCGACAACCGCATCGAAGCCATCGGCTCCGGCGGGCGGATTCTGAGCTCCAAATCGCTCAACCGCACGGCGACCTTCGTGTTCTATATCGGCGATCACCACTTCGGCACCCTGACCGCCTTCGTGCCAGGCCGCTCGGCAGAAAGCTTCACCTTCACCTCGGCGTTGCCGGTGCAGGTGCTCAAGGGCATGGCGCCGATCCTGACGCCATATTTGCAACCAGGCACCCACACACAGTGCCTAAAAACCGAGACAACCGTCGCACGCTAGACGCAAGCATGGCGGTACATAGTTGTTTTTCCGTCTTCAATTTCGAAAGAGTTGAAGCCTTCGCGAGGTTTTTCCCAACGTATTTTTGCGCTTTTTTCGCCCTATCCGCGTACCTATCCTGATCGCTCCACTCCTGATCAACGGACGATCAAGCAATGCCCAATTCACTGAGCACGATTCACCAGGCGAGCCCGCCTGTCAGCGCCCCTGCCGATAAAAGCATCCATTACGACCTGGTCAGCAAAGCCATACCCGAATGGTTGCGCAAGGCGTCAGTTGCTCGCGTCAGTGAGCTTAAAGATGTCGAGGTGACACTTCCCGACTGGTACAAACAGGCTTCGCCAACGGCGCACCGAAATCTGAAAAATGGCGTCAAGCTCCACTGGGTCGCGCAGAACGATGTCGACCATACACTGAGCAATCTGCAGGACGTCTATGCCTTCGCCAAACCTGTGCTGCAACAGGCGCTGAAAGATCGCTTCGGTGTCGTGGACGACGTCGAGCAGACCTGGCTGCGGCTGTATGCGCCGACGAAAACAGCCTGGTGGGTGCATGATTTTTCAGGCGGAACCACCAGCCGAACCGTTTCGCTGCTGGACGCTGCCCTGCATAACTTTTCCAGTGACGAGACTTTTTCCCCGGACTCCGAGTTCATCACCCGACCGAACACCCAGGGGCACTTCGCGGTAAAGCCACTGAAGCACAAAATCAGCATCGACCAGTTCAAGTCGTTGTGTCGCGAACTGAATATCGGCGCCAAATATCAACAGCACCTCAACGATTTTTTACTGTCGACCAATCCTGTTGCCAATAGCGTCTTGCGCCACAAGGTCATTCTCAGCCAGAAAAGTGCGCTCAATGTCGCGGCACACATGGCCCTGATGAACAACGACATCGATCAGGACGCGTTTGATCTGGTGCAAGGCTTGCTCGTCGAGCGTGCCAATCTTCGCTGGAATGGCCAGGCCGTTGGCTACTACAACCTGGCGATGATGGACACGCGAATGACCGGCATTGTCATGATTACCCCTGATGTATCGACCGCCAGCCGTCCTGTCCCCGTGCTGGTGTATGTCCCGCATGACCCGGAACATCCACTCAAGCAATACCCGTCGTCGCTCGAGTTCATGGCTGAACTGACTCGACAATTACGCGACGGCACCAATACCCCCCCTTATCAGCAGTTCTTCAGCCAGTTCGTGGAGCATCAACAACGCGGGCATTTTTTTGCCGGTTTGAATGACCGATTGAGCAAGGTGAAATGGCAGCCGGCTCCCCAAGGTTCCAACTTGCCTTCCTGGCGTGAAACCTCTGTGGATAACCCGAATCTGCAATACAGTCTGTTAAACGTGACGCTCGATCGTGAGACCCGTTTCAACGGCAACCTCTGGGACTACTTCTACCGGCAGAAACTCAACAAAATCCTCAACGACGCCCGGGAAATCGCGATTTCCACTGAATACGCCGACCGCATGGCGCGCTGGGCGTGGTGGGACAACCTGGAAAAAATGCTCTCGGACATCCTCAATGCCGCCCTGCTGGTGACTACGCCGTTTGTCCCGGGTCTTGGCGAATTGATGCTGGCGTACACCGCTTATCAACTGACCGATGAAGTGGTCGAGGGCATCGTCGATCTGGCCGAAGGTCGTTTGGCCGAGGCTGGTGAACAAACCCTCGGGGTACTGGAAAGCATCGTCCAGTTGGGCGCGTTCGCGGCGGGAGGGGCACTGGGTAATGCCGCACGGACAAAACTCTCGCCGTTTTTCGAGGGGCTCAAACCGGTGCAATTGGCCAATGGCCAGACCCGTTTGTGGAACCCCGACCTCGCGCCCTATGAGCGACCGGGTCCGGCATTGCCAGCCGATACCAGGCCCGATGCATCGGGCATTTACCAGCATCAAGGCCGCCGCCTCGTGCGCCTGGACGATCAGCACTTCGAAGTGGCGCAAGACCCGGTCACCGGTCAGCATCGAATCAAACATCCGCAACGACCCGATGCCTATGCGCCGAGCCTGCGCCACAACGGTCACGGCGCCTGGATCAGCGAAACGGAAAACCCGCGCGAGTGGGAAGGCTCGACATTGATGCGTCGTCTGGGTCACAGCACCGATGGTTTCAACGATGAACAACTGGAGCAGATTCGTCAGATCAGCGGCACCGATGAAGGCGTGCTGCGCAGGGTGCACATGGAAAGCGCACCACCGCCACCGCTGTTGACCGATACCCTGCAACGCCTGGCTTCACCGGCCATTGCACCCGCTCCGTTATCCCCTGAGATCGCGCCCCTGTTCGGCGATTTCCCCGAGCTACCGGCCACCGTTGCGGCACAAATCCATGCCCGCGCCAGCGCTGCGGAACGTCAGCGGATAACGCAAGAAAGCCGCCTGCCCCTGCGCCTGAGGACCCAGGCGCGGGAACTTCAGTTCGAAACGCAAACGGTGCGAGCGGCCCAGGGGTTGTACCCGAGCGCCTCTATCACTCCCGACACCGAGCGCCTGGTGCTAGGCACTTTGCGCATCAACACCGACACCTTCGGCGACTTGCGCCTGGAAATCCGCCAAGACACTTTCGGTGGTGAACTCCGGTGCAGCGCCGGGCCCGACAATGCCTCGCAAGTGCGCATCATGATTCGCGACGAAACGGGTAAATACCGGGTGCGCGACAGCGCGGATCAAGCGATCCATGAAG
The DNA here is from genome assembly GCF_059492225.1 of Pseudomonas sp. Pseusp10. Lineage (NCBI taxonomy): Bacteria > Pseudomonadati > Pseudomonadota > Gammaproteobacteria > Pseudomonadales > Pseudomonadaceae > Pseudomonas > Pseudomonas sp. Pseusp10. Next base: position 1,798,833 of record NZ_CP168528.1, on the reverse strand, counting down.
CCGACAGCTTTTTTGAAGCACTCCTGCACGCCTTGGGGAAAGACGGGCAAAAAGCCTTGGGCTACAAACCGGGCGACAGCGAAAAATTCCGGCAATGGCTTACCGTCAAGATCGAACCGCCCAGCGAACGCCGCACGATTCTGGCGCAACCGCCAATTCGGCCGGTTGCCCAGTACGAGACCCAGCTACTGTTGCGCGGCGGCGCCCAGAGTAGGGGCGGCGTTACCCTGCATGAGCGTATTCAAGACCTGCACCCGCATTTCAGCGATAGCGAAGTCGATGCATTTGCCAACGCCCTGATCGAAAAAGGCCAGCCGCTGCAAGCCATCGAACAGCATGAGAATGATCTTGATGAATTGCGCGTGATCCTCAATCGCTGGGAATACCAACAGCCCGAAGCCTGGGGACCGGCCCCCGAAAGCTTTTTGCATGGTGGCGGCAAGCGCATTGCCGAGCGTCTGATCGACTGCTTCGAACGGAAAAACAGCGGGCTGGGCAACCGAACCGATCCGGACAGTTATGCCCTCGACCTGTCCAGTGAGCTATTGCCTGGAAATCTGGATACCTGGTGGTCACAACGTCCCGAACTGAAGAAGTTTCTCGACCGGATCACTGTGTTGAAACTCGATAACACGCGTTTTTCGGGTCAGCCCAACGGCCTGTTGAAAGACTTCCCTCATCTACGCGAACTCAGCGCCAGGAGCTGCGAGCTGACGGCTCTGCCAGAGAACATCGGCTCCATGCCACGGCTCGAACGCCTGCGCCTGAGTGAAAACGAGATCGTGCTCGACGCCCCTGCCGTTGAACGGCTCAAGCGCCTGACGTATCTGGAAATCCTCAGACTCGACGAGAACCCGTTGGGCAGGCTGATCGACATCGGGCGCATGCCGCGCCTGAAAGTGCTCGGGCTGAAAGACACTGTGATCACTGCCTGGCCACAAGGCGTTTTCGCCAAACCCAGGCCTCGCGGCTTTGTACTGGACCTGCGTGACAACCCGATCGACCAGATTCCCGAAGTGGTTGCCGGCTCGCCCCAAGCCTGGGTGGTCGCACGAACCCGGCTGGACGTCGGCAATCTTTCGCAATTGAATCAACTGCGCTATCAGGAATACCGACGCTCATTGGCATTGCCACCGGAACCTGTGTTGCCTTCGAACACCCGGCAAGAGTTGGTGGTCAATTCGGTAACCTCCCTGGAACGCTGGAACGAGGTACCCGGTTGGGGCGTCGAGCGGGCGAACATCTGGTCGGAGCTGGCAAACGAACCCCAGGGCCAGCAATTCATGAAGGCACTGCTCGATACCCAGAACAGTGCCGACTTCCGTGCCGGTGGCGTGGCCAAGGAACAATTGCTGCAACGGGTGTGGCGCATGCTCGATGCCGTGTTCATCGACACCGCGTTACGCGAAAAGCTGTTCACCATGGCGATCGCACCGGTCGATTGCGCCGATGCCGGTGCTCAGTTGTTCAACAACATGGGTATCAATGTGCTGGCGTCCGAGGCGTATTCGTATTCCACCGATGCGTCAGAGCTGGAGAAAAAACTGGTGACCCTGGCCAAAGGCGCGGCGCGGCTGGAGCAAGTCAATGACATCGCCCGGGCCGATGTCGACAGCCGGGGCGGCAACCCTGACGATGTCGAAGTCTACCTGGCTTACCAGACCGGCCTGGCGGATCGGCTGGACCTGCCCTGGCAGTCCCGTGGCATGTTGTTCAGGCCCGTGTCCGGCGTCACCGACGCCATGATCGATCAAGCCCATGACACGGTGCTGTCCCTGGGCGAAGGCGATGGCCTGGTCAACAGAATGCTCGAACAGCCTTTCTGGGAAGACTACCTGCGCACTACCTGGCCGGTTCGCATGGAAAGCAACAAGCTGCTTTTCCTGAACAAGTACGAGCAACTTGAAACCCTTCGCGCCACTCAGCGTGAATGGCTCTCGGCCCTTGAAGCCGATCGGCCTGCCCTGCGCGAGCGTCTCAGGTCGCTCAAGAACGATCTGCCGGTGCCGGACACCGTGGTCTTCGCAGATCAACCGATCAGCGACGAGACGTTTGATCGGCTGCTGGTCGACCTGGGTGACGATGAAAAGGAACTGTCGAGACAGTTGACCCGCGCTGCATTGCGCAGGGCCGGACAGTAAGGTCAGGCGGTGAACCTGACAGTCGTTTCTGCCGTCAGGTTCACTGCCTTTCAAACGTCGGAATCCCAGATGACCGTGACGTTTCCGACATAGCGGCTGGCGACACCAGGTTGCAGCATCTGCGCCATCTCGTGGGATGCGATTTCGAAGTGCAATACGCCGGGACCTCGGTGCACATAGTGTCCAGTCTTGAAATGTTTGGCGTATGACGGCCCGGCCCGCAACAACTCTTTCCTGACTGGATTCCCGGAAGTGCTGGTCATTCCCGGAGGCAGGCTGAGGAAAGTTTTCAATTTGACCACCCGATTGGTCACCGTGTCCTTGATCGTGCAATCGAAGCCCTCGATCACACAGTCCAGCTCGACTTTGAACCGCGACGACGCTGAAATATGGAACATCTGGTCACGAAACAGCCGCACCGGTCTGCGCCCCGCCTGCAGCCAGTTTTGCCAACCACCGTCGGGAACCAGCCGGACTTTTTCGCCACCAGGCGGAATATCGATTTTGAGCATGTGCTGAACATCGAGCACGAAATCCAGGGTCAGCTGATTGTCGTTGGGCACCATGACATCGCCCATGTCGAAGTCACCACCTTGGCCGACGCTATAACTCAAACGGCCGGTATAAAGGCCCGAGGACATCTCCATCGGATTGGGCGTACGTAGTTCGTAGGCAAAGTCCAGATAGTTGTAGGACATTGCCGGGATCGGAAAAGCGGCAAACTTGACACAGGCGCCTTCGACCGGGGTTTTCCAGAAAAAGCTGTAGGTGGTATTGCCATACAACGCCATCCCGCTGTATTGGCATGGCGATGGAGGAAAAACCCAGCCACTGCCAACCCACAAAAGGTCATGCCCTTCTCGTGCAGTCGGCGCCCCGGTCAGATTCATCGAGGTGTCACTCAGTACATGGGTGGAACCGAAGCCGGCAACCCGTACTTCAACCTCTGCCGACTGATTGGTGTCCGGATTGGTCACAGTCAACCTGCGCCATTGGGTCGGCAGTTTGAACATCGCACTGTCTCGCGCATCGGCACTGGGTCGCATGGCCCTGACCGACTCGAATCGAATGGGCAGGCGAATGCTGAAGATGTTGTTGTTCCGACATTCGCCGGGATAGTGCTCGCAATAGCCACTGACCGGGGTCATGTTGGTAAACGTATTGCGCTGTGGATAGGCCGAGTCAGGGATGAACAGCGCCCTGATTTCCTGGTTTACCGCCGCTGCCGAGGGCGTGACGAAAACCAGCAGTGCCAATGAGCGGCCACCGCGTAGCCATCCCTGGAGCGAAGTCTTGAGATTCATGATCGTGCTCTTTGAAGGTTTGTTCAGACAGGGTGGTTTCAGGGCGCTGCGGCATTGAAAACCAGATGGACGTTGCCGTAATAGTGACCGGTCTTGTAGCCGCCAGCGGGGACTTTCGGCTGGATGTCCAGCGCGAAACGCCCACCGGCGCGCGCCTGTTCTGCGGTCACCACTTGCCGGGGTTGCGGGTCGTGGCTCAACTCCTGGCCGTTGAAGAGCACGCGCAAGTAAATGTTCTGGTCGTCCCGGCCATTGGATAAGTACGGCTCGCTTTCCAGCCGAGCCTCGATTGCGCTGGTGTCGTGTTTGACGTCGAAGTTTTTGCGCAAACCGCCCAGCGTCGAGGTGACGGGATTCCACGACAACTGCTGTTCGAGGTGTATCCAGTTCGTTTCAGACGGGATCACGTAGAAGCCCAGTACCGGAATATCCACGGACACTTCGAAGGTGTGTTCTTCCCGGGCGGCGAACGTCGACGCGCTAGCCAGCATCAGCATGCCAGCGCACCAGGTGTTGGAAGTTTTCCTGCTCATGTCGGCTACCTGTCGGTCATTGCTTGCTGGCGATGCGCAGCGTTTTTTTCTCACTGCCCTCGACCAGATTGAAGCGGTATTCGCGGCCGGGTTTCTTCTCGAACTCGAAGCTCTTCCCGGCGAGGATGTGATGCTTGGTGGTCGGCTCGCACTCGGTTTCGTTTTTCAGCGAGCAGTTGCGAAACTCATCGATCACCACCACCGTGTTGCCGTTGTTGCGCACGCGGTAGTGCTCGGATCCGTCCTCTATCGCGGTGTCGAAACGACTGTCGCTCGGGCGCACGAAGAACACCGTGCCGAAGCCGGTCATGACGTTGACGCCGGCCGAAAGGTTCTTCTTGTACTCCTCGCGCTCATCGCCAGAGACGGCAAACTCGTCTTCCTTTTCCGGCACCACGGGCACGAAGCGCACCCGGAAGTAACGCTCCTTGTCGCGATTGCCCATGAGCAGCAAGCGCGTGCCCTGCATGCCGTTGGCCGGCACGATCAATCGCGCCGGGCTGGCCATCAGACCATCACGACCGCTGGCATCCGCCTGGGTCTTGACCGGTACTTCACGCGAGGTGCCATCGGCCTCGTAGATGATTTCCAGGATGTTGACCTTGACGAAGGCAGTGGCATCGCCACTGTTGAACACACGTTTGAGATAGGTGCTCTTGTCGCCATCCAGATAGTCGTAAACCGTACCGACGTTGATCTGCGGCCCGGCCTGAAGGCCGAAGGAAAACCCGCTCAGAATCAGTGTTGCCCACAGACGCTTCATACCTTGAACCTCATGACATTGAACACAACACAGGCACGCGCCATCGCTAATTTGCCCATCAGACTTCCGAATCCCAGATCACCGTGACACTGCCTCTGTAAGTGGAGGCCACGCCGGGGCGCATCATGAATTCCATCTGATGCTGGGGGACCTCGAAATGCAGGGTGCCCGGCGCTCGATCCACATAAAAACCGGGTTGAAAATGCTGGGCATTCGCAGCGCCAGGGCGCAATCGAAGCTGCTTGACCGGTTTGCCGGCCATATCGGTCAAACCATTGGGCAGGCTGACACTGACCCGCAGCTCGACCGACCGTTTCGAAACCCGGTCATCGAGCATGCAGTCATAGGGAAATGCACTGATCTCGCACTCCAGCTGCATCTTGAAACGCGAGGAAGCCGAGATGTTGAAGGTCTGGTCACGGAACAACCTCACCGGCCGCCGCCCGGCCTGCAGCCAGCTTTGCCAGCCACCGGCCGGGGCCAGTTGGACTCTATCGCCGCCAGGTGGGATGTCTACTTTCAGGGTGTGCTGAACATCCAGCACGAAACTCAGGGTCAAGTCCGGATCAGTTGGCAACATGACGTCGCCCATGTCGAAGTCGCCGCCGGGGCCGATGCGATAGCTCAGATCTCCAGTGTATAAACCGGAAGACATGTCCAAGGGATTTGGCGTGCGAAGTTCATAGGAAAAATCCAGGTATTGATAGGACATTGCCGGTATCGGAAAACTGGCGGTTTTTACACAGACCCCTTCAACCGGGGTTTTCCAGAAAAACTTGTAAAAGCTATCGCCATACACACCGACACCGCTGTATTGACAGGGAGGCGCTGCGTTGACCCAGCCCCCGGAGGGTCCGCCCCACAGGGCCCGATGCCCCTCAATGGCAGGCGAAGCTCCTGTCAGATTGCTGGCTGTATCGCTGAGCAAGTACTGGGAGCCGAAACCTGCAATGCGTACCTCGACGGTTTCCGTTTCCTCTGTGGCCTCATTCCTCACCGTCAAGGCACGCCATTGCGCCGGCACACTGAACATTGCGCTATTGCGTGGAAGCCCATTCGGCTGCATTGCTCCATTGGAATGGAAGGTCAGGGGAAGCCGAATGCTGAATACTTTATTCTGCTCGCATTGGCTGACGTTTTCCGCGCAGTAACCACTGACCGGCGTTTTGTTGATGAACTGGTTACGTTGTGGATTGGCCGAATCGGGGGTGAACAACGCCCGGATTTCCTGGGTCACTGCCTGCGCGGACGGCGTCACCACCGCCATCAGCAACCCCAACCAGCGGCCACGCGACAGCATCCTGACCATAACACTCGCAAGATTCATGGTTGCACTCTCCGATAGATCAGAACCCGAGTCATTCACCCGGCCTTCTGCGGGTTGAAGTTGGCCTCGGCCAGGGTGTCCGGGCTGCACCGCAGATCGCCGATCATCAACACGTTGTTCTCCAGGCGATGCTTGTCGACATCGAGTCGGAACTGACACAGCAAGCGCTCGGCATGCCGCACTTCCAGCGTCGGTGAGCCGGCGTTCATTTCCATGGAGAAGAAGCCGTCGACTTCACTCACGCCGCGACTGGCGTGGTTGATCACGTGATGGCCCTTGAGTGGCAGGCCCTGTGGATCGAGCAGTCGCCCGAGCACGGTCAGGGTTTTCATCACCCTGATCTGGCGGTATTCCACGCCGCCCTTGTTCAGGTGATAACGGGTGCGCGCCGGTGCGATGTTTGCCGCCGGAACGTGATTGCCTTCGAAGTCGAAACTCACCGAGCTGTTTCTGTAGGCCGTCAGCGGTATGAAATTGCGTCCCGGGTGCAACACCGAGCTGCCGCCGCTCAGGTCATCGGCGCGCAAGACAATGCCGTCGATGTCGGACTCGACATCGACGATCATCCCGGCGCCGCGTCCTTGATGCTGGCTGGTCAACGCCATGTGCTGGGCACCCACCACCAGGGTGCTGTCGAGGTTCAGGCCGCCAGTGAAATTGCCGTTGAAGGACGAGCGCTGGACAAAGCCATCGCCGTTGACCGCATCGGTGCGAAAGTTAGCCAGGCTCGACAGGCCCATGCCGTAGGTGTCGGTCAATGCTGTCACCGAGACACTCTGCAAGACGTGGTCTTGCCAGTCTTTGCGATAGCCAAGCGAAGCGTTGGTGTCGCGGCTGCCATCGCGGGCGGTGCGCGAGCCGATACTGCCGGATACCTGTTGGCCCTTGCCGCCGAGGGCCATGTTGAGGCTCAGGTCGACCCCGCGATTGCGCGCATCGCCGCTGCTGAAACTACCCGGGCGATCGAACAACGACAGCCGCCAGTTGGCGTCGCTGCCAAACAACTCGGTGCGCTGCGTCCAGCCCAGGTCTACGCCCATACCTTCAACGTTGCCTTCGCTGTGGGAAACCCGCGCGTTGAACGAGTTCTTGCGGCTGATCCGGTGGTTCAGCGCCAGGGATGAGTTGCTGGTCTCGCCGGTGAATACATTGCGTTGGCGCACGCGAGTGCCGTCGGGCAACGTGTCGAAAGTGTCGGTGGTATCGAGCCAGCTACGGTTGTGGCTGATCACCAGGCTGCCGGCGCCATAGTTGTACAGGCCCTGCAGATCCAGGCCGGTGCCATGGTCCTGGGTTTGATAAACGTTGGCATACACGCTGGTGCTGTTGGCCAGAGACCAGTCGACGGAGCTGCCCAATTGCAGCTTCTCACGCTCCTGGCGCGCGGACAGTCCCAGCACCACCCGAGGGTGCAGCAAGTAGTTCGCAGAGGCGCCGAAGGTCGCATCGCCACTGGCCTGCTGATCCCAGTTGCTGAGCAGTTTGCTTTCCTGACCGGCGAACAGGTTGTAGCGCCAACGCTCGTCGAGGTTGCGCCAGTTGCTGGGCTTGTACACCAGCTCCTGGGTAGTCGAGGTGATCTGGCCATCTTCGATCAGGCGCACTTCCACATCGTAAATGCCACCGGGCAATGGCCGGGTGTCCAGGGTCTGCAAACCGGCGGGCACCGATTGGGTGTTGATCAGCAAGCCATCACGAAAGATCTCCACCGAAGCCTGGCGGTTGGCGGTGACATAGATGGGATAAACACTGGGTTTCGGACTGTCGATTGCCAGGCTGTCGGAACTGCCATACATCACGCCCACGGCGGTGTCGGGGCTGGTCCCGAACGAGCGTGGCTGACGGGTCAGGCCTTCGGAATTGGGGGTGAAATAGCCCAGGCGGAAAAAACTGCCCTCCAGTTCACGCTGGGTGAAAAGTTCGTGTACCGCGTGGAATGTCTTGTTGTCCGGGCCACCAAGACGGGCCAGTTGCATGTTGAAGGTCTGGCTCCAGTTGCCCAGGCTGCCGCTGGCCTCGAGGCCGAAGCGTCCGCCCAGGTCCTGATCCTGACCGCCGTTGAGATTGATTTGGTTACGCACCATCAGGCCGCTGCTGCCACCTTCGGGTTGATCGTAAAAACGCCTGGCTTCGCTGTCGCGCTCGGCGTTTTCGGTGACGATCGACAGCAAAGAGTTTTCAAGGTTGTAGTGCACCGCCAGCATCTGCTCCGGGCACTGCCCCGAGCAGGCACCCAGTGCCACACCGGGTTTGAGGATGTCGACCCAGGTCTGGCGCTCACTGGCGCCGAAACGGCTGTCGCCGGTATCGGTGAAATCGAGCAACGTCACCCGGTCATCGCGGGACAACACAATCATCGCCTCGCCGAGTGGCTGTTGATCGAGCTCGACCCGAACCGCCAGCGGCACATCGAAAAAGTGCTCCTCGAAATCCGCCGGCAAGCCTTTGGCCTGGGCCAGCAAACTTCTGGGCGTATTATCAATTGAAGTGGGCGCCGCAAATGCACTGCTACATAACAGCAACGCAAGCGCTGCCGCGATGGGCGTCATCGGGAACATGAACGAGTACTCTAATTACGAAGAAGTTGAACCCGACCGACAAGTTGAAACTTGCCGGCCGGTCACGTTACTCAAGCAAGTAAGCGCTTACGACTCTTTCAATCTCAAAGAGCAACAGGAGGAACAGCGTCGAACATCATGGTGACGGCACCGGTGTAATCACCCGGGGTAAAGGTAGTGCCGACAGCCTTGATGTTGAGTGGGGCGCGGTAGTTGACGTTCGACTCGGTCTCGCCGACCACCATTTGCGGCGTCGTGGTCAGGACTACATTGTTGAGTGCCACTTGCAGGTCGATCGACGTGGCGCCGGAGATCAGCTTCGGCACGCTTTCAAGGCTGGCGTGTACCGAACCGTTGTTGTTGCGCATGTCGAAGAAACCGTTGACTTCGCCCATGGTACCGGTGGAAGGCCGGAAGCTCATGTCCTGGTCTTTGTTGACCAGATCCGGATCGACCGGGACTACATAAAAGCCATTGGTCGGCACATGGGCAATCAGGCTGATGGAGTGACGGGCTTCACCCGCGGCAAAAACGGCGGAAGAACTCAGAGCCAGAACAGCCAGTGGAGCGGCAATCGCGAATTTCTTGAACATCATTCAGTACCTGTCTTTATAAAGTTTTCGGTTCATTGAAAGTTCCGACAAAACAAAAAACCGTCACGAGCAGTTTTGTGTAATCCCGAACTTTCAACGCCGAAGAATGATCAAGCAATTCTTCTGGAAAGTAAGCCGGAAAGTTCCATGAAGTGCGTAGCCAAAGTGCCACGACCATAGAAAGAAAAATACTGAATTATCGAAAAACTCACTGTTCGACTGTAAGAGACGGACTACATGAAGCCAATGATCGACTAATAACAGGCGACAAAGACACAGCAACTTCTGTAGGAGAGATATTACATAACCAATAAATAAAGGCGCAAACCGAATATTTAGAGAGTTAACACTAATTTCAACTTTTCCACCTCCATTAAAAGCAATTCCGGGAACGGTGAAAGCGCCATTTTCAATGACGGTTACGCCTGGTGCCGGATGCGCCGTTGGTCAGTCAGCCTTGCTCGCTCAATAAGATATATCTTAAGTTGTATCTAAACACGACGAGATAAAGCAAAAATGAGAGACCATCATTCCCCCCACCGCGAACACGGCGACGGCCGTGACGGCTTCGAGAAGCGCCCCGGCCGCGAACGCGGCGGTCGCGGCCCACGGGTGTTCGCCCCCGGCGACCTGAAATTGCTGCTGTTGGCGTTGATCGCCGAACAGCCATGCCACGGCTATGACCTGATTCGCCAGATCGAAGGCATGTTCGACGGCGCCTACAGCCCCAGCCCCGGTGTGATTTATCCGACCCTGACATTCCTTGAAGAAAGCGAAATGATTGCGGGCGATGCCGAAGGCGGGAAAAAACGCTACAGCGTGACCGATGCCGGACGTCTGTTCCTGAAAGAGCAAGCCATTGCACTGGATGGCGTGCGGATGCGCATCGACGTCAGCAAGCGTTCGCTACGCGGACATGATCGCCCGGCAGAAATCCATGAAGCCGTGCATAACCTGCGCCACGCCCTGCAAATGCACCATGGGCGCTGGAGCCCGGACGAAATCCTGCGGGTACGCGACCTGCTCAACAACACCGCCAAGGCCATCGTCGACGGCCCGGCCGTTCAGGAGAAAGCCGAATGACTGAAGTGATCGCCTCAACCATTCACCGTGTCATGCACGAGATCAAACGCCGTCGCCTGGAAGTGCTGCGGGTGGTCGATCTGACCCCGCGCATGCGCCGGATTACCCTGGGCGGGCCTGAGCTGGCTGGCTTCGTCAGCCTGGGTACGGACGACCACGTCAAGCTGCTGTTCCCGCAGAACGCCGAGCAAGCGGCGACGCTGGAAACCCTGGTGCTGGGCGCCGGCAAGGCCAACGGCCCGTTGCCTGAAATGCGCGACTACACCCCGCGCCGCCATGACCCCGACACGCTGGAACTGGACATCGACTTTGTGCTGCATGGCGACGGCCCGGCCGCGACCTGGGCCGAACAGGCCCGACCTGGACAGTTCCTGCACATCGGCGGGCCAAGGGGCTCGATGATCGTGCCGGACATCTTCGACAGCTACTTGCTGATCGGCGACGAAACCGCCCTGCCCGCCATCGCCCGACGCCTGGAAGGGCTGGCGGCCAATCGGCGTGCCCTGGTGATCGTGGAAGTGGAAAACGGCAAGGAGCAGCAAGTGCTGGAAAGCGCTGCCGAGGTCAATGTGATCTGGGTGCTGCGCGAAGGTGGCAAGGACCATTTGCTGAGCACTGTGCGTCAGATCAAGGCTCCTGCCGGCAGCCTGTACGCGTGGGTGGCGACCGAGAGTAAGGTGTCGCGGCAAATTCGCCGGGTGTTGCTCGATGAGCACGGGCTGGATGAGCAGTTCGTCAAGGCTGTGGGTTACTGGCGGCTGGATGACAGCGAAGAGGATTGAGCCTTGAAGGATCGCAGCCTGCGGCAGCCCCAGGTACTGACGCCGAAGTCGTTCCAGTCATCCGCGATCCGTAGCAGCTGGCGTAGCCTGCGTCCGGCTGCGCAGCAGTCGTTCCAGTCATCCGCGATCCGTAGCAGCTGGCGCAGCCTGCGTCCGGCTGCGCAGCAGTCGTGAAGTCAGACGATGTGGAGCATCAGTCAGACCGAGTGCTCGGGTTCTACGACTGCTGCGCAGCCGGACGCAGGCTGCGTCAGCTGCTACAAAGAGCGTGTCGTGGCACGCCAGCGATCCAGTCCGATCAGCAACAGTGCAATCAACACAAACCCCAGCAACAACCCACCCGCATTGATAAACACCTGTGGATAACCCAGCTTCTCCACATCAATGAACGGGTACGGATAAGTCGCCAGCAGATGCCCGCGCAGCAGCGAGTAGGCGAAGTACACCAGCGGGTAAATCATCCACAACGCGATGTGCCCCAATCGCAACGTACCCTTCGGTACACAGCACCACCAGTAGCCCAGAAACAGCAGCGGCATGACGTCATGCAGCAGCTCATCGGCCAGCCATTGCCAGCCTTCGGGATGCCACAAGTGACGCAGCAACAGGTTGTAGGCCAGGCCGACCACGGCGATGCTCACGGACACTCCACTGCTGACCCACGGCTGTAAAAACCAGTGGCGCGCGGCCGACTCACGGGAAGTCAGTTCACAGGTCAGTACGGTCGCCACCAGCGTATTGCTGAGCACGGTGAAATAGCTGAAGAAGCTCACCAGCCCACCTGTCAAACTGGCTGCCAGCGTCCAGCGTGAGTAAAAAATCAGGTACAGCTGAATGCTCAATCCGGCCCAACCAAGGATGGCAGCAATAGCGACGAAACGACGCCGCGCAACTGACGGGATGAACATGTCAGAGCGGACGCTTGGTGCGCATCAACTTCACATACAGGCGCTCGACCTTCTCCCGAGCCCACGGGGTTTTACGCAGGAACGTCAGGCTCGACTTGATGCTCGGATCGCTCTTGAAGCAGCGGATATCGATGCGCTCGGCCAGCCCCGACCACTCGTAGTGTTCAACCAGCGCGTTGAGGATCTGTTCCAGCGTCACGCCATGCAACGGATCGGTGTTGTGTTCAGTCATGCCGGGCCTTCGAGCAGAGTGGGAATTGGAAGCCGCGCACCTTAGCCGAGGGCTTCGCTGGGGGGAAGCGATCTATCAAATGTAGGTGAACTTGTAGGAGCGAGCTTGCTCGCGATGCGCCAGAGAGCACCGCGGGGTGTCAGATTGGGCGCGTTATCGTTGACGACCATCGCGAGCAAGCTCGCTCCTACAACTGTTACCGAATCCGAAAGGCTGCATGTCAGTAAAAGCCCTTTCTCTATTTGTAACAGATCATTATCCTTGCGCCCGCTTTAGCTGAAACGCTTCTGCTAGCCATTTCTTCCGTCTAATCCCCCAGAAAAAGATCAAGAATTTCTTCTCTATGCCTGATTTCCAACTTTCGAAAGACAGCGCTGTCTTTAAGCCTGTTGCCTGCCGAAAAACCTTGAACCTGATAGGCGGATTCACCGCTTTGGGCCTTGCCACTTGCGCTCACTCGGCTCCGGCCTTCGATAGCGACTCACCGTGGATGCTCGGCGACTGGAACGGCACTCGTACCGAACTTGCGGAAAAAGGCTACGACTTCAAAGTCGATTACACCGGCGAAATGGGCAGCAACCTGCATGGCGGTCACGACCACGATCGCACCGCACGCTACAGCGACCAGTTTGCCCTCGGCACTCATTTGGACTTGCAGAAGATCCTCGGCTGGGACGCCGCCGAGTTCCAGCTGACCATCACCGAACGCAGCGGCAACAACATCAGCAACGACCGCATCAACGATCCGCGTGTCGGCGGCTTTACCTCCGCCCAGGAAGTCTGGGGCCGTGGCCAGACCTGGCGCCTGACGCAGATGTGGTATCAGCAGAAATTCTTTGACCAGAAACTCGACATCAAGGCCGGCCGTTTCGGCGAAGGCGAAGACTTCAACAGCTTCCCCTGCGACTTCCAGAACCTGGCGTTCTGCGGCTCCCAGGTCGGCAACTGGGCGGGCGACATCTGGTACAACTGGCCGGTCAGCCAGTGGGCGCTGCGGGTCAAATATCATCTTACGCCGCAGCTGTACGCGCAGATCGGCGCGTATGAGCAAAATTCGTCGAACCTGGATCGCGGCAACGGCTTCAAACTCAGCGGCAGCGGCACCCAGGGCGCGGTCCTGCCGGTGGAACTGGTGTGGACGCCGAAGCTCAACGGCCTGCCAGGTGAATACCGCGCCGGTTACTACTACAGCAGCGCCAACGCCACCGATGTCTACAAGGACAGCAACGGCCAGCCTGCCGCCCTGAGTGGCGAAGCCTACCGCAGCGCCTCGAGCAAGCACGGCATGTGGCTGGGTCTCCAGCAGCAAGTCACCAGCCTCGCAAGCGATCATTCCCGCGGCCTGAGCCTGTTCGCCAACGGCACGATGCACGACAAGAAGACCAACGCCATCGACAACTACGTCCAGGCCGGTCTCGTCTACAAAGGCCCGTTCGACGCGCGCGCCAGGGACGACATCGGTTTTGCCATGGCCCGCGTCCACGTCAACCCGGCCTTTCGCAAGAATGCCGAGGCGACCAATCAGGCCCACGCCGTCTTCGACTTCGACGACTCGGCCTTCCTGCCGCCGCAGGACACCGAATACAGCGCCGAACTCTATTACGGCGTGCACGTGACCAACTGGCTGACCGTGCGCCCGAACCTGCAATACATCCGCCACCCGGGTGGCGTGAACCAGGTCGACGACGCGCTGATCGGCGGGATCAAGGTCCAGTCGTCGTTCTAAAAAACACCGAAAGAACCTGTGGGAGCGAGCTTGCTCGCGATGGTCGTCAACGATAACGCTGCGAGCCTGACACTACACGGCGTTCTCAGGTTTTTCGCGAGCAAGCTCGCTCCTACAACATGCCCGCGCCGGATCGTCATCTACAGTGAACTTGCGCGGGACTACTTGAAACGTCACGGAGAATCACACTATGAGCACCGATAGTGCCTTGAGTCGAAGCCGTCTATGGCCGACCCTGCTCGGCATTCTACTTCTACTGATGGGCCTGGCCATGCTGGCCGGGGGGATCAAGCTGAGCATGCTCGGCGGCTCGCTGTATTACCTGCTGGCCGGTATCGGCATCGCGCTGAGCGGCGTGTTGCTGATCGCGGCCCGCCGCGCGGCGCTGGGCCTGTACGCACTGGTGCTGTTCGCCAGTACTGTTTGGGCGCTGTGGGAAGTCGGCCTCGACTGGTGGCAACTGGTGCCACGCCTGGCGCTGTGGTTCGCCCTCGGCGTGGTGATGCTGCTGCCGTGGTTCCGTCGTCCATTGCTGATCAACGGCCCTGCCCCTATGGGTACAGGCGCCTTGAGCGTGGCCGTGGTCCTGGCCGGTGCCACCGCCGTGGCCAGCCAATTCACCCATCCCGGCGAGACCCTCGGCGAGTTGGGTCGTGAATCGGCTGACATGACCAGCACTGCGCCGCAGATGCCTGAAGGCGACTGGCAGGCCTATGGTCGCAGCGAATTCGGTGACCGCTATTCGCCACTCAAGCAGATCACCCCGGCCAACGTCGGCAAGCTGCAGGAAGCCTGGCGTATCCAGACCGGCGATCTGCCAACCGCCGATGACCCGGTGGAACTGACCAACGAAAACACCCCGCTCAAGGCCAACGGCATGCTCTATGCCTGCACCGCCCACAGCAAGGTGCTGGCGCTGGATCCGGACACCGGCAAGGAACTGTGGCGTTTCGACCCGCAGATCAAGAGCCCGGTGGGTTTCAAGGGCTTCGCCCACATGACCTGCCGTGGCGTGTCGTACTACGACGAAGCGGCCTACGCCAAGTCTGAAAACGCTGCCTCTGCAGTGATTTCCGAGGCCGGCAAAGCCGTCGCCCAGGCCTGCCCGCGTCGTCTGTACCTGCCAACCGCCGATGCACGCCTGATCGCACTCAACGCCGACACCGGCAAGGTCTGCGAAGGTTTCGGTAAAAACGGTGTGGTTGACCTGACTCAAGGCATCGGACCGTTCACCCCGGGTGGCTACTACGCCACCTCGCCGGCAGCGATCACCCGCGACCTGGTGATCATGGGCGGCCACGTCACCGACAACGAGTCGACCAACGAGCCATCCGGCGTGATCCGTGCGTTTGACGTACACGACGGTCATCTGGTGTGGAACTGGGACAGCAACAATCCAGACGCGACCGAACCGCTGCCAGAGGGCGAACACTACAGCCGCAATTCGGCCAACATGTGGTCGCTGGCCAGCGTCGACGAAAAACTCGGCATGGTCTACCTGCCGCTGGGCAACCAGACCCCTGACCAGTGGGGCGCAGACCGCACCCCGGGCGCCGAGAAGTTCAGTGCCGGCCTGGTCGCGCTGGACCTGGCCACCGGCAAGGTGCGCTGGAACTACCAGTTCACTCACCATGACCTGTGGGACATGGACGTCGGCAGCCAGCCAACCCTGCTGGACTTGAAAACCGCCGACGGCATCAAGCCGGCCGTGATCCAACCGACCAAGCAAGGCAGTCTGTACGTACTCGACCGTCGTGACGGCACGCCGATCATCCCGATCAAGGAAATCCCGGTTCCGCAAGGCGCCGTGAAAGGTGACCACACCGCGCCGACCCAGGCCCGTTCGGACCTGAACCTGCTGGCCCCGGAACTGACCGAAAAAGCCATGTGGGGCGCCAGCCCGTTTGACCAGATGCTGTGCCGCATCCAGTTCAAGGAGCTGCGTTACGAAGGTCAATACACCCCGCCGTCGGAACAGGGCAGCCTGATCTATCCGGGTAACGTCGGCGTCTTCAACTGGGGCGGAGTTTCGGTCGACCCGGTTCGCCAGATGCTGTTCACCAGCCCGAACTACATGGCCTTCGTCTCGAAGATGGTGCCTCGCGCCGAAGTCGCGGCCGGCAGCAAGCGCGAAAGCGAAACAGCGGGCGTGCAACCGAACACGGGCGCACCTTACGCGGTGATCATGCACCCGTTCATGTCGCCGTTCGGCGTACCGTGCCAGGCTCCGGCCTGGGGCTACGTGGCCGGCATCGACCTGACCACAGGCAAAGTCGTGTGGAAACGCAAGAACGGCACCAGCCGCGACAGCTCGCCATTGCCTATCGGCCTGCCACTCGGCGTGCCAAGCATGGGCGGCTCGATGGTCACCGCCGGCGGCGTCGGCTTCCTGAGCGGCACGCTGGATCAATACCTGCGCGCCTATGACGTCAACACCGGCAACGAGCTTTGGAAATCGCGCCTGCCGGCTGGCGGTCAGGCTACGCCGATGACTTACACCGGCAAGGACGGCAAACAGTACGTGCTGTTGGTCGTCGGTGGCCACGGCTCACTGGGCACCAAAATGGGTGACTATGTGATTGCGTACAAACTGTCCGAGTAAGTTTTAGCGGCAGTCAAAACAAAGGCGACGCCCGTGAGGACGTCGCCTTTTTTGTCGCCGCAGATTTCAAATCACCCCCGCCCCCCTGTGGGAGCGAGCTTGCTCGCGATGGGGGCATGACAGACACCCTTGAGGTGACTGTCAGACCGCAATCGCGAGCAAGCTCGCTCCCACAGGGGATAGTGTCGCCGCAAAATCCAGCTAACCTGTCTCTGCGCTGAACACGCCGTCGAAACACGCCCTTGCAGAAAATGCCCGTTGAAACCACCGCCAACCTGCCCCATCTAAGACCCATACCCATTGCGCAGGTGCCCCCATGAGCGACCAGCAAGAATTCCCCGAAGACCCAAGCGAATACGCCGATCCGCAAAGCGCCCCACAGCACAAACCCGGCAAAGGCCTGGCCCTGCCCGGCCAGAACCTGCCGGACAAGGTCTACATCATCCCGATTCACAACCGACCGTTCTTCCCGGCCCAGGTGCTGCCGGTCATCGTCAACGAAGAGCCGTGGGCCGAGACCCTGGACCTGGTGGCCAAGTCCGAACACCACTCCCTGGCCCTGTTCTACATGGACACGCCCCAGGATGACCCGCGCCATTTCAACACCTCGGCCCTGCCGCTCTACGGCACTCTGGTCAAGGTGCACCATGCCAGCCGCGAAAACGGCAAGCTGCAGTTCGTCGCCCAGGGCCTGACCCGCGTACGCCTCAAGACCTGGCTCAAGCATCACCGCCCGCCGTATCTGGTGGAAGTCGAATACCCGCACCAACCCACCGAGCCGACCGACGAGGTCAAGGCCTACGGCATGGCGTTGATCAATGCGATCAAGGAGCTGCTGCCGCTCAACCCGCTGTACAGCGAAGAGCTGAAGAACTACCTCAACCGTTTCAGCCCCAACGATCCGTCGCCGCTGACCGACTTCGCGGCGGCCCTGACCTCGGCCACCGGCAGTGAGCTGCAGGAAGTGCTCGACTGCGTGCCGATGCTCAAGCGCATGGAAAAAGTCCTGCCGATGCTGCGCAAGGAAGTCGAAGTCGCGCGTCTGCAAAAAGAGATTTCCGCCGAAGTTAACCGCAAGATCGGCGAGCATCAGCGCGAGTTCTTCCTCAAGGAACAACTCAAGGTCATCCAGCAGGAACTCGGCCTGACCAAGGACGACCGCAGCGCCGACCTTGAACAGTTCGAACAGCGACTGACCGGCAAGGTCCTGTCGCCACAAGCTCAGAAACGCATCGAAGAGGAAATGAACAAGCTGTCGGTGCTGGAAACCGGCTCGCCCGAGTATGCGGTCACCCGCAATTACCTCGATTGGGCGACCTCGGTGCCGTGGGGCATATACGGTGAAGACAAACTCGACCTCAAGCACGCGCGCAAGGTGCTGGACAAACACCATGCCGGCCTCGACGACATCAAGGACCGCATCCTCGAATTCCTCGCGGTCGGGGCTTACAAAGGCGAGATCAGCGGTTCCATAGTGTTGCTGGTGGGGCCGCCGGGCGTGGGCAAGACCAGCGTCGGCAAATCCATCGCCGAATCCCTGGGCCGGCCGTTCTATCGCTTCAGCCTTGGCGGCATGCGCGACGAGGCCGAGATCAAGGGCCACCGCCGCACCTACATCGGTGCGCAACCGGGCAAACTGGTGCAGGCGTTGAAAGACGTTGAAGTGATGAACCCGGTGATCATGCTCGACGAGATCGACAAGATGGGCCAGAGCTACCAGGGCGACCCGGCCTCGGCGCTGCTGGAAACCCTCGATCCGGAGCAGAACGTCGAATTCCTCGACCACTACCTCGACTTGCGCATGGACCTGTCGAAAGTGCTGTTCGTGTGCACCGCCAACACCCTCGATTCGATCCCCGGCCCGTTGCTCGACCGAATGGAAGTGATTCGCCTGTCGGGCTACATCACCCAGGAAAAAGTCGCCATCGCCAAGCGTCACCTGTGGCCCAAGCAACTGGAAAAGGCCGGTGTGTCCAAAGGCAGCCTGAGCATCAGCGACAGCGCGCTCAAGGCGCTGGTCGACGGTTATGCCCGTGAAGCCGGCGTGCGCCAGCTGGAAAAAAACCTCGGCAAACTGGTGCGCAAAGCGGTGATGAAACTGCTCGATGAGCCGAACGCCGTGATCAAACTCGGCCCGAAAGACCTGGAAACGTCCCTCGGCAAACCGGTGTTCCGCAACGAGCAGGTACTGTCGGGTGTCGGCGTCATCACCGGTCTTGCCTGGACCAGCATGGGCGGCGCGACCCTGCCGATCGAAGCCACGCGCATCCACACCCTCAACCGTGGGTTCAAGCTCACCGGGCAACTGGGCGATGTGATGAAGGAGTCAGCGGAAATCGCCTACAGCTACGTCAGCTCGCACCTGAAGTCGTATGGCGGCGATCCGAAATTCTTCGACGAAGCCTTCGTGCACCTGCACGTGCCGGAAGGCGCCACACCGAAAGACGGCCCGAGCGCCGGCGTGACCATGGCCAGTGCACTGCTGTCGCTGGCACGCAATCAACCACCGAAGAAAGGCGTGGCCATGACCGGTGAATTGACGTTGACCGGGCATGTACTGCCGATTGGCGGTGTTCGCGAGAAGGTCATTGCAGCGCGGCGGCAGAAGATTTTCGAACTGATTCTGCCGGAGGCCAACCGCGGCAATTTTGAGGAATTGCCGGAGTATCTGAAGGAAGGCATTACCGTGCATTTTGCCAAGCGCTTTGCGGATGTGGCGAAGGTGTTGTTCTGATGCTCTTGTAGCGCCTGTACTGCCGTCTTCGCGGGCAAGCCCGCGAAGGCGTCAGTCCTGACACCACCGTCCAGGCTGACCGTCACACTTTGTCTCATCTTAAGTTATGCTCGCCGTTCGTCGTGAACGCCGGAGCCCCCGACCCCATGTCCCCCATTCGCCTGCTTGCCCCCCTCGCCCTCGCCTTGCTGGCCGCGTGCGCCACGCAACCTGCACACAACGTGACCGTGGAAAAACAAAGCGAATGCCCGGTGCAGCTCAGCAATGGGCAAAACCTGATCCTGACCCTGCCGAGCAATCCGACCACGGGCTATCGCTGGGCGATCCAGGATTCGGCCGGCGGCGTACTGCACGCCTTGGGGCCTGAGGTTTATCGAAATCCGGAAGATGCCGGCATCGTCGGTGCGGCCGGGGTTTCGACCTGGCGCTTTCAGGCTTTTGCGACCGGCACCGGGCGTTTGCGCCTGACCTCGCAACAGCCATGGGCACCGGAAGTGTTGCCGGTGGACTCGTTCGACTGTGCGATCTCGGTTAACTGACCGTGGGCTGGCTGATTCTGGCGCTGATGGGCGCGGTGACCTTTCTTTATGGCCTGAGCGTGCACGCCTCTCTGTTGTGTCTGCTGGTCAAGCCACTGCCGGTGCT
Source organism: Pseudomonas sp. Pseusp10 (assembly GCF_059492225.1). Classification (NCBI taxonomy): domain Bacteria; kingdom Pseudomonadati; phylum Pseudomonadota; class Gammaproteobacteria; order Pseudomonadales; family Pseudomonadaceae; genus Pseudomonas; species Pseudomonas sp. Pseusp10. Next base: position 1,778,902 of record NZ_CP168528.1, on the reverse strand, counting down.
GGCCCTGCTCGGCTGGCTGCATGACGCACCGCCCGGCGAATATCGGCGCTGGATCAGCCTGGGCTTGATCTTTTCCTTGCTCGGCGACGTGTTGCTGGCCTGGCCCGGGGACTTGTTCGTGTTTGGCCTGGGCGCGTTTCTGGTCGCCCACCTGGCCTATCTGAAAGCCTACCTGAGCGATTGCCGGCGCCTGGCTCCTTTCCCCCTGGTCATCGCCCTCGGCGTCGGTGCGGTGCTGTTGGGGATTCTGATTGCTCATGGACTGGGGCCACTACTGGTTCCGGTGATCGTCTACGGCCTGGCCATCAGCGCCATGCTCTGGCGCGCGCTCGCGCGGCTCGGCAGCGACGTGCCCAAGCGTTCGGCGCTGCTGGCGACGGCGGGTGCGGTAGCGTTTGTGTTCTCCGACAGCGTGATTGGCATCAGCCGTTTTGTGGTGCCGTTCGACGCGGCGGCTTATGTGATCATCCTCAGCTATTGGCTGGGGCAATGGGGCATCACTGCCTCGGCATTTCCCCAGTCCCGCCGCACTTTGTAGCAGCTGCCGAAGGCTGCGTTCGAGGGCGAAGCCCTCGCCATCCAGCCCACCTGAAAAACGAGTCGCAAGATTTACGACTGCTTCGCAGCCGAACGCAGCCTTCGGCAGCTGCTACCTGGATTGCGCGCTCATCCGGCGGTTTATCAGACAACCCGCGCATCCCCGCGCCAACTTGGCTAAAATGCCGGCCTTTTCCACCTACGCCGCTGGAACCGCCGTGAGCAAAGAATCCGATCGCCTTTTCGCCCAGCCTTTGGCCCAGGTGCCTGACTTCGCCTTTAACGAGGATGTGGTGCGGGTGTTCCCGGACATGATCAAGCGCTCGGTGCCGGGCTATCCGACCATCGTCGAAAACCTTGGCGTGCTCGCCGCGCAGTTCGCCCAGCCCAATAGCGTGCTCTACGACCTGGGCTCGTCGCTGGGCGCCGTGACTCAGGCCCTGCGCCGGCACGTGCGCACCGACGGTTGCCGGGTGATTGCTGTGGATAACTCGACGGCGATGGTCGAACGCTGCCGCGAGTACCTCAACGGACAGGATTCGATGTTCCAGGAATTGCTACCGGTCGAAGTGATCGAAGGCGACATCCTCGCTCTGGAGTTCCAGCCTGCCTCGGTAGTAGCGCTGAACTTCACCCTGCAATTCATTGCCCCGGAACAACGCACCGCGTTGCTGACGCGTATCCGCCAGTCGCTGCTGCCCGGTGGAGCGCTGATCCTTTCGGAAAAACTGCGCTTTGAAGACGAGCAGGAGCACGCACTGCTGACCGACCTGCACATCGCCTTCAAACGCGCCAACGGCTACAGCGAACTGGAAATCGCCCAGAAGCGCAGCGCCATCGAAAACGTCATGAAGCCCGACAGCCTCGAAGAGCACCGCGAACGCCTGCTGGCCGCCGGGTTCTCGAAAGTCGTGCCGTGGTTCCAGTGTCTTAACTTTGCCTCGTTGATTGCCTTGCCATGATTGATCTGTCCCCCCTCGCCCGCCGTCTGGCCGGCACCCCGCTGGCCGACTGGGCCAACACCCTGCAAGCGCAACTCGACAAGAAAATGGAAAAGGGTCATGGCGACCTGGAGCGCTGGCAAAGCGCGCTGGACGCCTTGCCGAAAATCCAGCCGAGCGAAGTCGATTTGCTCAACGGCTTGAAGCTGGACACCGACTGCGACGATGCAACCCGTGCGCAAATGCGCACCGCGTTGATGGGGTTGTCGCCATGGCGCAAGGGGCCGTTCGACCTGTTCGGCGTGCACGTCGACACCGAATGGCGCTCGGACTGGAAGTGGTCCCGTGTGGCACCGCACCTGGACCTTGCGGGCAAGCGCATCCTCGATGTCGGCTGCGGCAACGGCTATTACATGTGGCGCATGCTCGGCGCTGGCGCGGACAGCGTGATCGGTGTCGACCCGAACTGGCTCTTTTTCTGCCAGTTCCAGGCCGTACAGCGTTACCTGTCGGAGCCGAACGCCTGGCACCTGCCGTTTCCCTTTGAAGACCTGCCGCCGAACCTCGAAGGCTTCGACACGGTGTTTTCCATGGGCGTGTTCTATCACCGCCGTTCGCCCATCGAGCACTTGCTGGCGCTGAAGGATTGCCTGGTCAAGGGCGGTGAACTGGTGCTGGAAACGCTGGTGGTCGAAGGCGACAAGCACCAGGTGCTGGTGCCGGAAGACCGCTATGCGCAGATGCGTAACGTGTGGTTCCTGCCGTCGGTGCCGGCGCTGGAGCTATGGCTGCGTCGTGCCGGGTTCACCGATGTGAAGTGCGTGGATGTGAGCACCACCACGGTCGCGGAACAGCGCGGGACGGAGTGGATGAAGTATCAGTCGCTGAGCGACTTCCTCGACCCCGAGGATCACAGCAAGACCATTGAAGGGCTGCCGGCGCCGATGCGGGCGGTCATCGTCGCTCGCAAATAAATCTCCAGACAATGGAGATCCCCTGTAGGAGCGAGCTTGCTCGCGATGGTGGATCAGTCGACATCAATGAACCTGACACTCCATCGCGAGCAAGCTCGCTCCCACAGGGGTTCGGTGTTTAGTCTGAAGGCTTTGCTCTGCGCGCCTTGAAAAACTCGCTCAACACCGCCCCGCACTCCTCCGCCAACACCCCGCCTTCATACAGCACCCGGTGATTCAGGAAACCCTGGGTAAAGAACTGCCCCTGGCTCTGCACAATCCCGGCTTTCGGCTCCAGTGCGCCGTACACCACCCGCGTTATCCGCGAATGCACGATCAGGCCTGCGCACATGCTGCACGGTTCCAGCGTCACGTACAGCGTGCTGCCCGGCAGGCGATAGTTGCTCACCGCTTGCGCAGCGGCGCGGATCGCGACCATTTCCGCGTGGGCGCTGGGATCGCTGGCGCTGATCGGGCAGTTGAAGCCGCGACCGATGATTTCACCGTCCTGCACCAGCACCGCGCCCACCGGCACTTCGCCCAGGGCTGCGCCTTGAGCCGCCAGGGCCAGGGCTTCACGCATGAAGTCGCGGTCACGGCTGCGGTCGATGATCGCGGCGGGACGAATCTGACGCATCACGCCACCTCGATGGCGGCCATCAGGCCGGTTTCCATGTGGTCGATCACATGGCAGTGGAACATCCATACCCCCGGGTTATCCGCCACCAGCGCCACTTGCACGCGCTCGTTCTTGCCCAGCAGGTAGGTGTCGGTGAAATACGGAATGACCTTGTGCCGGTTCGAGGCGATGACCTTGAAACTCATGCCGTGCAGGTGAATCGGGTGCTGATACTGAGTCATGTTTTTCAATTCAAAAATGTAGCTCTTGCCCTTCTCGAGCTTGGCAATCGGGCGGTCGGCGCAGGTCTTGTCGGTGATGTCCCAAGCCTTGCCGTTGATTTGCCACAAGCTCGGTGGTTTGCCATTGTCGACATTGACTGATACCGAGCCGACCCATTCGAAATTGAAGTTGAGTTTCTCGGCATTGGCCAGGTCGGGCTCGGCGATCGGGTTGGCAGGCAGTGCCGGCGGCCACTCGGTCGGCGCATCGCTATTGGCCACCGAACGGAACGTGCCCAGGCGCACCGGACCGTTGCGCAGGGACAACTCTTCACCGGCCGGCGGGGCCTTGATCGCCAGGCAAATGCGCATGCCGGGGCCGAGCCAGTACTCCTTGCCCAGCGGCCGTGGCTCGATCGGGTTACCGTCCAGCGCGTAGATCTGCGCTTCGACGCCGGGAATGTTCAGGCGATAGGTCAATGTGTTGTCGAGGTTGAGCAGGCGCACGCGGGTAATCTGCCCGGCCGGCAACTCGATCACCGCTTGCGGCACGCCATTGATGGTCGCCAGGCGCCCCGCCGTGCCGCCCCGGGCCGCTTCCCGGGGAATGCTGAACTCGACGAAATTGCCCACCTCGTCGACATGCCAGCTCTTGAGGCTCAAGGTTTTTTCATACTTGAAGCCGGTCGGCTCGCGTTCTTCGACGATCAGCGGCCCGACCAGACCGCGACCGAGTTCTTCGCTGCTGTTCACGTGCGGGTGATACCAATAGCTGCCGGCATCGGGTACGCGGAATTTGTAGTCGAAATACTCGCCCGGCAGCACCGGAAGCTGCGATACGTAAGGCACGCCATCCATTTCCAGCGGCAGGCGGATGCCGTGCCAGTGAATGGTGGTGGCGACCGGCAGGTGATTGATGAAGCGCACCCGCAACCAATCACCCTGGCGCGCCCGCAACTCGGTGCCCGGCGCCGAAGGGCCGAACGCCCAGGCCTGGGTCTTGTGCCCGGCCACCAGTTCGACGTCCAGCGGCGCCGCGATCAGTTCATAGTCGTGACCCGCGTCAGCGTCGGCCATCTTGCCCAACCAGTAACGCGACGCGCCACCAGCCCCCACGCCAACGACAACAAGACCGGCCAGGCCACCGAGGATTTGGCGACGGGTAAAGGACATGAACTCAACTACCTCACGTATCAGCTACAGGCCCGGGGCCCGCAAAAGGCGAATACGATACACCCGCAGTTGTGAAAGAAACAGCAAAGCGGGCGTGACGACGGGCCGCAGCCGGACGGCACTCTGTTTTGATCTGTCTCTGACAGCACAGATCCATCAATACCTGAGACTGCGCGCCGCTATTCCTACAGACCAGGCTGTAGTCCGCCCTGCATAGTGCCGACTTCAAACCCATCCATTTCTCAAGGAGAGAGAAATGAATTCCTCAGATACAAACTCACAATTCCTACTTCCCGACCCCGACGACGTGCAGGCCCTCAAAGACCTGGTGATCCCGTTCGTGGAAGCCTGTCCCGACATGCACGATATGGCCCACGGCGAAGCCCAGGGCATTCTGGACAAATACGGTATCGAGCACATCGACCCGGACAAGGTCTGGTGGCACCGCTTCGACAATACTTCAGTCAGCAGCAATACGGCCTTCCTGTTCTGGGAACACTATCCCAAACCCTGCGAGTCGCTGACGCTGCCGCAGCTGGTGGTCCAGCGCTTCCACTCCCACGACCAGGACAACGCCGACCTGCTGGACAGTGATGGCGGTTTCTACAATGAGGGCGCAAACGCCCGCATCTACAACGAAACCAACGAAATCCGGATGTACCCCAGCAGCGTCATAAAGGATCTATGGCGAATCAACTTCAGTGACCGTTACTGGGAAAAAATGGGCAGCTTCTGGGTAAACCATTCGGATGACTATCGGACACTGGCCAAGCTCAATTTCATCTCCAAGGCCCTGGAGGAGCATGACAGCTCGCGCCTGAGCAACGAAAACCTCAAGACCGTGCTCAAAGCCGTGGCGGGAAATATTTCCTGGCCGATCACCCTGGACATGCTCAGGTCCGAAGCGTCACCTGTAAATGATCTGCGGGTCACGCCCCTGACCATCGGCACTTACCAGTCCACCGACATCCTGCGCATCGTCGACAAAAAGGGTTATCAGATTGTCTATACACCCGGCGAGCTGGATGCATTCCATGTATTCGAAACACCCCATGACTTGCATCTATGGCTGATGCATCACAACAACAAGGCCGACAATCGCGCACGTTTCATGGCGCATTTCCCTCTGTCGGCGCAACAACAGGATGGCGACAACGCTGGTCTTAACCACACCATCGATTTGCTCTTTTTCGGTGGTTCCTACGACAACAGTCAACTCAACCTGGATTGGCCGGCGCTGGAGATGGATGCCTTTACCTGGCTTCGCGACTCTGTCAGGGAGCGTATGTTCGACGATGCCGATCTGTCGCTGCGATCCAATGGCGATCTGCGGGAGAAAATGTGGATCGGCTATCTTTCGACATTTACCCGACTCTTTGGCGCCATGGCCGTCGCTGGCTGGCCGGTCGCCCTTGCGGCCGTCGGTGCCGGCCTGGCCAACATTGGCCTGAACATCGCCGAGGCCGTCAATGGACACAGCGTTGCCGATCGCAAAAGCGGGGTCATTGGCGCCATCACCGCCTCTATCGACAGCCTTTTCAACCTGTTGGCCCTGCGCGGCGCCGTGGAAATATCGGAAGTCGGCAGCGCCAAGGAAGAGTTCACCCCCCAGGAAAACCTCGCCGAGCCTGAGTACACCGCCGGCGCCACGCCCCGCCCCCCGGTGATCACCACACGCCCGGTCCCTCCCCTGGACAGCGAAAACCCGCTGGCCCCCTTCCAGACCAATGAAATTCTCGATGGCCTGCAAGTGGTCAGCGACGAAGGCAAGTATCGCAATATTTACCAGCCCCCGACTGGCGGCAACTACATCGGGATCGACTATTCCTACTATCAGGTCCGCTACGTCAACGAGATGAAAACCTGGGTCATCATCGACCCGGCCAACCCATTCTCCTTCCACCGCAACCTGCCGGTTCGCCTGAACGCCGAAGGTGAATGGGAACTTCTCGGTCGCCCCGGACTGAAGGGGGGCGGGAAATTTTTCGACCAGCTGCCGTGGGGCCGCCCGGCCGCCCCTCTACCCGACATCAATAGCGCTCCGACACCCTACGATGTTCCTGCTGAGTTACGACAAGATCTCAAGCCTGTGGCCTGGAACGAAGTGGATGACAAACATTTGAATGACGATTTCGTCGACCTGCGAAATCCGGAGGGGCCCTCCAGCCAGTTCAAGGCATTGCGCAAAACTTTGTACCGGGACGCACATGACTACTTTGCCAACGCTTCACTGCCGCCGCGCCCCGCCATCCCGGCTCTGAACGCGGCCAGCAAACCGAAAGACATCATCAAGACGCTGCTCAAGGAATCTCCAAGCCTAGTGATCGGTGAAAACCACTCGAGCGTCGGCAGCAAGCAATTCCTTATCGAAAACATGGACATACTCGCCAAGCAAAAGGTCAAGACCTTGTACATGGAGCATTTGCTCACTGACTATCACCAGGCCGACCTGGACATCTTCAACCGGGGTGGCGATCTATCGGAGGATCTGGAGAGCTACCTGAAACAGCTCGACAGGGGCCACGGAACTGACCCTTCCGGTCGTTTTTCCTTTCGCGAAGTGGTCAAGGCCGCACAGAAAAACCACATCCGCGTGCAGGCCATTGACTGCACGGCCAGTTATCACTCGAGAGGAATTTCCGGCGCATCCGCCAACTATCGGCAAGAAATGATGAATTACTTCGCCAAGACGGTCATCGATGCCGACCAGGCAGCCAGGGGTGCGCATCGTTGGGTGGCGCTGGTCGGTGAGTCTCACGCCAATACCTTTAACGCAGTACCGGGGATCAGCGAGCTCGAGGGTGGTATCGGCCTGCGCATCGAGAGTGCCGAAGCAGGCCAGGCCAGAGGCATCGAGCCAGATCCGGGAAGAACCGGTACCGATCCGGAGAAGCTGACGCCAGTCTTCGTCAAAAACGACTTGCGCCTGCAACTGGAATTGCCGCCAGGGCTAGTCAGGGAACAGGCGCTGAGCGTTGCACTCAAGGAGCCAGGAATGATGACCCTGGAACAAACCGGCAGCGAATTTGAACTGGTTCATCGCAGCAGGGAGGGACTCTTGGTGCACACGCCTATCGCACGCGATGTCAAAGGTTTCTACATCAAAAACTCCAAGTGGAATATCAACAACCAGCGTTTTGGTACGTTCAAGGAATTGATGGACGCCCTCACTGGCATGGGCATGACACTGACCCGGGTTCCCTGAGACGCTGACCAGCGAGCCACGCACAAAAAAGCCGCGTGAAACTCAGGTTTCACGCGGCTCCATGTGGTCCAGTCTTCAGGCCATCAGGGCCTGCAGTGGATCATTCCCACTCAATGGTCGCCGGCGGCTTGCTCGACACGTCGTAGGTGACGCGGGAGATGCCTTCGATTTCATTGATAATACGGCCGCTGACGGTTTCCAGCAGTTCGTAAGGCAGGTGTGCCCAACGCGCGGTCATGAAGTCGATGGTTTCCACGGCACGCAGGGCCACGACCCAGGCGTAACGACGGCCATCGCCGACCACGCCAACCGATTTCACCGGCTGGAACACCACGAATGCCTGGCTGACCTTGTGGTACCAGTCGGCCTTGCGCAGTTCTTCGATGAAGATGTGGTCGGCACGACGCAGCAGGTCGGCGTATTCCTTCTTCACTTCACCGAGGATGCGCACGCCCAGGCCCGGGCCCGGGAACGGGTGACGGTAGACCATGTCGTACGGCAGGCCCAGTTCCAGGCCCAGACGACGGACTTCGTCCTTGAACAGCTCGCGCAGTGGTTCGACCAGCTTGAGGTTCATTTCTTCCGGCAGGCCGCCCACGTTGTGGTGCGACTTGATCACGTGGGCCTTGCCGCTTTTCGCGCCAGCCGATTCGATCACGTCCGGGTAGATGGTGCCCTGGGCCAGGTACTTGATGTTGTCCAGCTTGCAGGACTCGGCATCGAACACGTCGATGAAGGTACGGCCGATGATCTTGCGCTTCTTCTCCGGGTCGGCTTCGCCGGCCAGGTTGCCCAGGAACTGCTCCTCGGCGTTGGCGCGGATCACCTTGACGCCCATGTTCTCGGCGAACATGGCCATCACTTGCTCGCCTTCGTGCAGGCGCAGCAGGCCGTTGTCGACGAACACGCAGGTCAGTTGGTCGCCGATGGCCTTGTGCAGCAGCGCGGCAACCACGGACGAGTCAACGCCGCCGGACAGACCAAGCAGTACGTTGTCGGTGCCGACCTGGGCGCGAACCTGGGCGATGGCGTCTTCAGCGATTTTCGACGGAGTCCACAGGGCTTCGCACTCGCAGATGTCGAGGATGAAACGCGACAGAATACGACCGCCTTGCTTGGTGTGAGTCACTTCCGGGTGGAACTGCACGCCGTAGTAGCGACGCTCATCGCTGAACATGCCGGCGATCGGGCAGCTCGGGGTGCTGGCCAGGATGTGGAAGTCAGACGGCATTTTGGTGACCTTGTCACCGTGGCTCATCCATACGTCGAGGCCGAACAGGCCGTCGGCGTCGATGTGGTCTTCGATGCCGTCGAGCAGGCGGCTCTTGCCGACCACGTCGACGCGGGCGTAACCGAACTCACGCAGCTCGGAACCTTCAACCTTGCCGCCCAGTTGCTCGGCCATGGTCTGCATGCCGTAGCAGATACCGAACACCGGTACGCCCAGGTCGAAAACGGCTTGCGGGCAGCGAGGGCTGTTGGCTTCGTGGACCGACTCCGGGCCGCCTGCGAGGATGACGCCTTTAGGAGCGAACTCGCGGATCGCATCTTCGTCCATGTCGAACGGGTGCAGTTCGCAGTACACGCCGATTTCACGCACGCGGCGGGCGATCAGCTGGGTGTACTGGGAACCGAAGTCGAGGATCAGGATGCGGTGAGCGTGAATGTCGAGGGCCATGATTCAGTCTCGTCTAAAAAATTCGGAAACAGTCGTGATTCAGAAACAACTCGGGGCTGAATAAAACAGCCCCGGTTGCTTGGTTTGTTGCTTGAAGGCTCAACCTACGCGGTAGTTCGGCGCTTCTTTGGTGATCTGCACGTCGTGCACGTGGGACTCGGCCATGCCGGCGCCGGTGATCCGCACGAACTCAGGCTTGGTGCGCATCTCTTCGATGTTGGCGCTACCGGTGTAGCCCATCGAAGAGCGCAGGCCGCCCATCAACTGGTGGATGATCGCGCTCAGGGTGCCCTTGTACGGAACACGCCCTTCGATGCCTTCCGGAACGAGCTTCTCGGCGCCTGCCGAGGAGTCCTGGAAGTAACGGTCGGAGGAACCTTGAGCCTGGGACATGGCGCCCAGCGAACCCATGCCGCGATAAGCCTTGTACGAACGGCCCTGGAACAGTTCGATCTCGCCCGGAGCTTCTTCGGTACCGGCGAACATCGAGCCCATCATCACGCAGGAAGCACCGGCAACGATGGCCTTGGACAGGTCACCGGAGAAACGGATACCGCCGTCGGCGATCAACGGCACGCCAGTGCCTTCAAGGGCAGCGGCGACGTTTGCGATGGCACTGATTTGCGGCACGCCGACACCGGCGACGATACGGGTGGTGCAGATCGAGCCAGGGCCGATACCGACCTTGACTGCGTCAGCGCCGGCTTCGGCCAGGGCCTTGGCGGCAGCGCCGGTGGCAATGTTGCCGCCGATGACCTGCACTTCAGGGAAGTTCTGTTTGACCCAGCGAACGCGGTCGATCACGCCTTTGGAGTGACCGTGTGCGGTGTCGACCACCACCACGTCAACGCCGGCATTGACCAGGGCGGCTACGCGGTCACCGGTGTCTTTACCGGTGCCGACGGCCGCGCCAACGCGCAGACGACCTTGATCGTCCTTGCTGGCCAGCGGGTAAGCCTTGGCTTTTTCGATGTCGTTGACGGTCATCATGCCCTTGAGGGCGAATTTGTCGTCGACGATCAGCACGCGTTCGATGCGGTGCTTGTGCAGCAGTTCACGCACATCGTTCTTGTCGGCGCCTTCCTTGACCGTGACCAGACGCTCTTTAGGCGTCATCACTTCACGGACAGTGGCTTCCAGACGGTTCTCGAAACGCACGTCACGGGAGGTGACAATGCCGACCAGGTCGCCATTGTGCAGCACCGGAACGCCGGAGATGTTGTGCATGCGGGTCAGTTCGAACAACTCGCGCACGGTGGCGTCGGCGACGATGGTGATCGGGTCCTTGACCACACCGGCTTCGTAACGCTTGACCTTGCGCACTTCGGCAGCTTGCTGCTCGATGGTCATGTTCTTGTGGATGATGCCGATACCACCTTCCTGAGCCATGGCGATTGCCAGACGGGCTTCAGTGACGGTGTCCATGGCAGCGGAAACCAGTGGAATATTCAGCTCGATGCCACGGGTAAGGCGGGTCTTGAGACTGACTTCGTTAGGAAGCACCTCGGAATAACCGGGCACTAGGAGAATGTCGTCGAATGTCAGAGCTTCTTGGCTGATACGCAGCATCGCGGGGGCTCCCGAGCGGGAAAATGGAAGCGCGCCATTATAGTCAGACACCCCCTCGGGTTCAATGTAAAACTCTGACTATTATTGGCATTACGGATATACGGGAATCAAAACCATGAAATTGCTGTTTTTTTGTAGGAGCGAGCTTGCTCGCGATGAAACTGAAGGCGGCACTTGTTTCCAGACAGCACGCGTCATCGTTTACGCCCATCGCGAGCAAGCTCGCTCCTACAGGTTTCAGAGTTCGACTTTTACCCAACTGACCGGCTGATCCAGCCAATCGGCGAACTCGTCGAGAAAGTGCTGTTTAAACCCGGCTTCGGCCCAGTTGTTGAAGATGAAACCGAGGTTGGAGAAGCCGCATTCCTGCAGGAACAGAAAGCCGTTGATGTCGTCTTCATGTCCGCATTCCGGGCAGGTGAAGTTATCGGTGCGTCCTGGCATCCAGTCTTCCAGGCTTTCGAACAGGGCTTCACCGATTTCCTTGCGGCACTCGGCACAACCTGCTTCTCCAAGGAAACCCTTGGCCGGCGTATAGATGCAGCGCTTGGTGACAATTTCCAGGCCGTTGACGGCTTCGCCAAACGGCAGCGCCTCCGGATGCAGGACCACCTCACGGGCACCCTCGGCGATGGCGTGGCCCATGCGGTTGCCGGTGCGGCCGCAAGTGGTCAGTTCTTCCTGGATGATGTTCTTGCGCACCAGCCAGCGCACGACGGCCCTGGCCCGGGGTTCGTGCACCGGCAGGGTGGAGATTTTCGGGACGATGATGCTTTGGGAATTCATGGGTACAGGCCTGAAGCTTTGATGAAGGGACCTCAGTGGTCGCGCGGACAAGACACATATCCAAAATTATAGGCTGACCCTGTGGGAGCGGGCTTGCCCGCGAAGAGGCCGGCAAATCCAACATCTACTCCGACTGACACACCGCCATCGCGGGCAAGCCCGCTCCCACAGGGTTACGGGCAAGTCCACAATGCTTTTTACAGTTCTACGACAACCGCTTGCGAAGCACGGGTTGCCTTGGCGCGGGCGGCTTCGATCGATTCGTCGCGCGCCAGGGCCACGCCCATGCGGCGCTGACCGTTGACTTCAGGCTTGCCGAACAGACGCAACGCGGTATCCGGCTCGCTCAAGGCAGCGCCCAGATTGGCGAAAGCGGTCTGGGTCGACTGCCCTTCCACCAGGATCACCGCCGAGGCCGACGGCCCGAACTGACGGATCAACGGAATCGGTAGACCGAGAATGGCCCGTGCGTGCAGGGCGAACTGCGACAGGTCCTGGGAAATCAGGGTCACCAGACCGGTGTCGTGCGGGCGCGGCGAGACTTCGCTGAACCACACCTGATCACCCTTGATGAACAGCTCGACGCCGAACAGACCACGGCCACCCAGGGCTTCGGTCACGGCTTTGGCGACGCGTTCGGATTCAGCCAGGGCAATCGGACTCATGGCTTGCGGCTGCCAGGATTCCTGGTAGTCGCCCTTCTCCTGACGGTGGCCGACCGGCGCGCAGAAGGTGGTGCCGCCCACATGGCGCACGGTCAGCAGGGTGATTTCGTAGTCGAAATCGATGAAGCCTTCGATGATCACCCGACCTTTACCGGCGCGGCCACCTTCCTGGGCGTAGTCCCAGGCTTTCTGCACGTCATCGACGCTGCGCAGCAGGCTCTGGCCCTTGCCCGAAGAACTCATGACCGGCTTGACCACGCAGGGGAAACCGAGGTCTTCGACGGCTTTGCTGTAGTCCTCGAAGGTGTCGGCGAAGTGGTACGGCGAGGTTGGCAGGTCCAGCTCTTCGGCGGCCAGGCGACGGATGCCTTCGCGGTTCATGGTCAGTTGCGCGGCGCGGGCGGTCGGGATCACGTTGAAACCTTCGGCCTCCAGTTCCACCAGGGTCGAGGTGGCGATGGCTTCGATTTCCGGCACGATAAAATGCGGCTTCTCGGCTTCGATCACGGCGCGCAGGGCCGCACCATCAAGCATGTTGATCACGTGGCTGCGGTGCGCAACCTGCATGGCCGGCGCGTTGGCGTAGCGATCCACGGCAATCACTTCAACGCCCAGGCGTTGCAGCTCGATCACCACTTCCTTGCCCAACTCGCCACAGCCACACATCAATACGCGGGTCGCGGTGGACGACAATGGAGTTCCGATACGGGTCATCTGAAGGTCCTCAAGGAGCGGATCATCGCGGGACGCGCCATGCGCGCTTCCCATGGGGAGAAAGCGCGGCATTTTACATGAACTTCAGCCGACGACAGCCTGTTTGCGCAGGCGCCAGGCCATGATCAGCCACACGGCGGTGACCCCGGCGAACTTCGAACCCAGGGCGGTGAGGATCACCCCCGGTGTCAGCGCGTCGATCATGCCGAAAAAGATAAAGGTATCGAGGGGAATGCTCAGGGCCGAACTTATCCACAGGCGATCATGCAGCGGACGCTTGGTGATGCTGAACACCAGCCAGTCGATGCATTCGGAAACCGCGAACGCCGTGGCGCTGGCCAGGGCGATGGACGGATCGGAGGTGACATAGGACAACACCAGCGCCACCAGCATCGCCGCGAGGGCGCCATGTCCGAATCGGGCTTGCACCATGTCGCGCAATACAAACACCAGCCCGCCCCAGGCCGACCAGATGATGTCCAGGTGCGGCGCGGTGGAAAAGGCGTAGTTGATCAGCACGACGCTGCTGATGTAGGCGATCAGGAAGAGCATGGGCAGTGGGATGCCTGAGGATTCAAGGCGCACAGGGTACTTCAGTCATGCAATGCCGCCAAATGCAACGCGATCCTTGTAGCAGCTGGCGAAGCCTGCGTTCGGCTGCAAAGCAGGCGCAAATTCTGAGTCCCCGGTCTTCCAGAAAGTCCGCGTTGCCTGATTCCACGACTGCTGCGCAGCCGAACGCAGGCTTCGCCAGCTGCTACCGGTTCGGGGTTTTGTTGAGCATCCAGATCAACCCGCTGGCCTTGGCCCGCTCATGACACAACCCCAGCACCTTGCGGCGCTCGGCGTTGTCCATACGGCTCCAGCGGGTGATTTCTTCCACCGTGCGCTGGCAACCGGTACAGATGTCATCCTCGTCCAGCGCGCAAATGTTCACGCAGGGCGATGCTACCGGGCGTTCGGTGTCGGTCATTGTTCCTGCTCGGCCAGATCGCGGGCATAACGCTGCGAGTTGTGCACGTAGTGAGCAGCGCTGGCCTCCAGCATTTTGATTTGCGGCTCGGTCAATTCGCGCACCACTTTGCCAGGTGAACCCATGACCAGCGATCCGTCCGGAATCTCTTTGCCTTCGCCGATCAGCGAATTGGCGCCGATGATGCAGTTCTTGCCAATCTTCGCGCCATTGAGAATCACCGCGTTGATGCCGATCAGGCTGTAGTCGCCGACGGTGCAGCCATGGAGCATGGCGTTGTGGCCGATGGTCACGCCAGTGCCGATGACCAGCGGGTAGCCCATGTCGGTGTGCATCACGGTGCCGTCCTGGACGTTGCTGTTCTTGCCGATCAGGATCAACTCATTGTCGCCGCGCAGAACGGTGTTGAACCAGACGTTGGCGCCCTCTTCCAGCTTTACCTTGCCCACCAGCACGGCACTGGGAGCAACCCAGCTCTGTGGATGGGTTTCGACGCGGGCGTCGCCCAGGCGGTATTTCATTGTGTTGTCCTCAAGGCTCAGGCAGGCAGGTTCAAACCATTCGAACGATGGCTTCAGGTATTGATAAAGCTTTTGGGAGGTTGGTGCAGGCTGATTTTCGCGTCATACAGCAAGTTGATCAACTCGACGATCATGATCGCCGTCAGCCCCCAGATCTTGTATTCACCAAAGCGATAGCTCGGCACATACCAGCTGTGGCCCTGATAATCGATGCGATGGGTATGTTCACGGGGGTCCTTGCGGAAGAACTCCAGGGGCACGCTGAACACGGCGGCGATCTCGGCATCATTGGCCTGGTATTCGACGAAATCCGGAATCACCCCGACATACGGGGTGACCTTGATGCCATGCAGGCTGATCAACGGGCTGAGCGGGCCGATCACCTCGACCAGCCCCGGCGGCAAGCCGATCTCTTCTTCGGCCTCACGCAAGGCGGTGAAAATCAGGTCGGGGTCTTCGGGGTCACGGCGCCCGCCGGGAAAGGCGACTTCACCGCCATGGGTCGACAGTCCGCTGGCACGCAGGGTCAACACCAGCTCTGGCTCGTCACTGCGGGTGATCGGCACCAGCACTGCGGCCTCGGGAAAACGATGGTCGGTCTCCAACGTGCGTGGTGTGTGGTTACTTACCCGATGCAGTAGCTCGTCCAGCATGAGTGTTCTCGATCTGTGCCTTACCCGGCATCATGCACCAATCGCTGCGGCCGCCCAACCCCCGCAACCGCCCCATGTCGCGAAACGACAACTTGCCGACAGACACTGCCGCACGCCAAGATAGGCCCAGCATTCAGGAACCCAAGCATGAAATTTTGCAGCCAGTGCGGCAACCCGGTGACCCAGCGCATTCCCGAAGGCGATTCCCGCCTGCGTTTTGTCTGCGACAGCTGTCAGGCCATTCACTACCAGAACCCCAATATCGTCGCCGGCTGCGTGGCGACCTGGGGCAGCAAGGTGTTGCTGTGCCGGCGGGCCATCGAGCCGCGCCGCGGCTACTGGACCCTGCCCGCCGGTTTCATGGAGAACGGCGAGACCATCGAGCAGGCGGCCATTCGCGAAACCGCCGAGGAAGCCTGCGCCCGGGTGCGCAACCTGAGCATCTATACCCTGATCGACGTGCCGCACATCAGCCAGGTGCATGTGTTCTTTCGCGCCGAGCTGGCGGACCTGGACTTTTCTGCCGGCCCCGAGAGCCTGGAAGTGCAACTATTCGACGAAGCGGACATTCCTTGGGATGAGCTGGCTTTCCGCACGGTGGGCCGTACCTTAGAATGCTTCTTCGCTGACCGGCGGACCGAGATCTATCCCGTACGGTCTGAATCGATCCCGCCGCTTGCTCAGCCTGCCAATACCTGATGTCATCTTGTTATCATTCGAAGGCGCTGAACGATCGTCCGAACGCGCCCCCGAGCCTACGGCGGCTCCTGCAAAAACATCTATACATAAATAGTCGCGACACCTCCTGGGGAATCGTTTCAATGCGCTGGTTGCTTGCCCTGTTCTGTTTGTCGTTCGTCACGGTATCCCAGGCTTCTGCCGTGGAAACCCTGGACGGCAAGGTCATCGAGAAAATCCTGATTCTCAAGTCTTCCCATCAATTGCAATTGATCAATGACGGCAAGCCGCTCAAGACCTATCGCATTTCCCTGGGCAAGCGTCCCAAGGGGCCGAAGCTGATGGAAGGCGACAAACGCACCCCGGAAGGCTTCTACTGGGTCGACTGGCGCAAGACCAGTGATAAATTCAACCTGGCAATGCACATTTCCTACCCGAACATCAGCGACTCTGCCCGCGCCCGACGTGAAGGCGTCGAGCCCGGCGGCATGATCATGATCCACGGCACACCGGATACCGTGGACACCCCGGAAGACCTGTTCCACACCCTGGACTGGACCGACGGCTGCATCGCCATGCGCAACATGGACATGCGCGAAGTCTGGAACCTGGTGCCGGACGGCACGATGATCGAGATTCGTCCGTAATCGCAACACCCACCTTGTAGCAGCTGGCGAAGCCTGCGTTCGGCTGCGAAGCAGTCGTGAAATCAGCCGACGCGTTGTGTCAGGAATACTTCGCACTCAGGTTTTACGACTGCTGCGCAGCCGAACGCAGGCTTCGCCAGCTGCTACAGGTCGAGTTTCTTCTTCTGACCGCCACCGTCGGTCGCCCTCGAAAAAATAAATTCAACAGATCGCGGTCTGCGACAGCACCTGCCGGAGAGATACCAGTTCCCTTCTCAGAAGCTGCCGCAGGCTGCGATCTTTGCTATTGAACTCCCCACCTCTAATACCACTTCAAACATCCCCCCATTTCAATCGCTCTTCAGAGCTGGATTTACCGTGCATCCTGCCAGCCAGTGGCGTTGACATGGTATTCAAGTGGTATTAGTTTTTGCTCCATTCAAGGGTGACAACACTCCAATATCCGCCCCGGACACCGCCATGAACGATCTCCACGCCCTGCGCCCCGACGACACCCAGCCCACGCCGCTCTACCTGCAACTGGCGCGCAACCTGGAAGCGGCGATCCATGCCGGCCAGTGGAAAGCCGAACAGGCCATGCCTTCGGAGCGCAACCTGAGCGAGACACTGGGCATCTCCCGCGTCACTGCCCGCAAGGCGCTGGAAGTGCTGCTCGAACAAGGCCTGATTCGCCGCAACCAGGGCTCCGGCACCTTCATCACGCCGCGCCTCGAACAACCGCTGTCGCGCCTTTCCGGTTTCAGTGAAATGCTCCGTCTCAAGGGTTTCGTGCCCGGCTCGCAATGGCTGGAGCGGGAAATCACCCTGCCGACCCACGAAGAGCTGATCCGCCTCGGCCTGTCGCCCAACGACAAAGTCGCGCGCCTCAAACGCCTGCGTAAAGCCGACGACACCGTAATGGCTATCGAGATGAGCACCCTGCCCGCCTCGATCATTCCCAAGCCGCAAATGGTCGGCGATTCCCTCTACGAATTCCTCGACGGCATCGGCAAACCGGTTGTCCGCGCCTTGCAGCATATCCAGGCGATCAACGCCTCGGACGAGTTCGCCGCGCTGGTCGGCATCGCCCCCGGCACCGCCATGCTGCTGATGACCCGGGTCGGCTACCTGGAAGACAACACGCCCATTGAAGTTACCGACACCTATTGCCGTAACGACTACTACGACTTTGTCGCAGAGCTTCGTAGATAAAGAGCTGCGTCGCTAAACACCGAGAACCCCACATGTCCGAAGACAACATCCTCACCCCCGACGGCTGGGTACGCGGCCGGCTGGTTCACGAACACGGCAAGGTCGTCGCCATCGAAGGCGTGTCCTGCGATCCGGCGGACAACGATCTGCCGTACCTGCTGCCGGGCTTTATCGACCTACACGTGCACGGCGGTGGCGGCAAAGACATCATGGAGGGCACGCCGGCCTTCGAAACCATCACCCGCACCCACGTGCGCTTCGGCACCACGTCGTTGCTGGCCACCACCATGACCGCACCGAACGAAGAGATCTTGCGCGTGCTCAAGGCCGTCGGCGAATTCTGTGAGCAGCGACCCCACGGCTGCGCCCGGGTGCTCGGTGTGCACCTCGAAGGCCCCTACATCAATCCCGGCAAACTCGGTGCGCAACCCAACTTCGCCCACACCGCGCTGATGGCCGAAGTCGAAGCGTACCTGGCGCTCGCACCGATCCGGGTGATCACCATTGCCCCGGAAATTGCCGGCCACGACGCCTTGATCCGTGACCTCAGCGCCCGTGGCGTCCGCATGCAAATTGGCCACACCCTGGGCAGTTACGAGGAAGGCGTGGCTGCGCTGGCAGCCGGCGCCAGCAGTTTCACCCACCTCTACAACGCCATGAGCCCGCTGCATCACCGCGAACCGGGGATCGTCGGCGCCGCGTTGGCCCACGCCCAATACGCCGAACTGATTCCGGACTTGCTGCACGTGCACCCCGGCGCGATCCGCGTGGCCCTGCGTTCGATCCCGTGCCTGTACTGCGTCACCGACTCGACCGCCGCCGCCGGCATGCCCGACGGCGAATACAAGCTCGGCAGCCACACCGTGACCAAATGCCTGGGCGGCGTGCGCCTGCCCGACGGCACCCTGGCCGGCAGCACCCTGACCATGGATCAGGCCCTGCGCAATCTGGTGAAGATCGGCCTGCCCATCGCCGAAGCCTCGCAGCGCCTGTCGCAATTCCCCGCCGACTACCTCGGTATCACCGAACGCGGGCGCCTGCAACCGGGGGCCTGGGCCGACTGCGTGCGGCTGGATCGCTCACTGAAACTGACCGCTGTCATGGTCGAAGGAGAAGACATTGACTTCAAAAATGCTTGAAGAGGCGCTGTCCTCGTTCGAGGCCGTGCAAGCCCAGCTGCAACAACTCGACCCGCAGTTGATCGAGATCGCCGGACGTCTGCGCCGTCAGCCGCCGCAAGTGGTCATGACCGTGGCCCGCGGCAGCTCCGACCACGCCGCCAGCTACTTCGCCTACCTGACCATGCAACTGCTGGGCATCCCGGTGGCGTCGTTGCCGATGTCGGTGGTGACCATGCAGCAGGCGCCGTTGAAGGTCAGCGGCCAGGCGGCATTCGCCTTTTCGCAATCGGGACAAAGCCCTGACCTGGTCAACAGCCTGCGCCTGTTACGCAAACGCGGTGCCTTGAGCATTTCGCTGGTCAATGCCGAAGACTCGCCGCTGGAAGCCGCCTGCGAATTCAGCCTGCCACTGTGTGCCGGCACCGAAAGCAGCGTCGCCGCGACCAAGAGTTTTATCGCCACCCTCAGCGCCAGTGCCCGGCTGATTGGTCACTGGAAAGAAGACGCCGAACTGCTCGAGGCTGGTTCCGCCTTGCCCGAGGGACTGCGCGACGCCGCGCAGCAGGACTGGAGCCCGGCCATCGACGCCTTGCGCGACTGTCAGCGGCTGATGGTGATCGGCCGTGGCGCCGGTTTCGCCATCGCCCAGGAAGCGGCGCTCAAGTTCAAGGAAACCTCAGCGATCCAGGCCGAAGCCTTCAGCAGCGCCGAAGTCCGTCACGGCCCGATGGCCTTGATCGGCGACAACTACCCGCTGCTGGTGTTCGCCCCACGGGGTGCCGAGCAGGCCGGTTTGCTGAGCCTGGCAGCCGACATGCGCCAGCGTGGCGCCCGTGTCCTGCTGGCCGCACCGGATGACGTGCTCGAACGCGACCTGACGCTGACCCGCGCCGAGCACCCGGCCCTCGACCCGATACTGGCGATCCAGAGTTTCTACGTGATGGCCGCCGGCCTGGCCGTGGCCCGCGGCATGGACCCGGACCAGCCGCGGCACTTGAGCAAAGTCACCCGTACGCACTAACCCCCCTTGTAGGAGCGAGCTCGCTCGCGATGGTCGTCAACGAAAACGCGTGTTTGCTGGATAAACGCGGCGTTCTTTAGTCCATCGCGAGCTCGCTCCTACAAGGGGGCGCATTGATCCGAACCGATGTTTTGAATGAGACCGAGCCATGCACAACAACAATAAAGAGCTGACCTTAAGCGCCCCGCTCAGCGGCCCGGTGCTCACGCTTGCCAAAGTCCCGGACCCGGTGTTTGCCAGCGGTGCCATGGGCGACGGCATCGCCATCGATCCGCTCAACGACACCCTTCACGCCCCGTGTGCCGGCGTGGTGGTACATGTCGCCCGCACTGGTCATGCGGTGACCCTGCGGGCCGACAACGGCGCGGAGTTGCTCCTGCACCTGGGCCTCGACACGGTCGAATTGCAGGGTCAGGGTTTCTCCATGCTGGTCAAGGAAGGCGCGCGTGTCGCCAATGGCCAACCGCTGCTGCGCTACGACCTGGACAAGGTTGCGCAACAGTGCAAAAGCCTGGTCAGCCTGCTGATCCTCACTAACAGCCAAGACTTTCAGGCACGGCCCATCACCCTCAAATCGGTGAAGGTCGGCGAGCCGCTGCTGCACATCATTCGTCGACAGACATCGAACGCAGAGGTCGATGTCGAGTTTGCCGGCGCAGAGATTGTCGGCCTCGTACGCATTGCTCACCGTGGTGGTCTGCACGCGCGGCCGGCCGCGTTGATCCGTCAGACCGCGCAAGGTTTCAAAAGCAAATCGCAGCTGCATTTCGCCGGCAAGTCGGCAACCTGCGACAGCCTGATCGGCCTGATGGGGCTGGCCATCGGCGAGCAGGCAGAAGTCCAGGTCAGTTGCCAGGGTCCGGATGCCGAGGCCGCGCTGCAAGCCTTGCTGACCGCGTTATCCACAGCCTTGGCCGAAGACAGTCACGCCACCGCGCCACCCACGATTGCCCAACGCAATCGCCCCGCCGAAGCCGGTGTGTTGCACGGCGTCTGTGCGGCGCCCGGCCTGGTCGGCGGGCCGCTGTTTCGCCTGAATGCGATCAGCCTGCCGGTGGATGCCGGCCATCATGATCCGCAGCAGCAACGGCAGGCTCTGGACGCGGCACTGAGCCAGGTGCGCAGCGACATCGACCACACCCTGGCCCAGGCAAAAAAACACAAGGACAGCGCCGAAGAGGCGATTTTCGCCGCACACCTGGCGCTGCTCGAAGATCCGGCCTTGCTGGGCGCCGCCAGTCAATCCGTCGCCCAGGGCACGGCCGCGACTCACGCCTGGAGCCAGGCCATCGACGCGCAATGCGAAGTGCTCCAGCAAACCGGCAGCACATTGCTCGCCGAACGCGCCAACGACCTGCGCGACCTCAAGCAACGGGTGCTGCGTGTATTGCTCGGCGATACCTGGCATTACGACGTGCCGGCCGGCGCCATCGTCGCGGCCCATGAACTGACGCCCTCCGATCTGCTGCAACTGAGCCAGCAAGGTGTCGCCGGGCTGTGCATGGCCGAAGGCGGCGCGACCTCCCACGTGGCGATTCTGGCCCGGGGCAAAGGCCTGCCGTGCATGGTCGCACTGGGCTCGACGCTGCTGGATCAACGACAGGGGCAACCGGTGGTGCTGGACGCCGACGGAGGCCGTCTCGAACTGACACCCAATGCAGAGCGCCTTGCGGACGTGCGCCAGCTGCAACAGCAACAGCAACAACGCCGGGCCGAACAACAGGCCCAGGCGCATACACCGGCGCTGACCACCGATGGCCTGCGCATCGAAGTCGCGGCCAACGTGGCGTCCAGCACGGAAGCGGCAGACGCATTGGCCAATGGCGCCGACGGCGTCGGCTTGCTGCGCACCGAGTTTCTCTTCGTCGACCGCCACACTGCTCCGGACGGACAGGAACAATGCCACGCCTATCAAGCAGTGCTCGATGCCATGGGCGACAAGTCGGTGATCATTCGCACCATCGACGTTGGTGGCGACAAGCAACTCGACTACCTGCCACTGCCCGCCGAGGCCAATCCGGTGCTCGGCCTGCGCGGCATTCGCCTGGCTCAGGTTCGCCCTGAACTGCTCGACCAGCAACTGCGCGCGCTGCTGCACCTGCGCCCGTTGTCACGCTGCCGGATCCTGCTGCCGATGATCACTGAAGTTGATGAGCTGCTGCACATCCGCCAGCGCCTCGACGCCTTGTGCGATGAACTCGGTCTGACACAACGCCCCGAACTGGGAGTGATGATTGAAGTGCCGGCCGCCGCGCTGCTGGCCGAGCAACTGGCGGAGCACGCCGACTTCCTGTCCATCGGCACCAACGACCTGTCGCAATACACCCTGGCCATGGACCGCGACCATGCCGGGCTTGCCGCGCGCGTCGATGCACTGCACCCGGCCCTGCTGCGGTTGATCGCCCAGACCTGCGCCGGTGCGGCGCAGCACAAGCGTTGGGTCGGTGTGTGCGGTGCACTTGCTTCCGATCCGCTGGCCACGCCGGTGTTGATCGGCCTGGGGGTCAGCGAGTTGTCGGTGAGCCCGGTACAGATCGGTGAAATCAAGGACCGCGTGCGTCATCTCGACGCCAGCGAATGCCGGCGCATCAGCCATGACCTGCTCAAGCTGAGCAGCGCCAGCGCCGTGCGTCATGCCTGCCACCAGCATTGGCCTCTGAGCTAAAGAACAACAAGAATCCAGGGAGATCCGCCATGTACCAACTTTTCATTGAAGGCCTGCAGCGCCTCGGTCGCGCACTGATGCTGCCGATCGCGATCCTGCCGATTGCCGGCCTGCTGCTGCGCTTGGGCGATACCGACCTGCTGAACATCGCGATCATCCACGACGCCGGTCAGGTGATTTTCGCCAACCTGGCGATGATCTTCGCCATCGGCATCGCGGTCGGTTTCGCCAAAGACAACAACGGTACGGCGGGGCTTGCCGGGGTGATCGGCTACCTGGTGATGATCTCCACGCTCAAAGTGCTCGACCCGAGCATCAACATGGGCATGCTCGCCGGGATCGTCAGCGGCCTGATGGCCGGCGCGCTGTACAACCGTTTCAAGGACATCAAGCTGCCGGAATACCTGGCGTTCTTCGGTGGCCGGCGTTTCGTGCCGATCATCACCGGCTTCAGCGCGGTGGGCCTCGGCGTGGTGTTCGGCCTGATTTGGCCGCCGATCCAGCACGGCATCAACAGCTTCGGCGTGTTGATGCTGGAAAGCGGCAGCATCGGCGCATTCATTTTCGGCGTGCTCAACCGCCTACTGATCGTCACTGGCCTGCACCACATCATCAACAACATGGCATGGTTCGTCTTCGGCAACTTCACCGACCCGGCCACGGGCGCCCTCGTGACCGGCGACATCTCGCGCTACTTCGCCGGCGACCCCAAGGGCGGCCAATTCACCACCGGCATGTTCCCGATGATGCTCTTCGGCCTGCCCGCCGCGTGCCTGGCGATGTACCGCAACGCCTTGCCGGAACGACGCAAAGTCATGGGCGGGATCTTCCTGTCGATGGCCCTGACCTCGTTCCTCACTGGCGTCACCGAACCCGTCGAGTTCGCCTTCATGTTCCTTGCGCCACTGCTCTTCTTGTTGCACGCGCTGCTGACCGGCCTGTCGTTGGCTATCACCAATCTGCTGAACATCCACCTGGGGTTCACCTTCTCAGGTGGTTTCATCGACATGATCCTTGGTTGGGGCAAGTCCACCAACGGCTGGCTGGTGTTTCCGGTGGGCCTGGCGTACGCCGTGATCTATTACGTGGTGTTTGATTTCTGTATCCGCCGCTTCGACCTGAAAACCCCGGGACGTGAAGGTGTTACGGCCACCGAGCAAGTCGCTGTGGCCGACAACGAGCGTGCCGGGGCTTACATCAAGGCCCTGGGCGGCGCCGAAAACCTGATCACCGTCGGCGCCTGCACCACGCGGTTGCGCCTGGACATGGTGGATCGCCACAAGGCCTCGGATACAGATTTGAAAGCGCTCGGCGCCATGGCCGTGGTGCGTCCGGGCAAGGGCGGGAGTTTGCAGGTGGTGGTCGGGCCGATGGCCGACGCCATCGCCGACGAGATTCGCCTGGCGATGCCGGCGTTGGGTCGCGCCATCGTGTCGTCGCCTGCGGCAGTCATTGATGAACCCGCACCTCACGCCGTGGAGACACCTGAAGCCCGGCGATGGCTGGAGGCGCTGGGCGGTGGCGACAATGTGCTGCAACTTGACTGCATCGCCATGACCCGCATCCGCCTGCAACTGGCCGATGGCAAGGCCTTGTCGGAATGTGATTTGAAAGCGCTGGGTTGCCAGGGTGTGAGTCAGCTGGACGGTGACGTTTGGCATCTGTTGATTGGTGACAAGGCACCGACCTTGAATGATGCGCTGGAAGCGTTGGTCAATCGTAGCGAGGTCAGTGCCAAGGTTTAGATTCTCGGTGCCTGACAGGCCGCCATCGCGAGCAGGCTCGCTCCCACATTGGATCGGCAAACACTGGACCATTGTGGGAGCGGGCTTGCTCGCGAAAAGGCCATCACATTCAGCATCAATGTTGCCGGTTAGACCGCCTTCGCGAGCAAGCCCGCTCCCACACTGGATCGGTGTACATCCTTTGAATCGCAACCAAAAAAAAACCCGCTGAAATCACTTTCAGCGGGTTTCTCATCTAAGCAGCCAGGAAGATCAGAAATCCTCCAGTCGCCACACTTCATAAGCCGGCGTCTCGTAGGGATGGCTCTGCTTCAGAGCCGCCACCACCGCGCGAATCAACTCATCCGCCACCACCAGCTCGACCTTCCATTCCTCGACCTGTTCGACCTGCCCCGCTTGCCCAATGAACGGCTGGCTGCCGTCCAGTGGGCGAAACTGGCCAAGGCCCAACACCTGCCATGCGCAGTGATCATAAGCACCGATCCGTCCGCCACCGGCGGCGAATACGGCACTCTTGACCACGTCGACATGACTGTCGGGAACAAAAAAGCTGAGCTTGTACACGGCGCTTAGTTTACCCACACGCGAGCATTACGGAACATGCGCATCAGCGGTGCATCTTCGTTCCAGTCATCGGAACGCCACGAGTTCTGCACGGCGCGGAACACTCGCTCCGGGTGCGGCATCATGATCGTTACGCGACCGTCGCGGCTGGTCAGGCCGGTGATCCCGCGCGGCGAGCCGTTCGGGTTGGCCGGGTAGCTTTCGGTGACCTTGCCGTGGTTGTCGACGAAACGCATCGCCACGCAACCCGACAGATCGGCTTCCAGCAGTGCTTCTTCGCTGGCGAACTCGGCATGACCTTCGCCGTGGGCGATGGCGATCGGCATGCGCGAACCGGCCATGCCCTGCAGGAAGATCGAGTTCGACTCCTGGATCTGCACCATGGCAACACGGGCTTCGAACTGCTCGGAACGGTTGCGCACGAAGTGCGGCCAGAACTCGCTGCCCGGGATCAGCTCGTGCAGGTTGGACATCATCTGGCAACCGTTGCACACGCCGAGGGTGAAGCTGTCGTTACGCTCGAAGAAACCCTGGAACGCATCGCGGGCGCGGCTGTTGAACAGCGCGGATTTCGCCCAGCCTTCACCGGCACCCAATACGTCGCCGTAGGAGAAACCACCGCAAGCGACCATGCCCTTGAACTCGTTCAGGTCGACACGGCCGGCCAGAATGTCGCTCATGTGCACGTCAATCGCGTTGAAACCGGCGCGGTCGAACGCAGCCGCCATTTCCACCTGACCGTTGACGCCCTGCTCACGCAATACGGCAACCTGTGGGCGAATGCCTTTCTTGATGTAAGGCGCGGCGATGTCCTGGTTGATGTCGTAGCTCAGCTTGACGCTCAGGCCCGGGTTGTCTTCTTCCAGCAGCACGTCGAACTCTTGCTCGGCGCAGTCGGCGTTGTCACGCAGACGCTGGATCTGGTAGCTGGTCTCGGCCCACTGGCGTTGCAGCAGACGACGCTGGCCTTCGAACACGGTGTCACCGTTGAAGGTGATGCCGATCTCGCCATTGTTGATTGGCTGACCGATCACCGACACGCAATCGCCCAGGCCCGCAGCGCTGAACTGCGCGAGGATGTCCGGGGTAGCGTCCTGGCGAACCTGGATCACGGCACCCAGTTCTTCGTTGAACAGGATCGCGGCGATGTCGGCGGAAGAATCCGCCAGGCTGTCGAGGTTCAGGCTCAGGCCGCAGTGACCGGCGAACGCCATTTCGACGACGGAGGTCAGCAGACCACCGTCGGAACGGTCGTGGTAAGCCAGCAGGTGACCGTCGGCGTTGAGGCCCTGGATCACGGCGAAGAAGGCCTTGAGGTCTTCGGCGTCGTCGACGTCCGGAGCCTGCTTGCCGAGCTTGCCGTGAACCTGTGCCAGGATCGAGGCGCCCATGCGGTTCTGGCCGCGGCCCAGGTCGATCAGGATCAGGTCGGTGGTGCCCTTGTCCATGCGCAGTTGCGGGGTCAGGGTCTGACGGATGTCAGTCACTGGCGCGAAACCGGTGACGATCAGGGACATCGGCGAAGTGACGGACTTGTCCACGCCTTCATCGTTCCAGCGCGTGGCCATGGACATCGAGTCCTTGCCCACCGGAATGGTGATGCCCAGCTCAGGGCAGAGTTCCATGCCGACCGCTTTCACGGTGTCGTACAGACGTGCGTCTTCGCCCGGGTGACCGGCAGCCGACATCCAGTTCGCCGACAGCTTGATGTCGGAGATCTTGCCGATGCGCGAAGCCGCGATGTTGGTCAGGGTTTCACCGATGGCCATGCGACCCGACGCCGGAGCGTCCAGTAGTGCCAGCGGAGTACGCTCGCCCATGGCCATGGCTTCACCGGTGTAGACGTCGAAGCTGGTGGCGGTGACGGCAACGTCGGCCACCGGCACCTGCCACGGGCCGACCATCTGGTCACGGGCCACGAGGCCGGTGATGGTGCGGTCGCCGATGGTGATCAGGAAGCTCTTGCTGGCCACGGCCGGGTGATGCAGGACGCGCTCGACGCAGTCGGCAATGTTCAGGGTCGACGGATCGAAGTCATCGCCCAGCTCGGCTTCACGCACCACCGAACGGTGCATGCGCGGCGCCTTGCCCAGCAACACTTCCAGTGGCATGTCCACCGGGCTGTTGCCGAAATGGCTGTCGGTGACAGTCAGCTGTGGTTCGGCAGTGGCTTCGCCGACGACGGCAAACGGGCAACGCTCACGTTCGCAGATCGCCTTGAAGCGTTCGAAATCCGCCGGGCCTACGGCCAGAACGTAACGTTCCTGGGATTCGTTGGACCAGATTTCGTGCGGGGCCATGCCCGGCTCGTCGTTTGGAATGTTGCGCAGTTCGAAACGGCCACCGCGGTCGCCGTCGTTGACCAGTTCCGGGAAGGCGTTGGACAGACCGCCCGCACCCACGTCGTGGATGAAGCTGATCGGGTTCTTGTCGCCCAGTTGCCAGCAACGGTCGATGACTTCCTGGCAACGGCGTTCCATTTCCGGGTTTTCGCGTTGTACCGAAGCGAAGTCCAGGTCTGCCGAGCTGGTGCCGGTGGCCATGGAGGAAGCTGCACCGCCGCCCAGGCCGATCAGCATCGCCGGGCCGCCAAGCACGATCAGCTTGGAGCCAACGAGGATCTCCCCTTTCTTGACGTGTTCTTCACGGATGTTGCCCATGCCGCCAGCCAGCATGATCGGCTTGTGGTAGCCGCGAACTTCGTCACCGTGCGGGGTGGTGATCGATTGTTCGAAGGTACGGAAGTAACCGGTCAGCGCCGGACGGCCGAATTCGTTGTTGAACGCGGCACCGCCCAATGGGCCTTCGATCATGATGTCCAGTGCGGTAACGATGCGCTCAGGCTTGCCGTACGGCACTTCCCACGGCTGTTCGAAGCCCGGGATCTGCAGGTTGGACACGGTGAAACCGGTCAGGCCAGCCTTCGGCTTGGCACCGCGACCGGTGGCGCCTTCGTCGCGAATTTCGCCACCGGAACCGGTGGACGCGCCCGGGAACGGAGCAATCGCAGTCGGGTGGTTATGGGTTTCAACCTTCATCAGGATGTGCACCGGTTCCTGCACCGCGCCGTACTGGCGGGTTTCAGGGTCCGGGAAGAAGCGGCCGGCCACGGAGCCGACGATCACCGAAGCGTTGTCCTTATAAGCCGACAGGACACCTTCGTTGTGCATCTGGTAGGTGTTCTTGATCATGCCGAACAGGCTTTTTTCCTGGCTCTGGCCGTCGATGTCCCAACTGGCGTTGAAGATCTTGTGACGGCAGTGCTCGGAGTTCGCCTGGGCGAACATCATCAGTTCGATGTCATGCGGGTTACGCTTCAAGCCGACGAAGGCGTTGACCAGGTAGTCGATCTCGTCTTCGGCCAGGGCCAGGCCCAGCTCGGTGTTGGCTTTTTCCAGCGCGGCGCGGCCGCCACCCAGCACGTCGATGGCGGTCAGGGGTTTCGGCTCGGCGTGGCTGAACAGGCCGGCGGCCTGTTCGAGGTTGCCCAGAACGATCTGGGTCATGCGGTCGTGCAGCCCGTCAGCAATAAGCTGGGCTTCAGCGTCGCTGAACTGGCCGGCCACATAGAACGCGATGCCGCGCTCCAGGCGCTGGATTTTCGCCAGGCCGCAGTTGCGGGCGATGTCGCTGGCCTTGCTCGACCACGGCGAGATGGTGCCGAAACGCGGCAGCACCAGAAACAGACGACCGGTCGGTTCTTGTACCGGAACGCTTGGACCGTACTTCAGAAGGCGCGCAAGCACCTGATGTTCGTCGCCGGTCAGGACGCCGGTAACTTCGGCGAAGTGAGCGAATTCAGCATACAGGCCGCTGACAGCCGGAACCTTCTGGCTCAGTTGCTCAAGGAGCTTGCTGTGGCGAAAGGCAGAAAGGGCAGGAGCGCCGCGCAGGATCAACATCTTCGGGACAGCCTCGGGAAGGGGTGTGCTTTGAGGCCGTGCATTCTAGCCTAAACAGCCCGCGACAGCACCCGAAACGCTACGCACGGTTGCACTCGGGTATCGATCTGTGTTTCTGCCTCGAAAGTCAGGTTAACCAGGCATGTGACGACAGCTTATTTTTACTGTAACAGAATGCAGACAAGGCCCGTTCCTGCGGGGTTTCGGCCGGATTTGTGATCTCTAGCAGACTAGCCCTTCACTGTCGAGATATGGCGCCCGTGGTCCTTTGCGTATACTGCGCAGATGTTTTTCCCAACGGCTTTACGTCCGCGGTACGCCAAATGGCTGATCGCAACCGGACTCTTCCTGATGCTCGGTGGCTGTGTTGATAAACCCAACACGCTCGAGCGCGTAAAGGAGGATGGTGTGCTGCGGGTGGTTACCCGAAACAGCCCCGCCACCTACTTTCAGGATCGCAACGGTGAAACCGGCTTCGAATACGAGCTGGTGAAGCGCTTCGCCGACGATCTGGGGGTCGAGCTCAAGATCGAGACCGCCGACAACCTCGATGACCTGTTCAACCAGATCGGCAAGCCCAACGGTCCGGTGCTGGCGGCTGCCGGCCTGGTCAGCAGCGACGAACGCAAAAAGCAGGTGCGCTTCTCCCACTCCTACCTGGAAGTCACCCCGCAGATCATCTACCGCAACGGCCAGTCACGGCCGACCGATGCGAAGGACCTGGTGGGCAAGAAGATCATGGTGCTCAAGGGCAGCACCCACGCCGAACAACTGGCGCAGTTGAAACAGAAGTTTCCCGGCATCGAATACGAAGAGTCTGACGCAGTCGAGGTCGTCGATCTCCTGCGCATGGTGGATGAAGGTCAGATCGACCTGACGCTGGTCGACTCCAACGAAGTGGCAATGAACCAGGTGTACTTCACCAACATCCGGGTCGCCTTCGACCTCGGTGACGCCAGCAACCAGAGCTGGGCCGTCGCGCCGGGCGACGACAACAGCCTGCTCAACGAAATCAACGATTACCTCGACAAGGTCAAGAAAAACGGCACCCTGCAACGCCTCAAGGACCGCTACTACGGGCATGTCGACGTCCTCGGCTACATGGGCGCCACCACGTTTGCCCAACACTTGCAGCAACGCCTGCCCAAGTACGAACAGCACTTCAAGGCGTACGCCAAGAAAGAGAAAGTCGACTGGCGCCTGTTGGCGGCCATCGGGTACCAGGAGTCGTTGTGGCAAGCTGCCGTCACGTCCAAGACCGGCGTGCGCGGCCTGATGATGCTGACCCAGAACACCGCGCAGGCCATGGGCGTGTCCAATCGCCTCGATCCGAAACAAAGCATCATGGGCGGCGCCAAGTACCTGGCCTACATGAAGGACCAGCTCGACGATTCGATTCAGGAACCCGACCGTACCTGGTTTGCCCTGGCGGCCTACAACGTCGGCAGCGGCCACCTGGATGACGCACGCAAACTGGCGGCCAGGGAAGGGTTGAACCCGGACAAATGGCTGGATGTGAAGAAGATCCTGCCGCGCCTGTCGGAAAAAAAGTGGTACAGCAAGACCCGTTACGGCTACGCCCGTGGCGGCGAACCGGTGCATTTCGTGGCGAACATCCGTCGTTACTACGACATCCTGACCTGGGTCACGCAGCCGCAGCTTGAAGGCGATCAGGTCGCCGAGGGCAAACTGCTGGTGCCGGGGATCGACAAGACCAAGCCGGCGCAGGAACCTTCGCCCCTGTAGGAGCGAGATTGCTCGCGATGGTGGGTAACGATAACGCGGGTTTTCTGAAAGAACGCGGCGCTCTCAAGTCCATCGCGAGCAAGCTCGCTCCTACAGGGTTTTGTATTGGCTTTTAAGCTTTTGCGGCAGCCGCCAGAATCAGCGCCTTCATCTCCGAAACAGCCGACTTGAACCCAACGAACAGCGCGTGGGCCACCAGTGCATGGCCGATGTTCAGCTCGTTGATGCCCTTGATCGCCGCCACGGCTTCAACGTTGTGATAGTGCAGGCCATGGCCGGCATTGACGATCAGCCCCTGGGCCAGGCCGAAGGCCACGCCATCGGCCACACGCTTGAGTTCTTCAGCGACTTCGGTTGGCGTCTCGGCATCGGCGTAACGCCCGGTGTGCAGCTCGATGGCTGGCGCGCCGACACGGCGGGAGGCTTCGATCTGACGCTCGTCGGCATCGATGAACAGCGACACTTCGGAGCCGATCTTCGACAGGCGCTCGACCGCCGCCTTGATCCGCGCTTCCTGCCCCGCCACGTCCAGACCGCCTTCGGTGGTCAGTTCCTGACGGGTTTCCGGCACCAGGCAAATGTGCGCCGGGCGGATGCGCTCGGCGAACTGCATCATTTCTTCGGTGACGCCCATTTCGAAGTTCATGCGGGTTTGCAGCACGTCCTTGAGCAGCAGAACGTCGCGCTCCTGGATGTGCCGACGGTCTTCGCGCAGGTGCACGGTGATGCCGTCAGCGCCCGCCTCTTCCGCGTCCAGTGCTGCCTTGACCGGGTCCGGGTAACGGGTACCCCGGGCCTGACGCAGGGTGGCAACGTGGTCGATGTTCACGCCAAGGAGAATACGGGTGCTGGTGGTCACGGAAGCGCTCCAGAAGAAGAGAAAGTTCGGTGCACAGCATACATGGGGAATTTACGGTTTTCGAAACAACTCGCGGGAAACCAAAGGTCGGCCCCCGAGATGCACCGCCAGCGCCTGACGCATCAAGCGCTTGGCCGCCGACAAGGCACCCGGCGCGCTCCAGTCGGCATCAGCCATCGCCAGCAGTTCAGCGCCATTGAACAAACCCGGTTGCAGCAGGTAGACCCGTTCAAGCCCCGCATCCACTTGCAAACGATAAAGACCGTCGGGGGCGATGGCCTCATCATGGATATCCGTAGTCAATGAGAATCCGTAGCCGAGGTCATCGAGCAAGCGCCACTCGAAGGAGCGCAGCAAGGGCTCCAGGGGGCGACCTTCGGCCAGGGCCAGCAAGGTGGCGGCGTAATGATCGAACACCGAAGGGAGCGGATCTTCAGCGGGCAACAGACGAATCAGCAGTTCATTGAGGTAAAGACCGCTGAACAGAGCCTCACCATTGAGCCAGGTGGAAACACCGGCACTTTCCATACGCCCGACGTTCTTCAGCTCACCCTTGCCCCGGAACTCCACTTCCAGCGGCACGAACGGCCGCGCCAACGTCCCGGCCTTGCCCCGTGCACTGCGCAACACTGCCCGCAACCGGCCTTGCGGCGTGAGGAAATCCACCAGCGCGCTGTTTTCACGGTAGGCGCGGGAGTGCAGGACGTAGGCGGGTTGGGCGATGGGCGGGGTTGAGGACATGGCAATCAGAATTCTCAAGACAGGAACACGATCTTACAAACACCCCAAAACCATTGTGGGAGCGAGCTTGCTCGCGATTGCGGTCTGCCAGTCAACATTGACGTTGAATTTCAGGCCCTCATCGCGAGCAAGCTCGCTCCCACAGGGTTTCTCTGGTGTATCAGGAACCGAGTCTTACAGGTCGCCATAACCCAGCGAACGCAGCGCACGTTCGTCATCGGACCAGCCACCCTTAACCTTGACCCACAGGTTGAGCATGATCTTGGAGTCGAACAGCAGCTCCATGTCCTTGCGCGCTTCGGTGCCGATGCGCTTGATGCGCTCGCCCTTGTCGCCAATGATGATTTTCTTCTGGCCATCGCGCTCGACGAGAATCAAGGCATGGATGTGCAGGGTCTTGCCCTGCTGCTTGAACTCTTCGATTTCGACCGTGATCTGGTACGGCAGCTCGGCGCCCATCTGGCGCATGATTTTCTCGCGCACCAGCTCGGCGGCGAGGAAACGGCTGCTGCGGTCGGTGATCTGGTCTTCCGGGAAGAAGTGATCGTTTTCCGGCAAATGCCCGGCAATCACGCGCTCCAGCGCATCGAGGTTGTGCCCGTGCTGCGCGGAAATCGGCATGATCTGCGCATTCGGCAGCTGCTCCTGCAACCAGCTCAGGTGCGGCATCAGCTCGGCTTTGTCTTCGATGCGATCGGTCTTGTTCAGCGCCACGATCAGTGGGCCGGTCACGTACTGGACGCGCTCGAGAACCATCTGGTCTTCTTCGGTCCACTTGGTGCGGTCGACCACAAAGATCACCACGTCGACGTCTTTCAACGCCGCCGAAGCAGTCTTGTTCATGTAGCGGTTCAGAGCCTTTTCGCCGCCCTTGTGCATGCCAGGGGTGTCGACGTAGATCGCCTGCACATCGCCCTCGGTCTTGATACCGAGCATGTTGTGACGGGTGGTCTGCGGCTTGCGCGAGGTGATCGCCAGCTTCTGACCGAGGATGTGGTTCAGCAGCGTGGACTTGCCCACGTTCGGACGGCCGACGATGGCAACATAGCCACAGCGAGTTGCGTTTGTATCAGTCATTGCCATTCTCCACACCCAGGGCAATCAGTGCTGCGGCGGCCGCTACCTGTTCGGCAATACGACGACTCACACCCTGACCTCGGCTTTTTTCATTCAGTAAGATGATTTCGCATTCGACGAAGAACGTCCGGCAATGCGGCTCACCCTGGATATCCACCACTTCGTAACGCGGCAGTTCACAACCACGAGACTGCAGGAACTCCTGCAGGCGGGTCTTTGGATCTTTGTTGGTGTCGACCAGCGTCAGGCCTTCGAACTCTCCGGCCAGCCAGGCGAGCACACGCTCGCGGGCCACTTCCATGCCAGCATCGAGGTAGATCGCACCGATCAACGCTTCCAGGGCATCGGCCAGAATCGACTCGCGACGAAAGCCGCCGCTTTTCAGTTCACCGGAGCCCAGGCGCAGGTATTCGCCCAGATCGAAACCACGAGCCAGTACGGCCAGGGTCTCACCTTTCACCAAGCGCGCGCGCAAACGCGACAACTGGCCTTCGCGGGCCAGCGGGAACCGCTCGAACAGCGCCTCACCGGCGACGAAGTTGAGGATGGCGTCACCGAGGAATTCCAGGCGTTCGTTGTTACGCCCGGCAAAACTGCGGTGAGTCAGGGCCAGGACCATCAGTTCCTGATCCTTGAAGGTGTAGCCGAGCTGACGCTCTAGACGGCTTAAGGAGACGCTCACGGTTTACCCACGCTGAGTTCGT
This sequence comes from Pseudomonas sp. Pseusp10, assembly GCF_059492225.1. Classification (NCBI taxonomy): domain Bacteria; kingdom Pseudomonadati; phylum Pseudomonadota; class Gammaproteobacteria; order Pseudomonadales; family Pseudomonadaceae; genus Pseudomonas; species Pseudomonas sp. Pseusp10. The sequence continues at coordinate 1,745,033 of NZ_CP168528.1, read as the reverse complement.
GGCTGGATTCCACCGCCATCGCCGTGATGCGGCGCAGGCTTGGGACAATTAACGCTGTGTTCAAAAATTACGTCCTGAATATCATTGGCTTCATGCTTCCGGGCGCCGAAATGTGCCGGTTCCAGAAATGCATTCGGCGCTGTGTTCAACAGCGCCGTGTTTGATTACTTGATCAGGCCAACCCGCGAGAAATTCGGCAGGTGGCTGAGTTTTGGTTCCGGCCAGCTCATCCAGACCGCAAAGGCCTTGCCGACGATATTCTTGTCGGGAACCATGCCCAGCAGATCCTTGGGAATGCTCGGATCATCCCAGTAGCGACTGTCGTTCGAGTTGTCGCGGTTGTCGCCCATCATGAAGTAGTGCCCGGCCGGCACGGTCCATGAATGGTCCGGCATTGCACGGTAGCGGCTCATTTCCTTGCGGATCATGTGCTCGGCTGCACCGAGTTTTTCCTTGTAGAGCTCAGCGCTGCCCAGCGTGCCCGGCTCGGAGCCGACCAGTTGCTCGGCAATCGATTGACCGTTGACGAACAGACGCTTGTCCGCGGTGTAGCGAACCGTGTCGCCCGGCAAGCCAACTACACGCTTGATGTAGTTGACGTTCGGATCGCTCGGGTAACGAAACACCATGACATCGCCGCGCTGCGGATCACCGACTTCGATGATTTTCTTGTCGATCACCGGCAAGCGGATCCCGTAGGAAAACTTGCTCACCAGAATGAAGTCGCCGACATCCAGGGTTGGCTTCATCGAACCGGAAGGAATCTGGAACGGTTCCACCAGGAACGAACGCAGCACCAGCACGATGAACAGCACCGGGAAGAACGACTTGCCGTATTCAACCAGCAGCGGCTCCTTGTTCAGCTTCTCGACCACAACCATGTCAGGCTGGCTGACGCTGCCCTGATAGGAGGCAATGGCGGCACGCCGACGCGGCGCCAGGATCAACAGATCGAGCAACGCCAACAGGCCGCAGACGAACACGGCGATGACCAGCAACAGCGGGAAATTTAGTGACATAGGACCTAACTATCCAACCTGAGCACTGCAAGGAAGGCTTCCTGTGGAATTTCCACGTTGCCGACTTGCTTCATGCGTTTCTTACCGGCCTTTTGCTTTTCCAGCAGCTTCTTCTTACGGCTGACGTCACCGCCGTAGCATTTGGCCAATACGTTCTTTCTGAGCGCCTTGACGGTTGTCCGCGCCACAATCTGCCCGCCAATGGCGGCCTGGATTGCCACGTCGAACATCTGCCGCGGAATCAGATCCTTCATCTTCTCGGTCAACTGGCGACCTTTGTAGTGCGAGTTGTCACGGTGCACGATCAGCGCCAGGGCGTCGACCTTGTCGCCGTTGATCAGCACGTCCAGTTTCACCAGGCTGGCCGATTGGTAACGATCGAAATGGTAGTCCAGAGAAGCATAGCCGCGACTGGTGGATTTCAGACGATCGAAGAAGTCCAGCACCACTTCGTTCATCGGCAGGTCGTAGGTCACTTGTACCTGGGAGCCGAGGAACAGCATGTCGACCTGCACACCGCGTTTTTCGATGCACAGGGTAATGACGTTACCCAAGTGCTCTTGCGGCACAAGAATATTGGCGCGCACGATCGGCTCGCGCATGTCTTCGATGGCAGACAGGTCCGGCAGCTTCGACGGGTTGTCGACGTAGATCGTCTCACCGGTCTTGAGCAGCAGCTCGAAGATTACCGTCGGCGCCGTGGTGATCAGGTCCAGGTTGTATTCGCGCTCCAGGCGCTCCTGGATGATTTCCATGTGCAGCATGCCGAGGAAGCCGCAACGGAAGCCGAAGCCCAGGGCGTCGGAGCTTTCCGGCGTGTATTGCAGCGACGAATCGTTGAGGGTGAGCTTTTGCAGCGCTTCACGGAAATCTTCGAAGTCGTCGGAGCTGACCGGGAACAGACCGGCGTATACCTGCGGCTGAATGCGCTTGAAGCCTGGCAGTACGTCGACGTCCGGAGTTGTACTCAAGGTCAGGGTATCGCCCACTGGCGCACCGTGAATGTCCTTGATGCTGGCGATGATGAAGCCCACTTCACCGGCTTTCAGGTCAACGGTCGGGGTGTGTTTCGGGTTGAACACGCCGACGCTGTCCACCAGATGGATCTTGCCAGTGGACTTGACCAGGATCTTGTCACCCTTCCTCACGCGGCCGTGGCGCACGCGAACCAGGGAGACAACGCCCAGGTAGTTGTCGAACCAGGAGTCGATGATCAACGCTTGCAGCGGATCTTCGATGTTGCCGGTCGGCGCCGGAATGGTGGTCACCAGGCGCTCGAGCACTTCATCGACGCCCAGACCGGTCTTGGCACTGCAAGTGACCGCGTCGGTGGCATCGATGCCGATGATTTTTTCGATTTCTTCCTTCACGCGGTCCGGATCGGCCTGTGGCAGGTCGATCTTGTTCAGCACCGGCATCACTTCCAGGCCCTGTTCGATCGCCGTGTAGCAGTTGGCAACCGACTGCGCTTCAACGCCTTGACCGGCATCGACCACCAGCAGCGCGCCTTCACAGGCAGCCAGCGAACGGCTCACCTCATAGGTGAAGTCAACGTGGCCGGGGGTATCAATGAAGTTGAGCTGGTAGTTGATACCGTCTTTGGCTTTGTAATACAGAGTAACGCTGTGCGCCTTGATGGTGATCCCGCGCTCGCGCTCGAGGTCCATGGAGTCCAGGACCTGGGCTTCCATTTCGCGCTCGGCCAGGCCGCCACACATCTGGATGAAGCGATCGGCCAGCGTCGACTTGCCATGGTCAATGTGGGCGATGATGGAGAAATTGCGGATATGACTCAAATCACTCACGGATCAACACTCAAAAAGGCTGCAGGCATAGCCCGCCGAAAAATAGCCGGGAATTGTACCTGATCCACGGCGCAAGCGTCACGTTCGCAGGTCAGACGGCACCTACAAAAACGCCCCGGTCTTGCGACCAGGGCGTTTTTTATCGTCAAAGCAGTCGGAAAATGCCCGCTGTCAGCCTGCCCGGCGCATCAGCCAGAGCCCCGCCACGGCACAAATACCCGCCGGCACCAGCACCGAAAGCAAGGGTGGGAAGCCGAACACCTGGCTCGACGGCCCCAGCAGATCCTGAACGATGCGGAAGGTGAAGCCCACCAGCACGCCGGTGAACACTCGTTGACCCAGGGTCACCGAACGCAGCGGACCGAAGATGAAGGAAATCGCCATCAACACCAGAGCGGCAGTGACCAGCGGCTGCAACACCTTGACCCAAAATGCCAGCCAATAACGGCTGTTGTTCAACCCCTGCTCCGCCAGATAGTGGATATACCCCCACAGACCGCTGATCGACAGCGACTCCGGCACCATGACCACAGTGCTCAACAATTGCGGACTCAAGGCTACTTCCCATCGCTCGACCGGGGCCGACACCACTTCAGTGCTGCGCTCGTGGAACAGCGTCGTCGTGACGTCCGTCAACTGCCAGTGATCCGTGTCGAACTCGGCACGCTTGGCAAAGCTCGCCGACAGCATGTGCCGTTCGTTGTCGAAACGGTAGCGGGTCACGCCGTACAGGATGCCGTTGGGTTGTACCGAGTTGACGTGAATGAACTCATCGCCCTGGCGGTGCCACAAGCCGTGCTTGGCGCTTTGTGCATCGCCGCTGCCCTGGGCCAGCGAGCGATTGGCCTGCGCGGCGGTTTCGGCAGGCGGCGCGATGTACTCGCCGACCAGCACACCGGCGAGCATCAATACCAGCATCGGTTTCATCACCGCCCAGACGATCCGGCCGATCGACACACCGGCGGCGCGCATGACGGTCAGTTCACTGTTGCTGGCCAGACTGCCCAGACCGATCAGGCAACCGATCAGCGCAGCCATCGGCAGCATTTCGTACATCCGGCGTGGCGCAGTCAGCGTCACATAACTCAGAACATCGAGCAGGGTGTAGGTATCGGTGACTTCACTCATCTCGTCGATGAAGGCAAACAGTGTCGCCAGGCCAAGAATGATCCCGAGCACCGCCAGAATCGCAATCAACACGCTGCTACCAATGTAGCGATCCAGCTTAACCACGGGCCACCTCCAGCGCGCTGCGGCGACTTGCCCTCTTCAAACGCAAGGGTTCCCAATAGAGCAGGCCCAGGCCGATGGCCAGGAAAATCCCGTGCACCCACCACAAGCCCAGTGCCGCGGGGATCTTGCCCTTGTCCAGGGCACCGCGGGCGGCAATCAGAATGGTCAGGTAGGCCATATAAAGAAGAACCGCCGGCAGCAACTTGAGAAACCGGCCCTGACGCGGGTTGACCCGCGACAACGGTACCGCCATCAAGGTCACGATGAACACCAGCAACGGCAGTGACATACGCCATTGCAATTCGGCGCGCAAACGAATGTCTTCACTGCCGACCAACTTACTGGTCGGCATCGCATCACGGTCGGTGACTTCGTCACTGACGTCCGGTTTTGGCAGCAACACACCGTACTCGTCGTATTTGATCGCCCGGTAGTCGGCCTGACCCGGACTACCGTCATAGCGATAGCCGTTATCAAGGATCAGGTAGCGGTTGCCGTCCGGGCGAATCTCCTGACGCCCCTTTTCCGCCACCAGGACAGAAATCCCGCGATCCTTGTTATTGGAACTGATGTTTTTTTGCGAGATGAACACACCGCCCAGGTTGACGCGGTCATCCGACATGCGCTCGGTGTAGGTGACCCGGGTACCGTCTCGCAGGGCCTGGAAACGCCCTGGCTCCAGGGTATCGAATTCGGTCAGGGCATCCTGCTTGTTCAGCAGCAACTGAAACTGGTTGGCCCCTTGTGGCGCCAGGCTCAGGCTCAGCCACGCCACGATGAGTGCAACCAGGGTGGCCGGAAACATTGTCATCCAAACCAGCCGCTGCTGGCTCATGCCGGTGGCCGAGAGCACGGTCATTTCACTTTCGAGGTACAGGCGCCCGTAGGACAACAGGATCCCGAGAAACAGCCCCAGCGGCAGGATCAGCTGGAGGAATCCCGGCAGACGAAAGCCCATGATCAGGAACAGCGAACCCGGATCCAGCAGGCCAGAGGCCGCCTGGGCGAGGTACTTGATGAAACGACCGCTCATGATGATGACCAGCAGCACGGCGCTGACGGCGCTCAAGGTCAACAGGACTTCGCGGGACAGGTAACGGAAGACAATCAAACCAGACACTCCAGGGTTGTCAGGCTAAGGCGGCCAAACAAGCAAACGTATCGGACAGCCCGCAAGGCAGAGCCGCCGAAAAAAAGATGGCGCATTATCCTGTGATTGGGCACGCCTGTCACTGCGCAATGCATGGGGCAGGTGTAGGAGCGAGCTTGCTCGCGATGGTCGTTAACGATAACGCGGGAGACCTGAAACCCCGCGGTGGTCTCGGGTTCTTCGCGAGCGGGCTCGCTCCTACAGGGCCGTCAATTCCATGAAGATCGTACAACCGAGGGTTGTCAGCCGCCGGTAGCGAGGTTCAAACTGCGGCCTTTGTCGCCGGTCGATCCTGGCGCCTTTCTGTCTATAAGCAATCGACGCACATAAGGTGTCGGGCGCATGCGTGATAACCATCAATTCAGGGACCCGGACATGGAACTGGTTGTAAAAAGCGTCAACCCCGAAACGTTGAAGACCGCCACTCTCGTGGTCTCCGTCGGCGAAGGCCGCAAGCTCGGCGCTGTTGCCAAACGACTCGACGAACTGAGCGGCGGCGCGATCAGCGCAGTGCTCAAGCGCGGCGACCTGGCCGGCAAGGTTGGCCAGAGCCTGTTGCTGCACAGCCTGCCGAACCTCAAGGCCGAGCGTGTGCTGCTGGTGGGCGTGGGCAAGGATGATGAACTGGGTGACCGCCCGTTCCGCAAAATCATCGCCGGTATCCTCAACACCCTGAAAGGCCTGGGTGGCAGCGATGCGGTGCTGGCCCTGGATGAAGTGGTCGTCAAAGGCCGCGACAGCTACGGCAAGACCCGCCTGCTGGCCGAAACCCTGGTGGACGGCGAATACAGCTTCGAGCAGTTCAAGAGCCAGAAAGCCGATCCCCGCGCCCTGAAGAAAATCACCCTGCTGACCATCAAGGCCGCTCAGGCCGAAGTGCAACGCGCCGTGACCCACGCCACCGCCATCGCCAACGGCATGGCCTTCACCCGTGATCTGGGCAACCTGCCGCCGAACATCTGCCACCCGACCTTCCTTGGTGAGCAGGCAAAAGAGCTGGGTAAAGAGTTCAAGGACCTGAAAGTCGAAGTCCTCGACGAGAAGAAGATCAAGGCGCTGGGCATGGGCTCGTTCTATGCCGTGGGCCAGGGCAGCGCACAGCCACCGCGCCTGATCGTCATGCAATACAACGGCGGCAAGAAATCCGAGAAGCCATACGCGCTGGTTGGCAAGGGCATCACCTTCGACACCGGCGGTATCAGCCTGAAACCGGGCGCCGGCATGGATGAAATGAAGTACGACATGGGCGGCGCCGCCAGCGTGTTCGGCACCCTGCGTGCCGTGTTGGAACTGAAGCTGCCGATCAACCTGGTGTGCATCCTGGCCTGCGCCGAGAACATGCCGAGCGGCACTGCGTCGCGACCAGGCGACATCGTCACCACCATGAGCGGCCAGACCGTGGAAATCCTCAACACCGACGCCGAAGGCCGTCTGGTGCTGTGTGATGCCCTGACCTACTCCGAGCGCTTCAAGCCGCAAGCGGTGATCGACATCGCCACCCTGACCGGCGCCTGCGTGGTCGCCCTGGGTTCCCACACGTCGGGCCTGCTGGGTAACAATGACGAACTGATCGACCAACTGCTGAGCGCCGGCAAGGCTGCCGACGACCGCGCCTGGCAACTGCCGCTGTTCGATGAGTACCAGGAACAGCTAGACAGTCCATTTGCCGACATCGCCAACATTGGTGGCCCGAAAGCCGGCACCATCACCGCAGCCTGCTTCCTGTCGCGCTTCACCAAGAACCTGAACTGGGCGCACCTGGACATCGCCGGCACTGCCTGGACCAGCGGCGGCAAGGACAAGGGCGCCACTGGCCGTCCGGTTCCCCTGCTGACCCAGTACCTGCTGGATCGCGCCAAAGCCTGAAACCGTTGATGGGCGGCGGCGTCACTTTCCGGTGACGCCGCTTGCCGCTCTGGAACCGCAATGACCAAAGTCGACTTCTATATCCTGCCCAGCGCCGATCCTTCGGCACGCCTGGACTTTGCCTGCAAGCTCACCGAGAAAGCCTGGCGCATGGGCCACCGGATCTACCTGCATTGCAGCGACGCGGCCCAGCGTGACGATCTGGATGCGCGGCTGTGGGCGTTCAAGGGTGAAAGCTTCGTGCCCCACGGTCCTGCCGACAGCGAACCTGACGGCTTGATTGTTTTGGGGTTGGGCGATGACTGCGGTCAGCATCAGGATTTGCTGGTCAATCTCGACCTGAAAGTCCCGGCCTTCGCCAACAAGTTCGCCAGAGTGGCGGAAGTGGTGGTGGAGGATCCGACGATCAGAGCGGCCGCGCGGGAGAGTTTCCGTTTCTACCGCGAACAGGGCTATCCTCTGCAAGATCACCGTTTACAGCGACTCTGAGCCTTCCAATGGACACTCCAAAACCGCTGCAACAGTCCGCGCACCTGCTGGACGACCTTGAGTCGATCCGCCAATTGCTCGGCAATGACAACCTGCAACCGCCCCTGCTGACCGACACGGTCGAGGAAGGCGATCAGGAACAGATTCCCATGTTGTTCGACGCCGTGAGCGAGCCTTCGCCACCCGTCGTAGCGACAACCCCTGCCCCCATCGTTGAACCCGTCGCCGCGGCGACGTCGACGCCTGCCGCCAGCAAGAACCCGGATGACTTGCTGCACCTGGACAGCGAATTGCGCGCCGCCGCGCAGCTGATCATGCAAGACGTGATCGACGATTTCGCCCCGCACATCGAAACCGAAATCAAACGCCGCCTCAGTGCACGACTTGAGCGGTTGTTGAGCCAGTACAACGATTGAACAACTTGCGGCGAGGGCTCTTCTGTGGGAGCAAGCTTACTCGCGATGAGGGCGTCACATTCAACATTGATGTGTCTGTTCGACCGCTATCGCGAGCAAGCTCGCTCCCACAAAAAGCCCCCGCCACAGGTTGAATCTTCAGGTACTGAGATAGCGCCCGATCAACGCGATCCCGCTGGCCAGCACCAGCCACGTCACCAGGCGCACGAACGCCTCGCGGGACAAGCGCATGGTCAACCGCCGTCCGAACCACAGCCCCAGCGCCATAGCCGGCAACAGACAAACCGCCAGCACCAGTAACGGCAAATCGGCATACACACCGGCGATTGCAAACAGGCTCAAACGCACCACCGTACTGCAACTGATCAGTGCGCTCTGGGTGGCCCGGGCCGCCTCCTTGGGCAACCGGCTGTTCAGATAGATCGCATAGAGAAAGCCGCCGCTGCCAAACAACGCGCCAAACATTCCGCCCACCGTCCCCATCGGCAGTGCCCACAGGGCGGACAGTTGCGTCGGCCGGGTCTTGATCCACAGGCTGTAAATCGCATAGGCGCTGATGAACAACCCCATCAACAGTAGCAACAGGTCGGACTTGAGGTTCAGCAGGAAAATCACTCCCAGCGTGCAACCCACGGCCATACACGGCAACAACCGCAACAGCTCCGACCTGGCTACATCACGCCGCGAAGGCAACAGATTGCCGAATGCAGCGACAAAATCGAGCAGCACCAGCAACGGCACGATCTTCGACAGCGGCATGAACAGAATCAGAATCGGTCCCGCCACCAGCGCCGTACCGAAACCGGCGATGCCGAATACGATGTAGGCCAGGGCAATCCCTGCGCCGATGACCAGCCATTCCATGGCGCCGAATGGCCATTGGGTTAACAACTCAAGCACACTCATTCTCCCTGTCTTCCTTGATTACCGCTGACGACTTTAAACCTGTGGGAGCGAGCTTGCTCGCGATGGCGTCTTAAAATTCATCGACGATGTCGACTGCTGGACCGCTATCGTCGGATCGCCGCCCGGAGCAAGCTCGCTCCCACATCAAGCGGCTCCACAAGGGATTTATGCTGGGCCATGGAGATTGCCGGGCAAATGCCTTTAAACTGCGCCCCATGATTAAAGATCCCTTTGCAAGACTCGGCCTGGACCGTGAAGTCCTGACCGTCAGCCAGCTCAATGGCCGCGCGCGGGTGTTGCTCGAAGACGTGTTCAGCAACATCTGGGTCGAAGGCGAAATCTCCAACCTCGCCCGCCCGGCTTCCGGCCACGTGTATTTCACCCTCAAGGACAGCGGCGCACAGGTGCGTTGCGCGCTGTTCCGGCAGAACGCGGCACGGGTTCGCCAGGCCTTGAAGGACGGGCTCGCGGTCAAGGTGCGAGGCAAAGTCTCGCTGTTCGAAGGGCGCGGTGATTATCAGCTGATCCTCGACACCGTGGAGCCGGCCGGCGATGGCGCCTTGCGCCTGGCTTTCGATGCACTCAAGGAAAAGCTCAGCGCCGAAGGCCTGTTCAGTGCCGAGCGCAAGGTCCCGCTGCCGGCGCATCCGCAACGCATCGGCATCATTAGTTCGCCCACCGGCGCGGTGATCCGCGACATCATCAGCGTGTTCCGCCGCCGCGCACCGCAGGTGCAGTTGACGCTGATCCCCACCGCCGTACAGGGCCGCGAAGCCACCGCACAGATTGTCCGCGCCCTGAAACTGGCGGATGCCCGCGGTTTCGACGCACTGATCCTGGCCCGTGGCGGCGGGTCGCTGGAAGACCTCTGGTGCTTCAACGAAGAAGCCGTGGCCCGTGCCGTAGACGCCTGCGTGACGCCGATTGTCAGCGCGGTCGGCCATGAAACCGACGTATCGATCAGCGACTTCGTGGCCGACGTTCGCGCACCCACCCCTTCCGCTGCCGCCGAATTGCTGGCACCGGACTCCAGCGATCTGGTGCGTCGGGTCGAAAGCCTGCACCGACGCTTGGTAATGCGCATGCGTGACCGCCTGATGCGCGATCGACTACGCCTGGAAGGTATCTCCCGGCGCCTGCGTCATCCCGGCGAGCGCCTGCGCCAGCAAGCGCAACGCCTGGATGACCTGGACATGCGCATGCGCCGCGCGTTCGAGCGTAGCCTCAACACCCGTCGCGAACGCTTGATCCGCCTGGAAACCCGTCTGGCCGCACAACATCCGGGCCGGCAACTGGCAATGCTGCGCCAGCGCCTCGACAGCCTGGCCGAGCGCCTGCCGCGCGCCATCCGCGAAGGCCTGAAGAACCGTCGCCTGCAATTGCACAGCCAGATGCAGACACTGCATGTAGTCAGCCCGTTGGCGACCCTCGGCCGTGGTTACAGCATTTTGCTGGACGAGCGCGGCAATGCGATCCGCAGCGCCGCGCAAACCCATACCGGCCAGCGCCTGAAAGCCAAACTGGGCGAAGGCGAACTGCAAGTCCGGGTCGAAGACAATCACCTGACGCCCGTCACCCTTTCTTTACTGGACTGATCCATGCCGCGCTTCCTGGCTCCATTGCTGTTGCTGTGCCTGACCTTCAATGCCCACGCCGACAGCTACATCACCCGCCTGTTGAACAAACCGGTGCCGGGCGGCGTTGCGGTGGTCGACCTGGGCACATCCATCCAGGCGCCAAAAGCCAGTTATCAAGGCAAACCGGTGCTGGTGGTCAAGGAACAGGAAAACTGGCTGGCCATCGTTGGCGTGCCGCTGACGGTCAAACCAGGGGCTCAATCGATCAGCAGCGGCGGTCGTAATCTGAGTTTTACAGTTGGCAACAAGACATACCCGGAACAGCGCATCACCCTGAAGAACACCCAACAGGTCAATCCGGACCCGGAGAATCTCAAGCGCATCGAGCGTGAATTGGCCGAGCAGATTGCCGCTTACCGCACGTTCAGCCCCAACACCCCGAGCAACGTGCTGCTGGACAAACCGGTGAACGGGCCGCTGTCGAGCAAGTTCGGCGTGCGGCGCTTTTTCAACGGCGAAGAGCGCAATCCCCACTCAGGCCTGGACTTCGCCGTGCCGGCCGGTACGCCGATCAAGACTCCGGCTGCCGGCAAGGTGATCCTGATCGGTAACTACTTCTTCAATGGCAACACGGTATTTGTCGACCATGGTCAGGGCTTTATCAGCATGTTCTGCCATATGTCGAAAATCGACGTGAAGGTGGGGCAACAACTGGCCCGGGGCGGTGTGGTTGGCAAGGTCGGGGCGACTGGCCGCGCGACCGGACCGCACATGCACTGGAACGTCAGCCTGAACGATGCGCGGGTGGATCCGGCTATCTTCATTGGTGCGTTTCAACCTTGATTATTGCGTAAGGTAGCTGACGCCATCGCGAGCAAGCTCGCTCCCACAGTGTCCGTGTTCACGCAGATCCAATGTGGGAGCGAGCTTGCTCGCGATGGCATTTTCACAGGCACCGAAAGTCGTCCAGCCACGCCCCACACCAATTGCGCACCACTCAAACCTTGCGCAAACAACAAAACAATCATTGCCAATCACAGCAATAAAATCTCGATAAACACTCGCCCACGAGTATTCCTCTCAATTTTTTTCGACTGCTTGCCAACCTTCACCCCCGCGGTTAGGGTTGAAGGCATGAAAACCTCTCACACCCTCATTCAGCTCCGCCAGCACCGCAGCCTGTGCCTCGTCAGTGCACGACTGCCGGGCTGAATCGTGGTGCCTCGTCCCAAGCGTTACGCCAAGAACTTTTGATCCACCGGCAGGCCGCCTTTTTTCGGCCCACACAATAAGGATTTCCTGATGAGCATGCTCAAAGACCCGTCTTCGAAATACCGCGCGTTCCCGACCATCGACATTCCGGACCGCACCTGGCCATCGAAAACCATCACCGCCGCGCCGATCTGGTGCAGCTCCGACCTGCGCGACGGCAACCAGTCGCTGATCGAACCGATGGACGCGGTCAAGAAGCTGCGCTTCTGGAAAACCCTGGTTCAGGTCGGCGTGAAGGAAATCGAAGCGTCGTTCCCGGCCGCCTCGCAAACCGACTTCGACTTCGTTCGCACCCTGATCGAAGGCAACCACATCCCGGACGACACCACCATCCAGGTGCTGACCCAGGGCCGTGAAGACCTGATCGAGCGCACTTTCGAATCCCTGCGCGGTGCGAAGAAAGCCATCGTTCACCTGTACAACGCGACCTCCCCTTCCTTCCGCCGCATTGTCTTCAACCAGGACAAGGACGGGGTCAAGGCCATCGCCGTGAACGCCGCCAAACTGTTCGTCAAGTACGCGGCCATGCAGCCGGACACCGAGTGGACCTTCGAATACTCGCCAGAAACCTTCAGCGCCACCGAACTGGAGTTCGCCAAGGAAGTCTGCGATGCGGTGATCGAAGTCTGGAACCCGACGCCCGAGCACAAGATGATCCTCAACCTGCCGGCCACCGTCGAATGCGCGACGCCGAACATCTATGCCGACCAGATCGAATGGTTCGGCCGTCACATCAACCGTCGTGACAGCGTGATCATCAGCCTGCACACCCACAACGACCGTGGCACTGGCGTTGCCGCGACTGAGTTGGGGCTGATGGCTGGCGCCGACCGTGTCGAAGGCTGCCTGTTCGGCAACGGCGAGCGTACCGGTAACGTCGACCTCGTGACCGTGGCCCTGAACCTCTACACCCAGGGCGTGAACCCTGAGCTGGACTTCTCCGACATCGACGGCGTGCGCAAAGTCGTCGAAGAGTGCAACCAGATCCAGGTGCACCCGCGTCACCCGTACGTCGGCGACCTGGTTCATACCGCGTTCTCCGGCTCGCACCAGGATGCGATCCGCAAGGGCTTTGCCCAGCAGAAACCGGACGAGTTGTGGGAAGTACCGTACCTGCCAATCGATCCGGCCGACATCGGCCGCAGCTACGAGGCGGTCATCCGCGTCAACAGCCAGTCGGGCAAGGGTGGTATCGCCTACCTGCTGGAACAGGAATATGGCATCAGCCTGCCGCGTCGCATGCAGATCGAGTTCAGCCAGGTCGTGCAGCGTGAAACCGACCGCCTGGGCCTGGAAATGACCGCCCAGCAAATCCACGCGCTGCTGTACAGCGAGTACTTGCAGGCCAACACTCCGTACGCGCTGGTCAGCCATCGCCTGCAAGAAGAGAACGGCCACAGCGCGGTGGAAGTCGAAGTCGCCAGCCAAGGCCAGGGCGAAACCAATCTGCACTGGCGCGGCAAGGGCAACGGCGCCCTCGAAGCGCTGGTGGCCGGCCTGCCGATTCCGGTGGAAATCATGGACTACAACGAGCACGCCATCGGCGCGGGCACCAATGCCAAGGCCGCGGCCTACATTGAACTGCGTGTGAACGGTGAACGTGCGGTGCATGGCGTCGGCATCGACGAAAACATCACCACCGCCAGCTTCAAGGCCCTGTTCAGCGCACTGAACCGCTCGCTGAGCCAGCCGGAAGCGAAAGCGGCGTAAACACCGCTGATACACAAAAGGCCCCGGGGTGTGAACCTCGGGGCCTTTTTGTTTGCCTGTCCGTTTTTGTGTTGTTTGTCCCGGCCCCATCGCGAGCAAGCTCGCTCCCACATTGTCCGTGTTCACACTAACCACTGTGGGAGCGAGCTTGCTCGCGATGAGGCCCTGTCAGACAGTAAAGATTTCAGGTGAACTCGAAGGTATCTGCATCCAGATTCGCCGGAAACCGCTGCCGATACGCGGCCAGCTCTGCCGCATCCAGCGTAACCTTGAACACCCCGTCAGCCTCCCCCGCACTGAGCAGCGTCTCACCCTGGAAATCCAGTACCTGGCTGTCACCCGTATACGCAAAGCCTTTGCCATCCGTGCCAATGCGGTTCACCGCCGCCACATAGCACAGGTTCTCGATCGCTCGCGCGGGCAACAAGCGGTTCCAGTGCTGGCGCCGGGCACCTGGCCAATTGGCGGTGTACAGCAGCAGATCCGTGTCCTGGGCGTCACGACTCCACACCGGGAAGCGCAAGTCGTAGCAAATCAGCGGCCGCACTCGCCAGCCCTTGAGCTCGAACTGCACCTGGCGGTCGCCGGGGGTGTAGTGGTTGTGCTCGCCAGCCATGCGGAACAGGTGACGCTTGTCGTAGTGCAACACTTCGCCGTCCGGACGCGCCCACAGCAGACGATTGCGGTGACTACCGTCGGCGGCCTGAACGATCACACTACCGGTGATCACCGCATCCAGCTTCGCCGCCTGAACCCGCAGCCACTTGCTGGTGGGGCCGTTTTCCGGCTCGGCGAGGGTCTCGGATTCCATGGAGAACCCAGTGGTAAACATTTCCGGCAGGATGATCAGGTCAGCGCCGCTAGCCTGTTCCAGCAACAGTTCGAAATGCTCGAGATTGGCCTGACGGTCGTGCCAGGCCAGGGACGTCTGGATCAGCGCCACGTTCAAATTGGGCAATGCACTCAGATCACGCATAGTTTTTCCGCTGCCTCACGCAGGGTCTCCTCACGCTTGGCAAAGCACAGCCGCACCAGGCGCTGGCCTTCAGGAGGCGTCTGGTAGAACACCGAGATCGGGATACTGGCCACGCCATGCTCGCGAGTCATCCACAGGGCCATCTCGACGTCATTGAGGTCAGGGCGGATCTGCGAGTAATCGACCAACTGGAAATAGGTGCCGGTCACCCGGGTGAAACTGAAACGCGACGGCGCCAGCAGATCGCAGAACAGATCGCGCTTGGCCTGATAGAAACCAGGCAGCTCTTCCACGTGCTCGGGATGCTCGGCCATAAAATCGGCCAAGGCATATTGCAGCGGCGTCACACCACAGAAATTGACGTACTGGTGCACCTTGCGCAATTCCGCCGTCAGGGCCGGTGGTGCGACCACGTAGCCAGTTTTCCAGCCTGTGACGTGGTAGGTCTTGCCGAACGAACTGACCACGAATGCACGCTGATACAGTTCCTCATGGGCCAGCACGCTGACGTGGGGCACACCGTCAAACACCAGGTGCTCGTAGACTTCGTCGCTGATCACATAAATGTCGCGATCGCGGATCAAGGCTGCCAACTGGTCGAGTTCGGCACGACTGATCAACGCACCACTAGGGTTGTGCGGGGCGTTGAGAATGATCATCCGCGTGCGCGGGCTGAGTGCCTGGGCAAGCTTCTCGAAGTCGATACTGAAGTCGTTCAGGCCCAGTTGCACATGCACGCAACGACCGCCGGCCAGCTCTACCGAAGGCTCGTAGCTGTCGTACGCCGGGTCAAATACGATGACTTCGTCACCGCTGTGGATAACCGCCTGAATGGCACAGAAAATCGCCTCGGTCGCGCCGGGGGTGACCGTCACTTCAGTATCCACATCCACCTGCGCGCCATAACTGCGGGCGATCTTCGCCGCGATCTGCTGACGCAACACCGGCAGCCCGGTCATTGGCGAATATTGATTATGGCCGCTGGCGATATGCCGGCCAACCGCATCGCACAGGGCCTGCGGGGCCGCGAAATCGGGAAAACCCTGGGACAGATTGAGCGCGCCGGTCTGTGCCGCGAGCTGAGACATCTGAGTGAAGATAGTGATGCCGACATTCGGCAGCTTGCTGGTGATCATCGGTGGTTCCCTGCTCTACACCCGGCTCTACGGCGGCGCGGGGGAGTCCGAGGATAGCCCAAACGGCAGGCATGAAAAAGGGCGCCATTGGCGCCCTTTCCATCCCACGGGAAAAACCTCGATCAGCGCTTGTCGCGACGCTTCTTGTCGGCCTTCTTGTGGTGCGACATCAAGCGACGCTTCTTGTTGACCTGACGGTCGGTGAGCGTGTTCTTGTTGCCTTCGTACGGGTTCTCGCCGCCCTTGAACTCGATGCGGATCGGCGTACCGACCAGCTTCAGCACACGACGGTAAGTGTTTTCCAGGTAACGCACGTAAGACTTCGGCACCTTCTCGATCTGGTTGCCGTGGATCACGATGATCGGCGGGTTCGCACCACCGAGGTGGGCATAACGCAGCTTGATCCGGCGGCTGTTGACCATCGGCGGCTGGTGCTCGCTGACCGCGTCTTCCAGGATCTGGGTCAGGCGGCTCGTCGGCCAGCGGGTGACCGCGGACTTGAACGAGTTCTGTACCGAGGCGTAGAGGTTACCCACACCAGTGCCGTGCAGGGCCGAGATAAAGTGAATATCGGCAAACTCGACGAAGAACAGCCGACGCTGCAATTCGATCTTCACGAAGTCGCGCTCGCTCGGCGTCATGCCGTCCCACTTGTTGATCGCGATGACCAACGCACGACCGGCCTCAAGGGCAAAGCCCAGCAGGTTGAGATCGTGGTCCACCACACCTTCGCGGGCGTCCATCACAAAGATCACCACGTTGGCGTCTTTGATCGCTTGCAGGGTTTTGACCACGGAGAACTTTTCGACTTCTTCGTGGATCTTGCCGCGCTTGCGCACACCGGCGGTGTCGATCAGCGTGTACTTCTCGTCGTTACGCTCGAACGGGATGTAAATACTGTCGCGGGTGGTGCCGGGTTGGTCGTAGACGATTACCCGGTCTTCCCCGAGCATGCGGTTGACCAGGGTCGACTTGCCGACGTTCGGCCGGCCGATGATCGCGATCTTGATCCCGTCTTTTTCGCTTGGGCCAGGAATGCGCTTGGCTTCCTCGCCTTCGGCGACGTCTTCTTCCTCGCCTTCTTCCAGCTCGTCTTCGTCTTTCGGGAAGTCACTCAGTGCGATTTCCAGCAACTGGGTGATACCACGGCCGTGGGCACCGGCGATCGGGATCGCATGGCCCATGCCCAACGGGGCGAATTCGGCGCGGGCCATTTCCGGGTCGATGTTGTCGACCTTGTTGGCCACCACGTGGGAGCGCTTGTTACGTTTGCGCAAATGCTCGGCGATCATCTGGTCGGCGGCGGTGAAACCGGCCTTGGCATCTACCAGGAACAGAACGACATCTGCTTCTTCAATGGCCAGCAGCGACTGCTCGGCCATCTTTTCGTCCATACCGTGCTCGTCACCGGAGATACCGCCGGTGTCGATCAAAATGTAGGAACGCCCTTGCCACTTGGCCTCACCGTACTGGCGATCACGGGTCAGACCGGACAAGTCGCCGACGATGGCGTCACGAGTCCTGGTCAGGCGGTTGAACAAGGTGGACTTGCCGACGTTCGGTCGGCCCACCAGGGCGATTACGGGAACCATGCGGCTCTCCACTTCGTTATTTCAGAAAATACAAAAGCCGCTGCGAGGCAGCGGCTGGTGCTCGGGGCAATCACGTTGTCATTTGTAGGAGCGAGCTTGCTCGCGAAAAACGCAAAGACACCGCGTTTATTCAGGTCGCCAACGTAATCGTTGACGTCCATCGCGAGCAAGCTCGCTCCTACAGTCCTACAAACGGTGAAGCCGCTTGGGGGTTAAAACCCAAGCATAGTCGTTACTTGATGGTCAGGGCTTCCAGTTTGCCGCTGTTGCCATACACATAAATCGTGTCACCCACCACCAGCGGACGGGCACGCAGGCCGTCGCTGTCGATGCGTTCACGGCCGACGAATCGACCGTCCACCTGACTCAGCAGGTGCAGGTAACCTTCCAGGTCACCGACTGCAACGTAACTGGAGAACACTTCCGGGGCCGACAGTTGGCGACGGGCCAGCGAATCGTTGCTCCACAAGGCCGAGGTAGAACGCTCATCGACGCCTTCAACGGTGCCCGAAGACAGGCTCACATAAACGGAGCCCAAACCCTGGGCGACACCGGCGTAGCTGGAAGCATCACGCTGCCAGAGCTGACGGCCGCTTTGCAGGTCCAATGCGGCAACGCGCCCTTGATAGCTGGCGACATACAGTGTCCCGCCCGACAGCAGCAAGCCACCGTCGATATCGACCACACGCTCCAGCTCCGAACGACCTTGCGGGATCGCTACGCGCTGTTCCCACACCGGCACGCCGTTGGTGATATCCACGGCAACCACTTTACCGGTCGACAGGCCAGCCACCGCGAGGCGGTTGGTCACGATCGGCGCACTGGTACCACGCAGGGTCAGTACTGCAGGCGTGCTGTCATAGATCCAGCGGCGGTTACCGGTGGAGGCATCCAGGCCGATCAGACGATCGTCCTGGGTCTGAACCACCACAACGTCACCGTTGTTGGCTGGCGGAGCCAGCACTTCGCTGGACACGCGAGCGCGCCACTTTTCTTCGCCGTTGATGGCGTCCAGGGCAACGATTTCACCCTTGAGCGTACCGATCATGACCAGACCGTAACCAACGCCAACAGCGCCGGAAACAGGCAGTTCGAGATCTTTCTTCCATTTGACGTCGCCCGTGTTGCGGTCCATCGCCATCAACACGCCAGTGACGTCCGCGGCGTAGATGGTTTCGCCATCGATGGCCGGAACCAGCATGTTGTAGGTTTCGCCCTGACCGTCACCGATCGAACGACTCCACTGCTTGTGCAGAACCACTTCTTCCTTGAAGTCGACCAGTTCGGCCGGGGGCAGTTCTTTTTTGCTGTTGCTGCTGCAACCCGCGGCCAACAAGGCCAGAGCCAGCAATGCTGCATGTTTCCAACGAATCACGTCACGCATCCCCTTTGGCCAGGTCGTCCAGCTTGATTTGCAGGCCACCGACCGCCGCTTCATCCGACAGTGCCGCCTTGGCTTTTTGATACGCCGCGCTCGCCTCATCGGTACGACCCAACTGCACCAGCAGGTCGCCCTTGAGCTCTTCGCGAGTGGCCAGGAATGCCTTGTCGGCATCGCCTTCAAGCAGCTTCAGTGCTTCGTCGGCCTTGTTCTGCGCACCCAATACCTGGGCCAGACGCTGACGGGCGATTTCGCCCAGCGCCGGGTTGGCCGGTTTGTCGACAATGGCTTTCAGCTCGCTGGCCGCGTCGTCCAGCTTGCCGCTGTCCACCGCCACTTTGGCCACGAACAGGCTGCCGTATTGCGCGTAGGCGCTGCCGCCGAACTCGCTGTTGAGCTTGCCGGCCAGGTCCGAAACACGCGCCGCATCGGGCTTGCCGTCAGGCGTCAGCGTGGTTTCGAGCAATTGCTGATAGAGAATCGAGGCGCCTTGCGACTGATTGCTCTGATACTTGTGGAACGCCTGCCAGCCGAACACGATGACCAGCGCCAACAGGCCGCCAGTAACCAGGGGCTTACCGTTGCGTGACCACCATTCCTTCAATTCCGCCACATGTTCGTCTTCGGTACTCGACACCCCAATACTCCTTAATCGCTAATTCGGCTGTTTAGACAGCTTCAATCCTGCACGACGCAGGTGGCCAGGTGAGCGGCAAGCGCATCCCAGGCAATGCTTTGTTGTTCGCCCTGGCCACGCAGGGGTTTGAAACCTACCACTTGCTGGGCCATTTCGTCGTCACCGAGGATCAGCGCGTACAGCGCACCGCTCTTGTCGGCCTTCTTGAACTGGCTTTTGAAACTGCCGGCGCCGGCATTCACTTGCAGGCGCAGGTTGGGCAACTGGTCACGCACACGCTCAGCCAGGGTCAGGCCGGCGAGCTCGGCGGCTTCACCGAAGGCGCAGAGGTAGACGTCGACCTGACGGGAGATCTCTTCCGGGATCTGCTCCAGGGTTTCCAGCAACAGCACCAGACGTTCGATGCCCATGGCAAAGCCAACACCGGCGGTCGGCTTGCCGCCCATCTGCTCCACCAGACCGTCGTAACGGCCACCGGCACACACGGTGCCCTGGGCGCCGAGCTTGTCGGTGACCCATTCGAAAACGGTCTTGCTGTAGTAGTCCAGCCCGCGAACCAGCTTCGGGTTGATCACGTAAGGAATGCCGGCGGCGTCCAGACGAGCCTTGAGGCCCTCGAAATGCACGCGGGATTCTTCGTCGAGGTAGTCGGCCATCTTTGGCGCATCGACCAATACCGCCTGGGTGTCGGCATTCTTGGTATCAAGAACCCGCAGCGGGTTGGTTTTCAGGCGACGCTGGCTGTCTTCGTCGAGCTTGTCCATGTGCGCCGAAAGGTACTCGACCAGCGCTTCACGATAACGGCCACGGGACTCGCTGGTGCCCAGGCTGTTCAGTTCGAGCTTGACCGCATCGCGGATGCCCAGTTCGCCCCACAGGCGCCAGGTCAGCACGATCAGCTCGGCGTCGATGTCCGGACCGTCGAGGTTGAACACCTCGACACCGATCTGGTGGAACTGGCGATAACGGCCTTTCTGCGGACGCTCGTGGCGGAACATCGGGCCGATGTACCAGAGTTTCTGAACCTGGCCGCCGCCGGTGATGCCGTGCTCCAGCACCGCACGCACACAGGCCGCCGTGCCTTCAGGGCGCAGGGTCAGGGAGTCGCCGTTGCGGTCGTCGAAGGTGTACATCTCTTTTTCGACGATGTCGGTCACTTCACCGATGGAGCGCTTGAACAGCTCGGTGAACTCGACGATCGGCATGCGGATCTGCTTGTAACCGTAGTTATCCAGCAGGCGCGAAACGGTGCCTTCGAAATGACGCCACAGGGGGGTCTGTTCGGGCAGGATGTCGTTCATGCCACGAATGGCTTGCAGAGACTTGCTCACTTAAATTCCTTAATTCGTTCGGCTCTTTTTAGCCAGGCTTAGCCGCGCGCAATTACGGCAGCGTCAGCTTCGACCTTCTCGGCCGCTTTCTGGCGGATCAAGCGTTCAAGCTCATCCACCAGATTGTCATTCGTCAGTTTCTGCGACGGCTTGCCGTCGATGTAAATCAGGTTTGGCGTACCGCCGGTCAAGCCGATATGGGCTTCCTTGGCTTCGCCCGGGCCGTTGACCACGCAACCGATGACCGCGACATCCAGCGGCACCAGCAAATCTTCGAGGCGCCCTTCCAGCTCGTTCATGGTCTTGACCACATCGAAGTTCTGCCGCGAGCAGCTCGGGCAAGCGATGAAGTTGATGCCACGGGAACGCAGGTGCAGGGATTTGAGAATGTCGTAGCCGACTTTCACTTCCTCGACCGGGTCGGCCGCCAACGAGATGCGGATAGTATCGCCAATCCCTTCGGCGAGCAGCATACCGAGGCCCACGGCAGATTTCACCGTGCCGGAACGCAAACCACCGGCTTCGGTGATACCCAGGTGCAGCGGCTGGACGATTTCCTTGGCCAGCAAGCGGTAGGCTTCGACGGCCATGAACACATCGGAAGCTTTCACGCTGACCTTGAAGTCCTGGAAGTTCAGGCGCTCAAGGTGCTCGACGTGGCGCAAGGCAGACTCGACCAGCGCGGCCGGGGTCGGCTCGCCGTATTTCTTTTGCAGGTCCTTTTCCAGGGAACCGGCGTTCACGCCGATACGGATCGGAATCCCCCGGTCACGGGCGGCATCGACCACCGCGCGCACGCGGTCTTCGCGACCGATGTTGCCCGGGTTGATTCGCAGGCAATCGACACCCAGTTCAGCTACGCGCAAAGCGATCCGGTAATCGAAGTGAATGTCGGCAACCAAGGGCACCTTGACCAGTTGCTTGATCTTGCCGAAGGCTTCGGCGGCGTCCATGTCCGGTACGGAGACCCGCACGATATCGACGCCGGCTGCTTCCAGACGATTGATTTGCGCGACAGTGGCCGCGACATCGTTGGTGTCGCTGTTGGTCATGCTCTGCACAGCGATAGGTGCATCGCCGCCAACAGGCACGTTACCGACCCAGATCTTGCGGGATTCGCGACGTTTGATTGGAGATTCGCCGTGCATGACTTATTGACCCAACTTCAGGCGAGCAGTCTCGCCACTGGTGAACGGAACGACATCAACCGACTGGCCGTTGTAGCTGACCTGAGCGCCGCGCGCAAAGCCCAGACGCACGGTAAACGGTGGTTTGCCATTGACTGCCAGGCTGTCGCCTTTGCGCTTGAGACCGCTGAACAGCACCTTGCCGCTACCGTCGGTCACTTGTGTCCAGCAATCGGCGGTGAACTGCACCCCGACCTGGCCTTGACCGGCCACTGGCGCGGTTACCGCTGGAGCAGGAGCCGGAGCGCTCGGGGCTACCGGCGCAGTCACCACCGGGGCCGGAGCTACTGGAGCTACCGGGGTCGGAGTTGCCGGGGTCACCGGCGTTGCGACAACGGGCGCGGCAGTGTGGGCTGGTGCGGTCGGCGTTGCCGGGGCGGCTGGCGCAGTCGCCTGAACCTGCTCAGGTGCTTCAGCCGGAGTGTCGGCCTGTGGCAGCGCGAGGGCGGTTCCGCCTTCAGTCTGACCTTCCACGACGGCCTGGTCTTCCGGCTCGTCCAGCGGATGAATCTGTGTCGTACCGTCGGCGCCCTCGACTTCAACGTGTTCCGGAGCCAGACCGATCAGGTCCTTGGTGCGCATCGAGGTTTGATCCTGCCACCAGACAAAACCGCCGCCGATCACCGCAATCAGCAACAGCAGGCTGACAATTCGCAAAATGGTGTGGGAAACCCGAACCGGTTCTTCAATACGGCCCAGGCTGTGGACGTTGCTGCCTTGGGAGTCGGTGCCGGTGGATTGATCGAACTGCTGGACCAGAACGGCCTGATCCATGTCGAGCAACTTGGCATAAGCACGAATATAACCGCGGGCAAAGGTATGCCCAGGCAGTTTGTCGAATTGGCCCGCTTCAAGATTGCTCAGGGAATTGACGGTGAGGTTGAGCTTGAGGGCCACTTCGGCCAGCGACCAGCCATTGCTTTCGCGGGCCTGGCGCAGAGTCTCACCAGGGTTAACGCGATTCGCTGCTACAACTTCGGGATGCGCCGCTTTCATCATTGCTCCGACAGGTATTGCTGATATTCCGGCGTACCGGGATAGAGTCGTTTTAGTTGCAGGCCGGCACTTGCGGCCTTGTCGCGATCTTCAAACACTTTTGCCAGTCGAACGCCGAGCAATAGACTACGTGCATTTTGTTCGGCGAGCTGGTTAAAACGGTCGTAATAATCGCGCGCGGGCACATAATGCCTGTCTTCGTAAGACAACTCAGCCATTTCCAGCAATGCACGTGGTTGCTGGCGATTCAGGCGCAGGGCTTTTTCCAGTTGCTGCCGGGCCAAATCGCGCTGACCAAGCATCGCAGCGGTCATGCCCAGGTTCTCGAACACCCGCGAACGCTCAGGATACAGGGTATCGGCAGCGGCTTGCTCAAAGCGCTCGTAGGCTTCCTTGTAACGTTTCTGCTCGAACAAAAAACTGCCGTAGTTATTGAGGATTCGTGCATCGCCGGGACGGGAAGACAGTGCCTGGCGAAAATGTTCGTCGGCAAGTTCCGGTTCCATCTCGGCCTGGAACACCAACCCCAGCGCCGCATTAGCATCCGGGTCGGAGCCATCCAGCTCCAGCGCTTTTTTCAGCGGAACCTTGGCGCGCTCGGTCATGCCTTGTTGCAAATACCCGATACCGAGTTGCACATACGCCGCACGCGCTTCATCACGGCCCTTGCTGGTCTTCATCGGGTTGTAGTCGCCCGAAAGCACGCAGCCAGCACACAGGCTGGCCAACAGCAAAAGCAGCGCAAAGCGCAGTGACATAGAGATCCTCTCTCGGTTATTCCGCAGCGTTTTGAGCCATATCGTTGTCAGCGTTCAATTCACGCACGGCGATATAACGTTCGCTGCGACGGGTGCGATCCAGCACCTGCCCTACCAATTGACCACAGGCCGCGTCGATGTCTTCACCACGGGTGGTGCGGACGGTGACGTTGAAACCGGCATGATGAAGCTGATCCTGGAAACGACGAATCGCGTTATTGCTCGGACGCTCGTAACCGGAATGCGGGAACGGGTTGAACGGGATCAGGTTGATCTTGCACGGGATGTTCTTGAGCAACTCGATCATTTCCACCGCGTGCTCGACCTTGTCATTGATGTCTTTGAGCAAGGTGTACTCGATGGTCAGCACGCGCTTTTCGCCGAGATTCGACATATAGCGCTGGCACGACTCGAGCAGCATCTTAAGCGGATATTTCTTGTTGATCGGCACCAATTGGTTACGCAATGCGTCATTCGGTGCGTGCAGGGACAACGCCAGGGAGACGTCGATGTGCTTGGAGAGCTCATCGATCATCGGCACCACGCCGGAGGTCGACAGGGTCACACGGCGCTTGGAAATGCCGTAGCCCAGGTCGTCCATCATCAAATGCATGGCCGCGACGACGTTGTCGAAGTTCAGCAGCGGCTCACCCATGCCCATCATCACCACGTTGGTGATGGCACGGTCGACGGTTGCCGGGACGCTGCCAAAGGATTTGTTGGCAATCCACACCTGACCGATGACTTCGGCGGCGGTGAGGTTGCTGTTGAAGCCTTGCTTGCCGGTGGAGCAGAAACTGCAATCCAGGGCACAGCCTGCCTGGGACGAAACGCACAAGGTGCCGCGCTTGCCCTGGGGAATGTACACGGTCTCGACGCAGCTGCCGGACGCCACGCGCACCACCCACTTGCGGGTGCCGTCGCTGGAGATGTCCTCGCTGACCACTTCTGGACCACGGACCTCGGCAACAGCCTTGAGCTTTTCGCGCAAGGCCTTGCTGACGTTCGTCATGGCATCGAAATCATCGACACCAAAGTGGTGAATCCATTTCATTACCTGACCGGCACGGAAACGCTTCTCCCCGATTGAGTCGAAGAATTTTTCCATTTCCAGCTGAGTCAGACCCAGCAGGTTAGTTTTTACAGTCGATGTAGTCATGGATTCACCTTCACTCTTAAGCCGATGCTTAGCGAGTGGTTACTTCAGTAGCTGCGAAGAAGTATGCGATTTCGCGAGCGGCAGCGGCTTCGGAGTCCGAACCGTGTACGGCGTTGGCGTCGATGGAGTCAGCGAAGTCAGCACGGATGGTGCCCGGAGCTGCTTCTTTAGGGTTGGTAGCGCCCATCAGCTCACGGTTCAGAGCGATAGCGTTCTCGCCTTCCAGAACCTGAACGACAACCGGACCGGAGATCATGAAAGCAACCAGGTCGTTGAAGAAACCACGAGCGCTGTGCTCAGCGTAGAAGCCTTCAGCTTCGGCTTTGGACAGTTGCTTCAGTTTCGAAGCTACAACGCGCAGGCCAGCTTTTTCGAAACGAGTGGTGATCTCGCCGATCACGTTTTTAGCAACGGCGTCAGGCTTGATGATGGAGAAAGTACGTTGAACAGCCATGGTGTAACTCCAGAAACGGTAATTTACGAAAAATTAAACCCGCGAATTATACGCGGGTTCTCGGGTATTGCCTAACCTGCGGCGTGGCTCAGTCGCGTTCTTCGATCCAATGGGCCTGAATGGCCTCCAGGATCTTTTCGCCACAATGCTCAGGCATGTCGTCGAAATCGGGCAGTTCCATCACCCAATTACGCAGATCGACGAAGTTGACCGACATAGGGTCCACGTCGGGCTTGCTTTCAGCTAGCTGGATCGCGATCTCCAGCACATCAGTCCACTTGAGTTTCATGACAATTCCTTGAATCAGTGCGGTGCTTCGGCTGCGTGGTTGAGCGAGTACTTCGGAATTTCGACGGTCAGGTCTTCGACACCGACCTTGGCCTGACAACCCAGGCGCGATTGAGCTTCCAGCCCCCAAGCCTTGTCAAGGTAGTCTTCTTCCAGCTCGTCAGCCTCTTCCAGCGAGTCGAAACCCTCGCGGATGATGCAATGACAAGTGGTGCAGGCGCAGACGCCGCCACAGGCGCTTTCCATCTCGATATGGTGTTCATGGGCCAGCTCGAGGATGGAAATACCCGTCTCAGCCTCAACAACCATGCCCTCGGGGCAAAACTTCTCGTGTGGCAGAAAAATGACCTGCGGCATCGTTATTCCTCAATCTCATTCAGGTTGCGCCCCGCCAGCGCGGCTTTCACCGTCGAGTCCAGGCGGCGGGCAGCAAAGGCGTCGGTCACTTGCGACAGACGCTTGGTCTGCTGCTCGATGGCGTAACCATCGGTACCTTTCATCAGTTCGCTCAGTTCCTGCATCTGCATCTCGATGACCATGCGCTCTTCGGCATCGAGCAGACGATCGCCATCAGCCTCCAGAGCACCCTGCACCGCTTCGATCAGGCGCTGGGCATCGACCTGCTGCTCGCGCAACACGCGGGCAACTTTGTCGTCATTGGCGTGCTGGAACGAGTCCTTGAGCATTTTGGCGATTTCGCCGTCGGTCAGGCCGTAGGACGGTTTGACCTGAATGCTAGCCTCGACGCCCGAACCCAGTTCGCGGGCGGAAACACTGAGCAGACCATCGGCATCGACCTGGAAGGTCACGCGAATCTTCGCAGCACCAGCCACCATCGCTGGAATACCACGCAGTTCGAAACGAGCGAGGGAACGGCAGTCGCTGATCAGCTCACGCTCACCCTGCAACACATGGATGGCCATGGCCGACTGACCGTCTTTATAAGTGGTGAAATCCTGAGCGCGGGCGACGGGAATGGTGGTGTTGCGCGGAATCACCTTTTCCATCAGGCCGCCCATGGTTTCCAGACCAAGGGACAACGGGATCACGTCGAGCAGCAGCAGTTCGCCACCATCACGCTTGTTACCAGCCAGCGTATCGGCCTGGATCGCAGCACCAATGGCCACCACTTGATCCGGATCGATTTCTGTCAGCGGCTGGCGAGCGAAAGCTTCGGCGACGGCTTCACGAACACGAGGCACGCGAGTCGAACCACCAACCATGACCACGGCATGCACGTCTTCCAGCTCGATGCCGGAATCGCGAACAGCGCGACGGCAAGCTTTCAGGCTGCGAGCCACCATCGGCTCGATCAGCGCATTGAAAGCTTCACGGGACAGTTCGGCCTTCCAGTCGCCATAGGCAACTTCAACGGCCGCAGCATCGGTCAGTGCTTCCTTGGCCGCGCAGGCGGTTTGCAGCAAATTGCGCTGCACACCCGGATCGAGGTCAGCGGACAGACCGGCGCCCTCAATGATCCAGCCAGCGATCGCGTGGTCGAAGTCATCGCCACCCAGGGCGCTGTCGCCGCCGGTAGCCAGGACTTCGAACACACCGCCAGTCAGGCGCAGAATCGAAATATCGAAGGTGCCGCCGCCCAGGTCATAAATGGCGACCAGGCCTTCGGCATGCTGATCCAGACCGTAAGCCACCGCCGCCGCCGTCGGCTCATTGAGCAAACGCAGCACGTTCAGACCGGCCAGTTTGGCTGCATCCTTGGTGGCTTGACGTTGGGCATCATCGAAATAGGCCGGAACGGTGATCACCGCGCCCACCAGCTCGCCACCCAGGGTCGCCTCAGCGCGCTGGCGCAGGACCTTGAGGATATCGGCAGAGACTTCGACCGGGCTTTTCGGGCCCTGGATCGTCTCGATGAACGGCATGTGCGACTCGCCGTCAACAAAACGGTACGGCAGTTGCTCGCCCAATTGCTTGACGTCGGACAGACCACGACCCATCAAGCGCTTGACCGACAGCACGGTGTTCAAGGGATCGGTGGCGGCAGCCAGCTTGGCCGACTCGCCGACTTCGACGCGATCGGCGTGGTAGCGCACGGCAGACGGCAGGATGACCCGCCCTTCTGCGTCAGCCAGAGGCTCGGAAAGACCACTGCGCAATGCAGCGACCAGCGAATTGGTAGTGCCCAAGTCGATCCCCACAGCCAGACGACGCTGGTGCGGTTGAGGACTTTGGCCGGGTTCGGCGATCTGCAGTAGGGCCATCGTTATCAGGACTTATCTGTATATCAGGCGTGCGACCGGAGCGGCACTGGGTTAATCGTCGAGGCGCTCTTCTAACTGGCGCACTTCGTAAGTGAGCTTGTCGAGGAACTGCATGCGCCGCATCAGGCGTTCGGCCCGTTCACGTTGCGCGGCATCATTCCAGCAAGCTGCGAAGCTTTGGTTCAGCTCATCCTGGGCTGCCTTCAGGCGGCGCTTGAAGACCGCAACGCCGTTGAGGTCGGCACTGTCCTGCAGGTCCTCGAGCTCTTCACGCAACTCCATTTGTTGCAGAAGGAACTCCGGATCATGCACCGTGACTTCCAGCGGCAGCTCGCCACCATTCAAGGCGAGCAGGTAGCGCGCGCGCTTGGGCGGACTCTTGAGCGTCTGGTAGGCCTCGTTGAGGCTCGCCGATCGCTCCAGGGCCAATCGTTGTTCGCGTTCGGAAGCGTCGGCAAAGCGGTCCGGATGAACACCGCGCGCCAGCTCGCGATAGCGCGTAGCCAGCTGATCGAGGTCCAGGTTAAAACTCGGTTGCAGCTCGAATAAAGCGAAATGACAAGGAGTACCCACGACAAGCCTCAGATGTTGAAGCTTTCGCCGCAGCCACATTCACCGCGTACGTTGGGGTTGTTGAACTTGAAGCCTTCGTTCAACCCTTCCTTGACGAAATCGAGCTCGGTGCCGTCCAGGTAGGCCAGGCTTTTCGGGTCGATGATCACTTTTTCGCCGTGACTCTCGAACACCTGATCCTCTGCAACCACCTCGTCGACAAACTCCAGCACGTAGGCAAGGCCGGAACAGCCTGTGGTGCGAACACCCAGACGAATCCCTTCACCTTTGCCGCGCCCGTCGAGGGAGCGCCGCACGTGTCGAGCAGCCGCTTCTGTCATGCTGATAGCCATCGGTGACTCCTTACTCGTCGCCAAAACTCGAAAATCAGATCAAGCCTTTCTTCTGCTTGTAATCGCGAACAGCCGCCTTGATGGCGTCTTCAGCGAGTACCGAGCAGTGAATTTTCACTGGCGGCAGGGCCAGTTCTTCAGCCAGCTGAGTGTTCTTGATGGTTTCTGCTTCGTCCAGGGTCTTGCCCTTCATCCACTCGGTGGCGAGGGAGCTGGAAGCGATAGCCGAACCGCAGCCGTAAGTCTTGAACTTGGCATCTTCGATGATGCCGGCGTCGTTGACCTTGATCTGCAGGCGCATCACGTCGCCGCACGCCGGAGCGCCGACCATGCCGGTGCCGACATCAGGATCTTCCGCGTCCATCTTGCCGACGTTGCGCGGGTTTTCGTAGTGGTCGATGACCTTTTCACTGTAAGACATGATTCTCAATCCTCACTCATCAGGGCCGCTCTTGAGGCCCTGCAGTTACGCTGCGTCAGTCGCCGCGTCGCTACAGGACCTGTATCCGGCGGCTTCTATAGTTAGTGTGCCGCCCACTCGATCTTCGAGATATCGACACCATCTTTGTACATGTCCCACAGCGGCGACAGAGCTCGCAGCTTGATAACCGCCTCGCAGACTTTCTGCGCGGCGTAGTCGATTTCTTCTTCGGTGGTGAAGCGGCCGAAGGTGAAACGGATCGAACTGTGGGCCAGTTCGTCGTTGCGGCCCAGGGCGCGCAGTACGTACGAAGGCTCAAGCGATGCAGAGGTGCAGGCCGAACCGGACGAAACCGCCAGATCCTTGAGCGCCATGATCAGCGACTCGCCTTCAACGTAGTTGAAGCTCAGGTTCAGGTTGTGCGGAACGCGGGCGGTCATGCTGCCGTTGACGTACAGCTCTTCCAGATGCTCGACCTGTTTGAAGAAACGGTCGCTCAGGGCCTTGATGCGCACGTTCTCGGCAGCCATGTCTTCCTTGGCTACACGGAAAGCTTCGCCCATACCGACGATCTGGTGGGTCGCCAGGGTACCGGAACGCATGCCGCGCTCGTGACCGCCGCCGTGCATGGTCGCTTCGATACGTACGCGCGGCTTGCGGCTCACGTACAGGGCGCCGATGCCTTTAGGACCGTAGGTTTTGTGGGCAGAGAACGACATCAAGTCGACTTTCAGTTTTGACAGGTCGATATCGACCTTGCCGGTGGACTGAGCAGCGTCGACGTGGAACAGGATGCCCCTGGAGCGGGTCAGTTCGCCGATGGCTGCGATGTCGTTGATGGTGCCGATTTCGTTGTTCACGTGCATGACCGAAACCAGGATGGTGTCATCACGCAGTTCTGCTTCGATCATTTCAGGCGTCACCAGGCCATCGGTGCGAGGCTCGATGTAGGTGACTTCAAAACCTTCACGCTCCAGTTGGCGCATGGTGTCGAGGACAGCCTTGTGCTCAATCTTGGTGGTGATCAGGTGCTTGCCCTTGGTGGCATAGAAATGCGCCGCACCCTTGATTGCCAGGTTGTCGGACTCGGTGGCACCGGAGGTCCAGACGATTTCACGCGGATCGGCGTTGACCAGGTCGGCGACCTGACGGCGAGCGTTTTCAACGGACTCTTCGGCCTTCCAGCCGAACACGTGGGAACGGGACGCCGGGTTACCGAAGTTTCCGTCGACCAGCAGGCATTCACTCATTTTTTGCGCAACACGCGGATCAACCGGGGTGGTCGCAGAGTAATCAAGGTAAATCGGCAATTTCATGGACTATCTCCTAAATCAGGCTGGCTGGCGTGCCGCTAGCTCTTTGGCTGTCATTCGACGGCGGACGCTTCAATCTTGTCCAGGCGCGGCACCTTGCTGTTGCAACGGCGCTGGTCCTGACGCTGGGCTACTTCTTGCACCTCACGGCGAGTCACAAGATCAGCCAAGCTGATACCGCTCAGAAATTCGTGAATCTGCAGGCTCAGATCGCACCACAAGTGGTGAGTCAGGCAAGTGTCGCCGGAATGGCAATCACCCTGCCCCTGGCATTTGGTGGCATCGACCGATTCGTTTACCGCATCGATCACCTGGGCGACCTGAATGCCCTGCATATCGCGGGACAACTGGTAACCACCGCCCGGACCACGCACACTGGACACCAGATTGCTGCGGCGCAGCTTGGCGAAAAGCTGTTCGAGGTAGGACAGGGAGATGCCTTGGCGCTCGGAGATATCGGCCAGGGACACGGGCCCGTGCTGCGCGTGCAACGCCAGATCAAGCATGGCGGTCACGGCGTATCGGCCTTTTGTAGTCAGTCGCATGGACAATTACCACGGAGTTCGGAATGAGGCGAGTATGCAATTCCCGAGTATTTAAGTCAACTATAAGACCTAGTACTTTAGTCAGGTTTACCCGCAAAAGAGCGGCCGCATCATAGCAAAGGCTGGCCGTATACAGCCAGCAGTACCGCGTCATCGTTCATCGCGAGCAAGCTCGCTCCCACATTGGACCGCGCCCACCCGGACAACTTGATCTCCTGTGGGAGCGGGCTTGCTCGCGAAGGGAGCGGCGCGGTCTAGCTGGCCTGACTCTGATCCTTGTCCTTCACACAGGCGAAGTCTTCCTCGCGCAGCTCAGGCAGATCTTTCGCACAGTAATTACTGCCCAGATCCTTCAACGCCCCGCACATCCCCTCCAGACGCCCGTCGACTGCCTGCAGGTGATCGAGCAACTGATTAATGGCGCGAGCCACCGGGTCCGGCATGTCTTCTGTCACACCGTAGGCATCGAAGCCGATTTTCTCAGCCATGGCCTTGCGCTTGGCGTCCTGCTCTTCGTCGGGCTTGACGATGATTCGCCCCGGAATACCCACCACCGTGGCACCCGGTGGAACCTCTTTGGTCACCACCGCGTTGGAGCCGACCTTGGCACCCGCACCAACAGTAAACGGGCCAAGTACCTTGGCGCCGGCACCGACAACGACACCATCACCCAGCGTCGGGTGGCGCTTGCCTTTATTCCAGCTGGTGCCACCAAGGGTGACGCCCTGATAAATGGTCACGTCGTCGCCGATCTCGGCGGTTTCACCGATGACGATGCCCATGCCATGGTCAATAAAGAAGCGACGACCCACCTTGGCGCCCGGATGAATCTCGATCCCGGTCAACCAGCGGCCGAAGTTCGACACCAACCGCGCCAGCCATTTCAGGTCCGCGCGCCATAGCATCGCCGACAAACGGTGAATCCAGATGGCGTGCATGCCCGGGTAGCAAGTCAGGACTTCAAAAGCGTTACGCGCCGCCGGGTCTCGGTGGAATACGCTCTGGATATCTTCACGCAAACGCTCGAACATCATTAATCCTTCCGATTTAGAAGCTCACCACGGGCCGCTTTCTGGGTTTCCGTGAGGATGCCACGCAAAATATTCATTTCCGCCCGACTGACCGAGCTGCGTCCGTACAACCGGCGCAGGCGCGCCATCAAGTGCCGCGGCTTTTCCGGATCGAGGAATTCGATGGCCACCAGGGTTTGTTCCAGGTGTTCATAGAATCGCTCCAGTTCATCCATGGTCGCCAGCTCAGCGCTTTTGACCGAAGCCACTTCTTCCTTCTCGACCTTGCTCGGCTGACCTTGGGCCGCCAGCCAGGACATGCGCACTTCATAACCCAACACCTGCACCGCCGCCCCAAGGTTCAGCGAGCTGAACTCAGGGTCCGATGGAATGTGCACGTGGTAATGACATCGCTGCAGCTCTTCGTTGGTCAGGCCGGAATCTTCGCGACCGAACACCAGGGCGATTTCCGCACCTTGCCCCGCTTCCTCGACCACTTTCGCGCCGCATTCGCGGGGATCGAGCAGCGGCCAGGGAATGCGCCGGTCGCGGGCGCTGGTGCCGAGCACCAGGTTGCAACCGACCAAGGCATCTTCCAAGGTGGCGACGACTTGCGCGTTTTCAAGGACATCCCCGGCACCGGAGGCACGGGCATCGGCCTCGTGATGCGGGAACAGACGAGGCTCGACCAGCACCAGCCGCGACAGCCCCATGTTCTTCATGGCACGCGCAGCCCCGCCGATATTGCCCGGATGGCTGGTATTGACCAGGACGACACGAATGTTTTGCAGCAAGGGAGGCGCTCTCGAACACAATAATCGGGAGCAGAATCTTACAGCTACACCTACCGTTAAGCTATGAAAGCGAACGTCGTCCTTCTCCTGTAGAAACTTTCTGATAGAATGCCCGGCTTTCTTTAACAACCTTAGGTGACACATCCATGCAGCCCATGCTGAATATCGCGCTGCGCGCCGCCCGCAGCGCCAGTGAATTGATCTTCCGCTCCATCGAGCGCCTGGATACCATCAAGGTCGACGAAAAAGACGCCAAGGATTACGTATCCGAGGTGGATCGCGCCGCCGAACAGAAAATCATCGACGCCCTGCGCAAGGCCTACCCGAATCACTCGATCCTGGGTGAAGAGACCGGCATGCACGCCGGCACCGGCATCGAAGGCGAAGAGTACCTGTGGATCATCGATCCGCTGGACGGCACCACCAACTTCCTGCGCGGCATTCCTCACTTCGCTGTCAGCATCGCCTGCAAATACCGCGGTCGCCTGGAACACGCCGTTGTTCTGGACCCGGTTCGCCAGGAAGAATTCACCGCCAGCCGTGGTCGCGGCGCTCAACTGAACGGTCGTCGCCTGCGCGTCAGCGGCCGTACCAGCCTGGACGGCGCCCTGCTGGGTACCGGCTTCCCGTTCCGTGACGACCAGATGGACAACCTCGACAACTACCTGGGCATGTTCCGCGCACTGGTTGGCCAGACCGCCGGCATCCGCCGCGCAGGTTCGGCAAGCCTGGACCTGGCCTACGTGGCTGCCGGCCGTTTCGACGCGTTCTGGGAATCGGGCCTGTCCGAGTGGGACATGGCTGCAGGCGCCCTGCTGATCCAGGAAGCCGGCGGCTTGGTGAGCGACTTCACCGGCGGTCACGACTTCCTTGAAAAAGGCCACGTCGTTGCCGGCAACACCAAATGCTTCAAGGCAGTCCTGACGGCCATCCAGCCGCACCTGCCGGCCTCGCTGAAGCGCTAAGCTTCCAGCGACAGAAAAAGCACCCTGCGAGGTGCTTTTTTTATGCCTGGAATTTGCACTCGAAATCACCACAAACCCACTGTAGGAGCGAGCTTGCTCGCGATGGCCGCGAACGATAACACGCGCTATCTGATAACCGCGGCGCCCTTGGGGTCTTCGCGAGCAAGCTCGCTCCTACAAGGGGCACGTAACGACCCATAAATCCCGGGCACAAAAAAGCACCCCGCAGGGTGCTTCTTTTTTATCCAGCGTCAGCTGATCACTGAGCCGCCTGATTCTCCGACAAGATCAACTTGCCTTCTTTATCCACAGGAATCTGATTGCCCGGATCGCGATCCATACGCACTTTGCCTTCCTTGCCGTCCAGCGAATAACGCACGTCGTAACCTACAACCTTGTCACTGATGTCGTTAACCGTATTACAGCGGGTCTGGGTCGTGGTGTAGGTATCACGCTCTTGCATGCCTTCCTGCACCTTGTTGCCGGCATAACCACCACCGACAGCACCCGCGACCGTGGCGATCTTCTTACCGGTGCCGCCACCGATCTGGTTACCCAGCAATCCACCTGCCAACGCACCGACCACCGTACCGGCGATCTGATGTTGATCTTTCACCGGCGCCTGCCGGGTGACCGTTACATCCTTGCATACTTCACGCGGAGTCTTGATTTGTGTCTTGACCGGCTCAACGGCTAATACCTGAGCAAACTCAGGGCCGCTTTTTTTAACCAGGCTGTAGGTGGCCACAGCACCCCCGGCAGTCACACCGACAGCACCCAGTACCGCACCAACCAGCATCGACTTGTTCACATGAACCTCCTGGACCATCACATGCGGAACATGTCCGCGCTTCTCCCAGCCTTGGAGCACAAAAAAAGGCGCGAGTTCAACTCGCGCCTTTTTTGGACTACACCACCCCAGGAAGCTTCCTTCAAGGACGGTCGTCGACTTCCTTCTCGGTAGTGGCAGGAGGAATCAGGTCTTCCGTGCTTAGGTTCAGCCAGATCAGCACCACGTTAGCGATGTAGATCGACGAGTAAGTACCCGCCATAACACCGATGAACAGGGCGATGGAGAAGCCAAACAGGTTGTCGCCGCCGAAGAACAGCAGGGCCGCGATCGCCAGCAAGGTGGAGATCGAAGTCGCCATGGTCCGAAGCAGGGTTTGCGTGGTCGAGATGTTGATGTTCTCGATCAGGCTGGCCTTGCGCAGCACGCGGAAGTTCTCGCGAACCCGGTCGAATACCACGATGGTGTCGTTGAGAGAGTAACCAATGATCGCCAGTACCGCCGCCAGCACCGTCAGGTCGAAGGTGATCTGGAAGAACGACAGGATACCGATGGTCACGATCACGTCGTGGATCAAGGACACGATCGCACCGACCGCAAACTTCCACTGAAAGCGGAAAGCCAGGTAGATCAGGATGCCGCCCAGCGCCATCAGCATGCCGAGGCCGCCCTGGTCGCGCAGTTCTTCACCCACCTGCGGGCCGACGAACTCGACACGCTTGACCGTCGCCGGGTTCTCGCCACCGACCTTCTGCAAGGCTTCGGCTACCTGGTGACCCAGTTGCGGATCTTCGCCAGGCATACGCACCAGCAGGTCGGTAGTTGCACCGAAGTTCTGCACGATAGCTTCGTGATAACCCGCGGTCACCAGCTGCTCACGCACCTTGGTAACGTCGGCCGGACGCTCGTAGGTCAGCTCGATGAGCGTACCGCCGGTGAAGTCCAGGCCCCAGTTCATGCCCTTGTGAAAGACACTGAACATTGCCAGCGCGGTAAGGAACAATGTGACGCCGAACGCAAAGTTGCGAACGCCCATGAAGTTGATTGTACGTAACATGGCAGCCCCTTAAATCCACAACTTCTTGAAGTCACGACCGCCGAAGATCAGGTTGACCATCGCGCGGGTCACCATGATGGCCGTGAACATCGAGGTAAAGATCCCGAGGGACATGGTCACTGCGAAGCCCTTGACCGGGCCGGTGCCCATGGCAAAGAGGATGCCGCCGACCAGCAAGGTGGTCAGGTTGGCGTCGAGAATCGCGGTGAATGCCCGGCCGAAGCCTTCGTTGATTGCGCGCTGCACGGTCATGCCGGCGGCGATCTCTTCACGAATCCGCGAGAAGATCAGCACGTTGGCGTCGACCGCCATACCCATGGTCAACACGATACCGGCGATACCCGGCAGGGTCAGCGTTGCACCCAGCAGCGACATCAGGGCCAGCAGCATCACCATGTTCACCGCCAGGGCGACGGTGGCGATGAGGCCGAAGAAGCGGTAGATGGCCATGATGAACAGCGAGACGAACAGCATGCCCCACAGCGACGCATCAATACCCTTGGTGATGTTGTCCGCACCCAGGCTAGGACCAATGGTGCGTTCTTCAGCAAAATACATCGGCGCAGCCAGACCACCGGCACGCAGCAGCAGCGCCAGCTCGGACGACTCGCCCTGGCCGTTCAGGCCGGTGATACGGAACTGAGCCCCCAGCGGCGACTGGATGGTCGCCAGGCTGATGATCTTCTTCTCTTCTTTGAACGACTGAACCGCTACGTCTTTCTCGACGCCGTTAACCACTTGCTTGGTGTAAGTGGTCACCGGACGCTGCTCGATGAAGATCACCGCCATGCTGCGACCGACGTTGCTGCGGGTCGCACGGCTCATCAGCTCGCCACCGTGGCCATCCAGGCGGATGTTCACTTCAGGCGTACCGTGCTGAGAATCGAAACCGGCCTTGGCGTCAGTCACCTGGTCACCGGTGATGATCAGGCCACGCTCGATCAGCGCAGGAGGACGCTTGCCCTCACGGAACTCGAAGGATTCGGAAGTGGCTTTCGAAGCACCCGGCTCAGCAGCCAGACGGAACTCGAGGTTGGCCGTCTTGCCGAGGATACGCTTGGCTTCGGCGGTGTCCTGCACGCCCGGCAGCTCAACCACGATGCGGTTGGCGCCCTGACGCTGGACGATCGGTTCGGCAACACCCAGCTCGTTGACGCGGTTACGCACCGTGGTCAAGTTCTGCTTGATGGAGTATTCGCGGATTTCCGCCAGCTTGGCCGGGGTCATCGCCAGACGCAGCACCGGTTGACCATTGAGGTCGGCCGGAACAATGTCGAAATCGTTGAAGTTCTTGCGGATGATCGAACGGGCCTGTTCACGGCTGTCTTCATCAGCGAAGCCCAGCTGGATGGCACCATTGAGTTGCGGCAGGCTGCGATAGCGCAGCTTTTCTTTACGCAGCAGGCTCTTTACATCGCCTTCGTAGACTTTCAGGCGCGCATCGAGGGCTTTGTCCATGTCCACTTCCAGCAGGAAGTGCACACCACCGGACAAGTCCAGACCCAGCTTCATCGGGTGCGCAGCGAGGTTGCGCAGCCATTGCGGGGTGGTTTGTGCCAGGTTCAATGCAACGACGTAGTCATCACCCAACGCCTTGCGTACAACGTCCTTGGCCGGCAGCTGGTCTTCAGCCTTGGTCAGGCGAATCAGCCCGCCCTTGCCGCTGGCAGACAGGGTCGCTGCCTTGACGTTGATCCCGGATTCCTTGAGCGCAGCGCTCACACGATCCAGATCAGCCTGATTGACCTGCAGCGCAGTGCTTGCACCGCTGACCTGAATGGCCGGGTCATCAGGATAAAGATTGGGAGCGGAATAAATCAGACCGACCGCCAGCACCGCCAGGATCAGAATGTATTTCCACAGAGGATATTTGTTCAGCATCACGCCGCCCGTTTATGACGCGGGGCGCCTTGCGCGCCCCGTCGATTGAATATGAAGTTGAAACTTAGATCGCTTTGAGCGTGCCTTTTGGCAGCGTGGCGGCAATGGCGCCTTTCTGGAATTTCATTTCGACGGTGTCGGAAACTTCCAGAACGACGAAATCGTCGGCCACTTTAGTGATCTTGCCGGCGATACCGCCGGTGGTCACAACTTCGTCGCCCTTTTGCAGGCTGCTCAGCAGGTTTTTCTGCTCTTTGGCGCGCTTGGCCTGTGGACGCCAGATCATCAGGTAGAAGATGACCAGGAAGCCGACCAGGAAAATCCACTCGAAACCGCCGCCCATAGGGGCTGCCGCAGGTGCAGCAGCGTCTGCCATGGCATTAGAGATAAAAAAGCTCATTTAGCACTCCTAGTTGCAAATGTTGATTCTTGGGGTCAGAAAACTCAGTCCAAAGGCGGAACAGGTAACCCGCGTTTGGCGTAGAAGGCATCGACAAAGGCGGCCAATGTACCCTGTTGAATAGCCTCGCGCAAACCAGCCATAAGCACTTGATAATGGCGCAAGTTATGGATGGTATTGAGCATGCTTCCCAGCATTTCGCCGCACTTGTCCAGGTGATGCAGATAAGCGCGGGAGAAGTTCTGGCAGGTATAGCAATCGCAGGTCGGATCCAGCGGCGAATCATCATGGCGATGGAACGCGTTACGGATCTTCAGCACGCCAGTATCAATGAACAGATGCCCATTGCGGGCATTACGGGTTGGCATCACGCAATCGAACATGTCCACACCGCGGCGCACACCCTCAACCAAGTCTTCCGGTTTGCCAACGCCCATAAGGTAACGAGGTTTGTCAGCCGGCATCTGGCCCGGCAGGTAATCCAGCACCTTGATCATTTCATGCTTGGGCTCGCCCACCGACAGACCGCCGATGGCCAGGCCGTCGAAACCGATCTTGTCCAGGCCTTCCAGGGAGCGCATGCGCAGGTCCTGGTGCATGCCGCCCTGAACGATACCGAACAGCGCCGCCGTGTTGTCACCATGGGCGTTTTTCGAGCGCTGGGCCCAACGCAGGGACAGTTCCATGGATACGCGGGCGACGTCTTCGTCCGCCGGGTACGGCGTGCATTCGTCAAAAATCATCACGATGTCGGAGCCCAGGTCACGCTGGACCTGCATCGACTCTTCCGGGCCCATGAACACCTTGGCGCCGTCGACCGGGGAAGCGAAGGTCACGCCCTCCTCCTTGATCTTGCGCATGGCGCCCAGGCTGAACACCTGGAAACCGCCGGAGTCGGTCAGAATCGGGGCTTTCCACTGCATGAAATCGTGCAGATCGCCGTGCTTCTTGATCACTTCCGTGCCCGGGCGCAGCCACAGGTGGAAGGTGTTGCCCAGAATGATTTCAGCGCCCGTCGCCTCGATATCCCGTGGCAGCATGCCCTTGACCGTGCCGTAGGTGCCCACCGGCATGAAGGCCGGGGTCTCGACGGTACCGCGCGGGAAGGTCAAACGACCGCGACGAGCCTTGCCATCGGTGGCAAGCAGCTCAAAAGACATACGACATTGGCGACTCATTCTGTTTCCTCAGGGCCACGTGGCGCGGGGTTACGGGTGATAAACATCGCATCACCGTAGCTGAAAAAGCGGTACTCGTTGTCGACGGCGGCTTTATAAGCGGCCATGGTCTCGGGATAACCGGCGAACGCCGAAACCAGCATCAACAGCGTGGATTCGGGCAAATGGAAGTTGGTGACCAGGGCATCGACCACATGAAACGGCCGGCCCGGGTAGATGAAAATGTCGGTGTCGCCGCTGAACGGCTTGAGCACGCCATCGCGGGCGGCGCTTTCCAGGGAACGCACACTGGTGGTCCCCACCGCCACCACCCGACCTCCGCGCGCGCGACAGGCGGCAACCGCATCGACCACGTCCTGGCCGACTTCCAGCCATTCGCTGTGCATGTGGTGGTCTTCGATCTTCTCGACCCGCACCGGCTGGAAAGTACCCGCGCCAACGTGCAAGGTCACGAACACCGTCTCGACGCCCTTGGCGGCAATCGCCTCCATCAGCACCTGATCGAAATGCAGCCCCGCCGTCGGCGCCGCCACCGCGCCCAAACGCTCGGCGTAGACGGTCTGGTAACGCTCGCGGTCGGCGCCTTCGTCCGGGCGGTCTATATAAGGAGGCAACGGCATGTGCCCGACGCGGTCGAGCAGCGGCAACACCTCCTCAGTGAACCCCAGCTCGAACAACGCATCGTGACGCGCCAGCATCTCGGCCTCGCCACCGCCGTCGATCAGGATCTTCGACCCAGGCTTGGGCGACTTGCTGGAACGCACATGGGCCAGCACGCGATGACTGTCCAGCACCCGCTCCACCAGGATTTCCAGCTTGCCGCCGGAAGCCTTCTGGCCAAACAGCCGCGCCGGAATCACCCGGGTATTGTTGAACACCATCAAGTCGCCGGGACGCAAATGCTCCAGCAAATCAGTGAATTGACGGTGTGCCAGGGCGCCGCTGACCCCATCCAGGGTCAACAGGCGACTATTGCGACGCTCGGCCAAAGGATGGCGGGCGATCAGCGAATCGGGGAGCTCGAAAGTAAAGTCAGCAACGCGCATGATGGGGTTCGTCTAGCAGGGCCGGGAAGTCTAGCGGAATTATCAAAAATTCTCCATGTACCTGATTGACCAGCGGTTATCTCATCTCTATACTTCGCCGCCATTGAGCCCTGATGGCGGAATTGGTAGACGCGGCGGATTCAAAATCCGTTTTCGAAAGGAGTGGGAGTTCGAGTCTCCCTCGGGGCACCATTTGATGTACATAGACGTCCAAGGACGTCTAGGCAACACCCCTAGAGCCCGCTAACTGCGGGCTTTTTGGTCTCTGGGGTTCCATCCCCGTCCCTTGCCAGCCAGCCTCTTTTTGGTACATTTTCTGTACATATTCCAGTTCGAGAACCGGAGGAGTACAGCGATGCCATTGACCGCCTTGCAA
The DNA here is from genome assembly GCF_059492225.1 of Pseudomonas sp. Pseusp10. Taxonomy (NCBI): domain Bacteria; kingdom Pseudomonadati; phylum Pseudomonadota; class Gammaproteobacteria; order Pseudomonadales; family Pseudomonadaceae; genus Pseudomonas; species Pseudomonas sp. Pseusp10. The sequence goes on along the minus strand of NZ_CP168528.1, from coordinate 1,704,792 downwards.
ATCAAAGCGTCCAAGCCTGCCGACAGACCGTTCACGTTGAGTGATAGTTCGGGTCTTGCCCTGCTGGTGAAACCCAACGGCAGCAAGTATTGGCACTTCCGGTACACGTATCAGGGTCGGGCGGCACGCATGTCACTGGGCGTGTATCCGCATATCTCCTTGCAGGAAGCTCGTGAACGAGCTGCGGAATGCCGCAACCTACTCAAGCAAGGCACCAACCCCGGCGCCAAACGCCGCGATGACAAGCTGCGACAGCAGGAGGCCGGGCTCAACACCTTCAGGCGAGCCGCGGAGTACTGGTACCAATTCAAATCGGACTCCGGCCGCAGCAGCGCCACGCTGAAGAAGATCCGCGACTATCTCGATAAGGATCTACTGCCCGCTCTCGGCGAGAAGCAACTGGAGCTCATCACGCGAAGCGACTGCGCAAAACTGCAGGCCTGCATCGAAAAACGAGGCGCCTTCAATGTTGCGGACAAGACCCGGACCTGGCTGAAACAGATTTTCAGTCAAGCCATTGCACGCGGCCTGTGCGAACACAATCCAGCCTCCGAACTCCATGCCATTGCGATAGCCCCACCGCCCACTCAACACTACCCACATCTGCACGAACACGAACTACCTGAGTTTCTCCGGGCCTTAAGCAAGACCACCAGCCGGCTACCAGCGAGGATTGCATCATGGATGACAATTCTAACGGCGAGCCGCCCCGGCATGGTTCGCTACGCAAAATGGGAGGAAATCGATTTTGAGGAAGGGATTTGGACCATCCCGGCCGCCCGCATGAAGATGCGCAGAGACTACGTTAGCCCTCTACCTCATCAATTGATTACCATGCTTACCAAACTGAACCAAAGCACTGGCCGCAGTCGGTATCTATTCCCAGGCAATGGTGAAAAGCAGCCAGTCATCAGTGAAAACACGATCAACCTGGTGTTCGCCAAGATCGGCTATAAAGGACGACTCGTCAGCCATGGCACTCGTCATACCGCAAGCACGCTGCTGCGCGAACATGGCTGGCTGAAGGACCATGTCGAAAGCCAGCTGGCTCACGTCGAGGGCGGCATCTCTGGTGAGTACAATCAAGCCCTATACCTGCCGCAACGTCGGATCATGATGCAGTGGTATGCAGACTATCTCGACGCCCTCAAAGAAGGCATTACAGCCAACCTTCGCGATCAATTTGATACTCGCGTTAATCAGTTCCTCGCACGCCCTTCTGCACCGCCTCTAACAGCATCCCATACACACAAAGATGATCACATCCAAAAGCTGCCTATCGAGACAGACTCAACGGCGACTCAGTGATCACGTGACGCCTCACCAATTCGACCCGGTCGACGACAACATCATCGCCTTGCAAAACTACGGTGGCGCATTCCAGCACTGGTAAGCCGGTGAGATCTCCACAGCCCAGCCTTCCACGCGGGCCCATCCAAACAGGGCTGCAAAGCCGCCCTGTTTGGATGGACCTCACTTAAAAAATCTAAAGCCCATACAGCTGTCTGTGGAAAACCACTGATTTCCACCGGTGGATAATTTCTTCCACCGCCTCAGAAATCCGGAAAATTCGAGCCTTGACCCGAATTATCCACAGGCGTAGAAAAGATCGGGCAAAGCGCTGTCGTTGACAGCAACCCAGGTAGCCAGAACCTTTAAGGCTACGCCACACCGTGGTGGTTCTCCCAAAGTGCGATTAGCGTCCGGCGGCTCGCACGGTCACAGCGATGTGATGGATGCCTACTTCTACCAGAGTGCCACTGGCGGCAACTCATACCCTTTTATAGCTGCCCTGCAGCAACCTATTCGCTTGGCCATTTCATTGCGCCAACCTGCGCCCGTCTCTTTCTTCCGGAAAGAGACGGGCGCTCCTACCATTGCTGCAGCCCACCTCGTACAAGGCATTGCGGCATTCCCCCTCGTGACAATCGGCGTGACAAACACCGAAGCCACCAGCAACAGCGATGCAGATGATGGTGCCGCAGCCCAAGGAATGGACTGCACCTGACTGACAGTCAGGCGTGCACCGGTCATCGCATCGCTGCCTTAACCCGACTCAGGATCTCGCGGCGCCGGTCTCGTCAGTCAGCGCAGCCTCCACCCGCCCACTTCCTCGGAAGTGTTCAGGAGGCCAGATCATGAGATGCCCAAGCTCCCGGTCGTAAAGAGCCGCCAGTCCCGCGTTAGTGGACAACCCTCACAGGTCGCAGGGGCCTTGATCCCTGATAACACTCAGCATTCTTGGCGGGATGACGTGGGGGAAGGATTCAGTGATTTGATATCGAGAGGATTGGGGTTATGGCGTTAGTCGGCAGACGGGATGGACGCAATTTTGGCTATGGCCGGCAATTGAGCTACGCCGGGCCGCAGGCGTTGAAAGATATGTTCGGCGGTGGGCATTACGGCACGGTCAAGGCGCATAGTGATCGCTGGCAGGCATTTGTACGCTGGTGTCGGTCGGAGGATGGGCCGGGGTTTAACGATGCGCGACAAATTGATCGGCAGACCTTGCTGGACTACGCCGGGTATCTGCGCCAGCAAGTTGTACAAGGTGAGCTCGCTATCGCGACTGCGCAAAACCGATTATCCAGTGCGAATCGGACCATGGCCGCGCTGCGAGGTGATCAGTATGTGAAGGTGTCGAGTCCGAGCAAGGCTTTAGGACTGCAGCGCACAACCGTCCGCACAGCAGCCCTGCAAGGCGAGGATCGTGAACAGGTGAAGCGGATCGTCGAGGCGCTCTGCGAATACCAACTGCCGCGCGCGGCTGCCATCGTGCAGCTGGCACGAGCCACAGGCATGCGCTTACGCGAGGCGATTTTGGCCGACCTTCCGCGCTTGAAGCATGAGGCCGAACAATACGGCAAGATCAACATCCAGGACGGTACCAAAGGTGGCCGTTCAGGCGCGTCAGCACCTCGCTGGATCAGGGAGGATGATCATATTCGTGACGCACTGAGGTTTGCCCAAAAGGTCTCGCCCGACGATAGCCGCAACCTGCTTGCACCGAACGAACGCTACCTCGATTTCTTGCAGGGAATCGTCGGCCCCGCACGGGACATCCTCCATAAGAACAACCTCAAAGGCTTCCATGAATTGCGGGCAGCCTATGCATGCGAACGTTACGAGCAAATCACCCATCATCCCGCGCCTATCAACGGTGGCCATTGCTATCAGCTCAACCGACACCTCGATCAGGAGGCCCGAGTACAAATCAGCTATGAGCTGGGGCACGGCCGTATCGGCGTGGTATCGGCTTACATTGGTGGTCGAGCATGAACACTGCATTCGATATGGAGCTGTTCCTGGCGGGCGTCTTGACCGGGTCACACACCACACGCCAACGCCACCTGCGTCAGGCGAAGACTATCCAAACAGCGATCGCTGAGCGCTGGCAATGCGACAATCCATGGACTTGGCAGAGAAAACACCTTGCATGGTTTTTGAATCACCATCTAAACCAGCGCACTGAATCGACGCGCTATTACTATTTGCTGACCATGCAATTACTCACTCATCGCCTAGGAAAATCCTGGCAGTTCACCCCCTAAGCGAAGGTCAGAAAACGGCCGATTCTGTTGAAAAAGTCGGTCCTTCCAGACTGCCCGCATACTGACCGCTGAAAACGCCTGTTTTGCGTGCAGCTACGCGAAATCTGAGCCCGAAATCCTCTGCTCAATGTAAAGATTTCAATCTCAAGCGCGTACTTTTCTGCCGAGTAAAGTCCAAGCGATTGCTGGCATTTCCCCATCGAATTCCAAGGTTCTTGGCGGCAACTACCACTTCGACCTGCACCAACTGTACAACGCCCAGGGCGGCTACATCGACGTCGCGCCGGGGGATGGTCACCCGTCTACCTGCTGATCCCCGACCCGGTGGATCTGCAGCTCGGGTTATTGATGCGAGATTCGAAAGCCTAGATCCGGAACTGCCCTACCAACGTGCCTAAATGCTGCCCCAGGTCCGCCAGGCTGCGGGACGTCTGGGCGCTCTTCTGGGTCTCGCCCGCAACGTTGTCCACCGCCACCGCAATCTGATGTACGCTGCGGTTGATCTCTTCCGCCACGGCGGTCTGTTCTTCGGCGGCGCTGGCAATCTGCGCGTTCATGGCGTTGATGGTGCCGATCAACTGCGCCATCGAATCCAGCGACGCACCGGCCTGATTGGCCTGCACCGACGTGCCGTCACCCGCTTCACTGGAACGACGCATGGCCTCGACAGCCGACTGCGTGCCCGTCTGCAACCGATCAATCATCCCCTGAATTTCCTGTGTGCTCTGCTGCGTACGGCTGGCCAGCGCCCGCACTTCATCCGCCACCACCGCAAAGCCGCGCCCGGCTTCCCCGGCCCGCGCCGCTTCAATGGCTGCGTTGAGCGCCAACAAGTTAGTCTGTTCGGCAATCGAGCGAATCACCCCCAGTACGCTGACAATCGACGACACGTCCTGCTGCAAACTGTCCAGCGACACACCGCTGTCGCGGATATCACTGACCAGCGAATGAATCTGCTTGATACTGCCGTCCACCACACGCTTGGCGGTCTGGCCTTCGGCGTCGGTCTGCTGTGCAGCCACTGCCGCGCCTTGGGCACTGCGCGCAACTTCCTGGGCCGCCGAAGACATCTCATTGATCGCCGTGGCGACCTGATCCGTCTCGTGGCGCTGACGCTCCATCGCCTGCTCGGAACGGTTGGCCTGATCGGCGACCTGCGTCACCAGCCCGGTCAGTTGAGTGGTCATCTCGGTAATCTGCCGAACCATGCCGTGAATCTTGTCGACAAAGCGGTTGAACGAACCGGCCAGCTCGCCCAACTCATCCTGACTGGTAATTGCCAGGCGGCGGGTCAGATCGCCATCACCGGCCGCGATGTCATCCAGATTGGCCTTCATCAGATGCAGCGGGCGCAGCAAAGTATTGGCCAGCACCATTCCGACAATCGCAATGATCAGCAACACTACCGCCGCGACCCCGACGATGCTCAACACCACGCCTTTCATGCGCTCGGTCACCTTTGCCTCGATCACCGCGACCTGCGCCTCGATCCCGTCGAGGTTCACCGACGTACCGATCGCCATGTCCCACTTCGACAGATACTCGGTGTAACCCAGTTTGGGCACCAGAACCTTCTCATTGCCCGGCAGCGCCGAGCTGTAGGCCAGATAATGCGTGCCTTCCTTCGCCACACGGACCAAATCGCGATTCACGTACACACCATTCGGATCCTTCGACTCGGCGAAACTCTTGCCGATACCGCCAGGGCTGGTGCTCTTGAACAGTTGGATAATCTGCGAGTCATAACCGAAGAAATAACCTTCCTTGCCGTAACTGATCCCCGACAACAACTTGATCACCTGAGCCCTGGCCGCGTCATCGCCTGGAGCGGCTGCGTCATACAACGGCTTGATCGTGGTCATCGCGACCGCCACATAACTCTGCAGAGTCGCCTTGGCATCCGACAACAAGCGTTGACGGGTTTCCTCGACCTCCTTGCGCGCCTGATCCTGAAGAATCCACACCGTCGTCAAACTGATCACAACAGCAAACAACAACACCGGCAGCACCGCGAGGGACAACACCTTGTTCTTCAGACTCAGACGCATAATTTTACTCTCGAGTTATAAGCGGCATGCCTGGTTATAGGCAGAACGGCGGGAAAGTTGAGATGGGTGAGTGTATGCACGAATCAAACAGGCGGTGATCGTAAGGTCGAGTAAAGTCCAAGCGATTGCTGGCATTTCTCCATCGAATCCCCAGGTTCTTGAGCGCACTGCTCTGGCACAAATACTGAAGCTCAGTATTTCGCTCCCGTTCATTTCCCGTTCCACCTCCGGTCAACTGGACATACTGTCCTTGGACATCGTGAGTTATGAATGTCAGTCTAGGAACACCTACTTCTGCGATTAGATTTTGCATTTAAGTTTCCTTAAACGAAAATCAGAAGAATGGCGTACATCAAGGTGCAGGGAATCAATAGAGTATAACCGCTCAACAACATATAACGAAGGTTGTCATAACGCGCCATACCCATACAGGTGGCCATGTTGGCGCTTGGGAAAGGCCCGTACGAATCACCTTTCGATGAGAAAATAAGGACCATGATCCAAGCTGCCGTACTGATTCCCATTTGGTCAGCGATACCGCCAAACATCTGGTCTACGAGAACAACAACGGCAGCAGACGCTCCTGGTACGCCTAACAGGCCAATCATCGCCACGAGCAGAACGAAACTGTATGGGGAGAGCTGCGTCAAGTCGTCGCGATATCCAGCTATCAGATGTTCGAATGGGCCCATTTTATCAATGACATTGAAAAGTGTTGCCAACATCCAAAACAGTAAGAACAGATTAATAACGCTACCTGCTCCACGATAAAATGCATGGATGACTTCGGTAGGAGATTTCCCAGCCGCACACCCAGTTGCAAAGGCCATTAGTGGAAGAGCCAAAAGTGGTAACGTAATTCCTGCACGGGTGTAGCCCGCGTATACAATCGTCAACAGCAAGCCGCTGATGAATACAAAAGTTGCGCGTTTAACATGCGTACAGTCTGGTGTTTCCGCGTCACTCTCTGTATCTGAGTAGTAATCGTTTACAGCAGCCGCACGCTTCTGATGGTAGAATATTACCGGAATGCCAACAATTATTGACATAATTGCTAGTGGCCCAGCGCCGAAAGTTAGGTACTGCAAATAGCTCACATCCGCTGCCTGCATAATAGCAATGTTAGAGCCCGCAAATGGTGCCAAGGCTAAGCCTGCACAGCCTCCATATAGAAACGCTACAGCGGTTGCTCTACGGGTGATCTTATATTCTGCTGAAAAAGCGATGAGGATCGGTCCTGCGATAGCTAGAGAACCGGCAAGCGTGCCCAGCATGAATACTACCAACATACTAGCTAGCATGATTCCGATCATGGCGGTGTATTTCGAGCGTATACCTACACCGTTCAATACAGCCTGAACAACATTGTGTGCAACGCCCGTTGACCGTAGAACCTCGCCGAGTCCAGCACCCATAACAGCTACTAAGCCGATGATGGTGACGTTATTACTTAAAGCTCCTCCTAAGAGCACTCCAACTTCGAGGGGTTGAGGTTGGAGGATTGCAAAAGCTGCTACTAGCGCCAGACAAGTAGCCAATAATATGTCCAACCCCCAAAAGCAGAAGCCAGCATAGATTAGGATAGGCAGAAGCCCCCATGCCGTGTCTGCTGCCCCATAAAAACCGACAAAAACACAGCTTATGACTCCGAGCAAAGCGGTGGCTAGCATTGCCGACTGCTTGCCTGGTTTATAGGTCAGGTTTTTTGGTAGAAATTTGCTAATTGTTATGCTCACAATAATTCACCTAGTCCAGCACCGTTGTTGATTACGATGTCCTCGAAATGAGCTATGGTCGAGCGCATTTGCACCCGACCGTTCAGGTCTTGCCAGAGGGTAAGCCTTGTCATGACAGCCAAACTCTGGACTCATGTAGAGCATAGGAAATCTGGCTCGCAGGCTTCCTTGGCGAAACTGAGGATATGTGGGAATAACTTACACGAGGAGGGAAGGCTTCATTCAAAAAAGAATGCGCAACCTCCATTTCAGCCAAGACGAAAAGTGAATGATTCATATTATCTCCTGCTATATTTTTAATTATGGCAGCGACATCAAACAAGCGAATATCGACTTTTGTTTTTATTGTATTTCTAGCTTTTAATTTAAGGAGTTATTCTAACCCACCAAGTCCCCAGAAAATATGTGTCATGATTTTCATGACCCTCTTTCACAGTCTGTTCCAGAATATGCTCGCTGAGTTACGTTTCGTGCGCTTGAGGCACTTCGGATTCCCTATTAGTCCCATTTTGGAACCGGCGCCCGGATGGTCGTCGATTACAAGACGCAAAGGGAACCGGAAGTGAACAACACATTGTAAAACCTCGATCAAATTAACGAAGGTGGGTCACATCAATGGCAAGGTGTAGGAGAGGATCAACCGGTTCTGATCCACATCTCTCTGGAAGTCGCTTCGGTAGGTAGCGTTACGCAGGCGAACGCTGAGGTTCTTCAGTACCGAACCCTTCTGGAACACGTAGGCAATGTCCGTATTTCGCTCCCACTCCGTGGAGCCGCCAGATCCATTGCGGACCTCAGCATCACGTCCTGTGAGGTATCGGGTCATGAAGCTCAGCCCAGGCACGCCGAGGACTGCGAAGTCGTAGTCGAAGCGTGCGAAGGTGGTTTTCTCTTCAGCTTCACTGAAGTTACTGACCTGGACTTCGGTGAACAGCGTTGTGTTGGTGCCGTCGATGAAGGCGAAGGCTGTATCACCGGAGAGGCTCTGGTAACCCAGCGAAAACTTCGCACCGCCGAGTGTGTAATCCAGCTTGCCAGCTAGAGCCTTGTTGTCGATATCGCCGGCATAGCGAGCACCCGAGTCACCGGTAAGGAAGTAGCGTGCTTCAGCACCCAGCTTCCCAGGGCCGAATGGGATGCTGTATCGCAAACCCAGGTAGTGCTGGGTATAAAAGTCCTGAAGCTCTCCGTAAAAGTAACTGGCTGTCAGAGATGGCGTCAGGCTGTACTGAGCTCCGCCGTAGTAAAAGCGGTCGCTTTCGCCAGTAACCACAAAGCGACTGTTGCGCGAGTCCACAGTCATCGGCTCGTAATCTTGCGAGTTGCGATCCTGTGCTCGATTGATCACACCGCCGGTCAACTTCAAATCAGCAATGTCACTCGACGTGATCTGAGCACCTTGGTAGGTGGTAGGAAACAGACGGCTCGTGTTGGCATTGATCACCGGAAGCTCCGGTATCAATGTGCCTAGCCTGAGCTCCGTCTCAGCGATCTTCGCCTTCCCCGTCAACGCCAACCGGGAATAGCTGTCCTGTGCACGCTTGGCATAGCTGGGTTTACCAGGTTCGGCTTCCGCGTCTTGCTGCAACAAACCCGTATTGGAGCGCTCTGGCCCGGAGTCGAGTTTGAGTCCTAACATCCCAATGGCGTCGACACCGAACGCTACCGGCCCCTCGGTGTAACCAGAATCGAAGCGCAAGGTGAAACCCTGAGCCCACTCCGCACGCTTGGACTGCTGGTTAGCACTGCTGCTGACCTCGTCGCGATAGTCGCTATTGAAGTAATAGTTGGTGATGTCGAGGGAGGCCTTGCTGTCCTGGACGAATGCTGCGGAGGCATGCGTACCCCAAATCATGGAGCCGGCCAGAGCCATCCTGGAAGTGTTGACGGCGGTGAATCTCATCATGCGATAGCCCCTGCAGATATTTATCTTTATGGATTGGTGCCAATAGAGCTGGCGCCCATTTAGTTCACGCTAACTCGCTGAGCTGAAAAACAACTCTGACAACGCGCTAGAGCAAGCTGCACTGGATAAAACTCATATACAGCTTGCTCATGCACTTTATGGATTTGTGCCAATAGAACTGGCGTCCATTTAGCTCAAGCTAACTCGCTGAGCTGAAAAACAACTCTAACAACGCGTTAGAGCAAGCTGCATTGGATAAAAATTCATATACAGCTTGCTCATGCACTTTATGGATTGGTGCCAATAGAACTTGCGCCCATTTATCTCAATCTAACTCGCCGAGCTGAAAAACAACTCTAACAACGCTAGAGCAAGCTGCATTGAATAAAAATTCAGCTACAGCTTACTCATGCTTAAGCTCTAGTTTTTCGTAATTGGCCACTTGGGCAACATGGCTTTAAGGTAGGTAAGCTGGTCATACATGGGGGTCGCTGATCCTGGTGCGCCCACGTATATAACCTTCTCCGACAGCTTTGAAAAGGACGCGTAAAAATGCTGAGCGGACTTGACTACAACAATGCGTTTCCCAATCAAATCACACCCTAGCTTTGTAAACACGTCCGCGTTGAGGGCTTGGTTCCGGTTGGAAATTATCAGACATTCAATTCCTTGTATCTCGACCAGAGCAGCATCGCCAACAGACATGGTCTCACCGGCTTGTCCGGTCATGGTGTGGTTGCGCTGCAGGGCCTTGACAGAGAATTCCCCATCCACCGGGTCGCCAGACATTTTGCTAACTTTTCCGCCCAGTCTCAAACTCAGCCGAGCGTTTATCCCCGCCTCAAAAGCAAACTGCACCAGCATTGGGTCCCAGATAGGCCCAATTGCGACATCTCGAATACCGAGCTCTAGCAGCCTCTGCAGGATAAAGGTTGAATCGCCAGCAGCACCGCTGCCTGGGTTATCAGCTCGGTCAGCTAATATGACTGGTGTTATGCTTCCCTCCAGCGCCAAGTCTATAGCCTCATCAATCGAAAGATAACTGATTTGCAACTGATCGCGAATCGAGATGAGCTTGTCAGCCAATTCCTTGGCAAGCGTCTCTGCTTTATCTGGATCATTGTCTGTATAAACCAGGAGCTTTGTCCCCATACTGGGTACGTCGCCTGTAGCAAATCCTTGGATAGCTGAAATCGTCAAAATAGAACCTTGTCCTTCGAGCTCCATCAGGCTATCAATGAATGATCGACCAGGTTCACGAGTAGTATGGATAGGCACCACCATGTGCGTATCTATCACCGCAGCGACAGGCCTTACTTCACCAGTAAAGGTTTTTACACATATATCTACCAGCTCTTCTGCGCGCACCCTGATATCCGTGTGCGGGTATTCCTTATAGGCAATGAGCACGTCAGAGTTCATGACCATCGATGGGCTAAGATGAGCATGCGGGTCCAGTTCGCAGCCTATGACTGCTTTGCTGCCTGCAATTTTCCGAACATGCTCAATGAGATCGCCTTCGCAATCATCATAACCATCAGCCACCATTGCCCCATGCAACCCCAGTAGTACCACATCTACCGGCAATGCATTGCGCAAATCCGTGAGTAGTTCATCTCGTAGGGCCTCGTAGGCTGCCCTGGTTACCAATCCTGAGGGTTGTGCTTGGGCATACAAGCCTTCTAGCACCGTCCAGCCTTCTTTGCGACCTCTCTCACGAGCAACGATGAGCGGCGCCGAGTACCTGGTGCTGTGCTGAGGGTGTTGCCCTGCGGGATAGTATCCCCCAAGGCGAAATGCTTCGAGACCGGTTGGCAGTGGCGAGAACGTATTAGTCTCAGTTCCAATACCAGCACTGAATACACGCATTTTATGACCTCCTGCTAAATTTCTAGTGTCCCACGATGCTCGCGTAATCGTCCTATGCATTCTAAACTTCAGGGCGGAGTATCAAGAACTGGCAAATAAATTTGCGGATGCTTTCATCTTGGATATCGCCTGAAATTCCATTTTCTATGATGGCCGTGGCGGTGGTGGTTGGTAACTATATGTATAGATTACAAATATTTTTTAGTCTGACGTAAGAAGCGATGCGATGGGCAAAACTCCTACCGCATCACTGACATAATAGGATTTATGCTGTGGCGTTGGCAGCGCTGGACTGCGGAGCATCACGCCATGTCAGGGCAATAAGAAGGGCGACACCGGATGACGCGACCAGCATGCCAAAGGCTGCAAAATACGATCCATTGAACTGTACGATTAACGCGCCCATCGCCATAGGCCCCACAGAACCTGCCAGCTGACCGCCGAAGTTCATCAGCCCTGTTGCACTACCGATCAAGTCCGGGCGGAAACGTTTCAAAGGAATTGCAAAGCAGGTAGCGTAGATGAAGTTGTAGGAAAGCATGCAAAGCGTCCAATAGATGATCAGCAGTGACATGGACTTGGTGTTCATCATCAAGGTCATGAGTGCTATGCAACCAAATGCGCCAAACATCATGAAATATTTTTCACGGCCATTCCCGAATTTATCAAGCATCCAGCCCACTGCATTTGTTCCGGCGAATCCAATAAGGTAAGGAACTGCCGATGCGAGGCCGACATGAAGCAGGTCGATGTTGTATGTTTTTGAAAGATAGGATGGCATCCAGGAGTTCAGGCCGATACTCAGCATGCTCGCGCAGAACCAAATCGCAGTTAGCTTTAATGCAGCGGGGTCTTTGAGGAGCTCTTTGAACTGGTTAGTCTTGGCAGGCTGCGACGATGCTCGAAGGCGCTGTGCCGCCATCCCTCCCTTGAGGGCAAACCACAATATGATCGAGGTTATAACACCCAGGGCCATCAGGATATGAAACGACCCACGCCAACCCAGGTACACCATAGTCAAACCGAGTAGGCCGGAACCTGCAGCCTTCCCTAGGTACGCAGTGGATATCAAAAAGGATTTTGCACGTGCGCGCTCATTTTTGGGAAAAGTTTCGGCGACAGTCACAGAACTGGCGGGTGAAAAGCAGCCTTCGCCCATGCCGAATAAAAACCGAATAACCAACAATGACGCAAATGACCAAGCCAGTGCAGTTGCACCGGTGAAAATAGACCAGGCGACAACACAAAGAACTATGACGATTCGCGATCCATACCGGTCAGAGACCCATCCACCAAAGAGCTGCATAATCGCATAGCTGAGGTAAAATGCACTAAGTACCATGCCGGCTTGCTGAGCGTCCAAGGCAAATTCCTTGCTAACAGGAATGATTGCAAGGCTCATCACAATTCGATCTGCGTAGCCAACCGCCCATGCCAAAAACAATGCGGCGAGTACAATTGTTTTTTTCGCTCTACTAGTTTCGTTTCCAAAACTGTTCATATCAATCTCTCTATAATAAATATTGTTGAGAGGCAGTGAATCTAATTTTTTGAAGTTGCCAATTATTTTGTTAGATGTCTAATTACACTTACTGGACCGCCGCTACCACCGTGATCTCGACTAAAACTTCTGGCCGTGCCAGTTCCGCTTGCATCGTGGTCCGTGTCGGGGCTTCCCCGCTTGTCAGCCAGGTTTCCCATACATCATTCATTGCCGCAAAATCTCGCCCAATGTCTTTGAGATAGATGGTGGCACTTAAAATCAAATCTTTGTGAGAACCTACCTCTGCTAACAGGGCGTCGATTTTATCAAGCACCTGGAGTGTCTGCGAACTGGCTGTTACACCATCACCCGGCACCTGGCCGGACAGAAATACCAGATTGCCATACGTAGCGGCTGCGCTCAGACGAGGGCCAGAGTTGAGACGATTGATGGTCATGATTGATCTCCGGTAAATCAAGCTGTTCGATATGAATAAAGCTGAGGGTTTAGCGGTGCTTTCCGCTCGCTAATCAGGTTGGCCAGTAAGTCAGCACTTCCGCAGGCTAAAGTGAAGCCGAGTGCACCGTGACCGACGTTGAGCCAGAGATTTTTGTAATGAGGCGTAGCGCCAATTATCGGCACTCCTGTAGGAGTAGCTGGACGCATCCCGGCCCACTCCACCGCTTCACGATAATTTCCACCATTGGGAAACAATTCCTGAGCAGCTGATCTAATTGCATTGATTCGACCAGGATCTACTTCTGGGTTAAATCCGACGATATCTACCATTGCAGCTACTCGCAGTTTATCGTCCAAACGTGCATACACAATCTTTCTATCGTAATCAGTTATGCTAACTTCTGGAGCCATATTTCCTTTCGAGATCGGCACAGTGAGGCTATAACCCTTAAGGGGATAAATCGGTATCGACAGCAGCGGCAATTTCAACACTGATGTTTTATAACCGGTGCACAGAACCAAATTCTGTACGTCAAGTTCATCATTGCCGAAACGAAGTTTCTCGATCACCCCATTTCTATGGACTACGTCTGTAACAGGCTTCCCCAGGACGAAATTGCACAAATTGGAACTAGCCAGCTCTTTGACGAGAGACTGGCAAAATTTGTAGCAATCACCTACCTCTTCATCAGGTGTGAAAATCCCCCCAACGAATGGAGTGTTGGAGAGACACGAATCGAGGGTTGCAAGCCCAGCGCGTGTCACTACCCGCTGGTTCTGAGGGTCGGACAAATGCTTACTGTGGTGTTTAAAACTTGCTTCATCGCGGAAGGCAACCAGCTTGCCATTGCGTCTCCAAGCGAAATCATCAATAGCGGCTGCTGATAGCCAATTGTGAAGCGTGTCCCGGCTATGCAACGCAAGCTCCAGCAGCTTCTGAGCATTTGCCTGGTTAACAGAGCTACGGCAAGCGAGCAGAAATTCCGCCATCCATTTCCATTGCTGCATGTCCAATCGCGGGCGTAACTTTAAGGGAGAATTGCTTTTTAGCAGCCAGCCAATTGCCTGCATTGGCACACCTGCATCTGCAAGGGGAGCAACGTAGCGATAGGAGAGTTGCCCGCCGTTTGCAAAGCTCGTTTCGCTCGCCAGTTCGGATCGAGCATCAATCAGGTCAACGGCGACTCCTTGACGTACCAAGGCATATGCCGTTGTAAGACCTACAACCCCACCACCGATGATGCTTACCCGCATTGCAGTCGCCCTATACGAAAATTGTTACGCTTTGGCGCAACTTAGCAGGGGGTGACAGGCTTCGGATAATGAATAAGAATCGACTGGGTATAGACAAAGGTTATGGTGTCGCATGCGGCTACGTCACATCGAAATTTTTCAAGCCATCAGGCAGGCAGGCTCAATCAGCGGAGCTGCTGAACTCCTCCACGTTAGCCAGCCTTCCGTCACCAAGGTCCTTCAACATGCTGAGGCTCAGCTCGGCTTTGCCCTGTTTCGACGTGTGAAGGGAAAGCTTCTCATCACGCCCGAGGCCCAGGCCTTGGAAATGGAAGTGAGAAAGGTCACCACCAGCCTTGACGGGGTACGTCGACTGGCCGAAAGCTTGCGCCAAATGCCGTCCGAAACGCTAAGAATCGGCGCCACACCTGCGCTTGCCTCCTCCCTTCTCCCGAGAGTTGTCGCAAGCTGGCAGCAACGGCATGAGAACTCAAGATTCGAACTGACCAGCCTGCATAGCCAGGAGCTGGTACAGAACCTATTCATGCAGGAAATCGACCTGGCATTGACCTTTCGACATCCGGAACATCCGGGTTTGGACGTCATACCGGTCATCACCGGCGATCTGTTGTTATTGAGCCCTCTCGGCCACAAATTCAACTCTGCATCGAAACCGGTAGACATCAGTGAGCTTGCAGGTGAGCAACTGATCGGGGTTTCACCTATCGATCCGATGTTTAGCCAGTTAGGTAGCTACCTGGCGAACGTTGAACCATCACCTAAAACTGCCGTTCGTGTTCAAACTTATTCTCTAGCCCGATCACTGGTCGAGTCAGGTGTCGGAGTCGCTATAGTCGATCCATTCACGGCCTATGAATCAAACTCAAGCCGATCAAAAATTGCGAAGCTCAGTCCTCCTTGCAGCGTTACCCTGTACGCCATGAAGCGTGCTAACGAGCCTGAGTCCCACTCATTCCAAGCGCTTCTACAGATACTGAACGACCAAGCGACCGGCATTTTGAACGCGCTGAACGAAGATCCTTCTGAACGAGCTCCATGAAAGACAGGGCACCGTTTCCCCCTTACAATAAGTGATAGGCATACGGTTAATCGCGAAAGTTCGCCATGTGTCGGTTCGGCATTTTTTTGGCAGACCAGGGAGTCTATCCGTAACCAGTTCCTTGTAGATATTATTCACAGCTCGTCGGAAATTAGATGGAGAAATCCGATCAAGCTTCCATCTACACCAGTCCTTATTGGAGGCAGGTAGGGTGTACACTTCACGGTACAACGTGGAAGTGTACACATGCAAAAAACTATGTTAATTATACGGTTATGCTAATATTCGAGTCTCCCTCGGGCACCAAAATTAAGAAAGGTCTTGCTTAGCAAGGCCTTTTTTTTCGCCCGCAGAAAAGCACCTGACACCCCACCACCTTGTGGGAGCCAGCCTGCTGGCGATGCTTTTGCCCCTGCCCTTCCACACCACCCGCACCGCCGGAACATTTCACAAGGATTCCCCCCATGGAATTACACATGGAAACCGTCGCCCTCTTCTCCCTCAAACTGGCTTATGAATCGGAAGGTCAGAGCCCGATTTTGCGAGATGATTTGGTGATGGGGGATTACCAGCGGGATGTGTTTGAGCTGCTGGTGCGGCGGGGGGATGTTGAGGGGATTCAGGTGAAGGTGGGTGAGTGTGTGGGGTTGGCGTTGGAGGCTGTTGGGGGTGTGGATAAGCCGTTGGGGCGGGAGTTGGGGAGGTTGGCGGGGGAATTTGCCGGGATTCGGGCAATGGAGGAGCTTGATGCTCCGCTGATTGCGCTGAAGGACTATTTAAAAGATATTCTATGAATAAAGCGGGGGTGCCTTAAAGCGGTAGTGCCCAATAGCCGAACCGAAGTTGGTCGCCGCGTCTTAACCGATAAAAAATATGTCCCCTTTTTCCCCTATCCCCTTTTCCCCCGCCCGTGCAACCGAGGGCGCGGATCGTGAGGCCTATCGGTCGGAACATGCTGCCGACACCCGCTGAATGCGCCGAAGGCAGATCCAGCCAACAAGCAAAATGACATGTTCAACTAGCGGAAGCAATCCATGAAAAAGAACGTTGGATCACTGATTCCCTTACAGGATTACCTGCGAGTTCATAGGGTTGTCCGCTCTGCTTTGGATATGGCAGGCGCGGAAACAGCCCACGCTTGCTGGTTTTTCAGCGTCGCGGGTGCAGCCATTCTTAGAAAATATTATAAAAAAGATGCTCATGCCGTGGCAGGGGCTATGTGCCTGATGGTGGATGAAGAAAACGCCAACGTGTTGTGCTTCGCTACCTTAGAAGGCGACACAATTAGTAGCTCCAATAATGCGTTTCACGCACTGGTGGTGTGCGGCGATTACGTTGTGGACTTCATGAGCCCTATCTTTCCGGAAACCTGTAAATCCTCAGGCCATCCGTTTATGGCACCGTCCAAGTCATTCCAACGAAAGATCGAAACCATGGCATCGTCTCACACCGACCTAAGCAGAGACGGGGACTTCTTTTTTTCCCCAAATGAGATGCTGACCGACCATCTTAAGAAGAGGTTTGTGCAAGGCCATCTTCAGTCTGATGTCTTGAATGCTTGCCTGGAGTGGTTTACCAAGCCCCCTAAGCCGATGCGTCCCACTCTCACTGTGGCTGATGAAAAGGGCCAGATCATCAACATGAAGCTCAAGGACGGCTTTGTCGTCGGGTCATGGTAAGTCGTAATTAAAGAGGAAATAATGCGTCGATGAATACTGAGCTACTGCTGACGTCCGCCGTCGTGTCCGCTCTCGTAGGGGGATTTGTCAGCCTCAGAGCCTCGGAGCGAAAGATCCAAATTGAGAACATCACCCAGGAGCGTGCTAAGTGGCGTGAGCAGATTCGCATTAACGCCCTGAAAGTTCATCAGACTGCGAGTAAAGCGGCTACACCGGAAGTCAAGACACCACTGGCTGAGTTGAGACTGGTGTTTGAGTTGCTGCTGAACCCTCTTGACCCTGAGGATATTGCCATCCTCAAATGCATTGAGGGGCTTTCTGAATGCAAAGAACCTGTAAAGCGGCTCCCTGAGTTTTCGAAACGCGTGGCATACCTACTGAAGCACGATTGGGAGCGCGCCAAACGGGAGGCTAAGCCATGGTGGTGGAGTCTATTCAAAAAGTCACATCGGGAGAGTCTGGGGTGAGAGTTGGCCAAACCCCGAAGACAACAAAGGGACAGATTTATTTCTCTTAGCCGGAAAATAAATCTGTCCCCTTTTCCCTGCCTTTTCCCTAAAATAAATCTGTCCCCTTTCCGGTCCCCTTTCCGTTTTCCGCTCTCTTCATACCTCGATAAAATATGAAATCCAAAAAAAACACTTGCCCCCCAAAGGTTAATAAGAGACGCACATACAGCTGCCAAATTGCAAACTGCATGCGCATCGCCCCACTTTATCAACGCAAGAAATCGCAGAGTCTTAACTCCCTCAAAATAGAACCACTTACTGAGAGCAGCAACCTGCAAGCCGCCACTTTACTACCAAGAACATCTCACAGCACGACCTCTACCACTTCATCAAAAAACTCGTAAATATTTTCCTTTTCCTCTTCCGACAACATTCGGACGCATGTTAAATTTCGTATAGTTCGAGAGCATGCGACATAAAGAATTTTTTTCACATCGAAATCAAACTCATCAAACTTATCCTTTGAAAAAAGACCGTTAAAATTGTAAGAGCTCTTCCAAAAAAAATCCTCCATAACCACCAAAGTATCCTTAATCCCGGAGCCTTTGGTCTTATGCATTGTAATGAACGGAGTTTCTTCGTTAACATACCTCAAGTAGTTACTTGCCTCCCCCATCGAAACCCCGACATCAACAAGATTATGATAAAACGTTTCCACCTTAATTTTTTTCAGCAACTGAGCATAATCATACTCATCTAAATACTCCATTTGCTCCGAAACCTTAGTAAAGCTTTTCGCTCCACTAACATACAGAGCTTTAAATTTTTGATACTCCTCATCACCAACTAGCCCCTCCAAGAACTTTTCTTTTCTCCGGAGAACCCTGCGCCGAGCCTCTGACTCGGTTATTAGGTTGTTTTTTATTGCAAATTCTACTGACTCCTCTGCACTTCGCCCACCAGCAAACAACTCATGCAATCGCGCTGATAGTTGTTGCTTGCTAGCAAGACTGTGAATTAAGTAGCCAGACCTTTTAACAACCTGCAATATCTCATGAAAATTTTTCGATTCGAACAAACTCATCAAAGAGTGCACTTCACTGTACTGCAGAGCTGACAGATACTCTTCCAACCTATCATTTATTGAAACACTAAATCGGTCATTAAAAATATCAAATAAAGCCCCAAACCCTGCCTTCTTTGAAATTGCTTTATTTGTGAGAATTAGAGTTTTTTGCTCACCACCTTCAGATGCAATTTCAATTAAACGATTAATTTTATCAAAATACTCCGCCTTTATAGTCGCATCGCTGAAAGCGTTTGGCCTATCGTTGCAAACAGCATAGTAAAGCTTAACGACTCCCTGCCGCTCCTCAGCGCGTTCCTCTACTCCGTCAGTTGTTTTCAAAGCGAGTTGTTGCGTTAAATCGTCAACTCTAAACTTATTTATAAATTCAATTACCTGAACTGAGCAACGATAGTTATCTGGCTTGTTGACCTTATGTAATTCTTTGCGCTCCACATACTTTTCGACGTCACCCACACCATCCTCATAGATTCCCTGCATAGAATCCCCAAAAAGGCCTAAAACTTTTCCAGGTCTATTTTTCACCCCATTAACGAAAACCTCAATTATCCCTGGATTGGTATCTTGATACTCGTCGATGAATACATAGTCGTATTTATCAAACAAAATCCTTAAGAGCTTAGGCTTTTTTAATAAAAGACATGATATTGTTATAAGACCATCGTGACCAAAACTTAACTCATCAAACCGGTCAAACGGGGATTCATTGTATACAATCTCGTAATGTGGTACCGAAGCGATTCGGGCTATTATAAATAAGTTAAACTCCTCAATTTTGGTGTTCAACTCAGCAACATACCCATCCTGATCCTTGTCAAACAGTCGTTTCCCAGGACACTTTGAAACCTTCTCTCCTTTTATTGCGTAAAGCGCATCAGCAAATTTCTCATAAGCTTTTTTATATCTTTTATGCTCTGCATCACCAACAGGAATGAAAAACTCCTGCACCAATCGCATCCTAAACACTTCAAAAATTACAGAGTGTATATCCAACGTATAGTTTTTTATAAGGCCATATAGAAAAGAATGAATTGTGGAAATTTTATGCGAGCCGCCAACTCGCTTCGCTATTTCTTCAGAAGCCAAGTTAGTATGAGTAATACAAACAGCCAAACGATCAGGGTAGCTTTTTGTAATATGACTTAAAACTGTTTTTAACGATTCAGTTTTTCCACTCCCCGCCCCCCCTTGCAATACAAAATCGATACCACTATCAACGCAATGAAGGACTTCTGAGATAGGACTCATTTCGCCAGCCATTTTATGCCCTCCTCAATATATACAGGCGTTTTCCACTGAACATTTTCTTTTGTCAAGGCTAAGAATAACAAGGAGGAAGCGAATGCAGATTTCTTGTCTAACACCTTATCTACTAGTTCGTAAGAGGATATCCCATCATTAATTGCAGATATATTTTTCAAGCCTTGGATATTTGATATATTCTCTTTTATAAGATCCAAGTTGATATTTACAAAAGCATCCTCAAAGCTTCTTCCATGGTAATCATTTTCAGATTTTTGATACGCAATATATGGATTAACATCTTCTAACTGTAATCCATGTTTTTTCAGATTGGCAAACCACTTATCAAATTCCTCCACCTCTTCGAAGCCTGGCGAGCCTAAATAATATCTTATCGTTGCGTTACTAGTGTGAGTCCCCTCATTTACGCTACAAGATACATACCCGCCCTTTTTCCCGTCCTCACCTTCTTTAAAAACGGTAGTATCAATATCAGTTACAATTAGCGCTTTAATGCCAATAAAATCTAAAAAATGCCTAAACGCCTTAGCGTTCGCTCCGGCCTCCAAGACTGTAATATTCTGCGATGATAGTGGCACTCGTGTTTGTTCAGCATCATCCAAACTATCAAAACGACTTACAAAATAGTCCCACAACACTCTTTCCGTGAGCCCCTCTATAAACACGACCTTACTGGCAAAAAACAACTCACAGGCACTAAGCGTAAGATACTGCTTTATGAAATTGAAAGAATCTATATCAGCAGCATACTTTCTCTCGAGCTCGGAATGAAAGTTCTTTATCTCCACCCCAGTATCTGAAGACTTAAAATACCTAATATCTTCAAAATTGCATTGAGATACTATATGCGATGAATGGGTTGTTATTACTGTCTGAAGATTATCAATTTCAGACAGTATAGATTTGATTTTAGTTGAAAACACATACTGAATTTGTGGGTGCGTGTGCGCTTCAGGCTCTTCAATAAAAAGCAAATTTATTTGGCATTTACTTTTATTAAACGACTCCTTTCTTATCTCAATAGCCAATAGCAAATAAAGAATATTCATATGCCCTAGACCATTATAGGTCTCAGGCAGAAAACTTCCATCTCCACCGTATACTACCTGTGAGCAATTATCTAAAACCTCCTTTGATTCAAGGTTTGAAATCACCTTGATATTATCAATACCTAAAAATTTTTTTGCACCAGCCAGAAATGGATTAAAAAACTCTTCGTATTTTTTTTCTAGCCCCTCATCCATCCCAATCAACAACTCGTTAACTGGGTCAAAATGCTCTTGTTCATCGTTTGCTTTATTAAAGTACTGCGTAGTAAGCCTAGATAAAACCTTTTTTCCGCCCTCAGAGCTTGCGACGTCCCTTCTTGCATGAATTATCTCGAAATTTATTAGCGCCCGAATCAAACTTTTATCTTTCGGCACTAGGGCCTGCCTATTTTCCTTAACATCTTCATCCTTCATGAAAGCATATAAATTACTAACCAAGTACTTATATAAATTTTTCTTGATATAGCGCTCTTTGCAACTAGTAACCAACTCAAGATCCCTAAGAAGCCGATCTGAGTCTATGACACACTCAAACAAAATCTTAACTATATTATTATTTTCGTCTAAATCCAGAATAAAGTCCGAGATTTTTTTGAGATCATCATCTTCGTGAAATTCGATTTCGAGAGTCATTTGAATCGCTAAATCATCGATTCTCTTCCCATGCTGCATTGCCAGTATTTGGCCCCGATATTCCATAGGGAAGTCATCAAACGTAAACTTCATCGAGGACTCATAAAAACGTTCAAAAAGAACTAAAAACGAAGTTTTACCGCTATTATTCCGCCCAATAAGGAGGGATAAATCACGACGCAAGTCTAAAGTTGCGTCTCTCAACATTCTAAAATTCTTGGCAGTGATCTTGGTGACTTTCATTTTTTCTCAATCCATGAATAACAGTTTAATTCTGCAGCCCACAAATCCCTTTTTTATTAGGGAAAAGGCTACTGGCCACCATCCAAGATAGACGTCAAAATGCTGTTATTCAACAGAATTTTTCGGCAACCACGAATATATAATAAATAAGTCGGCAGGCCTATATACTTCCCTCCGTCTCCACTAATTCAAAAAACCAATACCTATACAAATCAAACTAGTATCATAATAAGACAACAGAGAAGAATCACAATATTTTCGGAGTCTAAACAGGCAGCGAACGAAGACCTTGAAATCAGCAACTTTAGAACCTAATGAGAAGCACAACAAAAGGTGCACTGATACTTAAACCAGCTTATTGATTTAAGCTCTAGAAATCACATCCAATATCTCAAGCTACTCCCCTATGGTGTATAGAAAAAATCCTACTTAACACGTGGAAACTCTTCATTTTTGCCACATCAAGACCATGGAAAAAGTACAAGAAGGGACACTCCATATTGTTTCTCAGCGTAGATCTGAGGCCGATGCGTTCGAAGGTTGCGAGAAAAGGGCCCGCACGATACCCTTCCACCGTCGCTGCCAATTCAGCGACCGGGTGTGGTAACCCGAGTTATTCAAGGCGCAACAGCGCCCCATTCACGTCATCAGGCGCTTTTTTTATGCCTGCGGCGTGAGTTATGGCGGCTGTGCGTGGGACGCCCTCGGGCGTGCCGGTTTCCTTGATTCCCGGTTTACCACCCTGCGCACAGCTGTCACCCATTCGTGTGGTAACGAACGTGGCAGCTCCTCATATCAAGGAGTTGGATAATGCGCAGTATCAATCCGTTTGAAATTTGGCTTTTCCCTCTACGCAATTCCCAATCGCGTAACGCCCTCCCCCATTGCCTCTCCATCCTCGGAGGTGGCCAATGACCGACCAATCTGAACTCAAAACCATCGGCCTGACACCCGCAATCTACTGTGCGGATCAAGCGCTGTTTCATGTCACTCGCGGCGTTCCTCTCGGCGATGCGTTGTCCATGGCCTCCGATTTTCTGTTCCTGGCTAAAACGCTCACTGAAGATGCTGCTTATGCCAGAGACACCGACCGTCACGCCTGGGCTGCGCATTATCTGACTTCGATGAGTAAGGCGTTGGTGGATGATGCGGTGAAGGTGCTGACGCGGGATCGGACTTGTGCGTCGGCCTCCAGGCAAGCGGGGGTAAAGGCTGAGGGGTAGTGATTGAAACACTGAAATAGCTTCAGATTTCAGAAGTCAGGCATGACGCTTGTGGGAACGGGCTGGGTTGCGGTGGCCAGGGTATTCAGCGGGATATGTGGATGCCTTGCGTTTTTCGCGAGCGAGCTCGCTCCTACAGTGGATTTGCTACAACCCAATGGCTATTGGACCGACCATCCGAATAACCTCAGGATTTGTACAGCTGACTAAAATTCAGTGGGGGATCTCTTCAACGAGCCCTTACAAGGCGGGAGGTTTTACGATGAAGGTCGTAACTTCGCTGGCGTTGCTGGTAGCGGCAGGATGGATCTCCGTGGTTGGTGCAGCCCCGAAGCAAATCGTTGCCGTTCCCTTGAATGCAACTACTCACAATGCCGGGCATATCGCTCAGGCCATTCTGACCCCCTTGAACAGTAGTGAGACGGCGCTCTCATTGTTCGTGGGCGGTGTACCCATTGGCACTGCAATTCCGGCGCACTTGTATACCTATATCTACTCGGGAAGCTGCGCCAGGCACGAGCCCAAGCCGGTCTATTCACTCAATCGCATCGTGGCTGACAACTTCAACGAGCAGGCGGGCATCCAACTCTGGAAGAGCGTGCCTATGGCTTATGACTCGCTGCGGTCCGGCGGATACGCGCTGGTGATGCGGACAAGCCCGGCCGATGGGAATCCCGATATTTTCTGTGGTGAGCTTGGTTAAGGGTTTTCCCCGCTTCCATGCATAGCGTGGGAGCGGGGGATTATCCCTCTCAGGCTGCTTGCAGTATGACGGTGCTCATTCAACAGCAGATGTTGATTGCCTTGCGTTTTTCGCGAGCAGGCTCGCTCCTACAGTGGGTTGGGTTTCAGCTTGGCTTTTTGTGGTGGTTGGGCTGGCGCTATCGCGAGCAAGCTCGCTCCCACAGGGGGCTTTGTGTGTTTAGTGAGATTTGGGATTAGTCCCGGGGTTTTCGGGGCTTTTTATTGCTTGGGGCAAAGTAAATGCTGGGGATTCGGTTTTGAGATTTCCGGCCTCAGAGTGCTTCCGGTGGGGTGCCTTGGGTCGCGACAAATCAATTTTCAGCCACTTCTCCAACTAACAATAAATCAGCCCGCCCAATTCACTCAATATATTTCAGATAAACACCAAACATTATTAGGGTGATACTTAATAACCAACCTAATCCCCATGAGACAATCAACATCCACTTTAAGCCTCTCGGGAAACTTTCGACTTCCACAAGATCCACAATACCTCTCTTCGCGGAAAACCTCGGCATTATCAGGACCATAGTGAGAACGCCACTACGCACAACCTTCCCAACAAAACCCATATGAGAAAATGCTGACCTGTTAATATTTATGAAATGACTATTGCGCAACAATGTTTCCGATTTTTCGGTGTAAACATGCACAATGTAAACCAACCATATCGCTACAAATACTAATGAACCCAGCATTAACAATGATACTAGGCCGAGGGGGATATTATTCATTTCGCTACTACTTCATAGAGGTATTCACCAATGTGCTCACCCGCCATTTCGCCTATCCGTCCACCTCCCACTCCCCCCACTGCACCGCCAACTACGCCGCATACGAGTGCACCAGGCCCGCTACTGGCGATACCTAACACCAACATGCACCCAAAGATCGTTGCCTGCCCTCCAAAGCTCCCTACAACGGCTCCACCAACAAGGCTTCCCGCCAAAGAAGAGCCCTCGACATACTTCGCCTTCGTACACTCATCCTCCCGTCCCAACGCACATGCCTGCTTGATCTTCAGCCCCGCAGAGGCAACCTCCAGCGCAGTGCCGATGTAGACTCCTCGCTTGATCAGCTTCGCCGCCCTGGCCACGCCACTGACCTTCTGCGCATATCCGGCAATCTCGCCAGTACTCATGTAACTCTTGGTCGAAATCCCCAGCATTCGTTTTATCGAACCTTGGGAACGAAGCCCCGAGCCGTAGGAGGCTACATTGCCCAGTTGTTTTTCCAGCTTGACGAACAATCTGGCGCGTTCGCTGTAGAACCTGTCTCTGGCGGCAATAGATCCGCTGCGCAGATAGTTTTTATGGGCCTGTTCGATCTCCTCTAGCGTGGTCTTTATCGCGGCCATGTGTTTGCTCCACCCATCACTGACAACCCCGGCGCCAATAGCGCCATCGTCGAGTAAGCCCTGCAGCAACTCGAAGTTGTCGAGAAAGAAGTCGTCGGCGTCGACTTGATTAGTCAGCAGGGCGAGGTGAATGTCCCTCGCCTTGGTCATCAAGTACGCCTCTTGATGGGTACTGGATGAGGTCGTTACATCACCGATGATCACTAACTCGCCTGCCAACACCACAGTGTTGGCGATATGGCTGTTGAGTGCATCAAACTTGTTTTTTGCAATGCCAGTTAGTCGCAGCTCGGCCTTGAGAGATTCGAAAGACTGGGTTCGGAAATTGATAAACGCTAGAGGCTCTGTCATCTGTGCCTCACGAATATCTTTTATTACCGATGCGATCCCAGCCGCCCGCGATGTTACCGCCGCCGGCACCATCACTGCGTTTTTGCTGGGTGTACACGGTTTTAATGCGGCCATAATTCAGTTGCACGATTTCAATTGGAACGCCGGCTGCAGCATTTTGCGCG
Source organism: Pseudomonas sp. Pseusp10 (assembly GCF_059492225.1). Classification (NCBI taxonomy): domain Bacteria; kingdom Pseudomonadati; phylum Pseudomonadota; class Gammaproteobacteria; order Pseudomonadales; family Pseudomonadaceae; genus Pseudomonas; species Pseudomonas sp. Pseusp10. The sequence continues at coordinate 1,679,205 of NZ_CP168528.1, read as the reverse complement.
TAATCGGCGATGATGACTTCCTCGAGCACGATCTCGTAGTACTTGAGCTTCTCGGCACCCGCACGGCTTAGCACCAGGGTGACTTCTTTCAGGTGCTCACCGGCGCAACTGGCTTCCATCAGTTTGCAGCTGGACTTGTCCAGCGTTTTGGTAAAAGTGAAATGGCTCAGCGTTGTCCGGCCGGCAGTTGCGCCACCGGCAGAGCTGGCGGTGGCTGAAGTGCTTTGACAGGTGCTAAAGCTATAGCCACTCACTTCGATCCAGTTGCGGTATTTTTCGTCCAGCGCTTCGCCTGGAATACCTTCGATTTTGATAAAAGCGTCAAACGCCATGAGACCGCTCCTTGGCAGGGTGGATTGTCTAGTTTTTAAAGGACCAGGAAATCTACGCCGTTCGGAATCAGCGATGCCTCATTCAGCCATCGCCAAAAAACAGAATCAGATGTTTCCGATTCTGTTTCGGCAGTCGGATGTAGGACGTTTCCACGCCGTAGGCATTGGAGGTTGGTTCTGTTGCGTCGTCAGCTTTGATGGTGGTTAGGCTGGCGCTATCGCCAGCAGACTGGCTCCCACAGGGGTTTTGTGTGGTGGCTGGGATTTGGGATTGGCCTCGAAGTTTTTCGGGGCTTTTTAGTATTCGGCTCAGGGAATGGCTTTCGGGTTACGGCGGAATGAATCAGCGCATCTGCACCATAGAATGGCCCACGGTTCTGATGCTTCTTCTCACCTGTAATGCTTGCTATACATCCCCCATCGACAGACCCTCCGGGCATTAGGCCAGTGTGTGAACGCCCCCTGCACCACTCATCTAGACTTAATGGATAGTCGTAGGCAGAACCGAGCACGTCGCTTTGGTGCGGTTCGATCAATAGCAGCGTGGCAAGCTGCCCTTTATGCCCAGTAGAGGCGCGGCGAAGACCGTGCCGGGCACAACAAGATGCCCGTTCAGGGTGCCCTGGCCAACGGCCAAATTGCCACGATACCGTGACGTGGTGTGAGTGCCGCAGCCGACACTTTCGGACGACCGACAACCTTCTGGTTTGTCCGTGACCGTGAGGATTGCTGAATGCCTGATGAGATGTTGCACCTGCCTGTGGTCAACAGTCTGCTGGAGCGCCATAAGGGCTCTGCGGGTGCGCTGTTGCCCATTCTTCATGATATTCAGGAGCGCATTGGGTACATCCCTGATGTCGCCGTCCCCGAGATTGCCCATGCCCTGAACCTGAGCCAGGCCGAGGTTCGTGGGGTGATCAGTTTTTACCATGACTTCCGTACTGCGCCGCCCGCGCGGCATATCCTGCGGCTGTGCCGGGCTGAGTCGTGCAAGAGTCGCGGTGCCGAGCAGTTGGCTGCGCAGTTACGTGAGCGTCTGCAACTGGATGACCACGGCAGCAGCGCCGATGGCAGCATCAGTTTGCGTCCGGTGTATTGCCTCGGCGCTTGTGCCTGCTCGCCTGCCCTGGAGCTGGATGGCCGGGTGCATGCGCGGCTGAGTGCCGAGCGTCTGGATGCCTTGCTCGACGCTTGCCGGGAGGACGCGTGATGCCGACTCTTTATCTGCCCTGTGATTCGCTGGCCCGTGCTGTTGGTGCCGACGAGGTCTCCACGGCCCTGATCACTCAGGCCAAGGAACGCAATCTGCCACTGGAGCTGCAGCGCACCAGTTCGCGTGGCCTGTATTGGCTGGAACCGCTGCTGGAAGTGGACAGCCCGCAAGGTCGTATCGGGTTTGGCCCGCTGACTGCTGCCGATGTGCCGTCCGTGCTTGATGCGCTGCAAGGCGAGCCGTCCGCCCATCCACTGGCCTTGGGCCTGGTGGAGGAATTGCCCTATCTGAAGACACAACAACGCCTGCTGTTCGCCCGCGCAGGCATCACCCGGCCATTGTCGCTGGACGATTATCGAGCCCACGGCGGTTTCGAAGGTTTAACAAGAGCCATCACCCTTGGCGGCGAGCAAACTGCGACCGCGGTGTTCGATTCAGGCCTGCGCGGCCGTGGCGGCGCGGCCTTCCCCGCCGGGATCAAATGGCGCACGGTGCGCGGCACTCAAGCTGCGCAGAAATACATTGTGTGCAACGCCGACGAAGGCGACTCCGGCACTTTTGCTGACCGCATGTTGATGGAAGGCGATCCCTTCCTGCTGATCGAAGGCATGGCCATTGCCGGCATTACCGTCGGCGCCACTTACGGCTACATCTATGTGCGCTCGGAGTATCCGGATGCCGTGGCCACGCTGCGCAACGCGCTGCAGATTGCCCGGGAGAACGGCTACCTCGGCGCCAATGTCGGCGGCAGCGGCCAGGCTTTCGATATGGAAGTACGCGTCGGTGCCGGTGCTTACATCTGCGGTGAAGAAACCGCGCTGCTGGACTCCCTCGAAGGCAAGCGCGGGATCGTGCGCGCCAAGCCGCCGATTCCTGCCTTGAAGGGGCTATTCGGCCAGCCGACGCTGGTGCACAACGTGCTGACCCTGGCCTCGGTGCCACTGATTCTGGCCAAGGGTGCGCAGTTCTATCGTGATTACGGCATGGGCCGCTCCCTGGGCACCATGCCCTTCCAGTTGGCGGGCAATATTCGTCACGGCGGGCTGGTGGAACGGGCCTTTGGCCTGACCCTGCGGGAACTGGTGGAAGACTACGGCGGAGGGACCGCCAGTGGCCGGCCGCTGAAGGCCGCGCAGGTCGGCGGCCCGCTCGGCGCCTGGGTGCCGCCTTCGCAATTCGACACGCCGCTGGATTACGAAGCCTTCGCCGCCATCGGCGCGATGCTCGGTCACGGTGGTGTGGTGGTGGCTGACGATACGCTGGACATGGCCCATATGGCGCGCTTCGCGATGGAGTTCTGCGCCGAGGAATCCTGTGGCAAATGCACGCCGTGCCGCATCGGCTCGACTCGGGGCGTAGAGGTGATCGACCGCTTGCTGGCCGCGCCTGACCAGAACGGTCGCGATGAGCAGGTGATCATCCTCAAGGACCTGTGCGACACCCTGCAATACGGTTCGCTGTGCGCGTTGGGCGGCATGGTTTCCTTTCCGGTCGCCAGCGCCCTCAAGCACTTCCCCGCCGACTTCGGCTTGCAGCCCTCGGAGGCCGAGCAATGATTACTCTCTTCGACCCGAAAACCGATATCGATCTGGGCACTCCGGCCCGCGACAGCCAGGTGCAAGTCACCCTGAACATCGACGGCCGCAGCATCAGCGTGCCCGAAGGCACTTCGGTGATGCGCGCCGCTGCGCTGCTGGGCACCACCATTCCCAAACTCTGTGCCACCGACAGCCTGGAAGCCTTCGGCTCCTGCCGCATGTGCCTGGTGGAGATCGACGGCATGCGCGGTTATCCGGCGTCCTGCACCACGCCGGTCAGCGAAGGCATGACCGTGCACACGCAAACGCCGAAGCTCGCGACGCTGCGGCGCAACGTCATGGAGCTGTACATCTCCGATCACCCGCTGGACTGTCTGACCTGCTCGGCCAATGGCAACTGCGAGCTGCAAACCGTGGCCGGTCAGGTCGGCCTGCGGGAGGTGCGTTACGGCTATGAAGGCGACAACCATCTGGCCGATGTGAAGGACACGTCCAACCCCTACTTCGACTACGACCCGAGCAAGTGCATCGTCTGCAACCGCTGCGTGCGCGCCTGCGAAGAAACCCAGGGCACCTTTGCCCTGACCATTACCGGGCGTGGTTTCGAATCCCGCGTGGCCGCTGCCGGTGGCGAGAATTTCCTCGAATCGGAATGCGTGTCCTGCGGCGCCTGTGTGCAAGCCTGCCCGACCGCGACCCTGATGGAAAAAAGCGTGGTCGAACTGGGTCAACCGGAACGCAGCGTGATCACCACCTGTGCCTATTGCGGCGTGGGCTGTTCGTTCCGCGCCGAGATGAAAGGCGATCAGCTGGTACGCATGGTTCCGGACAAAAACGGCCATGCCAACCACGGCCACTCTTGCGTCAAGGGGCGCTTTGCCTGGGGCTACGCCACCCACCCGGATCGCATCACCAAACCGATGATCCGCAAACACATCAACGACCCGTGGCAGGAAGTCAGCTGGGATGAAGCGGTGACCTACGCCGCCAGCGAATTCCGTCGGTTGCAGCAGAAATATGGCCGCGATTCCATCGGTGGGATCACTTCCAGCCGCTGCACCAACGAAGAAACCTACCTGGTGCAAAAACTGGTGCGTGCGGCCTTCGGCAACAACAACGTCGACACCTGTGCGCGGGTCTGCCACTCGCCGACCGGCTATGGCTTGAAACAAACCCTGGGCGAGTCCGCCGGCACCCAGAGTTTCGACTCGGTGATGCAAGCCGACGTGATCCTGGTGATGGGCGCCAACCCCAGCGACGCCCACCCGGTGTTCGCCTCCCAGCTCAAACGCCGCCTGCGTGAAGGTGCGCGGCTGATCGTCATCGACCCGCGGCGCATTGATCTGGTGGACACGGTGCATGCCCGCGCCGAACTGCACCTGGCCCTGCGCCCGGGCACCAACGTCGCCATGCTCAACGCATTGGCCCACGTTATCGTCACCGAAGGCCTGCTCAACCAGGCCTTTGTCGACGCCCGCTGCGAGGGCAGCGATTTCGCCCGCTGGAGCGAGTTCGTCAGCCGTGCGGAAAACTCGCCGGAAGCCCTTGGCCCTGTCTGCGGCGTCGCCGCTGCCGACATCCGTGCCGCCGCTCGTCTGTATGCCACCGGCGGCAACGCGGCGATCTACTACGGCCTGGGCGTCACCGAGCACAGCCAGGGCAGCACCGCCGTCATGGGCATCGCCAACCTGGCCATGGTCACTGGCAACATCGGTCGTGAAGGCGTGGGCGTGAACCCGCTGCGCGGGCAGAACAACGTGCAGGGTTCCTGCGACATGGGTTCCTTCCCCCACGAATTGCCCGGTTACCGGCACATCTCCAACGAGGTGGTAAGGGCGCAGTTCGAACAGGCCTGGAATGTCACCCTGCAACCCGACCCGGGCCTGCGCATCCCGAACATGTTCGAGTCTGCCCTGGCCGGCAGTTTCAAAGGCCTGTATTGCCAGGGCGAGGACATCGCCCAGAGCGATCCGAATACCCAGCACGTCACCGCCGCTTTGTCGGCGATGGAGTGCGTGGTGGTGCAAGATATTTTCCTCAACGAAACCGCCAAGTTCGCCCATGTGTTCCTGCCGGGCAGTTCGTTCCTGGAAAAAGACGGCACCTTCACCAATGCCGAGCGGCGCATCTCCCGGGTGCGCAAGGTCATGGAGCCGCTGGGCGGCAAGGCCGACTGGGAAGGCACAGTTGCGCTGGCCAATGCTTTGGGCTACCCGATGAACTACAAACATCCATCGGAAATCATGGATGAAATCGCCAGCCTGACGCCGACCTTCACCAACGTCAGCTACGCCGAACTGGATCGCCACGGTAGCCTGCAATGGCCGTGCAACGCCGAGGCACCGGACGGCACGCCGACCATGCACATCGAGCAATTCGTGCGCGGCAAGGGGCGTTTCATGCTCACCGGCTACGTGCCCACCGAGGAAAAGGTCAACGCTCGCTATCCGCTGCTGCTGACCACCGGGCGCATCCTCAGTCAGTACAACGTCGGCGCCCAGACCCGGCGCACCGACAACGTCGCCTGGCACGACGAAGACCGCCTGGAAATCCACCCGAGCGACGCCGAAAGCCGTGGCATCAACGAAGGTGACTGGGTCGGCATCGGCAGCCGCGCCGGCCAGACCGTACTGCGTGCGCGGGTCACCGAACGGGTCGCCCCGGGCGTGGTGTACACCACTTTCCACTTCCCGGAATCGGGCGCCAACGTGATCACCACCGACAACTCCGACTGGGCCACCAACTGTCCGGAGTACAAGGTCACCGCTGTGGAAGTCAGCCGCGTCTATCACCCTTCGGAGTGGCAAAAACGCTATCAGGCGTTCAGTGACGAACAGCACCGTCTGTTGAATGAACGCCGTCAGGCGAAAGCGGAGGTACGCCGATGAGCACTGAAAACCTGATCAAGATGGCCAACCAGATCGCCCAGTACTTCACCAGCGAACCGGACCAGCAACTGGCCGTACTCGGCGTGCGCAATCATCTGCAGATGTACTGGACGCCCGGCATGCGCAAGGAGTTGCTGGCCTGGCAGACGGAGCATCAGGGGGCGGATTTGCACCCGCTGGCGCAGGCGGCGGTCAGTGGGGCGGGCTGGGAGGCTTAGGTTCAACCTGCTGGCTGCCCCCCCTGTAGGAGCGAGCTTGCTCGCGAAAAACTCAAGGACACCGCGCTTATCCAGAATTCGCGCGTTATCGTTGACGTCCATCGCGAGCAAGCTCGCTCCTACACATCTTTCCGTGACGCCGTCACCGTCACTTCAATCGCCCGGACACTGATCGCCGCGAATGTCGCCGTCATCAGTACGCCGTTGAACCCCAGCAACACCGCCAGCACTCGCGAGACGCCGAGCTTGGGCACGAGCTCGCCGTAGCCGATGGTCAGGCCCGTCACGAAGGCGAAATAAACACCGTCATCAGGGCTCCACCCTTCCAGGTGAGCGATGATGAGGCCGAACGCAACGATCACTAGAAGCAGTATAGAGAAGATCGGCCACACCACTTTGAAGTAGAACCAGACGGCTTTGTAGAACTCGTGGCGGACGTTTGATGCACGGGCGAGGTTCATGTCGTGGGCTTCCTGGGGTTTGCCTGACCGGCAATTGAATGCGCAGCGGTTCAATACCCCGTTCAGCTTGGCACAAGCGCTGAAAACTGCGACCAACGGGGCGTTATCTCTGGCGAGGACTATGACAAAGATGACGCCCCACAAACTATCCAGAAACCGCCTGCTGTTGGATTCCTTGTAGGAGCGAGCCTGCTCGCGATGGTCGTTAACGATAACGCGTGTTTCCTGTTTAAACGCGGCGCTCTCCAGTCCATCGCGAGCAAGCTCGCTCCTACAAAAAAATTGCCATCATCGGTGGTGATGGCAGGTTTATCCCTCAGTTGGCTTCGCTTTCCCGAATCAGCTTCTTGTTGATCTTGCCAACACTGGTCTTGGGGATTTCGGCGACGAACTTGAACTGCTTGGGGATCGCCCATTTGTTGATGCGGCCGCCGTCGACGAAGGCTTGCAGGTGCGTTTCGAGGATCTTGCGGTCCAGGTATTGCCCCGGCTCGCTGACGACCATGGCCATGGGGCGTTCGCCCCACTGTTCATCGACGATACCCACCACCGCGACGGACATGACGGCCGGGTGTTCGCTGATCAGGCTTTCCAGTTCCAGGGAGCTAATCCACTCGCCGCCGGTCTTGATCACGTCCTTGATGCGATCCTTGATTTCCACGCCGCCCAGCTTGTCGATCGAGGCCATGTCGCCGGTGTGCAGCCAGCCGTTGTGCCACAGCTCCGCGCCTTTGTCCGGGGCTTTGAGGTAGCCCTGGGTCAACCACGGCGCGCGCACCACGATCTCGCCCAGGGACTCGCCGTCATGGGCCACGTCATTGCCCTCGGCGTCGATGATCTTCAGGTCGACCAGCGGCACCGGTGTGCCGGTCTTGATACGGGTCGGCAGTTGGGCTTCGGCGGATAGCTGGCGGTCTTCGTCGCGCAGGTAGGTCAGGCACAGCAACGGGCAGGTTTCCGACATGCCGTAGCCGGCGTGCACCACCATGCCTTTGGCGCTGGCTTCACTGGCGATGCCAAGGGTCAGCGCACTGCCGCCGAGGAGCATTTTCCAGTCGTCGAAACGGGTCGCCTTGCCTTCCTCGCAGTTGAGGATCATCTGCAGGATGGTCGGCACGCAGTGGGAGAAGGTCACCTTCTCTTCGCGGTACAGCTTGACCAGGCTGTTGGGTTCGTAGCGGCCCGGATACACCTGCTTGATGCCCATCAGGGTCGCGACATAAGGCACGCCCCACGCATGTACGTGGAACATCGGCGTGATCGGCATGTACACGTCGTCGGAACGCAGCAGCGGCTGGCCCTGATAGACGCCCAGGGTGCCGACGGCATTCAGGGTATGCAGCACCAGTTGCCGATGGCTGAAGTACACGCCTTTCGGGTCGCCGGTGGTGCCGGTGGTGTAGAACAGCGTGGCGACCGAGTTTTCGTCGAAATCGGGGAAGTCGTATTGGTCCGGGGCCAGGGACAGCAACTGCTCGTACTCACCGAACACCGGCAGTGACGTCGTGGTCGCCTCGTCATCGGTGAGCTGCAGGTAGCCTTTAACGGTTTCCAGCCGCCCGTGGATCTGCTCGACCAGAGGCAGGAAATCATCATGCACCAGCACCAGGTCATCCTCGGCGTGGTTCATGGTGAACAGCACCTGCTCCGGCGACAGGCGAATGTTCACCGTGTGCAGCACCGCGCCGATCATCGGCACGGCGAAGAAGCATTCCAGGTAGCGGTGGCTGTCCCAGTCGAGCAGGGCCACGGTGTCACCGGCCTTGACCCCGGCCGCCGTCAGCGCATTGGCCAGTCGACGGATGCGCTGGTTGAGCGTCTGGTAGCTGTAGCGCAGTTTGTCGGCGTAGACGATTTCCCGGCCCGGCTCGTAGCGCACGCCAGACAGCAGCAATTGCTTGATCAGCAAGGGATAGGCATAAGCGCCGTCGGCGGGCGGGATTATTTTTGTATTCAGCATGGTTGGAGTTCCTTGTCCTTCGATCAGAACTGGTCGGCTTGCAGCTCGTAGAGGCAGTCGCTGCCGGCCTTGGCCGATGCGCTCAACGAGTGGATACGCGGCAGCAAGCGGGCAAAGTAGAAGCGCGCGGTCGCCAGTTTGCTGGTGTAGAAATCGTCCTCGGCATCCCCGCTCATGACGACCTTGGCCATGCGCGCCCACATGTAGGCATACGCGGTGTAGCCAAACACGTGCAGGTACTCGACCGAAGCCGCGCCGATTTCGTTCGGGTTGCTCTGGGCCCGATCCAACAACCACGCGGTCAGCTCGTCGAGGATGTCCACGGCGGCGTTCAACGGCTTGGTGAACTCGCCGAGGTCAGCGCAGGCATTGGCGGTGAAGTTGCGGATTTCCGAAGCGAACAAGCGGTAGAGCGCCCCGCCGCTGCCGACGATCTTGCGCCCGGCCAGGTCCAGGGACTGGATGCCGTTGGTGCCTTCGTAGATCTGGGTGATGCGCACATCGCGCACCAGTTGCTCCTGGCCCCATTCGCGGATGTAGCCGTGGCCGCCGAAGATCTGCTGGCCGTGGAGGGTGGTTTCCAGGCCCATGTCGGTGAGAAACGCCTTGGCCACCGGCGTCAGCAGCGATACCAATTCCTGCGCGCGCTGGCGTGTTGGCGCGTCTTCGCTGTACTTGGCGATGTCCAGTTGCAGGGCCACGTAGCTGGAGAACGCACGGCCGCCTTCGTTCAAGGCTTTCATGGTCAACAGCATGCGGCGCACGTCCGGGTGCACGATGATCGGGTCCGCGGCCTTGTCCTTGTTCTGCGCGCCGGTGGGTGCACGGCTTTGCAGACGGTCACGGGCGTACGCGACGGCGTTCTGGTACGAGCGCTCGCCCTGTGCCAGACCCTGGATGCCCACACCCAGACGCTCGTAGTTCATCATGGTGAACATGGCCGCCAGGCCTTTGTTCGGTGCGTCGACGATCCAGCCGGTGGCGCCATCGAAGTTCATCACGCAGGTGGCGGAGGCCTTGATGCCCATCTTGTGTTCGATGGAGCCGCAGGACAGCGCGTTGTTTTCGCCCAGCGAACCGTCGGCGTTGACCAGCACTTTGGGTACCAGAAATAGCGAAATGCCTTTCGGGCCGGCCGGTGCATCCGGCAGTCGCGCCAGTACCAGATGGATGATGTTTTCGGTCAGGTCGTGGTCGCCGCCGGTGATGAAAATCTTGCTGCCGCTGACCTTGTAGCTACCGTCGGCCTGGGGTTCGGCCTTGGTGCGAATCAGGCCCAGGTCGGTGCCGGCGTGGGCTTCGGTCAGGCACATCGAACCGGTCCAGGTGCCGGCATACATGTTCGGCAGATAGCGTTGCTTGAGCTCTTCGCTGGCGTGAGCCTTGATCGACAGGCAGGCGCCGGCGGTCAGCATCGGGTACAGGCCGAACGACAGGCTGGCCGAGTTGACCATCTCTTCGACCTGCGCCGAAATCGCCTTGGGCATGCCCATGCCACCGTACTGCGGATCACCGCCGACACCGACCCAGCCGCCCTCGGCGAAGGCTTGATAGGCCTCGGCAAAACCGTCCGGCGCGGTGACCAAACCATTGCTCCAGGTACAGCCCTGTTCGTCGGTGGCGCGGTTCAAGGGTGCGATGACTTCGCCACTGATCTTGCCGGCCTCTTCGAGGATGGCGGCAGCGGTTTCTTCATCGATCACGTCGGCCAGGCCGGGCAAACTGGCCCAGAGCCGGGACACCTGGAAAACCTCGTTGAGTACGAAGCGCATGTCGCGCAGGGGAGCTTTGTATTCAGACATCTTGGCTTACTCGGAAGTGGTCAGGGCATGGGGCATGCCCGGACGTTCAGTGGATTCGGTGTTCTCGGCTGCGGTATCGGAACCCGGCTGCGGGGCCCGTTCGCGCAGCAGGAAATACGACAGGGCCGGAATCAGGATCAGCGCGCCGAGCATGTTCCACAGGAACATGAAGGTCAGCAGGATGCCCATGTCGGCCTGGAACTTGATCGGCGACCAGACCCAGCACACCACGCCGGCGGCGAGGGTGATGCCCACCAGCCCGACCACCCGGCCGGTAAACGAGACGGCGTTGCGGTAGGCCTGGGACAGCGGCAAGCCCTGGCGCTGGAAGTGCAGTTGCACGCTGAGCAGGTACAGGGCGTAGTCCACGCCGATGCCGACGCCGAGGGCGATCACCGGCAGGGTCGCGACTTTCACGCCGATGCCCATGGCCACCATCAACGCTTCGCAGAGGATCGAGGTCAGCACCAGCGGCAACAGCGCCACCAACGTGGCCCGCCAACTGCGGAAGGTGATCAGGCAGAACAGCGTCACCGCCGCGTACACGTACAGCAGCATGGTGTGATTGGCTTCACGCACCACGATGTTGGTCGCCGCCTCGATACCGGCGCTGCCGGCGGCGAGCAGAAACTGGCGATCGTCGCTGCTGTTTTCTTTGGCGAACTTGTCAGCAATCGCCACCACCGCATCCAGGGTTTCGGCTTTGTGATCCTTGAGGAAAGCGATCACCGGCATCAGCGAGCATTCGGTGTTGAACAGCTCCGGCGAGTTGACCGAGGCTTGCTGCGCGGCGTAGTTGAGCACGTCCTGATTGCGCTGGATGCTGTTGAGCTTGGGGTTGCCTTCATAGGTGCCGGCGGTGATCTGGCGTACCGCGTTGACCAGCGAAGCAGTGGCCTGCACGCCCGGATACTGTTGCAGCTCCCAGGCCAGGCGGTCGGCGAGCACCAGGGTCTTGTAGTTCAGGCAGCCTTCCGGCGCGGTCTTGATCATCACGGCGAACAGGTCGCTGGACAGCGCGTAATGCTGGGTGATGTAGGCGTTGTCGCGGTTGTAACGCGAGTCGGCGCGCAGCTCCGGCGCCCCGCTTTCCAGGTCGCCGATCTTCAGGTTGAGGCTGACCACGTAACCGCCAATGCCCATCAATACGGCGACCAAAACGGCGCCCGTAGCCCACTTGGCGGTGGTGAAGCGATCGAGCAGATCCCAGAGTTTGCCGAAACCTTTATGCTTTTCGGCACGGGTGTCGATTTTCAACGCACGCTCGGCGGCCTTGGCGCCAACACCGACATAGGACAGCGCCACCGGCATCAGCAACAGCGAGGTGAAGATCAGCACCGCGACGCCGATGCTGGCGGTGATCGCCAGGTCCTGGATCACCGGGATATCGATCAGCATCAACACGGCGAAACCCACGGCGTCGGCCAGCAACGCAGTGACACCGGCAATGAACAGACGGCGGAAGGTGTAGCGCGCGGCGATCAGTTTGTGGGTGCCACGGGCGATGTCCTGCATGATGCCGTTCATCTTCTGTGCCGCATGGGACACGCCGATGGCGAAGATCAAAAACGGTACCAGCACCGAGTATGGATCGATGGCGTAACCGAGCCAGGCGACGATGCCCAGTTGCCAGACCACCGCGATCAGCGAGCAGCCGACCACCAGCAGAGTGCTGCGCACGCAACGGGTGTAGGCGTAGATGATGGCCAACGAGGTGACCACCGCCAGACCGAAGAACATCATCACCTGGATCAGGCCGTCGATCAGGTCGCCCATGAGCTTGGCGAAGCCGATCACCCGCACCTTGTAATGGCCGGTGCCTTCGACTCCGGATTTACGCGCAGCGCTGTCGCCGGCGTATTCGATCTTGTCGCGCAACTGCGCTTCGAGCATCTGCGAGAAGGCGTGGTAGTTGATGCGCTGGCCACCTGCCGCGGCTTTGTCCAGCAGCGGCACGATCAGCATGGTCGACTTGAAGTCGCTGGCCACCAGGCTGCCGACAATGCCGGCGCGGGAAATGTTCTGGCGCAGCTGTTCGATCTGTTCAGGCTGCCCTGAATAGGTGTCGGGCATCACCGGGCCGCCCTGGAAACCGTCCTCGGTGACTTCGGTCCAGCGCACCGCCGGGCTCCACAGGGACTTCATCCACGCGCGGTCGACGCCTTCGGTGAGGAACAACTGGTCGTTGACCTGCTTGAGTACGTCGAGGTATTCGGGATCGAAAATATCGCCCTGGGTGTTCTCCACCACCACCCGCACCGAGTTGCCCAGACCGCGCAGCGACTGGCGGTTTTCCAGGAAGTTCTGGATGTACGGCTGGCTCTGCGGAATCATTTTCTCGAAGCTGGGGCGCAGCTCCAGGCGAGTCACCGCCATGTAGCCCAGCACCACCGTGGCCAGCGCCATCAACAGCATGAACAACGGGCGGAAGTTGAACACCAGCCGTTCGAGGAGGTTGCCGGAGCGCTGGTCGAAATCACGCACATCGCGGATCACCGGCATGGCGTCTTGTTTGATATTGCCCATGTCTGGGTTCTCGCTCTTAGGGTTCGAGGGCTGGATCGGCGGACAGCGTCCGGGCACCACGGCTGCCCGCCAGCACCAGGGCGCCGTCGGCGGACTGGGTTGCGCCGGCGACCGGTGTCGGTGCCGGTTGCTGCAGCAGATGCAGCTGCGTGCCCGTCCCCTGGCTGACCAGCATCTGCCCGCCCTGGGTGAACAAGCGGTAGTTGTCACGGGCATCGATCAGGCCCGCGGTGATGCTGACGTGCAGGCCGGTTTCCAGTGCGCTCCAGCTCTGGCCGCCGTCGGTGCTGCGCAGCACGTTGCCGCGCAGGCCGTAGACCAGCACTTCGCCGGGCTTGCCGAGCACGCCGAAGAAGTTGCCCTGATACGGCGTCGGCACGGCATTGAAGCGTTGGGCGCTGTCGTCCCACTTGAGCAACAGACCCTGCTCGCCGGCGATGTACAACGCCTCGCCGGTGGAGGCGATTGCGTTGAGGTGCAAGCTCTGCGGGTTGTCGGTGCGATCCTGGAACGGGGTCCAGCTCTGGCCACCGTCGTCGGTGCGCAGGATCAGGTTGAACACGCCGACCACATAGCCGGTTTTGTCGTTGGCGAACCAGACGTCGAGCAGCGGTTTATCCGCGCCTTGATCGACTAGTCGTTGGCCTTCCATGGCCAACTGGGGCCATTGCTCGTTGCCCGGCTCGGCCTTGGCCAGCGCCGAGTAATGCTTGATCAGCAATTCGCCGATCTGGCGACCGTCGAGTTGCTTCTTCCAGGTCGCGCCGGCGTCGCTGCTGTGCAACACCACGCCGTCATTGCCCACCGCCCAGCCCTGGGTGGCGGTCGGAAAATTCACTGCGGTGAGATCGGCACTGACCGGCACGGAGGCCTGCTGCCAATGCTTGCCCGCATCATCGGAAAACAGAATATGGCCACGCTGGCCGACGGCAATCACGCGCCCGCCGGCGCGGGCCATGCCGGACAACGGGCTGTTGATCGCCAAGGCGCTGACCCTGGCGGGCAGGTCCAGCACGTCGACGTATTCGGCCGCATGGGTGACGCCCTGCAACACGCCGAGCACAACGCCCAACGCCAGCTGCAAAATATTATTTTTATACGAACACATGCTGCGTCCTCTTCGGAAAACCGCGTCGAGGCACACTTGCGTGTGCCTGACGTGCAGGTCATGCCGTTTGTAGGAGCGAGCCTGCTCGCGATGGACGTTAACGATGACGCGTGCTGTCTGGATACCCGCGTCGCCCTCTGGTCCATCGCGAGCAGGCTCGCTCCCACAGTGGATCTTGGCTTAGCGAATGCCGGCGCCTGCCAGGGATTCCGACGACCACTGCGCCTTGGAGAGCGGCTCGATGTACTTGATGCCGCCGTACGGGCCGACCACACCGTTGATGTTGTACGAACCACCGACCAGGTCGTAGATCATGAAGGGCGTCGAATCCGGCACCTGCTTGTCATAGCTCTGGCTGAGGAAGGCGAAGGAGCCGCGATAGAGCTGACCACGGGCGTCATATTGATCCGAGGCCAGAGCGGTCCAGCTGTCTTCGTCGAGGTAGAAGCGACGCTTGGCGTAAATGTGACGGGCACCTGCCTTGAGGTTGCCTTCGACGACCCAGACGCGGTGTTTTTCCCAGCGCACGAAGTCCGGTGCCAGGTGGTTGGCGGTGGTCAGCGACTTCGGGTCCTGGACGTAGGTCAGCTTGTAGGTGTTGTAGGGCACGATCATTTCCTGCTTGCCCACCAGCTTCCAGTCGTAGCGATCCAGCGCACCGTTGAACACGAACACGTCATCGTAGGTGCCCGCACCCGCGGTACCAGGGTTAGGCGTGTCGTAGGCCAGGTTCGGTGCCAGTTTCACCCGACGCTGACCCGGCAGGTATTGCCAGGCGCGACGTGGCTGCTGCAGCGGGTTGGCGGCGTCCTTGAGCATCACCGCCTCGCCGGCCCGGCGCGCAGGGCCGGTGTACGACAGCTTCATCTGGTAGTACACATCGGCGCTGCTGATCGGCTGCGAGAGGTTTTCGTAGATCGGGTAGGAGATGTTCGCTTGTCCGGTGGTCGCCAGGCTTGGCACGCCGGCGGAGTCGACGTTCCACGAGTCGTACTTGGAGCTGATGCTCACGCCCTGGTAACGCAGCAGGAAGTTCCACATCGCTTCGTTGCCCGACTGCGGAATCGGGAACGGTACGCCCGGCAGGACGTTGTCGATGGCCAGGCCACCTTCGAGGGACTTGGCGCCGCTGGCGTTCTTCACGCCGTTATCCAGAATGGCCTGGGGCAGCGAAACGGTACGGTGCGTCGGGAACACGTCGACATGGAACGTCGGGAAACGCTTGGCCAGTTCTACCGTGGTCGCCGTGAGCAGGCCCTTGTATTGGTCGACGTTCTTGCCGTCGATTACCAGCAGCGGTTTTTCGCTGGCAAACGGATCCGGGCGCATGCTGTCACCGGATTTGAAGCTGGCCGGCGGCGTCGTCAAGCCTCCGTTGTAGGCAGGAATGGAACCATCAGCGTTCCCGGCTTTTTCAGCGCCCACCATGGTCAGGCTGGTGCCTAGCTTGGCAGCTTCCTGGGTTGAAACAGCGGCCTGTGCCTGGGCGGCAAGGACCATGGCCAGCGAAGCGGCCAACACGGTTTGTGCGAATTTCATCTTGTTATTCTCCTGCTTGCATTGAGCAAATCAGTGGTGAATCAAAAGGTTGTTTTCATCGTCAGGTACACGGCGCCACGGTCCTCAGTCGTGGCACCACCTCCGGAGAAGGACGAATAGCCACCGGCGAAACAGGCGAAGTTTTCATTGCCGCTGAAGGCGTTCGGGGTGGAGCCGTCACCACCGTTCGGGCCGGTACTCACACCGCTGACGTTGCACTTTTCGGTTTTGCCGAAGGAGTCCACGTACTTCAGGTCGACAAAGTATTTGTTGTACACAACGGCACCGACGCCCACGGCATAGTTGCCGGTGTCCTTGGCCCCGCCACCGGAGACCGGTGACACACCGGCGAGACCCACGTTGACCGACATCGGCGCGTTGAGGTCGACACCGGGGAACACCTGGTACCAGGTCGGTGTGAAGTTGACCGCGACGCCCCAGTTGTCCCGGGTCGGCGCGTCGATGCCGCGATAGCTGTCCTTGCCCTTGTAGAGCGCCTCGTTCTTGCTATCGAGCTTGAGCAGGTTGCTGTAGTACAGCTCGGCAAGCACAGTTGCCTGATCGAACACCGGCGTTTTCGGCAGGGTCATCAAGCCGTTGAGCGTCCAGTGCAAGGTGTCGCCAGTAGCGCTCATGCTGTCGCCGCGACTCGGGGTGTCGTAGATCACACCGGTGACGTCCGTACGTGCAGGCAGCAGACCCAGACCTTGACCCAGGCCCAGCGGGCTGCGGGTACTGACAATCGCGGGAATACTGGCCAGCGGCATGTTGTGACGAATGTTCAGGTCCGAACCGACGCTGATCCCGCCCACGTCCTTGGACAGGCTCAGGCCAAAGATCTTGATGTTGTCGGCATACGCCAGTTGATAGGTGGCGGTGTCCAGTGAATTGAGGGTGTTGACCACCGCAGGCACTTGCCCTGCCGGCCGGGTGCCGTTGGGGTTGGCCGAGGTAATGCCCCTGGCATCCAGCCAGGCTTGCGGCAGGATTTCCGAAGTCTCGCGGTAGTAGATGCCGAGGGTGCCATCCAGCCAGGCTGGCGACCACTTGGCCATCACGCCCCAGTCGCCGCTGCTGCTCGGTGTCAGGTCATGCCCGCGACGCACGTTGGTCAAGGCGTTGCACGGCGCCAGGCCACAACCCAGCGGGCTGCCAGGCACCTTCGCGTTGGTGTTGCCGAGCAGGAACGACTGCGCACCATAGCCGATCAGATCCGAACCACCGTAGTAAGTACCGGCTTCGGGCAGACGCGCGGCGTCCCAATCGAGGAAGTACTGGGCGCCCACGGTCAATTCCGGATTGACGGTGAACGTCATCGACAGTTGATTGCGCGGGACGAACAGTTCCTTGGCTTCGGTGCCCGGCGACGCGGCAAGCTTGGCCAGGTCGAGGCCGGACTGGCCGTAGCTGACCGAGTGCACCGGGTTGAGAATGGTCTCGCCCCAGAACACGTTGTGCTGACCGGCCTTGGCGCTGAACATCGACTCCTCGCCCACTTCGGTGCTGTAGAACACGAAGGCATCGAGGATTTCGCCCGAAGGACCGCTGTAGTAGCGCTGGGCATAGTTGCTCAGGTGCGGGCTGCCATTGCCGACGTTGTCATGGGTGACCGCAGCCAGGCGCGGGTCGTTGGCGATCAGGCCCGACGTCGATCCATTGCCGTTGACGAACGGATTGGAATTGGAACCGGTGTTGTCGTAGGCCTTGTCGTACCAGCTGGCGGCGCTGACGCGAAAGCCCATGGCGTTCTTGTAGACCACATCCATTTCGGTCAACAGGTCGACACGGTTGGTGATGTTGGTGCCGGCCTTGCGGAAGTTGTAGTCGCCGTCGTTGTTGTTCGGCGTTCCCAACATGCGCTTGTCAGCGCTTTCGGTGCGCACGCCGTAGTTGTACTTCACGGTGTTATCCAGGCGCGCGGTCCAGTCCGGGTTGCCCAAATCGAGCTCGACCCCATGGGCCGCCGGCGCGATGACGGCCAGAATGGCCGAGGCCAACAAGGTGTAGCGCGCTACGGTGAAGCCGTGACTCTTATTGTTGTGCATTGCGTTGTCTCCGCCTTTTTGTATTTGTTTTAAGCGCAGCCGCCCTCACGCAAACATGGATGGGTTTGCGTTTAAGGAATGAGGGCAAATGCCGGTTGGCGTACTGCCAGTCCAGCTCCTTGTACTAGCGGTCCAGCTCCAGGATGAGTGCTTCGGCTTGCTGCCAGTGGCCAAATCCTGCGGCCGGATTGAGGTGGCCGACATCGCCCAGATTGAGCAATTCGGCGCCCCAGCCTTCTGCCATGCGGGTGACCGCAGGCAGCGTGGCAAGGTGATCGTTGGTGCTGCCGGCCACAATGCTGCGGAACGGCAGCGGGCCTTGGGGCAGAGGATTCCAGCCCTGGCTACGCAGGGTTTCGGAGGATGGATAGTTTGCCGGCCAGACCGCATCGAGGTCCGGTGGCGCGGCCAGCAAAGCGCCCTTGACCGGACGGCTGTAATGCGCCGCCCAATGCGCGACCATCAGTACGCCGGCACTGTGGGCCACCAGAATCACGGGGCCGTCGATCTGCTCGAGTTCGTGCTGGATTGCCCGGACACGGGCCATGCAGTCGAGTTTGTCGGTTTCCAATGGCGGGACGCTGCGCACTTTGCCCAGCCTGGCTTGCAGCAACGTTTGCCAATGTTCAGCCACGTGCTCGCGCAGACCCGGGACGATCAGAACGGTGGCGGCAGTTTGCAATTTGTCCACGTCAACACCTTCGCTTTCTCGATAACTCGACTGGCTGTTTGCGCCAGGGGCTTTTTGTAGGGTCGACATTAAAGAGCGCCCACCCGAAGCGCTTTACATTGGACGTCAGGCACTTTTCTTTTGATGACAAATTGTCGGACATCCGGACAGCTCGACCACTGGTCGAAAAACCCCGCAGGTTGGCGCAGGGTCACTGTAATCAATGGATCAGGGACGATTGCTTCAAACAACACCGTTGATTCGCGACCGGACAACATGAAAACCATCAACGACATGACAACTGTTCAACTGTTGATACGCTGGATATAGTCGCCACGCTCACGCCAATCGCCATCGGCACAGGGAAGCCCCTCGCATGACCAAGCTTGTTCGCGCCGCCGTCTTGACCAACTACCTGGAGGTCACCCAGTACCTGGGTTTCAACCCGCGCGATGTCATGGCAGCCGTCGGTCTGAGCAAAGCCCAATTGCAGGCCCCTGAACACCGCATCCCCATCGATGCCGCCGTGCGCCTGCTGGAAGACTCCGCCGCCGCCAGCGGCTGCCAGACCTTCGGCCTGAGCATGGCCGAGTCGCGCCAGCTCTCGGACTTCGGCGTGGTCAGCCTGCTGCTCAGCCACCAGCGCACCCTGCGCGATGCCTTGCAGGTCGTGGTGGACTACCGGCACCTGATGAATGATTCGCTGGCCATCTTCATTGAAGAGGCCGGCAAGATGGTGATCATTCGCGAAGAGGTGGTCACCGAAACGCCAATGCCCAGCCGCCAGGCTACCGAACTGGCCATTGGCGTGATGTTCCGGCTGTGCTCGGCCCTGCTCGGCTCGCACTGGCACCCCTACAGCGTCAACTTCATGCACCAGCCACCGGACAACCTGCACCTGCATCGCCGGCTGTTCGGCTGCAACCTGGAGTTCGGCAGCGAATTCAACGGCATCGTCTGCCCCGACATCAGCCTCGACATGACCAACCCCAACGCCGACCCGGCCATGGCCCGCTACGCCCAGAGCTACCTCGACTCACTGCACAGCCACGAAGGTGCCTCGATGCTGTTCGAGGTGCGCAAGGCCATCTACCTGCTGTTGCCCATGGGACGCGCCACCATCGAACAGGTAGCCCAGAGCCAGGGCATGAACGTACGCACCCTGCAACGCCGCCTCAAGGACGACGGCTGCGCCTTCAACGACGTGATCAACGATGTGCGTCGAGATCTGGTGCTGCGTTACCTGGATAACCCGAACTACTCGCTGAGTCGCATTGCCGACATGCTCGGCTACTCGATGGCGAGCTCGTTTACGCGGTGGTTTATCAGTCAGTTTGGAATGCCGCCGGCGACTTGGCGGGCACAAAAACAATCCACAGCAAAACCTGTCGCAGGCCCGAAAGAATCCTGAGTCGAGCACACAAAAAAAGGTTCTTCATGTAGGAGCCAGCCTGCTGGCGATGGACTCAAGCGCGTCGCGTTAATCCAGTTCACACGCGTAATCGTTAACGACCATCGCTGGCAAGCC
Source organism: Pseudomonas sp. Pseusp10 (assembly GCF_059492225.1). Lineage (NCBI taxonomy): Bacteria > Pseudomonadati > Pseudomonadota > Gammaproteobacteria > Pseudomonadales > Pseudomonadaceae > Pseudomonas > Pseudomonas sp. Pseusp10. The sequence goes on along the minus strand of NZ_CP168528.1, from coordinate 1,659,377 downwards.
AGCTCCCACAAAGGACCGCGCCCACGCTGAAACTGTAGGAGCCAGCCTGCTGGCGATGGACTCCAGTGCGCCGCGTTCATCCAGTTCACACTGCGTAATCGTTAACGACCATCGCTGGCAAGCCAGCACCCACAAGGGACCGCGCCCACGCTGAAACTGTAGGAGCCAGCCTGCTGGCGATGGACTCCAGTGCACCGCGTTAATCCAGTTCACACCCGTTATCGTTAACGACCATCGCTGGCAAGCCAGCTCCTACAAGTGACCATGCCCACGCTGAAACTGTAGGAGCCAGCCTGCTGGCGATGGACTCCAGTGCGCCGCGTTCATCCAGTTCACACCCGTTATCGTTAACGACCATCGCTGGCAAGCCAGCACCCACAAGGGACCGCGCCCACGCTGAAACTGTAGAAGCCAGCCTGCTGGCGATGGACTCCAGTGCGCCGCGTTCATCCCGTTCATACGCGTTATCGTTAACGACCATCGCTGGCAAGCCAGCTCCCACAAGGGACCGCGCCCACGCTGAAACTGTAGGAGCCAGCCTGCTGGCGATGGACTCCAGTGCGCCGCGTTTATCCAGTTCACGCGCGTAATCGTTAACGACCATCGCTGGCAAGCCAGCTCCTACAAGTGACCATGCCCACGCTGAAACTGTAGGAGCCAGCCTGCTGGCGATGGACTCCAGTGCGCCGCGTTCATCCAGTTCACACGCGTAATCGTTAACGACCATCGCTGGCAAGCCAGCTCCCACAAGGGACCGCGCCCACACTGAAACTGTAGGAGCCAGCTTGCTGGCGATGGACTCCAGTGCGCCGCGTTTATCCAGTTCACACGCGTTATCGTTAACGACCATCGCTGGCAAGCCAGCTCCCACAAGGGAACGTGCCCACGCTGAAGAAACTGTAGGAGCCAGCCTGCTGGCGATGGACTCAAGTACGCCGCGTTCATCCAGTTCACACGCGTTATCGTTAACGACCATCGCTGGCAAGCCAGCTCCTACAAACGACCGCGTCCGAATCCAAACCAGTGAAAGCCCCCAAAAAAAACGGCGACTGCTGGTACAGTCGCCGCGAAAGACCGGTGTTTGTGACACCGGTCGAGAGCCCCACGGCATGAGGAGTCAACGCCGTGTGGCCCTGCCATAAAACCTGTGCGTGACGAGGCGTTCAGAGCCCCCAGTGCAGCAACAACAGCACCAGCACGACCAGGAACACCGTCTCCCCCACCATCAGCAGGATCGGCTTGATCCCGACCGCCGCCAGCTCCTTGAGCCGGGTCTTCATGCCCAGGGCGCTGATGGAAATCACCAGGCACCAGCGCGACAGTTCGTTGACCGATCCTTGCACCGCAGGCGCTATCCATCCGGTACTGTTGATGCAGGCCAGAATCAGAAAACCGACGGCGAACCACGGCAACAATGGCGGGCGTTTGCCCGTCGGGTCGGCGCCTTGCATGCGGGTGATCATCGCGGCGGTGACGATCACCGGCAGCAGCATGGCAACGCGCATCAGTTTGACCACCGTGGCCGTGTCGCCGGTCTCGGTCGACATGCTGTAGCCGGCGCCGACCACCTGGGCCACGTCGTGGATCGTGGCGCCGAGGAACACGCCCGCCACTTGCGGCGACAACTGCAGCCAGTTGGCGATCATCGGATAGACGATCATCGCCATCGTCGACAGCGCCGAAACACCAATCACGGTGAACAAGGTCGCCCGTTCTTTCTGCGGATGGTTCGGCAATGCCGCTGCCAACGCCAAGGCCGCCGAGGCGCCACAGATGGCGGTCGCGCCGCCGGTGAGCATGCCGAACAGGCGCTGGAAACCCAGGGCCTTGGCGGCGATCACAGACACGCTGATGGTCACCACCACCAGAATCACCACCAGCGCTATCGGCTTCCAGCCCAGCGCCGCCATCTGTTCGAGGGTGATGCGCATGCCCAGCAGCGCCACGCCGATGCGCAGCACCGTGCGGGCGGTGAACTCGACGCCGGCCTTGCACGGGCCGTCATCGGCCAGAAAATTCAGGGCCATGCCCAGCAGCAAGGCAAACAGCATGACCGGCGCACCGTAGTGCTCGGACAAGAACGACGCGGCGGCCGCCACGATCAGGCTGACGATAAACCCCGGAGCCAGTTCGCGCGTGCGACTGTGGATACGGGTGAGAGCAATGACGCTCATGGCGCGGACTCCTCGGATGCGATGACGATAAACGCCTGGCCGTCGATGTTCTCGACCGGGTAGTTGGTGACTTTGACCAAGGTGGAATTGAGCATGTAGCCACTGCGCAAATCGAAGCGCAGGCCATGGGCGCAGCATTGAATCACCCGCCCCTCAAGGCGCCCGCCACACAGCGAGGCGCCCTGATGCGGGCAGCTGTCGTCGATGGCAAACAGCTGCCCGTCGACGTTGAACAACGCCAGGCTTTTGTCTTCGAATTCGAACAGCGCCCGGCCACCGGCCTGCGGGTGTTTGCCGGCCGGCACGGGAATGCGCCGAGTCATACTGACTGCCGCTCGCGATCACTTTCCTTAAGGGCTTCGTTCATCGCCCCGAGCAGCGCCTGAGCAGGTTGTGCACCGATCACCGTCATGCGGCGGTCGAACTGGAAGCTCGGCACGCCACTGGTCGCGCCGGGGAATCCATCAAATGGCGTGGCGTCACCCTTCAGGCAATCGAGCACCCCGTCCGTATCGACGCCACAGGAGCGGGCAATGGCGAGCAAGGTCTCCCGACAACCCAGGTTTTCGCGTCTGTGGAAATAAGCGGCGAACAGTCGTTCGAGCAACATTTCACGCTGACTGGAATTGCCCAGTCCGCTGACACGCTCGAACAAACGATGGGCGTCTGCAGTGTTGGGCATCGTCTCGATGTGGCTGAGGTCGATGGCCAGGCCAACCGCACTGGCAGCCTGCTGTACCTGGGCCTGGCGCATGGTCATGGCGTCCGCATTGCCCAGGCGTTTGCGATAGAACTCGGCGAAGGGCTCACCTTGTACCGGCAACTGAGGCAACAACTGCACCCCATGCCACACCGTGGTGATCTGCACATCCGGGTGGCGACTGCGAAACTGCACCTGCGCATGCTCCAGTTGGCGTTTGCCGATCAGGCACCAGGGGCAGATAAAATCGAAAAACACATCAATACGTAAACGACGACTCACAACTTCACCTCTAAACCCGCTTCACCGACAGGGTCAGGCACGCTCTGACCCTGAAGCCGGGCAATATCTTTGTGGTAATGACACTTGGCATAAAAGAACACCGCCGCCGCCGCGAGGCTGACCAGTGGCACCAGTTGAAACGCGGCATGCAGACCGATGAGGTCGGACACCCGGCCGGTGATGAACGGCCCCGGCGCCAGCCCCAGCATGTTGTTGGCCAGGGTCAGCGTGGCGAACGCCGTACCGTGCACCGAGTAATGGGTCAGGTTGGCAACCATCGCGCCGGCAGGTCCCGTGGTACCGGTGGCAATCAGCATGCCCAGGCAGATCAGCAGCAATTGCACCGGCCCTGCCTGCAAGGCAAACGCCGCCGACAACAGCAGGCAACTGCCCAGGCAGAAGCCGATGGCCAGGCTGACCTTGCGCTCCGGCGAGTTGCGACACAGGCGATCGCTGAGCATGCCGCACAGGATCATGCCCGCACCGCTGCACAACACGATGATCGCCGCCATGCCGCCGGCCTTGTCGGTGGGCATGTCGTAGTAACGGTTGAGGTAGCTGGGAATCCACACCATCACCGTACCGCCGACGAACAACTGCAAGCCGCTGGCGATGTAGGTCGACACCACCGAACGGCTGGACCACAGCGTGCGCAGCGGACGCTTGACCGCGGCAGCCGTCTTGTTCGCAATCTGTGCGGCACGCTGTGGCGCAATGCGCGCTTCCTTGACGATGAGCGGATAAAGCATCGCCAGCACCAGGCCAAACAACGACATGCCGGCGAACGACCAGCGCCAGCCCAGCTTGGCCGCGATGGCGCCGCCCAGGGCCATGCCCAACACCGAACCGAACATCCCGCCTGCCATGAAGGCACTGGCCAGGGTGGCGCGCATGTGTTTGGGGAACACCGAAATCACCACCGCGATGCCCACGCTGCCGTAGGCCGCTTCGCCGACGCCGACCATGAACCGCGCGATGAACATCTGCTGGTAGTCCTGCGCCAACGCGCAACCCAGGGTCGCCACGCTCCACAGGAACGCCATCAGCGCCAGGCTCTTGACCCGGCCGAAGCGGTCGGCCATCAACGACAGGGGAAACGTCAGCAGGCCGACCATCAGGGCAACGATACCGCTGAGCAGACCCAGCTGTCCGTCGCTCAACGCCCACTCAGTCTTGAGCAGGGGGAACACCGCGTTCAGTACCTGACGCGACATGTAATCGGAGATCAACAGGCCGAACGTCAGTGCAAAGACGATCCAGGCATATTGGCGCGCAACGCCGACTCCGCTGGAGTCGTCATCGTCAGCGGCTATTGGGTGAAAGGCCATGCAGCCTCCTCAAGAGCTTTGTTTTATTTTTGTTATCAAGCGTGTAACGGTCAGGCGGACGAGAGGTCACGGCCTCTCGTCCCGACCCTCGGTCAACCGCGTTGCGGTACACCTTTTTGCCCAGCCTTGCGGTTGGGGGCCATGCCGTTGGCCAACAGGGTTTCTTCGATGGTTTCGTACTGCACGCCGATGCGATAGATCTCGCGAGCTTCTTTGCCGGTGGCGATTTCGCGGCCCAGTTCGTGGGCGATGCGCACGGTTTGCCGGATCTGCGCCACCGAGCCGAAACGATCGCCCTTGTGATCAATGATAGTGTCTTCATTGCCCACGCGCGGGTGCATGCCCATGGCCATCGCCATGGTGTTGAACGGCATGACGTTCTTGAGCAGCGATTCGGAGGTCAGGGTGCAACCGTCCGGCGCGCGGTGGATGAAGTTGAAGAAGTTGAACGGGTTCGGGCCGTCGAAGCCGCCACCGATGCCGATCCAGGTCAGGTTCAGCGGACCCTTGTAGATGCCCCTGCGCACCAGGCGCTCGAGGGTTTCCATGGCGTGCATGCCGGTCAACTGGAAGTGCGGCTGGATGCCGTTCTCCGTCAGGCGCTTGAGGTGCTCGGCAACCCAGGCCGGACCTGCCGGTACGGTCATTTCGCTGTAGGCGGCCTGGAACATCGGGTTGGCCAGGGAGGTGCCTTCCAAGTATTCCGGATACAGCAGCTCCATGATGTTCATCTGGGTGGTGTTGATTGCCACGGTGACCTGATCCGGTTTCGGCGTCAGCTCGGCCAGCATGTGGCGGGTGTCGTCGGACAGCCACTTGGCCGCTTCACCATCGCTTTCCGGGGCGAAGGAAATCGAGCCGCCGACCTGGATGATCATGTCCGGCACGGCTTCACGCACACCGGCGATCAGCTCGTTGAACTTCGACAGACGCTTGGAGCCCTTGCCGTCCAGTTCACGCACGTGCAGATGCAGTACGGTGGCGCCGGCTTCATAGCATTCGACCGCTTTCTGGACTTGCTCGTCCATGGTCAGGGGGATGTCTTCCGGGAAGTCTTCGGGCATCCACTCCGGGCCGTACGGGGCCACGGTGATGACTACCTTTTCCATGTTTTCCGGGTGCAGGGAATCGTCGAAGAATTGCATGGTCTACTCCAGTTCTTATGATTGTCCCGTCCACCCGGGGTCGTGCCGGGCAGACGTGTTTACGAGTGCGAATGCTGCGAGTGCGGATGCTGCGAGTGCGAATGCAGGTAGCGTTCGATCAGAACGTCTTGTCGCCGATGATCCCGGCACGTTCCATCTTGCGATGGCATGGCGGGTAATCCATGACGGCGTAATGCTGGGTACTGCGGTTGTCCCAGATGGCGATGCTGTTGGGCTTCCAGCGCCAGCGCACCTGATACTCGGGGATGTACGCCTGGCTGATCAGGTAACGCAGCAACTCGCTGGCGCCGGGGTTGGCGTCCTGGCCGAAGCGCACCCGCTCAGGGGTGTGGTAGTTGCTGAAGTGGGTGGTGAAAGCGTTGACGAACAGCACCTTTTCACCGGTTTCCGGGTGAGTGCGCACCACCGGGTGTTCGGCGTCCGGGTACATCGCCTTGAGCGCCAGGCGTTTTTCAATCGGCATCGCCGCACCGAAGCTCGCTTCGATGCTGTGGCGTGCACGCAGGTCGGCGATCTTGACCTTTACGTCTTCCGGCAAGTTCGCATAGGCCTGGACCATGTTGGCCCACATGGTGTCGCCGCCGACCGGAGGGCACTCCACGCAGCGCAGCACGCAGCCCATCGGCGGTGCTTCGCGCCAGGTGGCGTCGGTGTGCCAGGCGTTTTCATAGCGGTCCATCGGCTGGTCCGGATTCTTGTAGATCCGCACCAGTCCCGGATGATCCGGATCGCTGCCGGCCACCGGATGATCCTCCAGCTCGCCGAAGCGCCGGGCGAAGGCCACGTGCTCGGCGCGGGTGATGTCCTGATCGCGCAGGAACACCACGCGGTGCTTGAGCAACTGGGCACGAATCTCGGCAAACAGACCGTCGTCATGCACCGCGTCGGCCAGATTGACGCCGATCAGTTCGGCGCCAATGCTGCAGGTCAATTGTTCGACTTTCATGGCTGGCCACTCCTCAAATGACGAAAATCGACGAGCCGGTGGTCTTGCGTGATTCAAGGTCGCGATGGGCCTGCACCGCGTCCTGCAAGGCGTAGTGCTGGTTGATCTCGATCTTGATCCGGCCGCTGCCGACGTGGTCGAACAGCTCACCGGCCAGGGCGGCTTTTTCCGCAGGGTCGCTGATGTAGTTGGCCAGGGCCGGACGGGTCAGGAACAGCGAACCTTTCATCGCCAGCATCACCGGGTCGAACGCCGGGATCGGCCCCGACGCGGTACCCACGCAGACCATCAGGCCACGGGGTTTCAACGAATCCAGCGACCCCATGAAGGTGTTCTTGCCAACGCTGTCGAACACCACGTTGACGCCGACACCGTCGGTCAGTTCGCGAACCCGCGCAGCAACATCTTCATGGCTGTAATTGATTGTATGGTCGCAACCGTGAGCGCGAGCGATTTCCGCCTTTTGCTCAGTCGAAACCGTGCCGATCACGTTCAGGCCCAGCAACTTGGCCCACTGCGAAACAATCAGGCCGACACCACCGGCAGCGGCATGCAGCAGGATGCTGTCGCCGGTCTTGAAGTCGTAGATGCGGCGCATCAGGTACGAGGACGTCAAACCGCGCATGGTCATCGCGGCAGCGGTCTCGAAGCTGATGGTTTCCGGCAGCTTGATCAGCGGCGCGGCCGGGATCAGGCGCTCGGTGCTGTAGGCGCCGAGGGTATTGAGAAAACCGGTGTAGGTGACGCGATCGCCGACCTCGACGTTGGTGACCCCATCACCAACGGCCTGGACTACGCCAGAGGCCTCGACGCCCATGCCGTTAGGCAGCGGAATCGGATAGGTACCGTTACGGAAATAGGTGTCGGCGTAGTTCAAACCAACCGCCACATGACGGAGACGAACCTGGCCTGGACCGGGTTCGCCGACTTCGACGTCCTCATAACGTAGAACTTCGGGACCACCGGTTTCGTAGAAGCGTACGGCTTTGGCCATTTTTCTTATTCTCCAATCTGCAATATGGGCGTGTTGCATCGAATTGCGCTGATTGGACTGTAGGACGAGGCCTGTTGAGACGCTTCTCATCAGACGACAATGGCTTTTCATTTCATGACAGACAGAAACGGGATCGCACTGGCAGGTCCCGCCGTCACCTGCGCTATCATCGCCCGCTTCCACGCCCCAAGAGTCTTGAACCCGGATGTCCGACACGCTGCCACTGCCCGACGATCACCAAGCCCTGCCGCCGGTCCTGGCGGGCCCGCTGTTGCGGCGCCTTGAGCCCACGCGGCTGGCGCTGTGGCTGGTGGGTTCCCGGGCGCTGGCGCTGACCTTGCGCTTGCAGGGCGTCGGCGATATCCGCCTCGATAGCGGGCAATGCACCGTGATTGCAGTGGGGGCTCATGCCTTTGTGCACTTGATCGATGTGCACCTGGATTGCGCCCTGCCCCGGGATGAGTCGATCGACTATGACCTGCTGATCGATGGCGCAGAAAAAGGCGTCGCCGACTGGGCGCCACACCTGCTGTATGGCGATGCCCATTGCCCGAACTTCGTTCTGCGCGAACGGGTCGATCAGTTGCTCCACGGCTCTTGCCGCAAGCCTCATCACCCGGCGGCAGACGGCTTGCTCTGCGTCGACCGGTTGCTGGCGCAGGAACATGCCGCCAAGGACCGCCCGGCACTGCTGATGATGACGGGCGATCAGGTCTACGCCGATGACGTCGCGGGGCCGATGTTGCGGGCGATTCACGCCTTGATCGAGCGCCTGGGCCTGTTCGGGGAACACCTCGAAGGCGCGGTGGTCAGCGACAGCGCCAGGCTCTACGAGCATCCGGCCAGTTACTATCACCGTGCGGATCTGCTGCCGGCACTGCAAAGCAATGAAACCCTGCGCGAGCGTTTTTTCGGTGGCGCGCGCAAGCCGATTTTCACCAGCAGCAGTGCCGACAATCACCTGGTGACCTTCGCCGAAGTCATGGCCATGTATTTGCTGGTCTGGTCGCCAACGCCCTGGACCCTCATCGACCCACAGGCACCGGCGATGACGCCGCAAAGGCTTGAACGCTACGCCCTCGAACAGACGCGCATCGATGCCTTCAAGGCAGGCCTTGGCAACGTCGCGCGAGCAATGGCGCATCTGCCGACGCTGATGATTTTCGACGACCACGACATCACCGATGACTGGAACCTGTCCGCGCAATGGGAGGAAACGGCCTACGGCCATCCGTTCTCCCGGCGCATCATCGGCAACGCGCTGCTGGCGTACATGTTGTGCCAGGGCTGGGGCAACAATCCGGATGCGTTCACTGCCGTGATGGAAAAGGCCGGTACGTTGAGCGCCAGCGCACACGACCGTCACCTCGACAGCACAGTTCAGGATGACTTGATCGATGAGCTGCTGAAGTTTCAGCACTGGCATTACGTGCTGCCCACCACCCCCGCCATCGTGGTGATCGACACCCGCACCCGGCGCTGGCGCAGCGAGATGAACCTCAAGCAACCGTCCGGTTTGCTCGACTGGGAAGCCCTGAGCGAACTGCAACAGGAACTGCTCGACCACCCGAGTGCGATCATCGTTTCACCGGCGCCGATCTTCGGCGTCAAACTGATTGAAACCGTGCAGCGCGTATTCAGCTGGTGCGGTTATCCATTGCTGGTGGACGCGGAAAACTGGATGGCCCATCGCGGCGCGGCACAGGTGATCCTGAATATTTTCCGCCACTCGCGCACGCCGGGTAACTACGTGGTGCTGTCAGGCGATGTGCATTATTCCTTCGTCTACGAAGTGCTGATCCGCCACCGCAAGGCCGGGCCGCGCATCTGGCAGATCACCAGCAGCGGCATCAAGAACGAATTCCCGGCCACCCTGCTCGAGTGGTTCGACCGCCTCAACCGCTGGCTGTACTCACCACGTTCGCCGCTGAACTGGCTGACCAAACGTCGACGCATGCGCATCGTGCCCCACGTTCCCGAACACGCCGAAGCCGGTGAGCGGCTGTGGAACTCGGCGGGGATCGGGCAGGTGTTTTTCAATGACCTGGGGCAGCCGCAGACGATCTACCAGCACAACTCGAACGGAGCACCGAAGACCAGGATGGTTGCGCCGCAAAGCGATGATTGAGGTAGAGAAAACACCACAAAAAACTGTGGGAGCGACGGTGTGGTGATCCGGCCTGCTCGCGAAGGCTGTCAGTCAGCCTCAACAATTGTGACTGTCATACCGCCTTCGCGAGCAGGCTCGCACACACTGGATTTCTGGCGTACGCATTTCTTGTGCTATTTCCAGATCCTGTGGGCCTGCTCGCGAAGAGGCCAGTTAAATATTGGGGAAATCCATCCTGTAACCCGCCCCCGGCGCACCTTCATGGAGTGCCACCTGAATTTTCGAATACAAGGCATTCGCCTCAGCTGTGGTGATTGATCGCGAACAATCACGCAGTACAACACGTAGTAGCACATTCTCCTGCCCCGGCAGCAATCCGAGGCGATCGATGGCCTGCGAAGGCAGTTCTGTGAACTCCCAGCGCCCTTTGATTTGCATTTCCTCGATCCAATCTGAACAATCACCAGCTGCCTGCAACATCCTTTCAGTCAACACTTCCTCGCTTAGCCCCGGCGTTACCGCTAACGAAATATCACGAGTAATCGAAGGCAACCGAGAGACGGCACTCCACGGATTCAGATCATGCATCTGTGCCTGTACTCGTTCGTTCTGATCACGCAGCAAACGAATATCGGGGATGCCTTTTCGCAGCATTGTCAAACGATCCAACCCCATTCCCAGCGCCAGTCCTCCATGGCGCAAAGGATCGATCTTCAGTCGCTCCAACAAAGATTTGGCAATTCGACCGCACTCCAGAACCTCTACCGGGACGCCGTCATTCAACAGATTTACTTCGATCCCGCCCTCAGTGTAGTGATGCGGACTATCACTGTAGATCCAAGGCATATCAGGCACGGCAGATTCGAGGATATCGCCGACCAGGCAAAGCAAATGCTCATGCGTCGACAAATCAGGATCGCCGAGCACCCAGATATCCATCTGATGCGGTTCCGCACAATGCCAACGATCCCGGCTGTCGCGACGAAAAGTGATGCCAGGTGCAGCCAATAATATTGACTGCCCCGGTTGTCGTAGCTGGGCCGCTCGCTGAAGCGCAGATGGAATTTGGCTAGTGGTTTGCGTCCGCAACAGAGACCACTCGTCAACCCATCGAGTGTGTGCACTACCAAGCGTAATCTCAGATGGGTCATAACCAAGCAATCCGTAGTTCTCTTCAGCGGAGACAATTCTCGGGCCCGTCTGCACTTGCGCTTGTGGCCAGCCTTTATCCGTTAACCCCTGAAGAACCTCCTTCAGTAATAATCGAATGGCGTGATCAGGTGCGGCGGGATCTGTTAGATCAGCCAGTAGCAAGGCTTGGTGTACGGATGTATCCGTCAGATATTTCTTTGATTCCTGCACTAAACAGCCCCTTATTAACGGTTAAATGTAGAGCTCCTCTTAAAAAGAAGCCTCATAGACCAACCTAACGATTTCAGATCGTCCATCACAACCAAATTCGGCAAAATACTATTTTTTCGGAAGAGGACTACAGACACTACTTACACAAATAACCAAGAGCATCTTACAGGACGACTAACGAGCATCATTAATTCTAAAAAAACCTCAAACCACCTATTTAACATATCAAAAAAATCTGTATTAATTATTTCGCCCCCTCAAGACCACTAGGGAGCACAAAACCAACAAAATGAAAAAGGATGATCAAATGAAAAAGAAAAGTGCCATTAAAGAAAAGCTTACTCGCATAACTTCCGGCCCGGAAAACTTTGGCTGGGCGCCGTTAGCTTGGGCTCATACTGAAGAGTAAATGATAAAAATGGGCGTCAAGATCACTCTTGCCGCCCATCGAAAAATCAAGGAGGCACCAATGTTATCCAAAACAATGATATCAACACTTTTTTGTCAAGAAGAGCCTTCTATAATTGCAGACTCTGATGAGTTCCTCCAAGAGTGCTCGAAGCTAGGATTCAAGACCATCAACATCTCTGACATCGACAGACTCCCAAAAAGCAGCATCATTTTTTCATTCACTAATGACGCAGCGAAAAAGACATTTGATATTGCGAAAAACACCAAACACAAAAAAACCATCTTTTGTGCAACACAAGTATTCGAACCTACTTTAGAAGCAGCACTATATAGCTTAAACCTATTACTAATAAGCGACTTTGAACGAGCATTAAGTACACAAAGACGCATACTGAACATGCTAAACTCACACAACTCATTTTTTTTGAGCGGAAATGATGCTGGCGCGCAAATAACGATAGCCCCTCACGCCAAACCTTACGCGTTAATTACAGAGGACATAGAAAATAACTTCATTCAGTCCGTGGCGGAGTTTTTTGAAGTTCATTATGCTCACATGAACCCACAAGAACCGAGCCCATTTTCATTTCGTGGAACTTTAAAGATATCCGGAATACTTACAGTCCTTAGAAGACCCAACCCAACATTACCAGAAGGCTTAAAAATCTCTTTAAAATGGTTGAGCGATCGCATATCTGAAGAAGGCGCACTATTAGCCATTGAAGACAATACAATCACCTCACTAAAAATAAATGGCAATGAACACATAAAACTATTGGATCTTGCAGCAGGGCCTAGAGGTCTTAAGCTGACTGAATTTGCTATTGGAGTAAACGACACAATCGCAAATAGCATTGACTACAAAATCAACTCTCAATTAAACGAAGGGATTAATGGAGTTCATATAGCAATTGGGAACGGTTCCTCTGGCTATCACATAGATTTCCTGAGCCCGGCAGTGAACGTAAGCCCAACTCACAACTGAGCAAACTTAATCGCCCTCACTACAACCTCCCACATCACAGCAATGTCTAAAAACTGACACTATAAAAGGGCTTACAGAAATGATGAGCAGTGACGCACGGCAAGTTACCGATGGACCTCAAGGCGCACAGGCCGGCGGATTCTGGTGTACCTATAGGCTTGCCCGCGATAAGACCTGCACATCCAACATCAATGCTCACCGAAGCACCGCTTTCGCGAGCAAGCTCGCTTCCACAATTGATCGGAGTCGCTCATGGACCTCACCCGAACCCTGATCATCGGCAACTCCGGCTCCGGCAAGAGCTGGCTGGCCCAGCGGCTGGCCGAGCAACTGCGCGTGCCCTGGACCGATCTCGACCGGATTCACTGGCTGTCCGACGAGCACAGCATCCCCCGCCCCCGCGCCGAAGCACTGGCCATGGCACGGATCGCGGCCGAACAGGAGCATTGGGTGATCGAAGGCGTGTATGGCTGGATCGCCAGTGAACTCCTGCCACGGGCGACTGCGCTGATCTGGCTGAGCGTCGGGGACGAGGATTGCGTGACCAACATTCAACAACGTGAGGCCGGACGCGACGAACAGGACCTGTTGCTGATCGCCTTGCTGGAGTGGGCAGGCAGTTATCGCCAGCGGCAAGGGTCCAGTGGGTTTGCGGCGCATCAGCGTTTGTTCGAAGGGTTTACCGGTGCAAAAATTCAGTTGATGGATCGAGCTGAAATTACGGATTTTTTCGGCGCAATACGAAACACAGGTTAACCACTGCATCTGACCCGTTCAAACCGGATTTGGACTACAGCACTCGCGGAAAAGTCTTTTGAAATGCAAATGGATACTGAACATCTATCCAAATGCGGAGAAGACCATGCGATATATCCAATACTTGCTGAGTCATTACAGTAGGAAAAAGAACACGCCGGCTGGCGTCGACGTGCCTGATGAAACCGCTTACCTACTAAGTTCCAAAGCCAATGCTGAACGATTACTCAAGTCAATCGAGAACTTGCGAAATCGCCAGACTCACCCCTCTGACAATCATCTCCACCTCCCGCTCATCAATCGTCAGCGGCGGCAGCAGGCGAATGGTTTTCCCCCGCGTGACGTTGATCAGCAAACCGTGATCCCGGGCGGCGATCAGGCTCAGGTCACGGATCGGTTGCTTGAGTTCGATACCGATCATCAGCCCCTGACCACGGATCGCCATTACGTTCGGGTTGCCCGCCAATTCTGTGCGCAATCTTCCGAGCAGGCGTTCCCCCTGAAGCCGGGCGTTTTCCAGCAGCCCTTGTTCTTCAACGATATCCAGCACGGTGCAACCGACCCGGCAAGCCAGCGGATTACCGCCGAAGGTGCTGCCGTGGCTGCCCGGCGTGAACAGTTCGGCCGCCTTGCCACGGGCCAGGCAAGCGCCGATAGGTACGCCGTTGCCCAGGCCTTTGGCCAGGGTCATGACGTCCGGGACGATGCCTTCGTGCTGGAACGCAAACCATTGGCCGGTGCGGCCGATACCGGTCTGGATTTCATCGAGCATCAACAGCCATGAGCGCCGGTTGCACAGTTCGCGCACGGCCTTGAGATAGCCCGGTGGCGCCAGTTGCACACCGCTTTCGCCCTGGATCGGCTCCATCAGTACCGCCACGATCCGCGAGCCATGGGCTTGTTGCACCTTGTCCAGCGCGTCGAGGTCGCCGAACGGCACTTTGACGAAATCCCCCGGCAGCTTGTTGAAACCCAGGCGCACAGCCGGGCCATCGCTGGCCGACAACGTGCCGAGGGTGCGGCCATGGAACGCGTTCTCCATGACCACCACCAGCGGCTGCTCGATGCCTTTGTGCCAGCCATGCAGCCGGGCGATTTTCAGTGCGGTTTCGTTGGCTTCGGCCCCGGAGTTGTTGAAAAACGCCCGGTCCATGCCCGCCAGGCGGGTCAGTTTCTGCGCCAGCCGTTGCTGCCAGTCGATGCTGTAGAGATTCGACGTGTGCAGCAGTAATCCGGCCTGCTCGGTAATGGCGGCAACGATTTTCGGGTGGGAGTGGCCGACGTTGGTCACCGCCACACCGGCGACCGCATCCAGGTATTCGCGGCCGGCCTGATCCCACAGGCGAGTGCCCAGGCCCTTGTTGAAACTCAGGGCCAGGGGTTGGTAAGTGCTCATCAGGCAGGCGGCGGTCATGACATCAAGCTCCAGCAAGGGTCGGTGTTTTTGCAGTATGGTTAGCCACCTGAACTGGATAAACGCTGAAAATCTTCAATCATTTTAAAGTTGAGCTTGATAATGGATTTATTCCAGGCAATGACCGTTTACGTGAAAGTGGTGGAGACCGGCAGCATGACCGCCGCCGCTTTGCAGTGTGATATGTCCACGACCATGGTCGGCAACCACCTCAAGGCCCTGGAGCAACGGCTGGGTGTGCGCCTGCTCAACCGCACGACGCGGCGCCAGCGGCTGACCGAGTTCGGTGCCGCGTACTACCAGCGTTGCCTGGAAGTGTTGGGGTTGGTGGCCGATTCAGAGCGACTGGCCGAACAGGCTCTGGACGAACCGAGCGGTACCTTGCGCATCACCGCGCCCTTGACCTTCGGCACCGAACGCCTGGCGCCGGCACTGAGTGAGTTCAGCCGGAAAAACCCGCGGGTGAAGCTCGACGTGGTACTGACCAACCGACGCCCGGATCTGCTGGAAAACGGTCTGGATGTAGCGTTTCGCCTCGGCGCGCTGGAGCCCTCCAACCTGATCGCCCGCCCGCTGATCGACTACACCCTGACCATGTGCGCGTCACCGGAATATCTGGCCCGCCGGGGAACACCGCAGACACCTGAAGACCTGCGACTCCACGATTGCCTGTCCTTTGCCTATCCGGCCGGCGATGACTGGCAATCGGTGCAAAAGGAATGGCGCCTGGCCGGTCCCGATGGCGAAGTCAGCGTGGGGGTCAGCGGGCCGATGCTGATCAACAGTTCGGCCGGACTGCATCAGGCAGCGCGAACCGGCATGGGCATCGTGATGATGCCCGACGCCCTGGTCGAGCAGGACCTCAAGGACGGAAAGCTGTTGGCCTTGATGCCCGATTACTGCCCGCCCAGTCGGCCGATGCACCTGATCTATGCCCAGGATCGCCACCGCTTGCCGAAACTGCGGCGTTTCGTCGAATTCGCCGTACGGATGTGGGGCAAGCACCCGTTGGCCGAATAGACCATGCACGAGTCAGTGGCAGGGTTGTCCATCCGCCCTTCACTCACATCCCCGACTTCACCAGCACCGGTTGTTCCTGATAACGATTCGGGTACAACTGCTTGAGCTGCGCCACCTTCGGCAAGTCATTGATCACGATGTACGGATAGGT
This sequence comes from Pseudomonas sp. Pseusp10, assembly GCF_059492225.1. Lineage (NCBI taxonomy): Bacteria > Pseudomonadati > Pseudomonadota > Gammaproteobacteria > Pseudomonadales > Pseudomonadaceae > Pseudomonas > Pseudomonas sp. Pseusp10. Next base: position 1,643,578 of record NZ_CP168528.1, on the reverse strand, counting down.
CGGATGTTCGGTCAGGAAATCCTGATGCTCCTCCTCCGCCGGATAGAAACCGTTGAAGGTTTCAAGCCGGGTCACGATCGGTTTGTCGAAGGCATGGGCGGCGTCGAGCTGGGCGATGTAAGCCTGCGCGACCCGCTGCTGCTCAGCGCTTTTGGTGAAGATCGCCGAGCGATACTGGGTGCCGCTGTCCGGCCCCTGACGGTTGAGTTCGGTCGGGTTGTGCGCCACCGAAAAGTAGATCTGCAGCAAGGTGCCATAGCTGACTTGAGCTGGATCGAAGGTGACTTCGACCGATTCCGCATGGCCGGTATTGCCGTTGCTGACGCGCTCGTAATGCGCTGTATTGGCCGCCCCGCCCGCGTAGCCGGAGACGGCATTCTTCACGCCTTTGACATGCTGGAACACACCTTGAACGCCCCAGAAACAGCCACCGGCGAACACCGCGGTTTCGCTGCGGGCCTGGGTGGTTTCGTCGAGGGCCGGCGGTGGAATGATCACCGCCTCTTCGGCACCACCGAACGAGAAGGCCGAGCATTGGCTGATGATGCCGGCAGCCGCCAACCCCAGCAGGGTACGGCGCCAGGTAATGAGAGTTTTCATGGGGGCGAACTCCTGAATCGTTGAAAAGTTATCAGCCGAACGTGAAGGCGTAAGCCGACGCACCCGGGTCAAGAAACTCGATACTGAAGGTCCGGTCGCTTACACCGTCGTTCTGCCGCACCAGTTGGTACAAGCGCTGCTCGGTTACGGTGCCACTGCCATCGGGGGCCACGTCCATGCCATGGGCATCGCCGGGAGCCTGGCCGTCGATCAACACCTTGAAGCGCACCGGCTTGCCATCGGCGCCAGGACCGAGCACCAAATGCAAATCACGGGCATGGAAGCGATAGACGATGCGGCTGGCCGGTGCGCTGGCGGTGGCCCGCTCCGGGCCGACATGCCACTGCCCGCCCAGGCTCCAGTCGTTGAGGGCCAGTTGCGTCGGCGGGTTGTAGGCTGCGACCTTGTCCGGCACCAGCGCGGTTTCCGGCACGAAATGTTCCGCGCGCTGGTAGCCGACATAGGTTTCCGGCGACTGCACGGCGTTGTTGTCCGGGGCCATTTGCACGCCATCGGCCTTGGCATCGATCAGCCCGTCCGCAACTTTTGCAGCGCCTGCCTCACGCAGCAATTGCTGGATGACTCGCTCCGACTCCGCATACGCGCCTTCGCCGAAGTGGTGATAACGAATGCGCCCCTGGGCATCGGCAAAGTAATGCGCTGGCCAGTATTCGTTGTTGAAGGCGCGCCAGATCTTGAACTCGTTGTCGATGGCCACCGGGTAGTTGATGCCCAGGTCTTTCATGGCTTTGGTGACGTTGTTGACGTCGCGCTCGAAGGCAAACTCGGGCGCATGCACGCCGATCACCACCAACCCCTGATCGCGATACTTCTCGGCCCAGGCTTTGACATAGGGCAGCGAGCGCAGGCAGTTGATGCAGGAGTAGGTCCAGAAATCCACCAGCACGACCTTGCCTTTCAAGGCCTGGGCATCGAGGGGCGGCGAGTTGAGCCATTGCACGGCGCCATCCAGAGGCGGCAGGTTGCCTTCGACCGGCAAGCTGCCCGAGGTTTTCTCGGCCACGGGCATCGCGCCTTCGGCGACCGGGTTTTGCGCCATCAGCGCCACGCTGTTACGCGGCGACTTGCCGCTCAGTTTCTCCACCAGCGCTTGTTCAATACCGCCGGTGGACGCCGTGGAAAACCGCGCCAGAACCCCCGTGTCCAGCCCCAGGGCAATCGCCGCCACACCGGCCAGCATCGCCGCGCCGAGACCGCGACGCACCCATTCACCCGCGCCAATCGAACGTTTCATCGCGATGAAGACTTTTCCGCCCAACAGCAACGCCAGCGCGAGGGAAGTGGCGGCACCCGCGGCGTACGCCAGCAGCAAAAAGGTGGTTTGAATGCTCGCCCCTTGCAGCGCCGCGCCGGTCAGCAGCAAACCCAGGATCGGCCCGGCGCAGGGCGCCCACAGTAGGCCGGTGGCCACGCCGATCAGGAACGAAGCACCGGGACGTGGCCGCGCATCGGCGCCCGCCGCTTCCGATAAACGACCGCCCGCCGCCACCAGCGGCCGGGTCAGGCGCTCGGCCAGTTGCGGCAGCAACAACGTCAGACCGAACAACGCAACGAACACCAACGCCAGCCAGCGCCCGTACTGATTGAGCTGCACCACCCAGCCACCACCCACTGCGGCCAATGTGGCAACCAGCGCGAACGTCAGTGCCATCCCCACCAGCAGCGGCAATCCGCTTTTGACGAAGGGTTGCCCGGTGCGGGCGAAGACAAACGGCAACACCGGCAGAATGCACGGGCTGACAATCGTCAGCACACCACCGAGATAAGCGAGGACCAGCAGCCACATGGCGATTACCTGCAAAAAGTGAGTGGAAGGGAATCACACCGTCTTCGGCACGAATTTCATCGCCAGGCCGTTCATGCAGTAACGCAGGCCGGTGGGTTTCGGACCGTCATCGAAGACATGGCCCAAATGCCCGCCGCAGCGCCGGCAGTGAACTTCCTCGCGGACCATGCCGAACGCACGGTCCTGACGGGTGGCCACGGCCTTGTCCAGTGGTGCCCAGAAACTCGGCCAGCCGGTGCGGCTGTCGAACTTGGTTGCCGAAGAAAACAGCGGCAGGTCGCAACCGGCACACACGAACGTGCCGTCACGGTGCTCGTTGTTCAGCGGGCTGCTGTAGGCCCGTTCGGTGCCTTCTTCGCGAAGGATGTCGTACTGCTCGTCGCTCAGGATTCTGTGCCATTCGCTGTCGCTGTGGGTCACTTCGAACTCCTCGGCCGCACTGGCCTCGCTGATCAATGCCGTGCCTGTGGAAAACTTCGGCAACAGACCAATCGCCATGGCTGCCACCCCCAGCCCGCCGCTCGCTACAAGAAATTGCCGTCGTGAAAACATGCTCGCCTCCAAAAATCCAGGGGTGTTTCATGGAACACAGCCTAGGCTTTGGGTGATCGCCAAATCCTCACGGGAAGTTAAACAATTCGTGATAACTCGGGCGCTGAAAAACCCGCACAATGAATAACGCCAACATTGAACACTGCTATTCCTGTGGGAGCGGCGGTGCGGCGATCCGACTTGCTCGCGAAGACGGAGTGTCAGTCGATGGTGATACTGGCTGACCTGACGCTTTCGCGAGCAAGCCCGCTCCCACAGGTTTTTTGAACATAAGCCGAATGGCATGCGCCCATTGCACCGAAGGATTGAGCTGGATGGAACAGACCAAACGCGTCCTCGTGGTCGAGGACGATATGCATATCGCCGACCTGATCTGCCTGCATCTTCGCGATGAGCAGTTCGAGGTGGTGCACAGCGCCGATGGCGATGAAGGCATGCGCCTGCTGCAACAGGGCAACTGGGACGCACTGGTCCTCGACCTGATGCTGCCCGGTGTCGACGGCCTGGAAATCTGCCGCCGCGCCCGGGCCATGGCCCGCTACACGCCGATCATCATCACCAGCGCGCGCTCCAGCGAAGTGCACCGGATCCTCGGCCTCGAACTGGGTGCCGACGACTATCTGGCCAAACCCTTTTCCATGCTCGAACTGGTGGCCCGGGTCAAGGCGCTGCTGCGCCGGGTGGATGCCATGGCGCGCAACCTGAAGATGGACGCCGGCAGCCTGCTCACCGACGGCCTGGCCATCGATCCGATTACCCGCGAAGTGTCCCTCGACGGCCGTCGCCTCGATCTCACGCCCCGGGAGTTCGACTTGCTGTATTTCTTCGCCCGCCAGCCCGGCAAGGTGTTTTCGCGCATGGACCTGCTCAACGCCGTGTGGGGCTACAGTCACGAAGGCTACGAGCACACGGTCAACACCCACATCAACCGCCTGCGCGCCAAGATCGAGGCCGATCCGGCGCAACCGGTGCGCATCCTCACGGTGTGGGGCCGCGGCTACAAATTCGCCACCGGTGAGGAGCCGCAGCCATGAGGCTGACCCTGACGCAACGCCTGTCCCTGGTGTTCGCCGTGCTGCTGCTGGTGTGCTGCGGCACCTCGGCGTGGTTGCAGGTGCGCTCCAACCAGATGCATGAGCAGGAAGTGGTGCAAGGCTTGTCCCGGGACCTGGCGCAGCACATTGCCCGTGACACGGTGCTGATGGACACCCAGGGCCTGATGCCCAATGCCGTGCGCGATCTGTTCAGCAAACTGATGCAGGTCAACCCGAGCGTCGAGGTGTATCTGCTCGACACCGCGGGCAAGATTGTCGGCAGCGCCGCGCCCGAGGGCCGCATCCGTCGCGAACGGATCGACCTGGCCCCGATCCAGCGCCTGCTGCGGGGCGACGCCCTGCCGATTCTCGGCGACGACCCGCGCAGCGTCGATGCACGCAAGGTGTTCAGCGCTGCGCCGCTGAAGGTCGATGGCAAACCGGCCGGTTACCTCTACGTGGTATTGCTCGGCGAGGACCACGACCGCCTGGCCGAACGCGGCGCGACCAGTGCGGCGCTCAACACAGCGCTGCTGTCCATCGGCTTGGTGGCGCTGCTGTGCCTGATTGCCGGCCTCACCGCGTTTGCCCTGATCACCCGACCGTTGCGCCGCCTGACCGAAACCGTCAGCCAGTTCGACATCGATGGCGTTCCGGTCATGCCAGCCCCGCCCGTCGCAGTGGAAAAAGCCGCCAGCCACGATGAAATCGCCGTGCTCGATGCGGCGTTCCGGCAGATGCAGGCACGCCTGGGCGAGCAATGGCGTTCGTTGACCCGTCAGGATCAGGAGCGCCGCGAGCTGGTGGCGAACATCTCCCACGACTTGCGCACGCCGCTGGCCTCGTTGCACGGTTATCTGGAAACCCTGTCGCTCAAGGACGCCACGCTGTCCCCGGCCGACCGCCGTCGCTATCTCGGTATCGCGCTGGACCAGAGCCGCAAGGTGGGCGGTCTGGCGCAGTCGCTGCTGGAACTGGTGCGGCTGGAGCACGGCTTCGTGCAACCGGTGCTGGAACGCTTTTCCCTGACCGACCTGGCCCAGGACATCTTCCAGAAATTCGAACTCACCGCCGAGGCGCGCAAAGTCGAACTGAAGGCCACGTTCGCGCCGAACGTCTCGGCCGCCTGCGCGGATCTCGGGTTGATCGAGCGGGTGCTGACCAACCTGTTCGACAATGCCCTGCGCCATACCCCGCCGGGTGGCGAGGTCGAACTTGGCCTGCGCCCGCAAGGGTCGTACATCGAAGTCACGGTCAGTGATACCGGCCCCGGCATCGCCCCGGAACTGCGCGAAGGTTTGTTTCAGCGCCCGTTCAATATCGGCGGCGCACGGCGTGACGGCGGGTTGGGGCTGCGGATCGTGCATCGCATCCTGCAATTGCATGGGCGCGAGATTCAGTTGATCGATGTGCCGGGGCGGGGTGCAACCTTTCGTTTTTCGTTGCCGATTGATGAAGAGACAGCGTCGGCGTTGGCGGTGCGGTCGATGAACCTCAATACACCGCGGCAGGCCTGAGAGACCGCGGCGCCTGCATCGCGAGCAAGCTCGCTCCCACAGGGTTTTCGGGTGTTCACAGATTTTGCGTACACCCACTAACCCTGTGGGAGCGAGCTTGCTCGCGATGAGGCAGGCACAAACAACCCGAGATTCAGATCAGTCCCGATACCCCGGCGCCACTCGATCCAGCATTCGCAACAACGCCGCCCACGCCAGTTGCATGGCATCCGGATCACTCAACTCGCCTTCTTCCAGCGGCCGCCCCGGATCATTGAACTGCCGCTCGGTGTGCGCGCAAATCTCGGCCGACGGCAGCACCAGCTCACCGGCAGCTTGCGCCGCCAACTGAATCTCACAGGCCTTTTCCAGGTAGTACATACGCATGAACGCCTGCCCTACCGTCTCGCCCACCGTCAGCAAACCATGGTTGCGCAGCATCATCACCGGCTTGTCACCCATGTCCGCCACCAGCCGTTGTTGCTCACTCAAGTCCAGCGCTACACCTTCGTAATCGTGATAAGCGACACAACCGTAGAACTCCATGGAAATCTGATTGACCGGCAACAACCCACACTTCAACGCCGCCACCGCGCACCCGGATTTGGTGTGGGTGTGCAGCACACATTGCGCATCGTCACGGGCACCGTGGATGGCGCTGTGAATCACGAAACCGGCCGGGTTCACCGGGTACGGCGACGGCTCCACAGCGTGGCCATCGAGATCGATCTTGACCAGACTGGACGCGGTGATCTCGTCGAACATCAGCCCATAAGGGTTGATCAGAAAATGATGCTCCGGCCCCGGAATGCGCACCGAGATGTGGGTGAAGATCAAATCGGTCATGCGAAAGTGCGCAATCAAGCGGTAGCAGGCCGCCAGTTCTTCACGCAGACGTTGCTCTGTCAATGTCATGCCACGGTGCTCTCTTTTACGGTGCTCTCTTTCACGGTGCAGTCTTTCACAGTGCAATCTTCCAGCCCTTGCCCCAGGGCATCCCAGCCATCGAAGCCCCGGCGAGCGATGAACACCAGGCGTGTTGAGTTGGCCCGGGCGTCATCCAGTGCCGGCAGAAACTGACTGCGCGTGCCGACATGTTGCAGCCAGTGCGCCGTGCTGCCCGGCGTCAGCAGCACCAGGCCTTTGACCCGGAATACATCACTGGGCAGCGCCCTCAACCAGCCACGCAAGCACTCAACATAGAGGGCCGCGTTGCTCTGCCACAACCAGCTGCTGAACATCTCGCCATGATCGCCAGCGGACACCCGGGTCAGCGGTTTCTGTGCCCGAGGCTCAAGGTCCAGATCGGTATCCAGCCACAACGCATCGGGCAACTCGGCTTGCACACTTTCATGCACGCGAGTCCTGGCGCCCAATGCATCGCGCAGCGTTTGCAGCTGTGATTCATCGACCAGGTCAGTCTTGTTCAACAGCAACAAGTCGGCAGCCGCCACCTGCGCCCTAGCCAGGCGTGCGTACTCACCATCGAGTTGCAGATGACGGGTGGCGTCGACCACCGTGATGACCATGTCCAGTTGCATCTGGCTGCGCAGTTGCGGGTAGGCCAGGGTTTGCACGATGCGCTGCGGGTCGGACACACCGCTGCACTCGATGACGATGCGCTCCAGCCTTGGCTGCAACTGCGCCAGGCTGCCAAGCTGCGCCAGCAGGTCTTCCTGCACGGTGCAGCAGATGCAGCCGTTTTGCAGGCTGTACACCGCGTCGGTGACTTCGGAAACGATGGCCGCATCGATGTTCAGCTCGCCGAAATCGTTGACGATCACCGCCAGCCGACTGCCTTCGGCACGGCGCACCATACGGTTGAGTAGTGTGGTTTTACCGGCGCCGAGAAAACCCGACACCACGGTCACGGCGATACGTGGAGAAGTCATTCTGCCTTGCCCTCCAGCACCGGTGGTTCGCCCTGCCAGACGGCTTTGAGGCCGACTGCTTCCAACGTTGAATGGCGGTCGTAAACCAGTTGCCCTTCAACGAAGGTCAGCAGCACCTGGGTCTTGTGGATGTAGTTGCGTGCCGGTGCAGCGAACAGGTCGCGGTCGATGACGATCAGGTCCGCCGACTTGCCCACTTGCAGGCTCCCGGTGCTGTGCTCCAGGCCCATGGCCACGGCGCCGTTGCTGGTGATCACGGTCAGCGCCTGTTCGAGGCTGATCGGGTCACCGAAGCAGGCCGGATCGTCGTTCCACGGGTTCTGCCGGGTGATCATGGTTTCCAGCGCCAGCCACGGGTCGATGGACGCCACCGGCCAGTCGGTGCCCATCACCGCAGTGCCACCGGCGGCGAGCACGCCTTTGAAATCGTAGATACGCTTGAGGCGCTCCTGACCATAGCCGGAACGCGCGCCGCTGGCGAACGGCGTCGGGTACCAGGCGGCCGGGGAAAATTCGGCGATGACATTCAGTTCCTTGAAGCGCGGCAGGTTGCCGGGGTGCAGCAAGGTGCTGTGGGCGCACTGGTGGCGGACACCGCTGAAACCGTTGCGACGACGGGCCTCGGCCACGGCATCGAGGAACACGTCGGAGGCGCCGTCACCGGTGCAGTGGGCGATCACGCGGATGCCCTTGCGGTCCATGTCCACCACCATGTCGGTGATGTGTTCCGGGGTCAGGTTGAGCTTGCCGCGCCAGCTCGATTCCTGCGGCCACGGGGTCAGCAGGTACGAAGACTTCGGCTCGACCGTGCCGTCGAAATGGAACTTCACCGCGTTGGCGCTCAGGCGCGCGCTGCGGTAGTAGTGACGTTCACCGGCCAGCAGCTCCCAGCGGCGACGCACCGGGAAGATGTCGTCCTGCCAACTGATCGCCGCTTCGATGCGCACCGTCAGTTCGCCGCTGTCGTCCAGTTCCTTGAGGGCCTGCAAACGCTGTTCGCAGACGTGCACGTATTTGCTCGCCGTAACGCCACGCGAGCTCTGGAAATGCACGCCATCGCGATAGGCGCGGCGCAACACGCTGACCGGCGTCGGTGGCATGGCCGCGTGGATCATCGCGTAGGCGCCGTCAATCATCAGGCCGGTGGGTTCGCCGCTCAGCTCGTCACGCTCGAAATAACCGTTGCGCGGGTCGGCCGTGTGACGGTCGATGCCGGCCAGTTCCAGGGCCTTGGAGTTGACCATCATGGTGCCCCACATACGGTCGAGCAGCGCCACCGGACGGTCCGGCATCACGCTGTCGAGCCATTCGCGACCCGGCGTCAAACCCGCCTCGCGGAAGGTGTAGCGCACCCAGTATTGGCCATAGATCCAGCCGTCGCCGGGATGGCTGTCGGCATAGGCGAGGATGCTTTCGCGCAGCTGTTCCGGGGTCGGGTCTTCGATGCCGACGTCGAGGTCATCGGCGTAGCGCGGTGCCAGCGCGAGGTCGGGGTGCGTGTGCATGTCGTGCAGGCCGGGCATGCAGAACGCGCCTTGCAGGTCATGCACGCGGGTGTTCGGGCCCTTGAACATCTCGATCTGGCCGAGGCTGGCGACTGCGATCAACTTACCGTCGCGGATGGCCACGGCCTCGGCCCACGGGTTGGCCGGGTCCTGGGTGTAGATACGCCCGTTGGCGAGGATCAGGTCGGCGTAGGTCCCCTGCACGGAATGGGTAGAGGAAAAGTTATCGGACTCAGCCATGTAAGCCACCTTTGAGTTCAGGGAGATTGAAAGGTCCGCCGGGCGTTGTGCGTGTCGGCGACCTGAAAAAATTGTTGTTGTTTTAGTCAGCCAGAAACGTTGTGGCGTCGACCTCGATCATCACCGGTTCATGGCGATTGCCGAGTTGCCCGAGCAGCTCGCGCAAGCCGTGCAGATGGCTCACCCGGTGATGGGCGACGTGACAGCTCTGCGCCAGCGCAGCGAAGTCCGGCGTGAGGATGTCCACCCCCAGCAACGGCACCGCCTTGGCATTCATGTAGTCGCGGATTTCGCCGTAGCTGCTGTTGTTCCACAGCAGCAGGATCACGCCGGCGCCGGCCTCTTTGGCGGCGATCAGTTCGGCGCTGGAAAACTGCAAGCCGCCATCGCCGACTAACGCCACCACCGGGCGCAGCGGTCGGGCCAGCTTGGCACCGATGGCGGCGGGCAAACCGTAGCCGAGAGTGCCGTAGCCGCTGCCGGCGTTGAACCAGCTATTAGGGGTTGGCGCACGGTAGCCGAGGGCCCCCTGGTACACCGGTTGCGTCGAATCGCCGACGATCAATGGCTGCGGCAAGTGATCACGGAGCGTATCGAGCAAGGCTTGCATGCGGCTCTGCTGCGCGTTCCAGCCAGCCCGTTCGATGGCGTTGACCCGGCTCACCCGCTCGCCCGCCCAACCGGCAACAGCCTGACGTTGTGGCAGTCGCGCCAGCAGCGAACGCAAGCCCTGTCCGGCATCACCGAGCAATCCGACTGTAGCTGTCTGCACACCGAGCACTTGCATCGGGTCGATGTCCAGACGAATCAGCGGCACCTTGAACGCCAGTGGACCGAGGCCAAAAAAGTCATAGTCGGTTTCACCCAGTTCGGTGCCGACGGCCAACACCACGTCGGCCTCGGCGAACAGTTCGCGACCATGGGCCGACGACTGCACACCGTCGAGCAGCAAAGGATGTTCGGGAGCCAGCAAACCACGGGCGTTGGTGGTCAACGCCACGGGGGCCTGAAGACGTTCGGCGAGCGCGGCCAGGACTTCAGCGGCCCGGCGCACGCCGCCACCGGCGAGGATCAATGGACGCTTCGCGTTGCCGATCAGGGCCACCGCAGCATCAATGGCTTCCGGCGCCGGGGCAGGCGCTGCCGGTAACGGACGCGGGCGCAGGTCCAGACCTTCGGCGGACATTTCCAGCACATCCAGCGGAATCTCGATGTGCACCGGCCGCGGCCGCGTACAGCCAAACAAGGCAAACGCCCGCGCCAGTACTTCCGGCAATTGCGCCGGGTGCTGCAACGTATGGCTGAAAGCGCAGACCCCGGCAACCAGCGCGCGCTGATCCGGCAGCTCATGCAGGTGACCATGGCCCAGGCGCAGGTGTTCGCGACGGTTGCAGGTGGAGATCACCAGCATCGGCACCGAATCCGCATAGGCCTGGCCCATGGAGGTGATGATGTTGGTCATGCCTGGACCGCTGATGATGAAGCACACCCCGGGCTTGCCGCTGGCCCGGGCATAACCGTCGGCCATGAACCCGGCGCCCTGCTCGTGGCGCGGGCTGATGTGCTTCAGGCGACTGCCGTGCAAGCCGCGATACAACTCGACCGTGTGCACGCCGGGAATGCCGAAGACAGTTTCAACGCCATAGCCTTCCAGCAACTGAACGAGCGCCTGGGCACAACGGGGCATGCAGCACCTCCTGGATCAAGGGCCACGGTGGCCCAACGACGAATGGGGCTAGTATTGTTGAATCAACCGATACAACAATCGATTTTTTTTGGCCTGACTGTTCGATTTACGTCACCATATGAGCCACTCAAAACAATAACGGGATGATTTATGCGTTTTCCTTCGATGACAGCCCTTCGCGCGCTGGATGCGGTTGCCCGCACAGGCAGCGTGTCGATCGCAGCCCGTGAACTGAACCTGACCCGCAGCGCCATCAGCCACCAGATCAGCAAGCTTGAGGAATGTGTCGGTTTCGCCCTGACCGAGCGCATTGGCCGGGGCATCGGCCTGACGTATCAGGGCGAACGCTATGCGCGGGAAGTGCACGGGATTCTGTTGAACCTGCTGGACGCCGGGCAGTTGGTCGATGACCAGGAGATTTCCGGACGGCTGTGTGTCAGTTGCGCGCCGGGGTTCGCCACCTATTGGCTGTGCCACCACATCGGCGCCTTCTTGCGGCAGTACCCGCAAGTGCAATTGCAGCTGATCTCGCCGCGGACACCGGACGACACCAACAACCCCGCCACCGATCTGTTCATTGCCTACGGCATCGGCGACTGGCCGGAAATGGTCGTTGAAGAGATTGTGGCGCTGCGCTTTTTCCCGGTGTGCAGCCCGCGCCTGATCAACGCATTGAGCGGGCTGAAAAACCCGCAGGAACTCAGTGCCTACCCGCTGCTGCACATGACCGACTATTCGGACTGGCGCGTGTGGCTGACCGCTGCCGGTGCTTCAGGGGTCAACGCGACGAGCGGCATCCTGTTCTCCGACGCCCACTGCGCGCAATCCGCCTGCATAGCCGGCCAGGGCATCGCCATCGGCGACAACCTGATCAGCGGCGATGCCTTGTCCAAGGGTTTGCTGGTACGTCCGTTCGACATCAGCATCGACCTGCACCGTGGCTATTACCTGGTCGCCGACCCACAAAAAGCCGATCGCGCGGTGGTCCAGGCCTTCAGCAACTGGGTCAAGACACAGCTGCAATCGTCCCACCAGACCTGGCAGGACACCCTGTAAAAGCACATCACATTCCCCTGTGGGAGCGAGCTTGCTCGCGATGAGGCCACCACAGTCACCATTGATGTCGCCTGATACATCGCTATCGCGAGCAAGCTCGCTCCCACAGGGTAGAAGCTCTATTTCGGGGCCTCTGGCCGAGGCGAAATACACAGCTTATTTGTTCAATAAAACTAACCAATACGAGCAAAATAATTCCATTGATGTAGCGATATTTTTAACAATAATAAGCCCAAAGCCCATTTCGGATTCGCATCCGTCCTCGTACGTCTTATGGGCAATAAAAAGAGGAACTCCATAGTGTCCAGCCGTTCAGCGATTCAGCTTAGCGCTCAAGGTATCAGCCAGTATTACGGCCGTTTCGCGGCGCTGGATAACGTCGATCTCGACGTTCGCCAAGGCGAATTTCTTACCCTGCTGGGTCCGTCCGGCTCGGGCAAGACCACCTTGCTGATGATACTGGCCGGTTTCCTCAGCCCGACCTCGGGCAAGTTGATGGAACAAGGCGTCGACATCATCAAGCGCTCCGCCGAGAAGCGGAACTACGGCATGGTGTTCCAGGGTTATGCGCTGTTCCCGCACATGAGCGTGGCCGACAACGTCGCCTACCCGCTGCGCATCCGTAAAGTCGCGGCCGAAGAACGCAACCGCCGGGTCAAGCACATCCTTGAAGTGGTCGGCCTCGGTGCGCACATGCACAAGAAACCCGCCGAGATGTCCGGTGGTCAGCAGCAGCGCGTGGCGATTGCCCGGGCGCTGGTGTTCGAGCCGGAACTGCTGTTGCTCGACGAGCCGCTGTCGGCGCTGGACAAGAACCTGCGCGAACAGCTGCAAACCGAGCTGCAACGCATCCACCGTCAGGTCGGCACCAGTTTCGTGTTCGTCACCCACGACCAGAACGAAGCGTTGGCGCTGTCCTCGCGCATCGCGATCTTCAACCACGGCAAGCTGACTCAGGTCGACACCCCGGAAAACATCTACAACCGCCCCGAGAGTCGTTTCGTTGCCGAGTTCCTGGGCAAGATGAACCTGTTCGCGCTGGATAACCTGACCCGCAACGGCCAGACCGCCAGCGGCCGCTGCGGCACCAGCGTATTGCATGCCCAGGCGCCGAACGCACTGAGCCAGGCGCCGATCGTACTGGCCGTGCGCCCCGAGCACATGGAACTGCACAGCGAGTGCCCGACCCGGGACGGCTACAACGTGATGCCCGCACAACTCACCGACAAGGTCTATCAAGGCTCCAGTACCCATCTGGCACTCAAGGTCGGCGGCGATACGTTGCCGATCAACCTGTCCGTCCCCGGCAATCACCCAGGCGCGTCGATGGCCAGCGGTGCACCGGTGTGGCTGAGCTGGCCGGTGCAGCAAAGCTTTCTGCTACAGGCCTGACCCCAAAAAAGCTGCGTCACAAAGCTCTCTTCCAATGACAACAAAAAGGCCGGTGTCCACGCAGACACCCGCCAACTGAGGACTTGCCCATGCGCCAGGATCACCAACAAGACTGCATCGAAGTGCTTATCGAAAAGGCCCGCGACGGTCAGATCAACCGTCGCACCTTCATCCAGGCCATGGGCCTGCTGGCCGCGGTGCCATTGGCGCTGCGCAGCGGCATCAGCTGGTCGGCGGACAAGCCGCTGGTGGTGGTCAACTGGGGTGGCGATGCTCTCAACGCGTTCCGTTCGGCGTGGACCGACACCTTCACCAAGAACACCGGCATCCAGGTGCGCATCGACGGCGCCGGCCCGACCGAAGGCGCAATCCGCTCGCAACTGGCCAGCGGTCAACCAAGCTGGGACGTGGTCGACGTCGAGAGCTACAGCGCCATCGTGCTGGGCCGGGAAAAGATCCTGCAGCCGCTGGACTACAACGTGATCAAGCGCGATCAAGTGGCCCCGGCGCTCTCCTCCGATTTCGGCATCGCCAGCTACCAGTTCAGCTATGTCATGGCCTGGGACAGCGCAAAATTCGGCGACAACGGGCCGAAGACCTGGGCCGATTTCTGGGACGTGAAGAAATTCCCCGGCAAGCGCACGTTGTACAAGTGGATGAACGGCATGCTCGAGGCGGCGTTGCTGGCCGACGGAGTTCCGGCCGATCAGCTGTACCCGCTGGACGTGCCGAGGGCGATGAAGAAGATCGACGAGATCAAGCCTCACGTCCTGTCGTTCTGGAGCTCGGGTGCCGAGAGTCAGCAATTGATGGTCGACGGTGAAGTGTCGGTGGGCGCGATCTGGCACACCCGCGCCAAGCTGCTCAGCGAAGACACCGACAACCGCGTGCGCTGGAGCTTCGACAACGGCTTCATCAATTCCAGCAGCTGGGCCGTGCTGAACGGCAACCCGGGCGGCACTCAACCTACCATGCAGTTCATCCAGCAAGCGTTGCAACCCGAAGGCCAGCTCAAGCTGTTTGAATTGCTGGGCAACGGCCCGTCGAACAGCGCCACGGAAAAACTGATGTCGGCCAAGCAACTGGAAGGCAACTGCGCGTCCGAAGACAACCTGAAAAAACAGATCGCTCTCAATGCCCAGTGGTACGCCGACAACTACTCCAAAGCCCTGGAAGAGTATCTGACGCGGTTGTCCAAGTGAGCCATTGACCATGACTACGACCCTGACCTCAACCCTGACCACCCCCAAGCCCCGCTTCAGTTCGCCGGGCCTGGAGCGCAGCATGCTGCTGTTCCCGCTGCCGGTGTTGCTGTTGGTCTTCTACGTGCTGCCGTTTCTCGGCGTGGTCGGCTGGAGCTTCTCACTGCCCACTCCGGGCATCGAGCAGTACCAGCGCATCGCCACGGACCCGGCGATCCACGAAATGCTCTGGCGCACCTTGCGCCTGTGCCTGACCGTCAGTGGCCTGGCCTTGGTGATCGGTTATCTGCTGGCCTACTGCTGGGTGTTCAGCCCGCCGTTCTGGCAGCGGGTGGTGGAGATCTGCATCTTCATCCCGTTCTGGATTTCGGTGCTGGTACGGGCCTTTGGCTGGTTGATCGCCCTGCGCAGCAACGGTGTGCTCAATAACGGTTTGATAGACATGGGCCTGATCGATCAGCCGCTGCAACTGAGCCGCAATGAAATCGGCGTGGTCATCGGCATGCTCCACGTGATGATCCCGTACGCGGTGTTCCCGCTGCTGTCGACCATGCGTCAACTCGACCAACGTGTGCTCATGGCCTCGCGCGGCCTGGGTGCCGGTGCCTTGCGCACCTTCTGGCAAGTGCTGCTGCCGCAGACCCTGCCGGGCATTCTGGGCGCGTTCATCATGGTCTTCGTGTTCTGCCTGGGTTTCTTCATCACCCCGGTGCTGTTGGGTGGCGGGCAAACGGTGATGATCGCCGAGTACGTGTTCCTGCAAATGTTCCAGACCAGCAACTGGGGCCTGGGGGCGGCACTGAGCGTGGTGTTGCTGGCCCTGGTCAGCGCGCTGATCTGGGTGCTGTTGAAAATGACCCGCGTGAACCGACTGGTAGGCTGAGATCATTATGAATACCCATCGCACAAGCCTGAGTACCCGGTTGCTGGCCGTGGTCGCCATGGCCTTCATGCTGTTCCCGCTGCTGACGGTCATTCCGGTGTCGTTCACCAGCAAACGCTTCCTGTCGATGCCCGAAGGCAACTGGTCGCTGCGCCACTACGAAGCGCTGGTGAGCAACCCGGACTGGTTCCACGCCATCAGCCAGAGCCTGACCATCGCCTTGGCCACCAGCGTCATCGCCACCTTGCTGGCCGCCAGTTTCAGCCTCGGTATCTGGTACATGCGCTCCAAATGGGCCACGGCCCTGATGGGCCTGGTGCTGTTGCCAATGGCGATCCCGCCGGTGATTTCCGCACTGGTGCTGTACTTCATGGAGACCAAGCTCGGTCGCTTCGCGCCGGGCATGGGCTACGACACCCTGACCGGCGTGGTGATCGCCCACGTGATCATGGTGGTGCCGTACGGCGTGGTGACCATGCTGGTGGCCCTCAGCCAGATCGACCGGCGCATCGAACTGGCCTCGCGCAACCTTGGCGCCAGCCTGATGCAGACCACGTTCATGGTGATCCTGCCGAACCTGAAACTGGGTCTGGCCTCCACCGCGCTGTTGGGTTTCGCCCTGTCCTGGGAAG
Source organism: Pseudomonas sp. Pseusp10 (assembly GCF_059492225.1). NCBI lineage: Bacteria > Pseudomonadati > Pseudomonadota > Gammaproteobacteria > Pseudomonadales > Pseudomonadaceae > Pseudomonas > Pseudomonas sp. Pseusp10. The sequence goes on along the minus strand of NZ_CP168528.1, from coordinate 1,627,600 downwards.
AAGTGGCGGTCACGCTGTTCATCACCAGCGTCAACGTCGACACCCTGCCCAAGCGCATCTGGAGCGGCTTGCGCGATAACGTCGACCCAAGCGTCGCGGCGATTTCGGTGTTGCTGATCAGCTTGACCTTGCTGGTATTGATCGGCCGGTTGGTGGTTCAGCATCTGGCGGACAAGCGCGCGCAGAAGCCGCAATCCCTGTAGGAGCGAGCCTGCTCGCGATGGTCTCAAGGGCACCGCGTTCACCCAGAATGAACGCGTTATCGTTAACGTCAATCGCGAGCAAGCTCGCTCCTACAAGGGAGGGGGGCGAAAAACATGACCAGCCGCCTGTTGATCCGTGACAACACCGCCCCGGTCCAATAGATTAGTCGGCCTGAAAAAGCCCCCGGGCTTTCTCGCCCCTATTCAAGTTCAAAGAAGTAGTGAAATTTCAATGTCCGATTCCAATACCGCTGAATCCGTAGTCACCTTGTCGTCCAAAGCGGAATACGAAAACTCCATCAATCTTTCACAGCACGTGCCCCAGGCGAAAACCATCAGCGAGATGGTCCTGGACGCTTTCCAGTCCACCCGCGAAAGCGACCAGATCCGCGAACTGCGCGCCGCGATCCGCCAGGCCCACGATAGCTTCGATGACGACAAGGCCTACGAGCTGATGGGTCAGCTCAAGCAGCTCAAGGACGCCGAAGCAGCGGACATCGCCGCGCTCGAAGACCTGAGCAGCAAGTTCCCGATCAGCCGCATCCTCTCCAGCTTCAAGGACGACCCGGCGTTCCAGGAAATCGTCTACGGCCTGGCCCTGAAGGTGCTGAACCAGACGCACCAGGCCATCAGCAACCCGAGCGGTGGCAAGAGCAAGGCCGCCAAGGCCAAGAAAGAAATCGAAGTGTTCACCATCAGCAAGGATGGCATCAGCGTCACCCTGCCGCTGCGCACGCCGCGCTCGCGCCTGAACGTCGACCGTGAAGCCCTGGAATTCCTCGGTTTCACCTTCGTGGGTGAAGGCGATGAGGCGGAACTGGAAAGCGAAACCTTCCTGGACAACAGCGGCGCCGAGCAAGCGGTCAACCGCAAGAACATCATCACCGCCCTGCAGCAGCAGACGGCGTTCGATGGGTACAGCATCGCCGCGCAGTAATACCTGATGTTGTGGCTAGCGAGCTTGTCTGTGGCGAGGGGGCTTGCCCCCGTTCGGCGGCGAAGCCGTCGTAAACTCGGTGAATGCGGCTTTCCTGAAAGACTCAAATAGCTTGATTGGGGTGGCTGCGCCACCCAACGGGGGCAAGCCCCCTCGCCACAGGCAAGCCCCCTCGCCACAAGGTCCTCAGCGACTGACTCAAGAGCCCCGCCATCCGTGCGGGGCTTTTTATTGCCCGTGATTCGGGCAAAACCGCGATTACTCTTCCAGTATCGACGCAGAACACCACTTCCCTTCACCCATGAGCACCACGGGTCCGCCTGCGGGGAGCGTCAACTCACTTTCCAGCCCAGACCTCGGTGGTGCAACTGCCGAGGTCATCATGAACACGACCCCCTTGTATCGCCAGCTGGCCAACCACTACCTGGACGCTATCCGCAGCGGCACCTTGAAAACCGGTGAACGCTTGCCCTCGATCCGCTTGATGATGGAAAAACACGCCGTCAGCCTGTCAACCGCCGTGCAGGTGTGCCGGGAGCTGGAAGACTATGGCGTGCTGGAGGCCCGGCCACGCTCCGGCAACTACATTCGCCAGCCCGACACCCTGCCCAAGCCCGCCCCGGCTGCCTCGGTGCCAGCGCTGGATACCAGTGCCTATGTCGGCATTCATGAACAAGTCTCAACGGTGCTCAAGGCCAGTCAGCGGGCGACGATCAAGGTCAACTTCGCCAGCGCCTACTGCGCGCCGGAGCTTTATCCGCTGAAGACCTTGCAGGACAACATGGTCAAATCCCTACGCTACGACGCCCGCCTGCTCGGTACCGCTGGCTCGACCAGCGGCAACAGCGCATTGCGCAACATCCTGGCCCGGCGGGCACTGGCCAGCAAGACCCACCTGGCCCCCGAACGGATTGTGATCACCAACGGCGCCACCGAAGCGATCAATCTGGCCTTGCGTGCGGTCACCTGCCCCGGCGACACCGTGGCCGTGGAGTCGCCGACGTTCTACGGTCTGCTGCAAATTCTCGAAAGCCTGAGCCTGCGGGTGCTGGAAGTCCCGGCCTCGGCCCACACCGGGCTCAATCTGGCGGCCCTGGAACTGCTGCTGCAAGGCCCGGAACGGGTCAAGGCATTGATCGTCATCCCCAACCTGCAAAACCCGCTGGGCAGCATCATGCCCGACGCCAACAAGGCACGGCTGGTGAAACTGTGCGCCGAGCACAACACCGTGCTGATCGAGGACGACACCTACGGCGACCTGGTGGACACCGAGCAGCCGCTGTCCACGCTCAAACACTGGGACCGCACCGACAACGTGATCTATTGCGCCTCGCTGAACAAAACCCTGGCACCGGGCATGCGCCTGGGCTGGATCAGCGCCGGCAAATGGCACGACCGTGTGGAGATGCTCAAGCATACGCAGTCCCGGGGGTGCGAAGCGTTATCGCAATTGGCGGTCAGCGAATTCATGCGCACACCGTCTTATGAACGTTACCTGCGGCGTTTGCGCAAAACCCTGACCGTACAACGCGCGCAGATGAGCGCGGCGATCACCCGTTATTTCCCCATCGGCACCAGTGTGACCCATCCGCAAGGCGGCACGCTGTTATGGGTGGAGTTGCCCCGCCGGCATTCATCCATGGCGTTTTTTCACGAGGCGCTGAAAGTCGGCATCCAGATTTCCCCTGGGGATATCTTTTCCAACACCGAGCGTTTCGATCACTTTGTGCGCATTGGCTGCGGCACGCCGTATTCGCCGCGGATTGATGAGGCTTTGCAGACGTTGGGCCAAATCCTGAAAGCTCAGGGCTAACACTACCCTCTGTGGGAGCGGGCTTGCTCGCGAAAGCGCTGTGTCAGACACATCAATGTTGAATGTGCTGACGCCTTCGCGAGCAAGCCCGCTCCCACAGGGGGACCTTCGGCAAATACAAAATCGATGAACGACAACAATCAACTGTGGGAGCGGGCTTGCTCGCGAAAGCGCTGTGTCAGTCACGTCAATGTTGAATGTGCTGACGCCTTCGCGAGCAAGCCCGATCCCACAGGTTTTTAGGGTGGGGTTCAGATCGGGGGTTGATGCAGGCAGATGATATGCGGGTCATCATTCCAGTGCGGGAAACGCTCGGCGATCAGCGGGTCGTGACCGGGGATGACGTGGTCGTCGCCATCGGCCAGGCGGTCGATCTCGGTGAAGGCTTCGAGGGTTTGCGCCAGGTCATCGAGGATCGGAAACGGGCTGCGCTCACGAATGTTGACCCACAGGTGCGCGGCATCCGAGGCCAGCACAATCCAGCCGCGCCCGGTCGCCACCCGCACCACCTGACTGCCGGGCGTATGCCCGCCCACCGGGTGCAGGGTCACGCCGGGAACCACCTCGACGATTCCACCGTGCAAGCGCATCCGCCCTTCGAACAGCGGCGGCAGCGCCGACATCACGTCCTCGACCTCGTAGGTTTTGTTCACCGTGCGATGGGACATTTTCGGCCCGGTGCAAAAACGCAGTTCTGCTTCCTGCAAATGCACGGTCGCCTTCGGGAACAGCCCGAGGTTGCCGGCATGATCCCAATGCAAATGGGTAAGGATCAGGTGCTCGACCTGCGCCGGATCGATGTCCAGTTGCCGCAGGGATTCTTCCGGCAGGCGGTACATCTGACGATTGCGCCGGTCCGCCGTGGCCGGTTGGAAACAGGTGTCGACCACGATCACCTGTTGCTCGTTGCGGATAACCCAGAAGTAGTAATCCAGTGGCATCGGCGCATTTGGATCACCGCAGCAGGCGTCGTAGAGAAAGTTCTCCCGGGCGGTGCGCTGGGCGTTGGCGCCGACGCGGATGGCGAACACTTCGTACACAGGAACGGACATAGACACCTCCGGGCTCAGGCGGCCGCCGTGGTTTTGAGGGTCGGACGGAAGTCGAAATCGATCTGGTCGCTGATGCCCAGCTCCTGTGCCAGCTTATGCAGGCCGCTGTAGTCGCGCATGATGGTCGCGTTCTTGTTGCTCTCGCGGGTGTCGGCAATGATCAGCGCCGCATCCTCGACCCCGAGTTGCGTCAGAATCGCCTCCCACATCGAGTAGTCCTGAGCGATAAAAGCACTCAGCGCCACCGACAGGTTGCGAGCGAAAAACTCCCGCTGGGTCGGCTGCATGTTCGCGTACATGACCTTCGCCACTTCGGCCAGCACCTTGCTGTGGGCATATTCGTCACGGTTGTGCAGCTCGGCCACCCGACGGTTCTGCGGCTGGATGGTCTGGTCGTCTGCCAGCAGGTCCAGATAGGCGTTGACGCTGATCTCAGCCACCACCGCAAAAGTGATCGCCGCCAGATCCCGCTGCCATTGCTCGGGCAGCTCTGCATGCAAGGCCTTCAGGCGCAGGTAAGTGACGGACGGCGGCAAGTCCAGATCCTGATCCAGTGCCCGCTCCAGTCTGGTCCGTTCGATGGCGCGCAGGTGCATCAGCGTGTGGTAGTGCTCGTCGATCAGGGTCTGTTGCATGGCCTCGCGAAAATGCCAGTCGTCCTTGCCCAGATACTGATTGGCGATGACGCTGAGTGCCGGGTTGACCACATGTTCCTCGGCGGTGACGGTGCGCAGGTTGTAGCCGATCCAGCCCCAGGTCACCACGCTGCTCTTGAGCTCGTCACTCAAGGCCTGGAATTTCGGGTGATGGAAAAACGGCACCATGCACTCCGGGTAATCCGGGCGCAGCGGGTCGAACGCTTCAATGATCTGGGCCCTGTCCGGCGCACAAACGGAGGCGCGCTTGGTCCAGGCCTGGTTGAGCCGCACGATCAGTTGATGATCGACCTGGGCGATCTCGATTGCTGTTTGCATGACGCGATACCTGTAAGGCGCGTACCCGCCAGGGGGTACGCCAAAAGAATGAAGGGCGACGGAAAAATCAGGCCAGCCAATAGCGGGTCAGGTGGCGCGCCGGGTCAGTGTAACGACTGCGCGCGTGGATCATTCGCCAGTTATCCCAAATCAGCAGGCATCCGTCGGGAATCAGCACCGGAATGTTGTGCTCGACGAAGTACGCTTCGCCGAGCACGGCAAATCTGGCCAGTGGCGAGGTGCTGTTGACGACAAGGGATTGCTGCAACGCCTCCTTGGACGGATTCACATCGCCGTAGTGAAACTGGTTGTAGCTGAAGCGGAAAATATCCCCGTCCTCCGTAGGCGTGAGGATGTACTCCTTGACCCGCCGTTGTCCCGGTTCGCCCGGTTTGGCGGTGGCGACAAACTCTACCGGCGTGTCATCGAGCCATTCGCGCAGCTGCGGCTCGCTGCGTTCGAGGACGCGGAGAAACTCATAACCGTCCACCAGGCCGGTATGCCCGCCGCCACAGGTCGCCTGTTTATGGCAATGCAACGCCAGGTAGCGCGGCGGCGGCCCGTACACCGGCGCCTCGGTGTGCGGGCCGATGCCGTTCATGCTCTGGGAGTACGGCAAGTCTTCGTAACCCGGTTTGCGGGTAATGGGAAAAGCCATCTGGCCGTTGAACTGCGGAATGATCGGACCGAACTCTTGCAAGGTGCCTACGACATCATCGGCAAATTCGTCCGGAGTCAGCACCGTCCAGCCCAACGTCGACAGTTCTTCATGACGATGGCCGAGCGAAATGTAAGGTTGAGACGCAACAATCCCTTGATCTGACATGGTGAGATTCCTGGCAGGTGATCAGGCGTTTACGGTTGAGGTGTAAGCGGCAATGAAGTCGCGGCAGGCGTCGCCCGGCCGATAGCGCTGCTCATCGATGCTCTGCACCGGGGTGATTTCGGCGGCGGTGCCGGTGAGAAAACACTCGTCGAAATCGCCAAGCTCCGTAGGCAAAATCGTGCGTTCGACGACCTGATAGTCCAGCGCTTTGGCCAACTCGATCACGGTCTGCCGCGTGATGCCGTTGAGAAAACAATCCGGCAGCGGCGTGTGCAGCGTCCGGCCTTTGACGAAGAACACATTGGCGCTGGTGGCTTCGGCGACATGGCCGCGCCAGTCGAGCATCAGCGCATCGTGGTAACCCGTGTTCTCGGCATCGTGCTTGCTCAGCGTGGCGATCTGGTAATGCCCGGATGCCTTGGCTTCGAACGGGCTGCTGCTCGGTGGCGGGCGGCGCCAGCTCGCGGTTTTCAAGCGGATGCCGGCCATCCGCGCCGCCGGGTCGAAATAGCTCGGCCACTGCCAGCAAGCGACGGCCACATGTACACGGTTGAAACGCGCCGAGGTGGAAATCATGTCACTGCCACGCCAGGCCACCGGGCGCAGATAACCCTCGACGACCTGGTTGCGTTGCAGCAGTTCATGGCTCGCCGCTTCCAGTTCAGCCAGCTCATAGGGGATGGCAAAGTCCATCATTTGCGCCGAGCGATACAGCCGCTCACTGTGCTCGCGCAGCTTGAAAATCCTGCCGTTGTAGACCCGTTCGCCTTCATACACGGTGCTCGCGTAATGCAGGCCATGGGTCAACACATGCAACTGCGCCCGGGACCACTCGACGAACTCGCCGTCGAGCCAGATAACGCCCTGGCGTTGATCAAACGGGATACTGCTCATGTCCATATCTCCCCATTGCTCATGATTTTTCCTACGCCGTTTCCAGCAACACGGGTATCAATTCGGGCACCGCTGCGGGTTCGCTCTGAAAGAAAAACGAACGCTCACCGAATGCCGGCTGCAAGTCGTCGAACCAGGTCACTTGCGGATCAAAGCGCGCATAGAACGTGCGCAACACCCATAACGGATTGCGCGCCTGGAGGAACTGCAAGACGAAGACCTTTTCCCCGGCGACAGTCTCGATGCCGTTGATCAACACCTTGCCGTAGAAGGTGCTCATGGACGGCCCGCGCACTGTGCGCGCCAGCCCGGACACCGTGCGGTACGCCGCCTGGAAGATCTCGAAGGCCCGGGCCAGCGGCATCGCGAAGTAATGGCTGGGGCCGGTGTCACGCTCGACGAACATGTAATAAGGCACGGCCCCGAGCCGCACGCCTTCGGTCCACAGCTCGGCCCAATCGGCGGGGTTTTCGTTGATGTGGCGGATCACCGGCGCCTGCATGCGCAGCGTCGCCCCCGTCGAGCGGATGCGCTCGATGGCCTGACGGGCGATGGCCTGGCGGATCTCCACCGGGTGGTTGTAATGCCCCATGATCGACAGGTTTTTTCCCGCCGCGACGATGCGCCGGAACAGCTCCAGCAACTCAGGCGCATCCTTGTCGCTGACAAAACGCTGCGGCCAGTACGCCACTGATTTGGTGCCGATGCGGATGCTCTTCAGGTGTGGCAAATCCAGCAGCGGCTCGATGTAACCGGCCAGCGAGCGGGTGTTCATGATCATCGGGTCGCCGCCGGTAATCAGCACGTCCGTCACTTCGCTGTGCACCCTCAGGTAACTCACCAGCTCCCGGGACTCACGGGCATTGAACTTGAGCTCTTCTTCGCCGATGAACTGCGCCCAGCGGAAACAGAAGGTGCAGTACGCGTGACAGGTCTGACCGGCGCCGGGGAAAAACAGCACGGTTTCGCGGTACTTGTGCTGGATGCCCGACAGGACTTTTCCGTTGAGGGTGGCAACGTTGTGGGTCAACTGCCCGGCCGGATGAGGATTCATGCGCAGCCAGATCGCCTCGATCCGACGCTTGATCGCCGCGCTGTCATCCTGCTCGATCAAGTGTTTGAGCGAGGCATATTCCTCCGCCAGCAACATGTCCTTGTGGGGAAAGGTCATGCGGAAAACCGGATCGTCCGGAATGTTGTTCCAGTCGATCAGCGTGCCCAGCACGTATTCATTGGTACGAAATGGCATGACCCGGGCCACGACGGTCATGGCCTCCTGCAACGCCGGCGTCAGCTTGTGCCAGTAAGGTGTGTCGCGGATGGTGCGTGAGTTATAGGGTTTGTAGCGTTCGTGCTCCGACAGTCCTTGCATGACCGCGCTCCTGGTGATTGCCCTGAGAGTTGTTACGCGATGGCCGGCGCTTTGCGCTCTATGTCCATCCACGCCCGGACGCTGTCACGGTCCCACTGGCGACGCACATAGGCTTCGAGCCGGGCAGGCACCGGATCGCCGTTGGCAACCAGTCGGTTGAGCATGATTGCCAGGTCGGTGTCGGCAATGCTCCAGTCACCGAACAGATGCTCGGCGCCCTCTTCCAGCAAATGGTCGGCGACGAAGAACAAGCGCTCGACGGCGGCGTGGGCCTCGTCGGACAGCGCGGTGTTTTTCTTGCCGAAATACACCAGGTCAAACGGGCGCTCCTTGCGTACCACCAGCAAGTCACTGCGCAACCAGGCCTGCAATTGACGGGCACGGGCGCGCTGCTGGAAGTCCTGCGGATAAAGTTTTTTATGCCCCGGGGAGAGTTCATCGAGGTATTCGGCAATCGCCGACGATTCCGACAAGGCAAAACCTTCGTGAACCAACGTTGGAACTTTGCATGTCAGCGAAAGATCACGATAACTCGCCAGATAGTTGTCGCGAGCTTTCAGATCAACCGTAACCAGTTCAAATGAAAGTTGCTTTTCCTTGAGCGCCACAAAAGCCGACATTGCAAAAGCACTGACATAATCAGCACCGATGTACAGTTTTAGCTTCCTGTTTTCCATAGAACACTCCATTCACCAACTGCAGGGATTAACGTGCATTTGAAGTGATCGTAGTTAGTTGAATGAAGGCTGAATAGATACAGAATTTGTTCGTTTCAATCGATACAGAAAGTTGTTATTTACCGGCAGACACGCCGCCAAAACCGCTGCAAAAGGGGATACGGGGGGCAGGCCTGTAAAACAAAAAAGGGAGCCAACGAAGGTTGGCTCCCTGGGCAGATGCGGTGGGAAATTACGGCTGGGTGGTGATCAGGCCATGGCTGTCGGCAAAGTTCGAGAGCAGTGCCATTTGCGGCATGTTGCTCATGTTCAGCATCGCCAGAGGCTCGTGTTTGCTGGTGTTGACGAAGCCATGCCTGGTCCAGGCCGGCACCAGCAGCACGTCGCCGCTGCTGACGTTGACCTCATCGGCATCGCCGAGGGTCAGTACGCCGCTGCCGCACTGGATGACGAACAGATGCCACCAGGAATGGGCATGGCCGTTGAGCGTCACACCTGGATTCAGCCATTGCATGGCGATCGCCATCCCAGGTGTCACTTCACAGCCCTCAATGCTCTTGTCGTGGGCCAACGCGACAATATCAACGTCACTGGTTTCAAGGGTTTGACGCAAACCCGCCAGTTCGGTGCCTTTCCACACCTTGGGGCCTGGCGGTCGATGATGCAGACTCTGGCGAAAATCCTTATATGAAAAAAACGCACCTTGAAAGTTATCCATTCGCACGTCCTTTCTTTTTATTCCCCATACTTTAGCGCTGAACCTTAAGTTAACGGTTCAGCGCTGTAAAGCCGGGGGAATATTTTATAAAACCGATGGGCGCAAGGCGGCGATCATGTCCACTTCAATCGCGGCATTCTTGGGTAACTGATACACACCTATCGTGGTGCGTGTATGTTTACCGGCATCGCCCAGCACATGGCTGAACACATCCGAAGCGCCGTTGGCCACTTCGCTCAAATCGACAAAGTCCGCCGTGGACTTCACATAGACCGTTACCCGGATCAATGACTTGATTTTGTCCAGCGAACCAATGGCATCGACGATCAGCGCCAGGCCGCGCATCGCGCTGATGCTGGCCGCCGCTTGCGCATCGGCCATGCTGAGGTCCAGCCCGACCCGGCCGGGGTAGTGAATCTTGCCGTTCATGCGCGGCACCAGGCCGCTGATGTACAGCTCATCGTGATGACGGATCAGCGGCGCGTAATGCCCGCCGGCGGTGTTTTCGCCGTAGATGTCATAACCAAACTCTTTGGCCAGGGCGATGAAGCGTTCATCGCAGGTCATGTGCTGGATCATTGATCGAACCCTCTTAATCAGTAATGCAAAAACCTGGTGCTTGCGGGCTCAGCACACGGCGCGGGTGGCCGGTGCCAGGCAAGTCACCTCGATGCGTGACTCAATCGACTCGGCCAGACGCAACAGGTCGTTGCTCAGTTGCCCGTAGTGCTCGTTGAACAACACGATGTGGCCGATGAATGAGAAATTGTCTTTGACCAGCGCGCTGACCGAGTCGCCGATACGTTTGGCGTACTGCCCTTCCACCAGGTCGATACGCAGTGCGCGGGCCAGGACCCCGATGTCAGGCGTGGCACGCAGGATCCCGCCGGTCGGTGCCCTGAGCAGGCGAATGCCGCAGTAGCCGCGAGCCACTGGCTCATGCTGTTCGGTCCGGCCTTCCACTGCCCAGCGCACCCAGCGTTCCCACGGATCGAAATTGACGAAGGCTCGTTTGGCCAGGTCCCAGATGTGCATGCCGCCGGGACGCATGTTGGTTTCCACGGCGGAGGTCAGGTTGTCGCTGCGCAGGAACACTTCGTTGTGCCATGCACCATTGTTTCTGGACACCAATCCGGACATATGCCGACCGGCTGCCATCAAACGCGCCTGTACCTGTGCCGGAAGCGGTGCCGGTACGACTTGCTGGATCTCCGCGCGGTAGGCGCCTTCGGTGGTGGTTTTTTCAGTCACCCAGGTGCTGCCGGCCACGTAGTCCCAGCTGTATTCGCGGGCGTTCTGCACCAGCTCTTCAAGGACGATGCCGCCTTCGCGATAAGGCTTCAGGGCGAGCCAGGCGTCATCGCATTCCGAAGGGTGATGGATGACGCGACAGCCCCGGCTGGCGCCTTCGCAGGCCGGTTTGATGAAAGCCTTGCCGCCCAGTTCGACAACGCGCTGGCGCAGTTCCGGCAGGCTTTCGACTCGCGCGGAAAACACCGGTCGGTATTCTTCAGGGGAGGTGCTGGCCGCCGCTTCGAGCCGGCGAAAGATCTGTTTGTCCAGGCCCGCCCGCGCTTCGTCCGGGGTAATGCCCGGCAGGCCGAAGTGGCTGGCCAGCGCTGCACCAAGCAGCACGCCGCGATCGGAGAACGGCAGTACGCCGATCAGTTTCCAGTTGTCGGCATTCAGGCACCCCACCACCAGTTCAAGGGACGCCGCCACGTCTTTCTCGGCCAGCGAAGTGCTGCAGACGTGATCGGCCACCTGGTCGTCATGGGGCTGAATTTTCTCGACCAGCAGGATGAGCCTGGCGTTGTAGAGCGACTTGCACAGCTCGCGCAGTTTCTGGATATCGTGAACCCGATTGCCGTTGTACCCGACCACTACCACGCATGAAGTCGTATTCATTAATGCCCCCGACCTGCAAAGTGAAAACCGCAACGGCGATGACTCAGTCATGCAACGACGCATTGGATTTACGGTTGAGCCAGTACCAGGCCAGGATCCCTCCGGCACCGATAACGGCCAGCACCAGCGCGTTGTAGGGCGCAGGCACCACCCGCATGATCAACACCGTCAACCCGGCCCCGACACCCAGGGACACTTCCTTGACGAACATGTTGTTCTGCTTGACCGAGAAGTAATCGAGGTAGCTGAAGGCGCATTCGGCGATGGACAGCAGCGCCACCCAGATCAACGCCCCGGCGAGGGTTTCGACGTGGAACGCGGCGGGCGAAGACAGCACGGCAAAGCCGCCGACGATGATCCCGATCACCGCCACGACCTTGAAGCGCCCGGTGCGCTCGATCAGCTTCATCACCGGCACCTGGGCAAACACCACCACGGCGCTGTTGAGGATCAGCATCAAGCCGTACCAGGCCGGCAGCTCGCCGGTCTTGAGCAGGATCGCTTGCGGCAGGATCGAGAACACTCCGAACAGCTTGATGCCCATGATGATCCCGGCAATCACCCAGGGCAGTTTGTTGCCCCAGTTGCTGCCGGCCTGACTGGCCGGACGGGCTATCACTGGCTCGCTGGTGAAAGTCGCACCGAGGGCAATCGGCAGGCACAGCAACACGAACGCCGCCGCACCGAGGAAAAACATGGTTGGCGTGAGCAGTGGCGACAGCAGGATCAAACCGGCCACCAGGCTGCCCATGTTCATGGCCACGCGGTTGTAGGCTGCACCCTCCTTGGTCTGGGCCGCTTCGCTCTTGATCAGGTAACCGGCAATGGCAATGCCATAGGCAAACAGCGCGGCAGCAAACATCACCATGCCTTGATGGCTGGTCAGCGCCAACAGCACCAGGCCAAGGCCGGCACACAGCAGCGTGACGCTCAGGGAGCGACGGCCAAGCACCAGTAAAGTCAGGGGCAACAGCAGCAACAAGGCGCGATATCCGAGGGCCAGAATGCTGTTGGTGGCCGTATCGAGCCAGACGTTGGCCTTGCCCAGCACCGCGAACAGCGAGACAGCGGTGATGATCCGGATCGTGAACAAACGCAGGTTGATGACCGGTTTGGCGACCGCGACAGTTGTTTCGACACCCATGCAACACCTCATGAACCACGCGATTGCCGCCCGGCAAAGGTCGACCATCAGAAAAGTCTGTAAGGGCATGGTAGAGACAGAGGCTTATCCTGATCAGAGCAAGTTCGTATAGAATCCAACGAACTTTACTGCCGGAGAGACCAGTAAAATGCAGGTTCAACGTGCAGTCATAGCCGCCATTGAATTCCAGCCCGGCGCGCCGCTGGTGCAGCAGATCGTCGATCAGCTGACCCAGGCGATCAGCACGGGTGGCCTGCCCCACGGCGCCAAACTGCCGCCGATTCGTGAACTCTCCGACTTGATGAACGTGGGCAAATCCACCGTGGTCGATGCCCTGGACCGCTTGCGTGCCAAGGGTCTGGTGGTGTCACGCCAAGGCTCCGGGCATTATGTGCATCGCTCCAGCGCCGCGCTGCAAAGCGGTACCGGCCCGGACCTGCAACCCCAGGACACCCTCAGCGTGGTGCGCCGCGCACTGCTGCTGGACAACGGCGCGCTGCGCCCCGGCTGCGGTTTCCTGCCGACCTCCTGGCTGCCCGCCGAAGAGTTGCAGAAAGCCGTGCGCAGTACCCTGCGAGCGACGTCCTTGCGCATGGGCGAGTACGGCGTGGCCGGTGGTTATCTGCCGCTACGCCAGGCTTTGCGGGTCAAACTGGCGACTTTCGGCATCGAAGCGCCGGTGGACCAGATCATCACCACCGCCAACACCATGCAGGCCATCGACCTGCTGATGCGCCTGCTGGTCAAACCCGGCGACACCGTGCTGCTCGACGACCCCTGCTATTTCAACATGCACGCCAACCTGGCGCTGCACGGGGCCAAAGTCATCACCATCGCCCGGGATTGCGACGGCATGGACCTCGACGCGTTCGAGCAACTGCTGATCGCCCACAAACCCGTGCTGTACATGACCAACAGCACGCTGCATAACCCCACCGGCCACTCGTTCACCCCGGCCCAGGTCTACCGCTTGCTGGAGCTGAGCCACCGCCATGGCTTCCACATTGTCGAAGACGATTTGTACTGCGACATCCAGCAACGCCGCACCCCGCGCCTGGCCGCCAGCGGGCTGGACAACGTGAGTTATGTCTCCGGTTTCTCCAAGACCCTGACCGCCAACAGCCGTGTCAGCTACACCGTACTGTCACCGCAATTGGCGGCACGCATGGTCGCCCTGAAAATGGCCTGCGGCGGGGTGACGTCGGAACTGGCGGAGCAGATCACCTGCACCATGCTCAGCGACGGCAGCTATGCCAAGCATGCGCGGCGCACGGTGGACCGGTTGTATGAATCCAACAGCCGAGTGGCCACTTGGCTGGCGGAGGCCGGGTGTTCGCTATCGTCGCTACCCGGCGAAGGCGTGTTTATCTGGGCGCGGTTGCCGGATGGATTGCATGCCGAGAACCTGGCTCGCCAAGGGCTGGAGAACAACATGGTATTGGCGCCGGGCACTTTGTTGAGCAAAGGGCCGAATGCCAGTCAGTTCCTGCGCTTCAACGTGGCGCACAGTGACAGCTTGCAGGTGCGCGAGCGGTTTTTCCGTTTGCTCGATAAACCACTTAAGTAACCGACTGCTCTCAATCCTGTGGGAGCGGGCTTGCCCGCGAAGAGGCCATCACATTCAACATTGATGTTGCCTGTCAGTCCGCCATCGCGAGCAAGCTCGCTCCCACAGGGGGCCGACGCTAGTCCAATGTGGGAGCGGGCTTGCTCGCGAAGAGGCCGTCACATCCAGCATCAATGTTGCCTGACACACCGCCTTCGCGGGCAAGCCCGCTCCCACAGGGGGTTGTAGTGTCCCGGCCATCCCCCGGCCAGCAGATCGCTACGATTGCCGACCTCATCCTTGCCGGCTAACTTCGCCCCCCGTCGCTGCCAATTCAGCGACCGGGCCTGAGAACCCGGGTAAGATGCCCCGCAGCTGCGCCCCACGATTATTGGCGTTTTTTACGCCTGAAATTTCGTGTCATGGCGGCTGTGTGTGGGAGACCTTAGGGTCTGCCGGGTCCTGCATCTCCGGTTTCTCAGCCTGCGCACAGCTGCCACCCATTCGCCTGAGAACGAACGGGACAGCTTCACTTATGCAGGAGTTACAAATGAACGTTATTGATCCGTCTGCTACACCAGTCATGCCCCTCCACCTCCCAACCAACAAGAGGTGAAGCCCAATGACCAATCCCCAGGACCTCAAAACCATCGGCCTCACCCCCTTCTCCTACCACGCCAACGAACCACTGTTCCGCATCAACGCCGGAGTCCCGGTCATCGAAGCCCTCTACCACGCCTCCGACCTGCTCCACGTCGCCAAACTGCTCGCCTCAGACGCCGCCATGGTTCGCGACTCCGACCGGCACGCCTGGGCCTCGCACTATTTGCAGGATATGAGCAAGGCAATCATCGATGACGTGGTGAAGGTGCTCGATGCACCGTGTAACAACCGCACGTGAATGAAAAAGCCCCACCCTTCTCTCGAAGGGCGGGGCTTACAAGCTGACGATTGTTGTAACTTCAGGGCCGAACGAGGCAGCCGTTTTGTTGCAAGCAATTTGAATCAGCCAAGGCTAAGCGCTCAGCCCACTCACATAAATTCTTTTGCCCTCAAAAATTCTTGTAGTTTCCATAACGAGAAAACGATCAGACAAAAACCACTAAGCCAATTCAATACGCGAATATTCTTCCTTCCACGCAACGCTCTTCCAACAACGCCTCCTCCCAGGACATACAGCATCTGGCAGGCAAAACTACCGATAAAGAAACCCGTCAGGGATAGCGGTACGTTAACTGCCACCCCGTCCGAATGATTAGCGATGACAAAAGAAGTGATTGCGACGATGGTCAGGGGGTTGGTCAGTGTTAAGGCAAATACTGAGAGAAAACCTGACTGGCGCGAGTGGTTCATATCTGGATCTGAGTATGCAGAGACCCTTACACCGAGATAGAAGAGATAGACGATCGAGGCGATCGTCAACAGATCCAGATGTTTTAGTACAAATGTCTTAACGAGCGCTATACCCGCTAGCGCGACAGCCGAATACAGTGCATCTGCCAGTGCTGCACCCAATGCGCAGGGAATCGCGCTTAATCGCCCATGCAAGATGGACTGCCTCAATATGATCAACGCAATGGGTCCGAACGATATCGACAGGACAATTGAAAAAACCAAAGACCGTTGAAAATCCTGCACCGGCTCGCTCCCTGAATTTCGCCGCAGGCAAAATATCTGCACGTCGAATGAACGGCAATGGTCGACTGATGAATAACTTTTTCATTCAGAAGATTCGCCACCCAAAAAAGACAAAATTCCTACAGACACAAAGCAGCGAATTATCCTCGCGAAATTCCTGAAACACTGCGGCGCGGCCATCGCGAGCAAGCTCGCTCCCACAGGTCTCAGCGTCGCGCTCGATACCAGCGATAACGCTAGTCCAATGTGGGAGCGAGCCTGCTCGCGATGGCAGCAACTCGGTCCACAAGAAAGTACCCAACAAAAAGCCCCGCTCTTCTCTCGAAGGCGGGGCTTTTCAATTCAGCATCCGACGCTTAAGGCGCGTACGTCAGCAGCAACTCCGTCGGCACTTTGAAGTCCAGGGACATCATCACGCTCAACGCGGTAATGGTGAAGATCGAGAACACGAACAGCTTGCGTGCCCAGACCGTGTCATCCACTGCCTTGTAGCCGGTCCAGGCCATGTACAGCCAGTACATGCCCATGGCCGCGGCGACGGCGAGGTAGCTCATGCCGGCATAGCCGCTGAAGGTCAGCATCAAGGTCGCCACGAGGAAGGCAAGGATGTAGATCAGGATGTGCTTCTTGGCCACCTGGATGCCGCGCTTCACTGGCAGCACCGGAATCGATGCGGCCAGGTAATCGTTGAAGCGGAAGATCGCGATGGCGTAGGAATGCGGCATCTGCCACAGGCTGAACATCACCAGCAGGGTCAGCGCGGCCATGTCGAAGGTGTTGCTTACTGCGACGTAGCCAATCACCGGTGGCATGGCGCCCGACAGACTGCCCACCAGCGTGCCGTGAACCGACTTGCGCTTGAGGTACAGGCTGTAAAAGCCGACGTAGATGACGAAGCCGATTACCGCGAACAGCGCGGCCAACGGGTTGGCCACCTTGTACAACAGGGCAACGCCGGCGACACCCAGGACGGTCGCATAGATCAGGGCCAGTTTCAGGGAGATCAAGCCCTGGACCAGCACCCGGTTCTTGGTGCGTTCCATCTTCAGGTCGATGTCGCGGTCGATGCAGTTGTTGAACACGCAACCGGAGGCAACCACCAGGGACGTGCCGATCATGGCGGCCAGGAAGATGGCCAGATCGACATGCCCTTTGGAGGCCAGGAAAAATCCGCCTGCCACAGAAAGCACGTTACCGAAAATGATCCCCGGTTTGGTGATTTGGATAAAGTGCTTGAGGGACATGCGGATTTACCTCACTTCGCCATCATGAACGTGTGGATGCTGAACATGATCCACAGCGACAAGCCAACCAGCAGGACAATCACGATCGCGGCGAAGACAAACGCAATCACGTTGTTACGCTGCGCGGCCGAACGGTCCAGGTGGAGGAAGTACACCAGGTGCACCAGCACCTGGATGACTGCGAACGCGACGACGATCATCAGGGTGATCGACTTCGGCAGCGTCGGGTACATCACCAGACCGAATGGAATCAGGGTCAGGATCACCGACAGGATGAAGCCGATGGCGTAGGACTTGACGCTGCCGTGACCGGCGTCGTCGTGGCCGTGGGAATGTGATGCGTTAGCCATTTACATAGTCCCCATCAGATAAACAACGGTGAATACGCAGATCCACACTACGTCCAGGAAGTGCCAGAACAGGCTCAGGCAGCTCAGACGGGTCTTGTTGGTCGCCGTCAGGCCTTTTTTCTGCACCTGGTACATCATGATCGCCATCCAGATCAGACCGCTGGTCACGTGCAGACCGTGGGTGCCGACCAGGGTGAAGAACCCGGACAGGAAGCCGCTGCGGTTCGGACCGTAGCCTTCGGAGATCAGCATGTGGAACTCGTTGATCTCCATGCCGATGAAGCCGGCACCGAACAGGAAGGTCATGGCCAGCCAGCCCAGGACCTGCTTCTTGTTGCCACGGAAGAACGCCAGCATGGCGAAGCCGTAGGTGATCGAACTGAACAGCAGCAGAGCGGTTTCGCCCAGTACGTATGGCAGTTCGAAGATGTCGTGGCCCGACGGGCCACCCGCTACGTTGTTAACCAGTACCGCGTACGCCGCGAAGATCGATGCAAACAGAATGCAGTCGGTCATCAGGTAGAGCCAGAAGCCGTATACGGTCATCTCGCCCGAGTCGTGGTGATGGTCATCATGCCCATGTCCATCGACATGGGTGTGTCCAGCATTGGTCACTAAGTTCGACATGGTTTAAGCCTGTTCCAACGAGGTTTCAACACGGGTGGCGGTGGCCGGGATTTTCCCTGCCGCAACCAGACGCTTGTGCTGCTCGGCTTCGATGCGCTCGATCACGTCGACCGGCACCATATAGCCTTGATCATCACGGGCCGCGTGGATCGCGAAGTAGATCACGGTGCCAGCCAGGCTCGCGATCGCCAGCCACCAGATGTGCCAGATCATCGCGAAACCGAACACGGTCAGCAGCGCGCCCATCACCACACCGGTAGCGGTGTTGTTTGGCATGTGGATCGGCTCGTACTTGGCCGCAACCTTGTACGCGGTGCCGTTTTCCTTGGCTTCGGTGAACGGGTCGACAACGTCGGCTTTTGGCAGCACGGCGAAGTTGTAGAACGGAGGTGGCGACGAGGTCGACCATTCCAGGGTGTGTGCATTCCACGGGTCGCCGTGTTCGCACATGTTTTCCGGCTTGTTGCGGTCACGCACGCTGACGTACAGCTGGATCAGCTGGCAAGCGATACCCACGGCGATCATCACCGCACCGAACATGGCGACGTACAGGTACGGCACCCACTCAGGGTTGGTGGTGGCGTTCAGACGACGGGTCATGCCCATGAAGCCCAGTGCATAGAGCGGCATGAACGCGACGAAGAAGCCCGAGATCCAGAACCAGAATGCAGCCTTGCCCCAGCCTTCGTGCAGCTTGAAGCCGAACGCTTTAGGGAAGTAGAAGCCGAAACCGGCGATGTAACCGAATACCGCACCGCCGATGATCACGTTGTGGAAGTGCGCGATCACGAACAGGCTGTTGTGCAGAACGAAGTCGGCACCCGGGATGGCCAGCAGTACGCCGGTCATGCCGCCGATGGCGAAGGTCACCATGAAGCCCAGAGTCCACAGCACCTGGCTGGTGAAGCGCAGACGGCCCTGGTAGATGGTGAACAGCCAGTTGAACAGCTTCACACCCGTCGGGATGGAAATCAGCATCGTCGCCAGACCGAAGAAGGCGTTGACGCTGGCACCCGAACCCATGGTGAAGAAGTGGTGCAGCCAAACCATGAAGCCCAGGATCGAGATTGCGCCCGATGCGTAGATCATCGAGTGGTGGCCGAACAGTTTCTTGCCGGTGAAGGTCGAGATGACTTCGGAGAAGATACCGAACGCTGGCAGGATCAGGATGTACACCTCAGGGTGACCCCAGGCCCAGAACAGGTTCACGTACATCATCGGATTGCCACCAAGTTCATTGGTGAAAATGTGGAAATCCATGTAACGGTCAAGCGTCAGCAGCGCCAGGGTAGCGGTCAGGATCGGGAACGAAGCCACGATCAGGACGTTGGCCCAGGTGCAGGTCCAGGTGAAGATCGGCATGTCCATCAGCTTCATGCCAGGGGTACGCATTTTCAGCACGGTGGCCAGGAAGTTGACCCCCGTCAGTGTCGTACCCAGACCCGATAGCTGTAGCGCCCAGATGTAGTAGTCCATCCCCACGCCAGGGCTGTATTGCAGGCCCGACAACGGCGGATAGGCAACCCAGCCGGTCTTGGCGAATTCGCCGACGCCCAGGGACAGGTTGATCAGTACCACGCCGGAAACCAGCAGCCAGAAGCTCAGGGAGTTCAGGAACGGGAACGCAACGTCACGCGCGCCGATCTGCAGCGGCACTGCAAGGTTCATCAGGCCGGTGAAGAATGGCATCGCCATGAAGATGATCATGATCACACCGTGAGCGGTGAAGATCTGGTCATAGTGTTCAGGTGGCAGGTAGCCAGGCGAACCCTCGGTGGCCATGGCCAACTGGGTACGCATCATGATGGCGTCGGCAAAGCCGCGCAGCAGCATGACCATGGCGACGATGATGTACATCACGCCGATTTTCTTGTGGTCGACCGACGTCAGCCACTCGGTCCACAGGTAGGTCCACTTCTTGAAGTAGGTGATTGCAGCGAACAACGCCAGACCACCGAGCGCGATCATGGAGATGGTCACCATGACAATCGGCTCGTGGAACGGGATCGCTTCCCAACTTAATTTACCAAACATCGTTTACTCCTCTGCCCCGGCAGCTGAATGCGAGTTCATGTCCGTAGCGGCCACTTCTTTCTCTTTCTTCTCGTGGTGCACCTTAGGACCCGGTTTCATGCCTTCGTACTTGTCGACGATGGTCTGGAACAGGTTCGGCGTCACCGAGGAGTAGAGCTCGACTGGGTTGTTCTGGCTTGGCTTGGAAAGGGCTGCGTATTCAGCTTGTTCAAGCTGTTTAGGTGCCTTTTTGACTTCGCTTACCCAGGCGTCGAATTCTTCCTGAGTCGTTGCGATCGCTTTGAATTTCATGCCGGTGAAACCAGCGCCGCTGTAGTTGGCGGAGATACCGTCCATTTCAGCGTTCTCGTTGGCGATCAGGTGCAGCTTGGTCTGCATGCCCGCCATCGCGTAGATCTGGCCGCCCAGAGCAGGGATGAAGAACGAGTTCATCACGGCGTCGGAAGTGATCTTGAAGTTGACCGGGGTGTGCGCCGGGAACACGATCTTGTTGACCGTGGCGATGCCTTGTTCCGGGTAGATGAACAGCCACTTCCAGTCCAGCGCGACCACTTCGATGGTCACCGGCTTCACGTCGGATTCCAGCGGCTTGTACGGGTCAAGGGCGTGGGTCGACTTGTAGGTGACGTAACCCAGGGCAATGATGATCAGCACTGGAACGGCCCACACCGCGATCTCGATCTTGGTGGAGTGGTTCCATTTCGGGGTGTAGGTGGCGTTGGTGTTGGACGCGCGGTATTTCCAGGCGAACAGGAAGGTCATGACGATGACCGGAACCACGACCAACAGCATCAGCAGCGTTGCGGTGATGATCAGGTTTCGCTCGTCCAGACCGACCTGGCCCTTGGGATTGAGCAAGGTCATGTTGCAGCCTGACAGCAACAACGTGCCGATCAGCGGCAATAAGCCTAGTAGTCTGGGGTACCTGTTTTTACTCATCTCACGACCTCTAAAGCAGCTTGCGCAATGCAGTTGGGTTTTGATCGCCAACACTTCACCCTGCCAAGGGTTGGCATTTTTCTTGGATTGAATAAGGGCATGCCCGTCGCGCGTCAGACGCTTTACGACAAATCCCGGGCCTGCAGTGAGTTCTTATTCGAATTCGTGGTCAAAGGCCTTGTTACAGACCAATTCCATTTGGTGCGGGTAGTTGGAGGCTCCGACACCTGGGCATCGCATGAAGCCACCAGACCTCTCGACACCCTGTTTCTGCTCACGCCTGGTTAAGATTTGAGCAGTGCCGGGAATTCAGTGCGGGCGATTGTAGATATGTAACGTTTTATAAACCATGTCTCATCCCGAAATAATTTTTATCCGTACCGGCAACAATCATTAACCGTTTTCGCAAAAGTGGCGCATCTTATCGAAATTCATTCTCAACAAAAACACCAAAATAAGTAGGTCTTCCACCCACAGTTCAGACAGTATCGGGTCCCTGTTCACTGCCCTTGAGCGTGCCCGAGGCCCGATATGACGGGGGCTCTGGCTATTCGCCAGACCGTGTTAAAAGTGCCTGCTTGTGCTCGGAACGGAAAAAACCGGAAGCCTGCAAAACAGCCCAATTTCGTTACGTTTCCATGCACCAATCCGGCCTCATCGAACGCCCTGCGACACCGACTCTGTGACAACATGTCGCACATGTGTCGCACCCTTGGCTGTCGCACATCACGGTCATTTTACCTGGCCTCTGAAATGCGCTGCGCAAGACAAAAAAAGCCCCAGTCCTCTCTGCGAGGACCGGGGCTTTCTTGTCCGACAATGCGTGGCGGCAGATGACCTCAGCGCAGCGCTTTGCGGTTACGCGAAGTCAGCAGTGGCACCAGCACCACGATCAGCACGAAGGCAACCAGCGCCCACTGCGCCAGCGACAGACCGAGGATCGGCGGATACGGTGTGGAGCAGAAACCATCGACCTGGAAGCCCAGCGGGAAGATCTTCGCCAGCGGCAGGTCATCGACAATCGGTTGCAGCACATCGATGCCACAGCTGACCGCCGGATAGAACTGCGTATAGACGTGATGCCCGGCAACGCCGACGCCGGCCAGCGCGCAGATCACCACCAGGGTTTCAAACACCGTGATGCTGCGACGGGTGCGCATGGCGGCACCGATGAAGGCAAAGATCGCGATCAGCAGCAACGCGTAACGTTGCAGGATGCACAGCGGGCAAGGTGCCTCGCCCAGGACAATTTGCATGTACAGCGCGCCGCCGATCAGCGCCAGGCAAATGATGCCCAGCAACACCAGATAGCGCCGCTCACGCCCCAACCGCATGGTTTCCTCGCTCATCGCGTTTCCCTTCAAAATATCGATTGCCCGCCAGTCTACACGCTGACCCGGACCTTTGAGAGTCTGGAGCATGTCAGGGGGATTCGGGGGAATAGACGACAGGGCGGTTAAGAAGGGATTAACTTTCCAGTCTTTTTCAAGAATTGAAACCGGGGTGCGCCCATCGCGAGCAAGCTCGCTCCCACATTGGCCCGTGTCGTTCACAGATCAAATGTGGGAGCGAGCTTGCTCGCGATGAAGGCGACTCGGTCTCCAGTACTGTTTATTCCAGCGCCGCTGCCGGCCCGAAGAACTCATAGCGGCTTTGCTTCTCCGGCACGCCCAGTGCCTTGAGGTGGCGCTTGATGGATGCCATGAAAGCTTTCGGCCCCAGGAAGTAAACATCCAGGTCACGCTGCTCCGGCAGCCATGCATGCAACTGCTGTTGGCTCAACAAACCGACCTTGTGTGCCGCCGGGCTCACGCCGTCGTCCTCGGAATAGCAATAAAAGCGCTTGAGTTGCGGGTGACGCTCGGCCAGGCCGTCGATCCAGTCGCGGAAGGCATGGACGCTGCCGTTGCGCGCGCAGTGGATAAAATGCACCGGCCGCCGGGTTTCCAGTGCCGCTTCGAGCATCGCCAGGGTCGGGGTAATGCCGACGCCGCCACTGATCAGCACCAGCGGTTTGTCGCTGGCGGTCAGGGTGAACTCGCCCGATGGCGGGAACAACTGGATGCTCGCGCCGACATGCATCTGGTCATGCAGGTAGTTGGACGCGCGACCACCGGCTTCACGCTTGACACTGATGCGGTACCGGCCTTTGTTCGCCAGCGCCGACAGCGAGTAGTTACGACGGATCTCTTCACCATCGAGGATCAGTTTCATGCCGATGTACTGGCCGGGTTCTGCCGCTAGGATCGGGCCTTTGTCGGCGGGTTCGAAGTAGAACGACGTGATCTCGGCGCTCTCCTCGACCTTGTCCACCACGATGAACTCCCGCGCCCCGCGCCAGCCGCCGTGGGCCTGTTCTTTTTGGTCGTAGACGCTGGCTTCGGCACCGATCAGGATGTCCGCCAGTTGCCCGTAAGCCGCGCCCCAGGCCGCAATCACTTCAGGAGTGGCGATCTCTTCGCCCAGAACTTCGGCGATGGCCCGCAGCAGGCAGGTACCGACAATCGGATAGTGTTCCGGCAGAATCTGCAGGGCCACGTGCTTGTTGATGATCTTGGCCACCAGGTCGCCCAACTGGTCGAGCTGGTCGATATGGCGCGCATACATCAATACGCCGTTGGCCAAGGCTCGCGGCTGGTCACCGCTGGCCTGGTGGGCCTGGTTGAACAACGGGCGAACTTGCGGGTATTCCGAGAGCATCATGCGATAGAAGTGCGTGATCAGCGCTTCACCACCGCTTTCGAGCAGCGGCACGGTGGATTTGACGATGGCACGGTCTTGAGCGCTCAGCATAAGGTAACTCCTGGTCTTCTTGAGTTGCTAACGGATTACCCTATGCTTATCAGCTTCCATGCCAACTAATTAATCGTTATAAAACAATAAATTAACAGCACGATAGTCATTTAGACACCGCCTGATTTATAGTCATACCGACTACACGGAGTCACTATGACTGCAAAACCCCTGCTCACCGCCCTGCTGCCCCTGGTCGCCGATCTGTCCCGCGAACTGCCCGAGGGCGAGCGTTATCGCCGCCTGCTGGAAGCCATGCGCGCCCTGCTCCCGTGCGATGCCGCCGCCCTGCTGCGCCTCGATGGCGAATGGCTGGTGCCGCTGGCCGTCGATGGCTTGAGTACCGACACCCTCGGTCGGCGCTTCAAGGTCAGTGAGCACCCGCGTTTCGAAGCGCTGCTCAGCAGCCCCGGTCCGACCCGTTTCGCTGTCGACTGCGACTTGCCTGATCCCTATGACGGTCTGGTCGATGGCCTGGATGATCATCTGGAAGTCCACGACTGCATGGGTTGCCCGTTGTTCATCGACGAGCGTCCATGGGGTCTGCTGACCCTCGACGCCCTCGATCCGGAGCGCTTCGAACCGATCGAACTGGATGCCCTGCAAGCCTTCGCCAGCCTCGCCGCCGCCACGGTCAACGCCGCCGAACGCATCGAGCGGTTGAACAACCGGGTCGAAGATGAACATCAACGCGCCGAAGTCTACCGCCAGGCCAGCGGCCAGCAGCAGCGCGAGCTGATTGGCCAAAGCAAGGCCCATAAAAGGCTGGTGGAAGAAATCAATCTGGTGGGCGGCAGCGACCTGACCGTGTTGATCACCGGCGAAACCGGGGTCGGCAAGGAATTGGTGGCCCAGGCCATTCACGACGCTTCGTCCCGCGCCGACAAACCGATCATCAGCCTCAACTGCGCCGCATTGCCCGATACCTTGGTGGAAAGCGAGTTGTTCGGTCATGTTCGCGGCGCCTTCACCGGGGCGATGAACGACCGCCGTGGCAAGTTCGAACTGGCCAATGGCGGCACGCTGTTTCTCGATGAGGTCGGTGAGTTGTCGCTGACCGTGCAGGCCAAGCTGTTGCGCGTGTTGCAGAGCGGTCAATTGCAGCGACTGGGGTCGGACAAGGAGCATCAGGTCGACGTGCGCCTGATCGCGGCAACCAACCGAGACCTCGCCGAAGAAGTGCGCAGCGGCCGTTACCGTGCCGACTTCTACCATCGCCTCAGCGTTTATCCGCTGCTGGTGCCGGCCCTGCGCGATCGCGGGCGCGATGTGCTGCTGCTCAGCGGTTACTTCCTGGAGCAGAACCGCTCGCGCATGGGCCTCAACAGCCTGCGCCTGAGCAGCGACGCCCAGGCCGCGCTATTGGCCTACGACTGGCCCGGCAATGTGCGCGAACTTGAGCATTTGATCGGCCGCAGCGCCTTGAAAGCCCTGGGCAATTGCAAGGAACGGCCGAAGATTCTCAGCCTGAGCGCAACCGACCTGGACTTGCCCAATGCCAGCGTTGAAACCGCTGCCGAGCAACCTGTCGCCACCGCCACCCAAGCGCCGACCGGCGATTTGCGCGAGGCTACCGAGCGTTATCAGCGTCAAATGATCGGTGCCTGCCTGGAACGTCACAACAACAATTGGGCAAGCGCGGCCCGTGAGCTAGGCCTGGATCGGGCGAATCTGGGGCGGATGGCCAAAAGGCTCGGCATGAAGTGATGACCCCTTCGTCGGAACGCCGCCCGGAGCAAGCTCGCGCCCACAAAGGCAGCGACAATCCCTGTGGGAGCGAGCTTGCTCGCGATGGCGTCTTACTGTTCGCCGCAATAGTTAAAGCCTGCTGCAAACAAGTCGATAACCCGGCATCGAAGTCATGGCGATCCCGAGATTGCCCGTCACCTTTTTCCAGAGAAGGTTCATATGTCCTCCAACAAAGCCCGCGCAGACTCACTTTCGCTTCTGCTGTTTACCTTGCGCAGCGGCAAGCTGATGGCTATCAACCTGCTCAAGGTCAGTGAAATCATTCCCTGCCCGCCGCTGACCAGGCTGCCGGAGTCACACCCTCACGTCAAAGGCATTGCTACCCTGCGCGGGGCGTCGCTGTCGGTGATCGACCTCAGCCGCGCCATTGGCGAGCGCCCGCTGGAAGATCCGAACGGCGGCTGCCTGATCGTCACCGACGTCAGCCGCTCCAAGCAGGGCCTGCACGTGCAGGCCGTGAGCAAGATCGTCCATTGCCTGACCACCGACATCCGCCCGCCGCCCTTCGGCTCCGGTGGTTTGCGCGCTTACATCACCGGCGTGACTTCGGTCGATGGCACCCTGGTACAAGTACTGGACATCGAAAAAGTCATTCACGGCATCGCCCCGGCACAAATCGAAATGGCGCCGACCGAACTGAGCATGGAAGACGCCGAATTGCTCGGCAACGCGCGCATTCTGGTGGTCGATGACAGCCAGGTCGCCTTGCAGCAATCGGTGCACACCCTGCGTAACCTTGGCCTGCAATGCCATACGGCCCGCAGCGCCAAGGAAGCCATCGACTGCCTGCTGGACCTGCAAGGCACCGCGCAGCAGATCAACCTGATTGTCTCGGACATCGAGATGTCGGAAATGGACGGCTACGCCTTCACCCGCACCCTGCGGGAAACCCCGGATTTCGCGCATCTTTATGTACTGCTGCACACGTCGCTGGACAGTGCGATGAACGCCGAAAAAGCACGACTGGCGGGAGCGAACGCGGTGCTGACCAAATTCTCTTCGCCTGAATTGACCCAGTGTCTGATCACCGCCGCCAAGGCTGTCGCCGAACAGGGTTACTGAGTGTTGACCGGAGAATTCTGCTGGCTGATGCGGCGCGACCTCTCCATCGTCCTGCCGTCTCCCGAATGGCCAGCCGGCCTGCAACTGAGTGAATACCGTCCCGAACTGGGTGCCGCCGTGCACCGGCTGATGGAGCTCGGTTATCTCGACGGCGGCGGTCGCGTCGCCGCGCTGGACATGTGGCAACGGCAGTTCGAAACCGACCCGGAATATGACCCGGCCCTGTGCTTGATTGCCCTGGATGCCGGAGAAGTGGTGGGCGTATGTCAGTGCTGGACCAGTGCCTATATCAAGAACCTGGTGGTGCATCCGCGGTTTCAAGGCCGTGGATTGGGGCGTGCCTTGTTGTTACAGGCATTCAAGGTGTTCCAGCAACGGCGTGAAGGCTTCGTGGACCTAAAGGTACTGGAAGACAACCTTCGGGCGCGGCGACTCTATGAAAGCGTCGGGATGCGCGCAGTCCGCCGGGAGCCGGTTCCGCTCTGATGCACCGCCATCGTCGGAACGCCGCCCGGAGCAAGCGCGCTCCTACACTGGTTGCTCATTGCGCACAGATTTTTTGTCTCATGAAGATCTAATGTGGGAGCGAGCTTGCTCGCGATGAGGCCCGCATAATCGACTTAAAACCTTCAGGCATACTCACGTCTTGGCCACTCAATACCAAGGAAGCTCAAGCCATGAAGTCTGCCAGCCTCATTCTCCTCTGCCTCACCGCCCTCACCTCTCAGGCCCACGCCTCAAGCCCTGACGCCTGGGCCACCTACGATAAAGCCGTACTCGCCAGTTGCACCAAGGCCAGCGGCCTGAAAGACGCCAAACCTGTGGGCAACGCCGCGCAGTTCGATGACCGGGTCGGCTACACCGCGTTACTGCTGCAGGGCCAGTACCCGCAAAAACACATGAAAGGTGCGCAAGGCACCGAGCTGTGCCTCTACAACAAAAAGAGCAAAACCGCGTACGTCAGCGAATGGGACTCCATCCGCCCGGTCGGCAAGACAAACTGAGTGGCACATAACTTGCCTCGGTAGCGGCCTTTGCGGCGGCATTCTGTCGCTGCTTCATGCCCTGTGATGCGAGTGAACGCTCAATGAATACGACGTTTTCCTGCGTAGGCTGCGGCAAATGCTGCAACGACCACCATGTACCCCTGACCCTGAGCGAAACCCGGATGTGGGCAGCCGATGGCGGTCAGGTGATCGTGCTGGTGGAAGCGTTTCTGGACAACGGCCTGGGTCTGCCGGTGCAACAACGGGAACACGCCGAACGCCGTTCGGCGGCCGTGCGCAGCGGCGAATCCGAGGCGTACGTGGCCATCACCTTCGCCGCCTACAATGCTGGCCCCTGCCGGAATCTTGACGAAGACAACCTCTGTCGCATCTACGAACGCCGGCCGCTGGTGTGCCGTATCTATCCGATGGAAATCAATCCGCACATTCCCCTGAACATCACTCTGAAGGAATGTCCGCCCGAGTCGTGGGAAAAAGGACCGGATCTGATTGTAGGCGGTGAACTGGTAGACCGGGAGCTATCGGAATTGATCCAGCGTTCCCGTCAGGCCGATCGCGATGACATTCAGATGAAGGATGCGATTTGCGCATTGCTGGGGATTCGGACAACCGCGCTGAAGGGCGATGGCTTCACCGCTTATCTGCCGGACATGAACGAGTTCGCCACGATCGTCGATGAATTGACCGGGCAGGCCTTGCCGCAATGGAGCAGCGAATGGCTGTTCCATGTCTCGACTGAGGATGTCGCCGGGCAGGTACTTGCGGCCGGTGCGCAAGTGGCGACGGATGTGCCGGCGAACTATGCGTTTATTTCATTGCGCACGGCCTGAACGCCTGACTCTGACGCAAACCCGATCTGCGTCAGAGCGATTCCAGCGTTATGTCAGCGGGTAGCAACCGCCATGCATTCGACTTCCACCCGTGCATTCATTACCAGTTTTTTCGCACCGAACGTTGTCCGGGCAGGCAATCGATCTGTCGGGAAGTAACGCTTGTAGACTTCGTTCATCGCACCAAAGTCCTTCATGTCTGCAAGAATGACCGTGCATTTGGCAACGTTCTCCAAAGACGAACCACTGCGTTGCAGGGCGCTGCTCAGATTCTCCATGGTTTGGACCATCTGCGGGCCGAAGCCACCCTTGACGAGTTCGTCACCGGCACTGACGCCAATCACACCTGACAGATGGATCATCTCGCCGACCTGTACCGCAGCGGCAAACGGCAGGCCTTCTCCACCTGGGAAGTACCGAGGAAAATCGGGGGCTGCTGCTGGCAAGTACCGCTGGGTAATCGCCTGATACCGGCCATCTTGCTTCAGACGCTCAAGGGCCAGATTCAGGTTGTCGCGCAATTGAGTATCGGTTTTGCGCAAGGCCATGGCCACGCCGCTGCCCAGCATGGGATCCTCAAGGGCAGGACCGGAAAAATCGAACGCCTTACCTTGGGGCTGGCTGAGTAATGCGTAAGTGATTTCGATGGAGTCTTGCAGGGTGGCATCGATCCCCCCCGCAAGCAGGCTCTCGATCAATTGCTGGTTGAAATCGAAACTGCGTACCGTTACCCCGGCCGGAGCCCAACGGGCCTTGGCGAACGCTTCGCGGCTGGTACCCGCGAGGACGCCGACTGTTTTCCCCTTGAGCGATTGCGCATCCGCTTGCAGATTCGCCCCTTTGCGCACCACAAGGCGGCTGCTCAGGGGGTAGAGATCGTTGGTGAAATCAACCCGCTCTTTACGCGCCGATGTGGCGGTCATCGGCAGGATCACATCAAAGCGGCCAGCTTCAAGGGCGTGAATATTGGAGGCGTAATCCTGATCTATCCAGACACAGCGGGTGTTGAGTTCGGCGCAGAGTGCATGACCCAACTCAATGTTCAATCCCACCAACTCACCCTTGTCGTCACGGCTTTCAAACGGTGGAACAATGGCTTCGATACCGAAACGAATCTGTGGCTCTGGTGCGGACGACACGCAACCAGCGGTCATGACCAGTAGCGACAGTAGCGAAAAAGATTTCACCAGAGACATATTGACGGCCTTCATCAGGAATTCATGAGCCTGGAATGCTCAACGAATGGCCATTGCATTTCCCAGCAGCGTAATCGCCAACTCCTGTGGGAAACGTCTTGATGAATGAGAGAAAAAAACCGTCAGCAATCTCGGAGGGTCAGCGCTTGCCCATCGAACGACGAGTCCCCGGCGGTGCCATGCCTGGGGTTTTGGTGTGGCCGTTCTTGGCGCCATTCTTGTACCACGGCTGGTTGGAGCCCTTGGCCGACGCCAGTTCGCCGGGCTTGAACGGGAACTTGAAAGCCGGAATCTCGGCTTTGGTTTCGCCTTCGGCACTGGACTCGAGACTGTCTGGCAGTGCGGCCGGCTCGTCGCGCAGGGTGTCGGCGACCGGCGGTTGTTTCGGGGAAGTCATGAAAGCTCCGGGTGATGCGTAATGTGTCGGGCCCGGTCAGCGAGCCGCGAAAGGCCGCCAGTATAGCGGATTAGCAGCAGCGAGCTTCAAGCGGCAAGCTTCAAGTCAAAAGCAGTGGGGATGGCTTTTGGACTTGCGGCTTGCCGGTTGAAACTTGTAGCTTGCTAAGCATTCCTCACCGCCCGACGAGCCCCCCCCATGAAAAAAACCGTCCTTGCCTTCAGTCGCGTCACGCCCGAAATGGTCGAACGCCTGCAACAGGACTTCGACGTCATCGTGCCGAATCCGAAAAACGGCGACATCAACGCCCAGTTCAACGAAGCCCTGCCCCATGCCCACGGCCTGATCGGCGTCGGTCGCAAACTCGGCCGCGCCCAATTGGAAAACGCTGCCAGGCTGGAAGTGGTGTCCAGCGTCTCGGTGGGCTACGACAACTATGACCTCGGCTACTTCAACGAACGCGGGATCATGCTGACCAACACGCCGGATGTGCTCACCGAAAGCACCGCCGACCTGGCGTTTGCGCTGTTGATGAGCAGCGCGCGACGCGTTGCCGAACTGGATGCCTGGACCAAGGCCGGACAATGGCAAGCGACCGTCGGTGCGCCGTTGTTCGGTTGCGATGTCCACGGCAAGACCCTGGGCATCGTCGGCATGGGCAACATCGGTGCCGCCATCGCCCGGCGCGGTCGCCTGGGGTTCAACATGCCGGTCATCTACAGCGGTAACAGCCGCAAGACCGAGCTGGAACAGGAACTCGGCGCACAGTTGCGCAGCCTGGATGAATTGCTGGCCGAAGCCGACTTCGTCTGTCTGGTGGTGCCGCTCAGCGAAAAAACCAGGCACCTGATCAGTCATCGCGAACTGGCGCTGATGAAGCCAAGTGCCATCCTGGTGAATATTGCTCGCGGCCCGGTGGTGGATGAACCGGCGCTGATCGAAGCACTGCAAAACAACCGCATTCGCGGTGCTGGGCTGGACGTGTACGAAAAGGAGCCGCTGGCCGAGTCGCCACTGTTCCAGCTGAAAAACGCCGTGACCTTGCCGCACATCGGCTCGGCCACCCATGAGACCCGCTATGCCATGGCCAACCGTGCCCTGGCCAACTTGCGCAGCGCCCTGTTGGGCGAACGACCGCAGGACCTGGTCAACCCGCAAGTCTGGAAGGGTTAAAAAAACGGGCAGGTGCCAAAAGCGCCTGCCCGTTTAATACAAAAAAGTCACTCTCAACGTATTAAACAGCTCTCTGAATACACACCCTGCAATTCAGTCAACAACCAAATAACAAAACCACTCGATAGACTCTCCTTCCTACCCCAGACACTAAGGGAACAGCAACGGAGATCACCAGCTTGAGCCAACTCACAACAAGTCGAGTCATTCGATATAGCAAAGCCACACTGATGTTATTTGTCAGCCTCTTTGGATTGCTGATGCTATACAACAACTTCACGGACTACTCGACCAGCCATGAATACATCAGCCACATCCTGAGCATGGACACCACCAATGGTCGCAAAAAATACAGCTACAGGGCTATTACTTCCGCCATGCTGCACCACCGTATTCACTGGCTGATCATTACACTTGAAGTGGTTTACACCATATGCTGTCTACTCGGAACCTATTACCTTTACAAAAATATCAACACCAGCCCCGAACAATTTCACGAAGCCAAGAAACCTGCACTTATAGGATTACTGATCGCACTGTTTCTTTATTACGTTGGTTTTCAAGTGATCGGCACCGAATGGTTCAACATGGACGAATCGAAAACCTGGAATTACAAGGACAGGTCTCAACATATTATTGATTTCATCTTTCCGCTATTGATATACATCGCGATAAAAATCGAGCACTGAATCACTCAGCACTCGACGCCCCCCTCAGGCCAGCTTGCCGTTGCCCAGCACCTGCGGCACTTTGGGTTTGCGAAACACCAGTACGTTCCCCGACATCACCAACACCAGCCCCAACAGGGCCGGCATCGTCCACTGATAACCCTCGGCGAACGCCGATACGTTGAGCGCCACCACCGGAAACAGCACTGTGCAATACGCCGCCCGCTCAGGCCCCATGCGGCCGACCAGGGTCAGGTAGGCGGTGAAACCGATCACCGATCCCGGAATCACCAGGTACAGCAGCGACCCGATGTAACGCGCGCTCATTTCCATCTCGAAGGGAATGCCTTTGACCAGACACCACACCGAGAGCATCGCCGCACCGTAAGCCATGCCCCAGGCATTGGTGGTCAGCGGCTTCAGGCCGGCCTTCTGTTGCAGGCTTGAGAGCATGTTGCCTGCCGAGAAGCACAAGGTGCCGCACAGGGCCAGACCAAGGCCGAGCAAGGTTTCCGGGCTGGCGGTATGCCCGGCCAGTTCCGGCCAGAACAGCAGCCCCAGCCCAAGCAGGCCCAGCGCACCGCCCATCAGCACGTTGCGGGCGATTTTCTGACCGAAGAACACCCGCGCATTGAGGGCATTCCACAGGGTGGCGGTGGAAAACACCACGGCTACCAGACCGCTGGGGATCCACTGGCTCGCGGTGAGGAAGCACATGAAGTTGACGCAGAACAGACACAAACCTTGAGCCAGGCAGATCAGGTGCCCGCGACGGTTCATCACTTGCAGACGTCGGCTGAGCAGCAGGATCACGAACAGCACCAGCGCGGCGAGGCCGAAGCGGTAGACGATCGACACGGGAATGGCCACCACGCCCAGTTGCCATTTCAAGGCTATCCAGGTGGTGCCCCAGATCAGCACGGTCAGCAGGTACAAAGAAAGGTTCATGACTAAGGCTCCTCGATAGGTGCCCAGTGTCCGGCGCCACGCCTGGACGCACTTGCATAAACTTGCGCTTTTGTCTGGCGACAGGCTGGCAGGCGCACGTCTACGGAGTAGGATGCAGGGCGTTGGATGCAGGTGTTAGAGAGCAACAATCATGGCTGCACTGGATTCCCTACAAGTCTTTCAAGCCCTCAACCGCTCGCCGAATGCTCGCCTCGAGCACAGTGCCGAGCTCGGTGACGGCTTGTCCGCAGCCTTGTGGAGCAATCACCACGACGCCCAGGAATACGAAGCGCCCAGCCACCACACGTTGTCCTGCTACATAGCCGGCGGCACCGGCACCTTCCGTCGCGAACAGCCCGGCAACAAGGGCGGCCCGGACAAACTGTGCATCCTGCCGGCCGACCACCAGTCAGGCTGGGTGATCAATGGCAGCATTCGCCTGGCACACCTGTATTTCAGCCCCGAACAATTTGCCCTCGGCTGCGTCACCCTGCTCGATCGCGAACCACGGGAAATGCAGCTGCGCGAGCAAACCTTTCTCGATGATCCGCAGCAGGCGCTGCGCTTTCGGCAGTTGATCACCTTAAACTGGGACGAGCCGGGCGAGCGCCTGCTCACCAGCAGTCTGGCCCACGAACTGCTCAGCCATGCCCTGCTCAGCCAGGTCAACGCCCGGCAAGGCCTGCGCCTTAAAGGTGGGTTGGCCGCGCATCAGCGTCGGCATCTGGTGGAATTCATCGACAGCCATCTGGACGAGGCCGTCAGCCTCGGTCAGCTGTCGGCGTTGTGCGCTTTGTCGGAATACCACTTCGCGCGGATGTTCCGCGAAAGCTTCGGCTTGCCCCCCCACCAGTACGTGCTGGCGCGACGCCTGAACCGGGCGCGGGAATTGCTGCGCACGACCTCGCAGCCTCTGGGTGAGATTGCACTGGCCTGCGGCTTTTCCAGTGCCAGCCACTTCACCAACCGATTTCGCCAGGCATTAGGTGGAACGCCCGGCGAGTATCGCCAGGCGTTTCTGCGCTAGTTCCGAGCTTTTTCGGCGCCTTTCAGGCCGCCATCGCGAGCAAGCTCGCTCCCACAAGGATTGGCGGTGCTCAGCTGTTTTGTGATCACCCTTTTCCCCTGTGGGAGCGAGCTTGCTCCGGGCGGCGTTCCGACGATGAACGATGACGCGGTCTGTCGTCAGAACTCCAAGGTGCTGGACAGCGAAATCTGCCGCGAGTCACCCATCGACACAAAGAAGCGGCTCGCCGCCGAGGTGTAGTAAGTGCGGTCGAACAGGTTCTTCACGTTGAGCTGGAACTTGACCTTCTGCCCTTCGACCCTGATGTCGTAGGTGGCGAATGCATCGGCCACGGTGTAGCCCGGCAGGTCGAAATCGTTCACCGCGTTGCCCGCGCGCTCTCCCACATAACGCGCCCCGGCGCCGACCCGCAGCTGATCACCGCCAATGACGGTGCCGAAGTCATAAACGGCCGACAACGAGCCGCTGTTCTTCGCCACGTTTTGCAGTTGATTGCCTTTGTAAACCGGGTCTTCGGTGACTTCGGCATCGGTATAGGCGTAGCTGCCGATCATGCTCCAGCGGTCGCTGAGCTGACCGCTCAAGTCCACTTCCAGGCCACGGGAACGCACTTCGCCGGCGGCACTGTAAATCGTGGTCGGGCCTTCGGCGTTGGCCACCAGCACGTTGCGTTTCTTGATGTCGAACAGCGCGATGTTACCGGTGACGCGACCCGGCAGATCAAGCTTGGCACCCAGCTCCCAGGACTTGGCTTCTTCCGGCGCGATGCCGCCGTCAAGCACGGTGCTGCTGCCGCTCAACGGCGCGATGGTCGAGTTGGGTTTGAACGACTCGGTGTAGCTGCCGTAGAACGACAAGGCATCGGTGTATTTGTAAACCAGGCCAGCGCGCGGCACCCATTTCTGCCCGTTGCTGTCGGTGTTGGCGTGGAACGGCACGCCTTTGCCAGCATATTGGTCGTACACCTGGAAGCGCGCGCCGGCCACCAGAATCCACTGGTCGGTGAGATGGATGGAGTCTTGCAGGAAGACCGAATCGCTGCGCAGTTCATCGGTCTGCGCGCTGTCGGGCGCACTGACGGTGGTGCCCGCCACTTCCCGACCATAGACCGGATTGACGTAACTGAACGTGGTCAGGCTTTTCTGGCGGATCAGGTCTTCGCGGAAGATCTTGCGGTATTCGTCGTCGATGCCGAACAGCAGGTCGTGCTGCATGCCAAGCACGTTCACATTGCCTTCAAGGCTGGCGGTGGTGAAACGGTCGGTGCTGATCGCATTCCGGGTACCGTCCATGCTGCGGGTCAGGGTGCCCTTTTGGGTGTCGATGGCAGTCACGCGCACCTGGCTGGCATCGTAGGTTTCGCGGTTCCAGCTGTAGCCGAAATGGGCTTTCCAGTTGTCGTTGAGTTCGTGATCGGCTTCGAAGTGATAGAGGTCCGAACGCCCTTGCATGTTGTTGAACGGCTCATCGAGGCGCTCGTTACGCGAGATATCCAGCGGATGGTTGGTCCGTGGATCGATCAGCGTGCCGCGGTCGAACGGCGTGAGGAATTCGCGGTGCTCATAGGCGAACAGCAGCTTGGTGCTTTCGCCGTACCAGGCCAGAGATGGCGCGATCAGGCTCTCGCGATGCACGCCGAAATTGCGCCAGTAATCTTCGTCTTCGTGGTCAAGCACCATGCGGTAGGCCAGCCCGGAATCTCCGAGGGCGCCGGTGCTGTCGAGACCGCCGCCGCTGCCATTCTTGCCGTCGCCATAGCTCGAACCGCGCAAGTTCAAGGCGTTGTACTGCTCAAGCTCGGGCTTCTTGCTGACCATATTGACCACCCCGCCCGGATCCTGAATGCCGTAGAGCAACGAGGCCGGCCCCTTGAGCACTTCAACCCGGTCGACGCTGGCGTTGAGGCCACGGCCCTGCACGATCGGCATGCCGTCGCGCATGATCGAGCCGTTACGGTTGTCGCCGAAGCCGCGAACCATCACCGAGTCCTGGGTGCTGCCCAGAGTGTTGGCCTGGGTGATGCCGCTGACATTGGCCAGGGCGTCATCAAGATTGCGCGGTGCCTGGTCGCGGATGACCTGGGCCGGGACGACATTGATGGTCTGCGGGATGTCCTGAATCGGGGCTGAAGAGCGCATCACCGAAGAGGTGGGTGGCGGCTGGTAGCTCATGGAGTCATCCATCACCGAGGTGATGGTGGTCGCGCCCAGGTTCAACGCACCTTCAGTCGGCCGTGGTTCCAGGGCAATGGTGTGGCCGTCGGTGCGACGGAAGGTCAAACCCGAACCGGTGAGCAGACGTTGCAGGGCCTGTTCGGCGCTCATCTGGCCATTGATGGCCGGCGCATTGAGGCCGTACGGCGCTTCATCGGTGTAGACGACGCTGATGCCGGTCACCCGGCTGAAATCACTCAGGGCCTGGGGCAACGGTTTGGCAGCCAGCGAAAAACTGAACTGCTCACGCGACTGACTGCCGCCTGTCTCAGCGGCCAGCGCCACGCTCAGCGGCAACAACGCCAATACCGAAAAGCTCAACGCAGACACACTCAACCATTGTTTGACCGAACCCGATTTTGCCCTGGACTTCATTACTCACGACCTGTGTAGAACCGCTACGGATGCGAATGACTCGCAGTTTCAGTCACTACACGGATGGCAATCGGGTTTACCTCATCACATTTTGAAAATATTTTTATTCCGGGTGATGCAGTGTTTGAACTGGCCCCATCGCGAGCAAGCTCGCTCCCACAGGGTTATGTGTTGCCCCAATACTGTGAACGACTCAATACCTGTGGGAGCGAGCTTGCTCGCGATGGGGCCGCCAGCTTCAACGCAAAATAATCAGATGCCCCAGCACTTGATGCTGCTCAAACCCCATCAACCCCTGCAAAGAACTCAACACCGCCTGCGGGTTCTTGCTCGGGAAGCTGCCACTGACCCGGCGAGCCGCCAGTTCATCGTTGAGCAACACGATCCGCCCGGGGTAGTAGCGCGCCAAATCCTGTACCACGTCGGCCAACGTCGCCTTGTAGTAATTGAGCCAGCCCTGGCGCCAGGCCAAATGCGCTCCGCTGTCCACCAAGTGGAGTTTTTCCATCGAGCCTTCGCCGTAGGCCACTTGCTGGCCGGCGGTGAGAATTTGCTGTTCGGCGTTCTTGTCCGCCGACACGCCAACCCGCCCCGACAACACCGTGACCTGCGCGCCATGGGGTTGCAAACGGACTTCGAACTGCGTGCCCAGGACCCGCGCCTGCCCTTTCTCGGCGTCCACCACAAACGGCTCGCCGGTATGGGTGACGCTGAAAAAACCGGCGCCGCGGCGCAACTGCACATGGCGCTCGCCACGGCTGAAGTCCACCGCGATGGCACTGTCGGCATCCAGGGTGACTTGCGATTGGTCGGCCAGGGTCACGGTGCGAATGTCCCCTGGCGCCGAGACGTAATCCGCCCCCAGGTCATCGATCCAGCGCATCGGCTGCCAACCCGTGCCGAGGCTGATCATCAGCAGCAGGCAAGCGGCCATGGCGCCGGACCAGCGCCCAACCGCACTGCGCCGTGGGCGATCCATCGCCTTGAGATACCCCTGCAAGGCAAAGGCGTCTTCATGGGCGAGGGTGCGCGCCGGCACTTCGCTCAACTCCCACAGCACTAGCGCCTGGGCATACGCCTCGGCATGGGCGGGGTCGGCTTGCAACCATTGGCTGAACGTAGCCTGGTCACCGCTGCTTGGCTGGTCATGTAACAGGCTCAGCCAGGCCAACGCGGCCTGCTCCTGCGCGGGCGTCGGAATGACGCGGTCAAAGTGGTTCACGGTGCTTTCCCTGGCATACGCGTTTCGGCTTCCCGAAGGCTGGCCTTGCAGGCTTCGAGAGCGCGCATCATATGTTTTTCCACGGCACTTTGGGACAAACCCATGGCCTTGGCGATCTCGGCGTACTTACGGCCATGAATGCGATTGAGCAAAAAGATCTGCCGCGTACGCTCCGGCAAGGCGCGCAACGCCGCTTCGACATGACGCAAATCGCTGCCTGCCTCCAATGCCGCCTGCGGTCCGCTGCCGTGGCTGTCCGGCGGTTCGACCAGCAAGCCTTCACTGGCCCGGACTCGCGTGCCTTCACTGCGCAAATGGTCGATGGCGATGTTGCCGGCGCAGCGCAGCAGATAAGTGCTGAGCTCCTCGACCTGCACCAGCGGCCGCCGCCAGAAACGCAGGAACAAATCCTGTACCAGGTCAGCCGCCGTCGCCCGGCAACCGACGCGACGATTCACCAACGCCTCCATTTGCGAGCGCTGGGAAAGAAACACCTGGAGAAAATGCGCACGGTCGCCGCGCTGTTGATCGTGCTCGATATCGCGGGGGTCGGGTGGGAGAGTGATCATCATTCATGTTTCGACCTGAAAACCGGTGAGGCCACGACAGCGTCAGGGGGCCGGCAAGGCCGCAATATTAATGATAAATATTCTCATATGCAAAAGGATCGGGGGCAGCCCTCTATTACGCCCGTTGGTTGCACCGCAAACCTGGCTGTCCCCGCAGCCATGCCAATGGCCACGGAATCCAAAAGCCACCGAAAACAAAACGGGCCTGCAATGCAGGCCCGTTTTCATGGGAAGGTAAAAAGTGAATCAGGTATCAGCCGTTAAGCGCCGCCTGTTCGTTTTCCAGAAACTCTTCTTCCAGCAGCTGGTCGGCATGGGCGCCACTCTCGATGGGCACCACATTGGCTCGTTTGCCGCGTAGTTTTCCGAACATATGCTCCAGAGCATGTTCAAGTTTGGTGGCCGCCCCGTCGATCGCCTGCTCCATGGTGGAGGCTTTATGGGCGACGGAAATCGGTTGATGGCCTTTTGGCCGCGCCTCCAGTTGGCAGCGCATGTCGTGGGGACCCGGCTTGTCGCCGTTCTCGTCCCGCAGGTGAACCTCAACTCGTGTCAGGTCCTCTTCGTAGCGTTCGAGCGTGCTCTCAATGGTCGTACGTACCCACTCCTCCAGTCGTTTACTGCCTTGAATATGGTTATCGCTATTGACTTGGATTTGCATAGTTCATCCCTTATTTCAGCTAGCTCGCGAGAGGCCGGTCAGCTAAGCCCTTGGGCGTCATCACCGTGACCTCTTGGTTACACAATCGGTCTGTACGCTGAACAATTCAACCCCCTAAAAAAGATAAATTTTCAATCGCAAAAAAAGCCGGACAACCGATAAAAGCGCTGTTAAGGTCGGGAGTTGGGTCGCCCTGCTCTTACGTAATATTTGCTCACATTTGCCGCTCCCCCAACGGGTGCAAGCTGCGAAAAATCCCCGCTTCTTCCACCAGCCAGTCATGCACCGCACGCACGCCGGGATGGCTCAGCGCACCCGGTGCATAGAGCAGCATGTAGCGTTTGTGGTTAGGCACCGCCAGACCAAAAGGCACGATCAACGCCCCACGCTCCAGTTCATCGTTGAGCAGCGTTCGTCGGGCAATCGCCACCCCCATCCCGGCGATGGCCGCTTCGATCGTCAGGTGATTGCGATTGAAGGTATGCCCGCGTCGCACATCCGCCCCCTCGAAGCCGATGGCATTGAGATAAAACTCCCATTCCGCGTACTCGTAGCTGCCACGCCAGGCGGTGATGTCGTGCAGCAAGGGAAAGTGCATCAGGTCTGCCGGACCGTGCAGCGGCGGACGACCACGCAACAGGCTCGGCGCGCACACCGGAAAAATCTGTTCATCGAGCAAGGCTGTGGATAACAGCCCCGGGTAGCTGCCGTCATTCAGATCGATCGCCAGGTCGAAGTCACCTTCATGCAAGGGCACGCTGCTGTCCTCGGCCACCAGGCGCAACTGAATGTCCGGAAAACGCTGCTGCAAACGCGGCAGGCGCGGCGTCAGCCATTTGCTCAGGAATGACGGAATCGAACGCACCCGCAGAATCCCGCTGATCATGCCTGCATCCAGTCGCCGCAATTCGGCGTCGATGCTGCCAAAAGCCTCGTTGACGGTAACGGCCAGGCGCTGGCCCTCAGCGCTCAGTTCCACTCCACGGGCGCGGCGGTGAAACAGGCGAAAGCCCAGGCGTTCTTCCAACTGGCGGATCTGCTGGCTGACGGCGCCCGGTGTGATGTGCAGTTCTTCGGCGCATCGGGTGAACGATAGGTGCCGCGCGGCACAGGCAAACACGTTCAGCCAGACATACGTCTGGGCGTGTAATTGACGACTCATCGTTTAGTCCTGCTAAAGGATATCTTAGGAATTTTCGTTGGTCACGCAGGATCGTGGCAGGCAGTATCTCCCAAATTGCGCTTGTCCTACAGAAATGGCAGCGATTTCCCTTCCATTGCATGTACAGGCTTTAGCATGGCTATCAGTGTTTTCGATCTCTTCAAAGTCGGCATCGGCCCGTCCAGCTCCCATACCGTCGGTCCGATGCGCGCCGCCGCGACCTTTGCCCGGCAGTTGGTCGAACAGGGTTTTCTGGCTGACGTGCGACGAGTGGAGATTCGCCTTTACGGCTCTCTGTCGGCAACCGGCGTCGGCCACGCAACGGACCGCGCCTGCGTTATGGGTCTGATGGGCGAATGGCCCGACAGCATCGACCCCACTACCATTGACAGCCGAATCAACACCCTGCGCAAAACCGGTCAGTTGCCTCTGGCAGGCATTGCGGACATTGCCTTCGACTGGCAACGCGATCTCCTGCTGCTCAACGAGAGTCTGCCCTACCACCCCAATGCCATGTCCCTGACAGCCTTCGGTGAAACCGGCGAACTGTTCGAGCAAACCTACTACTCGGTGGGCGGTGGTTTCATCATCGAAGCGGCCGAAGCCGAATCCGGGATCGCACCGACCGGCGATGTGGTGCTGCCTTACGACTTTTCCAGTGCCGCCGAATTGCTCAAACTCTGCAACGAGCACGGGCTGCGGGTGAGCGAACTGATGATGGCCAACGAACGGGCATGGCGCACTGACGCGCAGATCCGCCAGGGCCTGTTGCATATCTGGTCGGTGATGCGCGAATGCGTCGAACAGGGCTTGCGCCACGAAGGCATTCTGCCCGGCGGTCTGAATGTTCCGCGTCGAGCGGCGAAACTGCATCGCAGCCTGCAGGAAATCGGCAAGCCGAATGTCATCACCTCCACATTGTCAGCGATGGAATGGGTCAACCTGTACGCCCTTGCCGTGAACGAAGAAAACGCGGCCGGCGGGCGCATGGTCACGGCACCGACCAACGGCGCGGCGGGGATCATTCCGGCGGTACTGCACTACTACATGAAATTCAATGCCGACGCGTCTGACGACGATGTAGTCGCGTTCTTCCTGGGCGCAGCTGCCGTCGGCATCCTGTGCAAGAAAAACGCTTCGATCTCCGGAGCCGAAGTCGGCTGCCAGGGCGAAGTCGGCTCCGCCTGCGCCATGGCCGCCGCGGGCCTGGCAGAGGTGCTTGGCGCCACCCCGGAACAGCTGGAAAACGCTGCCGAAATCGGCCTGGAACACAACCTCGGTCTCACCTGCGACCCGGTTGGCGGACTGGTGCAAGTGCCGTGTATCGAGCGCAATGCGATCGCAGCGGTGAAGGCCATCAACGCCACGCAAATGGCCCTGCGCGGCGACGGCAAACACTTCATTTCCCTGGACCGGGTGATCCGCACCATGCGCGACACCGGGGCGGACATGCACGACAAGTATAAAGAGACGTCGCGGGGCGGACTGGCGGTGAACTGGGTGGAATGTTGATCGCTTTGGAGGCACGTCGAGGTTTATTGCCCTGAAACGTGCAGAAAACACGGCCACTGCAGGAGCGAGCTTGCTCGCGAAAAACCAAAAGGCACCGTGGGGTGTCTGGGTTTACGCGTTATCGTTGACGATCATCGCGAGCAGGCGCGCTCCTACAGAACGTGTTTTTTGTCCGACAATTTTGTCGGCATGCCCCTTGCTACATCCTGATTGGAACAATGATGGCGAGATGGCCGGTGGTCTGACATTGCGAACCAACCCGATCACGGCCGGTCAACAACTGCACGTTCAATCAGGCGGTGACGCATCATGGACAACCCTTTCCAGCTCATTACCGATGCCTTTGCAGCGGATTACCAGATCAACCTGAGCATTCAGGGACTGGACGGCAGCATCATGCTGACCCTCTCCAACAGTGGCCGCGTGGTGGCCAAACGCATGATCAGCGCCGAACAACGCAATGACCCCCAACGTCTCAAGCGTCTGGTTCAAAGCATTCAATTCGGCATTGCCATCGAACAAGGCCACAGTGCCGTGGCCATCCTCGAATCCATGACCGATGACGGCACCCGCAGTCTGCCGCCGCCACCCGCCAAAGGCCGGCCCCGACCCGCCATGGGGCTTTAAAGCTCGCCCTTTTCTACTTCCGGATGTTCACTGGAGCCCGCACCTGTTTTGCGGTGTGGGTTTTCAATCTTCACCGAAGGAAATTGCGACGAAGCGTAACGCACCACCAGAATCGCAAACGCCAGCAACAGAATCCCGCCGCACAGATAAATGATTCCCAGGTCCGGCGGGTTGTGGTGCGAAACGTTGGAAATCAGCAGCCGCGTCAGCGCGGTGATCGCCACGTAGATCAGGAAGCGCACGGGCATGTGGTTGGTCTTGAAGTAAATCCCGACCATCGCCCCCAGTTCCAGGTAGATGAACAGCAGCAAGATGTCATCGATCTTGATGTGTCCCTCTTCGATCATTCCGAGAAACTCCATCACCGCCGCCCACGCGGTCACCGCACCAATGGCGAACAGCGCCAGGTAGTGAAAGGTTTCAACGAACAGATTGCCCAGGGACTCGGCCAGCTCATGGACGTTCTGCCGCAATTTTTCGGCCCAGTTGATTTTCACGATGCTGCTTCCTTAGGTCGGTTCGAACGGATGATGCGGGTTGGACGTGAAGGTTTTTCTGCATGCAGAAAAAAGGCCAGCCCATGATGGCGAGCCGCTCTGGATTGCGCGCCGTGGCGTTTGGTCGCACCTGCTCCGCGCCTCACCTGACAAATGTCGAAACCGGTCTACATTAAAAAGCCACTACCCAAAAGGCAGGGATTCGCTTATCCTTTATGCTGTATATAGATACAGTAGTCGAAACCGACAACCAATGTGAAGGCATGTGAGGTGGTGAATGGCCGTCGAAGTGGTATACCGCAGCAGCCGAGATCTGGAGCGCTTGTTCATGGATAAAGCCGAAGCTGACCGTCATGACAAAATGCTCGAACTGGCCGAATTGCTGGCTGAAGTGTTGCAGAAAGCCGTTCCGTCGCTGACCGAGCAGCAAGTGGAAGAAGCCGGGATCTACATGGCGAAGAATCGCGATGTGTTCGCCAAGGCGTTCAAGAGCCAGCCGGACGCC
The DNA here is from genome assembly GCF_059492225.1 of Pseudomonas sp. Pseusp10. Classification (NCBI taxonomy): domain Bacteria; kingdom Pseudomonadati; phylum Pseudomonadota; class Gammaproteobacteria; order Pseudomonadales; family Pseudomonadaceae; genus Pseudomonas; species Pseudomonas sp. Pseusp10. Next base: position 1,584,511 of record NZ_CP168528.1, on the reverse strand, counting down.
CTGTCCGAACTGCTCAGCGCACCGGTTGAAGTCGCAGAACCGGTTGCAGCGGTCGAGGTCGTTGAAGCCGCTGAGCCGATCACTCCGGCCAAGCCTGCCAAGGTCCCCAAAGCCGCCAAGTAAGCAAAGCCCAAATTGAACAGGCCCTGAGTCGAATGGCTCAGGGCCTTTTTCATGCCTGTGGAAAACTCATGCCTGATTCACCGGTACAACACTTTCTCCGCCAACTCGTCGGCCACCCGTGCGGGGGAGCGTTTTTCCGCCTGGGCGTGGGCGAACACTTCGGTCAGGCGCGAGCTGATTTTCGACAGATGTGCGGTGATGGTCGGCAGTCCTTCGCCGCGGTGCTTGAGCGACACGTAAATCAGCCCACCGGCGTTGATCACGTAATCCGGTGCGTACAGGATGCCCCGCCGCTCCAGTTGGTCGGCGACGTCCAGATGCGTCAACTGATTGTTCGCCGAACCGGCCACCGCCGAGCAGCGCAATTGCGCCACGGTATGGCTGTTGAGTACACCGCCCAGCCCGCAGGGCGCGAGGATGTCGCAAGGTGTGCTGAGCAGCGCGTCGTTGGCAATCGGGTGCGCACCGAGTTGCTCCATGGCCAGTTGCACCTTGCCGTGATCGATGTCGCTGACCAGCAGTTCGGCACCGGCGGCGTGCAACTGTTCTGCCAGGGCATAACCGACATTGCCCAGGCCTTGAATGGCAACGCGCAGGCCTTCGAGGTTATCGCTGCCCAGTCGCGCCATCGCAGTGGCGCGAATGCCGGTGAACACGCCCATCGCCGCGTGTGGCGCGGGATCGCCCGCCGAGGTGGTGCTGGTGACGTGCTGGGTCTGCTGGGCGATGCAATCCATGTCCGCCACTGAAGTCCCGCTGTCGATGGCGGTGATGTAACGGCCTTCGAGCTGTTCGATGCAGCGTCCGAAGGCTTCAAATAGCGCCGCACGGTTTTCCACATGGGCCGGGCGCACGATAACCGCTACGCCGCCGCCCTGGGCCAGGCCGGCCAGCGCTGCCTTGTAGCTCATGCCTTGGGCCAGGCGCACAGCGTCCTCGACCGCGGACTCGTCGCTGGGGTAGGCAAGGTAACGACAACCACCCAGGGCAGGCCCCAGCCGGCTGTTATGAATGGCAATGACCGCCTTCAACCCGGTGACCGAGTCAACGCTCAGATGTAGCGATTCAAGGCGAGTGCTTTGCATGAGAGCGAACATCGTAAGGCTCCCGAATCACTTCTTGTAGTCGCCAGTATAGGCTTGCGCCCAAAAATTGCAGAAGCGCACAGGAATAAGCACGGCCACGATGCTAGCTTTCGGAAATAACCTGTATTGGCCCTTGTTCGGCACTGGACGAATGCCGGAGAGGGGGCTAAAACGAGGCATTGCCCGGAGATTCTGATGACCCCGCGCCAATCGTTTTTCGCCTGCCTGCAACGTTCACCGCCCGCGCTGTTCGAGGCGGCACTGTGGATTGCGGTCGAGCACGACAGCGAGGTGAACCCACAAGCACTGCTGGCCGATTTCCAGACGTTGCAACAACGGGTCAGTGGTGGCTTGCCGATGTTGCCGGTCAGTGAACTGGCCCAGCCGTTGCTGCGGCGCATGAACGACCTTGGTTTTGCCCAGGACGATTTCACGCCATTGCGCCCGCAAGTGGCACTGCTTGACAAAGTTCTGGAACGCCGGCGAGGGCAACCCTTGACGCTGGGGCTGATTGCACTGGAGTTGGCCAAAGGCCTGGAGATTCCCATGGTCGGGGTCAACTTCCCCGGACATTTCCTGCTGCGGGTGCCGGGCGCCGATCATTTACTCGACCCCTGCGGCGGCCGTCGCCTTTATCCGAACGATTGCCGGGAATTACTGCACCGCCAGTACGGCCCGAACATAAAGCTCGGCGCCGAGCACCTGGAAACCGCCGAGCCGGTGCAGATGCTGCAACGGCTGTCGCGCAACCTGCGCCAGTTGTACCTGTCCCACGACGATGTCATCAATGCCTTGATCGACGCCGATCGCGTCCTGGAACTGGGCAACGCCAGTGCCACAGACTACTTGTCCCGGGCCAGCCTGTACCAGCGCCTGGACTGCCCGAATGCCGAGCGTTTTGACCTGGAGCATGCGCTGCTGCTCAGCGACGATCCGATCCAGCGGATTCGCCTGACGGAGCGGCTGGGGCATTTGCCGCCGAACGCCATCGTTCACTGATCACAAAACACCTTGTGGGAGCGGCGGTGCGGCGGTCCGACTTGCTCGCGAAATCGGTGTATCAGCCACATTATTGTTGACTGACACGCCTTCTTCGCGAGCAAGCTCGCTCCCACATTGGAACGGTGTGAGGCATCAAGGCGTGTCTGGCTGATTCGCCGGATGCGCCTTGATAAACGCCGGATGCGTTGCCGCCAACGCCGCCACTCGACGAATCCGCGGGTAAGCCTCAAGGGAAACATTGAAGCGCTCGGCCGCATACAACTGCGGGATCAGGTAGACGTCCGCCAACCCGGGCTCGGGGCCGAAACAGTAACCGTCATCGCCGATCAACTGCTCCACCGTGGCCAACCCTTGGCCGACCCAGTGACCGATCCACTCCACCACCTGCGGTTCGTCGTGGCCCAACTGGCGCAGACGATTGAGCACGCTGACGTTATGCAACGGGTGCACATCGCAGCCGATCACTGCCGCCACACCGCGTTCATGGGCGCGGGTGGCGAGGTCCCCGGACAGCAGTGGCACCTGTGGATAACGTTCCTCCAGGTATTCGATGATGGCGGGAGACTGGATCAGCAACTCACCTTCATCGGTGCGCAAGGCCGGCACCCGGCCTTGCGGGTTGACGCTCAGATAAGGCGGCTGCCGATGCTCGCCGCCCTGCGGTGCGATCAGGTTGACCGGCAAGGACTGATAATCCAGGCCCTTGAGCGCCAACGCGATACGCACCCGGTACGACGAAGTCGATCGGTAGTAGGTATAGAGTTCCATGCCTCGCTCCTGTTAACGCGCCGGCAGCACTTTGCCGCGGCACTCACCGAAACCGATGGAAGCGAAACCGTCACGACGGCAACGGCCGCGCAGGATGATTTCGTCACCGTCCTCAAGGAATTTACGCACTTCGCCCGACGCCAGTTCGATCGGTTTTTTACCACCCTCGGTAATTTCCAGCAGGCTGCCGAACTGACCGCTCTCAGGGCCCGACAACGTGCCCGAGCCAAACAGATCACCGGCCTGCAATTGGCAACCATTGACGCTGTGGTGCGCGACCATTTGCGCCACGGTCCAGTACATGTGCTGTGTATTGCTCAAGGTCAGGCGATGGGCTGGCAGGTTCTGTTCACGCATGGCTTCGGTGAGCAGCAACACTTCCAGTTCGATGTCAAACGCGCCAGCGGCCTGATCGCGCTTGTCGAGCAGGTATGGCAGCGGCTGCGGATCACCTTGCGGACGCACAGGCTGGGCGCGACGGAATGGTTCCAGCGCTTCGGCGGTCACGATCCACGGAGAGATACTGGTGATGAAGCTTTTCGACAGGAACGGCCCTAGCGGCTGATATTCCCAGGCCTGGATGTCCCGTGCCGACCAGTCGTTGAGCAGGCAGAAACCGGCGATGTGATCGGCCGCATCGCCAATGGCAATCGAGTCGCCCATGTCGTTGCCCTGGCCGATCCAGATACCCAGTTCCAGTTCGTAGTCCAGGCGTGCACAAGGACCAAAGGTCGGCTCGGTTTGACCGGCCGGCAAGGTCTGGCCTTTCGGACGGCGTACATCGGTACCGGACGGGCGAATGGTCGACGCACGACCGTGGTAGCCGATTGGCACGTACTTGTAGTTCGGCAGCAACGGGTTGTCGGGACGGAACAGTTTGCCGACGTTCTGCGCGTGCTCGATACCAACGTAGAAGTCGGTGTAATCATTGATTTTCGCCGGCAGGTGCATCTCGCAATCCGCCGCCAGTGGCAGCAGTTTCGCCCCCTGGGCTTCGATCTTGCCATGCAGGGTGCTGCCTTCGGAGAACAGTTCCAGCAAGCGTTCACGCAGGGCCACACGGGCCTCGCGGCCCAGTTCGAAGAAGGCATTCAACTGGCCGCCACGGGTGGCCTCGACGGCAGCCTTCGCGGCGCCATCGAACAATCCGGCCTCCAGGGCCGCTTGCAGATCAAAGATATGCTCGCCAATGGCCACGCCGCTACGCGGTGCCGAGCCGTTGAGGCTGAACACGCCCAACGGCAGGTTTTGCAGCGGGAAATCAGCATGGCCGTTGGCGGATGCAACCCAGCTGCGAGTGATGGAAGTCTGCGTCATGGGTTATCTCCGGGTCGGGTCGAAAGTGGCGGGCAGCGTAGCCCAGCAGGCATCGTAAGTGTTTTGCAGTTGCGGGCAATCGAGGGCGAAACGGCTTGGGCGCAACACCTGGCTGGTTTCGAACATGAACGCCATAGTGTTGTCGATTTTCGCCGGCTTGAGGTCCGCATTGATCGCTTTGGTACAGGTCTCACCGTCCGGACCGTGGGCACTCATGCAGCTGTGCAGCGAAGCACCACCGGGCACGAAGCCTTCAGCCTTGGCGTCGTATTCGCCCTGGATCAAGCCCATGAATTCGTTCATCAGGTTGCGATGGAACCAAGGTGGACGGAAGGTTTTCTCGGCCACCATCCAGCGCGGCGGGAAGATCACGAAGTCGAGGTTGGCCAGGCCGTGGACGCTGGTTGGCGAGGTCAACACTGTGAAGATCGACGGATCAGGGTGATCGAAACTGACGGTGCCGATGGTGTTGAAACGGCGCAGGTCATATTTGTACGGCACGTTATTACCGTGCCAGGCGACCACGTTGAGCGGCGAATGATTGAGCTCGCACGCCCACAATTGGCCGAGGAATTTCTGCACCAGTGTGGTGGGTTGTTGCAGGTTTTCGTAGGCGGCCACCGGGGTCAGGAAGTCCCGCGGGTTGGCCAGGCCATTGCTGCCAATCGGCCCCAGGTCCGGAAGACGCAGCGGCGCACCATGGTTTTCGGCGACATAACCGCGGGCTTGCGGGTCAATGAGTTCGATACGGAATTTAAGGCCGCGTGGCAGTACGGCAATTTCCAGCGGTTCCAGTTCAAGCACGCCGAGTTCGGTGGCTATGCGCAGGCGCCCCAGCTCAGGCACCAGCAACATCTCGCCGTCAGCATTGAAGAACACACGCTCCATGGAACGGTTGGCGCGGTAGTTGTAGATGCTGATCCCGGCCGGTTTTTCTGCGCCCGAGTTGGCGGCCATGCTCACCAGACCTTCGATGAAATCGGTCGGCTCGGCGGGAATCTCCAGCGGGTTCCAGCGCAGGCGATTGGGGGTCACGTCACCCAGTGGACCGCCGGCCAGTTGCCGATCCAGTTTGACGAACGCCGGATGATTGGCCGATGGCTGAATGCGATACATCCAGGTGCGACGCGCCTCGCTGCGCGGCATGGTGAACGCCGTGCCGGAGAACAGTTCGGTGTAAAGGCCGTACGGGGCTTTTTGCGGGGAGTTCTGGCCAACAGGCAGTGCGCCGGGCAACGCTTCGCTGCTGAATTCGTTGCCGAAGCCTGACAGGTAAGCCAGCGCTGGCGTCGTTGAATCGGGGTTCATGGAGCCTCCTGAACAGGGAGTCGGCAATGGCCGGTCGCTCTGTTGCAGAGTTCGTGGCATGCCTGGGTTATTTTTATCGTAATTCAATTACGCATAACGTAATTTGATTGGTATTGACCGTCAAGCTATAAAGACGCCCATTCGTCCCGGGATCCCAGCCACCATGGAAAAAACCAGCGACAACAACGGTAAACAGAAAGTCCGCTCGGCCGAGGTTGGCACCGACATCCTCAAGGCTCTGGCCGAGTTGTCGCCTTCGACTTCGCTGTCGCGCCTGGCCGAACACGTGCAGATGCCGGCAAGCAAGGTTCATCGCTATTTGCAGGCCTTGATCGCCAGCGGATTCGCCGAACAGAACGCCGCCACCAACCATTACGGCCTTGGTCGCGAAGCCCTGCGCGTCGGCCTGGCGGCACTCAACAGTATGGACGTGCTGAAAGTCGCCGCCCTGCCCCTGGCTGAATTGCGCGATGACTTGAACGAAACCTGTTTTCTGGCGGTGTGGGGCAATCAGGGCGCGACCGTGGTGCATATCGAACCGGCGGTGCGTGCGGTGACGGTGGTGACACAACTGGGCTCGGTGTTGCCGCTGCTCAGCTCCTCCACCGGACTGGTCTTCGGCGCTTACCTGCCTGCGCGTGAAACCGTGGACCTGCGCGATCAGGAATTGCAGAACAGCACCGCCCACGCCTTGGCCGATCAGCAGGCGTACACGACGATGTGCGAACAGATCCGCCAACGGGGCCTGCATCATGTGCATGGATTGTTGATGCCCGGTGTGGATGCCTTGTCGGCGCCGGTGTTCAACGCGATGGGCAAGATTGCGGCAGTGCTGACGGTGGTGGGGCCGACGTCGCTGTTTCATGCCGACGAAAATGGCCCGGCGGCGCAGCGATTACTGGCTGCGACACGGGCCATCAGTTGGCGGATGGGCTACGAAAGTCCTTCCGTATCAGATCAGGAACTGCGGAGCAATTTCGATCACTAGGTCACTGATATCCTTGATCGTGAGTTGCGGATGCAAATGAAATTCCTGGGAACTGTAGGCGACCGAATAAACACCAACGCCTTCGCCGTGATAGTAAGGAATTTCATTCTGTTGGAAATGAGCAAAGATATCTTCGGCCAGGCTTCGGGATTGAAGTATCTTTCGCCCGTCCGCTTGCGTGACAAAACTGGTCAAGTACAGGTTATCGATATTGATTTCCTGGAGCCGATACTTCAACGCAGCATGGACCTCCTCGATGCCAGATACCTTGATCGAGCGTTTTGATAGATTGATTGAGGGCGCATCGGTCAACCAACGGACGATATCAATTATAAGCCGTTCAAACTCTATCAGGTCCAGCCCTTTAACCCGATGTTCCGGCTTGAAAGAATACTGCCGATTGAAAAGCCCATTGATACCCTGGACATAATCAGGCAGAGTCTCTTTCTCAACCCAATCCAGTGTCTCATCGAATAACGTCCTGGATTCGCTGACGTCAGTGCCAATAATATCAACCAGCGTATTCAGATAGGTCTTGTGCGGGTTGATTCCGAGTTTCCCCAGGTGTTCAGCCAACAGCACCTCGACGGCGAAATCCGCACGAATACGCTTCAATAGCAAAATCTTACTGTTAGAAAAAAAACTGTCACTCATACAGACTTCCTGTCACGTTAAAGAGCCGAGCATCCTGCTCGAACTGTCGACCAATATACTGACAATGCAACAAATTGCTTATTTATCAGCGCCGACGACTATATTAATCAACACGGTTACTTATGCACGCAACCGTATGTTTTAATTCATTTCAAAATTTAAAATCAACCATTACCAAACCTGCATTATCAACCCCAACTTCTTCGCCATGGCAACTGCCTGTGTGCGTCGTTCCACACCCAACTTGCTGTGAATGCGCCGGGCATGGGTTTTCACCGTATGCAACGAAATGAACAGTCGCTCGGCGATTTGCTGATTGGAGTTGCCTTGTGCAATCAGGTCCAGTACTTCAAGCTCTCGCCCGCTCAGCAAACTGACATCGGTGCCCATATCGACCACTGGCGCCGTTCCCTGTAGACGACAGATCAGACTCGGCTGGCGCAAATTCAAATCTCGCAATGCCTGTTGCCCCTGACAACGCTTCACCAACGCCAGCCCGGCCTCAAGTGCTGCGTGGGCAATGTCCGTCTCACCCGTCAGGTCCGCCACTTCGCAGATTGCCAATTGCAACTCCGTTTCCAGCGCCGGCATGGCCTGTTGTTGCGCATGCTTGAGTAACGCCTTGAGACGATCCAATGGACCTTGCGCCAATTGAAGTTGAGTCTCGGCCAACACCAACTGGTATTCGATACGCGCAATCAGTTGCAGCGTGGCGGGTGGTGCCTGGCGTGCATGGGCTGCGCGATAATGACGCAAGACTCGGGTCAGCGCTTCCCGGGCCAACTCCGGGCGCCCTTGTTGCAGCCAGAAATGACTGCTTGTTTGCAGCAGTACGCCGCGATAAACCGTATCGGGAATCTGCCGCTGCTGCATCACGCGCTCGGCCTCGCGCAGACGATCAAACGCAAGGGCGTAATCGCACTGGTTGGCGGCCATCTGCGCTTGCCCGAGAAAGCCATACAGCGCGTGCTTGTCCTGGCTTTGCAGGCAGTCCTCCAGGCCGGACTGGAAGAAACCGGCGGCCAGTTCATCTTGTCCCTGACAAAGGGCCAACCGTCCTCGCCGCAGGGCAATTCGCCCCAATAGCGGCGTCGGTCGATCAGCCTCTCGAGACAACAGGGCAAAAATATCAGCCAACAAGCTCTCGGCGCGTCGGGGCGCTCCGCGCATCTCCAGCAACTGCGCGTGATCGAGCTCAAGCAGCCCTTCGAACAATAGCGAGCCTTGGGCGCGCGCCAGACACAGCGCCTCACGATTGAACGTCTGCGCCGCATCGAGTTCGGCGTTGAGCAATGCCTGTTGGGTCAGACCCGACAGGCACAACAATCGCGTCGGCCAGGCGTCGACGCTCAACTCGGCCAACGCATCGAGAAAGTGCGCGCGGGCCGCCTCCATGCGGCCTTGCAAATGCAGCAACCAGCCCTGTTGTGCCTGCCAGCGTGCCAACAGTTGCCGTTGCAGCGCCTGCGTAGGCTGCGGGGCAAATCGTGCCAGTTGCTCGATGCACGCGGCGGCATGATCGAAACGTCCGGCAAACAGCAACGCCGCGCTAACCAGTCCCACCAATTGCGGTGTAACAAGGGTCAGCTCAGCATGTTGACGCTCGTGGAGTTTCAACAACAGGCAGACATTTTCGCGCCGGAACAAATGTTCGAGGCTGAAGTGCTGCAACAGACTGACCGCCACTTCAAACTCCTGCGCCAACAGCGCCTGCTCGAACGCGCCCTGCCAGTCCTCTTTGGCGCTGAACCATTGGCAGGCACGGCGATGCCAGGATCGCCCGGCCGGGGTCGGCTCTTCACGCATTGCCCGGGCCAGTGGCTCGAAGATCCGCAACCATTCGACGGAGTCCTCCCAGGGTTCAATGAAGCAGCCCATATCCTGCAACGCGTGCAGCCACTGCGCCCCCTCACCCGTACCGAAAAGATGCTCGCACAAGCTGGCGTTGAAGCGCGGCAGATGAACCAACACCTGCCAGACCTCAACCAACTCCGACGGCAGGGTGTTGAACAATTCGTGTTGCAGATAATCGAGCAGCGTCGCCGAACGCCCCTGCTCACCCGACCACGGACAACCATTGAGTAACGCGATCCGCACGCCAGCACACCAGCCACCGCTGCGCTCAACCACCCTCTTGGCGGTTTGTGCCGCCAGGGTCGGCTCGACATGAGCGAGCAACTGCACGACTTCAGCCTCGGTGAACGCCAGTGCCCGACCTTCGCACTCGTACAACTCATCATCCAGCAGCAGCCGTGGCCAGTTGCAGGGTGGTCGTCGCCGGGAGCCCACCCACCAGGTCAGCGCCGGACTGGCAACGGCCAACAGGCGATCGAGCATCCGGTCGAGCTCCGGGTTGGGTGCGCGGCAATAATCATCGAGAAACAGCCAGGTCGGCGTCTGCAATAGCGCCAGATGCGCCAGCAGCCCCGGCTCATCCGCCGAGGGCAGACCCAGCGCTTGCGTCAGGCGCAACAGAAAATCGGCTGCACTCAACGACTCCCCCGCCAGCGGCAGCCAACAGACCCGAGTGCGCTCCGGTGCCCGAAACAGGCATTCGGTGAGCAACGCGCTCTTGCCACTACCGGCCGGTGCGCAAAGCAACTTTACCCGTGCAGTCGAGACCAGCATGGGCTCAATCAGCCGCTCGCGGGACAGATGATGGGACGACAGTCGGGGCAGGAAGCCAGGGCGGTCCAGGCAGTGCGTCATTGCAGTCATAGTGGTGCGCCTTTTTTATAATTCTGGCGCCACCCTAGACCCCTCCCGAGCGCTTGTTGAAGAAGTATTCAACACACTGATCGACACCTATAAAAAAGGTGACCGTGAAGTCACCCTTTTGTGTAAGGGCCTGTAGGAAACCTACCTGACCCCCGTGCTACGTAAGGCCGCTGGTGTGTAGTCCCCCGCTTTTGCATCGATGTTGAATTCGAAGCTGCGCTTCTCTTCGTTCTTCATCCCCAGGGCGATATAGCGACCGGCAATCAGGTCATACAGCGCTTCGACGGTGTAGGCCGGCACTTGGTGATCGTAGTAGAACTGGGCATGCCCTTCGGCGACGCGCCAGAGCTGGCCACGTCCGTCGTAGTGGTCGGCCAGCGCCACTTGCCAGCTGTCTTCATCGATGTACATGTGGCGTTTGGCATACACGTGCCGCTCGCTCGGCTTGACCGTGGCGACGACTTCCCAGACCCGGTGCAATTCATAGCGCGTCAGGTCCTGATTGATGTGCCCGGCCTTGATCACATCGGTGTACTTGAGGTCTGGCGAGTCGAGCTTGTAGCTGTTGTAGGGGATGTACATCTCCTTTTTGCCGATCAGTTTCCAGTCGTAGCGATCCGGTGCGCCGGAAAACATGTCGAAGTTGTCGGTGGTGCGCAGGCCGTCGGATGAGGTGCCGACGCCGTCATAAGCGACCTGTGGCGCACGCCGTACTCGACGCTGGCCAGCGTTGTAGATCCAGGCCTTGCGCGGTTCCTTGACCTGGTCGAGGGTCTCGTGAACCAGCAACACGTTGCCCGCCAGCCGCGCCGGCGCAGTCACTTCCTGCTTGAAATAGTTGAGGACATTATCGTCACTGCCCGGCTTCAGATCACCGAGCAACGACGGCACGGCGACTTCGTCCTTGAAGCGGATCACGGTGAAATCGCCATTGGACTGCGGTGTCGCCTGGGTAATGGTGCGGCGCAGATTGCCGCCGTGGTAACGAGTGACATGGTTCCAGATCACTTCCACGCCATTCTTTGGAATCGGGAACGCGTAGTAGCGATTGCCGGTGAAGTTGGCCAGACCGTTACCGTCGTTGATCGGTGTTACATTCAGTGCGCTGCGTTTGGCCGACTCATATATCTCGGCCGGTAACGCCACGGTGCGGTGGCTGGGATAGACCGGAATTTTGTAAGTTTCGGGATAGCGTTTGAACATCGCGATCTGGCCGTCGGACAGCTTGTCCTTGTACTTGTCGACGGTCGCTGCGGTGATCACGAACAACGGCTTTTCGTTGGCGAACGGGTCAGCCAGGAAACCCTTGCTGTCCACCGCGCCAGCATTTTTCGGGATGCCGCCGGTCCAGGCTGGAATCGAGCCATCGGCATTGCCGGCCTTCTCGGCACCGAGCGGTGTAAGACTGGTGCCGAGCTTGTTGGCCTCTTCCGGCGGCACCGCAGCCATCACGTTGGCGGTCAGCAACCCGAGGGTCAGCGCGCCTAATTGCAGAATCATCTTGCGCATTGAAATCATCCTTTTCAGCCAGATCAGAAATTCACGCCAAAGCTCAACGCCACGAAGTCACGGTCGGTGAGGACGTTGAAGTCCCCACCGAAAAAGTCGGTGTAACTGAGGCTCGCGGTGTAGGTGTTGCGATAGTCCGCATCGACACCGAGGCTGACCGCCTTGGCGCCTTCGTTGAACAGACCGTTGGGGCCAAAGCCGGAGACATCGTGGGACCACGAGAGGTTGGGTCTGAAATTGATCCCGGCGATCAGGTTGTTGTAATCGAGGATGGCCCTGGCGCGATAACCCCATGAAGTCGAGGTCACGAAACCGTCGGTATTGCCGCCGAAACCATACTGGCCATACACCGAGTCGCGGCCGTAGCGCAGTTTGGTACGTGCTTCCAGACCACCGACCCGAACCACCGCCGCCTCGCCCACCAGGGTCAGGCGATCCGCACCCGCGACCTGATCGATGAAGTGCGTCAGGGTGCTCTGGATCTGCGTCACTTCCTTGCGGCGATAACCTTTGTTGTCAGCCCCCGGTGACGTGGCGATGGGCGATGCTGCGCCGCCTGCAATCGGATTGAGCATGGCCAGGGTCAGGTCATTGGTGTTGACCTGCACCGGGAGGTTGGGGCGGTAGCTGATTTCCCCGTTCCACGCGGTGCCGGTAGACAAGGTGGTGGAAAAGCTGGCGCCGTAGAGGCGGATGTCCTCCGGGTACTCGAGGAAATACTGGCCGCGACCGAGCATCACACTTTGGGCCAGGCCTGAACCGCTGCCGGGGGCGATTCGGTTGGCAGCAGCTACGATTCCCGGAATGCTTGCCAGCGTACTGAGCCCGGCGGTAGTGGTCCCGACGTTGGGGCTGCGGCTGTGGTAGTTCAGGAAGTACAGGCCGTACTCGGTGTCGTCCCCCAGCCAGCGCAACGCCGTACCCCACTGTCCTGAGTCCCGGGCATCACGGTCGCCGCCACGGGGAACGATCACGCCCTCTTTGCTGACCTCGAAGCCCTGGCCAAAGGCTGCAGCAATCGGCTGCAGCGGTGCAATGGCCGGGCTGGCGACGGTGTAGCCCTTGTTGCAGCCATCCGCCACCACATCGACACCAAAGAAGGTGCCGCAGTTATCGACGACCGTCTGGTCCCATTCCAGTTGATAGAAGCCCTCCACGGTCAACTTCTCCGTCAGGCCCTGGGAGGCGAACAGCATGTTGACCGGGATCAGGCCCTCCTTGATCTCGGCTCCCGGGCGACGGAACGCGGACACGTCGACCGGATTGATGCTGTTGATCGAGTTGCCGATGAAGGTGCTCTCACCCCAACTGACCACCTGCTTGCCGGCACGGACCGTGCCCGGCAAATCGGCGAGGGAGTAGTTGTGATAGACGAAAGCGTCGAGGATTTGTCCGCCTGAAGACTTGGCGCCTTCTTTGCGATTGTGATCGCTGATGTCCTTGAATGGGCGGCTTTCATCCTTCAGTTCAAAGTCGTACCAGTACTTGCCACGCACAAACGCACCGGTGTCGCCGTACTTCAGTTCGAGGTCATGAATCCCCTTGAAGATCTTCGAAAAGGTTTCGCCCTTCTTGAAGTTCAGTCGCCCGTCGTCACCGGTCGAAGACTGGCCGGAACCGCCATTGACGATGCCCACCAGGTCGTTATCCGCATCACGCATGCCCCAGCTCGCGCCGACCGACAGCGAGGAATCGAACGTCCCCTCGATTTCCCCGATGTTGAACGAAATGGCCTGTGCCTGGGCACAGCAGCCTAATGCAACCGCAGCCGCCAGCGCCTGTGGTGTGAAGATGGCGCGCATTGTTGTTTTTGTCATGCGTCTTCCCCGGTGAGTGACAGAAGGCCTCACCCTACTGCCGGGCATCGGGGTCGATAAGCGCACCAAGGAGGTATTCGTGGTGTACCTCTTAAGGATGACTGGCACAGGGTCATCACCCGGACGAGCACCCGATTCCTGACTGTTGCCGGGGCTGCAACAGTGCATGTCCGTAATTGGTATTTTTCCTGCGACACTAAGGGCTTACTCTTGCCTGGCTGCCACGGTAAACCGCCGCAAGGCACGATGTACCGGCCTGCGCCGTGACTGAAAGATTTCAGATGAATTGAGGATTCGGTTCATCGCCCCGCGCTCACTGACGTTGATTTGTAGCTCCTGATCCAACGTCTTACCTTGGCCGCTGCGTTTGCAGCGGCCTTTTTTATGGGTCTCATTTTCAGCGTGGGCACGGTCCCCTGCAGGAGCTGGCTTGCCAGCGATGGTCGCTAACGATAACGCGTGTGAACCGGATTAACGCGGCGCACTTGAGTCCATCGCCAGCGGGCTGGCTCCTACAGACGCGGTCTCTTGTAGGAGCTGGCTTACCAGCGATGGACGTTAACGATAACGCGTGTGAACCGGATAAACGCGGCGTACTTGAGTCCATCGCCAGCAAGGCTGGCTCCTACAGTTTCAGCGTGGGCATGGTCACTTGTAGGAGCTGGCTTGCCAGCGATGGTCGTTAACGATAACGCGTATGAACCGGATAAACGCGGCGCACTTGAGTCCGTCGCCAGCAATCGAGCATCGACCGGCTGCTCCTACAGTTCCCGGGATTGCATGAAGAACCTTTTTTATGGGCGATGTTTTTTGATGAATGACCGCGACCAGGAAAAAACTTCGCATGCCTACATTCCTTTCAGAAAACGACTACAAGCATAGGTAAACATCACAAGCACTCCAGCCATTAAGTTGAACAGCAAGTCGGCGAACGACTTTTATCGTTGCCCGACTTCAAACTTACTTATTGCGAGTGCAACCATGAAGCCCATCAACTACAACCAGTATCGCTCAGCCAGAAGCTTCAACAGCCGAATACGCTTTCTGGTTCTTCACTACACCGCCGCTAACTTTTCAAGTTCTGTCAGTGCCCTGACCGGCCCAAATGTCAGCGCGCACTATCTGATTCCGGATATCACTGATCCCGGTTACCTGAAAGCCGGTTATACCGGGCAGGAAACTTTCAACCTGGTGGATGAAACCCATCGCGCGTGGCACGCGGGTGTCAGTCAGTGGGGTAACCGCAGCAATCTGAATGACACGTCCATCGGCATTGAAATCGTCAACCTGGCGACTGACAACAAAGGCGAGTTCACCTTCCCGCCCTATCACCCCGAACAGATTGCCGCGATTGAACAACTGGCGCTGAACATCCTCAAGCGTTACCCGGATATCACTCCGACCCAGGTTTTGGGCCACTCCGATGTTTCAATCGGCCGCAAAAGTGACCCGGGGCCGATGTTTCCCTGGCAGGCGCTGTACTTGAAAGGCGTCGGCGCCTGGTTCGATGCAACCACTCGGGACGAGTATCTGTGCCAATACAACACATCGGGCGTACCAGCCCGAAGTGAATTGCTGGGGTTGTTCAAATCCTATGGATATGATGTGTCGGGCGCGTCAACGGAAGGCGGTTTCCAACAGTTGGTGCGGGCATTCCAGATGCATTTTCGCCCGGAAAACTTCGATGGAAAAATGGACGCGCAAACAGCTGCCAATCTGAAGGCACTGGTAGTCAAATACTTTCCCGGTTGATCGCTAGCAAGCGGCTCCCGGCCGAAAAATGCAACAACCGGCAAGGTCAGTCAATGCGACCTTGCCAGCGCTATCAGAGCGTATACCTCTGCAAATTCCCCATCATTTCCTTCAGCGCTTCGATGTTGTCTTTCGGATGCGCCGCGCCTTCGAAGTCGCAAATCTGTTGCCAGTGCGCGGCCACGTCTTCCGGGGAAAAACCCGCCCGTGGATCGAACCCGGCGCCGAGACTGCGCTCCCAGCGGACCTTGCCCATCCAGCCGCCGCCGACTTCAAACAGACCGGAGGTTTCCTGGCAGTTCTCACTGGCCAGGTACACCACCAGCGGGCTGACCAGTTCCGGCTTGAGCTGCTCGAAGACTTGCGGCGGGATCAGGCCTTCGGTCATGCGCGTGCCGCCGGTAGGGGCGATGGCGTTGACCAGGATGTTGTTCTTGCGGCCTTCGATGGCCAGGGTGCGGGTCAGGCCATAGAGACCGAGCTTGGCCATGCCGTAGTTGGACTGGCCGAAGTTGCCATAGATGCCTGAGGTAGAGGCAGTGAAAATCACCCGGCCGTAGTTTTGCTCGCGCATGTGCGGCCAGGCGGCGCGGGTGACTTTGTAGGCACCTTCGACATGGACGCGGTAAACCAGGTCCCAGTCGGCGTCATCCATTTTGTGGAAGGTCTTGTCACGCAGGATCCCGGCGTTGTTGACCACCACGTCGACGCGACCGAAGACGTCCAGGGCGTGCTGGACCAGTTTGTCACCGTCAGTGACCGAGTCGTGGTTGGCCTCGGCGATGCCGCCGGCCTCGCGAATGTCCGCTACCACGCGGTCAGCGGCCGAAGCGTTGGCGCCTTCGCCCTGGGTCGAGCCGCCGAGATCGTTGACCAGCACCTTGGCGCCCTGTTTGGCGAACAGCAGTGCATGCGCCCGTCCCAGGCCGCCACCGGCACCGGTGATGATCACGACTTTATCTTCGAAGCGCACAGACTCATTCATGGGGGACTCCAGCAGGCCAAGGGACAATGAGTCCGAGTTTCAGGCACTGCGCAGCGGGTCACAATGAACACGGGGTAGGCTGAATGGTGTGCGATAAGGCTGGGGGATGATTGATAGGGAAATGGACAAGCCCCCTCGCCACAACAGTCCACATTAAGGTTCAGGAGCAGGCGACTTTGCGCGGCGGGGAAAGCAGTTGATCGCGAAACGCCAGGTAGTGCTTGAGCACCTCGCAGGGTGCCTCGATTTGCGGGTAATGGCCGATGTCCGGCAACACGACCGTGTCCGCCTCCGGGATCAGCTCCCGGTAACGCTCGACCATGTGCACACCGGAGATCGGATCGACCCCGCCATCGATTACCCGCAGCGGCACTTCACCGCGTTGCATCGCGCTCACCCAGCGGTTGCGCCAGACGCGTCGCTCCGGGATGTAGGCAATCAATTTATGCATGATCCGTGGCCCGTGATGGCTTTCGATCAGGCTCCAGAAATCATCCATCTGGCTTTCACTGGGACGGGTTTGCGGACCGAAAATCTGCCGAAAGCTTCTCACCAGGCCATCGCGGCTGAAGGCGCGGCCAATCATCCAGCCCAAAGGGCTGAGCAAGAGTTTTTGCATCAGTACCGGGCGATGGGTTTCCGGAAACAACCCGCCGTTGAGAAACACACAACTGACCAGCTTCACCCGCGACTCGTAATGCCGGGCCAGCAGTTCCTGGGCCACGCTGTCGCCGTAATCGTGGGCGAACAGGTGCACCGGCTGCTCGACATTCAGGTGTTCAAGCAATGCCTGTTGCAGATCCGCTTGTTCCAGCAGGCTGTACTCATGATTTGTCGGTTTGGCCGAATCGCCGAAGCCCAGCATGTCGCAAGCGATCACACGAAAACGCTGGGTCAATGGCTGCCACAGGTAATGCCAGTCCCAACTGGCAGACGGAAAGCCGTGAATGAGCAACAGCGGCTCACCCTGCCCTGCTGTCCAGTAACGGATGCTCTGGCCATGGAACTCGAAGGTCTGACTGCGTTTGCGCCAGACACACAGGGGGATCTCGGCGAGCACCATCAGAGTTTATAACCCGGATCCAGTTTATCGAGTTTGCGCAGCAGCGCCGGCCAGGCCAGCGCTCCCCCCATTCCTTGAGCACTTCGGGTGACACCCGCGATCATGGCTTTGGCGCCGGCGAGAATCTGCGGCTCGATGGCGATCAGTTCAGCGGCACCGTTCTGCGCCATGACCTGAATGTCGCAGGCACGCTGAAAGGTAAACATCATCAGGAACGTATCGGCGATGGTGCTGCCGCAAGTCAGCAGACCGTGGTTATGCAGCATCAGAAAATTGTTTTCACCGAGGTCGGCTTGCAGCCGCACTTTCTCCTCATGGTTGAGCGCCACGCCTTCGTAGGCGTGGTAGGCCAGGCTGGAAAGCACGAACAACGACTGCTGGCTGATCGGTAAAACACCCTGCTTCTGCGCCGACACCGCAACCCCCGAGGCCGTGTGGGTGTGGAGCACGCAAACGACATCGTGACGGACTTCATGCACGGCGCTGTGAATGGTGTAGCCCGCCGGATTGATCTCGTAAGGACTGTCCATCAGCTTGTTGCCGGCCTGATCCACCTTGACCAGGCTTGACGCGGTAATTTCGTGAAACATCAACCCGAACGGGTTGATCAGGAAATCTTCGGTGCCGGGCACCTTGGCGGAGATATGGGTGAAGATCAGGTCATCCCAACCATGTTGAGCGACCAGGCGATAACAGGCCGCCAGATCGACGCGGGTCTGCCACTCGGCGGCACTGACCTGGTCTTTGACACTGTGTGGCGATTGGACGGGAGCGACAGTCACGGCAAGGAGCCTCGGTGTTTTTATGATGGAGTGTTTCCAATGCTTACCGAGTCTAGTCAGCCCTTGAGGTTCGTGTAGTTGCATTGGCAGCCAGCTTTATGGCCCAGCGAGTCAGCCGCCCTGCTGCCCTGGATCCATGTCAAATGACCGGCGCAGGCAAGGGTCTGACAGGCAGGTTTTACCGCACTGTCAGAACCCTGGCTGGCATGGGTGGCGGGGGAACGGTCAGGCGCGCAGTGCGCTGATCAGGTCCGCCAGCCAAGGCTCGGCGTCCGTCTCGGGGGTCACGGTTTCGCTGGCATCCAGGCGCAGCATCGGCAGTACTTCGCGAATGCCCAGTTCACCGAACAATTCGCGCATCTGCTCACCGCCGCCACAAAAAGTATCGCCATAACTCGCATCGCCCAAACCGATCACCGCACCTGGCAAACCGCGCCAGGCCGCAGGCAATTGGTCACGAATGGTCGAATACAGCGGCTGCAGGTTGTCCGGCAACTCGCCCATGCCGGTGGTCGAGGTCACCGCCAGAAAGGCTTCAGGGCCAAACGCCTGGATGTCGGCGAGGGTCGCACGCGGGTTGTGCCAGGTTTCGAAACCGGCGGCGTTCAACAGGCTGGCGGCGTGGCGGGCAACTTCTTCGGCCGTGCCGTACACCGAGCCGGAAATGATGGCGACTTTCATCTATCTGATCCTGAATCCGAGTAAAAGACCGGGATATTAACAGCACGGTCGTGATTGTTCTTTTAGAATGCAATCGACAATCAATCAGGAAAGGATACTCCGATGATTAATGCACAGCTGCTGCAAATGGTGATCAACGCCTCCAACGACGGTATCGTGATTGCCGAAAAGGAAGGCGATCAGGACAAAATCCTCATTTACGTCAACCCCGCGTTCGAACGCCTGACGGGGTACTCCAGCGAAGAAGTTCTCTATCAGGATTGCCGCTTCCTGCAGTCGGGGGACCGCGACCAGGAAGCCTTGCCGTTGATTCGCGACGCCCTGAACAGTGAAGGATCCTGCCGGGAAATATTGCGAAACTACCGCAAGGACGGCACACCGTTCTGGAATGAACTGTCCCTTTCAACGGTGAAAAACCCGGCGGATGGGCAAACCTATTTTATCGGTGTGCAGAAAGACGTCACCGTGCAGGTCAAGGCGCAACAGCGTGTGGCCCAGCTTGAGGAGCAGTTGGCTGAACTCCAGGCTGAGCTTGCTGCGCTCAAAGCGACGAACGGCATAAACCAAACCCTGAATTAATGGTCAGTAACTAGAATCACCACTGACTTTGTAACTATATCTTTCGAGTTGGCCATGCAACGCGACGCACTCCTGACCCAGGATGAGCTGGATTTCATCCAGACCATGCAACACAACCCGCAACTCAATGTGCGGGACGCAACGTCGAGCCTGGTCGTCAATGGTGGGTCGCAAATCCGTGACCTGCTCACCCGCCTGGCGGCCCATGAGCAGGTCACCATTCAAGCCAGTTTCGAAAACCAGCAAATGACCTTCCCCCTGCACCTGGTGGAAGACGAGTTTCATGCGCTGCATTTGCGCCTCGGTGTGCCGAGCATCTATGAAGACGGGCCGATGGTCAGGCCCTGGCGCCTGGTACTGGAAGAACCGGTAGCGCTGGAAAACGCCAAGGGTCAACCCGGCACCCTGTGGGTACACGAAGTGTCGTGTAAAGGAGTTTTGCTGGAGGTTCGCAACAAGACCAAGCCGCCAAAGCAATTCGCCTTGTGGTTCAGCCCGTCAGGCTATGAGCGGATTGCCTTGCGTGGCACTTTCGAGAAAGAAACCGAACAGGGCTTCTACGCCTATCAGCTGAGCCAGAGCGACACGGACGAAACCGAGCGTCTGCGCCAGTTCATCCTGCAACAGCATCGGTTGACGCATCCCGCGCTGCATCTCTAACCTCAAGTATCCAGATTGCCCGCCAGGAACTGCTTCAGACGCTGGCTCATGACCTCCCCTTCATTGCCCAGGCAACCGATCGATGAGCCGGCCAGACTCTCCTGCGCCAGGTCAGCAGCATCGCCCGCCAGCAACAACTGACAATTGAGGCTCAAGGCCAGGCGATTTAAACGCCGGGGCAATTCGGCCACCGGTACCTGATTGGAAAACAGCACCAGCGCCTGGGGTTTGATCCGTTCACAGACCAGGGTCAACTCATCGAACGGCTGACCAATGGGCAGCACTCGAACCCTCGTTTGCGGGCAGCCCAGGAACAGGGCTGCGATCAGTAATTCGAGTTCCCGGCAATGGCCGGCCAGGGCACCGATGACCACTCGCTGTGGCCGGTAATCGCGCATCAACAGCAGGCGTTGCAAAACCCGCGAACGCAGGAATCCATCAAGGAATACCCATTCGCTGGTCCCGCCGAATTGATCCTGGCGTTGCAGCAATTGCCTCCATACCGGGAGCAGAATGTCTTGAAACACCACCGCCAGGGAGTAGCTGGAAAAAACCTGTCCATACACCTGCTCCAGCTGAACGTCGTCAAACGCGCTGATGGCTACCCGGATCTGCTGTTGCCATTGTGCGTAGTCGGCCAGCACGAGGTCGTTGGGAATGATCTGGGACAGCGCTTGAAGCGGTGCCGCCCTGGCCAGTAACTTGCCGATCTTGCTGACGGCAGCACCACGCTCGATCCAGCCGAGAATTTTGCGGACACGCTCGATATCGGACATCGAGTACAGACGATGCCCACTTTCGGTGCGTGTTGGAACAATCAGGCCGTAGCGTCGTTCCCAGGCTCGAAGCGTGACCGGGTTGACGCCTGTCAGGCGCGCCACCTCGCGAATCGGAAAGAGCTGCTCCTGTTCAAGGGAGACTGTCTGCGGTACGCCTGAAGCTACGTCAGTAATGACAGGCATCTAAGGTTGTACGTCCATGTGCAGATGGGAACTCATTCTAACTCCGCAGCCCCATCGTGATTCAAGTTCATAATCGAAGAAAAGCGCTCAAAGACGAAGCCGGCAGAATCAGGAATAATCCTTGCTTGTTTCAAGCCGCAGCCCGACACCCCGGCGCTGTGCCTGGCGAAGTTCCTACCCGGAGCGACGCAAATGTCTTACGGAGATACACAATGTCTACCTCTCCCGTCACGCTGATGGTCGCGCGTCGTGTTGCCAATGGTCGGTTTCAGGATCTGATCGCCTGGCTGCGCGAAGGCGAACAACTGGCCACCGACTTTCCCGGCTACCTCGGCTCCGGCGTACTCGCTCCGCCGCCAGGCGATGACGAATTCCAGATTATCTTCCGCTTCGCCGACGAGCAGACCCTGCACGCCTGGGAGCACTCCGCCTCACGCAGTGCCTGGCTCGGACGCGGCAGCGACCTGTACGCCCACCCGACGGAACATCGGGTCAGCGGCATCGAGGGCTGGTTCGGCACCGTCGGTCAACGCCCGCCGCGCTGGAAACAGGCCGTGGCAATCTGGCTGGCGTTCTTTCCGGTATCACTGTTGTTCAATTTTGTGCTGGAGCCGCTGCTCAGCGAGATGGCGCTGCTGCCCCGCGTGTTCATCAGTACCCTGTGCCTGACGCCGCTGATGGTCTATTTCTTCATTCCTTTGTCGACCCGGCTACTTGCCACCTGGCTGAACAGCACGCCCGTGCGCCGCTTGCCCACCGAACCCTCCCCCCAAAACCACTGATAACCTTTGTGGGAGCGGGCTTGCTCGCGAAAGCGGTGTGTCAGTCAACATTTGTTCCGGCTGACACAACGCTTTCGCGAGCAAGCCCGCTCCCACACAGGGCCCGATTTGCATAATAGAAGTGTGCCTCCCGTCGCTGGTATAGTTTTGCTCTCACCGCGACGCGAGCCATTCATGACCTCTTCCGCAGCTCCAATCCTCATTACCGGCGCCGGCCAGCGTGTCGGCCTGCATTGCGCCCGGCGATTGCTGGAAGATGGCCATCGTGTGATTTTCAGCTACCGCAGCGAGCGGCCCGGCGTACAAAACCTGCGCGATCTGGGTGCGACGGCGGTGTTCGCGGACTTCTCCACCGAGACCGGAATCCTCGCCTTCATCAGCGAACTGAAAACCCATACCGACTGTTTACGGGCGATTGTCCACAACGCTTCCGAATGGCTGGCCGAAACACCGGACACCAACGCCGCAGCATTCACCCGCATGTTCAGCGTGCACATGCTGGCGCCCTACCTGATCAACCTGCATTGCGCCGACCTGCTGCAACGCTCGAGCCCTGCCGACATCGTGCACATCAGCGATGACGTGACCCGCAAGGGCAGCAGCAAGCACATTGGCTATTGCGCCAGCAAAGCCGGGCTCGACAGCCTGACCCTGTCCTTCGCCGCCAGGTACGCGCCGGCCATCAAAGTCAACGGGATCGCGCCGGCCCTGCTACTGTTCAACCCTGAAGACGACGCGGCCTACCGCGCCAAGGTGCTGGCCAAATCCGCACTGGGCATCGAGCCCGGCTGCGAAGTGATCTACCAGAGCCTGCGCTATCTGCTCGACAACCCTTATGTCACCGGCACCACCCTGACCGTCAACGGCGGAAGGCACATCAAATAAGTGTCCCGCGAGGATTTTCCATGACGTTATCCCTGCCCCAGAATTATCGAGAGATCCTCATCGGCCTCGGTGAAAATCCAGACCGCGAAGGCCTGCTCGACACCCCGGTGCGCGCAGCCAAAGCCATGCAGTACCTTTGCCATGGTTACGAGCAAAGTGTCGAAGAGATCGTCAATGGCGCACTGTTCGCCTCCGACAACGATGAAATGGTGATCGTCGACAACATCGAGCTGTACTCGCTTTGCGAACACCACATCCTGCCCTTCATCGGCAAGGCGCATGTGGCTTATATTCCAACCGGCAAGGTGCTGGGCCTGTCGAAGATTGCGCGGCTGGTGGACATGTTCGCCCGGCGCCTGCAAATCCAGGAAAACCTCACCCGGCAAATCGCCGACGCGGTGCAACAGGTGACCGGCGCGGCCGGCGTCGCGGTGGTCATAGAGGCGCAGCACATGTGCATGATGATGCGCGGCGTCGAGAAACAGAATTCGACCATGAACACCTCGGTGATGCTCGGTGCCTTCCGCGAGTCGAGCAACACCCGCCAGGAGTTCCTGCAATTGATTGGACGGAGCAAGTAGCAATGCCACAACTTCAGCCAGGCATGGCACGCATCCGGGTCAAAGACCTGTGCCTGCGTACCTTCATCGGCATCAACGAGGATGAAATCCTCAACAAGCAGGATGTGTTGATCAACCTGACCATTCTGTACGCGGCCCAGGAAGCGGTGCGCGACAACGACATTGATCACGCGTTGAACTACCGCACTATCACCAAGGCGATCATCGCCCATGTGGAAGGCAACCGCTTTGCGCTGCTCGAGCGCCTGACTCAGGAAATTCTCGACCTGGTGATGGCCAACACCTCGGTGCTCTACGCCGAGGTCGAGGTCGACAAGCCCCACGCGCTGCGATTCGCCGAGTCGGTGTCGATAACACTCGCGGCAAGCCGCTAAGCTTCAAGCTTGAAGCTTCAAGCGGTAAGCTAGAAGCCACCGCAATCCATCTTGCAGCTTGAAGCTTGTCGCTCAAAGCTGTCTCGCAGAGACCCCCATGACCGATCAACAACGCCTGGAACTTGAAGCCGCCGCCTTTCGCCGGCTGGTGGCCCACCTGGACAGCCGCAAGGATGTACAGAACATCGACCTGATGAACCTCTCGGGTTTTTGCCGCAACTGCCTGTCCAAGTGGTACAAGGCCGCGGCCGACGAGCGCCAGATCGAAGTCAGCCTCGACGAAGCCCGCGAAGTGGTTTACGGCATGCCGTACGCCGAATGGAAAGCCCAATACCAGCAAGAAGCCAGCGCCGACCAGCAAGCGGCTTTCGCCAAAGGAAAACCCAATGAGTGATTTGAACACCCTGCGCGCCAGCCTCGAGACCGGCGAACATGCCTTCGTCGACACCCTGGCTTTCATCGCCGCCGGTTACGACTATCTGCCTCAGGCCTTCAACAATGGCGACGTGGAAAACGCGGCCGGGCAGAACGAAGGTTCGTGCAAGACCCTGGGTCTGGCGCTGCTCGAAGGTTTGAGCGATGAAGAAGCCCTGTTGGCGTTCGGCGAGCATTACCGCTCTGTGCTGGCAACGCCGGAAGGCAGCGACCACGGCAATATCCGCGCGTTGATGGCCCATGGTCTGGCCGGTGTGAAATTCAGCCAACAGCCACTGACCCGCCGCTGATTTAAATTGTAGGAGCGAGCCTGCTCGCGAAAAACCCAAGAGCACTGCTGGGCCTCCGGTTTACGCGTAATCGTTCACCACCATCGCGAGCAGGCTCGCTCCTACAGGTTCTGCATTCACGGCGCGGAACTGATCAGAAACACATCCTGACTTTTAAGATTGACCCGACGACTTTATTTCGTTTGCCGGTCACTGCTGCTCCCGGCTTAGATAAAAAGAAGTCCTCCTTCTTCCGAGCCGGTCATTCATGCGCAGCGAAACCATCAGCCAGTCGATCAACATCGTTCACCCTGTCACGCTCAGCCATGGCAAAAACGCCGAGGTCTGGGACACCGATGGCAAACGCTACATCGACTTTGTCGGCGGCATCGGCGTGTTGAACCTCGGCCATTGCCATCCGCGCATCGTCGAGGCCATTCGCGAACAAGCCACCCGACTGACCCACTATGCGTTCAACGCTGCGCCCCATGTGCCTTACCTCGAACTGATGGATCGCCTCAGCACGTTCATGCCGGTGGGTTACCCGGTCAGCGGCATGCTCACCAACAGCGGCGCGGAAGCGGCGGAGAACGCCCTGAAGATCGTCCGTGGCGCCACCGGCCGCAGCGCGGTCATCGCCTTCGACGGCGCATTCCACGGCCGTACACTGGCCACCCTCAACCTCAATGGCAAAGTCGCGCCGTACAAACAGAAAGTCGGCGTGCTACCGGGGCCGGTGTATCACCTGCCCTTCCCCAGCCAGGACAACGGCGTCACCTGCGCCGAAGCCCTCAAAGCCATGGAGCGCCTGTTCAGCGTCGAGATTGATGTCGAAGACGTCGCCTGCTTTATCGTCGAACCGGTGCAGGGCGAAGCGGGTTTCCTGGCCATGGACGTCGCGTTCGCCCGGGTGCTGCGCAAGTTCTGCGACGACAAGGGCATCGTGCTGATCGCCGATGAAATCCAGTCCGGCTTCGGTCGTACCGGCCAGCGCTTCGCGTTCTCGCGGCTGGGCATCGAACCGGACCTGATCCTGCTCGGCAAAAGCATCGCCGGCGGCGTGCCGCTGGGAGCGGTGGTCGGGCGCAAATCGCTGCTGGATAACCTGCCCAAGGGCGGACTTGGTGGCACCTATTCCGGCAATCCCATCGCCTGCGCAGCGGCACTGGCAACCCTGGATGAAATGACCGATGCCAACCTGCATGCCTGGGGCACACAACAGGAAGAAGCGATTGTCGGCCGCCATGCAACCTGGCGCGTGAACAACCTGACACCGTACCTGGGCCGCCTGACCGGTGTCGGCGCGATGCGCGGTATCGAGCTGATCAATGCCGATGGCTCGCCTGCGCCGGCTCAATTGACCCAACTGCTGGCCTTGGCGCGGGACGCGGGTCTGCTGCTGATGCCCAGTGGCAAATCTCGGCACATCATTCGCTTGCTGGCACCATTGACCATCGAGGCTGCGGTGCTGGAAGAAGGGCTGGATATTCTTGAAGCGTGCCTGGCAAAACTGGCTTGAAAGCAAATCCCACAAGGGATTTGCGGCCAGCACAACATTTGTGGGCGACATCAATTAAATGTGGGAGCGGGCTTGCTCGCGAAAGCGGTGGATCAGCCAGCATCAATGTTGAATGACACACCGCCTTCGCGAGCAAGCCCGCTCCCACACCGGAGTGTTATCAAGCATTAAATCGTGGGCATGAAAAAACCGGCCGAAGCCGGTTTTTTCATTTCGACGAAAGCAGAATCAAGCGTTCTGCAGATTGTCGAGATAACGCTCGGCATCCAGTGCCGCCATGCAACCAGCGCCGGCCGAGGTGATGGCCTGGCGGTAAACGTGGTCAGCCACGTCACCAGCAGCGAAGATACCTTCGAGGTTGGTGGCAGTGGCGTTGCCGTCACGGCCGCCCTGCACCACCAGGTAACCGTCTTTCAACGTCAGCTGGCCTTCGAACAGCGAAGTGTTCGGGGTGTGGCCGATGGCGATGAACACGCCGTCGACTTTCACTTCGTCGAAGCTGCCGTCATTGTTCTTCAGGCGGGCACCGGTCACGCCCATGTTGTCGCCCAGTACTTCGTCCAGGGTCGCGTTCAGCTTCAGCTCGATCTTGCCTTCGGCAACACGGGCGTTCAGCTTGTCGATCAGGATCTTCTCGGCGCGGAAAGTTTCGCGACGGTGGATCAGCGTGACTTTGCTGGCGATGTTGGCCAGGTACAGGGCTTCTTCAACAGCGGTGTTGCCGCCGCCGACCACAGCAACTGGCTTGTTGCGATAGAAGAATCCGTCGCAGGTTGCGCAGGCGGAGACGCCTTTGCCCATGAACGCTTCTTCCGATGGCAGGCCCAGGTAACGGGCGCTGGCGCCGGTGGCGATGATCAGGGCGTCGCAGGTGTAAGTCGCACTGTCACCGGTCAGGGTGTAAGGCTTGGCGGCGAAGTCGACAGCATTGATGTGATCGAAAACGATCTCGGTTTCAAAACGTTCGGCGTGCTCGCGCATCCGCTCCATCAGCGCCGGGCCGGTCAGGCCGTGGACGTCGCCCGGCCAGTTGTCGACTTCGGTGGTGGTGGTCAGTTGACCGCCGGCCTGCATGCCGGTGATCAGCAGAGGCTTGAGGTTGGCACGGGCGGCATAGACCGCTGCGCTGTAACCGGCAGGGCCGGAACCGAGAATAATCACTCGCGAATGACGAACTTCAGACATGACCTGCTCCTGTTGACCGGCCCGGAACACCTGGCGCGGAACGCCGGATTGCCGGCGGGAATAAAAAAGAACGGTTGAAAGCACTTGGGGAAGGCTTGAACCCGACCGTCCTGTAAAAAGATTGGGTGCAGCGTATCGAGGGGGCGAAGATTAAGGAAATACGGTTTAACAATCCAGCTCATAGGTGGTCTCTATCCTGTAACCGTGATTATCAGGACGCCTTTGTTACAGTTAATGTCGATGCCGCTACCGCGCTTTCGTCCGTCAGGCAAAGCCGGTAAGGTCGGCGCGTTTTCCCTCTGCTCGGAGCACGTTATGCCCGCCCCTGTTCTGTCCGGCCCGCAATACCTGCGCGAAGGCCTCAAGCTGGTATTGAGCCCAAGCCTGCGCTTGTTTGTGCTGTTGCCGCTGGCAATCAACCTGGTGCTGTTCGTCGGATTGATTTACCTGGCCGGCCACCAATTCAGCCTGTGGGTCGATACGCTGATGCCGTCCCTGCCCGACTGGCTGAGTTTTCTCAGCTACATTCTCTGGCCGCTGTTCGTGGTGCTCGTCGTGCTGATGGTGTTTTTCACCTTTACCATGCTCGCCAACGTCATTGCCGCGCCATTCAACGGCTTTCTCGCGGAGAAAGTCGAAGTGGTGGTGCGCGGTACCGATGACTTTCCGGCGTTCAGCTGGGGCGAACTGATTGCGATGATCCCGCGCACCCTGGCCCGGGAAATGCGCAAGCTCGGCTACTTTCTGCCCCGGGCGATCGGGCTGTTCATCCTCTCGTTCATCCCGGTGGTGAACATCATCGCCGCGCCGCTGTGGCTGTTGTTCGGGGTGTGGATGATGGCGATCCAGTACATCGACTACCCGGCGGACAACCACAAGCTGGGCTGGAA
Organism: Pseudomonas sp. Pseusp10; assembly: GCF_059492225.1. Lineage (NCBI taxonomy): Bacteria > Pseudomonadati > Pseudomonadota > Gammaproteobacteria > Pseudomonadales > Pseudomonadaceae > Pseudomonas > Pseudomonas sp. Pseusp10. Next base: position 1,556,838 of record NZ_CP168528.1, on the reverse strand, counting down.
CGAGATGCTTGGCTGGCTGCGCGAGAAGCGCTGGCAGAGCATGAGTTTTGGCGGGATTGTTTATCTGGTGTTGCTGATTCCGGTGGTCAACATCCTGATGATGCCGGCGGCGGTGGCGGGCGCGACGCTGTTCTGGGTGCGTGAGCGCGGCGCGGAAAACCTGGTGGCCCAGCGCTGAGCCATCACCGCCGGCACCTCGGTCACAAATCCATCATCCCGACGTCACACTGACGACATGGCCCCAGCCGACACTGGGGTCATGACGACAGCTCTGCATATCACCCTGATCACCGAAACCTTCCCTCCCGAAATCAACGGCGTGGCCAATACCCTTGGTCGCTTGTGCGACGGCTTGCGCGCGCGCGGGCACCAGGTGGAACTGGTGCGACCACGTCAAGGCTGTGACCAGCAGCTGGGCAGCGACGATGAATTGCTGCTGTGCCGCGGCTGGCCGCTTCCGGGTTACCCCGGCTTGCAGTGGGGGCAGTCGTCGATGCACAAGCTGCTGCGGCGCTGGACGCGTCACCGCCCGGACGTGCTCTATATCGCCACCGAGGGTCCGCTGGGCTTGTCGGCCTTGCGTGCGGCACGGCGACTGGGGATTTCCGTGGTCAGCGGTTTTCACACCAATTTCCAGCAGTACTCCAACCAGTACGGGCTTGGTTTGCTCACGCGCCTGCTGACTCACTACCTGCGCTGGTTCCACAACCGCTCGACCATGACCCTGGTGCCCAGCGTCAGCCAGCGCATGGAACTGGAGCGACGTCATTTCGAACGACTGGCGTTGCTGTCCCGAGGGGTCGACAGCGAATTGTTTCACCCGGCCAAACGCTTGAATGCCCTGCGCGAGCAATGGGGACTGGCCGAGGAGGACATCGCGGTCATTCATGTCGGGCGTCTGGCCCCGGAAAAAAACCTTGGCCTGCTCAAACGCACCTTCAATACCCTCAAGGCGAGTTATCCCCAGCGCACGCTGAAACTGATCGTGGTCGGTGACGGCCCGCAGCGCCAGGAACTTGAAAACGAAATGCCCGAGGCGATTTTCTGCGGCACGCAACGAGGTGAGGCACTGGCTTGTCACTATGCCTCGGGGGATGTGTTTCTGTTTCCGAGCCTGACCGAAACCTTTGGCAATGTGGTGCTTGAGGCACTTGCCTCGGGGCTCGGCGTAGTGGCCTACGACCAGGCGGCGGCCGCCCAGCACATTCGTCATGGCTACAACGGCGTATTGGCGATGCCGGGGGATGAAGAAGCGTTCTGCGATGCAGCGGCATGGCTGCTGGAGGACAGGGAAACCTTGCGCAATGTGCGCCTCAATGCGCGCCAGCATGCCAGTCGGCAGGGTTGGGCGACGATCATCGAGCAGTTCGAGGGACAGTTGCGCGGGGCATGTGCCGGGGAGATGGTGGTGCCGAATGCACCGATTGTTCCCTGATTTTGTAGTGCTCTTTAGTCAGTCATCGCGAGCAAGCTCGCTCCCACATTGGTTCTGTGTCGTACACAAATCCCCTGTGGGAGCGAGCTTGCTCGCGATGAGGCCTTCCCGGTCGCCGCTTAAACCAGCGTCATCAACGCCTCACGGCTGAACGGCAGAATGTCCTCTTCACGGCCATCACGCACTTTCTGCGCCCAGTCCGGATCCACCAGCAACGCACGACCGACCGCCACCAGGTCGAACTCATCGTTGTTCAAACGCTCCAGCAGTTTTTCCAGACTGGCCGGTTGCGCAACCTTGTCGGTGTTGACCATGAATTGCAGGAACTCGCCATCCAGGCCGACACTGCCCACGGTGATGGTCGGCTTACCGGTGAGTTGGCGGGTCCAGCCAGCCAGGTTCAGCTCGGAACCGTCGAACTCCGGCTCCCAGAAGCGGCGGGTCGAGCAGTGGAAAATATCCACGCCCGCATCGGCCAACGGCTTGAGGAACTCGCCCAGGGCCTCCGGGGTTTGCACCAGACGTGCGGTGTAGTCCTGCTGCTTCCATTGGGAGAAACGGAAGATGATCGGGAAACCTTCACCGACCGCGGCACGCACGGCCTGAATCAATTCAATGGCGAACCGCGAACGGTTGGCCAGGCTACCGCCGTATTCGTCGGTACGCTGGTTGCTGCCTTCCCAGAAGAACTGGTCGATCAGGTAACCGTGGGCACCGTGAATTTCCACGCCGTCCATGCCAATGCTCTGGGCATCCTTGGCGGCCTGGGCGAACGCGGCGATCACGTCCTGGATATCCTGCCTGGTCATACCGTGCACCACGACCTGACCTTCCTTCACTTTTTCCGACGGGCCATAGCCCGGTACGCTCGCGTCCGGCTCGGTGCCGATACGGCGGACGCTGCCCACATGCCACAACTGCGGAACGATCTTGCCGCCTTCAGCGTGCACGGCGTCGACGACTTTTTTCCAGCCGGCCAGTGCCGCTTCACCATAGAAGTGCGGAACGTTCGGATAGCCGTTGGAAGCCTTGTGACCGACGGTGGTGCCTTCGGTGATGATCAGGCCGACGCCCGCAGCGGCACGGCGACGATAGTATTCGATCACTTTGGAGTTCGGCACGCCGCCCGGAGAAAACGAGCGGGTCATCGGCGCCATGACGACGCGGGTCGGCAGTTCGAGGGTGCCGAGGTGGAACGGTTTGAACAGGGCTTTGACGGGCATGGGACGCTCCACAGGGAATGACTTTATGACGGCGATAATATGGAGGTTCGCGCGTACTGAACAGCACTATTGATTTAGGTGATGTAGGAGCGAGCTTGCTCGCGATGGTGGTCAACGATAACGCTGGCGGTCTGATGCCCCGCGGTGTTCCTGTAACCATCGCGAGCGAGCTCGCTCCTACAGAGGGAGAGGAGAATGTCAGCTCAGCGCTTTTTCAATCGCGTGAACAATGGTCGGATCATCCGGCGCCGTGCGTGGCGAGAATCTCGCCAGTACGCGGCCGTCCTTGCCGAGCAGGAACTTCTCGAAGTTCCAGGTGATATCGCCGGGGAATTCCGCGCCCTCGCCCGCCAGCAAGCGGTACAACTGATGACGGTCATGCCCGTTGACTTCCAGCTTGCTGGACAACGGAAAGCTCACGCCATAGTTGAGGCTGCAGAAATCCTTGATCTCCTGCTCGCTTCCCGGCTCCTGCCCGGCAAACTGGTTGCACGGCAAGCCCAGCACGCTGAAGCCTTTGCCCTTGTATTGCTGATAGAGGTTTTCCAGCGCCGCATACTGTGGGGTCAGGCCGCATTTGGAGGCGACGTTGACCACCAATACGACTTGGCCTTTGAAAGGCGCCAGAGGTAGCTCCTGTCCATCCAGGGCTGTCAATTTAAGGTCGTGAAAAGCACTCATGACGTACTCCAGATTCCCGTGTTCTTCTCGAAACAGCCACTTGGCGGTGTCGTCAGGGACAGCCGCAGACTAAAAAGGCGCCCTCGGGGCGCCTCTCCAGTTATCTGAGCTTAGCGCAGAAATCAGTGGTGATGGCCACCTTCGCCATGGACGTGACCATGAGCGATTTCTTCCTGGCTGGCGTCACGGATAGCGACGATCTTGACCTGGAAATTCAGGCGCTGACCGGCCAACGGGTGGTTGCCGTCAACGGTGACGTCGTCGCCGTCCAGATCACGGATGGTCACGATCTGCATCTGGCCGTCCGGAGCGGAAGCGTGGAACTGCATGCCCACTTCCAGCTCGTCGACGCCTTCGAACATGCTGCGGCTCAGGGTGCTGACCAGTTCGGCCGCGTATTCGCCGTAAGCGTCTTCCGGTTCAACGGCTACAGTCAGCTCGTCGCCGACGGTCTTGCCTTCCAGAGCCTTTTCCAGGCCCGGGATGATGTTGCCTGCGCCTTGCAGGTAGACCAGCGGCGCGCCGCCGGCGGAGCTGTCGATGACCTCACCAGCGTCGTTGGTCAGGGTATAGTCGATGGAGACAGCCTTATTGGCGGCGATCAGCATGGGGCGAGACCTTTTGCATAAGAAGATTGAAAGGCCAAGTTTAGCGAAGCAATCGTCCGAAAGCGAACACAACCCGGACAGACGGGATTCGACGATCACAGGCTTCCATCAGGACGAGGACGGACACTGGGTGGCCGAGCTTTCCTGCGGCCACACCCAACACCTGCGGCATCAGCCGCCATGGCAATCCCGGGCCTGGGTCATGGACCCTGCGCAGCGCCAGGAAAAAACAGGCCAACCCTTTGCCTGTGGTTGGTGCGCACAAGGCTCGGTTAGCGATAACCTTGGCGACTGAATTTCGGTAATCGGCCAGCCATAGGTCGTGACCATTGCCATGCACCTTCCAGAGAATCCGCATGCAAACTTTTTTTATCGCTCCCACCGATTTTGGCGTGGGCCTGACCTCCATCAGCCTCGGGCTGGTACGCACCCTTGAGCGAGCCGGGCTCAAGGTCGGCTTTTTCAAACCGATTGCCCAGCCACATCCGGGCGACACGGGCCCGGAACGTTCCACCGAACTGGTGGCGCGTACCCATGGCTTGAAACCGCCTCAGCCACTGGGTCTGGCCCATGTCGAGCGCATGCTCGGCGACGGTCAGCTCGATGAATTGCTCGAAGAAATCATCACCCTGTATCAGCAGGCGGCCATCGGCAAGGACGTGCTGATCGTCGAAGGCATGGTGCCGACCCGCAGCGCCAGTTACGCCGCGCGGGTCAACCTGCACCTGGCCAAGAGCCTCGACGCCGAGGTGATCCTGGTCTCTGCACCGGAAAACGAAGTGCTGACCGAGCTTTCCGGCCGCGTCGAGTTGCAGGCGCAATTGTTCGGCGGCCCGAAAGACCCGAAAGTCCTCGGCGTGATCCTCAACAAGGTCAAGACCGACGAAAGCATGGACGCCTTCGCCACACGCTTGAAAGAGCATTCGCCGTTGCTGCGCAGTGGTGACTTCCGCTTGCTCGGCTGCATTCCGTTCCAGCCGGAACTGAACGCCCCGCGCACCCGCGACGTCGCCGACCTGATGGGCGCGCAAGTACTCAACGCCGGTGATTATGAAACCCGGCGCATGACCAAAATCATCATTTGCGCCCGCACCATGCGCAACACCGTGGAGCTGCTCAAGCCCGGCGTGCTGGTGGTAACCCCCGGCGACCGCGACGACATCATCCTCGCCGTCAGCCTCGCAGCCTTGAACGGTGTGCCGCTCGCCGGCCTGCTTTTGACCAGCGACACCCTGCCCGACCCACGCATCATGGACCTGTGCCGCGGCGCCCTGCAGGCCGGGTTGCCGGTGTTGTCGGTGAGTACCGGCTCCTATGACACCGCCAACCTGCTCAATGGCCTGAACAAGGAAATCCCCATCGACGACCGCGAGCGCGCCGAGATCATCACCGATTTCATCGCTGGCCATCTCGATGCCGACTGGTTGCATCAGCGCTGCGGTACACCACGGGAGATGCGCCTGTCGCCAGCGGTTTTCCGCTATCAATTGATCCAGCGCGCCCAGGCGGCCAACAAGCGCATCGTGCTGCCCGAAGGCAGCGAACCGCTGACCGTGCAGGCTGCCGCGATCTGCCAGGCCCGTGGCATCGCTCGCTGTGTGTTGCTGGCCAAGCCCGAGGACGTGCAGGCCGTCGCCCGCGCCCAGGGCATCGAGTTGCCACCGGGGCTGGAAATCATCGATCCGGACTCGATCCGCGAGCGTTATGTCGAGCCGATGGTCGCGCTGCGCAAAAGCAAAAGCCTCAACGCACCAATGGCCGAGCAACAACTGGAAGACACCGTGGTCATCGGCACCATGATGCTGGCCCTGGATGAAGTCGACGGCCTCGTGTCGGGCGTGATCAACACCACCGCCAACACCATCCGCCCGGCCCTGCAACTGATCAAGACGGCACCTGGCTGCACCCTGGTGTCGTCGGTGTTCTTCATGCTGTTCCCGGAAGAAGTGCTGGTCTACGGCGACTGCGTGATGAACCCGCACCCGAGCGCCAGCGAGCTGGCCGAGATCGCCCTGCAAAGCGCTGACTCGGCCGCCGCATTCGGCATCACGCCACGGGTAGCGATGATCAGCTACTCCAGCGGTGATTCGGCCAGCGGCGAAGAAGTCGAGAAGGTCCGCGAGGCGACCTTGCTGGCACACGAACAACAGCACTCGCTGCTGATCGACGGCCCCTTGCAGTACGACGCCGCCGCCAACGAAAGCGTGGCCCGGCAATTGGCGCCGAACAGTCAGGTGGCCGGCCGTGCCACGGTGTACGTGTTCCCCGACCTCAACACCGGCAACACCACGCACAAAGCCGTACAGCGCAGCGCCGATTGCGTCAGCCTCGGGCCAATGCTGCAAGGCCTGCGCAAACCGGTGAACGATTTACCGCGCGGCGCGCAGGTCGATGACATCGTCTACACCATTGCCCTGACCGCGATTCAAGCCGCCAATCGACCTATGGATGTGTGAATGCTGGACTTCCTACCCGCCCCGTTGCGCGGCGTGATCGCCTCGCTGCTGTTGGCACTGAATACGATATTGCTCTGCTCGTTCCTGTTCTGCGTGGCAATCGTCAAGGCATTGCCGTTCGCCCTCACCCAACGCATTGCGGGCTGGCTGATGAGCCATACCCACGAAGCCTGGATCAGCAACAACAAAGGCTGGATGAACCTGGTGCGCCGCACGCGCTGGCACATCAGCGGCCTGCAGGGCCTCGACTACCAGCACTCGTACCTGATCACCAGCAACCATCAGAGCTGGGTCGACATTCTGGTGCTGCAATACGTGCTCAACCGGCGCATTCAACCGCTGAAGTTCTTTCTCAAGCAGGAGCTGATCTGGGTCCCGGTCATCGGTCTGGCCTGGTGGGCGCTGGGCTTTCCGTTCATGAAGCGCTACTCCAAGGCTTATCTGGAGAAGCACCCGGAAAAGAAAGGCAAGGACCTGGAAACCACCCGCAAGACCTGTGCGAGGTTCCGCGACAACCCGGTGGGCATTTTCAACTTCGTCGAAGGCACGCGCTTCACCGCGGGCAAGCATGCCCAACAGCAGTCACCCCTCAAGTACCTGCTCAAGCCCAAGGCCGGCGGTATTGCCTTTGTGCTGGATGCGATGGGCGAACAGCTTGAATCGATCGTTAACGTGACCATCCACTACCCCGCCGGGCGCCCGGGTTTCTGGGACTTGCTGTGCGGTAACGTTGCGGACGTGGTGGTGCACTTTGAAGAACTGAGGATTCCGCCGCAATTCATTGGCAAGAACTATGACCAGGACGGCGAATACCGCCTGCAGTTCCAGGGCTGGATCAATCAGTTGTGGCAGGACAAGGATGCGTTGCTGGCGCAGATGCATCGCGAATATCCAGGCAAACACTGATCCTCTGTGGGAGCGGGCCTGCTCGCGATAGCGGTCGTACATTCAGAATTTATGTCGACTGAACCGCCGCTATCGCGAGCAAGCTCGCTCCCACAGGTTTAGTGTTTGTTTTGACTGAGCAAACACAAAAAAACCCGCCGGTGATCACTCATCTGCGGGTTTTTTATTGACCACTAACGCTTAGATCGCCCCACGCTCACGCAGCAGAGCCAGCACTTGCTTGACGCTTTCTTCCAGCGACACAGACTGGGTGTCGATCACCAGGTCGGCATCCAGCGGCACGTCGTACGGGAAGGATTCGCCCGGGATGTTATCCCCGGCCGCCGCGTACAAACCTTGCGGATCACGCTCGGCGCAGACCGTTGGCGAAGCCTGGACGTAGACCGTCAACAGACGCTCCTTGCCGATCAGTTCCCGGGCCTGTTCACGACCTTCGGCACTCGGCGCGACGAACGCTGCCAGGGTCAGCAGACCGGCTTCGTTGAACTGACGCGCAACGTGCGCGGCACGACGCCAGTTTTCGGTACGCCCGGCGCGATCCTGTGGCAGGCCTTTGTTCAGGTCGTGGCGCAGGTTCTGGCCATCGAGCACGAACACCGCACGGCCCATGTCGAACAGCTTGCGTTCAACCGCATACGCCAGGGTGCTTTTGCCCGCGCCCGACAAGCCGCTGAACAACACGGTGGCCGGTTGCTGGCCGAAGCGCTGTGCGCGCTCTTCGGTGGCAACGTGGGCCAGTTTGCCGTGGTGCGTGCTGGTGCCATGGGCCAAAGGCTGGGCGACGATCATGCCTGCGCCAACGGTGCCATTGGTCAAACGGTCGATGATGATGAACGCGCCGGTGGTGCGGTTGCTGTCGTAACCGTCGAGGGCAATCGGCGCGTCGAGCGCGATCTTGACCTTGCCGATTTCGTTCAACTGCAACGCGCTGGCCGGGCCTTCTTCCAGGGTGTTCACGTCGACCTTGTTGACGATGCTGGCGATGGAACCCGGCACGTAACTGGTGGCGCGCTTGATGTCGTATTTCTTGCCTGGCAGCATCGGCTCTTCAGCCATCCACACCAGCATGGCTTCGAAGCTGTCGGTCACCGGCGGCACGTTGTCGGCGTGAACCAACAGGTCGCCACGGGAGATGTCGATCTCGTCTTCCATGGTCAGCGTCACCGCCTGACCAGGACCGGCGTGTTCCAACTCGCCTTCGAAGGTGACGATGGATTTCACGCGGCTGCTCTTGCCCGACGGCAACACCACGACTTCGTCGCCTTTCTTGACGATGCCGCTGGCCAGCGTACCGGCAAAACCACGGAAGTTCAGGTTCGGACGGTTGACGTACTGCACCGGGAAACGCAGATCGGTGAAGTTGCGGTCGCCCGCCACTTCCACAGTCTCGAGGATTTCCATCAGCGACTGGCCGGTGTACCACGGCGAGCGCTCGGACTTGTTGACCACGTTGTCGCCCTTCAATGCCGACATCGGCACGAAGTGCATGCTGGTGGGCTTCATCTTCAAGCCTTCGGCGAACTGCAGGTAGTCGGCCTTGATCGACTCGAACACGCCCTGATCGAAGTCCTTGAGGTCCATCTTGTTGATGGCCACGACAATATGCTTGATGCCCAGCAGGGAGGCGATGAAGCTGTGGCGACGGGTCTGGGTCTGCACGCCGTAACGGGCGTCGACCAGGATGATCGCCAGGTCGCAGGTGGAGGCACCGGTGGCCATGTTGCGGGTGTACTGTTCATGGCCGGGGGTGTCGGCAATGATGAATTTGCGCTTGGCGGTAGAGAAATAGCGGTACGCGACATCGATGGTGATGCCTTGTTCACGCTCGGCCTGCAGGCCGTCGACCAGCAACGCCAGGTCGATGTCTTCGCCGGTGGTGCCGACTTTTTTCGAGTCGCGGGTGATCGCTTCCAGGTGATCTTCGTAGATCATCTTGGAGTCGTGCAGCAGGCGCCCGATCAGGGTGCTCTTGCCGTCGTCGACGTTACCGCAGGTCAGGAAGCGCAGCAGCTCTTTACGTTCGTGCTGGCCCAGGTAGGCGAGGATGTCCTCGCTGATCAAATCAGATTGATGCGACATGACAGCCCCTTAGAAATAACCTTGACGTTTTTTGTCTTCCATCGAGCCGGCACCATCGTGATCGATGACACGGCCCTGGCGCTCGGAAGTTCGCGTCAGGAGCATTTCCTGAATGATGTCCGTAAGGCTTTCGGCCTCGGACTCCACCGCGCCCGTCAACGGGTAGCAACCAAGGGTACGGAAACGTACTTTCTTTTTGACGATGCGCGCTTTGTCTTCGTCGCTCAGGTGCTCGAGGATGCGCTCGTCGTCGATCATGATCAGCGTGCCGTTCTTCTCGATGACTTCGCGCTCGGCGGCGAAATACAACGGAACGATCGGGATGCCTTCAAGGTAGATGTACTGCCAGATGTCCAGCTCGGTCCAGTTCGACAGCGGGAAGACGCGGATCGACTCGCCCTTGTTGACCTTGCCGTTGTAGACGTTCCACAGCTCGGGACGCTGGTTTTTCGGGTCCCAGCGGTGCTTGCTGTCGCGGAACGAGTACACGCGCTCCTTGGCGCGGGATTTCTCTTCATCGCGACGGGCGCCGCCGAATGCTGCGTCGAAACCATACTTGTCGAGTGCCTGCTTCAGGCCCTCGGTCTTCATGATGTCGGTGTGCTTGGCGCTGCCGTGGGTGAACGGGTTGATGTTTTGCGCCACGCCTTCCGGGTTGACGTGGGTGATCAGGTCGAGGCCCAGTTCGGCGACCATCTTGTCACGGAAAGCGTACATCTCCTGGAATTTCCAGCGAGTGTCGACGTGCATCACCGGAAACGGCAGCTTGCCCGGGAAGAACGCCTTACGTGCCAGGTGCAGCATCACTGCGGAGTCTTTACCGATGGAGTACAGCATCACCGGATTATCGAACTCGGCGGCCACCTCGCGGATGATGTGGATGCTTTCCGCCTCCAGCTGTTTCAGATGCGTCAGTTTGTCGACCATGGCTACTCACGAAAGCTTTCTTATGAACGGCCAGCGGGCCGTGTTCGAGCGGGGATCCTAGCACAGCGACCTCTTCTAATCAGGACACCAACTAGATCGAAAGAGCATATGAATATGCCTGCCCGTTTGGGCACATCGCCCCCCCCCTGTAGGAGCGAGCTTGCTCGCGATGAACCAGAGAACACCGCGGCGTGTCAGGCTGCCAGCGTTATCCTTGGCGACCATCGCGAGCAAGCTCGCTCCTACAGGGGATCCCGGATTCAGATCGGATTGGGACAATCGATGAAGATGTGCTCCAGCGCAAAGCGCCGCGCCAGGTAATCCCCCAGCGCCTGAATGCCGTATCGCTCGGTTGCGTGGTGACCGGCGGCGATAAAACTGATGTCGTTTTCCCGGGCACTGTGGAAGGTTTGCTCGGAAGCCTCGCCGCTGAGGTACAGATCGACGCCGGCCAGAATGGCCTGATCGATGTAACCCTGGCCACCACCGGTGCACCAGCCAACGCGGCGGATCATGGCGCTGCCTTCGATCAGCAGCGGCTCACGGCCCATCACCTCCTGGACGCGGCGGGCGAAATCCCGAGGCATCATCGGCTCATTCAGCGAGCCGACCAGGCCGACAATCTTCAGATTGTCCGGGTCCAGCGGCCCTTCGACGGTGATGTCGAGCTGGCGCGCGAGCTGCACGTTATTGCCGACATCCGGGTGCAGATCCAGCGGCAAGTGATAGGACAACAGGCTGATATCGTGCTTGAGCAGGGTCTTCAAGCGGCGCTGCTTCATGCCGGTGATGCACGGGTTCTCGCCTTTCCAGAAGTAGCCATGATGCACCAGCACCAGATCGGCATTGGCTTCCACGGCCGCATCAAGCAAGGCCTGGCTGGCGGTGACGCCACTGACGATGCGCATCACTTGCGGCCGCCCCTCGACCTGCAGGCCGTTGGGGCAATAATCGGCGATTCTGGCGCTGTTGAGGTAGCGGTCGGCTTCTTCGACCAGGGTGCTCAGGGCGACGGCCATAAAAGACTCCTAAATATCCCGTTCAGAGGCGCGTGCGGCCTCGTATAATGCGCGTCATTATGAGCGGTCTCATACCGCCTGCAACTCTCTCAGGACGTGCTTAATGCTCAAGGCGCTGCGTTTTTCCGGCTGGCCGCTGTTGGCCGGCGTGCTTGTCGCTCTTTTGATAATCCAGCGTTACCCGCAGTGGGTCGGGCTCCCGAGCCTCGACGTCAATCTGCAACAAGCGCCGCAAACCACCAGTATGCAGCAGGGTCCGGTGTCTTATGCCGAAGCGGTATCCACCGCGGCGCCGTCGGTGGTGAACCTGTACACCACCAAAGTCATCAACAAACCCAGCCATCCGTTGTTCGAGGATCCGCAGTTCCGGCGCTTCTTTGGCGACAACTCGCCCAAGCAGAAGCGCATGGAGTCGAGCCTCGGCTCCGGCGTGATCATGAGCCCGGAAGGCTACATCCTGACCAACAACCACGTGACCAGCGGCGCCGACCAGATCGTGGTGGCGCTCAAGGACGGCCGGGAAACCCTGGCGCGGGTGATCGGCAGCGACCCGGAAACTGACCTCGCGGTTCTGAAAATCGACCTGAAAAACCTGCCGTCGATCACCGTGGGGCGTTCCGACAACATCCGCATCGGCGACGTGGCGCTGGCCATCGGCAACCCGTTCGGCGTTGGCCAGACCGTAACTATGGGCATTATCAGCGCCACCGGGCGTAATCAACTGGGCCTGAACAACTACGAAGACTTCATCCAGACCGATGCGGCGATCAACCCGGGTAACTCCGGTGGTGCGCTGGTGGATGCCATCGGCAACCTGACCGGCATCAACACGGCGATCTTCTCCAAGTCCGGCGGCTCCCAGGGCATCGGGTTCGCGATCCCGGTGAAGCTGGCGATGGAAGTGATGAAGTCGATCATCGAGCACGGCCAGGTGATTCGTGGCTGGCTGGGTATTGAAGTACAGCCGCTGACCCAGGAACTGGCCGAGTCGTTCGGCTTGTCCGGGCGCCCGGGCATTGTCGTGGCGGGGATCTTCCGCGATGGTCCGGCACAGAAGGCCGGCCTGCAACTGGGTGATGTGATTCTTGCCATCGATGGCGAACCGGCCGGTGATGGCCGTCGCTCGATGAATCAGGTGGCGCGGATCAAGCCAACCGACAAGGTCGCGATCGAGGTGATGCGCAATGGCAAGGAGCTCAAGCTGACCGCGGAAGTCGGCCTGCGTCCGCCGCCGGCTCCGGCCCAAGAAAAAGAAGAAGAGTAAGCGGCTAATACAAGCCCTTGTAGGAGCGAGCTTGCTCGCGATGGAGTGTCAGGTTAAGTGGTGTCACTGACACACCATCGCGAGCAAGCTCGCTCCTACAGTAGGGGGGCAGCGGTGGTTTAGAGGTCGCCCAGGCCGTCGATCAGCGCTTGATTCTGCTCTGGCGTGCCGATGGATATCCGCAGGAACTGGGCAATCCGCTCCTGCTTGAAGTGCCGGACAATCACGCCCTGTTCGCGCAATTTAGCCGCGATACCTGCCGCATCGTGCCGGGGGTGACGGGCGAAAATGAAATTCGCCGCCGACGGCAGCACTTCAAAGCCCTTCCCTTCCAGCTGCGCAATCACCCATTCACGGTGCTCGATGACCAACCGGCAGGTCTTGTCGAAGTACTCGCGATCTTCGAATGCGGCGGCTGCACCGACATTGGCCATACGATCCAGCGGATAGGAGTTGAAGCTGTTCTTGATCCGCTCCAGCGCCTCGATCAGGTCCGGATGCCCAACCGCCAGGCCTACCCGCAGACCGGCCAGGGAACGGGACTTGGACAGGGTCTGGGTCACCAGCAGGTTCGGATAGCGATCCACCAGGGAGATTGCCGTCTCGCCGCCGAAATCGATGTAAGCCTCATCCACTACCACCACCGAATCCGGACTGGCCTTGAGAATCTGCTCCACCGCTTCCAGCGCCAACAGGCAACCGGTCGGCGCATTCGGGTTAGGGAAAATGATCCCGCCGTTCGGTTTGGCGTAGTCCGCCGGGTTGATCTGGAATTGCTCGTCCAGCGGCACCGCATCGAAGGTGATGCCGTACAAACCGCAGTAGACCGGGTAGAAGCTGTAGCTGATGTCCGGGAACAACAGCGGCTGATCGTGCTGCAGCAAACCGTGGAAGATGTGCGCCAGCACTTCATCGGAACCGTTGCCGAGGAACACCTGATTGTTCTGCACGCCATAGTATTTGGCGACCGCGTTCTTCAGCAGATCGCTATTCGGGTCCGGGTACAGGCGCAGGTTGTCATTGAGTTCGGTTTGCATCGCAGCCAAAGCTTTCGGCGATGGACCGTACGGGTTTTCATTGGTGTTGAGCTTCACCAGTTTCGCCAGTTTCGGCTGTTCGCCCGGCACGTAAGGCACCAGATTCTTGACGAACGGGCTCCAGAATTTACTCATGTTCAGTTTCCCTGCCCTTGTGGAAAGTCTTCATCAACGATGCGGTATTCGGCGCTACGGGCGTGGGCGGTCAGCGACTCGCCACGGGCCAGCACGGAAGCGGTCTTGCCCAACTCGGAAGCGCCCTGCTCGGAGCAGAAAATGACCGACGAGCGTTTCTGGAAGTCGTACACGCCCAGAGGCGAAGAGAAGCGCGCGGTGCCGGAGGTCGGCAACACGTGGTTGGGACCTGCGCAGTAGTCGCCCAGGGCTTCGCAGGTGTGACGTCCCATGAAGATCGCGCCGGCGTGGCGGATCTGCGGCAGCCAGGCTTGTGGATCGGCAACGGACAATTCGAGGTGCTCCGGCGCGATGCGGTTGGCCACTTCGATGGCCTGTTCCATGTCGCGAACCTTGATCAGTGCACCACGGCCATTGATCGAGGTTTCAATGATCGCGGCGCGCTCCATGGTCGGCATCAGCCTGGCGATGCTGGCGGCGACCTTGTCGAGGAATTCGGCGTCGGGGCTGACCAGAATGGCCTGGGCGTCTTCGTCGTGCTCGGCCTGGGAGAACAGATCCATGGCGATCCAGTCCGGATCGGTCTGGCCGTCGCACACCACGAGGATTTCCGAAGGACCGGCGATCATGTCGATACCGACCTGGCCAAACACATGGCGCTTGGCGGTGGCGACATAGATGTTGCCCGGGCCGACCACTTTATCGACCTTCGGCACGCTTTCGGTGCCGTAAGCCAATGCGGCAACGGCTTGAGCGCCACCGATGGTGAACACACGGTCGACGCCGGCGATGCAGGCAGCAGCCAGCACCAGTTCGTTGATTTCACCGCGCGGGGTTGGTACGACCATGACCACTTCGGTGACGCCGGCGACCTTGGCCGGAATCGCGTTCATCAGCACCGACGACGGGTACGACGCCTTGCCGCCCGGTACGTACAGGCCGGCGCGGTCCAGCGGCGTGACTTTCTGGCCCAGCACGGTGCCATCGGCCTCGGTGTAGCTCCAGGAGTCCTGCTTCTGCTTTTCGTGGTAGCTGCGCACACGAGCCGCGGCGACTTCCAGCGCTTCACGCTGGGCCACGGAAATGCGGGTAAGCGCCAGCTCCAGACGCTCGCGCGGCAGGATCAGGTCAGCCATGGACTTCACGTCCAGGCCGTCGAACTGGCGGGTAAAGTCCACCAGTGCCGCGTCACCACGCTCACGCACGGCCTTGATGATGTCCAGCACCCGCTGATTGACCGAGTCGTCAGACACACTTTCCCAGCTCAGCAGATGATCCAGATGATGCGCGAAATCCGGGTCAGCAGCGTTGAGTCGGCGAATTGCAGTCGGTGCGGTCATAGCGAGAGCCTCATAGAATTGGCAAAAACTCAGGCGCCCGAAGCTAACATTCGATCCGCTTGGGCACCTGAGAATTCTGGCTATGAGGCGGATAGACGGGCGCGACTTAACGTCGCGCAGGTGAATCAGCCGCGGTGTCGAGACTCCACTGCCTTGCGCAGGGTGTCGATCAACGCCTGGATACGGGCGTGCTGCATCTTCATCGAAGCTTTGTTGACGATCAGCCGGGAGCTGATGGCAGCAATGAAATCCTGTGGTTCGAGGCCGTTGGCCCGCAGTGTGTTACCAGTGTCGACCACGTCGATGATCTTGTCGGCAAGGCCGATCAGCGGTGCCAGCTCCATCGAGCCGTACAGCTTGATGATGTCGACCTGACGACCCTGTTCAGCGTAATAACGCTTGGCAACGTTGACGAACTTGGTGGCGATGCGCAGGCGGCCCTTGGGCTCGACCGCGCCAACCTTGCCGGCCGTCATCAGCTTGCACTGGGCAATTTGCAGGTCCAGTGGCTCGTACAGGCCCTGGCCGCCATATTCCATCAGCACATCTTTACCGGCGACACCGAGGTCGGCGGCACCATGTTCGACATAGGTCGGCACATCGGTGGCACGCACGATCAGCAGGCGTACATCTTCCTGGGTCGTGGGAATGATCAGCTTGCGACTCTTGTCCGGATTCTCGGTCGGCACGATGCCCGCTTCAGCCAGAAGCGGCAGGGTGTCGTCAAGGATGCGGCCCTTGGACAGTGCGATGGTCAACATGGGAAACGTCAGTCCTTATCAAGGTACTCATGCCCGGTCGCAAATGGCGCCGGACACACATCGAGCCGAAAACGGCTCGACTTCAACAAATCAACGGGCATGTCCTTATGCCCATGCAGCGGGTACTAGCCCGGAACGCGACGGATCTTGGCACCCAGCATCTGCAGTTTTTCTTCGATGCACTCGTAGCCACGGTCTATGTGGTAGATGCGGTCGATCAGCGTGTCGCCGTCGGCGATCAGGGCCGAGATCACCAGGCTGGCCGAAGCACGCAGGTCGGTCGCCATCACTGGCGCGCCCTTGAGTTTTTCGGTGCCGGTGACGATTGCCGTGTTGCCTTCGACCTGGATCTTGGCGCCCATGCGGTGCAGCTCGTAGACGTGCATGAAGCGGTTTTCGAAGATCGTCTCGATCACTGCGCCAGTGCCTTCGGCAATGGCGTTGAGGGAGATGAACTGTGCTTGCATGTCAGTCGGGAACGCCGGGTACGGAGCGGTCCGCACGTTGACGGCTTTCGGCCGCTTGCCATGCATGTTCAGCTCGATCCAGTCTTCGCCGGTAATGATTTCGGCACCGGACTCACGGAGTTTTTCCAGAACGGCTTCGAGGATGGTCGGATCCGTATCCTTGACCTTCACACGACCACCGGTCACCGCCGCCGCCACCAGGTAGGTGCCGGTTTCGATACGGTCGGGCATCACTTTGTAAGTGGTGGTGTGCAGACGCTCGACGCCATCGATGGTGATGGTATCGGTGCCAGCACCGGAAACCTTGGCGCCCATGGCGTTCAGGAAGTTCGCCAGGTCGACCACTTCAGGTTCGCGCGCGGCGTTTGCCAGTACGCTGCGACCCTTGGCCAATGCTGCGGCCATCATGATGTTTTCGGTACCGGTCACACTGACGGTATCGAAAAAGAAGTGCGCACCGCGCAGGCCGCCTTCTGGTGCCTTGGCCTTGATGTAGCCGCCTTCGACGTCAATGACCGCGCCCATGGCTTCCAGGCCGCGGATGTGCAGGTCAACCGGACGCGAACCGATGGCGCAACCACCAGGCAAGGCGACTTCGGCTTCACCGAAACGGGCAACCATCGGGCCCAGCACCAGAATCGACGCACGCATGGTTTTAACCAGTTCGTACGGTGCGACCAGGGTCTTGATGGTGCGCGGGTCGATTTCGACGGCGAGTTTCTCGTCGATCACCGGTTCAATGCCCATGCGGCCGAACAGCTCGATCATGGTCGTGATGTCGTGCAGGTGCGGCAGGTTGGCCACGGTCACCGGGCCATCGCACAGCAAAGTGGCAGCCAGGATCGGCAGGGCAGAGTTCTTTGCCCCGGAGATGCGGATTTCGCCATCAAGACGAACGCCACCGGTAATAATCAATTTATCCATAAGAATCTCGACGCCCTTGGGCTCAGGTGCGCTCGGCCCAGGCCGCGCTGCTGAAAAATTTCATAGTGACCGCATGGATGCTGCCATCGACGATCCACGGGTTCAAATGGGCATAGACCTGCTGCTGACGCTTGACCGGGCTCAATGCCGCCAGTTCATCGCTAATCACGTTCAGCTGGAAATTGCAGCCTTCGCCTTCAACTTCTACCTGAATTCCTGGCAGCTTTCCTTCAAGGAAGCTCTTCACTTCTACGGCCTGCATGCTCAACCTCAATCGGCGCCCTGTGCGCGCGGGTCGGACATCATACAAAAAAGCCCCGCGCCTGCGAACCCCGCAATCACAGGACTCTGACGGGGGGCTTCTTTATAGATGCGGTTCAGGAATGCGCCAATAGCCCGGTCATCTCGCTGACCTGAGCGATTTCACGCATGTCGTCCGGCATCCCGCGGATGCTCAGGGCCTTGCCGGCCGCCTGCGCATCGCGGATGAAGCACAGCAGCAACGACAAACCGACACTGCTGGACTTGGTCACCGCCGAGCAATCGACTACCAGCGCCGCAGCCTTGCTGGCCTTGATCAGCGCCTTGCCCTGCTCGCGCAGGCCAGGGCCGGTGCGGTAATCCAGCACTCCACTGAGTCGCAGCTCGCCCGCTTCGTCCATCTGGACTGCCGACTCACTCATTGGGCTGACTGCTCTGGTTTCTTGTCAGTGGCTTCCTTGGCCTTGGCGACTTCCCCGGCCCAACCATTGATGGTCTTGTCCAGGTCGTTGCCATTGCGCTGCATCGCATCGGCGAACTGATCGCGGAACAGCTTGCCGATGTTGATGCCGTTGATGATGACGTTACGCAGCTTCCACTCGCCGTTGATCTTTTCCAGCGTGTAGGACACTGGATAGATCGAGCCGCTGCTGCCCTTGACGGTCATGCCAACGCTGGTACGGTCGCCCGACTCGTCCTTGGCAGGTTCAACGGTGATGCCCTGGTTGTTGTACTCCAGCAAGGCATTGCCATAGAACTGGAACAGACCCTTCTTGAAGTTTTCTTCGAAGGTCTTCATCTGCGCAGGCGTAGCTTTCTTCGAGTATTTGACCGTCATGATGCTCTTGGAAATACCCTCGGCATCCACAACCGGCCCGACGATGTTGTTCAGCGCCGTATAGAAGTCCTGCGGGTCCTTCTTGTACTTCTCTTTGTTTGCCGCCAGATCCGCGAGCATACGGTTGGTTGTGTCCTGCACCAGTTCGTGCGCCGAAGGCGACGCTACGGCATGAGACACCAACGGAAACACCGCGAGCATTACCAACAGGCCACGTCGCAAGGTAGAGATCATTTAAAAGTTCCTCATTTAGCTTCTTTGCTAACGGTATTGAGCAGGAATTTACCGATCAGGTCTTCGAGCACCAGCGATGACTGCGTGTCATGGATGGTTCCACCATCCTTGAGCAGGGTATCTTCCCCGCCGACGCTGATACCGATGTACTTCTCGCCCAACAGGCCCGCGGTCAGGATAGATGCAGTAGAGTCCGCCGGCAGATTATCGATGCGTTTTTCCAGCTGCATGGTCACCCGACCGGTGAAACTGTCGCGATCCAGATCGATGGCCGTGACCTTGCCGATGGTCACACCGGCCATGGTCACCTTTGCTCTGACAGTCAAACCGGCGATATTGTCGAAGTAGGCGTAAAGTTTATACGTGTCGGTGCTCGGAGTCGGGGACAGGCCACTGACCCGCAACGCCAACAAGAGCAAAGCCAGGATGCCAGCCAGCAAGAAAAGGCCGACACCGATTTCCAGGGTGCGGTTTTGCATCAGAAATCTCCAAACATCAAGGCGGTCAGAATAAAGTCCAGGCCGAGTACTGCCAACGAGGCATACACAACGGTCTTGGTAGTGGCACGACTGATCCCCTCGGAAGTGGGTTCGCAGTCATAGCCTTGGAATACGGCGATCCAGGTCACGACAAAGGCAAAGACGATACTTTTGATGATCCCGTTGAGCACATCCTCAGTGAACGTCACGCTGTTCTGCATGTTCGACCAGTAGGAGCCTTCATAGACCCCCAGCCAGTCGACAGCTACCCACGAGCCGCCCCAGATACCCACCACGCTGAAAATCATCGCCAGCACCGGCAGGGAAATGAAACCGGCCCACAGGCGTGGCGCAATGATGTACTTGAGCGGGTCGACCCCGATCATTTCCAGGCTGGATAACTGCTCGGTTGACTTCATGTTGCCGATTTCGGCGGTCAACGCCGAACCTGCGCGCCCGGCGAACAGCAAGGCGGTCACCACCGGCCCCAGCTCACGCAGCAGTGTCAGGGCAACCATCTGCCCGACAGCCTGCTCTGAACCATAGCTGGAAAGAATGTTGAAACCCTGCAGCGCCAGCACCATGCCAATGAATACCCCGGAGACCACGATGATCACCAGGGACATCACGCCCACCGAATGCAACTGCTTGACCAGCAGCCCGAAGCCGCCACCGATACCGCCCCGGCCGAGCAAGGCATGGAACAGGAACAAGCTCGAACGCCCGAACACCGCCAGCGCATCGATGCCGGCCTGGCCGAAGCGGCGCACGCGTTCTATCAATGAAATTCTGCGCATCAGCGCTTCCCCAGAAGATCTGCGCGGTAATCCGTCGCTGGAAAGTGGTACGGAACCGGGCCATCGGGTTCGCCGGTCATGAATTGACGGATACGCGGCTCATCCGAATTCATCAGTTCGTCCGGCGTGCCCTGCCCCAATACCTGACCATCGCCCACCACATAAATGTAATCGGCAATGCTCGCGGTCTCTGCCAGGTCGTGGGATACCACGATGCTGGTGATGCCCAGCGCATCGTTGAGCAACCGGATCAGGCGCACCAGAACGCCCATTGCGATGGGGTCCTGGCCGACAAAGGGCTCGTCGTACATGAGTATCTGTGGATCGAGAGCAATCGCCCGGGCCAGCGCAACACGGCGCTTCATGCCGCCGGAAAGCTCATCGGGCATCAGTTCGATGGCACCACGCAATCCCACGGCCTGCAGCTTGAGCAGGACGATGTCGCGGATCATTTCTTCCGGCAGTTGCGTGTGAACCCGCAGCGGAAAAGCGACGTTCTCGAAGACATCGAGGTCGGTAAACAGTGCGCCGCTCTGAAACAGCACGCCCATATGCTTGCGCGCATCGAACAGGTCGCTGCGCGACAGTTTTGGCAGATTCTGACCGTTGACCCAGACTTCGCCCTTGGTGGGCCGCAGCTGGGCGCCCATCAGACGCAAAAGCGTGGTCTTGCCACACCCGGAAGGCCCCATGATGCCGGTGACCTTGCCGCGTGGTATACGGATATCGACATTGTTGAAAATGCTGCGCGCACCGCGCTTGAAGGACAGTCCCTTCAGCTCGACCGCGTAGGCGTTATCGGCACTCATCTAAACTCCTTGCGATGCAGCCTCTCACTCGGACGCCTGGCTTTCTGACGAAAGCACATACCTCCCGGGCAGGCCGAACTGGCGGCGAACTATATCACTGCAAAGGCTGCGCGCCCAAGGCCAAAGCCGGGTCATATTCAACTGCACTACAGCTTGAAAGCCCCATTTAGAAGGTTTCCGGCAACAGGGACTGACAATGCACGACGAACTTGCGTGAGGGATTCGATCATAACCGCTATAATCGCCGCCTTTTCATCAGGCTATACGATTTCTGACATGAGCCAATCCAGCGACCTGATTCAATCAGCACAACGCACCATCCGCCTCGAGGTAGAAGCCGTGCAAGGCCTGCTACCCCATCTCGACGCAGATTTCGTACGCGCTTGCGAGATGATTCTGGCCAGCAAAGGCCGCGTGGTCGTGGTCGGCATGGGCAAGTCGGGGCACATCGGCAACAAGATTGCCGCGACCCTGGCCAGCACCGGCACCACGGCATTTTTTGTGCACCCGGCTGAAGCCAGCCACGGCGACATGGGCATGATTACCCGCGACGACATCATTCTGGCGCTCTCGAATTCCGGCTCCACCAATGAAATCGTTACCCTGCTGCCTCTGATCAAGCGCCTGGGCATTCAGTTGATCAGCGTGACCGGCAACCCTGACTCCGCGCTGGCCAAGGCCGCCGAGGTCAACCTGAATGTTCACGTCGAGCACGAGGCCTGCCCGTTGAACCTGGCACCCACCTCGTCGACCACCGCCGCCCTGGTCATGGGCGACGCCCTGGCCGTCGCGCTGCTGGAAGCCCGTGGCTTTACTGCCGAAGACTTCGCCTTTTCCCATCCCGGCGGCGCCCTGGGCCGACGTCTGCTGCTGAAAGTGGAAAATGTCATGCACGCAGGGCAAGAGCTGCCGCAAGTACAGCGCGGCACCCTGTTGAAAGACGCGCTAATGGAAATGACCCGCAAAGGCTTGGGCATGACCGTGATTCTGGAAGCCGATGGAAAGCTGGCCGGGATCTTTACCGACGGTGACTTGCGTCGCACGCTGGACCGTAGCATCGACATCCATAGCGCTACTATCGACCAGGTCATGACTGCACACGGCAAGACAGCCCGCGCCGAAATGCTCGCCGCCGAAGCGCTGAAAATCATGGAAGACCATAAAATCAACGCACTGGTCGTGGTTGACAGAGAAGACCGCCCGGTCGGCGCCTTGAACATGCACGACTTGCTGCGTGCAGGAGTAATGTAATGAGTGCGGACCTGCTGCAACGCGGCAAACAGATCAAGCTGGCGGTGTTCGATGTCGATGGCGTGCTGACCGATGGGCGCCTGTACTTCCTCGAAGACGGCAGCGAATTCAAGACGTTCAACACACTCGACGGTCAGGGCATCAAAATGCTGATGGCCGCCGGCGTACAGACAGCCATCATCAGTGGCCGCAAGACCCCGGTGGTCGAGCGGCGAGCCAGGAACCTCGGCATCCCGCACCTGTATCAGGGGCGCGAAGACAAACTGGTGGTACTCGACGAACTACTGGCCCAACTCAACCTGAGCTATGAACAGGTGGCCTACCTCGGCGACGACCTGCCGGACCTGCCGGTGATTCGCCGTGTCGGCCTGGGCATGGCGGTGGCCAATGCTGCCAGTTTCGTGCGCGAAAACGCTCACGGCATCACCCTCGCCCGTGGCGGCGAAGGTGCCGCTCGCGAATTCTGCGAATTGATCCTGCGCGCCCAGGACCGCCTCGATGCGGCCAATGCAGCGTACCTGTGAGCCCACTATGCTGAGCAAAAAGTTTCGCAACACCCTGCTGTTCAGTTGCATCGCGGCGATATTCGCCGCGGTTGGCTACTGGAACATCAGCCCGGAACGCTTCCTCGACAAGCCGGTAACGCCGGTCGATGAAAGCGCGATCGACTATTACGCCATCAACGCCCACAGCGTGCAGTACCTGCCGGACGGCAAGCTGCAATATGATCTGGTGTCCGACAAGGTCGAGCACCTGAAGGCGACCGAGGTGACATTGCTGACCAACCCCGACCTGAATGTGTTCCGCGGCACTGAATTCCCGTGGCACGTCCAGAGCCTGCACGGCGAGGTCAACCCTGACGGCACACAGGTCGAGCTGATCGATGACGTGCGTATCACGCGCTTCGACGAGAAAAACCGTAAAACCCTGATCACCAGCACCCGCATGACCGTGTTCCCGCAGCAGCAATATGCGCAGACCGAGCAAGACGTTAGAATCGACGGCGCTGGCGGTGTATCGACTGGCAAGGGAATGAAGGCGTATTTGAAAGAAAGCAGGATACACCTGCTATCGAACGTAAGAGGACAGTATGAGGCTCGTTAAAACCCTCCCGATTTTGCTCAGTCTGGGCGCAGCACTGGGAAGCGTGAGCGCCTGGGCTCTACCGGAAGATCAACAGCAGCCTATCCGCATTCAGGCCGACGATGCCCAACTGGACGACAAGCAAGGTATTGCTACCTACAAGGGTGATGTGATCATCACCCAAGGCTCGATGAAGGTGACCGGCAACACCGTGACCATCACCCGCACCCCGACCGGCGACATCGACGTAGTGACCTCGGTGGGCAACCTGGCGTACTTCGAGCAACTGCAGACCGCTGGCGATACCAAACCCGTTCAGGGCTGGGGTGTGACCATCCAGTATCACGCGGCACAAAACCGGGTCGTGTTGATTGACAAGGCAAAAGTTGTCGACAAGGACAACAACGTCACCCAAGGCGAGAAAATCGTCTACGACACGGTCAAGAAGCTCGCCAGCGCCGGTCGCGCCACGGGCAGCAAGGTCACCGAGGCACGTCCGCGTATCGACATGGTGATCCAGCCGAAGAAGAAAACCGACGAGAATAAGGCCCAGTAATGGCAACTCTGAAAGCTCAGCATCTGGCCAAGAGCTACAAGAGCCGCCAGGTCGTGCGCGACGTCAGCCTGTCCATCGACAGCGGCCAGATCGTCGGCCTGCTTGGCCCGAACGGCGCCGGCAAGACCACCTGCTTCTACATGATCGTTGGCCTGGTACAGGCCGACCAGGGCCGCGTCCTGATCGACGACCTGGACGTCAGCCACCAGCCGATGCACGGCCGGGCAAAGGCCGGTATCGGCTACCTGCCGCAGGAAGCATCGATCTTCCGCAAACTGTCGGTGGCCGACAACATCATGGCCATCCTCGAGACCCGCAAGGAACTCGACAAGGCCGGTCGTCGCAAAGAGCTGGAAAGCCTGCTGCAGGAGTTCCACATCAGCCACATCCGCGACAACCTCGGCATGAGCCTGTCCGGTGGTGAGCGCCGTCGCGTGGAAATCGCCCGCGCCCTGGCCACCAATCCGAAATTCATCCTCCTCGACGAACCCTTCGCCGGTGTCGACCCGATTTCGGTTGGCGATATCAAACAGATCATCTACCACCTCAAGGCCAAAGGCATTGGCGTGCTGATCACCGACCACAACGTTCGTGAAACCCTGGATATCTGCGAAACGGCCTATATCGTCAACGACGGCCAGTTGATCGCCGAAGGTGACGCCGAAACCATCCTGGCCAACAGCCTGGTCAAGGAAGTGTACCTGGGCCATGAGTTCCGCTTGTAAGCGCTGAAGCAGTCATGGCGGATGCCAGACCGCGGTAACGATAAAAATCAACAATTTTTTATTGTTACAGTGGTCTAGGCAAACACTTCAGTTTCAGGCATATAATTTGCTTATGTTTGGCGCCCCGGCGCCCTGTAGTGGATGGCGCATGTGCGCCGGCGAATAAGGTGTTAAGCCCCTGCCATGAAACCATCGCTAGTCTTGAGAATGGGCCAGCAGCTGACGATGACACCGCAGCTGCAACAGGCCATCCGCCTGCTCCAATTGTCGACCCTGGACCTGCAACAGGAAATCCAGGAGGCCCTGGAGTCCAATCCGATGCTCGAACGCCAGGAAGAAGGCGACGACTTCGACAATTCCGACCCCTTGGCCGACAACACCGAACAAAAGCCCAACACTGACACCCAGGAACCCTCCTACCAGGAAAGCGCCCCGACGGTTGACAGCCTCGATGAGGGCGACTGGAACGAGCGCATCCCCAACGAACTCCCCGTCGACACCGCGTGGGAAGACGTTTACCAGACCAGCGCCAGCAGTCTGCCCAGCAATGATGATGACGAGTGGGACTTCACCACCCGCACCTCGGCCGGCGAAAGCCTGCAAAGCCACTTGCTGTGGCAACTGAACCTGGCCCCGATGTCCGACACCGATCGCCTGATCGCCGTGACCCTGATCGACTGCATCAACAATCAGGGCTACCTGGACGAAACCCTCGAAGAAATCCTCGAAGCCTTCGATCCGGAACTGGACATCGAACTGGACGAAATCGAAGCCGTCCTGCACCGCATCCAGCAATTCGAGCCCGCCGGCATCGGCGCCCGCAACCTGGGCGAATGCCTGCTGCTGCAATTGCGCCAGCTGCCCGCCAAAACCCCTTGGCTGGCCGAGGCCAAGCGCCTGGTCACCGATTACATCGACCTGCTTGGCAGCCGCGACTACAGCCAGTTGATGCGCCGCATGAAGCTCAAGGAAGATGAACTGCGCCAGGTCATCGAACTGGTCCAGAGCCTCAATCCGCGCCCGGGCTCGCAGATCGAGTCCGCCGAAGCCGAGTACGTCGTTCCTGACGTTATCGTGCGCAAGGACAATGAGCGCTGGCTGGTGGAGCTGAATCAGGAGTCAGTGCCACGGCTGCGGGTCAACGCCCAGTACGCCGGATTCGTGCGCCGCGCCGACACCAGCGCCGACAACACGTTCATGCGCAATCAGTTGCAGGAGGCCCGCTGGTTCATCAAGAGCCTGCAAAGCCGTAATGAAACCCTGATGAAGGTGGCCACCCAGATCGTCGAGCATCAGCGCGGCTTCCTCGAGTATGGCGACGAAGCCATGAAGCCCCTGGTCCTGCATGACATCGCCGAAGCGGTCGGCATGCATGAGTCGACGATTTCACGGGTGACCACCCAGAAGTTCATGCACACCCCCCGGGGCATTTATGAACTGAAATACTTTTTCTCCAGTCACGTAAGCACCTCCGAAGGCGGTGAATGCTCGTCCACGGCGATCCGCGCGATCATCAAAAAACTGGTTGCCGCGGAAAATCAGAAAAAGCCGTTGAGTGACAGCAAGATCGCTGGTTTACTGGAGGCACAAGGCATTCAGGTGGCTCGCCGCACCGTCGCCAAGTACCGCGAATCCCTCGGGATCGCGCCTTCGAGCGAACGCAAGCGGTTGATGTAGGGCCACGCCACAGCGTTCCAGTGGTAGATCATCTGGTCTACCGCTTTATGCACTGGCAACGAAGGAGAAGCTGTATGCAAGTCAACATCAGTGGACACCAACTGGAAGTGACCGAACCTCTTCGCACCTACATCGGCGAAAAACTCGAACGATTGGAGCGACATTTCGACAAGATCACTAATGTGCAGGTCACGATGACCGTCGAAAAACTGAAGCAGAAAATCGAAGCCACGCTGCATATTCCCGGGAATGAAGTGGTCGCAAACGCGGAACATACCGATATGTACGCTGCGATCGACGCACTCACCGACAAGCTGGATAAACAACTCAAAAAGCATAAGGAAAAGACCCAGAGCCTCCTTCAGGGCGCAACCGGTCGTTAACACTCCCAACCCATGATCCGACTTGAAAGTATCCTGACCCCCGGCCGTTCCCTGGTGAACGTGCCGGGCGGCAGTAAAAAGAAAGCCCTCGAACAAATTGCCAATCTGATCGCCCGCGAAGTGCCGGCTCTGGAGATGCAAGATGTCTTCGAGGCACTGATTGCCCGTGAAAAACTTGGCTCCACCGGTTTTGGCAACGGCATCGCTATTCCACATTGCCGTCTCAAGGGCTGTGTTTCGCCCATCAGTGCATTGATGCACCTGGACGCCCCTATCGATTTCGACGCCATCGACGGCGCGCCGGTTGACCTGCTGTTCGTACTGCTGGTCCCGGAAGCCGCTACCGATGCGCACCTTGAGCTGCTGCGACAGATCGCCAGCATGCTCGACCGCAAGGATGTGCGAGAAAAACTGCGTAATGCCGCAAGCAATGACGCCCTGTATCAGGTTGTCCTGAACGAGCAAAACGGTCAGTAATCATGCGCTTGATCATCGTCAGTGGCCGTTCCGGCTCAGGTAAAAGTACCGCCCTCAACGTTCTTGAGGACAACGGCTACTACTGCATCGACAATCTGCCTGCCGGTCTGCTGCCGGAACTGGCCGAACGAGCATTGATTCATACCGAGCTAATGCAGCCGCTGGTCGCCGTTTCCATTGACGCCCGCAACCTGCCCAGCCACCTGTCACGCTTCCCCGACCTGCTCGAAGAAGTCCGCAGCCGCCACATCCAGTGCGATGTCCTGTACCTGGACGCCGATGAAGAAACCCTGCTCAAGCGCTTCTCGGAAACCCGCCGACGTCACCCCCTGACCAACGCCAACCGCTCGCTGGCCGAAGCCATCAACGTTGAAAGTGTCCTGCTCGGGCCGATTGCCGACCTCGCCGATCTCAAGATCAACACCACCAGCCTGAACCTGTACCAGCTGCGCGACGCCATCAAACTGCGCCTGTTGAATCAGCCCGAGCCGGGGACTGCGTTCCTGGTGGAGTCCTTCGGGTTCAAGCGTGGCATGCCGGTGGACGCCGACCTGGTGTTCGATGTGCGTTGCCTGCCCAACCCTTACTGGAAACCGGAATTGCGCGAGCAGTCCGGGCTCGATCAACCGGTTGCCGAGTATCTGGCGGCTCAGCCGGATGTCGAAGAGATGTTCCAGGACATTTCCACATACCTGCTAAAGTGGCTGCCTCGATTTGCCGCCAGCAACCGCGCCTACGTCACCATTGCCATTGGGTGCACTGGCGGACATCACCGCTCCGTCTACCTGACCGAGCGTTTGGGGCAGGCGCTGCAAAAAACCCTGAAGAACGTCCAGGTTCGCCACCGCGACCTCAGCTAAAGGATTCACACCGCGATGCCTGCTCTGGAAATCGAAATCATCAACAAGCTGGGCCTGCATGCCCGCGCTTCTGCAAAATTCGTTGGGGTGGCAGGTCAGTTCCCGTGCCAGATTCGGGCCGGTCGTACACCAGAGTCGATGGTCGATGGCAAAAGCATCATGGCGATGATGATGCTGGCCGCCGGCAAAGGCACCACGATCCACTTGAGCACAGAAGGTGAGCAGGAACAGGAAGCGCTGGATGCGCTGGTGGCGTTGATCAACAACTTCTTCGACGAAGGCGAGTAAACGTCGTCCAGTAACGGCAAGCCGTGCTCCTGCAGGCCCCATTCAAGTCGCAAAAAAGGCGTACCACCCGATGGGTGGCACGCCTTCTTTGTTTAGGGCAAAGCTTAACTACCCGCCACCGTCATCCGCTCGATCAGCACCGAACCGGTGCGAATGTTGCTGCGCAACTCCAGATCATTACCGACCGCAACGATCTGTTTGAACATGTCGCGCATGTTGCCGGCGATGGTCACCTCCTGAACCGCGAACTGGATTTCGCCGTTCTCGACCCAGTAACCCGCCGCGCCCCGGGAGTAATCGCCGGTGACCATGTTCAGCCCCTGGCCCATCAACTCGGTGACCAACAGCCCGCGCCCCATGCGCCGCAGCAAGGCCGCCTGGTCTTCATCGCCATGGCTGACGAACAGATTGTGCACGCCACCGGCGTTGGCCGTGCTCGGCATTCCGAGTTTGCGGCCGGAGTAGGTGCCGAGGATGTAGGACACCAGTTCGCCTTTTTCGACGAACGGTTTGGCGTAGGTTGCCAGGCCATCGCCATCGAACGCAGCACTGCCCAATGCCCGCATGAGATGCGGACGCTCGTCAATGGTCAGCCACTCCGGAAACAGCTTCTGGCCCAGCGTGCCT
Organism: Pseudomonas sp. Pseusp10; assembly: GCF_059492225.1. Lineage (NCBI taxonomy): Bacteria > Pseudomonadati > Pseudomonadota > Gammaproteobacteria > Pseudomonadales > Pseudomonadaceae > Pseudomonas > Pseudomonas sp. Pseusp10. The sequence continues at coordinate 1,528,231 of NZ_CP168528.1, read as the reverse complement.
TCAAGGAACGATGACTTGCGGTACAGGCTGCCGCCGGAAATCGCCGACAGGAAGCTGCCGAACAAGCCGCCGGCCAACTCTGCGGAAAACAGCACCGGCACCTCGCAGGTCGGCACCGGACGCGCGCCCAGACGGCTCGCCGCCCGTTGCGCAGCCCGCTGGCCGATGCTGACCGGGTCGGCCAGCAGGTTGCCCTGGCGGTTCACGTCGTACCAGTAATCACGCTGCATCTGGCCGTCCGCTTCGGCGATCATCACGCAGCTCAAGCTGTGACGAGTCGATGCGTATCCGCCGATGAAGCCGTGGCTGTTGCCATAAACGCGGCAGCCCTGATGGGTGCTGAGGGTGGTGCCGTCGGCGTTCTTGATTCGGCTGTCGGCTGCAAACGCCGCGGCTTCACAGGCCAGGGCCTGCTCGATGGCTTGCTCCGGAGTGATGTCCCACTGGTGAAACAGGTCGAAATCCTGCACGTCCCTGGCCATCAACGCGGCATCCGCCAGGCCCGAGGCTTCGTCTTCCGAGGTGTGCTTGGCGATAGCCAGTGCAGCGGCAACCGTTTCGCGAATCGCCTCCGGACCGCTGGCCGAGGTGCTGGCCGAGCCTTTGCGCTGGCCGACGTACAAGGTGATGCCAAAACCCTGATCACGGTTGAATTCAACGGTTTCGACTTCACGCTGACGCACCGAAGTCGACAAGCCCTGCTCCAGTGACACAGCTACTTCACAGGCGCTGGCCCCCTGGCGCCTGGCTTCAGCGATGATCTGCTCGACTTGTTCCTGCAGTGCCGGCAACGCTTGTGGGCCGACGCTTTCAACTGCACTCATGCTGTTCTCCACTCAAATTCTGCTTTCGGTAACGGTCATCGAGCGACCGGGCCGGACAAGCGGCCCCCGACTGGTTATCATGGCGGCGTTTCTTTGCGGACTGCCACCATGGTTGATTCTTACGACGACTCCCTCGATACGGGAGAAAAAAGCAAATCCCAGGTCAAACGCGAGCTGCATGCTCTGGTTGACCTCGGCGAGCGCCTTACAACGCTCAAGCCTGACTTGCTCAACAAACTGCCATTGACCGACGGATTGCGCCGGGCCCTGGCCGATGCGCCCAAGCACACCGCGAACATCGCGCGTAAACGGCACCTTCAGTTCATCGGCAAACTGATGCGCGATCAGGACACTGACGCCATTCTGGTTCTGCTCGATCAACTCGATGCCTCCACCCGTCAGTACAACGAACGCTTCCATAACCTGGAACGCTGGCGCGATCGTCTGATTGCCGGCGACGACGCCGTACTGGAAAAATTCGTCGTCGAATATCCCGACGCGGATCGCCAGCAACTGCGCTCCCTGATCCGTCAGGCCCAGCATGAGGTTGCGCAAAACAAGCCTCCTGCTGCCAGCCGTAAAATCTTCAAGTACATCCGTGAGCTGGACGAGACTCAACGCGGACTGCGTTAAATCTCGAATCGGGTGAGTCGCGACGCGACTCACCCGAAGCTCGTTCCATCAAGCGCCCGTGCCACCCACGGTGATCGCATCTATCTTCAGCGTTGGCTGGCCGACACCCACCGGCACCGACTGCCCATCCTTGCCACACGTGCCCACGCCGCTGTCCAGTGACAGATCATTCCCGACCATCGACACTTTGCTCATGGCTTCCGGTCCGTTGCCGATCAGGGTCGCGCCTTTGACCGGAGCAGTGATCTTGCCGTCTTCGATCAGGTACGCCTCGCTGGTGGAGAACACGAACTTGCCGCTGGTGATGTCCACCTGACCGCCACCGAGGTTGGCGCAGTAAATGCCGCGTTTCACCGAAGCGATGATTTCCGCCGGGTCGCTTTCACCGGCGAGCATGTAGGTGTTGGTCATGCGCGGCATCGGCAGGTGCGCGTAGGATTCGCGACGGCCGTTGCCGGTACGCGCCACGCCCATCAGGCGGGCGTTGAGCTTGTCCTGCATGTAGCCTTTGAGTACACCGTTTTCGATCAGCGTGGTGCACTCGGTCGGCGTGCCTTCGTCATCGACGCTCAAAGAGCCACGGCGACCGGCCAGGGTGCCGTCATCGACAATGGTGCACAGACTGGACGCAACCATCTCGCCCATGCGCCCGCTATAAGCCGAACTGCCCTTGCGGTTGAAGTCGCCTTCCAGGCCATGGCCGACCGCTTCGTGCAGCAGCACGCCCGACCAGCCGGAGCCGAGCACCACCGGCAACGTGCCGGCCGGTGCCGGGATCGCTTCGAGGTTGACCAGTGCCTGACGCAACGCTTCGCGGGCATAGCCCATGGCGCGGTCTTCGCCGAGGAAATAGCGATAATCGGTCCGACCGCCACCACCGTGACCGCCGCGCTCGCGGCGACCGTTCTGCTCGACGATCACACTGACGTTGAAACGCACCAACGGCCGCACATCCGCCGCCAGACCGCCGTCGGTGGAAGCCACCAGAATCCGCTCCCAGACACCGGCCATGCTCACGGTGACCTGCTGGATACGTGGGTCGAGGGCGCGGGTCGCGGCGTCGATTCGCTTGAGCAAATCGACTTTCTCAGCGCGGGTCAGCACTTCCAGCGGATTGTCCGGCGCATACAGCTGCGCAACATCCTGGCTGGTGAACGCCTGCACGGTGCCATGCTGCCCGGCCCGGGAAATCGAACGGGCGGCACGCGCCGCCGCGCCCAGGGCTTCGAGGGTAATGGCATTGCTGTAGGCGAAACCGGTTTTTTCACCCGATTGCGCACGCACGCCCACACCTTGGTCAAGGTTGAAACTGCCTTCCTTGACGATGCCGTCTTCCAGCGCCCAGGACTCGGAGATCTGCCCCTGGAAATACAGGTCGGCGGCATCGATGCCCGGCCCGGCCAGATCGCCGAGCACGCCTTGCAGGCTCTCGATCGTGACGCCACCGGGCGCCAGCAGGTGTTCACTGACTGAGGACAACAACTCGCTCATATGCTTTACGCCTTAAATTCGTCGTTCTGATGCAGGTCGCTGGGCGCCCTGCGAGAAAAAGCGCCGATGACTGGACACCGGCATCCGCGCCCGGATGGACGCCTGTTCGCTGCTGTCGCGTTCGGCCAGCAGCACGGCCTCGCCTTGATCCTGTTGCGCCAGCACACGCCCCCACGGGTCGACGATGGCGGCATGGCCAAAGGTTTCCCGCGGCCCCGGATGCGTCCCGCCCTGGGCAGCCGCGAGCACGTAACATTGCGTCTCGATGGCCCGCGCACGAATCAGCACATCCCAGTGCGCCGCGCCGGTCACCGCCGTGAACGCCGAGGGGGCGGTGATCAGTTCCGCGCCGGCCACGCGCAATTCGCTGTACAGCTCAGGAAAGCGCAGGTCATAGCAGACCGTCAGGCCAACCCGGCCGACGGGTGTGTCCGCCACGACCACCCCGTTGCCATAAGCATAGTCATCGGATTCACGATAACGGCCACGATTGTCCGCCACGTCCACGTCGAACAGGTGCAGCTTGTCGTAGCGCGCCACCGTTTGGCCCAGGTCATCGACCAGCAACGAACAGGCATGCACTTTGGCCGTCGGCTGATCCACCGGCGGCAACGGCAATGTGCCAGCCACAATCCATAACTTGAGGTCGCGCGCGGTCTGTTTCAACCAGGGCAGGATCGGGCCTTCGCCCAATGCTTCGGCGCGCCCGATGTCGGCAATGTCGCGCCGGCCCATGGCGGCGAAATTTTCCGGCAATACCGCCAGTTTCGCGCCGCCGGCGGCCGCTTGTTCGAGCAGTCGACGGGCCTGGGCCAGATTGGCCAGCACATCGCTCTGGCTGACCATTTGAATCACCGCTACAGACATGGCCTTTTCCTTATTGAAATCAACACAGACCTTGTAGGAGCGAGCTTGCTCGCGATGAGTTTGAATGCGACGCGTATTTTCAGGCGGCCTGCGTCATCGTTCACGTCCATCGCGAGCGAGCTCGCTCCTACAGGAGGCAAGCCGCAATGGTCATGCTACTCCATAGGCCCGAAGGATGGCTTTTCAAAAAGCCTTGTCGAAGGTGATTTTCGGTTCTTTCCACGGTCCCTGAACGGTGTACTTCACACTGGCGAAACGGGCGACACGGTCACCGATCAGCTTGTCGATCAGGAACAGCGCCCCGCCGACCGCCGGTGCACCGACGATCAGCGCGGCAATCGGCAAGTTATTGGTCACCGGCAAGGTCACCAACAGTTTCGCATCGATCTGATCGGCGACCAGGTTCAAGGTACCGTCGAGTTCAATGGTGCTCGAAGGACCCGTCAGCCGGATCGGTTCACGGGTGACATACACTCCGTTCGTCCCAACCAACAGTCCCTTGACCCGGTCATAGCTCAGGCCTTTGCCGAACAGGTCGGAGAAGTCCAGGCGCAGGCGCCGGCCGATGGAATTAAAGTTGAGCAAACCAAATACCCGTAGCGCCTGGGCACTGCCTTCGACCTCGACGAACTGGCCCTGATTGAGCGTTGCATCGAGCGAGCCGGAGAAACGTTTGGTCGCCACCCAAGCCGGCGATCCGGGCCAGCGGCCATCGACATCCATATAAAAGTCCTTGCTGGTGACGCTCGGTGCATACCCCCAGTTCTTGAGCACATCGGCAAGGTTCTTGCCGCTGACGCGCCCCTTGTACCAACTTGTGCTGGCGCCGGGCACGCCCTCCCAACCACCGCTGCCCACCAACAGAATGCCCTTGAGGCCCAGGTCCAGCGAGTTGAACACGATGCCCTTGGCCGTCGGACGAATCTTCAGCGACCAGCCACCTACCAGATCCTGGCCCTGGAATAGCTGATTGATGGTGATGTCCATCGCGGGGATTTTCGTCGGGTCCACCGAGGCCAGCGGATCCGGTGAATTTTCATCGGCCAGCACGGCCGGGTCCGGTGCGGGCAGGCGCACGGTTTGCAGATTGATCGTGATCGGTGCCCCTTTTGCATCGGGAAGATTGGCGCTGCCTTTGATCTGCTGGCTGTCGAGTTGCAGCGCCCAGGCGGAAGGGTTGCGCGCCAGCTGGATCGAGGCCTGATCGAGCGTGGTGCCAATACCGCTGAGCTTGCCCACCTTGAAATCCGCGCCGCTGAGCAATTGCCTGGCGCTGCCTCCGGGGTCCTGCCCGGCGTATTTATCTACCAGATCCTTCCACGGGCCAACGTCCAGCTCCGACAGCACGCCCCGTACCCGCAGGCCTTTGGTGCCAGGCAATACGGCCTCGCCACCACCAAGGAACAAGTCCCCGCGACCGTCGGCGAAATTGCTGGCCGGGGCCGCAAACGTGAAACTCGCCAGGTCCCCGTAATTGAGCCAATAACGCCGCTCGTCGCCCTGCAAGGTCATGCGGAATGTCGTGTCGCGCCCGGTCTCGGCGGTCATGCCGAACGGTGCAGGTAAATCGACGGCCACGCCCTTGAGGCTGGAATTGACCATCAATTGGCTGTCAGCGCCGTTCAGGGTCAGTTGCAGTTGATAGGGGATCACGCCACTCACCGGCAGAGGCTGGGTCACCTTCAGCCAGTCGGTCAGTTTCTTGACCTCGACCTGGCCCGACGCGCTGACCCGGGTATTGAGTTTGCCCGCACTGCCATCGGCAAAAATCTGCGCGGTAACCGGCTTGTCGAATGCCCGTGCGCTGATGTTCTGCCCGCTCAGGCCTTTGGCACTGTCGAAACGGAAATCACCTTTGAGCTGAGTCAACTCCAGCACAGGCTCCGCCAGCTTCAAGCGCGCCTTGGCGGTCTTGAAGTCGACGAGGATTTTCGGCTCCTCGTCTTTTGCCAACGGGATATCCAGCTTCAACTTGCCTTGCAAGTCACCCTCGCCTTCCCAGCCGGCGAAGGTAGCCGCGGTGCCGATCGGTGCTTCCTGAAGGATTTTCAGACCATCGCCCAAACCACCGGCAAATCCGCCATCGAGGAACAAATGAACGTTCTGCCCCGCAGGCACATGGGGAATGTTGACGTAGATATCGCTGACCTGAGTGTCGAGCAACTGGCCCTTGCTGGCCAGAATCCGCACCCCGCTGTCCTCGACAAACACATCACCACTGACCTTGCTGACATGGGGCCAGCCAGGCTGGAAGGCCAGTTCGGCATCGTGGACCTTGAAGAACAGGCTGATGCTGCGATCGACGTCCGCGGCACCGTGGCTGAGCGACCCTTGATACTGGAAGAAGCCTTGATCCACCGCGCCGTTGAGAATCGCGGTGCGCAGCCATTCATCCAGCGCCGGGCTGAGGACTGCCGGCAGGTACTTGGCGGTGTAGCGACCGTCACCGTCCACCAGGCCAACCCGCAGGTCCATGTAGTCTTCCTGGGTGTGATCGAAATGCAGGCGAATCAGGAAGTCGCCGGCAATCTTGCCTTCCTCGCCCAGCACCTTCAGATACGGCGCGATCAGGGTGAAGCCTTCTTTATCGAGTTTCCACGTCAGCCGCGCATTGGCCTGAATGTACTGCCATGGCTTGGCGAAAATCGGGTCCAGGTGCAGCATGAAATCCTTGCTGTCCATGCGCAGTTCACCGTGCCCCAGGTCACCGCTGATGCTGCCACTGACGTTTCGGGCCGCCGGCGCACCGTGATAGGCGTCGAAGCCGACCCGATCGAGATTGGCGGCAAAGCTGAACTTGCTGTCGTCGGTGGCATTGGGCCGCACGTCGATCAATACATTGCGCAGTCCGCCCGTCACCTTGAGCCGCTCGACAACGGTGGCAAAGCCTTGCGGCAACGGCGCAAGGGCATTGAGCAGCGGCGTGAGCGGGGTCAGGTCGACGCGGTCGGCCTGCAGATGCCAAAGTTCTTCGGTCTTGTTGGTGGCGGCGTTTTGCTTGAGCTGCAAATGCGTTTCCCAGCGGGCGTCGCCAAGATTCATCGCCAGGGAATCCAGGGTCACCAGCATGCCTTCGGCACTGCGCTGGAAGTAACCATTGAGCGCCAGGTTGTTGATCTGGATCGGCTGGCGGTCGACGTAGGCGCCCTTGAGTTGTGGCGCGTTCAAGCGCACTGCCGCGCTTTGCAAGGTGCCTTTGCCCCAGGTCGCCCACAGCTCGCCGCCGGCCTTGATCTCGGAGAAATTCCATTGCTGGCTTACGCGCTCGGGCAACCACTTCGACCAGTCGCTTTGCGGCAGGCTTAGATAGACTTCGGCTTCACCTTCCTGCCATTGGCTGGCACTAATGCGGGTACGCAGGCTCATGGCTACTGGTTGCCCGTCAGGCAGGGTCAGTCGCGCGTCGAGCCGCTGCCGCGACGCCCCGGTTTTCAGATTCAGACCGACATAAGTCAGCGTCAGCGGCGAGTGTGCAAACGGCTGCAAGGTCACCTGGCTGTCGAGCACCGACAGCTGCTGGATCATTTGCATACGATTGAGCAACTGTTCCGGATCGGTGGGTTGATCCTGCTGCACTGGCAAACCTTCCAGAGCCCATTGACCGTCGTCACCCTCCTTGACGCTGATCTTCAAACCGCTGACTTCCAGATGAGCGATGCGTACCTGACGTGCCAGCAGGCTGGCCCAAAGGTCCGGCACCGCGCGCACCTGATCCAGATGCAAGGCATTGGCGCCCTCGCCGACCGTCACGTCGTGAGCCATCAATATGGGGGCAAATCCACCCCAGTTGCCTTCGAGCTCGCCAATCCGCAATGGCATGCCCAAGGCATCGCCGGCTTTGGTTTCAACCTCGGCACGGTACTCGGCCACCAGCGGCGTCAGCTCCCGGCCAAGGCTGACGTAAAGCGCCATCAACACCAAAACCAACGCGCACAAGCCCAGACCCCAGCGGATCAGCGCGGCCAAAATGCGTGTCAGACGGTCCATGTCAGATGGCCCCCATGGCAAAAAATTTGCAAAAAGCTGAGGCCAGCCATTCTCGAACAATCAAAACGATACGCTTCAGAGCAGCACCACGTCGTATTGTTCCTGGGAATACATGGTTTCGACCTGAAAGCGGATGGTGCGCCCGATAAACCCTTCCAGCTCGGCGACATTGCCCGACTCTTCGTCAAGCAGGCGGTCCACCACTTTCTGGTTTGCCAATACACGATAGCCTTCCGCCTGATACGCACGCGCCTCACGCAGGATTTCACGGAAGATTTCGTAGCAAACGGTTTCCGGGGTCTTGAGCTTGCCGCGCCCCTGACAGGCATTGCACGGCTCGCACAACACCTGCTCAAGGCTTTCGCGGGTGCGCTTGCGGGTCATCTGCACCAGGCCCAGCTCGGTGATACCAATGATGTTGGTCTTGGCGTGATCGCGCTCCAGTTGCTTTTCGAGCGTGCGCAGCACCTGGCGCTGGTGTTCTTCATCTTCCATGTCGATGAAGTCGATGATGATGATTCCGCCGAGGTTGCGCAGGCGCAATTGGCGGGCGATGGCCGTCGCGGCTTCGAGGTTGGTCTTGAAGATGGTTTCTTCGAGGTTGCGATGGCCGACGAACGCCCCGGTGTTGACGTCGATGGTGCTCATGGCTTCCGCCGGGTCGACCACCAGATAACCGCCGGACTTGAGCGGGACCTTGCGTTCGAGGGCCTTCTGGATTTCGTCTTCGACGCCATACAGGTCGAAAATCGGTCGCTCGCCCGGGTAATGCTCCAGGCGGTCGGCAATCTCGGGCATCAATTCGGCGACGAATTGCGTGGTTTTCTGGAAGGTTTCCCGGGAATCGATGCGGATCTTCTCGATCTTCGGGCTCACCAGGTCACGCAGGGTGCGTAGCGCCAATCCAAGGTCTTCGTAGATCACGCTGGGCGCGCTGATGGTTTTGATCTGGGCGCTGATCTGATCCCAGAGCCTTCGCAGGTAGCGGATGTCCATGAGGATTTCATCGGCGCCGGCGCCTTCGGCTGCAGTGCGCAGAATGAAACCGCCGGCTTCCTTGATACCTTCCTTGGCCACGCAATCAGTGACTACTTGCTTGAGGCGCTCACGCTCGGCCTCGTCTTCGATCTTCAGGGAAATGCCGACATGGGCCGTGCGTGGCATGTACACCAGATAACGCGAAGGGATCGACAACTGGGTGGTCAGGCGCGCGCCCTTGGAGCCGATCGGGTCCTTGGTCACTTGCACCACCAGGCTCTGGCCTTCATGCACCAGCGCACTGATGCTCTCGACCGCCGGGCCTTCGCGCAGGGAAATTTCCGACGCATGAATGAACGCAGCGCGATCCAGGCCTATGTCGACGAATGCCGCCTGCATCCCCGGCAATACCCGCACGACTTTGCCTTTATAGATGTTGCCGACGATCCCGCGCTTTTGTGTGCGCTCGACATGGACCTCTTGCAGGACACCGTTTTCGACCACCGCCACGCGCGACTCCATCGGCGTGATGTTGATCAGGATCTCTTCACTCATGGCAGGGTCTCGTTCAGGCATGTTCACGATAATGGCCGCATCTGTTCAGGAAGACGCTTAAAGCGCGCTCCGGGGTTGCCAACAGGGTATGCCGAAATGGCCGAGCAGTTCCGCGGTTTCGCAAAGCGGTAGTCCGACCACCGCTGAATAACTTCCATCGAGCCCGGCGACAAACACCGCACCCAGTCCTTGAATGCCATAACCGCCCGCCTTGTCCCGCGGTTCGCCGCTGGCCCAGTAGGCCGCGGCTTCATCGCGACTGATGGCACGAAATCGCACCCGACTGGCGACAACCCGGGACTCGCAACGTTCGCCATCGAGCACGGCAATTGCGGTCAGGACCTCATGTTCACATCCCGACAACATCATCAGCATGGCGCACGCATCCGCTTGATCAACCGGCTTGCCGAGAATTTTTCCGTCGAATACCACGGCGGTATCAGCGCCGAGCACACAGAACGGGCCATCGGATACGACAGCGCCGCGCCCGGCCTCGGCCTTGCCGCGCGCCAGACGCTCGACATAGGCCGATGGGGATTCTTGGGGTACAGGGGTTTCATCGATGTCCGCGCTGACGGCGCAGAACGGTACGCCGATCTGCGTGAGCAATTCACGTCGGCGTGGTGAACCAGAGGCAAGATAAAGCTGTTTCATCAAGACATCTCCCTGTCCAGGTGCGGGCAAATGCCTGACCGAATCAATTGATTTTGTAGCGCCGACGCAACCCGCGCAAACCGAAACTGATCCAGGGCCAGAGCAACGCACTGACCAATGCCGGCAGCACCAGCGCCAGGGTTGGCTGACGATTGCCGGTCAGGGCACTGAGCCACAACTGTACAAGCTGGGCGAGGCCGAAGATCACCAGAATCACCAGGCTCTGCTGCCACATCGGGAACATCCGCAGACGTTGCTGCAGCGCCAGTACCAAATAGGTGATGAGCGTCAGGATCAGAGCGTTCTGCCCCAGCAGCGTGCCATAGAGCACGTCTTCAGCCAGGCCCAGGCAAAACGCTGTCACCATCCCGACTGTCTGCGGCAGGTTCAACGCCCAGAACGCCAGCAACAGCGCCAGCCACAGCGGACGCAGGATTTCCATGAATTGCGGCAACGGTGAAACGCTCAGCAGCAGGCCGACGGCAAACGTCAGCCAGACTATCCAGCCGTTTCGGGATGCTTTTACACCGCCCATTATTCTCTTCCCACTGGAGTGGCCGGCGCGGAGACTGGCGGTTTGGCGGCAGGCTTCGCGGCAGCGGGTTGCGCCGCCGGCGGTTTAGCCGCCGCAGGATGCGTGGCCGCAGGCTTGGCTGGCGTGGTGGTCGGCTTGGCTGGCGCAGTGGCCGCAGGTGCCGCCGTGGCAGGAGTCGTCGGTGCGGCGGGGGCTACCGGGTTGACCACTTTCGGAACCGTCGCCGGAATGATCGGCCCACCACCCTGTGCATCCAGGTTTTCCTGGGCCTGGGCAGCGTCGTTGGCGCGTTCTTCCGGGGTACGGGTGTCGCTGAACACCAGCAGCAGGTAACGGCTGCGGTTCAAGGCGGCGGTCGGAATGGCGCGGACAATCGCAAACGGCTGGCCGGAATCGTGAATCACTTCCTTGACCGTCGCCACCGGGTAACCGGCCGGGAAACGTTGGCCGAGGCCGGAGCTGACCAGCAAGTCGCCTTCCTTGATGTCGGCGGTATCGGCCACATGACGCAACTCGAGACGCTCCGGGTTGCCGGTGCCGCTGGCAATCGCCCGCAAACCGTTACGGTTCACCTGCACCGGAATGCTGTGGGTGGTATCGGTCAGCAGCAAGACGCGGGAGGTATAGGGCATCAACTCGACCACCTGGCCCATCAGGCCACGGGCATCGAGCACTGGCTGGCCGAGGACCACGCCGTCGCGTTCACCCTTGTTGATGATGATGCGATGGGTGAAGGGATTGGGATCCATGCCGATCAGCTCGGCCACTTCGACCTTCTCGTTGACCAGTGCAGAAGAGTTGAGCAACTCGCGCAGCCGAACGTTCTGCTCGGTCAGGGCGGCGAGCTTCTGCATGCGCCCCTGCAACAGCAGGTTCTCGGTCTTGAGTTTTTCGTTTTCGGCGACGAGTTCGGTCCGGCTGCCAAACTGACTGGCAACGCCGTCCCACAATCGTCCGGGCAGGTCGGTGATCCAGTAGGCGTCCATCAGCACCAGCGACATCTGGCTGCGTGCAGGCTTGAGCAGACTGAAGCGGGCATCGACCACCATCAGCGCGACCGATAGCACGACCAGCACCAACAGGCGCACGCCCAGTGAAGGGCCTTTGGTGAAAAGCGGTTTAATAAGCCGCTCCTTCCAGGCAAATGTTCTGTTTATTCATACGGCAGCAATCCGGCCTGGATGCAGACTGACAGAAGATAAACGCGAACAGGCAGCACTGCAAAGTGCCGCCTGCGCGCTCAACAGCATAGAGGCGATCCGGCGACTTATTCGCTGGAAAGCAGGTCCATGGTGTGTTTATCCATCATTTCCAATGCACGGCCACCGCCGCGAGCAACGCAGGTCAGCGGGTCTTCGGCAACGATCACCGGCAGACCGGTTTCCTGGGCCAGCAGCTTGTCCAGGTCGCGCAGCAAGGCGCCACCACCGGTCAGTACCAGACCACGCTCGGCGATGTCGGAAGCCAGTTCCGGAGGCGATTGCTCCAGGGCGCTTTTCACGGCCTGAACGATGGTTGCCAGGGACTCTTGCAGAGCTTCCAGCACTTCGTTGGAGTTCAGGGTGAATGCGCGTGGAACGCCTTCGGCCAGGTTACGGCCACGAACGTCGACTTCACGAACTTCGCCGCCCGGGTAGGCCGTACCGATTTCCTGTTTGATGCGTTCGGCGGTGGATTCACCGATCAGGCTGCCGTAGTTGCGACGCACGTAAGTGATGATCGCTTCGTCGAAGCGGTCGCCGCCAACGCGGACGGATTCGGCGTAAACCACACCGTTCAGGGAGATCAGCGCGATTTCGGTGGTACCGCCACCGATATCCACGACCATCGAACCACGGGCTTCTTCAACCGGCAGGCCGGCACCGATCGCTGCGGCCATTGGCTCTTCGATCAGGAACACTTCGCGGGCACCTGCACCGAGGGCCGATTCGCGGATGGCGCGACGCTCAACCTGGGTGGATTTGCATGGAACGCAGATCAACACGCGCGGGCTAGGCTGCAGGAAGCTGTTTTCGTGAACCTTGTTGATAAAGTACTGCAGCATTTTTTCGCAAACGCTGAAGTCAGCAATCACGCCATCCTTCATCGGACGAATGGCAGCAATGTTGCCCGGTGTACGGCCGAGCATGCGCTTGGCTTCGGTGCCGACAGCAACGACACTTTTCTGGTTACCGTGTGTCCGAATGGCCACAACGGAGGGCTCATTCAGGACGATACCGCGCTCGCGCACGTAAATAAGGGTGTTGGCAGTGCCCAGGTCAATGGAAAGATCGCTGGAAAACATGCCACGCAGTTTCTTGAACATGGGAAAGGGACCCTAGGCAACGCGTGGGTAAAAAAGTGCGGCAAACTCTAACAACGACAGGGATTTTGGGCAAGGCGCCAATATGTTAAATTGGCCGCTTTTCTGTGCACCAAGCCCCACAATCGCGGCCTTATGACCGTAGAAGTGCGGTAGTGTTCCGACAATCTAACACACGGACGCCGTCCGTTTTGTTTTCCACTGGAGAATCCCAATGGCGCTAGAACGCTCCGACGTGGAAAAAATCGCTCATCTGGCCTGCCTTGGCCTGAATGAAGCCGATCTTCCACACATCACTTCAGCCCTCAACAGCATTCTCGGGCTGGTCGACGAAATGCAGGCGGTCAATACCGACGGTATCGAGCCGCTGGCCCATCCACTGGAAGCCAGCCAGCGCCTGCGCGCAGACGTCGTGACCGAGACCAATCACCGCGAGGCCTACCAGTCCATCGCACCAGCGGTCGAAAACGGCCTGTACCTGGTTCCGAAAGTCATCGACTAAAGGGAAAGAGCCTGCAATGCATCAATTGACTCTGGCCGAGATCGCCCGCGGACTCGCCGATAAAAAGTTTTCCTCCGAAGAGCTGACCAAAGTCCTGCTGGCGCGCATCGCCCAGCTCGATCCGCAGCTCAACAGTTTCATCAGCCTCACCGAGGACCTGGCGCTCACGCAGGCGAAAGCCGCTGACGCCCGTCGGGCCACTGGTGAGAGCGGCGCCCTGCTCGGTGCGCCGATCGCCCACAAAGACCTGTTCTGCACCCAGGGCATTCGCACCAGCTGCGGCTCGAAGATGCTCGACAACTTCAAGGCACCGTACGATGCCACCGTCGTCGCCAAGCTGGCCGCTGCCGGCGCCGTGACCCTGGGCAAGACCAACATGGACGAATTCGCCATGGGTTCGGCCAACGAGTCGAGCTACTACGGCCCGGTGAAAAACCCGTGGAACCTGGAACACGTTCCGGGCGGTTCGTCCGGCGGCTCGGCGGCGGCGGTTGCCGCTCGTCTGTTGCCAGCGGCCACCGGCACCGACACCGGCGGTTCGATCCGTCAGCCTGCGGCGCTGACCAACCTCACCGGCCTCAAACCGACCTACGGTCGTGTTTCGCGCTGGGGCATGATTGCCTACGCGTCCAGCCTCGACCAGGGCGGCCCGATGGCACGCACCGCCGAAGACTGCGCGATTTTGTTGCAAGGTATGGCCGGCTTCGATCCGAACGACTCCACCAGCATCGATGAGCCCGTGCCGGACTACAGCGCCAGCCTCAACGGTTCGCTGCAAGGCCTGCGCATCGGCGTGCCGAAAGAGTATTTCAGCGCCGGTCTCGACCCGCGCATCGCCGAACTGATCCACAACAGTGTCAAGGAGCTGGAAAAACTCGGCGCCGTGATCAAGGAAATCAGCCTGCCGAACATGCAGCACGCGATTCCTGCGTACTACGTGATCGCCCCGGCGGAAGCCTCTTCCAACCTGTCGCGTTTCGACGGCGTGCGCTTCGGCTATCGCTGCGAAGACCCGAAAAACCTGGAAGACCTGTACAAGCGCTCCCGTGGTGAAGGCTTCGGCGCGGAAGTGCAGCGCCGGATCATGGTCGGTGCCTACGCGCTGTCGGCCGGTTACTACGACGCCTATTACCTGAAGGCGCAGAAGATCCGTCGCTTGATCAAGAACGACTTCATGGCCGCCTTCAATGAGGTCGACATCATCCTCGGCCCAACCACGCCGAACCCGGCCTGGAAGCTCGGCGCCAAGAACAGCGACCCGGTCGCTGCGTACCTGGAAGACGTCTACACCATTACCGCCAACCTCGCGGGTCTGCCGGGCTTGTCCATGCCAGCGGGTTTCGTCGACGGTCTGCCGGTCGGCGTGCAGTTGCTCGCTCCGTATTTCCAGGAAGGCCGCTTGCTCAACGTTGCGCACCAGTATCAGCTCAACACTGACTGGCACACCCGCACCCCAACCGGCTTCTGAGGAGACACACATGCAATGGGAAGTCGTGATCGGGCTGGAGATTCACACCCAGCTCACCACCCGGTCGAAAATCTTTTCCGGTAGTTCCACCACCTTCGGCTCCGAGCCGAACACCCAGGCCAGCCTGGTAGACCTGGGCATGCCCGGCGTGTTGCCGGTGCTGAACCAGGAAGCGGTGCGCATGGCAGTGATGTTCGGTCTGGCGATTGACGCCGAGATCGGTCAGCACAACGTGTTCGCCCGTAAAAACTATTTCTACCCGGACCTGCCCAAGGGCTACCAGATCAGCCAGATGGAATTGCCGATCGTCGGCAAGGGCCACCTGGACATCGCTCTGGAAGACGGCACGGTCAAACGCGTCGGCATCACTCGCGCGCACCTTGAAGAAGACGCCGGCAAGAGCTTGCACGAAGAATTCAGCGGCGCCAGCGGCATCGACCTGAACCGTGCCGGCACCCCGCTGCTGGAAATCGTCTCCGAGCCGGACATGCGCAGCGCCAAGGAAGCGGTGGCCTACGTCAAGGCGATCCACGCACTGGTGCGCTACCTGGGCATCTGCGACGGCAACATGGCCGAAGGCTCGCTGCGTTGCGACTGCAACGTGTCGATCCGTCCGAAAGGCCAGGTCGAGTTCGGTACCCGCTGCGAGATCAAGAACGTCAACTCGTTCCGTTTCATCGAGAAGGCGATCAACAGCGAAATCCAGCGCCAGATCGAATTGATCGAAGACGGCGGCAAAGTGATCCAGCAGACCCGCCTGTACGATCCGAACAAGGACGAGACCCGTCCGATGCGCAGCAAGGAGGAAGCCAACGACTACCGTTACTTCCCCGATCCGGACCTGCTGCCTGTCGTTATCGAAAACTCGTTCCTCGACGACGTACGCGCCACCCTGCCGGAGCTGCCACCGCAAAAACGCGAGCGTTTCCAGGAGCAGTTCGGCCTGTCGGTCTACGACGCCAACGTGCTGGCTACCAGCCGTGAGCAGGCGGATTACTTCGAGAAGGTCGCGAGCATCAGCGGCGACGCCAAGCTGGCGGCGAACTGGGTGATGGTCGAGTTGGGCAGCCTGCTCAACAAGCAAGGCCTGGACATCGAAGAGTCGCCGGTTTCCGCAGAGCAACTGGGCGGCATGCTGTTGCGCATCAAGGACAACACCATCTCCGGCAAGATCGCCAAGGTGGTGTTCGAAGCGATGGCCAACGGCGAAGGCAGCGCGGACGAGATCATCGACAAGCGCGGCCTCAAACAAGTGACCGACACCGGCGCCATCTCGGCGGTACTGGACGAAATGCTCGCGGCCAACGCCGAGCAGGTCGAACAATACCGCGCAGCAGACGAAGCCAAGCGCGGCAAGATGTTCGGCTTCTTCGTCGGCCAGGCCATGAAAGCCTCCAAAGGCAAGGCCAACCCGCAACAAGTGAACGAATTGCTGAAAAGCAAGCTCGAAGGCTGATAGAAATGGAGCCAGCATTCATTACTGGCTCCGTCCTTGTGGAAGCGAGGTTGTGGCGAGGGGGCTTGCCCCCGTTGGACTGCGCAGCGGTCCCAATACCTGAAAACGCGGTGTGTCAGATAGAACCCGAATTCAGATATTGGGGTCGCTTCGCAACCCAACGGGGGCAAGCCCCCTCGCCACACAAGCCCGCCCCCCCACATTTTTTTCGGGAAACCTTCGAATGAAACGTCTGCTCGGCGCTTGCGCCCTCCTCTCGCTCCTGGCCGGTTGCGCCAGCACCGACACCGTCGATCCGCATGGCTACGACAAAACCGGCGTAGCTTCGTATTACGGCGCCAAACACCAAGGCAAACGCACCGCCAACGGCGAGCGCTTCGACAAGAATTCCATGACCGCCGCCCATCGCCAGCTACCCTTCGGTACACGGGTGAAGGTCACCAATCTGAATAACGATAAATCCTGCGTGGTGCGCATCAATGATCGCGGGCCGCACACCCGTGGCCGTCTGATTGACCTGTCCCATGAAGCTGCCGCACGCCTGGGCATGCTCAAAAGCGGCACCGCCCGGGTACGCGTCCAGGCCCTCGACGACTGACCGATGGAGCCCCGACCATTTTCGGACTAGCCGATATACCGCTGATCAGCGTGATCGAATTGCTCAGCGGATTGCTCCTGCTGATTGTCGGTGCCGAATTGATGGTGCGCGCCGCCGTACGTATTGCCGCGCGGTTGCACATACGACCGCTGATCATCGGCTTGACCATCGTCGCCCTCGGCAGCAGCGCACCGCAGATGGCGGTCAGCCTGCAAGCGACCCTGGCACACAATGCCGACATCGCCGTCGGCAGTGTGATCGGCAGCAGCATCTTCAACATCCTCGTCACCCTCGGGTTGTCCGCGCTGATCATTCCTTTGCGGGTTTCCCGGCAACTGGTGCGCCTGGATATTCCGTTGATGATCGGCGCCAGCCTGTTGGTGTTCGTACTCGCCTGGAATGAAGAACTGACCCGTGCCGACGGCGTGATGTTGCTGACGGCACTGGCGATTTACCTGGGGTTGTTGCTGCGCCAGTCGCGACACTCGGCACGCCCGGTATCGAGCCATGACCATCATGCGCAAGCGCCATGGTTGAGCAACCTGCTGATGATCGTCGCCGGGCTGGCGATGCTGGTGTACGCCGGGCACTTGTTGCTGGGTGCCGCCGTTGCGGTCGCCACCGATCTTGGGTTGTCGGAGCGGATCATCGGCCTGACCATTGTCGCCGTCAGCACCTCACTGCCTGAGCTCGCCACATCGTTGATCGCGGCAATGCGCGGCGAGCGCGATATTGCCGTGGGCAACGTGATCGGCAGCAACCTGTTCAACCTCCTGGGCGTGCTCGGCTTTACCGCGCTGGTGGCGCCGTCGCCGCTGTCGGTGTCGCCCAACGCCCTGGATTTCGACCTGCCGGTAATGCTCGGCGTCGCAGCGCTGTGCCTGCCGGTGTTCTACTCCGGCTACCGGGTGACCCGCGCCGAAGGCCTGCTGTTTCTGGGTTTGTACCTGGCGTATGGGCTGCACGTGGTGTCGTTCACCACCGGCATGCCACTGGCCGGCAAGCTCGAACACTTGATGCTGTTTTTCGTCCTGCCGGCGCTGGTGGCGTTCTTGCTGTTCACGTCGCTGCGTGCCTGGCGTCGCCAACACCATAAGAGGGAAATCCCATGACCGAGAATAAAAAAACCGGCGTTGAAGTCCGCCGCCAAGTGATGGGCGACGCCTTCGTCGACCGCGCACTGGGCAACGCCACCGAGTTCACCCAGCCGCTGCAGGATTTCGTCAATGAACACGCCTGGGGCGGCGTGTGGAATCGCGAAGGCCTGCCGCTGAAGACCCGCAGCCTGATCACCCTGGCGGCGCTGACCGCACTAAAGTGCCCGCAGGAATTGAAAGGTCATGTACGCGGTGCGCTGAACAACGGCTGCACCGTGGAGGAGATTCGCGAGGCGCTGCTGCATTGCGCGGTGTATGCCGGCGTACCGGCGGCGATCGATGCGTTTCGGGCGGCGCAGGAAGTGATCGACAGTTACCAGAAGCCAGAGTGATTACCCGAACGTCGTGGTGACAGCACTACCGCCATCGCGAGCAAGCTCGCTCCCACAAGGGTCGTCGGTGTGAATGGAATTTGATTAACAACAAAGAAACCTGTGGGAGCGAGCTTGCTCGCGATGAGGCCAGGAAGAACACCGCAAAGCCTGAGATCAGATCCACCCGCCCCACTGCAAAAAGAAGATCCCTAAATTGGTGGTGACCGCCGCCATCAACGTGGTGATCACGATAATCGCCGCCGCCAACTCGTGATTGCCATCCGCCGCCCGGGCCATGACGAAACTGGCGGCGGCGGTCGGGCTGCCGAAGTACAGAAAAAGAATCCCCAGCTCCGCACCACGAAAGCCCCACAACCACGCCCCCAGCGTCGCCAGCACCGGCAAGCCGATCATCTTCACCAGGCTTGAACTCAGCGCCATGTTGCCGCTTTTGCGCAGCGCCGCCAGGGACAGCGTGCCGCCGATGCAGATCAGCGCCAGCGGCAAGGTGGTTTGCGCCAGATACTGGCCGGAGGTTTCCAGCCAACCCGGCAAGCCGATCTTGAAATAGGCGAACGGCGCGGCCGCAATCACGCTGATGATCAGCGGATTGCTGAACACGCTTTTGCAGATGCTCCATGGATCAGACTTGATCACCGGGCTGTAGACCGCCAGCACGATGGTCGAGAGCGTGTTGTAAAACAGGATCACCAGCGCCGCCAGGATCGCCCCGAGGGAAATCCCGTAGTCGCCGTACATGCTTGCCGCCAGCGCCAGGCCGATCACTCCGTTGTTACCGCGAAAGGCCCCCTGGGTGTAGATCCCCCGATCTTCCCGCGGGCACTTCCAGATCGCCCAGCCCCAGGCAATGGCAAAGCACACCAGGGTCGCCACGGAGAAGTAAATCAGCAGCACCGGCTGCAACGCCGCGTGCAGGTCGGCATGCAGGATGCCCAGAAACAGCAGCGCCGGCATGGTGACGTTGAACACCAGTGCCGACGCGGTGTGGATAAAGTTGTCGTTGATCCAGTCGATGCGCTTGAGCAACACCCCAAGAAACAGCATGGCGAACACCGGTGCGGTGATGTTCAGGGTTTCGAGGAAAATTGCCAGCATGCCGGGAGGACCTTCGGGTGGGCGTCGTTAGGGGGCTAATGATAAGCCACTGGACACTTCGGCGTCCGCTAGATCGCCTTCGCGAGCAAGCCCGCTCCCACATTTAATCAGCGTCAAACACAACATCTGTGTACGCCAAAAATCCAATGTGGGAGCGGGCTTGCTCGCGAAGCAGGCGACTCGGTCTTAAGTAATCGGCGCCGGATTGAACAAGGTGATGTCGTTGTGCAACTTGTGCTGCTCGGCCCACGTCTGTTTCTTGCCGCTGGCCACGTCCAGGTAGTAGTGGAACAACTCCCAACCCAGTTCCTCGATTGATGCGCGGCCAGTGGCAATGCGCCCGGCATCGATGTCGATCAGGTCCGGCCAGCGTTGCGCCAGTTCGGTCCGGGTCGATACCTTCACGACCGGCGCCATGGCCAGCCCGTAAGGCGTGCCGCGACCGGTAGTGAATACATGCAGGTTCATCCCCGCCGCCAACTGCAACGTCCCGCAGACAAAATCGCTGGCCGGGGTCGCACAGAAGATCAGGCCTTTGCGCTTGAAACGCTCGCCAGGACCAAGCACGCCATTGATTGCGCTGCTGCCGGATTTGACGATCGAGCCCAAGGACTTCTCGACAATGTTCGACAACCCGCCCTTCTTGTTGCCTGGCGTGGTGTTGGCACTGCGATCTGCTTCGCCCTTGGCCAGGTAACGGTCGTACCAGTCCATTTCCCGCACCAGTTCCTGGGCGACGTCCTGGTTTTCCGCGCGGGAGGTCAGCAGGTAAATGGCATCGCGTACTTCGGTGACTTCGGAGAACATCACCGTCGCACCGGCCCGTAGCAGCAGGTCCGAGGCATAACCGAGCGCCGGGTTGGCGGTGATGCCGGAGAACGCATCACTGCCGCCACATTGCATGCCGAGAATCAGCTCGGACGCCGGCACGGTTTCCCGGCGACGTTGATCGAGCTTCTTCAAGCGCGTCTCGGCCAGTTCCATGATCTGCTCGATCATCTCGGTGAAGCCGTGGCTGGCATCCTGCAAGCGGTACAGCCATGGTTCGCTGAGATCCACCGAGCTGTCGTTGTCGTGCATCACCTGCCCGGCCTGCAATTTCTCGCAGCCCAGGCTGATCACCAGGGCTTCGCCGCCCAGGTTCGGATTGCGCGCCAGGTTGCGCACGGTGCGGATCGGGATGTACGCGTCGGTAGCGGTAATGGCCACGCCGCAGCCATAGCTGTGGGTCAGCGCCACCACGTCATCGACGTGCGGGTATTTGGGCAGCAACTCGGCCTTGATGCGCTTGACCGCATGATCGAGCACGCCGGTCACGCATTGCACGGTGGTGGTGATGCCGAGAATGTTGCGCGTACCGACGGTGCCGTCGGCGTTGCGATACCCCTCGAAGGTGAAGCCTTCCAGCGGTGCTTGCGCGGCCGGCACGTCGGTGGACAGCGGCAGGCTGTCCAGCGGTGGCGCGGTCGGCATGCGCAGTTGATCTTCCTTGACCCAGCTGCCGCGGGGAATCGGCTGCAAGGCGTAGCCAATGACCTGGCCGTAACGAATCACCTGGCCACCTTCGGGAATGTCTTCCAGGGTGACTTTGTGGCTCTGTGGCACGAAGTCCACGGTGACCAGGCCGTCCGCAAACTCGGTGCCGGCCGGAACGCCTTGATCGTTGACCACGATCACTACGTTGTCCCGCTCGTGCAGGCGGATATAGCGCGGCGAGTCGGAATGTTCAATCAACTGCATGACGCCGCTCCTCAGGAATGCGCTTGAGACAATTTGTTGTTGGTTTCAGCACCGCCCACCGGTGGCTCTTTGAGCACCACACGCTTGATCGGACCGACGATCACCAGATAGCTGAACACCGCCACCAGTGCGTTGCAGCCGACGAACACCAGCGCCCATTTGAACGAGCCGGTGGAGCTGATGATGTAGCCGATGACGATCGGCGTGGTGATCGAGGCAATGTTGCCGAACATGTTGAACAGGCCGCCACTCAAACCGGCGATCTGCTTCGGCGAAGTATCGGACACCACCGCCCAGCCCAGCGCGCCCACGCCTTTGCCGAAGAACGCCAGGGCCATGAAGCCCACGACCATCCATTCGATGTCGACATAATTGCAGGCAACGATACTGCTGGAAACCAAAAGACCGGCAATGATCGGCGCCTTGCGGGCGAAGGTCAGGGAGTGGCCCTTGCGCAGCAGGTAGTCGGAAATCACCCCGCCGAGCACACCGCCGATGAAGCCACAGATCGCCGGCAACGAGGCAATAAAACCAGCCTTGAGGATGGTCATGCCGCGCTCCTGCACCAGGTACACCGGGAACCAGGTCAGGAAGAAATAAGTGATGGCGTTGATGCAGTACTGGCTCAGGTACACGCCAAGCATCATGCGGTTGGTCAGTAACTGGCGGACGTAGTCCCATTTCGGGCCTTCGACACGTTTGCCTGCTTCCTGGCCCTTGGCTTTGTCCTGGTCCATGTCGACCATGCCGCCGTTATCGGCGATGTGCTTGAACTCGACCTCATTGATCATCGGATGTTGGCGCGGGCTGTGGATAACCTTCAGCCAGATCAACGAGAACACAATGCCGATCACCCCCATGACGATGAACACGTGCTGCCAGCCGAACGTGAACACGATCCAGCCCATCAACGGGGCGAAGAGCACGGTGGCGAAGTATTGCGCCGAGTTGAAAATCGCCGACGCGGTGCCGCGTTCAGCCGTCGGGAACCAGGCAGCCACGATGCGTGCATTGCCAGGGAAGGATGGCGCTTCGGCCAGCCCCACCAGGAAGCGCAACATGAACAACGCCACCACCGCCGTGGACATGCCGAACGAGCCGACGTAGCCCTGCAACACGGTGAACAGCGACCAGGTGAAGATGCTCAATGCGTAGACTTTTTTCGAGCCAAAGCGGTCGAGCAACCAGCCACCGGGGATTTGCCCGGCCACATAGGCCCAACCGAACGCGGAGAAGATGTAGCCGAGGGTAACGGCGTCAATGCCGAGGTCTTTTTGCAGGCTGGAACCGGCGATTGCGATGGTAGCGCGGTCGGCGTAGTTGATCGTGGTCACCAGAAACAGCATGAGCAGGATCAGATAGCGGACGTGAGTCGGCTTGGTCGATTGCATGTAGATGTACTCCCACTGATTATTTTTATGCGCGGGTGAATCTTTGTTTCCCCTGTAGGAGCGAGCTCTGCTCGCGATGGAAGTCAACGATGACGCGGGGTATCAGGTTTACCGCCGCGACCTCACGACCATCGCGAGCAAGCTCGCTCCTACAACAGGGATGTTGCGTTACGAACCGATGTAAGAGGTTTTTACAACCGTGTAGAACTCTTGCGCATAGCGACCTTGCTCACGTGATCCATAGGATGAACCTTTACGCCCACCGAACGGAACGTGGTAATCCACACCGGCGGTCGGCAGGTTGACCATCACCATCCCGGCCTGAGAGTGGCGCTTGAAGTGGTTGGCGTACTTCAGCGAGGTGGTGGCGATGCCCGCCGACAGCCCGAACTCGGTGTCGTTAGCCATGGCCAGCGCAGCTTCGTAGTCGGCCACACGCACCACGTTGGCCACCGGGCCGAAGATCTCTTCGCGGCTGATGCGCATCGCCGCTGTGCTGTCGGCAAACAGGGTCGGCGCGAGGAAGTAGCCTTCAGTATCGCAGGTCACCAGGCCACCGCCGCTGACCAGACGCGCACCTTCGGACTGGCCGATGTCGATGTACTTCATGTCCTGTTCAAGCTGGGCTTGCGAAACCACCGGACCGATGTCGGTGCCAGCCTTCAACGCGTGTCCGACCTTGATCGACTTCATGCGCTCGGCCATGGCTTCGACGAACCGGTCGTGGATGCCGGCGGTGACGATGAAGCGGCTCGAGGCGGTGCAACGCTGGCCGGTGGAGTAGAACGCGCTCTGTACCGACAGCTCGACCGCTTGCTTGAGGTCGGCGTCGTCGAGAATGATCTGCGGGTTCTTGCCGCCCATTTCCAGCTGGACCTTGGCCTGGCGAGACACGCAGTTCACAGCGATCTGACGACCCACGCCCACGGAACCTGTGAAGCTGATGCCGTCGACTTTCGGGCTGTTGACCAGTGCATCGCCAACCACACGACCGCTGCCCATCACCAGGTTGAACACGCCGGCCGGGAAACCGGCGCGGGAGATGATTTCGGCCAGGGCCCAGGCGCAACCCGGAACCAGGTCAGCAGGCTTGAGCACGACGCAGTTGCCGTAGGCCAGGGCCGGAGCGATTTTCCACGCAGGAATGGCAATCGGGAAGTTCCACGGCGTGATCAGACCGACCACGCCCAAGGCTTCGCGCGTGACTTCGACGTTGACGCCCGGACGCACCGACGGCAGGTAATCGCCGGACAGACGCAGGCACTCGCCAGCGAAGAATTTGAAGATATTGCCGGCGCGGGTCACTTCACCGATGGCTTCAGGCAGGGTCTTGCCCTCTTCCCGGGCCAGCAGGGTGCCGAGTTCTTCGCGACGGGCGAGGATTTCAGTACCGACTTTATCCAGGGAATCGTGACGAGCCTGAATACCCGAAACCGACCACGCCGGGAATGCGGCACGGGCGGCGTCGATGGCGGCGCGGACCTGAGCCAGGTCAGCCTTGGCGTAGTCGCCGATGGCATCGGTCAGTTCGGACGGGTTGATGTTGATCGAATAGTCGCCGCTGGCAACCCATTCGCCGTTGATGTAGTTATCAAAACGTTTTGAATCAGCCACTGAATCATCTCCTCACGCAAAAAACCGCTGATTGCTCAGCGGCCCTGGTTTTGTCGAGTGTTACTGCGCGCCCTGCTTGTCGATCAGCGCGGCGAGCATTTCGTACTCTTCGCCAGTCAGGTCGGTCAGCGGTGCACGCACAGGACCTGCGTCGTAGCCGGCAATTTTTGCCCCGGCCTTGACGATGCTCACCGCGTAACCAGCCTTGCGGTTACGGATGTCCAGGTACGGCAGGAAGAAGTCGTCGATGATCTTGCCGACAGTGGCGTGATCTTCGCGCGCAATGGCGTGGTAGAAGTCCATCGCGGTTTTCGGGATGAAGTTGAATACCGCCGAGGAGTAGACCGGCACGCCCAGTGCCTTGTAAGCCGCGGCGTAGACTTCGGCGGTCGGCAGACCACCCAGGTAGCTGAAGCGATCACCGAGGCGGCGACGGATCGACACCATTAACTCGATATCACCCAGGCCATCCTTGTAGCCGATCAGGTTTGGGCAGCGCTCGGCCAGACGCTCCAGCAGCGGCGCGGTCAGGCGGCAAACGTTGCGGTTGTAGACCACCACACCGATGTTGACCGATTTGCACACGGCTTCAACATGGGCGGCAACGCCGTCCTGGCTGGCTTCAGTCAGGTAGTGCGGCAGCAGCAACAGGCCCTTGGCGCCCAGACGCTCGGCTTCCTGTGCGTATTCGATGGCCTGGCGAGTGGAACCGCCTACGCCAGCCAGGATCGGCACGCTGGTGGCGCAGGTGTCGACGGCGGTCTTGATGATTTCCGAGTACTCGCTGGCCGCCAGGGAGAAAAACTCACCGGTGCCGCCCGCGGCGAACAGCGCCGAAGCACCGTATGGGGCCAGCCACTCGAGACGCTTGATGTAGCCCGCACGATTGAAGTCGCCCTGAGCATTGAAATCGGTGACCGGGAAAGACAGCAGACCGGCAGAGAGGATGGACTTCAGTTCTTGTGGATTCATTATTCGAACACCCTGGATAGCGACGTTGTGTGAGATAACCGTTCAGCTCGCGCCGAAGTTGTAGGTCATCGTACAACTTAAAATATAACCGTCAACTGCATTTCATCGCTGCGGGTGAAAATTGTTCGACAGGAGCGAGGAGAAGGCTCGGTTCAGGGACTTCAGGTTCGATGTAGACGAAAGCGAGCGTAGCGTTGACGCGACGCTATAGAGGTACGTTGTCGGAAGATTGGGATGGGAATAAGTAAATGGGGAACTGACTGAAGGTTTGGCGGGATGGCTTACGGCCCCTTCGCGAGCAAGCCCGCTCCCACATTGGATTTTCGGTGTACACAAATTTTGTGTTCGACACGATCAAATGTGGGAGCGGGCTTGCTCGCGAAGGCAATCTGTCAGCCAATACCGGATTGGAATCAGAACACTCAGCCCCGCTGCGCCTCCGCCTCTTCATGGGCATGACGCAACCGCTCACGACTGTTGGTCAGGTGCAAACGCATTGCCGCCCGCGCGGCATCGGAATCCTGGCGGGCAATCGCGTCGTAGATCTCTTCGTGCTCACGGCTCAGGCGATTCATGTAGTGCTGCTGATCATCATGGGCCAGCTTCGCGGAGTTCAGCCGTGTGCGCGGAATGATGCTGGTGCCCAAGTGGGTCATGATGTCGGTGAAGTAGCGGTTGCCGGTGGCCAGGGCAATCTGCAGATGGAACTGGAAGTCCGAGGCCACGGCATCGCTGGCGTGGGAGACGCTTTCATTCAGCGCATCCAGCGCCGCGCGCATCAGACCAAGCTGCTCGGGACTGCGACGTTGCGCCGCCAGCCCGGCGGATTCCACTTCCAGACTGATGCGCAGTTCCAGGATCGCCAGTACATCACGCAAAGTCACGACGGTCGCCGGGTCGATGCGGAAACCGCTCGGGCTCGGCGTGTCGAGCACGAAGGTGCCGATGCCGTGGCGGGTTTCCACCTGGCCGGCCGCCTGCAGGCGGGAAATCGCTTCGCGCACCACCGTGCGGCTGACGCCATGGGCATCCATGATGGCCGACTCGGTGGGCAACTTGTCGCCGCGCTTGAGGTGGCCGTCACGGATCTGCTCGGACAGCACCGTCACCAGTTCCTGAGCGAGGCTGCGGCGCTTGCGTGGGAGGCGTGGTGCGTCGATCGGGTTTTCCATGGTGTACATCTGTCTCGAAAAAATCGGCTGAAACCGCATCATAGCGCAACGCGGTTGTACGATCACCGTCAAGGTGACCACCACGCCCTGTGGGAGCGGGCTTGCTCGCGAAGGCAGTGTGTCAGACACCCTCATGCCGAATGTCAGACCGCTTTCGCGAGCAAGCCCGCTCCCACAAGGGGGGTTGTGGTGTTTATGCGGTCACGGCCTGGTCCACCAAGTGGCCATTTTCGATACGAATGTGCCGAGGATGGAAGCGTTTCAGGCTGCTGCGATGGCCGACGCTGACGATGCTCAGCCCCGGCAACTCATCGATCAGCGCCTGGTACAGCGAAGCCTCGTCCTCTTCGTCCATCGCCGAGGTCGCTTCGTCCATGTACAGCCATTGCGGCGCATAAAGCAGTGCGCGGGCAAAGGCCAGGCGTTGCTGTTCACCCGGCGACAACATGCGTTGCCAGTGGTTGGCTTCGTCGAGACGGGCAATCAGGTGCGGCAAGCGACAGGTTTCCAGCACCTGCACGTAGCGCTCGTTCGGATAGGTATCGCCGGGCTGTGGATAACTGAGGACATCACGCAGCGCGCCAATCGGCAAATACGGTTTTTGCGGCAGGAACAGGCAGCGTGCCGATGGCAGGCGAATACTGCCGTGGCCAGTCGGCCACAAGTGTCCCATCGCCCGCAGCAAGGTCGACTTGCCGCTGCCGGAACGACCGCTGAGCATCACACGCTCGCCCTCTTTCACGGTCATGTCGGCATTGGTCAGCAGGTGACGACCTTCAGCCAGGTCGAGGCCGAGGTTGTGCACTTTCAACACCGAACCGGCGCTCTGTACATCGATGGCCGGCGCACGCGCTTCGTTGTCACGCATAGCCTGGTGGAAGCTCAGCAGACGATCGCAGGTGGCGCGCCAGGAAGCGAGGCTCTGGTACGCACTGATAAACCAGCTGAAACTTTCCTGCACATTGCCGAATGCCGAGCTGATTTGCATCAGCTCGCCCAGTTCGATCTTGCCGGAGAGGTAACGCGGCGCGGCAACCATGAAGGGGAAGATGATGGCTGCCTGGCTGTAACCGGCGGTGAAGAACGTCAGGCGCTTGGACACCTTCATGATGTCCCAGAAGTTATGCCAGACCATCCCGAAGCGGCCGCTCAACCGACGATTTTCGTTCGGCTCGCCGTTGTACAACGCGATGCTTTCGGCATTCTCGCGAATCCGCACCATGGAGAAACGCAGGTCGGCTTCGAAGCGTTGTTGTTGGTTGTTCAGACCGATCAGGCGACGACCGATCAAATGCGTCAGCCAACTGCCCACCACCGCGTAAACCAGCACGCACCAGAACATGTAGCCAGGAATGGTGATGCCGAGGACTTCAATGCTGCCCGATACGCCCCACAGAATGATCGAGAACGACACCAGGCTGACGATATTGCGCAGCAGCCCGATACCCAGTTCAAGGGTGTTTGAGGTGAAGTTATTGAGGTCTTCGGAGATCCGCTGGTCCGGGTTATCGGTGTAACCGCCCTGCTCCAGCTGGTAGTAATTCTTGTCGGCGAGCCAGCGAGCGAAATGCTTTTCGGTTAGCCAGGCCCGCCAGCGAATGGTCAGCATCTGAGTCAGGTAGAGCCGATACACCGCGCCGACGATCGCCACCGCCGCAATCGCGCAGAAGTACAGGATCAGTTGCCAGAACGCTGCCTCGTCCTTCTTTTGCAGGGCATTGTAGAAGTCCTTGTACCAGGTGTTGAACCACACCGAGATCCCCACGCTGATCAGCGACAGCGCAATCACCGCGATCAGCAGCGTCCAGGCCTTGACCTTCTCTTCACTGCGCCAGTAAGGCGTGATCATCGCCCATACTTTGCGAAAAAACTGCCCGCGCACGGCGTCGTTGGCCGCGGAATACTCAGCGTTCTGATTCATGGGTAAGGCTCGATAGAGAAAAGAACACGCACGAACCGATCATAGATGATCGGTCCGGTTTGTCGTGAGATACGGCCCGCATTCGTTCAGTGCAGGTTCAGCGGCGAACGGGGCGCTTCTGCAGTTTGCGCTGCAGGGTGCGGCGGTGCATGCCCAGGGCACGGGCAGTGGCGGAGATGTTGCCTTCGTGCTCGGTCAGCACGCGCTGGATGTGCTCCCACTGCAGGCGGTCCACGGACATCGGGTTCTCCGGCACCAGGCTGTCGAGGTCGGCGTGTTCGGACAGCAGCGCCGCCAGCACGTCGTCGGCGTCCGCCGGTTTGCACAGGTAGTTGCAGGCACCGCGCTTGATCGCTTCGACGGCGGTGGCAATGCTCGAATAACCGGTGAGAATCACCACGCGCATTTCCGGATCCATTTCCAGCAATTTTGGCAGCAGCACCAGGCCCGAGTCGCCGTCCATCTTCAGGTCCAGGGCGGCATAATCCGGCAGATCGGCCTTGGCCAGTTCCAGGCCTTCCTCGGCGGAGCTGGCAGTGCTGACGCGAAAACCGCGGCGGGCCATGGCGCGGGCCATGACGCGGGTGAACGTGGCGTCGTCATCGACCAGCAACAAATGCGGCAGTTCTTCGCCTTCGACTTGGATCTCGTCACTCATGTTCGTCTCCTCGGGCGACACGGGGCAGGCGCAGCTCGGTAAGCGTGCCACCTTCCTCATGACTGTAGAGTTTCACTGAGCCGCCGGCGCGTGTCACGCTGGCTTTGCTCAAAAACAGGCCCAGGCCGAAGCCTTTGCCCTTGGTGGTAAAAAACGGTTTGCCGATTTGTTCGGCGATGGCCAGCGGCACACCGGCGCCATGGTCACGAATGCTGATGGTCAGGTCCTCGGCGTCCCAGTCCAGTGTCACTTGCAACCCATCGGGGCAGGCATCGGCGGCGTTGTTCAGCAGATTCAGCAACGCCTGGGTCAAGTCTGGCGGCGGCGCCATGCGCGGTACCGCGCCCTGGCCGAGGCGCTGGAAGCGGTAACTGGCTTCCGGGCGCATCAGGTGCCAGCGATTGAGGGCTTCATCGAGCCAGTCGGTGACGTCCTGCATCTCCACCGCCAGGCGGCGATTGGCCTCAGCCGCCCGAACGAGCTGTTGCAAGGTCTGTTTGCACAGCTTGACCTGATCCTGCAGCACGCTCAGGTCATCCTGCAACATCGGGTCATGGTGATCCTGACGCATTTCCTTGAGCAGCACACTCATGGTCGCCAGCGGCGTACCCAACTCATGGGCCGCACCGGCAGCCTGGGTGGCGACGGCCAGCAATTGCTGATCACGCAGGCCTTCTTCGCGACGAATGGCGCGCAGTTCTTCCTGACGGCGCAGCTCTTCAGCCATGCGCGCTGCGAAGAACGTGATCACAGCAGCGGCAAGGGCGAAGCTCAGCCACATCCCGTACACTTGCAGGTTTTCCCGGGCGATCGGGAAGGTTTGCAACGGATAGAACTGCGCCAGCAACAGCGTGTACATCGTCAGCGCGATACCCGACAGGATCACCGAATAACGCCATGGCAACGTCACCGCAGCAATGGTCAGCGGCACCAGGTAATAAGAAACAAAGGGGTTGGTCGACCCCCCGGAGAAATACAGCAGCGCACTGTGGATAAACAGGTCGCAGGCCAATTGAACGGCGTATTCGAGCTCGGTCACCGGCCACGAGGTGCGCAGGCGAATCGCCGTGAACACACACAACAGCATCGAGCAACCAAGGGTCGCGGCCAGTTGAAACCAGGGCAGCGGCAACAATTCGAGCCAGTAGGCCAGGCCCACGGAACCGGCCTGGGCGGCCAGCACCAACGTGCGGATGAACGTCAGCCGCCAGAGGTTCTGGCGAGTGGCGGAAGTGATTTGAACGGGGGCGAGCATGAGCTCTCCTGATGAGCGCTCCAGGCGGATCGCAGGGAGTATAACCAAGCGCGGGGGCTGACAGGCAAAAGTGCGGCAAACGGCCACAGCCTATTGGCCGGCACACATCCCTTGTAGCAGCTGGCGAAGCCTGCGTTCGGCTGCGAAGCAGTCGTCAATCAGGCTCCGCGTTCATACAAAGACATCATGCACGCAGGTTTTACGACTGCTTCGCAGCCGAACGCAGCCTTCGGCAGCTGCTACAGGGAATCGCGTCGATCTGTATAGAAGTTGTAACTGTGCGAACCGGAGCATAAAAGCTAGAGTCTGATGGTTTCACGCAGGCCCGGACCATATCCCTGCGCACCTCTCAAGGAGCCTTCATGCACACATTCCGCCGCAGCGCCGCCCTTCTCGCCCTGAGCCTTGGCACCGTCGCCAGCCTCCCGGCCCTGGCCGCCGACGAGCTTCATTACAACCAGATTTCCCTGCGCGCCGAAGTCAGTCAGGAAGTGGCCCGCGACCTGATGATCGTGACCCTCTACACGGAAGAACAGAACAGCGACCCGGCCAAACTCGCCGCCAATGTCAGCACCACTATGAACAAGGCGCTGGCCCAGGCCAAGCAGGTCAAGGACATCACCCTGCGCCAGGGCAGTCGCAACAGCTACCCGATCTACGACACCAAGGGCCAGAAAATCACCGGCTGGCGCGAGCGCGCCGAATTGCGCCTGGAAAGCCCGGACTTCGCCGCACTGTCGAAGCTGACCGGCGAACTGCTCACCGACCTGAAAATGGGCGGCATGGACTTTGCCATCGCCCCCCCGACCCGCAAGGCCAGCGAAGACGCCTTGCTCAAGGACGCCGTGACCGCCTTCAAGGCCCGCGCCCAACTGGCCACCGACGCTCTTGGCGGCAAGAGCTACAAAATCGTCAACCTGAACCTCAACAGCAACGGTTATCCACAGCCTTACCTGCGCGCGCCGATGATGATGAAAGCCGCCGCCATGGACGCCGCACCGGTGACACCGGATGTCGAAGCCGGCACCAGCCAGGTCAGCATGACTGCCGATGGTTCGATTGAAGTGCTGATGCCTTGATTCGATAGCCCGTCCACAAAAAACGGCAATCACTCACATGATTGCCGTTTTTTTTCGGGCAGTTTTCAGGCATGAGCTATAACTGGAGAGTCCGCCGGAAAAAGCCGGCAGTTGCACCGGGTGCAACTGAGATCGATTGGCCACTATCGGTGCAACAATAACCACTCTTATTCACGCCATACCCAGCCCACAAAACGGGGGTATAAATAAGTAACACCCCGCCCTGATCGGGAGCATGTAGCGTTCATCGCGCACCGTAAAAGTGCGTAGTTTGCACCCTGAAAATGCCGCGCAAACGGTCAAATGCGTCAGGACTTATACAAATGCGACATTAAGGTACGTTCGTGCCACCGTTTAAGGCTTGTAGTCACTCTGGATCTTGCATTGGGTATGGCCCCTGCATAAGTATCCGCAGGCACGACTCACGAGGTCGTCCTCTAATTCCAAAAATGACAACAAATCATGAGGCCACCATGCTTAAACAAGCGGTCATTCCGTTTTTAGTTGGCGCAAGCTTGCTAGCCAGCGCACCGTTCGCCCAAGCAGCGACTAACCTGGTGTTCTGCTCCGAAGGGAGCCCGGCCGGTTTCGATCCAGGTCAATACACCACCGGAACCGACTTCGACGCCTCTGCAGAAACCATGTTCAACCGCCTCACCCAGTTCGAGCGCGGCGGCACCGCCGTTATTCCTGGGCTGGCGACCAAGTGGGACATCTCCGATGACGGCCTGACCTACACCTTCCACCTGCGTGAAGGCGTCAAGTTCCACACCACCCCGTATTTCAAGCCAACTCGTGAGTTCAACGCCGACGACGTGCTGTTCACCTTTAATCGCATGATTAACAAGGATGACCCGTTCCGCAAAGCGTACCCGACCGAATTCCCGTACTTCACCGACATGGGGATGGATACCAACATCACCAAGATCGATAAAGTCGACGACCACACTGTCAAGTTCACCCTCAAAGACGTCGATGCCGCGTTCATCCAGAACATGGCCATGAGCTTCGCCTCGATCCAGTCCGCCGAGTACGCTGCCCAGCTGCTCAAGGAAGGCAAGGCCGCCGACATCAACCAGAAGCCGGTTGGCACTGGTCCGTTCGTGTTCAAGAGCTACCAGAAAGACTCCAACATCCGCTACACCGGGAACAAGGACTACTGGAAGCCTGATGACGTGAAGATCGACAACCTGATCTTCGCCATCACCACCGACCCGTCGGTACGTATCCAGAAGCTGAAGAAAAACGAGTGCCAGGTCACCCTGTTCCCTCGTCCGGCCGACCTGAAGGCGCTGAAAGAAGACAAGGACCTGAAACTGCCTGACCAGGCCGGTTTCAACCTGGGTTACATCGCCTACAACGTGATGCCCAAGGTCAAGGGGCAAACGGATGCCAACCCGCTGGCCGAGCTGAAAGTTCGCCAGGCACTGGACATGGCGGTCAACAAGCAACAGATCATCGACTCCGTGTACCAGGGCGCCGGCCAACTGGCTGTCAACGCCATGCCGCCGACCCAGTGGTCCTACGACACCACCATCAAGGATGCACCGTACAACCCTGAGAAAGCCAAAGAGCTGCTCAAGGAAGCGGGCGTGAAAGATGGCACCGAAATCGTTCTCTGGGCGATGCCGGTACAGCGTCCATACAACCCGAACGCCAAACTGATGGCAGAAATGCTGCAGTCCGACTGGTCCAAGATCGGCCTCAAGGTCAAGATCCAGAGCTACGAGTGGGGCGAGTACATCAAGCGCTCCAAAGGCGGCGAAAACCAGGCGATGCTGATTGGCTGGAGCGGCGACAATGGTGATCCGGACAACTGGCTGAACGTGCTGTTCGGTTGCGACTCGCTGGAAGGCAACAACTTCTCCAAGTGGTGCGACAAGAAGTTTGACGACACCGTCAAGCAAGCCAAGCGCACCTCGGACCAGGCCAAGCGCACCGAACTGTACAAGCAGGCGCAACACCTCCTCAAAGATGCTGTACCAATGACACCTATCGCTCACTCGACGGTGTTCCAACCCATGCGCGCCAACGTGCAGGACTTCAAGATCAGCCCATTTGGCTTGAACTCCTTCTACGGCGTCAGCGTCAGCAAATAAGGTTTTGCAACGGCGACGTTTCTGACGTCGCCGTTGCTTTATCTACCGAGAAAGCAGGAATTTGCCTACATCCAAATCCGCAGCTGACTACAGCATCGGGTGAGGACGCGTTGCCATTTCCTACGAGTCTTTAGGACTCTACGCATTTACTGCCGGACCCGTGGCTCATACCGTCGGGATCCGACCAGTGCGCGCGTGGGTCATCGGTTACTGCTGCGTGCATGGCTTGAAATCAGTGGTGCCTCTACGTCCGCGAACGGGACGGCGGCTCATTGACAACACTTTGAGAGAAAAGGGAGCGTTATGCGCCATACCTTGGTTTTATCCGCATTGCTGGGCACCGGCCTGTTGGCCGCCACTTCCATCAGCCAGGCCGCCAACAACAGCCTGGTGTTCTGCTCCGAGGGCAGCCCCGCCGGTTTCGATACGGCGCAGTACACCACTGCGACCGACAACGACGCCGCCGAACCGCTGTACAACCGACTGGCAGAGTTTGAAAAAGGCGCGACCAATGTCGTACCGGGCCTGGCCACGAGCTGGGATATTTCCGAGGACGGCCTTAAATATACCTTTCACCTGCGCGAAGGGGTGAAGTTTCATACCACCAAATACTTCACGCCGACCCGCGATTTCAACGCCGACGACGTGCTGTTCACGTTCAATCGCATGCTCGATCCGCAACAACCTTTCCGTAAGGCTTATCCGACAGAGTTTCCGTACTTCAACGGCATGAGCCTGAACAAGAACATCGCCAAGGTCGAAAAGACCGGGCCGCTGACCGTGGTCTTTACGCTCAATAGCGTGGACGCCGCGTTCATCCAGAACATCGCCATGAGCTTCGCCGCCATCCTTTCGGCCGAGTACGCCGACAAACTGCTGGCCGAAGGCAAGCCGAGCGACATCAACCAGAAGCCGGTCGGCACCGGGCCGTTCGTGTTCAAGAGCTATCAGAAAGACTCGAACATCCGCTACACCGGCAACAAGCATTACTGGGACCCAAGCCGCGTCAAGCTCGACAACCTGATTTTCGCCATCAACACCGACGCTTCGGTGCGGGTGCAGAAACTCAAGGCCGGCGAGTGCCAGATCACCCTGCACCCGCGCCCTGCCGATGTGACCGCGCTGAAGAACGACCCCGCGCTGCAACTGATCGAGAAGCCAGGTTTCAACCTCGGCTACATCGCCTACAACGTGCGCCACAAGCCGTTCGACCAGCTCGAAGTGCGCCAGGCGCTGGACATGGCGGTGAACAAGCAAGGCATTCTCAATGCCGTTTACCAAGGCGCGGGGCAACTGGCGGTCAACGCCATGCCGCCGACCCAATGGTCCTACGACGAGACCATCAAGGACGCCGCCTACAACCCGGAAAAAGCCAGGGAATTGCTCAAGGCTGCCGGCGTCAAGGAAGGCACTGAAATCACCCTCTGGGCCATGCCGGTCCAGCGTCCGTACAACCCTAACGCCAAGTTGATGGCCGAAATGCTCCAGGCTGACTGGGCGAAGATCGGCCTCAAGGTCAAGATTGTCAGCTATGAGTGGGGCGAGTACATCAAGCGCACCAAGAATGGCGAGCACGACATCAGCCTGATCGGCTGGACCGGTGACAACGGTGATCCGGACAACTGGCTGGGCACGCTGTACAGCTGCGATGCCATTGGCGGTAACAACTACTCGATGTGGTGTGATCCGGCCTACGACAAGCTGATCAAGCAGGCCAAGGTCGTCACCGACCGTGACCAGCGCACCTTGCTCTACAAACAGGCGCAGCAGTTGCTCAAGCAGCAAGTGCCGATCACGCCAGTCGCCCACTCAACGGTCAACCAGCCGCTGAGCGCCAAAATCGAAGGGTTCAAGGTGAGCCCGTTCGGCCGCAACGTTTTCTCGGGTGTCAGCATAGAAAAATAACCGATTAGCCAGAAATGCCGGGGGGCGGATTTTCCGCCCTCACGCAGACGCTTTGCCGTCTTTCGCCAATTTGGCCGACAGCAAACGTTTGCGATGCCGTGAACGAGTTCTAAACCAATAGCCGGATCAACAAATAAGACCGGTATAAAAAAGAAAGTAAGGAGCTTTACCCATGAAACTGAGCAGCACCGCGTTATTGGCCTTGGCCATCAGCAGCGTAACCGCCACGGCTTACGCAGAAACCCAAAGCCAGGCTTTCACCCCGGTTACCGTGAACGAGAAAAGCGCCCAAAGCGAAGCCACCGGCTTTGTCGAAGGCCAGTCGATCACCGGCACCACTCGTAACTGGTACGCCAACGAGCAACTGCAACGCGGCGCCAAGTTCGCCTACAAGAAAGACGGCGTTTCGACCCCGACCGATCGCCGGATCAACTGGGTCCAGGGCACCATCCTCAAGTACAACTCGGGCTTCACCGAAGGCACTGTCGGTTTCAGCACTGAAGTCGCCGCCTACAACGCCATTGCCCTGGACCGGGACCGCAAAGACCTGGCGTCCAACAACGGTGGCGCACCGGGCTCTCGTCCAGGCGCGGGCAACAACCGTACCCTGACCAAAGAAGGCGGCGACGCTCAAGGCCAGTGGAGCAAAGTGGGCCTGGCCAACGTCAAGGCCCGTGTCTCCAACACCACCCTGACCGCCGGCCGCATGAACTTCAGCAGCCCGATGGTCGACGTGATCGGTAACCGTGCATTGCCTTCGAGCTTCGAAGGTGTGGCCATCCACAGTGAAGAGCTGAACAACCTGGCCTTCGACCTGGCCACCTTCGACCGCAACTCACCGCGTACCGAAGAAAGCCAGCGCAAATTCCGCACTGAATACGCCAACGGCATCGTCGAAACCGACCACGTCTACACCGGCGGTATTACCTACAACCCGCTCGCCAGCCTGACCACCAGCCTCTGGGCGACCCAGGCTGAAGACATCTGGAACCAGTACTACTTCGGCGCCTCTCACGTACTGGGCGACAGCCAGGTACTGAGCCTGACCACCGGCCTGAACTACTACAAAACCAAGGAAACCGGTAAAGCCCTGATCGGCGATATCGACAACGACACCTACTCGCTGTCGTTCGGTCTGACCCACCAGGCTCACACCCTGACCTTCTCGTACCAGGAAGTGAACGGTAACGAGTACTTCGACTACCTGCACGAAACCAACGGCATCTACCTGGCCAACTCCCTGCTGTCGGACTTCAACGGCCCGAACGAAAAATCGTTCCAGGTTGCCTACGGTCTGAACATGGCCGAATACGGCGTGCCAGGCCTGAAGTTCAACATCTACCAGGCTCGCGGCTGGGGCATCGACGGTACTCACTACACCGGCAACCAGGGTGTGGCTGGCAAAGGCTACGACGGTATCCAGTCGCAAGATGGCGAACACCATTACGAATACGGCATCGGCGCGACCTACGCCGTGCAGAGCGGCCCGCTCAAGGCCACCACGATCCGCGGCACCTACACCGCTCACCGTGCCAGCGAAAACCAGGCTGACGGCAGCATCAACGAGTTCCGTCTCGTGACCACGGTTCCGTTCAACATCCTGTAATGCACGTGCCGAACGGCTGATTCAATGACGAATCGACCGTTCGGCTTTTGTCCTTTAACTGATTGCAGAGGGTTCTTGATGAAAATGCTTCCCCTACGTGCGGCCATCGCGGCCGCGTTGCTCAGTGTCGCTGTCGGCGTTTCGGCCAAACCCCTGGTGGTTTGCACGGAAGCCAGCCCTGAAGGCTTCGACATGGTCCAGTACACGACTGCAGTCACTGCCGATGCCGTGGCCGAAACCATCTTCAATCGCCTGGCAGACTTCAAGCCCGGGACCACCGACGTGATTCCGGCGCTGGCCGAATCCTGGGACATCAGCGAAGACGGCCTGAGCTACACGTTCCATCTGCGTAAAGGCGTCAAGTTCCACACCACCGAATACTTCAAGCCGACCCGCGACCTGAACGCCGACGACGTGGTCTGGAGCTTCCAGCGTCAGCTGGACCCGAACCACCCATGGCACAAGCTATCGAGCGTAGGCTTCCCGTACTTTGAAAGCATGGGCTTCAAGGAGCTGCTCAAGAGCGTCGAGAAAGTCGACGACAACACGGTCAAGTTCACCCTGACCCGTCGCGAAGCGCCGTTCCTGGCCGACATTGCCATGGCCTTCTCTTCGATCTACTCCGCCGAGTACGCCGACCAGTTGCTCAAGGCCAACAAGACCGGCGACCTGAACAACAAGCCAGTCGGCACCGGTCCGTTCGTGTTCCAGCGTTACAACAAGGATGCCCAGGTTCGCTTCAAGGCCAACCCGGAGTACTTCCGTGGCAAGCCACCTGCTGATGCGCTGATCCTGGCCATCGCCACCGACAACAACGTACGTCTGCAGAAGCTCAAGGCCAACGAGTGCCAGGTCGCGCTGTATCCGAAGCCGGATGACATCCCGAGCATCAAGAAAGACGACAAGTTGAAGGTCGATGAGCTGAACGCGATGACCGTTTCCTACGTCGCCATGAACACCACGCACAAGTACATGAGTGACGTGCGGGTGCGCAAAGCCATCGACATCGCCTTCGACAAAGAGGCGTATGTCAATGCGTTGTTCGGCAAGGGCAATGCAACCGCCGGGGTCAACCCGTACCCGGACACCCTGCTGGGCTACAACCACAGCCTGAAGAACCCGGCCCATGACCTGGACAAGGCTCGCGCCCTGCTCAAGGAAGCTGGCGTACCGGAAGGCACCACCTTCACCCTGTTCACCCGCAACGGTGGCGGTCCGACCAACCCGAACCCAATGCTCGGCGCGCAGATGATGCAAGCCGACCTGGCCAAGGTCGGGATCAAGATCGACATCCGCGTGATGGAATGGGGCGAAATGCTCAAACGCGCCAAAAACGGCGAGCACGATATGGTTTCCGCCGGATGGGCGGGCGATAACGGCGACCCGGATAACTTCCTGACGCCTATGCTCAGTTGTGAAGCCGCCAAGAACGGAGAAAACTACGCCCGCTGGTGCAAT
Organism: Pseudomonas sp. Pseusp10; assembly: GCF_059492225.1. Lineage (NCBI taxonomy): Bacteria > Pseudomonadati > Pseudomonadota > Gammaproteobacteria > Pseudomonadales > Pseudomonadaceae > Pseudomonas > Pseudomonas sp. Pseusp10. The sequence continues at coordinate 1,489,924 of NZ_CP168528.1, read as the reverse complement.
GACAAGTTCCAGGCGCTGATCGATCAGGCCCGTGAAAAAACCGATCCGGCCGAGCGTGCAGCGCTCTACGAACAGGCCCAGGTTATTTTCAACCAGGACCAGCCATGGATCAGCATGGCGCACACTAGAATGTTTACCGCAATGCGCAACAACGTAGAGGGCTATCAAATTAGCCCCCTCACCACGAATAACTTCGCCACCACCCAGGTGAAGTAGATAAGAAAACTCCCGGCATGCCTGACCCCAGGCATGCCGGGCACGCCTAACCGGCTGATGAGGTACACCTTACGATGTTTAGTTTTATTGCCCGCCGACTGGGGTTACTGATCCCCACGTTTTTCGGCATCACCTTGCTGACATTCGCGTTGATTCGCATGATCCCTGGCGACCCCGTGGAAGTCATGATGGGCGAACGCAGAGTCGACCCGGAAATGCACGCTCAGGCAATGGAACGCCTAGGTCTGAACAAACCCCTGTATGCCCAGTACCTGGATTACATCGGCAAACTGGCCCACGGCGATCTCGGTGAATCCCTGCGAACCCGTGAAAGCGTCTGGACCGAATTCACCTCTCTATTCCCCGCGACCCTGGAACTGTCCTCGGCCGCGCTGTTGTTCGCCGGTGTCCTGGGCCTTCTGGCCGGAGTGATCGCGGCACTCAAGCGAGGGTCCCTGTTCGACCATGGGGTGATGGGAGTCTCCCTGGCGGGATACTCGATGCCGATCTTCTGGTGGGGCCTGATCCTGATCATGTTCTTCTCGGTGAGCCTGGGCTGGACCCCGGTTTCCGGGCGTATCGACCTGCTCTACGACATCGAGCCACGCACCGGTTTCATGCTGATCGACACCCTGCTGGCCGACGAGCCGGACGCCTTCTTCGACGCCCTGCACCACCTGATCCTGCCGGCCATCGTGCTCGGCACCATTCCGCTGGCAGTGATTGCGCGGATGACCCGCTCGTCGATGCTCGAAGTGTTGCGTGAAGACTACATCCGCACCGCCAAGGCCAAAGGCCTGTCGCCGGCACGCGTGGTGTTCGTACACGGCCTGCGTAACGCGCTGATCCCGGTACTGACGGTGGTCGGCCTGCAAGTCGGCACCCTGCTGGCCGGTGCGGTCCTGACCGAAACCATCTTCTCGTGGCCCGGCATCGGCAAATGGCTGATCGAAGCCATTGGCGCCCGGGACTATCCCGTCGTGCAAAACGGCATCCTGTTAATCGCCTGCCTGGTGATTCTGGTCAACTTCGTAGTGGACATCCTCTACGGCTTTGCCAACCCACGCATCCGTCATCAGCGCTGAGATCATGACCATGACCACTCCAATTCCACCGGTAGCAGTCGATCAAAGCCTGCTGTACCCGTCTCCGTACAAAGAATTCTGGCAAGCGTTCTCCAGGAACAAAGGTGCCGTCGCCGGCCTGATGTTCATGCTGCTGGTGATTTTCTGCGCAATCTTCGCCCCTTGGGTCGCGCCGCATAACCCGAGCGAGCAGTACCGCGACTTCCTGCTGACCCCGCCGGCCTGGCTGGAAAGCGGGCAAATCCAGTTCCTGCTGGGGACCGATGAACTCGGTCGCGACCTGCTGTCGCGTCTGATCCACGGTTCGCGCCTGTCCTTGATGATCGGCCTGTCGTCGGTAGTCATGTCGCTGATTCCGGGCATCCTGATGGGTCTGTTCGCCGGGTTCTTCCCCCGCGTGCTCGGCCCGACCATCATGCGCCTGATGGACATCATGCTGGCCCTGCCGTCCCTGCTGCTGGCCGTGGCGATCGTCGCCATCCTCGGCCCTGGCCTGATCAACACCGTGATCGCCATCGCCGTGGTGTCCCTGCCGTCCTATGTTCGCCTGACCCGCGCCGCGGTGATGGGCGAGCTGAACCGCGACTACGTGACCGCTGCGCGCCTGGCCGGTGCCGGCCTGCCGCGCCTGATGTTCGTTACCGTGCTGCCTAACTGCATGGCGCCGCTGATCGTTCAGGCCACCCTGAGCTTCTCTTCGGCGATCCTCGATGCCGCCGCACTGGGCTTCCTCGGCCTTGGCGTACAACCGCCAACCCCTGAGTGGGGCACCATGCTGGCTTCGGCCCGCGACTACATCGAACGCGCCTGGTGGGTAGTGAGCCTGCCTGGCTTGACCATTTTGCTCAGCGTGCTGGCAATCAACTTGATGGGTGACGGCCTGCGCGACGCGCTGGACCCGAAACTCAAGAACGCCGCCTGAGGAGATTCCCATGTCATTGCTAGAAATCAAGAATCTCAACGTTCGCTTCGGCGACAAAAACGCCACGCCAGTAGTCGACGGCCTCGACCTGACAGTGGACAAGGGCGAAGTGCTGGCCATCGTTGGCGAATCGGGTTCCGGCAAGTCCGTGACCATGATGGCGCTGATGGGCCTGATCGAGCATCCGGGGATCGTCACCGCTGACGCCCTGAATTTCGACGGCAAGAACATGCTCAAGCTCAACAATCGCCAGCGTCGACAGATCGTCGGTAAAGACCTGTCCATGGTCTTCCAGGATCCGATGACCGCGCTGAACCCGAGCTACACCGTGGGCTTCCAGATTGAAGAAGTGCTGCGCCTGCACCTGAAAATGTCCGGCAAGGCTGCCCGCAAGCGCGCCATCGAACTGCTGGAAAAAGTTGAAATCCCGGGTGCCGCCAGCCGTATGGACGCCTACCCGCATCAACTGTCAGGCGGCATGAGCCAGCGTGTCGCGATTGCCATGGCGATTGCCGGCGAGCCGAAACTGCTGATCGCCGACGAACCGACCACGGCGCTGGACGTGACCATTCAGGCGCAGATCATGGACCTGCTGCTGGCGTTGCAGAAAGAGCAGAACATGGGCCTGGTGCTGATCACCCACGACCTCGCTGTAGTGGCCGAAACCGCCCAGCGCGTGTGCGTGATGTACGCCGGCCAAGCGGTCGAAGTGGGCCAGGTGCCGCAACTGTTCGACATCCCGGCACACCCGTACAGCGAAGCACTGCTCAAGGCGATTCCGGAACACAGCCTGGGTGCCACCCGCCTGTCGACCCTGCCGGGCATCGTTCCCGGTCGCTATGACCGTCCTCAGGGCTGCCTGCTGTCGCCGCGCTGCCCGTACGTGAAAGACAACTGCCGCCAGCAACGTCCGGCCCTTGACCAGAAAAGCAACAGCCTCGCTCGCTGCTTCTACCCGCTGAACCAGGAGGTGGCGTAATGGCCGTCGTTCTTACCGCCCGCGACCTGACCCGTCACTACGAGGTGTCCCGAGGCCTGTTCAAGGGTCACGCCACCGTGCGCGCCCTCAACGGTGTGTCGTTCGAACTGGAAGCCGGCAAGACCCTCGCTGTCGTCGGCGAGTCGGGCTGCGGCAAATCCACCCTGGCCCGTGCCCTGACCCTGATCGAAGAGCCGTCCTCCGGCTCCTTGAAAATCGCCGGACAGGAAGTCGCCGGAGCCAACAAGGCCCAGCGCAAGCAACTGCGCAAAGACGTGCAGATGGTGTTCCAGAGCCCGTACGCCTCGTTGAACCCACGGCAGAAAGTCGGTGATCAGCTTGCAGAGCCATTATTGATCAACACCAACCTGAGCGCCGCCGAACGTCGCGAGAAAGTCCAGGCGATGATGAAGCAGGTGGGCTTGCGTCCCGAGCACTACCAGCGTTATCCGCACATGTTCTCCGGCGGTCAGCGCCAGCGGATCGCCCTGGCCCGGGCGATGATGCTGCAACCGAAAGTGCTGGTGGCGGACGAACCGACCTCGGCGCTGGACGTATCGATTCAGGCGCAGGTGCTCAACCTGTTCATGGATTTGCAGCAAGAGTTCAACACCGCCTACGTGTTCATCTCCCACAACCTGGCAGTGGTACGCCATGTTGCCGACCATGTGATGGTGATGTACCTCGGTCGCCCGGTGGAAATGGGCGCGAAAGAGGACATTTACTCCCGTCCCCTGCACCCCTACACCCAGGCGCTGTTGTCGGCGACACCGGCCATCCATCCGGATCCGGACAAGCCGAAAATCAAGATCGTCGGCGAATTGCCCAACCCGCTGAACCCGCCATCCGGCTGCGCCTTCCACAAGCGCTGCCCGTACGCCACCGAGCGTTGCAGCACTGAAGAGCCGGCCCTGCGCCTGCTCGACGGCCGCCAAGTAGCCTGCCACTACGCCGAGCAATTCCTCGACGGTGCGGCATAAAAATGTGAGGGCGGGCTTGCTCCCACAGGTAACGCGTTAACCAAACCCCTTCTACTTCGATTGCGCATCGGTCTGGTAGAGGGGGTTTTCTTTTGTCTGCGGCTTACGTCTGGCTGTCGCCTTCTTCTTCATCGGAGTCCGGCTCGTCGGTGGTCGAATCATCGCCGTTATCAGCACCACCCTGCCCCTGATCGCCCGGTTCCGATTCGGATTTGGCGAGCATCAACCCTGCGTAACCCGCTTGCCCGCTTGAAGCCTGCTCTCCATGATCGATGCACTCGGCCCACGCCATCGAAGTTCCGAGCGAGAGCATCACCAACACCTTCAACAGCAGTAAAACGCGAAACAACCTGTTCATAGCCGATTCCTTCCTTTCGTAGAGTGCCTGTCTGGTGCTGAGTGAAATCTAGTTCCGATCAGCCGGGTTCTCCAGATTGGACGCTATCGAGCGGGGGGAAATACAGAGGGTAGGGAGACTGGTTTTGAATAGGGGTTATTCCCAATTCAACTAACACCGAAGAACCCTGTGGGAGATTTGCCAGACATTAAAAAGCCCCGAGGCATTCGCGTCGGGGCTTTTTGATTTTGCAACTCAGCGCTTAATGATGCTCACGCGTCGCACGGAATTTCACATCCGGCCAGCGCTCTTCCATCAGCGCCAGATTGACCCGGGTCGGTGCGAGGTAAGTCAGATGACCGCCGCCGTCCAGTGCCAGGTTTTCCACAGCCTTGTTGGAGAATTCCTCTAGTTTCTTCTTATCGCTGCACTCGATCCAGCGTGCGGAATAAACAGTGATCGGCTCGTAGGAGCACTCGACCTTGTATTCCTCTTTCAAACGGCTGGCGACAACATCGAACTGCAGCACGCCGACGGCGCCGAGGATGATGTCGTTGCTGCGTTCCGGGAAGAACACCTGGGTCGCGCCTTCTTCGGCCAGTTGTTGCAGGCCCTGGCGCAGCTGCTTGGACTTCAGCGGATCTTTCAGACGTACGCGACGGAACAGTTCCGGGGCGAAGTGCGGGATGCCGGTGAAGCCCAGGACTTCGCCTTCGCTGAAGGTGTCGCCGATCTGGATGGTGCCGTGGTTGTGCAGGCCGATGATGTCGCCGGCAAAAGCTTCTTCCAGTTGCTCACGTTCGGAGGAGAAGAAGGTCAGCGCGTCGCCGATCCGCACGTCCTTGCCGGTGCGCACGTGGCGCATCTTCATGCCTTTTTCGTACTTGCCCGAGCAGATACGCATGAAGGCGATGCGGTCACGGTGTTTCGGGTCCATGTTTGCCTGGATCTTGAAGATGAAGCCCGAGAACTTCTCTTCCACCGGCTCCACCGTGCGCTCGTTGGCTACGCGCGCCAGAGGGCGCGGTGCCCAATCGACCACGGCGTCGAGGACGTGGTCGACACCGAAGTTGCCCAGCGCCGTACCGAAGAACACCGGGGTCAGTTGACCGTCGAGGAACTCCTGCTGGTTGAACTCGTGGCAGGCGCCCTGCACCAGCTCAAGCTGTTCGAGGAAACGCTCGTACTCGTCACCCAGGTGCGCACGCGCCTCGTCGGAGTCGAGCTTTTCGATGATCTTGGTTTCGGTGCGCTCATGGCCGTGACCGGCGGTGTACACGATGATGTAGTCATCGGCGAGGTGATACACGCCTTTGAAGTCACGGTAGCAACCGATCGGCCAGGTGATCGGCGCAGCCTTGATCTTGAGGACGGCTTCGATTTCGTCGAGCAATTCGATCGGGTCGCGGATGTCACGGTCGAGTTTGTTGATGAAGCTGACGATCGGCGTGTCACGCAGACGGCAGACATCCATCAGGGCGATGGTCCGTGGCTCTACACCTTTACCACCGTCGAGAACCATCAACGCCGAGTCCACCGCCGTCAAAGTGCGGTAGGTATCTTCGGAGAAGTCTTCGTGGCCCGGGGTGTCGAGCAGGTTGATCATGTGCTCGCGATACGGGAACTGCATGACCGACGTGGTAATGGAAATACCCCGCTGCTTTTCCATTTCCATCCAGTCGGAGGTGGCATGGCGATCGGATTTACGAGATTTCACCGTACCGGCTACCGCAATCGCCTTGCCCATCAGCAATAGCTTCTCGGTGATGGTGGTTTTACCGGCATCGGGGTGGGAAATAATGGCGAAAGTGCGGCGTTTCGCGACTTCGGCGGCCTGTTTGGTCATGGGAAATCGCCTGGCAGGTGATTCAAAAAAGGGCGGCGAGTATAGCCCAAATCGCGACCTCCGGACCACCGTTCGCCCGTAGCAGCTGCCGAGCCCGCGAGGCAGCTGCTACGTGAGTCGAGGTGCGACGACAGGTGGCCAAATAATGTTGGATTGGGGGAACCTTTTAAAGCACGGAGGCGTCCACTCCCCCGTTACGACCACTCGTCGGGGGCCTGAAACACCTGCAATTCAGCCTGACGAGGCTGTGCTCATGGCTCGCTATCACGCCGCATTGCCGGCCTGAACGAGCTGCTTCTCGCGAACATTTTTTCGGCAGCCACGTAAGGCATTGCCAGTGTTCGCCGACTGAAAAAGGAGTCCGCCTGTGGCTATCCACTATGGCAAAGGGCTGATAGGAGGCGCGCTGGTAATCGCCCTTCTGGCCCTGCTGATCCACTGGATCGGCATCAATACGATCGAACATTACCGCGACGATTTATTGTTTTACCTGCAAGCTCATCTGATTCTTGTCCTCGCGTCCATGCTGGCTGCCCTTGTCGTGGGCATTCCTGCCGGCATCCTCCTCAGCCGCCCGTCCATGGTCGGCCGCGCCGAACGCTTCATGCAGTTCTTCAATATCGGTAACACCGTTCCTCCCTTGGCCGTCCTGGCCATCGCCCTCGGCATCCTCGGCATCGGCAGCGGTCCGGCCATCTTCGCCCTGTTCCTCGCCTCGCTATTGCCCATCGTGCGCAACACCTACGAAGGCCTGAAAAACGTTCAGGGCTCGCTCAAGGAAGCCGCCGTCGGCATCGGCATGACTCCGCTCCAGGTACTGCGCAAAGTCGAGTTGCCCAACGCGGTGCCGATCATCATCGGTGGCGTGCGCGTGGCTCTGGCGATCAACGTCGGGACTGCGCCGCTGGCGTTCCTGATCGGCGCCAACAGTCTTGGCAGCCTGATATTCCCCGCAATTGCCCTGAACAATCAGCCGCAGCTGCTGCTCGGTGCCGCCTGCACCGCGTTGCTGGCCTTGTTGCTGGACGGCGTGGTCACACTCACCAGTCGCCTCTGGCTCGAACGCGGCTTGCGCCCGTCTTAAGCCTCGGCAAAGGAATCGTCATGAAAACATCAAGCTTTTTACTAGGCTGCGTTCTGCTGTGCGCTGGATTTGCCCAGGCTGCGGAAAAACCGCTAATCCGCATCGGCGCCCGGGTGTTCACCGAACAGACCCTGCTCGCGGAAATCACTGCTCAATACCTGCGCAGCAAAGGTTATGACGCCCAGGTCACCGGCGGCCTCGGTAGCAACCTGGCCCGCAGCGCCCAGGAAAGCGGCCAACTGGACATGGTCTGGGAATACACCGGCGTGTCCCTGGTGTCCTACAACCATGTGACGGAAAAACTCGACAGCCAGCAGTCATTGGCACGGGTTACTGAACTGGACGCGAAGAAAGGCCTGACCTGGCTCTCGCCGTCGAAATTCAGCAACACCTATGCGCTGGCGCTACCGGCAAACATCGCCGCCGAGTACCCGCAAGTCCACACCATCAGTGACCTCGATCGCACATTGCGCGCCGAGGCCAAGGACAATCCGCTGGTGGCGCTGGACACCGAGTTTGCCAACCGCTCCGACGGCCTGGCCGGCATGGTCGAGCTCTACGGCATGGATCTGACCCGCAAAAACATCCGGCAGATGGACGCAGGCCTGGTCTACACCGCCCTGCGCAACGGCCAGGTGTTTGCCGGTCTGGTCTACACCACCGACGGACGCTTGAGCGCGTTCAAACTCAAGTTGCTGGAAGACGACAAGCACTACTTTCCCGACTACACCGCCGCACCGGTCGTGCGCCAGGCGTACCTCGCTGCGCATCCGCAACTGGCCGCACAGCTCAAGCCACTGGCTGACCTGTTCGATGACGAAACCATGCGCCTGCTCAACGCCCGGGTCGATGTCGATCATCAAAGCCCTGCATCCGTTGCCGCAGATTTCCTGCGCCAGCATCCCTTGAACTGAGGAGGAGACGACATGGATTTTCTCAACGCCTTTTCCCATCTCGACTGGTCGCAAGTGCTGCACCTGACCTGGCAACACATCACCCTGGTCGGCATCGCCGTAAGCCTGGCGATTCTGGTCGGCGTGCCGCTGGGCATTCTGATGGCGCGGTTCCCGCCCCTGGCCGGTCCCCTACAAGCCAGCGCCACAGTGCTGCTGACCATCCCGTCGATTGCGCTGTTCGGTTTGTTGTTGCCGGTGTACTCGACATTCGGCCAGGGCCTGGGGCCGATGCCGGCAATCACCGCGGTGTTTCTCTACTCGCTGCTGCCGATCCTGCGTAACACCTACCTCGCGCTGAACAGCGTCGAACCGGGCATCCGCGAAGCCGCGCGCGGCATCGGCATGACCTTCGGCCAGCGCCTGCGCATGGTCGAGTTGCCCATCGCCGTGCCGGTGATCCTCGCCGGTGTGCGCACCGCCGTGGTCATGAACATCGGTGTCATGACCATCGCCGCCACCATCGGTGCCGGCGGCCTCGGCGTACTCATCCTCGCTTCCATCAGCCGCAGCGACATGTCGATGCTGATCGTCGGCGCTGTGCTGGTCAGTGTGCTGGCGATCATCGCCGACCTCTTTCTGCAAGTGCTGCAACGCACGTTGACTCCAAAAGGATTACTCAAATGATCGAACTTCAAAACCTCAGCAAGACCTTCCAAAGCAACGGCAAAGATGTGAAAGCCGTGGACTCGGTGAGCCTGACCGTCAATGAAGGCGAAATCTGCGTGTTCCTCGGGCCATCGGGTTGTGGCAAAAGCACCACGCTGAAAATGATCAATCGCCTGATCACGCCGACCTCGGGCACCATCCTGATCAACGGCGAAGACACCACAGGCCTCGACGAAGTGACCCTGCGACGCAACATCGGCTACGTGATCCAGCAAATCGGTCTGTTCCCGAACATGACCATCGAAGAGAACATAGTGGTGGTGCCGAAATTGCTCGGCTGGGACAAACAGAAATGTCACGACCGCGCCCGCGAGTTGATGAACATGATCAAGCTCGAACCCAAGCAATACCTGCATCGCTATCCGCGGGAGTTGTCCGGTGGTCAGCAGCAGCGGATCGGCGTAATCCGCGCATTGGCCGCAGATGCACCGTTGCTGTTGATGGACGAACCGTTCGGCGCGGTCGACCCGATCAACCGCGAAATGATCCAGAACGAATTCTTCGAGATGCAGCGGGCGCTGAACAAGACCGTGATCATGGTCAGCCATGACATCGACGAGGCGATCAAGCTCGGCGACAAGATCGCGATCTTCCGCGCCGGCAAGCTGCTGCAGATCGATCACCCGGACACGCTGCTCGCGCATCCGGCGGATGAGTTTGTCAGCAACTTCGTCGGCCAGGACAGCACACTCAAGCGTCTGTTGCTGGTGAAAGCCGAAGACGCGGCGGACAACGCGCCCTCCGTCAGCCCGCAAACCCCGGTGGCCGAGGCGCTGGAGTTGATGGACGAGCATGACCGTCGATACGTGGTGGTTACTTGTGCCGAGAACAAAGCCCTGGGTTACGTGCGCCGTCGCGACCTGCACCGTCAGACTGGCACCTGCGCGCAGTACCAACGCGAGTTCAACGCCACGGCAGCGTACGACGAACATTTGCGCATCCTGCTGTCACGCATGTACGAGTTCAATCGGGCGTGGTTGCCGGTGATGGATGCCGAGCGGGTGTTTTTGGGTGAGGTGACGCAGGAGTCGATTGCGGCCTACTTGAGTTCTGGACGTTCGCGGGGAATGAAGACCAGCATCGTGTCGCCGGCCGAGGCAGTGGTTGCCTGACAGCCCACATTACCCGGTAAAAATACAAAACCTGTGGGAGCGAGCTTGCTCGCGATGGCGCCATTTCAGGCAACTACGATGCCGGCTGTGAAAATGTCATCGCGAGCAAGCTCGCTCCCACAGGTTCTGTGCGATTTTCCAGCGATTCGCAGGCCGGAAAAAAATATCAACAGTAGCGACTGTAAAATCTGTCCAGTAACACGCTCCGAAATAGTCAATCCCCCTCTCAGCCTACCTTTTCGCAGCCAACGTCGCCGATGTTGACGCTATCGCACTTCCTAGCGATCTAGCGCACAAAAGCAGCGAACGTGCAGGTATTTTTAACACTGCTCAATTCTTCGGGAACATCCGCCTGTCATCTGAGTCGGTTACAAAGAGTGATGCCCGCAACGCGCGTCAGAAGAGTGCAAAAACGCGACATTTTTTGTTGATCTCAAGCCCCTCACGCCCTAAAGTTCGCGCCGAACGTCCATGCTGGAAACGATCCATCCGGCTCAAGTACTGACGACGAGACAGCAAGGCCAAGGGAAAACACCACTTCCCATGGCCTTTTTGCTTTCGGCGACATGCCTTGGGAAGTAGGCGAACCAAAGTGGGGATACGGAGGACGTTCATTTGCACCCATTGATTAACAACGTTTGCCTTTAGGAGCTCCCAGGTATGTCGATCCAGGTCGAAGACTATTTCGCGCGCGAAACCTTTCAGAAAATGAAGGCGTTCGCCGACAAACAGGAAACCCCGTTCGTGGTGATCGACACCGCGATGATCGCCCAGGCCTATGACGACCTGCGCGCCGGTTTCGAATTCGCCAAGGTCTACTACGCGGTCAAGGCCAACCCGGCCGTCGAAATCATTGACCTGCTCAAAGAGAAAGGCTCGAGCTTCGACATCGCCTCGATCTATGAGCTGGACAAAGTGCTGAGCCGTGGCGTCAGCGCCGACCACATCAGCTACGGCAACACCATCAAGAAGTCCAAGGACATCCGCTACTTCTACGAGAAGGGCGTGCGCCTGTTTGCCACCGACTCCGAAGCCGACCTGCGCAACATCGCCAAGGCCGCACCTGGGGCAAAAGTCTACGTACGCATCCTGACCGAAGGCTCGACCACCGCCGACTGGCCGTTGTCGCGCAAATTCGGCTGCCAGACCGACATGGCCATGGACCTGCTGATCCTCGCTCGCGACCTGGGCCTGGTGCCTTACGGCATCTCGTTCCACGTCGGCTCGCAGCAGCGCGACATCAGCGTCTGGGACGCCGCGATCGCCAAGGTCAAAGTGATCTTCGAGCGCCTGAAGGAAGAAGACGGCATTCACCTGAAGCTGATCAACATGGGCGGCGGCTTCCCGGCCAACTACATCACCCGCACCAACAGCCTGGAAACCTACGCCGAAGAAATCATCCGCTTCCTGAAAGAAGACTTCGGTGATGACTTGCCGGAAATCATCCTCGAGCCAGGCCGTTCGTTGATCGCCAACGCCGGCATCCTGGTGAGCGAAGTGGTGCTGGTCGCGCGCAAATCCCGCACCGCGGTCGAGCGCTGGGTGTACACGGATGTGGGCAAGTTCTCCGGCCTGATCGAAACCATGGACGAAGCCATCAAGTTCCCGATCTGGACCGAGAAGAAGGGCGAGATGGAAGAAGTGGTCATCGCCGGCCCGACCTGCGATAGCGCCGACATCATGTACGAGAACTACAAGTACGGCCTGCCGCTGAACCTGGCCATCGGTGATCGCCTGTACTGGCTGTCGACCGGTGCGTACACCACCAGCTACAGCGCTGTTGAGTTCAATGGTTTCCCGCCGCTGAAGTCGTTCTACGTATAAATCCCGCCTGCTATACCAAAAAGGCCTGTGAGTAATCACAGGCCTTTTTTATTTCCACCTCCTTAAAACGAATTCAGCGCCACTTCTCAACACATTAAGTTTCGATATCGGAACGTCGAACCTTATCCAGCAGAAACAATAACGTGCCAATTTACCCCTTCCACCAGACATACTTTGAAATCCTTCACGACTTAACTTTAATCACAACCACCATTACTTTTCAGTGACGACAACAAGCACTTCCACGACGCAATAACATAAAAGGGATTTTCATGTTAGCCATTCAAGAACAGATCATTACCGCAGAACAACTTAACTCATTGACATCGGATTTCATCGGGGCTGCTTCCGGCACTCTCGAGGGCGTCGAGCGCGAACAAGGATTACTGGTCACAAATGACGACATCAGAAAAATCAAACACTACGTCAATACCGCGCTTACACTCCCCATCGAAACCAATGAAATAGAACAGATACACAAGTACGACCAACTGAACATCGCCGGACTTAAATCTGCCGATATGCAAATCCTGTTCAAGTCCATGAGAAACCATGCTGCTTCCTGGTCACCACTGGAATCCAACATGAAGAAAGTCGGTTCGGACCTTCATGTATTTTCCGACAATTTCACTTCAAGCAGTCAATCCATTACTGACTACCTGGAGAGGCTTCCCAGTTACATTAGCGGTATCGGAAAAATCGGCGACCTGAGCCCGGAGGAAATCGACAATCTTCCGGAAATCCAATTGACTGAAAATGAGAAACAAAAAATCCCGGCATTACTGGAACTTGTAGAGGAACTTAAAGCAGTTATTACCGAACACAGTGCAAGCACACAGCTCACCAAAACCCGGATCAGCGAATTCAAACGGGAAATCAGCAATTCCCTGAAGCCGGCACTGGGTTTAAAAATAGCCCTGTGCAATAGCCATAACTTCGATGAAGAAATAAAATTTCTTAATGAAAGGTTTGAAATTCTCAACCAGCGCATCAACGAAAAACTCGCTGAAATCGAAGAGTACTCCAGAGGCAAATGGTATGGGGTCATCGGTGGCGTAATTGGCCTTATCATTAGTTCTTCAATATATGGAGCCAAGGCCAGCAAGGCTCGTAAGGAACTGGATCTGCTAACAACCGAACGACGTGAAATCGAAACAACGATTGCAACCACCAATGCGATCCTCGCATCGTTGCGGGCATTCGAAACCAGTCTTCAGGACCTGCATGTCAGGATTGAAGGTGCTGCTGGCAGTTCATCGAACCTCGAAAGCCTCTGGGAGTTGATACAGGCTTATATCGAATCCTCCAGCAAAAGACTGGATGGCGTTACCAATGCCATGTACCTGGTGTCTTTTGTCTCCAGGTTAACCACGATGAGGGATAACTGGTCAGCGATAAAAAAGCAGGCGGGCGATTTACTGACTGCCTTCAACAATGCCACAAGCGACGCCTGACATCCCGGCTTACGCTCCCATGCCAAACCCGAAATTCAATTTTTAAACACGGAAAAATCATGACCTTACATACTCTCGGCTCGCAATTCCAATACCCCTCTCCCGACATGAAAAAAATCAAGCATAACCGCGATGAAATCCACTATAAAATCCGCACATTGAGCACTATCTATCTACCGGTACTCGGGGAGCAACTGGCGTCGTTGCTAGAGGAATTAAACTCCATCAACCAGCAAGCACTTAGCACCCTGACTCTACTGCCTACCGTTTTACCCGTTGACGAAATTCAACGTTTTCACACCATCATCGAGAAACTGAAACTCGAGCCCTCTTCCCCCGAGCAACAGGAGGCCATAAAGAGTTTTTACGAAGAAATCAATTCATCGATTAAAATCGGCATATCCGAAGTCTCAAAACTTGCAACAACACTGAACAACAATTTGGCGAATTTTAAAGCAGTGACCCTTAGCGACAACCAATATCGCATCAAAGAACTGGAAGCATCCATCAGCAACATCAGCCCGTATATAGCAGAACTTGAAAGCGACATTGAGAAACTGACAACTGACGAATCAGAACTGAACAGTGCTATCAAACTCATTGAATCGATGGACACTTTCTCGCTGATCAAGGAGCTCTTTCTCACGGTGGAAAAACTTGCAGGACTTGACCTCTCCGCCTCTCAAGTTGAACTCGTCAAGGCCGGCATTGCCGCCGCCGGCAAGATCCTCAATTTAATCAGCGACAGAATCAAATATGGCAACCTGATTGAAGCCAGGCGCCAGATCCAAACGCGACTTGATGACCGCCGTCGCAACCTGGCCCGCATCAATCAAGATGTAAAAATCTTGCAAGAGCAAAAAAATCAGTTAGTGGAGTTCCACTCCGTGCAAACCCCGAGAGAGGCTTACACGAATGAGATAAGCACCCTCGCCGAGGCCGTTTATAAATTCCTGGAGATCAATGAACATGATGCTACCGACGATTTCGGTTCGGTTGTTAAACGGTTCATCGAACAGTCGAACATCTTCATCAAGCATTTGAAAAATCTTCGCCAGGAATGGAGAAGCTAAACCGGGCCCGCTGCGCGCGCAAGTAGCACCCTGATCATCGCGAGCGAAGGCGCGCGCAACGCCATTTCGCTCGCCTTGATGACAGCTACGGCCTTCGGTATCTAGGCCCCCTGTGCCTGACTTTGCAATTGCTCGGCACGCTGCTGAAAGCGCGAGGCCAATGCCCGCAGATCGGGGTGGGGAGCCTGCAGCAGTGCCTGGCCGCTCACCCGCAGGAAGTTCAGGCTGCCAGCCTCCAACGCCCGATCAAGCCATACCAAGGCCGCTTCGACTTTCCCATCCTGCGCCAGAACGGCCGCATAACTGAACTGCCCGCGAAAATCCCCGCCCTCTGCAGCACGCCTATAGCACTCGAAAGCGGCATCCGGGTCGGCGCGGCAAAATCGGCCCTCCTCCAGATAGCGCCCCAGCAGGTTCATCGACTTCGCATGGCCGAGGTCCGTCGCGCGCCGGTACCAGCTCAGCGCCAGTGCCTGATCTTCAGCCACACCGCGCCCGGTGGCGAGCAGATTGGCCAGGTTGTACATCGCCCAATCCAGCCCACCCTGCGCTGCAATCCGGTAATGCCGCGCCGCAATCGAGGCATCGGCAACACAACCCCAGCCATGTTCATGACAACGGCCGAGCATGTTGCGCGCCATCAGGTGTCCCTGGCGCGCAGCAATACCGAACCAGCTCAGCGCCAGCGGTTGGTCCTGCGCGATACCCTGGCCGTCGAGCAGAATCTGCCCAAGCAAGGCCTGGGCCTCGACTTCACCTTCACGTGCGGCGATCAGGATGGCCTGGGCTGCGCGGGCCGGACTTTCGTCAAGCATGGAGCGCAGGCGCTCGCCGTCGAGCATTTCTTCGCGGCGTAAACGAAAATCCGCCACTTACACCTCGACCCAGCGACGCAACAGATTGTGATAAGTGCCGGTCAGGCGGATCAGCGATGGATGATCAGGCACATCGCGGGTCAGTTGCTGGATGGCCCCGTCCATCTCGAACAACAGGGCGCGCTGGCTGTCTTCGCGCACCAGGCTTTGAGTCCAGAAAAACGAGGCGAGTCGCGTTCCGCGTGTCACCGCGTTGACCTTGTGCAGGCTGGTGCCGGGGTACAGCACCATGTCGCCAGCGGGCAGTTTCACTCGCTGGGTGCCGAAGGTGTCCTGGATTTCCAGCTCGCCGCCGTCGTAATCCTCGGGCTCGCTGAAGAACAGCGTGGCGGACAAATCCGTGCGCACCCGCTCGATGCTGCCTTTGGGCTGACGCACGGCGTTGTCGATATGAAAATCGAAACTGCCACCGGCGGTGTAACAGTTCACCAACGGAGGAAAGACTTTGTGCGGTAGCGCAGCCGACATGAACAGCGGATTTTTCCACAGCCGCTCCAGCATCGCCGCGCCGATCTCCTTGGCCAGCGGGTGGCCCTCCGGCAACTGCAAATTGTGCTTGGCCTTCGCCGACTGGTAGCCGGCGGTGATCTTGCCATCGGCCCAATCAGTGTGTTCCAGAGCCTCGCGAATATGCTGCACCTCGTCTTTTTCGAACAGGCCGGGAATGTGCAGCAACATGACAAAGACACCTGAAAACAAAGGGGCGCCAATGGTATTGATTCTTATTGCCCATGTAAAACACATCTGACGGATGAGTCAGCAAAAACCGTAAGGTTAAATTGTAAAGATTGTAAATTAAGTGCGAATAGTAATGTTTCGCAATTGTTACAAATACCTGTTTACCCTATATTCCGCGGCCTCAAATCCTTGGGGAGGGGAATTCAAATGTCGCGTCAACAACCACAAGTACCGGTCAGTTCACCACGTCTGCTCGCATCCGCCATTGGCATGGCAATTACTGCCGGCTCTGCGGGCCACATGGTTTTCGCAGCGGAAAAAACCGACGAAAAAGCACCGGACAAAGTGATTTCGCTGGGCGCCACCGCCATCACCGGCGAAGCCCAGGACGAGACAACCTACAACGTAGAAAAAGCCTCCTCGCCCAAGTACACCGCCCCGCTGATCGACACGCCGCGCTCGGTGACCGTTGTTCCGCAACAAGTCTTGAAGGACACCGGTTCGCTCAACCTGCAGGACGCGCTGCGCACTGTTCCAGGCATCACCTTCGGTGCCGGTGAAGGCGGTAACCCGCAAGGCGACCGTCCGTTCATTCGCGGCTTCGACGCCCAGGGCGACACCTACCTGGACGGCGTGCGCGATACCGGTTCACAGAGCCGCGAGATCTTCGCCGTTGAATCGATTGAAGTCAGCAAAGGCCCGAACTCCGCGATCGGCGGCCGTGGCGCAGCTGGCGGCAGCATCAACCTGGTCAGCAAGAAAGCGCACCTGGGCAATTCGCTCGACGGTGGTTTCACCTGGGGCTCCGACCAGACCCAACGCTACACCTTCGATGGCAACTACCAGTTCACCGACACCGCCGCTGGCCGTCTGAACCTGCTGAGCCACGAGAGCAACGTCGCCGGGCGTGACAGCGTCGATAACGACCGTTGGGGTATCGCCCCCTCCCTGGCTTTCGGCCTGGGTACGGACACTCGCGTCAATCTCGACTACTACCACCTCGAAAACAACGACACACCGGATTCGGGCATTCCTTACTCCATCCCGACCGCCGGTTCGACTGCCCGTACCAAGGCCAACCCGGACAAGCCGAATGACGGCGGCAACAGCAGCAATTTCTATGGTCTGACCGACCGCGACTTCCGCAAGGGGCGCACCGACACCGCGACCTTCGCCATCGAGCACGACCTGAGCGACGCGCTGACCATCAAGAACACCCTGCGTCACGGCACCAGCATGCAGGATTACATCCTGACCCAACCGGACGACAGCAAAGGCAACGTCAATAACGGCAGCGTCTGGCGCCGCGCGAACACCCGCGTGAGCAACACTGAGACCACCACCAACCAGACCGACCTGTTTGGTGATGTCTACATCGCCGGGTTCAAGAACAGCTTCTCCACCGGTGTCGAGTACACCCACGAGGAAAGCGAAAAATCCTCGTACAACGTCAACACGGACACCACCCCGGGAACGGCAGCGGTGACCACCAACTGCTCGCCGGCACTGATCGGCGCGCCAAGCGGTTACAACTGCACCTCGCTGTCCAATCCGACCCCGAATGATCCATGGAACGGTGCCATCTCGCGCAACTACGCCGGCACCGACACCAAGGCCGACACCTACGCGCTGTACGTGTTCGACACCCTGACGTTGTCCGAGCAGTGGCTGGTGAACATGGGTCTGCGCTACGACCATTTCGATACCAAGTACCGCACCTTTGACGGTTCCGGCGCCACCGTCGTGACCAAAGGCAACGCAGTCAAAGGCAAGGACACCAGCGAATTCGTTACCGGTCAGTTCGGCGTGGTGTACAAACCAGCCGAAAACGGCAGCATCTATGCGTCCTACGCGACGTCTGCCACGCCACCGGGCAACTCCCTGGGCGAAGGTTCGGAAGGCAATCCGTTGGCTGGCACGCCGGATCGCAACGGCAACCTGCTCAATAGCGACCTGGAGCCGGAAACCACCAAGAACTACGAAATCGGTACCAAATGGGACCTGTTGAACGACCGTCTGTCCCTGACCGCCGATATCTTCCGCACCGAGAAAGACAACGCTCGTGTGCAATCCAACACCATCACGTTTGAAAACGTCGGCAAAACCCGCGTTCAAGGTATCGAACTGTCGGCCAGCGGCAAGCTCACCGACAAATGGCAAGTGTTCGCCGGTTACGCCTACATGGACAGCGAACAAGTCGACGGCGGTGACCTGCCGGCAAACAAAGCCAACAACGGCAACGAACTGCCTAACACGCCGAAAAACAGCGCCAGCCTGTGGACGACCTATCAGGTCACGCCGAAGCTGACCATCGGTGGCGGAGCATTCTATGTCGATGACGTGTTCGGCAGTGCCGCCAACACCACCATGGTTGACTCCTACGTTCGCTACGACGCGATGGCAGCCTACAAGCTGAGCAAAAACGTCGACCTGCAACTGAACGTGCAGAACCTGACCGACGAAACCTACTACGACAAGGCATTCTCGACTCACTTCGCCAACCAGGCGGCCGGTCGTACCGTCTTGCTGAGCACCAACTTCCACTTCTGATTGCCACTCACACTGCAATCCCTGTGGGAGCGAGCTTGCTCGCGATGACGGCGCCACATTCAACATTTATGTTGGCCGACACACCGCTATCGCGAGCAAGCTCGCTCCCACAGGAGAGGGTGAAAGCTGAAATCAGACCCGGCCCCGTTCATTCACATGAACGGGGCCTTTGCGCGTAAAAAAGAATGCTTCTCGACAACGCCACGGCATAATGCACGGCGTGATGAATCAATTTGAACGAACAAGGCGAGCGACGTGTTGAAGAAAACCCTGTTCCAGTTGCACTGGTTTTTCGGCATCAGCGCCGGGCTGGTCCTGGCCCTGATGGGCATCACCGGGGCGACGGTGTCGTTTCAGGATGAAATCCTGAGCGCGCTCAACCCTTCTGTGTTGCAGGTCGAGAAACAGCTCGCCGGTGTGCTGCCGCCAGCCGAACTGGTGGAACGAATCGAAGCCGTGTCGGGCAAAAAAGTCTCGATGCTCACGGTGGAAACCGACAGTGGCAACGCCGCCAAAGTGTGGTTCACCCCGCCACCGGGTGAACGCCGTGGCGAGATGCGCTACTTCGATCCGTACACTGCCGAATTCCTCGGCGACGCCACCGGCCAGGACTTTTTCGGCCTGATGCTGCAACTGCACCGCTTCCTCGCCATGGGCGACACGGGTCGGCAGATCACCGGCGCGTGCACATTGATTCTGGTGTTCTTCTGTCTGTCCGGCCTGTACCTGCGCTGGCCTCGCCAGTGGAGAAGCTGGCGTGCCTGGCTGACCCTGGACTGGAAGAAAAAGGGCCGCAGCTTCAACTGGGACCTGCACTCGGTGGCCGGCACCTGGTGCCTGGTGTTTTACCTCCTGGCGGCGCTGACCGGGTTGTCCTGGTCCTACGAGTGGTACAACAAGGGCCTGACCCGATTGCTCTCCGACTCACCGCAGAACGAACGCGTTCGTGGCGGACGTGGCCCTGCGCCGCAGGGTCCGGCACCGACGGCCGATTACGCGGCGATGTGGAGCAGCATCTACAGCGCGGCCGGTGCGCAACTCAGTTCCTATAACGTGCGCATGCCGCCAGTGGCCGGCCAACCAGCGACCGTTTACTTCCTGCTGAAAACTTCGCCCCACGACCGCGCCCTCAACCAGATCACCCTCGACCCGGCTACCGGCGTGGTCAAACGGGTTGACCGTTACAGCGACAAGAGCCTCAAGGCGCAACTGCTGACCAGCATTTATGCGCTGCACGTCGGCAGTTACTTCGGCATCGTCGGGCGCATCATCCTGACCCTCACCGCGCTGACCATGCCGCTGTTCTTCGTCACCGGCTGGATGCTGTACCTGGATCGCCGACGCAAGAAACGTCAGATCAAAGATGCGCGCAAAGATCTCGTGCAACCCGCCAGCGATGCGCCGGCGTGGTTGATCGGCTTCGCCAGTCAAAGTGGTTTTGCCGAGCAGCTGGCGTGGCAAACCGCCGGGCAATTGCAGGCCGCAGGGTTGCCGGTAAAAGTGCAGCCGTTGGCGGACCTCAGCGAGCAGGATTTGCATGAATCGAACAATGCCTTGTTCGTCGTCAGCACCTTCGGTGACGGCGAAGCGCCGGACAGCGCCAGGGGTTTCGAACGCAAGGTGCTGGGCCGCACGCCAAGCCTGGAGCGCCTGAACTACGCGGTCCTAGGTCTCGGTGACCGGCAGTATCAACACTTCTGCGGATTCGCCAAACGCCTGCACTCCTGGCTCGGTGAGCACGGCGGCAAGACCTTGTTCGCGCCGGTGGAAGTCGACAGCGGCGATCCTTACGCGTTGCGCCACTGGCAACAGCAACTGGGCCTGCTGACCGGCCACGCACCCGTCGATACCTGGCAAGCGCCCAGCTACGACAACTGGACTCTGGCCCGTCGTGAACTGCTCAACCCGGACAGCAGCGGATCCCCTGTGTACTTGCTGGGCCTCAGCGCGCCAACCACCAGCAGTTGGCTGGCCGGCGACCTGGTGGAAGTGTTGCCGCGCAATTGCCCATGGGCCATCGAGCACTTCCTCGATGGTCTGGGCATCCATGGCGAAACCAAGGTGCAACTCAACGGCCTGGAAGAAACCCTCGAACAGGCCCTGGCCAGCCGCCAGTTGCCGGAGAACCGCGCCCATCTGGTCGGCCTGCACGCCCAAGCGCTGGCAGAGGCCCTCGTGCCGTTGGCCATGCGCGAATATTCCATTGCGTCGATCCCGGCCGATGGCGTGCTGGAACTGATCGTGCGCCAGGAAGTGCATGCCAACGGCAACCTCGGCGTCGGTTCCGGCTGGTTGACCGAACACGCGCCTGTGGGCAGTTCGATCAGCCTGCGCGTGCGGCGCAACAGTGGTTTCCATCTGCCGGTCCGACCGGTACCGATGATCCTGCTGGGCAATGGCACAGGGCTGGCCGGGTTGCGCAGCCTGCTCAAGGCACGGATTGCCGACGGTCAGCAACGTCACTGGCTGCTGTTTGGCGAGCGCAATCGCGAGCACGACTACCTGTGCCGAAAGGAGCTGGAGGAGTGGTTGATCAACGGTGATCTGGCGCGACTGGACCTGGCGTTTTCACGGGATCAGGAACAAAAGATTTATGTTCAGGATCGCCTGCGTGAATCGGCGGCCGAGCTCAAGAAGTGGCTGGCGGACGGTGCGGTGATCTACATCTGCGGCAGCCTTCAAGGCATGGCTTCGGGCGTGGACCAGGTGCTCAACGAGGTGCTGGGCGCCGCCGAAGTGGAACACCTGATCGAACAGGGCCGCTACCGCCGCGACGTGTACTGATTCACTGAGTTCCCTGTGGGAGCGAGCTTGCTCGCGATAGCGGAGTGTCAGGCGACATCACGGTTGAACGTGATGACGCCATCGCGAGCAAGCTCGCTCCCACAGGGGCTTTGAGTCCAGCGATCAAACCGGCTGCAACCTCTGCTCGAACACAGACACCCCGTCCAGATCCCGTAACACCACGCTCAACTCCCCCGTTTGCCCATCGATATTCACCTCGCCAAAAAACTGAAACCCGGCAAACGGCGAGACGTTCTGCGCGGGTGGCGCCTTTTCGAACACCACTTCGGGGCCGAAGGTCTTGTCCAGTGGATTGGGCCCGAAACTCCCGGCATTCAATGGCCCGGCGACGAACTCCCAGAACGGTTCGAAATCCTGAAACGCCGCCCGATCCGGGTGGTAATGATGGGCCGCGCAGTAATGCACATCCGCGGTCAGGAACAGGAAATTGCGCACCCGCTGCGCCCGCAGAAAACCGAGCAGTTCGGCGATTTCCAGTTCGCGACCCTGGGCCGGGCCAGGGTCACTGTTGGCCACCGCTTCCCAGCGCGTGACACCGGGGCTGACCTCGCCGTCGGGCACGCCGAGGCCAATGGGCATGTCGGCGGCGATCACTTTCCATTGCGCGTTCGAGGCCTGCATTTCCCGCTTGAGCCAGTCCAGTTGCGCACGCCCGAGGAAGGGTTTTTCAGCGCCCAGATTGTCATCGTTGGCTGCGCGATAACTGCGCATGTCCAGCACGAACACATCGAGCAGCGGCCCGTAACCGAGCTTGCGATAGATCCGCCCGCCGCCATCACCGCTCTGCAAGCGCATCGGCGCATATTCGAGCCAGGCCTGGCGTGCGCGGCCCACCAGGCTGTGGATATCTTTGTCCTGGTAACGCGCATCCAGCTGCTTGCCCGGCGACCAGTTGTTCACCACTTCGTGGTCGTCCCACTGCCAGATCTGCGGGACCTCGGCGTTGAAGCGACGGATGTTTTCGTCCATCAGGTTGTAGCGGTAATTACCGCGATACTCGTCGAGGGTCTCGGCGACTTTGCTCTTGGCCTCGGTGGTGATGTTGCGCCATACCCGACCGCTTTCCGTGGTGAGCTGCGCCGGGATCGGGCCGTCGGCGTAAATGGTGTCGCCGCTGTGGATAAAGAAGTCCGGCAAACGCAGGCGCATTGCTTCGTAGATGCGCATGCCACCAATGTCCGGGTTGATGCCGAAGCCCTGGCCGACGGTGTCGCCGCTCCAGACAAAACGGATGTCACGGCGGGTTTGCGGCACGCTGCGCAAGTGACCGAACCAGGGCTCGCTGGCGACGCCGCTCTGGGCGTCTTCGAACTGCACGCGATAGAAAATCGCCTGGCCGGCGGGCAGCCCGGTGAGTTCGACCCGGGCAGTGAAATCGGTACGCGCATCGGCCATGGGTGAGACGAATCGCCGGGGGTTGGGAAACAGGCTGCGGGTGTCCCACTCCACCACCATCCGCGCGGGGCGATCGCAGCGGCTCCAGATGATCGCCCGGTCGCCCAGCAGGTCGCCGGACTGCACACCGTCGGTGAGTTGCGGCCGATCCTTGACCGAAGCGATCACCGCCGGCGCCAGCCCCGGCAGCAGCAGTCCGGCGCCGACCGCTTGCATGACACGACGGCGCCCGAGGTTAAAATCGCTCATGGAGTTCTCCCTGAAATGGAAAACTAAAGCATGGACCTATGACCCTGGCATGACACAGATCCCGCCAACACCACAGATCCCGTGTGGGAGCGAGCTTGCTCGCGATGACGGATTCATACTCAACAAATATGTTGGCTGAACGACCGCTATCGCGAGCAAGCTCGCTCCCACAGGGGGCAGGTGTCAGGCTGTGACGGGTTCTACCCCCAACTCCACCACCTCCGGCCGTTTCACCAGCGCATACACCACTGCCGTCAACAGACTCCCCGCGACAATCGCCAACAAGTAAAGCAGCGCATGGTTGATCGCATTCGGGATCGCCATCACGAACAACCCCCCATGGGGTGCCATCAACTTGCAGCCGAAGTACATCGACAAAGCACCGGTCAGCGCACCGCCGGCGATGCTCGCCGGAATCACCCGCAACGGATCTTTCGCCGCAAACGGAATGGCCCCTTCGGAGATGAAACAAAGCCCCAGCACCAGCGCTGCTTTACCGGCTTCGCGTTCGGTCTGGGCGAACTTGCGTCGGGCAATGAACGTGGCGATGCCCAGGCCAATCGGCGGCACCATGCCGGCGGCCATGGTCGCCGCCATCGGCGCGTAACTCTGCGATGCCAACAACCCGACCGAGAACGCATAGGCCGCTTTGTTGATCGGTCCGCCGAGGTCGACGCACATCATTCCACCCAGCAACACACCCAGTAGAATCGCGTTGGTGGTGCCCATGCTGTCGAGGAAATGCGTGAGGCCGGCGAGCATGCCAGCCACCGGTTTGCCCACTACGTAAATCATTACCAGACCGGTGAACAGACTCGCCAGCAACGGGATGATCAGGATCGGTTTAAGCGCCTCCAGGCTCTGTGGTAAACGCGCATATTTATTGATCGCCCGGGCCGTATAACCGGCGAGGAAACCGGCAATGATCCCGCCGATGAAACCGGCGCCCAAGGTGCTCGCCAGCAACCCGCCAATCATCCCCGGCGCGAGGCCAGGACGGTCGGCGATGGAGTAGGCGATGTAGCCCGCCAGCAGCGGCACCATCAGCTTGAATGCGCTGTCGCCGCCAATCTGCATCAACGCCGCCGCCAGCGTGCCCTCTTCCTTGAATGCGGTAATGCCGAACACGAACGACAAGGCGATCATCAAGCCACCGGCGACCACCATCGGCAACATGAACGACACACCTGTCAGCAGGTGTTTATAGACGCCGGTCTTCTCCTGTTTGGTCGTTGTTTTGGCAGCGCTCGATGCGCTTTCCTGCTGGCCTTCGGCCAAGGCTTTGTTCAAGGTCGCTTCGGCTTGCTTGAGGGCAATGCCGGTGCCACAACGATAGATTTTCTTGCCGGCAAAACGCTCGGTGGCGACTTCGATATCGGCCGCCAGCAGCACCACATCGGCCTCGGCGATCGCTTGCGCGCTCAATGGATTGCGTGCGCCGACCGAGCCCTGGGTTTCCACCTGCAGATCGTAGCCCAGGCGCTTGGCCGCTTGCTGCAAGGCTTCGGCAGCCATGAACGTGTGTGCTACGCCCGTCGGGCATGCGGTGACGGCCACCAGTCGAGGCGTGTTTTGGGCAACTGCCACAGGTTCGACGACCGCTTCGGTAGCGACGTAGACCTGAGCGTCCTGCGCTCCTCGCCGGAGCACGGCTTCCACGTCCTGCAGGGCCTGGGCCGGAGTGCTCTGGTACACCCGCTTGCCGACAAACCGTGACATGTCCACCGGCGCGCTGGTCACCAGCAGTACCCACTCGGCCGCTTCGAGGGTGGTCGCCGACAGTTGCTTTTCGGGATGCGCGGCATCGGTGACTTCGACACTGGTGCTCCAGCCCTGACGCTGGGCCGCGGCATCGAGCAGCCGGGCACACAGCACACTGGTGACCATGCCGTTCGGGCAGGCCGTAATGATGGCTAACTTCATGACAAACCCTCTTATTGTTCTGTCAGGGGACGCACGCGCACACCCTGTTCGAGCTGCGCCAGTTGCGCCGCATCGCCAATGCCGAATCCGATCTGGGTCACGGCCATCGCGGCAATCGCCGTGGCGGTGCGCAAGGTCTGCTCCGGCGTATCGGCGCTGAGCAAACCGTGGAGCATCCCCGCCAGCAACGAATCACCCGCGCCCACCGTGCTGGCGACGCTGACTTTGGGTGGCGTTGCATGCAGCGCCGAGCCGACGCTGAACCAGTTCACGCCATCGGCACCGTGGGAGATCACCACATGCTCGATACCTTGGGCGTGCAATCGCTCCGCCGCTGCGGCCTGGGCACTGACCGACACGACCTCGCAATCCAGCACCTCGGCCAGCTCTTCAGTGTTGGGTTTGATCAGCCACGGCCCCGCTTTGAGCGCTGCACGCAATGCATCGCCGCTGGTGTCGAGGACGACGTTCAGACCCAGTTGTTTCAAGCGCAAAATCAACGCCTGCAACCACTGCGCGCTGACGCCCAACGGCAAGCTCCCGGCGACCACCACCGCATCGTGCCCCGGGGCAATCTGCTCCAGTCGATCCAGCAAGGCCTGCTGCGCCGCTTCGCTGACCTGCGGCCCGGGCCCGTTGATGTCGGTGATGCGGCCGTCGCTTTCCGCCAGTTTGATGTTGCTGCGGGTTTCACCGGGAACGCGGATAAAGGCATCGACAAAACCGCGTTTGGCGAACAACGCCTCGAACGCTTGCAGGTTGTCTTCACCAAGAAATCCACTGACGGTCAACTGATGCCCGAGGTCCGCCAGCACTTGTGCCACGTTTACGCCTTTGCCGGCGGCGTGGGTGTGCATCACATCGCTGCGGTTGACCTGGCCGGTTTCAAGGCGCGGCAACTGGACGGTCAGGTCCAGCGCCGGATTGAGGGTCAGAGTGAGAATCCGGGCCATTACAGGGCCTCCACTAGTGCGCGCACTTCATTGGCGCTGCCCACGGCCAGGGCCTGTCGGGCAAGGGTTTGAGTCTGAGTGAAGCCCAGTTCGCGAATCCGCGCCTTGACCTCGGCAATGCTGCGCGCCCCGACGCTGAGTTCATCCACCCCGAGGCCGACCAGCACCGGCACCGCCAGCGGGTCGGCCGCCAGTTCACCGCACACACCGACCCATTTGCCATGAGCATGGGCCGCGCGCACGGTGATGTCGATCAGTTGCAGCACCGCCGGATGCAAGCCATCGGCCTGGGCCGACAGCGTCGGATGGCCACGGTCGATAGCCAGGGTGTATTGAGTCAGGTCGTTGGTACCGACGCTGAAAAAGTCGACTTCTTTGGCCAGCACCGGCGCCAGCAATGCCGCCGACGGCACTTCGATCATGATCCCCAGTTGCAGGTCGGCAACCGGGATCTCCTGGCGCAGGCGTTCGGTCATGTCACGGGCCTGGCGCCACTCGTCAACGCTGCCCACCATCGGGAACATGATCCGCAGGGGCCGGTTGTCGGCCGCCCGCAGCAAGGCGCGCAATTGCGCTTCCATGATCTGCGGGCGCTGCAAGGTCAGGCGAATGCCGCGCACGCCAAGGAAGGGGTTTTCTTCCTTCGCAATCGGCCAGTACGGCAGCGGTTTGTCGCCACCGACATCGAGGGTGCGCACCACCAGCGGCCGCCCGGCCAGACCATCGAGGACGCGGCGGTACTCGACTTCCTGGGTCGCCTCGTCGGGCGCTTGCGGGTGGGCCATGAAAATCAGTTCGGTGCGCAACAGGCCAATGCCTTCGGCCCCCTGCTCCACCGCGCCAACCACACCAACGCTTTCACCGATGTTGGCGAACACTTCGACGGCGTGGCCATCGGTGGTCAGTGCCGGTAGGTGGCGTTGCTCCGCAGCTGCCTTCAAGCGCTGCTCGCGGGTGTCACGCTCGACTGTGGCGCGCTGCAAGGTCGCCGCGTCAGCGTTTACATGCAGGCGACCACGCTGGCCATCAAGCAGCAACGGCGTCCCCGGCGCCAGCAGCAAAACACCGGGACCGGCGCCGACCAGTGCCGGGATGCCCAAGGCCCGGGCGACAATCGCACTGTGCGCCGTAGCGCCACCACGGGCGGTGAGAATCCCCGCCACGCGAGCCGGGTCGAGACGCGCGACGTCGGACGGGCCGACCTCGTCCATCACCAGAATGTACGGTTGGTCCGGTTCGCTCGGGGTTTCGATGCCACTGAGCTGCATCAGCACCCGACGGCCGATGTCGCGCAAGTCGGCAGCACGCTCGGCGAGCAAGGCATCCTGTAACGCCTCCTGCTGCCGGGCCGCCGCTTCAATCACGGTCATCCACGCCGCCTCGGCGCTTTCGCCCTGCTTGAGGCGCGTGTCGACCTCATCGGTCAGTTCCGGGTCGTCGAGCATCTCCTGGTGGGTGATGAAGATTTCGCGAATGGCTTTGCTTTTGCTGCGCTCGATCAAGCCCTGTATGTCACGGCGTACCTGCGCCAGGGCATGCTTGAGACGTTCACGCTCGATGGCGGCGGACTCGCCGCGCAACGGGTAATCGATGGCTTGCAGCACTTGAATATGGGCCGGTCCGATGGCGATCCCGGGGGCCGCGGCAATCGCCTGAACCACGCTGCCCGATACCGGGGCGACGACCACTTCGGCCATATCGGCAACGACTTCACATGCCTGGCTTGCCGGCGGCAGCGGTTCGACCTCTTCACCGAGGCCTTCTTCGATGGCGGCCAGCAAGGCCGGCAACGCATCAGCCGCAATGTCCGGTTCGGCGATGATTTCCAGTACCTGTCCCCGACGGGCGCCGAGGCTGAGCAACTTGCTCAAGCTCTTTACCGACACGGCGCTGTCATGGCCATCGACAATGCGCACACGAATTTCGCCTTCAAAACTTTTTGCCAGTTGCGCGAGGATTTTCGCCGGGCGCGCATGCAAACCGTGGGCGTTGGCCAATGCAATTCGCGCGCTGGGCCAGTCGGCGGGCACTTCACCACCGAGCACTTCGAGGACTTTGCGGCTGCTGGTGGCGCGTCCCAATTCATGGCCACGTCCTTCGATCAATAACGCGCACAGGCGCTCGAGCAGGGCTTGATGGGCCTCACCGAGGCTGGCCAGGCAAAACAGCCCATTAAGTGGCTGGCCGAGGTAACGCAGCGGTTTGTCCGGGGTGACGAAGGCCAGGCCCGGACGCTTCACCGTCTGCTCGCTGTGCAGCCACCACAGGCCATCGCCCAGGGGCAGCGCTTCAACCTGCTGCAGCACGGCGGAGAAACCGTTGCTCACACAGTCGGCCTGCCGTAACAGACGTGCGCCGCGCCAGACCAGCTCTTCGAAATCTTCGGCCGCCACACCGAGGCCGATCATCTGTGCATCCAGCGCCAGTTCCTGCGGCGCGCCTTGCAGCAACTTCAGCAAGGCTTCGGCGGACCCGGCGCGACGCAGGGCCTGGCCCAGGTCAGTCTCGCCGAGGGCGCGGGTGAGCAATTGCAACAGACGCAGGTGTTCATCGGATTTGGCGGCGATACCGATCGCCAGGTAAACGATATGACCGTCGCCCCAGTCCACGCCGTCAGGGAACTGCATCAGGCGCACACCGGTGGTGAACACCTGGTCGCGGGTTTCGGGCGTACCGTGGGGGATGGCAATACCTTGACCGAGAAAGGTCGAGCCCTGGGCTTCCCGCGCCTGCAACCCGGCGAGATAACCCTCGGCAACCAGGCCGTCGACGACAAGGTGCCGGGCCAGCAATTGCAGCGCTGCGGACTTGTCCACAGCCGACTGGCCCATGGAAATCTGCTCTACAGTGAGCTCGAGCATGCTTTCTCCTTTTTGGCGCCTAGGGGCACCAGGTATTGTTTTGAATGAATCAGCTCAGGCGCTTGGTCATAGCATTTGGCGGTTTCACGGCAGAACCGGCCAAAGGCGCCTTTAACGTAGAAAATACGCTTGCTGAAACGTTTAATCTAGAATCAATGGCACGTTACTCGATAATGTCCCATCCTTGAAGCCCAACTTGTCGGATGCGTTACGACAATGGTCGCCTGCCTGAATCGGTTAGGATTGACGAAAATGTCGAGGCAACCTCGAAAAAACAAGGAAACAGCGGGTTGAAACTCAGTGATATCGCCCAGTTGGCCGGTGTGTCCGTCACCACCGCCAGCTATGTCATCAATGGCAAGGCCGAACAGCAGCGCATCAGCAGCGCCACCGTCGAACGCGTGCGTGCGGTCGTCGAACAACATGGCTTCACGCCTAACCCACAGGCCGCCGGATTGCGCAGCCGACACACGCGCACGCTGGGGTTCATTCTGCCGGATCTGGAAAACCCCAGTTACGCGCGAATCGCCAAATTGCTGGAGCAAGGCGCGCGGGCCCGGGGTTATCAGCTGTTGATCGCCAGTTCCGACGATGCACCGGACAGCGAACGGCAATTGCTGCAACTGTTCCGCGCCCGGCGCTGCGACGCGCTGATCGTTGCCAGTTGCCTGCCAGCCGGCGACGAAAGTTATCGCCAATTGCAGGCCAAGGGCATTCCGATCATCGCCATCGACCGGGTCATGGAACCCGAGCATTTCTGTTCGGTGATCAGCGACGACCGCGAGGCCAGCCTGCAACTGACCCGCAGCCTGCTGGAGCCGTTGCCCAGGCAGATCGCGTTGATCGGCGCCCGCCCGGAGCTGAGCATCAGCCGGGAACGTGCCGCAGGCTTCAAAGAGGCCCTCACCGGGTTCAACGGCGAAGTACTGATCGAAGAAGGCGAATCCTTCAGTCGCGAGTGCGGTAAACAATTGATGGAAGAGTTGCTTCTGCGCCTGGGGCATTTGCCCGATGCGTTGGTGACTACCTCCTACGTGCTGCTTCAGGGCGTGTTCGATGCGCTGCACGACTTCCCGCTGAAAAACCGCCCGTTGCGCCTCGGCACATTCGGCGACACCCAGTTGCTGGACTTCCTGCCGCTACCGGTCAACGCCATGGCCCAGCAACACCAGTTGATCGCCGACAAGGCCCTCGCACTGGCCCTGGCGGCCATCGAGCAGTCGGATTACCGGCCCGGCGTGCAAGCCATCGCGCGGACGTTCAAGCAACGTATTCTCCAGGATTGAACCGTGGAGCTGATCGACACCCACACCCATCTGGATTTTCCAGACTTCGACAACGACCGCCAGACGCTGCTGGCCGACAGCCGCGCCCTCGGAGTGCGGCGGATCGTGGTGCTGGGGGTTTGTCAGGCCAATTGGCAGCGAGTCTGGGAGCTGGTGCAGAGTGATCCCGACCTGCACGCCGCCTTCGGTTTGCATCCGGTGTACCTGGACGATCATCGCCCGCAACACCTGAGCGAACTCGGTGACTGGCTGACTCGTCTGGCCGGCCATCGGCAATTGTGTGCGGTGGGCGAGATCGGCCTGGATTACTTCATCGAGACTCTGGACCGCGACCGCCAGCAGGCATTGTTCGATGCGCAATTGCAACTGGCGGCGGATTTCGATCTTCCGGCATTGATCCATGTGCGACGTAGCCATGCGGCGGTGATTGCCACGCTCAAACGGTTTCGCCTGAAGCGGGCCGGCATCATCCACGCCTTCGCCGGTAGCAAGGAAGAGGCACGGGAATACATCAAGCTCGGTTTCAAGCTCGGCCTTGGCGGCGCCCCGACCTGGCCGCAGGCGCTGCGCATGCACCGCGTGCTCGGCGAACTGCCGCTGGATTCGGTGGTGCTGGAAACCGACTCGCCAGACATGGCCCCGGCCATGTTTCCAGGCCAGCGCAACAGCCCGGCACACTTGCCGGCGATTTGCGGGGCACTGGCGCAATGGATGGCGATCAGCCCGGAACAACTGGCGGCTGCCAGCACCGCCAACAGCTGCGCAGTGTTCGGCTGGTAATCAGTCGGCGTGAGCCTTGGCGGCTTCCAGGATCAGCGTCAGGTGCTGGCGTCGGCGGAAATAACGGACCACCGCGAAGTACACGAATATGGCGATCAGCGAAACATTCAGCTGTTCGATGACGCTGAGCATTCCCAGCCACTCCATCACCAACGCCACCAGCAACGCGGTGCAGACCATCAACCGCAGGCTGGCGCGCAACAGCGAAAAAGAATCGAGCGACTTGAAGCGTTTGAACTGTTCCGGACAACATAACTGAACGTGTTTCTGGCAGTGGGCACAGGCAAACGCTTCATTTATCGCAATGGCATTGAGTTGCCAGGGTTGAAGCAGCAATGTGCGCTGACAATGCGCACAGCGCCCCTGAACTCCTGTTGTTACAACAGACATAACCAAACCTCCTCCATGGGGTAAGCCACGTAAATCTTCCTTGATTGAAATACAAAAGCCAGCGCACGGAGAGAATCAGGAGAACTCCCGCCCGGAAAGGGAAAAAGTATTACGAAACTTTCCGACAGTACACCAAAACTGTGGGAGCGGGCTTGCTCCGGGCGGCGATCCGACGAAAGCGATCATTCAGTCACATGAATGTTGGATGTGCCGCCGTCTTCGCGGGCAAGCCCGCTCCCACTGGGTCCCGAGGAGTCTTTCAGACCCGGAATGCACTGATCAAATGTTTCAACTCCACGACCTGGGCCGACAACGCCCGACTGGCATCTTCGGTCTGATGTGCACCTTCAGCGGTACGCTCGCCGGCGCGATTGATCTCGACGATGTTCTGATCGATGTCGTGGGCCACGGCGGTTTGTTGCTCCACCGCGGCGGCAATCTGCTGGTTCTGGTCGACGATCATGCCGACCGCTCCCAGAATGTTTTCCAGCGCCCGCTGGACCTTTTCCGACTGCCCCACCGTACCGTTGGCCATTTCATGGCTGGTGCCCATGGCCTTGACCGCCGCGCCGACACCGCCATGGAGTTTGGCGATCATCTGCTCGATTTCTTCGGTCGATTGCTGGGTACGCTTGGCCAGGGTCCGGACTTCATCGGCTACCACCGCGAAACCACGCCCCTGTTCACCGGCCCGTGCAGCTTCGATAGCGGCATTGAGTGCCAGCAGGTTGGTTTGCTCGGCGATACTCTTGATCACTTCCAGAACGCGGCTGATGGACTGGCTGTCGCTGGCCAGTTGATTGATCACCAGCACCGATTGATCGATCTCGCTGGCCAGCGCGGCAATGCTGCCTTGCTGAGACTGCACCAGACTGCGACCACTGATGGTCTCATCGTTGACACTGTGGGCACTGCTCACCGCTGCGGCGGCACTGCGCGCGACTTCCTGGGAAGTGGCCGACATCTGGTTCATGGCCGTGGCCACTTGTTCGATCTGCGTGCGCTGCCCGGCGACGGCCTGGTTGCTCTGCGCGGAAACGTTCTCCACCTGCCCGGCCTGACGCTCGACTTCGCTGACGGTCTGCCCCACCCGCTCGATCAGGTCATGGATTTTTTTCACGGTGCCGTTGAACACCTCACCCAGCTCCCCCAGTTCATCGCGGCTGTGAGCGCTGAAGGTCACGGTCATGTCGCCTGCCGCCACCTTGTCCATCACCGCCCCCAGACGCTTGAGCGTAGTGCGGGTCGAGGCATAGAAAGCGCCGTAGAGATAAAAGATCAACACAAATACGACTGACAACGCCACGGCCTGCAAGAACATGTGCGTGCGATTCTGCTCAAGCCGCTGCTGCAATTGCGGGCCGAGATACTTCAGGACCGCCTCATTGAGTTGGTAAGTCTGTTCCATCAGGGTGCTGACCTGATCGTAAAAGCCCTGCCACGGCGCATCGAGGGTATCGGCCATGACCACTTGCTCTTCGAACAGCTCGCTGGCTTTCTTCAAGGATGCCCGGCTGCTATCGGCCTGAGCGGCCAAGGTGTCGCGGGCGGCCTTGCTGGAACCCAGGGCATCCTGCAACTTCAGGCCATATTCGGCCTGGAGCTTTTCAATCTGCGCCAGCAACTCATCGAAACGGGTACTCGAAGCCGAGTTGATGAAACCCTGCCCCAACGAAAAAGAACCCATTGCCCGGCCTTCGCCCAGGATCTGGGTGACCCGTGGCGTGACAAGGGTGACGAGCTCGCTCAACTGGCGCATGTCGCTCTGGTTGTCGCGACTGAGGCCGGCCTGGCTGGTGATGAGCTGGCTGAAAATCTGCGCGCTACCCACCAGCTTGCCAATCAGCGCACTCTTGCTTTGCAGGGAGTTTTCCGTTTGCTGGGCCTTGAACGCGGCGATCATTTCATCGCGTTTGCCATCGAACACCGCGACCTGCTCCGGGTCGCTGGTCATCGCCGTCAGCCCTTGCAGGCGAGTCAGAATGTTTTGCTCAAGCGCGCTGATTTTCGATTCGACATTGCCGGCCTTGCCGGACTGGCCGAGGCTGACATTGATCTGCACCAGGTTGTTCAGGGTTTCCAGATCGCGTCGTAACGCCAGGCTGCTGCCCAACAGATCAAGGCTCTGCAGTTCGACACGCGTGCCGTGGAATTCACGATAGGAGTCGCGCACCAGATAGAAGTTGGTCACCAGCATCGGCACCAGGAACAGTACGCTGATCAGACTGAACTTCATGCCGAAGCTCAGGCGGTTCATCAGCGCGACAGCGGGATAGAGCAAGCTCTTCACTGGATGTCTCCCTTCGATTTCTTATTTTTTTTATTGGCAGGCGCAGACCGAGAGCAGATAGCCACTATTCGGCGCTGTCTCTGTATAACTTAAATCGGCAGGAGGTTTTGTAACTTAAGGTTAACGACAGGTTTCATCCGCGCAGGCGGATGAACCATTGTGGCGAGGGGGCTTGCCGGATCGCCACAATGGCTCAATGCAGGCCTAATGCAGGACCGTCCACAACGCAAACCCGGCATACCAGAGCACCGCGGCACGCAGCAGCAGTTCCCAGATGCGGTCCAGGTTGTTGATACCTTCCGCGCCGGCCACCGGCGCCGGAATTTCACCAGCCACCAACCCGACTTTCTCGATCAGTTGCGCGGCGCTGATGTCCCAGTTCAGCAGCTCATGCAACATGACCCGGCTGACCGCGACAAAATTGCCGACCAACGCCAGGCTCGCCGCCAACAGGCGTACCGGCACCCAGTCGAAGGCGTGACGCAGTTGCCCGGCGCGCTCGACCACCGCAGGGCTTTTCCCGTGTTCTTCGGCCAGCGCCAGCAGCCTGTAACTCAACGCCGCGACCGGGCCCAGCAGGAAGTACCAGAAAATCACCGCGAAAAAACTCTGGTAGGCCTCCCACAGCAAATGCCCTTCGACCTGCTCCAGCAGCTGCTCGCCACTGTCTGCACAAATATCCAGATCGCGCTTGGCGACAAGGGCCGCGGCTTGCAGGTCCTCACGACGCCAGGCATCGCGGAACGGCCCAAGATCGCCCAGCAGATCACCGCGCCCCAGGCTGTAAATGACTACCAGCAAATGGATCGGCAACGCCAGCAACCCGTAGGCCACCGGCTCGATGACCACCAGCAGCAAACCCAGCAACGCCACCGGTAACAAGACAAGTACCAACAACACCAACCATGGCCGTCCCGAAAGTCGCGGGCTGGTCTCAAGCTTGTTCAGCTCGTGTATCCAGCCGCCGTCTCGCTGAACCCGATGACGCAAGGCCGAGAACTTCTCGATCCACACCGCCAACAGCAACACCAGAAAACTCATCGTCCTTCCTCTTGTGCCAGGGCGGCACGATAGCGTGCCCAGTCGAACGCCGGCCCTGGATCGGTTTTGCGCCCCGGTGCAATGTCGCTGTGCCCGCAGATGCGCTCTGTGGTAATCGCCGTGAACGCCTGCTGCAACTGGCGGGTCAGGGCTGTCAACGCGCTGTACTGCGCATCGGTGAACGGCAGATCATCCGTGCCTTCGAGCTCGATGCCCACGGAAAAATCGTTACAGGTTTCCCGCCCCTCGAAGCTCGAAACACCCGCATGCCATGCACGCTCAAGGCATGAAACAAACTGGGTGACGGTACCGTCACGTTCGATCAGAAAGTGCGCGGACACCCGCAAATCCGCGATCCCTTCAAAATAGGGATGTTCGGTGACATCCAGACGATTCTGAAAAAATTCCTGCACCTTGCCGGTGGCGAACTGCGCCGGCGGCAGGCTGATATTGTGGATCACCAGCAGGGAAATCTCGCCTGTGGGGCGCGCATTGAAGTTGGGTGAGGGGCAGACACACACACCCTGAATCCAACCGCTCGCGGGGTCCAGCTGCATACAGATTCCTTCAACGTCGACTGTGTTGGCACAGTATGCCGCGATAACCCCCCGAGGCGCGATCACTTGCCGCGTTTGAGACGCTGGAGGTTGCCGATCTCAAACAGGCGCCTGTTCGGAATCGACGGCCAACGCCGACAATGTAAAGGATTCGACCAAATACAGGCGCCAGCGCAAACGTAACGCTCTGATGCCTTGGGTTGGTCCGTGCCATGGCCCTATAATCTAGCCACTTTGTTTGTGGAGTCCGTTATGCCGAATCTACGTCTCGCCGATCTGACCGCCGAAATCGAAGCCAACGTGCGCCGTGCGTTGCGCGAAGACATCGGCAGCGGCGACATCACCGCGCAATTGATCCCGGCCGAACGCCTGGCCAAAGCCACCATCATTACTCGCGACGCCGCCGTCATCAGCGGCACCGCCTGGGTGGATACCGTGTTTCGGCAACTGGACCCACGGGTGGCGGTGCACTGGCAGGTTGCCGACGGCGAACGGGTGACGCCCAATCAGGTGCTGTTCCACCTCGAAGGACCTGCGCGCTCACTGCTGACCGGCGAACGCAGCGCCCTGAACTTCCTGCAATTGCTCTCCGGCGTGGCAACCCGCGCGCAATACCTGGCGGACTTCGTGGCCGAGACTCAGGTCAAGCTGCTCGACACCCGCAAAACCTTACCGGGGCTGCGCCTGGCGCAGAAGTACGCCGTGACCTGCGGCGGTTGCCACAACCACCGCATCGGCCTGTATGACGCCTTCCTGATCAAGGAAAACCACATCGCCGCCAGTGGCGGCATCGCGCAGGCCATCGCCGCCGCGCACAAGATCGCCCCGGGCAAACCGGTAGAGATTGAAGTGGAAAGCCTGGAGGAACTGAAAGAAGCGCTGGCGGCCGGTGCCGACATCATCATGCTCGACGAACTGAGCCTGGACGACATGCGCGAAGCCGTGCGCCTGAATGCCGGCAAAGCCAAGCTGGAGGCCAGCGGCGGGATCAATGAAAGCACGTTGCTGCCGATTGCACAGACCGGGGTGGATTACATTTCGATCGGTGCGATGACCAAAGATGTGAAGGCGGTCGATCTATCGATGCGCCTGAGTCTCTGATCACACGGATGTGAGTTGCCAAAACTGTAGGAGCGAGCTTGCTCGCGATGAGGGTGGCACACTCAAGAAATGTGCAAGCTGACACGCCGTCATCGCGAGCAAGCTCGCTCCTACATGAGTGTCAGACCACCAGATTGTTCATCTCGCAGTACTCTTCCCACTCGACGCCCAACACCTCGGCCGCCTCCTTGTGCAGCTTCAGGCGTTCTGCCTCGTACTCCTGCGGAGTTGAGGTGTACTTGAGCGTCAGTTCCCACGGCTGCAAGCCCTGGGCCTCCGCCTCGTCCTCGAACGCCCACTGAATCTGGTCTTTCTGATCATCGGCGGGCAAGTCCTTGATCTCTTCAGCTAGCTGGGGCGAATCGAGCAAATACTTCTTCAGAGCCTCTTCGTGTCGGGCTTCCTGGGTCATCTCTTTATCGGTCATGGCGTTCTCGCTGATCTGGGAATGGAAGATGGATCTGGATCTTCAAGGATCTCTCTGACACAAAAACCGGATCAGGCCCGGTTTATCTGGCCTTCAGAACCATTCTGGATCATCTGAAAACTGCTGGGCGTTGCTCAGGCAGGCTCCGAATATAGGACGTTTGGCCGCGGATTTACACGTCTCTTTGCATCTCCCCGCAAAAAGTTGTGCACACGATGTTTTGATGATGGCGGGAATATGAATTCAAACAGCGATCAGGACCGCGAACTCGAGAACCTCAAGCGTACCGTCGAGGACCTGAGCAGAAAGGTGGAATAACCGAGGGGGATATGGTGCCCGAGACAGGAATCGAACCTGCGACCTTCGCGTTACGAGTGCGCTGCTCTACCGGCTGAGCTACACGGGCGGTGGGCTAAACCTAGCACTGAGTTTCGACTCCGGCAACTTCGCCAATCATCTCAGTGATCTACAGACAAAAAAATGCCCCACCGTTTTCACGGCAGGGCATTTTTTAAAACGTTGAAGCGGTCAGGCGTGGGGCGCGATTAAACGCCCGAAGCCTTGGCGGCTGCCACGTCTTTGATGGACAGCTTGATACGGCCGCGGTTGTCCACGTCCAGTACCAGTACTTCCACTTCCTGACCTTCTTTCAGGATGTCGGTCACTTTCTCAACGCGAGCGTCGCTCAGCATGGAGATGTGAACCAGACCGTCCTTGCCTGGCAGGATGTTGACGAATGCGCCGAAGTCGACGATGCGCTCAACCTTACCGACATAGATCTTGCCGATTTCGGCTTCAGCGGTGATGCCCAGAACGCGCTGACGGGCAGCTTCTGCCGCTTCCTTGGTTTCGCCGAAGATCTTGATCGAACCGTCGTCTTCGATGTCGATCGAAGCCTTGGTTTCTTCACAGATCGCACGAATGGTCGCGCCGCCTTTACCGATGACGTCACGGATTTTGTCGGTGTCGATCTTCATCGCGATCATGGTCGGAGCGTTGGCCGACAGTTCGGTACGCGACTGGCCAATGATCTGGTTCATCTGGCCGAGGATGTTCAGGCGCGCTTCCAGGGCTTGGCCCAGAGCGATCTCCATGATTTCTTCGGTGATGCCCTTGATCTTGATGTCCATCTGCAGCGCGGTGACGCCTTTGGCGGTACCGGCTACCTTGAAGTCCATGTCGCCCAGGTGGTCTTCGTCACCCAGGATGTCGGTCAGGACGGCGAATTTCTCGCCTTCTTTAACCAGACCCATGGCGATACCGGCAACCGGCGCCTTCATCGGCACGCCGGCGTCCATCAGGGCCAGGGAAGCACCGCAAACCGAAGCCATCGAGCTCGAACCGTTGGATTCGGTGATTTCCGAAACCACGCGGATTGTGTACGGGAACACGTCAGCGGCAGGCAGCATGGCCGAAACCGAACGACGGGCCAGACGGCCGTGACCGATTTCGCGACGACCAGCGCCACCCATGCGACCACACTCGCCCACCGAGAACGGAGGGAAGTTGTAGTGCAGCATGAACGGGTCTTTTTTCTCGCCTTCCAGGGTGTCCAGCAGCTGCGCGTCACGGGCGGTGCCCAGAGTCGCGACTACCAGGGCCTGGGTTTCGCCACGGGTGAACAGTGCCGAACCGTGGGTCTTTGGCAGAACACCGACTTCGATGTTCAGCGGACGCACGGTGCGAGTGTCGCGACCGTCGATACGTGGCTTGCCGTTTACGATGTTTTCGCGAACGGTGCGGTATTCGATTTCGCCGAAAGCCGCTTTGACTTCGGCGGAGGAAGGCTGGCCTTCTTCACCGGACAGCTTGGCAACGACCTGATCCTTCAACTCACCCAGGCGAGCGTAACGGTCGGCCTTGACGGTGATGGTGTAGGCCTGGGAGATCGCTTCGCCGAACTCGGCACGGATAGCGCCCAGCAGTTCGGTGGCTTCAGGCTGTGGAGCCCAGGTCCAGGTTGGCTTGGCAGCTTCGGCAGCCAGTTCTTTGACAGCGTTGATCACAACCTGGAATTCGTCGTGAGCAAACAGTACCGCGCCCAGCATCTGGTCTTCGGTCAGCTCTTTGGCTTCCGACTCAACCATCAGCACTGCGTCCGAAGTACCGGCAACGACCATGTCCAGGCTCGAAGCAGCCTGTTGCTCGTAAGTCGGGTTCAGCAGGTAGCCGGTGCTTTCGTGGAACGCAACGCGGGCAGCGCCGATCGGGCCATCGAAAGGAATGCCGGAGATGGCCAGGGCAGCCGAGGTACCGATCATCGCAGCGATGTCCGGATCGGTCTTCTTGCTGGTGGAAACGACGGTGCAGACAACCTGCACTTCGTTCATGAAGCCTTCCGGGAACAGCGGACGGATCGGACGGTCGATCAGTCGGGAAGTCAGGGTTTCTTTCTCGGAAGGACGGCCTTCGCGCTTGAAGAAACCGCCAGGGATCTTGCCGGCAGCGTAAGTCTTTTCCTGGTAGTGAACAGACAGAGGGAAGAAGCCCTTGCCTGGATCGGCTTGCTTGGCACCGACTACGGTCACCAATACGCTGACGTCGTCGTCAACGGTGACCAATACTGCGCCGGAGGCCTGACGGGCGATACGGCCAGTCTCGAGGGTAACGGTCGACTGACCGAACTGGAATTTTTTGATTACCGGGTTCACGGTGTCCTACCTTCTTTGTGGCTCTTGGGGGAACTGGTTTCTTGCGAAATTCTTGGGCAACGCCGGGAATCGGCCCGACCGGTTGTCCGGGGTTTACTCACACAGGTAATACGGTAAAGCAGACATCCAGATAAAACTTGAGGCTGGGAGCCTGCCATGCGCCTGCGGGAAACCCGCTGACGCACGACAGACAACCAACCTCTAGCGCAATCGCTTATTAGCGACGCAGACCCAGGCGAGCGATCAGAGCGCTGTAACGGCTCACGTCCTTGCCTTTCAGGTAGTCCAGCAGCTTACGACGCTGGTTAACCATGCGGATCAGACCACGACGGGAGTGGTGATCTTTACCGTTGGCCTTGAAGTGACCTTGCAGTTTGTTGATGTTGGCGGTCAGCAGTGCAACTTGCACTTCTGGCGAACCAGTGTCACCAACAGCTTGCTGGTAGTCAGCTACGATTTGAGCTTTTTCTTGAACGTCGAGAGCCATGAGGCAATCCTTTTATCAGGAAACTGTTTCAGAAACAGTTTCAACAGGCCAGGGACAAATCCCTGTATCTAAAAATGAGTAGTGACCGTGCCTGTTAACAGCCACCCTCGTCCGGTCATTCTGACCGAATCAGTCGACGTGGCGCGATACGCCCGTCTTCGCTCACTTCACCGATACCGATGAAGCGACCATTGTGATCCTGTACCCGCACCATGCCGAACTTCGGAGCATCCGGGGCACGTACCGGCTGGCCATTGAGCCAGTAGAACGCACTCGCTTCCGAGAACTGCAACAGTGGCCAATCCAGCAGGCCGCTGTCCGATGGCATCAGGAAGCGATCGACCGCTTCGTTGCCGCCTTCGGCATGTACTGCTTCCAGCTCTTCCAGGGTAACCGTCTGCGCCAGGGTGAATGGTCCGGCCTGGGTACGTCGCAGTTCTGCAACGTAAGCGCCACAACCGAGTTGCTCACCGATATCCTCCACCAGGGTACGGATATAGGTGCCTTTGCTGCAATCCACCGCCAGCCGCGCAGTATCACCTTCGAAGGCCAGCAATTCCAAGCGCGTAATAGTAACAGAACGCGGTTCGCGCTCCACTACTTCACCAGCACGGGCCAACTTGTACAGCGGCTGCCCATCACGCTTGAGTGCCGAGTACATCGGCGGTATCTGACTGATTTGCCCACGAAATTTCGGCAGTACAGCCTCGATATCGGAGCGACCAACGGTCACCGGACGCTCCTGCAAAACTTCACCTTCGGCATCCGCCGTGGTGGTCGTCTTGCCCAGTTGCGCCAGGGTTTCATAACCCTTGTCGGAATCGAGCAGGTACTGCGAGAACTTGGTGGCCTCGCCGAAGCACAGCGGCAACACGCCTGTGGCCAAGGGATCGAGACTGCCGGTGTGTCCGGCCTTCTCGGCATTGAGCAACCAGCGAACCTTCTGCAAGGCCGCGTTGGAGGTGAACCCCAGCGGCTTGTCGAGCAGGATGATGCCACTGACGTTACGACGGATACGTTTGACCTGAGCCACCGATTACTCCTTGGTGTCTTCGGCTTCTGCCGCAACCGGATGCTGATTGTCTTCAGCCACTGCGCGCTCGATCAATGCCGACAGGTGCGCACCACGCACGACGCTTTCGTCGTAGTGGAAGTGCAGCTGTGGAACGCTGCGCAGCTTCATCTCGCGAGCCAGCTGCATGCGCAGGAAGCCGGCGGCAGAGTTCAGCACCTTGATGCTTTGTGCGATTTCTTCGGCGCTATCCTGCCCCATCACGGTGATGAAGATCTTGGCGTGACCGACGTCACGACTGACTTCCACTGCGGTAATGGTGACCAGGCCGACGCGCGGGTCTTTGACTTCACGACGGATCAGTTGTGCCAGCTCACGCTGCATCTGATCGCCGATACGTTGGGTACGGCTATATTCTTTTGCCATGTATTGTTACCTGTTACTGCCCCACGGTGAAACCCGCAAGGTCTGAAAGCGGCAAACGCCCGGCCTGACAAAAGCCAGACCGGGCGTTGCGTTTAGAGTCCTGGTGACGAGCTGCGCATTTGCATGCGGCTACCCGTCACGGCTCCTGAAGTGCGCGAGTTAGAGGCTGCGAGCAACCTGCACCTTCTCGAAGACTTCGATCTTGTCACCGACCTTGACGTCGTTGTAGCTCTTCACGCCGATACCGCATTCCATGCCGGCACGTACTTCGGAAGCGTCATCCTTGAAGCGGCGCAGGGATTCCAGCTCGCCTTCGAAGATAACGATGTCTTCACGCAGTACACGGATTGGACGGTTACGGTGAACGACACCTTCGATCACCATGCAACCCGCGATCGCGCCAAACTTCGGCGAACGGAACACGT
This sequence comes from Pseudomonas sp. Pseusp10, assembly GCF_059492225.1. NCBI lineage: Bacteria > Pseudomonadati > Pseudomonadota > Gammaproteobacteria > Pseudomonadales > Pseudomonadaceae > Pseudomonas > Pseudomonas sp. Pseusp10. The sequence goes on along the minus strand of NZ_CP168528.1, from coordinate 1,448,228 downwards.
CACGCACTTCGGCGATACCCAGGATGTTCTCGCGAACATCGCTGCCGAGCATGCCGGTCAGGGCTTTCTTGACGTCTTCGATGATGTCGTAGATCACGTTGTAGTAACGCATGTCCAGACCTTCCTGCTCGACGATCTTGCGCGCGCCGGCATCGGCACGCACGTTGAAGCCGAACAGTACAGCGTTGGAGGCCAGTGCCAGGTTAGCGTCGGATTCGGTGATACCACCGACGCCGCCACCGACCACACGCACTTGCACTTCGTCGTTACCCAGGCCGTTCAAGGCGCCGTTCAACGCTTCGAGCGAACCACGGACGTCGGATTTGAGGACGATGTTGAGCGTCTTCTTCTCTTCCTGACCCATGCTTTCGAAGATGTTTTCCAGCTTGCCGGCGTGAGCGCGAGCCAGTTTGACTTCGCGGAACTTGCCTTGACGAAACAGAGCCACTTCACGGGCTTTCTTCTCGTCGGCAACCACGCTCATCTCGTCGCCAGCGTCCGGGGTACCGTCCAGGCCGAGGATCTCGACAGGGATGGCCGGACCGGCTTCCTTGATTGGCTTGCCGTTCTCGTCGAGCATGGCGCGCACGCGGCCATAGTTCGAACCGACCAGGACCATGTCGCCCTGACGCAGGGTACCGTCTTGAACCAGCACGGTAGCCACCGGGCCACGGCCCTTGTCCAGGCGGGATTCAACCACGACACCACGGCCAGGAGCCGATGGGGTTGCAGTCAGCTCCAGGACTTCGGCTTGCAGCAGAACGGCTTCGAGCAGTTCGTCTACACCGGTACCCATCTTCGCCGAAACCGGTACGAATGGCGTGTCACCACCCCACTCTTCCGAGGTCACGCCGTGTACCGACAGTTCGCTACGGATGCGATCGAGGTCAGCACCTGGCTTGTCGATCTTGTTCACCGCGACAACCAGCGGAACGCCAGCAGCCTGAGCGTGCTGAACAGCTTCGATGGTTTGCGGCATCACGCCGTCGTCCGCTGCAACCACGAGGATCACGATGTCGGTCGCCTTGGCGCCACGGGCACGCATCGCGGTGAACGCGGCGTGACCAGGGGTGTCGAGGAACGTCACCATGCCACGGTCGGTTTCAACGTGGTACGCACCGATGTGCTGGGTGATACCACCGGCTTCGCCAGCAGCAACCTTGGCACGACGGATGTAGTCGAGCAGGGAAGTCTTACCGTGGTCAACGTGGCCCATTACGGTCACGACCGGCGCACGGGAAACTGCCTCGCCTTCAAACTTCAGGGACTCGGCCAGGGAATCTTCCAGGGCGGTGTCGCTGACCAGGGTCACTTTGTGGCCCAGCTCTTCGGCAACCAACTGGGCAGTTTCCTGATCCAGTACCTGGTTGATGGTCGCTGGAGTACCCAGTTTGAACATGAACTTGATGATTTCAGCAGCCTTCACCGACATCTGTTGAGCGAGATCGCCAACAGTGATGGTTTCGCCGATCTTCACTTCGCGCACGACAGGGCCGGTCGGGCTCTGGAAACCGTGGGCGTTGCGCTTCTTCAGCTTGGCCTTGCCGCGACCACCACGACGGAAGCCATCGCTTTCTTCGTCGGTAGTACGTGGAGCAACGCGTGGAGCCGGCGCCTTTTCCTTGACCGAAGCACGATGCGGAGCGTTTTTGCGCTCGCCATCGCCGCCACCGCGACGACTGTTGTCGTCGGCACGTGGTTTGTCCGGACGACGCTGTTCGTCACGTTTGCGAGTGTCGGCCGCAGGAGCCGGGGCAGCTGCCACAACCGGAGCGCTTTCGCGCACAGGCTCGGCCACTGCGACAGGCGCTGCGACAGGTTCGGCAGGAGCGGTCTGCGCAGCAGCAGGCTGGCGGCGCGCTTCTTCTTCGGCGCGACGCTTGGCTTCTTCTTCAGCCTTCTGACGTGCAGCATTTTCTACTGCGCGACGTTCATCCAGTTCACGCTTGCGCTCGGCTTCGATTTCTTCCGGGCTGCGCTGTACGAAGACTTTCTTCTTGCGTACTTCAACGCTGATGCTTTTGCTGCCAGCAACCCGCAGGGTGCTGGTGGTTTTACGCTGCAGCGTAATCTTGCGTGGTTCTTCCACTTTCGCCTTGTGGCTGCTTTTCAAGTGAGTCAGCAACGATTGCTTCTCACTGTCAGTCACATGTTCTTCGGCGGCGGTGTGCGGCAGACCTGCCTCACGCATCTGCTGCAACAGGCGCTCTACCGGTGTTTTGACCTCATCGGCCAGTTGTTTCACCGTGACTTGCGTCATGCACTTCTCTCCTCAGGCCGCGCCTAATTACTCGAACCAGTGGGCTCGGGCGGCCATGATCAACTTGCCGGCACGATCATCGTCAATGCCGTCGATGTCGAGCAGGTCGTCAATAGACTGCTCGGCCAGGTCTTCGCGGGTAATTACGCCGCGCACCGCCAGTTCCATCGCCAAATCCTTGTCCATACCCTCAAGCGAGAGCAGGTCTTCGGCCGGATGGGCGTCTGCCAGCTTTTCCTCAGTAGCGATGGCTTTGGTCAACAAGCGATCCTTGGCACGAGCGCGAAGCTCGTTGACGATTTCCTCGTCAAAGCCGTCGATGTTGAGCATTTCTTCCAACGGTACGTAGGCAATCTCTTCCAGGCTGGTGAAGCCTTCATCAACCAGCACCTGAGCCAGCTCTTCGTCGACTTCCAGCTCGTCGATGAAGTTGCGCAGGATGTCGCCGGTTTCTGCTTGCTGTTTAGCCTGGATGTCCGATTCGGTCATCACGTTCAGGGTCCAGCCAGTCAACTGGCTGGCCAGACGCACGTTCTGACCACCGCGACCGATGGCCTGAGCCAGATTGTCTGCGCCAACGGCGATGTCCATTGCATGGGCATCTTCGTCAACGATAATTGCCGCAACCTCGGCCGGGGACATGGCGTTGATCACGAACTGAGCCGGGTTGTCGTCCCAAAGAACGATATCAACACGCTCACCGCCCAACTCACCCGACACTGCCTGGACGCGCGAACCGCGCATACCGATGCAAGCGCCTTGCGGGTCGATGCGTTTGTCCTTGGAGCGAACGGCGATCTTGGCGCGCGAACCCGGATCACGGGACGCAGCCATCACTTCGATCAGGCCTTCGGCAATTTCCGGCACTTCGATGCGGAACAACTCGATCAGCATTTCCGGCGCGGTACGCGACAGGATCAACTGCGGGCCGCGGTTCTCGGTGCGGATTTCCTTGAGCAGCGCACGCAAGCGCACGCCAACCCGGAAAGTTTCGCGAGAAATGATGTCTTCACGGGCCAGCAACGCTTCAGCGTTGTTGCCCAGATCGACGATCACGTTGTCGCGGGTGACTTTTTTCACGGTGCCGGAGATGATTTCACCCAGGCGCTCGCGGTAAGCGTCAACAACCTGAGCGCGCTCGGCTTCACGTACTTTCTGCACGATGACTTGCTTGGCAGTCTGTGCAGCAATGCGGCCGAACTCGATGGATTCGATTTTCTCTTCGACAACGTCACCGACCTTGGCGCCAGGATGCGTTTCGGCAACCTTGCTCGGCCAGGTTTCGATGGCCGGATCGTCCAGGTCTGCTTCCTCGACGACCGTCCAGCGACGGAAAGTCTCGTAAGCGCCAGTGTGGCGATTGATTTCCACACGCAGATCAACTTCGTCTTCAAAACGCTTTTTGGTCGCAGTGGCCAGAGCCAGCTCCAGCGCTTCAAAAATCACGTTTGCCGGTACGCCCTTTTCATTGGATACCGACTCAACAACCAGCAGTACTTCTTTGCTCATCGTACGCCTCGCCTTTCGCAAGCCATTGGATCCGCGGGATCCGCAGTATCTGGCACGCCTCAGTCAAAACTGGGAATAATGTTGGCCTTGTCGATCATATCGATCGGCAACAGGAACTCATGGTCTTCTACTTGCACCACGACATCCTGCTCTTCTACGCCGCGCAGAAGGCCCTGAAAGTTGCGTCGACCTTCAAAAGGCGAGCGCAGCTTGATCTTCACTTGTTCACCGGCAAATTTTGCAAACTGCTCAAGAGTGAACAGAGGGCGTTCCATGCCAGGCGAGGAAACTTCAAGGGTGTATTCAACGGCGATTGGATCTTCAACATCCAGCACACCGCTGATCTGACGGCTGACGATGGCGCAATCGTCCACCAGCACGCCGCCTTCTTTATCGATATAAACGCGCAACATTGAGTGGCGACCCTGGGCCGAAAACTCAATACCCCAGCATTCATAGCCTAGGGCCACGACCACCGGGGCCAGCAAGGCCTGCAACTCTTCTAGCTTGCTCGACACCTGAACCCCCTAGTGCATGTATGTGCATGCTATGCAAAATAAAAAAATGGGCTAAACGCCCATCCTTGAAACGCCGTCGAACAGCGGCGTTGAAAGTGTCCAGCTAACAAAAAGCCCCTTAAAAGGGGCTCCTTAAACTGGTTGCGGGGGCCGGATTTGAACCGACGACCTTCGGGTTATGAGCCCGACGAGCTACCAGACTGCTCCACCCCGCGACAAAGCTGGGGCGGAAGTATACGACCGATCCCCTACAGGGTCAATGTAACCTTCCACCTGCAAGAAAGCCCGCAACAGCGGGCTCTCCTGACTAATTGGTACCGAGAAGGGGACTCGAACCCCTACACCCTATGGGCACAACCACCTCAAGGTTGCGTGTCTACCAATTCCACCACCTCGGCAATACTACGTTTGAAACCCTTCTTACTTCTGCTCTTGAGCTGGAGGCACGTCAGTCGCTGGAGTAGCCGACTTTTGCTCTTGAAGCACCGGGACATCATCAGAAGCCGGTTGTTGCTTTGGAACTTCCAGTACCGCCGGGTTTGGGAGACCTACTTGAGTCAGCTGGTGAGCCTTCTCTTTAGCAAAGTAACCTAACCCCAAGCTGGTTATGAAAAAACCTGCGGCAAGTATAGCAGTAAACTTACTAAGAAAGGTAGAGGAACCTTGGCTTCCGAACACAGTATTTGAAGCACCTGCTCCGAAAGACGCGCCAGCGTCCGCACCTTTACCCTGCTGCAGCAAAACCAGAGCTACTACGCCCAATGCACCCAGCAGATGAAAAACGACTACGACTGTTTCCAGCATTTTTTCAGTTTCCCGCGGCGCGACAAATCGCACCGAACTCATCTGCATTCAGGGAAGCCCCACCAATGAGACCCCCATCGATATCCGGCATGCCGAACAGTTCGACCGCATTGGCCGCCTTCACGCTGCCGCCGTATAGAAGCCGCACACCTTGTGCGACCTCAGAATTCTCTGCCGCCAACTGGGCGCGAATGGCTGCGTGCACATCCTGCGCCTGTTGCGGCGTAGCAGTCAGCCCGGTGCCTATGGCCCAGACCGGCTCGTAAGCGATCACTGCCTTGGCAAAGGCACCGACACCCAGCTCCTCAATGATACTGCCCAGCTGACGCGAGACAACCTCAAGAGTCTTACCGGCTTCACGCTGCTCAAGGGTTTCCCCTATGCACAACACCGGAATCAAGCCACATGCCTGCGCCGCTGCGAACTTGCGGATCAGCACTGCGTCCTGCTCGCCCATGATCTGGCGGCGCTCGGAGTGCCCGACAAGCACCAGGGAACAACCTGCATCCACCAACTGACTCGGTGCAACTTCACCGGTCAACGCACCTTGTCCGGATTCCACCGCAGAATTCTGCGCGCCGACCGAAATCGACTTTCCTTTCAACCCATCAATCACTTGATTGATATGCAGAAAAGGTGGGAATACCGCGACATCAACACCGCTCGGCAAGGCCAAGTCACGAAGGCCGTTGATCAGCTCAGCGACGCTGGCGCGGGTACCGTGCATCTTCCAGTTACCAGCTACCATAGGGCGACGCATGCTGTACCTCGTCGGTCAAAGTGGGCGCAGATGTTACCCAACACAATCAAGGCTGGCAAGCCGAATTCAGGCAGAAACTTCAGTAACCAGTTTTGCCAGCTCTTCGGCATAGCCACGAACCTGCGCTTCGTCTTCGCCTTCGACCATCACACGCACCAGCGGTTCGGTTCCGGACTTGCGCAACAGCACCCGCCCACGCCCCGCCATGGCCTTGGTCACACGCTCGCTGGCTTCTTTGACCGATGGATGCTCAAGGGGGTTTGCACCACCGCCGAAACGCACATTGATCAGCACCTGCGGGCACTTGCGCAGCGCCTGCCGGGATTGCGCCAGACCTTCGTCACGCCTGCTCAGCGCCATCAACACCTGCAGCGCCGCAATAATTGCATCACCCGTGGTGGTGTGGCTGAAACACACGATGTGCCCGGAGTTTTCACCACCTACAATCCAGTTGCGCTCCAGCAGCTCGGCAATGACATAGCGGTCACCGACATTGGCACGCACGAATGGAACACCCAGATCAGCAAGGGCCAGCTCCAGCCCCAGGTTACTCATCAGGGTTCCAACCACCCCGCCCTGCAGCTTGTTGTGCTCATGCAGATCACGGGCAATGATGAACAGCAATTCGTCACCATCCACCACCGCCCCCGTGTGATCGACCATCTGAACGCGGTCGCCGTCACCATCGAAGGCGATACCCAGATCGGCCTGCTCAGCGACGACGGCAGCCTGCAGCTGCCCCATATGGGTCGAACCGCAATTGTCGTTGATATTCAAACCATTCGGCTGCGCCGACAGCACGACGACTTCAGCGCCCAACTCGCGGAACACGCTCGGCGCCACTTTGTAAGTCGCACCGTGGGCGCAGTCGATCACGACTTTCATACCCGAGAAGCTTGTGCCGGTCGGCACGCTGCTCTTGCAGAATTCGATATAACGCCCCGACGCATCGTTGATTCGCGACACCTTGCCGATCTTGCTCGACTCCACCACGGTCATTGGCGTATCGAGCAACTCTTCGATCATCAGCTCGACTTCATCCGGAAGCTTGGTGCCCTTGCCGGAGAAAAACTTGATGCCATTGTCATCATGCGGATTGTGCGACGCACTGATCACGATGCCGGCCTCGGCGTGAAAGGTGCGCGTCAGGTAGGCAATCGCCGGGGTCGGCATCGGACCAAGGAGCATTACATCGGCACCTGCGGAAGTAAGCCCCGCCTCAAGTGCAGACTCGAACATGTAGCCGGAGATCCGGGTGTCCTTACCTACCAGGACCTTGCAGGCGCCCATCTTGCGGAACGCCATACCTGCAGCCCAGCCAAGCTTGAGCATGAAATCAGGAGTAATCGGGTATTCACCGACGCGCCCACGAATACCATCGGTGCCAAAATATTTTTTGCTCATAAGTGCTCCATCATTCTTATTCGGCTGATTCCACTGCGGCGATCATCCGGACCACATCCACTGTTTCGGCTACATCATGGACGCGCAATATACGCGCACCTTTCGCCGAAGCCAGTGCCGCGAGCGCCAAACCACCATACAGTCGGTCTTCCACCGGACGATTCAATGCCTGGCCAATCATGCTCTTTCGCGAAACCCCGACCAACAGGGGCCGCCCGAAGGCATGCAGGGCTTCCATATGTTTGAACAAGCTCAGGTTGTGCTGCAAGGTCTTGGCGAAGCCAAAGCCGGGGTCAAGAATGATCCGCTCAGCTGGAATACCCGCCATTGAACACTGATGCATGCGCTCGGCGAGAAACTCACCGACTTCCCTTGTAACGTCCTGATACTGCGGATTGTCCTGCATATCGCCTGGCTCTCCCAGCATATGCATCAGGCAAACCGGTAGTCCGGTGGCTGCCGCTGCATCCAGCGCGCCATCGCGACGCAACGAACGCACATCATTGATCAACCCGGCACCCAGCCGCGCAGTTTCACGCATGACCGCTGGCGTGGAGGTATCGACCGAGATGATGACGTCCAACTCCCGACTGATGCGCTCGACAATGGGCGCTACGCGCTCCAGCTCCTCCAGTGGCGACACCGCCCTGGCACCAGGACGAGTGGATTCGCCACCGACATCGATCAGCGTCGCGCCGGCCGCCACCATGGCCTCGGCGTGGCGCATGGCCGCGTCGAGCTGGCTGTATTGGCCACCATCAGAGAAAGAATCAGGAGTGACATTGAGAATGCCCATGACATGCGTCTGGGCCAAATCAAGAACCCGGTTGCCGCAAGGCAACCGGGTCGAGGACTGAACAGAAGTCATTTCAAACCTTATACGTCAGCAGCAGGACCGCCGATCGGTGTTTCCGGACGCCCATCCTGCACCACCGGAGGGGTGCCGGAAGTACCCGTGCCACCCGACCAGTCGCGCGGCTCGCGAGGCGGACGACCCGCCATGATGTCGTCGATCTGTTCGGCATCGATTGTTTCGTACTTCATCAAGGCATCAGCCATTGCATCGAGCTTGTCACGGTTGTCCGTGAGAATCTGCTTCGCCGTGCCATAGCACTGATCGATGATGCTGCGCACCTCGGAGTCGATCAGCTTGGCTGTCTCACCGGAGAAGCTTGCATTCTGACCACCGCCGCCACGACCGAGGAACACTTCACCCTCTTCTTCGGCATACATCAACGGGCCGAGCTTTTCCGAAAGACCCCACTTGGTCACCATGTTCCGCGCAATCTGGCTGGCACGCATGATGTCGTTGGAAGCACCGGTGGTCACGCCATCGAAGCCCAGGGTCATTTCTTCAGCGATACGACCGCCGTACAGCGAGCAGATCTGGCTGATCAATGCACGCTTGGACAGGCTGTAACGATCTTCTTCCGGAAGGAACATGGTCACACCCAGCGCACGACCGCGCGGGATGATCGACACCTTGTACACCGGATCATGCTCAGGCACGACACGACCCACAATGGCGTGGCCCGCTTCGTGGTAAGCCGTGTTCTGTTTTTCTTTCTCGGACATGACCATGGATTTGCGCTCGGCGCCCATCATGATCTTGTCTTTCGCCAGTTCGAATTCCTTCATCTCGACGATGCGCTTGCCGGCACGGGCAGCGAACAGCGATGCCTCGTTCACCAGGTTGGCCAGATCGGCACCCGAGAACCCTGGAGTACCACGAGCGATCACGGCCGGAGCAACGTCGTCGCCCATCGGCACTTTGCGCATGTGAACCTTGAGAATCTGTTCGCGACCACGGATGTCTGGCAGACCAACCACAACCTGACGGTCGAAACGACCTGGACGCAGCAGTGCAGGGTCCAGCACATCAGGACGGTTGGTGGCAGCAATCACGATGATGCCGTCATTCATTTCAAAGCCGTCCATCTCGACCAGCAACTGGTTGAGAGTCTGCTCGCGCTCGTCGTGACCACCACCCATTCCGGCACCACGATGGCGACCGACAGCGTCGATCTCGTCGATGAAGATGATGCATGGAGCGTGTTTCTTGGCCTGTTCGAACATGTCGCGAACACGGCTGGCACCCACACCGACGAACATTTCGACGAAGTCGGAACCGGAAATGGTGAAGAACGGTACTTTGGCTTCGCCGGCGATGGCCTTGGCGATCAAGGTTTTACCGGTACCCGGAGGACCGACCATCAGGACACCGCGAGGAATGCGGCCGCCCAGCCGCTGGAACTTGCCCGGATCACGCAGGAACTCGACCAGTTCACCGACTTCTTCCTTGGCTTCGTCGCAACCGGCAACGTCAGCCAGGGTAGTTTTCACCTGATCTTCGGAGAGCAGGCGCGCCTTGCTCTTACCGAAGCTCATCGGCCCACCCTTGCCACCTGCACCGCCCTGCATCTGCCGCATGAAAAACATGAACACGGCGATGATCACCAGGATCGGGAAGCTGGCGACCAGAAGTTGAGTCCAGATGCTTTGCTGCTCAGGCTGCTTGCCTTCGACCACGACGTGGTTATCCACCAGGTCGCCGATCAGGCCGTTGTCCTGGATCGCCGGGCGAATGGTCTTGAAGCTGTCGCCATCGTTGCGTTTGCCGGTAATCACGTAGCCATCAACCGCCACGCGCTCGACCTTGCCATCCTTGACCTGCTGGATGAAGTCGGAATAGTTGAGGGTCTGCGGCTCGTTAGGGCTGGAGAAGTTGTTCATCACCGTCACCAGGACAGCCGCGATGATCAACCACAGGATCAGATTCTTTGCCATATCGTTCAATTAACTACCCTCTGAAGCAAGCTCCGCTACTGGCGCGCGCTTCGCATGATATTCACCGGCCTAACTTACTACATTACCTACAACTTGGCAGGCGCCGTCTGTAACCCTTTGTGAAACACTTCCTACACAATATTCGCTAATTCTGACAAGGCGTAATACAAAAATCCTATCACCCTGATCGAAAATTCACTCATTCCTCACTGCGGCCGCGGAAACCGCGGCCCAGCAGGTACTGCTCGCGAGAACGGTCGCGCGACGAGGTCGGTTTGCGCATCTGCACCTTCTCGAACTGCTGGCGAACGCTCTTGTGGAATTCGTCGAAACCTTCGCCCTGGAAGATCTTGATCAAAAAATCACCACCGGGTTTGAGCACCCGCGTCGACAGATCCAGTGCCAATTCGCACAGGAACATCGCGCGCGGCATATCAACGGCCGGCAATCCACTCATATTGGGGGCCATGTCGGAAATCACAAGGTCTACTTCTTTATTTCCGACGGCGTCGAGAATCTGGGCCAGCACGGCATCCTCGGTAAAGTCGCCTTGAATGAAGGTGACGTCGGGGATGCTGTCCATTTCAAGAATGTCAGAAGCGATCAGTGTGCCCTGCCCACCAATCAGACGACTGGTCACCTGGGACCACCCACCGGGTGCCGCACCAAGGTCGATTACGCTCATACCAGGGCGGATCAGGCGATCCTTTTCCTGGATCTCCAGCAGTTTGTAGCTGGCGCGGGAACGGTACCCGTCTTTTTGTGCCATTTTGACGAATGGGTCGTTGAAATGTTCTTGCAGCCACTTAAGGCTTGTCTTGGAACGGGCCACGGGATACCTCGGAAATAAAACGGGTCGTGATTAACTGGGCGGTCCCGGACTCGCTCGGGTAAACTGGCCGCCGCTTTTTACAAGATCAGACGCAGGGGTCAGATTATGCCGCTCACTCAAGAGCAGAAGAAACAGTACAAATCCATTGGCCACCATCTGAAACCAGTTTTGATTGTGGCAGACAATGGTTTGACTGAAGGTGTGTTAGCCGAACTCGAACGCGCTTTGGCGGATCACGAGCTGATCAAGATCAAGCTCAACATCCTCGATCGCGAATCGCGCCTGGCGTCCATTGCAGAGCTGTGCAAGGTCGGCAAAGCGGATCTGGTTCAGGTCATCGGCAAGATGGCACTGATCTACCGCAAGAACTTCAGCGTCAACAAGCAGCTGTCGAACGTCCATCGCTTCAAGTGATGGCAAGGGTCAAGGGTGTGCTTCGCGCACCCTGCCACTCCATCCCGGTATTGGCTGTAACACCAGCACCAGCCCGGAAAAACCCAGAACAAGATAGCTGAACGACTGCCAACGCACGGCATCCGGCCAGCCGAAACGCACCGCGAAGTACATCGCACACGCATACAGCGCCATCACCAGCAGTTGCCCGCGAATATCCCGCCATAGACTGACAAGGCCCTCGGCCTTTATCAGCACCAAAGCCTGAAATATCACACACGCCGTAGCGAACCCCACTACCAGCGTATTGAGCATGCCTGCGATTTCGTCGATCAGTAGCGGCGCCAGGCCAATTCGCCCCAGCACCGGCAACAGACCGATTTGCAGTAGCCACAAGCCGCCGACCCACAACATCTGGGTCAGCTGCCAAAGCGTGGCGCCCGCTCGAAACGGGCGCTGGCCTTCAGATGTGGCGAACTTCGACAATCTCGTACTCGATAACGCCGCCAGGCGTCTTGACTGCAACCACATCACCCTCTTCCTTGGCAATCAAGGCGCGGGCAATCGGCGAGCCGACAGAGATCTTGCCAAGCTTGATGTCAGCCTCGTCCTCACCAACGATCTGGTAAGTCACGCTTTCATCGGTTTCGACGTTGGCGATTTCCACGGTGGTACCGAAAATCACCTTGCCGCTGTGAGGAATGGTCGTCACATCGATAATCACCGCATTCTGCATGCGGCCTTCAATATCACGGATCCGCGCCTCGACCATACCCTGCTGCTCACGGGCAGCGTGGTATTCGGCGTTTTCCTTCAAGTCACCCAACTCGCGGGCCGTACCGATGTCCTGGCTGAGCTTCGGACGAACGACCTTGGTCAGGTGAGTGTGCTCTTCTTCCAGGGCGCGAGCGCCCTGAACGGTCATTGGGTACTTCGTTATGCTCATGCCTTCAATCCTGCGTGTAGATCCTGCAAGCGGCGTACGGTCTTCTCGGGACCGAACTTCAGCGCTTCGCAGATGGCTTCGCCAGCAGCAATGGTGGTGGTGCAGTAGATCTTGTGCTGCAGGGCGTTGCGACGAATGGAATAGGAGTCGGCGATCGACTGACGACCTTCGGTGGTGTTGATGATCAGCGTGACTTCGTCATTCTTGATCATGTCGACCACGTGCGGACGACCTTCGGTCACCTTGTTCACACGGCGCACTTTCAGGCCTGCCGCCTCGATCAGCTTGGCAGTACCGGCAGTGGCGACCACTTCGAAGCCCAAGTTGATCAGATCACGGGCCACGCCCGCAACCAGCGGCTTGTCGTCGTCACGTACGCTGATGAACGCAGTACCGCCGGTCGGCAACACTTCGCTGGCACCCATCTGGGCCTTGGCGAACGCTTCACCGAAGGTGTCGCCCACGCCCATCACTTCACCGGTGGACTTCATCTCCGGGCCGAGGATCGGGTCAACGCCAGGGAACTTGGCGAACGGGAACACCGCCTCTTTCACGCTGTAGAAGTTCGGGATGATTTCCTTGGTGAAACCCAGCTCTTTCAGAGTTTTACCGGCCATCACGCGCGCCGCGATCATCGCCAGGGAAACACCGATGCACTTGGACACGAACGGTACGGTACGGGAAGCACGCGGATTGACTTCGATGACGTAGATGTCTTCGCCTTGCAGCGCCAACTGCACATTCATCAGGCCGACCACACCCAGTTCCAGGGCCATTTTCTTGACCTGTTCGCGCATTTCGTCCTGGATGTGCGCCGGCAGCGAGTACGGTGGCAGCGAGCATGCGGAGTCACCGGAGTGAACGCCGGCCTGCTCGATGTGCTGCATGATCGCGCCGATTACCACGTCCTTGCCGTCGCAGACCGCATCCACGTCCATTTCGATGGCGCAGTTGAGGAAGTGGTCCAGCAGCACCGGGCTGTCGTTGGACACTTGAACCGCTTCGCGCAGGTAGCGCTTGAGTTCTTCTTCTTCGTAGACGATTTCCATCGCACGGCCGCCCAGTACGTAGGACGGACGCACCACCAGCGGGTAACCGATCTTCGCGGCGGCACGAATGGCTTCATCTTCGCTACGCACGGTAGCGTTTGGCGGCTGACGCAGGTTCAGGCGCTGGACCATTTGCTGGAAGCGCTCGCGGTCTTCAGCACGGTCGATGGCGTCCGGGCTGGTGCCGATGATCGGCACGCCAGCGGCTTCCAGGGCACGCGCCAGTTTCAGCGGGGTCTGGCCGCCGTACTGGACGATCACGCCTTTCGGCTTCTCGACGCGAACGATTTCCAGCACGTCTTCCAGGGTCACCGGTTCGAAGTACAGGCGATCGGAAGTGTCGTAGTCGGTGGAAACGGTTTCCGGGTTGCAGTTGACCATGATGGTCTCGTACCCGTCATCGCGCAGCGCCAGTGCCGCGTGTACGCAGCAGTAGTCGAACTCGATGCCCTGGCCGATACGGTTCGGACCGCCGCCCAGGATCATGATCTTGTCGCGACCCGATGGAGCGGCTTCGCACTCTTCTTCGTACGTCGAATAGAGGTACGCGGTGTCGGTGGCGAACTCGGCAGCGCAGGTGTCGACGCGCTTGTAGACCGGGAAGATTTCCAGCTTGTGACGGTGAGCGCGCAGGCTCTTCTCGGTCACACCCAGCAGCTTGGCCAGGCGCATATCGGAGAAGCCTTTGCGCTTGAGACGGAACATCAGATCGCGGTCGATGCTGGTCAGACCCAGGGTCTTGACCTTCTCTTCTTCCTTGATCAGATCTTCCATCTGCACCAGGAACCAAGGATCGATCATGGTCATGCCGAAGATGTCTTCAACGCTCATGCCGGCGCGCATGGCGTCCGCCACGTACCAGATACGCTCGGCGCCCGGCACGGTCAGCTCGCGCTTGAGCACGCTCATGCTTTCCGGATTGGCCAGGTCAACCTTCTCGTCCAGACCGCAAACACCGACTTCCAGACCGCGCAGGGCTTTCTGCAGGGATTCCTGGAAGGTACGGCCGATGGCCATGACTTCGCCTACCGACTTCATTTGAGTAGTCAGACGGGCGTCAGCCTTGGCGAACTTCTCGAAAGCGAAGCGTGGCAGCTTGGTGACGACGTAGTCGATGGACGGTTCGAAGGACGCCGGGGTCTTGCCGCCGGTGATGTCGTTCGACAGCTCGTCCAGGGTGTAGCCCACAGCCAGCTTGGCCGCGACCTTGGCAATCGGGAAACCGGTAGCTTTCGAAGCCAGGGCCGAGGAACGGGATACACGCGGGTTCATCTCGATCACGACCATGCGGCCGGTGTTCGGGCAGATACCGAACTGAACGTTGGAACCACCGGTTTCCACGCCGATCTCGCGCAGCACCGCCAGGGAGGCGTTACGCAGGATCTGGTATTCCTTGTCGGTCAGGGTCTGTGCCGGAGCCACGGTGATCGAGTCACCGGTGTGCACGCCCATCGGGTCGAAGTTTTCGATGGAGCAGACAATGATGCAGTTGTCCTTCTTATCGCGGACAACCTCCATCTCGTACTCTTTCCAGCCGATCAGGGATTCGTCGATCAGCAGCTCTTTGGTCGGCGACAGGTCCAGACCACGGGCGCAGATTTCTTCGAATTCTTCACGGTTGTAAGCAATACCGCCGCCAGTGCCGCCCATGGTGAAGGACGGACGGATGATGCACGGGAAGCCGAGCTTCTCGAGGACCGCGTTGGCCTCTTCCATGCTGTGGGCGATACCGGAACGCGGGCACGCCAGGCCGATGGACTTCATGGCCTTGTCGAAACGCGAACGGTCTTCAGCCTTGTCGATGGTATCGGCGTTGGCACCGATCATCTCTACGCCGAACTTCTCCAGAACGCCTTCGCGCTCCAGGTCCAGGGCGCAGTTCAGAGCAGTCTGGCCGCCCATGGTTGGCAGCAGCGCGTCCGGACGCTCTTTCTCGATGATCTTGGCAACGGTCTGCCACTTGATCGGTTCGATGTAGGTGGCGTCGGCCATGGCCGGGTCGGTCATGATGGTGGCCGGGTTGGAGTTCACCAGGATGACGCGGTAACCCTCTTCGCGCAGGGCTTTGCAGGCCTGGGCGCCGGAGTAGTCGAATTCGCAGGCCTGGCCGATCACGATCGGGCCAGCACCGAGAATCAGGATGCTTTTAATGTCTGTACGTTTTGGCATGGGTTTGTCACTCAAATCCGCAGGTCAGTCGGCAAGCCGTCTTGTTCAATCTCTGAAGACTTGAGGGGGCCACCGGTGTCGGGACCACCCTCAAGCTTTGCAACATCAGGGCGAGCGATCAGCGTCGCTTGGCCATCTCGTTGATGAAGCGATCGAACAATGGCGCTACGTCGTTCGGGCCAGGGCTGGCTTCCGGGTGACCCTGGAAGCTGAAGGCGCTCTTGTCGGTACGCTCGATACCTTGCAGGGTGCCGTCGAACAGCGATTTATGGATCGCACGGACGTTGGCTGGCAGGGTCGCTTCGTCTACGGCAAAACCGTGGTTCTGGCTGGTGATCATCACCACGCCGCTGTCCAGGTCCTGGACGGGGTGGTTGGCACCGTGGTGGCCGTGACCCATTTTCAGGGTCTTGGCACCGGAGGCCAGGGCCAGCAGTTGGTGACCGAGGCAGATACCGAAGACCGGGATCTCGGTCTCCAGCACGTCCTTGATCGCCTGGATCGCGTAGTCGCAAGGCTCCGGATCACCAGGGCCGTTGGACAGGAACACGCCGTCCGGCTTCAGCGCCAGCACATCGGCAGCAGGGGTTTGAGCAGGCACAACGGTCACGCGGCAACCGCGCTCGACCAGCATGCGCAGGATGTTCACCTTGACGCCGTAGTCGTAGGCAACCACGTGGTATGGCAGTTCGGACGCGTCGAGGGTCGCGTGGCTGTCGGTTTTCAGATCCCAGACAGTCGAACGCCATTCGTAGGAATCTTTGGTGCTGACGACTTTCGCCAGGTCCATGCCCTTGAGGCCAGGGAAGCCCTGGGCGGCGGCGATGGCAGCTTCTTCGGAGATGTTGTCACCGGCCATGATGCAGCCGTTCTGCGCGCCTTTTTCACGCAGGATGCGCGTCAGGCGGCGGGTGTCGATACCGGCGATTGCCACAACGTTGTTGGCTTTCAGGTAATCGGACAGGGACATCGTGTTACGCCAGTTGCTCGCAACCAGTGGCAGGTCACGGATAACCAGGCCAGCGGACCAGACGCGGTTCGACTCGGCGTCTTCCGGCGTGGTGCCGGTGTTGCCGATGTGCGGGTAAGTCAGGGTAACGATCTGTTGGGCGTAGGAAGGATCGGTAAGGATTTCCTGATAGCCGGTCATTGCGGTGTTGAACACCACCTCACCAACGGTTTGACCGTCGGCTCCAATGGCTTCGCCGCGAAAAATGCTGCCATCAGCAAGGGCGAGTATGGCTGGCTTAGTCAAGAAGACCTCCCGTAAATAAAGCCTGAAAGGGCGATCGCAGGTTGTAAAAAAGCGGAGTGACGTATGGACACGTCACCCCGCTTCTTCACTGAATTATTCTGCGCGCTTTTAGTGGACACACTAAAGCTGTAGCTTACAGAAAAAGGCATTTTTGGTCTACCGCCAATGAGCCTTAAAGGCTGGAGAATGCGACAGGACGTCGCTTGGCGGAACAAAACCGGGCTCAAACGCTGTGCGTGAGCCCGATTTCGGGTGCATCTTAACGCAGTTCGAGCACGTCTTGCATGTCGTATAGGCCAGGCTCACGCCCATCCAGCCACAACGCAGCACGCACCGCGCCCTTGGCGAATGTCATGCGACTTGACGCCTTGTGGGTGATCTCGACACGCTCGCCATCGGCTGCGAACAGCACCGTGTGATCACCAACGATGTCGCCGGCGCGCACAGTGGCAAAACCAATGGTCTCGCGCTCGCGAGCACCGGTCTGGCCTTCACGACCATACACCGCCACCTTCTTCAGATCACGACCCAGGGCATCTGCAATCACCTCACCCATGCGCACCGCAGTGCCGGACGGCGCATCGACCTTATGCCGATGGTGAGCCTCGGTGATTTCGATATCGACATCGTCGCCCAACACGCGAGCTGCCGTGTCGAGCAACTTCAGGCACAGGTTGACGCCCACGCTGAAGTTGGCCGCGAAGACGATCGGAATGTCCTTGCCCGCTTCCGCCAGCAACTGCTTTTCTTCAACACTGAAGCCGGTAGTACCGATGATCATCGCCTTGCCGTGTTTACGGCAGAAGGCCAGGTTCTTCAGGGTCACCGTCGGGTGCGTGAAGTCGATCAGCACGTCGAACTCGTCGACCACCCGATCCAGATCGCCGGACAGAGGCACACCGATACGCCCCAGCGCAGCCAGCTCGCCGGCATCCGCGCCGACCAACGTGCTGTCAGGACGATCCACTGCCGCCGTCAGACCGGCGCCCGGGGTTTGCTGCACCGCTTCAATCAGGGTCTTGCCCATGCGCCCGGCGGCGCCCATCACTGCAATACGTCGCATGCCTGTCTCCTTACAAATCGCCGAAGAAGCGCTTCACGCCTTCGAACCAACCGGTGGTTTTCGGTGAATGACTGTTGTCGTCCGCCAGGGAGCTACGGAACTCCTCGAGCATTTCGCGCTGGCGACGGCTCAGATTGACCGGAGTCTCGACCGCCACACGGCACATCAAGTCACCCGCACCACCGCCACGCACAGGCGCAACACCCTTGCCACGAACACGGAACTGCTTGCCGGTCTGCGTCCCCTCAGGGATCTTCAGCTTGACCCGGCCATCAAGGGTCGGAATCTCCAGCTCGCCACCCAGCGCCGCATCGACGAAGCTGATCGGCACTTCGCAGAACAGATGCTTGCCATCGCGCTGGAATATCGAGTGCTCACGCACGTTGATCACCACGTACAGGTCGCCAGTCGGGCCACCCTGAGCGCCCGCCTCGCCTTCGCCGGACAGACGAATGCGGTCACCGGTATCGACACCGGCCGGCACTTTCACCGACAGGGTCTTGTACTCTTCGACACGACCTTCGCCGTGACAGGAATCGCACGGATCGGAAATGATCTTGCCCTGGCCATGGCAGCGCGGGCAGGTCTGCTGCACCGAGAAGAAGCCTTGCTGCATGCGCACCTGACCGATACCACCGCAAGTCGGGCAGGTCACCGGCGAAGAACCTTTCTTGGCACCGGAGCCGTCGCAAGGCTTGCAGTTGACCAGCGTCGGAACGCGGATGTTCACGGTCGTACCGCGCACCGCCTCCTCAAGGTCCAGCTCCAGGGTGTAGCGCAAGTCACTGCCGCGCTGAGCGCCGCCACGGGAACCGCCGCGACCGCCACCGAAGAAGTCACTGAAGACATCGCCAAAGATGTCGGAGAAGTTCTGACCACCGAACCCGGCACCGCCGCCACCCATGCTCGGGTCGACACCGGCATGGCCGTACTGGTCGTATGCCGCGCGCTTGCTGGAATCCGACAGCACTTCGTAGGCCTCGTTGGCCTCCTTGAACATCTCTTCCGACGCCTTGTCATCGGGATTACGGTCCGGGTGGTGCTTCATCGCCAGGCGACGGTAGGCCTTTTTCAGGTCCGCTTCGCTTGAGCCACGCTCAACACCCAACACTTCGTAATAGTCACGCTTTGCCATAAGTCTTTGCACTCTTAAGGACGTCCGACACAACCCTCCTGAGTCTGCCGAACTCGTTGAGCCCCAATACAGGCCCGGACCCAACTCACGTCAATTCAACGATCCTGGTCTTTGATTCGATCTGGCACTTTCAGCTCGGAAAGCAGGAGCATTCCCGGCAATGCCATCAGCATTCGAGCGTTGTCGCATGCTGTAAAAATTCGCGTATTCCAGATACGCCAACGCGGGAGCAAGCTCCCGCGCGGCGACATCCTACCAGTCGCCGCCCAAAGGCAGTCAACCGGCCGACAAACTACTTACTTGTGCTCTTTAACCTCTTCGAACTCGGCATCGACAACGTCATCAGCCTTTTCAGCCTTGTCGTTGTGTGGTGCCGCGCCTTCAGCAGGCTGAGCCTGTTCGGCGTACATCTTCTGCGCCACTGGAGCGGAGACTTTCGACAGTTCTTCAACCTTGGCGTCGATAGCAGCCTTGTCGTCGCCTTTGACGGCGGCTTCCAGGGCAACGACTGCCGCCTCGATTGCAGTCTTCTCTTCAGCGGTCACTTTATCGCCGGCATCGGCAACCATTTTGCGCGTCGAGTGAACCAGTGCATCACCCTGGTTACGGGCAGTGGCCAGTTCTTCGAACTTGCGGTCTTCTTCGGCGTTAGCCTCGGCATCACGCACCATGCGCTCGATTTCTTCGTCGGACAGACCGGAGTTGGCCTTGATCACGATCGACTGGGTCTTGCCGGTAGCCTTGTCTTTCGCACCTACGTGCAGGATGCCGTTGGCGTCGATGTCGAAGGTCACTTCGATCTGCGGCACACCACGTGGAGCCGGTGGGATGTCGGCCAGGTCGAACTTGCCCAGGGACTTGTTCTGGGCAGCTTGCTTACGCTCGCCCTGCAGCACGTGAATGGTCACGGCGCCCTGGTTGTCGTCGGCAGTCGAGAACACTTGCGATTTCTTGGTAGGAATCGTGGTGTTCTTCTCGATCAGCGCGGTCATCACGCCACCCATGGTTTCGATACCCAGGGTCAGCGGGCTGACGTCGAGCAGCAGAACGTCTTTCACGTCACCGGCCAGTACCGCGCCCTGGATGGCAGCACCCATGGCAACCGCTTCGTCCGGGTTCACATCTTTACGAGCTTCTTTACCGAAGAACTCGGTTACCAGCTTCTGAACCAGTGGCATACGGGTCTGACCGCCCACCAGGATCACGTCGTTGATCGTGCCAACGTCGATACCGGCATCTTTCATCGCGATGCGGCAAGGTTCGATGGTGCGCTGAACCAGGTCTTCCACCAACGCTTCGAGCTTGGCACGGGAGATCTTCACGTTCAGGTGCTTGGGACCGGTGGCGTCTGCAGTGATGTACGGCAGGTTCACGTCGGTCGACTGGCTCGAAGACAGTTCGATCTTGGCTTTTTCAGCAGCTTCTTTCAGGCGCTGCATGGCCAGCGGGTCGCCCTTGAGGTTCATGCCGCTTTCTTTCTTGAATTCGTCGACGAGGTAGTCGATCAGACGAATGTCAAAGTCTTCACCGCCCAGGAACGTGTCACCGTTGGTGGCCAGTACTTCGAACTGGTGCTCGCCATCGACTTCAGCGATCTCGATCACGGAAACGTCGAAAGTACCACCGCCCAGGTCGTAAACGATCACGGTGTGATCGCCCTTGGCCTTGTCCATACCGTAAGCCAGAGCAGCCGCGGTCGGTTCGTTGATGATACGTTTTACGTCCAGACCGGCGATGCGGCCGGCGTCTTTGGTGGCCTGACGCTGGCTGTCGTTGAAGTAGGCCGGAACGGTGATCACCGCTTCAGTCACGGTCTCGCCGAGGTAGTCTTCGGCGGTCTTCTTCATTTTCTTCAGGATTTCAGCCGAGATTTGTGGCGGTGCCATTTTCTGGCCGTTCACTTCAACCCAGGCGTCATTGTTGTCAGCCTTGACGATCTTGTAAGGGACCATCTGAATGTCTTTCTGCACGACTTCTTCGTCGAAACGACGACCGATCAGACGCTTCACCGCGTACAGGGTGTTGTGCGGATTGGTCACAGCCTGACGCTTGGCCGACTGGCCAACCAGAATTTCGCCATCGTTGGCGTAAGCGATGATCGACGGCGTGGTACGCGCGCCTTCAGCGTTTTCAATAACTTTTGCCTTGCCGTTTTCCAGCACGGAGACGCAGGAGTTGGTAGTCCCCAGGTCGATACCGATAATTTTGCCCATGTTCACTCTCCCGAAACTTTGGATTTGGTTGCCGCAGCAGTGGTGGCTAACTGCGGTAGCACTTAAACGCTTGACTTATAAATGGGGGCCTTGCGGCGGATTTCAAGCCTGCTCGTCAATCGAAGGCGAAACCGGCGCAGGCGCCTTGCTGACCACGACCATCGCCGGGCGCAGCAGGCGACCATTGAGCTGATAGCCCTTCTGGAACACCTTAAGAACGCTGTTCGGCTCGACGTCGGCGCTTTCCTGCATGGCCATTGCCTGATGTTGAACTGCGTTGAACGGCTCACCATGCGGATCGATCGCTTCAAGCTGATAACGCTTGAGAGTGTCCTGGAACATTTTCAGGGTCAGCTCGATGCCTTCGCGCATCGGACGGATACTTTCGTCGTCCGGGCTGGACAGTTCCAGGCCGCGCTCCAGGCTGTCGACGATCGGCAGCAGGTCGCTGGCGAATTTTTCCAGCGCGAACTTGTGAGCCTTCTCCACATCCTGCTCGGCGCGACGGCGGACGTTCTGCAGATCGGCGGCTACACGCAAAGCCTGATCCTGAGCGCCTGCCAGTTGCTCTTCGAGCACTTGTACACGAGCCGCCAGGTCTTCACCCGAAGCCTCGGGCGCCTGGTTGGCGTCTGGGTTTTGCGTATCCACTGTCTGTTCGTCAGCCATAGATTTCTCCTTTCAATATCGTCCGCGAGCTCAACTCGCGCTTCTGCCCAGCTATATGGGGCCGCAAAATCCGGCTTCAAGGGGGGCCGACGATTAACCCTACAAAAAACAACCGCTTTGTCATTCCCGCTCGCGATAAGGGTTTTGTCGGACCAAGCGAATCGAGCTAACGAGAGGCATTGTCAGCCCGAAACAAAACACTGTATAAATAACCAGACCTAACACCTGGGAGCGGCCCATATGCTGGTGCACCTGTCCGTACACAACTACGCCATCGTTGAACATCTCGATCTCGAACTCGATCGCGGGATGAGCGTTATCACCGGGGAAACCGGCGCGGGCAAGTCGATCATGCTCGACGCGCTGGGCCTTACCCTGGGTGATCGCGCCGACAGCGGCGTGGTCCGCCCCGGCGCCGACAAGGCCGATATCCTGGCCACCTTCGATCTGGCCGACATTCCGGAAGCCAGCGCCTGGCTGGCCGAACGCGACCTCGAAAACGACGGCCCATGCATCCTGCGCCGGGTGATCACATCCGAAGGGCGCTCGCGTGGCTACATCAACGGCACGCCCTGCCCGCTTGGCGATCTCAAGGCGCTGGGCGAGCTGTTGATCGACATTCACAGCCAGCACGAACACCAATCCCTGCTCAAGACCGACACCCACCGTCGCCTGCTCGATGAATATGCCGGCGCGACCGACCTTGCCCGGCAGGTTCAGCTCGCCGCCCAGCGTTGGCGCCAGACCCGCCAGGAACTGGAGCGACTCTCCAATTCCGGTGACGAGCAACGCGCCCGCCATCAGTTGCTCAGTTATCAACTCGAAGAACTGGAAAACCTCGGCCTTGGCGACAATGAGCTGGGGGAACTGGAACAGGAACACAAGAACCTGACCAACGCCGAGACCTTGCTCGGCATTTGCCGGCAAGTCGTCGAGCAATGCAGTGAAAGTGATTCCGGGAATGTCCTGAACGCCCTCACCGCCAGCCTCAACCGCCTGTCGAGCGTGAACAGCTCGATCGGCGCGCTGGGCGAAGCCAGCAGCTTGTTGACCAGTGCACAGATCCAGGTTGAAGAGGCCGTGGGTGAACTGAACCGCTTCCTCGACAATTTCGATGCTGATCCGTCGCGCCTTCAATACCTTGAAGAACGCCTCGACGCGATCTACACCCTGGCGCGCAAACACCGCATCCAGCCGACTGAAGTTGCCGAGATGCAACAGAAACTGCTGGATGAAATCGAAACCCTCAACGCCAACGACGAATCCATCGAGCGACTGAGCGATGAGCTGTCGTCCTATGCCCGGCACTATCAGGAAAAGGCCCGGGAACTGAGCGATCTACGGCATCAAGCATCGAATAGCCTGGCCAGCGCCGTAGAGCAGGAAATCCAGCGACTGGGCATGCCCGGCGGTCGCTTCACCATTGAACTGCGCCCAAACAGCAGCGATGAACTGCTGCCAAATGGCCTCGAGCAGGTAGAGTTGCTGGTCAGCGCCAACCCTGGCCAGCCACTGAAAGCCCTGGCGAAAGTGGCATCCGGTGGCGAGCTGTCGCGGATCAGCCTGGCGATTCAGGTGATCACCGCGCAGACCTCCCGTGTACCGACCCTGGTATTCGACGAAGTCGACGTCGGCATCGGCGGCCCGACCGCAGAAATCGTCGGCCAGTTGCTGCGCAGGCTCGGCGAGCGTGGGCAAGTACTGACCGTGACCCACTTGCCGCAAGTCGCAGCGCAAGGTCATCAGCATCTATTTGTGCATAAAGTACGCGGAGAAGATGCCACCCGTACGGCCGTTTCCAAATTGAGCAAGAATGACCGCGTCGAAGAAGTCGCACGGATGCTGGGCGGCATCGATCTCACCAAGGAATCCCTGGCTCACGCGAAAAAAATGGTGGTTGCCGCCAAAGCTTGAGTAAAGCCGGAAAGCACGAAGGCGACCCTGGGGTCGCCTTCGCTCGTTTCGCGAACGGATGTTCGCGCGACATGCTTACTTTTTCTTGCGCACGTACAGCACCAGATTGTGATCAACCATCTCGAAGCCATACTTGTCGACGATTGCTTTCTGAAGCCGCTCGATTTCTTCGTCGAAGAATTCGATCACTTCACTGGTTTCAACGTTGACCATATGGTCGTGATGCTTTCCGTCGTCCAGTTCGAAGACCGCATGGCCTCCGTCGAAGTTGTGCCGCACCACAAGGCCAGCTGCCTCGAACTGGGTCAGAACACGGTAAACCGTGGCCAGACCGACGTCCTCACCAGCCTCCATAAGGGCCTTGTAGACATCCTCGGCACTCATGTGGCGCTGCTCGGCGGAATCGAGCATTTGCAGAATCTTGACCCGTGGCAGGGTCACTTTGAGGCCGGCTTTGCGTAGTTCGCTATTTTCAACCATGGTCAGCTTTCTCGCGATGCTGCTTCGCAGCTTCTCTTAATGCGGGTATGATCGGCGTTTACGTTGTCCCAGCCAAGATAGTGGAAGTCGCCCACCGATGCAAAACACCAAGCTCTTGCTAACCAGTTTCACCTTTGTGGGACTGCTCGCACTCGCCGGTTGTTCATTCCCCGGGGTTTACAAAATCGACATCCAGCAGGGCAATGTCGTCACGCAGGACATGATAGACCAGTTACGCCCGGGAATGACCCGTAAGCAAGTACGGTTTATCATGGGCAACCCTCTGCTGACTGACACGTTCCATGCCGATCGCTGGGATTATCTGTACAGCCTGCAACCTGGTGGCGGTGAACGCCAACAGGAACGCATCAGTGTTATCTTCAACCCAAATGATCAGCTTGTCAGCCTCTCTGGCGATTTCATGCCAGGCGTGAGCCGTGACGAAGCCATTCTCGGCAAGGACAGCGGCACGACAGTGGCTGCCCCGGCAGAAAACGTCGAGAAGCCAAAACCGGAAAAACCGGTCAAGCCAGGTTCGTTGCTGGATCAGATCCAGAAGGACGTCGACGGTGTAGAAACCGTTCCGGTCCCGACGCCGCGACCACTGGAAACCTCGCCGCAATAATTTGCGACGCAATAAAAAGCCCGGCATGCCCGGGCTTTTTAATGTCTGGCGTTCAAGCCACTCACTGATTACGGGCTTTGGCCTCGGCAGCCTTTGCCGCGCGCAGTCGGCGAACCTCTTTGGGATCGGCCAGCAAAGGTCGATAAACCTCGATGCGATCCCCAGCCTGGACTGCCCGACTCTCTGGATCGGCTACAACCTTGCCAAAGATACCCACAGGGCATTGGGTCAGATCCAGCTCTGGAAACTCTTGAGTCAGGACCGACCCAAGCAAGGCCGCCCGCACAGTCGTTCCGGCAGGCACCGCCACCGTCAACAGCACCTGACGGTCTACGGCCGCGTAAACCACCTCGACTTCAATCATCACCCATGACCTCAACCATGTATCTGCTTGGCACGCTGGCAGAACGCGTCCACCAGGGTATTGGCCGCCTGGTTGAACAGCGGCCCCAGGGTGGCGCGAACCAACGGCCCGGCATAATCGAACGACAGATCAAGACTGATCTTGCAGGCCTTCTCGCCCAGTGGCTTGAACACCCACACGCCATGCAGCTGATTGAACGGACCTTCCTCAAGGTTCATTTCGATCGATTGCCCGGGAACCAGGGTATTACGCGTCACGAAATGCTGACTGAGGCCGCCCTTCGCCACCCCGACACTCGCCCGCATATGCTCAGGGGAGCTCTCCAGGACTTCAGCCGACGAGCACCACGGCAGAAACTCCGGATAGCGTGCCACATCGTTGACCAGGTCATACAGCGCTTGTGCCGGGTACGGCAGCAAGGCCGAACGTGAAATGTGTGTCGTCATGTCAGCGTCACTTCCACAGCTGGGCGGCAAACACTACGAGAATGCCGATGGGCGCCACATAGCGCATCAAGAACAAGGACAGGTCAAACAGCGCAGGGTTGCGGATCGACAACTCGTCGCGCACCGCTTCACGCCCCATGATCCAGCCCGCGAACACCACGAAACACAAACCGCCAAGCGGCAACATGAGTCGCGAGGTGAAGAAATCGATCACGCCAAAGAAGTCGAGACCACCGGTTGCTCCCCATTGGTAGAGGTGGAACATCCCGCCTTCGTTCACGAAGAACTTGGCCTCCTTCCAGATATTGAAGGAGAACACCGTGCCCAGACCAACAAACCAGCAACTGAAAGCCAACCAGAAGGTGACCCATGCACGACTCACCTTAGTGCGTTCGACCAGGTAGGCCACCATCGGCTCAAGCAGGGAAATCGCCGAACTCCAGGCAGCAACCGCCACCAGCACGAAGAACACCACACCCATCAACTGCCCGAACGCCACGTTACCGAAGGCAAACGGCAGGCTGACGAACATCAGCCCCGGCCCTTCGCTCGGGTTCAGGCCCGCGGCGAAAACAATCGGAAACAATGCCAGACCGGCCACCAGGGAAACAAAGGTATCGAGCAGCGCCACGCCGACAATCGTGCCTGAAATCGACGAGTGCTTCGGCATGTAGGCGCCGTAGATCATGATTGAGCCGACGCCCACGCTCAGGGAAAAGAACGCGTGGCCCATGGCGGGCAGCAAACCGTCGAGGACTTTTTCGGGGTGGAAGTCGAACATGAAATGCACGCCTTCCATGAAATGTCCGGTGGTCATGCTGTAGCCCAGCAGCACGAGGACCATCACGAACAACAACGGCATCATGATGCGCAAGCTGCGCTCAAGCCCGGCAACCACGCCCTTTGCGATCACTACCGCTGACAACAGCATAAAAATCGTGTGCCAAAGTGTCAGGCGCCACGGATCGGCGATCACATTGCCGAAGTAGGCACCCACCTGGTCCGGCGTCGTTCCCTGGAAGTCGCCACGCCCCATGTCGATGATGTAATCCAGCGACCAGCCGCCAACCACACTATAGAAAGACAGGATCAGCAACGCCGTGATCATCCCGGCAAATGCCCCCCAGGACCATTTCGCCGAGTGCCCCGCCTCGACCGCCAGCATCTTCAAGGCATTGGCCGGGCTCTGCCGGGCACGCCGGCCGATCAGGGTTTCCGCCAGCATGACCGGCACGCCGATCAATGCAATACAGGCCAGGAACATCAGCACGAAGGCGCCGCCGCCATAGACACCGACCATGTACGGGAATTTCCAGATACTACCCAGCCCCACGGCCGAACCGGTCGCGGCGAGTATGAAGACCCAGCGGCTAGCCCAACTGCCGTGGACAGAAACCTTGTCTGTCGACATCGTTATCACGCCCAAGCGTTCAAAAAAGAGGCCGCATTGTCCGGGATTCAATCAACCTGCTCAAGCACGCAGCAACACCGTAGCCGACTCGCGTGCAACTCCCTATAATGCCGCCCCTATGGCTAAACAGAAGAAACACCCAACAGGGACCATCGCGCAAAATAAAAAGGCGCGACACGATTACTTCATCGAACATCGGTTCGAGGCTGGTCTGGTCCTGGCCGGCTGGGAAGTAAAAAGTCTGCGGGCAAGCAAGCTGCAGCTGGTTGACAGCTACGTACTGCTCAAGGATGGCGAAGCCTGGCTGCTCGGCAGCCACATTACGCCCCTGACGACCGCCAGCACCCACGTCATCGCTGACCCGGTGCGCACCCGTAAATTGCTGCTCAACCGGCGCGAGCTGGAAAAGCTGGCCGCCGCCGTGCAGCAGAAGGGTTACGCCTGCGTGTGCCTGTCCTGGTACTGGAGCAAGCACATGGTCAAGTGCGAGATCGCTCTAGGCAAGGGCAAGAAGGAATACGACAAGCGCGATACCGAGCGCGAACGCGACGCCGGTCGGGAGTTGCAGCGTGCGGTGCGCAACAAGGGCAAGGAAGAGTAATTCTTTCGCCTTGAGGTCCCCTTCGCGGGCAAGTCGGATCGCCGCACCGCCGCTCCCACAGGGTTTCGGTGTACCTGTGGGAGCGAGCTTGCTCGCGATGGCGATCGCAAAAACGATACACATCCGACTGACTACATCCCCTTGCGCCGCTCCGCCCGGGCCATGCGCTGCACTTCCTGACGCACTTCTTCCAGCACCTCCTGCACATACAAAATGTGCCGACTGGAAACTTCCCTTGCCTGCTCCGCCCGCCCTTCGATAATCGCCTGGTACAACTCCCGATGCTGCGTGATCAGCATGTCGCGGGTTTCTGTGCGCTGCTTGTACATGCCACCGATGTTGGTCACCACGTTGCGCTTGAGCAGGTCGAACAGTCCGCGAATGGTGTGCAGCAACACGGCATTGTGGCTGGCCTCGGCGATCGCCAGGTGAAAACTTGCGTCCGCCGCCCCCTCTTCGGCACGACTCACCTGTTCGTGACGCGAATAGCAGTCCTGCAATTCGTTGAACGCCGCGGTCAACCGCTCGCGATCCACATCCGTAGCGCGCAGCGCCGCGTAGTAGGCGCAAGACGCTTCCAGCGTATGGCGAAACTCCAGCAGATCGCGTTGCGCCTCGGGATTGCTTTCCAGCAGATGCAACAAGGGATCACTGAAAGTGCTACCCAGCGACTCCACCACATAGTTGCCGCCGCCCTGGCGACTGACCAGCAGACCCTTGGCGGTCAGCTTCTGAATGGCTTCGCGCAACGAAGGGCGTGACACACCAAATTGCTCGGCCAGCGCGCGCTCGGCCGGCAAGCGCTCACCCGCTTTCAGCGTGCCCTCGAGGATCATGCCCTCAAGCTGCTCGACAATATCGTCAGACAAACGGCGCTGACGAATCTGATCAAACCCCATAACTCGATTACTCCACGACCCGACGGCTCGCCGGGGCTCTATTCTGGCCTATCGGCGCCACGCCAGCACCTGTCACAACGCATTTGGTCATACCAGGCAGACGACCTGCGCACTTTGCATTCGACAAAAGTTTTAGGGCGGCAAATTGACACACCGCCTACAAGGCTTTTACCCTAGCCAACAGCGATTGTAAATTGGTCTTACCAATTATCCAAGAACGCTGATCAGTGCCTGACCAACAACAATTAGGGGCCACCCCATATGCAAACCTGGCAACAGCTCTATACCCCGCTCGGCAGCCTCGGCCTGTCCGCACTCGCCGCCGTCATCCCCATCGTGTTTTTCTTCCTGGCCCTGGCCGTATTCCGCCTCAAGGGCCATGTGGCTGGCAGCATCACCCTGGCCTTGTCGATTCTGGTGGCGATCTTCGCTTTCCAGATGCCGGTCGATATGGCGTTCGCCGCCGCCGGGTATGGCTTCGCTTATGGCCTGTGGCCGATTGCCTGGATCATTGTGGCAGCGGTGTTCCTCTACAAACTGACGGTCAAGAGTGGTCAGTTTGAAGTCATCCGCAGTTCGGTCCTGTCGATTACCGATGACCAGCGTCTGCAAGTCCTGCTGATCGGTTTCTGCTTCGGCGCCTTCCTCGAAGGCGCGGCCGGTTTCGGCGCGCCGGTAGCGATTACCGCCGCCCTGCTGGTAGGGCTTGGCTTCAATCCGTTGTATGCCGCCGGCCTGTGCCTGATCGCCAACACCGCGCCAGTAGCCTTCGGCGCCCTCGGCATTCCGATCATTGTTGCCGGGCAAGTGACCGGCATCGACGCGTTCAAGATCGGCGCCATGACCGGCCGTCAACTGCCACTGCTGTCGATGTTCGTGCCGTTCTGGCTGGTGTTCATGATGGATGGCCTGCGCGGCGTGCGGGAAACCTGGCCTGCTGCGCTGGTGGCCGGCTTGAGCTTTGCCGTGACCCAGTACTTCACCTCGAACTTCATCGGCCCGGAACTGCCGGACATTACGTCTGCCCTGGCCAGCCTGATTGCCCTGACCCTGTTCCTGAAAGTCTGGCAACCAAAACGCGCCGCCGGCCAACACATCGTGGGCGCCGTCTCGGCCTCCGTGGTGAGCGCCAGCGTAGGTGGTTTCGGCCAGAAGCGCACAACCGTGGCATCGCCTTACAGCCTCGGGGAAATTTTCAAGGCCTGGTCGCCGTTTTTGATTCTCACCGTACTGGTCACCATCTGGACCCTGAAACCGTTCAAGGCCATGTTTGCCGCCGGCGGCTCGATGTACAGCTTCGTCTTCAACTTTGCCATTCCGCACCTGGATCAGATGGTGATCAAGGTTGCACCAATCGTGGCCGCGCCGACCGCCATCCCGGCAGTATTCAAACTGGACCCGATTTCCGCGACCGGCACGGCGATATTCTTTTCGGCACTGATCTCGATGCTGGTGCTGAAGGTCAACTTCAAAACTGGTCTGACTACTTTGAAAGAGACCTTTTATGAACTGCGCTGGCCTATCCTGTCCATCGGCATGGTGCTGGCGTTTGCCTTCGTGACGAACTACTCGGGCATGTCCTCGACCATGGCCCTGGTACTGGCGGCAACGGGCGCAGCGTTCCCGTTCTTCTCGCCGTTCCTCGGCTGGCTGGGGGTTTTCCTCACCGGTTCCGATACCTCGTCCAACGCCCTGTTCAGCTCGCTGCAAGCGACCACCGCGCACCAGATCGGTGTCAACGACACCTTGCTGGTGGCGGCGAACACCAGCGGCGGCGTGACCGGCAAGATGATCTCGCCACAATCGATCGCCGTGGCTTGTGCCGCGACCGGCCTGGTGGGCAAAGAATCGGATCTGTTCCGCTTCACCCTCAAGCACAGCCTATTCTTTGCAACGATTGTCGGACTTATCACCTTGGCCCAAGCCTACTGGTTCACCGGAATGCTGGTGCACTAAGGACCACAAGCAACACGATAAAAACCGACGCCGGGCCACGCCCCCGGCGTCCGCTACTCACACCCCGGTCTGTAAGGCTGCTGAAAGCTTCTCTCTCTATATTCAGCGGCCTCAACGGACGAATAACCGGGACCACCCGGAGACACGCCTGATGAGCGAGCTTTTTTACAACGCTGTGCCGAATGCGACCCGTGTCGCCCCGCCACTGCCCGAGCCTCGGCAATACCCCAGCGAGAAACCGTCACGGGTCTATCTGTTCGGAACCTGCGTGGTGGATTTGTTCTACCCCGAAGCCGGAATGGACGCGATCCACCTGCTGGAGCGCGAGGGCATTCGTGTCGAATACCCGCAAGGGCAAAGCTGCTGCGGACAACCGGCCTACACCTCGGGTTACACCGAGCAGGCACGGACCGTGGCGCGCTCGCAACTGGCGTTGTTTGCCGGGGATTATCCGGTGGTGGTGCCTTCGGGCTCTTGCGCCGGGATGTTGCGCGAACACTATGCCGACTTGTTCAAGGACGAGCCGGAAACGTTGAAACAGGTTCAGGCGCTGGCCGCAAGAACCTTTGAGCTGGCCGAGTTCCTGTTATTCGTCTGCAAGGTGCAGCTCAAAGACAGCGGCGAACCGGTGAAAGTGGCGCTGCACACCTCGTGTTCGGCACGCCGTGAAATGAACACCCACCTGCACGGCCGCGAATTGTTGTCGCAGTTGAGCAATGTGGAGCGGGTCAATCACGATCACGAAAGTGAATGCTGTGGCTTTGGCGGGACATTCAGCGTCCGTATGCCAGACATTTCCGGCGCGATGGTGGCTGACAAGACCCGGGCGTTGAAGGAGTCCGGCGCGCACCAGGTATTGAGTGCCGACTGCGGCTGTTTGATGAACATCAACGGCTCATTGGAAAAACAGCAGGAAGCGTTGCGTGGTCAGCATCTGGCCAGCTTCCTCTGGCAGCGTACCGGGGGTGCCCGATGAGCACTTCCACGATTATTCCTACGGTTGCCGTAGAAGAAGATTTCCGCACCCGCGCCCACAACGCGCTGGGTGACGCGCAATTGCGAGGCAACTTTCGCAAGGCGATGGATTCACTGATGACCAAACGGGCAGCAGCTTTCAGCGATGCCCACGAAAGAGAACACTTGCGCGCACTGGGCAATGCAATCCGTGCCCGCGCGCTCTCCAAGTTGCCCGACCTGCTCGAGCAACTGGAACAGAACCTGACCCGCAACGGTGTGACTGTGCACTGGGCGGAAACGGTGGACGAGGCCAATGGCATCGTCCTCTCGATCATCCGCGCTCACGAGGGGCGGCAAGTGATCAAGGGCAAATCGATGGTCAGCGAAGAAATGGAGATGAACCATTTCCTTGCTGACCGGGGCATTGAATGCCTGGAATCGGACATGGGCGAGTACATCGTCCAGCTCGACCACGAGAAGCCTTCACACATAATCATGCCGGCGATCCACAAGAACGCCGGTCAGGTCGCGTCCTTGTTCCACGACAAGCTTGGAGTGGAATACACCAAGGACGTTGACCAACTCATTCAGATCGGTCGCAAGGTCTTGCGGCAGAAATTCTTCGAAGCGGACATCGGCGTCTCCGGCGTCAACTTCGCCGTGGCCGAAACCGGCACCCTGCTGCTGGTGGAAAACGAAGGCAACGGTCGCATGACCACCACGGTGCCGCCGGTGCACATCGCCGTCACCGGTATCGAAAAAGTCGTGGAAAACCTGCGCGACGTGGTGCCGCTATTGTCGCTGCTGACCCGCTCGGCGCTGGGTATCCCGATCACCACTTACGTCAACATGATCTCCGGCCCGCGCAAGGAACATGAACTCGACGGCCCGCAGGAAGTGCACCTCGTACTGCTCGATAACGGCCGCAGCCAGGCCTTTGCCGACAGCGAATTGCGTCAGACCCTGAACTGCATCCGCTGCGGCGCCTGTATGAATCATTGCCCGGTGTATACCCGAATTGGCGGCCATGCCTATGGGGAGGTTTACCCCGGGCCTATCGGAAAAATCATCACCCCGCACATGGTCGGCCTGGCGAAAGTCCCGGATCACCCGAGCGCCTCTTCGCTGTGCGGAGCCTGCGGGGAAGTATGCCCGGTAAAAATCCCGATCCCTGCTTTGCTGCGGCGCCTGCGCGAAGAAAACGTCAAGGCCCCGGACAGCCCCCATCAAGTGATGCGCGGTCAGGGCAGCAAGTATTCGCGCAAGGAACGGTTCATCTGGAACGCCTGGGCGAAGCTCAACAGTTCGCCGACGCTGTATCGCCTGTTCGGTTTTTTCGCCACCCGTTTGCGTGCCCTCACGCCGAGCAATGTCGGCCCGTGGACGCAAAATCATAGCGCACCGAAACCCGCTGCCCGCTCACTGCATGACATGGCCCGCGAGCACTTTGCCAAGGGAGACCGCTGATGAGCGCCAAGCAAAATATCCTCGCCAAACTGCGTAAAAGTCTGACAGGCACCACACCGGTGGCCGACAACTTTGATGTCGAACTGGTGACCCAGCCTTACACCTACGCTCCTGAGCAACGCATTGCGCAACTGCGCAAGCTGATGGAAGCGGTGCACACGGAAATTCATCTGACGTCCGGCGAAGAGTGGCCGACGCTACTCACTCAATTGCTGCGGGACCGCCAGTTGCCAAGCCTGCTGATCGCACCGACAACGCCCCACGGTCAACGCATCACACAACACTGGGCGAAGAATCCCGGCCTGCCAATGCTCAAGGCCTACGACCGCCCGGTCGAAGAATGGAAAGCCGAGCTGTTCAACGATACCCCGGCGAGCCTGACCACCACCCTCGGCGCCATCGCCGCGACCGGCAGCCTGATTCTCTGGCCGACCCGGGAAGAACCGCGCCTGATGAGCCTGGCCCCTCCGGTGCATTTCGCGCTGCTCAAGGCCAGTGAAATCCGCGACAACTTTTATCAGGTGCAACAGGAGTTCGAATGGGCGCAAGGCATGCCGACCAACGCGTTGCTGGTGTCAGGCCCGTCGAAGACCGCCGACATCGAACAAGTCCTGGCGTACGGCGCTCACGGTCCGAAAGACCTGGTGGTGCTGATCCTGGAGGACCAATGAGTCTACCGTCCGCTTTTCTGCGCGATGCACAACAACTGATTCCTCAAGAACGACGCTTCGACGACCCGCTGTCGACCCTGGCCTTCGGCACCGATGCCAGTTTCTATCGATTGATTCCGCAACTGGTGATTCGCGTCGAGTCCGAAGACGAAGTGGTGGCACTGCTGCAACTGGCGCAACGCGATCGGGTGCCGGTGACCTTCCGCGCCGCTGGCACCAGCCTGTCTGGCCAGGCGATCAGCGATTCGGTGCTGATCGTGCTGGGGGATAACTGGAACGGTCGCGAAATCCGCGGGCAAGGCGCGCAAATCCGCCTGCAACCGGGGGTGATCGGCGCCCAGGCCAACGCCTGGCTGGCACCGTTCGGACGCAAGATCGGCCCCGATCCGGCCTCGATCAACGCCTGCAAGATCGGCGGAATCGTCGCCAACAATGCCAGCGGCATGTGCTGCGGCACGGCGCAAAACACCTATCACACCCTGGCTGGCATTCGTCTGGTGCTGGCCGACGGCAGTCGTCTCGACACTGAAGACGCCGCCAGCGTTGCGGCATTTCGCCAAAGCCACGCCACCCTGCTGGAGCGCCTGGCGACTCTTGGTCGTGAGACCCGGACAAACGCTGAGCTGGCTGCGAGAATCCGTCACAAATACCGTCTGAAAAATACCACCGGCCTGTCGCTCAATGCCTTGGTCGATTTCGACGAGCCTGTGGATATCTTGAGCCACTTGCTGGTGGGCTCCGAGGGCACGCTCGGGTTCATCAGTGCCGTGACCTACGACACGGTGATCGACCACCCGAACAAGGCCTCGGCCCTGATTGTGTTCCCGGATGTCGAGACCTGCTGCAACGCGGTCACCGTACTGAAAAGCCAACCGGTGTCGGCCGTGGAACTGCTGGACCGACGCAGCCTGCGTTCAGTGCAGAACAAACCCGGCATGCCGCCTTTCGTACAGCATCTGTCGAACAATGCCTGCGCCTTGCTGATCGAATCTCGCGCCGCATCACCCACACTGCTGCATGAGCAACTGGCGCAGATCATGGCGTCGCTGAAGGCGTTCCCGGTGGAGAAGCAGGTCGATTTCACTGAAGACCCGCAGGAAAACGCCCGTCTCTGGGCCATCCGCAAAGACACCTTCCCGGCCGTCGGCGCGGTGCGCAAGACCGGCACCACGGTGATCATCGAAGACGTCACCTTCCCGGTCGAACAACTGGCCATCGGCGTCAACCGCCTGATCGAGCTGTT
Organism: Pseudomonas sp. Pseusp10; assembly: GCF_059492225.1. Classification (NCBI taxonomy): domain Bacteria; kingdom Pseudomonadati; phylum Pseudomonadota; class Gammaproteobacteria; order Pseudomonadales; family Pseudomonadaceae; genus Pseudomonas; species Pseudomonas sp. Pseusp10. The sequence goes on along the minus strand of NZ_CP168528.1, from coordinate 1,413,428 downwards.
CGACAAACATCACTACGACGAAGCAATCCTTTTCGGACACGCGCTGGAAGGCAATCTGCACTTTGTCTTCACCCAAGGCTTCAACAACGCGGAAGAAGTCGCACGCTACCAGGCGTTCATGGACGACGTGGCGCAACTGGTGGCGGTGGAATTTGGCGGTTCACTGAAGGCCGAACACGGCACCGGGCGCAACATGGCGCCGTTCGTCGAGCTGGAATGGGGCAGCGATGCCTACCAGTTGATGTGGCAGCTCAAGCGTCTGCTCGATCCCAACGGCATTCTCAATCCGGACGTGGTGCTCAGCGAAGATCCGCAGATCCACCTCAAGCACCTCAAGCCCTTGCCGGCCGCCGACGAGATTGTGGACAAGTGCATCGAGTGCGGCTTCTGCGAACCCGTCTGCCCGTCGAAGGGACTGACCCTGAGTCCACGCCAACGCATCGTGATCTGGCGCGACATTCAGGCGCGAAAACGCGCCGGCATCGATACCACCGAACTCGAATCCGCGTACGAATATCAGGGCATCGATACCTGCGCCGCCACCGGCCTGTGCGCGCAACGTTGCCCGGTCGGCATCAACACCGGCGAGCTGGTGAAAAAACTCCGTAGCCGCACGGCAACCCATACGAAAACCGCTAACTGGCTAGAAGGAAATTTCGCCACGGCGCTACAAGGGGCGCGGTTCACCCTGCACGTCGCCAATGGCGCACGGATGTTGTTCGGCGCGCCACGCCTGGCAAAACTCTCGACGGCGCTGACGAAGCTGTCCAAAGGTCAGGTCCCGCAATGGACCAACGCCATGCCGCAGCCGGAAAAAGCCATCCGCTTCAGTCCCGCCGTGTCGGACGAACGCCCTCGGGTGGTGTACCTGGCGGCTTGTGTGTCGCGGGTTATGGGGCCAGCGGCGGGGGATAAAGAGCAGGTGTCGTTGTACGACAAAACCCGCGGGCTGCTGGAGAAGGCCGGTTACCAGGTGGTCTTCCCGGACAATCTGGACAACCTCTGCTGCGGCCAGCCATTCGCCTCCAAAGGCTACGCCGAACAAGCCGAACATAAACGCCAGGAACTGATCGGCGCCTTGCTGCACGCCAGTCGCGGCGGGCTCGACCCGATTTACTGCGACACCAGCCCGTGTACGTTACGGCTCACTCAAGACCTTGGCGAAGTTCGACTGGACCTCTACGACCCGGTGCGTTTCATCCGCACGCACTTGGTGGATCGCCTCGACTTCACACCGCAGGAAGCGCCGATTGCGGTACACGTCACTTGCAGCACTCAGCACCTTGGCGAAAGTCAGGCGTTGATCGATCTGGCGCGCAAATGCAGCAAAAACGTGGTCATTCCTGAAGGCATTCACTGTTGCGGGTTTGCCGGTGACAAGGGCTTCACCACGCCGGAGTTGAACGCCCATTCGCTGCGCACGCTCAAGGACGCGGTGCAACAATGCAGCGAAGGCATTTCCACCAGCCGCACCTGTGAGATCGGTCTGACGCAACATGGCGGCATTGACTACCACGGACTAGTCTATCTCGTGGACCGCGTTACCCAGGCTAGGGCGACCTGAGCAGAACCTCACGAAAGGCGCATTCATGCGCCTTTTTTAGTGCTTCCTGCCAGAACCGACAGCATTACAGCAATAAACAGAACCCTGACGTGCCGCCGCAGTCCACAGATCAAGTCCTGCAAACGTGGGACCTTTCCAATACTCGGCAGCCCGTCCTGATGGTCAGCGATGCCTGGCCACTCAGTTCAAGGAGATACTCATGAAACGTTCTGTACTGTTTGGTCTGTTCGTTACTGCCTCAATGCTGGCCTCCCCCTCGTTTGCCGCCGAAAAAGATCTATGCGCGGTCAATCTGCAAACCATCGAAAACGCAAAGGCACAGATTCCTCCCGAAATGGCTGAGCAAGTAGCGGACTCTGTCGAGAAAGCCCAAACCGACCATGCAAAAGGCACCAAAAAAGGTATTGATGATTGCGTCGCCGAGACCAACCAAACCATCCAGGACCTCAAGAACGCGAGCAAAGGCGGGAAGTAACTCTCAGCTCAGGGCCAGCCTTCGGGTTGGCCTTTTGGGCCTTGCATCAACAACAACGGAGTACTGGCAGCCGGGAGTTCAAAGCCCGGCTGCGTCCGATACGCAGCAAACCAAAACCCGCCAGTTGCGGGTTTTGTTGCATCCGGGGTTTGGAAATGTGTAACCGTGCGCATCTCTGGAAAAAGCTCGACACGTTTTCTGAAAAAACCGAATTCTTGCGTTGCGTCGTAGTCTTTTAGATAGGCCCCATCAATCGTGGCTGTTTTTCGGGCTCGGCCTGGCCGCCCGCTCATACGTCAGCACCGAGACCATCCGATCCAGGAGATATCCATGAAACGTACCGCACTCGCTGGCCTGTTCATTTGCGCTGCAATGCTGGCCTCTCCTGTGTTTGCTGCGGATAACAACCTCTGTACGAGCAAGCTGCAAGAGCTCAAAGGCAAAGTGAATGCGCTGCCGGCGACCTCCGGAAACACCACAATGGAGATCAAAAGACTGATGTCCAGCGCCGAAGCCTCACAAGCCTCCGGAGACGACAAGAAATGCGTCACCGAGGCCATCCAGGCATTGGCACTCGCTGACAAACAGAGCAACGAGCCCAACCCATAATTTATGGTGGCCAACCTTCGGGTTGGCCTTCTGAGTCACGTTGACGTACACTGTACAGGCTTGTTGCTCACTTGATTCAAAGAGCATCAGGCTCGGGGCCGTTTAGGATTCGACGCCGGTTGCGAAACTTTAGGTGCATGCCGAGTTGGTAACAGAACTCGTAAATCCACTGTTGCAACTTCCTATAGTTGCCAATGACGAAACCTACGGGGAATACGCTCTCGCTGCGTAAGCAGCCTTAGCCCTTCCCTCCTGGTACCTTCGGGTCCAGCAATCATCAGGGGATGTCTGTAAACCCAAAGTGATTGTCATATAGAACAGAATCGCCGTGCAGTACGTTGTGGACGAAGCGGCTAAAACTTACACAACTCGCCCAAAGCACCCTGCCCGTCGGGTCGCTGAGGGTTAACTTAATAGACACGGCTACGCATGTAGTACCGACAGCGGAGTACTGGCGGACGGGGGTTCAAATCCCCCCGGCTCCACCACTTCATCATCTAAAGACGTCCACGGACGTCTTTTTTTGTGCCTGAAATCCAGTAAACACGCGGCTTCCAGCGCTTTTGCGGTCTTTTGAGATTTTTTGAGTTCCAGCCATTCGGGTATTCCAAACGGTATTCCAGGCCATCCGGTGCTAATCTTTGGAATACCAAATCAGAGCCTGAGGAAAATCTCATGCCTGCTCAAACCCTCCGCCTCTCCGATCGGCAGCTCAAGGGAGTCAAACCCGCGTCCAAGGATTATGTCCTCACCGACGGTGACGGTTTACAGCTCCGTGTACGCAGCAATGGCTCTCTGCTGTGGAATTTCAATTACCGTGAACCGGTGACCAAGAACCGTATCAACATGGGCTTGGGCACCTACCCCGAACTGTCACTGGCGAACGCCCGAAAGATGGCGGTCGAAGCACGCGAGCTGCTCGCCCAAGGCATCGATCCGAAGGTGCAGCGCGATACGCTGAGTGAGGCCAAGCGCGCAGAAACGGAACACACCTTCGAGAACGTGGCCACCGCCTGGTTCGAGCTTAAGAAAGACTCGGTCACGCCGGCCTACGCCGAGGACATTTGGCGGTCGCTCACGCTGCATTTATTTCCAGACCTGAAAACAACTCCGCTTTCAAAAATCAGCGCACCAATGGTCATCGAACTGCTTCGCCCAATCGAGGCCAAAGGCAGCCTCGAGACAGTGAAGCGATTGAGCCAACGGCTCAACGAAATCATGACCTATGGGGTCAATTCAGGACTGATCTTTGCGAACCCCCTCAGTGGCATTCGCGCAGTATTCAAGAAACCCAAGAAACAGAACATGGCCGCGCTACGACCCGATGAGCTTTCCGAGCTCATGATCGAAATCGCAAACGCCAGCATCAAGCGGATCACCCGCTGCCTGATCGAATGGCAACTGCACACCATGACTCGCCCTGCCGAAGCGGCTACCACTCGATGGGCAGACATTGACTTCGACAAACGCATCTGGACCATCCCTCCGGAGCGCATGAAAAAGCGTCGTTCGCACACCGTCCCACTGACCGAACAGGCACTCGCGTTACTGGAGACGCTCAAGCTCCACAGCGGCCACAGGGAATACGTGTTCCCGGCAGATAGAAACCCGCGCACCCACGCCAACAGCCAGACCGCCAACATGGCGTTGAAACGCATGGGCTTCCAGGACCGCTTGGTCAGCCACGGCATGCGCTCCATGGCCAGCACCATCCTGAACGAGCATGGGTGGGATCCGGAGCTGATCGAAGTTGCGCTGGCGCATGTCGACAAGGATGAAGTCCGTAGTGCCTACAACCGGGCGGATTACATCGAACGCCGGCGTCCGATGATGGCTTGGTGGAGCGAGCATATCCAAAAAGCAGCAACAGGCAGTCTGTCCGCAGCTGCCATCAATGACACCAGGAACTGCAATGTCGTGCCGATACACTGAGCACTCACTGCCAATAAACTACCTTTCGGGTACAGCTGGCGCTCCTACCCACCGCGCGCGCTTCATCCGCTGGTACAGCTCACGTGCGAAGACCTAGATATCGAGCCAAGTGGCCGACTGCCAAATGCGGATGGAGATGCGGCCAGTGGGGCGTGAAGGTGTAGGACCTGGATTATCGTTGGGCACATGTACCAAGGGCGACTAACTGTACCTCCACAGGAAGGCAATCCTAATACCGACACGTACTGCTCAATTCGAGGTAGTTCAGGAGGTAGCTCAACTGCGCGAGCCGTACCATACTCCCGCGTTCTGTTTACGCGTAGAGCGCGCCACACATGAATTCGCGCAGCGAAAGACTTGGCTGGCTTAACACGGAATTGATGTCGAAGGGATCTGAGAACCATGTCTGACTATTTCACCACCGAACACTTCGAGTTGCTGAACAAGTGGATAGGGCAAAAGCGTGACGAATCAAACCCTGAACAAAACCAGGCCTACGATGATTTGAAGAAGGCCTACGAGGTAACAGAAACGTGGGCGAAAAAGCTAAAGACTGAGTTGTTTCCAATGGGCCGCGTGGAGATTCGCAAGCGCCCTACCAACCAAGGTAATAATTTCGCTGGCTACAACTGGGCAAAAATCTACCCCTCGTCCGAGGCGCCGAAGGAGTTGGCCTACACCGTAGGCATCGATGCCGATGACGGCTTCGTGGTCAAGATCGATACCGTGGGACTAGATGAGTCCGGTGCGCTGCGAAAAGCCTATCTAGCGTTGCGCGGCACCTATAACAACTCATCCCCCTTTGTCACCAAAATGCCTACAGGCGATGGTCTGGAGAAATCACTGGACCAGCTCGTTTCGTGGAGTATCGAAGCGATCCGTAGCTTCAAGCTGCGCTACGACGAAGTGGTTACCAAATTGAACCTCGGTAAGACACTGAGCGACGAGGACCTGCTCAAGCACTTCGACAGTAAACCCGCATTCCAGACTTTCCGTGCCTCGTGGTCACCACCTGACAAAGCGCTGTTCTGTCGATTGGCGCGGGCTGTCCATACGGCAGGTCTGGACTGGTGGCACATGAACAAGGGCGTCCAAGTGCGGTTTGGCCGCAAGAATCCCGGAAGCGAGCGCGCGGTTGGTGTGCTTGGCGTGATTCGGGGCACACGGACGCGGAAGCTCTCATGGATGCGGGAGATGGGTGCGTTAACCAAGCTCAACCGCGAACCGCTGACTGAGGAATTAGTCTCGAAGATCGAAGGAGCCCTTTCTGCTGAGCGTGAATCACTCGACGACTGGCTGGTGCTTGATACTGAGAGGCCGGGACTGTGGCCGGATCAACTTCGGGATGATCCAGTGGAGCAAGGTGATGATGCCGACGAAGACGAAACAGCCGACTCTGATGCAGCGAGATTTCCCATCAACCGTATCTACTACGGCCCTCCCGGCACGGGGAAGACCTACGAGTTGTCAAAGCTGCTTAAGCGAGAGTATGAGCAGGCCATGATCTCCGTATCCAAGGAAGAGTGGCAAAATCAATTTGTGGGCGAGAAGGCAGTGGGCCTCACCTGGTGGGAAGCAGCTGCAGCGGCTCTCTACCAGCTGGGCGGGAAAGCGAGCGTCGACACACTGCTCAACCACCCTTTTATGAAAGCTATTGCCGTCGCCAAGAGTGCGAACAAGAATGTACGAAACACCGTTTGGGGTGCCCTTCAGTACCACACGATTGAATCATCTGAAACTGTCAAGATGAGCAAACGGATGGCACCGGCTGTATTTGACAAGCTACCGGATTCGTCCTGGATACTTGCAGGGGACTGGGAAGACGCAGCCGCCGACCTGAAAAAGCTCGTGGATGAGTACGATGCCGGCCCACCCTCAGCCGAATACATCAAACGCTACAGTTTCGTTACCTTTCACCAATCCTATGGTTACGAGGAATTCGTCGAGGGGCTCCGACCGGTTCTCGACGGCGATACAGAGACCGGTGAAATCCATTACGAGATCCGCGCGGGGGCTTTCAAGGATCTGTGCCGGAAGGCACGATTGGCACCGGATCAGCAATTCGCGATGGTGATCGATGAGATCAACCGAGGCAACATCAGCAAGATCTTCGGCGAGTTGATCACCCTGATTGAAGCTGATAAGCGCGAAGGAGCTGTAAACGCCATTTCGGTGACGTTGCCGTATTCCGGCGAAAGTTTTTCGGTGCCAGCCAACATCGACATTATCGGCACAATGAACACGGCAGACCGATCGCTTGCATTGCTGGATACCGCGCTGCGCCGTAGATTCGAATTTGTGCCGGTGATGCCGGACGCTCGCGATGAGCCGGGTGCACCGCTCGCAGGCCTGCGGGTCAGTATGGGCGAGCAGCTGGTAGATGTGCCTCGCATGCTTGATGCCATAAACCAGCGCATTGAGATGCTCTACGACCGCGATCATTGTATCGGCCACGCATACTTCACACCATTAGCGCAGGTTCCTGATGGGGATGAACGATTTGTAGCATTGCAACAGGTGTTCAGTACTCGCATTTTGCCCCTGCTCGAAGAGTACTTTTTTGAAGACTGGCAAAAGATCCGTCTTGTATTGGCGGACAACCAGAAATCCCCCGCCGCAAGTTTTGTTGTAGAGGGGCAAGATCAGGAGGACGATTTGGCTCGTCTGTTCGGCAGCGACCATGGCATGGACAGCTACTCCACTAAGCGCCACTACGCCGTGCAGGAGGCTGCGTTCTCAAATCCGGATGCCTACATCGGCATCTACCTGACGTTGTCGACTTGAATGGTGAGGAGCGCGTGAGCGGCATCTCGATCTACGAATTTGACGTGCTAACAGCTGCGACGTCGAGTGATGTGCATTCCGAGGGTTTGCACACGGTCCCGGACAAGGTCTACGGATGGCTCGAACGCCAGTGCCTGCGGGCAGCCAACGAAAGTGGTGCGCAATGGCTACGTCTGACTCAGCGGCGTGGGTATCGTGTCGTTCAGGTCACCAGTTTTGTCGGAGTAATCCGCGCACCGGACGGTTACCAGATTGAGGTGCTACCCAAGGTCGGCAAAGCGATAGGCGGAGGCGCGATGGAGGCGCGTCAGCTTCTAATTGAGATGCTCTGCTGTCTTCAAGGCTTCCGCCACGTTCAAACCGACAGCGCCAAGCTCTCGGCGACACGAATGCCCTTGCTGGAAGTTTTTATTGCCGAGTTTCTGCGCGTGGTTGAGCACATCGTCAAACGAGGGTTGCGCAGCAACTATTCCTGTCGGCAGGACAACCTGTTTGCACTTCGCGGCAAGCTGATGATGGCATCGCATCTGCGGCAAAACCTATATCGGGCAGACCGTTTCTTCACAGAGCACGACGAGTTTTCGATCGATCGCCCGGAAAACCGCTTGCTGCACACCGCATTGCGACGAGTACTAATGCTGTCGGCGTCTCAGACTCATCAGCAATTGGCCTGTGAGTTGGAGTTCGTGTTTGCAGAGGTCCCGATGTCAATGCAGCCACGGATCGATTTCCAGCGGGTACGGCTTGACCGGGGCATGGGCTACTACAGCGATGCGCTGGCTTGGGCGAGATTGATTCTAGAGGAGCAGTCGCCCTTGACTGGCGACGGCGGTCACAATGCTCCATCACTCCTGTTTCCAATGGAGGCAGTGTTCGAAGCGTTCGTCTCCAAGCATCTCGCGAAACAACTGGCGCGACCGCTTGTCTTGAAAACCCAAGCACGCAGTCATCACCTGGTTCGTCATCGAGAGCAGAACTGGTTTTGCCTAAAGCCAGACCTGTTGATTCGGGATACCAACAAGGATCTGCTGGTTCTCGACACAAAATGGAAACTTTTGGATGGGCTGAAGGCGAATGGCACGAACAAATACGGCCTCGCGCAAGGCGATTTCTACCAATTACAGGCCTACGGACAGAGCTATCTGAATGGAACGGGGGATGTGGTGCTGATTTACCCTAAGACGGCCGCATTCGACCTGCCGCTCTCAGTATTCGAGTTCCCCAAGGTAGACGGTCTGCGGCTGTGGGTACTACCCTTTTGCCTGAAGTCACGCCAGCTTTTGGTTCCGGGCAGTGCTCCGTTTACTGCAGTTTTCAAGGGCACGCAAAGGGAAATTACCTCCGGACTTGAGCTACCGGTATTAGACTGACAACTGTCCACTCGTAGATCGCCAGAGCAGCAATAGCCAGACCGCCAACATGGCCGTGAAACGCATGGGCTTCGAGGCCGGTTGTTCAGCCTCGACATACGCTCCATGGCCAGCACCATCCTGAATGAGCATGGGTGGGATTCGGAGCTGATCGAGGTCGCACTGGCGCATGTCGACAAGGACGAAGTCCGAAGCGCTTACAGCCGAGCCGACTACATTGATTGAACGTCGGCGTCCGATGATGGTTTGGTGTAGTGAGCACATCCAAAAAGCAGCAACGGGCAGTCTGTCGACAGCTGCCATCAATGACACCAGGAGCTGCAATGTCGTGCCGATACGGTGAGCGCTCACCGGGCGCCGCCGGTAACCGAAAATGACTCCCCAGATGGAGTGATGGTTGATTTGGCGACAACGGCGACACCGGCGACAACCCGCGTAATACCTGGTCTGCAGCATGGCGACAGAAGTGGCGACCGTCGCCGCTGTAAGCCTCTCTCTTGGGGCTTTCTCGGCCAAGCCCACGCGAGCGGGAAGGCTCCGCATTCCCACTCGCATGGGCTCATATTAAAAACCGACGAACGACCACCCGGCCACGGAAAACCACCGGCCTCCAAGGTCTTCCAGCGCTACCGATTGGCGCAACAGTGGTCCCCAAAATACGGTTGACCGCGAGCAGAGCGAGCGTTACACCAGAGCCTTACAAGCGCTGTCCTCGACAGCACCCAGGTAGCCAGAACCTTTGAGGCTACGCCACACCGTGGTGGTTCTCCCCAAGTGCGATTAGCATCCGGCGGCTCGCACGGTCACAACGATGTGATGGATGCCACTTCTTCAAGAATGCCCACTGCGGCAACTCATGCCCCTCCTGGCTGCTCTGCAGCAATTTATCCGCTTGGCCATTTCTTGCGCCAACCTTTTGCCCGTCTCTTTGCCCCCTAAAGAGACGGGCGCTCCTACCACTGCTGCAGCCCTGCTCGCATGGGCCTTTTCCGCTTTCCCCCTCGTGACAATCGGCGTGACAAACACCGAATGCTCACTCGCCACAGCGATGCCGATGATGGTGCCGCAGCCCAAGGAATGGACTGCACCTGACTGACAGTCAGGCATGCCCCGGTCATTGCATCACTGCCTTCACCCGACTCAGGATCTCGCGGCATTGGTCTTGTCAGCCAGTGCAGCCTCCACCCGCCCACCTCTTCGGAAGTGTTCAGGAGGCCAGATCATGAGATGCCCAAGCTCCCGGTCGTAAGGAGCCGTCAGTCCCGCGCGAGTGGACAAACCTCACACAGGTCGCAGGGGCCTTGATCCCTGATAACACTCAACAACCGTGGCGGGATGAGTGAGGACGAAGTCGATAATCTCAGGAGAATAGCGATGCAACTGTGCGAAGCGTTCGAGCCACCACAACCATTGCTGGAATACCAGCAGGCGCCACTGTCCTACCCGGTCGAAGCACTCGGGGATCTGTTAGGCCCTGCGGTCGAACGACTGGCCGAAGTGATCGGCGTGCCCTGCGCCATGGCCGCGCAATCGGTGCTGGCTACCACGGCCTTGGTGAGCCAGGGTCATGCCAATGTCCAACTCGATGGCCGAACCTATCCGCTGTCCCTCTACCTACTGACGGTGGCGTCCTCGGGTGATCGAAAAAGCGCGGTGGATCACCTGGCACTGAAGGCGGCGCGCGACTGGGAACGACAGCAGTGGACCCTGTATGCGGAAAAGCTCAAAACCTATCGCGCCGCTACCAGCATCATGACCAAACCCAAAACCTCAAAGAAACCCTCGGAGGCGGAAGGCGGCGAAGTATCCGAGCCGGTACCGCCGAGACTGATCATTGCCGAGCCCACTATCGAGGCCCTGGTCAAAAGTCTGTGCCATGGTTTGCCCAGCATGGGCTTGTTCAATGATGAAGGTGGCCAGTTCTTGGGCAGCAGCACCATGAGCAAAGAGAATCTGCTCAAGGCAATCACCACCTTGTCGACACTGTGGGATGGCAGTCCCATCGACCGGGCGCGCTCCATGGCTGGGGAAAGCCTGCGTGCCTATGACCGCCGCCTCAGCCTGCATCTGATGCTGCAACCCTACCTCGCCAACCAGCTGTTCAAAGACCCGGTGATCAATGGCCAAGGCATCCTCGGCCGTTGCCTGATCAGTTGGCCCGAGCGCCTGGCCGGCCAGCGTCTCTACAAGGCAATCGACCTGACCCGAGATGCCAAAGTCCAGCGCTACCAACAGCGAATCACCGCCCTACTGCAAAAGCCCTGGTCACTCCACAAGGATGGCTCACTCAATCCTGCCGCGCTGGAGCTGACGTCCCGTGCCCGCCGGGCCTGGATTGATATTCACGACACCATCGAGTGCCAGTCTGGCGAGTTCGGCGAGCTGGCCGGCGTCCAGCCTGTCGCGAGCAAGGCGGCGGCGAACGTACTGCGTATCGCGGGCGTGCTGGCCATGGTTGAAGAGGCCAGTGCGTTGGACGAAGCACACATCCAGCGCGCCTCCACGTTGATGGATTACTACCTGGCCGAGATTCAGCGCCTGACCGAACAGGAGCCAGTCAATAGGCGATACGAAGAGGCGGATCGGCTGCTGCGCTGGCTGGTACAGAAAGGCTGGACCCACTTCAGCATCCGAGACATCAATCGCAACGGCCCTCGTTTTGCCCGCAAGAGCGCTGACCATACCGCCTCTTTATTGGTCGTACTGATCACTCATCTCTGGTTGAGCAGTCGCGATGGAAGAACCTTCGAGGTCCGCCATGTTCCGCCTCAATGACGCGGTGCGCCGCTACCAGGCGCAACATCAACCACAGCCAGAATCGCGGCGTGTCGCCGCCTCTGTCGCCACCCTGTCGCCACGCGCTAGGCCAGAAGCGACGCGGGTTGTCGCCACTGTCGCCGCTGTCGCCACACCACATCTAGACCCTGCCAACCTCGCCCTGCTGATCGAGCAACTGCGTGAGGATGGGGCACTGCTGCAACACCACGAGAACACCCTCCTGATCCGTCCGACACACTGGCAGCAGGTGGACAGGCTCAGCCCTCACTGGAAAGCCCTGCTGCTCTTTCTGCAAACAACCGAAAACGGTGATGACGATGGCTCTGGTCGGTCGGCGTGATGGTCGCAACTTTGGCTACGGCCGCCAGCTAAGTTATGCCGGCCCGCAAGCGCTAAAGGATTTGTTTGCCGGTGGCCACTTCGCCACGGTCAAAGCGCATAGCGATCGCTGGCAAGCGTTCGTGCGTTGGTGTCGGTCCGAGGGCGGCCCCGGTTACAACGATGCACGTCAGATCGATCGACGGACGCTGCAAGACTACGCCGCTTACCTGCGCCAGCAGATCCAGCAAGGTGAACTCTGCATCGCTACCGCGCAGAACCGCCTGAGCAGCGTCAACCGCACCCTCGCTGCGTTGCGCGGTGATCAGGACGTGAGGATCGCCAGTCCGAGCCAGGCGTTAGGACTGCAGCGCTCGAGCGTACGCACCCGCGCGCCGGATGGCCAAGACCGCCAACAGGTGCGGCGAGTGCTTGAGGTGCTTGGCGAACGGCAACATGAGCGGGTGGCGGCGATTGTCTGTTTGGCTCGAGAAACCGGTATGCGCCTGCGCGAGGCGATCCTGGCTGACCTGCCACGCTTGCAACGCGAAGCCGAGCGCCTCGGCCGCATCAACATCCAGGACGGCACCAAAGGCGGCCGCTCAGGCGCGTCAGCGCCGCGATGGGTCGTGGCGAATGAAGAGGTGAAGGCGGCGCTGCAGTTGGCTCGTCATGCGTCGCCGACCGGCAGCCGCAACTTGCTGGCCCGCGACGAAAGCTACGCTGCGTTCCTGCAACAGACCGTACTCCCCGCCCGCGAAGTGCTGCATGAACAAGAGCTGAAGGGCTTTCATGAACTGCGAGCAGCCTACGCCTGCGAGCGTTACGAGCAGCTCACTGGACACGCCGCACCGGTCAATGGTGGTCACTGCTATCGCATTGACCGCAACCTTGATCAGCAGGCGCGACAACAGATCAGCGTTGAACTCGGGCATAACCGGATCGATGTGGTTTCGGCTTACATTGGAGGTCGAGCGTGACCAAGCCCTTCGATATAGCACTGTTCCTGAGCGGCGTACTGAATGGCTCGAAGGCCACGCAGCAACGACACCTACGGCAAGCCCGAATCATGCAAGCAGCCATCCAACAGCGATGGCAACGAGACAATCCCTGGACATGGCAGCTCAAGCACCTTCGCTGGTTTTTGACTCAACATCTTAAAAATCACTCAGATGCCACCCGGCACTACTACCAACTCACTGCCGTATTGATCTGGAAGCGAGTAGGGAAAGATCATAAGCAAGTGGCCAACCCACCGACCGCCGCGGCACTATCAAATATCCTGCTCCAGAAGTGCGCCATGCTTCTGTAGCCACGCCTTGGCTTTCTCCATTGTTGGCGCCTGTGCATTTACAATGTTCCAGAAACGGGGCGTGTGGTTAGGTTCGATAAGGTGGGCCAACTCGTGTACGACTATATAGTCGATCACGAACATAGGTGCTTTGATCAAGCGCCAGTTGAAGATCACGTTGTCATTCGGTGTGCATGATCCCCAGCGGTATTTGCCATCCCCGATTTTGGCTTCCTTGTAAGTGACACCGAGGTTGTTAGCGTACATCTTGACGCGCGGCAGTATTTTCTCCTCGGCGCGCGCCACGAACCAGTTGCGAAATGCCACTGACTTGCCCGTCAGCGCCTGCGGCACCAGAAACTTCTGCTCAAAGCGGATGCCCCCATCTCCTGCCACCAGCTCAATGCGGTAATGCCGCCCCAGGTAAGGCATGGATTCTCCGGCCACCAGCTCCTTTCCCGGCGGATGCGGCAGCGGGCTGTATTTCTGCTCATGGCGGGTCTTTTCGTAGAGCCACAGCTTGCGCGATTCCACGATCCGATGAATTTTCTCTGGCGCTGTGCCTTCCGGCGCCTTCACCACAATAGAGCGGTCACGCTCGACCGAGATGGTTAGACTCTTGCGCTTCGAGTAAACAACTTTATAGGTCAATTCCATATCAACTCGCGTACAGAATCCGATCGTTGTTCTTCTCGGCGATTTCCATCACTCGCGAAATGATCTGGTTACGAAGGGGGGCTACACTTGGCAACGAAGCAAAGGACTCCGATAGTAGAATATGCTGAATCTCCGCCTTCAGCTTGTTACGCGCCGGCACACTTTCCCAGAAGCTTGCCAGTTTCAACTCACGCTCAACCACCAAGTAGATCTGTTGCGTCAGGTCGATCAGCACGGCAATACGCTCATCCGGTTTTCCTGCGTAGCTGGGGTGTTGCTCCATGGCATTACCCAGCTCGGCCTGAAGCATACGAAAGAATGGCATCTGCTTTTTCTTGTGCAAACCGTAGGTCGGTTCGTTGGCAGCTTCGATGATACGTTTGCGCAGTTTCTCCAGTTCTTCATAGATCGTCTGCCAATTGTTGGCGAATTCTTGCAAGATCTCCGCAAGAGCGACGGAAAAAGAAGCCTGTAGCTCCGGGTCGTCGTCAAGCTCTATGTCCAGATGGTGACGGATGGCGTGCTCCACCTCCGCGGCCTTGGTTTTGACGCGCTTACGCTTGCCAACCTGGCTCTCGAAGTCCTCATCAAGGATCGAAATCGGTTTTACCTTCTGATCAATGCCCTTCGAAGCCAGATATTCATCAGTGATCGCCCGCAATTTGGGCGGAATGCCTTTCATACTCAGGCGCTGGTCGTTCAGGTGGCGGCCAGCCAGCACATTGACCTCGGTAAGCGCGTTGTAGGTTTTCAGGTACCCCAGCGCCTCTTTGGCAGGGAAAACTAAGTCGAGGCTGCGGGTCAGCTTCTTGTAGGCCAGCATGAACTCAAAGCGCACATCCTCGTCGTAGAACAGGTCAAAGAAGGCATCAAGGTCGCTGAAGTCGGTCAGGCCGTACTTTTCCAGCAGTTCCATGATGGCTTTGTAGTCGGCCTGCAGAGCGCGCAGTTCGTCCTCGGGGAAGCTCAAGCAGTCAAGCACCTCCTTCTGCTCGCGTTCCTCATAGTTGTCGATGGCCTTCTTGAGATGGTGGCCGATGCCTACGTAATCTACAATAAACCCCTTCTCCTTGGCCGCTCCGCTTACCCGGTTCACGCGGGCGATGGCTTGCAGCAGGTTGTGGGCAACAATCACTTTATCCAGATACATCACCTGCTCGATAGGCGCATCGAAGCCGGTCAGCAGCATGTTGTTGACGATCACGATGCCGATCTCGCCGGTCACGCCTTCGTCGCTGCCATCGAAGGGCAACTTGAAGCTCTTGATGGTGCGCTGATGGCGGGCGCTGTCGGTGTAGGCCTTGATGTGGGGCAGGTCATTATGGCTACCTGAGATCACCACATCGGTCTTGAGCTTTTTCAACCGTTCTAGGTCGAGATTGAGCGGATTGGCCTGCTCCAACTTCTCAATGGCTGCCGCCAAAGCCGCATCCAACGCATCCTTGTAGCGCACCGCCGCCTCACGCGAAGTGGCCACTACCTGGGCCTTGAAACCGTTGGGAAACACGTGCTCCAGAAAGTGCGTCACCATATCCGTGGCCTTGGCCGCGATAGTGGACTTAGCTTCCAAATAGGCGTCGCGGGAGCCGTAACCAAGGATCTCCAGCCGCTGCTCCAAGTTGTACTCACTGAATACGTCGGCGAATACGCTGTCCATGCCAGCCTGGTCCGCCAACTCAGCGTTGTGGGTGCGGCCTTCGTAGACGATCTCCAGCGTCACGCCGTCCTCAATGGCCTGGCGCATGGTGTACTTGTCGATATAGTCGCCGAACACCGTTTCGGTCTTGTCGATGGGGGTGCCGGTGTAGCCAATGCGCGCTGAGTTGGGGATAGCCCTGTCCAGATTCGCACCGAGCAAAGAGTATTGCGAGCGGTGCGCCTCATCGGTCATCACCAGGATGTTCGTGCTGCTGTTCAACTCCGGGAAGGTTTCCGACAATTCCGTCTCGCGGAACTTGTGGATCATCGCCATCACCAAGTCAGAGGAGTCGCTACGCAGCAGCTCCTTCAGTTTGGCGATGCTGTCTGCCACCTTTACGGTAAAGCCGATACTGCCACCAGTCTCTCCGAGTTGCTGCTCAAGTTGTGTGCGATCGGTAACGAACACTACCTTCCATTTTGAGAGCTGCGAGTGTCGGTACATCTCGCGCACCATAAACATCATGGTCAGCGACTTGCCGGAACCCTGGGTGTGCCAGACAATGCCACTGCGCGCCCTAGGGGTCTTGCCACTCAACAGCCGCTGCACCGCCAGCTTCACGGCACGGAACTGCTGGTAACGCCCGACAACCTTGATCAGCTCCCCTTTTTCCGACTCCGAGAAAATGGTGAAGGTGCGGATGATGTCCAGCAAGTTCTGCCGATCTAGCATCCCCGCCACTAGGCGCTGCTGGTCGTTAGGACTGCTACCGCCGTGGGCGAGATCCTCCACTGTGCGCGGCCACGGGTCGGACCAACGGTAGAAGTGTTTTTCAATGTGGGTGGTGATGGTGCCGAACTTGGCTTGGTTGCGGCATGTGGCCACCACGAACTGATTGAAGTAAAACAGTGGCGCGCTGCCCTCACCCTTTGCGCCGCGCTGCTCGCTGTACCGCAGCATCTGGTCGATGGCTTCAGGAATCGGCTCCTTCACCTTGGGAGACTTGCACTCGATCACCACCACTGGCAGGCCATTCAGGAACAATATGATATCCGGCACGATGTGGTGCTCGGTGCCAAGAATGCGCACCTTGAACTGGCAGATTGCGATAAAGCGGTTATTGGTCCGCGTCGCAAAGTCGATGTAGCGCACCGTGGGGCTTTTCTCGCCGGTCTGGCGGTTCTCAGCCACGCTGGTGTTTTCCAGCAGCAGGTTCAGCACATGGCGGTTGTTTTCAAGCAGGTTGCTACCGGGGAAGCTGGCGGTAAGTCTCCTCGCCGCCTCCTCCACCTGGTCCTCCTCCAGCCACGGGTTGATTACCTTCAACTGCTCTCGCAGCACCGACCCAAGCACCACCTCGGTAAAGCTTTCGCGGAAGCTCTGCTTCGGTTCCTGCTTCATTTCCAGGTCTATGACTTCCCAGCCCAGTCCAACCAACTGGTGGAGAAATGGCTCTTCAACGTGGTTGCGCTCGTCGAGACGAATATAGGCGGGGGTCTTGTCCAGGTAGGCCACGCGGAGATCCTTTTATTGTTTGGCGGCTTGTGCAAGGAATGGCATGACACGCCGTGTACCGATCAAGAGATCATGCATTAGCCCACTCTTGAGAGATTTTGCCTTGCTCAATTGCTTTTTGTAGACACTAAGCATGCTCTCTTCCTTCTCCATCGTTTCTATAATTTTCGTCAGCTCCGCATTACCCGGCTCAGGAATGACAATGGACTGGATCTTCCCTTTCGTTAGATGAAGCTGTCCTGCGCCCCCTTCAATTTCGGTCCTAAGTTTAGGAAGGTAACTTTGAAGCGAATAATACACGAACGCTCTTAACGCCTCATCGGGAATAACCAAGTTATATATATGCTGGTTAAGTAGCGCACTAGGACCAATGTAACGGACGCAGTCAATTGATGAAGCGACTCCGGCCCAGCTAAACAGAATATCGCCCTCATGCACGAACCAAGTTTCCTTAGCCGAACCATCGTAGTGCCAATATGGAAAATTCTCCTTATGAAGATTCGATATTCGGACAACTCGCAAACCGGTTTCAGTGAGCTCTTGGTTTTTAAATGCATACCCTGATTGAAACTTAGCTACAGCCCCCAACGAGCTCACAGACCACTCCACCGGAATCCGTCCAAGCGGAGAGTCCTTGAAAGCGTGGGTGGTTTCGGAACGAATGTTACCGTGTTCATCGATGCCTTTGGTAAGCAGGTCCTGCATCAGACCAACCTTGATGCGATGTTGCTTGGCGATCAGCGCCTCGGTTTGCTCGATGGCGAGGTCGAGCGTTGCAAGGATCTCAGCGATTTTTTCTTGCTCTTCAGGGCAAGGCGTTGGAATCATAAGTTTGTAGAGACGCTCACGCGACAAACTTGGAACGCCGGTAGCCTCATTTAACGAACGAAGGTCTACAGTCTGCAAGAAGTAATACAGCCACCTTACTCTAGCCCCCTCTTGGAAGGCATTTAAATAATAAGCCGTATCAATTGGCCAAAACCTACCATCGATATACGACACTTTATCGATAGTCCCCTTCCGACCGAGAATAATAGATGCGCCATCATACAAATAGTCGCTGCCATATCTTTCAACTCCACCAGTACCGACAACAGGTATCTCTCCTTTATCCGACAGAATGGCACTAGCTGATTTCCCGTAATTGATCGTTGCCACCTCGCGCAATGACTTCCATTGCCACGAGTCAGGAAGATTGCTGGTCATGCCAGATACCCCAAGCTAATGAGGAAGCCGTTGAGCGCCTTCAACGTACTTTCCTGCTCCGCCTCCAGCGTCTGACTCGACACCGCGTACTTGTCCCACAGGTTCTCGACGATGGCGATCAGCTCCCGCTTCTCGGCATTTAGATATCGAAGCAATTCCGTGTTGGCGAGGTCGTGTAATTTTTTCAAGATCAGGCGCTTGGCGTCAGTCTCGCTCAACGGGCCGCCGATGGCCACGAGGAGGTCGTCAATGCGGGCGAGTCGCTTCTCAAGCGCAGCTAAGTCCTTTTGTAGGGCAACGCGTTTTTTATTCTGGTCCTTTATTTCCGGGTTCAGGCCCTGCATGGCGGCCTTGGCATGGGCGATAATCGTCCTGGTTTCAGCCTTTGGTTCTTCTCCACCGATACGTTTTAGCTGCAGCTTCTGCTCCAGCTCGCTCTGCTTGATCTTGAGTCGATCCTTGTGGTCCTTGATGCGTTTTTCGATGGCGCTGATACCGTCGCGCAGGTCGCCGTAATGCTTGCGCTCCTTTCTGGCGGAGTCGGTCCTGGCATCGGCGAAGTCATCAATAAGGGACTTCAGGTATTTTTTGATGACTGTGGCGGTAAGTTTTGCGTCGCCTTCTTCGCCTTCGGCCTCTTCCGGCTCATAGCTGACGTCTTCAGCGGCGGCTTCTACGGCCTCGGCTAGTTCGCCTTGGGCTTCGTTGATTTTGCCCTCCAGCGCCTCGATCTCGTCGGCTTCCCTCTGAAGGTATTCGGCGATGAGGTAGCTGTCCGGGATCAATGTGTGGTGCCAGCCGGTGGATACGACGGTCTTCAGGTCGTAGCGGATGGCCTGCCACCAGTTGACGAATACGCCGGCGCTCTTGAATTCGTCCAGCACACCTAGGGGCTGTAGTTTGTACTTGAGCGTGGTGAGCAGCTCGCAACGCACGTCGGGAAGTTTGCGTCCTTCCCTCAGTTGGGCGAAGTCGTCCCGTGCCACCTGCCACCACTGCTCTAGTGCGGTTTGATGCTCGGCGAGTCTGGCTTGCAGGTTCTCGTCTGCCTCCAGTGTCGTTTTGATGGCGGACTTGGTGCCTAGTGCAGGACCGAAGGACAGATAGCTCGAGCGCAGAGGTTCCAGGAGGGTATCGGGCTGCACGCCGAACTTGTCGAACTCGAACTTTTTAGCGGCGACCTCGCCCTTGGGGATGCCACCAATGAGGTGAGCCTGCACGTCTTCCGGCTCGGGGGCCGGAGTGTTATCCACGTAGCGACGGATGTTAAGGTTGTAGTCGTGCTGTTTAACGATCTCCTCCTTATCCACCATACGGCTGTATTTATCGATGGTCAGCTTGTGGGTGAAGACGTGGTCAATCTTCTCGATGTCTTCGGGACGCAGCTTGTTCTGGTTCTTGCCCTCGGCGTATTCGCGATCGGCATTGATAAACAGCACCTGATTGCGCAGCGCATCGGGCTTGCTTTTGTTAAGCACCAGCACACAGGCGGGGATTCCGGTGCCGTAGAACAGGCCGGGCGGCAGGCTGATGATGGCTTCAAGATGATCATCTTCGATCAGTAACTCACGGATGAGCTTTTCCTTGCCCCCCCGAAACAGCACACCGTGAGGCATAACGGTGGCCATGTGGCCGTCGGGCTTAAGGCTAGCGCTCATGTGCTGAACGAACATGAGGTCGGCCTTCTTGCCGGTTTCCGGGCAGAACTCACGGAAGCGGCTGGTGAAGGTCATACTGGCGCGGCTGTAGTTCTGCGAGAACGGCGGGTTTGCGAGCACGCGGTCGAACTTGCGCGGCTGGCCCTTTTCAAGAATTTGCGGATCTTCCAGCGTATCCCCGTTTTCGATGGTGAAACGGGTGATATTGTGGAGGATCATGTTCATGTTGCAGATGGACCAGACAGTGCCGTTGGAGTCCTGCCCGTAGAGGGCGAGATCATTCGGGTCTTGGCCCTGCTCTTCCACATACTGATGCGCCTGAATGAGAAAGCCGCCGGAGCCGGCGGTGGGATCGTAAACGGTATTGCCCGCCACCGGCTTCGTGAGCTGCACAAGCAGGCGCACTACTTCGGCGGGCGTATAGAACTCACCACCTTTCTTACCGGCGCTGTCGGCGAAATACTTGATCAGGTATTCGTAGGCAGCACCAAGCAGGTCGGGGAACTCGAAGTTGTCGTTGACCAATACGAACTGGGGCTGGTTGAAGTGATCGAGCAGGTCTTTCCACTTCTGATCAGATATCTTGGTCTTGCCTTTGACAGCGTTGAAGTCGATGTTGTTTTTCAGAACCCCGGCCAGGGCGTCGTTCTCGTCTTCGACGGCGGCAATTGCCTTGTTGAGCATGTTGCCGATGTCGTGCTTGAGGTGCTTGAGCGGCGGCACCTCGTTGCCCTCTTCATCCATCCAACTCTCTTGCCAGCGGGCGCGGAGCGGCACAAAGAAGGTGTCGCCATAGGAGGTCTTGTCATTGAGTAGTTCCTCCAACAGCTCGGGCTGCCCCTTCAGGTGGGCGTAGGTGGTATTGCGCAGCATCGTGCGCTTGCGGTCGAACTCGTCGGATAGGCGCTTGATGAACAGCATGCCAAAGATGAATTCCTTGAACTCGCTGGCGTCCATCTTGCCGCGCAGGATGTCGGCAGCTTTGAAGAGGAAACCTTCGAGCTGGGAGAGGGTTATTTTTTCGTGTTTCATGAACAATTCACTTTTCTGGATTCTTGGCGATGTCGTCTGACTGGTGAGCGCTCAAACCTTCCATCGATTGTTGTTTGATCCACATGTCGATGTCAGCGCGCGAGAAACGCCATGTCCCTCCGACCTTAAAGGCCGGAATTTTTTTGCTTGCCGCTAATCGATAGATCGTTCTCTTCCCGACCTTCAGATAGGCCGCAACGTCGTCGAGGGTAAATATTTCGCCGGTCTCGTCTTTCATCGTGCTCAACCCGCTGAGGCAGTGTGCATCAGCCTTGATGGTAATTTTGGCAAGGATACGGCAAGCTTGAGCAAGATTGAACAGATAGCCGATAGGGTTTGCGATGACCGCTAACGACTCAACTTAGTGTTAAGTGAGGCGTCGACGGCACCTTAAAGGCTGCACGGCCCCTGCACCTGCTATAAGGTCGGTAATGATCAACGCTGGACTTCAGTGATCGAAATAACTCACACATTCGCTGCGCAACGGCTAAAAGAAGTAGCACCTTCAAAGTGAAAAACTGGGTCGCCCATCGGCTAAAAAAGGGCAACGGCCACCTTGCCTCGAGTATCTCTGGGATCAGTCTTGGCAAATCACACAACCGAAAGCCCCCACCTCAGCACAGGCGGCAAAGTAAGACGAGAGGAGCCAATAGAGCTGGACAAAATAGGGGTCGACCCGTCCTCCGACGTTCATCCTCTCGAATTCTGCCGCTACGGCAGCCTTGCTGAGCGATGACGTCACAATCGCTACCCGCTTCATGGTATGCGGAGCACTACGGCACTGAGTAACAGCGGCTTGGACGGCGGGCATCGTCCCTCTACAGACTCGCTGGATCCTAGTTCTTTGTCTGTCGTTGTTGTAAGAGCGGCCCCATACCCCGAATTTCGTTGCCATTTTCAGCTCTGGAAGCGCCAGGTTTCCCAGGTTTTTCAGTGCCTGGCTAACCGAAATATGGAACGGGCTGGCACCTAGTGAAAGCGCCCCATGCTTGGCATGATAGAAGGTGATCCGAGGGGAAGCTGGGTCTGTTCTGAATCCGATGAAGTCAGCCCATTCTTCGTTGAGGTCGTCACACACGATGACATCATCCTCCGCCGCAATCGGGCCAAGAATTGCCCCAAAGGTCGAAGTATCATCAAATGTCGTATGCGCTGCCGAGAACGTACCCTTCTCATCCGTGACACGAGCAAGCTCTTCACTTGCGAATAGGTAACCCAAGAAAGTAGCCCCTCCGCTCGTGAGGGAGTCGTCCTGGTACACGCTTCCGTCGATATAGGCGTACTGAGGTTGATCGAACAACACAATGAAGGCGTCGTTCTGATCGATGAAGCGTCTAAGCGGTAGGCGGTCTTCATCTGTTCCCAGTACATACTGTGTACTCTCGACTGAGACGTCCGAGATCGAAAGGACATCCAGGCTCCTCAATGCGATTCGAGTTTTGTTCAGCGCGATTCCGCCAACTTCATCTCCTGTCACAGGATGCTTCAGCAACGCCTTCCCCCCCGTCTGCTCAACAGTAAGAACATGCGTCAGATCCTGAATGATGGCCTCAACCTCTACGCGTCCCAGCTCCCGATAGCCTGCGCCGTTCGGCTTCACGAATCGTACGGAGGCATCATCAAAAATGCTCTCCTGCAAGAGTGCAGTGTCTACCGCAAATTGTGTCGGCAGTGCGCTTAGTTGGGATAGCTCTAAAGGTCGGGCAAAGGTGCTCAGAAAGGCTGAAGAATCGGCGCCGGCATTGGCCGTAATCTGGTCGATAATTGCGATGGCGAAATCCACCAGATGCTCATGACCGGCGCGGTCAGACCGCTGGGAAATGCGTCCCGTCCGTGGGGTGGTGGAGAAGTGCTCTCCGTCGTGGCGGAAGCTGTACCCGAGCGGTGCGAAACGGCTGGATGAAGTCAATCCAACATTGTTCAGAAGGTTCTCTCCTTCAAGCGTCTTCCCTCGCAGGGCTAGTCTGGAGGTCGTCATATGCCGGAGCCGAACGCGACCGAATACGGAGCTCTCGGTGGTTATCCCGGTATCGATATCCTGAGCATTGATACGTAAGAGGTGCGCTTTGACAAACGCCGGGGTGAGCTCCAGCTGGGATTTGAACACTGCAATGTGATCGCTGTACTCGACAATCAGCAAGTAGCCACTCACCTTTTCAAACACTTTGGTGGTATCGGCCAAGAAGGCTGGCTTACGATCAAACTGGAAACATACAGCCGACCAAAGGGCGTCACCATGCGGCTGGCGGACGTAGCAAAAGTGGTTATTAGACGGGGCAATCTGACCTTGCCGCACCGCCCGAAAAAGCTGATTAACTGCTTTTGCTGTGAGAGGGGCGTTTTGTCTGTAGAAATAGCAGGACTTGCTGGCTTGAAGCTCAGTGATCATAACCGTATCCCTACCGAGGCGTGGTGGCCTGTTGTCGATGCACAAGCCCCCAAAGTAGCCTAATGCCATTAAAGGTGTCTAGCCGCAGCAGGCATACCTACTGCCTTCTTGAACTCCCCTCTCCTGACCGCTTCTGCCCCACCTATGCCTTAGGTGGCACAAAGCAGCTTGAGAAGGAAAATAGAGGCGAAAAGTTTACTCCGCCGGATTTTCCGTCGTGACATCGGTACATCTGACTCATAGAGAAAACCTGAGCAGAGCAGTTTTCAGCTAAACCGTATTCCAATCGGTATTCCACCAACAAAACATAAAAACTATTAGTCATATGAATCATAGATATACCGCAGCAGTTCAACTTACCCCGGCCCACCAATCAAAGCTGACAAGGCCCGCCCAGTGCGGGCTTTGTTGCATCTGGGGTTTGATAATTCATGCCTCACACCGCACCCTGTGGGAGCGGGCTTGCCCGCGAAGAGGCCAGCCAGATCAACACAAATACCCAGCGGCCACAGAAGCCACCGTCACCGCGACCTACCCCGGAGACGCCCATGCGCCAAGCCCTCCTGATCATCGACCTCCAGCCCAGTTTCGCCCCACCCCAATGGCTCATCGATGGAATCCAGACACTCATCGGCACGCTGCCCAGCGTCGCCACCGTCGAACGCCACGACGAATCCAAAACCCCCTTCCAGAAACAGCTCGGCTGGCACCCCGCCCCGGACGACGACTGTCTGATCCAGGCTGACCGCATCTTCATCAAGCACGGATACGCGCCGTCGCCCGAGACCATCGAGTACTTAAAAAGCCTGAAGGTGGACCGGGTATTGGTCTGCGGCCTTCAGACGGAGACCTGCTGCCTGGCGGCGGGGTTTGCGCTGTTTGATGCGGGTTTGCAGCCGACGTTGATTACGGATTTGACGGTGGGGTCGTCGCTGGACCGGACGGGCGGGTTGGGGGTCAGGCTTTGGGAGCATCATTTCAAGCATATGGTGCGATCGAGTGACCTGTGATCGGTGCAATGACTTCACCACGTCCTAGGAAACTTCCCGCAAAACGCATCGCCTTTCATGAACTGGCGAACGCATCTTCTCGCGGATAGCCTTCAGGGGTCGCTGTAAATCAGCGATCGGCTTTGACAGGCTGAAAAGTGTACTCTTCACACCTCCAAATCAGACTGCATGCAGTCACGATTATGGCGGCTGTGCGCGGGGCACCTTCGGGTGCACCGGGTTCTCACACTTCCGGTCTGTCAACCCGCGTATAGCTGCCACCCAATCCTGTTTGACAGCAGGGGATGGCAGCCTCTTTAAACAGTGTGAGGAAACGCCATCATGAAAAAGAACAGCCCCAATCCCCCGGAATCCCCAGCCAATTTAGCTGAAGACTCAATCGACTTATCCAAACTCTCCGAAACCACCGAACCCGCCATCAGCGCCCGCCTTCGTAACCCCAATCACCTCGACCCCGTCAGCCACGTCTTCACCATCCGCTCCAACGTCGACACACCGTCCCTGCTCACCCACGCCAGTGAAACCCTCGCCTCGCTCAACGTCATGAGCACCGACCTGGCCTGTGAGCTTGAGAGTTCGCGTCGCAACATCGCCTTGGCGATCCAGCAATTGGCTGTGTTGGCTGAATTACTGGTGAACCGGGCCCTGGACAACATCGCGCCGCTCGATGAAGTGGAGGCTTGAGATGGATCGATACATGCCGATGACCAGCATCGACTGCACCATTCCGTCACTACTGATCGACACCGAGGCTCCACTGGATGTGCTGCACGAAACAGCTGCCTACCGCATTCGCACCGCGACGCAATTGCTGGAGCGTTTCGCGGCGGACGAGGGCGTTCACAGTGAACTCGCACGGGTGCTGGTGACCTCGTTACGTGATGGTTGCGACTTGCTGGATGTGGTTGGACGGCGGCTGCAGATGCAAATTTGATCCTTGAAAAAATGGGCGATCTCATTGAGATTTCCCATTTTCATCACCTGCCTATGGCATTGAAACTAGCCAAACGTCAGGGCGAAAGGTGCGGCCGCGTGTTGTATAGCCCGCACCACATGAGGCGCTAGTTCCCGAAACCGTGAGTAGCGTTCAAGCACCACCTCAACCGCAGCCAGTAAACTCTGAATTCGCTCCTTGGGACGGTCTACCTCACACGTCAGTGCAAACTCCAACAGCCCCTGACGGGAAGCAAACAACGACTTGTTACCCACCAGGTCCAGCGCCAATACGTCTTCAGGGATGTAGGCCGTCGTATTAACGATGTCGTATGCCGGCGCGAGGCGGGCGTCACGTTGGGTCGGCTCCGAATAGAGCAAACCGAAGTTCTTCAAATGAGCATCGCCGTTCCCAACAATGCAGCTCAGCGCTACGCAATCGAAAAGTTGATCAAGCGAAGTTCGTTGATTGCTTGCCGGACAAAACAATCGAATCGCTTTGGCAATGGCTGCATAGCTTTTGCTGTACTTCTGATCGGCCGAGAGCCCCATCAAGGCTGCCATGTCCTCGAAACCAATCGGGTTGAGTTGATCATCCCGATCAAAGCGACGCATGACAAACAGCTTGGCATTGTCGGACAGGTAAAACTCCGGAACGGAAATACCCGCTTCCCTGGCAATGGACATGCAAAGGAACTCATTGATGGCCAGTCCTGGAAATTCTTCGCGACCACTCTTGATAATCAAGTCCGAGGTTTTCGAGGTGGCTCGTCGTAACTCGAAATCTTGCTGCTCAGGCACCAGCACCTTTGGCTGAACACCCGATATACCGGCCCTCAAAATATAGCGATCAAGCAAGTCGGCGAAGATATCTTCCGTACCATCCCACGTGAGAATTTCTTCGAGTTTTTCTCCAGGGAACTGCTGCTCACCCAACAAGGCATCAACGGCTTCGGAATGCACCTGAACCCTGCCAATAGGCGAACTGCTGCCAGAAAGAGCAAGCAGCAACATTGGATCGACGTTTACAGTTTTCGCAAGGCGATTGCGCAACTGCTCCAACATATAGCCTTCAGGGAGATTCATCTGGAATACGGGATGCAGATCCCGTCTACGGAACTCGTCAGCACGCACAGGCATCGACAGACTGATGGCAGTGTTGGGCAAAGCGTCTCCTTGATAGCGGAAAATAAAATCATCGCCGCTGGTGAGGATTCGGCCGCTATGGCCCTCTGGCGTACTGACTTTGAGGGAAGCCATTTTCATTCGAACAATTCCCCAAGCTCTTCAAGGGTCGGCATGGTCGCCGGAACAACGGCGAGCTCGCAGTCCAAAGCGCTCAAGACTCTTGCATAAGCGTTCATGGCAACACTATGGGTACCCTTCTCGACAGCAATGACTTTCTGCCGCGTCAAACCGGCGAGCTCAGCAAGTCGAGCTTGTGTCAGGCCGCGCCTGATACGGGTTTCACGTATTTGGCTACCGAGTCGAGAGATCAGCAGGACGTATTCCATGTTCAGCTACCGTGACATTTATTATTAAATGTATCGTATACAGAACATTATTGCGAATATGCCTTACTCACCCGCCTCACCCAAACCCCCACCAATATCCCCAACACAATCGACACCAACGGCACAGCGCCTACCCAGGTCAGTGTCGGAAACACCAACAATATCTGTGAGTCATTTCCGCCCAGCATCATCGAGGCACCGGTCCCCATCAGTACGCCAGCCAGTAAATGCCTGCCCGCCGTCATCGCTTCGAACCGCTGATAGTTGAACGTACGACGATGCAATGTGTAACAGAGCATGCCCCCCAGCAACAGGCTGAACACCGCGACACGTTGCTGGGTCAGCATGTTTTCGCCCGGTAACCAGAACATTTGCGAGAGATCGTAAAAGAACACGCTGGGCGTCCACTGCGGTTCGAAGGTGTAGAGGGCGCTGGTCAGCGCGCCCAGCAACAGGCTCGACAGCACCAGGTGTTTGTCGCCGTGGATCCGGATTAAAAACAGCAAAATCAGCAACACGATGCCGATGACCAGCCAGTAATGGCGGCTGGTAATCATCGGCATTTGCAGCGCCCGGTGTTCGGTCAGCATGTTCAGGTGATGCCACAGCACGATGCCCAGCACCCAGCCGAGGATGGAGAAGGCCTTGTTGAGGTTGCCGCTGGCGAGTTTGGTCAGGGTGCCGACGCTGCATCCGTCATTGAGCACCGAGGCGAGGCCGAACAACAGCCCGCCACCGACCAGCGACAAGTAGCCAACCTCGGGAATGAACAACGGCTGACTGACGCCAAACAAGGCGTAGAACGGCGCGAGCAACAGGCCGAACAAACCGCAACTGACCAACGACACGAACAGGGTCGGCCGGCGCTTGAGCAGCAGCCCCATGGCGTTGACCAGACACATGCCCATGCGTTGGGACACCCAGCCGATAAGGAACGCCAACAACAGCGAAATCAGCAGTGAAAGCACAGGCCTCCCTGTCTCCGGTCAGTGACATCGTGCCGATGCCTGACAGAGAGACTAGCCGCTGCGCAAACACTTGGGATGACCCCGTAAAGCCCTTCTACACTCAATCCGCATATGCCCTACAACACCTGTCGAATAGGCCCCCATGACCACCCTCACCGACCGCTTGAAGCAAGGCAAGGATGCGCGCAAGAAGTGCTCGCGCAGTTCGCAAGCCTCCTTGGGAAATGTCGCCCGCGACCCGATACCGCTGATCAAGGCCTCAAGTGAAGGACGCGTCAAATCGCTGGTGGAGTTGCGCTACGGGCGAATGCTGGTGTCACCTTTCACCTTCTATCGCGGCAATGCGCTGCTGCAGGCCCACGACCTGGCGGGCACCTCGAACATGGGGTTGAATTCGCCGATTTGCGGTGATAGCCACCTGATGAATTTCGGGGGCTTCGCAACGCCTGAACGCAATCTGCTGTTCAGCGTCAACGACTTCGACGAAGCCCATCCCGGGCCGTGGGAGTGGGACTTGAAACGTCTGGTGGCAAGTTTCCTGGTGGCGGCTCGCGATCTGCGTCATGGGGAAACGGTTGAGGAAACGGTTTGCCATCAGGTCGTGGGCGCCTATCAGAAAACCATGCTCGAATGCGCCGAACAAAGTGCGCTGGAAACCTGGTACGAGGCCATCAGCTATGACGACCTGCTGGCGCAGGCCAACAAAAGCACCCTGGAACACGTGGAACGGGCCATCGAAAAAGCCGAGCGTCGCACCCATGCCGAACTGCTGCCAAAAATCAGCGAACGCGACGCCCATGGTCGTCTGATCATTCGCGATGACCTGCCGGAAATCTTCCACCTGCACAAAAACACCACGCTGCTGGACGCCGATGATGACTGGTTGCGCCTTCCGGACTGGCGCCCGCTCTACGACACCTTCATGCGCGACTATCGCGGCACCCTGCAAGCGGACCGCCGCGATCTGGTGTCGCGGTTTCATGTTCAGGACATGGCGTTCAAAGTGGTGGGCGTCGGCAGTGTCGGCACCCGTTGCCTGGTGGCGCTGCTGACCGACGATCAGGAGTTCCCGTTATTCCTGCAATTCAAGGAAGCGCGGCGCTCGGTGCTCGCAGGCTACGTGAAAGCCAAGTCACGAGTGCGGCATGAAGGGCAGCGGGTGGTCGACGGTCAGCGGTTGATGCAATCGGCCAGCGACCTGTTCCTCGGCTGGACCACCGGCCCCAGCGGACGGCATTTCTATGTGCGGCAATTGCGCGATATGAAAATATCCGCCGAACTCGAGACTTTCGATGGCGACGCATTCGCGGCCTATGGCCGGCTCTGCGGCCGGGCCCTGGCTCGTGCCCATGCCAAGTCTTCCGGGCGCGCGGCGGTGATCAGCGGCTACATCGGCAAGAGCGAGGCACTGGCCGACGCGCTCTATAAATATGCCCGGGGTTATACCGAGCAGAACGAGCGCGATTTCGAGCGGTTCCAGCAAGCCTGCCGCAAGGGCCGTTTGCGTGCACGGTCGGAAGCCGACTTTGCCGCAGATCACCTGCCGTAGCGGTGTGGCAGGCTCTGGCGCGGGGCGTTGATCGAGATGAATTTTTCTTCACCCCACTGCTCCACTCCTGCCTGTACATTGCCCTCGCTCATTCAAGAAACTACGGTTTGCCCGCCCTCCCGCGGGCTTTTTTTTGGTTCTTTCACTGCTTTAAGCATGGGCACGGCCCCTTGTAGGAGCCAGCCTGCTGGCGATGGTCGTTAACGATAACGCGTATGAACTGGATGAACGCGGCGCACTTGAGTCCATCGCCAGCAGGCTGGCTCCTACAGTTTCCCGGGATTGCGTGAAGAACCTTTTTTGCCTGCGAATTTGCCTGACGACCACCGCTGGTTGTATCTGGCCGACACCGTCCATCACTGTGCCAACTGCGTGACGCTCCCTTGCGACTGCTCGGGCAGCAAACAGCCTTTGGCCATCCACTGGCAGTCTCTGGCCCAGCGATAACCGGATTCCAGCTCGCCTCGGTCGTTGTAATAACCCAGCCGCAATTGAGTGGCACTCAGGTCGAGTTTGGCAAAACCAGCCCGCGAAGCAGTAAACGCGCTATCCGGTGTTGGCGCGCTCAGAGCACTCAGCCTCTTGCCACCCGCCCCGGAAATGACCCACGCGGGTTCACCTGCACGTAACAGCAATTGCTGGTTGTGATCATGACCCGACAAAAGCATATCCACGTGGTTGCGTTCCAGCACTGGCAAGAGCCGGGTGACCAGATCCGACTCCTCGCCATGCTCGCCTTGATTGCGCACCGGGTGATGGGACGCGGCTATTCGCCATACCGGAGCCGGCCCGGGTGCCTGGAACGCCTGATCGATAAAGTCGATTTGCTGCTGCAAACGTTCACGTGGCGCCGAGGTGTCGAGGAACACCATCCGCACCAATGGCCGCCCGTCGACGTTACCGAAATCCCTGACGTAGAAATTCGCCGGCATCTGCCAGCGCCCCGAACCCTTGTGCTGTTGGCCGTACTCAATCTCGTATTTTTGCGACACCGGGTAATCGTGGTTACCCAGCACCGCGTAAAACGGCACATGGCTGAGCCAGCGCCCCCAATAGACACGCTCGAATCGGGTTTCCCAGTGGAAATCGTGGGTACTGGTCAATGGCTTGCCGTAGAAGTTGTCGCCCAGGAATACCACCATGTCCAGGCGCCCCTCTCTGGACGCAACCCGCTCCATGGCTTGCCCCACCCGCCACTGTTGCAAGTCACCACTGCCCTGGTCACCCACCGCGATCATCGACACTGATGCAGGGTCCAGACCGCTCAGCGGAACATAGGGTGAAGGCGGCGTGAACAGCCAGTAACTGCCCGCGGTCAGCAGTAGAGCGAAGACAATGCTTGAACCGAGCACGACCCTTCGGAGCACCAGGCGTTTTACAAATGTCGAGGGGGAATTTGTGCGATTCAATCAGGGACTCACCGGGCATCGAATGTCAGATTGGCTGGCGAAATGAAGGTCGACCTTCACCCCCAATAGATCACAACAGTTGTTCATGCTTCGTTAAGAAATCGTTCCGTATACTTTTTTCTGCCTGATTTTTTTCAGCCGTCCTTTACCGGTAACCAGAAGTCATGTCGCGCCCTGTCCCACTGCTGTTTGCACTGTGTTGCCTGCTGTTTTTCTTCGCCCTGGGCAACCACCAATTACAAGGCTCCACCGAAGCGCGGGTCGCCGGAATTGCCATGGAAATGCACCTGGATAATGACTGGGTGACGCCGCGACTTTTCAGCGAACCGTTTCTGGAAAAACCGCCCCTGAGCCTGTGGCTCGGTGCCGGGGCGATTCGCGCATTTGGCGGTACGCCGTGGGCCGTTCGCCTGACGTCTGCATTCGCCGGGCTGTTCAGTGTGATGCTGTTGTACGCCATGCTGCGCCGGCTCGGCCGGCCCGTTACTGTCGCGTGGACAGCGGCGATTCTGCTGGCGACCATGGCCAGCTACTGGAGCAACGTGCGCGGTGTCGGTGAGGATGCGTTGCTCGCCCTCGGGGTGAGCGCAGCGCTACTGGCGTTCCTTGCAGGACAACGACAAGCCGGCATCGGCAACGGATTGCTATTTGTGGCGGGGATCACCATCGCGACCTTAAGCAAGGGCGTGCTGGGCCTGGCCATGCCGGGGGTAGTGATCTTCGCGTACCTGCTGACCACCAGCCTGATGGACAAACGCCTGAACGTCGCGGGCTGGCTGCGGCCAGGCCTGCTGACGCTACTGGGGCTGGTACCGCTGATGATCTGGCTTGCGATGCTTTACCAGCGCGGCGGTGCCCATGCCGTGACCGAAGTGTTATTGACCAACAGCGTTGGTCGCTTCAGCGGTTCCTTTGTCGAGGCGGGGCATCACGAGCCGTACTATTACTACCTGGTCAAACTGCCCCAGGCCTTCTTGCCCTGGAATATTCTGGTGTACCTGGGCCTGTGGCATTTTCGTAAAAGCCTGATGGCCAACCGTTACTTGCTGTTCTTCGCCCTGTGGTTGCTGGCGCAATTTGTGATGCTGACGCTGGCGTCGAGCAAACGTACGGTGTACCTGATGTCACTGACGCCCGCAGCAGCGGTGGTCGCTGCCGAGTACGCGAGCGTGCTGCTCGAGCGCTTGAAGTCCCGTGAAGGTTCACCGACCTGGATCGGTCGCGTGGCCGGGTATCGTAACGGTCTGGCGGTTGGCACCCTGGCCGTGGTCATTTGCGGCTACTTCGCCGCGGCTCAATGGGCGATGCCCCATGCCGACCGGAAGTTGTCCTTCCTGCCGCTGACCGAGCAGATCCAGTCGATGCAGGCCAACGGGCAACAAGTTGCCCTGTACCAAGCCACTGAACGATTGGGCGGCGCCAGCGTGTTCTATACCCGCAGCGTGCTCAAAGGGCTCGATACCGAGTCGCAGTTGCATGAGTTTCTGGGTGCATCACCCGATCATGTCGCGGTGCTCTCCGGCGACACTGAGCCTGCCGCACCGTTGAAGGTGCTCAAGACGATGATGGTGGGGCGTCAAGCCTACTACTTCGTTGCGCAGTGAGGCACCCGCCACTTGTAGGAGCGAGTTTGCTCGCGATGGCGGTAGAGCAACCAATGATGATGCGGACTGACCTGCCGCTATCGCGAGCAAGCTCGCTCCCACAGTGGATCTTTGCTGCGCCCAAACCATGACTCACTGACATTTCCTCAAGCAACAAAAAAACCCGCAGCCCTTTCGGGTTGCGGGTTTTACTGTTCAAAGCGAATTCAATTCACTGGCTGGGTCTGAGTCGCCGGTAGCGGTTGTTGCGCCTTTGAAAGCACGGGCTGCTCCAGCCTCGCCCCCCCGTAAAACGCCAGCGCCGTCAGCAAACACGCCAACCACACAAAGATCCCGGCCCATAAGGTGTGGGACATGTAGTGCCAGCCTTGCAGTACCCGCGTGGTGCCGTAGATGAAGCCGAGGGTCAACGAGCCGTACATGATCGCTTTCGAATAGCGCCAGCGGTAGCGACGTGCCACGAAGTACAACGCCAGCATGGTGAACCCGCCCGACGCGTGCCCGCCCGGCCAGCAACGCCCCGGACCGGCAACTTTCAGCAGGTCGAAATTCTCGTACCACTCGACGTGCTCCATTTTGCCGCCGTACTGGGTCGTCTCGATCGGGCAATACACGCTGGTGTGGCCCTTGAGGTAGTGAATTACCCCGGTGCTGATGGAGAACGCGAACACCACGTAGAGAAAATCGCGACGGTGCCGGGTGGCAAAGCGCAGCACCGGTGCGACTTTGATTTTTTCCAGGAAGGCGATGATTTTCGAATGCTTTTCGGCCTTCAGGCGTGGCCAGAGAAATGACAACAAGGCACCGATAATCGCAATCTCGCCCGTCCAGTTCGGGATGATCCGCGCCCATTTATGGGTGATTTTTTCGAACAGATGAACATGGTCCAGCGGGTACGTCTGCGTCACCGGATCAAAAAAATAGTTGTTGAAGGCGATGTCGATACTGGTCATGTCGAACATCAGGAACACCACGACCGCGCAGGCCAGCGGAATACCGAAATTCACCCAGTAAAAGCGGTAGCGAGAAGCGGTCAGCATTGTGAATCCTGATTCAAAAAGAAGAGGGAAAAACTCAATGAGTACTCACCGAGCTCCAGTCAGAAGCCTCGATGAAACCAAGCATGCGCGGAGTTTGCGGGGTTTCGGCGGAAATAAACAGTGAAGCGCCATAACCCAGGGTCGAAGGCGGTAACTTGAGGTCTGTTTCCAGTTGCTCCATGCATTCGCTGTGGGTCACCAGAACCAGGTTACGTCCGGCAACCTTGTGCGCCAACGCGTCGCGCAGCATGGTGCCCTTGCAAATGATCAGCCAGTCTTCGCCCGTGCCGACCTTGTTGAACATGAAGTTGGCGGTCTGTGCCGTACGCAGGATCGGGCTGTTGTAGATATCGGCCTTGTCCAGGCCCAGGTGTTTGAACTGTGCCCCAAGGCTCTCGGCAACACGGCGAGAGCGCTCGGTAATGCCATCGTTACCAACCAGGCAAGGCGCAGAGGAGTGATCGCAGCGCTCGACGTGGCGCACCAGTACGATCACGTCGCCCTTGGCCCATCCCGTCATCAGCGCCTGTGCGCCGGCCACATTGCCGTGAGCCAGATCCGGCGCGGTGGCGGGACGCAGCAAAAACACGGTCAGCGGGATAACCAGCAGGGCCGAGGCCAACACCACCGCAGCGTTGCGATAGCGGGTAAAGCGGTTCAGATCGATCGAGCGTTTTATCCCGAAAAGACTCAGTCTTAATTCCACATCAAGCCGCCTCGCCGGCAAACACCACCCCATTAGATCCCGCAAGGTTAGAGAAACGTGCGTCGGTGACTGGTGAAACGCATGTGAAAAAAAGCTTAAAAGCGCTGTAAAAACCTTGTTACAGAATCCGTTCGGCAAAATCCTTTCAGCTCCCGGGATTGCGGCCGATACATCCTGCTTACACAGCTTGGCGGCCCCCAAAAAAAACAATCTTCCAGCCAACCGACAAACAAGAAGCACTACGTTCCTGGAGGAATTTGATGAATAGCTGGTTCGGCAACATCAGCGTGAACCTGAAACTGGGCCTGGGATTTGGCCTGGTCCTGGCACTGACCTGCGTCCTCGCCCTGACCGGCTGGACCAGCCTGGGCGGGTTGATCGACCGCAGTAACTGGATGAGCGACATCACCCAGCTCAATGGCGGCCTGACCAAGCTGCGCGTGGTTCGCCTGCAGTACATGCTGACCAACGGCGACGAAACCGCCGCGCAGACCGTACAGACCACCCTCGACGCCTTCTCGGCCCAGCAGCAAGCCCTGCTGGCGAAGTTCAAGAGCCCGGAAAACCTCAAGTTGCTCAGAGAACAGGGCGCCGTCATCGATGCCTACAAGACGTCCCTCGGCAAGATGCGCAATGCCTATCGCGCCGGCAACAGCGCCCGCGACGCAATGAGCGCCAGCGCCGAAACCGCCAACACGTTGATCAATGACATCAACGCCCGCGTGCAGCAAATGCCGTTGAGTGACCAGCGCTTCGAACAGTTCCAGGCCATCACCGCGACCAAGGAAGCGTTCCTGCTGGCCCGCTACGAAGTGCGCGGCTATACCGCCAACACCAATGCCGAGACCGAGCAAAAAGCGGTCGGCCAACTGGACGCCGCCATCGCCAGCCTGAAACCGCTGAACACGCATTTCGCCGACTCCCGGCAAGACGCCCTGCGTCAGCTGGAAACCGCGCTGGGCAACTACCGCAGCGCCTTGCAGGCCTACAAGGCCGCCAGCAACGACGCGGTGCAAGCGCGCAAGGAAATGACCGACCAGGGCGCCGCCATCGTGTCCCAGAGCGATCAGATGTACCAGATCCAGCTCGACCGCCGTGACGCCGAAAGCGCCCGGGCACGCACTCTGCAACTGATCAGTGCGTTGCTGGCGTTGCTGGTGGGCATCATTGCCGCCGTGGTCATCACTCGCCAGATCACCCGCCCATTGCGTGAAACCCTGGCGGTGGTCGATCGCATCGCCAGCGGTGACCTGTCCCAAAACGTCCTGGTTACCCGCCGCGACGAACTCGGCGTGTTGCAGCAAGGCATCGCGCGCATGGGCGTGACCCTGCGCGACTTGATCAGCGGCATCCGCGACGGCGTGACCCAGATCGCCAGCGCCGCTGAAGAGTTGTCGGCCGTGACCGAGCAGACCAGCGCCGGGGTCAACAGCCAGAAAATCGAGACCGATCAGGTCGCGACCGCCATGCACGAGATGACCGCCACCGTGCAGGAAGTCGCGCGCAACGCTGAAGAAGCCTCGCAAGCCGCTGCCGCGGCGGACGGCGAAGCCCGTGAAGGTGACAAGGTGGTCAACGAAGCCATCGCCCAGATCGAGCGTCTGGCCAGCGAGGTGGTGCGTTCCACCGAAGCCATGAGCGTGCTGCAACAGGAAAGCGACAAGATCGGCAGCGTCATGGACGTGATCAAGGCCGTTGCCGAACAGACCAACCTGCTGGCGCTCAATGCCGCCATCGAAGCGGCCCGTGCCGGTGAAGCCGGTCGTGGTTTTGCCGTGGTGGCCGACGAGGTTCGTGGCCTGGCCCAGCGCACGCAGAAATCCACCGAGGAAATCGAAGGGCTGGTGGCCGGCCTGCAGAACGGCACGCAACAAGTGTCGGCGGTGATGAACAACAGCCGCGTCCTCACCGACAGCAGCGTGGCCCTGACCCGCAAGGCTGGCGAGTCACTGGAGAACATCACCCGCACGGTGTCCAACATCCAGTCGATGAACCAGCAAATCGCCGCCGCTGCCGAACAGCAAAGCGCCGTGGCCGAAGAGATCAGCCGCAGCATCATCAACGTGCGCGACGTGTCCGAACAAACCGCCGCTGCCAGCGATGAAACGGCAGCGTCCAGTGTTGAACTGGCTCGGCTGGGGAATCAGTTGCAGATGATGGTGAGTCATTTCAGGGTCTAGGCCGAACAGATCAGCGAGTTGACAGGAAGCCCTTTGAATAAAGGGCTTCTCTCATTTCAGGCCGTCGAGCTGCTTATTTGGCGAAGTTTTCGATCTTTACCTGTCCTTCAGGAAAGGTGGCGATGATTTCCAGCTCACCACCCATGGCGCGGATGTAGTTGCGCAATGTGCTGATGTACATGTCAGTGCGTCGTTCCATTTTCGAGATTGCTGCCTGGTTGACGTGCAAGGCCTTCGCCAAGGTTTCCTGGCTCAGTTCCTGGGCTTTGCGAAGCTCATGCAGAGGCATTTCTTTCAAGTGTTGTTGGAGCAATTGCTCTGCATCTGCACGTGACTCAGGCGACATACGCGCTTGAAGCTCAGCGAATTTTTTAGCCATCGTTGCGGCCCTCTTTACGCAGTGTTTCCAGGTGTTCGTCATACAGTTTTTCAGCCATGGGGACATGATCGTCATACCAACGATCCCGACCGGTTTTATCGCCACCTATCAGCAATAATGCGCATCGTCGTGGATCAAATGCGTACAACACGCGGTAGGGGCGACCACCATGCTGCACCCGCAATTCTCGGAGATTGCCATGTCGCGAGCCTTTGATATCGCTGCTATGGGGAAATCCCAAACCTGGTCCGAAGAGCTCCAACAAGTCGACACTCGCCGATACACAAGCCTGCTCCTTTTCATTCAAATCGCCCCACCAATCGCCAAATTCATCCGTGTATTCAACGTCCCATTTCATACAAATATGCCACCCGAGGAATATAACCTCAAGGGAATAACTGTATGAGCTTCAGCGGCCCTCCGACTACCCTTGAGCCCCCACGCAATTGTTAATGATGATTACCGGATGGCGTTGCAAGTGGGTAGCATCAGCCTGGATACAGGCAAGGCCAGCTCCCACGCAGTGCATGGGAATCAATCAATGGAGAGCTAAACCTCAGACACAGATCGCATTGGTAAACACCAACCGATTGCCGAACGGATCACTGATGGTCATGTCCTGGCTGCCCCAGGGCATGGCCTGGATCTGTGGATGCGCAAACGCATACTCCTTGGCCAGCAGCTGCTGCTGGAAGGCTTCCAGTTCATCGGTCTCGATGCGCAAGGCCGAGCCTGGCGTACTGTCGCCATTGTGTTCGGACAGGTGCAGCACGCACTCACCCCGCGAGACTTGCAGGTACAGGGGGAAACCGGGCTCGAAACGATGTTGCCAGTCGATCCTGAAACCGAGGAAATCGACGTAGAATTCCACTGCCTTGGCTTCGTCGAAAATGCGCAGGATCGGAGTGGTTTTGCCGAAGCTCATCGAGTTGCTCCCTGTAGGAGCGAGCCTGCTCGCGATGGTCGTTAACGATAACGCGTTTTGACTGGCTAAACGCGGCACCTTTGACGCCATCACGAGCAGGCTCGCTCCTACATGATTGAACAGCATTAGTCGTTAATGATGACGCGTGTCTACTGGGTAAACGCTGCGCTCTTTTGTCCATCGCGAGCAAGCTCGCTCCTACAAAATACGTAACCGAACAGCAATGATAGTCGGACTTGATATCAGTCCTTCGGCGCGGAAACGCCATTCTTTAGCATCAAAGCGCCATCACTGTGACGCAGTCCTCGAAACGTCACTGAAACCCTGTGCGCAAATCCCCTTCCCGGGCCAGGAACCGCCCTTCCCTGCGCCCGTTGGCCTGGCCATCGCGGTAACTCAACACACCGTTGACCCATACGCCCTCGATGCCTTGCGCCGCCCGCTGCGGATCGTTGAAATCGGCGACATCACGGATGGTCGCCGGATCGAACAACACCAGGTCGGCCCAATGGCCTTCGCGTATTTCCCCGCGCTCCTTCAAACCGAAGCGTGCCGCCGACAGTCCGGTCATTTTGTGCACGGCGGTGTGCAGCGGGAACAGTCCTACGTCACGACTGAAATGTCCGAGCACCCGGGGGAATGCGCCCCACAAGCGTGGGTGCGGAAACGGGTCTTCCGGCAAGCCGTCGGAGCCGACCATCGACAGCGGATGCGCGAGGATTCTGCGCACATCCGCCTCATCCATTCCGTAGTACACCGCACCGGCCGGTTGCAGTTGGCGGGCGGCCTCCAGCAACGACAGATTCCATTCGGCGGCAATGTCCATCAGGTCGCGGCCGCCCATCCGCGGATGCGGAGTCGACCAGGTAATGGTGATGCGGTGGGCATCGGTCACCTGCTTGAGGTCCAGGGTCGATGAGCTCGCGGCATAGGGATAACAGTCGCATCCCACCGGGTGGGTCTTCGCCGCCTCTTCGAGGGACGCCAACAGCTGCGGACTACGCCCCCAGTTACCGGCGCCGGCGCATTTGAGGTGGGAAATGATCACCGGGCTTTGCGCATGACGACCGATCTGGAACGCCTCGTTCATGGCCTCCAGCACCGGTTCGAATTCGCTGCGCAAATGGGTGGTGTAGACCGCACCAAACGCCGACAACTCTTCGGTCAGTTGCATCACTTCATCGGTTGATGCCGAGAAGGCGCTGGCATAGGCAAGGCCGGTGGACAGGCCCAACGCGCCGGCCTCAAGGCTGTCGCGCAGTTGCTCGCGCATCGCGGCGATTTCATCCGCTGTGGCGGTGCGGAACAGGTCGTCCAGATGATTGCTGCGCAATGCCGTGTGGCCCACCAGCGCCGCGACGTTCAACGTAGTGTTCGCCGCTTCGACCGCCGCGCGGTAGTCGCGGAAGGTCGGATAAACGAACGCAGCGGCCGTGCCGAGCAGGTTCATCGGGTCCGGCGGATCGCCGCGCAGACTCACCGGCGAAGCACTGATCCCGCAGTTGCCGACAATGACCGTGGTCACGCCCTGGCTGAGCTTGGGCAGCATCTGCGGCTGACGAATGACCACGGTGTCGTCATGGGTGTGCACGTCGATGAAACCCGGCGCCAGCACATGGCCCTGTGCGCCGATTTCTTCGTTGGCGTGGGCATCGCGCAAGTCGCCGATACGCTCGATGCGACCATTCAGAATCGCCACATCGGCGGGGTAACCAGGGTTGTTGCTGCCGTCGATGATCAGGGCGTTGCGAATCAGCGTGTCGTACTGCATGTCAGTCTCCCAGCGGCAAGTGATCGTCGCCGCCGCGGTATTCGTCGAGGGCGAGTTTGATTCGCCGCAGACGTTCTTGATTGTCTTCAGGGTTGGCCAGGGCCAGCTCGGTGGCGAGCACATCGATGGCCAGCAGCATGCCGTAGCGTGCCGCCGTGGGTTTGTAGATGAACGAGGTCTCGGCACTTTGCAGGGGCAGGACGATGTCGGCCAGTTGCGCCAGCGGCGAATCGCCGCGAGTGATGGCCAGGATGCGCGCGCCGTAGTTGCGCGCCAGCTCCACCGTTTCAATCAGTTCCGGGGTGATCCCGGTCAGCGAGCAGACAATCACCACATGTTCGGCGCTGAGGCTGGCGGCGGTGACGCGCATCATCACCGCATCGTGGCACGCCGTGATCGGATAGCCGAGGCGCACCAGGCGCACTTGCAGTTCATCGCTGCACAGGGTCGAGCAGCCGCCCATGCCGAAAGCGTGAATCATCCGCGCCTTGCCCAGCAGTTTCACCGCATCGGCGAAACGCGACTCATCGAACGCCGCCAGGTGCTGGCGCAAGGTCGATTCGATGTCGCCGACGATTTGCCCGTAGAACGCCGACTGCTCGGGCGTGCCCGCCGGGTCGAGAAATCGGCTGCCAACGCCGCTGGCCTGGGCCAGTTGCAAACGCAAGTCACGCAAATCCCGGCAGCCGACCGTGCGGGCGAAACGCGACAGCGTGGCGCTGCTGACCTCTGCCCGCAGCGCCAGTTCATCGAGGCTGGCGGAGGCGGCAAATCCTACGTCGTCGAGCATCAGGCGTGCGATGCGTCCTTCACCGGCACTGAAGGAATCCTGACGGGCGCGGATCTGGTAGAGGATGTCCATGCGGGTAGCTCCGGCTAAATCAGATAAGAAAGGCCAACGGTCAAGCCGAAGGCGACGACCGAGATCAACGTCTCGAGCACGGTCCAGGTCTTGAAGGTTTGGGCAACGGTCATGTTGAAGTATTCCTTGATCAACCAAAAACCGCCGTCGTTAACGTGGGAAAAGATAACCGACCCGGCGCCTGTCGCCAGCACCAGCAGCTCCGGATGGGGATAACCCAGACCAATGGCCACTGGCGCGACCACACCTGAAGCAGTGGTCATGGCCACAGTCGCAGAACCGGTGGCGATGCGCATCAGTGCCGCGAACAGCCAGCCCATCAACAGCGGCGACAGGTGGAACTCGTGGGCCAGGCCGACGATCTGGTCGGTGACGCCGGCCTCCACCAGAATCCGGTTCAGGCCACCACCGGCGCCCACCAGCAGGGTGATGCTCGCGGTCGGCGCCAGGCATTCGTTGGTGAACTTGAGGATCGATTCACGGTTGAAGCCCTGGGCCAGGCCGAGGGTCCAGAAGCTCAGCAATGTGGCCAGCAACAGCGCGATCACCGAGTTGCCGATGAACAGCAGGAACTGGTTGAAACCACTGCCCGGCGTGGAAATCAGATTGGCCCAGCCGCCGATCAGCATCAGCACCACCGGCAACAGGATGGTCGCCATGGTGATGCCAAAACCCGGCAGGCTGTCGCGGGGTTCACGCTCAAGAAACTGACGCTCCAGCGGGTTTTCCGCCGGCAATTGAATGCGCGGCACGATGAACTTGGCATACAGGGGACCGGCAATGATCGCAGTCGGAATGCCAATCAGGATCGCGTACAGCAAGGTCTGCCCCACCGACGCCTGATACACCTGCACCGCCAGCATCGCCGCAGGGTGCGGCGGCACCAGCGCATGCACCACCGAAAGCCCGGCAACCATCGGCAAGCCGACCATCAGGATCGACACGCCCACGCGCCGCGCCACGGTAAAGGCAATCGGCACCAGCAAGACGAAACCGACTTCGAAGAACAGTGGCAGCCCGACCAGAAACGCGATAGTCACCATCGCCCAATGCGCGTTC
The DNA here is from genome assembly GCF_059492225.1 of Pseudomonas sp. Pseusp10. NCBI lineage: Bacteria > Pseudomonadati > Pseudomonadota > Gammaproteobacteria > Pseudomonadales > Pseudomonadaceae > Pseudomonas > Pseudomonas sp. Pseusp10. Next base: position 1,372,302 of record NZ_CP168528.1, on the reverse strand, counting down.
TTCTCGCCAAAGCGGTCGATCAAGGTCCGCGCCACCTGCTCGGCGCCGCCGGACTCGGCCATCATCTTGCCGAGCATGGTGCCCAGCGCCACCACCAGTGCGATGTGCCCCAGGGTTTTGCCGACGCCCGCCTCGTACGCCCCCACCACACCGGACGGCGGCATCCCGGCAACCAGCGCCAGACCAAGGGATATCAGGGTGATGACAATAAACGGATTGAGCCGGTAACGGGCGATCAGAACGATCAGCGCGATGATGGCAACGGCGGCATACACCAGCAGCCAATAGCCGAAGGACAGGGTCATGCGGTACTCCTCGAGAGGGTCACGTCGAAATATTTGTGAAACTCTTAAAACATTTCGAGACGCGATATTCAAACGAGGTGAAAGTAATTTTCGTGCAGAGGTAAGGGATGTCGTACAGAGGTATGGCGTGTCGCGAATTATGAAAGTCGGCCGTGTGAATTTTCATCACCAACAACAGATCTTTCCCCCGCTCAGCGTGGGAAAGATCGAATGGCTGGATTCAGTCGTGATGCACCCGGGCGCGCTTGAGCAGTTTCTTGCAACGCTCGGACAAGTGCAGCACACGCAGGTGCTTGCCGGCCTTGGCGTAGCGCTCGCGCAAGGTGCCCAGCGCGGCAATGGCCGAGTAGTCGACAACACTCAGGTGACGACAATCCAGGGTCACTTGCACCGGGTCATTAGCCGGATCGAACTGATTGAGAAACGCTGTGGTCGAGGCGAAGAACAGCGTGCCATGCACCCGGTACAACTTGCTGTCGTCGTTCTCCAGGTGACTGTCGGCATACAGCTGCCGGGCCTGCTGCCAGGCAAAGTTCAGCGCCGCAATGATGATGCCGCAAAGCACTGCAATGGCCAGATCGGTGAAAACGGTAATCACCGTCACCGCAATGATCACCAGCACGTCGTTGAGCGGCACCTTGTTCAGCACCCGCAATGAAGCCCAGGCGAACGTCTGTTGCGACACCACGAACATCACCCCGACCAGTGCGGCCAGCGGAATGCGCTCAATCAGCGGCGACAGAAACAGAATGAACAGCAGGACCGACACTCCAGCCACCACCCCGGACAAGCGCCCGCGCCCACCGGAACTGAGGTTGATCATGGTCTGGCCGATCATGGCGCACCCGCCCATGCCGCCGAACGCACCGGACACCACATTCGCCGCCCCCAGCGCCACGCACTCGCGATCCGGGTAGCCACGGCTCTCGGTGATTTCGTCGGTGAGGTTCAGGGTCAACAGGGTTTCCAGCAACCCGACCAGCGCCATCAGGATCGCGTAGGGCGCGACGATGCGCAGGGTGTCCAGGGTCCAAGGAATGTCCGGCAACGCCAGCGTCGGCAAGCCTCCGGCGATGTGCGCCATGTCGCCGAGGGTGCGGGTCGGCAAACCAAGCAGATACACCGCCAGGCCCACGCCGAGAATCGCCACCAGCGCTGGCGGCACAGTGCGGGTCAGGCACGGCAGCACGTAGACAACGGCCATGGTCACCGCGACCAGGCCAAGCATCATGTACAGCGGCGTACCGCTCAACCAGGCTTCACCACTCTTGAAGTGCTCCAGTTGTGCCAGGGCAATGATGATCGCCAGGCCATTGACGAAGCCGAGCATCACCGGGTGCGGCACCATGCGCACCAGTTTGCCGAGCTTGAGCAGCCCGAACGCCATCATGATCAGCCCGCCCAGCAACACCGTGGCCAGCAAATACTGCACGCCGTGTTGCACCACCAGTGCGACGATCACCACGGCCATCGAGCCGGCCGCCCCGGACACCATGCCCGGCCGCCCGCCAAACAACGCAGTCAGCGTGCAAATGATGAACGCGCCATAAAGCCCCATCAGCGGATTGAGGTGGGCCACCAGCGCGAACGCGATGCATTCGGGCAACAAGGCGAAGGAAGTGGTAAGTCCGGCCAGGACATCGGCGCGTAGACGTTTTGCTTTCATGGAGGGACCGCACACAGGGAGAGACGGGAAAAGAGTGTGCGGATGTTACGGAAATGCAGTCAGACCGACCAGTTGTTGTGCCTCCGCAAACGCCATCGCGAGCAAGCTCGCTCCCACAAGGGATCTGCGTCGAACACAAAATCTGTGCCCTATGGAGATCAAATGTGGGAGCGAGCTTGCTCGCGATGAACGATGACGCGGTCTAAAGCGAACTCAAACCCTCTCATCGCGAATCCACTCAACCACCGACGTGCGCTTCGGCACCTAGCCTCACGCAGGAATCACAAATCAGCCCTTGAAATTCGCGTCCGCATAATCCGCCAACTTCCCCTGGATGAAGTCCAGGAAGCATTGAATCCGCAGGGCCAGTTGCGAGTTGCGGTAGTACACCGCGTTGATCGGCTGGCGATAGCCGCTGTTGAATTCAGCCAACAACACTTTCAAGCGGCCGGCCCGAATGTCTTCAATGGTCATGAAATGCGACAGACTGGCAATGCCCTGGCCGTCCAGTGCGAGATGGCGGATGGTCTCGCCGCTGGAGGCGCTGATCGACGCCTGGATCGGCCAGCGATCGCCATGCACATAACGCAACGGCCATTGGTTGAGGCCTTCGTTCTGGGTAAACCCCAGCAGCGTATGGTTGGCCAGGTCAGCCACGGCTTGCGGTGTGCCGTGCTTTTCCAGGTAGGCCGGGCTGGCGACGATGTGCAACGGGCTGCATCCCAGGGAGCGGGCATGCAGTGTCGAGTCGGTCAGGGTGCCGATGCGGATGGCGATGTCGGTGCTCTGTTCCAGCAGGTCGATGATCAAATCGTTGCTGTTGAGTTCGAGCTGGATGTCCGGGTAAAGCCTGCGGAATTCATCGATGTAGGGCACGATGGCATGCAGCATGAAAGGCGATGCCGCGTTGATCCGCAGGCGCCCGGACGGCGTTTGCTGGCGTGAGGTCAGGCGTTCTTCGAGTTCATCCATTTGGTCGAGAATGCGCTTGGCGTGTTCGAAGAAATACTTGCCCTCTTCGGTCAGGTCCATGCGCCGCGTGGTGCGATTGATCAACGTGGTGTCGAGCTTGGCCTCCAGCCGCGACAGCGTACGGCTGACCGCCGAAGGCGTTTGCCCGACCTGCTCGGCCGCCGCAGAAATCGACCCGCATTCAATCACGCAGACGAAAATCTGCAATTCATCGGATCTGGCTTTCACGTGTGTCCCTTATCGATAGTCCTGCGCCGTTCTATTGTGCAGCGGAAATCCAATGTGGCGAGGGGGCTTGCCCCCGTTCGGCGGCGAAGCCGTCGTAAGATCGACATACGCGGTTTATCTGAACCACCGCGCTCACCGGTTTTGGGTCCGCTTCGCGCACCAGCGGGAGCAAGCTCCCTCGCCACAAAAGCCCAACAAACAGACTCCGGCTTTCGATAGTAGCTGACAGTTACGCCTTCAGACCAAACACCTCAATCAAATGCTGCTCATAACGCGCCACATCGCCCTCGATGTTCGGGCGCTTCATCACGTCCACACAGAGGAACGTCGGCAATCCGGTCATGCCAAGGAACTCGTTGGCCTTGTGGAACGGGAAGTACACCGCGTCCACACCTTTGGCTTCGAAGAAATCTGTCGGGTCGTCGAAGGCTTGCTGCGGGGCGTTCCAGGTCAGCGACAGCATGTATTGCTTGCCGTGAATCAGGCCGCCGCTGCCGTACTTCTGCGACGCGTCCGAACGGGTGCGACCGTCGCTGGCATAGAGGCTGCCATGCCCTTCGGTAAAGACTTCATCGATGTACTTTTTCACGGTCCACGGCGCGCCCATCCACCAGCCGGGCATCTGGTAAATGATCACATCGGCCCACAGGAACTTGGCCACTTCTTCAGCGATGTCGTAGCCCTCGTCGATGAAGGTGGTTCTGACATCCACACCGCCGCGATCCAGCACGCTCAACGCGGTTTCATGCAGGGTGGTGTTGTAGCGGCCATCGGAGTGCGCAAACTTTTTGCCGCCATTGAGCAACAGGACTTTTTTCATGGGAGGTCTCGGGAAGGTCGGGAATCGGATGGCGGCAGAGTACCGACCGGCCTCACGCGGAGTAAGCGTCGATTGGGCAAAAATCATTTGACCCACAAGCACGAATCAATGGCCGATTGTTGCCTTAGACTGGCGCCAGTTCTGACCTGAGGAGAAATGTAGATGAGTGAAATCCAGGGCTTCATCCTGCACGCCAAGACCCGCCCGGAAAAATCCGACGCCTTCGAAGCGTTTTTCAGCGGCTACGTGGAAGCGAGCCGAGCCGAACCTGGTTGCATCGAATACCACATGTTGCGCGACAAACAGGACCCGACCCTGTTCATCTTCTACGAAATATGGCAGTCCCAGGCCCACCTCGATGTGCACTCGAACCTTCCACACATGAAGCAGTTCCTCGACCAGCGTGATGAATACCTTGAGCGGGACTTCGAGATCCGCGCCATCGAGATGATCAGCCCGTCGTCCGCTAGCCGCTGATCAGCAAATGGCCGCCGAGCAAACCCAGGCCAATGAAGAACACGCGCTTGAACAACACGGCACTGATCCGCTGGCGCAGCGATTGCCCCAGCCACATGCCGAGCATTGCCGGGATCAGCGCCAGCAGCGACGCGCTCAACTCGCCCCCGCCGAGAGCGTCGCGCCATAGCAAGCCTCCGGCCAGGGCCAGGGTCGAGACGGTGAACGACAGGCCCAGCGCCTGCACCAGTTCGTCCTTGCTCAAACCCAGCGCTTGCAGATAAGGCACCGCCGGAATCACGAATACGCCTGTAGCCGACGTGATGACGCCAGTCAGCACGCCACACAATGGACCGAGCCAGCGTTCGCTGCGCCGCCCCACGCGCAAGGTCGGCAGAAACAAACCGCTCAGCGCATACAGCAACAAGGCCGCCCCCAGCCCCCGCACCACCCAATGACCACCGCTCACGCCGATCCACAGCGTGCCCGCCCCGGTGCCGATGAAAATCGCCAACAACATCGGCCACAACCGTTTGACCAGCCCCGACAGATGCCCGCCAAACGCCAATTGCCAGACGTTGGTCAGGGTCGCCGGAATGATCAACAGCGCTGCAGCCTGCGTCGGCGCCATAGCCAGACCGAGCAGGCCCATGGCAACGGTCGGCAGGCCGAGGCCGATCACGCCCTTGATCATGCCGGCCAGCACAAAGGTGCCGATAACCAGTAGGGAAAAGGCTAGACCGAGGTTTTGATAAAACGCCGAGAGTGTGTTCATGGGGCTATGGTGAGCCCGCGAGGATTGATTGAAAATCTGCCATATACTGAGGCTGCCTCTCGTAAGGCAAGAGGCTGAATAACTGGGTGCGGCATCTGTCCCCATCGCGAGCAAGCTCGCTCCCACAGTGGATCGCATTTCTCCCGCGCGAACTCGGTCACTTGTGGGAGCGAGCTTGCTCGCGATGGCGTCCTCCCAGACAACACAAATCCAGAGGTTGCTGTAATGCACTTCGACCTGACCGACCTGCGCCTGTACCTGAACATCCTCGACACCGGCAACATCACCGCCGGCGCCGCACGCAGTCATCTGTCCCTGGCGGCGGCCAGCGCGCGCATTCGTGCCATGGAAGCCTCACTCGGGATCGGGTTTCTCGAAAGAGGACGGCGCGGAGTAACGCCAACGCCTGCCGGCAAGGCCCTGGCTCAGCATGCCCGTACCCTGATGCAACAAGCCGAACGCCTGCAGCAGGACCTGGCCGAATACGCCAAGGGCGTAAAAGGCCAGGTGCGATTGTTGTGCAACACCACGGCGATCACCGAGTACCTGCCGGAGTTGCTCGCCGACTTCCTGCGCGACCACCCCAACCTGGATATCGACCTGCAGGAACTGCCCAGTACCCGTATCACCCACGCCTTGCGCCTGGGTGCGGCAGACCTCGGTATCGTCTCCGACGCCATCGACACCCACGACCTGCAAACCCGCCCGTTTCGCGATGATCCGCTGGTACTGATCATGCCCCGCGAACATCCCTTGGCACAGGCGGCCTCAGTTAGTTTCACCGACACATTGCATCACGATTACGTCGGCCTGAACGCCAACAGCGCCCTCGCCGTGTACCTGGAGGAACAGGCGCTGCACACCGGTACACGGATGCAGATCCGCATCCGCGCCGACGGCTTCGACGGGGTGATGCGCATGGTCGCACACGGCGCCGGATTGGCGATTGTGCCGTTGGCGGCGATCCAGCGCGGGTCGCTCGATGAACCGTTGAAAAGTGTCGCGCTGGAGGAAGACTGGGCGCAGCGCAAACTGCTGCTCTGTGCTCGCTCATTCGACAACCTGCCCGGTTATGCCAGAGCCTTGTTCGAGGCATTGCAGAGCGACAGCCTTTGAAGACTGTCGCCCCGCCGTGTTGCTTCCAGACTAGACCTTGGGCAACGGACGCAAGGCTTCGGCAGTCTTGGGTTTTCTGAAAAAGATCCCGTAGATCACCGTGAGTACCAGCAGGAAAGGCACACCGAAGACCAGGGTCATCTTGAAGGCGTCGGTGAAATAGGTGGTGATCATCACCGCGCCCATCAGCAGCAGCCCCAACAGGGTCGAGTAAGGGAACAGTCGCATGCGGAACGACAGTTTGCGTTCACCGTTGCGCTGGTGATAACGACGGAAGCAGTAGTGCGTCAGGAAAATCATGAACCAGGTGAAAATGGCGCCGAACATGGAGATTGCCATCATCAAGGTGAACGAGCTTTCCGGATACAGGATGTTGAGCAAGGTCGCCAGGGCGATACCCGAGCTCGACAGCAACAGTGCGTTCAGCGGAATCCCGCTCTTGCTCAACACGCCCATGGATTTCGGCGCATAACCACCACGGGACAGGCTGAACATCATGCGCGTGGTGATGTACAACTGACTGTTCATCGCCGACAACGCCGCAATCAGAATCACGAAATTCATCACACCGGTCGCGCCGGGAATACCGATCGACTGCATGACCGTGACGAACGGGCTCTGGGCTTGACCGGCCTGGACCCACGGTACAATCGCCAGCATCAGCGCGAGGGTCAGCAGGTAGAATACCACCAGGCGCACGATGGTCGCGCGAAAGGCTTTCTTCACCGCCTGCTCCGGATCCTTCGCCTCTCCGGCGGCCACCGCGATCATCTCGACGCTCAGGTAACTGAAGATCGACACGATCACCGCGACCCACATCCCTTGCAAGCCATTGGGAAAAAAGCCGCCGTGGGAGGTGTAGTTATGCACGCCGTATTCCGGGTTGCCGGAGCCGAACACTACATACACCGCAAGAATGATGAAGCCGACAATCGCGCCGATCTTGATGGTCGAGAACCAGTACTCGAAGGTGCCGAAGGTCTTCACGCTGATGGCGTTGAGCACGATCAGCACACTGGAGAACGAGACGATCCAGATCCATTCCGGCACGTTGGCGAACCAGTACTTCATGTACATCGCCACCGCCGTTACTTCCGTACCGACCGCCAGCACGATCGCCGCCCAGTAGGCATAGCGCACCAGGAACCCGGCCAGCGGGCTGACATAGAATTCGGCATAGGCACCGAACGAACCCGAGGTCGAATGGGCCACGGTCATTTCCGCCAGGCAGCCCATCAACAGCAGGGTGATGATCGCGCCGATGGCGTAGCTGAGCAGCACGCTCGGCCCGGCATAGCCGATGGCGTATGCGCTGCCCATGAACAGCCCGGTGCCAATCGCACCGCCAATGGCGATCATGCTCATCTGCCCCGACGTCAGTTGACGCCGCAAGCCGTGTTCACGGTTGGATATCGTTTCAAAACCGGAGTTATCGGTCATTTGTCTGTCCTCTGAATATTGTCTTTCTTGAAGTGAGCACGTGGTTGGATGGTCTCGTGGGGATCAGCCACGTACAGCAGGACACGGATCAGAAAATACTCAGTGGATACTCGATGATGACGCGGACTTCGTTGTTGTCCGTGGTGTCGGCGCGCGCCACTTGAGCGGTCGAACGCACACTGGCCTGACGCACCCGCACCGACAGATCCCTGGCCTTGCCCGACTGCACGACGTAGCGCGCTTCAAGGTCGCGTTCCCAGCGTTTGCCGTCATCGCCGTAACGCCCGTAAGCGCCGTTGGGACCGCCGTCGTAGTGGCTGTCGTCGATATGGTCACCGCGGACGTAACGCGACATGAAGCTCAGGCCCGGCACGCCGAATGGCGCCATGTCCAGGTCGTAGCGCAGTTGCCAGGAGCGTTCGTTGGGGGCGTTGAAGTCGAGTACCTGGATCGAGTTGGCGAGGAAAATCGAAGTCCCCGGTTGTTGATCGAACCCCAGGTAATCGAACGGCTCATCGCCATCCACGCGTTGATAGGCCAGGGTCAAACGATGGGCGCCGAACTTGTACGCTGTGGCCAACGACCAGGTGGTGTTATCGATCTTGCCGGCCAGGCTCTGGCCATCGTCGTTGGTACGGTAAATATTGAAATCCAGGTTCAGCGACTGCCCTTCGCTCAAGGCAAAGGTGTAGTTGGTGTTGGCGTAATACTGCCGCCAGATGTCGGTGAACTGCGAACCGTACAGGCTGACGCTCAGTTGGTCGCTCACTGCATAGCTGCCGCCCAGATAGTCGACGCTGCGGGTTTCCACCCCGGCATACAGCGCTTTCAGGGCGCCATCGGCGTTGGTGGAATTACTGTCGTTGCCGGATGTGAAGTGGCCGATGTCCACTTGCAGCGCCTTGAGTTCATTACTGGTCAGCTGAAAGCCGGTGGCCACGCTGGTAAACAGCCGCGCATTGCCCGTGCCGAACACCGGGTTGAACGGGGTCAGGTTGCCGTACTTGAGTTCGGTGTTGGAGATCCGCGCCTTGAGCGCACCACCTGCTTCGGAATACTCATCCTCGGGGCGACCGTCGGAATCGACCGGCAGCAAACCGGTGCCGGTTCGTCCCTTGCCGCTGTCGAGTTTGAGGCCCAACTGCGCATAGGCATCGACGCCGAAACCCACCGTGCCCTGGGTATACCCGGAACGGTAATCGAGCATGATCCCGTGGGCCCATTCGTCCCGATAATTCTGGCCACCCGGGTTGTTGAGGTTGTTGCGGTAGAAATAAAAGTTGCGGTTGGTCAGGATCAGGCTGCTGTCTTCGACGAATCCATTGTCGTTTGCGGCGTAAGCCATTTGACCGAGGCAACTGGTGATGGCGAGCGGCAAGGCGGGCCAAAGGGACAATTTCATTCTGCGTGCTCCTTATTATTGTGTTTGCACAGAACTCTTGATTGACGGCACCCGAAGCCCTGCCGCCAGGAAAACCCGGCAGCAGGACGCGGACATCGGTTAACTCAGGTGACGCTGTGGCGGACCTGGAATTGCGCCTGCGCCCAGGTTTTCCGATCGAGGATTTCGCCGAGGATCTGCACGGCATCCCAGACCTCGGTGAACGTCGTGTACAGCGGGGTAAAGCCGAAGCGCATGATCCGCGGCTCGCGGTAGTCACCGATCACACCGCGGTCAATCAGGGCCTGGATCACGGCATAACCCTCGGGATGCTCGAAGCTGACATGGCTGCCACGCTTGGCGTGTTCGCGTGGCGTGACCAGGGTCAGTTCATGAGCAGCGCAGCGCTGCTCGACGAGTTCAATGAACAGGTCGGTCAGGGCCAGGGATTTACGGCGCAGGCTGGCCATATCGGTCTGGGCGAAAACATCCAGCCCACACTCGACCATCGCCAATGACGTGATGGGCTGTGTGCCGCACAGGTAGCGGGCGATGCCGCTGCTCGGCTCGTAGCGATGCTCCATGGCGAACTGCCGCGAATGGCCGAACCAGCCCGACAGGGGCTGCGGCACCAGATCGCACAGCTGCGGCGAGACCCAGACAAACGCCTGTGAACCCGGACCGCCATTGAGGTATTTGTAAGTGCAACCGATGGCGTAGTCGGCGCCCGCCTGATGCAAATCAACCGGCACCGCCCCGGCGGAATGCGCCAGATCCCAGATAGCCAGCGCGCCACACTCGTGGCTCAGTGCGGTCAGGGCCTGCATGTCGTGCATGTAGCCGGTCTTGTAATTGACGTGGGTGAGCATCACCACTGCCGTGTCCTGGTCAATCGCTTGCGGCAACTCTTCCGGGCTGTCGACCAGACGCAAGGTGTACCCCTGCTGCAGCATGTCGGCCAGGCCTTCGGCGATGTACAGGTCGGTAGGGAAGTTGCTGGTTTCGGTGACGATCACCCGGCGCTCTGGCGACCGGGTGGCCTGCACACGCAACGCGGCGCTGAGCACCTTGAACAGGTTGATCGAGGTGGTGTCGGTCACCACCACTTCGCCGTCGCGGGCACCTATCAATGTGGCCAATCGGTTGCCCAGACGCTCGGACAGATCGCGCCAGCCAGCGCTGTTCCAACTGCGGATCAGGCCATTGCCCCACTCCTCGGCGATCACCGCCTGAGCGCGAGCCAATGCCGCGACAGGGCGTGCGCCCAAGGAGTTGCCATCGAGATAAATCACGCCTTCAGGAAGCGCAAACTGCTGACGCAGAGGCGCCAGACTGTCCTGTGCATCAAGCGCCAGGCAATCGTTTCTTGTAGTCATTGGATGTCCTGTTTTTTTGAATGACATGCCGTCCGGGCACATCGTGAAAGTCGAGGCGAGCAGAGCGCCGAGCGCCCTGTTTCAGGCGCTATTTGCGCCTTTTTGGTGGAGAGATAATGAACTAAGCCTTGGAGAATTTTCGTGCAAAGTGAGCGACGCTATAGTACTTATCTCGCAGAAAATTCGACTCCAACGCTAATAAACACGGATTTATTTCAACCATGAATCTCGACTCGACAGACCTGCGAATCCTCCATCAACTGCAACAGGATGGTCGTATCAGCAACCAGGAATTGGCAGAGAAAGTCGCGCTGTCGCCGTCAGCTTGCCTGCGTCGATTACGCCTGTTGGAAAGCGAGGGAATCATCACCGGCTATCGCGCGGTGCTGAATGCCGAACGGCTGGGAATCGAACTGGAAGCCATCGTCCATGTGTCGTTGCGACAGGACGTCGCGGACTGGCACGAGACCTTCATCAAGAAGGTCCAGTCGTGGCCGGAAGTGGTCACCGCCTATGTGATTACCGGCGCGAGCAACTATGTGTTGCGAGTACAGGCGCGCAACCTGAAACACTTCTCGGATTTCATCGTGAATCACCTGAACCGCACGGTGGGTGTCACCGATATCCGCTCGGAAATCGTCCTGCAGAAAATCAAGGAGCGCGACGAATTGCTGGATCTGGTGGTGCGCAAGTAAGGGCGCCCTGCCCCTCAGAAGCCACGCATGCGGCGGGCTTCGTTGCGCTGCAAAGTCATGGTCGGTGTTTCGTCGAACAACTTGCGGTACTCGGCGGAAAAACGCCCGAGATGGGTGAAGCCCCAGCCCATGGCGATCGCAGAAATATTGCGCGCAGAACCGTGCTCAAGAATCTCCTGACGCACGGCGTTCAAGCGGTATTTTTTCAGGTAGACCATCGGCGACAAGGCGAAGTACTTCTTGAACGCCTCGAACAGCTTGAAGCGCGAGACTCCGGCGGCGGCTTCGATGTCCTCCAGGTGCAGGGCTTCGCGGGCGTTTGCATGGATGTACTGCCGGGCCCTGATCAGGTAGTGCGGCAACTTCACGCCCAGCACGTTTCGCAGTTCTTCTGAATAGTTGTTCGGCTGAGCGAGGATCAAGCCTTTGATCAGCGAACTTTCAATGTCCCGAGTGAAGGCCACCTGCTCATAGAGCTCGCTGCTGCGCTCCAGCTCGGCGATGAAATAGCGCGCCATGCGCCACCATGAGGCCGACGCTCCGTCGACCGCGTCCATCACCGGCTCGAACCGCAGCGGCGTATCCAGAGGCCGCTGTAGAAGCCCCTCCAGAGACTCGCTCATGGCGACTCGGGTAATCACCACCTGGACCTTGCGGCAATCGCCGGAGATCGCCAACAGCTGGTTTTCATTCGGGGAAATGATCACCCCTTGATCGCGGTCGGACTTCACCACGCTGCCGTTCTTGCTCAACTCCTGCTCGCCCACCAGCGGCAGACTCAGGCTGTAACTGCTGAAGTGCTCGGCGTCTTCGATATCGATGGTGACATCGGTGCCGTACTCGATAGTGCCAAGGGTCGTGGCCATCGACTTGAACATATTGGCGCTGTGATGAAAACGGATCCGTTCGGGCGTCGTGGTGACGAGTCGATGCGGCCCGCAGATACCGGACATCCAGCGCCTCGCGGCCTCAAGGTCATCGCTGTCGACACGAATGTCGCGACACTGCGGATCAGTTTTGCTGTTCATCACGGCGCACTCACGGGCTATTTTTTCGGCGCGCTCTGACGGCGCGTCTGCGGATTGGAAAGGCAAGTTCCAAGCCACAAAACACCAGCGCCAACTTAGCGGATAGCAATCCTCAACTAAGCGGATAACGCCGCCGGCCTGAGGCAGACAATCGCTATCAAACTGCATTCGACGCTGGACAAAACAGTACCTGATTGCTTCAAACAGGGGCAGCCGTTCATCGCCTGGTGCGCCGTTTGAGTCGTCGCTGCCCAGCCTGATACCGGATGGGTGTTACCGCACCAACTTTATGGACTGCCTTCGTCGACTAACCGGATAGACCCCTCCCCGCCCTGCCCCCTCTAATGAGCCCACGATTAGCCCCAATAAAAACAGGTACACACCCATGAGTGGCGAAAAAAACGTCGAGCAGTGGAAAGCGTTTATCGAAGGCTGCCTGGATTTCCGTCCGGTAGAGGGCGTGTTCCGCATCGCCCGGGACATTTTCACCGAGCCGCAGTTGTTCGATCTGGAGATGGAACTGATCTTCGAGAAGAACTGGATCTACGCCTGCCACGAAAGCGAGCTGGCCAACAATCACGACTTCGTCACCATGCGCGCCGGCCGTCAGCCGATGATCATCACCCGCGACGGTGAAGGAAAACTCAACGCCCTGATCAACGCCTGCCAGCATCGCGGCACAACCCTGACCCGCGTCGGCAAGGGCAACCAGTCGACCTTCACTTGCCCGTTCCACGCCTGGTGCTACAAAAGCGACGGCCGCCTGGTGAAGGTCAAGGCGCCCGGCGAGTACCCGGAAGGTTTCGACAAGGCCACCCGGGGCCTGAAAAAGGCCCGTATCGAGAGCTACAAGGGCTTCGTGTTCATCAGCCTCGACGTACACGCCGACAACAGCCTCGAAGACTTCCTCGGCGACGCCAAGGTGTTCTTCGACATGATGGTTGCCCAGTCACCAACCGGTGAGCTGGAAGTGCTGCCCGGCAAGTCGGCCTACACCTACGACGGCAACTGGAAACTGCAGAACGAAAATGGCCTCGACGGCTACCACGTCAGCACTGTTCACTATAACTACGTGGCCACGGTGCAACACCGCCAGCAGGTCAACAGCGAGAACGGCACCAGCAGCGGCAGTACCCTCGACTACAGCAAACTCGGTGCCGGCGACGCCAATACCGATGACGGCTGGTTCGCCTTCAACAATGGTCATAGCGTGTTATTCAGCGACATGCCGAACCCGACGGTGCGCTCCGGCTACGCGACGATCATGCCGCGCCTGGTCGAAGAACACGGCCAGCAAAAAGCCGAATGGATGATGCATCGCCTGCGCAACCTGAACATCTATCCAAGCCTGTTTTTCCTCGATCAGATCAGTTCGCAACTGCGCATCATCCGCCCGGTGGCCTGGAACAAGACCGAGATCATCAGCCAGTGCCTGGGGGTGAAAAACGAGTCGGACGCCGACCGCGAAAACCGCATTCGCCAGTTCGAGGATTTCTTCAACGTCTCGGGCCTGGGTACACCGGATGACCTGGTGGAATTCCGTGAAGCCCAACGCGGTTTCCAGGCGCGCCTGGAGCGCTGGAGCGACATTTCCCGAGGCAGTCACCAATGGGCCACCGGCGCCACGCCCAACAGCGAAGCGATCGGCATTGCCCCGGCCATGACCGGCACTGAATTCACCCACGAAGGGCTGTACGTCAACCAGCACAGCAACTGGCAGAAATTCCTGCTCGATGGCCTGGACGCGAAATCCCTGAAACTCCGTGAGGTGCAATGATGAATGCGCAATTGAAGTACCAGATCGAACAGTTTTTCTATCGCAAATCCGAACTGTGTGACGCCCAGGATTGGGACGCCTACATCCAGTTGTTCGACGAACAGAGTGAGTTCCACCTGCCGCAATGGGACTCGGAACACGTCTACACCCGCGACCCAAAACGCGAAATGTCGCTGATCTACTACCCCAACCGTTCCGGCCTGGAAGACCGCGTGTTCCGTCTGCGCACGGGCAAGTCCGCGTCTTCGACGCCGATGCCGCGCACCTTGCATTTGATCAACAACGTGCAGATCGACGAACTGGAGAACGGCGAGCTGGAGGTGCGCCTGAACTGGCACACCTTGTTCTATCGACTGGCCACGGCCGAGCAGTTCTTTGGCCGTGCGACCTATCATCTCAAGCCGCATGCCGACAGCTGGCTGATCAGCCGCAAGCATGTGCTGCTGCTCAACGACACCATCAACTCGGTACTCGACTTCTACCACCTCTGAATCCATGGAGACCGAGGCATGAATCACAAAGTAGCGTTCAGCTTTGCCGACGGCAAAACCCTGTTCTTTCCGGTACAGCCCAACGAAATCCTGCTCGACGCCGCCCTGCGCAACGGCATCAACATTCCCCTGGATTGCCGCGAAGGCGTCTGCGGAACCTGCCAGGGTCGCTGTGAATCGGGCGACTACAGCCAGGATTATGTGGACGAGGAAGCGCTCTCGAGCCTGGACCTGCTGCAGCGCAAGATGCTCACCTGCCAGACCCGAGTGAAGTCCGACGCGGCGTTCTATTTCGACTTCGCCTCCAGCCTGTGCAACGCCTCGGGTCCGGAACAACTGAGCGCAACAGTGACTGACGTCAGGCAGATTTCAGCCGGCACCGCGATCCTGCACCTGGATCTCGGTACGACGACCCCACTGGATTTTCTGCCGGGGCAATACGCCCGGTTGTCGATTCCGGGGACCGAAAGCAAGCGTTCCTACTCGTTTGCCAATCGGCCGAGTGAACACAATCAACTGCAATTTCTGATTCGCCTGTTGCCCGACGGGGTGATGAGCAACTACATCCGTGAACGCTGCCGGGTGGGCGACGAAATCATGCTGGAGGCCCCTCTGGGTGCGTTCTATCTGCGGCATGTGGCCAAACCGCTGATTCTGGTGGCGGGCGGAACCGGGCTGTCGGCACTGCTGGGCATGCTCGACGACCTCGCCGAACGCGGTTGCGCGCAGCCGGTGCACCTGTACTACGGCGTGCGCGACGCTGCCGACCTGTGCGAACGCGCACGGATCGAGGCCTATGCCGAACGCCTTCCGGGGTTTCGCTACACCGAAGTCGTCAGCGATCCATCGCCACAGTGGACGGGCAAGCGCGGCTACATTGCCGAGCATTTCGACATCAGTGAACTGCGCGACGCGCCGGTCGACATGTACGTCTGCGGTCCACCGCCGATGGTCGAGTCGATCAAGGACTGGTTGCAGACCCAGGCACTGGACAGCATTCACCTGTACTACGAAAAGTTCACCGAGAGTAATATCTGATCTTTCAAATCAGGCCTGACAACAATAACCAGAAGGGAACGAGATGGCGGATGAAATCTTGCAACAGGGAACGCTCAAGCGGGGGTTGAAAAATCGCCATATTCAACTGATCGCCCTGGGCGGGGCTATTGGCACCGGGCTGTTCCTCGGCTCTGCAGGCGTGCTCAAGTCGGCCGGCCCGTCGATGATCCTCGGTTATGCGATTGCCGGGTTCATCGCCTTCCTGATCATGCGCCAGTTGGGCGAGATGATTGTCGAGGAGCCGGTGGCCGGTTCGTTCAGTCACTTCGCCCACAAGTACTGGAGCGGTTATGCCGGCTTCCTGTCCGGCTGGAATTACTGGGTGCTGTACGTGCTGGTGGGCATGGCCGAGCTGACGGCCGTCGGCAAGTACGTGCAGTTCTGGTGGCCGGAGATCCCGACCTGGGTCAGCGCCGCGGTGTTCTTCGTCCTGGTCAACCTGATCAACACGATGAACGTCAAAGTCTTCGGCGAGATGGAGTTCTGGTTCGCGATCATCAAGGTCGTGGCAATCATCGGCATGATCGTCCTGGGCTGCTACATGCTGTTCAGCGGCACCGGCGGCCCGCAGGCGTCGGTCAGCAACCTGTGGAGCCACGGCGGTTTCTTCCCCAACGGCACCACCGGCTTGCTGATGTCGATGGCGTTCATCATGTTCTCCTTCGGCGGCCTGGAACTGGTCGGCATCACCGCCGCTGAAGCCAGCGAGCCGAGGAAGGTGATTCCCAAGGCGATCAACCAGGTGGTTTATCGCGTGTTGATCTTCTACGTCGGCGCACTAACCGTGCTGCTGTCGCTGTATCCCTGGGATCAACTGCTGCAGACCCTCGGCGCGTCCGGCGATGCCTACAGCGGCAGCCCGTTCGTACAGATCTTCTCGCTGATCGGCAGCGACACCGCCGCGCACATCCTCAACTTCGTGGTGCTCACCGCGGCGCTCTCGGTCTACAACAGTGGCGTCTACTGCAACAGCCGCATGCTCTACGGCCTGGCCGAACAGGGCGACGCACCGAAGTCGCTGATGAAACTGAACAAACAGGGCGTGCCACTGCGGGCGCTGGGCATCTCGGCGCTGATCACCATGCTGTCCGTGCTGGTCAACTACCTGGCGCCCCATGAAGCGCTGGAATTGCTGTTTGCCCTGGTGGTCGCCTCGTTGATGATCAACTGGACGCTGATCAGCCTCACCCACCTGAAGTTTCGCAAGATCATGGGCCAGCAAGGCATCGTGCCGGGCTTCAAGTCGTTCTGGTTTCCCTACAGCAACTACCTGTGCCTGGCGTTCATGGCCATGATCATCTGCGTGATGTGGATGATTCCGGGCATACGCGCCTCGGTCATCGCCATCCCGGTATGGGTGGCGATCATCTACCTGTTCTACCGGATACGTATGGCGCGGGATCGCAGCTTGTCAGTCGCTCAATAATCCTGCGTGCAACAAAAAGCCCCGGCATTCATTGAATGCCGGGGCTTTTTAATGCCTGTCAGGTCAAAGGGTCGAACGCACCCGCCACAACTCCGGGAACAGCACGGTATCGAGCATCTTGCGCAGATAACCCACCCCTTCAGTGCCGCCAGTGCCGGGTTGGAAGCCGATGATCCGCTCGACCGTGGTGACATGGCGGAAGCGCCACTGGCGGAACGAGTCTTCGAGATCGATGAATTTCTCGGCCAGTTGATAGAGATCCCAATAACGCGCCGGATCCTTGTAGACCACACGCCAGGCCGCTTCGACCGAGGCGTCATGCTGCGTCGGGGCGGTCGGATCATGCTCGAAACGCTGCGGGTCGATCGTCAGGCCGGCGTTGGCCATCAAGCGAATGGCTTCGTCATACAGCGAAGGGGTGGCGATGGCTTTTTCGAGCTCCTGCAACAGCTCCGGCCGATGGGCGTGGGGGCGCAATAGCGTCGCGCTCTTGTTGCCCAGGATGAACTCGATTTCACGGTACTGAAACGACTGGAAGCCCGACGATTGCCCCAGGAAAGGCCTGATCGAGTGGTACTCGGTGGGCGTCATGGTGGCCAGCACCGTCCACGCATGCACCAGCTGATCAAAGATCCGCGAGACCCGCGCCAGCATCTTGAAGGCCGGCGGCAACTCACCCAGCCGAACGTGTTCGCGGGCGGCCTTGAGCTCGTGCAGCATCAGCTTCATCCACAGCTCGGAGGTCTGGTGCTGGATGATGAACAGCATCTCGTTGTGGTCCGGCGACAACGGGTGCTGGGCACTGAGAATACGCCCCAGGTCCAGGTAGTCGCCGTAGCTCATGGAGTCGGAAAAATTCAGCTCGGCGTTATGCCATTCCTCTGTCTGATTGGCAGGCGAATACGGACATTGGCTCATTGAGCAGGCTCCTCATGTGGCGGTGAATTCAGTGGACGCAATATGGCCCGGACCGGGCTGGCATCGAGATTGGCAAAACGTAACGGCAGCGCGATCAGTTCATAATCGCCTTCGGGGACTTCATCGAGCACGATGCCTTCGAGAATGGCCATGCCGTGATGCGCCACCGCGTTGTGCGAATCCATGGTCTTGGATTGCTGCGGGTCCAGCGACGGCGTATCGATGCCGATCAGCCGCACGCCGAGGCTGGCCAGCAGATCGACGGTTTCTTTGGCGACGGCGGTGAAATTCGGGTCCCAGGTGGTCAGCGGTGCGTTTCGATAAGTACGCAGCAGGACGCGCTCAGGGAGATGGTCCAGGCGCCCCCGCAGTTGCTCCGGCTGCACCAGTTGGCCGCTGTCCAGGCAATGCAACACCCGGCAAGGCCCGATATAGACGTCCAGCGACACTTCGCCAATGGCCTTGCCATCCGCGCTGTAGTGCAGTGGCGCGTCGACATGGGCGCCGGTGTGCGGCGACAGCGTGATGCGCCCGACATTCACAGGGCACTCGGGCCCCAAGCTCCAGACGCGTTCTTCCTGAAACGGCGTATCACCCGGCCAGGTCGGGGTTGCGGTACTCAGGGGCGGGCTGATGTCCCACCACGACATTGTTTTTTTCATAGCAAAGCTCTCGGCCTTTTCCGAAGTGAATGATACGAGTGATACCAGTGCATGTTCTTGCGAAAACTTTCGGTAATGCTCGGGTCTTTCGCAGAAACCGCCGGAAATCGATCAATTATCGAGGGTAAATTTCAACCGCTTCGGGTAACGCGGCCAAGCAATGGCCGCTGTGTTTCTGGATACATCAATGTCGAGCACAGACAACTGATGCCCGGCCAGGCCCTATAGGGTGCGACTTCAGCTCTCCCTCATGCCCGGAGTCATCATGACCGCACCGATTACCGTTCTTCGCGACACCCACCCGCTGCCCGTACTCGACACCTGCAAATGGGAAAAACTCGAAGGCGACCCGCACACCGTCAACCTCAATGCCTACACCAGTGAAGACGGCAACAAGATCATGGGCACCTGGATCTGCACGCCGGGCAAGTGGTACGTGGAATACGTGAAGTGGGAATACTGCCACTTCCAGGAAGGCTACTGCATCATCACGCCGGAAGGCATGGCGCCGATCCACCTGCGCGCCGGCGACATTTTTGTCATCGAGCCCGGGATGAAAGGGACGTGGGAAGTGGTAGAAACCGTGCGCAAGTATTTTGTGTTTGCCTGATATAAAAAAACCGGGGGATCACCCGACGTGATCTCCCGGTAAATATCTTTGAGTACATGCAACCCCTGTGGCAGCGAGCTTGCTCGCGATAGCGGTGGATCAATCACTGCCAATGTTGAATGTGCCGTCCCCATCGCGAGCAAGCTCGCTCCCACAGTGAATCGCGTCACCTGTGGGAGCGGGCTTGCCCGCGAAGGCGCCCATCCAGACAACACAAATCCAGAGGTTGCTGTAATGCACTTCGACCTGACCGACCTGCGCCTGTACCTGAACATCCTCGACACCGGCAACATCACCGCCGGCACCGCACGCAGTCATCTGTCCCTGGCGGCAGCCAGTGCGCGCATTCGTGCCATGGAAGCCTCACTGGGGATCGGGTTTCTCGAAAGAGGCCGGCGCGGTGTAACGCCAACGCCGGCCGGCAATGCCCTGGCCCGACACGCCCGGGTGCTGCTGCAACAAGCCGAACGCCTGCAACAGGACCTGGCCGAATACGCCAAGGGCGTCAAAGGTCAGGTGCGCCTGCTGTGCAATACCACGGCGATCACCGAGTACCTGCCAGAGCTGCTCGCGGACTTCCTGCACAGCCATCCCAACCTCAACATCGACCTGCAGGAATTGCCCAGCGCCCGCATCACCCACGCCTTGCGCCAGGGTGCAGCGGACCTTGGCATCGTTTCCGACGCGGTGGACACCGATGACTTGCAGACCCGACCGTTCCGCGACGATCCGCTGGTGCTGATCATGCCCCGTGAACACTCCTTGGCACAGGCGACTTCAGTGAGCTTCACGGACACGCTGCATCACGACTATGTCGGCCTGAATGCCAACAGCGCGTTGGCGGTGTACTTGGAAGAACAGGCACTTCACACCGGCCTGCGCATGCAGGTTCGCATCCGCGCCGACGGTTTCGATGGCGTGATGCGCATGGTCGCCCGCGGGGCGGGACTGGCAATCGTACCGCTGGCCGCCGTCGAACGCGGGTCCGGTGGACTGTCTTTCAAAAGCCTCGCCCTGCAAGAACCCTGGGGCCAACGCAAACTGTTGCTCTGTGCCCGGGACTTTGCCGCATTACCCGGCTATGCCAAGGCCCTGCTGCACGCCTTGACTCTCCCCTGAGGGGCAGACTTTATCCTTGAAGTTTCATCTTCAAGGACAGCGATGATGGGCAAACGAATACTGGTGATCCTCGGGCATCCGTCCAGCAACAGCTTCTGCGCCGCCCTTGCCGAGCGTTACACACAGTCGGCAATGCGCACCGGGCATGAGGTGCGGCAGTTGTTTCTGGGCAGCATGGATTTTGACCCGGTGTTGCGCGAAGGCTATCAGCAGGTCCAGCCGCTGGAAGCCGACTTGGGTAACGCTCAGGCCGATATCCTGTGGGCCGAACAACTGACGCTGGTTTATCCGATCTGGTGGGGTGGCGTACCGGCCTTGCTCAAGGGCTTTTTCGACCGGGTGTTCTTGCCCGGTTTTGCCTTCAAGTATCGCCAGGGCAAAGCCTTCCCCGACAAACTCCTGCGCGGCCGAACCGCCCACCTGCTGGTGACCATGGACACACCGCCCTGGTACTTCCGCTGGATCTACCGCATGCCCGGTTTGCATCAGGTCCGTAAAACCACGCTGGAATTCTGTGGTATCAAGCCAACCCGAACCCTCACGTTCGGGCCAATTCTCGGCGCCAGCGCGGACCGGCATGCGGCTTGGCTACGGCAAGCCGAAGCTATCGCCAGTGGTTGAGTCTGTCGATAATGCACCGAGCGTTACCCTTGGAGAAAAGGAGCTTCCCATGTACATCGGCCAAGCCGCGCAACGTTCCGGAACCACTGTCAAAAGCATCCGTCACTACGAATCGATTGGCCTGCTGCCTGCCGCTCGCCGTCAGGGCAAGTACCGCATCTATGACCAGAACAGTGTCGACCTGCTGATGTTCATCAAGTGTGCCCAGCAGCTGGGTTTCAAACTCAAGGAGTTGCAGTCAGTCTTCGCTGGACATCAGGGCCCGCAGTTGCCATGGGAGCGGGCACATCAGGTCATCGCCAGCAAAAAACAGGAAATCGGCGAACGGATAGCGGCGCTGTCGCAACAGCACTCGCAATTGGTCGAGTTCGAGAACAACCTCGAACAATCCAGGCTCGACTGCCCACTGACCAGCCTTTGAGGGCCGTGCGTTTCTGGACAGCTCAGTGTCGACTACAGACAACTGAACAATGGACGGGCGCTATAGGGTGCGACTTCAGTTCTTGAGCCCACTGCCCGGAGTCATCATGACCGCACCGATTACCGTTCTCCGCGACACCCACCCGCTGCCTGTGCTCGACGCCTGCAAATGGGAAAAACTCGAAGGCGACCCGCACACCGTCAACCTCAATGCCTACACCAGTGAAGACGGCAACAAGATCATGGGCACCTGGATCTGCACGCCGGGCAAGTGGTACGTGGAATACGTGAAGTGGGAATACTGCCACTTCCAGGAAGGCTACTGCATCATCACGCCGGAAGGCATGGCGCCGATCCACCTGCGCGCCGGCGACATTTTCGTCATCGAGCCCGGGATGAAAGGGACGTGGGAAGTGGTGGAAACCGTGCGCAAGTATTTTGTGTTTGCCTGATATAAAAAAACCGGGGGATCACCCGACGTGATCTCCCGGTAAATATCTATAGGTAAACGCCGTACCCTGTGGGAGCGAGCTTGATCGCGATGACGGCAGTAGCTTCAACAATGAAGTGACTGACCGTCCGCTATCGCGAGCAAGCTCGCTCCCACAGGTTTTCCACCGCCCTTCTATTGCGGCTTGCGATAGCTGTTGATGATCGCCGAGAAGTCGTTGCCACCCTCCCCACGCAAACTCATCGCCTGATACAACTGCTGGGCCACCGCGCCGAGCACCACGGGCTGATGCGCCTGACGCGCCGCTTCAGTGGCCAGCCCCAGATCCTTGAGCATCAGTTCAGCCCCGAAACCGCCGGTATAACCGCGCGACGCCGGCGCCGTTTCGACGATGCCCGGCCACGGGTTGTACATCTCCGAACTCCAGCAACGTCCGGTAGAGCTGTTGATGATGCCCGCCAACACCTTGGTGTCGATGCCCAGGGCATCGCCCAGCGCCATGGCTTCGCTGACGCCGACCATGGAAATCCCCAGCAGCAGGTTGTTGCAGATTTTAGCGATTTGTCCGGTGCCGACCTCACCACAATGGACGATGTTGCGGCCCATTTGCGCCAGTACCGGTTGCAGGGTGGCGAACAGTTCGGGAGTGGCGCCGACCATGAAGGTCAGCGTCCCGGCGGCTGCGCCACCGGTCCCGCCAGAGACCGGTGCATCGGCCATGGCCACGTCCTGTTTGGCGGCGGCAGCGGCTACGTCCCGCGCGGTCTGCGGATCGATGGTGCTGCAATCCACGGCCGGTACACCTTTACCGATACCGGCGAGCACGCCGTCTTCACCCAGCCACACACTGCGCACATGCACCGCGGCAGGCAGCATGGTAATGACCAGTTCGGCGCCCTCTGCCGCTTCGCGGGCCGATGCGCTGATACTGCCGCCTAGTTGCTCCAGCTCCGCCAACACGGCTTTGTTCAAGTCCACCAGACGCAGTGCATGGCCGGCCTTGATCAGGTTGCGCGCCATCGGCGCGCCCATGTTGCCCAGACCGATAAAAGCAATTTTCATGTCCGGCTCCTTAACGCAGGTTGATCGTGGTGTTCACACCGTCGTTGACGCTGTCGTCATCGAACCAGCGGCTGGTGACGGTCTTGGTCTGAGTGTAGAACTGCACCACTTGCTTGCCATACGGGCCGAGGTCGCCGAGTTTGGAACCACGGGAACCGGTGAAGCTGAAGAACGGCACCGGCACCGGGATCGGGATGTTGATACCGACCTGGCCGACATCGATCTCGTTCTGGAACTTACGCGCCGCCGCACCGCTCTGGGTGAACAGGCCCGTGCCGTTGCCGAACGGGTTGGCGTTGACCAGGGCGATGGCCTCATCGAGAGTGGCGACTTCCAGCACCACCAGCACCGGGCCGAAGATTTCCTGGGTGTAGATCTGCATGTCGGTGGTCACGCCAGAGAACAGAGTCGGGCCGACGAAGTTACCCTTCTCGTAACCGGGAACCGAGATCTCGCGACCGTCCAGCTCCAGTTTGGCGCCTTCCTTGATGCCGCTTTCGATCAGATCGAGAATCCGTGCCTTGGCTTTTTTCGAGATCACCGGACCCACATCGGTGCCCGGCTCGCTGCCGGCATTGACCTTGAGTTTTTGCGCCAGCGCCTTGAGATCCGGCAGCCATTGCTTGGCCGCGCCCACCAGCACCACCACCGAGGTGGCCATGCAGCGTTGACCAGCAGCACCGAAGCCGGCACCCACCAGCGCATTCAATGCTTGTTCGCGATTGGCGTCCGGCAGCACCACGGCGTGGTTCTTGGCGCCCATCATCGATTGCACACGCTTGCCGTGTTTACCGGCCAGGTCATAGACATGAGTACCGACGGCGGTCGAGCCGACGAAGGAAACCGCCTTGATGTCCTTGTGGGTGCAGAGCCCGTCCACCACGTCCTTGCCGCCATGCACGACGTTGAGCACGCCAGCCGGAATACCCGCCTCGATCGCCAGTTCCACCAGCAGCATGGTCGACATCGGGTCC
Source organism: Pseudomonas sp. Pseusp10 (assembly GCF_059492225.1). Lineage (NCBI taxonomy): Bacteria > Pseudomonadati > Pseudomonadota > Gammaproteobacteria > Pseudomonadales > Pseudomonadaceae > Pseudomonas > Pseudomonas sp. Pseusp10. The sequence goes on along the minus strand of NZ_CP168528.1, from coordinate 1,348,454 downwards.
TGTTCCGACGGTTTGAGCACGAAGGTGTTGCCGCAGGCGATAGCCATCGGGAACATCCACAACGGGATCATCGCCGGGAAGTTGAACGGGGTGATGCCCGCGCACACGCCGATCGGCTGGCGCAGGGTGTAGGTGTCGACGCCACCGGCGACGTTTTCAGCGAATTCGCCCATTTGCAGGCTGCCGATGGAGCAGGCGTGCTCGACCACTTCCAGGCCACGGAAAATATCGCCTTCGGCGTCGGCAATGGTCTTGCCCTGCTCGGCGCTCAGGACCACGGCGATGCGCTTGGAGTGTTCGCGGATCAGCGCCTGGAGCTTGAGCATGATGCGCATCCGTGCGCCGATTGGCGTCAGCTTCCAGGTCTGGAAAGCACGATGAGCGGCGCTGATGGCAGCATCGACTTCTTCGGCGGTAGCAAACGGCACTTTGGCCAGCACTTGCTGGGTCGCCGGGTTGACGATGTCGTGCCATTCGGTGGACTTGGACTCGACCCACTGGCCGTCGATCAACAGTTTGACCTTCTGCACGGTGGTTTCGTTAGGCGTGAGCGATACGTTCATGTGGGTCTCCGGATGTTTATTTTTATCTGGGAGCCAAGGCGAAAAAGTCGCCTTGAGATGAGGCGTGTGCCGCGAAATGGTTAACGGACTGTTTTTGGAGTATAGATGTGCAAACTTCTAATAAGAACGCACATAAAAACCGGTCCAACATGCAAAAAAACATCACCTCCCTCGGTTCGTTGAACTGGGATGACCTCAAGTTTTTCCTCGAAGTCGCCCGCACACGCAAAGCCAGCACTGCGGCCAAGCGCCTGGCGGTGGACTACACCACAGTGTCGCGGCGCATCAGTTCCCTGGAAACGGCGTTGGGCACCTTGCTGTTCGAGAAATCCCGGACCAACGGCTTTGTCCTGACCGCCGAAGGCCAGCGGTTGATGGGGTATGCCGAGTCGATCGAAAGCACCTTGCACATGGCGTGCGAGCAGGTTTCCGGGTCCGGCGTGGCGCTGTCCGGCCACGTGCGCATGGGCTGCACCGAAGGTTTCGGCAGCTTTTTCATCACGCCGCAGCTGAGCCACTTCGTCGACACCTATCCAGCCATTTCGGTGGATATCCTGCCGCTGCCGCACTTCATCAGCCTGTCCAAGCGCGAGGCCGACATCGTCATCGCCCTGGAGCGCCCCGAGCATGGCCCGTACGTCTGCTGCAAGCTGTGCGACTATCGGTTACAGCTGTACGCGACCCAGGATTATCTGGACAGCCACCCGCCGATCCGCCGCCCGGCAGACTTGGCGAAACATTCGTTTATCAGTTACGTCGACGACCTGGCGTTCAGCTCGGAGCTGCTGTACCTGGCCAACGTGCTGCCAGGCGCCAGTGCCAATCTGCGCAGCACCAGCGTGATCGCGCAGTTCGTGGCGGCGCAGCAAGGACGCTCACTGGCAATCCTGCCGTGCTTCCTCGCCACTCAGGACCCTCGCCTGCTGCCGGTGTTGCCGCAGGAAATCAACATCACCCGACAGTTCTGGATGTACTGCCGCGAAGACCTGAGGAAGCTCAAGCGGATCACCCTGTTGTGGGATTACATCCGCCAGGTCACCGAGCAGAATCACGGCCTACTGATGGGTGAAAGCCGGGAGATGTTGTTTGCCGATTAGGGATTTTCTGTCAGATCCTCAAAGGCCACCGGTACGACCTTACTGCCTCAGTTCTTTAACGAAACCTGTTTGGCTTCGATTTTCAGATCACTTAGACGCTTGAGCATAGCAATGATGTTTACCCGAGCGGATCCTTCATTGGCCAAGCGTAGTCGCTTGATTCCTATAACCGAATCGCCCATGCCAGCGGTGAAAGGGGTCCGGATAATTTCACGCAGGATGACCTTGTTAGTGCCTGACTCTATCAAGGTGTATTCAACTTCACTGATCACTTCAAAATCCAGCCCAAATATAGGCTGGTCAACGCGCAGCAGGTTGGCACGCAGAGCAAAAGGGGCTGACTCGTCGCCAAGCAAATCAGCATTGACGAGCGATTGCTTGAGTGCAGCGCCGAAGTCGGGGGCGTCGATTTCGGAAGTCCACAGAGGGTTGGTTTTATCTCCACCATTCACCTCCGAAAGCCGTACATTGTTTCGCAGCTGGGCGTCATAGGTGTTTGCCTTGGCCTGATCAGCAGTTACTGACATGCCGGAAATTTGAGCAGGCGAGGCACAGCCAGTGCAAAGAGCAATCAGGGCTGAAGCTAAAAGCAAGCGAAGGTAGGTCATTCGAAAAGTCCTTTTAATTGCAAAAAGTACCAGAGAGATCACCGATAGTAGCACTACGCCACCAAGCCGAATAGTAAGCTCGACACCTGATACGGTGTCTGGAAACTCTCTGGTTCAGTCCTTCGAGCGCGAATGTGTGGATGGAATGGCCCCTGCATTCATTGGGTTGACCTGAGCTCCTTGCAGTTCTGGATGTAATGCCGCGAAGACCTGCGCAAGCTCAAGCGGATCACCCTGTTGTGGGATTACATCCGCCAGGTCACCGAGCAGAATCACGGCCTGCTGATGGGCGAAAGCCGGGAGATGTTGTTTGCCGATTAGTCGGAGCTGACGACGATTGCGACCCGGCGATTCTCGGTGCGGCCACTGGAGGTGCTGTTGGTGGCCACCGGTACGCTGCTGCCCAGGCCGCGCAACTGGATATTTTCCGGCTTCATGCCGACCGTGTTGAGCACCTTGGCAACGCTTTTCGCCCGGCGCACGGACAGTTGCTCGTTGTAGGCCTCTTTGCCCGATGCGTCGGTGTGACCATCGACCCGCACTCCCTCGATACCCACACCGAGCAGCGCCTTGCCGATGCGCTCGACGATCTCGGTGCTCTGCTTGTTCAGGCTGTCATCGTCGCTGCCGAACAACACCTTGCCGGACAAACCGAAGGCCCAGCCATCGTCGGTCAGTTCGAACCCTTGCTGTTTCAGCACGGCGATTTGCGCCGGGGTCAGGCCTTTTGGCGGGGTGGTCTGGCAACCGGCCAGGCTCAGCAAGGCCACGAGCAAAGTCATGGTGAAAAAACGCAGGGAACGCGGGTTGAAAATGAACACGGAAATCAGCTCCTGTTTTGAACATCGGCGGCAGGGTGATCCGACCCTGCCGTGTACTGTGCGCCTCGGGACAGGCGCTTGGCCTGGTACATCGCCCCATCGGCGGCATTGAGCAGGGCACCCGGTGTCGCGCCATGATCCGGGTACACCGCGACGCCGATACTGAGTGAGGTCAATACCTGGGTGCTGCCCGGCAATGGAATCGGCATGTCCATGCTGGCCAGAATCTTGTCGGCAATCCGTTCAGCGTCTTCGGTCTTGTGCAGCGGTGTCAGCAGCACGGCAAACTCATCGCCACCCAACCGCGCCACCAGGTCTTCTTCTCGTAGTTGTGCGCGGACCCGGTTGGCCACGGCCACCAACACCGCATCCCCCGCCGCATGGCCGAAACTGTCGTTGATCTCTTTGAAGCGATCGCTGTCGAGAAACAACACCGCCACTCGTTCGCCGTGCTTGTTGGCGTTGCGCAGCGCGCGCATCAGGCGACCTTCGAAAAACGCCCGGTTGGGCAGTCCGGTGAGGCTGTCGTGACTGGCCTGGTGAGCCAGGGATTCGTTTTCGCTTTGCAGGTGCGATTGCCAGGCTTCGAGCTCATCGAGCAGGGCATTGAAGTCGTTGCCGAAATCGTCGAGTTCGGCAATGTCGGCGGGCGGCACGCGCTTGTCGAAGGCCCGTTCACTGCGCGCGGCGTGGGCGACGGTGGCCAGGTTGCGCAGGGGCTTGATGATCCCGCGAAGTTGTCGGCGTGCCAAAAAGAGCGCAACCCAGGCACTCACGGCCGTACACAAGACGATCCCCATCAGGCCGCTGAGCAAAAAGCGCATCAGGTTGGCGCCATGACCGGTGAGCCTGATGCTGCCGATTTCCCGTCCTTGATGGAGGATCGGAATGTTCATCGGTTCTTCGAGAAACGCTTTGGCGATGTGCAGTTCGAGATCGGAGACCCATCCGGTTTCCGGTCGTTGCCAACGAGCCAGCAACTGCCCCTGCCGGTCGAACACCTGGGCGTCGGCCACTTCTTCGGTGGACGCAATCAACGCCAGCGCCTCGGTGGCAGCGGGTTTGTCGTTGAACACCACCGCGGCTTCCACGGTGTAGGTGATCGAGCGTGCGATCAGGTGCAGGTTTTGATCCACGTACACACGCAAAGCCAGCACGCCGAGCAACGTCAGCGAAACACTGGCCATGGCGATGCCCACCAGCGCGACGAGCAAGTTGCCGCGACCGATGACCGAATGCAAAGTCGGGCGACTGCCCGGTCTCAGTAGCTTCATGGTGCCGCCGGCTTGCGGCGGGAGAGTTGCAGCACACTCGGATGGATGCGTACACCGCTGCGAGCGACGGAGTCGAGATTGACCTCGAACGACACCTGCTCGTCGCTGACCCGCAAGCAAAACAAGCTGCCGACAGTGCACTGCTCGTCACTCTCGCTAATGCTCAACACCGGGTGCCCGATCAACGCGGCAAACAATCGGCTGCGTTGTTCGCCGGTGAGCTTACCGATGTAAACCGCATCGCAGTCACTGACAATCGAAGGATTGTCGGCCAGCAAGCGTTGCACCGTGACAGGTCGACCGGTCGCCTGGGTCGTGCCTTTGACCAGGTCGTCGGTGTATTCGGTAGGGCCAACCAGGCACAGGCGCAGCAGCTTTGGCTCAACGGGCCAGCGGGCATAGCTGAGGATGCCGAGGACCACCTGGGTTACCGCTTTGGCGCGTTGGTCCGCCATGCCCACCGGGGCTTGCGATTGAGCGAAACCGACGCTGGCCAGCAGACAAAGAAGGATGGCAAGCAGCGCTTTCTTACAGCCAACGACGCGCTCTGTCGTCCTGACAGCCACCTTCATGCCGGGATACTCATTGACCGAAGCGAAATGATGCCGCAACGATAGCACAGCGAGGAAATGCCAGCGAGGCCACGTACTACGCCGCTTCGGACAATTTCCTACAATCGCTCACTGACCTTTCAGTCTGTCGGCTCGCTGCCGTCCTTCAGCTCCAGCATCAGCCCACTCAAGCGCTTGACCCTGCGTTTCACCGCCTCTTCAAACACACCTGCACGCGACTCGATCAAGGTGAACCAGTTCTTGGCCCGGGTGATCCCGGTGTAGATCAGTTCCTTGGTCAGCACGAGGTTCAAGGCGTCGGGGAGGATCAACGCGGTGTGGGCAAACTCCGAGCCTTGGGATTTATGCACGGTCATGGCGTACACGGTTTCAACATCATTGAGCCGGCTCGGCAGGACAAAGCGCACGCCACCCTGGCCGTCATTGCGCGGAAAGGCGACACGCAGAACCTGCTTGCCGGCCTCGGGGCCCTCACGCTCCGGAAGCTTGAGGGCGATGCCGATATCGCCGTTCATCAAACCCAGGCCGTAATCGTTGCGGGTCATCAGCACGGGGCGACCTTCGTACCACTGCTGGTCACTGTCGATCAGGCGTGCCCTTAGCAAGGCGTCCGTCACTCGCTGGTTCAAGCCCTCCACACCCCACGGCCCCTTGCGCACGGCACATAACAACTGGAACGCGTCGAAGGCTTGCAACACTTCCCGGGCCCAGTCGGTCCAGCGTGAGTCTTCCAGCGGGCTGTCGAGCGCCGGGCGCTGATTGCGCAGCAGGCTCAAGTAGTGCCGATAACCCTGCGGCCCTTCACCGTGGCCTTCGAGCAGCAAGCGTTCCAGAGCCCGGTCCTGCTCCCCCTTGAGGGACAAGGAATACACGTCGTCATGGCTTCGCGCAGACAACAACTTGCGTGCTTCTTCGGGTTGCTGCTGGTTGACCCAACGAGCCAGTTGGCCAATACCGCTGCCTTCACCGAATCGCCGGGAGTGGCGCAACATCACCACCTGCTGGGCCAGTGGATGAGCGCCCTGCGTATCCTCCTGCAGTCCGCTGGCCTGCAGGCTTTCGCCACTGACGGCTTCCAGCCACTGGCGCGTCTGCGGGCTGTACCAGCCCGCCTCCGCGTCGCGACACAGATCCCCCAATACCGCACCGGCTTCTACCGAAGCCAACTGATCCTTGTCACCCAACAGCACAAGGCGCGCATGGGCCGGCAAAGCGTCGAGCAGATTGGCCATCATCTCCAGGTCGATCATCGAGGCCTCGTCCACCACCAACACATCCAGCGGCAGGCGATTGCCCACGTGGTGCCGAAAATGACGAGTCCCGGGCCGGCTGCCGAGCAGACGGTGAACGGTGGTGACGTCGGACGGGATCTTTTCCCGGATTTCTTCCGTGACCTTCAAGGTCCGGACTTGCTGGCTGATGGATTCTGTCAGACGCGCCGCAGCCTTGCCGGTAGGTGCGGCGAGGCGAATGCGCAGGGGCATGCCGGCCTCGACCGCCGGTGCCTGGAGCAACGCCAGCAAGCGCACGACGGTCGTGGTCTTGCCGGTTCCCGGCCCCCCCGTCACGATGCTGAAGGCGCTGCGCGTCGCCAGGGCGCAGGCAAGCTTCTGCCAGTCGATCACTTCACCGGACCGGGCAGGCCCAAACAATCCGGTGAGGCGCTGGAGCAAGTCGCTCGGCGTAGATTCGTGTTCCGTCAGACGCTCGCGCAACGAAAGGTCGATCCGTCGCTCGTAGGCCCAATAGCGGCGCAGGTACAAGCGTTTGCCCGATAACACCAAAGGTCGGTCGCGCACGTTGTCACGACTGTCTGCAGCCAGAGCCACCAGGTTGCTGGCGGCCAGTACCTTGCACCAATGGGCCCCGTCCAGCGATCCGAGCAATTGCGAGGGCAACAGCATTGCACCGCCTTGCACGTCACCTTCGGGCGGTAATGACAGGGCGAAGTCAGGTTCTTTCAGGGTCTCGAACAGGTCAAGGCAGACATGCCCGTGGCCCAATTGGTGGCTGGTCAGCGCGGCGGCCAGCAACACCAACGGATCACCATCCGGAGCCAGTTCATGCAGAAACGCAACAAAGGCTTTGTCCAGCGCTCGCAACCAGCCACGTTCGACCCAACGCGTGAGCAACAACAGCAAGTCATCGGCACGGCTCAGTGGCGCGAGTTCGGCCAGGCTTTCGGCTGCCAGCGAGGTGGGCAGCAAATCGGCGAATGTGCGACTCATAACAGTACTCCCTGTTCCCAGGCGGGCTCGGCCTTGGGCTCTGGCTTGCCCTGGAACAGCCGGTCCAGACGCTCGATCAGTTCTCTTGGCGGACGGGTGAAAAACATACCCTGGCTGGCCGCACGCGTACCCCGCAAAAACAGGTACAAGGCACCGCCGACATGCCGGTCGTAGTCGTAATCGGCGAGCCGCGCCTTGAGCTGGCGATGCAGGGCCAACAGGTACAACACGTATTGCAGGTCATAACGGTTGTCGAGAATCGACTGTTCCATGGCCTGCACTGTGTAAGCCGCATCATCGGCGCCAAGCCAGTTGGATTTGTAGTCGGCAACGTAATAGCGGCCGTTGTGCTCAAACGTCAGGTCGATGAAGCCCTTGAACATGCCGTTGAGCAACACAGGTTCGGCGGCCACCCGGGCGACGCCGTTATGGGTGTATTGGCACACCAGCGCGTCGAGCTTGAGCACATCGACCTTATGGCTGGCGAACCAGAATTCCATCTCGACCTGGTACTGCGTCAACTGCCCGAATATCACCGGGGCCTGACCGGCGCCCAGATGCAACGGCGACTTGAGCAGATGCTGCAGCCAGTCACTCAGCGTGGTGATCCAGCCTTCCCAGCCTCGACGATTGCAGCGACGGGCAATCGCGTCGATCACATCTTGTGGTGCCGCATCAAAACCCTCGCCCCCTGCCCATTCGAGTAAACCATGGAGGAAGGTGCCAGGGTTCGGACCGCGCGGGAAGCGATGGATATCGCCGCCACCAGCAACCACTTCTCTAGGGGCTTGCGGGTCGAGACGTTCGTCATCGAACAGTTTTTGCGCCTGCGGACTCTCCGGCGCTTCGTCCGTGCCGACACTCAGGGTGTCGCCAATGCGCAACGCGCTGTAGGAGGCAATCCACCAGTTTTCACTGGCCTTGCGTTTCGGGATCAGCGGAACCAGTAGCGCCGCTTCGTTTTGCGGTGGCTGGTAATGCTCTGTTGTCGCTTCAGGCAGCTCGGCATACGCCAGCGCCGGGCAGTCCTGTTGCAGGTCCCGCAACCAAAGCTGCAACGCCGGGGAGTCGGCCAATGGCGCACCGCCCCCCAACAGATAACCCAATGCCGACAGATGCAGCACCGAGCCATTGTTGTTGCCGCGCTTGAGGTCAGCCACCCCCAGCCAGCAGGCGTGTTGCGCCCGGGTCAGGGCGACATAGAGCAAGCGCAGATCCTCGGCCAGACGCTCATCGTCAGCCAGGGCAATCAATTCTGCCGTCGGCTTCAACGTGACCTGGGCATTGCCTGATTCATCGTGGTAGTGCAACGGCAGTCGGCTGCCATCCACCGGTTTCGCCGAACAAATGAACGGCAGGAACACCAACGGATACTCAAGGCCTTTGGATTTGTGAATGGTCACGACCTTGACCAATTGCTCATCACTTTCCAGACGCAGAATCTGCTCTTCGCCAGCCTGACCGGACAACGCCAGATGCTCGGACAAATGCCGGATCAGGGCTTGCTCGCCATCGAGTTCAGCGGCCGCTTGTTGCAGCAATTCGGACAGGTGCAGGAGGTTCGTCAAAACCCGCTCGCCGTCGCTGCGTGCGATCAATGCCTGGGGCAGACGGAAGTCGTGTAACAAACGGCGCAGCATCGGCAGCACACCCTGCTTGCGCCAGACTTCGCGATAGCCACGGAACTGCATGACCCGGGATTCCCAGGCCAACTCGTCCTGATTCAGCCGCTCCAGCTCAGTCAACGAAAGGTTCAACGTGATGCTGGCCAACGCGGCCCGCAGCGGGCGCTCGACATCCGGCTCGGCGCAGGCCTTGAGCCAGGTCAGCACGTCATGCGCCTCCTGGGCGGCGAACACCGAGTCCTTGTCCGACAGATAAACACTGCGCACGCCACGGGCGGCCAATTGCGCACGAACCGCCTGCGCCTCCTTGCCGTCGCGTACCAGGATGGCGATGTCCGCCGGCAGCAGGCCCCTGAAGGCTTTGCCGTCCTGGGTGAATCCCGCTTGCCCCTGTTGCCCGCCATTGAGCAATGCGGTGATTTCACTGGCGCAGGCAGCCGCCAGATGCTGCCGGTACACCGCGCCAGACAACGGCTGTTCGGCCGGCAAGTGCCAGATGTTCAAGGCCGGGACTGCCTGATCATTGATGCGCAAGATCTCTTTGCGGCCCTGGGAGGCCACCGGCATGAACGGAACCGGGTTGTCGCCGTTCTTCTCCCGAAAGAGGAAAGCGCCGCGTCCTGACTCCCGGGCTTCAGCGCGCTCGAACACATGGTTCACCGCGTTGACCATGCCATGGCTTGAGCGGAAGTTGGTGCCCAGGGTGTGCAGGCGGCCGGTGGTGGCCTGACGGGCGCGAAGGTAGGTATGGATGTCGGCGCCGCGAAAAGCGTAGATCGCCTGTTTCGGGTCACCGATCAGGAACAGGCCGCACTCGGGGCTGTTCTCTTCAATGCGGTAGATGCTCTCGAAGATCCGGTATTGCACCGGGTCGGTGTCCTGGAACTCATCGATCAGTGCGACCGGAAACTGTTCACGAATCAGGGTTGCCAGTCGCTCGCCGCCATCGGACTGCAAGGCTGCATCAAGGCGCAGCAACATGTCGTCGAAGCCCATTTCCGCACGGCGGCGTTTCTCTTCCTCGAATCGCGCCCCGACCCAACGGGCGGCGTGTTGCAGTACGGCGGCATCAGGCGTTGGCAGCCCATCGAGACAGGCCTTGAGGCCGGCCATCGCATCGAGCCCCGGATGTCGAGGCGCTTCGCCCTTCCAGGCTTCGGCCATGCCATCAGGGGTCAGGCGAGTGAAGCCGGTGCCGATATCCAGTTGCTCAAGGGATTCGTCCTCGGCCCAGGCTTTGATCTTTTCAAACCAGGGCTCGAAATAGCGTGCCTGCATCTTGCGACCGTCGACAGCCTTGCTGGCAACGCCCTGGTGACAGATCGCAAGCAACTCGTCCGCCCACTGGAGCCAGGGCTTCTTGAGTTCGATCAGGGCAACCCGTCGCTCCTGCAAGCATTGCGCAATCACCTCGGCGGGCTCTTTCCCTTGAGGCGTATCCCGCTCACTGGCGAACAGCGCACGAATCCGCGGCAGCAATGCCGCCGGTCCACCCCAATTGCTGCGCACCCAATTCAATGCGTCACCTTGCATCGGGTAACAGAACAGCCGCCAGTAATCGCGCAGGACTTCCCCCAGCAAGTCGCTGTGGTCGGTTTCCAGGGTCTGGGTAAACAGGCTGCCGCTGTCGAATGCGTGCTCGCGCAACATGCGCTGGCACCAACTGTGGATGGTCGACACCGCCGCCTCGTCCATCCATTGGGCGGCGATATCCAGGCGGTTTGCGCACCCGGGCCATTGCTCGGGCAAATACTGATCACGCAACTCGGCAATCAGGCTGTCGGGGGCGGGCGTTTCATCGCGGAAAAATCGTGCGGCCTCGGCGAGCCGCGTGCGAATGCGTTCACGCAGCTCTTTGGTCGCGGCGTCGGTGAACGTCACGACGAGGATCTGCGGCGGCAACAGCTCTCGCCCGAACCCCGAGCCCTCGTCACCGTGGCCAAGGACCAGGCGCAGATATAACGCGGAAATGGTGAACGTCTTGCCGGTCCCGGCGCTGGCTTCGATCAGTTGACTGCCACGCAGCGGGAAGGCCAGGGCCAGAGGTGTCTTCGTGCTCATCAACGCGACTCCTCGCTGGACAGTGAACGCCAGGGTGCTTCAAGCAGCGGGCGATAGAGCGCATTACACCAGTCGGGGAAGGTTTCATCGGCGGTCAAGCCATCGTAATCGGCGAATTGGCGTGCGAGTGCCGGGCTTTCGCGACGCTCTCCTTCCGTCGTCTGCCCATCACCTTCATAGGCCTTGCGCGCAGCGGCTTCGGCTTTGACCGGGTCGGTCTGCCCCAGCCACGCGAAGGCTGTCTTGACCGCGATCGGTAGCGGCTGGCGCATACCCGACTGCCAGGCCATCAACAGCTCGCCCAGAACCTTCTGTGCCGTGGACTCGTCCATCGGTCCGAGCAACAGGCTGTCGTCGCTGGCCACCAGTGCGGTGGTCAACGCCATGCCACTGGCATTAGCCACCAGATGCGTGAGCCACGGGCGCGTCAGTCGATGCCATTTGCGCGACTTGATCGAGCCGATACTGTTGGGGATCGTAGTGATAGACAGCAAACCACCATCAGCGCGTCGATGCAGGCCGCTGAGCCAGCCCTCGATCTGCAGGCCTTGCAGTTCAAGATTGACGGGCAACGCGCTGCTGAGCGGTGTTGGCCACAAAGCCAGGAGCTGTTGGTGGCGTTGCAACAAGTCAGGTAAAGGCTCGATCAATTCATGTTGCAGGCACTCACCGAATCCGGCCATGGGCAGCAGTCCGCTGTTTTGCAGGCGCTTTGCCTGATCTTCCAGTGCTTGTCCGGTATTTCCCGGATCTGCCAGCGCCGCTTCGAGCAAACGGTCGCTGAGGCTGTAACGCTGCAATGCATCCAGGACAAAAGGCTCCTCATCGGCCAACGGCACTTCAGCCGCCTCGAAGAAGACCTTCAGTCGCTGGCTGAAAAAGTGCCGTACCGGATTGCGCAGGAAATCCTGCAGTTGACCGAGACTGAGTGGTTCGTCCTGAACGTGAGCCTCAAGCACTTCGGCGCTCGCCTGTTGCTCTGCCACTTGATGAAGGACCTGCCATTCGGTGGCGTAGCTAAACGACTCATCCCCTTCGTGAAAGTAGCGGGCGCTGAAAGGTTGCAAGGGGTGTTCCCGGGTCATGGCTTCAAGCAGATCCTCGCCACTTTGTGCCAATCGCCAACCGCTGGCCAAGTGGTCACGTAACTGGCCGATCAGCACCGACGCAGGTCTCTCGCTGTTATCACGGATGCTGCGGCCCACCCAACTGATGTAGAGCTGGTCCCGTGCCGACAACAGGGCCTCCAATAGCAGGTAGCGGTCATCTTCGCGCCGGGAGCGATCGCCTGGCCGATAATCACTGCCCATGAGATCGAAATCCAGCGGTGGCTGCGCGCGCGGATAATCGCCGTCATTCATGCCCAGCAGGCAGACCAGTTTGAACGGGATAGCGCGCATGGGCATCAAGGTGCAGAAGTTGACCGCACCGGCCAAAAAGCGTTGGGACAAACGGCCCTGATCCAGACCTGCAAGCCAGGCTTCACGGACGACAGTCAGCGGCAACTCGTCCTGCAAGCCGACGGATTCGCAGGTCTCGAGCCAGGTCTCGCGCAGCTCTTCGAGCTGGGCCAGCAAGTAGTCATCGTGTTCGTTACCGGCAAGGAAGAACAACTGCACCAACGCCTGCAAGCGCAAGCCCCATTGCCCCGGCGGCGCAGGCTGAGAGAGTTCGTGGTGAGCCACTTCCAGCGCGTCCAGCAACGCAACCAGCGGACCAATGAGCGCAGCGTCCAGACCACCGATCTCGTCGTAGGGTTCGATCCCCTCATAAGCATCGGCGCTGCCAACGGCATAACCGAGCAACATCCGTCGCAAGCCGAAACGCCAGCTGTTTTGCTCCAGCTCATTCGGCAGCCCGAGCCCGGCACGTTGCTCGGCATTCATACCCCAGCGAATGCCGGCACCTTCGATCCAGCGGTGCAGCGTCGGCAGGTCACGCTCCTCGACACCAAAGCGAGCGCGCAGTGCCGGAACGTCCAGCAGATCGAGAATCTCACTGACGGGGAATCGGCTGTCAGGCAACTTGAGCAGGTGCTCGACAGCAATCAGCAGTGGATCGCGACCACGCTGGCCCTGGTCAGCCAGAGTAAATGGAATGAAGCGTGGGTCCTGGCGGTCAAGCTGACCAAACACTGCACGAATATGCGGTGCATAACTGTCGATGTCCGGGACCATCACGATGATGTCCCGGGGGCGCAATTGCGGGTCGGCGCTGAAGCGCGCGAGTAAATGATCGTGGAGGATCTCGACCTCTCGCTGGGCGCTATGAGCGATGTGAAAACGGATCGATCCGTCCTTCTGCAGATCGATGGCCGGCCAACGCTCCCGAGTCTCGTTGAGGGGCCGCAACTCGAGGATGTCATCCTGCAACTGGTTGAGCACATTCAACGGCTGACCGTCACTGAACAGGTCGATGCGCCCGTCGCGGAATGCCGAGCGATAGCTATTGGGATCGTCATAACTGTCGAGCAGGTTGATGTAGTCCCGCCCCTGTTTACCCCAGGCAGCCAGCAGCGGGTGAGCATGCTGGTGCAGGATTTGCGGATCGATCACTACCGGCATGCCGCTCTTGCGGGCCTGACGCTTGTATTGATGCCGCAACAGGTCTTTATCGGCGACGATGTCCGCCCAATGATGACGACATGGGTTATGTACACAGAGCAGGACCTGGCTGAATCGTGCCAATCCCGCCAATGCTTCCAGGGCTTGAGCAGGCAGCGAAGAAATCCCGAAAACGATCACTCGCGAGGGTAATCCCTTGGGGGCTGCCTCGAGATTATTGATTCGCTCGACAAACCGCTGATGGACGCCGGCACGGCTTTGCGCCATGCCTTCTTCTCCCACATCCAGCAAGAGTGCGCGCCATAACTCTGCCTGCCAGCAATTGGCCGGCGTCAGGGGTTGGGCTTCGCCTCTGGCGTTTCTTGTTTGATGTCGACCTTCTGCCCAGTCTTCGAGCCAGTCAGCTCGGTACACCTGATATTGGTCGAACAGGTCCGCCAGACGCTCAGCCAATTGATAGCGTTTGCGCAGATCGGTGTCATGGGTCAGGAAACGCTGCAGCGGCTCGAAGTGCGGTTGGTTGATCAACTGCGGCAGCAGGCGCATCAATCGCCAGGTCAGCGGGGCTTTATCAAGCAGGGACTTGGCCGGAATCTCATCGCGGCCAAGGACCATGCGATAGAGCTGCCACATGAAACTGCCGGGCAACTGCACGTCGATGGCGGCGGCGATGCCGCAGCCTCCCATGTCGTCTTCCTCGGAATCTTCCGCCAGTGCCAACTTCAGCCATTGGGCAATGCCATTGCTTTGCACCAACGCGATTTCATTCTCCAGGGGAGCCAGCGGGTAGCGCCGCATCCAGCTGACCACCAGGCTGCGCAACTCGTCCAGGCGGTTGCCGTGAACCACCATAAAACCAGCACTGAGGGACGTTGCGTCCGGCATAAGGCTTCCTTGGGAAATGCAAATTCGAGGGACGACTTTAGCATTTGTAGGAGCGAGCTCGCTCGCGAAGGTCGTCAACGATGACGCGGGTTGTCTGGGGTAACGCGGTGCCCTGAAGTTCTTCGCGAGCAGGCTCGCTCCTACAGGGAACAGCGTTTGAGGTGTACGGAGGCGCAAAAACAAAACCCCTACCTGCATACGCAGATAGGGGTTTCGGAATTTAATCTTGACGATGACCTACTCTCACATGGGGAAACCCCACACTACCATCGGCGATGCATCGTTTCACTGCTGAGTTCGGGATGGGATCAGGTGGTTCCAATGCTCTATGGTCGTCAAGAAATTCGGGTACCGAGTCGTGACCAGATGGCCTCGCTTCAGCAAATTGGGTAGGTGATAGCTTCGGTGTTTGGTGAGTATCTCGAACTTTCGGTTCTTGCGTCTTCACACACCGCAATCTGGCCTCTTCCGAGTTCGCAAATTGCTTGGGTGTTATATGGTCAAGCCTCACGGGCAATTAGTATTGGTTAGCTCAACGCCTCACAGCGCTTACACACCCAACCTATCAACGTCGTAGTCTTCGACGGCCCTTCAGGGGACTCAAGGTCCCAGTGAGATCTCATCTTGAGGCAAGTTTCCCGCTTAGATGCTTTCAGCGGTTATCTTTCCCGAACATAGCTACCCGGCAATGCCACTGGCGTGACAACCGGAACACCAGAGGTTCGTCCACTCCGGTCCTCTCGTACTAGGAGCAGCCCCTCTCAAATCTCAAACGTCCACGGCAGATAGGGACCGAACTGTCTCACGACGTTCTAAACCCAGCTCGCGTACCACTTTAAATGGCGAACAGCCATACCCTTGGGACCGGCTTCAGCCCCAGGATGTGATGAGCCGACATCGAGGTGCCAAACACCGCCGTCGATATGAACTCTTGGGCGGTATCAGCCTGTTATCCCCGGAGTACCTTTTATCCGTTGAGCGATGGCCCTTCCATACAGAACCACCGGATCACTAAGACCTACTTTCGTACCTGCTCGACGTGTCTGTCTCGCAGTCAAGCGCGCTTTTGCCTTTATACTCTACGACCGATTTCCGACCGGTCTGAGCGCACCTTCGTACTCCTCCGTTACTCTTTAGGAGGAGACCGCCCCAGTCAAACTACCCACCATACACTGTCCTCGATCCGGATAACGGACCTGAGTTAGAACCTCAAAGTTGCCAGGGTGGTATTTCAAGGATGGCTCCACGCGAACTGGCGTCCACGCTTCAAAGCCTCCCACCTATCCTACACAAGCAAATTCAAAGTCCAGTGCAAAGCTATAGTAAAGGTTCACGGGGTCTTTCCGTCTAGCCGCGGATACACTGCATCTTCACAGCGATTTCAATTTCACTGAGTCTCGGGTGGAGACAGCGCCGCCATCGTTACGCCATTCGTGCAGGTCGGAACTTACCCGACAAGGAATTTCGCTACCTTAGGACCGTTATAGTTACGGCCGCCGTTTACCGGGGCTTCGATCAAGAGCTTCGCGTTAGCTAACCCCATCAATTAACCTTCCGGCACCGGGCAGGCGTCACACCCTATACGTCCACTTTCGTGTTTGCAGAGTGCTGTGTTTTTAATAAACAGTCGCAGCGGCCTGGTATCTTCGACCGGCGTGGGCTTACGCAGCAAGTGCTTCACCCTCACCGGCGCACCTTCTCCCGAAGTTACGGTGCCATTTTGCCTAGTTCCTTCACCCGAGTTCTCTCAAGCGCCTTGGTATTCTCTACCCAACCACCTGTGTCGGTTTGGGGTACGGTTCCTGGTTATCTGAAGCTTAGAAGCTTTTCTTGGAAGCATGGCATCAACCACTTCGTCACCCAGAGGGTAACTCGTCATCAGCTCTCGGCCTTAGAATCCCGGATTTACCTAAGATTCCAGCCTACCACCTTAAACTTGGACAACCAACGCCAAGCTGGCCTAGCCTTCTCCGTCCCTCCATCGCAATAACCAGAAGTACAGGAATATTAACCTGTTTTCCATCGACTACGCTTTTCAGCCTCGCCTTAGGGACCGACTAACCCTGCGTCGATTAACGTTGCGCAGGAAACCTTGGTCTTTCGGCGTGGGTGTTTTTCACACCCATTGTCGTTACTCATGTCAGCATTCGCACTTCTGATACCTCCAGCAAGCTTCTCAACTCACCTTCACAGGCTTACAGAACGCTCCTCTACCGCATCATCCGAAGATGATACCCGTAGCTTCGGTGTATGGTTTGAGCCCCGTTACATCTTCCGCGCAGGCCGACTCGACTAGTGAGCTATTACGCTTTCTTTAAAGGGTGGCTGCTTCTAAGCCAACCTCCTAGCTGTCTAAGCCTTCCCACATCGTTTCCCACTTAACCATAACTTTGGGACCTTAGCTGACGGTCTGGGTTGTTTCCCTTTTCACGACGGACGTTAGCACCCGCCGTGTGTCTCCCATGCTCGGCACTTGTAGGTATTCGGAGTTTGCATCGGTTTGGTAAGTCGGGATGACCCCCTAGCCGAAACAGTGCTCTACCCCCTACAGTGATACATGAGGCGCTACCTAAATAGCTTTCGAGGAGAACCAGCTATCTCCGAGCTTGATTAGCCTTTCACTCCGATCCACAGGTCATCCGCTAACTTTTCAACGGTAGTCGGTTCGGTCCTCCAGTCAGTGTTACCTAACCTTCAACCTGCCCATGGATAGATCGCCCGGTTTCGGGTCTATTCCCAGCGACTAGACGCCCTATTAAGACTCGCTTTCGCTACGCCTCCCCTATTCGGTTAAGCTCGCCACTGAAAATAAGTCGCTGACCCATTATACAAAAGGTACGCAGTCACCTAACAAAGTAGGCTCCCACTGCTTGTACGCATACGGTTTCAGGATCTATTTCACTCCCCTCTCCGGGGTTCTTTTCGCCTTTCCCTCACGGTACTAGTTCACTATCGGTCAGTCAGTAGTATTTAGCCTTGGAGGATGGTCCCCCCATATTCAGACAAAGTTTCTCGTGCTCCGTCCTACTCGATTTCATGACCAAGAGATTTTCGCGTACAGGGCTATCACCCACTATGGCCGCACTTTCCAGAGCGTTCCGCTAATCTCAAAGCCACTTAAGGGCTGGTCCCCGTTCGCTCGCCACTACTAAGGGAATCTCGGTTGATTTCTTTTCCTCAGGGTACTTAGATGTTTCAGTTCCCCTGGTTCGCCTCTTGCACCTATGTATTCAGTACAAGATAACCATCTTATGATGGCTGGGTTCCCCCATTCAGACATCTCCGGATCAAAGTCTGTTTGCCGACTCCCCGAAGCTTTTCGCAGGCTACCACGTCTTTCATCGCCTCTGACTGCCAAGGCATCCACCGTATGCGCTTCTTCACTTGACCATATAACCCCAAGCAATCTGGTTATACTGTGAAGACGACATTCGCCGAAAATTCGCGATTAAACTCACAAATTTTACCTTAGCCTGATCCGTTACCAGTGAAAGTAACGTTCAGTCTATCTTTCTATCACATACCCAAATTTTTAAAGAACGAACTAGTCAAAGACTAGAAATCAACATTCATCATCGTCTCGATGGAATGCTCATTTCTAAGCTTTTACAACAGAAGCAGTAGTGGTGGAGCCAAACGGGATCGAACCGTTGACCTCCTGCGTGCAAGGCAGGCGCTCTCCCAGCTGAGCTATGGCCCCGTATTTCTACAGGCGTTTCCCACACAAAATTGGTGGGTCTGGGCAGATTCGAACTGCCGACCTCACCCTTATCAGGGGTGCGCTCTAACCAACTGAGCTACAGACCCAATTTCGGGCTGCTTCTTATCGTCTTCTTCAATGAATCAAGCAATTCGTGTGGGAACTTATGGAGCAGCTGAGTCGTCGATTAAGGAGGTGATCCAGCCGCAGGTTCCCCTACGGCTACCTTGTTACGACTTCACCCCAGTCATGAATCACACCGTGGTAACCGTCCTCCCGAAGGTTAGACTAGCTACTTCTGGTGCAACCCACTCCCATGGTGTGACGGGCGGTGTGTACAAGGCCCGGGAACGTATTCACCGCGACATTCTGATTCGCGATTACTAGCGATTCCGACTTCACGCAGTCGAGTTGCAGACTGCGATCCGGACTACGATCGGTTTTGTGGGATTAGCT
>NZ_CP168528.1:7500-1327500 GCF_059492225.1 Pseudomonas sp. Pseusp10 | reverse complement strand
ACCGCAAGAACCGTAAGCCGCGCCCATCAGTGCGCTGACAGCGTTGTCCAGATCTGCATCCGGCATCAGCACGGCGTGGTTCTTCGCACCGCCCAGGGCCTGAACGCGCTTGCCGCGCTTGGTGCCTTCGGAATAGATGTATTCAGCAATCGGCGTCGAACCGACGAAGCTCAGCGCTTTGACTTCCGGCGCTTCGATCAGTGCATCCACTGCAGTCTTGTCACCGTGCACCACACTCAGCACGCCTTTCGGCAGACCGGCTTCGAGCAGCAGTTGCGCGATCAACAGTGTCGAACTCGGATCACGCTCGGATGGCTTGAGGATGAAGCAGTTGCCGCAGACGATTGCGAGCGGGTACATCCACAGCGGCACCATGGCCGGGAAGTTGAACGGAGTGATACCGGCCACTACGCCCAGCGGCTGGAAGTCAGACCAGGCATCGATGTTCGGGCCGACATTACGGCTGTATTCACCCTTGAGGATTTCCGGAGCCGCGCAAGCGAACTCGACGTTCTCGATACCGCGCTTGAGTTCACCGGCCGCATCTTCCAGGGTCTTGCCGTGCTCTTCGCTGATCAGTTGGGCGATACGCGCTTCGTTCTGCTCCAGCAGTTGTTTGAAGCGGAACATCACCTGGGCACGCTTGGCCGGCGGCGTGTTGCGCCAGGCCGGGAACGCAGCCTTGCCGGCGTCGATGGCGCTCTGGATGGTTTCGCGGGTCGCCAGCGGCAACTTGTGAATAGCCTGACCGGTAGACGGGTTGAACACATCAACCGCGCGACCGTTCTCGGTCACCAGTTCGCCATTGATCAAATGCGGAATAACGCTCATGGAAGCTCCTGAAAAGTTGTCCACAGGCGCCCACGAAATGACGCCTGCTATATATAGATGCTTTGTGTAGGAGCGAGCTTGCTCGCGAAGATAGTGAGGACGCCGCGTTCATCCAGGCAGCCCGCATCATCGTTAACGTCCATCGCGAGCAGGCTCGCTCCTACAGGTGTGTTGTCAAATCAGTCGATCTTGCTCAGCACTTCGCCGACCGCGTCGAACAGGCGGTCCAGGTCCTGCGGCTTGCTATTGAACGTTGGGCCGAACTGCAGGGTGTCGCCGCCGAAGCGTACGTAGAACCCGGCTTTCCACAGCGCCATGCCGGCTTCGAACGGACGCACGATGGCATCGCCGTCACGTGGAGCGATCTGGATCGCGCCGGCCAGGCCGTAGTTGCGGATGTCGATGATGTTCTTGGTGCCCTTCAGGCCATGCAGCGCATTTTCGAAATGCGGCGCGACTTCAGCCACGCTCTGCACCAGGTTTTCCTTTTGCAGCAGGTCAAGCGCTGCCAGGCCCGCGGCGCAAGCCACCGGGTGTGCGGAATAGGTGTAGCCATGCGGGAATTCAACCGCGTATTCAGGCGTCGGCTGATTCATGAAGGTCTGGTAGATCTCGGAGCTGGCAATCACCGCGCCCATCGGGATCGCACCGTTGGTGACTTGCTTGGCGATGCACATCAGATCCGGGGTCACGCCGAAGGTGGTGGCGCCAAACATGGTGCCGGTGCGGCCG
The DNA here is from genome assembly GCF_059492225.1 of Pseudomonas sp. Pseusp10. Classification (NCBI taxonomy): domain Bacteria; kingdom Pseudomonadati; phylum Pseudomonadota; class Gammaproteobacteria; order Pseudomonadales; family Pseudomonadaceae; genus Pseudomonas; species Pseudomonas sp. Pseusp10. The sequence continues at coordinate 1,325,937 of NZ_CP168528.1, read as the reverse complement.
AAACCGGTGATCACTTCGTCGAACACCAGCAGGATGTTGTGCTGGTCGCAGATTTCACGCAGACGCTTGAGGTAACCCTGTGGTGGAACCAGCACGCCAGCGGAACCGGCCAATGGTTCGACGAATACTGCTGCGATGTTCGACGCATCGTGCAGTTCGATCAGCTTCAGCAGTTCGTCAGCCAGGGCGATACCCCCCTGCTCCGGCATGCCACGGGAGTAAGCATTGCTCGCCAGCAAGGTGTGCGGCAGGTGGTCGACGTCCATCATCGCCTGACCGAACAATTTGCGGTTGCCGTTCACCCCACCAAGGCTGGTGCCGGCGATGTTCACACCGTGGTAGCCACGGGCACGGCCGATCATTTTGGTCTTGGTCGACTGGCCCTTCAGGCGCCAGTAGGCACGGACCATCTTCACGGCGGTGTCGGCACACTCGGAACCCGAGTCGGTGAAGAACACGTGATTCAGGTTGCCCGGCGTCAGGTCGGTGATCTTCTCAGCCAGTTGGAACGACAGCGGATGGCCGTACTGGAAGCCTGGCGAGTAATCGAGGGTGCCCAGTTGCTTGGCGACCGCTTCCTGGATTTCCTTGCGGGTGTGCCCGGCGCCACAGGTCCACAGACCGGACAGCGAGTCATAAACCTTGCGGCCCTTGTCGTCGATCAGCCAACTGCCCTCGGCGCCAACGATCAGGCGTGGGTCGCGCTGGAAGTTACGGTTGGCGGTGTAAGGCATCCAGTGAGCATCGAGCTTGAGCTGGCTGGCCAGGGAAGTCGGGGCGTTTTCAGACAAGTTCATGGGCGAAACCTCGCAAGGCAATAAGCGGCGTAAGGATTGAAAACCGTTGTTGCAGCTAAATTGCCACGGGGATAAAGTCCGTGAAATCCAACTTTTCTAATGTTCAGTCAGCCAACCACTAAACTTTTGAGTAACCCGCATGAGCACTCGCCGCCCCGATCCGCTGGCCCAGGTCAGCGACTTTGATATTCGCCTGCTGAGGATCTTTCGCAGCGTGGTGGAATGCGGCGGCTTCTCTGCGGCGGAAACCGTGCTGGGCATCGGTCGTTCGGCAATCAGCCAGCAGATGAGCGATCTGGAGCAACGTCTCGGTCTGCGCCTGTGCCAACGTGGACGTGCCGGGTTTTCCCTGACCGAAGAAGGCCGCGAGGTCTATCAATCGGCGTTGCAACTGTTAAGTGCACTGGAAAGCTTCCGTACCGAGGTCAACGGGCTGCACCAGCATTTGCGCGGCGAATTGATCATTGGTCTGACGGACAACCTGGTCACCCTGCCCCATATGCGCATCACCCATGCCCTCGCGCAATTGAAAGAACGCGGCCCGGATGTGCAGATCCAGATCCGCATGATCGCGCCCAATGAAGTCGAACAAGGCGTGCTCGACGGCCGCCTGCACGTCGGCGTGGTGCCGCAGGCCAGCGCACTGTCGGGGCTGGAGTATCAACCGCTGTATAGCGAACGATCGCTGCTGTACTGCGCGGTCGGCCATCCGCTGTTTTATGTCGACGACAAACAACTGGACGACGAACGCCTGAACAGTCAGGACGCCATCGCGCCCACCTTCCGTTTGCCGGCGGAGATCCAGGCCCACTACCAGGCGCTCAATTGCACAGCCAGTGCCTCGGACCGCGAAGGCATGGCGTTCCTGATCCTGACCGGACGCTACATCGGTTATCTGCCGGATCACTACGCGAGTCTTTGGGTGCAGCAAGGCCGGTTGCGCGCGTTGAAAGCCAAAACGCACTTCTATGACCTGAGCCTGGCGTCGGTCACACGCAAGGGGCGTCGACCTCATCTGGTGCTGGAGAGTTTTCTGGAGAGTCTGGCGGCGACGCGCTGAATTGTCGGATAACAGAAACCTGTGGGAGCGGGCTTGCCCGCGAAGAGGCCGGTACATCCAGTATCAATGTTGTTTGACACACCGTCTTCGCGAGCAAGCCCGCTCCCACAGTAGATTGCGGAGCAGGGTTTTATTGTGTGAGGACTTGTCTGAAGCCGGTGGGTACGTTATCAACGCACTGGCCGTCCCATCCACCAGTTCGGAAGTGCTTATGACCTTTGAAGTCCCTGCCCACGGCGGAAAACCCGTCAGCCGCATTCGTCAGAAAAACGAAGAGGCCATCATCAAAGCCGCCGAAGACGAGTTCGCCCGTCACGGGTACAAAGGCACGAGCATGAACACCATCGCCCAGAACGCAGGGCTGCCCAAGGCGAACCTGCATTACTACTTCACCAATAAACTCGGTTTGTACGTGGCGGTGCTGAGCAACATCATCGAACTGTGGGACAGCACCTTCAACACCCTCACGGCCGAGGATGATCCGACCGAGGCCTTGACCCGTTACATTCGCGCCAAAATGGAATTCTCCCGCCGCCAACCGCAAGCCTCGCGGATTTTTGCGATGGAAGTCATCAGCGGCGGTGAATGCCTGACCGAGTATTTCAACCAGGATTATCGCGCCTGGTTCCAGGGCCGTACGGGCGTGTTCCAGGCCTGGATCGACGCGGGCAAAATGGACCCGGTCGATCCGGTGCACCTGATTTTCCTGCTGTGGGGCAGCACCCAGCATTACGCCGACTTCGCCACGCAGATCTGCCGCGTCACCGGGCGCGCCAGGTTGACCAGGCAAGACATGGAAGACGCCGGGGATAACCTGATCCGCATCATTCTCAAGGGCTGCGGCCTGCAACCTGCCATTTAAGTAGCCATTCAGGTACGTATGCCTTTTACCCTCAGCGGTTTTTGCGAATACCGCGAAGAGATTCGCAAGAGCCGCTTCATTACCTTCGCCGCGCCAATCTCCAGCCCGGCCGAAGCCCAGGCGTTCATCGAAGAGCACAGTGACTTGAATGCCTCGCACAATTGCTGGGCGTGGAAGCTCGGCGATCAGTATCGCAGCACCGATGATGGCGAGCCCGGCGGCACGGCTGGCCGGCCGATTCTGGCGGCGATCGAGGCACAGGATTGCGACCAGGTCGCAGTGCTGGTGATTCGCTGGTATGGCGGCATCCAACTGGGTACCGGGGGGCTCGCCCGGGCCTATGGCGGTGGTGCGAATAAATGCCTGCAAGCGGCGCCGAAAGTCGAGCTGATCAGTCGGGTGCCGCTGCGTTGCGCTTGCGGGTTTGCCGAGTTGGCCTTGGTCAAGCTACGGGTAGCGGAGGCAAGTGGATTGGTTGTGGATGAAAGTTTCACCGCCAATGGTGTCGAGTTGCAGTTGGCTGTAGGCGATGCGCAAATCGATACCTTGCAGTCACAGCTGGCCGATTTGAGTCGTGGGCGTATTCTCTTGCTGCGCTAAAAACAAGAGCAAAAGATCGCAGCCTTCGGCAGCTCCTGCATGGGATCGAGCTGCGATCTTTTGGGGCACGCCGCTTTTGCACTTATTCCATATTTGCCCACATCTGCTGTGCACCCGGCTGTGGATAACCTGAGCACATTCGGCTGTAACCCTTGTGTCATGCGGCTTTGCGGGCTTTGCTCAATTTTCGTCCAATCTGCCATCAAGCACATCAAATTCAAATAAAAACAAATAGTTACAACGGTTTATCGCCTTTAGAAGAAAGCCACTCAGTGCTTATGCCTGTGCTTGGAGCTTGCGCACAAATACTGTGGAGCAATCTGTGGATAACCCGTTCATGGCCCTCTCGGCGCCAGATCCGATATGGCCTGCAGCCAACTGCTCATTTTTTAACCAAATCACAACGGGCAAATTCGGAGCCTGATCCGAGACCTTGCCCTTAAGTGGTGCCGTGGCGCAGAGACGCACCTGCTAATCCGCGGAACCAGCAGGTAAGTCTGCTCGCGATGGCTGCCGAACAGGCAGCACCTGAGCGAGGCCCCACGCCAATTCAAAAATCAGAAAAACCACCAGCAGCGAACTCGCGCCATGAGCAAGGGCATAAGCCTGCCATGCCGAAAACAAAAATCTCGCGACCGAGTCATATCGCCCATAAATTTGCAGTGGATCACGAATCCGCAGCACCGCCCATACGCAGACAATCGACCCCAACAGATTCGCCATCAACATGTGCACCGGTTCAAACGGCGGCAGCTCACCGGGCAAACTCAACGCCTGGCTCACACTCGTCAAAACCCCATGCAGCGCCGCAAAACTCCACGGCGTGACAAACGCGACCGTCACGATCAGGTCGTACCAGGCACTGCCTTGCACCAAACGGCGATATTGCGTTGTAGTCCACATCGACATTGCTCCATCAATTCAGGGAGCAACAAGGCTAAAGCCTGGAGTATGCTCCAAGGTCAAGCCCCCTTCGAAACGTCATGATGCGCATCGGTGAATTAGCCCAGGCGAGCGCCGTCAGCCGCGACATGCTGCGCTTTTACGAGCAGCGCGGGTTGATCGCCGCGCAACGCAGTGCCAATGGGTATCGCGACTATCCGCCAGACATGGTGCAACTGGTGCAGTACATCAAGACCGCTCAACGACTGGGCTTTACCCTCGGCGAGATCGGCAACAGCATCGCTGCGATCTGGCAGTCGCCCGATCCCGACCGTGCCGTCACGCAACTGCTGCAAGACAAACTCAAACTGATCGAAGCCCGCATGGCCGAACTCGGCGCGCTGCGCGATGAGTTCCAACAACGGCTCGGGCAACAGTGTCCATTGAATCCACGACTCTGAATCTTCAAGGAAGCCAATCATGTCCAAGGCAAAAACCGCACTCATCATCGGCGCCTCCCGGGGGCTTGGCCTCGGGCTGGTGAAAACCCTGTTGGCCGATGGCTGGCAAGTCACCGCCACCGTGCGCGATCCGCAAAAAGCCGAAGCCTTGCAGGCCCTGGGCAAGGTGCAGATCGAAAAGCTCGACATGGACGATCAGCAAGCGGTGTCCGCCCTGAGCCAACAGCTCAAGGGTGAAGTGTTTGACCTGCTGTTCGTCAACGCCGGGATCAAAGGGCCGGATGTCCAGACGCCAAACGGTGGCGCGACGATGGCCGAAGTCGGTCAGCTGTTTTTCACTAACGCCGTGGCACCGATCAACCTGGCCCAGCGTTTTGTCGAGCAAATCCGCCCGGACACCGGCGTGCTGGCGTTCATGAGTTCGGTGCTGGGCAGCGTGACCATGCCCGATGCGCCGGAACTGGCACTGTACAAGGCCAGCAAGGCGGCGCTGAACTCCATGACCAACAGCTTCGTCACCCAGTTGGGCGAAACCAGTATCACTGTGCTGTCGCTACACCCGGGCTGGGTGAAAACCGACATGGGTGGTGAAGGCGCGGACATCGACGTGGAAACCAGCACACGTGGTCTGGTTGATCAGGTGAATGCGTATGTCGGCAAGGGCGGGCACCACTTCATCAATTACCGGGGCGAAACCATTCCCTGGTAATCAATGCCGCCCACTGTGGGAGCGAGCTTGCTCGCGATGGCGGAGTGTCAATCAGCACATCTGTGTCTGGTAAACCGCTATCGCGAGCAAGCTCGCTCCCACAGGGTTATTTGTTGTCCTGTCGGGCCGGGCTTGCCCGCCAGAGCGTTTTGATCGACACTGCGCACCTCGCCTCCCCGGCGAACCTGGATCAGCAGACAGGGCAACACTGAGCTGGCAACCCTGAACCCAACTTTCAGAGGAGCCGGCCAACATGCCTGCGACCCGTACCTGGTTAAAAAATCCCCTCGCCATTTTCACGGCCAACGGTCTCGATGCCCGTGGCGGTCTGGTGCTGCAAGACGGCTTGATCGTCGAAGTACTCGGCGCCGGTCAACAACCCTCCGCTCCGTGCAATGAAGTGTTCGATGCCCGCGAACATGTGATCCTGCCGGGCTTGATCAACACCCATCACCACTTCTATCAAACCCTGACCCGCGCCTGGGCGCCGGTGGTCAATCAGCCGCTGTTTCCCTGGCTGAAAACCCTGTACCCGGTCTGGGCACGCCTGACCCCGGAAAAACTCGCCCTCGCCACCAAAGTCGCGTTGGCCGAGTTGCTGTTGTCCGGTTGCACCACCGCGGCCGACCATCACTACCTGTTCCCCGAAGGTCTGGAAAATGCGATCGACGTGCAAGTCGAAAGCGTCCGCGAACTGGGCATGCGCGCCATGCTGACCCGCGGCTCCATGAGCCTCGGTGAAAAGGACGGTGGCCTGCCGCCGCAACAGACCGTGCAGGAAGGCGAAGTGATCCTCGCCGACAGCCAGCGGCTGATCGCCGAATACCACGAGCGCGGTGACGGCGCGCAAATCCAGATCGCCCTGGCACCGTGCTCGCCGTTCTCGGTGACGCCGGAAATCATGTCGGCCAGTGCCGAATTGGCGAACAAACTCGACGTGCGCCTGCACACCCACCTGGCAGAAACCCTCGACGAAGAAGATTTCTGCCTGCAACGCTTCGGCCTGCGCACCGTGGACTATCTGGACAGTGTCGGCTGGCTCGGCCCGCGTACCTGGCTGGCCCATGGCATCCATTTCAACCCGGATGAAATCGCCCGCCTCGGTGCCGCCGGCACCGGTATTTGCCATTGCCCGAGTTCCAACATGCGCCTGGCCTCGGGCATCTGCCCGAGCATCGAGTTGACCGATGCGGGCGCGCTGCTTGGACTGGGCGTGGACGGTTCGGCGTCCAACGATGCCTCGAACATGATGCTCGAAGCGCGCCAGGCCCTGTACATCCAGCGCCTGCGCTACGGCGCCGAGAAGATCACCCCGGAACGCGTGCTCGGCTGGGCGACCAAGGGTTCGGCGAGCCTGCTGGGCCGTACCGATATCGGCGAGTTGGCGGTGGGCAAGCAGGCTGACCTGGCGATGTTCAAACTGGATGAGCTGCGCTTCTCCGGCAGCCATGATCCGGTCTCGGCCCTGCTGCTGTGCGGCGCCGATCGCGCGGATCGAGTGATGGTCGGCGGCAAGTGGCGGGTGATCGACGGGCAGGTCGAAGGGCTGGATCTGAAAGGGTTGATTGCTGATCACAGCCAGGCGGCGCGGCAGTTGATCGCTGGAACCTGATACAACACCGATTAAAACTGTGGGAGCGAGCCTGCTCGCGATGACGGCGTGTCAGTCGACATATTTAGTGTTTGACACACCGCTATCGCGAGCAGGCTCGCTCCCACATTGGTTTTGTGGAGGGCTCAAAGGCCCAAGCAGCGACAACATGATGAACGTCGCAAACAACACGAAGTGAGTCATGCCTTCGATGGCGTTGGTTTCAGGGATCACCGACCTTTCCGCCAGCAACTCAGTCTGATCTTGCCTTAGCGCACCAGTGGGTGGCAGCTGTGCCAGGACATGCACTTTTATCGGACTTCACGAACCTATCGCGAGCAGGATCGCTCCCACAGGGACCGCGTTACTTTTGTGGGAGCGGGCCTGCTCGCGATGGCAACGCCGCGGCTTCAAGTTTTGTTGTGCTGTTGGTCAGCCGTTTGCATAGCCCTGTGCAGGCGCAAGAGACCAGCCAATCTCACAACAAAATGGAGTCAAAATTCATGCATAACCGTCCGTTGACGAAGCTGCTTTGCGCCGTTGCGTCGGCCATCGGCCTGAGCGCCTGCCTGACTGCCAGTGCCTACGCCCCGCTGATCGATCAGGGCGTGGACGTGGTGTTCCGGCACACCGACAGCCCGGCGCCGATCCAGGCCACCGAACGTCGCGGCGTCTATGCCGTGGGCTACGCTTCGGACATGGCGTACTTCGGGCCGAAAGCCGTGCTGAGCTCCATCGTCAATGACTGGAAGTCCCTGGACTACCGGGACGGATTGTCGGACGGCGCGGTTGAGCTGCCGATCAGCAACCTGGTACCGACAACGCTGAAGAGCGAGTGATGAACCGGCCGGTCAGGTTTTACCAATTGTTGCAGCAACCCTCTGTAGAATGGCGACCATTGCACCTGATGAGAAAAGAATCATGTACGACTGGCTGAACGCCCTGCCCAAGGCAGAACTGCACCTGCACCTGGAAGGCTCGCTGGAACCAGAGCTGTTGTTCGCCCTGGCCGAGCGCAACAAGATTGCCCTGCCATGGAACGACGTCGAAACCTTGCGCAAGGCGTACGCCTTCAACAACCTGCAGGAGTTCCTCGACCTGTATTACCGGGGTGCCGATGTGCTGCGCACGTCCCAGGACTTCTATGACCTGACCTGGGCCTACCTGCTGCGCTGCAAAGAGCAGAACGTGATTCACACCGAACCGTTCTTCGACCCGCAGACCCACACCGACCGTGGCATCCCGTTCGAAGTGGTGCTTAATGGCATCGCCGCCGCACTGAAAGATGGTGAGCAGCAACTGGGCATCACCAGTGGTTTGATCCTGAGCTTCCTGCGTCACCTGAGTGAAGACGAAGCGCAGAAAACCCTCGACCAGGCGCTGCCGTTCCGCGATGCGTTCGTCGCCGTGGGCCTGGACAGCTCCGAGATGGGCCACCCGCCGAGCAAGTTCCAGCGTGTGTTCGACCGTGCCCGTCACGAAGGCTTCCTGACCGTCGCCCACGCCGGTGAAGAAGGCCCGCCCGAGTACATCTGGGAAGCCATCGACCTGCTGAAGATCCAGCGCATCGACCATGGCGTGCGCGCCATCGAAGACGAACGCCTGATGCAGCGAATCATCGACGAACAGATCCCGCTGACCGTGTGCCCGTTGTCGAACACCAAGCTTTGCGTGTTCGATCACATGTCGCAGCACAACATTCTCGACATGCTGGAACGTGGCGTGAAAGTGACTGTGAACTCCGATGACCCGGCGTACTTCGGTGGCTACGTCACCGAGAACTTCCATGCGCTGCACACCCACCTGGGCATGACCCAGGATCAGGCCAAACGCCTGGCGCAAAATAGCCTCGATGCGCGGTTGGTGAAACCGTAAGGTTCAGCGCCAAAGCCCGACGGGTGCGAGAGCATTCGCTCCCGCAACAGTGCATTAAAGCGCCAGTTCCAACTCGGTTTCCTGGGCAAAGCGATGAATCTCGCGTTGCCCGGAGGCCGTCACTTGCAAGGCTCGGGAATCGTTGGACAAGCTCAGCCACCCCGACTGCATGAACAGCTGCAACAGTGCCGCGCCCAGCGAGCCGCCCATGTGCGGGCGTCTCTCGCTCCAGTCAGGACACGCGCAGGCAACCCTGCCGTTGTGATGGGCCAGCGCCTGAATGAACACGCCCCGTGCCGCCAACTCCGTCGCGCCTTTGAGCGTGACCGTGACCCGCTGATCAAACTGTTCGATCCAGCCTGCCTCCAGCAGTCGCTGATACAGATCGGCGGACAGGGTGCCCCCCAAGTGATCGTCGCACAGTCGGGCACTCAACAATGGCGAACGCACCGCCCGGGGTTTGACGAGATACGCATTACGCTTGAATACGTCCGCAATATCCTGGGGGGCGCTGGCGAAGGTCGCGCTGGCCAGTGCTTCGATTGCCGCCCCGACTTCGGGAGCGGCCAAGCGGAAGAAGCGTTTGCGGCCGCGGCTTTCAACCCTCAACAGACCTCCAGCGGACAAACGTCCCAGGTGTGCACTGGCCGAAGACGGTGACAGGCCAGCCAGCAGTGCCAACTCTTCGGTTGTTCGCGCCGAACAATCCATCAAGGCCCACATCATTGCGCTGCGCTTTGGGTCAGCCAGCAATGTGGCGATCTTGCTGATGCAAGGTGCATATTCCATGTATTCACTCCCTGTTGAATCGTTTCGTCTACTGCCCAGAGACATCTTGACCAGTAGTGTGTCGTCGGCCAATCCGAGGAAACTGCCATAAACCTGGCAACGCCTTGCTCATACATTGGCGCTGTCTGGCCGATGGTGCGAAGGCCAGAAGGATGACCATGCAGCCGGACCGACTCGAACGTGGACCCGCCATTGGGGGGATCGACGCTACTTACATGATGAGGGCGCTAGTATATGCGGGTTGGTCGGCGGATCCTTTCCACCGTCCGGCATAGGTGGTGATCGTTCCTGAGAGAAATTTCTCTTTTTTCGTGCGACTAATGGTCGATTTCCGAAAAGCCCGGAAATTGACTGCTCAAAAGGGCGCATTTTCTGGCAAGCATTTCACGCAACAGGTTCACCGGCTTACTCAATTGTGCGCGATGGGCGCACAACAGATTCAACGGTGCGCGCTCACAGAGCAGCTCCGGCAACAGCACCTTCAAGCGGCCGGCCAGTACATCGGCAGCCACATCGAGCCAGGATTTGTAAGCAATCCCGGCACCTGCCACGGCCCAAAGGCGCACGACATCGGCATCGTCACTGAAGCGATCGCCGCTGACGGTCAGGCTGACTTCGCGTTTGCCGTCGTGAAAACTCCAATGATCGTGGACCCGGCTGCCGAGCATGTACAACAGGCAATTGTGCTGTGCCAGTTGCTCCAGATGCCGCGGCTCGCCATGACTTGCCAGATAGCCGGGAGCGGCGCACAACACCCGGCGGTTCTGCGGGGCGATGGGCAGTGCCACCAAACTGGAGTCCTCCGGCTCACCGTAGCGCAGGGCAATGTCTACCGGTTGGCGAAACAGGTCGGCGATGCGGTCCCCCAGCAGCAAACGTACGGTCAGTTTCGGATGCTCGCGTTGAAACTCGTCGAGCCAGGGCAACAGCAAATTGCGGCCAAAGTCCGATGGTGCCGACAGTTGCAGAACCCCGCTGACCTGGTCCTGACCACTGGCCAGCAATCGCCGGCCCTCGTCCAGATTGCTCAGTGCCGAGCGGGCGTACTCGAGAAAGCCCTCGCCTTCGGCGGTCAGGCGCAGGCTTCGGGTCGAACGGGCCAACAAACGGGCGCCGAGCTGTTGTTCTATGCGTTTGAGCGCCGCACTGGCCACCGCCGCCGACATGTCCATGCCCCGAGCGGCGGCGGACAGACTGCCCAGGTCCGCCGCCCGGACAAACAATTGCAAGTCATCGAAACGCAGCATCAAGAGCACCGATTATCAAAAAAATATTGAAAGAGACTGCTCTTTTAGCCGGTTTTATCTTCAGGAGAAATAGCCAATCATCCGCCTCATCGAATCTCTTCTTTATCAGTGTTCAGGAGCCGCCCATGAAAGCCATTGCCTACTACGCCTCGTTGCCAATCAGTGACGACAAGGCTCTGCAAGACATCGAGCTGCCGGAGCCGGTTGCCGGCCCCCGCGACTTGCTGGTGGAAGTCAAAGCCATCTCGGTCAACCCGGTGGACACCAAGGTGCGCCAGAACGTCCAGCCTGAAAGCGGTACGGCCAAGGTGCTGGGTTGGGACGTGGCCGGTGTGGTCAAGGCGGTGGGCAGTGAGGTGACGCTGTTCACGGTCGGCGACAAGGTGTTTTACGCCGGCTCCATCGCGCGTGCGGGCGGCAACAGCGAGTTGCATGTGGTGGACGAGCGCATCGTCGGCCACATGCCGAAGACCCTTGATTTCGCCGAGGCCGCTGCCCTGCCGCTCACCGCGATCACGGCGTGGGAACTGTTGTTCGAGCGCCTGCAAGTGCGCGAAGGCAAAACCGATGAAGGCCAGAGCCTGTTGATCGTCGGCGCGGCGGGTGGCGTGGGTTCGATTCTTACGCAGCTGGCTCACCAGTTGACTGCCCTGAAAGTCATCGGCACCGCTTCGCGTGCGCAGACCCAAAGCTGGGTGAAGGAGCTGGGTGCCGATCTGGTGATCGACCATAGCCAGCCACTGAGCGAAGCACTCAAGCGTGCCGGCGTGGATCAGGTCACCCACGTCGCCAGCCTGACCCAGACCGACCAGCACCTGGATCAACTGGTCGAGGCATTGGCCCCCCAAGGCAAGCTGGCGCTGATCGATGACCCCAAGTCACTGGACGTGACCAAGCTCAAACGCAAGAGCCTGTCACTGCACTGGGAGTTCATGTACACCCGATCGCTGTTTGAAACCGCGGACATGATCGAGCAGCACAACCTGCTCAATCGCGTCGCCTGGCTGATCGATGCCGGGACCCTGAAAACCACAGTGGGCGAACACTTCGGCACGATCAATGCCGCCAATTTGCGCCGTGCCCATGCCCTGCTGGAAAGCGGCAAAGCCAAGGGCAAGATTGTGCTGGAAGGGTTCTGAAGCGCTGAAAAAAAGCATCGCTGATTTCATCGCCCTCTGCTGTTTTCCGTCTGCGGCCGGTAAGTCCCGGTCGCAGACAGCCCCTGTGGGCCCCTCAAAAATCCTTGTTTTTTTTAGTTACAAACCGTCAGTCCGACAGTTGATCCTTGTCACAATGGTGCTCGTATTCAGGACTACAATCGAATCTCCTGCGAGGCAATCTTTTGCGTAACGTCTTTTACGAGAGGTGATCAGTTGTGAAGATCCTGATAAAAGAATTGGCAAAATCCCAGTGGCAAGTCCGTCTTGATCAGCATGCGGTGACGTTCCGCAGCGAAGCAGAAGCTCGCGCTTTCACGCGTACCCTCGAAGCCCGCATCCAGGCCCCTCACCCGATACCCGTCCTGCACCCGCAGCGTGCTGCCGGCTGATACCGGCCTCAAACCTGGGCTTGCGCCAGCGCCCGTGCATTTTGCAAACGCCGGGTGAGCACCGCAGCGCTCACCACCAGAATCCCACACAGGCTGATGACCATGGCCATCGGCACGGCGCTGCCGTCGTGCAAAACGCCCACCAGCGCGGAGGCTCCGGCAGCCACGCTGAACTGCAGGCAACCGAGCAGCGCCGATGCGCTGCCGGCCCGTGCGCCCTGCCCGCTCATGGCGCAGGCTGCGGCGTTGGGGCTGATGCAACCGAGGCTGGAAATACAGATGAACAATGGAATCAGCAGCGGCCACAGGTGGGCCGTGTGCAGAGAGCTGACAGCGAGCAGGGTCAGACCGGCCGCGAGATAAACCCACACCGCGCGCACCAGCAAGAATGTCGGGCCACGTTTGGCCAGCAGACGCGCGTTGACCTGCGCCACCAGAATGAAGCCCGCCGCATTGGTGCCGAACAACCAGCCAAAATGCTCGGCCGGAACGCCGTAGAGCTTGATGATGATGAAGGGTGAACCGGCGATGTAGGCAAACATCCCGGCGATGGCGATACCCCCGGTCAAGGCGTGGCCAAGAAATATCGGGTCGGCCAGCAACCGACCGTACTGACGCAGCGCGCCCGACAGCGGTTGGCGCGGTATGTGGGCCGGCAGGCTTTCCGGCAATCCCGTCGCCACCGCCAGCCCCGCCAACGCACTGAACCCGGTCAAGGCCAGGAAGATCGACTGCCAGCCTGTGGTGTTGACCAGCAACCCACCCAGCAATGGCGCGAGGATAGGCGCGAGCCCCATCACCAGCATCAACTGCGAAAAGACTTTCGCCGAGCCCACCGCATCACATTTGTCGCTGACCACCGCCCGGGAAATCACCATGCCCGCGCAGCCACCCAATGCCTGGACGAATCGCGCACCGATCAGCCATTCCAGATTCGGCGCATAGGCGCACGCCACGGAAGCAGCGGTGAACAGGCCGACACCGGTGAGCAACGGAATGCGTCGCCCGAAACGATCCGCCACCGGGCCATAGGCCAACTGACCGATGGACAAGCCGAGGAAATACGCCGCCAACGTCATCTGAACGTGATTTTCGTCCGTGCCGAAGGCCAGTGCCATGGCCGGGAAAGCCGGCAGATAGAAATCGATCGCCAGTGGACCGAAAGCGCTCAAGGCGCCGAGAATCAGAATGGTACGCAAGTTCATCAGGCATCCAGTGGGGCAGAAGTCGGCAGGCCGACAGTCTAGCCGCGCATGGACGCCTTGAACATTAAGATAGCTCGCTAACTATTAAAATCAGGCCAATTTGACGCCGTAACCCTCTTCGCTGATCGCTTCGATCACTTGCTCGGCGCTCAGCGCACTTTCGACTCCGACCTCCCTGGCTGCCAGATCGACCCGCACACTGGCCGCCGGGTCTTTGGCCTGGACCGCCTGAGTGATGGCCTTGACGCAGTGACCACAAGACATGCCTTCAACGTTGAACACTTGCATGGGATGACTCCTTTCCGAGGTTTAACCCAGTTTCGAGCTTGCCACCATGGCAAGGTCAAGTTCTGAAGATTGCTGCCGGGCTGGCAATCGACGCGGGGCTCGGCCAAGCTGCGTCCATCAATGACTCGAACTCAGGAGATTCAGCCATGCGCTGGTCGGTTTTCAGCCTGTTTGGCTTTCTCAGCCTTTTCGCCGCCGTGCCTTCGGTCAATGCTGCCGGTCAGGATTATGGCGTGCTGATCATTTCCCGCGAGCGCCTGGAAGTCGCGACCAGTTGCGAAATCGGTGTGTACATCCAGGATCAACTGGCGGCGCGGCTGTTTCAGGAACAGAGCACCTCGTTCAACCTGCCGCCGGGCAAAGTGTCGCTGCGCCTCAAATTGCTGCCGGGCCAGGTGCCAGGTTGCAATCCGGGCATGCTCGCGCCGGGTTCGCAGGATATCCAGCTCAAGGCCGGGGATGTGCTCAAGTACCGGATCGCGATGACGCAGGAAGGGATGTACCTGAAGCGCGCAGGGCTCGGCTACTGACACTCCGTCCCTGTAGGAGCGAGCTTGCTCGCGAAAAACGTCCAGACAACGCGTACATTCAGAAACCCAGCGTTACCGTTGGCGTTCATCGCGAGCAAGCTCGCTCCTACAGGGGATCAGCGGTGGGTATAAGATTGGCACTTGACCTTGCCAGCATGGCAAGGTTGATCCTGTGGTCATCTACTACAGGGAGTGCGACCGATGTCCGAATCCACCACGTTCGACCTGCCGATTGCCGGCATGACCTGCGCCAGTTGCGCCGGGCGAGTCGAGCGCGCCTTGAGCAAAGTCATTGGCGCCAGTGCCGTCAGCGTCAACCTCGCCACTGAACAAGCGCGGGTGCAAGCGCCCAGCGACAGTCTGCCGGCCCTGATGGATGCCGTGGCCAAGGCCGGCTACAGCGTGCCGCAACAGAGTCTGGAATTGAGCATCGACGGCATGACCTGCGCGTCCTGCGTCGGTCGCGTCGAGCGCGCGCTGGGCAAAGTTGCGGGAGTGAAAAGCGTCAGCGTCAACCTGGCCAACGAACGCGCCCACCTTGAACTGCTCGGCCAGATCGATCCGCAAACCTTGATCTCGGCCGTGACCAAAGCCGGTTACGCCGCCAGCGTCTGGGAAGTCGAACACCCGCCAACCGATAACCAACAACAACGCCTGCATCGCGAACGCCTGGCCTTGATCATCGCCATTGCCCTCGCCTTGCCGCTGGTATTGCCGATGGTGCTACAGCCATTCGGCGTGCACTGGATGCTCCCGGCCTGGGTGCAGTTCGCCTTGGCCACGCCGGTGCAATTCATCTTCGGTGCACGGTTTTACGTCGCCGCGTGGAAAGCCGTGCGCGCCGGGGCCGGCAACATGGATTTACTGGTGGCCCTGGGCACCAGCGCCGGTTATGGCTTGAGCCTGTACGAATGGGCCACCGCCGCCGGGCGCATGCCGCATCTGTATTTCGAGGCCTCGGCGGTGGTGATCGCCCTGGTGCTGCTGGGCAAGTACCTGGAAAGCCGCGCCAAGCGCCAGACCGCCAGCGCCATCCGCGCCCTCGAAGCCTTGCGTCCGGAACGGGCGATTCAGGTGATCGATGGCCGCGAACAGGAAGTCGCCATCAGTGCGCTGCGTCTCAATGATCTGGTGATGGTCAAACCCGGCGAACGCTTCCCGGTGGACGGCGAAGTGGTTGAAGGCCAGAGCCATGCCGACGAAGCCCTGATCAGTGGTGAAAGCCTGCCGGTGCCCAAACAGCCCGGCGACAAAGTCACCGGCGGTGCTATGAACGGTGAAGGCCGGTTGCTCGTGCGTACCCAGGCCCTCGGTGCGGAAACCGTGCTGGCGCGGATCATCCGGCTGGTGGAAGACGCCCAGGCCGCAAAAGCGCCGATCCAGAAACTGGTGGATAAAGTCAGCCAGGTATTCGTGCCCACCGTGCTGTTGATTGCCTTGGCAACCCTGATCGGCTGGTGGCTGCATGGCGCGCCGATGGAAACCGCGCTGATCAACGCCGTGGCGGTGCTGGTAATCGCCTGCCCGTGCGCCCTGGGCCTGGCCACACCGACGGCGATCATGGCCGGCACCGGCGTGGCGGCACGCTACGGGATTCTGATCAAGGACGCCGAAGCACTGGAACGCGCCCATGAAGTCAGCGCAGTGGTGTTCGACAAGACCGGCACCCTGACCTCCGGCGCCCCGCGCATCGCTCATCTGAGTGCCATCGACGGTGATGAGGCGAGCCTGCTGCAATTGGCCGGCGCCCTGCAACGCGGGAGCGAGCATCCGCTGGCCAAGGCTGTTCTGGATGCCTGTGCCGAACGGCATTTGACGGTAGCCGATGTCAGCGACAGCCAGTCCCTGACCGGGCGCGGTATCGCCGGCAGTCTCGAGGGCCGTCGTCTGGCGCTGGGCAATCGGCGCCTGCTGGAGGACAGCGGCTTGAACGCCGGGCCGTTGGCCGACTCGGCGATCGCGTGGGAAAGCGAAGGCCGGACCTTGTCCTGGCTGATCGAACAAAAAACCGAGCCACGCGTGTTGGGTCTGTTCGCCTTCGGTGACACCCTCAAGCCCGGCGCGCTGCAAGCGGTGCAACAACTGAGCGCGCGGAACATCAGCAGCCACCTGCTGACCGGCGACAATCGCGGCAGCGCCAAGGTAGTGGCCAAGGCGCTGGGCATCCACGATGTGCATGCCGAAGTGTTACCGGCGGACAAAGCCGCCACGGTCGCCGCATTGAAAGAAACCGGTGTGGTGGCGATGGTCGGCGACGGCATCAACGATGCCCCGGCACTGGCCGCCGCCGATATCGGTATCGCCATGGGCGGCGGCACCGACGTCGCCATGCACGCGGCCGGCATAACCCTGATGCGCGGCGATCCGCGACTGGTACCGGCAGCGCTGGAGATCAGCCGCAAGACCTACGCGAAGATTCGGCAGAACCTGTTCTGGGCCTTCGTCTATAACCTGATCGGCATTCCGCTGGCAGTGTTCGGCGTGCTCAACCCGGTGCTGGCCGGTGCGGCCATGGCGTTGTCGAGCGTCAGCGTGGTGAGCAATGCGCTACTGTTGAAAACCTGGAAACCCAAGGACCTGGAGGACAACCGATGAACATTGGCCAAGCGGCCCGCCACAGCGGCCTGAGCGCAAAGATGATCCGTTATTACGAATCCATCGGTCTGCTCAAGGCGGCCCATCGCACCGACAGCGGTTACCGGGTGTACGGCGATGATGACCTGCACACGCTGGCGTTCATCAAGCGCTCCCGGGACCTGGGGTTTTCCCTGGAAGAAGTCGGCAAGTTGCTGACCCTCTGGCAAGACCGCCAACGCGCCAGTGCCGATGTGAAGGCCCTGGCCCGGCAGCACATCGATGAGTTGAACCAGAAGATCCGTGAGCTGGGGCAGTTGCGCGATACATTGCAGGATCTGGTTGAGCACTGTCAGGGCGATCATCGGCCGGACTGCCCGATTCTGAAGAATCTGGAGTCGGGGTGCTGTGCCAAACCAGCTCGGGCCTGATGCATTGATGTCGGCTGTACCGACGCCATCGCGGGCAAGCCCGCTCCCACAGGTTCAGTGGCGGCCATGTGGGAGCGGGCTTGCCCGCGAAGGCGGACTGCCAGACGACATTGATGATGAATCTGTAACCCACAAAAAACCCGGCCGAAGCCGGGTTTTTCAGCCGATCACTGCATCCACGGTGGAGGCGGTTCTTCGGTTTTGCCCGGCGGAGCATCGTCCGCCGCGCGTGCCGCTTGCTTGCGTTCTTCATCCAGGCGCGCGGCCTCGATTTCGCGCATGATTCCGCCCACGTCGGCCAGTTCTTCCGTGTCGGCGAACTCGCCGGTCAGGATGCTGGCCGGGTGCAAGGTGCCGGCCTCGTACAAGGCCCACATTTCCTTGGCGTACTTGGTTTTCTTCAACTCCGGTGCAAACCGCCCGAAGTAGGACGCCATGTTGCCCACGTCGCGCTCCAGCATGCTGAATGCGTGGTTGTTGCCCGCCGCATCCACCGCCTGCGGCAGGTCGATGATCACCGGGCCGGTCGGCGTCAGCAGCACGTTGAACTCGGACAGGTCGCCGTGCACCAGGCCAGTACACAGCATCAGCACGATCTGGGAAATCAGAAACGCGTGATACTCGCGGGCCTGATCCGGCTCCAGCACCACATCGTTCAGACGCGGCGCGGCATCACCGTACTCGTCGGCCACCAGTTCCATGAGCAGCACGCCTTCAAGGAAGTCATACGGCTTGGGCACCCGCACACCGGCATTGGCCAGGCGGAACAACGCCGCCACTTCGGCGTTCTGCCAGGCGTCCTCGGTTTCCTTGCGGCCAAACTTCGAGCCCTTGGCCATCGCCCGGGCCTGACGGCTGTTGCGCACCTTGCGGCCTTCCTGATACTCGGCCGCCTGACGAAAACTGCGTTTGTTCGCCTCCTTGTAGACCTTCGCGCAACGTAACTGGTTACCGCAGCGCACCACATAAACAGCTGCTTCTTTACCACTCATGAGTGGGCGCAGCACCTCGTCGACCAGACCGTCCTCGATCAGGGGTTCAATGCGTTTTGGAGTCTTCATCAGCTTTTATTGTGGGTCCTTTATTACCAAACACGCGAAAGTCATTCGTTATACGGCAATCCACTCACCGGGGGGAGGGGTTGCCGACTTATGATCATTGCAGAAGCACACAATGTGCCGATTTCATCGGATAAAACCGACGACCGCCACGGATCGTTCCAGATCATAGCCGAGCCTGCGTCACTTGTTGTGCAAGGGCAAAGAGGGCAATTGCGACAGAAGCTGACTCCACAGTTCGTACCTTCCGTAGGATTTTTCCCAACAGGCCTCAATTTCCTCCGACAACAGCCGAAGTCCTTAGTGACAAAGTGATTTGTCCGACAATCGCTGCCACAACAAAAGCGATGCCGCACTCAAGGACCCGGGTTGACCAAGAACGTTTACGGCTGCCAATAAACCGCGAGTCATCTGCACTGCGTGGGCCTACAAGAAAATCTGGAGCGCGGATGAACATCAAACAGAAGTTGACCTGGGCGTTTGCAATCATCGCCTGCCTACCCGTGGTGCTGGTCGCCACCCTCGTTGTGCTGAACCTGCGCAGTGATGCCAGGGACGAATTCATCGACGGCAGTGCCCGCGAGATTCGTCAGGTCAGCAATGCCATGCAATTGTTCTTTGACGGCATCAGCCAGAACGTCGATTACCTGGCCAGGCAGCCGTTGATCCGAAACTCCGACGACAGCCTCAAGACCTACATGGCCGCCAACGCCGAGAGCATCCCTCAGGGCGAGGCGGACAAAAAAGTCTTCACCCTGCTCCAGGACCTCGGCAACAGCCACCCGGCCTACGCCTATGCCATCCTCGGCACGGCGGCGGGCGGTTACGTGTCGTGGCCGGATGATCCGAAGCTGAGCAACTACGATCCGCGCCAGCGCCCCTGGTACAAGGCCGCCCAGGCCAAACCGGGCAAGCCGTTTCGCACCGAGGCCTACTACTGGGCCCAGGATGACGCGACCTACGTCAGCACCGTGCGCACCATCGACAACAAGTTGGGCACCAACGGCGGCGTGGTCAGCATCGACGTGACGCTCAAGCAGCTCACCGAAATCGTCAAACAGATCAAGCTCGGCGAAACCGGCTACCTGATGCTGCTGGAAAACACCGGCACGGTCCTGGTGGATCCGAAACAACCGGAACACAACTTCAAACCGCTGAACAGCCTGGGCGACGGCTACGCGCAACTGGCCAAGGCCGGCAAAGGCCTGGTGGAGGTGGAGTTGAACGGCGAGCGCTACATGGCCAACGTCTGGCCGTCGGAGCAACTGGGCTGGACCTTCATCGGCCTGATCAAACAGAACGACGTGATGAGTTCCGCGACCCAGTTGACCTGGTTGATCGCCATCATCGCCGCCGTTCTGGCCGTCGTCTTCGCCATCGTCGGCGCCAGTTTCGCCAGCCTCATCGTGCGTCCGATCCGCAGCGTGGCGAGCGGCCTGGAAGGCATCGCCCAGGGCGAAGGCGACCTGACCCAGAACCTGCAAATCCGTGGCAACGACGAAACCGCGCAACTGGCCAACTGGTTCAACCAGTTCCTGACCGCGATTCGCAACCTGATCCAGAACATCGGCGGTGCGGCGGGCAAGATCCTCGCTACGTCCAAGAGTTCGACCCAGGTCTCCAGCGACATGGCCGAAGCCGCCGGACGCCAGCGTGAAGCGGTGGATATGGTCTCCACGGCGTTCCACGAAATGGTCGCCACCGCCAACGAAGTCGCGCGCTCTTGCAGTCAGGCTGCGGAGTCTGCCGACAGTGGCCAGCGCCAGGCGCGCGAAGGTCAGCAGCAGATCGATGCGGCGGTGAACAGCGTGGATCGCCTGAGCCAGGAAATCGAACAGTCGGCCCAGTCGATGCAACAGCTCGAACGCGACAGTAACGACATTCAGTCGATCCTCGGGACCATCCGTTCGATCGCTGAACAGACCAACCTGCTGGCATTGAACGCCGCTATCGAAGCGGCCCGGGCCGGTGAACAGGGTCGAGGTTTTGCCGTGGTGGCCGATGAAGTTCGAGCCCTGGCCAAACGCACGGCCGACTCCACGGCGGAAATCGACGGGCTGCTGGGCAACCTGGCCAAACGCACCAGCCAGGTGACCCAACAGATGCACGCCAGTCTGGAGGTGTCCCAGCAATCGGTGACGCGCATCGGTGAGGCGCGCAACAGCTTCGGGCAGATCCGCGAGTCGGTGGACGTGATCCGCGACATGAATACCCAGATCGCCACGGCGGCGGAACAACAGCATCAAGTGGCCGAAGACATCAATCGGCACATCAGCCAGATCCATGGCGATGCGCAGTTGGTGGCGGAACTGGCCAACTCGGCGCGTCTGGATTCCCAGAGCCTGGCCGGGTTGTCGAATGAGCTGGACGGGTTGGTGCGCAGGTTTCGGACCTGATCAGCCGGCACACCCCCAAACCCTGTAGGAGCGAGCTTGCTCGCGATGGCGGAGTGTCAGCCAACCTTTATGTTGGATGATCCGCCGTCATCGCGAGCAGGCTCGCTCCTACAGTTGCGATTACTCAGCGTTCGATGATCGCAGTCACACCCTGCCCGCCCCCCCCGCAAATCGAAACCAGTCCCCGCCCCTTGCCCGCCGCATCCAGCAACTTCGCCAGGTTGGCGACGATGCGCCCGCCAGTAGCGGCAAACGGATGCCCCGCCG
Source organism: Pseudomonas sp. Pseusp10 (assembly GCF_059492225.1). Lineage (NCBI taxonomy): Bacteria > Pseudomonadati > Pseudomonadota > Gammaproteobacteria > Pseudomonadales > Pseudomonadaceae > Pseudomonas > Pseudomonas sp. Pseusp10. Next base: position 1,304,766 of record NZ_CP168528.1, on the reverse strand, counting down.
CCAGTGAACTGCCCTTGACGTTGAGCTTGCTGCGATCAATCGAGCCCAACGCCGTCTCGAGGCCGAGACGGGTTTTGCAATATTCCGGATCTTCCCAGGCCTTCAACGTGCACAACACTTGCGCGGCGAAGGCTTCATGGATTTCGTAGTAGTCGAAGTCCTGCAAGGTCAGGCCATTGCGTGCCAGCAAACGCGGCACGGCGTAGACCGGCGCCATCAACAACCCTTCCGCGCCGTTGACGAAATCTACCGCCGCCGCTTCACCGTCGCGCCAGTAGGCAAGAATCGGTAACCCGCGAGCCTTGGCCCATTCTTCGCTACCCAGCAGCACCAGTGACGCACCATCGGTCAGTGGCGTGGAGTTGCCTGCGGTCAGGGTGCCCTTGGCGCTTTTCTCGTAGGCCGGTTTGAGCGCGGCGAGCTTTTCCAGAGTCGAATCCGGACGCAGGTTATTGTCGCGGGTGAGCCCGAGGAACGGTGTCATCAGGTCGTTGTGCCAGCCTTCGGCATAGGACGCGGCCAGCTTCTGATGACTCTCGAGCGCCAATTGATCCTGTGCTTGGCGAGGGATGTTCCAGGTCTGGGCCATCAACTCGCAATGCTGCCCCATGGACAGCCCGGTACGCGGCTCGCCGTTGCGCGGGAATTCGGGGATCAGATGTTTGGGACGCAATTGCAGGAAGGTTTTCAGTTTGTCGCCGGTGGTTTTCGAGCGATTGGCTTGCAGGAGGATTTTGCGCAGGCCCTCGCTGACGCTGATCGGCGCATCCGAAGTGGTGTCCACGCCACCGGCAATGCCGCAGTCGATCTGGCCCAGGGCGATCTTGTTCGCCACCAGCAACGCCGCTTCCAGCCCGGTGCCGCAAGCCTGCTGGATGTCATAGGCCGGGGTGGCAGGCGACAGTCGCGAACCGAGTACGCACTCGCGTGTGAGGTTCATGTCCCGCGACAACTTGAGCACGGCCCCGGCGACCACTTCGCCGATGCGCTGGCCATGCAGGTTGTAGCGTTCGATCAGGCCTTCGAGGGCGGCAGTGAGCATCACCTGGTTACTGGCCGTGGCGTAGGGGCCGTTGGAGCGGGCGAAAGGAATCCGGTTACCGCCAATGATCGCGACGCGGCGCAGTTGGGTCATGAGAGCTCCTTCCAAAATTCAAATGTGAGCAAGATCCCCTGTGGGAGCGAGCTTGCTCGCGATAGCGGCCTGTCAGCTACATTGATGTCGACTGACCTATCGCAATCGCGAGCAGGCTCGCTCCTACACCAGCGTAGGCCTTATCTCGTGGATCGAACGACTGATCGCCATTCATGGTCCACACTTTTAACCCCGGCTTTCGGAGCGCACTCCATGTCTGACCGCTATATCGACTTCGCCAACTCGTCCATCGGCCATCGCCTGGTCGGCGCCCTGGGGCTGCCGGTGCCGACCCGACTGGAGCGCTGGCAAGCAGGCCGGCTGCGACCTGTAGAAGGTGCGCTGCTGCTCGGCGGCGGGCCGTTGGCAGAGCAAGTCAGTGCCTTCGCCAACCGCCTGACCGACGCGATCTACAGCTACGGCACCGAGCCTTCGATGGCCACAGCGTGGATTCCCGGCCACGGACCAAAACTCAAGGCCGTGGTGTTCGACGCCAGTGACCTGCTGCATCCCGATCAGCTCAAGCAACTGCGCGAGTTTTTCCAGCCACTGATGAAGAACCTCGAACACTGTGCACACCTGGTGATTCTCGGACGCGATCCGCAAACACAGCGCGACCCGTTCGCCGCCAGCGCGCAGCGTGCCCTGGAAGGTTTCAGCCGTTCATTGGCCAAGGAGTTGCGCAGCGGTGGCACCCTGCAGTTGATCTATGTCGGCGAAGGTGCCGAGACGCAACTGGAAGGCCCGCTGCGGTTTTTCCTCTCGCCCAAAAGCGCCTTCGTGTCCGGGCAGGTCATTCGCCTGAATCCGTGCTCGACGCCCGTCACCGACTGGACGCGCCCGCTCGCCGGGCGCAAGGCACTGGTGACCGGCGCGGCGCGAGGCATTGGTGCGGCCATCGCCGAGACCTTGGCCCGTGATGGTGCCGACGTCATCCTGCTCGACGTGCCGCCGGCCAAAACCGATCTCGAAGCCCTCGCCGCACGCCTCGGCGGGCGCAGCATCACCCTCGACATCTGCGCCGAAGACGCCGCCACGCAGTTGATCGAACAGCTGCCCGACGGCCTCGATATCGTGGTGCACAACGCCGGCATCACCCGGGATAAAACCCTGGCCAACATGACCCCGGAATTCTGGGACGCGGTACTGGCGGTCAACCTCAACGCGCCGCAAGTGCTGACCAAAGCCCTGCTCGACAGCGGCGCCCTGCACGACAACGGCCGGGTGATTTTGCTGGCATCCATCAGCGGCATCGCCGGCAATCGCGGGCAAACCAATTACGCGGCAAGCAAGGCCGGGCTCATTGGCCTGGCGCAAGCCTGGGCGCCGCTGCTCACCGAGCGCGGCATCAGCATCAACGCCGTGGCGCCGGGGTTCATCGAAACGCAGATGACCGCGCACATTCCCTTCGGCCTGCGCGAAGCCGGACGACGCATGAGCTCGCTTGGCCAGGGCGGCTTGCCACAAGACGTCGCCGAGGCCGTGGCCTGGCTCGCGCAACCGGGCACCGGCGCGTTCACCGGGCAAGCGTTGCGCGTTTGCGGGCAAAGCGTTCTGGGGGCTTAAGGATGATCACCGACTGGAGCACATTCAACCGCGAACCTGGCCTGCCGAGGTTGTACGCACGAGCGGCGACACGGCGAAAAATCACTGGCACCCACCTGCCCGATTCGGGTTTTCGATGCTGGGTCGATGTCGATCCCACGCGCCTGGTGGCCTATCGCAAGGTCTGCGGTTTCGCCGACAACGGCCTGCTGCCACCAACCTATCCGCATATCCTCGGTTTTGCCTTGCAGATGCAATTGCTCACGGCCAGGGACTTCCCGTTCCCGCTGCTGGGCCTGATTCACCTGAGCAATCGCATCCGTGTGCTGCGCCCCATGGGCGGGGTGAGTCGGGTGTGCGTCAGCGTGCAGGTGCAGAACCTGCAACCCCACACAAAAGGCGCAACGTTCGATTTGCTGACCACCCTCGACGATCAGTTGGGGCCGTTGTGGGAGGAACAAAGCCGGATGCTCTGTCGCGGCGTCAAACTCGAGGGCGAACCGCTCGAAGAGCATCTGACAAGCAGCCTGGCCTTGACCAAAGTCGAGCACTGGAAAGCATCCTCGGACATCGGCCGGCAATACGCCAAGGTGTCCGGCGACTACAACCCGATCCACCTGAGCACGGCCAGCGCCCGACTCTTCGGTTTCCCGACCGCCATCGCCCATGGCCTGTGGAACAAGGCGCGCACGCTGGCTGCGCTGGTGGGGCATCTACCTGCAGCGAATATCGAGATCGCGGTGCAGTTCAGGAAGCCGGTACGGTTGCCCAGTGAAGTGACGTTGCTGGCCAGTGCGCCGGGACCGAGCGGGGAACTGCAGTTGGTGGGCGCCGGGGATCTGGAGCATATGGTCGGGCACTGGCGGCCGGTTGCCTGATCCTGACAAAGCCGATATCTGTGGCGAGGGAGTTCGCTCCCTCGCCACAAAAGCTCCACGATCAATCTTGCGGATCGAGATTATCCAAGGCCCGATTTACCGCCAGCTCACCCAGCATGATCACCTGCGCAATCCCCAGCAGAGTGTTGCGCTGCGAACCCTCCAGAAACCCCGCAAAATCACTCGCCATCACACTCGCCGACGCCAGCGATTCACAGGCGTGGGCCAGCAGGGTTTCGGTGTCGATGTCCGGGGCGATGACGAACATCGTGCTGGGTTTGTGGGTGACAGGTTGCCTGGGTGGATTGAGGTAGTGATCGAGGGCGCGATCGGCAGCTTCGTGGAGTTTGTTTGAGTGGGGGGATTGATAGGGGGAAACGTCGTCGGTTTCGGGGGGATTTGGGGTGGGTTTGATCATGGTGAAGCTCCATTCTTGAGTTTGGAGTTCGCCATCACTGCGACCAAGCAGAAGGGTGGCGAACCGTACGCAGGTTGGTCGACCAGGGAATGGAAACCCGGCAGAGCCTAGGCCCTCCCACGCACAGCTCGCCATTAAGCAAGCACAAAAATGCCGCTCGCGCGGCACTGTGCGCCATTCTAAACCCGGGCGACCAAACCCGATCACTGATTTTGCAGCGACAGACAAAGGCTAGAGATCGCGCTTCCGACGGACAACCTGAAAAACGTGTCGGAGGTTTCCTCGGGATTTGATGAAAATTACACAGGATTGGTCGGCTGACAGGCCGCCATCGCGAGCAAGCTCGCTCCCACAGTTGGGCCGGGTACATCTGATAGATATTGGTCGGCTGTCAGGCCGCCTTCGCGGGCAAGCCCGCTCCCACAGTTGGGCCGGGTACATCTGAAAGATATTGGTCGGCTGTCAGGCCGCCTTCGCGGGCAAGCCCGCTCCCACAGGTACTCAGTACATCCGAAAGATTTCGATCGGCTGGCAGGCCGCCATCGCGAGCAAGCTCGCTCCCACAGAAGAGCAAAAGCAAGCCGGAGTACACCCACGCTCTTCACCACTCATCAGGCCGAGCGTTAGCTCGCCTGCAGCTCTTGATCTTGATCCACCCGCCCCCTCGGCAGGCTGAGTGGAGGCGTTCATCCGGGGGGAGGCGCGCAGCGCCGTTCGGCGTAGCCGAACACATCGAGAGGAGGTCGAGCGAAGCCGACCGGAGGCGATGCCCCCGGATGAATGCCGGAGCGAAGGAACCCCGAGCCTAAGCGAGGGGCCGTACGTAAGGGGCGAGACCTTTTGGTTCCTTTTGGCTGGGCCGGCACTCCGGGCGTCTGCCAAAAGGGACTCGCCGTAAGGGCAAAACCATAAGCCGCCGTTACCGCAGCAATGGATATGTACACCATCCACCCCCCCCCCCCCGTGGGCGCACAGGGGTTGAATGGCTGGCTGATTCTAGGATAAGTGCGGTGGATAGTTGGCCAATATCCGCGTAACCGTTTCCCAGATGGCATCGCGACGATCCGTCGGGTTCGGCGTGCGGCTGAGTATCTGTTCGTCACTGCCGCGCCACACCAGTTTGCCATCCTTGCCATCGAGCAAGTCGATCTGGATGGTCGCCACTTTGTAGCTGACATTGCGGGTTTCGTTGTACATCGGTGCGCCGTAGTAGCCGTACCACGGGTTGCCCCACCCACCGCCGTAATTGGTGGTCACCTGTTGTTGCCGCTCTTCGACGATCAGGTAGGTCTGTACATTCAAGTCACCCTTGGCACCCGCGGCGGCCGGGCGCAGACCGCGCTGATCCAGTTGATCGGCAACTGCCTGGCGGACGCGCTGTTCGGTCAGGTCGCTCTTGATCCGTGGATCATCGGGACGGTATTGCAGGGCGGGTTCTTTCCAGCTCCAGCTGCGATAGGCAGCAAAGTCGCGGCTGGCGTCGAAGTCATGATTGACCTGGTTGGCGGCGCAGGCACTGAGCAGCGCGGCCACTGCCAGTAAAACAAAACGGCGGAACATGATGATTCTCCGGTTGAAGACATGATCCTGTGGAACGCTTCTTATCTACAAGAAGCTAACTAGGAGGATACGCCGACATAGCCTTTTCCACAGCCTCCCGTATGGCATCGGCCCGCTCGCTTTCGCTGCCCCGGTTGCCGGTTTCAGCGCTGGAGCTCCATATCGGCTGACCGCTTTTGGCGTCAAACATGTCCACCTGCACGACCACGACCTGTTCCTGATAGGTACGGATGATCGGCACGGTGGCGTATCCACCATATCCAGGGCCGTAGCCGTTGTAGCCGCCATAACCGCCGCCGTAATAGTCGTCCCGAACCTGACGCAAGCGGGTTTCCATCCGCAGGTCGGCGCTGACAAACAGGTCGGCCGGGCGATTATCGTGCAACGGGCGCAAGCCGCGTTGATCCAGCGCATTGCTGACCGCTTCGGCGACTTGCGCCGAATCGGCCCAGGCAGTGCCTGCTGGCAGATGCCCATTGAGCCAGGCCCAACTGCGGTAGCGTCCATAGTCACGCGGGGCTGCCGGGTAAGCGCTGCGGTCAAAGGTGGTGGCGGCCTGGGGTGGCGCCGGTGGCAAAGGGTTGGATGTGGCGACATAAGGGTTGCTGCCCTGACAAGCGGCCAGTCCCAGGCAGAACACCAGTACACCTGAATGATTTTTCATTTCGTGCTCCGATCAGACAGGCCGACAGATCCAGTGCAAGTAACGCCCAAGCCCGGCAAAGCTTGGATGACGACGGTGGGCCAGTTCCATTTCCAGCAGGTCCACAAGCTCGGCGCGGGCCTGGAACTCCACCGGCATATAATCGTGAAAAACCCGCACTCCACTCTGACTTTCGACCTTCCACAGACCTTCAAGTTGCGCCGTCAGCTCGCGCGGATCAAGGGGCTGTTGCGGGGTCAGGCTCTGCTTTTCGCCGGCCATGTCATTCTTGCGCATCTTGCGGAAATGGCCCTTGAGCAAGTTGCGATAAATCAGCGCGTCGCGGTTGTAGAACGCCAGGGACAGCCAGCCGTCCGCCTTGGTCAGTTGATGCAGCACCGGCAGGATGGCGTGGGGTTCGGCCAGCCACTCCAGCACGGCATGACACAGCACCAGGTCGTAGGGTTCGGTGAGCTGCCCGAGCAGTTCCTGCCACGGTGCCTGAATGAACGTGGCGCTCTGCCCGGCTTCGGCAAAGCGTTGACGGGCGCCTTCGAGCATCGGCTCGGCAGGCTCGGCGAGGGTCACCTGATGGCCGCGCTGGGCCAGCCACAACGACATGTGGCCAAGTCCGGCGCCGATATCCAGAACACGCAGCGGCCGGTCGGGCAAGATTTCGGCCAGATCGGCCTGCAACACCGCCAGACGGATCGCACCTTTGGCACCGCCGTAGATTTTTTCGGCAAAACGGGTCGCCAGTTGATCGAAATGACGGTCGCTCATCAGCTGAACCTCCGTTCGCTGTCCGCCAGTTTGCTGCGCACCACGGCTTCCATGTCCAGGCCCAGCTCGCTGCATAACAGCAACAGATAAAGCACGATGTCACCGACTTCCTGCCCGGCGTGGGCGAGCTTGTCCGCCGGTAACTGGCGTGACTGGTCTTCGGTCAGCCACTGGAAAATTTCCACCAGCTCGGACATTTCCACACTCGCGGCCATGGCCAGGTTTTTCGGGCTGTGAAATTGCCGCCAGTCATTGCGGTCACGGATGGCGTGCAGGCGTTCGGTCAGTTCAACAAGGTTCATCGGGCTCTCCTGAAGGCGTATAGCTTCGGGGGGATGACGAGTGAAGGCAAGTGACAAAGATTGAGCGGTTGGCATTGTTTTTTGTGGGAGCGGGCTTGCTCGCGAAAGCGGCGGTATATCTAGCATTGATGTGTCTGAACCACCGCATTCGCGAGCAAGCCCGCTCCCACAGGTACTGCGCAACGCTCTATGCTTGTGGGAACTCGGCAGCATGATCGACAGCCCAAGACTCAATTCTCATTAATCAGGATGCCCATTCCATGCAGGTAGAAGGTTTTTTCGAATGGCTCGGCCAGGCACTCGGCTCGATCATCCGCTTCATCGTTGATGGCCTCAGTGGGCTGTTCAATCTGATGAGCAACGCCAGCAGCAATTTTGTCGAAGGCTTGTCCCAGGCGCTGGGCATGGATACCTCGATCGTCAGCATCGTGACCTTGATCCTCGGGCTGATACTGCTGTGGTCGGCGATCCGCGCCTTTCTCAATGCGTCGTTCATCATGGGGATCATCTGGTTGATGCTGGGGCTTTGGTTGCTCAGCTGGATTATTCACTGACCCCACCGGACACCTGTGGGAGCGAGCTTGCTCGCGATAATGCCGGCACATACAACATATGAGTGTCTGCCACACCGCTATCGCGAGCAAGCTCGCTCCCACAATGGATCGCGGCGGACTTCAAATGTGCCGCTACAATGCCCGCTCCCAAGGAGCCTGCATGTCCAACCTGACCGCCGACTGGCGCGACCGCCCTACCCATCGCCGGGTCTGGGCGCTGGCCGCACCGATGATTCTTTCGAACATCTCCGTACCACTGGTGGCGCTGGTCGACAGCACCGTCATCGGCCACCTGCCCCACGCCCATCAACTCGGCGCCGTCGCGGTCGGCGCCAGTCTGTACACCTTCCTGGCCTGGGCCATGGGTTTTCTGCGCATGGGCTCCACCGGGTTCGCCGCCCAGGCGGCCGGGCGCGGGGATGGCGCGGCCTTGCGGCAGATCCTGTTGCAAGGCCTGTTGCTCGCCATCGGCCTGGCCGTGGTGTTGGGTGCGGTGGGCGTGCCGTTGAGCGGGGTCGCGCTGCATTTCATGCAACCGTCGGCGGAACTCGATCATCTGACCCGCGAGTTCTTCCACACCCGCCTGTTTGGCCTGCCGGCGGCGCTCGCCAGTTATGCACTGGTCGGCTGGTTCCTCGGCACCCAGAATGCCCGGGCGCCGCTGGCGATTTTGCTGAGCACCAACCTGGTCAACATTGCCCTGAACCTGTGGTTCGTTCTCGGCCTGGAATGGGGCGTGGTCGGTGCGGCCCGGGCTTCGGTCATTGCCGAATGGACGGGGGCGCTGATCGGCTTGCTGATGACCCGCAAAGCCCTGCGCGCCTATCCCGGGCATATCGCCTGGGCGGCATTGACGCTGTGGCAGAGTTGGCGGCCATTGCTGGCGGTCAACCGCGACATCTTCATCCGCAGCCTGGCGCTGCAATCGGTGTTTTTCCTGATCACCGTGCAAGGCGCGCGGCTGGGCGACGCCACGGTCGCTGCCAATGCCTTGCTGCTCAACGGTTTGCTGCTGACCGCCCACGCCCTCGATGGCCTGGCCCACGCCGTCGAAGCCCTGTGCGGGCATGCTCTCGGCGCCCGCGACCGCGATGCCCTGCGCCGCTCATTGGTGGTGGCTGGCGGCTGGTCGTTGCTGGCGAGCCTGGGTTTTGCCGCACTGTTTCTGTTCGCCGGGCATCTGTTCATCGAGATGCAGACCGACATTCAGAGTGTGCGCGACACCGCGTTCATCTATCTGCCCTATCTCGCCGTACTGCCGCTGATTGCCGTCTGGAGTTACCTGCTCGACGGTCTTTTCATCGGCGCCACCCGCGCCAGGGAAATGCGCAACGGCATGCTGCTGACCGTGGCGCTGGTGCTGCCTTTCGGCTGGGCACTGCAAGGCGGGGGCAACCATGGCCTGTGGATAACCTTTTTGTTGTTCATGCTGCTGCGCAGTCTGACCCTCGGCGTGATCGCCTGGCGCCTGCGCCGTCACGATGGATGGTTCGCCGCCAGCCCTCATTGAACGAACGTGGCCCCGAGCAACACCGAATCAATTTCGACCTCATGGCCAGGGTGGTTCGTTCTGCCACAGGTGACGCAGGCTATCGAGGCGTTCCTGCTGAGTCCTGCCCGGCAATGGCTGCACGGGCACGGCGTCGGGATACTGCAAACGTAGCCATATCCAGCCATCAAGCACCGGGCGCTCGCTGAAACCCAGCGCCAACCCCTCCTGCACATAGGCCCACAGACGGGAGAAATCAGCACCGGTGGATTGGTTCCAGCGCCAGGCATACTGTTCGAGCAGGCAGGTTTGCAGTTTTCCCTGTTGCGCGGCGCTGAGGCTCTCCTCGACTGCCAACGGGCTGACCGCCAGCCCCGGGTTGGACAAGCGTTGCCAGCCTTCAGATCCCGTCGCGCGGTCGGCCCAACTGCCGCCGAACCAGCGTAACTGGTGGATGGGCCCTAGCCAGCGACTCAGTTCAGCGGCATCGCAGGCATCGAAAAAATAGCTGGCCGTGATCGGGTTGTAGTAGCTCAAAAGGGCCCGGTGCAGGCCAAGCGTAACTGTGAGCATGCGCCGCAAATGCGCGAGCAACGACGAAGTGCTGGCCTCGCTGACTATCAGCAATCCGGGCCAGCGTTGTCCGTCGACGATGCATAAATCGGCCAGTGCCGGGCAGGTGCGCAGATCGACCAGGACCGGCCCCAGCTCATGCAGCGCATGCCACTCCGTACCTTCGAACAACCCGGAGCACCGGGCTTGCGCAAACATCTGCCGAAGTGCGACACCCGCCTGTGGCGTGCCCGGCACATCCAGCAACAGCCACTGCGGGGGTGCCTCGGGCATGCGTGTGGCGATCATGCTCCAGAGCTCTGGCCAAGCTGTGTCGCCAGACGACAGGTGCACAACGCCTGTGAGCAATGGTTGAAACTGCCACCGCCGGGCAGCAGGCACAACAACAGCAATGGCTCCCCCGACCGCAACCATTGCTCCAGGCCTTCATCATGGGTGCAACTGGGCTGGGGGGTGTCAGCGTCCGTCACTTCGACCGTTGTCGGCGCATGCAGCAACCCGGTTATCTGCGGTTGATCGGGATCGCCCTCGACAAAACCCACGACCAGCTCGGTCCCTTCCCGCAATGACGAGAACGTCGAGGCCTGCAACTGCCTGGCCAGGGGTAACCAGCAATGGCTGGGCGCTGCCCCTTCGCCCTGATACAGCCAGTCGAATTGCACCGCGACCGGCCTTGCCGGGTCAGGGCCTGGTTCATCGACCTCGACGACCCACGCCCTTTGCAGGCTATGCATCTGTGGTTTGACCGCCACACAGGGCGGTTCGAAGAGTGTCGGCCAGTGCAGGGCACGGGCCTGATTGTGGTAAGGCGTCGTAGCATCCTGGCTGCCCCAGTGCTCAACGTGGGTCAGCAGCCAGAGCCGATTGCAATCGGCAACCGGATGACCGGACAGCGGCATCAGCCGACCGCTACGCAAGGTCGCCAGGTCCGTCCGGCATTCGGCACACTCCGCCGCTGTCCCACCGCAACGCTGACGTTCGAACTGCCGCACCGCCGGCCGGTCGCCCTCGCTGCGCAATACCGCAGGTTCTCCGGTTGGAAAATGCTGCTGATCATCCCCAAACACCACACAGTGCCCGCGGGCCCGGTGTTCGAAGTGGTAGTGAAGCCGTTCCTGGGCGCACAGTCGCTGGAGAAACTGCAGGTCTGACTCTCGATATTGCGTGCAAAAATCCCGGGGCGGGTATTCGCCGCTCAGCGCCAGGCGTCGATCTTTGCCGGTAATGCCGTGCTCCCTGAGTACCTGGTCGAGGATTTGCGGCACTGAACGGGCGCTGAAGATTCGTTGGCTGAAGCGCTGGGCCAGGCAAGCCAGTTTTGGCCCCAGACGCACCTGGCAGAGTCGGGGTCCCGAGGCATGGTCACGCTGGACAAGTTCATGCAATTGTCCATGCACGTGACTTCCGGCTGGTCCGAAATGCAACGAGGCCGGGCGGTACAGCAAACTGGCGAGGTCAAGCACCGGGTCATCGATCAGCAGTTCCAGGTCGAACACGAACGGCTCGCTGATGGCTTCTCTACCGGTAAAGGCCAGGACCTCAAAGGAGTCGGGCAGGCCTGCTACATCCAGACGAAATGACGGTTCGCTGACTGGATTGAACATCGGGGTTTCTCTACAGGAGGGGCGGCCGGGGATTCTCGCTGAGAGACATGGCCGAGTAGAGTGCCGAAATACAAATTAGGAAATAACCTACGTGAAAAGAAGACCAAATGCGTTGGGTCGTCGAGACGCGGGAAATTTCGTCTGGAATAGGAGAATTGCCGCACCAGGTCATCTGAAATTTCCGCAGCGAACGGAACATTTTCAGACAACCTGATGAGCGTGACGCTTACCTCAGGAAGACAGGTAAGACGAACGGGTCAGCCCCAGACGCAAGGCATCGAGGAACTGCGTGCGCTCGGTTGCGCTGATGCGGGCACTGGCGCACTTGTCGCGGTAGTGAGTCATCAGTTCCTCCGGCGACAAGTGCACATAACGCAGCATGTCTTCGATGGTGTCGTGGGTTTCGATACCGGCGTGGTACACGCTGCCGTCGGCGTTCTGGTAGATGTTCACCGAGTCGGTGTCACCGAACAGGTTGTGCATGTCGCCAAGAATTTCCTGGTAGGCACCGACCAGGAACACACCCAGCAAGTAGTCTTCACCTTCGTTCAGGGCGTGCACCGGCAAACTGGTTTCGATGCTCTGCTCGTCGACGTACTGGTTGATCTTGCCGTCGGAGTCACAGGTCAGGTCCTGCAGTACCGCACGACGCAGCGGCTCTTCGTCGAGGCGATGCAGCGGGATGATCGGCAGGACCTGGTCGATGGCCCAGGTGTCCGGCAGGCTCTGGAACACCGAGAAGTTGCAGATGTACTTGTCGGCCAGTTTGTCGTTGAGTTCGTCCAGCACCTGACGGTGGGAACGCTGGCGCGCCTTCAACGAGTTGTGCAGGCGACGGCACACGGCGAAGTAGCATTGTTCGGCCAGGGCCTTCTCGGCCAGGGTCAGTTTGCCGTCGGCGTACTGGGCTGCGACATCGCTCATGTAGTGCGTGGCGCGCCAGTAGGTTTCGGTGACCATCTCGATGTCGGTCGGACCCAGCAGGTCCACCAGCCACTGCACGGTTTCCGGCAGCGATTCCTTGTTTTCGATCTGCGGCACGTCGTCGTTGTGCTTCTCGACGTCGGTCACCTGCACCACCAGCATGGCGTGGTGCGCGGTCAGGGAGCGGCCGCTTTCGGAGAAGATGTGCGGGTGCGGCAGGCTCTGCGCATCGCAGAATTCCTTGAGCATCCCGACCACCACGCCGGCGTAATCGTCCATGTCGTAGTTGATCGAACTGGCGTTACGCGAGTGCGTACCGTCGTAGTCCACGCCCAGGCCACCGCCGACGTCGATGTGGTCCACCGGCAGGCCGAGGTTACGCAATTCGCCGTAGTAACGGATCGCTTCCTTGAAGCCGTGCTGGTAGTCAGCGAGGTTGGCGATCTGCGAACCCATATGGAAGTGCAGCAGGCGAACGCCCTGGTCCAGGCCGGCCGCGCGGAAACGCTCGACCACCGACAGCAGTTGCGCCGCCGACAGACCGAACTTGGATTTCTCGCCGCCGGTGTCCGCCCACTTGCTCGATGCCAGGGACGACAGCCGCACGCGCAGGCCGACTTGTGGCTTGACCTTGAGCGAGGCCGCTTCTTCGATCACCAGGCCGACTTCGGATTCTTTCTCGATCACGATGAACACGTTGTGGCCGAGCTTCTGGCCCATCAACGCCAGGCGAATGAACTCACGATCCTTGTAGCCGTTGCAAACGATGGTGCCACCCTTCGGCGCCAGCGCCAGCACGGCCAGCAATTCAGGCTTGGAGCCGGCTTCCAGACCGATGGAAACGTTCTGGGTGGCGATGATGTTTTCGATCACCGCTTCCTGCTGGTTCACCTTGATCGGGTACAGCGCGGTGTACTTGCTCTGGTATTCCAGACGCTCGATGTTGGCGTCGAATGCGCCCGTCAGCTGACGCACGCGGTCTTGCAGGATGTCCGGAAAACGGACCAGCAACGGCAAGGACAGGCCGCTTTTGCGCAGCTGGTCGACTTGCTCGAACAGGTCGATAGGCGAGCTGCTCGGACCGTTCGGACGAACTTCGACGCGACCGGCGTCATTGATCGCGAAATACCCGGCCCCCCAATGGCGAATCCCGTAAACACTGCGGCTGTCCGCAACTGTCCATTGGCTGCCATCGTCTTTGCGTGTGCGTCGTACGGACATCGAAGTCCCCTATAAAGAAGTCATAGTGCGTCGCCTGGGTTCAGGCCGGCGCAGTCTAAAGAATGAAAATGACGGTTCGTCAACGAGGCAATAGACCCCGCCGACCGCAGTGAGTTTAGAAACCGGTCATGAACAGGCTCTGTGAAAACCATGTGGACGACGCCAGACCTGAATGCCATCAGGACCGGATCAAGCCGAGGGTGGTTTTCACAGAGGCTGCTAGCCGCCGGACTTCTTCGCTTTGAAACCGAGCTTGATCAGTTCTGCCAAGAGTAGCTCGACATGATCGCCCTGGATTTCGATGACACCGTCTTTCAACGCCCCACCGGTCCCACAGCGTTTCTTCAACGTCGTGGCCAGTTCCTTGAGCGCGTCTTCAGCCAATGGCACACCAGTGATGGTGGTCACCGTCTTGCCGCCACGGCCCTTGCTTTCGCGACGCACGCGCGCAATGCCGTCGCCGGCCGGGATAACGGTCTGTTTGCAGATGCAGGCGTCCACCGGTTTACTGCATTCCGGGCAATGACGACCTGCGTCGGTGGAAAATACCAGGCCGCCCAGGGCGGCGAAGGATGCGGCTTTTTTGGCCACCGGCAATCCTCTTCGGAGGACAAAGACTGGTCGCAGCACTTGGGAAGGCTATCGACCGCGAAGCCCCACTCAGGCAGGGGCAGCGCTACTGAAACGGTACGACATTCACTTCACTGTAGGAGCTCGCTCGCGATGAACTCAAAAGCGACGCGTTCATTCTGGATGCCCGCGTTATCGTTGACGTCCATCGCGAGCGAGCTCGCTCCTACAGCAACAACCAGCAATACCGGTTCAGTTTAAAAAGGTCGCGCAGTGTAACGGCAAAAACGCCGATTGCTAAGAGCCAATCGGCGCCAATTTATAGCTGTTTTGCGACGTTGCTTTGTTGAGCCTTCAGATAGCGCTTCAACGCCGCCAACGAGTCCGGGCAGTAAGGCTTTTGCTCGATCTCCAGCATGACCTGATCGATTGGGATAAAGCGCGCTTCCAGCACCTCTTCCGGTTGCAGGGTCAACGGGCCGTCCCACACCGCCGAGAACGCCGAGCACCACAGGCGATTGCCGGTGTCCTCGAAGAAGAAATGGTCATGGGCGGTCAGCTCCACGCCACTCACGCCCAGCTCTTCTTCCAGCTCCCGGGCCGCCGACTCGGCGTAGGTTTCGCTGGCGAGCACCATGCCCCCCGCCGCCACGTCCCAGTAACCGGGATAGATCGCCTTGCTCAGGGTGCGGCGATGCACGCACAGCTCGCCAGCGGAGTTGAACAACATAATGTAGGTGCCGCGCCCGATCAGCCCGCGCTCGCGCAAATCGGAACGGACCAGGGCGCCGAGCAGGTTGTCCTGCTCGTCGACCCAGGCGATCTGTTCGGCATCGGAAGCCGCACGGTGCGCGGCTTCCCTGGTGTTTTCGACCATGACTCAGCCCTGATTGAGCAATTGACGCAAATCGATCACCGCGGCGTTGGCCCGGGAAATGTAGTTGGCCATGACCAGCGAGTGGTTGGCCAGCACACCGAAGCCGCTGCCATTGAGGATCATCGGGCTCCACACCGACTCCTGCGACGCTTCCAGTTCACGAATGATCTGGCGCACGCTGACCGTGGCGTTTTTCTTGGCCAGCACATCGGCGAAGTCGACTTCGATGGCGCGCAGCAAGTGTGACAAGGCCCAGGCCTGACCGCGAGCTTCGTAGAACACGTTGTCGATCTGCAGCCATGGCGTTTCGACGATTTCTTCATCGACTTGCGGCGCCACACCCGGTGCCACGACCTCGGTCTTCAGCGCAGTGTTGAGTTTGACCCGACCAACGCTGGCCGACAGTCGTTGCGACAGCGAACCCAGACGAGTGCCGACGTCACCCAGCCAGTTGTTCAGGTTGTCGGCGCGGGCATAGAACAGCGCGCTCTTCTGGTTTGGATCGGACAGGCGCGCCTGATAGCGGCTCAGGGAATTGATGCCCTCCTGGTACTCGGACTCACTGGACGGCAGCACCCAGCTCTTGTTGTCGAAGTTGAAACGCGGCTCGGCCTTGGCCAGGTCGGCGTCTTCGGCGGACTGCGACTGCGAACGGGCGAAGTCTTTACGCAGTGCACGGCTCAGGTCGCGGACCTGCACCAGCACGCCGTATTCCCAGCTCGGCATGTTGTCCATCCACAGGCCTGGCGGGAATCGGTCGTTGGAAATATAGCCGCCCGGTTTGGTCAGCAAGGTGCCGGCGACGGTCTTGAGGGTTTCCACCGTGGTGTAGCCGACGACCATCTGCTTGCCTTCTTTCTCGGCGGCCAGTTGGGCGGTTTGCTGGACCGGGAACAGCGCTGGCTCCTGGCTCCAGTACCAGCCCAGGACACTCGCCACCAACAGGTAGATGCCCAGTAAAGTGGCCAGCGCCCGGCTGAACAACAGACCGCCCAGGTAACTGCGGGTCTCCGACTTCGGTTCAGCGGCACGTTCAGGCGCACTGCCTGTGCGGTTCTTCCAGTCCAGCATGGCGATATCCTTTCAAGCTCTTGAGTTCACGGTTCGACCACAACCATACAACAACGTGCCTTGGCCCGGCACCCGCCATTGCATCGATGGGGAAAATTACCAGGCTTGCGAATGAAAAGAGTTCCTGCGCACCTGACGCCCCTGTGGCCGCGAAATCCCCCTGATGGTTTGGATTGCCCCCTAAGGGAATCCCCGATCCCCTGAGGGAAAAAAAACCGGGCCGACCAGCACTGGCAAAAAACCATGAACTGCCCAATGTCAGCCACTCGCCAATTGCCACCCCACTTCCGTCAAGTGCCCTGATTCAAGCACTTTGCCCCCGGCACAGCGCGACTTTAAAGGCCGAAGCCGGACCGCTCAGTCACAAACTGAATGAAGTCACAGTGCAGATTATTGACGTACAGCACTCATGTAACAGAAAAGTGGTGCTAGCATAGAGCCACCAGTCGATCTCAGTGTGCACCCTAACTAGTAGTCAGGATATGACCGAGCCAGAAGACCCCAGCCGCGAGCGCCTCAAGCACCACTTTGCCCAGCGGGTAATTCATCAGGCTCGTCAGATTCTTGAGATATGGCAGCGCCTGCAACGCAGTGAGTGGTCCACCGCCGACCTGTCGGAACTGAGCGAGGCCAATCTGCGCCTGCTGCGTTTCGCCGAGCGTTTCGAGCAACCGGAACACACGCAATTGGCCCACCACATCGGTCAGTCCCTGGAGGCTGTCGACGCCAATCGCGGACGCCTGAGCAGCGGCCTGATCACCGACCTCAATCGCTTGATGCAGCGCCTGTCGCGCACCGGCCTGCGTCAAGGCGATCAGCTCGATCAAACCTTCCTGCCACCGCTGCGCAAGCCCATCTACGTAATGCTGCAGGATCACGACCGTGCCGAGCGCCTGGCCAAGCAACTGGAATTCTTCGGGCTCAGCGCCCAGTCCCTGGACAGCGTAGACGCGTTTCGCTCATCGATGGTCGAGCGCCTGCCGGCGGCGATTGTCATGGACGTGGATTTCAGCGGCCCCGGTGTCGGCCTGAAACTGGCCGCTGAAGCCCAGGAAGGCCTGGACCAGCGCTTGCCGCTGCTGTTCTTCAGCCTGCACGAAACTGACACCCCGACCCGCCTCGCCGCCGTGCGTGCCGGTGGCCAGGAGTTCCTCACCGGCACCCTCGAAGCGTCGAGCCTGCTTGAGAAGATCGAAGTCCTGACCTGCGTCGCCCAGTACGAACCTTATAAAGTGCTGATCATCGACGACTCCCGCGCCCAGGCCCTGCACACCGAGCGCCTGCTCAACAGCGCCGGGATCGTCACCCGGACATTGATCGAACCGATCCAGGCCATGGCCGAATTGGCGGACTTCCAGCCGGACCTGATCATCCTCGACATGTACATGCCGGCCTGCACCGGTACGGAATTGGCCAAAGTGATCCGTCACAACGACCGCTATGTCAGCGTGCCGATCATTTACCTGTCGGCCGAAGACGACCTGGACAAGCAGCTCGACGCCATGAGCGAGGGCGGCGATGACTTCCTGACCAAACCGATCAAGCCCCGGCACCTGATCACCACCGTGCGCAACCGCGCAGCAAGGGCCCGCAACCTCAAGGCACGGATGGTCCGCGACAGCCTCACCGGCCTGTACAACCACACGCATATCCTGCAATTGCTCGAAGACTGCTCGTTCCGCGCCCGCCGCGAAAGCAAGCCACTGAGCTTTGCCATGCTCGACATCGACCACTTCAAACGGGTCAATGACAGTCACGGCCACCCCATGGGCGACCGGGTGATCAAGAGCCTGGCGCTGTTTCTCAAGCAACGCCTGCGCAAAACCGACTTCATCGGCCGCTACGGTGGCGAAGAATTCGCCATCGTCATGCCGGACACCGATATCGAAGCGGCCTACAACGTGCTCGATGAAATCCGTCAGCGTTTTGCCGAGATTCACTACCCCGCGCAACCCCAGGATCTGTGGTGCACTTTCAGTGCCGGGGTGGTGGAGTTATGCGAAAGCTCTGACAGCCTGATGATGGCCAGCCAGGCAGACGAGGCGCTGTACCGTGCCAAGGGCGGCGGACGCAATCGTGTACAGGCCGCTCGCACATCAAAGCAAAGTGCCACTTTTTTATCGGAATCGACCGATACGGTCATAACCCTGTAACAGAAACGCAATAACTTCAGGCACTTACCATTTCTGCCGTTGGTAGTCCGTAATGCGCCTGAAGCTGCTGACCAATCTCAATACCCTCCTTCTGGTGGCCGTGTGCGTGGCCCTCGGCGCGACGCTGTGGTGGTCGCAGAAAGCCCTTGAGCGTCCGTATCTATTAATGGAGCGCTACCTGGGCCTGTCGCAGCAATTTCAGAATGAAGTCGCCCGCAGCATCGAGGATTATCTTGGCAGCGGCGATGCACTGCGCCTGAGCAGTGCCGCCCAAGGCATCGACAGCCTGCAAAAAGAGCTCGGCGAATTGCCACCGGCCTTGGCCGAGACGTTGCGTCCCAGCCTGTCGACCCTTGAAGAATTCAGCAAAACCGACCTGCTGGCCGCCGGCAAACTGGCAGGCGACCCACAAGCCTTGCTGCTGCAGGCCGAGCGCGAACTGGGTGCCAGCCTCGATCAGCTCAGCCAGTACGCCAGCGGTAATGCGACCTACCTGACGCCGCTGCTCACCGCGTCGCAGCACTTGGGCAAATTGTCGCTGGCGCGGGACAAACTGGTCAGCAGCGGCCGCAGTGAACTGGCCGCCGATGTCGAACGCGAAGTCGCCAACATCCGCACCCAGGCCGAGAAACTCGATGCCCTGCCCTTGCTGGGCGTGACCACCAGCAGCGAATCGAACACCGATGACTTCGCCTCGATGATGGGCCTTGAGAACAAGGAAAAAACCGTCGCCGAAGATGCCGGCGTCGGCCTCAAGCGCGAGCTCAACAGCCTGCTCACCCGCTACCCGGCCGAACTCTCGCACACCCGCGATCAAATCCGCAAACGCGCTGACCTCAGCTCCGCGACGCACTTGAAAATCGCCGACGTGCAACAGGCCATTGCCGGGCTGGAGCCGGTGGTACGCGCCCAGCATGGGCAGATCCAGAGTGAAGTGCGGCTGATGCAAGGCGTGATGATCGGCTTGATCCTGTTGATCGCACTGCTGATCGACACCCTGCAACGCAAACTGGCCCGGACCCTGACCAACCTTGCCCCGGCCCTGTCGACCTGGGCCGAAGGTGACTTCAGCCGCGACATTCAACTGGGCAACACCAACCGCGAATTGCATGACATTGAAGCCTCGCTCAACCGCTTGCGCGCGTATTTGGTGGACCTGGTGGGGACCATTCGCCTCAATGCCGAGCAAGTGGCCGGCAGCAGCCGCACCCTGGCCGATCTGAGCAACGACCTGCACAGCGGCGCCGAGCATCAGGCCGGCGATACGGCGCTGATCCGCGACTCCCTCAGCGAGCTGGAAGCGACCATTCAGCAAGTCGCCGGCGATGCCAGCCAGGCTGCCGACGCCAGCCGCCACGCCGGCCTGGCCGTGGAGCACGGACAGAAAGTCATCGGGCTGAGCCTCACCGGCCTGCATGCACTGGTGGGAGAAGTGCAAGGCAATGCGCAGATGATCGAACACCTGGCCGAAGAGTCGGCCACCATTGGCGGCGTGTTGACGGTGATCCGCTCGATTGCCGACCAGACCAACCTGCTGGCCTTGAACGCGGCCATTGAAGCGGCTCGCGCCGGGGAAATGGGACGAGGCTTTGCGGTGGTGGCGGAAGAGGTTCGCTCACTGGCGCAACGTACCGCCGGGGCCACCGCAGAAATCCAGACGCTGATCGCAGGACTGCAAACCGCTGCGCGGCAATCGGTGGAAGGCATGCGTGCCCAGGTCGAACACGCCGAAGCCACGGCCAACCAGGCCCAGGCCGCCGATGGCGCACTGGATAAAATCGTCGGGGCGATCCAGACCATTTCCGACACGGCAGTGCGCATCGCCGATGTCACCGCCCAGCAAAGCGGCGCTGTCAGCGAGATCCGTGACCACAGTGAGCGAATTCATCAGTTGGGCGGGGATAACCTGCTGCGCATTGGCGAAGGCCGTGAGCAAGGGGAGAATTTGCTGGTGCTGGGAGGGCGATTGCACACCGCCGTTCAAGCCTTCCGCGTCTGACAGACCGCCATCGCGAGCAAGCTCGCTCCCACATTTAACCGCATTTCCATGAAAGAGCGCGGTCACCTGTGGGAGCGGGCTTGCTCGCGAAAGCGTCAGAAAACCCACCGCAAAACTCCCCCCTGTACACCGGCCCACTGTCCGCTATCATCCCCCCCAATTCCGATACGCGAGATCGTCATGCGCCGTCTGCTCTGCCTGCTGTTTTTAGTGTTCGCCCTGCCGGCCAGCGCCACCGGCTTGCTGGAGAACCGCCCCAGCTCCACCTTGGGCTCGATCAACAACAGCGCCGATTTCCTGCCGGTGCGCGAAGCCTTCCAACTGAGCCTGGTAGAAAGCACGCCTCAATCGATCAAGCTGCGCTTCGTCGCCACCGAAGGTTATTACCTCTACCGCCACCGTTTTCAGTTTCACGCCGATCCAGCCGATGTTGTCCTCGGCCCGGCAAAACTGCCCGACGGCCAGAAAAAGCACGATGAATACTTCGGCGACGTCGAGGTCTACCACGGCATTCTCGACGTCGAGTTGCCGCGCACCGATCAACGCGCCTTCACCCTGGCCGTGACCTATCAGGGTTGCGCCGACAAAGGCCTGTGCTATCCGCCGGAAACCGAGCGCCTGAGCATCGACGGCAGCGGCGCTCCGGCGCCGGTTTATCCATGGAGCTGGCGCGAACTGGCGTTGTTTTTCCTCGCGGGCCTGGGCCTGACGTTCACGCCCTGCGTGCTGCCCATGCTGCCGATCCTGTCCGGCGTGGTGCTGCGCGGCCAGGTGGGCGGCTGGCGCGGTTTCAATCTGTCGCTGGCCTATGTGCTGCCGATGGCTGCCTGCTTTGCCCTGCTCGGTGCGCTGATGGGGCTGTTCGGTGCCCAGCTCAATCTACAGGCGCGGCTGCAATCGGCCTGGGTGCTGGTGCCGTTCGCGATGTTTTTCGCCGTGTTTGCATTGGCGATGTTCGGTGTATTCGAACTCAAATTGCCGCACGCCATCAGCAGTCGCCTGGACCGCATCGCCGGTCGTACCAAAGGCGGGTCACTGTGGGGCGCCGCGGTGTTGGGCGTGGTCTCCAGCTTGCTGGTTTCACCCTGTGTTTCGGCGCCATTGGCCGGTGCGCTGCTGTACATCAGTGCCAGTGGCGATGCGCTGGGCGGTGGCCTGAAACTGTTCATGCTCGGCCTCGGCATGGGTGCTCCGCTGTTGCTGGTGGCCACCGGTGGTGCAGCCTGGCTGCCGAAAAGCGGCCCGTGGCTGGTCTACGTGAAAAACGCGATAGGCGTGTTGTTGCTCGGGTTGGCCGTCGGGCTGCTCAGCCGCGTCCTTCCGGGTCAGGTCACCTTGCTGCTGATCGGTTTGCTGGCCGGCGGTGTCGGCTTGTTCATGGGGGCGCTGGAGTTCGTCTATAAACCACCGCGCAAACGCCTGGGCCAATTGCTCGGCATGTTTTTGCTGTTTTACGCGCTGGCCTGCTGGTATGGCGCCTTCAGCGGCCAGACCGACCCGCTCAACCCGATTGGCCAGCCCCGCACCGTCGACAACAGCGGCCCCGCGCAAAACATCAGCGCCTGGCAAACCGTCAGCACGCCGGCCGATCTGGACCGCGCACTCGCCGACGCCCGATCATCCGGCACACCGCTGCTGCTCGACTGGTACGCCGACTGGTGCATCAGCTGCAAAGTCATCGAGCATGAGGTGCTGGACGACCCGATCGTCGTCGAACGCCTCAAGGGTTACCGGCTGATCCGCTTCGACATCACCGCCAGCAATGCCGAACAACGCGCGCTGCTCGACCGCTACCACTTGTTCGGTCCTCCAGCGCTGATGTTTTTTGGCAAGGACGGCGTCGAACGTGCCGAGGTGCGAGTGATCGGTGAGATCAACGCCAAAGACTTCGCCGAACGTATTACCAGGGCGAATGACCAAATTTAATCAAGCAGTCATATATTTCGCGCAAACATCGGTCATCGTGCTGGCTATTGCAGAGAACTGGACAGTCACAAAGGCTTTGCGGCATAGTCGCCGGGTTCTGACAACTGCTCACAGAAAATAAAGGAACAGCCGATGGCGACCCTACTGGTTCTGCACGGACCCAACCTGAACTTGCTCGGCACTCGCGAACCGGGCACCTACGGCGCCACGACGCTGGCGCAGATCAACCAGGATCTGGAACGCCGTGCCCGCGAAGCCGGTCACCATTTGCTGCACCTGCAAAGCAATGCCGAGTACGAATTGATCGACCGCATCCACGCTGCCAGCAGCGAAGGCGTGGACTTCATTCTGATCAACCCAGCAGCTTTTACACATACAAGTGTCGCATTACGTGACGCGCTGCTGGCTGTGAGCATCCCATTCATCGAAGTGCATTTGTCTAACGTGCACAAACGCGAACCTTTCCGCCATCACTCTTACTTCTCCGACGTAGCGGTGGGAGTGATCTGCGGCCTTGGCGCCAGCGGTTATCGACTGGCCCTGGAGGCCGCCCTAGAGCAGCTTGAAAGACAGGCAACAGCTTGAACAACAAGCGTTAAACGCCCCTGACCGACCCTTGGGAGTTGATGATTCATGGATATCCGTAAAGTTAAGAAACTGATCGAATTGCTGGAAGAGTCCGGCATCGACGAGCTCGAGATCAAGGAAGGCGAAGAGTCCGTACGCATCAGCCGTCATAGCAAGACCCCGGCTCAGCAGTACTACGCGCCGGCTCCAATGCCTGCTCCGGTTGCCGCGCCTGCCGCTGCCGCCGCTCCGGCTGCCGCTGCTGCACCTGCTGCCGCCGCCGCTCCAGCACTGAACGGTGCCGTTGCCCGTTCGCCGATGGTCGGTACGTTCTATCGCAAGTCTTCGCCAACCTCGCCGTCCTTCGTAGAAGTCGGCCAGACCGTGAAGAAAGGCGACACCCTGTGCATCGTTGAAGCCATGAAGATGATGAACCACATCGAAGCTGAAACCAGCGGTGTGATCGAATCCATCCTCGTCGAAGACGGCCAGCCGGTTGAGTACGACCAACCGCTGTTCACCATCGTTTGAACCGCGGAGAGCCTTTGATGACTGCGAAGTTGGAAAAAGTTCTGATCGCCAACCGCGGTGAGATCGCCCTGCGGATCCTGCGCGCCTGCAAAGAAATGGGCATCAAGACCGTCGCCGTTTACTCCAAGGCTGACAAGGAACTGATGCACCTGGGCCTGGCAGACGAATCCGTCTGCATCGGTCCGGCATCGGCCGCCCACTCCTACCTGCACATTCCGGCAATCATCGCCGCGGCCGAAGTGACTGGCGCCACCGCCATTCACCCGGGCTACGGTTTCCTTGCGGAAAACGCCGACTTCGCCGAACAGGTCGAGAAATCCGGCTTCGCGTTCATTGGCCCGAAAGCCGAAACCATTCGCCTGATGGGCGACAAGGTATCGGCCAAGCACGCCATGATCGCTGCTGGCGTACCGACCGTTCCGGGCTCTGACGGCCCGTTGCCGGAAGACGAAGAAACCGCTCTGCGCATTGGTCGCGAAGTTGGCTACCCGGTGATCATCAAAGCCGCCGGCGGCGGCGGTGGTCGCGGCATGCGCGTTGTACACAAGGAAGAAGACCTGATTTCCTCGGCGAAACTGACCCGCTCCGAAGCGGGTGCAGCGTTCGGCAACCCGAT
Organism: Pseudomonas sp. Pseusp10; assembly: GCF_059492225.1. Lineage (NCBI taxonomy): Bacteria > Pseudomonadati > Pseudomonadota > Gammaproteobacteria > Pseudomonadales > Pseudomonadaceae > Pseudomonas > Pseudomonas sp. Pseusp10. The sequence goes on along the minus strand of NZ_CP168528.1, from coordinate 1,280,827 downwards.
GGTTTATCTGGAAAAATTCCTGACCAACCCACGTCACGTGGAAGTCCAGGTACTTTCCGATGGCCAGGGCCACGCTATCCATCTGGGCGACCGCGACTGCTCGCTGCAGCGCCGTCACCAGAAGGTTCTTGAAGAAGCGCCGGCACCGGGCATCGACGAGAACGCACGTGAGGAAGTCCTCGCACGCTGCGTCAAGGCGTGCATCGACATCGGCTACCGTGGCGCAGGTACTTTCGAGTTCCTGTACGAAAACGGTCGCTTCTACTTCATCGAGATGAACACTCGTGTCCAGGTAGAGCACCCGGTTTCGGAAATGGTCACCGGCATCGACATCGTCAAGGAGATGCTCAGCATCGCCGCCGGCAACAAGCTGTCGTTCACCCAGGATGACGTGGTCATCCGTGGTCACGCGCTGGAATGCCGGATCAACGCCGAAGACCCGAAAACCTTCATGCCGAGCCCGGGCACGGTCAAGCATTTCCACGCCCCAGGCGGCAACGGCGTTCGCGTCGACTCGCACCTGTACAGTGGCTATGCCGTTCCGCCGAACTACGATTCGTTGATCGGCAAGCTGATCACCTACGGCGCAACCCGCGACGAAGCCATGGCGCGCATGCGCAATGCGCTGGACGAAATCGTGGTCGACGGGATCAAGACCAACATCCCGCTGCACCGCGACCTGACCCGCGACGAAGGCTTCTGCAAAGGGGGGGTGAACATTCACTACCTCGAGCACAAGCTGGCTGGCGAAAAGCACTAAGCTTTAGCTGGCACAAAACAAAGCCGCCTTCGGGCGGCTTTGTTGTATCTGGACATTGCAACAACCCATGTAGCAGCTGGCGAAGCCTGCGTTCGGCTGCGCAGCAGTCGTGAATCCAGTCGATGCGGTGTGTCAGGAGGGTCGTGCGCTCAGGTTTTACGACTGCTGCGCAGCCGAACGCAGGCTTCGCCAGCTGCTACAAGCGGCATCACAGCGAGCCACTCCCACAAAAGCCCCGCGCTCGCGTAAACTTGCGCGCTTCTCGCAGCCCGCTAGGCTGCAATCAACATTTTTCAAAGGTGCCCGCCATGCCTTGGCTGCAAGTACGTCTCGCCATCAGCCCAGAACAAGCCGAAACCTATGAAGACGCTTTCCTTGAAGTGGGCGCCGTATCGGTGACCTTCATGGACGCCGAAGATCAGCCGATCTTCGAGCCGGAACTCAACACCACGCCGCTGTGGTCCCACACTCACCTGCTGGCCCTGTTCGAAGGTGGCACCGAGCCCGGCCCGGTACTGGCCCATCTGGAGCTGTTGACCGGCAGTCCGCTGCCCGAGCACCACAGCGAAGTGATCGAAGACCAGGACTGGGAACGCAGCTGGATGGACAATTTCCAGCCAATGCGTTTCGGCCAGCGCCTGTGGATCGTGCCGAGCTGGCACGCCGCGCCGGAACCGGATGCCGTGAATTTGCTGCTGGACCCGGGCCTGGCGTTCGGCACCGGCACCCACCCGACCACCGCGTTGTGCCTGGAATGGCTCGACGGCCAGGACCTGAAGGACTGCAACGTGCTGGACTTCGGCTGCGGCTCGGGGATTCTGGCGATTGCCGCGCTGTTGCTGGGCGCCAAGGAGGCCGTGGGCACCGACATCGACGTGCAGGCGCTGGAAGCCTCTCGCGACAACGCCGGGCGCAACAACATCGCCGAACACCTGTTCCCGCTGTACCTGCCAGAAGATTTGCCGCAAGTGCAGGCCGACGTGCTGGTGGCCAACATTCTCGCCGGCCCGCTGGTTTCCCTGGCGCCGCAGCTGTCCGGCCTGGTCAAGTCCGGCGGGCGCCTGGCGCTGTCGGGCATCCTCGCCGAACAGGGCAATGAAGTCGCCGCTGCTTATGCCAAGGACTTCGATCTGGATCCGATCGCCAATCGCGATGGTTGGGTGCGCATCACTGGCCGTCGGCGCTAGAATGGCTGCCTGCATAATCCGGATCGCCGCATGACCGATAGCTTCGTCACCCAGTGCCCGCATTGCCAAACCAGCTTCCGCGTCAGCCATGCCCAGTTGAGCGTGGCTCGCGGGGTGGTTCGTTGCGGCTCCTGCCTGCAGGTGTTCAATGCCGCCAGGCAGTTGCTCGAGCAGGCCGGCAAGGAACCACCGGTAGCGACGCCGCTCCCGCCTGTACAGCCTGCCCAGCCCCTCGAACCATCGCCGCCGCGCGCCATCAGCCAAAAGCAATGGAGCGCGACCGAGCTGGATCTGGACAGTCTCGACCTCGACGAAGAACTCGCCCGGCTCGAACAGCGGGAAATCCAGCCCGCCACCGAACTCGGCCGCCATCGCGACGACTCGCTGAGCGCCCGTCGCGACAGCACCGGGCAGGATGACGAAGAGCCATGGTCCGACAGCCTGTTCAGTGAGTCGGCGGCCGATCGTGCGCAAGTCGACGAACCGTTCGACAGCCTTGAATCGCCAGAGCCAACGGTCGAACCGGGCAAAGCCTCGCGCACCGAACCTTCGTTGTCTCTGGAGCCGGTTGATCTCGACGACGAACTGCAACCACCCCATTTGCGCCTGCACGACCCACTCGATGCGCCACTGAGCCACGAACGCCTGTCGGCCGCCGACGAGAACGAATCCGACGACGACCTGCCCTCGATCGAACCGCTGCGCAAGCGACGCGAACGCAGTGAGCCGGGCGTGCGTGCCGAAGTGCTGCAAGACCTGACCGACGACCCGCTGCAACTGGACTGGCAAAAACGCCGCTCGCCCTGGGGGCGGCGGCTGCTGTGGTTGCTGCTGGTGCTGATTGCCGCTGGCGCCCTCGCCGGCCAGTACATTGCCTACCATTTCGACGAACTTGCGCGACAGGATCAATATCGTCCGTGGTTCCAGCAACTGTGCCCGCAAATCGGCTGCACCGTGCCCTCCAAGGTCGACATCGCGAAAATCAAAAGCAGCAACCTGGTGGTGCGCAGCCATCCCGACTTCAATGGCGCACTGGTGGTCGATGCGATCATCTATAACCGCGCGCCCTTCTCCCAGCCCTTCCCGCTGCTGGAACTGCGCTTCGCCGACCTCAATGGCCACCTGATCGCCAGTCGCCGCTTCAAACCCGGCGAGTACCTCAATGGCGATCTCGAAGGCATGGCGGAAATGCCTCCGCAAACGCCAATCCACATCGCCCTGGACATTCTCGACCCTGGTGCCAAGGCCGTGAACTACAGTCTGAGCTTTCACTCTCCGGAGTGAAACGCTTGATCGCTCCCGGATTAACGTCGGCTTTCTGACGCCCCCAGGCAAACCAAACCACGGGCAATAACAGAATAACTGTTCAGAATTTGTTCAATTCAGCCTTTATCCAGTCATCGAGAGCGGGTATCATGCCAACCCTTTTTCGAACTCTAATGATCCGGCCCCACAACAGGGAAGTCCTATGTCGGCGGTACGCATCGGCCCATACACATTACATAACAGCTTGATTCTCGCCCCCATGGCGGGTGTCACCGACCAGCCCTTTCGTCAGCTGTGCAAGCGCTTGGGCGCGGGATTGGTCGTCTCGGAAATGGTCACCAGCGACATGAGTTTGTGGAACACCCGCAAATCGCGCATGCGCATGATCCACGAAGGTGATCCCGAGCCACGCTCGGTACAGATCGCCGGTGGAGACGCGCAGATGCTGGCGGACGCCGCCCGTGCCAACGTTGAAATGGGCGCGCAGATTATTGATATCAACATGGGCTGTCCGGCCAAGAAAGTCTGCAACAAGGCTGCCGGTTCCGCACTGTTGAAAGATGAAGCCCTGGTAACCGAGATCCTGCAGGCCGTCGTGGCTGCGGTCGATGTGCCGGTTACCCTGAAGATCCGGACCGGCTGGGACCGGGACAACAAGAACGGCCTGACGGTGGCGAAGATTGCCGAACAGGCAGGCATTACGGCGCTGGCGGTGCATGGCCGCACCCGTGCCGACCTGTACACAGGTGTTGCCGAATACGACACCATTGCCGCGATCAAGCAGGCGGTGTCGATTCCGGTCTTCGCCAACGGCGATATCGATTCGCCGGAAAAAGCCCGGTACGTGCTTGACGCGACCGGTGCCGATGGACTGTTGATTGGCCGGGCTGCCCAGGGGCGGCCATGGATTTTTCGCGAGATCGACCATTTCCTGCGTACCGGCGAGAAACTCCCGGCGCTGGAACTGATCGAGGTGGAACGCATTCTGCTAGAGCATCTGGCTGCCCTGCACGCCTTCTATGGTGATGTCATGGGTGTACGCATTGCTCGAAAGCATGTGGGCTGGTATCTCGCAACCCTGCCGGGCGCCAGGGAGTTTCGCGCCCACTTCAATCGTTTGGATGGTACGGATACACAATGCGCCAACGTTCGGGCGTTTTTCGCCGAGCGTTACAAGAGCCTGACAGGGGACGGAGAGTGGGTGGCCGCATGACGATGATGACCGAGACTTTAGTGAGTGGAACAACACCCGTGAGCGACAACGTGAATTTGAAACAGCACCTCAATACGCCAAGCGAAGAAGGCCAGACCCTTCGCGGGAGTGTCGAGAAGGCGCTGCACAATTATTTCGCCCACCTTGAGGGCGCTGCCGTCACGGATGTGTACAACCTGGTGCTCTCCGAAGTCGAGGCTCCCCTGCTCGAGTGCGTGATGAATTACGTCAAGGGCAACCAGACCAAGGCCAGCGAGCTGCTCGGGCTGAACCGGGGCACGCTGCGCAAGAAACTCAAGCAGTACGATTTGCTGTAAGCATTCAATCAAACCAGAAAGGCGCCCGCGTAAAACCGGTCGCCTTTTTTGCTGACTCCTTTGCTTTTGATGGAAATTGAAATGACCGACCAGACTACCCGCCTGCCGATCCGCCGCGCTTTGATCAGCGTTTCCGACAAGACCGGGATCCTCGAATTCGCCAAGGAGCTTGAAGCCCTGGGCGTCGAGATCCTCTCCACCGGCGGGACGTTCAAGCTGCTGCAGGACAACGGCGTTGCCGCAGTGGAAGTCGCGGATTACACCGGTTTCGCAGAAATGATGGACGGCCGGGTGAAGACCCTGCACCCGAAAATCCACGGCGGGATCCTCGGTCGTCGCGGTATCGACGACGCGATCATGAACGAACACGGCATCAAGCCGATCGACCTGGTAGCGGTCAACCTGTACCCGTTCGAAGCCACCATCAGCAAGCCGGGCTGCGACCTGCCGACCGCCATCGAGAACATCGACATCGGCGGCCCGACCATGGTCCGTTCCGCAGCCAAGAACCACAAGGACGTGGCCATCGTGGTCAACGCCAGCGATTACGCCAGCGTCCTGGAAAACCTCAAGGCCGGCGGCCTGACCTACGCTCAGCGTTTCGACCTGATGCTCAAGGCCTTCGAGCACACCGCCGCCTATGACGGCATGATCGCCAACTACATGGGCACCGTGAACCAGGCTGCCGATACCCTCAGCACAGAAAGTCGCAGCGAGTTCCCGCGCACCTTCAACAGCCAGTTCATCAAGGCCCAGGAAATGCGCTACGGCGAGAACCCGCACCAGAGCGCGGCGTTCTACGTGGAAGCCAAGCCTGCCGAAGTCGGCATCGCCACCGCGACCCAACTGCAAGGCAAGGAACTGTCGTACAACAACGTGGCCGACACCGATGCCGCGCTGGAATGCGTGAAGAGCTTCGTCAAGCCGGCTTGCGTGATTGTCAAGCACGCCAACCCGTGCGGCGTGGCTGTCAGCCCTGACGCCGAAGGCGGCATCCGCAAGGCCTACGACCTGGCCTACGCCACCGACACCGAATCCGCCTTCGGCGGCATCATCGCCTTCAACCGCGAACTGGACGCCGAGACCGCCAAGGCCATCGTTGAACGTCAGTTCGTCGAAGTGATCATCGCTCCGTCGGTCAGCGAAGAAGCCCGCGCCATCGTCGCCGCCAAAGCCAACGTACGCCTGCTGGCTTGCGGCGAATGGTCGGCTGACCGCGCTGCTGCCTGGGACTACAAGCGCGTCAACGGTGGCCTGCTGGTACAGAGCCGCGACATCGGCATGATTGGCGCCGACGACCTGAAAGTGGTGACCAAGCGCGCACCGAGCGAGCAGGAAGTCCACGACCTGATCTTCGCCTGGAAAGTCGCCAAGTACGTGAAGTCCAACGCCATCGTCTACGCCAAGAATCGCCAGACCATCGGTGTCGGCGCCGGCCAGATGAGCCGCGTGAACTCGGCGCGTATCGCCGCGATCAAGGCAGAACATGCCGGCTTGCAGGTAGCCGGTTCGGTGATGGCTTCCGACGCATTCTTCCCGTTCCGCGACGGTCTGGACAATGCGGCCAAGGCGGGCGTGACTGCAGTGATCCAGCCAGGCGGTTCGATGCGTGATGCTGAAGTGATTGCTGCTGCCGACGAAGCCGGTATCGCCATGGTCTTTACGGGCATGCGCCACTTCCGTCACTGACAGCACAGCATTCCCCTGTAGGAGCGAGCTTGCTCGCGAAGAACGACTAGACGCCACAGTGTTTCAGACACCCCGCGTTATCGTTAACCACCATCGCGAGCAAGCTCGCTCCTACAGTTCCCAGATTTGCGTCATCCGAGGTTTTTGAAATGAATGTTTTGATCATTGGCAGCGGTGGCCGTGAACACGCCCTGGCCTGGAAAGTGGCTCAGGATCCGCGCGTACAGAAGGTGTTCGTGGCTCCGGGCAACGCCGGTACCGCCATCGAAGCCAAGTGCGAGAACGTCGCCATCGACGTACTGGCGCTTGAGCAACTGGCAGACTTTGCCGAGAAAAACGTTTCCCTGACCATCGTTGGCCCTGAAGTGCCGCTGGTTGCCGGTGTTGTGGATCTGTTCCGCAGCCGTGGCCTCGATTGCTTCGGTCCGACCGCTGGCGCGGCACAGCTTGAAGGTTCGAAAGCCTTCACCAAGGACTTCCTGGCTCGCCACAAGATCCCGACTGCCGACTACCAGAATTTCACCGAAATCGAACCGGCCCTCGCTTACCTGCGTGAAAAAGGCGCCCCGATCGTGATCAAGGCCGATGGCCTGGCTGCCGGTAAAGGCGTGATCGTCGCCATGACCCTGGCCGAAGCCGAAGACGCCGTGCGCGACATGCTGGCGGGCAATGCCTTTGGCGATGCGGGTTCGCGCGTGGTCATCGAAGAGTTCCTGGACGGCGAAGAAGCCAGCTTCATCGTCATGGTCGACGGCAAGAACGTGCTGCCGATGGCCACCAGCCAGGACCACAAACGCGTCGGTGACGGCGACACCGGCCCGAACACCGGCGGCATGGGTGCTTACTCCCCGGCGCCAGTGGTCACCGCCGAAGTGCACAAGCGTGTCATGGACCTGGTGATCTGGCCGACCGTGCGCGGCATGGCCGAGGAAGGCAACGTCTATACTGGTTTCCTGTACGCCGGCCTGATGATCGACAAGGCTGGTAACCCAAAAGTCATCGAGTTCAACTGCCGCTTCGGCGACCCTGAGACCCAGCCGGTGATGCTGCGCCTGCAGTCGAGCCTGGTGCTGCTGGTCGAGGCCGCCCTGGCCCAGGCGCTGGACAAAGTAGAAGCGCAATGGGATCCACGCCCTAGCGTCGGCATCGTCCTGGCCGCTGGCGGCTATCCTGGTGACTACGCCAAAGGCGCAGCCATCAAGGGGCTGGATGCAGCCGCCGCACTGGAAGGCAAGGTTTTCCACGCCGGCACTGCGCTCAAGGACGGTCAAGTCGTAACGGCCGGTGGTCGGGTGTTGTGCGCCACAGCCATGGGTGCCAGCGTCGACGCTGCACAGCAGCAGGCCTACAAGCTGGCGGCTACGATTGACTGGGAAGGCTGTTTCTATCGCAAGGACATTGGCTACCGCGCCATTGCCCGCGAGCGCGGCGAGAGTCAGGAATAAGGTAAACACCACGCCAGGCAGGGATTGCGATTCCTTGCCTGGCTATTCCGGCGCCGCGCATCGTTATACTCTGGCATCAACCGAAGAAGGGATTTCGCCGTGCGCTGGCTCAGGATTGCCATAAGCTTAACCGTCACGCTGTTGACCTTGCTCTGCATGCTACCGGCCCAGGCCGCGCAAGGCAGTGGCTGGGCGGTATTGCTTGACGAACAGGGTGACCTGCAACTGAGCGATATCCGTTCCGCTCGTTACACCAATCAATTCAGCCCCATCGAACTCGACCGCATTACCGCGGCCGAACCCGATGGCGCGTTATGGCTGCGATTCAGGCTTGCACCCGGCAAACACGAACAATTGCTGCGGGTGTTCGCGCCTGACCTGCGCCAGTTCAGCATGTACGTACTGGACGGCGACAGGCTGATCGAGCAATCCAGCACAGGCAACGAACAGCCCCAATCCGAGCGTCCATTACCCAGCAGCGACCTCATGCTGGCCCTGCCGCAAAGCGACAGCTCCCTGGACGTCTACCTGCGACTGGCCTCCGACCACCAGTTACGACCCTACATCACCCTGCAATCGGCGGTCATCGCGGCTGCCAACCAGAATCAGACGCTGATCTATGGCCTGCTGTTCGGTTGCATCGCCATGCTGATCCTGCACAACCTCATCCGCTACGCCTATACCCGCTCGCACAGCGCCCTCTGGCTGGCAGCGTGCGAAGGGCTGTTGATGCTCAGCCTGCTGCTGTTGCTGAACCTCGCCGGCCCCTGGCTACCGGACTGGCACACAGTGCAAACGCCGGGGGCTTACCTGGCATTGCTGCTGACTGCGCCCGGCGGCCTGATGCTCGCCTATCGCTTCTTCTCCCCGCTCGGGCCGCATCCGCTGAACCGGTTGCTGCTCGGCGAGGTCCTGCTCATCACCGCCTGCGGCCTGATGCTGCTGTTCGTCAATACCTTGCCGCTGAACTTCATTACCTACGGTCTGGTGGCCCTGGCAGGCCTGACCATGCTGTTCGTCAGCGCCTATCACTGGCAAAAAGGTTATCGCCCGGCTCGCCTCTTCGTGGCAGCCATGGTGGTGTTCAACCTCGGGACACTGGTCATCCTGCCCGCCCTGTTGGGGCTGACCCTGATCGAACCCCATGGTCTGATCACTACATTGCTGGTGCTCATCTGCATCAGCGGCCTGCTGATGAGCATTGCGTTGAGCGAGCGCCAGCGCCGCATCATGGAAGACCGTTTCAGCATCAGTCGCGACCTGGCGGCCAGCAACGCCGAGATCAACGCCAAGGCCGAGTTCCTGGCAAAGATCAGCCATGAGATCCGCACCCCGATGAATGGCGTCCTCGGCATGACCGAGCTGCTGCTGGGCACGCCGCTGTCGGTCAAGCAACGCGACTATGTGCAGACGATCCACAGCGCCGGCAACGAGCTGCTGACACTGATCAACGAAATTCTCGACATTTCCAGACTCGAGTCCGGGCAGATCGAACTGGACGATGTGCAGTTCGACCTCAACGCACTGATCGAAGACTGCCTGAGCATCTTCCGCGCCAAGGCCGAGCAGCAAAACGTCGAGTTGATCAGCTTCATCCAGCCACAGGTGCCGCGGGTGATCAGCGGTGATCCGACACGTCTGCGCCAGACGCTGTTGAGCCTGCTTGAAAACGCCCTGAAAAAAACCGATGAAGGCGAAATCCTGATCGTCGTGGCGCTCGACGAGCGCAACACCAAACCACGCCTGCGTATCGCCGTGCAGGACAGCGGCGAGCCCATGGAAGCCGAAGAGCGCGACGCTCTGATGCACGCCGAACTGCACAGCCGGCATTTTCTTTCGGCCACCCACCTGGGCGGCAACCTGGGGCTGGTGATTGCCCGCCAACTGATCCGCTTGATGCAGGGAGAATTCGGGATCAAGAGTGGCAGCAACCAGGGCAGCACCCTGTGGTTGACCCTGCCACTGGACCCGGATCGCCTCGAACACCCGACCTCCGATCTCGACGGCCCGCTGCAAGGTGCTCGGGTATTGGTGGTGGACGACAACGACACCTGCCGCAAGGTGCTGGTGCAGCAATGCAGCGCCTGGGGCCTGAACGTCAGCGCCGCGCCTTCCGGCAAGGAAGCGCTGGCACTGCTGCGCACCAAGGCTCATTTGCGCGATTACTTCGATGTGGTCCTGCTGGACCAGAACATGCCCGGCATGACCGGCATGCAACTGGCGGCCAAAATCAAGGAAGACCCGAGCCTGAACCATGACATCCTGCTGATCATGCTCACCGGCATCAGCAATGCGCCGAGCAAGATCATCGCGCGCAACTCCGGGATCAAGCGCATCCTCGCCAAACCGGTGGCCGGCTACACCCTCAAGACCACCCTCGCCGACGAGCTGACCCAACGCAACAAAGGTCTCGTCGCCACCCACCCAGTGCAAAGCGGACCGGCTCTGCCGATCAAGGTCCCCTGCGACTTCCGCATTCTGGTGGCCGAAGACAACAGCATTTCGACCAAGGTGATCCGCGGCATGCTGAGCAAGCTCAACCTGCAACCGGATACCGCCTGCAACGGCGAAGAAGCCTTGCAGGCGATGAAGGCCCAACGCTACGACCTGGTGTTGATGGACTGCGAAATGCCAATCCTCGACGGCTTCTCGGCCACCCAGCAATTGCGTGCCTGGGAAGTCAGCAACCAGCGGGTCCGTACCCCCGTGGTGGCATTGACCGCCCATATCCTGGCCGAACACAAAGAGCGTGCGCGCCAGGCCGGCATGGACGGACACATGGCCAAACCGGTCGAACTGTCGCAGTTGCGCGAATTGATCGAACACTGGGTCGCCCAGCGTGACCAGCAGAATCGCGCAACGACCCAAACGTCCTGAGCCGACAGACTACGCAACCCCTGATAGACTCCCCCTCGACTTCCCTCGCCAGTGAGCCCGGCACCATGCTCCATGAGTTGTTCAGCGTTTACCTGAAGATGCTGGTGCTCTACAGCCCATTCTTCGTGTTGTCCTGCTTCATCAGCCTGACCCGTGGTTATTCGCGCAAGGAACAGCGGCGGCTGGCCTGGAAAGTAGCGGTCGCTACCCTGGTCTCCAGCGTTCTGCTGTACTTGTTCGGCCGAGTGATTTTCAGTGTTTTCGGCATTACCGTGGACGCATTCCGCATTGGCGCCGGTAGCGTCCTGTTCATCTCGGCGCTGGGGATGGCACAAGGCAAATCGGCGGTACAGACCGACAACGTGCAGCAGGATGTCACTATCGTCCCGCTGACCATCCCGCTGACCGTCGGCCCCGGCACCATAGGTGCCTTGCTCGTGATGGGCGTGAGCCAGCCGCACTGGGACGACAAGCTCACCGCCATTGTCAGCATTGCCCTGGCCAGCTTCACCGTGGGGGTGGTGCTTTATCTGTCCAGCCGCATCGAACGCATACTCGGCGACCAGGGCTTGCAGATCGTCAGCAGGTTGATGGGACTGTTCGTGTGTGCACTGGCGGCGCAGATTATCTTCACCGGGGTCAGGGGCTATCTGGTGCCTTGAAGCGGCGGCTTGCCCGAACCCGAAAACAAGGCCCTGTGCATCAATCACAGGGCCTTGCCGTTTATGACGTGCAAAGCCTTTCAGTCAGGACTGGAGTTTGCGCACGAACACCTTGTTTGAATAAGCTTCGATTTTCTCGTGGACCCGTTTACGGTAGTTTTCAAACGCCCGTCGGTCGAACACGAACACCCCGCCATTGGGAATGATCACCAGCTCTCGATCGAATTCGCGCCACAGGAAAAAGTCGCTTTCAATCACGGTCGCGCTGTAGCGCAAGCCCAGCAGGCAGACGACCACCTCACCCGAGGCGAGCCGCTCGCAAGGCGCGCACTTGAGGATACCCGAGCCGCCATTGGCAACATTGCCGCGAAAGAAGTCCCAGGCAAACTCATCCAGCCGCAACGCCTGATAGGTGTCCTCGAGGAGCTGGCTCAAGCGCTCCACGCCCAAGCGGCCAATCATGCTGTAACTGGCGCCAAGCAATTGTCGGACACTCGTGACCCGGATCGGATCGGCCGGAACGATGGTCTTGAGCCTGTATCCCGCCTTGAGCAATCGCCCTTGAAAATAATCGAACCAGACCTTCCTCGACACTTGGTCCGGGTATTTCTCATTGGCCGCCAGTTCCGCGTACAACAGGCAGTCCTGTATATCCTCTTGGTCTTGCGAGCTTACCTGTTGGGTAAAGGACAACAGGCAACCACCCACTACAACAGCATTAACAGACGCAGGCATATTTACCCCATACAGTCAGTGCTTTAATCGGTTACATCGATCAAAGCCTATCCGACTTATTGACCAGTCAATTGTTTGAAAAGACCATCGGCAAATTGGTCGTTATAGGCATACATCATATTTTTCTTTCGTTCGAATGCACGTCGATTGAAATTGCGCACACCGGCACCCTGGAAAACCTGCAAACCCTGAGTCTTGTAAGTCACAAATAGAAAGTTGCCGTTGTATTCCTTGTCCACCAAGTCCAGGCCTCCCATCAACATGGACATGCCGCCGCTTGGCGTCGTAATGCAAGGCACAGTCTTGAAGCTGACGACGTCGTTTTTCTTGCTGCCGGCATCGACAATCTTCAGTGCGTCCTTATCGCCCTTGAGCTTGCTGAAACCCGACGCCACCAGGTTCAGGACGCTGCTTGCACCACCGGAAACAACGGTCTCAAGCACTTGCAAAATCGCTTCATTCATCGTGATGGTGAGCTGTTTGCTGACGAATTTCTTGTAGGTGAAGCTTCCCGTCACCCAGCCCACCGCCAACAATGCCTCGTTGTACTTCAGGTAGCGGTCTTCGTTGCTGGTTCCATTGGGCAGGCGCCGGACCACCGCTTCGGCAAACTGCTGGCAGTCCAGCGCATCCTGCCTGTCGTCCTCCGAAAGCGCCTGGTCGAACACCACCAGCGAGGGCCCTACTACCGAATCCCCCACACCTTGCACTGACGAATCACGCGATACTGCGCCCAGGATCGAGGTGGAACGCTTGGTCCGCGCCCGTGGCACAACTTTTTCAAGTTCTGCCGCAATGCCTTCGAAATACTTATCCTGCATGGCATCATCAAATGCGACTTGAGCTACTGAGTAATCTTTTATATCGACCATTTAAATCTCCATTTAATCAACAAGCCGCCTCATGCGACCGGCTGAAAACTAAAGCGCGGAGTTGAGTTGGTCAAAGTAAAAACACTCAGAACTTATTTCAGGAGTTATTAGACAATAAAAAGGCCCGCGACAACTTTCGTCAATCGCAGGCCCTATTATCAGTTATTGCCTTGAACATCAGCGACCTTTGAACAAAGCCGCTTGCACTCAGGTGGCTGGCTTGCTTGGGTACCAGCGCGGCGTGTAAACCCAATCACCGCCGCCGACCCGCGGAAAAACACAGGTCAGGGATGAACCGATCAATACCATCGTGCGCATATCGACCTGGTCAGGGGTCAATTGGCCGAGGGTCGTGACGCGCAGTGTCTGACCCGGCCGGCCAATGTCCCGCCCCAACACGACAGGTGTTTGCGGCATACGGTGCCGGGCGACGATTTCAAGCGCCTGGCCCAGTTGCCATGGCCGCGAACGGGAAATCGGGTTGTAGAACGCCAGGGCCAGATCGGCTTGAGCGGCCAGGTCCAGGCGTTTTTCGATGATTGCCCAAGGCTTGAGGTTATCCGACAGCGACAGCACGCAGAAATCATGCCCCAGCGGTGCGCCGGCCTGGGCGGCCGTCGCCAGCGAGGCGGAAACCCCCGGCAGAATCTCGAGATCGACATTATGCCAATGGACGTCGGTGGATTCATGCAGCGCTTCCAGCACCGCCGCAGCCATGGCAAAAACCCCCGGATCCCCCGAAGAAACCACCACCACCGAACGCCCCTGGGCCGCCAGTTCGAAGGCGTGGCGGGCGCGTTGCATCTCTTCGCGGTTGTCGGTGCAATGCAGCACCTGATCGGCGCGAAACGGCCCGGCCATGCGCACGTAGGTTTCGTAACCCAGCACGTCGGTTGCGCGGGCCAGTTCCGCCTTCACGGCCGGCACCATCAATTCGGCGGCGCCCGGCCCGAGGCCGATCACGGCCAGGCGTCCGCGTGGGCGGCCGATCTGCAACGGGTCCAGCGGATGCTCTGCCACCGCAATGGCAACGGTGTCGCTACCCAGCATGGAAACGGGCTGGCCTATGGCAGTACTCAGACGTTCGCCAAGCACCTTCTCAGCGCCGGCAAAACGCAGCGGCACGCCCAATTCAAGCGCCGTTTCGCGCAACCCCGGGCAGGCCATTTCGGTGTCGGGAGCCAACAGGCAGGCCAGCGACTGCATGGCGATTTTTGCCTGATGCAACGCCTCGCGCACCACCCCGGCGACGTTCACCAGACCAGCGTCCACAGCGACCACCACATTGCGCGGGTAGATCAACAATTCGTTGGCCGCGGGTGTCCGTTCGGCATGACTGACATGCACCGCCAATCGGGCCTGTGCATCTTCGGGCAACTGCGCCTGCGCCAGCCACGGGGCCTCACCTTCAATGCGCACCGTTTCGCCAGCCAGCAAATCGGAAACGAAACGCTTGCCCAGTTCCAGATCGCCAAGGGCATAACCGCTGGGCGGGTTGAGCAGGCAAGTGCCGAAACGCAACTCGCCGCTGGTGGTGATCGCCGCCGCGACTTCAAGCGCGGCGGCAATCTCCCGCGCCATTACATTCACCCCGCCGAGACCACCCAGCAGTGGAACCACGGCACTGCCGTCTTCAGCCACCGCCAATACCGGTGGCTCGGCGCCCTTTTCCAGCAACAAGGGAGCCAGCGTGCGGATCACGATCCCGGCCGCGCACAGGGCAATAATTGGAGTGCCCCGTTGATAGAGCTCGCGCAGGGTCGCACCGAACTCGTGATAAACCCGATCCGCGCCTTCGACCCGTTCGGCCAGGCCATGGATCAGGGCTTCGGGGTACACCTGCTGAATGCTGCGTGCGGTAGCGAGGCTGCCATTGCCAAGAATGACAATCGCCGGAACTGGACGGGTCATCAGCCTTGCCACCTTTCACCGGGAACGATGATCAACGAGAAGTACGGCGAGGACATCGGCTCGACCTGATCCAGCGGCACGATCTTCTGATTGGCCATGGTCGCCCGCTCGACGTACAACGCACGCTCGGCCAGGCCGAGTTCTTCCAGCACCTGGCGAACCTTGGGAAAGTTGCGCCCCAGTTTCATGATCACCGCCGCATCGGCATCGGCCAGGCGACGCTTGAGTTCGTCGTGCGGCAGTACACCGGACAACACCGACAGGCTCTGATTGCGATACACCAACGGTGCGCCGAGCACCGAGGCGCCGCCGAGCATCGAGCACACACCGGGCACGACTTCAGCCTGGTAACGCTCGGCGAGCCGGTCGTGCAAGTACATGTAGGAGCCGTAGAAGAACGGATCGCCCTCGCAGATCACCGCCACATCACGACCCGCATCGAGATGCGTGGCCAGTTCGTCGGCAGCGTCATCGTAAAAGTCGCTGATCACTTGCTCGTAGGACAACGGCGCTGGCAAGGCTTCGGTGGTCACCGGGTACACCAGCGGCAACAAATTCTGGGCTTCCTGCAGGTGCGCTTCGATGATGCCGAAGGCGTTGCCCTTCTTGCCCTTGGCCACGAAGTACGCCACCACCGGGGATTCGCGCAGCAAACGCAAGGCCTTGACGGTAATCAGTTCCGGATCACCGGGACCGACGCCGAGGCCGATCAAACGTCCAGGTTGCTGCATCATTCGATCTCCGTGGCGAGGGCATTGACGGCGGCGGCGGCCATGGCGCTACCGCCCAGCCGCCCCTGCATGATGACAAAAGGCACGCCACGGCTGTCCGCCGCCAGCGCTGCCTTGGATTCGGCGGCACCGACGAAGCCTACCGGGAAGCCGAGGATCAGTGCCGGTTTCGGTGCGCCGGCATCCAGCATTTCCAGCAGGTAAAACAGTGCGGTCGGCGCGTTGCCGATCACCACCACGCTGCCTTCCAGATGCGGTCGCCACAACTCCAGTGCGGCAGCGGAACGGGTGTTGCCCAACTCACGGGCGAGGTCCGGAACGCTTTCATCGCGCAGAGTGCAGATCACCTGATTGTTCGCAGGCAACCGCGCGCGGGTCACGCCCTCGGAGACCATTCGCGCATCACACAGGATCGGCGCGCCGGCCGCCAGCGCATCACGCCCGGCCTTGCCTGCGCCTTCGGAAAACTGCAAACCGTCGATGGCCTCGACCATGCCGCAGGCGTGAATCACCCGAACCGCAAGTTTCTCCAGATCGGCCGGAATCCTGTCGAGGTTGGCCTCGGCGCGAATGATCGCGAAGGAGTTGCGATAGATCTCCTGACCGTCGCGGATGTAATCAAGCATCAATGGGGCTCCGTGAGCGGGCGTCGAGCAGGGTCGCGACCGCTTCAATAGTAAGGTTGCGTGCGTGCAGCGCGCCGAAACCCGGCTGCTCTGCATCGCGAAAATAGAGATCGTAGTGACCGGGGGCGACGGCCAGCAATGTGACGGGCGCCGTATGTGCCGCGGCGCAGGAACGCGCGCACCCGCTCAAATGCACACTCGGCGTTTGTCCGTGACGTTGCAGCAATGCAGCCAGTTGCAGGGCATCGCCCTTGGTCTCGGCCAGGCTTTTACCGCAGCCGTTTGAGCCGGTGCAGGCGATCAACCGGGACAATGGCTGATCGGCTTCGCAGTGCAAGCCCAGACATTGCAATTGCCGAATGACCTCAGTGGCGTTTTCCGCGAGGACATTGGGCAATAGCAGGCTTTGCCAGGGCGTGAAGCGCAGACGGCCATCACCGAACTCCCGTGCCAGTTGTGCCACACCCCGCAGCATCGCCGGATCGAGCCGCCCTAGCGGTGGGACAGCCCCCACATAGACAACACCGGATTCGGCCTGGGGATGGGCGCCCATATGCAAATCACTGCCGCCAGAAAGCCGCTGCCAACCGACAACGGCTTGCATCGGAACTCGCTCAGCCAGCCGAAACCGTACGGCCTCGACCGAGTAGTCGGCCAGCAAATGGCGCATCCGCGTCTGCTCGGGGCGCGCCAGTTCAAGGAACAACTCAAGGACCGCGACCACCAGCGCATGCCCGTCAGCGAGTGCAACCGAACCGGCGGGGCTGTCCGTCGGGCATCCCGCCAGACCGAACGCCAGCCGTTGCTCTCCGTCCTGATCAAACGCCGAGAGCCACAGGTCATGGGGATGTTCGAGCATCGTCAGGTCTTCACCGCCATCAAGCTGCACGGCGAACTTGGCACTGAGGTCGTGAAAAGCTTCGTGGCTTTGCAGTGTGGCGAGGATCTGCCCGGCCAGCGGCCGAGTGTCGAACAGCATGCGCCGATCGATCCCGGCACCTGGGCTGAGCATCAAATTACGCACATCGTCGCCAGCCGCCGTGCGCGGTCCCAGATCGGCGGCCAGCAGGCTGTCGATCAACGCCGCTTGCTCGTTGCCAATGCCGCGGATCTGCAGGTTGGCCCGGTTGGTCGCCTCGATCGCTCCGCTGGCGTAACGCTCGGCTGCAGTCGCCACGGCCTCGGCTTGAGCGCTGCTGATCGAACCACCGTTCAACTTGATCCGGCAGATGCCGCCATCCAGCGCCGACACAATACGCAGCAACCCCGGGCAAGCCGAGGGGCGTAAGGCAGCGGACAGCGGACGTTCGTTCAAGGCGGACCCGTTCAGGTGGCGAGGCGATTCACGGCGAAAGTGCGCGGTATTATGCCTGCTTTACTTCGCTGCATGAAAAGACTCCGGTCGGGAAGAGAAGGCAGTCAGCTCAAGGAACCCGCGCTATCATGC
Organism: Pseudomonas sp. Pseusp10; assembly: GCF_059492225.1. Classification (NCBI taxonomy): domain Bacteria; kingdom Pseudomonadati; phylum Pseudomonadota; class Gammaproteobacteria; order Pseudomonadales; family Pseudomonadaceae; genus Pseudomonas; species Pseudomonas sp. Pseusp10. The sequence continues at coordinate 1,263,089 of NZ_CP168528.1, read as the reverse complement.
CGCCCAACAACGTTGAACGCGGGATTGAGGAACGGCATGACACCCTGGCTGACGGTAGTAGGCATCGGCGAAGACGGATTCAAGGGCCTGGGCAAGAACGCCCGGCATGCATTGTTGCGCGCATCGAAGATCTTTGGCGGCCAGCGGCATCTGGATCTGCTCCCGCCGTGCATACGCGGCGAGCGCCAGCCTTGGCCGAGCCCCTTTTGCCTTGAGTCGCTGCTGTCACTGCGTGGCGAACCCGTTTGCGTCCTGGCCAGTGGCGACCCCATGTTCTTTGGCGTCGGCGCCAGCCTCGCCCGGCAACTCCCCGCGGCCGAGATGCTGACGCTTCCTGCGCCGTCCTCTTGCTCGCTGGCCGCTGCGCGAATGGGTTGGCCCTTGCAGGATGTGGTCACACTCTCGGTGGTGGCCCGGCCTGTCGCCGCACTCAACGCGCAATTGTTCAGCGGCGTGCGCTTGCTGGTATTGAGCAACGACGGCCGCAGCCCCGCCGCCATCGCGGCACTGTTGCGCGAACGTGGCTTCGGCCCCAGCCGTCTCAGCGTCCTGGAACACCTGGGCGGTGAATCCGAGCGGCGCGTCGACGGTATCGCCGCCGACTGGAGCGATCCGCCGATCGCCGACCTGAACCTGATTGCCATTGACTGCATCGCAGAGCCGGATACACCGCGCCTGTCACGACTGGCCGGCCTGCCGGACTCGGCCTTCCAGCATGACGGCCAACTGACCAAACGCGATGTGCGCGCCATCACCCTCGCACGCCTGGCCCCGATCCCCGGCGAACTGTTGTGGGACGTCGGCGCCGGCAGCGGTTCGATCGGCATCGAATGGATGCGCGCCCACCCCAGTTGCCGCGCCCTGGCCATCGAGGCGGATGACGGCCGACAAGCGTTGATCGAACACAACCGCGATGCCCTTGGCGTTCCCGGCCTGCAATTGATTCGCGGCAGTGCGCCGCAGGCCCTGACCGGGCTGGAGCGACCGGATGCGATTTTCATTGGCGGCGGAGTCACCCGCGAAGGCGTGCTCGATACTTGCTGGGCCAAACTCAAGCCCGGTGGCCGGCTGATTGCCAACGCAGTCACCCTGCAAAGTGAAATGACCCTGATGGCCTGGCGCGAGCAACACGGCGGGGAGTTGACCCGCATTCATATCGCGCAAGCACAAGCGCTGGGCGACTTCGACACCTGGCGCCAGGCCCTTCCGATTACCTTGCTGGACGTGACGAAACCCTTCGATGCGTGACGAAACCACCGAACAACCCGCCCCCCTGCGCAGTGGCCTGACCACCGGCAGTTGCGCCACGGCCACCAGCCTCGCCGCGGCGCGTCTGCTGCTGGATGGCACAGCGGTCGACGCCGTGGAAATCGTGTTGCCCAAGGGCAAACAGGTGCAAATGCGCCTGGAGTTCTGTCGCCTCACCGAGGACGGCGCCGAAGCGGGAACCCTCAAGGACGCCGGCGACGATCCGGACGTGACCCACGGCGCCCTGCTCTACTCCCAGGTGCACCTGAGCGCCGAACCGGGGACTCGTTTCAAGGCCGGTCGCGGTGTCGGCACAGTGACCCGGCCCGGGTTGGTGCTGGGTGTCGGCGAGCCCGCGATCAACCCGGTGCCACGCAAAATGATCAGCGAACACCTGGCCCGACTGGCCGACGAGCTCGGCTACAGCGGTGGTTTCGAGGTGACGATCAATGTCGAGAACGGCGAGGCGCTGGCACTGAAAACCATGAATCCGCGCCTGGGCATTCTTGGCGGTCTGTCGATCCTCGGCACCAGCGGCATCGTCCGGCCGTTTTCCTGTGCGGCCTACATCGCCTCGATCCACCAGGGCATCGACGTGGCGAAAACCAACGGTTACCTGCACATCGCCGCCTGCACTGGCAACGCCAGCGAAGACACCATGCGCCGGGTCTACAACCTGCCGGAAATCGCCCTGATCGAAATGGGCGACTTCGTTGGCGCCGTGCTCAAGCACCTGCGCAAAGTACCGGTGGATAAACTCAGCCTATGCGGTGGTTTCGGCAAGATCAGCAAACTGGCGGCCGGGCACATGGATTTGCACAGTCGTCATTCGAGCATTGACCTGCCGCAACTGGCGTTATGGGCGGCGCAGGTCGGCGCCGATGCGGCGTTGCAGCAGCGCATCCGCGAGGCCAACACCAGCCAGCAGGCACTGGCCATGGCCGCCGCAGCCGGAGTCGCCCTGGGCGATGCCGTCTGTCAGCACGCCCTGGACTTTGCCCGCAGCGTGGTGCCGGCGCAGGTTCAAGTGGAAGTCTTCGCCATCGATCGCCAGGGCGGGATTGTCGGCCATGCAGGCGCTTTCCAATGAAGCGCATCCTCTTGCTCGGCGGTGTGACCGAAGCCCTGGCCATTGCCCGCACGCTGGGGTCACAGCACATCTATAGCCTGGCCGGTATCGGTCGGGTGCCGACGGACCTGCAATGTCAGATCCGCGTGGGAGGTTACGGCGGTGCCGAGGGTCTGGCGCAATTCATTGGCGATGAAGGCATCGATCTGCTGCTCGACGCCACTCACCCCTACGCCGCCCGGATCAGCCAGAACGCCGCGACCGCAGCGCGCTTGAGCGGCGTCCCCTGCTGGGCGCTACGGCGTCCGGCCTGGCAAGCCCAGGCAGGTGATGACTGGCGGGAAGTCAGCGATTGGGCCGAACTGATCGAAGCCCTGAAACCCTTCCGTCGACCACTGTTCACCCTCGGTCGCGAGCCCCTGCAACACCTGGATGAAATCCCCCCGGAGCAATTCTGGACCCTGCGTGCGCTGGACGTGTATCCGGGCAACGAGCGCTGCGAAGTGATCGGCGCACGCGGGCCATTCCTGATCGACGATGAACGCGCGTTGTTCGAACGGCGAAACATCGACGTGCTGATCAGCAAGAACAGTGGCAGCACGGCGACCGAGCCGAAGCTGGAAGTCGCGCGTGAGCGTGGGGTTCCGGTGATTGTCTTGAAGCGGCCGGAATTACCAAGCGTGGCACGGGAGTTTGGCTCGGTGGCAGATATGCTGGATGCCCTATCAGGGTAGGACTATTCCTTAGTCCTGCTAAATCTTGCGATTCCGCTGGCAATATTCTCAGACGAAGCTGGCTATCGACTCTACGGCGTCAATCCTATAGTTCGCCTCCTCCTGAACCAATCAAGCGCCCCCAACATCCACAGGGATAAATGGTCTCGCCCAAGAGAAAGTGCCGCTTGCCACTCTGTATCCCAAGGAATACGATTCAACATGATCGATTTTCAGCGATCCCAAGTATTTGCTGACTGGCTCAATTCGCTGAAGGACACCATTGGCAAAGCTCGAATAATCGCCAGACTCCGGGCAGCCGAGCATGGAAATTTTGGTGATTGTGAATCTGTAGGTACTGCGGTTTATGAGATGCGCGTTCACTACGGCCCAGGCTACAGGATGTACTTCACTCGCAGAGATGAGGTGATTTACTTGCTGTTGATCGGAGGTGACAAGTCGACTCAAAAGCGAGATATCAAACGTGCTATTCAAATGGCACACAATATCGGTAGTGAGGAGTAAATCATGGCCGAACAATTTACCCGTTTTGATGCCGTCGAGTTTCTCAAAACGCCTGAGGAAATGGCAGCCTATCTGGATGCCTGCTTTGAAGAGGATGCCGGAGACGGTGTGCTGATACGTGCAGCGCTCAACGATATCGCCCGAGCAAAAGGCATGACACAAATTGCCCGTGATGCCGGTCTGGGACGCGAGAGTCTTTACAAAGCGCTGAGCAGTAGTGGCAATCCGGAATTCGCGACTATCATGAAAGTTATGAAAGCCTTGGGTCTGCGCTTGCATGCCATCGCTGTCTAATTACGCTGCGACACCAAACCGCACGCCGCTTTTTTACTTATCGGCCCTGATCAGGCTAAATAGCCCGCGCCTGATCGCCCACTCAAACGGATTTTGCCCCATGTCCCGACATCGGCTCGCAATTGCCTGGATAGCCTGCTTCGCAGTGCTGTTCAATTTGCTCGCCATGCCGATGTCCGGAGCGATGGCACAGACGGCGAAGTCACCCGCCGAACAACTGTTGTGGGGTAGTTTCTGCAGCTCCAGCGGCACCAGGATGGTGGCGATTTCCATCGGCGACCTCGAACAGAAAGCCCCGCAAAGCGACGATCACTCCAACATGCAACATTGCTGGTGCTGCTCGGGTTCTGCGCCATTGGTGGCGTTGCCGGGGCATACGCCACAGCTGTATTTCGCGCACTTCGAGTCCAACCGAAGCCTGCCTGCGACCTCTCTCGAAAGCCCGTCACCGCGCCAGCAATGGCCGAGCCTCAACCCCCGCGCTTCCCCTCTGGTGTGATTTTTCTCGCAATTGACCTGCGTTTAAATCGTTCCGGAGAACTGCCATGTTGAACAAACTCATCGTTCTGGCCGCGTTGCTGCTGCCTGCCTGCTTTGCCAATGCCCACGAATACAAGGTCGGCGCACTGGAAATCGCTCATCCGTGGTCCCAGGAGTTGCCACCCAATGCGCCCAACGTTGCGGCGTATTTCGTGATCAACAATGAAGGCACGACCGCCGACCGCCTGCTCAGCGTCGACACCCCCATCGCGGGCGAAGCGCAATTGCATGAGCACGTGATGCAAGGCGACATGATGAAAATGCAGCACGTACCGAGCGTGGAAGTGCCCGCTGGTGGCCAGGTCACTTTTGCGCCAATGGCCTATCACGTGATGTTGCTGGGCCTCAAGGACCGCAGCCTGCTCACAGACGGCAAGCGCTTCCCCATGACGCTGCACTTCGAGAAGTCCGGTGACGTGACGGTCGAAGTCGCGGTACAGAAACAGGCGCCGGACAGCATGCAAGCGCACGTGCACAAGCCGTAATCGCCTGAGCTGAAAACGCCCATGCGCCCGCTTAGCGCCAGGTCATCCAGGCCACGCAATCAGGCATCGAGCCTGACACGCGGCAGCTGGATCAGCCTGTTCGCCATGCTGATGATCTTTATCGGTCCGCTGATTTCTCAGTCGATGCCGATGGATTCGCATGCCATGTCGATGAGCATGCCTATGGACATGAGCATGGACATGCCGGCGATGGAGCATGCCGACCATGGCACGCAAGCCACCGCCGAGCATTGCCCGCCTGCCCCGGGTCAGCATGTGCTGTGGGAAAAGTGCGGCTATTGCAGCCTGTTGTTCAATTGCCCGGCGCTGACCGGTGGCGTGTCTTTCGCCAACTTCGTCATCCCGCCCGTCAACACCTTCACCACACCCTCTCCGCGCCTGGGCCATGCCCGGCAAACCTTCTTCCCCGGCGCCCGCACCCGCGCCCCGCCCTTCATCGTCGCGTAAACACTCACTTTTGATTTCACACGGTCCGCAAGACAGCCACAGCAACCTGTGGGAGCGGGCTTGCTTGCGAAGAGGGAGTGTCAGTCAACATTGATGTCGTCTGGCACACCGCTTTCGCGAGCAAGCTCGCTCCCACAGGGATTGCGCAGGCTGCCGGCCGTGTCGTTTACGACTGTTCGATGGAAGTTGTCATGTCCAGGTTTTCTGCTGTCCCGTGCTTGAGCACTGCCCAAGCCTCTTTTGCCCTGAACGAGTCTTGCATTCGTTTCAGGCACGCCACTGCGATTTTGTGCAGTGCATTGCTGGCGCCTTCTGCGCTGGCCGATGAACACGCCGGTCACACTGAAGAACTGAGCCCGACGGTGATTACCGCCGTTGCACCCAGTTCGCCACTGACCATCGTCACCAACCCCAAGGACCCGCGCCAACCGGTGCCGGCCAGCGACGGCTCGGATTATCTGAAAACCATTCCGGGTTTCGCCCAAGTGCGCAACGGCGGCACCAATGGCGACCCGGTGCTGCGCGGCATGTTCGGTTCGCGGCTGAACATTCTCACCAACGGCGGCATGATGCTCGGCGCCTGCCCGGGCCGAATGGACGCGCCGACCTCCTACATTTCGCCGGAAACCTACGACAAGCTCACTGTGATCAAAGGCCCGCAAACCGTGCTTTGGGGGCCGGGCGCTTCGGCCGGGACCATCCTGTTCGACCGTGAGCCGGAGCACTTCGGCGAACTCGGCACACGGGTCAACGCCAGCGTGCTGGCCGGTTCCTGGGGGCGCTTCGACAAACTGGTGGACGTTGCGGCCGGCGGCCAGTCGGGTTACGTGCGGGTCATCGGCAACACTGCGCATTCCGACGACTACCAGGATGGCAACAACGACACCGTCCCATCGCGCTACGACAAATGGAACGGCGATGTCGCACTCGGCTGGACCCCGGATGCAGATACCCTGCTGGAGCTGACTGCCGGCAAGGGTGACGGTGAAGCGCGCTACGCCGGGCGCAGCATGGACGGCTCGCAGTTCCTGCGCGAAAGCCTCGGCCTGCGCTTTGAGAAATCCAACATCAGCGACGTACTGGAAAAGCTCGAAGCCCAGGTCTACTACAACTACGCCGACCATGTGATGGACAACTACACCCTGCGCACGCCGTCCGGCACCGGCAAGATGGCCGGCCCGATGGCCTCCAACGTCGACCGCCGTACCCTCGGTGCCCGGGTCAAGGCCACCTGGCGCTGGGCAGATGTGCAACTGATCAGCGGCATCGACGCGCAGACCAACGAGCATCGCCAGCGCGGCGCCATGGGCGTCGACACCTACAAGGACCTGCCGTACACCAAGGATGCCGACTTCCATAACTACGGGGTCTTCGGCGAACTGACCTGGTACGCCGCCGACCGCGACCGCCTGATCAGCGGCGCACGCCTGGACCGCGCCTCGGCCAAGGATTATCGGCAGACCATCGGCTCGGGCATGATGACCCGCCCGAATCCGACCGCCAACGACACCCGCGCCGATACCCTGCCCAGTGGCTTCATCCGCTACGAGCATGACCTGGCCGACAGCCCGACCACTTTGTATGCCGGCCTCGGTCACACCCAGCGGTTCCCGGATTACTGGGAGCTGTTTTCACCCAAATCCGGCCCCGCCGGCTCGGTGAATGCCTTCGATTCGATCAAACCGGAAAAAACCACCCAGCTCGATTTCGGCCTGCAATACAAGACCGAAGCACTCGAAGCCTGGGCCTCGGGCTACGTCGGCCAGGTGCGCGATTACATCCTGTTCAGCTATACGCCCGGGATGATGGGCATGACCTCGCAAGCCGAAAACATCGACGCGCGAATCATGGGTGGCGAGTTGGGCGCCGCTTACAACTTCACCGAAAACTGGAAAGCCGACGCGACCCTGGCCTACGCCTGGGGCAAGAACAGCAGCGACAACACTGCCTTGCCGCAGATGCCGCCGCTGGATGCCCGTTTCGGCCTGACCTACAGCGAAGACAACTGGAGCGCCGGCGCACTGTGGAGAGTGGTTGCCGCGCAAAACCGCATCGACCAGAACAAGGGCAACGTGGTCGGCAAGGATTTCGGCAAGACGCCGGGCTTCGGCGTGTTCTCCCTCAACGGTGCCTATCGGATCAACAGCAACTGGAAGGTCAGCAGCGGCGTCGACAACCTGTTCGGCAAGGCTTACGCCGAGCACTTGAACCTGGCCGGCAACGCCGGCTTCGGCTTCCCGGCCAATGACCCGCAAGCCATCAAGGAACCGGGGCGAACGCTCTGGACCAAGGTGGACATGAGTTTCTAACCCTTGAGGGCCCCGCTCCCTCTGTGGGAGCGGGCTTGCCCGCGATCGGTTGCGCAGCAACCGAAAAACAAACAACTAAAAGATCCAGCCAAGCGGAGCACACGTGATGAAACAGCCCAAAGTGAATTTCTACAACCTGGCGTGGCGCTGGCATTTTTATGCCGGATTGTTCGTTGCGCCATTCATGGTGATGCTGGCCCTGACCGGCACCCTTTATCTGTTCAAACCGCAGCTCGATTCGCTGATGTACAGCAGCCTGCTCAACGTCCCGGCCGGTCATCACACCGTCCCGGCCGACGACCTGCTCAAGCGTGTGAAAGACGCGTATCCCCAAGCAACGATCAAGCAGTACCTGCCACCGGCCAACGCCGAACGCAGCGCCCAGTTTGTCGTGCTCAATGGCGGCAACGAGCTGAATGTATTTGTCGACCCGTACCACGGCGACATCCTCGGCGAGCAAGACGCCAAGAAGAACCTGCAAGCCATAGCACGCGCGATTCACGGCGAGTTGATGATCGGCACCGTTGGCGATCGGCTGATCGAACTGGCCGCCGGTTGGGGCGTGGTGCTGGTGGTGTCCGGCATTTTCCTGTGGTGGCCGCGCGGTCAGGCGGCAGGCATTTTGTGGCCGCGCCTGAACAGTCGCGGGCGCGTATTGTGGCGTGACCTGCATGCGGTCACCGGGTTCTGGGGCGCGTCCCTGTTGCTGGTGATGCTGCTCAGCGGCATGACCTGGACCGGGTTCTGGGGCCAGCAGTACGCGGCGGTATGGAACGTCTTTCCGGCAACGATGTGGGATGACGTACCGAAGTCCGATGTCGAAGCGCGCAGCCTCAACACCGCGACCCGCCAGACCGTGCCATGGGCCATGGAAAATACGCCGATGCCGATGTCCGGCGACCATGCCGAACACATGGCCCACGACGGTGCGCACGCCGGCCCGGCAGCGCCGACTATCAGCCTGCAAGACGTACAAAACATCGCCACGCAGAGTAAGGTCGAACCGGGCTACAGCATCACTTTGCCGAAATCCGCGACCGGCGTGTTCACCATCTCGGTGTTCGCCGACGACCCGCGTAATGACGCCACGTTGCACATTGATCAATACACCGGCAAGGTTCTGGCCGACGTCCGTTTCGAGCACTACGGCAGCGTCGCCCGCGCCACGGAAATCGGCGTGATGCTGCACGAAGGCAAGATGTTCGGCACGCTCAATCAGATCATCGTGTTGCTGATCTGCCTGATGATCCTGCTCAGCGCCGTCAGCGGCGTGGTGATCTGGTGGAAGCGTCGCCCGCAAGGAAAACTCGGCGTGCCACCGCTGCGCCACGATCTGCCGAAATGGAAAACCGCGATGGTGATCATGTTTGCCCTGGCGGTAGCCTTTCCGTTGGTGGGTGCTTCGCTGGTGGCGGTGTGGGTGCTGGATCGTGTGCTGCTGTCGCGTTTTACCCGGCAGACTGAGTCGGCTTCATCTTCATCTTGAAACAGGCAAGATGCGCGGGGCGAAAGGCACTGTAAACTCCCCGCGTATCACCTCGGCCCCATCGCGAGCAAGCTCGCTCCCACAGGGATTGCGTAAGACCTGTGGGAGCGAGCTTGCTCGCGAAGAGGCCATCAGCATCACTTCAAGAGCCACTGCATGACCTCGCTGAACCTCGCAAACATTTCCTGGACGCCCCTGGGTCACGGCCATTGCCACCATCAGTTCCAGCTGCGTGATGCCTCTGTGCACGTGGCCGCCGGTGAGTTCGTCGGGCTGATCGGCCCCAACGGCAGTGGCAAGACCAGCCTGTTGCGTTGTGCCTGGCGCTTCAGCAAACCGGAAAGCGGCGAGGTCAGGCTCGATCATCAGAATGTCTGGAAGCAATCCTCGCGCTGGTGCGCGCAACGCATCGCCGTGGTGTTGCAGGAGTTCCCGGATACCTTCGGCCTGACCGTCTTTGAGGTGGTCGCCATGGGCCGCACGCCGCACAAAGGCTTGTTCGATGGCGACACGCGTGAAGACTCGAATCTCATCAATCAAGCCCTGGCGTCGGTCGGTCTCGAGGGGTTCGAAGACCACGGGTTCGCCACCCTCTCCGGTGGCGAAAAACAGCGGGTCATCCTCGCCCGCGCCTTGGCCCAGCAGCCACAGTTGCTGATCCTCGACGAGCCGACCAACCACCTCGATCCGCGCTATCAGCTTGAGCTTTTGAAGTTGGTCAAGCGCCTGGACATCGGCACCCTGGCGAGCATCCACGACCTCAATCTGGCTGCGGCTTTTTGTGATCGGCTGTACGTGATCAACCACGGCCGCATCGTCGCCAGCGGCACGCCGAAAGAAGTCCTGACGGCTGCGCTGCTGCGCAATGTGTTCGGCGTCGAAGCCCTGATCGATGAGCATCCCTTGCACGGCTACCCACGAATCACCTGGATAACCCAACCATGACTTTGCGTTCCCTGCTGCGCTGCAGCCTCTCCCTCGCGATGCTGTCGGGCAGCGCCCAGGCGTTTGCCGAAGCCACCCGTTACCCGCTGACGATCCACAGTTGCGACCGTGAGGTGACCTTCAGGCAGGCACCGCAACACGCCCTCAGCCACGACATCAATATGACCCAGATGATGCTCGCCCTCGGCCTCAAGCCACGAATGGCCGGCTACAGCGGCGTCAGTGGCTGGAAGGCCGTGACACCCGACATGCAGTCGCTGCTCGATGGTCTGCCGGAGCTGGCGGCCAAGTACCCGTCGGTGGAAACCCTGCTCGATGCCAACGTCGACTTCTTCTTCGCCGGATGGGATTACGGCATGCGCGTGGGCGGCGACCTCACGCCGCAAACCCTGCAACCTCTGGGCATCAATGTGTATGAGCTGACCGAGTCCTGCGCCTTCGTGATGAAGCGCCCGCCAGCCAGCCTCGAAGACACCTACAACGACCTGCGTAACCTCGGCAGGATCTTCGACGTGCAGGACCGCGCCAATGCCCTGATCGCCAACATGCAGGCGCAAGTGGCGGACATTCGCAAAGACCTGCCCGCGGCAAAACCACGGGTCTTCCTGTACGACAGCGGTGAAGACCGGGCCATGACCTCCGGCCGCCTGGGCATGCCACAAGCGCTGATCGATGCCGCTGGCGGGCGCAATATCCTGGAGGATGTCGACGCGAGCTGGACCCGGGTCAACTGGGAGAACGTAGTCGAGCGCAATCCGCAGGTGATCGTGATCGTCGACTACAGCGAAATCACCGCCGAACAGAAGATTCAATTCCTGCTGGACAACAAAGCCCTGCAATCGGTGGACGCAATCAGGAACCGACGCTTCATCGTCATCCCGTACGTGCAGGCCACGCCGGGGATCGACAATGTGCTGGCGGTCGCAACCCTGGCCAAGGGTTTCCACGGCGAATGATCAACCGTCGCTATGCCCTGTTACTGATCGCCCTCGGTGCGCTGTTGCTGGTGTCGTGCGTGGTGTCCCTGGGTTTCGGCCCGGCGCGGGTGCAGGTGGACGTGGTGTGGCGCATCCTGTTGCACAAACTGTTCGGCTTCGGTGTACCGGACTGGAGTCCTGGGCAGGAACATATCGTCTGGCTGATCCGAGTTCCGCGCATGCTGCTCGGCGCGTTGGTGGGCGCCGGGCTGGCGTTGATCGGCGCGGTGTTGCAAGCGGTGACGCGCAACCCGTTGGCCGACCCGCACTTGCTCGGAGTCACGTCCGGCGCGACGTTGGGTGCCGTGATCGTGGTGCTGCATGTGGGAGAAATCGTTGGCCTGCTGACCTTGCCGATCGCGGCATTCATCGGTGCATTGCTGAGCATGCTGGTGGTGCTGATGATCGCCAACCGCAACGGTCGACTCGACAGTGACCGCTTGCTGCTGTGTGGTGTGGCGGTGTCGTTCGTGATGATGGCGATTGCCAATTTGCTGCTGTTTCTCGGCGATCATCGAGCCAGTTCGGCGGTGATGTTCTGGATGCTCGGCGGACTTGGGCTGGCACGCTGGGAACTGCTGGCGGTGCCGACAGCCAGTGTGCTGCTCGGGCTGATTTTGCTGCTGGGCATGGCGCGACCGCTGAATGCGCTGATGGCCGGCGAACAGAGCGCGGTGACCCTGGGCCTGAATGCGCGCACCGTGCGCCTGCGGGTGTTTTTGATTGCGTCATTGATGACCGGGGTGCTGGTGTCGATCAGCGGCTCGATCGGTTTTGTCGGACTGATGGTGCCGCATATTGCGCGACGTCTGGTCGGGGCTGAACACCGAAGATTGCTGCCAGTATGCGTGCTGCTCGGCAGCGTGTTTCTGGTTTGGGTCGACGTCGCCGCCCGGACAATGATCGCTCCAGAAGACCTTCCCATCGGCGTCGCCACCGCCGCAATTGGCGGCTTGTTCTTTATTGGTTTGATGCGCCGCCGTTGATCCGACACAAATTCGGCGGACAACAACTAACACTGTGGGAGCGAGCTTGCTCGCGATGGCGGTGGCATAGCCAGCATCGAAGTGACTGACTCACCGCTATCGCGAGCAAGCTCGCTCCCACAGGGGACGGTGTCGCTCGTAATATCTGCGCCCCAATCTGGCGCGGCCGCCTGCACCAACGCGCCACCAACGTTCTTTCATGGTGCATCCCGCCAACGTGCAACCGCTCTAAAACGACGTTTCCCTGCCTTTTGCCGACCGGGCACAGCCCTTGCAAAACACACCTTCAGTAGTCCGCATCTGCCAACCAAGAAAACTCATAAGTTCATGGAGATCGCACAATGAAGCGTCGCAGTTTGATCAAGGCTTTCACTCTCTCGGCATCCATTGCCGCAATGGGCATGACCTGGACCGTCCAGGCCGCCGAGACCATCAAGGTCGGTATTCTGCATTCGTTGTCCGGGACCATGGCGATCTCCGAAACGTCGTTGAAAGACATGGCGCTGATGACCATCGACGAGATCAACGCCAAGGGCGGCGTGAACGGCAAGATGCTGGAACCGGTGGTCGTCGACCCGGCGTCGAACTGGCCACTGTTCGCCGAGAAGGGTCGTCAGTTGCTGACCCAGGACAAGGTCGCCGTGGTGTTTGGCTGCTGGACTTCCGTGTCGCGCAAATCGGTATTGCCGGTGTTCGAAGAGCTCAATGGCCTGCTGTTCTACCCGGTGCAATACGAAGGCGAAGAAATGTCGCCGAACGTGTTCTACACCGGCGCCGCGCCGAACCAGCAGGCGATCCCTGCCGTTGAATACCTGATGAGCGAAGAAGGCGGCAGCGCCAAACGCTACTTCCTGCTCGGCACCGACTACGTCTACCCGCGCACCACCAACAAGATCCTGCGTTCGTTCCTGCACTCCAAAGGCGTGGCCGACAAGGACATCGAAGAGGTCTACACCCCGTTCGGTCACAGCGATTACCAGACCATCGTCGCCAACATCAAGAAGTTCTCGGCGGGCGGCAAGACGGCCGTTATCTCCACCGTCAACGGCGACTCCAACGTGCCGTTCTATAAAGAGCTGGCCAACCAGGGCCTGAAAGCCACCGACGTTCCGGTCGTGGCGTTTTCGGTGGGTGAAGAGGAACTGCGTGGCATCGACACCAAACCGCTGGTGGGTAACCTGGCGGCATGGAACTACTTCGAATCGGTCGAGAACCCGGTGAACAAGAAGTTCGTCGATGACTGGAAGGCCTACGCGAAGAAACACAACCTGCCGGGCGCCGACAAAGCGGTGACCAACGACCCGATGGAGGCCACCTACGTCGGCATCCACATGTGGGCCCAAGCCGCGGAAAAAGCCAAGTCCACCGATGTCGACAAAGTCCGCGAAGCCCTGGCCGGCCAGACCTTTGCCGCACCGTCCGGCTATACGCTGACCATGGACAAGACCAATCACCACCTGCACAAGCCAGTGATGATCGGCGAGATCCAGTCTGACGGTCAGTTCAACGTGGTATGGCAGACCGAAGGGCCGATCCGCGCCCAGCCGTGGAGCCCGTTCATCCCGGGCAACGACAAGAAACCGGAGTATGCGGTGAAGAGCAACTAAGCCATTGGGCCTGACGATTGTTCAGGCCCAACACAACTCCCTGTGGGAGCGAGCTTGCTCGCGATGGGGCCATGACAGTCGATATTGATGGTGAATGTCAGTCCACTATCGCGAGCAAGCTCGCTCCCACATTGATCGCGTAAGGCCAAAGACATGCCCACCGCCCTTTACCGCTTCATTCTCGCCATCACACTGTTGCTGCCGATGGCCGCCCACGCCGGTGACGCCGACGACTTCGTCGCCGCCAATCCCGTGCAGCAGGCAAAACTTCTGGAAGCCTGGGCCGCGCAACCCGATCCGGCCCGCATCGAGCTGATCAACGCCCTGCAACAAGGCGAGCTGACCGTCGACGGACAACCGAAAACCCTGCGCCTGAACAATCGCCTGCGGGGTCTGATCGACACAGCCCTGGCCAGCCATCAACTGCTCGCTGCCGACGCCAAAACCCGTCTGGCCGCCGCGCAGCAATTGCAGAAAAGCGCCAGGCCGGCGCAATTGAAATTCCTCGACCAGCAACTGGCGGGCGAGAGGGACGAGAGCGTTCACGCCGCCCTCAGCCTTGCCCTGGCCAATCTGCAATTGGTGGACGCTGACCCGGCCGTGCGCCTCGCCGCGGTGCGTTTGCTCGGCGAAACCGGCGACCCACTGGCCCGCACCCGCCTCGAAAGCCTGCTGGAGCCGGGCGTCGAAACCGAGGCGAATGTGCGTACCGCCGCTGAAACCAGCCTCGCTCAAGTCAAACGCAAACTGCTGGCCGGCGAAATGCTCGGCCAGGCCTTCAGCGGCATGTCACTGGGATCGATACTGCTGCTCGCCGCCCTGGGACTTGCGATCACCTTCGGCCTGCTCGGCGTGATCAACATGGCCCACGGCGAGATGCTGATGCTCGGCGCCTACTCGACCTATGTAGTGCAACTGATGTTCCAGCGCTTCGCGCCGCAGGCCATCGAGTTCTATCCACTGGCCGCATTACCCGTGGCGTTTTTCGTCACCGCGGCCATCGGCATGGCGCTGGAGCGTACGGTGATACGCCACCTCTATGGCCGCCCACTGGAAACCCTGCTCGCTACCTGGGGCATCAGCCTCATGCTGATTCAACTGGTTCGGTTGCTGTTCGGCGCGCAAAACGTCGAAGTGGCCAACCCGGCGTGGCTGTCGGGCGGGATTCAAGTGCTGCCGAACCTGGTGCTGCCATACAACCGCATCGTCATCATTGCCTTTGCGCTGTTCGTGGTGGTGCTGACCTGGCTGTTGCTGAACAAGACGCGCCTGGGCCTGAACGTGCGCGCCGTCACCCAGAACCGCAACATGGCCGCCTGCTGCGGCGTACCCACCGGACGCGTGGACATGCTCGCCTTCGGTCTCGGCTCGGGCATCGCCGGCCTCGGTGGCGTGGCCCTGAGCCAGATCGGCAACGTCGGCCCGGACCTCGGCCAGAGCTACATCATCGACTCGTTCCTGGTGGTGGTGCTAGGTGGTGTCGGCCAGTTGGCCGGCAGTGTTTTGGCCGCATTCGGCTTAGGGATAGCCAACAAGATTCTCGAACCGCAGATCGGTGCCGTGCTCGGCAAGATCCTCATCCTCGCGCTGATCATTCTGTTCATCCAGAAACGTCCGCAAGGTCTCTTCGCACTCAAAGGACGGGTGATCGACTGATGAACCAGCCCCTGATGCTCAAGGCCACACAAAAGGCCGGCCCGAAAGTCACGATTGCCGTCGGTGCGGTGATCCTCGCTCTGCTGTTGGCATTGCCGCTGCTGTCGCTGTTGCCGGCGGACAGTACGCTGCACGTCTCCGCCTACACGCTGACCCTGGTGGGTAAAATCCTCTGTTACGCCATTGTCGCGTTGGCCCTCGATCTGGTCTGGGGCTACGCCGGGCTGCTGTCCCTCGGCCATGGCCTGTTCTTCGCCCTCGGCGGTTACGCGATGGGCATGTACCTGATGCGCCAGGCCTCGGGCGATGGCCTGCCGGCGTTCATGACGTTCCTGTCGTGGACCGAAATGCCCTGGTTCTGGACCGGCACCAGCAGCTTCCTCTGGACCCTGTGCCTGGTGATACTGGCACCGGGGCTGCTGGCGCTGGTGTTCGGCTTCTTCGCCTTCCGTTCGCGGATCAAGGGCGTGTACTTCTCGATCATGACCCAGGCCCTGACCTTCGCTGGCATGCTCCTGTTTTTCCGCAATGAAACCGGCTTTGGCGGCAACAACGGCTTCACCAACTTCCGCACCATTCTTGGCTTCGGCATCACCGAACCGGGCACCCGCGCGGTGCTGTTTTTCGCCACGGTGCTGTTGCTGGTGGCGAGCCTGTACATCGGCTGGCGCCTGGCGCAGAGCAAGTTCGGCCGGGTGCTGACCGCCCTGCGTGACGCGGAGAACCGCCTAATGTTCTGCGGCTACGATCCGCGCGGGTTCAAGTTGTTTGTCTGGGTGTTGAGCGCGGTGTTGTGTGGCCTGGCCGGTGCGCTGTACGTGCCGCAAGTCGGCATCATCAACCCGAGCGAGATGTCGCCGACCAACTCGATTGAAGCGGCGGTGTGGGTGGCCCTTGGCGGTCGCGGCACCTTGATCGGCCCATTGCTCGGTGCCGGCGTGGTCAACGGCATGAAGAGCTGGTTCACCGTGGCGTTCCCCGAGTACTGGCTGTTTTTCCTCGGCGCTCTGTTCATCGTCGTGACCCTGTACTTGCCCAAAGGCGTGATCGGTCTGCTGAAGAAAAGAGGTGAATCATGAGAATCACGGCAACCGCTGAATTCATGCTCGAACCGGCGTTTTTCCCCGTAGAACCAAACAAGGACGCCGGCAGCAGCCGTGACGCCATCGGTCTCGGCCAGCGCGCCGGTAAAGGCTTGAACACGCGCCACGGCACCATCCTGACCCTGGAAGACATCAGCGTCAGCTTCGACGGCTTCCGCGCGCTGAACACTCTGAACCTGTACATCGGCGTTGGTGAGTTGCGCTGCATCATCGGCCCCAACGGCGCGGGCAAGACCACGCTGATGGACGTGATCACCGGCAAGACCCGCCCCAGCCACGGCAAGGCCTGGTTCGGCGAAACCCTGGACCTGACGCAGATGAGCGAAGTGCAGATCGCCCAGGCCGGTATCGGCCGCAAGTTCCAGAAGCCGACGGTGTTCGAAGCCTTGAGTGTGTTCGAGAACCTGGAACTGGCCCAGAAAACCGACAAGTCGGTATGGGCCAGCCTGCGGGCGCGCTTGAACGGTGAACAAAAAGATCGCATCGCCGAAGTGCTGGAGACCATTCGCCTGACCAGCTCGGTCAATCGCCCGGCCGGCCTGCTGTCCCACGGCCAGAAGCAGTTCCTGGAGATCGGCATGCTGCTGATGCAGGACCCGCAATTGCTGCTGCTCGACGAACCGGTGGCGGGCATGACCGACGCCGAAACCGAATTCACCGCCGAGCTGTTCAAGCGCCTGGCGGGCAAGCATTCGCTGATGGTGGTGGAACACGACATGGGTTTCGTCGGCTCCATCGCCGACCACGTCACTGTGTTGCATCAGGGCAGTGTGCTGGCCGAAGGATCGCTGGAGCAGGTGCAGGACAACGAGCGGGTGATCGAGGTGTATCTCGGTCGCTAGACCTGCAAATACATGACCTGTGGGAGCGGGCTTGCCCGCGATGGCAGTGTGTCAGTCAACGAAAATATTGGATGTGCCGCCCTCATCGCGGGCAAGCCCGCTCCCACAGGGTTCTGTGTAAAACAGAAGGAATTCGAACATGCTGCAAGTCGACAAACTGCACCAGTACTACGGCGGAAGCCACATCCTGCGCGGCCTGACATTCGACGTGAAGGTCGGCGAGGTCACCTGCCTGCTCGGGCGCAACGGCGTGGGCAAGACCACCCTGCTCAAATGCCTGATGGGCCTGCTGCCCGCCAAGGAAGGAGCGGTGAAGTGGGAAGGCAAACCGATCACCACGTTCAAGCCGCACCAGCGCGTGCATGCCGGCATTGCCTACGTGCCGCAAGGCCGGGAGATCTTTGGCCGCCTCACCGTGGAAGAAAACCTGCTGATGGGGCTGTCGCGTTTCCCCGGTAGCGAAGCCAGGGAAGTGCCGGCGTTCATCTACGAGCTGTTCCCGGTGCTGCTGCAAATGAAGCAACGCCGGGGGGGCGACCTGTCCGGCGGCCAGCAACAACAACTGGCCATCGGCCGTGCGTTGGCCAGTCGCCCTCGCCTGCTGATCCTCGACGAACCCACCGAAGGCATCCAGCCGTCAGTGATCAAGGAAATCGGTGCAGTGATCAAAAAACTCGCCGCCCGGGGCGACATGGCAATTCTACTGGTCGAGCAGTTCTACGACTTCGCAGCCGAACTGGCCGATCAATACCTGGTGATGTCCCGGGGCGAAATCGTGCAACAGGGTCGCGGCGAGAATATGGAAGCCGAAGGTGTGCGCGGCTTGGTTACCATCTAAGGTTCAATCTAATCTGTAGCATCCTAACGATAATTAGAAACCATGAATCTACCTGCCTCCCTTTTGTTCACGCCCAGTTGGCATGCCGAGCTCGAACTGGGTTACGCCCGGTTCGGCGAAACCTCGCGCCCGGTTCTGCGCCGGCACAAAGGTCCGCTGCGGGTACAAAAACACCTGTATGCCGAAGGACCGGAAGTCTGCCAGCACATCATCGTCCACCCACCCGGCGGGATTGCCGGTGGTGACCGGCTGGACATCTCGGCCAGCGTCGAACGCGATGCCTGGGCACAGATCACCAGCCCCGGTGCAGCCAAGTGGTATCGCGCCGCCGGCCCCGCTTATCAGCAGCTGAAGTTGACGGTGGCGGCCGGTGCGACACTGGAGTGGTTGCCCCAGGAGACGATCATTTTCAGCGCTGCCCAGGCTGAACTCAGCACCACTATTGACCTTGAAGGCGATGCGCGGCTGTTCTACTGGGACGTCGTGGCCCTGGGTCGTCCGGCCAGTGGCGAGCGCTTCGACCTTGGACACTTCCAGGCGCAACTGGATATCCGCCGCAACGGTCAGTTGCTCTGGCATGAGCGCCAGCGCATTGTCGGGGCGGACGGCTTGCTTGATTCGCCCATCGGGCTGGATGGGCAACCGGTGTTTGCGACGTTGTTGGTGACCGGGGAAATCGATAGCGACTTGCTGGAAACCTGCCGCTCGCTGCCCAACGACGTGCGCGGGGATCTGACCCAACTGCCTGGATTGCTGGTTGCACGGTGTCTGGCCAGTGAAGCGTTGTTGGCGCGGGGATGGTTGATTGAACTTTGGAAGTTGTTACGCCCTGCCCTTCTGGGTCGCGAGGCCGTATCACCCAGAATATGGAGCACCTGAATTGCTTTTTTGTGGGAGCGAGCTTGCTCGCGATTGCGGTGTGTCCGGCGCCATGAATGTTGACTGTGCCGACGCCATCGCGAGCAGGCTCGCTTCTACAGGGGATTTGTATTTACAAATCCAACACCTTTTAACTGCCGATTATGGATGTCTACGATGGACCTGACCCCACGCGAAAAAGACAAGCTGCTGATCTTCACTGCCGGCCTGGTGGCCGAACGGCGTTTGGCTCGCGGTGTGAAGCTCAATTACCCGGAGGCCATGGCCTACATCTCCGCCGCGCTGCTTGAAGGCGCCCGCGACGGCCAGACCGTGGCCGACCTGATGCACCTGGGCACCACCCTGCTGACCCGCGAACAGGTGATGGAAGGCATCCCGGAAATGATCCCGGAAATCCAGGTCGAGGCCACCTTCCCCGACGGCACCAAACTGGTCACCGTCCACCAACCCATCGCCTGAGGTCGCGCCATGACTTACCACATTCGTGATGCCGTGCATGCCGATCTGCCGGCCATCCGCGACATCTACAACGACGCAGTGCTCAACACCACGGCGATCTGGAACGAGCAGGCGGTCGACCTCGAAAACCGCCAGACCTGGTTCAGCGCCCGGCAATCCCAGCGTTATCCGATTCTGGTGATTGTCGATGCCGACAACTCGGTGCTCGGGTACGCCTCGTTCGGCGACTGGCGACCCTTCGACGGTTTCCGCCACACCGTCGAGCACTCGGTCTACGTGCGCAGCGACCAGCGTGGCAATGGCCTCGGCCCGCAACTGATGGAAGCACTGATCGAGCGCGCCAAAGGCTGCGGCAAGCACGTGATGGTCGCCGCCATCGAAAGCGGTAACGCCGCATCCATTCGCTTGCATGAGCGCATCGGCTTCGTGACCACCGGGCAAATGCCCCAGGTCGGTACCAAGTTCGGTCGCTGGCTGGACCTGACCTTCATGCAACTGACCCTCAATCCTGGCGCGCAACCGCCGAGCGCCAGCAAGGAGTGATACCCGATGAACCCCGCCCAACTGCGACGCGTCAACGTTGAAAGCTTTGCGCACTATCGTCAGGGATTGATTGACCTGCTGCTCGATGCCGTCGGCTATGGCGCCAGTGTCGGCTTCATGGCCGACCTCGATGCCACCCAGGCCCGCGCGTATTTCGACGAGGTCCAGGACAACCTGAACAAGGGCAATGTGTTGCTGTGGGTGGTGGTCAAGGACGAACAGGTGCTGGCCAGCGTGCAACTGACGCTGTGCCAGAAAGCCAACGGGCTGAACCGTGCCGAGGTGCAAAAGCTGTTGGTGCGCGAACAGGCGCGACGTCGCGGTCTCGGCCAACAATTGATGACTGCGCTTGAGCAGGCCGCCCTGCAGCACAAGCGCGGCATGCTTTACCTCGACACCGAAGCGGGCTCGCCGGCGGAAGATTTCTACAAGGCGCTGGGTTACACCCGCGCCGGCGAAATTCCCGATTACGCCTGCGACCCGAGCGGCCGCTACAAGCCGACTGCCCTCTACTACAAGATTCTCCAAGGAGCCCATTGATGATTCCCGGTGAATACCAGATCCAGCCCGGCGAGATCGAACTCAACGTCGGCCGGCGTACCCTCAGCCTGATGGTAGCCAACAGCGGCGACCGGCCGATCCAGGTCGGCTCGCACTACCACTTTTTCGAAACCAACGACGCGCTCACGTTCGACCGCGCCGCCAGCCGCGGCATGCGCCTGAACGTCCCCGCCGGTACCGCCGTGCGCTTCGAACCGGGGCAGAGCCGCGAGGTGGAGTTGGTGGATTTGGCGGGGCATCGGCGGGTGTTCGGGTTTGCCGGCAGGATCATGGGCGATCTCTGATTAATGCGATGTCTGCACCGGCCCCTTCGCGAGCAAGCCCGCTCCCACATTCGACCGGGTTCCTCCAGTTGGAATGCGGGCAACTGTGGGAGCGGGCTTGCTCGCGAATCTGTGAGCGAAGCGAACAGTCTCAAACACAATTGAATCCCAAGGCAAGCGCATGAAAATCTCAAGACAAGCCTACGCCGACATGTTCGGTCCCACCGTCGGTGACAAGGTGCGCCTGGCCGATACCGAGTTGTGGATCGAAGTGGAACAGGACTTCACCACCTACGGCGAAGAAGTGAAATTTGGCGGCGGTAAAGTGATCCGCGACGGTCAGGGCCAGAGCCAATTGTTGGCGGCCGATGTGGTCGACACGGTAATCACCAACGCGCTGATCATCGATCACTGGGGCATCGTCAAGGCCGACGTCGGTCTCAAGGACGGGCGCATCGCCGCGATCGGCAAGGCCGGCAACCCGGACATCCAGCCCAACGTCAGCATCGCCATTGGCGCCAGCACCGAAGTCATCGCCGGCGAAGGCATGATCCTTACTGCCGGCGGTATCGACACCCACATCCACTTCATCTGCCCGCAGCAGATCGAAGAGGCGTTGATGAGCGGCGTCACCACCATGATCGGCGGCGGCACCGGGCCAGCCACCGGCACCAATGCGACCACATGCACCTCCGGACCATGGCACCTGGCCCGCATGCTCCAGGCCGCCGATGCCTTCCCGATGAACATCGGCCTGACCGGCAAGGGTAACGCCAGCCTGCCGGAGCCTTTGATCGAACAGGTCAAGGCCGGTGCCATCGGCCTCAAGTTGCATGAGGACTGGGGCACCACGCCGGCGAGCATCGACAACTGCCTGAGCGTGGCGGATCAGTACGATGTTCAGGTGGCGATCCACACCGACACCCTCAACGAGTCCGGTTTCGTCGAGGCCACTCTCGCCGCCTTCAAGGGCCGCACCATTCACACCTATCACACCGAAGGTGCCGGTGGCGGACATGCACCGGACATCATCAAGGCCTGCGGTTTTGCCAACGTACTGCCGAGTTCCACCAACCCGACCCGGCCGTTCACCCGCAATACCATTGACGAACACCTCGACATGCTGATGGTCTGCCACCACCTGGATCCGAGCATTGCCGAAGACGTGGCCTTCGCCGAAAGCCGCATCCGCCGAGAGACGATTGCCGCCGAAGACATCCTCCACGACCTCGGCGCGTTCTCGATGATCAGCTCCGACAGCCAGGCCATGGGCCGGGTTGGCGAAGTCATCACGCGCACCTGGCAGACCGCCGACAAGATGAAAAAACAGCGCGGCCCCTTGCCCGGTGATGGCGAAGGCAACGACAACTTTCGCGCCAAACGCTACATCGCCAAGTACACCATCAACCCGGCGATCACCCATGGCATCAGTCACGAAGTGGGTTCGGTGGAAGTCGGCAAATGGGCCGACCTGGTGCTGTGGCGACCGGCGTTTTTTGGCGTGAAACCGACGCTGATTCTCAAGGGCGGCGCCATCGCGGCCAGCCTGATGGGCGACGCCAACGCCTCGATCCCGACGCCACAACCGGTGCACTACCGCCCGATGTTCGCCAGCTACGGCGGCTCGCTGCACGCCACCAGCCTGACCTTCATCAGTCAGGCGGCACAGGATGCAGGTTTGCCTGAAGCGCTGGGACTGAAGAAGAAAATCGCCGTGGTCAAAGGTTGCCGCGAGGTGCAGAAAACCGACCTGATCCACAACGACTACCTGCCGAACATCGATGTCGATCCGCAGACCTATCAGGTCCAGGCCGACGGTGTGTTGCTGTGGTGCGAACCGGCGGATGTATTGCCGATGGCGCAGCGTTACTTCCTGTTCTGAGTTTGCCTGCGTACAGCTCCGTAGCAGCTGCCGAGCTTGCGAGGCGGCGTTCGGCTCTGTAGCAGCTGTCGAGCTTGCGAGGCGGCGTTCGGCTGCGCAGCAGTCGTAAAACCTGGGTGCGAGGTTTATCTGAAACACCGCTTCGTCTGACTTTACGACTGCTTCGCAGCCGAACGCCGCCTCGCAAGCTCGACAGCTGCTACAGAATCGAACGCAGGTTTCGTCAGTTGGTTTGTTTGGCGATTATTGCCGCCATTTCCGGTTCATCCAGGTGATCCAGCGCTTTATCCACCAGCAAATGCACGCCATCGGCCATGCGGCTGAGTGCCAGGGCCACGGAGCGGTTTGAGCCTTGCACATGGTCGGCGAGGTCGGCGGCGATTGCACTGATGGATAGCAGGTCTTGCGAGGCGTTGGCCAGCAGTGATTCGGTGTTGACGTCCGGGCAGACGATGAAAAGTTGGCCTTTGCGTTTCGATGGCTTTTTTTCGGTAGGTGGGAAGTGATGGTCGAGGGATTCGTAGGGCGATGCCGGATCTGTTTCCGGCGGATCCGGGGTGACCTTGAACATAGTTGCAAACTCCGAAATGGGGCCTCAACCAATTCGCGACTAAACGAAAGGGGGGCGGCTGTACGCAGGTTAGTCGACCGGGGGAGTTAGCAAAACCGGCGCGCCCGAAGGCGCCCTGCGCACAGCCACCATCAAATGCAGATACGAATATCTGACTGAAGGGAACGCTATGCACCTTACTAACAACCCCCAGGCGACTAAACCCGACCACTGATGAGCAGCGGCAAGGAAACGATAGAGGCCAGCCCCAAGGTGCACAAGCCGGCGGATTCTGGCGCAACCGTAGGCAATGGCACAAGGTTTTGTAGCTTTCGCGAAGTAACCTCGAGCGTCGTTAAACAAAGCCTGTCGTTCAATGTTTAAAAGATGTGGGAATGCGTTTTACGCTTGATGAGAAGCTCTCGGAAATCGAGGATGCATCCCACATCTTTTTGTCGAGGCCTTGGCCTTTTCGGTTCTTATTGACCGGAAGAAACTCTCATTCGCTCCAACCCGGCACGATCCATCGCTTGTCGAGTAAGCGTCAGAAGACGCTGCTTGATCTGCTGATCGATATCACTCAACGCTTGCGTATAAGCCTGGTCGCTCATGAGCAGGCCGTCGGCGTACTCGTCTTCCTTTTTGCCCAATTCGCGACAAAGCGCCTTGATCTCCTGCTCTACGGCGGTCTGGTCAGCCGGCGCCACTGCCTCGGCCCGTCGCTGCAAGGCATCCTGCAACTCGGTGGTGGCGTCGATTCGTCTTTTCAAACCGCTGAGCTCTTCGCTGTTTGTCGACTCCAGCCAGGTTCGCCACAGCGGTTGGTCAAGAATCCGCTCTACCAGCAAATCCCCCTCCTCCAGCGCGACGATCCGCTCGAACGCCGCTTCAATCATCTCTTTGCTGACCCCGGCAATGTTGCGGAACTGCATGCCCCGGGCCTGCCATGGCAGGTCGAGACGTTCAGCCAGATCGGTCATGTACGCCAGATGCACCTCGACCTCGTCGATAGTGCCGGTCACATTCCCCAGGCTGTCTACCCTGCGAAAGTGCTCGCCGGCCGCCACGCGCGCCGCGACCCGCTGGCGAGCGATTGCACCGAGTTCATCGAGCCGGGACTTGCCACATGCCAGTTCCAGCAATTGCGCCTCGACCAGATCTGCGCGCTGCAAGGCATAGGCCTCATGGATCAACACCTGCATGCCCATGGCATTGAACAACTGCGTGCCGCCGTCCACGCATTCGGTGGGTGTGGCGGCTTCGGTGAACAACTTCACCCGCAGTTCGCTATCAACCGCCATTGCCTCGATCATCCGCCAGACCTTGGCCGTCAGACTCACCTGATAATCGCCACCGGCCTTGAAGTCAGCGGACATCGTGAGTTTGCGGATTTCATTGAAAAACGGCAGCGAATTGAATTCGTCCTCGACTTCGTGCCAGCTTTCCTGCTTGAGCTGCCATTGCTGCTCGGTCATACCCGCCGCCCAGTTCGCGCTGTCTACCGAGCCTAGGGGTGGGTACGGGCGTTCGGGGTCCATGCCCACCGACTCGATGTACATTTTGAGGATGTCGAGGTTGGCCGCCGAGATCCATTCCGGTTCGCGGCTGATCAGGGACCTTGCCAGCAACTCGGCACGGAACGAACCGGGGGCAACGACGGGAATGTGGCTGATCGGATTGTTGCGCAAATCCAGATAGATGTTGCGTGGCCGCAGCTGCGCAAACAATCCGATGGGCCAGCCGTCCAGCCCCGTTTCATTGAGCTGCAACACTTGCAGGAGTGGCATCTGGCTGATGTCAGGAGCGAGTCTCAGCGGGTTGCCGCGCAGCCCCAAAGACTTCAGACGCGTGAGTTTTTTCAGGCGGTCAACTGCCACCGCATCCAGTTCAATGTGGTTGTCATTGAGGAACAGGTTAGCCAGATGAGGCATCTCGCTGATCGCTGAAGGCACGGCGGTGAGCTGGTTGTCCTGCAGATTGAGGTACCTGACACGCCGGTACGAATTCAGAAAAGCCAGATGCTCGTTCCGCAGTTGTGCGCTGCGCAGGCTCACGCTGGTGACATGGTCGAAATTGGCCTCAAGCCTCGGCAGGCTGGCCAGGTGTCGCTGAATCATCGGGAAGCCGTCCAGTTCCAGCGCCTGGGGCGATACCACGCCCGGAGCCTCAAAACCTGCGGGTCCGGTCCGCTGCCAGCTTTGCCGAATCAATTTGCACAGCTGCTCGCGCGATTGCCACTCGGCCCGCCCTGCCGCGCTGAAGCGAAAAGCGTTCGTCGGTGAATCCACCCAGCGCCGCAATGTCTGGTTCAATTGGTTGAACTCGGTCTCCAGCGCGGTCAGCCGCTGATGGGCCGAGCCGCCATTGAGCGTGAACCCCGACACCAACGCTTCAACCTGATCGGACGAGAACCCCGGATACAGTGAGCGCGCGCGCCGCCGCAACCCCATGCCGCGCGGCGCTTGTTGCGCATAACCCGGCATGCCGCCGCGCAAGCGCATGGTGGCCGGATCGTAAGCGGGCCTGAGGATCGGGTTTTCCAATAGCACGGGTTCCAGCCGATCACGGGCCAGGGGCTGCGCCCTGATCGTTTCCTCCAGCTTTGCGGCGTCGTGGATCTCATACCCCAACGCCACTCGCGCCTGATCAGGCAGTGCGTGCAGGATGCAGGCATACAGTGAGTCGTTACCGTGCAGATGCTGATCGAGCCCGTCCCGCGCCTGATACTTTCCATCGGCGCCGACAACCAGCACCTTGCGCTGTGTCGCGTTCTGCGCGCCGATGCTGTCGAGCAACGCACCCTGGGCGGAATACTCACGGATCTCCAGACGCAGATCCGCTGGCCAGCCCGACAAGGTTTCAAGCGTATGCAAGACCAGCCGGTCGCTGTCGAGGGTGTGCAGTTCCTCGAGGTAAAGCCCCTCATAAGCCCGAGTCAGGCGCACTTGCCGTTCAGCTTCCCGCGCCTGTTGCGCCAGCTTCAGCGGCACGCGCTTTTTTGCACTCAGGTGCCGCAGATCAGAGGGTTGGACCTGCTGTATCAGGTCTTCAGCCATGCCGGTGGAGAGCTGCGGATAATCTCTTTTGAGCAACTGCACCAACGGGTTGTCCGAGCGCTCACGAAGTGCATTCAGACTGTCGAAAAGTCGTTTGCCGGATTTGCCTGCCTGTGCAGCCACCGACGTTCGTATGGCGTCGATTCGCGCCTGTCGATCGCTGCCCAGCCCCTGGCCCAGAACCTCGCGCAACTCCTGCTCATCAAGAAAATCGACGACTCGCTCTGGCAATTTCCCGACGACAAGGTC
Organism: Pseudomonas sp. Pseusp10; assembly: GCF_059492225.1. NCBI lineage: Bacteria > Pseudomonadati > Pseudomonadota > Gammaproteobacteria > Pseudomonadales > Pseudomonadaceae > Pseudomonas > Pseudomonas sp. Pseusp10. The sequence goes on along the minus strand of NZ_CP168528.1, from coordinate 1,236,556 downwards.
CTGGCGCGATATTTTCAGTGTCTGCGCCGGTTGCGCATCCGCGTACCCCTCTTTAACCAACGGGCTTGCCGCGTCCGCCTGGTCGAAAATTTCAATGGCTTTGCCCTGGGGCCATCCGGGCAATTCGGTCATGAATTTCGCAACGAATGCGGCCCACTCCTCACCGATCCGACCGTCGAGGATGAGCTGCGCACAAGCCGCCGCATCGGCATGCACCTTGAAACGCTTCAGCGTGTCGACCAGCATGACCGGCGGGGTTTCATGTTCCACGTGCAACCGCCTGAGCACGTTTTCGTGCACGCCGCTAACAATCAGCGCCTGCCCAAGTGTCTCGTCGGAAAGCCCCTGCGCCGGTGGCCCCAGGCGTCTGAGCAAGCGGGTTTTGTCCCATTCCAGCGGCTGATCGAGTTCGGTCCTCCAGCTACCGGCGCCGTTGTGTTCCAGCAAGGGTTGATAGGCATCGGCGCGAGTCGGATGCAGTAAACGATGCTGCCCGGTCGCCGCGTCCTGTTTCACGCTGTAGATTTTATCCTCCAGCCGCAGGAAGTCCTGTTGCTGGTGCGAGTACAGGCCGTGGTCGCTGATCGGCGCGTCCACCGGCAGGGTCACTGAATGCTCATAGGGACTCAGTTGCGGATTCCACAAGCGCTGCTTGCCGGCTACCTCCACTGGTTTGAGCCCCTCGACGAACGGCGAAACCTTGATCGGCGTCGGCACACCGCCTGGCAAGACATGCCCGGCCCCCATCAGCGCCAGTTGCGCGAAGTTGATCAATACGCCATTGAGGTACGCCGAGGCTTCTTCCTTGTCACCCTTGCTCCAGTCTTCGACGCCCTCCCCCAGTTCGGCGAGCATTTGCGCAACCATGATGCCGAGCATGGCCTCACCCAGGCCGGGCACCAGCATCGCGGCGAAATTGAAGAGGTTCCAGCCGATCGACAGGTAACTGGTCAAGCGCTTGAAACGGGCCTGGGCATCCTCATCGTCGGTCGGTACGGCAATGTGGCGGGCATCGGCGATGGCCTTGTCGCGCCGCTCGACAAACAGTGTTTGCCACAGTTCGCCGGCGATCTGATTGGTGATCGGTTCGGCGTCGGGATTTTCGACCGCCGTTTCGCGCCACCAGGGCCCCATGTCCAGCGGTTCGCGCTGATGCCAGGTAAAGGTGGTGAGGCGCTCGTTGACCCGGGCGAAAAAATGGCCCTTGTCCCTGTGCGCTACGAAGCGGCTGAAAAAGGCCTGGTACTCGGTATCGCGCAACTGGCCGATCAGCGATTTCATGAACGCGGTCAGCGATGGATATTCCTTGAGCGGATGATCAGAATCATCCGGCACATAAGCGATCAACCGACCAGACAAACGGCTTTGTTGGTAAATGTCCTCCTTGCGCAGCATCGCATCGACCACACCCTGTGAGCCATTGGCGAAGAACGCCTGCAACAGCTGGTATTGCTCGTACTCCTTGCCCGGCAACAGCGGAATCCGCTGCGACCAGTCGAGCCAGAACTTCAGGCTGTCGGGGGTCAAGGCCTCGACAGCCTGCCTGGCCAGCGATGGCTCACTGACCGCGCTGAACAACACGATGCCGGTCATCCTGAAACCCATGAGTGACAGGCGATGGCAGAGCAACGGCTCGCCATACAGACTGACGCCGGCGCGATCATTGCGGATGTCGAGCAGCTTGCCGTAGGCGTGATCGCTGATGTCACCCTTCAGTAGGGCGATCAGTGCGGCCAAATGAAAGGCCGCTTTTTCGCTCGCAATCGAATCCTGCTGCACATTCTGCTGCGCCCGGGGTGCGGTGGGCAGCAGGATGGATTTGATGTGTTGCTGGTATTTCGCGCCAATGTCCAGCTCCCGGCACAGCGCGGCAAACCCGGCCACGGGAATTTGCGGCATGGGTTCAAGCGCGCCGACCTGACCCTTGCGGTAAACGCTCGAGCCGCTACGCCATGCGCCTTCAGTGGCTTCAGCCGCCTCGAAGTTGTGCAGCGCCGCTTCCAGCAAAGTGGATTTGCTCACACGGGTGGCGCCGTTATCGATGACAAGGGCAATCGGGGCCGGCACTTCAAGTTCGACGCACAGATCCCGGGCTTTTTCGGTGGTATTGAATCTGGACTGCAATAACGCGTCGAGCAGCGGTTCGGCGAAGGCATCGATGTCCTGTTGCAAGTTCCCCAGGGTCTTGTCCAGTACGCCTTGCAGGCGCCAGCGCTCATCGATCAGTTGCTTGAGGTATTGGCGGTCGATTTCCCGTGCGCCGCCATACCATTCGGGTATCGGGGGCTGGAGGGTTTCAAGGGTTTTCAACCTCGTTGGCGAGGCATTTTTGATAGCGTTCGGTATCACGCCCAGCACGCGCTGGTAATGAATGCCGGTGTTATCGGCGGGAGATGTTTCGGTGGGTTCCATCGAGTTGCTTCCATGCAAGTCAGGCATCGGTCGATCACTTCAGACAAGAAAAAGAACCAACAGCTTATTCCCCAGCGCTTGAAACAAAAGTCCAAATAACTGCTTGGCGAGCACCGCGAAAGCGTCCGGACGGATCGAAAATCAAGTCGCCTTCAATACATAGATACCGCCCGATAATCCGCCATCGTGCCTGTGCATGAGCGGTCGTGTTTTTTCCGCCAAAGAGACTAATATTCGATCCGCTGTCCCCGATTCATGCTCAGGTAACCGCCATGCGTCTTTCCGAATTCATCGTGCTACACGTTGATCGCATCGTCGATGAGTGGGAGCAGTTCGCCACATCCATCACCCCGGCTGCCGAGTCCATGGACAGCGTCGCCTTGCGTGACCATGCCCGGTCGATACTGCTGGCCGCAGCCCGGGACATGTGCAAACCCCAGTCACCCTCCGAACAAGCGGCCAAGGCGCGCGGCGAAGGCCCGGAGAAAACCCCGAGCCTCGACGAGGCCGGTGCCAGCCATGGCGAGTTGCGCCATACCGTGGGTTTTGATCTGGTGCAGATGACCAGTGAATTCCGTCATTTGCGCGCCTGCGTCATCCGCCTGTGGGTCAACAGCCTGCAATCGCCTGACCTGGCCTACTTCCAGGACATGATCCGCTTCAACGAAGCCATCGACGAGGCCCAGGCCGAATCCACCGCCGCCTATGCCGAAATGGTCAACCGCTCCCGGGACATTTTCCTCGCGATCCTCGGTCATGACCTGCGCGCTCCTTTGCAGGCGGTGAGCATGTCCACCGAAATTCTGCTGCGCAAAGCCGCGCTCGAAGGTGATGCGCTCAGGTGCGCGATCAATATCCAGCACAGTACCGGGCACCTCGCGGTGATGGTCAGCGATTTGCTGGAACTGGTGCGCAGCCGCCTGGGCAAGCACCTGCCGATCGAACCGGCGCCCATGGACCTGGCCGAAGCGGTGCACGAAGCGATTGCGCGGGCCTGTGCCGGTCAACCGGAGTGCGATCCGACCCTGACTGTACAGGGTGACACCCACGGTACCTGGGACCCACGCAGGCTCGATCAGATGCTGCAAAACCTGATCGGCAATGCCTTGCAGCATGGCTCGAGCAAACGTGAAGTGACCTTGACCCTCAAGGGCGAGGCCGACAGCGTTCGGCTGACGGTGCACAACGACGGCATCCCGATTCCCGTCGACGCGATCCCGACGATTTTCGACCCGCTGGTGCGCAGCGCCAGCGAAGAACTCGGCGAGCCCACTACCAGCCTCGGATTGGGGCTGTTTATCGTCAAGGAAGTGGTCGACGCCCATCGGGGAACGATTGAAGTCAGTTCCAATGAGAGCGATGGCACGACGTTTACCGTGGTGTTGCCGAGGAAGATGTAATGCCGTAATACCGCGTTATCGTTCATCGCGAGCAAGCTCGCTCCCACAGGGATTATCGTGACGATACAAAACCTGTGTGGGAGCGAGCTTGCTCGCGATAGCGTTCGAACAGGCAGCAAAGAAATACCTGGACAACTACTCCACCAACAACCGCCCCAACCGCTGCTTGAGCATGCGGTTCTCGGCCCGTAGCTGCTGCACTTCTTCGAGCAGGTCCAGCGCCAGGGCGACGCCTTCCCATTCCAGGTCAAGGTCGCGCCGCAGCTTGGCCGCACGCTTGGCCAGGGTCAGCTCGTAGTCGTTGAAAACCCAGTCCTTGGGCTGAGTGCCCTGAGGTTCGAGGATGCCGTGCTCGACGATTTCGATCACGTAGGCGTCCGACAGCTCGGTCGCCTCACAGAACTCTGCCATGTCCAGTTGAACGATCAGGGGACTGCTCATTGTCAGTGACTCCTTGGTTCTAAGGGATCAAAAATGCTCTCGCGGGTTGAACGCGGCTTTTTTCGCCAGCTCCTGCCACAGGGCCTTGATGTCATCGTCGGATTTTTTCGGCATCACCGCCTTCAATTGCACGAACAGGTAACCGCGCTCACCGGCCTTGTTCATCAGGCCGTGGCCCTTGGCGCGCATGCGCTGCCCATTCTGGCTGCCGGCCGGCACCTTGAGGTTGATCTTGCCGGTCAGGGTCGGCACGGCGACTTCGGCGCCCAGCGCCAGCTCCCACGGTGCCAGTGGCAAGGTGATGATCAGGTTCTCGCCTTCGACGTCGAATTTCGGGTGCGGCGCAAAACGGATCGTCAGGTACAGGTCGCCATTGGCGCCGCCACCCACGCCCGGAGCGCCCTGCCCCTTGAGGCGAATGCGCTCGCCGTCGGCCACGCCGGCGGGGATCTTCACGTTCAGGCTCTTGCTGGTGTTGCTCACATGCTGGCCGGCCGCATTGTACTGCGGCACCTGGAAGGTGACCTTCTTCGACTCGGTCGACAGTGTTTCTTCGAGAAAAACCCCAAGTTCCATTTCCACGTCTTGCCCTCGACGTCCGGTGCTGCGACGCGACTGTCCTCCACCACCAAACCCAGGCCCACGGTTGCCGAAGATCGAACTGAAAAAGTCCGAGAAATCGCCCGTGTCCTGACCGCCGCCACCGAAACCGCCACGGCTTTGCCAGCCTGGTGGTCCCTGGAACGGCTGGCCGTGCTGGCCATAGCGGCGCAAGTCATCGTATTCAGCGCGTTTGTCGGCGCTTTTCAATGCTTCATAAGCTTCCGAGGCGTCCTTGAACTTCGCCTCGGCATCCTTTTCCTTGCTGACATCGGGGTGGTATTTGCGCGCCAGCTTGCGATAGGCGGCCTTGATCGCCTTATCGTCTGCGGTCGGCTCCACACCGAGAATCTTGTAATAGTCTTTGAAGTCCATCGCGGGAATCACCATCCGTTATCAAATCGCGCCACGGGCCACAGCATGCGCTTGTTTGCAGCCATTGGTTTGGCCGATCTCAAGTTTGTGACCGGGCGGCGCGGCAGAAGTTTATCGGCAGCAGGCGGGGCTTCTTGCGAGCACTCCCGCGGCTGTCCGGTTGATGCAGGGTAGTTTGGGGGGGATGCCCCATCTTTCAAGGCATTGTTTGCGAAGAATTAGCAGATAACCGGCCTTCGAATCTGGCGCGCTCTGGCATACACTGCGCGGCCGTTTTTTAACCGGAACCTGAAAGACATGAACAACGCATCTCCAGCCCGTGCCTTGGGAATCGACTTTGGCACGTCCAACTCCACTGTCGGCTGGCTGCGCCCCGGCGTGGAAACGCTGATCGCGCTGGAGGACGACAAGATCACCCTGCCGTCGGTGGTCTTCTTCAATATCGAAGAACGTCGCCCGGTGTACGGCCGGCTGGCGCTGCACGAGTACCTGGAAGGTTATGAAGGCCGCCTGATGCGCTCGCTCAAGAGCCTGCTGGGTTCCAAGCTGATCAAGCACGACACCAGCGTCCTCGGCACGGCGATGCCGTTCAAGGACCTGCTCGGGCTGTTCATTGGCCAGCTCAAGAGCCGTGCCGAAGCGTCCGCCGGTCGGGAATTCGAAGAAGTGGTGCTGGGCCGCCCGGTGTTTTTTGTCGACGATGACCCGATGGCCGACAAGGAAGCCGAAGACACTCTGGTAGACGTGGCGCGCAAGATCGGTTTCAAGGAAGTCTCGTTCCAGTACGAGCCGATTGCCGCCGCGTTCGACTACGAGTCGACCATCGAGAAAGAAGAGCTTGTCCTGATCGTGGACATCGGCGGTGGTACCTCCGACTTCTCCCTGGTGCGCCTATCGCCGGAGCGTCGGGGTGTGGATAACCGCCACGAGGATATCCTCGCCACCGGCGGTGTGCATATCGGCGGAACCGACTTCGACAAACAGCTCAGCCTGCAAGGCCTGATGCCGCTGTTCGGCTACGGCAGCCGCATGAAGAGCGGTGCCTACATGCCGACCAGTCACCACATGAACCTGGCGACCTGGCACACCATCAACTCGGTGTACTCGCAAAAATCGCAACTGGCCCTGGGCAGCATGCGCTACGACATCGAAGACACCGGCGGCATCGACCGCCTGTTCAAGCTGATCGAACAGCGCGCCGGGCACTGGCTGGCCATGGAAGTGGAAGAAACCAAGATCCAGCTGACCCACGCCGACAATCGCCACGTGCCACTGGACCGCATTGAAGCGGGCCTGAGCGTGGACCTGAGCCGTGTGCTGTTCGAGTCAGCCATCGACAGCCTGTTGGAGCGCGTACGCAACAGCGTCACCCAACTGCTGGCAGACGCCGATGTGCGGGTTGAGCAGGTCGATACGGTGTTCTTCACCGGCGGTTCGAGCGGCATTCCGGCGCTGCGCAACAGCGTCTCGGCAATGCTGCCGAAGGCGCGGCATGTGGAAGGGAACATCTTTGGCAGTATCGGTAGCGGTCTGGCGATCGAGGCTGCGAAACGTTACGGCTCGATGGACTGATCCAAAATCTTTGGCGCGCCCTTCGCGAGCAAGCCCGCTCCCACATTTGACCGTATTCCATCTGGAGGAACTCGGTTGAATGTGGGAGCGAGCTTGCTCGCGAAGGGGCCAGCTCAGACAACAAAGATCCAGCAGATCAAACCATCCCCACCTGCTTCAACTCGCTCTTCAGATACGCGTAATAAATCGGCCCCGCCACCACCCCCGGCAGGCCGAACGCGGCCTCGAACACCAGCATCGCCAGCAGCAACTCCCACGACTTGGCACTGATCTGCCCGCCGACGATGCGCGCGTTGAGGAAGTATTCCAGCTTGTGGATAAAAATCAGGTAACCGAGCGCCGCCACGGCGACCCAGATCGACAACGACAAACCGACGATAGTGATCAGGGTGTTCGACATCAAATTGCCGATCACCGGCAGCAGGCCGAGCAGGAACGTCAGCACGATCAGGGTTTTGGTCAGCGGCAGCTTGATACCGAACAGCGGCAGGATCACCGCCAGGAAAATCCCGGTAAAAAAGGTGTTGAGCAGGGAAATCTTGATCTGGGCGAACACAATGTTGCGAAACGCCTGGACCAACAGGTGCAGACGTTCGAACAGGGCGGCAGCCAGTGGTTTGCGCTTGGTCAGGTCCGGCACGCGCTGCAAGGCTATGATCGCGCCCAGCACCATGCCGATCAGCAAGGTCACGAACATGTGCGCCGCGTCCTTGCCCACCAGTTGCAACTCGCTGAGGTGCTTGCTGACCCATTCGCCAATCGCTACGCGAAATTCAGCGGCACTGGCCGGTAGATAGGCGTCGATGAACGGCGGCAGTTGCCCGCGCGCGCGGTCAACCACCCCCATGAACTTGTCGAGGGAAGCGCCGGGGTTTTCAGCCTCGTGCAGCAGGAAGCTGAAGGCACCGGCAAAGATCAGCGACAGCACGCTGACAATCAGAGTCCCCAGCAACGCCACCGCCAGCCAACGTGCGCGCCGGCCTTCGATCAACCGTTGCAGTTGCGGGGTGAGCATGTTGACCAGTTCGAACACCAGCAACCCGGCGAGCAGGCTGGGCAGCAACCGCAGCGGCAGGACCAGCAGCAGCCCGCCAAAAATGATGACCCAGCTGATGACCAGCAAAATTTGACGCTGAGAAAACGTTGGCATACAGCCTCAAAAACGAACGGCATAAAAAGGATTGGCAGTCTGCCAGCGATCCGGGGCGAGCACTAGGGATTGTGTGGGGCGACCTTGGTCGGGGGTTCAGGTTCTTGTGCCGTGCCCCGACCGGCCTCATCGCGAGCAGGCTCGCTCCCACATTTGTCCTGCGTGCCCGGTTCCACTGTGGGAGCGAGCCTGCTCGCGATGGGGCCCTCACAGCTCCCACATTTTTCAGCCCTATGTTTATTTTTTCTTCAGGCAATCACTCATGAACGCCTTGCGCTCATCACCCTTGAGGGCCTTGGTGGCGGCGTCGGCGTTGCAGGTTTTCATTTTCTCTTGCTGCGGCGTCAAGACCTTGCCGGCATCGTTTGCCGCCGGTGCGGCCTTCAGGCAGGTGCTCATGAAGGCTTTGCGCTCGTCGCCCTTGAGGCTTTTAGCGGTAGCGTCGGCATTGCAGGTGGTCATCTTGTTCTGTTGGGCTGTGGCGGCGAAGCCTTGGGAGCAGAGCAGCAAACCGATCATCAACAAAGGGACACGCAACATCTTCATGGAGTTTTCTCCTGGTCGCCACACCGAGGGGTGCGGCCTCGTACTGGAGTGTAGACAACCCCTGTTACACCTTCCTGTTCTCCAGATGGCTGCGTCGGTACTGCTCCGGTGTACACCCGGCCTGGCGCTGGAACATCGCGATAAACGCCGAGCCGGTGCTGTAGCCCATGTCGAAGGCGATCTCTTGAATGCTGCGCTGGCTATCCAATGCTTCGATCGCTGCCAGAAAACGCAGGCGCTGGCGCCACTCACCGAAACTCATGCCCAGCTCCCGCACGAACTGCCGCGCCAGGGTGCGCTCGCTGACATGGATGCGTGCGGCCCATTCCGCCAGTGGCTGGTTATCCCCCGGATCGGCCTGTAACGCTTCCAGAATCCCCAGCAATCCGGGGCTGCTGGCGTAGGGCAGGTAGCATTCGTGTACCGGGGCCTGTTGCAGTTGATCCACCAATACCTGGGCCAGGCGCTGGTCGGCGGCCTGCTCGGGGATCTTCACGTCCCGGGCGGCGAAGTCCTTGAGGATCGCCTTGAGGATGTCGCTGATGGCCAGGGTACAGGCTCGCGACGGCAGATCGGCGCACACCTTGGGCGCCAGGCACACGGCGCGGTAGTTGACCGGTTGGTGGCTATAGAAACTGTGCTCGATCTGTGGCGGCACCCACACCGCGTATTGCGGCGGCGACATGAAGCGGCTTCCCTCGACGTCCATGTGCAGCACGCCGTGGGCTGCATATTCCAGCGTCCCCCAGGGATGTCGATGGGGGGCCGCGTATTCGTGGGCGTCGAAATCGGCGTAGCGGAAATACACCGCCGACGGCAGTTCGCTGAAATCCAGCAGGTCGATGTGTTTATTGCTCATGCTGTCTGTCATCAGGGGCGGGTTGTCCGGATCGAAGTATAGGCTTGCATCCAGACAAGCGGATAATTGCACTTCATTAACGTTCTGGTTTTTTCCAATGCAATACGCTTATCCCTTGCTGGCCATTTTCATCTGGGCCGGCAACACCGTGATCACCAAAATGTCGGCCGGGGCGATTTTCCCCGCCGAGATCGGTTTCTACCGCTGGCTGCTGGCCGGATTGCTGTTCACGCCCTTCATGCTCAAACCGGTGCTCGCCCATTGGCCGCTGATCCGCCCGAAACTGGGCAAGATCTTTGTCCTCGGGGTACTGGGCATGGCGGTCTATCAAAGCCTGGCGTACTTCGCCGCAAGCCTGACCTCGGCCACCAACATGGGCATCATCCTGTCGCTGATGCCACTGATGTCGCTCGCCATGGCGATCATCAGCCTCGGCCAGCGCCTGACCATGGGTGCCCTGGCCGGCGCGGTGCTGTCGTTCGCCGGTGTTCTGGTGGTGGTGTCGTCCGGCAGCCTTGGTTCATTGCTGGAGCACGGGGTCAACCTGGGCGACGCGATGATGCTGGTCGCCACCCTGGCCTACGCGGTCTACAGCACCCTGTTGAAAAAATGGCAGTTGAAACTGCCGCCGCTGGTGCTCCTGTATTTGCAGGTGCTGGTGGCCGTGGTGGTGCTGTTTCCGCTGTTCCTCGCCTCACCGAAAGTCGGCCCGACCCTGCAGAACATTCCGCTGGTGCTGTACGCCTGCCTGCTGGCTTCGATGGTCGCGCCGCTGGCGTGGATGCAGGCCGTGGTGCGTTTGGGGCCGAGCCGTACCACGCAGTTTTTCAATTTGCTGCCGTTGATCACCGCATTGATTGCAGCGGTGGTGTTGCATGAGCAGTTGGCGATGTATCACTTGGTAGGTGGTGTGTTGACGCTGGGTGGGGTGATTGTTTCCGAGCGTTGGACGACGGTGTTGGGGCGTAAGGTCAGTGTTGCCTGATCTGACGCCATCGCGAGCAAGCTCGCTCCCACATTTGGAATGCATTCCCATGTGGGAGCGGGCTTGCCCGCGATGAACGATAACGCGGTCTAAAGTCCAGCCGTGCTTAGCCGCGCCGCATGCTCGACAAACAACCGGATCGGCTCGGCCCCCTTGCCGACCAGCCCCAGCGACTGATTGACGATATCGAAGTGATCCAGCGGATACTCATCGCCAATCACCGTCCCCAGGTGCGAGCTGTAGCGCCCGACCATGCCGTCGCAATGCCCGGCTTCGCGGACGAAGGTCTTGGCGAACAGTCGGCAACTGCGGTTGGTGCCGTCCAGCAGATTGCGCCCGCGATCGGTAATGCCCGGCTGCAAGGTGCCGGACCAGGAGTAATAGCGCACGCCGTTGACCTCTTCCGGTCCGTGACCGCCCCAGATTTCGGGCAAACCCTGTGGATAACGCCGGTTGAACAGCGCCACGCCCGCGCTGGTGAGGGAGTGATGGGACGCATGGATATCCACCGGCAGCTTCGGTCCGCGGTAACCGGTATCCAGCAACCCCATCAGCGCGCAGACCATCCGCAGTAAAAAGCAGAGCAGGCGACCACGGACGCTGTCATGGGGATAATGCTTGTGCAGGTAATCGGCAAGCTCCGAACCATGATTCGGCCCCGCCACCGAGGTCACCGATGCCACGAGATCCGGACGCTTGGCAGCTGCGTAGCGGGCGGTCAATGATCCTTGACTGTGGCCGATCAGGTTGACCTTGTCGGCCCCGGTTTCCTGCAGGATTTCGTCGATGCGTGCCAGCAGTTGCTCGCCGCGCACTTCGTTCGAATTCAGCGGCGAGACCTGCACGGCAAACACCACCGCACCACCATGGCGCAACACCTCGACGATCCCGTACCAGTACGGATAAAACACCAGGCGGATGAACCCGAGCATTCCCGGGACCAACACCAGCGGGTAGCGCGGGGCAGAACCTTGCGACATGGGCGAACATCCTTGTGGTCAGGCGGTGACGCAAGGCGGGAGGCAAGACATCCGCCAAGCTACGCCTGCGAAGATGACAACTCAACGACAAGTCTATGTCATCCGCCCTACTTCAACCCCGCCACGCCCGCCACGATCAGCCCGACCGAGACCAGTTTGATCACGCTCAGGCTTTCACCCAGCAGCGCGAAGCCGAGAAACACCGTGCCCAGCGAACCGATGGCGGTCCAGATCGGGTAGGCGATGCTCACCGGCAACTCGCGCATGGCCAGGGTCAGGAAGTAGATCCCGCCCACAGCGGCCACTACAGTGATCAGCGAAGGCCAGAGCCGGGTGAAGCCCTCGGCGTATTTCATGCCCATGGCGAAGGTGACTTCGAACCCGGCGGCGATCAGCAGAAACAGCCAGGCCATCTAGAACTCCCCGGCCAGCGCCAACAAGCGCCGCTCAGCCTCGGCGGCAGAGAGTTCAAAGGTCCGCTCGGCGGACTCTTCGCCCTCGGCAGCCACCACGGTGACGTCCGTGATGCCGATGAATCCGAGCACCGTGCGCAGTAGCGTGTCGGCATGGTTCATGGCTTCCAGCTCACCTCCCGGGCCAAAACCGAAGCCGCCACGGCTGGTGATGATCAGGGCTTTTTTTCCCTGCACCAACGGTTGGTACTGGGCCACGCCGTTGTCCAGGGTGTGATCAAAGGTCACCCCGACGCGCACGATCTGATCGATCCAGGCCTTGAGCCCGCTCGGTACGCTGAAGTTGTGCATCGGCGTGGAGATCAGCAACACATCGTGCCCAAGCAGTTCGCCGACCAGTTCGTCGCTGAGCGCCAGATCGGCCTGCATCGACAGTGGCCGGGCGGCGGGCTCGGGGTAAAACGCGGCGGCCACGAATGCCTCGTTGACCGGCGGTATCAGCGCCCGCCCTACTTCGCGTCGGGTCAGTTGCGCGTGTGGATGACGGGCCTGCCAGGCCGTCAGAAACACTTCGGCCAAACGGCGCGAATGCGAGCGATCACCACGGGGGCTGGCATGAACGGCAAGAATTTTACTCATCTGAACCTCCTCAAGGACTAAACTCAAACGGCTTGTGGCTTGAGGCTCGTAGCTGCTCCTCTTCAAATGAGCAAAAATCAGTCAGGATGAATCCATTTCATCCATGGAGTATTCAATGTTTGCCTCGTTGCCGTTGACCGCCCTGCGGGCCTTTGAATCCGCCTCACGCCTGTTGAGCTTCAAGGCTGCCGCCGAGGAACTGTCCGTCACCCCGACGGCGGTGTCCCATCAGATCCGCTCCCTGGAGAGCTGGCTCGGCGTGCCATTGTTCAAGCGCCTGCCACGCCAGGTGCGCCTGACCGAATGCGGCGAACGGCTGTTCCAGAGCCTGCACGGGGCTTTTCTGGAAGTCGCGCAAAGTGTCGATACCCTGCGCCCGCAACGCAGCAGCGCCAACCTGACGGTCTCCACCACCGCTGCCTTCGCCGCCCTGTGGCTGGTGCCACGGCTGGGACGTTTCTACGCCCGACACCCGAACATCAACGTGCGCCTCGATACCCACTGCGAAGTCATCGATCTGCATCAGGACGCCAGTGTCGATCTGGTGCTGCGCTACAGCCTCGACGATTACCCCAACCTGTACGGCCAGTGCCTGTTCGATGAGTCCTTCGGTGTCTATGGCTCGCCCGAACAAGTGGCCTTGGCGTCGAGTCGCGCCCCGACGCTGATCAGCGTGCGCTGGCACAACTCCAAACTCTATGCCCACGGCTGGGAGGCCTGGTGCGCTCGCTCCGGCGAAACCTGGCTGAGCGGCCGGCCCGCCGTGCGCGAATACGACGAAGAGCATTACGCCCTGCAAGCGGCGATTGCCGGGCAAGGCCTGGTGTTGGCAAGCAATATTCTGGTGTCGGAAAGCGTAGCCAGTGGTCTGTTGTTGCCGTACCGGGGGGAAATCCAGGTCGATGGCGCCGGCTACAGCGCACTGTGCGTGCCGGGACGCGAACGTCATCCACCGGTTCGGGCGTTTTTTGCGTGGTTAAGCGAAGAGGCGTTGGCGTCGGGACATGCTCTGGCGTGAGAATGGTTGCGGCTGCCAAGTCGCCATCGCGAGCAAGCTCGCTCCCACATTGGTCCTGCATACACAGATCCCCTGTGGGAGCGAGCTTGCTCCGGGCGGCGATCCGACGATGGCGGTTTTGCAGGCACTCGATCATTTGCCCGGCTTGACGGTGACAGGCACCTTGCCCGCCTTCATTTGCTCCAGCAATGGCGCGCACTGGTTCGCCTCACCGCCGCTTGGCGCCACCAGTGCCAGCAACCCTGCCGCCGGGGCGGCGATCACGCCCAGCGCTACCATCCCGGCTCCGCGCAGCATCAACGGCACGGCCTTGACCCCGGCATCGGGCTTGATGAACTTGCCGCGCACATACAGTGGCGAGCGCAATGAAATCAGGCGCCAGCCCTTGGATTCCGGGGTGATGGTCAGGTCCAGCTGTTCAGTCGCCATGTTCGCGGTGCCGTCGATGTAGACGACGGCGTTCTCGGTGTCGAACACAAACAAGCGGGTACTCGCCAGGCCGGACTGGATACCGAAGTCGGCGGCCGCGCAGTTGATCTTCACTTCCTTGTCGCCAAAGATCTTGCCGACCACATAGTTGCCGACGTTCAGCCCCGCCAGCTCCATCAATTCGCGACTGATGGCGCCATCATTGATCAGCATTTTCAGATTGCCATTGGCACTGCCCAGCAGCTTGGCCACCGAGTTGCCGCGGCCGTTGATATCAGCATCGCCGTTGAGTTCGCCGAAACTGGTTTTCATCGGTTCAAAGCCAGGAAACAACTGCTTGAGCTTGAAGCCTCGCGCAGTGAGCCTGGCCTGGCCTTCCAGTGGATCGGTGTGGCCGTTCAGGCGAATTTGCGCATCCAGTTTGCCGCCGGCCACGCCGAAGCGCAGAGGCTCGAGGCTGAGCACGCCATCGGTGAGCACCAGATGGGTATAGAGGTCGTTGAATGGCAGTTTTTCACTGTGCATGATGCGTTTGCCGGTGAACTCGACATCGGCGTCCATGTCGCGCCAGCGATCGGTCTTGAACTCTTCGACCGGCAGCACTTTGTCCGCCGGTTGTTTACTGTCGCCGCCACGGGCCTTCTGTTTGGCATTGGAGTCGGCGCCGATCAACGGGGCCAGGTCAGCGAACAGCAATTGATTGGACAGCAGCGAGCCGCTGAGTTTTGGCCGTGGCTGGCTGGCCACGTAAGTCAGATTGCCATGGATGTCACTTTCGCCGATCTGGCCGTTGAACTCTTCATAGCGGAACACCGCGCCACCCGTCTCGTGCAGCTTGGCGATCAGGTGGCCGTCGGTGGCATAGGGCGGCGTGTCCGGCAGGGTCACGCCGGTCAGCGGGTAGAGGCTGCCCAGGCTGGTGCCGGCCAGTTTCAGGCGCAGGTCCAGGGCGCCGAGATTCAGCGGATCGGTCAGGGTGCCGGCCAGTTCGACGCTGGAATCGGCGATCTTCACCTGTGCCTGAAGCGGAAACGGCCGCGCCGCGTCCTGCAGCGCCAATAGCCCGCCAATCTTGCCCTGGCCCGCGAGTTTCTGGCCGTGGTACTCGCCGTTGACCTTGAGGGCGAACGCATAATCCTGGGGGGACGAGCCCTTTTCCTGCGCGGCTTTCGCCGCTTTGTCGCCGACGATATCGCTGAACGGAACCGGTTTGCCCAATGGATCGATCAGTACGTCGAGTTGAGTCTTCAGGTTCTGGTCGTCGAGGGTGACGCGGCCCTTGTCGAAGCCAATCGCGCCGATATCCACCACCCAGCTGGAAGGCTCGGCGTTCGGGTCTTTGGGGTCGAACTTGAACGTCCAGTTGGCGCGCCCGTCAGCCAGGCGTTGCAGCTGGGCATTCGGCTCGGTGAGATCGATACGCGGGATCACCACCCGCTGCGCCAGCAAGGCCAAGGGTGAAATACGCAATTCGACACGCTTGAGGGTGACCATCTGCGGTTGTTTTGACCAGTCCGGATTGCCCAGGCTGAGGTCCTCGGCCACCACGTGGGGCCACGGCACCCAGGCGCGCCATCCGCTTTCATCGGGCTCGGGCTGCCAGACCACCGACAGATTGCCGTTGATGGCAAAAGCGCGGTGCAGTTCTTCGGAAACTTTGGCGTTGAGTGGCGGTTTGATCCGGTTCCAGTCGAAGAACACGATGATCAGCACCAGCACCAGTAACAAGGTAAGGAAGGTGGAAAGGGTCCAGACAAACGTTTTTTGAGTGCGCGTCATTGCACAGGGCTCCTGATACGACTGAGCGCCCCGACTGCGACGCACAGGTGAAACGGCGAGCCGGAAGCGGCCCGTCATGAAATCTACGACTGATAAAAACCCGGCAGGTTTAACCGAAAGACCGATTTCGCCGAATTCGCCCAGTCCAATACTGACCGACCAGTCGATCAGCGTTACCGCCCCCGCACTTTTGCACGTCACGGATGGGTCGAAAATACCCACTTCAGTGCAAAACCGATCGCCGGAAATGCCCGTTCTAGAGCGCCTGCAGCAAACAATCAATTCCGTTGATTATTACCATTGCATTTATGAACTTTCATATCGACTTATCGAGAGTAGCATTGCTCTCGTACCCACTTATTCGCACTCCCAAGGAGCAAAAATAATCATGAAACGCCAATTACTGCTTAGCCTTACCCTCTCGATGCTGGCCAGCACTGCATTTGCCCTGCCTGCCGCTGACCAGGCTACACCACAAGTGAAAGACAGCCGCTCGGTGTTCAGCCAGACCGTCGCCGCTGATGGTTCCGAGCGTACTCCACAAGGCCAGACCCTCGCCGAAGGCGGTAACGATCGCCTGAAAGAAAAAGGCCTAATCACTCAGGATGGCTCGGACCGCACTCCACAAGGCCAAACCCTGGCTGCTGACGGTTCGGATCGCACCCCACAAGGCCAGACCCTCGCTGCTGACGGTACCGATCGCACCCCACAAGGCCAGACCCTCGCTGCTGACGGTACCGATCGCACCCCACAGGGCCAGACCCTCGCCGCTGACGGTACCGATCGCACCCCACAGGGCCAGACCCTCGCCGCTGACGGTACCGATCGCACCCCACAGGGCCAGACCCTCGCTGAAGGCGGTTCGGATCGCACTCCACAAGGCCAGACCCTCGCTGAAGGCGGTGGTGACCGTGTAATCGAACGCAACAGCGCCGTGAGCTAAGCCCCATGGCCGCCTTGAAAAAAAGCCCAATCCCCGGATTGGGCTTTTGACTTTTCAGCGGTCCGCTTGATAGATGCCGCACTTCCCCGCGTGATCCCCCATACAGTCGTTCGACGCCGGCAAAGCCGATTTGCTAGAGTGCGCCGCGTCCCTGTCCAGAAAACGCCCTTGCGATGCTGCCCCGCGCCGAACAGAAACAACAAACCCGTATCGCCCTGATGGACGCTGCCCGGCGCCTGATGGATGGCGGCCGAGGATTCGGCAGCCTGAGCCTGCGTGAAGTAGCGAAAACCGCCGGGATCGTACCGACCGGTTTCTACCGTCATTTTGCCGATATGGATGAACTGGGCCTGGTGCTGGTCAGCGAAGTCGGCCAGACATTCCGCGAAACCATTCGCCTGGTGCGGCACAACGAATTCGTGATGGGCGGCATTATCGATGCCTCGGTGAGGATCTTTCTCGACGTGGTCAGCGCCAACCGTTCGCAGTTCCTGTTTCTCGCCCGCGAGCAGTACGGTGGCTCGCTGCCGGTGCGCAAGGCCATCGGCCGTTTGCGTGAAGACATCAGTTCGGACCTGGCGGCGGATTTGTCACTGATGCCGAAACTGCAGCATCTGGATATCGCCGACCTGAGCGTCATGGCCGATCTGATCGTCAAAAGCGTGTTCGCCACCCTGCCGGACATCATCGACCCACCAGCCGAAGCCTTGCCTGAACACCTGACACCCCAGGCCAAGATCACCCAGCAACTGCGCTTCATCTTTATCGGTCTCAAGCATTGGCAAGGGCTTGGCAGTACTGAGTAATGCCATATCCTACAGACTGCCCCTGAACCTTGTAGGAGCGAGCCTGCTCGCGATGGCGTCGACACATTCAACATTCATGTAACAGGCAAACCGCTATCGCGAGCAGGCTCGCTCCTACAAAAATCAAATCCGCCTTAAATTGGTGCGCAGTAAAAAAACAACGCACCAACTTCAACCAAAAAACTTACTCCATCGATACCTATCCTACGTCTCCGTCAGGCATTTCCTACGCATCGAGTCGATTGGCAAGCCCCTTGCTCTAACCTGAGCATTGTCCATTGCTGGAAGCCTTCCGATGCTGGTGATTCATCGCAGAATCGACCCTCAACCCGTTTGGGCCGCCGAACTGCACCTGACGTTCGAAGCCCGCAGCAAAAGCCGTTTGCGCTGTTTCAGTGCCGATGGCGAAGACGTCGGGTTGTTTTTGGAGCGCGGCCAGCCGCCATTGCATGATGGTGAATGCCTGCAGGCCGAAGACGGGCGAGTCGTGCGTGTCTGCGCCCGCCCCGAACAATTGCTGCACGTCACCTGCGCCAATGCCTTCGAACTGACCCGCGCGGCCTATCACCTGGGCAACCGCCATGTCGCCCTGCAAGTCGGCGACGGCTGGTTGCGCCTGCTCGACGATTACGTGCTCAAGGCCATGCTCGAGCAGCTCGGTGCCATTGCCTCGAACATCGAAGCGCCGTTCCAGCCGGAACATGGCGCCTATGGCGGCGGCCATCATCATTCGCGCCACGGTGATGAAGACTTCAACTACGCGCCGAAACTGCATCAGTTCGGCGTACGCACATGAACCCGGCCTGGGCGCTGCTGCGCCTGGCCAGTCCGCAATTGCCGATTGGCGGCTACAGCTACTCCCAAGGGCTGGAGATGGCTGTGGATAACGGCCGGGTAAACGATCCCGCCAGCGCCCGACGCTGGATCAGCGATCAGATGCTGCTGAACCTGGCACGCTTCGAAGCACCCTTGCTGCTCGCCCATTGCGTGGCCGCCAGTGAGGACAACTGGAGCGAATTGCTGCAACGCTGCGAGGAACACCGCGCCAGTCGCGAAACCCGCGAGCTGCACCAGGAGAGCCGACAGATGGGCTACTCGTTGCAGCAATTGCTCAATGGCTTGCCGGAACTCGACATCCCCGCCCGCGCCTTCCTCGAGCAACGCAGCGAGCCACATCTGGCCCTGGGTTGGGCCTTGGCCGCCCGCGCCTGGCAGATCAGCCCACAGGACGCCCTGGCCGCGTGGCTCTGGAGCTGGCTGGAAAACCAATTGGCAGTGCTGATGAAAACCCTGCCCCTGGGCCAGCAGGCCGCCCAGCGCCTGACCAGCGAATTGTTGCCGCTGTTGCAGCAGGCCCAGCAGAACGCCAGCCACATCCATCCCGATCATTACGGCAGCGCCGCTTTCGGCCTGTCCCTGGCGTGTATGGCCCACGAGCGCCAATACAGCCGTCTGTTCCGTTCCTAGGGCCTGTTATTTTGGAGAATCACATGAACACACAACCCCTGCGCGTCGGCATCGGCGGCCCGGTCGGCTCTGGCAAAACCGCCCTGACCCTGGCCCTGTGCCTGGCCCTGCGCGAGCGCTACAACCTGGCCGTGGTGACCAACGACATCTATACCCGCGAAGACGCCGACTTTCTGGTGCGCAACGAAGCCCTGGCGCCGGAACGCATCATTGGCGTGGAAACCGGCGGCTGCCCGCACACGGCGATCCGCGAAGACGCTTCGATCAACCTTGAAGCCGTGGATCAACTCAATCGACGTTTTCCGGGGCTGGACCTGATTCTCGTGGAGTCCGGTGGCGACAACCTCTCCGCGACCTTCAGCCCGGAACTGTCCGACCTGACGATCTACGTGATCGACGTCTCGGCCGGCGACAAGCTGCCACGCAAGGGTGGGCCGGGGATCTGCAAATCCGACCTGCTGGTAATCAACAAGATCGACCTGGCGCCGCTGGTCGGTGCCTCGCTGGAGATGATGAACAGCGACACCCAGCGCATGCGCAACGGCAAGCCATTTGTCTTCAGCAACCAGAAAACCGGCCAGGGTCTGGAAGAGATCATCGCCTTCATCGAACGCCAGGGCTTGCTGACCGCGGCCTGATCACAACTTGAACAAGGAAGCTTATCCATGACACTCAAACGCATTCTCGGCGCCCTGGCCCTGCTGCTGACGCCAGCCCTCGCCTTCGCCCATCCGGGGCATGGCGACAATGGCTTGATCGCCGGTATCAGCCATCCGCTTGGCGGCCTCGACCACTTGCTGGCGATGCTCGCGGTCGGCCTGTGGGCCGCGCAACAACAAGGTGCCGCACGCTGGGCACTGCCTTGCACCTTCGTTGGCACCCTGTTGATCGGCGGGATGCTGGGCTTTGAAGGAATGAACCTGCCTGCACTGGAAAGCGGGATTGCCGCTTCCGTATTGGCTTTGGGGCTGGCGGTTGCTCTGGCAGTGCGTCCACCGCTGGTGATGGCGGTGGGTGCAACGGCGTTGTTTGCGCTGTTTCATGGTGTCGCACATGGGCTGGAACTGCCGGACATGTCGAGTCCATGGACCTATGCCGCAGGCTTTGTCGCAGCGACGGCGGTGTTGCACGCGGCGGGTTATGCGCTGGTGCGGACCTTGCCGCAGGCGGCACCGCTGGTTCGACTGGCGGGCGCAGCTTCGGCGGCGACCGGGGTGTGGTTGCTGGCGGGTTGATTCTCTAGCGCCTGAACCGGCCTCTTCGCGGGCAAGCCCGCTCCCACAGGTTTTTGTGGTGTGGTTACGATCGCATGTACACCGCGAGTCCATGTGGGAGCGGGCTTGCCCGCGATGGCGGCCTGACAGACACCGCATCGCTCCGGCCGGCCTCTCTGCTAACATGTCGCGCAATCGCCCCTGCCGTGACGACGCCAGCCAATGCCGCCTGTTTCCCGCTCCGCCTCTCAGCCTGAATTGACCGCCCTGTTCGCCTCGGTGCAACAGCACTTCCTGAACGTCATCGTGCCGCTCTGGCAAGGCCCGGGCTGGAACGCCGACATGGCGTTGCCCTATGAGGCGCTGGATGCCGAACACCAACCGCTGCCACCGCAACGTTACCGGGCCATGGCCTGCGCGCGGCAGTTGTATCTGTTTGCCAGCCTGATCGGTCAGGTGCCGGGCGCCGAAGAGCGTGCCGCCGCGTTGTTCCGCTCATTGCAGCGCCACTTCCACGATGCCGAGCACGGTGGCTGGTTCTACAGCGTCGATGCACAAGGGGCGCCGCTGGATCAGCGCAAGGACCTCTACACCCACGCCTTCATTCTGTTCGCCTGCGCCCATTACTGGGACAAGGTCCGCGAGCCGCTGGTGGAGTCGGTACTCAATGCCTCGCTGGAAGTGCTCGCCCAGCGTTTCGCCACGGGCGACGGCCTGTACGAAGCCACCCTCGAGCGCGACTGGGCATCGCTGGACAGCGGCCCTTTGCAAAACCCGCTGATGCACCTGGCCGAAGCATTTCTCGCCACATTGTCGGTGCGTGAAGACCTCGATGTGCAGCACGCGCTCATCGAGTTATGCACAGCCATGCACGTGCGTTTTATCGACCCGCAGCACGGCGTGTTGATGGAAAAGCCGCTGGGGTCTGTGGATAACTGGTTTGAACCGGGGCATCAGTTCGAGTGGTATTACTTGCTCGAGTCATCCGCTCTGCTGCGTAACTCGAAACTGCATGGTTCGCTGCAACGTGCTTTTGCCTTCACCGAGCAATTGGGCGTCGATCAACAGACTGGCGCGGTGCGGGCCATGCTCGACCTCGAACCGGACGGCGGCGTCCGGGACGCCACGCAGCGTATCTGGGCCCAGGCCGAGTACCTGCGCGCCTTGACGCTGCGCCCGGACAGCGAAGCGGATGTACTGCGCCAGTTGCAGGCATTGCAGCAGCGCTCACTGCATGCTGGCGGCTGGTTTGAGTGCCGTGATGAGCACGGTGAAGTCAGCCGCCGCGACATGCCGTCGACCACGCCTTATCACCTGGCGACCTGTTATCGCGGGTTGGCGGAATATCTCGGCTGACTGTTTGGCTGCTATCGCGAGCAGGCTCGCTCCCACAGTTGATCGCATTTCCATGTGGGAGCGAGCCTACTCGCGATTGACCTCAGAGAGGTCACCTACCTGTCACTCAGTCCACTTGCGATCCCCGGTAAAGCTGATGGTCAGCCATCGCGCTGCATCCGGCTTACCGAGCTTCGCGGAAATTTCCTCCCGCAAACTGTCCAGTTGCCCTACTCCGTCGAGCCAGTAATCCTTCGGCAATACGATGTGAATCTCAATGAAACACGCCCGACCGTGCTTCTGCACGTAGGAAATGTAGTCGTCGAAACCATGCTCGACCTTGGCCTCGTCCATCACCTGGCGAACCTTGTCGTCCAGTTGATCCGGGACAATCCCCAACACATCGCGCAATGCCGGTCCGAGGATTTTGAACGCCGGAGGAAGCATGCCCAAGGCCAGCAGAATCAGGATCATCGGGTCGACATACACCGCCCACTTGTCGTAACCCTGGGTCTTGAGCAGCAGCGCAATCAGGAAACTCACCAGCAGTCCCGCCGACAGCATCGCGTCCACCAGCCAACTGATGTTGTCGAACTGGATCAGCGATGATTTGAGTGTGCGATTGCGATGGCGGACGTAGAAAAAATAAATCAGTTCAACAACGGTAAACACCGCTGCGTAGAGGATCACCAGACCAAGCTCGACCTCGCGGCCTCCACTGATGATGCCGAACACGCCGTTGAGAAAGGCATAAACGGCAACCAGGAATATGAAACTGCCTTCGATCACCAGCACCATGGGCTCCAGGTGCCAGGAGCCGAACTGGAAGCGCTGATTGCTTTCCTTGGCGATCAACCGGGCGGTGATCAGCATCAGGACCTTGATGAAGGCCGCGATTAACGAAAAGAAGCCGTCGAACAGGATGGATTGTGCGCCCGAAACAAAACCGGTGATGATCCCGGCGAATGTCACGGCGAGCATCAGGAAGGTCGATTGCTTGAGCAGCGACTGCTCGCCTCGATTACTCACTGGATCTCCTCTAATACCTCTAGACCGCCGGGTGCGGCGGGTTGCTTGAGGGAGGAGTCTAGCTGATGTCCTGTTGTGTCTATTCCGGCCTCATCGCGAGCAAGCTCGCTCCCACAGTTGATCGCATTTCCATGTGGGAGCGAGCTTGCTCGCGATTGACCGTTACACGGTCTTAAGACTTACGCTCGATAGAAAACCCGGCCCAGGTCTGGCTCACCGGCATCAGCTCCAGGCTGTTGATGTTGATGTGCGCAGGCGCATTGAGGACCCAGAAAATGGTCTCGGCAATGTCTTGCGGCTGGATCGGCTCGGCGCCTGCGTAAGTGGCGTTGTAACGCTCCTGGTCACCGGCAAAACGCACCAGCGAGAACTCGCTCTCGCACAGGCCCGGCTCGATGTTGCTGACGCGCACGCCCGTGCCTTGCAGGTCGCAACGCAGGTTCAGGGAGAATTGTTTGACGAATGCCTTGGTCGCGCCATACACGTGGCTGCCCGGGTAAGGATAGTTACCGGCGATAGACCCCAGGTTGACGATACCGGCGCCGCGACCATGGGCGATCAGGCGTGGCAACAGCAGGCGGGTGCTGTACATCAGGCCTTTGACGTTGGTATCGACCATGGTGTCCCAATCGTCCAGGTCGCACTTGGGTGCCGGATCGACACCCAGGGCCAGGCCGGCGTTGTTGATCAACCCGCGCAGTTTTGCGAAGGATGGCGGCAGATTGGCAATCGCCTCTTCCATGGCCTTGCGATCACGCACATCGAGCACCAGGCCATGGACTTCGGTCTGCTTCGACAGCTCGGCGCACAGCGCATTGAGGCGCTCTTCACGACGGCCTGTCAGCACCAGTTTCCAGCCTGCGTCGGCAAAACGACGGGCACAGGCTTCACCAAAACCGGAGGTCGCGCCGGTAATAAACAGGGTGTTGGACATCGTGTTCTCCTTGCTTCGGCTGATCGCCAGCCATTGGAATAGAAAATCAGCAGGCAGCATGCCCGGCCTTGATCACAGCGGCAACCACCGTTCAAACTGTTCAAAAAACACTCAATCCCGGCAAGCCCTTGACCATCGTGGCCTGCAGCCATGTGCGCGCACGTTATCCACAGGCCGGTCCACAGTCTTTGGGGGCAAGTGAAAAAGCTGCAAGCCGCTATCCACAAGGCTTTGCGCGGGGATTCAAAACTTTTTTGCTTGACCCTCAACCACCTGCTGTGTAGCCCTTGGCCATTTTCATGACTGACGGGTCAAACCAGCGATGGCGCCAAGCCAGTAACTACGGCCTTCAGCCGGGTCTTTCCAGAGTTTAATCACAGACTTATCCACAGGCTTGTCCACGCTGAATCCACCCAGCTTCATCACGAACAAAAAGGTTGACAAAGCAGCCTGAGAGTTGCGCAAAAACACCTGATCAAAAAACAACCACACCTCTGCAAGCCACGTTTTCAAAGGCCTTCAGCCAGCTACTCCCACGTTATTCACAGCCGGCTCCACAGCAAACGGGGACAAGTCAAAACCGTGACAAAACAACTATTTGCAGCGGCTTTATGTCGCGCTTCGGGAGCTTGGGAATATTGTTTTCCACAATTTCCTGCGATCCCTGTAGGAGCGAGCTTGCTCGCGATGGTCGTGAACGATAACGCGGGAAGCCAGACACCCTGCAGCGTTCTCGGGTTTATCGCGAGCAAGCTCGCTCCTACAGGGGAATTGGTGGTGTTTGGGTGATGTAAAAAGCCCCGGCGATTGCGCGCCGGGGCTTGTGTGTAACCACTGAAACTCAGTGCCCGCCGAGATAGGCGTTACGCACATCCTCGTTGACCAACAACTCCTTGCCGGTACCGGTCATGCGGATTTCGCCGTTGACCATCACGTACGCCCGGTCCGACAAACGCAGGGCGTGGTTGGCGTTCTGTTCCACCAGGAAGATAGTCATGCCGGTCTTGGCCAGTTCCCGCAACGTGGCGAAGATCTGCTTCACCACAATCGGTGCCAGGCCCAGGCTTGGCTCATCCAGCAGTAACAACTTGGGCCGGCTCATCAGGGCCCGGGCGATAGCGAGCATCTGCTGCTCGCCACCGGACATGGTCATCGCCCGCTGGGTACGCCGCTCTTCGAGCCGCGGGAACAGCTCGAACATGCGT
The DNA here is from genome assembly GCF_059492225.1 of Pseudomonas sp. Pseusp10. Taxonomy (NCBI): domain Bacteria; kingdom Pseudomonadati; phylum Pseudomonadota; class Gammaproteobacteria; order Pseudomonadales; family Pseudomonadaceae; genus Pseudomonas; species Pseudomonas sp. Pseusp10. The sequence continues at coordinate 1,212,025 of NZ_CP168528.1, read as the reverse complement.
TGCATGTCCTCCTTAGCGTACTTGTCACCGATAGGGATGGTGCCCATCAGCAGGTTTTCTTCGACTGTCATGTCCGGGAACACCCGCCGCCCTTCCGGCGATTGCGCGATGCCGTTGGAGGCGATGTAGTGGGACGACTTGTGGGTAATGTCCACGCCCTGATAAAGGATCTGCCCGTCCGCCGCCCTTGGCTGGCCGAAAATCGACATCAGCAGGGTCGACTTGCCGGCACCGTTGGAGCCGATCAGGCTGACGGTTTCTCCTTCCTTGATGTGCAGCGAGACTTTCTTCAGGGCCTGGATCGGCCCGTAAAACACATCCAGTTCCTTGAGTTCGAGGATGGGTTGGCTCATAGCACCACTTCCTCTTCATCGGCGCCCAGGTAGGCCGCAATCACTTTCGGATCGTTACGAATCGCATCGGGCCCGCCCTCGGCGATGACGATGCCGTGGTCCAGCACCACGATGTGGTCGGAGATACTCATAACCATGCCCATGTCGTGTTCGATCAGCACCACGGTCAGATCGTGCTCGTCGCGCAGCAGCCGGATCATCGCGCTCAGCGCTTCGGTTTCCTGAGGGTTGAGACCTGCAGCCGGTTCGTCGAGGCAGATGATCTGCGGACGGGTGCACATGGCCCTGGCGATTTCCAGGCGGCGTTGCTGGCCGTAGGACAGCTCACCGGCCAGACGGTTGGCGCAATCCACCAGGTCCACCACTTCCAGCCAGTAGAACGCGTGGTCCAGCGCATCGCTTTCGGCCTTGCGGTAGCCTTTGGTGTTGAGGATGCCGGCCAGCATGCTGCGGTTGACCCACATGTGTTGGGCCACCAGCAGGTTTTCCAGCACCGACATTTCCTTGAACAGGCGAATGTTCTGGAAGGTCCGCGCCAGCCCGGCACGGTTCACCAGGTGGGTGCCGCCGAACGCCTTGTAGAACAGCCGACTGGCGAAGGATTTAGGCGAGACGAAATCGGTTGGCTTGAACGATTCGCCCAGCAACTTGATGACGTTGGTCTGCTGACCACGCACATTGAGTTCGATCTTGCCGCCGGAGGCCTTGTAGAACCCGGTCAGGCAGTTGAACACCGTGGTCTTGCCGGCGCCGTTAGGGCCGATCAGGGCGAAGATCGAATTGCGGTGGACTTTCAGGCTGACATCGTTCAACGCCTTGATGCCGCCGAAGTGCATCATCAGCTTTTCGACACTGAGTACGACTTCGCTCATGGCGCTACTCCTTTACGCGGGGTCACACCGGTACGGCTGATCCGAATCAGGCCGCGCGGTCGCCAGATCATCATCAACACCATCAGGATGCCGAACAGCAGCACGCGGTATTCGGCGAAGCCACGCAGCAGTTCCGGAGCCACGGTCAGCACGAAGGCTGCAATTACGACACCTATGGTCGAGCCCATGCCGCCGAGTACCACGATGGCAAGGATCAGCGCCGACTCGAAGAAAGTGAACGAGGTCGGGTTGACGAAGCCCTGGTAAGTGGCGAAGAACACCCCGGCCAGCCCGGCAGTCGACGCACCAATGGTGAATGCCGAGAGCTTGACCAGCACGTGGTTCAGCCCCATTGAACGACAGGCGATTTCGTCTTCGCGCAGGGCTTCCCAGGCCCGGCCGACCGGCATGCGGGTCAGGCGGTGCTTAATGTGCAGCACGGCCAGGACCACCATGAACAACACGGCGTAGATGAAGTAGTACTTCACGTCAGGGTTGTAGGCGATGCCGAAGAACTCATGGAACGGCACCCCGCCCTCTTTCGCCCTTTTTCCGAACTCGATGCCGAAGAAGGTTGGCAACGGCGCTGCCATTCCATTCGGGCCGCCGGTCAGGGTCAGCCAGTTATTGAGGATCAACCGAATGATTTCACCGAAGCCCAGGGTCACGATCGCCAGGTAGTCACCGTGCAGGCGCAGCACCGGGAAACCGAGGATGCAACCGGCCAGACCGGCCGTGATCGCCGCCAGTGGCAACACCGTCCAGAAACCCAGCCCCAGGTACTGATAACCGAGCGCCAGACCGTAGGCGCCGATGGCGTAGAACGCCACGTAACCCAGGTCGAGCAGGCCGGCCAGGCCTACCACAATGTTCAAACCCAGTCCCAGCAATACGTAGATCAGCCCGAGGATGACCACGCCCAGCAGGTAGGCGTTGGAGAAAAACGGGAACACCACGGCGATGACAATCATCAGCGGGATGATCCAGCGCAACCGGGATTTGTAATCAGGCGCCAGTACATGAACCCCGGAGCCGGTACTTTCAAAGCCTTCGAGAATTTTCAGGCCCTTTGGGGTTTGCAGGAACAGGCTCAAGGCAAAACGACCGGCCATGACGATAGCGACAATCCAGGCCACCCGGGTCGCTTCCAGGTTGAAGCCATAGCCATCGAGGACGATGCCGACAATCGGGCCGAACACAATCAGGGCCACGAGGCCGGCAAGAACCGCGTCAACCAGGCTTTTTTTGAGATCGATTTTATGAGTGGTTGAAGACATCGCTTACACCTTCGACACAAGAGGACGGCCGAGCAGGCCCTGGGGCCGAAAGACCAGAACGAGAACCAGCAGCGAGAAGCTGAAGACGTCTTTGTAGTCCGAGTTGACCAGACCCGAGAACAGCGACTCGGAGATGCCGAGGATGATCCCGCCGAGCATGGCACCAGGCAGCGAGCCGATCCCGCCGAGCACCGCGGCGGTGAACGCCTTGATGCCGATGACGAAGCCTGCGTAGAAGTCGAACGTGCCGTAGTTCATGGTGATCAGCACGCCGGCCAGGGCCGCCATGGCTGCACCAATGATGAACACGTAGGAAATGATGCGGTCGGTGTTGATCCCCAGGATCGAGGCCATCTTGCGGTCTTGCTGAGTCGCGCGGCACATGCGGCCGAGCTTGGTGTACTTGATGACATAGGTCAGCAGGCCCATCCCGACAAACGCTGCGACCAGAATGAAGATCTTGGTGTAAGTGAGCTGGACGAAGCCGGACCCGACCTCTACTCGCCATGCACCGGTCAGCAGTGTCGGAACGCCTTGTTGGCGGGCACCCTGGGCGATCTGTGCATAGTTTTGCAGGATCAGCGAAATCCCGATGGCGCTGATCAGCGGTGCCAGTCGGGTGGAGTTACGCAGGGGTTTGTAGGCAACACGCTCGATGACCCAGCCATACACCGCCGTGACGACGATGGTGAAGATCAGCGTGCCGAGCATCAACAGGGGGAAGGATTCAATACCGAAGTATGCCAGCAGAGCCAGACTGATTGCCGCGAGGTAAGCGGAAATCATGTAAACCTCGCCGTGGGCGAAGTTGATCATGCCGATGATGCCATAGACCATTGTGTAGCCGATGGCGATCAGGCCATAGACCGACCCGAGGGTCAGGCCGTTGACCAGTTGCTGCAGGAAAATACCATCCATAACGCAATCTCACGCAATGAGAACCTGCACATGTGGCTGTGCGGTTCTTCTAAGGAAAATACAGATATACGTCGGAGCAATGACAACCACGATCAGACAGGCCACCACCGCCCCCCTGTAGGAGCGAGCTTGCTCGCGAAGAACCTGAGGACAACGCGTTGAACCAGCAAGCACGCGTTATCGTTGACGTTTTTCGCGAGCGTGCTCGCTCCTACAGGGGATCAGTGGATTCAGCCGATCGAGTCAGCCCTTACTTCTGTTTTTCCAGCTGGTGGTATTTGCCGTCCTTGTCCCACTGGTAAACCACGTAGTCGGAGACTTTCAGGTCGCCCTTGCTGTCCCAGGTCTTCTCGCCCATGACGGTCTTGACCGGATTAGCCTTGAGCCACTTGGCAGCGTCTTCACCCTTGTTGGACTTGGCGCCGTTGAAAGCTGCAGCCAGGGTCTGGACCGAAGCGTAGGCGTACAGGGTGTAGCCTTCAGGTTCGGTACCGGCCTTGCGGAAGGCGTCCACCACGGTCTTGCTGTCTGGCAGCAGGCGTGGGTCGGCACCGAAGGTCATCAATACGCCATCAACGTTCTGCGGGCCACCGGCAGTGGTCACCAGTTCGTCAGTCACGATGCCGTCATCGGACATGAACTTGACGTCTTTGAGGCCCTGTTCACGCAGTTGCCGAACCAGTGGACCGGCTTCCGGGTGCAAACCGCCGAAGTAGACCACGTCGGCACCGGCCGCACGGATCTTGGTGACGACGGCGCTGAAGTCTTTCTCGCCGCGGGTCAGCCCCTCGTACAGCACCGGCTTCACGCCGCGTTTTTCCAGCTGAGCCTTGGTGGCGTCCGCCAGGCCCTGACCGTAGGTGTCCTTGTCGTGCAGTACGGCGACTTTCTTGCCCTTGAGCACGTCGACGACATAGTCGCCAGCCACGATACCTTGCTGGTCGTCACGCCCGCACATGCGGAACATGGCACTCAGGCCACGCTCGGTCACCTTGGGGTTGGTGGAGCCTGGGGTGATCGTGATGATGCCGGCTTCGTCGTAGATCTCGGAGGCAGGGATAGTCGACGAGGAGCAGAAGTGACCTACCACACCAACGACTTTCTTTTCGGTCAGGTCCTTGGCGACCGTCACAGCCTGTTTCGGTTCGCAGGCGTCATCGCCCTTGACCAGTACGATTTTTTCCCCGTTAACCCCGCCAGCTGCGTTGACCGCATCGGCCGCCGCTTGTGCACCCTTCATGTACTGTTCGCCAAATGCCGCGTTGGCGCCTGTCATTGGTCCCGCTACGCCGATCTTGATGTCAGCCTGAGCAAACGCAGAAACACCCAACGCAGTTGCCACTGCGAGGGCCAGAAAGCCTTTCTTGTAAAACGTCTGGGACATGAGGTGGTGCTCCATGGTTTTTTTAATTGGCACTGCAACTTCAATGATTGCTCAGAGCAAGGGCCGTGCCATCGGTTTTTTATTCTGAAAAAAGTCGCTGCTTTCTTGTTATTTCGACTGTTTCGGGCCCATTTTCATTGGGCGTGCAACCGTCTAAACCGCGGAAGGTAAAACCATTATTTTTTTGAGGCGCAACCCGCCTGCGCCATCATTGCAACCGCGGCTTTAAACGACGTGCAACCAGCCTGTAACAACGTGCGTCACCGAAGTGCACACTGCTGGTGCGGGACTGCTACAACCCGCACCACTACAGGCTAGCTGCAGATCAAAAAAGCGCCGCTTCCCACCGCAAAAATCAACATTCAAATCACGATCCGCAGGCACTGGCCTGCGTGATACAGCGAGAATCCCGCCTCATACAGACAGCTGCGCAACCCCACCCCGGCCAATGGCTGCATGGGCGCAAAAGGAATCGGTAGTGCTTGAGGATTTCCGTTACACAGGTAATCGGCAAAGGCCTTGCCGACCACCGTTCCCGTGGTCACGCCCCGGCCGTTGTAACCGGTGACTGCCACCAAACCGGGCGCCGGTTCGAACAGGCGCATCAAATGATCGGGGGTGAAGGCGATGCAACCGGTCCAGGTGCACTCCCACTCCACCGGTTTGAGGTACGGGAAATAATGTTGCTGCACCCGGTCAGCCCAGGCCTTGAGAAACCAGGCCGGTTTCTGATTGCCATTGCCGAGACTGCCCAGCAGCAGGCGTCCGTCTTTATCCCGACGAATGCTGCTCAGGACCTGGCGGGTGTCCCAGGAACCCTGGCCGCCGGGGAGAATTTGCTGCGCAGCCTCTTCGGTCAGCGGGACCGAGGCCACTTGATAGTAATAACCGGGGAAGAAATTGCGCCGCAGCTCCGTCCAGTCGCCTTCGGTGTAGGCATTTGAGGCAATCACCACTTTCTCGGCCATGACCGAACCCTGGGCGGTTTGCACTGACCAGCGCTGGCCCTGGCGTTCGAGTCGGGTGACCGGGGAATGATCGAACAGTTGACCGCCCAGGCCGATGGCCGCTTTGGCCAGCCCCGTGGTGTAGGCCATCGGGTTGAGCGTACCGGCACGGCGATCGAGCAACGCGGCGGCGATCTTTTGGGTACCCGTCGCTTGTTCGCAGGCCTGGCCGGTCAACAACTCCACCGGCGCCCCACGGCGTTTCCATTGTTCTTCACGACTGCGCAAGTCGGCTTCGCCACGGGCGTTGTGCGCCATGTGCAGCGTGCCTTCGCGGCGCAACTGGCAATCGATGTTGTACTTGTCCACAAGGCTGAACACCAGGGACGGCGCCGCACCCAGCATGCGGTTGAGCTGGCTGCCGACCTCCTTGCCGAACCCGGCTTCGATCTCGTCCGGGGGAATCCACATCCCGGCATTGACCAACCCGACGTTGCGCCCCGAACCACCATGGCCGGCACGATGGGCCTCCAGCACACAAACTGTCTTGCCTTGCTCCAGCAGATGCACCGCCGCCGACAACCCGGTAAACCCGGCGCCGATGACGCAGACATCCACCGTGACCTCACCCTTGAGGGCCGAATTGTCCGGCCTTTGCGGCGTCAGTTTTTCCCACAGACACTCATCGCGTAACGGCATTGCCAGACTCCAACAGAAACCCAACCAACACACAAATCACTGTAGGAGCGAGCTTGCTGGCGAAAGAATGTCAGGCAACGCGTTCATCCAGCAAACACGCGTTATCGTTAACGCCCATCGCGAGCAAGCTCGCTCCTACAGGAAGGCACCTATCAGTCGAAGGTGATCCCTTGAGCCAACGGCAACTCCAGCGAGTAGTTCACGGTGTTGGTCTGGCGGCGCATGTAGCCGCGCCATGCATCGGAGCCGGACTCACGACCACCGCCGGTTTCTTTCTCGCCACCGAACGCACCACCGATTTCCGCGCCGCTCGGGCCGATGTTGACGTTGGCGATGCCGCAGTCGCTGCCCACCGCCGACATGAACTGCTCGGCTTCGCGCACGTCAGTGGTGAAGATGCACGAGGACAGGCCTTGTGGCACGGCGTTGTTCAGGCGCAGCGCTTCCTGGAAGTCGGTGTAGCCGACCACGTACAGGATCGGGGCGAAGGTTTCGTGGCAAACCACATCGCTCTGCTCCGGCATTTCGACGATGGCTGGCGACACGTAGTAAGCGTTCGGGAACTGGTCTTCCAACTGACGCTTGCCGCCGAAGACTTTGCCGCCTTCGCTCAACGCCTGCTCCAGAGCATCCTGCATGTTCTCGAAGCTTTGCTTGTCGATCAGCGGGCCGACCAGGTTGCCTTCCAGCGGATGGCCGATACGCACTTTCGAGTACGCGGCTTTCAGGCGGGTAACGATTTCTTCTTTCACCGATTCATGCGCGATCAAGCGACGCAGGGTGGTGCAGCGCTGACCGGCGGTGCCGACGGCGCTGAACAGGATTGCGCGAACGGCCATGTCCAGGTCGGCGCTTGGGCCGAGGATCATCGCGTTGTTGCCACCCAGTTCGAGAATACTGCGGGCAAAGCGCGCGGCCACTTTCGGTGCCACTTCGCGGCCCATGCGGGTGCTGCCAGTGGCGCTGATCAGCGCCACGCGCGGGTCATCCACCAGCGCTTCGCCAGCATCGCGACCGCCGATAACCACCTGGCACAGGTGCGCAGGTGCATCGCTGAAGTTTTTCACGACGCGATCGAACAACGCCTGGCAGGCCAGTGCGGTGAGCGGGGTCTTTTCCGACGGTTTCCACACCACCGGGTTACCGCAGACCAGCGCCAGCGTGGTGTTCCAGGCCCAGACGGCCACCGGGAAGTTGAACGCACTGATCACGCCGACGACGCCCAGCGGATGCCAGGTTTCACGCATATGGTGGCCAGGACGCTCGGAGGCGATGGTCAAGCCGTACAGCTGACGGGACAGACCGACGGCGAAGTCGCAGATGTCGATCATTTCCTGAACTTCACCCAGGCCTTCCTGGGTGATCTTGCCGGCTTCCCAGGACACCAGTTCGCCGAGGTCGGCCTTGTATTCGCGCAGCACCTCGCCAAATTGCCGCACCAGTTCACCACGGCGCGGTGCCGGAACCTTGCGCCACAGTTCGAACGCATGATCTGCGCGACTGATGTGCTGCTCGACTTCAGCGGCGCCTTCCCAGTTCACAGTGGCAATCTTGCTGCCATCGATTGGCGAATGCACCGGCACTTTGCCGTTCTGGTACAGGGCCGGGTTCACACCTAGACGATCAAGCAATGCGGCAACCATGGGTCACTCCTCAAGCAAAAGACAGAACATGTGCAGCCGGAAATTCACGACTGATCAGACCTGTAGTTTTAGCTGCCCGGAGGTTACTCAACAAACGACCTTTAAGAGAGATATCATTCCGTTTATTCATGCTGTGCATTGCTGGCAATAAAGAAACAAGAATCAAGGACCGCCCATGCTGAATAAACGCTACTTGCCATCGATCGCTGCGTTGCAGTGCTTCGAAGCCGTTACCCGGCACTTGAGCTTCACCCGGGCCGCCGAAGAGCTGAACCTGACCCAAAGTGCCGTGAGCAAACAGGTCGCGCAACTCGAAGAGCTGTTGCAGCACCTGCTGTTTCGCCGGGTGCGCCGACGCCTGCAGATGACGCCGGCCGGTGATCTGTACCTGGTTGAGGTGCGAAAAATTCTCACACAGGTCGAGATGTCGACCCATTACCTGCGTTCCTACGGTGGCGAAACAGAAGTCCTGCGGGTTTCCACGCCTCCGACCTTCGGCGCGCGCTGGCTGGTGCCCCGCCTGAAAGGCTGGCGCTTGCGGCACCCGTCGATCCATCTGGACCTGTGCAGTGAGCAGGAAGCCGACGATCTGCTGCAAGGTCGCAGCGACCTGGCGTTCTACTTCGGCCAGGGCTCACGGCCCGGTACCGAATGCCTGAAGCTGTTCGGCGAGGAACTGGTGCCGGTGTGCGCCCCGGGTAGCCTGCCGGACACGCCGTTCACCGACCCGACGCAACTGACCGACCTGGTCCTGCTGCAAAACGCTTCCCGCCCCCAGGCCTGGCATGACTGGTTCGACCACCAGGGCTACCACACCGAGCACAGCTACCACGGCCCGCGTTTCGAAACCTTTTATATGTGCATCCGCGCCGCCCAGGTCGGCTGCGGCGTGGCGCTGTTACCCCGCTTTCTGGTGGAAGAAGAACTGGCCGACGGCAAGCTGGTCATTCCCTGGCAGCATGCAATGCCCAGCACCGACGCCTATTACCTTGCGTACCCGGAGCATTCGGCGGAAGTGCCCAAGGTGCGGGATTTTGTGAAGTGGATGCTGGAGCAGATCGATAGCCCCGAGATATCGCAAATCTAGGGTTGCACGCTGAATGTGTGGGAGCGGGCTTGCTCGCGAAGAGGCCAGCACATTCAAAATAAATGCTGACTGGTCTGACGCCTTCGCGAGCAAGCCCGCTCCCACAGGGGGATTTGCTGCGGCTAAAAAACTGCTGGTAATCCTTGTCCCTGATATGCGCCACTAGCGCCACTGATCAATACCGCTGCAACGCTGGAGATTCCCGTTATGAGCGAGAGTGTGTTTGCCGATCGCATCGTGCAGAACCTGCTCGACACCGACTTCTACAAACTGACGATGATGCAGGCGGTGCTGCACAATTACCCGAACGTCGAAGTCGAATGGGAGTTTCGTTGCCGTAACAGGGAGGACTTGCGCCCGTACCTGGCGGAAATCCGCTTCCAGATCGAGCGCCTGGCCGAACTGAGCCTGAGCGCCGACCAATTGAGCTTTCTGGAACGCATCAGCTTCCTGAAGCCGGATTTTTTGCGTTTTCTCGGCTTGTTTCGCTTCAACCTGCGCTACATCCACACCGGCATCGAAAACGGTGAGCTGTTCATCCGTCTGCGGGGCCCCTGGCTGCATGTGATCCTGTTCGAAGTGCCGCTGCTGGCGCTGGTCAGCGAGGTGCGCAATCGCTATCGCTACCGCGAAGTCGTGCTGGGGCAGGCCCGTGAACAGCTCTACCGCAAGTTCGACTGGCTGAGCGCCAACGCCAGCAGCGATGAATTGTCCGAATTGCAGGTGGCCGATTTCGGCACCCGCCGTCGTTTTTCCTACCGAGTGCAGGAAGAAGTGGTGAATGTGCTCAAGCACGATTTCCCCGGACGCTTTGTCGGTACCAGCAACGTGCACCTGTCCCGGGAGCTGGACATGAAACCCTTGGGCACCATGGCCCACGAGTGGATCATGGCGCACCAGCAACTCGGCCCGCGGCTGATCGACAGCCAGATTGCCGCACTCGATTGCTGGGTCCGCGAATACCGTGGCCTGCTGGGGATTGCCCTGACCGATTGCATCACCATTGATGCCTTCCTCGGCGATTTCGATCTGTTTTTCGCCAAGCTTTTCGACGGTTTGCGCCACGACTCGGGCGATCCGGTGATCTGGGCGGAAAAAGCCATCGCCCACTATCACAAGCTCGGCATCGACCCGATGAGCAAGACACTGACCTTCTCCGACAGCCTGACCCTGCCCAAGGCCCTGGAGATATTCCGGGCGCTGCGCGGTCGTATCAATGTCAGCTTCGGCATCGGCACCAACCTGACCTGTGATATTCCGGGTGTCGAACCGATGAGCATCGTGCTTAAAATGGCCGCCTGCAACGGCCAGCCGGTGGCGAAGATCTCCGACGAGCCTGGCAAGACGCACTGCAAAGACCCGAATTTCGTCGCGTACTTGCGACACGTTTTCCAAGTACCTGCCGCCCTTTCAAGTACATCAAGCAAGGAGTGAATTCATGCAAGCCGTACAGCGTGAGATTGCTGAACAGCTCAAGGTCCAGCCGCCATTCGCCGACGAAGCCGCCCTTGAGGCCGAAGTCGCCCGGCGGATTGCCTTTGTTCAGGACTGCCTGGTCAATTCCGGGCTGAAAACCCTGGTGTTGGGCATCAGCGGCGGCGTCGACTCACTGACCGCCGGCCTGCTGGCCCAACGTGCCGTCCGCGAACTGCGCCAGCGCACAGGCGATGCCGCCTATAAATTCATCGCCGTGCGCCTGCCGTACGAAACCCAGTTCGACGAGCACGACGCCCAGGCGTCGGTGGACTTCATCAAACCGGACGAGCGCCACACCGTAAACATCGGTCCGGCGGTCAAGGCCCTGGCCAATGAAGTGGCTGCGTTCGAAGGCAAGCATGCGGTGTCGGTGGATTTCGTACTCGGCAATACCAAGGCGCGGATGCGCATGGTGGCGCAGTACACCATCGCTGGCGCGGCCCATGGCCTGGTGATCGGCACCGACCATGCGGCGGAAGCAGTGATGGGTTTCTTCACCAAGTTCGGTGACGGCGCCTGCGACCTGGCGCCACTGAGCGGCTTGGTGAAAAACCAGGTCCGCGCCATCGCCCGCAGCTTCGGCGCACCGGAGTCGCTGGTGGAGAAAGTCCCGACCGCCGACCTGGAAGACCTGTCACCCGGCAAACCGGACGAAGCCTCCCACGGCGTGACCTACGCCGAGATCGATGCGTTCCTGCACGGCAATCCGGTGCGCGAGGAAGCGTTCAAGATCATTTGCGACACGTACAACAAGACCCATCACAAGCGTGTGATGCCGTATGCGCCGTGATTGATGATTGAATGAAAAAGCCCGCTGAAGTGTTGAGCTTCAGCGGGCTTTTTCTTGGCGGGAGCATTTGTTGAGGCGTCCGGCCCCTTCGTCGGAACGCCGCCCGGACCAAGCCCGCTCCCACAGGTACGGTGGTGTCCCTGTGGGAGCGGGCTTGCCCGCGAAGAACGATGACGCGGTACGTCGGTTTACTTCAGGGTCACGGTGCCTTTCATCATCGAGATGTGGCCCGGGAACGAGCAGAAGAAACCGTACTTTTCAGCGGCATCCAGCTTGGACACATCGAAGGTCACCGAATCGGTTTCCTTGGAGCCGATGATCTTGGTGTGGGCAATCACGCGCGCATCACCTTCTTTCAGGTAATTCTTGTCGATGCCGGCGCTCAGGCCGTCGGTGGCGATTGGCTGCATGTCAGCTTCTTTGCTCAGCACAAAGTTATGGCCCATGACGTTTTTCGGCAGGCTGCCGGAGTGAGTCAGCTCGACGGTGAAGGTTTTGCAGCTTTTGTCGATTTCAATGGCCTTGGTGCTGAAGGCCATTTGATCGGTGGAGTCGATGGTCGTCTTGCACTCGGCAGCCATCAATTGGCTGCTGGCCAGTGTCAACAGGGATACCGCAACAAGTTTGGCAAACATGGTGAATCTCCAAGGCAGGGTTAACGAAATCGCGAATGGACAGAAGACTGCCTGAAAATTTCGCAAGTTCATATGACTTGAATCAAAAATTGTATACAACTTTCAGGCTATGACACCGATGGAAACAATCTACCGGCCAAGCGTCTGGCCCGGCCCTATCATCAGACCGTCCCCTTCAAATGGAGCGTCTGTCATGTCGATCAACAGCTTATTGTGCAGCTTGCTCGCCGCCTATGCCTGCGGCGCCAGCGGTACGTACGAAACTCCAGAACTCGAAGTCTAGCCCTTGGAGTGCCGTGCGCCTGCCTTTACTCTGTGGCTCTGATCGACCATGGAGCAAAGCATGTCTTTAGCATCTGTTTGTGTATTTTGTGGTGCCAGCACCGGCACCAACCCGGCTTATCGTGAAGCGGCTATGGCCTTGGGCCAGGCATTGGCCGAGCGCAAGCTGACCCTGGTGTATGGCGGTGGCGCCGTGGGCCTGATGGGAATCGTCGCCGATGCGGCCCTGGCGGCCGGCGGTGAGGTGATCGGCATCATTCCGCAAAGCCTCAAGGACAAGGAAATCGGCCACAGTGGCCTGACTCGCCTGGAAGTCGTCGATGGCATGCACGCGCGCAAGGCCCGGATGGCCGAGCTCAGCGATGCCTTTATCGCGCTGCCCGGTGGCCTTGGCACCCTGGAAGAACTGTTCGAAGTCTGGACCTGGGGCCAGCTCGGCTACCACGGCAAACCGCTGGGTTTGCTGGAAGTGAACGGTTTCTACAGCAAATTGACGTCTTTTCTCGATCACATCGTCGGCGAAGGCTTCGTTCGCGGGCAGCACCGTGACATGCTGCAAGTGAGCGAATCGCCGCAAACCCTGCTCGATGCACTGGATGCCTGGAAACCGTCCGTAGCGCCAAAATGGGCCGAGCAAAAACCCAGCTAACGGCTTGGCACCGATACAGGGCAGAATATGCGCCGCTCAACCTCACCTTCGACCCCAGAGGATCGCCCATGGCCAAACCTAATTATTCCTTCGCCAAACGTCAGAGAGACTTGGCCAAGGAGCAGAAGAAAGAGGAAAAGCTTCAGCGCAAGAAAGCTTCAGCTGAAGAAGCGGCACTGAACCCTGAGGGTGAAGTGGCGGCAGAAGACGATGTTGATGCACCGAAAGACTCGGCGCCCGACGCCTGAGAACCTCCGGGCCGGTTGATCTGATCTGGCCCACCGGATCTGTGTCCAGGGTTGGCAGCTTTGCTGCCGACCCTCACAGGCCAATCTGAAATACCCTACCTGAAATGACTGCGCCCCCTGTAGGAGCGAGCTTGCTCGCGAAAAATTCGAAGACAGCGCGTTTTTCCAGACAGGACGCGTCATCGTTGACGTCCATCGCGAGCAAGCTCGCTCCTACAGGGTTGATCGTTGTTAATCCAGCGGCATCACGGTGACGCGCACTTCCGGGTCGTGGTTCCCTCCTCCCAGAATCACCCCCCGCAACGGCGACACATCGGAAAAGTCCCGGCCCCAGGCCAGGGTGATGTGCTCCAGAGCCGGTTGCACATTGTTGGTCGGGTCGAAATCCACCCACCCCAGCACCGGGCAAAACACCGAAACCCAGGCGTGGGACGCATCAGCACCGATCAGCCGTGGCTGCCCCGGCGGTGGCTGGGTCAGCAAGTAGCCGCTGATGTACCGCGCGGCCAATCCACGGGAACGCACGCAAGCGAGCATCAGGTGAGCAAAGTCCTGGCAGACCCCGCGCCGGCGCTCCAGCACCTCCACCAGTGGCGTCGCCACTTGGGTCGCTTCGGCATCGAAGGTGAACTCGCTGAAGATTTTCTCCATCAGCGCCTGCACGCCGAGCAGCAGCGGTCGACCCGCCGGGAAGCAGCTCTCAGAAAATTCGACGAAGTTTCTCTTCAAATGCACATATGGCGATTCAAACCGGTATCGGCAGGCTTCGAGCATTTCAGGCGACAACGGCTGGCTGCTGTAGGTCAACGCGCTTCGAGTGTTCTCCCACGCCGGAGACCGACTGAAATCCAGCACAGGCCGGGGCAACACTTCGATCGTGAGGCTGGCGTTGACCAGCAATTCATCGTGGGGACGCTCGAACGCCAGCCGTGTCAGCGGGTTGCCGAATACATCCAGTTCATCGCGGCGGGAGGTCGGCTGCGGACTGATCTGCAATTGCCGGTCGGTGCAACGCTGCCAGGCACAAGGCCGCGGCCACAAATGCGCCAGTTGCTGGGCCAGGGACACCGGGCTGTCGTAGTGATAATGGGTGTCGTGGAAAATCTGGTAGTGGGCGCTCATCAGACGGACACCGTGCGCTGGCTGACATCGTCGACATGGGCGAAGTGCCGCAGCGCCAGGCGATCGGAAACTTGCCCGCTGACATCGGCAATCTCTTGCAGCAGCGCGGCCAACCCCTCGATGGCGGCGCGAACACTCGCGTCGCCGAACAGCGGGTTTTCCAGGCAGCCCAGATCGAATCGCGCCAGACGTTCGACCAATTGCGGCAGCGCTGCTTCGCGCGGCCCACCAAAGTCATCGTTGAGACGTTTGAGGGTGCGGTTCACCAGTTTCAACTGGAACAACACGGCGTGAGGGTTCTGCTCGTCGAGCAACAGAAGGTCGAGCACCGGGATCAGTTGCGCCACCGCCAGGTATCGAGAACGGTAGGTGATGCTGCTGTTGCCCAGTTCCAGCAACCATTCCAGCCCGGCCTGATCGAAAGCCCCGGCGCCCCGCAGGAACGCCGCCAGACTGCCGCTGAGAAATTGCAGGCGCTCGATCCGCCGGCCAATCATCAGGAAACGCCAGCCTTCGTCCCGGGTCATGTCGTCCAGGGCAAAGCCGGACAGCGCCGCCAGGGACATCACCAAACGGTTAAGGAAATCCAGCAACTCACCGAAATCCGGCTCTTCGGTTTCCAGCTCCATGGCTTCGCGCTGTAACTCCACCAGTGCCTGCCAGTTTTCCCGCGAGAGCTTGCCGCGTACCTGCGAAGCAGCCCACTGCAAGCGTTGCAGGTTGGAACGCAGGCTGAACGGCCAGTCGTCGCCGAGCAGCGCCGCCAACAGGCGTTCCGGCAACTCGCCCTCATCGGGCAGCAGCATCAGCCGCTCGCCGAGATCGACTGCGGCCTGCAAGGCTTGCGGGTCGTCGCCGTCGACATAGCGCGCCAGCATGATGCGCAGCAAACGGGCACTGTCATCGCAACGTTCGCAGTAGCGGCCAAACCAGAACAGGTTTTCCACCACCCGCGATGGCAGATACGGATCGCGCCGCACCAGATCATGCACGCCGATGTTGCGTTGGGCCTTCCATTGTTCGCCGCTGGGCGCACGATCGCCCAGCACCCAGGTGTCTTTGCTGGCGCCACCGCGCTGCATCGACACCACTTCGGCATCGGCGTCGGCGGCGACCCGGGTCAAGCCACCGGGCAACACCCGATAACCCTCGCGGCTGGCCACCGCATATACGCGCATGCCGATGGCGCGGGGTTGCAGCTGACCGTCTTCGGCTTGCCAGATCGGTGCCTGGGACAATTGCGCGAGTTCTTGCGCCACATAAGCGTAAGGCCGTGCCTGCATGCGCTCGGCGAGTTCCTGGCGCTGCTTTTCACTCAAATCACGGCCAAATACCGGTGCAAAGCTCTGGGACGGAAACGCCGGTTTGATCAGCAGTTCCGGCAGCTTTTCCAGGGCTTGGGCCAACACCGGCGCTTCACCGCACCACCAGGTGGCGATGGACGGCAGGATCAGTTCTTCGCCAAACAGGAATTGATTGATCTTCGGCAGGAAACCCAACAAACCGGGCGACTCCAGCACACCGCTGCCCAGAGCGTTGGCCACCAGCACCCGCCCCTGCCGCACGGCTTCGAGCAGGCCCGGCACGCCGAGGGCCGAATCGGTGCGCAACTCCAGCGGGTCGCAGAAATCGTCATCGAGCCGACGCATGATCGCGTGCACCCGACGCAGACCACTCAGGGTCTTCAGGTAGACCGTGGCATCGCGCACCGTCAGGTCACCGCCCTCTACCAACGGATAACCGAGCTGCCGGGCCAGATACAGATGTTCAAAATAGCTTTCGTTGAATCGCCCTGGTGTCAGCAGCACCACCAACGGCGCGTCCTCGGCACTCGGGGCCTGACGGGCCAGGGTTTCCTGCAAGGTGCGGAAGAACCCGGCCAGGTGCTGCACTTTCAAGTCGCGGTACAGCTCGGGAAACGCCCGGGACACGATGGTACGGTTTTCCAGCGCATACCCGGCGCCCGACGGCGCCTGGGTACGGTCCGCCGTGACCCACCAGCGGCCATCGGGCGTGCGCGCCAGATCCACGGCATACAAATGCAGGAAGGCCCCGTCAGGCGGGCTGATGCCCTGACAGGGCCAAAGGAAATTGTTGTGACCGAACACCAGCTCGGCGGGCAGCAGACCTTCGGCAATCAGCCGTTGCGGACCGTAAAGGTCAGCCAGCACGGCATTGAGCAACCTGGCCCGTTGCGCGATGCCGGCCGCCAGGCGCTCCCACTCATCGGCGGCAATGATATGCGGCAGCAGGTCCAGTTCCCATGGCCGGTCAGCGCCCTTGGGGTCGGCATAGACGTTGTAGGTGACACCGTTTTCCTGGATTTGCCGGGTCAGCAGGGCCTGACGCTGCACCAATTGCGCCGGCGTGCTGCGTTGCAACTGCTCGAACAGCCGGCGCCAGTGCGGGCGCACGGCGCCACTGTCGTCGAGCAGTTCGTGATAGGTGCCCGCCGTCAGCGGGTAGCGGTCTAGCAGGTCAGGCATGGAAAGCTCGGCAGACAGCAATGAACGGTCAGACTAACGCAGGCTCGTGACACCCGGATATACGAAAAATCCGAGCGTCGCGTACGGTTTAGAAACGTCGCAAATCGAGTGTCATCGGCAGCTCGTCGTTAATTTCCAGAATCGGGAGAGGAAGTTTTCCCGGCGTGTGTCCGATGCGGAAGAAACGCGCCATACGCCGACTTTCGGCCTCGTTGGCATTGACCGGCAAGCTGTCGTAATTGCGTCCGCCCGGGTGGGCGACGTGATACTGGCAGCCGCCCAGCGAACGCTGCATCCAGGTATCGAGCAAGTCGAACACCAGGGGCGCGTGGACCGGGATGGTCGGTTGCAGGCAGTTGGCCGGTTGCCAGGCACGAAAACGCACGCCGGCCACGAACTCGCCGACCCGCCCCGTGGATTGCAATGGCACCGGGATGCCATTGCAGGTCAGCAGATAACGCTGGGGCGGCAGGCCGCTGAGCTTGACCTGCAAACGCTCCAGCGACGAATCCACGTAACGCACCGTACCGCCCATGGCGCCCTCTTCGCCCAGCACGTGCCAAGGCTCGAGCGCCTGGCGCAGTTCCAGCGCAATGCCACTGACGGCGTAGTCGCCAACCTTGGGGAAACGGAACTCCAGATGCGCGGCGAACCATTCGGCCCGCACCGCATAACCGGCGGCGTTGAGGTCGACGATGACATCGGCAAAGTCTTGCTCGATGAAGTGCGGCAACAGGAAGCGATCGTGCAGCTCCGTGCCCCAGCGCGCCAGCTTCGGCGGTGCATAGGGCTCGCGCCAGAACCGCGCGACCAGCGCCCGCAGCAACAATTGTTGCGCCAGGCTCATGCGCGCATGGGGCGGCATCTCGAACGCACGCAGCTCCAGCAATCCGAGGCGCCCGGTGGCACCGTCCGGCGAATAGAGTTTGTCGATGCAGAATTCGGCGCGGTGGGTGTTGCCGGTCACATCGATCAGCAGATTGCGCAACAGTCGATCCACCAACCATGGCGGACATGCCTCACCCGGTTCCGGCATCTGCGCAAACGCGATTTCCAGTTCGTACAAGGCATCATTGCGCGCTTCATCGACGCGGGGCGCCTGGGACGTCGGGCCGATGAACAATCCGGAAAACAGGTAGGACAAGGACGGGTGGTTATGCCAGTAGCTGATCAGGCTGCGCAGCAGATCCGGACGACGCAGAAACGGCGAGTCACCCGGTGTCGCCCCACCCAGCACGAAATGGTTACCGCCGCCCGTGCCGGTGTGCCGGCCGTCGATCATGAATTTCTCGGTGGTCAGCCGGGTCCGGCGTGCTTCTTCATAGAGGAACTCGGTGCGCTCGACCAATTCGTCCCAGGTCGCGGACGGCTGCACGTTGACCTCGATCACCCCCGGGTCCGGAGTGATGCGGAAGTTGCTCAGTCGCGGATCGCTCGGCGGCTCGTAGCCCTCCAGCAATACCGGACACAGCAGCTCTTGCGCGGTGGCCTCAATGGCGGCGACCAGTTCGAGGTAATCCTCGACCCGCTCCAGCGGCGGCATGAACAGGTACAACCGGCCTTCCCGGGCTTCGGCGCAGAACGCGGTGCGGGTCAGCCAGTCGGCGGACTCGTCGATGTCTGGCGCCCGCTCTTGCACCTCGGCAGAAGCGCTTTGGCTCTGTAGTTGTGCCGTGTCGGGCAGTGGCGGGAAGTCCTGGTTCGGGTCCTGCGGATGAATGAACGGATACTCCGCCGCTTTCACCCAGGGTTGCGAACCCAACGGCAAGCGATACCCTAGCGGCGAATCCCCCGGCACCAGGCGGCAGTGCTCATCGCGCAGATACCAGCGGCCGCTCTGCCACTGATCGCCCTTGGTGGTGCGTGCCAGCGGCAGGACCTGGCCAATCACCTTGCCCAAACCCTGACTGAAGACCTTACGCAGACGCGCACGCTCCAGCGGTTCTTCCAGACGTGAGTCTTCGGCGCTGACGTTCTGCGGCAACATCCCTTCGCGCCAGAGGTAATAAAAATTGTCTTCGTAGGCCGGAAACACAAAACGTGTCGGAATTTTCAGGCGTTCGGCAACGCTCGCCAGGAAACGTCCGGCCAGTTCGCCTGTGGCGCCGTAGCCCTCTTGCTCGTCGGCGATCAGCGCGCTGTTGTGCCAGATCGGCACGCCGTCACGGCGCCAGTAGCAATTGAGCGACCAGCGCGGCAACTGCTCGCCGGGATACCACTTGCCCTGTCCGAAATGCACCAGCCCCTTGGGCGCGTAGTGCTTGCGCATGCGCTGGAACAACTCGGCGGACAAGCGTCGTTTATCCGGCCCCAGTGCGGCGGTGTTCCACTCGGCGCCGTCCGGGTCATCGATGGACACAAAGGTCGGTTCGCCGCCCATGGTCAGGCGCACATCGCCTTCCAGCAGGTCGGCATCGATCTGCCGCCCCAGGGCCTGAATCGCCAGCCACTGGTCGTCGGTGTAGGGCTTGGTGACCCGTGGCGCCTCCCAAATCCGCTCCACGGACATTTCGTGGCTGAATTCGCACTTGCACGGCTCCACCAGGCCACTGATCGGTGCCGCAGAGGACGGATCGGGACTACAGGCCAACGGAATATGCCCTTCACCGGCAAACAGCCCGGATGTCGCGTCCAGGCCAATCCAGCCGGCGCCGGGCAGGTACACCTCGCACCAGGCGTGCAGGTCGGTGAAATCCACTTCAGTGCCCGACGGGCCGTCGAGACTTTTGACGTCGGCGGTCAGCTGGATCAGGTAGCCCGACACGAAACGCGCTGCCAGCCCCAGATTGCGCAGCAGTTGCACCAGCAACCAGGCGGAATCGCGGCACGAACCGGAAGCCTGATCGAGGGTGTGTTCAGGCGTTTGTACGCCGGGCTCCATGCGAATCAGGTAGTCGATGTCTTCGCTCAGGCGCTGATTGAGCGCGACGAGAAAGTCCACGGCGGGCAACGGGGTGCGGTCGATGCCGTCCAGATAGGCCTTGAACTTCGGCGTCAGGGGCAGGGTTTCCAGATAGGGCGCCAGTTCCTTGCGCTCATCCACGGCATAGGCGAAGGGAATCTTTTCCGCGTAGGGCTCAAGGAAGAAGTCAAACGGATTGAAGATCGCCATTTCTGCCAGCAGATCGACTTCAATTCGCAATTCATCGGTTTTTTCCGGAAACACCAAGCGCGCCAGGTAATTACCCTGGGGGTCCTGCTGCCAGTTGATGAAGTGCTGTTCGGGGGAGACTTTCAGCGCATAGGACAGAATCCGCGTGCGGCTGTGAGCAGCGGGGCGCAGGCGAACAATCTGCGGGCCGAGCTCGACAGCGCGGTCATAGCGGTAATGCGTGACGTGGTGCAATGCGACATGAATCGACACGGCGTGCCTCCTGCGAGCCTTGAGCGTATGGGAAAGCGCGCAAGACTTATGCCATCCAGCAGCGCTGGCGCTTTCTTCGGTTGCCTGAGGCAGTACAGCACCAAAATCGGGCGAGGCGGAGAATTGGATTGCAAGAGTTGCACGTATTTGTGGCGTTCAGTTGCATAGTCACCGCCAAAACCGGCCCCTTCGCGGGCAAGCCCGCTCCCACAGTGTCCGAGTCGAACACAAATTTTGCGAACGCCTCTAAACCTGTGGGAGCGGGCTTGCTCGCGAAGAGGCCAGCAGCCCTCACATACCTTTCAAGCCCGGAATGCAAAACGCCAACCCGAAGGTTGGCGTTCTGTTCAGCTCAAGCGAGACTCAGCGCGGCACGACCGGCTTGCGGGTCGGCTTGGGGCCTTTGCCCTTGGCCGCATCCTTGCGCTCCTTGGCCGCCTGCTGGTTGCGGGCAAACGCCGCAGCCTTGGCCTGTTCGCGCTTGTCCCAGGGGTTACCGCCATCGCTGGCACGTGGCGGCAGGCCGGTGTGCTGGGTCAGGATCTTGGTGGTCTTTTCCCCTGCAACCTTGTGGCTGCCGGCCGGCGTCGAGTTCTTGCGACGGGCGCTCTGGTAGCTGTCAGTCGACGGCTGATGCAAAGGAATCAACTGGTTCTTGCCCGGCCCGATCAGGTCGGCGCGGCCCATGCGGGTCAGTGCTTCGCGTAGCATCGGCCAGCCTTTAGGGTCGTGATAACGCAAGAACGCCTTGTGCAGACGACGCTGCTCTTCGCTCTTGACGATGGTCACCGCGTCACTCTTGTAGGTGACCTTGCGCAGCGGGTTTTTGCCCGAGTGGTACATCGCGGTGGCGGTGGCCATCGGCGACGGGTAGAACGCCTGCACCTGGTCGGCACGGAAGCCGTTGCCCTTGAGCCACAGGGCCAGGTTCATCATGTCTTCATCGGTGGTGCCCGGGTGGGCGGCGATGAAGTACGGAATCAGGTACTGCTCCTTGCCCGCTTCCTTGGAGTACTTCTCGAACATGCGCTTGAACTTGTCATAGCTGCCGATGCCCGGTTTCATCATCTGGTTGAGCGGACCTTCCTCGGTGTGTTCCGGGGCGATCTTCAGGTAACCACCGACGTGGTGGGTCACCAGTTCCTTGACGTACTCCGGCGATTCGACTGCCAGGTCATAGCGCAGGCCGGAAGCGATCAGGATCTTCTTCACACCCGGCAACTCACGGGCACTGCGGTACAGCTGGATCAGCGCCGAGTGGTCGGTGTTCAGGTTCGGGCAGATGCCGGGGAACACGCACGATGGCTTGCGGCACGCGGATTCGATTTCCGGGCTCTTGCAGGCGATGCGGTACATGTTCGCGGTCGGGCCACCGAGGTCGGAGATCACGCCGGTAAAACCAGGAACCTTGTCACGAATTTCTTCGATTTCGCGAATGATCGACTCGTGGGAACGGTTCTGGATGATCCGCCCTTCGTGCTCGGTGATCGAGCAGAAGGTGCAGCCGCCGAAGCAGCCACGCATGATGTTCACCGAGAAGCGAATCATCTCGTAGGCCGGAATCTTTTCCTTGCCGTACGCCGGGTGCGGAATGCGCTGATAAGGCATGCCGAACACGTAGTCCATTTCTTCGGTGGTCATCGGAATCGGTGGCGGGTTGAACCAGACGTCGACTTCGCCATGCTTCTGTACCAAGGCGCGGGCGTTGCCCGGGTTGGTTTCCAGGTGCAACACGCGGTTGGCGTGGGCGTAGAGCACCGCGTCGTTGCGGACCTTTTCCACCGACGGCAAACGGATCACGGTCTTGTCGCGGGTCATGCGCGGACTGGCCAGGATCTGCACGACCTTGGCTTCCTGCGGATCCTCGACCGGGCCCTTCTCCTGCTCGATGGCACAGGCAGCAGTGTCTTGTGTGTTGACGTACGGGTTGATGATCTTGTCGATCTTGCCCGGACGGTCGATGCGCGTGGAATCGACTTCGTACCAGCCTTGCGGCGTATCACGACGGATGAACGCGGTGCCGCGCACGTCGGTGATGTCTTCGATCTTGTGGCCGTAGGACAGGCGCTGGGCGACTTCAACGATGGCCCGCTCGGCGTTGCCGTAAAGCAGGATGTCGGCGCTGGCGTCGATCAGGATCGAGTTGCGCACACGGTCCTGCCAGTAGTCATAGTGAGCGATGCGGCGCAGGGACGCTTCGATGCCGCCGAGCACGATTGGCACGTGCTTGTAGGCTTCCTTGCAGCGCTGGCTGTAAACCAGGCTGGCGCGGTCCGGACGCTTGCCCGCCAGGCCACCCGGGGTGTAGGCGTCATCGGAGCGGATTTTCTTGTCCGCGGTGTAGCGGTTGATCATCGAGTCCATGTTGCCGGCCGCGACACCGAAGAACAGGTTCGGCTCGCCGAGCTTCATGAAGTCGTCTTTGGACTGCCAGTTCGGCTGGGCAATGATCCCGACGCGGAAGCCCTGGGACTCCAGCAGCCGGCCGATGATCGCCATGCCGAACGACGGGTGATCGACGTACGCATCACCGGTTACGATGATGATGTCGCAGGAATCCCAGCCGAGCTGATCCATCTCCTCCCTGCTCATGGGCAGGAACGGCGCTGGCCCGAAACATTCGGCCCAGTACTTGGGATAGTCAAATAACGGCTTGGCTGCTTGCATGTCGATAACCGGTGTTGGCTTTCATTGAATTTCGCGGGCGCGGAATATAGCACAAATTTTGACCAATTCCGACGACTACGGTCGGAATTTGCGGTGACCCCATCGCGAGCAAGCTCGCTCCCACAGGTTCAATGCAATCCCTGTGGGAGCGAGCTTGCTCGCGATGAGGACCGATCAGTCGCTACAAATTACTCGTCATCATCAAAATTGTAGCTACCCGGCGCCAGGTTCTCGAATCGGGTGTATTTACCGATAAAGGCCAGGCGGATAAAGCCGATCGGACCGTTCCGCTGCTTGCCGATGATGATTTCGGCGATGCCCTTGTGCTCGGTTTCCGGGTGATACACCTCGTCGCGATACACGAACATGATCACGTCGGCGTCCTGCTCGATCGCTCCGGATTCCCGCAAGTCGGAGTTCACCGGGCGCTTGTTCGGCCGCTGTTCCAGGGAACGGTTGAGCTGCGAGAGCGCCACCACCGGGCAGTTGAATTCCTTGGCCAGGGCCTTCAGGGATCGGGAGATCTCGGAAATCTCGTTGGTCCGGTTATCACCGCTTGAGCCCGGAATCTGCATCAGTTGCAGGTAGTCGATCATGATCAGGCCGACATCGCCGTGTTCACGCACCAGACGGCGGGTCCGGGCGCGCATTTCCGACGGGCTGATGCCAGCGGTATCGTCGATGAACAACTTGCGGTCGTTGAGCAGGTTGACCGCCGAAGTCAGGCGCGGCCAGTCGTCGTCTTCCAACTGACCGGAACGCACCTTGGTCTGGTCGATGCGGCCAAGGGAAGACAGCATACGCATGATCAGCGATTCGCCTGGCATCTCGAGGGAGTAAACCAGGACAGCCTTCTCGCTGCGCAACACGGCGTTTTCCACCAGGTTCATCGCAAAGGTGGTTTTACCCATGGACGGACGGCCTGCAACGATGATCAGGTCGGCCGGTTGCAGGCCGCTGGTTTTCTCGTCGAGGTCGGTATAGCCGGTGGACAGGCCAGTGATGGCGTTGTCGGTGTTGAACAAGGTGTCGATACGGTCGATGGCCTTGGTCAGCAGGTCGTTGACGCCCACCGGGCCACCGGTTTTCGGTCGGGCCTCGGCAATCTGGAAGATCTGGCGTTCGGCTTCGTCGAGAATCTCGGCCGCGGTACGGCCTTCCGGATTGAAAGCGCTGTCGGCGATTTCGGTGCTGATGCCGATCAACTGACGCAATGTCGCCCGTTCGCGAACGATCTGGGCATAGGCCTTGATGTTGGCGACAGACGGGGTGTTTTTCGCCAGCTCGCCGAGATAGCCGAGGCCGCCGACCTGTGAGGTCTGGCCTTCCTTGTCCAGTTGCTCGGACAGGGTCACGACGTCGATCGGCATGTTCTGATCGGCCAGTTTGGCGATCGCGCGGAAGATCAGGCGGTGGTCATGTCGATAGAAATCACCGTCGGAGACTTGATCGAGCACGCGCTCCCAGGCGTTGTTGTCCAGCATCAGACCACCGAGCACGGCCTGTTCGGCCTCGATGGAATGCGGCGGCACCTTCAGCGCGGCAGTTTGCAGATCGTATTGCTCGGGAGCGGAGATTTCGTTCATGGCCACTTGGAATCAGAATGTAAAAACTGGGATGCCAGAAAGACAAAGGGCACGACCTGTAAACAGGATCGTGCCCGATGTTACCGGCAAGCACCCGAGGGTGCCAGCCGACAAGTGCTGCTTAAGCTGCTACCACGACAACGCGTACGGTGGCTTCAACTTCGGCGTGCAGGTGCACGGCTACGTCGAATTCGCCTACGTTGCGGATGGTGCCGTTCGGCAGACGAACTTCGCTCTTCTGCACTTCAACGCCGGAGGCGGTCAGAGCGTCAGCGATGTCGTGAGTACCGATCGAACCGAACAGCTTGCCTTCGTCGCCAGCGGTGGCAGTGATGGTCACTTCCAGCTCGGCCAGTTGGGCAGCGCGGCTTTCAGCCGATGCTTTGCGATCTGCTGCAGCTTTTTCCAGCTCAGCGCGACGCTCTTCGAACGCAGCCAGGTTGGCTGGGGTCGCAGCGGTAGCTTTGCCGTAAGGCAGCAGGTAGTTACGACCGTAACCAGCCTTAACGTTCACTTTGTCACCCAGGTTGCCCAGGTTGGTGACTTTTTCCAGAAGGATCAGTTGCATGTGAAAATCCTCTTAACTTTTAACCTTCACCGTTCGCGTTATCGGCGTCTTTCGGCGCCAGACGACCGCGAAAATCAATCAGGCTGTCGACGATGGCCAGGACCACCAGCAACGGATAGATCAGCTGCATGAACAGCAACAGCGTCACGTACAACCCCACCAGCCAGAACCTGGCCAGTCGCTTCTGCGCCACCAGCCCGTGAATCAGGGCCAGCCCGGCGAACACCAGCGGTACGCTGCACAACGGCGTCAACATGGCCATCTGTGGACCGATGTTCGGCCCAAGAAGCATGCACGCCAGCAGCAACATCGCCGGCAACAGCGGGAAGCGGATGGCGCGAAACTCGCGACCAAAACCGCCCGGGTTGTACAACAACGCCTGCCAGTAGCGCCCGACAAGCAGGCTCAGCAAGCTGACGATTTGCAACAACGCCGCAATCAGGCCGGTCAGGACCGGTGCAATCAGGGACGCGAAACGCGCTTGTTCGTCTACCGACAACTTCTGGTAGACATCACCGAGTAGCGACGGCATGACTTTGATCAAAGCCTGCGCCAGCATCTCGATCTGGGGAGCAAAAGCTGTCCCCAACACCACTGAAAACACCACCCCCATCGCTATGCTGACCAGCAGCACGCGGTTCCAGGACTCGCTTGCGCGCAAAACCAACGCAAGGCTCGCAGACCCCAGCAGCACCAGAAGTGCCCGTGGGTCGTCGGAGTAAAGCCACCAGATCAACGCCGGCAGCAGTCCCAGAGCAAGAACGCCCAGGGCGTCCCTCAATCCGCGCCGCAGGAGCACAAGGCATCCGGCGGCAGCACCCAACCAATAAAACAACGGCATCGCCGCGCATCCAGCCACTACCAGAGTGGCCTGCATACGGCCGCGCATGATGAACTCAGCTATGGCCCGCATGCATTCAATCCTTTGCTACGTGTCGACTGCCCGGTCTCAGCGGCCGTGGCTGTCGGTGTAGGCCAGCAGGGCCAGGAAGCGGGCGCGCTTGATAGCGGTGGCCAGCTGACGCTGATAACGAGCTTTGGTACCGGTGATGCGGCTTGGAACGATTTTGCCGGTCTCGGATACGTAGGCTTTCAGAGTGTTGAGATCTTTGTAATCGATCTCTTTCACGTCTTCAGCGGTGAAGCGGCAGAATTTACGACGACGGAAGAAACGTGCCATTTGATAGGCTCCTTAAAAGGTCCGTGGATTACTCGTCAGCGTTATCGCTGTTGTCGCTGTCATCACTGTCAACGCTTTCAGCGCCTTCGTGCTCAGGACGGTCGCGACGCTCACGGCGCTCACTGCGGTTTTCTTCAGCCTTGAGCATCTCGGACTGGCCGGTAACGGCTTCGTCGCGACGGATGACCAGGTTACGGATCACTGCATCGTTGTAGCGGAAGTTGTCTTCCAGCTCGGCCAGGGCCTTGCCAGTGCACTCAACGTTCAGCATCACGTAGTGAGCCTTGTGAACATTGTTGATTGCGTAGGCCAGTTGACGACGGCCCCAATCTTCCAGACGGTGGATTTTGCCGCCGTCTTCTTCGATCAGCTTGGTGTAACGCTCAACCATGCCGCCGACTTGCTCGCTTTGATCCGGGTGGACCAAAAAGATGATTTCGTAATGACGCATGAATGCTCCTTACGGGTTGTAGCCTGCCGCTCAAAAGCGGTCAGACAAGGAGTGAATGACACTTATGGACTTGCGGACGCTAGACACGTTGGTGCCTGCCATCACAGCAAGGGGCGCAATTGTAGAGAAGGGGCGAGAGAGGCGCAAGGTAATTGGTGATTATTTGAACAGCTCGTTCACACCAATCATTTTCAACATGACGCATAACCAATGTGGGAGCGGGCTTGCCCGCGAATGCGGTACGACATTCAACATCTTTGCTGAATGTTACTCCGCTTTCGCGAGCAAGCTCGCTCCCACAGGGACTGCAACTGGATCAGGGTTTCTTGGCAGCAGCCTTGGCCTTGACGCTACGCTGACGCTGCGCTTCGAACAGGCAAACACCCGTCGCCACCGAAACGTTGAGACTGCTGACGCTACCAGCCATCGGCAGGTTCACCAGGTAGTCGCAATGCTCGCGGGTCAGGCGACGCATGCCCTTGCCTTCGGCGCCCATAATCAGGATGGTCGGGCCGGTGAGGTCCTGGTCATAAAGACTGACTTCCGCCTCCCCCGCCGTACCGACAACCCACAAGCCGCGCTGCTGGAGCTTTTCCAGGGTACGCGCAAGGTTGGTCACGGCAACCAGCGGAATCACTTCCGCAGCACCGCAGGCGATTTTTCGCACAACCGGCGTCAGGGTAGCCGACTTGTCTTTCGGCACAATCACGGCCAGTGCGCCCGCCGCATCGGCAGAGCGCAAGCAGGCACCGAGGTTGTGCGGATCGGTCACGCCGTCGAGCACCAGCAACAACGGAGCGCCTTCAGTGCGATCGAGCAGTTCGTCGAGCATTGCCTCACCCCAGACCTGGCTCGGACTCACGTCCGCGACCACGCCCTGGTGCACGCCTTCAACCCAGGCGTCCATTTCGCGGCGCTCGGCCTGGCCGACCTGGACCCGGTTTTCGTTGGCCAGCTCAATCAGCGTCTGGACCCGAGGATCATTGCGGCCTTCGGCCAGCCAGATCTGCTTGACGCGTTTCGGGTGGTGACGCAACAACGCTTCTACAGCATGGACGCCGTAGATCTTTTCCAACTGACTCATGGCTTGGCCTTAGGTTTACGCGCCCCGCCACTCTTGGCTGGAGCCGAGCCCGCTTTTGGCGGGCCTTTACGATGTTTGCTCGGTTTGGCTGGCTTGCCGCCGACGCCCTTGTCAGGCGCCGACCGACTGGTCTTTCCCGCAGACGCCGCTTTACCGCCGCTTTTCGCACCGGCCAGCAGCGCCTGTTTCATTTCACGACTTTTGCGCACTTCGGCGTTTTTCGCCGCCGCATCGCTCGGGCGATAGGCCTCGACAGCCTTTTCCTTGGCAGGACGACGACCGGTTTTCGCCGGGGCCGGTTCTGCCTCGACTTTCGCGGCAGGCGCTGTGGTTTCGGCACCGCGCTTCTTGCGGCCAATCGGCGCACTGATGGTTTTTTCGGCCATCTCGAAGTCGATCTTGCGCTCGTCGAGGTCGACGCGCATGACCCGCACTTCCACGGTATCTCCGAGGCGGAAGCTGCGACCGGTACGCTCACCGGCCAAGCGGTGGTGCACAGGATCGAAGTGGTAGTAATCGCCCGGCAGCGCGGTGACGTGCACCAGGCCTTCGACATAAATGTCTGTAAGCTCGACGAACAGACCAAAACCGGTCACGGCAGTGATCACGCCCGGGAACGATTCGCCCACGCGGTCTTTCATGAACTCGCACTTGAGCCAGTTCACTACGTCGCGGGTCGCTTCGTCGGCACGGCGCTCGCTCATCGAGCACTGCTCGCCGAGCTGCTCCAGGGCCGCTTCGTCGTACGGATAGATGCGCGCCTTCGGAATGGTCATCGCACCGGCACGGCGAACGTGCGGGGTGTTCTGCTTCGAATGGATCACGCTGCGAATCGCCCGGTGCGTGAGCAAGTCCGGGTAGCGACGGATCGGCGAAGTGAAGTGCGTGTACGCCTCGTAATTCAGGCCGAAGTGGCCCTGGTTATCGGCGCTGTACACCGCCTGGCTCAACGAACGCAGCATGACGGTCTGGATCAGGTGGAAATCCGGACGATCCTTGATACCGGCCAGCAACGCCTGGTAATCCTTCGGCGACGGACCATCCTTGCCTTTGTGCAGGGACAGGCCAAGTTCGCCGAGGAAGGCGCGCAGTTTTTCCAGGCGCTCCGGCGGCGGACCATCGTGAACGCGGTACAACGCAGGAATTTCGTGCTTTTTAAGGAATTCGGCGGTGGCCACGTTGGCCGCCAGCATGCATTCCTCGATCAGCTTGTGCGCGTCGTTACGTATAGTCGGACGGATTTCGGCAATCTTGCGCTCGGAACCGAAGATGATCCGGGTTTCCTGGGTTTCGAAATCGATCGCGCCACGCACGTGACGAGCGGCCAGCAATACCTTGTACAGCGAGTACAGCTGCTTGAGGTGCGGCACCACGTCGGTGTATTCGCCGCGCAGCTTGCGCGCTTCGGTAGCCTTCGGCGTTTCCAGCATCGCGCTGACCTTGTTGTAGGTCAGGCGCGCATGGGAGTGGATCACCGCTTCGTAGAAGCAGTAGTCGGTCATTTCACC
Source organism: Pseudomonas sp. Pseusp10 (assembly GCF_059492225.1). NCBI lineage: Bacteria > Pseudomonadati > Pseudomonadota > Gammaproteobacteria > Pseudomonadales > Pseudomonadaceae > Pseudomonas > Pseudomonas sp. Pseusp10. The sequence goes on along the minus strand of NZ_CP168528.1, from coordinate 1,182,749 downwards.
GGATTTGGAGATGGTCATCTCGCAGACCATGGCCAGACGATCGACTTGCGGGTTCAGCGAGCACAGGCCGTTGGACAACTGCTCGGGCAGCATCGGGATCACGCGCTCGGGGAAGTACACCGAGTTACCGCGAACCTGCGCTTCGGCATCCAGTGCCGAACCGAGTTTTACGTAGCTGGATACGTCGGCAATCGCCACGTACAGCTTCCAGCCGCCGGAGAACAGACGCAGCTTGCCCGGACGGGCTTCGCAGTAGACCGCGTCATCGAAGTCGCGGGCATCTTCGCCGTCGATGGTGACGAACGGCAGATGACGCAGGTCGATGCGCTTCTCTTTGTCTTTCTCTTCGACTTCCGGCTTGAGCTTGCCGGCTTCCTTGAGCACGGCGTCAGGCCAGACGTGAGGAATGTCATAGGTACGCAGGGCGACGTCGATCTCCATGCCCGGCGCCATGTAGTTGCCCACCACCTCGACCACGTCGCCTTGCGGCTGAAAGCGTGGCGTCGGCCAGTGAGTGATCTTCACTTCAACGAACTGACCGATCTGCGCGTTGGCGTTACGGCCCGGCGTCACCAGCACTTCCTGCTGGATCTTCGGATTGTCGGCAACGACGAAACCGATGCCGCCCTCTTCGAAGTAGCGACCGACGATGGTTTCGTGAGCGCGGGACACCACTTCAACGATCATGCCTTCACGGCGACCGCGGCGATCCAGACCGGAAACACGCGCCAGGGCACGGTCACCGTCGAACACCAGACGCATCTGCGCCGGGCTCATGAACAGATCGTCACTGCCGTCGTCCGGCACCAGGAAGCCGAAGCCATCACGGTGACCGCTGATGCGACCCAGGATCAGGTCGAGCTTGTCCACCGGCGCATAAGTGCCGCGACGGGTATAGATGAGTTGAGCATCGCGCTCCATGGCGCGCAGGCGGCGGCGCAGGGCTTCGATCTGGTCTTCCGTGGTCAGACCAAACTCTTCGACCAGCTGCTCGCGGTTAGCAGGCGAACCCCGATCAGCAAGGTGCTGAAGGATCAGTTCGCGGCTAGGAATAGGGTTTTCATATTTTTCCGCTTCACGAGCGGCCTCGGGATCGAGGGACTGCCAATCGGCCATTAGAGAGTTTTCACCTTGTCTATATGCGGGTTAGTTTGGCATAGGCGTAATGAAACGGGAAATTTCAAGCTAAGACGACCCATCTAAAGCCCTGTATCGACACCGCAAAGCTGTTTTGAAGACCGCTGACGAAATTTTTCAGGTTTTTTTAATGTCGGGGGTTTACAGTTAAAAAGACGCTCCGTATAGTGCGCGCCATCGACGACGGACAACGTTGCCGATACTGCCCAGATGGTGAAATTGGTAGACACGCCAGCTTCAGGTGCTGGTGACCTTACGGTCGTGGAAGTTCGAGTCTTCTTCTGGGCACCAATTTCGAGCTTGAGATTAGATCAATTTCAAGACTCACACAAAAACCCGCGAAAGCGGGTTTTTGCATTTTTAGCCCCTGGTTTATTAATTTTAAAATCAGGGGTTTACAGATCAAAACGCTCTCCGTATAGTGCGCCACATCAACAGCGGCAACGCTGAAGATGATTGCCCAGATGGTGAAATTGGTAGACACGCCAGCTTCAGGTGCTGGTGACCTTACGGTCGTGGAAGTTCGAGTCTTCTTCTGGGCACCAATTCAAGTTCAAGGTTACGGCCTTGAATTTCACAAAAACCCGCGAAAGCGGGTTTTTGCGTTTCTGGCATCCAGAAATGCTCTCTACCGCCCTTCTGTAGGAGCGAGCCTGCTCGCGATGCATGCTCAGACAACACTGGCATGCAGGCACCCGCGTTATCGTTGGAGACCATCGCGAGCAGGCTCGCTCCTACAGGGACATCGGCAGCCCGTACCAAAAGCAAATCCAACCCGCAAGGCGCATTTGAGAAACAATATCGTTTATCATTGTTGCAAGTTTTTGCAATGCGACAGTGAGGAACCCTGCGAATGATGTTTCGAAATACCCTGCGCCGCGGCTTGACCACTACCCTGCTCGGCCTGGCACTCGCCACTCCCCTCACCCAAGCCGCCGATCCGGTTGCCCTGACCCTCTACAATGGCCAGCACAAAGAAGTCGGCGACGCGGTCGCCAAGGCCTTCGAAGCCAAGACCGGCATCCACGTCAATGTGCGCAAAGGCAGCAGCAACCAGCTCGCCAGCCAGGTCGTCGAAGAAGGCGATCGCTCCCCCGCCGACGTGATCTACACCGAAGAATCGCCGCCACTGAACAAACTTGGCGAACAAGGCCTGCTAGCCAAGACGGACGATGCCACGCTGGCCGTTCTGCCCAAGGAATACGTCGCCAGCAATGGCACCTGGATCGGCGTGACTGCCCGGGTGCGCGTAGTCGCCTACAACCACAAGCTGATCGATGAAAAAGACTTGCCGACCTCGGTAATGGAATTCTCAAACCCCAAATGGCAAGGCAAGGTCGGCTTTGTGCCCACCAGTGGCGCCTTCCAGGAACAAGCCGTCGCGATCATCAAAGTGCACGGCATGGACGCCGCCGAAGAATGGCTGACCGGGCTGCGCGCATTCGGCAAGACCTACAGCAACAACATGGTTGCATTGAAAGCCGTGGAAAATGGCGAAGTGGCCACCGTGCTGGTCAACAACTACTACTGGTTCGCCCTGCAGCGTGAAAAAGGCCAGCTCGACTCGAAACTGCATTACTTCACCGGCGGCGATGTCGGCGGACTCATCACCGTTTCCAGCGCTGCAGTACTCAAATCCAGCAAACACCCCAAAGAAGCCCAGCAATTGCTCGCCTACATGGCCAGCGAAGAAGGCCAGCGCGTGATCACTCAGACCACCGCCGAATACCCTCTGCACAAAGGCATGGAATCTGATCGCGGGCTCAAGCCATTCAGCGAGCTGGAAGCACCGAAAGTCACGCCAGCCGACCTGGGAAATGCCGAAGAAGCCCTGGATCTGGAACGTGACGTTGGCCTGAACTGATGAGCGCATCGCTATCTGCCACCCGCCTGCGCAGCAACAACTCGCCCCGCCGCAAGCGTCCGCCGATCGGGTTGGTGTTGCCGGTATTGCTGCTGGTCGTACTCAGCCTCCTGCCGCTGGCCTATGTCGGACTCAAAGCCTGGCAGGCAGGCTGGGCCGAAGCCTTGCACCTGCTATGGCGGCCCTACGTATTCGGCCTGCTGCGCAACACCCTCGCACTGATGCTCGGCGTAACCGTCACCTGCGGCGTGATCGGCTTGTCCCTGGCATGGCTACTGGAACGCAGCAATCTTTCCGGACGGCGGTTATGGGGGGTGATTCTGTGCCTGCCGTTCGCCGTGCCTGCGTTTGTCAGCAGCTTCACCTGGGTTTCGCTGAGCGCCCACTTTGAAGGACTCGGCGGGGCGATCCTGGTGATGAGCCTGTCCAAATACCCGCTGATTTTTCTGCCCGTGGCGGCGACCCTGCGCAATCTCGATCCGTCCCTGGAAGAGTCGGCCCGCACCTTGGGCCAGAATCGCTGGGGCGTGTTTTTCCGCGTCACCCTGCCCCTGCTCTGGCCTTCGCTGCTGGCGGGTTCATTGCTGATTGCGCTGCACATGCTGGTGGAGTTCGGCGCTTTGTCGATCATCGGCCTGCAAACCTTCACCACGGCGATCTATCAGCAGTTCGAGCTGGAGTTCAGTAATGCCAACGCAGCCATGCTTTCAGCAGTACTGCTGGCGCTGTGCCTGATGTTGCTGTGGCTGGAGTTTCGCGTACGCGGCAAAGGCCGACATGTGCGCACCGGCCAAGGCGCGGCGCGCAATGCCGAGCAGGTGCAACTGGGACCGTGGGCAGTGGCGGGACAGCTTTATTGCCTGCTGCTGGCAATCATCGGTAGCGGGATACCGCTCGGCATGCTGGCCTACTGGCTGGCGGTGGGATCCTCGGCCGCCTTTCCCGTGGCGGCAATCGGCGAGGCACTGCTGTCATCCCTCGCACTGTCACTGGGTGGCGCAGCGCTGTGCCTGGTACTGGCGGTGCCGGTTGGCCTGCTGGTCGTGCGCTACAAAGGTCAACTGGCGATCTGGGCCGAGCGCTTGCCATATCTGCTGCACGCGCTGCCTGGGCTGGTGATCGCGCTGACACTGGTGTATTTCGCCCTGCACTATGTGCCGGCGCTGTACCAGACCTCGGCACTGCTGCTGATCGCTTATGCCCTGCTGTTTCTGCCGTTGGCCCAGGCGCCGATCCGCACCGCCCTGAACAAGGCAGCGCCGCAACTCGAGGAAGCGGCTCGCACACTGGGCGCATCGTCATTCAGTGCGTTCTGCCGAGTGACACTGCCGATTATTTTCCCGGCACTGGGCGCGGCTTTTGCACTGGTATTCCTGGATGCGATGAAGGAACTGACGGCAACCTTGCTGTTGAGCCCCACCGGGCTGAACACCCTGGCAACGGAAGTCTGGGCGCATACCGCGAATGTTGAATTTGCGGCGGCGGCGCCTTATGCGGCGTTGTTGATATTGGTGTCGGGGTTGCCGGTCTATCTGCTTACGACCCGGATGTATCTGAGCCGTTGAGACCGTATTCGCGAGCAAGCCCGCTCCCACAGGGCTCATCGGCGGACACAAATTTTGTGACCGCCCGAGATCAAATGTGGGAGCGAGCCTGCTCGCGATGAGGCCATCCCTGACAAAGCATTACGCCCGGAACTGCCCCAGGCTCGCCTTCAACTGCGCCGCCAGTCCATCGAGCACCTTGCCGCTCGCCGTGGTCTCCACGACAGCTTGCGCCGCCTTCTCGGCCTGGGCGTGAATGGTCTGGACCCGCCCCCGCACTGCCTGTGCGCCCTGCGCCTGATGCGCCGCGGCCTGAGTGGCCAGACCGATCGCCGCATGGACCTGCTCGACGGATGCCTGCACCGACTGCTGCAACCGCGCACTGTCACGCAACACCAGCAAACCTTCACTGGCCTGTCGCCCGGCCTGACCAATCGCCGCCACCGCCTCACGCGCGCCTTGCTGCAACGCAACGATGTGCGCCTGAATATCGCCAGTGGAGCTCTGCGTCTTGCTCGCCAGCGCCCGCACCTCATCGGCCACCACCGCAAACCCGCGCCCGGTCTCGCCAGCACGCGCCGCTTCAATAGCCGCGTTCAGCGCCAGCAGGTTGGTCTGCTCGGCGATACCATGAATCACCGTCAACACCACTTCGATCTGCTCGCTTTGCTGTGCCAGTCGCTCGATGACTTGCGCGCCGGTATTGACCTGCCCCGCCAGTTCCTCGATCAGGCTGCCGACTTTCGCCGAAGTCCGGGTGTTTTCATCGGTGGCCTGACGAATGTCCACGACCTGCTTCAGCGCCGCCTGCATGGCATGGCTTTCCGACTGGGCTTCATCAGCCATTTGCGACAGCGCACGCAAACTCTCCGCCACCTCGTCGCGCTGCATGCCAGCCGCCGCGTCCGCGCCGGCGTTGCGCAAGGTCATGGCGCCAATTTCCACACCGGTACGCTGAGCCACATCGCCCGCCTCGCGCACGATCGGCTGCAACTTATCCACAAAGCGATTGACCGCCGAGGCCATGTCGCCGATTTCATCTTTGCTGCTGATCTGCACTCGCTTGGTCAGATCGCCCTCGCCCGCTGCCAGGTCATCCATGGCAACGATCAGCATTTTCAGGCGATTGACCACTCGGCGACCGAGCACCACCGCCAACAATAGCAGGACACCAAAACCCACCACCGCCAGACACACACCGATGCGCCAGCGTAATGTCGCAGCAGCTTCCTGTACGGTGCCGGTGGTATTGGCCTTCATTTCCGCCGCTGTGGACTGCGCTGACTGCAGGCGCGAGCGCATGGCCGCCGCACTGTCAGCCGCCGCGCCTTTCAGGCTATCGCCCACCAGTTGATCGCTGCTGGCGATCAAGGCCGAGAAGCGCTTGTCCAGGGCCGCGAGATCGGTCTCCACCGACGCGGTCGAGACCCCCATCAGGACCTTGCCGATTTCCACGCCATTGGGGTTGATCGAGGCCTCGACGTAGAACACCGACGGATCGTTCTTCGCCGCATCCAGTACCTTGTCGAGTGCCCGCTCGCCCTGTCCTTTTTCCAGCAGTGCCTTGTTGATCGGGTTTTCCCGGTTGAGGTAGCGCGTCAGGTGCTGGCCGGTAGCGTCGTCATACACCACGAACAGTACATTGGGATTGCGCTGGGCCCGGCGGGCGAACTCGGAAAGTGTTGGAACATCGTTGTCCCACATGGCGCGGGGCGCGACGGAAGCCAGAAGCTGCGCCATGTCGCTAGCGGAGTCCTTCAGGTCCTTTTCCAGGGTCGAACGCAATTGCGCCTGCTCTTCCTCCAGTCGCGAGGACAAACCGGCCGTGAGGCGCTGACGCGTGCTGGTAGAGAGATTGTCCAGACTGGACGTGACTTCACGCCCTGCCTGTTCAAGCTCAGCGGAAAGCTTTTGACTGTCCGCGCCCAGGCGCAGGCCCAGATCGGCTTCCAGCGCGGTCACCGTGCTCCGGGTCAGAGCAACAGCCACCAACACCTGCACCAAAAGGGCGATACCAAGGGTAACGAACACGGGCCGCAACAAACGGCTTTGTAACAATGAGAGAACGGCCGACATCTGAAATCCCTCTGCTTTGGCGCCATTAAATTGATAGCACGCCGGAAGCAATGCTTTTTTTAATGTTCACAGCAAAGGTCATGCCGTCCTGCAGACAAATACGACAAAGGCCCCGATTAAGGAGCCTTTGTGTTTTACATCAACGACTTATCAAGCAAACGGATGACGCAGAACGATGGTTTCGTTGCGATCCGGGCCCGTCGAAATAATGTCGATCGGCGCGCCGACCAGCTCTTCGACACGCTTGATGTAGTTACGCGCAGCCTGCGGCAGTTCTTCCAGGGTCTTGGCACCCAGGGTCGACTCGCTCCAGCCCGGCATTTCTTCGTACACCGGCTCCAGGCCGATGTAGCTGTCGGCGTCGGTCGGTGCGTCGATCACTGCACCGTCAGCGTTTTTGTAGCCAACACAGATGTTGATGGTTTCCAGGCCGTCCAGAACGTCCAGCTTGGTCAGGCACAGGCCCGAGATGCTGTTGACGTCGATAGCGCGACGCAGGATGACGGCATCGAACCAGCCACAACGACGGGCACGGCCAGTGGTGGCGCCGAACTCGTGGCCACGCTTGGCCAGGAACGCACCTACATCGTCGAACAGCTCAGTCGGGAACGGACCCGAACCCACACGGGTGGTGTAGGCCTTGGTGATGCCGAGGATGTAATCCAGGAACATCGGGCCAACACCGGAACCGGTCGCGATACCGCCAGCGGTGGTGTTGGAGCTGGTGACGTACGGGTAGGTACCGTGGTCGATGTCCAGCAGGGAGCCCTGGGCGCCTTCGAACATGATGTCTTTGCCCGCGCGACGCAGATTGTGCAGTTCGGCGGTGACGTCCAGCATCATTGGCTTGAGCAGCTCGGCGTATTCCATGCACTCGTCCAGAGTCTTCTGGAAGTCGATGGCCGGCTCTTTGTAGTAATTGACCAGTACGAAGTTGTGGTAATCCAACAACTCGCCCAGCTTGGCGGCGAAACGCTCGCGGTGGAACAGGTCACCGATGCGCAGGCCGCGACGTGCAACCTTGTCTTCGTACGCCGGGCCGATGCCGCGACCGGTGGTGCCGATCTTCAGCTCGCCACGGGCCTTTTCACGGGCCTGGTCCAGCGCTACGTGGTAGGACAGGATCAGCGGGCAGGAAGGGCTGATACGCAGGCGCTCGCGCACCGGTACGCCTTTCTCTTCCAGCTTGACGATTTCCCGCATCAGGGCGTCAGGTGCAACCACCACGCCGTTGCCGATCAGGCACTGCACGCCTTCGCGCAGCACGCCCGACGGGATCAGGTGCAAGACGGTCTTCTCACCGTCGATCACCAGGGTGTGACCAGCGTTGTGGCCACCTTGGTAACGCACTACGGCGGCAGCATGTTCGGTCAGCAGATCAACGATCTTGCCTTTGCCCTCATCACCCCACTGGGTGCCCAGGACTACGACATTCTTACCCATAACACTTGTCCTCATTCGCGCAAACTTGGTGCCGGCGGCAGCCGGCGGGAAAACTCAAGAAGCCAGTGGCGATACTTGCCAAAGCCCGTTCTGCTGAATCAATTGCCGGTCGCAGTCCGCTTCACGGGCGGCGGCCAAAGGTTGTCCAGGCAAGGCCTGAACGACACGCTGACCCTCACTGCGCAACTGGCAAACCTGCTGCCAGAGTGCCGCATCCGTACTGTCAGGCATCCAGATACCGCCAGACGGTAGCTCGATCTCAGCACGCCCCAGGGTCACCAGGGTTTTCAAATCGGTGGAGAAGCCGGTAGCCGGACGGGCGCGACCGAAGTCGGCGCCGATGTCATCGTAACGACCGCCCTGGGCAATGGACTGCCCAACACCCGGCACGAACACGGCGAACACCACACCCGTGTGGTAGTGGTAACCGCGCAGCTCGCCCAGGTCGAAATACAGCGGCAGCTCAGGGAAACGCACGGACAGCCGCTCGGCAATCGCCAGCAAGTCGTCCAGCGCCGCCGTCACCTGTGCCGGCGCCTTGGCCAAACGCTCACGGGCCGCAGCCAGCACTTCACGACCGCCACACAGATCGACCAACGCGCGCAGCATACCCGACAGATCGGCAGGCAAGCCCTCGGTCAAGGTAATGACCTCATCGATGGCCTTGCGTTGCAATGCGTCGAACAACTGCTGCTCGACTTCACCGGACAAACCGGCAGCGCGGGCCAGGCCACGATAGATGCCGACATGACCGAGGTCCATGTGCACATCCGGCACATCGGCCAGTTGCAGCATGGCGAGCATCAGGCTGATGACTTCGACGTCGCTGCTTGGGCTGCCGTCGCCGTACAACTCCGCACCCAGCTGAATCGGGCTGCGCGAGGACGACAAGGCGCGAGGCTGAGCATGCAGCACGCTACCGGCATAGCACAGACGGCTCGGACCTTCGCGACGCAGGGTATGCGCATCGATGCGCGCCACTTGCGGCGTGATGTCGGCACGGAAACCCATCTGCCGGCCCGATTGCGGGTCGATGACCTTGAAGGTGCGCAAATCCAGGTCCTGGCCTGCGCCGGTCAGCAGGGATTCCAGGTACTCGATATGGGGAGTCACGACAAACTCGTAACCCCAGCTCTGGAACAGATCCAACACCTGACGACGCGCGACTTCAATACGCGCCGCTTCCGGTGGCAGTACTTCTTCGATGCCATCTGGCAGAAGCCAGCGGTCTACCGTTGCCATTACGCCTTCCCCTATATCCGGGCGACCAGCCTGTCGGCGATCCTTGAGTGAAGCAGAAAATGATCGGCTCATGCACAAACCACGCGCATGAGCGACGGAGCGAAAAGCCCTTCTACCGGCTTCGCTGACCACTTTCCTCGAAAAACTGTCGAGCCCATCGGCCCGGCATCTGCTTAAAAACAGCAATCAAACATGCAGACGCAAAAAAGCCGGGAATTTCCCGGCTGCCGCATCATACACACGTTTTCCCAAAGGATCACCCCGCCAGAGGTTTTAGCCGCCCGGCGGGAGGATTCAGGTCAACGTCGTATCAAGGCTTGGCTTTTTCCAGGTAGTGGAAGAAGTCACTGCTTGGGTCGAGGACCATGACGTCGGATTTGTTCGCGAAGCTTTCACGGTAGGCGCGCAGGCTACGGTAGAACGCGTAGAACTCCTGATCCTGACCATAGGCCTTGGAATAGATCGCAGCGGCCTGGGCATCACCGTCACCGCGAACCTCCTCGGATTCACGATAGGCTTCAGCCAGCAGCACGCGGCGTTGACGATCGGCGTCGGCACGGATGCCTTCGGCCAGTTCGTTACCCTTGGCGCGGTGCTCGCGAGCTTCACGCTCACGCTCGGTGCTCATACGTTCGAACACGCTGCGGTTCACTTCTTTCGGCAGGTCGATGGTCTTGACCCGAACATCGACAACTTCGATGCCCAGTTCTTTTTCAGCCATCTTGTTCAGCGAAGAAGTAATGTCAGCCATCAGCGCATCGCGCTCACCGGAGACCACTTCGTGCAAGGTGCGCTTACCGAACTGGTCACGCAGGCCCGACTCCAGACGACGAGACAGACGCTCGTCGGCAATCTGCTTGAGGCCGGAAGTCGCGGTGTAGAAACGCTCTGCGTCCTTCACGCGCCACTTGGCGAAGGCATCGACCATCACGGCTTTCTTTTCCAGCGTCAGGAAGCGTTGTGTCGGTGCATCCAGCGTCATCAGGCGTGCGTCGAATTTGCGCACCTGATTGACGTAAGGCACTTTCACATGCAGACCTGGCTGAACATCGGCCTGGACCACGCGACCGAACTGCAGCAACACCGCACGCTCGGTCTGAGCCACGATGTAGAAGCAGTTCCAGGCAGCGATCGCCACGACGACGCCGACAATAAGGGCGATCAGCGATTTATTGCTCATCAGCGACTCTCCCTGGTACGTGCTTGCTGTTGCTGCAGATCTGCTGCCGCACGTGCATTCGCTTCATTGCTGGTGGCTGCCGCACCGGTCATTGGAGTGCTGGTGCTGCGACCACTTTCGACCATCTTGTCCAGCGGCAGGTACAACAGGTTGTTCTGGCCATTCTTGTTGCCGGTCACGAGAACCTTGCTGGTGTTGCTGAAGACTTCCTGCATGGTGTCCAGGTACAGACGCTGGCGGGTGACTTCAGGAGCCTTGCGGTACTCGGCGACCAGCTTGGTGAAGCGATCAGCCTCACCCTTGGCGCGCGAGACGGTTTCGTCACGGTAGCCATTGGCATCTTCAAGGATGCGCTGGGCCTGACCACGGGCTTCCGGCACGACGCCGTTGGCATAGGTTTCAGCCTGGTTGCGCGAACGCTGCTCGTCTTCACGGGCCCGGATCACGTCATCGAAGGCTTCCTGGACTTCGCGCGGTGCCGCTGCGCTCTGTACGTTGACCTGGGTGACGGTGATACCGGTGCGATAGGTGTCCATGAAGCGTTGCAGACGCTCCTTGATCTCGCTGGCCATCAATTCACGACCTTCGGTCAGCACCTGGTCCATTGCGGTGGAACCCACCACATGGCGCAAGGCGCTGTCGGTCGCGTGCTGCAGGCTGATTTCCGGCTGATCGACGCTCAGCACGAAGTCCTGCAGGTTGCTGATCTTGTACTGCACGGTCAGTGGCACTTCGACGATGTTCTCGTCTTCAGTCAGCATCTGGCCCTGCTTGGTATAGGCACGCTCACGCGTTACGTTTTCCAAGTACTTCCTGTCGATCGGCGGGAAGTAGATATTCAGGCCCGGACCCACGGTTTCGTAGTACTTGCCGAAGCGCAGCACCACGGCTTGCTCCTGCTCGTCGACGACATAAACCGCGCTGTACAGCCATACGGCGGCCAGCACGACAAGGCCGATACCGAGCAGGCCGCCAAAGCCGCCACTCTTGCCCGGACCACCGCCGTCGTCACCACCACGTTTCTTACCGCCACCGAACAAACCGTTCAGGCTTTCCTGCAGCTTTCGGAAGGCCTCGTCGAGATCCGGTGGCCCCTTGCGGTCGCCGTTGTTACGACGCTTGCCACCCCAAGGATCCTGATTATTCGAGTTGCCACCCGGCTCATTCCAAGCCATAGCGCTCTCCATCTGATAAAGCAAAGACGCACCCACGGCGCGCCGACCAATGCTACAGAATGCCTGTCACCACGGCACAACCGCTTTCTCAGGCTTTTATTGCAAAGTGTGTTGCTCGATGAACTCCATCGGTTGCAAACCTTCGCGACTCACCAGCCGATTCAATTCGGCTCGTGGCAAACGAACGGCCAGTAAACTGATGCCTTCGTCGTCATGCTCTTCTTTCTGTACAGCACCGAGTTCGAAAAACTGCGCACGCAGTCGAGCAAATCGATTCGGCAAGCGCAAGGTGCCAACAAACAACTCATCGCCAAGCAGTTCAGCCACGGCCTGCTTGAGCAGGTCCAGACCCGTACCATCTTTCGCCGAAAGCCAGACCCGCTGCGGTTTGCCATCGGCATCGCGCTGGATCTGCGGCTCCACGCCCTCGAGCAAATCGAGTTTGTTATAGACCTCCAGGATCGGCAAGTCTTGAGCCCCGATCTCTCCGAGCACCACCATGACCTGTTCAATCTGGGCCATGCGCTCGGGTTCATGGGAGTCGATCACGTGCAGCAACAGGTCGGAGTTGCTCGACTCTTCGAGCGTAGCCCGAAAAGCCTCGACCAGCTTGTGCGGCAAGTGGCGAATGAAGCCCACGGTGTCAGCCAGCACGATCGGGCCGAGGTCATCGAGCTCGAGTCGGCGCAAGGTCGGGTCGAGGGTGGCGAACAACTGGTCGGCCGCGAAGACATCGGAATCGGTCACCGAGTTGAACAGCGTCGATTTGCCGGCGTTGGTATAACCCACCAGCGAAACCGTCGGAATGTCCGCTCGTTTGCGGCCACGGCGCGATTGCTCACGCTGGCTGCGGACCTTTTCCAGGCGCCCCTTGATCTGCCGCAGGCGAACCCGCAACAGGCGCCGGTCGGTTTCCAGCTGGGTTTCACCCGGACCGCGCAGGCCGATACCGCCTTTCTGCCGTTCAAGGTGAGTCCAGCCGCGAACCAGCCGCGTACTCATGTGCTCAAGCTGGGCCAGTTCGACCTGGAGCTTGCCTTCATGGGTGCGGGCGCGTTGGGCGAAGATATCGAGAATCAAACCCGTGCGGTCGATCACGCGACACTCGAAAATACGTTCGAGGTTACGTTCCTGACTGGGCGTGAGGATGTGATTGAAAATCACCAGATCGACCTGTTCGGCATGGACCAGGTCGCGCAACTCTTCGACCTTGCCGCTGCTGATCAGGGTTTTGGCGGTTGGCCGATGACGCGGCACGTTGAAAAACGCGACGGTCTCGGCGCCAGCCGAAATTGCCAACTCCTGAAACTCCTGCGGATCTTCGCGCGCCTCAGGGTCCTGACCATCCAAGTGAACGAGAATGGTTCGTTCACCACCACCGTGGCGCTCAAAGAACAAAGGAGACTCCTATCAGGCGTTACCTGGCTCAGCGTCACCTGCATCGGATTCGGTTGCGCTAGGCAGACGAATTGGACGAACCGGCACCACTGTAGAGATAGCGTGTTTGTAGACCATCTGGCTAACGGTGTTTTTCAGCAGGATGACGAATTGGTCGAAAGACTCGATCGTGCCTTGCAGTTTGATACCGTTGACCAGGTAGATGGACACCCCAACTTTTTCTTTACGCAAAGTATTCAAGTAAGGGTCTTGTAGCGAATGCCCTTTTGACATGTGCCGCACTCCTTTAAGGATTCAATATAAAAAATAGGTAAACAGATGGCTTTGGCCGCCACACCCCCAAGGATAGACGGCAATTGCAAGGACTCAGCTCAATATGGAGATGGTCCCCAGGTATTTCAAGGCGCGCGGCAGATTGTCGCAATCCAGACTGTCCAGCCAATGCAGGTCAGTCCAACTGCGCAGCCAGGTGAACTGGCGTTTCGCCAATTGGCGCGTGGCAATGATTCCACGCTCCTGCATCTCGGCTGACGTCAGCTTGCCATCCAGGTAGTCCCAGACTTGGCGGTAGCCTACTGCACGTATAGACGGCAACCCGGCATGCAGGTCACCTCTTTTACGCAGGGCTACGACCTCGTCAATGAATCCCTGTTCCAACATTAAAGTGAATCTTTGTTTAATTCGCTCGTGCAGTACCTGGCGATTTGCCGGGGCAATGGCCAAGTTCGCGACAGTATAGGGCAATTGTTGCCGTCCCGAAGCGGCTGCTTCAGTACTTTGCACAGATTGTTGCAAACGCAGGGCAGTCATGCTTTGACCGCTGACACGATAAACTTCCAGTGCTCGACTGAGGCGCTGGGGATCGTTCGGGTGAATCCGCGCCGCAGACTCCGGATCGATCACTGCCAATTGTTCGTGCAAGGCTTGCCAGCCAAGGCGTGCAGCCTCTTCTTCGATCTGCGCGCGGACGTCGGGATCGGCCGCCGGCATATCCGCCAGACCTTCAACCAAAGCCTTGTAATAGAGCATGGTGCCGCCCACCAGCAGCGGTATTTTACCGCGTGCGGTGATATCGGCCATGGCCTCCAGGGCGTCACGGCGGAAATCCGCAGCCGAATAGCTCTCGGCCGGGTCGAGAATATCGATCAGTCGATGCGGATATTGCGCCAGCAGCTCTTTGGAAGGCTTGGCGGTGCCGATGTCCATGCCACGGTAGACCAGCGCCGAATCGACGCTGATCAACTCGCAAGGCAGGACTTTGCTGAGCTCGATGGCCAGGTCGGTCTTGCCGGCGGCGGTCGGACCCATCAGGAAAATCGCAGGTGGGAACTGGCTCATCAACGACCGCGCAAGAACAGTTTGTCCAGATCGTCCAGGCCCAGTTGGGTCCAGGTCGGTCGGCCATGGTTGCATTGACCGCTGCGCTCGGTGTTTTCCATGTCACGCAGCAGAGCATTCATTTCCGGCAGGGCCAAACGCCGATTGGCACGAACCGCACCGTGGCAGGCCATGGTTCCGAGCAATTCGTTCAGGTGCGCCTGAATGCGGTCGCTGGTGCCGAATTCCATCAGGTCGGCCAGGACGTCGGCGACCAGCCGGTTGGCCTCGGCCTGCTTGAGCAGTGCCGGAATCTGCCGGATCGCCAGGGTTTCCGGGCCCAGGCGCTGCAATTCAAAGCCCAGTCGCTGGAACCAGGCGACATGCTCCTCGGCGCAATCGGCTTCACGCTGACTGACGGCCAGGGACTCCGGCACCAGCAACGGCTGGCCGCTCAGGCCCTCGCTGGCCATCGCTACCTTCAGACGCTCATACATGATCCGCTCGTGGGCGGCATGCATGTCCACCAGCACCAGACCCTGGGCGTTCTCCGAAAGAATATAGATGCCCTTGAGTTGCGCCAGCGCATAACCGAGCGGCGGGATGTCGTCCTGCCCGGCCGGTAGTGCGACGGCATTGGCCTCGGGCAGCGGCGCAAAAAACTCGCGGTAGGCGGCCTGGGCTTCGGCGACAGGAACACCGGACTGCGGACGCGGCGTGTATTGATACTGATAACCCGCGCCAGGTCCCGAACCCGCCGGCGTATTGAACGACGGCTGAGCCTGAGGCTGTTCCAGCAGCGCATTGGCGGCCAGGCGCATTTCGCCCTGGGGGCCGAATTCACCGGCTTCGAGACCGGTAGGCCGGACGATGGCCGTGGCAACCGGCGCCGCCAGATGATCGTCGGGGCGCACATCGCCCAAGGCGCGGTGCAAGGTGCCGTAGAGGAAATCGTGAACCATGCGCCCTTCACGGAAACGCACTTCGTGCTTGGTCGGGTGCACGTTGACGTCGACGCCGGTCGGATCGACCTCGAAAAACAGTACGAAGGTCGGGTGCCGACCGTTGAACAGTACGTCACGATAGGCCTGGCGCACCGCGTGGGCCACCAGCTTGTCGCGCACGGCACGGCCATTGACGAAGAAATACTGCAAATCCGCCTGGCTACGATTGAAGGTCGGCAAGCCGACCCAGCCCCATAGATGCAGGCCATTGCGCTCGATTTCGATCGGCAGCGCCTGCTCCAGGAAGCCCGGCCCGCAGATCGCCGCCACGCGCCGGGCACGGGCCGCATCATCATGGGCCTCGTGCAGACTAAGGATGGTCTTGCCGTTATGGCGCAGATGGAACGCCACATCGAAGCGCGCCAGGGCCAGACGCCTGATCACTTCTTGCAGGTGATCGAATTCGGTTTTTTCAGTCTTGAGAAACTTGCGCCGCGCCGGCGTGTTGAAGAACAGGTCACGTACCTCAACCGAAGTGCCCACCGGGTGGGCCGCAGGCTGCACACGGGGTGCCATGTCCCGGCCCTCGGTCTCGACCTGCCAGGCCTGATCGGCGTCGCGGGTGCGCGAGGTCAGGGTCAGGCGCGCGACGGAGCTGATCGATGCCAGGGCCTCACCGCGAAACCCCAGGCTCATGACCTGTTCGAGGTCCTCCAGGTTGCGAATTTTGCTGGTGGCGTGACGGGCCAGGGCCAGCGGCAGGTCATCGGCGGAAATGCCGCTGCCATCGTCACGCACCCGCAGCAACTTGACGCCGCCCTGCTCCACATCGACATCGATGCGTCTGGCACCGGAGTCGAGGCTGTTTTCCAGCAATTCCTTGATCACCGAAGCCGGGCGTTCAACCACCTCACCCGCGGCAATCTGGTTCGCCAGTCGCGGGCTGAGCAGCTCGATTCGTGCGCCACTGTTCAGGACCTGATTCATTCTTTGGCCGCCAATTCAGTGCCCGGAATAGTCAGGTGCTGACCGATCTTGAGCTCATCGCTCGACAGGTTGTTGGCGCTGCGCAGGGTGGCTGGCGACACCTGATAACGCACGGCGATCATCGCCAGGGTCTCGCCAGGGTTGACGCGATGGTCACGTGGACCTTGCACAATCTTGCCGGAGTCGCGCAGCCAGGCAATGTAAGTGCCCGGCGGCGGGTTCTGCTGGAAGAACTGGCGCACACCGCTGCTGATCGAACGCGCCAACGCCTGCTGGTGGTTCGATGCCGCGAGTTTCGAGGCTTCGTTGGCGTTGGAGATGAACCCGGTTTCCACCAGGATCGACGGAATATCCGGCGACTTCAGCACCATGAACCCGGCCTGCTCGACCCGCTGCTTGTGCAGTGGCGTAACCCGGCCAATGTTGCTCAGCACCTTCTGGCCAACGTTCAGGCTGGACGTCAGGGATGCCGTCATCGACAGGTCGAGCAGCACGCCGGCGAGCATGCGGTCCTTGTCATCGAGGCTGACGTTGCCGGCACCACCGATCAGGTCGGAACGGTTTTCGCTGTCGGCCAGCCAGCGGGCCGTCTCTGAGGTCGCGCCACGATCGGACAGGGCAAATACCGAAGCACCGAATGCGGCGGCAGAAGGCGCGGCGTCGGCGTGGATTGAGACGAACAGGTCGGCGCCTTTCTTGCGCGCGATTTCGGTACGGCCGCGCAACGGAATGAAATAGTCGCCGGTACGGGTCAGTTCGGCGCGGAAGCCTTTCATGCCGCTGATCTGACGCTGCGTTTCGCGGGCGATCTGCAACACCACGTCTTTCTCACGCTGACCGCGAGAACCCGATGCACCCGGGTCTTCGCCGCCGTGTCCGGCGTCGATCACCACAACGATGTCGCGCTTGCCGGCCGGGGCCGGTGGCAGCTTGATTGCAGGTTCCGCAGGCGTTACCGGTACGGCGGGCACCGTGGCGACCGAGGGTGCAGGCGCTGGAGGTGGAGCGGCATCTGCGGCGTTATCGAACAGATCGACCACCAACCGGTTGCCGTACTGGGCGTTCGGCGCCAGGGAGAAGCTTTTTGGCGTCACGGCCTTTTTCAGGTCGATGACCACCCGCAGGTCGGTCGGCGTGCGTTGAGCCGAGCGCATGGCGGTTATCGGGGTGTTCGAAGTGTTGACGTTGAGCGGCGCACCGAGGGTCGCGCCATTGATGTCAATGACCAGGCGATCCGGAGCCGTCAGGGTAAAGACGCTGTGTTGCACCGGGCCGGTCAGGTCAAACACCAGTCGCGTGTTGTCCGGTGCCCGCCACAGACGAACACTGTTGACCTTCGTATCGGCCACAGCGTCGACGGTCACCGCCAGAAACAACACCCCTACGGCAGCCACCAACGCGCGAAAGCGCATACCTAACCCCATCATCTATTTGGATTCCAATGCCAAAGCGGCACACCAGGACTCGCCACGCGAACCCTGGGATAAAATTTTCAGCGAACGTCCGCTGTCTTGCGGGCTAATGGTAATGGTCAGGTCAGGCTTTGGCAAAAAGCCTGCACCTTTTTCGGGCCACTCGATCAGGCACAGGGCGTCGTCTTCGAAGTAGTCGCGGATGCCGAGGAATTCCAGCTCTTCCGGATCGATCAGGCGATACAGGTCGAAATGGAAAGCGCGAATGTCGCCGATCTCGTAGGGCTCGACCAGGGTGAAGGTCGGACTTTTTACTGCCCCGACATGCCCCAGACCGCGGATGATGCCTCGGGACAACGTGGTTTTGCCCATCCCCAGGTTGCCCTCAAGGAAGATCAGGCCGTGGCCTTGGGTAATTCGGGCAATGCGTGCGCCAAAGTCGCTCATGGCCTGCTCATCGGCCAGGTACAGGGTTACTTCAGACACGGGGCTTGCTCCTCCAACAACTGACGAATGGCTGGAATAAGATCACTGGCCGCCAGCCCACGGCCGAATTTACCTTGTTGTTCACCGGCATTGGCATGCAGCCAGACCGCCAGGCAGGCCGCGTCGAATGCCGCCATGCCCTGGGCCAGCAGCGCGCCGAGCAAACCGGCCAGCACATCGCCCAAACCGGCAGAGGCCATCGCCGGATGCCCTTGATGACACAGCGCCAGACGCCCATCGGGATGGGCGATCAGGCTGCCGGCACCTTTCAGAACGACGACCGCTGCATATTTTTTACTCAATGCATGGGCCGCAGCCGGTCGATCGGCTTGAACCTGGGCCGTGCTCATTCCGAGTAAACGCGCAGCTTCGCCCGGATGCGGCGTGAGCACACAATTTTTGGGCAAACTCACACGTTCCTCGGCCAACATATTCAGTGCATCGGCGTCCCAGACTTGCGGCAACGGCGCGTTGGCGGCGGCCGACAACAAGCTGCGCCCCCAGCCAGCCAGGCCCAGCCCCGGACCGACAACCAACACTGAAACTTTTTGAAGCAAACCCATCAACTGATTGGCCGACGAAGTGCCCAGCACCATCGCCTCGGGGATCCGCGCCAGCGCGGCGCAAACGTGTTCGCTGCGGGTCGCCACCGATACCATGCCCGCACCGCTGCGCAGCGCACTTTGTGCGCTCAGCAGGATTGCACCACCGAAACCGCGATCACCACCGATCAGCAGCACATGGCCGAATCGGCCTTTATGGGAGGTCGGGCGCCGGGGCGCTGGACGCGGCAGGTTTGCGGCAGTCAGACGACGAGCAGTGAAAGCTGCGCCGCCAATCAGCTGCGGATCGGCGTGCAAGTCATTGAATACCAACTCGCCGACCCCATCCGCCGCCTCACCGGTGAACAACCCCAGCTTCAACCCGATGAACGTCACCGTCAGGTCGGCACACACTGCGCAGCCAAGCACACGGCCGGTATCGGCGCACAGCCCCGAAGGGATATCCACCGCCGCAACCGGCAACCCGCTGGCGTTGATCGCGGCGATGGCACTGGCATACGGCTCACGCACGTCGCCGCTCAAGCCGGTGCCAAGCAAAGCATCCAGCACAATACCGCGCAATCCGGATTGTGCGGTCCAGGGCTCGATGACCACTTTTTCAGACACCGCCTCGGCATGGGCCAACGCCGCATCGCCCTGCAGGCGTTGAGGATCCCCCACCGCCAGTACCCGCACTGCCCAACCGGCACGCTTGGCCAGCGCCGCCACCAGATAACCGTCCCCGGCATTGTTGCCATGACCGGCCAGCACGCTCAATTCGCTCGCCGTCGGCCACTGGCGGACCAAGGCCCGCCACGTCGCCCGCGCCGCGCGCTGCATCAATTCGAAGCCCGCTGTGCCAGCGGCAATCAGGCTCGCGTCGAGTGCTCGCACTTGCGCGGTGCTGTACAGCACGTCGGGTAATTCATCTTTAGTGTGCGGCATGCGTCTTCGGGCTCCGATGTCTGGCAGAATTATACGCACCTCAGCTCCGGTTTCTCTCGCCTCATGCCCGCTATTACCACAGACCTGCCTGCCCTCGCCCAATCCATCAAGGACTGGGGCCGCGAGCTGGGCTTTCAACAAGTCGGCATCAGCGGCCTCGATCTGGCCGAGCATGAGCAGCACCTGGAGCGCTGGCTCGCCGCCGGCTACCACGGCGAAATGGACTACATGGGCGCCCACGGCAGCAAGCGCTCGCATCCGGAAGAACTGGTGCCGGGCACTTTGCGCGTGGTTTCGCTGCGCATGGATTACCTGTCCGGCGACACGCAGATGGCAAAAATGCTCGCCCAACCGGAAAAAGCCTACGTTTCGCGTTACGCCCTGGGCCGTGATTACCACAAGCTGATCCGCAAACGCGTGCAACAACTGGCGGAAAAAATTCAGGCCGAGATCGGACCGTTCGGCTTCCGCGCCTTTGTCGACAGTGCCCCCGTGCTTGAAAAAGCCATCGCCGAACAGGCTGGGCTGGGCTGGATCGGCAAAAACACTCTGGTTTTGAATCGCAAGGCAGGCAGTTATTTCTTCCTCGCCGAACTGTTCGTTGACTTGCCGCTGCCGGTAGACCCGCCCCACGCCACCGAACACTGCGGGCGGTGCAGCGCCTGCCTCGACATCTGTCCGACCAACGCCTTCGTCGGCCCCTATGTGCTGGATGCGCGGCGCTGCATTTCCTACCTGACCATCGAACTCAAAGGCGCCATCCCCGAAGAGTTGCGGCCGCTGATCGGCAATCGGGTGTTCGGTTGCGATGATTGTCAGATTGTCTGCCCCTGGAACCGCTTCGCCCGCCCGTCCGGTGAAAGCGACTTCAAGCCACGTCACAACCTGGACAACGCCGAACTGGCGGAACTGTTTATGTGGGGTGAGGAGAAATTCCTGAGCAGCACCGAAGGCTCGCCCTTGCGCCGCACGGGCTATGAAAACTGGTTGCGCAACCTGGCGGTAGGTTTGGGGAATGCGCCGTCAACGATTCCAGTGCTGGAAGCGCTGAAGGCGCGACGGGAGCACCCGTCGGCGCTGGTACGTGAACATGTCGAGTGGGCGTTGCGGCAACATGCCGAACGTCAGGCTTCGTCGTTATAGACGAACTTGGGCATTTCCCAATGAAAACGGATCGCCAGCAAGCGCATCAGAAAACCACCGAACAGGGTGATCAGAATCGATTGTTCATCGGGTAATTGCAGATAGATGCAGAACATGTAGCACCACGCCGCCGCAAACGACACGCTGGCATAGAGCTCACGCCGGAAGATCAGCGGAATATCGTTGCAGAAAATGTCCCGCAGGATGCCGCCGAAAACGCCGGTGATTACGCCGCTGACCGATGCCACCAACATGCCATGCCCCATTTCCAGCGCGGTGATGCAGCCGATCAGGGTGAAAGCCACCAGGCCCATGGCGTCGAGCACCAGGAACAGTGAGCGCAAATGCCGCATCCAGCGCGCCGTGAACACCGTGATCATGGCGGCAGCCGTGGTCAGCACCAGGTATTCCGGGTGTTTGACCCACGTCAGCGGGTAATGCCCGAGCAGCACATCGCGCACCGAGCCGCCACCCAGCGCCGTGACGCAAGCGATCAGCACCACACCGAACCAGTCCATGCCACGACGCCCGGCAGACAGGGCACCGGTCATGGCTTCGGTGGTGATGGCGATCAGGTAGAGCATCAGCAACATGGTGGCGGTCCTTGCAGAAAGGCGCGCAGTCTACTCAGTTCACCCAGGCACCAAAAGAGGGCGCTACGCGACCACTGGTGGCGACTGTGCCTACGCCTTCGTCGGAACGGACGACCGTAAATCAGAACTTGATGAAATTCTTGCGGTAGTGCTGCAGTTCAGCGATCGATTCGCGGATGTCGTCCAGCGCCAGATGGGTGCTGCCCTTCTTGAAGCTGTCACGCACGTCCGGTGCCCAGCGCGCAGCCAGCTCTTTGAGCGTGGACACATCGAGGTTGCGGTAGTGGAAATAGCTTTCCAGGGATTTCATGTGGGTATAAAGGAAGCGACGATCCTGGCAGATGCTGTTGCCGCAGATCGGCGACTTGCCCTTCGGCACCCACTTCTCCAGGAATGCGATGGTTTCGGCTTCGGCTTCGGCCATGCTGATGCGGCTGTCGCGAACCCGCTGGGTCAGCCCGGAGCCGCCGTGTTGACGGGTATTCCACTCGTCCATGCCGGCGAGGATTTCGTCACTGTGGTGAATCGCGATCACCGGGCCTTCGGCCAGTGTGTTCAGGTCACTGTCGGTGACGATGGTGGCCATTTCGATAATGACGTCGGTATCAGGGTTCAGACCGGTCATTTCCAGGTCGATCCAGATCAGGTTCTGCGGGTTTTGCATGTGTCGGCTCCTAGGCAATGCTGCGCAGTTTAGCCTAGGCCGGTGGCCGGGCGTGCTAAACTCGCGGCCGTTTTACCTAATCGCTGCATTCTTTATACGGAACACCCATGGCCAAACGCCAACTCAATCGCCGCCAAAACTGGCGCATCGAAAAGATTCAGGGCGAACGCGCTGCCCGCGCCGCCAAACGCGAGTCCTCGGCTGTCGAGGCACTCGAGGGCGGCGATCTGGGCCCGGAACAGCACGGTCTGGTGATCGCGCACTTCGGAGTGCAGGTCGAGGTCGAGGCCCGCGACGGCGAACTGGCCGGCCAGGTGTTCCGTTGCCACCTGCGTGCCAACCTGCCGGCGCTGGTGACCGGCGATCAGGTGGTGTGGCGTGCCGGCAACCAGGGCATCGGGGTGATCGTGGCGCAACTGCCGCGCAACACCGAGCTGTGCCGCCCGGACAGCCGTGGTCAGCTCAAGCCTGTGGCGGCCAACGTCGACATGATCGTCATCGTGTTTGCACCGCTGCCTGAACCCCACGCCAACCTGATCGACCGCTATCTGGTGGCGGCCGAGCATGCGGGCATCAAGCCGCTGTTACTGCTGAACAAATTCGACCTGATCGACGAACACAACGCCCCGGCGCTGAACGCCCTGCTGGCGGTGTATCGCACCCTCGGCTATCCGGTTCTGGAAGTGTCTGCGCACCATGGCAATGGCATGGAACTGTTGCAGGCACAACTGGACGGGCGCATCAGCGTGTTCGTCGGCCAGTCCGGTGTCGGCAAGTCGTCATTGGTCAACAGCTTGCTGCCGGATGTCGAAGCCCGCGTCGGCCCGCTGTCCGAGCTGTCTGGCCAGGGTACTCACACCACCACCACCGCGCGCTTGTTCCACTTTCCCGGCGGCGGTGAGTTGATCGACTCCCCGGGTATCCGCGAATTCGGCCTGGGCCACGTCAGCCGCGCCGACGTCGAAGCCGGCTTCATCGAGTTCAACGACCTGCTTGGCACCTGCCGCTTCCGCGACTGCAAGCATGACCGCGAACCCGGTTGCGCCCTCCTCAAGGCCCTTGAAGACGGCCGCGTGCAGCAGCAACGGATGAACAGCTACCGCTCGATCATCGCCAGCCTGCCGGAAAACGGCTACTAAACAGATGTTCCGACCGCCCGGCCTTCAGCGGGGCGGTCGGCGGCCGGATCTTCCCCCCACTCAAACATCAGACCTTTCTGTAAGACGCCCGCACGCGCGCTTGTAAGGCATTTCTCTTTCCGCACCCAGCCCTTGTGGCCGCCCTGCAATCGCCTAAGTTCAAACCCTCTTCGCACTCCAGCGACATCGAGGGACACCCATGCAAACCTACCATCTGTTCATCAGCCACTCGTGGAACTACCCCGACGCCCACGACAATCTCGTGCGCCTGCTCAACGCCAAGCCCGGTTTCACCTACAAGAATTTTTCGGTGCCACCGGACAACCCTATTGTCGGCGCGAAAACCGACAAACAACTTGAGGAGGCCATCGAAAACAAGATTCGTCCGTGTTCGGCGGTATTGATCATGGCCGGGATGTACTCCACCTACAGCAAGTGGATCAACAAGGAAATCGAGATCGCCAAGCGCATGGGCAAGGTGATCATTGCGATCAAGCCGTTCGGTGCCGAGCGGATTTCCACGGTGGTACGTGACGCGGCACATGCCGAATGTGCGTGGAACACCAACAGCATCATCGATGCGATTCGCCAGCATACGGCGGTGTAACCATGCGCAAGGGACTGTTTATCGGCATCAACGATTACACCCATGTATCGCGCCTGAGCGGTTGCAGTAATGACGCCATGGCCATGGCCTCCGTGCTGAAGACCGACGCCAATGGCGATCCAAACTTCAAGAACATCGTGCTGACCTCCGCCGAGGACTACCTGAGCCGGGAAAAGCTCGAAGACCAGATCCGCGAGCTGTTTGCCGGGGACTGCAATGTCGCGCTGCTGTATTTTGCCGGCCACGGCAGCTTCGACACCGACACCGATGAAGGCATGTTGATCCCGCAGGATTACAAGAGCGCCAAGGACGGGATTCGCCTCAGCGACATTCTCAACTGGGCGAGCAAGGCCACGAAGATCAAAAACAAAGTGATCATTCTCGATTGTTGCCAGAGCGGCTCGGCCGGTGAGCTGCGTGCCTTGCGCAGTGAGGGCAGCGTGGTCGGCGAAGGCATGACCATTCTGACCGCCTGCAAAAAGGAAGAACCGGCGATGGAAGGCGTGCAACACGGCGTGTTCACCGGACTATTGCTCCAGGCCCTGCACGGTGGAGCAGCGAACATCCTGGGCAAGATCACGCCCGGCAGCCTCTATTCGTTTGTCGACAACGCCCTCGATGCCTGGGAACAGCGCCCCGTGTTCAAGACCAACGTGTCGCAGTTCATTTCCCTGCGCGAAGTGTCGCCGCTGATCCCCAAGGAAATCCTGCGCAAACTCCCCGAATGGTTTGCCGAAGCCGAGTCGGTGTACCCCCTCGCCCCCAGCTTTGAGCCCACCGAGCCTGAATTCAACCCGGAGCACGGCGACGTCTTCGCCCAGTTGCAAAAGTGCAACCGTCACAGCCTCATCGAACCAGTAGACGCCGAGCATATGTACTACGCCGCCATCCACTCCACCGGCTGCCGCCTCACCGCCCTCGGCGCCTATTACCGCGAACTCGCGATCAAGGGACATTTCTGATGCCAGTGTTTATCAGCTACCGCCACATGGATCGCGCCCACGCGGTCAAAATCAACACGCGCCTGATCCAGGCCAGCATCAAGACCTACCTTGATGTACTGGATGCCGAATCCCAGACCACCGACGACATCACCGGGGTGATTACCCGCAACATCAGCGAATGCACGCACCTGCTGGCAGTGGTGTCGGAGAAAACCGCGCTGTCCTGGTGGGTGCCGTTCGAAATCGGCGAGGCGACCATCACCAACCGGCGCATCTGCTCGTTCAAGACCGGCCCGGCGGAACTGCCGCTGTACCTCGATAAGTGGCCGAAGCTGACCAGCGACCGGGACATCGAGTTCTTTATCGACGCCTATCGAAACGAGGCGATGCTCAAGCGTTCGATGGCTCTGGATTCGGTGACCGGTAGCGAGTCAGTGCGCAGCGTTAACAAATCCAATGCGGATCGCTTCCACGCCGACCTCAAGTCCCGAATCATCCGTGGGTTCTGACGCCACTCTGCTCCCCGATCCGTCCACTTGACCGGTCGGGGTTTCCCTCACCCATCATCTGTAGGAGCCAGCTTGCTGGCGATGGACTCCAGTACGCCAAGTGGATCCAGACAGCACGCGTTATCGTTGACGACCATCGCCAGCAAGCTGGCTCCTACAGGCGATCGTGCCCCTGGTGGCCTCCAAACCAGTGAAAGCCGCACAAAAAAGCCGACATCGCTGTCGGCTTTTTTGTCGGTCACTGCTTGGGCGGTTCAGCCGGTTTGGCTGGCTCACCCGGTTTCGGTGCCGGGTCGTCGAACAAGTTCAGACGCTCGCGCAGTTCGTGAGCCGGCAGCGGTTCCTTGTCCGCCGGCAACGCATTCGGGTCGACCGGCGCGGCTCCCGGAGCTGCCGAACCTTGCGGTGCCTCAGGTGCTGGTTCCGCGCCTTGCGAACCTTCGATCGCATGCTGGGCTTTCCTGGTCAGCACCACGATGTCGATGCGACGGTTGACCGGGTTGAACGGATGCTCGCGATCGAACAGGGCCGACGAGGCATAACCGACCACGCGCGCCACCTGCGCCTCCGGGTAGCTGCCCGCCACCAGCGCACGACGTGCGGCATTGGCACGGTTGGCTGAAAGCTCCCAGTTACCGAAATCACCGGTGCCGGTGTACGGCTTGGCATCGGTGTGGCCGCTGATGCTGATCTTGTTCGGCACCGCTTTGATGGTGTCGGCCATGGCCAGCAGGATGTCTTCGAAATACGGTTTCAGACGGGCTGAACCCGAGTCGAACATCGGCCGGTTCTCGGCATCCACGATCTGAATGCGCAGGCCGTCCGGGGTGATTTCGAACAGGATCTGGTCCTTGAACTTCTGCAGTTGCGGGTTTTCTTCGACCTTGTTCTGCAGTTCTTGCAGCAACAGTTCGAGGCGTTCTTTTTCGACCTGCTCGGCCATGCCTTCGACCTGGTCGGTATCGATGGTGACCTTGTCCGGCTGCGGCTGGGACTTCACCTCGGGGTTGAGGGTGTTTTCCGGCGCCAGGGTCGGTGTGCCGCCCAGATCGATGATGTACGGCGTACCGCTTTCGGTGAAGCCGATCGGGTCCTTGAAGTAACCGGCGATGGCGATCTTCTGTTCCGGCGTTGCCGTGGACAACAGCCATAACACCAGGAAGAACGCCATCATCGCTGTCGCGAAGTCCGCGAAGGCGATTTTCCAGGACCCCCCGTGGTGCCCGCCCGCGTATTTCTTGACGCGCTTGATGATTATTGGCTGGTTATTTTCCATAACTTAGCGACCGCGAACCGCTTGTTCCAGCTCAGCGAAGCTAGGACGGTGCGCCGGATACAGAACCTTGCGGCCGAACTCCACCGCCAGCGATGGCGGCATGCCGGAAGCCGAAGCAACCAAAGAGGCCTTGATGGCTTCGTAGACGTTCAGTTCTTCCTTGGCATCGTGACCCAGGGCGTGGGCCAACGGACCGAAGAAACCATAGGCAGCGAGAATACCGAAGAAGGTACCTACCAACGCTGCACCGACGTGCAGACCGATCATTTTCTGGTCGCTTTCACCCAGGGAAGCCATGGTCACCACGATACCCAATACCGCCGCGACGATACCGAAACCGGGCATGGCGTCGGCGATGCCGTTGACAGCGTGGGAGGGGTGGTCCAGGTCTTCCTTGAGGCTGGTCAGCTCCATGTCGAACAAGCCTTCAAGCTCATGGGGAGCCATGTTGCCGGAAGACATGATGCGCAGGTAATCGCAGATGTACGCGGTCATGCGCTCATCCTTCAACACCGTCGGGTACTTGGCGAAGATCGGGCTTGCGACGGCATCTTCGATGTCACCTTCGATCGCCATCATGCCTTCGCGCCGGCTCTTGTTAAGGATCTCGTAGATCAGCCCCAGCACTTCCAGATAGAAGCCGTGGTTGAAGCGCGAACCGAACATGCCAAAGGCCTTCTTGAGCACGCGCATCGTCATGTGGCCGGGGTTGGCCTGCAGGAATGCGCCAAGGGCCGCCCCCCCGATAATCATCACCTCGAAAGGCTGGATGAGTGCGCCGATTTTGCCGTGGGAGAGCACGTATCCGCCGAGCACGCTCGCGAATACGACGATGATGCCGATAATTTTAGCCATAGGTAGGAGAGCACTTACTGAGTCGGGTTCAAGGTCATATTCGGAAGTTAAAAAATCTCTTCTTCTACTTATCGGCAAAACTGCGCCAGACTATAGGCCGTTCAGGCGAAAAGCCAATTTGACCCCATCCGGGCATAGGTAATGTTGACGATGATCGCCTCCAACCATGGTTAACGAAACGAACGTTCCAACGCCAAAACCGACGACGCTCGAAGGCTGGGTCAAGCTGCTCGACAGCGTGCGCCTGCCTGTTCCGCAAGCCAGCCACGACCGGGTCTGCAAGGCCATCCGCGACAATCGCAGCTCGCTGCGCGACATCGCCGACCTTATGCAAGGCAGCCCGGCCCTGGCCCTGAGCGTGATTCGCGAAGCCAACCGGCACCCCCAAGGCGGCATGACCGCGCCGGCGGAAAACCTTGAGATCGCGATCAATCGCCTCGGGTTGAAGCGCACGGAAGAGCTGCTCGCGCGCCTGCCCGTCAACCCCCAGTCCGGGATTCCCAAAGCCCTGCGTCAGTTACAGATGATCAGCCAGCACGCCACGCAACAGGCCAACGGCTTTTTTGCCAGCCGCCTGGCACGCCTGTGGCAGGACATCCACTGGGGCAGCCTGCTGTTTCTTTCGCCCCTGTGGCCGTTGGCGCTGACCCATCCAGAATTGCTCGAAGACTGGGAGCTGCGGGTCGTCCATAAAGGTGAGTCGGCACGCAAAGTCGAACAGCAACTGTTTGGCGTACGCCTGCTGGACATTGGCCAGGCACTGGTGGAGACCTGGCGCTTGCCGATCTGGGTGCAACAGGGTTATCGGCTGCTGCTCACCGAACAGCGGGAACTGGTGAAAGTCCTGCGCATCGCCCGTGACAGCGAGCATCCACTGCGCCAGCAGAACCGCCTCGATGACGATCCCACCCTGCGCCGCTGGCTCAATCAACCGGCCAATACAGTGTTGCTGGCCAATGGGCTGGCACTTTCGGCGCAACAGGCCTGGGACAGCCCGCACAGTGAGCGCTGGCAGTACCTGACCAGCCTTTACCTGCAAATGCCGATGGACGAGGTGCAGCAGCAACTGCACCAGCAAGCCGCCAACAGCGCACGCCAACACGCCATGCCCGACCTCTGGCACCCCGCCGAATCGCTGATCTGGCCGTGGGGTATGAACCGTATCCACGCCGGTTTGCTGCCGGCGGCGGCACCGAGTGCCGAAGAGCTGGCGACGTGGCGCAAGCAATGTGCCGAATTGCTGGTCGAGCCGAGTCGTTTCACCAACGCCATGCACTTGACCATCGCCGCCCGGGACGCCCTCGCGGCCTGCGGCATGCGTCGGGTGATGATCCTGATGGCCGACCGCACCCACGCCAACCTGCGTGTGCACCAGACGGCCGGCCTGCCGAAGGAAGCGGCCGGGCTGAACTTCGTGGTCAGCCAGAGCAACGTGTTGCAACGCCTGCTCGCACAACAAGCCCAGGTGCGCCTGACGCCAGCCAACAACGCGCAATTCTCGGCCCTTTTGCCCAACAGCCTGCGTTCGCAGTTCAGCGGCGAACATCTGCTGCTGCGCTCACTGGTCAACAATGGCCGGGTGATCATGATCGTCGTGGCGGATCAGGGCGGCGGGCCGTTTTCGGAAATTTCCGTACAGGCCTTCGGCAAAACCGCGCAATGCATCGAAAAAGCCCTGCACAGCTTTAGCCACCGAGGCCAATAAGCTGCGTTACAATCCTCCCTTTTGTGCTCTGGAGACCTCACATGTCTGACTTCTCTGGCTTGCCGCTGGTGATCGAGCCGAGCGACTTGCTCCCTCGCCTCGACGCCCGCGAACTGATTCTGGTGGACTTGACCAGTGCCGCCCGCTACTCCGAAGGGCACATTCCCGGCGCGCGCTTTGTCGATCCGAAACGCACGCAACTCGGCCAACCCCCCGCTCCGGGACTGATGCCTCCGAAGGCAGCACTCGAAGCGCTGTTTGGTGAGCTGGGACACAATCCCGATGCGGTCTACGTGGTGTATGACGACGAAGGCGGCGGTTGGGCCGGGCGCTTCATCTGGCTGCTGGATGTCATCGGCCACAGCAAGTACCACTATGTCGACGGCGGCCTGCCGGCCTGGCTGGCAGAAGGTTTGCCCATGTCCATCCAGATTCCCCCAACCGTGGGTGGCCCGGTTTCATTGACCTTGCACGACGAACCCACCGCCACCCGCGAATACCTGCAAAGCCGTCTCGGCGCCGCCGACCTGGCAATCTGGGACGCACGCGGGCCGCTGGAGTATTCAGGTGAGAAAGTCCTGGCAGCCAAGGGCGGGCACATTCCCGGCGCAGTCAATTTCGAATGGACCGCCGGCATGGATCCGTCACGCCAGTTGCGCATCCGCACCGATATGCAGCAGATCCTCGAACAACTCGGGATCAGCAAAGACAAAGAAGTGATTACCCACTGCCAGACCCATCATCGTTCTGGCTTCACCTATCTGGTGGCCAAGGCTCTCGGTTATCCGCGGGTCAAGGGCTACGCCGGCTCCTGGGGCGAATGGGGTAACCACCCCGACACGCCCGTAGAGATTTAAGATTTTTAAGGACAGTTAATGAACAAGCGTCTGTTTCTCCTCGGCCAGTACCTGCTGCCCCACAACTTGCTCTCGCGACTGGCCGGCTGCATCGCCGAATGCCGCGTGCGCTGGTTCAAGAATGCCTTTACCGCTTGGTTCGCCAAGCGTTATCAGGTGGACATGTCCCAGGCGCTGGTCGAAGACCTGACCGCCTACGAGCACTTCAACGCGTTCTTCACCCGCGCGCTGAAAGACGGTGCCCGTCCACTGGACGAGACCCCGGGCGCAATCCTCAGCCCGGCCGACGGCGCGATCAGCCAGCTCGGCCCGATCGAACACGGTCGCGTGTTCCAGGCCAAGGGCCACAGCTTCAGCGTGCTGGAACTGCTGGGCGGCGATGCGGCGAATGCTGCGCCGTTCATGGGCGGTGACTTCGCGACCATCTACCTGTCGCCGAAGGACTACCACCGCGTGCACATGCCGCTGGCCGGCACCCTGCGCGAGATGGTCTACATCCCTGGCCGCCTGTTCTCGGTCAACCAGACAACCGCTGAAAACGTTCCGGAACTGTTCGCCCGTAATGAGCGCGTAGCGTGCATTTTCGACACCGAGCGCGGCCCGATGGCCGTGGTGCTGGTGGGTGCGATGATCGTTGCATCGATTGAAACCGTCTGGGCGGGCCTGGTCACGCCTCCGAAACGCGAGCTGAAGACCTTCCGTTACGACGAAGCCTCCCGCGCACCGATCCACCTGGAAAAAGGTGCGGAACTGGGTCGCTTCAAGCTGGGCTCGACCGCTGTCGTGCTGTTCGGGCCGGATCAAGTGAAGTGGGCAGAGGAAATGACTGCTGGTACAGCGGTGCAGATGGGTCAGGGTATGGGCTCACCGAAAGCCTGAAAGGCACACCACCACTCACTGTAGGAGCGAGCCTGCTCGCGATGAACCTGAGAACGACGCGGGTATTCAGAAAGCCCGCGTCATCGTTGGCGACCATCGCGAGCAGGCTCGCTCCTACAGTAGTTTTGCGGTGTTACAGCTGTCCGTCGCGATCGCGCAAGCCGAGCAGGTACAACACACCGTCCAGCCCCAGCGTCGAAATCGCCTGCTTGGCCGACTGCTTGACCAGCGGCTTGGCGCGGAATGCCACGCCCAACCCGGCAATCGCCAGCATCGGCAGGTCGTTGGCACCGTCGCCAACCGCAATGGTCTGCTCCAGGCGCAAGCCTTCCTTGTGTGCCAGTTCCTTCAGCAAATCGGCCTTGCGCTGCGCATCGACAATCGGCTCGACCGCCACGCCGGTGACTTTGCCGTCGACCACTTCCAGTTCGTTGGCAAACACGTAGTCGATACCCAGCTTGGCCTGCAATTGCTTGGCGAAGTAGGTGAAGCCGCCCGATAGAATCGCGGTCTTGTAGCCCAGGCGCTTGAGTTCGGCGAACAGGGTTTCAGCACCTTCGGTCAGGCGCAATGAGGCGCCGATAGAGTCCAGCACGCCAACATCCAGACCTTTGAGCAAGGCCAAACGCTCTTTGAAACTCGCGCGGAAGTCCAGTTCGCCAGCCATCGCCCGCTCGGTGATTTCCGATACTTTGTCGCCGACACCTGCAGCCTTGGCCAGCTCGTCGATCACTTCGGCTTCGATCAGGGTCGAGTCCATATCGAACACCGCCAGGCGACGGTTGCGACGGAACAGCGAATCTTCCTGGAAGGCGATGTCGACGTTCAGTTCCTGGGCGACGCTGAGGAATTCGGCACGCAGTGCTTGCGGATCAGCCGCCTCGCCGCGCACGGAGAACTCGATGCAGCCCTTGCCCTTGTCGGCCGGCGTGTCGAGCGGCATACGCCCGGACAGACGATCGATGTGGTCGATGTTCAGGCCATATTTCGCGGTGATCGAACTCACGGCCTGCAACTGCCCGGCTGTCACCTTGCGGGTCAACAGGGTCACAATGTGGCGTTTTTTGCCCTGGTTGCCGACCCACTGCTGGTAGTCCTGTTCGGACACCGGCGTGAAACGCACCTGTTGACCGAGCTCATAGCCCTTGAACAGGATGTCCTTGAGCACGGACTTGCCTTGCTCGGTGTCGGGAATTTCAACCAGGATGCCGAACGACAAGGTGTCGTGGATCACCGCCTGACCGATGTCGAGAATGTTCACACCACCCTGGGCCAGAACGCCGGTAATGGCCGCAGTCAGACCCGGACGGTCGACTCCCGTGATGTTTATCAGGACGATTTCGCGCAAGGCGCACCCCCGCAGGTGGAAAAAAACCGCATTCTACCCACTTTCAGTGACCATCGGGCACCGTGAGCGCTTTGACGGTCTGGGGCCTGTCGCTATACTGCGCGTCAACTTCACGGACAAAAGAGCCGAGCTCAAGTGAACCGGCCCACGCCAGTAAAAACCGATAACTTCTTCCTGCTGATCTTCCGTGCACTGCGCCACCGCCGTGTACCGATTGCATTGCGCATCGCCAGCCATAACGTGATCCTGGTCGCCCTGGCCCTGGTCATCTATGCCGGCGTGATGGGCTTGCAGTTCAAGCAGGCCATGCACGAGCAGGCGGATGCGCTGGGCGAAAGCCTGACCACGCAGACGGCCACGTCGGCCACCGAGCTGTTGGTGTCCAACGACATCCTCAGCCTCAACGTGCTGCTCAATAACCTGACCAAGAACAAGCTGGTGGCCCACGCCGCCATCTACAGCCCGGACAACCGCATCCTCGCCGAGTCTGGTCAGCGTCCCAAGCATGGCCTGCTGGGCGAAGCCGAGGGCATGTACCAGAGCAAGATCACCTTCCAGGACGTGACGGCCGGGCAATTGCGCATCAGCCTGGACATGGACCAGTTCCAGCAGCCGATGACCATCAGCCTGCAAAGCATGGGCATTCTGAGCGCCATCCTGCTGGCCCTGTCCCTGGCCCTGAGTCTGCGAATGGGGCGTTATCTCTCCACGCCGCTGCTGCAATTGCGGGTGTGGCTGCGCAACATCGATGAATACACCCCGGCCACCGACCGCCAGGACGAAATCGGCGACCTGGCGCGTCAGCTGCACGCCAACTTCGCCCCGGAGCCCGCCCCTGTGCCGGAACCGGAACCGGAATTCGACGACGTCGATGATGAGGCCGACCCGGCCTTCGAAGTCCGTAACCTGCGCGACCCGAGTTTCGACGAAAGCCGTCCGGTAGCGGCGCTCAAGCCCGCGCCACGGCAGATCGTCAGCACCGTCGAAGACGACGATGACGAAGACCCGTTCGCCGACCTGCGCGACGAGTCGCTGGGCAGCACCCCACAACCGGTGATTCGCAAGGCCACGCCGAGCGTGCCGCAACACAGCGCGGTACTGGCGGTGCAACTGGGTTCCCAGGAGCAACTGCGACGCCTGCCGCGGGCGCGCCTGGAGGAACTGCTCGAACGCTATCGCGACTGCCTCGACCAGGCCGCTTCGCTGTATCAAGGCGAAGTGGAGACCTTGAACGACGGCAGCACGCTGATGCTGTTCCACACCGAAGACAGCGGCGACGACTACCTGACCAATGCCATTTGCTGTGGCGAGTTGCTGCGGGCCCTGGGCCACCAGTTGCAGATCGAAGTCGCGGACAGCGGCATCACCCTGCAATTGCAGCTGGGCCTGACCCTCGGCGACGAACTGTTCGGCCTGAGCCAGATCGACCTGCTGCTGACCGACTCCGCCCAGGACGCCCTGGCCCTGTCGCAGCACAGCCGCAACCTGCTGCTGGTGGAGCGCAAGATCAGTGACGACGCCTTGATCCGCCAGCGGGCACGGATCCGACCGATTGCCAGCCCTGAAGGTGCGTGCTGCGTGGAGCGGTTGATGGAGCCGTATCCATCGATGCTGGAGCGGCAACTGGCGCGGATGCACGAGCGTCGCGCTTAAGCCTTGGCCCGGCCACAATGAAGCCCGCAGATGAGTGATCGTCTGCGGGCTTTTTTGTTGCCTGTTCTGGCCTCATCGCGAGCAAGCTCGCTCCCACAGATTCAGGGGCGTTCACTTGATTTGTGTACGACACGGACACTGTGGGAGCGAGCTTGCTCGCGATGAGGCCGGCACAGGCGCTAGATATCTCCAACCTGCAGAAACAACAAAGCCCGCATCAATGCGGGCTTTGTTTCAAATCCATCCGGGGTCAGAAGCGGAACACTTCCATATCCGTACGAACAGGCGCGGCCATCGGGATCTTCGGCTGTTTTTCCTGCTCTACCGCAGGCGCTGTCGGCTTGACCGCCGGTTTGCGCGGGACTTCGGCGATCGGCGGCTGATTGGCCAGCGGCTTGAGCGCCACCGACAGTTGCTCGGCCAGGCGTTGCAGCAACACGCCCTGCGCCTGAACCTGAGCCGCCGTACTACCTGCATGCTGTTCCTGCAAATGGATGATGCGGTTCTCACGGACCTGCCCGCGACGATCGATCAGGCGCCATTGCGCGTCGAGGATCGCCGGTTGTTTTTCACCCGAATCCAGGCGTGTGATGGTCAGCAGCACTTGAACATCCGGGGTGAAACCCACTGTAGCCGGCGCCAGCACTACGCGCTGGCTGTCCAGATGACCTGCGACCTGACGCAGCAGCAGTTGGTCGATATCCGACGAAAGGCTGCCCGCCCAACGACCGTCCGTCGAGGCTTGCAGGCTGCCATCCGGCTGACGCTGCAACAAGGTTTCGCGTTGCAGGTAGTCGGCCACGGTAACCGGCCCCAACAATACCGCCATGCCAGCGTTCTGTGCAGGCTGAGCCGGACTTCCAGCGTCCAGCTGATACAACGACACCGGTTGGTGAACGCTGCAGCCCGCCAGGCCAAGAATGCCGGCGAGCATAAGAATAAAAGGAAGGCGCAGAGCAGTCATCGTCCCATCCAGGTGATCGCTAAAAGGCTGATCACAGTGAAAATACTCAACAAATATGAAGAACGCGCGGCAGTGCCGGCGCTTGAAAGGCCATATCATCCGTGAATATGCGTTCCGACTCCAGCGCAAAGCGCCGAACTACGGGTTAAATCGTAGTTCGGCGCTTCTAAGTCGCCTAATTTAGGTTTTCGACGAGCAGTGCATCTACCCGCTGGAAACCACGCGGCAATTTGTTGCCACGACGGCCACGTTCACCTTTGTAGTGTTCGAGGTCGTCCGCTTTCAGCGACAAGGTACGCTTCCCGGCCTGCAACACCAGTGTTGCACCGTCCGGCAATACGGCGATGTCCGTCACATACTCTTCGCGACTGGCCACTCGCTCACCGGGAATCCCGATGATCTTGTTGCCTTTGCCTTTTCCTAATTGTGGCAGGTCGCTGATCTTGAAGATCAGCAGGCGACCTTCGGTCGTCACCGACGCCAGCCAGTTCTGTTCACGATCAGCCACAGGGCGCGGCAGCATGACCTTGGCGTTGTTCGGCAGGCTCAACAGGGCCTTGCCCGCCTTGTTCTTGGCCTGCAGGTCTTCACCCTTGACCACGAAACCGTAACCGGCATCGGAGGCGATCACGTACAGCGCATCGTCTTCGGGCATCAGCACGCATTCGAAACTTGCCCCTGGCGGTGGCGTCAGGCGGCCGGTCAGCGGTTCGCCCTGGCCACGGGCCGACGGCAAGGTGTGGGCAGCCACCGAATAACTGCGGCCGGTGGAGTCGATAAACACAGCAAACTGGTTGGAACGCCCGGCGGCCAGCGCCTTGAAACCGTCCCCGGCCTTGTAGGAAAGCCCGGTGGCATCGATCTCGTGGCCTTTGGCGGAACGAATCCAGCCTTTTTCCGACAGCACGACCGTCACTTTCTCGTTCGGCAGCAGATCGTGCTCGGTCAGGGCCTTGGCTTCGGCACGCTCGACAATAGGCGACCGGCGGTCATCACCGTAGGTTTCAGCGTCCTTGATCAGTTCGCTGCGCACCAGTTTTTTCAACTTGGCTTCGCTGCTCAGCAGGGCTTGCAGCTTGGCTTGTTCCTTGAGCAGTTCATCCTGCTCGGCACGCAGCTTCATCTCTTCCAGTCGCGCCAACTGACGCAGGCGGGTGTCGAGGATGTAGTCGGCCTGGATTTCGCTCAGGGCGAAGCGTTCGATCAGCCTGGCCCGTGGCTGCTCCTCGGTACGGATAATGTGGATCACTTCATCCAGGTTGAGGTAGGCAATCAGCAAACCGTCCAACAGGTGCAGACGACGCTCGACCTTGTCGAGGCGGAATTGCAGGCGACGACGCACGGTCTGCACCCGGAACTCCAGCCATTCGACCAGCAACGCGCGCAGGTTTTTCAGCTGCGGCTTACCGTCCAGGCCGATGATGTTGATGTTGACCCGGTAGCTCGACTCCAGCTCGGTGCTGGCGAACAGGTGTTGCATCAGCGCATCGTGGTCAAAATTCTTCCGCGCCCCCGGAATGATCACGATCCGGCATGGGTTCTCGTGGTCGGACTCATCGCGCAGGTCAGCGATTTGCGGCGCCTTGGACGGTTTGGCCTGCATCATCGCGGCGATCTGCTCCAGCACCTTGGCGCCCGAGACCTGATGCGGCAGCGCGGTGACGATGATGTCACCGTCTTCGATGTGGTACACGGCGCGCATGCGCACCGAGCCGCGACCGGTTTCGTAGATTTTCAGCAGGTCGGCGCGCGGGGTGATGATTTCCGCTTCGGTCGGGTAATCCGGGCCCTGGATGTGTTCACAGAGCTGTTCGACCGTGGCTTTAGGCTCATCGAGCAAACGCACGCACGCCGTGGCGACTTCGCGCAGGTTGTGCGGCGGAACGTCAGTGGCCATGCCCACGGCGATGCCGGTGGTGCCGTTGAGCAGGATGTTCGGCAAACGTGCCGGCAATACCAGCGGCTCGTCCAGCGTGCCGTCGAAGTTCGGGCCCCAGTCTGCCGTGCCCTGGCCCAGCTCGCTGAGCAGCACCTCGGAATAACGCGACAGCCGCGCTTCGGTGTAACGCATGGCGGCGAAGGACTTGGGATCATCCGGTGCACCCCAGTTGCCCTGGCCGTCGACCAGCGTGTAGCGATAGCTGAACGGCTGGGCCATCAGGACCATGGCTTCGTAGCAGGCCGAGTCGCCGTGGGGGTGGAATTTACCGAGCACGTCACCGACGGTACGCGCCGATTTCTTGTGCTTGGAATCGGCGTCCAGCCCCAACTCGCTCATGGCGTAGATAATGCGCCGCTGTACCGGTTTCAGGCCGTCGCCGATATGCGGCAAGGCACGGTCCATGATCACGTACATGGAGTAGTTGAGGTAGGCATTTTCGGTGAAGTCAGCCAGTGACCGGCGTTCTACACCGTCCAGGCTGAGATCAAGGGAGTCGCTCATGCGGGCCTCATCGGTTCGTTGTCTGGCGCAGCAGCATGGTGCCACCGCGCTGGGTAAATTCAAGTTTGTTCAGTGCGCTCATGCCGAGCAACACCTGATCGCCATGCAGCCCCGGGGCCACCAATGCGCGCACGTCGTGCAACACGATGTCGCCCAGTTGCAGGCGCTCGATACGGGTGCGATAGCCCTGGCTGAAGCCATTGGCCGTGCTCAGGGTCACGCCGAATCCTTCTTCGAGCTTCAAGCGCCTGGCCAGGTCCGCCGGGATCGACACATCGGTCGCACCGGTGTCGAGCATGAAGTCCACCGTCTGGCCGTTGATCTGGCCACTGGCGACAAAATGCCCTTGGGCATTGCTGATCAGTTTCACCTCGATGAAACCTTCGCCCTGCTGCGAGCTGACTACCACATTCGGATTTTGCTGACGCGCTTCCCACTGGCCAAAAAACCGCGTGGCCAGAAACAGCGCCGCACACCAGGCCAGCACCATGAACACCCGGCCGATGCGCTGCGCCGGGGTTTGCTGCCTCACGGCTTGGCACTCCAGCCACCTTCCGGTGCAGCGAAGCGCCAGACCACCGGACGCACTTCGCCATCGGCACGGGCGCCAAAGTTGTTGTCGACACCGACCCAGGCGCCATCGGCATCCACGATCAATGCTTCTTCCAACCCGTAGTTCTGTGGATAACGACGGTTTTCCTGCAACAACTCGGCAGCGTACGACCAGCAGCGCTCGACCTTGGCCGTCTGGGGATCCCGGCGGCAGATCTGGTAGGCGTTGCGTTCAAGGGTGAACAGCTTGCCGTTGAACAGCGACAGGTCAGAGAAATCCCGCGCGACAGCTTTAGCGTGGGGAAACTGCTGGGGCTGCATTTCCATGCCCGCCTCGCTCAGCAGCACGCAGCCACCGTCGCAGTCCCACAACGTCTGTTTGCGCTTGATCATCAGCAGCCCGCGGCCTTGACGCTCGGCGGCGAGCCACATCTGATCGCCCGCCGGATTGATCGCCAGCCCTTCGAACAGCGCGTTGAATTGCAACAGCAGGCCGCTGGCCCGCGCCTCGCGAACCAGCATCGGCGAGATTTTCAACCAAGAGGCAGGCCCCGTTGGCGGCACCTGCAAGACAGCGGCATGGCCTTCACTGACCACATAACGATTACCGGCGCTGTCGCAGGTGATGCCCTCGAAGTCCAGATTACCGCCACGCACGAACGAGGCGCCCCAAACGCGAGACTTCAGCCCCCAGGGCAATCCGCTGTCGGGCACCGTCGGTACGTCAATGTGCACCGTTTCGGCCTGCCAGGCAGATTCGCTGGTATCGAGGCGGTAGATCTGATCATCGTCGCGGTCGGAAACCGCCCACAGATCATTGCCGCACTGCGCCAGCCCCGACAGGTTGCCGCCGCGCATGCCGTCGACGACATGCTCGGACAACAGGCGCAGCTGTATCGCCGGCTCGGCGGATACCGCGATCGACGTCAACATCAACCCGCAGGCCAGGGCAAAGCCCAGACGCATCAGCCCAATACCTCGGCCAGGTTGCCCTTGGACTCCAGCCAGGTCTTGCGGTCGCCGGCGCGTTTCTTCGCCAGCAGCATGTCCATCATTTCAGAGGTAGCCTCGAAATCTTCCAGGGTCAACTGCACCAGGCGCCGGGTGTTCGGGTCCATGGTGGTCTCGCGCAGCTGCGGCGGGTTCATTTCACCCAGCCCCTTGAATCGGGTGACCTGCGGCTTGCCGCGTTTCTTTTCGGCCACCAGACGATCGAGGATGCCATCGCGTTCGGCTTCGTCGAGGGCGTAGTAAATCTCTTTGCCCAGGTCGATGCGGTACAGCGGGGGCATGGCGACATAGACATGACCGGCATCCACCAACGGGCGGAAATGCTGGACAAACAACGCGCAGAGCAAGGTCGCGATGTGCAGACCGTCGGAGTCGGCGTCGGCGAGGATGCAGATCTTGCCGTAGCGCAGCTGGCTCATGTCCGCCGCGCCCGGGTCGACGCCGATGGCCACGGCGATGTTGTGCACCTCCTGGCTGGCCAGCACTTCGCTGCCGTCGACCTCCCAGGTGTTGAGGATCTTGCCGCGCAACGGCAGGATCGCCTGGAACTCTTTATCCCGTGCCTGCTTGGCCGAGCCGCCGGCGGAATCACCTTCCACCAGGAACAGCTCGGAACGCATCGGGTCCTGTCCGGCACAGTCGGCCAGCTTGCCCGGCAGCGCCGGGCCTTGGGTAATGCGTTTGCGCTCGACCTTCTTGCTGGCCTTGAGGCGACGGCCGGCGTTGTTGATCGCCAGTTCCGCCAGCAGCATGCCGGTTTCCGGGTTGGCATTGAGCCACAGGCTGAAGGCGTCCTTGACCACACCGGAGACGAACGCCGCCGCCTCACGGGACGACAGGCGCTCCTTGGTCTGGCCGGAAAATTGTGGCTCCTGCATTTTCATCGACAACACAAAGGCAATGCGTTCCCAGACGTCTTCCGGCGCCAGCTTCACACCGCGCGGCAACAGGCTGCGGAATTCGCAGAACTCGCGCATGGCGTCGAGCAGGCCCTGACGCAAACCGTTGACGTGGGTGCCGCCCTGGGCGGTCGGGATCAGGTTGACGTAGCTTTCCTGCACCGCATCGCCACCTTCCGGCAGCCACAGCAGCGCCCAATCCACCGCTTCTTTATTACCGGCCAGGCTGCCGCAGAACGGCTCATCCGGCAGGCGCTCGAATTCGCTGACCGCATCCACCAGGTAGGAACGCAGGCCGTCTTCGTAATGCCATTCGACTTTCTCGCCGGTGGCCTTGTCTTCAAAACTGACCAGCAACCCCGGGCACAACACGGCCTTGGCCTTGAGCACGTGCTTGAGGCGGCTGATGGAGAATTTCGGGGAGTCGAAGTATTTCGGATCCGGCGCAAAGAACACGCTGGTGCCGGTATTGCGCTTGCCGACAGTGCCGACGACTTCCAGCTCGGTGGCCTTGTAGCCATCCTTGAAGGTCATCTGGTATTCGTTGCCGTCACGCTTGACCCGCACCCGCACTTCGGTGGACAAGGCGTTGACCACGGAAATGCCTACCCCGTGCAAGCCGCCGGAGAACTGGTAGTTCTTGTTGGAAAACTTGCCACCGGCATGAAGCTTGGTGAGGATCAGTTCGACGCCCGAAACACCTTCCTCGGGGTGAATGTCCACCGGCATGCCACGGCCGTCATCGCTGACTTCCAGGGAATGGTCGGCATGCAGGATCACCTGCACCGATGTGGCATGCCCGGCCAAGGCTTCATCGACACTGTTGTCGATGACTTCCTGGGCAAGGTGGTTCGGCCGACTGGTGTCGGTGTACATGCCGGGGCGTTTGCGCACCGGGTCGAGGCCCGAGAGGACTTCGATGGCGTCTGCGTTATAAGAGCTAGCGCTGGGAGTGGCCATGGGGTCTCGTCGTCAGTGTTCGGTGAAAAAAGAATTCATGGGGCTATCGCTCACAATGCGGTGAAATCGATTGCCTGATACAAATCGGCGCCAATGCCGGCAAAACTCAACATGG
Organism: Pseudomonas sp. Pseusp10; assembly: GCF_059492225.1. NCBI lineage: Bacteria > Pseudomonadati > Pseudomonadota > Gammaproteobacteria > Pseudomonadales > Pseudomonadaceae > Pseudomonas > Pseudomonas sp. Pseusp10. The sequence goes on along the minus strand of NZ_CP168528.1, from coordinate 1,141,941 downwards.
CCGGCAGTCGCGTGGCAAAACCCTGGAAACTGTGGTCGCCGCCAGCCTGGATACGCAAGGCGCATGCCCGGTAATACTGCTGGGCGAGGCGATAGTCCAGCGTTTCGTCAGCTGTCTGCAACCATACCTGATAACGCTGCGGCTCCTGGGGCGCCGGCACTTCCAGTTCGGCCAGGGCCGTCACGTGGTCGTGGGTCATTTCCCAGGTCTCTTCGGTATACAGGTTTTTCTGCGTCCCCAGAAAGCCGTCGAACATCCGGTGCGGGCTGACGGCAGGGTTGATCAACAGGGCTTTCAAGCCAAGGCGCTCGGCCAGGTGAGTGGCATAGTAGCCGCCGAGCGAGCTGCCGACCAGCAGTGGTCGCCCCAGCTCGGCAATCGCCTGTTCCAGCTGGTCGATAGCCTGGCGCGGGTGGTGGTGCAACGCCGGAACGCGCAAGTGTTCGCTCAGGCCCAGTCGCTCCATCACCTCGACCAACTGACAGGCCTTCTTCGACAACGGCGAGCTGTTGAAGCCGTGGATATAAAGGATCGAACCGGACATTTGAGCTCCCTGACGTCGGCTAAAGAGGCGGAGTTTACAGGGACTCTGGGGAATCGGGGATATCCGCAGAATTCGAGGTGTCTTTGAAGACGTCATCGCGAGCAAGCTCGCTCCCACATTGGATCTGCGTCATTCACAAATCCCCTGTGGGAGCGAGCTTGCTCGCGATGGCCGCGCCTCGGTCTACCTGAAAAATGAACAGTCAGTAGCCGTTGGAGCCGTAATCCACAGTGAAATCGAACCCGGTAACCCGCTCCACCCCGGTTTCCAGCCGCCCGTCGGGCAACAGCCGCAACCAGCGATAGCCCGGCGCCTGCTCTCCGACCTTGAAGTCCTCGCTGCCCGGCTCGAACTGAATGCAGGTGGACGGCGAGGCGATCAGACGCACGCTGTTACGCAATTGATCGATTTCCTGGTGCACATGTCCCCACAGCACGGCACGCACCTGTGGAAAACGATCCAGCACTTCAAAAAACGCCTCGGGATTGCGCAGACCGATAGGCTCCATCCACGCGCAACCAATCGAAACCGGATGATGGTGGAAGCACACCAGATGGTGGCGCTCCGGCGCTTCGCTCAACGAGCGGGCGAGCAACTGCAACTGTTCGTCCTGCAAATACCCCGGCACCGAGCCCGGCACCGCCGAGTCGAGCAGCGTGACCCGCCAGTTGCCGATATCCACCACCGGATCGAGCAAAGCACTCTGCACCGCCGCCGCGGCCATGATCTGCGGCTCGTCGTGGTTGCCGGGAATCCAGCGCGCCGGCGCGTCCAACTGGCTCGTCATCTCGCGAAATTGCTGATAGGACGCAAGCGTCCCGTCCTGGGACAGATCACCCGTGGCCAGGATCAGATTGATCTGCGGCTGTTGCGCGCGCACCAGCTCGATGACCTTTTGCAGACTGTCGCGGGTGTTCATGCCCAGCAACGCACCGTCCGCTTCGGCAAACAGGTGGCTGTCGGAGAGTTGCACCAGCAACGCCGGATCGGCGGTGGTCAATGTGGATACGCTCGGCAAGGCGTTCTCCCAGGGCGTGATCACGGGGATGGGTAAGTGCCGCAATTATGCTGGGGGACGGTCGAAAGGGGAAATCTGTGAACCTGACGCAGTTCACAACTGCGGTGCTCAGTTAACGGACGACTTCGTACTCATGCCCCAGCGCCAGGCAATGGCTCAGCCATTCGCCCAGAAACATGTTCAACTGGGCCTTTTCGTCCGGCTGGTGCATTGAGGCGTTCGGGTAAGGATAGATGCCGCGAAAGCGTCGCGCATGTTCGGCGCTGACCACTTCGGCCATGCGCGCGTCGTGATAGACCTGCACTTCCAGTTGCGGTACCGGCAACCACGGCAGGCTGTGTTCCTGACGCACTTGCAGGGTCGTGGTGTAAGGACAGGTCAGCAACACTTCCAGAGCCAGCACACCCAGCATCTGGTCGCCATGGGTCACGGCGATGCGCCGCGCGGCGGGCTCGCTGCGCATGTCCGGCAGCAGTCGCATCAGGCGCGCGTAGTTCGCCTCGCAGGACGCTTGCAGCCCCACCAGGTCCACCCGATAGCGATCGCGCAGCTTGTTTACGACCATAACCCCCTCACTTCAACGCGGTTCAAAGCCAGCCATTGCAAGGCAATGATGCTCGCCGCGTTGGCAATACGTCCGTCGCGCACGGCTTGCAGGGCATCGTCGAAAGCCCAGACCGTGACGCGAATATCTTCTGCCTCTTCCTCCAGCCCATGCAGGCCGCCAACCCCGGTTGTGTCGCAACGCCCCAGGTAAAGATGCACGAATTCGTTGCTGCCGCCCGGCGATGGAAAGTATTTGAGCATCGGCCAGAGCGCCCCGATTTCCAGCCCAGCTTCCTCCTGCGCCTCGCGGTGAGCAACTGCTTCCGGCACTTCATCCTTATCGATCAGACCAGCGACCAGTTCGATCAGCCACGGGTTGTCGGTCTTGCCCATGGCGCCGACGCGAAACTGCTCGATCAGCACCACTTCATCGCGCTGCGGATCGTAGGGCAGCATGCAGACCGCGTCATGGCGAACGAACACTTCACGATTGATCTCGCGGCTCATGCCCCCGGCGAACAATTCGTGGCGCAAGTGCACGCGTTCGAGTTTGTAAAAGCCCTCGTAGCACTTTTCGCGCCGCACGATATCAACGGCGGTCGGAATGGCGTTGGCAAAATCCGTCATGACAATCCTCTTTTACTGCAAATCCTGTTCGAGGCTCCTTTTTTCCTGGGCCTCGACTTCGCGCCATCCTAACGCGCCCGTGATGTTTGATGCAGCCCCTTTCCCGTCAGCGGGATAGACGGTGAGGGCGAAACCCACTCTAATTAGCTTAGTGGCGAACTGACTGCTTTGTTGAGAGTCGAAGCCGGTAACTTTTTGCCCCCCCTGTTTCAGAAAGGACGCTCATGTCGCTTTTCAAAATCGCCTCCGTGGCCGCTATCGCCCTGACCCTGGGTGCTTGCGCGAGCCTGTTCCAGCCCAACTACCGGACACCGCTGGAAACCACCCGCGACGCTTCCGAGCAACTCAAGCCCGGTTGCAGCAACCCGGATTGTCCGCTGGTCAACATCGATACCGTGCACTTCCCGGCCGAGCCTGCACTTGACGGCATCATCGAAAAACGCCTGCTGCAAATGACCCGTACCTCACCCGAAGCCCCGGTCGCCCCGACCCTGGCGGCTTATCGCGAAGAGTTTTTGCGCACCGCCGGCCCGCGCAACAGCAGCTATCTGCAGGCTAAGGTACGTGAGCAGCATGACGGCTTGGTGATCGTCGAATTATCCAGCTACCTGGACACCGGCAGTGCCCATGGCACCCCAGGTCGAGGTTTCATCAACTATTCGCGCCAGCAGCATAAAGTGCTGACGCTGTCGGACATGCTGGTGCCAGGGCAGGAAGAAGCGTTCTGGAAAGCGGCGCAGGTGGCGCACAACAGCTGGCTGATCAGCACCAAGCTCGATCAGGAACCGGAGTTCGTGAAGAGCTGGCCGTTCCAGAAAACCCGGAACGTGGCACTGACCTACGGTGGGGTGATCCTCAAGTACGAAACCAGCAGCATCGCGCCTTACGCGCTGGGCCATGTCGAACTGAAGATCCCCTACCCCCGCCTGAACGGCATCATCAAGCCCGAGCTGTTTCCCGGCCGTAACTGAAGACCCGGCCCAACACAAGCTGCAGCAGCCCTGCCAGGACCAGTGCCGGCAGGGTGGCGCCGACATCCGGGTACAAGTTGGCCAGCAAATGATAGGTGCTGACCCCGCCCAGCCAGGCGAGCAGCGCCGGCCAGCGCAGTGCCGCCGAGGCCACCTGGCCGCTACGCTTGCGCAGGATGAAGTGGTCCACCAGCACCACACCGAATAACGGCGCAAACACCGAACCGATCAGCAGCAGGAAATTCTGGTACTGGGCCAATGGCGCCAGCAGGGCAATCAGCGTGCAGATAACGCCGATGGCCAGGGCCAGGTGCTCGACTTTGGCGCGCAACAGAATCCCGCTGGACACCGCTGCCGAGTGAATATCGGCAAAGGCGTTTTCCGATTCATCCAGAAGAATCAGCAACAGTGGAATCCCCAGACCGGCCCCGGCCAGCGCCAGCAGCAACGCATTGACTTCACCGCTCGGCGCGAACGCCAGGGTGTAGGCCACGCCCAGGCTCATCAGCCAAAAATTACCGATGAAGAAACCGATGGCGGTGCCACCGAAGACGTTTTTCGCCCGCTTGCCGAAGCGCGAGTAGTCGGCGATCAGCGGCAACCACGACAGCGGCATGGCAATGGCGATGTCGAAACCCACGGCGAACGGCATCGAACCGTCACCGGCCTGGGCCCACAACGCGGCCAGGTCAGCCTTGGCGAACAGGTTCCAGGTCAGCCAGGTGCAAGCGGCCAGCAATAGCCAGATGCCCCATTTGCGCAGGATCTGCCGCACGAAGGTCAACGGACCGCTAACAGCCAGCAGGGTCGCCAGTGCGCCGAAGAACAGGGTCCACAACACCGGATTGGACAGCAGGCTGCCGTCACTGAACGCCTTCGCACCCAACAGGCTGGCGGCGTCGCGCATGACGATGATTTCGAACGATCCCCAACCGATCAATTGCAGCAGGTTCAACACCGCCGGCAGGCTCGCGCCTTTGGTGCCGAGGCTGAGCTTGAGCGCGGCCATCGACGACAGGCCGGTATCACTGCCAATCACCCCGACCGCCGCCAGCAGCAGAACGCCGACCAGGGTGCCGAGGAAAATCGCCAGCAACGAACCCGACAGGCCCAGGCCTGGCGCGAGCAATGCACCGGTCTGCAAGACCATCAGGCCGATGCCGAGGGAAAACCACAGGGAAAACAGGTCACGACCGCCGAACACACGCTTGTCGGTCGGCACCGCGATATCGGGGGAGTAAGTGCTGGGTTGAATACTCAAAGGTGTTATCTCAGAGGGACATTTGTTGTTGTGTTGACCGCTATCGCCAGCAGGCTGGCTCCCACAGGGGACTTGTGAACGCCACAGATCCAATGTGGGAGCCAGCCTGCTGGCGATGAGGCCCTTTCAGGCCCCACCTTTTCAGGTCAGATCAAACTTTCTGGTACAGCTGACTGCCTTCCTGCTTGAAGCGCTCGGCCTGTTCGGCCATGCCCTGGGCGACGTCCACGTCGACCGCTTCGATCCGTTGGTTGGCCGCGTATTCGCGGACTTCCTGGGTGATCTTCATCGAGCAGAATTTCGGCCCGCACATCGAGCAGAAGTGCGCGACCTTGGCCGAATCCTTCGGCAGGGTTTCATCGTGATACGAACGGGCGGTGTCCGGATCGAGTCCCAGGTTGAACTGGTCTTCCCAACGGAACTCGAAGCGCGCCTTGCTCAAGGCATTGTCGCGAATCTGCGCGCCCGGGTGACCCTTCGCCAGATCGGCGGCATGCGCGGCGATCTTGTAGGTGATGATCCCGGTCTTCACATCATCCTTGTTCGGCAGGCCCAGGTGCTCCTTCGGCGTGACGTAGCAGAGCATGGCGCAACCGAACCAGCCGATCATCGCCGCGCCGATACCGGAGGTGATGTGGTCGTAACCCGGCGCGATGTCGGTGGTCAGCGGGCCGAGAGTGTAGAACGGCGCCTCGTCGCAGCACTCCAGCTGCTTGTCCATGTTCTCTTTGATCAACTGCATCGGCACGTGGCCCGGGCCTTCGATCATGCACTGCACGTCGTGTTTCCAGGCAATTTTGGTCAGCTCGCCGAGGGTTTCCAGCTCGCCGAACTGCGCTTCGTCGTTGGCATCGGCAATCGAGCCCGGACGCAGGCCATCGCCCAGCGAGAAGCTGACGTCGTAGGCCTTCATGATTTCGCAGATGTCTTCGAAATGGGTGTAGAGGAAGTTCTCTTTGTGGTGCGCCAGGCACCACTTGGCCATGATCGAACCGCCACGGGAGACGATGCCGGTGACGCGCTTGGCGGTCATCGGCACGTAGCGCAACAACACGCCGGCGTGGATGGTGAAGTAATCGACGCCCTGCTCGGCCTGTTCGATCAGCGTGTCGCGGAACAGCTCCCAGGTCAGGTCTTCGGCCACGCCGCCGACTTTTTCCAGGGCCTGGTAGATCGGCACCGTACCGATCGGCACCGGCGAGTTGCGGATGATCCACTCGCGGGTTTCGTGGATGTGCTTGCCGGTGGAAAGGTCCATGACCGTGTCCGAACCCCAGCGAATGCCCCAGGTCAGTTTCGCCACTTCTTCTTCGATGGACGAACCCAGGGCACTGTTGCCGATGTTGCCGTTGATCTTCACCAGGAAGTTACGGCCGATGATCATCGGTTCCAGTTCGGTGTGGTTGATGTTGGCCGGAATGATCGCGCGGCCACGGGCGATTTCCTCACGGACGAATTCTGGAGTGATGACTTTCGGCACGCTGGCACCGAAGCTGTGGCCGGCGTGTTGCTGGTCCAGCAGGCCGGCGGCACGAGCCACTTCCAGCTTCATGTTTTCGCGGATGGCAACGTATTCCATCTCGGCGGTGATGATGCCTTTGCGTGCGTAGTGCATCTGGCTGACGTTGGCACCCGGCTTGGCGCGACGCGGATTGTTGACGTGAGCGAAGCGCAGCTTGGTCAGCTCCGGATCGGCAAGACGTTCCTGGCCGAAATTCGAGCTCAGGCCGCTCAGGCGCTCGGTATCGCCACGGGATTCGATCCACGGCGAACGCACGTCGCCCAGGCCTTTGCGCACATCGATGATGACATTGGGGTCGGTGTACGGGCCCGAGGTGTCGTACACCACTACCGGTGCATTGACCTCGCCGCCGAAGTCGGTCGGCGTCACGTCCAGACTGATTTCGCGCATCGGCACGAGGATGTCCGGGCGGGTGCCCTGGACATAGATTTTTTGCGAGCGGGTAAACGGCTGAACCGATTGCTGATCGACCTTGGCCGAGTCACTCAGGTTGGTGGCGATTTTTGCTTTTGTAGTCATCACGGGCTCTCCAGACAGCATCCAGGCAGTGGATTTTTGTCGGAGCGAACCTGTAAACGAATGGACGCACGGGCGCTGGGAAAACCAGCTGTGCTGTGCTCGGTGCTCGAGGGGTGTTCGATTGTCGAACAACATCCCGGACGAAGCACAAGAGGACTCGCCGGGTGACGAGAAATCTTGTTCCCTACGCAGGCGCTAACCTGATCAGGTTCAACGGGATCCGAAATTATTCGATCTCAGCCTCATAGCAAGGCACCCCGACAAGAACCCGGCCAGTCTAGACACAACTGGCAAAGAACGCCAACCCCACGGCAAACGCCATGATGAATGGCGTTATTGCACGCAGTATCAGGATTGTTGCCACCCGAATGCACAACTACACTCGCTACGCTGAGCCGCGCATTGACGCTGTCAAAGCAGCGCCTTAGCCTTGGCGTTCAAATTATCTGTGTAATATCAAATCTAGGGAACATCTATGCTGCGCAAACTCTCACTGGCCCTTGCCGTGTCTTGTGCGTCCAATGGAATGGCCTGGGCAGCAGATGTGCCCTTATCGACCAAGACGGACCTGGTCAGCGTTTATCAGGAAGCCGTCAACAACAACTCCGATCTGGCGGCTGCCATTGCCCAATACGGCGCGCAGAAGGAAGTCGTACCCCAGGCCCGCGCCGGGCTGCTGCCGAACCTCTCGGGCGGCGCCAATATTTCCGAGGTGCGTACGGATCTCGATCAACCGTCCGCCACGACCAACCGCGATGCTCATTCCTACCAGGCCACTTTGGCGCAGCCGCTGTTCCGGGCTGACCGCTGGTTCCAGTTCCAGGCCGCCAAGGAAGTCAACGAACAGGCCGCCCTGCAACTCTCGGCGACCGAGCAGAACCTGATCCTGCAAACCGCTGACAGCTATTTCAACGTGCTGCGCACCCAGGACAACCTGGCCTCGACCAAGGCCGAAGAAGCGGCGTTCAAACGCCAGCTCGATCAATCCAACGAGCGTTTCGATGTCGGCCTCTCGGACAAGACCGACGTATTGAACTCACAAGCCAGCTACGACACCGCACGCGCCAACCGCATCGTTGCGCAGCGCCAGGTGGACGACGCCTTTGAAGCATTGATCACCCTGACCAACCGCCAGTACAACTCGATCTGGGGCATCAGCCATAACTTGCCGATCCTGCCGCCAGCACCGAACGACGCCAAGGCCTGGGTCGAAACGGCGGGCCGGCAGAACCTCAATCTGTTGGCCAGCAACTATGCCGTCAGCGCCGCCGAGCAAACCCTCAAGCAGCGCAAGTCCGGGCACTTGCCAACGGTTGACGCGGTTGCCAAGTACGAGAAAGGCGACAACGACGCACTGGGCTTCAGCAACCCGAACAACCAGCCCCTGCCGTACGGTGGCAACGTCGAGCAAACAACCGTTGGCCTGCAACTGAACATACCGATCTACAGCGGCGGCCTGATCAGCTCCCAGGTGCGTCAATCGTATTCACAACTGGACCAGACCGAGCAGCAGCGCGAGTCCCTGCGCCGACAGATCGTGGAAAACACCCGCGACCTGCACCGCGCGGTAAACACCGATGTCGAGCAGGTACAGGCGCGCAAGCAATCGATCATCTCCAACCAGAGTGCGGTGGAAGCGACTGAAATCGGCTATCAGGTGGGCACACGAAACATCGTCGACGTACTGGATGCGCAGCGCCAGCTGTACAGCTCGGTACGCGACTACAACAACACCCGCTACGACTACATCCTCGACAACCTGCGTCTGAAGCAACAGGCCGGCACGTTGAATCCGGGGGATCTGCAAGACCTGAAACGCTGGCTCAATCCCAACTACAACCCGGACAAGGATTTCCTGCCACCGGATCTGGCCAAGGCTGCGGCCGAGCAATTGAAAGCCCGGCCCTGACCGAAACGGTAAGGCAAAAGCTTCGCGAGCAAGTCGGAGCGGCGGTGCGGCGATCCGACTTGCTCGCGAATGAAGGCAGCACGGCCTATCGGTCGATCAACCGCCCCAACCCGTCCAGCAACCGCTGCAACGCCCCCTGATTGGCGCGCATCACATTCAACCCGGCCTCTGCCATGCGCTGCGCATCAAGCGGCAGTTCAAACAACCGCTGCACCGCCACCGCCAGGCCTTCGGCATCCTCCACTTCCTGCAACGCCCCGGCACTGCGCAAGTGCGCGGCGATTTCGAGGAAGTTGAAAAGATGCGGCCCACTCAGCACCGGTTTGGCCAGGGCCGCCGGCTCCAGCAGGTTATGCCCGCCGTTCGGCACCAGGCTGCCGCCGACGAAAGCACTGTCAGCCAGGGCGTAGAGAAACAACAACTCGCCCATGGTGTCGCCAAGCAGCACTGAAGTATTCGCACTGACCGCATCGCCGCTGGAACGCCGGACCGTGGCGAACCCTTGTTGCAGGCACAACCCGTACACCGAATTGAAGCGTTCCGGATGCCGCGGCACCAGAATCAGCAAGGCATCGGGGTGACTGGCCAGTAACTGACGATGAGCCGCCAGCACCACCTCGTCTTCGCCGTCATGGGTACTGGCCGCGATCCACACCGGTCGTTCCAGCGCCTGCCATTGCCCGCGCAATTGGCTGGCGCGCTCAAGCAGTTGCGGGTCGATGGTCAGGTCGAACTTGATCGAACCGGTCACTTCGACGGTTTCCGCCCGCGCGCCCAGGTCGCGCAAGCGTCGGGCTTCGGCTTCGGTCTGCACCGCGAACAGGCTCATCTCGGCCAGCATCGGCTGGGTCAGCTTGGGGAACCGGCCGTAACCCCTGGCGGAACGCTCGGACAGCCGCGCATTGGCCAACGCCACGGGGATCCCGCGTTTGGCACACTGATGGATATGGTTAGGCCACAGCTCGGTTTCCATGATCACCGCCAGTTTCGGCCGGACCCGATCGAGGAAGCGCCGGGCAGCGCAAGGCAGGTCGTAAGGCAAATAACAGTGTTGGATGCGCGGCTCATTGGCGAACAGTGCCAGGATGCGCTCCGAACCGGTCGGCGTCATGCAGGTCACGGTGATCGGCAGATCCGGGTAGCGCGCCAGCAAGGCGCGGATCATCGGCGCGGCAGCAATGCTTTCGCCCACCGAGACGGCGTGCACCCAGATGCCGTCCGGTTTCATCGCCGGCATCCCGTAGGAGAAGCGCTCGCCGATGCGCCTGGCATACGCCGGCGCCTTGCGCGCGCGCAGCCAAAGCCGAATCGCTACCAGTGGCAGCCCCAGATAAAACAGCGCGGTGTAGAGAGTTCTATTCATGGCGGCGGAGTTTATCGGCTTTTTTCGCCTATCGTCTGCAAGTGCACGGCAAAACGTTCGGCGAGCCAACGCGCGGCCGGACCGAGCGGTTCATCCCGGCGCCATACCAGCTCCACCACCAGGGCTGGTGGGGTCCATTCGCTGACCAGTTCGACCATCTGGTTCTGATAGGTCGGGTACTGCACCACGTGGCGTGGCAGCCAGGCCCAGCCGAGACCACGCACCAGCCATTCGGCCATCACATAGAAACTGTCGGCGCGCCAGACTTGCGGGCTGGCGGGATCACTGCCGGGATAAATGCTCGACTCCGTGGACATCAGCAACTGCCGATGTTGTGCCAGTTGCTGGCCGTCCACTGCACCTTTGCGCGCCAACGGATGATCCTTGCCGCACACCGTGACCATTTCCACGCTGCCCAGCACCCGCCGCTCAAGTGCCTCGGGAATCTGATCGTGAAAGAACAGCAGCCCCAGATCCGCGCGCCGCTCCACCAGCTTGCGCGCGACATCGCCTTGGGCGGCGCTGGTCAGTTGCACTTCAAGGCTGGGGAATTTTTCCGCCAGGGCCTCGAAGCTTTCGATGATCGGCTGATAAGGCATCGCTTCATCCTGCGCCACACGCAGTCGTGCCTCCTGACCGCGCATCATCGCCAACGCCCGGCCATTGAGCCGTTCGCACTGGCGCAACACCTCCCGCGCTTCGTCCAGCAAAGCCGTGCCGGCTTCAGTGAGCTTCGGTTGACGGCCGCTGCTGCGGTCGAACAGGCTGACGCCCAGGTCTTCCTCCAGCAACGCTATCGAACTGCTGACCGCCGACTGCGCCTTGCGCTGATCCCGCGCCACGGCAGAAAACGATCGCTGCTCCGCTACGCTGACAAACAACCGCAACTGTTCCAGATTCCATTGCATGCTCATGGATCAACCCATCTTCAAAACAGATAGGTAATGACTTTACCGCATCTGGCGAATCACTAGAATGCCGACCTCAGAGAGCAACACTTCACACGAGGATTGACCCATGACCGCTTACTACTACCTGGCCATAGCCATCTGCGCCGAAGTGATTGCCACTGTTTCGATGAAAGCCGTCAAAGGCCTCAGTACCCCGCTGCCACTGGTGCTGGTCATCCTCGGCTACGGGATTGCCTTCTGGATGCTGACCCTGGTGGTGCGCAGCGTTCCGGTGGGTGTGGCGTATGCCGTGTGGGCCGGCATGGGGATCGTGATGGTCAGCGTCGCGGCGCTATTTATCTATGGGCAGAAGCTGGACGTACCAGCGATGCTGGGGATGGCGTTGATTGTGTTGGGCGTCGTGGTCATCCAGCTCTTCTCCAATACTGCAGGGCATTAGAACTCGAAACGCGATCCCCTGTGGGAGCGAGCTTGCTCGCGATAGCGGCGGGTCAGTCAACATTGATGTTGAATGCCATGCCGTCATCGCGAGCAAGCTCGCTCCCACAGGGTTACTCGTTGGCTCGAGAGTACTGGCGTCAGCCCCTCCAATCTTCGAGTCTGTATACTGCGCCCTCGTCTTGAACACAGAGGTCGCTGCATGCCATCCGTTATTTCCACCGACGTTCTGATTGTCGGCGCTGGTGTCGCCGGCCTCTGGCTGAATGCGCGCCTGCGCCGCCAGGGTTTTTCGACCGTGCTGGTGGAAAGCGCCAGCCTCGGCGGCGGGCAGAGCGTGAAGTCCCAGGGCATCATCCACGGCGGCGCCAAATACGCGCTGCATGGCGCCCTGACCGGCGCCTCGGAAGCCATCGCCGACATGCCGCGCCGCTGGCGTGAAGCCCTGGCCGGTGACGGCGAGCTGGATCTGTCCGGCGTTCGCCTGCTGTCCGAAGCCCATTACCTGTGGTCCCCCGGCACCCTCGCCGGCAACCTCACCAGTTTCTTTGCCAGCAAAGCCGTGCGCGGCCGCGTCGATCAGGTCAAGGGCGAGCAATTGCCACCAGCCCTGCAGGACAAGCGCTTCAAGGGCAAGGTCTATCGCCTGGCGGAACTGGTAGTCGATGTGCCGAGCCTGATCCAGCGCCTGGCCGATCTGGCGGGAGACGGTTTGCTTGCCGGGCAGAAAATCGAACCGTTGCTTGAAGGTGGCGTGCTGGTCGGCCTGAAGGTGGATGAGCGCGAAATCCGCGCCCAACGCATCGTCCTGAGCGCCGGCGCCGGGACCGCAGCATTGCTTGAAGCACTGGGCCTGAGCCAGCCCGCCATGCAGCGCCGCCCGTTGCACATGATCATCGCCAAGGGGCCGAGCCTCAAACCGCTATACGCCCACTGTCTGGGTGGCGGTACCAAGCCGCGTATCACCGTGACCACGCACCCGGCGGCGGATGGCCAATGGGTCTGGTACCTGGGCGGCGATATCGCGGAATCCGAAGGCGTGGCCCGTGAGCCCCACGAGCAAATCGCCACCGCACAGAAAGAACTCGGTCAATTGCTGCCATGGATCGACCTGAGCACGGTGCAATGGGCGACCTTGCGCGTGGATCGCGCCGAACCGCTGCAATCGGGGCTGACGCGTCCCGACAACGCCTTTGTTGCCGAAGAAGGCCGCCTGCTGGTGGGCTGGCCAACCAAACTCGCCCTGGCGCCAGACTTCGCCGACCGGGTCATCGCCAGCCTGGCCCGCGACGGCATCCAGCCAAGTCACCCGGCAGCGCTGCCTGATCTGCCGAAGCCGCCGATGGGCGTACCTGCCTGGGAGCAACTGCTGCCATGAGCCAACCGACCCTGCACGACTTGCATCGCCCGCTGGGCAGCACCGGCCTGCTGGTTTCGCCCCTGGGCCTGGGCACGGTGAAACTGGGCCGCGACCAAGGGGTGAAGTACCCCAACGGCTTCCGGATTCCCGATGACGATGAAGCCCGCATGCTGCTCAAACTCGCCCGCGACCTGGGCATCAACCTGATCGACACCGCCCCGGCCTATGGTCGCAGCGAAGAACGCCTCGGCCCATTGCTGCGTCGTCAGCGTCAGGAGTGGGTGATTGTCAGCAAGGTGGGCGAAGAGTTTGTCGACGGCCAGTCCCGTCACGATTTCAGCGCTGCACACACGCGAATGTCAGTGGAACGCAGCCTGCAACGCCTGGAAACGGACTTCATCGACCTGGTGCTGGTGCACTCCGATGGTAACGACCTGGCGATCCTCAATGACTGCGAAGTCTACGCCACCCTCGCCGAGCTCAAGGCCGAAGGCAAGATTCGCGGTTTCGGCTTTTCCGGCAAAACCGTCGACGGCGGCCTGAAGGCGCTGGAGCAAGGCGACTGCGCGATGGTCACCTACAATCTGAACGAACAAAACGAGAAGGCCGTCATTGACTATGCTGCTGCACACGGCAAAGCCATTCTGGTCAAAAAAGCCCTCGCCAGTGGTCATGCATGCCTGAGTCCGGGCATCGATCCGGTGCGCGCCAGCTTCGAGCTTTTGTTTGAACATCCGGGTGTTGCCAGTGCTATTGTCGGGACCATCAACCCGCTGCACCTCGCCCACAATGTCGCGACCGTTGCCCAGGTCCTACGTAGCCACTGATGCCGCCCACGCGGCCTTAAGCAGGAGCCGACATGTCGCGTACGCTCATCAGAAAGAACCCGAGCAACTTCAAGACCCTGCCGTTATTCGTCGAAGCGACTCCCGAAGGCCTGGCTTATCAGAGCGTCGGCAGGCCGCTGAATTTCTCCCAGACCCTGCAACGTCGTCGCCCGGTGACGGTCGGCGACAGCGAACGGTTTGCCCTGGAGCTGGCCAATCTCGGGGTTTCGGTGCGCCTGACCCTGCATTGGCAAAATCGCGACTATTGGGTGCTGGTGCGCCAACGCCGGCAAGACCGCGGCGATGTGGTGCTCAAGCTGATTTCCGGGTACGTGCCGGCCCATGAGCTGAACCTGCCACTGCACACGGCGATCCAGGAGATTGCCGAAGAATGCCTGCTGGAAACCCCGGAAGGCTGGCTCGGCGGGCGGTTCAATGACACCTGGCTGCCGACGCCCTACTCGGCCGCCCTGCATTACCGTGAAGCGCTGCCGTTTCGTTTGTCACCACTGTCCGGCTCGGCGCGGCCGGTACGTTGCGCCAACCTGATGCTGATTGAGCGTCCGCGGGCTTACGTGCATTTGCCGACGGCGTCGCTGCAACTGATCTATGACTTGCGCCTGGACGTTCCCAAGGACGCCAAATCCCTGAGCCTGTTCCATGTCGATGAAAGACTGGAAGGCGATCAACTAGTCGCCCGCCTCGACCGCAAGCGCCCCGATCTGTACTTGATGCCCTTGCAGGACGGCCACCCGATGGCTGAGCTTTACACCTTGAAAAAGGATCAGCTGCACCCGGCCAGCACGCGTGGGCTGTACCTGGCCGAGAGCTTTGCCCGGCAGGAAGGCTGGCTGGTGAGGGACGAGCGAATTCGCTGGAAAGACTGGGTGAGGCAGCAGGGTTTGACGCCGCCCGGGAAGGATTCGGGGCTGGCGCGGTTGCGCGGGAAGGCCAAATTGCTGCTGAAGAAGATCGTGCCGCGCAAGAAGGTCAGCTCTTAAAAGCAAAAGATCGCAGCCTCTGTAGGAGCGAGCTTGCTCGCGATGGACGTGAACGATACCGCGTATTGACTGATTGAATGCGGTGCCGCTGAGTTCATCGCGAGCAAGCTCGCTCCCACAAACGCTGCGTTACTCGGACTTGCGGATCTTCTCGACAATCGCGGTGGTCGAGCTGTTTTCCACCAGCCCCAACACTTTCACGGTACCGCCGTAGGCTGTCACGATGTCCGCGCCGACGACCTGGTCGATCCCGTAGTCGCCGCCCTTGACCAGCACGTCCGGCTTGATCGCGCTCAGCAGGTTTTCCGGGGTACCCTCCGGGAAACTGATGACCCAGTCCACCGCTCCCAGACCGGCCAGCACCGCCATGCGCCGGTCGACGCTGTTGATCGGACGGCCCGGCCCTTTCAGGCGGCTGACCGATGCATCGTCGTTGATCGCCACGATCAGGCGATCGCCCTGGGCCCGTGCCTGTTCCAGATAGGTCACGTGGCCTGCATGCAGGATGTCGAAGCAACCGTTGGTGAAGACAATCCGTTCGTTATGCGCGCGCGCATCATCGACCGCCAGCAACAGCTGCTCAAGCCCCAGCACACCGCGCTCGGAACCCTCCGCGCGTTGAATCGCACGACGCAGCTCCGGCGCACTGATGGCCGCCGTACCGAGCTTGCCGACCACGATACCGGCCGCCAGGTTGGCCAGGGCCACCGCGTGGGGCAGTTCTTCGCCAGCGGCAATCGCGGCCGCCAGGGTGGAAATCACCGTGTCGCCGGCGCCGGTCACGTCAAACACTTCTCGGGCACGAGCCGGCAAGTGCAGCGCCGGGTGATCCGGACGCAGCAGGGTCATGCCATGCTCGCCACGGGTCACCAGCAAGGCACCGAGGTCCAGGTCGTGCATCAACTGCGCGCCCTTGCTCACCAGTTCGTGCTCATCGGCGCAACCACCGACGATGGTTTCGAATTCGTTGAGGTTTGGCGTGATCAGGCTCGCACCACGGTAGATCGAGAAATCCTTGCCCTTGGGATCGGCCAGCACCGGAATGCCACGGGCACGGGCGGCCTGGATCAGCGCCTGATGGTTTTTCAGCGCGCCTTTGCCGTAGTCGGACAGCACCAGCACCTTGATGCCTTCAAGCAACTCGTCGACTTGCGCCGCCAACGCCAGCGCGTCGGTAGCGAAGGGCTCTTCGAAGTCGATACGCAGCAGTTGCTGGTGACGGCTCATGACCCGCAGCTTGACGATGGTCGGCTGGTGCGCAATGCGCTGGAAGATGGCCCGCACGCCAGCGCCCTTGAGGCTGTTGACCAGGCTGTTGGCGGCTTCATCGTCGCCGGTTACACCGACCAGCGAGGCCGGAGCCCCCAGGGCGGCAATGTTCAAGGCAACGTTGGCAGCACCGCCCGGGCGGTCCTCGATGTGATCGACCTTGACCACCGGCACCGGCGCCTCAGGAGAAATCCGTGAGGTACCACCATGCCAGTAACGGTCGAGCATGACATCGCCGACCACCAAGACAGGGGCTTGATCGAATCGCGGCATGGACAACTTCATGGTGCAACCCACATACAGAATGAACAGGGGCGCGATATTAACACAGGGTTGGTGTCGGCTTGTGCGGTGGCTGCAACCGGATGATTCGCCGGGTTTTATTGCTCATTTTTTGAACAAAAGGTCCGCCAGACGACACCCGTGCGAAGGGGCGAGCCAGGCTCGCCCCTTCGGGGTCAGGCGATGTCTTCGGCCGGGGCGTCGAGGCCCATCGCGTTGAGGCGCGAGTAGTAGCCGTTTTGCGCCAGCAGTTGATCATGGGTGCCGCGCTCGACGATTTTCCCCTGATCCATGACCAGGATCAGGTCGGCCTTCTCGATGGTCGACAAGCGGTGAGCGATCACCAGCGTGGTGCGACCTTTCATGACCTGATCCAGCGCTGCCTGAATATGCCGCTCGGACTCGGTATCGAGTGCCGATGTCGCCTCATCGAGAATCAGCAGCGGAGCATTCTTCAACAGTGCCCGGGCAATCGCCAGGCGCTGGCGCTGGCCACCGGACAACAGCACGCCGTTCTCCCCGACCTGGGTGTCCAGGCCTTCAGGCAATTGCGCAATGAAGTCCATCGCGTAGGCATCTTTGGCCGCTTTTTCAATGTCTTCACGGGGGGCACCGGCCAGATCGCCATAAGCGATGTTGTTGGCCACGGTGTCGCTGAACAGGGTCACATGCTGGGTCACCTGGGCGATATGCCGACGCAGGTTCAACAGCTTGTACTGTTCCACTTCAACGCCATCGATGAGGATTTCGCCCTTGTCGTGGTGATAGAAACGCGGAATCAGGTTGGCCAGGGTCGACTTGCCGCTACCCGAACGCCCCACCAGCGCCACCATTTGCCCGGGCTCGACCGAGAAACTGATGTCATTGAGCACCTGACGCTCGGTGTCAGGGTAGGTGAAGCTGAGGTTGCGCACGTCCAGGCGACCGCTGACCACATCACGTTCGACGGTGCCGGTATCGACTTCAGGCTCGACGTCCAGTTGCTCGAAGATACTTTCGGCACCGGCCACACCCTTCTGGATGGTCGAGCTGACTTCGGACAACTGGCGAATCGGCTTGGGCAGCAGGCCGGCCAGGGTGATATAGGCCACCATGTCACCGGCGGACGCATCGCCGCGCAGGAACAGCACCAGGAACATCAGCACGGCCATGGCGGTGTAGATCACCAATTGCAGCAGCGGCGTGTAGATGGCACCGGTGCGGGTCATGCGCAGTTGCTTGTCGGTATTGCCCTGGCTGGCGTCGAAGAAGCGTTTTTCTTCATAGGCTTCACCGCCGAAGCTGCGCACTACGCGATAACCCTGGATGGTCTCCGAGGCCACGTGTGTCACGTCCCCCATGGCCAGCTGGATTTTCTTGCTCTGTTTGCGGAATTTCTTGCTGGCCGTGCGCACCATGATGGCAATCAGCGGCAGGATGGCGACCATGACCAGCGTCAGGCGCCAGTTCATGAACAGCAGCGAGGCGAACAGGAAGATCACCGTCATGCCTTCACGAATAACGACCTTGATCGCATCTGTTGCCGCCCCCGTGACCATGGTCACGTTGAAGGTGATACGTGAAATCAGATGCCCCGAGTTATGCTTGTCGAAATACCGGTTTGGCAATACCAGCAGGTTGTTGAACAACTGGACCCGCAAGTCATGGACCAGGCCCAGGGAAACCTTGGCCAGGAAATAGTTGCCCAGGTACGACCCCAATCCCTGCCACGCGGCGATCAGGATGATCAACAACGGCACCGCCTGCAGCAGTTGCAGGTCGCGCAGGTAGGGCACGGTTGGAAACAGTGCCGCTTCAGGGTTGGACAGACCGTCGACGAAGTACTTGAGGATGTAGCCCAGCATTGGCTGCGTCGAAGCGAAAATCAGAAAACCGACGATGCTGATCAGAAACAGGCTGATGTACGGCCGGACATAGCCGAGCAGGCGGAAGTAGATTTTCAAGCTTGATGGGCTTGCGGAGAGACTGGAGTCGGTCATATCACGCGAATGTCGATGAAAAGGACGCTGACTTTAGCACAGCTTCCTCAGGGTTCTGGCAATCGCATACAGTCTGTGTATTGTGGCGCGTCAAATAGCCACCTGCTGTCCCTGCCTTGGTACGGTCGCTCAATTCAGGAATAAGTTACTCAGCATGCAATTAAACGCTTTGAACAGCACGTCCAATAGAATCTTCGATTTCATTTGTCTGTGGATCCTTCCGCTCGGTTATCTATTGCTGCTTTGTGCGCTGTTTTTCCTGCCAGGGCGCAGTGTCCTTCACAAGCTTTACTATGGCCTGTTCAGCATTCCGGCACTGATTGCTCTGTGCCTGCGTCCACGGCTCAGCAAAGAGTTGCTGCACGAACCGGTCGTCATTGCAGTCCTGCTGTTTTTGGCCTGGGCACTGCTCAGCCTGTTCTGGGGGCCAGGCGACGACATCGAGTTTGGTCAGTTCAAACCCTCATTGCATACCCTGTTTCTGTTTGTCGGCTGCTACCTGCTGGTGCGCTATCGCAGCGAATTCATTCAGCCCCTGCTGTTCTGTGCCGCAACGGTCGCGCTGATCGCTTCCGTCTACAACCTGTACAGGTTCGGCCAGATCTACCAACCGGAAATGCGCCTGATCGGAGCAGGCGCGTTCGACAATCCACTGCTCAGCTCCCACGTTTTCGGCTTTTTCTGTACCTACTGGCTGAGCCTGAGCATGACCTGCAAGCGACGCCAGGTACTTTGGTTGAGCATACCGGCGATGGCAATCATGTTCGCCACAGTGCTGGCCACCGGTTCCAGGACCCCACTGGTTGCGTTGACACTGGCTGCACTGTGGCTGTGCTTCATCTGCTGGAACCGACGCTCGGTCTTCATGCTTGGCTCCATGTTCATCGCGGGAACGGCGACGTTCGTGCTGTTTGCACACAAAATCTTCGAAAGAGGCAGCTCCTTCCGTATCGAGCTCTGGCAGTTGACCCTGGACAAGATTGCTGAGCATCCATGGATCGGACACGGCTACAACGCCGAGCTGACCCTGGACCCAGGTGTCGGCTACCCCTTTGAGGAACCCCATAGCTTTGTCCTGGGCGTGCTCTACTACGTCGGCATTATCGGTCTGCTGCCATGGCTGTTCTTCCTCGCGAGGGGCTTCATCAGCAGCCGGCGCCATCGCGTGCAACCGCTGTTTATCATTGCCTCAGCCTGGCTGGCCTTCGGTATCGGCGCGAGCCTGACTGAAGGTGGCGGGATTATCTCTCGCCCCAAGGAGCACTGGTTCCTGCTGTGGATCCCCTTGGCACTGATTGCCGCACTGAGCATCAATCAGCGGGCCAGACGCCTGCTGGACATGCCGATCAAGACCATGACACCAAGCGCCCTGCAACTACTGATTGCCGAGGCTCGGATCATCGAAGAAGACGGTTTGGGCCCTAAAGTCCTGCGCCTGAGCGATGGCAGCTTCCTCAAGCTGTTCCGCCGCCGCCGCTGGTACACCTCGGGCAGCTTCACCCCTTATTCCGAGCGCTTTGCCGCCAACAGTGTTCAGTTGCGCAACATGGGCATCCCCACACCGCACATCCTCGACCTTTACCGGTTCGAAGACGGCAGCACCGCTGTGCACTACTCTCCGTTGCCGGGCAACACGCTGCGCCAGATCCTGCAAGGCATCACCGCCCCAGCGGTGCGCCAGGCACTGGTGGAGCGCTTCGGTAAATTCATGGCTCAACTGCATCAGCAAGGGGTTTACTTCCGCTCCCTGCACCTGGGCAATGTGCTGGTGCTGGAGGACGGCGAGTTTGGCCTGATCGACCTGGCCGACCTGCGAATTTACCCTTCATCATTGAGCCCTTCCCTGCGTCGGCGGAATCTGCGCCATATGCAGCGCTACGCAGAAGATCGGCACTGGCTATTCGAGGATCACTTCGAAGCGCTGCTGCAGGGATACGCCGCGACGGCTTCGAAAGCCGACGTGGATAATTTGCACAGGCAAGTGCTGGCCGGGAGCCCTCCGGCCCAGGCTCACCGATGAAAGAAACCAACCCGCTTATCGCGATGACGGCCTACCTGCTCGCCATCGCGACCGCTGCGCTGCTGTTGCGCACCGTACCGAGCATCAGCCGACAGCTGAAACACTCTGGTGAAAGCCGCTATGCCGGCATCGACGGCTTGCGCGGGTACCTGGCCTTCGGCGTGTTTGTGCACCACGCAATCATTACCTGGATCTTCCTGCAAACCGGCGTGGTCGATTTTCCGCCGAGCAATTTCTATTCGCAGCTCGGCCAAGGCAGCGTTGCCCTGTTTTTCATGATCACCGGCTTTCTATTCTGGGACCGCTTGCTCACCCACGGACGGAAACACGACTGGCTGGCGTTTGCGGTATCGCGGCTGTTTCGCCTCTACCCACTCTATCTGCCGCTGATGTTGGCCGTGTTTGTCACCGTGTTTCATCTGCAAGACTGGGAACTCAAGGATCCCGCGACCCAGCTCATTGGCCAGACCCTGGCCTGGCTGACCTTCGACCGGCCGGACGTCAACCAGTACCATCAGACCGGCATGTTGATCTCCAACGTTACCTGGACGCTGAGTTACGAGGTGTTTTTCTACCTGGCCCTGCCACTGGTCGCCATCGTGTTCATTTATCGCGGCGGCTGGATGTCGACGGTGCTGTGCCTGGTGGGCATCTATGCCCTTTACGAGGTGGTCGGCTGGGAACACTCGCTGAAAAAGCACTACATGGCCAGTTTCCTCGGCGGCATCGCTGCGGCGTACTGGATTCGCCGGCCACAATGGGTCGCCTGGAGCCTGTCTCCGCTGGCGGGCATCATCGCCCTGCTCGCATTGGCGATCGCCTTCACGGCATTCAACCGCGCATTCAACCTGGGAGCACTGCTGCTGCTTTCACTGTTTTTTGTGATCGTGGCGTCTGGCAATACCTTGTTCGGCGCCCTGAAGCCACACAGCATCCGCTGGTTGGGGGAAATCAGCTACAGCACGTATTTGCTGCACGGTTTCGTGCTTTGGGTACTGGTACAGCGACTGCCACTGCTGTTGCATCTCGACAGTCGGGAAGCCTGGGTCTTCCTGCCGTTGCTGGCAGTGTGCAGCTGCCTGCTGATCATCATCAGCAGCCTGACTTACCTGTATATCGAAAAACCCGGGATCGACGCCGGCAAGAAAACCCTGCACTGGCTACGCCAAAACAGGAATGCCCGCAAAGAGCTCTCGGAGAATATGGTTCAACAACCCTGAGCAATCGCCGGGGCAGGTCCCGCGGATCTGTCATGCCGTCCCGATATCCTTTTGAGTCCCGCCTGCGGCTCAGTCTTTCTCCAACCGTGAGAAATACATCCGGCCCAGCCCACGCCAGGTCTTCTTGTTCCAGGCCTTGAACGGAATCTGCGCCAGCAACTCCCGCGCCAGCTTGCGGTCACGGTTGGCGGTCTTGAGGAACATGGAATTGAGAAACTTGTAGCGCACCTCGTCATACAGCGGGTGATCGTTAAATAGCGCGTAGGTACGCAGGATGCTGTCGATCATGAAGCGGTGGTTCTTGTAAGAGTTGGTGGCGTGCTTGCGATAGCGCGCCATCAACACGTTCAGACCATCGATGAAGTAACCGGCATGGGTCACCTTCAACTCGATCAGCAAATCTTCCAGGCGAATGGTCGGGTCGAAACCGCCCACCTTGTCCAGCGCTTCGCGACGGATCATCAGGGTGGGTGCCGGAGGATAGGGCTTGCGCTCCAGGAACATGTCGTCGAAGTCCAGGCGACGGAACGGGACATCCCGGCGCTGGCGCTTCTCGGGGTAGAGATTGCCATCGGCATCGATCAGCTCGATATTGCCGGCGCAAATGCCGACCTCGGGCTTGCCGTCCATATGAGCGACCTGCGTAGCGATACGCTCCGGCAACATGATGTCATCCGAACCGAACGGCACGATCAGACTGCCCCTTGCCCGGGCAATCGCACCATTGAGAGTATTGGTCAGCCCCTGGTTCTCCTGAACCCGGAAGTCGAAACCATGGATGGCCTGCAACGCTTTGATCCGCTCGACGCTGTCGTCTTTCGAGCCATCGTCGACCACCAGCAACTCAATGTTCTGATAGGTCTGGTTGAGGACGCTGAGAATGCTTTCCTCGATGTAAGGGGCGTGGTTATACGACGCGATGATGACCGTGACGATGGGTTGCGCGTCGTTCATGGCTGTTCCTTGCGGGCCTGTTCCAGGCCGGAGTCGATCAGGTTCAGGTATTCCTGGCGGAAGACCTCGATGTCATGGTGTTGTTGCAGATAACGGAAGGCCTGCTCGCCCTTGGCCTTGAGCTCGTCATCCGACAGCCCGAGGTAGGTGTCCAGCGCAGCCTGCAGCGTCGGCACATCTTTCGGCGTAATCGCCAGGCCACCGGCCCCCTCGATCAGCGGCAACATGGCCGGCACGTTCGAGGCAATCACTGGCAAATGCCCGCTCATGCCTTCTAGCAGCGCCAGCCCGAGGCCTTCGGCCAGGGATGGCATGGTCCAGATGTCGAAAGCGCGAATGTACTGCAGGGCGATTTCCTTGAACCCCAGCAAATGGGCACGACCGCTGAGGCCGAGGCGGTCGATTTCCGCAGCCAGGCGCGACTCTTCGCGACCGGCACCGATGATCGCCAGCTGGGTGTTCGGGTATTTGTCCTTGAGTGCGGCAAAGGCCTGCAGCAAATAGATATGGCCCTTGACCGGCACCAGTCGCCCCAACGCACCGATCAACCGCACCGATGGATCGATGCCCAGCATTTCACGGGCCTTTTCACGACTGTGTTGCAGGCCTTCGGCTTGCTCGATGTCGATGGCATTGGTGATGGCGTAGGTATTCTGGTCAGTGAAGCCGCAGTCGCAGTCCAGCAGATACTGTTTTACCGCAGGCGACACACCAACGAAGCGCCAGTGACGATCGATCAGGCGCTGGGTCTGGCGGCGCCGGTAAAACCGGTCGTACTCGCCAAAGCCGTGGGAAATGCCGATGCACAGCGGCACTTTCAACCAGCGGTTGAGTGCCAGCATCATGTTGACCGGTTTGAAGCGGTTGCAGATCACCACATCGAATTTTTCCCGACGGCAGAACTGATACAGCCGCCACATGGCCCGCAGGCGCATGCCCTTGAGGGACTTGTCGGAAAACTCGAAGTACACCGAACGGTCGGCTCGGCTCACCGCTTCGCCCGGCCCGGGTTTGCCACGCAAAAACGCGGCAGTCACTTCATAGCGGTCACTGGGCAGGGCCTTGACGATTTGCTCCGCGAGGTCGGCGAAATCATGGGCTTTGACATTGTAGTCAGGCTGCAGCTGCAGGACCTTTAACCGCTGACTCATAACTCTCCCCGCTGAGAAACATTGCCTGGTGTGTGCTTGAGGGACCACAAAAGCTCGTGGCGCCGGACTGCCTTGCGAAAGAATTCGTTCTCGCCATAGGTGGGCGGCAACCGGCCGGCCAACAACCGTTGTATCAACCGACGCAAGCGACGCTTGAACGGCATCTGCGGTTGCAGGTCGTGCATCATGCCCAGCGCCATGGCTTTGTCTCGCTGTTGTTCCAGCGGTATCGGCAGGCAATAAGGCTGCATCGGCTGGGTCGAATCGAAAGCCGGCGGCAAGGCAATGCCATCGCCGGTATCGCCCATCGGCCAGCGGTCGTTGTCGTGCAAGTGGTTGGCATAGCCCAGCAGCGTGGTCGGTTGCCAGTCCAGGCCTTGCAAGGCTTCGAGGACCGCTGCCTGGGCGCAGATATGATCGGGATGCGGATCCAGGGTCGGGTGCGGCAGGACGATGACCTCCGGCCGGGCCCGCAGCAGCAACTCGCGCAGATCCGCCAGCAGATTGTTCCAGGTCGGCGCGCCATCGGCATCGCCCGGTAGCGCGAAAGGGTTCAACTGGCGGAACAGCCGGGTGTCGCTCAGGTCAGCTTCCCGCGATCCCGCCGCCACGGCTGGCGCGGCCTGCATACTCGCCAGTTGCAGACAGAAATAACCCAGCTGTACGCAGTGAGCCTCGGGCACACCGGCCCAACGCGGCACGGCAATGCTGTCCCAGGTACGCAGGCGGCCTTTCAAGCGGGCCGCATCGACCTTGTTCAGACCCATCTGCCGATAGTGTTCGGCTTCGATTTCACCGGCGGTCAGCGTGACGATCCAGGTTTCGTCGGCCTGGCTGTACAAACCGTAAGCCGCCAACTCGGCGTCATCGGCGTGGGGCGCGATGACCATCACCCGCTGACGCCGGTAATCCGGATGCTCGAACGCCCACAGCACAGGCTCACCGAACACTCGACAGAAACGCCCTCGCAAGCGCAGGTCACCACGGGACAGCGCCTGGGCCTGACCACTGAGATTGAGGTAACGCAGGCCGTTCACGCCCCGCTCGAAGGTTTGCCGGTCAGGATTTTCGCCCCCCGCCAACTCGACCACCGGATCGATAAACCGCCCCAGCCAGGTGCTTTTTACCCGCAGGGCCAACACCAGCGTCGCGTCATCGACCAGCATCACGCCCTCGTCCAGCCGCAAATGTTCACCGCTCAGGTGCACCTTGGGCTGTGGCGTGTAGGGGGGAAAGTTGTATTGGTAATCGTCTTTCGGTGAGTAGAACAGATGATCTGCAAACCAGGCTTCGTGGGCAATCCAGCCGAGAACGGCCAGCACCAGCGGCAACCACCAGGCCACCAGCACACCGATGACAATCAACAGCACCAGCGCAATCAACAGGCCGATACGTTTATTGCGCCGATGGCGCTTGAGCAGTTGCTGTTTGCGGCTCATGGCTTGGCTCATACGGTGAAGACCGGCACAGGGTTGCACCAGCGATCCTTGTATTCACGGTCGGCGCGCCCGAAGGAAAAGCGCAACGGTTTGTCCTGTGCCCGGGCATGTTCCCAGGCGCTTTGCGTATTGAGAAAACTCAGCACGCTGCCGGGGCTGAACTCACGGGTTTCGGGATCGACCCCACCGTTGATGTACTCGACGCTGATCCAGTGCGGTGTTTCGACGCGGTACACCAGTTGAATCGCAATCGGTGCATCGTTGAGGAAAATCACCGAACCGATCAGCCACTCGCGCAGCAGCTCGATGACCTCGGCCATGCGTTCGGCGCCCGTCGCCGGGAAGCCCCAGCGGCGCTGGAACAGGTCGCAGTAAATCGCCGCCAGATCGAAGCTGGAAAACTCGGACACCGGCCGCACCACGCCACCGGCCTCTTCAAGCAGGCGCAATTCACGACGCTGGTTATAGCGAAATTTTTTCGACAGTTCTTCGGGTGTGCGGGCCATGGCCAATTGTTCAGTTTGCAACCGGATGCCGGTGAACCGCCCCTCGTTCAGCGCCGACAGATACCGTGCACGATGGCGCAAAGGCGCCTGGGCATCGGCAGCGGCCGGCAGGATGATCTCGGCGTTACCCAGATCGAACAGCCCTTTCTTGCCGCGACGCTTGAGTACGTCCTTGGACAAGGCAAGGTCGCGGCCCCAAGTCGGGATCGCCGCCTTGATCTCGCCAGCCTGCACCCAGGCCAGATAACGCACAGGAATGTCGGCCAGTTTCGCCAGCCGCTCGACCACCATGGGATGAGTCGCGACGCTGCCGCCATAACGCTGCCAGGTTTCGGCGTAAGTCGAGGCGTCGACTACCGCCCAGCCACGCTCGCGCCAGCCTTGAAATCGGTTGAGCATCAGCCCCTCTGTGCCAGTTCGGTAACGTGCGGCAAGTGCCAGAAAGCATCGCGCACGGCGCGGTCGGAAAAGCGTTCGCGCAGGCGCTCGAGCATCAACTCGGCACACTGTCGGCGTTGCTGCTCATCCATGGCGGCCAGATGTTGCAGCCCCTTCGCCAGATGTTCGGCATCGCCCAACGGAAACAGGATACCCACGCCTTCGACCACTTCCTTCGCTCCGCCGCAGGCGGTGGCCAGCAACGGTACACCGGCGGCCATGGCCTCCAGCAGCACCATGCCAAACGGCTCGTGATCGGAACTCAAGGCGAACACATCGAAGGCGCGGAAGTAGTTGCGCGCATCCGGCACCTGCCCAAGAAACAGCACCCGGTCACCGATGCCCAGTTCCCGGGCCAAAGCCTTGAGGTTTTCTTCCAGACGCCCTTTACCGAGAATGACCAGCTGGCTGTTGGCCGGCAACCCCGGCAATGCTTCGGCGAAACCGTGCAGCAGCGTGGCCTGGTCCTTGTCCGGATGCAGCCGTCCGACGTTGCCGACGATCCAGGCATCCGCCGCCAGACCGAGGGTTTCCCGGGCCTCGCGAGGCGACACCTGCGTGGCTTGCAAGGCATCGACGTCGATGCGGTTGTACAACGTCTGAATTCGCGAAGCCGGCCACTTCGGCAGGCAACTGCGCATGTCATCGCGCACCGCGTCGGACACACCGAGCAGGCTCAAACGCTTGCGGAATATATGGGCGAACAGTTTGCGGCTGCCGCGCTTGTAGTCTTCAAACCCGTGATGCACGCCAATGACCGGCAACGACGTACCGAGCAAGGCGATATAGATCGGTTTGAAGCGGTGAGCGATGCAGAAACTGAAGTTGCGCGACGCGGCGATCTTGCGCAGATCGCCGATGGCTCCCAGCTTCAGGCCACGAATGGCCTTGGAGCTGTACTCCATGAACAGCACTTCATCGGAGGCACAGCTCGCGGCGACTTCGGCATCGGCGACCCCGGTGAGGAACACCGTGGTCACTCGATAACCGGTCCCCGCGAACAGGCTGGCGTACTGCCGTGCGCAGTCCAGGAACGGCCCGTCATAGCCGTGGCAGAACTGCAGCACATGACGTTCAGCCGAACGTGTCATAGGCGTTCGCGCCCTCTTTGACCACCAGGATGTCTTCCATGATCAGATACTGTAGATCCGAACCGAAGAACATGTTCAGCGCATCGGTCGGCGAGCAGATCATCGGTTCGCCGCGACGGTTGAGCGAGGTATTGAGCGACACGCCGTTGCCGGTGAGCACTTCCAGCGCTTTCATCATGTCGTAGTAGCGCGGGTTGTATTCGCGCTTGAGCACTTGGGCACGGGAGGTGCCGTCTTCGTGGACGACTTCCGGCACGCGGGTTTTCCATTCTTCCGCCACTTCGAAGGTGAAGGTCATGAACGGAGCCGGGTGATCGATCTTGATCATCTGCGGCGCCACGGTGTCGAGCATCGACGGGCAGAAAGGCCTCCAGCGCTCGCGGAACTTGATCTGGTGGTTGATGCGATCCGCCACGCCCGGCACGCTCGGGCAGCCGATGATTGAGCGACCGCCCAATGCACGCGGACCGAACTCCATGCGGCCCTGGAACCAGGCCACCGGGTTGCCGTCGACCATGATCTTGGCGATCTGCTCCGGCATGTTGTCGAGCTTGCGCCAGGTTGGCTTATTCTCGTGACGGGCGCACGCAGCGATAACATCTTCGTTGCTGTACGACGGGCCGAGGTAGACGTGTTCCATCTTCTCGACCGGTACGCCACGGGCGTGGGACACATAGGCTGCCGCGCCCACCGCGGTACCGGCGTCGCCGGATGCAGGCTGTACGAACAGCTCTTTGACGTCGTCGCGGGCGATGATTTTCTGGTTCAGCTTGACGTTCAACGCACAGCCACCGGCATAGGCCAGTTTGCCGGTTTCCTTGAGCACGTCGCCCAGGTAGTAGTCGATCATCTGCAGCGCAATTTTTTCGAACAGCGCTTGAATGCTCGCAGCGTAATGGATGTAAGGTTCGTCGGCGATGTCGCCTTCGCGCTTGGGACCCAGCCACTCGATCAGCTTCGGCGAAAAGTAATAACCCTTGCCCTTTTCTTTGTAGCGACGCAGGCCGATGACGTTGGCGTAGTCGGTGTTGATCACCAGCTCGCCGTTTTCGAACGAAGCCAGGCGCGAGAAATCGTATTTGCTGGCGTCGCCGTACGGCGCCATGCCCATGACCTTGAACTCACCGTCGAGCATATCGAAACCGAGGAACTCGGTGATCGCGCCGTACAGGCCGCCGAGGGAGTCCGGATCGAAGAATTCCTTGATCTTGTGGATCTTGCCGTTTTCGCCATAACCGAAGAAGGTCGTGGCGTACTCGCCCTTTCCGTCGATGCCCAGGATCGCGGTTTTCTCTTTGAAACCGGAGCAGTGATAAGCGCTGGAGGCGTGGGCCAGGTGGTGTTCGACCGGCTCGATCTTGATCTTCTTCGGATCAAAACCCAGTTGCTCCAGGCACCAGACGATCTTGTTGCGATAGCGTTTGTAGCGACGGTTGCCCATCAGGATCGCGTCGAGTGCACGGTCCGGGGCGTACCAGTAACGCTTGGCGTACTGCCAGCGGGCCTTGCCGAACAGGCTGATCGGTGCGAATGGAATCGCTACTACGTCAACGTCGGACGGCTTGATACCGGCCTGTTCCAGGCAGAATTTCGCCGATTCGTAGGGCATGCGGTTCTTTGCATGTTTATCGCGTACGAAGCGCTCCTCTTCAGCCGCCGCGACCAGCTTGCCGTCGATATACAGGGCTGCGGAAGGATCATGGCTAAGGGCGCCGGACAGGCCAAGAATCGTCAATGCCACAGGGGTCTAGCCTCTTTAGTCTGCATACAGGCGCAAGCGCCTCAAAAATTAATGTGCCCTCGCAAGGGGCGAGAGACAGCTAAAGGGCGGGATTATAGCGTAAAAGAAGCGGCAAGCTCTTGGGCGCCCATAAAATTCGGGACACTGGCCAATCATGGGTTGACGGGTAGTCCGCCATCGCGAGCAAGCTCGCTCCCACAGTGGTTCTCGGCCGCACACAAAATATGTGCGACATAGACCCAATGTAGGAGCGAGCTTGCTCGCGAAAGGACCAAAGGTCCGATTCAGGTCGCGCTGGAGAGGTCCTTGGGAAGACGCTGATCGATGACCTGATACAGCGCACTGCTTTCAGGCCAATTGCGCATGAACCGCGCGCGGTCCCTTGCGTACGCCGGGGCGAAGCTGCCGAGGGAGCCGTGCTGGCACATCGCGTCGAGGTCGATCAACGCCCAGCGACCCTGCTGCCAGAACAGGTTATGCCCCTTGAAGTCGCCATGGCTGATGCGTTCGCGAATCAACTCGGCAAACAGATGATCCAGCGCCGCCAGCTCGGCTTCCGGTGCATCGCCACGCTCAACATAGGGCGCAAAACGTTCGATGATGTCCGGCCCCGGCAGATACTCGGTGATCAAGTAGGCACGGCTGCGCAGCCATAGAAAACGCTTCTCCAGCAACGCCAGCGGCTTGGGTGTGGCAATCCCGAGGAACGCCAGGCGGTTGCCTTCACGCCATGAATGCCAGGCCCGGCTCGGGCGCCAGAAGCGCTTGAGCCAGTGGGCAAAACCCTTGATGTTGTAGCGCTTGATCACCAGCGTACGGCCATCCACCTCGACCTTGCCAACGCTCGCCGCACCGCCGGTCTTGTACAGATGCCCCTGATCGAGCAAGGCGTCGGCCCGCTCCAGCACCGGCACCATCGACGACTCTTCCTCGCGGCGGATCGCCCGCAATCCGAAGGCCCCGCGCTGGACGCTGAACAGCGTGCACTCGCGGCCAACCTTGATCAGGAAGTCCTTGAGGCGCCAGCTGCGGACCTTCTCGATCTGCTTCTGCAACGCTTCCATGGGCAACGCGTGTTCGCCGTTGCTGAGCAGGTAATACACCAGCAACTCTTCAATGAAGGGTTCCAGCGACTTCGGCAACTGGGCGAAGAACACCCCGAGGTTTTCCAGGACTTTCTGCCGCGACAGCGGCTGCCCCGGCGTTTCGGAGCAAATCCCGGCGCCGTCGATCAAGTACAGTCGACCACGCTGACGCAGCAGGTTGTCCAGGTGCAGGTCTTCCTGCCACAGTCCTTTGCGGTGCATTTGACCGATTGCGCCCAACGCCTCGGCCAGCACTGCCCCTTGCCCATCGGATAGTACCGGTTGCTGCTCAACCTGCTTCCAGGTATCACCCAGGCTTTCGGCGCCCTCCAGAAACTCGAACAGCAGCCAGCCACCCTCGCCTTCTTTCAGGCCATCGGCCAACAGCTGCGGCGTGGTCAACCCTTGAGCGGCAAGCAAGCGCACGCCGTCCAGTTCACGCTGGAAGTGCCGCGCAGCCTTGCTGCCGACCAGCAACTTGGCCAACACCGGCCGACCACGCCAGACACCAGCACCGACATAACGCTGCCCCGGCAACACCCGCAACAGGCTCAGCAGTTGTAAAACGGCGGGGCCGGCAGCATCGGCCAGTGATATGCTCAGCGGCAAAACCGGATTGCGGCCAGCGGACTTCAATTCAGACAATTGCATCAGTGCGGCCTCTTCTGGCTGCGCCGCGCCGTCAAGCGCTGCAGCCAGCTGTCGATCAATGAGCTTTCCTGCGGTTGATCCAGATAGGCGGCCAGTAATTCCCGCAGTTGCGACTCGCCCCACTCGGACGCACGGCGCGTCAGCGGTTCCAGGTCCTTGATTCGGTCACGCTGCCCGTACAGCAGCGGCCGGGTCTTTTCCAGGTCGATCAATTGCGCCTGATAGCCATTGCCGGTGGCGCGCATGAAAATGTGCTTGGGATAGAAGCAACCGTGCACCTGTCGTGCAGCGTGCAGATGCCGGGCCAGCTCACCACTGGCCCTGAGGATTTCCGAGTGCTGCTCGGGGCTCAATTCATCCCAACGCTGCAACAGCGAGTCGAGGTCGTCCCAACCATCCAGGGCACGGGTCAGCAGGATCGCCCGGACTTCGCCATCGACCTTGCGCTCACCGTAAAAAACCGCTTCCAGCGCCGGAATCCCCAGTTTCTGGTAATGGGAGATGTTGCGAAACTCGCGTGCAAAACTTGGCTCGCCGAACGGCGCGCGCAAGGTGCGGGTCAGGTAATTGCTTTGGCGTTTGAGGTAGAAACCATGACCTTCCAGATCCAGCCGAAACACGCTGCTCCAGCCGCCGCGACCGGTGTTGGGTTCATCCACCGCATCGAGCTGCCTGGCCCAGAGTGCCTCGAACGTGCCGAGACCATGGCGCTCAAGCAGCGCACGGTCCTCAGCCGCCAGAAAATCAGTCATTCGCGCCCCTCGAAAAATCTCACCACGTGCCGGATGCGTTTTTTGTCCGCAGCATTGAGCCGGGTCCGGTTGCGGTATTGCAGGTAAAAGCGCAGGCGCTGGGTCGCCGACAGTTGATACTTGGCGACCTTGTCCAGGCACGCCAGATCCTTGGTGATGCGGTACTTGAGCCAGAAGCCGCGCCAGAAATCGCCATTGGGGCAGTCGATCAAAAACACTCGAGCCTCATCGTCGATCAGCAAGTTGCGCCACTTCAAATCGTTATGAGTGAAGCGGTGGTCGTGCATCGTCCGGGTGTATTGGGCGAGCTGACGACTGATGGTATCGACCCAGGCGCGATCCGAAAGTTTCGGGTCGCGTCGCTCGGCCAGCGCCGACAAGTCTTGAGTACGCGGCAGCTCCCGGGTAATCATCGCACCACGAGCGTAGGCCACACCGCGCCGCTCCAGCCCCCAGGCCACCACTTCGGCAGTGGGGATGCCCCACTTGGCAAAGCGCTTGAGGTTCTGCCATTCCATCTTCACCCGAGGCTTGCCGAGGTAACGCCGCAAGCCTTTGCCAGCGCCCACGTAGCGCTTGACGTAATAGTTGACGCCATTGCGCTCGACACGGATGACTTCCGAAAGCAGATCGCTGGTCAATTGCTCGCCCTGCAATGCAAACACAGCCTCGAGGCTGCCGAAGTCATCGGCCAGATCGCTGTAGGCCGGTTCCAGTTTCCAACCCGACATCAGAGCGCATCCCCGTATCGCTGTTTACGCTCGTAGAGCTTGTTGGCCTTGCCGTCGAGCCACGCCAGCAAAGACGCCTCTTCACTCAGGATCTGACGCAGCGGCTGCTGGAAATAACCTTTGAGAAAACGCAGCTTGTCGCGGCGAGTCAGGCCAATGTTCAGGGCCGAAAAGTACAGGGCCGCCAGGTCCTTGTTGCGCCAGCGCGAGGTGATCGCCGGGCGGGTCTGGGCGCGGTGCAGGTCGATCACCGAGAGTTTGAAGTCATCGGCGGTCACCGGCTTGTCGGTGTGCAGCAGGAAATGGCAGATGTAGCAGTCGCGGTGGTTGACCCCGGCGCGGTGCATCATGCCGGTCATGCGTGCGACTTCGGCGATCAGCGCACGCTTGAGCTTTGGCTCGGGCGGCTGCTTGATCCAGTTGATGCTGAAATCTTCGAGGCTGACCGTAGGCGCCAGTTCTTCGGTGACGATGAACGAGTGCTGGTCGGCCGGGTTGCTGCCCCTCTCGCCGTACGCGACAGCGGTCATGGTCGGCACGCCGACTTCCTGCAGGCGCTGGATGGCCCTCCACTCTTGACCCGCGCCCAGTACAGGAAGCTTGGCTGTAAGCAGGTTCTTGAAGATTTCGCCCCAGCCGATGCCACGGTGGATTTTCACGAAAAACCCGTTGCCGTCGACTTCCGTGCGTAATGTCCGGCGTGCTTCCAGCTCGCGGTACACCTCGCCCTCAAGCCCCTCGACTTCAGCGAACGGGTCGCGTCCGGCCCAGAGGCTTTTGAACGGTTCAGCCAGCATCAACTTCATTTAAGCGTGCTCCGCCAGAATCACATCGGCCGCGTGCTGCGGCATGCTGTAGAGGTCGGCCGTTTCGGCGAAGGCCAGACCATTGCGGCTCCAGGCCGCCCTTGCCAGAGCGTCGTTCAACATGCCGGTCAGGTACTGCGTCAGTTGTGCCTGATCGAACGGTTCGTCCAGCACCAGGCCCGCATCGGCCTCGGCGATGTAATGGGCGTAACCGCACACCGCGCTCACCAGCACCGGCAAGCCGGCCACCAGTGCTTCGAGCAGCACGGTGCCGGTATTTTCGTTGTACGCCGGGTGGATCAACAGATCGGCACCCAACAGGAAACGCGGGATATCGCTGCGTCCCTTGAGGAACGTAACGTTGTCGCCCAGCCCCAAGGTCGCACTCTGCATCTGGAATAACTTGGGGTCATCCTGGCCAATTACAAACAACCGGGTGCGCTTCTTCAACTCGGCAGGCAATGCCGCCAGTGCCTTGAGGCTGCGATCGACACCCTTGGTCTTGAACCCGGAGCCGATCTGCACCAGCAGCAGTTCGTCGTCCTTGAGGTCGAATTCCGCGCGGAACCCTGCACGAATTTCATCGGCATCGGCCGGCCGGCGACGATCCTGGGCAATTCCCGGCGGCAGCAGGTGGAAACGCTCCAGCGGCGTGTCGTAATGTTTGATGAACAACGGCTGCTGGACCTCGGAAATCATCAACACTTCGGTCTTGGCGTCCTTGGCGAACACCGCCCGCTCGTACTCGGCGAAGTGGCGATAGCGGCCCCAGCGGCGATACAGCGAATTGCGCAGGTTCTGCGCCTTGTCTTCGAAGCAGCCATCGGCGGCGTAGTAGACGTCCAGGCCCGGCATCTTGTTGAAGCCGATCAGGCGATCGACCGGGCGCTTGGCCAGGTCCGCTTCCATCCACTCGCTGAGCTTTTCGTTGCGCCGATGATTGAAGAACGCCTTGACCGGCGCCACCAGCACTTCGAAGCCCGGCGGCACGTCGCCTTCCCAGATCAGCGTGTAGACGCGAATCTGATGGCCGCGCTTCTGGCATTCGAGGGCGATGCGCATGAAATCGCGCTGCAGACCGCCGAACGGGAAATATTTGTACAGGACAAATGCCAATTGCATCAGCGCAGCTCCTCAGCCAGTAACAACGTGCTCAGTCGGCTGGCGACACGCTCGGGGTTCAGTCGCGTGAAGCACAATGGCCACTCGCGTTTCAGGTCAAACTGACGGGCATCTTCGGCCGTCGGTTGGTAAGTGCATTTCTTTTGCAGGCACGGCGCACAGGGGAAGTCGCTTGCCAGGTGAATCTGCGATTTGCCATAGGCACCGGTCAGGCCCGGATTGGTCGGGCCGAACAGCGACAGCGTCGGCACATCCAGCGCGGCGGCCAGATGACCAAGACCGGTGTCCACGGCCACGCAGGCTTGCGCGCCGGCCAGCACCTTGCCGACACCCGCCAGGTTCAATTTTGGCAACACTTCGGCGTGCTTGAAACCCGCGGCGATGCGCTCGGCGCGGGCTTTCTCCAGGGCATTGCCCCAAGGCAACTTCACCCCTACGCCAAGGTAACCGACCCGCTCGGTCAGCTCGCGCCAATAGGCTTCAGGCCAGTGCTTGGTATCCCAGGTGGTGCCATGCAGAAACACCACGTAAGGATTCTTGCGCGGCAATTCCACCAGGCGCTCGACATTCAAACCGTAGTCGCCCAGGCCATTGGGCAAGTCATAGCCCAAAGCGATAGCGAACAACTGACGCACTCGCTCCACCGCGTGCTGCCCACGGGCAACAGCCAGACGTCGATTGTAAAAGCGCGCCGCGATGGGCTCACGCGCCGAGCTTTTATCGAGGCCGGCCACCGGAGCCTTGACGTAACGGGTCAGCCAGGCGCTTTTCAGCAAGCCCTGGGCGTCGATCACCAAGTCGTATTTCGTGGCGCGAACGCTTTGTTTGAAGCGCTTCCATTCACCGCTCTTGATGGTCTGCCAGATGTTTTTGCGCCAGCGACGGATCGCCACTGGAATCACTTTGCCCACCGCCGGATGCCAGGTCGGGATCTCGGCAAAGCCTTCTTCCACCACCCAGTCGAATTTGATGCCGGGAATCGCCCGCGCTGCGTCGGTCAACGCCGGCAACGCGTGAATGACGTCGCCCAGCGAAGAAGTCTTGATCAACAGAACCCGCAAGCTATTTGACCTCGACCACAGTGCCTTGCAACCGCTGCAAGGCTTCGTTCACGGCCTGCGGCATGAGCTGGCGCAAACAGTTGTAATGGCCGAAACGGCAGGTGCGGTCGAAGCATGGGCTGCATTCGATGCCCAGGCGTACGATTTCGACATGCTCGGCCAACGGTGGCGTGAACCCCGGCGACGTCGACCCGTAGACCGCGACCAGCGGGCGGTTCAGCGCGGCAGCGACGTGCATCAGGCCGGAGTCGTTGGACACCACCGAATCTGCACAGGACATCAAGTCGATGGCTTCGGCCAGCGAGGTGCCGCCACTGAGGTTCACTGACTCTTCACGCAGACCGGGAATCAGCCGCGCGCGAATGTCTTCGCCCACGGCATGGTCGTTTTTCGAACCGAACAGCCAGACTTGCCAGCCTTCGCGGATCTTCGTTTCGGCAACCTTGGCGTAATGCTCGGACGGCCAGCGCTTGGACTCGCCGAACTCGGCGCCGGGGCACAGGGCCAACACCGGACGGTCGAGGACCAGACCGAATTTGGCCAACGCAGCTTCGCGGGTAACCGGGTCGATCTGCAGCGTCGGACGCGGATAGGGTTTTGGCAATTCAACGCCCGGCTCGTAAGCCAGGGCCATGAAGCGTTCGATCATCAGCGGGTAACGATCTTTATCCAGCGTGCGCACGTCATTGAGCAGGCCATAGCGGAACTCGCCACGCCAGCCGGTGCGTTTCGGTATGCCGGCAAAGAACGGCACCAGCGCCGATTTCAGGGAATTGGGCAGCAGGATCGCCTGGTCGTACTGGCCGGCCAGGGATTTGCCGATGCGCCGACGCGTCGCCAGCTCCAGGACACCGTGACCGAGCGGAAAGCTCAAGGCCTGGCGAACTTCGGGCATGCGCTCAAGAATCGGCCGACTCCATTCGGGGGCCAGCACGTCGATTTCGCATTGCGGGTGGCGTTGCTTCAGACACTGGAAAAGTGTCTGCGCCATCACCATGTCACCGACCCAACTGGGCCCAACGATCAGAATTTTCATGTGGTTTCCATAAACGAACCGGGGAGGCCTACGCCTCCCCGCCTCGAAAATCACTGTGGAAGCGCTCTGCTCGCGATGGGGTCATCACCTTCAACATTGCTGTCGACTGTCACTCCGCTATCGCGAGCAGGCTCGCTCCCACATGGGTATTGGTGTACCTCGATCTGCCTGACACCGCAGATCTACTGTGGGAGCGGGCTTGCTCGCGAAGGGGCCATCACATTCAATATCTCTATCGATTGACACTCCGCCTTCGCGAGCAAGCCCGCTCCCACCTTTGAATCTTGTCGCTCCGACTGGCGCGTGTCAGTTTAGCCCCAGCTCACGCCAGATCCGCATGACCTGCTGCCGTTCATCCGTGAACTGGTCGCCCGGAATCACCCCGGGGTCCTTCTGCAAGGCCTGCCGGTGGGCGGCGGAACGGTACGCTTTATACGCTTCACGCAACAGGCTGGCATCTTCGACGGGCATCAGCCCTTCATGCTCCAGCTCTTCCAGAATGCGGATGTTATCCGTCCAGCGCAGCAATGGCGGGTGTGTTTCGGACCACGCCAGGGCCGCGTATTGCACCATAAATTCAATATCGACGATACCTCCGGCGTCCTGCTTGATATCGAACGGTGCCGTGGCTTCGAAGGCATTTGCCCCGGTACCGGCCGCGGTGCTCTTGCTGCCGAGGTTATCGCGCATCTTGGCGCGCATCTCGCTGACCTCCTGGCGCAAGGTCGGTAGATCACGTGTTTTGCCCAATATCGAAGCGCGGACTTTCTCGAATGCCTGGCCGACATCCTGGCTGCCCACCAGCACTCGCGCCCGCACCAATGCCTGATGCTCCCAAGTCCAGGCCTCGTTCTCCTGATAACGGGCAAACGCCCCCAGGGAACTCACCAGCAACCCCGACGCACCGGACGGGCGCAGACGCATGTCCACTTCGTACAACTGACCGGAGTTGGTCTGCGCCGTCAGCAAGTGAATGATCCGTTGCCCCAGCCGGGTGAAAAATTGCGCGCCATCGATGGGTTTCGGCCCATCGGTTTCAGCCTGCGGATCACCGTCGTGGATGAACACCAGGTCCAGGTCCGAACCATGCCCGAGTTCCAGGCCACCGACTTTCCCATAACCGACAATGATGAAGCCGGGATCGCACAAGGTGCCATCGGTGCGCAGCGGCGTGCCGTACTTGGCCACGGTCTGGCGCCAGGCCAGTGCCAGCACTTGTTCCAGGATCGCTTCGGCGAGCCAGGTCAGGTAATCGCTGACTTTCATCAGCGGCAGGCTGCCGGCAATTTCCGAAGCGGCCACCCGCAAGCGGTGCGCCAGCTTGAAGTGGCGCAGGGCTTCCATTTGCTGTTCGAGGTCGTCCTCGGGAATCCGCGTCAGGCGCTCGCGCAACTCGGCTGCCAATTCTGGCGCCAGTGGCGGCTTGAACAGTCGGCCTTCGTTGAGCAATTCGTCGAGCAGCAGCGGGAAACGGGTGATTTGCTCGGCGATCCACGGGCTCGCCGCGCACAGCGTCAGCAAACGCCGCAACGCACCGGGGTTCTCGGTCAGCAGTACCAGGTATGCGGAACGACGGGCCACGGCCTCAACCAGCGGCAACACCCGTTCCAGCACCAGATCCGGATTGGCATGTTCCACGGCCTGCGCCAGCAAACGCGGAATAAAGGCATCGAGGCGTTCACGCCCCAGTCGCTGCATCGCCCGCAATTGCGGACTGCTGCGCAGGCTGGCCAAGGCTTTCAGGGCTTTGGGGGCATCCTTGAAACCACCCTCTTCCAGCTGGCGACAAGCGGCCTCATCGTCCTGAGCCTCCTCCCACAGCGGCAACCACTCGCCGCCGACCACCACTTCGCTTTCGGCGCCCTGCTCTTCGTCGGGATCGGCGATCACCTGCCCGAAGTGCCAGGCCACGCGGCCACGCCAATACATCAATTGTTCGTGGAAGGCCGTCCAGTTGGCGAAACCCAGCATAAAGGCAATACGCGCCTGATCCTGCTCGCCATCGGGCAACATTTGCGTCTGGCGGTCGGCAATCGCCTGAATCGCGTGTTCGGTGTAACGCAGGAATTCGTAGCCTTCACGCAGCTCGCTGATCACGGCTGGCGGCAGGTAACCCTGACCTTCCAATGTGCCCAGCACCTTTAATAGCGGGCGCTGTTGCAAGCTTAAATCGCGACCGCCGTGGATCAGCTGGAACGCCTGGGCAATGAACTCGACCTCGCGAATTCCGCCGGAACCGAGCTTGATGTTGTCGGCCATGCCCTTGCGCCGCACTTCCTGCTGAATCAGCTGCTTCATGGTGCGCAGCGCTTCGATGGCCGAAAAGTCCAGATAACGCCGGTAAACGAACGGTCGCAGCATGTCCTGCAGTTGCGCACCGGCCACCTGGTCGCCGGCCACCACCCGCGACTTGATCATCGCGTAGCGTTCCCAGTCGCGACCCTGGTCCTGGTAATACTGCTCCAGCGCATTGAAGCTCAGCACCAGCGCGCCCGCCGAACCGTAGGGACGCAAGCGCATGTCGACGCGGAACACAAAGCCGTCGACGGTCATCGGGTCCAGGGCCTTGATCAGCCGCTGGCCCAGACGAATGAAGAACTCCTGGTTATCCAATGGACGCTTTGCGCCGACGGTTTCGCCACCCTCGGGGTAGGCGAAAATCAGGTCGATGTCCGAGGACAGGTTCAGCTCCACCGCGCCGAGCTTGCCCATGCCGAGGATGACCATCTGCTGCGGCTCGCCGCTGCGCCGCCCGGTCGGCACGCCGAACTGCTGGCAATGCCTCGAGTACAACCACTGGTAAGCCTGATCGATGCTGGCATCGGCCATGTCCGAGAGGTCGCGGCAGGTTTGGACCAGATCAGCCTGGCGGGTCAGGTCGCGCCAGATGATCCGCACCTGGTGGCGCGCACGCTGACGGCGCAAGGCGCGACCAAGTTGATCGTCGGTCTCGGCTGCGCTCACGGCGGCGGCAATCTGCCCGCACAACTCACCGGGAGCGAAGCGGCGGTCCAGTTCGCCGGACCGAACCAGCTCCAGCAACATCAAAGGGTCACGAACACACTGCTCAATCACGAAATCGCTGGCGGCGGTGACGCGGGCAAATTGCGCCCAGCGCTCAGGCGTCCAGGCAGACAACCCGTGGTCGTCACCCAAAGCGGCGACGGCAGCCCGGAATGATTGCTCGGCGCGGGTGACAAACGGCTGAAGAATGGCGGGCAGTTCGGCAAGCGAAGGGAGGCTCATGGTCTATCCTTGATCGGCGTACAACGGACTGCATGTAGTGGTTTTCGAAAACCCACTACCTGAGGGACTGTCGAACAAAAGTTAGAAATAGCTGAAATTTCTTTAATTTTGGCAGCCAGCATCAAGCTTTTACCTTTTTTAGTTGGAAAAAGACCAACCTTAACGATTATTCTCACAACGCAGCCGGGGGCCACAAGCCGCTCATCTGTAGTTTTACTACTCGTATATACATTAGCCGGGCTGAAATGCCGGAAGATTTGTAGTAAAACTACACGCCGCCGGAACAACCTGTCGGCAATCCAAGAATTCATAACGTCTGCCCACAAGGCCAGTCGCTAACTCAGGCAACCGATTCTGGTAGCCTTTCCGCCCTGGAGCAAGCCATGCAAGACCTCGATCCCGTCGAAACCCAGGAATGGCTGGACGCCCTGGAATCGGTTCTCGACAAAGAAGGCGAAGACCGTGCTCACTATCTGATGACCCGTATGGGTGAACTCGCGACCCGCAGCGGTTCGCAGTTGCCTTACGCCATCACCACGCCTTACCGCAACACGATCCCCGTTACCCACGAAGCACGCATGCCTGGCGACCTGTTCATGGAACGCCGCATTCGCTCGCTGGTACGCTGGAACGCGATGGCCATGGTAATGCGTACCAACCTGAAAGATTCTGACCTCGGCGGTCACATCTCCAGCTTCGCTTCCAGTGCGACCCTGTATGACATCGGCTTCAACTACTTCTTCCAGGCCCCGAGCGACGAACACGGCGGCGACCTGATCTACTTCCAGGGCCACACCTCTCCAGGCGTTTACGCCCGTGCATTCATGGAAGGCCGCATCACCGAAGACCAGATGAACAACTTCCGCCAGGAAGTCGACGGTCAGGGCCTGTCGTCCTACCCGCACCCTTGGCTGATGCCTGACTTCTGGCAGTTCCCGACCGTATCCATGGGTCTGGGTCCGATCCAGGCGATCTACCAGGCTCGCTTCATGAAGTACCTGGAACACCGCGGCTTTATCCAGCCAGGCAAGCAGAAAGTCTGGTGCTTCCTGGGCGACGGCGAGTGCGACGAGCCGGAATCCCTGGGCGCGATCTCCCTGGCCGGCCGCGAGAAGCTGGACAACCTGATCTTCGTCATCAACTGCAACCTGCAGCGCCTCGACGGCCCGGTTCGCGGCAACGGCAAGATCATCCAGGAACTCGAAGGCGTGTTCCGCGGTGCTCAGTGGAACGTGACCAAAGTCATCTGGGGCCGTTTCTGGGACCCACTGCTGGCCAAGGACGTCGACGGCATCCTGCAACGCCGCATGGACGAAGTCATCGACGGCGAGTACCAGAACTACAAGGCCAAAGACGGCGCGTTCGTGCGTGAACACTTCTTCAACACGCCAGAACTCAAGGCGATGGTTGCCGATCTGTCTGACGACGAGATCTGGAAGCTCAACCGTGGCGGCCACGACCCATACAAGGTCTACGCGGCGTACCACGAAGCGGTCAACCACAAAGAACAACCGACCGTCATCCTGGCCAAGACCATCAAGGGTTATGGCACCGGTGCCGGCGAAGCGAAAAACACTGCGCACAACACCAAGAAAGTCGATGTCGACAGCCTGAAGTTGTTCCGCGACCGCTTCGACATCCCGGTCAAGGACGACGAGCTGGAAAACCTGCCATTCTTCAAACCGGAAGAAGGCAGCGCCGAAGCCCGTTACCTGAGCGAGCGCCGTACCGCACTGGGCGGCTTCGTACCTCAGCGTCGCGCCAAGAGCTTCAACATCCCGACTCCGCCACTGGACACCCTCAAGGCGATCCTGGACGGCTCGGGCGACCGCGAAATCTCCACCACCATGGCCTTCGTGCGGATCCTCGCGCAACTGGTCAAGGACAAGGAAATCGGCCCGCGCATCGTGCCGATCATCCCGGACGAAGCCCGTACCTTCGGTATGGAAGGCATGTTCCGTCAGCTGGGCATCTACTCCTCCGTCGGCCAGCTCTACGAGCCAGTCGATAAAGACCAGGTGATGTTCTACAAGGAAGACCAGAAGGGCCAGATCCTCGAAGAAGGCATCAACGAAGCGGGCGCCATGAGCTCCTTCATCGCTGCCGGTACTTCGTACTCCAGCCACAACCAGCCGATGCTGCCGTTCTACATCTTCTACTCGATGTTCGGCTTCCAGCGTATCGGCGACCTGGCCTGGGCCGCTGGCGACAGCCGCACCCGTGGCTTTCTGATCGGCGGCACCGCCGGCCGTACCACCCTGAACGGTGAAGGCCTGCAACACGAAGACGGTCACAGCCACCTGCTGGCCGCGACCATCCCGAACTGCCGCACCTACGATCCAACCTACGGCTACGAGCTGGCGGTGATCATTCAGGACGGCATGAAGAAGATGACCGAAGAGCAACAGGACGTCTTCTACTACATCACCGTGATGAACGAGTCGTACCAGCAGCCAGCCATGCCGGCCGGTGCCGAAGAAGGCATCAAGAAAGGCATGTACCTGCTCGAAGAAGACACCCGCGAAGCGGCGCACCACGTTCAGCTGATGGGCTCCGGCACCATCCTGCGTGAAGTCCGTGAAGCGGCGAAGATTCTGCGTGA
The DNA here is from genome assembly GCF_059492225.1 of Pseudomonas sp. Pseusp10. Classification (NCBI taxonomy): domain Bacteria; kingdom Pseudomonadati; phylum Pseudomonadota; class Gammaproteobacteria; order Pseudomonadales; family Pseudomonadaceae; genus Pseudomonas; species Pseudomonas sp. Pseusp10. The sequence goes on along the minus strand of NZ_CP168528.1, from coordinate 1,099,942 downwards.
AGAGTTCAACGTCGGCGCCGACGTGTGGAGCGTTACCAGCTTCAACGAACTGCGTCGCGACGGCCTGGCCGTTGAACGCACCAACCGTCTGCACCCTGGCCAGAAGCCTAAGCTGAGCTACGTCGAAGAGTGCCTGAACGGCCGTAAGGGTCCGGTCATCGCCTCGACCGACTACATGAAACTGTTCGCCGAGCAGATCCGTCAGTGGGTACCGTCCAAGGAATTCAAAGTCCTGGGCACCGACGGTTTCGGCCGCAGCGACAGCCGCAAGAAACTGCGTCATTTCTTCGAAGTCGACCGTCATTTCGTGGTGTTGGCAGCCCTGGAAGCACTGGCTGACCGTGGTGACATCGAACCTAAAGTGGTGGCCGAGGCCATCGCCAAGTTCGGTATCAACCCGGAAAAACGCAACCCACTGGACTGCTGAGGAGAGATTCTGTGAGCGAACTCATTCGCGTACCTGACATCGGCAGCGGTGAAGGTGAAGTAATTGAACTGTTTGTGAAGGTCGGCGACCGTATCGAAGCCGACCAGAGCATCCTGACACTGGAATCGGACAAGGCGAGCATGGAAGTGCCTGCGCCGAAGGCCGGTATCATCAAGAGCCTGAAAGTGAAGCTGGGCGATCGCCTGAAAGAAGGCGACGAACTGCTGGAGCTGGAAGTCGAAGGTGCCGCTGCGCCAGCCCCTGCGGCTGCCGCTGCGCCGGCTGCCAAGGCTGAAGCCAAACCGGCTGCTGCTCCTGCCGCCGCTCCTGCTGCTGCTGCGCCGGCTGCCGCCAGCGTTCAGCAGGTGCACGTGCCGGACATCGGTTCGTCGGGCAAGGCCCAGATCATCGAGATCCAGGTCAAGGTCGGCGACACCGTCGCGGCTGATCAATCGCTGATCACCCTGGAATCCGACAAGGCCAGCATGGAAATCCCTTCGCCTGCCGCTGGCGTGGTCAAGGCCATCAGCGTCAAGCTCAACGACGAAGTCGGCACCGGCGACCTGATCCTGGATCTGGAAGTGGCGGGTGCTGCGGCACCGGCTGCTGCTCCGGCCCAGGCTGCCGCTGCGGCACCTGCTGCTGCACCTTCACCTGCGGCAGCCCCGGCTGCTCCAGTGGCCGACAGCGTTCAGGACATCCACGTTCCGGACATCGGTTCGGCGGGCAAGGCCAAGATCATCGAAGTCCTGGTCAAGGCCGGCGACACCGTTGTGGCCGACCAGTCGCTGATCACCCTGGAATCCGACAAGGCCAGCATGGAAATCCCATCGCCAGCCGCTGGCGTGGTGGAAAGCATTTCCATCAAGCTCGATGACGAAGTCGGTACCGGCGACCTGATCCTGAAACTGAAAGTCAAAGGCGCCGCTCCGGCTGCACCTGTTGCTGCGACCGCACCTGCCGCTGCCGCACCGAGCGCACCTGCTCCTGCTGCTCCTGCCGCCGCTGCACCTGCTGCAACGCCGGCCGCTGCTCCAGCCAAGCCTGGTGCAAAAGTTCACGCCGGCCCTGCCGTGCGTCAACTGGCCCGCGAATTCGGCGTCGAGCTGAGCGCCGTTGGCGCCAGCGGTCCGCACGGTCGCATCCTGAAAGAAGACGTGCAGGTTTACGTCAAGGCCATGATGCAGAAGGCCAAGGAAGCACCGGCCGCTGCTGGCGCAACCGGTGGCGCGGGCATCCCGCCGATTCCGGTCGTGGACTTCAGCCGCTTCGGTGAAATCGAAGAAGTGCCGATGACCCGCCTGATGCAGGTCGGCGCCGCCAACCTGCACCGCAGCTGGCTGAACGTGCCACACGTCACGCAATTCGACTCGGCGGATATCACCGAGCTCGAAGCGTTCCGTGTTGCCCAGAAAGCCGTTGCAGAGAAGGCCGGCGTCAAGCTGACCGTCCTGCCGTTGCTGCTCAAGTCCTGCGCGCACCTGCTCAAGGAACTGCCGGACTTCAACAGCTCGCTGGCGCCAAGCGGCAAAGCGATCATCCGCAAGAAATACGTGAACATCGGCTTCGCCGTCGACACCCCGGATGGCCTGCTGGTACCGGTCATCAAGAACGTCGACCAGAAGAGCCTGCTGCAACTGGCTGCCGAAGCCGCTTCCCTGGCTGAAAAAGCCCGGACCAAGAAGCTCTCGTCGGACGAGATGCAAGGCGCCTGCTTCACCATTTCCAGCCTCGGGCACATTGGCGGCACCGGCTTCACGCCGATCGTCAACGCGCCGGAAGTGGCGATCCTCGGTGTTTCCAAGGCAACCATCCAGCCAGTCTGGGACGGCAAAGCCTTCCAGCCGAAGCTGATGCTGCCGCTGTCGCTGTCCTACGATCACCGTGTGATCAACGGCGCCGCCGCTGCACGCTTCACCAAGCGTCTGAGCGACCTGCTGGGCGACATCCGCACCATGCTCCTGTAACACCGACCGGCCCTCCTTTACCGGAGGGCCTATCGCGTTCCACGTTTCCGAGCGCCACGCTCGTACCTCAACCCCGCCAATTTGGCGGGGCTTTTTTTGCCTGAAGTTCTTACTTAATACGCCTTCCTACAATTGTGGCTGATATAGCCCACAACTCGAATCCATTTCTGCCAGTTATTTACTCGGGCCAAATAATTAGTCTTGGCTGAATGCCCCCCTATTAAAGCCAAAACAACCAACTGACTGATTAACTGGCAGCGAATGGACTCAAACATGCTAAAACCAACTGTCGGCCCGATTATTGGCCACACCACAACTAATCACGCGCGTATCTTTGTGCGCGGCAAAGCGCAAAAAGATGCCCCCGTATTTGCCGGCATTCGTTATCGGCAGCCAGGGCATGAACAATGGCTTAAAAGTATCTTTACAAGGCTGACAAGCCTGCAAGACATGTCCGACGTCATTGTTCTCAATAACCTGGCGGCCGATACCGAATACGAGTACCAGGCCGGCTGGTTCAGCACCACGAGTACCGGGCACACCGAGGAGTCGCTGCAAGAACTGCCGCTGCAATGGCCACAAGAACTCTATCGCTTGCGCACCCGGTCCGGCACTGTCGGCACACCGCGAGCCTATACTGTCGGTTCATGTCGTTACTTGCGGATGACCGCCGGTATCCCGTCGGCGCCACAACTGGGTGACCGGATATTTGCCTCGATGGCACAATTGGCACAACAAGCCAACCCGCCGGTCAGCGCGATGCTGATGACTGGCGACCAGATCTATGTCGACGATTTGAACTTCTTCGCGCCTGACCGCGAATATCAGCAAATACTCGCAAAATACCGTGCGGCGTTCTCCCAGCCACATATTTCCAGGTTAATGGCCAACGTATCGACTTACATGATCCTCGACGATCACGAAATTGAAGATAACTGGCCAAAAAAGAAAAGATCAGGCGATGATGTTCTGTATAAAAACGCCATCACTGCTTATGAGTTATATCAAGCCAGCCACAGCCCGGTATTTGACGATGGCCGGATCGGCCGCCATCCGAAGCACTATTGGTATCAATTCACCGATGGCGATATCGAATGGTTCGTCACCGATAGTCGCACCCGGCGCAATCTGTCCGCCGATGATCGACGCATCCTTGATGTTGAACAGGAACATGCCTTGTGCCAATGGCTGATCCACAGCCCCGCCCAGGTCAGGATGGTAGTCACCAGCGTGATGTTCTTTCCTGACGCCAAACACGACGGGGATGACGCCTGGGGCGGTTTTCCCGGGCAACGGCTGCGCTTGCTGGAGACCATTCGTACGCACCGCATCAGGAACGTCATCTTCATTTCCGGTGATGTTCACGGTTCGCTGACAAGTCGGTTAACCCACAGTGAAGACCAGGACTTCGAAGTGCACACCATCGTGTCGTCGCCATTGTGCAACACCAGACTGCTGCCCTATGCCACTCAATCCAGCTTTATCCTCGACCGACCGCTGGCCCGGAACGCCGCAGGCGAATATCGGCAAGAATTGACCGGCAAAGTCATCAGTCAGGATAACTTCGCGCATCTGGTCATCGATGCCGCACGCATTCAGGTGAATTACCACGATCGGGATGGCAAGTTGCTGCAATCGACAGGCATTGATTTGCGGTGATGGCAAAAAATCGCAGCCTTCGGGACGCCCCCAAAGGCTGCAATCTGATCAATAGCAATACTTTTTGCCGGGCGCTGCAGAAATCTTCACGCCTGCCGACATATTCTTATAGCACTTGGCCTTCATCTCTCTTGTCAGTCGGTGTCGCAATGATGCAACCTTGCCGCAGGCAACAGTAAAGAGGGCGAGAGCCCAGCGCGTTCAGCATATTCGAAGCGAGTTCCCCTCCATGAAAAGCCAACCCGATGCCACCAGCCGTATGGTGGCCGAGGTAGTGACGCAGTTGCCTGTGCCCTCGCGGCTCGGCATGCTGCGTTTCGAACGGCTTAATGAACCCAGCTGGGCGCTGCTGTTTCTCGATCCCAATTGCGAACGCCAGTTCGGCCTGCCCGCCGTTGAGCTGTGTGCGCTGGTGGGCTCGCCCTACGCCAGCCTGATGGAGCCGCAAGCACGCTATCAACTGCACGACGCGATCCAGCAACAGCTGACTGAAAGCACGCATTACCTGATCCGCTACACCCTGCACACCGCCTCGGGCCCCCTGAATCTGCTGGAACTGGGCGAAGCCTACAAACAACACAATCGACATCTGTTACGCGGCTACCTGTTGGTCATTGACGGCCTGTTCGAGGATGACCCGCTGCAACCAGCCCTGGATCTGGAAACCCAGAACTCGCGCCTGCAAATCGCCCTGGAACTCAATCAGCGAGCCCAGCAGGAGCAACTGCTGCATCTGGACCGGGTGCGTGCCCAGCAGGACCTCATTCTGCTGCTCACCCGTCAACGCTACAGCAGCAACAATTCCTTGCGCGAAGCCGCCGAGCTGATCACCCGCAGCGCCTGTAACATTTACGAAATCGACTGCGCCAGCCTGTGGCACCTCGAAGGCTCGATGCTGGTGCCGATCTCGGCCTATCACCGCACGAATCAGGAATACCTGCTGCCGCAGCCGATCGACGTCAGTGTTTTCCCCGATTACCTCGACGCCTTGCACACCGGCCGCGCCATCGACGCCCATAACGCCATGCGCGACCCACGCACCCGGGAGATGGCCGAAAGCCTGCGCCCGCGCGACGTAAACGCAATGCTAGACGCCAGTATCCGCGTCGATGGCCAGGTGGTCGGCGTGCTGTGCCTGGAGCAAACCGGGGCGACCCGCGCCTGGCAGTCGGATGAAATCGCCTTCGCCGGCGAACTGGCGGACCAGTTTGCCCAGGTCATCAGCAACCACAACCGGCGTACCGCCACCAGCGCCCTGCACCTGTTCCAGCGTGCGGTCGAACAAAGTGCCAACGCCTTTCTGCTGGTCAACTGCGACGGCGTGGTGGAATACGTCAACCCGAGTTTCACCGCGATCACCCAGTACTCCACCGAAGAAGTGCACGGTCAGCGCCTGTCGGAACTGCCGGCCCTGGAAAACCTCAGCGAACTGCTGTTCGACGCGCCTTCGGCGCTGGTCAAGAGCAACAGTTGGCAGGGCGAATTCAAGAGCCGCCGGAAAAACCTCGAACCCTACTGGGGCCAATTGTCGATCTCCAAGGTTTACGGCGACAACCGCGAGCTGACTCACTACATCGGCATTTACGAAGACATCACCCAGACCAAGCTCGCTCAGCAGCGTATCGAGCGTCTGGCCTACACCGACAACCTGACCAACCTCGGCAACCGCCCGGCCTTCATCCGCAACCTCGATGAACGCTTCGCCCGGGACAGCGACGCACCGATCAGCCTGTTGCTGGTGGACATCGACAACTTCAAGCGGATCAACGACAGCCTCGGCCACCAGACCGGCGACAAACTGCTGATCAGCCTGGCCCGGCGCCTGCGCAACAGCTTGATCCCGAGCGGCAGCCTGGCGCGATTCGCCAGTAACGAATTCGCCGTGTTGCTGGACAACAGCGATCTCACGGTGGGCCAGCAAGTGGCCAACCAGTTGCTGGCGACCCTCGACAAACCGATGTTCGTCGACAACCAGTTGATCAGCGTCACCGGCTCTGTGGGCCTGGCCTGTGCCCCGCTGCACGGGCGCGACCCGCAAACCCTGATGCGCAACGCCGGGCTGGCACTGCACAAGGCCAAGGCCAACGGCAAACATCAGGTGCAGGTGTTCACCGAAGCGCTGAACGCCGAGGCCAGCTACAAGTTGTTCGTCGAAAACAACCTGCGCCGTGCCCTGACCCAGAACGAACTCGACGTGTTCTACCAGCCCAAACTGTGCCTGCGCAGCGGGCGCCTGCTGGGTATGGAAGCACTGCTGCGCTGGGATCATCCGGAAAAGGGCATGATCCGCCCGGATCAGTTCATCAGCGTCGCCGAAGAAACCGGCTTGATCATTCCGATCGGCAAATGGATCGCCCGCCAGGCCTGCCGCATGAGCAAAGCGCTGACCGCCTACGGCCTGGGCAACCTGCAAGTGGCGATCAACCTGTCGCCCAAGCAGTTCTCCGATCCGGACCTGGTGGCCTCCATTGCCAACATCCTCAAGGAAGAAGCCCTGCCGGCTCATTTGCTGGAGCTGGAGCTGACCGAAGGCCTGCTGCTGGAAGCCACCGAAGACACCCACTTGCAACTCGACCAGCTCAAGCGCCTGGGCCTGACCCTGGCCATGGACGACTTCGGCACCGGTTACTCGTCGCTCAGTTACTTGAAAAAATTCCCCATCGACATCATCAAGATCGATCGAAGCTTCATCCACGAAATCCCGGACAACCAGGACGACATGGAAATCACCTCCGCGGTGATCGCCATGGCCCACAACCTGAAACTCAAGGTCGTGGCTGAAGGCATCGAAACTGCCCAGCAGTTGTCGTTCCTGCGCCGTCACCGCTGCGACGTCGGCCAGGGCTACCTGTTCGACCGTCCGATCCCGGGCAATGAGCTGATCGAAAAGCTCAAACGCTACCCGCGTGGCCCAATCGCCTGACAGACACAGAACCTGTGGGAGCGAGCTTGCTCGCGATAGCGGTGGATCAGTCGACATTGATGCTGAAAGTTATGCCCTCATCGCGAGCAAGCTCGCTCCCACAAGGGTAGTGCGTATCTGGCCGGCATTGGGCACACTGGCAGTCTGTTTATTGACAACTCAACCTGACTGAGAGGACTGATCATGGTTCTGCGCTCGGAAATTCTGGTGAACAAAAACGTGCTCCCTACTAAAGAACAAGCTCTGCCTGGCCGCGAAACCCCGATGAACCTGCCTGAGAAGCACTTTGTCTTCAAGGACACCCCTCTGCTGGGCCCATTCTTCGAGGACGTCGAGTTCGCGATCTTTGGCTTGGGCTGTTTCTGGGGTGCGGAACGCCGCTTCTGGCAGCGCGACGGCGTGGTCAGCACTGTTGTGGGTTACGCCGGCGGCTTCACGCCGAACCCGACCTACGAAGAAGTCTGCTCGGGCCTGACCGGCCACGCCGAAGTGGTGCTGGTGGTATATGACAAGGCCAAGGTCAGCTACCAGGAGCTACTGGCGATGTTCTGGGAACTGCACAACCCGACTCAGGGCATGCGTCAGGGCAACGACATCGGCACCCAGTACCGCTCGGTGATCTACGCCACCTCGCCTGAACAACTGGACGCCGCGCTCAAGAGCAAAGAAGCGTACCAGGCTGAACTGTCCAAGGCCGGCCTCGGTGAAATCAGCACCGAAATCGACCAGGCCCCAACCGTCTATTTTGCCGAGACGTATCACCAGCAATACCTGGCCAAAAATCCGGAAGGCTATTGCGGGATTGGCGGTACAGGCGTGACCTGCCCGATCTAACTACTGCAGGAGCGAGCTCGCTCGCGAAAAACCAAAGGGCGCCGCTGGGCATCTGGTTTTTCGCGTCAACGTTCACCAACTTCGTCGGAACGCCGCCCGGGGGAGCTCGCGCCTACAGATCAACTCTCGGCAATCAACCAATCCATCCGCCACCCACCCTGGGTCTGTCCAAGCTTCTCGGACAACCACGGCAGCAACTCACGCAACTCTTCCTCCAACCCCCACGGCGGATTGGCAATCGCCAACCCGGAGCCGTTCAGGCTGTTCGGCGTATCCAGCGGATGCACCAGCAACTCCACCCGCAACAACTTCGGCGCACCGGTACCGGCCAGGTCCTGGTAGAAACGGCGCAGTGCGCGCTGATCCTTCACCGGATACCAGATTGCCGCCACGGTCTGGCGCATCCGGCCAATCGCTTCTTTGAGCGACGCGGCACAACGCTGCATCTCGTCGAGTTTTTCGAATGGCGGATCGATCAACATCACCGCACGCTTCTCCGGCACCGGCAGCAAGGCCCGCGACACGTGCCAGCCTTCGCCCAGGTGCACCTTGACCCGGCGATCACCGGCCATGTTGTCCTTGAGCAACACGCCGTCTTCCGGGTGCTTCTCGTTGAGCAACACCCGATCCTGCGGACGGGTCAAACGTCGCGCCAGCTCCGGCGACCCCGGGTAATAGCGCAACTGGCCATCCGGGTTCATCTCGTGCAGCACTTGCATGTAATCGGCGGTCAGGATCGGCAGATCCGGCTGATCCCACAAACGCGCAATGCCTTCCAGGTACTCACCGGTACGGCTGGCCTGGTCACCCTGAAGATCATACAAACCGATGCCGGCGTGGGTGTCGAGATAGGCAAACGGCTGCTCCTTGCGCGACATCAGGGCGATGAGGCGGGTCAAGGTCAGGTGTTTGAACACATCGGCGTGATTGCCGGCATGGAAGGCGTGACGATAATTCATGGCTGCTCCTGCGAAGGCCGGGAAGTTTACCTTTTACCGGCCGGCAAGTCAGGGGGTGGCGGCTGAGTGGCCGCTCCGCCCTCCCCTGTGGCGAGGGAGCTTGCTCCCGCTGGGCTGCGAAGCAGCCCCAAAACCTGAACCCCGGCCTGGCCTGGCACACTGCACTCCCCCTGTTCTACAACTGCTACGCAGTTGAACGGGGGCAAGCCCCCTCGCCACAAAAGCACTCTGCGCTACGCCGAAGGCCGCGCCCGCAACCGCCGCCCGATCACATCCAGCACATCACAGCCATCGCGCAATGGAATAGCGCAGAGCAAGGCGAAATCGCTGAGGATGAACGACTCGCACTCGATCGAACCCCGCATGGAGAGGTTCTCAAGCACTTGGGTTACTGCGCGGATTCTGTAGTTGGCAGCGTCAGTGAGGATGTCGAGTGGCGCGTGGGTGTCGACGAACAGGGTGGGCATGTCGTTGCAGTTGCTGGTCAACGCCATGAAGCGGTTGTCGGGATGAGGGATCGGTTTTTCGTAGGGTGGGTCGGGGTGAATTGATTTCATTTTTAACGCTCCAGGGAGGAAATGGACCTGCCATTAGCCTTCCTACGGGCTAGGGTGGCAGCTATGCACGGGGTAGGAATATCGAGACCTGAGAGCAAAACTCGACCACACCGAAGCGTGCCCGCGCATAGCCGCCGCAACTGATCTTACGGCCGCATGCAAACGGCCGCAAACCAAGCAGTGACGCCAATATAGCTCTAACGGTCTTGAGAGGTTCCTACACCCCACCACTGAATAGTCAGTGACCGCCAAAGACTATCGATGGAACTCACATCACACCACTTCATGAAAACCGCTACGTTTTGAAGGAAACGTCCGAGGACCTTGCCCGGAAAATTCGCAGCCCCCCAATCCCCCAAAGAGATTTAAGACTGTTGAGCTCAAGCTGGGTAAGTCGTTGAAGGATAGTGTTAATCCGTAAGGCATCCTCCCAACCCACCCGACGGGAAAGTGGCATGAAGAATGGGCACGCCAACCAAGTTGGGTGCCCATTCTTTGTGGAGGGAAGATTATTTAAGTCGATCTGATCTTCATGAAGACTTTAACTATATCCAATCAGCGGCTGCACCAACGCCACCGAACAACAAAAGCAATCCACAAAGAATCAGCACTCCCCAACGCCAAATGACAAGCTTGCGCTTAAGTGAAGCAGGAAGACTGTTTAGGTCGTCAGCACTTAGAGTGCCATTGTTAATATGATGATCAGGGAACGCGACAAGTGCTGCGATTCCCGCAATCAAATGCAAGTGGCCCCATGCACCGAGACGCCGATAGTGAGATAAAGCCATGACCGCAGTACTGTTTTTCAGATGTTTTAGCATCACGTCAATCTTGGTATAGGACAAGTAAAGTGCTAACCCCATCCAAATAAATATCATCAGCAGGACCGCGCCACCGAAAACGCCGAAAATCAATTTTGTCGGGGTCATTAATTCATCTCGTAAACGATGTCGCCAAACAACTCACCAAGCCCGTTACCCACTGCGCCGCCTACTAACGACCCAGCTGTCACCACCACCACGCCACATACTAAGGCTCCGACTCCTGCCGTAGTCACGCCGACCGCGAGGCAAATCCCACCAACTGTCTTAGCGGTTAAGGCTGTACCTATTACTGCGCCGCTTGGGGATAAGGGGACTGATTTATTTTCATTTGAGCAATAGATGTGCGCTCTGCCCCCCGCTCCCCCACCAACTTTTTTGCTGGCCGCCTAAGAACTGCTCACAACTTAACCACGGGTATTACTCGATGTAGCCAAGTGTGTTGACTGCAAAAAGCGCAAGCAATAGGGCAATACAAGCAACCCCGCCCCAGTGCAACACTATTAGCTTTCTCCTAAGGCCACCAGGAAAGTTATCCAAATCTTTAGCATCGGCCCCACCATCGCGAAGATAAAAATTTGGCATAGTCATCACGCCCATTATTGCACCAAGTACGAACAACCTCCCCCACGCCCCGCCGCTCTTGAAAGTGGCCCTGACCATAATAGATGGGCAGTTTTTCAAATGCTCCAACATTACATCCATTTTGGAGTAGGCCAAATGCAAAGCGATGCCAAGGAAAATGAGAAGGCCGCCAAAACCAGTAATGCTGATACACAGAAATATTTTGTGCGCGACACTCACGCTCATTTCAGAGTCTCGTAGATTATTTCGCCAGTTTTTTCACCCGTTTTGCCGAGGGCAAACCCTGTAGCCAAAGAGCCAGCTCCTGCCACTACAAGCCCACATATCAGGGATCCCGCGCCCGCGGTGGGTATTCCGAGCCCCGCGCAGATAACACCTGCCGTACCAGCCCCAAAGATCACGCCTGCACTACTACCACCGACCATTTCCCCAACAAAGGATCCACCTTCAGTGAACTTCACCTTTTTGCAAGCTTCAGCATCTCCTGCTGTACACACATCCTGAACTTTCATCGCCGACGCCCCTCCACCGACCGCAGTGCCGACCCAGCCACCGTACTTGAGGTACTTAGAAGCCTTGGCCACCCCCTCAGGATGAGTCGCGTATCCCGGCATCTGCCCCACGCCGCCAGCTTCCGTCCAGCGGTGAACCAGGCTGGGAGGCGAGAGGAACATTGCACGATTCAAATTGGGGTGGTCGGGGAAACCGATACCTTTGCGCGTCAGGCTTGTCAGGTGGATATCGAGTTGAGCGAGCAGCTTTTGGCGCTCTACCAGAAACGTCGGTGAGCTCAGGTGGCCATCGCGCAGGAATGAATGCTGATGCAACGCTTCGATTTTTCTCAGGGTGTCGCTGACGTTATCCAGATTGTTTTTGAGAATACTCGCGCCAACGCCGATTGCGGTCGAGCCATGACCCAGGAAGGTCTGGATGGCATCACGGTGCTGCACCATGAAATCCGCTTCTTCCGGACTAAGCGTTTCCAGTATTTGATTGGTCCTGGCCGCCACATCCATGAGCAAGGCTTCTTCACGGGTGCACTGGAAGTTATTGGGATCGCTCAGCACGATCATCGAGCCGGCTTTGACGTCGCGCAGGTTGGGATTGAGCAGCTTGAATTTGCCCATCACCGCCGGGTCGCGCAGGGTGAACAACGAGGCTTCGAGTTGTTCGCGGGTGGTGCTCTTTGGAACGATGTAAAAGCCGGGCTCTACAGCCTGTGCACTGTTGTCACGCATCGGCATGGGAGAGCCTGGTACAGGGGCGTAGCTGGATGATCGTGACGCGGCCGGAGCACTGGCTGCGGCGGGCGAAGCCTGCGCAGTGGTGGTCCGCATGGTGTGTGGTTCCGTACTGCGGTTGGACTCGTACTTCGCCGTGGACTGCGATGGGATAAGCCCGGCTTTGCAAGGACAACTACTGAAGCTATCCAGCGATCCCGCCACCATCCTGCCGTTGCTTTTGATGTATGAAACACCGCCAGTGATCACGTAGGTTTTATTGTCTTTTCCGCAGGAAACCTGGTCCCCGTCACGCGCGTGCGCGAAGCCAAACATCATGATGTGAGTATCGGCTTCCAGAACTTTGCCACCGCAGGTGGTCTTGTCGCCCTCACGAATGAAGTATCCCTTTGCCATTGCTGATTTCCCTCTCTACCGGCGCCTCATTCATGGGAAACGCGCCACTGTTAACGATGGGTAACACCGACTCGGAATGAGTGGGCTAACGCAAAGTACGTGGACGGAGAGAAAACTCAAGATGGCCTAGAAAATCAGGAAATGTCTCATGACCAATACTGAAAAGGACCACGGATATTGGAGGGTCAATGCCTGTTTTTTGGACTTGGCTTGCAAAAAAAAAAACGGCCCGCACCATAAAGCTGCGAGCCGTTCTTTTATCAGGGATGGGAAGCGTTCAACCCATCACTCATCACTTGTTCAGACGATAATCACTCTCTGCAGCCGCAAAACGCTGGAACATACCGGCAGTCGGCGTGCCCATCTTGCTGACGAAGTAGATCGCCAGGCTGGCGAAGATGAAGCCCGGGATGATTTCGTACAGGCCCAGCAGTTCGAAGTGTTTCCAGACGATCACGGTGATCGCTCCGACCAGGATGCCGGCCAGTGCGCCGTTGCGGGTCATGTCTTTCCAGATCACGGAGATCAGTACGACCGGACCGAATGCGGCACCGAAGCCGGCCCAGGCGTAGCTCACCAGACCCAGAACACGGTTTTCCGGGTTGGCCGCCAGTGCGATAGCAACCAGGGCCACCAACAGCACCATGGCACGGCCGACCCACACCAATTCAACCTGGGAAGCGGATTTACGCAGGAAGGTCTTGTAGAAGTCTTCGGTCAGGGCGCTCGAGCACACCAGCAACTGGCAGCTCAGGGTGCTCATGACGGCAGCCAGAATGGCCGACAGCAGGATACCCGCGATCCATGGGTTGAACAGGATTTTGGCCAGTTCGATGAACACACGTTCGTGGTTTTCACTCACTGGCATGGCCACGGCCGGGTTGGCCGAGAAGTAGGCGATACCGAAGAAGCCGACTGCCACGGTGCCGCCCAGGCACAGGATCATCCAGGTCATGGAGATGCGACGGGCCTTGGCGATCGATTTAACCGAATCGGCAGCCATGAAACGCGCCAGGATGTGCGGCTGGCCGAAGTAGCCCAACCCCCAGCCCATCAGCGAGATGATGCCGATGAAAGTGGTGCCCTTGAGCATGTCGAAGTTGCCTGGATCTTGCGCTTCGATGGCCAGGAAAGTGGTGTCGACGCCGCCAGTGGCCAGCAGCACGATAACCGGTGTCAGGATCAACGCGAAGATCATCAGGGTGGCTTGTACGGTATCGGTCCAGCTCACGGCCAGGAATCCGCCGATAAAGGTGTAGGCAATCGTCGCCGCAGCACCGGCCCACAGCGCAGTCTCGTAGGACATGCCGAAGGTGCTTTCGAACAGACGGGCGCCGGCCACGATGCCGGAAGCGCAATAGATGGTGAAGAACACCAGGATCACGACCGCAGAGATGATCCGCAGCAGGCCGCTTTTGTCTTCGAAACGGCTGGCGAAGTAGTCCGGCAGGGTCAGCGCATCACCGTTGTGCTCGGTTTGCACGCGCAGACGGCCGGCGACGAACAGCCAGTTCAGGTAGGCGCCGACGATCAGGCCGATGGCGATCCAGCTTTCGGAAAGACCGGACATGTAGATCGCGCCGGGCAAGCCCATCAACAACCAGCCACTCATGTCGGAGGCACCGGCGGACAGTGCGGTCACGACGCTGCCCAGGCTACGACCGCCCAGAATATAGTCGGAAAGGTTGTTGGTGGAGCGATAGGCCATCAAGCCGATCAGCACCATTGCTGCGATGTAGATCACGAACGTGATCAGGGTTGGATTGCTTACGCTCATTAAGTTACGCCCTGGCTTTGTTTTTATGTAGCGGCGGCTGGTGAACCGCTCGCAAACGCATGCGTTTGACAGACGATTCGGGATCCCGCGCATTTATGACTGATGTTTCCCCAGGAAAGCCATCAGCCGGCACACCTGCCTTTTCGACGGGTTGCACCTTGGGGCGCGAATGCTATGCAACAAAGCAAATATGGTGCAACCCATTTTTCGAGAATAAGTTGCACCTGCGTGATTTACCCGTATCCAAATGTTTTTTGTTCCCTTTTGACGCAGTTCAGGCGCTTTATTAGAAGTAAAAGCACCAAGCAGGAGCAGCACGCTCGTACCAGAATTTAATTCCCGACGAGGCGCCGATTTTTCCTGCAAAAAAAGGGTTGCACCCGGTTGCACCTCTACAGTCGCGCGGCTAATCTTGCCGCCAGCTGATGCCACGCCGTCGTGGCAAACATGAGGATAAAAACATGGCTACCACCACCCTTGGGGTCAAACTTGACGACCCGACCCGCGAACGCCTCAAGGCCGCCGCGACCTCGATTGATCGCACGCCGCACTGGCTGATCAAGCAGGCAATCTTCAATTACCTGGAAAAACTCGAGGGTGGTGCAACCCTGACCGAGCTGAGCGGTTTGACCAAGGATTCCGACGACTCCGTCGACGCACCTCTGGATCACGCCCACCAGTGCTTCCTCGAATTCGCCGAAAGCATCCTGCCGCAATCGGTACTGCGCGCATCGATCACCGCCGCCTACCGTCGCCCTGAGCCGGAAGTCGTGCCGATGCTGATCGAACAGGCGCGCCTGCCGGCTCCGATGGCCGAAGCCACCAACAAGCTCGCTGCCTCGATTGCTGAAAAACTGCGCAACCAGAAGAGCGCTGGCGGACGTGCCGGTATCGTTCAGGGCCTGTTGCAGGAATTCTCCCTGTCGTCCCAGGAAGGCGTGGCGCTGATGTGCCTGGCCGAAGCGCTGCTGCGCATCCCGGACAAAGGCACCCGCGATGCACTGATCCGCGACAAGATCAGCACCGGCAACTGGCAGCCGCACCTGGGCAACAGCCCGTCGCTGTTCGTCAACGCCGCCACCTGGGGCTTGCTGCTGACCGGCAAACTGGTGTCGACCCACAACGAAGCCGGCCTGACTTCGTCCCTGAGCCGCATCATCGGCAAAAGCGGCGAGCCGATGATCCGCAAGGGCGTCGACATGGCCATGCGCTTGATGGGCGAGCAGTTCGTGACCGGCGAAACCATCGCCGAAGCCCTGGCCAACGCCAGCAAGTTCGAAGCCAAGGGCTTCCGTTATTCCTACGACATGCTGGGTGAAGCCGCACTCACCGAGCACGACGCGCAGAAGTACCTGGCCTCGTACGAACAAGCCATCCACTCGATCGGCAAAGCGTCCCACGGTCGTGGGATTTATGAAGGCCCGGGCATCTCGATCAAGCTGTCCGCCCTGCACCCGCGTTACAGCCGCGCCCAGTACGAGCGCGTGATGGATGAGCTGTACCCGCGCCTGCTGTCGCTGACCCTGCTGGCCAAGCAATACGACATCGGCCTGAACATCGACGCCGAAGAAGCCGACCGCCTCGAGCTGTCGCTGGATCTGCTCGAGCGCCTGTGCTTCGAGCCGCAACTGACCGGCTGGAACGGCATCGGCTTCGTGATCCAGGCTTACCAGAAGCGTTGCCCGTACGTGATCGACTACGTGATCGACCTGGCACGCCGCAGCCGTCATCGCCTGATGATCCGCCTGGTGAAGGGCGCGTACTGGGACAGCGAAATCAAGCGCGCCCAGGTCGAAGGCCTGGAAGGCTACCCGGTCTACACCCGCAAGGTGTACACCGACGTGTCCTACATCGCTTGCGCACGCAAACTGCTGTCGGTGCCGGAAGTCATCTACCCGCAGTTCGCCACGCACAACGCCCACACCCTGTCGGCCATTTACCATATCGCCGGTCAGAACTATTACCCGGGCCAGTACGAGTTCCAGTGTCTGCACGGCATGGGTGAGCCACTGTACGAACAAGTTGTAGGCAAGGTTTCCGAAGGCAAGCTGAACCGTCCGTGCCGCGTGTACGCTCCGGTTGGTACTCACGAAACACTGCTGGCGTACCTGGTGCGTCGCCTGCTGGAAAACGGCGCGAACACATCGTTCGTCAACCGTATCGCCGACCAGTCGATTTCCATTCAGGAACTGGTGGCCGACCCGGTGGCGAGCATCGAGCAGATGGCGACCGTGGAAGGTGGTTTCGGTCTGCCGCACCCGCGCATTCCTTTGCCGCGTGATCTGTACGGTTCCGAACGCGCCAACTCCAGCGGCATCGACATGGCCAACGAACATCGTTTGGCATCGCTGTCCTGCGCGCTTCTCGCTACCGCGCACAACCACTGGAAAGCGGCGCCGATGCTCGGTTGCGCGTCCAGCAACGAAGCCCCGGCGCAGGTTTTGAACCCGTCCGACCTGCGTGACGTGGTTGGCCATGTACAGGAAGCCACCGTCGAAGACGTCGACAACGCGATCCAGTGCGCCCTCAACGCCGCACCGATCTGGCAGGCCACGCCGCCCGCCGAGCGCGCCGCGATCCTGGAACGTGCCGCCGACCTGATGGAAGCCGAGATCCAGCCGTTGATGGGCCTGCTGGCTCGTGAGGCCGGCAAGACCTTTGCCAACGCCATCGCCGAAGTGCGTGAAGCCGTGGACTTCCTGCGTTACTACGCGGTACAGGCACGCAACGATTTCACCAATGATGCTCACCGCCCGTTGGGCCCGGTTGTATGCATCAGCCCGTGGAACTTCCCGCTGGCGATCTTCAGTGGCCAGGTGGCTGCTGCCCTGGCAGCCGGTAACCCGGTATTGGCCAAGCCTGCGGAGCAAACGCCGCTGGTCGCCGCTCAAGCCGTGCGCCTGATGCTCGAAGCCGGCATTCCGCAAGGCGTACTGCAACTGCTGCCGGGTCGCGGTGAAACCGTGGGTGCCGGCCTGGTGGGCGATGAGCGCGTCAAAGGCGTGATGTTCACCGGCTCCACTGAAGTCGCGCGCTTGCTGCAACGCAACATTGCCGGCCGCCTGGACAACCAGGGTCGTCCGATTCCTCTGATCGCCGAAACCGGTGGCCAGAACGCGATGATCGTCGACTCTTCGGCCCTGACCGAACAAGTGGTGATCGACGTGGTGTCCTCGGCGTTCGACAGCGCCGGTCAGCGTTGCTCGGCCCTGCGAGTCTTGTGCTTGCAGGAAGATTCCGCTGATCGCGTCATCGAAATGCTCAAGGGCGCGATGGCTGAAAGCCGTCTCGGCAACCCAGAGCGCCTGTCCGTGGACATCGGCCCGGTGATCGACGCCGAAGCCAAGGCTGGCATCGAGAAACACATCCAGGCCATGCGCGACAAGGGTCGCAGCGTGTACCAGGTGGCTATCGCCGACGCCGAAGAAGTCAAACGCGGCACCTTCGTGATGCCGACGCTGATCGAACTGGAAAGCTTCGACGAACTGCAGCGGGAGATCTTCGGCCCGGTGCTGCACGTGGTTCGCTACAAGCGCAAAGACATCGATCAACTGATCGGTCAGATCAACGCTTCCGGCTATGGCCTGACGCTGGGCGTGCACACCCGCATCGACGAAACCATCGCCAAGGTGATCGACAACGTCAACGCCGGTAACGTCTACGTCAACCGCAACATCGTCGGTGCCGTGGTCGGCGTGCAGCCGTTCGGCGGCGAAGGCCTGTCGGGTACCGGCCCGAAAGCCGGTGGTCCGCTGTACCTGTACCGCTTGTTGTCGACGCGTCCTGCGGATGCGATCGAACAATCCTTCGCTCGCGGTGACGCCGCCGTGGCACCGGACGTTCGTCTGCGCGACGCCATGAGCAAGCCGCTGACCGCCCTGAAAGCCTGGGCCGACAGCAACAAGTTTGCCGACCTGAGCACCCTGTGCGTGCAGTTCGCCGCACAATCGCAAAGCGGGATCACCCGCGTGCTGGCTGGCCCGACCGGCGAGCGCAACAGCTACGCGATCCTGCCACGGGAACACGTGCTGTGCCTGGCGGAAGTCGAAGGCGACCTGCTGACTCAACTGGCGGCGGTACTGGCTGTCGGCGGTTCTGCGGTCTGGCCGGAAACTGACTTGACCAAGACATTGTTCGCACGTCTGTCGAAGGATATTCAGGCACGCATCAAGCTGGTTTCCGACTGGAACAAGGACGAAGTGGTGTTTGATGCGGTTCTGCATCACGGCCATTCCGACCAGTTGCGTGCGCTGTGCCAGCAGGTGGCCAAGCGTGCCGGCGCCATCGTCGGTGTGCAGGGTCTGTCGCAAGGCGAAACCAACATTGCGCTGGAGCGTCTGGTGATCGAGCGTGCATTGAGCGTCAACACCGCTGCGGCGGGTGGTAATGCGAGCTTGATGACCATCGGCTAAACCCGATAAGCCGGGCACCTGCAACAGGTGCCCGGTTCAGCAACAATCCCTGTGGGAGCGAGCTTGCTCGCGATTGCGGCAGATCAGTCAATATTGGAGGTGACTGATAGATCGCTATCGCGAGCAAGCTCGCTCCCACAGTTGCTTTGTGTCGTTCGCTAAGTTGACGCTCTGCCCCACCATCACCCTCATCAATCATCCTGTTCAGCCTCTATTCGCAAGACTAGACTCGGCCCATCCCAATAAAAGGTAGGCCGCCATGTCCGAGACGTTGCTCAGTTCCCGTAATCTGGCTTTCGAGCTGTATGAAGTCCTTGATGCCGAGGGCCTGACCCAGCGTGAGCGTTTCGCCGAACACAATCGCGAAACCTTCGATGCGGCCATCGGCACCGCCCGCAGCATCGCCGAGAAGTTCTTCGCCCCGCACAACCGCAAGGGCGACGAGAACGAGCCACGCTATGAAAACGGCCAGGCGATTCTGATTCCGGAAGTGAAACCAGCGGTGGACGCCTTCCTCGAGGCTGGCTTCCTCAATGCCGCGCGCAGTTTTGACGCCGGCGGCATGCAGCTGCCTACCTTGCTATCGCAGGCCTGCTTTTCGCACTTCCAGTCGGCCAACGCCGCGTCGACGTCTTATCCGTTCCTGACCATGGGCGCGGCCAACCTGATCGAAAGCTTCGGTACCGACGAGCAGAAGCGCCGCTTCCTGCAACCGATGATCGACGGCCGTTTCTTCGGCACCATGGCCCTGACCGAACCCCACGCGGGCTCATCGTTGTCGGATATTCGTACTCGTGCAGAACCTGCGTCTGACGGCACTTATCGCCTCAAAGGCAACAAGATCTTCATCTCCGGTGGTGATCACCCGCTGTCGGAGAACATCGTGCACATGGTGCTGGCCAAGCTGCCGGACGCACCGGCCGGGGTGAAAGGCATTTCGCTGTTTATCGTGCCCAAGTTCCTGGTCAACGACGATGGCAGCCTTGGCAAGCGCAATGACGTGTTGCTGGCCGGGCTGTTCCACAAGATGGGCTGGCGCGGCACCACATCCACCGCGTTGAATTTCGGCGATAACGGCGAATGTGTCGGCTATCTGGTGGGCAAGCCGCACCAGGGCTTGAGCTACATGTTCCAGATGATGAACGAAGCGCGAATCGGCGTCGGCATGGGCGCGGTGATGCTCGGCTACGCCGGCTACCTGTACTCGCTGGAATATGCCCGCGAACGTCCGCAGGGTCGCGTGCCGGACAGCAAGGACCCGAACACCGCACCGGTGGCGATCATCCAGCACGCCGACGTCAAACGCATGTTGCTGACGCAGAAGGCCTACGTCGAAGGTTCATTCGATCTCGGCCTGTACGCGGCACGGCTGTTCGACGACACCACCACCCTGGAAACCGAAGCCGAACGTAAACAGGCCCATGAACTGCTGGACCTGCTGACGCCGATCGTCAAATCCTGGCCGTCGGAGTTCTGCCTGAAGGCCAACGAACTGGCGATCCAGATCCTTGGCGGCCACGGCTACACCCGCGAGTACCCGGTGGAGCAGTACTACCGCGACAACCGCCTGAATCCGATCCATGAAGGCACCCACGGCATTCAGTCGCTGGACCTTTTGGGCCGCAAACTGGCGCAAAACAGTGGCGCCGGGCTCAAGCAGCTGATTCGTTTGATCGCCGACACCGCCGAGCGCGCTCAGACATTTGAGTCGCTGACGCCGCTACGCGAACCACTGGAGAAACTGGTGGCGCGCCTGCAAACCGTGACCATCGGCCTGTTGACAGACCTGGCCCAGGGCAAGGTCAACAGCAGCCTGGCGAACTCGGCGCTGTACCTGAAGGTGTTCGGTCACACGGTGATCGGCTGGCGCTGGCTGGAACAGGCGATCCGCGCCGAGGAAGGCCTGGCCAAGGGCAATGCGGCGGATGTCGGCTTCTATAAAGGCAAGCTGCAGGCGGCGCGCTACTTCCTGACGTGGGAGGTGCCGGGGTGTCACCATGAACTGGCGATTCTTGAGGCGCGGGATGATGTTTGCCTGGGCATGCAGGATGAGTGGTTCTGATCCAGCTTTTGTGGATTGGCTGAAATCCAATCGCGAGCAAGCTCGCTCCCACAGGGGACCGCGTCCATCAGGTCAACGCGATCCAATGTGGGAGCGAGCTTGCTCGCGATGGCGTCAAAACATACACCACATCACCCCAGCTTGAACCCGCCCATCTGCCGCGCCAGATCATCCGCCAACCGCTGCAACGTCTGACAATCCTCACGGCAAGCCCTGACCTCCCCCGCCGTCGCCCGGGCCAGATCGGAAATCCCTTGCACATTGCGATTGATTTCCTCGGTCACCGCCGACTGCTCTTCCGTCGCCGTCGCCACCTGATGGTTCATGTCGCTAATGCGCTCCACTTGCCCGGTGATCGCGGTCAATGAGGCGCCGGTACGCTGGCTCGACTCAACACCCGTGCCGGTCGCGGCTTGCCCGGAATGCATCGACGACACCGCGTTTTCCGCGCCTTGCTTGAGGCTGCCGATCATCTGCTGGATTTCATCGGTGGACGATTGCGTGCGCCGCGCCAGGGTGCGCACTTCATCGGCCACCACGGCAAACCCACGCCCCATGTCCCCGGCCCGCGCCGCTTCGATGGCGGCGTTGAGCGCCAGCAGGTTGGTCTGCTCGGAAATCCCGCGAATCACCGCCAGCACCTGATCGATGGACGCCACTTGAAGGGCCAGTTCACCCACCGCCGTGGCCGCGACGCCGATCTCCTGGGACATGCTTTCAATGTGGCGGATCGAACCACCCACCACTTCCCGCGCCTGCATCGCTTCGTCCCGGGCCGTTTGCGAAGCGACCGCCGCATTGCCGGCGTTCTGGGCGATCTCCTGAACGGTCAGGCCCATTTCATGGACAGCAGTGGCGACCATGTCGGTCATTTCCTGTTGGCGGCCGGAGCGTTCGGCGGTGTTATCCACAACCCTGGCCACTTGCTCCACAGCCGTGCGCAAGCGTTCGCTGGTGGTCAGCACTTCGCCAATCATGTCGCGCTGGCTATCCAGGAACCGATTGAAACCGCGAGCCAGATCGCCCAACTCATCGGCGCGACTGGAATCTAACCGGTGGGTCAAATCTCCACCACCGCTACCGATGGCAACCAGCGCCGCTGTTACCTGACGAATCGGTCGTACCAACCCACGGGCCAGCAACACCACCAGCAACAGGCACACCAGCGCTACCGCCAAACCGATGCCGCTACTCATCCACATGGCGCGGCGGGCTTCGGCGTAAATTTGCGACTGCGGCACTTCAGCCACCAGGGTCCAGCCCAGATCGCGTAGCGGCAGGCTTAAAGCGAGAAAGTCTTCGCCGTCGCGCTGGAAGCTGCTGTTGGTGGCAGCGGCCTTGATGGTAGAGAGCTGACCAATGACGGCTTGCGCCGCTGACTCGCCAATCTGCTCAGCCAGCGTGCGCTTGCCGCTGAATTGCGCTTCAGGATGAACCTGGATCAGACCGTCGGAACGCACGAGATAGACCTTGCCGCGCTCACCAAAGCTGAAGTTGTGAATCAGCTCCGACAGTTCTTTCATGCTCAGACCAAGCCCGGCAACGCCCACGACTTTACCGGCCTGCTCGACCTTGAGGTCGATGAACAGCGCCAATTCTCCGGTGGCCGTGTCGTTGTCGATATTGAGGGTGCGCGGCTGGTCGCTGTCGAGGAACGCATAGAACCAGGCGTCCTTGGGATTGGAACGGCTGAGGGTCCGGTCCAGGCCTTTTTCGGTGAAGTAGTGATTGGACGCAGTGCCGATAATCAGCGCGGTAAAGGCTTTGTGCTCGGCGCGCAGGCCTTCGAGATAGGTAGCAAACGTGCCGGTCCGGGTACTGTCTTCACCCCCGGCCAGCCAGTCGCGCACCATACTGTTGCTGGCGATGTCCTTGGCGGCGGTGAGGGGCTGGACGAGGATCCGCTCGATGTCGTTGCGCATCGCTTCGATGCTCGACGGCAAGGCTTGCTCGACCAGATAGCTCTGGGCGAGACGATTGACCACCAGGGTATAAATGCCAACCACGATCAGGATACTGACCAGCAGGGCGGTGCCCATACTCAGGATCAACTGCCATTGAATACTGCGTCGCCAGAACTGCATGGAGCACCCCCAAAGAATAAGAGGCTGAAACACTGCAACAGCCGTGCCGATTGTATACAAACCAACCGACAATCTATTCTTTGGTTGTGCGCAAAGCCGATCAGGCCTGATTGATCGTCTTGGAGATCACTTCAACCGTGGCGCTGACTTGCTCTTGGTAACGGTCGAGTTCGAGCTTGTGCTGCTTCTGCATTTCAATCTGCCGGGAACACAGATTCATCGCCGCCAGCACCAGCAGTCGGTCACCGATCAGCGTCGGGTACTTTCTCTTGGTTTCGGCCAGGGCTGCCTTCAACATCATCGCGGCGTCCAGCAGGGTTTGTTCTTCCCCGGCCGGTGCCTTGATCGAATAGTCCTCCCCCAGGATCGAGACGACTTTTACCCCTGCGGCGTTGTAACTCATGCGCTGACAGGACCCGCGCTGACACGCTCAACCAGGGCCTGGATGCGGGCCGCCGTGGCGCCTTGCTTCTCTTCCTGCTCCATCAGGCTCAGTTGCAGGCTTTCGTTTTCATCCTTGGCCTGGGCCAGTTCTGCAGCCAGGGTCTGGTTGGTGCCGAGCAGGGTCTGGTTCTGTTGCACCAGATCGCTGACCAGTTGTTCCAATTGGCTTAGAGATGCTTCCAACATTTTGATTTTCCGGGCTTTTTCAAAGGGCGCGTACGATAAAGAAAAGTCACCGTGGATGCCAGGGTTATACAGGCGCAAAGCCTTGATTTTGCTGACGGGCGACCTTCCTCGCGAGTTTTAAAGACTGTGACAGGCCGATCTGGTTCCTGCACTTCGTCGCCATAAGGTGCAACCGGCTAAAACAAGCAGGACTCAAGACTTCGGTCCGGCGACCGATAAGTCATTCATACAGCAGCCTCAGCCCCGCACGGATGCGCTCTTTTTCGGTGAACGCCATGTCCCTTCGTAATATGAATATCGCCCCTCGAGCGTTCCTCAGCTTTGCGCTGATCGGTGGCTTGATGATGATTCTGGGGGTGTTTGCCTTGAATCAGATGAGCAAGATCCGCGGCGCCGCCGAAAACATCACCAACGACAGTGTGCCGAGCATCAAGAGCCTGGACGAGTTCACCCAACTCACTTTGCGCCTGCGTGTGCTGTCCTACCGTTTGCTGGTGAACCGCGAACCTGACGTGCAGCAGAAAACCATGGAACTGCTGGAGCTGCGCAACCAGCAGATTCGCACCGCCCAGGTGACCTACGAAAAGCTGATCGCCAACCCGCAGGAACGTGCAACCTACGATCAATACGTGCAACTGCTGGGGCAATATCGCCAGATCGAAGACCGGATGAAGACCCTGTCGCGTAACAATCAGGTCGATGAACTGCGCAACCTGCTCAACACCGACTTGCTGAGCAACTCCGAGGCAATCAACACCGTGTTGAACCGCCTGCTGGAGATCAACACCCAGCAGACCCAAGACACCAACCAGCAGGCCGCCGACCAATATGATTCGGCGTTCAACCTGGTGATCACCCTGCTGGTGATTGCCACTGCGCTGACGCTGCTGTTCGCCTGGTTGCTGACCAACAGCATCACTCAACCGATCGCCAACGCCCTGAGCGCCGCCGAACAAATTGCCGAAGGCAACCTGACACGCCCGATCACCGTCGACGGCGAAGACGAAGCCGGCCGCTTGCTGCTGGCCATGTCGAAGATGCAGGAAAAACTGCGCGACACGCTGCAGCGCATTTCCGGCTCGGCCACACAGCTTGCGTCCGCTGCCGAAGAACTCAACAGCGTCACCGACGAAAGTGCCCGCGGCCTGACCCGGCAAAACAACGAAATCGAACAGGCCGCCACTGCGGTCAATGAAATGACCAGCGCCGTGGAAGAAGTCGCCCGCAACGCGGTCAGCACCTCCGAAGCGTCGAAGAACGCCACCACGTCTGCCGGTGACGGTCGTGATCTGGTGCAGGAAACCGTCAGCGCAATCGAACGCATGAGCGCCGACGTGCAAAGTACCGCAACCCTGATCGGCGACCTGGCCAATGAGTCTCGCGACATCGGCAAGGTGCTGGATGTGATCCGTGGCCTGGCCGACCAGACCAACCTGCTGGCCTTGAACGCCGCCATCGAGGCCGCACGTGCCGGTGAGGCCGGTCGAGGTTTCGCGGTGGTGGCCGACGAGGTTCGTGCCCTGGCTCACCGCACCCAGCAGTCGACCAGTGAAATCGAACGCATGATCGGCAGCATTCAGAGCGGCACCGGGCACGCGGTGGATTCGATGCGCAACAGCACCGAGCGCGCCGAATCGACCCTGAACATCGCCCGCGGCGCCGGCCTGTCGCTGGATACCATCAACAGCGCCATCGTCGAAATCAACGAACGCAACCTGGTGATCGCCAGCGCCGCCGAAGAACAGGCGCAGGTGGCCCGTGAGGTGGATCGCAACCTGGTGAACATTCGCGACCTGTCGGTGCAATCGGCCACCGGGGCGAATCAGACGAGCGCGGCGAGCAGTGAGCTGTCGCGCCTGGCGGTGGACCTGAACACCCTGGTTGGGCGGTTTAGCCTGTAACACGCTGACGCGACCGCTGTAGGAGCGAGCTTGCTCGCGATGAACGTTAGCGATGACGCGTGCTTCCTGATTCAACGCGTCGTCATTGAGTTCATCGCGAGCAAGCTCGCTCCTACAGAGGGCTGCGATGATCTGAAAAAGCTTTTTGACAGCATCACATTTCAACAGGTTAGAATCGCTGGCACGCAGACTGCATGGTCAGTTTGCGCCCGCCTTTCAGCTTTCTGGAGTACTGCCTTTGAATGCGACGACCATCAACAGCCTGTTCTTGATCGGCGCGTTGCTGGTAGGTGCGAGCATTCTGGTGAGCTCACTTTCGTCCCGCCTCGGCATCCCGATTCTGGTGATCATCCTGGCCGTCGGCATGGCGGCCGGCGTCGATGGCGGCGGCATTATCTTCGACAACTATCCCACGGCTTATCTGGTCGGCAACCTCGCGCTGGCGGTGATCCTGCTCGACGGCGGCTTGCGCACCCGGGTGTCGAGTTTCCGCGTGGCGTTATGGCCGGCGTTGTCCCTCGCCACCGTCGGGGTACTGATTACCACCGGGCTGACCGGCATGGCGGCCGCATGGCTGTTCAACCTGAACCTGATCCAGGGCCTGCTGATCGGCGCCATCGTTGGCTCCACCGACGCCGCGGCGGTGTTCTCGCTATTGGGTGGCAAAGGCTTGAATGAGCGGGTAACCGCCAGCCTTGAAATCGAATCCGGCAGCAACGACCCGATGGCGGTGTTCCTCACCGTCACCCTGATCGACATGCTCGCCAGCGGCCAGACCGGCCTGCACTGGAGCCTGCTGACCCACCTGCTGCGCGAGTTTGGCATCGGTAGCGTCATCGGCCTGGGCGGTGGCTGGCTGATGCTGCAACTGGTCAATCGCATCAACCTGGCCACCGGCCTGTATCCGATTCTGGTCATCGCCGGTGGCCTGGTGGTGTTTGCCCTGACCAACGCCCTGCACGGCAGCGGCTTCCTCGCGGTGTACCTGTGTGGATTGATGATCGGCAACCGTCCGGTGCGCAGCCGTCACGGCATTTTGC
This sequence comes from Pseudomonas sp. Pseusp10, assembly GCF_059492225.1. Taxonomy (NCBI): domain Bacteria; kingdom Pseudomonadati; phylum Pseudomonadota; class Gammaproteobacteria; order Pseudomonadales; family Pseudomonadaceae; genus Pseudomonas; species Pseudomonas sp. Pseusp10. Next base: position 1,073,667 of record NZ_CP168528.1, on the reverse strand, counting down.
ACATGCTCGACGGCATGGCCTGGCTGGCACAGATCGGCATGTTCCTGGTGCTGGGGTTGCTGGTGACGCCTCACGATCTGCTGCCAATTGCCTTGCCGGCACTGGCACTGGCGCTGTGGATGATTCTGTTTGCCCGGCCACTGTCCGTAGTGGTTGGCCTGCTGCCGTTCAAAGCCTTCCATGGTCGTGAGAAAGCGTTCATTTCCTGGGTCGGCCTGCGCGGCGCGGTCCCGATCATTCTGGCGGTGTTCCCGCTGATGGCCGGCCTGCCCAACGCCCAGCTGTACTTCAACCTCGCGTTCTTTATCGTGCTGGTATCGTTGTTGGTTCAGGGCACTAGCCTGCCGTGGGTCGCCAAGCTGTTGAAGGTGACGGTCCCCCCGGAGCCTGCGCCCATCTCCCGTTCGGCCCTGGAAGTGCACGTCACCAGCGAGTGGGAGCTGTTCGTTTATCGCCTCGGCGCGGAGAAATGGTGCATCGGTTCGCCCCTGCGCGAACTGAAAATGCCCGAAGGCACCCGTATTGCCGCCCTGTTTCGTGGTCAACAATTGCTCCATCCGTCGGGTAGTACGGTGCTCGAAGTCGATGATTTGCTGTGTGTTATCGGCCATGAACACAACCTGCCAGCCCTCGGAAAACTCTTCAGCCAGGCGCCACAACGGGGCCTCGATCTGCGCTTCTTCGGCGACTTCGTTCTGGAAGGAGACGCCCAGCTGGCCGCGGTTGCTGCCCTGTATGGCCTGAAGGTCGAAGGCATCGATCCGGACATGTCCCTGGGCCATTTCATTGCCCAGAAAGTCGGCGGTGCACCGGTGGTGGGTGACCAGGTGGAATGGAACAACACCATCTGGACCGTGGCAGTCATGGACGGGAACAAGATCGGCAAAGTGGGCGTCAGATTCCCCGAAGGAAGTCGCCCGGGCCCCGGACTCTTCCTCTAAACTGCTTCCACTCTCACTTGCTTGACCGGTCTTTATGCCTAACCTGCGCTCCATTTTCGCCATTGCCCTGTTGGGCTTGAGTCTTTCTGTCGGCACTGTCGGTACATTGCAAGCGGCCGAACCGCCTTCCAGTGAAGCCGTGCAGGCGAGCCTGGACAAGATCGCCGACCGCAAACTGCCGGAAGCCGATCAGAAGGCCCTGCAAACCGTCCTGCAAAACACGCTGAGCCAGCTCAACAACAAGCGTGATTACGAGCAGAAACTGGTCGCGCTCAAGCAGCAATTGAACAATGCGCCCAAACAGACCGTCGAGAACCAGCGTGAACTGACCCGCCTCAAAGCCAGCACCGTGGTGCCGGTGGCGCAGCGTTTCGCCAAAGAACCGATCCAGCAGCTGGAACAAATGCTCACTGAGCGCTCCACCCAGCAAAGCGATCTGCAAAAAGCCCTGGCCGATGCCAACAGCCTGATCATCACCGCCCAGACGCGCCCCGAGCGTGCTCAGGCGGAGATTTCGAGCAGCCAGACGCGCATCCAGCAGATCAACAACATCCTCAAGACCGGCAAGGACAGCGGCAAGGCCTTGAGCGCCGAACAGCGCGACCAGCTCAATGCCGAGCTGGCAGCGCTGAACGCCCTGATCCCGCTACGGCGCCAGGAACTGGCCGGCAATACCCAATTGCAAGACCTCGGCAACAGCCAGCATGACCTGTTGTCGGAGCGCTCCGACCGCCTGGATAAGGAAATCCAGGAACTGCAAACGCTGATCAACCAGAAGCGTCTGGCGTTGTCCCAGGAAACGGTCACCCAGCAATCCATCGAAGCGCAGAAAGCCGGCGGCAGCAGTCTTTTGGCCACCGAAAGCGCGGCCAACCTGAAGCTTTCGGACTACCTGCTCAAAAGCACCGACCGCCTGAATGAAGTCACCCAGCAAAACCTGCAGACCAAGCAGCAACTGGACAGCCTGACCCAGAGCGATTCGGCGCTGGACGAGCAAATCAACGTGCTCAAAGGCAGCCTGCTGCTCTCGAAGATTCTCTACAAACAGAAACAAGCGTTGCCGCGCCTGCGGCTCGACCGCAACCTGGCCGACCAGATCGCCGACATTCGCCTGTATCAGTTCGAAGTCAGCCAGCAACGGGAGTTGCTGAGCAGTCCGACCACCTACGTCGAAAACCTGCTGTCGACCCAGCCGCCCGAGCAAGTCACCCCGCAGCTGCGCAAAAGCCTGATGGAACTGGCCACTACCCGCGCCGACCTGCTGGAGCGACTCAACCGCGAACTGAGCGCAGTGCTCAATGAGTCCATCACCCTGCAACTGAACCAGAAGCAACTGCTCAGCACGGCGCAAAGCCTGCGGGCGACACTCGATGAGCAGATGTTCTGGATTCCGAGCAACAAGCCGCTGGAGCTGGAGTGGATTCGCAGTGCGCCGGATCGCCTGCAGCGTCAACTTGATTCACTACCGGTACTTTCAAGCCTGAGCGAACTGGCCGACGGCCTGACCCAGCGCCCGCTGTTGTTCCTGCCACTGGCACTGCTGATCGGTGCGCTGTTGTGGCGCCGCAAGAATTTGTACGCGCGACTGATCAAGGTTCACCAGGACATCGGTCACTTCAAACGCGATAGCCAGTGGCACACGCCGCAGGCGATTCTGATCAACATCCTGCTGGCGATGCCGGTTTCCCTGGGCCTTGCATTGTGCGGGCTGGCCCTGCGAATCGACGCCCGTGGGCAGAACGCCAATATGGGCGCGGCGCTGCTGCAAATGGCCGGGGCCTGGCTGGTGTTCTACACCGCCTACCGGATCCTCGCACCGGGTGGTGTGGCAGAACTGCATTTCCGTTGGGAAAAGCCCCAGGTGGAATTCCTGCGCATATGGGTCCGCCGCCTCGGCATCGTGGTGATGGCACTGGTGACCGTGGTGGCCGTTGCCGAACTGCAACCGGCGGCGCTGGCCGATGACGTGATCGGCATGCCGGTGGTGCTCACCTGCTATGCCTTGATGACCTTGCTGCTCAGCCGCCTGCTGATCAGCAGCCCGACCCACAAGAACGCCTCGCTGTTCCGCAAGCTCGTGGGGATCCTGTTCACCGCCCTGCCCGTCGCGCTGTTCGTGGCCGTATGCTTCGGCTACTACTACACCGCGCTGAAGCTCAGCGACCGCTTGATCAACACCCTGTACCTGCTGATGTTCTGGCTGGTGATCGAAGCCACCTTCGTGCGCGGCCTCAGCGTGGCGGCCCGACGCCTGGCCTACCAGCGCGCCCTGGCCAAACGTCAGGCGGCGAAAGAGGCCGGAGACGGCGAGGGGGTGATCGAAGAGCCGAGCATGGACATCGAGAAGGTCAACGAACAGTCCCTGCGCCTGATCCGCCTGGCGCTGCTCGGCGGCTTCATGGCGGCACTGTATTGGGTCTGGGCCGACCTGATTACGGTGTTCTCGTATCTGGACAACGTCACCCTCTACGAATACACCAGCGGCACCGGCGCCAATATGAGCATGGTGCCAATCAGCATCGGCGACATGCTTGGCGCGCTGATCATCATCGGTATCACCTTCGCCCTGGCACGCAACCTGCCGGGTCTGCTGGAAGTGTTCGTGCTATCGAAGCTGAATCTTGCCCAGGGCAGCGCCTACGCGACCACCACGTTGCTGTCGTACGTGATCGCCGGCGTCGGTTTCGTCTCGACGCTGTCGACCCTCGGCGTCAGCTGGGACAAGTTGCAATGGCTGGTGGCGGCGCTGTCGGTCGGCCTCGGTTTCGGCATGCAGGAGATCTTCGCCAACTTCATTTCCGGCATCATGATCCTGTTCGAGCGCCCGGTGCGGATCGGTGACACCATCACCATCGGCAACCTGTCGGGCACCGTGAGCAAGATCCGCATCCGTGCCACGACCATCACCGACTTCGATCGCAAGGACATCATCGTCCCGAACAAGACGTTCATTACCGGGCAACTGATCAACTGGTCACTGACCGACACCATCACCCGGGTGACCCTCAAGCTCGGCGTCGACTACGGTTCGGACCTGGACCTGGTGAAAGAACTGCTGCTCAAGGCTGCGCGCGATAACCCGCGCGTACTGAAAGACCCGGAACCGCACGTGTACTTCCTGAACTTCGGCGAAAGCACCCTCGACCACGAGTTGCGCATGCACGTGCGCGACCTCGGCGACCGCAACCCGGTGCTCGATGAGGTCAACCGCTTCATCAATCGCGAGTTCAAGAAGCAGCACATCAATATCTCGTTCCGGCAGATGGAGGTTTACCTCAAGAACCTGCACGGCCAGGAATACAAGATGGTGCCGATCGAACCGGAAGCGAAAACCATCGTGCCACTGGTCGATGGCAAACCGCCACAAGAACCGCCCGCCGCCAAACTCGACTAACCGGCCTTTCCCCAGCAGAATGCTCGGACATTCTGCTGGAGCCGGCCCTTGAAAGCCCTCGACGAACTCATTTTCGATAATCGCTTCGACCGCCTGGGCGATGCGTTTTCCGCCCATGTGCTGCCCGAGCCCATCGACAATCCACGCCTGGTCGTGGCCAGTCCCGCCGCCATGGCGTTGCTGGACCTCGACCCGGTCGAGGCCGAAACCCCGGAGTTCGCCGAACTGTTCAGCGGCCACAAGCTCTGGGCCGATGCGATACCAAGGGCGATGGTCTATTCCGGGCATCAGTTCGGTTTCTACAACCCGCAATTGGGCGACGGTCGCGGCCTGTTGCTGGGCGAGGTGTACAACGAGGCCGGCGAACATTGGGACCTGCACCTCAAGGGCGCCGGCCAGACGCCGTTTTCACGCATGGGCGATGGCCGCGCGGTACTGCGTTCGTCGATCCGCGAATTCCTCGCCTCCGAAGCCCTGCATGCCCTGAACATCCCGACCACCCGCGCCCTGTGCGTGATCGGCTCCGACACCCCGGTGTGGCGCGAAAAGCAGGAGCGCGCGGCCATGCTCTTGCGTCTGTCGCCGAGCCATGTGCGCTTCGGGCACTTCGAATATTTCTACTACACCAAACGCCCCGAGCAGCAGAAAGAGCTCGGTGATCATGTGCTGGCCATGCACTTCCCGGAGTGCCTGGAACAACCGGAGCCGTACCTGGCGATGTTCCGCGAAGTGGTCGAGCGCAATGCCGAACTGATCGCCAAATGGCAGGCCTATGGTTTCTGCCACGGGGTGATGAACACCGACAACATGTCGATTCTCGGGATTACTTTCGACTTCGGCCCGTTCGCCTTCCTCGACGACTTCGACGCCAACTTCATCTGCAATCACTCCGACGACCAGGGCCGTTACTCCTTCAGCAACCAGGTGCCGATTGGCCAGTGGAACCTCAGCGCGTTGGCCCAGGCCCTGACGCCGTTCATCAGCGTCGAAGCCCTGCGCGAAACCCTCGGCCTGTACCTGCCGCTGTTCCAGGCCCATTACCTGGACCTGATGCGCCGCCGCCTCGGCCTGACCACCGCGGAGGATGACGACCAGAAATTGCTGGAGAACCTGCTGCAACTCATGCAAAACAGCGGCGTCGACTACAGCCTGTTTTTCCGCCGATTGGGTGATGAAGCGCCGCAACAGGCCATCGCTCGCTTGCGTGATGACTTCGTCGACCTCAAGGGCTTTGATGCCTGGGGCGAGCTCTATGTCGCCCGGGTGGCCCGTGAAGGCGCGCTTGATCAAGAGCAGCGCCGCCAGCGGATGCACGCGGTCAACCCGCTGTACGTCCTGCGCAACTACCTGGCACAAAAGGCCATCGATGCGGCAGAGAGCGGCGACTACTCGGAAGTCCGCCGACTGCACGCGGTGCTGTGCAATCCGTTCGAGGAACAACCGGGGATGGAAAGCTATGCAGAGAGGCCGCCGGAATGGGGCAAGCATCTGGAGATCAGCTGTTCGTCGTGAGGCGAGTCAGATAAAGGTTTCTACAGACACACCGAAACGTTCGGCCAACCAACGGATCTGCCGCAGGTTGAGCTGGCGCTTTCTGCTCAGGATCTCGGAAACGACCGACTGAGGGCCGACGCCAGGCAGGTCGCTCTGGGTCAAGCCGTGTTCGCGCATCAAGTAGCCAAGAATCTCGGCTCCGCTGGGCTTCGGCATCGGGTGATGCTTGTGATCCCATTCCTCAATCCAGTCACCGATGATATCCACCAGACTCATCAGCGGATGGGACTCATCATCGCCGGTCATCTCGAGCAACTCGTCCAGCGCCTGTGCCAGCAAGTCATAGTCATCTTCGCTTTTCGGCTTTCGAAGCAGCGGTGAGACAAATTCCCAGTGCTCGGCAGCTTTTTTGATCAGGATACTCATGCTCTTTCGTCCTTCCATTTGCCGCGATCATATTCACGGTGGTCCAGCACATGCTTGATATAAAGCTTTTGCGATCGATATCTGACAAAAGCTATCAGCCGCAATTTGTTGCCACCGATATCGAAAACATGAAACTCACCCACCTTGTCGACTGCAGGAAAGGTGGTTCTCATCGCCGCAAAATCCGGCGGCTTGCTTCCTTTGGCTAATTGATACCAATGATCCAGCGCGTTGGCTGCCATTGGCCATTTCGCCTTGGCTTCACGTACTCTTTTTTCGGTGAGAACATGCATGCAACATCCTTATCGCATTTTGCTATGGAAAGTTAATCTCAGATCAGAAATATCGCAAGTTGCGATACTACTCAGCAGACAAGCGGTCTGGCTCGGCAAGACTCAAGCCTAGATTCACCGCCCGCCGCTGCGCGATTGAAAACATGAGCAAACGTCTCCAACTAGGTGTTATCAGCTTCCAATTGGATATCGCTCATGACCGACCCACTCCTCATCCCCTGCCCCCACTGCAACGGCCTCAATCGCATCCCCGCCGAGCGGCTCAACGATCACCCCAAATGCGGACGCTGCAAGGCCGAAGTCCTGCTGAGCAAACCGTTTGAATTGAAGCAAGGCGACTACGCCAGCCAGATCAAGGGTGATCTGCCGCTGCTGGTGGACGTATGGGCGGACTGGTGCGGGCCGTGCAAGTCGTTTGCACCGGTGTTCGAGCAGGCAGCCGGGCAACTGGCGGGCAAGTGCCGGCTGGCCAAGCTCGATAGCGAGGCGAACCAGCAGTTGTCGGCGCAATTGGGGATTCGCTCGATTCCGAGCCTGATCCTGTTCAAAAACGGCCGGGAAATCGCCCGGCAGAGCGGGGCTTTTCCGTTACCGCAGTTGATGGCCTGGCTGCGTAGCCAGGGTATCTGAAGCAACACAGCCCCTGTGGGAGCGAGCTTGCTCGCGATAGCGGTGTTTCAGTCAGCAGTGATGTTGACTGTGAAGCCCTCATCGCGAGCAGGCTCGCTCCCACAGTGTTTTGCGTCGCCTGAAAGATCAGGCGTTTTCCAGCAGGTTATGCAGCTCGACAAATTGCTGTGTCAGCTTGTGCCGCGGGTCGAGATGGATCAGCGGCGTATTGGCCTGGTGGGATTCGCGCATACGTACCGAACTGGCCAGGTACACCGGCAGCACCGGCAGGCCTTCGGCGATCAGCTCATCGAGAATTTGCTGGGGCAGGCTGGCGCGGGCCTGGAACTGGTTGACGACGATGCCTTCGACTTCCAGGCTTTCGTTGTGGTCTTCCTTCAACTCTTCGATTTCAGCCATCAGCCCGTACAGTGCCTGGCGTGAAAAGCTGTCGCAGTCGAAAGGAATCAACACTCGATCGGCCGCGATCAGCGCCGAAACTGCGTAGAAATTCAACGCCGGCGGGGTATCGAGGTAAATCCGGTCGTAGTCTTCGCTCAGTTCTTCAAGCAACTTACGCAGCTTGTTGATCTTGTGCTTGGCTTCAAGCTTTGGCTGCAAGTCCGCCAGCTCGGCGGTGGCGGTCACGACATGGAGGTTATCGAACGGGGTTTCGTAGATGTCGACTTGATTCTTCTTGGAGAACGGCCCGGAAGACAGCGTTTGCTTGAAGAAATCGGCGATGCCCATCGGGATATCGTTACCAGTGAGCCCCGTCAGGTACTGAGTGGAGTTGGCCTGGGCATCCAGATCCACCAGCAGGGTGCGAAAACCCTCGCTGGCACTGACCGCCGCCAGATTGCAGGCAATGCTGGATTTGCCAACGCCACCTTTCTGATTGAACACCACGCGCCGCATGTCAAAACCTCCGTGTATCAAAGAATGACCGAGTGTAGTGGTCCACGGCGTTGCTTCGCTACCTCGCTGGCACAGGGACTACACAGTCAGTTGCCTTCTCTTGCTTGAAAAGCCCCAAACGGCTCGGTGAGTCGACGCCAGAGCCGACAGACGGGGTAATTATTTTGTGAATAATTACCAATCGTTCAGTTTTTTCCAGTCAGCCGCTTCATCTTATTGAGCAAAATGTAACCAGCATTTGCTACACGTTCCCGGCACCGGGATAATGCGCGCCACTCGGCGCCAAACGCCACGCAGGGCGAGTCTCGGCTCTCGGCCACTCCCCCGCGTCAAGTAAGCCCGTGAGGGTGGGATGAATGTCTGTGATCAACTTCAACATCGCCCAATGGCGCGCTTGGGCCCCAGGGCTTGATAGCGTGAACGATTGGCAGGCCTGGTGCCGACAACCGGTCGTGCTGCCGAACAGCGATGCCGCTCCCGACGTTTCGTTTCTGCCGGCCATGCAGCGCCGACGGCTCAGTCGCCTGGCGCGGATGGCATTCAGTGTCGGTTGGCCATTGGCCGAAGGTCGGCAGGATCTGCCGTTGGTCTTTGTTTCCCGTCACGGCGAAACGCCCCGCACGGTCGACATTCTCAGTGATCTGGCCGCCGATCAGCCGCTGTCGCCGACCCAGTTCAGCTTGTCTGTGCATAACGCGATTATTGGTTTGTGGTCGATCATGCGTGGTGAAACCAGCGAAATGACGGCCCTGGCAGCCGCAGGCGACGGCCTGGAACACGGCATGCTGGAAGCTGCTGCGCTGCTGGCTGAGGGTGCTCGCGCGGTACTGCTGGTGATCACCGAAGAGCAGCCGCCCGAGGCTTACTCAACCTGGATCGACGACGTGCCGTTCCCTTATGCCGTCGGCCTGCTGATTACCCCCGGTACCGACTGGCAGTTGTCCCTGAACAGCCCCTCGGATGCGTTGTCCAACTCCCGCTGGCCCCACGCGCTGAATCTGTTGCGTACGCTGCTCGGCCAGCAAACCACCTGCCAACATGCCTGGAAAAATCGTGTATGGACCTGGCAACGCAACCCGTGACCGAGAAAAACCGCGACGCCTATTACTGGCGGTTGCTGGCCACCGCCGCGAGCTTTGCCCTGTTCGGGTTGGGCGGGCTGTGCCTGCGCCTGGTGATTTTCCCTGTGCTGAACTGTCTGCCGGGCGACGCCCGGACCCATCGGCTGCGGGCCCGGCAAACGGTCAGCCGCTGTTTCTGGATTTTTGTGCGTTTCATGGCCCGTACCGGGGTGCTGACCTACGACATCGAAGGCGCGGAAAAACTCGGTCGTCCCGGGCAGATGATCATGGCCAATCACCCGTCGCTGATCGACGTGGTGTTTCTGATCGGCCTGGTGCGTCACGCCAACTGCGTGGTCAAGCAAAGTCTCTGGGAAAACCCCTTCACCCGCGGACCGCTGCGCTGCACCGAATACATCAGCAACGACGGCAGCATGGACATGCTCGATGCGGCTGCCGACGCACTGAAAGACGGCCAGACCCTGATCATTTTCCCCGAAGGTACGCGCACCCGGCCCGGCCAGGCACCGGCCTTTCATCGGGGCGGCGCGGCAATCGCCCTGCGTGGTGCGAAAATCCTCACCCCGGTCATTATCAAGGTCAGCCCGACCACATTGACCAAGGCCGAACCCTGGTATCGCATCCCCAAGCGGCGCGTGCACTTCAGTTTTCGGGTCGGGGCCGATATAGACCCACAGACCTTCGCCTCGCTGGGGCCCGCTCCGCAAGCCTCGCGCAAGCTCAACGATTATTTGCATTCTTACTTTATCAAGGAGCTCGCCGAAGATGAGCGATCTGAACACCCATAGCCTGGTGCTGGAAATCAAAGAGCTGATCATCGACGCCCTGGGCCTCGAAGACATCAGTGCCGAAGACATCGGCAACGAGCAGACGCTGTTCGGCGAAGGCCTGGGCCTGGACTCGGTGGACGCCCTGGAACTGGGCCTGGCCATCCAGAAAAAGTACGGCATCAAAATCGACGCCGATGCCAAAGACACACGCAATCACTTCAGTAACGTGGCGAGCCTTGCGGCGTTCGTCACCGCAAAACAGGCAGCTTGAGACCGGACCATGCAAACTCGTGACGACATTTTCAACACCCTGCGCGATGCCTTGGTCGAGCTCTTCGAACTGGACCCTGAGCGTGTGAGCCTGGAATCCAACCTGTATCAGGACCTGGAAATCGACAGCATCGACGCGGTCGACCTGATTGATCACATCAAACGTCAGACCGGCAAGAAAATCGCCGCCGAAGAATTCAAATCGGTGCGAACCGTCAGTGACGTGGTCGAGGCGGTCTACCGTCTGGTTCAACCGGTCGCATGAATCGACTGATTGGCCTCGGCCTGCTGCTGGCGGGTCTTTTGTATCCCTTTGCGGTGTATTTCGGCATGGAGCATTTCGCCCCGTGGCAGTTCGGACTGCTGCTGGGCGGGCTGTGGCTGGCCCGGGCGCTGACCGGCAAACGACGGCCTGGCAGCCTGTGGATGGCCACCGTGGCCATTGTGTTCTGTCTGTTGCTGGCATTGTTCGACAGCCCGGCGCTGTTGCGCTGGTATCCGGTGTTGATCAGCGCCTTCATGCTGGTGCTGTTCGGATCGAGCCTGACATTCGGCCCGCCGATCGTTGAACGCCTGGCCCGGGTGCGCGAGCCGCAATTGCCGGCCGAGGGCATTCGCTATACCCGTCAGGTGACTATCGCCTGGAGCGTCTTTTTTCTTTGCAACGGTGTGTGCGCCGCCGCCCTGACCCTCTGGGCGCCGCTGAGCTGGTGGACGTTGTACACCGGCCTGATTTCCTACGGATTGATAGGCCTGATGTTTGCCATTGAATGGCTCATACGACTAAGGGTACGAGGCCACCCATGATTTGGATAAAACTTGAGCACCTGCTGCTCAAGGCTCAGCCGGAGCGCGCCGTAACGACCGCGCCGGCACTGGATCACGCCCGACTGTGCGAACAGGCGCTGCGTCTGGCCGCCGGCCTGCAAGCCCGGGGTGTGCGGCAGATGGCCGTGCACCTTGAAGATGCCGCCGATCTGGCGGTCGCGTTGCTTGGTGCCTGGCGTGCCGGGGTCAGTGTGCTGCTGCCGTCTGACCTGCAACCGCAGACCCGCCAGCGCTGGTCAGGTGAAGTTGATCTGTGGCTGAGCGATCAACCCGACGATGCGCACCTGAGCGACTTTCGTCATCCGCCACTGAGCGCGGCGGCGCTGGATCTCGATCACTGCCAACTCAGCCTGTGCACATCCGGTTCCAGTGGTGAACCCAAGCGCATCGAAAAGAACCTGCGCCAACTGGCCAATGAAGTCGAGGCCCTGGAACAGTTATGGGGCGCGGACCTTGGCCCGGCATGCATCATTGGCAGCGTCGCCACCCAGCACATCTACGGTCTGCTATTCCGGGTGCTGTGGCCGCTGTGTGCCGGGCGCCCGTTTGTACGTCGGCAGTTGGCCTTTCCAGAAGACCTGCAACGCGCCAGCCGCGAGCACCCGGCCTTCGCCTGGGTGGCCAGCCCGGCGTTGCTCAAGCGCATGGGCGACAACCTCGACTGGCCTGCCTTGGGCTCCGTACGCCGGGTGTTTTCCTCCGGCGGCGCATTGCCGGTCGAGGCCGCACAGAGCCTGCGGGAGCGTCTGGGGCAATGGCCAACGGAAATTTTCGGCAGTTCGGAAACCGGCGGCATCGCCTGGCGCCAGGGAGCTGAACTCTGGCGGCCGTTTGCCGATGTCACGCTGACTCAAGACAGTGAGGGTGCGCTGCTGATCGCTTCACCCTACTTGCCTGGCGGTCATGTCGAACAGACTGCCGATTCAGCGCGCATCGCCGTCGATGGTCGCTTCGAATTGCTCGGGCGACTGGACCGGATCGTCAAACTGGAAGAAAAACGCATCTCGCTGCCGATGCTGGAACAGGCGCTGACGGCTCATGAATGGGTCGTCGAAGCGCGGCTCGGCGTCGTTCAGGAAAACCGTGCCTCCCTGGGGGCGTTGCTGGTGTTGAGCGAGGCCGGTTTGCATGTTCTGCGCAATCAGGGTCGACGCAGCCTCACCGAGCAATTGCGCCAACACCTGAGCCAACACTGCGAAGCCCTGGCCCTGCCAAGACGCTGGCGCCTGCTGCGACAAATGCCGCTGAACGCTCAGGGCAAACTGCCCCAGGCCGACGTCGACGCCCTGCTGTTGGCGCCGCGCCCCAAAGCCCCAGAGGTGCTGGAGCAAGTTGAAAGCAATGGCGAATGGAGCCTGCAATTGGCCGTGCCACCGGACCTGGCCTATTTCAGCGGTCATTTCCCCAAGGCGCCGGTATTGCCTGGCGTGGTGCAGGTGGACTGGGCGCTGAGCCTGGGCCAGCAACTGATGAACCTGCCGAAAAAATTCGCCGGCATGGAAGTCTTGAAGTTCCAGCAACTGGTGCGCCCGGGAGATGAAGTCCAGCTGCACCTGCGCTTCGACCCGGCGCGCGGCAAATTATATTTCGCCTATCGCAACGAAACCGCCACCTGCTCCAGCGGGCGGATCTTGCTGGAGGCGGCGCATGTGTAAGTTTGGTGAGTGCTGCGCACTCATTCGCGAGCAAGCCCGCTCCCACATGGGGTCCACGGCGTTCACAAATCCAGTGTGGGAGCGGCGGTGCGACGATTCGACTTGCTCGCGAAGCAGACACCACGGTCCCTCAGGTGTACACCAACATGCATAGCCCCTGCGCCATTGTCCCGGTGTACAACCACGAAACAGCCATCACCACGGTGGTCGATGCCCTGATCGCCAGCCATCTGCCGTGCATTCTGGTGGACGATGCCAGCAGCCCGCGCTGCGCCCGGGTGCTGGATCGCCTGGCCCAACGTGAAATGGTTTATCTGATCCGCCTCGCCGAAAACCAGGGCAAGGGTGGCGCGGTCATGACCGGTTTGCGCGAAGCTTCGCGCCTGGGTTTCAGCCATGCCTTGCAGGTGGATGCCGATGGCCAGCACGACTTGCAGGACGTCAAACGCTTCATCGAACAATCACGCGCCCACCCACAGGCGGTGATTTGTGGCTACCCGCAGTACGACGCCAGTGTGCCGAAAGGCCGTTTGTATGCGCGCTACCTGACTCACGTCATGGTCTGGATCAACACCCTGTCGTTGCAGATTCGCGATTCCATGTGCGGTTTCCGGGTTTACCCGTTACCGCCGGTTCTGGCGTTGATCGAGTCAGCGAAAATCGGCAAGCGCATGGACTTCGACTCGGACATCCTGGTGCGCCTGGCCTGGCGCAATCAGCCGATGCAATGGCTGCATACCAAAGTCCACTACCCGCTGGACGGCGTTTCGCATTTTCGTATGTTCCACGACAACGTGCTGATTTCCAGCATGCACACGCGGCTGTTCTTCGGCATGTTGCTGCGTGCGCCAATGATCCTCTGGCGACGGTGGCGAGCATGAGCGCAGACAATCAACACTGGGCCGACCGCGAAGAACGGGGCAGTTTCTGGCTGATGAAGCTCACTGCATTCGGCGCCAAAGTGCTGGGCCGCCGAGTACTGAGCCCAGTGTTGTACGGCATCGTGTTGTACTTTTTCCTGTTCGGTCGCAGCGCCCGCAAAAGCGCCTGGCAATACCAGCAACGCCTGACCGACTGGAGCGGTCGCAGCGAGCTGCGACCGAGCCATTGGCGGGTGTTCGGCCAGTTCATGGCTTTCGCCGACTCCATGCTCGACAAACTCGACGTATGGAACGGCAAGCTGAGCATCGAACACATCGAGATCATCGACCCGGCGCTGTTGCGCGACCAGTTGCGCGGTGCCCGCGGGCAGATGCTGGTGGGCGCGCATTTGGGCAATCTGGAAGTCTGCCGCGCACTGGCGGAAATCGGCGAGAAGGTCACGATGAACGTGCTGGTGCACACCAAGCACGCCGAACAGTTCAATCGATTGCTGGGCGAGGCCGGGGCGACCAACCTGCGCCTGATCCAGGTCAGCGAACTGGACCCGGGGATCATGCTGCAATTGAGCGAACGCCTGGAGCGCGGCGAGTGGCTGGCGATTGCCGGCGACCGCGTGCCCCTGCATGGCGGACGCAGCGTGACCGTGGACTTCCTCGGTCATCCGGCCAGGTTCCCCCAAGGCCCGTGGCTGCTGGCCGGCCTGCTGAAATGCCCGATCAACCTGCTGCTGTGCCTGAAAAAGCCCGACGGCGACTATCGACTGACCATTGAGCCGTTCGCTGACGCAATCACCTGGAAACGCAGCGACCGCGAGCAGGTCATTCATCAGTGGGCCTCCCGCTACGCCGAGCGCCTGAGCCACTATTGCCTCGAAGCGCCCCAACAATGGTTCAACTTTTACCCTTTCTGGAAGACCGATGACGACGCCAACGCTTGAGCCGGTAACCTTCGGCGAACGCCCTTTGCACATTGAAGACGTGCTGGCACTGGCCAACCGCAAGGTGCCGACGCAGTTGCAAAGCGATCCCGCCTACCGCGAGCGCATCGCCAAGGGCGCGCGTTTTCTGGACTCGCTGCTGGACAAGGAAGGCGTGATCTACGGCGTGACCACTGGTTACGGCGATTCCTGCGTGGTCGCGGTACCGCTGCATCACGTCGAGGCGTTGCCCCGTCATCTGTACACCTTCCACGGCTGCGGCCTGGGCAAACTGCTCGACGCCCAGGCCACCCGCGCGGTACTGGCGGCGCGTTTGCAGTCGTTGTGCCACGGTGTTTCCGGAGTGCGCGTGGAGCTGCTGGAGCGCCTGCAAGCGTTCCTTGAGCACGACATCCTGCCGCTGATTCCGGAAGAAGGTTCGGTGGGCGCCAGTGGTGACCTGACACCGCTTTCGTACGTTGCCGCCACGCTGTCCGGCGAACGCGAGGTGATGTTCCGTGGCGAACGCAGGCAAGCCGCCGATGTGCACCGCGAACTCGGCTGGCAGCCACTGGTGTTGCGTCCGAAAGAAGCCTTGGCATTGATGAACGGCACCGCCGTGATGACCGGTCTGGCCTGCCTGGCGTACGCCCGTGCCGATTACCTGCTGCATCTGGCCACGCGCATCACCGCGCTGAACGTGGTCGCGCTGCAAGGCAACCCGGAGCACTTCGACGAGCGCCTGTTCGCCGCCAAGCCGCACCCGGGGCAGATGCAGGTCGCCGCGTGGTTGCGCAAGGATCTGGCCATCGATGCGCCGACCGCGCCCTTGCATCGCCTGCAAGACCGCTACTCCCTGCGTTGCGCGCCCCATGTGCTGGGCGTACTGGCCGACAGCCTGAACTGGCTGCGCTCGTTCATCGAGATCGAACTCAACAGCGCCAACGACAACCCGATCATCGACGCCGAAGCCGAGCGCGTGCTGCACGGTGGGCACTTCTACGGCGGGCACATCGCCTTCGCCATGGACAGCCTGAAGAACCTCGTGGCCAACGTCGCCGACCTGCTGGATCGGCAACTCGCGCTGCTGGTGGACGAGCGCTACAACCATGGTTTGCCGAGCAACCTGTCCGGCGCCACGGCTGACCGCGCCATGCTCAACCACGGCTTCAAAGCGGTGCAGATCGGCACCAGCGCCTGGACCGCCGAAGCGTTGAAGAACACCATGCCGGCCAGCGTTTTCTCGCGCTCCACCGAATGCCACAACCAGGACAAAGTGAGCATGGGCACCATCGCCGCCCGGGATGCGATCCGCGTGCTGGAACTCACCGAGCAGGTGGCAGCCGCCACGTTGCTGGCGGCCAATCAGGGCGTCTGGCTGCGCGGCCAGGCCGAAGATGCGCGACCACTGCCACCCGCTTTGGCCGCCATGCATGAAGAATTGGCCAAAGACTTCCCTCCGGTGATCGAAGACCGCGCGCTGGAGGGCGAATTGCGCCTGTGCCTGCAACGCATCGCCGAACAACACTGGAGGCTGCATGCGTAGCAAGGGATTTCTCTATACCGACACGGAAATCGTCGTACCGTTCTTTGACGTCGACAGCATGCACGTGGTCTGGCACGGCCATTACGTCAAATACCTGGAAGTCGCCCGCTGTGCGCTGCTGGACAAGATCGGCCACAACTACACCGCGATGAACGAGTCAGGCTACGCCTGGCCGGTGATCGACCTGCAATTGCGCTACGTACACGGCGCGGTGTTCGGCCAGAAACTGAACGTGCGCGCCAACCTGGTGGAGTGGGAGAACCGCTTGAAGATCAACTACCTGATCAGCGATCTGCAAACCGGTGAACGCTTGACCCGGGCCATGTCGGTACAGGTCGCCGTCGACCTCGCCAGCCGCGAGATGCAACTGGCCTCGCCGAAGGTCTTCACCGACGCTGTCGAGAGGGCCCTGCCATGATTTTCTGCCACCCACGTTCCCCTGTGGGAGCGGGCTTGCCCGCGATGGTCGTTAACGATGATGCTGGGAACCTGACACCCCGCGGTGCTCTCAGGCTTTTCGCGAGCAAGCTCGCTCCTACAGTGTTCTGCGTGCTACTGGGTATTCCTGGACTGGCCCATGCCTTCGACCTGCAACAACTCAGCGATCAACTGGCCAGGCCCGAGGTGATCCACGGCAATTTCATCCAGGAAAAACACCTGCGCGCCCTGCCCCAGCCGCTGACCAGCAAGGGCACGTTCGTCCTGGCGAAAAACCACGGCTTGTTGTGGCTGCTCAAAACACCGTTGCAACAGGACTATCGCATCACCGCCAAAGGCATTGCCCGGCGTGACGGCATTGTTTGGCAAATGCTGCCGGGCAAAAGCGCCGGTGCCGAGCAGAACCGTTTGTTCCTCGCCGTGCTGCAAGGCGACAGCAGTGGCCTGCAACGGGATTTCGAGCTGTCCCTGAGCGGCGACGCGCAGAACTGGAAGCTCACGCTGCTGCCGCGCTCGATGCTGCTCAAACAGGTGTTCAACCAGATCAACATTACCGGTGCAGAACTGGTGCACAGCATCGAATTGCTCGAGACTCAGGGCGACAGTACGTTGTTGCGCATGCAGGACAGCACCAGCACCCAACCGTTGAGCGACGCGGAGCAGCATGACTTTGCCGAGTGAACGGTGGTTGCCACGGCTGTTTCTGCTCCTGCTGCTGGCAGTACTGGCGCTCGCCGGTTGGCAATGGCGTGACGGCGCGCCGCTGTCGGCCAACCTGATGGAACTGGTACCCGGCACGGCGCCCGACGCCCTGGAACTGCGCGCCGAACAACGCATGCAAGAACCGCTGAATCGCGAAATGCTGGTGCTGGTCGGCCACGCCGATCGCCAGCAGGCCGCCGCCATGGCACAGACACTCGGCGAGCAATGGCAGGCCAGCGGCTTGTTCGAAAAGGTCCAGTGGACCCTGCAAGCCGACTTGCCGGCACTGCGCACGCAATTGCTGCAAGGTCGCCTGGCGATGCTCCAGGCGGCGGACCGACAACTGCTGATCGAGCACCCCGACACCTTTGTCCAGCAACGGGTGCAGGCGTTGTTCGACCCGTTCAACGGTTACAGCCTGGTGCCCAGCCAGGACGACTGGCTGGGCCTGACCGGGCGCATCCAGAACAGCCAGCCGCAACGCGGTTCGGTGCAACTGGACATCGGCAGCGGCGCCTTGGTCGCCGATGCCGATGGCAAGAGCTGGGTGCTGCTGCGCGCACGCACCACCGGCAACGCCTTCGACATGAACCTGCCGCTGCAAGTGGCCGACCTGCTCAAGCACAGCCGCGAGGAAGCCGCACGGCACGACGTGCAACTGCTCGCCGCCAGCGGCCTGTTGTACGCAGCCGACGGGCAACAGCAAGCCGCCCGGGAGATGACCTGGGTCGGTGGCGGTGCCACCGTCGGGATTCTGTTGTTGCTGTTGTTGGCCTTCCGGCGCTGGCGCGTCTTGCTGGCATTCGTACCGGTGCTGGCAGGCATGCTCTTCGGTGCGGTGGCCTGCGTGGCGTTGTTTGGCCATATGCACGTGATGACGCTGGTGCTGGGGTCGAGCCTGATCGGTGTCGCGGTCGATTACCCGCTGCATTACCTGTCCAAGAGTTGGAGCCTGAAACCCTGGCACAGCTGGCCTGCCCTGCGCATGACCTTGCCCGGGTTGACCCTGAGCCTGATCACCAGCGGTATCGGTTACCTGGCCCTGGCCTGGACACCCTTCCCCGCGCTGACCCAGATTGCCGCATTCTCTGCCGCCGGTTTGCTCGGCGCCTATTTGTCCGCCGTGTGCCTGTTGCCAGCATTGCTCAAGGGCGTAGACCTGCGCCCTGCGCAGTGGCCATTGCACGTTTGCGAGCTTTTACTGGATTGTCGGGAAGCGCTGCTCAAACAGGCGAAAACGCCTGTCCTACTGGCACTGCTGATCGCCTTTTGCGTGGGCGGCCTGTTACAACTGAGCAGCAAAAACGACATCCGCCAGTGGATCAGCGCGCCTCAACAATTGACCGAAGAAGCCGGGACCATTGCACGGATTACCGGCTATCAACCCACCAGCCAGTTCTTCCTGATACGCGCCGCCAATCAGCAGCAACTGCTTGAACGCCAGACCGCCCTGAGAGAGCGACTGGATCAATTGATTGGCCTGGAAAAGCTCCAGGGTTACCTATCGCTCAATCAGCTGGTCAGCCCGCCAAACCAACAGCAACAGGTGCGCGAAGCGCTGAGCAAACTGCCGTCGTTCTGGCAACCGTTGCTCGACATCGGTGTACCGGCCGAGGCGCTGCAAGCCGAGCTGACGAAGTTACAGGCATTGCCTGCCATGGACATCGACACCGCGCTCACCGGCCCGCTGGCGGAACCCTACCGGGCCCTGTGGCTGGGGCCGACCGATGACGGCGTGGCGGCGATGGTCAGCCTGCAAGGCCTCAACAACCCGGCCCTGCTGCGGCTGCAGGGCGAGGACTTACCCGGCGTGACACTGGTGGATCGACTGGGTGAGTTGAACAACGTCTTCGCGGCCACCCAAGTCAGTGCCGCCGAACTGAAACTCGCCTCCTGTGTGTTGATCGTGCTGGTGCTGATCCTGCCGTTCGGCCTCGGCGGTGCGTTGCGTATCATCGCCCTGCCGCTGTTGGCGGCGTTGTGCAGCCTGGCCAGTCTTGGCTGGCTGGGGCAGCCGTTGACCCTGTTCAGTCTGTTCGGCCTGCTGCTGGTGACGGCGATCAGCGTCGATTACGCGATCCTGATGCGCGAACAGGTCGGCGGCGCTGCCGTGAGCCTGCTGGGTACCTTGCTGGCGGCGTTGACCACCTGGCTGTCGTTCGGTCTGCTGGCGGTGTCGAGCACCCCGGCGGTGAGTAATTTCGGACTGTCGGTGAGCCTCGGCCTGTTCTTCAGCTTCCTGCTCGCGCCGTGGGCCGGTCGACAGGTGCATGAGGCCACTACCGTGGAGCGGGCAGCGTGATGGTCGTACTGTTCTGGGCGATGGCGCTGGCGTTGTTCGCGGTGGTGACTCGTGTCGGCCGTCATTTTGGCCTGATCCCCATCGTCAGCCAGTTGTTGCTGGCGACCATCGGCTTGCCGCTATTGATGTATTTCTGGATCGAGCCGCAATGGCAGTTGAGCGGTGCGCAGCTGGTGTCGCCTGGCTGGCTGAAGAATCTCTACAGCCTGAGTTTTGCCCTGTTGCTGGGCTACATCCTCAGCGATGTGATCGACCTGCAACTGGATCGCCAGAGCCTGAAAATCGCCCTGCCCAGCTTTTGCATTCCGTTTGCCTGCGGCCTGGCCACGGCGATCTGGTTGTTGCCGGCGCAACCCTGGATCAGCTCGCTGGCCGTCGGCCTGTTGTTCGCCATCACCGCGATTCCGGTGTTGTACCTGTACCTGCGGCACATCGATTACCCGCCCGGCGCCACCCGGCGACTGGTGCAAACCGCGATTCTCATCGACCTCGCCTGCTGGACGCTGTTCGGCATCGCCCAGGGCAGCCTGCACCTGAGCAGCCTGCTGCTGCCCCTGGCCGGCGCGTGCCTTCCGGTGCTGCTGCGGTTGCTCGGTTTGCGTCAGACATGGCTCTACAGCCTGAGCTTTTTCGCCCTGCTGGTCGTCGCCGAACACTTCAAGCTCAATGCGCTGATTTTCGGCATCGGCTATGTGTTGATCATGGCCGCGCTGAAAGCCCCACTGGTCCTGCCGCTGCCGGCCGTGTGGATGGGCCGCTTGCAGACGTACATCGCCATCCCGCTGATCCTCACGTTCGGCATCGTGCAGATCAATGTGCACAGCGCGATGGACAGCCTCGGCTGGGTGCAACTGATCGCCCTGCTGCTGTTGCCGATGCTGAGCAAACTGCTGGGCAACTGGCTTGGCCTCGGCTGGGCCGGGGCCTCGTTCAAGGGCGCCAGTCGCTGGCGGGAAAGTGTGCTGCTGAACATCCGTGGCTTGAGCGAGATCGTTTTTCTCAACCTGCTGCTGCAACAGCAACTCATCAGCCCGCCGCTGTACTTTGCGCTGATGCTGATGGGCCTGATCGCCACACTGCTGCCGGCCCTGACCGGCATGCACCGAGTCCCCCTGAAAACCGCTGTCCCGGCAAGGAGCCCCCATGCCAACCGTTGAAATGGAATGCCGCCAGGTCGTGGTCATCGGTGCCGGTCCTTCGGGGGCCATCGCCGCCGCGTTGCTCAAGCGCAAGGGACACGATGTACTGGTGATCGAGCGTCAGCATTTTCCACGTTTTTCCATCGGTGAGAGCCTGTTGGCCCATTGCCTGGACTTCGTCGAGGAAGCGGGCATGCTCGACGAAGTCAATGCGGCCGGCTTCCAGCTGAAAACCGGTGCCGCATTTGCCTGGGGCGAACGTTACAGCGCCTTCGATTTCGGCGAGACGTTCAGCCACGGAAAATCGACGACGTTTCAGGTCCAGCGCGCCGATTTCGATAAGCTGCTGGCCGATCAGGCCGCGCTGCAAGGCGTAGAGATCCGCTATGGCGAAACCATCGTCAGCGTCAACAATGCCCCGGAAAAACCACAGCTCGGCGTGCGCCGCGAAGACGGTAGCGAGTACCGCATCGAAGCTGATTTCCTGCTCGATGCAAGTGGTTACGGCCGCGTGCTGTCGCGCTTGCTCGACCTTGAGGCGCCGTCGAACTTCCCGTTGCGGCAGGCCGTGTTCACGCACGTCGAAGACCGTATCGACCACCCGGCCTTCGACCGCAGCAAGATCCTCGTGACCACTCATCCGACCCAGCGCGACGTGTGGTTCTGGACTATCCCGTTCAGCAACGGGCGCTGCTCGGTCGGCGTGGTCGCCGCCGAGGAACGTTTCGCCAGCCGCAGCGACAATCTGGACGAGTGTCTGCGCAGCTTTATCGCCGAGACACCGAGTTTGGCCCGCGTGCTGACCAATGCGCGCTGGGATACCGAGGCCCGAACCATCGGCGGTTACTCGGCCAACGTCAAAACCCTGCACGGTCCGGGCTTCGCGCTGCTGGGCAATGCGGCGGAATTCCTCGACCCGGTGTTTTCCTCCGGCGTGACCATCGCCATGCGTTCGGCGAGCATGGCCGCCGGGGTCTTGCACCGTCAGCTGCAAGGCGAAGCCGTCGACTGGCAAACCGAGTTCGCCGAACCGCTCAAGCGCGGCGTCGACACCTTCCGTTGCTACGTCGAAGGCTGGTATGCCGGGACCTTCCAGGATGTGATCTTCCATGAGAGCAGTTCGCCGGAAATCCGCGGGATGATCAGCTCCATACTTGCCGGATATGCCTGGGATCCACGCAACCCGTTCGTCAGCGAAGCCAGGCGCCGGTTGAAGGTGATATCAGAATTCTGTGCAAGAGATGCTTCATGAACTACTTGAGCGACAACTACGTCGAAGAAACCCGTTTCGGTTTGTGGTTCCTGCGCAGCCGGATCTGGCAGCACTATGTGCTGCGGCTGGCGATCAACGATTTGCGCGGCCTGTTCAGCGAAGCGCCGCCTGCCGACCCGGTACTGCTGGATGCCGGCTGTGGTCAGGGCAAGTCATTCGCGCTGCTGCGCCAGGCCTTTGCGCCCGGTCGTCTGATTGGCGTCGATGCTGATCCCTACAGCCTGAACCAGAGCCGCGAAGAAGCAGTCCGACAGGCAATGGAAGTGGAGTTGATCGGCAGCGACTGCGCCAGCCTCGATCTGCCGGACGCCAGTATCGACCTGCTGTTCTGCCACCAGACCTTCCATCATCTGGTGGAGCAGGAACAGGCGCTGGCCGAGTTCTACCGCGTGCTCAAGCCCGGCGGTTATCTGCTGTTCGCCGAATCCACCGAGGCCTACATTGATACCTGGGTGATCCGCTGGTTGTTTCGCCACCCGATGCACGTGCAGAAAAGCGCTGCGCAGTACCTGCAAATGATCCGACAACAGGGTTTCGAATTTACCGCGCAAAACGTGTCTTATCCGTACCTGTGGTGGAGTCGCGCCAAGGATTTCGGCCTGCTCGAATACTTGGGTGTGTGCAAGCCAAAACCCTTTGGCCAACGGGAAGAAACCCTGGTCAATGTGGTGGCGCGCAAACCGTTTGAAGGAACTGTGTGATGTACATTGCCAGCCGCTTGAAACACCAAACCTGTGGGAGCGGGCTTGCTCGCGAAAGCGGTGGGTCAGCCGACATCAGTGTTGAAAGCACTACCGCCTTCGCGAGCAAGCCCGCTCCCACAGGGGTAGTCGGTGTGTTGCGATTTCTGCTATTTGCCGTGGCCCTGCTGTTGAGCGCCTGCACCAGCCGGGCGCCATTGCCCGAGCAAAATCCGGATCTGCCGTTGCCGCTGCAATTGCATATTCAGCTATTGAAGCCCGACGACCGCCTGGACTGGGTGCTGGTGATCCAGCGCGAAGAAGCGGGCATTCGCTGGTCGATGATGGACCTGCTGGGCATTCCCCAGGCCCGCCAGCTATTGAACGATAAAACCTGGCACGCCGACGGCCTGTTGCCACCCAACCCGCAAGCCCGGGAGCTGTTCGCGGCGTTGCTGTTTGCGCTGACGCCAAAAGATCAACTGGCGGCCAACTATCCCGGCGCCTGGCAACACGGCAGACAACGGTCCCTGCCCGAGCGCTGGGACATCCGCTACGCACAACCGCAGAGTTTTGAATTGATGATTGCGAAAGGTGCGACCTATCAAGTCACGCCCCTGAGCGGTGAAACGCCATGACGGCTTACCTCAATGCCCTCGGATTGGTCTGCGCGCTGGGCCGTGACAAGCAGGAAGTCGCGCGCAACCTGTTTGCCGGCGACTGCGGCGGCATGCGCGAACAAGCCGGGTGGGTGCCGCAACGCACGCTGCCGGTCGGTGCGGTCCAGGGCAAACTGGCAACCCTTCCAGCCGACATGTCGCGTCATCACAGTCGCAACAATCAGTTGTTGCTGGAAGCCACGCTGCAAATCCGCCCGGACATCGACAGCGCGATCCAGACTTACGGCCGCGACCGCATCGGTATCGTACTGGGTACCAGCACCTCGGGTATCGACGAGGCCAGCCAGGGCCTTGCGCATTACCTGCGCGAAAAGCAGTTCCCGCCTGAGTACGACTATCAGCAACAGGAACTCGGGGCACCGGCGAACTTCCTCGCCGAGTGGCTGCAATTGAGCGGGCCGGCCTATGTGATTTCCACGGCTTGCACCTCCAGCGCCCGAGCCCTGATGAGCGCCCAGCGCCTGTTGGACCTGGGCATTTGCGACGCGGTGCTGTGTGGCGGCGTCGACACCTTGTGCAAGCTGACCCTCAACGGTTTCACGGCGCTGGAAGCGGTCTCGGAACAACGTTGCAATCCGTTTTCAGTAAACCGCAATGGCATCAACATTGGCGAAGCGGCGGTGCTGTTCCTGATGACCAAACGCGCAGGCGACAGCCAACCGATTGCCTTGCTCGGCAGCGGCGCCAGCTCCGATGCGCATCACATTTCCGCCCCGGAGCCGACCGGTCGTGGCGCCCTGCAAGCGATGCGCAAAGCCTTGGGCCGCGCCAACCTGCAACCGGAGCAAATCGCCTACCTGAACCTGCACGGCACCGCCACCCAGCACAACGACGCCATGGAAAGCCAGGCCGTGGCGACGCTGTTCCCGGCCGGCGTGCCCAGTTCGTCGAGCAAACCGATGACCGGCCACACCCTCGGGGCCGCCGGGGCGCTGGAAGCGGCGTTCTGCTGGTTGAGCCTGAGCGCAGACAATCGCGAGCATGCCCTGCCGCCGCACGTCTGGGACGGGCAGCCCGATCCCGAATTGCCGCCGCTGCAATGGGTGACCCCGGCCACTCGCCTGACGTCCATTGCACCCCGCTACCTGATGAGCAATTCCTTTGCCTTCGGTGGCAACAACGTCAGCCTGATTATCGGAGACGCCCCATGATTGACTGGCCGCTCGCCGAACTGCTGCCCCACGCTGGCGACATGATCCTTATCGATCAGATCCTGGCGTTCGATGAAGAGCAGATTCACACCCGCCTGACCGTCAAGCCCGATGGCCTGTTCAATCTCCCCGACGGCAGCCTGCCGGCGTGGGTCGGCATCGAACTAATGGCGCAAAGTGTTGCCGCCTTCGCCGGTTGCCATGCGCGTCAGCGCGGTGATGCGGTGGAGCTGGGTTTCCTGCTCGGCAGCCGAAAATTCGAATGCAACGTTGAAAGTTTTCCGGCCGGTACCGAGTTGACCATCCACGGGATCCGCTCCCTGGAAGACGATAACGGCATGGGCGTGTTCGAGTGCCACATCAACGCCCCCGGCATACACGTCACCGCCCGCCTGAACGTGTTCCGCCCACCCCAGGCCGCTCAATATCTCCATGAACCCGAAGGAGTCCAGTCATGACTGAATCCGTACTGGTCACCGGTTCCAGCCGTGGCATCGGCCGCGCCATCGCCTTGCGTCTGGCCCAGGCCGGGCACGACATCGTGTTGCATTGCCGCAGCGGCCTGGCCGACGCCGAAGCCGTCAAAGCCGAAGTCGAGGCCTTGGGCCGTCGTGCGCGCATCCTGCAGTTCGATGTGTCCGACCGTGCCCGTTGCAAAGAAATTCTCGAAGCCGACGTGGAAACCCACGGTGCCTATTACGGCGTGGTACTCAACGCCGGCCTGACCCGCGACGGAGCCTTTCCAGCCCTGAGCGAGGACGATTGGGATGTGGTGATGCGCACCAATCTCGACGGTTTCTACAATGTGCTGCACCCGGTGATGATGCCGATGATCCGTCGTCGCGCCGCCGGGCGGATTGTCTGCATCACCTCGGTGTCGGGGCTGATCGGCAACCGTGGCCAGGTCAACTACAGTGCCTCCAAGGCCGGGTTGATCGGCGCGGCCAAAGCATTGGCGATCGAACTGGGCAAGCGCAAAATCACCGTTAACTGTGTCGCCCCCGGCCTGATCGACACAGCCATGCTCGACGAAAACGTGCCGGTGGAAGAACTGATGAAAATGATCCCCGCACAACGCATGGGCACCCCTGAAGAGGTGGCCGGCGCGGTGAATTTCCTGATGTCGGCGGAAGCCTCGTACATCACCCGGCAGGTTCTGGCCGTCAACGGAGGCCTGTGCTGATGAAGCGCGTCGTCGTCACCGGCATGGCCGGCATCACCTCGCTGGGCAACGACTGGGAAACCATCGCCGGCAACTTCGCGGCCAACCGCAGCGGCATCCGCCGGATGGACGAGTGGGATCGCTTTACCGAACTCAACACGCGCCTGGCTGGCCCCATCGATGACTTCAAGGTGCCGAGCCACTGGACCCGCAAGCAACTGCGCAGCATGGGCCGGGTTTCGCGGCTTGCTGTAGGCGCTGCCGAGCAAGCGTTGGCCGACGCCGGCCTGTTGGGTGACGAGTCGATCAAGGACGGGCGCATGGGCGTCGCCTGCGGCTCCTCCACCGGCAGCACCGACGAGATCAAAGCGTTCGGCAACATGCTGCTCAACTCGGTGGCCGAAGGCCTGAACGCCAACTCCTACGTGCGGATGATGCCGCACACCACGGCAGCCAATATCAGCATTTTCTTCGGCCTCACCGGCCGCCTGATTCCCACCTCCAGCGCCTGCACCAGCGGCAGCCAGGGCATCGGCTATGCCTACGAGGCGATCAAGTTCGGCCGCCTGCCACTGATGCTCGCCGGCGGTGCCGAAGAACTGTGCCCGACCGAAGCCATGGTCTTCGACGCGCTCTATGCCACCAGCCTGAAAAACGACACTCCACAACGTAGCCCGCGCCCTTACGACACTGCACGCGACGGCCTGGTCATCGGCGAAGGCGGCGGCATGCTGGTGCTCGAAGAACTGGAGCACGCCCTGGCCCGCGGTGCGCACATCCATGCCGAAATCGTCGGTTTTGGCAGCAACGCCGACGGCCAGCACACCACCCGTCCCGAACAAATCACCATGCGCCGGGCCATGGAACTGGCCCTGGAAGACGCCGGGCTGAAACCTTCGGACATCGGCTATGTCAACGGCCACGGCACCGCCACCGAACAGGGCGACATCGCCGAAACCCTGGCCACCAGTAGCCTGTTCGGCGAACACATGCCCATCAGCTCGCAAAAGAGCTTCCTCGGCCACACCCTCGGCGCCTGCGGTGCACTGGAGTCCTGGTTCAGCATCGAAATGATGAACCGCGACCTGTACGCCCACACCTTCAACCTCGACGAAGTCGACCCGCATTGCGGCAAGCTCGACTACCTGCGCGGCGAGTTTCGGCAGATGAGTAATCAGTACGTGATGAACAATAATTTTGCGTTTGGCGGGGTGAATACTTCGTTGATTTTCAAGCGCTGGCCGTAACAAGGCAATTTGAAGAATTACCGGTAAGCAATGAATAACCTGTGGCGAGGGAGCTTGCTCCCGCTGGACTGCGCAGCAGTCCCCTTTTGGGGCCGCTACGCGACCCAGCGGGAGCAAGCTCCCTCGCCACAATAGGGTCTTTCTCAAACAGGTCGACTTAGCATCGACCTGTCTGGCTCTGCGATGGCTGGTTGCCCAGGATCCTCAAAGTCTCACAAGCCCCTTTCGGGGACGATCAGTTACCAGTGATTTACTAGCGCGAGTCGAGGTTATCCAACACCCGATTCACCGCCATTTCCCCCAGCATGATCGACTGCTGAATGCCCAGCAGGGTGTGGCCCTGCGATCCCTTCAAGTCTCTGGCGAAGTCACTCGCCATGACGTTTGCCGAGGCCAGCGACACGCAGGCGTATTCCAGCAGGGTGTGGTTATCGATATCGGGCGCGATGAGGAAGAGGGGGCTGGGTTGATGTGGCGAGTCCGGATCGGTGTCCGGTGGACTTGGCGTATTGGTCATGATTCAGCGTCCTGAAAGTGGGGGCCACACCGAATCGCTACTGATCAAAAGGGTGGCAGCTGTACGCAGGTTAGTAGACCGGGCAAACCGAAAACCGGCGCGCCCGAAGGCGCCCTGCGCACAGCCACCGTCAAGGGCAGGTATGTCCATACCTGCCTATCAGGAGCGCATATGCGCTTCGGTTTACTACGGGCTACTAAACCCGATCACTGACCATCAGTGACGCGGATCAAGTTACCGACCGACTCCAAGGCGCACAAGCCGGCGGATTCTGGAGTAGTTGTAGGCAGCGCCGCAAGGCGCTGTAGCCTCTTCGATGGATTTCAGAAATATCCTACAGCAGGTAGTGAAGCATTCCAAAGGGGATGATACATCCTCGTTCCAGATAGCTGGTTTTTTAGTGTTCTTACAGACGCTTTACGAGCAGGCTCGATTACCTTCGCGACGAGTTCCAACAGATGGGTAATCGGTAAAAGAGGAACAACAACCTCACCTATGGCGGGGGTGAATACTTTTCTGATTATTCAACCATGATCGTAGCTGCATTAATCAGAACCAAGAGAACCCGAATCATCGGATCATTCCGCAATCTTTGTAATACACTTCCGAACGTATATTTACCCTATTGAGCACTTTTCTTGCTCATGCTTAATTACCGAGGAGTCCAAACAAAGGACTCAGAAACCCATAAATCAATACCGAACAAGGATGTAGGTAATGGCTCAAAATTGAATCAACTTACCCGCCACAGATATTATTGGAACTTGGAGAGGATCATCAGGTGGATACTGGTCTACGGAC
Source organism: Pseudomonas sp. Pseusp10 (assembly GCF_059492225.1). Taxonomy (NCBI): domain Bacteria; kingdom Pseudomonadati; phylum Pseudomonadota; class Gammaproteobacteria; order Pseudomonadales; family Pseudomonadaceae; genus Pseudomonas; species Pseudomonas sp. Pseusp10. The sequence continues at coordinate 1,045,551 of NZ_CP168528.1, read as the reverse complement.
GGCATCATCATTGATGGCACTTACGTTCTCCCTCCACCAGAACCCGAGGTGGTTACGGAAGATAAAAAACCCCTTATCATCGACATGATAAAGCGTCAAACGGGACTTGACGAATTTACTTTCAATTTAAAAATACTAGACAAGGCATTAAACAAAAACGATGCATATGGCGCAATAAAAGATATTTGGCATATCGTGGAAAGCGATCGTGGATGGGTAGATCCATACTGGAGAATCAATGATGATCTTTTCAAAAACAAAATCGTGAATTTTAGCTTGGCTGACGCTCTACAAAAAAGCGGTTTCAGTTCAAGAGAAGCTATTATTGCAGTCGCCAGTTCCGGGCATGCAGACAGTACTTCATACAAGCTGGAAACCCCAAAACTTTCTGGAGGCACGTTCAGTCCTGTCAAGGCACTTGGACATTACCTATGGGGTAAAGGGCAAAAGCTTGAAGTCGACATCAACACCATCGGACTTAATATTTTAGAGCACAAACTACCATTATTAAGACAGGCGATTGAACACACAAAATTACCTGGCGTATATAATCTTTTCGACCCGCGCGTTGGATACGACACATTTAACGATAACCTTGCGACCTGGGCTTATCTGGGCAGAATTACTTTGAGCATGACAGGAGACTTTATACGAAGTAACGATGATTCCTGGCGATTCATTGGTGTAATAAAAGCCTACCATGACAAATACGATTTCAACGAGAGTGACAGACCTCCTGCATTAGAACATTTAACCACTGCCGGCAGGGCACTACCGGGAACTGGTTTTGAAATAGATATTTCAGGCGAATACAAAATACATTTAGTTGGCAGAGGACATCAAGTCCAACCATTCTAACAATATTTAGGCAGTCAAATAATATCTGACTGCCTTTTTCATTATCAGCAGGGCACTATAACCATGATCAATAAGTACTTTCGAACACTGTACCTCACAACGCTGCCAATCTCTTCAGCTGCGAGTTGTTACATCGTTATTTTAAATTACAAAAACAGCATTTATCCTACCATGCAAGACACGATAGCAATCCCATTAGTCTCTATGATCGGATTGCTTGCCACACTATTATCATTATCAATCATCCAAAATCCGCTTTACAAACAGCTATACCACCAAAAGACAACCAATATTGCTTCAACCGCCTTAGCATTATTTTCAACAACAGCCTCGTCAGTATTGCTTATTGGATCTATTAATTACTGGCTCACTCCAAATCACTTAGGAATTTCCGCACTTTACTTCATCACATTTGCTACCTATGTAATCCACCAATTAAACTTTTACAAAAAATTCGCCTCGCGAAGAAAATGACCAACTCACACTGGGTACCTTTGGTGACGGCCCAACGCTTGCAAGTTAAGCTGATAGAACATCATCAAGATATCCTTACGCTTTGGACTCAACCTTTTGCGTCAACAACTCCACAAACGCCCTCGCCATCGCCGACTTCTGATCCTTGCGCTGTACCAGCCACACCGCCGAAACAGCCGCCGGATCAAGCAACGGCCGGTAGACCACGCCATCAATACGCATCCGCTGATAAGACGCCGGCAACACCGACACACCAAGCCCCGCCGCCACCAGGCCGATGATGGTCATCGCCTCACCGGCCTCCTGGGCAAAGTGTGGGCTGAATCCGGAGTCCCGGGCCAGACTGAGCAGCTGCGCATACAGACCACTGCCGTAGCTACGCGGAAAAAACACGAAAGGCTCAAGCGCCAGGGCCGACAGAAACAAGCCCTCCTCGCTCCCCTCGACCAACGGGTGCTTGGAGCTGAGCACCGCGACCAGCGGTTCACGCATCAGCTCGACCACGCTGAGGCAGTCCGGCAGCCCGAGCGGGCGCATGATGCCGACCTCAATCGACTCGTCCACCAGCGCATCGGCCACCTGGGTGCTGCTCATTTCCCGCAGGTTCAGATGCACCGCCGGGAAGCGCTGACGGAAAGAGAAAATCGCCTGGGGAATGGTCGAGTTGAAGGGGGCCGACGAGGTGAAACCGATTTTCAGCTCACCCAACTCACCCAGTTGCGCCCGTCGCGCGACATCCGCTGCTTTATCGACCTGCGCCAGCACCAGCCGCGCCTCTTCCAGGAACAGCCGACCGGCCTCGCTCAGCTCGACCCGACGATTGGTACGCTCGAACAACCGCGCGCCGACTTCCTGTTCCAGTGCCTGGATCTGCTGGCTCAGCGGCGGCTGGGAGATGCCCAGCACCTGTGCGGCGCGGCCGAAGTGCAGTTCTTCGGCGACGGCGATGAAGTAGCGCAGATGACGCAATTCCATGAAAACCCCATTAGGTCGTAAAAGCTATCAAACAGGTCGAACAATATATTGGATTGAATCATTAGCCAGCTATATGCTTTTTTCATTGCCTGACCGGCTGCGTCCTCCGAGGTCCCCCGTGAAAACTGCTGTCGCCCCACTCGCCCATGAAGTTCACCCCGCAGCGCAGGACGATATCGCCGTTGAGCTGGCAGAGATCTACATCGAAAAAGGCACGCCGGCGTTCATGCGCACGGTGCTGGCACTGTTCTGCGGCGGCTTTGCGACCTTCGCCCTGCTGTACTGCGTGCAACCGATGATGCCGCTGTTGTCCCACGAATATTCCATCAACGCGGCGCAAAGCAGCCTGATCCTCTCGGTGGCCACCGGCATGCTCGCGTTCGGCCTGTTGATCACCGGCCCCATCTCCGACCGTGTCGGACGTAAACCGGTGATGGTCGCCGCGCTGTTCGCCGCGGCCCTGTGCACCATTGCCAGCGCGATGCTGCCGAGCTGGCACACGGTGCTGGCGATGCGGGCGTTGGTGGGCCTGTCATTGAGCGGGCTGGCGGCGGTCGCCATGACCTACCTGAGCGAAGAGATTCACCCGCAGCACATCGGCCTGGCGATGGGCCTGTATATCGGCGGCAACGCGATTGGCGGGATGAGCGGGCGCCTGATTACCGGGGTGCTGATCGACTTCGTCAGCTGGCACACGGCAATGCTGGTGATCGGGGGTCTGGCCCTGATTGCGGCGGCGGTGTTCTGGAAAATCCTCCCCGAGTCGCGCAATTTCCGCTCCCGCTCGTTGCATCCGCGCAGCCTGCTCGACGGTTTCACCATGCACTTTCGCGACGCCGGTTTGCCGCTGCTGTTCCTCGAAGCCTTTGTGCTGATGGGCGCGTTCGTCACGCTGTTCAACTACATCGGCTACCGCCTGCTGGCCGAGCCCTATCACATGGAACAGGCGTTCGTCGGAATGCTCTCGGTGGTGTACCTGTCGGGCATCTACAGCTCGGCGAAAATCGGCGCCCTGGCCGATAAACTCGGTCGACGCAAAATGCTCTGGAGCACCATTGCGCTGATGATCGCCGGCCTGGCCCTGACGATGTTCACGCCGCTGCCGCTGGTGATCATCGGCATGCTGGTGTTCACCTTCGGCTTTTTCGGTGCCCATTCGGTGGCCAGCAGCTGGATCGGCCGTCGCGCCACCAAGGCCAAGGGGCAGGCGTCGTCGCTGTACCTGTTCAGCTACTACGCCGGTTCGAGCATTGCCGGTACGGCAGGTGGCGTGTTCTGGCACTTGGCCGGATGGAACGGGATCGGGCTGTTCATCGGTGCGCTGCTGGTGATTGCGCTGCTGATCGCGTTGAAGCTGGCGAAGTTGCCGCTGCTGAAGAATGTGAAAGCTTAAAATAAACGATCTTCAGAAACAAAAAGCCCGGCAAATGCCGGGCTTTTTGTTATCGGGTCGCGCTCACTCGTGATACTGCGCCGACAGCTCATGTACCGCACGCAGGAACGCGCCAGCATGTTCCGGATCGACTTCCGGCGTAATGCCATGGCCGAGGTTGAACACGTGGCCGCTGCCTTTGCCGTAGCTGGCCAGGATGCGGCCGACTTCTGCACGGATGGCTTCCGGTTTTGCGTAAAGTACGGTCGGGTCCATGTTGCCTTGCAGCGCGACCTTGTCGCCGACACGGGCGCGGGCGTTGCCGATGTCGCAGGTCCAGTCCAGGCCCAACGCATCGGCGCCAGCCTCGGCAATGCTCTCCAGCCACAGGCCGCCGTTCTTGGTAAACAGGATCACCGGCACCTTGCGGCCTTCGTGCTCGCGGATCAGGCCGCTGACGATTTTGCGCATGTAGGCCAGGGAGAATTCCTGGTACGCCGCGGCGGACAGGTTGCCGCCCCAGGTGTCGAAAATCTGCACCGCTTGTGCACCGGCCTTGATCTGGCCATTGAGGTAGCTGGTGACCGACTGCGCGAGCTTATCCAGCAGCAGGTGCATGGCTTGCGGGTTGTCGTAGAGCATGGACTTGGTTTTGCGGAAGTCTTTCGACGAGCCGCCTTCGACCATGTAGGTGGCCAGGGTCCACGGGCTGCCGGAGAAGCCGATCAGCGGCACACGGCCGTTCAGCTCGCGGCGGATGGTGCTGACCGCGTCCATCACGTAGCCCAGGTCTTTCTGCGGATCAGGAATCGGCAAGGCTTCGATGTCGGCCAGGGTGCTGACGACTTTTTTGAAGCGCGGCCCTTCGCCGGTTTCGAAGTACAGGCCCTGGCCCATGGCATCCGGGATGGTCAGGATGTCGGAGAAGAGGATCGCCGCATCCAGTTCTGGATAGCGATCGAGCGGCTGCATCGTGACTTCGCAAGCGAACGCCGGGTTCATGCACAGGCTCATGAAATCGCCGGCCTTGCCACGGCTGGCGCGGTATTCAGGCAGGTAGCGACCGGCCTGACGCATCATCCACACAGGGGTGACGTCTACGGGTTGCTTGAGCAGGGCGCGCAGGAAACGGTCGTTCTTCAGGGCAGTCATGTCGGCATCCGGAAAAAAAGTGCGGGTATTTTCTCAGAGCCGGGCGCAAAAGGCACGGCAAGAGCGGAGGCTTTTGTCTATCGGGTCAATTTGTCGCAATGAAATACAGAGTTTAGCAACACCAAGAAACAACTGTGGGAGCGGGCTTGCTCGCGATGGCGGCATCACATTCAACATTTCTGTCGACTGATCCACCGCTATCGCGAGCAAGCTCGCTCCCACAGGGGGTATTGCATTTGGCTCTGGGTTGGGGGGTCAGACGCCCAGGTAATCCAGGATCCCTTCAGCCGCATTACGGCCTTCGAAGATCGCTGTTACCACCAGGTCAGAGCCGCGCACCATGTCGCCACCGGCGAAGATTTTCGGGTTGCTGGTCTGGTGCTTGTACTGGCCTTGTTCCGGAGCCACCACGCGGCCCTGGCTGTCGGTCTGGATCTCGAACTGTTCAAACCACGGCGCCGGGCTCGGGCGGAAACCGAAAGCGATGACCACGGCGTCGGCCGGGATGATCTCTTCGGAGCCCGGAATCGGCTCGGGGCTGCGACGGCCACGGGCGTCCGGCTCGCCGAGACGGGTCTCGACCACCTTCACGCCTTCCACCTTGTCTTCACCGACAATGGCGATCGGCTGGCGGTTGTAGAGGAATTTCACGCCTTCTTCCTTGGCGTTCTTCACCTCTTTGCGCGAGCCCGGCATGTTCGCTTCGTCACGACGATAAGCGCAGGTCACCGACTTGGCGCCCTGGCGGATCGAAGTACGGTTGCAGTCCATCGCCGTGTCGCCACCACCGAGCACCACAACCTTCTTGCCTTTCATGTCGACGAAATCTTCCGGCGACTTTTCAAAGCCCAGGTTGCGGTTGACGTTGGCGATCAGGAAGTCCAGCGCGTCGTACACCCCCGGCAGGTCTTCACCGGCAAAGCCGCCCTTCATGTAGGTGTAGGTGCCCATGCCCATGAATACGGCATCGTATTCTTCGAGCAGTTGCTCCATGGTTACGTCCTTGCCCACCTCGGTGTTGAGGCGGAACTCGATACCCATGCCGCTAAAGACTTCGCGGCGATTGCTCAGCACGGTCTTTTCCAGCTTGAACTCGGGGATGCCGAAGGTCAGCAGACCGCCGATTTCCGGGTTCTTGTCGAACACTACCGGCGTCACGCCACCGCGCACCAGCACGTCGGCACAGCCCAGGCCCGCGGGACCTGCACCGATGATCGCGACACGCTTGCCGGTCGGCTTGACCTTGGACATGTCCGGGCGCCAGCCCATGGCGAACGCGGTATCGGTGATGTACTTCTCCACCGAGCCGATGGTCACCGCGCCGAAGCCGTCGTTGAGGGTGCAGGCACCCTCGCACAGACGGTCCTGCGGGCACACCCGGCCGCAGACTTCCGGCAGGGTGTTGGTCTGGTGCGACAGCTCGGCGGCCTGGAGGATGTTGCCCTCGGCCACCAGTTTCAGCCAGTTGGGAATGAAGTTGTGCACCGGGCACTTCCATTCGCAATACGGGTTACCGCAACCCAGGCAGCGGTGGGCCTGGTCGGCCGACTGCTGGGGTTTGAAGGGTTCGTAGATTTCCACGAACTCTTTCTTGCGTTGACGCAACAGTTTCTTCTTCGGATCCTTGCGCCCGACCTCGATGAACTGGAAGTCATTATTCAGACGTTCAGCCATTTTAAAACCTCATCAAACTCTTCAGGCGCATATCACTGCGGGTTGGCACGGGTGCTGGAAAGCAACGATTTCAGGTTGGCAGCCTTGGGCTTGACCAGCCAGAAACGGCGCACGTAATCATCGAGGTTCTCGGCGAGTTCACGACCCCACTCGCTGTCGGTCTCCTCGACGTACTCGTTCAGCACGCGTTGCAGGTGGCTACGGTAGGCTTCCATCGCCTCGCCGCTGATCCGCTGGATTTCCACCAGTTCGTGGTTGACCCGGTCAACGAAACTGTTGTCCTGGTCGAGCACGTAGGCGAAACCACCGGTCATGCCAGAGCCGAAGTTATAACCGGTCTTGCCCAACACGCAGACGAAACCACCAGTCATGTACTCGCAGCAGTGATCGCCAGTGCCTTCCACCACGGTGTGGGCACCGGAGTTACGCACGGCGAAACGCTCGCCCGCGGTACCAGCGGCGAACAGCTTGCCGCCGGTGGCGCCGTACAGGCAGGTGTTGCCGATGATGGCACTGTCCTGAGTGCGGTAGACGCTGCCTTTCGGCGGCACGATTACCAGCTTGCCGCCGGTCATGCCCTTGCCGACGTAGTCGTTGGCGTCGCCTTCCAGGTACATGTTCAGGCCGCCGGCGTTCCACACACCGAAACTCTGGCCGGCCGTGCCCTTGAAGCGGAAGGTGATTGGCGCGTTGGCCATGCCCTGGTTGCCGTGCTTGCGCGCGATTTCGCCGGAGATCCGTGCGCCGATGGAACGGTCGCAGTTGCAGATTTCCAGGTCGAACTCGGCACCGCTCAGGTCATTGATCGCCGAGGTGGCCATGGTGACCATTTTCTCGGCCAGCAGGCCCTTGTCGAACGGCGGGTTGCGCTCCACACCACAGAACTGCGGCTTGTCCGCCGGCACGTGGTCGCTGCCCAGCAACGGGGTCAGGTCCAGGTGATGTTGCTTGGCGGTCTGGCCTTCGAGGACTTCCAGCAGATCGGTACGGCCGATCAGCTCTTCGAGGGAGCGCACGCCCAGCTTGGCCAGCCACTCACGGGTTTCTTCGGCAACGTAGGTGAAGAAATTCACCACCATGTCGACGGTACCGATGTAGTGATCCTTGCGCAGCTTCTCGTTCTGAGTCGCGACGCCGGTGGCGCAGTTGTTCAGGTGGCAGATGCGCAGGTATTTGCAGCCCAGGGCGATCATTGGTGCGGTGCCGAAGCCGAAGCTTTCAGCGCCGAGGATCGCTGCCTTGATCACGTCGAGGCCGGTTTTCAGGCCGCCGTCGGTTTGTACCCGGACTTTGCCGCGCAGGTCGTTGCCGCGCAGGGTCTGGTGGGTTTCGGCCAGGCCGAGTTCCCACGGAGCACCCGCGTATTTGATCGAGGTCAGCGGCGATGCACCGGTGCCACCGTCGTAACCGGAGATGGTGATCAGGTCCGCATAGGCCTTGGCCACACCGGCGGCGATGGTGCCGACGCCCGCCTCTGCTACCAGCTTCACCGAGACCAGCGCCTGCGGGTTGACCTGTTTCAGGTCGAAAATCAGCTGCGACAAGTCTTCGATGGAATAGATGTCGTGGTGCGGCGGTGGCGAAATCAGGGTCACGCCTGGCACTGCATAACGCAGCTTGGCGATCAGACCGTTCACTTTACCGCCCGGCAGTTGACCACCCTCGCCCGGCTTGGCGCCTTGGGCGACCTTGATCTGCAGGACTTCGGCGTTGACCAGGTATTCCGGTGTCACACCGAAACGGCCGGTCGCAACCTGCTTGATTTTCGAACTCTTGATGGTGCCGTAGCGCGCCGGGTCTTCGCCGCCTTCACCGGAGTTGGAACGCGCACCGAGGCGGTTCATGGCTTCGGCCAGGGCTTCGTGAGCTTCCGGTGACAGGGCGCCCAGCGAGATACCGGCGGAGTCGAAGCGCTTGAGCACCGATTCCAGCGGTTCGATCTCGCTCATATCCAATGGAGTGTCGAGGGTTTTGACTTTCAGCAGGTCGCGGATCATCGACACCGGGCGGTTGTCCACCAGCGACGTGTATTCCTTGAACTTGCTGTAGTCGCCCTGCTGCACAGCAGCCTGCAGGGTGTTGACCACGTCCGGGTTGTACGCGTGATATTCGCCACCGTGGACGAACTTCAGCAAACCACCCTGCTGGATCGGCTTGCGCGGGCTCCAGGCTTCGGTGGCCAGCGCTTTCTGCTCGGCTTCGATGTCGACGAAACGCGCACCCTTGATGCGGCTCGGCACGCCACGGAAGCTCAGGTTGCAGACTTCCTCGGACAGGCCGATGGCCTCGAACAACTGCGCACCACGGTACGAAGTAATGGTCGAGATGCCCATCTTCGACAGGATCTTCAGCAGGCCCTTGGTGATGCCTTTACGGTAGTTCTTGAACACCTCGTAGAGGTCGCCCAGCACTTCGCCAGTACGGATCAGGTCACCGAGCACTTCATAGGCCAGGAACGGATAAACGGCAGAAGCACCGAAACCGATCAACACGGCGAAGTGATGCGGATCGCGAGCGGTCGCGGTTTCCACCAGGATGTTCGAATCGCAACGCAGGCCTTTTTCGGTCAGGCGGTGGTGCACCGCGCCGGTGGCCAGGGAAGCGTGGATCGGCAGCTTGCCCGGGGCGATGTGACGGTCACTCAGCACAACCTGGGTACGACCGGAACGCACGGCTTCTTCAGCCTGATCGGCGACGTTGCGGATGGCCGCTTCGAGGCCCACGCTTTCGTCGTAGTTGAGGTCGATGATCGCGCGCTCGAAGCCCGGACGATCGAGGTTCATCAGCGAACGCCACTTGGCCGGGGAAATGACCGGCGAGCTGAGGATCACGCGCGAAGCGTGTTCCGGCGACTCCTGGAAAATGTTGCGCTCGGCACCGAGGCAGATCTCCAGCGACATGACGATGGCTTCACGCAGCGGGTCGATCGGCGGGTTGGTGACCTGCGCGAACTGCTGGCGGAAATAGTCGTACGGCGTGCGCACGCGCTGGGACAGCACGGCCATCGGCGTATCGTCGCCCATCGAGCCCACGGCTTCGTAGCCCTGTTCGCCGAGTGGACGCAGCACCTGGTCGCGCTCTTCGAACGTGACCTGGTACATCTTCATGTATTGCTTGAGCTGATCGACGTCGTAGAACGCCGAACCGTGGTCGTTGTCTTCCATGGTCGCCTGGATGCGCAGGGCATTCTTGCGCAGCCATTGCTTGTACGGATGACGGGACTTCAGGCGGTTGTCGATCGCATCGGTGTCGAGGATCTGACCGGTTTCGGTGTCCACGGCAAAGATCTGGCCCGGGCCCACACGGCCCTTGGCGATCACGTCTTCAGGCTGGTAGTTCCAGACGCCGATTTCCGAAGCCAGGGTGATGAAGCCGTTCTTGGTGGTGACCCAGCGCGCTGGACGCAGACCGTTACGGTCGAGCAGGCACACCGCGTAGCGACCATCGGTCATGACCACGCCGGCCGGGCCGTCCCACGGTTCCATGTGCATCGAGTTGTATTCGTAGAACGCGCGCAGGTCCGGGTCCATGGTCTCGACGTTCTGCCACGCTGGCGGAATGATCATCCGCACGCCGCGGAACAGGTCGATGCCACCGGTGACCATCAGCTCCAGCATGTTGTCCATGCTCGAGGAGTCGGAACCGACGCGGTTGACCAGCGGGCCGAGCTCTTCCAGGTCCATCAGATCGTTGGTGAACTTGGTGCGACGGGCCACGGCCCAGTTGCGGTTGCCGGTGATGGTGTTGATCTCGCCGTTGTGCGCCAGGAAGCGGAACGGTTGAGCCAGCGGCCATTTCGGCAGGGTGTTGGTGGAGAAGCGCTGGTGGAACACGCAAATCGAAGTTTGCAGGCGCTCATCGCTCAGGTCTGGATAGAAGGCGGTCAAGTCCGCCGGCATCATCAGGCCTTTGTAAATGATGGTCTTGTGCGAAAAGCTGCAGACGTAGTGGTCGGTGTCGGCGGCGTTGGCCACGGACGAGCGACGACGGGAGGTGAACAGCTTGACGGCCATGTCCTGGTCGCTCAGGCCTTCACCGCCGATGAACACTTGCTCGATCTGCGGCAGGCGCTCAAGGGCCAGGCGGCCGAGGACGCTGGTGTCGATCGGCACTTTGCGCCAGCCGACCAGCTGCAAGCCGGCGGCCAGGATCTCGCGATTCATGTTCTCGCGAGCAGCTTCGGCTTTGACCGGGTCCTGGTTGAAGAAGACCATGCCCACCGCGTATTGCCTGGGCATTTCGACGCCGAAGGTTTCCTGGGCGATGGCTCGCAGGAACACGTCCGGCTTTTGAATCAGCAGACCGCAACCGTCACCGGTCTTGCCGTCGGCATTAATCCCACCGCGGTGGGTCATGCAGGTCAGGGCCTCGATGGCCGTTTGCAAAAGGGTATGACTGGGCTCGCCCTGCATATGGGCTATCAGGCCGAAACCGCAGTTATCCTTGAATTCATCTGGTTGGTACAGACCTGCTTTCATAGACACTTTCTCACCAGGCTGCCTCTGATCGAGGCAAATTTCTTTTCAATTCAACCACTTGCCATCCGCGCCGAACGTACGCCAGCTTTGCGGGGACAAAAGGGAGGTCATTGTACACACCGACACTTGGCCTCACAAATTTGACGACGAAATGTCGCAAATCTATGTCGCATTTGTGAAAGGTTTAAAGCGATCTGCTGTGCTAGTCAAAACTTTTTTAATTTTGACCGCAACGACTCAAAGACTACTGTGACGCAGACACCACAAGGCACGCAGCCCGGAGGGCGGCGCGCACTTGTAGAAATTTTGAGGTGCTTGGAGAGGCGGCCTGGGTAAGGCCGCCGAATCTTCAGCGAGTTGTTGCCAGTTCCTGTTGGACGCTGGCGACAGTGCGAGGCCAAGGTTTACCAGCCTGAACCTTCGCTGGCAAGGCCTTGATGGCGGAAACGGCTGCATCACGATTGGCGAAGTTGCCGTAGGTGATCACGTAGAGCGGCTTGCCATTGAGGACTTTCTTGAAATAACGGTACTCGCCGCCCTGCTCCTTGACGAAGCTTTGTGCGGCAGTTTCGGAGCTGGTGCCGAGGATTTGCACCACGTAGTTGCCCGGAGCCTGACCGGCGTACCAGGTGCCGCCAGCAGCCTTGGCCACCGGAGCCTTCTCGGCAGGCTTGGCCGCCGCTGCAACGGCTGGCTTGGCTGGCGCAGGTGCAGGCTTGGCCACTGGAGCAGGCGCTGGCTTGGCGGTGGCGACCTGAGTCGGCGCCGGGGTTGGCTTGGCGGCTGGCGTCGGCGCAGGGCCGGCAGGAACGCCCACAGGTGGTGCCGTGGTGGTAACGGTCGGCGGCGTAGCGCTGGAGCCTTCAACCGGCACGCCATCGTCACCCTCGGTGATGCCACCCGCCGCTTCAGCCAGTGGACCGCGCATGACCGGCTGCGAGTTACCGACCAGCGGCAATGGCATCGGCTGCGTGTTGCCGGCGAATTCGACGGCCGGAGCACCACCATTCGCTGTTGGCTGCCCCTGACCCAGCGGCAGCTGCGCCTGTTCGTTGGCCGGCGCACCCGTGGTCGGTGCCTTGTTGCGACCCGGCATCAACCAGGCGGCAGCTACCGCAACCACGACCACGGCGGAAATCGCCAATACGTGTTTCTTCGGCATATTGAACCCCATTTTTGGACGCTTGACCGCTGAGCGGCTGGCGATCATGGCTTCGATCATTGCATCGCGGGCGACCTGATTGATGCTGCCAGGCCAACCTTCGGAGCTTTCGTGAATATCAGAGATCTGATCCGCGGTGAAAAGTTCGATACCGCGGCCAGCGCCTTCGAGCCGCTGCTCCAGATATTCGCGGGTTTCTTCCTCGGTGTAGGGTTGCAGTTCGATGACATGGAAACGCTCTTCCTCGAGATGCAAAGCCTCAAGCTGAGCAATCAGCGAGGATTCACCGAACAGGAATACATGCGGGCGGCCTTCAGGCGCGCCGGCAGCCAGGATCATCAGCGCCTCAAGAGCGGACTCGTCGAGTTGTTCGGCGTCATCGACCAGCAGATAGACTTCCTGCCCGGTCAGTGCAAGCTGCACCACTTGAGCCAGAATAGCGTCGGCATCAGCCTGGCCGACGTTCAGCGCCTGGGCCACCTGGCGCAACACCCCGGCCGCATCGCCGGCACCTCGGGCAGAAACCACCAGGCTTTGTACCGATTGCTTGTTGGTGCTGGCGACCAGGGCCTGACGCAACAGGGTCTTGCCGCTGCCCTCGGGACCGGTTACCACCAGCAGCAACTGGCTATAACGGGCCAGATGATGCAGTTGTCCCAGCACGGGTTTGCGCTGGGCCGGGAAAAATTTGAAGCCAGGCACCCGTGGAGCAAAAGGGTCATGACTCAACTGGTAATGGCCGAGGAAAGCCTCGTCGGCATGCAAACTAGTCATCGTGTTCTTATTAACCTTTAAGCTGAGCCAGGGCGCGGTAGTCTGCCCCCAGCGTGGCCTGTAGAACCTCTTTCGGATAATCGTCGGTCACCACCGCTTCACCCATGTGGCGCAGCAGCACCAGGCGCAAACGACCGTCGATCACTTTTTTATCAATGGACATGTGTTCGAGGAAATCGGCTTCTGTCATCTCTTCTGGCGGAATGACCGGCAACCCCGCACGCTGGAACAGACGAATGCCACGATCGCGCTCCTGCTCGCTGATCCAGCCCAGTCGCGTGGACATTTCCAGCGCCATTACGGTGCCAGCAGCCACCGCCTCACCATGAAGCCATACACCATAGCCCATGTGGGTTTCGATGGCGTGGCCGAAAGTGTGGCCCAGGTTCAACGTGGCACGAACACCCGTCTCTTTCTCGTCGGCACCGACCACCGCCGCCTTGGCCGCGCAGGAGCGCTCAATGGCGTAGGTCAGGGCTTGCTGGTCCAGATTGCGCAGGCGATCGACGTTGTCTTCGAGCCAGGTCAGGAACGGCTCATCACAGATCAGCCCGTACTTGATGACTTCAGCCAGCCCGGCGGACAGCTCGCGGGCCGGCAGGGTATTGAGGCTGGCGGTATCGATCAGCACGACATTCGGCTGGTAGAAGGCGCCGATCATGTTTTTGCCCAGCGGATGGTTGATGCCGGTCTTGCCACCCACCGAAGAATCGACCTGCGACAGCAGTGTGGTCGGCACCTGGATGAAATCGACGCCGCGCTGGTAGCAGGCGGCCGCAAAGCCGGCCATGTCACCGATCACGCCGCCGCCAAGGGCGATCACCGTGGTGCGGCGGTCATGCCGGGCGGTAAGCAGGCCGTCGAAAATCAGTTGCAGGGTTTCCCAGGTCTTGAAGGCTTCGCCGTCGGGCAGTACCACGGAAATCACCGAGAACTGCGTCAGGCTGCGGGTCAGACGCTCAAGATAGAGCGGCGCAACAGTCTCGTTGGAAATGATCGCTACTTGCCGTCCGCGAATGTGCGGGGCCAGCAGCTCAGGCTGATCCAACAAACCTTCGCCAATATGAATCGGGTAGCTGCGCTCGCCTAGATCGACCTTGAGTGTCTGCATGTGTCCCCACAGTGAAGATGAATCAGGCGTCCTGCCCTGAGTTTACGAATATCCACGACCTCTGCTGGTGTGACGCCGTTCGGTAGCCATCCGCCACAACCTTGAACGGTCATGGCGGGACGCCGAGGATAGCGCATTTTGCGCGGTGCTTTAACGGGGCGGTAGCTGCTGCAAGCGCTCTAGAATGTCGAGCACGACCATTCGTGGCGGTCGCTCATCGGTTTCGACCACCAGGTCGGCAATTTCCCGATAAAGCGGATCGCGGATCGCCAACAGATCCCTGAGGGTCTTGGCCGGATCGGCGGTACGCAACAGTGGCCGATTGCGGTCGCGGGCCGTGCGGCCGACCTGCTGCTCGACTGACGCATGCAAATAAACCACTCGCCCACCGGCGTGCAGTGCCCGACGATTGGCTTCGCGCATGACCGCGCCCCCGCCTGTCGCCAGCACCACTCCGTCGTAATCGCACAACTCGGCAATCATTGCCTGCTCGCGATCACGAAAGCCCGGTTCGCCTTCTTTATCGAAGATCCAAGGGATATTGGCGCCCGTGCGCAATTCAATTTCCTTATCGGAATCTTTGAATGGCAAGCGCAGCTCTTTGGCCAGCAACCGGCCGATGGTGCTTTTTCCAGCGCCCATCGGTCCAACAAGAATCAAATTTCGCACAGAATCAATGACTCACAGCAATCGCCTGGTTATTCATGATACGCGGAGTGAGGAATACCAACAGCTCGGATTTTTTCTCCGAAATCACATCACGCCGGAAAAGGCGGCCAAGATACGGCACATCGCCAAGAAATGGCACCTTATCTACGACCTTGCTCTGAGTATTTGAGAAAACGCCGCCAATGACGATGGTCTCGCCATCGTTGACCAGGACCTTGGCGTTGACTTCGTTTTTCTTGATGGGCGGTACATCCTGGACCTTGTTCAGGAAGTCCGGTTCGTCCTTGGTGACCTTGACCTCCATGATGATCCGGTTGTCCGGCGTGATCTGCGGCGTCACCTCCAGCGACAGCGAAGCCTCCTTGAACGACACCGAAGTCGCACCACTGGAACTGGCTTCCTGATAGGGAATCTCGGTGCCCTTGAGGATTTTCGCGGTTTCCTTGTCGGACGTGACCACCTTGGGTTGCGAGACGATTTCCCCGTTGCCGGTTTTCTCCATGGCTGTCAGCTCCAGATCCAGCAGGACGTTATCGGTGATGAACGCGATGCCGATTCCCGAGGTGTTATTGACCGCGCCCATGTCGACGAACGGTGAATTGGTGCTGGTACTGCCGGGCGTGCCAATGGTCGACGACCCATTGACCCCGTTGCTGACGCCGGAGGTGTTCCAGTTGCCCCTGTTCTGTATCGAACCGCCCCAACGCACGCCAAGACTCTTGTCGTAGTCGACGTTGGCTTCGACGATTCGCGCCTCGATCATCACCTGACGCACCGGAATATCCAGTTGCGTAACGATTCTGCGCAGCTCGTCGAGGCGTTCCTGGGTCTGGTAGGCAATGATGTTGTTGGTGCGCTCATCGACGGTGATCGACCCCCGTTCGTCGGGTTTCGCTTCAGCACTGGTCACCGACTGGAAGAGTTTGGCGATGTCCGCGGCCTTGGCGTAATTCACCTGCAACAATTCCCGACGCAGCGGCGCCAGATCGGCAATCTGCTTCTGTGATTCCAGCTCCTGACGCTCACGGGCGGCAATTTCATCGGCTGGCGCAACAAGCAGGACATTACCGACCTTGCGCTTATCCAGCCCCTTGGTTTTCAGCACCAGATCCAGCGCCTGATCCCACGGCACGTTCTGCAAGCGCAGGGTAATTCCCCCCTGAACCGTGTCGCTGGCCACCAGATTGAGGTTGGTGAAATCGGCGATCAGTTGCAGCACCGAGCGCACATCAATGTCCTGGAAGTTCAGCGAAAGCTTCTCGCCGCTGTAGGCGTGTTGCCCGGCATTACGTTTTTGCAGCTCGTCGACCGTCGCCGGGCGTACGCTGACCGTAAGCTTGCTGTCGGTCTGATAGGTCGAGTAATCGAACGTGCCGCCGGGCTCAATGCTGATGGTGGCTCGATCACCGCTCATGCTGGCATTGACGAACTGCACTGGCGTGGCGAAATCCTTCACGTCCAGACGCACGCGCAATGGCTCAGGCAATCGGGTTTTGGCAAATCCAACGATGATCTTGCCCTCGCGCTCTTGTATGTCGGGCGCAATCGATGGATCCGACAAGTCGATCACCACATTGCCTTCACCCTGGGTTCCCCGTTGGAAATCCACACCCCGAATGGCCTTGCCTGCCGTCGTAGCGACTCGTGCCGGAACCGGCATTGCCGTGGCCGCCGGCCGGGATATCGACGGCTTGACACCCCGCCCGACAACTACCAGCAAATTGTTGCCTTCGATTCGCGAGTCGTACGAGGCCGGTCGGGTCAGGTTGATGATCAATCGCGTACGGTCCCGGACCTCCACCACCGTTGCACTACGGGCATTTCCGCTGCCGAGATCGCGAGTTTTGCTGGCCAGCTGACTGGCGACACCTGGAAAATCCAGCGCAATCCGGGCCGGTGACTCCGTCGTGTAGCCGCGGGGCACTGGGGGCGGCTCATCGAACGACAACTTCAACTCGACACGGTCTCCCGGCAGCGCAGCGACATCCAGCGCCTTGAGATTGGCCGCTTGTACCATCGGCGACAACAACGCTATCCATAGCGAAAGGCCGAAGGTGGAGAAAATCCTGTTCATTATTCGAGTTCCACTATGAGTGCTCTTTCAAAGGGATGGTCCGGGGACGTTCCAGCCATGCGCCCTGACCATCAGGGACAATTTCAACCACATCGACTTGCGAGCCACTGATCGCAACGATCCGTCCGTCGTTACGACCCAGGTAATCACCGACTTTCAACCGATGGACCCCACCCGCCCCGCGCAGCAAGGCATAGGAGCCCGTTGCATTGGAAAGGGTGCCGACCATTTCAAACTGCTCGATGTTGAATCCTTCGAGGTATTGCCTGACCCGACCAGGGTCGGGTTTGACGTTAAGTGAACCCCTGCGCTGAGCCGCCAGATCAGCGCTGATCTGCGGCGAAAACGGGCTGCGCAGATTCGCCGCGTTGTAAGTGAATGTCGGGTATGACCGGAATACCGGCGTTGGTTCAATCCTGCCCGGCCCACGCAGCTGCATTTCGTTCATGTACGCGTCCAGATCGTCGTAGTCATCGCCTGCGCCACAACCGGACAGGGCAGACAGCAACACCACTGCCGAAAAACAACGTGCCGGCCTCATTGATGCTGCCCCTTGTCGTTGTAGCGGTAGGTCTTGGCGAGGATGCTCAAGCGCAGTTTCGGACCAACTTCGGGGCTGACGGGGGCAAGGTCGAAATCGTGCAAGGTGACGATTCGCGGCAACCCGGCCACACCACTGACGAAGTTGCCCAGGTCGTGGTAACCCCCGGTGACCGTGATCTGGATCGGCAGTTCGATGTAGAACGGCTTGGCGACCTCCGGCAGCAGCTTGATCTCTTTGAACTCCAGGCCACTGCCCGGACCGGTACGAGTGATGTCTTCCAGCAAGCCGGGCACTTCGGTGTCGCTGGGCAGTTGTCGCAAGAGCATGCCGAAGGAGTTCTCCATCTCCTTCAACTGCTGGGTGTAGAGATCCAGATTCGCCGCCATGCGGGCCTTGCCAGCGAACTGTTCCTTAAGCGTCGACTCTTCCTCGCGCTTGAGATCGAGCTGGCTCTCAAGGTCGCGAGTGGAAAAGTTGTAGCCCAGGGCCAGCACCAGAAGCATGAGCAACCCGACCACCAGAAACTTGATCGCCGGCGGCCAGGAACCCATGTTGCTGGTATCCAGCTCATTGATGTCGATCTTGCGCAGCTCATCGAACCATTCGGCTGGACTCATTTCCCCCCCTCCGGTGCTGCGGGTTGAGTCTGGCGAACAGTCAACTGGAAGACGTTAGCCTGCCCGACCTGACCGACCGCCGTGGCCTTGACTTCGGTCAGGCTCGGCGCATCGAACCAGTCTGATGCCTCGAGGTTGCGCATCAAGTCTGAAACACGGTTGTTGGATTGCGCGGCACCGGTGATGGACAAGGTCTCTGCGGTCATTTTCACTTCGGTGAAATACACGCCATCGGGCAGTGCGCGCGCCAACTGGTCAAATATTCGCCCGCTGATTTGGCGATTGCCTTGCAGGTCCTGGATGATGCGCATGCGCTCGACCAGTTGCTGACGGCGCACCTTGAGATCATTGATCTGTGTGATCTGCTCATCGAGCTCGGCGATTTGCTTGCCGATGTAATCGTTACGGGCGACTTGCCGGTCGATGGCACCGCTGATGGCCTGGTTCGCGACCAGCACCGCGCCCATCGTGCCCACCATTGCGGCCACCAGGACCAGCAGGAAGCGCTTGCGGCGAACTTCACGCCGTTCCTCGCGCCAGGGCAAAAGGTTGATCCGTGCCATCAGTCGAAGCTCCTGAGGGCCAGACCACAGGCGATCATCAACGCCGGGGCATCACTCGCCAGGGCAACACCATTGACCTTGCTGCCCAGAGTCATTTCGGAAAAAGGATTCGCGACCTGGGTCGGCGTGCCCAATTGCTGCTCGATCAAACGGTCCAGCCCCGGGATCGACGCGGTACCACCGGCCAGCAAGACATGGTCGACGGCGCTGTACCGGCCGGAGGCAAAGAAGAACTGCAACGAACGCGACACCTGCTGCACCAGCGCCTCTCGAAATGGCTGCAAGACCTCACCGGCATAGTCATCCGGCAGGCCGCCCTTCTTTTGCGCCACCCCCGCCTGCTCCAGCGTCAGGCCATAGCGACGCTGGATTTCTTCGGACAACTGCCGGCCGCCGAACAGTTGTTCACGGGTGTAGATAATCCTTCCGTTGTGCAGCACGCTCAGGGTGGTCATGGTGGCGCCGATGTCCACCACTGCGACCGTCAAAGGTTCCCCGGAAACCGCGAGCCGACTGGCCAGCAACCCGAATGAGCGCTCCAGCGCGTAGGCCTCGACATCGACCACCCGGGCGGTCAGCCCAGCCAGGGCCAGGGCGGCCTCGCGGACTTCGACGTTTTCCTTGCGACAAGCGGCGAGCAGCACGTTGACGCGCTCCGGATGGCGCACGGAGGTACCCTGGACTTCAAAGTCGATCGCGACTTCATCCAGGGGATAAGGAATGTACTGATCAGCCTCGATCTTCAGCTGGCTTTCCATCTCATCTTCGGAAAGACCGGCATCCATCTCGATGGTCTTGGTGATCACCGCCGAACCTGCCACGGCCACGGCCACGCTCTTGAGGCCGGTTCTGGCCCTGGCCAGTGCGCGAGTGAGGGCCAGCCCCACGCCTTCGAGCTCAGCGATGTTCTTTTCGATCACTGCGCCGACCGGCAACGGCTCGACCGCATAAGCCTCGACCCGGTAGCGCTCGCCCTGACGGCTCAACTCCAGAAGCTTCACCGAGGTTGAGCTGATATCGATTCCCAGGAACGTATCGGATTTTTTGTTGAAGAGTCCTAGCACGACCAATTCCCTATGACTTTCCGTGAGTTACGGACTCTGCAATGTCCATTGCGTTCAATCCACCCGTCTTGACAGCAGCGCCGACCACGCTCCCGATCAGAAAAATGCTTATAATGCCCAGCGTTTTTTGTCCGCATTTGCTCAAGCGCGGGTCGTTCTCATTTAGCCTGAACCCTGTTGCCCAATTCATTTTTGCCCTGGATGTCCAAAAGCCTTGATTCGTCTGCTGAAGTTTTTCGGTTGGTCCTTCGTCGCGGTTTTCTGCGGACTCCTTCTGGGTCTGAGCGGGGCGTACCTTTACCTTAGTCCCGGGTTACCGTCCGTGGAGGCGCTGAGAAGCATCCAGTTGCAGATTCCATTGCGGGTCTACAGCAGCGACAACAAGTTGATCGCAGAATTTGGCGAAATGCGCCGCACGCCGATCCGTTTCGCCGACATTCCCCCCAATTTCATCAATGCGTTACTAAGTGCTGAAGACGATAATTTCGCCAACCACTACGGCGTCGATCCGAGCAGCCTGATGCGTGCCGCGACCCAGCTGGTCAAAAGTGGACACATCCAGTCCGGCGGCAGCACCATCACCATGCAGGTGGCGAAGAACTTCTTCCTGAGCAGCGAACGCAGCTTCTCGCGCAAAACCACCGAAATTCTCCTGGCCCTGCAGATCGAACGGCAGCTGACCAAGGACGAGATCCTCGAGCTGTACGTCAACAAGATCTACCTGGGTAACCGTGCGTACGGCATCGAGGCGGCGGCACAGGTGTATTACGGCAAGTCGATCCGCGATGTCAGCCTGGCGCAGATGGCGATGATTGCCGGCCTGCCCAAGGCACCGTCGCGCTTCAACCCGCTGGCCAACCCGGCGCGCAGCAAGGAGCGTCGCGACTGGATCCTGGGGCGCATGTACAAGCTCGGCAAAATCACCGAGGCCGATTACACCGCGGCGATCAACGAACCGCTGAACGCCAGCTATCACGTGCCGACCCCGGAAGTGAACGCCCCGTACATCGCCGAAATGGCCCGTGCCGAAATGGTCGGACGTTATGGCAGCGACGCCTATACCGAAGGCTTCCGCGTCACCACCACCGTACCGAGCGACCTCCAGGAACTGGCCAACACCGCGGTCCACGAAGGCCTTATGACCTACGATCAGCGCCACGGCTATCGCGGCCCCGAGTCGCGGCTGCCGGGCAAGACTCGCGAAGCCTGGGCAATCGAGCTGACCAAACAACGCACCATCAGCAGCCTGGAACCGGCCATCGTGACCCAGGTCGACAAGAACGGCCTGCAAGTGCTGACTCGCACCGGCCAGGAACACGTGAGCTGGGACACCATGAAGTGGGCCCGGCCGTTCCTGAATACCAACAGCCTGGGTGCCAATCCGAAACAACCATCGGACGTGGCCCAGGTCGGCGATCTGATTCGCGTGCAGCGTCAGCCGGACAATTCGCTGAAGTTCAGCCAGATCCCGCAGGCCCAGGGCGCGCTGGTGTCCCTGGACCCACAGAACGGTGCTATTCGTGCGCTGGTCGGCGGTTTCGCCTTCGAGCAGAGCAACTACAATCGCGCATTGCAGGCCAAGCGCCAGCCGGGCTCGAGCTTCAAGCCGTTTGTCTACGCCGCCGCACTGGATAGCGGCTACACCGCCTCCAGCCTGGTGAACGACGCGCCGATCGTGTTCGTCGACGAGTACCTGGACAAGGTCTGGCGTCCAAAGAACGACACCAACACCTTCCTCGGCCCGATTCGCCTGCGTGAAGCGCTGTACAAGTCGCGCAACCTGGTGTCGATCCGCTTGCTGCAAGCGATGGGCGTAGGCAAGACCATCGACTACATCACTCGCTTCGGCTTCAACAAACAGGACCTGCCACCCAACCTGTCCCTGGCGCTGGGCACCGCGACCCTGACGCCAATGGAAATCGCCACCGGCTGGAGCACCTTCGCCAACGGCGGCTACAAGATCACCCCGTACATCATCGACAAGATCGAAAGCCGCAACGGCGACACGCTGTTCGTCGCCAACCCGCCAAGCGTGCCCAAGGGTGGCGCAGCGAGTGACGGCATTGCTGCACCGGTCGCCGAGGCCTTCACGGTCAACGTGACGCCGGGTGAAGCCCCGGGCACCACGCCGGCGCCACAAGCTCCGGCCGTGGCCGAACGCATCGTCGACGGACGTACCACCTTCATTCTCAACAGTATGCTTGAGGACGTGATCAAGCTCGGCACCGGTCGCCGCGCGCTGGCCCTGGGCCGCCCTGACATTGCCGGCAAGACCGGCACGACCAACGAATCGAAGGACGCCTGGTTCTCCGGTTACAACGCCGATTACGTGACGACCGTGTGGACCGGTTTCGATCAGCCGGAAAGCCTGGGCCGCAAGGAATTCGGCGGCACCGTCGCGCTGCCGATCTGGATGAACTACATGGGCGCTGCGCTCAAAGGCAAACCGCCGCACACGCAGCCAGAGCCGGAAGGCATCCTGAGCCTTCGAGTCGACCCGGTCAGCGGGCGCGCAGCCAGCCCGGGCACGCCTGGCGCCTATTTCGAGCTGTTCAAGGCTGAAGACACGCCCCCGTCGGTCAACGAACTGGGCAACGGCAATGTACCGGGTAGCCCGCTGCCGGCGGATGAAGCGGCGCCGATCGATTTGTTCTGATTGCAGCAATGATGAAAAGCCCCGCCTTCGAGAGAAATGCGGGGCTTTTTATTGCCTGCCAGTTTTGCATTGATGGGTCCGGCCTCTTCGCGAGCAAGCCCGCTCCCACAGGAGAATGCGTTCCAATGTGGGAGCGGGCTTGCTCGCGAAGAGGTCGTCACAGACACCACAAAAACCACAGGCATAAAAAAACCCCGGCACAATCAAGAGCCGGGGTTTTCGGTTGAACGCTACAACAGCTTAGCCGTTGAACACGTCATCCACGCTTTTCAGCGGGTAGTTCTTCGGATACGGCAGGGTCGCCACACCGGTCTCGATGGCGGCTTTAGCCACGGCATCGGAGATCAGGGTGATCAGACGGGCATCCATTGGCTTCGGAATGATGTACTCACGGCCGAACTCCAGCTTGATGCCGCCGTAGGCGTCGCACACTTCCTGAGGCACTGGCAGCTTGGCCAGTTCACGCAGGGCGTTGGCCGCAGCCACTTTCATTTCTTCGTTGATGCGCTTGGCGCGAACGTCCAGGGCACCACGGAAGATGAACGGGAAGCCCAGTACGTTGTTGACCTGGTTCGGGTAGTCGGAACGACCGGTGGCCATGATCACGTCGCTACGGGTGGCGTGTGCCAGCTCCGGGGAGATTTCCGGATCAGGGTTGGAGCACGCGAACACGATCGGGTTGGCCGCCATGGACAGCAGGCCTTCAGGGCTCAGCAGGTTCGGGCCGGACAGGCCTACGAACACGTCAGCGCCTTGCAGGGCGTCAGCCAGGGTGCGCTTGTCGGTCGCATGAGCGAACACAGCCTTGTACTGGTTCAGGTCGTCACGACCGGAGTGGATCACGCCGGTACGGTCGACCATGTAGATGTTTTCGATGTTGGCGCCCATGCTCACCAGCAACTTCATGCAGGAGATGGCAGCAGCACCGGCACCCAGGCAGACGATCTTGGCTTCCGGCAGGGTTTTGCCAGCGATTTCCAGGGCGTTGATCATGCCGGCGGCCGTCACGATCGCGGTGCCGTGCTGGTCATCATGGAATACCGGAATATCGCATTGCTCGATCAGAGCGCGTTCGATTTCAAAGCACTCGGGTGCCTTGATGTCTTCCAGGTTGATGCCACCGAAGGTGATGGAGATGCGCTTGACGGTGTCGATGAAGGCTTGCGGGCTTTCGGAGTCGACTTCGATGTCGAAAACGTCGATGCCGGCGAAGCGCTTGAACAGTACGCCTTTACCTTCCATCACTGGCTTGGAAGCCAATGGGCCGAGGTTACCCAGGCCGAGAATCGCGGTGCCATCGGAAATGACTGCAACCAGGTTGCCTTTGCCGGTGTACTTGTAGGCCAGTTCAGGATCGCGGGCGATCTCGCGTACTGGTTCGGCTACGCCCGGGCTGTAGGCCAGCGACAGGTCGCGAGCGGTAGCAGTGGCCTTGGTGAGCTCGACACTCAGCTTCCCTGGACGAGGATTGGCATGATATTCGAGAGCGGCAGTTTTCAGATCAGACATTTTGGCATTCCGCTTTTACTGTTGGACAGACTGGTCAGCGAGGATACGCGCCTCGCAAAGTCCCCACAAGACTGACCGGTCACCCCTGTCAAGCGCCTTGCCCTACGACTTTGGGCCAAGAGCCACGGAACATAAGGGATAGACTGTTCACAATCGAAAGAAAAAATGTCTACAATTTTTTATCACTGCGCAACTTGGAGCATCGCCGGATCAGTCAAGGGTAACATCCAGCGCGCCTGCCCCTCCTTGAGACCACCTTTGCGCGAGCGATCCAGCACCCAGCCGCGCGCCTCGACTTGCTTGCCCGCGAGACTTTCCAGCGAATTCACATCGAAACGCGCCAGCAGATTGGGTGCAACGCGTAATACAACCGAATCCTGCAACTCGATCCAAACCCCGCCGCGATTACGCTGCACCTTGCTCACACGACCGCTGAGCACGGCAAAACCGGAGTTAGTGATCTGCTCCGCTTTCAGTATAGGTGACTGGCGCCATAACCCGAGCCCGGCCTGACGCGCACTGCGCTCAGCCGCTTGCTGACAGGCGACCAGATCGACATTCGGTGCCACGGCCACTTGAAAACCCAGGCCTTCGGCGAGCATTTGCGCTTCGAGGTTGGCGCCATCGGCACCGTAGACGTGGGCCAGGGTGCGGCCGTAATGGTCTTGGCTTTCTTTGCCTGGCAGCAAACCGACTTGCCCGTCGCTCGCCGCCACCAGGGCTTCGAGTCGCTTGCGCGCCGCCACGGCGAACGGCTCGTCGGAGCGGCCCTTCTTGCCCAGCTCCGGTGTGTTCAAGCCGATCATGCGCACGCTGCGACCATCGCTCAAGCGCAGGGTGTCACCATCCACGACTCGCTGCACCGCAACCTTGGCCAGATCGCCGGGGGCCGGGCAAAAGGCCTGGGCGGCGGAAAGCCAGATCGCGGACATAAAAAAGGCGCCCGCAAGGGACGCCTTTTTCATCAGCATGGAAAAACCGCAGCGGCTTCCCAAGTTGATCGGCCTTAGGCCTTTTTCGCGCCGAAAGCACCGAAACGGTCGGCGAACTTCTGAACGCGACCACCGGTGTCCAGAGTCTTCTGCTTACCGGTGTAGAACGGGTGGCATTCGTTGCAAACGTCGATCGCCAGGGCTTTGCCGAAGGTCGAACGGGTTTCGAACTTGTTGCCGCAGCTGCAGGTAACAGCAACTGCCGGGTATTCTGGATGGATATCAGCTTTCATGGTGTTTTCCTCGGGCTAGCGTGCCGCCACCCAACACTATTGTTGAATACCGCACGTAATTAGGCCGCGGATTCTACCAGACAATCCCGTTCACGCAAGCTGTCCCTGAGACCGACCGTCTGCTAGGCTCCCGGCCCAATACGCGGTCCCTGTGGGGGCGGGCTTGCTCGCGATGAGGGCGTGTCAGTCAGCATATATGTTGCCTGACACGACGCTATCGCGAGCAAGCTCACTCCCACAGGGGACATGCAACCCCGCTTTTATCTTCCGCTGATCGAGATCCCCGCGTGCCCGACGCCATTCTGCGCCTCGCCCTGCCTTCGCCGCTGCGCCGCCTGTTCGATTACCGTGCTCCGGCCGGCGTCCTGCGCGCCCAGTTGCACCCCGGCATGCGCTTGCGGGTGCCGTTCGGCCGGCGCGAGATGATCGGGATCCTGGTGGAAGTCACCAACACCAGCGAAGTGCCGGCCGAGAAACTCAAGCCGGCCCTGGCCCTGCTCGATGCCACGCCACCGCTGCCGCCCACGCTGTTCAAGCTGTGCCTGTGGACGTCCCAGTATTATCAGCACAGCCTCGGCGACACCTTGAGCTGGGCGCTGCCGGTGCTGCTGCGCCAGGGTGAGCTGGCCGAAGCGCGCCAGGAACGCTTCTGGTCCGCCGCGCCGGGCGCCAGCCTCGATGATCCGCGCATCGCCCGCGCCCCGCGCCAGCGCGAAGCCCTGGCCACGCTGGCCCAGCATCCCCACGGCGTCGCCCATCAACTGCTTAGCAAACTGATGCTGAGCAAGGACAGCCTGGATTTGCTGCTGGCCAAGGAACTGGTGCAGGTCGAGGTCCGCCGACACGCCCCGGGCGTACGCCACGAACACTGGCTGGCGCAACCGGAACTGCCGCTGAACCCGGAGCAACGTGCCGCCTATGAGGCAATTCGCGCCGGCTTCGACAGTTACCACGCATTCCTGCTGGCCGGCGTCACCGGCAGCGGCAAGACCGAAGTCTATTTGCAGTTGATCCGCGAAACCCTTGAGGCCGGCAAGCAGGCACTGGTGTTGATCCCGGAAATCAACCTCGGCCCGCAGACCCTGGCGCGCTTCGAGCAGCGTTTCAATGCCCGCATCGCGTTGATCCATTCGGCGGTCAATGACCGCGAACGCCTCGATGCCTGGCTGGCCGCCCGAGACGGTGAGGCCGACATCATTATCGGCACCCGCTCGGCCCTGTTCACGCCAATGAAAAACCCCGGCCTGATCATCATCGACGAAGAGCACGACGGCTCCTATAAACAGCAGGAAGGTTTGCGCTACCACGCCCGCGATCTGGCACTGGTGCGGGCGCGACAGGAAAACATCCCGATTGTCCTCGGCTCCGCCACCCCTTCGCTGGAAAGCCTGCACAACGCCTACACCGGCCGGTACGGGCTGCTGCGCCTGAATGAGCGCGCCGGCGGCGCCAAACAGCCACGCTTCCTGCGCCTGGACGTCAAAAGCCGCCCGCTGGACAGCGGCATCTCCGGCCCCATGCAACAAGCCATCGGCCAGACCCTGGCCGCCGGGCAACAAGTCCTGGTGTTCCTCAACCGCCGCGGCTTCGCCCCGACCCTGCTGTGCCATGACTGTGGCTGGATGTCCGAGTGCCAGCGCTGCGATGCGCGAATGACCGTGCATCAGCGTCACGGCGAGTTGCGCTGCCACCATTGCGGCTACGTCGAACGCGTGCCGCGCCAGTGCCCGAAGTGCAACAAGGTCGATTTGCGCCCCGTCGGCGCCGGCACCGAACGGGCCGAGGAACGCCTGGCGATCCTGTTCCCGGACTATCCGGTACTGCGGGTCGACCGCGACAGCACGTCGCGCAAGGACGCGATGAACCAGTTGTTCGCGACCATTCAAAAAGGTCAGCCGTGCATTTTGATCGGCACGCAAATGCTTGCCAAAGGTCACCACTTTCCACGGGTGACACTGGTGTCGATCCTCGACGCCGACGGCGGCCTGTTCTCAGGTGACTTCCGCGCCAGCGAGCGCATGGCTCAGTTGATCGTCCAGGTCGCCGGCCGCGCAGGTCGCGCCGAAGAGCCGGGCAAAGTGATTATCCAGACGCACCTGGCCGACCATCCGCTGCTGGTGCAACTGACCGAGCAAGGCTACTTCGCCTTCGCCGAGCAGGCTTTGAGCGAACGTCGTGCGGCCGGGCTGCCGCCGTTTGCACACCTGGCGCTGTTGCGGGCCGAGGCGCACAAACCGGGCCAGGCCGAAGGTTTCCTCGATGAGGCGTGCAGCGAGGCCGAACGTTTGCTGGCCGAGCAGAATCTGACCGGCATCGAATTGCTGGGACCGGTGCCGGCGCCGATGGAGCGCCGGGCCGGGCGCTATCGTGCGCAGTTGTTGTTGCAGGCTACGGCCCGGGCACCGTTGCATCGATTGCTTGCCAGCTGGTTGTTGGTGCTGGAGCAGATGCCGAGCGGGCGGGCGGTGCGCTGGTCGCTGGATGTTGATCCTGTGGATTTGTATTGATTTCAAAACCGTAATCGCGAGCAAGCTCGCTCCCACAATGGCTTTTCAGTGGAAATACAATTTGTGTCCACCACAAAACCTGTGGGAGCGAGCTTGCTCGCGATTGCGGTCAAATTGTCACCACACATCCACATCCTGCCTGCTAAGGTTGGCAAGCCCGTCTTCGCAACGGATAATGCCCAGTTTTTCCACCAGCGCATGATGCGCCGCCGCGCCTGCGGTCGAAAGAGAAGACCATGAAAGACACCATTCGCCAGCTGATCCAACAAGCCATCACCCAACTCGTCAACGAAGGTGTGTTGCCTGAAGGCCTGTCGCCGGCGATCCAGGTGGAAAACTCCCGCGACAAGAAGAACGGCGATTTCGCCAGCAACATCGCGATGATGCTGGCCAAGCCTGCGGGCATGAAGCCGCGTGACCTGGCGGAAAAAATCATTGCCGCGCTGCCGGCTGACGAAAACATCTCCAAGACCGAAATCGCCGGCCCTGGCTTCCTGAACTTCTTCCAGAACACCGATGCCCTGGCTTCGCGCCTGGACGCGGCCCTGGCCGACGCCAACATCGGCGTACGCAAAACCGGCCCACTGCAGCGCACTGTGGTTGACCTGTCGGCACCGAACCTGGCCAAAGAGATGCACGTCGGCCACCTGCGCTCGACCATCATCGGCGACGGCGTGGCCCGCGTGCTGGAATTCCTCGGTGACACCGTTATCCGTCAGAACCACGTCGGCGACTGGGGCACCCAGTTCGGCATGCTGATGGCTTATCTGCAGGAAAACCCGATCACCAGCGACGAGCTGTCGGACCTGGAGAACTTCTACCGCGCCGCCAAGCAACGCTTCGACGAGTCCGCAGAGTTCGCCGACCGCGCCCGCGGCCTGGTGGTCAAGCTGCAGGCCGGCGATGCCGAGTGCCTGGCACTGTGGACCAAGTTCAAGGACATCTCGCTGTCCCACTGCCAGAAGATCTACGAACTGCTCAACGTCAAACTGACCATGGCCGACGTGATGGGCGAAAGCGCCTACAACGACGACCTGATCAACGTGGTCAACGACTTGAAGGCGGCGGGCATGCTGGTCGAGAGCAACGGCGCCCAGTGCGTGTTCCTCGACGAGTTCAAGAACGCCGATGGCGACCCGCTGCCGGTAATCATCGTCAAGGCTGACGGCGGCTACCTCTACGCCACCACCGACTTGGCCGCCGTGCGCTACCGCAGCGGCAAGCTCAAGGCCGATCGCGCGCTGTACTTCGTTGACCAGCGTCAGGCCCTGCACTTCCAGCAAGTGTTCGCCGTAGCGCGCAAGGCTGGCTTCGTGACCCATCCGATGGAAATGGAACACATGGGCTTCGGCACCATGAACGGCGCTGACGGCCGTCCGTTCAAGACCCGTGATGGCGGCACCGTGAAGCTGATCGACCTGCTGACCGAAGCCCAGGAGCGCGCCTACACGCTGGTCAAGGACAAGAACCCGGAGCTGGCCGAAGCCGAGCTGCGCAACATCGCCAAGGTGGTGGGCATCGGCGCGGTGAAATACGCCGACCTGTCCAAGCACCGCACCAGCGACTACAGCTTCAACTTCGACCTGATGCTCAACTTCGAAGGCAACACCGCGCCGTACCTGCTGTACGCCTACACCCGCGTGGCCGGCGTGTTCCGCAAACTCGGCAAGGACTTCAGCGAAGTGGAAGGACAAATCGTCCTCGAAGCGGCGCATGAACATGAGCTGGCAGCGAAACTGGCGCAGTTTGGCGAAACCCTGAACAACGTGTCCGAAAAAGGCACCCCGCACATCCTCTGCACTTACCTGTACGACGTCGCCGGCCTGTTCTCCAGCTTCTACGAGAACTGCCCGATCCTCGCCGCCGATACCCCGGCACAGATGCAGAGCCGCCTGCGCCTCGCCGCGCTGACCGGGCGCACCCTCAAGCAAGGCCTGGAACTCTTGGGCCTGGAAACTCTGGAGCGTATGTAAGTTGGCTGCCAAGAAAAAACCTGCACCCAAGCGTGGCGCCAGCCGTTACCAAGCTCCTGCAAAGCAACCGATCCCGGGCTGGCTGTGGATGGCCATCGGCCTGACGGTCGGCGCGTTCATCGTATTTCTGATGAAGCTGGAACCGGGCAAGGGCAGCGACACGGTCAAGCGTGAAAAAGTCGAGCAACAGCAACAGCAGAAAGCCAGCAAGATCGCCGAGGCCAACAAGACCCCGCCGAGCCCGACGCAACCGGTGAAACCGAAGTACGACTTCTACACCTTGCTGCCGGAATCGGAAGTCATCGTGCCGCCGGATGCCGTGCCGGAAAAAACCCTGCCGACGCCGCAAGTGCCGGCCATCCCGACAACGCCGGTCACCCCGGCCGAAGCGGCGAAGATCGACACGGCTCGCGCCCAGGCAGCCCTGGCCGGGATCACGCCTCCGCCAGCACCACCGGTCAAGGCCGCGCCTGTGACGAAATTTTTCCTGCAGGCCGGTTCGTTCCGCAAAGAAACCGATGCGGACAAGGTGCGGGCGCAGATCATCCTGCTGGGTCAGGCTGTCTCGGTTGAGTCCGGCACGGTGAAGGACGAAACCTGGTATCGGGTGCTGGTCGGTCCGTTCAGCAACCGCGAACAACTGACCACCGCCCAGAAACAACTGGCCGGCGCGGGCTTCAGCAATCTGTTGTTACAACAACGCCAGAGCCGCTGAAATCAATAATGACTAGCAAATAGCTGCTTTTGTGGCGAGGGAGCTTGCTCCCGCTGGAGTGCGCAGCACTCCCAAAACCTGCAACCACGGTTCACTAGACAGACCGTGGAGACTGTGTTTGTGGCTGCTTCGCAGCCAAGCGGGAGCAAGCTCCCTCGCCACAATTGTTTCAGCGGCAACCTGTCACCATCGCTGAGCACCACTCGTCCCCTCTTCCGCTACGCAGTTGAAATCCACTCCACCACCCCCATATGAATGGGCATAAGGCATTTTCGCCCCCGCTGCGTGGAGACTCTTCCCTTGACCACCATCGTTTCAGTTCGCCGCCACGGCAAAGTCGTCATGGGCGGCGACGGCCAGGTTTCCCTCGGCAATACCGTGATGAAAGGCAACGCGAAAAAAGTTCGTCGCCTGTACCACGGCCAGGTCATCGCCGGGTTTGCCGGCGCTACCGCTGACGCCTTTACCCTCTTCGAACGTTTCGAAGGCCAGCTTGAAAAACACCAGGGTCACCTGGTGCGCGCCGCTGTCGAACTCGCCAAAGAATGGCGCACCGACCGCTCCCTGAGCCGTCTCGAAGCCATGCTTGCGGTCGCCAACAAAGACGCCTCCCTGATCATCACCGGCAACGGTGATGTGGTTGAACCGGAAGACGGCCTGATCGCCATGGGTTCCGGTGGCGCCTACGCCCAGGCCGCCGCCAGCGCACTGCTGAAAAAGACCGACCTGTCAGCCCGGGAAATCGTCGAAACAGCTCTCGGCATCGCCGGCGACATCTGCGTATTCACCAACCACACCCAGACCATTGAGGAGCAGGACTGCGCCGAGTAAGTCCGTGCAGCCACCGCACCACGGCTCATTCTTGCTTGAGGTCCACTGAATATTATGTCCATGACTCCCCGTGAAATCGTCCACGAACTCAACCGCCACATCATCGGCCAGGACGATGCCAAGCGCGCCGTCGCCATTGCCCTGCGCAACCGCTGGCGCCGCATGCAGCTACCTGAAGAGCTGCGCGTTGAAGTCACGCCAAAGAACATCCTGATGATCGGCCCGACCGGTGTCGGTAAAACCGAGATCGCCCGTCGCCTGGCCAAACTGGCCAATGCGCCATTTATCAAGGTCGAAGCGACCAAGTTCACCGAAGTCGGCTATGTCGGCCGCGATGTCGAGTCGATCATTCGTGACCTGGCCGACGCCGCGATCAAGCTGCTGCGCGAACAGGAAATCGTCAAGGTTCGCCACCGCGCCGAAGATGCCGCCGAAGAGCGCATCCTCGACGCCCTGCTGCCACCGGCACGCATGGGTTTCAGCAACGACGACGCCCCGACTGCCGACTCCAACACCCGCCAGCTGTTCCGCAAGCGCCTGCGCGAAGGCCAGCTGGATGACAAGGAGATCGAGATCGAAGTCGCCGAAATGGCCGGCGTCGATATCTCCGCGCCACCGGGCATGGAAGAAATGACCAACCAGTTGCAGAGCCTGTTCGCCAACATGGGCAAGGGCAAGCGCAAGAGCCGCAAACTCAAGGTCAAGGAAGCGCTCAAGCTGGTGCGTGACGAAGAAGCCAGCCGCCTGGTCAACGATGAAGAGTTGAAGGCCAAGGCCCTGGAAGCGGTCGAGCAGCACGGCATCGTGTTCATCGACGAAATCGACAAGGTCGCCAAGCGTGGCAACTCCGGTGGCGTCGATGTGTCCCGCGAAGGCGTGCAGCGTGACTTGCTGCCGCTGATCGAAGGCTGCACCGTCAACACCAAACTGGGCATGGTCAAGACCGACCACATCCTGTTCATTGCTTCCGGTGCGTTCCACCTGAGCAAGCCGAGCGACTTGGTGCCCGAGCTGCAAGGCCGTCTGCCGATTCGTGTCGAACTCAAGGCCCTGAGCCCTGAAGATTTCGAACGCATCCTCAGCGAGCCTCACGCCTCGCTCACCGAGCAATACTGCGCACTGCTGAAAACCGAAGGCCTGGGCATCGAGTTCCAGCCGAGCGGCATCAAGCGCATCGCCGAGATCGCCTGGCAGGTCAACGAGAAAACCGAAAACATCGGCGCCCGTCGCCTGCACACCTTGCTTGAGCGCCTGCTTGAAGAGGTGTCGTTCAGCGCCGGCGACCTGGCCAGTGTCCATGACGACAAGGTGATCCTGATCGACGCCGACTACGTCAACAGCCACCTGGGCGAATTGGCGCAGAACGAAGACCTGTCCCGTTATATCCTGTAAGCCATACTTGTAGGAGCGAGCTTGCTCGCGATGGTGTGTCAGTCGACATTGATGCAACTGATCGACCATCGCGAGCAAGCTCGCTCCTACAGGGTTCCATCCAAAACGGAACGGCGTTCATGACCCAACTCCCCACCGACATCAAGCTGCACAAAGCCTCGAAAACCCTGTCGCTGAAATACGCGTCCGGCGAGGAATACACCCTGCCCGCCGAGTTCCTGCGCGTGCATTCTCCTTCCGCCGAGGTCCAGGGCCACGGCAAACCCATCCTGCAATTTGGCAAGATCAACGTAGGCCTGACCAAAGTGGAACCGGCCGGTCAGTACGCACTGAAACTGACCTTCGATGACGGTCACGACAGCGGCCTGTTCACCTGGGAATATCTCTACGAACTGGCGCGACGTTATGACGCACTCTGGGAAGACTATCTGGCCGAGCTGAAAGCCGCCGGAAAAACCCGCGACCCGAACGAATCCGTCGTCAAGCTGATGCTCTAATCCGAGCCTCTTGCTCTTTAGAGGGCATTTTCTAATTTCATCTGTTTGAATGCTTGGCCGCGAGGTCAGTCATTGGCCTGCTTGCGAAAAAAATTAAACTCGGGTAACCAATGGAACTGGCAAGTTCCCTGCAGTGCTCTCTGTGAATTAAAAAGCAGCGATGCAGAATTAACGGTCACCCGAGCAGTAGTACCTGGCATTGGCTGTGTGACTACACAGCAGGACCCCGGTACTCGTCTCAGGACAATGGAGCGTCGTAGATGAGTAACAAGAATAACGATGACTTGAAGTATCAGGCCTCGGAAAACACCTTGGGACTGAATCCTGTCGTTGGGCTGCGTGGAAAAGATCTACTGGGTTCTGCTCGAATGGTGCTCAGGCAGGCCATCAAACAACCGGTGCACAGCGCCAGGCATGTCGCTCATTTCGGCCTTGAACTCAAGAACGTGCTGTTCGGCAAATCCGAGCTTCAACCGACCAGCGATGACCGTCGCTTCGCGGATCCGGCCTGGAGCCAGAACCCGCTCTACAAACGTTATCTGCAAACCTACCTGGCGTGGCGCAAGGAACTCCACGACTGGATCGATGAGAGTAACCTCTCGCCCAAAGACGTTGCCCGTGGCCACTTCGTGATCAATCTTGTGACTGAAGCCATGGCTCCAACCAACACCGCCGCCAATCCGGCAGCGGTCAAGCGCTTCTTCGAAACCGGCGGTAAAAGCCTGCTCGATGGTCTCTCGCATCTGGCCAAGGACATGGTGCACAACGGCGGCATGCCGAGCCAGGTCAACATGGGTGCGTTCGAGGTCGGCAAAACCCTCGGCGTGACCGAAGGTGCGGTGGTGTTCCGCAACGATGTGCTGGAACTGATCCAGTACAAGCCGATCACCGAACAGGTCTACGAGCGTCCATTGCTGGTGGTTCCGCCGCAGATCAACAAGTTCTATGTGTTCGACCTGAGCCCTGAAAAGAGCCTGGCGCGCTTCTGCCTGCGCAGCAATGTGCAGACCTTCATCGTCAGCTGGCGAAATCCGACCAAGGAGCAGCGCGAGTGGGGCCTGTCGACCTACATCGAGGCGCTCAAGGAAGCGGTCGACGTGGTCACCGCCATCACCGGCAGCAAAGACGTGAACATGCTTGGCGCCTGCTCCGGTGGCATCACCTGCACCGCGCTGCTGGGCCACTACGCCGCGATCGGCGAGAGCAAGGTTAATGCTCTCACCCTGCTGGTAAGCGTACTGGACACCACCCTGGACAGTGACGTGGCGCTGTTCGTCGACGAACAGACTCTCGAATCCGCCAAGCGCCACTCGTATCAGGCCGGAGTACTCGAAGGCAAGGACATGGCCAAGGTCTTCGCCTGGATGCGTCCGAACGATCTGATCTGGAACTATTGGGTCAACAACTACCTGCTGGGCAACGAACCGCCGGTTTTCGACATCCTGTTCTGGAACAATGACACCACACGGTTACCGGCAGCGTTCCACGGCGATCTGATCGAAATGTTCAAAAGCAACCCATTGATTCGCCCGAATGCACTGGAAGTGTGCGGCACCGCCATTGACCTGAAGCAGGTGACGGCCGACATCTTTTCCCTGGCCGGCACCAGCGACCACATCACTCCGTGGAAGTCCTGCTACAAGTCGGCGCAACTGTTCGGCGGCAATGTTGAATTCGTGCTGTCCAGCAGCGGGCATATCCAGAGCATCCTGAACCCGCCGGGCAATCCGAAATCCCGTTACATGACCAGTACCGAAATGGCGACCACTGCCGAGGAGTGGCAAGAGAACTCCACCAAGCACACCGATTCCTGGTGGCTGCACTGGCAGACCTGGCAGGCCCAGCGCTCGGGCAACCTGAAAAAAGCTCCGCTGAAACTGGGCAACAAAGCCTACCCGGCGGGCGAAGCTGCACCGGGCACTTATGTACACGAGCGATAACTGACACACCCGCCCCTGTAGGAGCGAGCTTGCTCGCGATGGACGTTAACGATAACGCGTTCTTTCCGGATTAACGCGTTGCGCTTGAGTTCATCGCGAGCAAGCTCGCTCCTACAGGGGATGGGGAAGAATTCGAGAGAACGACCCACAGGGCCAGAAGCATGCCGCAACCCTTCATATTCCGTACCGTCGATCTGGATGGCCAGACGCTCCGCACGGCGGTACGCCCCGGCAAGCCTCACTTGACGCCCCTGCTGATTTTCAACGGCATTGGCGCCAACCTGGAGCTGGTGTTCCCGTTCGTCGCGGCGCTGGATCCGGACCTGGAAGTCATCTGCTTCGACGTACCCGGTGTCGGTGGTTCGTCGACGCCGAACCGGCCATATCGTTTTCCGAGCCTGGCGAAACTCACGGCGCGGATGCTCGACTATCTCGACTACGGGCAGGTCAACGTCATCGGCGTGTCCTGGGGTGGCGCCCTGGCCCAACAGTTCGCTTACGACTATCCGGAGCGCTGCAAGAAACTCGTGCTGGCGGCGACGGCGGCGGGTGCGGTGATGGTGCCGGGCAAACCGAAAGTGTTGTGGATGATGGCCAGCCCGCGACGTTACATCCAGCCGTCCCACGTGATCCGCATTGCGCCGATGATCTACGGTGGCTCGTTCCGTCGCGACCCGACGCTGGCCGCGAGCCATGCGGCCAAGGTGCGCTCAGCGGGCAAGCTCGGTTACTACTGGCAGCTGTTCGCCGGCCTCGGCTGGACCAGCATTCACTGGCTGCACAAGATCCGCCAGCCGACCCTGGTACTGGCCGGCGACGATGATCCACTGATTCCGTTGATCAACATGCGCCTGCTGGCCTGGCGGATTCCCAACGCCCAGTTGCACATCATCGATGACGGGCATCTGTTCCTGATTACCCGGGCCGAAGCGGTGGCCCCGATCATCATGAAATTCCTGGAGGAGGAGCGCCAGCGCGCGGTGATGCACCCGCGTCCGGCGCCATTGGGCGGCTAAAGCGCTGCATCAACGGTCGGCAGGACGCCACGCCGCGCAACAACCCGTTACAGCGTCTATGGTGTTCTGGTTCGGTGTATTTGTTTTTAGCCTGAAGACGAAGGAGTGTTGACTCATGCGCGAGAAACCAGCGAGGGATTCCTTACCGACTCCCGCCGCGTTCATCAATGCACAGAGTGCGATTACCGGCCTGCGCGGCCGGGATCTGGTGTCGACCCTGCGCAGTGTGGCCGCCCATGGCTTGCGCAATCCGCTGCACAGCGCCCGGCATGCCCTCAAACTCGGCGGTCAGCTTGGCCGTGTGCTGCTGGGTGAGACCCTGCACCCGACCAACCCGCAGGACACTCGCTTCGCCGACCCGGCATGGAGCCTCAACCCGTTTTATCGCCGTAGCCTGCAGGCCTATCTGAGCTGGCAGAAACAGGTCAAGAGCTGGATCGACGAGAGCAACATGAGCCCGGACGACCGCGCCCGCGCCCACTTCGCTTTCGCCTTGCTCAATGACGCCGTATCGCCATCCAACACCCTGCTCAATCCACTGGCGGTCAAGGAACTGTTCAATTCCGGTGGCAGCAGCCTGGTACGTGGCATCAGCCATTTAGTGGACGACCTGCTGCACAACGATGGCCTGCCCCGTCAAGTCACCAAGCAAGCGTTCGAGGTTGGCAAGACAGTCGCCACCACCACCGGTGCCGTGGTGTTTCGCAACGAACTGCTGGAATTGATCCAGTACAAGCCGATGAGCGAAAAGCAGTATTCCAAGCCCCTGCTGGTGGTTCCGCCGCAAATCAACAAGTACTACATTTTCGACCTGAGCCCCCACAACAGCTTCGTCCAGTACGCCCTGAAAAACGGTCTGCAAACCTTCATGATCAGCTGGCGCAACCCGGATGTGCGTCACCGCGAATGGGGGCTCTCGACCTACGTGGAAGCCGTGGAAGAAGCCATGAATGTGTGCCGGGCGATCACCGGCGCACGCGAGGTCAACCTGATGGGCGCCTGCGCCGGCGGGCTGACCATTGCCGCGCTGCAGGGCCACTTGCAGGCCAAACGGCAGCTGCGCAGGGTCTCCAGCGCAACTTATCTGGTAAGCCTGCTCGACAGTCAGATGGACAGCCCCGCTACGCTGTTCGCCGACGAACAGACTCTGGAGGCTGCCAAGCGTCGCTCCTATCAACGGGGTGTACTGGACGGCCGCGACATGGCCAAGGTCTTCGCCTGGATGCGTCCCAACGATTTGATCTGGAGCTACTTCGTCAACAACTACCTGTTGGGCAAGGAGCCACCGGCGTTCGACATTCTCTACTGGAACAACGACAACACGCGCCTGCCGGCCGCCCTGCATGGCGACCTGCTGGACTTCTTCAAGCACAACCCGCTGACCCACCCGGGCGGACTGGAAGTGTGCGGCACGCCGATCGATTTGCAGAAGGTCACCGTCGACAGCTTCAGCGTCGCCGGCATCAACGATCACATCACGCCATGGGATGCGGTGTATCGCTCTACGCTGCTGCTCGGTGGCGAGCGACGCTTCGTGCTGTCCAACAGCGGTCATGTACAGAGCATCCTCAATCCGCCGAGCAACCCGAAAGCCAACTACGTCGAGAACGGCAAACTGAGCAGCGACCCCCGTGCCTGGTACTACGACGCCAAGCATGTCGACGGCAGTTGGTGGACCCAATGGCTGGGCTGGATTCAGGAACGCTCCGGTGCGCAGAAGGAAACCCACATGGCGCTCGGCAACCAGAACTACCCACCGATGGAGGCAGCACCCGGCACTTACGTGCGCGTGCGCTGACGTTCAACGAGCCACGGCCTATGCCGGCCGTGGCAAGACCCGATCATTAAGAAGACTGGATGAAAACCCGCGACCGGATCCTCGAATGTGCCCTGCAGTTGTTCAATCAAAAGGGCGAACCGAATGTCTCCACCATGGAAGTTGCCAATGAAATGGGCATCAGCCCGGGCAACCTCTACTACCACTTCCACGGCAAGGAACCGCTGATTCTCGGGCTGTTCGAGCGCTTTCAGGGCGAACTGGCCCCCTTGCTCGATCCACCGGCCGATGTCGAACTGGCACCCGAAGATTACTGGCTGTTCCTGCACCTGATCGTCGAACGCCTGTCCCACTACCGGTTTCTTTTCCAGGACCTGTCGAACCTCGCCGGGCGCCTGCCGAAACTGGCCAAGGGCATTCGCAACCTGCTCAATGCACTCAAGCGCACACTGGCGTCGCTGCTGGCGCGACTGCAGGCGCAAGGGCTGCTGGTCAGCGATACCCAGGCACTGGGGCAACTGGTGGAACAGATCACCATGACCCTGCTGTTTTCACTGGACTATCAGCGGATTCTCGACCGCGAAGGCGAGGTGCGGCTGGTGGTTTACCAGATCATGATGCTGGTCGCGCCACACTTGCTGGCGCCGATCAAGGCTGCCACCGAACAGATGGCGATGGAGTATCTGGAGGACCACGAATAACCCTGGTCACAACTAACCCTGTAGGAGCGAGCTTGCTCGCGAAAAAGGTACAGCCGACGCTACTCAGCGCCTGCAATACCATCGCGAGCAAGCTCGCTCCTACAGTGGGTCTGTGTTGCCCTCAAATTTCGCACAAACAAAAACGCCCGGCCTGTGAAGGCCGGGCGTTTTCTTGAGCCCTGAAAATCAGGACTGACTGGTTGGCGTCGATGGAGTTGGCGCGGCAGTCGGGGTGACAGCAGGGGTTGGCGCGGTCGCGGAGTTCGAAGCGCTGACCGGAGCTGCCGGGGTTGCCGGTTTGGCAGCTGCCACTGCTGGTTTTGGCGCGGCGGCTTTTGGAGCTGCCGGCTTCTTCACTGCAGGTTTTTTCGCAACAGCAGGCTTGGCTGCTGGCTTGGCCGCTGCAGTTTTTGCTGCAGGCTTGGCGGCCGGTTTAGCCGCTGGTTTGGCGACGGCCGGTTTGGCGGCGGCCTTGGCGGCGGCTGGTTTGGCCGCTGCAGTTTTAGCCGCCGGCTTGGCAGCAGGTTTAGCTGCCGCTTTTGCCAGTGGCTTGGCAGCAGTTTTGGCGGCCGGTTTCGCAGCAGGCTTGGCCGCCGCGGTTTTCGCCGCAACAGGCGCAACCTTGGCACCGGTCAGTTTTTCGATTTGCTTGGTCAGGGTATCGACCTTGCTGTGCAGTGCTTTGACTTCGTTGCGGCTCGGCACGCCCAAACGCGAAATGGCGCTGTTCAGGCGCTTGTCGAAAGCCCCTTCCAGCTCGTCCCACTTGCCCAGTGCACGATCTTTCACGCCGCTGATGCGCGATTTGGCCGAAGAAGCAGAGTCCTTGGCGGCGTCGACAGTTTTGCCAACAGCGCTCTTGGTCAGCTTCTCGGCTTTCTCGCCGTCCTTTACCAATGCATCGAAGAGCTTGCTGCCGTCAGTGTCGATCTTCGAGTACACGCCTAAGCCAGCCAGCCAGATTTTGCGGGAGTAGTCTTCGACTTTCCCGATCCACGAGCTGCCTTCTTTTTCAGTATTCTTTTTGCCAGCCATCCCGTTCTCCTTAAGATTTACGCGCGACACGTTCGAGCAATGCCGTCAGCTCATCGAGCTTAGCAGAGAGTGTCTCAACGTCATGTTTAGACGGAATGCCGATACGATTCAAGGCACTTGCGACACGCGTGTCGAACGCCTTCTCGACCTTGTCGAGTTGAACTTCGACCTTGCCTTTGAAAGTGCTCACTTCACTCTTGGCTTCATCGATCTCGGCATTCGCCGCTTCAAGTTTCTCCGCGACTACTTTTTTGCCTTTCTTTTCAACAACCTGACCAGCCTTGATCAGCTCTTGAAAGTATTCGCTGCCCTCTTGGCCGACCTTGGTGTAGGCACCCAGGCCTGCCAGCCAGATCTTGCGGGCATAGGATTTGACGTCGCTCAGCGTGCCGCTCGATGCGTCAGTTTTTTTCTTCAAAATAGCTTTGGCCATGGTGCACCTCACGCGCAGAAGGTTTGAGGAACTGCCCGGATAAGTGTCGGGCTCTGGCACAAAGTAGGGAGAAAAATTAGAAACGGCACCCTAACAACTGACATAAACCTTTGAGAGCACCGCAAACTGAATGTGGGAGCGGGCTTGCTCGCGAAAGCGATCTGTCATTCAACTTTGATATTGACTGACCTGACGCCTTCGCGAGCAAGCTCGCTCCCACAGGTGATCTCATTTCAACCAGAAAATCAGACCAGGACCTTGTCCAGCGCCTTTTCTATTTCCGCTTTGATCATGCCGCTCATGGCCGACATCATCAGGCCCAGTTCCACTTCGACACGAATCGAATCCTCGGCGACATGCACCGCACCCTTCACACCCGGGCGTTTGAGGTTCAGGGTATCGCCGGACCACTGCGGCTCCAGGCCATACTGATCCGCAAGTTTCTGCGCCAGCTTGTCGGCCTTCTCGCGAGCCGCTTCCTTACCCAGGCCATGGGCACGTTCAACACTAATACGGGCCATCAAATGACTCCTGCTTTATGGATGCTTTCCCGAGGCATCTTGACCTCTGCTGCGTCAAAACGTCCCGATGGTTGCGCATCTTACCTTCAGCCTTGCCAAGACAAAGCATGCCTTGGGGATTAGAATGTCGCGCATTCTCTTTTGGTGACAGCGATATGACTGATCAGCGCAAAGGCAGCGATGCCGAACCCACCACACACTTCGGCTTCAAAAACGTTCCGGAAAGCCAGAAAGCGGAAAAAGTCGCTGAGGTTTTCCACTCGGTAGCCGCCAAGTACGACCTGATGAACGACCTTCTGTCGGGCGGCATGCACCGTCTGTGGAAGCGTTTCGCGATCGAATTGTCGGGCGTGCGCACCGGTAACCGCGTGCTGGACATCGCCGGCGGTACAGGCGATCTGACCAGAAAATTCTCGCACCTGGTCGGCCCGACCGGCCAGGTCGTATTGGCCGACATCAACGAATCCATGCTCAAGGTCGGTCGTGACCGCCTGCTGGACCTCGGTGTGGCCGGCAACGTCGAATTCGTCCAGGCCGATGCGGAGAAACTGCCGTTCCCGGATAACCATTTCGACTGCGTGACCATCGCCTTCGGCCTGCGCAACGTGACCCACAAGGAAGATGCCCTGCGCTCGATGCTGCGCGTGCTCAAGCCGGGTGGCCGTTTGCTGGTGCTGGAATTCTCCAAGCCGACCAACGCGCTGATGTCCAAGGCCTACGACGCCTACTCGTTCGCCTTCATGCCGCTGATGGGCAAGCTGATCACCAACGACTCGGAAAGCTATCGCTACCTGGCCGAATCGATCCGCATGCACCCGAACCAGGAAACCCTGAAGTCGATGATGGTCGAGGCCGGTTTCGACCGCGTGACCTATCACAACATGACCGCAGGCATCGTTGCCCTGCACCGTGGCATCAAGCCCTGATGCTGCTCGCCGGCCTGCTTGCCAGCGTTGAACTCGGCCTGAACCGGGTGCTGCGTCTCGACAGCACGGCGCTGCCGCGGCTGGCGCATTTGAGCGGCCGGGTGATTGCCGTCGATTGCCGCAGCCCGGCGCTGCAACTGTTCATCCTGCCCAGCGACGAAGGCCTGATGCTCGCCTCCCAGTGGGAAACGGGCGCCGACTGCACGTTGCGTGCACCGGCCTCGAGCCTGTTGAAACTGGCGATGAGCAAGGACAAGACTGCCGTCCTGCACAACCCGGAAGTCGAGCTCGACGGCGACAGCGGTGTGCTGCTGCAACTGGCGGCGATCCTTCAGGACCTCGAACTGGACTGGGAGTACGAACTCTCGCGCTGGCTGGGCCCCGTGGCCACGCAACTGGTCGGCGGTCACCTGCGCAGTCGCGCCCGCTGGTATCAGCAAGGCTTTGCCAGCCTGGGCCAGAACCTGGGCGAATACCTGGCCGAAGAATCGCGCACCCTTGTCGGTCAGCGCGAAGCCGAAGCCCGATTCAGTGAACTGGACCAGATCAAACTCGATCTTGAACGTCTCGAGGCGCGTTTCGAGCGCCTTTCCCGATCCCTCGACCCAAGCGATAACGCATGAAGCTGCTTGCCGTCCGCCGTTTGTTGCGCATCCAGCGCGTCGTGATCCGCTACCGCCTCGATGACCTGCTGTTCGCCCTGCCGCTGCCCTGGTTCCTGCGGGCACTGCGTTACGCGTTGCCGTGGCGCTGGTTCCCGCGCAAGACCCTGGACCTGAGCCGTGGCGCGCGCTTGCGTCTGGCGTTGCAGGACCTGGGGCCGATTTTCATCAAGTTCGGGCAGATCCTGTCCACCCGTCGCGACCTGCTGCCAGAAGACATCGCCGATGAGCTGATGCTGTTGCAGGACCGCGTGCCGCCGTTCGATTCGCAGGTGTCGGTCAAGCTGATCGAAGAACAGCTGGGCAAGAAAATCAGCGACGTGTTCAGCCGCTTCGATGTCGAGCCGCTGGCCTCGGCCTCGGTGGCGCAGGTGCATGCCGCGCAACTGAAAACCGGTGAAGAAGTGGTGGTCAAGGTGATCCGGCCGGGCCTCAAGCCGGTGATCGCCCAGGACCTGGCGTGGCTGTTCATCCTCGCCCGCGCCGCTGAAAAAGTCTCCGCCGACGCACGCCTGCTGCACCCGGTGGACGTGGTCAGCGATTACGAAAAAACCATCTACGACGAACTCGACCTGTTGCGCGAGGCGGCCAACGCCAGCCAGTTGAAGCGCAACTTCGACGGTTCGCCGCTGCTCTATGTGCCGCAAGTCTACTGGGACTGGTGCCGGCCGAAAGTGCTGGTAATGGAGCGCATCTACGGCATTCAGGTCACCGATCTGGCGACCCTGGCCGACCAGCGCACCGACATGAAAATGCTCGCCGAACGCGGCGTGGAAATCTTCTTCACCCAGGTGTTCCGCGACAGTTTTTTCCATGCCGACATGCACCCTGGCAACATTTTCGTCAGCAC
This sequence comes from Pseudomonas sp. Pseusp10, assembly GCF_059492225.1. Classification (NCBI taxonomy): domain Bacteria; kingdom Pseudomonadati; phylum Pseudomonadota; class Gammaproteobacteria; order Pseudomonadales; family Pseudomonadaceae; genus Pseudomonas; species Pseudomonas sp. Pseusp10. The sequence goes on along the minus strand of NZ_CP168528.1, from coordinate 1,002,824 downwards.
CGTGAACCCGTGGAGCCCGCAATACATTGCGATCGACTGCGGCATCGTCGGCAGCCTGACCCCGGAAGACCAGGACTATCTGGCACGCAACCTGTTCGCCTTCTTCAAGCGCGATTACCGTCGCGTGGCGCAGTTGCACATCGATTCGGGCTGGGTGCCGGCGGAAACCAAACTCAACGAATTCGAAGCGGCGATCCGTACCGTGTGCGAGCCCATCTTCGAAAAACCATTGAAGGACATTTCCTTCGGTCAGGTGTTGATGCGCCTGTTCCAGACCGCGCGTCGCTTCAACATGGAAGTGCAGCCGCAGCTGGTCCTGCTGCAAAAAACCCTGTTGAACATCGAAGGCCTGGGCCGTCAGCTGTACCCGGACCTCGACTTGTGGAACACCGCGCAGCCGTTCCTCGAACGCTGGATGCGCGAGCGGGTCAGCCCCAAAGCCCTGCTCGGCAACGTGCACAGCCAGTTCGAGCAGATCCCGCACCTGGCCAACATGGCCCGCGACCTGCTTGAACGCATGTCCCAACCCCACGCCTACGACCCGCCGCCACCGTGGCATCGACGCCGGGACGACTGGTTCCTGCGCCTGCTCGGTACGGCCCATCTGGCCGGTGGCGCCATCCTTGCCGCTGGCGGGCCACTGAATCAGTTGGACTATTGGCCAGCTGGCATCATGATGGCCGTCGGTTTGTATCTGGTCGTTCGCCGATAGCCAGTTGTGTGAACGACTGGCACACTGTTTCAACGCCTGAGCTCGACTATTGAAGTGTGGAGCTCGCTGTCGGAGTCGAAGATGAAAAACTGGCTGGACGAGATCAAGTGGGACGCTGACGGCCTGGTGCCGGCTATTGCCCAGGATCACAAGACCGGGCGCGTCCTGATGATGGCCTGGATGAACCGCGAAGCACTGGAACTGACCGCTGCCGAGAACCGTGCGATTTACTGGTCGCGTTCCCGTGGCAAGCTGTGGCGCAAGGGCGAAGAGTCCGGCCATGTGCAAACCCTGCACGAGATGCGCCTGGACTGCGACGCCGACGTCATCATTCTGATGGTCGAGCAGATCGGTGACATTGCCTGCCATACCGGCCGCCAGAGCTGCTTCTATCGCGTCTACGAGAACGGCGACTGGACAACGGTCGACCCGGTCCTGAAAGATCCGCACGCCATCTATTCCGCAGGACACAAACATGAGTGACACTCTGACCCGTCTGGCCCAGGTACTGGAAGAGCGCAAAGGCGCCGCCGCCGACAGCTCGTATGTCGCCAGCCTGTACCACAAGGGCTTGAACAAGATTCTGGAAAAAGTCGGCGAAGAGTCGGTCGAAACCATCATTGCCGCCAAGGACGCCGCCGTCAGCGGCGACTGCAGCGATGTGATCTACGAAACCGCCGATCTGTGGTTCCACAGCATGGTCATGCTCGCCCAATTGGGGCAGCATCCACAGGCTGTACTCGATGAACTGGACCGTCGTTTCGGTCTCTCCGGACACGTTGAGAAAGCCTCGCGTCCGTCCGCCTGAATAACTATTAGAGAGGAGCAGCAGCATGGGCATTTTTGACTGGAAACACTGGATCGTCATCCTGGTTGTCGTGGTACTGGTATTCGGCACCAAGAAACTGAAAAACCTCGGCACTGACGTCGGCGAATCGATCAAGGGTTTCAAGAAAGCCATGAACGACGACGAAAAACCGGCCGACCCGAACGCGACCCCGGCCCAACCGGTTCCGCCGGTACAGCCACAGGCCTCTGTGAACCAGCCGCACACCATCGACGTGCAGGCACAGAAAGTCGAAGAGCCGATCCGCAAAGACGTGTGAGCGCAGACTAATGTTTGGTATCAGCTTCTCTGAACTGCTGCTCGTCGGCCTCGTTGCCCTGCTGGTGCTGGGTCCCGAGCGCTTGCCGGGCGCTGCGCGCACCGCTGGCCTGTGGGTCGGGCGCCTGAAGCGCAGCTTCAACGCGATCAAACAGGAAGTTGAACGTGAAATCGGTGCCGACGAGATTCGTCGGCAACTGCACAACGAGCACATCCTGTCGCTTGAGCAGGAGGCGCGGAAAATCTTCACGCCGACCCAGCAGGAGCCTACGCCGGTCGAGCATGTGGGAGAGCAGACGATTCAGGCTCCCGCCGCCAGCGTCGCAACACCCGCTGCAGCGGCAGAACCTGCACCCGTTGTTGCAGCCATACCGGTTGAACCCGTCACACCTGCGGCTGCGCCTGTTGCGCCAGCCCCTCATGACCCAACACTGCCGCCGCGAGCCCCATGAGCGATCTCCCTGAAAACGACCAGCACATGCCGCTGGTTTCGCACCTCACCGAGTTGCGTACCCGCCTGCTGCGCTGTGTAGCGGCGATTTTCATCATCTTCGCCGGGCTGTTTGCCTTCACCCAGCAGATCTACACCTTCGTCTCTACGCCGCTGCGTGCGTACCTGCCCGCCGGCGCGACGATGATTGCCACCGACGTGTCGTCGCCGTTCCTGACGCCACTGAAGCTGACCATGATGGTCTCGCTGTTCCTGGCCATCCCGGTGATCCTGCATCAGATCTGGGGCTTCATTGCCCCAGGCCTGTACAAGCATGAAAAACGCATCGCCGTGCCACTGCTGGTGTCCAGCATCCTGTTGTTCTACGCCGGCATGGCCTTCGCCTATTTCCTGGTGTTCCCGCTGATCTTCAAGTTCTTCGCCGCCGCCACCCCGGCCGGCGTGGAAATGATGACCGACATCACCAGCTACCTCGATTTCGTCATGACGCTGTTCTTCGCCTTTGGCGTGGCGTTCGAGATCCCGGTGGCCGTGGTGCTGCTGGTATGGATCGGCGTGGTCGACGTCAAATACCTGAAGAAAATCCGCCCGTACGTGATCATCGGCTGTTTCGTGGTCGGCATGATCCTGACGCCACCGGACATTTTCTCGCAGACCCTGCTGGCCGTGCCGATGTGGCTGTTGTTTGAAATCGGCATCCTGTTCGGCAGCCTGATCAGCAAGCGTGGCGAGCATCCGGACGACCAGCCGGCTGACGATCACAACGACCAGCCGCCAGCGACCCAAGCGTGAACCTGCTGCTCCTCATCGAGGCCGACTTCATTGCGGCCGACCGGGTGATCCTGCGTGATCGCCGGCTGACGCACATGCAGGAAGTCCACCGCTGTGAAGTGGGTGACAGCATGCGCGTCGGGCGGATCGGCGGTCTGATGGGCTCCGCCGAAGTGCTGCGCCTGGACGCCGACGAAGCGGAATTGCGCGTCACCCTCGACCAGCCGCCACCGGCCAAGCTGCCATTGACCCTGGTATTGGCCCTGCCGCGGCCCAAAATGCTGCGCAGGGTGTTTCAGACTGTGGCAGCCATGGGTGTGCCGCGTATCGTGCTGGTCAACAGCTATCGCGTCGAGAAGAGCTTCTGGCAGACCCCGTTCCTGGAGCCCGAGGCGATTCGCGAGCAGTTGATCCTCGGCCTCGAACAGGCCCGGGACAGCGTGCTGCCGGAAGTCGTCATCGAGAAGCGCTTCAAGCCGTTCGTCGAAGACCGCCTGCCCGCCATCACCGAAGGCACCCTCGGCCTGGTGGGGCACCCGGGCAATTACCCGCCCTGCCCTCGTGCACTCAGCGAACCGGTGACCCTGGCCATCGGCCCCGAGGGTGGCTGGATTCCCTACGAGATCGACCTGCTGGGCAAGTCCGGCCTGCAACCGGTGCAACTGGGCGAGCGCATTCTTCGGGTCGAAACCGCCGTGACCGCGCTGCTGGCACGACTGTTCTGATCCTGGACACAATCCCTTCTGGGAGCGAGCTTGCTCGCGATAGCGGCGTATCAGTCAACAATGAAGTGGCTGATACACCGTCATCGCGAGCAAGCTCGCTCCCACAGGTCCGGCTTCTACCCGAGATAGCTATTCGCCCATGCATCGGGCAGCGCCTACAGAACCTCGCGCCCCTGCCGATAAACACCCCATAAAACCAAATTGCGGTCCGGGGAGTTTCAGCATGTATCAATGGCTAGCCGAGAATCTGGGAAACGTCAGCGTCAAACGCAAGCTGGGGATCGGCTTCGGTCTGGTGCTGTTACTGACCCTGCTAATCACCTTCACCGGCTGGAGCGGCCTGAGCGGCGTGACCAGCCGCGGCGATAAACTGGGGTTCATCGCCAGCCTCAACGATCTGACCAAGGACCTGCGCATCGCCCGCCTGGATTACGAGATGCGCCGCGGCGAACAGGGTCCCGGCACCGTCAACGATCTGTTGGGCAAACTCGAAAGCGGCCTGCAGACTGCCCGCGGCCTGATCGAGCAACCGGCTGATACGGCCATGGTCGATCAACAACTGGCCGCTGTCGCCGAATACCGTCGTGCCTTCAGCGACATGACCCAGGCCGGCGCCCAGCGTGAAGACGCCCGCAGCAAACTCGGCGCCACCGCCGACAACGCCGTGGCCCGCGTCGCCGAAGTGGAAAAATCCATGCTGCAAGGCGACAGCGTGGCGGCGTTCAACAGCGTGATCGACCTCGGCAAACTGATCCAGCAGGCGCGCTTCCAGGTTCGCGGCTACACCTACAGCGGCAAGAGCGAAGCCGAACAGCCGGCCCTCGACGCGATCGACAACGCCCTGAAGAACCTCGAGAGCCTGCCGGCCAAACTGCCTGAAGACCATATTGCCAACCTGCAACAGGCGACTGATTCGCTGAAGGCCTACCGCGCCGCTGTCAGCCAGTTCCGCGACTCCCAGGTGGCCAGCGCCAAGGCCCTGGTACGCATGTCCGCCCAAGGCGACATCCTGCTGGACATGAGCCAGAAACTCACCGTCTCGCAAACCGTCGTGCGCGACACCGACGCCGCCCACGCCAAGAACATGCTGACCCTCGCCACCGTCCTGGCCATCGCCTTCGGCCTGCTGGCCGCCTGGGCGATCACCCGGCAGATCATCATTCCATTGAACCAGACCCTGGCCGTCGCCGAACGCGTAGCCCGTGGCGACCTGACCCACAACCTGACATCGCAGCGCCGCGACGAACTCGGCCAGTTGCAGCGTGCCATGCAGAGCATGACCCAGGGCTTGCGCGAACTGATCGGCGGCATCAGCGATGGCGTCACGCAGATCGCCAGCGCCGCCGAAGAGCTGTCCGCCGTGACCGAACAGACCAGCGCCGGGGTCAACAGCCAGAAGGTCGAGACCGACCAGGTCGCGACTGCGATGAACGAAATGGCCGCCACCGTGCAGGAAGTCGCGCGCAACGCCGAAGAAGCCTCCGAAGCCGCCGTCGCCGCCGACCAGCAGGCCCGCGAGGGCGACAAAGTGGTGGGCGAAGCCATCGCCCAGATCGAACGCCTGGCCGCGGAAGTCGGCCACTCCACCGAGGCCATGGGCGAACTCAAGCGCGAAAGCGACAAGATCGGCAGCGTGCTCGACGTGATCAAGTCCGTGGCCCAGCAAACCAACCTGCTGGCGCTCAACGCCGCGATTGAAGCCGCCCGGGCCGGTGAAGCCGGACGTGGTTTTGCCGTGGTCGCAGACGAAGTCCGCAGCCTGGCCCAGCGCACCCAGAAGTCCACCGAAGAGATCGAAGAGCTGATCGTCGGCCTGCAAAACGGCACGCAGCAAGTCGCGACCATCATGGACAACAGCCGCAACCTGACCGACAGCAGTGTCGAACTGACTCGCCGCGCCGGTGGTTCACTGGAAAGCATCACCCGCACCGTCTCGGCGATTCAGGCGATGAACCAGCAGATCGCCGCTGCCGCCGAACAGCAAAGCGCTGTGGCCGAAGAGATCAACCGCAGCGTGCTGAACGTGCGGGACGTGTCGGACCAGACCTCGGCCGCAAGTGAAGAGACCGCGGCCTCCAGCGTTGAGCTGGCGCGGTTGGGAACGCATTTGCAGATGCTGGTGGGCAGGTTCAAGGTTTGAGGTGATTCATCCGCCTCGGCTCGCTTGGAACCGAGGTGATGCTATCGCGAGCAAGCTCGCTCCCACAGGGTTCTGTGGTGTTCCGCAATAAGTACTAACACCGAAAATCACTGTGGGAGCGAGCTTGCTCGCGATGGCGACTTTTCAGACGCCGAGGCTACAAAACCTGGCGCAAAAACGCCTGTGCACGCGGATCCTTCGGTGCATCGAAGAACTCCGCTGGCGAAGCATCTTCCAGCAACTTGCCGTGATCGAAGAACAGCACCCGGTCCGCCACTTCCCGGGCGAAGCCCATTTCGTGGGTGACGCAGACCATGGTCATGCCTTCCACAGCCAGGTTTTTCATCACATCCAGCACTTCGCCGACCATTTCCGGGTCGAGTGCCGAGGTCGGCTCATCGAACAGCATGACCTTCGGCTCCATCGCCAGTGCCCGGGCGATGGCCACGCGTTGTTGCTGACCGCCGGACAGGCGTGACGGAAACTCGTTGGCCTTCTGCGCAATCCCGACCTTTTCCAGCAACGCCATGGCCTTGGCCTCACGCTCCTTTTTGCCGCGTTTGCGCACGACTTTCTGCGCCAGGCAGAGGTTTTCCAGCACGGTCATGTGCGGGAACAGGTTGAAGTGCTGGAACACCATGCCGACTTCGCGGCGATAGGCGTTCACATCGGTTTTCGGGTCGGCCAGTTGCAGGCCGTCGATGCTCACCGAGCCGGAATCGAAGGTTTCCAGGCCATTGAGGCAGCGCAGAAAGGTCGACTTGCCGGAACCGGACGGACCGATCACCACCAGCACTTCGCCCTTGGCGACCGTTGTGCTGACGTTATCCACCGCGCGCACCACTTGGCCACGGGTGTCGAAGACTTTTACCAGATCGCGGACTTCAATCACTTTGCGCGAGCCTCCGCTCAAGCCGACTGGCGATTTTCGACAGTGGCAGGTTGATCAACAGGTACAGGCCGGCGACGCAGAACAGGATTTCGAACGGCGAGAACGAGGTGGTAATGACTTCGCGGCCACTTTTGAGCAGTTCGGTAATCGCGATCACCGACACCAGCGAGGTGTCCTTCACCAGGCTGATGAACTGCCCTGCCAGCGGCGGCAGTACACGCTTGAAGGCTTGCGGCAGCACCACATGACGCATCGACTGACCGGCACTCAAACCCAGCGACCGTGCAGCTTCGTTCTGGCCACGGGCAATGGATTGCACGCCGGAGCGGATGATTTCCGCCACATAGGCGCCAGTGAACAACGACAGCGCCGCGATCCCGGCGAATTCCCGGGACAGGTTCATCACCGTGCCGATGAAGAAGTAGAAAATGAAGATCTGTACCAGCAGCGGCGTACCGCGCACCAGCTCGACGTAGATCGTCGAGAGGTCGCGCAGGGTCGGGTTGTTCGACAGCCGGCACAGGCCGGTGGCCAGACCGATCAGCAGCCCTAGAACGCCGGACACCACAGACAACCACAAGGTGGTCCAGAGCCCCCACATCAGCGGTCCTGCGGCCCAATGGCGGGTCACGCCAATCACATCGCCCTCGGCCACATCATCGCCTTGGGCGACTTGCAGGCTGTTGTCGTCGACGATCAGGTGCTGCTCGGTGCCGGCGTCGTTGCGCAGGGTGACTTCAGCCTTGTCGCCCTTGCGCACCAGTTCGCTGACGGTGGAGATGTCGGCGGCGCGCTGGGACTCTTCGGCGTGGTAGGCGAAGTACTGCGGAACGCGGTTCCAGCGCCATTCGTAGGACATCAGCGAGGTGGCGTAGTACAACGCGCCGGCCAGGCCGATGAGCACCAGCACGGTCAGGACGTGCCAGGGCCATTGGGCTTTTTTCTGTTTCATTGGGTTTGTTGAATCCGAAAGTTGTATCGCCGGGGAGGCCGCTATCGCGAGCAAGCTCGCTCCCACAGGGGCTGTGCCGGACACAAAATTTGTGTTCACCCGGATTAACTGTGGGAGCGAGCTTGCTCGCGATTGCAGCGACGCGGTCTATTTGACCGAGTGTTACTCCATGTCCTTGAGCCACTCGCTGCTCTTGAACCACTTGTCATGGATGCGATCGTAGGTGCCGTCTTCGTGGATCTGGTGCAGGAAGTTGTTGATGAAGTTGATGCTGTCGTAATCACCCTTCTTCAAACCGAAGGCCAACGGCTCGTAGGTGAACGGCTTGTCGAGGAACACCAGTTTGCCGTTGCCGACCTTGTTCACCGCCACGACGTTGTACGGCGCGTCGTAGATGAAGGCGTCAGCCTTGCCGTTGACCACGTCGAGCACTGCTTCCTGCTCGTTGTCGTAACCGTGGTACTTGGCTTTGGAGATGAGCTTTTTGGCAACCATTTCGCCGGTGGTGCCGAGTTTGGAGGTGATGCGGTAGTCGGCCGTGTTCAGGTCTTTATAGGACTGGATGGTGCCTTCCAGCTCCTTGCGGATCAGCAGGGTCTGGCCAACCACGATGAACGGTTCGCTGAAGTTCAGGCGCAGGTTGCGTTCCTGGGTCAGGGTCATGCCGCTGCCGATCATGTCGAACTTGTCGGTCAGCAGGGCCGGTATGATGCCGTCGTAACCGGTGGACACCAGCTCCAGCTTGACGCCCATGGCCTTGGACATGGCTTTGAGGATGTCGACTTCGAAGCCAATGATCTCGCCGCGCTTGTTGGTCATTTCGAACGGCATGTAGGTCGGGTCCATGCCGACTTTCAACGTGCCGCGCTTGACCGCGTCATCGATGGCACCGGCCTGCGCCGCGTTCACTGCAACCAGTGCCGTGACGCCGACCAGCAGCATCGACAGATACTTCTTCATCTTCAAGTCCCCAAAACCATTGCGTTGTGAGGCGCGCAAAAATGGCGGCTCCCCCGGGAGGAAACGCACCAATACGGACAAAAATTATCCGGGCACGCCAATTCGGGGACGGATCCTAAACTACTCGTCCGTTTGCACAAGGGTTTGGGAACGATCAGGCAAAAAAAAGCCCCGCTGGATAGCGGGGCGTTTCTTCATCAGGCCAACTGAGGCTGGACGCTCAGCGGCTTGAGCGGCAGCAGCGGTGCATGGGGGTCGGCCTTGACCGACTTGCGCCACGCGCCCAGCCACTCGGCATGACTTTCGTTCCAGACCTGCTCATGCAGGCGGGCCAGGGCCACCGGGTCACTGAGCAACTGCACACGCTCGTTGTTGGTCAGCCCTTCAGGACCGACTTTCATTGCATGGCGTACCCGCTCGACCCGCAGCCATTCAATCGGCTCGGCCTCACGGTGACGCGAGGTCGCCAGCGAGCACGCCAGGGCGTTCTGCTGTGGATCGACCACCGAACGGACGAAGCCGTCGTTCAGCGCGTGCCAGCGGTTTTCGTGGGTGTACTGGTCGGTGGCCAGCAACGCCTGCGGCGGATTGTATTCCTCGGGGATCAGGAACAGGCTCTCGTCACGGGACTTGAGGCCCAGGCCGACACGGCTGGAGATCACCGATACCGGGATCGACAGCATCAACGAACCGACGATCGGCACCAGCCACCACAGGAAGCTCGGGTTCAGCCAGATCACCAGCATGGCCCAGAAGAAGCCCAGCAGGGTTTGCGGACCGTGGCGCTTGACCGCTTCGCTCCACGGCGTGGAGTCGTCGTCACGTTGCGGCGAGTTCCAGGTCGCGGCCCAGCCGAGGAACGCGGCGAGGACGAAACGGGTGTGGAAAATCATCCGCACCGGCGCCAGCAGCATGGAGAACAGCATCTCCAGCAGCATCGACAGGGTCACCTTGAACTTGCCGCCGAACTCTTTCGCTCCCTTGGCCCAGATCAGGATGATGCTCAACAGCTTCGGCAGGAACAGCAGCACGATGGTGGTCGAGAACAACGCAATCGCTTTGTCCGGGTGCCATTGCGGCCACAGCGGATAGAGCTGGCGCGGTTCCAGGAAGTACTGCGGCTCCATCAGCGTGTTGACCGCCAGCAGCGCGGTCGACAGCACCAGGAAGAAGAACCACAACGGCGCCGACAGATAGGACATTACGCCAGTCAGGAACACCGCACGGTGCACCGGGTGCATGCCCTTGACCAGGAACAAGCGGAAGTTCATCAGGTTGCCGTGGCACCAGCGACGGTCACGCTTGAGTTCGTCCAGCAGGTTTGGCGGCAGTTCTTCATAGCTGCCCGGCAAGTCGTAGGCAATCCACACGCCCCAGCCGGCACGGCGCATCAGCGCGGCTTCGACGAAGTCGTGGGACAGGATCGCACCGGAGAACGCGCCTTTACCGGGCAACGGCGCCAGGGCGCAGTGATCGATGAACGGCTTCATGCGGATGATCGCGTTGTGGCCCCAGTAGTGCGACTCGCCCAGTTGCCAGAAGTGCAGACCGGCGGTGAACAGCGGGCCATACACGCGAGTGGCGAACTGCTGCATGCGCGCATACAGGGTGTCCATGCCCGACGCACGTGGCGCGGTCTGGATGATCCCGGCGTCCGGCGTGGCTTCCATCAGGCGCACCAGACTGGTCAGGCACTCGCCGCTCATCACGGAGTCGGCATCGAGTACGACCATGTACTTGTAGTCACCGCCCCAACGACGGCAGAAGTCGTCGAGGTTGCCGCTTTTACGTTTTACGCGACGACGGCGGCGGCGATAGAAGATCTTGCCGAAGCCACCGGCTTCGCGGCAGACGTCCAGCCAGGCCTGTTGCTCGGCAACACAGATATCGGCGTCGTTACTGTCGCTGAGGACGAAGAAGTCGAAGCGGTCCAGGTCACCCGTGGCCGCAACCGACTCGAAGGTCGCCCGCAGGCCGGCGAATACCCGAGGCACGTCTTCGTTGCAGATCGGCATCACCAGGGCGGTGCGCGCATCCTTTGGAATCGGCTCGTTGCCGGCACTTTTACCGGAGATACGGTACTTGTCGTGACCGGTGAGCAACTCGAGGAAGCCCATCAGCGCGGTCCAGAAACCGGCCGATACCCAGCAGAACAGAATCCCGAACAGGATCAGGATGCTGGTCTGCAACGCATACGGCAGCACCTGCGTGGCGGTTTGCAGCAGCGGTTGGTGCAGCACTTCGTTGAGGTCGACGAACGACCAGCCCTGGTACGGCATGATGCCTTTCATGTACCAGCCGGCGACGATGGTCTGGCCGAGCATCAGCAGCAACAGAATGTAGCGACGGATCGAACCGACCGTGCGCCAGCGCGCAGCAGGCAACACCCGTTCGTCCTTCGGCGGCTTCGGCGGGTTGGTGCGACCGGTCATCCGACGCCAGCCGCGCACCAGAATGTTGGTGCGCCACGGCTCCGGCACGACCTTGGTCCGACGAATAGGTGGAGTCGCCTTGAGGCAGACCCGGCCGTTGGCGTCGAGCGCCAGCATTTCCGCGTCCTGCAGCTCTTCGGCGGTGCTCAGGGTCAGGCGTTTGCCGACCGAAGCCTGGGCGGCGTCGGTCGGGGCATCGAACGTCGACGATGACAGGCGTTCATGCAATTCGCTGAAAGACTGGCAGCCCGCGAGTTCCGCGCGCTGCTCGTCGGTCATCGGCAGATGCGCCAGATACTCGGAAAGAGATTCTGGCCGTACTTGAAAGTTACTCATCGGCAGGCAACTGATAGCTCCAGGTCTCGGTCAGGACTTCTTCAGTCGGGGCCGATTCCGGTGTGGCTGGGGCCGCGTCGGCAGCGACAGGCTGCTTGGCGTCTTTATTGGCCTTGTCCTTGGCATCTGCAACAGGCTTCGCGTCAGACTGCTTGGCCTCCGCTTGCTTGGCTTCCTTGTCCTCTTTCTCTTGTTGCTTGGCGGCAACCTTGTCGGCCTTGGCAACCGAGGAGTTCGACGACGGAATCGACGTCTTGGCCAGATCCGCAGGCACGATGTTCTGTACCAGCGCGGCACGCATCTCGGTGGCCTTGCCCGGATCCTTGATCTTCATCCGCAGGGTCAGGCGCCAGCCCTTGGTTTCAGGGTTGTAGCGCACGCTGTTTTCCACCAGCTCGGCGTTGTCGCCGACGCTGACCTGGCTGCGAACCTCCGCGTCGGCCGGCAATGCCGCCAGGGACGGGCCTTCGAAGTCCACCAGGTAGGCAACGCTGCCGTCCGGCTGACGAATCAGGTTGGACTGTTTGACGTCACCGGTGGAACGCAGGGTCTGTTTGACCCAGGCGCTGTCCGGCGCGTGAATCGCCGATTCGTCCATGGTCCAGTGCATACGATAAGCGACATCGAGCGGCTGGCCAGGTTCCGGCAATTTTTCCGGGTTCCAGAACGCCACTATATTGTCGTTGGTTTCGTCGGCGGTCGGAATTTCGACCAGATCGACGGTGCCCTTGCCCCAGTCACCCTTCGGCTCGATCCAGGCGCTTGGGCGCCTGTCGTACCGGTCGTCGAGGTCTTCATAGTGGCTGAAGTCGCGGCCACGTTGCAGAAGACCGAACCCGCGCGGGTTTTCCACGCTGAAGTTGCTCACGGCCAGGTGTTTCGGATTGTTCAGTGGACGCCAGATCCACTCGCCGTTGCCGGCATGGATCGCCAGACCGCTGGAGTCGTGCAGCTCGCGACGGTAGTTCAGTACTTTCGACGGCTGGTTGGCGCCGAACAGGTACATGCTGGTCAACGGGGCGATACCCAGTTTGCCGACCTTGTCACGCAGGAACATCTGCGCCTTGACGTCGACGATGGTGTCACTGCCCGGACGCAGAGTCAGGCGATAGGCGCCGGTGGCACGAGGAGAATCCAGCAGGGCGAAGATCACCAGGTGCTTGTCGCCTGGCTTGGGCTGCTGAATCCAGAACTCGCGGAAACGCGGGAATTCTTCGCCGGACGGCAATGCGGTATCAAGCGCCATGCCGCGAGCGGACAAACCATAGACGTGACCCTTGCCGACGACGCGGAAGTAGCTCGCGCCGAGCATGGTCATGATTTCGTCTTGCTTGTCGGCCTTGTTGATCGGGTACAGCACACGGAAACCGGCATAGCCCAGTTGTTCAGTGGCCTTGGGATCGAATTTCATGTCGCCGAAGTCGAAACGACTTGGGTCGTATTTGATCTCTTCGACGGTGTTCGCGGTGATTTCGTTGATTTTCACCGGCGTATCGAAATGCATGCCCTGGTGATAGAAGGACAGCTTGAACGGCGTCTTCTGATCGGCCCATTCGGCTTTTTCCGTCAGAAAACGAATTTTCTGATAGTCCGCGAATTTCATGTCGCGGAACTCGTTCGGCAGGTTACTGCGCGGCGCTTCGTATTTCTGCGCGGCCAGCTCTTTTGCCTTGGCCGATACATCATCCAGACTGAATGCCCAAAGCTGGCCGGCGCTGAGCAGGCAGAGCAATGCAGAGCCCGCTACCAGGGCGCTGCGTAACCGTTTGGCGGACAATTTTGGTGCGTTACAGGGACTAACAATCACGAGCAACCCTCGCCGAAAACAGATCAAAAAACCAACGGCCAGTTAAAGGGCCTGCACGGTGTGCGGTATGAAAAAACCGCCCTTGCAGACCACTCTTGCCAAGTTGGCGAGCATTGTTCCGACTCCGCTGGGGCGAAATGATTCCCCAATCGGATCCGGACAAGTCTCTACCTAAGTCAAAATGGACCAACGAACGCTGATCCCCGTAGCGCGCGATTATCTAGTAGGCCGCGTTACAACGCATCAGGGGTAACAAAGTATTTATCGCGAAAAATCCCTGTTTTCAGTCGAAATGAGCTTAAAAACTTGTTTCAAGCGCTTTCAGGTCTGTAACAGGAAGGTTACCGGGCCATCATTGACCAGATGCACCTGCATATCCGCGCCGAATCTACCTGATGCCACAGTGCCATGCACCTGTTTCGCTTTGCTTAATAGATAGTCGAATAGCTCCTCGCCCAGCGCCGGAGGGGCCGCGGTCGAAAAACTCGGACGCAGCCCGTTTTTAGTATCGGCAGCCAGGGTGAACTGAGAGACCAGCAGCAGCCCGCCGCCCACATCCGCCAGGGACAGATTCATCTTGCCCTCAGCGTCACTGAACACCCGATAGTTAAGCAGCTTATTAAGAAGTTTGTCGGCGCTGGCCCGCGTGTCGTCGGGCTCGACGGCGACCAGGACCAGCAATCCCTGATCGACGGCACCCACGACTTCGCCCGCAACCTCGACTCGCGCGCCGCGCACGCGTTGCAGCAGGCCCTTCATGCTTCTTCAGGCGGCAGGTCGAGCAGACGCCGGGCCATCAGATTGGCTGCGCGTACCAGCGCGTCGGTGATCCCCGGTTCGGAAGCGGCATGACCGGCATCGCGGATGACCTGCAGCTCGCTGTTCGGCCAGGCTTGGTGCAGTTCCCAGGCGTTATCCAGCGGGCAGATCACGTCATAGCGACCATGGATGATCACGCCTGGCAAATGGGCGATCTTGCCCATGTCGCGGATCAACTGGTTCGGCTCCAGGAAGGCGTGGTTGCTGAAGTAGTGGCATTCGATGCGGGCAATCGACAATGCACGTTGTGGCTCGGAGAAACGATCGACTACCAGCGGGTTAGGACGCAGGGTCGCGGTGCGGCCCTCCCAGGTGGACCAGGCCTTGGCCGCGTGCATCTGGGCAATCTGGTCGTTGCCGACCAGACGCTTGTGGAACGCGCTGAGCAAGTCGTCGCGCTCGTCCAGCGGGATCGGCGCGATGTAGTCCTGCCAGTAATCGGGGAACAGACGGCTGGCGCCGGCCTGGTAGAACCATTCGATTTCCTGCGGACGGCAGAGAAAGATCCCGCGCAGGATCAGGCCGTGTACCCGTTCAGGATGGGTTTGCGCATAGGCCAGCGCCAGGGTCGAACCCCAGGAGCCGCCAAACAGTACCCATTTGTCGATGCCCAGGTGCTTTCGAATCCGCTCAAGGTCGGCGACCAGATCCCAGGTGGTGTTGTTTTCCAGGCTGGCGTGGGGGGTGGAGCGACCGCAACCGCGCTGATCGAAAGTGACAATGCGATACAGGTTGGGATCGAAGAAGCACCGACTCTGGGCATCACATCCGGCACCGGGGCCGCCGTGGATGAACACCACCGGCAAGCCTTCCGGTGAACCGCTTTCGTCGACGTACAGGGTGTGGGTCGCATCGACGGCCAGATCGTGCCGGGCGTGGGGTTTGATCTGCGGGTACAAAGTCTGCATTGCGCGCTCCGTAAGGGGTCGAGGTCATCCCTGGGGGGACTTCTATTATTCTGCCGTCCGGCATCATAAACCCGAATTACGTCAATGAGCATGCCCATGCGGAATCAGAGTCTTGCCGCCAGATAACCAAACAAGGTTTCGTACAGCGCATCGACCTCCACCGCCTGCCCACGGGCCCGCAAACAGCCATGAACCAAACCCGCGCCGACATAAAGTGTGGCAGCCACGCCTGCCGCATTCAGTCGCTCGGCATACAACACGCCGTCATCACGCAACGGGTCGAATTGCGCCACGGCGATCAATGCCGGTGGCAGTCCACTGAAATCCCGGGCCAGCAATGGCATGGCGTAGGCGTTTGGTTGGCGGGTGCCGCGCAGGTAAAGCGCGTGATAGCAATCGACGTCACTGCTGCTGAGCAACGGCGCGTCGATGCACTCACTGCGCGACGGCAGCCGGTGATCGCCGCCCAATCCGGGATAGATCAGAACCTGCGCGCACGGCACCGGTTCGCCGGCATCGCGCAGCGCCAGGCATAACGCCGCCCCGAGGTTGCCACCGGCACTGTCGCCGACCACCAGCATACGCTGCGGGTCGAGTTGAAACGGCCCGTTGCGCAGTGCTCGCCAGACCTTCAGGCAATCATCGAACGCGGCGGGAAACGGATACTCCGGTGCCCGGCGGTAATCGACGGCGATCACCAGCACACCTAGCGTCGATGCCAACTCGGCGCAGATGAAATCGTGAGAATCCAGGTCCCCCACCACCCAGCCACCGCCATGCAGGTAAACGATGCAGGACGCACCACTGGCCGGCGGTTGATAGGAACGAACAGCAACGCCGGCCAACTCGAAATCGACCACATATAACCCGGCGGGGCGTGCCGGGCTAAATGCCCGGCACATCTCGCTGTAGGCCTGGCGCAACCCGGTGATGCTGCTGTCGGAGCTGTTGAAACTGACGGTTTTCTCGACGAATGCCGTCATCTGTCTGGAAAGCGGGTAAGAAGCCATGAGCCGGGTGCCCGTTCAGAGGAATGTGTGTCCTTGCAGGAGCGAGCTTGCTCCGGGCGGCGTTCCGACGATGATCGTCAACGATAACGCGGTAAGCCTGATATCCCGCGGCGTTCTCAGGTTTATCGCGAGCAAGCTCGCTCCTACAGGTTTGGTGTCAGTTCTTCAGGCTGGCCTGAACTGTTGCCACGCCATCCTTGCCATCGAAACTGCTGACACCCGCCAGCCAGCGCTGCAAGTCTTCGGGATGGTCACGCAGCCATTTTTTCGCGACATCCTGAGCGGTTTGACGCTCCATGATCGGCACCATCAACTGGCTTTCCTGGGCAGCGGTGAAGGTCAGGTTTTCCAGCAGTCGATTGACGTTCGGGCAGCGCTCGGCGTAATCCGGGGCAGTCACGCTGGAGACGGTCGCTGCGCCTTCATTCGGACCGTAGACATCTTCACTGCCAGTCAGGTAGGCGATCTTCATGTTGATGTTCATCGGGTGCGGGGTCCAGCCAACGAACACCACGAATTCCTTGCGATTTACTGCCCGCTGTACGGCGGCGAGCATGCCGGCCTCACCGGACTCGATGAGTTTGAAGTCCTTCAGGCCAAAGTGATTGGTCTCGATCATGGTCTTGATCGTTGTGTTGGCGCCGCTGCCCGGCTCGATGCCGTAGATCTTGCCGCCGAGCTGATCCTTGAATCTGGCGATGTCGGCGAAGGTTTTCAGACCGGCCGCTGCCACGTAGTCAGGGACCGCGAGGGTGGCCTGGGCATCGGCCAGGCTCGGTTTATCCATGACCTTCACCTGATTGGCAGCCACGAACGGTGCGATGTTTTTATCCATCGCCGGTTTCCAGTAACCCAGGAAGATGTCCAGGCGCTTGTCGCGGATGCCGGCGAAGATGATTTGCTGCACGGCGCTGGTTTGCTTGCTTTCGTAGCCGAGACCGTTGAGCAACACATCGGCCATGCCACTGGTGGCAATCACGTCGGTCCAGTTGACCACCCCCATGCGCACGGTTTTGCAGGAGGCGTCGTCCGCGGCCATGGCACCGGCGCTCAACAGAGCGGTGCCGCAGAAGATTGAGAGACAGCGGGTGAACAGACCTTTGGGGCTTGTCATAGAGAGCATTCTCGTGCGGCAGCGGATTATTGTCGGGCCGGTGTCTTTGTGCACCGTGGCCAGAACATTACGCAGCAGACGAGCGATGAAAGCGACCTGTGGCGACCGTGTTTTGCACGGTGGCGACTGTCCCGACGCGCTTTCAAGATAAACACATACCTGTGGGAGCGAGCTTGCTCGCGATGGCGGTGGATCAGTCAACATAGATGTAACAGACAGACCGCTATCGCGAGCAAGCTCGCTCCCACAGGGTTATATACCAAGCATTAAGCTTTGTAGTGTTTTTCGCCCCAGGCCAGCAGCCCTTGCAGCAACTCCTTTAGCACCACACGCGTCGGCTCCGCCAGATCCTGGCGATAACGGAACGGCTCGAACTCTTCCATGTAGGTGCACTGCCCCAGCTCCAGTTGCACCGCGTGAATGTTCTCCACCGGATTGCCGTAATGGCGGGTGATGTGGCCGCCCTTGAAGCGTCCGTTCAGCACGTGGGTGTAATTGTCGTGACGCGCGCAGATGGCTTCCAGCTGACTGGCCAACTGTGGATCGCAACTGGCGCCGTTGAAGGTACCGAGGTTGAAGTCCGGCAGTTTGCCGTCGAACAGGTGCGGGATCAGCGAGCGGATCGAGTGCGCATCGAACAGCAGCGCGTAGCCGAACTCGGCTTTCAACCGCGCCAGTTCCTGTTGCAGGGTGCTGTGGTACGGCGTCCAGATCTGCTCAAGGTAGGTGGCGCGCTCTTCTTTCGAAGGTTCCAGCCCTTCCCGGAACAACGGCACGCCGTCGAACAGCGTGGCCGGGTACAGGCCAGTGGTCGCACCGACGTACAACGGTTTATCGTCGGATGGCCGGTTAAGGTCAATGACGAATCGCGAATACTCGGCGGCCAGGGTGCTGGCACCCAGTTCGGCGGCGAAGTCGTACAGCTGAGGGATGTGCCAGTCGGTGTCCGGCAGGCTTTTCGCCTGTGGGATCAACCCGGCCTCGACCGCAGGTGTCAGACGCACACCGGCGTGAGGCATGCTGATCAGCAGCGGTACGCGGCCTTGTTTGAAGTTCAGTACCTTATCCACAACAGATCTCCTACAAACTTGATTCGACGCCGTGGCGCACGACGCGTTTTTCCAGGTCGCCGCCCAGCCAGTACGACAGGTCGGCCGGACGATCGATTTGCCAAGCGACGAAATCCGCGACCTTGCCGACCTCCAGCGAACCATGGGTGGCGGCCATGCCCAGCGCGGTAGCAGCGTGAATCGTCGCGCCCGCCAGCGCTTCTTCCGGGGTCATACGGAAACAGGTGCAAGCCATGTTCAGCATCAGGCGCAACGACAACGCGGGCGAGGTGCCTGGGTTGAGGTCGCTGGCGATGGCAATCTTTACACCGTGTTTGCGCAGCGCATCCATCGGCGGCAACTGGGTTTCCCGCAGGAAATAGAAAGCGCCGGGCAGCAACACCGCAACGGTGCCGGACTTGGCCATGGCGATGGCGTCGTCCTCGGTCATGAACTCCAGGTGATCGGCGGACAACGCGTGATAACGCGCCGCCAGGCTCGAGCCGTGCAGCGACGACAACTGCTCGGCGTGCAGCTTCACTGGCAAGCCCAGTTCCTGGGCGGTAATGAACACCCGCTCGACCTGCGCCGGGGAGAACGCCAGGTACTCGCAGAACGCGTCCACCGCGTCGACCAGACCTTCGGCGGCCAGGGCCGGGAGCATGTCGGCGCAGATGTGATCGATATAGTCATCGGCGCGATCGACGTATTCCGGCGGCAGGGCATGAGCCGCCAGGCAGGTGCTGCGCACGCTGACCGGCAGTTCGGCGCCGAGGCGACGGGCCACATGCAGCATCTTGCGCTCGTTGGCCAGGTCCAGGCCGTAGCCAGACTTGATTTCGATGCTGGTGACGCCATCGCGCATCAGGCTTTTCAGGCGCCTGGCGGCACTGGCGAACAACTCGTCTTCGCTGGCCGCGCGGGTGGCGCGCACGGTGCTGGCAATACCACCACCGCTGGCTGCGATTTCCGCGTAGCTGACGCCTTGCAGGCGCTGTTCGAATTCGCCGCTGCGGTTACCGCCAAACACCGTGTGGGTGTGACAGTCGATCAGGCCCGGTGTGACCCAGGCCCCGTTCAAATCATTGACGGCCGGATACTCGCCCGCCGGCAACTCACCACGCGGGCCGATCCACTCAATGTGCGCTCCTGACGTCACGATGGCCGCGTCCTCGATGATCGAGTAGACACCTTGTGCCATGGTTGCGACGTGACAGTGTTGCCAGAGAGTTTTCATCCTTGGCCTCCATTAGGTTATCGATGAGAAAAAGTAGGGTCCTGCGTCACCAGGGCTGCTTGGCCCGCCGCCGGTTTCACCCACGTCAGGTAAGCCAGCACCAGCAACACGATCCAGACCACGCCGACAATCAGCGCTGCCTGGGTGTCCGGGAAGTAACCCAGCACGCCGAAAATGAACAGCATGAAGGCGATCGCCGCCGCCGGAGCATAGGGCCAGAGCGGTACCGGGAATTTCAGTTGTGCAACCTGCTCGGCGCTCATGGAGCGGCGCATGGCCACTTGGGTCACCAGAATCATCAGCCAGACCCACACCGTGGCAAAGGTCGCGATGGAAGCGATCAGCAGGAACACGTTTTCCGGGATCAGATAGTTCAGCAGCACGCCCAAGAGCAGCGCGGCACTCATCACCACGACCGTCATCCATGGCACGCCATTGCGCGACAGGCGGGCGAAGCCTTTCGGTGCATGTCCTTGCTGGGCCAGACCGAACATCATGCGGCCAGCGCCGAAGATGTCACTGTTGATCGCCGAAATCGCCGCCGTGATCACCACGATATTGAGGATGGTGGCCGCCGAGCTGATCCCAAGTTTGTCGAAAATCTGCACGAACGGGCTGCCCTGGCTGCCGATCTGCTGCCATGGAAAGATCGACATCAGCACCAGCATCGTCAGCACGTAAAACAGCAGGATCCGCAACGGTACGGCATTGATCGCCCGGGGCAGCACGTGCTGCGGGTCCTTGGCTTCACCTGCCGTTACGCCGATGATTTCAATACCGCCAAACGCGAACATCACCACCGCGAACGAAGCGATCAGACCGCCCATGCCATTAGGCATGAAACCGCCCTGGGTCCAGAGGTTGCTGATGTCGGTCGCTTGGCCGGGGGCCGAGCTGATGCCGAACCACATGATGCCGAAACCACCCAGGATCATCGCGACGATGGCCGCGACCTTGAGCAGCGACAGCCAGAACTCCATTTCACCGAAGACTTTGACGTTGCACAGGTTCAAGCCGCCAACGATGGAAACGACACCCAGCACCCAGATCCAGCGGGAAACTTCCGGGAACCAGAAGCCCATGTAGATACCAAATGCCGTGACGTCGGCCATGCCGACGATGACCATTTCGAATGCGTAGGTCCAACCGAGGATGAAGCCCGCCATCGGCCCCAGGTAGGTGCTGGCGTACTGGCCGAAAGAGCCAGCCACCGGATTGTGCACCGCCATCTCACCGAGGGCGCGCATGACCATGAACACCGCCGCGCCACCGATCAGGTAAGCGAGCAGTACCGCAGGCCCGGCCATTTGAATGGCCGAGGCAGACCCATAAAACAGCCCGGTGCCGATCGCCGACCCCAGCGCCATGAAGCGAATATGTCGGGCAGAAAGCCCGCGTTTCAAACCTTTTTCTGGCTGTTGCATTTCTCGTCCCTAATTATTGTTATTCGACGCTAAATCGAATCGAGAGCAAGCTCGCTCCCACAGGAATACGCATTCCAATGTGGGAGCGAGCTCGCTCGCGAAGGGGCCATTACAGGCTAGGCAGCAACTTCGCCGTCACCAGCTCGTTCAGGCAGCGCGAGGCCAACAATTCAGACGCCGCATTGATGTCCGGCGCGAAGAAGCGGTCCTTCTCATAGAACGGCACTTCGTTACGCAGGATGGCGCGGGCCTTTTCCAGTTTTGGCGAGGTTTTCAGGCCGTCGCGCAGGTCCAGGCCCTGAGCCGCCGCCAGCCATTCAACGGCAAGAATCCCGCGGGTGTTCTCGGCCATTTCCCACAGACGCTTGCCCGCTGCCGGAGCCATGGAGACGTGGTCTTCCTGGTTGGCGGAAGTCGGCAGGCTGTCCACTGAATGTGGATGGGACAACGCCTTGTTCTCGCTGGCCAAGGCCGCTGCGGTCACCTGGGCGATCATGAAGCCGGAGTTCACGCCACCGTTGGCCACCAGGAATGGCGGCAGTTGCGACATGTGCTTGTCCATCATCAGCGAGATACGGCGCTCGCTCAGGGAGCCGATCTCAGCGATGGCCAGCGCCATGTTGTCAGCGGCCATGGCCACAGGTTCGGCGTGGAAGTTACCGCCGGAAATCACGTCGCCTTCAGCGGCGAACACCAGCGGGTTGTCGGAGACGGCGTTGGCTTCAATAGCGAGCACTTCGGCAGCCTGACGGAATTGGGTCAGACAGGCGCCCATGACTTGCGGCTGGCAGCGCAGGGAGTACGGATCCTGAACCTTTTCGCAGTTTTCGTGGGAGTCGGAGACTTCGCTGCGCTCGCCCAGCAGATCGCGATAAGCGGCAGCGGCGTCGATTTGGCCTTTCTGGCCACGGGCAGCGTGGATGCGTGCGTCGAACGGCGAGCGCGAACCCAGTACCGCTTCAACGGTCAGGCCGCCCAGGGCCAGAGCACCGGCGAACAGGTCTTCGCCTTCGAACAGGCCACGCAGGGCAAAAGCGGTGGACACCTGAGTGCCGTTGAGCAGCGCCAGGCCTTCTTTCGCCGCCAGGGTCAGCGGGGCAAGACCGGCGACTTTCAGCGCTTCGGTGGCTTCCATCCATTCGCCTTTATAGCGAGCCTTGCCTTCGCCCAGCAGCACCAGCGACATGTGGGCCAGAGGCGCCAGGTCACCGGAAGCACCGACCGAGCCTTTCAGTGGAATGTGCGGGTAAACCTCGGCGTTGATCAGGGCGATCAGCGCGTCGATCACCACACGGCGGATGCCGGAGAAACCACGGCTCAGGCTGTTGACCTTGAGCACCATGATCAAACGCACCAGCTCATCGCTGATCGGCTGGCCGACACCGGCGGCGTGGGACAACACCAGCGAGCGCTGCAGGTTTTCCAGGTCTTCGCTGGCGATGCGGGTCGAGGCCAGCAGGCCGAAACCGGTGTTGATACCGTAAGCGGTGCGGTTCTCGGCGAGGATCTGCTCCACGCAGGCAACACTGGCTTCGATCTGGGCCGAGGCGCTGTTGTCGAGGGTGACTTTAACCGGTTGCTGATAGACATCACGCAGTTGGGCAAGGCTCAGTTGGCCGGGAATCAAATTAAGCGCAGTCATTTCATGCTCCTTTTGAGAGTGTGTTGTTAACTACCAGACGCTCCGGAGATATCCGTTGTCCGTCGCTTCCCCCTTGTTGAGGGGGCTGGCGCCTTGGCACGCTGGTTGTGTATGGAAATCAGTTCAAGTTCGGTAAAGCTTTTTGCAGCAAAACAGGGTTTTTCAGAACGCTGGCTGCCGCAGCGATATCCGGCGCCAGCCAACGGTCCTGATCGTACGCAGGAACACGTTCACGCAGCAGACGCCACGCCACATCGGTGCCGGCACCGAAGCGTTGCTCCTTGAGGAACTCAAACGCCTGGGCCGCCAACAGGTACTCGATGGCGAGGATCTGCGTGCAGTTTTCCAGCGCGCGATGCAGCTTCAGTGCGGCGTTGGTGCCCAGGCTCAGGTGATCTTCCTGCAGGCCCGAAGTCACGTAGTTATCCAGCACCGCCGGTTGCGCCAGTTGACGGTTCTCTGCACACAGCGAAGCGGCGACGTACTGGACGATCATCATCCCGGAGTTCACCCCCGGGTTGGCCACCAGGAACGCCGGCAGACCGCTGACGTGCGGGTTGATCAAGCGATCCAGACGACGCTCGGCTATGGAGCCGATTTCTGCCATGGCAATCGCCAGCAGGTCCGCCGCCATTGCCACGGACTGGCCGTGGGGGTTGGCCTGGGACACCACGCGGTAATTGTCGGCGGTGCCCAGCACCAGCGGGTTGTCGGTGGCGCCGTTGAGTTCGGTTTCGATCTGTTTGGTCGCGTGTACCAATTGATCGCGCGCGGCGCCGTGCACCTGCGGGATCGAGCGAATGCTCAGGGCGTCTTGCGTGCGAATGCCTTTGCTCTGGGCAATCACTTCGCTGCCGTCGAGCAAGGCCCGCAGGTTGATCCCGACCTGCTGCATGCCTGGGTGCGGCTTGAGCGCAATGATCTCGGCATCGAACGCGTCGATCTGTCCGCGTTGGGCTTCGAAGCTCATGGCACCGATCACGTCGGCCCATTCCAGCAAACGCGTGGCATCGGCAATCGCCAGGCAGCTCAGGCCGGTCATGCACGGCGTACCGTTGACCAGGCACAAACCATCTTTCGCCCCTAGCTTGACCGGTTGCAGGCCTTCTTCGGCCAGCGCTTGCTGCGCGGAAACGACCTGGCCGCGATAGCTGACATTGCCGACACCCAGCAGTGCGATGCCGATGTGCGCCATGTGGGTCAGGTAGCCCACGGAACCCTGGGACGGCACTTGTGGGGTGATGCCACGGTTGAGCAGTGCCAGCAGCGCTTCGACGACCTGACGGTGCAGGCCGGATTTGCCGTGGCTGTAGTTGACGACCGCGGCGCACATGATCGAGCGGGTCTGCTCGTCAGTCAGCGGTGCACCGACGCCGCAGGCGTGGCTGAGCAAGGTGTTGCGCGACAACTGGCTGAGTTGTTCGTCCTGCAGCGAGACGTTGCACAGCGCGCCCAGGCCGGTGTTGATGCCGTAGGCACGTTCGCCGCTGGTAACGATGCGCTGGACGATGGCTTGAGCGTTTTCGATGCGCGCCCAGATCGGCGCCGACAGCTCGAGCTGTGCGCCATGACGGGCGACGGCGACCACATCCTGCCAAGTGACCTGCGCTTCGGTGATAACGATTTTTTCAGCCTGGGACATCTTCAACCTCTGCGTACAAACCCGAATATTGATGCAGCTTCACTGACGCCTTCGCGGGCAAGCCCGCTCCCACAGTGGTTGCTGGTGTAATCAAAACTGGTGTTCGACACCAATCCTTGTGGGAGCGGGCTTGCCCGCGAAGGGGCCGGCCCAGCTACCACAACTTTCTCAGACCACCGCCGCCCGACGCTGCACAAAGCGGTCGACATACTCATCTGCCGGCGAATGCAGGATCTCTTTCGGCGTGCCGACCTGGATCAGGCGGCCGTCCTTGAGGATCGCGATGCGGTTGCCGATGCGCACGGCCTCGTCGAGGTCGTGGGTGATGAAGACGATGGTCTTGTGCAGGGTCTTTTGCAGTTCCAGCAACTGGTCCTGCATCTCCGCACGGATCAGCGGGTCGAGGGCGCTGAACGCTTCGTCCATCAGGATGATGTCGGTGTCCGCCGCCAGGGCGCGGGCCAGGCCTACACGCTGGCGCATGCCGCCGGAAAGCTGATGCGGGTATTTGTTTTCGTAGCCCTTGAGGCCCACGGTGTTGATCCAGTGCAGCGCACGCTCGGCACACATGGCTTTGCTTTCGCCACGGATTTTCAAGCCGTAGGCGACGTTGTCCAGCACGCTCTTGTGCGGCAACAGGCCGAAGCTCTGGAACACCATGCTGATCTTGCGCCGGCGAAATTCGCGCAGGGCTTCCATGTCGTATTGCAGGATGTCCACGCCATCCACCAGGATCGCGCCGCTGGTCGGATCGATCAGGCGGTTGAAGTGGCGTACCAGGGTCGACTTGCCGGAACCGGACAGGCCCATGATCACGAAAATCTCACCGCTACCAATGCTCAGCGACAGGTCGTTCACGCCAACCACGCAGCCTGTTTCGGCCAGCACCTGATCCTTGGTCTTGCCCTGGCCGACCATGGCCAGCGCATCCTTGGCACGGTTGCCGAAAATCTTGAAGACGTTTTTGACTTCGATTTTGCTCACGGTTGCGTTGTTCATTTGCTCACCTCATGCCGTGCACGACCGTACGCCTGTGTAATGCGGTCGATCACCACAGCCAGAATCACGATCGCCAGACCGGCTTCAAGGCCGCGTCCGACGTTGAGGGTCTGAATCCCCACCAGTACGTCTTCACCCAGGCCACGGGCACCGATCATCGAAGCAATCACTACCATCGACAGGGCCATCATGGTGGTCTGGTTGATACCCGCCATGATGCTCGGCAGGGCCAGCGGCAGTTGCACGCCGAACAGTTGCTGCCAGCGGTTGGCACCGAAGGCGTTGATCGCTTCCATCACTTCGCCGTCGACCTGGCGAATGCCCAGATCGGTCAGGCGGATCAGCGGCGGCGCGGCGTAGATCACGGTGGCGAAAATCGCCGGGACCTTGCCCAGGCCAAACAGCATCAGCACCGGGATCAGGTACACGAAGCTCGGCATCGTCTGCATGATGTCTAGCAACGGCATCAACACCGAACGCAGGCGATTGCTGCGCGCCGAGAGGATGCCCAGCGGCACGCCGATCAACACAGAAATGACCGTCGCCACCATCATCAGCGCCAGGGTCTGCATCAGTTTGTCCCAGAGGCCGACCGCACCCACCAGGAACAACAGACCGACGATCACCGCCGTGGTCACGACCTTACGGGTCGCGTGCCAGGCCACGCCTGCCACGATCGCCAGCATCAGCCACCAGGGCGCCGCACGCAGCAGGCTTTCAAGATTGACGATGGCCCACAACAGGGTGTCGGAGATGTGCCGGAACACGTCGCCGTAGTTGGTGACCAGCGAATCGACCCAACCGTTGACCCAGTCGGCGATGGAAAAGGTAAAGCTTTCGGGAAACATAAGAGACTCTCAATCAAGGGGTTGCGATCAAGCATCCGACTGCCGTTGTCGACAGCCGGAGAAGCTCAACCTACAAGGCCGCGTCGATTTTCTTGGCTGCGTCGTCGCTCACCCACGCGTGCCAGACTTCAGGATGTTCCTTCAAGAAGATCTTCGCCAGTTTTGGCGACTCGATCCGCTCTTTGGTCATGCGCCCAAGGTTCTGGTTCAGCAGGTCGATTGGCACGTTGACCTTTTCCAGTACGGCCACCAGTTCCGGGGCTTCGTCGTGGAAGGTCTTGGACAGGCCGACCTTGATGGTCACAGTCTTGTTCACGCCTGGTTTCTCTTCGAGTTTCACCACGTCGACCTGGCCCATCAGCGGGGTTGGCGACCAGTAGTAGAACAGGATCGGCTCGCCACGCTTGTAGCTCGACAGCACGGCGGCATCCAGCGCCGGGCCGGTGCCTGGGCGGAAGTTGGTGTAGGTGCTTTCCAGGCCGTAGCTTTTCAGCATTTCGCTGTTGTCGAGTTCACAGGTCCAGCCGGCCGGGCAGTTGTAGAAACGGCCCTTGGACGGCTCTTCGGCGTCCTTGAAGATCGCCGAGTACTTGCCCAGGTCAGCAATGTTTTTCAGGTCCGGAGCCTTGGCTTCCAGCTTGCGCTTGGCGTCGCCTTCGATCACGTAGCGCGGCACGTACCAACCTTCGATCGCACCAACCACCGGCGCGCCGACACCGACGACCTTGCCGGCCTTCTCAGCCTTGTTCCAGACTTCGCTGCGGCCGACCCACTCTTCGGCAAACACCTGAATATCGTTGCTGCTCAGGGCGTTTTCCATGGTGATGGAGTTGCCCGGCAGGCTGTCGGTCTTGCAGTCGTAGCCTTTCTCCAACACGACTTGCATCACGTCGGTCAGCAGCATGGCGCTTTCCCAGTTCAGGCCGGCAAATTTCACCGGCTTGCCCGACTCGCACCAACCCGCCGCCTGAGTGGCGCCAGCGCTGGCCAGCAGGCCCATGGAAAGCAATGTGGTCAGCAGGGTCTTGTTCGATTTCATTGTTGTGACGCTCCTAATCATGAATTGGCTTACGGCAGTCAAGAGGCATCCAGCCCTGGCAACGTCCAATCAGGCCTGCGCCGCAGCGCGACCGGCCCCGCTTTTTTTAGGTTGTACAACGCTGTCCTGCTCGACCGGCAGAATCAGGTGATCGGGCACTGTGCCGTGCCATTTTTTTGCACACACGTAATACAGGGCTGCTGGAAGCGCCAGACCGATGATCCAGGAAATATCCACATCACCCAGGGCCGCCACCAGTGGTCCGGTATAGAACTTGGTGGAGATGAACGGCAGCTGCACCAGCACGCCGAACACATAGACGCTGATACCGAGAAGGTTCCAACGACCGTAGCGACCATTCGGATCGGCCAGCGCCGGCACGTCATAGCGCTCGCGAGTGATGCAGTAGTAGTCCACCAGGTTGATCGCGCTCCATGGCGTAAAGAACGCTAGCAAGAACAGGATGAAGGACTTGAACGCACCGAGGAACGAGTGCTGACCGAGCAACGCCATCAGGGTCGCAGCACCGACGATGACCAGCACGAAGACCAGACGCTGCAAGCGCGTGACTTTCAGGTCACCACGGAAACCGCTGATGATGGTCGCGATGCACATGAAGCTGCCGTAGGAGTTCAGCGTGGAAATGGTGACCTTGCCGAACGCGATGCTGAAGTACAGCAGCGCAGCGGTGGCACCGGTACCGCCCAGACCCACGATGTAGGCCACTTCGTGGCCGGCGAATTGCCCGTTGGCCGAGGCGGCAGCGAACACGCCGAGGACCATCGCCACCTGTGCACCAATGACCGAACCTGCGCCTGCGGCGAAAAAGGTTTTTACCGAGGAAATCTTGCTCGGCAGGTAACGCGAATAGTCGGCCACATAAGGGCCGAAGGCGATCTGCCAGGATGCCGCAAGCGACACCGCGAGCAAGAAACTGCTCCAGCTGAAGTGGCGGATTTGCAATAGAGCGCCAACGTCGACCTGGCTCATCAGACGGCTGAACAGATAAACAAAGGCAATCACGCCAATGACGCTGGCAACACGGCCGATCCAATGGATCACCCGATAACCGAGCACCGTGACCAGCACGATGACACTGGCGAAAAGGAGGATACCGACGGTGTCGCTGACGCCAAACAACTGGCCCAGCGCCTGGCCGGAAAGTACGGTTCCCGTTGCGGTGAACCCGAGGTACATCAAACACACCAGCACGATCGGGATGGCCGCGCCATACACGCCGAACTGGACCCGACTGGAAATCATCTGCGGCAGGCCAAGCTTGGGCCCTTGCGCGGCATGCAGCGCCATCACGCCACCACCGAGCAATTGCCCGATCAGCAGGCCAATCAACGACCAGAACACATCACCGCCCAGCACCACGGCCAGGGCCCCGGTGACAATCGCGGTGATTTGCAGGTTGGCACCCATCCACAGGGTGAATTGGCTAAACAGACGACCGTGTCTTTCCGCTTCCGGGATGTAGTCGATCGAGCGCTTCTCGATCAACGGTTTGTTGCCTGCACGTTCGTCAGTGACAGCCATGGTTCAACCTCTGTGGATTGTTATAGGTATACCGGTTGTTGGTATTAGCTCTTGTAGGAGCGAGCCTGCTCGCGATGGCGGTGTGTCAGTCAGCAAATGTGCTGAATGTGCCGCCCTCATCGCGAGCAGGCTCGCTCCTACAGGGGCAAGCGTTACTTGCCGGTAATCATCGGCAGGTTCAGCCCTTGTTCCTTGGCGCAGTCGATCGCGATCTGGTAACCGGCATCGGCGTGACGCATAACGCCGGTGGCCGGGTCGTTGTGCAGCACGCGAGCGATACGCTCGGCCGCTTCGTCAGTACCGTCGCAGACGATCACCATGCCCGAGTGCTGGGAGAAGCCCATGCCGACGCCGCCGCCGTGGTGCAGGGAAACCCAGGTCGCACCGCTCGCGGTGTTGAGCAGGGCATTGAGCAGTGGCCAGTCGGACACGGCGTCGGAACCGTCCTGCATCGATTCGGTTTCGCGGTTCGGGCTCGATACTGAACCGGAGTCCAGGTGGTCGCGACCGATCACGATTGGCGCCGACAGCTCGCCGCTGCGAACCATTTCGTTGAACGCCAGACCCAGCTTGGCGCGCAGGCCCAAGCCAACCCAGCAGATACGTGCCGGCAGACCCTGGAAGCTGATGCGCTCGCGCGCCATGTCCAGCCAGTTGTGCAGGTGGGCGTCGTCCGGGATCAGCTCTTTGACCTTGGCGTCGGTCTTGTAGATGTCTTCAGCGTTGCCCGACAGTGCAGCCCAACGGAACGGGCCGATGCCACGGCAGAACAGCGGACGGATGTAAGCCGGTACGAAGCCTGGGAAGTCGAATGCGTTTTCCACACCTTCTTCCTGGGCCATCTGACGGATGTTGTTGCCGTAGTCGAAGGTCGGAATGCCCATCTTCTGGAAGTCGAGCATTGCTTTGACGTGCACGGCCATCGATTGCTTGGCGGCTTTGATCACAGCGGCCGGCTCGGTCTTGGCGCGAGTGCGGTATTCGTCCCAGGTCCAGCCGGCAGGCAGGTAGCCATTGAGCGGGTCGTGGGCGCTGGTCTGGTCGGTGACCATGTCCGGGCGCACGCCGCGCTTGACCAGTTCTGGAAGGATTTCAGCCGCGTTGCCGAGCAGAGCGATGGAAATCGCCTTGCCTTCTTTGGTGTATTTGGCGATACGGGCCAGAGCGTCGTCGAGGTCGGTGGCTTGCTCATCGACATAGCGGCTTTTCAGACGGAAATCGATGCTGACCTGCTGGCATTCGATGTTCAGCGAGCAAGCGCCGGCCAGGGTTGCAGCCAGAGGCTGGGCACCGCCCATGCCGCCCAGGCCAGCGGTCAGTACCCACTTGCCTTTCAGGTTGTCGTTGTAGTGTTGGCGACCGGCTTCGACGAAGGTTTCGTAGGTGCCCTGCACGATGCCCTGGCTGCCGATGTAGATCCAGCTGCCGGCAGTCATCTGGCCGTACATGGCCAGGCCTTTGGCGTCCAGTTCGTTGAAGTGTTCCCAGCTCGCCCAGTGTGGAACCAGGTTGGAGTTGGCGATCAGCACGCGCGGGGCGTTGGCGTGGGTCTTGAACACGCCGACCGGCTTGCCGGATTGCACCAGCAGGGTCTCGTCATCGTTCAGGTTGGTCAGGCTTTCGACGATTTTGTCGTAGCATTCCCAGTTACGGGCAGCGCGACCGATACCACCGTAAACCACCAGTTCCTTAGGGTTCTCGGCGACTTCCGGGTCGAGGTTGTTCATCAACATGCGCAGCGGTGCTTCAGTCAGCCAGCTCTTGGCGGTCAGCTTGTTACCGCGGGCAGCGCGGATTTCGACGTCGCGAAACTTGGTACGTTTATTCTCGGTCACGAAAAGAACTCCTCAGCAATCAATCCAAACCAACCCAGGCAGTGGGCGAGCAAGCCAATGGGCATCAGTGCACACCGGCGAATCAGTGGACGATGGTTGAGTCCTCGCGACTCATACGCATACGTCTTTACTTGTACATACAAGCATATGCAATCAAGCGGCCAACTTGCTGAATGAGCATTCAAGAAAAGTTCTGAAACGGCTGGAGAGCGCCTGGAACAAGGGTTCTGGCGAAAATGAAATTTTTCCGGGGGATTTTGTGTAGCGATGGGACTTTGTTACTTGAGCGCGGTTTTGCGCCACACTGGGGCGTTCGGTAACACCTGATGCCCAATTGAGCGCATTCCAGAAACACCCTACAACATCATGAGAAACATCCGACTCCACCTCCATCAATCCTCGCCGACTTCACGAGCAAGCCCCCTGACGTCACTTCTGCGAGGAACCCGTAATGAAACAGTGGAAAGTCCAAACCCACCTGCTCCTGCTTGCCGGCACTCTCCTGAGCAGCATGATCGGCATCGGCGCACTCGGCCTGTACTGCATGCGCACTACGGTGCAGGGACTGGAGACGGTTTACCTGGACCGGGTCATCCCGCAACAGGACCTGAATAAAATCTCCGAGCTGTATTCAGTCCGGATCGTCGACGCTATCCACAAGGCCCGCGACGGCATCCACAGTGGCGTCGAGGCGGCGCAACAGATACGGCGAGCCCTGCTGGAAGTCGACCCGCTCTGGCGCGCCTATCTGTCGACCCACCTGATTGATGAAGAGGTGCAACTGATCAGTGAAATCGAACCGCTGATGCAGGCCACCGAAGCACCGCTCCAGCGTTTGCAGGCGGACTTGAACCAAAGCGAGGCTTCCAGTCAGAGCCTGGAGCATTTCGCCGTCCACCAGCTGTACCCCTTGATCGACCCGCTGACCTCACTGTTTTCGCAACTGACCGATGTCCAGCTTAAAGAAGCACGCCGACATTTCGCGCATAGCCAGGCACTCTATGTGGTCAATATGAGGCTGATGGCCGTGGTCCTGGCTCTCGCACTGTTGTTTGGCAGTCTTTATGCCCTGCTGTTCGGCGCCAGGCTGGCGCGATACCTGGGCGCCGAGCCTCACGAGCTGGCCAGTATCAGCACACGGATTGCCCAGGGCCGGCTCGGCGATCCGGTGATCGGTAACGCGACGCCAACGGGCGTCATGCAATCGGTCGAGGCCATGCGACGCAGCCTGGCCAGCATGATCGGCAAGGTGCGCGAGGCCTCGCAGCATATCGAGTCCTCGACCCTGAACCTGAGCATCTCGTCCGAACAAGGCCTGAAACAGGCCGCCGAGCAAAATGGCGCGACCTCTTCCATTGCCGCCGCTGCGCAACAGATGTCAGCCAACATTACGCACATCGCCGAGAACGCCGCGCAGGCGCACGACACCACACAAAAGGCCGAACAGATCACCGCTTGCGGCATTGCCACCATGGAGCGCTCTATCATCGAGATGCAGCAGATCGCCCAACTGGTGACCCAGACGTCGGGTGAAATCGACCAATTGACCCTGCACTCCAACGCCATCGGGAAAATTGTCGGCATGATCCATAGCATTGCCGAACAGACCAATCTGCTCGCACTCAATGCCACCATCGAGGCGGCGCGGGCCGGCGAACAAGGGCGCGGGTTTGCCGTGGTGGCTGACGAAGTGCGGGAGCTGGCAACCCGCACGACCCGCTCTACCGCCGAGATTGTGGTGCTGGTGAGTACAATTCAAAGCGGCATGAGAAAGGCCAACAGCAGCATGAACACTGGCCGCGAGCGCGTACTTCAGGGCCAGCATCTGATCGACAGCGCCGGCACGTCGATGAATGACGTCAAGGTCGCGCTCAACGCGTCACTCAATGCAGTCAGTCAGATCTCCAATGCCTTGCAGGAACAACGTGAAGCCAGCGAAGACGTGGCACGCAATGTGGAAAACGTGGCGCAGCGGGTCGAGGAAAATGTCGCGATGCAACAGGAGGTGGTGAAAACCATCCAGGCACTAAAACAGATGTCGAGTGAGCTGGAGGCGACCGTTCGAGGTTTTACCCTCGAACGGGAATGACCGGGATCAGTCGCGCGACGTCAGTTCGATCACGCAGCACAGCCCCTTGATGGCGACGTCCAGTAATCCGGCATCAGCCTCCAATTGCAGGCAATCATGAAGGCCCAATTGCTGGGCGTTGTTATCGACCGACACCTCAACCTGCTCACTCATGCTGAACACCAGCACCGTGCCCGCCGAGCTGAAGAACCGCTGCTCACCACTCAACCACTGCAACCGTGCACCGTAACGCTGTGGCGCATAAATCAGGTTGAAATCGCGAATCGGACCGCCGAGCAATGTGCAGGAAACCTTGCTCTCACCGCTGAAGGCAAACGGGTCCAGCGGTAACAGTGACCGAGTGTCCTGTCCATCCACCGTCAGGGTCATGCCGTCGCCCTGCAAAACGGTGATCACTCGCTCGTAACCGGCGAACGTGGAAAAACCGCCCGATTCGCCAATGTCGGCAATCGACAGGCGCCAGCCGAAACCATCCAGGCCGGTGCCGGCATCGCGGGTGATTTCTTCGGTGCTGCCGCCGCCGTTTTTCCACGGCATGCGCGGGTAGTCTTTGGCGCGTAAAACCTTTAACTGATTCATTTATGGCTCTCTATTTATGGAACCGACCTTCCAGACGATGACGGGAACCGGGGTGGATCAAGCGAGCAGCTGTCACTGGCTGACGACCGGACCAGGTGCGGCGACGGATCAGCAGGCACGGCTCGCCTTTTTCAATCTGCAGCAATTTGCATTCGGACGGCTCGGCCAGGATCGCCTCGACCACGTGCTCGCCTTCGGTCAGCGGCGCGACCTGGTTCAGATAGGCGTAGGGCGTTTGCAGGGTGAAGTCCTGCTTGAGGTAATCCGGTGCCACCAGCGCGTTGACGAAACGGTCTTCGATTTGCACCGGGATATCGTTTTCGAAATGCACGATCAGCGAGTGGAACACCTTCTGCCCTTCGCGCATGTCCAGGGCCAGGGCGCGCTCGGAGCCGGCGGCCTCTTCTTCAAGGGTGATGACCTTGCAGGTGTGGCGATGACCGCGAGAGGCGATTTCATCGGCGATGTTGTGCACTTCGAACAACGCAGACTGGCTTTTCGGCTCGGCGACGAACGTGCCGACGCCTTGCATGCGCACCAGCAGACCGTCAGCAGTCATCTCGCGCAGGGCACGGTTGATGGTCATGCGGCTGAAGCCCAACTGGTTGACCAGTTCGCTTTCCGACGGAACGCGGTAGTGCGGCGGCCAGTTTCCACTGTCGATTTGCTGGGTGATCATTTGTTTGACGCGGGCGTACAAGGGCGCCGGACTGTCGCCCATGTTCGCGGCCAACGGAGAGACTGGAGGCGGAGTCGGCACGGTTAATCCTTGGTCGTTTAGTAAATATCGCTAGCTTGCCGGAGTTTACCGGGCAGGCAAACGTCTGTATATGTATATACAAATAACACACGATGAGGTGCTGAACCATGTCCGCCTTCTTTGCCGAACGCGCGCTGCTGCCTAGTGGATGGGCCAACAATGTACGTCTTGAGGTCAGCGCCGACGGCGTATTGACCCATGTCCAGGCCAATTCCCATGCAGATGGCGCCGAGCGGTTGAGCGGTCCGCTGCTGCCGGGCATGCCGAATCTGCACTCCCACGCTTTCCAGCGGGCCATGGCCGGGCTGGCGGAAGTGGCGGGTAATCCGAACGACAGTTTCTGGACCTGGCGCGACCTGATGTATCGCCTCGTCGGAAAAATCAGCCCGGAACAACTCGGCGTCATCGCCCGTCAGCTATACATCGAAATGCTCAAGGCCGGTTACACCTCGGTCGCGGAATTTCACTACGTGCATCACGACATCAATGGTCAGCCTTACGCAGATCCGGCCGAACTGGCCCTGCGCATCAGCCAGGCCGCCAGTTCAGCGGGTATTGGTTTGACACTGCTGCCGGTGCTCTACAGCCACTCCGGTTTCGGTGGCCAAGCGCCGAACGACGGTCAGCGCCGCTTTATCAACAGCACCGAAAACTACCTCAAGCTGCAGTCGCGCCTGCAACCGCTCCTGGCGCAACAACCGGCGCAAGCCCTGGGCCTGTGTTTCCACTCGTTGCGTGCGGTCACGCCGCAGCAGATCAGCGAAGTGCTGGCAGCCAGCGACAAGCAGTGCCCGGTGCACATCCACATTGCCGAGCAGCAGAAAGAAGTCGACGACTGCCTGACCTGGAGCGGTCGTCGCCCGCTGCAATGGCTGTACGAAAACATCGATGTCGACCAACGCTGGTGCCTGGTCCACGCGACCCATGCCAACCCGGAGGAAGTCACCTCGATGGCCAAGAGTCGCGCCATCGCCGGCCTGTGCCTGACCACCGAAGCCAACCTGGGCGACGGGATTTTCCCGGCGGTGGATTTCCTCGCCCAGGGTGGCCGCATGGGCATCGGTTCCGATAGCCATGTGTCGTTGAGCGTGGTGGAAGAATTGCGTTGGCTGGAATACGGCCAGCGTCTGCGCGACCAGCGGCGTAATCGTTTGTATGGCGCGGATCAGCCAATGGTCGGCCGCACGTTGTTTGATGCCGCGCTGGATGGCGGTGCTCAGGCGCTGGGCCAGCCGATTGGTGCACTGGAAGTCGGCAAGCGCGCCGACTGGCTGGTGCTCGACGGCAACGATCCGTATCTGGCAACGGCCAGTGGCGACGGAATTCTCAATCGCTGGTTGTTTGCCGGTGGCGATCGCCAGGTGCGGGATGTGTTGGTCAATGGCCAGTGGGTGGTGCGTGACGGTCGGCATGCCGGCGAAGAAGAAAGCAATCGGGCGTTCACCCAGGTACTGCGTGACCTTCTAGGCTGACACCAAAACAATACTGTAGGAGCGAGCTTGCTCGCGATGGAGTGTCAGTCGACACCAATGCGCCTGATACACCATCGCGAGCAAGCTCGCTCCTACAAGGATTTGTGCAGTTAGTCCGAGGTCTCGGCCATCTGCTGTTCCGACGCTCGCCAGATCAGCCGCGTAGTGTCGTAACCCTGCTGACGCGCCTTGCTCAGCAGCTCCTCACGCACCACACCGTTCACGGTTGGCGTGCGCGACAACAGCCACAAATATTTCCGGCTCGGGTCACCGACAATGGCGGTCTTGTAGTCATCGCTGACGTACAGCACCCAGTATTCGCCCTTCGCCGCACCCGGGATCAGCCTGGAGAACCAGGTATCGAACTCGAGCCACAGTTTGTCGCCCTTGCCGGGCACCTGTGGATAAGCCGTACCCTTGACCTCTTCCCATTGCCACTGCGCCGTCAGGCAGCGGTTCAGCACCGCCACGTTACCGTCAGGCTTGAGCGTGTAATGGGCTTCGGATTGCGCGCAGTCACGCTGGAAGTACATCGGCATACGAGCCAGCTCGTACCAGGTGCCCTGGTAGCGCTTGAGGTTGACGCTTTTGACAGTCTTGGGGGCCAATGGGTCCTGGCCAGGCGTGGCACAGCCGGCCAATACCAGGCCAGCAAAAAGGATGATCAATAACCGCTTCATTATTTTTCTCCCGAGGGCAATTGCCCCGGTTTACTTCAGGCCTTGGCCGGAAAACATCAGCACTTTGTCACCGGCGAACTGCACGCTGATAAAGCTGTTCTTGTCGCCCCAGGTGCAACTGGACATGCCGAGAGCGCCTGAACAATCGGCAGGTTTGCCCAACAGGGTCTCCACGTCGACCTTGGCCATGCCGGCCGAGAGCTTCGAGTAGTTTTCCTGATTGACCTTGCTGCAGGCAGCGAGCAATACGCAGAACGAAAGCAGGGCGATGGAACGCAGCGACATGGTGAAACTCCGGGGGGGCGTAGGGGATTGGCATGGCTGCCAAGCTGAAGCTTAGAAGAGAAAACCCCTGTCAGGTTCCCTGCCAGGCAGGCTATTTATCGGGCCACTCGTCTACCTTTTGCCAAAAATCAGCCATTTTCCTTGTTCATCGAGCATTTCGTCGTTTTTCAGAAAATCCGCCTAATCTTTGGCGCCGTTCAGTCGACATAAATGCAACGCAAAGCTACATCGGTGGCATTTGCTCCCCCCTTTTGTAGACCTGACCCTCTGCGGTAGCTCATCCATGACCAGAAACATGAAGTTCAGCCACAAGATATTGCTGGCTGCCGCCCTCGTGGTGGCTGTCGCATTCGCTTGTTTCATCCTGTTCAACGACTATCGCCAGCGCGAAACCTTGCGCAACAGTACCGAAGCCTCGATGCAGGAACTCGGCAGCCTGACCACCAGCAACATCCAGACCTGGCTGGAAAGCCGCATGCAATTGCTGCAATCGATGGCCCAACAGGTCACCGCCGATGGCAATGCTCCCGCCAGCCTGAAACGGATCATCGACCTGCCCGCCTACACCGGCAACTTCCAGCTGAGCTACTTCGGTGGTGCCGACGGCGTGATGTTCTCGGTCCCGGCGGGCAACCGTGCGGCAGACTACGATCCACGCGCCCGTGGCTGGTACAAGGCGGCCAATAACGCGCAAAAGACCATCGTCACCGAACCGTATATCGCCGCCTCTTCCGGCAAACTGGTGATCACCGTGGCTACCCCTGTGCAGCACCTGGGCCAGATGATTGGCGTGGCCGGGGCTGACATCGACCTGTCCAGCGTCAGCGCGATCATCAATTCGCTGAACTTCGGCGGCCACGGTCATGCGTTTATCGTCGGTGCCGACGGCAAGATCCTGATTCACCCGGACAGCAAACTGGTGCTCAAGAGTCTGGCCGAGGCCTATCCGGGCGACACGCCGAAAGTCAGCCCAGGCATGAAGGAAGTCGAGATCGACGGCAAGCGCCAGTTCATCTCCTTCACCCACGTCAACGGCGTGCCATCGGCGGACTGGTACGTGGCGCTGGTGCTCGACCAGGAAACGGCGTTCTCGATGCTCAGCGAATTCCGCACCTCGGCGATCATCGCCATGGTGATTGCCGTGGTGATCATCATCGTCCTGCTGGGCATGCTGATCAGCCTGTTGATGCAGCCGCTGCTGACCATGGGCCGCGCCATGCACGACATTGCCGAAGGCGAAGGTGACCTGACCAAACGCCTGACCATTCACGGCCACGACGAATTTGGCGCATTGGGGCTGTCGTTCAACCGCTTCGTCGAGCGCATTCATACCTCGATCATCGAAGTGTCTTCGGCCACCGGCCAGGTCAACGAGGTGGCGTTGCGTGTAGTCGCCGCGTCAAACTCGTCGATGTTCAACTCCGACCAGCAAGCTTCGCGCACCAGCAGCGTGGCCGCGGCGATCAACCAGCTCGGTGCCGCCGCCCAGGAAATCGCCCAGAACGCCGCCCTCGCCTCGCAACATTCCAGCGATGCCCGCAGCCTGGCCGAAGACGGCCAACAGGTGGTGGATAAAACCATCGCGGCTATGCAGCAGTTGTCGGCCAAGATCAGCGATTCGTGCGGCAACATCGAAACCCTCAACAGTAATACGGTCAACATCGGGCAGATCCTGGAAGTGATCACCAGCATCTCCCAGCAAACCAACCTGCTGGCCCTGAACGCAGCCATTGAAGCGGCCCGCGCTGGCGAGGCCGGCCGTGGTTTTGCCGTGGTGGCCGATGAGGTGCGCAACCTCGCTCACCGCACCCAGGACTCGGCGCAGCAAGTGCAGACGATGATCGAAGAGTTGCAAGTCGGCGCCCGGGCAGCGGTGGGCATCATGACCGACAGCCAGCGCCAGAGCGAAAGCAGCGTCGGCATCGCCAACCAGGCAGGCGAACGCCTGGGCAGCGTGACCCAGCGCATCGGCGAAATCGATGGCATGAACCAGTCGGTCGCCACCGCAACTGAAGAACAGACGGCTGTGGTGGAGTCGATCAACGTCGACATCACCGAGATCAACACGCTGAACCAGGAAGGTGTGGAGAACCTGCAGGCGACCTTGCGTGCGTGTGCCGATCTTGAGCAGCAGGCGGCGCGGTTGAAGCAGTTGGTTGGCAGCTTCAGGATCTGAGGCGCGCTCACCGGCCCCTTCGCGGGCAAGCCCGCTCCCACAGGGATCTAGGGCGGGCACAAATTTTGTGTCCGACCAAATCAACTGTGGGAGCGGGCTTGCCCGCGAAGGCGGCATCAGCCGCCATGAAGATCTAGAACCTCGACCCAGGCCTCGACAGAAACGCCAGCTCCTCAGCCGTAGACTCCCTTCCCAACACCGCATTGCGATGCGGAAACCGCCCAAACTGCGCAATCACTTTCTGATGCCGCTCGGCATAGTCCAGGTAATCGCTGAACAGTGCCCGATCGCTCTCCGGCTGCTGCGCCACCAATTCGAGGTAGCGCGAGACGCCTTCATTCTGCACCGCAAGGTTTTCGCTGTGCTCGAACACCAGGTAGATGAACACCCGCTGAATCGGCTGCAACTGCCGGTCGAAATCCACGGCAATGCCTTGGGCCACCAGCTTTTGCGCCCGGAGATCGCCTGCAAAGGCTTTGGGAGTATCGCGAAAGATCATTCGCGGGAGTTGATCGAGCAACAGCACCAGCGCCAGCCAACCTTCGGGACGTTGCATCCACTCAGTCAATCCGCCGGCCAGTGCCTGCTCGACCCAGTCCCCGAAACGCTCACGCGCTTCGAGGTCCTGGCTGTCGCGCTTGCCAAACCACAACTTGCCCTTCTGCGCCGCCACTTCGCTCGCTGACTCGGAACTCCCGAACCACCAATCAAGCAACGGCTTCCAGGGCGCGGTCATGGTTTATTCCTTGTGGTAAGCCGTTACACGTGCAACTTCTTCTTTCGAACCCAGGAACACAGCCACACGCTGGTGCAGGCCGTTCGGCTGGATGTCGAGGATGCGCTGGTGGCCGTCGGTGGACGCACCGCCCGCTTGTTCCACGAGGAACGACATCGGGTTGGCTTCGTACATCAGGCGCAGTTTGCCTGGCTTGGAAGGCTCGCGACCGTCGCGTGGGTACATGAACAGACCGCCACGGGTCAGGATGCGGTGCACGTCGGCCACCATCGCGGCGACCCAGCGCATGTTGTAGTTCTTTTTCAGCGGGCCTTCTTCGCCTGCCAGCAATTCGCCGACGTAGCGCTGTACCGGAGCTTCCCAGTGACGCTGGTTGGACGCGTTGATGGCGAATTCCTGGGTGCTTTCAGGAATGGTGATGTTTTCGTGAGTCAGGACGAAGCTGCCCATTTCACGGTCCAGGGTGAAGCCTTTCACGCCGTCGCCCAGGGTCAGGATCAGCATGGTCTGTGGACCGTAGATGGCGTAACCGGCGGCCACTTGCTGGGTGCCTGGCTGCAGGAAGGCCTTTTCGTTCAAGGGCTCGTTCTGGCTCAGGTATTCGTTCGGGCAACGCAGTACCGAGAAGATAGTGCCTACCGGCGCGTTGATATCGATGTTCGACGAACCGTCCAGCGGGTCGAATACCAGCAGGTACGCGCCTTTCGGGTATTTGCCCGGGATCTGGTAGGCGTTGTCCATTTCTTCGGACGCCATGCCGGCCAGGTGACCGCCCCATTCGTTGGCTTCGAGCAGGATTTCGTTGGAGATCACGTCGAGCTTCTTCTGCACTTCGCCCTGGACGTTTTCAGTGCCCATGCTGCCCAGAACGCCACCCAGGGCGCCTTTGGACACGGCGTGGCTGATCTCCTTGCAGGCACGCGCCACCACTTCGATCAGGAAGCGCAGATCGGCAGGAGTGTTGTTGCTGCGGGTCTGCTCAATCAAATAGCGACTCAAGGTAACGCGGGACATGGAAGGCTCCGGTGGAATGGGGGGGCTAAAAACCCGCGCAGTTTAACGCGAGTCGGGGCGCATTTCCTCCTATCAGACGTGATCGGTCAAAGAGAGTTCATGTGCGGGGATGAGCGTAGTTGGAAATAGGCTGGGTGTGAGCTGGAAAGTAGCGGTCATCTCAGCATTTTTATTGACTGATATACCGCTATCGCGAGCAAGCTCGCTCCCACAGGGACAGCGCAATACCTGTGGGAGCGAGCTTGCTCGCGATAGGGTGCGCAGCACCCACAATCAAGGTTTGGCAGTAGACTTGCGCAGCAAACTGAACGCCATCGCCACCAGGAACACCACGCAGAGCAACAACACCGCCCACAACCCGAATTTCTTCCAGTGAGTGTCGATCGGCGCAGACGTGGTGACCGTCGACGGCTTCCTAGCCTCCGACCCGACATCCACCATGGCCCTGCCCAGGGTCGCCAGTTTCTCCGGGGTGTAATCAGGAATCAGCGTCGACAGCGGCAAGTTCGCGGTCTTCACGGTCGCATTCCCCAGCGCCAGCGTGTAAGGCCCTGGCCCACGCGCCAGGAACACCAGTTGCGTGGCGCGCACGGCAAACTTCAGCGTCGGCACTTGAACACCCAGGCCACCGCCGCGTTCGTCCACGGTCAGTTTCAATTGCTGCACGAATTGCCCTGACAACGGCAATTCGTTTTGCACCACGTCCTGACCGTTCTGGGTCAGGCGATAAAGCAAACCGCTGACCACTGGCTGCCACGGCAGACTGCTGTCGCGACGACCGGTCAGGCTCACCGGCGCCAGGCTGTTGGGTTGGCTCAACTCGACCTGCACTCGCTCGACATTCAGCCCCATCGGCAACTGCCAGGTGTATTCACCCGCCTTCACGCTGCTGCCGGCCAACGCCTGGGACCAGACCAACGGCAGCGGCAGGCTGCGGGTACTGGCGCTTTGCAGTTGCGCCGAAGTCAGTGTCGGTGCCGAATGCGGTGTGATCCACAGCAACCGCAAGTAGCGCGCCGACTGGCCCGGCAGGCTGATTGCACGCTGTTCGACCCGCTCGTCGGAAAAGATCAGGCGCGCCACCTGCCCTTCGCCCCAGGACCGCCAATGCTGCAAATCGTCGCTGGCTTCGAGGGTGAAACGCTGGAAGCCGTCGCGTTCGCTGGTCCAGTCGATAATCAATTGCTGCAACGGCGCCTTGATCGCGGACGCGTCGAGCAACCAGCCGCGCAACTCCTCCTCACCCGCCTCCAGCGGACTGGAGGGCTGCACCTCCACCAACGTGCCGTTGGCGCTCGATTGCACCCGCACGCTCGGCGCGGTTTCTGTGGCGTCCACCGAGTTGTACAACGGAAACCATTTCACCTCGGTCAAGGTGCGCGTTTCACTGCTCTGCGCCGTCTGCCGGGCCAGGGCATAAGCCTGAACATCGCCCACGGCGTTGAACACACGCACATCGCTCAAATCGGCCTGCCGTGCATTCAGTTGTACGTTCAGGGGCAGTTCAAGGCGATACCAAGGGCCTTCGCCCGTTACCGACAAGGGCACTTGGGTGGTGAAATCCGCCGGTTTTTCCTGGGCAGCCGCCGACAACACCACTCCCATGGCAACAGCGCCCAGCCAACCCAGGTTCAGCTTCTGACTCAAGACGACACTCCTTCTGATTCCGGGACCGGTTTCTCGATATCCGGCACAGCTTCGGCACGCTTGGGCGGCAGCGGGGCGAAATAGCCCACCACCAGCAGCAACACGCCGACACCGATAAACGACACGATCCGCGCCAGCCCGCCGCGATTACTCAATTCGACAAAGAACAGCTTGGCCACGACCACACCGATCAAAGCGGCGCCGATCAACCAGACTTCGCGGCGGCGACACAAGTGGCCGCCGATCATCAGGCTCAGGGCCATCAGGGTCCAGACGATGGACAGGCCGGCTTGTACCCGCATCGACCCCAGCAACAGATCCAGCTCGAACGGCACCCCGCTCCACTGGTGCGCCGTACGCATTACCAATGCAGTAAAGAACACGAACAGCGAGGCACCAGCGACCCCTTGCGTGGCGATGGCGGCGTAATCCTTGCGGATCGCCAGTTGTGTCATCGCGCTGCGGGACCAGACATAGACGCCGAACAACGCAAACAACAGGCCCAGCTCCAGCGGGTTGATTAATGGCACGTAAGGCAGCGGCTCGGCGTTGCCGTCACTGGCGACATTCGCCAGCCAGAACCAACCGAGCATCAACAACGCCAGTGGCGCGGCGGCGTATACACGGTATTCGCGCGGATACGCCGACAACGGCCAAGGCCACGCGCGAGGTGCAGCCATCAGCACCAGGTACAGACTTGGCAGAATCGCCCAACCCAACCAGCGCCAGGCGTTGTATTGCTCGGACAACACCAGCAAGCCGTAACGCCACTCCAGAGCCAGCACCCCCATCAACAGCCAGCAGCCGAGCACATGGGCGACACCCGGCACGCGCGCCGGCAGCATTGGCGCCAGGCGTCGCAGGGAGATGAAATGCACCACGAACACGGCGGCCCACGCCAGCCAGCCAAAGTTGGCGGCCGGGTGATATCGCGGGTGCCAGGCCGCCAGCAGCACCAGCGCCGCAGCGGGAATCAACGCCGTGCAGAGTACTCCCAGCGACGGCCAACTCAGGCGCAGCGCCAACACCGTCCACAGCGCAACACTCACGGCAGCGATGCTCAACAACAAAGTCACCTGCATCGGCAGCGGCGCAAAATGCAGCACTTCGATGACCCAGGCCAACGCCCACCAGCCTGCGCCCCACACCAGCAACGCCTGGGACAACCGCAACAGACTCAGCCCTTCGAATGCTCCGAGCGAATGACCCATCTGCAAACGCCAAGCCCCGACCATCGCGGCCAGCCCCAACATCAGCGGCGCCCAGAACCCGCCATGGGTCATGGGTTGCAGGCCGTCACTGAACTGCGGTCCTGTCACCAGGAACAGCGCGCCACCCAACCATTGCACAGCGAGCGCGGTGAACACGAACGTGCGCGATGACAGGCGCAAGCCAACAAACAACGTCAGCGCCCCGGCCAAGGCCCAACTGATCACCGTGCCGTGGCTGAAGAAAAACAGCGGTGCCAGCAAATAGAGAAACGCCAGTCCAAGACAAGCCAACACCGGCAGGCCTTTCAGCTCCAAGGGCCTGATCTGTTCCGGCAAGGCTTTACGCAACTGGTAGAAGCTGAACAACAACGCGACGCCCAGTAACAGCGCGCCTAACGGCACGCCACCGAGCAGGCTGCTCTCGCTGTTGTGCAACTCGCCGAGAAACGCCAGCGCCGAACCCAGTTGCAGGAGCAAGGCAAACGCCCGGGCCAAGGGCCTTTGTTGGCGCAGGCCGAGCCAGAAGATCCCCGCGCCTTCCACCGCCCACGCCGCCGTCGTCCAGCGTGCATCGAGCCCCAGCGGAATCGCCAGGCTGGCGAAGATCACCCCCAAGGCCAGGCAGGTTTCCCCCAGCAACAGCGTGCGCCCGGCCATCAACCAACGGGCGAGCCCCATGTAAATCATGCCCAGCGCCAAGGCACTGAACGCCGCAGCGAACTCCAGATGCTGCACCAGTGCGAACTGCAAGCC
The DNA here is from genome assembly GCF_059492225.1 of Pseudomonas sp. Pseusp10. Lineage (NCBI taxonomy): Bacteria > Pseudomonadati > Pseudomonadota > Gammaproteobacteria > Pseudomonadales > Pseudomonadaceae > Pseudomonas > Pseudomonas sp. Pseusp10. The sequence goes on along the minus strand of NZ_CP168528.1, from coordinate 959,031 downwards.
GAAACCCACCAGAGGCGGGCCGAACAGCAGCGTGCCGTCGACGTAATCACCCTTGCGCGCGGACCACTGCAGCAGCGCTTCGCGACTGCCCTCTGCCGGTGCGTCGCTCATCTGCATCAGCTTGCGCCGGGCGTACAGCAGACCAATGGCCAGGTACATCAGGAAAAACACAATCAGAAACGGCTCGGTGCTCCACAGCAACTCCGGCAAGTAGGAGCGCAGGCCCCAGGCGAAACCGATGCCGAAGGTGCCGGTGAACCCGATGACATTCAGCAGGCGCCAGGCCTTGAACCAGGCAATGGCGAGGATGCCGGCGTTGAGCAAGGTGAAATAGCTGAACAGCGCGACGTGGCTGCCGGCGCCGGTGGAGGCCAGGATGGGCGCGGCGAAGCCACCCAGTGCGGCAACGGCGGCCAGCCCCAGGGAATCCTGGGTAATGGCGAGAATCGCCGAACAGACTGTCACCGCCACCAGCAGGCCAAACGCCGCCGAGGGGTCGAGTAGCGGATGCAAGCGCATTGCGGCAAACACCGTCAAGTACAACACGGCGATCCCGGTGCCTTGCAGGATCAACGCGTAACTGCTGTTGCGCGTTCGCAACCACCAACCCAGCCCGAGCAACCCCAAGGCTGCTGCCGCAACGCCTGCGTAGCGCAACTCAAGCGGCACCACCACACCTTCGGTGGCATAGCGCAGCAAAAAGGCCAGGCCGAGGAACAGCAGCACCACGCCGACCCGCAACACCGTATTACCGCCGAACAACCAGGCACGGGCGCGACTGATGGCACGGTCGATGAGATTCGGGCTACGCGGGGGGACAGGTGGTTGTGCCTGGCGAGCGATTGTTTCTGGCTTCCAGGCATCGACGGGCTGCGGACGACCGGTTTCGGAGGCCGCGACGGCTATCGGCTCGAGTTCGGGGGGCAGTTCCCAGATCAATTCCGGGGCTGCGGCGGGTGGTTCATCAAGGATGGTTTCAGGCGATACGAGCGGTTCACGGGTTTCCGGCGCCTTGACGCCCGATGCTTCGAGCAGCGCCAGCCGTTGCTCGACCGCTTGCAGCGCAACCTGTGCCTGATCCAGCAGGCGTTGCTGCTCCACCGCTCGAGAGTCCATACGAGCCATGCGAAGGGTCTGGCCGATACCCAATCCGAGTAACGCGCCCAGCAGTGCATCACTGAATGACTCGTCGAGTATCCAGCCGAGCACCAGCCCTATCAGCATGAACATCCATTGCATAGTCGATATCCCTAAGCGGCCCCATCATGAGGCAAGTCCAAGCGGTACAGCGTCTGATCAGTCTAGTGTGAAAACACCACACCCCCTGTAGGAGCGAGCTTGCTCGCGATAGCGCACTGACATTCAACATCAATACTGAATGTTATGGCCTCATCGCGAGCAAGCTCGCTCCTACAAGGGATGGTGGTGTGTTCAGAATCTGATCAACCCTGCCGCTCGGCAATCCGGCGCCCAGTATATCGATCCGGCCCGGCAACAACCGGGCCTTGCTCGCAGTTCTGGCCGAAAACTACTCCAGTGCCTTCCAGATTTCCGTGGCGTACTCGCGAATGGTCCGGTCCGACGAGAACCAGCCCATCCGCGCCGTGTTCAACACCGCTGAACGCCACCACTCTTTCGAATCGTGCCAATGGTCTTCGACGCGCATCTGCGCGCTCCAGTAGGAATCGAAGTCGGCGCAGACCAGGAAGCGGTCGTAGTCCACCAGCGAATCGATCAATCCGGTGTAACGGGATGGATCATCCGGCGAGAACACCCCGCCACGAATCGCTTGCAGCACATCGTTCAGGCGATGGGACGCGGCGATGTCCGGTACGGCACTGAACTCATGGTTCTGCTTGCGCGCCTCCACCTGCTGCGCGCTGAGGCCGAAGATGAACATGTGCGCGGCGCCGATGCGCTCGCACATTTCCACGTTGGCCCCGTCCAGGGTGCCGATGGTCAGCGCGCCGTTCAGGCCGAATTTCATGTTGCTGGTGCCTGACGCTTCGAAACCGGCGGTGGAGATCTGCTCGGACAAATCCGCCGCCGGAATGATGCTCTCCGCCAGACTGACGTTGTAATTGGGCAGGAATACCACTTTGAGCAAGCCGCGCACGGTCGGGTCGTTGTTCACCACCCGGGCGATATCGTTGGTCAGCTTGATGATCAGTTTGGCCTGGTGATAACTCGCGGCCGCCTTGCCGGCGAAAATTTTCACTCGTGGCACCCAATCGATTTCAGGTTCCGCGCGGATCGCCTGGTACAACGCAACCGTGTGCATCAGGTTGAGCAACTGGCGTTTGTATTCGTGGATTCGCTTGACCTGCACGTCAAACATCGCCGCCGGATTGACCGCGACGCCCAAACGCTCATGAATCAGATACGCCAGGGCCTTCTTGCTGTGCAGGCGTTGTTCGGCAAACGCCTTGCGAAACGCGCTTTTCTCGGCGAACGGTTCGAGGGCGAGCAGCCGCTCTTCCGGGTTGTCCAGCACCGCAGAGCCCAGGGCATCAACCAGCATCGAGGTCAGCTCGGGGTTGGCCTGGTACAGCCAGCGGCGGAAGGTAATGCCGTTGGTCTTGTTGTTGATCCGCTCCGGGTAGAGCTTGTGCAGTTCGGAGAACACAGTTTGGCGCATCAGTTGCGTGTGCAGCCCGGACACACCGTTAATGCTGTGGGAACCGAGAAACGCCAGGTTGCCCATGCGCACCCGACGACCGTTGTCTTCCTCGATGAGCGACACCGCGCGCAACACGTCGAAGTCGTGAATGCCTTTGGCCCGCAGGGAGTCGATGTGCTGGGCGTTGATCAGGTAAATGATCTGCATGTGCCGCGGCAGCATGCGTTCCATCAAGCCGACCGGCCAGGTTTCCAGCGCTTCGGGCAGCAAGGTGTGGTTGGTGTAGGACAGCGTATCGACGGTGACCTGCCACGCCGCATCCCACGCCACGTCATACACGTCGACCAGTTGTCGCATCAGTTCAGCCACGGCAATCGAGGGATGAGTGTCGTTGAGCTGGATCGAAGCGTGATCGCCCAAGGTCAGCACCGAGGTGTGCATGTTGCGATGGCGGCGCAGCAGATCCTGCAATGAAGCGGCGACGAAGAAATACTCCTGGCGCAGGCGCAATTCCTGGCCGGCCTCGGTGCTGTCCGCCGGGTACAGCACCCGGGAGATACTTTCGGCCCGGGCTACTTCGGCCACGGCGCCCAGGTGGTCGCCGGCATTGAAACGCTCCAGATGCAGATCTTCCATGGCCCGGGCGCGCCACAGGCGCAGCGTGTTGACGCTCGCCCCGCGCCAGCCGACCACCGGCGTGTCGTAGGCAATGGCCCGCACGGTTTCCGCCGGGTGCCAGACTTGCCTGGACTTGCCGCTTTCATCGGTCACGGTTTCGACGCTGCCGCCAAAACCGATCGGATAAACCACTTCAGGCCGCTCGAATTCCCAGGGGTTGCCGAAATCCAGCCAGTGTTCGGTCTGCTCCTGCTGCCAGCCATCGACAATCGCCTGGCGGAACAACCCGTGCTCATAGCGGATGCCGTAGCCGTGACCCGCGATGCCGAGGGTCGACATGCTTTCCAGGAAACACGCCGCCAGTCGCCCGAGGCCGCCGTTGCCCAAGGCCGCATCGGGCTCCAGCATGCGGATGCGCTCAAGGTCGACGCCGAGTTCGGTCAAGGCCTCGCGAGCCACGTCGAGCAGGCCGAGGTTGCTCAGACTGTCAAAGAGCAGCCGACCGATGAGAAATTCCAGGGAGAGGTAGTAAACGCGCTTCTGACCTTTACGGTAGATCTGCCGCGTGTGGTCCATCCAGTGCTCGACCATGTGGTCCCGCGCGGCCAGGGCAATGGCTTCGAACCAGTCGTGGTCGAAGGCGTGATCCGGGTCTTTACCCACTGCATAGGTGAGTTTGGTCAAGACGGCGTCGCGGAATGCGGCCACCTCAGCTTCGCGAACAAGTGGTTCTTGAGTCATCGATAGGACCTCGAGCGAGCTTGGAGTTGTCTGAGCCTAGACGGTCTGACAGGCGGTAGAGGCTCTGGTTCGGCAGTTTTTCCTTTGAATACGAGCTGGATCGACATTGCGTTGTCTTGTGCCTGAATCAATGCAGGGCCCGTGCCTATTTTCCGGTTGTTTGCGCCGCCTGCGAAAAAATCTGGCGAAAGGTTGTTCAAAAATCCACCAGTCCCGGTATGATCGCGCGCCCTGATGCACACGCTGGTAACAACCGATGATGAAGCCGAACCTGATCGCCGCCGCAGAGATCGACCGCCTCGATACCTGGGCCAAGTACTCTGCCCCGATGTGCGGCTCGTGCATGTCCAGCTGCTGCACCCTGCCCGTCGAGGTCAAGATCAAGGATTTGATCCGCATCGGCATCGTCGACGAGTTCGAGCGCGGTGATCCGCCGAAGAACATCGCCAAGCGCCTGCAAAAGGAAGGGATCGTCGAGCGTTACAACCAGAAGTCGGAGATCTTCACACTCCAGCGCATGAGCAACAACGATTGCCTGTACCTGGATCGTAAGAGCCGTCTGTGCACTATTTATGAAAAGCGCCCGGATACTTGCCGTAACCACCCGAAAATCGGCCCGCGGCCGGGGTATTGCGCGTACAAACCGAAAGAAGTGGAGCGCGAGCGGAATTCGCGCAGTATCGAGCGGTTCTGATTTTTCCTGAAACTAGTGGCGGCTGATCGGCCGCCTTCGTCGGAACGCCGCCCGGAGCAAGCCCGCTCCCACAGGGGTTCTGTGGTGTTCACACAATTTGTGGTTCACCTCGAACACTGTGGGAGCGAGCCTGCTCGCGATGAGGCCGGCACAAACACCACACAAACCCCAGACAAACAAAAACGCCCCCGGCCTTTCGACCGGGGGCGTTTTCGTTAAGCCAGGCTAAATCTTATGCCTTGGCTTTCTTGGCAGCGCGGGTACGCTCGCTTTCGTCCAGGATCTTCTTGCGAAGACGGATGGACTTAGGAGTCACTTCACACAGCTCGTCGTCCTGGATGAATTCCAGAGCCTGTTCCAGGGTGAAGCGAACAGGTGGAACCAGGGCGATGGTTTCGTCTTTACCCGAAGCACGCATGTTGTCGAGCTTCTTGCCCTTGGTAGGGTTAACGCCCAGGTCGTTGTCACGGCTGTTCAGACCAACGATCTGACCGTTGTAGATTTCCTGACCGTGTTCAACGAACAGCTTGCCACGCGCCTGCAGGGTTTCCAGGGAGTAGGTCAGTGCCTTGCCGGTTTCAACCGAAACCAGAACGCCGTTCTGACGGCCGGACATGTCGCCGGACTTCATCACGTCGTAACGGTCGAAGATCGAGGTCAGGATGCCAGCGCCGTTGGTCAGGGTCAGGAACTGGTTACGGAAACCGATCAGACCACGAGCAGGGATGTTGTATTCCAGACGTACACGGCCCTTGCCATCCGGCACCATGTTGGTCAGGTCGCCCTTACGCAGGCCCATCTCTTCCATCACCTTGCCCTGGGATTCTTCCGGCAGGTCGATGGTGACGTTTTCGAACGGTTCGTGCTTCACGCCGTCAACCAGACGGATGATCACTTCCGGACGGCCTACAGCCATTTCGAAGCCTTCGCGACGCATGGTTTCGATCAGTACCGAGAGGTGCAGTTCGCCACGGCCGGAAACCTTGAACTTGTCAGCCGAGTCGCCTTCTTCAACGCGCAGTGCAACGTTGTACAGCAGCTCTTTGTCCAGACGTTCCTTGATGTTACGGGAAGTCACGAACTTGCCTTCTTTACCGCAGAATGGCGAGTCGTTTACCTGGAAGGTCATGGAAACGGTTGGCTCGTCGACGGTCAACGGCTTCATCGCTTCAACGGTGTCCGGGTGGCACAGGGTGTCAGAGATGAACAGCGAGTCCATACCGCTGATGCAGACGATGTCGCCTGCTGCAGCTTCTTCAACGTCTACACGGTGCAGACCGTGGTGACCCATCAGCTTCAGGATACGACCGTTACGCTTCTTGCCGTCGGCGCCGATAGCGACAACCGGGGTGTTCGGCTTGACGCGACCACGAGCGATACGGCCAACGCCGATAACACCCAGGAAGCTGTTGTAGTCCAGTGCGGAGATCTGCATCTGGAACGGACCTTCACGGTCAACAGCCGGCGCCGGTACGTTGTCGACGATCGACTGGTACAGCGGGGTCATGTCTTCAGCCATTTCGGTGTGGTCCAGACCGGCAATACCGTTCAGGGCCGAGGCGTAGACGACTTTGAAGTCCAGCTGTTCTTCGGTGGCACCCAGGTTGTCGAACAGGTCGAAGATCTGGTCCAGAACCCAGTCCGGACGCGCGCCTGGACGGTCAACCTTGTTGATGCACACGATCGGACGCAGGCCGGCTTCGAAAGCCTTCTTGGTCACGAAACGGGTTTGCGGCATAGGACCGTCTTGAGCGTCAACCAGCAGCAGAACGGAGTCGACCATCGACATTACGCGTTCAACTTCACCGCCGAAGTCGGCGTGGCCCGGGGTGTCCACGATGTTGATGTGGTAGCCGTTCCAGTTGATGGCGGTGTTTTTCGCCAGAATGGTGATACCGCGCTCTTTTTCCTGGTCGTTGGAGTCCATCACGCGCTCGTCGTTGAGCTCGTTGCGCTCCAGGGTGCCGGATTGACGCAGGAGTTTGTCTACCAGGGTGGTTTTACCATGGTCAACGTGGGCAATGATGGCGATGTTGCGTAGATTTTCGATCACTTGTGTATCTCGATCAGAGGATTCGGTGTGCTGACAAGTCTTGGCAGCGATTAACAGTAGCGTCCGTGAAAGCCGTTACAGCTTGACGGTGGCGTCGGGGGGCCGGTGACGCAGGCCACAGGCAAACAGCCCCGGGCACTTAGCTCGGTCGATAAACGCGCACATTGGCATGCCCCTCACTGAGCAAATGGTGGGCATGCAGGCGACTCATCACGCCTTTGTCGCAATACAGCAGGTACTGGCGAGTAGGGTCCAGTTCCTTGAAACGAGCGTTCAGTGCATAAAACGGCATCGTTTGTACCTCGATGCCAGCGAGGTCCAGCGGGTCGTCTTCAGCGGCATCCGGGTGACGGATATCGATGACGATCTGACCGGCCAGCGCTTCGCTGACTTCTTCAATCTGCAAGTCCTGGCCCAATTCGTCGATCACGCGATCGATCGGCACCAGCTTGGCGTTTTCGAGCGCACGCTCGAGCACCGCCATATCGAATTCTTTCTCTTCGTGCTCGACACGGTAGCGCTTGGCGGCCGTCTTCGGATTGACCGAAATGACCCCGCAGTACTCCGGCATGTGCCGGGCGAAATCGGCGGTGCCGATTTCGTTGGCCAAGTCGATGATGTCCTGCTTGTGACTGGCGATCAGCGGACGCAGTACCAGTTTGTCGGTCACGCAGTCGATCACGCTCAGGTTCGGCAATGTCTGGCTCGACACCTGGGAGATCGCCTCACCGGTGACCAGTGCCTCGATGTGCAGTCGATCGGCAATCCGGGACGAAGCGCGCAACATCATACGCTTCAATACTACGCCCATATGACTGTTATCGACTTTGCCGAGAATTTCGCCCAGCACTTCCTCGAACGGCACACTGACAAATAGCACGCGCTGGGAGCTGCCGTACTTCTTCCAGATGAAATGCGCGACTTCCATGACGCCCAGTTCGTGGGCACGTCCGCCCAGATTGAAGAAGCAGAAATGCGCCATCAGGCCGCGGCGCATGATCTGGTAGGCCGCAACGGTGGAATCGAAGCCGCCGGACATCAGCACCAGCGTCTGTTCCAGGGCGCCCAGCGGATATCCGCCGATGCCGTTGTGCTGACTGTGGATCACGAACAACCGTTGGTCGCGAACTTCGATTCGGACTTCGATTTCCGGTTTTTTCAGGTCGATCCCGGCGGCACCGCACTGACGACGCAACTGGCTGCCGACATATTTCTCAATATCTATCGAGCTGAATGGGTGCTTGCCGGCGCGTTTGCAACGCACCGAGAAAATCTTCCCGGCCAGTGCATCACCGTAGTGCTGCTTGCACTTCTCAACGATGTCGTCGAAATCGCCCAGCGGGTATTCATCGATTTGCAGGAAATGCGCGATGCCCGGCATGCAGCTCAGGCGCTCGCCCATCTCCTTCAAGGCCTTGGGGTCGCTGACGCGGGTTTCCAGCTCGAGGTTGTCCCACACGCCGTTCACCACCACGGCCGGGTCCAGATCGCGGAGCACGGCACGGATGTTCTTGGCCAATTGACGGATGAAACGCATCCGTACCGGGCGGCTCTTGATGGTGATCTCGGGGAAGACTTTTACGATTAATTTCATGGAAACAGCGCGCGCATGGCCTGCCGAAAAAGGGGGGCGCGGATTATAGCGGAAATTGCTCAAGGTTTAACCAGTTAATGTGCAGAAGGTTTCGCACGCACCAAAACAGGTCATTTATTGAAATGAACGCCACATTGTAGGGCGGGATTTTCCGCTTTAAGGTACTTTTCCGCCTGACAGGCGTGAAATTGGGGCAAAAAACCCATGGTGGGGCACTGGCATGCAATTTGCTCCCTTGTGAGGCAGGTTGCCTTGGCAGAGTATTCGCGCCGGCATCACCCACATTTAAGGGCATCCATTACTAGCCCGAAGCCACCCGGAGGACACTATGTCGAAGTCGGTTCAACTCATCAAAGATCATGACGTCAAGTGGATTGATCTGCGCTTCACGGACACCAAAGGCACTCAGCACCACGTGACCATGCCGGCTCGCGATGCGCTGGATGACGACTTCTTCGAAGTCGGCAAAATGTTCGACGGTTCCTCCATCGCTGGCTGGAAAGGCATCGAAGCCTCCGACATGATCCTGATGCCGGACGACTCCACCGCTGTTCTGGATCCGTTCACCGAAGAACCGACCCTGATCCTGGTCTGCGACATCATCGAGCCTTCGAGCATGCAAGGCTACGATCGCGACCCACGTGCGATCGCCAAGCGCGCCGAAGAGCACCTGAAAGCCACCGCTATCGGTGACACTGTGTACGCCGGTCCAGAGCCAGAGTTCTTCATCTTCGACCAGGTCAAGTTCAAGTCCGACATTTCCGGCTCCATGTTCAAGATCTACTCTGAACAAGGTTCGTGGATGTCCGACCAGGACATCGAAGGCGGCAACAAAGGCCACCGCCCAGGCGTCAAAGGCGGCTACTTCCCGGTTCCACCGTTCGACCACGACCACGAAATCCGTACCTCCATGTGCAACGCACTGGAAGAAATGGGCCTGACCGTCGAAGTTCACCACCACGAAGTGGCGACTGCCGGCCAGAACGAAATCGGCGTCAAGTTCAACACCCTGGTGAAGAAAGCCGACGAAACCCAAACCCTGAAGTATGTCGTGCACAACGTAGCCGATGCCTACGGCCGCACCGCGACCTTCATGCCTAAGCCTCTGTACGGCGACAACGGCTCGGGTATGCACGTACACATGTCCATCTGGAAAGATGGCAAGAACACCTTCGCAGGCGAAGGCTATGCTGGTCTGTCCGATACCGCTCTGTACTTCATCGGCGGCATCATCAAGCACGGTAAGGCCCTGAACGGCTTCACCAACCCGGCGACCAACTCCTACAAGCGTCTGGTTCCAGGCTTCGAAGCTCCAGTGATGCTGGCCTACTCGGCTCGCAACCGCTCCGCTTCGATCCGTATTCCTTACGTGTCGAGCCCGAAAGCCCGCCGTATCGAAGCACGCTTCCCGGATCCGGCTGCCAACCCGTACCTGTGCTTCGCCGCACTGCTGATGGCTGGCCTGGACGGCATCCAGAACAAGATCCACCCTGGCGACGCCGCTGACAAAAACCTGTACGACCTGCCGCCTGAAGAGGCGAAAGAGATCCCACAAGTTTGCGGCAGCCTGAAAGAAGCCCTGGAAGAGCTGGACAAAGGTCGTGCGTTCCTGACCAAAGGCGGCGTTTTCAGCGACGACTTCATCGACGCTTACATCGCCCTGAAAAGCGAAGAAGAAATCAAGGTACGTACCTTCGTACACCCACTGGAATACGAGCTGTACTACAGCTGCTGATCCGGTAGCGCTGCGGCACGCGGCGTGACAAAAAGAGGCCTCCTTCGGGAGGCCTTTTTTATTGCCAGCGATTTAGCGGCCTGCGAAGAACCCTGTGGGAGCGGGCTTGCCCGCGAAAGCGGTCTGTCTGATAAACAGATGTTGAGTGTACTGGCGTCTTCGCGGGCAAGCCCGCTCCCACAGGGACTTGTGACGCTTGGAGCATCTCGCAAACCATATCCATATGTTTAGCTGCTTGGGACAACCGCCACACCTGACCTATGCTGCAACCCAACGCTTTCGTTTCCGGTCGATTCCATGGGTCGTGGTTTTCTCTTCATCCTGCTGCTGATTGTTCTGCCCGCCACGGCGCAGATCTACAAATACACGGACGCCAACGGCGCCACCGCGTACAGCAATCAACCGCCTGACGGCGTCAGCGCCCAACCGGTCGACTTGCCGCCCCTAAACAGCGTCGAACACCAGCCTCCCGGCGACGCCGCACCTGCTGCCGAAGCCGCGCGCAATGAACAGCCCCACAAGACCTATGAAGTGCTTGAGCTGACAGGCCTGCCGACCACCGAAGCCTTGCGCGCCAACAACGGCACGTTCACCGTAACGGTACTGATCAAGCCGCGCCTGCAAGGCGCCCACCTGCTGCGCCTGCTGCTGGACGGTCAGCCCTACGGCCAGCCAGGCAATGTGCCTATCCTGCAACTGATGAACATCGATCGCGGCGAACACCGCCTCGCCGTGCAAGTAATCGATGGCGAAAACGTTGTACAGCAGAGCCCCACCACAACTTTCACCGTGCAACGAGTACACACGCCTTGAAGACCTGGCTGCTGATCGCCTGCTTCATCGCGCTGCCCACGTCGGCGCAGGTCTTTACTTACGTTGACCCCCAAGGTAATCGGGTTTTCACCGACCAACCCAAACCCGGCAACGCCACGCGTGTACCACTGGTAAAGAGCAATCGAATGGCGGCCAACCCCACAAGTGCAGCGCCGTCGAGTGCAGAAGACAGTCCCGAAGTAAAAGCGCCGTTCCACTATGACCTGGTGCGCATCCTGGTTCCGGAACCCGACGCGACCATCCGCAGCAACGCCGGTGAAATCATCGTCAGCGTCACCAGCGAACCAGGCCTGCAACGGGGTCATCGCTACCGATTGCTGCTCGACGGCCAGCCCACCGCCGAACCTGGCCTGAGTCCGGTGTTCCCGTTGAGCAACATCGATCGCGGCAGCCATACCCTGTCCGTGGAAATCCTCGATAAACAAGGGCGCATCGTCGAACGCACCGCCAGCCAACCCTTCCACATGCAGCGCACGTCTCTCGCCCAGAAGCGCAAGATCAAACCCTGCACTCTCGAAGACTACGGCCAGCGGCCGGAATGCCCGCCCGGCGACAAACCCGCCGAAGAAAAAAATCCTTTCCTTCGACTTTTCTAACCTTGTTCAGGTTTGCGCACTATATTGGTGCAATTGCTTGCACCGTACTCACATTCCAACCCATTTTGGTTCGAAAGTACTCGAAAAAGCCGGCAGAACGCCACGCAAACGAGCGTCAAACGCCTGTTTCAGGCGCTGAACGCTTCTTTTCGGAGCCTTGGTTTGGTTTTTGCATTTTGCCCGTACCAGCGCTTTTTTCTTGCGCATGCCCTGCTCTAAAAGAGGTCCCGATGACCATTAGCGACGCACTCCACCGTTTGCTACTCGACAACCTCACCACCGCCACCATCCTGCTCGACGCCGAACTGCGCCTCGAGTACATGAACCCGGCGGCGGAGATGCTGCTGGCCATCAGCGGTCAGCGCAGCCACGGGCAGTTCATCAGTGAGTTGTTTACCGAATCGACCGAAGCGTTGAACTCCTTGCGCCAGGCCGTCGAACAAGCGCACCCGTTCACCAAGCGCGAAGCCATGCTCACCGCCCTCACCGGCCAGACCCTGACCGTCGACTACGCGGTAACGCCGATTCTGAGCAACGGCGACACGATGCTGCTGCTTGAAGTCCACCCTCGCGACCGCTTGCTACGGATCACCAAGGAAGAAGCACAGCTTTCCAAGCAGGAGACCAGCAAGATGCTGGTGCGCGGCCTTGCCCATGAAATCAAGAACCCGCTAGGCGGGATTCGCGGCGCGGCACAATTGCTGGCCCGGGAACTGCCGGAAGAAAGCCTGCGCGACTACACCAACGTCATCATCGAAGAAGCCGACCGCCTGCGTAACCTGGTGGATCGCATGCTCGGCTCCAACAAGTTGCCGTCACTGGCCCAGTGCAATGTCCACGAAGTGCTGGAGCGCGTCTGCCACCTCGTAGAGGCCGAAAGCCAGGGCTGCATCACCTTGGTGCGCGACTACGATCCAAGCATTCCGGACGTGCTGATCGACCGCGAGCAAATGATTCAGGCGGTCCTGAACATCGTGCGCAACGCCATGCAGGCCATCAGCAGCCAGAACGAGCTGCGCCTGGGGCGCATCAGCCTGCGTACCCGCACCATGCGCCAGTTCACCATCGGCCACGTGCGCCATCGCCTGGTGACCAAGATCGAGATCATCGACAACGGCCCGGGCATTCCTGCGGAACTTCAGGAAACCATCTTCTTTCCCATGGTCAGCGGTCGTCCGGACGGTACCGGGCTGGGCCTGGCCATTACCCAGAACATCATCAGCCAGCACCAGGGCCTGATCGAATGTGACAGCCACCCCGGCCACACCACTTTCTCGATCTTTCTGCCACTGGAACAAGGAGCCACATCGACATGAGCCGTAGTGAAACCGTGTGGATCGTCGATGACGACCGTTCTATCCGTTGGGTCCTGGAAAAAGCCTTGCAGCAGGAAGGCATGACCACGCAAAGCTTCGACAGCGCCGATGGCGTGATGAGCCGCCTGGCGCGCCAGCAGCCGGATGTGATCATTTCCGACATCCGCATGCCCGGCGCCAGCGGCCTGGACCTTCTGGCGCGGATTCGCGAGCAGCACCCCCGACTGCCGGTCATCATCATGACCGCTCACTCCGATCTGGACAGCGCTGTCGCGTCCTATCAGGGCGGCGCCTTCGAGTACCTGCCCAAGCCGTTCGATGTCGACGAAGCGGTCTCCCTGGTCAAACGCGCCAACCAGCACGCCCAGGAACAACAGGGCCTGGAAGTCGCCCCGGCACTGACCCGCACGCCGGAAATCATTGGTGAAGCGCCGGCGATGCAGGAGGTGTTTCGCGCCATCGGCCGCCTGAGCCACTCCAACATCACCGTGCTGATCAACGGCGAGTCCGGTACCGGTAAAGAACTGGTGGCCCACGCCCTGCACCGTCACAGCCCGCGGGCGGCTTCGCCGTTCATCGCGCTGAACATGGCGGCGATTCCAAAAGACCTGATGGAGTCCGAACTGTTCGGCCACGAGAAAGGCGCGTTCACTGGCGCGGCCAACCTGCGTCGAGGGCGTTTTGAACAGGCCGACGGCGGCACGCTGTTCCTCGATGAAATCGGCGACATGCCGGCCGATACCCAGACCCGTTTGCTGCGGGTACTGGCCGATGGCGAGTTCTACCGCGTCGGCGGTCATGTGCCGGTGAAGGTCGATGTGCGCATCATTGCTGCGACCCACCAGAACCTGGAAACCCTGGTGCATGCCGGGAAGTTCCGTGAGGACTTGTTCCATCGTCTGAATGTGATCCGCATCCACATCCCGCGCCTGTCGGACCGTCGCGAAGACATCCCGACCCTGGCCAAGCATTTCCTCAGCCGCGCCGCGCAAGAACTGGCCGTCGAGCCGAAGCTGCTGAAAAGCGAAACCGAGGAATACCTGAAGAACCTGCCGTGGCCCGGCAATGTGCGACAGCTGGAGAACACCTGCCGCTGGATCACGGTGATGGCGTCGGGTCGCGAAGTGCACATCGGCGACCTGCCACCGGAGCTGCTGAGCCTGCCGCAGGATTCGGCACCCGTGACCAACTGGGAGCAAGCCCTGCGTCAGTGGGCCGACCAGGCGCTGGCCCGCGGCCAGTCGAGTCTGCTTGACAGCGCCGTGCCGGCTTTCGAGCGGATCATGATCGAGACCGCCCTCAAACACACTGCCGGCCGCCGCCGCGATGCCGCCGTGTTGCTGGGCTGGGGGCGCAACACCCTGACGCGCAAGATCAAGGAATTGGGGATGAAGGTAGATGGCGGGGATGATGATGAGGGGGATGAGGGCTAAACAGCCTGTAGTTATTCGCTGATCGTTAGGCCCAATCGCGAGCAAGCTCGCTCCCACAGTGGTTTTTCGGCGTTTTCACTATCGTGTAGACACCATCAAACCCTGTGGGAGCGAGCTTGCTCGCGATGTTTTCAGAGCCATCAATGCACCGACTGAATGCACCGTGAACCGCAATCGCGCACGAAAGCTGAATCGAAACACCGCCTCCATCTGCCGCAAAGCTCACCCCCAAAGAACACCAAAGCCCCGAATTACGGGGCCTTGAGTATTACTTCAGAATTTTCTGTTACCACATATGAAAACCTGGCACGCCCCCTGCATTAACCCTTTCAAGTGAATCAGTTCACCTACCCGGTTTCGGGGACCTTGGTACAGGCAGGCCGGGGATTCCCCTCTTTACACAGGGCTCACACCGCACCCGCGACGAGCCCGACCGTTTTGGGGCCCTTGATACAGGCAGGTCAGGGGTTCCTTCTTTACACCAGGCTCATACCGCACTCGCGACGAGCCTCCCGTTTCGGGAACCTTGGTACAGGCAGGCCGGGGATTCCCTCTTTTATTGCTCCCGGAGATGGATCTCCAGCCGCCAGCGGTCATCGACCTCGCTACCGGCCCACTCGCCCTGCAGGGGCCGGGCCGCCACCAGTGTCAGCAACAACCCCCCATCGCTCAAACGTACCCGCCAGTTCACGTCCTTGCCGCCGAGCTTTAGCTGGCCTTTCTGCGCCTTGCCCTCGGCGCCAAACAGCAGCGCGACACTGCCGTCCACCATTTCGCCGTGGGTCTCGGGCTCGTTGTTGAACCACACCACCAGTCCATCGCTTGTCACTTCAACCTGCTGCAACTGACTGGGGTCTGGCGCGGTCAGGCGACCGATCATCATCCCGACCATCATCCCGACAATCGCCAGCGAGCCCATTACCCGCAGGAATAGTTTCGAACGCACGCCTTCTGGCGGCGTAGAATGCGCATCATCTTTACCTTCGGAGCCGTGCATGTTTCACGTCATCCTTTTCCAACCAGAAATTCCACCGAATACCGGCAACGTTATCAGGCTGTGCGCCAACAGTGGCTGCCACCTGCATTTGATCGAGCCGCTGGGCTTCGAGATGGACGACAAGCGCCTGCGCCGGGCCGGTCTCGACTACCACGAGTATGCCACTCTGCAACGCCATGCGGACCTGGCCAGCTGCCTGGAAAGCCTCGGTCACCCGCGGGTGTTCGCGTTCACCACCAAAGGCTCGCGGCCGTTCCACGATGCCAGCTTCGCCCCGGGCGACGCGTTCCTGTTCGGCCCGGAAAGCCGTGGCCTGCCGGCCGAAGTGCTTGATGCCCTGCCCGCCGAACAACGCCTGCGCCTGCCGATGCGCGAAGGCTGCCGTAGCCTGAACCTGTCGAACACTGTCGCAGTGGCCGTGTACGAAGCGTGGCGTCAAAACGACTTTAAATAACACCCAAAAAAATGTGGGAGCGAGCTTGCTCGCGATGGCGGTGCATCAGTCAACATTGATGTTGAAACTGGTGACCTCATCGCGAGCAAGCTCGCTCCCACAATATTGAAACGCTTTTACTGAACGGTTGGAGTCTCGCCGGCAGCCTGCATGCGTTGCAGCTCTTGCGCGTACAGCGCATCGAAGTTCACCGGAGCCAGCATCAGTGCCGGGAACGAACCGCGGGTCACCAGGCTGTCCAGGGTTTCGCGAGCGTACGGGAACAGGATGTTCGGGCAGAACGCACCCAGGGTGTGGCTCATCGAAGCGTCATCCAGATTCTTGATCAGGAAGATCCCGGCCTGTTGCACTTCGGCGATGAACGCCACTTCGTCACCGTTTTTCACGGTCACCGACAAAGTCAGCACGACTTCGTGGAAGTCGGATTCCAGCGTCTTTTGACGGGTGTTCAGATCCAGGGCGACGCTCGGCTCCCACTGCTGGCGGAAGATCGCCGGGCTTTTCGGAGCTTCGAAGGACAGGTCACGCACATAAATGCGCTGCAAGGAGAATTGCGGTGCAGTTTCTTCTTCGTTCGCAGCAGTGTTCTGTTGGTCAGTCATCGCAGATCCTTCTTGATCCAGGGTTCTTTTAGGTTTGCTTTTTTGGGGTATAACCGTCAGGCCTCGAGCAGCGCGTCGAGTTTGCCCGCGCGCTCCAGGGCGAACAAGTCATCACAACCGCCCACGTGGGTGCTGCCGATCCAGATTTGCGGCACGGACGTACGTCCGGCTTTCTGGGCCATCGCGGCGCGCACCTGCGGCTTGCCATCGACCTTGATCTCTTCGAAGGCCACGCCTTTGTTCTCGAGCAGGTATTTGGCTCGCGAGCAGTAAGGGCAGTAATCGCTGGAATAGACGACGACGCTACTCATATCACTTCACCAGCGGCAGATTGTCGGCTTTCCAGCTGGAGATACCGCCGGACAGCTTGGCGGCAGTGAAGCCGGATTTCATCAATTCGCGGGCGTGGGTGCCGGCGGTCTGGCCCATGGCGTCGACCAGGATGATGGTCTTGGCCTTGTGCTTTTCCAGTTCGCCAACGCGGGCAGCCAGTTTGTCCTGGGGAATGTTCACCGCACCGACAATGTGACCGGCGGCGAAATCCTTGCTCGGACGAATGTCGATCACCACGCCAGCGTCCTTGTTGACCAGCCCGGTCAGTTCGCCGGTGCTCAGGCTACGGCCGCCGCCCTGCATTTGATAGGCAATCAGCAACGCCAGCAGTACGACGAAGATACCGACGAGAATGTAGTGGTTAGTGGCGAATTCAATCAGGTGAGCAACCATCGAAGGAGGTTCCAGGGCGTTAAAATGTCGGCCAGTATACACAGCCACTATGGTGGGCCAAACCCCGTCCGGCGGTGACGTGGCCGGAACTTCGCTTTAAACTGCGACTCCCTTTTCCATCGCCCCTTTTTACTTAAGCCAGAGCGAATTCCATGACTACCACGCCTAAACCTTTGGTCCTGATGATTCTCGACGGCTTCGGTCACAGCGACAACCCCGAATCCAACGCCATTTTCGCGGCGAAGAAGCCTGTACTGGACCGCCTGTGGGCCACAGTGCCGAACGGCCTGATCTCGGGCAGCGGCATGGACGTTGGCCTGCCGGATGGTCAGATGGGCAACTCCGAAGTCGGCCACATGAACCTGGGCGCCGGCCGCGTGGTGTATCAGGACTTCACCCGCGTCACCAAATCGATCCGCGACGGCGAGTTCTTCGAGAACCCGACCATCTGCGCCGCCGTGGACAAAGCTGTCGCCGCCGGCAAAGCCGTGCATTTCATGGGCCTGCTGTCCGATGGCGGCGTGCACAGCCACCAGGACCACTTGGTCGCCATGGCCGAGCTGGCGTTCAAGCGCGGCGCTCAAAACATCTACCTGCACGCTTTCCTCGACGGTCGCGATACCCCGCCGAAAAGCGCGCAATCGTCGATCGAACTGCTCGATGCAACCTTCCAGGCCCTGGGCAAAGGCCGGATCGCCAGCCTGATCGGCCGTTACTACGCCATGGACCGCGACAACCGTTGGGACCGCGTGTCCCAGGCCTACAACCTGATTGTCGATGGCCAGGGCGAATTCAACGCCGCCACCGCTCAGGAAGGCCTGCAAGCGGCATACGAGCGCGGCGAGAGCGACGAATTCGTCAAAGCCACCTCCATCGGTGAGCCGGTAAAAGTCGAAGACGGCGATGCCGTGGTGTTCATGAACTTCCGCGCCGACCGCGCCCGCGAGCTGACCCGCGTGTTCGTCGAAGACAACTTCAGTGAGTTCGAGCGTGCCCGCCAGCCGAAACTGGCCGGTTTCGTCATGCTGACCCAATACGCCGCCAGCATCCCTGCGCCGTCGGCTTTCGCTGCCGGCAGCCTGGAAAACGTGCTGGGCGACTACCTGGCGAAAAACGGCAAGACCCAGCTGCGTATTGCCGAAACCGAAAAATATGCCCACGTGACCTTTTTCTTCTCCGGCGGTCGCGAAGAACCGTTCCCGGGCGAAGAACGCATTCTGATTCCGTCGCCGAAAGTCGCTACCTATGACTTGCAGCCGGAAATGAGCGCACCGGAAGTTACCGACCGCATCGTCGACGCCATAGAAAACCAGCGTTACGACGTGATCGTGGTCAACTACGCCAACGGCGACATGGTCGGTCACAGCGGCGTGTTCGAAGCGGCGGTCAAGGCGGTTGAATGCCTGGACCTGTGCGTGGGCCGCATCGTCGATGCCCTGGAAAAAGTCGGCGGCGAAGCCTTGATCACCGCCGACCACGGCAACGTCGAGCAAATGTCCGATGAAACCACTGGCCAGGCGCACACTGCGCACACCACCGAGCCGGTGCCGTTCATCTATGTCGGCAAGCGCGACTTGAAAGTCCGCGAAGGTGGCGTGCTGGCGGACGTGGCGCCAACCATGCTGAAGTTGCTGGGCCTGGAACAACCGGCGGAAATGACCGGGACTTCGATTCTGGTCTGATCGGATTTCCAAAACGCCACAAAACCTGTGGGAGCGGGCTTGCTCGCGATAGCAATCTGACAGCCAGCATCTATGTTGAATGATCGGACGCCATCGCGGGCAAGCCCGCTCCCACAGTGGTTTATGGAGTTTTCGAAATGGAATTCAGTCTGCCGCTCGCTCCAGTTATCACACAGTCAGAAATGGGCATTTTTTTTGCCGCCCATGGCGGGCATACTAGGCCGTCCCTTTCCCTGGTGCCGCCCGCCCCTATGCTTCGCGTCCTGATAGCCCTAGCCCTGACTTGCCTGCTCCAACCGGCCTTTGCTGACGAGCGCGCAGATACCCAACAACAGTTGGACGCCACGCGTCAGGACATTGCCGAGCTGAAGAAACTGCTGGGCAAGCTGCAGGAAGAAAAATCCGGTGTGCAGAAAGAGCTCAAGAGCACCGAAACCGAAATGGGCAAGCTCGAGAAGCAGGTCGAAGCCCTGCAGAAAGAGCTGAAGAAAAGCGAAGCCGAGCTGCAGCGGCTCGATGCGGAGAAAAAAAAACTCCAGAGCGCGCGCACTGAACAGCAACGACTGATCGCCATGCAGGCCCGGGCGGCCTACCAGAACGGTCGCCAGGAATACCTCAAGCTGCTGCTCAACCAGCAGAATCCGGAAAGATTCGCCCGTACCCTCACCTATTACGACTACCTGAGCCAGGCTCGCCTGGAGCAGTTGAAGAATTTCAACGAAACCCTGCGCCAACTGTCCAATGTCGAGAAAGACATCGCCATGCAGCAGGCGCAACTGCTGGTGCAGCAAAGCAGCCTCGACACCCAGCGTGACGAGCTCGAGAAAGTCCGCAAGGAGCGCCAGCAAGTCCTTGCCAAACTCAATGACGACGTAAAGGCTCGCGATCAGAAGCTGGCGGCACGCGAGCAGGATCAGGCAGACCTGTCTAAAGTCCTTAAAACCATTGAGGAAACCCTGGCCCGCCAGGCCCGTGAGGCAGAAGAAGCGCGGCAAAAAGCGCTGATTGCCCAGCAGGAAGCCGAAAAAAAGCGTTTACGTGAGGCCCAGGCGTTGGCAGATGCCAGCGACGATGCCCCACGCAAACCAGTCAAGTCGACACCTGGCGCACTGGTTTCCAGCTCCGGCGAGACCTTTGGCGGTCCGTTTGTATCAACCCGCGGCAAACTTCCCTGGCCTGTCGATGGTCGATTGTTGGCGCGTTTCGGTGAAAACCGTGGCGACGACGCCCGGACCAAGTGGGATGGCGTGATGATCGGCGCGTCTGCCGGCAGTGCGGTACATGCCGTGCACGGTGGTCGCGTGGTGTTCGCCGACTGGTTGCGTGGCGCCGGGCTGCTGGTGATTCTCGACCACGGCAACGGGTACTTGAGTCTGTACGGTCACAACCAGACGCTGCTCAAGTCTGCGGGTGACGTTGTAAAAGCCGGTGAACCTATTTCCACTGTCGGTAACAGTGGCGGGCAGGACACACCAGCGCTGTATTTCGCAATTCGTCAGCAGGGTCACCCGAGTGACCCTGCGCAATGGTGCCACGCGCAAGGATAAGCGCGTCGCCTAATTCAGGAGTTCGTTCGACATGCTGCATTTGTCCCGCCTTACCTCGCTGGCCCTGACGATCGCCCTGGTGATCGGCGCGCCTCTGGCGTTTGCCGCTCAACCAGCCCCGGCGGTTGCGCCTGCAGGCACTGCCGCGACCACCAAGGCGCCACTGCCGCTGGATGAGTTGCGCACCTTTGCCGAGGTGATGGACCGGATCAAAGCCGCTTATGTCGAACCGGTGGACGACAAGACCCTGCTGGAAAACGCCATCAAGGGCATGCTCAGCAACCTCGACCCGCACTCCGCCTACCTGGGCCCTGAAGATTTCGCCGAGTTGCAGGAAAGCACCAGCGGTGAGTTCGGCGGCCTTGGCATCGAAGTCGGTGCCGAAGATGGCTTCATCAAAGTGGTGTCGCCCATTGACGACACCCCGGCCTCCAAGGCCGGCATCCAGGCCGGCGACTTCATCGTCAAGATCAACGGCCAGCCCACCCGTGGCCAGAGCATGACCGAAGCCGTGGACAAGATGCGCGGCAAGATCGGCCAGAAAATCACCCTGACCCTGGTGCGCGACGGTGGCACGCCGTTCGACGTGACCTTGGCCCGCGCCGTCATTCAAGTGAAGAGCGTGAAGAGCCAGTTGTTGGAATCCGGCTACGGCTACATCCGCATCACCCAGTTCCAGGTCAAGACCGGCGAAGAGGTTTCCAAGGCCCTGGCCAAGCTGCGCAAGGACAACGGCAAGAAGCTCAAAGGCATCATCCTCGACCTGCGCAACAACCCGGGTGGCGTGTTGCAGGCAGCGGTGGAAGTGGTCGATCACTTCATCACCAAGGGCCTGATCGTCTACACCAAGGGCCGCATCGCCAATTCGGAGCTGCGCTTCTCGGCCACCGGCAAGGACGAAAGCGAAGCCGTGCCGATGGTCGTGCTGATCAACGGCGGCAGCGCCTCGGCTTCGGAAATTGTCGCCGGCGCCCTGCAGGATCAGAAACGTGCAGTGCTGATGGGCACCACCAGTTTCGGCAAGGGCTCGGTGCAAACCGTGCTGCCGCTGAACAATGAGCGCGCCTTGAAGATCACCACGGCGCTGTACTACACGCCGAACGGCCGCTCGATCCAGGCCCAGGGCATCGTGCCGGACATCGAAGTACGCAAGGCCAAGATTACCAGCGAGCAGGACAGCGACTACTTCAAGGAAGCCGATCTGCAGGGTCACCTGGGCAATGGCAACGGCGGCGCCGACAAACCGACCGGCTCCAGCGGCAAAGCCAAATCCATGCCGCAGGACGACGATTACCAACTGGCCCAGGCCCTGAGCCTGCTCAAAGGGCTGAGCATCACGTCCGGCCGCTGAGATGCTTCTGCGGTTGTTGATCGGTCTGTTGTGTTGTCTGGCGGGTGTTGCTCACGCAGAACCCGCCGAATCAACGCCCCACAAAGCCTACCTGAGTCTGATCATCGATGACCTGGGGCAGAGCCTGCCCCGGGATCGTCGCGTGCTGGCCCTGCCCGGCCCGGTGACCACCGCGATCATGCCCGACACGCCCCACGCCACCGAATTCGCCCGCGAAGCCCATCGCGCCGGCAAGATCGTCATCCTGCACATGCCCATGGATCCGGCCACCGGACCGTTCGCCTGGCATCCCGAGCTGCCCATGGAGGAGCTTGAGAAACGCCTGAACGCCGCGTTCAAAATGGTCCCCTACACCGCCGGTATCAACAATCACATGGGCAGCCGCATGACGGCGCAACCCGCCGCCATGGCATGGTTGATGGCGGACTTGCAGCGTCGGCATAAATTTTTCGTCGACAGCCGCACCAGTGCGCAAACCGTGGCCGCTGCCGAAGCGCAGAAGATCGGTCTGGCCAGCGTTTCGCGGGACGTGTTCCTCGACGATGAGCGTACTGAAGCTGCGATCTTCACTCAGTTGCAGATAGCGATCAGCCTTGCGCACAAGCAGGGCTCAGTGGTGATGATCGGGCATCCGTATCCACAGACACTTTCGGTGCTGGAGCGCGAATTGCCCAAGCTCAAGGCTCAGGGCATCGAGTGGATTGATATCCGGCAGATGATCAGTGTGCGCGGTAATCGGGCGACAGTAGCGCATGGCAAGGATGGGGTGTACCGCTAATAGCTACACCGCAGAACCACTGTGGGAGCGAGCTTGCTCGCGATAGCGATCTGTCATTCAACAATGATGTCGACTGACACGACGCCATCGCGAGCAAGCTCGCTCCCACAGCGATATGCGCATGGCTGAATGAGGGTGTCGGGGGATTAGAGATACCGCCCCATAATCTCGTCCACCACACCTTCCTTGCGCATCTGATCCAGCGCCGCCTGGAGCTTGGCCACCGTCTCGTCCGGCACGTCCTTGTTCAGCGCCAGGTACAGTTCGGCACTGTTGAAACGCAGTACGGTTTTCAACCCGATAACCCCCTCCTGACGCGCCAGGTAGCGCCCGGCCGGATCGCCGGTGGCCCACAGATCGATCTGGCCGTTGACCAGTTTCTTCGCGTTGTCCTGATCGCGCAGTACGACGACCGGATTGAGCCCTTGCCTGGCGAGGGTCTCGGCGATCGCATCGCCCTTGTAGGCACCGATTTTGTATTTGCGCGCGTCATTCAAGGTTTCGAGGGTGATCTTGCTGTCAGCCTTGGCCAGCATGATCCAGTCGTCCGGGCCGATTGGGCCGACCCATTTGAATAGTTTCTCGCGATCCGGCAACCGCGCCATGACGAATACGCCGTAACCAGGGTTTTCCAGGGTGAGTTTGTAGATCCGCTCCCAAGGGAAACGCAGCGTCAGGCTGTAGGTAATGTCGGCGCGCTTGAATATCTCGCGGACGATATCGGTGGCGATGCCATTGATGTTCTCGTCCTGAGCGAAGTTCTTGCCGTTCTTCGCCATGTTGTACGGCGGGAAGTTTTCCGTCAGCAACACCAGGTCGGTATCGGGGCTGTCTGTAGCGTATGCCCCGCTGATCAACAACAGAGAAGCGCTGGCAAGGACGAGAAGAAAGCGTCTGAGCATGTCTGGCTACCGAAATCCATGGCGTGCCCAAGAGTGCCTTGGGTACGCCATGGTGTCCACTGGCCTGTATCGTTTTGGCGTTCAGCGCATCACAATTCCGCGATGAGCCATATAAGCCTTGGCTTCCTGCACGGTGTATTCGCCGAAGTGGAAAATACTCGCCGCCAGTACAGCGCTGGCGTGGCCTTCGATAATGCCGTCAGCCAGGTGCTGCAGATTGCCAACGCCGCCAGAGGCAATCACTGGAATGCCCAGCGCGTCGCTGATGGCGCGGGTAACGCCCAGGTCGAAACCGTTTTTCATGCCGTCCTGATCCATGCTGGTCAGCAGGATCTCACCGGCACCCAGGCCTTCCATTTTCTTCGCCCATTCGACAGCGTCGAGACCGGTTGGCTTGCGTCCACCGTGGGTGAAGATTTCCCAGCGCGGGGTTTCGCCCGGCCCGGAAACCTTTTTCGCGTCGATCGCGACCACGATGCATTGCGAACCGAAATGCTGCGCCGCTTCGCCGACGAACTCAGGGTTGAACACCGCTGCGGTGTTGATCGAGACCTTGTCCGCGCCGGCATTGAGCAGGTTGCGAATGTCCTGCACGGTACGCACGCCACCGCCCACGGTCAGCGGGATGAACACCTGGCTGGCCATGCGCTCGACGGTGTGCAGCGTGGTGTCGCGGCCGTCGACGCTGGCAGTGATGTCGAGAAAGGTAATCTCGTCGGCGCCTTGCTCGTCGTAGCGACGGGCGATTTCCACCGGGTCACCGGCGTCGCGGATGTTTTCGAATTTCACACCCTTGACCACCCGGCCGTTGTCCACGTCCAGGCAAGGGATGATGCGTTTGGCCAGGGCCATGGTCGTTTCCTCAGCCTTTGTACGAATCGCAGAAAGCTTGCGCTTCAGCGACATCGAGGGTGCCTTCGTAAATCGCACGGCCGGTAATGGCGCCGATGATGCCCGGTGCCTTGGCGTCGAGCAGGGTCTTGATGTCACCCAGGTTGTGGATGCCGCCGGAAGCGATCACCGGAATCTTTGTCGCCGCAGCCAACGCCGCGGTGAACGGCACGTTGCAGCCCTGCATCATGCCGTCTTTGGCGATGTCGGTATAAACGATCGAAGACACGCCGTCAGCTTCAAACTGCTTGGCCAGGTCGATCACCTGGATGGTGCTGATTTCAGCCCAGCCATCAGTGGCGACAAAGCCGTCTTTGGCATCCAGGCCCACGATGATTTTGCCCGGGAACGCGCGGCAGGCTTCGGCAACGAAGGCCGGATCTTTCACGGCCTTGGTGCCGATGATCACGTAACTTACGCCCGCTTTCACGTAGTGCTCGATGGTTTCCAGGGAGCGGATACCGCCGCCGATCTGGATCGGCAGGTTCGGGTAGCGCTTGGCGATGGCGGTGACCACTTCACCGTTGACCGGCTGGCCTTCGAAGGCGCCATTCAGGTCGACCAGATGCAGACGGCGGCAACCGCCCTCCACCCACTTGGCAGCCATGCTCACCGGGTCATCGGAGAACACCGTGGAATCTTCCATGCGGCCCTGGCGCAGACGAACACAGGCACCGTCTTTAAGATCGATAGCGGGAATAATCAGCATCTGGCAAACCTTCAGAATTGAATGTTCAGCTTGGCTCGAAAATCAGTTTTTCTCGAGCGCCCACAAGTCGCTTTCGATGCTTTCGAACCTCTCTTTGAGGTGCGCCTGCACATCGAAAATCGCCCTGTTGTAATAGTGCGGAGCAATTTCACGGGTAAACAGCTCAAGAATCTCAGCCGCCTCGAACGAGCCGAGGTCCAGTTCGAAGCGGTCTTCCATGAACCGCTTGATCTTGCTGTTCGCCTCGTTTTCCTGCTCAGGCGTGAGGGTCAGGATCGGCGGTTTCTTCTTGACGGCCATTTACCAGCGACCGTCCCACGCAGCGAAGTTCTGCAGCAACTGCAGGCCATGGGTATGGCTTTTCTCCGGGTGGAACTGCACGGCGAAACGCGAGCCTTCGGCCAGCGCCGCGGCGAAATCGACACCGTAGTGACCGCCACCCACCACCTGCCGCGCGTTGGCGGCAGCGATGTAGTAGCTGTGCACGAAGTAGAACCGCGCCAGGTCCGGAATGTCGTGCCACAGCGGGTGACTGACCTTCTGCTTCACTTCGTTCCAGCCCATGTGCGGCACTTTCAGGTGCTCACCGTCCTCGACCAGATCCTTGCCGAAGAACTTCACCTGGCCCGGGAACAGACCAATGCAGTCGACGCCGTCGTTCTCTTCGCTGGTGTCGAGCAAGGCTTGCATGCCCACGCAGATGCCAAGGAACGGACGGTCCTGGCTGACTTCACGCACCAGCGAATCGAAACCGAGGCGACGGATCTCCGCCATGCAATCGCGAATCGCGCCAACACCAGGGAAAACCACCCGGTCGGCTTCGCGAATCACGTTCGCATCGCTGGTGATCAGCACCTTGCCGGCACCCACGTGCTCGAGGGCCTTGGCCACCGAGTGCAGGTTGCCCATGCCGTAATCGATAACCGCGACTGTCTGCATTACAGGACGCCCTTGGTCGAAGGCATTTGCCCGGCCATGCGGTCATCGAGTTCGACAGCCATGCGCAGGGCGCGGCCAAAAGCCTTGAACACGGTTTCGATCTGGTGGTGGGTGTTATGCCCACGCAGATTGTCGATGTGCAAGGTGACGTTGGCGTGGTTGACGAAGCCCTGGAAGAATTCCTGGAACAGGTCAACGTCGAAGCCGCCGACGGTGGCACGGGTGTATGGAACATGCATCTGCAGGCCGGGACGGCCGGAGAAATCGATCACCACGCGCGACAGCGCTTCATCGAGCGGCACGTAGGCATGACCGTAGCGACGGATGCCTTTCTTGTCGCCGATGGCTTTGGTGAAGGCCTGGCCGAGGGTGATACCGACGTCTTCCACCGTGTGGTGGTCATCGATATGCAGGTCGCCCTTGCTGACAATATCCAGGTCGATCAGCCCGTGACGGGCGATCTGGTCCAGCATGTGCTCAAGAAAAGGTACACCGATATCGAATCGGGCCTTTCCGGTGCCATCGAGGTTGATCGAGGCTTTGATCTGGGTTTCCAGAGTGTCGCGCTCGACAGACGCCTTACGTTCGGCCATCACCAGCTCCGCAAAATCATTGGGCGAAAAAGGCAGCCATTATAGGCTTGCGGGCGCCAAACAGAAACACGAGAGGTGATATCCCTGACGGAGTGAATCCGGGGGTGTCGGCGATGTACATGTCCATACAAGCCATTTGGCACACTACAAAACAACTGTGGGAGCGAGCTTGCTCGCGATGGGGCCCTCACATTCGACATCTCTGTCGACTGTCAGACCGCTATCGCGAGCAGGCTCGCTCCTACAGGTTTCAGGTTGAAACTGGTGTTAGTGAAACAGCACTGCGGTTTTTTGCAGAGTCACCCACACACCCCACGCCAGCGGAATGCCCACCACCAACCAGGCAGCCACCGCCAGCGGCTTGCTGCCCGGCGCGGCTTTCCACTCCAGCACGGTGCTGCTGTCAGCGCCTTTGTCATGGCCCAGCGCCTGTTCGGCGGCCAGTTCGGCGTCGGTCATGAAGTATTTGTCCGCCACCGGACGCACCAGCAGGTTGCACAGGAAACCCAGCACCAGCAGGCCGGCGAGGATGTACAAGGTGATGTCGTAAGCCGCCGCACGCTCGACGCCGATGCTCAGCTGATACTCACGCAGGTAGTTCACCAGCACCGGACCGAGTACACCGGCAGCAGCCCACGCCGTCAGCAGACGGCCGTGAATCGCACCGACCATTTGCGTACCGAACAGGTCCGCCAGATACGCCGGAACCGTCGCGAAACCACCGCCGTACATCGACAGGATGACGCAGAACGCCGCCACGAACAGCGCAACGCTGCCCAGATGACCGAGGTTCGGAATCAGTCCGTACAGGGCAAAGCCCAGGGCGAAGAACACGAAATAGGTGTTTTTACGGCCCAGATAATCCGAGAACGAAGCCCAGAAGAATCGGCCACCGATGTTGAACAGACTGAGCAAACCGGTGAAACCGGCAGCGATGGCGGCAATCGAAGCCAGTTGCGAAGCGTCGAGTTGGCCGAATGCCAGGTCATTGCCCAGCAACTTGCCAGCGAACACTTCCTGCAACAGCGGCGACGCCATGCCGAGGATGCCGATACCGGCCGATACGTTCAGACACAGCACCAGCCACACCAGACGGAACTGCGGCGTTTTCCAGGCCACATTCACGTGAACATGACGATGGGTGATCATCGCGTTCGAGGCTTTTTTCGCCGCAGCCGTCCAGCCTTCCGGTTTCCAGCCGGTTGGCGGAACGCGGTAGGACAACGCGCCGCCGATCATGAACACGAAGTAGATCGCGGCCATCACCAGGAAGCTCTGCCAGACGCCGACGCTGGTTGGCGAAGCGAAATGCCCCATCAGCGCCGCAGCCAGTGGAGCGCCGACCATTGCGCCGCCGCCGAAGCCCATGATCGCCATGCCGGTCGCCATGCCGCGCTTGTCCGGGAACCACTTGATCAGGGTCGACACCGGCGAGATGTAGCCCAGGCCCAGGCCGATACCGCCGATGACCCCGGAGCCGATCCACATCAGCCAGATCTGGTGGGTATACACCCCCAGCGCCGAAATCAGCAGACCGCCGCACCAGCACAATGCCGACACTACGCCAGCCTTGCGCGGCCCGGCATGTTCCAGCCAGCCGCCCCAGATGGCGGCCGAGCAACCCAGGAAGATGAAGAACAGGGTGTAGATCCAGCCGAGCATCGAGATCGGCCAGTCACACTGGGACGAAAAGACTTGTGCGATAAAACTCATGTCTGGCGCGCAGGCCACTGGAGCCGTGATGCCCAACGCCTTTGACAGCGGCAACCAGAACACCGAAAAGCCGTAGGCCATGCCGATGCACAAGTGGATGGCCAGCGCGGCCGGCGGCACCAGCCAACGGTTGAAACCGGGCTTGGCGATGATCCGCTCCTTGGACAGGAACGCAGGCTGGTCGGCGTCGAAGCCGTCCGCCGTGATGCTCGTGGTCATTGTGTATCCCCCAATTATCAGTATGGTTCGCCAGCCAAAGTTCACTCCCGGCCTTTATGCACGCAGGCATGACCGTTTTTTTCGGTGGAGCACCCAGTTGTGCGACAACAGGTCGCAGAAGGACGGACGAACGGGCAAAGGTTACCATCTGCAAGTGACAGAAAAACCAAACTGACATCACCGTTTGTACGTCATCTGATCTCCCTCGCCTCATGACCTCACAGGAATCACCATGCCGATCATTGTCGAGCCGCTGAACCAAGCCACTGCCCAGGATCGGCAGGATCTGCAGAAGATCTACTGCGACGCCCCGGACTGGCTGTTCGCCCCTTTTTCCGGGGCTGCGCAGTTGATCGAAGACTGTTTGCGCGACGGCACACTGATCGCCGGACGCTTCAATGATCGCCTGCTGGGCGCGGCCCGCTTGCAAAGGCACCAAGACGCCTGGCACTTGTCACAAATTTGTGTGCGAAAAATTACCCGTCGCCGTGGTGTTGCCGAGCGACTGGTTGCCGAAGCCCAAAAAATGGCCGCGCAATCGGGCATGACCCTGCGCCTGCTGGCGCCTGCCGGGCATCTGGAGGCTCAGGCACTGGCCGCCAAGCTGAAACTGCCGCTGGATGTACTGCCGGCGTGATCACTGACCGGTCGTCCGTTCCGGAGCGCTATACTCCTCGGCTAAATTTTGAATTCGATTAATTACAAGGACTCGCCCATGAAAGCGTTCGGCAAAATCCTGGGTCTGGTACTTCTCGGGCTGTTGCTGATCATTGTGGCGCTGGGCTTTGCCCTGACCCACCTCTTCGATCCCAACGACTACAAAGACGAAATTCGCCAGATTGCCCGCGACAAGGCCCACATCGAGCTGACGCTCAATGGCGATATCGGCTGGAGCCTGTTCCCGTGGCTGGGTCTGGAGCTGCACGACGCCAGCGTCGCGACCATGGTCAAACCGACCGAACCCTACGCCGACTTGCAGATGCTCGGCCTGTCGGTGCGCGTACTGCCGCTGCTGCGCCGTGAAGTGCAGATGAGCGACGTGCGCGTCGAAGGCCTGAACCTGCGCCTGAACCGCGACAAGGACGGTCACGGCAACTGGGAGGACATCGGCAAGGTGCCTGCAACGGCCAACACCGGCGCGGCGACCAGCACGCCGCCGGCCACTATCGAACCTGCACCCGAAGCCAGCGTCGCGGCGGAAAAACCGCCCCAGCCGATCCGCCTGGACATCGACAGCCTGACCGTGAACAACGCGCGGGTTGAATACACCGACGAACGAACCGGCAAGAGCTTCAGCGCCGAAAGTATTCAGTTGAGCACCGGTGCGGTTCACGACTCCGTCAACATTCCGCTCAAGCTCACGGCTTTCCTGTCCGCCAACCAGCCGGCACTGCGGGTTCGTACCGAGCTCAATGGTGAGCTGCGCATCGCACGTGCCCTGCAGCGCTATCAGTTCGAAGACATGAGATTGTCAGGTGAAGTGACCGGCGACCCGTTGCAAGGCAAGACCATGACCTTCTCCGCCCAGGGCCAACTGGTGCTGGACAAGGCCGCCAATGTCGCCGAGTGGACCGGTATCAAAGTTTCCGCCAACCAACTGCGGGCGCTGGGTGAACTGAAGGTCAACGATCTCGACAAGACCCCACAAGTCAGCGGCGGTATCTCGATTGCCCAGTTCGACCTGGCGAAATTCGTCGAAAGCATCGGCCAGAAACTCCCGGCCATGGCCGAAGGCAGCCTGAGTAAAGTCGAGCTCGTCAGTCGATTGGCAGCGACACCGACCAGCCTGGCGCTCGACAGCATCAACCTGAAAGTCGACGACAGCACCTTCAGCGGCCGCATTGCCGTCGAAGACTTCGCCAGACAATCGCTGCGCGCAGTGCTCAAGGCCGACACCTTCAACGTCGACCGTTACCTGCCACCGAAATCCGCCGAGGCCAATAGCACGACGCAAGTGCGTCAGGCCGAAGTCGCCAGTACCGAAGCCGATGCCATGGCCGGCGCCGGCAGCACTCCGTTGCCACCTGCGCCGACCAAGGACGCGTGGAGTAGCGAGCGCCTGTTGCCAGTGGAACGCTTGAGCAAGCTCGATGTGGACGCCGACCTGACCTTCGGCCAATTGACCCTGCAAAAACTGCCGATCCATAACGCTGCGCTCAAGGCCACCGGCCAGGGCGGCCTGCTGACGCTGGCCAACCTGCGCGGCGATCTGTACGAAGGTAACTTCGAAACCACCGGCACGCTCGATGTGCGCCAGTCAGTGCCGGCGCTGAATCTGCAGACGAAGATCAGCCGGATACCGGCAGAAAAAATCCTCGAAAGCCAGGGCAAGAATCCGCCAGTCAAAGGCCTGGTCACGCTCAACAGCAACCTGACCGGCAACGGCAACAGCCAGAAAGCGTTGATCGAAACCCTTAATGGCAATGCCAGTTTCGTCATCAACAATGGCGTGCTGCTCAATGCCAACCTTGAACAACAGCTGTGCAAAGGCATCGCCACGCTCAACCGCAAAACCCTCAGCGGCGAACCCCGGGGCAAGGACACACCGTTCCAGGAACTCAAGGGCAACCTGACATTGCGTAACGGCGTGGCCAGCAACCCGGACCTGAAAGTGCGCATCCCGGGCATGACCGTCAACGGTGACGGTGACATCGATCTGCGAGTGCTGGGTATGGACTACCGCGTCGGCATCATCGTCGAAGGCGATACCAGCGCCATGCCGGACCCGGCCTGTCAGGTCGGCGACAAGTTTGTCGGCATCGAGTGGCCACTGCGCTGCCGCGGCCCGCTGGAGCTGGGCGCCAAGGCTTGCCGTTTGGATAACGACCGCATGAGCCAGGTCGCAGCCAAACTGGCTGGCGACAGGATCAGCGAAAAAATCGACGAGAAATGGGGCGACAAGGTCAACCCGAAACTCAAAGACGCGCTCAAGGAGCTGTTCAAGCGATGAGAGCCGAGCAGTTTTCAACGGCGGTGCTGGACTGGTTCGACCGCCACGGCCGTCATGATTTGCCCTGGCAGCAGGGCATCAACCCGTATCGGGTGTGGGTCTCGGAAATCATGTTGCAGCAGACCCAGGTCAGCACCGTGCTGAACTACTTCGACCGCTTCATGGCCTCGTTGCCAACGGTCGAAGCCCTGGCGGCGGCACCGGAAGACGAAGTGCTGCACCTGTGGACGGGCCTGGGTTACTACACCCGCGCGCGCAATTTGCAGAAGACCGCGAAAATCGTCGTCGAGCAGTACGGCGGCGAATTTCCCCGGGATGTGGAAAAACTCACTGAATTGCCGGGCATCGGCCTGTCCACCGCCGGTGCCATCGCCAGCATCAGCATGGGCCTGCGCGCGCCGATCCTCGACGGCAACGTCAAACGCGTGCTGGCGCGCTTTACCGCGCAAGAGGGCTACCCCGGCGAGCCGAAGGTCGCCAAACAGCTCTGGGCCAACGCTGAGCGCTTCACGCCGCACGACCGGGTCAACGCCTACACCCAGGCGATGATGGACCTCGGTGCCACGCTCTGCACCCGCAGCAAACCGAGCTGCCTGCTGTGCCCGCTGGAAAAGGGCTGTGAGGCGCACATGCTCGGCCTGGAAACCCGTTACCCGATCCCCAAGCCGCGCAAAGCCATCCCGCAAAAGCGCACGCTGATGCCGATGCTTGCCAACGCCGAAGGCGCCATCCTGCTTTACCGTCGCCCCTCCACGGGCCTGTGGGGCGGTTTGTGGAGCCTGCCGGAACTCGACGCACTCGACGACCTGGAACATCTGGCAGCGCAGCACTCGCTAGAGCTGGGCACCCAACAGGCTATGCCGAGCCTGGTGCACACCTTCAGCCATTTTCAGTTATCCATCGAACCCTGGCTGGTTCAGGTCCAGGAGAGCGGCCATCACGTGGCCGAGGCTGACTGGCTCTGGTATAACCTCGCCACCCCGCCGCGCCTGGGCCTTGCCGCCCCGGTCAAAACCTTGCTCGAACGCGCGGCCGCCGTATTGAACGCAGGAGAGTCGTCATGACCCGCACCATCATGTGCCGCAAGTACAAAGAAGAATTGCCAGGCCTGGAGCGTGCTCCCTTCCCGGGCGCCAAAGGCCAGGACATTTTTGACCACGTCTCGGCCAAGGCCTGGGCCGACTGGCAAAAGCACCAGACCCTACTGATCAACGAGAAACGCCTGAACATGATGAACGCCGAAGATCGCAAATATCTTCAGGGCGAGATGGACAAGTACTTCTCCGGTGAGGATTACGCCAAGGCCGAAGGCTACGTGCCGCCGTCGGAATAACCCCGATTTATCGGGGGTCTGAACGTAAGCGACGGTAATAATTAAAATTTTTTTGAAAACTTGCTTGACGACCCCCTGAAAAACCCGTTTAATGCGCCCCGTTGCCCAGATAGCTCAGTCGGTAGAGCAGGGGATTGAAAATCCCCGTGTCGGCGGTTCGATTCCGTCTCTGGGCACCAAATACCGAAAACCCTGAATCGCAAGATTCAGGGTTTTTTTATGCCTGCGATTTGATTATGCACTGGCCCGGTCACCTTCAAAGCGACAATTCCCCACCTCCTATCACTACATCCGCCAGCATCCGCAACGGTTGCCGGGGCCGAGTCCTGAAAAGCTTCCGACATTGGAGATCACCCTCTTCCTGGCAGTATTTGGCCTGTAAGAACGCTCCGTATGCTTTAACGGAAACGGATGACATACGCCGATCTTCAGTTTGTGCAGAATCGAAAGAGGAGCTGCCGCATAACCGGGAGCAGATGCACAACAGAGATATAGGCAATGACTGACGCCATCAAACCAGACGTCGAAACCGCTGAGTTATTTACTGAACAAGAAATCAGAACTTTCAGTTTTGATATTCGGCAGTCAGCATTGCTGCACAAATTCGCCGAAGAGTTGACCGCCATCGGCGGGCCTCAAGCACCAGGAGCCAGGTCCAAAGCCTCTCTGGCAGCCACCGAATTAAAGTTCTTGTTTTCGAAAGACCAATGCGAGCTGCTGGATGCCTATTCCGATGGCCTTAACTCGTATCGTTTTTCGGTCAATGACGACGCCTCGACCTTTGAGAAAACGGCTTACACCGCACTTTGCCAGGGCGTGGGTGAAGCAACTCCCGTCGAATACACGCTGCCCCGGGAATCGGCCATGGTCATCAAAGACAACAGACGGGCCTTGGTTTAATGCCAGTCAGTTAAGTGGTAATGCGATCTGTAGCAGCTGCCGAGCCCGCGAGGCTGCGTTCGGCTGCATAGCAGTCGTGGGCCCTGCTGACGCGGTCTGCCTGACGTACCGCGATTACTGGTTTTACGACTGCTTCGCAGCCGAACGCAGCCTCGCGGGCTCGGCAGCTGCTACAAAGGGTGTCGCGGCTGAAATTGCTTAACTGACTGGCATTAGGCCCTGGTTCGTATTTTCGGACTTTCAAAATTTTCTTCCCCTATCGTTGTTTCAGACAACCCGTTAGTGCTGCAGGGCTGATTTTTATGTGATCAGGCTGTTGAACGACCAGTCATGTGATTAATGACCAATAACCATAAAGAGAGAATGCAATGTCTTGGGATGTAGTAGGCATGTTGGCGCTCGTCGCTTTTTGCGCCGGTTTTTTTGATGCGATTGCCGGTGGCGGCGGCTTGATCACCTTGCCTGCATTGTTCCTGGCAGGTGTAGATCCGATCAGTGCGATTGCCACAAACAAGTTCCAAGCCGCTTCGGCAACTGTTTCAGCAACGGTAACCTTTGCTCGCAAAGGCATGATCGAGTGGCGCGAAGGCCGCTTCCTGGTTATCTGCGGATTTATTGGCGGCGCCAGTGGCGCCTTGCTGGTCAGCTCTATTGATAAGCGCTATCTGGAGGTTTGCGTGCCTATCATGCTGATTCTGGTAGCCATCTATTTTGCGCTTTCTCCAAAGCTGGCCAGTGAAGATCGACGCAAGAGAATCGGTGTTCTGCTTTTTTCGTTTACCGTGGCGCCGATCCTGGGCTTTTACGACGGTATATTTGGCCCCGGGGTGGGCTCTTTCTTTATTGTCGGATTTGTACTGCTCTGCGGCTTGGGCATGATGCGGGCCATGAGTTTTACCAAACTTGCCAACGCCTCATGCAATCTCGGTTCGCTGTCGGTCTTCATTACCAAAGGTGTGATTATCTGGCCGGTAGC
Source organism: Pseudomonas sp. Pseusp10 (assembly GCF_059492225.1). Lineage (NCBI taxonomy): Bacteria > Pseudomonadati > Pseudomonadota > Gammaproteobacteria > Pseudomonadales > Pseudomonadaceae > Pseudomonas > Pseudomonas sp. Pseusp10. Next base: position 924,535 of record NZ_CP168528.1, on the reverse strand, counting down.
CATAGCCATGGCTTTGGCGGCCTTCATCGGCGCTCAATTAGGTGCACGGGCCGCTGTTCGGGTCGGACCACGGTTGATCAAACCCATGTTGATCGTGGTCTGCTGCGCCCTGGCCATCAAGCTGCTGAGCGTAGAAACCAACCCTTTACGCGTTGCACTCATCCAAGCGTACGCGGGTGTTAACAACGAACAACCCTGAGTCGCAGGACTCAGGGTTTAAAGCCTCTCGTTAACTCGCATCATTCCAGTGGAAAACCAGGTTACGGGCTGCACCACTGCCAACATCTGCAACGTCATGCCGTGTTTCGCCGTTGCGCGTTGCAATGACCGTGTACTTACCGGCAGGCAGTTTCACGTAAACCAGCGGACCGGCGTTATTGAGCGTCAGCACGGTTTGCCCCGGGGCTTTCTGAATAACGACGGTCACGTCAGGAATGTATTCATTCCTCGACCCGACAGAAAACGTCATGTGCAGGTTGTAACCAGTGGTCTGCTGGATGGCCTTGGACTCATCCTCACCGATACCGCCGGACAGGTAGGCGATGCCGTTTTGCTCCTGGCTTTGCACCTGCACGCCCGTGCTGTCGATGGGCTCAAGACTGGTGGCGGGCGACATCGCTGGAAACATCAGCACGCCGACGGCGGTGAGGGGCAATAGGAGTGAATGGAGGTATTTCATGATGACGACTCCCGGGCTCTGCAGAACCCAATCGTTACATCCTTTGGATTTCCAGCCGGAGGGAGGGGTTTTAGATTGATTTGACCTGAGTACGAAACGTACTACGCCATTTGTTCCTCCGCCCTCGCCCAGATTCAGACCCGTCCTGCCCGCAAACCCGGCATTTCCTGCCTGCTTCTCAGTAACTCCCGGCATCTTCGAAGGGGGCTCACTTGTCATTCTCTTTCGCTGTTCAACCTGCTGCGGAAGACCTCATGACGACCCTGACACCCAACGACACTCACGACCCATATCTCGCATCACTGTCTGGCAGCCTTGGCAAATTGATCCATCAGGCACGTCAGAAGGCGCTTCGGGCGGTCGATACCGTTCAAGTGCAAACCTGTTGGCAGATCGGGCGGCACATCGTTGAGTTCGAACAAAACGGCGCACGACGGACGAGGTATGGCAAGGAGTTGCTGTCGACCCTGGCAAACAGGCTTATGGCAGATTTCGGGAAGGGTTTTGACGAGACCAATCTGCGAAAAATGCGCCAGTTCTATCAAGCCTTTCCAATTCGTGACGCACTGCGTCACGAATTGAGCTGGACCCACTACCGCCACCTGCTTCGGGTCGACAACGACAGCGCCCGTCTCTGGTACATGAACGAATCAGCCACCCAAAACTGGTCAAGCCGCGCCCTGGAACGCCAGATCAATACGTTGTATTACGAACGCCTGCTGGCAAGCCGCGATCGCGGCAGCGTCAAGCAGGAGGCCGCTACCAACATTCAGAACATGAAAGCTCGCCCTCGGGATTTCATCCATGATCCGGTGGTACTGGAGTTTCTGGGTTTACCCAATGCCGGCAAGCTTCAGGAAAGCGAGATCGAACAAGCGCTGATCGAACAACTGCAAGGCTTCTTGCTGGAACTGGGCAAGGGCTTCGCGTTCATCGCCCGCCAGCAACGCATCAGTACCGACAGCAAAGACTTCTACATTGATCTGGTGTTCTACAACTACTTGCTCAAGTGCTTCGTCATCTTCGATATCAAGCGCGGTGAACTGACCCATCAGGATGTGGGGCAGATGGACATGTACGTGCGCATGTACGACGACCTGAAACGCGGCGTGGAAGACGGCCCCACTGTCGGCATCATTCTCTGTGCGCAAAAGGATGAATCCGTGGTGCGTTATTCGGTGCTCGAAGGAAACGAGCAACTGTTCGCCAGCAAGTACAGGCTTGTGCTGCCGAGTGAGGAGGAACTGCGCAATGAACTGGATCGGGAACGGGCGGCTCTTGAAGAGCGGCTGCTCAATCAACCACTGCATTGAGGCCAATGGATTGTTCATCAACGGCATCAAGACTATCGTTGGCAGCTACCCGCAAAGGTCTGACGCCGATGAATTTGCAGGACACGCCTCCACTGGCCGCCACTCGCATCGAGTTGCCGCTGCCGGATACCACCCCCGGCAAACCGTTCAAGGAAACCGCCCCGGACGGCTTCATCCTCGGTGGTTTCACCTGGCGACATCCTTCCCAGGACACCGCTCGTCCGGTCGTGATCATCAATGCCGCCACTTCGGTCCGTTGCCGCCATTACTCGCGCTTCGCCGACTACCTGTTCGCCCACGGCTTCGATGTCATCACCTATGACTACCGCGGCATCGGCGAGTCGCGGCCGGCATCGCTCAAAGGTCTCAAGGCTTCATGGACCGATTGGGGAGCTCTGGATTTCGAGGCGATGCTCAAGCGCGCACAGCGCGAGTTCCCAAGGCAGCCTATCGATGTGGTCGGCCACAGCTTTGGCGGCTGTGCAGCGGGCCTGGGGGCGTCCGGGCACCTGATCCGGCGTCTGGTGACGGTCGGTGCGCAATTCGCTTACTGGCGCGACTATGCGCCGGCCCATCGCTGGCGCATGTTCGGCAAGTGGCATGTGCTGATGCCGCTGGTGACGATGATCTACGGCTACTTTCCGGGCAAACGCCTCGGCTGGCTGGAAGACACGCCCGCCGGCGTGGTCCGTGACTGGAGCCTCTCCACTGCCCGTTACGAGAAACGCCCCAGCGGCCGCACGATCAGCAAAACCAACGGACAGTTGCCCTTTGCCGGTGTCACCGCGCAAACCCTGGCCATCAGCATCAGCGACGATCCCTACGGCACGGTCCCGGCCATCGAACGCCTGCTTGGCTACTTCACCGGCAGCACAAACTCCCACCTGCGTATCCATCCCGAAGACATCGGCGAAGAAGAAGTCGGACATTTCGCCTTTTTTCGCAGCGCATACCAAGCCACACTATGGCCCATTGCATTGGCTTGGCTGCAAAACGGCGAACTGGCCCCCGATACCCCCGGGCGGCGAGTACCGCGCAGCTAAGTCAATTGCCCTTTCAACGAATACGGAACGACGCCCATGGCCTCCGCCAACAAGCAGCAAAAACGCGCCTCCCGCGCCAAGGCCAAGGCCAAGCAGAACCGCACCCAGCGGGCAGCCGCGCCGGTGGAACTGGACCCGAACGACGATCGCATCGACTTCGAATCGGTGGACCTGACCGAACTGTTCAAGAAAATGATCGACGCCGAAAAGATCAGCCAGCAAGCCATGTGCACGGCCTTCCTCGAAGACCCGTTGCTGGAACTGGTGTACGAGCAGGAAGGCGAAGAAGGCGCGATGGACTTCATCCTCGCCGCGCTGATCGAGTATCGCCAATGGTCGGCCGAAACAGACGAAGCCGGCGCCCTGGCGTGGATCGAATCACCGGCCTTCCAGGCCGACTACGTGGCAGCGTCCGACGCCATTGCCGCGCAAACCCAACAGAAACCGAACTGAGTTCCCATGGCCTCCCTGAACAAGCAACAGAAACGCGCCAAGCGTGCAAAAGCCAAAGCCAAGCAGATCAATATCCACGGCAGGAAACCCGCCGCACTGGACGATGATGACCTCGGCCACCTCGCCGAGCCGATCCCGGAATACACCCTGGCGATGTTCAGCAAAATGCGCGACGCCGAAGCCGTCAGCCGTAGCGAAATGCTCTCGGTCCTGCTGACGAACCTCGCCTTTATCATCGTCGACCACCCAGAACTGCTAGACATGGAAAACGCCGACGACGAAGGCATGGCCGCCACCCACCTGGCCGCCGACATGCTGATCGACTACCGCATGTGGGCCGACGGCATGGACCGCGACGCCGCCCAGGCATGGCTGAGCGAGCCGCAGTTCATTACTGACTTCGGCACTGCGCTGGACGCCTACCGCGAGTCGCAGGAAACGCCGGAAGAAAAAGCCGAGTAAGAGTTACGGCGCAAACAAAAACGGCCGCTCGTCATCACTGACAGCGGCCGTTTTGCGTTACGCGGGATGGATCAGTTCAGCACCACCGCACCGCGTTTTTCCAGTTTGCGGCGGCGAGCCACCAGCAAGCCGGCCGCTACTACCAGGGCACTGAGCAGGCCGGTCGCGAGGATTTCCACACGATGGGCATCCTGGAACAGCATGATGGTCAGGGCCGCCACGATGAAGACGATCACCGCGTAGGTCAGGCCAGGGAACAGCCACATGCTGAAGACGATTTTCTCACCACGAGCCATACGCTGCTTGCGCATGCGCAGTTGCGAAATCGCAATCACCAGATACACCAGCAATGCGATGGCGCCGGAGCTGGCCAGCAGGAATTCGAACACGGCAGCCGGGGCCACGTAGTTGGCGAATGTTGCCAGGAACGCTGCGCCGGTGGACAACATCACCGCCCAGTAAGGCGTGCCACTTTTGTTGGTGCGCGTGGACATGGCCGGTGCATCACCGCGCTTGCCCAGGGAGAACAACATACGCGACGACGTGTAGAGCGCCGAGTTCAGGCAACTGGTCACGGCAACCAGTACCACGATGTCGACGATAATCTTGGCATTCGGAATGCCCATGCGCTCAAGCACGGTCTGGTAGGAGCCCAGGCTCGCCAGTACCGGGTCGTTCCATGGCACCAGCGCTACAACGATGAAGATCGATACGAGGTAGAACAAACCAATCCGCCAGATCACCGAGTTGGTGGCCTTGGAGATTTGCTTGCCAGGGTTTTTCGATTCCGCGGCCGCGATGGTCACGATCTCGGTGCCCATGAAGGAGAACATGGTAGTCAGGATCGCGCCCAGTACTGCGCCCATGCCGTTTGGCAGGAAGCCCTGAGTGTCGAACAAGTGCGAAACGCCGCTGACCTGGCTGTTCGGCAGGAAGCCGAAGATCGCCGCTACGCCGAGAATGATGAAACCGATGATCGCCAGGACTTTGATCAGGGCAAACCAGAATTCGAACTCACCATAGTTCTTGACGCTGAACAGGTTGGTCACTGTCAGCAGCATCGTGATCACCAGGGCGAAGGCCCAGATGTCCACGCCAGGGAACCAGGCATGCAGGATGGTCGCGGCGGCGTTGGCCTCCAGCGGGATGACGAGCACCCAGAACCACCAGTAGAGCCAGCCGATGGTGAAACCGGCCCAATGACCGATCGCGCGGTCGGCGTAAGTCGAGAACGAACCTGTGTCCGGCGAGGCAACGGCCATTTCGCCGAGCATGCGCATCACCAACACCACCAACATGCCGGCGGCGGCGTAAGCCAACAGAACAGCCGGACCTGCAGCGGCGATGGCGTGACCCGAGCCGACGAACAAGCCGGCGCCGATAACCCCGGCAATCGACAGCATGGTCACGTGGCGCGGTTTGAGCCCCTGTTCGAGGCCATTAGAGCTTTGGGTACTGCTCATTAAAACTACCTTTGTAAGGAGAAGCGAATGCATGCATCCCGTTCGGCGATCCTTCTCGTAAAAAGAAGCCAACGGGGCGTTCTGGATTCTGCACGCAATAATTGCGCCAAAATGTTTCAAATCCCTCTAGCCCGGCGATCTCGCTTTGACCGGACGGTCATCGCAACCCATTGAATTTAATGGCACTTCGCCAGAGCGTTACCCTGCGACCCACTTTGCGTGACAAACAACGCACCGGAAACACACCTGAAAATGGCCCTGCGCACATTAAAAGTGCACAACCTGTGCATTTGGCCGGATAGCGCTTCCAACACCCCGTCAAAGCTGGCAACATCGCGCCTTTTTTTGCGACAGCCGCCACGCTTTTTATCGACGAGCAAGGTTCAAACGGCTGTTCGGTTGTTGATGGGGCGACAGTCTGCTGCGCCGATGCGACAACCTGCCACACGCCAGCCGTTTACCGTCCGTAGCGCTGTTGGCTGCCATTGAAACGCTATGCTAGGTTGGCCGCCTCGTCAGGAAAGCCGCCAACAGCAGGAGCGCAACATATATGAGGAACGCACATGGCTGAGGCCACGCCCGCGCTTGAAATCCGCAACTTGCACAAACGCTACGGTTCGCTGGAGGTGCTCAAAGGCATCTCGCTGACCGCCCGCGACGGCGACGTGATCTCGATCCTGGGTTCTTCCGGCTCCGGCAAGTCCACGTTCCTGCGCTGCATCAACCTGCTGGAAAACCCGCATCAGGGTCAGATCCTGGTTGCCGGGGAAGAACTCAAGCTCAAAGCCGCAAAGAATGGCGAACTGGTTGCCGCCGACGGCAAGCAGATCAATCGTCTGCGCAGCGAAATCGGTTTTGTGTTTCAAAACTTTAACCTGTGGCCGCACATGAGCGTGCTCGACAACATCATCGAAGCCCCGCGCCGCGTGCTCGGCCAGAGCAAGGCCGAAGCCATTGAAGTCGCCGAAGCCCTGCTGGCCAAGGTCGGCATCGCCGACAAGCGCCACGCCTACCCCGCGCAACTGTCCGGTGGTCAGCAACAACGCGCGGCCATCGCCCGCACCCTGGCCATGCAGCCCAAGGTCATCCTGTTCGATGAACCCACCTCCGCGCTTGACCCGGAAATGGTCCAGGAAGTACTTAATGTCATCCGCGCACTGGCCGAAGAAGGCCGCACCATGCTGCTCGTGACCCACGAAATGGGCTTCGCCCGTCAGGTCTCCAGCGAAGTGGTGTTCCTCCACCAGGGCCTGGTGGAAGAGCAAGGATCGCCACAGCAGGTGTTTGAAAACCCGCTTTCGGCACGCTGCAAACAATTCATGTCCAGCAACCGCTAACGGAGCTACCCACATGCAGAACTACAAAAAGGTCTTCCTGGCTGCCGCCGTCACCCTGGCGTTCAGCGCCGGTGCCATGGCCGAAACCCTGAAGATGGGCATCGAAGCGGCTTACCCGCCGTTCAACAATAAAGATGCCAGTGGCAATGTCGTCGGCTTCGACAAAGAGATCGGCGACGCCCTGTGCGCCAAGATGAAAGTCGAGTGCTCCGTCGTGACCTCCGACTGGGACGGCATCATCCCGGCCCTCAACGCCAAGAAGTTCGACTTCCTGATCTCTTCGATGTCGATCACCGACGAGCGCAAGCAAGCGGTGGACTTCACCGATCCGTACTACTCCAACAAGCTGCAGTTCATCGCCAAGAAAGACATCGACTTCAAAACCGACAAGGCGGCGCTCAAAGGCAAGATCATCGGCGCCCAGCGCGCGACCCTGGCCGGTACCTTCCTGGAAGACCACTATGGTGACGACATCACCATCAAGCTCTACGACACCCAGGAAAACGCCTACCTCGACCTGACTTCCGGCCGTCTGGACGGCATCCTGGCCGACAAGTACGTCAACTATGAGTGGCTGAAAAGCGACGCCGGCCGTGCCTACGAGTTCAAGGGCGATCCAGTGGAAGAAAGCGACAAGATCGGTATTGCCGTGCGCAAGAAGGACCCGATCCGCGAGAAGCTGAACGCCGCCCTGAAAGAAATCGTCGCTGACGGCACCTACAAGAAAATCAACGACAAGTACTTCCCGTTCAGCATCTACTGATCCTGACTGCCTGACCGGCGCCGTCCCTTGACGGCACCGGTTCTCGGCATTGCCTGCCGCGATTTGAAAAGAAATCCATGATTATCGACCTCTACGGATTCGGCCCGGCGCTCGCCGCTGGCGCGCTGATGACTGTGAAACTGGCACTCTCGGCCCTGTGCCTGGGGCTGGTGCTCGGTCTGCTCGGCGCCTTGGCCAAGACTTCCCCGTACAAGCCACTGCAATGGCTTGGCGGCACTTATTCGACCCTGGTTCGCGGCATCCCGGAATTGCTCTGGGTGCTGTTGATCTACTTCGGCACGGTCAACCTGATGCGTGCCCTGGGCGAGTTCTTCGGCAACCCCGACCTTGAACTCAACGCCTTCGCCGCTGGCGTGATCGCGCTGGGCCTGTGCTTCGGCGCCTACGCCACGGAAGTGTTCCGAGGCGCGATCCTCGCCATTGCCAAAGGCCATCGTGAAGCCGGCGTGGCCCTGGGCCTGTCGAAGTGGCGCATCTTCACCCGGTTGATCATGCCGCAGATGTGGCGCATCGCCCTTCCGGGCCTTGGCAACCTGTTCATGATCCTGATGAAAGACACCGCGCTGGTGTCGGTGATCGGCCTGGAAGAAATCATGCGTCACGCGCAAATCGGCGTGACCATCTCCAAACAGCCGTTCACCTTCTATATGGTGGCCGCATTCATGTATCTGGGCCTGACGGTGTTGGCGATGACTGGCATGCACTACCTGGAAAAACGTGCCGCTCGCGGCTTCGCGAGGAGTACCCAATGAACTGGGAAGTCATCATCAAGTGGCTGCCGAAACTGGCCCAGGGCGCGACCCTGACCCTGGAACTGGTGGCCATTGCGGTGATCGCCGGTTTGCTGCTGGCCATTCCACTGGGCATCGCCCGCTCGTCGCGCCTGTGGTGGGTACGGGCATTTCCCTACGGCTACATCTTCTTTTTCCGGGGTACGCCGCTGCTGGTTCAACTGTTCCTGGTCTACTACGGCCTGGCGCAGTTCGACGTGATCCGTAACAGCTCGATGTGGCCGTACCTGCGCGATCCGTTCTGGTGCGCCACGGCGACCATGACCCTGCATACCGCGGCCTATATCGCCGAGATCCTGCGCGGTGCCATCCAGGCGATTCCACCGGGCGAGATCGAAGCGGCGCGAGCACTGGGCATGTCCAGACCCAAGGCGCTGATCTTCATCATGCTGCCCCGTGCCGCGCGCATCGGCCTGCCGGCCTACAGCAACGAAGTGATCCTGATGCTCAAGGCCAGCGCCCTGGCCAGTACCGTGACCTTGCTGGAACTCACCGGCATGGCTCGCACCATCATTGCCCGGACCTACCTGCCGGTGGAGATCTTCTTCGCCGCGGGCATGTTCTACCTGGTGATGGCCTATGTGCTGGTGCGTGGCTTCAAACTGCTGGAGCGCTGGTTGCGCGTCGATGCCTGCCAAGGGCGTTGAGGATTGCGTGTTGACGGGCGAGGCCCTGCTCGCCCGCTTCACCGCGCTGGATGCTTTTCTGACAGAGCATCAGGCACTGTGGAAACCCCGGCCGTTCACTCATCTACAGCTACCCTGGGAAGCGTCCTACCCGGAGCTGGCCGCATGGCTACGCGAGCGGTCGCTGGAAGACGCGGAAAACGCTCATAACCAACCCGCCCTCCTGAAAGCACCGGAGCCCTTTGCTTCCTTGGCAAGGATGTCCGTTGCCTTGAGTGCCGTGGATGAGTTGCCTGCGCGCACACTCGAAGCGGCCGGCCATCGATTGAACGTCGATGTGCCGGGGCGTAAATGGCAGCAGATTGAAGCCTTCGCCAGTCGATTGCAGTTTTCCGAGGCTCCGCAGCATTGGCTGGACTGGTGCTCAGGCAAGGGGCATCTGGGGCGCCGCCTGCTGCAACCTGGGCAACAACTGACTTGCCTGGAATACGACCCGGCACTGGTAACCAGCGGCCAGGCACTCAGCCAACGCCATCACCTGCATGCGCTGCATATCGAACAGGATGTGCTCGCGGCAGACGCAACTTCTTTACTGAGTGCGAATCACACACCTGTCGCGCTTCACGCCTGCGGTGATTTGCATGTGCGGCTGATTCAACTTGCCAGCGCGACAGGCTGCAAACAACTCGCCATAGCGCCATGTTGCTACAACCGGATCAGTCTGGCCGACTACTCACCGATTTCCTCAGCCGCCCAAAGCTCCGGCCTACAGCTTTCCCTCGACGACCTCGCGTTGCCCATGAGTGAAACCGTTACCGCCGGTGCCCGTGTGCAACGTCAACGTGACACCTCCATGGCCCGACGCCTGGGCTTCGACTTGCTGCAACGGCAACTGCGCGGCATTGACGAATATCTGCCAACCCCTTCCCTCCCCAGCGCCTGGCTGGACAAATCCTTCGCCGATTACTGCCATCACCTGGCCGCACTCAAAGAGTTATCCACAATCGGCCCGCAAGATTGGCCAGCCCTCGAAGCTGCCGGTTGGCAGCGACTGGCTGAGGTGCGCAACCTTGAGCTACTACGTGGACTGTTCCGACGTCCGCTGGAGCTTTGGCTGGTCCTTGACCGGGCACTTTTCCTCGCCGAGCGGGGCTACAGTGTCCGCGTCGGCACCTTTTGCGAAACCCCACTCACCCCGCGTAATTTCCTGCTCCTGGCTGAACACGCTTAAATACACCCAGCTTGTGGATAACTCTGTTGATGAAATTATCGTGGATCCAAGATCCATGCCTGTTTCAGGGCTAAAATCACGCTGTTCATTTTTTGTACACCTGCATAAAAAATCGAAAAAACAGGTATTTGCGGACAAATGAGAACGGATCCACAAATTCGACCTAAACCCAGTGCGCTGCCAACTGCATTGTGCATAAGCATTTAATGAAAACGACATAAATGCCTAATCCCGGACCGCAGACGGGGGAAATTGCACCGATTCATTACTCTTGTTATACACACACGCAAGGGCGCCAGCAGCGCGGCCACGAACAAGAACATTCTTACGACAGGATGCGCCAGTGACGTTCATTTCCTACGCACAGAATTTCGAAGACATACGCCTGTGGCGCGCCCTCAAAACCGTCGAGAACGGCTTCTACATCGACGTCGGGGCAAACGATCCGACCCATGACTCGGTCACCAAGGCGTTCTACGACAACGGCTGGACCGGCATCAACGTCGAACCGATGCCCAACTACTACGAAGCCCTGTGCCAGCAACGCCCCAAAGACACCAATCTGCAATGTGTGGCCGGCGAAAACGCCGACAGCCTGACCTTCTACGGCATCGCCGATACCGGCCTCTCGACCGTCGACCCGGCCATGGCGCAGATGCACAAAGACGCCGGTATGGACGTGCGCAGCCAAACCGTCCAATCCCGTACCCTGACGTCCATTTGCGAAGAACACGCCCGGGGCCGCGACATCCACTTCCTGAAAATCGATGTCGAAGGCCACGAAGAAACCGTCCTGCGCGGCATGGACTTCACCCAGTGGCGGCCATGGGTCATCCTCATCGAAACCCCGTGGGAGCGCGACCAAACCTGGGAAACCCTCGTCACCGACGCTGGCTACCACTCCATCCTGTTCGACGGCATCAATACCTACTACCTCGCCGAAGAACACCTGAACCTCAAACCCGCCTTCGACATCCCGCCGTGCAACCTGGACGAATTCCGGTTCTGCAAAGGCCACAACTTCAGCCACCCCGTCAGCGACGCCGAAAACCAGCTCGCCGCCGCCTTGCAACGCGCCGAACAGGCCGAAGCACAACTGCGCGCGATGCAAAACAGTCGAACCTGGCAAGCCATTCAGAAACTCAAGAAAACCCTGCTGCGCGCCTGACCTGAAGCTCGCGTAAAAATAGTCAAAATTCAGGGGTTTACAGAACCAATCCAATCGCTATAATCGTCGCCCTGACACGCCGGTATAGCTCAGATGGTAGAGCAACTGACTTGTAATCAGTAGGTCCCGGGTTCGATTCCTGGTGCCGGCACCATACAAGGTTCCAGAGAAGGCTTTCAAAATCTCTGGAACCCCCGAAAAACCCGCCTTCTGGCGGGTTTTTTCGTTTTGGGGTTCCATCGGTTTCCGTCAGAAACTGGTGGATTCCAACCGTTTTAAGGGTAGAGTTTGGGATACAGGTCACTTCGATAAAAGGGAGTACCCTTATGTCGCGCACCACAGCTCCGCTCTCCGACGCAGCTTGCCGCTTGGCAAAACCTACAGACCGCGCCTACAAGCTTTTCGACGGCGATGGCCTCTATCTCCTAGTCCAACCCAATGGCCGCAAAGGTTGGCGGCTCCGTTACGTCAAACCTGACGGACGGGAAGGACTGACCTCGTTCGGCAACTACCCCGTCATTGGCCTCGCCGATGCGCGCCGCAAGCGCTTGGAAGTTAAGCGAATGTTGGCGGATGGCGTTGATCCTATAGAGACCAAGCACCAAGCTAAGGCGGAAGCCGTAATCAAAGGCAGAACCTTTGAAAGCGTTGCGCTCGACTGGCATACGGAAATGTCGGCCAAGTGGGCACCTGGCCATTCCAAGACAGTGATGAGCCGCCTCAAAACCCACGTATTCCCGCTGATCGGCGCACGCGCCATTGTTGATCTCGACACCCATGACCTTATGCAGCCCTTGGAAGCGATCAAGAAGCGCGGAACGATAGACGTTGCTTTAAGGGTACAAAACTACCTGCAGAGCATCATGCGCGAGGCAAAGCGCCTCCGGCTTATCACTGTAAACCCTGCTTACGACCTCGAAGGCTCGATCAAAGCCCCGCGGGTGATACATCGCCCTGCTCTACCCTTATCGCGACTGCCGGAACTGCAGGAGCGGATCGACACCTATAAAGGCCGGGCACTTACCCGTCTGACGGTGATGCTGTCGCTGCATGTGTTTGTACGATCCAGCGAGCTGCGTTTCGCACGCTGGAGCGAGTTCGACCTCAAGCGCGGCACCTGGGAGATACCGGACACTCGACCCGCATTGGAGGGAGTACCCTTTTCCACAAGGGGTACGAAGATGGCAGGGGATATCCATTTAGTACCCTTATCGCCGCAAGCAGTGGCGCTACTCGAAAAAATCCATGCACTCACAGGCAAATTCGCATTGGTCTTCGCAGGGGATGCCAAACCCTGGAAGCCCATGTCCGAAAATACCGTGAACAACGCGCTTCGGACGATGGGATACGACACCAAAACCGATATCTGCGGGCATGGATTTCGTTCGATGGCCTGCAGCGCACTGATTGAGTCAGGACTGTGGTCCGAGACAGCCATTGAAAGGCAGATGAGCCACAAGGAACGCAACAACGTCCGCGCCGCCTACATTCACAAGGCTGAGTTCATCGAGGAGCGTAGGCTGATCATGAACTGGTGGAGCCGGTACCTGGAGGCCAACCGGCAGGAGCATGTCACTCCACACGAGTTCGCGAACCAGACCGGAGCGAATGTCACTCGCCTAAAAGCAAAACGTGGCGCAACCGAGTAAGCGCTCGGTCTTCATATCTCAGTGATCCGCTTGTCCACGCGGGTCCATCCAAACAGGGCTGCAAAGCCGCCCTGTTTGGATGGACCTCACTTAAAAAATCTAAAGCCCACGCAACTGTCTGTGGAAAACCACTGATTTCCACCGGTGGATAATTTCATCCACAGCCGCAGAACTCCCGAAAATTCGAGCCTTGACCCAAATTATCCACAGGCGTAGAAAAGATCAGGCAAAGCGCTGTCGTTGACAGCAACCCAGGTAGCCAGAACCTTTAAGGCTACGCCACACCGTGGCGGTTCACCCAAAGTGCGATTAGCGTCCGGCGGCTCGCACGGTCACAGCGATGTGATGGATGCCTACTTTTACCAGTGTGCCAACTGCGGCAACTCATCCCCTTTCATAGCTGCCCTGCAGCAACCTATCCGCTTGGCCATTCCCCTGCGCCAACCTGCGCCCGTCTCTTTCTCAAGGAAAGAGACGGGCGCTCCTACCACTGCTGCAGCCCAACTCGTACAAGGCTTTGCGGCATTCCCCCTCGTGACAATCGACGTGACAAACACCGAAGTCACCAGCAACAGCGATGCAGATGATGGTGCCGCAGCCTACGGAATGGACTGCACCTGACTGACAGTCAGGCATGCCCCGGTCATCGCTTCACTGCCTTCACCCGACTCAGGATCTCGCGGCGTCGGTCTCGTCAGCCAGCGCAGCCTCCACCCGCCCACTTCCTCCGAAGTGTTCAGGAGGCCAGATCATGAGATGCCCAAGCTCCCGGTCGTAAAGAGCCGCCAGTCCCGCGTTAGTGGACAACCCTCACAGGTCGCAGGGGCCTTGATCCCTGATAACACTCAACATTCTTGGCGGGATGACGTGGGGAAAGTTTCAAAGGTTTTGGCTTCGAGAGGAGTTTGATCATGGCATTGGTAGGTAGACGAAACGGGCGAAATTTTGGCTATGGCCGGCAATTGAGTTATGCCGGGCCACAGGCGTTGCGGGACATGTTTGGCGGCGGGCATTACGGCACGGTGAAGGCGCACGGTGATCGCTGGCAGGCGTTTGTGCGGTGGTGTCGGTCGGAGGATGGGCCGGGGTTTAACGATGCGCGGCATATAAATCGGCAGATCTTATTGGACTATGCCGGACATCTGCGGCAGCAAGTTGAACATGGGGCTATAAACATCGCCACCGCACAAAACCGGTTATCCAGCGTGAACCGAACCATGGCTGCGCTTCGCGGTGATCAGTATGTGAAAGTGCCGAGTCCGAGCAAGGCGCTGGGAATGCGGCGTACCAGCGTCCGTCGCTCGGTGCCGCAAGGCCAAGACCGCGAATACGTGAAGCGGATCGTTGACGAACTTTGCGAACATCAGCAGCCGCGCGCTGCGGCCATCGCTCAGTTAGCGCGAGCCACCGGCATGCGCTTGCGTGAGGCGATTTTGGCCGACCTTCCCCGTCTAAAACGTGAGGCAGAACAATTCGGCAAGATCAACATCCAGGACGGCACCAAAGGTGGTCGCTCTGGAGCGTCGGCCCCTCGGTGGATAACGGTGGATGATCACATCCGCGGCGCACTGGCATTCGCCGTTCAAGTCTCGCCTGACGGCAGCCGCAACCTGCTTGCACCGAACGAAAGCTACCTCGATTTCCAAAAGCGAATCGTCCGTCCAGCCCGGGACATCCTTCATGCGCACAACCTAAAAGGCTTCCACGAACTGCGAGCTGCTTATGCGTGCGAACGCTATGAGCAGATTACCCTCTACCTAGCGCCCATCAACGGTGGCAAGTGCAACAAGCTAAATCCAAAACTCGATAGAAAGGCCCGCTCCCAAATCAGCCAGGAGCTGGGGCATGACCGTATCGAAGTGGTGTCGGCTTACATTGGAGGCCAATCATGAAAAAGACATTCGATATGGAATTGTTTTTAAGCGGGGTTCTAACCGGATCTCCTGCGACCCGTCGACGTCATGTGCGGCAGGCGGTAACGATCCAATCTGCCATCGCCAAGCGTTGGAGGCTAGAAAACCCATGGTCCTGGCAGAGCAAACATCTCCAATGGTTCCTTAGATATGGGGCTGGGGGCCGTTCGGAGAAGACCATCTATTACTATTCGTTGACAGCAAAATTGATTGCTCTCCGCCTTACACGTCGTTGATGTCACGTCGAACGCACACCGGGGCCTCATCTGGAGAAAACGTTTTAAAGGTCTTTTGGCAATACTTTTTATTTACTAAACCGTGTCCAAAAGCTAGATTATCGATGCTGGCACTGTGCCAAAGGAGCGACAGTCATGAAGGATCGATTTCACGACGCTGTAGAAAAAATAACACTGCGCATCAATTCCTTGGCTTACAGCATCAGACTGCGACAAGCGACAAAAGACTACTAAGCAATAGTAGTTCGGATTTATTTTTAATCGATCAAGATTATTTTCCAAGGCTTGTTAGCTCGCCAAGCATAGCTTTACCCGCAACTTCATGAATAATACTAAATTAACGGAGAATATTTTGAACTGGGGAAATGCACTTAAAGTAGGTGGACCATCAATTGTTGCGGCATTTGTTTTTCAGTATTTAATTACCACATACTTAGACAAATCTGAGCTATTTAAACATAATTTAACTCTCAACATTTTGCTTATTCTGGCAATCTTTACATTCTGTTTATCCATGGGATGGTTCTGGATACGAAGTGGCAAAAAAGACGTCCAAAAGAAAGGAATCCAAAACAATGAAATTACAAAAAACGAAGTAGGTGGCAGCCTCAACATCGGAAAAAACCAAGATATCGTCGACAATAAAATATTACAAAATAAAGTTAACGGCGATCTTAATATCGGCGGCAAAGAGTAGTAAGCCATGAGCGAGGAAGGGAGCCGCGAGATGGTATCAATTTCCGGAAATGAAATTTTCAATAACGATGTAAAAGGTGATCTCAACATCGGATCAACTGTAATAAAGCTCCCTTCTTTTAATGTTGCTGTAGGAGCAGAAGCCTTAAAGAGGTTGATAGAACAGCATGAACGCCTGAAAGAAAGCGATCCTATCTATCAGATCGTACTTGAGGAGTTGGAAAGCAAGATCAAAAGCGCTCCATCCAGAAGTGTCATTGGATTAGAAGCAAAGCTAGAAATCGCGGGGCGTGAAGTTTACCTTCACCAAGCACTGGTTTCGAGCCAGAAAGCTGCGAAAATGATTTCAAAATTCCAGCACATCAAATCATACCAGATTATATTCAATCATTTGCTAGGGCTTATCCTAACTAGATTCAACGCCCACATACTTCCTCTACTTAGATCGGGGCGTGATGATATAATAATTCGCTCAGCAATAAACGCCACTATAATTGAACCTCTTTATCAAGAAGTGGTGATGGCCGGCGGCTTTGTAACAAGTGACCTTGTTGAGGGCATGCTATATTTCTTAACTGAAAAATGTCACGTGGAGTGGGCGTGATGGTTATTTATCATCCAGCATATGATGTGCATCACTGCGTATATAGAGTTCTAAATCTTCTAAGCTCGGTAGATGATCACGAAATCTCTAAAGACACATTACGACTGATGGACTTCTATTATCTCTATCCGCACTTGCTAAAAACCATCAATCTTCCGAAACCTCTGAGTCGCTATAAAAAAATAATTTCCGAAACCCCTGATCCTTTTGAAGTAACACCAAATCCTCGAAGTTTGTTCTATGAGCTTTCTCGTATTCAAGATTCAGCCATGCTTGCCCTGCAACAAAAATCGATGATTAAGCTTACAGCAAGTACTGTTGCACTCCTCATGGACTCTCTACCGTCCAATCTTCTTGAATCATTCAAAGATGACACCTTCGCAAACTCTGAACTTTTTCGTGGATTAGTCGATGCATTTCCGCAGATGAAGCTAGAAGGCAAGAATGGATTCAAAAGCAAAAGTGGATTAATGGAATATCGTTATGATTAAGTCGACCTTATTTATTGAGCGTTTCATCGTAAAAAAATCTGGATTCAGTGTATATGATGAAAAATTCCACAGAGGTATAAATGTAATTCGAGGAGATCACTCCGTCGGAAAAACCACAATACTCGAATTAATTTTTTACGTGCTTGGAGGAGAAATCAAAGATAATCAGTGGTTATATCCTGCAGACAAATGCGACTATGTATACTGTCAACTGAGCATCAATGAAAAACCATTCACGATAAAACGTGAAATAGAAAAAGGTAAAATCCCCCCAATATCTATACGCTCGGGCGCTTATGATGAAGAGGGAGAAAACGTAGAGTCTTGGGGTACTTATGGCCCTCGTCGAAGCGACGAGAAAATGTCATTTTCACAAAAGTTTTTTGAACTTCTCGGCTGGGAAGGGCATAAAACAGAAGACTATGCGAATCTGACGATGCATCAGATTTTAAGGTTTCTATACGTTGACCAAGAAACTGCCTCTACCAAAATTTTCAGAGCCGAAGATAATCAAAGATCTGATAGCGAAGGAACACGCCTAGCAATTGCTGAATTTTTGCTCGGACTCGATAACTTAGATACCCACCAATTACGCCAAGAATTGTTGATCGCGGAACGAGAGTTCGATCGCGTTTCAGCCGATCTCTCCGCAATGTACAGGATTCTAGGGGAAGATTCAGCAGTAACCCTACAGACACTCCGAGTAAGCATTGCATCGAATGTCGAAGAGATAATAAGGCTAAGAGATTCGCCGCCTGAAGTTGAAATAGATTCCGATATTAAATCGATAAGAATAGCAGAATACAAAAAAATCAAATCTGATATTGAAACGTACAGCAAACAACTACAACGCTTCCAATCAGACCTTTTTTCGATAAATGGTGAAATCGTAGACTGCCAACTATTTGAAAAATCTTTACGTTACAGGAAAAAGTCACTATTAGAATCTAAAGCAGCATATGACTCCGTGGGCTTTCTAAGATATTCCCAATGTCCCTGCTGCCTTGGCGAAGTCGCTGAATCAGATACTTTAGATAGCAGTGACACCTGCCACCTATGCAAGTCTCCTGCTGAAAAAAACAAACATACGTCAAACTACATGGAAATTTTAAACGAATTAGATTTTCAACTAAATAGCAACACCAAAGTCCTACAAGATAACATCGAACACAAGACAGGACTAGAATCTGCAATTGAAGTGGCAAAAGCTAACCTGGCTAATGCACAAAGCAAAATCTCCGAGTTCGTAGGATTATTTGATCCTGCCTCACACGCTGCACTTGAACGAGCAAAAAAAATAGGGTTTCTTGAATCTGAAAATTTAAATCAAGAGAAAAAAATAAGGGTAGTAACAGAGCTAGATTCTTACAAGCTCAAAAAGCTAGACTTAATTGCAGACATTTCCAAGATTAAAGAGCTTATTCTTAGCGCCTCTGCGTCCAACAAAAGACGGCGAGAAGCTGTATATAGTGGAATTGCAGAAAATGTAGTGGGCATACTTCAGCCAGAGCGTCGTGCGAATGGCAAGCCTTATGAAGAAGAATTTGCGGGTGCGAATACATCCGAAGTGGAAATTGACTTTGCTAAGGATCGGATGTTAATAAATGGCAGAGTGAAATTTTCTGGCAGTTCTAACTACATCAAGAAAAACTCACTACACATCTCAGCTCTCTTGGAGTCGCTCGACGATATCAACTATCGCCTCCCCAGATTCCTCATGGTTGACGCCATCGAAAATGGAGGAATGAAAGAGTTCCGCAGCCATAATTTTCAACGTGCCCTGATAAGTTCTTTTGAAGGCAGAAATGACTTCCAACTCATATTCTGTACTTCCATGGTTTTGGATGAGCTAAACAATCAAAAGTTTGGCGTCGGACCTTACTACTCCGGAAATGTTCTAAATATATGAGATCCTGTTAGCATACCGACAGTAATAGCTTACAAGCCTATCGGCTGAGATTCTAAGCTATGGGGGCAGATTAATTTATCGCTAGTCAGAGCAGTACTTTCGAAAAATTAATCTCGCCCTTGCCCCACAGTGGACGCGGCCCAAATCATTGGTAGCGTTCTACCTCTTCCATACACCAGCGTCGAACCAGTTGAGCTCCAGCCATAGAAACACGTAGTTTTTAATTGGATTATTATTCTATGAATTTACGCAGATTTCAAAAAATATGAATTACGCCGCTACACTAGTGGTAGTTTGTCCCAGCAGCGACTCTCTATTAAATCTGATAACTTAAATACAGATCAGTTGGCAAATTGAGAGACTGCTGAGATGGCCAAACCAAAAGACCGACTAAGTATTACAAAACAACTTAAACTTAGTGTTATTTGAAGAACAAATACTGGACAAGTGGGATAGCAAAACATGCATTTTATTCCTAACACTTCTGTCCAGCCTAGCCTTGGATATTCCAGGCTGAACGATCCAGCACTCATTTTGAACTTGAATATCCGAAAGAGCGACAGTAATAAGCTTTACAAGATTCTCAGGAGAGTTGCAACCAGAAGTTAGATATATAGCGTTATCAAAAAAGCGCTGAGACCGCTCCGCATGTGCGCTTGGAAAAAGATACCGAATATTCTTAATTAACTGTGAGGCTACTACCTGCAAATCATCTATGCGAAGCCCCTTTTGCGAACTCATTGAAAATTTTTCATGCACCAAAATTAATCGATCTTTACACACCACTAGGTGGTCAGCAGCTTCATTCGCACCATCATCTTTAATAATGGCGACGATACCAAACTCTTCTATCCGTTCATACAAATACAATTCAGTCTGTTCAGCGATACAAATTTTTGTTGCATCGTCAGGCTGCGAGGCTTCCTTGCGAATGTCTACTTGACTCCAGTCTATATCTGTATATGAATCCTTTTCAAACGGCGTAGTTAACCGATTATCTTTCCAAAAGGAATGCTCGCGATAAGCGAGCCCTTCCTCAAATAAAATCGTGTAATTTTCTTCATTTAGTAAATACTCTACAAAATCAAATCTTTTCTTACGCCTTAGATTATTTTCATCATTCGTAATTATCACAGAGGCATTATCGGCTGGATTAACGTAACTAATTTCGATGTGACTGTTGGATACTTTATCCACCCGAAACTCAATAAAGCACTGCTCATTGCCAACACGAACTACCCCATTCCCAATAACAGAGCAACTCCACTCTCCCAAAATTGAATTATTGATTTCTAAAAGGACCACCCCCTTACTAGAGACTACATAATCTAGGTAAAATCCAAGCATTATTAGTGAGCCCGGATCTTGGACCTCAACTGGACTCACCAAAAAAGCTATGAAGTCTCCATCGTTTTGCGCCGAAAGTGCTGCTTCTATATTAGAGCACTGTGTACTAAACGAACGTACTCCATCAGTCCAAGTCCCCCAAAATTTCCTTTTCTTTGCCGAGCAACCAAAAACCTTAATATTTCCATTTTGATCTATTTGACTACCTAAGCAATAGCTGAAGCTATAACCTGCGTCAAAGGATGGTGTCAAAGAGAGCTTTGCGTTCTTACTAAAATAAGATTTTGCTTCTGCTGCAGTACCGCCGGCGCCAAAGGTGTTATTTATACCCAAGCTTTTTATTAATAATTCAGATTCAGCAAGTGCCCTGAATATCTTTTTTATATCGACCTTAGATTGAGACCAATCCTTATAAAAAATAGACTTTACAACTTCCTCAACCTTAGAATCGCTTGCATGTACGAAAACATGCTCATTTGAATCATCGATTAACACTAATACGTTTTCGACATTCTCTAAATAAGCAACTTTATTCGGATCGATTTTTTGGGTAGCATCAAGCCATGATGGAAACTCTCTAAATGAGATCCATAACGCATAGACTTTATCGGTACTAGAATGCCATTTTATCACTGCATACTTCTTTTCTTTCTTTAGACTTTCTACTCTTTTATATAAGGCTTCGCTAAATCGTCTTCTGCTATATGCATCTTTCGAAAAAACAAGAATCTGAAAGAAAGGGGAGATATTCTGAAGGGAAATCGGTGTAATTGGCTGATCCATCTGATTATCCCTAACCGGTGGGCAACTTATGCGTGCTGATTGAGGATAGCACATAGCCATGAACGCGAGAGCCAATCAGTTTTGCGGTTTAGATCGAATAGCGGCCGTGGGTCGAATGCCAAGAGGGTCAGGCTTCCCACTCACTATCAGCTAAAATCCGCCAAACGTTTGACTACATAAATTATGACAATTCACGGTTCAATCAATGCTGTCACTGATTATTAATTTATGTACAGGGTAGATTTTGAACTGGAGGGTAAGCTTTGAGGTACTAATAATCATCAGATTCAATAAATTCTTTATTTACAATAGATTAAGCTTCAATTCGACTCCTGGTGCCGCACCATATAGAACAACGACTTAGGCTCACCTTACGGTGGGCCTTTTTCGTTTCTGGCTCTAGCCTTCTTCAATTTTCCCCGTTCGTTCCCCGTTTCGTGATCGCCGCTTCCTAAGTTATTGAGCCGGCTCAAAAATATTGGGGAGTCGTACAGCGCAGCTCTTTACTGAGGCGCTACGGATAAATGCGATCCACCACGATTCGCAGCAACCGGCCAAAAGCACTCATGCAATATCGGATTTTGTTTCGCCAGACCTACTGGGAGCGATTCAGGCTGGCGTGAAATTGCGCCCCCAGAAAATCTTTTAGTGGAGACCCTGCGGCCCAACGATAAGATCTTGTTTTGAAAAAGGAGTTTCATTTGTGGAAGCTGGAAAAAAGATTTGCCCAAATTGCGCGGAAGTCATCATGGCTGAAGCAATTTTATGCAAACACTGCCAATCCGACCTCAGGCAGAAAATACGAATCTCGCCTTGGAGACCACTGCCGTCAGAAAAAAGAATGGGCCCTGTCAGCAAGGTCCTCACCGGAATCATTATCGCTATCACCTTGTACTTGGCTTTCGGCTTTCATGTCAGTAACACATCGCAAGACAAGGAAAGAATGCAGGCCCAAGATGCCGTCGAACTATGCCGCCAGGAAGTAAACATTTACTCCGGCCCGGCAACCGGGAAAAGCGTGATCGCAGAAGCTTGTCGAAAGCTGGAGGACGAACTCCGCAAGTATTTTGGCCACGCGCCATAGGAACAGCTGATTACGAAGCCCGCCATTGAGCGGGCTTTTTTGCCTTTGGCATCAGACAGAAATCAGCCAAGAGCGGACAGTGACCGAATACGTCATTAAGCAAACAGCAACATGCTGGTGCGATCAGCGAGTAGCGCTTTGAACATTAAAGTGGTTGTCGATAATTTCGATGTTTTGATGGCAAAGTGACAAGAGTTGAACGATATACAAATCCATCGGACTCCATAGGCAAAGAACGCAGATCCTCGATACGAATAACAGGCTAGACACCTATCCACGGCCGATGAAAACAGGCTGGAATACATCTGCGAGCGTTTAACTCTGTCGTTGCGAGCAGCCCATCGACTGCTCAAGGTCACGCGCACGCTGGCGGACCTTGAACAAGCCGACGGGATCAGACGCGAACATTTGGCCGAGGCGCTGCAATATCGGTCGACGATGCTCTAGCCGGTGTCACCCCTTGGTCAGATCAACCAGCGGCGTCGGCCGCACCTCAGTCTCCCGCCCACCCTGAATCTCGCTCACCTGCTTCAAGGCCTTATCCACAGCCGCCTTATCCGCCAACAAGCTGTAGCTGATGCGGAACTGCTTGTGTTCCTTCGGCCCAATTGTCGGTACCAGGTTCAGTGGCCGCTGATAACGGCGGTTGTAGGAAAAACTTGTCCCAGGCTCCAGCCCCGTGACATAGCCCTGGCCTTGGGTATCGGTGTTTTTCCACAGGGAAAACACGGGCAGTGTCTGAGTGTTGAAGCCGACCGAAACGCCCAGGCTGCCGGCCTTGTTATGCAACACGGTCAACGTATCGCCCTTGGCATCGGCATACGGCACCACGTTGTAAACCGTTTCGTCGTAGTCCTTGGTCGGTGCGCGGTAGGTTTGCCAGTCGGGCAGATCGCCCTTGGCCTTGTCGTTGAACGGCGACACCTGTTTCACCGGCGCGGCGAAACGAGCGCCCTGCTCCAGGAACGGGGTGCTGAAGTTACTGTGATACAGCGCCTGGTATTCCTTCGGATAGTCGCCGTTGTTGGTCAGGGTGTCGTTGAGGGCGAACACTACGCTGCCGGGTTCGGTGACCAGTTCGGTCGCGACGGAGAAGTCGACCTTCTTGAACGCCTGCTCTTTCAGTTCGCCGCGCAGGGTTATGGCGTACGGCGGTTTTTCATCGATGTGCAGGGTGACTTTGTTCGCAGGAATGTTGGCGGCCCGACCGTGCAGGGTCAGCAGTTCGCCATTGTCGACGCCGGGGTGGCCAACCCATTCGTATCCGCAGCGGGTGACCAGCTCATTGAAACCTTCCAGCCAGCCCAGACCACCGCGGCCATTGAGTTCGATGAAGGACGGATTGACCACTTCCTTGACCGGCGAATCCCAGCCCATGCGCACATTGCCGACCGAGGCCTGCAAGACGTTCATTCCGCGAGTCGGCACTACCGAGAGTTTCATCGTGCCGTTATCGATGTCGACGATGCTGACGCCCTCCTGCCGACCGCCGTGCAAGGTGCGCAGGGTAACGCTGAAGGGTTTGTCGGTTTTTATGCCGAGTTGCTGGCTGGTGATCTGCCAGTTCTGGGCGGCTTTGTCGGTGTCGAGCAGAACGTAATCCCAGGCCATGGCGTGGGAGGCAGCGGACAGTGCGCTGAGGGCAACAAAGAGTTTGAGTGGGGTCATGGCAGCAGCCTTTCTTGGAGTTGTGCCATTTTTATAGACTTGATGAAACGTTTCAGCAAGCTTAAAAGCGACACAACACCGGCAAATGCCAAGAAAGATTTGGGACAAACCGGAAAATTGAGTCGATGCCATCGCGAGCAGGCTCGCACCCACATTAGATCGAAGGTGAGCACAGGTTTTGTGAACATTCGAGATCAACTGTGGGAGCGAGCCTGCTCGCGATCGCAATCTCGGCAACGACTCAGCGAAACCGATCAACCTCATGCCGCAAATCCGCCGCAAGCTTCTCCAGCGCTTTGGCCGTCACCGCCACCGGCTCATCCGGATGCACGCTCTACCCGGCACTGAAGCGTTTCTCGAACAGGCCGCTAAGGCGCTGGGTACTTTCACGCAACGTGCCGTGAAAAGTGCTCAGTTGATCGGCCAGTAACCGCGCCTCGCTCGCCAGATGCTCTTCGCGGGTGGCGAGGTTGGCAGCGTCCAGCGAGCGCAGGGCAAACACGGTACTGCCGCTGATAGCCGAAAGCAGACCTTCGTGAATGTCCGCTTGGGTCGATTGCTGTCCCTCGCTACAGGCGCCAATCAACCACTTCTACCTGTCGCGATTGTCCGTCATCCAATGTGTGACTGATTTCAAAAAACGGGGGATCGGGGAACAGTGGGAACAGCCAATGTTTCCGGGGGGAGGGGCGTTCACCTCCGCGCTTAAAACGCGGGCGCGAACTATTACCGGTAGAGACTGGTGGATAGTTGAACAACCAGATCAAATGCTCAGCTAAGCGGACTGCAGGCCACGGCTCCCAAGGCTTTCAGCCCAGTTAACTAACTTTGGCGGGGTGCCGCTAACGAATTTGCGCGAGTCTTCGCACCCGTATTCCTTGGAAATCGCCAGGGTCCCCGGCGTGTTTTGGGAACGTGATTGCTACGTCCATCGTCGCCGCGGTAATCCCTTTCATCATCACAACTGCCGACGCGCCGACCTCAACCAACACAAAATGCCTTTCGAAAATGCGCGCTGAATGTCGCTACCAGTTCGGAATCGCCGTCGCGACATGCAAGGACTACCTCGCTTTCACAGCCTTCATCCTCGATTTCAATAGCATGTAGAGCAAATGCACGCACAATCGAAATAGGTAGAAGGGCAATCCCAAAACCGGCCTGGATCAACAATGGCTCTGTACTTTTTAACGAATAGACCTGGGCTGGTCTCGGAGAAAAACCTGCTCGAGCACAGAGCTCAAAAGAGAGGTAGCTAAGCCCTCCGCGTTTCGGGTGGGCTATCGAAACAAAGTGTTCGTCCCGTAACTCGGCAAGCGTTATACATGTTCTGGACGACAGCGGATGGGAGACACCGACTGCAACCACGACCTGTTCCGTATAAAGCGGTAGGAGTGTGATGTCATTTGGTTGATGCAATACAGGCAATCGAAGAAAGCCGACATCGATGCGATTATTCACCAAATTCATCAATTGCGTTTCAGATGATTCGCTCGATACCTCTATGCTAACTTCTGTTGCGCTCTCCAAATAAAGGTCGAGTACCTCTTTTAACTGCCCAATCAGGGGCACTGTACTGGCATGGCCAAGCCTGATCGTCCCGCTCTGGCCGTGACCTACCGATTTCGCAAGGCGGCCCGCACTTTCCACGTCAATCAGGATTGCCTTGGCTCTCGGCAGAAACGCTAATCCGGCAGGAGTGAGACGGGGTTGTCGCGCTGTGCGCTCGAATAACGGTGTCCCGAGATCGCCTTCCAGCTCCTTTATTTGTCGACTGAGCGCGGATTGAGCAACGAACAGTTTCTCAGCGGCCGAGCTAAAGCTCCCGCTTTCGGCGATCTCTACAAAATACCGCAACTGTTTCATCGAGATCATTTGAGCTATGCCGAAATGTGATAGGTGGTGCGTTTTTTCCATATTAGTGGAGTTTCACCCGCGTAGGTAGGGTGTGAAAACCACGTTAAGGAAAACTCGAAAATGCCAGACTTATTGCTTCACGCCCCGTTCGCCGGCTCCAGTCTGGCGATCATGTTTTTTACCATCACCCTCGCTTACGTGATTTTCGGTATCGCGGGATTTGGGACCGCCCTCATGGCGGGGCCTGTGTTGGTTTGTTACATGCCTCTATCCCACGCTATTTCGCTGCTGGTTCTACTGGATTGTGTGGCGGCATTTGGAAAGTTGGCGCGCAACCATCGGAATGTGGTGCGAAGTGAACTGGCCAGGCTGGTCCCATTCATGGCAATTGGCAGCGTGGCGGGGATAACAGTACTGCTTAAAACAAACTCGGATGCTCTATTGCTAATGATGGGTTGCTTCGTGACCTTGTACGCCCTGTATATGTTGGCAAGGCCCATACGCGCTAGCGATTTGTCTGCTGTTTGGGCTGTGCCGCTGGGAATTGGTGGCGGGCTATTTGGCGCCCTTTTTGGTAGCGGCGGCTTCCTCTATGCAATTTATTTGAACGGTCGAATACAGGCCAAGGAAAAGGCAAGTTCCACTCAAAGTACGCTCATCGGTATCAGTACGCTGGTACGTCTGTTCATGCTCACAATGGCAGGTGTTTACACAGACCTTTCCCTGGTGCTTACGGCTATCTATTTGTTGCCAGCCTTGGTCATTGGGCTTTGGATAGGCGGTCACATCAACCTTAGAATGTCTCGCGACGCCTTCACCAGACTGATTAACTTCATCATCTTGGTGAGCGGCATTACGCTTGTTTATCGAGCTTATTTGGGCAGTATTGAACTGTAAGTCTCACGGGGTGAAATCCCCCGGCCAGGCACTCGGACTCTACACTCAGTTTTAGGCGTTTTAATCCTCACCTATGGTTGTTTGCCGAAATACCTTGCAGGCCTTGATCTGTAAGGCTTTCAGAGATTTACCAGAATCTCCAGATCTAACACCGGTCAACCTGGCCGGTGACCGATTTGAACCCGTATCTAACGGCCGGGCGAAAGCCATTCGACATCGACCACAGCGGACATCTTCAATCAACGCAAAACGGACTGTAGGAGTCAGGTAGTTGGGCGGCTCTTGATCCATAAGCCAAATTGCTTCATTACCTCAACGACAGGCTCCAGG
Organism: Pseudomonas sp. Pseusp10; assembly: GCF_059492225.1. Classification (NCBI taxonomy): domain Bacteria; kingdom Pseudomonadati; phylum Pseudomonadota; class Gammaproteobacteria; order Pseudomonadales; family Pseudomonadaceae; genus Pseudomonas; species Pseudomonas sp. Pseusp10. The sequence continues at coordinate 897,724 of NZ_CP168528.1, read as the reverse complement.
CGCCGGCCATCCTCGGTGAGTTCGTACTCCACCTTTACGGGCACTGTGGGATATACCGTGCGCTTAACAAGGCCGGCTTCTTCCAGGGCGCGCAGATCAAGCGTGAGCATCCGTTGCGATATCGCGGGGATATCGCGCCGCAGAACATTGAAGCGCTTCGGGCCATCAAGCAAATACGAAACCAGTAGCAGGCGCCAACGACCGCCCAACAAGCGCATCGCCTCTTCTACCGAGCAACCCGATATGTTGTCTTTCATGGTGAGGAAATCTCAAAGTGAATGACGGTATATATTTTGTACCTACACCACAAAATAGTGCCTTCTTCCCATTCTATACCACGACTTTAGAATGCCGGAGCCGCTTCCTCAGACAGGAAGCGAACATCTCCGCCACTTTCTGGAGTTCATAGATGAAGCTGTATTACATGCCAGCCGCATGCTCCCTCTCGCCCCACATTGTGCTGAACGAGCTTGGTATTGATGTCACGCTAATCAAGGTGGACAACAAAAAGCAGATCACTGAACTGGGTGACAGCTATCACGACGTGAACGAATTGGGTTACGTCCCCGTTTTGGAGCTGGACGATGGCACACTCCTGCGTGAGGGGGCGGTGATCGTGCAGTATCTGGCTGACCAGCATCCGGAGATAGGTTTGGCACCAGCCAACGGCACCATGGATCGTTATCGACTGCAGGAATGGTTGAGCTTCCTGACTTCCGAGATCCACAAGGGTTTCATTCCGTTGCTGTACGCTGGTCTAGCCGGTAAGTACGTGAATACCGTCAAACCCAAGCTTGAAAAGCGTTTCGCGTGGATCAACGAACAATTGGCCGATAGGCAGTTCCTGATGGGCGATACCTTCACCGTGGTGGATGCTTATCTTTTCGCATTGATTGGATGGGGCCAGGCTTCCTGGATGAAGAGCTATTACCAGGCCGACATTCATTTCGACGGTTTGAAAAATCTCCAAACCTGGTATGAGCGAATGTATGAGCGCCCCTCCGTTCAGAGGGCTCTCCGGGCGGAAAAACTGGAATGAGTAGGTCCCGGGTTTGATTCCCTGATGCCGGCACCATACAAAACGAAGCCCCTGCAGAAATGCAGGGGCTTTGTTGTTTCCGGGGTTTGAAAAACCGCTTTCAGTGACCCGCGCTCTGACCACCGTCCACGTGCAGGATTTCGCCGGTCACGAACTTGGCGCCGTCCAGATACACGACCGCCTGCGCAATATCATCGACCTCGCCCATGTGCCCGACCGGGTGCAGATTGCCAAGTGCGGCGTGGGTTTCTTCGCCGTGCATCGGGGTCTTGATGATGCCGGGGCTGACCGCGTTCACCCGGATTCCGCGCTTGGCGTATTCGATGGCCAGGGATTTGGTTGCCGCGTTGAGGCCGCCCTTGGTCAGCGAAGCCAATACCGATGGCACGCCGTCGATGGCGTGGTCCACCAGGCTGGTGGTGATGTTGACGACGTGGCCGCTGCCCTGCTTTTCCATTTCGGCGATGGCGAGTTGGGTGATGTAGAAGAAGCCATTGAGGTTCACCGACAACACATTGGCGTAGTCCTCTGCGGTGTACGCGGTGAATGGCTTGGCGATGAAGATCCCGGCGTTGTTGACCAGGGTGTCGATGCGACCGAAACGGGAAATCGCTTCACGGATGACGCGCCGGGCGGTTTCCGGTTCGCCGATGTCACCGGCCACGGTGTGAATGTCCGGATCGGTGGACGGCTTGATCGAGCGCGAAGTGGCGACGATCCGGTAGCCGAGTTCACGAAAGGCTTTGACCATACCGTCGCCGAGACCTTGGGATGCGCCGGTGATAACGATGACTTTTTTCGAAATGCTCATGATGAAGACCTCTGACAATAAAGAATGGGGTAGAAAATCTGTGATCAGGCGTCGGCCGGTGCCTTGGCCATTTCTCTCAACATCTGTTCGTAGTACTCGACCGATTGCGAACCGGACACCAGGTGGCGACCGTTCAGCACCATGGCCGGGACCGAGTTGATGCCACGCTGCTGGTAGTACGCTTCAAGTTCCCGCACCTCATCGGCGAACGCGCCGGACGCCAGCACCTCTTGTGCAGTTGCCCCGTCCAGCCCCGCTTCAGTCGCCAGACTCACGAGCGCCTGGTGATCACTCGGGTTCTGGCCTTCGCTGAAATAGCCCCGAAGCAGGACCTTCTTCAGCTCGACTTGCCGGCCTTCCTGCAACGCCCACAACAACAAACGGTGCGCATCGAAGGTGTTGTAGAAATGCGTGCGCTTCTCCAGATCGAACTTGAAACCGATGGCCTCGCCGCGAGCGATCTGCATGGCCTTGCCGGCGGCGACGTCTTCAGCAGTGCGCCCGTATTTGCGCATCAAGTGCTCGACCGCAGGCTCACCTTCGGCCGGCATGTCCGGGTTCAATTCGAACGGCTTGTAGGTCAGCCCGACCGAGACTTCCCCGGCCACGTTCTCGATCGCCTGCTCCAGCGCCGTCGCCCCCAGTGCGCACCAGGGGCACACCACATCGGAGATGAAATCGATGGTGACGGACGACGTCATGACTTCCCCTCCGCCTCAGCCAGTTGCTTGCGGTACTGGGTGGTGGTGATGCCGGCGTAACCCCAGTTATCGGTATCGACTTCCTCGATCACGATGTGGGTCAGGTCAGGGCGCTTGTTGAGAACGCGTTCCAGGGTTTCAGTGATTTCGGCGATCACCTGAGCTTTCTGCTCAGTGGTAACGCCATCGCGGGTGATGCGTACGCTTACGAAAGGCATGAGGGAAACTCCAGTGACCTTCCCGTCGGGATGATGGGAGAGGCGTTGGAGGTGAATGTATGAGGTTGGCGGGAGGGGATAAAGGTGGGGGCGGGAACTTCATTAGTTACGTAGTGTAATGAGTAGGGCATACCGGAAATGCAAGACTGCAAGACTCATCCAGGTCAATGCGACCCGCGTCCAACAAAAAACGCAGCCTTGGAAGGCTGCGTTTTTTGTTACGGGGGCTGGAAACGCCGCAATCATTAAGCTGAAATCGACTGATCAGTAACCCAACGCTGCAAGTACATGCTCCGGGTCGTTATGAATCGCTCGCAACAGTGCACGGGCAGGCCCCTCAGGATCACGACGTCCTTGCTCCCAATTGCGTAACGTTCCCACGGGAACATCAATTCGCTTGGCAAACGCTGCCTGGGAAAGTCCCGTGGCGAGGCGAATTTTTTTGACCTGTGCAGCATCGACATGGAATTCGCGCGATGGCTCTCGCTCACCTCGGTCGATCTCATCCATCTGCGTCATGCTTTCAACAAGACGATCGAAGAGATTTTTTTCCATTATTTCCATCCTTTATTGATGGCACAAAGAACTGCTTTTTCTCTATCCGAAAGGGTGTCTTGAATCCCTTTCCGGTAAATCAGTAGCAAACGTATCTGAAAAGCAGAGGTTACGTGATAGTAGATCACCCTTACGCCACCGCTCTTGCCCCTGCCATGCGCGGCCCAGCGGATTTTTCTAAGCCCGCCAGTGCCCTCGATCAAAGCGCCAGCCTCGGGATGTTCGGCGAGATACTGCTGAAATTCTCCATATTCGTGATCGCCCAGATGACCTGGAAGGTCAGCGGTAAAAATCGGCGTCTCGATGAAGATCATGCAGTCCCTGCTATGCGTCAATGGCGTATAGCATGAATTCTCGGTGTCAGGATAGATAAGGGCAATTAGTCTTTCGTTTCAGCGTTTTTATTCAAAAAAAAGCCCCGAACCAGTCGGGGCTTTTTCTTTCAGGCCTCACTACCGCAACCCATCATCAGAAAATATTGATCGGGTAATCCACGAACACACGCACTTCGTTGCCGCTCACGTTGTACTCGCTCGACTTCTGCGACACGCGCAGGACCGAGCTGCGCAGTTTCACGCTGAGGTCTTTGGCCGGGCCGCTTTGGACGACGTATTTGATCTGGTTGAAGATCTCGCGCTCGGTGCCGCCTTCGCTGGTGGAGGTGGTGATGTTGTCACCGCGTACGTAGGCGAAGTTGTAGCTCAGGCCCGGTACACCGAAGGTGCTGAAGTCCAGGCCGTAGCCCAGCTGCCAGCTGCGTTCGTCTTCGGCGTTGAAGTCAGACCAGTAGGAGTTCGCCAGGTAGATGGTGTTGCCACCGTCGCCGATGCGACCTTGATCTTTCTGGTAGCCGCCGTAGGCGTAGCCCAGGTTGCTGTCACCGGTGCTGCGCTGGTGCGCGAGGGTGAACGAGTGTGGGCCGGTGATAAAGGTGGCCGCCAGGCTCCAGATTTTGTTGTCGTCGCCGGTGATAGCGTTTTCGCGAACGTAGGAATCTTCCAGCTTGGTGCGGTAGCCGTTGAAGTCCAGGGTCAGGGACTGATCCTTGTCGATCGGGAACACGTAGTTGGCGTTCACGTATTGTTTCTTCAGCACGTCTTCGACGTCGGAAGCGTACAGCGCGGCCTTGAATTGCTCGGTGAACTGGTAGCTACCGCCCAATACGTTGATCGACTTCAAGCCACCGCTGTCACGGCCTTCGGCGCTTTTACGCGATTCGGCGGTGAAGCGACCGGCGTCCAGTTGCAGGCCTTTGATCTCCCTGGAGGTGATCAGGGTACCGGTGTAGCTTTCCGGCAGCAGGCGCGAGTTGTCGTAGCTCAGCACCGGCAGGGCCGGCATCTGGTCGCCGTAAGTCAGGGTGGTGCTGGACAGGCGGAACTTGATCGCTGCGCCGCCCTTGGACAAGTCGTCCGCCGGCTGGCCGCTGTCGCCCTTTTTGAAGAAATCGATACCTTGCGCGCCGCTACGGTCTTCACTGCGCTCCAGGTTCAGTGCGTACAGACCGAAAGCGTCCACACCCACACCCACAGTGCCTTGGGTGAAGCCGGACGAGAACGTGCCGATGGCTGCCTGGCCCCACTCGGATTTATCCGGGTTGCCGTCTTTGAAGTCACGGTTGATGTAGGCGTTGCGCAGCAGCACTTTGAGGCTGCTGTCTTCAACAAAACCCTTGGATTGGGCCTGGTCGTTCGCCATGGCCTGTGTAGCGCTCAAAATCCCCAGTGCGATCAGGCTGATTCGCTTGTTCAACATTTTATTTTTTCCTTGATACGGTTGATACGCGCTGTGTCGAACGGCCGAAACGGCGCTATTGCGCTCTTATTTCAAGGCGAAAACAAAAAGGCCCGCCCACGATTTCTCGCGGCGGGCCTTTTATTGTTTTTGAGTCGTGGCGGTCGGCCACAGGCGTTGGGCCGAATCGTAGCTGCGCTCTCAATGACGTGTCAATTTCATGAATCTTCTAGAAACAGGTAAAAATCGTCTAAGAAATTACTTTACGCGGCAGGAATATTCAATCAATGCAGCTATCGAGACCACAAGCTGCTACCGAATTGAATGGCCCCTGATCGGGCAGCGACTGACCCAGCCACTGCGCAAATGCCTGGGGCTTGCCCAGCCACGGCCCGATATCGATCAAATTGAATTGGTCATTGTGCTCAAGTGCCAGGGTCGGAAAACCCTGCCCGCCCACCTTGGCCAGAAGCGCCCGGCTGTTCCTGATGTGGCCTTCGGTGTCGGCCGCCATGAAGGCTCTTTCGAAGGCTTGACGGTCCAGCCCCATGCCCAGGGCCAGTTCGAACAGTACCGATTCGTCGGCGATGCGGCGCCCCTCCACGTAGTGAGCACTTTGCAAACGCCCCAACAACTCCAGCCCGCGACCTGCCATTTGCTCGGCAGCCAGTACCGCAGCGATGGGTGGAGCCGAGTCGAACAAGGCGGTGTGATCTCGCAGTAATCCTTCGAAATAGGCTTCACCGAACGGCTGCCCGCTGTATTCGGCGATGCGCCGGTCATGAGGTAAGACGTAACTGCGCAGTTGTGGCGAAACCTTTTGCCGATTGGCCCCCGTCATCATGCCGCCGCCGTGGGCAATCACGGGCAGCACAGCCTGGGCGGCCTGCACCAGCGGTTTGGCGCCGTAGCACCAACCGCACAACGGGTCGTAGATGTAATGCAGAATCATGGGCAAGCTCCGACAGACATTCAGGAAAATTCGATGTCGGCAGATTAGTGCCGCAGCGCTCCCTGAAAAACGCCGGATTGGCTTTCAGTCTGTTGCTTGAATCGGTCGAATGGTTGCCTGTGGGAATCAGCCTGTTCGCGATAGCGGTGGGTCAGTCGATATAAATGCTGACTGGTCGGGCGCCATCGCGAGCAAGCTCGCTCCCACAGGGACCGGGGTTGTCTACAAAATCTGCGCAAAAAAAAGCGCTGCCATCCCGGCAGCGCTTTTCTTGATCAATCCGTTGTTGTTCTTCTTATCCTTCCATCACATCCCACAACGCATCCAGTTCCGCCTCGCTGAATAAACCAGCAGGGTAACGCTCGATCATCGTCCGGCGCGGATCAGTTTCGCTGATCTGACGCATTCCATTGGACTTGAACCAGTGCGCCAGGATCTGGAGCGATTCGCTGTTGACTGCCAGGGGATGCAACGCCTTTTCGCCCACAACATTCACTTCGGCGTTCATTTAAGCGCTCTCTCCCGGTTTGTGAGCGGCTAACTTATCCAAGGTTTATGACAGAACATCGAAGTCCTCTCCCTCCCCGAGTTACAACAGCAGAGATACAAGAGCTGTGCCAAGGTTTCTGAATGTGGCCAGGCGGATACAAAAAAGCCCGCAGCCCTTTAGGGCTGCGGGCTCTGCGCAACGCAGGAGGCAGATCGACAGCCTGAGCGATTTCGCAATCAACTCAAGCTGTTACGACCGCACTCACTCCTTGTGCGGCGCGGGTTGCTGCTGGGTAAGGCAGTGAATGTTGCCGCCCCCCAGTAACAGTTCACGACCAGGCACCATTACCACTTCATGCTGTGGGAACAGGCTCTGCAAGATTTCCCTGGCCGGGCCATCCTGCGGGTCGTCAAAGCTCGGTGCGATGATGCCGCCGTTGACGATCAGGAAGTTCACGTAGGAACCGGCCAGACGAACGCTAGGGTTGCGCTCCTGCGTACCATCCACCGGGTCGACACCGGCGCACTCTTCCTCGGTCGCAAACAGCGGACCCGGGATCGGCATTTTGTGCACCTTGAACGGGCGGCCCTTGGCGTCGGTGCTGCTTTGCAGCACTTTCATCGCCGCCTGGCAGCGCGGGTAGTTCGGGTCCTGCGGATCATCGGTCCAGGCCAGCAGCACTTCACCCGGACGCACGTAGCAGCAGAAGTTATCCACATGGCCGTCGGTTTCGTCGTTGAACAAGCCATCCGGCAGCCAGATGATTTTATCCACAGCCAGGTTCGCACTCAGGACCGCTTCGATTTCTTCGCGGTTCATGTGCGGGTTGCGATTGCGGTTGAGCAGGCATTCTTCGGTGGTGATCAGCGTGCCTTCGCCATCGACGTGAATCGAACCGCCTTCAAGTACGAAGCCTTCGGTGCGGTAACGCGGGCTGCGCTCGATCTCGAGGATCTTGCCACCGACCTGCGAATCACGGTTCCACGGCGAATACAGACCGCCGTCAAAACCGCCCCAGGCATTGAAGTCCCAGTTCACGCCACGGACTTCGCCACTGTTATTGATGACGAAGGTCGGACCGGAGTCGCGAACCCAGGCGTCGTCGCTGGACATTTCCACTACGCGAATATTCGGCACGTCCAGACGGGCACGGGCGTTTTCGTACTGGCCGGCGGAAACCGCCACGGTCACCGGTTCGAAACGGGCGATGGCCTTGGCCACTGCCACGTGCGCGGCTTGTGCCGGTTTGCCACCCAGGCGCCAGTTGTCCGGGCGCTCGGGCCAGATCATCCAGGTCTGGGTTTGGGGTGCCCACTCGGCTGGCATGTAGAAGCCGTCGGCGCGAGGGGTGCTGTTCAAAGTGGTCATGGATCAGGACTCCAGGGGTGGCGTTGATGCCTGACAGAAAAGAAGCGCATGGGTACACGCCGTGGGCAATGGCGACTTTATATCCGATAAATATCGACTTTTGAAGCACCATCAATCCGCAGTTACAAAAATAGTCGACAGAAAGCCGATATCAATCGAACTACACCCCCTACCCCATGTGGGAGCGGGCTTGCTCGCGAAGAGGGCGGTACATCCGACGCCAATATTGAGCCTGGAATGCCGCTTTCGCGAGCAAGCCCGCTCCCACATTGGGCCGCATTTACAGAGGGAGGTGTTTACAGCCCTTCCGCAAGCACCTTCGACAGCATGTCCACGAAGAAATCCACGCTCTGGCGCGAGGTGACCATCGGCGGTTTGATCTTGAGGATGTTCAGGTAATCGCCGGTCGGCTGCATGAAGATCCCCAGCTCACGCAAGCGATCGCACAGTGCCGTGGTTTCTTCGGTGGCCGGCTCCAGGGTTTCGCGGTTGCGGATCAGTTCGACGCCCAGGTAGAAACCGGAACCGTGCACCGCGCCCACTAACGGATGAATATCGATCAACGCTTCGAGGCGCTGCTTGAAGTGGCCGCCAACGACCTGGGCGTTCTCCCAGAGTTTTTCCTCTTCCATCACATCCAGCACGGCCATGCCGACCTGGCAACTCACCGGGCTGCCGCCAGCGGAGGAGAAGAAGTAACCCTCGGCCTCGAGCGCCTCGGCGATTTCCCGGCGGGTGATGACCGCGCCCAGTGGCTGGCCGTTGCCCATGCCCTTGGCCATGGTGATGATGTCCGGCACCACGCCTTGCTCTTCGAAGCCCCAGAAGAAATCACCCATGCGTCCGTAACCGACCTGCACTTCGTCGGCGATGCACACGCCGCCCCGGGCCCGGACCATGCCATAGACTTGTTTCAAATAGCCCGGTGGCAGCGAGATACCGCCGGCATTGCCGTACACCGGTTCGCAGATGAAACCGGCCAGTTGGCGTTCCTGCCCGGCGATTTTCGCCAGGTTGTGCTCGACGCTGCGCACATAATCCGGCGCGCTGTCGGGGCCGCGGAATTCACCGCGATAGGTGTTTGGCGCGGTCACCGGGTGCACCCAGTCCGGGCGGCTGCTCAAGGCCTTGGGGTTGTCGGCGATCGAGGTCGACACCGAGTCTGCGCCAACCGTCCAGCCGTGATAGGCCTCCAGCACGCTGAGCATGTCTCGGCCGCCGCTGTAGGCCCACGCAAGGCGAATCGCCAGGTCGTTGGCCTCGCTCCCGCTGTTGACCAGGAACACCCGATCCATGCCGTCCGGGGACAGCTTCAGCAAACGCTCGGAGAACTCGGCCACGGCTGCGTAGTTGAAGCGCGAGTTGGTGTTGAGCAATGACCACTGGCGGCTGGCGACGGCGGCCATGCGTGGATGGCCGTGACCCAATACCGCAACGTTGTTGAGCATGTCGAGGTAGGAGCGGCCCTGCATGTCGATCAGATGGTTGCGCCAGCCACGCTCGATGCGCGGCGGATCAACGTAATAGTGCTTTTGCGTACGGGCAAAGCTGGCATCGCGCCGGGCCAACAGGGTCGGTCCGTCAAGCTCGGCTTCGGCATCACAGGCCAGCCCCAGCAACGCGGCCGGCGAAGGGCACAACGCTTGCCAGGCCGCCGCGCGCGAAGGCGTACAGAACAGTGGTGCATCAATCGACGCGCCACGGCACAACTGCACGATCAAAGGCCCGCTGACCGAACCCAGTACCTGGCCTTTGACCAGTGCCGCGCCGCTGTGCAGCGACGGTGTGACGCCCCAAAGCCGCACACTCAATTGCGGGCCGTCCAGTTGCAGCACGCCCGTCGATGGGTAATGCACCACCCCGGCAAACGGCGCTTCGACCGCCGTACCCTGAGGCACACGCAACTCGACGTGCAACGGGCAAGTGTCCGGTTCAGTGGCGCTGTCCGGGCGGGTATGGGACAGGCGGTATTGTCCGTAGCGGCTGGCCGCCAGGCCATGTGCCGCGGCAGCTTCATCCAGCAGGCGCTGGTCGACGCCCGCCTGCTCCCAGTTCCCGGCCTCGAAATGCGGACTGAGCACGCCCAGGTCGATCAAGGCGAACTCACGCCCCACCAGGCTCGGCAACAGTGGCGCGAAGCCTTCGCTGCCGATGGCTGGCAGGTTCTGGCCGACGGCCGTGAGGATTGCCGCTTCCATCAACGCCAACGGCACCGACGTGGCCACACGGAAGATTTCCCATTCATGGACCAGGTTGTCGCGGCTGTAGGCATTGCCCGGATCGATGCTGACCTGCTGTTCGCCACTGAGCACCAGCACCGCCGCCCGGGCCACGATCAGCGGCCACAGCGCCAGCAGCTCTTCGTGTTGCAACGGGTTGACCGCGTGATACGCCTGGATTGCCGGCAAAATGCACAACGGATCGCCCTCTCCATGATGCAGCAGCGCAGCGCAAGTCACCGACAGATCGGTAATGCGCCAGGTACGCACCAGGTCGCCGAAATCAATCACGCCTTGCAGCTGCCAATGGCGTTGCGCATCGCGCTGCCACACCACGTTGTCGTCGGTGATGTCCATATGAATGGCCTGCACCGGAAGTTTGTCTTCCAGTGGCTGCAAATGCCGCTCGGCTTGTCCGGACGCTTCGACGATCAGTTTGCGCTGGGTTTCATCCTTGATCACCGGCAGCAAGTGCGCGATCAAGGCATGGGCATGGCGGGCGTCCCACTGCAGGGTTCGCTCCAGACCCGGATGGTCGAAATCCGCCAGGGCCAGGTCCATCTCGCCGCACAGGCGGCCGAAACCGGCCACCACCGTACGACTGAAATGCCCGAGGCTCGTCAAGGGCTGGCCTTCGATGTAATCGAGCAGTCGCACATGCACCGCCTGGCCACCCACCTCCAGTGACAGCAGGTCCGCACCGTTTTTTGCCGGCATCACCCGCGGCACATGCACTTGCGGGTGTCCATCCAGATGCTTGAGGCCGGCGTGCTGGGCTTGAATCTCCAGCGCGGAATAATCGCCACGGCAGATTTTCAGGACAAAACGCCCCCGTTCGCTGTCGACGCGGTAGTTCAGGTCTTGCTGGCTGCCAAGGGCCTGCAACCTGCCGCTGAACCCGTAATGTTCTTCCAGCAGTTCTAGCGCCTGCTCCGCAGACACCTGCGGGCTGGGCAAACTGGCGCGATGAATCAACGTGGCAAGCGGCATACAACGACCCCTGAAATTTTATTAGGCGCCTATATCGCCACTGCTTCGGGCGATACGCAACCCCCCGCAAGCCGGTATGGGTGTTCTGCTACTCGCCTCGAATGGCACTTTGCGCAAGAATGGCGGCCATCAAACGCCTGTTACTGGAGAATCACCATGAATGTAGTGACCACCGACCTGCCCGGTGTTCTGATCCTTGAACCCAAGGTCTTTGGTGACGAACGTGGTTTCTTCTACGAAAGCTTCAACGCCAGGGCCTTCAAAGAGGCCACCGGACTCGACACTGATTTCGTTCAAGACAATCACTCCCGTTCGCAGAAGGGCGTGCTGCGCGGTCTGCATTACCAACTGGAAAATACCCAGGGAAAACTGGTTCGCGTCACGGTCGGTGAAGTGCTGGACGTCGCCGTGGACATACGCCGCAGCTCGCCGCACTTCGGTAAATGGGTCGCCGTGCGCCTGTCTGCCGACAATCATCGCCAGCTCTGGGTCCCGGAAGGTTTCGCCCATGGGTTCGTGGTCTTGAGCGAATTTGCCGAGTTTCTTTACAAAACCACCGACTACTACACGCCATCGGCCGAGCGCAGTATTCGCTGGGACGACCCGGACCTGGCCATCGACTGGCAATTGGACGCAGCACCGCAGTTGTCGGCAAAAGATCAGGCCGGCGTATTTTTCAAGGACGCCGACGTCTTTGCCTGATAGGCCGGCTGAAGCTCGCCTATCAAGATGCACCTGACCCAAGGCGGGCAAGCCTAGGCATAATGCGCCTGTACCCACAGGCGCATGCTGCTTATGAAACCGACCCTCCCCCCCAGACCCCGCTGGCGCAGCCTGGCCCTGCTGGCACTGTGCCTGGCGCCATTGCTGTGGCCGCTGGAGCATCTTGCCGAGCGCTATTACCGCAGCGAACTGGCCAGTCAGAATCGTCAGACCCTCGACCTCTACGTCGCCAACCTGTTGGGTACCCTGCACCGCTATGAAGTGTTACCGCAGATCCTCGGCGACCTGCCGGCTCTACGCGCGGTTCTCGGCGCACCGGACGATGGCGTCACCCAGGGCAATGCCAACCGCCTGCTGAAAAACATCGCCACCCAGACCGGTGCCGAAGTCATGTACCTGATGGATGTCACCGGCAAGACCCTGGCCGCCTCCAACTGGGACAAGCACGACAGTTTTGTCGGGCGCAATTTTTCCTTCCGGCCATATTTCAGCGAAGCCATGGCCGGACAGCTCGGGCGCTTTTTCGGGCTGGGCACCACCTCCGCCAAGCGCGGTTACTTCTTCGCCGCCGGTGTGCGCGATGGCGAGAAAATCGTCGGCGTGCTGGTGGTCAAGGTCGACCTCGACCACACCGAAAGCCTGTGGGGCAAGACCCCGGAACAACTGCTGCTGACCGACCACAACGGCGTCGTCATTCTCACGTCGCGACCGGAGTGGCGATTCCGCTCGACCCGCCCGTTGAACGAGGAAGAAAGCAAAGCCATCACCGCGATTCAACCCTACCCGACCCGCGAGCCAAAACCGCTGGAGCTCAATCCCGATGCCTGGCTGACCCAGACCCGGCAGATCGCCGAAACCGGCTGGAATGTCAGCATCCTCGCCCCGCGTACCTTGATCGACCGCCCGGTGCGCACGGTGGTGGCCATTGGTGGTGCAACGCTTCTTGTGTTGATGCTGCTGCTTGGGCTGATGATGCAGCGCCGCCGTCATTACCTGGAACGCATTGCCTTTGAAGCCAAGGCCCGCCGTGAACTGGAAGGTCGGGTCGCCGAACGCACCAGCGATCTCGAAGGCCTGAATCGGCGCCTTAAACAGGAAGTACTGGAACGCGAACAGGCCCAGCAGGAGCTGGTACGCGCCCAGGATGATCTGGTGCAGGCCGGCAAATTGTCGGCACTGGGCACAATGTCGGCGAGCATCAGCCACGAACTCAATCAGCCGCTGGCAGCGATTCGCAGCTACGCGGAAAACGCCGAGGTGCTGCTCGACCACCAGCGCACCGACGATGCCCGCGGCAACCTCAAGCTGATCAGCGAATTGACCGGTCGCATGGCCTCGATCATCGCCCACCTGCGCGCCTTCGCCCGACGCGACCGGCACGCTCCGGAAAGCGTCGCCCTGCAACCGGCGCTGGATGATGCCCTGGCCCTGCTGGCCAAGCGTCGACGCAGCATGGACGTCGAACTGATCCGCGACTTGCCCGCCGCCACCCTGTGGGTCGAAGCCGGGGAAACCCGCCTGCGCCAGGTACTCGGCAATCTGCTGGCCAACGCCCTGGATGCCCTGACGGAGAAAGGCCCGCCACGTAAACTCTGGCTGAGTGCCCAATCCACGGCCGATGGCGTCAACCTGTACATTCGCGACAACGGCCCCGGCTTTTGCATGGAAGCCCTTGGGCGCGCCAGCGAGCCGTTCTACACCACCAAGACCCGAACCCAGGGCCTGGGTTTAGGGCTGGCAATTTGCGAAACCCTGATGCGCGCCTTCGGCGGTGAACTGTCGTTCGCCAACCACAAGGAGGGCGGCGCCCTGATTACCCTGAAGCTGCGCGCAGGCGCACCAGGCGTGAGCCTGCAACCGTCCGAGGACCGAAGTGCATGACCATCGACAACCGCATTCAGGTCGTGTTGATCGACGACGATCCCCACTTGCGCCAGGCCTTGAGCCAGACGCTGGATCTGGCGGGCCTGAAAATCCTGCCGCTGGCCGAAGCCAAGGGCCTGGCCGCACAACTTCAACGTGATTGGCCAGGGGTGGTGGTCAGCGACATCCGCATGCCCGGCATGGACGGTCTCGAACTGTTGACCGAACTGCACGCCCAGGACCCTGAGCTGCCGGTGCTGTTGATCACCGGCCACGGCGATGTGCCGCTGGCGGTGCAAGCTATGCGCGCCGGGGCTTATGACTTTCTGGAAAAGCCGTTTGCCAGCGACGCCCTGCTCGACAGCGTGCGCCGCGCGTTGGCCCTGCGCCGGCTGGTGCTGGACAACCGCAGCCTGCGGTTGGCCTTGAGTGACCGCAACGAGCTGAGCACACGACTGGTTGGCCAATCACCTTCGATGCTGCGCTTGCGCGAGCAGATTGGCGCCCTGGCGGCGACCAGGGCCGACGTGCTGATCCTCGGCGAAACCGGCGCGGGCAAAGAAGTCGTGGCCCGGGCGCTGCACGATTTATCAGGCCGTCGTAACGGACCGTTCGTGGCGATCAACGCCGGAGCCCTGGCCGAATCAGTGGTCGAAAGCGAACTGTTCGGCCACGAGCCCGGCGCCTTCACTGGTGCGCAGAAACGCCGCATCGGCAAGTTTGAATTCGCCAATGGCGGCACGCTATTCCTTGATGAAATCGAAAGCATGAGCCTGGATGTACAGGTCAAATTGCTGCGCTTGCTGCAGGAGCGTGTAGTCGAACGCCTGGGCGGCAATCAACTGATCCCCCTGGACATCCGCATCATCGCCGCGACCAAGGAAGACCTGCGCCAGGCAGCGGATCAAGGGCGCTTCCGTGCCGACTTGTATTACCGCCTGAACGTCGCGCCGCTGCGGATTCCACCCTTGCGCGAACGGGGCGAAGACGCGCTGATGCTGTTCCAGCATTTCGCCGATGAAGCCAGTGCCCGCCACGGCTTGCCGCCCCATGAACTGCAACCGGGACAACGAGCCTTGCTGCTTCGCCACACCTGGCCCGGCAACGTGCGCGAGCTGCAAAACGCGGCCGAGCGTTTTGCCCTCGGGCTGGAACTGGCCCTCGACAACAGCACGCCGCAAGGCGGCGCTGGCAATATGGCCGAAGTCGTCAGCGGCGGTTTGAGCGAGCAAGTGGAAAACTTCGAAAAAACGCTCATCGCCGCCGAACTGGCGCGCTCGCACAGCTCCGTGCGCAGCGTCGCCGAAGCCCTCGGCATTCCGCGCAAGACCCTGCACGACAAACTGCGCAAACACGGTTTGAGTTTCGCCGACAGTGGCGCCCCGGCCCACCCTGACGACCTCGACTGAGTTACCGTCCAATCATCCACTTCAAGCAAGAGGCCCCCTGAATGAGCCGCGACAGTCGACAACTGGAATCAGTCCTCCATCACGACATTCCCCTCACCCGGGACATGGGCCTCAAAGTGCTCGACTGGCATGACCAGCAACTGCGCCTGCACTTGCCGCTGGAAGCCAACGTCAACCACAAGAGCACCATGTTCGGCGGCAGCCTGTATTGCGGCGCGGTCCTGGCCGGTTGGGGCTGGCTGCATTTGCGACTCAAGGAAGAAGGGATTACAGACGGGCACATCGTGATTCAGGAAGGGCAGATCAGCTATCCACTGCCGGTGACGGGCGATGCCAACGCCATTTGCCAGGCGCCGGATCCGGTGATCTGGAAGAAATTCCTGACCACGTTCCAGCGATACAGCCGAGCGCGGTTGACCCTGCATACGCGGGTCGTCAATGAAGGCCGTGATGAGGATGCGGTGAGGTTTGTCGGGCAGTACGTGCTGCACCGCTGAATCGGGACCACCGCAAAACCTGTGGGAGCGAGCTTGCTCCCACAAGGATTTTGCATCAGCGCGTGGGAACGATCTTATGCGCGCGCCAATTCCAGCAACTTCTCCCGCCACGCCGCCTTCGCCGGCAACGCCAGAAAGAATCCATTCAACAGCGACTCCCGCGCCGGATAACTGAACGGCTCTCCGCTCAGCTCCAGCACTTCACCGCCGGCACCTTCCAGCACGCCTTGCGCCGCCGCCGTGTCCCACTGCGAAGTCGGTGCAAGGCGCGGATAGCAATCCGCCGCCCCTTCCGCCAGCAGGCAAAACTTCAGCGAACTGCCGATATTGGCCAGTTGCAGCTCGCCAAGGCTGGCGCTCAACCCGGCCAGTAACCGCTCCTGCTCCGGGCTCGAATGGCGACGGCTGGCCACCACGGTGAACGACTCGCCGGGCGTCGGGACGTCTCGCACCTGAATCGCCATCGGCGTGCCGCCCTTATCGCCACGCCACGCGCCGAGCCCGGCACCACCGACATAGAAACGCCCGTTGGTCGGCATCGACACCACGCCAAACACCACTCGACCGTTTTCGATCAGGGCGATGTTGACGGTGAACTCCTCGCTACCGCTGATGAACTCCTTGGTGCCATCCAGCGGATCGACCAGCCACCAGCGCTGCCATCCGGCCCGCACGCTTTGGGGAATATTGGCGTCCTCTTCGGAGAGCACCGGGATGCCCGGATCGAGCGCCGTCAGCCCGGCCAGAATCAGGTGGTGAGCGGCCAGGTCAGCAGCCGTGACCGGCGAATCATCAGCCTTCGCCGTGACGGCGGTGCCTGTGCGCCAGAACGGCAGGATCGCATCACCGGCCTGCAAGGCCAGTTCGATGACCGGCGCCATCAATGGATGCGGGAAATTCATGGCTGGAACGCTCCGCGCTGAGTCAACAGGTCTCGGGCCAGGTACAGCGCCGCCAAGGCACGGCCTTCGGTAAATTGCGGGTTTTGTGCCAGCGCCGAGAGCTCACGCAGATTGACCTTGTCCACCCGCATCGGCTCTGGCTCGTCGCCCTCCAGGCGCTCTTCGTAGAGGTCGGAGGCCAGTACCACCTGAATCTTCTGGCTCATGTAACCGGGGGACAGCGACAACTCGGTCAGGTGCTCCAGCTGCCGCGCGCCGAAACCAGCCTCTTCCTTGAGCTCACGCTCGGCCGCCGCCAACACGTCTTCGCCCGGTTCGATCAAGCCCTTGGGCAACGACATTTCATATTCATCCGTGCCGCCGCAATACTCCTCGACCAGCACCGCGTGCTCGGCATCGAGCATCGCCACGATCATCACCGCGCCGTACCCGGCACCCTTGCCGACCAGGCGTTCATACGTGCGCTCCACGCCATTGGAAAAACGCAGCTTCAGCTCTTCCACGCAGAACAATCGACTGGTAGCGACAATTTCGCGGGCGAGTATGGTGGGTTTCTGGCGCATGCAAAGCTCCTTGGCGTGAACGCGCTACTATAACGCGGCTTACCCGATTGTTTATGCCAGATATCTTTCTACCGCCCGAGACTTTGCCATGCCTTCATTACCCTGGTCCGACATCGATACCGTTCTGCTGGACATGGACGGCACGCTGCTGGACCTGCATTTCGACAACCACTTCTGGATGGAGCATCTGCCCCAGCGTTACGCCGAACTGCACGGGGTCAGCCGGGCCATGGCCGAGATGGAGTTGCAGCCGCTGTTCGAGCGCAATGCCGGCCAGTTGCAGTGGTACTGCCTGGATTTCTGGAGCGCCGAATTGAAGCTGTCGGTGCGCGACCTGAAACTGGAAACCGCGCACCTGATCGCCCTGCGCCCGGATGCCGATACCTTTCTGGCGGCGATCAAACAGGCCGGCAAGCGCGTGGTGCTGATCACCAATGCCCATCGGGATGCGCTGTCGTTGAAGCTGGAAAAAATCCAGCTGGCGCCCTACTTCGAACGTTTGATCAGCTCCCATGACTACGGTTTCCCCAAGGAAAACCCGCAGTTCTGGGATGCGCTGCAGGCCGATATCGATTTCGATCCGGCGCGCAGCCTGTTCATCGACGACACCTTGCCGATCCTGCGCAGCGCACGGGATTTCGGTGTAGCGCATTTGCTGGCCGTGCGCGAGCCGGATAGCCGCAAGGGGCCGAAGGACACCGCGGAGTTTGCAGCGGTCGGGGATTATCGGGATTTGATTACGGGGCTCTAGACCGAGTTGCCTGCAATCGCGAGCAAGCTCGCTCCCACATTGGAATTTCGGTGAACACAATATTTGCTCACGACGGAATTCAGTGTGGGAGCGAGCTTGCTCGCGATAGCGGTCTTGAAGATTACTCAGGAATCCGCAACGACTGCCCCGGATAAATCTTGTCCGGGTGCGCCAGCATCGGTTTGTTGGCTTCAAAAATCTTGTTGTACTTGTTGGCATTGCCATATACGGCCAAGGATATCGCGCTCAGGGTGTCGCCCTTTTTCACAACCACAAAACGCGCCGCAGCAACGACAGGCCCGGTCACGGTAATCTGATCATCCACGCTGCCAACCCCGGCGATGTTGCCCACCGCCAGCAGGATCTTCTCCTTCTCTTCCTGGCTCGCCACTTCGCCGGTCACCGTGACCTTGTCGCCATCGACCGCCGCTTGCACATTCGGATTACCCAGCCCGACCTTGCTGATGTGCGCCTTCAACTGCTCACTGGCATTGGCGTTGCCAGGCGTCAGCAAATCCAGCAGCTTTTCGCCTGCTTCTTTCACAAAGCTCAAAAGACTCATGGTGCACTCTCCTTGGGTTTCGGGTTCCGGACGCCAAAGCCTAGACCACGACCGTCACTTGCGATTCCAACCCGACCAATGACCCCGCTTGCGATAGAATCCGCACCTTCCCGCATCCTGGAGCGAAGATGGACATCAAGCAGCTGAAATTCCTCATCGCGCTCGACGAAACCCGCCATTTCGGCCAGGCCGCCGCACGCTGCCACATCACCCAGCCGACCCTGTCCATGCGTCTGCGCAGCCTCGAAGAAGAACTCGACCTGCCGCTGGTCAATCGTGGTCAGCGCTTCGAAGGTTTTACGGCACCGGGCGAGCGGGTGCTGGCCTGGGCGCGCACGGTGCTGGCGGCCTACGACGGTCTGTACGCCGAGGCGGCCGCCTGTCGCGGCAACCTGGTCGGAACCTTGCGTCTGGGTATGGTGCCACTGTCGAGTTTCGATCCGCTGCCGCTGCTGCAACGCCTGCACGGGGAACATCCGAACCTGCGCTTCGAACTCTCGGCATTGAGCTCCGAGCAGATTCTCGAACAACTGGCGAACAATCGCCTGGACCTCGGCGTTTCCTACCTGGAGCGCCTGGACGCCGAACATTTCGACTCCCTGGCTTTCAGCGAAACCCGCATGGGCCTGCTCTACGACCAACGCTTTTTCACCTTTGGCGAGGCGCCGCTGAGCTGGGAATCATTGATCGAACTGCCACTGGGCATGCTCACCAGCGGCATGCACTTTCGCCAGTCCATCGACCACAACTTCCACAGTCGCGGCCTCACCCCACAACCCTTGTTGCAGACCGATGCCGTCCATCAACTGTTACAAGCTGTGCACGGCGGCCTGTGTTGCGCCGTGATGCCATTGGACGGTGGCCTCGAAGGGCTGACCGAACACTTGCGCCTGCAACCCATCGAAAACGCCCAGACCCTTGGTCGGCTGGGGCTGATCATGCGTCGTAGCGCACCGCGATCGGCGCTGGCAGAGGCGTGCTTCGCGATTTATCAACAATCGCTGACGCGCGCCTGATCGACGGCGTCTATCGGCAGATCAGTACTAACGATTAGACGTGACAAGTTGTCACGCCTAGTCTTAAAGCTGATCAAACCGTCGGTGATGCCATGAACACCAAGCGCCCTGCCTGCGCGGCGCCTGCCCTCGAAACGCCCGCGCCCGCCGCCAGCCAGACGTACCGTTACAGCAACCTTGAAGACACGGAATCGACCAGCACCGCGCTGGCCGAGGAAGTCGCGTTGGCGATTGCTTACAACGGCATCAGCCAAGCGGTCATGCTGGTGACACCGACGGACCTCGAAGACTTCATCGTCGGCTTCAGCCTGGGCAGCGGCATCATCCAGGACGCCACGGACATCTATGACCTGCAACTCAGCGGCTCGGGGGCGGCGCAATACGCGCAAGTGACCATTGCCAACCGCGCCTTCTGGAACCTCAAGCAACAGCGTCGGCAACTGGCCGGTACCAGCGGTTGCGGGCTCTGCGGCGTGGAAGCGGTCGAGCAGGCGTTGCCGGACCTTCAGGTATTGCCCGGCGCCCCGCTGCCGCCAGTCGAATGGCTGGATGGTCTGCGCGAGCGCATCGGCGCCTTCCAGCCCTTGGGCCAGCACTGCGGTGCCGTGCATGCGGCAGTGTTCATGAATGACAAGGGCGAGCTGCTGCTGGGTCGCGAAGACATCGGCCGGCACAACGCCCTCGACAAGCTGATCGGTGGACTTGTCCGCCAGAACATCCCGACCGCGGGCGGCCTGGCGATTGTCACCAGCCGTTGCAGTCTCGAATTGATCCAGAAAGTCTTGCGCGCCGGCATCCAGACCCTGGTCAGCCTGTCGTCGCCCACGGGCCTTGCCGTGCAATGGGCCCGTCGGCACAACCTCAATCTCATCCATCTGCCACAGAAGAATGCGCCGCGGGTCTACAGCCCAACGTTGGAGAAACAAGCGTGAGTCAACACCGTCAAGCCGACCAGAAACCTGTCCCTCGCTACAAGCCCTACAAAGGCCCGGCCGGTGGCTGGGGCGCACTGATCAGCGTCGCCCAGGCCTGGTTGACCAGCGACAACGCGCTGAAAAACCTGCGCATGATGCTCAAGACCAACAAGAACGGCGGCTTCGACTGTCCCGGTTGCGCCTGGGGCGATTCTCAGGAAGGCGGCATGGTGATGTTCTGCGAGAACGGCGCCAAGGCGGTGAACTGGGAAGCGACCAAACGCCGTGTCGATGCCAGATTCTTCGCCAGACACAGCGTCACTTCGCTGCTGGAGCAAAGCGACTATTGGCTCGAATATCAGGGCCGCCTGACTGAGCCAATGAGCTACAACGCCGAAACCGATCGCTACCAACCGATCAGTTGGGACGACGCGTTCGCGCTGATCGCCAAACACCTGAACGGCTTGTCGAGCCCGGATCAGGCCGAGTTCTACACCTCGGGGCGGGCCAGCAACGAAGCGGCTTTTCTCTATCAGCTGTTCGTGCGCGCCTATGGCACCAACAACTTCCCTGACTGCTCGAACATGTGTCACGAGGCCAGCGGTGTCGCGTTGTCGCAAAGTGTCGGTGTCGGCAAAGGCACCGTGACGTTCGACGACTTCGAACACGCCGATGCGATTTTCGTCTGGGGCCAGAACCCCGGCACCAACCACCCGCGCATGCTCGAACCGCTGCGCGAAGCGGTGAAGCGCGGCGCTCAAGTGGTGTGCATCAACCCGCTGAAAGAGCGCGGCCTGGAGCGCTTCCAGCATCCGCAGCACGCGATCGAAATGCTCACCAACGGCGACAAGCCGACCAACACCGCGTTCTTCCGCCCGGCCCTGGGTGGCGACATGGCGATCATGCGCGGCATGGCGAAATTCCTCCTGCTGTGGGAGCGCGACGCGCAGAAAACCGGTGCCCCGGCGGTGTTCGACCACGACTTCCTCAATGAGCACAGCGCCAACGTGCTGGAGTACCTGGCGACTATCGACGAGACGCCGTGGGAGCAGATCGTTGAGCAGTCGGGCCTGCCCCTGGTAGAGATCGAACAAGCGGCACGCATGTATGCCAAGAGCAAGAACGTCATCATGTGCTGGGCCATGGGCATCACCCAACACCGCCACTCGGTGGCGACCATCCAGGAAATCGCCAACCTGATGATGCTGCGCGGCAACATTGGCCGGCCGGGTGCCGGGCTGTGCCCGGTGCGTGGCCACAGCAACGTGCAGGGCGACCGGACCATGGGCATCAACGAGCGCCCGCCCGCGGCATTCCTCGACTCCCTGGAGCGTCGTTTCCAGTTCAAGGTACCGCGCCACAATGGCCACAACGTGGTCGAGGCCATTCACGCCATGGCTGAAGGCCGGGCAAAAGTCTTCATTGGTCTGGGCGGCAACTTCGCCCAGGCCACTCCAGACAGCCCGCGCACCTTCCAGGCCCTGCAAAACTGCGACCTGACCGTACAGATCAGCACCAAGCTCAACCGCAGCCATCTGACCCACGGCAAGGACGCGCTGATCCTGCCGTGCCTGGGCCGCACCGACATCGATATCCAGACCGAAGGCCCGCAAGCGGTGACCGTCGAAGATTCGTTCAGCATGGTCCACGCCTCCAATGGTCAGTTGCAGCGGCTGTCGAACCAGATGCGTTCGGAACCGGCGATCCTGGCCGGCATCGCTGCCGCGACCCTGGGCAGCCACCCGGTGGACTGGAACTGGCTGGTGGCCGACTACGGCCGCATCCGCGACCTGATCGCCGAGACCATTCCGGGCTTCAAGGACTTCAACGAGAAGGTCAGGAATCCGGGCGGCTTCTACCTGGGCAACAGTGCCGGCGCACGCAAGTGGAATACCGCCTCGGGCCGGGCCAATTTCCGCCCGAACGCACTGCCCAAAGACCTGGTGCACGAACGCACCCGCGCTACCGGTGTGCTACCGGACCTGATCATGCAATCGATGCGCTCCCACGATCAGTACAACACCACCATCTATGGCCTCAACGACCGTTATCGCGGCGTGAAGGGACAACGGGATGTGTTGTTCGTCAACGAAGCCGACATCATTCGCCTGGGCTTCAGGCCGGGGCAGAAGGCTGACATCGTTTCGCTCTGGGACGATGGCGTTGAACGTCGGGTAAAAGGCTTCACGCTGCTGGCGTTTGATATCCCGGCCGGGCAAGCGGCGGCCTACTACCCGGAAGTGAACCCGCTGGTGCCGCTGGAAAGCACCGGCGATGGCAGCCATACGCCGACTTCGAAGTTCGTGGCGATCCGGTTGGAAGCGGCGAGTGAGACCGGGTTGATCATGGCCAGGTCTGCGTAACACTTCGTCTGAACTGGCCCCATCGCGAGCAAGCTCGCTCCCACAGTGGAATTCTGTCGTACACATAATCCGTGCACACTGAAGAGCAAATGTGGGAGCGAGCTTGCTCGCGATGAGGCCAGATCACTCAACGAGACTTCCGGATCCAACACATTTCTTTCGCCCACAAAAAAGGCCGTTTCCTCATGAAAACGACCTTTGCGAAGTAGTAAAAGACCGGCAAAAAAACGTTAAGTTCCGTCCAAAAAACAGTAACTTGCAATATTGTATACAGGTCGTGTTATTCGTCGGATTTCGATTGTCACGCCCATTCCAGAGCCTCAGGATCGCGCCGTCATCCCCTTGAGGTTCCTCCATGAAGTTCTCCTCGATTCTCTTGTTGTCCCTTGGCCTGGTCAGCGGTATCGCGTCTGCTGGCGGCACCACCGAAGCCGGTGTAGGCGGCGCATTGGGCGGGGTTCTGGGCTCGGTCGTCGGCCAGTCGCTGGGCGGCAATACAGGTTCCACCATCGGCGCGGCCCTGGGTGGCGCGGGTGGTAGTGCCGTCGGTGCAAACAAACACAGCCGTGGCGAAGCAGCCATTGGCGGTGCGTTGGGCGCAGCAGGCGGTAACGTGGTCGGTCGCAGCATGGGCGGCACCAGCGGCAGCCTGATCGGCGCCGCAGCAGGTGGCGGTGCCGGTGGCGCGCTGGGTAACTACATGGGCAAAGAGTACGATGATGAAGGCGGCGATCGTCGTTACTATCGCGACCATGACCGTCGTCGCTACTACCGCGACGGCCACCGTCACCACGGTCATGCCTATGGCCACCGCAAGCATCGCTGGCACGACGACGACTAAGGCATCCATCGCCTCGCTATAACTGGCACATCAAAAATCGCAGCCCAAGGGCTGCGATTTTTTTGCCTTACTGAACCACCAGACACTGCAGCGCCCCGCGCAACCCTGCCGGAATCGCCACGGGTTGATTCGCCGCTCGATCGACAAACACATGCACGAAGCGCCCTGCCGCACAGGCTTCGTCTTCCCCTTGCTTGAACACGGCCAGTTCGTATTGCACCGAGCTGTTGCCCAACTTGCCCACCCGCAGACCGATCTCGATGCGATCCGGGAAGGCAATGGAAGCAAAGTAATCACAGGAGGAACTCACCACGAACCCCACCACCTCACCGTCATGGATATCCAGGCCGCCGACTTCGATCAGGTAAGTGTTCACCGCCGTATCGAAGAAGCTGTAGTAGGTAACGTTGTTGACGTGACCGTAGGCGTCGTTGTCGTGCCAGCGGGTGGTGATGGGCTGGAAGTGGGGGTAGTCGGTGCGTTGGGGCATTGGCGTTGTATCCTGGAATGGGTTCACCAAGTCTAAGGCGAAAACCGCGTTATCGTTCTTCGCGAGCAAGCCCGCTCCCACATTGGATATCGGTCGTACACAAAATCTGTGTTCACCGAAGATCAATTGTGGGAGCGGGCTTGCTCCGGGCGGCGACCCGACGAAGGCACCCTTGCAGGCGCCACATCAATCACTTGTCAGCAAAGCCCTTGCCCGCCGCCGCCAATTCACCAATCAACCGCGCCGGGTTCCAGTGATCGCCTTGACGCGTCTCAAGGTCCATCAAGCGCCGATGAATGTCCGCCAACCCTTGCTGATCGGCCCAGGCCATCGGCCCGCCCTTGTCCGCCGGGAAACCGTAACCATTGAGGTAAACCAGATCAATGTCATGGGCTGACCCGGCAATGCCTTCCTGAAGGATCTTCGCGCCTTCATTGACCAGTGCCAGCAAGCAGCGCTCGAGAATTTCCTCCGGGCCGATCACGCGACGGTGGAACCCCTGCCTTTCGCTGACTTCCAGCACCAGCGCGTCCACCTGTGGATCATGTTCAGCCTGGCGACTGCCCGGTTCATAGTGGTAGTAACCATTGCCACTCTTCTGGCCAAAACGCTCCATTTCGCACAGTCGGTTATCCACCTGAACTTCCGGCGCATCCTGCCCGACACCCGACAGTTGCCGGGCGCGCCACTGCAGATCGACGCCCACCACATCGAACATGCGGAACGGCCCCATGGCGAAACCGAAGCCTTGCAGCACTGCATCTACCTGGTAGGGATAAGCGCCTTCCAGCAGCATTTTTCGTGCTTCGAGCACATAGGTATTGAGCATGCGGTTGCCGATGAAACCGTCGCAATTGCCCGCCACCACACTGACCTTGCCCATGCGCTGGCCGAGCGCCAGTGCCGCATCGAGGACTGCCGGTGCCGTCTGCGCGCCACGGACGATTTCCAGCAGCTTCATGATGTGCGCCGGGCTGAAGAAGTGCAGGCCCAGGACCTGCTGCGGGCGCCCCGTAACCGCAGCAATGGCGTCGATGTCCAGCGCCGAAGTATTGCTGGCCAGAATCGCTTCAGGTTTGAGCAGGCCATCGAGCTCGCGGAAAATTTTCTGCTTGAGCTCAAGGTTTTCGTACACCGCTTCGATGACCAGGTCGACATCGCGGATGGCCACATAACCTTCTGCCGCCGTTACGCGCGCGACACGGGCATCCGCTTCGCCCTGATCAATCCGGCCCTGGCGCACGTTGTGGGCGTAGGTGTCCGCCACGGTGGCCAGCGCTTGCTCCAGCATTTGCGGATTGTTGTCGACCCACTGCACGGCCACCCCGGCGTTGGCCAGGCACATGACAATGCCACGGCCCATGGTGCCCGCTCCGATGACGGCAGCGCGCTGAATATTCGTCGGTGTCTGGCTCATGTTTTGTTCTCTTGTTGGCGATCCGAAGACAGCCCTCACCATAGTCAGCCACTGCGTTTTTTTGAAATTTATTCCTGTGATGAGCAACATTCAGCGGATGGATATAGCCCTTTGAGTACACCGCAAATCCCTGTGGGAGCGAGCTTGCTCGCGATGGCGATTTGTCAGTCACCATCACTGTTGAATGTGCCGGCCTCATCGCGAGCAAGCTCGCTCCCACAAGGGTTGTGGTTCAGCCTGCCAGATGCCGCTCGGCCCAACTGCGCACCCCGGCATACGGATAATCTTCCAGCGCCGCAAAACCGGGAATCGACCGCGCCTTGAGTTTGGTGAACAGCGGCACGCCGATTCCGCACAGAAACCGTGTCACGCGTTCAGCCGAGGGCACGTTGCCCGTGTGCTGCTCGTGCCTGTGGATAAAGTCGCCACACAGCGCCTCGAAATTTTTATCCACAAGCGCCGGCAACTCCGGTGGTGCGGGCAATCGCGCCACTTGCCCGTGACACACCGAACAATGGCCACATTGCTGCGGGGCATTGTGGTCGCCGAAGTACTCAGCCAGGCGGTAACCCAGGCAACGGTCGGTGGCGAACAGATCCAGCATCGCGTGAATCCGCGCGACCTCGGTGCGCTCATGCCGAGTGAAATAGCCGTGCAGTTCCTCGCTCAATGCGGCGCTGTCGAACCCGCTTTGCAGCACGCTGTAGACCTCGGTCATCTGCTTGCTTTCCAGCTCCACCCAGCCCTTCTCCTGGAAGTAATCCAGCGCCTTGACCACCCGACTGCGCTCGGCCCGGTGCTGCTCGTACAACGCCTCGAAATTCACCGTGGCCCAGGTCCGGGCGCGGCTGGAGGTCTGGATGATCGCAGCGACAAAATCCCTGCGCTCGCCTTCGAAACGCGCCAATAGCGCCTCGGGCTCCTGCACATACTTGAAACGATACTCGGCGTAGTAGGCGTAGCGCGGGGCGATCAACCCGCGCAATTCGAGTTGCACCAGCAAGGTCTTGAGCGGTAACTGACGAATGTTGCTTTGATCGGCCAACGGCCCCAGCAGAAACTCCCACTGCCCTTCGGGTGCTGCGGCAAGCATCTCGTCCAGCACGCAACGGATGCCATCCAGCTCGGGCGTATCGCCGTAGACGAAGTTCTCCAGCACGTTGAGGCTGTCGCGGTTGGCCAACACCAGGCAGTCCGACGGTTGCCCGTCACGCCCGGCACGGCCGATTTCCTGACTGTAGTTTTCGATGGATTTGGGCAGGTCGAAGTGCACCACGTTGCGGATGTCGCTCTTGTCGATACCCATGCCAAAGGCGATGGTGGCGACGATGCAATTGGACTGCCCGCCCATGAAGCGACGCTGGATCGCCTCCCGTTGCTCATGGGGCAACCCGGCGTGATAGGCCTCGGCCCGAATGCCGTTGCGGTTCAGGTGTTCGGCGATGTGCTCCGCCGTTTTCTGCAGGGTGACGTAGACGATGCTCGGCTGCTCCGGACGCTGGCTCATCCACTCGACGAGGCGTCTGCGTTTGTCCGCTCCGCGAACCGGCTCCACCAGCAAACTCAGGTTCGGGCGATAGAAACCGGTGGTCACTACATCCTCGGTGGCGATGGCGAATTTCGCCTGCATGTCGGCGATGACCTTCGGCGTTGCCGTTGCAGTAAGCAGCAGAACCTGAGGAATATTGAACTGGCGTTGATAGTCGGGAAGCTTGAGGTAGTCCGGGCGAAAATTATGCCCCCATTCGGAGATGCAGTGCGCCTCGTCCACCACCAGCAGCGAGATCGGTACTTGCTGCAGGAAATGGCGAAAACGCTCGTTCTTCAAGCGTTCCACCGAGATCATCAAAATCTTCAATTCGCCGGACTTGGCCCGGGCCATGACGTCACTGGCGTCATCGCGGCTCTGGGCCGAATCGATACTGCCCGCCGAGATGCCGTGGCGCTGCAGGAACGACAGCTGATCCTGCATCAACGCCAGCAAGGGTGAGACCACCAGCGTCAGGTGCGGCAGCAACAGCGCCGGCAATTGGTAGCAAAGGGATTTGCCCGAACCGGTGGGGAAAATTGCCGCCGCCGAACGCCCGGCCAACACAGCACTGACGGCCGTCTCCTGACCGGGTCGAAACTGTGGATAACCGAAAACCTGTTCCAGGGTGTTGTGCATAAGCTGTCACTCCATTGACCGCTGGGGAGTCAAAAGCCTGGCCGGCGATTGCAGCGAGTCAAGAAAAGGTCGGGGGCGAAAACGATAGGGGATGATACAGCGGATGGCTGCAAGGGCTTGAGGAATCGGGTAACGGACAGATCGCGAAGAGGCCAACACACCCACCGCAAAACTCGAAACACCCGACATCGTCCGAGGCACCCTCTACCGAGATTTACCGCGAAGCGACTGAAAACGCTGTAAGCATTTTTACCTCTCGCCATTTCGCGTTGAAAACCCACCACCAACCTGTAGTCCCCTTCCTCCAAATATGACAAAACCCTTACAAAGCCTGTCGATCTCGGCCGTCTTGTCCCCCAACGCCATACCCTCCTATAGTTTCCTGCGCGGCTGAAAACAGTGTCTCGGCCTGCCGGGAACACTTGCCGATTTCGCACAGGACCCACTTAATGAAAAACCCCGACTCACTGACAGCCCGCTACCAACCGCTCAAGACCCGCTACAGCGAAACCCCGGTGCTGGTCATCGATACCGAGGCCGACCCCTTCGAGATCCTCGACGCCGCCCGACAACGCATCCGCGCCGCCAGCGACCTGCTCGAAACCCTTTATTGCACCTGTTTCAAACAGGCCGAAGCGAGCGACATCCCCAAGATCGTCAGCGCCCTGTACCTGCTGACCCAGGACGGCAACGACCTGCTCGACATCGCCCGGCAACGCTTGCCGAAACACGTTGCTTGCCCCACCACAACTCCCTGTGGGAGCGGGCTTGCTCGCGAAAAACGATAACGCGGTCCACTGTGGATAACGCCGTCAGCAACGACCTATGAAAGCTTCGGCAAGGTCCTACAAAACAAGACACCTTGTCGGCTATCGATGACCAGTCACTCAATCCTATAGTCCGGGCTGTCGCTGCCAAATCAGCGACTCGGGCTTGGTCACCCGAATGGAACACATAAACGCGTCCGTTGTATGCTGCCGGCACTCAAGTGTCTGCACGCTTTATGGTGGCTGTGTTTGGGACGCCTTCGAGCGTGCCGGTTTTGTGTGTTCTCCCGGTTGACCAACCCGAACACAGTCCGCCTCCCATCGCTTGGTCACGATGGCGGTGGTTTCATCCAAAGCATTTGAGAATACATAAAATGAACAAATGGAATCCGTTCACCAACGAACGTTATCTCCCACTCCACACCAACCTCACCGACACCTCGGCCCTGATCATCGACACAGAGGCCAACCCCCAAGACATCCTCGAAGCCGCCCTCCAGCGCATCCGGGCCTCCAGCGAGCTGCTGCAAACCCTGCACTGCCAAAGCTTCAAGGACGGCGATGTCGAAGACATCCCGCACATCACCCACGCCCTCTACCTGCTAACCCAGGACGGCTGCGACCTGCTCAAGGTTGCCCAGCAACGCATGCTCAACTGGAAAGCCCCCGCTTAACGCGCTCGTTCAGGCAGGTTCCGCTCCCAAGTAGGACGGGCCTGCCTGATCAATGATGTTTTCCTGCCGTCCACATAGGAGCCGAATATTGCAAACTATTATTGATTGCGTAGCATGTGAGCCATTGTTCACCCATGGACTCACTCTCATGACAGCCGAAACTATCGATCACAGCACCCTCACACGATTGGTTGAGAAAGGCTCGGTAAACAGCGCGCATATCGTCGCGAATCCGGGAGGGTGGTCGATTCAAATTCCGTACGGGAACAAACAATGCTCCCTGACAGCGCAACGTAGTCGACAGGTACGACTGTTCAAACGACTTGAAACGTTGGTGACTTATCTGCAAGACGTAGGCATCACCACCTTCGATGTGGACGCATCGAACTATGATCCACTCCAAATCAAAACCTACACGCGTCCCGATCGTTCCGAGGCGATGAAACAGGCACACGATGCCGCCGCATACGAGGAGTGGTTCAAGGAGCAGGTCCAAATTGGGCTTGATGATTCAAGACCGACGGTGAGCGACGAGGAGGCCCGCCGAATATTCGCCGCCAAACGTGATGCCATACGTCAGCGGGCGCGTTGATGAAGGTAATCTGGCGTCAGACGGCGCTTGATGACCGAAGCAAAATCATGGATCACATCACTCTGGACAACCCTGAAGCGGCGATTGCCCTCGACGAAATTTTCGAGTTGAAAGCTGAGAACGCTCGTCAGCGTCCGACTCTTTACAGAAAAGGCAAAGTCCCGGGAACGCGGGAGATTGTTGCGACCGCCAACTACGTCATGATCTATCTGATCACAGAAAAGGCAGTTGAAATGGTAAGGGTGATTCATGCCAGACAAAGATGGCCCTGACATTCATTGGCACTTCCCATGAGCAAATTGACCTTCAAAGAAAAACAAGCTCATTACGAAAAGGTCCGCCGTTCAAATTACTTGGCTAGCTTGCGCCTCGCCGGATTCGATACTTCTCCGACAGATCTCAACAAGCCGCTTATCTCGCGAGAACAGGCACTTGAAAAATACCGAGAGAGCAAAACAGTTGAACCTGATTCTCGTTCCAGCCTATCGGAATATCCTCCATTGAACCTCTCTTCCAGCCTCCCTGACGACCCCTCCCTGCACCAGCTCTTACAACTGCTGCACGAAGAGCTCGGCCTGCCCGAACGCAAAACCATAAGCCTTACCACCTCAATCAACTTCGACCTGGGCTGCAACGGTTCCGATGCTCAACACCTGATCGAAACCCTGGAAGACCACTTCGCCATCGATTTCGTGGATTTCGACAGTTATCGCTATTTCCAGCCCGACGGCTTTGACGTGAATCTAAAGCGAAAAGCCAAGGGGCGCGGCAATAAGGTGCCATTGACCATCGGCATGCTCTACCGGGCCATCAAGGCCCAGCGCTGGGACACGGATGAGCTCGAAGGCCTGTAACGGCCCGGCGCATTCTGACTTGCCCGCGGAAAACTGAATTTTGCGCACAAAAAAGCCGCCCCGAGGGGCGGCTTTTTCGTTAGCTCAATCCAACACTTACAACTTTGGGCCCGCAGCCTTGATCGCGTCGCTCACTTCGAACTTCTTGAAGTTCTCGATGAACAGGCCGGCCAGTGCTTTGGCGGCTTCGTCGTAGGCGGCTTTGTCGGCCCAGGTGTTGCGTGGGTTCAGCAGGCCAGTCTCAACGCCCGGTACGGCCAGTGGCACGTCGAGGTTGATGGTGTCCAGGTGCTCGGTCTCGGTACCGATCAGCGCGCCACTCTGGATCGCTGCGATCACCGCACGGGTGGTCGGGATGTTGAAGCGCTTGCCGACGCCGTAGCCACCGCCAGTCCAGCCGGTGTTGACCAGGTAGACCTTGGAGCCGAAACCGCGGATGCGCTTGATCAGCAGCTCAGCGTACTCGCCGGCCGGACGCGGGAAGAACGGTGCGCCGAAGCAGGTGGAGAAGGTCGACTTGATGCCGCTGCCCGACCCCATTTCGGTCGAACCGACCAGTGCGGTGTAGCCGGACAGGAAGTGGTAGGCCGCTTGTTCTTCGTTGAGGATCGACACTGGCGGCAGTACGCCGGTCAGGTCGCAGGTCAGGAAGATCACAGCGTTCGGCTCGCCACCGAGGTTCTTCTCGGAGCGCTTGGCAACGTGCTCCAGCGGGTAGGCGGCGCGGCTGTTCTGGGTCAGGCTGACATCGGCGTAGTCGGCGTGCTTGGCATCGTCGATAACGACGTTTTCCAATACCGCGCCGTGCTTGATGGCTTTCCAGATAACCGGCTCGTTCTTCTCGGACAGGTCGATGCACTTGGCATAGCAACCGCCTTCGATGTTGAACACAACGCCTTCGCCCCAGCCGTGCTCGTCGTCACCGATCAGGTAACGGCTTTCGTCAGCGGAAAGGGTGGTTTTACCAGTGCCGGACAGA
This sequence comes from Pseudomonas sp. Pseusp10, assembly GCF_059492225.1. Classification (NCBI taxonomy): domain Bacteria; kingdom Pseudomonadati; phylum Pseudomonadota; class Gammaproteobacteria; order Pseudomonadales; family Pseudomonadaceae; genus Pseudomonas; species Pseudomonas sp. Pseusp10. Next base: position 866,303 of record NZ_CP168528.1, on the reverse strand, counting down.
CCGAAGAACAGGGTCACGTCGCCCTCTTCGCCGATGTTGGCGGCGCAGTGCATTGGCAGCACGTCAGCGGCCGGCAGCAGGAAGTTCTGCACCGAAAACATGGCTTTCTTCATTTCACCGGCGTAACGCATGCCGGCGATCAGCACTTTCTTCTGTGCGAAGTTGATGATCACGCAGCCGTCGGAGTTGGTGCCGTCACGCTCTGGCACGCATTCGAAGTTGGCAACGTTGAGGACCTGCCACTCTTCACGACCAGCCGGGTTGTACTGGGCCGGGTTGATGAACAGGCAACGGCCGAACAGGTTCTGCCAAGCGGTCTGGGTGGTCATCTTCACGGCCAGGTAGTGCTCGGAAGCCGCACCTACATGCACGTGGGAAACGAAATGCTCTTGCGCGTTGTTGAATGCCTCAACGCGAGCCCACAGGGCGTCGAACTTGTCGGCCGGGAACTTGCGGTTGATCGGGCCCCAGGCGATGGCGGCCTGGGTGCTTGGCTCTTCAACGATGAAACGGTCGACTGGCGAACGGCCGGTACGGTGACCGGTACGAACAACCAGTGCGCCGGTATCGGCAAGCTCGCCTTCACCGCGGTTGAGGGCTTCTTTAACCAGATCATCAACACTCAGATCGGTGTACACGGCATTATTGGCTTGCGTCATGAGGTTCCCCGTCGGCCAGTGGCCGAGTGCTCCAAACGTTTTTGTAGTAGAAAGTCGTGCACTACTACCGCGAAAAAAGTGGGCCGGATTATGCCAGAAAAGCCCAAAAAAAGTAGGCCCCTCCTGTCGTAACGGCATTAATCCGGCGGTAGCCAGTGAATTTACCTGCGCTGAACCGTTTTAGTGACGAGTATCTGACGGCGTATCGATACCCGCACCGGCGAACAATTGAGTGACATCGGCCGCGTCGAACAGGTAGCGCTGATTGCAGAACTGGCAATCGATCTCGATATTGCCACCGTGTTCGACCACCAATTGCTGCGCGTCCTCCATCCCCAGACTGACCAGCGCATTGGCCGAACGTTCGCGCGAGCAGCTGCAACGGAAGCGCAACTTCTGCACATCGAACATACGCACCTGCTCTTCGTGGTAGAGACGATGCAGCACGGTTTCGTTGTTCAGGCCCAACAGCTCATCGGCCGTCAGAGTGGTGGCCAGCGCGGTAAGGTGCTGCCAACTGGCGGCGCGCTCCTCCTCGTCTTTCAAGCGGTCGGCAGGCAATTGCTGCAACAACAGGCCACGGGCGCGACGACCATCGGCGCAGAGCTTGATACGAGTGCCAATCTGCTGGGACATGACGAAGTAGTTGGTGAAGCAGTCGGACAACGTTTCGCCATCCAGATCGACGACGCCCTGATAGCGCCGGCCCTGTTTCGGGTCGACGGTCAATGTCAGCGAGCCATCCGGCATCAAGTCAGCCAGGGTTGCGTCGGGGGCAATCCGGTCGGCCTCGTAACGGGCCAGGCCCCGGATATCGCGCTCGCTGGAGCACTCGATCATCAACAGTGGGATCGGGCCTTCGGAGCGGGCCTGCAATATCAGCAAGCCATCGAACTTCAGCGTGCCAACCAGCAACGATGCGGCCGCCATCAGCTCGCCGAGCAGTTGCGCGACCGGCTGCGGGTAGGCGTGTTTGGCCAGGACTTCGGCGTAGCTGAGCTCCAACGAGACCAGCTCGCCACGGGTGTCGCTGTCATCGAAGATGAAGCGTTGGGTGAAGTCGTTATCCGGTAGGTCAGTCATAAGTCTGGGTATCTGAAGTGGTGACAAAAGTGATTACATAATTCGAGGTCGCGCCTTGGCCATAGCGTCTTGCTGTCTGGTTATGGCTTACAGGCCAGCGACTGTGTGCGCTTTACGACGAATGGCACTGCCAATGGCTCATAAAGGGTAGGCGAATTACCCCATATGGCTACGCGCAAGCACAATTACAAGTCTTTACCTGTTTGAGTGATCGACGGCCCCGGTCAATCATTCGTTGCTGCTACCACGAAACTTGAACAGGTCCCGCCGCTGTTTCTTGCTCGGTTTGCCATCGGTGCTCACGCCCAGAGCGCCTGCTTTGCGCTCGGCGGCGGCGTTTTCGCGCTTGGCGATGCTGGCTTCAGTTTCGGCGTACAGCATCTGCGCCTCCGGTGCGCCACGGCGAACGATCGACAACGCCTGGACCACTACCGTGCGCTCATCGAAACCGGTGCGAATCACAAACTCGTCACCGACCCGTGGCTCTTTACCCGGCTTGCAGCGTTCGCCCCGGCAATGCACCTTGCCGCTTTCAATCGCCGCCTTGGCCAGGGCACGGGTTTTGTAAAATCGTGCAGCCCACAACCATTTATCGAGGCGGACTTTGTCGTCCTCTTCATTTTTTTGTGCCATGGAATTTCCTCATTCTGAAATATTGGTGAACTGTACTACCGTTTCTGACGTACCAAGAATTTCACCGGCTCGGATTACAATGCTGACATTCCATAACCTCCTTGCGAGGCTGGAAATCCGGGCCGTAGATATCTGTCGCCTTTTAACCATTATTCTGCGTGAATACCGCGAATTCGGCCGCATGCGGCCCGAGCGGTTTCTACCGGTTGAGCACTTTTGAAGACATTTGACCATTTGACCGTTGTCGGTCTGCGCGAGTGGGTGGCGCTCCCGGATTTGGGAGTCGCGGGCCTTCGGGCAAAAATCGACACCGGTGCCAGCACCTCAAGCCTCCACGCCACCGAAATCGAGCTGTTCGAGCGCGATGGTGAGCAGTGGGTGCGTTTTACCGCCCACCTGGGTTCCGTCGTACAACTGCGCCACCGGCGCTGCGAAGCACCGTTGGTGACGATGAAAACCATTAAAAGCTCAAACGGTCACGCGCAGGTGCGATACGTGATCAGCACCACCCTGGCCCTTGGTGATCGGGTCTGGCGGGTCGAGTTCACGCTCGCCTGCCGCAAGTCCATGCGTTATCGCCTGCTGCTCGGCTCCAAAGCCCTGATCCACGGCCAGTTGGTGGTCAATCCGGGCATCAAGTATGTACAAGACAAGCCGGTGTTCCCGGTATCTACCTCCTCCACAGGTGTTGCATGAAGATCGCTGTGCTGTCGCGGAACCCGCGTCTGTATTCCACCCGCCGCCTGGTTGAAGCCGGTATTGAACGCGGCCATGAAATGGTGGTGGTCGATACCCTGCGCGCCTACATGAACATCGCCAGCCACAAGCCGCAGATCCACTACCGCGGCAAACCGCTGGAAGGTTTCGATGCGGTGATTCCAAGGATCGGTGCGTCCGTGACCTTTTATGGCTGCGCAGTGCTGCGCCAGTTCGAAATGATGGGGGTATTTCCGCTCAACGAATCGGTGGCCATTGCCCGTTCACGGGACAAACTGCGTTCGCTGCAATTGCTGTCCCGTCGCGGGATCGGCTTGCCGGTGACCGGGTTTGCCCACTCCCCCGATGACATTCCCGACCTGATCGAAATGGTCAACGGCGCGCCGCTGGTGATCAAGGTGCTGGAGGGCACCCAAGGCATCGGCGTGGTGCTGTGCGAAACCGCTACAGCCGCAGAATCGGTGATCGAGGCGTTCATGGGCCTCAAGCAGAACATCATGGTTCAGGAGTACATCAAGGAGGCCGGTGGCGCGGACATTCGTTGCTTCGTCGTCGGCGACAAGGTGATTGCGGCGATGAAGCGCCAGGCCAAACCCGGCGAGTTTCGCTCCAACCTGCATCGCGGTGGCAGCGCGAGCCTGATCAAGATCACGCCGGAAGAGCGCATGACGGCGTTGCGCGCAGCCAAGGTCATGGGGCTGGCGGTAGCGGGGGTGGACATCCTGCGCTCCAATCACGGGCCGCTGGTGATGGAAGTGAACTCGTCGCCGGGGCTGGAAGGGATCGAGACCACCACTGGCAAGAATGTCGCGGGGATCATCATCGAGCATCTGGAGAAAAATGGCGGGCCGAATATGACGCGGACCAAGGGCAAGGGTTGATTCTGAATTTTGTGGCGGCAGGGATGCCGCCATCGCGAGCAAGCTCGCTCCCACAGTGATCTTCAGTGAACATACAATTTGTGTTCAACACGATCACTGTGGGAGCGGGCTTGCCCGCGAAGGGGCCTTCAGCCCCTCTGCAAAATCCTGTTTTTAAACAGCATCCCGCGGCAACATCAACCCCAACGGCAAGCGCACCCGCGCTTCCAGCCCACCACCCGAGCGGTTACGCAACTCAACGTTGCCGCCATGCATCGAAGCAATCCGCTTCACGATCGCCAACCCTAAACCGGTGCCCTTCCCGCCCCGGGCACGATCACCGCGGGTGAACGGGTTGAATATCGCTTCCAGTTCCGACGGATCAATACCGGCACCACGGTCCATAACACTCAGCACCACATACGGCGCGCTGGTGTCCCCGGACACATACGCCGCCACCTCTACACCGCTGCCGGCATGATGCAGCGCATTGCCGATCAGGTTGTTCAGCAGTCGCTTCATCGACACACGACGCAATGGAAACGGCTGAATCGGCTCCAGGCGCAGCCGCACTTTCTCTTCATTCTGGTTGTAGGGCGCAGCGACTTCGCGGACCAGGTCGCTCAGGTCAACTTCTTCCACCGACTCGTCGCGCCCGTCCCGAATGAACGCCAGGAACTGATCGAGAATCGCGTCCATGTCTTCGATATCGCGCACCATGTCGTCGGTCAGATCGGTACGATCACCCATCAATTCCAGGGACAGACGCAAGCGGGTCAACGGCGTGCGCAAGTCATGGGAAACCCCGGCCAGCATCAGCTCACGCTCGCGACCGGCCTGCTCGACGTCTTCGGCCATCTGGTTGAAAGCGCGGTAAACCTCGGTCATCTCACTCGGCGTATCGCTGATCGGCAGGCGCACGCTGCGCCCCTGGCCCAGTTGCCGCGCGGCATACACCAGACGTTTCAAAGGTTGATTGAGCTGGCTGACGAAGATCCAGGCCGAAGCGGTGGAAAGCAGACCAATCGCGAGGAACCAGCCCAGTACATTCCAGATTTTCTGGCCGCGCAACGGATGGGGATACAGGGGTACTTTCAGCCAGCCATCCCCCAGGCTTGGTGCCCGAACCCACAGCGCCGGTGGCGAATGCATGCGCAGCCGGACTTCAGTGTCGGCACCCAGCTCCGCCTGCATCTGCCGCTGGTAGATCTCGCTGTAAGGCCAGTGTTGTTCGCCTTCCGGCACGCCGGCACCCACCACCCGGATCAAGGTCGCGGCCTCGGCGATCTTGCCGCGGCTTTCTTCATCGGCGGCCCAATAGGCACGCAGCGTCAGGGCGACACCGTGGCTGTACTGGCGGTCCACCAGCACGTCTTCGTTCATCAGCAGATAAACCAGGGTCAGCGCCTTGGAGAAGAGTACGACGATGAGCACCAGCCAAAGGGTGCGGGAGAAGAAGCTCTGGGGGAACCAAACGGGGGTTTTCATGAATAACCGTTAAACACTTGCAGGAGAGAGCGATGCTCGCATATTGCGGTTTGCGAGTCTGCGGACAGGATCGATTGATCCGGTGTCCGCATGACCCGCTCCTACAAATCGCCAATCACTTGGTGGCGGTACCATCCGGAACAAACACGTAACCCACGCCCCAGACAGTCTGGATGTAACGCGGTTTGGAGGGGTCGGGTTCAATCATCCGGCGCAGACGGGAAATCTGCACATCGATGGAACGCTCCAGGGCATCCCACTCGCGGCCACGGGCCAGGTTCATCAATTTGTCGCGGGTCAGCGGTTGACGCGCGTTCATCACCAGGGCCTTGAGCACAGCGAATTCACCGGTGGTGAGCATGTGCACTTCTTCGCCACGCTTGAGCTCGCGGGTGGCCAGGGACAACTCGTAGTCACCGAAGGTCACGCTTTCGTCTTCGCTGCCCGGGGCGCCAGGCACCGGAGCCGACTGGCGACGCAATACCGCTTTGACTCGGGCCATCAGCTCATCCGGGTTGAACGGCTTGGCCAGGTAATCGTCGGCGCCCAGTTCCAGGCCCTTGATGCGGCTCAACTCGTCGCCCTTGGCGGTGAGCATGATGATCGGAATCTGGTTGTTCGCGTTGCGCAAACGGCGGCAGGCGGTCAGACCGTCTTCGCCGGGCAACATCAGGTCGAGGACGACCAGGTTGAACACTTCGCGCGCCAGCAGGCGATCCATTTGCTCAGTATTCGGTACGGCGCGGGCGCGATAGCCCTTGCTGACGAAAAAACGTTCCAACAGGCTGCTGAGGCCCGGATCGTCGTCAACAATAAGAATTTTTTCGCCTTCAGCAATGTTTGCAGTGCTGCTCATTGGATGCTCCTTTGATCTCGGCGCGCATTATGGCGTAGCTGCCGTTATACGCACCGTGTGCATTGTTAGCAGATTTTTCCTTTAGCGCCAGAAAACCGGCCGTTGTGCCTGCTGCCTGCGATGCCCCCGAACGACAGAACGCTGGTTATAATGCGCGGCCTTTTGTGTCAGGCAACATCAGACAGGTACTACAGACAGACGCCATTTATTTTCATGGCGTCGGCAGTAATTGTTCGATTTCACGGGTCAACGGGATACCTTTTGATCCAGGTAGCGGCGCAGGCCAGGCCGCTCAACCAGACTCGCCGAGCCCTTATCCTTGCGCCTGCGAGCCTGCTTTCACAATTTGTCAGGTGGTTTTATGGACAGCATCAACAGCCGCATCGCCGAGGAACTCGGTGTACGCCCACAACAGGTCGAAGCGGCCGTCGCGCTACTCGATGAAGGCTCTACCGTTCCCTTCATCGCCCGTTACCGAAAAGAAGTGACCGGCAGCCTCGACGATACGCAATTGCGTCATCTGGAAGAGCGCCTGCGCTACCTGCGAGAACTCGACGAACGGCGCATCAGCATCCTTGCCAGCATCGAAGAGCAAGGCAAGCTGACGCCGCAACTTGAACGCGACATCAAGCTCGCCGACACCAAGACCCGTCTCGAAGACTTGTACCTGCCGTACAAGCAGAAGCGCCGCACCAAGGGCCAGATCGCCCTGGAAGCCGGCCTCGGCGAACTGGCCGACGGCTTGTTCAACGACCCGTCCCTGAGCCCGGAAACCGAAGCCGCACGTTTCATCGACGCAGAAAAAGGCGTGGCCGATGTGAAGGCTGCTCTCGAAGGCGCCAAGTACATCCTCATGGAGCGCTTCGCCGAAGACGCCGGCCTGCTGGACAAGCTGCGCAACTACCTCAAGCAGGAGGCCACCCTCAGTGCCCGCGTGATTGCCGGCAAGGAGGAGGAAGGCGCCAAGTTCCGCGACTACTTCGAACACGACGAACCACTGAAAAGCATGCCGTCGCACCGCGCACTGGCGATTTTCCGTGGCCGTAACGAAGGCATCCTCAGCTCCGCGCTGAAAGTCGGCGACGAACTGCCGGGCACCATGCACCCGTGCGAAGGCATGATCGGCCAGCATGTCGGCATCCAGAACCAGAACCGCGCCGCCGACAAATGGCTGGGCGAAGTGGTGCGCTGGACCTGGAAGGTCAAGCTCTACACCCATCTGGAAACCGACCTGCTGGGCGAACTGCGCGATGGCGCGGAAACCGAAGCGATCAATGTATTCGCCCACAACCTGCACGACCTGCTGCTGTCGGCCCCGGCCGGCCCGCGCGCCACTTTGGGCCTCGACCCTGGCCTGCGTACCGGGTGCAAAGTGGCCGTGGTTGATGCCACCGGCAAGCTGCTGGATCACGCCACGGTTTACCCGCACGTGCCGCACAACAAGTGGGACCAGACCATCGCGGTACTCGCCGCCCTGTGCGCCAAGCACTCGGTGGACCTGATCGCCATCGGCAACGGTACCGCCAGCCGTGAAACCGATAAGCTGGCCGCCGAGCTGATCAAAAAATATCCAGCGATGAAGATGACCAAGGTCATGGTTTCCGAGGCCGGTGCATCGGTTTACTCGGCGTCGGAACTGGCCTCCAAGGAATTCCCGGACCTCGACGTGTCGATCCGTGGCGCCGTGTCGATTGCCCGTCGCCTGCAAGATCCGCTGGCTGAGCTGGTGAAGATCGATCCGAAATCCATCGGCGTTGGCCAGTACCAGCACGACGTGTCGCAGCTGAAACTGGCCCGTGGCCTGGATGCAGTGGTCGAGGACTGCGTGAACGCCGTCGGCGTGGACGTGAACACCGCTTCCGTGGCGTTGCTGGCACGGATTTCCGGCCTCAACGCAACCCTGGCGCAGAACATCGTCAGCCACCGCGACGAACATGGCGCGTTCAAGACCCGCGCCGCGTTGAAGAAAGTCGCGCGCCTGGGCGAAAAAACCTTCGAACAGGCCGCCGGATTCCTGCGCGTGATGAACGGCGACAACCCGCTGGACGCCTCCGCGGTACACCCGGAAGCCTATCCACTGGTGCAGCGTATCGCCGCCGAGACCGACCGCGACATTCGCTCACTGATCGGCGACAGCGGTTTCCTCAAGCGCCTCGATCCGAAGAAATTCACCGACGAAACCTTCGGTCTTCCGACCGTCACCGACATTCTCCAGGAGCTGGACAAGCCAGGACGCGACCCGCGTCCCGAATTCAAGACGGCCGAGTTCCAGGAAGGCGTCGAAGACCTCAAGGACCTGCAGCTGGGCATGATCCTCGAAGGCGTGGTGACCAACGTGACCAACTTCGGTGCATTCGTCGATATCGGCGTGCATCAGGACGGTTTGGTACATATCTCCGCGCTTTCGGAGAAATTCATCAAGGATCCACGGGAAGCGGTGAAGGCCGGTGACGTGGTGAAAGTGAAGGTCATGGAAGTCGACATCCCGCGTAAACGCGTGGGCCTGTCGATGCGCATGAGCGACACCCCGGGCGAGAAAATCGACGGCGCTCGCGGCGCGCGTCCGGGATCAGCGCCACGCCAATCCCAGAACACTGCACCGCGCAAGGAAACCACGGCAGCAGCACCGAGCAACAATGCCATGGCTTCGCTGTTCGCCAATGCCAAGCAGTTGAAGAAACGCTGATGGACATTCCCGCCGGGCTGACCGAAAGCGCGTTTTTCAAGCTGTTGGGTTGCCGCTTGCACAGCCTGGAAACCGGGGTGGCGCAAGTCGCCCTGGCGCTTGAACCCGAGCTGCGCAATCGCGGTGGCAAGCTCCACGGCGGGGCCTTGTTCAGCCTGGTGGACATTGCCATGGGGCTGGCCTGTTCCAGCACCCATGGCTTTGACCAGCAGAGCGCGACCATCGAGTGCAAGATCAATTACATCCGCGCCGTCTCTGGCGGCGAGGTGATGTGCACGGCGCGGGTGATCCACCCGGGCCGCCGCACACTGGTGGTCGAGGCCGATGTGATGCAGGGCGACAAACTGGTCGCAAAAGCACAAGGCACGTTCGCTGTCCTGTAGCTAGATGTCATCGATTTGAGTTAATTTCGACGCAATGAAACCTGTGGGAGCGAGCTTGCTCGCGATGGCGGTGTGTCAGACGACGTTAATGTTGACTGATACGCCCTCATCGCGAGCAAGCTCGCTCCCACAGGGATTGTGCAGTTACTGACTGACCGGCACATGGCCTGTGCGGCTCGAAAAACCAGGCGAAAACGCCAGTTTTAACTTCACCCTTGTAGACCGTCTTGCCCACCCCCATATTGGGGCGACTGACGCGTGAAGGAATCCAACTTGAGCGAACTTCTCAACCGCCGCCTGGCCCTGCTCGGCGAGCGCGCTAACCTCTCTCTGCTCGAACAGTGCCTTCACGGCATCGAACGTGAATGCCTGCGCGTGACCGGCGAAGGTCGCCTGGCGCAAACGCCGCACCCGGAAGAATTGGGTTCCGCGCTGACCAACGAACAGATCACCACCGACTACTCCGAGTCGCTGCTGGAGTTCATCACTCCGGCCCTGCCTGACCCGGCGGATACGTTGGCGAGCCTGGACAGGATTCACCGCTTTGCCTACAGCAAGCTCGGCAACGAGTATCTGTGGAGCCCATCGATGCCGTGCCCGTTGCCGGCCGAGGAAGACATCCCGATCGCCTATTACGGCACGTCCAATATCGGGCAGCTCAAGTACGTCTACCGCAAGGGCCTGGCCCTGCGTTACGGCAAGACCATGCAATGCATTGCCGGCATCCACTACAACTTTTCCCTGCCGGAAAAACTCTGGCCGCTGCTCAGGCAGGCCGAAGGTTTTGTCGGCACCGACCGCGATTTTCAGTCGTCATCCTATATCGCGCTGATCCGCAACTTCCGCCGCTACAGCTGGCTGCTGATGTACCTGTTCGGTGCTTCACCAGCACTGGACGCCGGCTTCCTGCGCGGTCGTCCGCACCAGTTGGAACAACTGGACCCGCAGACTTTGTACCTGCCGTACGCCACCAGCCTGCGCATGAGCGACCTGGGTTACCAGAGCAATGCCCAGGCCGGCCTGACGCCGTGCTACAACGATCTGAACAGCTACACCGACAGCCTGCGCAAAGCGGTGGCCACGCCGTATGCGCCGTACGTCGAAGTCGGCACCCACCAGGATGGCGAGTGGGTGCAGCTCAACACCAACATCCTGCAGATCGAAAACGAGTACTACTCCAACATCCGCCCGAAACGCGTGACCTACACCGGCGAGCGGCCGATCCAGGCGCTGATGGCCCGCGGCATCCAGTACGTCGAAGTACGCTGCCTGGACATCAACCCGTTCCTGCCGATGGGCATCGACCTCACCGAGGCGCGTTTCCTCGATGCATTCCTGCTGTACTGCGCCCTCAATGACAGCCCTCTGCTGACCAACACCAGTTGCGGCAACGCGACCTCGAACTTCCTCAGCGTGGTCAAGGAAGGTCGTCGTCCGGGCCTGCAACTGCAACGCGACGGGCAGCCGGTTGATCTTAAGGAGTGGGCCGGCGAGCTGCTGGAAAAAATCGCTCCGCTGGCAGCGATGCTCGACCAGAGCCATGGCGGCGATGCCCACAGCAAGGCGCTGGACGCCCAGATGGCCAAGGTCCTGGACCCGTCCCTGACGCCGTCGGCCCAGGTATTGGCGGCGATGGCCGAGCACAAGGAGAGCTTTGCCCAGTTCTCCCTGCGCCAGAGCCAGGCCCATGCCGAGTTCTTCCGCAGTGAGCCGTTGGCGCCTGAAGAACAAAGCAGGTTTGAAGAACTGGCGCGTTCATCGCTGGCTCAGCAGGTTGAGCTGGAACAGAACGAAGTCGGTGATTTCGATGTGTTTGTCGGGGCGTACCAGGCGAGCATTCTGGCAATCAGCAACTGAAGGTCCTTCGGACCTTATCGCGAGCAAGCTCGCTCCCACAGGGTTCAATGGTGTTTGCACGATTGTGCTCACACCGAAGATCCACTGTGGGAGCGAGCTTGCTCGCGATGACCGCGTAGCGGTCGCTCCTCAAGTTTTCCTCTCATAAGCTCATTCGAAAAAGTTATTTATTTTCGAATTCTTAGATCATTTAGTCTCTTTCTCATGCCGACACTCGGTCGCCTGACAAGGAGCTTTCTGATGAAACTGACTTTCCCTCTACGCTTGCTGGCGGCCGCTTCCTTGGCTACCGCAAGTTTCTTTGCCCAGGCAGCCGGTGTCACCGTCGCCTACCAGACCACCGTTGACCCGGCGAAAGTCGCCCAGGCCGACGGCGCCTACGAAAAAGCCACCAAGGCCGATATCAGCTGGCGCAAATTCGACAACGGTGCCGATATCATCGCCGCCATTGCCTCCGGCGACGTGCAGATCGGCTACCTCGGCTCCAGCCCCCTGACCGCCGCAATCACTCGCAAAGTCCCGGTAGAAACTTTCCTTATCGCCACCCAGATCGGCGCCGCTGAAGCCTTGGTCGCCCGCGATGGTTCCGGGATCAAGACCCCGCAAGACCTGGTCGGCAAGAAAATCGCCGTGCCGTTTGTATCCACCGGCCACTACAGCCTGCTCGCCGCACTGAAGCACTGGAACATCGATCCGTCGAAAGTCACCGTTCTCAACCTGGCGCCACCCGCGATCATTGCCGCCTGGAAACGCGGTGACATCGACGCCACCTACGTCTGGGACCCGGCCCTCGGTGTAGCCAAGGAAAACGGCAAAGTGTTGATCACCTCTGGCGAGCTGGCCAAGTTCGGCGCACCGACGTTCGATGCCTGGATCGTGCGCAAGGATTTCGCCGAGAAGCACCCGGAGATCGTCACCGCATTCGCCAAAGTGACTCTGGATGCCTACGCCGATTACCGCAAAGACCCGCAAGCCTGGCTCGCCAATCAGGGCAACGTCGACAAGCTTGTAAAACTGTCCGGCGCCAAGGCCAGCGATATTCCACTGCTGCTGCAAGGCAACGTCTACCCGCTGGCGGCTGACCAGGTGATCACTCTCGGCGCACCGACCACCAAAGCCATCACCGACACCGCGGCGTTCCTCAAGGAACAAGGCAAGGTCGAGGCTGTGCTGCCGGACTACGCGCCATACGTCAGCGCCAAGTTCATCACCAACTGATCGGGAGTCAATGCGATGGCCTTGCTACAGCTGGAGCGTATCAGCGCACAGTACCCCGGCAACCCGGAACCGGTGTTGGCGGATATCTCTCTGAGCCTCGGCCCCCGGCAATTGCTGGTCGCCCTCGGCCCGTCCGGCAGTGGCAAGACTTCGCTGTTGAACCTGATTGCCGGTTTCGTCGAGCCCGGCGCCGGGCGCATCACCCTCGATGGCGTGCCCGTCAAAGGCCCGAGCGCCGAGCGCGGCGTAGTGTTCCAGGACGATGCGCTGTTGCCATGGCAGGACGTGTTGGCCAATGTCGGTTTCGGTCTTGAACTGGCCGGCATCGCCCGGGACAAACGCGAAGTTCGCGCCAGGGAAATGCTCGCCCTGGTCGATCTTTCCGGCTTTGAACAGCGCCGCATCTGGCAGCTCTCGGGCGGCCAGAAGCAGCGTGTCGGTCTGGCCCGTGCCCTCGCCGCCGACCCGCGCGTGTTGCTGATGGACGAACCTTTCGGCGCCCTCGACGCCTTCACCCGCGAGCAGATGCAGGAACTGTTGCTGCAAGTCTGGCGACGCACCGCCAAACCGGTGTTCCTGATTACCCACGACATTGAAGAAGCCGTGTTCCTCGCCACTGACCTGATTCTGTTGGCGCCGAACCCGGGGCAAATCGTCGAGCGCCTGAGCCTCGATTTCGGTCAACGTTACGCCGCCGGTGAGTCGGCTCGTTCGATCAAATCCGACCCGCGCTTTATCGAAACCCGCGAACACGTACTCGCCAAAGTGTTCTCCCAACGCAGTGCCGCCCAGCGGCAGGAGCGCGCATGAGCAGTTATGAAATCCCCGTCGCGGCGATAAAACCGGGCTCAGCCGTGATTCCGGTAAATCGCCACTTGAGTACTCGCTGGATCAGCGTGCTGACACTGGCCGCGCTCGTTGCCATTTGGTGGGTCGTTACGGCGACCGGTTTGATCGAGCCGCTGTTCCTGCCGCCTCCTTCCGCCGTGCTGCAAAAAGGCTGGCTACTGGCGACCTCGGGTTATATGGACTCAACCCTGTGGCAGCACCTCGGCGCCAGCCTCAGCCGCATCGGCCTGGGCCTGGGCTTCGCGGTGCTGACCGCCGTGCCGGTGGGGATAGCCATCGGCGCCAACCGTATCGCCCGTGGCGTGCTCGATCCGTTGATCGAGTTCTACCGGCCGATTCCGCCGCTGGCCTACCTGCCACTGATCGTGATCTGGTGCGGTATCGGTGAATTGTCGAAAGTGCTGCTGATCTACCTGGCGATCTTCGCCCCGATTGCCATCGCCACCGCCACCGGTGTGCGCACGGTCGACCCGGCCAAATTGCGTGCCGCGCAGTCGCTGGGCGCAACGCGCGTACAGTTGATTCGCCACGTCATTTTGCCGAGTGCCTTGCCGGACATTCTGACCGGTGTGCGCATTGGCCTCGGCGTGGGGTGGTCGACCCTGGTCGCCGCCGAGTTGATCGCTGCCACCAGCGGTTTGGGCTTCATGGTGCAATCGGCCGCGCAGTTCCTGGTCACTGATGTGGTGGTGCTAGGGATTCTGGTGATCGCGCTGATCGCCTTCGCGATGGAAATGGGCCTGCGTGCCCTGCAACGCAAGCTGGTGCCGTGGCATGGCCAGGCCCACTGAATAATTGCCCTGTGAGTACCCCTGTGGGAGCGAGCTTGCTCGCGATGGCGGTTGCACGTTCAACACTTGTGTCGCCTGACCGTCCGCTATCGCGAGCAAGCTCGCTCCCACAAAAGCTCGACACCCCCGGATCAATGAGAACCACCATGAGCCACCCAACCATTGTCCCCTTAAGCTCGGCCCTCGGCGCGCAAATCAGCGGCATCGACATCAGCCAGCCACTGAGCGCGGAACAACGCAATACCATCGAACAAGCCCTGCTCAAACATCAAGTCCTGTTCTTTCGCGACCAGCCGATCACACCGCAGCAACAAGCACGATTCGCCGCCTGTTTCGGCGACCTGCACATTCATCCGATCTACCCCAATGTGCCGGAACAACCGCAAGTGCTGATCCTCGATACCGCCGTCACCGACGTGCGCGATAACGCGATCTGGCACACCGACGTGACCTTCCTGCCGACCCCGGCAATGGGCGCGGTGCTCAGTGCCAAGCTGCTGCCGGAGTTTGGCGGCGACACGTTGTGGGCCAGCGGCATCGCGGCGTATGAAGCCTTGTCGGCACCGATGAAAACCTTGCTCGAAGGCCTGACCGCCACCCACGATTTCACCCGTTCGTTCCCGCTGGAGCGCTATGGCAACACGCCCGAGGCGCTGGCCCAGTGGGAGGAAGCACGGCGCAAGAATCCGCCACTGTCGCATCCAGTGATCCGCACGCATCCGGTGAGCGGACGGCGCTCGCTGTTCGTCAATGAAGGCTTCACCTCGAAGATCAACGAGTTGTCGGAAACCGAGAGCGAGGCGATTCTGAAGTTTCTGTTTGCCCACGCCACACGGCCGGAATTCACCATACGCTGGCGCTGGCAGCAGGACGACATTGCGTTCTGGGACAACCGCGTGACCCAGCATTACGCGGTAGACGATTACCGCCCGGCGCGGCGGGTGATGCAGCGGGCGACGGTGTTGGGGGATGTGCCGTTTTTTCGTTGAGCTCCAAATTCTTTACTGGTTGTCTTGACCCCTTCGCGAGCAAGCCCGCTCCCACATGGGATTTGTGTCGACCACCAACCTGTGGGAGCGGGCTTGCCCGCGAAGAGGCCGGAACAGGCACCAAAAATCCAGTGCCGATCACTTACTCCGCAGTCGAAGGCTTCTCCCAAAGATTGATCCCACCCTCCTGGGCAAATCGATCTATCTCCGCCAGTTCCTCTGCACTGAAGCTCAGGTTCTTCAACGCCCCGACGTTCTCGATGATCTGCTCCGGCCGGCTCGCACCGATCAGCGCCGAAGTTACCCGAGGATCGCGCAGGGTCCAGGCCAGCGCCAGTTGCGCCAGGCTCTGACCGCGACGTCTGGCAATTTCGTTGAGCGCTCGCACGTGGGCGATGTTGGCCTCGGACAAGTGCGACGCCTGCAACGAGCCTCCACCCGGACGATTGACCCGCGCATCCGCCGGCACGCCGTTGAGGTATTTGTCAGTCAGCAAGCCCTGGGCCAGTGGCGTGAAGGCAATCACGCCAGTGCCGAGTTCGTCGGTGGTATCCAGCAGGTCTTCTTCCACCCAGCGATTGAGCAGGTTGTACGCCGGTTGATGGATCAGCAACGGGACTTTCCACTCCTTGAGCAACGCGGCCATTTCACGGGTTTTCACCCCGGAATAAGACGAGATGCCGATGTACAGCGCCTTGCCCTGTTGCACCGCTGTCGCGAGTGCGCTGGCGGTTTCTTCCAGTGGCGTATCCGGGTCGAATCGGTGGGAATAGAAGATGTCGACGTAGTCCACGCCCAGACGCTGAAGGCTCTGGTCGAGGCTGGCCAGCACATACTTGCGCGAACCGCCGCCCTGACCGTAAGGGCCCGGCCACATGTCCCAACCGGCCTTGCTGGAAATGATCAGTTCGTCACGGTACTGCTTGAAGTCTTCACGCAGCAAACGACCGAAGTTGATCTCGGCGCTCCCATACGGCGGGCCATAGTTGTTGGCCAGGTCGAAATGGTTGATGCCCAGGTCGAATGCCGTGCGCAACAACGCGCGCTGGGTATCGATCGGCGTGCTGTCGCCGAAGTTATGCCACAGGCCCAGCGACAGCGCCGGCAACACCAGACCGCTGCGGCCTACGCGGCGGTAAGGGATGGCGTCATAGCGGTTTTCGGCAGCGGTGTAAGTCATCGAATCCTCTCTTGTCGGTCTTGAATCTGGTATCGACTGGTTTGCCAGTCGCCCAGCATACGCCCGGATCAAAGCCAAAAAACCTGAGAGTCGATGAATTGCTGAAACGTTTCACAGAAAATTTATTTGCCCGGAGAATGGAACAAAACAGCGACAGGCTTGCGTGATCAGGGTCGACAGGAACAAAGTCGCCAAAGCAATGAAGAGGCGATACCTATCACCAGGACGGAACCAGCCATGCACACCACAATCATCATCACCTTCGGCCTCGCCTTGCTCGCCCTGATGCTGTTCATCGGCGAGAAACTCGGCTTCAGCCGCCAGACACTCACCTACAGTTTCGTGATCCTGTGGCTGGCGCTGACAGTGATCAACGGCGCCGTCGGCGTGGTAACCGCCGGCCAGTCGTTGAGTACGGAACTGGGGATCGGCACGATGGTGTTCAGCATTCCGGTGGCGGCACTGGTGTTGTTCATGGTGCTGAGCGCCGAGACCTGAAAAGCCCCGGCGCCCTGCCCGCGATCAACGCACCAGGTGCAGGAACTGCATGTGCCGTTCGTACTGGTCGAGGATGTCGTTGATGATCTGCTCCTTGGTGTACCCCATCAGATCGTAGTCCTGACTGCCCTCGCTCAGATGCACTTCGGCCCGATAGTAACGGCGATTGTTGAGCTGCTTGGAACCCATGCCGCCCCGGGCAAAAGACGGCGTGAAATAGCCGCGCATCTGCACTTGATAAACGAACGGATGCTGATCGCCATGGCCGATCTCCAGGCTGACGCTGTCATTGGCCGGGTCAGGGTGGGTCGCTACGTGCAAACCCTTTTCGATGAACACGGCAGACACTTCTTCAATCGCCGGGCGCACCGTCGTATCGAGGAAGCGATAGACCTCGTCCCGCGACGGAAAATGTACCGCCTGACTCAGGCGCTGACGCCAGCCGCCCTTGCCACGCAGGGAACCCGAGACCGGCGCCAGTGAATGCATCTGCGCAATCTTTTTCTGCGATTCCAGATAAAACGCCTTGTGCAGCCCCCACATCATCAACAGCAAGATCAACGAGAACGGTAGCGAGGTCAGGACCACCGCCGACTTCAACGCATCGATGCTGCCCGAGAACAGTAATGCACTGGTCACCAGTGCGGTCATCGCACCCCAGAACACCCGCAGCCATTTCGGCCCGTCTTCATCGGGACTGCCGCCCTTGGCGGACAGCGTCGACAGCACCACGGTGCCAGAGTCGGCGGAAGTGACGAAGAACACGAAACTGATGAACACAGTCACCGCGATGACGGTTTTGCTCCACGGGTAGGTTTCCAGCAGCAGATAGAGCGTCATCGACGGATTGTCGATGGCCGACATGCCGAGCGCACTCATGCCGTGGTTGAGCACTTGATCGATGGCGCTATTACCGAAAATCGACATCCACGCCAGGGTGAACCCGAGCGGAATCAGCAGCACGCCGAAGACGAATTCGCGGATGGTGCGGCCACGGGAAATCCGCGCAATGAACAAGCCCACGAACGGCGACCATGCGATCCACCAGGCCCAGTAGAACACTGTCCAGCCGCCCAGCCAGTCGCTGGGTTTGTCGTAGGCGTAGAGGTCGAAACTCTTCATCGGCAAGGCGCCGAGGTAATCGCCGAGGTTCTGGATCAGGGTATTGAGCAAATGCTGCGTGGGACCGGCGAACAACACGAACAGCAACAGCGCACAGGCCAGCAGCATGTTGATGTCGGACATGACCCGCACGCCCTTGTCGACGCCGGATACGGCGACGATGATCGCCGCGCCCATCATCAGGGTGATCAGGCCGACCTGAATCCATTGGGTGTGGGCGATGCCGAACAGGTAGTCCAGGCCCGAGTTGAGGTGCAACACACCAAAGCCCATGTCGGCGCCAAGGCCAAACACCGTGGCGATGATGCCGAAACCATCCACCGCGTAGCCGATGGGGCCATTGATGCGCTTGCCGATCAGCGGATACAGCGCCGAGCGCAGGGCCAGCGGCAGGTTGTGCCGGTAGGCGAAATAGGCCAGCGCCATGCCGACAAAGGCGAACACGCCCCAGCCATGCAGGCCCCAGTGCAGAAACAATATCTGCATCGCCTGACGCGCCGCATCCGCTGTACCGGCCTCGCCCTGGGGCGGTTGCAACATGTGGGTCAGCGGCTCGGACACGCAGAAGAAAAACAGGGTGATGCTGATCCCCGCGGCGAATAGCATGCCGGCCCAGGACAGGTAACTGAATTCGGGTTCGTCGTGGTCGGCACCGAGCTTGATCTTGCCGTAGCCGGACAAGGCGGTGACCACCACGAAGACCAGATACAGGGTCATCGCCAGCAGGTAATACCAGCCAACCGTGTTGGCCGCCCAGTTTTGCGCCGCCAGCAACCAGGCACCGGCCTGTTCGGGCATGGCGATGACAACGACACCAAACAACAGAATGAAACTCGCCGAGAACCAGAACACCGGCGGATTCATGCGGATCAGGCCGCTTGGAGGGATGGACGATGCACTCATGTTCGGTGCACCTCGAAGGGGTAAAACGTGGCTGTAGAAATCGGACTCAGCAAAGGCAAGCCTCCTGTTGTGAGCGGGCAGCGAACCGCCGGTTTAACTTGAATGAACGTTCAAGTTAAACATGGATAGGGGGCTAAGGACTAATCGCAGGGCTCGGCGGTACTGGTTGTACGCTAGCTCAATGGAGGATCTGGTGCGGGATTGGCGACTCGATTCGGCTTGAAATTCAATCGCGAGCAAGCTCGCTCCCACAGTGGATCCTGGTTGAACACAAAAGCTGTGAACGACAGAAAACCTTGTGGGAGCGAGCTTGCTCGCGATGGGGCCAGACCAGTCAAAGAAGATTCTGGAGCCTACTTCTGCGCCCCGTCATCATGCTGCAGATTCGCCTGGGTCAGGTTGCTGCCCGCCGGCACGCTGCGGGTCAGCCAGACGTTGCCGCCAATGGTCGAGCCCTGGCCGATGGTGATCCGTCCGAGAATCGTCGCCCCGGCATAAATCACCACGTCATCCTCGACAATCGGATGCCGCGGCTGGCCTTTCTGCAACTGACCGTCTTCGTCTGCCGGGAAGCGCTTGGCGCCCAACGTCACGGCCTGATAAATCCGCACGCGCTCGCCGATGATCGCCGTCTCGCCAATCACCACGCCAGTACCATGGTCGATGAAGAAACTGCGACCGATCTGCGCGCCGGGGTGAATGTCGATACCCGTGGCCGAGTGGGCGATTTCTGCGCTGATACGCGCCAGCAACGGCAGCCCGGCACGGTACAAATGGTGAGCCAGACGATGATGAATCACCGCCAGAATCCCCGGGTAGCACAACAACACTTCATCGACACTGCGCGCGGCCGGGTCGCCGTGGTAGGCCGCCAGCACGTCGGTGTCCAACAGGCTGCGCAACCCCGGCAGGGCGAGGGCGAAGTCCTGAATGATCTGGATGGTTTTGGCTTCGACCTCGGTATCGGCCTGGGCACTGTGGCGCGCGGCGTAGCGCAATTCGAGCCGCGCCTGGGCCAACAGCGCATTCAACGCCACATCCAGCGTGTGACCGACGTAGAAGTCTTCGCTCTCTTCGCGCAGGTCCACCGGCCCCAGGCGCATCGGGAACAATGCCCCGCACAGGGCTTCGAGAATCTCCGCCATGGCCGCACGGGAGGGCAGCTCGCGACCGCCCTGCTCGGTACTGGCCCGGCCATTTTGCGCTCGCCATTGCTCACGCGCGGTGCGCAGCTGGCTGACGATGGTCTGCAATTGCCAATGGCTGGAACGCTCACTCACGGTAAAAACTCCTCACGGGCGACCGGACTGTCTGGCCGCACTGACGGCAATTACTTTACGGCAAGGGTTGCAAGGCAAATTAAGAACCAATAGTGCTGTGCTCAGTACGATTGGCTATAAGCGATTGGCGGTTGCCCAGGCTTTTGGGCGTGCCTATAGTCCTGAGACCTTCAACGGCCAGTACGGACCCATGATCAAACAACAGCTCGCCCGCTTTAACCGCCTCGACCTGCTCGGTCAGCCCACCGCCCTGGAAAAACTCGAACGCCTGTCGACCTGGCTGGGTCGCGACGTGTACGTCAAACGCGATGACCTGACGCCGCTGGCGATGGGCGGCAACAAGCTGCGTAAACTCGAATACCTGGCCGCCGATGCCTTGGCCCAGGGCGCCGACACCTTGATCACGGCGGGGGCGCTGCAATCGAACCACGTGCGCCAGACGGCTGCCATTGCGGCGAAACTGGGTCTGGGCTGCGTAGCCCTTCTGGAAAACCCCCTCGGCACCGATGACAGCAATTACACCGGCAATGGCAACCGCCTGCTGCTCGACCTGTTCGATGCCAAGGTCGAACTGGTGGAAAACCTCGATAACGCCGACGAGCAACTGCAAGCCCTGGCCGGCCGACTGCGCAGCAACGGCAAGAAGCCGTACCTGGTGCCGATCGGTGGCTCCAATGCCTTGGGTGCTCTGGGTTACGTGCGTGCAGGGCTGGAACTGGCCGAACAGATCAAGGACACCGGCCTGGCCTTCTCCGCCGTGGTTTTGGCCTCGGGCAGCGCCGGCACTCACAGCGGCCTGGCACTGGCATTGAGTGAAGCACTGCCGGATCTGCCAGTGATCGGCGTGACGGTTTCGCGCAGCGATGAAGATCAGCGGCCAAAGGTTCAAGGCCTGGCCGAACGCACTGCCGAGCTGCTGGGCGTGGACCTGCCGGACGCTTTCAAGGTCGAGTTGTGGGACGAATACTTCGCCCCGCGTTATGGCGAGCCGAATGCCGGCACACTGGCGGCGGTGAAGCTGCTGGCGAGTCAGGAAGGCTTGCTGCTGGACCCGGTCTACACTGGCAAGGCCATGGCCGGGTTGCTCGACGGGATTGGTCGTCAGCGTTTCGACGACGGCCCGATTATCTTTCTGCACACCGGCGGGGCTCCGGCGCTGTTTGCCTACAAGGATTATCTGTAGGAGCGAGCTTGCTCGCGATGGACGACAGGGCACCGCGGGGTGTCAGGTTGCCAGCGTTATCGTTGACGACCATCGCGAGCAGGCTCGCTCCTACAGTCAAAACGTAAGCTATTCCAAAATGAAATAAGCAGAAGAATAACTATTATTTTCCAATCTAAAAACGCCATCATATAGTCATGCTACAGGCGAATTTCCCGAGAGACGCATACGCTGCTTTAAGGCAGGATAGCGCTGTCGCTTAACTCCCGATTTCGCCAAATTTTCGCAAAAGCGTCTTCCATAAGAAAACACAGGGGCTTGTCATGAATTTTTCCGCACTACGTCGCAATCTGCTGGTGGGCTCGCTGGGCCTGGCTCTGAGCGCTGGCCTGATTGGCCAAGCCGTTGCCGGTGAGCAACTGCAAAAAATCAAAGACGCCGGCGTGATCAACGTTGGCCTGGAAGGCACTTACCCACCGTTCAGTTTCGTCGACGCCGACGGCAAACTGGCCGGCTTCGAAGTCGAGTTCTCCGAAGCCCTGGCCAAAGAGCTGGGTGTCAAAGTCAAACTGCAACCAACCAAATGGGACGGCATCCTCGCGGCGCTGGAATCCAAGCGTCTGGACGCGGTCATCAACCAGGTGACCATCACCGAAGAGCGCAAGAAGAAGTACGACTTCTCCACGCCTTACACCGTTTCCGGGATTCAGGCGCTGACCCTGACTAAAAACAAAGACACCATCAAGACCGCCGCCGATCTGGCCGGCAAGAAAGTCGGCGTAGGCCTGGGCACCAACTACGAGCAGTGGGTGAAAGAGAACGTGCCTAAGGCTGACATCCGCACCTACGAAGATGATCCGACCAAGTTCCAGGACCTGCGTGTCGGTCGTATCGACGCCATTCTGATCGACCGCCTGGCCGCACTGGAATACGCCAAGAAGGCCAAGGACACCACCGCCGCCGGTGACGCGTTCTCCCGTCAGGAAGCCGGCATTGCCCTGCGCAAAGGCGAGCCTGAACTGCTGGCCGCGGTGAACAAGGCAATCGACAAGCTGCGCGCCGATGGCACCCTGAAAAAGCTCTCGGAAAAATACTTCAACGCTGACGTCACTCAATAATGGAAGAAGCTTTCCAACTCGCACTGGACTCCGTGCCCTTCCTGCTCAAGGGCGCGTACTACACGGTGATCCTCAGCCTGGGCGGGATGTTCTTCGGCCTGGTGATGGGATTCGGCCTGGCGCTGATGCGTCTGTCGCGCTTCAAACTGGTGAGCTGGATCGCCCGCATCTACGTTTCGTTCTTTCGCGGCACGCCGTTGCTGGTGCAACTGTTCGTGATCTATTACGGCTTGCCGCAATTGGGTCTGGAACTTGATCCACTGCCGGCAGCCCTGATCGGCTTCTCGCTGAACATGGCCGCCTACGCCTGCGAAATCCTGCGTGCCGCGATCAGCTCCATCGAGCGCGGCCAGTGGGAAGCGGCTGCCAGTATCGGCATGACCCGCGCGCAGACCCTGCGCCGGGCCATCCTGCCGCAAGCGATGCGCACGGCTTTGCCGCCGCTGGGCAACAGCTTCATTTCGCTGGTCAAGGACACTGCGCTGGCCGCCACCATCCAGGTACCGGAACTGTTCCGTCAGGCACAACTGATCACCGCCCGTACTTTCGAAATCTTCACCATGTATCTTGCCGCCGCACTGATCTACTGGGTCCTGGCCACGGTGCTGTCGCACCTGCAGAACCAGTTGGAAGCGCGGGTCAATCGGCACGACCAGGAGTCCTGACCCGATGATTGTCGTGGAAAAACTGACAAAGCAGTTCAAGGGTCAAGTCGTGCTCAACGGCATCGATCTTGAGGTCAAGGAAGGCGAGGTGGTGGCAATCATCGGCCCTAGCGGTTCGGGCAAGACCACCTTCCTGCGCTGCCTGAATTTTCTGGAAGAACCCACCAGCGGCCGGATCAAGGTCGGTGATATCGAGGTCGATACCAGCCGTCCCCTGAACCAGCAGCAGAGCCTGGTGCGGCGTTTGCGCCAGCACGTAGGTTTCGTGTTCCAGAACTTCAACCTGTTCCCCCATCGCACCGCCCTGGAAAACGTCATCGAAGGCCCGATCATCGTGAAGAAGATCCCGCACGCCGACGCCGTTGCCCTGGGTAAAAAGCTCTTGGCCAAGGTTGGTCTGGCGGGCAAGGAGGACGCTTACCCGCGTCGCCTCTCCGGTGGTCAGCAGCAGCGCGTGGCGATTGCCCGGGCGCTGGCGATGGAGCCGGAAGTGATCCTGTTCGATGAGCCGACCTCGGCCCTCGACCCGGAACTGGTGGGCGAGGTGCTAGCGACTATCCGCGGCCTGGCCGAAGAGAAGCGCACCATGGTGATCGTCACCCACGAAATGGGATTTGCCCGGGACGTGGCCAACCGGGTGGTGTTTTTCGACAAGGGCGTGATCGTCGAGCAAGGCGAAGCGAAGGCGTTGTTTGCCAACCCGAAAGAAGAGCGGACAAAGCAGTTTCTCAGCAAGTTCCTGAATAACGCTCACAACTAATAACCTGCGCAACAACGGTCAACTTCCACGGATGGAAGTGACACCCCATTCAAAAAAACCACCCCAACAATATCAAACTAAACTTATATGTTCGACATGCCTTTTTTGTAGTCGCGTGCGGTACATATATATGCTTCGCAACAATTCAGTCGAGTGACTCCATTCGGTCACCTACCGCATGGAATGACCGGCCACCTGCCACCAAACGTCCGCATAACAAGGCATTCAGCAGATAAAGTCGACACGGCGACAGGGTTTACTTACTTGTCACCGTAGGAGTTTTCTGAATAGCATCAAACATCAGCCACAACTAACAAATCTTATTGACACTGGTTATCCAGAACTCTTATCTAGTCTCCAACCAGCGACACTCACCACGCTCAAATCATTATTTCAATTCAAAGTAATGAAAGGTTTTGCTGTTCGATATTTAGTTTTTGACTTTCCAGAAACGGACTTCGTTGCAAGACTTCAAGGAGACTTCATGAAAAGCACCTCGAACAAATCCGGGCTTGCGGCCCCGACCCTGGCGCAATCCAACAAGACTGGCATCAACGTCACTTGCGCGGCGCACCTGCTGATCGATGTGGCGCCCTACCCCGCCATGGACGCAGGTGACCTGATTGAACTGTTCTGGGACAACTGCTACGTGGCCTCCCGCGTGCTGACGGCCAGCGATGTCGGCCAACCGGTGCAGTTGCGGGTGCCTGAAAGTTTTATCGCCAACGGTACTTCGCGCATTCATTACCGGGTCATGCAAATTGGCCGGGGCCCGGCGGTATCGGTCAGCCGCAACGTGCAGATCAAACTCGACTGTCCAGGCGGCCAACCTTCGGCGCTGTGCGGCGATGAAAACCAGTGCCTGGCACCGGTGAGCATTCCCGAGGCGATTCGCCGTCAGGGGGTCAATCCGAATCAGGTCAAACGCGGTGTTCCCTTGACTATCGAGCCATACCTGAACATGGCCGTCGACGACGAAATCACCCTGCGCTGGGGCGATGTGCGCATGGATCTGCCACGGCTCAAGTCCGCCGATGTGGGCCAGCCGATCCAGGTCTGGATACCGCCGGCCATCATCCTCGAAGCCGGCGAAGATCTGCGGCTGGAAGTGACGTACTGCATTCTCGACAGGGTGGGCAACAACTCCCGCTGGGCACCGGCCCGCACCCTGAAGATTGGTTGTGCCAATCCTTATCTGAAAGTCCCCCCGAAAAAAGTGCTCAAGGCTGCCGAGTCCCGCAAGCAATGAAGACAGGGGTCAGTGCACACCAGCTGAATCATCCTTCTATTCATATTCCTAAAAGTTAGTTCATAAAATATTTATACACGTTTAGGGTATATGAACCGGACCACCGGACATCCTTGTTTTCGTTCGCCGCCTTCTGCGGCGCTTCCATAAGATGTGAGGTAGGTATGGTCCGGAACACAATCACCCCAGTGCAGATCGCCAGGGCATTGCGTGCAGCCAAGGAGTGGCACTGATGTCCAGTCTGGCAGACGCAATCGTCCAGAGTGACCTGGACATCGCCCCGTTGTTGTTGCCCGCACAAGTCTTGCGCAACGATGCTCAAGCCATCAAGGCGGCCCACGAACTGGCGCAAGTCGCGCGCCTGCAAGCGGCCAAACGTGACCAGCAGCGCAAGCTCCCATGGTCTGAAATCGAACAGTTCACCCGTAGCGGCCTGGGCAGCATTTCCATCCCCCGCGAGTACGGTGGCCCGCAGGTTTCGTTCGTTACCCTGGCCGAGGTCTTCGCGATCATTTCCGCCGCCGACCCGGCGCTTGGGCAGATCCCGCAAAACCAGTTCGGCATTCTTAACCTGATCCTCGGCAGCGCTACCGAAGCGCAGAAAAGACAACTGTTCAAAAACGTCCTGGATGGCTGGCGCATCGGCAATGCCGGGCCGGAACGTGGCACCAAAAACACCCTTGAACTGAAGGCACGCCTCACCGCTGACGGCGTCCTCAACGGCCAGAAGTTCTATTCCACCGGTGCACTGTTCGCCCATTGGGTCGCGGTCAAGGCATTGAACGACGACGGCAAACAAGTGCTGGCGTTCATCCGTCGCGGCACACCGGGTTTGCGCATTGTCGATGACTGGTCGGGTTTCGGTCAGCGCACCACCGCCAGCGGCACCCTTTTGCTCAATAACGTGCAGGTCGATCCCGACCTGGTTGTGGATAACTGGCGGATCAACGACACGCCAAACATCCAGGGTGCCGTCTCCCAACTGATTCAAGCGGCTATCGACGCCGGTATCGCCCGAGGCGCCATCGACGACGCCATCGACTTCGTGAAAACCCGCGCCCGGCCGTGGATCGACGCCAAGGTCGAACGGGCCAGCGATGACCTGTATGTGATCGCCGACATCGGCAAGTTGAAAATCGAACTGCACGCCGCCGAAGCGCTGCTGCGCAAAGCCGGGCAAGTGCTTGATGAAGTCAGCGCCGCACCGCTCACCGCCGAGTCCGCCGCCCGCGCCTCGATTGCCGTGGCCGAAGCCAAAGTGCTGACCACCGAGATTTCGTTGCTGGCCAGCGAAAAGCTGTTCGAACTGGCCGGCAGCCGCGCGACCCTCGCCGAATTCAACCTCGACCGCCACTGGCGCAACGCCCGGGTGCACACGCTGCACGATCCGGTGCGCTGGAAATATCACGCCGTTGGCGCCTATCGCCTCAACGGCACGCTGCCTAATCGCCATTCCTGGATTTAACGACCAGACATCTGGAGAAGCACATGAGCATTTCTCACCACGTCGCGGTCATTACCAGCGATGAACAAGCACTGATCATTGCCAGCGATCTGGCCGAAGACTTCAGACGCGACAGCGCCCTGCGCGACCGCGAGCGCCGCTTGCCACACCCGGAACTGGAAGTGTTTTCCCGCTCGGGCCTTTGGGGCATCAGCGTGCCAGAGGAATATGGCGGCGCCGGTGTTTCCAACGTCACCCTGGCCAAGGTCATCGCTCTGATCGCCCAGGCCGACGGCTCGCTGGGACAGATTCCGCAGAACCATTTTTACGCCCTCGAAGTGCTGCGCGTGAACGGCAGCCACGAGCAGAAAAAACGTCTTTATACCGAAGTGCTGGCCGGCCAGCGCTTCGGCAATGCGTTGGCCGAGCTCGGAACCAAAACCGCACACGACCGCGTCACAAGCCTGACTCGCGATGGCAGCGGATATCGCATCAATGGTCGCAAGTTCTACGCCACGGGCGCGATTTACGCCCAGCGCATTCCCACCTCGGTGGTGGATGAAAACGGCGTGCAGCAACTGGCGTTCGTCCCGCGCAACAGTAAAGGCCTGACAGTGATCGACGACTGGAGCGGCTTCGGCCAACGCACCACCGGCAGCGGTTCGGTGGTGTTCGAAGATGTCTACGTCGCTGCCGAAGATGTCATCCCGTTTCAAAGCGCATTCGAGCGCCCGACCCCGATCGGCCCGCTGGCGCAGATTCTTCATGCCGCCATCGACACCGGCATCGCCCGCGCCGCTTATGAAGATGCACTGCACTTCGTACGCACGAAAACCCGGCCGTGGATCGACGCCACCCACGAAAAAGCCACGGACGATCCGCTGACCCTCAAGAGCTTCGGCCACCTGAGCATTCGCCTGCACGCCGCCGAGGCGCTGCTGGAGCGTGCCGGTGAATACCTCGACAAGGCCCAGGCCGACACAAATGCCGAGACCGTCGCTGGCGCATCGATTGCCGTCGCCGAAGCCCGCGCCCTCAGCACCGAAATCTCACTGGCCGCCGGCAGCAGGCTGTTCGAACTGGCCGGCAGCCAGGCGACCTTGATCGAACACGGTCTCGACCGCCACTGGCGCAACGCCCGGGTGCACACCCTGCACGATCCGGTGCGCTGGAAGTACCACGCCGTTGGCAATTACTACCTCAACGATGAAAACCCGCCACTGCGGGGGACCATCTGAATGGCTAAAAAGAAGATCCTGCTCAATGCCTTCAACATGAACTGCATCGGGCACATCAACCATGGTCTGTGGACGCACCCGCGCGACACGTCAACCCGCTACAACACCCTCGAATACTGGACCGAACTGGCGCAATTGCTCGAGCGCGGGCTGTTCGACGGCCTGTTCATCGCCGACATCGTCGGGGTCTACGACGTCTACCAGAACTCGGTGGATGTGCCGCTGAAAGAGTCGATCCAGCTGCCGGTCAACGACCCGTTGTTGCTGGTCTCGGCCATGGCGGCGGTGACAAAAAACCTCGGTTTCGGCCTGACCGCCAACCTCACCTACGAAACGCCGTACCTGTTCGCCAGACGCCTGTCGACGCTGGATCACCTCAGCCGTGGCCGGGTCGGCTGGAACATCGTCACCGGCTACCTGGACAGCGCCGCCAAGGCCATGGGCCTGAGCGAACAGGTCGAGCATGACCGCCGCTATGACCAGGCCGACGAGTACCTGGAGGTGCTCTACAAACTCTGGGAAGGCAGTTGGGAAAACGGCGCGGTGCTGAACGACCCGCAGCAGCGGATCTACGCTTCGCCTGAGAAAGTGCACAAGGTCGAGCACAAGGGCGAGTTCTATCAGGTCGAGGGTTATCACCTCTGTGAACCCTCGCCGCAGCGCACGCCGGTGCTGTTCCAGGCTGGCAGTTCGGATCGCGGCTTGCTGTTCGCCGGGCGGCATGCCGAGTGTGTGTTCATCAGTGGCCAGACCAAGGCATCGACCAAGGCGCAGGTGGACAAGGTGCGCGCCAGCGCCGTCGAAGCCGGGCGCAATCCCGAGGACATCAAGGTGTTCATGGGCCTGAACGTGATCGTTGGCGCCACCGAAGAGCTGGCCTGGACCAAGCACGCCGAATACCTGAGCTACGCCAGTGCCGAAGCCGGCGTGGCGCACTTTTCGGCGTCCACCGGGATCGACTTTTCCCAATACGAGATCGACGAGCCAATCCAGTACGTGAAGAGCAACGCGATCCAGTCCGCCACCAAACACCTGCAGAACAACGACTGGACCCGGCGCAAATTGCTGGAACAACACGCCCTCGGCGGTCGCTACATCACCGTGGTCGGCTCACCGCAGCAAGTGGCGGATGAGCTGGAATCCTGGATCGCCGAAACCGGGCTGGATGGCTTCAACCTGACCCGCATCGTCACGCCGGAAAGCTATGAGGATTTCATCGAGCTGGTGATCCCCGAGTTGCAGCGCCGTGGGTCGTACAAGACCGCTTATGACAACGGCACTTTGCGTCAGAAGCTGTTTCGTGAAGAGGCGTTTTTGCCTGAGCAACACATCGGTTCGACTTTCCGACGCTAAAAGCATCGCGAGCAAGCTCGCTCCCACATTTGGAATGCATTCCCCTGTGGGAGCGAGCTTGCTCGCGATGAGGCCCGAACAGACACCACAAACTTAATGCACTGACTGGATAACTCATCATGAAAAAGCACTACCTCTCTCACCCAGTCAAAGCACTGGCCCTGGCCCTCGGCCTGTTCAGCTCGGTGACCTTCGCCGCCGACACGCCGCTGAAAATCGGCACCACCGCCGCTTTCGCCATTCCCCTTGAAGCGGCCGCCGAAGAAGCCAACAAACAAGGCCTGAAAGTCGAACTGGTAGAGTTCAGCGACTGGATCGCACCAAACGTCAGCCTCGCCGCCGGCGACATCGACGTGAACTACTTCCAGCACATCCCGTTCCTGGAAAACGCCAAGGCTGCCTCGGGTTTCGACCTGGTGCCGTTCGCACCGGGCATCATCAACAACGTCGGCCTCTACTCGAAGAAATACAAAAGCTTCGACGAACTGCCGCAAGGCGCCAGCGTGGCCATCGCCAACGACCCGATCAACAGCGGTCGAGGCTTGCAACTGCTGGCCAAGGCCGGCCTGATCACCCTCAAGCCCGGCGTCGGCTACAAGGCCACCGAAGAAGACATCGTGGCTAACCCGAAGCACATCAAGATCCTGCAAGTCGAAGCCGTGCAACTGGTACGTGCCTATGACGATGCCGATCTGGTACAGGGCTACCCGGCCTACATTCGCTTGTCGAAAACCTTCGATGCGGGCTCCGCACTGCTGTTCGACGGCCTCGATCACAAGGAGTACGTGATTCAATTCGTGATCCAGCCGAAGAGCAAAACCGACCCGCGCCTGATCAAGTTCGTCGACATCTACCAGCACTCACCCGCTGTGCGCGCCGCACTGGATAAGGCCCACGGCAAGCTCTATCAAGCCGGCTGGGAAAGCTGAGCATGACTGCCGCCATCCAACGGCGACTGGAGATTCCAGAGCCGCAAAGCGCCGAGCGCACTGAGCTGCATCCCGAACTCAACCATGCCCACGTCCGCTTCATCGGCCTGGGCAAAACCTACAACGGCCAGCAAGGCCCGGTGGCCGCATTGCACGGCATCGACCTGGCGATCCAGCGCGGCGAAGTGTTCGGCATCATCGGTCGCAGCGGCGCCGGCAAGTCGTCGCTGATCCGCACCATCAATCGTCTGGAACAACCGAGCAGCGGTCGGGTGCTGATCGATCAGGTCGACATCGGCGAGTTCGATGAGGACCGCCTGGTGACGCTGCGTCGGCGCATCGGCATGATCTTCCAGCACTTCAACCTGATGTCGGCCAAGACCGTTTGGCAGAACGTCGAGCTGCCGCTGAAAGTCGCCGGTGTGCCCAAGGAAAAACGCGAGCGAAAAGTCCGCGAACTGCTGGAACTGGTCGGCTTGCAGGCTAAACACAAGGCTTACCCGGCGCAGTTGTCCGGCGGGCAGAAACAGCGCGTGGGCATTGCCCGGGCGCTGGTGCATGACCCGCAAATTCTGCTGTGCGACGAAGCCACCTCGGCACTGGATCCGGAGACCACGCAATCAATTCTCGGCCTGCTGCGCGAGATCAATCAGCGCCTGGGCCTGACCATTGTGCTGATCACCCACGAGATGGCGGTGATCCGCGAGATCTGTGATCGCGTAGTCGTCCTCGAACACGGGCGCATCGTCGAGCAGGGGCCGGTGTGGGAAGTCTTCGGCAATCCACAACATGAGGTCAGCAAGACGTTGCTGGCGCCGTTGCAACACGCATTGCCGGAAGAACTGCAAAGCCGTTTGCAGCCGCAATCGAACGCCTCAGATGCAGCCGTAGTCCTGCGCTTGCAGTTCACCGGCAGCCAACGCGAGGAACCGGACCTGGCGGCACTGTTCAGCGCCCTCGGAGGCCGCGTGCGATTGCTGCAAGGTGGCGTGGAACGGATTCAGGGCCATGCCCTCGGGCAACTGCTGCTGGCGGTGACGGACTCCCCACTCGATGCCGAAGAATTGCGTCAGCGCGCCGGCCATTGGGCGCAACAGGTGGAGGTACTGGGCTATGTGGTTTGATCGCTTGCTGCAGGGTTTCATCGACACGTTCCTGATGGTCGGCGTGTCGTCGTTGATCGCGCTGTTGGCGGGCATTCCGCTGGCGGTGATCCTGGTCACCAGCTCCAAGGGCGGCATCTACGAAGCGCCAGCGCTGAACCGCGCACTGGGCGGGTTCGTGAACCTGTTTCGCTCGATTCCGTTTCTGATTTTGATGGTGGCGCTGATTCCGTTCACCCGGCTCATCGTCGGCACTACGTATGGCGTATGGGCGGCCGTGGTGCCGTTGACCATCGCGGCCACGCCGTTCTTTGCGCGCATTGCCGAAGTCAGTTTGCGCGAGGTCGACCATGGATTGATCGAAGCGGCGCAGGCGATGGGTTGCCGGCGTTGGCACATCGTTTGGCATGTGTTGTTGCCTGAAGCGCTGCCTGGGATTGTCGGTGGGTTCACCATTACCCTGGTGACGATGATCAACTCTTCCGCCATGGCCGGGGCGATTGGTGCGGGCGGGTTGGGGGACATTGCCTATCGGTATGGCTATCAGCGCTTTGATAGCCAGATCATGCTGACGGTGATTGTGCTGCTGGTGGCATTGGTGGCAGTGATTCAGTTGGGCGGGGATCGGTTGGCTCGGGGGTTGAATAAGCGTTAAGTCACTACATTTCGTCGCGGAATAACCCCGACAGAAAAGTGAGCAACAATTGGATGAAAAATCGGATCTGGTTGACGGTGGACCCATTGCGCCTCCATTTGGAATTCCTTCAATGCAATTTGTGTCCCTTTACCTATGGGTGTCATATTGAGGAATACACGTAACATCTCAGGCGATAATGTTTGGAGTTCTACTGTCGCCTCTAATGTTTGTTTATTCATCACAAATTGGTTTTCTACAACAGAAGGTAAAACCCCGAAAAAACCCATTTTCTTTGATATCTGCTCATACTGATAACTGACTACTTGGCTCGCAAAATAATCCTTGGTTTTGCTCAGCTTAAAATTAGATTGGAGCTTCCATACTTCAGGAAAAAAAGTATTTGAGAACTCATCTATACCATTCCAGTGCTTGGAGCTGATTTTGTAAGGAT
This sequence comes from Pseudomonas sp. Pseusp10, assembly GCF_059492225.1. Classification (NCBI taxonomy): domain Bacteria; kingdom Pseudomonadati; phylum Pseudomonadota; class Gammaproteobacteria; order Pseudomonadales; family Pseudomonadaceae; genus Pseudomonas; species Pseudomonas sp. Pseusp10. The sequence continues at coordinate 834,142 of NZ_CP168528.1, read as the reverse complement.
TCATTGGATCATGTACATGCTCAAACATTGTGGTAATGATTATAGGACCGGTACCATCCTGAAGCTTTAGTTTGGCGCGTTCAAAACTTTCCGGATCGTAATAGGATCTTGGCGGGGTATAAGCATAAGAGCCCCATGCATTCTCTAAGTACTGATCCTGATCACCCCAAAGTACCCCAGGTCTAGCATCCAACGTTTCGATGCCAGCAGATGAACTCCGATCAGACTGACTAAAATTTGAATATTCAAAATATGCATCATTACTAATAATGTAATCCATATCAATATCCAGATGCGAGGCTACTGCGCGCTCACCTACCAACCCGGATACATCCAAATAATTAAGCGAATTTGAACCGACAAATATATATACATTTAAACCATCAAATGTCTTTAGTGGATCCGGGCTGATCCATCGCTGCAACCACGGCGCGTAATACCGATACCCGTAGTAATAAAGCCCAGTCGCATCCCGTTCCTTGCCCGAATACCGAATAGTCTTGTACTTCGCCACCAAGGCATTTTTGCCTGCCCAACTGGCTGTACCCCCGAACGGATAATAGTGCTCCTGAGTCAGCACACCCGCCTCATCATCCAGTTCCAGGGTGCTGGAACCGAGGTGATCGCTGAGGCTGTAGCGTAGTTGATCGTCGTGAACACCTTCGGGCCAATGCAATGCCCGAACAGCGCTGCGTCCGGCTTCGATGCTGACGACGTAGTGCTCTTCGCCATCGGCCTGGCGGTGGATTTCCAGTCCGGGGAGGTAACGGACCTCGGTGCGCAGGGTGCGGCCGCTGCCTTGGGCGAATCCCATTTTGCGCAAGCGATGGCCGGGGCGGTCGTAGCGGTAGCACTCGTAGTCGTCGGGGTCGGTTTCGCGTTTGACCAACGTGACTTGGTGCAATTGATTGCGACTGTCCCAGGTCAGGACTTGACCACGTTGCAGTTCCCGTTGATTGCCACAGGCATCGAAACCCAATGCAATATCACCCTCTCCCGGCAGCGAACCATCGTCACGTTGCGCGAGACTGCGGTTACTCAGCGCCGAGGTGAACATCGAGAAACCCGGCGCGCCGCTGTGGTGACGGGTGATCAGATTCCCGGCCCGGTCGTATTCGAAACGTTGGGTGTAATTGCGCCGTTGGTTGGGGTCCAGCGGTGTGGGCAACAGTGCCGGCAGCTTCGGCCCATGGCTCGGCTGGCTGACCTCCCAGCCTTGGGTTTCGACCAATTGGTACAGGCTGTCGTAGCGGTAGCGATTGATCGGGTCGATGCGCTGGTTGTTGAAATGGGTCACGGATTGAGAACTGTCATGTAACTCGACGATGTTGCCCGCCGCGTCGTAGATGTAGGTCAGGTCCTGCACCGGTTTCTGACTGCCGACTGCCGCCACCAGCCGGATCAGCCGACCGTCATCGGCAGCGTACTCGGCGCGGGTCACTACACCATTGCCGGCGGTTTCGAGTTCGACCTGATCCTGGGCGTTGTAGCGGATCGCGCTGACCAGCCGTTGCGGTCGCTTGTCCTCACCGGCCATGTGCAGCCAGGCCTCACTCAATTTGCCCGCCACGTCGTAGCCAAAGGCGCGAACGTTACCCATCGCATCAATTTGTCGCTGAAGCCCTCCGCCGGGATTGAAGGTGTAACGGGTGAGAAATGACTGATCTTCCAGCCACGTCTCGCGCTCATCAGTGTCCAAGGGCCAATCGGGAGTTTCGAGGTCAGCGAGGAAACGTTGTTCTTCAATCAGCACGGCACCCGAAAGTCCATAAGCGGGGAAGATTTGGGTGCCGGCCGGATGGTCATGGCGGATCAATTGTCCGCATTGGTTGTGCACTGCGAACACGGGGGCAGAGCCACCATAGGTCAAGCGCTCCACCACACAAGGTCGTTCTCCCGCAGCCTGTTCCGTGACGGTGATCGGTCGCTGTTGTTCGTCGAACACCGTTTGACGCTGACTGCCTCGTGCATCCCAAAACGAACAGGGCGAACCGGCCTGATCTAGCAAACTCGACTGCCGCCCGGCATCGACGCTGTCTGTCAGCAACGGTTGGCCGCTCAAGCCGTAGATCGTGGTCAAGTTCGGCTTCGAGGCCGTGCCCCACAACCGTGGATCCCACGACTCGATCAAGTGACCTGCCGCGTCGAAGCGTTGCCGGGTGATGCGTGGGTCAATCTCCGGGCTGTCGAGATGACGGCAGTAACCCACGCTGCGAACCGTCAGGGCGCGTGGATCGATGACCGACAGTGTTGGTGTCGCGGTGTGGTGATAAGCGTCCATTGCATTGACGGCCCTTCGCTTTGACTCAGGACAGACTGAGCTTCTTTTGGCCGGACCGAAACTGTAAGAAGTAACAGGTCGGTGCCTGTGAAATAGCCATCGTCGGAACGCCGCCCGGAGCAAGCTCGCTCCCACAATGGATCGCGCCGAATAGATATCAGTGGGCGGGGATCGGTTGGCGCGGGGCCTCGTGTAGGAGCGAGCTTGCTCGCGATGGAGGTCAACGATAACGCGGGAAACCTGATTCCCCACGGCGCCCTCAGGTTTTTCGCGAGCAAGCTCGCTCCTACACGAGTGGCGATCCTGGCGATATTTCGTACAAAGAAATCAGTGTTTCCGACGGCCCGTTCCCTTTCCTTTGCAGGACGTTTCCTAGATCATTTCGCTCGCTTGCGCCTGCCAATTTCCGTGGCTAGTCTCGGCCCGTCACTGCTCATCAGTGATCGGGTTTAGTAGCCCGGAACAATAGGCGCATAGCGATTCCATGCTCATGTCCGGCAAGTTTTGCCGCATGCAAAATATGGTGGCTGTGCGTGGGGCACCTTCGGGTGCACCGGTTTTCCTATTGACCGGCCTACTAACCTGCGTACAGCCGCCACCCAATCGTTTAGTAGGCGATACGTGATGGCTCCCATGCAGCAATAGGAGTAACACTCATGGAAAAATCCGTTCCCGATCCACCCCCCGAAACCTCCACCGATGACCCGCTCAGGGATCGCTCAGCGCTTTACCGTGCCATCGATTTCCACCTCACCGGCAAGCAACCCGCACCACCCGATGAAATGCGCTTCTACAACGTCAGCAAGGACGTGAGCTTCGAAGACACCCAACTCTATGTCGCCGACCTGCTGCGCTGTGCTTCGGTCACGGCGTATCAGTGTGGCGATCAACTCAAGGGCGCCGACCGGGCGATGGTGTACTCGATCTGGCATTTGCTGGAGATTGCCAAGGCGATGGTGGATCACTCCATTGAGTGTTTGGGGATGAAAAAGGATTGAGTCATTTGCTGTCTGTGCCACCGTCATCGCGAGCAGGCTCGCTCCTACAATGATTCGCGCCGTGCACAAATATTGTGTGCACTGAGGATCAACTGTAGGAGCGAGCTTGCTCGCGATGGGCTGCGCAGCAGCCCCCGGCGCCATGGCGTATATTCGGTGAATCCAAATTGCCTGCGCAGCCGACCATGAAACAAACACCCGACGACCTCGAACAGATCACCGCCACCACCCTGGGCCATTACAACGCAGTGGCCGAAGACTTCCGTGAAGGCACGCGCGATCACGACGTCAGCCAGAATATCGATGCCCTGTTGCGGCATATTCAAAGCGATGCGCCTTTCGACATTCTCGATTTTGGCTGCGGGCCGGGTCGTGATTTGCAGACGTTCACCCGTATGGGCCACAAGGCTGTCGGCCTCGACGGTTCGGAAAAATTCGCGCAGATGGCCCGTGAGGACAGTGGTTGCGAGGTCTGGCAGCAGGACTTCCTGAAGCTTGATCTGCCGGCCGAGCGCTTCGACGGAATTTTTGCCAACGCGGTGCTGTTTCATGTTCCGCGTCAGGAGTTGCCACGGGTGTTGAAGCAGTTGTGGGGAACGCTGAAACCGGGTGGGGTGTTGTTCAGTTCCAATCCCCGAGGCGAGAATCAGGAAGGCTGGAACGGGCCGCGTTACGGGGCATATCACGACCTGGCAGCCTGGCAGCAATTGTTGACCGAGGCTGGGTTTGAGGAGCTTGAGCATTACTACCGGCCGGCAGGGCTGCCGCGGGAGCAACAGCCTTGGTTGGCGAGTGTGTGGCGTAAAGCTGTGTAGTCAGTCCGGACGCCATCGCGAGCAAGCTCGCTCCCACAGTTGACCGCGTACTCCTGTGGGAGCGAGCTTGCTCGCGATGAGCGCGCAGCGCTCGCTTTTAAGCCACCTCTTTCTTCGGCTCGCGAATCTTGTACCAGGCCACATACAGCGCCGGCAAAAACAGCAGCGTCAGCAAGGTGGCGATAACGATCCCGCCAATCATCGCGTAGGCCATCGGGCCCCAGAACACTTCCCGGGCAATCGGGATCATCCCCATGCTCGCCGCTGCGGCGGTCAGCAGGATCGGCCGACGTCGATGCTCGGTGGCCTGCACCACCGCATCCCACGGCGCATAACCCTTCAGTTCGTACTCCTCGATCTGGGTCACCAGGATCACCGAGTTACGGATGATGATACCGATCAACGCGAGAATCCCGAGGATCGCCACGAAACCCATGGGCGTACCCGTAGGCACCAGCGCGATCACCACGCCGATCAGCCCCAACGGCGCGACGCTGGCCACCAGGAACAGCTTCTGCACGCTGTGCAACTGGATCATCAGGAAGGTCGCCATCAGGAACAGCATCAACGGCACAACCTTGGCAATCGGTCCCTGGGCCTTGCCGCTTTCCTCCACCGTACCACCAGTGGCAACCTTGTAGCCCGCCGGCAATTTGGCAGCGAAGGCTTCGATGGACGGTTTGAGGATTTTCACCAGGTCCGTCGGCTGGATCTCGTCGCGGATCGCCGCCTTGATGGTGATAGTCGGCAGGCGATCGCGACGCCACACCAGCGGCTGCTCCAGTTCGTAGCGCACCGTGGCGAACGCCAGCAGTGGAATCGACGTGCCGCCAGGCGTGACGATTTGCAGGTTCTGCAGGGTTTCCGGCGTACCGCGCTCGGAGTCCACCGCACGACCGACCACGTTGATCAGGTAAATGTCGTCGTCGACCTGGGTCACCGCCTGGCCGCTGACAATGCCGTTCATCAGGTTGGCCACATCCTCGGAAGACAACCCCAACTGCCGCGCCTTGTCTTGGGCGATGTCGATGCGCAGCACTTTGCCCGGTTCGTTCCAGTCGTAGATGATCTCGCCAATGTGCGGGTTCTTGTCCAGCTCCGTGGCCAGGTCGATGGCATGTCGGCGCACCTGGTCGATGTCTTTGCCGCTGATCCGGTACTGGATCGGACGCCCTACCGGCGGGCCCATTTCCAGTGCCTGGACATAACTGCCGATGCCGACGAAGTCGTTGCGCAAGCGCTCGCGAAGCTTCTGCATCATGGCTTCACGGGTATGGCCTTTGCTGACGATCACCAACTGCGCATAGAACGGGTTCTGCAGTTGCTGGTCCAGTGGCAGATAAAAACGGATTGCACCCTGCCCGATGTAAGTGCTCCAGCGCACGATGTCCGGATCGTCCTTGAGCGTGGCTTCGAGGCGATCGACGGCCCGGCGGGTTTCGTCGATCGAGGCGTTTTGCGGCAGGTTCAGGTCCACCAGGATTTCCGGGCGATCCGAAGACGGGAAGAACTGGTTCTGCACGTAGCGCATGCTGAACACCGCCAGCACAAAGCACAGCACGGTGATGCCAATGGCCCACCAGCGATTGCGCATGCACCACAGCAGCCCGCCGTTGAAGGCCTTGCCGATACGCCCGGGTTCACCTTCATGGGGTTTCACCTTGGTGCTGAGAATGTGCACGCCAATCACCGGCGCAAACAGAACCGCCACCACCCATGACACCAGCATCGCGCAGGCAATCACCGCAAACAGGGTGTAGGTGTATTCACCGGCCGAGCTGGCGTTCAAGCCGATCGGCACGAAGCCCGCTACCGTCACCAGCGTACCGGTGAGCATCGGGAACGCCGTGGAGGTGTAGGCGAAAGTTGCGGCCTGCTCCTTGGTCTCGCCCAGTTCCAGGCGCGTGACCATCATCTCCACGGTGATCATCGCATCGTCCACCAGCAGGCCGAGGGCGATAATCAGTGCGCCCAGGGAAATCCGCTGCATGGTGATGCCGCTGTACTCCATGAACACGAACACCATCGCCAGCACCAGCGGGATCGAGCAGGCCACCACCAGTCCGGCGCGCACGCCAAGGCTGACGAAGCTGACCAGCAGCACGATCACCACCGCCTCGAACAACGCGCTGGTAAAGCCGCCGACGGCTTCCTCGACCACCACGGCCTGGTCGGACACGTTGTAAATGCCAACGCCCACCGGCAGGTCGGCGGTCAACTGGTCAATACGGGCGTGCAAGGCCTTGCCGAACGCCTGGACGTTGCCACCCTTCTGCATGGCAATCGCCAGGCCGATGGCCGGTTTGCCGTTGAAGCGGAATTCCGGCGAGGCCGGATCGACGTAGCCTCGGCTGATTTCGGCAATGTCGGCCAGACGATAGTAGCGGTCGTTGAGCTTGAGATTGACCTCGGCCAGGTCTTTCTCCGAAGCGAACTTCCCTGAGGTGCGTACCGAAATCCGCTCCGGCCCGGCCTCGATGACACCCGCCGGGGTCACGGCGTTCTGAGATTGCAGGCTCTGCACCACCTGACGCTCATCGATGCCCAGCGCGGCGAGTTTGCGCGTGGAGAAGTTCAGGTACAGCACTTCGTCCTGCTGGCCGACCATTTCGATCTTGCCCAAGCCCGGCACGCCACGAATTTCCATGCGCGCCTGTTCCACGTAGTCGCGCAACTGACGCAGGGTCAGGCCGTCGGCGGTGAAGGCGTAGATCGACCCGAAGACGTCACCGAACTCGTCGTTGAACGACGGCCCCTGTATGCCCTGCGGGAACTGGTATTTGATGTCGTTGATCTTTTTACGCACCTGGTACCAGATTTCCGGGATGTCCTTGGCACTGGTGGTGTCGCGCAGGTACACGTACACCGTCGATTCGCCGGGGCGCGTGTAGCTTTTCACGTAGTCGAGGGAGTCGAGCTCTTCGAGCTTTTTCTCGATCCGGTCGGTGATCTGCTTGAGGGTTTCCTCCTGGGTCGCCCCCGGCCATTTGCTCTGGATCACCATGGTCTTGATGGTGAACGAAGGGTCTTCTTCGCGCCCCAGGTTGAAATACGAGAACACACCCATCAGCAACGCGACGAACATCAGATACCAGATGAACGACTGATGCTTGAGGGCCCATTCCGAGAGGTTGAAAGGCCCTTTCATTGACTGTCCTCGTCGAATTTCACTTGCTGCCCCGGCTTGAGGCTGTTGACACCGGCACTGACCACCCGCTCGCCGTTCTTCACGCCGCCGGCCAGTACCACGGTGCTGTCGGTGCGGCTGATCACCTGGATTTCACGGGGGGAGACGGTTTTACTCTGCGCATCGATCACCCAGATACGTGGCTTGCCATCGACCTCTTGCAGCGCGGTGACAGGCAGCTCGATGCGCGGCTTGATTGCCGAGCTCAGGGTGACGCTGATGGCCGTACCCAAGCGAAAACCCTGTGGCGTTTCGGCCAGGGACAGGCGGGCGCGACGGGTGCGTGTAGCGCTTTGGGCCTGAGGTTCGATTTCGCGAATGACGGCGGTGGTGTTGATGCTCGGATCAAGTTGCGCAGCGACCAGAAACACCACATCGCTGGGCAGTTGATCGACCAGGGTATCCGGCAGGTCAATCACCGCTTCCTTGATGTCCGGTTGTGCCAGGGTCACCACTTGCTGACCCGCCGTTACCACTTGCCCGGCCTCGGCGCTCCATGCGGTGACCACGGCTTTATGGTCGGCGCGCAACTCGGTGTAGCCCAGTTGGTCCTTGCTCTGGTTGACGGCCGCCCGGGCCTGATCGAGGGAGGCCTGGGTGGTTTTCAGGTATGTATTGGCCTGGTCCAGTTGCGCTTGCGCACCGACCCCGCGATCAAACAAGGCTTGCTGACGCTGGGCACTGGCCTTGGCATTGATCAGTTGCGCCTGGATTTTCGACAGGTCGCCCTGGGCCGAACGCAACTGGTTCTGCTGATCGGAAGGATCGAGGGTGGCGAGCAGCGTGCCCTTCTCCACTGCGGCTCCGACATCGACGTTACGACTGGCGATGCGCCCGCCCACGCGAAAGCCGGTATTGCTTTCATAGCGGGCCTGGATGCTGCCGGCGAAGCGGCCCAGGTCCTCTTCGCTCAAGGCCTGGATCTTGATCGACAACACAGGCCGTACCGGTGTCGGCGGCGGTTCGCTCTTGGAACAGGCGCTCAGCACCAGCCCGATGGACAACGCCCATAAAGGCTTCATGGCTTAGCTCCCCAAGTCAGATCCTTGTAGGTGTTTTCGGCAATCTCGACTTCCATGTCCGGGTGCAACAACTGTCCGCCCGCGACAATGACTTTCTCCCCACCCTTCAACCCGTCGCTGATGATGACCTTGCCGGTCAGGTAGCGGCTGACAGTAACCGAATGCAACTGGGCCTTGCCCTTGTCATCGACAATCCAGACCGCAGGTTCACTGATGTTTTTGGTCAGCGCCGACCATGGCAACTCGATGACCGACTTGCCCGACCCCCTGGCCGTGGCACTCACCACCGAGCCCAATTGCATGCCGTCGGGCAGGCTGTTGAGGCCGACCTTGACCTGCACGGTACCGGATTGTGCCGACACCGACGGGGTGATTTCGCGCACGGTGCCGGTGGTTTTGATCGCCGGGTTGTCGAGCAGGCTCAGGACAATGGTTTCATCCCTCGGCTTCTCGGCCAGCAGCGATTCATAGACATTGAACACCGCATCCCGGTCGCCGTCCCGGGCCAGGCTGAAGATCGGCATCGTCGCCTGAACCACCTGGCCGACTTCCGCCTGACGCGCGGTAATGATCCCCGGCGCATCGGCGATCAGCGCCGTATAGTTCAACTGATCCCTGGCGTTGGCCAACTGCGCCTGGGCGGCGCTCAAGGCGCTCTGGCTGCTGCGCAAGGCTGCCTGGGCCGAGTCGAATTCGCTCTGGCTGGTGTAGCCCTTGGGCAAGAGCTTTTGCTGGCGCACGAACGCCGCTGCGCTCTGCGTCACTCGCGCCTGTTCAGCCAACACTTGTGCCTGGGCCGAGTCGACGTTGGTCTGCAAATCCTTGGGGTCGAGCCGGGCCAGCACTTGCTTGGCGGTCACTCGATCACCGACGTCGACCGAGCGCTGGATGATCTTGCCACCCACGCGGAAAGACAGCTCTGTCTGTACCCGGGCCTGGATATCACCGGTGAGGGTAACCGGGGCCGCGTAATCCGCTGGCTTGACGACTTGCACGAACACCCGTGGCAGGTATTCCTGCACGGGCTTTTTCTCGTCGCAAGCGGTCAACAGGGTGACGACACTCAAGGCCATTACGACTTTCAATCCAGGAACCGCCATGCACACTCCTTGGCCTTTTTTATGGACAACTCGACAGAGAGCTTAGAACAGTATTCCAACCGTGCACGCCCCCCTTATGAAGAAACAGACCGCAACGCTTAACGCCTGAAACGCTTGCCATAGACGGCTACGCGTGCCTGACAATGAGCTCCGTCGATACCGTTTCAGGACCCCACATGCTCAAGACCCTCGCGGTGGCCAATTACCGCTCGATCAACAAACTGGTGATCCCGCTGGGCCAGCTGAATCTGATCACCGGCCCCAATGGCAGCGGCAAATCCAACCTTTACCGTGCGCTGCGGCTGCTGGCGGAAACCGCGCAGGGCGGTGTGGTCAATGCCCTGGCCCGTGAAGGCGGGCTGGATTCGACCTTCTGGGCCGGCCCGGAAACCATCAGCCGGCGCATGCGCAACGGCGAAGTGCCCATCGAAGCCACGGTGCGCCAAGGCGTCAAACGCCTGCGGTTGGGTTTTGCCGGTGAAGATTTTGGCTACTCGATCAGCCTGGGGCTGCCAGATTCCAATGGCCATTTCATGCTGCCCGGGCACAGCTTGCCCATACCGTCACGTTTCAGCCTCGACCCGCAGATCAAGCGCGAATGCCTATGGGCTGGAGCGTTCTATCGTCCGGCCAGTCTACTGGTCGATCGTGACGGCCCAATGATTCGCGCCCGCGCCAATCGCAGCTGGGATGTACTGGCCCAACACACGCCGACTTTCGACAGCCTGTTCGATCAGGTCGGTAGCCTGCGCGGTTCGCCGGAAGTGCTGGAGATGCGCGAGTTCATCCGTCGCTGGCGCTTTTACGATCACTTTCGCAGCGATGCCAACGCCCCGGCGCGTCAACCACAACTGGGCACCCGCACGCCGGTGCTGCATCACGACGGACGCGACCTGGCGGCGGCCTTGCAGACGATCATCGAAATCGGCGATCCCGAGGCGTTGCAGGCCGCGATCAGCGACGCATTTCCCGGCGCGCGACTGCACATCGAACCACTGCCGGGTGGACGCTTCACCATCGAGTTCTTTCAGGAGGGTTTGTTGCGGCCGCTGTCGGCCGCCGAGTTGTCGGACGGAACATTGCGCTACTTGCTGCTGGTTGCAGCGCTGCTGACGCCGCGGCCGCCAACCCTGATGGTGTTAAACGAACCGGAAACCAGTCTGCATCCGGATCTGCTGCCGGCGCTGGCGCGTTTGATTATCCGTGCATCAGAACAGTGTCAGGTGTGGGTGGTGTCCCATGCCCGGCGCTTGATTTCGGCATTGCAGCAGGATCCGCAATGCAACTGCATCGTGCTGGAAAAAAATCTCGGCCAGACCGGGATCGTGGGCCAGCGCATGCTGGATGAGCCGGCATGGTATTGGCCGGATTGAATGGCAGGTGATTTGCCGGGACGATGGAAGACGTCTATTTTCCCTTGCACCACAGGAAGGATCTTTTTTTCGAAACACAGCTCCAGGGACGTACCACTTTTGGCCAGACTCCCGGCCAACACCTCACAAGGACGAGAACATGGCAGACGTAAAAACGCCGCAACGGCTGGATCCGCAGGACATTCTGAAATTATTGATGGCGTTGCACAGGGCGTTGAAGGCCGGGCCGGCCTGAGCAACTCCAGGGTCAACAGGCTCTTTGTGGCGAGGGGGCTTGCCCCCGTTGGGCTGCGAAGCGGCCCCTAATAACCTCCCAAATTCTCAATGACGCACCTTGGGACGAATGCTGCGCATTCGAACGGGGGCAAGCCCCCTCGCCACAAAAGCTCCCTCGCCACAGGTAAATCGAACGCTCAAAAAAACGCCGACGCTAAATCAGCCGTCGGCGTTTGAAACCTTGAAGGGGTTTACTTCGCGAATCAGAACGCAGGCAATACCGCGCCGCTGTACTTCTTCTCGATGAACGCTTTCACTTCAGGGCTGGTCAGGGCTTTGGCCAGTTTCTGGATGGCAACGCTGTCCTTGTTGTCCGGACGAGCCACCAGGAAGTTCACGTAAGGCGAATCGGCACCTTCGATCACCAAGGCATCTTTAGCCGGGTTCAGACCCGCTTCCAGCGCGTAGTTGGTGTTGATCATGTCCAGGTCGACCTGGTCCAGCACACGCGGCAACATCGCGGACTCAAGCTCCTTGAACTTGAAGTTGTGCGGGTTCTTGGCGATGTCTTTCGGCGTGGCCAGAGCGTTTTTCGGGTCCTTCAACTCGATCAGGCCGGCTTTCTGCAGCAGGATCAGGGCACGACCGCTGTTGCTGCCTTCGTTCGGGATGGCAATGGTCGCGCCGTCTTTCAACTCAGCCAGGGTTTTGACTTTCTTCGAGTAGCCGCCGAACGGTTCGACGTGCACGCCGATCACGGTTTCCAGGTGAGTGCCTTTGCCTTCGTTGAAGCTTTTCAGGTAAGGCAGGGTCTGGAAGTAGTTGGCGTCCAGACGTTTCTGGTCGACCTGAACGTTCGGCTGAACGTAGTCGGTGAAAACTTTGATTTCCAGGTCCACGCCTTCTTTGGCGAGGGTTGGCTTGATCAGCTCGAGAATCTCGGCGTGTGGAACCGGGGTTGCGGCAACCACCAGTTTTTCGCCAGCCTGGGCCAGGCCCGCGGTCAGGGCAGCCGCCAATGCGGTGAACAACAGAACCTTTTTCATGCAGTGTCCTTATCGAAAATCACAGTCGCTTGTGGCGACGGCTTGAAGATGAGAGTGCCAGTGAAGTGCTATCGCTGGCGTGAAGCGGACAATACCGGGATTTTTTATTCCCGAACAATAACGTTTATTCAGCTTCATATTCCATTTTGCTCATACAGCTGTAGGAGCGAGTTTGCTCCGGGTGGCGTTCCGACGATGGTCGAGAACGAAAACGCGCAAACCTGATACCCAACGGCGTCTTTGGGTTTCTCGCGAGCAAGCTCGCTCCTACAGAAATCCGGCGTTTGCGAGCAGTTGTTTCAAGGCGTCTTTTTCGGCATCGGAACCGTTGCAAAAAATCTGCTTGAGCTGCCGTTCGATCTTTCCCAGACCTTCATCAGGCAAATTCAAATGCTCCGGCAAAATTTCGTCACCGGTGCTCACCAACAGCGCAAAGTGAATGATGTTTTCCAGCTCCCGGGTATTGCCCGGCCAACTGTGGCGTTCCAGCACAAGTTGCGCCGCTTCGCTGATCAATGGCACCGGCAGGCCGAGGCGTTGGCTGTAGATGCCGAGAAAGTATTCGGCCAGCGACAGGATGTCGCCCGTGCGCTCGCGCAGCGCCGGCAGTTCGAGCTGGCCTTCGCTGAGGTAGTGATAGAGCCGCTCATGGAATTTTCCGGCGGCGACGGCCTGGGCCAGATCGATGCTGGTGGCCGCCACCAGCCGCACATCCACCGGGCTCGGCTGCTGAGCGCCGACGCGGGTGACTTCGTGGTTCTCCAGGGCGGCGAGCAGCTTGATCTGGATCGGCAGCGGCAGGTCGCCGATTTCGTCCAGGTATAGCGTGCCGCCATTGGCCGAACCGAACCAGCCTGCACGACTGCTCGCCGAACCGCTGTAGCTGCCCGCCGCATAGCCGAACAGCTCGGCGTCGGCGTAGGTCGGGCTGATCGCGCCGCAATTGACCGAGACGAACAACCCGCCGCGATCACTGGCGCGATGGATATGCCGCGCCAGCAATTCTTTGCCGGTCCCGGTTTCGCCACGGATCAGCACCGAGACTGAACGCGTGGCCAGTTGCTCCAGGTCCTCGCGCAACTTCCGCGAACGCGGATCGACAAACACCAACGCCTTGGCGCGGATGCTCAGGGGACTTTTTTCGGCATCGGGAAAGGTCAGCAGCGGCTGACCGAAGGTTTCAAAGCTCATGGCAGACTCCCGCCCAAACCGCCGGGAGACGGGGGGCGTTAAATAAAGAAAGTGTTCAAGCGCGGCGCAGGGCGTGGTGTTCCATACGGTTCTGCAGGCGATAGAGATAGGCAAAACCCTGCTCCCAGCGCTGGTGACCGGACTTCACGTTGATATGCCCCGCCCCCGCCAGAATTCCCGCCTCGGCGCCCCATTGGCGCGCCAGCTCCAGGGCTCGCGGCGCACTGACGGCACTGTCGTTGTCGGAGCTGACGACCTGGCTCGGAAAGGGCAGCAGATCCGTCGGGATCGGCGCGAAGTTGCGCAAGGCCGGCGCGCAGGCCGGGCGCTCGACATCCGCCGGTGCGACCAGCAGGGCACCACGCACTTGACGCAAAAACTGCACGGGTGCGGTCGCTGCCCAATGGGCGACAGTGATGCAGCCCAGGCTGTGGGCAATGAGAATCACCGGTGTGCTATCGGCGGCAATCGCCTCGGCCAGCGCCGCGACCCAGTCTTCACGGCGCGGTGTCAGCCAGTCGGCCTGCTCCACCCGTGCGCTGTTCGGCAGACTGTTCTGCCAGTGGCTTTGCCAATGATCTTCTGGCGATCCCTGCCAGCCCGGCACAATCAAGTAGCGAATGGATTCGTTGCGCATGGGGAACACTCCTGCTGCGTGTCTGTTCCCGGACGAGTATAGGGAGGAGAGATATATTCGTTAAGGAATAAGAAGCTATTTGTTAATACGATAATTGAATATACAGCACACTTAAATGTGGGAGCGGGCTTGCTCGCGAAGAGGCCGGCACATCCAACATCCATGTCGACTGAGCCACCGCTTTCGCGAGCAAGCCCGCTCCCACAGGGATCAAATCCAGTCCAAAAAAAAGGGCCGCACCCTGCCAAGGAGACGGCCCCGGAAAATCGAAAATCGGTTAACGCGCAGTAATCACCGACAGCCTGGTAATCCCTGCCCGCTCAATCGACGCCATGGCCCGGGCCACCTCGCCGTAATTCACCCCATCGTCCGCCTGCAACTGCACGCGCACCTCGGGGTCTTTGGCCTTCGCCGACCTGAGGTTGAACTCCAGCAAGTCCGGCTGTATCTCGTCCTTGTTGATAAACAGTTTGCCGGCACCGTCGATGCTCACCACCAACGGGTCTTTCTGCTCCACCGGCGCCACCGCTTCGGTCTTGGGCAGGTTGATCGGAATGGCGTTGGTCAGCAGTGGCGCGGTGACGATGAACACCACCAGCAACACCAGCATCACATCCACCAGCGGCGTCACATTGATCTCGCTGAGCACCTCATCGGTGTCTTGCGTGGAGAAGGCCATATCAGGACGCCTCCTTCACTTTCTGTGCGCTGCCCTGGGCCGCCAGTTTGTGTGCCGTCGGGTGAATCAGCACGCGGAACGAACTCTTCTGCGCCAGGCTGTAGAAGTCGTGGGCGAAGTCATCCAGGTCCGCCGCCGTCAGTTTCAAACGACGCAAAAAATAGTTGTAAACCAGCACCGCCGGTACCGCGACGGCGATCCCTACGCCGGTGGCAACCAGCGCCGCGCCAATCGGCCCGGCGACCGTTTCCAGACTCGCCGAACCGGCCGCGCTGATGCCCTTCAACGCTTCCATGATTCCCCACACCGTGCCGAACAAACCAATGAACGGCGAGGTGCTGCCAATACTCGCGAGCACTGCCAACCCGGTTTCCAGCGACCGGCGCTCGCGCACGATCTGCTGACGCAAGGCACGCTCCAGACGATCCTGATGATTGATCGCCTGGCTCAAATCCGCCGCCTGTGGCGTCTCGCCCACCTGGATCGCGGCATAACCTGCCTGCGCCACCCGGGCTGCCGCTCCGGGCCGGATTTCGCTCAGTTCCGCCGCCGAATCGAGACTCGAAGCGGCCCAGAACTGTTGATGAAACTTTCGATCCTGTGCCTTGAGGCGACCGAACTGCACGCCCTTGAGCAATGCCAAACCCCAGGTCGCGACGGAAAAAACCACCAGCAGCCAGATCACCGCGCTTTCGATGGATTCAAGTGGAGATGCCAGTAACGTCATGGTGTATTCCTCGTGTAAACGTTTCGCGCGAAATTGGTTTCGGTTTAATGAATCTTGAAATCGATGGGCACGCTGACCCAGCCATCCTGGGCGACATCACCTTGCCTGGCCGGCACGAAACTCCAGCGTTTCACCGCGTTCAGTGCAGCTTCGTCCAGTGCATCGCGACCGCTGCTTTTCTGGATCTGGATCTCGCCGGGCTTGCCGCTGGCCAGCACATGCACGCGCAACAACACCGTGCCTTCCCAGCCGCGACGCTGGGCCAGCGAGGGGTACTCCGGCGCCGGGTTTTTCAGGTAGCCCGCGTTCGCTGAAGCGGGTGTCACGGGAGCTGGGGCCGGGGGAGCAGGTGGCGCAGGGGCCGCTACGGGCGCTGCCGGTTTCGGCGGCGCGGGTGGTTGCTCAACCGCCTTGGGCGCCGGTTTCGGTATCGGTTTGGCAACCGGTTTGGGCTTGGGAACCGGCTTCGGTGGCGGCGGCTTCACGGCCAGTTCGTCTTCCACGGGCGGTGGCGGCTCGACCACTGGCTGGACAGGTTGCGGTGGCGGCGGCTCGACCACCGCAGGTGCCGGACGCGAGAACTCAATGGTCATCGGCGGAGTCTGCGGCGGCACGATGGGCAGCACCGGGGTCGATTGTTGATTGACCCAATAAATCACCACGCCATGCACCAGCAACGCCAGCACACCGAGCAGGATCGTCTCCCGTCGACTCAAGATGCCTTTGGGCGCGCGCTGCAAACGCAACTGGCCCAAGGGCACCCGGTGCGGTCGGCCGAGGTCGACCAACTCACCACCGGGTGCCTGGCGCCACAGCACTTCATGTGCACTGACGGCGGTCTGGACATTGCCCATTGTTCAACTCCCTGCGGTCTCTTTGCGGATTACCGGAACGTCGTACTGAACATCCCCCGACGACGTCCTGGTAGAGCAATCATTGGCCTGAACGCTTAGCGCTTAAAGTAATGTTTAAACTTATATTTAGATCATAAACGAATATACAAGCCATCAACCCACCGCCAGAGCCCGCCGTTCAAGGGCTCGGGCGTAGTGGAAAAAAACCGATGCTTTGCCCGCATTGAAAATATTCATTCGAGGCATGATTTTTCGCCGTCAGAAGTCATATCGACCGGTCACACCCAGCGTCCGCGGCGTGCCCAGCAGCCCTTCATACCCACCATTCGCGGCCGTCCACAGCGTCGTGTAGTAGGTTTTGTCGAAGGCGTTTTTCAGCCACAACGAAACGTCCCACTGTCCCTGGTTGAAGTCGCCGCGCAGGCCGGTGGACAGGTTGACCAGCGCATAACTCGGGATCTGCCCGAAATCGGAATCTTCCACCGTGCCCACTGCTTTGGAGCGGAACGCATAGCTGGCAGTGACGTACTCTTCGAAGCCGTTGCTCAGGTTCCACTTGTATTCGCCGTTGGCGTTGCCGATCCATTTCGAAGCGCCAACCACTTGATGCCCGGTCAGGTCACAGGAGGCTGGAGCACCGGGCCTCAGGCTGACTTCAGGCGGGCACGGCGCATTCTTGTACGAGAGGTAACTGACGTCGTTGTACGAGCCGTTGATGTTCAGCGTCAGGCCGCGCAACGCAAGCAAGGTGCTTTCGAATTCCACGCCACGGGAGCGTACCGAGCCGGCGTTGGTCAGGAACTGCACGCGGTTGACGTCGTCGAAGGCGTTGGTCTGATAGCCGTTGACCTGGGTCCAGAACAGGTTGGCGTTGAGTTGCAGGCGTCGGTCCCACAGGGTGCTCTTGAAACCGAGTTCGGCGTTGTTGGCGCGCTCGGTGCCGATCAACAGCGAATCGGCACCGGCCACCGGCGCCGTGCCGACGGCCAGATTGATGCCGCCGGATTTTTCGCCATGGGACAAGGTGGCGTAAGTGAGCAGGTCGTCGGTGAGGCGGTAGCTGAGGTTCAACAGACCCGAGGGGCTAGAACTGTACTGATTCAAATCGCCAGAGTCGAAAGCCCCCGCACGAGCGCGTCGTGCTGCGGCCGCCGCTCCGGTGACCGCTGCACCACCGGCCGGCGCATCACGGGTCACCTGGGCGTTTTTCTCTTCATAGGTGCCGCGCAGGCCGGCGGTGAAATCAAGGCGCTCAGTCAGGTGCCAGGTGCCTTGGGCGAAAAGCGCGAAGCTGTTGGTTTCGATATGGCCGTTGCCGACGCTGTCGACGTTGTTCAGCGCACCGTTGGGCGTGCCGTTCCAGATGTCCGCTTGCGGGCCGTAAAAGGTGAACGACTTGTTGTCCAGGTTGGAGCCGAAGTAATAGGCGCCGAGCACGTAATCGAAGAATCCGCCGGAGGGCGACGCCAGGCGAAACTCCTGGGAGTACTGCTTATCCTCCACCGAAACGCCCGCGTTGAAGAAGGTGGATACGTTCAGGCCGTCATCATTGCGCGGGGTGAAATTCCACCAGCGATAGGAGCTGATGGAGGTCAGGGTGAAGTCGCTTGGCAGCGTCCAGTTGGCCTCGACCGAGGTACCGCCCTGATGCACGGTAACGTGCTGGTCGTTGTTCAGGTTGACCTTGCGGTGCGTGCCGTCAACCAGTGTCGCGCCAGCGGCATTGGCCCGCGATTGATAGAGATTGAAGCCATTGATGGTCGGCCCGGTGTTGAACAACACACGGGTGCCGGCGCTGGAATCTTCTTCGTTGTAGTCGCCAATCCAGCGCAGGTTGAACGATTCGTTGGGCTTGAACAGCAACTGGCCACGGAAGCCATCGCGGGAGCCACCGTTCAGGTCATGGCCGTCGAATTCGTTCTTGATGTCACCGTCGCTACGGGTGCGATACGCAGAAAAGCGTCCGGCGAGTCGCTCATTCAGCGGGCCGGAAATCGTACCCTTGGTCTGGAAGTATCCGTCCTCGCCCACCGAAGATTCGATGCTGCGTTCGGGGGTAAAGGTCGGCGCGCGGGTGCTGATGTTGATCACGCCGGCGGTGGTGTTCTTGCCGAACAACGTGCCTTGCGGACCGCGCAGCACTTCGAGCTGCTCGATGTCCATCAGGTCGAATACGGCCATGCCCGGCCGGCCGAGGTAAACGTTATCGAGGTACAGGCCGACACTGCCTTCCAGGCCATCGCTGGCCGGGTTGTTGCCCAGGCCACGGATCGACACGCTGGACTGGCGCGCATGCATGTAGGCGACGTTGACGCTGGGCACCAGTTGCTGCAAATCCTGGATGCGATAGACCCGCTGGATTTCCAGGGTCTGGCCGCTGACCACACTCATGGGCGTCGGCACATCCTGCGAACTTTCTTCGCGGCGGCGAGTGGTGACCGTCACGGTTTCCAGTTGTGCACTGTCGGCTGTGGCGGCTGTTGAGGGGGTGGATTGCGGGGTGGTGCTGTCGGCCGCATAGCCTTGGGTCCAGCTGGCACTGCCTGCCAGTAACAGGGCCAGGGGCAGGCGTTTGAGCCGTTGGGGGGACGAAGTTGGGGCGAGGTACAACGGACTCATAAGGCGGGGTTCCCGATCAGAAGAAATGCTTTATTGCTTGCCAGGCCGCCATCGCGAGCAAGCTCGCTCCCACACTGATCCTGTGAACACCGAAGACCCCCTGTGGGAGCGAGCTTGCTCGCGATAGCGTCAGTTCAGACGCCGCCGATATCCGGCCCTTTCACGGTCTGGCTGACCTGCCCATTCACCCCCACCGGCACTTCACCCTTGAGCGTCACCCGCCGCACGATCCGGTCCTGGGTCCCGTAGTCATCCACCGCGTAATGCTGGGTGGAGCGGTTGTCCCAGATCGCCACATCGCCAGCCTTCCAGCGCCAGCGCACGATGTTTTCCTGGTGGATCACATGGCTTTGCAGCAACCCGAACAGGTGCGCCGAATCAGCCTGGGAATAGCCTTTGATGCGCTTGACGAAATGCCCCAGCAACAGGCTCTTCTCGCCACTGATCGGGTGCACGCGGACCACGGGGTGTTCGGTCTCGTAGACGGTCGAAGTGAAGATCTTGCGATAGCGCTCCAGCTTCTCGGCAGAGACGTCAGGCCTGGTACCGGCGTAGTCGTATTCATTGCTGTGCACGGCGACCAGTTTGTCGGCCAGCTCACGCAGCTCCGCCGACAACCCGTCGTAGGCAGTGGCGGTATTGGCCCACAGGGTGTCGCCGCCGAAAGTCGGGGCCACCACCGAGCGCAGGATCGAGGCTTTGGGGTAGGCCTCGACGAAAGTCACGTCGGTGTGCCAGGAGCTGGCTCGCTGGCCCTCGGCGCCGTCCAGTTCCAGCAGAAAACGCGTGCCTTCGCGCACCGGTACGGTCGGGTGCGCCACCGGTTCGCCGAGCAGGTGGGCGAACGCCTCCTGGCGCTGATCGTCGAGCTGTGTCTGCTCGCGGAAGAAAATCACTTTGTATTGCAGCAGCGCCTGTTGAATGGCTTCAACAGTGGCGGCATCCAGCTCGCCAGAAAGCTGTACGCCACGGATTTCGGCACCGATGCGACCGGCCACCGGATGGATTTCAAGCGAGTGAACAGCGGGTTGTACTGCGAAAGCGGCATTGCTCATGGGTAGACCCTCATCAGACTGCTTGCGGTTGAACCGGCCACGAAACACTGCTCTATCTATATTCAATTTAGATCTAATAGATATCAACATGCTTCGTTGACGGAATAAGAGGTTGCATTTAAAACCTCAGTCAACCCTCGTCGCAAATGCCTTCGAGCTATTTTTAGGATGCCGGGAAAGCATATGGATCTTCGCCAGTTGCGTTACTTCATCGCCCTCGACGAACACCGCAGTTTCGTGCGCGCGGCCGAGGCCATGGGCATTACCCAGCCAGCCTTCAGCCGCAGCATTCAGGGGCTGGAGCACGAGTTCGGCTGCGTCCTGGTGGACCGTGGCAACAAGGATTTGCGCCCCACCCCCGAAGGCCTGGTGGTGCTGCAACATGCCCGCAGCCTGGTGCAGGGTGCGGCGTTGCTCAGCTGCGAAGTGACGCAGATGACCAAGCTCGATGCCGGCGAACTGCGCTTCGGTTGCGGCCCGGCACCGGCGGTGAAACTGGTGCCGGATGCAGTGGCGCAATTCATCAACGCGCACCCGAAAGTGCGCACCTGTTTCGAAGTGGATAACTGGGAAAAACTCAGCCGCGCCCTGAGCCGTGAGGAGATCGAATTCTTCATCGCCGACATCCGCCATTTCGAGTCCGACCCGAACTTCCAGACCCAGGCTCTGACACCCAAGCGCGGTGTGTTTTTCTGCCGCCCCGGGCATCCGCTGCTGGCCAAGGAGAGCCTGTCGACCAACGATATGTTCGACTACCCGCTGGCGACCACCAAGATCCCGCCAGGCATTCGCAAACTGCTGGCGAACCTCAGTGGCCGGGTGGATTTTTCACCGACCATCGAGACCGAACATTTCCCGGCGCTGGTGAAAGTGGTGCTGCAATCCAACGCCATCGGCGTGGGCACGCAAGAAGCGTTTATCGAGGACATCGCCCAGGGCTCGCTGGTGCTGCTGCACTGGCGCAATCTGCCGCAGAACATCGAAAGCATGAATGCGCGATGCGGGATTGTCAGTCGTACCGGGTTCCGGTTGTCGCCGGCGGCGCGGGCGATGATCGAGACGTTGGTGGCGGTGGATAAGCAGGAAGTCAGCGTTGCGGTTTGATAGCCCTATCGCGAGCAAGCTCGCTCCCACAGGGGATCTCTATCGGACACACAGCTTGTGTACGACAAAAATCCAGTGTGGGAGCGAGCTTGCTCGCGATGGGGCCAGTGAGCTCACTGAAAATTCAAAGCTTCGCCGCAGCCAACTCCGGCGCCACCCAATCGCTCACTTTGAACGACTTGCGAATCAGCTTCTGCTGCGACGCCAGATCCACCGCATCCTGCAATTTGCCGAGGAACACCGGGTCAAGCGTCGAGGGGAATACCTCGCTCAGTTTCTGATCCTTCAGATCCTGCGTGAGGATCACCGGCGGATAGCTCGCCAGCCCTGACACCAGTTGAATGTAGGCGTCCTTGTTGCTTTCCTGGGTCAGCCACGTCACGGCTTGCTGTTGCGCCTTGAGCAGTGTGGCGACCGCCTCGGGATGCTCGTCGACAAATTTTCCGGTGCCCACCAACACCGCCTGCACACTGCCGGCGTTGCCCAGATCCTTGGTATTGAGCGGCAGTTCGGCCAGCCCCTTGGCTTGCAATGCCGTGAGCCCGGAACCGCCCCACGAGGCATCGATCTGCTTCGCCGCCAGCGCCGCGACTGCCGCATTGAAGTCGAGGTTGATGACTTTCACATCCTTCTCGCTCAACCCCTGACTGGCCAGCGCCGCATCGAATGACAACTGGCTGGCGGTGCCACGGAAGATGGCCACGCGTTTGCCCTTGAGGTCCTGCAGGGTCTTGATCCCCGAACCCGGCACCACGCCGAGGTAATGCTTGACCCCGCGCGCCGAGGCGCTGAGCAACCGCGTATCCAGACCATTGGACTTGCCGATGATGGCCGCCAGATCGCCGAGGTAGGCCAGGTCGACCTGACCGTTAGCGAACGCCTCGTTGATCACCGGGCCTGCGCCCTTGAAGAAACTCCACTGAATCTTGATGCCTTGATCGGCAAAGGCCTTTTCGAAGATCTGTTGATCGCGCAGCACATCCACCACACCGCCACCACTGTGCTGGGTACCGGCGCTCAGGTCCGGCACGGCGATGCGGATTTCCTTGAGCTCACCGGCGTTGGCCGTGAAGGCCAGCAGACCCGCAAGGGCCGGTGCAGCGAACAGGCTGATGACACGTTTGAAGGGAAGGTTCATGGGTGCGGCTCCTTGGGGAAATGGGCGTTGAGGAGCCGAAAGTAGGCCGAAGTGGAACCAGCACTTAAATACTATAAATTCACATTTTTATATCTTTTTGATCTATATCAACCCCTGCGGGCCTCTCCGCCAACTATGCCTTGGCAGCATCGAAAATATTCTTCGAATGCATTGGATGCGTGCGCGCTTCCAAGCCTTAAATGGCCTTACTTATCCCCAAATAGAATTAATTTTTATTTTTATAGATCAATTTTGCATACACCTTAAACCCTGTGGGAGCGAGCTTGCTCGCGATAGCGGTGTGTCATCCAGCACATAAGTCGCCTGACACACCCTCATCGCGAGCAGGCTCGCTCCTACAAAAGGCAGGCCTGTATTGCAACCCGACAACGGAGGTCACCCATGGTCCGTGTTTCCCTTCTGAGCCTGCCGCTGGCCGCACCCCGGCTTGATGGTCGACGGCATTGGCCGACACTGAGCCAGCGGCTCTTGCCCTGGCTGCTGCCCTTCAGCCTGTTCACGCTCTGGTGGCTCGCCAGCCGCAATCACTGGATGAGTGAGCAGATCCTGCCGGCGCCGTCGCTGGTCTGGACCAGCGCGGTGGAATTGTCCCAGGGCGAGTTGTGGGGCCATTTGTGGATCAGCCTGCAACGCTTGTTCTGGGGGCTGCTGGCCGGGATCAGCGCTGGTGCTGTTTTGGGTGCGGCACTGGGTTTCAGCCGTCGACTGGAGCGCCTGGTGTTTCCGACCTTCGCCGGGTTGGCACAAGTCCCGACCCTGGCCTGGATTCCCTTGTTCATGGTGTTTTTCGGCATCGGTGAAGTGCTGAAACTGGTGGTGCTGATCAAGGCCATCGTGGTGCCGGTGACCCTGCACACCCTTGTCGGTGTGCGCGATGCGCAACCAAAGTTGCGTGAGGCCGCCGCCGTGTTGCGCTTGCCCAGGCGCCTGTTGATCCGCCGCCTGGTGCTGCCCGCTGCACTGCCGGCATTCATGGCCGGAGTGCGCCTCGCGCTGGCCGCTGGCTGGACTTCGCTGCTCGCCGTGGAACTGCTCGCTTCCAGTGAAGGCATCGGCTACCTGATGGTCTGGGCACGACAGTTGTTCATGCTCGACATCGTGTTCGTGTGCATCGTGGTGATCGGCTTGATCGGCGTGGCGATGGACCGCGGCGTCGGCCTGCTCGACAAACACCTGGTGCACTGGCCGCACCCGGCCACCGCCGAAATCCGTCGCGGGCCGCGCTACCAGGGCTGGCAGCGCCTGCAACCCTGGCTGCTACCGCTGGCACTGTTGGCGTTGTGGCAACTGACCACGGATCAGCAGTGGATTGACGCGAACATTCTGGTCAGCCCGCTGGCCGTCCTGCAGACCACTCGGGATGGTTTGTTCGACGGCACATTGATTGGCGGCATGGCCCTGAGCCTGGGTCGTACCCTGGGCGGTCTGTTGCTCGGTGGTGGTCTCGGCTTTGCGCTGGGACTGTTGCTGGGACTGTCACGTACTAGCGAACGGGTACTCGGCCCGACCCTCGCCGCCATCCGCCAGATCGCCATTTTCGCCTGGGTGCCGCTGCTCACCGCGTGGTTCGGTCTGGGGGAATTGGCCAAGTGGGTGTTCGTTGCCCTCGCGGCATTTTTCCCACTGTTTATCGCCACCCAGCGCAGCGTCGCCCACCTCTCGCCGCAACTGAACGAGGCCGCTCAAGTGCTGCGCATGAATCTGCGCCAGCGCCTGCGCCGACTGGTGCTGCCGGGTGCCGCGCCGGGGATCTTCGCCGGGCTCAGGCTGAGCCTGATCTACGCCTGGCTCGGCACCATCGGCGCCGAATATTTCATGCCGTCCAACGGCGGCATCGGCAGCCAGATGATCGGCGCCCAGCAACTGCTGCGCATGGACCTGATCATGGCCGGCATGCTGCTGGTGGGCCTGACCGGCGCACTGCTCAACCTTATTGGCCAACGCCTGGAAATCCGCGCCACTCGCTGGAGACACGCATGAACGCACCGATTGTCAGCTTCAATCACGTGGGTAAAACCTTCGACGTCGACGGCTTCACACTTGAGGCCATTCGCGAATTCAACCTGGACATCGCCGAGGGTGAATTCGTCGCCATCGTCGGCTCCAGCGGCTGTGGCAAATCCACTTTGCTGCGGCTGCTGGTGGGCCTCGATACGCAGTTTCGCGGGCAGATCACCGTGGACGGCAAAGCCGTCAGCGGCATCGGCAGCGAGCGCGGCATTGTCTTTCAGGAACACCGTCTGTTCCCGTGGCTGAGCGTGGCCGACAACATCGGCCTGGGCCTGGTCAACGAGCCATTGAGTGCTGCGCAAAAGCAAAAGCGCATCCATGACTTCATCGAACTGGTGGGCCTGGGCGACTTCGCCCGGGCCTACCCGCACCAGCTCTCCGGTGGGATGGCGCAGCGCGTGGCCATCGCTCGCGGCCTGGTGGCCAGCCCGCGGATTCTGCTGCTGGACGAGCCCTTCGGCGCCCTCGATGCGCTGACCCGCCAGCAGATGCAGGACGAACTGCTGGCGATCCGCGCGCGGGCAAAAATCACCACCATCCTGGTCACCCACGATGTCGAGGAAGCGATCTTCCTCGCCGACCGCGTGGTGGTGATGGAGCCGCGTCCCGGACGGATCAAGCAAGTGGTCGACATTGCCATGCCCCATCCGCGCCAGCGCAGCAGTTTCGACTTCCACCAGTTACGCGAAGAACTGCTTCACGAACTCACCAGCGACGATCACTACCAGCCTCCCGTGCCGGTGCAGGTCCGTGATTTGCCACTGTCCTTCATTGCCTACTGAAAAAGGAAATGCTTGATGCCGCAACGTCCCAACTTTCTAGTGATCCTGGCCGATGACCTGGGCTTTTCCGACATCGGTGCCTTCGGCGGCGAAATCAACACGCCGAACCTCGATGCCCTGGCCAACAATGGCCTGCGCCTGACCGACTTCCACACCGCACCGACCTGCTCGCCGACCCGTTCGATGCTGCTCACCGGCACCGATCACCACATCGCCGGCATCGGCACCATGGCTGAAGCGCTGACCCCGGACCTGATCGGTAAACCGGGCTACGAAGGGCATTTGAACGACCGCGTGGTCGCCCTGCCCGAGCTGTTGCGCGAGGCCGGTTACCAGACCTTGATGAGCGGCAAATGGCACCTGGGCCTGACCGCAGAACGGGCGCCCCACGCCCGGGGTTTCGAGCGCTCGTTTTCGCTGTTGCCCGGCGCCGCCAACCATTACGGCTTCGAGCCGACCTACGATGAAACGACGCCACGGCTGCTGAAATCCACCCCGGCGCTGTACATCGAAAACGACCAGTTCATCGATGAACTGCCGAAGGATTTTTATTCCTCCGATGCCTTTGGCGACAAGCTGCTGCAATACCTCAAGGAACGCGACCAGACCCGGCCATTCTTCGCGTACCTGCCGTTTTCCGCGCCGCACTGGCCGTTGCAGGCGCCGGCCGATGTGGTGGAAAAATACCGCGGGCGCTATGACGCCGGCCCTGAGGTGCTGCGACTTGAGCGCCTGGAAAAACTCAAGTCCCTGGGGTTGATCGAGGCCGATGTCGAGCCGCATCCACTGATCCAGCTGAGCGCACAGTGGGATGCGTTGAGTGATGAACAGCGGCAGATTTCCGCGCGGGCCATGGAAGTTTATGCGGCGATGGTCGAGCGCATGGACTGGAACATTGGGCGTGTCGTCGATTACTTGCGCCAGCAAGGGCAACTGGACAACACCTTCATCCTGTTCATGTCCGATAACGGCGCCGAAGGGGCATTGCTGGAAGCCTTCCCGAAATTCGGACCGCAGTTGCTGACCTATCTCAACCAGCATTACGACAACAGCCTGGACAACATCGGCCGAGCCAATTCCTACGTCTGGTACGGGCCGAACTGGGCACAAGTGGCTACCGCACCGTCGCGGCTGTTCAAGGCCTTCACCACCGAAGGCGGGATCAGGGTGCCGGCGCTGGTGCATTACCCGCAGCTGCCGCTCAAGGGTCAGATCAGCCACGGCTTCGGCACCGTGATGGACATCACGCCGACCATTCTCGACCTGGCCGGCGTGCGCCATCCGGGCAAGCAATGGCACGGCAAACCCGTGGCAGAGGTTCGCGGGAAGTCGTGGCTTGGGTTTCTGTCGGGCGAAACGGCGCAAGTGCATGACGAGCACACCGTTACCGGATGGGAATTGTTCGGTCGGCGAGCGATTCGACAGGGGCAATGGAAGGCGGTGTACATCCCGGGACCGGTGGGCCCGGCGACCTGGCAGCTGTATGACCTGGGCAATGATCCGGGGGAGATTCACGACCTGGCATCGAGTCAGCCGCAGAAGCTCAGTGCCTTGATCGAGCATTGGCAGCGGTATGTGGATGAGACCGGGGTGATCCTGAGTGAGTCGCCGTTTCAGCCGGATTGATGTTGCCTGATGTACCGCTATCGCGAGCAAGCTCGCTCCCACAGGTTTGTTGTTAATCACAAAATTTGTGTTCAACGCATATCCACTGTGGGAGCGGGCTTGCCCGCGAAGAGGCCCTTTCAAGCACTACTAAGCCTGAGCCGTACGCACCTTTTCTGCGACCAATTCCTCCTTGCTCTCAAACCGGTTGGCCCGCGCAAACGTGCCGAAATCATTGAACCGCACCCCCATCTCACGCATCACCTTGTGCGCCACCGGCACGGTCAACTGGCGGATGTAGAACGGCTCCTTCACCACAAAGTGATGAATTCCGTGGCTGCTGCCGAAGTTGAAGCAGAACGCCTGCAGCGGCCACAGCCACCACGCGTTCAGCACCTGGCACTGCTGCATCACGTTGCCCGGTTCAACGTCGCCGTAGTAGTGCATGTTTGAGCTGATGAAGTGCAGGCAGAAGGTGCGCAACACATTCGGGCCGATGATCACGACGGCTGCGATGTCGATCACCGGCATCACCGACAACGTGGTCGCCGACCACTCGATCGGTGCGCCCATCAGATGCGCAACGCCGTTCGCTGCGTGGAAACCGAGAAACACGTACCACGCGCCCCAATGCATCAGCGCAAGGGGTGCGTAGACCTTCAGCGTGCGGTAAATGATGCTGAACTTCATTGCCCAGGTCTTGGCCCGCAGCATGCGGATGAACGACGACATAATGTTGTCGCCAATCATCAAGAAGCGCGCGAAGCCCCATGGCTCTCCGTTGGTGATGGCGCGCTCTTCCAGGTCAGCCTCGGAACCGGACACCTTGTGGTGATTGAGGTGCAGATGGCGGCGAATCCAGGGGTTGATGGTGCTCGGCCGCGCCAGCCACACCAACCCCATCATCAGGTTGTGCGGCACCTTCTGCTTGCGGAAGTACATGCTGTGGATCAGGTCGTGTTCCAGCTCATGGGTCAGCGAGGCGAAAAACGCGTTGAGCAGCAGGCATGCCCACCAGGCCATGTACCCGGTCATGTAGAGCGCGGCCGAGCCGACCATGCCAGCCAGGGCGAAGGCCAGAATGCCTGCGCCCATGGCGTCCTGATGCTTGAGAATCGGGTATTGCTGGCGCAACTCGACGCCTCTGGCCAGCACCACTTCACGGATACGGGCTGATCGTTGAGCTGCATTCAGTCGTTGGGGGCTTGCAGAAGTACGGTCCATGCTTCCATCCTCTGGTTATTGATGGTTGCATCCTGCCTTGCGACCCCTCGCAACGCGGTAGCCGAAAACGCCAACCTGTTGACTGGAAGCGCCAATCAGCATGACCGAACCGACCTCCCTCGCCAGCTGGACCCGCGCCCTGCGCAAGCAACTCGACGCCCTGGGCATCGACAGCACCGCCCTGTGCCATCAAGCGGGGCTCGACCCGTTGTTGATGGACGACCCGAACGCGCGTTATCCGCTGTCGGGCACCACGCACCTGTGGAATCTGGCGGTGCAGGTCAGCGGCGACCCGGCGATCGGTTTGCGGGTTTCGCGCTTCGTCAGCCCGACCACCTTCCATGCGCTGGGTTATGCGTTGGTGGCCAGCGGCAGCTTGCGGGAAGTGTTCGAACGCATCGTGCGCTATCACCAGGTGGTCAGCGATGCCCTGGAACTGGAACTGACCCGCGCCGAGGATCGCTACCGTTTCCGTCTGAAAATCCCTGCCGGCAACCCGGCCCCGGCCTTCGAAGCCATCGATGCGTTCATGGCGATTTACGTGCGCACCTGCCGCAATCGCCTGGGCCGTGAATACGCACCACTGGCGACCTACCTGCGCCGCCCGGAGCCGGCGGACGCGCACCAATGGCATAAAGTCTTTCGCTCGCCCGTGCACTTCGGCGCCGACGAAGACCGACTGGAATTCGCCCTCATCGACTTCGACAGCCACCTGGATGACGCCAACCCGGAACTGGCTGAGCACAACGAAACCGTGCTCAAGAGAACCCTGGCGCAACTCAAGCCGCTGACGTGGGAGCGCAAGGTCCGCGACGCCATTGAAGAACAACTGCCCGAAGGCGAACCCAGCGCCGAACACATCGCCAAGGCCCTGCACCTGAGCCTGCGCAGCCTGCAACGGCACCTGGCGGATGAAGGCTATCGGTTCGATACGCTGCTCAATGAAAGCCGCGAAAACCTCGCGCTGTTGCACCTGCGGGACCCGCAGGTGTCGCTGAGCGAGATCAGTTATCTGCTCGGGTTTGCCGATACCAGCAGCTTCAGTCGCGCGTTCAAGCGCTGGACCGGGATGACGCCAGGGCAGTTTCGGGATGGGTTGCGGTGACGGATCCGGAAGGTGGGTTGGCTGGTCTGGCCCCATCGCGGGCAAGCCCGCTCCCACAATTTTTTTTCGGTGACCACAAATCTCTGATTCACCCAGCCCCCCTGTGGGAGCGAGCTTGCTCGCGATAGCGGACTTTCAGTCGACATACCTGGAGACTGACACACCGTCATCGCGAGCAAGCTCGCTCCCACAAGGGATATGCGTCGAGTTTCAGATCGTGGCCAGTTCCCGCAACCGAGCAGCATCGAGGATTTCGATTTCGCCGTAACTCAGTCCGATGATCCCCTGCCCCTGCAACTCTTTGAGAATCTGGTTGGTGGTCTGGCGCGACAGCGACAGCATGGCGGCAAGCTGCTCCTGGGGCAATTGCAGGACGCGCCGCGGTGGGGCGGTCTCGCCATAGCCTTCGGCGATCATCAACAAGCGGTGCGCCAGCCGTGCCGGGGCCGGCAACAGGCTCAATTGTTCGAGGTTGATGAAGGTCATGCGCAACTTCTGGCTCATCAGCAACGCCAGTTGCCGCCAGTGCTGCGGATGCTCGTCAAGCAACGCCAGCAAGGTGTTTTGGGGAATGTGCAGCAGCGTGCACTGGCCTACGCCGTAGGCATCGTGGGTGCGCGGCTGGCCGTCGAACAGGCAGATTTCGCCGAACCAGTGCGGCGGCTCCACCAGGCTCAGCAACGCTTCCTTGCCCTGCTCGCTCACGGCACCGACGCGCACCGCGCCTTCAAGCACCGCGTACAGGCCGCAGGGCGGATCGCCGCGTTTGAACAGCCGTTGGCCCGGCGACAAGCGCCGCACCCTGGCCGCCGACAGGAGACTATCCTGTAGGGAATCAGGTAAATGGCTGAACCACTGACCGCTCATCAGGCGTGGACGCCAGACCTGCATATCCATGAAAACTCCTAGAGATTGTCGCCTGGCTGACAGAGCGGGAAGTGGCCCCGGGGCATGATCAATCACCCCCACAGGAGAACAACAATGAAAAGCCTCGTCGACCACCTCAGTCAATACGCTGCCTACCACCGTGATCCGCGCAACATCGCCAGTCACTTTATCGGTATTCCGCTGATCGTGGTGGCCGTCGCGGTGTTGCTGTCCCGGCCGGAGTGGTCGCTGGGTGGCGTGTGGATGTCGCCGGCGGTGCTCGTTTCGCTGGCATCGGCGTGGTTTTACCTGCGCCTGGAGTTGCGCCTGGGCGTGTTGATGACGGTTTTGCTGGGGCTGTCCGTGTGGGCAGGACATGCGCTGGCGCAGCAAAGCACGCTGGTCTGGCTGAGCAGTGGCGTGGCGATGTTCGTGATCGGTTGGGCGATCCAGTTTGTCGGCCATCACTACGAAGGGCGCAAACCGGCATTTGTCGATGACGTGACCGGGTTGATTGTCGGACCGTTGTTTGTGGTGGCTGAGTTGGCGTTCATGCTCGGGATGCGGCGTGACCTGAAAGAGCAGATCGAGGCGCGGGCGGGTGGGGTGCGGGTCAATCCGAAGCGTGCTGCTGTCTAGATTGCATTCGCGAGCAAGCCCGCTCCCACAGGGGTTCTATGTACACCATAGATCCACTGTGGGAGCGGGCTTGCTCGCGAAGCTTTTGATTTTAAATATTCGCGACCTTCTGCCAGACCTTCGGCTTGAAGAACAGCGTCTCACCCTTCGCCAACCCGATTAGGCTGTCGTGATCCTTGACCACTTCGGCCTCGATCAGATCGCTCTGCCCTTCGACCTTCAACGTCACCCGCGTCGTCGCACCCAGCGGTCGAATGTCCCGCACTTCAGCCGCGTGGTGGTCTTCCAGTTCATGCCGGGACAACGACACCTCGTGCGGGCGGAACAGCACGTGGTTGTCTTCGCCCAGGTGCAGACGGTTCGAATCACCGAGGAAGTGATAGACGAAGTCGCTGGCCGGATTTTCGTAGACGTCGCCCGGTGAGCCGATCTGCTCGATCACACCTTTGTTCATCACCACGATACGGTCGGCGACTTCCATCGCTTCTTC
The DNA here is from genome assembly GCF_059492225.1 of Pseudomonas sp. Pseusp10. Lineage (NCBI taxonomy): Bacteria > Pseudomonadati > Pseudomonadota > Gammaproteobacteria > Pseudomonadales > Pseudomonadaceae > Pseudomonas > Pseudomonas sp. Pseusp10. The sequence goes on along the minus strand of NZ_CP168528.1, from coordinate 803,357 downwards.
CTGATCGTGGGTCACGAACACCGAGGTCAGGTTGATGTCTTCGTGCAACCGCGCGAGCCAGCGGCGCAGCTCTTTGCGGACCTTGGCGTCGAGGGCGCCGAAGGGTTCGTCGAGCAGCAGCACTTTTGGTTCCACCGCCAACGCCCGGGCCAACGCAATGCGCTGACGCTGGCCGCCGGAGAGTTGCTCCGGGTAGCGATCCGAGAGCCAGTCCAGTTGCACCATGTTCAGCAGTTCGTGAACTTTGGTTGCGATCTGGCTTTCGCTCGGGCGCTGGTTTTTCGGCTTCATGCGCAGGCCGAACGCGACGTTGTCGAACACCGTCATGTGGCGGAACAAGGCGTAGTGCTGGAACACGAAACCGACGTTGCGATCGCGCACGTCATGACCGGAAACGTCTTCACCGTGGAACACGATGTTGCCCTGATCCGGGGTTTCCAGGCCGGCGATGATCCGCAGCAGCGTGGTCTTGCCGCAACCCGACGGACCGAGCAACGCGACGAGCTCGCCGCTCTGGATGTCCAGGCTGATATTGTCCAGCGCCTTGAACGCGTTGAAGTTCTTGCTGACGTTACGCACTTCGATCGACATGAATTATTCCTCCGCGGCGCTGGCGCGCAGGCGGTTAATACGGTTTTCGCTCCACTGCTTGAGCAGCAGGATGAAGAGCGCCAGGATCAGCAACAGGCTCGCCACGGCGAACGCGGCCACGTGGTTGTATTCGTTGTAGAGGATCTCGACGTGCAGCGGCAGGGTGTTGGTCACCCCGCGAATGTGCCCGGAAACCACGGACACCGCACCGAACTCACCCATGGCCCGCGCGGTACACAGCACCACACCGTAGATCAGGCCCCATTTGATGTTGGGGACCGTGACGTGCCAGAACATCTGCCAGCCGTTGGCCCCGAGCAAGCGCGCAGCCTCCTCTTCCTGAGTGCCCTGTTCCTGCATCAGCGGGATCAGTTCACGGGCCACGAACGGCACAGTGACGAAGATCGTCGCCAATACGATGCCCGGCAGGGCGAAGACGATCTGGATGTCGTGATCCTGCAACCACGGCCCGAACAGGCCCTGAGCGCCGAACATCAGCACATACACCAGACCGGCAATCACCGGCGACACCGAGAACGGCAGGTCGATCAGCGTTACCAGCATGCTCTTGCCGCGGAACGAGTACTTGCTCACGCACCACGCGGCGCTGACACCGAACACCAGGTTCAGCGGCACCGAAATCAGCACGGCGATGACCGTGAGCTTCAGCGCCGACAGGGCGTCCGGTTCAAAGATCGCGGTGAAGAACGCACCGAGGCCAAGCTTCAGGCCCTGGGACACCACGATGAACAGCGGCAGCAACAGGAACAGCGCAAAAATCAGCCAGCCAAGGCCGATCAGGATTCGCCGCGAGGTCGCACTGCCACGACGGGCAGCGTTCGAGGAAGCGGCAGCAATAGACGATTGGGACATGGGTGCCGCCTCCTTATGGGGTTTCGATGCGCCGCTGCAACAAGTTGATCAGCAGCAACAGGACGAAGGAAACCACCAGCATCAGTACACCAATGGAGGTAGCGCCGGTGTAATCGTATTGATCGAGCTTGACCATGATCAGCAGCGGCAAAATCTCGGTTTTCATCGGCATGTTGCCGGCGATGAAAATCACCGAACCATACTCGCCGACCCCACGGGCAAAGGCCAAAGCGAAACCGGTAAGCCATGCCGGCAGCAGTGCCGGCAGCAGGATATGGCGGAAAACCTGCAATGGTTTTGCCCCCAGGCACGCCGCCGCTTCTTCGACTTCACGAGGAATATCGGCCAATACTGGCTGTACGGTACGTACTACGAATGGAAGTGTCACAAAAGTGAGGGCAAGGGTGATGCCCAGGGGGGTGTAGGCGATCTTGAAACCCAGATCCGCTGCAAACTGACCAACCAGGCCGGTAGGCGTGTACAGCGCGGTCAGCGCAATACCGGCCACTGCCGTGGGCAATGCGAACGGCAGGTCGATCATTGCATCGATCACTTTTCGTCCAGGGAAGGTATAGCGCACTAATACCCAGGCCAGCAGCGTGCCGATGATGCCGTTGATGATCGCGGCACAAAGCGCCGTGCCGAAGCTGAGCTTCAACGCGGCCAGCACCCGTGGCGCCGAGATGATTGCCCAGAACTGATCCCAGGTGAGTTGAGCGGCATGCACGAACATCGCCGCCAGTGGTATGAGCACAATCAGGCTGAGGTACACCAAGGTGTAGCCCAGCGTCAGCCCGAAGCCGGGTATGACGGGGGAGATACGACGCGACATAAAAGTCCTTGGTTAAAAAGCGATCAACTAAACCCATCCTTGTGGGAGCGGGCTTGCTCGCGAAGAGGGAGCATCAGTCAACAATGATGTCGTCTGACACACCGCCTTCGCGAGCAAGCCCGCTCCCACATGTTATGCAGCTTAAGCCAGGTTATTGCGCCTGGTAGATCTGGTCGAACACGCCCCCGTCATTGAAGAATTTCGGCTGCGCGGTTTTCCAGCCGCCGAAGTCCTTGTCGATGCTCACCAGCTCCAGTTTCGGGAACTGCTGGGCGTACTTGGCGGCCACGTCCTTGTCACGCGGGCGATAGAAGTTCTTCGCCGCGATTTCCTGGCCGGCCGGGCTGTATAGGTGCTTGAGGTAGGCTTCGGCGATCTGCTCGTTGCCCTTTTTCTCGGCATTCTTGTCGACCACCGCTACCGGTGGCTCGGCGAGGATCGACAGCGAAGGCACGACGATGTCGAACTTGTCGGCGCCGCCCTCTTCTTTCAGGGCCAGGAAGGCTTCGTTTTCCCAGGCCAGCAATACGTCGCCCTGACCGTTGTTGACGAAGGTAATGGTCGAACCGCGAGCGCCGGTATCCAGCACTGGCACGTGCTTGAACAGTGTTTGTACGTATTCCTTGGCCTTGGCTTCGTCACCGCCATTGGCTTTCAGGCCATAGGCCCACGCCGCGAGGAAGTTCCAGCGCGCACCGCCTGAGGTTTTCGGGTTCGGCGTGATCACCGAGACGTCATTCTTGACCAGGTCACCCCAGTCCTTGATGCCTTTAGGGTTGCCCTTGCGCACCAGGAACACGATGGTCGAGGTGTAAGGCGTGCTCGCGTCCGGCAGGCGTTTTTGCCAGTCAGTTGGCAGGCTTTTGCCGAGCTTGGCGATTTCGTCGATATCACCGGCAAGGGCCAGAGTCACGACGTCGGCACGCAGGCCGTCGATCACCGCCCGACCCTGCTTGCCCGAACCGCCGTGGGATTGCTGGACCTTCACCGTGTCGCCCGCGTGGTCTTTCTGCCAGAACTTGATGAACTCGGCGTTGTAGTCCTGATACAGCTCGCGGGTCGGGTCGTACGACACGTTGAGCAGCTCGTAGTCCTTGGCAACTGCGGAACCGGCAAAAAGGGCGCTGGCCAGGGCGGCCAAAGCGAAATGACGAATCGACGACATGGTGAAAGCTCCTGGAATTCTTGGTGTGTTGGCTTTTTCTTATGGGATATCGGAAATCGCGGTGCCTGATTCGCCTCAGCCCGGCTTGTTGCCCGGCTGCTGCAAACGGAATTTTTCTTTGCGTTCGATCTGCACCACCTGGGCGTTGTGTACGGTGATTTCCACGGCCCCAAAGCGCAGGTCGCGCAGGGCACTCTGGATTTCACGCAGGATGGTGGCTTCGTCTTGACCGTCGACGCTACGCAGGGATGCGCTCATATTGCTGCTCCTTCAACTGAGAGGGTGCCTCGCAGTGGCGGCACTGCTTGCGGCTTGAGAGCAATAGTAGAGAGGCACAGATATTCTTAAAAAGACTATTTAAGAATGTTTATATAACCATAAGACATTACTTGAAGGGACAAGGGCTTGAGATGAATCGCTCTCTTTCAAGCGCACCAAAAACCCTGTGGGAGCGAGCTTGCTCGCGATGAGGGAGTGTCAGTCGCCAGAAATGTCGGCTGATATTCCGCTATCGCGAGCAAGCTCGCTCCCACAGGGTTTGGGCATCAACTGAACTGGGCACCTATCCGATCACCGGCGCACATGTCCAATCCAGCTGCGCCGCCGGCACCGGCCGCCCAAACCAGTAGCCCTGACCCAGATCACAGCCCTGTTCGAGGAGGAAAGCAGCCTGCTCGACCTGCTCGATCCCCTCGGCATGCACCTGCATGCCCATGCTCTGCGCCAAGGCAATGATCACCCGCGAAATCGCCGCATCGTCCTCATCCCACGGCAACCCGGCCACGAAGCCCTGGTCGATTTTCAGCTTCTGCACCGGCAGACGCTTGAGTCGCAGCAGCGATGAATAACCTGTGCCGAAGTCGTCGATGGCCAGGCGCACTCCCAACTCGCGCAGACGATGCATCTGCTCCAGCGCGACTTCCGGGTCCTCCATCACCGCACTTTCGGTCACTTCCAGCTCCAGAAAGGCCGGCTCCAGCCCGGTTTCGCGCAGTACCTGCGCCACCTGCCGATACAGCTCACGACGGGCGAACAACCGTGAAGAAACGTTGACCGCAACAAACGACAGCATTACCCCGTCCTGCTGCCACCGGCACATCTGCCGGCACGCCTGCGCCATGACCCAGGCATCGATTTCGGCGATCAGGCCGGTTCGTTCGGCCACCGGAATGAATTCCGCCGGAGACACCATTCCTCGCTGAGGGTGTTGCCAACGCACCAGCGCCTCGACGCCCATCAGGCGGCTGGTCTTGAGGTCGTGAACCGGCTGGTAATGAACCCGTAGCTCTTGCCGGTCCAGGGCGCGGCGCAATTCGAAGGCGATCTCGACTCGTTGCTGCACGTGGGCCGTCAGCTCTTCGGTGTACAGGGCATAATCATTGCGCCCCGTGCTTTTGGCCTTGAACAGCGCAGAGTCGGCATTACGCAGCAGTTGCTCGACGCTCAAGGCATCGCTGGGGAACAGGCTGATGCCGATGCTGGTGTTGATAAACAGCTGGTGCCCATCGATGAGGAACGGCTCTTTGAGGCCATCGATAATCCGTTGGGCCAACGCAGCGGCCTGAACCAGTTGCGGACAGCTTTCGGCGAGTACCGCGAACTCATCCCCGCCCAAGCGCGCCAGGGTGATGCCCGGGCCGAACATGGCGCCCAGGCGCTCGGCCACAGCCTTGAGCAACTGATCGCCAACGCTATGCCCGAGGCTGTCGTTGATCATCTTGAAGTGATCGAGGTCGATCATCAGCAGCGCGCAACCACGCTTGTGAAGCTGCGCCGAAGCCAGGGCCTGTTCGGCGCGGTCGGTGAACAACAGGCGGTTCGGCAGATCCGTCAGCGGGTCGTGGTGCGCCAGGTGCATCAACTCGTGTTCGGATTTCTTGATCGCACTGATATCGGAAAACACCGCCACATACTGGCTCGGCTGGCCGTAGTCGTCGTGGATCAGGCGGATCGTCTGCCATTGCGGGTAAACCTCGCCGCTTTTGCGCCGGTTCCAGATTTCCCCGCTCCACTCCCCGGTGCTTTCAAGCTCGGCGAACATCGCCCGATAGAAATCGGGTGGATGACGCCCGGACTTGAACAGATTGGGCCGCTGTCCCTGCACGTCCTCACACCCGTAGCCGGTGATTTCCATGAACGCCCGGTTCACATGGACGATCACGCCCTCCCGATCGGTGACCAGCACGCCTTCGCGGGTGCAGTCGAACACCGCAGCCGCCTGGCGCAAGCGCTCACGATTGGTATTGCGCTCGTGCAAAGTGGCGCCGATCCCCAGGCACCGCAACAACCGCGCCCGGGCAATGAAGATCAACCCGGCGCTGAACAACACCCAGACATAACCGTTGATCAGTTGCCATCGCAGTCGCTCGGCGGAGCTATCGAAGAAACTGTTCAATAAATAGCCACTGATCTGCAGCCAAACCACAGAAAGCAATAGATAGAGCAGCGCTGCGCGCAAGGCATCGCGATAGGTGGCAGACATCCGGCGATCCATGTCCCTACAAAAAGGTGGGAATTATAGTTTAAAGACACATCCAGCCACTCTTATCTGAAAGGGCGACTGGTTTTCTGTGTGGGCTTAGTGATAATGCAACGGCTGTTTTTTCTTTATCGAGGGCCCTATAGCCTATGTGGTACGAAGGTTTTCTTGGCTTGTCGCCCTGGTCACTGGTAGCAGTCACCCTGCTGATGACCCATGTCACAATCATTGCTGTCACGGTCTATCTGCACCGCTACTCGGCCCATCGCTCCCTGGAGCTGAATGGGGGCCTCAAGCATTTCTTCCGTTTCTGGCTGTGGCTGACCACGGCGCAGAACACCCGCGAGTGGACCGCCATCCACCGCAAGCATCACGCTAAATGCGAGACCGTCGATGACCCGCACAGCCCGGTCATCAAGGGCTTGTCCACGGTGTTGCGCAAAGGCGCCGAGTTGTACCGCGCCGAAGCGGAAAACCCCGAGACGCTGCGCATCTACGGCAAGAACTGCCCCGAAGACTGGATCGAGCGCAACCTCTACAGCCGCTTCCCGCTGCTGGGCATCGCGATCATGGGCGTTATCGACCTGCTGCTGTTCGGCACCATCGGCATCACCATCTGGGCTATCCAGATGATGTGGATCCCGGTGTGGGCCGCCGGCGTGGTCAATGGCCTGGGCCATGCCATCGGCTACCGCAACTTCGAATGCCGCGATGCGGCGACCAACCTGGTGCCGTGGGGCATCCTGATTGGCGGCGAAGAACTGCATAACAACCATCACACCTACCCTAACTCGGCAAAACTGTCAGTGAAGAAGTGGGAATTCGACCTGGGCTGGGCATGGATTCAAGTCTTCAGCTTCCTGCGCCTGGCCAAGGTTCAACGGGTCGCGCCAATTGCCCATCGCGTCGAAGGCAAGGGCAACCTGGACATGGACACCGCCATGGCGATCCTCAACAACCGCTTCCAGATCATGGCCCAGTACCGCAAATTGGTGATCGGCCCGCTGGTCAAGCAAGAGCTGGAAAAGGTCGATCACTCGGTACGTCACCAGTTCCACCGGGCTAAACGCCTGCTTTCGCGGGAGACCAGCCTGCTGGATGACAAACACCATGTACGCATCCAGAACATGCTCGAACACAGCCAGGCGCTGAAGGTAATTTACGAGAAACGCCTGGCCCTGCAGCAGATCTGGGTCAAGACCAGCTCAAATGGCCACGACATGCTGGCGGCCATCAAGGATTGGGTACACGAAGCCGAAGCCAGCGGGATTCAATCCCTGCGCGACTTCGCCGATCAGTTGAAAACCTACTCCCTGCGTCCTGCCGCAGTCTGAAAAACCTGTGGGAGCGGGCTTGCTCGCGAAGGGGTCGTGTCAGTCGACATAAAAGGTGACTGACACGACCCCTTCGCGAGCAAGCCCGCTCCCACATTGGTTTGTGGCTTGGCCGAAAAATCGCGTCATCAATACCGCCCGGCGGGAGCAAGCTTCCTCGCCACAAACGGCGGGAACTTCATCCAAAAACCCCTATCTCAAAGACACTTCGCCATCCCCGGCGGGCTTGATGTTGGCCGCGATCGCGCGCGGCATGCCCTTTGAGATTTGTGTCGATGGCCCCAAAAAACCTGCAAGACTCATCTTCGCCCCATTGGCCCGAGGCCGCGCAAACCCTGATGGCGCTGATGCGCGCCCAAGGCGAAGTGGCACGCCTGAGCGAACGCGAACAGTTGTTCAGCACCTTGCTGGGGAGCGTCAACGCGGTGCTGTGGGCATTCGACTGGGAATCCCGCCGGGTGCTTTACGTCAGCCCCGCCTATGAACGGATCTTCGGCCGCTCGGCCGATCTGCTGCTGGCCGACTGCAATCAATGGCGTGACAGCATCTACCCTGACGACCTGGACTATGCCGAACGCAGCCTGACCGAAGTGCTGGACAAAGGCGCGGTGGAAGACCGCGAGTATCGAATCATTGCCGCCGACGGCCAAGTGCGCTGGCTCCGCGACAAATGCTTCATCAATCGCCAGGCCGAGCCCGGTCAACCGGTGATCATCGTTGGCCTCGCCGAAGACATCACCGACAAAAAGCAGATGGAGACCGAGCTGCATCGCCTGGCCACCACCGACGCGCTGACCCAAAGCAGCAATCGCCATCATTTCTTCGAATGTGCTCACCGCGCGTTCGAACACTCCCGGCAACAGGGCGAGCCTCTGTCCTTCCTGATGCTGGACATCGATGACTTCAAGACAGTCAACGACACCTACGGCCACCAGGAAGGTGACAACGTGTTGCAACGCATCGCCGAAAGCGGCCGCGCAGCGTTGCGCCGTGGCGATCTGTTCGGGCGCATTGGCGGTGAGGAGTTCGCGGCGGTGTTTCCCGGCTGTACACCGCAGATGGCCCTGCAAGTGGCTGAACGCTTGCAACGGCAGATTCAGCAATTGAGATTCAACCATGAAGGCCAGTCGTTCGGCATCACCGTCAGCCAGGGCCTGACCAGCCTGACCGCCAAAGACGAAAACGTGGAGCACCTGTTTTCCCGGGCGGATGCGGCGATGTATCAAGCCAAGCGCGAGGGCAAGAACCGGATTGTTACTGCCTGACAGGATCACCTTGGATCCCTGTGGGAGCGAGCTTGCTCGCGATAGCGGACTGTCAATCGACATTGATGTTGAATGTCAGACGCTCATCGCGAGCAAGCTCGCTCCTACAGGGGTTGGTGGTGTACTTACTTTTTGCGCAAGCGCATCAACTCCGGCAAGCCGATCTTGAGCAACCGCGCCGTCCGGCTCTTCGCCAGCTCCTCGATGCCCTCATGCTCGGTCAGCCGCGCCATCTGCGCCGCCATGTTCATCACCAACGCTTCGCGGGAGTAAACCCCGCCACCGAGCTGGTAGGCCGCGGCAATCAGCTCTCGTAACTCCAGCGGCAGGCGCCAGCGTGTACGCAGGGCCGAGCCATAGGCCGCGCCATATTCAACCAGCGCTTCACCCACTTCTTCCAACTCGTCCAGTTCGCCGCCAGCCTGTTTCCATTCCTGCAGACAGCGCAGCAACGCCAGATCGCCGAGACGATGCAACATGCCGGCGCAATAGCAACGCTCCTGATCCAGATCGAGCAGGCGCGCCAGGGTTCGGGCGTATTCGGCGGTGTGCAGCGACAGATCCCAGTAACGCTCGGCATAGTCAGCCAATTGCAGATCGCTGAGCCGGGCACTGCGCTTGAGCGCCAGGCCGAGAATCAGGTTCATGCTCTGCCCTGTGCCCAGGCGATGCAGCGCCTGGGACAGGGTTTGCACAGCAACGCCGAGGTGCTGCGCCGCGCTGTTGGCAGCGGCGATCAGCACAGCCGTGACCTGCGGATCGGTGCGAATTTCGTCTTCCAGTACCGTCAGATCGAGGCCATTGGGGTTGAGGCTGCGCTTGACCGCCACCTGCACGTCGGTCATCAGCGGCGCGCCGTCGGCCAGTTCGCGTCGACGCTCCAGATACACCGATAACGTCATGCCCGGCGCCAGCGCCGGCACTTCGCACGAGACTTCTTCCCCGGCGTGCAGCAGCAACCCCTGCAACCGATGGGTCAGGCTTTCCATATTCAGGGGCTTGGTCAGGTACGCGGCTGGCGCCAGCGGCAAGGCCTCGCGCACGCTGGCACCGTCGTTGCGGCTGCTCATAAGAATGAACGGCAGAGGTGGATTGCGTTTGCGCTGACGAACACTGCGCAGGACATTCAGGCCATCGACGCCAGGCAACTCCCAGTCGGCGATCACCAGGTCATAGGGGTTGATCGCCAACAGCTCCAGCGCTTGCTGACCATCGGCGCACAAGTCCAGCCGCGCATCGCAGCGTACGTTCAACAACACTTCCTTGAGCAGATCCCGAGACCAGGGGTCGGCCTCGGCGATCAGGACTCTCGGAACCGCGGGTAAAATGACAGTCGTCATACAGCTCTCCCTGACAATGCCGGAACCTTAGCCAATGCAGGCCATTCGATACAGCGCTATTGCGCGGGATGAGTTTCAAGGGGCGTAAAAAAACCCGCCGAAGCGGGTTTTTTGTGGATCAGGTCACACGGGTGATCAGAGCTCGGAGAAGCACTCTTCGATGATCGCCAGGCCTTTGTCCAGTTGCTCGTCCGGCGAGGTCAGCGGTACCAGGACGCGCAGAACGTTGCCGTAGGTGCCGCAGGACAGCAGGATCAGACCCTTGTCGCGAGCCTTGGCCACAACCGATGCCACAGCGGCGGCGTTTGGCTTGTGGCTGTCGCCGTTTTCGAACAGCTCGACAGCGATCATCGCACCCAGGGCACGGACTTCGCCGATCACCGGGTACTTGGCCTGGATGGCCTTCAGGCCAGTCACCAGACGCTCGCCAACAGCTTTGCAACGATCCAGCAGGTGCTCTTCTTCGAACACTTCCATTACGGCCAGGGCCGCGGCGCAAGCAATCGGGCTACCGGCGTAGGTGCCACCCAGGCCGCCTGGAGCGATGGCGTCCATGTATTCGGCCTTGCCGCACACACCGGCCAGCGGGAAGCCGCCAGCGATGGATTTGGCGAAAGTGGTCAGGTCGGCAGCAACGCCCATCTGTTCCATGGCGAAGAAAGTACCGGTACGGCCAGCGCCAGTCTGTACTTCGTCAGCGATCAGCAGGATGCCGTGCTGGTCGCACAGGGCACGCAGGCGCTTCATGAATTCTTTCGGAGCGACGTAGAAACCGCCTTCACCCTGCACCGGCTCGATGATGATCGCGGCGATGTCTTTCGGCTCGGCGTCGTTCTTGAAGATGCGTTCGATGGAAGCGATCGAATCGTCGATGCTCACACCGTGCAGTTCGTTCGGGTACAGCGCGCGGAAGATGCCGCCTGGCATCAGGCCCATGCCAGCCGAGTAAGGCACGACTTTACCGGTCAGGCCCAGGGTCATCATGGTGCGACCGTGGTAAGCGCCGGTGAACGCGATCACGCCGGCACGGCCAGTGGCGGCACGGGCGATCTTGATCGAGTTTTCCACGGCTTCGGAACCGGTGGTCACCAGCAGGGTTTTCTTGGCGAAATCACCTGGCACCTTGGCGTTGATTTTTTCGCACACTTCTACGTACGGCTCGTAGGCCAGAACCTGGAAGCAAGTGTGGGTCAGCTTGTTCAGCTGTTCGGTCACGGCGGCGATAACTTTCGGGTGCACGTGGCCGGTGTTCAGCACAGCGATACCGCCGGCGAAGTCGATGAACTCACGACCTTCAACGTCGGTTACAGTCGCGTTCTTCGCGGAATCGGCGAAGATCGGGTGAATCTGGCCAACACCACGTGGTACAGCATTGGTACGGCGGGCCATCAAAGAAGCGTTAGTCTTGCTCATACATTCCTCATTCACCGCTCATCGGGCGGCGTGGTTCAAGGATTAAGCGACGGGGAGCAACGGCGGCAGCATGCGATGATCGACTGCCACAGCGTTCCCGGTCACCGAGAATATTCCGGTTTGAAGCGGCGCAAAGGGACAGCGCTCTCGTGCCCTTTGCGCTTGAAGCAATGCTCTTCCCGGCTTATACCTTCGAGCTTAGATGCCCAGGCAGAGGTATTTGATTTCCAGGTAATCTTCGATGCCGTACTTGGAGCCTTCACGGCCCAGGCCCGAGGCCTTGATGCCGCCGAACGGCGCGACTTCGTTGGAGATCAACCCGGTGTTGACGCCGACCATGCCGTATTCCAGGGCTTCTGCCACACGGAACACACGACCCAGGTCGCGAGCATAGAAGTACGAGGCCAGACCGAATTCGGTGTCGTTGGACATCGCGATCACGTCGGCTTCGTCTTTGAAGCGGAACAGCGGAGCCAATGGACCGAAGGTTTCTTCCTTGGCCACGGCAGCATTATTCGGCACGTTGGTCAGAATGGTCGGCTCGAAGAAGTTGCCTTCCATCGACTTGCCGCCGGACAGCACGGTGGCGCCTTTGGAAACAGCGTCGGCAATGTGCTCTTGCACCTTGGCCACGGCTTTTTCGTCGATCAGCGGACCCGTGGTGGTTCCTGCTTCCAGACCGTTACCGATCTTGAGCTTGGCCACAGCGGCTTTCAGCTTCTCGGCGAACGCGTCGTAGACCGAGTCCTGAATGTAAAGGCGGTTGGCGCAGACGCAGGTCTGGCCGTTGTTGCGGTATTTGGAGATGATCGCGCCTTCGACGGCCTTATCCAGGTCCGCGTCGTCAAACACGATGAACGGCGCGTTGCCGCCCAGTTCCAGGGACACTTTCTTGATGTCCTTGGCGCATTCCGACATCAGTTGACGACCGATTTCGGTCGAACCGGTGAAGGACAGCTTGCGCACGATCGGGTTGCTGGTCAGCTCGCTGCCGATGTCGCCAGCGCTGCCGGAAACCACGCTGAACACGCCAGCCGGGATGCCGGCACGCTGGGCCAGCTCAGCCAGGGCGAAGGCGGAAAACGGAGTTTGCGAAGCAGGCTTGAGCACCATGGTGCAACCGGCGGCCAGGGCCGGGCCGGCTTTACGGGTGATCATTGCAGCCGGGAAGTTCCACGGGGTGATGGCAGCGGTCACGCCGATTGGCTGCTTGATCACGATCAGGCGCTTGTCTGGCTGGTGGCCCGGAATCACGTCACCGTAGATGCGCTTGGCTTCTTCGGCGAACCATTCGATGAAGGAAGCGGCGTAAACGATTTCGCCCTTGGCTTCGGCCAATGGCTTGCCTTGCTCCAGGGTCATCAGACGAGCCAGGTCGTCCTGGTTCTCGATGATCAGTTCGAACCAGCGACGCAGCTTGTTCGCACGTTCTTTGGCGGTCAGTGCACGCCAGGCCGGCAGCGCTTTGTCAGCAGCTTCGATTGCACGGCGGGTTTCGGCAGCGCCCATTTTCGGCACGGTGCCCAGAATTTCGCCCGTTGCCGGGTTGTTGACCTTGATCGTCTGACCATTGTCCGCATCAACCCACGCGCCATCGATGAAGGCTTGCTGGCGGAACAACTGGGTGTCTTTAAGCTGCATGTCGGCTTTCCTTAACAGCACCGCAACGAATGCGGAGCAAATTATGATTGTAGAAAGGCGCCTCAATAGGCTGCCGTCAGGGAAATCATTCACCGGGCTGAAGCACATAAATAGCGCACTGATTGAACTCGTGCGGTTCAGCACCCAGACAAGAGCGTTTGAAATCTCAAACGAATCCTAGGATCAAAGGGGGTAAAGGACAATAGGCTGTTCGAAAAAAAGAACGAAAACGACGCTTTTGCCCATTTTTTCTGATCAACGTAGCAAACGCCTGTTACAGCTTTAAAAAAACGCAGGCGATTCAGCAGCATGGACGCCCGCAGCGCATATGCGTATCATGGCGCCCGCTGCACCAGTAGCTCAGCTGGATAGAGTACTGCCCTCCGAAGGCAGGGGTCGTGGGTTCGAATCCCGCCTGGTGCACCATACGTTGTAACGAGAAAGCCTCAGGCCTTATGGGCCTGGGGCTTTTTTGTGGGTGTTTGGAGGCTTGGCGCCTAATGATCAATGCTGTTTTTTTCAAACAGCCGGCCGATGTCTCTCGCACTGTGCAGTACGCGTTCGACCTTGATCTCATCGTCCATCAGACAGTAGAAAATCAGATATCGGCCATGGGGAAGCATTCGCAGCCCCTTGGCGCAATCGTCTCTTGGAACACCCAAATTCGGTTGATCGATTAATCGTGTGCACTGCATACGTAGCTCGCGCACAAACGTCCGGGCCCGTTCAGGGTTGTCTCGGGCGATAAAACGGGCGATTTGCAGCAGATCGTCCCGTGCCAGTGCAGAGAAAAGCAATTGCCTCATGGACGGTTTTGCTCGGCTGCTACCTCGTCAATCAGCGTATCAAGCTCGGCAAACACTGCATCGGCAGCAATGGCCGGACGCGGATCATTGCGGCTGGCCGCAATGGCTTCACGAAGTTCGGCAGCATGCAGTCGATCCAGCAACTGTTGATAGGCCGCGTGCGGTAGAAGATAGGCGGCTGGGCGATTGTGGTTGAGCACGGCAACAGGCTCGGAACCCGCTTGCTCGATTACCGTGCTCGGGCTGCGCTTGAGCTCGGTGATGCTGACCGAACGGCTTGCAAGTAGCTGCTCCATGACGGCTCCAAAGGTACCAAAAAAAGTACCTGATAGTGTTCCATTCTCTGCATGGGGGTCAACGAATCTCCGACCAGTGCTGTGTTGGCGCACAAAAAAACCGCCGAAGCGGTTTTTCATTCTGTCGTCCAGTCGAACTCGTCGTATTCATCGTCATCGTCCTCGTCGTCCTCAAAGAACTCCTCTTCAAGGTCGTCGTCTTCAACAACGTCTTCTTCCGGCTGATTCAGCAGAAAATCCTTGCGACTCTCAGTAATCGCTCGCCGCAGTTCCTCACCCTTTTGCGGGCAGTTGAGCATTTGGGCGATGCGGTCGATTTTTTTTGCCACGGCATCCTCCAACGCATCGGCTATAGCCTGATAGTGCGCGCTTTCGGGGGTGGATGCCAAATCCCCCGGAATGCTGCGCACTTCAGTTTTCTGCAAGTCCGCTGAGGCGATCAGCCTTTAGCGGTGATAGCGCCGTACCACGCTGCTGTTTCTCAGGACGTGGCCTTTGATTTTTTCCAGCAGCTGCACACGAGTCAGGCCGGCGGGCAAGGCGTCCGGGGCCAGGTCCAGGGCGTAGATCTGGATGATGTAGTGGTGCGCGCTGTCGCCAACGGGCGGGCAAGGGCCGATGTAGCCGGTGGTTGCCTTGCTGTTGGTACCGCCGACGCCCTCGAGGCCGGGTTTGCTCCCGGCGCCGGCCGGAATCTGGTGGGTGCCGGCCTTGATGCCGTAATGCACCCAGTTATCGACGCCCTGGCCTTTCTGGCCGTCAGGGTCGTGCATGACGATGGCGTAGCTTTGGGTGGCTGCCGGGCCCGCGTTCCAGTTCAATGCCGGGGAAATGTTATGTCCGCCACAGCCCGCGGAATCGCTGGCGGCGGCCGACGTGAACAGACGGTCATCGGAAACACCCGGAATGTTCAGGGTGAAGCGCTCCTGGGCCTGCGCCGGAAACTGCACGCAGAGGGCGACGGCTAGGGCCGCGAGCCAAGGGTTCAATGAGGTCAATCGGGTCATACCGGAGCACCTTGTGCGTGTTGGGCCGTCGTCGGCGTGCAAACTATAGCCGGACCGTTCGCGCCTTGGCAGGGGGCAAATTGGCTGAACCTCGTGATAAGCGCCAGACTCATAAGTGAAACGTTTGTCTGGAGAGCAATCATGACTCTGCATCGCGTTGCGCGTGTCGCCAATGTGCCCGAAGACCGGGGTCTTGAAGTGCAAGTCCAGGGCAGCAAGATTCTGCTGATGCGGGCCGGTGAGCAACTGCGCGCTTATCAGGCCGAATGCCCTCATGCCGGAGCCCCACTGGCGGACGGGGCGATATGCGATGGGCGCCTGACCTGTCCGTGGCACAAGGCGCAGTTTCGGATCGAGGATGGCGGGCTGTGTGAACCGCCAGCTCTGGACAGCCTCAAGCGCTATCCCCTCGAAGTTCGTGACGGCGACATCTGGGTCGGCGACCAGCCGTTTTCGGACGCCCACACGCCACCGGCCGACGATCCACGAACCTTCATTATCATCGGCGCTGGCGCGGCAGGCACGGCGGCGGCAGCGGCGTTGCGCGAGAAAGGTTTCGGCGGCCGGTTACTGTTGATCGACCGCGAAGCCGACGCCGGATACGACCGCACCGCGCTGAGCAAATACGTGATCGCTGGGGAGATGCCGCTGCAAGAAGTCCCGCCACTGCGTGACGAGGACTTTTACCGCGAGCAGCGGATCGAGCGCCTGCGAGGCGAAGTGGCAAGCCTGGATGCGCCAAACAGGACGCTGCGCCTGACTGACGGCCAATCACTGACATACGACGCCGCGCTGCTGGCCACCGGCGGCGTACCCAACCCGCTGACGCTGCCCGGCGCCGACCTGCCTCAGGTGTTCGTCTTACGCTCTAAAGCCCATGCGCAGCAGATTCTGGACAGCGCCAGTGCCGGCCAGCGAGTCGTGATCATCGGCGACAGTTTCATTGCCATGGAGTCCGCCTCGTCCCTGCGCCAGCTTGGCCTGAATGTGACCGTGCTCGCCCGCCACGAAGTGCCGTTTGCCAAACAGTTCGGTGACACGGTCGGCAAGGCCATTCGCGCGCGACATGAAGCCAATGGCGTCGTGTTTCATACCCGGGGCAATGCGGCACAGATCGAAGGGACGGACAAGGTCGAAGCCGTGCGCCTGGACAACGGCCAACGCTTGCCGGCAGATCTGGTGCTGGTCGGCATTGGCGTCACGCCAGCCACCGCTGCCTTCACCGGACTGCCGAAAGAGCAGGATCACTCGCTGCGTGTCGACGGTGGAATGCGCGTGGCCGACGGCCTCTGGGCGGCCGGCGATATCGCCACGTTCCCGCTGAACAACCAATACTTGCGCATCGAGCACTGGCGATTGGCCCAACAACAGGCGCGAATCGCTGCGGCCAATATGCTTGGCGGTGACGAGCATTATCTCGATGTGCCGTTTTTCTGGACCTGGCATTTCGGTAAAACCTACGAATACCTCGGGCACGCCGAGGCCTGGGACGAAGTCGAGTTCAAGGGCGACCCTTACGATCCGCCTTTCATAGGCCTGTTTGGAAAAAACGACGTGGTGTCGGCGGCGGTAGCCTGCGAGATGGACCGGGCCATGGCGATGCTTGCCGAGCGGATGAAACAAGCGCTGCCATGGGAAGAGGCATGGCGCCTGATCCGTGATGCTCCCTAGGGGGCGTTCTCAATTAGTTTCCCTACCGCGCCGGGTCTGCTGTTGTGCAGGGCAAGGCGCGAGAAGCGCAGTTTGGTCATTCCAAATCAGCTTCGAGCAACACAGCCCTGCACAACAGCAGGCCCGGCCCTTCGGGTTGTGCCTTAAAGCTGGCCATGCTGCGTTGCAGGCCTTGGAAAGGGAACAACCATTCCCAGCGGCCTACGCCTTGCCTGGCCAGCTTTAAGGCGACAACGCGGTGGGGAAACTAATTGAGAACGCCCCCTGGATGCCGGACAGCAAAACGCCCGGCATCTGCGCGATGCAGAGGCCGGGCGTTGCGGAGTCAACAGCCGACGTTATTCGGTAGCGCCAGTTCCTGAAAATTTGCTCATGACAAAACCGGCAAACTCTTCGACGGTCATTTTCTGGCCGTTGAAGTCCACCTGATTGTTGGCGTAATGCAAGTTGGTGACGATGTTATTGCCGTCCAGTTTCGCCAGTTGGCTGCCGACCGCCATGCTGCTGAACATGTCTGCGGTGGCGGTAGCCTGGTCGGCAATCAGCTTGGCGTCGGTCTGACCGTCGATTTGCGATTGCACGGTAAGCACGTCGACCAGCATGGGCTTGGACACTTGCAGCTTGAAGTCCAGCAGTGCGATCAGCTGTCTGACCAGTTGATCGGTCGGTAGATCGATGGCCTGTGGCTTGGTCAGGTCGAGCACCATATTGGCGCGGCTCTCGCCATTGGCAGTGTTGAACGACAGGTTTTCCAGGGCCACCCGCGGACCGGCCGCCAGCAGTTTTTCCAGACTGGATTTGAGCAGCGCTTCTTCGGCTTCAGTGAGTTTCAGCTCCGGTGCCGGCAGGCCCGCTGCTGTCGCTTCGGCCGCCGCACGCTCATACGGCTGCAGTTTGCTCTGGTAAACCTGCATCAACGACATCGTGGCCGGAATGTCGAGATTCTTCAGGCTCATGGCCAGCGCACCGGAACCGATGGTCTTGCCATTCAGGGACACTTCGCCGACCTTGTAATCGGCACGCCCGGAGGCGCTGCTGCCCTTTTCTTCGGTCAGGTTCTTCATTTCGAATTTCTTGAAGTCCAGCACCGACTGCTTGACGCCAAAAGTCGATTTTCCGTTGGCCAGCTCAAGGACGTTTTCGCCGATGTAGAAACCGTAGGTACTTTTTGTCAGGTTGCTGGCCAGGGTCAGGCCGTTCAATTCAACCTGCACCGGTGCCTGGTCTTCGGACACGGTGGTCACTTTCAGGCTGTCCATGTAGCCGTTGGCCTTGACCTTCTGCGCCTTGGCGCTGGCCGCGACGTCCATGCTCAGGCCGGAGAATTTCATGCTCGACTTGTCATCCAGCGCCATTTCCAGCGGCTGCAACTCAAAGGTGCCATTGGTGGCGTTGTCATAGCCGATGTTGACCACGCCGGTCAGCGGGGATTTGTCCTTGGCGGCGGCAAACCACTTTTCGGTGAGCGGGGTCTTTTTCAGTTCGTAGTGACTGGTCGCCAAGACTGGCAGCCACTTCAGCGCCATCAGCCGCGAGAACGGCAACGGGCCGTGTTCGATCTGATCGACAAACATCAGCTCGACCGGCGTTTCGCCGAACATTTCACCTTCGCCCTTCAGGCGATAGTGCGCGGTACTGCTGAATACATGACGCTCCAGCGATACCAGTTCCAGCGACGCGGTGCCGTTGGAACCGACCATGGCCGCTTGCAGTTCCTTGTTGGCATCGGCAATCGAGGCGTTCAACACACCTTCGAGCCTGGTGCCGGTGAACCAGGCTCCACCTGCACTGATGGCACCGATTGCGACAACAATTCCCAGTAGCACGCCTGCTGATTTATTCATGTATGACCCGTTCAGTGTCCGTTGTTGAATGTGAGGTCGGCTTCCCTGAACCCATGACGGGTTGCGGCTCGACTGCGCTGAAAGTGGAATGCAGATTAGCACCGGGCACGACGAGCGGCCCAATGATTAAAGGTGAAAGAGTGTCTTGGGGGGTGTTCACAAGGTTAGAGATATTCGCAATCAATGCAATCGCCATCGCGAGCAGGCTCGCTCCTACAGGGGAATGCATTCCAATGTAGGAGCGAGCCTGCTCGCGATGGCGTCAAAACAGCCAACACAACATCAGGAATACTGGACTTCGATCTCATCGAGTTGATGATCAAAGCTTTTGAGCCGCGCAGTCCAGGTGTACACCAGCACTTCGAAGTCGCGGTTGATCACCGCCCCGCCCGTCACTTCCGCGCGCGGGTCGCAGACGTCCAGTTGATAGCGTTCGCGGGCCATGGCCGTGGCGACATCGGCCAGTTCCCGGGCATTGCTGAGCCAGTGCCGACCGTCGTCAGCCACTTGCCGGTCCAGCGCCAGGCATTGTTTTTTCAGGGTCTCGAGGCTTTTTTCCAGTGGCGTGCCGGTCAATTCGCCCATGACTTCCTGAAACGTGCGCCCCGGTTGCCAGTAACTGCCCCAGAAATACCGGTCGAACACCGTTTCGACACGACGTAACGCCACCTTGGTGTCCCAGATCAGGACCAGGGTCTTGCCTTGTTCGAGTTGTCTTTTCTTGATGCGTTGACTCTGGACCGAAGCCCAAGCCACCACCACTACGGACATCACCGCAATCAGCGCGACGGCACTGTCGAGGAACGCCAGAGCCTTGTCGATCTGATGGGCCAGCATGATGCCGTAGAAATAGGTGGCCGACAGCAGCACCAACGCCACGATGGCGCACCAGAAGCCGAGAGCATAAGGGTTTTTCATTACTGGTTTCCCCCTGACCTGCGCGAGCCTTGTGCGAAGAAAGGACGCTTTGCACGGGGCGCCCTTCCAACACTTCAAAGCATAGCAACGGCCTCAGGGTTTGTCGGAGTTCGACGCTTGCGTTCGTCCGCTTTCCCAACCGCCGCCCAACGCGAGGAACAAATCGATCTGGCTGGCGGCAACCTGAGTGTTGGCAGCGGCCAATTGCGCCGTGACATCCGTGTAAGTGCGGGTCGCTTGCAGGTCCGCCAGGAACGATTCGCGGCCAGCCTGGAAGAAACGGTGCGTCTGGTCGGCGGCCAGTTTTGCCGATTGCTCGGCGTCGGCCAGTGCGTCGCGACGTTGCAGCAATGCCGTGTATTGGGCAAGGCTGGTCTGGGTTTCACGAATCGCGTTGAGTACCACCCCATCGAAATGCGCCAGCGTCGCCTGGGTCACCGCCTCGGCTTCGCGGATGCGCGCCCGGGCGCCGTTGGTCGGCACGTTCCAGGTCAGCGACGGACCGAAGCCCCAGCGATTGGTGGACGGTTCACCGAGATTTTCCAGGATACCGACGGTGCCGACCGTCGCCCCGATGCTGATGTTCGGGTACAGCTCACCCGTGGCGACACCGATACCGGCAGTGGCGGCCGCCAGTCGCCGCTCGGCCTGCCGCACATCGGGGCGACGCTTGAGCAACGCGGCACCATCTCCCACCGGAATCAATTGCGCGATTTTTGGCAGCTCATCGCAAGTGGCAGTGCCGGCCGGTAGTTGATCTACCGGTTTGGCCAGCAGCATCGACAAGCGGTACAGCCCGGCCTGACGTGCTGCCTCATAGCGCGGCATGTCGGCGCGCAGGGATTTGAATTGAGTTTGCGAGCGGGTGACCTGGGTTTCGTCGCCACGTCCGGCATCGCGCAAGCGCTGGATCAGCGTGGTGCTTTGGGCTTGCAGGTCGAGGGAATGCTGGGCGATTTCCCGCTCTTCATTGGCCGCGCACACTTGGGTGTAGGCCCGAACCACATCGGCCACTACGGTGATGCGTGCCGTATCGGCGGCGGCCTGTGTCGCATCGGCATTGGCCTTGGCCGCTTCGATGCCGCGTTGCAAGGTGCCGAACAGGTCGAACTGGTACGACGCACTGATGCCGATATCGCCGATGTTGGCCACCGGCACTTTTTCCGGCAACAGGAAGGCTTCACCTGATTCCTGCAAGCGCTGGGCGCCCATCTTCACGCCGCCGCTCCAGCCGCCCGCCGCCTCGGCCTCATCGACCTGAGCGCGAGACCGCGACAGACTGGCCGCCGCCACGCGCAAATCGGTGTTGGAAGCCATGGCCTGCTGTA
Organism: Pseudomonas sp. Pseusp10; assembly: GCF_059492225.1. Taxonomy (NCBI): domain Bacteria; kingdom Pseudomonadati; phylum Pseudomonadota; class Gammaproteobacteria; order Pseudomonadales; family Pseudomonadaceae; genus Pseudomonas; species Pseudomonas sp. Pseusp10. The sequence continues at coordinate 782,554 of NZ_CP168528.1, read as the reverse complement.
CCAACTGGTCGAGTCGCGGGTCCCGATACAGGCGCCACCAATCGGCCGGCACCGGTGCGGACACCACCGTTTTGCCGTCGACCGCCAGATCGCCCTGGAAGTCTGGACGATGGACAGCCGCCTCCTCGGGCAAGTGATAATCCGGCCCGACCATCTGACACGCCGACAGCAGCAAGCCTAATCCGGCGACCGCCAAACCCGAGGCCTTGCTCATTGCGCCGGCTCCCGTTGCTGATCGTCGATGATCGATACCGTGGCGGTGCGCCCGGCGATCATGCGGAAATCTTCCGGCACGTCATCGAAGGCGATTCGCACCGGAATCCGCTGAGCCAGCCGCACCCAACTGAATGCCGGGTTGACGTTGGGCAACAGGTTGTTGCCGCTGGTGCGGTCGCGGTCTTCGATACCGGCGACGATGCTTTCCACATGCCCGCGCAGGCGCGCATTGTCGCCGATCACCCGGATATCGACGCTTTGGCCAATATGGATGCCGTTCAGTTTGGTTTCTTCGAAATAGCCGTCGATGTGGAACGAATTGCTGTCGACCACCGACAACACCGGACGCCCGGCGCTGACGAACTCCTGGGCCCGTGGCGCGCGGTCGTTGACGTAGCCGTCTACCGGGCTGCGGATCACCGAGCGATCGAGGTTGAGTTGTGCGCTGTCCACCGCCACCTGGGCTTCCATCAAGGCGACTTGGGCGCGGGCGACTTTCGACTGACTTTCTTCCAGTTGTTCTCCCGGCACCAGATTGCCCAGGCCTTTGTTGCGCTTGGCCTCGCGCTGGGCCTGGGCCAGGGTTTCTTCGCGGTCGGCAACGGCCGCCTTGGCCTGGCGCAGGGCCAGCTTGAAGCGGTCCGGATCGATGCTGAACAGCACCTGGCCGCGCTTGACCAACTGGTTGTCGCGCACCTCCACTTGCTGGATCAACCCGGATACGTCCGGAGCGATTTGCACGATGTCGGCACGGATGTGCCCGTCGCGGGTCCAGGGCGCGAACATGTAATACATCACCATGCGCCAGACCACGACCACGGCGAAGCTCACGATCAGCAGGGTCAACACCACGCGACCAAGGGTTAGAAACGGTTTTTTCATGTCATCAGGTATCGACTGAGTGAATCCACAGCGCCAAGCAGCAAGGCGTATAGGGCCACGTTGAACAATGCCCGGTGCCAGACCAGACGGTAAAAGTGCAGGCGCGTCAGCACCCCGTGCACCAACAGGTACAACACATAGGTAATGCCCATCAGCACCAGCAGCGTGGGCAGGAACACCCCGCTGAGATCCAGGTCACCGATCATAAAGGCGCTCCATCAATGCCATGGGGAAGCGGTTCTTCTGGCTCGGCGGCACCGACGAATTCGACGCCGGGCAACAGTGCCAGGCGCAGGCCGCTCAGGGCGTGCAGCAGATGCCGACGGGTTTCATCATCGCCCGCACCGCTGAGGGCGCGACGCGTGCGGTCGAGGGTCATCAGCAACGGGCTCGGTGCCGGCAAGCGCTCACCGGCCTTGAGACAGGCCTTGAAGTACTCGCCCACCTCGGCCACCACCTGGCGCAGCAGCACCTGCGGCACACCGAGGACCCGCGGCGTATAAGCGAGCAGGTCCAACAGATTCAGTGCCACTCGCACCTCCCGCAGCGCCACGCCGGAGTCCTGGCCGGTCATGGCCAGGCGCGGCAGATGCTGCATCAGCCGATCGAGCATCTTTATGCCCAACAGCCGATGTTCGGACAGCGTGGCCGGTTCAGAGAGGCCGACAATGTCACCCCAGCTGAAACGGGTCAGGCGCTTGGCCGCCAGTTCGGCACCGAACGGCCGGGCGATCAGGGTCCAGATGAACGCGAACAGCAGCCCCATGGGACCGGCCAGGTTGGAGTTGGCGAAACTGAGGAAATCCGCGTCGTAAGCGCCTTGAATACTGATAAAGGACGAGGTGTTGACCAGGGTCAGCAGCATGCCCAGGTAAAACTGCGGTTTGACGGTCAGGGTGCCGACGCAAATGAACGGTATGGCGAACGCCAGCACCAGCATCGGAAAGTCATGCAGATTGGGCAGCACCAGAAACAGATAGAGGCTGGCGAACACCACCGACATCGCCGTCCAGAAAAAGAACCGGTAAATCTGCGGCGCCGGGTCGTCCATCGAGGCGAAGAAGCTACACGCCACCGCCGCCAGGATCACGGCGCTGCCGCCATCGGTCCAGCCGAGCAGAATCCACAACACCGAGGCCACGATAATCGCGGTGACGGTGGAAGCCGCGGAATAAAACATCAGGCCGCGATCCAGAAACGGGGACAGCCGCCCCAGCCGCCAGTGCCGATACACCGCGCGCCAGCTGTCCTGGCTTTCGCACTGGATGGCGTATTGCAGGCTGCGGCAGTCCTGCCACAAATCGACCCACTCACCGAGACGGTAAATGGCGTTGGAAAACAGCAATTGCTTGCGATCATCCAGCGCTTCGGGAACAGGTTGCAGGGCCTCAAGTTGATCCTTCAGGGCTTGCCAGCGGTCGAGATCGGCATCCTTGTGCCCAAGCCATTCGGTGGTGGCGGTCAACAACGGCGCGAACTTGTCCACAAGCTCGGGAGTCCGCCGTTCCAAGGCATAAAGCGCGTCGTCGAGGGCATCGACTACCGGCAGCAGGTGAATCATCCGCCCACGCAACTCCTTGGTGTTGCGCACCGTCTGCGGACGGGAGCCTTCGTGGGGCAACTGACCGATCATCAACTCCAGGGAGTTGAACGTGGCGACCATCGATGCCCGCAACGCGCTGACTTCTTCAGGCTGCACATTGCGACTGAGGAATCGCAGGCTGTAGGTCGATGCATCGGCAAACCATTTGCTCACCGAATCATTGAACACCGGCGCCAGGCGTCGCGGCCAGAACATCGCACCGACCACTGCCGCCACGGCGATGCCCAGAAAGATTTCCTCGGTCCGTGCTTCGGCTACGTCCCACACCCCCAACGGGTTATTCACCACCGGCAGGGCGATCAACGGCAAGGTGTAACCGGCGAGCATCAAGGCGTAGTTGTTGGCTGTGCGCAAATGCAGGGACAAAAACAGCAGCGTCCCGGTCCACAGGGCAATCACTACCACCAGCACGTATGGGCTCTGCACGAACATCGGCACGAACAGAACGGCCGCCGCAGCGCCGATAAAGGTGCCGACCGCCCGGTACAGTGCTTTGGAACTGGTAGGGCCTAGAAACGGACTGGAAACGATGTACACCGTGGCCATCGCCCAGTACGGACGCGGCATTTGCATGAGCAGGGCGATGTACAGCGCGATCATCGATGCAGCGAAGGTGCGGACCCCGTAGAACCAGTCCCGCGCCGGGGGCATGCCAGAGAAAAATCCGTTCAAGAGTTGGCCACCGATGGCGGCGTGGCCGCTTCAAAAGCTCTCAGTACCCGCAGCGTAGCTTCCAGATCACCTTGGTCAATGCCTTCAAGTACTTCGTGGCGCAAGCGCACCAGCTCCACTTCGACCGCCTGCACCAGGTCCCGGCCGGTTTCGGTCAGGCTCAGGCATTTGGCGCGGCGGTCCTGTGTGTCCTCGGTGCGGCAGACGTAACCGGCATGGCACAGCTGATCGAGCAAGCGTACCAGCGAGGGGCTCTCCATCCCTGCTGCCTGGGCCACCGTCACCTGCCGCACGCCCTCACCCAGGCGCCCGATCATCAACAGCGGAACGGCGCAGGCTTCGGAGATTCCATAGTTGACCAGCGTGGTCTGGCAGATTTTGCGCCAATGCCTGGCGGCCACCACCATGGCGCTGCTGATGTTCATCTGGAGAACGTCGAGGTTATTCGGCACGAGGGAAAATACACACTGTTAGTTTGCTAACTATCAATATCGCATTAGCGAGGATTTTCCGTCAAGTTTTGAAACAATTGCGCAGCGACCTGCGGAGAACCATCAACGCTTCCTGGCGTGCTCATACACTTGGCTGCGTTCGCGCTTCCCTACTGCAACGACAGAAACGACGACGCGCTCATCTATCACCTCGTAGACGAGTCGATACCCCGATGACCTCAGTTTGATCTTGTAGCAGTCAGGCATGCCATGCAGCGCGTCAGACTGGATTCGAGGCACCTCCAGCCGCTCTGACAGTTTCTTTTTGAATTGCTCACGTACTGTGTGCCCCAGCTTGTCCCATTCTTTGCGTGCAGACGGCAGAAATTCGAGCTTATAAGTCATCCAGGGCTACCGGGATCGGCGTTTCATGACGACGAGAACGCACGATTTCCGCCAACTCCAAATCATCAAGGCGCTCCATCATGGCTTCGAACACATCGGCAGGAACCATGTAGCCCATGACGCGATTGTGATTGAGCACCGCGACGGGCCCTCCATGGGCGCCATTCAAAACGGCAGAGGGGTTTTTCTTTAGTTCAGACACGCTGACAGCCATATCAGCCAAAACGCTTTGCATAATTAAGACCTCAAATAAGGTCTTAATTTTGGTCAGTTATTGTGATCAGAGCAACCTCGGTGGACTACCGCCTATCAGTTATTCACACCCCCCGCCCCTTCCTCAACATCACATCCAGCTGATCCACCACCTCGGCCCAATCCGCGTCATCGAGAATCTCGTCTCGCAGGAAATCCGCCTGGCACTTGCTCCAGAAGAACGCATCCGCCAGTTGCAGATCCGGTTTTAACGGTGAATGGGTCGCGATGAATTTATCGATGCTTTCGGCGTCATCCGGCAGGCCGAGTTGTTTGAACAGCGAAGGTAGGTTGTGGGTTGGGCTTTCCATATCGAACTCCTGGGGACCAATTCAGGGACCGCTACGCGGTCATCGCGAGCAAGCTCGCTCCCACAGGTTTTGTGATCGACACAGATCCCTGTGGGAGCGAGCTTGCTCGCGATGACGGCAGCGAAGACGCTGCAGACCTAATGACTCAACTCCCGCACCTCGGCATGCGGCACCATTTTCAGAAACTCGGGCATGTCCATACGCACCAGGTTGACGTGGTTGCCGGCCTCCAGATAGATGTCTTTCTGCCGGGTCAGCAGAGGATCGATAACCACCTCCAGCCCATAGGACTCACCCAGCGCCGGTACGGCACCGCGTTCGCAATCTTCGAACAGGTGCGCCAGGTTGCTTTCGCGGGAAACCTGCCACTCACCGCTGCTGCGGACTTTGCTCAGGTCAAGGTGACGGCTGGCGGGCAGCACGGCCATCAGATAATGCCCATGGTGATCGTCGAGGATCACCGATTTGGCCACCCGTTCGGCAGGAATGCCTGCGACCCGCGCCGTTTCAAGGCTGCTGGCCGAGTGTGGGTGGCTGACGATGTCATATTCGCATTGAGCCTTTTCCAGGCTTCGCTGCACGGTTCTTGCCATACGCATGATGCACCTCGGTGTCCGCCATGACCGCCGGCAGACGATGATTAAAGCTTTGCTTGCGTAGTAAAAGTCTAGGCCCGTCAGCGCGTTCCGGCGGGAAATCCGCCCATCGGACGCCGACGGCAATTGAGCAAAATTCATACCGGCGAGGCTCAACTAAACTGTGTACAGAGCCACTCCACGACTCTCCCGGAGGGTCAAGTGAACATGCGTTGCTGTGCAGTTGCGTTGCTGTTGGCGTTGAGCGGATCGGCCTGCGCCACCGACACAGTTGTGCTGCTGGTGCCCAACCCCGTCGGGATCTGGCTGATCACCTTCGGCATCGCATTCCTGATCGCCGAGGCGGCCCTGCCCAACTACGGCGTGATTGGCCTGGGCGGCATCGTGATGTTCGTGATCGGCGCGGTGATCCTGTCCAACACCGAAGTGCCCGTGCCATTGATGATCGGCCTGGGACTGATCAGCGCGCTGTTGCTGATCTACCTGGTGATTCACGCCCTGAAGACCCGACCGCGCCACACCGTCAGCGGTGATGCCGGGCTGGTCGGCAGCGTGACGGCGGTGACGTCATTGCAGGCCGGCAACGCCTATGGCGGCTGGGTGCATCTGCAAGGAGAACGATGGCAAGTGCTCAGCGCGACGCCGCTGCAACCCGGGCAACCGGTGCGGGTGGTGGGACGCAAGGGTTTGCTGCTGCAAGTGGCCGCGGCTGACGCGGCGCCGGGCGGAGAATAGTCATGGGTTTGCAATTGGGTTTTGTCGCGCTGCTATTGTTGCTCATCGCACTGGCGGGGGCGACGTTTCGCATCCTGCGCGAGTACGAGCGCGGGGTGGTGTTCCAGCTCGGGCGCTTCTGGCAGGTCAAGGGGCCCGGCCTGATCCTGCTGATTCCGGTGGTTCAGCAAATGGTTCGCGTCGATTTGCGCACGGTGGTCCTCGACGTTCCGGCGCAAGACGTGATCACCCGCGACAACGTTTCGGTGAAGGTCAATGCGGTGCTGTATTTCCGCGTGCTCGATCCGCAAAGGGCGATCATCCAGGTCGAAGACTTTCTGATGGCCACCAGCCAATTGGCTCAAACCACCTTGCGGGCGGTGCTCGGCAAACATGAACTGGATGAACTGCTCGCCGAGCGTGAACGGTTGAACATCGATATCCAGCAAGTACTCGACGCCCAGACCGACGCCTGGGGCATCAAGGTCGCCAACGTCGAGATCAAACACGTGGACCTCAACGAATCGATGATCCGCGCCATCGCCAAGCAGGCCGAAGCCGAACGGGAACGGCGAGCCAAGGTGATCCACGCCGAAGGCGAATTGCAGGCCTCGGAAAAACTCATGCAGGCTGCAGAAATGCTTGGCCGCCAACCAGGGGCCATGCAGCTGCGCTACATGCAGACCCTGAGTTCGATCGCCGGCGACAAGAGCTCGACCATCGTCTTTCCGTTGCCGATCGAGTTGCTCAAGGGCATGGCGGACTTGTCGTCGAAACCCTGAAGGCTGCGATGACGCCACTCATTGCCCGTTATTGCCGGACATGTACAACCTCGCGCCGGCACCACCGGCCTTCATCTGACGAGCGATATGCCATTGCGCCGGCAAAGGTGCGAACTCGTCCGGCACGTCAGCGGTGCCGATCAACCAGATTCGTTCAGTGCCCTTGGGCAGATCGCTCAAGTGGTCCAGATACACGTCTGGCGTAGTCAACGTACCGAAACCATATTCGTTCGGCCGGCTCGAAGTGCCATCGGCCCGTGGCGGGGTGTACAGCAGAGGCTGAGTTTCGGTGCGGTTGTAGTAGACGTAACTCAAGTACCAGAGCATGTCGCTGGTGACGATCCGGTCCCCCGGCTGAAAATGCAGATTGACGTCTTCCACCAGGACATTGACCTGATCATGGACGTCCACCGTCGCATTGTTTTTCAGGCCCACCAGTTCCACACCGACGAACAGCACCAGCACCGTCAGGGCCAGCACCCGGGAACCGGAGTACAAGCGATCGATCACCAATGCCGCCAGCAACGGCAGGCCAAGGGCATACGCGGTGAGGTAGCGCTCAATGAATATCGGCGAAAAAAACGACACCGCAAACACCAGCAGCATCGGGACAAAGGTGTAGACCGCGAGCAGCGCACTGCCGCGGGACACGCTTCGGTCACGTGCCAGCGCCACCCACACCAACAGCGGCAAGGCCAGCGGCAAGGCAATAAATACCAGTGACGGCAGGTTTTCGCCGTCGTCCTGGGTCAGCAACGACCAGACCATCGACGGTAAGGAATCCAGGCTGACGGGCAGTTCCCAGCCAACGTCGCCATTGGCCTTGAGCTGATCCAGGTGCCGTAGCAGGTCGACAAACCCCGGCAGCCACGGCAGATACAGCGCCACGATAGCCACATTGGCCAGCCACCAGTCACCCCGCTGGATGTGCCGCAGACGATGCCCCGGCTGCACGCGGATGATCCCCAGGTACAACCAATGGCAGAGTACGCACAGGGCCGTGAAGTAATGGGTGTAAAACGCCGCGCTCATCAGCACGACATAGATCACCAGATAGCGCCGGCACTGCGGCTTGCGGATCCAGTACACCAGCGCAATGGTTGCCCCCAGCAACCACAGGCCCAGCAGCGAATACATGCGCACTTCCTGGCTATAGCGCACCGCAGTCGGGAGCAAGGCCAACAGGAAACCGGCCAGTATCGCGGCACGGCGGGTGGCGAGCCGATCGACCAGCCACACCCCGAGCCCGACCGAGGCAATCCCCGGCAGGGCACTGAGGCAGCGGATCGACAATATGCCGTCGCCAAACATCGCGATCCAGCCGTGCAGCAGCATGAAGTACAGCGGCGGGTGCACGTCGTAGGCGGCGTGCAACCAGATGTCAGGTAATGAGTAACGGGCCAGCAACAGGCTGGAGCCCTCGTCGCCCCAAATCGCGGCAGCGGTCAGATCGTAAAATCGCACCAGTGCGGCCAACACCAGAATCGGCACCAGCCAATGCTCTCGCGCCCAGCGGATCAGTGGTTGCGCGCCCCTGGCGAAACCAGGATTGGCGTGCGGTCCCTGAGTGTCGCCCATCGGCGTTTCTCTGCGCGCCTCCATTGCTTCCCCTTGCAACGTTCAGTGACCAGCCGGATTGTTTACGCTTCACTTTAGCGCTTCAAGCCCAGCAACGTCGATGCTGGCCCACTAATGGAGCGATAGCCGGCGGCGGCTGCAACGTCAGCGCTGCGCCGTCGCGGCCAACGGGAACACCGACTCCCAACCTCCGCCCAACGCCTTGTACAACCCGACGGCCGCCAGCGACACGCCGGTCGAGCTCTCGACCCACTGCTCCTGCGTGGCCAGTAACGCCCCTTGCACCGTGAGTACGGTGACGAAATCCACCACGCCCTCAACGTACTGCTGTTGCGCGGTGTCCAGCGCAATGCGGTTCTGGCGTACGGCCTCGGCCAGGCTGTCGCGGCGTAACTGGCTGGCGTTGTAGGCGGTCAGTTGGTCATCGATTTCATGCCAGGCGCGCAACACGGTTTGCTGATAGGCAATGGCCGCTTCCTGTTGTTGTGCTTCTCGCAATTGGAGCACGCCACGCAAGCGGCCTCCGTCGAACAACGGCAAGCTCAATTGCGGGCCGATCCCGAACGAACGCGACCCCCAGGAGCCGAAATCGCTCAGTTGCATGGCCTGGGAACCGATGCTCCCCGACAGGGTGATTCGCGGATAGAAATCGCCCCTGGCCACGCCAATGCTGGCTGTGGCGGCATGCAGCCGTGCTTCGGCCTGGCGAATGTCCGGCCGACGTTCAGCCAGTTGCGAGGGCAAGCCGATGGCGACCTGACGCGGCGTTTGTGGCACCGGTGTGTCTGTGGATAACTGCGCCGCCAATGCCTGGGGCGGTTCGCCCATCAACAGACTCAAGGCGTTGATCAGTTGCCACTGGCGCTGCTCCAGTGCGGGCAGGCGTGACTCGATGGCCGCCACCTGCGCGGCGGCTTCGGCGACATCCAGATCCGTCGCGACGCCGTTGGACAGGCGCAGTTGTGAAAGTTTCAGGCTATGCCGGGCGACGTCGAGGTTTTGCTCCGTGACGGCCCGGGTGTTTTGCACACCGCGCAGTTGAATGTAGTTCTGGGCAGTTTCGGCCAGCACCAACAGCAGCACACCGCGTCGGTCGTTCTCGGCGACTTCCAGGGTGGCGTCGGCAGCTTCGGTTTCCCGACGCACGCGGCCCCGGAAATCCAGCTCCCAGGAGGCGGAAAAGCCGGCATCCCACAGATTGAATGCGGATTGGCCGTTGTGGCCTGACGGATCGCTCAGCCCTTCACCACTGTTGCGGTTGCGTCCGTAGCGGCCGCTGGCAGCCGTATTGGGATAGCGCTCGGCGGTGATGACCTGACGCACCGCGCGACTTTGCTGCAAGCGGCTGCTGGCCAATTTCAGGTCGAGGTTGTCGGTCAGGACGCGCTGGCTCAGGGCCGAGAGTTTCGGGTCGTGGAACACTTCCCACCAGCGCTCGTCCATCGTTTCGGCGACGGCCTGGCTGGCGGCGGATTTGGCCGGTTTTGCCCATTCGGCGATTTGTGTGGTTTCGGGCTTTTGGAAATCGGGGCCGACGGTGCAGGCACTGAGGCTCATAGCGAGCAAGACACTGAAAGTCAGTTGCTGCCACTGCCCTCTTCGCGAGCAAGCCCGCTCCCACAGGGGAATGCGGTCAACTGTGGGAGCGGGCTTGCTCGCGAAGGCGTCAGCGCGATCAACGAAAATCTTCATCGCTGAACAACCTCTTTCGCCTTGGCAGTGGCCGTATCAATACTCGCCTCAACCGACATCCCCACCCGCAAGCGCTCGGTCAGCGCTTGTCCCGGCTCCAGCACGATTTTCACCGGAATCCGCTGCACCACCTTGGTGAAGTTGCCGGTGGCGTTATCCGGTTTGACCGCGGCGAACGTCACCCCGGTGGCCGGTGCAATGCTTTCGACACGACCGTTGAGTGCCGTACCGCCCAGGCTGTCGACGCGCACTTGCACAGCCTGACCCGGTTGCACATCCGTCAGTTGCGTTTCCTGGAAATTGGCCATCACATAAGCCTGCGCCAGTGGCACCACGGCGAGGATTTTGCTGCCCGGAGTGACGTAGGCGCCGACTCGCACCGCGCGTTCGCCGACCATACCGTCCTGTGGCGCGACGATCCTCGTATAGGACAACTCGTAGCTGGCCATTTCCAGCTTCGCTTGCGCCCGTTTCAGGCCACCTTCTGCCGCATCGCGCTGGGCCGTGAGGATGTCCACTTGCTTGCGTTCCGCCGCCAGCACCGCCGTGGCATTGGCCAACCGCGCCGAGGCCTGGTCGATGCGCGTTTGCGCCTGTTGTGCATTTTGCACCGTGCCGGCGCCCACCCCGGCAAGGTGGTTGTAGCGGCTCAACTCGTGTTCGGCAAACGCCATTTCCGCCTTGGCCGAGACCACCGAGGATTGCGCCTGGGCAATCACCGACGCCTGGCGCTCAAGGGTCGCCCGGGCGTTTTGCAGTTGCGCCCTGGCCACCAGCGTTTCGGCGTCAGCGGCCTCGGCGGCGGCGCGTAGGTCCCGGTCATCGATCAGTGCCAGCAACTGCCCGGCCTTGACCTGCTGGTTGTCCTCGACCAGCACTTGCTTGATAAACCCGGCAACCCGCGGCACTACCAGAGTGAAATCCGCCGAGACATAAGCATCGTTGGTGCTCTGCTGGGTGCGCTTGCCGAACAAGCCGGGCATCGCCAGGTACAGCAACACGCCGACGGCCACTGCGGCGGCCACGGCAACTGCGACTTTCTGCTTTGCTTGAGTGTTCATAAAAACCTTCTGTATCAGTGGAGCATTCAGGTCGGTGCGCGCGGCGGATAGATCCGCGTCGGCAGCCAGAAAATCAGCAGGATCAAGGCCGCGGCGATACCGGCCATGCACAGGTAAAGATCAGAGGAAGTGAGCACCATCGCTTGCTCATGCAGACGATGAGCGAGACCTGCGCTGTCGTGTTCGGCCAGTGGCGAGTTGCCGAGGCGGTCGACCAGCATGGTCGAGTGAAAATGCAGGCGTGCAGTGGTCAACGCCTCGATCACCCCAGTGGCGATGACCGCCGACAGGCCTTTGACGGTGTTGAACCAGGCCGATGCGAACGGCCCTTCCATCGGGTTGATGCTGCCGGTGGACAGCATCAGCAGCGGCAACACCGCCATGGGCTGACCGAAAATCTGCAGCCATTGCAGCACGTAGAAATCATCGCGAATCCACACGGATGTCAGTTGCGATCCGCCAACGCACGACAGCGCCAGCATGCTCAGGCCGATGCCCAACACCCAGCGGCAATCAACCCAGCGAAAGTTGCACAGCGCCGCCACCAACGGCAGCGCAATCAATTGCGGCAGCGCCGCCAGCAGCATGATCGGTGCGGTCTGCACCGGGCGATAACCCTGGACCTGCGCCAGGTAGCTGGACGGAATGATGATCACCGCCTGCAACACCACCAGCACGCCCGCCAGGGTCAGCAGGGCGAAGGACAGGTTACGGATGCCGAGCATCTGTATCTTGAAAAACGGCATCGGCTGCGACCACTCGCCGGTCAAGAACAGCACCAGCAGCAACAGCCCGCCACCGAGCAATCCGCAGATCAGATTCGACTCGAACCAGTCCAGGCGATTGCCCTGCAGGATGCCGATCACCAACATGCAGATCGCGGGAAAACCCAACAGCACACCGCGCCAGTTGAAGGACTTGAAGCGCTCCAGACGCAGCGGGTCCCGGGGCAAGCCATACGCCACCGCGGCCATGGCAATCAGGCACGGCGCGATGATTTGCCAGAAGGTCCATTGCCAGCCGACATACTCGGTCCACAACCCGGCCAATGGCGTGCCCAGGCCCGGGCCGAACGTCGCCGTCAGGGCATAACCGGCCAGGCCATACAACTTCACGTTGGCGGGCAGAAACCGCAGGGCCACGGTCATCAGCATGGGTGGCAATGCACCGCCCGCCAGACCCTGCAAGGTGCGCAGCAACAGCAGGCTTTCGTAATTCGGGGCAAAGGGGCACAAGGCACCCAACAGGCTGAACAGGCTGATGGCGCACAGGGTGAAACGCCGCAACGAGAACGTCACCGCGCACCACGGCGCGAAAGCCATGGCCGCCACCGAAGTCGCGGTGTAACAGGCGACCAGCCAGGTGCCCTCGTCGTAGCCGATGGCCAATGCACCGCGGATATCGGCCATGGCGACTTTGGTCACCATCTCGTTCAGGCCCGACACCAGCACCGCCAGCAGCACACCCGCCAGGCCGACGATGATCCGCGGGCCGAAGACCGGCGGAGCGGCTGCCGTGCTGGCCGTAGCGACAGGTGCCGTGACCGTAAGGGAAGTCATGTACTGCGAGCTCCGGCGTGGAAAGACCGAAGCATTCTAAAAAGCGTGATGCCTGACGAAAATCAACTTATTGGCAGGTTATAAGTGCGCCAGACGCAATGATACCCTCCTGTGGGAGCGAGCTTGCTCGCGATAGCGGCAGGTCAGCCAAAAGAGATGTCGAGGCTGCCGGCCTCATCGCGAGCGAGCTCGCTCCCACAGGGGAACTGATCAGTTCATGGTTGCGCAGCCAGCCAGGTTTCATCGCAGCAGGCTTTCAGCGTTTCACGCAGCCAGCGGTGTGCCGGATCCTTGTCGAAGCGCGGATGCCAGGCCTGGGTCAGCATCAGGGTCGGCAACGGAATCGGCAGGTTGAACGAGCGCAGCTTCAATCCCAGCCGCCGCACACTCAGCAAGGCTTCCTTGGGCACCGGCAGAATCAGGTCGGAATCGGGCAAGGCAAACATCGCCGCATGAAAGCTTGGCGCGATCACCGCCACCCGCCGCTCCAGCCCCAGGGCATTGAGCGCGGTATCGATCGGCCCCCGGGCAATCCCGCGCCGGGACATGCTGATGTGGGAATAACCCGCGTACCGCTCCGCCGTGATCTCTTCGTCCAGCAGCGGATGATCCTCGCGCACCAGGCCAACGAAGTGGGTGGAAAACAGGTTCTGGACCTTCACTTCCGGGGTCAATGGCCGGGTGTTGCTGACGCTCAGATCGATCCGTCCTTCGCGCAACGCTTCATCATCACCATCGCCTTCCGGGACGAAACGCAATTCGCAGTGCGGTGCCTGCCGGTCGAGGGTGTCGAACAGCTTGCCGCCGTAGACGCCGACAAAAAAGTCGTTGGCCCGAATACTGAAACGCCGCCGCAGCGAACTCAGCTCCACTGCATCGGCCGAACGAAACAGCAACCCGGCCTGCTCCACCACACTGCGCACCTGCTCGCGCAACGCCAGCGCCTTGGGGGTCGGCACCAGGCCACGGCCGGCACGCACCAGGATCGGATCGCCAATGGCTTCGCGGATGCGCGTCAACGTCCGGCTCATGGCCGCAGGGCTCAGGTTCATCCGCCGCGCCGCGCCCACCACGCTACCCTCGTCGAGCAAGGCGTCGAGAGCGACTAGCAGGTTCATATCCGGAAATTGCATGGTGAGCACTCGTGCCTGATCTTTATTGATTCAGGCGCAATGCTAGCAAACTCCACTCAGCCATTGTGCAAGCGGACTTGCCCGCGAAGAGGCCAACGCGGACATCACACAATCAGACATTCAACGCACCATCCCCCAGCGCCTCACCGTCACTCGCTCCAACGAATCAAACACCAGATTCTCCACCAGCAACCCAATCAGAATCACCACCGCCAACCCAGCAAACACCTTGTCCGTGTACAGCTCATTGCGATTCTGAAAGATGTACCAGCCCAACCCACCCTTGCCACTGGTTGCACCAAACACCAACTCAGCAGCAATCAGCGTACGCCAGGCAAACGCCCAGCCGATCTTCAGTCCGGCGAGGATCGATGGCAGCGCCGCCGGGATCAGGATGAACAACACGAAACGCATGCCCTTTAGGCCGTAGTTGCGCCCGGCCATGCGCAGGGTTTCCGAGACGCCGAGGAACCCGGCGTAGGTGTTCAGCGCCAAGGCCCAAAGTACCGAATGCACCAGCACGAAAATCAGGCTGTTCTGGCCTAACCCAAACCACAGCAGCGCCAGCGGCAGCAGGGCGATGGCCGGCAGCGGGTTGAACATCGAGGTCAGGGTACTGAGCAGGTCGCGACCGAATTGCGTCGACACTGCCAGCGTGGTCAGGGCGAATGCCAGGACGATGCCGACCAGGTAGCCCTTGAGCAGCACCACCAGGGAAATCCACACCTTGCCCAGCAATTCGCCGCTGAGCAGGCCGTCGTACAGCGCGTGAGCGGTTTGCACAAAGCCCGGCAGCAGCAGATCGTTGTTCTGATAGCGGGCAACAGTTTCCCAGAGCACTGTGAGCAAAATCAGGATCAGGGTTTTGCGCAGCCAACCTTGCTGCCACAGTCGTCGGCCAAGGGGTAATTCCCGCTCCAGCGGCACGCTGGTCAGCGGCTGCAAAACCGTTTCGAACTCTTCACGCGGGGATGATAAATGGCTCATCGGGCCCTCCTCTCAACTGGCTCAATAAGCGATGCGGATGTCGGCGAAATCCAGTTCATGTTCGGCTTGCGGTGATTGACCTTCGTCGAACAGCAGCCGGTGAATACGTCGCGCCGACTCCTGAAACGCCACGCCGCCGAGGCTGTGCAAATCGTATTGGTGGCTGTGGACTTCCGCCCTCACCCGGCCCGGATGCGGCGACAGCAACAGAATGCGATTGCCCACCACCAGCGCCTCTTCGATAGAGTGCGTGACGAACAGCAGCGTGAAACGCACTTCTTCCCAGAGCAGCAGCAATTCTTCCTGCATCTTGCGCCGGGTCAGGGCATCGAGCGCGGCAAAGGGTTCGTCCATCAACAGGATTTTCGGCTGCATCGCCAGCGCCCGAGCAATGGCGACCCGGGCCTTCATCCCGCCTGACAAGGTATGCGGATAAGCATCGGCAAACGCCGCCAGACCGACCTTCTCCAGGTAGTGCAACGCCCGTTCTTCAGCCTCTTTGCGCTTGAGGGTTTTCGAGGCCAGCAGTGGAAACATCACGTTCTGTTTCACGGTTTTCCACGGTGGCAGTTGATCGAACTCCTGGAACACCACGATCCGGTCAGGCCCCGGGGCATCGACGCGCTGACCTTGCAGACGGATCTCGCCCTCGACGGGCTGGATGAAGCCGGCGGCGGCCTTGAGTAATGTCGACTTGCCGCAACCGGACGGGCCGAGCAGGACAAAACGGTCCGCCGGATCCACTTCAAAACTGACTTGATGGGTCGCCCGTACCACGCGCTGCGACGTGCGGTATTCCAGGCTGACGTTATCGACCGACAGCAGCGCCTGGGCTGCCGCGATCGGTTTGCTGACCGTGTGGCCTTGCAAAGGAGCGTTCATGGCGATCAGCTCCCTTGCAGCGGTTTGGCGTCCTGGAAGAAGTAATCCCTCCACGAATCCGGTTTGTTTTTGATCGCGCCGACGCGGTATAGGAACTCGGCCAACGGGTAAGTATTTTTCGGCGTGACGCTGAATTCGAACTGCGGGTTATCGATGATTTTCAGCAACGCGGCGCGGTCGATTTTCGCCTTGGTCACGCGGATGTAAGTGTCCGCTGCCGCGCCTTTGTCGTTCTGGGCAAACTGTGCGGCTTCGGTCAGCGCTTCGATGAAGGCTTTGTAGGTTTTCGGGTTCTCGTCGCGGAATTTCTCGGTGGCGAACAGCACCGTCGGCGAGTTCGGACCGAGCAGGTCATAGGTATTGAGCACCACGTGCACATTGGGATTGGCCAGTTCCTGATCCTGGAACGGCGGGTTGGAGAAGTGCCCGCTCAACTCGGTGCCGCCAGCCACCAGCGCCGCTGTCGCGTCGGGGTGCGGAACGGCGATGGTGTACTTGTCGAGGCGATTGAAGTCCTTGTCACCCCACTGTTTGGCCGCCGCGTATTGCAGGAAGCGCGACTGCACCGACACGCCCACCGCGGGCACCGCGATGCGGTCCTTCTCAGTGAAGTCGGCGATGGTTTTGACCTTGGGGTTATTGCTCACCAGGTAATACGGGAAATTACCCAGGGAAGCCACGGCCTTGACGTTCTGTTTGCCATGGGTGCGATCCCAGATGGTCAACAACGGGCCAACACCGGCACCGGCAATGTCGATCGAACCCGACAGCAACGCATCGTTGACCGCCGCGCCGCCCGAGAGCTGGGTCCAGTCGACCTTGATGTCGATGCCTTCCTGCTTGCCGTATTTCTCGATCAGGTTCTGATCGCGCACCACATTGAGCAGCAAGTAAACGATGCCGAACTGCTCGGCGATGCGAATTTCACCTTCAGCATGAGCCACGGTCGGTGCCACCAGGCTGCCGGCGATCAGGCTGAAACCCAGGCCGATGGCCGCGGCCAGCGGTGCGAATGGAAGACGTTTGGACATGATCAGATCTCCGACAAATCAGAAAGGCGCATCGCCCTGGATGGTGGTGCGAAACAGCTTGCGGCGCAGATGGCTGGGGCATCCGGCGGCGAGGTGGATCAGTGAACGGTTGTCCCAGAACACCAGGTCATGGGGCTGCCATTGATGGCGGTAGATGTTTTGCGGCAGCACGCTGTGGGCATATAGCTCGCTCAGCAGTTGCTGGCTCTCGTCTTCCGGCAGGCCAACGATGCGGGTGGTGAAACCCTCGCTGACGAACAAGGCCTTGCGACCGTTTTCCGGGTGGGTACGCACGACCGGGTGAACGACTTCGGCGACCTGGGCGAGTTGCTCCGGCGTCAGGGTCGGGCGCCAGTTGCCTTCGAATTTGGTTTCGCTGTAACGCGCGGTGTAGGAGTGCGCCGCCGAGCGACCTTCCACCGCTTTGCGCAACGCGAGCGGCAGGTTGTCCCAGGCTTTGTGCATGTCGGCGAACAGTGTGTCGCCGCCCTCCGATGGCAGCTCCTGGGCGTGCAGCATCGAGCCCAGGCTCGGCAGTTGTTTGTAGGAGAGATCGGAATGCCAGAACTTGCCGGCGTCGCCCAGGCCGATGTTCTGGCCATTTTCGACGATGTTGGAAACGATGAGGATTTCCGGATGCCCTGCCAGCAGGAACTGCTTGAGTACGTGGATCTGCAACACGCCAAAACGACGGCTGAAGTCGATGTGCTGTTCTGGGGTGATGCGCTGGTCGCGGAACACCACCACGTGATGGTCCAGGTGCGCACGGTGAATGCGGGCAAAATCGTCATCATTGATTGGGCGGGACAGGTCGAGACCGATGATCTCGGCGCCCACCGCTCCGCTGAACGGGCGGATTTCAAAGAATTGTGGCGCGATGCTTGGCGAAGCTGAAACTGCAGACATAAATCACTCCCACGCACGGCACGCTCAAAGGCGCGCGCGTCGATCAGAAACTCACGGAGATCCCGTGTTGGTTCGTGTCGTGCGGCGCGCCGATTGGTCGGCAGGTACGCAGGAGATTGACTTTATAGATATAAGAATTGAAATTTAAATACCGTTAACGAATAACGATATGGCGATTGAAAAGGGCCTGCGTGGTTTGCGGAGTGACGTTATTTGTCACTTACTGACAGGATTGTGGTGTTTCCACTGACGCTATCGCGAGCAAGCTCGCTCCTACAGGGTTTTTGTGTCAAACACATGATCGTGTTTCAACAGAGAACCTGTGGGAGCCGGGCTTGCCCGCGATGGGGCCAGTGAATCCACTAAAGATCTAGCGCTCGTGCAGTGCCTCGGCCCGCGCCCGGATGATCGGCTTGAGCAGGTAGCTGAGGATAGTCTTCTTGCCGGTGATGATATCCACCGAAGCCACCATCCCCGGGATGATCAGTAACGGCTTTTCATCGGTGCCCAAGTGGCTGCGCTCGGTGCGCAGCTTGATGATGTAGTAGGTGGTTTTCTTGTCTTCGTCGGTGATGGTGTCGGCGCCGATCTGCTCCAGCCTGGCCTTCAACCCGCCGTAGATGGTGTAGTCATACGCGGTGAATTTCACCGTCGCTTCCTGCCCCGGATGCAGGAACGCGATGTCCTGCGGGCGGATTTTCGCCTCGACCAGCAAGGTGTCGTCCAGCGGCACGATTTCCACCAGGTCGCTGCCCGGCTGGATAACCCCGCCGATGGTATTGACCAGCAACTTGTTGACGATACCCCGTACCGGCGAAGTGACCAGCGTCCGGCTGACCCGGTCTTCCAGGGCCTTGCCGGTGGCCTGGGCCTTGTTCAGGTCGGTGCGTGCTTCGTTGAGCTGGGTCAGGGCTTCGCTGCGGAACTTGCCGCGGGTTTCATCGACCTTGCGCTGTACTTCCTTGATAGCCGACTCGGCTCGTGGAATGGCCAGCGTGGTGGCGTCGAGCTGACCACGGGTCTCCGCTTCGGCACGCCTGAGGCGCAGGACTTCCACCGGCGATACCGCGCCCTGGGCCACCAATGGCTCGGACATGCTGATTTCCTGACGCTGGAAGCCCAATTGCTGGCGGTACTGCGCCTGTTTGGAGGTGAACTCGCGCAGCTCTTGCTGGCGCTGGATCAGTTGCTCCTGCAAGCCGCCAATCTCGTCGTGCAACTGTTGGCGGCGGCTGATATAGAGCGACTCTTCGCTCTTGGCCTGACCCGGCACGGCCTTGAGTACGTCCTCGGGGAAGTTCAGCGGGCGATCTTCGACCTCGGCGCTCAGGCGTTCGACCCGCAGTAGCATCGACAACCGATCGGCCTCTGTTTCACCGACGTTCGATGCAAATCGCGTGTCGTCCAGCCGAATCAGCGGTGCGCCGGCCTCGACAATCTGGCCTTCCTTGACGAACAGCTCGGCAACGATACCGCCTTCAAGGTTCTGGATTTTCTGAATCTTCGACGATGGAATCGCCTTGCCGTCGCCTTTGGTCACTTCGTCGATGACCGCGAAGTTGGCCCAGAGCATCAGGAACACAAAGAAAGCGATGATCGCCCAGATCGTCAGCCGCACCACGCGTGGCGCATCCTCGATCAGCGCCTTGTTGACCTCCGGCAGTGGCTGGCCCTGCAGCGATGCAGTGCCTTTGAAGTAGCGACGGATCGAATCCTTACCCGACTTAAGCAACACTGATCTGCCCCTTCTTCAACGCTTCCATCACCGCGGCTTTCGGGCCGTCAGCGAGAATCTGCCCGCGGTCGATCACGATCAGCCGATCCACCAGCGACAACAGCGATGCCCGGTGCGTCACCAGCACCATGGTCTTGTTTTCGATCACCGCCGCCAGGCGTTGTTTGAGGCGTTCTTCGCCGGTGTTGTCCATGGCGCTGGTCGGTTCGTCGAGCAGCAGGATCGGCGGGTTGAGCAACAATGCACGGGCCAGGGCGACGTTCTGTCGTTGACCGCCGGAGAGGTTCTGCCCGCGCTCGCCAACTTGCAGCTCATAACCCTTCGGATGCAGGCGCGCATATTCGTGGACGCCGGCCAGCTCTGCCGCTTGCAGCACCAGTTCGTCCTCGACATATCGCGCGCCGGAAACCAGGTTGTCGCGCAAGGTGCCGGCGAGCAGCTGAATGTCCTGGGGCACATAGCCGATGTTGTAGCGCAGCTCGCTGACGTCGATCTGGCGGATATCCACACCATCGACCAACAACGCGCCATCATCCGGCTGATACAGCCCCACCAGCAGCTTCGCCAGCGAGCTCTTGCCCGAGCCGCTTCGGCCAATGATGCCGACTTTCTCGCCGGGATGAATCGACAAGTTGATGTTCTTCAGCGCCGGGTTCTGCTGTTGCGGGTAGGTGAAGTTGAGCTGGCGGCACTCAATGGCGCCTTGCAGTACCTTGCGGCTGAGCGGACGCTCTTCGAAATTGCGCTCCTGAGGCAGCTCCATCATCTGGTCGACCGAGGTCATAGTCACCCGCGCCTGCTGATAGCGGGTCAGCAGCCCGGACAGCGACGCCAGCGGGCTGAGCGCACGGCCACTGAGCATGTAGCAGGCAATCAGGCCGCCCATGCTCAGGTGACCGTCGATGATCTGGTACACGCCGAAGACGATCATGATCACCCCGGCCAGTTGCTGGATCAGCAAGGTGATATTCATCGCCAGGCCGGAGAGCATTTTCACCCGCAACTCAAGGCGGCTGAGGGTGCCGATGGTCTGCTCCCACTGATACTGGCGTTCGCTTTCGGCGTTGTTGACCTTCACCGCATCCAGGCCGGCCAGGGTTTCGATCAGGCTCGACTGGCGCTCGGCCCCCAGCGCCATGGTCCGCTCCATGGTCGCCACCAGGGGTTTCTGCAATGCATAGCCGATGGCCAGGGCGATCGGGAATGCCAGCACCGGTATCCACACCAGATGCCCACCGAGGATCGCGATGACGATGAAAATCAGGATAGTGAACGGCAGGTCGATCAGGCTGGTGAGGGTCAGCGAGGCGAGGAAGTCGCGCAGGCTCTGGAATTCATGGATGTTCTGGGCAAAGCTGCCGACCCGTGCCGGCCGGTACTTCATGGCCATGCCGACGATGCGCTCGAACAGCGTGGCCGAGATGATCAGGTCGGTTTTTTTGCCGGCCAGATCCAGGCACAGGCTACGCAGGCTTTTCAGGATCAGGTCGAAGAGGTAAGCGCCCGTGATGCCGAGTGCCAACACCCATAGTGTCGCTTCGGCCTGGTTCGGTACGACGCGGTCGTAGACGTTCATCACGAACAACGGCGCGGCCATGGCAATGATGTTGATCAGAAAACTGGCGGCAATGGCGTCGGCGTACAACCAGCGCGAACGCTTGAGGGTGTCGCGAAACCACGAGCGCGCACGCGGAATCAGCGTGCCGTGATTGACGTCGAATTTGTGCTGGGGCTGGGCAAAAAAGACCTTGCCGGTGTAATCGTCGGCCAGCAGCTCACGGCTGACCAAGGACTCGCCGCCGTCGCTTTCGCTGAGCAGCACCCGTACCTGATCTTCGCCTTGCCAGCCGAGCAGGACGGCACTGCGACCGTCCTTGAGCAGCAACAATGCCGGCATGGCAATCGCCGGAATGTCCTCCAGCTTGCGCTGCAGCACCCTACCTTGCAGCCCCGCGCGAGCAGCCGCACGCGGCAGCAACTCGACACTCAATCGCTGCTCGGGCAGTGGCAGACCGGTGGTGAGCATTGCCGCGCTGGCCGGTTTCTGGTGCAGCATGCAAAGAGCGAGCAGACCATCCAGCAACGGATCGTCATGCAGCGCGCGCGGATCGTGAATGAGTTGAACCCGACTGACTTCTGATTCCACGCTCGGCACTCTTGGCTAACAATTGAACAATGAAGGTCCTGCTCAATTCATACCGGGCAATTGGACCTTGGGCTTCACGTCGTTCTGCACAACGGATGCCAATGGTGCGACCACTCCCTGGCTCTTGAGCAACTCGCCCATGGTCGCCTTGATTCGGTACTGAGTAAATAACTGAATGTTCTTGATCTCCGCCAGACGGCGAGAAGAGGAGAACAACTCGTTCTCGCTGTCGAGCAAATCGAGCAGAGTGCGCTCGCCAAGGCTGAACTGACGCTGGTAAGCGGTACGCACGGCGGTACTGTGATCAACGTACTGCTGGGCGATCGGCACCTGGGCATTGGCATTGTTCAGGGCGTTCCAGGCCAGGCCAAGTTCTTCATTCAATTGGCGCAGGGCGTTGTTGCGGATGTCCAGCGCCTGGTTCGACAGGTAGGCCTTGGATTCCAGGTCGGCCTTGTTGCTGCCGCCGGAATACAGGTTGAAGCGCATGCGCAGCATGGCCTGCCATTCGTTGTTGTGGCCGTTCTGACCATCGATATCGTTGTCCGCGGTGCGACCCAACTCAGCATCGAAGCGTGGGTAGAAGGTCGACTTGGCCGTGTCGTACTGTTTTTCGGCGGCGGCGATGTCGGATTCGGCCGAGCGCAGGATCGGGCTGTTTTCCAGCATCTGCGCACGGGCTTCATTCAGGTTGGCCGGCATCAGCGCCAGGAAACTCGCCGGGCGCTCCAGTTGATCGGGCATCTGGCCGACAGCGGAAAGGTAGTTGGTCTCGGCATCAGCCAGGTTGGTCTGCTCGGTGATCAGATTGTTGCGCGCCTGGGCCATCCGCGCCTCAGCCTGATCGAGATCGGCGCCGCTGCCGACGCCACGCTGGGTGCGCAGCTGGATCTGGTCGTAAATGCGTTGATGGCTCTTGAGGTTGTCCTCGGCCAGGCGCACGAATTCGCGTCGGGTCAGCACGTCGAGATAGACCTGGGCCACGGTCAGCCCGGTACGCTCGGAAGTACTCAGCAGCGAATAGGCACGGGAGTTGACGGTGGCTTGTTGACGCCCTACTTCGCTGGTCGTCGCAAAACCGTCAAAGACCATCTGGGTCAGTCGCAAGCTCGATTCACTGCGGTTCAGGGTTTCCCAGTGATTGTTGCTGCCGCCCGTTCGCGTCGTCACGCTGTCGGTGCCTTCACGACCATAACCACCCAGCAGGTCGACCCGTGGCAAGTATCCACCTTTCGCAGCCTTCAACTGATAATCAGCAGCCAATCGGCTGTTGACGCCTGCCTGGACCTCCGGATGGACATCCAGCGCTTGTTGCATGGCGTCTGGCAAGGATTGCGCCTGGACGAAAGACGCGGCGAGGGCGAAAGGTAGTGCCATGAACAAAGGCGAACGCATTGTAGGAATTTCCCAGGACTTCTTGTCTTGAATCACGGCTGAAAAGCGCGCGGTGTCGGAAGATGGCAAGCGGATTGACCGTATGTCGGAAAGCTCAAAAGCGGAACTGGATCACATGCCGAGGACAGGGTCACAGCTCAAATATCAATGTGACATTACTGGGGCGATTGTTTAGGATGGATCCAAGAAGGTCAATAGTTTGGCATAAAGTTAATATCGAAAAAATATAGCCAAAATATTGACGAATTAGCGCGTCAAATTTGTGCATCCATTTTGCAAAGAACGTCCAGACTGGTCGGCGCAGACGCCATCAGGTCTATGGAAGTCAACTGAACGTGACACCCCGGAGAGTCTTCAATGAGCAGTGTTGTTGCCATCGTC
This sequence comes from Pseudomonas sp. Pseusp10, assembly GCF_059492225.1. Lineage (NCBI taxonomy): Bacteria > Pseudomonadati > Pseudomonadota > Gammaproteobacteria > Pseudomonadales > Pseudomonadaceae > Pseudomonas > Pseudomonas sp. Pseusp10. The sequence continues at coordinate 759,204 of NZ_CP168528.1, read as the reverse complement.
AAAAGCATTGTTGGTCAGGTTTTCGTGGTGTCCCCGGAGGGCATCCGCCGAGTCCTCGTTGAAGGCGACAAACTGTTTGCCGGCGACCAGATCGATACTGGCCTTTCTGGTGCCGTGTCTCTGGAACTGGCCGATGGCCGTACACTCGATCTGGGCCGTGACACCCAGTGGAGCGCTGACACCCCGGACTCCGGCACTGACCTGGCAGCCGCCACTGCGCAAGCCGCACCGTCCGTTGAAGAACTGCAGCAAGCCATTGCCGCCGGTGCCGACCCGACCAAAGACCTTGAAGCCACCGCTGCGGGTCCGACGGCGGCAAGTTCTGGTGGTGCCGCCGGTGGCGGTCACAGCTTCGTGGTACTAGACGCCACCGCTGGCCGCGTCGACCCGACCATCGGTTTCCCAACCAACGGTCCTGATTTCACTGCTACTGCGACTACGCTCGACACTGGCAATCAGAACATCACGACCTTCAACGCTCCGAGTGTGCTGACCGCGGATAGTGGCACTCTGGCGGAAGACAGCATCGCGACGGGCAATGTACTGAACAACGATAGCGATGCCGAGACGCCGCTCAACGTCACCGGCTTCACCATCGCCGGCATGACCGGTAGTTTCACCGCGGGCCAGACAGCGACCATCGTCGGCGTCGGGACGTTGACCATCGGTGCCAATGGCAACTACACCTTTACTCCGGACGCCAACTACAACGGTGCTGTACCGCAAGTCACCTACACCACCAACACTGGCTCTAGCAGCACCCTGGATCTCACGGTGACGGCGGTTGATGATCCGAGCGTTTTGACTGCAGACACCCAAACCATTGCTGAAGACACCGCTACGATCGGCAACGTGCTGAGCAACGACAGCGACATCGATAACGTCCTGAGCGTGGTCACCTTCACCATCGACGGTGTTCCTGGCACCTTCACGGCGGGCCAGACAGCGACCATTGCCAATGTCGGCACCCTGGTGATCGGGGCCAACGGCGCCTACACCTTTACCCCGGACGCCAATTACAACGGCAGCGTGCCGACCGTCAGCTACACCGTGACCGACGGTTCCACCTCGACGCTGAATATCAGTGTTACGCCGGTCGATGACGGCTTTACCGATATCAGTGAAAGCGTGGCCACCAGCGAAGACACCGCCGTGAGCGGCAGCGTGTTGACGGGGACCTCGAGCGTCGATGGCCCGGTCAGCGTGGTCAACTTCACCATCGGTGAAACCACTTACGTCGCTGGCACCACCGCGACCATTGCCAACGTCGGCACCCTGGTGATCGGGGCCAACGGGACTTACACCTTCACCCCGGACGCCAACTACAACGGCACGGTGCCGACCGTGAGCTATACCGTCACCGACGGCTCGGGCACCGACGTCACTTCGACCCTGAACATCGACGTCACCCCGGTCGACGACAGCTTCACCGATGCCAGCGAAACGGTCTCGACCCTGGAAGACACCGCCGTGACCGGCAGCGTGTTGACGGGGACCTCGAGCGTCGATGGCCCGGTCAGCGTGCTCAACTTCACCATCGGTGAAACTATCTACGCCGCCGGCAGCACCGCGACCATCGCCAACGTCGGTACCCTGGTGATCGGGGCCAACGGGACTTACACCTTTACCCCGGACGCCAACTACAACGGCACGGTGCCGACCGTGAGCTACACCGTCACCGACGGCTCTGGCACCGACGTCACCTCGACCCTGACCCTCAACGTCACCCCGGTCGATGACAGCTTTACCGATACCAGTGAAAGCGTGACCACCAGCGAAGACACCGCCGTCAGCGGCAGCGTCCTCACCGGGACCTCGAGCGTCGACGGTCCGGTCAGCGTGGTCAACTTCACCATCGGTGATACCACCTACGTCGCCGGCCAGACCGCGACCATCGCCAACGTCGGCACCCTGGTCATCGGCGCCAACGGCACCTACACCTTCACCCCGGACGCCAACTACAACGGCACAGTGCCGACCGTCAGCTACAGCGTGACCGACGGCTCCGGCACCGACGTCACCTCGACCCTGACCATCGACGTCACCCCGGTCGACGACAGCTTTATCGATGCCAGCGAAAGTGTGACCACCGCTGAAGACACTGCCGTCAGCGGCAGCGTCCTCACCGGCACGACCAGCGTCGACGGTCCGGTCAGCGTGGTCAATTTCACCATCGACGGCGTTACTGGCACCTTCACTGCGGGCCAGACGGCGACCATCGCCAACGTCGGCACCCTGCTGATCGGGGCCAACGGTGTTTACACCTTCACCCCGGCCGAGAATTACAACGGCAGCGTGCCGACCGTCAGCTACACCGTCACCGACGGCTCCGGCAGCAATGTCACCTCGACCCTGACCATCAACGTCACCCCGGTCGATGACAGCTTCACCGACCTCGGCGAACGCGTGACCACCGCTGAAGACACCGCCATCAGCGGCAGCGTCCTCACCGGTACCTCGAGCGTCGACGGTCCGGTCAGCGTGGTCAACTTCACCATCGGTGATACCACCTACGCCGCCGGCAGCACCGCGACCATCGCCAATGTCGGCACCCTGGTGATCGGCGCCAACGGCGCTTACACCTTCACCCCGGACGCCAATTACAACGGCACGGTGCCGACGGTCAGCTACACCGTCACCGACGGTTCTGGCACCGACGTCACCTCGACCCTGACCCTCGACGTCACCCCGGTCGATGACAGCTTCACTGACCTCAGCGAAAGCGTGACCACCGCTGAAGACACCGCCGTCAGCGGCAGCGTGTTGACGGGCACCTCGAGCGTCGACGGCCCAGTCAGCGTGGTCAACTTCACCATCGACGGCGTTTCTGGCACTTTCACAGCGGGCCAGACCGCGACCATCGCCAATGTCGGCACCCTGGTGATCGGCGCCAACGGGGCTTACACCTTTACCCCGGACGCCAACTACAACGGCACAGTGCCGACGGTCAGCTACACCGTCACCGACGGTTCTGGCACCGACGTCACCTCGACTCTGACCCTCGACGTCACCCCGGTCGACGACAGCTTTATCGATGCCAGCGAAAGTGTGACCACCGCTGAAGACACTGCCGTCAGCGGCAGCGTCCTCACCGGCACGACCAGCGTCGACGGTCCGGTCAGCGTGGTCAACTTCACCATCGGTGATACCACCTACGTCGCCGGCCAGACCGCGACCATCGCCAACGTCGGCACCCTGGTGATCGGCGCCAATGGCGCTTACACCTTCACCCCGGCCGAGAATTACAACGGCACGGTACCGACCGTGAGCTACACCGTCACCGACGGTTCGGGCAGCAATGTCACCTCGACCCTGACCATCGACGTCACCCCGGTCGACGACAGCTTCACCGATGCCAGCGAAACGGTCTCGACCCTGGAAGACACCGCCGTGACCGGCAGCGTCCTCACCGGTACTTCGAGCGTCGACGGTCCGGTCAGCGTGGTTAATTTCACCATCGACGGCGTTACTGGCACCTTCACTGCGGGCCAGACGGCGACCATCGCCAACGTCGGCACCCTGCTGATCGGGGCCAACGGTGTTTACACCTTCACCCCGGCCGAGAATTACAACGGCAGCGTGCCGACCGTCAGCTACACCGTCACCGACGGCTCCGGCAGCAATGTCACCTCGACCCTGACCATCAACGTCACCCCGGTCGATGACAGCTTCACCGACCTCGGCGAACGCGTGACCACCGCTGAAGACACTGCCGTCAGCGGCAGCGTCCTCACCGGTACCTCGAGCGTCGACGGTCCGGTCAGCGTGGTCAACTTCACCATCGGTGATATCACCTACGTCGCCGGCCAGACCGCGACCATCGCCAACGTCGGCACCCTGGTGATCGGAGCCAACGGCGTCTACACCTTCACCCCGGACGCCAATTACAACGGCACAGTGCCGACCGTGAGCTACACCGTCACCGACGGTTCGGGCAGCAATGCCACCTCGACCCTGAACATCGACGTCACCCCGGTCGATGACAGCTTCACTGACCTCGGCGAAAGCGTGACCACCGCTGAAGACACCGCCGTGACCGGCAGCGTGTTGACGGGCACCTCGAGCGTCGACGGCCCGGTCAGCGTGGTCAACTTCACCATCGGTGATACCACCTACGCCGCCGGCAGCACCGCGACCATTGCCAGCGTTGGCACCTTGGTGATCGGGGCCAACGGCGCTTACACCTTCACCCCGGACGCCAATTACAACGGCACAGTGCCGACGGTCAGCTACACCGTCACCGACGGTTCTGGCACCGACGTCACCTCGACCTTGAACATCGACGTCACCCCGGTCGATGACAGCTTCACCGACCTCAGCGAAAGCGTGACCACCGCTGAAGACACGGCCGTGACCGGCAGTGTGTTGACGGGCACCTCGAGCGTCGACGGCCCGGTCAGCGTGGTCAACTTCACCATCGGTGATACCACCTACGCCGCCGGCAGCACCGCGACCATTGCCAGCGTTGGCACCTTGGTGATCGGCGCCAATGGCGCCTACACCTTCACCCCGGACGCCAATTACAACGGCACAGTGCCAACCGTGAGCTACACCGTCACCGACGGTTCGGGCAGCAATGTCACCTCGACCCTGACCATCGACGTCACCCCGGTCGATGACAGCTTCGCCGACCTCAGCGAAAGCGTGACCACCAGCGAAGACACGGCCGTCAGCGGCAGCGTCCTCACCGGCACCTCAAGCGTCGACGGCCCAGTCAGCGTGGTTAATTTCACAGTTGGCGGCACCCAATACCAGGCCGGCAGCACCGCGACCATTACCAACGTCGGCACTTTGGTGATCGGGGCCGACGGCACCTACACCTTTACCCCGGACGCCAATTACAACGGCACAGTGCCGACCGTCAGCTACAGCGTGACCGACGGCTCCGGCACGGACGTCACTTCGACCCTGACCATTAACGTCACCCCGGTCGATGACAGCTTCACCGACCTCAGCGAAAGCGTGACCACCGCTGAAGACACGGCCGTGACCGGCAGTGTGTTGACGGGTACCTCGAGCGTCGACGGCCCGGTCAGCGTGGTTAATTTCACCATCGGTGATACCACCTACGCCGCTGGCAGCACAGCGACCATTGCCAACGTCGGCACCCTGGTGATCGGTGCCAACGGTGCCTACACCTTCACCCCCGCTGCCAACTACAACGGCACGGTGCCAACGGTCAGCTACACCGTCACCGACGGCTCCGGCACCGACGTCACTTCGACCTTGACCATCAACGTCACCCCGGTCGATGATAGCTTCGCCGACCTCAGCGAAAGCGTGACCACCGCTGAAGACACCGCCGTGACCGGCAATGTGTTGACGGGTACCTCGAGCGTCGACGGCCCAGTCAGCGTGGTTAATTTCACAGTTGGCGGCACCCAATACCAGGCCGGCAGCACCGCGACCATTACCAACGTCGGCACTTTGGTGATCGGCGCCGACGGCACCTACACCTTTACCCCGGACGCCAATTACAACGGCACAGTGCCGACCGTCAGCTACAGCGTGACCGACGGTTCTGGCACCGACGTCACCTCGACCTTGAACATCGACGTCACCCCGGTCGATGACAGCTTCACCGACATCAGCGAAAGCGTGACCACCAGCGAAGACTCCCCAGTCAGCGGCAGCGTCCTCACCGGCACAAACAGCGTCGACGGCCCGGTCAGCGTGGTCAACTTCACGGTTGGCGGCACCCAGTACCAGGCCGGTGAAACCGCGACCATTGCCAACGTCGGCACCCTGGTGATCGGCGCCAATGGCGCTTACACCTTTACCCCGGACGCCAACTACAACGGCACGGTGCCAACGGTCAGCTACACCGTCACCGACGGCTCCGGCACCGACGTCACTTCGACCTTGACCATCAACGTCACCCCGGTCGATGACAGCTTCGCCGACCTCAGCGAAAGCGTGACCACCGCTGAAGACACCGCCGTGACCGGCAATGTGTTGACGGGTACCTCGAGCGTCGACGGCCCAGTCAGCGTGGTTAATTTCACAGTTGGCGGCACCCAATACCAGGCCGGCAGCACCGCGACCATTACCAACGTCGGCACTTTGGTGATCGGCGCCGACGGCACCTACACCTTTACCCCGGACGCCAATTACAACGGCACAGTGCCGACCGTCAGCTACAGCGTGACCGACGGTTCTGGCACCGACGTCACCTCGACCTTGAACATCGACGTCACCCCGGTCGACGACAGCTTCACCGATATCAGCGAAAGCGTGACCACCAGCGAAGACACCGCCATCAGCGGCAGCGTCCTCACTGGCACGAGCAGCGTCGACGGTCCGGTCAGCGTGGTCAACTTCACAGTTGACGGCACCCAATACCAGGCCGGCAGCACCGCGACCATCACCAATGTCGGTACCCTGGTGATCGGAGCCAACGGCACCTACACCTTTACCCCGGACGCCAATTACAACGGCAGCGTGCCAACCGTGAGCTACAGCGTGACCGACGGCTCTGGCACCGACGTCACCTCGACCTTGAATATCGACGTGACGCCGGTCGACGACAGCTTCACCGACCTCAGCGAAAGCGTGACCACCGCTGAAGACACCGCCGTGAGCGGCAGCGTCCTCGCCGGTACTTCGAGCGTCGACGGCCCAGTCAGCGTGGTCAACTTCACCATCGACGGCGTTTCTGGCACTTTCACAGCGGGCCAGACCGCGACCATCGCCAATGTCGGCACCCTGGTGATCGGGGCCGACGGCACCTACACCTTTACTCCGGACGCCAATTACAACGGCAGCGTGCCAACGGTCAGCTACAGCGTGACCGACGGCTCCGGCACCGACGTCACCTCGACCCTGAACATCAACGTCACCCCGGTCGATGACAGCTTCACCGACGTCAGCGAAACGGTCTCGACCCAGGAAGATACGTCCGTGACGGGCAGTGTGTTGACGGGCACCTCGAGCGTCGACGGACCGGTCAGCGTGGTCAACTTCACCATCGACGGCGTTTCTGGCACTTTCACCGCCGGTCAGACCGCGACCATCGCCAACGTCGGCACCCTGGTCATCGGGGCCAACGGCGCCTACACCTTTACCCCGGACGCCAATTACAACGGCACAGTGCCGACGGTCAGCTACAGCGTGACCGACGGTTCTGGCACGGACGTCACTTCGACCCTGACCCTCAGCGTTACGCCGGTCGACGACAGCTTTATCGATGCCAGCGAAAACGTGACCACCGCTGAAGACACGGCCGTGACCGGCAGTGTGTTGACGGGTACCTCGAGCGTCGATGGCCCAGTCAGCGTGGTTAATTTCACCATCGACGGCGTTCCTGGCACCTTCACAGCGGGCCAGACCGCGACCATTGCCAACGTTGGCACCCTGGTGATCGGAGCGAACGGCACCTACACCTTCACCCCGGACTCCAACTACAACGGCACGGTGCCGACCGTCAGCTACACCGTCACCGACGGCTCCGGCAGCAATGTCACCTCGACCCTGACCCTCAACGTCACCCCAGTCGACGACAGCTTTATCGATGCCAGCGAAAACGTGACCACCAGCGAAGACACCGCCGTGACCGGCAGCGTCCTCACCGGTACTTCGAGCGTCGACGGCCCGGTCAGCGTGCTCAACTTCACCATCGGTGATACCACCTACGCCGCTGGCACCACCGCGACCATTGCCAACGTCGGCACCCTGGTGATCGGTGCCAACGGGACTTACACCTTTACTCCGGCCGAGAATTACAACGGCAGCGTGCCAACCGTGAGCTACAGCGTGACCGACGGCTCCGGCTCGGACGTCACCTCGACCCTGACCCTCAACGTCACCCCGGTCGACGACAGCTTCACTGACCTCAGCGAAAGCGTGACCACCGCTGAAGACACCGCCGTGACCGGCAGCGTCCTCACTGGCACCTCGAGCGTCGACGGACCGGTCAGCGTGGTTAACTTCACCATCGGTGAAACCACCTACGCCGCCGGCACCACGGCGACCATCGCCAATGTCGGTACCTTGGTGATCGGCGCCAACGGCGCTTACACTTTTACCCCGGCCGCCAACTACAACGGCAGCGTGCCGACCGTCAGCTACAGCGTGACCGACGGTTCTGGCACCGACGTCACCTCGACCCTGAACATCGACGTCACCCCGGTCGACGACAGCTTCATCGATGCCAGCGAAAGCGTGACCACCGCTGAAGACACTGCCGTCAGCGGTAGCGTCCTCACCGGCACAAACAGCGTCGACGGCCCGGTCAGTGTGGTCAATTTCACCATCGGTGATACCACCTACGCCGCCGGCAGCACCGCGACCATCGTCAACGTCGGTACCCTGGTGATCGGCGCCAACGGCGCCTACACCTTCACCCCGGACGCCAACTACAACGGCAGCGTGCCAACGGTCAGCTACAGCGTCACCGACGGCTCCGGCACCGACGTCACCTCGACCTTGAATATCGACGTGACGCCGGTCGACGACAGCTTCACCGACCTCAGTGAAAACGTGACCACCGCTGAAGACACCGCCGTGACCGGCAATGTGTTGACGGGTACCTCGAGCGTCGACGGCCCAGTCAGCGTGGTTAATTTCACCATCGACGGCGTTTCTGGCACTTTCACCGCCGGTCAGACCGCGACCATCGCCAACGTCGGCACCCTGGTGATCGGGGCCAACGGCGCTTACACCTTCACCCCGGACGCCAATTACAACGGCACGGTGCCGACCGTGAGCTACACCGTCACCGACGGTTCGGGCACCGACGTCACCTCGACCCTGACCATCAACGTCACCCCAGTCGACGACAGCTTTATCGATGCCAGCGAAAACGTGACCACCAGCGAAGACACCGCCGTCAGCGGCAGCGTGTTGACGGGCACCTCGAGCGTCGACGGTCCGGTCAGCGTGGTCAATTTCACCATCGGTGAAATCACTTACACGGCCGGCAGCACCGCGACCATCGCCAACGTCGGCACCCTGGTGATCGGAGCCAACGGCGTCTACACCTTCACCCCGGACGCCAACTACAACGGCACAGTGCCGACGGTCAGCTACACCGTCACCGACGGTTCGGGCACGGACGTCACCTCGACCCTGACCATCGACGTCACCCCGGTCGATGACAGCTTCGCCGACCTCAGCGAAAGCGTGACCACCAGCGAAGACACGGCCGTCAGCGGCAGCGTCCTCACCGGCACCTCAAGCGTCGACGGCCCAGTCAGCGTGGTTAATTTCACCATCGACGGCGTTACTGGCACTTTCACCGCCGGTCAGACCGCGACTATCGCCAATGTCGGCACCCTGGTGATCGGCGCCAACGGCGCTTACACCTTTACCCCAGCCGAGAATTACAACGGCACGGTGCCAACCGTGAGCTACAGCGTGACCGACGGTTCGGGCACCGACGTCACCTCGACCTTGACCATCAGTGTCACCCCGGTCGACGACAACTTCACTGACCTCAGCGAAACGGTCTCGACCCTGGAAGACACCGCCGTGACCGGCAGCGTGTTGACGGGCACCTCGAGCGTCGACGGCCCGGTCAGCGTGGTCAATTTCACCATCGACGGCGTTCCTGGCACTTTCACCGCTGGCCAGACGGCGACCATCGTCAACGTCGGCACCCTGGTAATCGGGGCCAACGGCACCTACACCTTTACCCCGGACGCCAATTACAACGGTACGGTGCCGACCGTGAGCTACACCGTCACCGACGGTTCGGGCACGGACGTCACCTCGACCTTGAATATCGACGTCACCCCGGTCGACGACAGCTTCACCGACCTCAGCGAAAGCGTGACCACCGCTGAAGACACCGCCGTGACCGGCAGCGTGTTGACGGGTACCTCAAGCGTCGACGGCCCGGTCAGCGTGGTGAACTTCACCATCGGTGATACCACCTACGCCGCCGGCAGCACGGCGACCATCACCAATGTCGGCACCCTGGTGATCGGCGCCAACGGCGCTTACACTTTTACCCCGGCCGCCAACTACAACGGCAGCGTGCCGACCGTCAGCTACAGCGTGACCGACGGTTCTGGCACCGACGTCACCTCGACCCTGAACATCGACGTCACCCCGGTCGACGACAGCTTCATCGATGCCAGCGAAAGCGTGACCACCGCTGAAGACACTGCCGTCAGCGGTAGCGTCCTCACCGGCACAAACAGCGTCGACGGCCCGGTCAGCGTGGTTAATTTCACTATCGACGGCGTTACTGGCACTTTCACAGCGGGCCAGACCGCGACCATCGCCAACGTCGGCACCCTGGTCATCGGGGCCAACGGCGCCTACACCTTCACCCCAGCCGCCAATTACAACGGCACGGTGCCGACGGTCAGCTACACCGTCACCGACGGTTCTGGCACCGACGTCACCTCGAACTTGAACATCGACGTCACCCCGGTCGACGACAGCTTTATCGATGCCAGCGAAAGCGTGACCACCGCTGAAGACACCGCCGTGACCGGCAGCGTCCTCACCGGCACGAGCAGCGTCGATGGCCCGGTCAGCGTGGTCAACTTCACGGTTGACGGCACCCAATACCAAGCCGGCAGCACCGCGACCATCGCCAATGTTGGCACCCTGATCATCGGAGCCAACGGCGCTTACACCTTTACCCCGGACGCCAACTACAACGGCACGGTGCCAACGGTCAGCTACAGCGTGAACGACGGCTCCGGCACCGACGTCACCTCGACCCTGAACATCGACGTCACCCCGGTCGACGACAGCTTTATCGATGCCAGCGAAAACGTGACCACCGCTGAAGACACCGCCGTCAGCGGCAGCGTCCTCACCGGTACCTCGAGCGTCGACGGCCCGGTCAGCGTGGTTAACTTCACCATCGGTGATACCACCTACACCGCTGGCAGCACCGCGACCATTGCCAACGTCGGCACCCTGGTGATCGGGGCGAACGGCACTTACACCTTCACACCAGCCGAGAATTACAACGGCACGGTGCCGACCGTTAGCTACACCGTGACCGACGGCTCCGGCACCGACGTCACCTCGACCCTGAACATCAGCGTCACTCCGGTCGATGACAGCTTCACCGACATCAGCGAAAGTGTAACCACCGCTGAAGATACCGCCGTGACCGGCAGCGTCCTCACCGGGACTTCGAGCGTCGACGGCCCGGTCAGCGTGGTTAATTTCACCATCGACGGCGTTACTGGCACTTTCACCGCTGGCCAGACCGCGACCATCGCCAATGTCGGCACCCTGGTGATCGGGGCCAACGGCGCTTACACCTTTACCCCAGCCGAGAATTACAACGGCACGGTGCCAACCGTGAGCTACAGCGTGACCGACGGTTCGGGCACCGACGTCACCTCGACCTTGACCATCAGTGTCACCCCGGTCGACGACAACTTCACTGACCTCAGCGAAACGGTCTCGACCCTGGAAGACACCGCCGTGACCGGCAGCGTGTTGACGGGCACCTCGAGCGTCGACGGCCCGGTCAGCGTGGTCAATTTCACCATCGACGGCGTTCCTGGCACTTTCACCGCTGGCCAGACGGCGACCATCGTCAACGTCGGCACCCTGGTAATCGGGGCCAACGGCACCTACACCTTTACCCCGGACGCCAATTACAACGGTACGGTGCCGACCGTGAGCTACACCGTCACCGACGGTTCGGGCACGGACGTCACCTCGACCTTGAATATCGACGTCACCCCGGTCGATGACAGCTTCACCGACATCAGCGAAAGTGTAACCACCGCTGAAGATACCGCCGTGACCGGCAGCGTGTTGACGGGCACCTCGAGCGTCGACGGCCCGGTCAGCGTGGTGAACTTCACCATCGGTGAAACCACCTACACTGCTGGCACCACCGCGACCATCGCCAACGTCGGCACCCTGGTGATCGGCGCCAATGGCGCTTACACCTTTACTCCGGACGCCAACTACAACGGCACGGTGCCGACCGTCAGCTACAGCGTGACCGACGGTTCCGGCACGGACGTCACTTCGACCCTGAACATCGACGTCACCCCGGTCGACGACAGCTTTATCGATGCCAGCGAAAACGTGACCACCGCTGAAGACACCGCCGTGAGCGGCAGCGTCCTCACCGGCACGAGCAGCGTCGACGGCCCAGTCAGCGTGGTTAGTTTCACCATCGACGGCGTTACTGGCACTTTCACCGCCGGCCAGACGGCGACCATCGCCAATGTCGGCACCCTGGTGATCGGGGCGAACGGGGCTTACACCTTCACCCCGGACGCCAACTACAACGGCAGCGTGCCGACCGTGAGCTACAGCGTGACCGACGGCTCCGGCACCGACGTCACCTCGACCCTGAATATCAACGTCACCCCGGTCGATGACAGCTTTATCGATGCCAGCGAAAGCGTGACCACCAGCGAAGACACGGCCGTCAGCGGCAGTGTGTTGACGGGCACCTCGAGCGTCGACGGCCCAGTCAGCGTGGTCAATTTCACCATCGGTGAAACCACCTACGCCGCTGGCACCACCGCGACCATCGCCAACGTCGGCACCCTGGTGATCGGCGCCAATGGCGCTTACACCTTTACTCCGGACGCCAACTACAACGGCACGGTGCCGACCGTGAGCTACAGCGTGACCGACGGTTCCGGCACGGACGTCACTTCGACCCTGAACATCGACGTCACCCCGGTCGACGACAGCTTTATCGATGCCAGCGAAAGCGTGACCACCAGCGAAGACTCCCCAGTCAGCGGCAGCGTCCTCACCGGCACAAACAGCGTCGACGGCCCGGTCAGCGTGGTCAACTTCACGGTTGGCGGCACCCAGTACCAGGCCGGTGAAACCGCGACCATTGCCGACGTCGGCACCCTGGTGATCGGAGCCAACGGCACTTACACCTTCACCCCGGACGCCAACTACAACGGCACAGTGCCAACGGTCAGCTACAACGTGACCGACGGTTCTGGCACGGACGTCACTTCGACCCTGACCATCAACGTCACCCCGGTCGACGACAGCTTTATCGACCTCAGCGAAAGCGTGACCACCAGCGAAGACACCGCCGTCAGCGGCAATGTGTTGACGGGTACCTCGAGCGTCGACGGCCCAGTCAGCGTGGTTAATTTCACAGTTGGCGGCACCCAATACCAGGCCGGCAGCACCGCGACCATTACCAACGTCGGCACTTTGGTGATCGGGGCCGACGGCACCTACACCTTTACCCCGGACGCCAATTACAACGGCACAGTGCCGACTGTCAGCTACAGCGTGACCGACGGTTCTGGCACGGACGTCACTTCGACCCTGACCATCAACGTCACCCCGGTCGATGACAGCTTCACCGACCTCAGCGAAAGCGTGACCACCGCTGAAGACACGGCCGTGACCGGCAGTGTGTTGACGGGTACCTCGAGCGTCGACGGCCCGGTCAGCGTGGTTAATTTCACCATCGGTGATACCACCTACGCCGCTGGCAGCACAGCGACCATTGCCAACGTCGGCACCCTGGTGATCGGTGCCAACGGTGCCTACACCTTCACCCCCGCTGCCAACTACAACGGCACGGTGCCAACGGTCAGCTACACCGTCACCGACGGCTCCGGCACCGACGTCACTTCGACCTTGAACATCAGCGTCACCCCGGTCGATGACAGCTTCACCGACATCAGCGAAAGCGTGACCACCGCTGAAGACACCGCCGTGACCGGTAGCGTCCTCACCGGCACGAGCAGCGTCGACGGCCCAGTCAGCGTGGTCAATTTCACCATCGACGGTGTCCCTGGCACTTTCACAGCGGGCCAGACCGCGACCATCGCCAATGTCGGCACTTTGGTGATCGGGGCCAACGGCGCCTACACCTTCACCCCAGCCGAGAATTACAACGGCAGCGTGCCAACGGTCAGCTACAGCGTGACCGACGGCTCGGGCAGCAATGTCACCTCGACCCTGACCATCAACGTCACCCCGGTCGACGACAGCTTCACCGACCTCAGCGAAAACGTGAACACCGCTGAAGACACCGCCGTGACCGGCAGCGTCCTCACCGGGACTTCGAGCGTCGACGGCCCGGTCAGCGTGGTTAATTTCACCATCGACGGCGTTTCTGGCACGTTCACCGCCGGCCAGACCGCGACCATCGCCAATGTCGGCACCCTGGTGATCGGGGCCAACGGCGTCTACACCTTCACCCCGGACGCCAACTACAACGGCACAGTGCCAACGGTCAGCTACACCGTGACCGACGGCTCTGGCACCGACGTCACCTCGACCCTGAACATCGACGTCACCCCGGTCGATGACAGCTTCACCGACCTCAGCGAAAGTGTGACTACCGCTGAAGACACCGCCGTGAGCGGTAGCGTCCTCACCGGCACCTCGAGCGTCGACGGTCCGGTCAGCGTGCTCAACTTCACCATCGACGGCGTTAATGGCACCTTCACTGCCGGTCAGACCGCGACCATTGCCAACGTTGGCACCCTGGTGATCGGTGCCAACGGCGCCTACACCTTCACCCCGGACGCCAACTACAACGGCACAGTGCCAACGGTCAGCTACACCGTGACCGACGGCTCCGGCAGCAATGTCACCTCGACCCTGAACATCGACGTGACGCCGGTCAACGACAACTTCACCGACCTCAACGAGACGGTCTCGACCCTGGAAGACACCGCCGTGACCGGCAGCGTGTTGACGGGCACCTCGAGCGTCGACGGCCCGGTCAGCGTGGTCAATTTCACCATCGGTGAAACTACCTACACTGCCGGCAGCACCGCGACCATCGCCAACGTCGGCAGCCTGGTGATCGGGGCCAACGGGACTTATACCTTTACCCCGGACGCCAACTACAACGGCACAGTGCCGACCGTGAGCTACACCGTCACCGACGGCTCTGGCACCGACGTCACCTCGACCCTGAACATCGACGTCACCCCGGTCAACGACAGCTTCACCGACCTCAGCGAAAGCGTGACCACCGCTGAAGACACCGCCGTGAGCGGCAGCGTGTTGACGGGCACCTCGAGCGTCGACGGCCCGGTCAGCGTGGTCAACTTCACCATCGGTGATACCACTTATGTCGCCGGCCAGACCGCGACCATCGCCAACGTCGGCACCCTGGTGATCGGTGCCAACGGCACCTACACCTTTACCCCGGACGCCAATTACAACGGCACAGTGCCAACCGTCAGCTACACCGTGACCGACGGCTCCGGCACCGACGTCACCTCGACCCTGAACATCGACGTCACCCCGGTCGATGACAGCTTCACCGACAACAGCGAAAGCGTGACCACCGCTGAAGACACCGCCGTCAGCGGCAGCGTCCTCACCGGCACAACCAGCGTCGACGGCCCGGTCAGCGTGGTCAATTTCACCATCGGTGAAACCACCTACGCCGCTGGCACCACCGCGACCATCGCCAACGTCGGCACCCTGGTCATCGGGGCCAACGGCGCTTACACCTTTACCCCGGACGCCAATTACAACGGCACGGTGCCGACCGTCAGCTACACCGTCACCGACGGCTCTGGCACCGACGTCACCTCGACCTTGAATATCGACGTGACGCCGGTCGACGACAGCTTCACCGATATCAGCGAAAGCGTGACCACCAGCGAAGACACCGCCGTGAGCGGCAGCGTGTTGACGGGCACCTCGAGCGTCGACGGCCCGGTCAGCGTGGTCAACTTCACCATCGGTGATACCACTTATGTCGCCGGCCAGACCGCGACCATTGCCAACGTCGGCACTCTCGTCATCAGTGCCAACGGCGCTTACACCTTCACCCCGGACGCCAACTACAACGGCAGCGTGCCGACCGTGAGCTACACCGTCACCGACGGTTCTGGCACCGACGTCACCTCGACCTTGAACATCGACGTCACCCCGGTCGACGACAGCTTTATCGATACCAGCGAAAGTGTGACCACCGCTGAAGACACTGCCGTCAGCGGCAGCGTCCTCACCGGCACGACCAGCGTCGACGGTCCGGTCAGCGTGGTCAACTTCACCATCGGTGATACCACCTACGCCGCCGGCGGCACCGCGACCATTGCCAACGTCGGTACCCTGGTGATTGGAGCCAACGGGACTTACACCTTTACTCCGGCCGAGAATTACAACGGCACGGTGCCAACCGTCAGCTACACCGTCACCGACGGCTCCGGCACCGACGTCACCTCGACCCTGACCATCGACGTCACCCCGGTCGACGACAGCTTCACTGACCTCAGCGAAAGCGTGACCACCGCTGAAGACACGGCCGTCAGCGGCAGCGTGTTGACGAGCACCTCGAGCGTCGACGGTCCGGTCAGCGTGGTCAATTTCACCATCGACGGCGTTTCTGGCACTTTCACCGCCGGTCAGACCGCGACCATCGCCAATGTCGGCACCCTGGTGATCGGCGCCAACGGCACCTACACCTTTACCCCGGACGCCAACTACAACGGCACAGTGCCAACCGTCAGCTACAGCGTCACCGACGGTTCCGGCAGTAATGTCACCTCGACCCTGAACATCAACGTCACCCCGGTCGACGACAGCTTCACCGATGCCAGCGAAACGGTCTCCACCCTGGAAGACACCGCCGTGACCGGCAGCGTCCTCACCGGTACCTTGAGCGTCGACGGTCCGGTCAGCGTGGTCAATTTCACCATCGGTGATACCACCTACGCCGCTGGCAGCACCGCGACCATCACCAACGTCGGCACCCTGGTCATCGGGGCCAACGGCGTCTACACCTTCACCCCGGACGCCAACTACAACGGCACAGTGCCAACGGTCAGCTACACCGTGACCGACGGCTCTGGCACCGACGTCACCTCGACCCTGAACATCGACGTCACCCCGGTCGATGACAGCTTCACCGACCTCAGCGAAAGTGTGACCACCGCTGAAGACACCGCCGTGAGCGGTAGCGTCCTCACCGGCACCTCGAGCGTCGACGGTCCGGTCAGCGTGCTCAACTTCACCATCGACGGCGTTAATGGCACCTTCACTGCCGGTCAGACCGCGACCATTGCCAACGTTGGCACCCTGGTGATCGGTGCCAATGGCGCCTACACCTTCACCCCGGACGCCAACTACAACGGCAGCGTGCCAACGGTCAGCTACACCGTGACCGACGGCTCCGGCAGCAATGTCACCTCGACCCTGAACATCGACGTCACCCCGGTCGATGACAGCTTTATCGATGCCAGCGAAACGGTCTCGACCCCGGAAGACACCGCCGTCAGCGGCAGCGTCCTCACCGGCACCTCGAGCGTCGACGGCCCAGTCAGCGTGGTCAATTTCACCATCGGTGAAACCACCTACGCCGCTGGCACCACCGCGACCATCGCCAACGTCGGCACCCTGGTGATCGGCGCCAACGGCGCTTACACCTTTACCCCGGACGCCAATTACAACGGCACGGTGCCGACCGTCAGCTACACCGTCACCGACGGCTCTGGCACCGACGTCACCTCGACCTTGAATATCGACGTGACGCCGGTCGACGACAGCTTCACCGATATCAGCGAAAGCGTGACCACCAGCGAAGACACCGCCGTCAGCGGCAGCGTGTTGACGGGCACCTCGAGCGTCGACGGCCCGGTCAGCGTGGTCAACTTCACCATCGGTGATACCACTTATGTCGCCGGCCAGACCGCGACCATTGCCAACGTCGGCACTCTCGTCATCAGTGCCAACGGCGCTTACACCTTCACCCCGGACGCCAACTACAACGGCAGCGTGCCGACCGTGAGCTACACCGTCACCGACGGTTCTGGCACCGACGTCACTTCGACCTTGAACATCGACGTCACCCCGGTCGACGACAGCTTCACCGATGCCAACGAAACGGTCTCGACCCCGGAAGATACGGCCGTGACCGGCAGCGTCCTCGCCGGTACTTCGAGCGTCGATGGCCCGGTCAGCGTGGTCAACTTCACCATCGGTGATACCACCTACGCCGCCGGCGGCACCGCGACCATTGCCAACGTCGGTACCCTGGTGATTGGAGCGAACGGTACTTACACCTTTACTCCGGCCGAGAATTACAACGGCACGGTGCCAACCGTCAGCTACACCGTCACCGACGGCTCCGGCACCGACGTCACCTCGACCCTGACCCTCAACGTCACCCCGGTCGATGACAGCTTTACCGATACCAGTGAAAGCGTGACCACCAGCGAAGACACCGCCGTCAGCGGCAGCGTCCTCACCGGGACCTCGAGCGTCGACGGTCCGGTCAGCGTGGTCAATTTCACCATCGGTGATACCACCTACGCCGCTGGCAGCACCGCGACCATCACCAATGTCGGCACCCTGGTGATCGGGGCCAACGGCGTCTACACCTTCACCCCGGACGCCAACTACAACGGCACAGTGCCGACCGTCAGCTACACCGTCACCGACGGTTCCGGCACCGACGTCACTTCGACCCTGACCATCGACGTCACCCCGGTCGACGACAGCTTCACCGATGCCAGCGAAAGCGTGACCACCGCTGAAGACACCGCCGTAACCGGCAGCGTCCTCACCGGCACGAGCAGCGTCGACGGCCCGGTCAGCGTGGTCAATTTCACCATCGACGGCGTTACTGGCACCTTCACTGCCGGCCAGACGGCGACCATCGTCAACGTCGGCACCCTGGTGATCGGCGCCAACGGGACTTACACCTTCACCCCGGACGCCAACTACAACGGCACGGTGCCAACCGTCAGCTACAGCGTGACCGACGGTTCCGGCAGTAATGTCACCTCGACCCTGACCATCAACGTCACCCCGGTCGACGACAGCTTCACCGATGCCAACGAAACGGTCTCGACCCCGGAAGATACGGCCGTGACCGGCAGCGTCCTCACCGGGACTTCGAGCGTCGACGGTCCGGTCAGCGTGGTCAACTTCACCATCGGTGATACCACCTACGCCGCCGGCAGCACCGCGACCATCGCCAATGTCGGCACCCTGGTGATCGGCGCCAACGGCGCTTACACCTTCACCCCGGACGCCAATTACAACGGCACAGTGCCGACGGTCAGCTACACCGTCACCGACGGTTCTGGCACCGACGTCACCTCGACCCTGACCCTCGACGTCACCCCGGTCGATGACAGCTTCACTGACCTCAGCGAAAGCGTGACCACCGCTGAAGACACCGCCGTCAGCGGCAGCGTGTTGACGGGCACCTCGAGCGTCGACGGCCCAGTCAGCGTGGTCAACTTCACCATCGACGGCGTTTCTGGCACTTTCACAGCGGGCCAGACCGCGACCATCGCCAATGTCGGCACCCTGGTGATCGGCGCCAACGGGGCTTACACCTTTACCCCGGACGCCAACTACAACGGCAGCGTGCCGACCGTGAGCTACACCATCACCGACGGTTCTGGCACCGACGTCACCTCGACCCTGACCCTCGACGTCACCCCGGTCGATGACAGCTTCACTGACCTCAGCGAAAGCGTGACCACCGCTGAAGACACCGCCGTCAGCGGCAGCGTGTTGACGGGCACCTCGAGCGTCGACGGCCCAGTCAGCGTGGTCAACTTCACCATCGACGGCGTTTCTGGCACTTTCACAGCGGGCCAGACCGCGACCATCGCCAATGTCGGCACCCTGGTGATCGGCGCCAACGGGGCTTACACCTTTACCCCGGACGCCAACTACAACGGCAGCGTGCCGACCGTGAGCTACACCATCACCGACGGTTCTGGCACCGACGTCACCTCGACCCTGACCATCGACGTCACCCCGGTCGACGACAGCTTTATCGATGCCAGCGAAAGTGTGACCACCGCTGAAGACACTGCCGTCAGCGGCAGCGTCCTCACCGGCACGACCAGCGTCGACGGTCCGGTCAGCGTGGTCAATTTCACCATCGACGGCGTTACTGGCACCTTCAATGCCGGCCAGACGGCGACCATCGCCAACGTCGGCACCCTGCTGATCGGGGCGAACGGCACTTACACCTTCACCCCGGCCGAGAATTACAACGGCACGGTACCGACGGTCAGCTACACCGTCACCGACGGTTCGGGCAGCAATGTCACCTCGACCCTGACCATCGACGTCACCCCGGTCGACGACAGCTTCACCGATGCCAGCGAAACGGTCTCGACCCTGGAAGACACCGCCGTGACCGGCAGCGTCCTCACCGGCACCTCGAGCGTCGACGGCCCAGTCAGCGTGGTCAATTTCACCATCGGTGATACCACCTACGTCGCCGGCCAGACCGCGACCATCGCCAACGTCGGCACCCTGGTGATCGGCGCCAACGGCACCTACACCTTCACCCCAGCCGAGAATTACAACGGCAGCGTGCCAACCGTGAGCTACACCGTCACCGACGGTTCGGGCACCGACGCCACTTCGACCTTGACCATCGACGTCACCCCGGTCAACGACAACTTCACCGACGTCAGCGAAACGGTCTCGACCCTGGAAGACACCGCCGTGACCGGCAGCGTCCTCGCCGGTACTTCGAGCGTCGACGGCCCAGTCAGCGTGGTTAATTTCACCATCGACGGCGTTTCTGGCACTTTCACCGCCGGTCAGACGGCGACCATCGCCAATGTCGGCACTTTGGTGATCGGCGCCAATGGCGCTTACACCTTCAGCCCGGCCGAGAATTACAACGGCAGCGTGCCAACCGTGAGCTACACCGTCACCGACGGCTCCGGCACCGACGTCACTTCGACCTTGACCATCGACGTGACGCCGGTCAACGACAACTTCACCGACGTCAGCGAAACGGTCTCCACCCTGGAAGACACCGCCGTGACCGGCAGCGTCCTCGCCGGTACTTCGAGCGTCGACGGCCCAGTCAGCGTGGTTAATTTCACCATCGACGGCGTTTCTGGCACTTTCACCGCCGGTCAGACGGCGACCATCGCCAATGTCGGCACTATGGTGATCGGGGCGAACGGGACTTACACCTTCAGCCCGGCCGAGAATTACAACGGCAGCGTGCCAACCGTGAGCTACACCGTCACCGACGGCTCCGGCACGGACGTCACCTCGACCCTGAACATCAGCGTCACCCCAGTCGACGACAGCTTCACCGACATCAGCGAAAGCGTGACCACCGCTGAAGACACTGCCGTAACCGGCAGCGTCCTCACCGGCACGAGCAGCGTCGACGGCCCGGTCAGCGTGCTCAACTTCACCATCGGTGATACCACCTACGCCGCCGGCAGCACCGCGACCATAACCAATGTCGGCACCCTGGTGATCGGTGCCAACGGCGCCTACACTTTCACCCCGGCCGCCAACTACAACGGCACGGTGCCAACGGTGAGCTACACCGTGACCGACGGCTCCGGCAGCAATGTCACCTCGACCCTGAACATCAACGTCACTCCGGTCGATGACCCGAGCGTCCTGATCGCAGACACCAAGTCCGTCGATGAAGACCACGTTGCAACGGGCAACGTGCTTGGCAATGACAGCGATGTCGACAACGCTCTAAGTGTCGCGACATTCACCATACAAGGCGTCCCCGGCTCCTTTACCGCGGGTCAAGTCGCGACTATCACCGGCGTCGGTACTGTAACTATCGCCACCAACGGCGATTACAGTTTCACCCCTGCCGCGAACTGGAACGGAACAGTTCCGCAGATCAGCTACACCACCAACACCCATTCCATCAGCACGCTGAACATCACGGTCAACTCGGTCAACGACGCTCCGACCGTTAACTCCACCTCGGCCAAGGGTGATGAAGATCATTTGATCGCCGTGCAGCTCGGCGGCAATGACATTGACGGCAGCGTCAACCACTTCACCCTGACCAGCCTGCCGGCCAATGGCAAGTTTTACGCAGACGCCGCCGGGACCATCGAGCTGACCACCAGCAGCGTGATCTCCGCAACGGCCAATGGCGCAACGGTTTACTTCAAACCCACCGGCGACTGGAGTGGTACCACCAGCTTCACCTACAGCGCGACCGACAACGGGGGCATGCCTTCTGCTACTTCGGCGACCGGCACCATCGTCGTCGCGCCAGTCACCGATACCCCGAGCCTGTCGCTGACCGGTGGCGGTATTGTTGCCTCGACCGACTTCCAGGAAGTCGCTGTGAACGGTTCGAATAGCGACATCGATGTCAGCAAGCTCGGCAACGGCGCCTGGCACACTGACAACCGCGGGGGCATGGTCGAAATCGGCAAAGCCAGCGTCTACGGTGCCGGCGGCGGTAACCAGGTCATCGAACTTGAGCGTAATACCGGTGATGCGAGCAACCTCTACACCACTATCGATGCGAAGGCCGGCACCACGTACAACGTGTCGTTCGACTACGCACCGCGTGCTGGCGTAGATAATTCGCTCATCAACGTGTACTGGGGCGGTCAACTCATTGGCACCCTGAACAGCTCGACCACGGGCATGCAGCACTACAGCTTCGACATCCCGGTCACTGCCGATGGCAACCAGAAACTCGAGTTCCGCGCAGGGGACAGCAACAGCCTGGGCGGCGTGCTGGACAACATCAATGTCAATCAGGTGCTCAACTCGGGCCTTGAAGACAACGCGATCCTGTTGTCCACCATCCAGGCCCACACCAATGACGCCGACGGTTCGGAAACGCTCACCCTCACACTGAGCGGCTTGCCGGCGGGTTCCAGCCTCACGGATGGCAACCACACCTTCAATGCTACCGGCGGCTCGACGTCGGTGGACATTACCGGTTGGAATCTGTCCACGCTCAAGCTGACACCGCCGACGAACTTCAATGGCGACATTCCCCTGACCGTAACGGCCACCGCCAAAGACGGCGATGCCCCAAGCGCGAGCACCTCGCTGCCACTGGTGGTGCACGTGACTGCCGTCGATGACGCAAGCATGCTGCAGGTGGACAAGATCACCGTCGAAGAAGATCACAACGCCATCGGCAACGTGCTGACCAACGACCACGATGTCGATAATGTCCTGAGCGTCTCCAGCTTCAGCGTGAACGGGGTCAACGGCAGTTTCACGGCGGGCCAGACCGCGACCATCACGGGTGTCGGTACGCTGATCATTACCAGCAACGGCGACTACACCTTCAAGCCGGCTGCAGACTGGAATGGCAACGTTCCACAGGTGACATACACCACCAATACTGGCTCGAGCAGTACGCTGAACATCAGCGTTACGCCGGTCAACGACAATTTCACGGACGCCAACGAATCGGTCTCCACCCAGGAAGACACCGCCTTGACCGGCAGCGTCCTCACTGGCACGAGCAGCGTCGACGGCCCGGTCAGCGTGGTTAATTTCACCATCGGTGATACCACCTACGTCGCCGGCCAGACCGCGACCATCGCCAATGTCGGCACCCTGGTGATCGGGGCGAACGGGGCTTACACCTTCACCCCGGCTGCCAACTACAACGGCACGGTACCGACTGTTGCCTACACCGTCACCGACGGTTCCGGCACAGACGACACTTCGACCCTGAACATCAGCGTTACGCCGGTCAACGACAACTTCACCGACGCCAACGAATCGGTCTCGACCCTGGAAGACACCGCCTTGACCGGCAGCGTCCTCACCGGCACAACCAGCGTTGACGGCCCGGTCAGCGTGGTTAATTTCACCATTGGTTCGACCACTTACACGGCCGGTACCACGGCAACCATCGCCAATGTCGGCACCCTGGTGATCGCAGCGAACGGGGCCTACACCTTCACCCCGGCTGCCAACTACAACGGCACGGTGCCGACTGTCACCTACACCGTCACCGACGGCTCTGGCACCGACGACACCTCGACCCTGAACATCAGCGTCACGCCGGTCGACGACAGCTTCACCGACGCCAACGAAACAGTATCGACCCTGGAAGACACCGCCTTGACCGGCAGCGTCCTCTCCGGCACCTCGAGCGTCGACGGCCCGGTCAGCGTGGTTAATTTCACCGTCGACGGTGTTACTGGCACTTTCAACGCCGGCCAGACGGCGACCATCGCCAACGTCGGTACCTTGGTGATCGCAGCCAACGGCGCTTACACCTTCACCCCGGCTGCCAACTACAACGGCACGGTGCCGACCGTGAGCTACACCGTCACCGACGGTTCGGGACCCAACGATACTTCGACCCTGAACATCAGCGTGACGCCGGTCGACGACAACTTCACCGACGCCAACGAATCGGTCTCGACCCTGGAAGACACCGCCCTCAGCGGCAGCGTCCTCTCCGGCACGAGCAGCGTCGATGGCCCGGTCAGCGTGGTCAACTTCACCATCGGTTCAACCACTTACACGGCCGGTACCACGGCAACCATCGCCAACGTCGGTACCCTGGTGATCGCAGCGAACGGGGCCTACACCTTCACCCCGGCCGCCAACTACAACGGCACGGTGCCAACGGTCACCTACACCGTCACCGACGGTTCGGGACCTAACGACACCTCGACCCTGAACATCAGCGTCACGCCAGTCGATGACAGTTTCACCGACGCCAACGAAACGGTCTCGACCCTGGAAGACACTACCCTCAGCGGCAGCGTCCTCTCCGGCACGAGCAGCGTCGACGGTCCAGTCAGCGTGGTCAATTTTACCGTCGACGGTGTTACTGGCACTTTCAACGCCGGCCAAACTGCAACCATCGCCAACGTCGGCACCTTGGTGATCGCAGCCAACGGTGCTTACACCTTCACCCCGGCTGCCAACTACAACGGCACGGTGCCGACTGTCACCTACACCGTCACCGACGGTTCCGGCACAGATGACACTTCGACCCTGAACATCAGCGTTACGCCGGTCAACGACAACTTCACCGACGCCAACGAATCGGTCTCGACCCTGGAAGACACCGCCTTGACCGGCAGCGTCCTCACTGGCACCTCGAGCGTCGACGGCCCGGTCAGCGTGGTCAACTTCACCATCGACGGTGTTACTGGTACTTTCAACGCCGGCCAGACTGCAACCATCGCCAACGTCGGCACCCTGGTGATCACAGCCAACGGCGCCTACACCTTCACCCCGGCCGCCAACTACAACGGCACGGTGCCAACTGTCACCTACACCGTCACCGACGGTTCGGGACCTAACGACACCTCGACCCTGAACATCAGCGTCACGCCAGTCGATGACAGCTTCACCGACGCCAACGAAACGGTCTCGACCCTGGAAGACACTGCCCTGACCGGCAGCGTCCTCTCTGGCACCTCGAGCGTCGACGGCCCGGTCAGCGTGGTCAACTTCACCATTGGTTCAACCACTTACACGGCCGGTACCACGGCAACCATCGCCAATGTCGGCACCCTGGTGATCGCGGCGAACGGGGCCTACACCTTCACCCCGGCTGCCAACTACAACGGCACGGTGCCAACCGTCACCTACACCGTCACCGACGGTTCGGGACCCAACGATACTTCGACCCTGAACATCAGCGTTACGCCGGTCGACGACAGCTTCACTGACGCCAGCGAAACGGTCTCGACCCTGGAAGACACCGCCTTGACCGGCAGCGTCCTCACTGGCACCTCGAGCGTCGACGGCCCGGTCAGCGTGGTCAACTTCACCATTGGTTCAACCACTTACACGGCCGGTACCACGGCAACCATCGCCAATGTCGGCACCCTGGTGATCGCGGCGAACGGGGCCTACACCTTCACCCCGGCTGCCAACTACAACGGCACGGTGCCAACCGTCACCTACACCGTCACCGACGGTTCGGGACCCAACGATACTTCGACCCTGAACATCAGCGTTACGCCGGTCGACGACAGCTTCACTGACGCCAGCGAAACGGTCTCGACCCTGGAAGACACCGCCTTGACCGGCAGCGTCCTCACTGGCACCTCGAGCGTCGACGGCCCGGTCAGCGTGGTCAACTTCACCATTGGTTCGACCACTTACACGGCCGGTACCACGGCAACCATCGCCAATGTCGGCACCCTGGTGATCGCGGCGAACGGGGCCTACACCTTCACCCCGGCTGCCAACTACAACGGCACGGTGCCAACCGTCACCTACACCGTCACCGACGGTTCGGGACCCAACGATACTTCGACCCTGAACATCAGCGTTACGCCGGTCGACGACAGCTTCACTGACGCCAGCGAAACGGTCTCGACCCTGGAAGACACCACCCTGACCGGCAGCGTCCTCTCTGGCACGAGCAGCGTCGATGGCCCGGTCAGCGTGGTTAACTTCACCATTGGTTCGACCACTTACACGGCCGGCACCACGGCGACCATCGCCAACGTCGGCACCCTGGTGATCGCAGCCAACGGCGCCTACACCTTCACCCCGGCTGCCAACTACAACGGCACGGTGCCAACCGTCACCTACACCGTCACCGACGGTTCGGGACCTAACGACACCTCGACCCTGAACATCAGCGTCACGCCGGTCGACGACAGCTTCACCGACGCCAACGAAACGGTCTCGACCCTGGAAGACACCGCCTTGACCGGCAGCGTCCTCTCTGGCACGAGCAGCGTCGATGGCCCGGTCAGCGTGGTTAATTTCACCATCGACGGTGTTACTGGCATCTTCACCGCCGGCCAGACGGCGACCATCGCCAACGTCGGCACCCTGGTGATCGCAGCCAACGGCACCTACACCTTCACCCCGGCCGCCAACTACAACGGCACGGTGCCGACGGTCACCTACACCGTCACCGACGGTTCGGGACTCAACGACACCTCGACCCTGAACATCAGCGTCACGCCGGTCGATGACAGCTTCACCGACGCCAGCGAAACAGTATCGACCCTGGAAGACACCGCCCTCAGCGGCAGCGTCCTCTCCGGCACGAGCAGCGTCGACGGCCCGGTCAGCGTGGTCAACTTCACCATTGGTTCAACCACTTACACGGCCGGTACCACGGCAACCATCGCCAATGTCGGCACCCTGGTAATCGCAGCCAACGGGGCCTACACCTTCACCCCGGCTGCCAACTACAACGGCACGGTGCCAACCGTCTCCTACACCGTCACCGACGGTTCGGGACCCAACAACACCTCGACCCTGAACATCAGCGTCACGCCAGTCGATGACCCGAGTGTGCTGGCTGCCGACCTCAAAACCACCCTTGAGGACCAGATCGCCACCGGTAACGTACTGACCAACGACCATGATGTGGACAACGCTCTCAGCGTGACCAGGTTCACCATTGGTGGCATCGACTACACCGCAGGGGGGACTGCCACCATCGCAAACGTGGGCAGGCTGACGCTCGGTGCCAACGGTGACTACACCTTTACCCCCGCCGACAATTGGAGTGGCAAGGTTCCGACTGTGACCTACACCACCAATACCGGTTCAAGCACCACGCTGGACATCAGTGTGACCGCGGTCGCGGATACTCCGATCGTGACTGCCACCACGTCTCAGGTGGCCGAGAACAGCAGCATCGCGCTGGGCTTGAAGGTAACGTCAGTGGACACTGATGGCTCTGAAACCCAGACCATTACCTCGATCGCCGGCATCCCTGCAGGTGCGACCCTGACCGATGGTACGCATACCTTTACCGGCACCATCGGTAACGGCGTCGTCAACCTCAGCGGGTGGGATGTGAGCAAGTTGAGCTACACCCCGGCACCGTACGCCACCGGTACCAACACGCTGACAGTGACGGCCGTTTCGACCGAGAGCCAGGGTGATTCGGCCAGCAATACGACGCAGATTCCGATCACGATCAATCCAGCGGTCTATAACCCGCTCACGGCCACCGCCGGTAACGACACCGTCACCGGCACCAGTGGCAATGACATCGTAGTATCGGATATCGGCGGGCTGACGGTCGCACCAGGTCAGAACTACAATATCGCCTTCATGGTCGACAGCTCGGGCAGTATGGGCGACGCTTCCATGTCGGCGGCGAAGAAGTCTCTGGAGGCAGTGTTTACTTCGCTGATCGCCAGTGCGACTTCGAAAGACGCGAATCCGGGTACTGTGAAAGTGTTCCTCGTGGACTTCGACACGACGGTCAAACAGTCGATTTCGATCGACCTGTCCAGCAAGGATGCCCTGGCGAACTTGAAGTCGGTTCTCGACGGCATGAAATCGGGTGGATACACCAACTACGAGGACGTGTTCAAGACCACCGCCAACTGGTTCTACAGTGCTGATGCGAAGAGCAACCCTAATGCGATCAATCTCACCTACTTCATTACCGACGGTGAGCCAACCGCTTACACCAGCAATGAACAGACCAACCCGGTCGTCGTCGACTTCAAGTCGAACAGCACCACGGACCTGACCCTGGATAGCCTGTTGAAACTGGGCGACTACAGGCCTGGCTATGCGTTCACCACAGTGATCGGCGGTGCGACTCGTACGCTGGTCGATGCCAATGGCGCCGTTTACAAATGGAGTGAGGACAGCAAGGGTAACTGGAGCTCTTCAAAATACAGTGGCCTGACACTCCATGCGCAAGGCGACGGCACTTATGAGCTGTCGGCCAACGATGGCGATGGTTACGTCGATAGGACCAGTGCCTCAAATGCCGCAGCGGCATTTGCCCTGCTGGCGGCTGCCAACTCCACTGTGCAAGCCATCGGCCTGAACAGCGAAGTCAAGGAAAGCGATCTGGCGCCGTACAACACCACCGACGGCAAGCCGCTGGCCAATATCAACCCTTCGGATCTGGCCAACGCGATTCTCGGCCACAGCGAGGCCACGCTACCGGGTCACGACACCGTCAACAGTGGTGATGGCAATGACATCATCTTCGGCGACCTGGTGAGCTTCAATAGCGTCACCGGCGAGGGTTACGCTTCGCTGCAGGCCTTTGTCGGCCTGCAAACCGGGGTCGAGACCAACCTGATCACACCAAGTAATGTGCACCAGTACATCACCGAGCACTACAACGTGTTCGATGTGTCTGGCGCTCAGGATGGTGCCGATACGCTGCTCGGTGGTGCCGGCAATGACATCATCTTCGGCCAGGGCGGCGACGACAAACTCTACGGCGGCACCGGCAATGACATCCTGCTCGGCGGTACCGGAAACGACTTGCTCGACGGTGGCGACGGCAACGACATTCTCCTGGGCGGAAAAGGCAATGACACCCTGACTGGCGGTTTGGGCGGCGACACCTTCGTCTGGAAAGCCGGCGACACCGGTAACGACGTGATCAAGGACTTCAAAGCCAGCGAAGGTGACCGGATCGACCTGCGTGATCTGTTGCAGGGCGAAACCGGCAGCACCATCGACAACTTCCTGAAGATCACCACGGTCGATGGCGTGTCGTCGCTGCAAGTCAGCTCGACCGGCCAGTTCAACTCGGGCAACGCGGCCGCCGCCACACCGGACGTGACGATCAAACTGGAAGGCAACAACTGGTCGAGCGCCAACCTGCACAACCTTATTGCCGGTAGCGACCCGACCATCAAAGTCGATCACAACAACAGCTGATGCATGAAAACGGCCGCTCCTTATGGGGCGGCCGTCACGATTGCATCCACTGCCCGGTGACGATTTCGTCGCCGCACCACATACTGGCGTGCAGTTGACCTATGCTGCTGGCAGCACGACGCTGGTTCAAATCCGAGGGGAGCTCAATGTTTTACGTGCAACGCGATGCGCAGGGCCAGTTGATACGCGTGGAACCCGCCGCCTACGCCGAGGCCACGGAAACGCTGCCGGCCGACCATCATGAAATCCAGACCTGGTTTGCCAACGCGGCGGTGGAAAACAGCCTCAAGCAGCTCAAGCAAAGTGACCTGGAAATGATCCGGGTACTCGATGACTTGATTCAGGTGCTGACCCAGAAAGGCGTGATCCGCGTCACCGACTTGCCGACGGCAGCCCAAGCCAAGCTCATGGACCGAAACCAGGCCCGTGAAGCCTTGGGTGGCTTGAGCCAATTGATTGATGATGAAGAAACCGGGCTGATCTGACGTGCCCCTCCGATCATTCCCACGCCCTGCGTGGGAATGATCAACTCAGCTCCAGGGCTTGGGCTCGCCGAACAACTGGCCCTGCACACCGTATAGCCCCATCTCGCGAATCACCGACAATTCGCCTTCAGTCTCGACCCGTTCGGCAATCAGCGGCAAATCAATGCTGTGCGCCGCTCGCTGGATCGCCTCGATGAACAGGCGTTTGTCACTCTCCAGATCAATCGAGCGAATGTAGCTGCCATCGATCTTCAGGTACGCCAACCCCAGCCGTGCCAGGTTGCCGATCATGCTGAAGCGTCCGCCAAAACGTTGCAGGCTCAGGGAGAAGCCGAGCTCGTGCAGGCTGTGGGTCAGCTGTTCCAGCACCGCCTGATCAGGCAGTTGCTCTTCGCCGATCTCCAGGGTCAGACGCGGGCCGAGGTTGGAATGAGCACGCAGTATCTCGAAGATTTTGTTTTGCGCTTGCGGGTCAGCGAGGGTAGCCGACGACAGGTTCAGTGCCAGCGACGCCTCATGCCCGCTCATTTGCTCCAGCACCCGCTCGAGCATCAGCCGATCCAGACGCGCAGTCCAGCCGAAGCGCTCCAGCCAAGGCAGAAAACGCCCGGCGGGGATGGTCTGACCGTGTTCGTCGAGCAGTCGCGACAACACTTTGTAATGCAGTACCCGTTGCGTGTCCTGGGCGGCGACTACCGGTTGGAAATACAGCTCGAAACGCCGCTGTGTCAGCGCCTGGTCGAGCATCCGATGCCAGGCGTGGTGATCGTCGCCAACACTGGCCGAGAGGCTGTGTTCGATACAGGCCCAGTTCTGTTCGCCCTGGCCTTCGGCCTGCGCCAGCGCCTGATCGCCGAGGCTGAGCACGGTTTGCGGTGAATCGCCGTGAGCAAAAGGCGCCAGACCGATAGACGCCACTGCTGGCACGTCGGTAGCGCCAGTTGCATGAAGACTGGCCAAGGCGCTGTCGAGGTTCTGTGCCAATTGCAGCGCTTCCGCGCGCACCAGTCCCGGTGCCAGTACGGCAAATTCGCCGCCACGGATACGGGTGACCAGGTTCTGGGTTTCCGGGTATTTGGCGCATTCACGAGACAGTTGCTCACCGACGGCTTTAAGCACTTCATCAGTGCGCTGGCCACCGAGACGCTGGTTGAGTCCGGCCAGATCCTTGACCCGCAACAACAGCAGATAACCGGAACTGGCCTGCTCCGGGTTGCTCACCCGCGCATTCAATTGCATCTCGAAATAACGCCGGTTGGCCAACCCGGTCAACGAGTCCTGATAGGACTCGACCCGTAGTTTTTCACTACGCTCGGCCTGCTCCTGGAACAGCGCCTTGAGCTTCTCGACCATCTGGTTCATGGCCTGCACGACCCGGCGAAGCTCGGGTGTGCGCGGCAGTTCCGGCAGGCTGAGGAATTCCCGCCGGGCGATGGCGTGGGATTGCTGGACCATGTAATCCAGCGGTCTCAATTGCTGGCGCAGCAACAGCGCGCCGAGTACCGCACTGACCGCGCCACATAGCAGCAACCAGCTCAGGCTGCCCAAAGCGCTTTGCCACAACTTGGCCAGTGCGAACATCGGGTGACTGACCACCTCGACCCGGGCAGCCTGCTCCCAGCCACGGCTGACGATCGCATCACCACCGGCGGGCTCCAGGCCGATCAGTCTGACGAACCAATCCGGAACATTGTTCACCGCCGGGATACCCGTGCGCTCAACCAGGGTCTGGTCGGTCTTCAGATCGACCACGCGGATGCTTGCGTAGTAACCGCTGTCGAAAATCGAGCTGACCAGCAACTCGACCATCGCCGGGTCGTCGATATTCGGTGTCAGGGAAAGCGCCAGCGCCGTCGCGGCGTCCTGCGCATGGGAGCGCAACTGGTTGACGTACTGAGTACGCGAGCTCTCCAGACTGACCATGAAACTGCCGGTGAAGGCGACCACCAGGAACAGACAGATAGCAATCAACAGCTGTTTGAACAAAGACATCTGAGCACATGCTCCTAGTTAGTCGTCTCGACCGGGAATCCTTCGGCCTGCATTTTTTTCAACACATCCTGCCAACGCGAAAGGCGTTTGGTATCGCCGGCCTTTTTATTACCCTTGGCGCCCGGTAACCACAGTCCCTCTGCATTGAAAGAGTAGACCGGCAGCAAATCCTTTCGTTGGCTGGCCGGCTTGATTGCATCAATCAGGCTGTCAAGCACCAGGGGCTCGGCCTCCGGACTCGAGTAGTAGGTCAGCACCATGTGCGCGCGGTTCTGGGTCAGTGCCTTGACGTAAGTAATACGCAGCTTTTCACTGGCTACACCGAGGTGACGCAGGCTGAAGTACTTGGCAATAGCGTAGTCTTCACAGTCGCCGGCGCCTTTCCACAGGGCTTCGATCGGGGTTTCCCAGTAGTCGACTTCATGCCACAGATCGATGTCTTCAACGTATCGCAGCTGTTTGTTGAAGAAGCGATTGACCACGTTGAGTTGTTCCAGCTCGCCGAGTTGCTTCTGACTGGCCAACAAGTATTGCCAATCATTAATGCGCTGCTGACCTTCTCCCAAAGGTCCGTACAATGCCTGCGCCCGCCGGCTGATCAGGGAAAAATCCCAATCGGCACTCAAGCTGCCCAGCATCACGCCAGCCAGCAGCAATGCGCCGCACAGCCAGCGTAAAATCCGGGGGATTGTTAAACTTGCCACCAATGCGAGGCATCCTGGATAGGCAGGAGGGAGTCGTTTGAATGGTGAAGGTTAGACCGGGAAAAGACAATGGCACAGTGAGATCACTGGCTGCGCTAAACTGCAAGAAAGGCACTCGAGAGCTTGTTTGACAAGCCGTAGGTCAGTTACTAGTGTCATTTGGATCCAAAAAATCTCCATCAATCAGGGTGCGTTTAGTGACACAAAAGCCCAACCCTCTCAGCAGTATCAAGGTCAACGGGCCGATTCCCGCTCATATGGCACGCTCGGTGATCGAAGAAACCCTGCGCGCAGCGATACTTGACGGACGCATTCCTTGCGGTGCGGCCCTGCGCCAGCAAGACCTCGCCGACCTGTTCGGCGTCAGCCGCATGCCCGTACGCGAAGCCTTGCGCCAGCTCGAAGCACAATCGTTGCTCAACGTGATTGCCCACAAGGGTGCCGTGGTCGCGCCGCTGGTCCAGGGCGATGCCGTGGAAACCTATGCGCTGCGCATCCTGCTGGAATCCGAAGCCCTGCGTCTCTCGGTGCCACTGCTCCAGGGCGAAGATCTCGAACAGGCTGCCCGATACATCGACGAACTGGAAACGCAAAGCGACTACACCGAAATTGGACGGCTCAATCGCCTGTTCCACATGACACTTTACAGCCGGGCGCCCAATCGTCGGCTGTTGAAGCTGGTCGAAGACGGCCTGATCGAAGAAGAGCGGTTCCTGCGTTTCAACCTGGAAGCCATGGGCCTGGGCAAACTGTCCCAGGACGACCATCAGGCACTGTTGCGGGCCGCCGAAGACCGGGACGTCGAACGCTCCGTGAAACTGCTCGAACATCACCTGAACCGAGGGGTCGAGGTCATTACGCGCTATCTCAACAGCCCTGAAGTCCAGGCCAGAAACAAGTCGAAGTAACCCGCAGCGGCAAATCCGGGGAAGCGTACCGAACGGTTCACCCTCGCTTGCCGCGTATTCCCCGAAGTGCTCCACCCTCGCGGCGCCATACCGCACTCCAACGCCCCGCCGTCTTCAAACCTGAGCATTGCAGCGATTGCGTGATGCCTCAGTAATGGCGGCCGCCTCGATTTACGCCCACTCTGGGTAACCAGGACACCATAAAACGGGGGGACGCTCCGTGCGAATGGCGTAGCCCCCACCCCCAGAAGCAAAGGAAGGAGCCTCATCACGGGAACGGAAGGATCGGCATCACTCGCGACCCACTTCCCCCCTCAGACACCCCCAACGACGCCCGCTTAAAAGTTACTTCGAGTGAGGCATTCACTCTTTATTCAATTCTGACTTATATAAGCCGGAAGGAGTAACTACGCCAAAATAAAACTTATATAGAAAGTTTTATTGGAACTTATCATTCATCAAAAAGTTGAATATCAAAATAATACCGAAACAACTTGATTCACACTTTATATGTGTATTAGCTTTTCTTCGCTGCCAGCCACAAGCGGCAGCAAAGCCTCAGTTACTCGGCATCCATAGCACTTAAAAAGATCAATTCGTTTGAGGTACCCGTTCGCCAGGAGAAACTTCCAACGAACTTCAGTGCTTGATTACTTCTCACCTCAGTTCATTTACAGGCTCATCCATGAAACCAACTAAAGAACGCCTTATTCAAAAAAAAGCCGAACTTAGCGAACATCCGATTTTCTCTGAAATACACTCGCTGCCGGTCCTGCGACGCTTCATGGAAACCCACGTGTTTGCCGTATGGGACTTCATGTCGCTGACCAAACGCCTGCAACAGGAACTGACCTGTGTGCAGTTGCCCTGGTTGCCGCCGCAGGACCCCCAGGCAGCGCGGTTGATCAACGAGATCGTGCTGGGTGAGGAATCGGATGATCGCCCGGACCAGGGTCACTACAGCCACTTCGAGTTGTACCTGGATGCAATGCGCGAAATCGGCGCCTGCACCGTTGCCATCGAACGCTTTGTAGCCCTGCAGCAAGAAGGCGTGAGCTACGACGTGGCCTTGCAGAGCGTCGACGTCGATCCGGCGGCCGCACATTTCGTTCGCCATACGCTGCACACCGCGCTGCATGCGCCGGGTCACAGTGTAGCGGCGGCTTTTCTGCACGGTCGCGAGAGCGTTATCCCGCAGATGTTCCAGCGCATCCTCGACGATTGGGGTATCGGCATCGAGCAGGCACCGACCTTCCGTTACTACCTCGAACGGCACATTGAGGTCGACTCCGAGGATCACGGCCCGGCGGCGGAGAAGCTCCTGTCGCGACTGATCGATAGCAACCCGCAACGGCAGGAAGATGTGTATGCCAGCGCCATCGCTGCCGTGGAAAGTCGTATCGCCCTGTGGGACGGGTTGCGCCTGAGCATGAACGAATCGGTTGCGCAGGTGAGCGCATGAACGCCGCCGACTACCAATCCTTCGCCGACGCCTGGGAGAGCCGCGCGACCATCCGCACCCGCCCGCGCCGCGTGCTGGAGAACGACGACAAACTGATCTACCCCTTGAGCCGCCAACCGTTGGTGCTGAGCGAAACCTTTCTGCGCGAATGCCCGGAACAGCGCGACTTTGCCTTGGTGCAGACGCTCTACAAGTTCATCAACGACGTAGTGATTTTCGAAACCGAGATCGTCGACAAAACCGCCCGCAGCATCGCCAAGAATCGCTTCGCGGTCGAGTTCCCGTTCGCCTGTCGCTACGACGCCATGACTGTCGTGGTGGACGAGGACTACCACGCGCTGGTGGCGATGGACTTCATGCAACAGACCGTCGCCATGACCGGCATCGCCCCGATTGAGTTGCCGGATGAGATCGAGCTGAGCCGAGCGATACCGGCGGCCGTGGCGCTCGCACCGGAGCACCTGCGTAGCGCTGTAGAACTGATCTGCGTGGCCATCGCCGAAAACACTGTGACCGGTGATGTCGCCGCGTTCGCCAAGGACGACACGGTCAAGCAATCGATCAAGGGTCTGATGGCCGATCACTTGCTGGACGAGGGGCGTCATTCCGGTTTTTGGGCGCGGCTGGTGCGCATCTACTGGCGTACCGCAAGTGCAGACGACCGCCAGTGCATCGCGCAGATCCTGCCGGTGTTCATTGGCCATTACCTGACCAACGACATCCAGAAATCCTTCGACTTCCGCTTGATCGACGCATTGCAGATCAACGACACGGCACGCCACGCACTCAAGAGCGAAGTGTCGGCGCTGGCGTTCCCGATCAATCGCCATCACCCGTTGGTGGCCAACATTGTGCGGTTTTTCCACAGCAGTTCGCTGCTCGATTCGCCGTGCGTACAAACCGCCCTCAGCGACTACCTGGTTTGACGAGGAGCCATCATGAGACGTCTCGACATTTTGCTCACCGGACAAAGCCAGGCCCTGACCGACCTGGCGCTGGAACTCGAACAACACGGCCACTCACTGACGCGGATCTGCGTGCTCGACGACATGCCTGGACAGGCTGATCTGCTGATCGACGATGACCCGTCGCTTCATTTCACCTGTCAGGCGCCCCGACTGACATTGCAATTGGGTCTTGGCGTGCCACAGGCGTCCGGCCTGCCATCGCTGGACTTGTTGTGCTGCCATGGCTCAACGCTGCTGACTCGTGTACCCATCGCCGATGAACCGTCGGGTAACGGCCAGGCTTTACATGTGCAGGCCGTGACAGCACTGGTTGACCACGTGGCGCTGCTGGTCAGCCGCTACTCGCGTGATGCCGACTATTTTCGACTCGCCGAACCCGCCGTTACTGCCCGTTACGAGCGCATCGAGAACCTGCGGTTCCTGGACAGCCTCGCGTTCGTGCATCGCCTGAATGCCACCGCCGACCCACGACTGCAGCAACTCGCGCAAACGCCGATGATCGAAAAGCTGGAACAACAATGCATCCAGAGCGCTAACCGTCCGGCCTTGAGCATTTCCGGGAGCACCCTCGACTATCACCAACTGCACGCCCAAAGCCGCGCCATCCAGCAACGTCTGCGACCGCTGCTGGTTCAGCATCAAGGCCCGGTAGTCATCGGGATCTGCCTGCCCAAATGCAGCGCGCTGTATGCGGGAATCCTGGCGATCCTGGGCAGCGGCGCGGTGTACTTGCCG
Source organism: Pseudomonas sp. Pseusp10 (assembly GCF_059492225.1). Lineage (NCBI taxonomy): Bacteria > Pseudomonadati > Pseudomonadota > Gammaproteobacteria > Pseudomonadales > Pseudomonadaceae > Pseudomonas > Pseudomonas sp. Pseusp10. The sequence continues at coordinate 722,691 of NZ_CP168528.1, read as the reverse complement.
CTGGAGCCGAGCCATCCGCTTCAACGTCAGCAGTACATCCTGTCGAATGCCGGCGCGGTGTTGTTGCTGCATGACGGCGAGCATCCCCTGGCGAGCGAGATGCCAGGGCTGGACATCAGCAGCATCGATGTCCATGACGCAGACCTCACTCAACCGTTGATGCGCCAACGCCCCGACCTCAATGCGCCATGCATGGCGCTCTACACCTCGGGCACCACCGGCCATCCCAAGGGCGTGCTGCTCAGCCAGGCCAACCTCGCGCACTTCACCCACTGGTACGCCGACTATGTGCAGTTGACCAGCCAGAGCCGGGTGCTGCAGTTTTCTTCGTTGGGTTTCGACTCATCGCTGATCGACATCTTTCCAACCCTGATGCAAGGCGCGGAGCTGGTCGTGCCCGGCGAAGACCAACGCCGCGATCCGCTGCAACTGGTGGAGCTGATTCGTCATCGGCAATTGAGCCATGCCTTTTTACCGCCTGCCTTGTTGAGCATCCTGCCGCTGGAGCAATTGCAGTGCCTGGATCATGTGATGACCGGCGGCGATGTCTGCGAGCCGTGGGTCATCGAGCAACTGAGCCGTCAGGGCAAGCTCTACAACCTCTACGGGCCCACCGAAGCCACGGTGCTGATTACCGCGCGCAAACTCCAGACAGGCGACAACAACCGCTCGCTGGGCGCTCCAATCGCCAACAGCCAGGTGTTGATTCTCGATGATGACTTGCAACCGGTGGCCGAACAGACCGTCGGTGAGTTGTACATCGCCGGTCCGGGTGTATGCCTGGGTTACCTGAACAACCCGCAGCAAACCGCCGAGCGCTATCTGGATCTGAACTTGCCTGATGGCCGGCCCCTGCGCACCTATCGCACCGGGGACATGGCGAAGTGGACGCCTGAAGGGATCGAGTTGTGCGGTCGGCGTGATAATCAGGTGAAGATTCGCGGCTTCCGGGTCGAGCCGGAAGAGATTGAGCGCTGCCTGCGCGACAGCCAGTTGTACCGCCAGGTTACCGTGGTCATTGATAGCCAGCGACGGATTCTGGCCTTCCTCGCCCAACCTCAAGAAGACCTCCCCGGCACCGCTCGCCAGGCGTTGAAGGCCCACGCGGTACAGCAACTGCCGGACTACATGCACCCCGTTGCATGGACCGAGCTGGCAAGCATGCCCTACGCCAGCAATGGCAAGGTCGACCGCAAGGCGCTGCTGGATCTGCCCGTGAGCGTCACCGAGAACCCTCTACGGCGCCTGCCAGCCAGCGCCGATGAAGCCCTGCTGCTGGACATCTGGGCCGAGTTGCTGGAGTTGCCAGCGAGCGACATTTCCACCGACGAAAGCTTCTTCAACCTGGGCGGGCACTCGATTCTGCTGTCGCGCATGCTCTTACGATTGCGCGAGGAGTTCGGGCGCAGCATCTCGATCAACCGTTTCATCGAACTGCCGACCCTCGCGAAACTGGCGACACTGGTACGCGGCTCCGGCAGCGAAGAAGTGCTGAGCGAACAGGCCATGCGCGATGCCTTCCGCGAACTGGATGTTCGGCCGCTACCCGTCAGCCGCATGGGCGATGTACACAAGGTGATCGTTACCGGCGCCAACAGTTTTGTCGGTGTACACATCGTCGAGGCGTTGCTGGCCTGGGGTGCCAGCGAAGTCGCCTGCCTGGTTCGCGACGGCAACGGGCAATCGGCGGACGAGCGCTTCACCCAGGCATTGCGAGAGAACCGTCTCGAGCATCTGGATATGAGCCGGGTGCGGGTTTACGCAGCTGACATCACGCGGCCGGAACTCGGTTTGGCGGCTGAGGTTTATCAGCGTCTGGATCGAGAATACGGCGCATTGGTGCACAACGCGGCCAACGTCAATCACGTCCTCGATTACGAGTCACTGGCGCGGGACAACGTCGAGCCGATTTTCGAATGTTTGCGTCTGTGCGAAGGACGCAGCAAAAAAATCTTCAACTTCGTCTCTACGCTCTCGGCCTCCAGCACGATGTCCGCCGACGGTCGAGTGCTTGAGTTACCAGCCGCAGCGACGCCACCGATCTACATCAAGAACGGCTACAACCTGTCCAAATGGGTCGGCGAGCGAATCCTCGAACGGGCGCGGGAGCTTGGGGTGCGGGTCAATCTCTACCGCCCTGGCAACATCAGCTTCAACAGCCTCACAGGTGTGTGCCAGCCGCACAAGAACCGCCTGATGCTGATGCTCAAGGGCTCGCTCCAGCTTGGCCAGGTGCCGGAGTTCGCCTTGAATTTCGACTTGATGCCGGTGGACTTTCTCGCCCGATTCATCGCCTTCCACGCCAGTCGTTATCAACCGGAACAGGCGGTGTTCAACCTGCACAACCCCGAGCCCCTGAGCTGGGACAACTACGTGGCGTCCTTCCGCGAGGCAGGGCGCGAATTCGCGATGGTCAGCGTCGCCGACTGGCAACAGCAACTGAGTCGGGTTGACAGCGACAACGCGTTGTTCGGCGTGCTGGGGTTCTACCTCAACGGCTTCGAGGAGGACATCGGCGATATCTCGATGATCGGTCACGACAACGCCCAGGCAGGTGTTCGGCTAATGGGTGCGCACTACCCACAAAAGTCCCCGGCGCTGCTGCGACGCGGCTGCGATTACCTCAAAGAAATCAACTTCATCTGACTCAACCCCAACGGAGCAAAACCATGAGTACTCTGCATCCCGATACCCTGATCAAAAACCCCCAAGGCTGCCACGTGGTGTCCTCGGTGGACGTGCCCGCCGATGCTGCGCAGGTATGGGCCGTAGTCGGTAACTTTGCCGGCTTCGATCGCTTCATCCCGGCGCTGTCGCACATAGAGATGACCGGCGAAGGGGTTTCATCGCTGCGCAAAAAGTTCTTCAAGGACGGTAACCTGGTGGTCGAACAACTCAACTCCCGGGACGACCAGGCACGACACATGACCTGGACCACCATCTACAACACGCTGGGTGTGGCCAATCTGTGGGCAGCGATGAGCGTTGAACCCCTGGATACGAACAAGTCCCGAGCCACCTGGACCATCATCGCCGACCCGGCACAGGGTGGCGCCGAGGCGCTGCCAGGCTTCAAGGATTTCGTACAGGGTTTTGCCGATGATGCAATGAACAATGTGCTGAAACTGTTTGCCTAGAATGTGAAAAAGCCTGCTGTGGAGAGGCTCCACAACGGGCTTTTCAGTACCCCTGAAACGACAAAACCCCTGTCGGCGTTAGCTGACAGGGGTTTTGGAATTCAATCTTGACGATGACCTACTCTCACATGGGGAAACCCCACACTACCATCGGCGATGCATCGTTTCACTACTGAGTTCGGGATGGGATCAGGTGGTTCCAATGCTCTATGGTCGTCAAGAAATTCTGTGTGCCGATCCGTCCGTAGTGACGTGCCAGCGAATTCTTGATGCTTCTACTCTATAGACAAAACCCCTACCTGCATACGCAGATAGGGGTTTCGGAATTTAATCTTGACGATGACCTACTCTCACATGGGGAAACCCCACACTACCATCGGCGATGCATCGTTTCACTGCTGAGTTCGGGATGGGATCAGGTGGTTCCAATGCTCTATGGTCGTCAAGAAATTCGGGTACCGAGTCGTGACCAGATGGCCTCGCTTCAGCAAATTGGGTAGGTGATAGCTTCGGTGTTTGGTGAGTATCTCGAACTTTCGGTTCTTGCGTCTTCACACACCGCAATCTGGCCTCTTCCGAGTTCGCAAATTGCTTGGGTGTTATATGGTCAAGCCTCACGGGCAATTAGTATTGGTTAGCTCAACGCCTCACAGCGCTTACACACCCAACCTATCAACGTCGTAGTCTTCGACGGCCCTTCAGGGGACTCAAGGTCCCAGTGAGATCTCATCTTGAGGCAAGTTTCCCGCTTAGATGCTTTCAGCGGTTATCTTTCCCGAACATAGCTACCCGGCAATGCCACTGGCGTGACAACCGGAACACCAGAGGTTCGTCCACTCCGGTCCTCTCGTACTAGGAGCAGCCCCTCTCAAATCTCAAACGTCCACGGCAGATAGGGACCGAACTGTCTCACGACGTTCTAAACCCAGCTCGCGTACCACTTTAAATGGCGAACAGCCATACCCTTGGGACCGGCTTCAGCCCCAGGATGTGATGAGCCGACATCGAGGTGCCAAACACCGCCGTCGATATGAACTCTTGGGCGGTATCAGCCTGTTATCCCCGGAGTACCTTTTATCCGTTGAGCGATGGCCCTTCCATACAGAACCACCGGATCACTAAGACCTACTTTCGTACCTGCTCGACGTGTCTGTCTCGCAGTCAAGCGCGCTTTTGCCTTTATACTCTACGACCGATTTCCGACCGGTCTGAGCGCACCTTCGTACTCCTCCGTTACTCTTTAGGAGGAGACCGCCCCAGTCAAACTACCCACCATACACTGTCCTCGATCCGGATAACGGACCTGAGTTAGAACCTCAAAGTTGCCAGGGTGGTATTTCAAGGATGGCTCCACGCGAACTGGCGTCCACGCTTCAAAGCCTCCCACCTATCCTACACAAGCAAATTCAAAGTCCAGTGCAAAGCTATAGTAAAGGTTCACGGGGTCTTTCCGTCTAGCCGCGGATACACTGCATCTTCACAGCGATTTCAATTTCACTGAGTCTCGGGTGGAGACAGCGCCGCCATCGTTACGCCATTCGTGCAGGTCGGAACTTACCCGACAAGGAATTTCGCTACCTTAGGACCGTTATAGTTACGGCCGCCGTTTACCGGGGCTTCGATCAAGAGCTTCGCGTTAGCTAACCCCATCAATTAACCTTCCGGCACCGGGCAGGCGTCACACCCTATACGTCCACTTTCGTGTTTGCAGAGTGCTGTGTTTTTAATAAACAGTCGCAGCGGCCTGGTATCTTCGACCGGCGTGGGCTTACGCAGCAAGTGCTTCACCCTCACCGGCGCACCTTCTCCCGAAGTTACGGTGCCATTTTGCCTAGTTCCTTCACCCGAGTTCTCTCAAGCGCCTTGGTATTCTCTACCCAACCACCTGTGTCGGTTTGGGGTACGGTTCCTGGTTATCTGAAGCTTAGAAGCTTTTCTTGGAAGCATGGCATCAACCACTTCGTCACCCAGAGGGTAACTCGTCATCAGCTCTCGGCCTTAAGATCCCGGATTTACCTAAGATCTCAGCCTACCACCTTAAACTTGGACAACCAACGCCAAGCTGGCCTAGCCTTCTCCGTCCCTCCATCGCAATAACCAGAAGTACAGGAATATTAACCTGTTTTCCATCGACTACGCTTTTCAGCCTCGCCTTAGGGACCGACTAACCCTGCGTCGATTAACGTTGCGCAGGAAACCTTGGTCTTTCGGCGTGGGTGTTTTTCACACCCATTGTCGTTACTCATGTCAGCATTCGCACTTCTGATACCTCCAGCAAGCTTCTCAACTCACCTTCACAGGCTTACAGAACGCTCCTCTACCGCATCACCTAAGTGATACCCGTAGCTTCGGTGTATGGTTTGAGCCCCGTTACATCTTCCGCGCAGGCCGACTCGACTAGTGAGCTATTACGCTTTCTTTAAAGGGTGGCTGCTTCTAAGCCAACCTCCTAGCTGTCTAAGCCTTCCCACATCGTTTCCCACTTAACCATAACTTTGGGACCTTAGCTGACGGTCTGGGTTGTTTCCCTTTTCACGACGGACGTTAGCACCCGCCGTGTGTCTCCCATGCTCGGCACTTGTAGGTATTCGGAGTTTGCATCGGTTTGGTAAGTCGGGATGACCCCCTAGCCGAAACAGTGCTCTACCCCCTACAGTGATACATGAGGCGCTACCTAAATAGCTTTCGAGGAGAACCAGCTATCTCCGAGCTTGATTAGCCTTTCACTCCGATCCACAGGTCATCCGCTAACTTTTCAACGGTAGTCGGTTCGGTCCTCCAGTCAGTGTTACCTAACCTTCAACCTGCCCATGGATAGATCGCCCGGTTTCGGGTCTATTCCCAGCGACTAGACGCCCTATTAAGACTCGCTTTCGCTACGCCTCCCTATTCGGTTAAGCTCGCCACTGAAAATAAGTCGCTGACCCATTATACAAAAGGTACGCAGTCACCTAACAAAGTAGGCTCCCACTGCTTGTACGCATACGGTTTCAGGATCTATTTCACTCCCCTCTCCGGGGTTCTTTTCGCCTTTCCCTCACGGTACTAGTTCACTATCGGTCAGTCAGTAGTATTTAGCCTTGGAGGATGGTCCCCCCATATTCAGACAAAGTTTCTCGTGCTCCGTCCTACTCGATTTCATGACCAAGAGATTTTCGCGTACAGGGCTATCACCCACTATGGCCGCACTTTCCAGAGCGTTCCGCTAATCTCAAAGCCACTTAAGGGCTAGTCCCCGTTCGCTCGCCACTACTAAGGGAATCTCGGTTGATTTCTTTTCCTCAGGGTACTTAGATGTTTCAGTTCCCCTGGTTCGCCTCTTGCACCTATGTATTCAGTACAAGATAACCATCTTATGATGGCTGGGTTCCCCCATTCAGACATCTCCGGATCAAAGTCTGTTTGCCGACTCCCCGAAGCTTTTCGCAGGCTACCACGTCTTTCATCGCCTCTGACTGCCAAGGCATCCACCGTATGCGCTTCTTCACTTGACCATATAACCCCAAGCAATCTGGTTATACTGTGAAGACGACATTCGCCGAAAATTCGCGATTAAACTCACAAATTTTACCTTAGCCTGATCCGTTACCAGTGAAAGTAACGTTCAGTCTATCTTTCTATCACATACCCAAATTTTTAAAGAACGATCTAATCAAAAGACTAGAAATCAATATTCATCGCGGAATATTCATTTCTAAACTCTCAGACATCTGAAGCAGTTTATGGTGGAGCCAAACGGGATCGAACCGTTGACCTCCTGCGTGCAAGGCAGGCGCTCTCCCAGCTGAGCTATGGCCCCATACAAAATTGGTGGGTCTGGGCAGATTCGAACTGCCGACCTCACCCTTATCAGGGGTGCGCTCTAACCAACTGAGCTACAGACCCAATTTCGAGCGCGTAACTGTTAGCGTGAGCTATCAGCCTGGAGCTTAAAGCTGCTTCTATCGTCTTCTTCAATGAATCAAGCAATTCGTGTGGGAGCTCATGGAGCAGCTGAGTCGTCGATTAAGGAGGTGATCCAGCCGCAGGTTCCCCTACGGCTACCTTGTTACGACTTCACCCCAGTCATGAATCACACCGTGGTAACCGTCCTCCCGAAGGTTAGACTAGCTACTTCTGGTGCAACCCACTCCCATGGTGTGACGGGCGGTGTGTACAAGGCCCGGGAACGTATTCACCGCGACATTCTGATTCGCGATTACTAGCGATTCCGACTTCACGCAGTCGAGTTGCAGACTGCGATCCGGACTACGATCGGTTTTGTGGGATTAGCTCCACCTCGCGGCTTGGCAACCCTCTGTACCGACCATTGTAGCACGTGTGTAGCCCAGGCCGTAAGGGCCATGATGACTTGACGTCATCCCCACCTTCCTCCGGTTTGTCACCGGCAGTCTCCTTAGAGTGCCCACCATGACGTGCTGGTAACTAAGGACAAGGGTTGCGCTCGTTACGGGACTTAACCCAACATCTCACGACACGAGCTGACGACAGCCATGCAGCACCTGTCTCAATGTTCCCGAAGGCACCCATCCATCTCTGGAAAGTTCATTGGATGTCAAGGCCTGGTAAGGTTCTTCGCGTTGCTTCGAATTAAACCACATGCTCCACCGCTTGTGCGGGCCCCCGTCAATTCATTTGAGTTTTAACCTTGCGGCCGTACTCCCCAGGCGGTCAACTTAATGCGTTAGCTGCGCCACTAAGAGCTCAAGGCTCCCAACGGCTAGTTGACATCGTTTACGGCGTGGACTACCAGGGTATCTAATCCTGTTTGCTCCCCACGCTTTCGCACCTCAGTGTCAGTATCAGTCCAGGTGGTCGCCTTCGCCACTGGTGTTCCTTCCTATATCTACGCATTTCACCGCTACACAGGAAATTCCACCACCCTCTACCATACTCTAGCTTGTCAGTTTTGAATGCAGTTCCCAGGTTGAGCCCGGGGCTTTCACATCCAACTTAACAAACCACCTACGCGCGCTTTACGCCCAGTAATTCCGATTAACGCTTGCACCCTCTGTATTACCGCGGCTGCTGGCACAGAGTTAGCCGGTGCTTATTCTGTCGGTAACGTCAAAACACTAACGTATTAGGTTAATGCCCTTCCTCCCAACTTAAAGTGCTTTACAATCCGAAGACCTTCTTCACACACGCGGCATGGCTGGATCAGGCTTTCGCCCATTGTCCAATATTCCCCACTGCTGCCTCCCGTAGGAGTCTGGACCGTGTCTCAGTTCCAGTGTGACTGATCATCCTCTCAGACCAGTTACGGATCGTCGCCTTGGTGAGCCATTACCTCACCAACTAGCTAATCCGACCTAGGCTCATCTGATAGCGCAAGGCCCGAAGGTCCCCTGCTTTCTCCCGTAGGACGTATGCGGTATTAGCGTTCCTTTCGAAACGTTGTCCCCCACTACCAGGCAGATTCCTAGGCATTACTCACCCGTCCGCCGCTGAATTCAGGAGCAAGCTCCTGTCATCCGCTCGACTTGCATGTGTTAGGCCTGCCGCCAGCGTTCAATCTGAGCCATGATCAAACTCTTCAGTTCAAACATCTTTGGGTTTTGAGAAAACCCTAAACTTGGCTCAGCAATCGTTGGTTACATCTTTGATTTCTCGCGGAGTAACTTGTGATGCTGATAATCTGTTGACTAGCAGTCTGACGCCACAAGCACCCACACGAATTGCTTGATTCAGTTGTTAAAGAGCGGTTGGTTAAGAGCTTTCGTCTCAACCGAGGCGCGCATTCTACAGCAGCCTCATTTGCTGTCAAGTGATTTTTTCAGAAGTTTTCAAGGATTTCCTTAACAACTTCAACCACTTGCGCTTTCGATCTCTCGTCAGCGGGAGGCGAATTCTACAGCGTTACACGCTGCTGTCAACACCTCTTTTTCAACTTCCTTTGCGCTTCGATGACCTGAAGCAACCACTGCCGAAAACTGCGTAACTCTTTGTTTACCAAGGAGTTTTCCGTTTCGACTGCGCCGGAAGTGGGGCGAATTATAGGCCTCCAGAATCTGCCGTCAAGCACTGATTCAGGATTTCTATCAATAACTTGCAGAAAGCACCCAACCGACCCGAAGGAAACCTATATAGAAGAGCCCAAACACCCTTCTATATAGAGGAGACCCATCAGAGAACGCCCGAAGCCTTGAACGCAGTCACCGCCCCAGCATCCAGGCCCAACACCCGCTGCAGAACCTCCAGCGTATGCTCACCCAGCAAAGGAGGTGCAAAACGGTACTCCACTGGCGTCTCCGAGAGTCGAATCGGGCTCGCCACCTGAGGCACCATACCAGCCAGCGCATGCGGCAGCTCGATAGCCAACCCGCGAGCCTTCACCTGAGGATCGGCAAACATCTGTGCCACATCATTGATAGGCCCGCATGGCACGCCAGCCTGTTCCAGCTGTGCCACCCATTCAGCGGTAGTCTTGAATACCGTAGCCTGGCGGATCAGCGGAATCAGTACAGCCCTGTTTGCCACCCGCAGCTTGTTGGTAGCAAAACGCGGATCGTCCGCCCATTGCGGCTGCCCGGCCACTTCCGCGAACTTGCGGAACTGCCCATCGTTCCCGACGGTAAGGATGAAATCGCCATCCGCCGTAGGAAAATCCTGATAAGGCACGATGTTCGGGTGAGCATTACCCAAGCGTTTAGGCGCATTGCCTGTCGTCAGGTAGTTCATTGCCTGGTTAGCCAGGCAAGCCACTTGTACGTCCAGTAGCGCCATGTCGATATGCTGACCGCCACCGTCGTGATCCCGATGCGCAAGCGCAGCCAGGATCGCGACAGTCGAATACAGCCCGGTCAGGATATCCGTCAGCGCTACGCCAACCTTCACCGGCCCCGCGCCTTCTTCGCCTTCAGGTCGCCCCGTCAGGCTCATGAGACCGCCCAGCCCCTGGATCATGAAGTCATAACCCGCACGCTTGGCGTAAGGGCCGGTCTGGCCGAAGCCGGTGATCGAGCAATAGATCAGATCCGGATTGATCGCCTTCAACGATTCATAGTCCAGGCCATAAGCCGCCAAACCGCCAACCTTGAAGTTCTCGATCAGGATGTCCGACTTGGCCGCCAGCTCACGCACCAGTTTCTGCCCTTCAGGGCGTGTGAAGTCGATGGTGACCGATTGCTTGTTGCGATTGGCCGACAAGTAATAGGCCGCCTCGCTGGTGTTTTCCCCATAAGCGTCTTTAAGGAACGGCGGCCCCCAGGCGCGTGTGTCATCGCCGTTACCCGGGCGCTCGACCTTGATCACTTCGGCGCCAAGGTCGGCAAGGATCTGCCCGGCCCAAGGCCCGGCCAGCACCCGCGATAAATCCAGTACCCGTAGATGCGAAAGCGCGCCCATCGACGTTCTCCTATTAATAGAACGCCTGGATGCCGGTTTGCGCACGACCAAGGATCAGAGCATGGACGTCATGGGTACCTTCGTAGGTGTTCACCACTTCCAGGTTGACCAGGTGGCGAGCAACACCGAACTCATCGGAAATACCATTGCCGCCCAACATATCGCGAGCCATGCGAGCGATGTCCAGAGACTTGCCGCAAGAGTTGCGCTTCATCATCGAAGTGATTTCGACCGCCGCAGTGCCTTCATCCTTCATACGACCCAGACGCAGGCAGCCTTGCAGCGCCATGGTGATTTCAGTCTGCATGTCGGCCAGTTTTTTCTGGATCAACTGAGTGGCGGCCAGTGGGCGGCCAAACTGCTGACGATCCAGGGTGTACTGACGAGCGGTGTGCCAGCAGAACTCGGCAGCACCCAACGCGCCCCAGGAGATGCCGTAACGTGCCGAGTTGAGGCACGTGAAAGGACCTTTCAGACCACGGACATCCGGGAAAATGTTTTCTTCCGGAACGAACACGTTGTCCATCACGATTTCACCGGTGATCGATGCCCGCAGGCCCACCTTGCCGTGAATTGCCGGAGCGCTCAGGCCTTTCCAGCCTTTCTCCAGAACGAAGCCGCGGATGTCGCCAGCATCGTCCTTGCCCCAGACCACGAACACATCGGCGATCGGGCTGTTGGTGATCCACATCTTGCTGCCCTTGAGGCTGTAGCCACCTTCTACTTTGCGCGCACGAGTGATCATCGAACCCGGGTCGGAACCGTGGTTAGGCTCGGTCAGGCCGAAGCAGCCGATCCACTCGCCCGAGGCCAGTTTCGGCAGGTACTTCTGCTTCTGCGCTTCAGTACCGAATTCATTGATCGGCACCATCACCAGCGAGGACTGAACGCTCATCATCGAGCGATAGCCGGAGTCGATGCGCTCGACTTCACGGGCGATCAGACCATAGCTGACATAGTTCAGGCCGCTGCCGCCGTACTGCTCGGGGATGGTTGCGCCCAACAGGCCGACTTCGCCCATTTCACGGAAGATCGCAGGGTCGGTCTTCTCATGGCGGAAAGCTTCGAGGATGCGCGGCGCAAGGCTTTGCTGAGCGAATTGCGCAGCCGTGTCGCGAATCATGCGTTCTTCTTCAGTGAGCTGTTGATCCAGCAGCAGGGGATCGATCCAGTTGAAGCTAGCTTTACCGCCCATGAGTGTGTCCTCTCGAATCGGGTCAAATAACGTGGACTGATGCTAGGCCGGGTTCGGCGCCACGGCAAACGAGGATTTCGCATACTGTTGTGCTAATTTCTCACTCCGAAACGTCGCAAAAGAGCCTTTATGCGATGCATTAGTGAGGTTGACGTACATGCGCAGAAAGATACCCAGCACCACCGCTCTGATCAGCTTTGAGGCAGCGGCACGCCACGAGAGCTTTACCAAGGCAGCCCAGGAACTTTCGCTGACCCAAGGGGCGATTTGCCGACAGATCGCCAGTCTGGAGGAGTTCCTCAGTGTGGAACTGTTCCGACGCTCGCGGCGCGGGGTCAAGCTGACAGAAGCCGGCCTCTCCTACAGCCGTCGAGTGGCCACTCAGCTCGACGCGGTTGAGCGCGACACCTTGTCAGTCATGGGCCAGCAAGGCACCAACGTGATCGAATTGGCCGTCGTTCCGACCTTCGGCACCCAATGGCTGCTGCCGCGACTCAAGGACTTCCAGCAAAAGCACCCGGAAGTGACGGTCAACCTGACCAACCGCACGCGGCCGTTCCTGTTCGCCGACACTGATTTTGATGCCGCCATCTACTTCGGTGACGCGGATTGGTCGGGTACAGAGTCCCACAGGCTGATGGGTGAAAATCCGATGCCCGTTTGCAGCCCCAACCTGCTCGGAAAAAAGACCAGTCTGACGCCCGGCGAAATCGCCGACTTACCTCTTCTGCAACAAACCACCCGCCCCTATGCCTGGCGCCAATGGTTCGACTCCCAACACCTGAATGTCCCGCGAGACATGACAGGTCCTCGCTACGAGCTATTCTCCATGCTCGCCCAAGCGGCCATGCACGACATGGGCATTGCCCTGATTCCGCCGTTCCTGATTCAAAGAGAGCTGAAAGAAAAACGCTTGGTGATCGCCAACCCGCAAGCACTGTCGAGCATCAAGGCTTATTACCTGATGATTCCTGAGCGAAAGGTCGAATCTGCGTCTTTGAGGGCATTTCGAGACTGGCTGGTAAATCAGGCACACAGCTACAGCCTAGAGGGATAAAGGCTCTCCAAAATTACTTGACCCCGTAGTCAGTAACCGTAAAGCCCTACAGATATACGTATTTGTCGCATAGCAGCAAACTGTATCGAGAAGTCGTACAAACGTCCCACAAGCGGCTGACCACGCGGCTTTGCGCCACTATTTCGAAGCGATGCCGCATCATTCATACGGCCGATGTGTAATTTCCTGAATTTCGGCCAGAATCCTTGAAAAGCACGGTCTGCAAGGGATTGAGCCAGTTGGTTGCGACATTCGGTCACGGGGTGACTTGTAGTTAATTTTCCGTCACCCGTCATAATCCCTTGAAGGGCACAAAGTTCGCCTGCAAAATGCCGCGCCCCGCCCTGATTTGGCGGGATCGTGCTGATCGGCCGCCCCAGCCGCACCATCCGTAGTGCATGGGTTTACTCAATAAGATCACGCAGGAGATTTGACGTGCACATTGGTGTTCCTCTCGAAACCCAGACCGGTGAAACACGGGTTGCTGCAACCCCGGAAACCATCAAGAAGCTGATCAGCCAGGGTCATAAGGTCACTGTACAAAGCGGCGCAGGCGTTAATGCCAGCGTTGTCGACAGTGCCTATGCAGCGGCAGGCGCGACCATTGGCAGCGCCAATGACGCGTTTGGTGCAGAGCTGATTTTGAAGGTGGTCGCGCCCAGCGACAGCGAACTGACGCTGATTAAAAGCGGCACCGTTGTGGTGGGGATGCTCAACCCGTTCAGCAATGAAACCATCGCCAAGCTGGCCGAGTGCGGCATTACCGCATTTGCCCTGGAGGCAGCGCCTCGCACCTCCCGCGCCCAAAGCCTGGATGTGCTGTCCTCGCAAGCCAACATCGCCGGTTATAAAGCCGTGTTGCTGGCCGCGCACTACTATCCGCGCTTCATGCCGATGCTGATGACTGCTGCGGGCACTGTGAAAGCGGCGCGCGTGCTGATTCTCGGTGCAGGTGTGGCCGGTTTGCAGGCCATCGCTACGGCGAAACGTCTGGGCGCAGTGATCGAAGCGTCTGACGTGCGCCCTGCGGTAAAAGAGCAGATCGAATCCCTCGGCGCCAAATTCGTCGACGTGCCTTACGAGACCGACGAAGAGCGTGAATGCGCCGTTGGTGTCGGCGGTTACGCCCGCCCGATGCCCGCCAGCTGGATGCAGCGCCAGGCCGCGGCCGTGCACGAGCGCGCCAAACAGGCTGACATCGTCATCACCACCGCGCTGATTCCGGGCCGCAAGGCACCGACGTTGTTGAGCGCGGAAACCGTGGCGCAGATGAAACCCGGTTCGGTGGTCATCGACCTCGCAGCAGCCCAGGGCGGCAACTGCCCGCTGACCGTGGCCGATCAGGTGGTCGTCGAGAATGGCGTGACCATTGTCGGCCCGACCAACCTGGCTGCCGCGGTTGGAGCCGATGCCTCGGCACTGTATGCACGCAACCTGCTGGACTTCATGAAACTGTTGTTCGATAAAGAAGGACAACTGGTGATCAACCTTGAAGACGATATCGTCGCCGCGTGCCTGATGTGCCGCGACGGCCAGATCGTGCGCAAGAACGGCTGAGGATAAAAACAATGGAAGACATGCTGATCTCTCACGGTATCTACAACCTGATCATCTTCGTGCTGGCTATCTATGTCGGCTACCACGTGGTCTGGAACGTCACACCTGCCCTGCACACGCCACTGATGGCCGTGACCAACGCCATCTCGGCCATCGTGATCGTCGGCGCCATGCTCGCTGCCGCCCTCACCGTGACCCCGCTGGGCAAGACCATGGGCACCATGGCGGTGGCCCTGGCCGCCGTCAACGTGTTTGGTGGCTTCCTGGTAACCCGGCGCATGCTGGAAATGTTCAAGAAAAAAGCGGCTCCAGCAAAAGCTCCGGCAGCCAAGGCCGAAGCAGTCAAGGCTGAGGTGCAGCAAGCATGAGCATGAACCTGGTTACTTCCCTGTATTTGATCGCCTCGGTCTGCTTCATCCAGGCGCTCAAGGGTCTCTCGCATCCCACCACGTCGCGTCGCGGCAACCTGTTCGGCATGCTCGGCATGGGCCTGGCGATCCTCACCACGGTCGGCCTGATCTACAAACTCGGTGCCGAGCTGGCGCATGACGGTATCGTCTACGTGATCGTCGGCCTGCTGATCGGCGGCACCGCCGGTTCGATCATGGCCAAACGCGTTGAAATGACCAAGATGCCCGAACTGGTCGCCTTCATGCACAGCATGATCGGCCTGGCAGCGGTGTTCATCGCCGTGGCTGCCGTGGTCGAGCCGCAGTCGCTGGGCATCGTCCAGCAACTCGGTGACGCGATCCCGGCCGGTAACCGCCTGGAACTGTTCCTCGGTGCAGCCATTGGTGCAATCACCTTCTCCGGCTCTGTCATTGCCTTTGGCAAGCTGGCCGGCAAGTACAAGTTCCGCCTGTTCCAGGGTGCACCGGTACAGTTTGGCGGCCAGCACAAGCTGAACCTGCTGCTGGGCCTGGCCACACTGGCCCTGGGCGTGACCTTCATGCTCACCGGTGACTACACCGCTTTTGGCGTGATGCTGGCGCTGGCCTTCGTGCTCGGCGTGCTGATCATCATCCCGATCGGTGGCGCCGACATGCCGGTGGTGGTGTCGATGCTCAACAGCTACTCCGGCTGGGCAGCGGCGGGCATCGGCTTCTCGCTGAACAACTCGATGCTGATCATCGCCGGTTCGCTGGTAGGCTCAAGCGGTGCGATCCTCTCGTACATCATGTGCAAGGCGATGAACCGTTCCTTCTTTAATGTACTGCTCGGTGGTTTCGGCAATACGGCGGATGCGGCCGGCCCGGCGGGTTCGAAAGAAGCGCGTCCGGTGAAATCCGGTTCGGCTGACGATGCGACCTTCCTGCTGACCAACGCCGACACCGTGATCATCGTTCCGGGCTATGGCCTGGCGGTAGCACGGGCCCAGCATGCGCTGAAGGAACTGACCGAGAAGCTGACCCATCGCGGCGTGACCGTGAAGTACGCGATCCACCCGGTTGCCGGCCGTATGCCGGGGCACATGAACGTGTTACTGGCCGAGGCCGAAGTGCCTTACGACCAGGTGTTCGAGATGGACGACATCAACTCCGAGTTCGGTCAGGCCGACGTGGTGCTGGTGCTGGGTGCCAACGACGTGGTCAACCCGGCCGCGAAGAACGATCCGAAATCGCCGATTGCCGGCATGCCGATTCTCGAAGCGTTCAAGGCCAAGACCATCATCGTCAACAAGCGCTCGATGGCCAGCGGCTATGCCGGCCTGGACAACGAACTGTTCTATCTGGACAAAACCATGATGGTGTTCGGCGACGCGAAGAAAGTCATCGAAGACATGGTCAAAGCCGTCGACTAACCCTCTGCGGCACACAGAACGCCCCGACTCGTCGGGGCGTTTTTGTTTGCGCAAAACGTCGGACAAACTATTCTTTTATTACCGATCCGGTAACGGTGTTTTGCTTCAAAGGCCCGGAATAGACACCTCGATTGCGACCTTGGTAGCGGGACAGAAGCCGACGCAATTCACTAGACTGCACGTCCTGCTACCTGTTACCCGAGATAACAATCCATGTACCGTGACCGTATTCGCCTGCCTTCGTTGTTGGACAAAGTGATGAGTGCCGCCGACGCTGCCGCTCTGATTGAGGACGGCATGACCGTCGGCATGAGTGGCTTCACTCGCGCCGGCGAAGCCAAGGCCGTCCCCCAGGCGCTGGCCGAGCGTGCCAAGGTCACGCCGCTGAAGATCAGCCTGATGACCGGCGCGAGCCTGGGCAACGACCTGGACAAGCAGTTGACAGAAGCCGGTGTGTTGTCGCGACGTATGCCATTCCAGGTCGACAGCACCCTGCGCAAGGCGATCAACGCCGGCGAGGTCATGTTCATTGACCAGCACTTGTCGGAAACCGTGGAGCAATTGCGCAACCAGCAATTGAAACTGCCGGACATTGCCGTGATTGAAGCGGTAGCAATCACCGAGCAAGGGCATATCGTGCCAACCACCTCGGTAGGCAACTCGGCCAGCTTCGCAATTTTCGCCAAGCATGTGATCGTCGAGATCAACATGGCGCACAACCCGAACCTCGAAGGTCTGCACGACATCTATATCCCGACCTATCGTCCGACCCGTACCCCGATTCCATTGGTCAAGGTTGACGACCGCATTGGCAGCACCGCCATCCCGATTCCAGCGGAAAAAATCGTCGCCATTGTGGTCACCAATCAGGCTGACTCACCCTCCACGGTGCTGGCGCCAGACGCTGAGACCCAAGCGATTGCCGACCACCTGATCGACTTCTTCAAGCAGGAAGTGGCCGCCGGACGCATGACCAACAAGCTCGGCCCGCTACAGGCCGGTATTGGCACCATTGCCAACTCGGTGATGTGTGGACTGATCGACTCGCCGTTCGAAGACCTGACGATGTATTCCGAAGTACTTCAGGACTCGACCTTCGACCTGATCGACGCAGGCAAGCTGAGTTTTGCCTCGGGCAGTTCGATCACCCTGTCGAGCCGGCGCAATGCCGACGTCTTCGGCAATCTGGAGCGCTACAAGGACAAACTGGTTCTGCGCCCGCAGGAGATTTCCAACCACCCTGAAGTCGTGCGTCGCCTTGGCATCATCGGCATCAACACGGCGCTGGAGTTCGACATCTACGGCAACGTCAACTCCACTCACGTCTGCGGCACGCGGATGATGAACGGCATCGGTGGCTCCGGCGACTTTGCGCGCAATGCGCACCTGTCCGTATTCGTGACCAAGTCGATTGCCAAGGGCGGTGCAATCTCCAGCGTGGTGCCGATGGTCAGCCATGTTGACCATACCGAACATGACGTCGACATCCTCGTGACCGAAGTAGGCCTGGCGGACTTGCGAGGCCTCGCGCCCCGGGAGCGTGCTCGGGTCATCATCGACAAGTGCGTGCATCCGGATTACCGCCAGGCGCTGAATGATTACTTCACCGTCGCATGCGCCATCGGCGGGCACACCCCCCACATCCTGCGTGACGCCCTCAGCTGGCACATAAACCTGGAAGAAACCGGGCAAATGCTGAAGAAGTAATTGGTACAGATAGCAGCTGACGCAAACACAGTTTCGTCAGCTTGCGCTTGCCCCCTCGCAATATGAAAAAAACTGTACTGCTGTACCGGTCATTTCCTACCGAAAACTCCTACCTTACTGGATCAAAACATCAAAAGTGCACCACTACAGTGCGCATAGGTACAGTTGCCTCAATTTAGACCAGTACACCACCTATAAACAGTTAACTGAGCTCTCACAATACAGGTGAACTGTATCTACAGAGACTAGGCAAACAAGAGGATCATGGGCACCAGTTAAACCACTACCTAATCCCGCCACAAGCGGAAGGATGACCACCATGGAACGTACACTCAGTTCCGATCTGTTCTTTGAAGACACCGCTGCAAAAACCCAGGCTTCCCTGCCTCTGCGCGTTATCGCCAACCTGATGTTGTGGCAGCGCCGCATCACCAGCCGCCATCAACTGGCTCGCCTGGATTCGCGTCTGCTGGCTGACGCCGGGATTAGCGAAGCACAACGCTACGAAGAGCTGAGCAAGCCGTTCTGGCGCTAAGTTAGCGTCGCTGGCTCTGACCTGAAGGTCCACCGCCAGCAACCCGAATTGAAAAAACAAAACCCGTCGTGGGAAACCACGACGGGTTTTGTCGTTTTGGCCGATCAAACCTGGTCTCACAGTAGGGAAACTTGAATACCAGTACAGTTTGTAAAAACTACAAACTGGATGAGTACAATATCGTCGCAGTGTGTCTGTAGTGGATGTTCGGCCGGTGTCAGCATGGAACCCTCTACTTATCAGGACAGGGATCGCGCCATGAATTCTTTACAGGATGTTTCCACCCCCTCGATTCAATCGAGACCTTGCTTGAACTGGGTTAAAGATCTGTTAACAGGACTCTTCGCTAGTCTCGAAAGGGCGAGAGCACGACGTTTACTGGCTCAACTCGATGATCGCCAGCTATCAGATCTTGGTATCAGCCACACCGACCGCATCAATGAATTGGATAAACCGTTCTGGCGCTGACTTCCTGCTTGCATGACGGGCTATTCGAACCGACACACTCAGGCCTAATATCCATTCAGAACGTGGCGAGCGCCAAGCGCCTGGCGTCTGACCTTGCAGACACTGCGCCATTTTTCAACTGGTTTACCCAAAGGAGTTACCTATGTCCCGTCTTCGCCTGCTTAGCGCTGCGGCCCTGTTTGCCGTGGCTGCCAGTGCACAAGCCAGCAGTTTCATCGTAACCACGGATGCTGTTGTCAATGCACTCAAAGCCACATCCGATGCGACCACCGACGTCGTCTCTTCGTCGTTCAAGGATGACAAGATCGTTCTTGCGGCCCGTGACGACGCTGCCAGCTTTGTCGCCAGCGAAGGTTCCATCCGCGGCGTAAAACTGGAAAGCGCACTCGACCACATTCGCCACCAGGCGCCACAGTTGAGCGCCACCGATGCACAACTGGCGCAAGCGATCCTGACCATCTAAACGACTGCACAGACATGGGGCACGTCCGACGTGTCCCAATGTTTCGGCGCTGGCTCTAGAACGGGCCTTGCGCTAGCCTTTGGACTCACTTTCAACTGTCGAGTCTCATGCGTTTTCCTTCCAGTCTCTTGATAGCTCCAGTCTTTCTTACCCTTGGTTACTGCGCATCAGCCCACGCTTATGACGCCTTCAACCTGTCCACCCAAGGCATCGTCGCCAGCGGTTACGCCACAAGTTTGGTGACCTGCGCCCCCTTCGACCATAAACTGCTGCTCGCCGCCCAGGATGACGCTGCGGCATTTATCGCCAGTGACGGCCAACTGAGAGGTGCACGACTGGAGTCGGCCTTGCGGTATCTGCGCCGAACCCAGGCAAAACTTCATGCCAGCGACCTTGAACTGGCACAAGCAATTCTCGTCCAATAGTTATCCCTGTTTTTCTGGAGTCGTTCCATGCGTAACCCGCTGATTGCTGCCACCTTAGGCCTGCTGCTGTTGGCCGACGTGGCCCAGGCACATACTCTGGTTGCCACCAGTAACATGCTGATCCGTGCTACCCAGCGCACCCTCGATTTCACCTCCGATACCACCACGTCCATCCGCGATTCGAAGATCGTGCGCGAAGCCCAGGACGATGCAGCCAGTTTCGTTGCCAGCAATGGCGACATCCGTGGCGCTCACCTGGAATCCGCTTTCGACTTGCTGCGCACCCGCGTGCCGGAAGCCCGTGACGCCAGTGACCAGGATCTCGCTGAAGCCATCCTCGCACTGTGAAGCGTCCAGGCGCCTGGCTGCTGGCCGGGGTCCTGTTGCTGCTGGGCAACACGGCCCACGCAGGTCTTCAGTTACAGCTCAAGACCGAAGGTCTGACTCCCGCACAACAGCAAGCCAGCCAGACGTTGCTCGATGAAGCCATGCAGGCACTGCCGCCACGCTTTATCGAGCAACTCGATCGACGCATCGACGTCGTCTGGACCGATGACATGCCAAGCAACGCCTATGGCCAGGCGTCACTGGTGTCCGAACTTGATCTGAACCGCAACCTGCTGGCCGGCCTCACCGATGGCAGCGCCGCGACCAGAAAAACCCATCGCCCCCATGGCACCGTGCGCCAGGAAATGCTGGCCACGGTGTTGCACGAGCTGACTCACATCTACGATCGCTCGCGCCTATGGCCGGATGCCGAACGCAAGCTGATTCAGCGCTGCACCCGGCGCAACAACAGCTCAGGGCTGGTTGGCATTCCCGACCAATGTCGGGGCCAGTCCGGTCGGCGTTTTACCCTCAGTGACGATCCGCGCCTGCTCGACCTCGCCGGCTGGCAGCAATACGTCGGCCGTCGCGGCGAACGTGAACAGCACAACCGCCAGATTGCCCGCAGTCCGGACATCTACGAGACCAGCAGTCCAAAGGAATTCGTCGCGGTCAACATGGAGTATTTCCTCCTCGATCCGACCTACGCCTGCCGCCGTCCCGCGCTGTATCGCTACTACGAGGAACATTTCGGCTGGGCGCCCGCCGCCAAAGACAGTTGCAGCAAAACCTTCGCCTTCCTCAATGCCGGCAACGACTTCGCCAAGACACCTTTGGGCCAGGTCGATCCGGAACGGGTCTACGCCGTTGACTATCTGCTGGCCGAGGC
Organism: Pseudomonas sp. Pseusp10; assembly: GCF_059492225.1. NCBI lineage: Bacteria > Pseudomonadati > Pseudomonadota > Gammaproteobacteria > Pseudomonadales > Pseudomonadaceae > Pseudomonas > Pseudomonas sp. Pseusp10. The sequence continues at coordinate 701,783 of NZ_CP168528.1, read as the reverse complement.
TAACCAGAACTTGTTCAGCCGCTGGGGCCACAGCATGTTGCGCCTGGTGATCTGCGCGCCGGGCCGGCCACGCGGACCGGATTGTCGACTGGACCTGGACCAGCATCTGGTGCTGTCGTACCGCGCTTTCGTCGGTGACGTGCAGCTGTCGAGCTGGGATGGCCTAGTCGGTAAATACCCGTCGCGGCTGTTTATTCTGCCGCTGTCCCAGGTCATCGACGAATACACCAAGACCGAACTGCGCAGCCTGGCCTCCGTGCCCCTGAACCTGTCGCGCAGAGAGATTGAAGACGTGGTGGGACGTGCCGCCGAGATGCACTGGAGCTACGACGGCAACTACTTCTTCCTGTCGAACAACTGCGCGGTGGAAGAACTGAAACTGCTGCGCGGCGGCACCAACAACCCGCAACTGGTGGGACTCGACAACATCATGCCCAATGGTTTGCTGGAAGTGCTCAAGGGCCGCGGACTGGCGGACACCAGTGTACTGGACGATCCGCGAGAAGCCTTGCGTCTGGGTTATCGTTTCGATTCTTTCCGCGATCGCTATCAGGCCATGTTCGAAGTACTGAAAAAGCACTTGCCGGTCAAACAGGAAACCGTCGAAGACTGGCTCGACCTGAAAGCCGAGGAGCGGCGGCAATGGTTTGAACAAGCCGATTTGCGCACCAGTGCGGCGTTGCTTCTGCTGGAGCAAGCGAGTTTCCGTCGACAGTTGCTATTGGCCCAGGATGAAGTGAAGCAACGCTATCTGGGCGCCCGAGAGCTGAAGAATGGCGGTATGGACAAGGCCAACGCGACACTCAAGGACATTCTCGCCAACAGCGGCTTCCTCAGCCGTCCGGCTGAGTTGCTGGGCACCAACGGTTATGGCTTGCCGCAGCCAAGCGAGTGGGAACATCTGGAATCAGAAAGCAGCCAGCGCCAGAAGCAGCTCCTGGCGCTGTCCGGGGATCTGGACAAGGAAGTGAGAGCGTTGCTTGAACCTGACCGTGCCGCCGAAATGGCCGCCAATGAGGCCAACGTGAAGCAGATTGGTGAGCACTTGCGCAAACTGCACAAGGCATCAGGCGGCATAGAATTGCCTTGATCCGTAACTTGTAGGAGCGAGCTTGCTCGCGAAAAGGCCATCAGTTTCAACATCCTTGTTGACTGATACACCGCCTTCGCGAGCAAGCTCGCTCCTACAGGGGGTCAGTGTTCAGCTCAGCTGACGCGGGCTTTACGCACGCCGTCCGCCAGTGCCGAGCAAAGGCTCAATACGCCGTCGACGGCCTGGTCCGCAGTTGCCGCATTGGCGATCTGGTCGATCAACGCCGAGCCCACCACCACACCATCAGCCAGACGTGCGATGGACGCCGCCTGCTCCGGAGTCCGGATACCGAAACCGATGCTGATCGGCAGGTCGGTATGGCGGCGCAGACGGGCGACCGCTTCTTCGACATGTTCCAGCGTGGCGGCACCGGCGCCGGTCACACCGGCCACCGATACGTAGTAGACGAAACCGGAGCTGCCATTGAGAACAGTCGGCAGGCGCACATCGTCTGTGGTTGGCGTGGTCAGGCGAATGAAGTCCAGGCCCGCGGCCTGCGCCGGGTCGCACAGCTCGCCGTTATGCTCCGGCGGCAGGTCGACCACGATCAGGCCATCAACGCCGGCCTCTTTGGCTTCAGCAATGAAGCGCGGTACACCGTACATGTGGATCGGGTTGAAGTACCCCATCAGCACCAGCGGCGTTTCGTTGTTGTCCTGGCGGAACTCGCGAACCATTTGCAGGGTTTTCGCCAGATTTTGCCTGGCACCCAACGCACGGATGTTGGCGAGCTGGATGGCCGGGCCGTCAGCCATCGGATCGGTGAAGGGCATGCCCAGCTCGATCACGTCAGCACCGGCCGCCGGCAAGCCTTTGAGGATCGCCAGGGAGGTGTCGTAGCTCGGGTCGCCAGCGGTCACGAAAGTCACCAGGGCGGCGCGGTTCTGTTCCTTGAGTTCGGCAAAACGCGTTTGCAGGCGGCTCATCAGTGTTTCTCCTGCTTGGATTGTTCCATGTGGTGCATCACGGTCTGCATGTCTTTGTCGCCACGGCCGGACAGGTTGACCACCATCAGGTGATCTTTTGGCAGGCTCGGTGCACGCTTGAACACTTCGGCCAGGGCATGGGCGCTTTCCAGGGCAGGGATGATCCCTTCCAGGCGGCAGCACTGGTGAAACGCGGCGAGGGCTTCGTCGTCGGTCACCGAGGTGTACTGAACGCGGCCGATGTCGTGCAACCAGGCATGTTCCGGACCGATGCCCGGGTAGTCGAGGCCGGCAGAGATCGAGTGGGCATCAATGATCTGGCCATCGTCGTCCTGCAGCAGGAAGGTGCGGTTGCCGTGCAGGACGCCTGGAACGCCGCCATTCAGGCTGGCCGCGTGCTTGCCGGTCTCGATGCCGTAACCTGCGGCTTCAACGCCGATGATCTCGACGCTCTTGTCGTCGAGGAACGGGTGGAACAGGCCCATGGCGTTGGAACCACCGCCAATGCACGCCACCAGGCTGTCCGGCAGGCGACCTTCCTGGGCTTGCAGTTGCTCGCGGGTTTCCTTGCCGATCACGGCCTGGAAGTCACGGACCATCGCCGGGTAAGGGTGCGGACCGGCTACGGTGCCGATCAGGTAGAAGGTGCTGTCGACGTTGGTCACCCAGTCACGCAGGGCTTCGTTCATCGCGTCTTTCAGCGTGCCGGTACCGGCCACCACCGGGATCACCTCGGCGCCCAGCAGCTTCATGCGAAACACGTTGGCCTGCTGACGCTCGATGTCAGTGGTGCCCATGTAGATCACGCAATCCAGACCGAAGCGTGCAGCGACGGTGGCGGTGGCTACACCGTGCATGCCGGCACCGGTCTCGGCGATGATGCGCTTCTTGCCCATGCGCCGCGCCAGCAGGATCTGGCCGATGCAGTTGTTGATCTTGTGCGCGCCGGTGTGGTTCAGCTCTTCACGCTTGAGGTAGATCTTCGCACCGCCACAGAACTCGGTCAGACGCTCGGCGAAGTACAGTGGGCTTGGACGTCCGACATAGTCGCGCTGGAAGTAGGCCAGTTCTTCCTTGAATGCAGGATCTTCCTTGGCCAACTCATATTCGCGGGCCAGGTCGAGGATCAACGGCATCAGGGTTTCGGCAACGTAGCGACCGCCGAACGCGCCAAACAGGCCGTTGGCATCAGGGCCGTTGCGCAGATTAGTCTGGGTCATTTGGCGCTCCAGTTGAATGCGTAAAGAGACAGTGGGCTTCACTCTACCCCTGACGCCCCGGCCTGAAAACCGATAAGATCGCCGCAACCTGTCAGGAAAACTCACAGATCCCATGAGCCATGACCTTCCTCCGCTGAACGCGCTTCGCGCCTTCGAAGCCACTGCCCGCTTGAACAGCGTCAGTCAGGCGGCCGAACAGTTGCACGTCACCCATGGGGCCGTCAGCCGGCAATTGAAGGTCCTGGAAGAGCACTTGGGCGTGAGCCTGTTCATCAAGGACGGTCGCGGCCTGAAACTCACAAATGCCGGGTTGCGTCTGCGCGACGCCAGCAGCGAAGCCTTCGAACGTCTGCGCAGCGTTTGCGCCGAACTCACACAAAGCACAGCCGATGCCCCCTTCGTGCTCGGTTGCTCGGGAAGCCTGCTGGCGCGCTGGTTTATCCCGCGGCTGGGGAGGCTCAATGCCGACCTGCCGGACTTGCGCCTGCACCTGTCGGCCGGAGAAGGCGATCTCGATCCGCGAAGACCGGGGCTGGATGCCTTGCTGGTCTTTGCCGAGCCTCCCTGGCCGGCGGACATGCAGGTTTTTGAGCTGGCCAGCGAACGCATCGGTCCGGTCATGAGCCCGCGGTTCACAGGCTATGAACGGCTCAAGGAAGCGCCGGCCACTGCACTGCTGAGCGAACCCTTGCTGCACACCACCTCACGCCCGCAAGCCTGGCCGAGCTGGGCGCAACCACAGGGCCTCGACGCCAGGGCGTTGAAGTACGGCCAGGGATTTGAACATTTGTATTACTTGCTGGAAGCCGCCGTCGCGGGTCTGGGCGTGGCGATTGCCCCCGAACCCTTGGTGACGGAGGACTTGAAGGCCGGCCGCCTGGTTGCGCCATGGGGCTTCAGTGAAACCCCGGCACAACTGGCGTTGTGGCTACCCAAGCGCGCCGCGGACGGGCGCGCCCGGCAACTGGCGCAGTGGCTCAAGAACGAGCTGCGTCGAGCGGATTAATCACGCTTGCACAACAGATAAGCGGCCAGCAGCCCCAATGCGCCCACGGCGACACCAGCTGTTGTCCAGGGGTGCTCCTGGGCGTATTCCCGGGTGGCGATCCCGGTTTCGCGGGTTTTGACCTTGACCTCTTCATAGGCATCGGCCAGCAGATGGCGCGAGTGCCTCAAGGCATTCTCGGCGTTGCTTTTCAGGGTCTTGAGGGTTTTACGCGACTCGTCCGAAGCGTCGTCCTTCAGGCTTTCCAAAGACTTGAGCAGACTCTCGATCTCGGCTTCCATGCTTTGCAATGAGGCTTTGCGTAACGAGGTGTTGGCCATGGTGGCTCTCCTGCATTGGTGATGAGTGGCGTGCGTTGGTTGGGACTTCAGGGGTTCGAGAAAGTGCAGAAAATCTGAACTTCACCTTCAGAACGGCCAATAGAAGAAATAGGAAAAATCACTGCTAGGCTGTAATTCATACGCAGAGGAGAACGCCATGTCTGACCATCACACCTACAAGAAAGTCGAGCTGGTTGGCTCGTCCACCAGCAGTATCGAAGATGCGATCAACAACGCCCTGACCGAAGCCAGCAAAAGCATCAAGTACATGGAATGGTTTGAAGTAACCGAGACCCGTGGGCACATCAGGGACGGCAAGGCTGCGCACTTTCAGGTGACCTTGAAAGTCGGATTCCGCATTGCCAGCAGCTGACTTTGGGCTAGTCTTCTGAACTTGCACGCCAGCCGAATGCCATAGGGAATGGCAAAGCGCTCCATGAGTGCGTCCGGCTGACGGCTGGTTACCCCTATGATCCGACCAGGGAATGCAACCGATGAAGAAGTTTATGTTGGCGGTAGGTTTGTTGAGCCTTGCGGGGACCGCATTGGCGGGTGATGGCAAGCCATGCGAAGAGCTGAAAGCCGAAATCGCAGCGAAACTTGATGCCAAGGGCGTTTCCGGTTATTCGCTGGAGATCGTCGATAAAGGTACCGCTGCCGGCGGAAAAGTTGTTGGTAAATGCGAAAAGGGCGCCAAAGTGATCGTCTACAAAAAGTAGGCCGATCCTCGCCTGAACGAAAAAGCCGACGCCCTGGCGCCGGCTTTTTTATGCCTGCCGTTTGAGTATCAGCCTCGCATGACCTGTGCCAACAGCTCGTAGGAATGCACACGATCCGAATGTTCGTACAGGTCACAGGTGAAAATCAGCTCGTCGGCCTGAGTCTGTTCGATCAGGACCTCGAGTTTGGCGCGGATTTTCTGCGGGCTGCCGATCATGGCCAGTCCAAGGAAATCGTGCACGGCCTCTTTCTCATGGGGCAGCCACAGGCCGTCCATGGTCTTCACCGGCGGACGTTGCACCAGGCTTTGCCCACGCATCAGGGCGAGAATCCGCTGGAACACCGAAGTGGCCAGGTATTCGGCCTGCTCGTCGGTATCGGCTGCCACCAATGGCACACCGAGCATTACGTAAGGTTTGTCCAGAACGGCTGACGGTTTGAAGTGATTGCGGTAGACCCGAATCGCTTCATGCATGTAGCGCGGCGCGAAATGCGATGCGAAGGCGTAGGGCAAACCGCGTTCACCCGCCAACTGTGCGCTGAACAGGCTCGACCCCAACAACCAGACCGGCACATTGGTGCCGGTTCCCGGCATGGCGATGATGCGTTGGTCCGGAGTGCGTGGCCCCAGGTAGCGCACCAGTTCCGCCACATCTTCCGGGAAGTCGTCGGCGCTGCCGGAGCGCTCACGACGCAACGCACGTGCGGTCATCTGGTCGGAACCCGGAGCGCGCCCCAGGCCCAGATCGATCCGGCCCGGATAAAGACTTTCCAGGGTGCCGAACTGCTCGGCAATCACCAACGGCGCGTGGTTAGGCAACATCACCCCACCCGAACCGACTCGAATGGTCAACGTGCCACCGGCCAGGTAGCCGAGCAGCACCGAAGTCGCGGAACTGGCAATGCCATCCATATTGTGGTGCTCAGCCACCCAGAAGCGGTTGTAACCGAACTTCTCGACGTGTTGCGCCAGGTCCAGCGAATTGCGCAGCGACTGGGCCGCGCTGCCGTTCTCGCGCACCGGCACCAGATCGAGGGTCGAGAACTTGATATCGGACAGTCGTTTCATAAACCTGCTTCTCCAATTGAGGGCGCAGGTTTGATCTTGCGAACGAAAACCTGCCGAATCCAAAAGCGTGTTTCATGCAATGTGGGCATATACCCGAGTTTCAATAGCCCGGTAAAAAATCCCGCGAAAAAAGCGGATTGATCGGACGCAGTGAAGTTGATCCTCAAGGCGAAAATCAGCCTGGAGGCAACATGGCTCGGCTGGATTTTCGTTGAAACGAAAGATCGCAGCCTTGGGCAAACACCGGAATAACCCGGCAGGTTGCCCAAGGCTGCGATCTTTTTTGCGTCGTGACAGACTTGCCCGCTAAAACTGTGGTCGAATAAATGACAGCAGCGAAACCCCATGACTGTGCGTGCTGCGTCAAAGGAGCTTCAACCATGAAACGTTTTGCCCTGGCAGTAATCTGTTGCGCACTGACCACTTCGGCCCTTGCGGCACCGAAACCCTGTGAAGAACTCAAGGCCGAGATCGAAGCCAAGATCCAGGCCAGTGGCGTCACCTCCTACACGCTTGAAATCGTCACCAACGACGAGGTACACGACCAGAACATGGTCGTTGGCTCGTGCGAAAACGGCACCAAGAAAATCATCTACCAGAAGAACGACCGCTGAACCGCTCACATCAGGCAGTAGGACTCCCGGTCTTCAGCAACGATCTCGCGCTTGGCGTTGTATAGCCTGGCTTCAGGAATGAAGGCAATCGAGCGGCCTTCAAGCACATAACGTTGACCGGCTTCGAAATGATCGAAGTTGACGGTCAAGTAACATATGCGTTCAGAAGGGCCACCCATATTGTTCAAGCCCGCGCCACTGGGTACTTCGAAGTCGAAGCGGACGATCAGTTCATGGCTGCCGGGCATAACCTCAAAAAACCGCCCGTCGGCCAAGCGCCGTTTATCCAGACGTTCGGCCATCAGCAATTTATCGTTAGGGAAGGGCGTGGAAAATTCGACCCAGGCCATCTTTGGATTAGCCGCCGGCATCGGGGTCTGACAACCAGCAACAACACTGACGGCGAGTAACAGCATCAACCTGTACATGATGAATGTCCCAAGGGGCTATACATTCAGCATAACGCCGATCAGGTGTGTTGACAGCCCGCTGGCGTGCCTTGGCCAACCACTTTGCGCTGTTGATCGTAGAGTTTCGCCCAAGGCCGAAAACCGATGTTCCCCGCCTGTAGCTGATAACGCTCACCCGCGTTGAAGTCGTTGAATTTCACGTTCAACTGACAATCGCGCCACAACGGCCCGGCGTCGGGGCCGATGTTGGTGGGCTGGACCGTGAATTGGTAGCGGACCGTCAACTCATGGCTACCGGGCTGGACCTGGAAATAGCGTTTATCGTCGGTGGCCTTGTCATCGACCTCCAGCGCTTGCAGCTTCGTATCTGCTTGCTTCGACTCCAGGTCGATCCAGGCTTGCGCAGGATCAGGGCGGGGTAGTCCGAAAAAAGCACAGCCGGCCAGCATCAACAGGCCTCCTGTCAGTATCAACATGCGCATAGCGGAGCTCCAGTCAGGCGGGATAGTCTTGTGGAAAGACTCTCCAAGGAAGAATTATTTTGATCAGGCCGCTTCCTAGCCCTGGATTACTTGATCGCGTTTTTCGCGTTTTGTTTCCGGGTGTGTTGTTTTTGTTGCTCAACGGTTGCACCAGTGCCAGCTATTACAGCCAATTGGCTAGCGGCCAACTGCAGTTGCTACGGGCAAGAGAGCCGGTTTCCAGCGTGATTGCCGACCCGGCGCGCGATCAAAAACTGCGCTCACACCTGGAGCAATCGCAAAAGGCCCGAACGTTTGCCAGCCAGCAATTGCACCTGCCGGATAACCAGAGTTACCGCCTGTACGCTGACATTGGCCGTCCATTCGTCGTCTGGAATGTCTTCGTCACGCCGGAATTTTCCCTCAAGCCCGTAAGCCACTGCTTCCCCGTCGCCGGCTGCGTGGCTTATCGCGGTTACTACAGCCAGAGTGCAGCTCGCGGCGAAGCGGCATTGCAACGCTTGCAGGGTATGGACGTGTCAATTAGCGGCGTCGAGGCCTATTCGACACTCGGCTGGTTCAACGACCCGATCATCAGTTCGATGATGGGTTGGGGGGATGAGCGACTGGCCACGCTGATCTTTCACGAGCTGGCCCATCAGCGTTTCTATATAAAGGACGACACGGAGTTCAACGAATCCTTTGCCACCTTCGTCGAGCAGGAAGGTACTCGCCAATGGCGCACCTACCGCCACCTGCCACCGGATAACGATGCGCAGGTGCGTCGACGCGACCAGTTCACTGAGTTGGTGCTCAAGACCCGCACCCGGCTGGAAAAGCTCTACACCTTGTCGTTGCCAACCGAACAAATGCGCCAGCGCAAGGCTGCCGAGTTCGAGCGCTTGCGCAGCGAGTACCGGCAATTGCGCGACAGTCAGTGGGCCGCAGACAAACGCTACGACGCCTGGATCTATGCCCCCATGAACAATGCCCGGCTATTGCCGTTTGGTTTGTACGATCAATGGGTACCGGCATTTGCCGCGTTGTTCCATCAGGTGGATGGCGATTGGCTCAAGTTCTATGCTGCCGTGGAGAAGCTCGGTGCCTTGCCGACGGGCGAGCGCAAGGCAGCGTTGAAGGTGTTGGCTGGCGGGGCCGATCAACCAAAGAACCAGTAACAAACCCCGATCGCGCCCAACACCCCGGCAAGCTCCGCCAGCAATGCACAACCGACTGCATGTCGTGCGCGCTGGATACCCACGGCGCCGAAGTACACCGCCAGTACATAGAAGGTCGTCTCGGTACTGCCCTGGATCGTTGCCGCCACCAGCGCCGGGAAGCTGTCCACGCCCGAGGTCTTCATGGTTTCAATCAGCATCGCCCGGGCGGCGCTACCCGAGAAGGGTTTGACCATCGCCGTCGGCAGCGCATCGACGAAACGCGTGTCCCAACCGGCCCACGCCACCAGATGACGAATCCCGTCCAGACCGAAGTCCAGCGCCCCGGATGCCCGCAGAACACCCACTGCACAGAGCATTGCCACCAGGTAGGGCAGCAAGTTCTTGGCGACGTCGAAACCCTCTTTGGCGCCTTCGACGAAGGCCTCGTAGACCTTCACTTTGCGCAGCGCGCCGATCAGCAAAAACAGCATGATCAGGCCAAACAGCGTCAGATTGCCGAGGATCGACGACAGGCCCGCCAGCGCGGTCGCCGAAAGGGTCGCCAGCAACGCCATGAAACCGCCGAGGGCGAGGGAACCAGGGATGAGGTAGGCCAGCACCACGGGGTCCCAGATGCGCAAACGCTGCATGAACGCCACCGACAGGAAGCCGACAATGGTCGAGCAACTGGTCGCCAGCAGGATCGGCAGGAACACCAGCGTCGGGTCAGGCGCGCCTTGCTGGGCGCGATACATGAAGATCGTCACCGGCAGCAAGGTCAGCGAGGAAGCGTTGAGCACCAGGAACAGTATCTGTGCGTTGCTGGCGACGGTATCGCTGGGATTGAGCTCTTGCAGCGCTTTCATGGCCTTGAGGCCGATCGGTGTGGCGGCGTTGTCCAGGCCCAGCCCATTGGCGGCGAAGTTCAGGGTGATCAGGCCGATGGCCGGATGACCAGGTGGGACCTCAGGCATCAGGCGCAAAAACAGTGGCCCCAGGGCCTTGGCCAGCCATTCGACGATCCCGGCTTTCTCGGCAATGCGCAAAAAGCCCAGCCAGAGAGTGAGGGTGCCAAACAGCAGCACCATGACCTCGACCGACAGCTTGGCCATGGCGAAAATGCTTTCCACCATCGCCGCGAAAATTCCGGCGTTGCCGCCAATCAGCCACTGAGCCAGCGCCGAGACGGCTGCCACGATGAAGAAGCCAAGCCACAGGCCATTGAGCATCAGTCAAATCCCCCAAAAGATGCGCGAATGATAGCGGGGTGGCCAGAAACGACAAACCCCGGATTTCTCCGGGGTTTGTTAGTTCTGCTGTCGCAGACCATTGTGGGAGCGAGCCTGCTCGCGATAGCGGTGTATCAGTCGACATCAACGGTGACGGTCAATCCGTCATCGCGAGCAGGCTCGCTCCCACAGGTTTTGTATCAGTTGCTGGAGGTTTCACCCACCGGCAGTTTTTCCTTGCTGCGCCAGTGCGGCAGGGAGTTCCAGTAGCGCTGGCCCTTGGCGTCGTCGTACATGCCTTCCCAACGAGCGATAACCAGAACCGCCAGGGCGTTGCCGATCACGTTCAGTGCGGTACGGGCCATGTCCATGACGCGGTCGACACCGGCGATGAACGCCAGGCCTTCCAGTGGAATACCGACGCTGCCGAGTGTGGCCAGCAGTACCACGAAGGACACGCCCGGAACCCCGGCGATGCCTTTGGAGGTGACCATCAAGGTCAGCACCAGCAACAGTTGCTGGCTGATCGACAGGTCGATGCCATACAGCTGGGCAATGAAGATCGCCGCGATGCTTTGGTACAGGGTCGAACCGTCGAGGTTGAACGAGTAACCGGTTGGCACCACGAAGCTGCAAATGGCTTTCGGCGCGCCGTAGGCTTCCATTTTCTCGATCACGCGCGGCAGCACGGTTTCGGAGCTGGCGGTGGAGTAGGCCAGTACCAGCTCATCCTTGAAGATGCGCATCAGCTTGATCACCGAGAACCCGAACAGGCGAGCGATCAGGCCCAGGATCACGAAAGCGAAAAAGGCGATGGCGAAGTAAACCAGGATCACCAGTTTGGCCAGCGGTATCAGCGAGGCGAAGCCGAAGTTGGCAACGGTCACCGCGATCAGTGCGAACACGCCGATCGGGGCGTAGTTCATGATCATGTGAGTGACCTTGAACATGCTTTCCGATACACCCTGGAACATCTTCACCAGCGGCTCGCGCAGGTCCGCCTGCAGGCTCGACAAACCGAGACCGAACAATACAGAGAAGAAGATGATCGGCAGCATTTCGCCGCGAACCATGGCCGCAAAGATGTTCGACGGGATCAGGTTGAGGATGGTTTCGATGAACGCGTGTTCATGCTGAACCTCGGCCGCCGTGGCCTGGTACTTGGAAATGTCCACAGTGCCCAGGGTGCTCATGTCGATGCCGGCACCCGGATGGAACAGGTTGGCCAGCAGCAGACCGACCACGATGGCGATGGTGGTGACGATCTCGAAGTAGATGATGGTCTTGAAGCCGATGCGCCCCAGCTTCTTGGCGTCACCGACGCCTGCAATACCGACAATCAGGGAGGAAATGACGATCGGAATCACGATCATCTTGATCAGACGGATAAAGATATCGCCTGCCGGTTGCAGGACGTTGCTGATCCACCAGGCTTTTTCGGCACTGAAATGGTTGAGCAGCGCACCGATTGCAATCCCCAATACCAGACCGATGAGGATCTGCCAGGCGAGGCTAAGCTTTGCCTTCTTCATATCTTTACCCTTACTTGTTGTTTGACTCAGGGAGATGCGCGAACTGGAACGCTTATGGCGAAAAAGTCCAGTGCATCTGCCCCCCGTATAAGGTGCCCCGGAGCGCGTGTTTACGGCTCTCTGGCAGGCGAAAAAAGGCGCAACTATTCCGATGCAAGGGGGCGCCGTCTAATGCCGTAAACGCCTACCCCATGCCGAATCGGCATGAGGTTTTTGTAGTGAAACTCGCGTCCCAACCGGTTCGAATACGACATTTCGGCAGGCATAAGTGCCGTGAACCGGCCATCACAGAGCAGATTGAATGTTTTTTGAGCAGTGGCCGAGCGTTGATTTTCCAGCAAAATCCCGCCGAACGAAGCGAAAAATCGCGGTCAAAGAAAGGTGATTTTTCTCGATATACGGTCGCTGCTGAAACACCGGGAAAAGTAATTTCCGACGTAACAAGGACGAGGAAGCGATAACAGTGATGAAACGGGGACGAGCGCTCTATTTCAATATGTTGCGTGATCAAGCCCTTCGCAAGCCCGTCGAGCCATGACGGTCCGGCGAACTTGCGCAGCAGCTTTTCCAGACCCGGCCCTTGCGCAGGTACTCCCTGTACCCGTAGGTCACTCCGCCCCTGAAACAGGCAGAACGTCCCGACCCCTTGGTCTTGCGCCAGCCTTCCTCTGGTGGCGCAGCCAGTGTATTCAACAACCCTCTCATATCAGCCTCGACCGCGACGGCCAAAGAAAAAGGAGGCAACGAACATCACCAGGAACACGACGAACAGAATCTTGGCGATCCCCGTGGCGGTGCCCGCGATACCACCGAAGCCCAGTACGGCGGCGATGATGGCGATGATCAGAAATGTGATTGCCCAGCTCAACATGGTGATTCTCCTTACGCATCTGTTTAGAGGTGCTGCGTTTCCCGGCGCATGGGGTGCGGCGGAAGTTTTGCCTAGAACACCCAACGCTCTTGATGACGCATCTCACCCACAGGCCCGGCCTGGTCGACATCCATCATGCGCATCGGGGTGCTATCGGCCTGACCGCTGCTGACAGCACTGAAATGGGTTTGGGTTGGATAATGAATCGACAGACATGGCGCTTCCGGCTGCTGACACTGCTCCCAGCGCAGAAACTGCTGGCCGCCGATCAGGGTGATCAACAGCGCCAGAACAGCAAACACCCCTTGCTGGATATGCACAGGCGAGAGGTACAGGTGGGCGGCACGTTGACGGTTCATCCTGAAGCTCCTACCGATCGGGTCGGTATTCGATAACGGGCGTTTGTTTTTGAATGCCCTGGTCAACCAGACAATTGCAGCCTGCATGCCAGCCTTGATTTGAATTAATTTTCTTCAATATCAATACCTTATGATCTACAGAGAAATCACTTCGCACGCATCCTGCACGATGCCTCTCGTACGGCCGTGCGTATTGCACGATTCGTTTGAGGGAAGGCGTAAATTTTTTGAATTGAGAGGAAGCCGCGGATGTCAGAAATACACACAGGCTGTTGTAAGAAATCGGGCATCTATTAACGGACCCGCAGAATCAGCCGGCTAACCGATACATGGGATGAAAGCTACCCTGCCATGACGGGAATGGCTCAGAATCAATCATGCAACTTGCCCGATTTCTCCAGCACCAAACCAAGATCATTCATTAAGGAGCGTAGGAAAATGGAATCAGCCACTGAGCATCAAGGCCGCATTCTGCTAGTGGATGATGAGTCCGCCATCCTGCGTACTTTCCGTTATTGCCTCGAAGACGAAGGCTACAGCGTGGCCACCGCTACCAGTGCCGCGCAGGCAGAAGCCCTGTTGCAGCGACAGGTCTTCGACCTGTGCTTCCTCGATTTGCGTCTGGGTGAAGACAACGGCCTCGATGTGCTGGCCCAGATGCGTATCCAGGCACCCTGGATGCGGGTGGTGATTGTCACCGCGCACTCAGCCGTTGACACGGCGGTGGATGCGATCCAGGCCGGTGCCGCCGACTATCTGGTCAAACCGTGCAGCCCGGATCAATTGCGGCTGGCAACCGCCAAGCAACTGGAAGTGCGGCAATTGTCGGCGCGCCTGGAAGCCCTGGAAGGTGAAGTGCGCAAGCCCATGGATGGTCTGGACTCCCACAGCCCGGCCATGAAAGTGGTACTCGAAACCGCCCGCCAGGTTGCCACGACCGATGCCAATATTCTGATTCTTGGTGAATCCGGTACCGGCAAAGGCGAACTGTCCCAAGCCATTCACGGCTGGAGCAAACGCGCGAAGAAATCCTGCGTCACGATCAACTGCCCGTCGCTGACCGCCGACCTCATGGAAAGCGAGCTCTTCGGCCACAGCCGCGGCGCTTTCACCGGTGCCAGCGAAAGCACCTTGGGCCGAGTCAACCAGGCTGACGGCGGGACGCTGTTTCTCGACGAGATCGGCGACTTTCCTCTGACATTGCAGCCGAAGTTGCTGCGTTTTATTCAGGACAAGGAATATGAGCGCGTCGGTGATCCGGTGACCCGCCGCGCCGATGTGCGCATCCTTGCGGCCACCAACCGCAACCTTGAGGACATGGTCCGCGACGGTCGTTTCCGTGAAGACCTGCTCTATCGCCTGAATGTCATTACCTTGCACCTGCCGCCACTACGCGAACGCCGCGAAGATATTCTCAACCTCGCCGATCGTTTCCTGGCGCGCTTCGTCAAGGAATACGCCCGTCCCGCGCGCGCCTTCAGCGACGAGGCCCGGGAAGCGCTGCTGAGCTATCGCTGGCCCGGCAACATCCGTGAGCTGCGCAACGTGATCGAGCGGGCGAGCATCATCTGTCCGCAGGAGCGGGTCGAGATCAGTCATCTGGGCATGGCCGAAACCCCGGTCAACAATGCACCGCGCATCGGCGCGGCACTGAGCCTGGATGAGCTGGAAAAGGCCCACATCGGCGCGGTCCTTGCCACCGCCGACACGCTGGATCAAGCGGCCAAAATCCTGGGCATCGACGCCTCGACGCTGTACCGCAAACGCAAGCAGTACAACTTGTGAGCAATAACCGATGAAACTGGCGATGAAATTGCGGACCCGGCTTTTCCTGAGCATCTCCGCACTGATCACCGTCGCGTTGCTTGGGCTCTTGCTCGGGCTGGTCAGCGTGATGCAGATGGCCGGCAGCCAGGAAGTGCTCATCCGCAACAACTTCGTCACTCTGGACCTGGGGCTCAAGCTGCGTCAGACCCTGGGTGATCAACTGATCATCATGCTCAGCGAGAAACCTGACTCCGCCGCTTTCGCCGCCTCGAAGCAGCATTACTTCGAACTGCTGGAGGAAGGCATCGCCCAGGAACCGGCGGAGACCGGCAGCGAGTACGGCTTCAGAAAAGCCAAGGCCGACTACGAGCGCTTTATCCAGGCTTATGAAACGTCCCCGGACCCGTCGAATGTGCTCAGCAGCCACGACAATCTGACGGAAAAATTCAACGCGCTACGCAATGGCCTGATCGCCGAGCACAAGCGCGCACTGGATAACATTAACGATACCGAGCGCCAGGCCCGAGAGCGGGCACTGCTGATTGCCGGGTTGCTTGGCCTGGTGGGGCTGGCGGTGCTGATCATCGGCTTCGTGACCGCGCAGGCCATCGCCCGGCGCTTCGGGGAGCCCATCGAGGCATTGGCCAAGGCGGCGGACAATATCGGCCAAGGCAATTTCGATGTCACCCTGCCGATCTCTTCTGCGGTGGAGATGAACCAGCTGACCCGGCGTTTCGGGATCATGGCCCAAGCGCTGCGTGAACATCAGGCCACCAACGTTGATGAACTGCTGGCCGGGCAGCAGCGTTTGCAGGCCGTACTCGACAGCATCGACGACGGACTGCTGATGATCGACCGTCAGGGCCATTTGGAACACCTTAATCCCGTGGCCCAGCGCCAATTGGGCTGGGAGTCCGATCGCCTGGGTCAAGGGTTGGGTGCGGCGCTGGAGCGCCCCGAACTCGATGAGCAGCTGCATCTGGTGCTGCGCGGCGGCACGCTGGAACGGGCGCCGGAAGACCTGAGTATCGAAGTCGACGGCGAGTCGCGACTGCTGACCTATAGCCTGACCCCGGTCAGCCATACCCAGGGCCATATTCTCGGTGCCGTGATGGTGCTGCATGACGTCACGGAACAGCGGGCCTTCGAACGGGTGCGCAGCGAATTTGTATTGCGCGCCTCCCATGAATTACGCACACCGGTCACCGGCATGCACATGGCATTCGGATTGTTCCGTGAGCGCGCACACTTTGCCCCGGATTCCCGGGAAGCCGACCTGCTCGATACCGTGAATGAAGAGATGCAGCGGCTGATGCAGTTGATCAATGACCTGCTGAACTTCTCCCGCTACCAGAATGGCTTGCAGAAACTCAGCCTGGCACCGTGTTCCATCGAGACTTTGCTGGAACAGGCCCAGGCACGCTTTGCCACACCGGCCCAAGAGAAGGAAATCAGTCTGCTGGTGGAAGTGCAGGGGCCATTGCCGCGGTTGCAGGCCGACCAGCCACAATTGGACCGGGTACTCGACAACCTGCTCGACAACGCCTTGCGTCACACCGGTTCCGGCGGACGGATACGCTTGCAGGCCCGGCGCCATGGCGACCGGGTCATTATCAGTGTCGAGGACAATGGCGAAGGCATTGCCTACGGTCAGCAGGGGCGGATCTTCGAGCCGTTCGTGCAGGTTGGACGCAAGAAGGGCGGGGCCGGACTCGGCCTGGCATTGTGCAAGGAAATCGTGCAATTGCATGGCGGGCGGATGGGCGTCTATTCACGGCCGGGGCAGGGTACTCAGTTCTACATGGCACTGACCGTTTAGGTCACCGTCACGCTTCGTCATCCAGGCGCCGGCCGGCCAGACGCCGCCCCCGGGTAATCAGTTCAATGAACTGCACTGCGCTCAGCGCGCGGGCGAACAGCCAGCCCTGGCCGAACTTCACGCCTTCACTGCTCAGGAACTCGGCCTGGGCCTCATGTTCAATGCCTTCGGCAATCACCTTCAGGTGCAGTGACTGGGCCATGTGAATGATGTGCGGGGCCACACCGCTGCTGGCGGCGTCATGACCCAACGCATCAATGAACGCCTTGTCGATTTTCAGGCAATCCACCGGCAGGGTTTGCAAATAAGCGAGACTGCAATAGCCGGTACCAAAGTCGTCGATCAACACCTGGTGCCCGACATCCCTCAGCGATTGCAGGTTTTCCCGGGCTACCACCACATCGACCAGCCCGCGCTCGGTGACCTCAAAGGCAATTTGCCGCGCGGCGACGCGGTGCAGGGTCAGCAGCCGCGCCATCACCTGGCCGATCCGCGGAACCATCACGTCACACGCCGCGAGATTGACCGAGATGTACAGTTGCGGATTGGCACGCAGCAACTGTCCGAGCTGCTCGAGCAGGCGTTGCAGGACGAAGTCTGTCATCTGGCGAATTTGCCCGGTGTTCTCCGCCATCGGAATGAACAGGTCAGGACTGGTCAGGGTGCCGTCTGGTCTGCGCCAGCGCAGCAGCGCTTCAGCCCCGACACAGTTGCGGCTATCGAGGTCGAAGATCGGTTGATACAGCACCTGCAACTCGCCACGGCGAATCGCGCCGGCCAGTTCGGCGTCCAGCGACTGCCGCTGGCGCACCAGCAGAAACACCAGGAACCCAACGCACGTGCCCAGCGCGATGCTGGCCGGCAGCAACCACCACCAGACCGTCGGGATATGCATGCCGCTGCGCGGGCTGATCAACACCAATTGATACTCCGGGTTGTCGGTGGGCATGCGGTAAATCAGGCGTGTCTGGGTGATTTGTAGCGCATCGCGGTTTTTCGGTGGCCAGACCTTGGCCGGCGGCCAAACCTGAGAAACACCCAGCACCGGAATCGCCCGGGCGCCATGGTCAAGGACCACCAGCAGGCTGCTGCCCGGCGACAGGTCGACCATATCGGTCAAATGCCCGCGAGAGGTCGCGACCCGGAAATTCCCGCGCCCGAGCATCAGTGCGGCGCGGTTTTCATCGGGTTCGGTGGTGGTGTTGAGCCAATAGCTGTAAGTCGGGCCTTTGATGTCTGGTGACCGACTCAGCGACAGCCCTTCCTGACGAGGGCGATTGGAGCAGATTCGCGAGGAGTCCATGTAGGCGGCTTCGTAGACGAAGCGATAATTGAACGAAACCTGTTGCAAGGTTGCGATCATTTCAGCATCGCAACCGCGCAACGGTTGCGCTTCAAGATCGTCAAGGCTTTCACGCAGTTGCCCGAAGAGCTGTTCCAGGCGGGCGAGAAAGCGTTCACCCTGAGCATTCATTTCTTCGCTTTCGTTTTGCTCGACCTGGTGTATGGCGACGAACAGGCTGCCGGCCATCAATAACGTTGCGCTCAGGGCAGTAGACATCAGCCCCAGGAACCAGGGGCGATGGAACCAACTACGGAAGGTCTCTCGAGCAGCAGTCATTGTGGAATATCCGAAGGATTACCAATGAGTTATAGCTGCTGATTGGGAAAACGCCCGGACCGTCGGGCGGGCGTCATTATTTTGTCTGATTCAACACCAAAAGAATTGCTGCAGTTTGCGCATCCGGAGTGCCATCGAAGCGCGCCGGGCGAAAATGCATCTGGAATGCCGCTATCACATGTCGTGTCGCGACATCGAGCTCGCCGGTTTGTGGCGAGGCATAACCCAGGTGGGCCAATTGCGCCTGAAACCAGCTGATGCTCGGCAACTGTTCGGCGAACTGCATTTGCTGGCGCGCCACCGACTGTTCGTTCGGCCAAATGCCCAAGCCTTCGGCGGCCAGACGCTTCCAGGGGAACAGCGGCCCCGGGTCCAGCTTGCGAAACGGTGCAATATCGCTATGGCCAACGATGTCGCGCGGCCTTATGCCATGACGCTTGCTGATGTCCTTGAGCAACACGATCAACGACTGGACCTGATCCTCGGTGTAGGGATACCACACGCGTCCAGTCGGGGTGTCCTTGAACCCTGGATTGACGATTTCGATACCGATGGAACTGGAATTCAGCCAGGTCCGGCCATTCCACTCGCTCTCCCCGGCGTGCCAGGCCCGCACATTTTCATCCATCAGCTTATAGATGGTGGCGCCCTTGTCGTCGCCGATCAGGTAATGGCTGCTGACTTCACCGTGGGTCAGCAATTGCAACGAACGCTCCAGCGAGGCATTGGTGTAATGCACCACCACAAATTGCACGCGGCTATCGTAATTGGCCGATGGGTGGCTGGTGTCATAACGGGGACCGCTGGTACAGCCGGCCAGCATTATCAGTGACACGATCAGAGCAAAATATTTCATGGCGGAAGGCAGTACACACAAGACAATAATGCAACAGTGTAACGTAATGCCTTGCGGACTGACGGCAATCGCATCGAATTAAACAAAATAGAACAAATGATACTCAGCCCGGTTCCACCCGGTTTCGGCCTGCATTTTTTGCGCGATACAGTGCCTGATCGGCTCTTTTAAGCGCTTGATCGCCATGCTCACCCGACCTGAACGCCGTCATTCCGATAGACACGGTGATGGTCACCGGCTCTCCCTTGAAGTGGAACGGGCAGGCCTCAATGGAGGCACGCAAGCTTTCCAGCAACTTCAGTCCCGCCGCCGGCACTGTGGCTGGCATCAACAGTACAAACTCTTCGCCGCCAAACCGGGCAATGAAATCCGTCCCGCGCAGACGCTTGCGCAACACGCTGGCGATGATTTTCAACACTTTGTCACCTGCCAGGTGCCCGTAGTTATCGTTGATGCGCTTGAAATGATCGAGGTCGAGCATGGCCAGCAGCAGCGTGTTGCCATGTTGCTGCCATTGTTTGACTTCATGATCCAGGCGCTCGCTCCAGGCCGCGCGGTTGGGCAGCCCGGTCAACGGGTCGACCAATGCCTTCTGACGTTGCTCTTCAAGGTGCTCGCGGTAACCCTGGGCCTCCTGCTCCATATGGGCGACGCGCTCGGCCAGGCTGTGCAGGCGCGCGCCGACCTCTTGCTCGCGCTCATCGCGCTGTTTCTGGTGCTGGTCCATGGTACCCAGCAAGCCTTCGAGATGGTTTTCCAGGACGTGCTTGAGATCTTCCAGGTCCGCGGCTTCCTGCATGCTGCTTTGCAAGCCATCGACCTGTTCGCGGATCTGCGTGTCCATCTGCCGCGCGGCCGACCGATTGTCGGCGTGTCCTGCGGTGGCGGCCTGCAAGTTGCTCTGGAACGATTCGAGGCGCTCGTTCAGTCGTTGCAGATAGGCTTCGAACTCATGCTGGCCGCTGTCGGTAATGGCCAGCATCAACGTGGCGAAATCGTCGAGGATCGGCAGCAATTCGTACCAGTTCAGACCGTTCTTCAGACGATCGCGCATGGATTCGGCTTGCGGGCGATGACGCTCGGGCAATGTCAGGTCGTCGAGCAGCCCCAGCAGCGTGTCTTCGATGTGACTGGCCACCGAGCTGTAGGAGGGCTCGGGGGAGTCCGGGAGTGCGTAGAGAATGTCGTGTTCGGATGGCGCCTGATCGACGACGGCCACATCCACTGTCGGAGTCGGAGGTAAGGGCACGTTATCTGGCGATGCTTGCGCGGTCAGCTCGTCAGGGTTTGTTTCCCACTCAGGGGGCGCCGCGACGGTTTCCGGGGTCGGTTGCTCGGCCGATTCGATTTCTGCCACGACTGCCGGAGCAGGCGCAGCCACGGCTGGCTCGGTCGGTGCGCAGGTGTCTTCAGCTCGCTCAGCAGCGGGCACCTCGCAGATTGCCGGCTCTACCACGACCGGGGTCGACTCGATAATCGCCGCAGGGTTCTCAGCTACAGGGGCAGCCGGCGCTGATACCAACTGCGAGGCTGAGGCCTGGACAGGAGAAGTAGCCGTTGTGGCCACCATCTCCTCCGCTTCACGACCGCCGAACAACCGCTGCAGCAAGCCCGGCCGACCGTGCTCCGTCGGGGTCTCCAGCTGGTTCAAGGCCTTGCCTTGCAAGCCACTCAGCTCGCTGAGCAACAACGGTATCTCACGTGCCTGACTGACCCGCGCATCCAGTTGCCTGGCGAAAGTCTTGAGTGGCCGGCTCACATCCCGTGGCAGCGGCAATGTTTGCAACTGAGTGACCAGCGCATTCAGGGCGGCACTGGTCTGGTTGATCCGGGTTTCCCGACGCTGCTCGGAGTCGAGCACGGCTTTTTCCAGGCGTGGAATCAGGGCGGCCAGGCCGGCGTCCATGTCATCGGTGCGCACGACCTCACGCATTTCCTTCATGCATTGGTCAACTGCGCGGTCAGTCCCTTCCGCCGCCAGGGTACTGCGCACCAGCCCACGGCGCAGCAAGTCGAGCCGCGCGTCCCAGCGACGTTCGAGCTTTTCCTGTTGTTCGATGCTTTTGAGGTATTTCTCTTTCCAGCGCTGTGCTTCGTCGCTCATTCATGGGATCCGCGAAGGGCAGGACTCAACGCGGGCAATGCATCGGCCGTGAGCGAACCCGGCAGACGAATTTCTACCGCGACCGGCAGGTGATCGGAAATGGGCTGTGCCAACACCTCGACTTTTTCCAGGGTCAGGCTCGGGCTCAGCAGGATATGGTCCAGGCAGCGCTGTGGGCGCCAGCTGGGAAATGTCGCCTCCATTTGCGGCGCAAGCAGACCGAGATCGCGCAACGCGGAGTTTTGCAGAAGGTCACTGGCATGGGTGTTCATGTCGCCCATCAGTACCTGGTGTTTGTATTCGCCAATCAACTCGCGGATGTAGGCCAGTTGCAGGCTGCGCGCCCGGGCGCCCAACGCCAGGTGCATCATCACCACTACCAGCGCTTCCGGGCCTTCGCCGAACCTTACCAGAATGGCTCCGCGCCCCTTTGGCCCCGGCAACGGATGATCTTCAATGGCCCACGGGCGCAATCGGCTGAGCACGCCATTGCTGTGCTGGGCCAGGCGACCGAGATTGCGATTGAGTTGTTGATACCAGTAGGGAAAGGCGCCGAGCTGGGCCAGGTGTTCGACTTGATTGACGTAGCCTGATCGCAGGCTGCCGCCATCGGCTTCCTGCAAGGCGACCAGATCGAAGTCGCCCAGCAGATTGCCGATTTTCTGCAGATTGTCGGCTCGCCCGGTGTGCGGCAACAGATGCTGCCAGCCCCGGGTCAGGTAATGCCGATAGCGCTCGGTACTGATGCCGACCTGGATATTGAAACTGAGCAAGCGCAGACGACTGTCTGCGGGCAGGCCCGTGGACTCCAGATGATGCTCGTTGACCCGCGGATCATGCAGGCCAACGATGCGTTCAGTACCCCATCGGCGCATGGCAGTGACTGCCCTTAGTTGACGGCAGCCTTGTTAGCCGCTCGCTCTTTGTCGATCAGTTTGTCGGCCAGTTGCAGGGCCTGTTCGGCACCGCCGGCGGAGCCCACGTCAAAGCGGTACTTGCCGTTGACGATCATGGTTGGAACGCCGGAGATTTCGTACTTCTTCGCCAGCTCTTTAGCCTTATTGATCTGGCCCTTGATGGCGAACGAATCGAAGGTGGCCAGGAACTTGTCCTTGTCCACGCCTTGGGTAGCGAGGAAGTCGGCCATGTCATCCTTGTCGGTCAGTTTCTTGTGTTCTTTCTGAATCGCGTTGAATACCGCGGCGTGAACGTTGTGCTCGACACCCATGGCTTCAAGGGTCAGGAACATCTGGCCGTGAGCATCCCACGCGCCACCGAACATGGCTGGGATGCGCACGAAGTTCACGTCCGTAGGCAGCTTCTCGACCCACGGATTGATCACCGGCTCGAAGGCGTAGCAATGCGGGCAGCCGTACCAGAACAGCTCAACCACTTCGATCTTGCCAGGCACGGCGACCGGAACCGGATTGCTCAGCTCGACAAAAGGTGCGGCGGGGGCTTCAGCGGCCTGGGCAGTCATGCCGAACAGGCTGGCAGCGGCAAAAACGGCGCTGATGATCAGATTACGCATGCTTTACTCCTGGACAAATTTTATCGCCTCGCGCGACTTGTTTTCAGACAGATCCTGACGGGCTTGAGTTCTGTAGTGTAACGGCAGCGGCCACAAAAAAGGGCGGCCAAAGCCACCCTTTTTATACTCGTTGCAACGGATTAATCGAGCGTTAACATTGCAGGCGATAAGCACCCAGTCCAACGCCCGAACCGCCGGCCTTAGTGCAGGCCTTGAATGTAGCTGGAGACCGCGGCGATGTCTTCGTCGCTCAGCCGCTTGGCGATGGTCTGCATGGTTTTGGCATCGCCATCGTTGGTGCGGCCACCGTCTTCCTTGCGGAAATCGGTCAGTTGCTTGGCGACGTATTGAGCGTGCTGGCCACCCAGGTGCGGGAAGCCGGCAGCCGCGTTACCTGCGCCATTTGGCGAGTGGCAGCCGGTGCAGGCTGGCAGGCCCTTGGCCATGTCACCGCCACGGAACAAATTCTCGCCGCGCTTGACCAGCTTCTCGTCGGCGGCCCCGACGCTGCCTTTCTGGCTGGCGAAGTAGGCGGCGATGTCCGCCAGATCCTGATCGCTCAGGTTGGTCAGCAGGCCGGTCATTTCCAGTACGGTGCGCTTGCCCGACTTGATGTCGAGCAATTGCTTGGTCAGGTAGCGTTCACCCTGACCCGCCAGTTTCGGAAAATTTGGCGCCATGCTGTTGCCATCCGGACCGTGGCAGGCGCCACATACGGCGGCTTTTGCCTGGCCAGCTGCTTTGTCACCAGGTTTTACTGGCTCACCTGCAGCATGGGCCATGCCGGAGATGCCCACGGTCAACAGCAGACTCACGATCAATTTGTTCATCAGCTAATCCAACTACGGCTAAGGGTTAAGAGTTATGGACCGGGCTTACTCGCTCATCCAAAGGATGATGGCTTGGTAATCCTCGGCACTGCAGTCCATGCACAAACCACGCGGCGGCATCGCCTTGAAACCCTGGGTCACGTGTTGCACCAGCGTCTCCATACCTTTCGCCAACCTCGGCGTCCAAGCTTCCTGATCGCCTTTTTTCGGCGCCATGGGGAGTTGGCCGGAATGACAGGCACCACAAACACGGTTGTACACAGCTTCCGGATCCTGTGTAGCCTGAGCGCTGTAAAGCGGCATCAAGACACCGGCAGCTAGCAGCCATTTCGTCATAAAACGACCTTTCAGGGTTGAGAGCGAGCTGCGTTCTAGTGCGCAATCAAGGTCTGTCGCTCTCGTGAACTTCATCCTACGCTGGGACAAAGCGCACACAAAATCTGCGGCATTATATACTGGCGTCACTGAAACGGAAGCGACACTGCTTGCCGCGCCCATTCCTGGCGCCGCCCACATCGGAAATCCCATGCAACTCAAGAATCCCATCCTCGGTCTGTGCCAACAGTCCACCTTCATGCTCAGCGCCGCCAAAGTCGACCAATGTCCGGATGACGAGGGCTTCGAAGTCGCCTTCGCCGGGCGTTCCAACGCCGGCAAGTCGAGTGCCTTGAACACCCTGACTCATGCCAGCCTGGCGCGCACCTCGAAAACCCCGGGGCGCACACAGCTGTTGAACTTCTTCAAGCTAGACGATGAACGCCGTCTGGTCGACCTGCCGGGCTACGGTTATGCAAAAGTACCGATCCCGCTCAAGCAACACTGGCAGCGTCACCTGGAGGCGTACCTGGGTGGGCGCGAGAGTTTGAAAGGTCTGATCCTGATGATGGACATCCGCCATCCGATGACCGATTTCGACCTGCTGATGCTCGACTGGGCCGTGGCTGCCGGCATGCCGATGCACATTCTGCTGACCAAAGCGGACAAGCTGACCTATGGCGCAGCCAAGAACACGCTGCTCAAGGTTCAGGCGGAAATCCGCAAGGGCTGGGGCGATCTCGTGACAATTCAGCTGTTCTCGGCCCCAAAACGTATGGGCCTGGAAGATGCCTACACAGTGCTGGCAGGCTGGATGGAACTGGCGGACAAGGGTGCCGAGGTAGAAGCCCAGTAAGCCACGAAAACTGTCTGGGACGTCCCCCAGGCAGTTTTCTGCGGGCAAAAAAAACCCCGGACTTCTATGGGGAGGGGGAAGTTCCGGGGTTCAAGCTCTAGACCGCTAGGGCGGGGTCCAGATATCTGCCAACACTTAACACAACATAGGAGCATCGAAGGGCTTCACCAGCCATTCAGTAACTCTGAGTGGTGGTTCGCAAGATTAGTTCAGATTTTTTTCAAATGGCTTTGGAATAACTCTGATAATTTTCCGGACCATGCGATTTGCGCCCTTCTGCCGCGGCACTATGCCGCAGCAGAACACGACATTTTTCTGTAGGAGCGAGCTTGCTCGCGATGGAGTGTCAGACACATCGATTTCGACTGAGATTCCATCGCGAGCAAGCTCGCTCCTACAGGAAGGCTCAGTGAGCCTCATCCCAGTTATTTCCAACACCCACTTCGACCAGCAACGGCACATCCAGTTTCGCGGCTTCGCTCATGTGCACGCGAATTTCATCGCGAACCTGGTCGACCAGGTCTTCTCGCACCTCAAGCACCAGTTCATCGTGCACCTGCAAGATGACTTTGGCGTCAAGGCCAGACGCGGTCAGCCAGTTATCCACCGCGACCATGGCTTTCTTGATGATGTCCGCAGCGGTGCCTTGCATCGGGGCGTTGATCGCCGTGCGTTCGGCGGCGGCACGTTCCTGCGGCTTGTTGGAATTGATATCCGGCAGGTACAGGCGACGGCCGAAGAACGTCTCGACATAACCTTGCTCGGCGGCCTGGGCGCGCGTGCGGTCCATGTACTGGCGAACGCCGGGGTATCGGGCGAAGTACGTATCGATGTAGGCCTTGGCGGTCTTGGTGTCGACGCCGATGTCCTTGCCGAGCTTCTGCGCACCCATGCCATAGATCAGGCCGAAGTTGATCGCCTTGGCGCTACGGCGCTGGTCGGAGGTCACGTCGGCCAGTTCGACCTTGAACACTTCCGCGGCGGTCGCGGTGTGCACGTCAAGATTGTGGCGGAAGGCGTTCATCAGCCCTTCATCCCGGGACAGATGCGCCATGATCCGTAACTCGATCTGCGAGTAGTCCGCCGCCAGCAGCTTGTAACCGGTCGGGGCCACGAAGGCCTGGCGGATGCGACGCCCTTCGGCGGTGCGCACGGGAATGTTCTGCAGATTTGGATCGCTGGAGGACAGGCGCCCGGTGGATGCCACAGCCTGATGATACGAGGTATGGATCCGCCCGGTACGCGGGTTGATCTGCTCCGGCAGTCGATCGGTGTAGGTGCTTTTCAGCTTGCTCATGGTGCGGTATTCCATGAGCACCTTGGGCAATCGATAGTCGTCTTCCGCCAGTTTGGCCAGCACTTCTTCGGCAGTGGACGGCTGGCCCTTGGCGGTTTTCTTCAATACCGGCAGGCCAAGCTTCTCGTAAAGGATCACGCCAAGTTGCTTGGGCGAACCGAGGTTGAATTCCTCGCCGGCAATCTCGAAGGCCTCACGCTCCAGCGCTACCATCTTGTCGCCCAGTTCGATGCTTTGCACGCCCAGCAAGGCGGCGTCGACGAATGCGCCTTGGCGCTCGATACGCGCCAGCACCGGCACCAACGGAATTTCAATGTCAGTCAGTACGCTGGCCAGGCTCGGAATGGCCGAGAGCTTTTCGAACAGGGTCTGGTGCAGACGCAAGGTGATATCCGCATCTTCGGCGGCGTAAGGCCCGGCCTGCTCCAGGGCGATCTGATCGAACGTCAGCTGTTTCACGCCTTTGCCGGCGATGTCCTGGAAGCTCACCGTGGTGTGGTCCAGATACTTCTGCGCGAGGCTGTCCATGTCATGGCGCGTGGCCGTGGAGTTGAGCACGTAGGACTCAAGCATGGTGTCGAAGGCGATGCCGCGCACGGTGATGCCGTTGTCCTGATCACCGCCGATGGCGCAGTTGGCCAGGATGTTCATGTCGAACTTGGCGTGCTGGCCGACCTTGAGCTTGTTCGGGTCTTCCAGAATCGGCTTGAGCGCGCGCAGGACCGTGTCACGATCCAGCTGCTGCGGCACGCCGATGTAGGAATGGGTCAACGGGATGTAGGCCGCTTCGTTAGCCTGAACCGCGAACGACAGGCCCACCAGTTGTGCCTGCTGCGCGTCGATGCCGGTGGTTTCGGTGTCGAAGGCAAACAGCTTGGCGTTGTTCAGTTTTTCCAGCCAGGCATTGAACCGCGCCTGATCGAGAATGGTTTCATAGGCGGCTTCAGCAGGGGCGGCCGGTGCTTCGGCCTCTGATTCGCTGAACAGATCGGCGGCCGGCGCAGGCTCGGCGGCAGCGCTCAGTTCCAGGCGTTTGGCGTCGCGATCAAGGTCGTTCAGCCAACTCTTGAACTCCAGCAGGCTGTACAACTCGTAGAGTTTCGCCTGATCTTCCTCGCCCATTTGCAAGTCGTCGAGGCCAATATCCAGCGGCACGTCAACCTTGATGGTCGCCAGTTGATACGAAAGGAAGGCCATTTCCTTGTGCTCTTCGAGCTTGGCCGGCAAGGTCTTGGCGCCGCGAATCGGCAGGGTCGGCACGATGTCAAGCTTTGCATAGAGCTCGGTCAGGCCGCCGTTCACACCGACCAGCAGGCCTGAAGCCGTCTTCGGGCCGATACCCGGAACGCCCGGAATGTTGTCGGAAGAATCGCCCATGAGCGCCAGATAATCGATGATCTGTTCGGGAGCGACGCCGAATTTCTCCTTCACGCCCTCCACGTCCATGCTGCTACCGGTCATGGTGTTGACCAAGGTAATGTGGCCGTCGACCAGTTGCGCCATGTCCTTGTCACCGGTGGAGATGATCACCGGACGATCCGCCGCCGCGCTACTGCGGGCGAGAGTGCCGATTACGTCATCGGCCTCGACGCCTTCGACACACAGCAATGGGAAGCCCAGGGCGATCACGCTCTGGTGCAGCGGCTCGATCTGTACGCGCATATCGTCAGGCATGCTCGGACGGTTGGCCTTGTATTCGGCGTACATGTCATCGCGAAAAGTCCCACCCTTGGCGTCGAACACCACGGCGAACGGACTGTCCGGATATTGCTTGCGCAGGCTCTTGAGCATGTTCAACACGCCCTTGACCGCGCCGGTCGGCAGGCCTTTGGACGTGGTCAGCGGCGGCAGCGCGTGAAAGGCGCGGTACAGGTAAGAAGAACCGTCCACCAGGACGAGGGGGGCTTGGCTCATGAGCAGGATCAACCTTTTCGGCGGGTCCGGCGCTAGAATAGCGGGACCGTTGACGACAAAGGGACAAGGTTATCATGCGCACACCAAATCGCCTGTTGCTGGCTGGCTTGTTTGCAATCGCCCCATTGGCCGTCATGGCGGCGGACGATGCGCCGACACCGGAGCCAGATGTCACGATCCGCACGGAAGGGGACAAGCTCATCCAGGAATACCGCCAAAACGGCTTTCTGTATGCGATCAAAGTCACGCCCAAAGGCGGCAAGCCGTATTTCCTGGTACGCGCCGACGGATCAGAAGGTAACTTCATCCGCTCTGATTACCCGGATATGCTGATTCCGGCGTGGGAAATTTTTAAGTGGTAAGTCGTCCTTAACTTTAATCGGCGCTGGCTCAACAGCAGCGCCCGTACTGGCAGTTTAAACATGTCTGTGTTCACCCCCCTGGCTCGGCCCGAGCTGGAAGCTTTTCTCGCCCCTTATGGCCTCGGCCGCCTGCTTGATTTCCAGGGGATTGCCGCCGGTAGCGAAAACACCAATTTCTTTATCAGCCTGGAGCAGGGCGAATTTGTCCTGACCCTGGTCGAGCGCGGTCCGGTTCAGGAAATGCCGTTCTTCATCGAGTTGCTCGACGTGCTGCACGGCGCCGACCTGCCGGTGCCTTACGCCTTGCGCACCACCGACGGCGTGGCCTTGCGCGAACTGGCGGGCAAACCTGCATTGCTGCAACCGCGCCTGGCCGGCAAGCACATCAAGCAAGCCAACGCGCAACATTGCGCGCAGGTCGGTGGGTTGCTCGGCCATCTGCACCTGGCGACCCAGGCCAACATGATCAAGCGCAAAACCGATCGCGGTCTGGACTGGATGCTGGAAGAGGGTACGCAGTTTTTGTCGCACCTCGGTGCCGAGCAGAAAGACCTGCTGCAGCGGGCACTGGAAGAAATCACCCGGCAGAAAGAAAAAATCCTGGCACTGCCGCGGGCGAACATTCACGCCGACCTGTTCCGCGACAACGCGATGTTCGAAGGCACACACCTGACCGGGCTGATCGATTTCTACAACGCCTGCTCCGGGCCGATGCTCTACGACGTGGCGATTGCCTTGAACGACTGGTGCTCGGACGACGATGGCGTGATCGATGGACCGCGAGCGCGGGCCTTGTTGGGTGCTTACGCGGCCTTGCGACCGTTCACCGCTGCCGAAGCCGAGTTGTGGCCGACCATGCTGCGGGTGGCTTGCGTACGGTTCTGGTTGTCACGCTTGATCGCGGCGCAGGCGTTCGCCGGGCAGGATGTGCTGATTCACGATCCGATGGAGTTCCAGTTGCGCCTGGCGCAGCGGCAGACGGTCAATACGCCGTTGCCTTTCGCCCTTTAAAGGCTTTGACCTGTGGGAGCGAGCTTGCTCCCACAGGGTTTGGTGTCGGTTACAACGACTCCAGGCACCCCGCCAGATCATTCCCCAATTTCTCCAGCACCTGCTCATAGCCCTGGGCAGTCGCCGGCGTGTACCCGCCCAGCGCATCCAGTTCAGCCAGCTTCACCGGCAAACCCGCCACCAGGGTTTCCGCCAGGCGCGGACGCAGCGGCGGTTCGCTAAACACGCAGGTCTTGCCGACTTCCTGCAAACGCGCGCGCATCGCCGCGACATGCTGGGCACCGGGCTGCACTTCGGCCGCGACGCTGAACACACCCGCGTGCTTGAGGCCGTAGGCATCTTCGAAGTAGTCGAAAGCTTCGTGGAACACGAAGTAGGGTTTGCCCTGAACATCGGCCAGGCGTTTCTTCAGGCGCGCATCCAACGCATCGAGGCGCTCGTCGAAGGCTTTCAGATTGCGTTGATAGCGCGCGGCATTGTCAGGATCGGCGGCACTCAGGTCAGCGGCCATTTTCGTGGCGATGACCTGGGCGTTAACCGGCGACAACCACAGGTGTGCATCCAGGCTGCCAGGACGGTGATCGTGGTCATGTTCGTCGGCTTCTTCGGCGTGGGAGTGGCTATCTTCGGCAAAGCGGCGCAGCTTCATACCTGGCAAGTCCTGCACGGCGACGCTGGGCAGCGCACGACCATTGAGCACGCGTGGCAGAAAACCTTCCATGTCCGGGCCGATCCAGTACAGCAGGTCCACCGATTGCACCTTACGTACGTCGGAAGGGCGCAACGCATAGTTATGCGGCGAGGCACCCGGTGGCAGCAAAACTTCAGGAATCGCCACACCGTCCTGCACCGCTGCGGCGATCAACTGCAGAGGCTTGATGCTGGTAAGGACCTTGACCTCGGCCTGCGCCGAACCGATCAGCAGAAAACTTGCGATAAATGCGACAAAGATAGAAAAAAGTCGGGACACGATGACCACTCGAAGAGGCGAGAACGGGTAACATAATAACGTCTCTCACAAAACTCGTCGCCGCTCATGCTAAAAACACCGATTGCCAGCCGCCCCCACGACCACTCACATTGCGTTCACAGCGCTTTGTCCGAGGCCGATGCCCTGTGCGCACGTCAAGGCCTGCGCCTGACCGCATTGCGCCGGCGGGTGCTGGAACTGGTGTGGCAAAGCCACAAGCCCCTGGGCGCCTACGACATTCTCGCGGTCCTCAGCGAGCAGGACGGCCGCCGCGCCGCGCCGCCGACGGTGTATCGCGCGCTGGATTTCCTGCTGGAAAACGGCCTGGTCCATCGGATTTCCTCGCTCAACGCCTTCATCGGCTGCAATCACCCGGAACATGCTCACCAGGGTCAGTTCCTGATCTGCCGCATGTGCCACGCCGCGATCGAACTTGAGCAAAAATCCATCAGCGACGCGATCATCGCCAGTGCCAGGGATGTCGGGTTTATCGTCGAAGGCCAGACCGTCGAAGTGATCGGTCTCTGCTCGGGTTGCCAGGGGGCTTGATGAGCAACGCGCTGATTCGTCTTGAGCAGGTTGCGGTCACGTTCGCCGGGCAACCGGTGCTGGACAACATCGAGCTGAGTGTCGAACCGGGGCAGATCGTGACCCTGATCGGCCCCAACGGCGCCGGCAAAACCACACTGGTGCGTGCCGTGCTCGGCCTGTTGAAACCAGACAGCGGCAGCGTCTGGCGCAAGCCGAAACTGCGGGTTGGTTACATGCCGCAAAAACTTCACGTCGATCCGACCCTCCCGCTGTCGGTCCTGCGTTTCTTGCGTCTGGTGCCGGGCGTGGACCGTGCGATGGCCTTGGCGGCACTCAAGGAAGTCGGTGCCGAACAGGTAATCGACAGCCCGGTGCAAAGCGTTTCCGGTGGCGAAATGCAACGCGTGTTGCTGGCCCGTGCCTTGTTGCGCGAACCGGAACTGCTGGTACTCGACGAACCGGTACAGGGTGTCGACGTGGCCGGCCAGGCTGAGCTGTACAGCCTGATCACCCGCCTGCGTGACCGTCACGGTTGTGGCGTGCTGATGGTCTCCCACGATTTGCATCTGGTGATGAGCACCACGGACCAGGTGGTTTGTCTCAATCGTCACGTCTGCTGTTCCGGCCATCCCGAGCAGGTCAGCGGCGATCCGGCTTTCGTCGAGCTGTTCGGAAAGAACGCACAAAGCCTGGCGATTTATCACCACCATCACGACCACGCCCACGACCTGCATGGCTCGGTGGTCAAGGCGCCCGCGTCGGGCCAACCCCATGTACACGGAGATAGCTGCAAACATGGCTGATTTTCTGCTCTACGCCCTGCTTGCAGGCTTGGCCCTGGCCGTCGTCGCAGGCCCGTTGGGGTCTTTCGTGGTCTGGCGGCGCATGGCCTATTTCGGCGATACCCTGTCCCACGCCGCATTGCTCGGTGTGGCCCTGGGCTTCCTGCTGGATGTCAGCCCGACCGTTGCCGTGACCGTTGGCTGCTTGCTGTTGGCGGTGTTGCTGGTGACTTTGCAACAACGCCAGCCACTGGCATCCGACACACTTCTGGGAATTCTTGCACCCAGCACGCTCTCCCTGGGCCTGGTGGTACTAAGCTTCATGCACGAAGTGCGGATCGACCTGATGGCCTATCTGTTCGGCGACCTGCTGGCGATCAGTCCGACCGATCTAGCCTGGATCCTGGGCGGTAGCGCTGCGGTACTGGTCTTGCTGGTTGCGTTGTGGCGCCCATTGCTGGCGATCACTGTGCATGAAGAACTGGCCAGGGTCGAAGGTTTGCCCGTGGCGGGATTGCGCCTGGCCCTGATGCTGTTGATCGCCGTGGTGATTGCCGTGGCGATGAAAATCGTCGGCGTATTGCTGATCACTTCATTACTGATCATCCCGGCCGCTGCGGCACAACGTCACGCCCGCTCGCCGGAACAGATGGCACTGGGCGCGAGCTTGCTGGGCATACTCGCCGTGTGTGGCGGGCTGGCGCTGTCCTGGTTCAAGGACACCCCGGCCGGCCCGTCAATTGTAGTCACGGCCGCCGTGCTGTTTCTGCTGAGTTTTGTTCTGCCCCGTCGAGGGGTGTAGACTTGCTCGTTTTTTGCGCAAATAGAGAGTCGCAGGAATGAAGTCGTTCGCCTCCCGTTATCTGCTCCTTGTCGCATTTTCTTTGCTGCTGGGCGCCTGCCAAAGCACGCCACCGGCGGCCACCGAGGCCGCCGATGCACGGGCCACGGCCATCGTACAGCTGGAACAAAACATCGCCAGCGATGAACTGGCCACCGCCGAAGACCAGTTGGCAGCCTTGCAGGCCGAATCGCCCAACGATGCGTCCCTTGAGCAATACCAGCGGCAACTGGCCGAAGCCTACCTGCGCCGCAGCCAGATCGTGCTGCAAAAGGGTGACGTGGATGCCGCAGCGACCGCCCTGAGCCGTGCCCGCGCGTTGATGCCCAAGGCTCCGGCATTGACCGGCGGAGTCAACGGCTCGATTGCCGAGGCGCGCAAGGCCGAGCTGGAAAAGGCCGAAGCCGCCCTCAAGGCTGCCGAAGCCAAGCCCAAAGCCAAGGTGATCGATCTGACGGCTGAAAGCACCACAGTCGCGCTGAACATCAACGATATGGGCAAACTGCGTCGCCAGCTGGATGCCATCGCCGCCGATGTGGTGAATTTTCAGTGCGACGTGAGCATTCAGGCGCCGCGCACCAACGATTACCCTTGGCTGGCTAATTTGCTGACTAAACGGGTGAACAAGCTCGATCCTGAGTTTGATCTGAAGCTGGAGCGGCAGATTTTGCGCAGTGTTCCGGCACAGATGGTTCTGACGCCTCGCAAATCTTAAAAACATCGTCGGAGCGCCGCCCGGAGCAAGCTCGCTCCCACAGGGTTTCGGGTTGCACACACCTTTTGTGACCAGCACTTCTCTACTGTGGGAGCGAGCTTGCTCGCGATGGCGGTCGCTCTAGCTCCGCAGATTTTCCGACCGGAATCGCCTTAGCCTTCGCCTCCCCTCCCCCAAATTTAGCCGTTACTTTTTTCTGACCTTTGATCGCGTTATTGCCAAATGACAGGACAAATGCGAAATAAATGCTAAGAACCTCTATACGGACAGGCTAAAATGCGCGCCCGGCTAACCGCTGATCCTTTTCTAACGCGCCCCACAAGGTTCGCTACGTGATCGAGTTTCAAAACGTCCACAAAACCTACCGCGTCGCCGGTAAGGAAATCCCCGCCCTGCATCCGACCAGTCTGACGATTGAGAACGGGCAGGTTTTTGGCTTGATCGGTCATTCCGGTGCAGGAAAAAGTACCCTGCTGCGTCTGATCAATCGCCTGGAAAACGCCAGTGGCGGCAAGATCACCGTCGACGGTGAAGAAGTCACCGCTCTCGACGCCAACGGCCTGCGACGTTTCCGTCAGCAGGTCGGGATGATTTTCCAGCACTTCAACCTGCTGGCCTCCAAGACCGTCGCCGACAACGTCGCGCTGCCACTGACCCTGGCCGGCGAGCTGTCGCGCAGCGAGATCGACTCCCGCGTGGCCGAGTTGCTGGCACGGGTCGGCTTGTCCGACCACGCGAAAAAGTACCCGGCGCAATTGTCCGGCGGGCAGAAGCAGCGTGTCGGCATTGCCCGCGCCCTGGCGACCAAGCCGAAAATTTTGCTGTGCGATGAAGCCACCAGCGCCCTCGACCCGCAGACCACCGCATCGGTTCTGCAATTGCTGGCCGAGATCAATCGTGAGCTGAAACTGACCATCGTGTTGATCACCCACGAGATGGACGTGATCCGCCGGGTCTGCGACCAGGTCGCGGTGATGGACGCCGGCGTGATCGTCGAGCAAGGCTCGGTGGCCGAGGTGTTCCTGCATCCGAAGCACCCGACCACCAAGCGCTTCGTGCAGGAAGACGAGCAGATCGACGAAAACGAACAGCGTGACGACTTCGCTCACGTACCGGGGCGCATCTTGCGCCTGACCTTCCAGGGCGAAGCGACCTACGCGCCGTTGCTGGGCACCGTCGCCCGGGAAACCGGTGTGGACTACAGCATCCTGGCCGGTCGCATCGACCGCATCAAAGACATCCCTTACGGGCAACTGACCCTGGCCGTCACTGGCGGTGACATGGAAGCGGCGTTCGCCCGCTTCACCGCAGCCGACGTTCACATGGAGGTGCTGCGCTAATGGAAGCCCTGACAAGTTTCTTCGCCAATATCGACTGGTTCGAAATCTGGCTGGCCACTGGCGACACCTTGCTGATGCTTGGCGGTTCGCTGTTGTTCACCGTGCTGCTCGGCCTGCCGCTGGGCGTGCTGCTGTTCTTGTGCAGCCCGCGCCAGTTGCTGGAAGCCAAAGGCGTCTACGCGATGTTGTCGCTGGTGGTGAACATTCTGCGTTCTCTGCCGTTCATCATCCTGTTGATCGTAATGATTCCGTTCACCGTGTTGATCACCGGCACGTCCCTCGGTGTCGCGGGGGCGATCCCGCCGCTGGTGGTGGGTGCCACGCCGTTCTTCGCCCGTCTGGTGGAAACCGCCCTGCGTGAAGTGGATCGCGGCATCATCGAAGCGACCCAGGCCATGGGTGCAACCACACGGCAGATCATCACCAATGCCTTGCTGCCGGAGGCTCGTCCGGGCATCTTCGCGGCGATTACGGTGACAGCCATTACACTGGTGTCCTACACAGCGATGGCCGGTGTCGTGGGCGCCGGTGGTCTGGGTGACCTGGCGATCCGCTTCGGTTATCAGCGTTTCCAGACCGATGTGATGGTGGTGACAGTGGTGTTGCTGCTGGTTCTGGTCCAGGTACTGCAAACCGTTGGCGACAAACTGGTTGTGCATTTCTCCCGTAAATAAGACATGAGCCGGCCATTCGCTGGCAGGCGCCGCAAGTCGGCGCCGCACAAGGAGTTAGCTGAATGAAAAAACTACTCGTGGCCTTCGCGGCCGTTGCCGCGTTCTCTGCCCACGCTGAAACCCTGACCGTCGCGGCCACCCCGGTGCCACACGCCGAGATCCTCGAATTCGTGAAGCCAGCCCTGGCCAAAGAAGGTGTGGACCTGAAGGTCAAAGTCTTCACCGACTACATCCAGCCGAACGTACAGGTCGCGGAAAAGCGCCTGGACGCCAACTTCTTCCAGCACCAGCCGTACCTGGATGAGTTCAACAAGGCCAAGGGTACCCAGCTGGTTTCCGTGGCTGGCGTGCATCTGGAACCCCTGGGCGCTTACTCCAGCAAGTACAAGACCCTCGCCGAGCTGCCTGGCGGTGCCAACGTGGTCATCCCGAACGATGCCACCAACGGCGGCCGCGCACTGTTGCTGATGGCCAAGGCCGGCCTGATCAAGTTGAAGGATTCGAACAACATCCTGTCGACCGTGAAGGACATCACCGAGAACACCAAGGATCTGAAAATCCGTGAGCTGGAAGCCGCGACCATCCCGCGCGTGCTTACCCAAGTCGACCTGGCGCTGATCAACACCAACTACGCGCTGGAAGCCAAGCTCGATCCGGCCAAAGATGCGCTGGTGATCGAAGGCAGCGACTCGCCGTACGTGAACATCCTGGTTGCCCGTTCGGACGACAAGGACAGCGATGCGATGAAGAAACTGGTTACTGCCCTGCACAGCCCGGAAGTAAAAGCCTTCATTCTCGAGAAGTACAAAGGCGCGGTGGTGCCGGCGTTCTGACCGACTGAAAGCAACAAAAAAGGGGCGCATCGAATGCGCCCCTTTTTTGTGCCAGAAACACCGCCACTTGTAGGAGCGAGCTTGCTCGCGAAGGTGTGTCAGCCACTGTAATGTCGACTGACACTCCATCGCGAGCAAGCTCGCTCCTACAGAGGGATTGTGGCGCTTAATTGCGTTTGAGCATCACCGGCAACTGCGCCACCAGCTTCGCATTATTCAATGGCGCCCGAATAAACCCGCGCTGGGTGCCATCCGGCCCGATCACCGCGAGGTTACCGCTGTGGTCAACGGTGTAGTTCGGCTTGCTGGTGTCCGCCGGAATGTACGGAATGCTCACCGCGTTGGCGACCTTTTGCAGCTCTTCGGTCGACGCCGGAGTCAGGCCGATGAACTGCGGGTCGAAGTAGCCCAGGTACTGCTTGAGCTGCTTGGGTGTATCACGATTGGGGTCGATGCTGACCAGCACGATTTGCAGTTTATCCACGGCCTCTGGCGGCAACTCGCTTTTGATCTGTCGCAGTTGGGCGAGGGTGGTCGGGCAGATGTCCGGGCAGAAGGTGTAGCCGAAGAACAGCAGGCTCCACTTGCCCTTCAACTCATTGATCGTGATCGGCTGGCCGTCCTGATTGGTCATCGTCACGTCTGGCAGATTACGGCTCTGCGGCAGCAAAATGATACCGGCGTCGATCAGCGCCGTCGGATCGCCCTGGTTTTTCCCGGACAGTACCTTGTTGACGGTCAGGCCCAGGATCAGCGCGATCAGGGCGACGAGTATGAAGACGGTTTTCTGGGTTCGAGTCATAGGTTCAACAGTAAGTAGTGGTCTACGAGCAGGGCGATAAACAGCAGGAACAAGTAGTAAATAGAGTACTTGAACGTGTTGATCGCCGCGTGCGGCCGAGTGCCACGGTACAGCACCACGGCCCAATGCAGAAACCGCGCGCCCAGCCCGAGCGCGCAGACCAGGTAGAGCGTGCCGCTCATGTGGATCACATAAGGCATCAGGCTGACGGCGAGCAGCGCGAAGGTATAAAGCAGGATATGAACCTTGGTGTAGTGCTCGCCATGGGTGACCGGCAGCATCGGGATGTCGGCCTTGGCATATTCCTCCTTGCGATGGATCGCCAGCGCCCAGAAGTGTGGCGGGGTCCAGGCGAAGATGATCAGCACCAGCAGCAGCGGCTCGGCGCTGACGTGACCGGTGGCGGCGGTCCAGCCGAGCAATGGTGGCGCGGCACCGGCCAGACCACCGATGACGATGTTCTGCGGAGTCGCGCGCTTGAGGAATCCGGTGTAGATCACCGCATAGCCAAGCAACGAGGCGAGGGTCAGCCACGCGGTCAGCGGGTTGGTAAACGCCAGCAGCATGGCTTGCCCGAGGGCGGCCAGTACCAGCGCGAACGTCAACGCGGCGGTCGGCGAAACCCGGCCTTCGGCGAGCGGCCGTTTGTGGGTGCGCGCCATGATCGCGTCGATGCGCCGGTCCACCACATGATTGACCGCCGCCGCGCCACCGGCACACAGGGCGATGCCCAGGTTGCCGAAGATCAGCACCGTCCACGGCACCCCGGCGCGGGTTGCGAGGAACATCCCCACCAGTGAAGTGATGAGCATCAGCACCACGACTTTGGGTTTGGTCAGTTCCAGGTAGTCACGCCAGATCGCCTGACTGGGACGTTCGCCGATCAGAATCGCCATGGCATCTCTCCTTTTATTGTTATGGGCCCGGCTGAGTGTTTACGCGGGCTGAAGTGCCAGCGCGCTTGCTTGACCCGGACCAGACTGGTTCGGGCGTGATAATTAACCAGCACCATGGTCAGCAACAGCGCCGCGCCGCCCGCGTTATGTGCGACGGCCACCGGCAGCGGCAGATGGAACAGCACGTTGCTGATACCCAAAGTGATTTGTGCGCCAAGGGCGATCAGCACCAGGCCGGCCAGGCGCGTCATGCCGACCGCCTTCAATTGCCAGGCCAGTCCGAGCAATACCAGGGTGACCAGCAACGCGCCGATGCGATGGGTCAGATGAATGGCCGTGCGGGCGTCGCTGTCCAGTTGCCCGCCGAGGTAATTCGGGCCGATGTGTTGGGTCAGGTGAAACCCGTTGGCGAAGTCGGCGGGCGGCAACCACTGGCCGTGACAGGTCGGAAAGTCGATGCAGGCCACGGCGGCGTAGTTGGAACTGACCCAGCCACCGAGGGCGATTTGCCCGATCACCAGCAGCAGCCCCGCCGTCGCCCAGTACTGCAAGCGTCGTGGCACGGTCAGCGCTGGCAGTACGCCGGACAGGCGCAAGGTCAGCAGAAACAACAGGCTCAAGGTCGCAAAGCCGCCAAGCAAATGCCCGGTGACCACCTGCGGCCAGAGCTTGAGCGTTACCGTCCACATGCCGAACGCGGCTTGGCCAAGGACCACCGCCAGCAAGAACAACGGCAGCTTCACCGGTTGCCCCGGATGGCGGCGATGCACCCACGCACGACCGGCCAACACCGCGATCAACATCCCCAACGTACCGGCGAAGTAGCGGTGGATCATCTCGTTCCAGCCCTTGTGGGCCTCGACCGGCGCGTCCGGGAAGTGCAATTCGGCATGGGCCAGCTGGACTTCGCTTTTCGGCACGCTGATGAAGCCATAGCAGCCAGGCCAGTCCGGGCAGCCGAGGCCGGCGTGGGTCAGGCGGGTGTAGGCGCCGAGCAACACCACAATCAGTGCCAGTAAGGTGGCAAACAGCGCGAGGCGAAATCCAGGTTTGGCCATGACGATGCCCTTATCCGATGTTCGACAGTTTCAGCAGGTGACGCAGGTCGTTGAGCAGGTCCTTGCCCTTCACCGACGGGTCGTAGCGCAGCACCAGATTGCCGTGAGGGTCGATGATCCAAAGGTGCGGCGCGTCATTGGTCTGAGCGCCTTTAGTGTAGGTCGGCAAGTCCAGTGAATAGCGTTGCAACTGCGGGTACTCGCGTTGAAGTTTAGTCTCGTAATCGCTGTTCAGCGTCTGCGCGGCGGCCAACGCATGGCTGGCGCGGGACGCATCGCGACCGAGGCCGATCTGGATCTGCCGCGCCAGATACACCAGTTGCTGGCAGTCCACCGCGCAATCCTTGGGCGCCGTCACCAGCATCTGCCAGCGATCGTCCTGCGCCTGCACGCCAATATCGGCGCGGGTCTGGCCGTTGCCGATCAGTTCGCCGTGATAACTGCGGCCCTCAGGCACCCAGAAATTCAGCTTGTACATACCGGTGGCGAGGATCATCGGACCGATCACCCCGAAAAGTATCAGCAGCAGTTGCAAGCGGCCCTTGCGGCGGTTCACCGACGGATTCGCCTCAGACATGCTGGGTGGATTCATGGCCGCTCCCATGGTGTTTCTCCTTTGCGTTGTGCCAGCCGAGATAGAGATAAAGACCGAACAGGGCAATCGCCATGGCGAACCACTGCACGGCATAAGCGATGTGTTTTTCCGGGCCCGTGGCGACCACCGGCCAGTCGGCTTGATAGGTGGCGGGGCCGGTTTCGGCGCGTAGTTCGTAGGCAAAGCCTTCGCGGTTCAGTGCCGTCCAGAGCCTGGTTGGCTCAACGGCCGTAATCAGCTTCGGCCATGTCAACGTTGTGGGATCCGCGTGCAATTGGAA
Organism: Pseudomonas sp. Pseusp10; assembly: GCF_059492225.1. Classification (NCBI taxonomy): domain Bacteria; kingdom Pseudomonadati; phylum Pseudomonadota; class Gammaproteobacteria; order Pseudomonadales; family Pseudomonadaceae; genus Pseudomonas; species Pseudomonas sp. Pseusp10. The sequence continues at coordinate 662,193 of NZ_CP168528.1, read as the reverse complement.
CGTCGCACCGGGGGAGACGTAGACCCACGCGTCGAGGCTGACTGCTTCGGCAGGCGTCTTGAATTGCGGAGGTGTGCGGCGGTCCGGCCAGGGCAACCAGCCGCGATTGACCAGCAGCCAAAGCCCGGTGGCCTGATCGTGAAACGGTTGCAACAGCTCGACGCCAACCTTGCCATTGCGTTGACTGTTGTCCAGCAACAGGCTGTGGGCGGCATCGAACTCGCCATGCAGGCGAACCCGGCGGAAGGCCGGGTCCTGAGTATGTTGCAGCTCGGAGCTGGCCATCGGCTCGGCGGCGCGGCGTTCGGCGTAGGTTTGCAGTAGCGCGCTTTTCTCCGCGCCCCGGCTCAATTGCCAGAACCCCAGGGACACCAGCAGCGGCAGCAACAGCACCACCATCAGCGTTGGCACGATTCCCGGCCGAAAGCGCTTCATGGCATTGCCAGAAAGTCGGTCATCGCGATAGCTATACTTAAGAGCATCGCTTGTCCCCCCGGAGTCTCACCATGCTCAAAGCAGCCATCGTCCTGATGCTGATTGCCACGGTTGTCAGCCTGTTCAGCGGCCTGTTTTTTCTGGTCAAGGACGACAGCCGCTCAAACCGCCTCGTCATTGCCTTGAGTGTTCGTGTGACCTTGGCCGCCATTACCCTCGGTTTGATCACCTGGGGCTTTTTCAGCGGCCAGTTGGTGTCGCACGCCCCCTGGTAGCCGTGTAGGAGCCAGCTTGCTGGCGATGGTGTGTCAGACACGTTGATTTCGACTGACACACCTTCGCGAGCAAGCTCGCTCCTACAGTACGTAGACGAAAACGAACAGTCCGATCCACACCACATCCACGAAGTGCCAGTACCAGCTCGCCGCTTCGAAGCCGAACTGGTGATCGCCGTCGAAGTGCCCGCGCATGATCCGCATCAGCATCACGAACAAGATGATGGTGCCGATGGTCACGTGGGCACCGTGGAACCCGGTGAGCATGAAGAACGTCGCGCCGTAGATGCCCGAACCCAGGGTCAGGCCCAGTTCGCGGTAAGCGTGCATGTACTCTTCAGCCTGGAAAGTGAGGAACCCGCAGCCCAGCAACACGGTGATCGCCAACCACAATTTCAGTGCGCCGCGATGGCCCTTTTTCAAAGCATGGTGGGCGATGGTCACGGTCACGCTGGAGCTCACCAGCAACACGGTGTTGAGCAGCGGCAGACCCCAGGGGCTGATGACCTCCTTGGGTGGCGGGAACAGTTTCGAGTCGGGGTTGTTCAGCAGCGGCCAGGTGAACTGGAAGTTCGGCCACAGCATGTGCGCGATGCCCTTGGCGCCGTCACCGCCGAGGGCCGGGCCGGAGATGTTACGCACATAAAAAAGTGCACCGAAGAAGGCGATGAAGAACATCACCTCCGAGAAAATGAACCAACTCATGCCCCAGCGAAACGAGCGATCCATTTGCGGGCTGTACAAACCGCCGCGACTTTCCTTGATCACAGTGCCGAACCAGCCGAACAGCATGTAGGCCAGCAGCAGCCCGCCGACGAAAAAGATCAGCGGCCCGTGGGATTCCGGGCGCGCCGCTTTCAGATCGTTGAACCAGGTAGCCAGGCCGTACACGGTGGTGACCATGCCGAGCGTGGCGATGATCGGCCATTTGCTCTGGGCGGGAACGTAATAATGTTCATGAGTTGCCATTTATTGTTCTCCTTATCGGGCACGCTCAGCCGCCAGTGTTTACAGCTACCGGTGGATGTCGGGCGGTGATATCGAACAGCGTGTAAGACAGCGTCAGGTGCTTCACATCCTTGGGCATGTCACGGTCAACGATGAAACGTACCGGCATCTCGATCCGTTGACCGGGCTGCAGCACTTGCTGGGTAAAGCAGAAACATTCGGTCTTGTGGAAGTACGCCGCCGCCGCGCTGGGCGCGATGCTCGGCACTGCCTGGGCGCTCATAGGGCGGTCGGTGGGGTTATGCGCAATGTAGATCATCTCGTTCACTGCCCCTGGGTTGGCCGTCAATTCCTCGCCCTTGGGGTAGAAATCCCACGGCATGTCGGCGGAATTGGTCGAAAGAAACTGCACGCGCACCTGCCGCGAGGTATCGACCGTCTGCTCACCCTCGTACTGCCCGGCGGTCTTGCCATTGATGCCGAAGGCCTTGCACATCACGTCGTAGATCGGCACCAGGGCAAACCCGAAGACAAACATCGCCACCACCACCAACAACAGGCGGGTGACCAGTTTCTTCAACGAAATCGAATCAGCCATGATTTCGAACCTCCACACCAACCCCTGTAGGAGCGAGCTTGCTCGCGAAAAACCTGAGAGCGCCGCGGGGCGTCAGGCTTCCAGCGTTATCGTTCACGACCATCGCGAGCAAGCTCGCTCCTACAGTCATTTCACTTCCGGCGGCGTGGTGAAGGTGTGATACGGCGCCGGCGACGGAATACTCCACTCCAGGCCTTCAGCCCCGTCCCACGGTTTGGCCGGTGCTGGCGGACCGCCGCGAATGGTCTTGATCACGATGAACAGGAAGAAGATCTGCGTGGCGCCGAACATGAATGCACCAATCGACGACACCATGTTGAAGTCGGCGAATTGCAGGTTGTAGTCCGGAATTCGCCGCGGCATGCCCGCCAGTCCCACGAAGTGCATCGGGAAGAAGGCCATGTTCATGCCGATGAACGACAGCCAGAAATGCAGCTTGCCGAGGGTTTCGTCGTACATGTGGCCGGTCCATTTCGGCAGCCAGTAGTAGGCCGAGGCGAAGATCCCGAAGATCGCCCCCGGCACCAGTACATAGTGGAAGTGCGCGACCACGAAGTAGGTGTCCTGGTACTGGAAATCCGCCGGGGCGATGGCCAGCATCAACCCGGAGAACCCGCCGATGGAGAACAGGATCACGAACGCCACGGCGAACAGCATCGGCGTTTCGAAGGTCAGCGAGCCTTGCCACATGGTGCTGGCCCAGTTGAACACCTTCACGCCCGTTGGCACCGCGATCAGCAGCGTGGCGTACATGAAGAACAGCTCGCCCACCAGCGGAATGCCGACCACGAACATGTGGTGCGCCCAGACGATGAACGACAGGAACGCGATACTCGCCGTGGCGTAGACCATCGATGTGTAGCCGAACAATGGCTTGCGCGAAAAGGCCGGAATGATCGAGCTGACGGCACCGAACGCCGGCAGGATCATGATGTACACCTCGGGGTGGCCGAAGAACCAGAACACATGCTGGAACAGCACCGGGTCACCGCCACCGGCGGCACTGAAGAAGCTGGTGCCGAAGTGGATGTCCATCAGCATCATGGTCACGCAGCCCGCCAGTACCGGCATCACCGCGATCAGCAGGAACGCGGTGATCAGCCAGGTCCAGACGAACAACGGCATTTTCATCAACGTCATGCCGGGGGCGCGCAGGTTGAGGATGGTGGCGATCACGTTGATCGCCCCCATGATCGAACTGATCCCCATCAAGTGAATGGCGAAGATGAAGAAGGTCACGCTTTCCGGCGCGTAGGTCGTCGACAGCGGTGCATAGAAGGTCCAGCCGAAGTTCGGCCCGCCGCCGGAGGTGAACAGGGTCGAAACCAGCAGCAGGAACGCTGCCGGCAACAGCCAGAAGCTGAAGTTGTTCATCCGCGGCAGGGCCATGTCCGGCGCGCCAATCATCAGCGGGATCATCCAGTTGGCGAGGCCGACGAAGGCCGGCATTACCGCACCGAAGACCATTACCAAGCCGTGCATGGTGGTCATCTGGTTGAAGAATTCCGGCTGGACGATTTGCAGCCCCGGCTGGAACAGCTCGGCGCGAATCACCATCGCGAACGAGCCGCCAAGCAGGAACATCGAGAATGCAAACCACAGGTACAGCGTGCCAATGTCCTTGTGGTTGGTGGTCAGCACCCAGCGCATCAAGCCTTTGGCGGGGCCGTGGGCGTGGTCGGTGGCGGTATGAACATGTTCATCGATTACAGCAGTCATGTCCTGTCTCCTGCAAACAGATGGGCTGGGCAGGCCGGGGTGCATAGCCCCGACCGGTTCCGTACGTGCGCAATAGACCGGGTCATTTGCTTTCCGCCTGTTTCAGCTCCAGCACTTCTTTAGGCGTGACCATGTCGCCTTTGTTGTTGCCCCAGGCATTACGTTCATAGGTCACGACCGCCGCGATATCGACTTCCGAGAGTTGCTTGCCGAACGCCGCCATCGCGGTGCCAGGCTTGCCGTGGAAGACAATGCTCAGGTGAGCCTCTTTCGGCCCGGTGGCGATTTTCGAACCCTTGAGTGCCGGGAACATCGGCGGCAGGCCCTGGCCTTCGGCCTGGTGACAGGCCACGCAGGTGGTGTGATAGATCTTGTCGCCGCGATCCTTGAGCTCGTCGAGCGTCCATTCCTTGCTGGTCAGCTCTTTGAGCTGTGCGGCCTCGACCTTGCGATCGGCCAGCCATTTTTCGTAATCGGCCTTTTCCTTGACCTCGACCACCGTCGGCATGAAGCCGTGATCCTTGCCGCACAACTCGGCGCACTGGCCACGGTAGATGCCGGGCTTGTCGATGCGGGTCCAGGCTTCGTTGACGAACCCGGGAATCGCGTCGCGCTTGACCGCGAAAGCCGGCACCCACCAAGAGTGGATCACGTCGGCGGAGGTCACCAGAAAGCGCACTTTGGTGCCGACCGGAAGCACCAATGGCTTGTCGACTTCGAGCAGATAGTGCTCGCCCTTGGCTTCCTTGTTGTGGATTTGATCTTGAGGGGTGGTCAGGTTGCTGAAGAATTCGACGTCCTGGCCCAGGTATTTGTAGTGCCACTTCCACTGGTAGCCAGTGATCTGGATATCGATTTCCGGCTCACTGGCGTCGTACATCTTGATCAGGGTCGCGGTAGCGGGAACCGCCATGGCCACCAGGATCAGGAAGGGCACGATGGTCCAGAGGATTTCGACAGTGGTGCTTTCATGAAATTTGGCAGCCACCTGCCCGGTCGAGCGGCGGTGGAGAATCATCGACCAGAACATGGCACCAAAAACGATGATGCCGATCACCACACAGATCCAGAAAATGGTCATGTGCAGGTCGAATACTGCGTGACTGATTTCAGTCGCTCCAGGCGCCATATTCACAGTCCAGGCCGCTTGCGCCTGACTGAAAATCGACCACAACAGGAGGCCCATCCAGACATGTGGATGTCGCATCATTGCGGGTTCCCCTTATCGTTCTTGTTATCCCGCCGGCTTTCACCTGCGGCAAGGGAGCGGCTGCATCAGACTACGAACTTGAATCGCCGTGCCTTGCTGCATATGCAGTCGGGCGTCATCAGCTAACTCCATTCCAACCCGAGTATAGACAGCACCTCTGACCTCGCAACGCGAAGGCGTAAATCATCTGAAACAGCATTAACTTGCTTTGCAGGGCACGAATGGAGAAGGATGCAGACGAGTGGTGGCCAATCGATATAACGGGACCGTCTCAAGGATGAAATAATTATGACAAATGCGTCTTAGCATTTTTCGTAAGCCAGCTAAGTTATGTCTTCCCTATTTCATTGCCTTGTTTCCTGGAGTTTTCATGAACACCGCCGCATTGCGCGAGCAGATCCAAAAAGCCCAACAACACGAAGCCGAGACCGGCCTGCTGACGCGTCAGCTGGAAAGTAAACTGCCTCACCTACACCCGGCGATCCAACTGCCGGAAGCGGACGCCAATGGCGTGCTGACGCGTTTTGTCGCCGCCTACATCGAAGAAGTGCCCGATCTGCTGGATGCAGCCAATGAAGTCGCCAGGGAAGCGGGCATTGAGTCACAGATCAAACCGGTGCTGAAAATCGCCGAACAGTACTTTCTCCAGCCGCCAGCCATCATGGCCGGCCATGTCGGGCTCGACAGCCTGCTGGATGAAGCCTATCTGGCGCACCGGTTTGTCGAAGAGGTCAACGACCTGTACATCAAGCATTTTGGCCAGCCACTGATCCCATTGGACATGACTGTCGCCAACCTGATTGCTCACCAATTGATCGGTGAGTCGTTCGCCAACCAACTGGACGAAGCGGTGCATCACGCCATCGACGAAATGCTCAACGAAGAGAGTTTTGCGCTGGAGTCGGTGGAAACCTACCGCGACAAGCTCAGCAGCCCGGACACCGGTGCCGCATGGAAACGCTGGCCGTGCATGTCCCGCCGTTTGGGCGTAGGCCTGGAGCTGGATCAGCCGGCGGCTTGATCCCTGAAACCTGTGGGAGCGGGCTTGCTCGCGAATACGGTCAATCATTCAACGTTGATGTCGACTGACACGCCGCTTTCGCGAGCAAGCCCGCTCCCGCACAGGTACCTCAGCCGGCCGCACCTATACCTGTATTCGTGCGCACCCGCCCCTCGAGCCTGCGCTTCAATCCCCGCGCTTCAATCAGCAGCTTCGAACCCTTGGCCGCATTCGCCCGACCCCACTCCTCCAGCAGCTCCAGACAGGAGTGATCGATGTAGCTCAAATTGTTGAGTGGCACATGCACCGTAGTGCCCGGCGCAATGCTGCCCAGTACCTGGGTCAGCGCCGGCACTTTGAGGAAGGTCGCCGCGCCCACCAAGCGCAATTCCATTTGCCCTTTCTGAGGCAGGTCGATCAGGCTGATTTTCAATCGCGAAGCTTTCAGCGCCAGTTTCACCAGCGTCAGGCCGAAGCCAATCAACACGCCGGTCAGCAGGTCCGTGAAAACGATGGCCAGCGCAGTTGCCGCGTAAGTGAACATCGGCGCCCGGCCATACCGGCCCAAGCCACGAAAGACCTTGAGGTCCACCAGTTTGAAACCGGTGTACACCAGCACGCCCGCCAGGCTCGCCACCGGAATGCTTTGCAGGACACTGGACAGCAACAACACGAACACCAGCAGCCACAGTCCGTGGAAAATCGTCGAGTAACGGGTAGTGGCGCCTGCCTGGACATTAGCCGAGCTGCGCACGATCACGCCCGTCATCGGCAGTGCGCCGAGTAGGCCGCAGAGCATGTTGCCGACACCTTGCGCCGACAGTTCCCGATCGAAGTCCGAGCGCTGGCCGCTGTGCATCCGGTCTACTGCGGCAGCCGAGAGCAGGGTTTCGGCGCTGGCGATGAAGGCCACTGCAAAGGCGGCGATGAGCAGGGCAGGGTCTGCCAGATTGAGCAAATCTGCCGGTCGCAGCCAATCAATGGCTTCAGCCAGATTGGCCGGCACTTCCACCCGCTTGACCTGCAACGACATGAGCAGACTGGCGGTAGTGGCAAGACCCACGCCGAGCAAGGCGCCCGGAATAAAACGCAGGGAATGCGGGCGCAGTTTTTCCCATAGCCACATCACGGCGATGGTCGATAACCCGAGCAGACCGGCCTGCCAGCCAACGGATGGCAAGGCCTGGGCTACTGCGGCCGGGAAGCTCGCGAGGTTATCCAGCCCTGAGGGTTTTGGCGCCGCATCGAGCATCACGTGTACCTGTGACAGGACGATCAACACACCGATTCCGGCAAGCATGCCGTACACCACCGCCGGCGCCGTCACCCGAAACCAGCAGCCCAGCTTCAAGCGACCGGCCAACAGTTGCAGCAAACCCGCCAGCACCAGAATGGGCCCGAGCATGGCGATGCCGTGTTGGCGGACCAGTTCGAATACCAGAACCGCCAGGCCCGCCGCCGGGCCGCTGACTTGCAACGGTGAGCCGGCCAACCAACCGACTACCAGACCACCGATGATGCCGGTGATCAGACCTTTGGCCGGGGGCAGTCCCGAGGCAATCGCAATGCCCATGCACAGGGGCAGGGCGACCAGAAACACAACCACCGAAGCCAGCAGCTCCCGTGGCAGAACAGCTTTGAGTCGAGCAGCACGCATGGTGAGTCTCCCGAAGTTTTCTTCAGGCATGGCAAGGCCAGGCTGCCTGAACGGCAGCCTCGGCTGAACCACACAACGATTTAGGGGGATTTAGAAGCGCGCTTTGGGCGTCGCCACGGGAATTGGCAGGCTGCCATTGAGCGGCAGGAAACAGCCTTTATCGGCGTCGTAGGCTTTGATTTCGCTGGTTTCGATGTTGTAGACCCAGCCGTGGATAAACAACTGACCGTTGGCCATGCGCGAGGCCACCGACGGGTGAGTGCGTAAATGCTGCAATTGGGCGATGACATTCTCTTCGGTGAGGATGTGCATGCTTTCGCTTTCGCTAGAGCAGTTGCAATTCTCCTGCACCATGGTCTTGGCCACTTCGGCATGACGCAGCCAGGCTTTGACCGTGGGCATTTTTTCCAGGCTCTGGGGGTTGAGTACCGCGCGCATCGCGCCGCAGTCGGAGTGCCCGCAGATGATGATGTGGTGCACACCGAGGGCCAGCACGGCGTACTCGATTGCCGTGGAAACACCACCGTTCATTTGCCCGTAAGGTGGTACGACGTTGCCGACGTTACGCGTGACGAACAGGTCGCCGGGGGCGCTTTGGGTGATCAGTTCAGGAACAATGCGCGAATCGGCGCACGCGATGAACATGGCTCGCGGCCGTTGGGCGGTGGCGAGTTTTTTGAAGAGTTCTTCCTGTTGCGGAAAGATCTCATGATGAAAATGCAAAAAGCCGTCAACGATATGCTGCAACGCTGCATCGGCGGTTTCCGCCTCGGGTTCGGGCGAAGCCGATGCAGCCAACGGCTGTTTATCCTTATCACTCATGATTCATCCTCATTGACGGGCTCAGGGAGCCATCCCGTGTTGTCCGGTGTGAAGCCAGTGGCTGGTTGAAAAACATCCAGGTCAAACAGCTCGACCCATCAGTCACTCGATGAACAAGTTAGCGGTTGAATCTTAATTGAAACTGAATGAAACGCTCTAGGACGTGTGTTCCAGGTCACAAAAAACGTGACCAGCCTAATGCGTGAGCGCGCTCCTCAGTACTCAACCATAGGCCAATTGTCCTCAAATCAACGACATCTGGCGACCCGGCGGACAAAAGGCGTCGCAATCCAGGTTAAAGCCTTCCCGTCGATTGAGCCCCAGGCGCTTGATGGTTTTGGCAAAGCGCTGCGCCAGCAGGTCGGCGAAGGGGCCTTCGCCACGCATTCGAGCGCCAAAGCGGCTGTCGTAGAGCTCACCGCCACGGCTCTGGCGAATCAGGCTCAGCACATGCGCCGCCCGTTGCGGATAGTGGGCGCCCAGCCATTCTTCGAACAGCGGCGCCACTTCCAGCGGCAGGCGCAACATCATGTAAGCAGCGCTTTGCGCCCCGGCTACATGGGCCTCGGTGAGCAGGCTTTCGAGCTCACTGTCGTTGATCATCGGAATCATCGGTGAACACAGCACACCCACCGGAATGCCTGCATCGCGCATGACCCTGATCGCCCGCAACCGGGCCTTGGGCGCTGCAGCGCGTGGTTCGAGGATGCGCTTGAGTTCGTCGTCCAGGGTGGTCAGGCTGATCATTACCGCCACCAGTCTTTGGCTGGCAAGCTCGGTCAACAGGTCCAGGTCGCGAAGAATCAGCGAGCCCTTGGTGACGATTGTCACCGGGTGCCGGTATCGCAGGAGTACCTCGAGGGTTTGCCGGGTGATCTTGTATTCACGCTCGATCGGCTGATACGGATCGGTGTTAGAACCGAGGTTGATCGGTGCACATTGATAGCCACGCTTGGACAGCTGCTCCTCCAGCACATCCGTGGCGTTGGTCTTGGCGATCAGTTTTGTTTCGAAATCCAGCCCTGGTGACATGTCCCAATAGGCGTGACTGGGGCGTGCATAGCAATAAATACAGCCGTGCTCGCAGCCGCGATAGGGATTGATCGAACGGTCGAAGGGCAAATCCGGCGATGTGTTACGGGTAATGATGGTTTTCGCCGTTTCAATGCGCACCTCGGTGCCTTGGGTGAGGGGTACTTCCTGGTACCAGCCGTCGTCCTCTGCCACCGAATGGCTGGGGGCGAAGCGGTTGTGCGGGTTGGTCGCGGTGCCGCGGCCACGGGGGGGCAGAGAGCCAATCATCGGCGTATTCCTGTACCTGTATATCAATACAGTAACCGACGTCGCACCTGGCGACCAGTACCGCTCAGCCCTTCATTTGACAATTGGGCTGTTGTCATGAACTTACTTGTCCAATAAACGAAGGGAAAACTAAGGAAACATATAGTCAGTGGCTGGATCCAATACCCGCCCGTATATTCAACCCAACAAGCAACACCCTCAACAGCAAACAAATAAAAGGATTTATTAATGTCTTTCTTCAATCAGCGCGGCATCTTCCTGCAACTTATGCAACCAAGCCCTTCGGAGCCCGATACACTTGTTTCGTTGCAACTTGCTCGCAAGGAATCAAGTTGGGATGCGGAAAATGAACAACAAGTTGAAAAACTGGTCGACTCGGTTTTTTTCACGGCCACTTCTACAGACCTGGGTGATTCTTTCAGTATCAGGACTGTCGGAAAGGATGTAGACGGAGACGGCGTCATTGGCGCATCGGACAAAGCCAAGCTGCAGGCGCTGGCCAAGGCCTACGCCAGCATCGTCAACCCTTGATTCCTGACCGTTGATACCGGCTGTCAAAGAGTCGTTTCGGATGCATGTGGACGACCGCATGCATTCAAGAAAATCGCGAGGATAAAATGCCAATATTCACCAAAACAGGCGCTTTCTTGCAACGAATAGAAACATCAAACGATGTACAAATAATTATAAAACTAGTAAGACAAAACAACTATTCCGACGCAACAAATCAACCAAACCGCGATACCCTCACCCACGCACCAACTCTAACACTCCATATAAACGATGACGGAAAAACAGTAAAGCTGGACTTTGACCCTTGGTCTGACATCAATGTTAATTCAGACAGTAACATTGACGAAAAAGATATCGGCATCGTGACAGATCTCGCGCTCGCCTATTATCATCAAACAATAATAACTTCTGAATTCGCAAGCTATCTCTATCGCCTTCCCGCTGACCCGCCCGAGTTTCGAATAGGCGTCGAGATATTGGAGCTTGATGAAGATGATCAAAAATTCTACAGCTACGATGTTCTCGAAACCGAGTCTCTGGATTCCGGCGCCCGGTTTCAAGGCGCGCGTCGTAACCCTCAGACTGGAAAGGTTTATGAGTACGGGACGGCCCTGGAGGCATTGCTCAAGGCATTCATCAAGTTGGAACTGTAGGTTCGGTCAGGCGTAGCGACTTCCAGGCAGGGACTTCACGATTCTTTGACGGTCCGCTCACAGGCCTTTGACCGCGCATGGCTGATCCTTGTCAGCATCTTCCCGTCCCTTTCTGAACGGTCGCTCAAGCATGCCTCTATCACGATTTTTATCTGCAATATGCCTGTCGCTGGTCGCACTCGTTAACCTGACACCGACATTTGCTGACGACAGCACGATGCACCGTCCGGCAGACTGGGCTCAACCGATCGAGAAGCAATACAACCTCTTTCAAATGTCGCCAACCCTCTATCGCAGCGCCTTGCCGGACAAAGGGGCGGTGCCACTGCTGGAGAAGCTCCAGGTCGGAACGGTGATCAACTTCCTGCCGGAAGCGGACTCCAGTTGGTTGTCCACGCCGGGCATCACTCAAGTACAGCTGCCTTATCGCACCAACCATGTGGATGACGCCGATGTGCTCAAGGCCTTGCGCGCCATCAAGTCTGCAGAAGCCAAAGGCCCGGTACTGATGCATTGCAAACACGGTTCCGACCGTACTGGCCTGATGGCGGCCATGTACCGGGTTGTCATCCAGGGCTGGACCAAGGAAGAGGCCCTTAACGAAATGACCCAGGGCGGCTTTGGCGACAGCACCCATTTCAAGGACGGAATTCGCTACATGATGCAGGCCGACGTGGAAAAACTGCGCACGGCCCTGGCCAATGGCGATTGCAGCACCAGTCCGTTCGCCGCGTGCTCGATGAAGAGCTGGTTCAAGTCCGCTCATGTCGAATAAAAAGCCCCCGTTGCATTGCGCAACGGAGGCTTTTTTTCACTCAGTGCTGTTCGTCAGGCTTTTTCTTCAGTTTCGGGTTCGGGAAGAACTGAACCGCCTGAACCTTGGTGTCCGCTGGCTTCGGCGCAGTCGCATTGACCCGCGTACCTAGCTCCCTGGGCACCGACAGCCCTTGTTCATTGAGTGTGTCGGAGTAACCGCAGGCCACGCACTCTCGGTGCGGGACCTGGTCTTCGTTCCACATCATCAACTTGTCCGGCTCGCTGCATGCCGGGCAGACCGCCCCGGCGATAAAGCGTTTTTTCGTAATCACAGGTCCCTCACTCATGCTGCTGCGTCCTCACTCAGGCCGCTGTGGCGCAAGAGTGCGTCAATCGATGGCTCACGGCCACGGAAGTCGACGAACAGCACCATCGGTTCCTGGGAACCGCCACGCGCCAGGATCGCTTCGCGGAACGCACGACCGGTGTCGGCGTTGAGCACGCCTTCTTCTTCAAACTTCGAGAACGCATCGGCCGACAGCACTTCAGCCCATTTGTAGCTGTAGTAACCCGCGGCATAACCGCCGGCGAAGATGTGCGCAAAGCTGTTGGGGAAGCGGTTGTAGGCCGGCGGACGCATGACCGAAACCTCGTCGCGCACGCCTTCGAGCACTTGCAGCACACTGCGACCATCGCCGTGGGTGGCGTGCAGTTCGAAGTCGAACAGCGAGAATTCCAGTTGGCGGACCATCATCAGGCCAGACTGGAAGTTTTTCGCCGCGAGCATTTTCCCGAGCAGGTCCTGAGGCAGTGGTTCGCCGGATTCATAGTGACCGGAAATCAGCGCCAGACCTTCAGGCTCCCAGCACCAGTTTTCCATGAACTGACTTGGCAGTTCGACCGCATCCCAGGCCACACCGTTGATGCCGGACGCGCCAGCATGCTCGACGCGGGTCAGCAGGTGATGCAAGCCGTGACCGAACTCGTGGAACAGGGTGGTGACTTCGTCGTGGGTCAGCAGCGCAGGCTTGCCGCTGTCGGCCGGGGTGAAGTTGCACACCAGGTTGGCCACCGGACTTTGCAGTACACCGCCGGCGGTGCGGCGACGGTCGCGGGCGCCATCCATCCAGGCACCACCGCGCTTGTTGGCGCGGGCGTAGAGGTCGAAGAAAAAGCGGCCGACATGCTGGCCGTTTTCCTTGATTTCAAACAGACGGACATCCGGGTGCCAGGTGTCGAAACCTTTGAGCTCGGCAATCTCGATGCCGTACAGACGCTGGACGATGGCGAACAGGCCGCTGAGCACCTTGTCGATCGGGAAGTAGGCGCGCAGGGCTTCCTGGGCAACGCTGTAACGCTGTTCACGGAGTTTTTCGCCGTAGAAACCGCTGTCCCAGCTTTGCAGATCCGGGCAGCCTTGCTCGGCTGCATAGGCCTTGAGCTGTTCCAGGTCCTGAGTGGCGAATGGCTTGCTGCGCTTGGCCAGGTCGCGCAGGAAACTCAGCACCTGATCGCTGGATTCGGCCATTTTGGTCGCCAGGCTCAGCTCGGAGAAATTGCTGAACCCCAAGAGTTTTGCCAGTTCCTGACGCAAGTCGAGGATCTCTTCCATGACCGGACCGTTGTCGTTCTGGCCGGCATTCGGCCCCTGGTCCGACGCACGGGTGCAGTACGCGGCATAGACCTCTTCACGCAGTGCGCGGTCCTGGGCGTAGGTCATCACCGCGTAATAGCTCGGGAATTCCAGGGTGATCAACCAGCCGTCCAGATCCTTGGCCTGAGCTGCGGCGGCCATTTGCGCCTTGGCCGAATCGGTCAGGCCGGCGAGGGCGGCTTCATCGGTGATGTGCTTGGTCCACGCCTGCGTGGCGTCGAGCAACTGGTTGGAGAAACGGCTGCCCAGCTCGGACAGCTTGCTCTGCACTTCGGCGTAACGCTTCTGTTCGGCTTCCGGCAGGTCGATACCCGACAGACGGAAGTCACGCAGGGAGTGTTCCAGGATAGTTTTCTGCGCCACGTCGAAACCGGCGGCTTGCGGGCTGCTGGCCAGGGCTTCGAAGGCCTGGAACAGTTCGCGGTTCTGGCCCAATTCGGTGGCATAGGCGCTCAACGCCGGCAGGCACGACTCGTAGGCTTCACGCAGTTCGGTGCTGTTGCACACGGCGTTGAGGTGACTGACCGGGCTCCAGGCGGCGCCCAGGCGGTCGTTGAGTTCATCCATCGCCAGCACCAGGCCAGCCCATGTTGGCTGTTTGGCCTGGGTCTTGAGGATCTCGACGATGGCGGCACGGTTGTCAGCCAGGATCTGTTCAATGGCCGGTTGTACGTGTTCGGCGCGGATGGCGGAGAACGGCGGCAGGTCGTAGGACTGCAAAAGAGGGTTGTTCACGCTCACGGTTGATACCTTGGCTGGAGAAACATGCAGCCATCTTAATTACAATCGGCACTCACCGCAGCTATCAGCGACAGAGAGAAACCCTATCGTGAACCTTCGCAAGTATCAGAACCACACGCCGCTGCTTGGCAAAAGCGCTTTTGTCGACCGCTCGGCGGTGGTGATAGGCGACGTTGAAATCGGCGAAGACAGCTCGGTCTGGCCGCTGACGGTGATCCGTGGCGACATGCACCGCATACGCATCGGCGCGCGCACCAGCGTGCAGGATGGCTGCGTGTTGCACATCACCCACGCCGGGCCGTTCAACCCCGATGGCTTTCCGTTGCTGATCGGCGATGACGTGACCATCGCCCACAAGGTCATGCTGCATGGCTGTTCGGTGGGCAGCCGGGTGTTGATCGGCATGGGCAGCATCGTCATGGACGGCGCGGTGGTCGACGATGATGTGATCATCGGTGCCGGCAGCCTGGTGCCACCGGGCAAGCACCTGCAAAGCGGCTTCCTGTATGTGGGCAGCCCGGTGAAGCAGATCCGTCCGCTGACTGACAAGGAGCGTGCCTTTTTCACCTACAGCGCGGCGAACTACGTGAAGCTCAAGGACCTGCATCTGGCCGAAGGCTACGACCAGCTTTGACCCAGCCTCCTTATTCAGGATTCAACATGCATTACCAAACCGTTTTGTTCGACCTCGATGGCACCCTGACCGACCCACGCGAGGGCATCACCCGTTCTATCCAGTTCGCTTTAAGCAAACTGGGTATCGATGAGCCGGACCTGACCAAACTCGAACACTTCATTGGCCCTCCGCTGTTGCAGGCGTTCATGCAGTTCTACGACTTCGACGAAGCCCGCGCCTGGGACGCGGTGAATTTCTACCGCGAGCGATTCAAGGTCACCGGCCTCTACGAAAACCGCGTGTTCGATGGCGTCACACCACTGCTGGAAACCCTGGTCGGACAAGGGCGACAGCTGTACATCGCCACTTCGAAGCCGTGGGTGTTCGCCCGTGAGATCGCCCGGCATTTCGATTTTGCCAGGCACTTCAAAGTGATTTACGGCAGCGAACTGGATGGTACCCGGACCAACAAAATCGAGCTGATCGCACACCTGATGGCCGAAGAAGGCCTGGACCCGGCCAACACCCTGATGATCGGCGACCGCAAGCACGACCTGATCGGCGCACGCAGCAATGGCCTGGACGCGGCGGCGGTGGGTTACGGGTTCGGCAGCCACGAAGAGTTGAGCGCCGAAGCGCCGGCGTATCACTTTGAAACGCTGGAAGAGCTGCATCGGGCGTTTTTGCGCTGATACGACGTCTCCCTGTAGGAGCGAGCCTGCTCGCGATGGTCGTGAACGATAACGCTGGAAGCCTGACGCCCCGCGGCGCTCTCAGGTTTTTCGCGAGCACGCTCGCTCCTACAAAGGAATTGCGCAGGCCTTCATGGCCGAGGTGGCGGGGCCAGTCTCTGTCCTTGCTCAACCGCCCAGTTCACCACCTGCGCGGTCAACTGATCGTTCGCCTGACCAAACCCGGCCACCACCGCCGGGACCTTCACATCGCTGAGTGGCTGGCGCACTTCAAAGCGACGGCTGGCGAGGATGCGCTGGTCGTAGCTGCGCACCAGCAACGCATCCAGACGCACGACCGCGCTGGCATTCGTACCTTGGTATTCAGTCTGAAACGCCTGCAGGCTGCCGCCCAATTCAAGATCGGTCTGGAAAATGCTGTCATCGGTGCTCAACAGCGGCACCCGCCCGTCATCCTGAAAACCGTCCAGCAGGCGATTGCGCACCAGCACCGGCGCCGGGTCGCTCCAGCGCGCCCCCTTGTAGTGGCTGATCACATCGCCCTGGGTAATCACTGCAATGTTCGGACTGTTCAACGCTTCGCTGGACTGGAATTTGCTCAGGCGCAGCGACCAGCGCTGCGGCATGCCGTGACTGGCCGATGCGCTCTGGGCCGACGGCAATCGATAGACTTCGAAGGGCTCGGGCTTGGGCAGGATCGAGCACGAACTGATCAGCGTGAAGCCAGCGAGGAGGGCAATCCGAATCAGCTTCATGGCGTGAATTCCTTGGTCTTTTCACTGCCCAGCAGGTAACCGCTGGGGTTGGCCTCCAGACGTTTGGTAATGACGCGCAACGAGGACAGGGTTTCGCGCATCTCGCGCACGGCCGGGCCCAGGCCATTGAGGCCTTGCATGCCGCTGTTGAGGGAGTCCTGATTGGCGGTTATCAATTTGTTGAGGGTGGCGCTGCTTTCCTGCAGCGACTTCATCGCCTGCTCGGCGCTGCCCAGCGCCTCCTTGCCGTGCTCGTTGAGCAGCCCGTTGGCATTGCGCATCAGCGCCGTGGTCTGTTCCAGCATGTTGTTGGCCTGTTTACCGACCGAGGCCAGTTGCTGCATGGCCTGGCGGATATCGCCGCGCTGCTCGGCAATGGTCCCGGTGGTTTGCTCCAGATGCTCCAGGGTGTTGCTGATGCGCTCGATGTTTTCCGTGGAGAACATCAGGTTGGCGTTATGCATCAGCGTGCTCACCCCGGCCATCAGGTCTTCGCTGTCATTGAGCAGGCGGGCGATGGGCGACGGCGATGCGACGATGGTCGGCAGGTTGCCGTCCTTGCCCTTGAGCGTCGGGCTCTGTGGCGTACCGCCGCTGAGCTGGATGATCGAGGTCCCGGTGACACCGGTCAGGGCCAGCTTGGCATTGGTGTCTTCCTTGACCGGGGTATCGCCGGCCAGGCGAATTCGCGCCAGCACCCGGCGCGGGTCTTTGGGGTCCAGGCGCAGCGAGATCACGTCGCCGACCTTGATCCCGCTGTACTGCACCGAACTGCCCTTGGACAAACCGCTGACCGCCTCGTTGAACACGACTTCGTAGTCCTTGAACTCGGTGTCGACACTGGACTTGGCCAGCCACAGGCCGAACAGCAGTGCGGCCGTCACCACAATCACGGTGAACAGGCCGATCAACACATGATGGGCTCGGGTTTCCATGTCAGACCTCTTTGAGCTGTTGGGCGGCCGTCAATGCCGCGCGGCCGCGAGGGCCATGGAAGTATTCGTGAATCCACGCATCGTCGGTTTCCGACACCTTGTCGATGGCGTCCGCCACCAGCACTTTTTTCTGCGCCAGCACCGCCACCCGGTCGGTGATGGTGTAGAGCGTGTCGAGGTCGTGGGTCACCAGAAAGACACTCAGGCCCAGGGCATCGCGCAGGGTCAGGATCAGCTGGTCGAACGCGGCGGCGCCAATCGGATCGAGACCGGCGGTGGGTTCGTCGAGAAACAGGATGTCCGGGTCCAGGGCCAATGCCCGGGCCAGTGCGGCACGCTTGATCATGCCGCCGGACAGCGATGAGGGGTACTTCTCCGCCGCCGACAGCGGTAACCCGGCCAGGGCCATTTTCACCGCCGCCAGGTGCTCGGCGTCGTTGCGGCTCAAACCGGCGTGTTCGATCAGCGGCAGGGCGACGTTCTCGGTCACCGTCAGCGAAGAGAACAGCGCGCCCTTCTGGAACAGCACACCAAAGCGTCGCTCCACCAGCGAGCGCTCGTGCTCGGACAAGGTCGGCAGGTTTTTCCCAAAGACTTTCACCACGCCTTCGCTGGGCTGGCGCAACCCGACAATGCTGCGCAGCAGCACCGATTTGCCACTGCCAGAGCCGCCGACCACGGCGAGGATCTCGCCTTTGTACAAGTCCAGGTCAAGGTTCTCGTGCACGCTCTGGCGGCCAAAGCGGTTGCACAACCCACGTACCTCAATCACCGCCTCGGAGGGCGCTCGGGGGATACGACTCACCAACCCATCTCCATGAAAAACATCGCGGCTATCGCATCCATCACGATCACCACGAAAATCGACTGCACCACGCTCGACGTGGTGTGGGCACCGACGGACTCGGCGCTGCCGCTGACCTTGAAGCCTTCGAGGCAACCAATCGCGGCGATGAGGAAGGCAAAAACCGGCGCTTTGACGATCCCCACCAGAAAGTGCTGAACGCCGATGTCGGTTTGCAGCAGCGATATGAACATCGCCGGAGAGATATCCAGCGCCACGGCGCAGACCACGCCACCGCCGATAATCCCCGACAGCATCGCCAGGAAGGTCAGCATCGGCAGGGCGATCAGCAACGCCAGGACCCGCGGCACCACCAGCAATTCCACGGGGTCGAGGCCCAGGGTGCGAATGGCGTCGATTTCTTCGTTGGCTTTCATCGAACCGATTTGCGCCGTGAACGCACTGGCGGTGCGCCCGGCCATCAGGATCGCGGTCAGCAGCACACCGAATTCGCGCAGGAAGGCGAATCCCACCAG
Organism: Pseudomonas sp. Pseusp10; assembly: GCF_059492225.1. Lineage (NCBI taxonomy): Bacteria > Pseudomonadati > Pseudomonadota > Gammaproteobacteria > Pseudomonadales > Pseudomonadaceae > Pseudomonas > Pseudomonas sp. Pseusp10. The sequence goes on along the minus strand of NZ_CP168528.1, from coordinate 643,592 downwards.
GTCCACGGTAAAGACTGTGGCACCGAAAGTCGCCAGCACCGTCGACCCGAGAAATGCCACGACGGCACCCACCAGAAAGGTCAGCAGAGCAACGATTGGGGCGGCATCGAGGCCGGTCTGTTCGATGTGCGCGATCATCGGTGTGACGCGCCAGCGTTTCGGCCGGAACAGGCCGCGGGCGATGGTTTCGATGATCAGGCCGACGAAACCCAGCAGTTGCAGGGTGTCCTGCCAGACGGTGTCCACCGCGCGGCCAATGCGGGTCAGCAACTGAATGGCAACGCTGACTTCCGGTTCCTTGATCGGTACACAGAAATCGGTCAACGAACAGTAGACGGTTTGCAGCAACGCCCGGTCGGCGGTGGAGAGCGTGCAATCCGGATGTTCGGCGGAGCGGCCCAGACGCTCGGAGCCGAGCAACTCGACCAACAGCGAGGCGCCGGCGGTGTCCAGGGCGCCCAGTCCGTTGAGGTCGATGGGGGTGTTGGCGTCGTACTGGCCGTGGAGTTTTTCGCTCAACAGCTTGAGGTCAGCGTAATGGGCAAGCGTCCAGTCGCCCGTCACCCGCAACCGCGCAGGGGTAAGCGACGTATCTAATCTGGCGTTGCCGGCCATCGTGCTGCTGATCATAAGCTCCGTGCTTGTTCAGTGATTACGCAGCTCTACGTAATAGCACGAACCGGACTACTTTTCTTTGATCGCTGTGCTGTCCGTGACTTCGAAACGCAGCACACCGATGACCTGGCCATCTTCGGTCAGCACCCGGACCTGCCATTTGCCGGCCGGATTGCCCGTGAAATTCTGCTTGTGGGTCCAGGCCCGGTAACCTTCCTTGCGCCCGCCACGGATATCCAGGGGAATACGGTCGACCTCTTTACCGTTGAATTGCCAGACGTGATAAATCCGCTCATCCAGGCCACGCGGGGCATTGATCGCGGTGTACGCGTAGAGCCCGCCATTGCGAATCTGCTCGGCGCTGACTTCGTCGAGGCTGGCGCCTGGCGTACGGTCCTGCATTTGCGTGCTGATGGCCACATCGGTCATCCACAGCGTCGCCGGTGGCACCCACGAGCGCAGTTCCCAACCAACGAAACCGATGCCCAGGGTGATACTCAAAATCGCCAACGCACTGCGTACGGTACGAATCGGGAAGATCGACGCCAGGCTCGGGAACGACAACAGTACCGAGATACCCAGCGCCCATTTGAAACTTTGCGCGGTCGTCAGGTGCATGATCACCGGCAACGCGGTGAGCAGCGCGGCAAACAAGGTCAGGGTGTGCAGGGCCAGAAACGCCCAGCGCCGTGGCGCCAGCCATTTGTAGTAGAGCGGGTCGATAATCGAAATCAGCGCCGCGATACCCAACAGCCCGGTGAACACCAACTGGCCGCTGTTCCACGTTGTGGTGATGAAAAAGAACGGCAGGACAAAAAACAGGCTTTCCTGATGGATCATCTGCGTCGCGTAACGCAGCAACGGCTCCGGGATTTCTCGTTTGAATATGCGCGTGAACAGCTTGGTCAGGCTGTTTTCCAGCATCAACCAGATCCAGCTGATCAGCATGATTGTGGTGATCCAGCTCGCCAGGCCTTGCTGGCGATCGACCAGAATGAAACTGCACACCCCGGAGATGAAACCACCGAGCGCGATGACCCCAGGGTAGCGCTTCATCAATTCGAGGATGCGCAGTACGAAAAGGGTCAGGTTTTGCATTCGGCGGGTTCACAGTCGTCGTAGGAAAAAACCTCGACAGGGTACAGTTGGCGCGGCGCTGTGGCGAGGGTTCACGGTCAGTGACACCACGCAACCTGTGGGAGCGAGCTTGCTCGCGATGGCGGCGGATCAGTCAACTTTGATGTTGAATGACATGGCCTCATCGTCGGAACGCCGCCCGGAGCAAGCTCGCTCCCACAGGGGGATTGTGTTACCCACAAGGAGTTTTCCTGCCAAACAGTGTGGTTACTTCCTGCGATGCAAACGCCAGCCCACCACACTCAACACCAGCAACCCCGCCACCCCGACCACCAACCACATCAATTGGTCATAACTGAACAAAGGCTTCTCGATCCGCAAATATCCCGGTTGCAGGAGCAACTCACGCACAGCCTTGTTCGCTTCTTCCAGCGTCACCCCTTCCAGCTCCCGGGCCGGGTTGGCGAAACGGCCGTCCTGGTAATCGCCGATGGCGCTCCAGTAGTAGTCGGCCAACGCACTGTTGCCTTGTACGGCCCAGGCCTGACGGGCAATCGCGGCCTGTTTGAGGCGGTTGAAGGTGTCGGCATTGAGGCCGTCCTTGAGCAGTTCGGCCTTCAAGTCATCGAGCACGTGTTCGGCAGCGGCCACGTCGTCGCGCTCAAGATCGGCATTGAGGCTCATGAAACCCACGCCGCCGAACACCTCGCGTTCCGCCCACGGGCCGTAGGACAAACCGTGAGCCAGGCGCAGCTGGCGATAGAGCGCCCAATCCAGATAATCCTTGAGCAAATCGAAGGTTTCGTCGTGTCCATCTTCCAGCACTGGCTCCGGCACCAGCCAGTGCAATTTGGCGCCGTTGCCGACCAAACCGTGGGGCAGGGTGCGCTCGTGGGCGGCGCTGACCTGGATTTGCGGCAGCGGCGGATGCTCGCCGGGGGTAATCGCTTCCAGCCCGCCATACGCCCGCTCCAGATAGGCCGGCAGCAACTTGTCGAGGTCGCCGACCACAATCAGGGTCATGTTGTTCGGCGCATACCAGTCCTTGCGCACCCGCTCCAGTTGCTCACGGGTCAGGTCATCGACTTGCGCACGCTCCGGGCATTTGAGGCCCAGCTCCACGGCCAGCTGGTTGCTGGCGGTGTGGCCCAGGTCCTGACGATCGAGCCAACGCTGCAGGTGCGAGTAGTGGCCGCCGTCTTCACGCTCGACCACTTGCTTGGCAGCGTTGATGGCATAGTCGTCGAAGCGGGTCTGGGTCAGCAGCGCCAGCAGCAGGTCGAGCACCTTGCGCTGGTTTTTCGCCGGGGCCTCGATGACGAAGGTCGTATCGGCGTTACTGGTGTAGGCGTTCCACTCACCACCCAAGGCCTGCATGCGTTCTTCCAGGCCACCTTCGCCGCTGGCGTCGATGCCGCTGAACAGCAGGTGCTCCAGCAGATGCGGCAACTCCTTTTCTTCGCAGTTGAAATCGTCCAGGCCAACGCCGACCACCAGCCGGATTGCCACATGCCCATGGTCGGTGCCGGGCTTGAGCAGCAACTGCAAACCGTTGCGCAGGGTGTAGCCCTCGACCTGAAAGCGATCCAGGGCGAATGACGGGAATGAACCAAGCAACAGGCAGGCGAGCAACAGACAACGCATAACGGGTTCCATACGGCCAGCGTAAGTTCAACAGACTTCAGGCAACTGTGGACGTTCAGGGTGAATGAGTGATGTCACTCAAATCGTCGACCACCAGCGCGCCGGTGTCCGATGTTTCCAGCACTACGTAGGCACTGCTGCAAAACAGTGAATTCAGACGCTTCATGTCGGCGATCAGCTCCAGGTGCAACGAACTGGTTTCGATACTTTGCACGATTTTACGTTGCAAGCGGCTGACATGAGCATGGGCCAGGCGCCGTTCCTGTGCACGGAAACGACGTTTTTCACGCACCAGCTGCCGGGCACTTTCCGGGTCGCCGCTGAGAAACACCGACATCCCGAGCCGCAGGCTGGAAATCAATTGAGTATGCAGCCCGGTCAACTCGTCCAGCCCGACTTCTGAAAACGACCGGCGCTGCGAGGTTTTCTGCTGCTGAATCTTGCGCAGCATGCGTTCGATCAAGTCGCTGGCGAGTTTCAGGTTGATCGCCAGTTCGATGATTTCCGCCCAGCGCCGGCTGTCCTGATCGCTGAGATCTTCCCGGGGCATTTGCGCCAGATACAACTTGATCGCGCTGTAGAGCGCTTCCACATCGTCGGTCAGGCGGCGAATTTCCTGGGTGACGGCGGTTTGCTTGCCGCGCAATACGTCGAGCATGGCTTCGAGCATGCTGTCGATCAGATCGCCCACGCGCAGGGTTTCCCGGGCCGCGTTGGCCAGTGCCAAACCGGGCGTAACCAACGCAGTGGGGTCAAGGTGCCGGGGCTTGGCCATGCCGTTGGCCTGCAGGCGCTCCGGCAGCACCCAGGCACAAAACCTGGCCATCGGATCGATGCTGGGCAGCAGGATCAGGCAGCGCGCGGTGTTGTAGAGCAGGTGAAAGCCAATGACCATTTCCTGAGGGCTGAAATCGAAGCCATCGAGCCAGTGCACCAGCGGATCGAGCACCGGAATGATCAATAAAAGACCAATCAGTTTGTACAGCAGGCTGCCCAGCGCCACTTGGCGCCCGGCGGCGTTCTGCATGCTGGTGCTGAGGAAGGCGAGTACACCGCTGCCGATATTGGCGCCGATCACCAGCCCGATGGCCACCGGCAGACTGATCACGTTGGCACCCGCCAGGGTCGCGGTCAGCAGTACAGCGGCCAGGCTGGAATAGGAAATCATCGCGAACAGCGCGCCAACCAGGGCGTCGAGCAGGATGTCACCGGTAAGCGAGGCGAAAATCACCTTCACGCCTTTGGCATGGGTAATCGGATGCGCCGCTTCGACAATCAGTTGCAGCGCCAGAATGATCAACCCCAAGCCAATGGCGACACGGCCCATCTGGCCGAGTCGGGTCTGCTTGCGCGACAGAAAGAAAATCACCCCGACAAAAATCAGCAACGGCGACAGCCACGACAGATCGAACGTCAGCACCCGCGCCATCAGCGCCGTACCGACGTCCGCGCCAAGCATGGTGGCCAGCGCCGGGGTCAGCGCCATCAGGCCCTGGCCGACAAAGGAAGTGACGAGCATGGCAGTGGCATTGCTGCTCTGGACCATCGCCGTCACGACGATTCCGGAGACGAAAGCCAACCAGCGTTTGGACACGTTCTGGCCAATGACATGGCGCAGATTGGTACCGTAGACCCGCAGGATGCCGGTTCGGACGATGTGCGTGCCCCAGATCAGCAGGGCCACGGCAGAAAGCAAATTGAGCAGGGTGAGCATACAGGCCCCCTGTGGTGTAGCGCTCCAAAGGAGCAAGTTGACGGTACCGCGCGACGTTCTACGTTCTTCGTTCTGTACTTAAGCTGTAGTTGGCTAACGGTCTGCGCGCCAGCATCGCATAGCCAAAGAAGGGATTGAAACAAAACCGTCATGAAATCGTGTTCACGCAGGCATGAAAAAGGGGCCCGATGGCCCCGATTTTATGTAGGAGCGAGCTTGCTCGCGATGGTCGTTAACGAAAACGCGTGTTTACGAGGTTAACGCGGAGCGCTCGAGTCAATCGCGAGCAAGCTCGCTCCTACAGGGTTACTGCCCCGGAATGTCCTTGCGCAGTTTCACCGGCTCCGGCTCCTGCTGCTTCTTCTTTTTCGCAATCGCGGTGCGCATCCTGATGTTGATCGCTTCCACCGCCAGCGAGAACGCCATGGCGAAGTAGACGTAACCTTTAGGGATATGCACGTCGAAGGATTCGGCAATCAGCACAGTACCGACGATCAACAGGAACGACAGCGCCAGCATCTTCAGCGACGGGTGCTTGTCGATGAACTCGCTGATGGTGCCAGATGCCCACATCATCACCAGCACCGCCACGATGATCGCCGCGACCATGACCGGTACGTGGGAAACCATGCCGACCGCGGTGATCACCGAGTCCAGCGAGAACACGATATCGATGATCGCGATCTGGATGATGGTGTAGAGGAAGTTGCCGCCCTTGCCGCTTGGCTCGTCGCTGGTTTCGTCTTCACCTTCCAGCGCGTGGTACATCTCTTGCGAGCTTTTCCACAGCAGGAACAGACCACCGAAGAACAGGATCAGGTCGCGCCCGGAAATACCCTGGCCGAACACCTCGAACAGGTCCGCCGTGAGGCGCATGACCCAGGTGATCGACAGCAGCAATAGAATCCGCGTGACCATCGCCAGCGCCAGGCCGAAAATCCGGGTGCGCGCCTGCATGTGCTTGGGCATGCGGCTGACCAGGATCGAAATCATGATGATGTTATCGATACCCAGGACGATTTCCAGGGCGGTCAGGGTAAAGAAGGCAACCCAGATTTCAGGGTTGGTCAGCCATTCCATGTGTATTCCTTTGAGCGATTGTTAAACCACAAAGGGTCCAGGCTTCAAACAGCGAAGCCTGGACCCTTTGTGGTGAGTCTTGGGCTTATAGAGTGCTGAACATCGGGAAAGTCCCCAACAGCAGTGCAGCAATCAGTATGCAGATACAAACCAGCACTGCCCACTTCAGGGTGAAGCGCTGGTGGTCACCGAAATCGATGCCGGCCAGGGCCACCAACAAATAAGTCGATGGAACCAGCGGGCTCAACAGGTGGACGGGCTGACCGACGATCGAGGCACGTGCCATTTCCACCGCGGTTATACCGTAATGGCTGGCGGCCTCGGCAAGAACCGGTAACACGCCGTAATAAAATGCATCGTTCGACATGAAGAAGGTGAACGGCATGCTGACCAGCGCCGTGATCACCGCCAGGTACGGGCCGAGGAAGTCCGGAATCACCGCCAGCAGGCTTTTCGACATGGCGTCGACCATCCCGGTGCCGGTCAGGATACCGGTGAAGATACCGGCCGCAAAGATCAGCCCAACCACCGCCAGCACGCTACCGGCGTGAGCCGCAACGCGATCCTTCTGCTGTTGCAGGCAAGGATAGTTGACGATCATGGCAATACTGAACGCCACCATGAACAGCACCGGCAACGGCAGCAGGCCGGCGATCAGGGTGCCCATCAGGGCCAGGGTCAGGGCGCCGTTGAACCAGATCAGATTCGGACGACGGGCATCCGGGAACTGCGAAACGCTGATTTCGCTGTGGTCGATTTCATCGCCCACCAGGTGCAGTTCACCCAGGCGCGCACGTTCACGCTTGCCGTAGAAGTAGGCAATGACCAGGATCGCCACCACACCGGCCAGCATCGCAGGAATCATCGGTACGAAGATGTCGGACGGATCCACATGCAACGCACTGGCAGCGCGAGCGGTCGGGCCACCCCATGGGGTCATGTTCATCACGCCACCGGCGAGGATGATCAGGCCGGCCATGATCCGCGGACTCATGCCGATACGGCTGTAGAGCGGCAGCATGGCGGCCACACAGATCATGTAAGTGGTCGCGCCGTCACCATCGAGGGAAACGACGAGCGCCAGTACGGCGGTACCGACCGAAACTTTCAGCGGGTCGCCCTTGACCAGTTTGAGGATCTTGCGCACGGCCGGGTCGAACAGGCCGGAGTCGATCATCAGGGCGAAGTACAAAATAGCGAACATCAGCATCACGCCGGTTGGCGCAAGCTTAGTGATGCCTTCGAGCATCATCGGGCCAATCTTCGGCGAAAAACCGCCAAACAGAGCGAAAATGATCGGGATGATGATCAGGGCGATCAGCGCGGACAGGCGCTTGGTCATGATCAGGAACATGAACGTGATGACCATGGCGAAGCCAAGGAAAGTCAGCATGGGAATACTCCAGGCGTAGCGCGGCTAGGGAATGGGCGGATCGGGCGTGATCAGCGCAGAACGGAAAGCACGAGGCGTACGGGTGGAGTTGCGGCGAAGCGGCGGGTAGAAGAGGACATCAGAATCACCATTGTTGTTGTTAAATGGGCTGTGCGAGCGATAACACGCTGGCATTGGCCAACCGGTCTGTTGCCGGTAGTGGGGGCGATCCTAATCGGGGAAGCTTTCAGCCAGCTTTCGGTGATGAAAGCTTTGACCGGATGCACGACCGGTCGTCGGACCGGGGCTGGGAGGCGAACCGGGTTACAGCCTTCGCGAGCAAGCCCGCTCCCACATCAGCTTTGTGTACGACACAGATCCAGTGTGGGAGCGGGCTTGCTCGCGAAGGCGTCAGTAATGACGCATCAGGAGGAATGCCATGAACAAAACTCACACCGGCGGCTGCCATTGCGGGCAACTGCGCTATCAATTCAGCGGGCCGCTGCACGATATCGTCCACTGCCATTGCTCGATTTGCCGACGGGTCAGCGGCGGCATCGTGACCACCTGGATCACCGTGCCGGCATCCGCCTTTCAATGGTTGGCCGGGACACCGTCGCGGTACGACTCCTCATCCACCTGCGCGCGATACTTCTGCGGCCACTGTGGAGCGCAACTGGCGGTGGTGACGCACCTGAGCCCGGAAACCATCGACCTGACCATCGCCACCCTCGACCATCCCGAGCAAGCACCGGCCGAGCGGCACATCTGGACCGACAGCCGCTTGCCGTGGCTGCACCTGGACGAACACTTGCCCGGCGAGGCTGAAGAAACACTCTGATCAAAAAATAGACAGATCCAGCGGCCGAATCGCGCCCATCCAGATCGCGTGCTCGGTGTGGTCGAGCAGATCGTCGCCGGTGTCCGGGTGCAGGAATACCACCAGACCCTTGCGGTTCAGCGCCAGCCACGGCAGCACGTCGCCCAGAACCTGCGGTTCGAACGCCAACTGGCAGCTCCAGTCCGGGTGCGGACCGACCGGACGCTCGTGCACGCGGCCCATTTTCAGTGGAAACAATTGCGCCGCCTGTTCACACAAGGCTCGCGCTTGATCGATGGTGCTGGCGTCGAAATAGACATGGGCGTGGTAGCCCGTTATGTGTTGCATTTGAAATCCCCTATATCCGGTCGAGCAGATCACGCGGCACAGGTTGCGATCGTTTCACGTTTCACACCGCAATCGAAGGCAATGACAACCCCGACAACGACTCCGCACTGCTGGCCTGCTCGGCCATCAACCAATCCACAAACTGCTGGATCAAAGCTCCACGCCGTTTGCGCTGGGGCAGAACCACGTAGTAACCCAGCCTCGACATCACAGTTTCGCCGATCGGCCGACACAACAACCCTTGCGCGAGCAAGTTATCCACAAGGTGCCGCCAACCAATGGCCACGCCCTGACCGCCAATCGCGGCCTGAATCAGCAGGGTGTAGTTGTCGAAGCGCAACTGTCCGGGCGCCGGGGGCGAGGTGATGCCCAACTCGCGGAACACACCACTCCAGTCAAACCAGTTACTGCTGTGTTCCCCACGCAGGTGCAGCAATGGAAACTCCAGCAATGCCTGGGCCGGCAAAGGTAAGGTCCGCTCGCTCAACAACTGCGGGCTGCACACCGGAAACACTTCCTCGCTGAACAGCCAATGGCTTTCACCCTGCTTGAAGCGGCCATCGCCAAACAGCACCGCCACATCGATATCAGTACGTAGCATGTTATGACTGCGTTCACTGGTGACCAGGCTGACATCCACCTGCGGATTGGCCGCGTGAAAGCGGTGCAGACGCGGCATCAACCAATAGGCTGCGAAGGCAAAATCCGTGGCAACTTGCAGCACTTCATGCTGTTGCTGTGCGCTGATTGCACTCAATCCTGCGTCGATATTCTGCAATCCGAGCTGAACCTGCTCAAAAAGAATCTGGCCGGCCTCGGTCAGTTCGATTCCACGATAAATGCGGTCGAACAGGCGGGTCGCCAATTGTTCTTCCAGGCGCTTGATCTGCTGGCTGATGGCCGGTTGCGTCGTGCCCAGTTCAACCGCCGCTGCGGTGAAGCTGCGCTGGCGGGCCGCCGCTTCGAAGGCGCGAAGCAAATCCAGTGACAGGTCACCAAGGGCGTCATACATAAGCTGTGCTTATCCTAGTCATTGCCGCGCATGGGCTTTACCGCAAGGTGCGAGGGTTTCATTCTCGAAGCCAGCACTCTCGCATAAACATCCACTATGGAATGCCGCGATCACATGAAGCGCAAGAACATTCTTTTCATCATGGCCGATCAAATGGCCGCGCCAATGTTGCCGTTCTACGGCCCGTCGCCCATCAAGCTGCCCCATCTCAGCCGCCTCGCCGCACAAGGCGTGGTGTTCGATTCTGCGTATTGCAACAGCCCCCTGTGCGCGCCGTCGCGATTCACCCTGGTCAGCGGCCAGTTGCCGAGCAAGATCGGCGCCTACGACAACGCCGCCGATTTCCCCGCCGACGTACCGACTTATGCCCATTACTTGCGCCGCCTCGGCTACCGCACCGCCCTGTCGGGCAAGATGCATTTCTGTGGACCGGACCAGCTGCATGGCTACGAAGAACGCCTGACCAGTGACATTTACCCGGCCGACTACGGCTGGGCAGTGAACTGGGATGAACCGGACGTGCGCCCGACCTGGTATCACAACATGTCGTCGGTGCTGCAAGCCGGCCCGTGTGTGCGCACCAATCAGCTGGATTTCGACGAAGAGGTGGTGTTCAAGGCCCAGCAATACCTGTTCGATCATATCCGCGAAGATGGAGACCAGCCGTTCTGCCTGACCGTTTCGATGACTCACCCACACGACCCGTACACCATTCCCAAAGCCTTCTGGGATTTGTACGACGATGCCGACATCCCGCTGCCTACAGCCCCGGATCAGCATTCACTCGATCCACACTCCCAGCGTTTGCTCAAGGTTTACGACCTGTGGGACAAGCCACTGCCTGTGGATAAGATCCGCGATGCCCGCCGGGCCTATTTCGGAGCGTGCAGCTATATCGACAGCAACGTCGGCAAACTCCTGCAAACCCTCGAAGATACCGGGTTGATCGACGACACCATCATCGTATTCTCCGGCGACCACGGCGACATGCTCGGCGAACGTGGCCTCTGGTACAAAATGCACTGGTATGAAATGGCCGCACGGGTGCCGCTGCTGATCAGCGCACCGGGGCAATTCGGTGCCGGTCGGGTCAGCGCCAGCGTTTCGACCGCCGACCTGTTGCCGACCTTCGTTGAACTGGCCGGAGGCACTCTGGAACCTGGCTTGCCGCTGGATGGCCGTTCGCTGGTGCCGCACCTGCAAGGGCAGGGCGGTCACGACGAAGTGTTCGGCGAATACATGGCCGAAGGCACCATCAGCCCGTTAATGATGATCCGCCGCGGTGCCTACAAATTTATCTACAGCGAAGACGATCCCTGCCTACTCTTCGACGTACACAACGACCCTCGCGAACTGGAAGAACTCAGCCATTCGCCGCAACATCGCCAGCTGTTCGACGACTTTCTCGCTGAAGCGCGGACCAAATGGAACATCCCGACGATTCACCAGCAGGTGCTCGCCAGCCAGCGGCGTCGACGTTTCGTGGCCGAGGCGCTGACCCTCGGCAAGCTGAAGAGCTGGGATCACCAGCCGCTGGTGGACGCCAGTCAGCAATACATGCGCAACCACATCGACCTCGACGATCTGGAGCGTAAAGCACGTTATCCACAACCCTGCCAAAACCAATAATGTTAAGGGGAAGTCCATGCAAAGGTTATCCACAGTACTGACGGTCGGGCTCCTGGCTCTGGGCAGTGCATCGGCGTTTGCCGATCAGAGTTGCGAGACGGTAAAGATGGCCGACCCGGGCTGGAGCGACATTGCCGCGACCAATGCCATCACCGGGTTTCTGCTGGACGGCATGGGCTACAAGGCCAAGGTCGACACTCTCGCGGTGCCGATCACCTTTGGCGGGCTCAAGGATGGCCAGGTCGATGTGTTCCTGGGTAACTGGATGCCGGCGCAGCAGGGCTTCTACGACAAATTCGTCGCCAGCGGCGATGTCACCCAGTTGGCGAAGAACCTCGACGGCACCGAATTCACCCTCGCTGTTCCGGACTACGTGTGGGACGCGGGTGTGCATGACTTTGCCGACCTGAACAAATACGCCGACAAGTTCGACCGCAAGATCTACGGCATCGGCTCCGGCGCGCCGGCGAACATCTCGCTGCAAGAGATCATCAAGAAAAACGATTTCGACATGGGCCAGTGGAAACTGGTCGAGTCCAGCGAGCAGGCAATGCTGGCGGAAGTGTCCCGTGCGGTGAAAAAACAGAAGTTCGTGACCTTCCTCGGCTGGACCCCGCACCCGATGAACGTGCAGCTGAAAATGCATTACCTCAAGGGCGGCGAGAAATACTTCGGCGACACCGGCAGCGTTCATACCCTGACCCGCAAAGGTTATGCACAGGCCTGCCCGAACGTTGGCAAGCTGCTGACCAACCTGAGTTTCACCCAGGACATGGAGAACAGCATCATGGCCGAGGTGGTGAACAAGAAAGTCAGCAATACCGACGCGGCCAAGGCATGGATCAAGGCCAACCCCGCAGTTCTGGACAAGTGGCTCGATGGGGTGAAGACCGTGGATGGGAAGGATGCGTTGCCGGCGGTGAAAGCCAAGTTGTAACGTTCAAGGACGCCATCGCGGGCAAGCCCGCTCCCACAGGTTTTCGGAGATCCTTGTGGGAGCGGGCTTGCCCGCGATGGCGTCCTTGCACAACTGGTTCTGACCCACCACCCTGACATTTTCGCCGTTTATTCACCGAGAGGCCCCATGGCCCTGCCAAGCCGCCATTCACTCTTTCCATTCCTCAGTTGGTTGCCCAAGCAAACCCGCGCCAGCGTCGGTCGTGACCTGATTGTCGGCCTCAGCGGCGCGATTCTGGCGTTGCCGCAATCCATTGCCTACGCGCTCATCGCTGGTCTCCCACCGGAATACGGCCTGTACGCGGCAATCATCCCGGTGTTGATCGCTTGTCTCTGGGGCTCATCGTGGCATTTGATCTGCGGTCCTACGGCGGCCATCTCGATTGTCCTGTACGCCAGCGTCAGTCCTCTGGCCGTTCCGGCAACGCAGGACTACGTCATGTTGATCCTGTTGCTGACGTTTCTTGCCGGCATCTTTCAGTGGCTGCTGGGTTTGCTGCGGTTTGGCGCGCTGGTGAATTTCGTCTCGCACTCGGTGGTACTCGGCTTCACCCTGGGTGCTGCCGTGGTGATTGCCATCGGTCAATTGCCTAACCTGCTGGGGCTGGACTTGCCCAGCCAAGCCACCGCGCTGGATAGTTTCATCACGTTGTTGCGCCATCTCGGCGAAGTGGACAAACCTTCGCTGGCGCTGGGGCTGGCGACAGTGGTGGTGGGCGTGATCCTCAAGCTGTGGTTGCCACGCTGGCCGACGCTGTTGATCACCCTGATCCTTGGCGGATTGCTCGTCTGGCTCTGGCCATCGATGTTCGGGCACGTGCAGCTGGTCAACGCATTCATTGGCCAATTACCGCCCTTCAGTCCGTTGCCGCTGGACCTCGACCTGATCCTGCGCCTGCTACCCAGCGCGGTGGCGGTCGGAATGCTCGGGCTGGTCACCAGCCTGTCGATTGCCCGCTCGATTTCTGCACGTTCGCAGCAATTACTCGACGCGAATCAGGAAGTTCGTGCCCAGGGCTTGTCGAATATCGTCGGGGCGTTTTTTTCCGGATCGCTGTCGGCCGGCTCCTTCACGCGCTCAGGCCTGAGCTATGAAGCGGGGGCCTGTTCGCCACTGGCCGGGATCTTTTCGGCATTGTGGGTGGCGCTGTTTGCGATCTTCGGTGCGAGCCTGATCGCGCACATCCCGATTCCGGCCATGGCCGGCAGCATTCTGTTGATCGCCTGGGGACTGGTGGACCATCGCGGCATTCGCGCGTTGTTGCGGGTCAGCCGCGCTGAATTCGTGGTCATGGCACTGACCTGCGTCGCCACGCTGCTGCTGGAATTGCAAACGGCGATCTACGCCGGCGTATTGGCCTCGCTTTTTTTCTACCTCAAACGCACATCGCAACCCCGGGTGCAGCATGTACGAGATGGCGAGGAGGATATTCTGCGGGTGGGCGGTTCGATCTTTTTCGGTGCCAGCCACTACCTGCAAGTGCGTCTGCAACGGATGCATGGCGTGCGGGTGGTGATCGAGGCGCAGCAGATCAACTTCATCGATTATTCAGGGGTGGAAATGCTGCATCAGGAAGCGCGGCGCCTGTTGCGTCAGGACCGCAGCCTGACCTTGCGCCGGGCACGGCCGCAGGTGGTGGAAGAGTTGAGGAAGCTCGAAGGGGCGGAGAAATGCCCGATCCGGTTTGAGGATTGAAACACCGCCCCCTGTAGGAGCGAGCTTGCTCCGGGCGGCGCTCCGACGAAGGTCGTGAACGAAAACGCGCAAAACCAGATGCCTAAGGTGCCCTCGGGTTTTTCGCGAGCAAGCTCGCTCCTACAGTAGGTTATAGGGCCAGCTGCCGACGCAACTCCGCCAGCACCGGCGCCGTATTCGGTCGCACCCCGCGCCACAAGAAGAAAGCTTCCGCCGCTTGCTCGGCAAGCATCCCCAAGCCATCCATCGCCACCGCCGCGCCGTGTTCGCTGGCCCAGCGGCAAAACGAGGTCGGTTCCTTGCCGTACATCATGTCGTAGCACACCGTTTTGCCCGGTTCGATCAGGCTGGGTGCAATCGGCGGCACATCGCCCGTCAGGCTCGCCGACGTCGCGTTGATGATCAAGTCCACCGACTCCTGCAACCAGTCGTAACCGCTGGCCGACACCGGCCCCAGATCGCCGAACAATTCCGCCAGCAGCTCGGCCTTGTCCACCGTGCGGTTGGCGATGATCACCGACGCAGGTTGCTCGGCCAGCAACGGCTCCAAAGCACCGCGCACCGCACCGCCGGCTCCGAGCAGCAGAATGCGTTTGCCCTTGAGGCTGAATCCGGCGTTGACCGTCAGATCGCGCACCAGCCCGGCACCATCGGTGTTGTCGCCCAGCAGACTGCCATCGGCCAACTTGCTCAGGGTATTGACCGCGCCCGCCCGCTGCGCCCGCGGGGTCAGGTTGTTCGCCAGCCGATAGGCCTCTTCCTTGAACGGTACCGTCACATTGGCGCCGCGTCCTTCGAGGAAAAACGTCCGGGCACAGGTGGAAAAGTCGTCGAGTGGCGCCAGCAACGTGTTGTAGTCCAGCTTCTGCGCGGTCTGCTCAGCAAACAGGCGATGGATCAGCGGCGACTTGCTGTGGTCAATCGGGTTACCGAATACGACATAACGGTCCATCAGGATTCCTCGTTCAGGCTTCGGCCAACCAATCGCGGTCTTGCAGGAAGTACTCTGTCAGGCGCGCTTCTTCGCTGCCAGGCTCGGCCTTCCAGTCGTAACCCCAGCGCACTTGCGGCGGCAGCGACATCAAGATCGACTCGGTACGCCCACCCGATTGCAGGCCGAACAACGTGCCGCGGTCGTAGACCAGGTTGAATTCAACGTAGCGGCCACGGCGGAATTCCTGAAACTCACGCTGTTGGGCGGTGAACGCATCGTTCTTGCGGCGCTGCACGATTGGCAGGTAGGCGTCGATGTACGCATCACCGATGGCGCGCATGAAAGCAAAGCTGGTATCGAAATCCCACTCGTTCAGGTCGTCGAAAAACAGCCCGCCGATGCCACGCGGCTCGTGGCGATGCTTGATTTGGAAGTAGCTGTCGCACCAGGCCTTGAAACGCGGGTAAACGTCAGGACCGAACGGCGCGCAGGCCTGTTCGGCAACGCGGTGCCAGTGGATGCAGTCTTCTTCATTGCCGTAGTAAGGCGTCAGGTCGAAACCGCCACCGAACCACCAGACCGGCTCTTCGCCTTCTTTTTCGGCGATGAAAAAACGCACGTTGGCGTGGGAAGTCGGCACATGCGGGTTGTGCGGGTGAATCACCAGCGACACGCCCAGGGCTTCAAAGCCACGGCCCGCCAGCTCTGGCCGGTGGGCGCTGGCAGACGGTGGAAGACCGCTGCCGAAGACGTGGGAAAAGTTGACGCCGCCCTTTTCAATCACCGCGCCGTTTTCAATCACGCGGGTGCGACCGCCACCGCCGGCCGGCCTGGTCCAGGCGTCTTCGACGAATTGCGTGCCACCGTCTTCGGCTTCCAGAGCGGCGCAAATACGGTCTTGCAGGTCGAGCAGGTAGGCCTTTACGGCCTCGGTGCGGGTCGTCATGTCATCACCTTGAATCGGGCAAAACTACGCGGTGCTCCCTTGGAGCTCAGCCTGCGCAAATGGGCCCGTAGCATACCATCGCAAGTCGACCCGTCGCAGTTGACGAAGATCAAGCTTAGGAGTCCGATAGGGAGCTTGGTAAAACGACCTATGGAGAGTTCAGATGGCAAAGCGTATCCAGTTCCGCGCCCATGGCGGCCCCGAAGTGCTCGAATATGTGGACTACCAGCCCGCCGCGCCAGGTCCGAAGGAAGTGCGCGTGACCAACAAGGCGATCGGTCTGAACTTCATCGACACCTATTACCGCAGCGGTCTGTATCCGCCGCCGTCCCTGCCATCGGGTGTCGGCTCCGAAGGCGCGGGCGTGGTCGAAGCGGTGGGCAGCGACGTGACCCGCTTCAAGGTCGGCGATCGCGTGGCCTATGGCAGCGGCCCATTGGGCGCCTACAGTGATGTTCACGTCTTGCCCGAGGCCAATCTGGTGAAACTGCCAGACGCTATCAGTTTCGAACAGGCCGCCGGCGTGATGCTCAAGGGCCTGACCGTGCAGTACCTGCTGCGTCAGACCTATGAACTCAAAGGCGGCGAAACCATCCTGTTCCATGCCGCGGCCGGTGGGGTCGGTTCCCTGGCTTGCCAATGGGCCAGGGCCTTGGGCGTGAAGCTGATCGGCACGGTCAGCTCGGCGGAGAAAGCCGCACTGGCCAAGGCCAACGGGGCCTGGGCGACCATCGACTACAGCCATGAAAACGTCGCACAACGCGTGCTGGAATTGACCGACGGCAAAAAAGTCCCGGTGGTGTACGACGGTGTCGGCAAGGACACCTGGCTGACTTCACTCGACTGCGCCGCTCCGCGGGGGCTGGTGGTGAGCTTCGGCAATGCGTCCGGCGCAGTGGACGGCGTGAACCTGGGGATTCTCGCGGGCAAAGGTTCGCTGTACGTGACCCGGCCAACCCTGGGCACTTATGCGAACAACGCCGAGAACCTGCAACGCATGGCCGACGAGTTGTTCGAAATGATCATCAGCGGCAAGTTGACCGTGGACGTCAGCCAGCGTTATCCACTGGCTGACGCGGCGAAGGCGCAGACCGAGTTGTCGGCGCGGCGTACAACAGGCTCGGTTGTTTTGTTGCCCTGACTGACGTCATCGCGAGCAGGCTCGCTCCCACATTGGTTATGTGTCGAACACAAATCCCCTGTGGGAGCGAGCCTGCTCGCGATGGGCGCACCTCGGTCTCAATCCGGGCGCACAACCTTGCCGGTCGCCAGATCGCGAATCACGCTCGGGTTCTTGCGTCCGCCCAGATTGCCACCCAGCACCAGATCCACCTGGCCACGGAAATACTGCTCGACGCGAATCCGCGTACGCGCCGCCGGACGTCCCTGCGGGTTGGCCGACGTCGACACCAGCGGCCCGACCAGCGCGCACAAATCCCGTACCAGCGGGTGATCGCTGACCCGCAGCGCCACGGTTTCATGCACGCCGGTAATCCACTGCGGCAGCAGGTTCTGGTGTGGCACCAGCCAGGTGTTCGGCCCCGGCCAGGTACTGGCCATGCGGTCCATCCACAACTCGGGGAAGTCTTCGAAAAGGAAATCGAACTGACGGATGTTGTCGGCGACCAGAATCAAGCCCTTGTCCACAGACCGACCCTTGATCAGCAGCAAACGCTCCACCGCTTCTTCGTCCCACGGGTCGCAACCCAGGCCCCAGACTGCTTCGGTTGGGTAGGCAATCACCGCCCCGGCGCGAATTGCTTGCGCGGCTTGTTGCACACGCCAACTGTTGACCATGAAAAACACTCCAGAATAAGGCTCTGCGCAGTTTACCGATCTTGTTTATAAAACCTAGCTCACCCGTGCAAACCAGCGCCCGCTTTCGCAAACGGCACGACCGTCCATTTCCAGTTCCGTCAACGCCACCAGCACTTTCGGCAAGGCCCAGCCGCTTGCATCGGCCAGCGCTTCACTGGTGTGAGGCGCGGCATGCAGTAACTTCAACAGCGGGTGAGTCGTTGCAGGGGTGCAGGTTTGTGTGGATAACGACAGTCGTTGCCAGCCTCGCAAGGCTTCGAGGATGTGTTCGATGGTTTCCACCAGCACCGCACCGTCACGGATCAATTGATGGCAGCCGCGGGCGCCGGGATGATGGATCGACCCGGGCATCGCAAACACCTCGCGCCCCTGTTCCGCCGCCAGCCTCGCGGTGATCAGTGAACCGCTGGCGACACTGGCTTCGACCACCAGCACCCCGAGCGACAAACCACTGATGATCCGGTTGCGCCGAGGGAAGTTGCTGGCGCTGGGGCCTGCATCCAGCGGAAACTCCGAAAGCACCGCACTGCCCGAAGCGATCATGGCGTCCGCCAGGCGTCTATTTCGCTGTGGATAAAACTTCTCAAGCCCCGTACCAAGCACACCGACCGTTTGCCCGCCGACATCGAGCGCGGCCTGGTGCGCGGCGGCGTCAATGCCCAGGGCCAGGCCGCTGGTAATGACAAAACCGGCACCCGCCAGGCTGCGGGAAAACGCGGCAGCGGTGTCCATCCCTGGCCGGGACGCGCGACGACTGCCGACCATCGCCAGCTGTGGTTTTTCCAGAATGTCCGGATCGCCAGCGACAAACAACAGCGGCGGTGCATCGCTGATTTGTGCCAGCAGTGCCGGGTAGTCCGGCTGGTCCCACATCAGTAAATGCTGACCCGGACGCTCCAGCCAGGCCAATGCATGGCTCGCGCCATCGCGAATATCAGCGCAACGGCGAGCCTGCGAACACGCCAGCGGCAGGCCCAGTGCACGCCAGGCACTGGCGGGCGCACTGAGAGCTTTGGATGCCGAACCGAAGGCCTCGAGCAATTTCTTGAAACGCGCGGGACCGAGTTCCGGCAGTCGATGCAAACGCAAGCGGGCTTCCAGTTCCGCAGGGGAAACCGGTGTAACGGCAGACAGCGACATGGATCATCCTTGATCGTTATGAGCACCCGTACAAACGGGAATAAGCTGTGGATAACTCTGTTGGTAACTTGTGAAGCACACTTACGGATTTCGCACCTTGTCCATGACCGCCAGCGAGCGCGATGCATTGAGCACCAGCCCGTAGCTGAGTTTGTCGTAGGTACGGAAAACCATCAGCAGACCGGCGCGCTCATCGGGAGTTTTCAACGGCTGGCCAGTGATCCGGTCGCGCACGGTTTCGCCGGTCTTCATCACCGCAAGCACATTGCCTTCGGCCAGGCCGTCGCGTTGCCCCTTGTTCAGCGTGACCACGTCCAGTGCGCCTATCTGCGTGACCCCGCGCGGCACATCGATAATCAAGCCGTTGATCTCGGTGCCCGGCGCGTTGGGCATGAAGGTCGAATTGATCGAGCGCTCTTCGCCGCTGAACAGGCGGTCGCCGATGCGGACTTCCTGGGTCGTGCGTTGCAACGCCAGGGTGGCGACGTCACCTTCGATGGCCACGACCTCGCCGCCGCCGATGTCGTCGGCATTGATCCCCAGAATTTCCTTGCTCTGCGGATCGGTGTAGACCTTGCCTTGGCGGAAGATGCCGTACACCGGTTGCGCCGGATCGAAATGGCCGCGGGCAAAGATGCGGTCACCGGCGCCGCTGAGCACGCGCTCGGCATCGCCGGCGACAATGTAGGGTGCCTTGTCGAAATCCTCGGCCTTGTCGACGATGCGGTTGCTCAGCAGAAAGCTGTTGATCGATTTCAGCGCAATACTGGGGATTGTCTCGGTCACCGGGCTGCTGCGCACCTGGGGCGACAGCTTTATGGTGGGAATATCTTCCCTGAGCGGCACTTGCCCGTGGGCCAAACCGGCCGAGGCCAGGAGTAGCAGGGCGAGTAGTGATTTCCTCATGCGGTGAATCCCTTTATTATGTACGTTCGCGTGAAACGCCAGAGCCCTCAGTGGCTCGCTCCCGGCTTGCTTGTCAAAACTTGCTTGTCAACAGAAGGGAGCTACGTTTTACAACGGTAGCCTGCATTTCTTCGGACCCGCCAGGCCATCGACCCGACCTTACTTCACACGTGCACTAATCAAGCTTATGGCCATTTTAAACATCCTCGAATTCCCTGATCCGCGTCTGCGCACTATCGCCAAGCCAGTGGCCGTAGTGGACGACGAAGTGCGTCAGTTGGTCGACGACATGTTTGAAACAATGTATGAAGCGCCTGGCATCGGCCTCGCCGCGACCCAGGTCAACGTGCACAAACGTATCGTCGTGATGGACCTCTCTGAGGACCGCACCGAACCGCGAGTGTTCATCAACCCCGAGTTCGAACCGCTGACCGACGAAATGGGTCAGTATCAGGAAGGCTGCCTGTCGGTGCCAGGCTTCTACGAAAACGTCGATCGCCCGCAACGGGTCAAGGTCAAGGCGCTGGACCGCGACGGCCAGCCTTACGAACTGATCGCCGAAGATTTGCTCGCCGTGTGCATCCAGCACGAATGCGACCACCTCAATGGCAAATTGTTCGTCGATTACCTGTCCACGCTCAAACGCGACCGCATCAAGAAGAAACTGGAAAAGCTACATCGCCAGAACGCCTGATGCCCATCTTCAAAGGCTTGCTGCGGCAAGCCTTTTTCTTTTCAAGAGACGTCACCCATGACTGAGCCACTGCGCATTGTCTTTGCCGGCACCCCGGAATTCGCCGCCGAACACCTCAAGGCCCTGCTGAGCAGCCCTTACGAGATCGTCGCGGTCTACACCCAACCGGATCGTCCGGCAGGTCGCGGGCAAAAACTGATGCCAAGCCCGGTCAAGCAGCTGGCGCTGGAAAACAATATCCCGGTGCTGCAACCGCCGACCCTGCGCAACGAAGATGCTCAGGCTGAACTGGCTGCACTGAATCCGGACTTGATGGTGGTGGTCGCCTACGGCCTGATCCTGCCGCAAGTGGTGCTGGACATTCCGCGCCTGGGTTGCATCAACAGCCACGCCTCGCTGCTGCCGCGCTGGCGCGGTGCTGCGCCGATCCAGCGCGCCGTGGAAGCCGGCGATGCGGAAAGCGGCGTGACCGTGATGCGCATGGAGGCCGGCCTCGACACCGGGCCGATGCTGCTCAAGGTCGCCACGCCGATCAGCGCCGAAGACACCGGCGGTAGCCTGCACGATCGTCTGGCCGAAATGGGACCGTCGGCCGTGGTCCAGGCGATTGCCGGCCTCGCCGCCGGGACCCTGGCAGGCGAAGTGCAGGACGACAGCCTGGCCACCTACGCGCACAAATTGAACAAGGACGAAGCACGCATCGACTGGAGTCGCCCGGCGGTTGAGCTGGAGCGTCTGGTCCGTGCCTTCAACCCGTGGCCGATCACCCACAGCACCTTGAATGGCGAAGCACTGAAAGTGCTAGCCGCCAACCTCGCCGAAGGCAAAGGCGCCCCGGGTGAAATCCTCAGTGCCAGCAAAGATGGCCTGATCGTCGCGTGCGGTGAGCAGGCCTTGTGCCTGACCCGTCTGCAATTGCCCGGCGGCAAGGCGCTGAACTTCAGCGATCTGTTCAACAGCCGCCGCGAGAAATTCGCCACCGGCACTGTCCTCGGTCAAGCGGCGGACGCTCAATGAATCCGCGTCTGGCCGCCGCCAAGGCACTCGCTGCTGTCCTGAACAGAAAAGCCTCCCTGAACAGTTCTCTGCCCACGCAGATGGACAAGGTCGAGGACCGTGATCGCGGCTTCACCCAGGACCTGGCGTTCGGCACCGCACGCTGGCAGCCACGGCTGTCGGCGCTGGCGGCCAGGCTGCTGCAGAAACCGTTCAAGGCCGCCGACGCCGATGTCGAGGCACTGTTGCTGGTCGGTCTCTATCAGTTGCTCTACACCCGTGTCCCGGCCCATGCCGCCATCGGTGAAACCGTCGGTTGCGCCGACAAGTTGAAAAAGCCTTGGGCCAAGGCATTGCTCAACGCTGTGCTGCGTAACGCTCAACGCGAAAGCGAAACGATTTTCGCCGAACTGGAACGCGATCCGGTGGTGCGCACCGCCCACCCACGCTGGCTGCAGAAATCCCTGAAGGCGTTCTGGCCAGAGCAATGGGAAGCCATTTGCGCTGCCAACAACGCACATCCGCCGATGATTTTGCGGGTCAACCGTCGCCATCACACCCGGGATGTCTACCTCGGTTTGCTGACTGACGCGGGTATCGCCGCCACACCCTGTGTCTACAGCCGCGACGGCATCGTGCTCGACGCCGCCGCCGATGTGCGCAGCCTGCCGGGTTTCGCCGAGGGCTGGATCAGCGTGCAGGACGAAGCCGCGCAACTGGCCGCTGATCTGCTCGACCTGGCCCCCGGTCAACGGGTGCTCGACGCCTGCTGCGCGCCAGGCGGCAAGACCTGCCATATTCTCGAAGCCGAGCCAAAACTGGCCGGCGTCGTGGGGGTAGACCTGGAAGCCAAGCGGCTGGTGCGGGTACGGGAAAACCTCGAACGCCTGAAGCTGAGCGCCGAACTGATTGCCGCCGACGGCCGTGACACTCAGGCGTGGTGGGACGGCAAGCCGTTCCAGCGCATCCTGCTGGACGCACCATGCTCGGCCACCGGCGTGATTCGTCGTCACCCGGACATCAAGCTGACCCGCCAACCCGACGACATCGCCGCGCTGGCGTTGCTGCAAGGCGAACTGCTCGACGCCATGTGGAACACGCTGGAAGTGGGCGGCATCCTGCTGTACGCCACCTGTTCCACGCTGCCGACCGAGAACACCGAAGTCATCGAAGCCTTCCTCGCCCGCACGCCGGGCGCCCGTGAGCTGGACCTCGCCACGACGGCCGGCATCAAGCAGCCCCATGGTCGCCAGTTGCTGGCCCAGGAAGGCGGCCACGACGGGTTCTACTACGCCAAGCTGATCAAGATCGCCGCCGCTCGCGGTTAAATGGATTCAATGGAGTGACTGGATGAAAATCATCATCCTCGGAGCAGGGCAGGTCGGCGGTTCGCTGGCGGAACACCTGGCCAGCGAAGCCAACGACATCACCGTGGTCGACACCGATGGCGAACGCCTGCGTGATCTCGGCGACCGCCTGGACATCCGCACCGTACAAGGTCGCGGCTCATTCCCGACCGTGCTGCGCCAGGCCGGGGCCGATGACGCCGACATGCTGGTCGCCGTGACCAACAGCGATGAAACCAACATGGTCGCCTGCCAAGTCGCCCACACCTTGTTCCACACACCGACCAAGATCGCCCGGGTTCGCGAAGCCGCGTACCTGACCCGCGAAGAGCAGTTGTTCCAGAACGAAGCGATTCCGGTGGACGTGCTGATCAGCCCCGAGCAGGTGGTCACCAACTACATCAAGCGCCTGATCCAGCATCCCGGCGCCTTGCAGGTGATCGACTTCGCCGAAGGCAAGGCGCAACTGGTGGCCGTGCGGGCTTATTACGGCGGGCCGCTGGTGGGCCAGCAACTGCGGCAGTTGCGTGAACACATGCCGAACGTGGAAACCCGCGTCGCGGCGATTTTCCGTCGTGACCGGCCGATCCTGCCCCAGGGCGACACGGTGATCGAGGCCGACGACGAGGTATTTTTCATCGCTGCCAAAGCGAACATTCGCGCAGTTATGAGCGAAATGCGCCGTCTCGACGAGACTTACAAGCGCATCGTCATTGCCGGTGGCGGGCAGATCGGCGAGCGCCTGGCCGAGGCCATCGAAAGCCGTTATCAGGTAAAGGTTATCGAGATGAATCCGGCACGCTGCCGCCATCTCTCGGACCATCTCGACAGCACCGTGGTGTTGCAGGGCAGTGCCTCGGACCGCGACCTGCTGCTGGAAGAAAACATCGCCGATGCGGATCTGTTCCTCGCCCTGACCAACGACGACGAAGCCAACATCATGTCGTCGCTGCTGGCCAAGCGCCTGGGTGCGAAGAAAGTGATGACCATCATCAACAACCCGGCCTATGTCGATCTGATCCAGGGCGGCGACATCGACATCGCCATCAGCCCGCAACTGGCGACCATCGGCACCTTGCTGGCCCACGTGCGCCGTGGCGACATCGTCAGCGTGCACTCACTGCGTCGGGGCGCGGCAGAAGCCATCGAGGCGATTGCCCATGGCGATGCGAAATCGAGCAAAGTGATCGGCAAGGCCATCGAGAACATCGGCCTGCCACCGGGCACCACCATCGGCGCGATCATCCGCGATGAGGAAGTAATCATCGCCCATGACGACACCGTGATCGAAACCGGCGACCATGTGATTCTGTTCCTTGTGGATAAAAAGCATATTCGCGATGTGGAGAAGTTGTTCCATGTGGGGTTGAGCTTCTTCTGATCCGGTTTTTTCGGTGATCAGACTGGCCTCATCGCGAGCAAGCTCGCTCCCACAGGGTTCTCGGTCGCACACAGCATTTGTGTTTCTGAAGATCAACTGTGGGAGCGAGCTTGCTCGCGATAGCGGATTTCCAGATCCCGGACATCTTCCTGACACACCTCAAAAAGGAATCCACCGATGATCGAATCCCTGGAAAAAATGCTCGCCAAGGGTGTGGATAACTCTTTGCTACGCTTCGGCCTGGGCAAGGGCTATCTGGATCTGGGGGAGAACGCCAAGGCTGTGGAGCATTTTCAGCGCTGTGTCGAATTCGATCCGAAGTATTCGGCGGCGTGGAAACTACTGGGCAAGGCCCATCTGGCGCTGGCGGACTTTGCGGCCGCGCGGCAGGCTTGGGAACAAGGCCTGGAAGCTGCTCGCGGCCATGGCGACAAGCAGGCAGAGAAGGAAATGACGGTGTTCCTGAAGAAGCTCGAGCGTCAGGCGCACTGATCAAAGATAACGCAAACCGATGCCCTCGGCATCCACCAGCACCACTTCCATGCGCACCCGCGGCGCGCCTGTGGGTAAGTCCTGCACCTGCCCGTAGACCACCGCGCCCCGGGGCAGCGCCGACAGTAGGGGATGCTTGACGTAAACGCCGGTGGTCGACAGGTTGCGCGTCTGCCCCAGGCAATCGCCGATGCTTTCGTGACTGATCTTGATGCGCAATGACTTGCGGTGTTCGGACATCTTCTGCGCCCTTGAGAACGGGTTGTGGATACGCGTAGGAGCGAGCTTGCTCGCGATGGATGCAAGGGCGCCGCGTTCAGCTAGGCAGCCCGCATCATCGTTAACGTCCATCGCGAGCAAGCTCGCTCCTACAAGGTTATCCACAGAGTGTGCCAAGTAAGTCAGTACCAGCGCTCTTCACCCGGTGGCCGCTTCTTGAAGCGCTTCATGCTCCACATGTACTGGCTCGGGTAGGCCCCGACATAACGCTCGACCACTTTACTCATGGCCGCACAGGATTCCGCCGTATCGGTGCTGTACATGGCCTCTGGCGCGGCTTCGAGGATCACTTTGTAGCCTGAACCGTCGGGCAGGCGCAGGGCGTGCAGGAACACGCCGACCGCTTTGCCGCCGGCCAGCATGTTCGGCACGAACTTGCTGGTCAGCGCCTGGGTGGCGAAGAACGGCACGAAGATCCCGGCGGACTCGGCCGGTTCCGGGTCAGCGGGAATGCCCACTGCACCACCTTTGCGCACTTCCTTGATGACGCTGAGGATGCCTTCCTTAGTGGAAGCGGCGACCTTGTTGCCCAACTGCACCCGCTGCTTTTGCAGCAATTCATCCACTGCCTTCAACTTCGGTGGACGATAGAAAATGATCGGTTTGCACTGGCTGCAATAGAAGTGGTTGAGCACTTCCCAGTTGCCCAGGTGGCTGGTGATGCCGACCACACCTTTGCCGGAAGCGAGGGCGTCTTTCAACACATCGAGGCCTTCGACTTCGCGCACCAGGTCGATGGAACGCTGGGCCGGCCAGATCCACGCGCAGGCGCTTTCGGTCAGGGACTTGCCGATGTCTTTCAGGCTCTGGCCCACCAGGCGCTCACGCTCGGCAGCATCCATCTCCGGAAAGCACTTGGACAGATTGATCCGTACCACGTCGCGGGAACGGTTCGGGGTTTTCCACATGACCCAGCCAATCGCCGAGCCCACGGCCTGCACGGCCCACCACGGAAGCAGGGCAAACAGCCGCAGAGCGCCTACCAGCAAGGCGCCTTTCAACTTATCCACAGTTCACTCCTGATCTTGTGCTGTGCGCGAGGCGGCCATTCTAACCGCCGTTCGCCAGCTGCGCGTAGCGGTCGCAGTCCCGGGTGTGATCCATGACCATGCCCGAGGCCTGCATCAACGCGTAGCAAATGGTCGGCCCGACGAAGGTGAAACCGGCTTTTTTCAGGCCTTTGCTCATCTCGACGGCGATCGGCGTGACGGCCGGTACTTCGCTGCGATCCTTGAAATGATTGATCACAGGCGTGCCACCGACAAAGGACCAGAGAAATCCCACCGGGTCCTCCAGCGCCAGCCAGGCCTGGGCATTGCGCCGGGCAGCGTTGAGCTTGAGGCGGTTGCGGATGATGCCCGGATCGAGCATCAATTCGTCGATTTCGGCATCGCTCATCTGCGCCACGCGCTGGACATCAAAACCGAACATCACCTGACGATAATGCTCGCGTTTGCGCAGCACGGTGATCCAGGAAAGCCCGGCCTGGAACCCTTCGAGCAAAAGTAACTCGAACAATCCCTGCGCATCGCGTAGCGGCGTGCCCCACTCCTTATCGTGATAAGCCATGTACAGCGGATCTTCGAAACACCAAAAGCAGCGTGGCATAAGGCTCCAGGGGGCGTGCGCAGCAATGAATCGGGTATACTCCCGCTCTTTAAATCGCAGCCCAAGAAACAGGTGAATTTCGTGAGCCAGCCTACGCCAGCCGTGCGTACCTTCCAAGACTTGATCCTCGCCCTCCAGCAATACTGGGCCGAGCAAGGTTGTGTGGTACTTCAGCCCTACGATATGGAAGTAGGCGCCGGCACTTTCCACACTGCAACATTCCTGCGCGCCATCGGCCCGGAAACCTGGAACGCCGCCTACGTGCAGCCAAGCCGTCGTCCGACTGACGGCCGCTACGGCGAAAACCCGAACCGTCTGCAGCATTACTACCAGTTCCAGGTCGTCCTGAAGCCGAACCCGGACAACTTCCAGGAGCTGTACCTGGGCTCGCTCAAGCACGTTGGTCTGGACCCGCTGGTCCACGACATCCGCTTCGTCGAAGACAACTGGGAATCGCCGACCCTCGGCGCCTGGGGTCTGGGCTGGGAAGTCTGGCTCAACGGCATGGAAGTGACCCAGTTCACCTACTTCCAGCAAGCGGGCGGCATCGAGTGCTACCCGGTAACCGGTGAAATCACTTACGGTCTCGAGCGTCTGGCCATGTACCTGCAAGGCGTGGACTCGGTCTACGACCTGGTCTGGGCTGACGGTCCGTTCGGCAAGGTGACCTACGGCGACGTGTTCCATCAGAACGAAGTGGAGCAATCGACCTACAACTTCGAACACGCCAACGTCGAGAAACTGTTCGAACTGTTCGATTTCTACGAAAGCGAAGCCAAGCGCCTGATCGAACTCGACCAGCCGCTGCCGTTGCCGAGCTACGAAATGGTGTTGAAGGCCTCCCATACCTTCAACCTGCTGGATGCGCGCCGGGCAATCTCGGTGACTGCGCGTCAGCAATACATCCTGCGTGTACGCACCCTGGCGCGTTCCGTTGCGCAAGCCTACCTGCTGGCTCGCGCCAAGCTGGGCTTCCCGATGGCGACCCCGGACCTGCGTGATGAAGTACTGGCCAAGCTGGAGGCTGCACAATGAGTGCTCTGGATTTTCTGGTTGAACTGGGCACTGAAGAACTGCCACCCAAAGCCCTGAACACCCTGGCCGAGGCGTTCCTCGCCGGTATCGACAAGGGCCTGCAAGCCGCCGGCCTGAACTACGAGACTAAAAGCGTTTATGCCGCGCCGCGCCGCCTGGCCGTGCTGATCACCGCACTAGCCACCCAGCAGCCGGATCGCAGCATCAACCTCGACGGTCCGCCACGTCAGGCGGCATTTGATGCCGAAGGCAACCCGACCCAAGCGGCACTGGGTTTTGCCAAGAAGTGCGG
Source organism: Pseudomonas sp. Pseusp10 (assembly GCF_059492225.1). Classification (NCBI taxonomy): domain Bacteria; kingdom Pseudomonadati; phylum Pseudomonadota; class Gammaproteobacteria; order Pseudomonadales; family Pseudomonadaceae; genus Pseudomonas; species Pseudomonas sp. Pseusp10. The sequence continues at coordinate 615,761 of NZ_CP168528.1, read as the reverse complement.
CGTCGAGCTAAGCGAAATCGATCAGAGCGGCCCGAAACTGCGTTATAGCCAGCGCATCGCCGGCAAGCCGACCGCGAGCCTGCTGCCGACCATCGTCGAAGATTCCCTGAACGACCTGCCGATCCCGAAACGCATGCGTTGGGGCGCGCGCAAGGAAGAGTTCGTTCGTCCGACCCAATGGCTGGTGATGCTGCTCGGTGACCAAGTCATCGACTGCACCATCCTCGCCCAGCAGTCCGGCCGCGATTCCCGTGGTCACCGCTTCCATCACCCGGAAAACGTGCGCATCGGTTCGCCGTCCAGCTACCTGGCCGACCTGCGTGCTGCCTACGTGCTGGCCGATGCCAACGAGCGTCGCGAGATCATCAGCAAGCGCACCGAAGAACTGGCCACCCGCCAGGAAGGCACGGCTATCGTTCCGCCAACGCTGCTCGACGAAGTGACAGCGCTGGTCGAATGGCCAGTGCCGCTGGTGTGCTCGTTCGAGGAACGCTTCCTCGATGTGCCGCAGGAAGCCCTGATCACCACCATGCAGGACAACCAGAAGTACTTCTGCCTGCTGGATGCCGACGGCAAGTTGCTGCCACGTTTCATTACCGTGGCCAACATCGAAAGCAAAGACCCGCAGCAGATCATCGCCGGTAACGAGAAAGTGGTTCGCCCACGCCTGACCGACGCCGAGTTCTTCTTCAAGCAAGACAAGAAGCAGAAACTCGAAGACTTCAACCTGCGCCTGCAAAACGTGGTGTTCCAGGAAAAACTCGGCAGCGTCTACGACAAGGCCGAACGCGTATCCAGACTGGCTGCGTTCATCGCTCAGCGCATCGGCGGCAACGCTGCGTGGGCTGCTCGTGCGGGCCTGCTGTCGAAGTGCGACCTGGCGACCGAGATGGTCGGCGAGTTCCCGGAAATGCAAGGCGTCGCCGGTTACTACTACGCCCTCAATGACGGCGAGCCGGAAGATGTCGCCCTGGCCCTGAACGAGCAGTACATGCCGCGCGGTGCCGGCGCTGAACTGCCGTCCACCCTGACCGGTGCGGCCGTGGCCATTGCCGACAAACTGGACACCCTCGTGGGTATCTTCGGCATCGGCATGCTGCCGACCGGCAGCAAAGACCCGTACGCCCTGCGCCGTGCAGCGCTGGGTGTGTTGCGCATCCTGATCGAGAAGCAACTGGACCTGGACCTGACCGACGCCGTGGCCTTCGCCGTGGACGCGTTCGGTGCCAAGGTCAAGACGGCCGGCCTCAATGACTCGGTGCTGGAGTTCATCTTCGACCGACTGCGTGCCCGTTACGAAGACGAAGGCGTGGATGTCGCGACCTACCTGTCGGTACGTGCCCTGAAACCAGGCTCGGCCCTGGACTTCGACCAGCGCGTACAAGCGGTAGAAGCTTTCCGCAAATTGCCGGAAGCCGCTGCCCTGGCCGCGGTGAACAAGCGTGTATCGAACCTGCTGAGCAAACTCGAAGGTTCGGTGCCTACCGTCGTGGAAGCCAAGTACTTCGACAATGCCAACGAGTTCTCCCTGTACTCGGCGATCCAGCAGGCTGACCAGGCTGTGCAGCCAATGGCCGCCTCGCGTCAGTACAGCGAATCCCTGGCACGCCTGGCCGCCCTGCGCGAGCCGGTGGATGCGTTCTTCGAAGCCGTTATGGTCAACGCGGAGGACGCAAAGGTCCGCGCCAACCGTTATGCATTGCTGGCGCGTCTGCGTGGGCTGTTCCTCGGCGTCGCCGACATTTCGCTGCTGGGTTGAGGGACTGCTGTTGAAACTGCTGATTCTCGATCGGGACGGAGTGATCAATTACGACTCCGACGCTTACATCAAGTCGGTGGAGGAGTGGATTCCGCTCCCCGGTTCGATCGAAGCCATCGCGCAGTTGAGCAAGGCCGGCTGGACGGTGGCGGTCGCTACCAACCAGTCGGGCATCGCTCGCGGCTACTACGACCTCGCCACCCTGGACGCCATGCACGAGCGCTTGCGCGCGCTGGTGGCGGAGCAGGGTGGTGAAGTCGGCCTGATCGTCTACTGCCCGCACGGGCCGGACGAAGGCTGCGATTGCCGCAAGCCGAAACCCGGGATGTTGAAAAGCATCGCCGCACATTACAACGTATCGCTGACTAATCTATGGTTCGTCGGCGATAGCCTTGGTGACCTGGAAGCCGCTAAAGCCGTCGATTCACAGCCAGTTTTGGTTAAGACCGGAAAAGGCGAAAAAACCTTGGGCAAGACCTTACCGGCAGGCACCTTGATTTTTGACGATCTGGCGGCGATTGCCGCAGAACTTATCCACAATTAGAGCGTTTTCGAGACTCCTGACCAGGGAGTTATCGGGAGTGCGCTTTATATAGACGGGCATAGCCCGCACGGTAACCGTCACCATGTCGATACTGCAGGCCATCAGAACCTTCCTCTTTTACCTGCTGCTGGGCACCAGCTCCTTGCTGTGGTGCAGCCTGAGCTTTTTTATCGCGCCGTTTCTGCCCTTCAAGGCACGTTACCGCTTTATCAACGTGTACTGGTGCCGCTGCGCCTTGTGGCTGAGCAAAGTGTTTCTGGGTATCCGCTACGAAGTGAAGGGTGCCGAGAACGTACCTGAACAGCCTTGCGTCATTCAGTCGAACCACCAGAGCACGTGGGAGACGTTCTTTCTCTCTGCCTACTTCTCGCCACTGAGCCAGGTGCTCAAACGTGAATTGCTCTATGTGCCGTTCTTCGGTTGGGCCATGGCCATGCTGCGACCGATCGCCATCGATCGCGACAACCCGAAAGCAGCACTCAAGCATGTAGCGAAGAAGGGCGATGAACTGCTCAAGGACAATGTCTGGGTGCTGATCTTCCCCGAAGGCACGCGCGTTCCTTTTGGCACCATCGGGAAGTTCTCGCGTGGCGGCAGCGCATTGGCGGTCAACGCCGAGTTGCCGGTGCTGCCGATTGCACACAACGCTGGCAAGTTCTGGCCGAAAACCGGTTGGGCGAAGAAGCAGGGCGTCATCACTGTGATCATCGGCGCACCGATGTATGCAGAAGGCTCCGGGCCGCGAGCCATTGCTGAATTGAACGACCGGGTCCAGGCGTGGAATGAGCAAATGCAACGGGAAATGGGCTCGCTGCCACCGGCTCCGCAAGCGCCGGTTTCAAACGATCAGCTGGCTGTCTGAGATTCTGTGGATAACCTGTGTACCGTTTCATTGAAAACTGTTGTTTTTTGTACGTAACCTTATGATTTTTTTACATATTTCTTCGAATGATAAAAACCATAAAAACGTGCATAAGTTTTTTTCGGACGTAAAAAAACCGGCTGATATAGCCGGTTTTTTTATGCCCGGAGCAATCGCTGACTGTCGACATGACAGGGCCACCTGGATCGCTCGCTTTCATTCTGTAAACAGTGGAAATTGCAGCCTGAATGTCGTGCCCCGACCCACCTTGCTCTGACACTCGATTCGCCCGCCATGTCGATCCACTACGGCTTTGACCATCGACAATCCCAACCCCACGCCATCGATACCCTGAGCGGAAGAAAAGCGCCGGTATTGGCTGAACAATTCGGGTAACTCCTCAGCGGCGATGCCTTTGCCCTGATCGATGAGCTCACAGATCAGCCAGCCGTCGCATTGACTGACGCGCAAACGGATACGAGTACCTGAAACACTGTACTTGATGGCATTTTCCAGCAGATTGAACAACGCCCGGGTCAGCAGCGCCTGATCCGCCAGAACCAGACTTTCCTGTGCCTCTTCTTCCATTTGATGAACCAGTTCGATCTGTTTCAACTGCGCGATGGGCAGCGCCTGATCGAACACATCCAGCACCAGCATCGCAAACAGACTCGGCTGAAACTGATAAGCCTCGGACTCTGCCCTCGCCAGTTGAGCGAAGCCATCGGTCAGCTCCAGTGCCCGGCGCACCTGCCGTTCGATTTGATCGAGGAGTTGCAGATCACCGCCCACCTGATGGCGATGCACATCGAGTAGCGCGAGAATGGCCGAGTGGGGCGCCCGCAGGTCATGGGACAGAAAACGCAACAGAACGGCACGCTGCTCTTGCGCATCACGTTCGACACTCAGGTCAGTCAGGCTCCACAACCAGCCGACGTGGGTTTCCCCGTCTACCGGTAACAACTCGGCGCGCTCCAGTCGCAGGCTGCGTTCCTTGAGGTCGCGAAACTCCATCAGTGGCAGCGTCGACAAAGGCGAACACGGCTCGCGGGTCAAATTCGGGTAGCCAAGCTCTACCAGGCGCTCCAGCACATCATCGCCGACCAACTCTCCACCAAACAGGTCCCGGGCCTTACGGTTGCCCAGCAAAATCTTTCCGCGGGGATCGCTGATCATCGTGGCCACCGGCAGGTACTCCAGGCCGTCGGAGATGAACCGATGTGTATCGCGAGCCCGGCTCATGGCTTGTTCGAGGGCGATGATCTGCTTTTGCAGGTGATCGCCACCGGGAAACAGAGCCCGACGGCGCTCCGGAAAAACCTTCGGCTCACTGTCCAGTCGCGCGAGCTCCCAACCGAAGTAGGTCAGCACCACACTAAGGCGACGCCAGTTCCAGATCAGATAACCGAACAGCATGCCCAACGCCGCCGGTGTCGGCGACCACCATCTCTGCAGCTCCGCGAGGCCGGTGCTGGTCAGCAACGTACAAGCGATGCCAATCAACGTCAGCCAGAGCGCCAATCGCGGGCGCCACAGCAGCAACCCGAGAACGCACGTCAGCAAGCCAATCGACAGCAACGCGCTCAAGCCTGGCGAGGCGTCATGCAGGTTGACCTGAGCGCGATAGGACAACAGCGCAGTCAGTGGCAGCAGTACCAGGCTTATCCACAACCATTCGCGCACCAATTGCCGAAACAACCGCTCAACCTGGCTCGGCTCACGACTTTCAGGGGGGCGTAGGTTATCCATGGGTAATAGGGCAGGGCGGGATAAAGGGGTTCATGGATTGCCGGTTAGAGGACATAGACCCCAAAAAGCATAGCGGAGGTCGACCAATGGCGGACCGCATACTTTCACTGTGTCGATTGAGCCGCTATCGTCGATAAAGAGCTGCCCAAGCGACAAGGAATCACCGTGTATGCGCGTTGCGATTCTGGACGATGAGCCCGCAGAACTGCGCCGGGTTGAACAAACCCTGCAACAGATGGCCGAAGCCGGGGAACAGCCGTGGTCGCTGCACAGCTTCGAACGGGCCGAAGACCTGTTGCGCCAACTGCGTCGGGAAACCTTCGACCTGCTGATCCTCGACTGGCAACTGCCCGACCTCACGGGTTTGTCACTGCTGCTATGGACCCGCGAACACATGGAAGCGCCGCCTGCGGCCATCATGCTCACCAGTCGCGATGGCGAAAGCGATATCGTTCAGGCCCTGAATGCCGGCGCCGATGACTACGTCAGCAAACCGTTCCGCCCCAATGAACTGAAAGCCCGTGTTGGTGCGGTCCTGCGTCGACACGGCCAGCAGCGCGCGGCTGCCGACGGGTTGAGCTTCAATGACCTGGTGTTCGACGACGCCGAACTGACCGTCACCCGCGACGGCAAACCGATCGTCATGACCGAACGCGAATACCGCCTGGCGCATTGCCTGTTCAGCAACCTCGGTCGACCGCTGTCGCGGGATTACCTGTACGAACGATTCTGGCCCCATGAAGAAATGTCGTCGTCCCGGCCGCTGGACACCCACATCTATCGCCTGCGCAACAAGCTTGGGCTGACGGCAGATCGTGGTTGGCAGTTGCTGACGATTTATGGGTATGGGTATCGGTTGGAGAGTGTGGCACCGGCGAGCGAGTAAAACGCAGGCAATAAAAAAGGCCAACGCAATGCGTTGGCCTTTTCGTTGCCGTCGACCGGGATCAGAAGTCCAGATTGGATACCGCCAGGGCGTTGCTTTCGATGAAGTCACGGCGAGGTTCGACCGCATCACCCATCAGGGTGTTGAAGATCTGGTCCGCGCCAATGGCGTCTTCGATGGTCACTTTGAGCATGCGGCGCGAGCCCGGGTCCATAGTGGTTTCCCACAGCTGATCCGGGTTCATCTCGCCCAGACCTTTATATCGCTGGATGGTGTGGCGCTTGGTGCTTTCGGCCATCAACCACTCAAGGGCTTCCTTGAACTCGGTGACCGATTTACGGCGTTCGCCACGCTGGATGTACGCGCCGTCGTCCAGCAAGGTGCTCAGTTGAGCGCCCAGGGAAACCACGGTCTTGTAATCGTTGCTGCCGAAGAAGTCGCGGTTGAAGGTGACGTAGTTCGACAAGCCGTGGGAGATCAGTTCGACCTCTGGCAGCCAGACGTTTCGCTCACGGTCTTCACGCAGGCTGGCCTTGTAGACCAGACCCGACTTCTCGACGGTGCGCAGGCGCACTTCGTACTGGGCTAGCCAATCCTGCATCGCTGCGTGATCGGACAGTTGATCCATGCTGACCGCCGGCAGGTAGATGAAGTGCTCGGTCAGTTCCTGCGGGTACAGGCGCGACAGGCGCTTGAGGGTCTTCATCACCAGACGGAAGTCATTCACCAGACGCTCAAGGGCTTCGCCGGAGATACCCGGTGCTTCCTCGTTCAGGTGCAGGCTCGCATCTTCCAGGGCCGACTGCGTCATGTACTCTTCCATGGCGTCGTCGTCTTTGATGTATTGCTCTTGCTTGCCTTTCTTCACTTTGTACAGTGGCGGCTGAGCGATGTAGATGTAGCCGCGCTCGATCAGCTCCGGCAACTGACGGAAGAAGAAGGTCAGCAGCAGGGTACGGATGTGCGAACCGTCGACGTCAGCATCGGTCATGATGATGATGTTGTGATAGCGCAGCTTGTCGATGTTGTACTCTTCGCGACCAATGCCGCAGCCCAGCGCAGTGATCAAGGTGCCCACTTCCTGGGAAGAGATCATCTTGTCGAAGCGCGCCTTCTCGACGTTCAGGATTTTACCCTTGAGGGGCAGAATCGCCTGGGTCTTGCGGTTACGTCCCTGCTTGGCAGAGCCGCCCGCGGAGTCACCTTCCACGAGGTACAGTTCGGACAGGGCAGGGTCCTTCTCCTGGCAGTCGGCCAGTTTGCCCGGCAGGCCGGCGATGTCCAGCGCGCCTTTGCGGCGAGTCATCTCGCGGGCTTTACGCGCCGCTTCACGGGCACGGGCCGCGTCGATCATCTTGCCGACGACCAGTTTGGCTTCGTTCGGGTTTTCAAGCAGGAAGTCGGAGAAGTACTTGCCCATTTCCTGTTCGACCGCGGTCTTCACTTCGGAAGAAACCAGCTTGTCCTTGGTCTGGGAGCTGAACTTCGGATCCGGCACCTTCACCGAAATGATCGCGGTCAGGCCTTCACGAGCATCGTCACCGGTGGTGGCGACCTTGTGCTTCTTCGCCAGACCTTCTGCTTCGATGTAGGTGTTGAGGTTACGCGTCAGTGCGGAACGGAAACCCACCAGGTGAGTACCGCCGTCGCGCTGTGGAATGTTGTTGGTGAAGCACAACAGGTTCTCGTTGAAGCTGTCGTTCCACTGCAGGGCGATTTCCACGCCGATGCCGTCTTCACGCTGGATGTTGAAGTGGAACACCTGGTTGACCGGAGTCTTGTTGGTGTTCAGGTATTCAACGAACGCACGCAGGCCGCCTTCGTACTTGAACAGTTCTTCCTTGCCGCTGCGCTCGTCCTTGAGGACGATGCCGACACCGGAGTTGAGGAAGGACAGTTCGCGAATCCGCTTGGCCAGGATGTCCCAGCTGAAGTGGATGTTCTTGAAGGTTTCGCTGGAAGCCTTGAAGTGAATTTGGGTACCGGTGGTTTCGGAGTCGCCGACGATTTTCATCGGCTCTTGCGGAACACCGTGGACGTAAGTCTGTTCCCAGATCTTGCCGCTACGGCGAACGGTCAGGACCAGCTCTTCCGACAGGGCGTTGACTACCGACACACCCACACCGTGCAGACCACCGGAAACCTTGTAGGAGTTGTCGTCGAATTTACCGCCGGCGTGCAGCACGGTCATGATGACCTCGGCTGCCGAAACGCCTTCTTCTTTATGCACGTCTACCGGGATGCCACGGCCGTTGTCGCGAACGGTGATGGACTCATCCGGGTGGATGATGATGCTGATGTCGTCGCAGTAGCCGGCGAGCGCTTCGTCGATCGAGTTGTCGACCACCTCGAACACCATGTGGTGCAGGCCGCTGCCATCGTCGGTATCACCAATATACATACCGGGACGTTTGCGTACGGCATCCAGGCCTTTCAGCACTTTAATGCTCGTTGAGTCGTACGTATTTTCTTCGCTCAATGCCTTCACTCCCGATGGTCGTGGGTCTGGGTGATACGGCCCTGTTCCACGTGGAACAGAGCGACTGGCGTTTCCGTCTGCCAGCCTTCCCTCAATAATTCGTGATCTACACAGGTGATAAATACCTGGCAGCGTAAGTCTTCCAACAAGCGGCAAAGGGCGCGACGGTGGTGCTCGTCCAGCTCGGACGGCAAGTCATCCACCAGATAAATACACTGACCGCGTCGAGCCTGGCTGACCAAGTGCCCTTGGGCAATCCGCAATGCGCAAACCACCAACTTCTGCTGGCCACGGGACAAGATGTCCGCAGCGTTGTGCGCGCCCAGTCTGAGACGCAAATCAGCACGTTGTGGTCCGGCCTGGGTATGCCCCATTTGCTGGTCCCGCTGCAAAGACCCGGCGAGCACAGCACTCAGTTCACGGTCCTTGTCCCAGCCGCGGTAATAGCTGAGCGTCAAGCCTTCAAGCTCAACCAGATCGCTCAAGGTTTGTTCAAAGACTGGTTTCAAGGCTTTGATATAAGCGCGGCGGTATTCATCAATTTCAGCGCTGGCCTGGCACAGTTCCCTGTCCCAAACCGCTTGCGAAACGGCGTCAAGTGTACCATGCCGCAGCCAAGAGTTTCTCTGGCGCAGGGCCTTCTGCAAGCGCTGCCAGGTTGACATGAAGCGCGGTTCCACGTGGAACACACCCCAGTCGAGAAACTGTCGGCGAATCTTCGGCGCACCTTCCAGCAATCGAAAGCTGTCCGGATTGATCAGCTGCAGCGGCAGGATCTCGGCCAGTTGCGCGGCGCTGCGCGCGTTCTGTCCATCGATACGGATCTGAAATTCGCCTTGGCGATCACGGGAAATGCCCAAGGCGCTATGCCCACCCTCCGCCAGCTCAACCTGGCCAAAGACCGTGCACGCCAGTTGTTCGTATTGAATGACCGGCAACAGGCGGGTGCTGCGAAACGAACGGGCAAGCCCCAGCAGATGGATGGCTTCCAGAACACTGGTTTTGCCGCTGCCGTTGGCGCCGTAAAGAATATTGATGCGGGGGGAAGGGGAGAAGGTCACCGGGTGCAGATTGCGCACCGCGGTGACCGAGACACGACTTAAGGACATCTAGCTTCTGCTGAACATGATTACAGACGCATCGGCATGACAACGTAGGCCGAGTCGTCGTTATCCGATTCCTGCACCAGCGCACTGCTGTTGGAGTCGGACAGGATCAGACGAACCTGCTCGGTGGTCATCACGCCCAGCACGTCGAGCAGGTAGCTCACGTTGAAGCCGATTTCCAGAGAGCCGCCGTTGTATTCAACGCCCACTTCTTCTTCCGCTTCTTCCTGCTCCGGGTTGTTCGCCTGGATCTTCAACTGACCGCTAGCCAGTTGCAGACGGATACCGCGGTACTTCTCGTTGGACAGAATCGCGGTACGGCTGAACGCTTCGCGCAGAGCCTGACGATCACCCAGAACCAGCTTGTCGCCACCTTTAGGCAGAACACGCTCGTAGTCCGGGAATTTACCGTCGACCAGTTTCGAGGTGAAGGTGAACTCACCGGTGGTAGCACGGATGTGATGCTGACCCAGAACGATGCTGACATTGCCGTCCGGCTCGGTGAGCAGGCGCGCCAGTTCGAGGATACCTTTGCGCGGCACGATGACCTGGTGACGATCCGGCTGACCGATATCGGCCTGCATGGAGCACATGGCCAGACGGTGACCATCGGTGGCTACGGCGCGGATCACGCCAGCGGACACTTCAAGCAGCATGCCGTTGAGGTAGTAGCGCACGTCCTGCTGGGCCATGGCGAAGCTGGTGCGTTCGATCAGACGACGCAGCTTGCTTTGCTCCAGGCTGCAGGTCAGCGAGCCCGGGCCTTCTTCCACGGTAGGGAAGTCGTTGGCCGGCAGTGTAGACAGGGTGAAGCGGCTACGGCCGGCTTTGACCACAAGCTTCTGCTCATCGACCTTGATGTCGATCAGCGCATCGTTTGGCAGGCTTTTGCAGATGTCCATCAGCTTGCGCGCTGGCACGGTGATGGAACCCGGATCCGCCGGCTCTTCGAGTTGAACACGACCAACCAGCTCGACTTCCAGGTCGGTACCGGTCAGCGACAATTGCTGGCCTTCGACAACCAGCAGCACGTTGGAGAGCACCGGCAAGGTCTGGCGGCGTTCGACGACGCCTGCGACCAGTTGCAGGGGTTTCAACAGGGCTTCGCGTTGAATGGTGAAATGCATGGTCTAGTCCCTTGCCTTAATAAGCTGCGCTGGTGTTCATCAAGTGGTCAGAGTACGCAGCAGGTTCTTGTAGTCCTCGCGGATGTCCGCGTCGGATTCCTTAAGTTCGTTGATCTTGCGGCACGCGTGCAAAACCGTCGTATGGTCGCGTCCGCCAAACACATCGCCGATTTCCGGCAGGCTGTGGTTGGTCAATTCCTTGGACAACGCCATGGCGACCTGCCGTGGACGAGCGACCGAACGCGAACGGCGTTTGGACAGCAAGTCGGAGATCTTGATCTTGTAGTACTCGGCGACAGTGCGCTGAATGTTATCCACAGAGACCAGTTTATCCTGCAACGCCAACAAGTCCTTCAGGGATTCGCGAATCAGCTCGATGGTGATATCGCGGCCCATGAAGTGCGAGTGGGCGATCACGCGTTTGAGCGCGCCTTCCAGCTCACGGACGTTGGAGCGAATGCGCTGGGCAATGAAGAACGCGGCGTCGTGAGGCAACTCGACTTTGGCCTGATCGGCCTTCTTCATCAGGATCGCCACCCGGGTTTCCAGCTCCGGCGGCTCGACCGCTACGGTCAGGCCCCAGCCAAAGCGGGATTTGAGGCGTTCTTCAAGGCCTTCGATTTCTTTCGGGTAGCGGTCACTTGTGAGAATGACCTGCTGGCCACCTTCGAGCAGGGCGTTGAAGGTGTGGAAAAACTCTTCCTGGGAACGCTCTTTGCGGGCGAAGAACTGAATGTCGTCGATCAGCAACGCATCCACCGAACGGTAGAAGCGTTTGAACTCGTTGATTGCGTTCAGTTGCAGGGCCTTGACCATGTCGGCCACGAAACGCTCGGAATGCAGGTACACCACCTTGGCATTCGGGTTCTTCTTTAATAGATGGTTACCCACAGCGTGCATCAAGTGGGTTTTACCCAGGCCAACGCCACCATAAAGGAAGAGCGGGTTGTAACCGTGCTTGGGGTTGTCCGCCACCTGCCAGGCGGCGGCGCGCGCCAACTGGTTGGATTTACCTTCAACGAAGTTCTCGAAGGTAAAGGTACGGTTCAGGTAACTGGTGTGCTTGAGCGCACCTTCGACCTGCACGGTACGTTGCTCGGCGCGCACAGGAGCCTGTTGCGAACTGGCGCCGGCCATTGGATCGAAGCTGTCACGGGAAGGTTCTTCCTCGGTGACCTCTGTCACTTTTTGCGTGGCACGTTTGGTCGAAGCGGCGGCTGGTGCTGACGGCGGCGGACTGGCGGGCGCTTGAGCAGCCTGAGCCTGGGATGCCGCGGCAGCCAGGGGAGCATTTGGCGCAGCACGGGGTGCCGAACTGCGTTTGCTGCCTATTAACAAGGAAAGCGCAGGCGCCATGCCATTGCCGTGCTCATCGAGCAGTTCGAGAACACGCCCCAGGTATTTTTCGTTGACCCAGTCCAGAACAAAACGATTGGGCGCATAGACACGCAACTCGTCGCCTTCGGCTTCGACCTGTAGTGGACGGATCCAAGTGTTGAATTGTTGGGCAGGCAGCTCATCGCGCAAAAGCTCCACGCACTGCTGCCAAAGTTCCACTGACACGGATATCCCCTAAGTTGAAAGCCGGTGAGGCAAAAACAAGCGGCCATTGTAGCGACCAGACGCCGACTTATCCACACGAAGGTGGTTCATCGACCAAGAAGAATCGTCGTTTTATACGCAAAAAAGGCGACCAGTGGTCTGTGCATAAGCTCTGTGGATAACCAGGCTTAAGGTCATTGCACAAGTGGGGGCGAAACTCGGTGGATAACCTGCCTGTGGATAAACCGACCTTCCACACACAGGTTATCCGACAGCGCAGCACAGGCTGAACACTGTTTTCCACTGTAGTTGTCATTCTCTGTACATCAGGTAAAACAAGGGCCTGATCGAGTTATCCACAGAAAAGTGCGGGCCTAGCTTTTATAAGCTTTACAGAAAAGCTTTAAATACTTTCCTTTCTTATTTCTATATTTACCGACGGTTCGTACAGCGCAAAACGTCTGGAGATCTATTTATAAGGAAACGTTGGTTGGAAATTGACCTGAAGGCTTGCTTTCTCTAGAATCCCCGGTCTCTTAAAACGGGGGCCATTCCGGCCCGTTGTGGACGAACCAGGTAACACGACAATGAAACGTACTTTCCAACCAAGCACTATCAAACGCGCTCGTACCCACGGTTTCCGTGCTCGCATGGCTACCAAAAACGGTCGTGCCGTACTGTCGCGTCGTCGCGCCAAAGGTCGTGCGCGTCTGGCAGTTTGATAAGCCGGCACTGGAGGTGAGTCAGGACTTCAGTCGGGAAAAGCGTCTGCTTACTCCCCGGCATTTCAAGGCAGTCTTTGACTCCCCTACCGGCAAGGTTCCGGGGAAAAATCTCCTGCTCCTTGCGCGCAACAACGATCTTGATCACCCCCGTCTCGGGTTGGTTATCGGGAAAAAGAGCGTAAAGCTCTCCGTCGAGCGCAATCGCCTCAAACGTCTGATGCGCGAATCGTTTCGCCTGAACCAGGATTCGCTGGTCGGTTGGGACATCGTTATCGTCGCGCGCAAAGGTTTGGGTGATGTAGAAAACCCCGAATTGATTCAGCATTTCGACAAACTCTGGAAGCGCCTGGCTCGCAGTTCGCCGGTACCAGCAGTCAAAACCGAAACTGTAGGGGTAGACAGTCCAGATGCGTAAACTGGCACTCGTTCCGATCCAGTTTTATCGCTATGCCATTAGTCCCCTGATGGCCAGTCACTGTCGTTTCTACCCCAGTTGTTCCTGCTACGCGTTAGAAGCCATCGAAAATCATGGCCTTCTTCGCGGTGGCTGGCTGACCTTTCGTCGTTTAGGTCGCTGTCATCCGTGGAATCCCGGTGGTTATGACCCGGTTCCACCTATCCCTACCTCCCGTTCTTCTTCGATGGCCGAGTAATCATGGATATCAAACGCACGATCCTGATCGTCGCCCTGGCAATCGTGTCCTACGTTATGGTTCTTAAATGGAACCAGGACTATGGTCAGGCTGCCCTGCCGACTCAGAATGTTGCCACCAATACGACTGCATCGGGCCTGCCGGATACGGCATCTGGCTCCAACACTTCTGCCAGTGACGACATTCCACGTGCTGCAAGCGACACCAGCGCACCTGCCGAAACTCCGGTGGCTGTGAGCAAGGACCTCATCCAGATCAAAACGGATGTACTGGACCTGGCTGTCGACCCACAAGGTGGCGATGTTGCCCAGCTGACCCTGCCGCTGTATCCGCGTCGTCAGGATCACCCGGAAATTCCGTTCCAGCTGTTCGATAACGGCGGCGAACGTACTTATCTGGCGCAAAGCGGTCTGATCGGCAGCAACGGTCCGGATGCAAATCCTGCCGGTCGTCCGGTTTATTCCTCGGAGAAGAAGGTTTATCAGCTGGCTGACGGTCAGGACCAATTGGTCGTGGACCTGAAGTTCAGCAAGGACGGCGTCAACTACATCAAGCGTTTCACCCTGAAACGCGGCCTGTATGACGTAACCGTTTCCTACCTGATCGACAACCAGAGCGCTCAGCCCTGGACGGGTGCGATGTTCGCGCAATTGAAGCGTGACGCCAGCGCCGATCCTTCGTCGACCACGGCTACCGGCACCGCGACTTACCTGGGCGCTGCCCTGTGGACAAGTTCCGAGCCGTACAAGAAAGTGTCCATGAAGGACATGGACAAGGCGCCGTTGAAGGAAACCGTCACTGGCGGTTGGGTTGCCTGGTTGCAGCACTACTTCGTGACCGCATGGATTCCGGCCAAGGGCGAAAACAACGTCATCCAGACCCGTAAAGACAGCAAAGGCAACTACATCATCGGCTACACCGGCCCATCGATGAGTGTTGCGCCGGGTGCCAAGGCTGAAACCAGCGCTGTTCTGTACGCCGGTCCGAAAAGCCAGGCCGTGCTGAAAGAGTTGTCCCCAGGTCTGGAATTGACCGTCGACTACGGCATTCTGTGGTTCATCGCCCAACCAATCTTCTGGTTGCTGCAACATATCCACGCCATTGTGGGTAACTGGGGCTGGTCGATCATCTTCCTGACCATGCTGATCAAAGGGCTCTTCTTCCCGTTGTCGGCTGCCAGCTACAAATCCATGGCGCGCATGCGTGCAGTGGCTCCGAAACTGGCCGCGCTGAAAGAGCAACATGGCGATGACCGACAGAAAATGTCGCAAGCCATGATGGAGCTGTACAAGAAAGAGAAGATCAATCCGCTGGGTGGTTGCTTGCCAATCCTCGTGCAGATGCCGGTTTTCCTCTCGCTGTACTGGGTTCTGCTGGAAAGCGTTGAAATGCGCCAGGCGCCGTTCATGCTGTGGATTACTGACCTGTCGATCAAGGATCCGTTCTTCATTCTGCCGATCATCATGGGTGCAACCATGTTCATCCAGCAGCAGCTGAACCCGACTCCTCCGGATCCGATGCAGGCCAAGGTGATGAAGTTGATGCCGATCATCTTCACCTTCTTCTTCCTGTGGTTCCCGGCAGGTCTGGTGCTGTACTGGGTAGTGAACAACTGCCTGTCGATCGCCCAACAGTGGTACATCACTCGTAAGATCGAAGCGGCTACTAAAGCAGCTGCCTGATTTACACTGTGGATAACCACTCAAAACGCCCCCTAGTGGGGCGTTTTGCTATCTGTCACTTTTGTCTGGATACCGGTTTATGAGCGTTCCTCGTGAAACCATCGCCGCCGTCGCCACCGCTCAAGGTCGCGGCGGTGTAGGCATCGTGCGTATTTCCGGGCCGTTGGCCAGCATTGCGGCCAAGGCCTTCAGTGGTCGCGAGCTCAAGCCGCGATTTGCTCACTACGGTCCATTTTTCGGTGAAAACGACGAGGTGCTGGACCAGGGCATTGCCTTGTATTTCCCTGGCCCGAACTCGTTCACTGGCGAAGATGTGCTGGAGTTGCAAGGCCATGGCGGTCCGATTGTTCTGGATATGTTGCTCAAGCGCTGCCTGGAACTGGGTTGCCGGCTCGCTCGACCGGGGGAATTCAGTGAGCGCGCCTTCCTGAACGACAAACTGGACCTCGCCCAGGCCGAAGCCATTGCCGACCTGATTGAAGCCAGTTCTGCCCAGGCTGCGCGAAACGCGTTGCGCTCCCTACAGGGGGCTTTCTCGTCACGTGTGCATAACCTCACCGAGCAACTGATCGGCCTGCGGATCTATGTCGAAGCGGCCATCGATTTTCCGGAGGAGGAAATTGACTTCCTTGCCGATGGCCACGTCCTGAGCATGCTCGACAAGGTGCGCGACGAGTTATCCACCGTCATGCGCGAAGCCGGGCAGGGCGCCTTGCTGCGTGACGGCATGACCGTGGTCATTGCCGGTCGTCCGAATGCCGGTAAATCCAGCCTGCTCAATGCCCTGGCCGGGCGTGAAGCGGCGATCGTGACCGAAATTGCCGGCACCACCCGCGATGTGCTTCGTGAACATATCCACATCGATGGCATGCCGTTGCACGTTGTAGATACCGCCGGTCTGCGCGATACCGATGATCATGTGGAAAAAATCGGCGTCGAACGTGCCTTGAAAGCCATCGGCGAAGCGGATCGGGTACTGCTGGTGGTCGATGCCACGGCACCGGAAGCCCTCGATCCATTCGCACTCTGGCCGGAGTTTCTGGAAATCCGTCCCGATCCCGCGAAAGTCACCCTGATCCGCAACAAGGCCGACCTCACGGGCGAAGCCATTGCCCTGGAAGTCAGTCAAGACGGTCACGTCACCATCAGCCTGAGTGCCAAATCTGGTGGTTCAGGCCTGGAGTTGCTGCGTGATCACCTCAAGGCCTGCATGGGCTATGAACAAACGTCCGAAAGCAGCTTCAGCGCTCGCCGGCGACACCTTGAGGCGCTACGTCATGCCAGTGCTGCCCTCGAGCATGGTCGTGCCCAATTGACCCTGGCCGGTGCGGGCGAGTTGTTGGCCGAGGATTTGCGCCAGGCTCAGCAATCGCTGGGAGAAATTACCGGCGCTTTCAGCTCCGATGATCTGTTGGGGCGAATTTTTTCCAGCTTCTGTATCGGTAAATAGCCCTCCTGTTGTTCACAGACAGGCCATTCGTGCCTGTCTGCTCTCTCCTTTTCAGAATAAACCCTCCAGTGCCGAGCTGACTTTGTCTGCTTGAGCGGAATTCCTGTACCTGAATTTCGAGCAAACGGCATTTTTCTGTGGATTAAGCCCTGTGAATAACCGCCGCTAAGGTCAGTTGATAACAGGGCTCGAAAACTGAATACAACCACCTCTGTGGATAACAACCCCTTTCATCCACAGGCTTACACCGGTTATCCAAGGGCCTCATTGGCACATGACCACAGGGTTTTGAATCTCTGTACACATTGAAAACAAAGGCCTGTATAAATCTATCCACAGAAAGGCAGGTGCATAGAAATAAACATAAAAACAGAGATTTAATAAATTTCTCTCTTTTTAATTTCTATAACTCCGACTTTTCCACAGCTGGTTAATTTTTGTGCAAAGGGTTCTTTAGGAAGGGCGAAGTCCCTATACTTGTCGACCAGGTCCAAAAACCTGAGCTCAAACTATTCCTGAATTACCTACTTAAGCAGGCACGAGGTGCGTGGTGGATTTCCCTTCCCGTTTTGAAGTGATCGTCATCGGCGGCGGTCATGCCGGTACCGAGGCAGCACTGGCCTCAGCACGTATGGGGGTCAAAACCCTGTTGCTGACGCATAACGTGGAAACCCTCGGTGCCATGAGTTGCAACCCGGCCATCGGCGGGATCGGCAAAAGCCATCTGGTCAAGGAAATCGACGCCTTAGGTGGCGCGATGGCCATGGCTACCGATAAAGGCGGCATCCAGTTTCGCGTGTTGAACAGCCGTAAAGGCCCGGCGGTGCGAGCAACCCGCGCACAGGCAGACCGGGTTCTGTACAAGGCCGCTGTCCGCGAAATCCTGGAAAACCAGCCGAACCTGTGGATATTTCAACAAGCTGCTGACGATCTGATCGTCGAGCAGGAACAAGTCCGTGGTGTTGTCACCCAAATGGGCCTGCGTTTCCTCGCCGACTCGGTGGTTTTGACCACCGGCACCTTCCTCGGTGGACTTATCCACATTGGTTTGCAGAATTTCTCCGGTGGTCGCGCTGGTGATCCGCCGTCGATTGCCTTGGCACACCGTCTGCGTGAACTTCCTCTGCGTGTCGGTCGCCTGAAAACCGGTACTCCACCGCGTATTGATGGCCGGTCTGTTGATTTCTCGGTAATGACCGAGCAACCGGGCGATACGCCGATCCCGGTGATGTCGTTCCTCGGCAACAAGGAACAACATCCACAGCAAGTCAGTTGCTGGATTACCCACACGAACGCCCGTACCCACGAAATCATCGCGGCGAACCTCGACCGTTCGCCGATGTATTCCGATGCAGGCGAGATCGAAGGCATCGGTCCACGTTATTGCCCGTCGATCGAAGACAAGATCCATCGCTTTGCCGATAAGGAAAGCCATCAGGTGTTCATCGAACCGGAAGGTTTGACGACGAACGAGCTGTATCCGAACGGGATATCCACAAGCTTGCCGTTCGACGTGCAATTGCAGATCGTGCAATCGATCCGCGGCATGGAAAACGCGCACATCGTGCGTCCGGGCTACGCGATCGAGTACGACTACTTCGATCCACGCGATTTGAAATACAGCCTGGAAACCAAAGTCATCGGCGGCCTGTTTTTCGCCGGGCAAATCAACGGCACCACCGGTTACGAAGAAGCCGGCGCCCAGGGTTTGCTGGCCGGGACCAACGCCGCACTGCGTGCGCAAGGCAAAGATGCCTGGTGCCCGCGTCGCGACGAGGCCTACATCGGCGTGTTGGTCGACGACCTGATTACCCTCGGCACCCAAGAGCCGTACCGGATGTTCACGTCCCGTGCCGAATACCGTCTGATCCTGCGCGAAGACAACGCCGACCTGCGCTTGACCGAAAAAGGTCGCGAATTGGGCCTGGTGGATGACGTGCGTTGGGCCGCTTTCTGCAAAAAACGCGAAAGCATCGAACTGGAAGAGCAGCGCCTGAAAAGCACCTGGGTACGCCCGGGCACCGAACAAGGCGATGCGATTGCCGAAAAGTTCGGCACGCCGCTGACCCACGAATACAACCTGCTGAATCTCTTGAGTCGTCCGGAAATCGACTACGCTGGTCTGATTGCCGTGACCGGTGGGGGCGCAGAAGATCCACAAGTCGCCGAACAGGTCGAAATCAAGACCAAGTACGCCGGCTACATCGATCGTCAACAGGATGAAATCGCACGCCTGCGCGCCAGCGAAGACACCAAACTGCCTGTGGATATCGATTACACGAACATTTCCGGTCTCTCCAAAGAGATCCAGAGCAAGCTCGGTGCGACCCGTCCAGAGACTTTGGGCCAGGCGTCGCGCATCCCGGGCGTTACACCGGCAGCCATTTCGCTGTTGATGATTCATTTGAAAAAACGCGGCGCGGGCCGTCAGTTGGAGCAAAGCGCTTGAGTTCGTTGGTCACTTCGCAACACGCAGAAGAGTTATCCACAGGTGCTCGCCAACTCGGTGTCACGCTGACAGAAACCCAGCACGCACAACTGCTGGGTTACCTGGCCCTGTTGATCAAGTGGAACAAGGCTTACAACCTCACCGCCGTGCGTGATCCGGACGAAATGGTTTCCCGTCACTTGCTCGATAGTCTGAGTGTGATGTCTTTCATCGAAAACGGTCGCTGGCTCGACGTCGGCAGCGGCGGCGGCATGCCCGGCATTCCGCTGGCCATCCTGTTTCCCGAGTCCCAGGTGACTTGCCTGGACAGCAACGGCAAGAAAACCCGCTTCCTGACCCAGGTAAAACTCGAACTCAAACTGGATAACCTGCAAGTTATCCACAGTCGCGTCGAAGCGTTCCAGCCTGCCCAGCCGTTCAACGGGATCATTTCCCGGGCGTTCAGCAGCATGGAAAACTTCAGCAACTGGACTCGCCACCTCGGCGATAGCGAAACACGCTGGCTGGCAATGAAGGGCGTTCATCCGGCCGATGAGCTGGTAGCATTGCCGGCAGACTTCCACCTCGATAGCGAACACGCCCTGGCCGTACCTGGTTGCCAAGGCCAACGCCATCTGCTGATACTGCGCCGCACGGCATGATTGGGAACACAAGCAAGAATGGCTAAGGTATTCGCGATAGCGAACCAAAAGGGTGGCGTGGGCAAAACCACCACCTGCATCAACCTCGCAGCATCCCTGGTCGCGACCAAGCGCCGGGTGCTGTTGATCGACCTTGATCCACAGGGCAACGCCACCATGGGTAGCGGTGTGGATAAACATGGCCTGGAAAACTCGGTCTACGACCTGCTGATCGGCGAATGTGACCTGGCCCAGGCCATGCACTTCTCCGAACACGGTGGTTACCAGTTGTTGCCGGCCAACCGCGACCTCACCGCGGCCGAAGTGGTGCTGCTGGAAATGCAGATGAAGGAAAGCCGTCTGCGCAGCGCGCTGGCGCCGATCCGGGAAAACTACGACTACATCCTGATCGACTGCCCGCCGTCGCTGTCGATGCTGACATTGAATGCACTGGTTGCCGCCGACGGGGTAATTATCCCCATGCAATGCGAGTACTTCGCTCTTGAAGGCTTGAGCGACCTTGTGGATAACATCAAGCGCATCGCCGAACTGCTGAATCCGAACCTCAAGGTCGAAGGCCTGCTGCGTACGATGTACGACCCGCGCCTGAGCCTGATGAACGATGTCTCGGCGCAGCTCAAGGAACACTTCGGCGAGCAGCTCTACGACACCGTCATTCCGCGCAACATCCGTCTGGCCGAAGCGCCAAGCTACGGCATGCCGGCGCTGGCGTACGACAAATCATCGCGGGGCGCCGTTGCCTATCTGGCATTGGCGGGCGAAATGGTTCGTCGTCAACGCAAAAACTCACGCATCGCCGCTGCTCAGGCAACTTAAGGAATCCCCATGGCCGTCAAGAAACGAGGTCTCGGACGTGGACTGGATGCTCTGTTGAGTGGTCCGACTGTCAGCTCGCTGGAAGAACAAGCGGCGCAAGCCGATCAGCGTGAGCTGCAACACCTTCCCCTGGATCTGCTCCAGCGCGGCAAATACCAGCCGCGTCGTGACATGGATCCGCAGGCGCTCGAAGAACTGGCGCAGTCGATCAGGGCCCAGGGCGTCATGCAGCCCATCGTGGTTCGCCCGATCGGCAGCGGCCGCTTTGAAATCATTGCCGGCGAACGCCGCTGGCGCGCCAGCCAGCAAGCGGGGCAGGAAACCATCCCGGCGATGGTTCGCGATGTACCCGATGAAACCGCGATCGCCATCGCGCTGATCGAGAACATCCAGCGCGAAGACCTGAACCCGATTGAAGAAGCGGTGGCCCTGCAGCGTTTACAGCAGGAGTTCCAGCTGACCCAGCAACAGGTGGCCGAGGCAGTGGGCAAGTCCCGGGTGACCGTGGCTAACCTGCTGCGCCTGATTTCCTTGCCGGAAGTCATCAAGACCATGTTGTCCCACGGCGACCTGGAAATGGGTCATGCCCGCGCATTGCTCGGTTTGCCGGAAAATCAACAGGTTGAAGGGGCGCGACATGTTGTCGCACGCGGACTGACCGTGCGCCAGACTGAGGCACTGGTTCGCCAGTGGTTGAGTGGCAAACCGGAGCCTGTCGAACCGGCAAAACCGGACCCGGATATCGCTCGTCTCGAACAGCGCCTGGCCGAGCGCCTAGGCTCTGCGGTGCAGATTCGCCACGGTAAGAAGGGTAAAGGGCAGTTGGTGATTGGTTACAACTCCCTCGATGAGCTTCAAGGCGTACTCGCACATATCCGCTGAAACATTTCCTCATGTAGCGTGCAGACGGAAATCACTACCTGACAGTTGAATAGGGGCAGAACCGCCCCTATACTCTGCGCGCATTTTGTCGGCACAAATTATGCCAAGTTATTGAATTTCGGCAGCCGACCATTGGAGAGCAAAAGTGATGGAAACCCGCACG
Source organism: Pseudomonas sp. Pseusp10 (assembly GCF_059492225.1). Classification (NCBI taxonomy): domain Bacteria; kingdom Pseudomonadati; phylum Pseudomonadota; class Gammaproteobacteria; order Pseudomonadales; family Pseudomonadaceae; genus Pseudomonas; species Pseudomonas sp. Pseusp10. Next base: position 594,246 of record NZ_CP168528.1, on the reverse strand, counting down.
CCAAACCGCTTGCCGTTCCATCGCCTGGCAGTTTTTCCGGTGTTAATGGCTCAATTTGTCGTTCTGCTCATTGCCGCTTTGGCGCTCTGGCAACGGTATGGAGTCGTTGCCGGGTACTCGGGACTTTGCGGGGGCCTGATAGCCTTGCTTCCCAATGTTTATTTCGCTCACAGGGCATTTCGGTTTTCCGGCGCCCGGGCAGCTCAAGCCATCGTCCGGTCATTTTATGCCGGCGAGGCGGGCAAACTGATTTTGACGGCGGTGCTTTTTGCATTGACGTTCGCAGGTGTGAAGCCATTGGCGCCGCTAGCTGTATTCGGCGTCTTCGTGCTGACCCAACTGGTCAGCTGGTTCGCTCCCCTGCTGATGAGAACAAGACTTTCGAGACCTTAGGGCGTTTGAGGCAACCATGGCAGAAACAACCGCTTCGGGCTATATCCAGCACCACTTGCAGAACCTGACCTTCGGTCAGCTCCCTACCGGCGGCTGGGGCTTTGCCCACACCGCAGCAGAAGCCAAGGAAATGGGCTTCTGGGCTTTCCACGTCGATACCCTCGGCTGGTCGGTCGCATTGGGTCTGATCTTCGTTCTTCTTTTCCGCATGGCGGCCAAGAAAGCGACTTCGGGTCAGCCAGGTGCTTTGCAGAACTTCGTTGAAGTTTTGGTCGAATTCGTCGATGGCAGCGTGAAAGACAGCTTCCATGGCCGTAGCCCGGTGATTGCACCGCTGGCACTGACCATCTTCGTCTGGGTGTTCCTGATGAACGCCGTTGACCTGGTACCGGTCGACTGGATTCCTCAGCTGGCCATCCTGATCTCCGGCGACCACCATATCCCGTTCCGCGCCGTGTCGACCACCGACCCGAACGCTACTCTGGCCATGGCCTTCACGGTGTTCGCGCTGATCATTTTCTACAGCATCAAGATCAAGGGCCTCGGCGGCTTCATCGGCGAGCTGACTCTGCACCCGTTCGGCAGCAAGAACATCTTCGTTCAAGCCCTGCTGATTCCGGTGAACTTCCTGCTGGAATTCGTGACCCTGATCGCCAAGCCGATCTCCCTGGCTCTGCGTCTGTTCGGCAACATGTATGCCGGCGAGCTGGTGTTCATTCTGATCGCTGTGATGTTCGGCAGCGGCCTGCTCTGGCTGAGCGGCCTGGGCGTTGTTCTGCAGTGGGCGTGGGCTGTGTTCCACATCCTGATCATCACCCTGCAGGCGTTCATCTTCATGATGCTGACCATCGTCTACCTGTCGATGGCGCACGAAGAAAACCATTAAGACCAGTCTCGACTAGTCTGATGTCCTTCCCGGTCAAACGGGAAGGGGCTCTTCACGGGGCCTCTGAAACGATTTGTTTTACCGCTTTAATCTAAAAAACCTAAACCATACGACGTAAAAGTCGGGAGGAAAGATGGAAACTGTAGTTGGTCTAACCGCTATCGCTGTTGCACTGTTGATCGGCCTGGGCGCACTGGGTACCGCAATTGGTTTCGGCCTGCTGGGCGGCAAGTTCCTGGAAGGCGCAGCGCGTCAGCCAGAAATGGTTCCAATGCTGCAAGTTAAAATGTTCATCGTTGCCGGTCTGCTCGACGCCGTAACTATGATCGGTGTTGGTATCGCTCTGTTCTTCACCTTTGCGAACCCGTTCGTTGGTCAAATCGCTGGCTAATTACTCGGATCTTCCGGGTAATTTGGTGTGATGGACAACGTAACTGCGAGGTGTTGGCGTGAACATTAATGCGACCCTGATTGGCCAGTCCGTTGCGTTCCTGATTTTTGTACTGTTCTGCATGAAGTTCGTATGGCCTCCGGTCATTGCGGCACTGCACGAACGTCAAAAGAAGATCGCTGATGGTCTGGACGCTGCCAGCCGAGCAGCTCGTGACCTGGAGTTGGCCCAAGAGAAAGCGGGTCAGCAACTGCGCGAAGCGAAAGCTCAGGCAGCTGAAATCATCGAGCAAGCCAAGAAACGCGGTAATCAGATTGTCGAAGAGGCTGTTGAAAAAGCCCGTGTCGACGCTGACCGTGTGAAGGTTCAGGCTCAAGCCGAGATCGAACAGGAACTGAACAGTGTCAAAGACGCGCTGCGTGCCCAAGTGGGCTTGCTGGCAGTCGGCGGCGCCGAGAAGATCCTGGGTGCCACAATCGATCAAAACGCGCACGCAGAGCTGGTTAACCAACTGGCTGCTGAAATCTAAGCGAGGGCGATCATGGCAGAACTGACCACGTTGGCCCGACCTTACGCTAAGGCGGCCTTCGAGCACGCTCAGGCCCACCAGCAACTGGCCAATTGGTCAGCCATGCTCGGCCTGGCAGCACTGGTGTCGGAAGACGACACCATGCAGCGTGTGCTCAAGGCCCCGCGACTGACGAGCGCAGAAAAGGCCGCCACGTTCATTGACGTGTGCGGCGACAAGTTTGATGTGAAGGCACAGAACTTCATCAATGTCGTTGCCGAAAACGACCGTCTCCCGCTGTTGCCGGAGATCGCCGCTCTGTTCGACCTGTACAAGGCCGAGCAAGAGAAGTCGGTAGACGTTGAAGTGACCAGTGCTTTCGCATTGAACCAAGAACAGCAAGACAAACTCGCCAAGGTTCTCAGTGCACGACTCAACCGGGAAGTGCGCCTGCAAGTTGCGGAGGACGCTGCCCTTATTGGTGGTGTCGTCATTCGCGCCGGCGACCTGGTTATCGATGGCTCGATTCGCGGAAAAATCGCGAAACTTGCCGAAGCATTGAAATCTTGAGTTTGAAGGGGCAGCAGAGCAATGCAGCAACTCAATCCTTCCGAAATAAGTGAAATTATCAAGGGCCGCATCGACAAGCTCGATGTGACCTCCCAAGCCCGTAACGAAGGCACTGTCGTCAGCGTATCTGACGGTATCGTGCGGATTCACGGTCTGGCCGACGTAATGTACGGCGAGATGATCGAGTTTCCGGGCGGCGTCTTCGGTATGGCCCTCAACCTGGAGCAAGACTCCGTAGGTGCCGTTGTATTGGGCGCATACCAGTCTCTGGCTGAAGGCATGAGCGCCAAGTGCACTGGCCGCATCCTGGAAGTTCCGGTTGGTAAGGAACTGCTGGGTCGCGTAGTCGACGCACTGGGTAACCCTGTTGACGGCAAAGGTCCACTGGGCAACACCGAGACCGACGCGGTCGAGAAAGTTGCTCCAGGCGTGATCTGGCGTAAGTCGGTAGACCAGCCTGTACAGACTGGCTACAAGGCTGTCGATGCCATGATCCCTGTCGGCCGTGGCCAGCGTGAGCTGATCATCGGTGACCGTCAGATCGGTAAAACCGCTCTGGCGATCGACGCGATCATCAACCAGAAAAACAGCGGCATTTACTGCGTCTACGTAGCGATCGGTCAGAAACAATCGACCATCGCCAACGTGGTTCGCAAGCTGGAAGAAAACGGCGCCCTGGCCAACACGATCATCGTGGCTGCCAGTGCTTCGGAATCTCCTGCGCTGCAATTCCTGGCACCGTACTCCGGTTGCACCATGGGTGAATTCTTCCGCGACCGCGGTGAAGACGCGCTGATCGTTTATGACGATCTGTCCAAGCAAGCAGTGGCTTACCGCCAGATTTCCCTGCTGCTGCGCCGTCCACCAGGCCGTGAAGCTTACCCAGGCGACGTGTTCTATCTCCACTCCCGTCTGCTGGAGCGCGCATCCCGCGTTTCGGAAGAGTACGTAGAGAAGTTCACCAACGGTGCAGTGACCGGCAAAACCGGTTCCCTGACTGCACTGCCGATCATCGAAACCCAGGCTGGCGACGTTTCCGCGTTCGTTCCGACCAACGTGATTTCCATCACCGACGGTCAGATCTTCCTGGAATCGGCCATGTTCAACTCGGGCATCCGTCCTGCAGTTAACGCCGGTGTTTCGGTATCCCGTGTGGGTGGTGCCGCTCAGACCAAGATCATCAAGAAGCTGTCCGGTGGTATCCGTACCGCTCTGGCTCAGTACCGTGAACTGGCGGCATTCGCCCAGTTCGCTTCTGACCTGGACGAAGCGACCCGTAAGCAACTTGAGCATGGTCAGCGCGTTACCGAGCTGATGAAGCAGAAGCAATACGCACCAATGTCGATCGCCGACATGGCGCTGTCGCTGTATGCCGCTGAGCGTGGGTTCCTGACTGACGTTGAAATCGCCAAGATCGGCAGCTTCGAACAAGCGCTGATTGCTTTCTTCAACCGCGATCACGCCGACTTGATGGCGAAGATCAACGTGAAGGGTGACTTCAATGACGAAATCGACGCTGGCATGAAAGCCGGTATCGAGAAGTTCAAGGCCACCCAAACCTGGTAAGCCGCAGCGGGAGCCGCAAGGCTCCCGCTTGCTAACCTGATAGGTGTTACATGGCAGGCGCAAAAGAGATTCGCAGTAAGATTGCGAGCATCAAAAGCACGCAAAAAATTACCAGCGCCATGGAAAAAGTGGCGGTCAGCAAAATGCGCAAGGCACAAATGCGCATGGCTGCTAGCCGTCCTTATGCGGAGCGCATCCGCCAGGTTATTGGCCATCTGGCCAACGCTAACCCGGAATATCGCCACCCGTTCATGATCGACCGTGAAGTAAAGCGCGTCGGTTATGTCGTAGTGAGCAGTGACCGTGGTCTGTGTGGTGGCTTGAACACCAACCTGTTCAAGGCTTTGGTCAAGGACATGGCGGTAAACCGCGAAAACGGCGTCGAGATCGATCTGTGTGTAGTGGGTAGCAAGGGTGCGGCCTTTTTCCGCAACTTCGGCGGCAACGTCGTAGCAGCTATCAGCCACCTGGGTGAAGAGCCGTCGATCAATGACTTGATCGGCAGCGTCAAGGTGATGCTGGATGCCTACCTGGACGGCCGTATTGACCGCCTGTCCGTGGTATCCAACAAGTTCATCAACACCATGACGCAACAGCCTACCGTGGAGCAATTGATTCCACTGGTGGCAACCCCGGATCAGGAACTCAAGCACCACTGGGACTATCTCTACGAACCGGATGCCAAAGAGCTGCTTGACGGCTTGATGGTCCGCTACGTTGAGTCGCAGGTCTACCAGGCGGTGGTCGAGAACAACGCGGCTGAACAAGCTGCGCGGATGATCGCGATGAAGAACGCTACCGACAACGCCGGTGATTTGATCAGCGATTTGCAGCTGGTCTACAACAAGGCGCGTCAGGCTGCGATCACCCAAGAGATCTCGGAAATCGTCGGCGGCGCTGCCGCGGTTTAACGGTTCAAATATTCAGAGGATCCAGCTATGAGTAGCGGACGTATCGTTCAAATCATCGGCGCCGTTATCGACGTGGAATTCCCACGCGACAGCGTACCGAGCATCTACAACGCGCTGACAGTACAAAGCGCGGCCGGGACCACCCTGGAAGTTCAGCAGCAGCTGGGCGACGGCGTGGTTCGTACCATTGCGATGGGTTCCACCGAAGGCTTGAAGCGCGGTCTGGAAGTTACCGACTCTGGCGCAGCCATCTCCGTACCGGTCGGTAAAGCGACTCTGGGCCGGATCATGGACGTTCTGGGCAACCCGATCGACGAAGCTGGCCCTATCGCCACTGAAGAGCGTTGGGGCATTCACCGTCCAGCGCCTTCGTTCGCTGAACAAGCAGGCGGCAACGACCTGCTGGAAACCGGCATTAAGGTTATCGACCTGGTTTGCCCGTTCGCCAAAGGCGGTAAAGTCGGTCTGTTCGGTGGTGCCGGTGTAGGCAAGACCGTAAACATGATGGAACTGATCCGTAACATCGCCATCGAGCACAGCGGTTATTCCGTGTTCGCCGGTGTGGGTGAGCGTACTCGTGAGGGTAACGACTTCTACCACGAGATGAAGGACTCCAACGTTCTGGACAAAGTGGCACTGGTTTACGGTCAGATGAACGAGCCGCCGGGTAACCGTCTGCGCGTAGCTCTGACCGGCCTGACCATGGCCGAGAAGTTCCGTGACGAAGGTAACGACGTTCTGCTGTTCGTCGACAACATCTATCGTTACACCCTGGCCGGTACTGAAGTATCCGCACTGCTGGGCCGTATGCCTTCGGCAGTAGGTTACCAGCCGACCCTGGCTGAAGAGATGGGCGTTCTGCAAGAACGTATCACTTCGACCAAGGAAGGTTCGATCACTTCGATCCAGGCGGTATACGTACCTGCGGATGACTTGACCGACCCGTCGCCAGCGACCACCTTCGCCCACTTGGACGCTACCGTCGTTCTGTCCCGTGACATCGCTTCCCTGGGTATCTACCCGGCGGTCGATCCACTCGACTCGACTTCGCGCCAGCTGGACCCGAACGTGATCGGCCAGGACCACTACGACACCGCTCGCGGCGTTCAGTACGTTCTGCAGCGTTACAAAGAACTGAAGGACATCATTGCGATCCTGGGTATGGACGAGCTGTCGGAAGCCGACAAGCAGTTGGTAAACCGTGCTCGTAAGATCCAGCGTTTCTTGTCGCAGCCGTTCTTCGTGGCTGAAGTCTTCACCGGTGCATCGGGTAAATACGTTTCCCTGAAAGACACCATTGCTGGCTTCAAAGGCATCCTCAACGGTGACTACGACCACCTGCCAGAACAAGCGTTCTACATGGTTGGCGGCATCGAAGAAGCGATCGAGAAAGCCAAGAAACTGTAATCCCGGCGCCCGGCAACGGGCGCTAATTTAGGTTGAGGCAATCAGATGGCTATGACAGTCCATTGCGATATCGTCAGCGCGGAAGGAGAAATCTTTTCCGGGCTGGTCGAGATGGTGATTGCGCACGGTGCACTGGGTGATCTTGGTATCGCCCTGGGTCACGCGCCGCTGATCACTAATCTGAAGCCAGGTCCGATCCGCCTGGTCAAGCAGGGCGGGGAAGAGGAGGTGTATTACATCTCCGGTGGTTTCCTCGAGGTTCAGCCGAACATGGTCAAGGTTCTTGCCGACACCGTGCAACGTGCTGCCGACCTGGACGAAGCCGCAGCTTTGGAAGCCGTCAAGGCTGCCGAGAAAGCCTTGCATGAGCGAGGCGCGGAATTCGATTACGGTTCTGCTGCCGCACGTCTGGCCGAGGCTGCAGCTCAGCTGCGCACCGTCCAGCAGATCCGCAAGAAGTTCGGCCACTAAGGCTGCACTTGTTGTGTGATTGATTAAAAAGGGTAGCCTCGGCTACCCTTTTTTCTTTTCCGATTTTTACAACCTGGTCGCAGCCGCTGACCACCCAGGATTGGTAGCCAGTCATGTCTCTTGAAATCGTTATTCTCGCTGCTGGCCAAGGCACGCGCATGCGTTCCGCTTTGCCGAAAGTTTTGCACCCGATTGCCGGCAACTCCATGCTCGGCCATGTTATCCACAGCGCCCGGCAACTTGATCCACAGCGTATCCACGTGGTGATCGGTCATGGTGCCGATGCAGTGCGCGAACGCCTGGCGGCGGATGACCTGAACTTCGTTCTGCAGGATAAGCAGTTGGGTACCGGTCACGCCGTTGCTCAAGCCGTGCCGTTCATTCAGTCCGACACCGTGCTGGTGCTCTATGGTGATGTGCCGTTGATCGAGGTCGATACCCTGCAACGTCTGCTCAAGCAGGTGGGGCCAGAGCAATTGGCCTTGCTGACCGTCGAGCTGGATGACCCGACCGGTTACGGCCGCATTGTTCGTGATGTGCAGGGCAAGGTCACGGCCATTGTCGAGCAGAAAGATACCAATGAAGCCGAGCGCAAGATCACCGAAGGCAATACCGGCATTCTGGCGCTACCGTTTGCCCGTCTTGGCGACTGGATGAGCCGACTCTCCAATAACAACGCCCAGGGCGAGTACTACCTGACCGACATCATTGCCATGGCAGTGAGCGATGGTCTGGTAGTGGCCACCGAGCAACCGCACGACGCCATGGAAGTGCAGGGTGCCAATGACCGCAAGCAGCTTTCTGAACTGGAACGGCATTATCAATTGCGCGCCGGTCGTCGTTTGATGGCTCAAGGTGTGACGCTGCGCGACCCGGCACGATTCGATGTGCGCGGAGACGTGACAGTGGGCCGCGACGTGCTGATCGACATCAACGTGATCCTCGAAGGCAAGGTCATCATCGAAGACGACGTGGTGATCGGCCCGAACTGTGTGATCAAGGACAGCACCCTGCGCAAAGGCGTGGTCATCAAGGCCAACAGCCATATCGAAGGTGCCATTCTGGGTGAAGGCAGCGATGCCGGCCCGTTCGCGCGTCTGCGTCCAGGTACCGTGCTGGAAGCCCGGGCGCATGTGGGTAACTTCGTCGAGTTGAAAAACGCGCACCTGGGCGAAGGCGCCAAGGCCGGTCACCTGACTTACCTGGGCGATGCCGAAGTCGGGGCGCGCACCAACATTGGTGCTGGCACCATCACCTGCAACTACGACGGCGCCAACAAGTGGAAAACCGTGTTGGGCGAAGATGTGTTCATTGGTTCCAACAACTCGTTGGTGGCGCCTGTGGATATCCTCGCCGGTGCGACCACGGCGGCCGGCTCGACCATTACCTCGACTGTGGATAAATCCCAGCTGGCCATCGGCCGTGCTCGTCAGAAAAACATCGACGGCTGGAAGCGACCGGAGAAGATCAAGAAAGGCTGAGTTATCCACAACTCTCTTGTAGGAGCGAGCTCGCTCGCGATGGACGTGAACGATGACGCATTCTTTCTGGAAAAATGCGTAGCTCTCTTATTTCTCGCGAGCAAGCTCGCTCCTACAAGTTATCCACAGCTCTTTTTGTCGCATGGCGCTTGACGAAGTTTCGCCGATAGGTTTTGATTGCTTCCGTTATCTTTCGAATCGAAACTTACCAGCTCATGTCGAAGCGCAACACACCTCAACGTCGTCACAACATCCTCGCCTTGCTCAATGAGCAGGGCGAAGTCAGTGTGGATGAGTTGGCCAAGCGCTTCGAAACGTCTGAAGTTACGATTCGCAAGGATCTGGCGGCACTTGAAAGCAATGGCCTGTTGCTGCGTCGTTACGGCGGGGCGATCACCATGCCTCAGGAACTGGTCGCGGACCTTGGTCAGCCGGTTTCCAAATACAAACAAGCCATCGCCCGTGCCGCCGTCGCGCGGATTCGCGAGCATGCGCGCATCATTATCGACAGTGGCAGTACCACCGCCTCCATGATCCCGGAACTCGGCCAACAACCCGGCCTGGTGGTGATGACCAACTCGCTGCATGTCGCCAATGCCCTGAGCGAACTTGAGCACGAACCGGTGCTGTTGATGACCGGTGGTACCTGGGACCCGCATTCCGAGTCCTTTCAGGGGCAGGTTGCCGAGCAGGTACTACGCTCCTACGATTTCGACCAGCTGTTTATCGGTGCCGATGGCATCGATCTGGTTCGCGGTACAACCACCTTCAACGAACTGCTCGGACTGAGCCGGGTCATGGCCGATGTCGCCCGCGAAGTGGTCGTGATGGTGGAGGCCGACAAGATCGGCCGCAAGATTCCCAACCTGGAGCTGCCATGGAGCAGTGTCCATACCCTTATTACCGATGAACGCCTGCCGCTTGAGGCTCGCGATCAGATTCAGGCCCGCGGCATCACTTTGATTTGCGCGGCTGTCAGTCAGGAGAAATAGCATGTGTGGAATTGTCGGCGCAGTCGCAGAACGTAACATCACCGCCATCCTCGTCGAAGGCCTGAAACGTCTCGAATACCGTGGGTATGACAGCGCTGGCGTGGCGGTCTACACCAACGATGAAAAACTCGAGCGCCTGCGTCGTCCGGGCAAGGTCAGTGAGCTGGAGCAGGCGTTGGCCGCCGAGCCGCTGGTCGGTCGCCTGGGCATTGCCCACACGCGCTGGGCCACCCACGGTGCACCGTGCGAGCGCAATGCTCACCCGCATTTCTCCGGTGACCTGGCGGTGGTGCACAACGGCATCATCGAAAACCACGAAGCCCTGCGTGAACAACTCAAAGCCTTGGGCTATGTGTTCACCTCGGACACCGACACTGAAGTCATCTCCCACCTGCTGAACCACAAACTCAAGGATCTGCGCGATCTGACCGTGGCCCTCAAGGCGACCGTCAAAGAGTTGCACGGTGCGTACGGCCTGGCGGTGATCAGCGCGCAGCAACCGGATCGCCTGGTGGCGGCCCGCAGCGGCAGCCCGTTGGTGATCGGCCTGGGCCTTGGGGAAAACTTCCTGGCATCCGACCAGTTGGCCCTGCGTCAGGTCACCGACCGTTTCATGTATCTGGAAGAAGGCGATATCGCTGAAATCCGCCGCGACAGCGTGCAGATCTGGGACGTTGACGGCCAGGCTGTCGAGCGCGAAGCCGTGCAGTATCGCGACGGCGCGGAAGCCGCTGAAAAGGGCGAGTTCCGCCACTTCATGCTCAAGGAAATCCACGAGCAACCGTCCGTGGTGCAGCGCACGCTGGAAGGTCGCTTGAGCCAGAACCAGGTGCTGGTACAGGCATTCGGCCCGCAGGCCGCCGAGCTGTTCGCCAAAGTGCGTAACGTACAGATCGTCGCGTGTGGCACCAGTTACCACGCCGGCATGGTTGCGCGTTACTGGCTTGAAGAGCTGGCCGGCATTCCTTGCCAGGTCGAAGTCGCCAGCGAATTCCGCTACCGCAAGGTGGTGGTGCAGCCGGACACCTTGTTCGTGACTATTTCCCAGTCCGGTGAGACCGCCGACACCCTGGCCGCGCTGCGCAACGCCAAGGAACTGGGCTTCCTCGCCAGCCTGGCGATCTGCAACGTCGGCATCAGCTCGCTGGTGCGTGAATCCGATCTGACCCTGTTGACCCAGGCCGGTCGCGAAATCGGTGTGGCTTCGACCAAAGCGTTCACCACGCAATTGGTTGGCCTGTTGTTGCTGACGCTTTCCCTGGGCCAGGTTCGTGGCACTTTGGCCAAAGGCGTCGAAGCGACGCTGGTCGAAGAACTGCGTCGTTTGCCAACCCGTCTGGGCGAGGCGCTGGCCATGGACGGCACCGTGGAAAAAATCTCCGAGCTGTTCGCCGAGAAACACCACACGCTGTTCCTCGGCCGTGGCGCGCAATTCCCGGTGGCGATGGAAGGGGCACTCAAGCTCAAGGAAATCTCCTACATCCACGCTGAAGCCTATCCGGCCGGCGAGCTCAAACATGGCCCGTTGGCGCTTGTGGATAACGACATGCCAGTGGTGACCGTGGCGCCGAACAACGAGCTGCTGGAGAAGCTGAAGTCAAACCTTCAGGAAGTCCGCGCCCGTGGTGGCCAGTTAATCGTTTTCGCCGACGAGAAGGCCGGCATGACCAACGGTGAAGGCACTCACGTGGTGCACATGCCGCACATCCACGACATCCTGTCGCCGATTCTCTACACCATCCCGCTGCAGCTGCTGTCGTACTACGTTGCTGTGCTCAAAGGTACCGACGTTGACCAGCCGCGCAACCTGGCGAAGTCGGTTACTGTGGAATAAGTTATCCACAACGAAAAGCCCCTCTTGTAGCTTTGGATTAGTCAGCACGCTTAGGATGCTGCGCGGCGGATATGGCTGAGCCGAAGGGACGCCGCGTCCCTTCGGCTCAAACTACTGCGCAACCGGGGCGCGCACGAGTGAGATAGCTTCCTCAAGTCACAATTGCCGCCGCATTGATGATGGCGACATCGACGGCGTTGTACAGATCGACTTCCGTCTGTTGGGTCTTGATCGAAACGACCAGGCTGTATCTCACGTCATCGTTGAAGCGCCGCTGTTTGACCAGTGTTTTCCACCACCCCGGGGCTGGATAAATGCCGATCATCCCCAATCCCGCCAGATCAGAGGCAGGCCCTCGCCAGATGTCAGAGTGGAGCGACCCCTTGTGGCGCCCTCGTGTACCTATCAGCCAGCGCGGATCTGAAGGACTACTCAGGTAGGGGTTTTCATCATCTTCTTCTCGGGCTCGCTTGTTGATGCGGTGACGGAACACGGTCGCATCCTCGCCAGATCGACTGACCTCGAATCGCAACCCGTGGGATTCATATCGATAGCGCCCTTTGAGCCCGCGTTCCGCTACACCTGGATTCGGCTCAATAAAGTAAGACAGGGTTACTCGCATCTCGACATCCTCGTTTCCGAGATTCAGCAACTCCTGCTGGGGCCATGGAAGTAAATGAAGATGCATGTCACGAGCTGTTGCGGGTTTAGATCCCTGCCTGGTGAATGGGCGAAGAGAGTCTTCTACCACCAATGTCAGAGAGTTGGATGCACTCCACAGTGCTCGCCCGATATCGGGGACACCAAAACCACAGGTGCGAACCAGTGCTTCATAGTCTGACTTGGCGTCGCCGGCCAGAAAGTCGGCTTTCATCCGCTCCGTCCACTCGGCGGAATGCACCACTAACGCGCGTACCGTCTCCGGCCAAAGCTCTGGATATGCAGAAGAGATTTGGGCAGCCATACGAGAGGCGAGTGCGGATGCGGCACTGGTGGCCCATGTGGTGGTGAACAGGCGATTCTGCGGTTGATGTGACGTTGTCAGGAGTGAAAGAGAGGTGTGGCTAAAAATGCCGTGAGCGTCCCGAACCAGATTTCCTCCCTCGAAGACGACATCCGGTTTCAACGGCCAAGGTGTTCTCGTCCAAGTACAAGACGTGGTGCTGTAAGGGCTGAGGCTGCCATTGGCAGCAAGAACAGATTCTCCCGGAATCACCGGATCCAGCGTGACCTTCTGGGTATACGCACCCACGCATATCGCGTTCCATGATTGGCCGGGGTCATGAATACCATCGGATTGATTGCTGAAGGGATAACGAACGTATTGTTCCGCGTTGGCATTTCCAGCGGAAACGATCATCAGACGTGGCTGTGCCCGCCCACCCAGTGCATCGGAGGTCAGAAGATCCACCGCTGCCGACCAGGCCGAAGGTCGGCCTCTGTCACGATCATCAAGGCTTGTGATAGCCATGCTGAACACGCGCTGCTTGTCGGGTTGAATAATTTCTGGCCGCGCTACTGCGTTCATCGTCAACGAACCATAAGATTCGCGCTGGTAGCCCTGCGCGCCAGGTAACAGCTTTACGGACTCGATTCGGTGGGAAATGGACACCGGCCCCGGTGCCGACAGTGGATCAACCAGATCGCCGTAGAGGGCAACCCCGGCAAGGCCGGTGCCATGGCCTACATCATCCTGAACCCCCCAGTCGTCATCAACAGTGTGCAGATCTGCCATCCCGATATGGTTGCACAGCAGGGGATGACCAGAGTTCACACCGGTATCAATCAGGCAGATACGAACGCTGTTATCGTCGCCACCGGAGGTGCGCTCTAGCAGCTCGTCAGCCCATTCGCGTTGTTCGGCAGGACTAAGTGCATCGAAGAACTCCGCCGTTTCCTTGGCTCGGCGAATTTCAGCAACCTCATTGAGCAGTGCCATCGATGCGGTGATGGCCGCTTGTGTGCCGTACACGTTGATGACCGTTCGCTCTGGAAAAATCAGCGCTTCATGTGAAATCTGGAACTCAAGCACCTCCGCAATCGTACGGAATCGCTGAAGAACGGCGGCTTGGTTGTCGCGGGCGGGCAACCAGAACTCCCACCAGATCGGCTCATCAGGAGAGCTTGGAAGAGCCTCTGGGCTGTCAGTCCACAGTGCACTGAATGTTGCAGTTCGGATTTCAAGAATGGGATTTAGAAGAGGGGAATTACGCGGAATGCCTTTACTGGTGTTGACGCGCAGGTACTGCGTCACCAGACCTTCAAACGCGCTCAGCTTCCCGTCTGGAACGAAGACCGTCGCGAAATGAGTTTGGGTGGCTCCGTCGTAGCGAACGTTCAACAACTCAATTCGCTGCTGGCCTCGGGCTAATCCCTCAAATGCCAGTTCAAAGCCTGGCTCACTTACAAACTCAAGCTGCAAGCCAAAACCGCCGTCTTGGCCTTCAGAGCGTTGCAGTTGAACCGCTTGCACCATCTGTGTTCCGAACTGCTCCAGCTGGCTCAGCAGTCTCGCGCCATGTCCTGTCCGGTCACGTCGAGGGTAGACGGGATCTCGGGTCGGGGACGCGGTTGACTGGTACCGTTCCGGCCGCCCTGTATGTTGTAAGTGAAAGTGTCGTCGCTGCCCTGCGTTCGGTTCCGTCATCGAAAAGCTCTACCGGCTTATAATCGTTGTTTTCCGTGGAAAGCCTTACGTTCTTCGAGATGCTTTGCCACGTCCCTAGCGTCTACATCGACGCGATCATGAATGATCGCGTCCTTAATGGCGTCATCTGCTGCCCGAACCAGTTCTGCGTAGCTCAGGCCACTCGCTACAGTTGTGAGCTTATCCCAGCTTTTTATCGATTTCGAAAAATTGACGAGCCGCGTTTTCAGCACGGCTTGGATCTGTTCCTGATTAGGCAGCCCGTACTCGATAACATCATCAAAGCGCCGGAACAAGGCATAGTCGAGAATTTCCGGATGGTTCGTTGCTGCAATGATCAAGCTATTTGACTGGTCTTGCTCAATCATCTGCAAAAAGCTGTTGAGCACCCGACGAATCTCACCAACGTCATTGGCCAGGCCACGCTGAGATCCAATCGCGTCAAATTCGTCGAAGAAGTAGATCCCCCGAGTATCTCGAATGGCGTCGAAAATCTGCCGAAGCTTGGCCGCTGTTTCACCCATGAACTTGGTAATCAGGCTATCAAGGCGCACGATGTACAATGGGATGCCGAGTTCTCCGGCCAGGGCGGAAGCGGTCATTGTTTTACCCGTTCCAGGTGGGCCGACCAAAAGCAACTTACGGCGAGGTGAGAGACCGTGGGCACGTATTTTTTCGAAGTTGCGTTGCTCGCTGATGATGCGGGCAAGCCGGCCATGCGTGGCGTCGTCCAGAATCATTTCTGAGAAACGAGTCTGTGGAAGAGCAACAGATAGCAGATTGCTCAGTTCCCCTCTGGGCTGACCGATGGGAACCGGTTGGGCAGACGGCATTAGCTTTCGCTTGGACTGGGCAGAGTCGATCAGCGTGCGTAAATCCTCAGCAAGCTTTCCATGTCCTTGCTTGGCCTCGTGTGCAGCCATCTGCATGGCAACGGCAAGGAAATGACTGTCATCTCCTTTGATGTGTGAGCGCAAAAGCGCTTTTAAATGCTCGCCGCTAGCCATGTTTTTCTACCTTTTTCATCCAATTAGTTTAATCGCTAAGACCTGTTGATACCCTTAAGTACGCCGTTAAATGTGTGGCCGTTGGTCAGTAGCGCCGCCTCCATTGCGTAATCCACCGTAGATGTCGGCCTTGCTGACAGCAATAGCCATCCAGGTGGGTAGACTAGCCCGAACAGAAGAAAGAGCCTCCCATTGGGAATCTGAAAGCTGGCTATGAAGCTGTGACGCAGTATGCTCAGCGCAATCTGCTCCCATCCAGGCCAATGCTCGAACCGCATCGCCGGCCCTTGTACTTCCCAGTGCCAACATCCAATAAGGTGCATGTTGCAGTGAGGCCTTTGCCGCGCCCACGGTCAGCTGTTTGCTACGGCCTGTAGTTAGAAAAGTCACTTCATCCGGAACTCGCGAGATCAGTCCAAACGATTTTGCAGCTACAGCGCCACTACCTGTAATCGCCACCTTTCCCTTCGCAGCAATCGACAGTGCGACAGCCTCTGTCCGCGAAACTTGCGTTTCCGCTTCCCCCTGTGCGGGAGCAACGTAGATACCACGGGCGACGCGCAAGAGGCTTCCGGCCTTGGCCAAACGCGAAAATGCCTGATCCACGGCGGCTCGACTACCCAAATGCAGAAACTCCTTTGGGCTCAGTACGTGGCCTTTAGGCAGGGCGTGGCTTCTTTCCAAAATCACTACAGGTAGAGAGGGCATCGATAGGTTCGCTTGATGGCTATGTCAGATATTTAATACTTTATCTGACATCCACTCAAGACGTTATTTGTACACCGTCGACCCATTAGCCTTTCGATGGTGTAGAAGGCAGAGCTAGAACGGGTTCTCGAACGAGTCTCCTGGACGGGATCCTCAAGACCCCGCCATCAATCTGACAGGAATAGAAATCGAGCGCTGCCTGATGGGTGTGCTGATGGGCGTAGCCTGGCAGGACGCTTCTATCTCAGGTTTATCAGGTTTCTAGCAGTGATCTTCTGTCGCATCCCATTTCCGAGCAGGACAAGGGATTGTTTCTAGGAGAGCGTAATTCGCCGTTGCCGCCGCGTGTCCAGCAAATACACCATCACACAGGCATACAAAGTCACCAGAATGAACAGCCCCATGCGTATGGCGAAGGCGGTGTAGACGTCCTTGCCCGCTGCGCTGTCCTGTACCGATTGGCCGAGCAGAATGATCAGGGTCGCCAGGCTGTTGAGCCAGAAACTCGGTGGTTGTCGAGTCATGGCCAGGCCGTAGAGTTTTCTGGCCACCAGCAGGCCGAACAGCAACATCCATAGAAAGAACATCCACAGGTTGACGAACAGGCTCAACGCGCACCAGAAAAGAATCGCCATCAGGCCGCCGAGCAGGGTTGAGCCGAGCAATTCCTGGCCGGCGGTGCGGGCGCTGGTCGCGCAGCTTTGTTGGCCGAGGCTGACGGCTTTCATGATGATCGGCAGGTAGCTGGCCGGGTCGACCATGGCCAGCAGGAACGTCGGCAGCACCACCAGCGTGGCCCGTAGCGCCAGCCAGCTGCTTTCGCTGGGCGTAAGGCTCGGGCCGGGTTTTGCTGCGGGGGCACTGGCAGGGTCGGGAAACAGCCAATGGCTGATGGTCAGTGTCGTGACGGCCAGGAACAGTCCCTTGACCAGGGCCACGATCACCTCCAGTGCCAGGGCGAATTCAGCGGTTCCGGCCGCACTGATCAAGGTCAAGCCCACCACCAGGAACGTCGCCACCAACGGGTTGCCGCCGCGCAGGCCGTAACCAAACGCCATGAACAGGCACAGCCCGACCAGCAAAACGCCGCTAAGCGGGTAGTAACGCAGCAGAGGAATGAGCAGCAGGCCGGTCCCGGTGGTCAACATCAGGATCAGGATCAGACCCAGGCTGGCCTTGAACGGCAACGGTCGGTTCATTGCCGCCAGCATCATCAGCGCCAGCATCGGCGCGAGGAACGGGATGGGCAGGGCCAGACCGAAGCTCGCCGCCAGGCACAGCGCCGTGCCGAAGCCCAGGCGCAAGGCGCGCTGAACCCGGGCCGGGCGCTCAATACGCATAGGACATCCAGCTCATCAGACGCAGGAACAGGCGACCCAGAATATTCAGCGGGTTACCTTCACTCGGGAACGCCATGACTTCGGCTTGCCCGCCGGACCGGATACCTTGTGGGCTGGTCAACTCGCCGGGCTCGAACTCGATGATGACCGGAAAGCGCTGGGCAGGGCGTAGCCAATCGCGGCTGTTCTCCACTTTCGGCAGGCTGCCCGGCTGGGTGGTCTGGCCGACATCGACGCCATAGCCGACGCTGCGCACATGGCCTTTGAAAATTTTCCCTGGCAGGGCGTCGAGAACGATGGACACCGGCGTCCCGGGCTGGACGCTTCCCAGGTTGTTTTCGGTCATGTCGGCGCTGATCCACACATCGTGGATGGCGATCAGAGTCATCACCGGAGCACCGGCGCTGGCGAACTGGCCGACATCGGTGCGCAGATCGGTGATCAGGCCGGCCGAGCGCGCGTGGACCTTCGTATTGCTCAAGTCCAGCTCGGCTTTTTCAAGGTTGCTGGCGGCGCTGAGCATCTGGGCGTTGTCTTCTTCATTACCACCCTGTTGTTCCCGTGCCCGTTGCACTTCGGCCTTGGCTGCAGCGACCTGGCTGATGGACTCTTCCAGAGTGGCGCGGGATATCTCCAGGCGTCGCAGGGAGATGGTGCCCGGGTCTTCGCGGTACAGGCGTTCAAGCCGCTGGATGTCCTGGCGTGCCTTGAGCTCGTTGGCCTGGGACGCGCGCAGGGACGCTTGCTTGGAGTCGACGCCGGCGGTGTTGGCGCCCACCTGGCGACGGGTCGACTCAAGGTCGGCACGGGCGCGATCGACGGCAATCTGGTACTGCTCTGGATTGACTTCAAACAGCAATTCGCCGGCCTTGACGTCCTGGTTATTGCGTACATGCACCTTGGTCACCCGGCCCGATACCTCTGCCGCCACCGGCACAATGAAGGCCTGCACCCGTGCCTGTTGCGTGTAGGGCGTGTAGCGATCGGCCAACAGGTACCAGACCAGGCTCAGGATGATCAGCAACACCACCCAGTTGATCGCTTTTCTGGCCGGGTCGGCGGGTACCGAGGCGTTCTCGACCGGTTGTTGGCTGTCAGTCATGGGCACTTTCCTTCGGTTCGTCGAGCAGATCGCCCCAATCGGTCCGTTGTTGCATCTGTTGGCGGGTGGCCGGGTCGATCATCGGTCGGTCGCTGTACCAGCCACCGCCCAGGGCCTTGTACAGGGCAATCAGGCTGTTGACGGCGGTGCCACGGTTGACCAGGTAGATATCCTGCTGGGCAAACAGGGCGCGCTGGGCATCCAGCACGCGCTGGAAATCCGAATAGCCTTCGCGGTATTGGGCATTGGCCAGGGTCACCGAACGTTCGGCGGCCACCGATGCTTCGCTGAGGATCTGGTCGCGCTCCAGCGCCTTGATCAAGCCGGTCGCGGCATCGTCGGCCTCGCGCGCGGCCTGGCGCACGCTGTCCTGGTAGATAACGATCAATTGCTGCAAGCGGGCATCCTGCACGCGGACATTGTTGGTGATCCGGCCATGGTCGAAGATGTCCCAGCGCAGACTGGGGCCGGCCACCAGGTCGAGGGTATTGGATGCACCGTTGAGCGAGCTGGCAGACCAGACGATGCTGCCCAGCAGACTGATGGAGGGGTACAGGTCGGTCTCGGCCACACCGATCAACGCCGACTGCGCCGCCACTTGCAACTCGGCAGCGCGAACATCGGGGCGCCGCACCAGCAGGTTGGCAGGCACATCCTGCAAGACCGCGGTATCGAGCAGTGGCACCACCCCGGTGTAGCGATCAAGATCAGGGATCGTGCCGGGTGGCTGGCCGATCAGGGTGGACAACGCATTGCGCAAGCTCGCCACCTGGCTTTCGAAATCCGGGATGGTACTCAGGGTGCCCAGGTACTGGGTCTTGGCTTGTTGCAGATCGAGTTCGGCTTCGGCCCCGCTTTTGAACAGGCGCTCGGTGATCTCGAAGCTGCGTTTTTGCAATGCAGCGTTACTGCGGGCGATGTGCAGGCGCGCCTCGGCGGTGCGCAAGGCGTAGTAGGTTTGCGCCAGCTGCGCGTGCAACAGCACCAGGGCATTTTCATAGTTGGCCTGGGCGGCAAACCAGGACGCGTCGGCTGACTCGATGGCACGGCTGAAACGCCCCCAGAAATCCAGCTCCCAACCAATATCGAAACCGGCGCTGTATTGCCAGAAATGCGTGTCCTGAGGGTTGGTACCGCCCGATTGTCGACGGTTCAGGTAGAGGCTGTCGGCGCTGGCCTGCTGCAATTGCGGGTAGCGTCCACTCAGGGCGATACCCAATTGCGCGCGGGATTCCATGACCCGCAGGCCAGCAACCAGCAGGTCAGCGTTGTGGGCATCGGCTTCGGCGATCAAGTGGTCCAGCACCGGGTCGTCGAACACGCGCCACCATTGACGGCTGTCCGGTTGCGCCCGTTTTTGCCCGGCGATTTCCAGGGTCGGGCTGTTCCAGTGTTCGACCCAGGGCTGGGCCGGTGACTGGAAATCCGGGCCCAGTTGCACGCAGCCACCCAGAACGACAGTGCCACAGAGCAGCAGCCGGCTGATGCGAGCAGGGCATGGCATCAAGCGCAAACTCCTCAGAGGGGACGCTGATCGTTCATTGCCTCGATTTTCGGAGTCTCGTTCACCGCGTCGATCTGGGGGGGCTCGTTCAGTACCTCGGCCGACGGTTGGTCCTGGACCCATTGCCAGAACAGTTGGTAACCCACCGCCAACGCTACCGGCCCGATGAACAAACCGATGAAGCCGCCGCTCACCATGCCGCCCAGGGCGCCAATCAGAATCACCGGCATCGGGACATCGACGCCACGACCCAGCATCAATGGCTTGAGGACGTTGTCGGCCATCCCGGCAATCAGACTGTAGATGCCAAACACGATGGTGCCCAAGGTGGTGCCATCGGTGGCGAAGACATAGGCGATTACCGGAAGGGTCACCAGCAGCACCGGTAATTGCATGATCCCCATCAACAGCGCAACCATCGCCAGCAGCCCGGCACCGGGAACGCCCATGAGTACGAAACCCACGCCGACCAGCAACATCTGAATGAACGCGATACCCACCACGCCCTGGGCGACTGCGCGGATGGTTGCCGTGCACAGCTCGGTAATGCGTGGGCCACGCTCTGGTCCGGAAAGGCGCGAGGTGATGGCCAGGGCGCTTCTTTCACCGTTTTCGCCATAGGCCATGAACACGCCGGCAATGATCAGGGCGCCGATGAATAACAGAAAACCCACACCAACGTCGGCCATTTTGCCCAACAAGGTCAGGCCGATGGACTTGATATAGGGCATCAGCTTCATGAACACGCTGCTCATGTTGGTGGCGGCCTGCATCCAGTAGTCGTAGAGCGGCTGGCCAATAAGCGGCAGGGACGCGATTTTTTCGCCGGGTAGCGGAATCTGCAGCGAATCGGACTTGAGGATAGCCAGGGTGCCCTGGATCGACTCACTGATCGAGGTGCCCAGCAGGTAGATCGGTACCATCAACAAAGCCAGGGCGACCACCACGATCAGGGTGGCGGCATGACCGTCCTTGTTGACCAGCTTGCGCTTGATGAGCGCATGCAGTGGATAAAGGGTAATGGCCAGAATCAATGCCCAGAGCATGAGGTTGAGGAAGGGGTGAAAGATCTGGAAGCAGAACAGTACCAGCACCGTAATGAGCCCGGCGCGAATCAGTACATCGAGCAAACCACCGGACAGTGCTCCAGCGGGAATGTTAGTGCGCAACATTTTCGAACTCCTTGCTGTGTCACACAGATTAGCCAGCCATATGAAGTTCAACTTTTCCCTACTAAGTGAACCCTTGAAGCAAGATCAACGGACAGCCGTCCAAGCGTTAACCACCCATAGTGCCTTACTTCTGGCAGGGAAAATTTCAACGAGGTGCCTACCTAAAACTCAGTCGGTGACAGGGTGGCTTGTAGTATAGGAGCAGTCGTGTATTCCGCCTGTTCAGGCAGACCGGAATCGCGCTGCAGTTGATGGCGCCCGCTGATGAGCCTTTACCTGGAGATTGGTTTGACGCAATGCCAATGGCTGGTTTTTCCTGTCAGGTATTAGCCGTTGCAGCAGGCGGGTCCGGATAATTGCGAACAGTTGCACTCGTCGCAAGATAATAATCCTCAATAATTATCAATAATCCGCGGTCCGTTTTTTGAGGTGTGTGACACGCCTGGTTTTTACTGCGCAGGCGCTAGAGTGCAGTAGCCCATTGATTTACTTGATGGTCGGACGCCCAACTATGTTGTTGAACTCTTGCGCTTAACATTCCGGCCTTCGGTTACGATTTATCTATCTGAAATGAGGACATGCCCATGGACCGCTTCCAGGAAATGCAGGTCTTCGCAGCCGTCGCCCAGGACCAGGGTTTTTCGGCGGCGGCGCGGCGTTTGGGCCTGTCGGCGGCCAGCGTCACCCGAGCGGTCGCAGCGCTGGAGAAGCGTATTGGCACGCAACTGCTCACACGTACAACGCGCAGTGTGCATTTGAGTGAGGCCGGTCAGCGATATCTGGAGGACTGTCGGAGAATTCTCGCCGAGGTGCAGGAAGCGGAGGACTCGGCAGCGGGTAGCCATATCCATCCCCGTGGGCAGCTGACCATCACCGCACCGGTTTTGTTTGGAGAGCTGTTTGTCACGCCGTTGATGGTGAGCTACCTGACGCAGTTCCCGGAGGTCTGCATCAACGCGATGCTGGTGGACCGGGTGGTGAGCGTGGTCGAGGAGGGCGTCGATGTGGCCATCCGCATCGGCGAACTCCCTGACAGCAATCAGCATGCGATCCGCGTGGGCGAGGTGCGGCGGGTGATCTGCGCATCGCCACAGTTTCTGGCCAGCCATGGCCGGCCCAGGCATCCACAGGAACTGGCCCAGGCGCCGATTATTGCGACATCGGCCATTGGCCAACTCAGGAGTTGGCCATTCATTGACGATGGCGAGACCTTGAGTGTGCGGGCTGAACCGCGGCTGGTGGTGACGGCAAATCAAGCGGCCATCACGGCAGCCTGTTTGGGGTTGGGATTCACGCGGGTGCTGTCTTATCAAGTGGCGAGCAAGGTGGCCGCCGGTGAGCTGGAAATCATTCTGGCCGACTTCGAACTGCCGCCATTGCCCATCCATGTGGTCTATCAGGGCGGACGTAAAGCGCCGGCCCGGGTGCGCAGTTTTGTTGATTTCGCGGTGAAGACGTTGCGCGAGCATCCAGCGCTCGAGCGTTGAGCTGTTTCACCCAGTGAAATAATGGATTGCGTTTGCTGGTGATTCTGTTGTTTTGGATGTGAGTGGAAGATACACCCCATCGGCGCTGCTCTCTCCTGAACAGCACCACTGACCCGAGGTGTCGACCATGCAAGCGATCAAACTCTACAACTTCCCGCGTTCCGGCCACGCTCATCGCGTGGAGTTGATGCTGTCCCTGCTGCAATTGCCGACCGAATTGATCTTCGTTGACCTCGCCAAGGGCGAACACAAGCAACCGGCGTTCCTTGCGCTCAATGCATTCGGTCAGGTGCCGGTGATTGATGACCAGGGCGTGGTGCTGTCCGATTCCAATGCGATTCTGGTTTATCTGGCGCAAAAGTACGGCAATGGTCGCTGGCTGCCGATTGATCCGGTGGGGGCCGCCAAGGTCCAGCGCTGGTTGTCGGTGGCTGCCGGTCCGATTGCCTTCGGCCCTGCCCGGGCTAGATTGATCACCGTGTTTGGCGCGCCTTACAACGCTGAAGAAGTGATTGCCTACGCCCACACCGTGCTTAAAGTGATAGATCACGAACTGGCCAATACGCCGTATCTGGCTGGCAGCGAGCCGACGGTGGCCGACGTCGCGGCCTACAGCTACATCGCCCATGCGCCCGAGGGCAATGTGTCGCTGGACGAGTACACCAATATTCGCGCCTGGCTGGCCCGCATCGAAGCCTTGCCGGGTTTTGTCGGCATGCCGCGCACCGTCGCCGGTCTGCAAAAAACTGCCTGATGCTGGCGGCCCGGAGTTACCGGGCCGCCCCGTTCTGCGCCACTGGCGCAGAGGAGAAGCCATATGGACCGTTCACCCTGGCATGCCGGCGAGAAACAATTGCAGGCGCATGTAGGCGTTGCCGAACGAATGGAAGTTTTCGGTCG
The DNA here is from genome assembly GCF_059492225.1 of Pseudomonas sp. Pseusp10. NCBI lineage: Bacteria > Pseudomonadati > Pseudomonadota > Gammaproteobacteria > Pseudomonadales > Pseudomonadaceae > Pseudomonas > Pseudomonas sp. Pseusp10. Next base: position 570,969 of record NZ_CP168528.1, on the reverse strand, counting down.
TAAGGTGATTCGCAGCGAGATGCCGGACCAGCATCGCACCTTCTATCAGCAATTGCCGTTCATGCTGTACGGAGCGGTGGATGCCGACGGTCATCCCTGGGCCAGCATCCTTGAAGGTCAGCCCGGATTCGCACACTCGCCAGAACCTGGCCTGCTGCAATTTCGCAGCCTGCCGACCTTTGATGATCCCGCGCAGTTGAGCGACGGCTCTGCCATCGGCCTGTTGGGTATCGAGTTGCACACCCGCCGTCGCAACCGCATCAACGGGCATGTCCGCGCCATGACCACGGGCGGTTTTGCGGTGACGGTGGATCAGTCCTTCGGCAATTGCCCGCAGTACATTCAGTTGCGCCAGTTTCACTCGGTGCCGCTGGCCGACCCCTCGACGCGTGTCGCCCAGCATTTCAACGAACTGGATGATGCGGCCAAAGCCATGATTGCCGGGGCGGACACGTTTTTCGTTGCCAGTTATGTGGATGTCGATGGCGAGCGCTCGGTGGATGTATCACACCGTGGCGGTCAGAGCGGTTTCGTACAGGTGGAAGGCAATCGCCTGACCATTCCGGATTTCGCCGGCAACCTGCATTTCAACACCTTGGGAAACCTGCTGCTCAATCCCCGGGCCGGATTGTTGTTCATCGATTTCAATACCGGTGATGTGCTGCAGCTCAGCGGGCGCACCGAAATCATCCTCGAGGGCCCGCAGGTCGAGGCGTTCCAGGGGGCCGAGCGCCTGTGGACAATCGATGTCGAGCAAGTGGTTCGTCGCCCCGCCGCCCTGGCGTTGCGCTGGCGTTTCGACGGCGTATCACCCACCAGTTTGCTCACCGGCACCTGGGAGCAGGCCACGGCGCGTTTGCAGGCCAAAGCCCTGGGCGATCAATGGCGGCCGTTGCGGGTGACGCGGATTGAAGTGCAAAGCCACAGCATCCGCTCGATTTACCTGGAGCCCGCCGATGGGGCCGGCTTGCCACTGTTTCAGGCCGGGCAGCATTTGCCCCTGCGCTTCAACATTGACGGCGATGTACATATCCGCACGTACAGTTTATCGAGCGCTCCGTCCGATGATTTTTTCCGCATCAGCGTGAAGCGTGACGGGCGGGTTTCTACGCATTTGCATGAGCAGATTCGTGTCGGCGACCTGTTGGAGGCGCGGGCACCGCAAGGGCACTTCACCGTGGCGCCCCATGAGCGTCGGCCATTGGTGTTGCTGGCGGCCGGAGTAGGCATCACGCCGCTGTTGTCGATGCTGCGCGAGGTGGTTTACCAGGGATTGCGCACTCGCCGTATCCGCCCGACGTGGTTTATCCAGAGTTCGCGCACACTGGCCGACCAGCCGTTTCGCCGGGAACTGGATCGCTTGCTCGAAGACGCCGGTGACGCGGTGCGGGTGGTGCGTTTGCTCAGCCAACCGGAAGCCGAGGCGGTGCAAGGAGAGGACTTCGACCTCAGCGGACGGATCGACGTCGCGCTGCTCAAGGATCTGCTGACGGTCGAGGATTACGATCAGCTGGATTTTGTCGTCTGTGGCCCCGGAAGTTTTACCCAGGCGCTGTACGACGGCCTGCGCGAACTGGACATTCGCGATTCGCGGATTCATGCCGAAACCTTCGGCCCGTCGACCTTGCGCCGGCGTCCGGACCCCGATGCGGTGGTCATCGAGCAACCGCCAGCCGCCACCACGTCCGTGCCCGTGGTGTTCCAGCGCTCGGCCAAGGAGGCCCGCTGGCAGCCGGAAGGCGGCAGTTTGCTGGAGTTGGCGGAAAGCCGGGGCCTGCGTCCGGAGTTCAGTTGTCGGGGTGGCTCCTGCGGCACCTGCAAGACGCGGCTGGTTAGCGGTCAGGTGCATTACCCACTGCCGCCAGCCGAGGTGCCGGATGACGGACACGTACTGATTTGCTGTGCGATTCCGGCGCAGGGCGCGCAGCCGTTGGTGCTGGATATCTGAAGGAACATTGCCCGTCGGTCGATGGCTGAGTAGGGTAGGGGCAGAACGAAAAAAGGCCGCAGACGCTACGCCTTCCTTGTAGCAGCTGCCGAAGGCTGCGTCCGGCTGCGCAGCAGTCGTAAAATCAGAGTTCGCGGTACGTCAGAGAGATCGTGCAAGCCGGATTTACGACTGCTGTGCAGCCGGACGCAGGCTACGCCAGCTGCTACAGGATCGGCATTAGCCGCAGAGGCCCTTTCTGCACTTCAGGAACAGGCGTTTCAATGGTTTTTTTCACTCGCTCGATCGCCTTGCTGCTGGCGCTGGTGCTGACCGCCGGATGCGAAAGGCGCGACGCACCGCCGCTGGATCAGCAACTCTACGTCTGGCAGCGGCAGTGGACGCCAGCCCACGACGCCGCCCTCAGGGACAGCCGCGCCGATTTTTCGACGTTGCGGGTGCTGGCCTTGCAGGCCTTTCCCAATGCGGGCTGGAGTCGGGCCCGAATTGATCCGGTATTGCTCAGGCGCGATGGTCGGCCGGTAATTGCGGTGGTGCGCCTGGATGGGCAGCTCAATGCGCTCGATCAGGATGAGATCACAGCGCAGATCCGCCAGGTAATCAGCGATTGGCAGGGGCAAGGGTTGAACCTTGCTGGCATTGAAATCGACCACGACGCCGGTAACGCCCGGCTACCGGCGTACCGCGAATTTCTGGCGCATTTGCGTGAAGCGTTGCCGACTTCGCTGCCGCTGAGCATCACTGCGTTGCCGTCCTGGCTCGACAGTCGCGAACTGCCGGCGCTGTTATCCACAGTCGATAGCAGCGTGCTGCAGGTGCACGCGGTGAGCGATCCGCGTCGCGGTTTGTTTGATGCCGATCAGGCTTGGCAATGGGCGAAGGCCTGGAGCCGTATCACGACGAAACCGTTCTATCTGGCGCTACCGGCCTATGGCGTGGCACTGCTGCCGTCGGTGGACGGCGCACCGGTTGTGGAAAGCGAAGTGACGCTGGAGCGCGAAGGCCTGCGCCGGGAATTACTCGCCGATCCGCTGTCGTTGCGCACCCTCGGTAGCGAGTTACGTGCCGATCCACCCGAACATCTGGCGGGCCTGATCTGGTTTCGCCTGCCATTGGCAAACGACCGTCGGGCCTGGAGTTTGACCACCTTGCGCGCCGTGGCGCGTGCCGATGTCCTCGACAGTCAGTTGACGCTGCAACTCTCGGCCGACAATGGCCTCTATGACATCGGCCTCAGCAACCAGGGCAACCTCGACAGCGCCTGGCCCGAACGCCTGACACTCGCGGTCAGCGGCTGTGAAGGGGCCGATGCCTTGGCCGGTTACGCGTTGCAACAGCGTCCGGATCTGCTTACCTTCACCCGCCTGCGCGATGGCCGAATACCGGCCGGCGGACAGCGTGCCATTGGTTGGGCTCGCTGCGCACACATTGATCAAGGAGGTTCGAATGTTCACCCGTAACTGGCCGCGTCATTTGCTTTGCCTGAGCCTCAGCCTGCCGCTGGGCTCGGCGCTGGCCTGCGGCCCGGACTTCCCCATGCGCTTGCTGGACAACCGTGGCCAGTCGCTGGCGGAACTGCCCGAAGGCAACTTCAGCTTTGAAATCAGCCGTCTCGGCCACGCCATCCAGGGATTGAAAAACGTCACCGCTGGCGCCGACTATACGGATCAACCTGACCTTGTGGCGCAACGGGATCAGGCCGAGCAGGCCGGACTGTCCGCTGAGCAACAAGTGTTGGTGAAACACCTGCGCAGCCTGACCGATGCCCATCAGGTTGAAACCGAAGGAGCGCAACTGCCGCCGGAGCTCAGGTTGTACCTGGCGGGCGCCGTGGCATTTGGTACGGGTGATCCTGCCTTGGCCGCCGGGTATTTCAAGAAAGTGCTGGCCTTGCCCGCCGAGCAACGGGCCTCGCGCAGCACCTGGGCGGCTTACTCGCTGGGGCGCGCATTGTTCGCCATGAGCATCGAAGCCGATGCGGCTCCAGATCTGCTCAAACAATCCGCAAAGGCCTTTGAGCAAACCCGGCAACTGAGCATCGACGGCTTCAGCGATCCGCTGGAACTGGGTGTCGCCAGCCTCGGTGAGGAAGCCCGGGTGGCGCGTACCGCCGGCGACTGGAACCGCGCCATCGAATTGTACGCCACGCAAAATCTGCACGGTTCCGCAGTGGGCTACACCTCGCTGAAGCTGTTGATGGCGGACCTGATGACGCTGCCGGATGATCAAGTGGCCGAGTTGCTCAAGGGCCAACCTGTGCAGCAATTGGTGACTGCATCACTGATCAGCCGGTTGGGCTGGTCCTTCGGCGATCAACCACCCAACGAACAGAAAATGATCAAGCTGCTACAAAACAGCACCCGCGGCAGTCTTGATAACGCCGACCGTCTGGCGGCGATGAATTATCAACAGGGCGATTACGCCAGCGCCAAGGCTTTCCTCGAACATGCCGGCGATGGCGGGTTGGCCTGGTGGCTGCGGGCAAAACTGGCGGTGCGCGAGGGCGATAAAACCTCGGCCGCCGCAGCCTATGCCAAAGCGGCCCAGGCCTTCCCGCAGAATGAATCCTGGGGCGAGCGACGGACCCCGGACTTCGATTACGAAACACTTCAGCCCAAATGCCGGGTCGAGGGTGAAAGTGCGATCCTGGCCTTGCAACGCGGGGACTACCTGCAGGCCTTCGATCAGCTGTATCGCAGCAAAGGCATTTACTGGTTCGACGCCGCCACCGTCGCCGAGCGCGTGTTGACCCTCGAAGAACTCAAGCACTACGTCGACACGCAAGTGCCGGCACCGCCGCCGCTCAGCCAGCAGGACCGCGACAATTACGTGCCCTTGCCGGTGGCGGCGAGCCTGCGCAATCTGCTGGGGCGGCGTTTGTTGCGCGAGGGGCATTACGAGCAAGCGCTGGCGTACTTCGATAATGACGGCTTGCGGCACAAGGCCAGGCTGTATGGCGAGCAACGTCTGGCGGCTGATTCAGCCTGGTGGCCGACCCGTCGCGCCGCTGCGCTGTTCAATGCGGCCTGGACGGCACGCGAGTGGGGCATGGACATTCTGGGCTATGAAACGGCGCCGGATTACGCCACGTTCGGCGGTAACTTCGTTCTCGAAAACGCCGAACTCAAAGTCGGTCCATTGGTGGCCGAGGACGAAGTGAGGCGTCAGCAGGCCAGCGCTGCCCAGCCTGATCGGCGTTACCACTATCGCTTCGTGGCCACGGCGCTGGCGAGCAAGGCCGCGGATAACTTGCCTCACACCAGCCAGGCATTTGCAGCGGTGCTGTGCGAAGCGTCGGGGTGGAACAGCAGCCTTGAGGAGCAACGTGCGATTTATCAGCGTTATGTCAAAGAAGGGCCTTATGTGGAATGGGCCGCCGATTTCGGCCACCAATGCCCGTATCCCGACTTCGAGAACGCCGACAAACGCTATGTGACTCAAGTCACCGACGCTGCGCGTTCGGCCTTGCGGCCGTACAAGACACTGTTACAGGTTGGCGGCGTACTGGCGGTCGCGTCAGCCGCGCTGTTGTTGTTCAATCGCCGCCGCAAGGCGCAGTAAGGTTCAAGCCTGTTGCACAAAGGTCAGCCGCACGGCGAAACCGATCAACAGGCTACCGAACAACCATTGCTGCAAGCGCTGGGCGGAGGGGCTGCGTTGCAGCCAACGGCCGAGTGCCGCGCCGACCAGGGCGTAAGCGCTGTCGAACAGCAAACCGACGCCGACCAACACCACGCCCAAGGTCACAAATTGCCCGAGCACCGGCCCGGCCTGTGGATTGATGAATTGCGGTAGCAGCACCGAGCAGAACAACAGTGCCTTGGGGTTGAGCAGGTTGGTCAGCAGTCCGCGCCGGATGGCTGCGCCCCAGCGCGGTTTTTCGCCGGTTGTGTCGGCGCTTCCGAGGTTCGGCAGCATCGTCGTCCGCAGGCACTGAATGCCGATCCACAGCAGATACGCGGCGCCTGCCAGGCGCACCACGTCGAAGGTCCAGGGCGCAGCCTTGAACAGTGCCGCCAGGCCCAGCGCCGCCAATGCCACATGACAACCGCGGGCGATGCCCAGGCCCACTGCCGTGGCCAGCGCGGCGCCTTTGCCCTGGCGGGCACCGGTCTGCAACAGCAGGATCATGTCAGGCCCCGGCAAGAGATAGACCACTGCCAATGCCATGAAAAACAGCCAGAGCCCTTGCATGTTGCACCCCATTCGTTGTCGATTCGGTCGTGCCAGTCTAGGGCTGGAGGGCGGGGCAGGTGCTTGCGTTGTCAGCTTCTATCGGAGTGTGTATTGGCATAATCTGCCACTTTATTTCGCTTGAACCATCGGGATCTGCCAAACCATGAAACTTGACGCCTACGACCGCAAGATTCTCGCGGCACTGCAACGGGACGGTCGCCTGAGCAATGTGCAACTGGCAGACGAGATCGGCCTGTCGGCATCGCCTTGTTTGCGCCGGGTCCGGATGCTTGAAGAGGCGGGGGTTATTCGCGGCTACCAGGCCAATCTGGATCGCGACGAAGTGGGGTTGGGGCTGACGGTGTTTGTCGGGGTCAAGGTCGAGCGTCATAACGACGAACAAGCCGAAGCCTTTCGTCTGGCGGTGACGGCATTGCCCGAGGTGATTTCGGCGTTTCTGGTGTCAGGGGAGTCGGACTTTCTGCTGCAGGTGGTGGTGCCGGACCTGCGTGCTTATGACCGGTTTCTCACCGGGCGTTTGTTGAAGCTGCCGGGTGTGAGCGACATCCGCAGCAACTTTGCGATTCACACCGTGAAGGCACCGGGGGCGTTGCCGCTGGAGCATTTGCCGCTTTAGACCGAGTCGCATGATTCGCGAGCAAGCCCGCTCCCACAAGGATTGCGCTGTACCTGTGGGAGCGGGCTTGCTCGCGAAGGCGATAGAACAGTCACTGCAACTCTTCAAGCCTTACATCTGCGTCGCCATTCCCTCCACATTCATCGCCGCCTGGCGCAACGCTTCGGAGCGGGTCGGGTGTGGGTGGCAGGTCAGGGCGATGTCTTCGGCCGAGGCGCTGAACTCCATGGCCACGCAGTACTCGCCAATCATTTCACTGACGCTCGGGCCCACCAGATGCACGCCGAGGACTTCGTCCGTGCGCTCATCGGCCAGCACTTTGGCGAAGCCTTCGGTTTCGTGGTTGATCTTCGCCCGGCTGTTGGCGGTGAAGGGAAACTTGCCGACCTTGTACGCCCGGCCTTCAGCCTTGAGCTGTTCTTCGGTCTTGCCGACGCTGGCCAGTTCCGGTTTGGTGTAGACCACGCTGGGGATCAGGTCGTAGTTGACCTCGCCAGCCTTGCCGACGATCTGTTCGACGCAGGCCATGGCTTCGTCCTCGGCCTTGTGCGCGAGCATGGGACCCGAGGTCACGTCACCAATCACCCAGACCCCGGCGGCTTCGGTGCGATGCCCCTTGTTGGCGAGGATGCCGCGTTTGTCCGTGGTGAGGCCGACGTTTTCCAGGCCAAGGCCCTGTGTATAAGGTCGGCGTCCGATGGCCACCAGTACGTAATCGGCTTCCAGCAACTCGGCAGCACCGCCAGCGGCAGGCTCGATGCTGAGCTGAACGCCATTGGCGGAGCTGGTGGCGCTGGTCACTTTCGAACTCAACCTGAAACTCAAGCCTTGCTTGCTCAGGGAGCGTTGCAGGGTTTTGCCGGCTTCGATATCCACGCCGGGGCAGATCCGGTCAAGGAACTCGACCACGGTCACCTGTGCCCCCAAGCGCCGCCATACCGAACCCAGCTCCAGGCCAATCACGCCGGCGCCGATCACCACCAGATGCTTGGGCACCTCGGTCAGCGCCAGGGCACCGGTGGAGTCGAGGATGCGTTTGTTATCGATGTCCACGCCGGGCAGGGGCGTGGGTTCGGAGCCGGTGGCGATGATGATGTCCCGGGCACTCAGTTCGGTCTTGCCACCGGCGCTATCGGTCACCGTGACTTTGCCCGGTCCGTCGATGTGGCCCCAGCCTCTGATCCAGTCGACTTTGTTTTTGCGGAAAAGAAACTCGATACCCTTGGTCAGCCCGGTAACGCTTTCATCCTTTTGCTTCATCATCTGGGCGAGGTTGAGACTGGGTTTGACTTCGATCCCCAGGTTGGCGAATTCCGCGCCCATGGCTGCGTCGTAAAGTTCGGAGGCATGCAGCAACGCCTTGGATGGCATGCAGCCGACGTTCAGGCAGGTGCCGCCGAGTGTGGCGCGTCCTTCCACGCAGGCTGCTTTCAGACCCAGTTGTCCGGCGCGGATCGCCGCGTTGTAACCGCCGGGGCCACCGCCGAGTATCACAACGTCATAGGTGCTCATGGATGTACTCCTGGATCGAAAGGGGAAGGGATGGGTAAAAGTAGTTCCTGGATAAAATTACGAACGTAATATGTGCGTTCTGCCGCATTTAGGTCAAGGCTTCAGGTACGCGACAGGTTGGGCATCTTTAGATGGCGCGCTTGAATACGGAAATTTCACCATTTTCGTTATATCGTAACGAATTGCCATGTTCGCGAAGACACTCTGGGGTGGTATGCAAGTCGATCTCGATGTTGATGAAGCGCCGTTAGCCGGGTTGCCGCGCTTTCAGCAGGCGGCCATACAAGGGCGGCGGTTGCGCCAGTTCGCCATCGGTGCGGGCATACTCGCGACGGTAGGTGTGCTGCTGGCATCTTTTGCCTGGCTGTTTTCTTCGCAAACACTGTGGCCAGCGTTGCTGCTGAACCTGAGCGCGGCGTCTGCGGTGTTGATGGCGGGGGCGCAATCGGCCTGGTGGGTGGCCCAGTGGCGTGCTCGCGCAATGAATCCCGTGGTGCCGGAGGGCGTTGTCGACGAATCTGTCGCGCCTTCGGGGTGGTATGAACGCTTGCTGGACCGGATCAGCCGGCAATCGCAGCACCTGCTCAGGCAAATAGGCGCGCCGACGCTGTGGCTTGGCGGTTGGGCCGTGTTGGCGCTGGTGGGCGTCGAACAGGCCTGGAACCTCACGTTGCCTCCGGCTGCGTTGGGCCTGGCAGCCACTGTCGGGGCGGCGTGCTCCTTGCTGTTGGCGTTCGGCCTGTTGGTGATGGAGCGCCATCTGGCGCAGGAAAACCCCGCGCAATGGCCTGAAGCCGCCGCGTTGGCGCAATTGACGCGTGTGGCGATCATCAGCCTGGTGCTCGGTGCCTTTTGTCTGTTGTTTGCCGATGAAACGTCGATATGGCCCGTACGCCTGGCGGTGTTGATCGGACTGCTGCCGGGGTTGGTGGCAGCAGAACTGTTGCTGCGCGCGGTATTGTCATTGTTCAGCCCGCGCCGCGAACGCCTGGAGCCGGAGTTGCTGGCGCGCAGTTTTGTCGCCGACATGCTGCGCTGGCCACCACAGCCCTTGCTGGCGTTGCAGCACGAATTGCATAACCGCTTCGGCATCGATCTGCGGCAGATCTGGGCCTTCACTTACATGCGTCGGGCGTTCCTGCCGGTGTTGGCGGTGGTTTTGCTCGTTGGCTGGTCGTTGACTGGCATTCACGAAATTGCGCTGCAAGGGCGTGGCATCTACGAACGATTCGGCAAGCCGGTGGAGGTGTTTGGCCCAGGTTTGCATATGGGATTGCCGTGGCCATTGGGCCGTGTGTTGAGCGTCGAGAATGGCGTGGTTCACGAGTTGGCCACCAGTGTTGGCGAAACCTCGGCCCCCGCTCAGGCCGATCCCGCTGAAGGCCCGGCCCCGGCGATTGCCAATCGCTTGTGGGACGCCAGCCATGTGAACGACAAATCCCAGGTGATCGCCAGCAGTCGAGCCGACAAGCAGAGCTTTCAGATCGTCAACATGGACGTGCGCTTCGTCTATCGCATCGGTCTGAGCGATGAGGCGGCGTTGGCCGCGACCTATAACAGTGCCGATGTGCCGATGTTGATTCGCAGCACCGCCAGCCGAATTCTGGTTCACGACTTCGCCTCACGCACCCTCGACGGTTTGCTGGGAGAGGACAGGGTAGGGCTGGCGGAAGAAATCGGTCGCGCCGTCCAGGCTGACTTGCAAAAACTCGACAGCGGCGTGGAAATTCTCGCCACGGTGGTCGAGGCGATTCACCCTCCGGCCGGTGCTGCCAATGCCTATCACGGCGTGCAAGCGGCGCAGATTGCTGCGCAAGCCTTGATCGCCCGTGAACGCGGCGCCGCTGCCGAGGCCACCAACCAGGCGCAGTTGCAGGCCAGTATCGCCCGCGATCAAGCGACGGCCAGCGCGCGGGAGATTAATGCCGGCGCCCAGGCAGCGGACCTGAAATTCAATGCCGAGCGAAAAGCCTATGCCAGCGCTGGCCAGGCCTTTGTGCTGGAGCAGTATTTCAGTCAGTTGTCCCAGGGTTTGGTCAACGCCAAATTGCTGGTTCTCGATCATCGTCTGGGCGGCAGCAGCAATGCGCCGACCATCGACCTCCGTACTTTCACGCTGCCGGTTGACCCTGCGCCGTCGCGTAAAACCGCTCAGCCAGGAGCTGCCAATTGAGCCAGTCCCATACTCACGATCACGATGACCACAGCGGCCACGATCACGGCCATGGCGGGCATCATCACCACGGCCATCACCATCATCACCATCATGGCGATCCTCAGGAGGCCGGACCGTTTCCATGGCGCCGCATGGGTTGGGCTGCTTTGTTGGTGGCGTTTGCTGTCGCTGCCGCGAGCCTGGTGCAGGTGCGTTCGGGTGAGGCCACGGTGATCACCCGTTTCGGCAACCCTTCACGAGTCTTGCTGGAGCCGGGGCTGGGCTGGCGCTGGCCGGCGCCGTTCGAGGCGGCGATCCCGGTGGATCTGCGGCTGCGCACCACGTCCAGCGGTTTGCAGGATGTCGGCACCCGGGACGGTTTGCGCATCATCGTTCAGGCCTATGTGGCGTGGCAGGTACAGGGCGATCCGGACAATGTGCAACGTTTCATGCGTGCGGTACAGAACCAGCCCGATGAAGCTGCGCGGCAGATTCGCACCTTTGTCGGCTCCGCACTGGAGACCACCGCCAGCAGTTTTGATCTGGCGAACCTGGTCAATACCGATGCCAGCCAGGTACGCATCGCCGATTTCGAAGCCCAACTGCGCAAGCAAATCGATCAACAGCTACTCACCACTTATGGCGTGCGTGTGTTGCAGGTTGGTATCGAAAGGTTGACGTTGCCATCGGTGACGCTCACCGCGACTGTCGACCGGATGCGTGCCGAGCGTGAAACCATTGCCACTGAACGCACGGCCATCGGCAAGCGTGAAGCTGCACAAATTCGTTCCGCCGCCGAGCGTGATGCGCGAATTGTGCAGGCCGATGCCACAGTGAAGGCGGCGGATATCGAAGCGCAATCGCGCGTCGAAGCGGCGCAGATTTATGGTCGCGCCTACGCGGGATCGCCGCAGCTCTACAACCTGCTGCGCTCGCTCGACACCTTGGGCACGGTAGTGACGCCGGGGACCAAGCTGATTCTGCGCACCGATGCTGCACCGTTCCGGGTGTTGGTTGACGGTCCGCCGAGCCTCGACAACAAGTCCGGATCGCAGCCATGAGTTTGGTTCCACGTGGAACAAATGAGTTGAGCAGTCCCTGGATTCAGGCCGGGCGTTTGGCGTTTATTGCCCTCTACGCGGTGACGGTGTTGGCGGCGTTGGCGTGGGCGTTTTCCAATGTGCGGCAGATCGATCCGCAAAATCGTGCGGTGGTTTTGCATTTCGGCGCGTTGGATCGCATTCAGAATGCAGGGTTGTTACTGGCCTGGCCGCAACCGTTCGAGCAGGTGATTTTGTTGCCCGCGGCGGATAGGGTGATCGAGCGTCGAGTGGAAAACCTGTTGCGCAGTGGTGCCGCGATACAGGCGGATCGCGTGGCCAGTTTTGCCACACCGATCAGCGATGCCCTCGCAGGCTCCGGTTATCTGTTAACGGGGGATGCCGGGGTGGTGCAACTCGATGTGCGGGTTTTCTATAAAGTCACTGAGCCCTATGCGTTCGTGCTTCAGGGCGAACATGTGTTGCCGGCACTGGATCGGCTAGTGACCCGCAGTGCAGTGGCGCTCACGGCCGCACGGGATCTAGACACTATTCTGGTCGCTCGCCCGGAGTTGATTGGAGCCGATAGCCAGGCGGCGGAAAGACGCGAGCGCTTGCGGGGTGATCTGGTGCAGGGCATTAACCAGCGCTTGGCTGAGCTCACTGCGACAGGGCAGGGTTTGGGGATCGAAGTGGCGCGGGTCGATGTGCAATCGAGTCTGCCCAGTCCTGCGGTCAACGCCTTCAACGCGGTGCTGACGGCCAGCCAGCAAGCCGATAAAACCGTCGCCAATGCGCGCACCGAAGCCGAGAAGTTGACGCAGACCGCCAACGAGCAAGCCGACCGCACACTGCAGGTGGCCCATGCCCAGGCGAGTGAACGACTGGCCAAAGCGTCTGCTGATACGGCCACTGTGTTGAGTCTGGCCAAGGCTCAGCAGCAAGGTACCGACCCGCAAATGTTGCTGCGCATCTATCGCGAACGGATGCCGAAAATTCTCGGCCAGGCCGGATCGGTCACGACGGTCGATCCCAAAGACGATTCCCGCCTGATCATTCAGGGAGCTGCACAATGACCGCTCAAACCGCCGCCGCACCGAGCCTGTTGTCTTTGACCGAACAGCGCCGCGCCGCGCGCCAGTTGACCCTGGCCATGCTCGCATTGGGCCTTCTCGCGCTGGGTTTGATCTGGCGTTGGCTGGCGCCGCAGCAGAGTGGCGTCAGTCAACTGCTGCTTGGTTTTGCCTCGTTGCTGGTCGCCGTGCCGGTCATGCGCTCGGCTTGGTACAGCCTGCGTTATCCAAGCCTGCACGGCATCACCGATCAATTGATTGCCCTGGCCATGCTGGGGGCCTGGGCCACCGGGGATCTGCTGACGGCAGCCCTGTTGCCGATCATCATGATCTTCGGACACGTGCTGGAGGAGCGCAGCGTGATCGGTTCCCAGGAAGCGATTCACGCCCTCGGCAAACTGACCCGCAGCCACGCACGCAAGGTTCAGGCGGACGGCTCCATCATCGAAGTCGACAACGGCACGCTCAAGGCCGGCGATCTGGTCGAAGTGCGCGCCGGGGACCGGGTACCGGCGGATGGCCGGGTGTTAGCCGGCCAGGCCAGTCTGGACACCGCCTCCATTACCGGCGAATCGGTGCCGATGGAGGCGGGAGTCGGCATGTCGGTGTTCGGTGGCGCGATCAACCTCGACGGTCTGCTGCGAATCGAAGTGACGCGCACCGGCCATGAATCGACCCTGGGCAAAGTCATCGCCCTGATGCAAAACGCCGAGCGCTCGAAGCCGCCGATCACCCGTCTGCTGGAGCGTTACGCCGGTAGCTATATGGTGCTGGTGTTGCTGCTGGCCGCCGTGACCTGGTTCATCACCAACAACGCTCAAGCGATGCTCGCGGTGTTGGTGGCGGCCTGTCCTTGTGCGCTGGTGTTGTCGGCACCGGCCACGGCGATTGCCGGGGTGGCCGTGGCGGCGCGGCACGGGATTCTGATCCGCAGCTCTGCGTTCCTTGAGGAGTTGGCGGACCTGACTTCGCTGGTGGTCGACAAGACCGGGACGCTGACTTTCGGCACCTTGCGCCTGCAATCTATCGACAGTCCGCTGGAGGATCGCAGCCATGTCCTGAAACTCGCCGCCAGCCTCGGCTCGGCCAGCAGTCACCCGGTCAGCCGCGCGCTCGCGGGGTTGGTGACCCAGGAACATTTCCTGCTGCTTTCTGACATTCATGAACGCCAGGGCCTGGGCGTGGTGGCTATGACCGGGCAGGGCGAAGCGGCGCTCGGCCGGCCAGAGTTATTTGCGCAACTGGGCATCAGCACAACGGCGGTTCCCGATCACGACGGTCCGATTGCAGGACTGGCGCTCAACGGGGAGTTTCTTGCCTGGTTGTTGCTGGCCGACAGCGTCAAACCCGAGGCGCAGTTTGCCTTGGGTGAGTTGCGTGAACTGGGTCTGGGCCGCCAGTTGTTACTCACGGGGGACCGCCATAGCGTCGCGCAGACACTCGCCCGGGATGTCGGGATCAGTGACGTCGAAGCGCAAGCCCTGCCCGAAGACAAACTGAACCGCGTGCTCAAGGAAATCGACAGCGGCTTCCGGCCGATGGTGGTCGGCGATGGCATCAATGATTCCCTGGCCCTCAAGGCTGGCGTGGTGGGTGTCGCCATGGGTGCTGGCGGCGCAGACATCGCCCTGGCATCGGCTGACATCGTGTTGATCGGCAGTGACCTGCGCCGCCTCGGCACCTGTGTGCGCCTGAGTCGTCAGTGCCGCCAGACATTGCAGGTCAATGTGATTATCGGACTGGGCTGGACCCTGGCGATCGTGGCCTTCGCCGCGTTCGGCTGGCTCGGCGCTGCCGGGGCGATGATTGCGGCGTTGCTGCATAACCTCAGCACTTTGTTGGTGTTGGGTAATGCCGGTCGTTTGCTGCGGTTCCAGGAGCCGTTGCTCAAACTCAAGGATGAAGCCTGAAGGCGAATGCTCTAAACCGGGTAATCAGGGGGCTTTAACTTTTTAGAACTGTGCGCATACTTTGTAGTCATTGGAGATGAGGGCACATCATTTTGTGTGTTCGCGGCGGCAGGTTCAGGCGTCGCGAATCATTGAAAAAGGCTATTAATTCGATAGCCAGCTATTTTTCAAAGATGGTCTACCCTCTGTTCAGACGTCTGAAACAAGGGGAATTTCCATGCTCGCGCAACTTCCACCGGCCTTACAGAATCTGCAATTGCCGCTTCGCCTGAGACTCTGGGATGGCCACGAATTCAATCTGGGGCCAACGCCCAGCGTCACGATTGTGGTCAAGGACCCACAAATGGTCTCCCAGTTTACCCATCCAAGCCTGGATGCCCTCGGCGCTGCATTTGTCGAAGGCAAACTGGAACTCGAGGGCTCCATCGGCGATGTGATCCGCGTCTGCGATGAATGGAGCCAGGCGTTGCTGGATGAAGGCGAAGGCAATCAGCCGGTTCGTAGCGCCCACGACAAAGAGACGGACGCCAAGGCGATTTCCTACCACTACGACCTTTCCAACGCGTTCTATCAGTTGTGGCTCGACAGTGACATGGCGTATTCCTGCGCTTACTTCGAGACCGGCAGCGAAACCCTCGAACAAGCCCAGCAAGCCAAGTTCCGTCATCTGTGCCGCAAGCTGCGCCTGCAGCCCGGCGAATACCTGCTGGATGTGGGTTGCGGGTGGGGTGGATTGGCGCGTTTTGCGGCGAGGGAATTTGGCGCGAAAGTGTTCGGTATCACCCTCAGCAAGGAGCAATTGACCCTGGCCCGGGAACGTGTAAAGGCGGAGGGCCTGGACGACCTGGTCGAACTGCAGCTGCTCGACTATCGGGATCTGCCGCAGGATGGCCGTTTCGACAAAGTTGTCAGCGTCGGCATGTTCGAACACGTTGGCCACGCCAACCTGGCCGAGTACTGCAAGACCCTGTTCGACGCGGTGAAAGAGGGCGGCCTGGTGATGAACCACGGGATCACCGCCAAACACACTGACGGCCGTCCGGTGGGACGTGGCGCCGGAGAATTCATCGAGAAGTATGTGTTCCCCAACGGCGAGCTGCCGCACCTGTCGATGATCTCCGCCGAGATCAGTGAGGCCGGGCTGGAAATCGTCGATGTCGAAAGTTTGCGCCTGCACTATGCGCGCACCCTGGATCACTGGAGCGAACGCCTGGAGGATAACCTCGAAGCGGCGTCCAGACTGGTGCCTGAGCACGTGCTGCGGATCTGGCGGCTGTACCTGGCCGGTTGCGCTTATGCGTTCGCCCGGGGCTGGATCAACCTGCACCAGATTCTTGCGGTGAAGGCCCACGCCGATGGCAGTCATGAACTGCCATGGACCCGTGACGACATCTACCTCTAGAGAATCGGTGAAATCAGCCGGGCGACCCGCATGCCGACCTGCTGCAGGCGGTGGGTCTCCCGGCCTTCTTCTTTGGCGATTTCGTGGGCGTTGGCAAAGTCATCGTTGAGCATCTGTTCCACCTCGACGGCAAACGCGCGGTCGACGGTCAGCAACATCACTTCGAAATTCAGTCGGAACGAACGGTTGTCCATGTTGGCGCTGCCAATGGCGCTGATTTCGCTGTCGACCAACACCACTTTCTGATGCAGGAATCCGGGTTTGTATCGAAATACCCGCACTCCGGCGCGCACCGCTTCGAAGGCATAGAGGCTGGAGGCGGCGTAGACGATGCGGTGGTCAGGCCGTGACGGCAACAGCAGACGCACATCCACACCGCGCAGTACCGCCAGGCGCAAAGCCGCGGACACGGCTTCGTCGGGGATGAAATACGGGCTGGTAATCCATACCCGTTCCGTTGCCGCATGGATGGCTTCGACAAAGAACAGTGAACAGGTTTCGTAGGAATCTGCCGGACCGCTGGCGAGCAACTGGCACAGCACGCCGTCTTCCGGATAAACCTCGGGCAGGATCAGTGGCGGCAGTGCACGAGCCGCCCAGAACCAGTCTTCGGCGAAAGACTCCTGCATACACGCCACCACTGGCCCGCGCACTTGTACGTGGGTATCGCGCCATGGTGCCAGGGGCGGCTTCTCGCCCATGTATTCGTCACCGACGTTGTGGCCGCCGACGAAGCCCAGAATGCCGTCTACCACCACGATCTTGCGGTGGTTGCGGAAGTTCACCTGAAAGCGATTGAGCCAGCCACTGCGGGTGGCGAAGGCTTTGACCTCGACCCCGCCATCACGCAAGGCCTGCATATAGCCGTGGGGCAGGGAGTGGCTGCCGATTCGGTCATACAACAGGTAAATCGGTACGCCTTCGGCGGCCTTCTTTAACAACAGGGTTTGCAGGCGTTGGCCGAGGCGGTCGTCGTGAACGATGAAAAACTGGATCAGCACGGCTTTTTTCGCCTGGCTGATGGCATCGAAAATGGCGTCGAATGTCTGCTGGCCGTTGATCAACAGCCGCATCTCGTTATTGGCCAGGCACGGCATGTTTCCCAGTTTCGGCAGCGCTCTGAGTGAGGCATACGCCGAGGAAGCGCGAGCGGTGAGGGCTTCTTCCACCCAGGGTCGCCAGTTGAGTTCGGAGATGGCCTTGCGCATTTCCTCGTTGGCCTGCCGCCGGGCCTTGATGTAGCCATCGAACGTGCTGCGGCCGAACACCAGGTACGGGATCAGCGTGAAGTAGGGGATGAAAAACAACGACAGGGCCCAGGCAATCGCACCTTGGGCGGTACGAACGGTCAACACGGCATGTATGGCCGCGATCATGCCCAGCGAGTGCAGCAGGGCGATGGTATAACCGAAAATATGCGGTCCGAAATAATCCATGGGGGCTGCCTTGCTCCTGAAGATTCAGTGCTTAACAGATCATGTTCCGTGCAGAATGTCGCTAATTAATTGGCCCATGAACCGAAGCCTGCGGCGGACGTCTAACGGCCACAACTGATCAGGAGTTACTCGATGAACGTTCGTCTGCTGGGTTTGGCCATGGCACTGGGTTTGGCACTTCCTGTGGCGGCTCACGCGCAAATGCTGCAACCGGGATTGTGGGAGCTGACCACGAGCAACATGAAGGTCGATGAGCAGAATATGCCGGACCTGCAATTGATCCTCGGTCAGCTCCAGAGCCAGATGACCCCTGAGCAGCGTGCACAGCTGGAAAAACAGGGGATCACCATGGGGGGTAAAGGGATCCGGGCGTGCCTGACTCCGGAACAGGTCAAGACCGACAACATTCCACTGACCGATCCGCAGTCGGGCTGCAAGCAGGAAATCACCGACCGCTCCGGCAATCAGTGGAAATTCCGTTTCAGCTGCCCTAGAGCCCAGGGGGCGGGCGTGGCGACATTCCTTAGTGATCGCGAGTTCACCACCAAGGTCAACGGGACGTTCAACGCCACCGGGATTCAGCAGAAGGGCAGCCTTGAATCCCGTGCCGTCTGGCTGGGGCAGGATTGCGGTACTGTGAAGCCAAGAGCTTAAAAGCTTCGTCGGAACGCCGCCCGGAGCAAGCCCGCTCCCACATTGGATCTGTGGTGTTCACAAAGTCAACGTGGGAGCGGGCTTGCTCCGGGCGGCGTTCCGACGAAGGCGTCCACCCAGCGTCCCTAGATCCCCGGCCGACTCAACCACTCACACGCCACCTCGACAGCCATCCGGCCAAAATCCTCCCCGGTGCGACTGCGCAAACTGACAAATCCGCCTGCCTGTTCTTTTTCGCCAACCACTACCAGGTACGGCACGGTCCGGCTGTGCTGGCGAATCTTGTAGTGGACCTTCTCGCTTCGCAGGTCGGCCCTGGCGCGCACGCCCCTTTGGCGCAAGGACTCGGTCACCGCTTGTGCATAAGTCGCCTGGCGGTCATCCATGCTCACGACGACCACGTAGGGTGGAACGCGCCAGTGTTGCAGCTCCTGATGGCTCGACCAGCAGGTGCCGTAGATCCGTTGTTGCAACGTGCCGCTGATGTGATCCAGGGCAAACGCCTGCAAGACTTTGGTGGTGGGGACGTGCGGCCCATGGCTCGGGTACTCTGTGTCTCCCAGACGGTACAGCGACACCTCTTCGCGCGGTGGCTGACGACGGATCGAGTGATTGGTCGCTGCCAGTGACTGCATGCGCGCTTCGATGAGGGGCAGGTCTGCAGGGGTCAGCGGTCGCTCGACTGCAAACTCGTAAAAGAAGCCATCACCCAACTCCTTTCCCGCGTGCATTTGCGCATGTGGGTGAAGTTGCTTGATCGCCATGGCCAGCATCAATGCACAGGAGCGGCGCAGGATCTCCAGGCCGTCCGGCTCCCGGGGGGTGACAATGCTGACCCGGGCATCCGCCTCGATCATGTATTCGCAGTCCACCAGTACACCATTGACTCGACCCGCTACGGCCGCGCTGGCCAGTTCGGGGCTGATGCTGGCAGCTAACTCGTGCACGGAGAGCGGTTGGTCGTACTCACGCAATGAACCATCGGGCAGGGTGATCTGGATCATGGTCGGCGTACTCACGTGCTTCTTACGAGCGCTATTGCATAAACCGTAGGCGCAATCCCAGGCAGTTGTCACTACGACGTTTGTCGTGCCAGGAAAATTGCCCCGACACGATCACGGTGCTGATGCTGTGCCGAAAGCTTCGGCGGGCGAAGGGGGCCGCATTGTGAGCGGATTGGTTGTGTGGAAACGGCAACGCCACCGGGCTCGGGCTTGATCAGCGCCCGATCTGCCCAATAGCCTTCTCGAAAATGACCGCGATCGGGAATGGCGAACAGGTCGGTGTGGGGTTCTTGCGGATCATGGCGTGCTCAACGTGTTGTACAGGGTGTTGAGGTTGTACTCGAACAACCCGGTGAAGGTGCTGGCCGGACCGCTCGCCGCAAGGGCATCGGAATACAACGTGCCCCCGATCTGTGCGCCGCTTTCATCCGCGATCTGCTTGAGCAGGCGAGCGTCCTTGATGTTTTCCATGAACACGGCTTTGACTTTGGCCTGACGAATCTGGGTGATCAGTGCGGCCACCTCGGCGGCTGAAGGTTCGCGCTCGGTGGACAGGCCTTGAGGCGCCATGAATTCGATACCGTAGGCCTGGCCGAGATAACCGAAGGCGTCATGGGATGTCACGATCTTGCGGTTTCCCGGTGGCAGTGAGCCGAGTTTGGCCTTGGCTTCGGCGAGCAAGGCGTAGACCTGTTTCAGGTACACCTGGCTGTTGTGCTCATAGTCGGGTGTGTTCGCCGGATCAGCAGCGATCAGCGCCTTGGTGATGTTCGCGATGTACAGCTCGGCGTTCGCCGGGTTATGCCAGGCATGCGGGTCGGGAATGGTTTCGCCGTCTTCATCCAGGCTACGCGGTATGACTCCGTGGCTCGCGCTGATGACCGGCGCCTTGGTCTCGGTGCTGGTCACCAGGCGATCCAGCCAGGGTTCGAAACCCAAGCCATTCTTGATGATGAGTTTGGCTTTGAGCAGTGCTTTGGCGTCGTCCGGTGTCGGCTCGTACGTGTGTGCATCCGCGTCCGGGCCGACCATGTTGGTGATCTGGATATGATCCTTGCCGACCTGTCGGGTCATGTCGGCAAGGATGCTGAAGCTGGTGACGACCTGAAGCTTTTCGGCGGCAGACAGCGACATCGACACCATCAAGCTGAACAGCACGAGTAAAGCGCGCATCGGATAACACCTCATTGGGATGTGAGCAAAGGCGGGCGGCGCAGCAAGCCGTGCACCGGTCCGAACATTACGGACAACAGATACCAGCCGCCCGCTACCAGCACGATTGCCGGGCCACTGGGCAGTGAGTAATAGAAAGAGATCAACAAACCGAGCCACACCGAGAAGCTGCCGAGCAAGGCGGCAATGACGATCAGCACCGGCAAGCGGCGACTCCAGAAACGCGCCGCAGCGGCAGGCAACATCATCAAGCCGACCACCATCAACGCGCCGATCGCCTGGAAACCGATGACTAGATTCAACACCACCAGCGTCAGGAACACGCCGTGGGCCAGTGGGCCGAGTCGGCTGACGGTTTGCAGAAAAAGCGGGTCGAGGGTGTCGAGCAGCAGTGGTTTGTAGATCAGCGCCATGGCAATCAGGCTCAGGCCCGAAACCCAAAGCATGCCGGTCAAGGTGGGGCCGTCGACCGCCAGCGCCGAGCCAAACAGCAGGTGCAACAGGTCCAGGCGTTTGCCGGCGATGCCGAGAATCAGTACGCCACAGGCCAGGGAAATCGGGTAAATCGCCGCGAGGCTGGCGTCCTCTCGCAGGCCGGTGCGTCGCGTAATCCAGGCCGCGAGGCCTGCCATGCTCAGGCCGGCACCGAGGCCGCCGACGGTCAATGCCGGGAGACTTAACCCGGCAAACCAGAAGCCTAGAGCTGCACCGGGAAGGATGCCGTGGGCGACGGCATCGCCGATCAGGCTCATGCGCCTCAGGATCAGAAATACCCCCAGGGGCGCCGTGCTGCACGCCAGGACCAAACCACCGAGCAGCGCTCGGCGCATGAAGACGAACTCGTGGAACGGTTGCCAAAGTTGCGCAGCAGCGGTCATCAGGCCACCTGCGATTGAGGTTGTTGGCGGATCAGTTCAGCGCTCGGGCCGAGTACGCAACCGCTGCTTTTGATCAGCAGCGTTTGTGGGATGTGCTCGCGGACGGCGGCGAGGTCATGGCACACGACCATCAGCGTCCGGCCTTCGAGGTGCCAATCGTGCAGGTGCTTCCAGAGCAATGCCTGGCCAAGTTCATCGAGGGCCGCGTGGGGCTCATCGAGCAACAACAACGGGGCGTCGGTCAGGCTCAATCGGGCGAGCAGGGCGCGTTGCAATTCGCCGCCGGAGAGGGCCATCAAGGGTCGATCTTCCAGGCCGCTCAGGCACCAGTTTTCGAGGACGGTCTTCAGTCGTTGACTGCGGATCTGCGGTGATTGTTTATTGCCCCAGAATCCGGCGGCGACCAATGCCTGAAGGCTGATCGGAAATTGCCTATCGAGGTGTTGCTGTTGGGGCAGGAACGACACACTGCCCTTGAGTGGAACACTCAGTCGCACCTTTCCGGCCAACGGTTTTTGCAAACCGGCGATGACCTTCAACAGGCTGCTTTTACCGGAGCCGTTCGCACCGATGATGGCGGTCAGGCTGCCCTTTGGCAGTTCCAGGTTCAGCGCCGGCGTGAGTGGCTGACCCGGTGCGCCCCAGCGCAAGGCGTGGCAACCAATCATGCGACCTCCCAGTTGAAACGGCTTTCGGCCACTGCGTCATGGGCGTGCAGGCTTTCGGCGTGGATGACACGGATGTGGAAGGCGTTAATGCCCGTGGAGCGTTTCAGGGCCAGATTCAAACGGCGAGCGGCGTCTTCGCAGAACATCAGGTTCTGACCATTGGCCAGGGCGAAGGCTTGTTCGTCGGCGCGTTTTACCGCTGTTTGAACGGCTGTGCCGAGTGCGGCTTCGGCGTCGTTGATGACGGCGATCAGAGGCAACTCATCGACAAAATCAGCCAGCCGTACGCGCAACTTTGCGCTGCTGCGTTGGCTGTGAGGTGTGGCGACGATGCCGTTCGTGGAGCCGAGCCACGCTAAAACGTCGGCGTGTTGCAGTGGCTTTTTGGCGAAATCATCGACGAACTGCTGCTGAATCAACTGTCGAGACAGAGCCGCGGAACATGGGCAAGTTGAGGAATAAGGCACGTCGATTTTTAGTTCCACGTGGAACATCGCGTTATTCAAACGTGCTTCGATGCTCACCGGATAGTTTTTCCAGCCTGCCAAAGGACTGATCAACGCTGGCCTTTTCAGCATCAAATCGGCGTGAATGGTTAAGTGAGCTCTGCTGGATAGCCCTTCATGGCTCTCAAGAAAACGCTGCAAAACCCTGCGCAATAGAGCCGGTGAAAGGTTTTCATGCTCCAGTAATTCAAGCGCCAGATAGAGCCGTGACATGTGAATGCCGCGCGCGTTGCCATCGTTGAGACTCACGCCGGCATCGGCCTTTGCATTCAGTCGTTGGCCATCAAACAAAACGGGAAGAGCAATGCCGCACATGCCCACCCACTCCAGTGGCAGGGCTTGGCGTGAGGCCTGCGCGGCGATATCCGGCAGAGTCAGCGCATTCATGAGCAGGTCCATCGTGGGAGTTGATTTGTCATGTTATAGTATAACAATACAATCCACGATGCCTTTTTCATGAACAGGCTTTCATCATGCACGACGCCACTTGCTCAACCTGATTCTGGCCAGCGCGGCCATTGGCGCGTCGGCTACGCAAATTCGAAGAAAAACAGACAGGCCTAGCAGCCGGCGATTCGGCTGCAGGTGAACTTGGCGCTGCTGCCGCCGGAGCTGGAAAACCGGTTGATCGTGGTCCAGCCGACGCGCTGGTTGTAGCCAACCCAAGCCTCGCCATCGGACGCGATGCCGGTGAAAAACGTAAGTTGACCGTAGCGGCTGTTGGTCTGCACCCAATAGCGTTTTCCGGCCATTTCGAAACCCCGCAGATAGATTGTGCTGCCGGCGGTGTTGACGCTGTAGGCATTGCCATCGGCATCCACGCAGGCCAGCAGGTTGGCACTGCGGGTGCACCTGGCCAGGCTCGGGATCTGGGCCAGCGCGTCGGCAGCCACCAGCAGGGAAAGGATTATCAACGCAGGTTTCAGGGCGTTGCGCATGGGGATTCTCACGAAGGGAACACGTTTAGCATCCTGTCCTTTGCCCTGCTGAGCAAGAGGGGATGGCTTATTTGTATTGTTATATTATAACATCAAAATAAGCCCGACACCGCGACCGGGCATCCCTATGAGGAATATGTAGATGTCCAATCGACTCCCCGTGACCGTTCTCTCCGGCTTTCTTGGTGCCGGAAAAAGTACACTTCTTAATTACATACTACGTAATCGCGATGGCTTGCGGGTTGCAGTCATCGTCAACGATATGAGCGAAATCAACGTCGATGGCACCGAAGTCCAGCGCGATGTCAGCCTTAATCGGGCTGAAGAACGGTTGGTGGAAATGAGTAACGGGTGTATTTGCTGTACGTTACGTGAAGATCTGCTGGAGGAAGTAAGTCAACTCGCCAGGGACGGCCGCTTCGACTATCTGCTGATCGAATCCACCGGTATTTCCGAACCGCTGCCAGTGGCGGAAACCTTCACCTTCCGCGATGAAAACGGCCAGAGCCTCAGCGACATCGCACGTCTCGACACCATGGTCACGGTGGTCGATGGCATGAATTTCCTGCTCGATTACCAGGCGGCCGAAAGTCTGGCTTCCCGAGGAGAAACGCTTGGGGAAGAGGACGAGCGTTCGATTACCGATCTGCTGATTGAGCAGGTCGAGTTCGCCGATGTGATTTTGCTCAGCAAGATCGATTTGATCAGCAGCCACGAACGCGAGGAACTGATCGCCATACTTGAACGGCTTAACGCCCGGGCGGAAATCATTCCGATGGCGATGGGCGAAATCCCCTTGAACAAGATTCTCAACACCGGTCGTTTTGACTTCGAAAAGGCGGCCCAGGCACCGGGATGGCTGCAGGAACTGCGTGGCGAACACGTACCGGAAACCGAAGAGTACGGCATTGCTTCCAGCGCCTACCGGGCACGCCGACCGTTTCATCCGCAGCGCTTCTTCAACTTCATCGACGGTTCTTGGGACAACGGCAAACTGCTGCGCTCCAAGGGCTTTTTCTGGCTGGCGAGCAAGCACATGGACGCCGGCAGCTGGTCCCAGGCCGGAGGTATGATGCGCTATGGTTTTGCCGGGCGCTGGTGGCGTTTCGTACCGAAAGACCAATGGCCGCAGGATGCGGAAAGTACCGCCGGGATCATGAAAAACTGGACTGCCGACAGCGGGGACTGTCGCCAGGAACTGGTATTCATCGGCCAGAACATCGACTTCACGCAGCTAGCGACCGAGCTGGATGCCTGCCTGCTGACCGATGAGGAAATGACGCTCGGTGTAGAAGGCTGGCAATTGCTGCCTGATCCATTCGGCTCCTGGTACGAAGAGGCTGCCTGAGCCTTTACTGGCGCTTCAAGGCTTGAGCCAGGTGCCCTGGCTCTGGGCCTCGCAATACGGCTGCAAATACGCCGCGTCGGTGGCAACGCCGTAATAGTGAATATCTTGCCGGTAGGGCATATTGGCGACTTGGGCGTTGCTGCAGATACCAAATGCGCCGTCGGGGCATTGGTCGACATACTTCACTTCGACTTTTTGCCCCGGCAGGTTCGGTTGGCAGAAACCATCGGCGAAGAGCTTTGGCGGGATGTTGCGGTTCTGCTGGCAAACCTTGATGTCAAGCCGCTCGGCCTGGCTGTGAACCACACAGGCCTGGGCCAGCGCCTCGCCTGAAACGAGCGCCAGGAGCAACGACAAGCCGATCAACCGCATCCATCACCTCCTCAGAAATCATCGACCATGCTGCAGAATATCCCCACTCATGTCATTGCCGGCCCGTTGGGCGCCGGCAAGACCAGCCTGATCAAGCACCTGCTGGCCCAGCGCCCGGCCAGCGAGCGGTGGGCGGTGCTGATCAACGAGTTTGGCCAGATCGGTCTCGACGCTGCGCTACTGACCCGGGACGCCGATGGTATCGCACTGGGCGAAGTGGCCGGGGGCTGCTTGTGTTGCGTCAACGGCGCACCGTTTCAGATTGGTCTTGGGCGTTTGTTACGCAAGGCTCAACCGGATCGGCTGTTCATCGAACCCTCAGGGTTGGGGCATCCGGCGCAGTTGCTCAGGCAATTGAGCGAAGCGCCCTGGCAAGGCGTGTTGGCTGTTCAGCCTTGTGTGCTGGTGCTGGACGCCCAGTCGCTCGCCGCTGGCAATCCCTTGCCGGAAGCGCAACAGCAAGCGCTGAGCCATGCGGGATTATTACTTTTGAACAAGTCTGAAGGTCTCGAAGAAGAATGTCGCCAGCGAATCGCCGCGCAATTACCGCCAACCCCCCTGTGCTGGACGCAACAGGCGGTTTTACAGTTGGGCGAGTTGCCGGGGCTGAATGCCAAAGCGCTGGCAGGTGTGGATAACTTCGTCATGCCCAAGGGATTGGCGCAGCTGCCGGCCATCTGGAACGATCGCGCATTGCCCATTTGCTTGAGTCAGGAACAGGACGGTGGCTGGAGCATCGGTTGGCGTTGGCATCCGAGCCAGGTGTTTGATGCCGCTCTGGTTAACCGGTGGCTTGAAAGCCTCGACTGGAGGCGGGCGAAGTTGGTTATCCACAGTACCCAAGGGTGGAATTCGGCGAACGCGGTGGATAACTCGGTGCTGGACTGGCGGCCCAGTGAATGGCGGCAGGATTCGCGTATCGAGCTGATTTTCAGTGAGCTGCAGAATGCAGAAAGACTGCAGAGTGATCTGGCGGCGTGTCAATCCGGATCGGGTTAATGGCTCAAGGCCGCCACTTGGTATGTTCCTGACGCCACTGGCTCAGCTCGATCACTTCTGCGCGAGGCTTCACCACATCGACCACCGGTTCGGTTTCGTCGAATGGGACCGGGTAGGGCGCCAGCTCAATCTGTGCACTGTGAGCGCCGAACTGGGTGATGGTGCCGTTGTGGCGGGCTTCACCGGTCACGGTGAATTCGAAGTTATACACACGGGCCAGACGTCGCCGACCACTGGCGTCCCTGATGAACGCGATTTTTTTCAAGGCCACGTTGCCGTCCAGCAATTCGATCCCTAGCTTGCTGCAATGCTGTTTGACCCGCTCCAGCGCGCGCTCGCGCAAGCCGTGGTTGTGCCATAGCCATGCGCCTGCAGTGGCGAACAGCATCAGCACGAATATATTTCCAAGGGTCAGCATCAACAGGGTGCTCCAACAAGATAGTGTCAGCTTAACTGTGTCGCTGGTCTGTCGTACAGGCTGCGTTTAGTCGCATACTGCGCGGCTAGAATTTCAATCGTTTTACGGAAATCCACCGCATGAAACGTACTCCGCATTTGCTCGCTATCCAGTCCCACGTGGTATTCGGTCACGCCGGCAACAGTGCCGCGGTTTTCCCGATGCAACGGGTCGGGGTGAATGTCTGGCCGCTCAACACTGTGCAGTTCTCCAATCACACCCAGTACGGTCAGTGGGCCGGTGAAGTGCTGGCGCCGCACCAGATTCCTGACCTGGTCGAAGGCATCGCGGCGATTGGCGAGTTGGGCAACTGCGATGCGGTGCTCTCCGGTTACCTCGGCAGTGCGGCCCAGGGCCGGGCGATCCTGACGGGTGTGGCGCGGATCAAGTCGATGAATCCCAAGGCGCTGTACCTGTGTGACCCGGTCATGGGGCATCCAGAGAAGGGCTGCAGTGTTCCGGCGGAAGTCAGTGATTTTCTGCTGGAAGAGGCCGCCGCCGTGGCGGACTTCATGTGCCCGAACCAGCTGGAGTTGGACAGCTTCTCCGGACGCAAGCCGCAATCGCTGTTCGATTGCCTGGCAATGGCGCGTGCATTGCTGGTGCGCGGCCCGAAAGCGGTGCTGGTCAAGCATCTGGACTATCCCGGTAAACCGGCAGAGGCCTTCGAGATGCTGCTGGTGACGGCTGAAGGCAGTTGGCATTTGCAGCGCCCGTTACTGGCGTTTCCGCGTCAGCCGGTGGGCGTGGGCGATCTGACGTCCGGGCTGTTCCTGGCGCGCGTGCTGTTGGGCGACAGTCTGGTGGCCGCCTTCGAGTTCACGGCGTCGGCGGTGCATGAGGTGCTGCTGGAAACCCAGGCCTGTGCCAGCTACGAGTTGGAACTGGTTCGGGCTCAGGACCGGATTGCCCATCCGCGTGTGCGGTTCGAGGCGACCTCGATCAGTCTCTGATTCAGCGCTACCCCCATCGCGAGCAGGCTCGCTCCCACAGGTATGGCATTAACCCTGTGGGAGCGAGCCTGCTCGCGATAGCGGTCTGAAGATCGCCAAAGAACAACCCGCATCAGGCGTCGCCCTTGATGTCCTGATAACGCTTTTCCAGCTCCTGACGAATCTGCCGGCGCTGTTGGGCCTGCATGTAGCGGCGCTTGTCTTCACTGTTCTGCGGTTGCAGTGGTGGTACCGGTGCAGGTTTACGCTGGTCATCCACCGCGACCATGGTGAAGAAGCAACTGTTGGTGTGACGCACCGAGCGCTCGCGGATGTTCTCGGTCACCACTTTGATGCCCACCTCCATGGAGGTGTTGCCGGTGTAGTTGACCGAGGCGAGAAAGGTCACCAGTTCGCCGACATGGATCGGCTCACGGAAAATGACCTGATCAACCGACAGGGTCACCACATAGCGGCCGGCATAACGGCTGGCGCAGGCGTAGGCCACTTCGTCGAGGTATTTGAGCAGGGTGCCGCCGTGAACATTGCCAGAGAAGTTGGCCATGTCGGGGGTCATCAATACCGTCATCGACAGCTGGGCGTTTCCGGGTTCCATAGCATTCTCACGGGTCAAGGCCAGGTTTGAGGGATGCACCTCTGCGGGTGCCTCGGCGGTTTTTTCAAACCAACAGTTATCGGGACGCCGGGTGCGGAGTCGCCGTCACGCCGGATCGATCTGTTTCCATATATTGCACCGCCTTTCTGCCCGAAGTCGCGGTGTTACCCTGCAAAAAACCCTGCCTCAAAGGCAATTCCTACGCGCAATCCAGATTTTTGTTCTGCTCGATCAGGCTTTTCCTGCGTCCGGGGATCGAGCAATGCCATCCAGGGAGCCTCACGCCATGCATGCCATCAGTTTCATTCAGGATCTGGCAGTGATCATGTTGATCGCAGGTATGGTAACCGTGATTTTCCATCGTCTGAAACAACCGGTGGTGCTGGGATACATCGTCGCCGGTTTCATCATTGGCCCGCACACCCCGCCATTCGGCCTGATCCATGACGAAGAAACCATCAAGACCCTGGCCGAACTCGGTGTGATTTTCCTGATGTTCTGCCTGGGCCTGGAGTTCAGCCTGCGCAAGCTGTTCAAGGTCGGTGCCACGGCATTCATTGCAGCGTTCCTGGAAATCGTGCTGATGATCTGGATCGGCTACGAGATTGGTCGCTGGTTCGACTGGAACACCATGGATTCACTGTTCCTCGGCGCGATCCTGGCGATCTCCTCGACCACCATCATCGTCAAGGCGCTCAACGATCTGAAGCTGAAGAACGAGCGGTTTGCACAGCTGATATTCGGTGTGCTGATCGTCGAAGACATCCTGGGCATCGGCATCATCGCACTGCTGTCCAGCATCGCCGTCAGCGGTACGGTCAGTTCCGGTGAAGTGTTCTCCACAGTCGGCAAGTTATCGCTGTTCATGATCGTCGCATTGGTCATCGGTATTCTGATGGTGCCGCGGTTGCTGGCCTACGTGGCCAGATTCGACAGCAACGAAATGCTGCTGATTGCCGTGCTGGGCCTGTGTTTTGGCTTCTGCCTGCTGGTGGTCAAGCTTGAATACAGCATGGTCCTCGGGGCGTTCCTGATTGGCGCGATCATGGCTGAGTCCCGGCAACTGCTGAAAATTGAGCGCTTGATTGAGCCGGTTCGCGATCTTTTCAGTGCAATTTTCTTTGTGGCCATCGGGCTGATGCTCGATCCGGCGATCCTGCTTCAATACGCGTGGCCAATCGCCGTAATCACCGTAGCCGTGGTGCTTGGCAAGATGCTGTCCTGTGGCCTTGGTGCATTTATCGCCGGCAATGACGGACGCACCTCGCTGCGGGTCGGGATGGGTCTTTCACAGATTGGCGAATTCTCTTTCATCATCGCGGCACTGGGCATGACGTTGCAGGTCACCAGCAACTTTTTATACCCCGTGGCCGTGGCTGTTTCGGTGATCACGACCTTGCTGACGCCTTATTTGATCCGCGCGGCTGATCCATTGTCGATCAAGCTCGCCGGCGTCATGCCGGAGCGCCTGGGGCGGGTGCTGGGGATGTACGGCGAATGGCTGCGCAGCATCCAGCCCCAGGGTGAGGGGGCGTTGCTGGCGTCGATGATCAGAAGGATTTTGCTGCAGGTTGGGGTCAACCTGGCATTGGTGATCGCGATCTTCCTCTCGGGCGCGTTCTTCGCCGAGCGCATGTCGGCCTACGTGCAAGGCTGGATCAGCGACCCGAGTTGGCAGAAGGCATTGATCTGGGGTGGGGCGCTGTTGTTGTCGCTACCTTTTTTGATTGCGGCGTACCGCAAGCTAAAAGCATTGTCGATGCTGCTGGCGGAAATGGGCGTGAAGCCGGAAATGGCCGGGCGCCACACGCAACGAGTGCGCCGGGTGATCGCCGAAGTGATTCCGATCCTGTCGCTATTGGTGATCTTTTTGCTATTGGCAGCCTTGTCGGCCAGTATTCTGCCGACCAACAAGTTGCTGGTGCTGAT
This sequence comes from Pseudomonas sp. Pseusp10, assembly GCF_059492225.1. Lineage (NCBI taxonomy): Bacteria > Pseudomonadati > Pseudomonadota > Gammaproteobacteria > Pseudomonadales > Pseudomonadaceae > Pseudomonas > Pseudomonas sp. Pseusp10. The sequence goes on along the minus strand of NZ_CP168528.1, from coordinate 541,206 downwards.
CGCCGTGGTCGCGGCCGCCGTGGCGGCGCTGCTGTGGCGCTGGTTCATTCGTGTGCATACGCGGATGCAGGTGGCGTTGCTGGAAACTCTCGACAATCACAAAGAGTCGTCCGGGCATTGACCACCCAGCGGCGTTGGCTGGATCAACTTTCCAGCCAGACGTCCCGCGCCCAGTGCCACACCGATTCCCAGGATTCTTCGGTGATCAGCTCTTCTTCGCCGGACCACAACACCACGGTGCCGTCTTCTTCGACGCAGTAATAATTGTCGCCGTCCTGGCAGATCGGGATCAGGTCGCGTGGTACGCCAGCATCCCAGGCATTTGCGGCCACATCAGGCAGGTAGGTATGCGACTGCGGGTCGGTGACGGTCACCGGCTCCAAGCTGCCATAGACTACGTCGCTGACTGTCAGCAGAAACTCTTTGAAGACGAAAGGAATGTTGATGAATAACTCTTCTTCAACTTCCACCAATTGATCTTCGTCGGGCAACTCCAAGGGGACCGGTACCGGTTCGTTGGCTTCACGCAGTTGTTCGATGATTTCTTCCACGTCCGGGATCCTCTTGCTTGTATGGCGCGGTTTATATGGAGCGGTTTATACAGTAGCTCGCTATGGATGCAACCGCGAAATAGAAAACCCCGGCCGAGGCCGGGGTTTTTTTTACAGCAAGTAAAGCGCCGAGGAGGATCAGCCGTTCTGGCGGATACCGGCCACCAGCCAAGGCTGGTTTTCGCCCTGTGCACGTTCCATGTTCCAGCTTTCGCTGAAGACTTCACCCTGGTCGAAACGCGAGGTTTTCGACACGCCAGTGAAGGTCAGGGTGGCAATGGTCTTGTCGGCGCGATCGTCCACACCGTCCAGTTGCACATTGAGGTTATCAATGTAGGTGGACTGGAAACCGTCGCCCAGGTCAGCCCGCTCACGCTTGAGGAACTCCAGCATTTGCGGGGTGACGAACTCGGCGATCTTGTCCATTTCATTGGCGTCCCAGTGCTGCTGCAGGGACTGGAAATGATTGCGTGCCGCTTCGACGAAGTTGCTTTCGTTGAACCAGGCTGGAGCATTGATCACCGGACGAGCGGCAACAGGCGCTGCCGAACCACCGAAGATCGAACCGCCGGCCGGCTTCTGTTCGAACACTTCTCGTTGCATCGGCGCGTGGCCTGCCGGAGCGTAATGCTCCTGCTGCTTGCGCCGACGGGCGGCGATAAAGCGGAACACCAGGAACGCAATGACGGCCATGATCAGGATGTCGAAGATCTGCATGCCCTGGAAGCCGCCACCCATGAACATGGATGCCAGCAGGCCACCGGCCGCGATACCGGCCAGAGGGCCGAGCCAGCGCGAAGCGCCACCGGCCTTGGCAGCGGCGCCAGCAGCACCGGCAGCACCAGCGGTCGCCGCAGCGCCACCCATGCCTGGGGAAGAAGGAGCCATCTGGCTGGTCTGGTGCGTCGGCGCAGCGCCTGCGCTTTTGCCACCACCGAAGCGCTTGGCGGCATTGACGTCGAGACTCATCGTCAGGCCGATGCACAACGCCATGGCGATGCTAAGAAAACGTTTCATAAAGGGAATTCCCATTTGTGGAAGGCACGCGCGCCATGTTGCACAGCTGAAGTGTTACTGGCTAGCGGCAGAGTGTTTCGGGCTTTTGCCTGACAGGTTGTGTTCAGCTTCAGTCAGCGCAATAAGGCCTTTTGACTTTGATATGTCAGATGAGTGGAAAGGTTTTGTAGGACGTTCGCCTAGCGTCGCAGGGCCAGCATGACCACCCCGGCCGTGATCAGGCCGATTCCGCCCCATTGGCGCAGGTCGAGTTTTTCACCCAGCAGGACAACGCCAAGAATGGCCACCAGCACCACGCTGAGTTTGTCCACTGGGGCAACCAGTGACGCCGGGCCTACTTTGAGTGCACGGAAATAGCAGATCCACGATGCACCGGTGGCCAGGCCCGACAACAGCAGGAACAGGTAGCTCTTCGCAGAGATCGATCCCAAAGACTGATATTGGCCCGTGGCGTACAAAATCAAGGCCAGACTGACCAATACCACTATCGTGCGTAGCAGGGTGGCGAAGTCGGAGTTGACGTTTTCGATGCCAACTTTCGCGAAAATGGCGGTCATCGCCGCGAACGCCGCCGATAACAGGGCCCAGAATGTCCAAGAGGAAAAAAAGCCTGAGCCCATATTTGTTCCCTTTCATTCACATAGGCCAACGCCTAACCCTGTGGGAGCGGGCTTGCTCGCGAAGGCGGCACCGCGGTTCATCAGAAACACCGCGTGATCGTTTTTCGCGAGCAAGCCCGCTCCCACATTCGACCTCTGGCGGTCTTTTAGATTGCTTCCAGTTTCGCGTAGCCCAGCATCAGCCACTTGCTGCCTTCGCTGAAGTTCACCTGCACCCGGGCCTGAGCCCCGGCGCCTTCGAAGTTCAGGATCACGCCATCGCCAAACACTGAGTGGCGTACGGTCTGGCCCAGGCTGAAGCCTGTCTGCGGAATCTCGCTGCCGCTGAACAGGTTGCTGCCACTCATTGACTGGTTGCCACCAAAAGGACGGCTGACGCTGTTGGACAACCGAACCTCCTGAATCAGGCCTTTCGGTACCTCGCGTACGAAACGCGACACCTTGTTGTAGGTCTCGCTGCCATAAAGGCGGCGGGTTTCGGCAAAGGTCATCACCAGGTTCTGCATGGCCCGGGTGATGCCGACGTAGGCCAGACGACGCTCTTCCTCAAGGCGGCCGGGTTCTTCCAGGCTCATCTTGTGCGGGAACAGGCCTTCTTCCATGCCCACCAGGAACACATAAGGAAATTCCAGGCCTTTGGCGCTGTGCAGGGTCATCAGTTGAATGCTGTCTTCGTGCTCGTCGGCCTGGGTATCGCCGGCCTCCAGCGACGCGTGACCGAGGAACGCTGCCAATGGCGTCAGGTCTTCGTCTTCTTCGCTGTTTTCGAAGTTACGCGCGGCGCTGACCAGTTCCTCAAGGTTTTCTACCCGGGCCTGGCCTTTCTCGCCTTTTTCCGCTTCGTGATAGGCAATCAGCCCCGACTGCTCGATGACAGTCTGGGTCATCAGGTGCAGCGGCATTTCCATGCATTTGGCGGCGAGGTTCTCGATCAACTCGATAAACGCGCCAAGGGCACCGGCCGCACGACCGGTCAGGCCTTTGTTGGCCACCAGTTGGCGCATCGCTTCCCACATTGATACATCGCTGTGGCGCGCATGGTCGCGGATCGCTTCAACGGTTTTCTCGCCGATGCCACGAGCCGGCACGTTGATCACCCGTTCCAGCGCGGCATCGTTGCCCCGTCCTTCGAGCAACCGCAGGTAAGCCATGGCGTTCTTGATTTCCGCGCGTTCGAAGAAGCGCTGACCGCCATAGATACGGTAGGGAATGCGCTCGCGCAGCAAGGCTTCTTCCAGAACCCGCGATTGGGCGTTGGAGCGGTACAGAATCGCGATATCGCTTCGCGACAAGCCGGTTTTCAGCGCGCTTTCGATGGTTTCGACAACGTAGCGGGCTTCGTCGTGTTCGTTGAAGGCGGCGTACAGGTTGATGGCTTCGCCGTCGCCGCCGTCTGTCCACAGCTCTTTGCCCAGGCGCCCGGTGTTGTTGGCGATCAAGGCGTTGGCAGCCTTCAGGATGCCGGCGGTGGAGCGATAGTTTTGCTCCAGGCGAATGGTTTCGGCGTCCGGGAAGTCTTCGGAATACTGATAGATGTTCTCGATTTTCGCGCCGCGCCAGCCATAGATCGACTGGTCGTCGTCACCCACCACCATCAGGCTGTCGCCACCCTTGGCCAGCAGACGCAACCAGGCGTACTGCACGGCGTTGGTGTCCTGGAACTCGTCCACCAGAATGTGCCGGAAGCGCTTTTGATAGTGAGCGAGCAGGCCCGGGTGATCGCGCCACAGATCGAGGGCGCGCAGCAGCAATTCGGAGAAGTCGATGACGCCCGCACGCAGGCAGGCGGCTTCGTAGGCTTCATAGATGCCGCGCATGGTCGCCAGGAACAGGTCACCACTGGCTTGAATGTGTTGCGGACGCAGGCCTTCGTCTTTCTGCCCGTTGATGAACCATTGGGCCTGACGGGCCGGCCAACGCTGTTCGTCCAGGCCGAGCTCGCGGATCACCCGCTTGACCAGCCGTTGCTGGTCATCGCTGTCGAGGATCTGGAAGGTCTGGCTCAAGCCCGCTTCCTGCCAGTGTGCCCGCAACAAGCGGTGCGCCAGGCCGTGGAAGGTGCCAACCCACATGCCGGCCGGGTTGATGCCCATCAGTTGCTCGATGCGCTGGCGCATCTCGGCAGCAGCCTTGTTGGTGAAGGTCACCGACAGGATGGAGTGGGGCGAGGCGTTTTCGACCTGGATCAACCAGGCGATACGGTGCACCAGCACTCGGGTTTTACCGGAACCAGCACCGGCCAGGACCAACTGACGACCCACGGGGGCCGCTACGGCCTGGCGTTGGGCATCGTTGAGGGAGTTCAGCAGAAGGGAGAGATCATCGCGCATCAGGGCATTCTAGGGGGCCGCGACACACCGGGCAAACTCCGCTTCGTTTTAGCCGATGAAAGTTATGCAAAGGACGACCGGTCAGTCATCGGCTGCAGGCGCTGGCGGGGCATGCCTTCGGCGTTTTCAGGGGCGTCGGCGGCTGAAAAATTTGGCGATTTGTTGATCAGCAGCAGTTTGGTCCGGGCAATTGGTTGTGTATGCTCCGAGCAGTTTCGGGCCCATGCTCATCATTATAAGAACAAGAACATCGCCTATGACCCTCAGCTTCGACCTGTCGGGCCCCACTGTGGAGCCCCGGGTTATCCGAAAGCAATACGCCATGGAAATGGCGGTCGAACGCACGCGCCTGTTGTATCAGGGCTCGCTGCTGCCCACGTTGTTCATGCTGATCAATGGTCTGGTCTGTGCCGGTTTGCTCTGGAGCCCGCAGCGCTACTTCCTGGTCAGCGTGTGGCTGGTCTGGTTGCTGTCGCTGGTGGCATTGCGGGTCATCCAGGTCGCCGCCTTTGATTCGGCCATTCCCAATCGTCAGGCCCAGCCCATTTGGCGACGAATGTTTTTGTTGGGCTCCGGCCTCACTGGCCTGACCCTGGCCGGTGCCGGCATCGCCCTGGTTCCCGCCGATAACTTCATTCAGCAAGCCTGGGTCTTCGGCCTCATCGGTGCCGCAGCGCTTTCGGCCAGCGTGGCTTATGCGGTCAGTTTGCCGGCCTTTCTGTCATTCACCTTGCCCTGCCTGTTGCCGGCCATCGCCTATATGTTTTGGGGCGGCGACGGGCAGCAGCAAGGCTGGGGCTGGTTCGGGCTGATCCTGCTCGGTGCATTGAGCGTGGTTGCCTGGCAGGTCAATCGATTGATCGATCGGGGCTTGATGCGACGCTTTCAGAACCAGGCACTGATCGAGCATCTACAGCAGGCGCAAAGCTGCAGTGATCATCTCAATCAGAAGCTGGCCAAGGAGGTAGAGCAGCGCCGACGTGCCGAGGACGAGTTGCGAGAGATCCAGATCGACCTGGAAAACCGTGTCGCTCAGCGCAGCCTGGAGCTGGACGCCGCCAACCAGGCGCTGAGCAAGAGTGAGGCGCGTCTGGCGTTGGCATTGAAGGCCAGCGAGTTGGGGTTGTGGGACTGGAATCTGCAAACCGACGAAGTCCATCACACGCAGATTCAGGAATTGTTCGGCCTGGAGCCGGAACAGGTCACGGCAATACTGCGTCACCTCAAGCCGCGCCTTCACCCCGAGGATCTTCCGGCGCTGAAAAGGGCACTGGTCGAGCATTTGAAGGGCCGCACCGAGGACTATCAAATCGAGTATCGCGTGCGGCATGGCGACGGCCACTGGGTCTGGATCGAGGACCGCGGGCGGGCGGTCGAGCGTGCCGAAAACGGCCGGGTGATTCGCATGGTCGGTACTCGCCGCGACATCAGCGTCAGCAAAGGCCTGGAAGAGCAGCAGCAACTGGCGGCGACCGTGTTCGAGGCGGCCAGCGAAGGGATCGTGATTTTCGATCCGAACTATGCCCTGATCGCGATCAATCAAGCCTTCAGTCGGGTGACCGGCTATGACATTGAGGACATGATCGGGCGCAATGTCATTGAGTTGCCATGCAGTCGCGATGCGCGTCGGCATTACGCCGCAATACATCAGGCGCTGGAACAGCAAGGCAGTTGGCAAGGCGAATTGGTGGAAACGCGCAAGAGCGGCGAGATGTATCCGCAATGGCTGCAATTGAACGCCGTGCGCGATAGCCGGGGAAATGTCAGCCATATTGTGGGTTTCTTCGCTGATCTCTCGGCTCGCCGGGAATCCGAAGAGCGAATGCGCTATCTGACCCATTACGACGAACTTACCGGTCTGGCCAACCGCTCGATGTTCCGCGAACGACTCAACGAAGCTCATCAACGAGTGCGGCAGGGTGGCTATCGCAACCTGGCCTTGCTGCACATCAATCTTGATCGGTTCAAGCAACTCAACGATAGCCTGGGGCATGAAGTTGCCGACCAGTTGTTGCAGAAAATGGCCCGGCGACTGGTGAATGCATTGCCTGAAGCAGACACCATCGCACGCCTTTCTGGTGACGAGTTTGCCGTGCTGTTCAACTCCTACGGCAACCTTTCCAGCCTGGCCAGGGTGGCGACTCGTCTGGCTAACAAGTTGCGTTTGCCGGTGACCATTGAAGGGCATGAATTGGTGGTCAGCGTGTCGATGGGCATCAGCTTGTTGCCGGACAGCGCCCGGGAAATTTCCGCGTTGGTCAGTCAATCGAACATGGCCATGCAGCACGCAAAACATTTGGGCGGCAACAACTTCCAGTTCTACACCGACAGCCTGCAAGCCAGCACGCTGGAGCGCTTGCAGCTGGAAAACCAGTTGCGCAAAGCCATCGAAGAGAAGCAGTTGAAGGTGTTCTACCAACCCAAGCTGTGTCTCGCCACGGGTAGGCTGAATGCTGCCGAGGCGCTGGTGCGTTGGGATCACCCCACCATGGGCCGCGTGCCGCCGGGGGATTTCATCGGCCTGGCTGAAGAAACCGGATTGATCGGCCCGATCGGTGAGTTCGTGCTGCGTCAGGCCTGCTGGCAGGCCTGTGAGTGGCAGCGGCAGGGGCTCGAAGCGATTCGGGTGTCGGTCAATCTGTCGGTGCATCAGTTGCGCCAGGGCAAGTTGGTCAGCTTGGTGCGGCAGGTGCTGGAAGAGACAGGGCTGGCGCCGCAACTGCTGGAGCTGGAGCTCACCGAAAGCCAGTTGCTGGACAGCGTCGAGCACATCATCGCGACTTTCCAGCAGTTGCGTGATCTCGGGGTGAAACTGGCCATTGACGATTTTGGTACTGGTTACTCCTCCCTGAGCTACCTCAAGCGTATCCCGGTGGATTACGTGAAGATCGACCAGGCCTTTATCCGCGGGTTAGGAGAGGGCACCGAGGATGCGGCGATCACTCGGGCGATCATTGCCATGGCCCATGGTTTGTCGTTGAAAGTCGTCGCGGAAGGCGTGGAACACCAGGAGCAGCTTGAGTTTCTCAAGCGTGAGCGCTGCGATGAGGTGCAAGGCTATCTGATCAGTCGGCCGGTAGAGGCGCAAGACCTGGCGGGCCAGCTACGAGGGCAGGGCGCGGATTGACTGAGGTTGCTTCCCGTCAGGCCTTTTGGCGGTCTGACGGGAAGTTTGCAGCAGGTAATGCTTTAATCGGTGATCAGTACTTCATCAATGTGGTGCAGTAACTTTCCTTCGAAAAAAATACTGACGCCGGTAACATTTGATTTGCCGGCTACCCGGTATTCGACAAACCTGTCGGTTAATGCTGGAAGTGAAATTCCGCCGGTGTCTTCAATTTTCAGGTCTAGACGTAAATCATAAGATTTGTCCTGCACTTCGCTCAGCATCAGCTTGGCCGTAATGCCAGAGTTGGCAACGGTCACGGTACCGGAAGCACGAAAGAAAGCAGCGCCAGGCATGCGGTTAATTTGGGCGGCCCAGTCTTTGGTTGTAATGTTCATTGTATGTAACTCCTGTAATTAAGATAATTGCTCCTGCCTATTTAATATATCCATCTTTATTTAACTTGTGGGTGGCGATAGTTAACTTGTTTGTAAGTTGATGTGGGCTGTGTGTTATTGATGAGATAACTAATGTTGACATTTGTACGGGGAGGCTCATTTTTGTCGCAACGCCAAAAGGCGAGCGTTGGAGAGCAACTGGAACGCTGGCGATGAGCGCTACATGGAGCGCGCGTGCCTGAATGCCGAGGGATGTGGTTACGCATTGAGCAGGCAAAAAGCCGATTCATGTAGTATAACTACAAGCGTGCTACATCCCCGGCACCTGCCAATAACAAAGAGTCCAGCCCTTTGAATCTGCTGCAACACATCGCCCAGTCTCGCCACCTGTTACGCAAGTCGGAGCTCAAGGTCGCCGACCATGTGCTGCTTGATCCTGCGGCCGTGATGCACAGCTCCATGGCCGACCTGGCCCACAGCGTGGGCATCAGCGAGCCGACCATCGTGCGTTTTTGCCGTGCCATCGGTTGTTCCGGCTTTCAGGACCTGAAGCTGAAGCTGGCCCAGAGCCTGGCGGCCGGTGCGAGTTTTGGCCAGTTTGCGATCCACGAAGACGATTCGGTCGCTGACTACAGCCTGAAAATCTTCGACACCACCCTGCATACGCTGATGGAGGTTCGCGAGAAACTCGATCCGCTGGAGTTGCAGAGGGCGGTGACGCTGATGTCCCAGGCTCAGCGCGTCGAGTTCTATGGTTTTGGCGCCTCGGGGGCGGTCGCGGCGGATGCGCAGCACAAATTCTTCCGGTTGCTGCTCACCGCAGCGGCGTACTCCGACCCGCACATGCAGGCGATGTCGGCCGTGACATTGAAGCCGACTGACGTGGCGATCTGCATTTCCCAGTCCGGGCGCTCCAAGGACCTGTTGATCACCGCCAACCTGGTGCGCGAAAGCGGCGCTTCATTGATCACGTTGTGCCCAAGCCAGACGCCATTGGCCGAGCTGTCGACCGTCAACCTGGCGATCGATGTGCATGAGGACACCGAAATCTACACGCCCTTGACCTCGCGAATCGCCCACCTGGTCGTCATCGACGTATTGGCGATGGGTGTGGCCATGGCGCGCGGACCGAGCCTGGTCAACCACCTCAAGAGCGTCAAGCGCAGCCTGCGCAGCTTGCGGTTATCGCCCAAGTCGGTGAAAGCGCTGGACGATTGATTCTGATCTGAAATGGCTGAAGGTCGTTCCGACCTTATTCGCGAGCAAGCCCGCTCCCACATTCGGCCAGGTTCTGCCTGATGGATACGGTCAAATGTGGGAGCGAGCTTGCTCGCGATGGCGGCCTCGAATACACCGCAATTTTCATCAGTCTGTAACCCCCGAGCCGCCAAACCGTCATCCCTTGCGCCTATCTTGAAACTCCCGTACTTGCCTTGGGAGACTCGAAATGGCCATGCCCTACGAAGAACGCAACAGCGCTGTCAAAACCCGTCGTCAGCAAGAAGATCAGCGCCGCATGGAATTCCGTCGCGCCATTGAAGATCGCTGCGAACGCCGTCAGCTTCTGGCCGAAATTGGCGATTTTCCAGAGCTGGAGCTCAACTTCTGGCAGTCATCTCCCTCGACTTCCCGTCGAAACGCTCAACCAGCGCGCTGATCTGAATCCGTTCGCTACGAACAAAAGCCAGGAAGGCGTGAGCCACCGGTGACAGGCGTTTCGCCTTGGCCTGCACCAGGCACCAACTGCGAAACAGTGGCAGCTCTTCGACCGGTAGCTCGACCAGCCCACCAGTTGCCAGCTCAAGGTTCAGGGCGTGGCGCGTCAACAGCGCAACGCCCAGGCCTGCCAGTACACATTCACGTTGAGCTTCGGCAGACGAGACTTCCTGAGTCTGGTTGAAGTGCACGCGCTTCTCTTTGAAGTATTCTTCGCACGCAAGCCGCGTCCCGGAGCCTGGCTCGCGCAGCAGCAGTGTGTAGGGCTCGAGATCCTGCAAGCGTAGCGGCCCCATATGGCACAGCGGGTGATCCGGTGGCGCCACGGCGACGATCGGGTTGTTCAGGAACGGCAGGAATTCCAGGCCCATGTCCTGGGGCACCATGGACATGATCACCAGATCGTCGCGGTTGTCCGACAAACGCCGAATGACCTGGCCGCGATTGACCACCGTCAGTTGCAGGTTCACTTCCGGGTGCTGGCGTTTGAATGCGGCAAACAAGTGCGGCACGAAATACTTGGCGCTGGATTCCACCGCCAGTTTCAGTTGCCCCTGCAGCGAGCCCTGCATGTCCGACAGCTGCATGTCGAGGTTTTCCAGGCGTCCGAAAATATCCCGACTGGCCCGCTGTAACGCTTCAGCCGCTTCGGTCATGTAGAGTTTTTTGCCGACGTAATCGAACAAGGGCTGGCCAATCAGCTCTTCAAGTTGACGAATCTGTAGGCTGACGGCAGGTTGTGTGAGCGACATTTCCTCGGCCGCACGGCTGTAGGAACGCAAATCACAGACTTCATTGAAGATCTGCAATTGCCGCAAAGTCATACGCATCAATGACTTACGCATTATCTGGTCACTCTCGTCGCTGGCTGATGAATCAACTATAAGTCTTTACTTATGCACGACCCAATTTTTATTCATTTTTGTTAATCCCTTGTGGGCGCTAGTGTGGACCTGCGACCAAACTGAAACATTTGGTCACTCGTCGACCTGGGTCTAGCAGGTCGTGGGTACCACCGGCTCAAGGGAACCTCCAAGTGATAACAAAGATCCTGATCGCCAACCGTGGTGAGATTGCCGTACGAATCGTACGTGCCTGCGCCGAAATGGGCATTCGCTCGGTCGCGATCTACTCCGACGCCGACCGTCATGCTTTGCACGTAAAGCGTGCGGACGAGGCCCACAGCATTGGTGCCGAGCCGCTGGCCGGTTACCTGAACCCGCGCAAGCTGGTGAACCTGGCTGTGGAAACCGGCTGCGATGCACTGCACCCCGGTTACGGTTTCCTTTCGGAAAACGCCGAACTGGCAGAGATCTGCGCCGAGCGCGGGATCAAGTTCATCGGTCCATCGGCTGAAGTCATTCGCCGCATGGGCGACAAGACCGAAGCCCGCCGCAGCATGATCAAGGCCGGCGTCCCGGTGACCCCGGGCACCGAAGGCAACGTGTCGGGCATCGAAGAAGCCCTGACCGAAGGCGATCGCATCGGCTACCCGGTGATGCTCAAGGCCACGTCCGGTGGCGGCGGCCGCGGCATTCGTCGCTGCAACAGCCGCGAAGAACTCGAACAGGCCTTCCCACGCGTGATTTCCGAAGCCACCAAGGCTTTTGGTTCGGCGGAAGTGTTCCTGGAAAAATGTATCGTCAATCCGAAGCACATCGAAGCGCAGATTCTTGGCGACAGCTTCGGCAACGTGGTGCACCTGTTCGAGCGTGACTGCTCGATCCAGCGCCGCAACCAGAAGTTGATCGAGATCGCCCCGAGCCCGCAACTGACCCCGGAACAGCGCGCCTACATCGGCGACCTGTCGGTGCGTGCAGCCAAGGCCGTGGGTTACGAGAACGCCGGCACCGTGGAGTTCCTGCTCGCCGAGGGTGAGGTGTACTTCATGGAGATGAACACCCGGGTGCAGGTGGAACACACCATCACCGAAGAAATCACCGGCATCGACATTGTCCGCGAGCAGATTCGCATTGCGTCTGGCCTGCCGCTTTCGGTGAAACAGGAAGATATCCAGCACCGTGGTTTCGCCCTGCAATTCCGGATCAACGCCGAAGACCCGAAAAACAACTTCCTGCCGAGCTTCGGCAAGATCACCCGCTACTACGCTCCCGGTGGTCCCGGCGTGCGTACCGACACGGCGATCTATACCGGCTACACCATTCCACCGTTCTACGACTCCATGTGCCTGAAACTGGTGGTGTGGGCGCTGACCTGGGAAGAGGCGATGGACCGTGGCTTGCGCGCCCTGGACGACATGCGTCTGCAAGGGGTCAAGACTACCGCCGCGTATTACCAGGAAATCCTGCGCAACCCGGAATTCCGTAGCGGCCAGTTCAACACCAGCTTCGTTGAAAGCCACCCTGAACTGACCAACTACTCGATCAAGCGCAAACCCGAAGAGCTGGCCCTGGCCATCGCCGCCGCCATCGCCGCCCACGCAGGCCTGTGAGGAATAAAACAATGTCCAAGAAGATTCACGTAACCGACACCATCCTGCGCGACGCCCACCAATCGCTGCTCGCGACCCGCATGCGCACCGAAGACATGCTGCCGATTTGCGACAAGCTCGACAAAGTCGGCTACTGGTCGCTGGAATGCTGGGGCGGCGCGACATTCGACGCCTGCGTACGCTTCCTGAAAGAAGACCCGTGGGAGCGTCTGCGCCAACTGCGCGCCGCGCTGCCTAACACCCGCCTGCAAATGCTGTTGCGCGGCCAGAACCTGCTGGGCTACCGCCACTACAGCGACGACGTGGTCAAAGCTTTCGTCGCCAAGGCAGCGGTCAACGGCATCGACGTATTCCGCATCTTCGACGCCATGAACGACGTGCGTAACCTGCGCGTGGCCATCGAAGCGGTAAAAGCCGCCGGCAAACACGCCCAGGGCACCATCGCCTACACCACCAGCCCGGTGCACACCATCGAGGCCTTCGTGAACCAGGCCAAGCAAATGGAAGCCATGGGTTGCGACTCGGTGGCGATCAAGGACATGGCCGGTTTGCTGACCCCATACGCCACCGGCGAGCTGGTCAAGGCTCTGAAAGCCGAGCAATCGCTGCCAGTGTTCATTCACTCGCACGACACCGCTGGCCTGGCCGCGATGTGCCAAATGAAGGCTATCGAAAACGGCGCCGACCACATCGATACCGCAATCTCCAGCTTCGCTTGGGGCACCAGCCACCCGGGCACCGAGTCGATGGTCGCAGCGCTTAAAGGCAGCGAGTTCGACACCGGCCTGAACCTGGAACTGCTGCAAGAGATCGGTCTGTATTTCTACGCTGTACGCAAGAAGTACCACCAGTTCGAAAGCGAATTCACCGCCGTTGACACCCGCGTTCAAGTCAACCAGGTGCCGGGCGGGATGATTTCCAACCTGGCCAACCAGTTGAAAGAGCAGGGCGCACTCAACCGCATGAACGAAGTGCTGGCCGAAATCCCGCGGGTTCGCGAAGACCTCGGCTTCCCGCCGCTGGTGACCCCGACCTCGCAGATCGTCGGCACCCAGGCGTTCTTCAACGTGTTGGCCGGCGAGCGCTACAAGACCATCACCAACGAAGTGAAGCTGTACCTGCAGGGCGGCTACGGCAAGGCGCCGGGCACCGTGAACGAACAACTGCGTCGCCAGGCCATCGGCAGCGAAGAAGTGATCGACGTGCGTCCGGCCGACCTGCTCAAGCCGGAAATGACCAAGCTGCGCGCCGATATCGGTGCACTGGCCAAGTCTGAAGAAGACGTGCTGACCTTCGCCATGTTCCCGGACATCGGGCGCAAGTTCCTTGAAGAGCGGGCTGCGGGCACCCTGACGCCGGAAGTGCTGTTGCCGATTCCTGAAGCCGGCGGCGTTGCCTCGGCTGGTGGTGAGGGCGTACCGACGGAGTTCGTCATCGACGTGCACGGCGAAACCTACCGCGTCGACATCACCGGTGTTGGCGTCAAGGCCGAAGGCAAGCGTCACTTCTACCTGTCCATCGACGGCATGCCGGAAGAAGTGGTGTTCGAGCCGCTCAACGAATTCGTCGGCGGCGGCAGCAGCAAGCGCAAGCAAGCCACTGCACCGGGTCATGTCAGCACCACCATGCCGGGCAACATCGTCGACGTGCTGGTCAAGGAAGGCGACACCGTCAAGGCGGGCCAGGCCGTGTTGATCACCGAAGCGATGAAGATGGAAACCGAAGTCCAGGCGGCCATCGCCGGTAAAGTCACCGCCATTCACGTGGCCAAGGGCGACCGGGTCAACCCGGGCGAGATCCTGATCGAGATCGAAGGCTGAGTTAACAGCCTCGATACAACGCTTTAAACCTCGGGGGGGCATGTGCTCCCCTTTTTTTATCCATGGCAAAGCAAGAGCTTGTGGGAGTCAGCGCGCCTTGGATGCGTTGGGCTGGAGGCTTGATAAAGCGACGCGTTGAAGATCAAAGGATCGCAGCCTTCGGCAGCTCCTACAGGATATACACCGACCCTGTAGGAGCTGCCGAAGGCTGCGATCCTTTGCTTTTGATGCTTTTAGCCGCGGCACTCAACGAGGCTTTTCAACTGCCCCGACCCCGTCTGGTTATCATCACTCAACCACTTCTCAAACCCGGCCCCAATCGCCGGCCATTCCGAATCCAGAATCGAGTACCACGCCGTATCGCGATTCTGCCCCTTGACCACCATGTGCTGGCGAAACACACCCTCAAAACTGAAACCCAAACGCTCGGCCGCATATTTGGAGCGGGCGTTGGCGTTGTTGCATTTCCATTCCAGGCGACGGTAGCCGAGGGCGAAGGATTCCTTGGCCAGCAGGTAAACCGCCTCGGTGCTTTTCGGTGAGCGCTGCATTGGCGCACCGAAGGTGACGTGGCCGATTTCGATGCGGCCCTGGGCCGGGACGATGGACATCAGGCTGAGGATGCCCTGGACCTCTCCGCTGGCGCGATCGATCACGCTGAAGAAGTAGGGATCGCTATTGGCCAAGTGGTTGTTCAGCCAGTCGTTGAAGGCACTGCGCTCCGGGAAGGGGCCGTATGGCAGATAGTCCCAAAGTTTCGGGTCAGCGCCCGGGCCTTGCAGGGCTTTGAACAGGTCGTCGCCGTGGCGCGCCGGCTCGAGTTTTTCCAAGCGGATGAAGCGTCCTTCGATCAGTTGTGTCGTGGGGGCCGGGACGCCTTTCCAGTTGGCGAGTGAAGTCGACATGTTGTTCTCCTTGAACCTTAAATGGCTTTGCGAAACTGGATGAAACCGGGGCGTTCTGCAATGCGCTCGTAGAGCTGGATCGCGGTGGCGTTGGTTTCGTGGGTCAGCCAGTGGACCTTGTTGCAGCCGTCGGCCTTGGCCGTGGTGTAGACGAATTCGATCAACTGGCGGCCGACGCCGGTGCCACGGGTTTCCGGGACCACCAGCAAGTCTTGCAGGTAGCAGGAGTTTTCGATGGCCCAGTTCGAACGATGGTAGATGAAATGCACCATGCCCACCGCTTTGCCATCGGCCCAGGCGAGGGCGGCGTGGGTTGGTTCGTTCGGATCGAGCATGCGCTGCCAGGTGCTATGGGTGACGGCCTCCGGCAATTCGGTTTTATAGAAGCGCAGGTAGGCCTGCCACAGCGGTAACCAGGCCGCGTGATCACCGGCGGTGACTTGGCGAATGTCGATTTGACTCATGGTGACTTCCTTAGCGCATCAATTGGGCGAGGGTTTGGTCGTTGACGTCGGGGCTGGCGGCCAGGCCTTTGCGCACGCCGGCGATGTCGGCGGGGCTGCGGTTCTGGCTGAGCTTGCGCTTGCCTTCCAGACGGTCGATGGGAATGGCGAAACCGACAATGGCCTTGAGCATGCCGTCGATGTAATCGGCGGGGGCATCGGCCACTGACCACGGTTGGGCGCGGCCAGCTTCATGGCGATCGGTGAGGGTGCTGACGATGTCGAGCAGCCGCCCGCCATCGCTGAAGGTTTCAGCTCGGCCATAGGCGTGTACGGCGACGTAGTTCCAGGTTGGCACGACTTTGCCGTGTTCGGCCTTGCTCGGGTAGAAGCCGGGGCTGACGTAGGCGTCGGCACCGGCAAAAATCAGCAGAGCTTCGGCGCCGTCGCGCAGGTCTTTCCACTGTGGATTGGCTTTGGCCAGATGCCCGTACAACGTGCCGTTCGAACCTTGTTCGCAATGCAGCAGCACCGGCACATGACTGGCTTGCAGGCCGCTTTCGCCGTGGGTCACCAATATGGCGAGACGGGTGGCGAGGATCAGTTCATGCAGTTGGGACAACTCGTCGATGGCAAAAGCGCGTGGCGTGTACATGGAGAAATTTTCCTTGGCGAATGCCTGCATCCTAGGCAGGCTATTGGTCTGTTGTAAGAGCCATTAATGACCAATTTTATAGGTCCAATGCCATGTCGGATTCTCAGTCGCTGTCCTTGTCGTTCAATCCTGCGGGGATTGAACTTGATCGCCGTCAGGGGTTGAGCCGCCAGCTCTATCAGGCGCTGCGCATCCGTGTGCTCGACGGTCGGCTCGCCAGTGGCACGCGTCTGCCGGCCAGTCGTGACCTGGCGACGGCATTGGCGATTTCCCGCAACAGTGTGGTCCGTGCCTACGATCAGCTGTATGCGGAAGGCTTCATCGAGGGGCGGGTGGGCGACGGGACTTATGTCGCCCAATTGCCGCAAAGTGCATTACCGGCAGAAAAACTATCCACAAAAGTATCCACAGGGTTGTCAACAGGCTTACCCACAGCCTTATCCACAAATTGGCTGGATTTACCTGTTGATTCATCCAGCAAAGTTATCCACAGCGGCGCGTTGGGGCGGGTTGAAAAGAACCATTTGGCACTGCCGCCGAGTGGTCCGCCCCGCGCATTTCGGGTCGGTGTTCCGGCGTTCGATCTGTTTCCATTCGAGGTCTGGGCCAAGCTGAATGCGGCTTTCTGGCGCAAACCGGATTTGCAGCAGCTGTGTTACGGCGACCCGGCCGGCGATGCGCGCTTGCGTGGAATGATCGCCGCGTATTTGCGCAGTTCCCGTGGCATGCAGTGCACGGCTGAACAAATTGTGATCACCAGTGGCGCGCAGCAGGGGATCAGTCTTTGTGCACAGCTGCTGGTGGAGCCCGGTGACGGGGTGGCGATTGAAAATCCGGGGTATCGGGCGGCCGGTCATGCGTTCGCCGTGGCGGGTGCCCGGTTGCATGGAGTCGCGGTGGATAGCGAGGGTATCGACTGTGGCGCACTGGCACAGCTCGGCGATTGTCGTCTGACCTACGTCACACCGTCCCATCAGTACCCCACCGGGGTGGTGATGAGCCTGGCTCGCCGCCTGGAGTTGCTGGCCTGGGCCGAACGCACGCAGGGCTGGATCGTCGAGGATGACTATGATGGCGAGTACCGCTACAGCGGTGCGCCGCTGGCGCCTTTGGCGGCACTGGATCAGCAAGGCCGGGTGCTCTACGTCGGCACGTTCGGCAAAGTGGCGTTTCCGGCGTTACGCCTGGGTTACCTGGTATTGCCGGCAGGGCTGGTGCAGGCGTTTGCCCAACGCCGTGCCGTGGACGTACGCCATTCCGAGGTCAGTACCCAGGCGGTGATGGCCGAATTCATGGCGGCCGGGCACTTCCAGCGGCATATCCGCCGCATGCGGCGTGCGGCATTGAGTCGGCGCAATACTTTGCTCAGCGGTTGGCCGCGGGATATTCCCGGTGTCGGCCAGTTACCCACGATTGCCGCCGGACTGCACATGACCGTGCCTGTCGAGAGCGTGGCGCGCGAGCGTGAGCTGATCGAACTGGCGAACAGCGTCGATGTCGAGATCAACGGTTTGAGCAGTTATTGGCTGCCGCAATCCACCCCCCCGATGGATCAACGCGCCGGTCTGGTGTTGGGCTTTGCCGCGGTACCCGAAAAGGCAATCGAGGCGGCACTGCAACGGTTGCGGGCGGTGTGGCGTACCGGCTGAAGCGCGGGCAAAAAAAGACCTGCGTAAACGCAGGTCTAGATGATGACGGGAACGACGCGGTTATCAGGTCCCGGACTTGATCTTGGTCCAGGCCCGGGTCCGCGCACGTTCGGCATCGCGGGGCAATGGCTGCAGGGTGTAGAGCGTGCCCATCGCCGTGTCGGTCGGGTACAGGTTCGGGTTGTTGCGGATCGCCGGGTCGACCATTTCCGTGGCGTCCTTGTTCGGGTTCGGGTAGCCGACGAAGTCACTGACCGGCGCAATCACCTGGGGTTGCAGCAGGTAGTTGACGAAGGTGTAGGCGTCTTCCGGATTTTTCGCACCCTTGGGGATGGCGAGCATGTCGAACCAGATCGGCGCGCCTTCTTTCGGCAAACGCATGTCGACGACCACACCGTTCTTGGCTTCCTTGGCTCGGTTGGCAGCTTGCGAGAAGCTGCCGGAATAACCGACCGCGACGCAGATGTCACCGTTGGCAATGTCGGCCATGTACTTGGACGAGTGGAAGTAGGTGATGTACGGACGGATCTTCATCAGCAGCGCTTCAGCCTTGTCGTAGTCCGCAGGCTTTTTGCTGTTGGGGTCCAGGCCAAGGTGTTGCAGGGCCAGCGGCAGGATCTCCGACGGCGAGTCGAGAAGAGCGACGCCGCACTGCTTGAGCTTGCTGATGTTCTCTTCCTTGAAGATCAGGTCCCAGCTGTCCACTGGTGCGTTGTCGCCGAGCACGGCCTTGACCTTGTCCGGGTTGAAGCCGATCAGGATGGTTCCGTACATGTACGGCACGGCGAATTTGTTGCCCGGGTCGTTGGCCTCGATCAGCTTCATCAGCTTGGGGTCGAGGTGGTTCCAGTTCGGCAGTTTGCTGCGGTCCAGGGGCTGGAATACACCCGCTTCGATCTGCTTGGCGAGGAACACGTTGGACGGCACCACCACATCGTAGCCGGAGTTGCCGGTCAGCAGTTTGGCTTCCAGCGCTTCGTTGGTGTCGAAGATGTCGTAGACCAGTTTGGTCTGAGTGTTCTGCGCCTTGAAGTCTTCCAGGGCCTTGGGGGTGATGTAGTCGAACCAGTTGTAGACGCGCAACGTTCGTTCTTCCGCGTGCACGGCACCGCTGAGCACCATTGCACTCAGGGCAGGCACGATAAAACGCTTGAGCCTTTTCATTGTTCTAATTCCTCATCGAGCGCTTTCAAAACCTTCGAGAACGTTCACGGCGTTGATGCCGATTTCTTCGACCGCGTAACCGCCTTCCATCACGAAAAGCGTCGGCACGCCGAGCTTCGCGATGCGCTTGCCCATGGCCAGGTAGTCCGGGCTGTCGAGCTTGAATTGCGAGATCGGGTCGTCCTTGAAGGTATCGACGCCCAGGGACACGACGATGATGTCGGCACCGTAGTTTTCGATCTCTTTGCAGGCCTGTTCCAGTGCAGCACTCCAGGCGTCCCAGCCGCTGCCGGCGGGTAATGGGTAGTTGAAGTTGAAACCTTCACCGGCGCCTTCGCCCAGCTCATCTTCATAGCCGAGGAAGAACGGAAACTCGGCTTCCGGATGGCCGTGGATCGACGTGAACAGCACGTCGCTGCGTTCGTAGAAAATCGATTGGGTGCCGTTGCCGTGGTGGTAATCGACATCGAGGATCGCGACCTTTTTGTGGCCCTGATCGAGGAATGCCTGGGCGGCGATGGCGGCGTTGTTGAGGTAACAATAACCGCCCATCAAGTCGCCAGCGGCGTGGTGTCCCGGTGGACGGCAGAGGGCGAAGGCGCTGTGGGCGCCGCGTTGAATTTCTGCTTGGGCGGTCAATGCCACTTGCGCCGCGCTGTACGCCGCTTGCCAGGTGCCGGCGGTGATTGGCGCGCCGCCGTCGAAACTGTAATAGCCGAGTTGACCGTGCAGGCTAGTCGGTTTGATCTGGCGCAAGGTACGGGCGGGCCAGGTGTAGGGCAGCAAGTCACCGTCAGTGTTGAACTCGGTCCAGCGGGCCCAGGCGCCTTTGAAGAAGTCGAGGTAGTCGTGGCTGTGAATGCGCTCGATCGGCCCGAGGCCGAAATCCTTCGGCGCTTCGACCGGGCCCAGGTTTTGTTTCTGCACCCGTGCCAGCACATGATCGGCCCGGGATGGCATCTCGAAGCAGGGCTTGAGTTGTCCGTCGATAAGTTCGCAACGGCCGTGGTGCAGGTGGTGATCGTCCGAGTAGATCGTCAGCATTTTCTTGTTCTCCGCAGGCTGGTTCGGTTGCACACAGTCTTGCGGTGCAGACGGTTTAGGAGAACGGCAGGAAAGGCCAAAAGGGGATCGAAATGGCCAAAACATTTGACCGAAATTCGCCCCTTACTTGCACGGCTGAGTTCCAGGTGAGTACATGAAATGTTAAACCTGTGGGAGCGGGCTTGCCCGCGAAAGCGGTGTTCCAGCCAATGGAGATGTATCAGTTGTACTGGCCTCTTCGCGGGCAAGCCCGCTCCCACAGGGTTAGCCGTGTGGCCTGAACTGACTCGGCGCCACACCACTCCAGCGTACAAAGGCATGGCGAAAACTCGCGGTCTCGCTGAAGCCCAACGCTTCGGCAATCTGATAGATCGGCAATTGATCCTCGCAAAGCATTTGCTTGGCCTGCTCAAAGCGCAGTTCGTCGAGCAGCTCCTGATAGCTGCAACCCATGTCCTTGAGATGCCGGCGCAAGGTCCGCGCCGAACAGTTCATTTGCTCGGCCAGCCCCTCCAGCCCCGGTGCCGCATTCAATTGCGCGCTGAGCAATTGGCGGATCCGTCCCAGCCACGCCTGGCGCCCGGTGAACTCGATGTTCTGTTTGCGGCAGCGTTCGGCCATGGCTTGATGGGTGATGACATCGGCCAGCGGCAGTGGCTGGTCGAGCCAGCGCTTGTCGAAGGCGAAGGCATTGTTACGCGCGCCGAAGTGCAAAGGGCAGTTGAAGTGTTCGGCGTAGCTTGATTCGTAGTCGGGCGCGGCATGTTCGAAGCGTGCGCCGAGCAAGGGCAGGGGATGGCCGAGCAGGTCGTCGCAGGTGACCTTCAACGACACCAGGCAGAACTCGGCGTTGAATACTGCCATGGCCGGGCTCTCGCGGTAATCGGCGGCGGCGAACCAGATGCGCTCGCCATCGTCTTCCAGGCTCAACTCGAAAAGTGTTCCCAGCAGCGCCGGATAGCGCATCGCCAGACGCAAAGCGTCACCGAAGGTGGCACTGGTGAGCAGGGCGTAACCGAGCATGCCGTAGCAGGAAACGTGCATCCGCCGGCCCAGTTCCAGGCCGATGTCACGCTTGAGGGCAACGGCGTTGGCGCAGACCTGCATCTCCTGATTGGTGGTGATGCGCGTGTCGGCACGGTTCAGATCCGCCGCACTGATGCCGCTACCGGCCAGCAGCGCTTCGCTGGACAAGCCTTCGACCTTGAAGGCGTCGAGTACCAGGGAGACCGCGTTGAGCGTGGTGAGGTGGGAGTGGAGCATAAGGACTTCCAGCCTTGGGATAGCTGGAATGCGGAGCAAGTTGTATGCCGGACGAGCAAGACTGGTGATGTCCCAGTGGGAGCGAGCTTGCTCGCGATGGCGTCTGGTCAGTCCATACAAAGGATGAATGAACTACCGCTATCGCGAGCAAGCTCGCTCCCACAGGTTTTGTGTTTTGTCAGCTCAACTCGCCGCAAAGGTCGAGTTCAACGAGTTGACGGACTTCTTGCGGATCAAGCCCTGCACCCAGCAACCCATGCAACTTGCCAAACGCCGCCTCACGGGTCATGCCGCCACCGGACAACACCCCAACGCCACGCAAGCGACTGCCAGCCTCGTACACGTCCAGCTTGACGCCGCCTTCATGGCACTGCGTCACCGCGACCACCACCACGCCATTGTCGCGCGCACGGCCGAGGCTGGCGAGAAACCCGGGGTTGTCACTCGGCCCGGTGCCGCTGCCGTAACACTCCAGTACCAGGCCCTGAATGCCGCTGTCGAGCAAACCATCCAGCACCTCGGCGCTGATGCCGGGAAACAGCGGCAGCACCGCGACGTTGGCCAATTGCCTGGGCTGGTTGTAGTTCAGCTGCGACGCAACCGAAGTCGCCTTCACTCCGCCACCCTGACGCTCCAGGCGCTTGAACGGATGACGGCCAAAACTGCGTACCTTCGCGCAACGGGTCGGGTCCAGCAGTTCGCCGTGGAAGTACAGATGCACGCCCGGCGCCAGGCCTTGGCCCAAGGCGACCAGTGCGCCACTGAGGTTTTCCCAGGCATCGCTGTCGGTCACACCGGCCGGCAACATCGAGCCGGTGAAGCACACGCGGGCATGCAGGCCGAGCAACTGGAAGCTCATGGCGGCGGCGCTGTAGGCCAGAGTGTCGGTGCCATGCAGGATCAACACGCTGTCGCAGCCCTGCACATCCACAGCGTCGACTACCGCTTCACGCAGTTGCTGCCAATACGCAGGAGTCATGTTCGCGCTGTCGATCAGCGGTGACATCTCACGAAAGCGCCACTGCGGCACCACCAGCTCGGGTTGGCTGTGCAGGTAGTCACGCATCCGCGCTTCGAAACCGGACGCCGGGGCCAGGCCATGGGCGCTGGCCTGCATGCCGATGGTGCCGCCGGTGTAGAGCACCATGACGTGCTGGGCGGCAGGATAGGTCGACAAATTCATGAAGATTCTCCGAGAGGAAGAGTTCCTGTGGGAGCGAGCTTGCTCGCGATAGCGGTATGTCAGACATCGCTATGTTGACTGACAGTGCGCCATCGCGAGCAAGCTCGCTCCCACAGTTTTTCGAACTTTAACTGACGGGCGCGCGAGATGCGCCCGTCATTCACCTGTCAGCGTTGCGCTGCGGGTACACCTTGCGGCTCAACCTCAGTCTTGCCGGCAGCGGCAGGGGGATTGGCCGGCCAGGCCTGGCGATCCAGATCCAGATCCGGGAACCTGGCGGAGTCGAACACCGGGGTCTTGATCCCGGCGGCGCGCTGGTCATCGTAGTCACGCAGGATGCGCATACCGACCTTGAACAGCAGGAACAGCGCGATCAGGTTGACGAACGCGAGCATGGTCATGGTGATGTCGGCGAAGGCGAACACGGTGCCGAGGTTTTCGATGGCACCCCAGAAAATCAGCACCAGTACCAGCGCGCGATAGCCCATCAGTGCCTTGCGGTTTTCGCCGATCAAAAAGCGCAGGTTGCTCTCGCCCAGGTAGTAGTTGTAGAGGATCGAGGTGAACACGAACAACGCCAGTGCCACGGAGATGAACATCCGGCCCCAGTCACCGACCACGGCGGCCAGCGAGTTCTGGGTCAGGGCAATGCCGTCGCCCTCGAAGCCCGGGGTGTAAAAACCGGAGAGCAGGATCAGCAACGCGGTGCAGGTGCAGATCACGAAGGTATCGAGGAACACGCTGAACGCTTGAACCACGCCTTGCGCCACCGGGTGTTCGACCGCCGCCACCGCCGCCACGTTCGGCGCACTGCCCAGGCCCGCTTCGTTGGCGAACACGCCACGCTTCACACCCATGATGATGGCGCTGCCAATCAGGCCACCGAACGCTTGATCCAGGCCGAAGGCGCTTTTGACGATGGTCATCAGCATGCCCGGCACCTGATCAAACTGCAGCACGATCACGTAGATGGTCACGCCGATGTACACCAGGGTTTTCACCGGCACCAACAGGTCAGCGACCTTGGCGATGCGCTTGATCCCGCCAATGAACACCAGGCCCAACAACACGGCCAGGCCGATGCCGGTGTAGGTGGTGTCGAGGCCGAACGCGTTGTTCAGCGAGTGGGTCACAGCATGGGATTGCAGGCCGTTGAAGGCGAAGCCGAAAGTGATCAACAGCAGGAATGCCATGATCATTCCCAGCCAGCGTTTTTGCAGGCCGTACTGGATGTAATAGGACGGGCCGCCACGGAATTGGCCTTCGGAATCGCAGCGCTTGTAGAGCTGGCCGAGGGAGCATTCGAAGAAGCTGCTGGACATGCCGACCAGTGCGGTCACCCACATCCAGAACACGGCACCGGGGCCGCCGAGGGTCACGGCGATGCCGACACCGGCGATGTTGCCCGCACCGACACGGCCGGCGAGGCTGAGCATCAGGGCCTGAAACGAACTGAGTTGTCCGGCGCTGCTTTTGAGGCTGTCGCGGAACACCGCGAACATGTGGAAGAAGTGACGCAATTGAACGAAACGCGAGCGGATCGTGAAGTAGCTACCGAGCCCGACAATGAGCACGATCAGTACTTTCCCTGAGAGGAAGTCGTTAATGACTTCGAGCATGGATTATTCCTCGCTGTTTTTTGTGTAGGCAAATGTTGGCCGGACAGACACATCGAGTTACACCCCTTGGCGCACGGCACAACGGGCGGTACGAAGTTCGTCCCGGTTTCATATCGCGGGTTTGTTATTAGTTCGGGTTTCGCATGGGTTGTGGCCTCGCTACCGACGACCGCTCACGCGAAGAGGGGCGGCACTATACCGATGACAGTGCCGTCCGTCTGCACGGTTGTGGTGCAAGCGGTGAAACGAAGGCTTTGAAACACCTGACATTTTTGCTGTCAGGCTATGTGGGAGCTGCTCTTGGTGGGAGTGGGCTTGCTCGCGAAAGCGATCTATCAGACACATCATTGTTGAATGTGCCGCCGCCTTCGCGGGCAAGCCCGCTCCCACATTGGTCAGTCCCCAGACATACGGTTCTCAGGATCAAACAGTTAAAAAAAAGGGCCTGGAGAGTGATCTCCAAGCCCTCAAAAGGTGAGAGGTGTCTAGTCCCTCGACCTGGTGAGCGGTGCTACGGGTAACGCGTCGGGTTATGCCTTCAGAGGCACCAGACGCGGAGCAATCATGTTTTCCGGGCGCAGGATGTCGGCGAGCATGGCTTCGTCGAGCAGGCCTTCTTCGCGCACCAGTTCCAGCACGCCGCGGCCGCTTTCGAGGGCGATACGGGCGATGCGGGTGGCGTTTTTGTAGCCGATGTACGGGTTCAGTGCGGTAACCAGACCGATCGAGTGCTCGACCAGTTCACGGCAGCGGGCTTCGTTGGCGGTGATGCCGACGATGCAGTGCTCGCGCAGCATGTCCATGGCGCGTTGCAGCAGGCGGATCGAATCGAGGATCTTGAAAGCGATCAGCGGTTCCATCACGTTCAGTTGCAGCTGGCCGCCTTCGGCCGCCATGGTCAGCGCCAGATCGTTACCGATGACCTGGAAGGCCACCTGGTTAACGGCTTCCGGAATAACCGGGTTGACCTTGCCTGGCATGATCGAGCTGCCTGGCTGACGTGCCGGCAGGTTGATTTCGTTGATGCCGGTGCGTGGGCCGCTGGAGAGCAGGCGCAGGTCGTTGCAGATCTTCGACAGCTTGACCGCAGTGCGCTTGAGCATGCCGGAGAACAGCACGAAGGCGCCCATGTCGGAGGTAGCTTCGATCAGGTCGGCGGCCGGAACCAGCGGCTGACCGCTGATCAGGGCCAGGCGCTGTACAGCCAAGGCCTGATAGCGCGGGTCGGCGTTGATGCCGGTGCCGATCGCGGTGCCGCCCAGGTTCACTTCAGTCAGCAGTTCCGGGGCCAGCGTCTTCAGACGGGCCAGGTCTTCGCCCATGGTGGTGGCGAAAGCACGGAACTCTTGACCCAGGGTCATCGGCACGGCGTCTTGCAGCTGGGTACGACCCATCTTCAGGACGTGGTTGAATTCTTCACCCTTGGCCGCGAACGCCTGAATCAGGCTGTCGAGGCTGGCGAGCAGGGCATCGTGACCGAGCAACAGACCCAGACGGATCGCCGTCGGGTAGGCGTCGTTGGTCGACTGCGCCATGTTCACGTCGTCGTTCGGGTGCAGGTACTGGTATTCGCCTTTCTGGTGGCCCATGGCCTCCAGCGCGATGTTGGCGATCACTTCGTTGGCATTCATGTTGGTCGAAGTGCCAGCACCGCCTTGAATCATGTCCACCACGAACTCTTCGTGGAAGTCGCCGCGGATCAGACGTGCACAGGCTTCGCTGATGGCAGCGTGCTTGGCTTCGCTCAGGTGACCCAACTCACGGTTGGCGTCAGCAGCGGCCTGTTTGACCATGGCCAGACCGACAACCAGTTTCGGGTAGTGCGAAATCGGAACGCCCGAAAGGCGGAAATTATTCACCGCTCGCAGGGTCTGGATACCGTAATACGCTTGAGCCGGTACTTCGAGGGCGCCAAGCAGGTCATTTTCTGTGCGGAATGATGCAGCGGAGGACATGATAGAAATCATCTCAATATGGACCCGGTCTGTGCCGGAACGCTGTGAATGCTAGGCTTGTGCGAAATTTTGGGCCAATGCTGTTAAACACTAGCCTATGCACATTCGGCATAATGCCCGTGTGACGCCGCGTTGACGGCAAGCGTGCGACCTAAATTGGTGCGTGTCCGGGAGGACGTGATGAATCTGGAAAGTAAATGGCTTGAGGACTTCAGTGCCCTGGCCGCCACCCGCAGCTTCTCCCAGGCCGCGGAACGACGCTTCGTGACCCAACCGGCCTTCAGCCGACGGATCCGCAGCCTCGAAGCCGCGTTGGGACTGACTTTGGTCAACCGTTCACGCACGCCGGTCGAGCTGACGGCGGCAGGGCAATTGTTTCTGGTCACTGCGCGCACCGTGGTCGAACAGCTTGGCGAAGTGCTGCGCCATCTCCATCATCTGGAAGGCGGGCAGGGCGAGGTGATGCAGGTCGCCGCCGCTCACTCGTTGGCGCTGGGTTTTTTCCCGCGCTGGATCGCGCAATTGCGCAACGAAGGCTTGAACATCGCAACGCGACTGGTCGCGACCAACGTTGGTGACGCCGTGCATGCCTTGCGTGAAGGCGGCTGCGATCTGATGCTGGCGTTCTACGACCCGGACGCGGCGATGCAGATGGACCCGGAAATTTTCCCGTCGCTGCACCTTGGCCACACCGAAATGCTGCCGGTCTGCGCGGCGGACGCCGATGGCAAACCGCTGTTCGATCTGGAAGGCGAAGGCAGCGTACCGCTGCTGGCGTACAGCGCCGGTGCGTTTCTCGGGCGTTCGGTGAATGGTTTGTTGCGCCAGCGTCAACTGCGGTTTACCACGATCTACGAAACCGCCATGGCCGACAGCCTGAAAAGCATGGCCCTGGAAGGCCTGGGCATTGCCTGGGTACCCCAGCTCAGCGTGCGTGCCGAGCTGGCGCGCGGTGAACTGGTGGTATGCGGCGGCCCGCAATGGCATGTGCCGCTGGAGATCCGCTTGTATCGCTGCGCACTGGTACGCAAGGCCAACGTGCGGTTGTTGTGGCGCAAATTGGAGGGCGGGGCAGCGGGTTCTACCGCTTGACGGCCCGCGAAGAGCGAAATCCATGTTTTTTTCGCTCCTCGCTGCCGCATGATTCAACATGGTTCAAGCGTGTTCTTCGAGATACTTGCGGATGTTTTCCCTGTTTCTGTCGCTGAAACGCTTGGCATTTCCTCTGAGAGACGATTCAAGCGAACCAGATACCATGATGGTTTCGTCCCACCAGCCGTTGTAGTAAACCTCGAAGTCCTCATGTTCTGCCCCGAACATGTGACCCACTTCATGAGCTGGCGTCTGGTCGCCGTTAATCGATGCAATTGCACAGTTGCCGGTTTGAGCTGCAATCCCTGCAACGGTACTGCTGAGGTTGTCACGTGTGAGCAGAAGAAACTTTTGGGTGTAATGGTCGTAGTCGTCGTCGGGGTAGAAATTTAAATATTCGTCGACTTTTAGTTGCCAGGAATAGAGAGCGTGGTCAGGTGTGTCTACTTTATAACTGTGGTCTCCGAGGCGCCGTGAGTCCGCAGCTTGTACGAAAACCATCCCGAATGGTCTGCCGGAGAGCGTTTCGAATTCCGTTTTCAACCATTTGAAATGGTTTTCGTAAATATCGTCGAAATCATGATCTGATAAATCTTTATGAATAATAACAATCAGCACTAGTGGGCGTGGCATGGGAGACATTCCTATGGTTTTGAAAAGTGGCGTTGGGCGCCAATTAAATAGCTCGTTGCTGTAAGTAAATAAGAACGAGGTTCTGTGCAAATAAGTCTTCTAATGTCGCGCTATATATATCATCATCATTCAATAGCAACTTATGGAGTGTTTTATATTTTATTTCTGAAGTGAGAATTTATAAATTTACGGAAGTTGATCATTTAAAGTCCCTTAATGTTTTTGAGGAATTCTTGATTCTCAAGTCAATAAAGGTGCCGTTTAGTAGTAAACGACAGCTGGTCGCAAGGGGGCTGTTTATCTGCCGTATTGCGGTATACTGCGCGGCCTTCGGCCGGTTCGCCCCGGCCATAATTCGTACAATCAAGCCACGCATCCTGCGTGGCTTGTTGTTTTTTGATGCGCCTGCGGGCGCCCAGAGAGAAGAGGCACGACGATGAGTGCACTGGTTGGCGTGATCATGGGCTCCAAGTCCGATTGGTCCACCCTTAGCCACACCGCCGATATGCTGGAAAAGCTCGGCATCCCCTACGAGGTGAAAGTGGTTTCTGCCCACCGCACCCCGGACCTGCTGTTCCAGTACGCCGAAGAGGCCGAAGCACGAGGCATCGAGGTGATCATCGCCGGTGCTGGCGGCGCGGCCCACTTGCCAGGCATGTGTGCAGCCAAGACCCACTTGCCGGTGCTGGGCGTGCCGGTTCAGTCGGCCATGCTCTCGGGCGTTGATTCGCTGCTCTCCATTGTGCAGATGCCTGCGGGCATTCCTGTTGCCACCCTGGCCATCGGCAAGGCCGGTGCGATCAACGCCGCGCTGTTGTCGGCGAGTATCCTTGGCGCCAAGCACCCGCAGTTCCACGCGGTGCTGAAAACCTTCCGTGCTGAGCAGACAGACAGCGTCCTGGAAAATCCAGACCCACGCATCGCCTGAGGTTGTTGACGATGAAGATCGGTGTAATCGGTGGCGGCCAGTTGGGTCGCATGTTGGCGCTGGCGGGCACTCCGCTGGGCATGAACTTCGCTTTTCTGGACCCGGCTCCGGACGCTTGTGCTGCTGCATTGGGCGAACATCTGCGCGCCGATTACGGCGACCAGGATCACCTGCGTCAGCTGGCCGATGAAGTCGATCTGGTGACCTTCGAGTTTGAAAGCGTCCCGGCCGAGACTGTGGCCTTCCTGTCGCAATTCGTCCCGGTCTACCCGAGCGCCGAAGCCCTGCGCATCGCCCGCGATCGCTGGTTCGAGAAGAGCATGTTCAAGGACTTGGGGATTCCTACTCCGGCGTTCGCTGACATCCAGTCCCAGGCCGATCTGGACGCCGCCGTGGCTTCCATCGGTCTGCCGGCGGTGCTGAAGACCCGTACCCTGGGTTACGACGGCAAGGGTCAGAAAGTCCTGCGCACCCCTCAAGATGTGGTCGGCACCTTCGCCGAGCTGGGCAGCGTCGCCTGCCTGCTGGAAGGCTTCGTGCCGTTCACCGGTGAAGTCTCGCTGATTGCCGTGCGTGCCCGCGACGGTGAAACCCGCTTCTATCCGCTGGTGCACAACACCCACGACAGCGGCATCCTCAAGCTGTCCGTGGCCAGCACCGACCACCCGTTGCAAGCCCTGGCCGAAGATTACTCCAGCCGTGTGCTCAAGCAGCTGGATTACGTCGGCGTGATGGCGTTCGAATTCTTCGAAGTCGACGGTGGCCTCAAGGCTAACGAAATCGCCCCGCGCGTGCACAACTCCGGGCACTGGACCACCGAGGGCACCGAGTGCAGCCAATTCGAAAACCACCTGCGGGCCGTTGCCGGTTTGCCGCTGGGTTCGACCGCCAAGGTCGGCGAAAGCGCGATGCTCAACTTCATCGGTAAAGTGCCGGACGCCGAGAAAGTCCTGGCCATCGCCGATTGCCATCTGCATCACTACGGCAAGGCGTTCAAGGTCGGCCGCAAGGTCGGGCACGCCAACCTGCGTTGTGCGGACCGCGAGACGCTGGCTGCGCAGATCCTAAAGGTCGAAGCGCTCATCGCCGAATAGTTTCATGTGGCAGCGGCGGAACCATTCAGGGACCGCCGTTCTCTCATGGCAGGATGCCAAAGTCTGGCTAGGCTATAGCCAATCAATCAGAGGGAAATGCCATGGGAATTATCGGAACCATCTTTATCGGCTTGATCGTCGGCCTGCTGGCGCGGTTCCTGAAACCGGGCGATGACAGCATGGGCTGGATCATGACAATCCTGCTCGGTATCGGCGGTTCGCTGGCGGCCACTTACGGCGGTCAAGCCGTGGGTATCTATCAGGCCGGCCAGGGCGCAGGCTTCATCGGTGCGTTGGTGGGTGCCATTGTGTTGCTGGTGATCTACGGGCTGATCAAAAAGAACTGATCCAGGCGACAAAGCCCTCTCCGCCAAACCGGTCGGGAGGGCTAGAATGCTCGGCGTTTCCTGTTCTTCCCTTTACCGAGCACCTTCATGCGCCGTCTTTTGTTGACTCTTGTTTTATTGGGTTCGGGCCTTGCCCATGCCGGCGAACTGCCGGAAACCGACTGGCTCGAATTGATGCCCAAGTCGGACCAGAAAGCCCTCGAGGCCATGCCCGAAATCGACCACAACTCCCCCGAAGCCAATGGCACTTTCACCGACAAGGGTGGGATGAAGCAGGCCAAAGGCTTGCCGGCGGTGATGTACTCGACCAAGACCGTTGCGTCGATGAACGACAAGAACATCCGCATTGGCGGTTACCCAGTGCCGTTGGAGTCCGACGCCAAGGGTCGCAGTACGTTGTTCTTCCTGGTGCCGTACCCGGGCGCCTGCATTCACGTACCGCCGCCACCGCCCAATCAGCTGGTGCTGGTGCGCTATCCAAAGGGCCTGAAGCTGAACGACATCTACACACCGCTGTGGGTCACCGGCACGCTGAAAATCGAGAAGGTCAGCAATGACCTGGCTGATGCGGCATATGCGCTGGATGCGGAGAAAGTCAGAGTAGTAAAAGAATCAGACTTGTAGAGATTCAAATGTGGGAGCGGGCTTGCTCCGGGCGGCGTTCCGACGAAGGCGGTGTAACAGGCAACGATGATGTTGAATGTTATGGCCCCTTCGCGAGCAAGCCCGCTCCCACATTGTTTTCGTGGTGTTGTTTAGAGCGGTTTGCTGCCGATACTCACACCCAGGGTATGGCTCGCCCCTGGTTTCAGGTTCACCACATCGTCCATCACGTTCGCCGTCTCGATGCACAGCATGCGCTGCCAGCCGTCGTCGGCCATGTCGCTGAACGCGGCGGCGCGGTCGATCCACGGGTTCCAGATCACCGCCGTACGCGATCCGCTGCTGGTCAGTACGATGCGTCGCTCCCAGGCCGGATCGACGATGCTCAACTGCGGCGGGACGTCGAGGTAGATGCGATCGGTCTCGCCGGTAAAACGCAGATCACCGGTCTGGGTCACGGTTTTCCAGTTGTCCAGGGTTTCGATGTAGTTGAGGCCGTCCACACCTTCGACGTGCACGTCGCGCACATCGCTGACGGCAAAGTAGCTGTGCAGCGCCTGGCTGATGCTGACGGTTCCAGAACCCCGGTTGTGGCTGGTCAGATGGATGTGCAATTGCTCGTCGAGGCGGATGCTCAGCGTCAAATCCACCTGGTGCGGCCAGCCGGGAAAGCCACCTTCGGGGTAGGGCAGGAGGAATTCGACCTTCAGGCTTTCGCCTTCGGCTTCGATGCCGCCCAGTTCCCAATCCATCGCTCGCACGAAGCCGTGAGCCGACGGCGCTTCACCGCTGACACGCATCGCCTGCACGCTTTGCGGGTTGCGCGCAAAGTTGCCGAACCACGGCCAGCACACCGGCACGCCGGCACGGATGCTCTTGCCGGTCTTGAACACGGCCTCGTCGTTGAGCCAGATCAGCGGCGGTTGGCCGGTCAGTTGATAACTGAGGATGTGCGCACCTTGCTGGGCCACCAGTAATTCGGCCTGCCCGTGGCGGATACGCCAGCAGTTCAGTTCATCCAGTTTTACGGCTTCAACATTGGGCGTGCTCATGGGACAGCTCTCGATCAGTAACGTGGACGACTATCGACCGCAAAACGGCTACCAGGTTTAGAAGCTCTTTATCGAGCCCTGGGCGGAACCGAACGGGTGCGGCCGCTGCCGTCGATGGCAACGAACACAAACACCGCTTCGGTTACTTTACGCCACTCGCTGGACAACGGATCGTCGCTCCAGACCTCGACCATCATCTTGATCGAGCTGCGGCCGATTTCCAGGGCTTGGGTATAAAAGGAGAGCTGAGCGCCCACCGCCACCGGAACCAGAAAGGCCATGCGGTCGATCGCAACGGTGGCAACGCGTCCACCGGCGACCTTGCTGGCCATCGCGGTGCCTGCCAAATCCATCTGCGCCACCAGCCAGCCGCCGAAAATATCGCCAAAGCCGTTGGTTTCGCGAGGAAGTGCGGTGATTTGCAGGGCCAGGTCGCCTTGCGGGATCGGATCTTCTTGTTCGAGCTCTATCATGCCGGGGGGCCTCTGACCCGTGACTCTTCGTTGGTATTGCTGGTGGTAGCCGTCTTCGGGAAAAACGATTCAGCACCGAACATACTACGTTCGTCACGTTTTCCATAAGGCGCCTAAAGGGAAACTCTGCGAAATCGCCTATGAACCTGACAGGCGCTTTCGCACAGCAACCCCTCAAAAACCGGTGCAGGCTTTGAGTATATCGGTCAGTAGACTCCGCGACGACCGTCCGGTTCTCATTTTGACCGTCAAAAACGCACCTCTATGTGCTTTTTCGAACAATTTGCTATCGTGCCGGACCTGCCCAAACCTCAGCCAGCGTTGTTGAGGTTGCAGATCCGACTATAAGAGAAGCCCTTGCCATGACCACAGCGCCCTCGAGCATCGCGCAGCCAGACCAACCCGCACGTCCGCTGACCCGCAACGATTACAAGACTCTATCGCTGTCTGCCCTGGGCGGCGCGCTGGAGTTCTACGACTTCATCATTTTCGTGTTCTTCGCCACGGTGGTGGGCAAGCTGTTCTTCCCGGCGGACATGCCCGAGTGGCTACGCCTGATGCAGACCTTCGGCATCTTCGCCGCCGGCTACCTGGCACGGCCGCTGGGCGGCATCGTGATGGCGCACTTCGGCGACCTGCTGGGTCGCAAGAAAATGTTCACCCTGAGCATTTTCATGATGGCGGTGCCGACGCTGATCATGGGTTTGTTGCCGACCTATGCGCAGATTGGAATGTGGGCACCGATCCTGCTGCTGTTGATGCGGGTGATTCAGGGCGCGGCCATTGGCGGTGAAGTGCCGGGAGCGTGGGTCTTCGTTTCCGAACACGTTCCGCAACGTCATGTCGGTTATGCCTGTGGCACCCTGACCAGCGGCCTGACGGCGGGCATCCTTTTAGGCTCCCTGGTCGCCACGGCGATCAACAGCATTTATACCCCGGTGGAAGTGGCGGATTACGCCTGGCGTATCCCGTTCCTGCTGGGTGGCGTGTTCGGCCTGTTCGCGGTGTACCTGCGTCGCTGGCTGCACGAAACCCCGGTGTTCGCCGAACTGCAACTACGCAAAGCCCTGGCTGAAGAAGTGCCGTTGCGTGCGGTGCTGCGTGACCATCGTGGCGCCATCGCCATTTCGATGCTGCTGACCTGGTTGTTGTCCGCTGCCATCGTGGTGTTGATCCTGATGACGCCAACTGTGTTGCAGACGGTCTATCACTTCTCGCCAACAACGTCCCTGCAGGCGAACAGCGTGGCGATCGTGTTCCTGAGTTTTGGTTGCATCATCGCTGGCGCACTGGCGGATCGCTTCGGCGCGGGGCGAGTCTTCGTCCTTGGCTGCACGGCGTTGCTGGCCAGTTCCTGGACCTTCTATCACAGCCTGGCCGATCATCCCGACTGGCTGTTTCCGATGTACGCGGTGACCGGTCTGCTGGTCGGCACCATCGGCGCGGTGCCCTACGTGATGGTCAAGGCTTTCCCGCCAGTAGTGAGATTCAGTGGCTTGTCGTTCTCCTACAACGTGGCCTACGCCATTTTCGGCGGCCTGACACCCATGATCGTCAGCCTGTTGCTCAAGGAAAGCGCGATGGGGCCTGCCTATTATGTGGCGGTGCTCTGTGGTGTCGGGATTCTGGTGGGGGCTTATCTCTGGAAGAAGGGTCGTTGATCTCGACTTTTTTATCGTCTGTACCGGCCCAATCGCGAGCAGGCTCGCTCCCACATTTGGAATGCATTTCAACTGTAGGAGCGAGCCTGCTCACGATTGAGGGCGCCACGAATCATCCAGTAGAAACCCGAATACTGGCCATTCATCCAATTGTCATATTTCAGCCATAGAGTGTTCACACGGCCTGCTGATACTTGGCCCCGACTTAACACACCCTATCTGCTAGGAGTAAGGCATGAAACTGAAGCGTTTGATGGCGGCAATGACTTTTGTCGCTGCTGGCGTTGCGACTGCCAATGCGGTTGCCGCTGTTGACCCTGCTATCCCGAGCTACACCAAGACCACTGGTGTGTCGGGCAACCTGTCCAGCGTTGGTTCCGACACCCTGGCCAACCTCATGACCCTCTGGGCTGAGAACTACAAAAAAGAATACCCGAACGTAAACATCCAGATTCAGGCCGCTGGCTCCGCCACTGCGCCACCTGCGTTGACTGAAGGCACCTCCAACCTGGGCCCGATGAGCCGCAAGATGAAGGACACCGAACTGGCTGCCTTCGAGCAGAAGTACGGCTACAAGCCAACCGCTATCCCGGTTGCCGTGGACGCCCTGGCTGTATTCGTCCATAAGGACAACCCGATCCAGCACCTGACCATGGAACAGGTCGACGCGATCTTCTCGTCCACTCGTCTGTGCGGCGCTAAAACCGAAGTCAAAACCTGGGGTGACCTGGGCGTGACCGGCGACCTGGCCAACAAGCCGGTTCAACTGTTCGGTCGTAACTCGGTATCCGGCACCTACGGCTACTTCAAGGAAGAAGCCCTGTGCAAAGGCGACTACAAGCCTAACGTGAACGAACAACCAGGTTCGGCTTCGGTCGTTCAGTCGATCAGCTCCTCGCTGAACGGCATCGGTTACTCGGGTATCGGTTACAAAACCGCTAGCGTGAAAACCGTTGCTCTGTCGAAGAAAGGCAGCACCGAGTTCATCGAAGACACCGAAGAAAACGCCCTGAACGGCAAGTACCCACTGTCCCGCTTCCTGTACGTATACGTCAACAAAGCCCCGAACAAGCCTCTGGCCCCGCTGGAAGCCGAGTTCGTGAAACTGGTTCTGTCGAAACAGGGCCAGGAAGTTGTAGTGAAAGACGGTTACATCCCACTGCCGGCCAAAGTAGCTGCCAAAGCTCTGGCTGACCTGGGTCTGGCGGAAGGCGGCGCTGAAGTCGCAAAAAAGTAACAAATTGAGTCCGAGGTGAACCCCTCGGACTCACATGGGGGCGGCAGGAGCCGCCCCCATACACCTCAAATTCTCTATCCACTGCTGGTTACCGCTAGCGGCGGATTTGTTGCGTCACTGCATTGTCATCTTTCTGTCATACAGGATCGCTAGGGTGTGCGCATGAATGATCTGGCCAATTCCAACATGACTACTAATCCCCCCAAGCGAATTGACTTCAATACGCCTGAGCTACAACGCAAGCGCCGCATTCGCGCGCTCAAAGATCGCCTGACTCGCTGGTACGTCCTCGTTGGCGGCCTCGCTGTACTGGGCGCGATCACCTTGATTTTCTTCTTCCTTGCCTACGTCGTCGCGCCCCTGTTTCAGGGTGCGAGCCTGACCGCCAAGGACGCCATCACGCCAGCCTGGATGCAAGACGCCGGCAAGCCGCTGATGATCTCTCTGGAAGAACAAAACCAGGTTGCGATGCGGGTTTCCGACAAGGGCCAGGCATTGTTCTTCGACATCGACAGTGGCGCCGAACTC
Organism: Pseudomonas sp. Pseusp10; assembly: GCF_059492225.1. Classification (NCBI taxonomy): domain Bacteria; kingdom Pseudomonadati; phylum Pseudomonadota; class Gammaproteobacteria; order Pseudomonadales; family Pseudomonadaceae; genus Pseudomonas; species Pseudomonas sp. Pseusp10. The sequence goes on along the minus strand of NZ_CP168528.1, from coordinate 505,668 downwards.
AAGCGCGTCGATTTGTCGATTCCGGCCGGCACCACCGTGACCTCCATCGGTGAAGACCAGCCAGGTCACCCGTTGGTGGTGGTGGGTCTGTCCAACGGCCAGGCCCTGGTGTTCCGTCACACCTATAAAGTCAGCTACCCGGATGGCAAGAAAACCATCACCCCGGCCGTCGAGTACCCGTACGGCGAAGCGCCAATCGCGGTGAACGAAGCCGGCGGTGCGCTGGAACACGTCAGCCTCAACGCCAACGACTCGACCCTGATGCTGGTTGGCGCCACCGGTTCGCAACTCAATGTTCTGTCGCTGACCAGCGAAGAGAACATGATGACCGGCGAAGTCACCAACGAGCAGAAGCGCATCGACCTGCCGCAGATGAACGAGCCGGTGAAGAACATCTTTGTCGACCCGCGTCAGCAGTGGTTGTACGTGATCAACGGGCGTGCCCAGGCCGACGTGTTCAGCCTGCGCGACAAGAGCCTCAACGGTCGCTACAAACTGCTTGAAGACGGTGAAGCGCAAGTCACCGCCAGCACCCAGCTGGTGGGCGGCATTTCGCTGATCATCGGTGACTCCAAAGGTGGCCTGGCCCAGTGGTTCATGGCTCGCGACCCCGATGGCGAACAACGCCTGAAGCAAATCCGCACCTTCCAGATGGGCACCACGCCTATCGTTGAAATCACCGCCGAAGAACGCCGCAAGGGTTTTGTTGCCCTCGACGCTTCCGGCAAGCTTGGCGTGTTCCACAGCACCGCCCACCGCACATTGCTGGTGGAGCCGGTTGCTGAAGGCCAAGGCATTTTCGGTCTGTCGCCTCGCGCCAACCGCGTGATCGTCGAAGCCGGCGGCAAGCTGCATCCGCTGCTGCTCGATAACCCGCACCCGGAAGTGTCGTGGAGTGCGCTGTGGAGCAAGGTCTGGTACGAGAACTACGACGAGCCTAAATACGTCTGGCAATCGACCGCCGCCAACACCGACTTCGAACCCAAGCTGAGCCTGTCGCCGCTGACCTTCGGTACCCTGAAAGCCGCGTTCTACGCCATGCTGCTGGCCGCTCCACTGGCCGTTGCCGCTGCGATCTACACCGCGTACTTCATGGCCCCGGGCATGCGCCGCAAGGTCAAACCGGTGATCGAGCTGATGGAAGCGATGCCGACGGTGATCCTCGGTTTCTTCGCCGGTCTGTTCCTCGCGCCGTATGTGGAAGGGCACTTGCCGGGCATCTTCAGCCTGCTGATGTTGCTGCCGATCGGCATCCTGGTCGCCGGTTTCACCTTCAGCCGCCTGCCTGAGTCGATCCGCCTGAAAGTCCCGGATGGCTGGGAAAGTGCGCTGCTGATTCCGGTGATCCTGTTCGTGGGCTGGCTGTCGCTGTACATGAGCCCGTTCATGGAGAACTGGTTCTTCGGCGGTGACATGCGCATGTGGATCTCCCACGACCTGGGCATCACCTACGACCAGCGCAACGCCCTGGTGGTTGGCCTGGCCATGGGCTTCGCGGTTATCCCGAACATCTATTCCATCGCCGAAGACGCCGTGTTCAGCGTGCCTCGCGGCCTGACCCTGGGCTCCCTGGCCCTGGGTGCCACGCCGTGGCAGACCATGACCCGCGTGGTAATCCTCACCGCGAGCCCGGGCATCTTCTCGGCGCTGATGATCGGCATGGGCCGTGCGGTCGGTGAAACCATGATCGTGTTGATGGCCACCGGTAACACCCCGGTCATGGAAATGAACCTGTTCGAAGGCCTGCGCACCCTGGCGGCCAACGTTGCAGTGGAAATGCCGGAGTCGGAAGTCGGCGGCAGCCACTACCGCGTGCTGTTCCTCTCGGCGCTGGTGCTGCTGTTGTTCACCTTCGTCATGAACACCCTCGCAGAACTGATTCGTCAGCGTCTGCGCAAGAAATACTCGTCGCTTTAAGAAAGGTAGAAGTCTGTGAAACAGAACTCCCTGAATGGATGGTTCAAGAGCGGCGCCCCCGGCGTCTGGATCAGCGGTGGCGCGGTGTCCATCGCGGTCATCATGACCATTGGCCTGCTGGCAGTGATTGCCGTGCGCGGCCTGGGTCACTTCTGGCCGGCGGATCTGATCCACGCCAGCTACGACGTACCGGGCCAGGGCCAGCACCTGGTCATCGGCGAAGTGGTACAGAAGGAAGAAGTGCCCCGTGCGCGCTTGAAGAGCGCCGGCTTGCCGGTGCCGGATCAAGGCCCGGAGTTCATGACCCGCGAGCTGATCAAGGTCGGCAACCGTGACCTGAACGGCAACGACTTCACCTGGATCGTCGGCGAGTGGCTGACCAACCAGACGACACCGCCGGAGCTGATGGCGATCGAGCGTCGCGAGTGGGGCAACTTCTACGGTTACCTGGTCAACGTCAAGCAGGATGGCAAGGTCATCGCTGAAGGCGAAGCCGCATGGCCTGAGTTGCAGGCCCGTGTCGACCGCGTCAACAAGCTGGCTGCGCAGCTCAAGAACCTGGAAAAAACCGACATCGGCGCGATCAACGCCGGTCTCGAGCGCATCCGCTTGCACGGTCGCAAGCTGGAGCTGGAAGGCAAACTCGACGCCACCGCACAAGCGGACATGGAATCGGAGCGTGCCGAGCTCAATGCTCGCTATCAGGATGTTGAAGCGCGCCTGAGCGACCTGCATGCGCAGTTCAACCGTGACAGCCTGACGGCTCGTGATGCGAACGGTAAGGAAATCGAAATCGGCATCGGCAAAGTGGTTCACGCCTACCAGCCGAACGCCATGAGTACGACCACCAAGATCGGTTTCTACTTCAGCAAGGTCTGGGAGTTCCTGAGCGACGACCCGCGTGAAGCGAACACCGAAGGCGGGATCTTCCCGGCCATCTTCGGCACCGTGATGATGACCCTGATCATGGCGATGATCGTGACCCCGTTCGGCGTGCTGGCGGCGGTGTACCTGCGTGAGTACGCCAAGCAGAATGCGCTGACCCGGGTGATCCGCATCGCGGTGAATAACCTGGCGGGCGTTCCGGCCATCGTTTACGGCGTGTTCGGTCTGGGCTTCTTCGTCTACGTGCTGGGTGGTTCGCTCGACCGTCTGTTCTTCCCCGAAGCCTTGCCGGCACCGACTTTCGGCACACCGGGCTTGCTCTGGGCTTCGTTGACCCTGGCGCTGCTGGCGGTGCCGGTGGTGATCGTAGCCACCGAAGAAGGCCTGGCGCGGATACCTCGCACCGTGCGCGAAGGCTCATTGGCCCTCGGCGCGACCAAGGCTGAAACCTTGTGGAAGATCGTGCTGCCGATGGCCAGCCCGGCGATGATGACCGGCATGATCCTCGCCGTCGCTCGCGCCGCGGGTGAAGTGGCGCCGCTGATGCTGGTGGGTGTGGTGAAACTGGCGCCGTCGCTGCCGGTGGACGGTAACTACCCGTACCTGCACCTGGACCAGAAGATCATGCACCTGGGCTTCCACATCTATGACGTCGGCTTCCAGAGCCCGAACGTCGAAGCCGCACGACCGCTGGTGTATGCCACGGCGCTGCTGCTGGTGCTGGTGATCGCGACCTTGAACCTGTCGGCGGTGTACATCCGTAACCACCTGCGCGAGAAGTACAAAGCGCTGGATAGCTGATTTGCAGCACTGATTTCTATGTGGGAGCGAGCTTGCTCGCGATGGCATCACCGCGGTTTCACAAATGCACCGCGTTGCCTGAATCGCCAGCAGGCTGGCTCCTACAAAAAACGAACCGAATTTGTTAGCACAGGGAGCCTCCCATGCAGCACGAAGCACATACCCACGGCATCAACATGTCGGCGCTGGGTCGCGACAAACAGAGCCTGAACCTCGAGCAGGAAACCGTGGCCATCGAAGTGCCGGGCCTGAGCCTGTTCTACGGCGAAAAACAAGCGCTGTACGACGTCAGCATGAACATCCCGAAACAGCGCGTGACCGCCTTCATCGGCCCGTCCGGCTGTGGCAAGTCGACGCTGCTGCGTACCTTCAACCGCATGAACGACCTGGTTGACGGCTGCCGCGTCGAAGGCGAGATCAACCTGTACGGCAGCAACATCTACCGCAAGGGCGAAGACGTAGCCGAGCTGCGTCGTCGCGTCGGCATGGTGTTCCAGAAGCCGAACCCGTTCCCGAAAACCATCTACGAAAACGTGGTTTACGGCCTGCGCATCCAGGGCATCAACAAGAAGCGCGTACTCGACGAAGCCGTCGAGTGGGCCTTGAAAGGCGCGGCATTGTGGGACGAGGTCAAGGACCGTCTGCACGAGTCGGCACTGGGCCTGTCCGGTGGTCAGCAGCAGCGTCTGGTGATTGCCCGCACCATCGCCGTTGAGCCGGAAGTGCTGTTGCTCGACGAACCGTGCTCGGCACTCGACCCGATCTCCACGCTGAAAGTCGAAGAGCTGATCTACGAACTGAAATCCAAGTTCACCATCGTGATCGTGACCCACAACATGCAGCAGGCCGCGCGGGTGTCCGACTACACGGCGTTCATGTACATGGGCAAGCTGGTCGAGTTTGGTGACACCGATACGCTGTTCACCAATCCGGCGAAGAAGCAGACCGAAGACTACATCACCGGTCGCTATGGCTAGTTGAGGCAGCTACAAGCCGCAAGCTTCAAGCGGCAAGTCAGAAGCTATGCGGTTTTGAGTTCACCACAACACAGCTTGCAGCTTGTAGCTTGCAGCTCTTGGTTAAACGCTTTTGCGGAGCGAACACAATGATTTCTAAGGAAGGCCTTACACACCACATCTCCCAGCAGTTCAACGCCGAACTGGAGGAAGTGCGCAGCCACCTCCTGGCCATGGGCGGGCTGGTCGAGAAGCAGGTCAACGACGCGGTCACCGCGCTGATCGAGGCCGACTCCGGCCTGGCCCAGCAGGTGCGCGAGATCGACGACCAGATCAACCAGATGGAACGCAACATCGACGAAGAATGCCTGCGCATTCTGGCCCGTCGTCAGCCGGCAGCGTCCGACCTGCGCCTGATCATCAGCATTTCCAAATCGGTGATCGACCTGGAGCGCATCGGTGACGAAGCGACCAAGATCGCCCGTCGTGCCATCCAGCTGTGCGAAGAAGGCGAAGCGCCACGCGGTTACGTCGAGGTTCGCCACATCGGCGACCAGGTGCGCAACATGGTCCGTGATGCACTGGACGCCTTTGCCCGTTTCGACGCCGAGCTGGCCTTGTCGGTGGCGCAGTACGACAAGATCATCGACCGCGAATACAAGACCGCCCTGCGTGAGCTGGCCACCTACATGATGGAAGACCCGCGTTCTATTTCGCGGGTTCTGAGCATTATTTGGGTACTGCGTTCGCTGGAGCGTATCGGCGACCACGCGCGCAACATCTCGGAGCTGGTGATTTACCTGGTGCGCGGCACAGACGTGCGGCACCTGGGCCTCAAGCGCATGAAGGAAGAAGTTGAAGGAACCAGTGGCGAAACCGCTAATGTTCCGGGCAAAACTGACGATAAGTAAGGTTGCCCAAGTAAAGCGCCCGGCCTATTGGCCGGGCGTTTTTGTTTGCGGCTGACGAATTCGAAAAGCAGCACCCGTGAACGAAAAGTCCGGCGTGACTGAAGGTTTTGGCAATGTGCCATCAGCAAAGCGGTATGCTGGCCGGGATTTTTTAAAGGGGTGGTGGATGAGTAAGGTCAGTGTGTTGGTCGTGGACGACGCGTCGTTCATTCGTGACCTGGTGAAGAAGTGTCTGCGCAATTATTTCCCGGGCATGCGGATCGAAGACGCGATCAACGGCAGAAAGGCCCAGGCCATGCTGGTAAAGGAAGCATTCGACCTGGTCCTGTGCGATTGGGAAATGCCGGAAATGTCCGGTCTGGAACTGCTGACCTGGTGTCGTGAGCAACACAACCTCAAGGCCATGCCCTTCGTGATGGTGACCAGTCGTGGCGACAAGGAGAACGTCGTCCAGGCGATCCAGGCCGGGGTATCCGGATACGTCAGCAAGCCGTTTACCAACGAGCAACTGATCACCAAGGTCAAGCAGGCGCTGCACAAGGTCGGCAAACTCGACGCCTTGATCAACGTAGCCGCGACCAAAACGAGTCCGGCATTCGGTAACGATTCCCTGAGCGCATTGACCGGCGGCAAGGCTCCTGTCGCCACGCCAACGGCCGCACCCGCACCGTCCAAAGGCTTACTCAACAACCCGCCGGTCAAGGCACCGGCGGCCTCTTCGGCAACCGCCAGTAGCCGTGGCCAGGGTCAACTGCGTTTGCCGAACGGCATCCAGCAATGCGTGATCAAGGCCTTGAGCCTCAAGGAAGCCCTGTTGGTGGTCAAACGCACCGAGACCTTGCCGCAGATCCTCGACAGCGCCGTGCTGGACCTGGAGCAGGGCGACAACGCCGAAGTCGCCCGCCTCAACGGCTACCTGCACGCCGTCGTGGCTCACGAACCGAAGCCCGACAGCGACTGGCTGCAACTGACCTTCCGCTTTGTCGACCAGGATGCGCAGAAGCTCGATTACATCTCGCGCCTGATTGCGCGTGGTACGGCGCAGAAGCATTTCATTCCTGGCGCTTAAGGCGCGTCGCCTGATAGTCCGCCATCGCGAGCAAGCTCGCTCCCACATTTGAAATGCATTCCAATGTGGGAGCGGCGGTGCGACGACTCGACTTGCTCGCGAAGGGGTCATCACGGTTACCGCACATCTGCTGAACACCCATTCTGAAACATCTGCCGACTACCCGGGTCCATTGCAGCTGCTAGGCTCAATCCCAGATCTCACTCGACAGAATCCTTGCTCATGTTCACGCGCCTGCTGTTTTTATGTGGCCTGTTCATGGTCGCCACCTCGGCCATGGCCATGACCATCTACAAGTCCAAAGACGCTTATGGCGTGGTTTCCTACAGCGACCGCCCAAGCAAAGGCGCCCATGTATTCGTTTTTCGCGATGGCATGGTCGAGCACCTTGAGCGTCAGGTGCGCCTCATCATCATGAAGAAGAACGGCGTGCACAGCGTGTACGTGCGCAATGACCTGTATGCACCGGTAGAGGTCGAATTGAGTTTCGCCGGGGTGAAGAACGCCAGCGGGGCGCCGGGGCAGGCGATTCGGCGCGTGATACCGCAACGCACCAGTGTTCGTCTGGCACAGCTCACGGCGACTAAAGCGGGACGGCCGCTCGCCTACGTTCCGAAGTTCAAGTACTCCCTGGGCGACCCTTCAGGGCCCACGGTGGGCTATCGGTACCCGTTGCCCTGGCGTGGTGGGCCGTTCCGGATCAGTCAGGGCGCCAATGGGCCCTACAGCCACTTTGGGCCCAAGAGTCGCTACGCCATCGACATTGCGATGCCTGAGGGCACGCCGATCATTGCAGCGCGGGGCGGGGTGGTGGTGAAAACCGAGAACCGACAGAGCGGGCGCGGTACCGATGCATCCGGCAATTTCGTGCGGGTGTTGCACGATGACGGGACCATGGGCGTTTACCTGCACTTGAAGAAAGGCTCGGTCTGCGTTCGGGAAGGTCAGCGGGTAAATGTGGGCAGCGCACTGGCGTTGTCCGGTAACACCGGCAACAGCACCGGGCCGCATTTGCACTTCGTGGTGCAGCGCAATACCGGGTTGGGGCTGGTGTCGATTCCATACCAGTTCAACCAGCCGGTCAGCGCGCTGCCCAACTTTGCGTTGGGCAAGCAGTGATGCGTTGTCTGGACCGACGCCATCGCGAGCAGGCTCGCTCCCACAGTTGAAATGCATTCCAGTGTGGGAGCGAGCTTGCTCGCGATGGTATCGACTCGAATCCGGATATCTCGATCAGTCCAGCATCAACACCTTGGCCAGAACAATCTTCGGCCCTTTCATCTTCTTGATGATGATCCGCAGGCCTTCGACTTCCAGCACTTCTTCCTCTTCGGGAACGCGCTTGAGGCTCTCGTAGACCAGCCCGGCAAGGGTTTCGGCTTCGACGTGGTCGAGGTCGATGCCCAGCAGTCGTTCAACCTTGAACAGCGGCGTATCACCCCGCACCAGCAGCTTGCCCGGCTGATACGCGAGGATCCCGCGTTCGGCCTTGCGGTGTTCGTCCTGGATGTCGCCTACCAGCACTTCCAGCACGTCTTCCATGGTCAGGTAGCCGATGATGTTGCCGTCGGCCTCTTCGACCACGGCGAAGTGCGAGCCGCCCTTGCGGAACTGTTCCAGCAACTGCGACAGCGGCATGTGCCGCGACACGCGTTCCAGCGGGCGGGTCAGTTCGGCGAGGTTGAACGACTCGGGAATGTGGTCGAGCGCCGCCAGTTCCAGCAGCAGATCCTTGATGTGCAGCAGGCCGACGAACTCCTGGCGTTCGCTGTCGTATACCGGATAGCGGCTGAACTTGTGGCGACGGAACATCGCCAGGATCTGCTTGAGTGGTGCGTTGAACTCCAGGGTCACCAGGTCTTCGCGGGAGTTGGCCCAGTCGACCACTTCCAGCTCACCCATTTCCACCGCCGAAGCCAATACGCGCATGCCTTGGTCGCTCGGGTCCTGGCCACGGCTGGAGTGCAGGATCAGTTTCAGTTCTTCGCGGCTGTAATGGTGCTCATGGTGCGGGCCGGGTTCACCCTGGCCGGCGATGCGCAGGATCTGGTTGGCGCTGGCGTTGAGCAGGTAGATGGCCGGGTACATGGCCCAGTAGAACAGGTACAGCGGCACGGCGGTCCACAGCGACAGCAATTCGGGTTTGCGGATCGCCCAGGATTTGGGGGCCAGTTCGCCGACCACGATGTGCAGGTACGAAATGATGAAGAAGGCGGTGAAGAACGAAATCGCCTTGACCACTTCGGCGGAATCGACGCCCACGGCACTCAGCACGGGTGCCAGGAGGTGCGCGAACGCAGGTTCACCGACCCAACCCAGGCCCAGGGAGGCGAGGGTGATACCCAATTGGCAGGCCGACAGGTAGGCATCGAGCTGACTGTGCACGGTGCGCAGGATGTGCCCGCGCCAGCCGTTTTTATCAGCGATGGCCTCGACCCGGGTCGAGCGCAGCTTGACCATGGCAAATTCCGCCGCAACGAAAAATCCGTTGAGCAAAACCAGGATCAGAGCAAAAAGAATCATGCCGAAGTCGGCGAAAATTGTAGCGAGGGTCAAGCCAGGGGAAGGGTCCATGATGGAGTTTTGCGGGTTCCGTGTATTCGAAAGGGAAGTAAAAGCCGCGCCTGAAAGGCAGGCGCAAGTCAGCCAATGTAGCGGCTGACATGGCGGTTGCCTAGTGGCATGTGCTGGCCGGTATCAGTCAGTGGTGCTGATAACCCGGGATTTGGTGACTTGAGCCGGCGCAAAGTGGCAAGTAAAGGTACTGCCGTGGCCCGGCACACTGCTGATTTCCATTCGTGCCCGATGTCGTAACAAAACGTGTTTGACGATCGCCAGCCCCAGACCGGTGCCACCGGTGTTGGAGTTGCGGCTGGAGTCGACGCGGTAGAAGCGTTCGGTCAGGCGCGGCAAGTGTTTGGCATCGATGCCGATCCCGGAATCCTGCACGCTCAGATGCGCCCCTTGGTCATCACCCCACCAGCGAATGCGGATATTGCCTTCGGCCGGGGTGTATTTCACCGCATTGAACACCAGGTTGGAAAACGCGCTGCGCAACTCCGCTTCGCTGCCCTTGAGCAGAATCGTCGGGTCGGCTTCCAGGGTAATGCGCTGGTTCTTCTGGCCGGACAGTTGCTGGGCATCGCTCTTGATCGATTGCAGCAAGCAATCGATCGGCACCGGCTGGTTGTCCGACGGATAATCGGTGGCTTCCAGCTTGGCCAGCAACAGCAGGTCGTTGAGCAGGGTCTGCATGCGTCCGCCTTGTTGCTGCATCTGCTGCAAGGCACGGCCCCAGCGCGGGTTCACCTCGTCGACGTTATCGAGCAGGGTTTCCAGGTAGCCGCAGATCACCGTCAACGGTGTACGCAATTCATGGGAAACGTTGGCGATGAAGTCTTTGCGCATCTGTTCCAGCTGATGGATGCGCGTCACATCGCGCACCAGCATCAAGTGTTCGTTGTTGCCGTAACGGGTGATGTACAACTGGATGCGTACACGGTCGTTGGTCGGCGAGGGGATTTCCAGCGGCTCGGCGTAACTGTCTTGCTCGAAGTATTCCTTGAAACGCGGATGGCGCACCAGGTTGGTCACCGGTTGGCCGCTGTCCTGTGGCGTCTTGAGGCCCAACAGGGTTTCGGCGGCGCGGTTCCACCATTCCAGGTTGCCGTCGGTGTCGAGCATGATCACCGCGTCTTTCAGCGCGGCGGTGGATTCCTGAACCCGGTCGATCACCGCTTGCAGGCGCCCGCGTACCCGCTGGTCGCGACGTTGCAAGTGGTAGATGCTGTCGAACACCTCGCCCCACAGGCCGTAGCCGTCGGGTGGTGCTTCATCGGGTTTGTGCAGGCGCAGCCACTCATGCAGACGCAGCAACTGCTTGAGGGTCCAGGCCAGATAAAGACCCAGGCCTGCGGCAAGGCTCCAGCCGTAATAGCCGGTAATCAGGCCGATCACCAGGCAGGTGGTGACCAGCAGCAGCATGTGGCGAATCAGGGTGCCATGCCAGTTTTGGTTCACTTGACGCGCGTCCTTGTCAGCTTGTCGGGCGGTAAAGGTCCGGGTCAGGCTTTGGTAGAAAAGCGGTACCCGGTGCCGCGCACGGTTTGTACCAGATTTTCGTAAGCATCGCCGAGGGCTTTGCGCAGGCGTCGAATGTGCACGTCGACGGTACGCTCTTCAACGTAGACGTTGCCGCCCCAGACCTGATCCAGCAACTGGCCACGCGTGTAGGCGCGCTCCTGGTGGGTCATGAAGAATTGCAGCAGGCGGTACTCGGTCGGGCCCATCTCGGCAGGACGGCCGTCGATGGTCACGCGGTGGCTGATCGGGTCCAGCAGGAGGCCGCCGACTTCGATCGGTGCTTCGCCATCGGTCGGGCCTGCACGACGCAGCACGGCCTTCAGGCGCGCCACCAGCTCACGCGGGGAAAACGGTTTGGTGATGTAGTCGTCTGCGCCGACTTCCAGGCCCTGGATCTTGTTGTCCTCTTCACCCTTGGCGGTGAGCATGATGATCGGGATGTCCCCGGTCAGTTCATCACGCTTGAGACGACGGGCCAACTCGATGCCGGACGTGCCGGGCAGCATCCAGTCGAGCAGGATCAGGTCCGGTTTGCGGTCGACGATAATGGCGTGGGCCTGCTGGGAGTTTTCAGCCTCCAGGCAGTCATAGCCGGCCATTTCCAACGCAACGGCGATCATTTCGCGAATAGGCGCTTCGTCGTCGACGATCAGAATGCTCCTGCCAACCATGCCCTTAATCCTCTTGTCATTTAACTGTCTTGCGCCGCATTAGATAACGGAATTATTGCAGTCGTGTGACAGTATTTTAGTTGACCGGCGATTGGCTGGATCCTGGGCTAAGCTCTAATTCCGAATCCTGACAACCACAAAAGGAAGGTTTCCATGAACTACATTGCTCAATCCTGGAAGGCTTTGCTGGTCACTGCTGCGTTAACGTTGCCGACACTGGCCTTTGCCGCCGAACCGGCGATGATGAAAAACGGCATGATGGTCGATGGCAAAGGCATGACGGTCTACACGTACGACAAGGACGCGGGCGGCAAGTCGATGTGCAACGGCGAGTGCGCCGAGTACTGGCCGCCAATGATGGCGCCAGCGGGTGCCAAGGCTGAAGGTAAATGGACAGTCGTCAAGCGTGACGATGGCATGATGCAATGGGCCTATGGCGGCAAGCCGCTGTATTACTACAAGGACGACAAGGCACCCGGAGAAATGAAGGGCGACAAGAAGAAAGACGTCTGGCACGTCGTTCACGAGCATATGTAACGGTTGTAGCCTGCCGCACTGGATCGCTGCCTTCGTTGCTCTGCAGGAGCTGCTGAAGGCGGCGATCTTTTTGATGCTTCAACGCAATGCGTAATCCAGCACAATCCCGACGAAAATCGCCAAGCCCGCCCAGTGATTGTGCAAAAACGCCTTGAAGCAGCGCATCCGGTCCTTGTCGCGGGTGTACCAGAACTCCCACGCAAAGCAGCCCGCTGCTACCAGCAATCCGAGGTGGAACCAGCCGCCGAGGTCAAACTTCGACCCCGCCAGCAGCAGGCAACCCAGCGCCAACCCTTGCAGGGTCAAGATGATCACCCGGTCCGCCTCGCCAAATAGAATCGCCGTGGACTTCACGCCGATCTTCAAGTCATCGTCGCGGTCGGTCATCGCGTAATAGGTGTCGTAGCCCACCGTCCACAACAGATTGGCGATGTACAGCAGCCACGCGGCTGCCGGCAGTTCACCGGTTTCAGCGGTGAACGCCATCGGCATGCCCCAGGAAAACGCCGCACCCAGCACCACTTGCGGGTAATAGGTGTAGCGCTTCATGAACGGATAGCTGAACGCCAGCGCCAGGCCGCCCAGCGACAGCCAAATGGTCGCAGCGTTGGTGCACAGCACCAGCAGGAAACTCACGCCCATCAGCAATGCAAAGAACACCAGCGCTTCTTTGGAGCTGATCTTGCCGCTCACCAGCGGCCGTTGTTCGGTACGCTTCACATGGCCATCAACCTTGCGGTCCGCCCAGTCATTGATCACGCAGCCACCGGCGCGGGTCAGCACCACGCCGAGGACGAAAATCACAATGTTGGCCAGGGACGGCGAACCCTTGCCGGCAATCCACAGTGCCCACAGCGTTGGCCAGAGCAGCAGGTAAATGCCGATCGGCTTGTCCATGCGGGTCAGTTGAATGAAATCCCACGCCCGAGGGTTCAAGCGGTTCAAGGACTTGAGCAGGCTTTGGTACATCAACGGTTCTCCGGTTGGGCGCGGGCGGCGTTCCACAGGGGCGGCAGGAAGATTTCAGCCACCAAAACGCTCAAGGCGCCGCGATCGAAACGAGAGCGGCGGCCCCACAGTTCAGGCGATTGCACCTCGGTGGGCAGCCATGCTTGCGGATAATGACAAACCTCGATGGCTCGGCGCTGGAAGGCCTGATCGCAAAACAGCAGTTCACCCAGCGAGCGGCTGCCCAGTTCGTCCATGTGTAAGCCGTCGCCTTGCAATGCACTGCGTGACGCCACGCTGCGCGCAAACACCCACGCCTGGCCATGACCGCGCAAATACACCTCGCGCACCCAGCCTTCACTGCCGTCGGCCAGGTCCAGCGCTGCACATTCGTCGGCGCGCAAGAGCTGCCAGCCTTCGAACATTGGCGAGACGCTGAAGGCATCATTCGACAGATGAATCAGACGTCTGGTCAGCGAGCCTTCGTCGAACAGCCAGTCGAGGGTAGAAGCATCAGGGAGGGGTGCCAGTTCGCTGCGCGAGAGCCAGAGAGGAGCTGGAGAGGGGGATTCTGTGTGATGCACAATGAGTCATTATTGGCAGCAAATGAGGCGGCGAGCTTAACATGTCAGCCGCCGATATCGATTGAAATGGCCTGCCGTTGCGCCGAACAGGCTTGCATCTGACGGCCCCGATCAGTACAAAACGCGCTGAGTTGGACGGCAGTGCTGCAACTATCGACCGTCCGGCCGGCAAAACGCCTGAATCCTGAGGAAGTACCTGATGAAAAAGTGGCAATGTATCGTCTGCGGCCTGATCTACAACGAAGCCGACGGTTGGCCGGATGACGGCATTGCGCCGGGCACCCGTTGGGAAGACGTCCCGGCAGACTGGCTGTGCCCGGACTGCGGTGTGGGCAAAATGGATTTTGAAATGATCGAAATCGCTGCCTGAATAATTGAGGAGTAAGGAATGAACGCACCTGTCGTAATCATTGGCACCGGCCTGGCTGGCTACAACGTGGCCCGCGAGTTTCGCAAACTCGATAGCGAAACCCCGCTGCTGCTGATTACTGCCGATGACGGGCGCTCCTACTCCAAGCCGATGCTCTCCACCGGCTTCGGCAAAAACAAGGATGCCGACGGCCTGAGCATGGCCGAACCCGGCGCCATGGCCGAACAGCTCAAGGCCGAAATACGCACCCACACGCGCATCAGCGGCATCGACCCGGGCCACAAGCGCCTGTGGATCGGTGAAGAAGCGGTGATCTATCGCGACCTGATCCTGGCGTGGGGCGCCGAAACCGTGCGCGTGCCCATTGAGGGCGACGCGGCGGACTGCGTATTCCCCATCAACGACCTGGAAGACTACGCACGCTTCCGTGCGGCGGCGGCCGGCAAGCGTCGCGTGCTGCTGCTCGGCGCCGGTCTGATCGGCTGCGAGTTCGCCAACGACCTGACCCTGGGCGGCTACGAAGTGCAATTGGTTGCTCCGTGCGAACAAGTCATGCCGACCCTGTTGCACCCGGCGGCCGCCGCTGCGGTGCAGGCTGGCCTCGAAAGCCTCGGCGCGCGCTTCCACCTCGGGCCGGTGCTCAACCGCCTGCAACGCGTGGCGGATGGCCTGGAAGCGCACCTGTCCGATGGCCAGGTGATCCCGTGCGACGTAGTGGTCTCGGCCATTGGCCTGCGCCCGCGCGTCGACCTCGCGGCAGCGGCCGGTCTGCAGGTCAACCGCGGCATCATGGTCGATCGGCACCTGAAAACTTCCCACGCCAACATCTACGCCCTGGGCGACTGTGCCGAGGTCGACGGGTTGAACCTGCTGTACGTCATGCCCCTGATGAGCTGTGCGCGAGCGTTGGCGCAAACCCTGGCCGGCAACCCGACCGCCGTCACCTATGGCCCGATGCCGATCACCGTCAAAACCCCGGTCTGCCCGTTGGTGGTGTCCCCGCCGCCACGGGGCGCAGAGGGCATTTGGACCGTCGAAGGGCAGGGCGCCGATATCAAGGTTTTATGCCGCGATGCCGCGGGCAGGCTGCTCGGTTATGCGCTTACCGGTGCCGCCGTGATGGAAAAACTGGCCCTGAACAAAGAGCTTCCGGCCCTGCTGGCATAAATAGCGGTCGTTCTGTCGGAATCACCCCCCTTTTGCCCTAACAAAGGCCGCGCCGATACTGGCGCGGGGCCTCACTGCGTGCCATCCTCACTCCCGTCTGCCGCAGAGTAGAGCACCTGCGGCGCTTTGGGCGCTGCTCCGCAGAGGGCAGCACGGACATAACAACAACAAACCGTCAAAGGGGCTTCACTCATATGCGTAAACCAGAACTCGCTGCAGCCATTGCTGAAAAAGCAGACCTCACCAAAGAACAAGCCAACCGCGTTCTCAACGCCGTTCTTGAAGAAATCACCGGTGCCCTGCACCGCAAAGACAGCGTGACGCTGGTGGGCTTCGGCACCTTCCTGCAACGCCATCGCGGTGCCCGCACCGGCAAAAACCCGCAAACCGGTGAGCCCGTCAAAATCAAGGCCAGCAACACCGTTGCGTTCAAGCCAGGCAAGTCGTTGAAAGACAGCGTTAATCCGTAAGCCGTTTTCACCTCTCGCGCAGCGGGGGAGTGGAATGAAGAATGGGCACGCCAACCAGGGTTGGGTGCCCATTTTTTGTGGGTGGCGAATCAGCCGAGCCCGCTTTGTTGCTTGGCGAGAATCGCCGCCATTTCCGGTTCATCCAGATGATCCAGAGCCCGCTCTACCAGCAAATGCGCCCCCTCAGCCACGCGACTGATCGCCAGGGCTACTGAGCGGCGCGAGCCGTCTACATCATCGGCCAGGTCAGCGGCGATGGCGCTGATGGACAGCAGATCTTCCGAGGCATTGGCCAGGAGTGTTTCGGTATTGATGTCCGGGCAGACACTGAAGAGTTGGCCGGTGCGTTTCGTTGGTGTTTGTTTTGGTAGGTCGAGATAGTGATCGAGGGCGCGTTCGGCGGCTTCGTGGAGTTTTTTGGAATCGAAAGATTCGTAGGGGGATGTGGCTTCGCTTTCGGATGCGTCGGGTATCGGAGTCATTGGTGTAAATCCTTGGTTAAGAAGTTTTGCTCCCGATTTCGGACTTGCACATCCGGTCGCCGTTTTTGGTGGTGACGATCAGAGGTTATCGATGAATCCAAAATTCGCCTAGTTCATGTATGGCGCAGCATTTTGAAGGACGCTTCCGATAGATTTGCAGGGTTGAAGATCAAAAGATCGCTGCCTCCGGCAGCTCCTACAGAATGTGTTTCGTTTGGTGTAGGAGTGGCGTGTGGAGTGGTCTGGAGGGCGGTTTGGATAATTGTGACTTGGTGGTCATCGTGAGGGTAATGGTTCTGATCTTCTTCTAACACAAGCATATACTGGTGTTATCGCCTGAAGCCGTTAAACTGCCCCAGCCGTTCATTTTTCTTTGAGGCTGTACGCATGAAATTTCGTTTTCTGCTGTGGATGCTGGGTTTGTTGATGGGTAAGGCCAGCCGGACCAACCCGGCGTTTCAGCAGCAGTTGGGTGACAAGGACCTGGTGTTTCAGTTGCAGACCCTGGACGGGAAAGTGGCGCGGCATTTCCGCGTGAAGGACCAGCGCATTACCAGCCAATCGGGTGTGCATGCCGAGCCTGCGTTTGCAATTGCCTTTAAAGACGCCGCGTACGGTTTTGCCACGATGCAGGCGAAGAACAAGCAACTGGCGTTCATGACGGGGATTCAGGACAAGTCGATTCAGATCAAGGGCAACCCGGCGCTGGTGATCTGGTTCCAGGGGCTGACCAAGTATTTGAAGCCGAAGAAGGCGTAGGAGCGAGCTTGCTCCGGGCGGCGTTCCGACGAGAAACTCAAGTACCCCCGGGTTTATCCAGGATGCGCGCGTCATCGTTGACGACTTTCGCGAGCAAGCTCGCTCCTACAGGGTTTTGGTGATCCCTGTGGGAGCGGGCTTGCCCGCGATGCTTTTCAGCCCTGGGTGAACTGCGAGGCGAGTTCGCGCAACAATACTTCAGCTTCAAGGACTTTGCTGACCACGTCGTTGGCTTTTTCGCGGCTCAGGCCAAGGCGTTCGAGCAGGGCGTCGGGGATGTCTTCGTCGGGGCCGGAGCCAATGCCACGGCTGCGCAGCAGGCGCACCGACAGGCAGACCAGGTTCGGGTATTCGGCGTAAGTGCCGTCGTAGGCCGGGTCGTGCTGGAAGCGCAGGGCGGTGGCCAGCTCTTCGGGCATGTCCCAGTAGCGCATCAGCCACGAGCCGATCTGTTCGCGGCTGATGCCCAGCAGGTGCTGTTCCACGAAGCTGTGGCACAGGTGCGGGTTGACCTCCAGGTGGCGGCAGATCAGCGAGAAGTGCGGCGGGAACACGTGGGCCAGCAGCAGGTAGCCGAAGTTGTGCAGCAGCCCGGCCAGGTAGGTCAGGCCGGCTTCCGGACGCTGGGCGCGTGGCATGGCGCGGGTCAGGCCTTCGATGACGGCGGCGGTGTAGATCGATTGCTGCCAGTACGGCGTGGAGTGTTGCGGGTGGTCCTTGGGCAGGCTCAGGGTTTTGCCCAGGGCCAGGCCCAGCGCCAGGTTGATCACCAGGTCGAAGCCCAGCACGCGCACGATGGCGTCTTCCACCGAGCGAATCTTGCCTGGCGAGGCGTAATACGGCGACGCCGCCCAGCTCACGACTTGTGCAGCCAGCGCCGGGTCGGTTTCGACCACGCCGGTGATGTCGTCGATGGTGGCGTTGGGGTCGACGCGCAGCTTGATGATTTTTTGCGCCGTTTCGGCCAGTGGCGGGATTTCGATGGTCGCTTCCAGACGCTGCTGGATGCGCCGTGCGGTGAACGCCTGGACGGCCTGGGTGATTTCCTCGCGGTCGTCATCGGGGCGGTCGAGATTCGGACGGATGCTGGTCAGGTTTTCGCCGAAGTTGGCGGCGCTGGCCTTGGTCAGCATGGTCTTGAAGTCTTCGCTGGAGACTTCCAGCAGCACGCCCGGCTCACCGGAGTTGATCAGCAACTTCGGCTCACGCAGCAGGCTTTCGTCGTACAGGCAGGGTGAACTGGTCAGCGCCGGCAAGCCCGGCAGCAAGCTGAGGTTGTGCTTGCCGAGCATTTTTGTCAGGCGTTCGATCGGTACGGCGGTGAGGCGGCGACCGGTGAGTTCAGTGAGGCGATTGAGGTCCAGCAATTGGCTCTGCGGGAACAGCACCATCAGCGTGCCAATGCTGTCATCCAGCAGAACGGCCTGGACCTTGCGCGCGGCATCCAGGCCGTGATGGTCCAGCACTTCTTCGTAGGCAATGCCCAACTTGCCCAGCATCAGCCGAATAACCGACGGAGCGTGCGGGGTGTCGGGTGCGAAGGCAACTTCGGTCATGGTTTGTATCCGTGCTAAAACAATTGCCGGAGTATAACCAGCTTGCTCGGGGCCACGCCTTAGAAACTGCGACGGTTGTCACACTTGGCCGTACTGTTGGCCATGACGCAGCCAGCGGTCGAGTAGCGGGCTGACGTGGGTCGGCCAGCGCTCGAGCAATGCCTGGGCGGCATCACGTACGGCGGGCAGCAAATCGGCATCGCGCATCAGGTCGGCGACCTTGAATTGAAGCAGGCCGGTTTGCCGGGTGCCGAGCATTTCGCCGGGGCCGCGCAATTCCAGATCCTTTTCGGCGATGACGAAACCGTCGTTGGTTTCGCGCATGATGCCCAGGCGCTGACGGCCGATCTGTGACAACGGCGGATGGTAGAGCAGCACGCAATGGCTGACGGCGCTGCCCCGGCCGACACGGCCGCGCAACTGGTGCAGTTGCGCCAGGCCCAGGCGCTCGGGGTTCTCGATGATCATCAGACTGGCGTTGGGCACGTCGACGCCCACTTCGATCACCGTGGTCGCGACCAGCAGTTGCAGGTTGCCGGCCTTGAACTCGGCCATCACCGCGGCTTTTTCCGCAGGCTTCATGCGGCCGTGGATCAGCCCGACTTTCAACTCGCCGAGGGCGGCAGTGAGGTCCTCAAAGGTGGTTTCGGCGGCCTGGCAGGTCAGCTCTTCCGACTCTTCGATCAGCGTGCACACCCAATAGGCCTGACGCCCTTCGGCGCAAGCGCTGCGCACCCGCTCGATGACTTCGACCCGCCGGGTGTCGGTGATCAGCACGGTGTTGACCGGGGTACGGCCGGGGGGCAGTTCGTCGAGGATCGAGGTGTCGAGGTCGGCGTATGCGCTCATGGCCAGCGTGCGCGGAATCGGCGTGGCGGTCATGATCAGCTGATGCGGACACATGCGCCCGCCGACGCCTTTCTGCCGCAAGGCCAGACGCTGCTGTACGCCGAAACGGTGCTGTTCGTCGATGATCACCAGCGCCAGGTTCTTGAATTGCACTTCGTCCTGGAACAACGCGTGGGTGCCGACCACCATCGGGATGCCGCTGGCGATTTGCTCCAGCGCGGCCACGCGGTTCTTGCCCTTGAGCTTGCCGGCGAGCCACGCGACTTCGATGCCCAGCGGTTCGAGCCAGCGCTTGAAGGTGATGAAGTGCTGCTCGGCGAGAATCTCGGTGGGCGCCATCAGGGCGACCTGATAACCGGCCTCCAATGCTTGCAGCGCGGCGAGGGCGGCGACCACGGTTTTGCCGGCGCCGACGTCACCCTGGATCAGCCGGAGCATCGGTTCGTGCTGGTTGAGGTCGTAAGCGATTTCGTTGCCGACCCGTTGCTGGGCGCCGGTCGGGTTGAAGCCGAGGTTGGCCAGGTACTTGGCCGGCAGCCTGGTGGCTTTTGGCATTGCCGGTGCGCGCAAGGCACGCATGCTTTCGCGCAGGCGCTGTTGCGACAGTTGATGGGTCAGCAGTTCTTCGAAGGCCAGACGGTGCTGCGCCCAGTGGTGACCGAGGGCCAGTTCATCGACGTCGGCATCGGCGGGCGGGTTGTGCAGGTAGCGGATCGCATCGGCCAGCGGCGCCAGTTGATAGTCCCGGGCCAGTTCGTTCGGCAGCCAGTCGGGCAGGCTGCTGGGGCCGAGCAGGGTGAGGGTCTGCATGCACAACTGGCGCAAGCGCTGTTGGGTCAGGCCTTCGGTCAGCGGGTAAACCGGGGTCAGGGTTTCATCCACCGGTGGTGGTTCGTCGCCGGTGATGGCGCGGTATTCCGGGTGGTAGATCTCCAGCCCCGAAGCACCGGGCCGCGCTTCGCCGTAGCAGCGAATCCGCGTGCCGCGCTTGAGGCCTTCCTTTTGCGCGTTGCTGAAATGGTAGAAACGCAGGCTGAGTCCACCGGTGCCATCCTGCAGGCGGACCACCAGGCTGCGCCGACGGCCCATGACCACATCGGCGCCGCTGACGGTACCCTCGATGACCGCGTCCTGTCCGGGGCGCAGTGCGCCAATCGGAACCACGCGAGTGCGGTCCTGATAGCGCAGGGGCAGGTGAAACAACACGTCCTGGAGGTTTTCCAGGCCGACCTTGGCCAGTTTCTCGGCCATGGCTTCACCGACACCCTTGAGTGCCGTCACCGACACTTGCGACAACTCGCTCATGACCGTTGCTTAGCCCGCAGCGACTTGCGTCGCTGGCTTGGCCACCGAGCACAGGCGAATGGAGTCAGCGAGGATTTCAATTGCCTTCGGACGCGGGAAGCTGGCGCGCCAGGCAATGGCCACCGTGCGGAACGGTACGGGTGCCGACAACGGACGCACCTCGATCACGCCGGGGGCGTAGTGATGGCTGTCGACTGCAGACAACGGCAGGATCGAAATCCCGAGGCCCGAGGCGACCATGTGGCGAATGGTTTCCAGGGAGCTGGATTCCACCGTGGTGTGCTTGGCGCCGTCGTTGCCTTTGGTCAGGGTCGGGCAGGCTTCCAGTACCTGATCGCGGAAGCAGTGACCTTCGCCGAGCAGCAGCAGGCTCTTGTCGTTGAGCATGTTGGCATCGATGGATTCTTTTTGCGTCCACGGGTGCTGCGCCGGCATCAGGACGTAGAACGGCTCGTCGTAGAGCTGCAGGGTCAGCACGTCGGCTTCGCTGAACGGCAGGGCGATGATGATCGCGTCGAGTTCGCCGTTGCGCAGTTTGTCGCGCAGCACGTGGGTGAAGTTTTCTTCGATGTACAACGGCATCTGCGGGGCGACCCGGTGCAGTTGCGGAATCAGGTGCGGGAACAGGTACGGCCCGACGGTGTAGATCGCGCCGACTTTGAGTGGGGCGGTCAGCTGGTTCTTGCCGGCCTGGGCCAGTTCGCGGATGCCCTGGGCCTGCTCCAGCACTTTTTGCGCCTGGGCCACGATGCCTTCGCCGACCGGCGTCAGGCGCACGGCGCTTTTGCTGCGCTCGAAAATCAGCACACCGAGTTCGTCTTCAAGCTTTTTCACGCCCACCGAAAGGGTCGGCTGGCTGACATGGCAACGCTCGGCCGCGTGGCCGAAGTGCTGCTCTTGGGCGAGGGTAACGATGTAGCGTAATTCTGTGAGGGTCATAGCAAGCGTCCATGTAGTTGCGGGCCAAGCATACCGGCTGCAATCGATAGACGCACGTTATCAGACTGAGCGTGTCGGGTGACACTGGGCAATGCCGGTTTGCCGCTGGCAGATAAGAGAAAGGCACCTTTCGGTGCCTTTTAGGGGTGAAGCATGACCTTGTAGGAGCGAGCCTGCTCGCGATGAGGGCATAACATTCGACATCTTCGTTGAATGCTAAACCGCTATCGCGAGCAGGCTCGCTCCCACATGGGATGGTAGTGCGTTTACCGACGGCGTTTTTCCAGCGAGTAAACAAAGGGTGCAACGATTTCGATGGAGCCATTGGTCAGCATGTCGGCCGGTGGCTTGGGCAGCGGTTGGGCGCGGCGGATCATTTCCAGGGTGGCCCGGTCCAGATCGGCCGTGCCGGAGGCGCCGACCAGCTCAAACGACAACACATTGCCTTCAGCATCCACGACGAAACGCAGACGGTTCATCCCTTCCTTGCCCCGCGCCTGTGCACTCGCAGGGTATTTTTTGTACTTCTGCAGATGCGCCAGCAGCGTGCCTTGCCAACTGGCCTTGGCCGCCTGTTGAGCCGGCGAAGGGCCGGGCGCAGGCTGGGCGGATTTCTCCGTCGGTGCCTGAGTCTGTTGCGTTTCGGCAGGCTTTTCTTCGGCCGGTTTTTCCTTCGGCGGTTCGGGTTTCTTCTCTACCGGCTTGGGCGGCTGCGGCTTCGGCTTGGGTTTGACCGGCTTGGGCACGGCAATTTCAGCTTTCGGCGCTTCAGCGAGCTTGGGTATCGGCAGTTCTTCAACCGGAGCTGGTGGCTGCGGTGGGGTGACGACCTTCGGCGGAGCAGGCGGTGGCGGGGCGGGAACCGGTGCCAGTTCGACCATCATTGCCTGAGGGGGCAATTCGATGGGCGGACGGGCGGACCAGTTCAGCGCCAGCGCGATGGCCAGCGCGTGAACACCCAGCACCACGGCCAGGCTACCGCTGTAACGCGTCAGCTTATGGCGCGTCGTGATCATTTCTTGGCTGCCGTCTCGAGTCCGACCAGACCTACCTTCAGGTAACCGGCAGAGCGCAGGTTGTCCATCACGCTCATCAGGTCGCCGTAATCCACGCCTTTGTCGGCCTGGAAGAAGATTGTCGTGTCTTTCTTGCCCTGGGTTTTGGCGTCGAGGGTGGCGCCGAGTGCTTCGGCCTTCACTTCGTCTTCACCGAGGAACAGGCGCTGGTCAGCCTTGACGCTGAGGAACACCGGTTTCTCTGGCCGCGGCGCCGGTTTGGCGGTCGAGGCGGGCAGGTCGACCTTGATGTCCACGGTGGCCAGTGGGGCCGCTACCATGAAGATGATCAACAGCACCAGCATCACGTCAATGAACGGCGTGACGTTGATTTCGTGGTTTTCGGACAGATCGTCGTCTGCCCCTTCTTTCAAATGCAGGCCCATGGCCGATTACCCCACTTTCACCATGTGCGGTTGCGAGCTGCGCTCAGGCTGGTGGTCGAGGTCGCGGCTGACCAGCAGCAGGACCTGTGCCGACGCGTCGGACACCTGAGCTTTGTAACCGGCGATGGAGCGGGCAAAGACGTTGTAGATCACGACTGCAGGGATCGCTGCAACCAGGCCCAGCGCGGTGGCCAGCAGGGCTTCGGCGATGCCGGGAGCGACGACGGCGAGGTTGGTGGTCTGGGTCTTGGCGATGCCGATGAAGCTGTTCATGATGCCCCACACAGTACCGAACAGGCCGACGAACGGCGCGGTGGAACCGATGGTCGCCAGCACGCCGGTGCCGCTGCTCATGTTGCGACCGCAGGCCGCCACCAGACGCTCAAGTCGGAAGCTGACGCGTTCCTTGATACCTTCTTTCTCGCGGCTGTTGACCGACAGGCGCATCTCTTCGAGGGCGTCGTGCACCAGCAGGTTGGCGAGGGTGCCTTTCTTCGCCGCCGTGGCGCTGGCTTCCTTGAGGGAGGCGGATTTTTTCAATTGGGCGATTTCACCGCGCAGACGACGCTTGGCGCCCATCAGCTCAAGACCCTTGGCGATCCAGATGGTCCAGGTGATGATCGAGGCGATGGCCAGGCCGATCATCACGATTTTCACGATGATGTCGGCGTTCTTGTACATGCCCCACGGCGACAGGTCATGGGCCATGCCCAAGGTATTGTCGGCTTCGAGGACTTCAGGAACGTCTTCACCCAGGTTTTCTGCCGGCGCTGCCTGGGCAGGATCGGTCGCGGCCGGAGCAACGGCCGGGGCGGCGTGATCAGCCGGTGCTGCTGCGGCTGGAGTAGCTGGCGGCTGGGCATCGGCAAAAGCGGCGACTGGCGCGAGCATCAGGCTGAGGAGCAGCGCAGCCACCGCGCTCCAGGCGCGAGGTCGTTTGGTTGGCGAAGCGGGGGATTGATTGCGTGTCATGCTGGCCGGACCTGAGAGAATAAACGGGTGATGTTCTTCCAGGCCTCGAAAGGCCGAGAACAAAGTGGGGCGCATTATTGCAAGTAATTCTTGTTAACAAAAGTAATAGCGTCTCTTTTTTTCCTGCATTGCTAGCCGCCTGTCTATTGCCGGCGCTAGTCTGTGGCTTTCCGATGGGAGTTTTCTGATGTCTGCGCCTACTGTTTTGATCGCCGGCTGCGGTGATGTCGGCAGCCGCCTGGCCACGCAATTGCTGGCGGCGGGGTGGGAGGTCCATGGCCTGCGACGCGACGTTTCACGCCTGCCCAAGGGCGTCATCGGCGTTGCCGGTGACTTGTTCGACAAAGACTGCCCGGCCACTTGGCCAATCGGTGCCGTGGATTACCTGGTGTATTGCGCGGCGGCCACCGATCACGATGAAGCCGGTTACCATGCTGCCTATGTCCAGGGCCTGGAGCATGTGCTGGAGTGGCTGAACGACTACGGGCAGATGCCCAATCGCCTGCTGTTCGTTTCCAGTAGCAGTGTCTACGGTCAGCAGGATGGCGAATGGGTCGACGAAACTTCACCGGCCGTGGCGGCGGGCTATTCCGGGCGTGTGATGCTCGAAGCCGAGCAACTTGCCCTCAAAAGCGGCATTCCAGCCAGTATCGTGCGCTTGACCGGCATTTACGGCCCCGGCCGCGAATGGCTGCTGACGCAGGTGCGCCGGGGTTATCGCGTGGCCGTCGAGCCACCGTTGTATGCCAACCGGATTCATGCGGACGATGCCGCAGGGTTGATGGCGTGCCTGCTTGAGGCGGATCGGCGTGGCGTGGCGCTGGATGATGTCTACATCGGTGTGGATGATGCGCCGGCAGCGCTGGCCGATGTGGTGGGCTGGTTGCGTGAGTATCTGGGCGTGACCGAATGGGCCGATGACGACAGCGTGCGTCGCACTGGCAGCAAGCGCTGCAGCAATGCCAGGGCAAAAGCGTTGGGCTGGACACCGAAGTACCCGAGTTTTCGTGAGGGGTATGCGGCGATCATTGAAGGGCGCTGCTGACTTTACCGATTGCCACAAACCAAGTGTGGGAGCGGGCTTGCTCGCGAATGGGGCATGACATTCAACATCTCTGTTGGCTGTTACACCGCTTTCGCGAGCAAGCCCGCTCCCACATGGGTTATGCGCAGGTTACTGCTTCTCGAGCAACCACTTGCGCTCGCCCGGAGTGAACGAAGGCATTTCGTCTGCCTGCGCCGTATTCACGGTCTGGAAAATCTCCAGCTCCTTGCCTTTACGCGCAAAGATCCAGGCGTTGCCTTGGCCATTGAGTTGCAGCCACATGTTGTCATTGCCGCCGCTCATGGATGCGCAATCGCCAGCCAGGCACAACGCATAGCGGTCGCTGCCGGGCAGGCCGGTCACCTGGCCGTCGGCCTGGAATTGAACCGTGTTGCCTTCGCCGGTACCGCTGACGATTGTCCAGCTGCCGCCCATGTAGGCTGAATACAGCGCACGTTCGAAGCTGGCGCCGATTGGAGCGCCGTCCGGCACCGGAATCAGGGCGCGGTCGAAAACCTGCTCGGGCTCGTTGTCGCTGGCGGACTGGCTGAGTTGCTTGCCGTCACGCTTCAGCTCGCTGGCCGAGCTGCCATAAAAGTCGATTTTCCAGGCGCCGGATTCTTCACCGAGCAGCTTGCCGTCGACATTTTCAAAACCATTGGTGTAGCGGGCCTGACCGGCCTTGGTGTTGATGTCCCATTCCAGGTTCGGGCCATAGGCCTGGAGTGCTTCACGCAGGGGGACGCCTTTGGCGGCAGCATCGATCGCCACCTGGTTGATCCAGGTGCCGCTGATATCTCGGTCGGCAGGGTTGCTGGCACATCCGCCCAGGAACAGGGCGAGCAGCGAGAGAGCAAGCGCGTTGCGCATGGTGGAATCCTTTCAAGCTTACTTTACAGCAGAGCAGTCGGCGCAGCCCGAGGCTGCGCCGCACGCATTACTCGATGACCAGGATGGCATCCATTTCAACCTGCGAACCCTTTGGCAGGGCCGCTACGCCGATGGCGGCGCGGGCAGGGTAAGGCTGGTCGAAGTACTTGCCCATGATCTCGTTGACCTTGGCGAAGTGGCTCAGGTCGGTGAGGAAGATGTTCAGCTTGACGATGTCCTTGAACGAACCGCCGGCCGCTTCTGCCACGGCTTTGAGGTTCTCGAACACCTGAATGGTCTGGGCTTCGAAGCCTTCGACCAGTTCCATGGTTTTTGGGTCCAGAGGAATCTGACCTGACATGTAAACGGTGTTGCCAGCCTTGATCGCCTGGGAGTAAGTACCGATGGCGGCCGGGGCCTTGTCGCTGGTGATAACAGTCTTGGTCATGTATGACTCCTTGTAATGAGGTGGCTACGTTTGCGAACTACGCACGCATGCGGGTGATGCGAATCACCCCGGTCAAGGCGCGCAGTTTCTTGATCACGCGGGCCAGGTGCACGCGGTCGTGCACGCTGACCACCAACTGGACCACGCTGATGCGACCATCGCGTTCGTCCATGCTGATTTTCTCGATATTGCCGTCGGCGGCGTTGACGCTGCTGGCCAGCAGGGCGATCAGGCCGCGCTGGTGCTCCAGCTCGACGCGCAGCTCGACGTTGAATTCGCCGGTGACATCCTTGGCCCACGAGAGCTGGATGCATTTTTCCGGGTTGTGGCGGATTTCGCTGATGTTGCGGCAGTTGTCCAGGTGCACGACCATGCCTTTGCCCGCGGACAGGTGGCCGACAATCGGGTCGCCCGGGATCGGCGTACAGCACTTGGCATAGCTGAGCACCAGGCCTTCGGTACCGCGAATCGCCAGCGGGCCTTCCGGGCTCGGCAACTGTTCGCCTTCACCCAGCAGTCGGCGAGCCACCACATAGGCCATGCGATTGCCCAGGCCGATGTCTTCGAGCAGATCTTCGACCAGTTCGAGGCGGTACTCGACGAGCATGGCCTTGACGCGCTCGGCCGGAATTTTTTCCAGTGAGCTGTCGAAGCCATTGAGGACCTTGTTCAGCAGGCGTTCGCCGAGGCTGATGGACTCGGAGCGGCGTTGCAGTTTCAGAGCGTGGCGGATGTGCGTGCGTGCCTTGCCGGTGACCACGAAGTTGAGCCACGCCGGGTTCGGCCGCGCGCCGGGCGCACTGACGATCTCGACCGTGGAGCCGCTTTGCAGCGGTTCGGACAGCGGTGCGAGACGGCGGTTGATCCGGCAGGCGATGCAGCTGTTGCCCACGTCGGTGTGCACCGCGTAGGCGAAGTCGACCGCCGTGGAGCCCTTGGGCAGCTCCATGATCCGGCCTTTGGGCGTGAACACGTAGACCTCGTCCGGGAACAGGTCGATCTTCACGCTTTCGATGAATTCCAGCGAGTTGCCGGCACGTTGCTGCATTTCCAGCACGCCTTTGACCCACTGGCGGGCGCGGGCGTGAGTGCCTTTTGGCTGCTCGTCGCCGCTGGATTTGTACAGCCAATGGGCGGCGATGCCATTGTTCGCCATCTCTTCCATTTCACGGGTGCGGATCTGGATCTCGATCGGAACACCGTGCATGCCGAACAGCGTGGTGTGCAGCGATTGATAGCCGTTGGCCTTGGGGATCGCGATGTAATCCTTGAAGCGTCCCGGTAACGGTTTGTACAAATTATGTACAGCACCCAGCACGCGGTAGCAGGTATCGACCTTGTCGACGATGATCCGGAACGCGTAGACGTCCATGATCTCGTTGAAGGCCCGACGCTTGCCGCGCATTTTCTTGTAGATGCCGTAGAGGTGTTTCTGGCGCCCGCTGACCTCGCCCTGGATGCCGTCGATGGCCAGGCAGTGGCTTAAGGATTCTTCGATCTTGTTGACGATTTCCTTGCGGTTGCCCCGGGCGCGTTTGACGGCCTGGTAGATCCGCGCGGAACGCATCGGGTGCATGGCCTTGAAGCCGAGGTCTTCGAATTCTATGCGGATGGCGTGCATGCCCAGCCGGTTGGCGATGGGCGCATAGATTTCCAGGGTTTCCTTGGCGATGCGCCGGCGTTTTTCGCCGGACAGCACTTCCAGGGTGCGCATGTTGTGCAGGCGGTCGGCCAGCTTGACCAGGATCACGCGAATGTCGCGGGCCATGGCCATGGCCATTTTCTGGAAGTTTTCGGCTTGGGCTTCGGCCTTGGTTTCGAAATTCATCTGGGTCAGTTTGCTGACCCCGTCAACCAGTTCGGCCACGGTTTCGCCGAACTGCGCTTGCAGCGCTTCCTTGGCAATACCGGTGTCTTCGATCACGTCATGCAGCATGGCGGCCATCAGGCTCTGATGGTCCATGTGCATGTCGGCAAGAATATTCGCCACGGCAAGAGGATGCGTGACATACGCCTCACCGCTACGGCGGCGTTGGCCGTCGTGGGCTTGTTCGGCGTAGAAATACGCTCGGCGGACCAGGTTGACCTGGTCTTTGCCGAGGTAGGTCGATAAGCGATCGGCGAGGGCGTCTATGCTCGGCATGATGTCTCCTGCCGTAAGCTGTGATCCCGCGCCGTGCTACGTCGACCAGGCATAGGCTTAGACGGCCTCGTTGGACTCGTCCTCGAATGCAGCAAAAAGCGGTTCATCTTCAACGATTTCGGCTTCAGCGATAGCTGCGTAGTCGATCAGGCCTTCAGCGATTTCGCGCAGGGCGACGACGGTAGGCTTGTCGTTTTCCCATGCTACTTTCGGCTCTTTGCCGCCGGTGGCCAGTTGACGGGCACGCTTGGTAGAGAGCATGACCAGCTCAAAGCGGTTATCCACGTGTTCTAGGCAGTCTTCAACGGTTACGCGGGCCATGGTCTTCCTCGTAGCAAATGCAATATGCGCGCTGCCCGGATGGGCGAGCGGACTCAACAGTTTAAAAAATCACCAGCGATTAGGGAAGCGCTGATTTTTTAACCAAGCCCTTCAACGCGCTGCAAGTACCAATGTAAAGCCCTTGCAGCGGTTTTGGGAAGAGCTGATTAACCGAGCAATTCAGCCAGCAATTTGCCGTGACGCTGCTGCTGACGCTTCTGAATCAGCTGATTGGCGCGGAAAATCGCCTTCAGGTCGTGCAGCGCGTGGGCGAAATCGTCGTTGATGATCAGGTAGTCGTAATCGACGTAGTGGCTCATTTCGCTGACGGCTTCGCGCATGCGGCCGTCAATGATCTCGTCACTGTCCTGGCCACGATTGGTCAGGCGCTGGTGCAGGGCCTGCAATGACGGCGGCAGAATGAAGACCGAGCGAGCCTGAGGCATCAGCTTGCGCACTTGCTCGGCACCTTGCCAGTCGATTTCCAGAATCAGGTCGTGGCCTTCGTCCAGGGTCTGCTGCAGGTGGCTTTGCGAGGTACCGTAGAGGTTGCCGAACACTTCGGCGCGCTCGAGGAAATCGCCGTGCTCGATCATCTTCACGAACTCGCTGCGGTCGACGAAGTGATAGTTCACGCCATTCACTTCACCGGGACGCATGGCGCGGGTGGTGTGGGAGACCGAAACGCGGATCTCCGGATCGGCGTCGGTCAGGGCCTTGACCAGGCTGCTCTTGCCCGCGCCCGAAGGGGCGGAAATGATGTACAGGGTGCCAGTGCTATGTGTCATGTCGGGGTAGCCTTACTCAATATTCTGCACTTGTTCGCGCATCTGCTCGATCAACACCTTGAGGTTGACCGCCGCCTGGGTGCTGCGCGGGTCGAAGGCTTTGGAGCCCAGTGTGTTGGCTTCGCGGTTGAGTTCCTGCATCAAAAAGTCCAGGCGCCGACCGGCAGCGCCGCCGGATTTGAGCACCCGGCGAACTTCGATGATGTGAGTGCTCAGGCGATCCAGTTCTTCGGCGACGTCGCTTTTTTGCGCGAGCATGACCATTTCCTGCTCCAGACGCTGCGGGTCCATCTCGGCCTTCATGTCGGCGAAGCGGTCGAGGACTTTCTGGCGCTGGGTGGCGAGCATTTGCGGAACCAGTTCGCGCAGGGTCACCACGTCTTCTTCGATGGAGGTCAGGCGCTCGTCAATCAGCCGCGCCAGCTCCGCGCCTTCGCGCTCGCGGCCGGCCTTCAGTTCCTTGAGGCCCTGATTGAACAGTGCCAGCGCTTCGGCGTTCAAGGCTTGCGGGTCGGTGGCGTCGCCTACCAGCACACCGGGCCAGGCCAGGACTTCCAGCGGGTTCAGCGCTGCCGGGTTCTTGATCAGGCTGGCGATGGTCTCGGCGGCAGCGACCAGTTGCGCGGCGCGCTCCTGATCGATTTGCAGCGCTTTGCCGGTGTTTTCTTCGGTGAAGCGCAAGGTGCATTCAAGCTTGCCCCGGGATACACCCTGGCGCAGGGCTTCGCGAACCGCGCCCTCAAGGTCGCGAAAGGACTCCGGCAGGCGTAGGTGGGGTTCCAGGTAGCGGCTGTTGACCGACCGCAGCTCCCAGCTCAGGGTGCCCTGGACGCCGGCTTTTTCGACGCGGGCGAAGGCGGTCATGCTGTGCACCATGGCGGTACCTCGCAATGCAGATCGGCACAGAACCGAGGTTCCGGGAATCCGATATCAATGAATTAAAGCCGACTGGCAGCAAAGGCGCAGGATTGTAGCGCAGTGGCACGGATGCGCCCAAACACACGGTGTGACAAAGAGCGGCAGGCCTTCGCCGACACGCAGTACAGAGCCCTCGGTCGTCGGCGGATTTTTTTAGATGTGCCCAGTGGCGGCCGGCGGCTCTATAATGCTCCGCAGTTTTCCGTCCCCAGTACAGGTACTCCCTATGATACGTCCAAGTGGTCGCGCTGCCGATCAGCTCCGCTCGATCCGCATCACCCGCAACTACACCAAACACGCCGAGGGTTCTGTGCTGGTCGAGTTCGGTGATACCAAGGTCATCTGCACCGTCAGCGTTGAACCGGGCGTACCGCGTTTCCTGAAAGGCCAGGGCCAGGGTTGGTTGACTGCCGAATACGGCATGCTGCCGCGTGCTACTGGCGAACGTAACCAGCGTGAAGCCAGCCGTGGCAAGCAAGGCGGCCGCACCCTGGAAATCCAGCGTCTGATCGGTCGTTCCCTGCGCGCTGCGCTGGACATGTCCAAGCTGGGCGACGTCACCCTGTACGTCGACTGCGACGTGATCCAGGCCGATGGCGGCACCCGCACTGCTTCGATCACCGGCTCCATGGTTGCGCTGATCGATGCCTTGAAAGTCATCAAGAAGCGTGGTGGCCTGAAGGGCGGCGACCCGGTCAAGCAGATGATCGCCGCTGTTTCCGTGGGCATGTACAAGGGTGAGCCTGTGCTCGACCTCGACTACCTGGAAGACTCGGCCGCCGAGACTGACCTGAACGTGGTGATGACCAGCACTGGCGGTTTCATCGAAGTCCAGGGCACTGCCGAAGGCGCGCCGTTCCAGCCTGAAGAGCTGAACGCCATGCTCGAACTGGCGAAGAAAGGCATGAACGAAATCTTCGAACTGCAAAAGGCCGCATTGGCCGACTGACCGGACTGCTCCAGACAAGGAGGACACCATGAGTGACGAACAACTGCCGCTGCCCAGGCCGAGCCAGGAGGTTCGTCAGTGGGCCATGTTTTGCCACTTGTCCGCCTTGCTGGGGATCTGGATTCCGTTCGGCACGATCATCGGGCCGCTGATTCTCTGGCAGATGAAGCGCGAGATGGACCCGTTCATTGATGCCCAGGGCAAGGAAGCGCTGAATTTTCAGATCAGCGTCGCCATTGCCTCGGCCATTTGCTTCCTGCTGATGGTGGTGATTATCGGGTTCTTCCTGTTTGGCCTGATCGCCATCGGTGCGCTGGTGTTGACGATCATTGCCGGGGTGAAGGCCAATGAAGGGCAGCCTTATCGGTATCCGTTCACTTGGCGGCTGATCAAATAACGATCAATGAAGATTCCCCTGTAGGAGCGAGCCTGCTCGCGATAGCGGTCTGACAGCCACCGCATCGGTAACTGATGTATCGTCATCGCGAGCAAGCTCGCTCCCACAGAAGAGCAAAAACAAGTACCCACAAAAAAGCCGACCCTGAAGTCGGCTTTTTTGTGTCTGCAAAACGACGCTTAGATGGTCAGCGTCCAGTCGTAGTCCACGATCAGCGGCGCGTGTTGCGAGAACCGCGGCTGGCGTGGCAGGCGTGCGCTACGTACGAAGCGGCGCAGGCCCGGGGTCAGCAGTTGATAGTCGAAGCGCCAACCGAGGTTGAGCATTTCCGCCTGTTCATTATCCGGCCACCAGCTGTACTGGTCGCCTTCACGGCTGACTTCACGCAGGGCGTCGACATAACCCATGTTGCCGACAATCTCGTCCATCCAGGCACGTTCAGGTGCCAGGAAGCCCGGAGATTGCTGGCTGTCGCGCCAGTTCTTGATATCCAGCTTCTGTTGCGCCACGTACAGCGAGCCACAATAAATGTACTCGCGACGTTTGCGCCGCTGTTTATCCAGATAACGGGCGAAGTCGTCCATTAGCTTGAACTTCTGGTTCAAGTCTTCATCGCCATTCTGCCCCGAAGGGAGCAGCAAGGTCGCGATGCTGACCTTGTCGAAATCGGCTTGCAGGTAGCGCCCGTAGCGGTCGGCCGTCTCGAAACCGAGACCGCTGATGACAGCCTTCGGTTGCAGCCGCGAATACAAAGCCACGCCACCTTGGGCGGGGACTTCGGCATCGCAGGCATAAAGGAAGTATCCATCCAGTTGGAAGGCTGGATCGTCCAGTTCAAAGGCGGAGGCGCGGGTGTCCTGCAGGCAGATGACGTCGGCATTCTGTGCTTGCAGCCAACTGAGCAAACCACGCTCGACTGCAGCCTGAATACCATTGACGTTCACACTGATGATCCGCATAAATGGCCCCAAAAATCGCGTGCGTGTATGATACACGGCGTCAAGCTAATTAGCTAAATCCGTGGTATTTGGGGTTTTTTTCATGCAAGCGTATCAGCGCGATTTCATTCGTTTTGCCATCGATCGCGGCGTTTTGCGCTTCGGTGAGTTCACCCTGAAGTCCGGGCGCACCAGTCCTTACTTCTTCAATGCTGGCCTGTTCAACTCAGGTTCGGCCCTGGCGCAGCTGGGTCGTTTCTACGCCGCCGCCATTGCCGAGAGTGGCATTCCCTTCGACGTGTTGTTTGGCCCGGCCTACAAAGGCATCCCGTTGGCGGCGACCACCGCCGTGGCGCTGGCTGAACATCACAACCGTGACCTGCCATGGTGCTTCAATCGCAAGGAAGCCAAGGCCCACGGCGAAGGCGGCAGCCTGGTTGGCGCGCCGCTGACCGGCGAAGTGCTGATCATCGACGACGTGATCACTGCCGGCACCGCCATTCGCGAAGTGATGCAGATCATCGCCTCCCAGGACGGCGCCAAAGCGGCCGGCGTGCTGATCGCGCTGAACCGTCAGGAACGCGGCAACGGTGAACTGTCGGCGATCCAGGAAGTGGAGCGTGACTTCGGCATTCCGGTGATCAGCATTGTTTCACTGAACCAGGTGCTGGAATTCCTGGCGGACGATCCTCAACTCAAGCAACACCTGCCTGCTGTCGAAGCGTACCGCGCCCAGTTCGGCGTTTAACCGCAATTCCCTTGTAGGAGCGAGCTTGCTCCGGGCGGCGTTCCGACGATGCACGTCAGAGCGCCGCTTTTCGCCGGGCACCCCCGCGTTATCGTTGACGTTTATCGCGAGCAAGCTCGCTCCTACAGGGATTGTGGAATAAAAAAGACCCCGCTCAGCCAGGCTGAGCGGGGTCTTTTGTTTTGCGCGATCGCTTAGTGACGCTTGCGATTGCTGATCAGGGTGCCCACGCCGGTATCGGTGAAGATTTCCAGCAGGATCGCGTTCGGCACGCGACCGTCGATGATCAGCGAGCTGCCCACACCGCCCTGGACCGCTTCCAGTGCGCAACGGATCTTCGGCAGCATGCCACCGTAGATGGTGCCGTCGGCGATCAGTTCGTCGACCTGTGCAGTGCTCAGGCCGGTCAGGACCTTGCCCGACTTGTCCATCAGGCCGGCGATGTTGGTCAGCAGCATCAGCTTCTCGGCTTTCAGCGCTTCGGCGACTTTACCGGCCACCAGGTCAGCGTTGATGTTGTACGACTCGCCGTTGGCGCCGACACCGATTGGTGCGATCACCGGAATGAAGTCGCCCTTGACCAGCAGGTTCAGCAAGTCGGTATTGATCCCGACCACTTCGCCCACATGGCCGATGTCGATGATTTCCGGGGTGGTCATTTCCGGGGTCTGGCGGGTGACGGTGAGCTTTTTCGCACGAATCAGCTCGGCGTCTTTGCCGGTCAGGCCGATGGCGCTGCCGCCATGACGGTTGATCAGGTTGACGATGTCCTTGTTGACCTGGCCGCCGAGGACCATTTCCACCACGTCCATGGTCGCAGCGTCGGTGACGCGCATGCCGTCGACAAAGTGACTCTCGATCGACAGGCGCTTGAGCAGGTCACCGATTTGCGGGCCGCCGCCGTGAACCACCACCGGGTTGATGCCCACGGCCTTCATCAGCACGATGTCGCGGGCGAAGCCGGTTTTCAGCTCCTCGCTTTCCATCGCGTTGCCGCCGTATTTGATCACCAGGGTCTTGCCGACGTATCGGCGGATATAAGGCAACGCTTCGGACAGGACCTTGGCGGTGTTGGCGGCGGCTTCGCGTTCGAGGGTCATTCAGGGCTCCGGGTGAATCAGAACGGTAGTTGGAGATCAGGTGCAACGCGCTTGAGCTGGATGCGGAACACATCCTTGATGCGTTGCAGTTCAGCCTCGTCATCGGCCTCGAAACGCAGCACCAGCACCGGTGTGGTGTTGGACGCACGTACCAGGCCCCAGCCTTTGGCATAGTCGACTCGCACGCCGTCAATGGTAGTCAGGTCGGCGCCTGCGCCCCACTGTGCGTCGTGCAGTGCATCAATGATGCTGAATTTGCTCTCTTCGGTCACATGTATATTGATTTCCGGCGTAGAAATATCGTTCGGGAAGGTCGCGAACAGCTCTTCGGCCGAGGATTTTTCCTTGCTGAGGATTTCCAGCAACCGCGCGGCGCTGTAGATGCCGTCGTCAAAACCGAACCAGCGCTCCTTGAAGAAGATATGCCCGCTCATTTCGCCGGCCAACAGGGCGCCGGATTGTTTCATTTTCTTTTTGATCAACGAGTGACCGGTCTTCCACATTAACGAGCGGCCGCCGTACTCCTTGATCAACGGGATCAGGCGGCGGGTGCATTTGACGTCGAAGATGATCTCGGCGCCCGGGTTGCGCGCTACGACGTCGCGGGCGAACAGCATCAGCAGGCGGTCCGGGTAAACGATGCTGCCAGTGTTGGTCACCACGCCGACGCGGTCGCCGTCGCCGTCGAAGGCCAGGCCGATGTCCGCCTTGGTTTCCTTGACCTTGTTGATCAGGTCCACAAGGTTTTCCGGCTTGCCCGGGTCCGGGTGGTGGTTCGGGAAGTTGCCGTCGACCTCACAGAACAGCGGGATGACTTCGCAGTTCAGCGCTTCGATCAGTTGCGGAGCAATCACGCCGGCCGCGCCGTTGCCGCAGTCGACGACCACTTTCAGGCGACGGGCCAGCTTGATGTCCTGGACGATTTCGGTGGTGTAGCGGTCGAGGATCTCGACCTGGGTGATGCTGCCCTGGCCGCTGCTCAGGTTGTTGGTCTTGAGGCGGTCGTGCAGGGCCTGGATCTGTTCGTTGGCCAGGGTGTCGCCGGCAATGACGATCTTGAAGCCGTTGTAGTTCGACGGGTTGTGGCTGCCGGTGAGCATCACGCCGGATTTGCCGGCGAGCACGTTGGCGGCGTAGTAGAGCGCCGGAGTCGGGACCAGGCCGACATCGCTGACGTGGCAGCCGCTGTCGGCGATGCCTTTGATCAGTTGCGCGACCAGTTCCGGGCCGGACAAGCGGCCATCGCGACCGACGGACACGTTTGGTTCGCCTTGGGCCAGGCTTTGGGAGCCGACGGCGCGGCCGATCCAGTAAGCGGTTTCAGCGTTCAGGAATTCCGGGACAGTGCCGCGAATGTCGTAGGCGCGGAAGATGCTGTCGGGGAACTTGGGTGCGATTTTGGCCGGGGTGCTCATCTGTGGAAATGCTCCATCTCGAAAGTGGCTGGACAGGCCGCCGAGTCATTCGGCGGCAGGCTCAAACTGAAGGGTATGACGGCGTTTTCCACAGAGAGTTCGTGGTGTGAAAGGGCCATGACACCCCCGACAGCAAGGGTTTGGCCGGGCAATGCCTTGATTTTCGGAGCTAAACCTTGCAGATGACAATTTGAATTTTGTGGCGAGCTCCCTCGCCACAATGGATCTCTATCGAATTAACGGGTGCCGGTATGGCCGAAACCGCCAGTGCCGCGCTCGGTTTCAACAAACTCTTCAACCATCTCGAAGTGAGCCTGTACCACCGGTACCAGCACCAGTTGCGCCAGACGCTCGCCGACCGGCATGGTGAATTCGGTCTGGCCCCGGTTCCAGCAGGAGACCATCAATGGGCCCTGGTAATCGGAGTCGATCAGCCCGACCAGATTGCCCAGCACGATGCCGTGCTTATGGCCCATCCCCGAGCGTGGCAGAATCAGCGCCGCCAGGTTCGGGTCGCCGATGTAGACCGACAGGCCGGTGGGGATCAGCACGGTTTCACCCGGCTTGATCACGGTGTCCTGTTCCAGCATGGCGCGCAGGTCGAGGCCGGCGGAGCCTGGTGTGGCGTATTGCGGCAGCGGGAATTCGGTACCGATGCGGGGGTCGAGGATCTTGGCTTGCAAAGCGTGCATGTAAATTAAACCTGGTTCAGACGTTCGGCGATAAAAGTGATCAGCTGGCGAGCAATCTTGCTCTTGCTGGTCTGGGCGAAAAGTGTGGCGTGAAGCTCACGGTCGATGACGCTGCAGGCGTTTTCTTCGCTGTTGAAGCCAATGCTCGGGTTGGCAACGTCGTTGGCGACGATCAAATCGAGGTTCTTGTCTTTCAGCTTGCGTGCAGCGTAATCGAGCAGGTGTTCGGTCTCGGCGGCGAAACCGACACTGAACGGACGGTCGGGGCGGGTGGCGATGGTGGCCAGGATGTCCGGGTTGCGTACCATCTGTAGCAACAAGCCGTCGCCGTTCGTAGGATCTTTCTTGAGTTTCTGTGGGGCGACGACTTCCGGGCGGTAGTCCGCGACTGCTGCCGAAGCGATGAACAGGTCGCAAGGAATCGCCGCTTCGCACGCGGCGAGCATGTCGCGGGCGCTGACCACATCGATGCGGGTGACGCGATCCGGCGTCGGCAAATGCACGGGGCCGGTGATCAGGGTCACGCGGGCACCGGCTTCCACGGCGGCTTCGGCCAGAGCAAAGCCCATTTTCCCGGAGCTGTGGTTGGTGATGTAGCGCACCGGGTCGATGTTTTCCTGGGTCGGGCCGGCGGTGATCAGCACGTGTTTGCCGGTCAGTGCCTGACGCTGGAAGCAGTCGGCGGCACATTGCGCCAGATCAAGGGCTTCGAGCATGCGCCCCAGGCCCACGTCGCCGCAGGCCTGGCTGCCGGACGCCGGGCCGAATACCTTGATGTCACGGCTTTCAAGGGTCTGCAGGTTGGCTTGCGTCGCCGGGTCGCGCCACATGGCCTGGTTCATGGCCGGGGCAACGGCGACTACGGCGTCGGTGGCCAGCACCAGCGTGGTCAGCAGATCATTGGCGATGCCTTGGGCCAGTCGGGCAATGAGGTCCGCCGTGCCGGGGGCGATCAGTACCAGATCGGCCCATTTGGCCAGCTCGATGTGGCCCATGGCTGCTTCGGCCGCCGGGTCCAGCAGATCCAGGTGAACCGGGTGACCGGACAGGGCCTGCATGGTCAGAGGGGTGATGAACTCTGCTCCGCCACGGGTCATGACCACGCGCACTTCGGCGCCCTGATCGATCAGGCGGCGAACCAGGTCGGCGCTCTTGTAGGCAGCGATACCGCCGCCGACGCCCAGAACAATGCGTTTCCGATACAGCCGCTGCATAGGCCTGCCTTTCAATTCGTTGGTGACATACGTGGCGAAACCCCCTCCCCAGGGTGAATTCGCCCGCAAAAAAGATGGGCTACGATATCACAGCGACCGCTACGGAACAGCGGTGCCCACAGACAGGGAGGTGCTATGAGTATTCGTGATTGGCCGGCGGCGGAACGGCCGCGGGAGAAGCTGCTGGAACAGGGATCGGCGAGTCTTTCCGATGCCGAGTTGCTGGCGATATTTTTACGAACCGGTGTGTCCGGCAAAAGCGCGGTAGATCTGGCGCGGCATCTGCTGAGCGAGTTTGGCAGCCTGCGCTCGCTGCTGGAGGCTGACCTTTCGACATTCAGCGAGCAACTGGGCCTGGGCCCGGCAAAATTCGCACAGTTACAAGCCGTACTGGAAATGGGCCGGCGGCATCTGGCCGAGCGATTGCGCCACAGATCGGTGCTGGAAAACCCGCAAGCGGTGCGCGAATACCTCAAGTCGATGCTGCGTCACGAACCCCATGAGGTTTTCGGCTGCCTGTTTCTCGACTCCAAACATCAGGTGCTGACGTTTGAGAAACTGTTCCGCGGCTCGATCGACAACACCAGTGTTCACCCGCGACAGGTCGTCAAACGGGCGCTGGCCAATAACGCTGCGGCATTGATCCTCTGCCATAACCATCCGTCAGGTAACTCCGACCCCAGCCAGGCCGACCGACAGCTAACCCAACGTCTGCAAAAGGCGTTGGAGTTGATCGATGTACGGGTACTCGACCATTTCATCATCGGTGATGGAAACCCGTTGTCGATGGCCGAGTATGGGTGGATGTAGTGCGCGGCCCCTGTAGGAGCGAGCTTGCTCGCGATAAACCCGAGAACGCTGCGGGGTGTCTGGCTTCCCGCGTTATCGTTCACGACCATCGCGAGCAAGCTCGCTCCTACAGGGTTTTGTGTATGGCGGGTTATTTGATATTGACCTTGGAATAATCCTGCCGGCCGAACGGGCTGACCGAGTACCCCTCGACATCCTTGCGCGTCAGCGCGAAGGCCGTCGGGTGGGCCAGGGGCAACCACAGCGCCTGTTGCTGGATCTGCGTCTGCGCCTGTTCGTAGAGCTTGCTGCGCACACCTTGTTCGCCGGTGGTCTTGCCCGCGCTGATCAGCTTGTCCAGGTCCTGATTGCAATAGCGGGCGAAGTTGGTGCCCGACTTGACCGCCGCGCAGGAAAACTGCGGCGTGAGGAAGTTGTCCGGGTCGCCGTTGTCACCGGCCCAGCCCATGAACAGCAAGTCGTGTTCACCGGCCTTGGCGCGGCGGATCAGCTCGCCCCATTCGATCACGCGGATTTCAGCCTGAATGCCGATTTCCGCGAGGTCGGACTGAAGCAGTTGAGCGCCGAGGCTTGGGTTGGGGTTAAGCAGGCTGCCGGAAGGGCGGGTCCAGATGGTGGTCTGGAAGCCTTCCTTGAGCCCGGCCTTGGCCATCAAGGCTTTGGCCTTCGCGATGTCGTGAGGGTAACCCGGCAGGTTTTTCGCGTAGCTCCAGGTATTGGGCGGATACGGACCATTGGCCGCCTCGGCGGTGTCTTCGAACACGGCTTTGACATAGTTGGCCTTGTCGAAGGCGAGGTTGATGGCCTGACGCACTTCTGGCTTGTCCAGCGGCGGATGCTGGCTGTTGATGCCAACGAATGCGGTCATGAACGCGTCAGTCTTTTCGACTTTCAGGGTCGGCTCTTTCAGCGCTTCCTGTACGTCCAGGGGCTTGGGCGACAGGGCAATCTGGCATTCATTGCGGCGCAACTTCTGCAAACGTACGTTGGCATCCGGCGTGATGGCGAAGATCAGCGGATCTATAGCGGGTTTGCCACGGAAGTATTCAGGGTTGGCTTTGTAGCGAATCGAGGCGTCCTTCTGGAAGCGGGTGAGCACGAACGGCCCCGTGCCGATTGGCTGGCTGTTGAGTTTCTCAGGTGTGCCGGCCTTCATCAGTTTGTCGGCGTATTCGGCCGAATAGATCGAGGCAAAGCCCATGCTCAGCGTCGCCAGGAAGGTCGAATCCGGGTGGTCGAGGGTGAAGCGCACGGTTTGCGGGTCCAGTGCATCGATCTTCTTGATCAGTGCAGGCAACTGCATCGATTGTGCATGGGGGAAGCCGCTCTGGGCGACTTTGTGCCACGGATTGGCCGGGTCGAGCATGCGGTCGAAGCTGAAAATCACGTCTTCGGCGTTCAGGTCGCGCGTTGGGGTGAAGTATTCGGTGCGATGGAATTTCACCTGCGGGTGCAGCTTGAAGATGTAGTTCAGGCCGTCGGGGCTGACTTCCCAGCTGTCAGCGAGGCTGGCGACCACTTTGCCACTGGCCGTGTCGAAGTCCACCAGGCGATTCATCAGCACATCGGCCGAGGCGTTGGTGGTGGTCAGCGAGTTGTACTGCACCACGTCGAACCCTTCAGGGCTGGCCTCGGTGCAGACGCTCAGGGCGGCGGCAAAGGCCTGTGGACTCAGCAGAAGCGGGGCGAGCAACAGCGGTAGGGCAGCAAGGCGCATGGTCGGCTTCCTTTACAGATCGAAGGCCCATCTGCAAGTGCAGTCTGGAAAAGGCTTACCCTAGTGGGCTCTTTTGTAAATGACTATCCCCTTTTTCATTTTGGGGGGACTATAGGCGCCAGATTTTGCTGTGCAGCGGTTGAGCAAAACCCCTGGTTGGCTCGATGAGCGATTCTCTGCGACGAGCGGTCGCCATTGACGATAGCCTTTGTCCAAGGCGCTCGGAGCCCGGAAAGCGGGGTTTTTGTGAATTCTACGCACACTGAATGTTGTTGCTCTCCAGTCTTTCTGGTATAAAGCAGCGCTCTTTTCTAGGGGCCCGGTTCCTTCACTGTAGGTGTAGCCGGTAAGACCTCTAAAGAAACGCGGCGCCTGGCGCCAAATGACTGAGAGATTAAGCGGCCAACCCATGCCGGGTTGGGCATGTGGTTTTAGAGGGCTGAGGCATGTCTAGAGTATGTCAAGTTACCGGTAAGGGTCCGGTAACCGGGAATAACATTTCCCACGCAAACAACAAAACCCGTCGTCGTTTCCTGCCGAACCTGCAGCATCACCGCTTCTGGGTTGAAGAAGAGAAACGTTTTGTGCGTCTGCGCGTATCTGCCAAAGGCATGCGTATCATCGACAAGCGTGGCATCACTGTCGTGCTGGCCGAACTTCGCCGCGATGGCAAGGTTTAAGGGAGCTAATCATGCGTGAATTGATTCGTTTGATTTCGAGCGCCGGTACTGGTCACTTCTACACTACCGACAAGAACAAGCGTACTACCCCGGACAAAATCGAGATCAAGAAATATGATCCGGTTGTTCGCAAGCACGTGATCTACAAAGAAGGCAAAATCAAGTAATTGATTTTTCCCTCTTACGAAAAAGGCCCGTATCGCGAGATACGGGCCTTTTTTGTTGCGCGGGAATCAGGTTGTTTCGTCAGCGCCGAACCTGGTCAGCCGCAGTTGATGCTGACGATGATTCTGTCGGCATTGGTATGCAGGTTGATGCGTTTCGGGCGCAGGTCGTGGCTCGAAGGGTACTTCGGTCCAGTGGCTCGCACTGGTGCGCCATTGGCCAGGGCGCGAACTTCTTCAAGCAGTTCCGGGGTACATTTCTGGCCGATGGTGTACTGGGCGATGGCAAGATCGCATTGATCGGGTAAGACTGGCATGTTGCCTCCTTGCATGACTGTTGGTTGGGGCGCCTGCGTCGCCGGGTGGCAGCACGTCCTGTGCGTTACCGTCCCGACGATGAAATGCGTGGCGCCTGTCAGCAAGTCTTACCCGGTGTCGCTGTCCCGGGCCAGCGGCAGAATGTCAGCGACTGTTTCGATGTGGGTTCAAGCCTTCTGTTCAAACGCCACGTAGATCTTGCGGCACGGCTCCAGCACTTCCCATGTTCCGCGAAAGCCGGCGGGGATCACGAAGCGATCGCCTACGCGTAGGGTCTTGGCATTGCCATCGAGGTCACGCAGTACGGAGACGCCCTGCACGATTTCGCAGTATTCGTGTTCGGTGAAGTGCACCGTCCACTGGCCGACAGCCCCTTCCCACACACCGGCGTTCAGCTGGCCGCAAGGGCTGTTGTAATGGTTGTATACCACTTGCTCGGGGTCGCCCTTGAGCACTTTGGTTGGGTCAGGGCGGTAGCGTTCAGGCTCGGTGGTGGCCTGGCTGAAGTCGACGATATTCTGGATGCTCATTGTTGTATTCCCCCGTCATTGCGGTGCGAGTGGTTGGTATCGCCAAAGTCTATGTTTATTAAAATGAACATCGCAAGGCCGTTTGCCGGCGTTATGTCAAATATATTGAAACTTCATGGGCGGCTGGTTTAGGGTGGCAGATGCCTTGGGCCGAAAAGCAGGCTGGCCGGGCAGAATTCCTGACAGCGCCCGCGAAGAACGCGGGTGTCGTATCAATAAGAGGAGGACACTCGCATGACCACCCTGACCCGTGCCGACTGGGAACAACGTGCCCGCGATCTGAAAATCGAAGGCCGCGCCTATATCAATGGCGAATACACCGACGCCGTTTCCGGCGAGACCTTCGAGTGCATCAGCCCTGTCGATGGCCGTCTGCTGGGCAAGATTGCCAGCTGTGACGCCGCCGATGCCCAGCGCGCTGTGGAAAACGCCCGCGCCACGTTCAATTCCGGTGTCTGGTCGCGCCTGGCGCCGACCAAGCGCAAATCCACGATGATCCGTTTCGCCGGCCTGCTGAAACAGCACGCCGAAGAGTTGGCCCTGCTTGAAACCCTGGACATGGGCAAGCCGATCAGCGATTCCCTGTACATCGACGTTCCCGGCGCGGCGCAAGCCCTGAGCTGGAGCGGCGAAGCCATCGACAAGATCTACGACGAAGTAGCCGCCACCCCGCACGATCAGCTGGGACTGGTGACCCGTGAGCCGGTGGGTGTTGTTGGCGCCATCGTGCCGTGGAACTTCCCGCTGATGATGGCGTGCTGGAAACTGGGCCCGGCGCTGTCCACCGGTAACTCGGTGATCCTCAAGCCGTCCGAAAAATCGCCGCTGACGGCGATTCGCATCGCTGAACTGGCTGTTGAAGCCGGCATCCCGAAAGGCGTGCTCAACGTGCTGCCAGGCTACGGTCACACCGTTGGCAAGGCCCTGGCCCTGCACAACGATGTCGATACGCTGGTGTTCACCGGTTCGACCAAGATCGCCAAGCAGCTGTTGATCTACTCCGGCGAGTCGAACATG
This sequence comes from Pseudomonas sp. Pseusp10, assembly GCF_059492225.1. Classification (NCBI taxonomy): domain Bacteria; kingdom Pseudomonadati; phylum Pseudomonadota; class Gammaproteobacteria; order Pseudomonadales; family Pseudomonadaceae; genus Pseudomonas; species Pseudomonas sp. Pseusp10. Next base: position 462,774 of record NZ_CP168528.1, on the reverse strand, counting down.
AAGCGCGTCTGGCTTGAAGCTGGCGGCAAGAGCCCGAACATCGTGTTCGCCGATGCGCCAAACCTGCAAGACGCTGCCGAAGCGGCTGCCGGTGCCATCGCCTTCAACCAGGGCGAAGTCTGCACTGCCGGTTCGCGCCTGCTGGTGGAGCGTTCGATCAAGGACAAATTCCTGCCGCTGGTGATCGAGGCACTGAAAACCTGGAAGCCGGGCAATCCACTGGACCCGGCGACCAACGTTGGTGCGCTGGTCGATACCCAGCAGATGAACACCGTGCTGTCCTACATCGAGTCGGGTCATGCCGATGGCGCCAAGCTGGTGGCCGGTGGCAAGCGTACGCTCCAGGAAACGGGCGGCACTTACGTTGAGCCGACGATTTTCGACGGTGTGAGCAACGCGATGAAAATCGCCCAGGAAGAAATCTTCGGCCCGGTACTGTCGGTCATCGCATTCGACAGCGCCGAAGAAGCCATCGCGATCGCCAACGACACACCGTACGGCCTGGCCGCGGCGGTGTGGACTGCCGACATCTCCAAGGCTCACCTCACCGCCCGCGCACTGCGTGCCGGTAGCGTGTGGGTAAACCAGTACGATGGCGGCGACATGACCGCTCCGTTCGGTGGCTTCAAGCAGTCCGGCAACGGTCGCGACAAGTCGCTGCACGCGTTCGACAAATACACCGAGCTGAAGGCGACCTGGATCAAGTTGTAAGCTCGTGAGGGAGGCCTGCCGAGTAGCAGGCCTCCCGAACGACGCAGATCCCTTGTGGGAGCGGGCTTGCTCGCGAAGGCGGTGTATCAGCCAACATTGATGTTGGATGTGATGGCCTCTTCGCGAGCAAGCCCGCTCCCACATTTGTTTTGTGTGTCCTGAAGAAAAAATCAATCCACAGGAGCGTGGAACATGCGTTGGGCGACTTATTTCGCCGTTTTGGCATCTGTCTTGAGTGTCGGCCTGGCCCTGGGGGTCAGCATGCCGCTGGTGTCGTTCCGCCTGGAAAGCTGGGGTTACGGCTCGTTTGCCATTGGCGTGATGGCCGCAATGCCGGCCATCGGCGTCCTGCTCGGGGCGAAAATTTCCAGTCACCTGGCGGCGCGCTTCGGCACGGCCAATCTGATGCGTCTGTGCCTGTGGGCCGGGGCGGTTTCCATCGGTTTGCTGGCGCTGTTGCCGAGCTATCCGGTCTGGTTGGTGCTGCGGCTGATGATCGGGGTGATCCTGACCCTTGTATTCATCATCGGTGAAAGCTGGATCAATCAACTGGTGGTCGAGCAATGGCGCGGGCGGCTGGTGGCGCTGTATGGCAGCAGCTACGCACTGAGTCAGCTGGCAGGGCCGGTGTTGCTGGGCTTCCTTGGCACCGAGCACGATTATGGCTTTTGGGTCGGCGTCGGTTTGCTGATGGCTGCACCGTTTCTGTTGCTGGGTCGTAGTGGTGCGCCGAGCAGCGAGGCCAGCAGCGTGACCCTGCGTGATTTGCTTGAGTTCTGTCGTGGCCTGCCGGCGATTGCCTGGGCGGTGTCGCTGTTCGCCGCGTTCGAGGCGATGATTTTGACGCTGTTGCCGGTCTATTGCCTGCGCCAGGGCTTCACTACGGAGATCGCCTTGGCGATGGTCAGTACGGTGGTGGTCGGCGATGCGGTGCTGCAATTGCCGATTGGTGCATTGGCCGATCGCTTGTCGCGGCGCGCGTTATTCACCGGTTGTGCGGTGGTTCTGCTGATGTCGAGCCTGGCAATCCCGATGCTGATCGACACGTTGCTGATCTGGCCTTTGTGGGTGCTATTCGGCGCCAGTGCCGGCGGATTGTTCACCTTGTCACTGATCCTGATCGGCGAGCGTTATCGTGACGATGCGCTGGTGCGGGCCAACGCACACATCGCCCAGCTGTGGGGGATTGGTTGTCTGATCGGGCCGCTGCTGGCGGGTGCGGGCAGTCAGTGGATCAGCGGCCATGCATTGCCGTTGCTGATGGCGGTGGGGGCGTTGGGAGTGCTGATTGTGGTGTCGCGGCAAGGGGCGTTTGGCGCGGTTCAGCCAGCATAGCTTTTGTAGCAGCTGGCGAAGCCTGCTGCTACAACATCTTCTCCAGCCCAACCGTATTGCTCAGCCAGGCATTGAAGCGCCGCCACCAACTCCCTGGCTCCCTGGTCAGGGTGTGCATTTTTCCATCGTCTTCGGTGGTCCAGACGATCTGACCGTTCTCCAGCTCCACCTGATAACTCAGGGCCGGCGCCATACCCTGCAGCGCCAGTTCGCGAACCCGTGCGGCCAACTCTGGACTGTCCACCAGCACGCCGACTTCGGTATTCCACAGCACCGAGCGCGGATCGAAATTGAACGAGCCGATAAAGGATTTCTGCTGGTCGAAGATCATCGCCTTACTGTGCAGGCTGGAGTCGGAGCCGCGATAGGAACTGCCGGAAAACAAATGCGGCCCGCTACCGCTGTCGCCGTCTTCACCCGGCTGACGACGCAATTCGTAAAGCTTTACGCCATGTTCCAGCAACGCCCTGCGGTAGGGCGCATAGCCACCGTGCACCGCTGGCACGTCCGTGGCTTCCAGTGAGTTGGTCAGCAAACTCACGGAGACGCCGGCATCGGCGCGCCCGGTCAGGTACACCAGCCCCGGTTGGCCAGGCACGAAGTAAGCCGAAATCATGATCAGCTCTTTGCGGACACCGTCGAGTTCAGGCGCCAGTTGCGTGGTCAGCAACAACTGCGAATCGGGCTCACCCTTGGCCAGTACCTTGCTCGGCGCATCCCACAGTGCCTGGTTCCAGGCCCAGACCAGCTCGCGGCGCCAGATGTCCAGGCGTGGATGCGTGGTGAAGGTCATCAAGTGTTTGTAGAGCGCGTGATTCTGTTTGCGCGATTCCGCCAGAGACTCTTCCAGTCGGGTGCGGGTGTTTTCTAGGTCCCGGGCGGTGGGTTTGCTCGACAGGAATTCGTCGATCGGCTTGCTCAGGGCGCTGTTCCAGTACTGGTCGAAGCTGTGCCCGAGTTGCTCGGCGACCGGGCCGACACTGAGCATGTCGATGTCGGTGAAATTCATGTTGGGCTTGGCATCGAAATACTCGTCCCCCAGATTGCGCCCGCCGACGATAGCCATGCTGTTGTCCGCCAGCCACAACTTGTTGTGCATGCGTCGGTGTTGTTGCGACAGGTTGAACAGGCGGCCCACGGTGCGCGTCACGCCCGTACTGCGGCCCAGATTCAACGGGTTGAACACGCGGATCTGGATGTTCGGGTGCGCGGCGAGGGTCGCGATGACGCGGTCCAGGCCGTCGCTGGCGGTATCGTCGAGCAGTATCCGCACCCGAACGCCCCGGTCAGCGGCCTTGAGCAATTCCTCGATCAACAGGCGCGTACTGATGCCGTCATGCACGATGTAGTACTGCAAGTCGAGGCTGTTTTGGGCATTGCGGATCAGTTCGGCACGGGCGGTGAAGGCCTCGGTGCTGTCCGATAGCAGGCGAAAGCCCGATTGTCCCTTGTAAGGTGCGGCTTGCGCCTGGACCGAGCGACCGAAAGCGGAGTCTGAAGCCGGCAGCGCCTGGCTCGGTACACGCTGAACGTCGAAGCTGGAGCAACCGCCCAGGAACGAGGCAAGCAGCAGAAAAGCAAGCAGGGGCTGTCTGACTCTCACGTAGGATCGTTCCGTTTGGCGGCGCAGATAGGCATATGGACGCTGATTCCCGAATAAAAGTCAGTCGCTGAGCTGATCGGTTTCCGCCAGCAGTTTGATCGCTGTCGCGCCGACCTTGCGCACCGCTTCTTCGATGAGTGGTGTTGGTTTGGCAGCGTAGTTCATGCGCAGGCAATTGCGGTACTTGCCCGAGGCGGAAAAAATACTGCCCACGGCAATCTGTACGCCCTGGTCGTGCAAGGCGCGATTCAGTTTCAGGGTGTCGAAGCCTTCCGGCAGTTCGACCCACAGCATGAAGCTGCCTTGTGGGCGACTGGCGCGAGTGCCAGCAGGAAAATAGCGAGTCACCCAATCGATCATCACGTCGCGATTGCGCTGGTATTGCGTGCGCATCCGCCGCAAATGCGGTTCAAAGTGGCCACCTTTGAGAAACTCGGCGATGGCGATCTGCGGCTGAGGTGCGGTGGAGCCGGTGCTGATGTATTTCATGTGCAGCACCCGTTCCAGATACCGGCCCGGCGCGACCCAACCGATACGCAAGCCCGGGGCCAGGGTCTTGGAAAACGAACTGCACAACAGGACGCGACCGTCCTCGTCGAAGGATTTGATCGTGCGCGGACGCGGGTAGGTATAGGCCAGTTCGCCATACACATCGTCCTCGATGATCGCCACGTCAAAGCGCTGCGCAAGCGTCAACAACGCACGTTTGCGCGACTCCGGCATGATGTAGCCCAACGGGTTGTTGCAGTTGGGGGTCAACTGTATGACCTTGATCGGCCATTGCTCCAGGGCCAGTTCCAGCGCTTCGAGGCTGATCCCGGTCAGCGGGTCGGTAGGGATTTCCAGAGCCTTCATGCCCAGACCCTTGAGGGTCTGCATCGCACCGTGAAAGCTCGGCGAGTCCACCGCAACAATATCCCCCGGCTCGCAGATGGCGCGAATGCTGGTGGACAGCGCTTCGTGGCAACCCGTGGTGACCACCAGCTCACTGGCGCCCAACTGACAGCCGGAATCGAGCATCAGGCGAGCGATTTGTTCACGCAGTTCGAGGTTGCCGTGGATGTTGTCGTAATGCAGGCCGGGCATGTCCTGCCGCCGGCTGATTCGCGCCAGATCACGCAGCAGCGGTTTCATGGTCGGGCTGGTGATGTCCGGCATGCCGCGTCCGAGTTGCACCACATCTTTGCGCGGCACTGCGCGGATCAATTCCAGCACTTGATCCCATTGCGAAATGTCCACCGGACGCTGGGCCGGGCGGCCGACTGCCGGCAAATCCGGCAATTCGCGGCTGGCCGGAACGAAGTACCCGGATTTTGGCCTTGGCATGGCCAGCCCGCTGTCCTCCAGCACCCGATAGGCCTGCTGCACCGTGCTCAGGCTGACGCCGTGCTCGACGCTTAGCGCCCGTACCGAAGGCAGCCGGTCACCGGGGCGATAGAAGCCCTGTTCGATACGTGTGCCGAGCAACTCGGCGAGGTTGACGTAAAGGGTCATGGTGCAGCCTCGATAGGGGTGATTCGGTTAACCAGTACAGATCAGGCAAAAAATCAGGATTCAGTAGTGGAATCGGTAAAACTGTATTGAGTTAATACAGTTGTATTGAATCTGTATTGCTTTTACGCGCCCTCGCATCATGGAACCTCTGGCTACCCAAGTAAACAGGAGCATCCAAGATGAACGGTTTGAGCGATGTGCGGCTGACGTTACACAGTCAGGAACTGACGGCAGGGCAGAACAACGGCACGCGGGAGGCGGGCATGCACAGTGCGCCGTCCGGCCTGAGTCGCTGGGACCGGTTCTGGTGCCGGCTGCGCACGCGCAAGGTGTTGTTGACCCTGACACCCGACCAGCTCAAGGATATCGGACTGACGCGAGAGCAGGCGTTGGAGGAGGGGCTGAAGCCTTTCTGGCGGATCTGATTTTGGCGACGTTCTTTCGGGCCTCATCGCGAGCAAGCTCGCTCCCACAAGGACCGGTGGTGAACACAATTCTTGTGAACACCATCATTCCCTGTGGGAGCGAGCTTGCTCGCGATAACGTCGGCACAGACACCGCCAATCCTTCAGACCAACTCTTTAAGCCGATGCCACAACATCCCCAACGCCAGCAACGGCGAGCGCAAATGCTTGCCGCCGGGGAAGGTGATATGCGGCACCCTGGCAAACAGATCGAAGCCGCCGCTGTGCTGGCCGCTGATGGCTTCGGCCAGCAGCTTGCCGGCCAGGTGCGTGGCATTCACGCCATGACCGGAATAGGCCTGGGCGTAATACACATTCGGCTGGTCCTTGAGCCGGCCGATCTGCGGCAGGCGATTGGCGCCGATGCCGATCATGCCGCCCCATTGATAGTCGATCTTCACACCAGACAATTGTGGAAAGACTTCGAGCATTTTCGGACGCATGTACGCGGCGATGTCTTTCGGGTCGCGGCCCGAGTAATGGCAGGCGCCGCCGAACAGCAGGCGCCGGTCCGCCGAGAGCCGGTAATAGTCCAGCGCCACCCTTTGATCGCAGACCGCCATGTTCTGCGGCAGCAGGGCGTGGGCCAGTTCTTCGCTCAATGGTTCGGTGGCGATGATGTAGCTGCCGGCGGGCAGGACTTTGCCGCTGAGTTCCGGGTTGAGGTTATTGAGGTAGGCATTGCAACCCAGCACCAGGGTTCTGGCGCGTACCGAGCCCTCGGCGGTATGGACCTTGACCTCGGGGCCATAGTCGATGCGGGTCACGGCCGATTGCTCGAACAGCCGGACCCCCAATTGTTGTGCGGCTGCGGCTTCGCCCAAAGCCAGGTTCAGTGGATGCAGGTGCCCCGAACCCATGTCGATCAGGCCGCCGACGTAACGCGTAGAGCCGACCACCGTGTGCATCTCATTGGCCTGCAGCAAACGAGTCTCGTAGCGATAACCGAGGCTGTGCAGTTCTTCGGCATCCTCGGCGAAACCTTCAAGGTCACGGGGCTTGTTGGCGAGGTCGCAGTAACCCCAGGTCAGGTCGCAGGGGATCTGAAAACGCTCGATCCGTTGCCGGACGATTTCCACGGCTTCCAGGCCCATGAGTTTCATTTGCCGAACGCCTTCGACACCGATGACGTTGGTGAACTGATCGAGGCCGTGGCCAACGCCGCGAATCAGCTGCCCGCCGTTGCGTCCACTGGCGCCCCAACCGATTTTGTGGGCTTCAAGCAACACCACGCTGAGTCCGCGATCGGCCAGCTCAAGCGCCGTGTTCAACCCTGAAAACCCGCCGCCCACTACACAGACGTCGGCCAGCACTTCGCCTTTGAGCACCGGACGTTCGGGCTGCGGCAGGCTGCTGGCGGCGTAGTAGGAAGTGGTGTGGCTGACAGGCTGTTGAGCACGGACATTCATGTGCGTGTTCCTGATTCTTGCGTTTAGAAAACTTGACGGAGCATAAGCCGGACCTTCCCGGGCGGGCAACATTGGTCGGCTGGCGCTGTCTGGATCGGGGCTTTTGCGTCAGAATCGCGCTCTATTCCGCTTTGGGTCACCGCTGCAATGAGCTGCAACAGCCAGACAATTCGCACATTGCGACAACAGATTCCTTCGTTCGAGTGCGTTCCCGGCTGCCATGACTGCTGCGGGCCGGTGACCACCTCGCCGGAAGAAATGTCGCGCCTGCCGCGCAAGACTCGCGCCGAACAGGATGCCGCTATGGAAGAGCTCAACTGTGTGCATCTGGGGCCGAATGGTTGCACGGTGTATGACGAGCGGCCGCTGATCTGCCGGTTGTTCGGTACCACCAAGACCTTGCCGTGCCCCAATGGGCGGGGGCCGGTGGAGCTGATTCATCCGCGGGTGGAGAAGCAGGTGTTCGAGTACATGGCCAGTACACGGCAGGTGCTGGTTTAAAAGGAGCGGGTCTTCAGGTGGACCGAGTTGCCTCAATCGCGAGCAAGCTCGCTCCCACAGGTATTTGAGTCTGCATAAACTTTGTGTTCAAAACCGGTTCATTGTGGGAGCGAGCTTGCTCGCGATGAGGTCCTGAAAGGCACCGCCAATCTCAATCCGGAATCGGCAACGTCAGGCTCTCTTTCACCTCTTCCATCACGATGTAACTCTTGGACTCGCGCACGTGGGGCAGCTTGAGCAGGATGTCGCCCAGCAATTTGCGATACGAGGCCATCTCGGAAATTCGCGCCTTCACCAGGTAGTCGAAATCCCCTGACACCAGGTGACACTCCAGCACATGGGGCAATTTCAGCACTGCACGTCGGAACTCTTCGAATGTATCGCCGGATTTGTAGTCCAGGCTGATCTCGACGAACACCAGAAGGCTACCCTTCAGGTGCTGCGGATTGAGCCGGGCGTTGTAGCCCATGATGATCCCCTCGCGCTCCAGGCGCCGGACCCGCTCAGTGCAGGGCGTGGTCGAGAGCCCGACTTTTTCCCCAAGCTCCGTAAAGGAAATCCGCCCGTCCGCTTGCAGGATCCGTAGGATGTTGCGGTCGATCTTGTCCAGCTCACGTTTGGTCTGAGTGTTGGTACGCATAGGGGATGCGCCTCCGTGAAAAGGGTTTTTGCCGAGAATTGTCGCCAAATATAGGCGCTTATATAGTGAAAAGCACTGGCAAATCTTTTTTACACTGCGCGCATCTGAAGCTCTGAATAACAAACGTCAGCGGTTAGCCGCGATGAGGGATTTGAAAATGCGCGTCATGGTCTTGGGTAGCGGCGTCATCGGTACCACCAGTGCTTATTACTTGGCCCGCGCCGGGTTTGAAGTAGTGGTCGTCGACCGGCAGCCAGCTGCTGCCATGGAGACCAGTTTCGCCAACGCCGGGCAGGTGTCGCCGGGTTATGCCTCACCGTGGGCCGCGCCGGGTGTGCCGCTCAAGGCCATCAAGTGGCTGTTGCAGCGCCATGCACCCTTGGCGATCAAGGCCACTGCCGACATCGACCAGTACCTGTGGATGGCACAGATGCTGCGCAACTGCACAGCCAGCCGTTACGCGGTGAACAAGGAGCGCATGGTCCGTCTGTCCGAGTACAGCCGTGACTGCCTCGACGAACTGCGCCTGGAGACCGGCATCGCCTACGAAGGCCGCAGCCTCGGTACCACCCAACTGTTCCGCACCCAGGCTCAACTGGACGGCGCCGCGAAAGACATCGCCGTGCTGAAAGAATCCGGCGTGCCGTTCGAACTGCTCGACCGCGACGGCATTGCCCGCGTCGAGCCGGCACTGGCCAGCGTCACCGACATCCTCGCCGGTGCCCTGCGCCTGCCGAACGACCAGACTGGCGACTGCCAGATGTTCACCACCAAGCTCGCCGAGATGGCCGCGAAGCTCGGTGTGCAGTTCCGTTTCGGTCAGGATATTCAGCGCCTGGACTTCGCCGGTGACCGCATCAACGGCGTGTGGATCGATGGCAAGCTGGAAACCGCCGACCGCTACGTGCTGGCTCTGGGCAGCTACTCGCCGCAACTGCTCAAGCCGCTGGGGATCAAGGCACCGGTGTACCCGCTCAAGGGCTACTCCCTGACCGTCCCGATCACCAACCCGGCTATGGCGCCGACCTCGACCATTCTCGACGAGACCTACAAGGTCGCGATCACCCGTTTCGACAACCGCATCCGCGTTGGCGGCATGGCCGAGATTGCCGGTTTTGACCTGTCGCTGAACCCGCGTCGCCGCGAAACCCTGGAGATGATCGTCAACGATCTTTATCCTCAGGGTGGCGATCTGGCCCAGGCCGATTTCTGGACCGGCCTGCGTCCGACCACTCCGGACGGCACCCCGATTGTTGGCGCCACCCCGTTCAAGAACCTGTTCCTGAACACCGGTCACGGTACGCTCGGCTGGACCATGGCTTGTGGTTCGGGTCGCTTGCTGGCGGACCTGATGGCGAAGAAAAAGCCGCAGATCAGCGCCGAAGGCCTCGATATTTCCCGTTATGGCAACAAAACCCAGGAGCCTGCAAAGCATGTCAGTCCAGCGCCAGCTCACCAATGAGCGCATGAGTCAGATCGTCACCCATAACGGCACGGTTTACCTGGCCGGACAGGTCGGCGATGACATGAACGCCGGGATTGAACAGCAGACCCGTGAAGCCCTCGCCAATATCGAGCGGCTGCTCGATCTGGCCGGCACCGACAAGCACCATCTGCTGTCGGTGACGATTTACCTGAAAGACATCGACGCACATTTCGAAGGCATGAACGCGGTGTGGGACAAGTGGCTGCCAAAAGGCGTTGCCCCGGCCCGCGCCACCGTTGAATCGAAATTGTGCGAACCGGAAATCCTGGTCGAGCTGTCGGTTGTCGCCGCTCTGCCATAATCCTGTCAGAAAGATCCCTCTCCCGGTGCTGTTGGCGGTTCACGCCGTCAGCCAGCGCCGGTTTTTTTTCCCGATAATCCGACCAGAAGTGTGCCGCCATGCGTCCTGCCCGTGCCCTGATCGACCTTCAAGCCCTGCGTCACAACTACCGAATCGCCTGTGAACTCACGGGGGCCAAAGCCCTCGCGGTGATCAAGGCCGATGCCTATGGCCATGGCGCAGTGCGTTGCGCCCAGGCGCTGGAAGCCGAGGCAGACGGGTTTGCCGTGGCCTGCATCGAAGAGGCGTTGGAGCTGCGGGCAGCGGGCATTCGTGCGCCGGTGCTGTTGTTGGAAGGCTTTTTCGAAGCCGACGAGTTGTCACTGATCGTCGAGCATGATTTCTGGTGTGTTGTGCATTCGCTGTGGCAACTCGAAGCCATCGAGAAAGCCGCTTTGAGCAAGCCGATCACTGTCTGGCTGAAGCTTGATTCGGGTATGCACCGCGTTGGACTGCATCCAGCTGATTATCAGACGGCCTATCAACGGCTGTTGGCCAGCGGCAAGGTTGCGAAAGTGGTGCTGATGAGCCACTTTGCGCGTGCCGACGAACTGCACGAGCAGGCCAGCGCCGATCAGGTGGCGGTATTTGAAGCAGCGCGCAAGGGCTTGTCCGCCGAGATCAGCTTGCGCAACTCGCCGGCGGTGCTTGGCTGGCCGCAGATTCCGAGTGATTGGGTGCGTCCGGGCATCATGCTCTATGGCGCCACGCCCTTCGAAGAAGCCAATGAAGTGGCATCGCGTCTGCAACCGGTCATGACCCTGGAATCGAAAGTGATCAGTGTGCGCGAGTTGCCGGCTGGCGAACCCGTCGGTTACGGCGCCAGATTCATCATCCCTAAACCGATGCGCATTGGCGTCGTGGCCATGGGTTATGCCGACGGTTACCCGCGTTTGGCTCCGAACGGCACGCCAGTGCTGGTGGCCGGGCAGCGCAGCCAGTTGATCGGCCGGGTGTCGATGGACATGCTCTGTGTCGACCTGACCGATGTGCCGCAGGCCGGTCTCGGTTCGACCGTCGAGTTGTGGGGCAAAAACATCCTTGCCAGTGATGTGGCCATCGCCGCTGGCACGATTCCTTACCAGATTTTCTGCAACCTGCGCCGAGTGCCACTGCTCTATTCCGGGGCTTAGTGCGCAGGGCTCCAGACCGGAAGTCGCCTCGCTGAGCAGGATTCAGGTCAAGGTGTTGTAAATACTGAACGCTGTCGCCATGATAACGCTCACTGTTTCAACAATCCTGAATCCTGGAGGCGCAAGCTTTGGACGTCGGTGAACGACTGCAATCCATCCGTAGGCTCAAAGGCCTTTCCCAGCGTGAGCTCGCCAAACGGGCGGGGGTCACCAACAGCACGATTTCGATGATCGAGAAGAACAGCGTGAGCCCTTCGATCAGTTCGCTGCGCAAGGTGTTGGGCGGGATTCCCATGTCCATGGTCGAGTTCTTTTCCGAAGAAATCCTGCAGGAAAAACCGACTCAGATTGTCTACAAGGCCAACGAGCTGATCGATATTTCCGATGGCGCCGTGACCATGAAACTGGTCGGTCGGGCCCACCCGAGCCGGGCTATCGCATTCCTCAATGAAATCTATCCGCCAGGCGCCGACACCGGTGACGAGATGCTCACCCATGAAGGCGAGGAAACCGGCATCCTGGTCGAAGGAAAACTGGAACTGGTGGTCGGTCTCGAAACTTTTGTCCTCGAAGCCGGCGATAGCTACTACTTTGAAAGTACCAAGCCACATCGATTCCGGAATCCGTTCGATGCGCCTGCGCGACTAATCAGCGCAGCCACGCCGGCGAATTTCTAAGAAAAGAGGCGTCCTGCCAGCATCACAGAGGCGCCCGGGCCGTTTTTCCGCCGCAGCCTAAGACCCTTGCGACTTTGGGGTTGTTTCAGTGCGACGGGCTTACCGCTATACTTGCGCCCGCCTGCGAACCGTGGCCGTAGGCGTGACTAGCCACCATTGAGGGTGAACGCGTGAACCTAATTATGAAAATGCTGGCTGCACCAGCAACCGTATTGGCCCTATGGGCTGTCAGTGTCAGCGCTCAAGCTGCGACCAACGACGTTATCGCTAAACGCCTTGAGCCAGTCGGTCAGGTTTGTGTTCAGGGTAAAGAGTGCAAAGGGATGGAAGTGGCCACTGCCGCTGGCGGCGGTGGTGGTGCGAAAACTCCGGATGAAGTGATTGCAAAACATTGCAACGCTTGCCACGGCTCAGGCCTGTTGGGCGCACCGAAAATCGGTGATGCCGCCGCTTGGGGCGAGCGCGCCAAGAAAGAAGGTGGTGTTGACGGTTTGCTCGCCAAGGCTATCTCCGGCCTCAACTCGATGCCGCCAAAAGGCACCTGCGCCGATTGCTCCGATCCAGAGCTCAAAGGCGCCATCCAGAAGATGTCCGGCCTGAAATAAGCCTGAGTCTTCCTGCTGAAAAGCCGCTTTCGAGCGGCTTTTTTGTGCCCGCGATCTCGATATACACCGCTGATTACTTGTAGGAGCGAGCTCGCTCGCGAAGAATTTGAAGGCGCCGCGGGGTGTCAGGTTTCCAGCGTTATCGTTGACGACCATCGCGAGCGAGCTCGCTCCTACAGGGGGCCAGTGGCGGCCGATTGGCATTAACAGGCTGTTTTTTGCAGCCAAGACCCGGCAAGCTCGGTCCAACCCCAATTCATGGAACATGAGGGAGGATCCGATGGTGCAGCTGTGTTCTATCGAGCAGGCGGTCGATGACGTACTGGCGCGGTTGCCGGTCCACATTCACATGGGCCTGCCTCTGGGCCTGGGCAAACCCAACCACTTCGTCAACGCGTTGTATCGACGTCTCGCGCAACTGCCAGAGCGGCGGCTGACGATCTACACCGCGCTTTGCCTGGGCCGTCCGCCCTTGGGCGACGGTTTGCAAAAGCGTTTCCTCGAACCCTTTATCGAGCGGGTTTTCGGCGATTATCCCGAGCTGGATTTCTTCGCCGACCTGCGTCGCGACAAGCTACCGGGCAACATCCACATTCAGCAGTTCTTCATGCAGCCCGGCAGCCTGCTCAACAGTGCGACGGCGCAACAGGACTACGTCAGCAGCAATTACAGCCATGCGGCGCGGGACATCAATGCCGCCGGGTTGAATCTGGTCGCTCAGTTAGTCGCAAGTCATGCCGAGCAACCCGACCGCCTGAGCCTGAGCTGCAACCCGGACATCACCCTCGACCTGCTGCCGATGATTGCCAAGCGCCGTGCCGCCGGAGAAACCATCCTGATGGTCGGCCAGGTGCACGACGATCTGCCTTACATGCCCGGCGATGCGGAACTCGGCATCGACACTTTCGACCTGCTGATCGATGAGAAGGACAACACCACACTGTTTTCCACGCCGAACATGCCGGTGGGGTGTCAGGACCATTTCATCGGCCTGCACGCCAGCACCCTGGTGCGTGACGGCGGCACTTTGCAGATCGGCATCGGTTCCATGGGGGATGCGCTGACGGCGGCGCTGCTGGCGCGACAAGCCGACAGTGACGCTTACAAGACCTTGCTGGACGAAATGAACCTCAGCCAGTGGGCGCAGCTGATCGAGCGCGAAGGTGGCATCGAACCCTTCGCCAAAGGCCTGTATGGCTGCAGCGAAATGTTCGTCAACGGCTTATTGGTACTGGCGGATGCAGGGATCGTGCGGCGCAAGGTTTACCCGGACGTGGCGACCCAGCAGCAGGCGAATGCCGGTACCCTGGATGAGGCCGCGCAAACCGATGGCATTTCTGTGCATGGCGGCTTTTTCCTCGGCCCGCGTACCTTCTACGAACGCTTGCGCGAATTGCCGCAGAGCAAGCGGCTCGAATTCAACATGACTCGCATCAGCTACATCAACGAGCTCTATGGCCAGGAAGAACTCAAGCGTTTGCAGCGTCTTGATGCACGGTTCATCAACACCGCGTTCACCGTAACATTGCTGGGTGCCGCTGTGGCGGATCAGCTCGAAGATGGACGTGTGCTCAGCGGCGTAGGCGGGCAGTACAACTTTGTGGTTCAGGGGCATGCGCTGCAAGGCGCGCGCTCGGTGTTGCTGCTGCGCAGTTGGCGTGAGTCTGGCGGCGACGTCAATTCGAATATCGTCTGGGAGTATGGTCACTGCACGATTCCCCGGCATCTGCGCGACATCGTGGTCACCGAGTACGGCATCGCCGATCTTCGCGGCAAAACCGATGCGGCAGTGATTGAGGCTTTGCTCAACATCAGCGACTCGCGTTTTCAGCCGGGATTGATCGAGCGGGCGCAGAAAGTTGGCAAATTGCCCAAGGACTTCCGTCTCGATCCACGCTTTGCTGATAACACTCCGCAACGGTTGCAGGGCATTCAGGCACGACATCCGCAGCTGTTTCCAGAGTATCCGCTAGGGTGTGATTTCACCGAGGTCGAGCGAGATGTGTTGCGGGCGCTGAACTGGCTCAAGAGCAAGTTCAAGCTGAGCGAGGTGTTGGAATTGGGCAAGGCGGCCCTGGATGCGCCGGAGCCTGCGTCGTTCCCGGAGCATCTGGAACGTATGCAGCTGGCCAGTCCTGAAGGACTGAAGGAGGATTTGTATCAGCGGTTGCTGCTCACCGGCCTCAAGGCAACTGCGCAGTAACTGTCCCCCCAAAAACAACTGTGGGAGCGAGCTTGCTCGCGATTGCATAGTGTCAGTCAACGAAGATGTCGACTGACACTATGCAATCGCGAGCAAGCTCGCTCCCACAGGGTATTGCTGTATCCCGGCTTACTCGATGAAGGTCACAACGCCATCTTTCAACGACTTCACGCGAGCCAACGACTCCACGCGATAACCCTGCGAATCCAGTTCCGCACGGCCGCCCTGGAACGACTTCTCGATCACGATGCCCAGGCCCGCCACGGTCGCGCCGGCCTGTTTGATGATCGAGATCAGCGCCTGGGACGCCTTACCGTTGGCCAAAAAGTCATCGATGATCAGCACGCGGTCGCTGCTGGTCAGGTGGCGCGGGGAGATGGCCACGGTGCTTTCGGTCTGCTTGGTGAACGAGTACACGGTCGCCGACAGCAGGTTTTCGGTCAGGGTCAGGGACTGGTGCTTGCGAGCGAAAATCACCGGCACGCCGAGGTTCAGGCCGGTCATGATCGCCGGTGCGATGCCCGAAGCTTCGATGGTGACGATCTTGGTAATGCCCGAATCCTTGAACAGCGTGGCGAATTCGTCGCCGATCAGCTTCATCAGGGCCGGGTCGATCTGGTGGTTCAGAAAGGCGTCGACTTTCAGGACCTGGTCGGAAAGCACGATGCCTTCTTCGCGAATTTTCTGGTGCAGGGCTTCCATGAAGCTGTCCTCTTTTGGCGCCTGTGCGCCGAAGGTCATATAAAAGTGGTCAATTCTAGCGCTTTAACATCGCGCGTATATCCGCCAATGCGTTGTTGCCTCGCACGGCTTTGACTTCGGTCGGTGTGTCGTCGTTGCCTTCCCAGGCCAGATCGTCCGGCGGCAACTCATCGAGGAAGCGGCTCGGCGCGCAATCGATGATCTCGCCGTACTGCTTGCGCTTGGCGGCGAAGGTGAAGGCCAGGGTCTGGCGCGCACGGGTAATGCCCACGTAGGCCAGACGACGTTCTTCTTCGATGGTGTCGGCTTCGATGCTGGAACGGTGCGGGAGGATTTCCTCTTCCATGCCCATGATGAACACGTAGGGGAATTCCAGGCCCTTGGATGCATGCAAGGTCATCATCTGCACGCCCTCGGCCCCGTCTTCCTCTTCCTGCTGGCGCTCGAGCATGTCGCGCAGGACAAGTTTGCCGATGGCGTCCTCGACAGTCATTTCGCCGTCTTCGTCCTTTTCCAGGGTGTTTTTCAGGGCCTCGATCAGGAACCAGACGTTGCCCATGCGGTAGTCCGCGGCCTTGTCGCTGGAGCTGTTGGTGCGCAGCCAGTTCTCATAGTCGATGTCCATGACCATGCTGCGCAGGGCGGAGATCGGGTCTTCGCCGGCACACTGCTCGCGCACCCTGTCCATGAAGCGCTTGAAGCGCGACAGGCGATCGGTGAAGCGACTGTCCAGGTGTTCGCCCAAACCCATCTCATCAGTGGCGGCGTACATCGAGATCTTGCGTTCGGTGGCGTAGTTGCCCAGCTTCTCCAGCGTGGTCGAGCCGATCTCACGGCGCGGCACGTTGATCACTCGCAGGAAGGCGTTATCGTCGTCCGGGTTCACGATCAGGCGGAAGTAGGCCATCAGGTCCTTCACTTCCTGACGTCCGAAAAAGCTGTTGCCGCCGGACAGGCGATATGGCACCTGGTGATGCTGCAATTTCAGCTCGATCAGCTTGGCCTGGTAGTTGCCGCGATACAGGATCGCGAAATCGCTGTACGGGCGGTCAGTGCGCAGGTGCAGGCTGAGAATTTCCATGGCCACGCGCTCGGCCTCGGCGTCCTCGTTGCGGCAACGGATCACACGGATCTCGTCGCCATGGCCCATTTCACTCCACAGCTGCTTTTCGAACTCGTGGGGGTTGTTCGAGATCAGCACGTTGGCGCAGCGCAGGATGCGGCTGGTGGAGCGGTAGTTTTGCTCCAGCATCACCACTTTCAAGGACGGGTAGTCTTCCTTGAGCAGCATCAGGTTTTCCGGGCGAGCCCCGCGCCAGGCGTAGATCGACTGGTCGTCGTCGCCCACCACGGTGAACTGGTTGCGTTTGCCGATGAGCATTTTCACCAGCAGGTACTGGCTGGCGTTGGTGTCCTGGTATTCGTCGACCAGCAGGTAACGCACCTTGTTCTGCCACTTTTCCAGAATGTCGGCGTGCTCTTCGAACAGCTTCACCGGCAGCAGGATCAGGTCGTCGAAGTCCACCGCGTTGAACGCCTTGAGCGTGCGCTGATAGTGGGTGTAGACGATGGCGGCGGTCTGTTCCTTGGGGTTGCGCGCGTTTTCCAGGGCCTGGGCTGGCAGGATCAGGTCGTTTTTCCAGGCGCCGATCATGTTCTTGATCTCGTCGACGCCGTCGTCGCCCGAGTATTCCTTCTGCATGATGTCGGTCATCAGGGCCTTGACGTCGGTCTCGTCGAAGATCGAGAAGCCCGGCTTGTAGCCCAGCCGCACATGCTCCTTGCGGATGATGTTCAGTCCCAGGTTGTGGAACGTGCAGACCGTCAGCCCGCGACCTTCACCGGCACGCAACAGGGTGCCGACCCGTTCCTTCATCTCGCGGGCGGCCTTGTTGGTAAAGGTCATGGCGACGATGTACTGGGCGCGGATGCCGCAGTTCTGGATCAGATGCGCGATTTTGCGCGTGATCACGCTGGTCTTGCCGGAGCCTGCACCGGCGAGCACCAAAAGAGGGCCGCCGACGTAGCTCACGGCTTCTTGCTGCCGGGGATTGAGTCGGGACATAGGTAAATTCAGGAGTCAGTCACGAAATGGGCCGGCATTTTAACAGGCTCAGCGAATTGTGCTGCTCTGTCCGACTTGTGACGTACTGCGCTATCTGCAATTGCCGGTTTTGTTACTTTCACGCAGGATGCGCAACGAATTTGCGGCTAATGTTCGTAATTGCGGATACAAAGGGCTCGTTTTGCCAACTGATGTCATTGTCATTGACCATCGGAACGGCATAATGCCCGTCGCCTACATTTTTGCAGAGTCTAGGGAGCTAGCTTGTCTACGCCTGTCGAACCCTTGCGTTTGCTGCTACTGGCCGAAGAGCCAGCGTGGGCAGCGTTGTTGCGCGAGTGTCTGGCTCCTATGGGGAGCTCGGCCGTGCTCATCAGCGCGCCGAGTTGGGAGTCGGTCAGCAGCCTGTTCGATGACAACCGCAGCGCGGTGTTATTGACCATCCCGCAACTTCAACCGGCGCCGGGCCGTTGCAGCCTGCCGACGGTGTTGCTGCTCGACCATGAGCCGCTGACCCCGCCCGACGGTGTGAGTGACTGGCTGGTGCGCGACCTGCTCGACTCCGGTATGTTGCGCCGCTGCCTGCGCCATGTGCGCGAGCGTGGCGTCCTGGAAAACACGCTGCAACGCCTGGCCGAGCAAGATCCGCTCACCGGCATCGCCAACCGCCAGGGCTTCCAGACCCTGCTGACGGCGCGCCTGGCGGAAAACGACGGTCGCGGCCTGGCCCTCGGTCATCTCGACCTCGACAACTTTCGTTATGCCAACGACGCCCTCGGCCATCAGGCCGGTGACCGCCTGATCCTGCAAGTGGTGGCGCGGCTCAAGAGCCAGCTCGAGGCCGGCGATCAACTGGCACGCCTGGGCAGCGATGAATTCGCTCTGTTGATCGACACCCGTCGCGCTCCCCAGCGTGCCGAGTGGATGGCCGAACGCATCAGCGAAGCATTGGCCGAGCCTTATTGGGTCGATGGCGAAAGCCTGCTGATCGGTTCCAGCCTGGGCATCGCCTACGCCCGGGCCCAGACCGGTGCGGATCCGCTGATGTGGCATGCACATATCGCCATGCAGCAGGCCAAAAGCACCCAAGGCTGCACCTTTCACATTTTCAACGAGCGCATCAACCGCAATGCCCGCAGCATCGCCGACCTCGAAACCGAGCTGCGCCGGGCGCTGCGCCGCGATGAGCTGGAATTGCACTACCAGCCACGCCTGAACCTTGAAGACGGGCAGATCGTCGGCCTCGAAGCCTTGGTGCGCTGGCGGCATGCCGAGCGCGGCTTGCTGCCACCGAGCGAATTCGTGCCGCTGGCCGAGCAAAGCGGTCTGATTGTTCCGCTGGGCTACTGGGTGATTTCCCGGGCCTTGCGCGACATGCAGGCGCTGCGTGAGCTGGATTTGCCGCCGTTGCACATGGCAATCAACCTGTCGTTCCGGCAATTCCAGGACAGCCAGTTGCTCTCGACCCTGAGTCGTCTGATTGCCGAGCGCGGCGTCGAGGCGCAGTGGCTGGAGTTCGAGCTGACCGAAACCGCGGTCATGCGCCGCAGCGATCTGGTCAAGCAGACCATGGACGCCCTCGGGCGCCTCGGTGTGCGCTTCTCCCTCGACGACTTTGGCACCGGCTTCTCGTCGTTCGTGCACCTCAACAGCCTGCCGATCACCTTGTTGAAGATCGACAAGAGCTTTGTCGGCGGCATGGAACAGCGTGAGGAAAACCGCAAACTGGTCCACGCGATGATCAATCTGGCGCACAACCTCAACCTTGAGGTGGTCGCAGAAGGCGTGGAAACGCCGGAGCAACTGGATCTGCTGCGCGGGTTCGAGTGCGATCAGGTGCAGGGGTATTTGATCAGCAAGCCATTGCCGCTGGCCGAGCTGGTGGAGTATCTGACGATTGGCTCCAGCCAGCCGTCGATGCTGGAAATCGTAAGCTGAGGTTGCCACAGAGCCCTGTAGGAGCGAGCTTGCTCGCGATAAACCTGAGAACGCCGCGGGGCACCTGCCAACCAGCGTTATCGTTGACGACCATCGCGAGCGAGCTCGCTCCTACAGGGGCTCAGTCAGGCTGAGCGACCTCGAAGCGCTGCTCTGACGTCGTATCGCGCTTGATCATCCGCTTCATCTTCCACTCGAACCCCAGCGTCAGGCTCACCGCCGCACACGCCAGCCCCAGTGCCAGGCCCCACCACACGCCAGTTGGCCCCCAGTGCAAGTGGAACGCCATCCACCACGCTGCCGGAGCGCCGATCAGCCAATAGCAACCCAGGCCGACGAGGAAAGTGGTCTTGGCATCCTTGAGTCCGCGAATGCAGCCCATGGCGATGGTCTGCGTGCCGTCAAACAGCTCGAACCACGCTGCCACCGCCAGCAGGCTCACGGCCAAGTTGATGACATCGCGGAACGCCGGGTCGTTGTGGTCGAGGAACAGGCCGACCAACTGGTTTGGCAGCAGCCAGAAGACCATGGCGAAACACAGCATCGCCGCCGCCCCGAACGCAATGCCGACCCGCCCGGCCAGGCGCGCATCCAGCAGCTGCCCGGCGCCGTAATGCTGACCGATGCGCATGGTGATTGCGTAGGAAATACCCGCCGGGACCATGAACGCCACCGAGACGATTTGCAGGGCGATCTGGTGTGCGCCCAGTTGCGTGCTGCCCATGGTGCCCATGCACAGCGCGGCGAAGGCAAACAGCCCGACTTCCACCGCGTAGGTGCCGCCAATCGGCAGGCCCAGACGCCACAACTCCTTCAGGTACTGGCGGTTCAGCCGCGACAGGCCCTGACGCAGCGGATAGGCCTCATAAGCAGGATGCCGACGAATGTGCCACGCCAGCGCAAGTGCCATCAGGTTGGCGACAATCGCCGTGACCAGCCCGATGCCCACCAGCCCCAATTTTGGCAGGCCGAACATCCCGGTAATCAGCGCATAGTTGAGCAAGAAGTTGGCGACCGTACCGCCAAGGCTGATGACCATCACCGGCGTCGCACGGCCAATGGCGCTGGTGAACCCGCGCAGGGCCATGAAGCTCAGGTAACCGGGCAGGGCGAACGGCAGGAAGATCAAAAACTGCCCGGCTGCGTGGACGTTGCTTTCGGTCTGACCGAACAGCAGCAGCACCGGTTTGAGGTTCCACAACAGCAAACCGGCGACCAGCGCCATCAGCCATGCCAGCCACAACCCGGCCTGGGTCAGCCGGGTAGCCCCGACAATATCGCCGGCCCCCTGACGGATCGCCACCAGAGTACCGACGGCCGCAATCACGCCGATGCAGAAAATCGACACGAACGAATAGGTCGCCGCGCCGAGCCCGCCACCGGCCAGCGCCTCGGGACTCAGACGCGCCATCATCAGGGTGTCGGTGAGGACCATCAGCATGTGCGCCAACTGCGAGGCAATCAGCGGCCCCGCCAGCCGCAGGATGGCCCAGAGTTCAGTACGTGCTGGATGTTGCATGGTCATCACGCTCGATTATCAAAGGAAACAGGAAAGCGTCGATTCTCGGCGCTCTGGGGCGATTGCACAAAGGGATAAAAAGGATGGATGGCATGATTCAAACTCATGCTGGAGAGTTTCTGCTAGGGTGGCCAGAAACCTGTGTAGGAGCTTTCCCAATGTCACGTCGTCTTCCTCCCTTGTATGCCCTGCGCGCATTCGAAGCGGCGGCGCGACACAGCTCGTTTACCCGTGCGGCCGAAGAGCTGTCGATTACCCAAAGTGCGGTCAGCCGGCATATTCGTACGCTCGAAGAACATTTTGCCTGCCGCCTGTTTCATCGCAGCGGCCGCAACCTGCAACTGACCGAGTCGGCGCGGTTACTGTTGCCGGGCATTCGCGAAGGCTTCACCGCGCTAGAGCGCGCCTGCAATACCTTGCGCGCCGAAGACGACATCCTGCGCATGAAAGCCCCGTCGACTCTGACCATGCGCTGGTTGCTGGCGCGCCTCAGCCGCTTTCGCCACCTGCAACCAGGCAACGAGGTGCAACTGACCAGTGCGTGGATGGACGTCGATTCCGTGGATTTCAACGACGAGCCGTTCGACTGTGCGGTGCTGTTGAGTAACGGCCATTTCCCTCCGGACTGGGAGGCGAGTTACCTGTTCCCCGAGGAATTGATCCCGGTCGGTGCGCCCAACCTGCTTAACGACCAGCCCTGGGATGTCGAGCGCCTGACCAACACCGAGTTGCTGCACCCCACGCCTGACCGCCGCGACTGGCGCAACTGGCTGGAGCGCATGGGCCTGGCCGAACAGGTGTCGCTCAAGGGCGGGCAGGTGTTCGATACCCTGGAACTGGGCATGATCGCCGCCGCGCGAGGCTATGGTGTGTCCATGGGTGATCTGCTGATGGTCGCGGAGGACGTGGCTCAGGGACGCCTGAGTTTGCCGTGGCCGACCGCCGTCGCCAGCGGTGAGTGTTATTACCTGGTCTGGCCGAAAACCCGGCCCGGCGGAGAGCGCATGCGCCGGCTCAGCGACTTTCTGCAGAACGAAGTCCGTTCCATGGAATTACCAGAGGTCATGCACCTGAGTTGAAACGATGTCTCCGGTTTAAAACGTAAAGGATGTCTGCGGTTTCTACCCTTATCGCCGTCCCCTGTGGGAGCGAGCCTGCTCGCGATGGGGGCGACGCGGTGTCGGCACTCACTGCGTCGCCGGCCGATACTGCAACGCTTCCGCCAAATGCTCACGGTTGATCGCATCAACCTGTTCCAGATCCGCCAGCGTCCGCGCCACCTTGAGCAATCGATGTGCCGAGCGCAGTGACAGGGTCAGTCGTTCGCAGGCGGATTCGAGCCAGTGCTCATCGGCTGTGGATAACTTGCAGTGCCGACGCAGCCCCGGCAAATCCAGAAAGGCATTGGCACAACCCTGACGCTTCTGCTGGCGCTCACGCGCCTCGGCGACAAGCGCTGCAGCACGGGCGCTGTCCTCTCCCGGTTTCACCGTGGGGTTCAACGTCGTGGTTTCCCGGGCGACTGTCAGGTGCAGGTCGATGCGATCGAGCAGCGGCCCCGACAGTTTGTTGCGATAGCGCTGCACCATGTCCGGTGTGCAGGAGCAGCGCCCGCTCGGTTCGCCAAGATATCCACAGGGACATGGATTCATCGCCGCCACCAATTGAAAACGCGCCGGAAAGCGCACGCGATCTTTCGCCCGCGAGATTACGATATGCCCGGATTCCATCGGCTCCCTCAGGACTTCCAATACTCTGCGCTCAAACTCGGGAAGCTCATCAAGAAACAGGACGCCGTGGTGGGCGAGGGTAATTTCACCCGGCTGCGGTTTCGAGCCGCCACCCACTAAAGCGGGGCCAGAGGCGGAGTGATGGGGCTGGCGAAAGGGGCGTTGTGGCCAGTGACGCAAGGGCACACAACTGGTGACCGACTGAATCGCCGCCACTTCCAGCGCCTCGCTTTCGGTCAGCGGCGGCAGCAGCCCTGGCAAACGACTCGCCAGCAACGTTTTTCCGGTCCCCGGGGGGCCACTGAGTAGCAGGTTGTGAGCTCCAGCAGCCGCAATCAGCAGCGCACGCTTGGCCGCAAGCTGCCCTTGCACTTCATTCAGATCGGGATAAGGTTTGCTGGCGCAGAGCAGTCCATCGGAAGCATAAGGTTCGATCGGTGTATGCCCGTTGAAGTGCGCGACGGCCTCCAGCAAATGGTCAACAGCAATCACTTTCAGTCCCGACGCCAGGCACGCCTCCTCAGCGTTCGCCCGTGGCACCATCAGCCAGCGCCCGGCCTTGCGTGCCGCCAACGCCGCCGGCAACACCCCTCGAACTGCCCGTACCGCACCTGACAGGGCCAACTCCCCCAAACACTCCACGTCATCCAGTGTCAGCGTCGGCACCTGCACGCTGGCCGAGAGAATCCCCAGGGCAATCGCCAGATCGAAGCGCCCGCCATCCTTTGGCAAATCCGCCGGCGCCAGATTCAGCGTGATCCGTCGCGCCGGAAATTGCAGCCCGGAATTGATGATCGCACTGCGCACCCGATCCTTGCTTTCCTTCACCGCCGCCTCGGGCAGGCCGACCATGGTTAGTGACGGCAAACCATTGGCCAGATGGACTTCAACAGTAACGGCTGGCGCCTCCACGCCGACCTGGGCGCGGCTGTGGACGATGGAGAGGGACATGGTCGTTCCTTGAGCTAAACGGGGGGCCGCTTCCTGCGGGTTGTTGAAGGGTAGACGTGGAGTCTTGCCGGAGAGGAGGGGGAACTATCGCAGAATGTTGCTGAAGTCACGATCTGTAACAGCTGCCCAGTGCTGCGTTCGGCTGCGCAGCAGTCGTAAAGCCTGCTGGAAAGCCAGCCTGACACACCCCTGCGCATTTATTTTACATATAAAATCAAGCAACTTATGTTGAGGCTGCTTCTTCGGAAGAAGTTGTGTCGTCAAATAAACTACTGTCACCGTCCAGAATTCTGCTGGCGAAGCTCTCGGTATCCATCTTCTTTTTACCTTCAGCGATATTCGTAAAATAGTTGAAGTCTAGATCTATCCAATTCTTGAGTTTGGTTTCGTAGTCGTTTGGATACTGTGCTTGCTCCACTGGGGGCAGACCCTTGTAATGGTCAAGGACGCTTTGGAAGAATTTGGTGAGTTTTCCGGTGCTGTTATATTCATATTCTGCTTCGGCCACCACTTTCTGTCGCCATGCAAATTCTTGTTTGGCTGACTCTTGCAACGCTGCCCGTCGTTCATTGACGGTAAAGGTGCCGCTGTCATCGTAAGTAATTAAAGCAAGCTGATCCATGGGCATCCCCGAAAACGGGTTTTTTCCGAGCCCGTTTGTATACTTTGTCGCACTTTTGGCGCGCGCTAATAATTCGGCATTATCTGTGTCGGGAACTTCAGAGTCGTGTTTTGACTTGTTGGCAGTATAATGATCGCTGTCCAACTCGTTGAATGTGTTTTTAGCCATCCAACTCAGTTCCGTTCTAGTTAGGCGTGCATCCCGGGCCTGTGCACGTACTGAGGCTTCGCTCAATTGGCTAGCTAGCGTGGAAACGGTACTACTATCTCGTGCCTTGCCAATTGGGCCTTGGGGTGTGTTTTGGTTCACACCTTGGTTTTTGCTGGGAGTCTCTGTCAATTTTTTTGTTCCAGCGGGCGCTTGGCTGTTGCTAACTGCAAAATTGTTTAGTGAATTAACCATTTTTTGCCACTCCCTGTTCGATGACTAAAATATGATAGATTGCCTAATTGCTATTGATGCTTTAGCAAGATCTTACAAGCCACTTAAGGCCCGCTACATGCTTTACTTCATTGTGATTACTACCGACCAAGCATAGGTGGATGGATTTGTTTTAGTTACCTTTATGGTGCAGGTCGCCCCGCCACTAGGCGTGGTCGTATTATTCCATTTTGGAATTTTGCTTGCGCCAAAGCCAGGGGTGGTCACAAATGTCGCTAAATAAACACATTCCTTATTGCCGATTTGATATCGTAAATTAGCATGGTTGTAATCAGGTGATATCTGGCTTTGTATGTCGTACGTATCCGAGCTATTTGCAGTCACGGACGCTTGTGGAGTGGGTGATGCATTTGCTCTCGTTATAGCTTCGTTGTTCGTTATGGGGGTATACGTAGCAGTCCGTGTTCCAAGATTCTTGAATGTAACTGTCACAGGCGGCCCAGCTACAGCTGAACCGATGTGGAATGTAGTCATCGCGAAAGCCGCAATTAAAGGCTTGGATATTTTCATGGGTGTTGCTCCCTGTAGTGCTGGTGCAGTATTCCATTTAGAAAATTGTACTCATAACAATCTATTATCTAAGCCATGTAACATGGACTTAAACTTTTCGAGCGGGTTGGCGAGCCGGTGACTGCGGAAAAACCGACGGACCGGAAGGTCTTTCCATGCACGACCATAATTCGAGAAAGGAATAAATCACTGGTTCGAACGTGGTCACGGTGCGTCGGGTGCTGTTCGAGTACCCAAACCCGTTGCTGACTGATCAGCTGGGAGTGAGCTTAGGAACCGGAGCTTTGCTGCGCAATCGGACGGGGAATGAGATCTTCGTAGGAAGTTGCCGGGATTCTTGCGGGCTTGAATACTGCAGCCTGCGGCAATTCCTACAGGTCAATCTGAAGGTCGTTTCGACTTTATCGCGAGCAGTCTCGCCCCCACGTAGATCTTCGATCTCCACCGGGTAATCGCCTGGAAGCGTTGAATGTGTCGACACCTACGGTGAACGACATCGTGCTCCAGCATCGGGGTGTCACTGCTGATATGGCTCTAAGGTTATCAATCTGTCTGGACACTACCCCAGAATTCTGGCTGAACCCCCACGCCAAAGCGTGGGGTTTTTATTCAAAATGCGTGAAGCATCTTCGCGGCTCTTTTCCACCAAGGCGCACTGATAGCAGGCCTTGAAGTCTCCTGATCAGGCAGCATCTGCGGCACATCCTGCAGCCGAATCCACGGCTGGTTATTCCAGTGCAGCAGGCTCAACGACATTTCCGGCCAATTGAGCAGGCTCAGTTGTGGGCGTTCGGTTGTGGTGGGGTGTTGGGCGTCCCGCAGGGCGGGGACGACTTCGTGGGTGAGCCATTCACGCAATGCTCGGTATTCGGGGCAGTAGTGGTAGACGAGCATGGCGTAGACACCGGATTCGCTGATCAGCAGGGTGTTTTCGATGCGGCCGTAGGTGAGGGTTCTGGTGGTTTTGTATTGGTCAGGATCGAGTTTTCGGACTTGGCGGTCGTTGAGGTGGATGCGTAGTAATCGGCCCAGGTCGCGGGCACTGAACCAGGGTTGGTTTTGTATTAGGAGGGCGTGGAGGTGGAGTTTGTGGCGGGTGAAGATGTGGGGGACCAGGTAAGTGTCATCGCTATTCATTGATACAGCTCCTTTTGCTTAAGGGCTGCCAGTAATTGTCGCCAAACAATTGGGTGGCAGTTGTACGCGGGTTGGCGAACCGGAGCAAAAGGAACCCGGCAGACCCGAAGATCTCCCACGCACAACCGCCATGGAGGTGGCGGAGTTAAACCCCACCTTCCGATTGTCGTCGTGTCCCTTAAGCTTCCAGGTCGCCAAACCCAGAGCTGAAAAATTCAGCTGGGGGTGAGCTTAAGAACCGGAACATTGCGGCGCAATCGGACGGCGGTGGTTTTTTTGTAGGACGTTGCCGGGATTTTTGCGAGGTTTGAGATCAAAAGATCGCAGCCTGCGGCAGCTCCTACAGGGGTGGTCTGTCCAGTGTGGGATAACTGGTAGACCGAGACGACCCCATTCGCGGGCAAGCCCGCTCCCACAGGGATCGCGTATTACAGAGGGTTTGGTGTGTTATTCGGTAGGCGGATTCAGCTTCGCTTCCATCTCCGCCACCTTCGTTTCGAGAGCCTCCAGCCGCGCCCGAGTGCGCGCCAATACAACCATCTGGCTGTCGAACTCTTCCCGGCTCACCAGATCCAGTTTGCTGAAGCCGCTCTGCAGCAACATTTTGAACTGGCTTTCGATTTCAGCTTTCGGCAGGGGCGTGTCGCCGCTGAAGAGGCGGGAGGCGGTGCCGGTGAGGGCGTCGAGGAAATCTTTTGGCGCGAGCATGGGCAATGTCCTGGAAACAATGACGGGCAGTGTATCACGCAGTGTCTATAGTCATTTGCGCGGGCAAGGGGTGCACGCTTTTCGCGCATTGGGACGGACGGCGTTGCACCGTTGTTGTGCGTAACGTGCGGGGTCTTGTCGCGAAGTACCCACCATCCACCTGTAATGGCTTGAAAACAGTCAGTTTTGTGGAGATGGCAAGCTTTCTGCTTAGATGCTGGTGACCCATGCACTGATGCAGTCGCTGTGACGAATGCAGTGCGCCAAACGGAACGCGGGGGAGTGTTTCGTGAGGAGCGGTTAGCTGGCGTCGGACGGGCAGGTAAGGCCGACGATGCGTTACAAAGCCAGGCACTGCGCTTAGACTTGAGACGGGTTTGTTTTCCTGGGGCAAGTCCACCAATTCGGGAGAGAGTTTTCATGAAGCTAGTCACTGCCATCATCAAGCCGTTCAAGCTGGACGACGTACGCGAGTCGCTGTCCGAGATCGGCGTGCAGGGCATTACCGTCACTGAAGTCAAAGGCTTTGGTCGGCAGAAGGGTCACACCGAGCTGTATCGCGGCGCGGAATACGTGGTCGATTTCCTGCCCAAGGTGAAGATCGACGTCGCCATCGACGACAAGGATCTGGACCGGGTAATCGAGGCCATCACCAAGGCTGCCAACACCGGCAAGATCGGTGACGGCAAGATCTTCGTGGTCAATCTGGAACAGGCGATTCGCATCCGTACCGGCGAAACCGATACCGACGCGATCTAAGCCGCCACAAACCCAACGCCCCAGGAGAAAACAATATGACTCTGCGTAAATTCGCAGGGCTAGGAGCCCTGTTGTCCCTCGTAATGCCCGGCCTGGCCATGGCGGCAGACGAAGTGGCGGCCCCAGTCCTCAACTCCGGCGATACCGCCTGGATGATGACCTCGACAGCCTTGGTGCTGTTCATGACCATTCCCGGCCTCGCGCTGTTCTACGGCGGCATGGTTCGGTCGAAAAACATTCTTTCCGTGATGATGCAGTGCTTCGCCATTACCGGTCTGATCAGCGTCCTGTGGGTCATTTATGGCTACAGCATCGCGTTCGACACGACGGGCATGGAGCAGGGCGTCGTCAACTTCAACTCATTCGTCGGCGGCATGGGCAAGGCATTCCTCGCCGGCATCACGCCAGCCAGTCTGACCGGCCCTGCGGCACTGTTTCCCGAGGCGGTGTTCGTCACCTTCCAGATGACCTTCGCGATCATCACCCCGGCGTTGATCGTCGGTGCATTCGCCGAGCGGATGAAATTCTCCGCGATGCTGGTCTTCATGGGCATCTGGTTCACCCTGGTTTACGCGCCGATTGCGCATATGGTCTGGTCTGGTAACGGCGGCCTGTTGTGGGACTGGGGCGTTCTGGACTTCGCCGGCGGCACCGTGGTGCACA
The DNA here is from genome assembly GCF_059492225.1 of Pseudomonas sp. Pseusp10. Lineage (NCBI taxonomy): Bacteria > Pseudomonadati > Pseudomonadota > Gammaproteobacteria > Pseudomonadales > Pseudomonadaceae > Pseudomonas > Pseudomonas sp. Pseusp10. The sequence goes on along the minus strand of NZ_CP168528.1, from coordinate 434,428 downwards.
TCAACGCCGGTGTGGCCGGTCTGGTTGCCTGCCTGGTGCTCGGCAAGCGTAAAGGCTTCCCGACCACGCCAATGGCGCCGCACAACCTCGGTTACACCCTGATGGGCGCGGCCATGCTGTGGGTCGGCTGGTTCGGTTTCAACGCCGGTTCCGCCGCTGCGGCCAACGGCACCGCGGGCATGGCGATGCTGGTGACGCAAATCGCTACCGCCGCTGCGGCGCTGGGCTGGATGTTTGCCGAGTGGGTTACCCACGGCAAACCTAGCGCACTGGGTATCGCTTCGGGCGTGGTTGCCGGCCTGGTGGCAATCACCCCGGCTGCCGGCACCGTTGGCCCGATGGGCGCGCTGGTAATCGGTCTGGCGGCTGGCGTGGTGTGCTTCTTCTGCGCGACCACCCTGAAGCGCAAGCTCGGCTATGACGATTCCCTGGATGCCTTCGGCGTGCACGGTATCGGCGGTATCCTCGGCGCAATCCTGACCGGTGTGTTCGCTGCCCCGTCTCTGGGGGGCTTCGGCACCGTGACCGACATCGCTGCGCAAGTGTGGATTCAGTGCAAGGGCGTGGGCTTCACGGTGATCTACACCGCGATCGCCACGTTCATCATCCTCAAGGTGCTGGATGCGGTGATGGGGCTGCGCATCAACGAAGAAGAAGAAGCGGTCGGCATCGATCTGGCGCTTCACAACGAACGCGGCTACAACTTGTAAGCACGCACATAAAAAACTTGCCCGGCTTGCCGGGCATTTTTTTGTCTGGAATTTGTCATTGGAGGGCGAGCCGAAAGGTTTTTTCCTACAGGTTTTGCGATGTTTGCTTCGGGTGATTTCGTGCGGTCGAAGGCTTACAGGATTGAAGGAATATTAGGGCCTTTGTTTTTTCCCAGAGCGCGCTAGAATGCGCCCCGAACGTGCGGAGAACTGTATGTGGCAACAGACTCTGATTACCTTGCGGGCGAGGCCCCGGGGCTTTCATCTGGTAACGGACGAGTTACTCGCCGGCCTGCCTGAACTCAAGGCGTGTCGGGTCGGTCTGTTGCATTTGTGGCTGCAGCATACCTCGGCGTCGTTGACCATCAACGAGAACGCCGATCCGGCGGTACGTCGCGACTTCGAACGATTTTTCAATCGTCTGATCCCACAAGGAACAGACGGCTATGAGCATAACGACGAAGGCCTGGACGACCTCCCGGCGCACTTCAAGGCCAGCGTGCTTGGCTGTCAGCTCAGTTTGCCGATTTCGGCAGGCCGGTTGGCGTTAGGGACCTGGCAAGGCGTTTACCTGGGCGAGCACCGTGATCATGGCGGTGCCCGTAAAGTCCTCGCCACCGTGCACGGTGAAGGGGCATAACCGCTGGTCAGCAGCGGCTGTTGATTTTTTTCCGGCAGCCTTCGACAGAGGGCAAAGCTGGGCTATAACTAATCTGCTTTTCGCAAGTCATGAGGTAGAACATGAGCGACGATGATCTGGAAAACGACGACCTCGAAGTAGGCGACGACGACGAAACCGAAGAAGGTCTGGAAGCAGCGGCGGAAGACGTCGCTGAAGACGACGGCGGTGATGCGCCGGTTCCGACCGCCAAAGGCAAGGCCAAGGCAGCGGTATCTGTCGATGAGCTGCCGAGTGTCGAAGCCAAGAACAAGGAGCGCGACGCCCTGGCCAAGGCCATGGAAGAGTTCCTGGCGCGTGGCGGCAAGGTGCAGGAAGTGGAGGCCAATGTGGTCGCCGATCCGCCCAAGAAGCCTGACAACAAGTACGGCAGCCGGCCTATCTGAGCCCGCTTCGCGCTTGCTGAAAAAGCCCGCCGTCGCTGCGGGCTTTTTCATGCCCGGAACAAAATTTTCGGGTTGAACACAACCTACTGTGGGAGCGGGCTTGCTCCGGGCGGCGATCCGACGAAGGCGTCGTGTCAGCCAACATCAATGTCGACTGGTACACCGCATTCGCGAGCAAGCTCGCTCCCACAGGTTTTGTGTCAGGCCGAAGCTTTGTTCCACCGCGCCAACAACGCTGGCAACTCGGTCAGACTGCCAATCTGCGCATCCGGCAGCCGGTCCGCTTCCCAGGCCTTGCCCGCCGGGTTGAACCAGATCGCCCGCAACCCGGCCTGCTGCGCCCCGGCAATGTCATCGCCCGGATGATCGCCAATATGCACCGCCGTTTCAGCGGTCGCGCCACCGCGCTGCAAGGCCTCCTGGAACAATCGTGCGTCGGGTTTGGCGATGCCGATGTCTTCGGCGCACAGCGCAAACTTGAAGTAATCCGCCAGGCCCAGTCGACGAACATCGGCGTTGCCGTTGGTGACCACGCCGAGGGTGTAATGGTTGGCCAATACTTCCAGGGTCGGTTGCACCTCCGGGAAGATTTCCAGCTGATGTCGGGCATGCAGAAACACTTCGAAACTCTGATCGGCCAGGTCCGACGCTTCAGCATGGGGATATCCGGCTTCTTCCAGGGCCTGGAACAACACGCGCCGGCGCAAGGCGCTGATGCGGTGCTTGAGGTTCGGCTCGATGCTCAGGATGCGTTCGCGTATGGCCCACAAATGCTCCACCGGCACTGCACCCAGGTTGGGTGCATGCTCGGTCAGCCATGCGCGCAAAACGGCTTCGGCGCTGACGATCACCGGGGCGGTGTCCCACAGGGTGTCGTCGAGGTCGAAGGTGATCAACTGAATACTCATGAATCGTCGCCTTTCATGCGTTTGGCCCGTGGGTGGGCACTGTCGTAGACCGCTGCCAGATGCTGGAAGTCCAGGTGGGTGTAGATCTGCGTGGTCTTGATGTCCGAGTGGCCGAGCAGTTCCTGCACCGCCCGCAGATCCTGGGAGGATTCCAGCAAATGGCTGGCGAAGGAGTGCCGCAGCATGTGCGGGTGCAGGTTCTGCCCCAGTTCGCGCTCGCCGGCAGCCTTGACCCGCACCTGGATCGCCCGGGGACCGAGACGTCGACCTTGCTGGCTGACAAACACCGCATCGTCCGCCGGGTTGGCCATGGCCCGCAGTGGCAGCCACTGTTCCAGCGCCTCGCGGGCCTTTTTGCCTACTGGCAGCAGGCGAGTCTTGCTGCCCTTGCCTAGCACCTGGACCATGCCGTCCGCGAGGTCCAGTTGATCAAGATTGAGGCAGGTCAGTTCCGACAGGCGCAGCCCGGAGGAGTAGAACAGTTCGAGAATCGCCTGATCCCTGAGCGCCAGAAAGTCATCCTCTACACCGCCTTCAAGCAGTTGCAACGCGCGGTCGGTGTCGAGGGTTTTCGGCAGGCGGCGCTCGCCTTTCGGCGGCGCGAGACCATTGGCCGGATCGTGGTCGCACAGGCCTTCGCGGTTCAGGTAGTGATAGAGCCCGCGAACGGCTGACAGCAATCGCGCCAGGCTGCGGGACGATTGCCCCTGGGCGTGCAGGCGGGCAATCAGGCTGCGCAGGCGCTGGATGTCCAGCGCCGCCCAACTGCCGATGTTCTGTTTGGCGCACCAGCCCAGCACTTTATCGAGGTCGCGGCGATAGGCCGACAGCGTGTGCGGCGACACCTGCCGCTCACTGCGCAGGTGTTCGCAGTAAGCGTCCAGTTGTCGTTCCATGTTCAGCGTACCGAGCGCAGGGAGTTGTTGACCCGTGGCAGCACGCGACCCATGACTTCAGCGATGTAGCTCAGGAACAAGGTGCCCACCGAGCTTTTGTAGTGCTGCGGATCGCGGCTGGCGATGGCCAGGATGCCGTGGATGCCCTGGTGGCTGATGGCAACCACCGCGGTGGAGCCGATCTGCTTGCGCTGTTCTTCGCCGAACAGGAAGTCCAGCTCATGTTCGCGCAGGCTGCCGCTGACGCTTTTTTCTTCCGAGAGCAAGCCGCCAATGGCCACTTGTGCTTCGGCGTGAGTGGCCCAGCGGCCGACCGGCATGGCGTTGTCACCGAGCAGAATGAGGCTGACGAAGGGCACCTGGAATTCCTGGCGCAGGCTGTCTTCGACGCACATCACCACGTCTTCCAGGCTGGCGGCATCCATCAGCGCCAGGATCAGGCGACGGGTCTTGTCGAAGAGACGATCGTTGTCGCGGGCTACGTCCATCAGGTGCGACAGGCGATGACGCAACTCGATGTTGCGGTCGCGCAGGATGGTCATCTGACGCTCCACCAGCGACACGGTATCGCCGCGCCGATGGGGAATACGCAGGGACGGAAGCAGTTCTTCGTGCTCGACGAAGAAGTCCGGATGAGCCTCCAGGTACGCGGCTACAGCCGCCGCCTCCAGGCTTTCGGACGGCGATTCGTCAGCTTGTCGTGCGGGTACCTGGGGCTTGTCGGTCATGGATTTCGCTCACTCAAAGACGCACTTGTCCTTCATATACGCGCACTGCCGGGCCGGTCATCATCACCGGTTGGCCAGGGCCTGCCCATTCGATGGACAGGCGCCCGCCAGGCAGGTCGATCAATAGCGGCGAATCCATCCACCCCTGGCTGATCGCGGCCACTGCGGCGGCACAGGCGCCGGTTCCGCAAGCCTGGGTTTCCCCGGTTCCGCGTTCCCAGACGCGCAACTGCGCGCGGCTCCGGTCGATGACCTGGAGAAAACCGACATTGACCCGTGCCGGGAAGCGCGGGTGATGTTCGATTTTCGGCCCCAGTTCATGCACCGGCGCATTGTTGATATCGCTGACCCGCACCACGGCATGGGGGTTGCCCATGGATACCGCAGCCAGTTCGACCGGGGTGCCGTCGACGTCGACCTGATAACTCTTGGCCTGCTCCGTTGCCTGGAACGGGATATCCGCCGGCACCAGGCGCGGCGCGCCCATGTTGACGCTGATCTGGCCATCGTTGCGGATGTCCAGTTCGATGATGCCGCTTTTGGTCTCGACCCGAATCTGCCGCTTGGCGGTCAAGCGCTTGTCGAGCACGAAGCGGGCGAAGCAGCGCGCACCGTTGCCGCACTGTTCCACTTCGGAGCCGTCAGCGTTGAAGATCCGGTAGCGGAAGTCCACGTCCGGATTGCTCGGTGCCTCGACGATCAGTAACTGGTCGAAACCGACGCCGGTGTGCCGGTCGCCCCATTGTTTGGCGTGCTTGGGCAGAATGTGCGCGTGCTGGCTGACCAGGTCGAGGACCATGAAGTCATTACCCAGGCCGTGCATTTTGGTAAAACGCAGCAGCATGGTTTTACTCCGGCAGCAGGCTTTCGCCAGCAAACAACTCGGCTACCGTCTCACGGCGACGCACTTCAAATGCCTGATCACCGTCCACCAACACTTCAGCGGTACGGCCGCGGGTGTTGTAGTTGGAACTCATGACAAACCCGTAGGCGCCGGCCGAATGCACGGCCAGCAAGTCGCCTTCTTCCAGGGCCAGCTGACGATCCTTGGCCAGGAAGTCGCCGGTCTCGCAGATCGGGCCGACGATGTCGTAGGCGCGGGCGGCGGATTGACGCGGGCGCACGGCAGTGACGTCCATCCAGGCCTGGTACAGCGCCGGGCGGATCAGATCGTTCATGGCGGCGTCGACGATGGCGAAGTCTTTGTGCTCAGTGTGCTTGAGGTATTCGACCTGGGTCAGCAATACACCGGCGTTGGCTACGATGAAGCGGCCCGGTTCGAACACCAGCGCCAGGTCACGACCGTCGAGGCGTTCGCGCACGGCCTTGATGTAGTCGCCAGCCAATGGCGGCTCTTCATCGCGATAACGCACTCCCAAGCCACCACCGAGATCGATGTGGCGCAGGTAAATACCGCAATCGCCGAGGCGGTCGACCAGGCCCAGCAGGCGGTCGAGGGCATCGATGAACGGTGGCAGGGTGGTCAGTTGCGAACCGATGTGGCAATCGACGCCGACCACTTCCAGGTTCGGCAATTGCGCGGCACGCACGTACACGTCTTCGGCGTCGGCAATAGCGATGCCGAACTTGTTCTCTTTGAGACCGGTGGAAATGTACGGGTGGGTACCGGCATCGACGTCCGGGTTCACGCGCAGCGAAATCGGCGCGCGAACGCCCAGTTCGGCGGCGACTACTTGCAGGCGTTCCAGCTCGTCGGTGGACTCGACGTTGAAGCAGTGCACGCCGACTTCCAGGGCGCGACGCATGTCGTCACGGGTCTTGCCGACGCCGGAGAACACGATCTTGTCGGCGCTGCCGCCAGCGGCCAGTACGCGTTCCAGTTCGCCACGGGAGACGATATCGAAACCGGCGCCCAGACGCGCCAGGACATTCAGTACGCCCAGGTTGGAGTTGGCCTTGACCGCGAAGCAGACCAGGTGCGGCATGCCGGCCAGCGCATCGGCGTAAGCCAGGTATTGGGCTTCGATGTGTGCACGGGAGTAAACGTAGGTCGGTGTACCAAAGCGCTCGGCGATGGCAGACAGGGCAACACCTTCCGCGAACAGTTCACCGTCACGGTAGTTAAAAGCGTCCATGAGGTTCCCTTATTGGTAGACGTCGTGCTTGTGTGCTTTCGAGGCAGGCTGCTGTTGCGACGACTTGGCCTGCTCGGCAGGGTCCTGGTCTTCATCAGGCAGGTAGAGCGGCCCTTTTTGACCGCAGGCCGACACAAGGCAGGCGACCGCGAGGAGCGCAGCAAGGGAAGAGATCAGGCGCTTCATGGCGAAATCCTTGAAAATGCATTAATTGCGCCGGAGTATACCGGCCACCCGGCAGCTTGCCTATGCAGCGGGGCTCCCGTCCGGCGGGGCTTGGCCGTAAGCACATAGAACCCTGTGGGAGCGGGCTTGCCCGCGATGAGGCCATACCAGGCGCATTAATGTTGAATGTGAGGCCGCATCGCGAGCAAGCTCGCTCCCACAGGTAGGGCAACGGGTCATTATCCTTTGCATTCGACGGGGCTCGGTCGTATCTTGCGGCGCTTGAGCCTGATCAGACACTTTTTGAGGTTGCCGTAATGAGTTTGTCCGAAGCGCGTTTCCACGACCTGGTCGATGCCACCCAGCAAACTCTGGAGGACATCTTTGACGACAGCGACCTGGACATCGACCTCGAAAGCTCGGCCGGTGTGCTGACCGTCAAATTCGAGAACGGCAGCCAGCTGATCTTCAGTCGCCAGGAGCCGCTGCGTCAGCTGTGGCTGGCCGCGGTGTCCGGGGGCTTCCACTTCGACTATGACGAAGAAAGCGAGCGCTGGATGTGTGACAAGAGCGAAGAGCAGTTGGGTGAAATGCTCGAGCGTATCGTCCAGCAACAGGCCGGCGTCGAACTCGATTTCGAAGGCCTGTGAGATCGTGACCCAGCCTGCGCCTGTCCGCCCGCCCAAGCCGCTCTACAGCAATGTCAGCCCGGCGGTGCCATCGCCGTGCAGCGGTGTGTGTCGGCTGGACGAGCAAAAAGTCTGCCTGGGCTGCTTGCGCCATGTCGAAGATATTCGTGAATGGCGCTCGGCGGACGATGATCGCCGCCGCGTCATCTGCGCCCAGGCAGCGCAACGCAAAGCCGCCATTTAACGCCGTAACGCGATCCGTAGCAGCTGGCGAAGCCTGCGTTCGGCTGCGCAGCAGTCGTGAGATCAGACAATAAGGTGTACCAGGAATACCGAGCATTCAGGTTCTACGACTGCTGCGCAGCCGAACGCAGGCTTCGCCAGCTGCTACAAGGTGCATGGTCGGACCTGACTTGTATATTTTTTGAGCTGTGATAGTGTCCAGATATGCCTCAACCCATCGAGGCTTGTGAAAACCCCGCCTTTTTCTGGCGGGGTTTTGCTTTTTTCGTGCAGAAGAAAGGAGTCTGCCCTGATCATGACCGCACCTTCTATCACCCTTACCCGTCTGGACGTCCAGCGTCTGGAGCGTCTGATCGACAGCCTGGACGACACGCTGCCGGGCGTTATCGCGTTGCAAACCGAACTGGATCGCGCCGATACCGTAGTCGGCCACGATGAAGTGCCCGCCGATGTCGTGACCATGAATTCCCGTGTGCATTGCCGCGAAGAAGGCAGTGGCAAGGACTACCACCTGACCCTGGTGTACCCCAAGGATGCGAATGCCGACGAAGGCAAGGTCTCGATCCTGGCGCCGGTGGGCAGTGCGCTGCTCGGCCTGAAGGTTGGCCAGCATATCGATTGGCCGGCTCCGGGCGGCAAGACACTGAAGCTGACGTTGCTGGAAGTCGAATCGCAGCCGGCCAATGGCGGTGACTTCCCGGAGTGACATCCCCTCAGACCTGATCGAGCGCCTCGTTCAATGCGTGCTCCAGGTCAGCTTTGTAGCGCAGGTACAGATGCGTGGAACTCTGTCCTTCTCCGAGCAGGCCTGACAGGTCGAGGTCGGTGATGTAGCAGCGGTAGCGTTCGGTTTCCCGGCGCTGCCCGACGATTTCCCGGGCGACCACACTGAACAGTTGGTCGCCATGCTCCAGCTCGGAAAACTCCCTTTGATTGCAATACAGCGAGACCTGCACCTGGCCCGGTGCGGCTTTGCCGACGATCGCCTGCACGTCGTAGAACGGTTTGTTCACCGGCGTCTGTGGTGCTGGTCGGGCTTCGATACGGCGCGCCCGGCCAGGGCCTGACGGCAGCAACTGGCAATACAGGGTGTCGAGGTTCGGCGGGTGGGCCGCGTCCATCGGCAACAAGGCATCGCGACGGTACTGGATCGATTGCAGGAAACGCTGCAGCGGCACCAGCAGGCTTTGCTCATCGTGCCAGGGCAGGCGTTGCTGCCACAGGGCATTGAACTCATCGAGCACGTACAGATCGGCCTGATCTTCGTTGACCCGGTAGAACACTTGAATGCAATCCGGCTGGCCCGTCGGCAGGAGCAGCGCAAGGTCGTGCTCTTCCAGTGCCTTCGGGTCCAGGTGAAGCGGGCTGTAGCTCGCCATCTCCTCGCCCAGGTAATCGATCAACGCCGGCAGAGTAGTCAGCGCGATGTGCTGAACCTGGCCCGGCACCAACTCCAGCACGTGGTAGTGCTGCTGGACCTGGATCAGGTAGCGATGATTGAGCTGGCTCAGCAGCAGGTTCTGCGCGGTATCGAGGATTTCCTCGACCCGTTGGGCAATGAACTGCGCACGGTTATGGCAGAAGCAACGCACCCTCAGCTTCGGCTGTTGTGGCCCGGCCGGCAGGTTGTTGAGGTAGTCGCGGATGCAGTCGAGCAGGGCATGGGGGCCGTCGTAGCGGCCGACCAGCACTTCGTTCCAGCTATTGAGCGTGACCTGGTCCAGGGTCAGCACCAGATTTTCCCGGACGCCGGCGTAGCTCAGGGAATCGGTGCGCTCGGTGGTCATCAGGATATTCAGGTCGCGATGATGCTTGAGCGGATCGATGCCGACATTCACCAGCATCAGCACTTCACTCGGTACGCTGGCGCGCAGCAGAGGTTCTTCGGCGACGGTGGGCAGGGGCAGGGCGATCGTCTGTTGCAGGCTGCCGAGCAGGTTGAACAGTTCGAATTCGCTCAAGTCGCTGCTGCCGGGGTGCAAGGCCAGGCGGGTACTGCTGTCGATCACGCCATTGCGGTGGCACCAGGTCAGCAGCTCGAGCAAGTGACGGCTGCGTTTGATCGGCGCGAAATGCTCCCACTCCAGCGCCGTCAGGCTGCCGTTGTACAAGCCCCACTGGCCTTGCCCCGGTTCTTTCTTGTTCGGCGCGTACACCAGCGTCAGGGTGTCTTCCGCCAAGTCCGGGGCGATACCGGGGTTGATGAACTCGACTTTGCCGGCCTTGCGCTCGAACGCGGCGTACAGTCGACGGCCCAAGACGCTCAGATCGCGCTTGTTGATGCGGCTGACCGTTTGTTCGTGGCGGGCAAACTGGGTGAGGAAGCGGTAGCTGTAGTTCAGCTCGTTGACCAGGGCCCGCCGCTCGGAGCTGACCTGGCGGACTTTCCACTGGCTGCGGCTGTCGAGCAGGGCCAGTTGGCGCTGGTTCCAGTGCCATTCATGGGTCAGGCGCTCAAGCAAAGAGCGCTGCCAGCTTTGGGTGCGGCTGTTGCCGGTGAGTTTGCGATTGACCTTCAGGTACAGCGCGCGACGCACCAGTTCCAGCCGTTCCGGTTCGTTGCGGGCGATCAGGTACTCCTCGATGCGCCGGTACACCACGACGTACGGATCCAGCTCGTCGAGGTCGAGGCGGTTGGCGAACACCGCTTGCTTGAAGCGCAGGCTCAGGCAATGGACCCTGGGGTGTTCACTGGCGTAAACCTCAGTCAGCAACAGCTTGAGTACCGACTTGTAGGGCGACTCGAGGCCCTTGAACAGCTGCCAGAGCCCGGCGCCGATAAATTCGCCGGGCGGGATGTAGGCCAGGTTACCGAGGTCGAGGGTTTCATCGGCACGGATGAAGCGTTTGGAGATCAAGGTATGGGTGTAGCGGTCGTAGCTCGATTCTTCGTAGACCGGCACCAGCCACCAGATCGGTGTCCGCCCGGCGAGCCATATCGCGGTGCGGTAAAACTCGTCCAGCAACAGGTAGTGCTGGGTGGTGCCGCAATCTTCCGAGCTCAGCTGGGTATCGCGCTCGCCACGGACGAAACGGGTCGGGTCGATCAGGAAAAAATGCGCCTCGGCGCCCTGGCTGGCGGCCCAGGTTTCCAGCAACTGGCATTTTTTGCGCAGCTCGGCGAGTTCGTTCTCGGTCAGGTCGGGTCCATGGCAAACCCACACATCCATATCGCTCTGGTCAGCCTGCGCCAGGGTGCCGAGGCTGCCCATCAGGAACAGTCCGTGAATTGGCCGGGGCGGGTTGCTGCCGTGGCGCGGTTTGTAGGAAAACGAGCGAGTCAGGCGCTGGGCTTCAGCGAGGACATTGGCATCCGGCTCGAAATTCGACAGCCCGGCTGGCGTGCTGCTGGAAACGTAGCCGGGCAACAGCGGATGATTAACGTGGAAAAACAGCGGCAGCAAGGTCAGGACCCCTTGCTGGCGGGTCGACAACCCTTCCATGGCGCGAGCCATGCGTCCTTCGTTGAGCTTCAGAAAGCGTGCGCGCAGCTGGCTGAGAACCTTGCGGTCGATTCCCTCGTCCAGATCAGGGCGGATTTCATGGGTGCGGGTCATGTCAGCTCAAACCGGCTCGCAGGGCTCGGATGTGGGGCTCTTCGGATGACGGGCAGTTTAGCGCCTTGAGGCGAGGACTTTTAAGCGGATTTGTTTTTCTGGCGTCAGATTTCTATCGGTGGAGATAGAAGTCAGGGGGGATGTGCCCGCGGAAATCCCTGGATCGGGGTCTCCGTGGGCGATGCGGCAGAATTCAGGCTGTTACTTCGGCGTTAAGAATAGTCAGCACGCTTTGCACATTTTGCGCGGCATCACGACCCAGGCTGGTCAGGTAACCGCCATCAGGCTGGTCGGTCAGTTCTTTTTCAAAGAGGCGTTTGGCGGCGGCAATGTGTTTCGGGGCAGCGGTCTGATGAATTTTCAGACCTTCCTGGGAACTGTCCAGGTTGAAGAGTGCGAGGACTTCCAGTTCGGCAACCAGCTCAGGGGTAAGCGACATAAGGACTCCAGACTTTCTAGGAATTGGACGACAGCGCCCCTAAGGTGAACCCGCTTGTCCGGCATGTCCAGTGCTGGCGACAGGGTTTTTTCCTCTGTAGGAGCAGCCGGTCGACGCTCGATTGCTCGCGAAGGTCTTCAACGATGACGCTGGAAACCTGACGCCCCGCGGCGCTCTCGGGTTTTTCGCGAGCCAGCTCGCTCCTACAGGGGGGGCGTAGGCCTACTGCTTTTCCGGTGGCAACTCGGGCAATGCGCGTAGCGCAGCTTCGTACCATTCGGTGTTGAACGCGCGGTCTTCTTCGAGGATTGCGTCGATTTCTACCGCCAAAACGTGAGCCATCAGGTTGAGGATTTCTTCCCGCTCGTAACCCACCAGCGTCAGTTTGTTGAACGTCGCCTTGGCCGCTGGCGGGTTGTCGCTTTCGATCTGGTTTTCGATGGCCTGGATCAGGGTACTCTCGGCGAACTCTTCTTCGTCGTTGTCGATATCGTTCAGCTCGCTCATGGCAGGCTCCTCAGGGAAAGGAGGCCAGTTTAACCGCATTCAACCGCGTGATGCTGCTGGCAAGAATCCCCGGAGCGTTCTATAAACAGGCACTGCCCACCCCGCACGGCCTGGAGGCTATGTGATGTTTAAACTTTATGGATTTTGTGTCAGCAACTACTACAACATGGTCAAGCTGGCGTTGCTGGAAAAAGGCCTGCCGTTCGAGGAGGTCATGTTCGTCCCGACCCAGACCCCGGAGTCATTGGCGATCAGCCCGCGGGGCAAGGTCCCGGTGCTGGGCGTCGAGCAGGGCTACATCAACGAAACCAGTGTGATTCTCGAGTACATCGAACAAGCCCAAAGGGGCAAGCCGCTGCTGCCGAATGAGCCGTTCGAGCGCGCGCAGGTGCTGGCGTTGGCCAAGGAAATCGAGCTGTACATCGAACTGCCGGCGCGTGCCTGCTTCCCGGAGGCATTTTTTGGCATGACGGTGCCGGAGGCGATCAAGGAAAAGAGCAAGGCTGAGTTGCTACTGGGGTTTGCCTCCCTGGCCAGGCACGGCAAATTCGCCCCTTATGTGGCTGGAGAAAGCTTGAGCATTGCCGATCTGTACTTCCAGTACAGCGTGCCGCTGGCGTGTGGTGTGGCGCAGAAGTTGTTCGGCATTGACTTGTTGGCTGAAATGCCGAAGGCCAAGGCGTTGCTGGAGCGGTTTGGGGAAAACCCGAATGTGCAGCGCGTGGCGGCGGATCGGGAAGCGGCGATGCCGGCGTTCATGGCGATGATTGCGGCCAAGAAGTAGTTCTGTGGTGTTCTGAAGTCAGTCATCGCGGGCAAGCCCGCTCCCACAAGATTTGTGTCGTGCCGCAGACTCGCGAACGACACACAACCCTGTGGGAGCGGGCTTGCTCCGGGCGGCGATCCGACGAAGCTTTTAGCGGCTGGCCAGAAGTGCCTGACCGCGCGCTACAGCAGCCTTCACCTGCGCCGGCGCGGTGCCGCCGATGTGGTTGCGGGCATTGACCGAGCCTTCCAGGGTCAGTACGGCGAACACGTCCTGATCGATCTGGTCGCTGAACTTGCGCAGTTCTTCCAGGCTCATTTCCGCCAGGTCCTTGCCGCTGTCCACGCCGTATTTCACGGCATGACCAACGATTTCGTGGCAATCACGAAATGGCAGGCCGCGACGCACCAGGTAGTCGGCCAGGTCGGTGGCGGTGGAGAAGCCGCGCAGTGCCGCTTCGCGCATCATCGCGTGCTTTGGCTTGATCGCCGGAACCATGTCGGCAAAGGCCCGTAGCGAGTCGCGCAAGGTGTCGGCGGCGTCAAACAGGGGTTCCTTGTCTTCCTGGTTGTCCTTGTTGTAGGCCAGTGGCTGGCCTTTCATCAGGGTCAACAGGCCCATCAGCGCGCCGAATACGCGACCGGTCTTGCCGCGTACGAGCTCCGGCACGTCCGGGTTTTTCTTTTGCGGCATGATCGAGCTGCCGGTGCAGAAACGGTCGGGCAGATCGATGAACTGGAACTGCGCGCTGGTCCACAGCACCAGCTCTTCGGAGAAACGCGACAGGTGCATCATCGCGATACTGGCGGCTGAGCAGAATTCGATGGCGAAATCGCGATCGGAGACGTTATCCAGCGAATTGCCGCCAACCGCGTCGAAACCCAGCAATTGGGCGGTGTACTCACGATCGATCGGGTAAGTGGTGCCGGCCAGCGCTGCGCTGCCCAGTGGCATGCGATTGGTGCGCTTGCGGCAGTCGACCAGGCGTTCGTAGTCGCGGCTGAGCATTTCGAACCAGGCCAGCATGTGGTGCCCGAACGTCACCGGCTGTGCAGTCTGCAGGTGGGTGAAACCCGGCATGATGCTGGCGGCTTCGCGCTCGGCCTGCTCCAGCAGGCCTTTTTGCAGGCGGGTGATTTCGGCCAGGATCAGGTCGATCTCGTCACGCAGCCACAGACGGATGTCGGTGGCGACCTGGTCGTTACGGCTGCGGCCGGTGTGCAGTTTTTTACCGGTCACGCCGATGCGGTCGGTCAGCCGTGCCTCGATGTTCATGTGGACGTCTTCGAGGTCGATGCGCCAGTCGAACTGGCCGGCCTCGATTTCACCCTGGATGGTCTTCAGGCCATCGATGATGCTGTCGCGCTCGGCATCGGTCAGCACGCCGACCTTGGCCAGCATGGTGGCGTGGGCGATCGAGCCCATGATGTCGTGGCGATACAGGCGCTGGTCGAAGGTGACGGAGGCGGTGAAGCGGGCGACGAAGGCGTCGACGGGTTCACTGAAGCGGCCGCCCCAGGACTGATTGGTCTTGTCAGTGCTCATGAATTCGCTCGTATCGGCTTGAAGTAAGAAGGCGTGGAACGCTGGCGCGGATAATAACAGGGTTGCCAATCCTGTCGCTGACACTGGTCGACACGTTTTTTTGTGTAGGAGCGAGCTTGCTCGCGATGGGCGTTAACGATAACGCGTGCTTTCTGGATAAACGCGTCGACGCCAGGTTCATCGCGAGCAAGCTCGCTCCTGCATTAGCGCAACGATATTTTTCAATTGAGCAATAACGTCCCGGCAACCGTCTACAGTTGGACAATAGGATCAGCGCATTTCTCGGTGTAGCCGCTGACCATAAAAAGAGTGGGGTGTTCATATTGCGTATCAGCAAACCCTGTGGCGATGTGTCGCCAATGCGGGCCTGGGCCGCCAATCGCCCGGCAGATGAAAATTTAGCCGCCGGACCAACGGCACTTTTTGACGCTCGGGCTAGTCTTAGCGTGGATCGCGGTGACGGACGTCACTTCACCTGTCTACGCTATCCTTGTGCGAGACTCACGCAGGAATCCAGCGCAATATGAATGTCCTGATCGTTGATGACGAACCCTTGACCCGCGAGCGCCTGAGCCGAATGGTTGGCGAACTCGAGGGATACAGTGTCCTGGAGCCTAGTGCCACGAATGGCGAAGAGGCGTTGGCACTGATCGACAGTCACAAGCCGGATATCGTGCTGCTTGATATCCGCATGCCCGGCCTCGATGGCCTGCAAGTGGCTGCGCGGTTGTGCGAACGCGAAACTCCGCCCGCCGTGGTGTTCTGCGCCGGGCCCGATGAATTTGCCGTGGAAGCCTTACAGGCCAGCGCCGTAGGCTATCTGGTGAAACCTGTGAGAACTGAACAATTACATGATGCATTAAAGAGAGCCGAGCGCCCCAATCGTGCCCAGCTCGCCGCCCTGACCCGCCCTGCTGCCGAAAGCGGCAGCGGCCCGCGCAGCCATATCAGCGCCCGAACCCGTAAAGGGATCGAGCTGATTCCTCTGGATCAGGTGGTGTACTTCATTGCCGACCACAAATACGTGACCTTGCGCCACGAAAGCGGCGAAGTGCTGCTCGATGAGCCGCTCAAGGCCCTCGAAGATGAATTCGGTGACCGTTTCGTGCGTATCCATCGCAATGCACTGGTCGCCCGCGAACGTATCGAGCGACTGCAGCGCACACCCCTGGGGCATTTTCAGCTGTTTCTCAAAGGTCTCAACGGTGATGCGCTGATCGTCAGCCGACGTCATGTGGCAGGGGTACGCAAAATGATGCAACAGCTTTAAACAGCTGTTTGCAAACTCATTTCACACCCGATTGCCGGACATCCGGGGCCAGGGAGGCCGAGTAGTATCTGATACAAGTCAAAGTGGATTTGGCTGAGCTGTTATTATCCGTCATATCTATTCAGTACGGATTGATCCATGTCCTCTCGCCAGATCCGCATCGCCACCCGCAAAAGCGCTCTCGCCCTGTGGCAGGCCGAATACGTCAAAGCCCGCCTTGAAGCGGCTCATCCAGGCCTGCTGGTGAGCCTCGTTCCCATGGTCAGCCGTGGTGACAAGCTGCTTGACTCACCACTGTCGAAAATCGGCGGCAAGGGCCTGTTCGTCAAGGAGCTCGAAACCGCGCTGCTGGAAAATGAAGCCGACATCGCCGTGCACTCCATGAAGGACGTGCCGATGGACTTCCCCGAAGGCCTCGGTCTGTTCTGCATTTGCGAGCGGGAAGACCCGCGCGATGCCTTCGTTTCCAATACCTACGCTAGCCTGGATGAGCTGCCCCAAGGCAGTATCGTCGGCACTTCCAGCCTGCGTCGCCAGGCTCAATTGCTGACCCGTCGTCCGGACCTGGAAATCCGTTTTCTGCGCGGCAACGTCAACACCCGCCTGGCCAAGCTCGATGCCGGTGAATACGACGCCATCATCCTCGCCGCGGCCGGCCTGATTCGCCTGGGCTTTGAAGATCGCATCACTTCGGCCATCAGTGTCGACGACAGCCTTCCGGCCGGTGGTCAGGGCGCGGTAGGTATCGAATGCCGCAGCGCCGACATTGAAATCCATGCGCTGCTGGCTCCCCTGCATCACCCGGACACCGCCACCCGCGTGACCGCCGAACGAGCCCTCAACAAGCACCTCAATGGCGGCTGCCAGGTGCCGATTGCCTGCTACGCCGTGCTGGAAGGTGAGCAGGTCTGGTTGCGCGGGCTGGTGGGCGATCCAGGCGGTGGCCGGCTGCTCAGCGCACAAGCCCGCGCACCTCGTGCCGATGCCGAGGCGCTGGGTGTGCGAGTGGCCGAAGATCTTCTCAGCCAGGGTGCCGATGACATTCTCAAGGCGGTCTATGGCGAGGCTGGTCACGAGTGACTGGCTGGCGCTTGCTGCTGACGCGTCCCGCCGAAGAGTCGGCGGCGCTGAGCAGTTTTTTGGCCGAGCAGGGGATATTCAGTAACAGTCTGCCGCTTTTGGACATCGAGCCCATAGCGGCCACTGACACAATGCGCCAGGTGATTCAGGCGCTGGATCAGTTCTGCGCCGTCATTGTGGTCAGCAAACCGGCCGCCCGGATCGGCGTCGAGCTGCTCGCCCGGTATTGGCCAACGCTGCCCGCTGTGAAGTGGTTCAGCGTCGGCGCGGCGACTGCACAGGTCCTCGGGGATCACGGGTTGGACGTGAGCTTCCCGGCAGAAGGCGATGACAGTGAAGCCTTGCTCGAACTTTCCCGACTGCGCGAGGCTATCGCACAACCCGATCCGCGAGTGCTGATCCTGCGCGGGGAGGGCGGGCGCGAGTTGCTGGCGGAGCGTTTGCGTGAGCTTGGTGCTAGTGTCGAGTACCTGGAGCTGTACCGCCGGGCAATGCCGGTTTACCCGCCGACAGTGCTGCCGGAACGGATACAGGCGGAACGCCTGAACGGGCTGGTGGTCAGCAGTGGACAAGGTTTTGAGCACCTGCATCAATTGGCCGGCGACGCCTGGCCGCAGTTGGCGCGGTTGCCGTTGTTTGTACCAAGCCCCAGGGTTGCCGAGATGGCGCGTGCCGCCGGGGCCAGAACAGTTGTGGATTGTCGCGGTGCCAGTGCCGCGGCTTTGCTTGCGGCGTTACGGGAGTATCCCGTACCCGTTTTCTAATGCAAAGGATGGATACGTGAGCGAAACAGCCTTGCCTAAAGATGACTCGCGACCGGTGCTTGATGCACCTGTTGATGCACCTGTTGATGAAATGCCGCCGCCGCCAGCTGCTGCCGAGCGGCGTCGAGGCAATGGTCTGGCAATTTTCGCGCTGCTGCTGGGTGCGGCCGGCGTTGCGGTGGGCGGTTGGGGTGTCTGGCAGGTGCGTCACCTGCAAGCCAATAGTCAGCAGCAACTGAGCCAGGTACAGGCGTTGAATGACCAGGCGCAAAACCTCAAGCTCAATGAGGAGCGCCTGAGCGCACGCCTGGCGCAATTGCCCCCCGCCGATGAACTGGAAGCACGCAGCCGTCTGGTGATTCAGCTGCAAGGAGATCAGCAGAGGCTGAACCAGCGGCTGGAAACCGTACTCGGCGCCAGTCGCAAGGACTGGCGTCTGGCCGAGGCCGAGCACCTGCTGCGTCTGGCCAGCCTGCGACTGTCCGCCTTGCAGGACATCAGCAGCGCCCAGGCACTGGTACAGGGCGCCGACGAGATACTGCGCGAGCAGAACGACCCGGGCTCCTTTGCCGCTCGCGAGCAGGTAGCCAAGACACTGATCGCCTTGCGCAGCACCGAACAGCCCGATCGCACCGGGCTGTTTCTGCGTCTGGGCGCGTTGCGCGAGCAGGTGGCCAGCCTCACCGAGCTGGCCCCTGAGTACAAGGACCGTGGCGATTCGTTGCTGGGCCTGACTGCCGATGGCGACGGTGCCAGTCGCTGGGCGCAATGGTGGGATCAGATTTCGCGCTACATCCGTATCGATTTCAATGCCGACAAAAACGTTCGCCCATTGCTGGCCGGCCAGAGCCTGAGCCAGGTACGCCTGGCCCTGAGCCTGGCACTGGAGCAAGCACAGTGGGCCGCACTCAATGGCCAGGCTGCGGTTTACTCCCAAGTGCTGGATGAAGCGCGGGACATCCTCAAGGGCAATTTCAATCCGGACAACGCACAAAGCAAAATCATGCTTGAACAGGTGGCCGAGCTGAGCAAGCAACCCGTCACCGTAGTCACGCCGGATATGACCGGCACCCTGAGCGCGGTGCAGGGGTATCTGGAGCGGCGCAACGTCAACGCCGAGGATTCGGTCAAGCCACTGGCCAGGCCTGCCGCGAACACCGCGCCGGAGGGCACGCCATGAAACGCCTCTATGTGATCGTGTTCCTCGTGATCGCCGCGGCTGCTGCGTTGGGACTGGCGATTGCCGAACATTCCGGTTACGTGCTGATTGCCTACAAGACCTTCCGCTATGAGTCGAGCCTGTGGGCGACCCTGGCTTTGGTGGCTGTGCTCTGGCTGGTGATCTGGGGCATCAAGTCGCTGGTCGAACTGGTGATGGCTTCCAGTGGCGTGGTCAATCCGTGGTCGCGGCGTAACCGCAGCCGTCGGGTGCAGGTGGCGATCGAGCACGGTCAACTGGACCTCGCCGAGGGTCGCTGGGCCAGTGCGCAACGTCACTTGCATCGGGCTGCCGAAGCCGAGCGCCAACCGCTGCTTTACTACCTCGGTGCGGCCCGTGCGGCGAACGAACAAGGCAAGTACGAAGAAAGCGACAACTTGTTGGAGCGCGCCCTGGAACGTCAGCCCCAGGCCGAGTTGGCGATCGCCTTGAGCCACGCCCAGTTGCAGACCGACCGCGGTGATACCGAAGGCGCCCTCGCCACCCTGCAAGCCATGCATGAACGCCATCCTCATAACGCACAGACCTTGCGTCAGTTGCAGCGCCTGCTTCAGCAGCGTGGTGACTGGTCGGCAGTGATTCGCCTGCTGCCGGAGTTGCGCAAGGACAAAATCCTGCCAGCGGCCGAGCTCTCCGAGCTGGAGCGTCGGGCCTGGGGGGCGAACCTGTCTCTGGCGGCGCAACGGGAGGAAGACGGAACGGTGGGGCAGCAATCGCTTGAACGTGCGTGGCAGCAACTGACCTCGGCACAGCGTCAGGAGCCGCAACTGGTGCTCGCATATGCCGAACAATTGCGGCAATTGGGGGCTCAGGTCGAGGCCGAAGAAGTGCTGCGCACCGCTCTCAAGCGCAGCTACGACAGTCATCTGGCACGTCTCTACGGACTGGTTCGCGGCAAGGATCCGGCCCGCCAGTTACAGGCCGCCGAAGGCTGGCTCAGGGACCATCCGGCCGATCCGGGTCTGCTGCTGACACTGGGTCGTCTTTGCCTGCAAAACAGTTTGTGGGGCAAGGCCCGGGACTATCTGGAAAGCAGCCTGCGCGTGCAACGCAATCCGGAAGCCTGTGCGGAGCTGGCACGCTTGCTGGCGCAAATGGGCGATACCGAGCGCAGCAACCAGCTGTTTCAGGAAGGCCTGGGGTTGTTGGATAAACGCTTGCTCGCGGCCCCTCTGCCAGTGCCAGTCCGCGCTTGACCCATTCGCTGGCGCCAGGCTCCGGCGTCTGAGCGATGACCTGCTGCGAGGGAGCAATCGCCCTCGCCGCAGTGCGATGATAAGTTGAAGTTCAGTCGCAAAATTTCGTCGCAGGCAAAGTCCTACAGAGGACTACATTTTATCCTCTCGCCTGCGTCGGGATTTCCCTACACCTGTGCTGAAGTCTCTGTGGGCAGTTGCCTTGAAAGGCTGTCGCGCTTTCCTCTACCGTAACGGTCTGTCACTACTTTTACGGAAAAGCCATGTCTTTGGCCTGTTCACGCTCCTTGTTTTTCATGGCTTTCGTTGCGGGTGCCCTGGCGATGGGCGTTTCCTACTACCTGGAATATGCAGTCGGCCTGCGGCCTTGCGGTTTGTGTCTTGTGCAGCGATTTTGCCTGGCGCTCCTTACCGGTGTCTGCCTGATGGCTTCAGTCCATGGCCCCGGTCGCATCGGAAACGTTCTGTATTGGCTGCTCAGTCTTTGTTGCAGCCTGGCCGGTACTGTCTCGGCGTGGCGACAGGTCCTGCTGCAAAGCCTTCCGGCGGAACAGGCAGCGGCGTGCTCGACCCATCTGGCGGAACTGTTGGCCAGTTCTCCGTGGCTATCCGTCGTACAGCAAATGTTCAAGGGAGCTGCCGGTTGTGTGGAAATTTCCTGGACGCTGTTCGATCTGAGTCTCACCGAGTGGAGCCTGCTGTTCTTCGTCGCGATGATGATTCTGGCCGTTTATCAGTCGTTGCGACTGGTCTGGACCAGCTATCAGCGACCACTCAGCGGCGAGTCGTCGCACCGGGCCTTTGCGGGCGATTAAACACTTGTATGAACTTTATCGCCTGCGTACCTTGAAGCCAGTGTCGTGCGGGCATAATCTGGCCCGCACGTGTCATTGGAATTATGTTGCTCGATGACGCTCTGCCTGACCGCCCACCGACGTTACAAGAGGCGAGCGGGCATAGAGCAGCTGACCCACAAGGGAAGAGAGATCACCATGCTCGAAAGTTGTCAGAATGCTCAGGAACGCTGGGGTGGAGTGCACCTGCTGATCGATCGCTGGTTGCAGGAGCGCAAAGAGCTGATCGATGCATACGACAAGCTCGGTGCCGATCCAGAGACACTGTCCACGAATCGCAAGCCTTTGCAGGAGTTCTGCGGCGTGCTGGTCGATTATGTATCGGCCGGGCATTTCGAGATCTACGAGCAACTGACGGGGGAGGCCAAGGCCTTCAACGACAAGCGTGGTCTTGAGCTCGCCGAGACTATCTACCCGCGCATCGATGTCATCACTGAAAAGCTGCTTGCGTTCAATGACCTTTGCGACGAAGGCAAATGCGTTGCAGAGAAGTTCAAGGAACTGGGTGGCCTGTTGCACGAGCGCTTCGAGCTGGAAGATTGCCTGATCGAAGTGCTGCACACCGCTCACAAGGAAGCCGATCCGGTTCAGGCATGATTCGCTTCCCGCAAGCCCCTGAAACGGCGTGCCAAGGCACGCCGTTTTTCGTTTCCGTCGTCAGCTGGTTGCACCACGCAATTCAACTTCAAACACCAGTGGAGTGAACGGTGCGATCACGTCACCGGCACCATCGGCGCCATAGGCCTGGGCCGATGGAATCACCAGTCGCCATTTCGCCCCTACCGGCATGTTTTGCAATGCACTGCGCCATCCGGCGATCACGCTGTCGAGGCTGAACCATTGTGGCTGGCTGTTCTGATCGAACACCGTACCGTCGGGCAAGCGACCGATGTACAGCACCTGCACCTTGCCGTTCGGTCCGGCCTTGGCACCATTGCCCGAAATCAATTCGGTGAGCAGCACGCCATCTGCCAATTCACGCACGCCGGGTTTGGCTTTTTCTTCGGCAAGAAAACGCTGTTCTTTTTCCAGTGCCGCTTCGCTATGAGGTTGAGCCGATTGCACGGCAACCCGGGCTTCGTGCTCGGTCAGGATCTGTTCGATCTGCTCGTCCTTCAGCGCCAGAGGTTTGCCTTGGTAAGCCTGCTGCAAGCCTTCGACCAGCGCTTGAAGTTGCAGATCGGGAACCTCCTGGCGCAAGCGTTCGCCAAGACTTGCACCCAGACTGTAAGCCAGATCGTGGGCTTCATTTTCCTGTGTTTTTTCGGCGGCCTGGGCCACCGAAAAAAACACGCACAGCGATAAAAAAAGGTAGCGCGACATGGTCACTCTCCGGCCTGAATTGCGGGCGATTATGCCAGTGAGAATGCGCACAACGGTGAACTGCTTTTGCGCCGATGCAGAAGTTTTTCAATCCTTTGCAACGCGGCGCTTTCGATAGTGTCAACATGCCCTAGCGGCGGTTGCAGCAGAGGTCTAGTATGAGCCGCACTCACTTCAGCCAGGAGGTAAACCATGTCGGCCACCAAGAAGCCAGTAAACACTCCATTGCATCTGCTCCAACAACTCTCGGGCAGCCTGCTCGAGCATCTGGAAACCGCTTGTTCCGAAGCCTTGGCTGATGCTGAAAAACTGCTCGCCAAGCTGGAAAAGCAGCGCGGAAAAGCGCAAGAAAAACTGCACAAGTCCCGCACCAAATTGCAGGACGCTGCGGCGGCCGGAAAAGCCAAGGCGCAAGCCAAGGCCAAGGACGTAGTGGCCGATCTTGAGGAGCTGCTCGATGCCCTCAAGGATCGTCAATCGGAAACCCGTGGCTACATTCTGCAACTCAAGCGCGATGCTCAGGAAAGCCTGAAACTGGCCCAGGGCGTCGGTCGTGTACAAGAGGCTGTCGGCAAGGTGTTGTCCCTGCGTGCGGCCAAACCTGCTGCGGCACCTGCGAAGAAAGCCGCTGCCAAACCGGCTGCTGCAAAAGCACCGGCCAAGCCTGCCGCCAAACCGGTTGCCAAAGCACCGGTGAAAGCCGCAGCCAAGCCTGCCGCTAAACCGGCAGCGAAAAAACCTGTTGCAGCCAGCGCTGCAAAACCTGCTGCTAAAACTGCCGCAGCCAAACCTGCTGCAAGAACAGCGGCCGCCAAACCTGCCGCAGCGCGAACCGCTGCTGCCAAGCCTGCCGCTAAACCAGCCGCTAAACCAGCCGCTAGACCTGCTGCCAAACCAGCAGCCAAAACCGCAGCGGCGAAACCCGCTGCCAAACCGGCGGCGAAACCTGCCGCGGCGCGAACCGCCGCTGCCAAGCCTGCCGCTAGACCTGCTGCCAAACCAGCAGCCAAAACTGCAGCGGCGAAACCTGCTGCCAAGCCGGCGGCCAAACCTGTCGCGGCGAAACCAGCTGCCAAGCCAGCGGCAAAACCAGCTGCGAAAGCGCCAGCAAAACCAGCCGCCAAACCGGCCACTGCCAGTGCAGCCAAACCAGCCGCAGTCAAACCCGCTGCAAAACCAGCGGCCAAACCTGCAGTGAAAAAACCGGTTGCCGCCAAGCCAGCGACCGCGCCTGTTGCCAAGCCAGCCTCCCCGGCTCCAGCCGCAACATCCACTCCGGCAGCTACCACCTCGACAGCTACGCCAGCACCAACGCCGGCCGCCGTTCCGAGCGCAGCAATCTCCACCCCGACCAGCGCTTCCTAAGTGCCGGTTACCGCGACGCGCAGCTGATGCAGCGCGTCGCGGTGCAGGTGGGCGGCACCCGCCGTCGCACCTTCCAGCCAGGCCGCCAGATCGGTCTCGGCACCTTGCGGCCAACTCTGCGCCGCGCTCTCCAGCCGCAACAACAGATGCCTTTCGGCTTCCAGCTCCAGTGCCTTCACTTGTTCGCGCAGGGTATGCAACCCGGCGTCTTGCGTGGCCGCGGCTTTCCATTGCGTGCGCAAGGCGCGCAACGGCTGCACGACATCGGTGTCCCACGAGACGGCCACACTACGAAGCTGCTGCAAGCGTTGCTCATCGCAGGCCACACCTCGTTGTCCCAACCACGCACCACACAGCAGCAGACACACATTGACTCCCGCCGACTGCAATTGCAGGCATGCCTGCTCAACACCCGGACGGGCGTAAGTGGTCAGGGAAAAGCTCCACAGGTCAGAGGACATAGTGCTACTCGCGCCAGTTGCGAGCGAAGCTGGTAGACTCCGCCGCCATTATGATTCGACTTCAGAACCTGACTTTACAGCGTGGCCCGCAACGTCTGCTAGAAGACGCCGAGCTGACCCTGCACGCCGGCCAGAAAGCCGGCCTCATCGGTGCCAACGGCGCCGGCAAATCGAGCCTGTTCGCCTTGCTTCGGGGCGAGCTGCACCCGGACTCGGGTGATTGCTTCCTGCCGGCCGACTGGCGTATCGCCCACATGCGCCAGGAGGTCGATACCCTCGAACGCCTGGCGGTCGACTACGTGCTCGATGGCGACCTGCGCCTGCGCCAGGTGCAACGCGACCTGGCGACAGCCGAAGCGGCCCATGACGGTGCCGCACAGGCCCGCCTGCACTCGGAACTCGACAGTGCCGACGGTTACACCGCCGACGCCCGCGCCCGCAAGTTGTTGGCAGGCCTTGGCTTCACCAACGAGCAGATGGATCGCCCGGTAGGGGATTTCTCTGGTGGCTGGCGGATGCGTCTGAACCTGGCGCAGGCACTGATGTGCCCTTCGGACCTGTTGCTGCTCGACGAACCGACCAACCACCTGGACCTCGACGCCATCATCTGGCTCGAAGAGTGGCTCAAGAGCTATCCGGGCACCTTGATGCTGATCTCCCACGACCGGGACTTCCTCGATGCCGTGGTCGACCACGTGGCCCATGTCGATCAGCGCAAGATCACCCTGTACCGCGGTGGCTACAGCGCCTTCGAGCGCGCCCGTGCCGAACGTCTGGCCCAGCAACAGCAGGCGTACGAGAAGCAGCAGGTGCAACGTGCGCACATGGAAAGCTACATCGCCCGCTTCAAGGCCCAAGCCACCAAGGCCCGTCAGGCCCAGAGCCGGATCAAGGCACTGGAGCGGATGGAAGAGTTGACCGCTGCCCACGTTGATTCGCCGTTCGACTTTGTCTTCCGTGAATCGCAGAAAATTTCCAGCCCGCTGATCGACCTGTCCGATGCCCGTCTGGGTTACGGCGACAAAGCCGTGCTGGAGAAGGTCAAGCTGCAACTGACTCCGGGAGCGCGAATCGGTCTGCTCGGCCCTAACGGCGCCGGTAAATCGACCCTGATCAAGAACCTTGCCGGTGAGCTCTCGCCATTGGCCGGCCGCTTGACCCGTGGCGAGAACACCGTGGTCGGTTACTTCGCCCAGCATCAGCTCGACTCTCTGGATTCCAAGGCCAGCCCGTTGCTGCACTTGCAGCGCCTGGCGCCGACCGAGCGCGAGCAGACCCTGCGCGACTTCCTTGGCGGTTTCGACTTCCGTGGTGCGCGAATCGACGAGCCGGTACTGAATTTCTCCGGTGGCGAAAAAGCGCGCCTGGCGTTGGCGTTGATCGCCTGGGATCGACCGAACCTGTTGCTGCTCGACGAACCGACCAACCACCTGGACCTGGAAATGCGCCTGGCGCTGACCATGGCCCTGCAGGAATTCAGTGGCGCGGTACTGGTGGTCTCCCACGACCGGCATTTGCTCAAAAGCACCACCGACAATTTCTATCTGGTGGCGGACGGCAAGGTCGAGGAGTTCGACGGCGACCTGGAGGACTACACCCGCTGGCTGGTGGAGTATCGCCAGCGTAACGCCCCAGTCAGCAACACGCCGGTCAACCCGGACAAGACCGACAAGAAAGCCCAGCGTCAGGCCGCTGCTGCGTTGCGCCAGCAATTGGCACCGCACAAGCGCGAAGCTGACAAGCTTGAAACCGAGCTGGGCAAGATGCACGAAAAGCTGGCGAAAATCGATGCCAGCCTTGGCGACAGCGATATCTACGAGCCGGCGCGCAAGAACGAATTGCGCGATCTGCTGGCCGAACAGGCCAGGCTGAAGGTGCGTGAGGCGGAGCTGGAAGACGCGTGGATGGAGGCTCTGGAATTGCTGGAAAGCATGCAGGCGGAGCTGGAGGCGCTGTCCTGATGGACGCCTTCAAACTGCCGTTGCCGGCGGTGTGGGTCGAGCCGATCTGGCTCGGCGTGCAAATCCTGCTGATCCTGCTGGCCGGGTACTTCGCCCAGCGCTTCGTCGCGAAATGTCTGACCCGTCTCGGTGAGCGTTACCCGTTCCCGCCGCAGTTGTTGATGCCGCTGCGGGGCGGTTTGCGCTGGTTGATCATGGGCAGTGCGTTGATTTTCGTCCTGGAGCGACTTGGTGTATCGGCCACGGTGCTCTGGACCGCGTTGTCCGGTTTCGTCGCGGTGGCGGCGGTGGCGTTTTTCGCCATGTGGAGCGTGCTGTCGAACCTGCTGTGCGCGATCCTGATCTTTACCGTCGGCCCGTTTCGCATAGGTGACGTGGTCGAGTTGGTGGACACCACCGACAAACCCGGCGTCAAAGGCCGGGTGGTGGCGATCAATCTTCTTTACACCACGTTGGTCGAGGCCGAAGAACTTGGCACTGGCAGCGCCATGGTGCAAGTGCCCAACAGTTTGTTCTTCCAGCGTTCGGTGCGACGCTGGCGCGGGACGGATGTGTTTCCTTCCAGCGGGTTTGAAAAGTAAACCTTCTGCTGCCTGATACACCGCCATCGTCGGATCGCCGCCCGGAGCAAGCCCGCTCCCACAGGTGATCGCGTTCTTGTTAGCGACATCGGTTTGATGTGGGAGCGGGCTTGCTCGCGAAGGGGCCCTCAAGCCCTGAACGCTGGTCGGCCGTCGCCATGTCCTGCAAAAAATCGATAGTCATCCACCCAAAGCCGCATTAGCTTAGACGTCTGTCACGAGTCTGAGTCGAGGTGTGCAATGGAGCTTCAAACATGGCTGGCGTTTTTTGCCGCCTGCTGGGTAATCAGCCTGTCCCCCGGTGCCGGCGCCATTGCGTCGATGTCCAGCGGCCTGCAATACGGCTTCTGGCGCGGCTACTGGAATGCCCTGGGCCTGCAATTGGGCCTGGCTTTGCAGATCGCCATCGTCGGTGCCGGTGTCGGCGCCATTCTCACGGCTTCGGCCACGGCCTTCTACGCAATCAAATGGTTTGGCGTGGCGTATCTGGTCTACCTCGCGATCAAGCAATGGCGGGCGCTGCCCAGCGATATGAGCGATGACGCGGCAGTGCGCCAGATCGGCAAGCCGATGGCCCTGGTGTTCCGTGGTTTCCTGGTGAACATCAGCAACCCCAAGGCGCTGGTGTTCATGCTGGCGGTGTTGCCGCAGTTCATCGACCCCCATGCTCCGCTGCTGATTCAGTATCTGGTGATCGGCGTGACCATGGTCTGCGTCGACCTGATCGTCATGGCCGGCTACACCGGTTTGGCGTCCAAAGTGCTGCGTCTGCTGCGCACACCGAAACAGCAAAAACGCATGAACCGGACCTTTGCCGGGCTGTTCATCGGGGCGGCAGCGTTCATGGCGACGCTGCGCAGAGCCGCGGTCTAAACCGACAGAAACCCCAAAAGGCGACCCATGTGGTCGCCTTTTTCATTGACGAATCAGTACCTTGGAGAGCCCGCGATTTCGCAGGGAGGCCCAACAAAGCTTGAGCGAAATCCGTTGGGCGTTAACAATATGTAACTTCGTTTTTAAAATTGAGATTCATTCATGATTGCCCCCACCCGTTTCCTGGCCTGGCTGTTGCTGCCGCTATTGGCTGCGTGCAGCTTTCAGCTGTTGGCCGCCTCCGCAGAAGGTGCGCCGCAAGCGCTGCACTTGCTCGATTACATCGGCGCGGATTACCCGGACACGGTGCAGGCGGGCAGCATCACGGATCAGGCCGGATTTCGCGCGCAGCAAGAGTCGGTCAAGACGCTGGGAAGTCTGATTGCAGTCATGCCGGCCAAACCGGAAAAAGCTGCACTGGAGCAAAGCCTGACCTCGCTGGGAAACTCCATCGGCGCCCGTCAGGACGGTGCCGAGGTCACTCGCCAGACCCGGCAACTGGGTGCGAAGCTGGCCGTGGCATATGAAGTCAGCCAGGCCCCGGTCATTACGCCGGACCCGTCGCGTGGGGCGCCGCTGTACGCTCAACATTGCTCGGTTTGCCATGGCGACACGGGGGCTGGCGACGGCCCGGCAGGTGTCGGCATGACGCCACCGCCGTCCAACCTGCGCGATACCACTCGGCTGGATCGCCTGAGCCTCTACGCGATCTACAGCACCTTGGGCCTGGGTGTCGAAGGGACGGATATGCCAGCCTTTGCCGATCAACTGGATGATCGTCAGCGTTGGGACCTGGCCACCTATATCGCCAGCTTCAGTGTCGACCTGGCGACAGCCAATGCTGGCAAAACCTACAACATCGCCGACCTGGCCCGTCAAACTCCGGCCGAAGTACAGTCCGCTGAAGGCTCGCAAGCCGCTGCGACGTTCCGTGCCCAACGGGCGCAACCGCCGCAGGTCAAGCGTGGCCCGGCACAATTGCTCGACTACACCGCGGCCACTCTGGACAAGAGCATCGCGGCGTATCGTGCCGGTGAGCATGATCAGGCTTATGACTTATCGGTAGCGGCGTATCTGGAAGGCTTCGAGCTGGTTGAAAGCTCGCTGGATAACATTGACGCCAATGTGCGTAAAGACACTGAAAAATCCCTGATGGCCTACCGTCAGTCGTTGCAGGACGGCCTGCCGGTGGACGACGTCGAACAGCGCCTGGACGCGGCCAAGGCCAGGTTGAAGGCGTCGGCCGGTCTGCTGGGCAACGACGGTTTGAGTTGGTCGTTGAGTTACATTTCCGGCTTGCTGATTCTGCTGCGCGAAGGTCTTGAAGCGATTCTGGTGCTGGCGGCGATCCTGGCTTTCCTGCGTAACACGGGTCAACAAGCGGCGGTGCGCAGCGTTAACGTCGGCTGGGGCCTGGCGTTTGTGGCGGGGCTGGGCACCTGGGCGCTGGCAGCCTATGTGATCGATGTCAGCGGTTCGCAGCGCGAATTGCTGGAAGGCGCGACGGCGTTGTTTGCCAGCGTCATGGTGCTGTGGCTGGGCGTGTGGATGCATGACCGTCGTCACGCGGCGGCCTGGCAGGATTACATCAAGACCAGCCTGGTGGGCGGCGGCGGGCGTTTGGGCTTCGCGACCCTGGCGTTTTTCTCGGTGTATCGCGAATTGTTCGAAGTGATTCTGTTCTACGAAACCCTGTGGCTGCAGGCCGGTCCCGCGGGGCACAACGCGGTGCTGGCCGGTGGTGCGACCGCTGTGGTGATGCTGATTGGTCTGGCCTGGGTGATTTTGCGCGGTTCGGCGAAGTTGCCGCTGGCGCTGTTCTTCAGCATCAACGCCGGTCTTTTGTGCGCCTTGTCGGTGGTGTTTGCCGGGCATGGCGTGAAAGCGCTGCAGGAAGCCGGGATCTTCGGTACGCGACCGGTGCCGTTCTTTGACTTTGAATGGTTGGGAATCCATGCCGATGCGTATTCGCTGAGTGCTCAGGCCGTGGCGATTGCAGCGATTATCGTGTTGTATGGCCGCAGCCGGGTGGCCGAGAAGCAGCGCGTGCAGGTTTCTTAAACGACATTCGCTTCGCTCACTTTCGCGGGCAAGCCACGCTCCCACAGGTTTAGCGTTAACCTGTGGGAGCGTGGTTTGCCCGTGATGCTTTTCAACAGAGGAAAAACCAATGCGTGTGTGGATCGACGCCGACGCCTGTCCGCGGGCAGCCAAGGACCTGGTGGTGAAGTTTGCCCTCAAGCGCCAGTTCGAAGTGGTGCTGGTGGCCGGGCAGCCGCAGATCAAACCGGGGTTGACGTTGGTCAAACTGATCGTGGTGCCGAGCGGCCCAGATGCAGCGGACGATTACCTGGTGGAACACGCGGTCCCCGGTGAGCTGGTGATCTGCAGCGATGTGCCATTGGCCGACCGTCTGGTGAAGAAGGGCGTGGCAGCGCTCGATCCACGAGGCAAGGAGTTTGATGCGCAGAACATGGGGGAGCGACTGGCCGTGCGCAACCTGTTCACCGATTTGCGCGAACAGGGGCAAGCGAGCGGGGGGCCAGCGCCGTTCGGCGACCGTGAAAAGCAGGCGTTTGCCAATGCGCTGGACCGGATTTTGACTCGGCTTTCGCGCAAGTCTTAAGTCTTGCGATGAACCCTGTGGGAGCGAGCTTGCTCGCGATGTGGTCAGCAACTTCAACATTGATGTCGCTTGCTGGACCGCTATCGCGAGCAAGCTCGCTCCCACATGTTTGAACAGTGTCAGGCATCGCTTTCGTGGGTCAGCTCCAGTACCCGGTCTACCAGCTTGTTGATCCCCGACGCCGCTTCGCTGATCGATTGCGCCAGCATGTAAGCCGGGGTGCTCACCAGTTTGCGTGCCTTGTCTTCGACGATGTCGCCGACGGCGCAATCGGTATGAGTGGCACCCATCTTGTTCATCGCGGCAGCGGTGTCGGTGTCGTTGCCAATGGTGCAGGTCACACCCGGGCCGTAGATTTTTGCCGCCAGGGCAGGGGAAATGCACATCAATCCCACCGGTTTGCCGGCCTCGGCAAAGGCTTCGGTCAGTGCCAGGACATCCGGTTGAACGGTGCAGCCGGCGCCTTCGATGGCGAAGCTGGACAGGTTCTTGGCCGAGCCGAAGCCGCCGGGCACGATCAGCGCATCGAACTCATCGACGTTCGCGTCACGGATATCCTTGATGTTGCCCCGGGCAATCCGCGCCGATTCCACCAGCACGTTGCGCGACTCGGGCATTTCTTCGCCGGTCAGGTGGTTGATCACATGCAACTGCGCGATGTTCGGTGCGAAACACTGTACCTGGGCTCCGCGCTGGTCCAGGCGCAGCAGGGTGATAACACTCTCGTGGAGCTCGGCGCCGTCGTATACGCCACAACCGGAAAGGATCACTGCAACTTTTTTGCTCATGGGCTTTTCTCCAGATTCATGGCGTTAAATGTCCACTAATTTGTCACTCGTTGCCATAGGGTTAATTCACGGTTACACATAGCATCTGTCCTCAAGATTCCGTTCAGGGCGCGTCATGGACTTCATTCTGTATGCGGTGCCGTTTTTCTTTGTGCTGATCGCTGTCGAGTTGCTGGCCGACCGTTGGCGCGGGGTGAGCAATTATAGGGTGGCGGACGCGATCAACAGCATCAGCACCGGCGTGCTGTCGACCACCACGGGTCTGTTGACCAAGGGTGTGGGTCTGGTGACCTATGCGTTTGCCCTCAAGCATCTGGCACTGTTCGAACTGTCGGCCGACAGCGTCTGGACCTGGGTGTTTGCCTTTGTCTTCTACGACTTCTGCTACTACTGGCTGCACCGCTTGGGCCATGAACGCAACATTCTCTGGGCCGCCCATTCGGTGCATCACCAGAGCGAGGACTACAACCTGTCCACGGCGTTGCGCCAGACCAGTACCGGATTCCTGTTGAGCTGGATCTTCTATCTGCCGATGGCAGTGTTCGGCGTGCCGCTGCTGGTGTTCGTCAGCGTTGCGGCGCTGAACCTGCTGTACCAGTTCTGGGTGCACACGCGGCATATTCCCAAGCTTGGCTGGTTCGAATGGTTCTTTGTCACGCCGTCCAATCATCGGGCTCACCATGCACAGAACGCTCTCTACATGGATCGCAACTACGGCGGCGTGTTCATTATTTGGGATCGTCTGTTTGGCTCGTTCCAGGAAGAAGACGACAACGAACCAGTGATCTTTGGCGTGACCACGCCGCTGGCGAGCTGGAATCCCGTGTGGGCGAACGTGCAGTTCTACGCGCAGTTGTGGACAGATGCCCGGCGTGCCGAAAGCACTTGGGACAAGCTGCGGATCTGGTTCATGCGCACCGGTTGGCGTCCAGCGGACGTGGCGGCCAAATACCCGATGAGTAAGCCGGACCTGAGCCAGTTCCGTAAATTCGAAGTAGCACTGGACGGGCGTCAGCAGCTCTACGTCCTTTTGCAGTTCTGCGTCTATATCGCGCTGGGCAGTTACTTGATGAATCTTGAACCGATGCTGCCAGTCGCTGCCCTGGTGTTGGGCTGGGGAGCGGTGGCGTTCGGTCTGTTTGTGCTGGGCGTGGCCCTGGAGAATCGCCCGTGGACGTTGAAGCTGGAACTGGCGCGGCTGGCGTTGAATCTGCCATTGGTATGGCTGGCCCCGGTGGTGGGGCTGTGGCCGGCCAGCGCCGTGGGCTGGGTCGGCCTGCTCAGTTACAGCCTGTTGAGCGGCATCGGTCTCTACTGCTGCAGAAACCGCATCACTCGGTTGGTGTCGTAGGGCCTTCGGTATTGGTCCGCACAGCTTTCAGGGCTTGTTCGTCGGCGTAGACCTGCTTGGCCAGGCGGGCATTCTTGAAGCGCCGGCGCAGCCACAGTACGAAGCCCAGGACCAGCAGCGCACCGAGCACCCATAGTTCGTACTTCTTCACACTACCGAGCATGCCTTCGAGCACTGCGCCGAAATGGTACGCGGCCGCTGCCAGTGCGGCAGCCCAGATCGCCGCGCCAATGCCGTTGAGCAGCAGGTAACGACCCGGCGGATAGCCCGACAGCCCGATGGCTACCGGCATGACCGTACGCAAACCGTAGACGAAGCGGAAGCTCAGTACCCAGATGTCCGGGTGCTTGCGAATGTGTTCCAGCGCGCGATCACCCATCATTTGCCAGCGCGGCTTGCGCGCCAGCAACTTGCGGCCGTGTTTGCGCCCCAGGAAATACCACAGCTGGTCGCCGGCATAGCTGCCGAAGAAGGCCACGACCACCACCAGGTTGATGTCCATGTATCCACGGAACGCGAGGAAGCCCGCGAGTACCAGAATGGTTTCGCCTTCGAAGAACGTGCCTAGAAAAAGGGCAAAGTAGCCGAAGTCATGCAGAAATTGTTGGAGCATTGTCTGGGTGCTGGCGAAATGAACGCGCAGCCTAACCCTTCGGACACATTCAGGAAAGTGTCCAAATGTGTCTCGACGTGAACATTTCCTACAACGACAATGGAATGCGGCTACCTGTCACAGGGGTGCACACAACTGTCACACGTTCGTCATAATGGCCGCTTATAACTGTCACGCTCGCCCGTAAGCGCGGGCTCAGGAGTCTGCCGTGAGCTTTACCCCCGCCAACCGTTTGTTCCCCGCAACCCGCCTGCGCCGTAACCGTCGTGACGACTTCTCGCGCCGTCTGGTCCGTGAAAACGTCCTGACCGTCGATGACCTGATCCTGCCGGTGTTCGTGCTGGACGGTGAAAACCGTCGCGAAGCGGTGGCTTCGATGCCGGGCGTCGAACGCCTGACCATCGACTTGTTGCTGGAAGAGGCGGCCAAATGGGTCGAGCTGGGGATTCCGGCGCTGGCGCTGTTCCCGGTGACGCCAGCGGAGCTCAAGTCGCTGGATGCCGCCGAAGCGTGGAACCCGGAAGGCATCGCCCAGCGCGCGACCCGCGCATTGCGTGCGCAATTCCCTGAGCTGGGCGTGATCACCGACGTCGCCCTGGACCCGTTCACCACCCACGGCCAGGACGGCATTCTGGATGAAGAAGGCTACGTGCAGAACGACATCACTGTCGATGCACTGGTCAGGCAAGCCCTGTCCCACGCCGAAGCCGGTGCTCAGGTCGTGGCGCCATCGGACATGATGGACGGTCGCATCCAGGCGATCCGCGAAGCCCTCGAAGTGGCCGGTCACGTCAACGTGCGGATCATGGCCTACTCGGCGAAATACGCCAGCGCCTATTACGGCCCGTTCCGCGATGCGGTCGGTTCGGCGCTGAACCTGGGCAAGGCCAACAAGGCCTCCTATCAGATGGACCCGGCCAACAGCAATGAAGCCCTGCACGAAGTGGCGGCAGACTTGTCAGAAGGTGCAGACATGGTCATGGTCAAGCCAGGCATGCCGTACCTGGACATCCTGTGCCGGGTAAAAGAAGAATTCAAAGTGCCGACGTTTGTTTATCAAGTCAGCGGCGAATACGCCATGCACATGGCGGCGATCCAGAATGGCTGGTTGAGCGAAGGGGTTATCCTCGAGTCGCTGACCGCTTTCAAACGTGCAGGGGCAGATGGCATCCTGACGTACTTTGCCGTTCGTGCCGCTCAATTGTTACGAGAGCAAAAATAGCCCTCCCAGGAACATTCGATGAATACCGAAGTACTCACTGAAGTTGCCGTAAAAGACGCTCAACCTGTTGTGGAGCAAGTCGACGAGACCCCGCCGGAGCTGGAGCCAGCTCCGCCCGCGGCGGTCGTCGAAACAACTGCGACAGTGCCGGCGGTGGCCATTCCCGGCCTGGATGACAGCAGCCTGTACATCCACCGCGAGCTCTCGCAACTGCAGTTCAACATCCGCGTGCTGGAGCAGGCGCTGGACGAGTCCTATCCGTTGCTGGAGCGGCTGAAGTTTCTGCTGATCTTCTCCAGCAACCTGGACGAGTTCTTCGAGATTCGTGTTGCCGGCCTCAAGAAGCAGATCACCTTCGCCCGTGAACAGGCCGGCGCCGATGGTCTGCAACCGCATCAGGCACTGGCCCGCATCAGCGAACTGGTCCACGGTCACGTCGATCGCCAGTACGCGATCCTCAACGACATTCTGTTGCCGGAGCTGGAAAAACATCAGGTCCGCTTCATCCGTCGCCGTTACTGGACGACCAAGCTCAAAACCTGGGTGCGTCGTTATTTCCGCGACGAGATCGCGCCGATCATCACCCCGATCGGCCTCGACCCGACGCACCCGTTCCCGTTGCTGGTGAACAAGAGCCTGAACTTCATCGTCGAGCTCGAAGGCATCGATGCCTTCGGTCGCGACTCCGGTCTGGCGATCATCCCGGCGCCACGCCTGTTACCGCGCATCATCAAGGTGCCGGAAGAAGTCGGTGGCGCTGGCGACAACTATGTATTCCTGTCGTCGATGATCCACGCCCACGCCGATGACCTGTTCCAGGGGATGAAGGTCAAGGGTTGCTATCAGTTCCGCCTGACCCGTAACGCCGACCTGGCGCTGGACTCCGAAGATGTAGAGGACCTGGCCCGCGCCTTGCGCGGCGAGCTGTTCTCCCGTCGTTACGGTGACGCAGTACGTCTGGAAGTGGCCGACACCTGCCCGAAACACCTGTCCGACTACCTGCTCAAGCAGTTCAACCTGAGCGAGAGCGAGTTGTATCAGGTCAACGGTCCGGTGAACCTGACGCGGCTGTTCAGCATCACCGGCCTGGACAGCCAGCGCGAGCTGCAATACCTGCCGTTCACCCCGCAGATCCCGAAACTGCTGCAGAACAGCGAGAACATCTTCAGCGTGATCAGCAAGCAGGACATCCTGCTGCTGCACCCGTTCGAGTCGTTCACCCCGGTGGTCGACCTGCTGCGCCAGGCCGCCAAGGACCCACACGTGCTGGCGGTGCGCCAGACCCTGTACCGTTCCGGCGCCAACTCGGAAATCGTCGATGCGCTGGTGGATGCCGCGCGTAACGGCAAGGAAGTCACGGCGGTGATCGAACTGCGTGCACGGTTCGACGAAGAATCCAACCTGCAACTGGCCAGCCGGCTGCAAGCGGCCGGTGCGGTGGTGATCTACGGTGTGGTCGGCTTCAAGACCCACGCCAAGATGATGCTGATCCTGCGCCGCGAGGCCGGCGAGATCGTGCGTTACGCGCACTTGGGCACCGGTAACTACCACGCCGGCAACGCCCGCCTGTACACCGACTACAGCCTGCTGACCTCCGACGACGCCCTGTGCGAAGACGTCGGCAAACTGTTCAGCCAGTTGATCGGCATGGGTAAGACGTTGCGCATGAAGAAATTGCTGCACGCGCCGTTCACCCTGAAAAAGGGCATGCTCGACATGATTGCCCGCGAAACACAGTTCGCCCTCGACGGCAAACCGGCGCACATCATCGCCAAGTTCAACTCGCTGACCGATCCGAAGATCATCCGCGCGCTGTACAAGGCCAGCCAGTCGGGTGTGCGCATCGATCTGGTGGTGCGTGGCATGTGCTGCCTGCGGCCTGGCATTGCCGGAGTCTCGCATAACATCCACGTGCGTTCGATCATCGGCCGCTTCCTGGAGCACACCCGGGTGTTCTACTTCCTCAACGGTGGCGATGAGCAGATGTTCCTCTCCAGTGCCGACTGGATGGAGCGCAACCTCGACAAGCGCGTCGAGACCTGCTTCCCGGTGGAAGGCAAGAAGCTGATCATGCGGGTCAAGAAAGAGCTGGAGCTGTATCTGACCGATAACACCCACAGCTGGAGCCTGCAGTCGGACGGCCGTTACATCCGTAACACGCCGACCGGCAACCAGAACCCGCGTAGCGCCCAGGCGACATTGCTGGAACGTTTGGGCAGCCCGATCCTGGCGGTTCGTTAACGCCAGCAACCTGTGGGAGCGAGCTTGCTCGCGATAGCGGACCGTCAATCGACACTTTGTTGCCTGACACGCCGTCATCGCGAGCAAGCTCGCTCCCACAGGGGTGTAACATCGACTGCTGTATCGCAGATAAAAAAAGGCCTTCCGAAGAAGGCCTTTTTCAATTTCAGCGCACGGTCAACACGATGTCGACCCGGGTCAGCCATTGCGCTTCAATTTCAAAGTCGGCCTGGGTCAGCTGGTTTTCGTCCAGCCAGTTTTCCGGGAACACCACTTCCAGGCTATTGCCATAGGCGTTCAGTTCCACCTGTGGCATTTGCTGGGTACCGCGGATGTGGTGGAACAGAATCGCGAAGCGCAGCAACACGCACAGGCGAATCAGCTTGGTGCCGTCCTCGCCAAACTCGGCGAAC
Organism: Pseudomonas sp. Pseusp10; assembly: GCF_059492225.1. Lineage (NCBI taxonomy): Bacteria > Pseudomonadati > Pseudomonadota > Gammaproteobacteria > Pseudomonadales > Pseudomonadaceae > Pseudomonas > Pseudomonas sp. Pseusp10. Next base: position 397,973 of record NZ_CP168528.1, on the reverse strand, counting down.
TTGTCCTTGGGAATGTTGCGTCGGTGGCCGCGTACCAGAAGCGCGAGCATCAACTGGTCTTCGCGGGAGAACCCGGCGAGGTCCGAGTGCTCGATCAGGTAGGCACCGTGCTTGTGGTACTGGTAGTGAGCGATATCCAGGCCCACTTCATGGACCTTGGCCGCCCAGCCGAGCAGTTCGCGCCAGACGCCGTCTTCCAGATCCCAGTCCTCGGCCACCTGATCGAACGCATGCAGCGCCTTGCGCTCGACCCGTGCCGCCTGTTCCTGATCGACGTGGTAGCGCCCCATCAGCGAAGTGAGGGTGCGTTCACGCACGTCTTCGTGATGATGGCGACCCAGCAAGTCATAGAGCACGCCTTCGCGCAGGGCGCCTTCGCAGTGATCCATGCGTTGCAGTTCGAGGGAGTCGAAGATCGCTTCGAGAATCGCCAGGCCGGCCGGGAAAATCGCCCGGCGATCCGGCTTGATGCCTTCGAAATCGATTTTCTCGACGTCGCCCATCTTGATCAGTTTGCGCTTGAGCCAGGCCAGGCCCTCGGCATTGACCTCGCCCGAGCCTTGACCGCCGGCCTTCAGCGCCAGGCCGATGGCACGGATGGTGCCCGAGGAGCCGATGGCTTCATCCCAGGTCAGGCGGTGCAGGGCGTGCTCGATGCTCATGATCTCCAGCCGCGCCGCGGTGTACGCCTGGGCGTAACGGGCCGGGGTGATCTTGCCGTCCTTGAAATAACGCTGGGTGTAGCTGACGCAGCCCATTTGCAGGCTTTCGCGCAGCAACGGTTCGAAGCGCTGGCCGATGATAAATTCGGTACTGCCACCGCCAATGTCGGCCACCAGGCGTTTGCCCGGGGTGTCGGCGAGGGTGTGGGACACGCCGAGGTAGATCAGACGTGCTTCTTCACGACCGGAGATGACTTCAACCGGATGGCCGAGGATTTCTTCGGCGCGGATAATAAATTCGGCACGGTTGCGGGCTTCGCGCAGGGCGTTGGTGCCGACGATGCGCACGGCGCCGGTGGGCATACCGCTGATCAGCTGGGCGAAGCGCTTGAGACAATCGAGCCCGCGCTGCATGGATTCTTCGCTGAGGTGGCGCTCTTCGTCGATGCCCGCGGCCAGCTGAACCTTCTCCCCGAGACGCTCGAGAATACGGATCTCGCCGTTCTGGGCCTTGGCCACGACCATGTGAAAGCTGTTGGAGCCCAGGTCGATTGCGGCGATCAGGGACAGATTCTTGGCTTGGGATTGCGGCATGGTCAGGGGATCTCGGTCGATAACCTCGACATCGTGCCACGATCAAAGGCTGCCGCCAACGCGTAGGAGCAGCCGAAGGCTGCGATCTTTCACCATGGGGCACTAGTGGGTGCGGCCACTGGCCTCTTCGCGGGCAAGCCCGCTCCCACAGGTTTTTGCAGCGAATACGCAATCGTATTCCAGCAGAGGACCCTGTGGGAGCGGGCTTGCCCGCGAAGACGGCGTCAATAGCACCGCAGATCTTCAGACCGCCGCTTCGACCGTGCCGATGAAATTCGCCAGCTCCGCCGTCTGCGGATTGGCGAACAACACCTTCGGATCGCCTGTTTCATGCACCTTGCCCTGGTGCATGAACACCAGTTTGTCCCCAACCTCCCGGGCGAAGCGCATTTCGTGGGTGACCATGATCAGCGTCATGCCTTCCCTGGCCAGTTGCCGGACCACATTCAGCACTTCGTTGACCAGTTCCGGGTCCAGCGCCGAGGTGATTTCGTCACATAGCAAAACCTTTGGCGACATCGCCAGTGCCCGGGCAATCGCTACCCGCTGTTGCTGCCCGCCGGACAGCCGATCAGGGAAGGCATCGAACTTCTCCCCCAGTCCGACCCTTTCCAGCATCTGCCGCGCCAGTTCGGTGGCCTTGGCTTTCGGTACTTTCTGCACCACTTGCGGCGCGAGCATGACGTTCTCGCCGACGGTCAGGTGCGGGAACAGATTGAACTGCTGGAACACCATCCCGACTTTCTGCCGCAGGCTGCGCAGATCGGCGCGGGCGGCGTCGAGGTACTCGCCGTCGACTTCGATCACGCCGTCGTTGATCGACTCCAGGCCGTTGAGGGTGCGCAGCAGGGTGGACTTGCCCGAGCCGCTGCGACCGATGATCGCCACCACCTGGCCTTCCTCGATGCTCAGATCGATGCCTTTGAGCACATGGTGATCGCCGTAGTATTTATGCAGGGCGGAAATTCTAAGCAGAGGCATGCAGTCTCCTTTCCAGGTATCGCGCACTGAGCGACAAGGGGTAGCAGAGCAGGAAGTAGCCGAGGGCGACGAGGCCGTAGACCATGAAAGGTTCGAAGGTGGCGTTGGCGAGCATGCCGCCGGTCTTGGTCAGCTCGGTGAAGCCGATGATCGAGGTGACGGCGGTGCCTTTGACCACTTGCACCGAGAAGCCCACAGTCGGCGCCACGGCGATGCGCAATGCCTGTGGCAGGATCACATGGCGCAACTGTTCCAGCGGGCTCAACGCCAGGCTCGATGAGGCCTCCCACTGGCCGTTGGGAATCGAATCGACGCAACCGCGCCAGATCTCCGCCAGATAGGCACTGGTGAACAACGTCAGTGCAATCGCCGCCGCCATCCACGGTGAAATCTCTATCCCGGCCAATGCCACGCCGAAAAACACCAGGAACAGCTGCATCAATAGCGGAGTGCCCTGAAACAGTTCGATGTAGATGCGGGCGAAACTGCGCGGCAGGGATTTATCCGAGATGCGCATGACCATGATCAGCAAGCCAATCAGTCCGCCGCCAACGAACGCCACCAGCGACAGCGCCAGCGTCCATTGCAGGCCCGTGAGCAGGTTGCGCACGATGTCCCAGAAGGTGAAGTCGCTCATCGGCTGCTCCTTGCAATGAAGCGGTGGCCGATCCAGTTCAGAAACTGACGGATCAGCAGTGCCATGCACAGGTACAGCAGCGTGGTCAGGGCGTAGGTTTCAAAGGCGCGGAAGTTACGCGATTGAATGAAATTGGCGGCGAAGCTCAGCTCCTCGGTGGCGATCTGCGAGCAGACTGCCGAACCGAGCATGACGATGATGATCTGGCTGCTAAGGGCCGGCCAGACTTTGCCCAGTGCCGGCAGCAGCACGACATGGCGGAATGCTTCGAGGCGCGTCATCGCCAGTGCCGCCGAGGCTTCCAGCTGACCACGGGGGATCGCCTGGATGCCGGCGCGGATGATTTCGGTGGAATAGGCGCCGAGGTTGATGACCATCGCCAGCACCGCCGCCTGCCATTCGGAAATCTGCACGCCCAGAGACGGCAAACCGAAGAAGATGAAAAACAACTGCACCAGAAATGGCGTGTTGCGGATCAACTCGACGTAGACCGCGAAGATCCCCGCGAAAGGCCGGATGTTCCACGCCCGCACCAGCGCCCCGACGATGCCCAGCCCCACGCCGAGCACAGCGCCGATGGCTGTCAACTCAAGGGTGAACAGCGCACCGCGTAGCAACAGATCGGTGTTGTTCACCACTGGCAGGAAATCGAATTGATAAGCCATAAAACGTCTCCAGCGCGCCGAATCAGAGATCGGCCGGCAACGGTTCTTTCAGCCAGGTCAGGGAGTTCTTTTCCAGCGCACCGTCGCTCTTGGCGGTCACGAGGATCTGGTTGACCTTGTCCAGCAGCGCCGGCTCGTTCTTGTTAACGCCGACGTAGACCGGCGAATCCTTGAGCTTCACTTTCAGCGCCGGCACGCGTTTCGGGTTCTTTTCGCTGATGGCGACCATCACCACGTTGCCGCTCGCGATCAGGTCGACTTGCCCGGCCAGGTACGCGGCGATGGTCGAGTTGTTGTCTTCGAAACGCTTGATGGTCACGCCTTCGGGGGCGACCTTGGTCAGCTCGATGTCTTCGATGGCGCCGCGGGTGACGCTGATGGTTTTGCCCTTGAGATCGTCCAGACCTTTGATGTCGGCGTCTGGCGGACCGAACACGGCGAGGTAGAACGGCGCGTAGGCGCGGGAGAAGTCGATGACTTTTTCGCGCTCCGGGTTCTTGCCGAGGCTGGAGATCACCAGGTCGACCTTGCCGGTGGTGAGGAACGGGATGCGGTTGGTGCTGTTGACCGGCGTCAGTTCGAGTTTGACCTTGAGCTGGTCAGCCAGCAGTTTCGCGGTGTCGATATCGAGGCCGCGGGGTTTCATGTCCGGTCCGACCGAGCCGAAGGGCGGGAAGTCCTGGGGCACGGCAACCTTGAGGACGCCGCGCTTGACCACATCCTCCAGGCCGTCAGCGTAGGCGGGTGCCTGGCTCAGCATCAGGCTGGCAAACAGTGCAGCGAGGAGGGCGCGGTAACGCTGGGTCATGGCAAATCTCCGAATCGGCAAGAAGTGATTTCTGCGGATCGACTGAGCATGGGCCATGCCAACTTAGGGTTTTGGGGGCGCCAGAGCGCGGTTTTTCTGGTGTCGAACGGTCTTACTGGTCTGAACAGTCAGGTTGCATTTCGCACCCCGATAGCGCAGCCAGATAAATCACCGAACCCCCATGGGGCACGACTTGCCGGGCGTCGCGAATAGCTTTACAACTGAGCGCACATTGGCCTGGTTCGTCTGGAAAACCATGAACTCGATCTCCCGCGCGGTACCTGAAGTGGCGCTGCAAGCCATCCGCAAACTGATTACCGAACAGGGCTTCGGGCCGGGGGATGCCTTGCCCTCGCAACGGGACCTGGCAGTGCAATTGGGGGTCAGTCGGGCTTCCTTGCGCGAGGCGTTGTCGTCCCTGAGTGCGTTGGGCGTCATCAGCATCCAGCCGGGCAAAGGGGTGTTCGTGCAGGCGCCGGTGGAACTGCCGCGAGGCGATGCGCCGCTGAACTGGCCGTTCGCGGCGCAGGCTTCGCCGCTGGACATCTTCCAGTTGCGCTATGCGCTGGAAGGTTTTGCGGCGGGGGCGGCGGCGGTGAATCTGGGCAGCGCCGACCTCGATGCACTGGAGGAAAACGTCGCCGCCATGCGCGAGCACTTGCGTGCCGGCGATTTCGACGCAGCGTCGCGGCTGGATTTCGAGTTTCATCGGCGCATCCTGCTCGCCAGTGGCAATCAGGCGATGTTGAGCATCCTCACCGCCAGCGCCGATATCTTTCTTGAGAGCCAGAAGTTACCGTTCATCCGGGCCGAACGGGCCATGGAAACCTGGCAGGAACACCGCAAAATCCTCCGGGCGCTGGCGCGAGGGGCAGCTGGCGCCGCGCAAAAGGCCATGCAAGAGCACGTACGCAATGCGGCGTTGCGCACCGGAATCGCGTTCGTGGTTCCCGTCACTTCATGACGTGAGCTATACCCAAACTCATGAATCACCATAGCGAGACTCAATCATCTGCACCTTCCTGAACGAGGGAAGGGCAGCTATGATGGGCCACGTTTTTTTGCTTACAACCTGGAGAATTCCATGAGCAGCGATCTTATCAAACACGTTAGCGACGCTAGCTTCGAGGCCGACGTACTCAAGGCCGAAGGCGCTGTACTGGTCGACTACTGGGCTGAATGGTGCGGCCCTTGCAAAATGATCGCTCCGGTTCTGGACGAAATTGCCGAGACTTACAAAGGCAAGCTGACCGTTGCCAAGCTGAACATCGACGAAAACCAGGAAACCCCGGCCAAGCACGGCGTGCGCGGTATCCCGACTTTGATGCTGTTCAAGAACGGCAACGTTGAAGCGACCAAGGTCGGCGCGCTGTCGAAGTCGCAACTGGCTGCTTTCCTCGACGCCAACATCTAAGCGTCGCTGCAAAGTGTCTTGAAAAAGCCCCGCAAATAGCGGGGCTTTTTGCGTATTCAGGGCTAGACGCTCCTGATACTCAGGTGGTACATTCGGCCCCGCACTGGTTTCTCCATTGCCCCCTGCTAGCCGTCGCCGACGCACTCCTTTTCGAATAAGTACGCGATCCTGTCGCCTTCTCAGCGGCGCGGCCTCATTAAGCCAAAAGCTTAATTTCCCCCCTCCATAAATGATTACGTCATTCCTATATGAATCTGACTGAACTCAAGCAAAAGCCGATTACCGAACTGCTCGAATTGGCCGAACAGATGGGCATAGAAAATATGGCCCGTTCGCGCAAGCAGGACGTGATTTTCTCCCTGCTCAAGAAGCACGCGAAAAGCGGTGAGGAAATCTCCGGTGATGGCGTGCTGGAGATTCTCCAGGACGGCTTCGGCTTCCTGCGCTCCGCTGACGCTTCCTATCTCGCCGGCCCGGACGATATCTACGTCTCGCCGAGCCAGATCCGTCGTTTCAACTTGCGCACCGGTGACACCATCGTTGGCAAGATCCGCCCTCCAAAGGAAGGCGAGCGATATTTCGCACTGCTCAAGGTCGACACGATCAACTTCGACCGTCCGGAAAACGCGAAAAACAAGATTCTCTTCGAGAACCTGACCCCGCTATTCCCGACCGTGCGCATGAAGATGGAAGCCGGCAACGGTTCCACCGAAGACCTGACTGGTCGCGTCATCGACCTGTGCGCCCCGATCGGCAAAGGCCAGCGCGGTCTGATCGTTGCACCGCCGAAAGCGGGCAAGACGATCATGCTGCAGAACATTGCCGCGAACATCGCGCGTAACAACCCTGAAGTTCATCTGATCGTGCTGCTGATCGACGAACGTCCGGAAGAAGTAACCGAAATGCAGCGCACCGTGCGCGGCGAAGTGGTTGCCTCGACGTTCGACGAACCGCCAACCCGCCACGTGCAGGTTGCCGAAATGGTGATCGAGAAGGCCAAGCGCCTGGTCGAACACAAGAAGGACGTGGTGATCCTGCTCGACTCCATCACCCGTCTGGCCCGAGCCTACAACACCGTGATCCCGAGCTCCGGCAAGGTATTGACCGGTGGTGTCGATGCCCACGCCCTGGAGAAACCGAAGCGTTTCTTCGGCGCCGCGCGGAACATCGAAGAAGGCGGCTCGCTGACCATCATCGCCACCGCGCTGGTTGAAACCGGCTCGAAGATGGACGAAGTGATCTACGAGGAATTCAAAGGCACCGGCAACATGGAACTGCCGCTGGATCGCCGTATTGCTGAAAAGCGCGTCTTCCCGGCCATCAACATCAACCGTTCCGGCACCCGCCGCGAAGAGTTGCTGACCGCCGACGACGAGCTGCAGCGCATGTGGATTCTGCGCAAGCTGCTGCACCCGATGGACGAAGTGGCTGCCATCGAGTTCCTGGTCGATAAGCTGAAAACGACCAAGACCAACGATGAGTTCTTCCTGTCGATGAAGCGCAAGTAAGTCGAGCAGGCACAAAAAGCCGGGGAAACCCGGCTTTTTGCTATTCGATTTTTGATCAGGTGGCAGTTCGTGGTTCTGAACCGAAGGGTTCGGCGCTAAACTGCCTGCCCCGAACGCCACGGCCAAAACGAGGCTCACGCATGCAGTATCGCGACTTGCGCGACTTTATCAGCGGCCTGGAACAGCGCGGTGAACTCAAGCGCATCCAGGTTCCGGTGTCCCCAGTGCTGGAAATGACCGAGGTTTGCGATCGCACCTTGCGCGCCAAAGGCCCGGCCCTGCTTTTCGAAAAGCCCACCGGTTTTGACATCCCTGTGCTCGGCAACCTGTTCGGCACCCCCGAGCGCGTGGCGTTGGGCATGGGCGCGGAAGCGGTCAGCGAGCTGCGTGAAATCGGCAAGTTGCTGGCGTTCCTCAAGGAACCCGAGCCGCCAAAGGGGCTGAAAGACGCCTGGTCCAAGCTGCCGATCTTCCGCAAGATCATCTCGATGGCTCCCAAGGTCGTCAAAGACGCGATCTGCCAGGAAGTGGTCATCGAAGGCGACGACGTCGACCTGGCCATGCTGCCGGTGCAGACCTGCTGGCCTGGCGACGTCGGTCCGCTGATCACCTGGGGCCTGACCGTCACCAAAGGCCCGAACAAGGATCGCCAGAACCTCGGCATCTATCGTCAGCAAGTGATCGGCCGCAACAAGGTCATCATGCGCTGGCTGAGCCACCGTGGCGGTGCGCTGGATTTTCGCGAGTGGTGCGAAAAACATCCCGGCCAACCGTTCCCGGTATCGGTCGCGTTGGGCGCCGACCCGGCGACCATCCTCGGCGCCGTGACCCCGGTGCCCGACAGCCTTTCCGAATACGCCTTCGCCGGCCTGTTGCGCGGTAACCGCACTGAGCTGGTGAAGTGCCGCGGCAACGACCTGCAAGTGCCGGCCACCGCCGAAATCATCCTCGAAGGCGTGATTCATCCGGGCGAGATGGCCGATGAAGGCCCGTACGGCGACCACACCGGTTACTACAACGAAGTCGACAGCTTCCCGGTATTTACCGTCGAGCGCATAACCCATCGGATCAAACCGATCTACCACAGCACCTACACCGGCCGTCCGCCAGATGAGCCGGCGATCCTCGGCGTGGCGTTGAACGAAGTGTTCGTGCCGATCCTGCAGAAGCAGTTCCCGGAGATCACCGATTTCTACCTGCCGCCCGAAGGTTGCTCGTATCGCATGGCCATCGTGACCATGAAGAAGTCGTATCCGGGCCACGCCAAGCGGGTAATGCTGGGTGTCTGGTCGTTTTTGCGACAGTTCATGTACACCAAGTTCGTTATCGTCACCGACGACGATATCAACGCCCGGGACTGGAACGACGTGATCTGGGCCATCACCACGCGCATGGACCCCAAGCGCGACACGGTGATGATCGACAACACGCCGATCGATTACCTGGACTTCGCCTCGCCGGTGTCCGGCCTGGGGTCGAAAATGGGCCTCGATGCCACGCATAAATGGCCGGGCGAAACCACCCGCGAGTGGGGCCGGGTCATCGTCAAGGACGATGCCGTGACCCAGCGGATCGATGCCATCTGGAATCAATTAGGAATAGATTGATGCGTGTAACCTTGCAGCCCTCCGGAGCAGTGCTTGAGATATTGCCCGGCGAGCGGATTCTCGATGGCGCGCGACGACTGGGCTACGAATGCCCGCAAAGTTGCCGCAACGGCAATTGCCACGTGTGCGCGGCGCTGCTGGTGGAAGGGCGGGTCGAGCAGGCCGGCAATGTGCGTGATCATGGCGAGTTCTACACTTGCATAGCGGAGCCGCTGGAAGACTGCATCGTGCTGTGGGATGGCGTGCTCGCCTTGGGAGAACTGCCGGTGCGCAGCGTGTCGTGTCAGGTCATTGAGTGCAAGGACGTGGGCGGCGACACCTGGCGCGTGCGTCTGCGGGCTCCGGCCGGCAAGCCGCCGCGCTACCACGCCGGTCAGTACCTGATGATCGAGCGGGAGAATGGAGAAAAGTCCGCCTTCTCCCTGGCCTCGGCGCCGCATGCGGGGCGCGACCTGGAAATCCACGTACTGGCGCGCGAATCCAGTGCGCTGAGCCTGATCGAACAGCTCCAGCGCAACAGCATGGTGCGGGTCGAGTTACCATTTGGCGATACCCACCTGGAGGAGTTGCCGGACGGTCCTCTCGTGCTGATCGCCGCCGGCACCGGCATGGGCCAGATCCACGGCCTGATCGAACATTGCCGGGCCTCGGGTTTCAAGCATCCGGTGCATTTGTATTGGGGCGTGCGTCGTCCTGAAGATTTTTACCAGGTCGAGCATTGGGACGAATGGCTGAAATTGCCCAACCTGTTCCTGCACAAGGTCGTCAGCGATCAATGTGGCTGGAAGGGGCGTTGCGGCATGTTGCATGAAGCGGTCTGTGAAGACTTCCCTGATCTCAAGCCGCTGCACGTGTACGCCAGTGGCTCTCCGGCCATGGTCTACGGCACGCTGGATGCGCTGGTGGAAGCGGGGATGGACGCGCACCAGATGCGCGCCGATGTGTTTGCCTACGCACCTAGACCCTGATGCTGCCCCCCTGTAGGAGCGAGCTTGCTCGCGATGGAGGTCAACGATTACGCGGGAAGACAGGCTGCCCGCAGCGTTCTTGAGTCCATCGCGAGCAAGCTCGCTCCTACAGGGTTATAGGTTTATAAACTGCTATATAGCCCATCGGTATTTATAAAAATGTATAAATGTCGGTAGGTTATATCTCGTTCAAGTGATTAATTAAGAACTGCGCCAAGGCACTTAAATTACTTGAAAACATATGTGCCTTATTGTTTTGGCGGTGCGTTCTATTTAGTAACTGTTTACTCGCGGGGAGCTGAACGCTATTCGCCATGAGCGCCATCGAATCTGCTTTTTTGAACCTGGCTTACCCTCCGCGGCTCGATCTGGGGCCGCAGCTCACCCACGAACAATTGCTCTGCTCGATGCAGTCGACCATGGCACGCCACAAGGGCGGGCCGGTGTGGTTGTTTGCCTATGGGTCGCTGATCTGGCGGCCTGAATGCACGGCGGTTGAACGGGTTCGGGGCCGGGTGCATGGCTACCATCGCGGGTTGTACCTGTGGTCCCACGAACATCGCGGCACCCCGGAAATGCCCGGCCTGGTGTTTGGCCTGGATCGCGGTGGCTCTTGCAGCGGTTTCGCCTATCGCTTGCCCGAAGAGCAACTCGAAGCCTCGCTGTACGCACTTTGGCAGCGCGAGATGCCATTCCCTTCCTACCGCCCGCACTGGCTCAACTGCCGTCTCGAAGATGGCAGCCAGGTTCAGGCCTTGGGCTTTGTGCTGGAGCGACATCTGCCCAGCTATGCCGGTAACTTGCCGGACCATGTGCTGAGTCACGTGTTCGAAAACGCCTGCGGGCGCTACGGCACCACCCGCGATTATGTCGAGCAGACCGCGCATGCCCTGCGCAGCCACGCCATGCCAGACCGCAATCTGGAGGCGTGGCTCAAGCGCTGTAAATCAAAGTCTGCCCAGGCGAATGCCGCGCCCTGACGGTGTGGCCTGCTCCTATTGTTCGCCCACGCTGAAATGTCTGTCAGTTTGAATTCAGGTGGGCTGTAGGACGCGTTACCCATTTCTGATTTGAAGTGCTTGCACTGCCGGAAATAGCGCGGGGCTTTGGGAAATGTCCTTCGGCTAAACCGGAAGTCATGACGTTCTGTCGGAAGTCCCCCGGGCCTTAACCTTTGTGCTGTTGCCAGGTCTGGCGTTGCGGTCGTAAAGGGAGAGAGGAATGCGCTGGTTAGTGGGTTGGCTTTTGCTGGTGCTGTCGTTGGATATCAGGGCTGGGGAGTTTTTTCTGATACCGGAGTACAACCCCAAGCCGATATACCCTATTGGGCTTCAGCGTGCCGGAATTTTCGGTGATGTGCGGGTCAAGTTCACGGTTCGCGCAGACGGTTCGGTTGGCCATGTGAATATTCTTGCAAGCGATCACCCGGATTTGTCGCAGGCAACCAGAATTGCCATAGAGCAATGGCGATTCAAGCCATGGAAAGTCGAGAAGGGGAAGCCGGCTGAACAGGATGTTGTTGCGCCGATGTTTTTTCGGTTTGATGCCCCGGTTGATGTAAATCTGTGGCTGAAAGAGCTGGAATGTCGCGTGGTCAATGAGGCGCTCGTCCTTACACCGGAGTCCAGTTGGATCGACTCCGCAGTGTTTCTTTACACCCGGGCTTACCTGTCGGGTGCATTCTTCCAGCGTCAAATGTCGACGGAAAAGCGCCTGGCGTTGATCGCCAAACTCAATCACCTGGTTCCAAGCATTGCGCGGCAATGCCTGGATAACCCGGCTGGTAAATATGTGAGCTATTTGCCGGAAGATCTCCGCCAGTTGCTTTAATCGGTGTGCCAATGAAAAGCGATCCGAACGACTTTTTCGACGTTCAGATCGCTGCCTCGGCTCAGCGAACCTGCACAACAACCTTCCCGACGGCCTTGCGCTGACCAAGATCATTGATTGCTTGCGCTGCATTGCTCAATGGATACACCTGCGACACCAGCGGCTTCAGCTTGCCTTCAGCGAACCAGCCAAACAATTGCTGGAAGTTCGCGGCGTTGTCCTGGGGCTGGCGTTGGGCAAATGAGCCCCAGAACACGCCGAGTACTGCGGCGCCCTTAAGCAGTGCGAGGTTCACCGGCAGTTCGGGAATGCGACCGCTGGCAAAGCCGACTACTAGCAGGCGGCCATTCCAGGCAATGGCGCGGATGGCCTGGTCGAACAGGTCGCCGCCCACCGGGTCGTAGATCACGTCGGCGCCCTGGCCGTCGGTCAGGCGTTTGATTTCGTCCTTGAGGCTGGTTTCGCTGTAGTTGATCAGTTCATCGGCGCCGGCGGCCTTGGCCACGGCGAGTTTTTCCGCGCTGCTGGCCGCGGCGATGACCCGGGCGCCCATGGCCTTGCCGATTTCCACCGCGGCCAGGCCGACGCCTCCAGAGGCACCGAGGACCAGCAGGGTTTCACCTGGTTGCAGGTTGCCGCGCTGCTTGAGGGCGTGCATCGAGGTGCCGTAGGTCATGCTGAAGGCAGCGGCGGTGTTGAAGTCCATGGACGGCGGGATCGGCAACACGTTGTAGCCCGGCACGGCGACCTGCTCGGCAAAGCTGCCCCAACCGGTCAGGGCCATGACCCGGTCACCGACTTTCAAGTGGCTGACTTTTTCACCCACTGCGCTGACCACGCCGGCCGCTTCGCCACCCGGAGAAAACGGGAAGGGCGGCTTGAATTGGTATTTGCCCTCGATGATCAGCGTGTCGGGGAAGTTGACCCCGGCGGCGTACACCTCCAGCAGGATTTCATTCTTCTTCGCGACAGGACTGGCGACGTCTTCCAGCACCAGCGATTCGGCAGGGCCGAAGGCTTTGCACAGCACGGCTTTCATCAGGACTATTCCTTTGGGAGTGATGGCCGATAAGTGTAGGTGTATGGGTCGATGGGTCAACGAGCATGCCCGGCCCTGATAGTCAGCCATAAGCTTGTGCTTGTGTGGCGGGTCGTTATGCTAGGCCGCAAACCGGATAAGGAGCGAATTGTGAAAGCGTGGATCATGTTGTTGCTGGCCCTGTCTCTGCCTGTGGCAGCGGTGGCCGAAGAAGCCAAAGAAAATGCAGCTCCGAAGATCAGCTACATCACCCTGAGCCCGCCGTTCGTGGGTAACTACGGGCTGGACGGCACGCCGAAACTCAAAGTCTACAAGGCCGATGTGGCGTTGCGGGTGACCGGTGACGAGGCTGCCAAGGCGGTGAAAGCCAATGAGCCGTTGATTCGCAATCAACTGGTCGCGCTGTTCGCCCAGCAGACTACCGAGACGATGAACAACGTCGAGGCCAAGGAAAAGCTGCGTCAGGAAGCGTTGAAGCAGACCCAGCAGGTGATGAACGATGAAACCGGCAAGCCGGTGGTTGAGGATTTGTTGTTCAACAATTTGATCATTCAGTAAGGTTTTCGCTGCTCTTGCCGGCCTCATCGCGAGCAGGCTCGCTCCTACAGGGGGTCTTCAGTGTATGCAGATCCACTGTAGGAGCGAGCCTGCTCGCGATGCGTTTTGGTTGACGTCGAAAATCTTAGGACTTGAGTGCAATCACCGCCGCCCACTGCTCCGGCGTCACCGGCATCACTGAAAGCCGCGAGCCTTTCTGCACCAGTGGCATCTCGGCCAGTGCAGTCTGCTGTTTCAGGTAATCCAGCTTCAGCACCCGGGCAAACGTCTCGACATGCGCGACATCGATCGCACTCCAGGCGTTTTTGTCCGGGGTGGCCTTTGGGTCGAAATAATGGCTTTTCGGCTCCAGTGCCGTCGGGTCCGGATACGCGGCTTCGATAATCTTGCCGATTCCGGCGATGCCTGGCTCAGGGCAGCTGGAATGATAGAAAAAGAACTCATCCCCCACTGCCATGGCCCGCAGGAAATTGCGTGCCTGATAGTTGCGAACCCCGTCCCAGCGCGCTTTGCCGAGCTTCTCCAGCCCCTTGATCGAGAGCTCGTCGGGCTCGGATTTCATCAGCCAATAGGCCATGTCTTTTGCTCCTTGCGTGGTGATTGAGCAGCTTGTCGGCGATTTTATGACAAACCGACAGTCGGTTGACGTCAGCATTTGCGCAGCGGTTCACGTTGTCGCAAAATGCCGGCCTTTAAAGCTTGACGCTGCTGCACGGCCTACAAACGGAAACCGCTGCTGTCATCGTGTTGATGTGCCTTTGGGGGGCAATCGATGAAACGCAAACCGGATTTACTATGGATTCTGGTCATTTTGTTTGGCCTTGGCGTCGTGACCACTGGCTATGCCCAAAGCCTGTGGGCCAACAAGACCGATGCGCCGGTCGAACTCGCTCAATTGCAGCAACAGTCGACCGCCTTCAAGCGCTGATCCTGTTGTCTCGGCGCTGCTGATCGAAGTGGCGCCTAGCCTGCGTAATACCAGGCCTTGTCCGTCACAGTTCCTTGCAGCGGCACATCCCAGCTCGCCTGAGCCAATCGCTCCACTTTCTGACATTCATGGGCCAGCCCCAACAGCGTCGGCTTGCGCCAGTCGTTTCGTCGCGCCAGGTAGGCCAGGCTCCGATCGTAGAAGCCACCGCCCATCCCCAGGCGTCCGCCGACATCGTCAAAACCCACCAAGGGCAATAACACCAGGTCCAGCGCCCAGATCTTGCGTTGCCGGGCGAGGTTGGCCCGTGGTTCGAGAATGCGGAAGCGGTTGGGTTTGAGTTTTTCCCCGGGGCGGATGCGCTGGAACACCATTTTGGTTCGCGGCCAGGCACTCAGCACCGGTAGATAGGTGGCCTTGCCCCGGCGTTGCGCGGCACGCAACAACAGGCGCGGATCGATTTCACCGTCGGTCGGCAAGTAGAGCGAGATGTGTCTGGCGCGGCGGAACAGCGGTTGCTGGGCCAATTGCCTGTACAGCCCGCGAGCGGCCTGGCGCTGCTGACTGGGTGTCAGTGCGCGGCGGGCCTTGCGCAGCATGCGTCGAAGTTGCGGGCGGGGGAGCAGCGCAGGTTCGGTCATGTATTCGGGCTTCAGCAATGCGGATACGTGAAGCGTACCCGTAAAAACGCCAATGCCGGTATCAAAACCGGCATTGGACTGGAATCAGGCTCCCCGAATGTGCCGCTGTCGACTTAGCCCTTGAACCCGAAAGTTCAAGGTGGAAGATGCAGTAGGCTTTAAGGCTTTCCGTCTAGCGGACATGCACACCAGCCCAACGTGCAACCTCCAGGGTATAGCAAATCGGCTCAGGGACATCGCCAACTGGCAAGCACCCCAGGGAGTGAGGGGATTATACCGCAAGCGGCGGCGCGAATCAGCCTTTGGTGACGTCCGGATCGGTGGCGAGCGCCAGATCGACGCGATCGAGCAGGTCACGCACTTGTTCGCGGGTCGATCCGCTGGCCTGGATATCCGGGCGTTCTTCCTTGTGCAGCAGGTCGTGAGTGATGTTCAGCGCGGCCATCACGGCGATACGGTCGGCGCCGATGACTTTGCCGCTGCTGCGGATCTCGCGCATCTTGCCGTCCAGATAACGGGCGGCGCTGACCAGGTTGCTGCGCTCTTCCTGAGGGCAGATGATCGAATACTCTTTGTCGAGGATCTGCACGGTGACGCTATTGCTTGAACTCATGAGTCTTGCTCCAGGGCCTTGAGGCGCGAAATCATCGATTCGACCTTACGTCGGGCGATTTCGTTTTTTTCAATGAGGTGCGCGCGTTCCTCGCGCCAGGTCTTTTCCTGAGCTAGTAAGAGTCCGTTTTGACTCTTAAGTTGCTCGACTCGGGTAATCAGCAGTTCGAGTCTGGCCATCAGCGCTTGCAGATCGGTGTCTTCCATTGTGTTCACTGTCTGATGGGGGCGGACTGTAGGAGCGAGCTTGCTCGCGAGGAACCTGAGAACGCCGCGGGTTGTCAGGTTCCCAGCGTGATCGTTGGCGACCATCGCGAGCAAGCTCGCTCCTACAGGGGTAGTCGATGTAGGATACAAGGCCTTCATTCTAGACATAGCGCCGTCTGGCGCCTAGCTGCCCATGACCATTCAGAATTCCCCGTACCAAGCCTTCGCCACCCTGCTGACTTCCAGCGGCTACAACGTCTCGCCTGCCGAGCTGCACGGCCTGCTGCTCGGCCGCAGCTGCGCCGGCGCCGGCTTCGATGCCGAAGGCTGGCTGGTCGACGCCGCCGAACTGCTCGAAAGCGAGCCACAGGACAATGTTCGCAGCGCCCTGATCGGCCTGCAAGAGATGGTCAAGGGCGAGCTCACCGGCGATGACGTGACTGTCGTTCTGCTGCTGCCGACCGACGATGCTCCGCTCACCGAGCGTGCGGTTGCGCTGGGCCAGTGGTGCCAGGGCTTCCTTAGCGGTTTCGGCCTGAATTGCCGCGATAGCAGTACCCTGAGCACCGAGGCCACCGAAGTGCTGCAGGACCTGGCGGCCATTTCCCAGGTGCAAGACGCGCTGGAAGAGTCCGAAGACGGCGAAACCGACTATATGGAAGTCATGGAGTACCTGCGCGTCGCACCGCTGCTGCTGTTCTCCGAGACCAAAAAAGACGTACCGGCCGCCGCCAAACCGTCGCTGCACTAAATCGTTTGCCAGGGAACGCCATCTGCCCATGATCCACATCCCGAAATCGGAATACAGCCGTCGCCGCAAGGCCCTGATGGCGCAGATGGAACCCAACAGCATCGCCATCCTGCCCGCCGCCGCGGTGGCCATCCGCAACCGCGACGTCGAGCACGTTTACCGTCAGGACAGCGACTTCCAGTACCTCAGCGGTTTTCCCGAGCCCCAGGCCGTACTGGTGTTGATGCCGGGCCGCGTGCACGGTGAATACATTCTGTTCTGCCGCGAGCGCAACGCCGAGCGCGAGCTGTGGGATGGCCTGCGTGCTGGGCAGGAAGGCGCGATCCGCGACTTCGGTGCCGACGATGCCTTTCCGATCACCGATATCGACGACATCCTGCCGGGCCTGATCGAAGGCCGTGACCGGGTGTATTCGGCCATGGGCAGCAACCCCGAATTTGACCGCCACCTGATGGAATGGATCAACATGATCCGCTCCAAGGCCAACCTGGGTGCCCAGCCGCCGAACGAATTCGTTGCCCTGGATCATCTGCTGCACGACATGCGCCTGTATAAATCGGCGGCAGAAGTGAAAGTGATGCGCGAGGCGGCGCGGATTTCCGCCCAGGCGCACGTGCGGGCGATGCAGGCCTGTCGCGCCGGGTTGCATGAATTCAGCCTGGAAGCCGAGCTCGATTACGAATTTCGCAAGGGCGGGGCGAAAATGCCGGCCTACGGGTCGATCGTCGCGGCGGGGCGCAACAGCTGCATCCTGCACTACCAGCAGAATGATGCGGTGCTCAAGGACGGTGATCTGGTGCTGATCGACGCCGGTTGCGAGATCGACTGCTACGCCAGCGACATCACCCGGACCTTTCCGGTCAGCGGCAAGTATTCCGCCGAACAGAAAGCGATTTACGAATTGGTGCTGGCTTCCCAGGAAGCGGCGTTCGCCGAGATCGGGCCGAACAAACACTGGAATCAGGCGCACGAGGCGACGGTCAGGGTCATTACCGCCGGGCTGGTCAAGCTGGGGCTGCTCCAGGGTGACGTAGACGAACTGATCGCCAGTGAAGCCTACAAGGCGTTTTACATGCACCGTGCCGGTCACTGGCTGGGCATGGATGTGCATGACGTCGGCGAATACAAGGTCGGCGGCGAGTGGCGCGTGCTGGAGGTCGGCATGGCGCTGACCGTGGAGCCGGGGATCTATATCGCCCCGGACAACCTCAACGTGGCGAAGAAATGGCGCGGCATTGGCGTGCGCATCGAGGACGATGTTGTGGTTACCAAAACCGGCTGTGAAATATTGACGGGCGGCGTGCCGAAAACCGTCGCCGAGATCGAGGCCTTGATGGCGCAAGCACGGACACAAGCGGCATGACTCGAGTCAATCTGGCAATCATCGGGGGCGGGCTGGTCGGTGCGAGCCTGGCGCTGGCCTTGCAGGCCGGGGCCAAGGCAAGAGGCTGGAAGATCGTGTTGATCGAGCCGTTCGCCCCTGGCGACACCTGGCAACCGAGTTACGATGCCCGTTCTTCGGCGTTGTCCTTTGGCTCGCGGCAGATTTATCAACGGTTGGGCATCTGGCAGGAAGTCTCCCGCCGCGCCGAGCCGATCAAGCAGATTCATGTTTCCGACCGTGGGCGCTTCTCCACCGCCCGATTGTCGGCGATGGAAGAGGGTGTTCCAGCGCTGGGTTATGTCGTTGAAAACGCCTGGCTCGGCCAATGCCTGTGGCAAGGCCTGGACAAGGATGTGATCAGTTGGCGCTGCCCGGCGGAAGTCACCCGCATGGAGCCGCTGACCGACGGCTATCGCCTGACCCTCAATGACGAAACCACTCTGGAATGCGACCTCGCGGTACTCGCCGATGGCGGTCGTTCCGGCCTGCGCGAGCAACTGGGGATCGGCATCCGCAAGCGTCCGTACAACCAGAGCGCGCTGATCGCCAACATCACCCCAAGTGAATCTCACAACGGCATGGCCTTCGAACGTTTCACCGACGAAGGCCCGATGGCGTTGCTGCCGCTGCCGGAGAACCGTTGCGCACTGGTCTGGACCCGCCAGGGCATGGACGCGCAACGCCTGGCGGCCCTCGATGAGCGCAGCTTCCTCAGCGAGTTGCAGGGTGTGTTCGGTTATCGCCTTGGCTCATTGAAACAGGTGGGTGCGCGGCATCTGTATCCGCTGACGCTGGTCGAGGCCGAAGAACAGGTACGTCCGCATCTGGCGGTCCTCGGCAACGCTGCACACAGCCTGCATCCAATTGCGGGCCAGGGGTTCAACCTGTCTCTGCGCGATGCCCAGGCCCTGGCCGATGCCTTGCTCGCCAGCGAAAAGCCCTTGGGCGACTTCGCCACGTTGCAAGCCTATCGCGAACACCAGCGTCTCGATCAGAACCTCACTGTGGGCTTCTCCGATCAGGTCACGCGCCTGTTCGGCAGTACCCAACCGCTGGTGTCCCTGGGGCGCAACATCGGCTTGCTTGGCCTCGATCTGTTGCCACCGGCCAAACGCTGGTTTGCCCGGCAGGCGATGGGGCTGGGTACCCGTCCAGATGTGTAACTGGTTGATCTGCCGGTTCGGCAAGGCGCGATTGATAAAAATACCTGCCGTAATTGCAGGTCGACATTCATGACGGCGCCGGCCACCTTGGCGCGGGTCGGGAAAACCCTTTACGTGCGGCTCAGGCCGCAAGAGAGACAGGCTTAAAGCATGGAAATGCGTGCAGATCTGCTGATTGTCGGGGCCGGAATGGTCGGCAGCGCCCTGGCGCTGGCGTTGCAGAACAGCGGACTGGAAGTCCTGCTGCTGGACGGCAGCCCCATGAGCGTCAAACCCTTCAACGCTCAGGCCGCGTTTGAACCGCGGGTGAGTGCCTTGTCGGCCGCCAGCCAGCGGATTCTCGAACGCCTTGGCGTCTGGGACGGCATCGCCGGGCGGCGCAGCAGCCCCTACACCGACATGCAGGTCTGGGATGGCAGCGGCACCGGGCAAATCCACTTCTCGGCGACCAGCGTGCATGCCGAGGTGCTGGGGCATATCGTCGAAAACCGTGTGGTCCAGGATGCCTTGCTTGACCGCCTGCACGACTGCGACCTGGGAATGCTGGCCAATGCGCGGCTTGAACAGATGCGCCACTCCGGCGATGACTGGCTGCTGACCCTGGCCGATGGCCGAACCTTGCGTGCACCGCTGGTGATCGCAGCGGATGGCGCCAACTCGGCCGTGCGGCGCCTGGCCGGGGTCGCGACCCGCGAATGGGATTATCTGCACCATGCCATCGTCACCAGCGTGCGTTGCGCCAAGCCGCATCAAATGACGGCCTGGCAGCGCTTCACCGACAACGGTCCGTTGGCGTTTCTGCCGCTGGAGCGCGACGGCCAACAGGATTGGTGTTCGATCGTCTGGTCGACCACGCCCGGCGAAGCCGAACGACTGATGGCGATGGATGACCAGGGTTTCTGCAAGGAACTGGAGCGCGCCTTCGAGGGGCGACTCGGTGAAGTGCTCAGCTGCGACCCGCGCCTGTGTGTGCCCCTGCGCCAGCGGCATGCCAAGCGTTATGTGGCTGAAGGCCTGGCATTGATCGGCGACGCCGCCCACACCATTCACCCGTTGGCCGGGCAGGGGGTGAATCTCGGATTCCTCGATGCCGCCGTGCTGGCCGAAGTATTGCTGCAAGCGGCAACCCGTGGCGAACGCCTGGCGGATGTGAAAGTCCTCAGCCGTTACGAGCGTCGGCGCATGCCTCACAACCTGGCGCTGATGGCGGCGATGGAAGGCTTTGAGCGGTTGTTCCAGGCGGACCCGTTGCCGGTGCGCTGGTTGCGTAATACCGGGTTGAAAATGGTTGAGAAGATGCCGGAAGCCAAGGCCTTGTTCGTGCGTGAAGCGCTGGGGCTGACAGGGGATTTGCCGGCACTCGCCAAGCCTTGAGATTTTCGTTGAGGCTGCCGGCCTCATCGCGAGCAGGCTCGCTCCCACAGGGGATCTCCAGAGTTCAGGAGTTTTGTGTTCACCACAAATCCTTGTGGGAGCGAGCCTGCTCGCGATGGCGGCGGTACATTCACCCCAATTTCTGCTTGTGCAACATCCGGTAACTCCTCCACAGCCAGCTTCGATTGAGATGCCAAATGTGAGTCCTTATCATTTGCCCTCATTTTTCAATCGAGAGACCGCTCCCATGTTGGCACCGAAGCGTCTACTGACTGCACTGGCCTTGACCCTGATCGGCAGCACCGCCGCCCAGGCCGCTGACGAGGTGGTGGTCTACTCCTCGCGTATCGACGAGCTGATCAAGCCAGTATTCGATGCCTACACCGCCAAGACCGGCGTGAAGGTGAAGTTCATTACCGACAAGGAAGCGCCACTGATGCAGCGGCTCAAGGCCGAGGGCGCGAATACGCCGGCCGACCTGCTGCTCACCGTCGATGCCGGCAACCTCTGGCAAGCCGAGCAGATGGGCATCCTCCAGCCGTTCACCTCGAAAGCCATCGACGCCAACATCCCGCTGCAATACCGGGCAGCCTCTCATGCCTGGACCGGCCTGAGCCTGCGGGCGCGGACCATCGCCTACTCCACTGATCGGGTGAAGCCGGGTGAACTGACCACCTACGAAGCGCTGGCCGACAAGCAATGGGAAGGCCGCCTGTGCCTGCGCACGGCGAAGAAGGTCTATAACCAGTCCCTGACCGCGACCATGATCGAAGTGCACGGCGCCGAGAAGACCGAGGAAATCCTCAAGGGCTGGGTCAAGAACCTGTCCACGGACGTGTTCTCCGATGACACCGCCGTGCTGGAAGCGATCAATGCCGGCCAGTGCGACGTCGGTATCGTCAACACCTACTACTACGGCCGCCTGCACAAGCAGAAGCCAGACCTGCCGGTGAAGCTGTTCTGGCCGAACCAGGCTGACCGTGGTGTACACGTCAACCTGTCGGGTATCGGCCTGACCCAACACGCGCCGCACCCGGAAGCGGCCAAGGCCCTGGTCGAGTGGATGACCACGCCTGAAGCGCAGAAAATCTTTGCCGACGTGAACCAGGAGTTCCCGGCCAACCCGGCGGTGGCACCTTCTGAGGAAGTGGCGGCCTGGGGCAAGTTCATTGCCGATACCCTGCCAGTGGAAATTGCCGGCAAGCGCCAGGCTGAAGCAATCCGCATGATGGATCGGGCGGGCTGGAACTGAGTCGACCGTTATACTGCGCCCCGCCTATGCGGGGCGTTTTGTTTGAGTGCCCCGTGCTTTTGACTCTGTAGGAGCGAGCTTGCTCGCGATGAACGTCAGGGCACCGCGGACCGTCAGGCTCCCCGCGTTATCGTTGACGTTTTTCGCGAGCAAGCTCGCTCCTGCAGTGTCGATCTCACCCATTAATAGTAGAGAACCAAGCCTGTGGCCCACCCCGCCCAACGCCGCTGGTATCCAGTCGTCTTCGCCATCGCTGCGCTGGTCCTGTTGCCCCTGAGCGTCCTGCTGCTTTCCTGGCAAACCATCGACGCTCAGATCTGGTCCCACCTGTGGGACACGCAGATGCCGCGCCTGCTGGGCAACACGCTGACGCTGGTATTCGGTGTCGGTGCGGGTGTCACCCTGCTGGGTGTCAGCCTCGCCTGGCTGACCAGTCTCTGTGAATTCCCCGGCAGGCGCTGGCTGGACTGGGCATTGATGCTGCCCTTCGCGATTCCAGCCTATGTGCTGGCGTTCGTGTTTGTCGGCCTGCTGGATTTCGCCGGGCCTGTGCAAACCCTGCTGCGCGAGTGGTTCGGTAGTGGTCTGCGGTTACCGCGCGTGCGCTCCACGGGCGGGGTGATTGTGGTGCTGGTGCTGGTTTTCTATCCCTATGTGTACCTGTTGGCCCGCACTGCATTCCTGGCTCAGGGCAAAGGCCTGATGGAAGCGGCGCGGGTCCTTGGCCAATCGCCCTGGCAAGCATTCTGGCGGGTGGCTCTGCCGATGGCGCGGCCAGCCATTGGTGCGGGCGTGGCATTGGCGCTGATGGAAACCCTGGCGGATTTCGGCGCGGTGTCGGTGTTCAACTTCGATACCTTCACCACGGCCATCTACAAGACCTGGTACGGTTTTTTCAGCCTGTCCTCCGCTGCGCAACTGGCCAGCCTGTTGCTGCTGGTGGTGATGCTCGTGTTGTACGGCGAACGGCGTGCTCGCGGGGCCAACCGGGCGAGTAACGAGCGACCACGGGTCAAGGCGCTGTATCACCTGCGAGGCGTCAAGGCGCTGGCAGCCATGACATGGTGCGGACTGGTATTTGCCTGCGCCTTTGTCATTCCAATGCTGCAACTGATGGTGTGGTTCTGGCAGCGTGGGCGTTTCGATCTTGATGAGCGTTACGCCGGGCTGATCGCCCATACCTTGTACCTGGGGGCGATGGCGGCGTTGATCACCGTCAGCGTCGCCTTGTTACTGGCGTTTGCCCGACGACTGGCGCCAACCCGCGTCATTCGCTCCGGGGTCAGTCTGGCCAACCTGGGTTACGCCTTGCCGGGCTCGGTGCTGGCGGTGTCGATCATGCTGGCGTTCAGTTACCTGGATCGTGAACTGGTCATCCCGCTCTCGAGCTGGCTCGCAGGCGCGGGCAAACCGCTGCTGCTCGGTAGTCTGGCGGCGTTGCTGCTGGCGTATCTGGTGCGCTTTATCGCCGTGGCCTACGGGCCACTGGAAAACAGCCTGGCGCGTATACGGCCATCTTTGCCCGAAGCGGCACGTAGCCTGGGCGTCAGTGGGCCACGACTGTTTTTCAAAGTGTATCTACCATTGTTGTTGCCCGGCACGTTGAGCGCTGCGCTGCTGGTGTTCGTCGACGTGCTCAAGGAAATGCCCGCGACCCTGCTGATGCGCCCGTTTGGCTGGGACACACTGGCGGTGCGTATCTTTGAAATGACCAGCGAAGGCGAATGGGCGAGGGCGTCTTTGCCGGCATTGACCCTGGTGCTGGTCGGGCTGTTGCCGGTCATCGGATTGATCCGGCGCTCGGCACATCGAAACAGCTAGGTGTCAGTCCTACACCTTGCGGCTACAATGCGCGGCATTCGGTGCGGCCCGTCTGACAGACCAAGTGGCTGAAATCGGCTAAAGACCCTTTGTTTCAAGGCCTTCAGTCCGTACAGCGCTTGTCCGCACCTTCGCCACGCCCGGAAGGAGAAACCCATGGGACAGCGTACGCCTCTGTATGACCTTCATCTCGCACTCGGCGCGAAGATGGTCGATTTTGGCGGTTGGGACATGCCTCTGCATTATGGATCGCAGGTCGAGGAACACCACCAGGTGCGCCGCGATTGCGGTGTCTTTGATGTGTCCCACATGACCGTAATCGACGTCTGTGGCTCCCAGGCCAAAGCCTGGCTTCAGCATTTGCTGGCCAATGACGTCGAACGCCTGCACAGCCCTGGCCGTGCGCTGTACAGCGCCATGCTCAACGAGCAGGGTGGGATCGTCGACGATATGATCGTCTACCGTCTCGATGAGGGCTATCGCCTGGTGGTCAATGCCTCCACCCGCGATCAGGACTTGGCCTGGATGCAAGCCCGTCTCGACGGTTTCGACGTGCAACTTCGCGAACGTTCCGAGTTGGCGATGCTGGCCATCCAGGGCCCTCACGCCCGGCAAAAAATTGCCGAACTGGTCACCCAGTCCCGCGGCAACCTGATTCAGCTTCTCAAGCCTTTCGAAGGCCTGTCCGACGGTGACTGGTTCATCGCGCGCACCGGTTATACCGGCGAAGACGGCCTGGAAATCATTCTGCCGGCCGATCAGGCGCCAGGCTTTTTCAACGATCTGGTCGGTGCCGGGATTTCTCCCATCGGCCTTGGCGCGCGGGATACCTTGCGAGTCGAAGCCGGCATGAACCTTTACGGCCAGGACATCCAGCAGGATGTTTCACCGCTGGCCTCCAATATGGCCTGGAGCATTGCCTGGGAACCGGCCACTCGGCAGTTCATCGGGCGCAAGGCGCTGGAAACCGAGCAGGCTGCCGGCGTACAGCACAAACTGGTCGGTCTGGTCCTTGAGGAACGCGGGGTTTTGCGCGCTCATCAGGTGGTCCGCATCGCCAATGTTGGCGAAGGGGAGATCACCAGTGGTAGTTTCTCTCCTACGCTAAGCAAGTCGATTGCACTGGCGCGCGTGCCGATGGCAACTGCCGACCGTGCTGAAGTGGAAATCCGTGGCAAGTGGTACCCGGTTCGGGTGGTCAAACCGACCTTCGTACGCCACGGCAAAACCTTGATCTAACCTTTTCTGGCGGGCATGCCCGCCGACCATATTCCTGAGGACACAGAACATGAGCGATATCCCTGCCGACCTGCGTTTTGCCGAAAGTCACGAATGGGCACGTCTGGAAGCCGATGGCACCGTCACCGTTGGCATCAGCGATCACGCGCAGGAAGCGCTGGGTGATGTGGTGTTCGTCGAGCTGACTGAAGTCGGCAACGTGTTTGCCGCTGAAGATCAGGCTGGTGTCGTTGAATCGGTCAAGGCCGCTTCTGATATCTACTCCCCGATTGCCGGTGAGGTGATTGCGGTCAACGAAGACCTGAGCGCTTCGCCGGAACTGCTCAACAGCGACCCGTACGGCGCGTGGATCTTCAAGCTCAAGCCAAGCAACACCGCCGATCTGGAAAAACTGCTGGATGCCGCCGGCTACAAGGCTGCCATCGGCGAGTAATGCTCGCCCCTGTAGGAGCCAGCTTGCTGGCGATGGCGTCCTCGAAATCGCCATCGCCGGCAAGCCAGCTCAAGGGTTGTTCAAGGTTTCAGAACGGCCTTCACGGCAGCCACCGAACGCTCGACATCCGCTTTGCTCATCGCCGTGAACATCGGCAGCGAGACAATCAGCCGGCCGATCCGCTCAGCGACCGGGAACATGCCCTCCTTGAAACCGCGCTCGCGGTAAAGGCTCAACAGGTGAATCGGCGGGTAGTGATAGCCGATCCCGACACCCAGTGCCTGCATCTGCTCCATGAAAGTCGCCCGTGCCGGTTTGCCATCCGTGCGTTCCGGTAATACCAGCTGGAACAAATGCCAGTTGCTTTGGGTGAAATCCGCCGGAGGCAATTGCGCCCCGTACTGCGCTTCGAAATCCTCGCCAAAGCAGGCGAAATAGTGTCGGGCCAGGTCACGGCGATGAGCGGTAATGGCTTCGATATGAGCAAATTGCCCAAGGCCAATGGCCGCCGCGACGTCGGTCATGTTGAATTTGCCACCCAGCACGTCGACGTCCAGGCCATCGAAGCCGTTGCGGGTAACGCCCTGCAGCCGGTATTTCTCCGCCAGTCGTACTTCTTCGGCCGTGTTCAGCACCAGGCAACCGCCCTCGGATGAGGTGACGTTTTTGTTCGCCTGGAAACTGAAGGACACGAAATCACCGGTCGAGCCAATGCGCTGGCCATTCCAGCTGGAGCCCAATGCCTGGGCCGCATCTTCGACAATCCGCAGGCCGTGCTTTTGCGCCAGGGCGTACAAACGCGTCATGTCCACGGGCAACCCGGCGAGGTACACCGGGATAATGGCTTTGGTGCGGGGGGTAATCGCCGCTTCCAGTTGATCGAGATCGATATTGCGGGTCACCGGGTCGATGTCGGCAAACACCGGGGTGGCGCCGACTTCCAGGATGACGTTGGCGGTGGCCACCCAGGAAATCGGCGTGGTGATCACTTCATCGCCCGGCCCGATCCCGGCAATACGCAAGGCGATTTCCATGGTGCAGGTGCCGGAATTGAAGGTGCGCACCGGGCGCCCGCCAAAATACTCGGAGAGTTGCGCTTCGAAGGTCTGGACCTTTGGGCCGCTGGTAATCCAGCCGGAGCGCAATACGTCACCGACGCTGGCAATCGTGGCTTCATCGATAGTGGGTTTGGAAAACGGCAGGAAAGGCAGTTGGCTCATGGATACAGTCACCGATCAGCGGACATTAGGTAGGCGCCGAACATGATGATCGGGATTGGTCGAAGGCGCCACATCATCCATGCGGATATCGACTGCTATGCTGGTTTGACCGTGTTGCATCGACGCTGAGCGCCAGTCAAGAGAGAGCCCGTCATGTCCCAGTTGCCGTCCCTGAGCCAATTACGCGACCCCAATGCCTTTCTTCGCCGCCACCTCGGACCCGATACCGCCGAGCAACAGGCGATGCTCGACAGCCTCGGTCTTGGCAGCCGGGTCGAATTGATCGAGCAAACCGTGCCCCCGGGCATTCGCCTCAACCGGGCGCTGGACCTGCCCCCGGCCCTCGATGAAGAGGCCGCGCTGGCCAAGCTGCGCGGTTATGCCGAGCAGAATCAGGTCTGGACCAGCCTGATCGGCATGGGCTACCACGGCACCCTCACACCGGCGGTCATTCTGCGTAATGTGCTGGAAAATCCCGGCTGGTACACTGCTTACACACCTTATCAGCCAGAGATCGCCCAAGGACGGCTCGAGGCGCTGCTGAACTTCCAGCAACTGACCATCGACCTGACCGGCCTGGAACTGGCCAATGCCTCGCTGCTCGATGAAGCCACCGCTGCGGCGGAAGCCATGGCCCTGGCCAAGCGGGTCGCCAAGTCCAAAAGCAACCTGTTCTTTGTCGACGAAAACTGCCATCCGCAAACCATTTCCGTGGTGCAGACCCGTGCTGAAGGTTTCGGCTTCGAGCTGATCGTCGATGCTGTGGATAACCTGAAGCAGCACCAGGTGTTCGGCGCGCTGCTGCAGTACCCTGACACCCACGGTGAAATCCATGACCTGCGGCCGCTGATTGATCACCTGCACGCGCAACAGGCCCTGGCCTGTGTCGCCACGGATTTGCTGAGCCTGCTGTTGCTGACCCCGCCGGGTGAACTGGGCGCCGATGTGGTGTTCGGCTCGTCCCAGCGATTTGGCGTGCCCATGGGCTACGGCGGGCCTCACGCGGCATTTTTTGCCAGTCGCGATGAATACAAGCGAGCGATTCCCGGGCGGATCATCGGGGTTTCGAAAGATGCACGGGGCAACATCGCCCTGCGCATGGCCCTGCAAACCCGCGAGCAACACATCCGCCGGGAGAAGGCCAACTCCAATATCTGCACGGCCCAGGTGCTGCTGGCCAATATCGCCAGTTTCTATGCGGTCTACCACGGCCCGGAAGGACTCAAGCGGATCGCCCAGCGGGTTCATCGGCTGACCTGCATCCTCGCCGCCGGGCTCGAGCGAAACGGTATCACCCGGGTCAACCGGCACTTCTTCGACACCCTGACGCTGGAAGTCGGCGGAACCCAGACCGCCATCATCGAAAGTGCCCGGGCCGCGCAGATCAACCTGCGGATTCTCGGGCGCGGCCAACTGGGCTTGAGCCTCGACGAGGCCTGCGACGAAGCTACCGTGGCGAAGTTGTTCGACGTGTTTCTGGGGGCCGATCACGGGCTCAGTATCGAGGACCTGGATGCCGAAGTCTTGCCTGGTGGAATTCCCGAAGGGCTGGCGCGAACTTCGCCTTATCTACGCCATCCCGTGTTCAGCGCCCATCACAGCGAAACCGAGATGCTGCGCTACCTCAAGCAACTGGAAAACAAGGACCTGGCGCTCAATCAATCGATGATCCCGCTGGGCTCCTGCACCATGAAGCTCAACGCCACCAGCGAGATGATCCCGATTACCTGGCCCCAGTTCGCCAATCTGCATCCGTTCGTGCCCAAAGAGCAGGCCGCCGGTTATGGGCTGATGATCGAAGAACTGGAGCGCTGGTTGTGCGCGATCACCGGTTTCGACGCGATCTGCATGCAACCCAACTCCGGTGCCCAGGGCGAATACGCCGGGTTGCTGGCGATCCGCAAATACCATGAGAGCCGGCAACAGGGCGGCCGCGATATTTGCCTGATTCCTTCGTCGGCTCATGGCACCAATCCCGCATCGGCGCAGATGGCCGGGATGCGTGTGGTGATCGTCGAGTGTGACGAGGCGGGCAACGTCGACCTGGACGACCTCAAGGAAAAAGCCGCGCAGGCCGCAGACAAGCTCGCCTGCCTGATGGCGACCTATCCTTCGACCCATGGGGTGTATGAGGAAGGCATCAGCGAAATCTGTGAAGTGATCCACCAGCACGGCGGTCAGGTGTACATGGATGGCGCCAACCTCAACGCTCAGGTCGGGCTGGCGCGGCCGGCCGATATTGGCGCCGATGTCTCGCACATGAACCTGCACAAGACCTTCTGCATTCCCCATGGTGGAGGTGGGCCGGGCATGGGGCCGATTGGTGTTCGGGCGCATCTGGCGCCGTTCGTGGCCAACCATCCGGTGGTGCCGATCGACGGGCCGCATCCGCAAAATGGCGCCGTCAGCGCAGCGCCTTGGGGCAGCGCAAGCATTCTGCCGATCAGCTGGATGTACATCGCGATGATGGGGCCGCAACTGGCGGACGCCAGCGAAGTGGCGATCCTTGCCGCGAATTACCTGGCGCGGCATTTATCCGGTGCTTTCCCGGTTCTTTATACCGGGCGCAACGAGCGGGTGGCCCACGAATGCATCCTCGACCTGCGACCGCTCAAGGCGTTGACCGGCATTACCGAAGAGGACGTGGCCAAGCGCCTGATGGATTACGGCTTCCATGCCCCGACCATGTCGTTTCCCGTGCCGGGGACGCTGATGGTCGAACCGACCGAAAGTGAATCGAAGGCGGAACTGGACCGGTTCATTGGGGCGATGCTGAGCATCCGCGCGGAAATCAACGAGGTGCAAAACGGTAACTGGCCGGCTGAAGAAAACCCGCTGAAAGGTGCGCCGCATACGTTGGCCGATATCACCGGCATGTGGGAGCGGCCGTACAGCATCGAGCAAGCGGTCACACCGGACGCACACACCAAGGCTCACAAATACTGGCCGGTGGTGAACCGGGTGGACAATGTGTATGGAGACCGGAACCTGTTTTGTGCGTGTGTGCCGGTGGATGATTACCGCTGATCTCCCAGGCAACGCATAACCAACTGTGGGAGCGGGCTTGCTCGCGATTACGGTGTGACAGTTAATGAAGTTTTTACTGATCCACTGCTATCGCGAGCAAGCTCGCTCCTACAGGGGGCTCGGCGAACAGGGGTATTTTTATTTGCAAGGCAAAAAAATGCCGCTCATGTGAGCGGCATTTTTCATTCGCAACGCTTATTCCGAAGCCACGGCATTCTTCGCCAGGATCGCGTTCGCCAGTTCCATGTCCGTGGCTTGCAGGCCAGGGTTGCTGGCGCGGACTTTCTGCATGGCCGCTTCCAGGTACGGACCGCGGATGCCGCCGTCACTGGCGACGAAGCTGCTGGCGTCGTCCTGGGCCGCGACGATCAGCTTGTGATCCTTGGAAGTCAGATAGCTCGAACCGGTGGTGGCGCCGGATGTAAGAATGTTACGCCAAAAAGTATCGGCCATCGCCGAGCCGACAGGCAGGGACAACAGAGCGATGGTAGCGACAGCAAGCTTGAAACGCATGAAAGGGTGACTCCACTGGGTTAACTACGCCCTTGGATTGCCAACCCCCAATCGAGTTCCATGGCTGCCTATTCCGCCGCTTCGACCAGCAGGATCGCGCCTTGCTGGCCGACCACCCGCACGCGGCTGCCAATGGCGGTGTCCGGCCCGCGGGCCATCCACACGCCGTCGGCCACCTTGATTTTGCCGCGACCGTCGACAATCGCTTCATACACCACGAAGGTTTTGCCGATCAGTTCCTGGCCACGCAGATTCAGGTGTGGCTGATCGCTCGGGCGCGTCGCCGTACGCTGACGCCACCACCAGTACAACGCGGTGGCGATCGACAGCAGGCCGAACAACAGAAACTGCCACTCCCAGGACAGGTCCGGCAAGAGGAAGGTCAGGACGCCCACGGCTGCTGCCGCCATGCCGATCCACAACAGGTAGCCGCCGGCGCCGAACACTTCAAGAATCAACAGCACCGTGCCCAGTGCTAACCAGTCCCAGAACGAAAGATGCTGCAAAAATGCCCACATGGCGCGCCTCAGGCTTTCTTGTTATCGAAAGTGGCCTTGATGATTTCGCCAATGCCACCCACCGAGCCGATCATTGAACTGGCCTCCAGCGGCATCAGGATCACTTTGCTGTTGTTGGCCGAAGACAACTTGCCCAGCGCATCAATGTACTTCTGCGCCACGAAGTAGTTGACCGCTTGCACGTTGCCACTGGCGATGGCTTCGGACACCACTTTGGTGGCCTGGGCTTCTGCCGCGGCTTGCCGCTCGCGGGCTTCGGCTTCCAGGAATGCGGCCTGACGACTGCCTTCGGCTTCGAGGATCTGCGCCTGCTTCTTGCCTTCGGCGGTCAGGATCGCTGCGGCGCGCAGGCCTTCGGCTTCGAGGATCTGTGCGCGCTTGATCCGTTCGGCTTTCATCTGCCCCGACATCGCCGCCATCAGGTCGGCGGGTGGGCTGATGTCCTTGATCTCGATCCGGGTGATCTTGATGCCCCACGGCGCGGTCGCTTCATCGACGGTGCGCAGCAGTTTTTCGTTGATCCCGTCACGCTGGCTGAGCATGGCGTCGAGCTCCATCGAGCCGAGCACCGTACGGATGTTGGTTTGCAGCAGGTTGCGGATGGCGTGTTCGAGGTTGTTGACCTCGTAGGCGGCCTGGGCCGTGTTGACCACCTGGAAGAAACACACGGCGTCGATTTGCACCGTGGCGTTGTCGGCGGTGATGACTTCCTGCGGCGGAATATCCAGCACGCTTTCCATCACATTCATCTTGCGGCCGATGCGGTCCATGACCGGAACGATGACGTTCAGCCCCGGCTTGAGCGTGTTGGTGTAGCGCCCGAAACGCTCGACGGTCCATTCAAAGCCCTGGGGCACGACCTTGAAACCCATGAACAGAATGGCGGCCACCAGGCCGATAAAAAGCAAAAGCACGCTACCGATCTGCATAACGATTCCTTGTTGATGTGTGGAGTTGCATTCGCTGGAGTGTAGCGGTCCCGGATAGAACAGCGGGGGTTCAGTTCTGCTCGCTCTGGGGTGTCACTCGCAGAACCTCCTCGATGGTCGTCAGCCCGGCGGCGACCTTTTGCGCTCCTGACAGCCGCAGGCTGCGCATGCCTTCCTTGAATGCCTGCCGCCGCACGGCCAGCAGATCGGTGTCGGGACTGATCAGTGCTTTGATGCTGTCGCTGAGCTGCATGATTTCGTAGACCCCGGCACGACCGTGATAACCGGTGTCGCGGCATTCCACGCAACCGGTGGCACGCTGGGCATTGGCCGGCAACGGTGCTTGCCAGGGACGGGTCAGGGTTTGCCAGTCGTCTTCGCCCAGCGTCAGCGGTGCCTTGCAGTGCGGGCACAGGGTTCGCACCAGTCGCTGGGCCATGACGCCTAGCACCGTGGCCTTGATCAGGTAGTGCGGCACGCCGAGCTCCAACAGGCGGCTGATGGCACTGGGTGCATCGTTGGTGTGCAGAGTCGACAGCACCAGGTGTCCGGTGAGCGCAGCCTGGATCGCCATCTCCGCGGTTTCGAGGTCGCGGATCTCGCCGATCATGATGATGTCCGGGTCTTGCCGCATCAGCGCGCGCACACCGGCGGCGAAGGTCAGGTCGATGTTGTGCTGGACCTGCATCTGGTTGAACGCCGGCTCGATCATTTCAATCGGGTCTTCAATGGTGCAGAGGTTGACCTCCGGCGTCGCCAGTTTTTTCAGGGTGGTGTAGAGGGTAGTGGTCTTGCCCGAACCCGTCGGCCCGGTGACGAGAATGATGCCGTGGGGCTGGCGGGTCATGTCCTGCCAGCGGCGCAGGTCGTCGGCGGAGAAACCAAGCTGGTCGAAGTCCTTGAGCAATACTTCCGGGTCGAAGATCCGCATGACCATTTTTTCGCCGAAGGCTGTGGGCAATGTCGACAAGCGCAGTTCGACTTCGCCGCCGTCCGGGGTCTTGGTTTTCACCCGGCCGTCCTGGGGTTTGCGTTTCTCCGCGACGTTCATGCGCCCCAGGGTTTTCAGGCGACTGACGATGGCCATGGTGACCTGGGGCGGGAATTGATAAACGTTGTGCAGCACTCCGTCGATGCGAAAGCGCACCGTGCCTTGCTCGCGCCGGGGTTCGATGTGGATGTCGCTGGCGCGTTGCTGGAACGCGTACTGGAACAGCCAGTCGACGATGTTGACGATGTGTGCGTCGTTGGCGTCCGGCTCCTGATCGCTGGCGCCGAGGTTGAGCAGCTGTTCGAAATTGCCGAGGGTACTGACCTGCGAGTCGGCGTTGTTCGCCCCGGTGACCGACTTGGCCAGGCGGAAGAATTCGACGCTGAAGCGCTGGATGTCCGCCGGGTTGGCCACCACGCGCTTGACCGGCAATTTGAGCACGTGGGTCAGGTCGGCCTCCCAGCCGCTGACATAGGGCTGGGCGCTGGCCACGGTCACCGCCTCACGGTCGATCGATACCGCGAGGATTTTGTGGCGCTGGGCGAAGGCATAGGACATCAGCGGTGTCACGGCCGCGACGTTGATTTTCAACGGATCGATGCGCAGGTAAGGCTGGCCGGCCTGCCGGGATAGCCACAGGGTCAGGCTTTCGAGGTCCAGCGGTTTGCCGGGACGGCTGAGGTCGTCCAGCTGTTGGCTGGCGATGAACTCCAGTGGATGCATCTGGCCATGGGCGGCGTTGCGGCGCCGGGCATTGAGCGCGTGTTCGGCCGAATCCTGGCTGATAAAGCCCTGGGCGACCAGTTCGCGCAGCACATCATTGAGATCCAGCCAGCGGTCCTGAAGGGCGAGTTGTACGGACATGCGGGCTCCTTTTGAACGACAGTCCGCAAAGGATAGCCGTGGCCCGGCTGACCGTTGGGCCACTACCCGACAAAGCCGTTTCGGGGTTTTTCAGCCCACTGCTTGAGCTGCTTCGGCCCATGCAGAATCAGCTTCTTGCAGCTCCACCGAGCAAACGCTGATCAGGTTACGAAGTTTTTCCGCAATCACTTGCGCGCGGTGCCAGCTCAAACCGTCGATGACGATCGCAATGTCCAGCCAGTCATTCTGGCGCTGCACGTTGACCTGTTCCGGCGTGAGCAATTGCAAGGCGAACAGGTTGAGGGCGCGGCACAGCAGGTCAGGTTCTGCCTCGGCCAGCATTTGATAGCGAACCCGGCAGTGGGTGTTGCTGATGTTCCAGACATCGGCGCGGGTGGACGGGGTGTTCACGGCTTCGAGATACGGCATGGTCGGGCTCCAAAATCACTGGAGAAATTTTTACATCCAGTGCCGGGTATTTCTTCTCTATGATTGGCTAAATGATAAAAAAGTAGAATCAATTAATTCGTGTGTTGATCAATAAAAGGTTTTTTTATGCAAAGCGAGCTGGACAGTTACGACCGCAAGATTCTCGCCTTGCTGCAAGAGGACGCTTCGCTCTCCAGCGCGCAGATCGCCGAGCAGGTGGGTCTCTCGCAATCGCCGTGCTGGCGGCGGATTCAGCGGATGAAAGAGGAAGGCATCATTCGCGGCCAGGTAACTTTGCTCGACCGCAAAAAAATCGGTCTGAATACGCAGATCTTCGCGGAGGTGAAACTCAATGCCCACGGGCGTTCGAACTTTACCGAATTCACCGAGGCGATTCGCGGCTTTCCGGAGGTGCTGGAGTGTTACGTGCTGATGGGGGCGGTGGATTTCTTGCTGCGGATTGTCACGGCGGACATCGAGGCCTACGAGCGCTTCTTCTTCGAGAAGCTGTCGATGGTGCCGGGGATTCAGGAGGTCAATTCGATTGTGGCGTTGTCGGAGATCAAGTCGACTACCAGTTTGCCGGTGGTGCGCTGATGAAGTTTGAGGGACCTTGTGGCGAGGGGGCTTGCCCCCGTTGGAGTCCGAAGGACTCCTGAAACCAGCCGGTCTGGTACATCAGGCATACCGAGTCGGTTGGTTTCACGGCCGCTTCGCAGCCGAACGGGGGCGAGCCCCCTCGCCACAGGTACTGGCTGTTACAGGCGCAGCAGCATTTTCCAGGCACGGTTCTGATACACCGCAATCGCCTGCTGCTTGCGCGCATCCAGGACTTCGTCGGTGATCGATTCGTTGGCCAGTTGGGCCAGTTTGTTCAGCTCGCCGTACAGGCGATCCATTTCCGGAATCTCCAGCACGTTACGCGCATGGTGCAGCCAGACCTGGATGCGTTCGATGCGTGGCAGCTGCTCGGCCAGGTCTTCCGGCTGTTGCTGATAACGCTGCAATTGCAGCGAAGTGGCTTCCTCGCCCAGCAGGCGTGGCAACCAGCTGCCCAGTTGCGCAGCGCCCTGGCGATTGCCACGGGTGTTGCGGTCGGCGGCCCAGGTGCGGGCCAGCAGCCAGCGTGAGGTGGTCAGGGAGAACAGGCCCCAGCGCGGGTCTTCGAGTTCTTCGAGGAACTGCTCCGGCGCGGCTTTGCGCACGTCTTCATCTTCCAGACCGGCCTGGACCAGCGGGCGCCAGTCTTCCAGCAAGGCATCGAGGGCGACACGCAGATCGTGGGTCGACTGACGCGGTGCGGCCTGGCCGAGGCTGCTGATCAGGGCGCGCATTTCCGCGAGGTTTTCGACCCAGTCCTGCAACAGGCGCCAGTGACCGTTGAAGCGATACTGTTCGGCCAGACGCTGGCTGCTGCCCAGCAAATGCCAGCTCAGTGCAGCGAATGCGTCGTCCAGCGGTGTTTCGGCAGTGATCTGCGGCGCCGGCAAGCTCAACGAATAGCTGTGGGCGTCGTACAGGCGATAACCACGCTCGGCCTTGCTGATGTCACATGGCATCAGGGCCAGTTTCTCGGCCAGCTCGGCGGCCAGTTCCAGCAACGCGGCCGGCTCGCCTTCGCGCAGTTCCAGTTCCAGCTCACAGATTTCTTCTTTCTGCTTGCCGACCACGACGTGACCCAGGTCCAGCGCGGCTTCGATGACTACTTTGGTCTTGCCGCGACCCCAGGCGATTTCCGCACGTTCGCGGACGAAGTCGGTGGTGAAGATCGGCTTCAGGGTTTTCTTGTCAAGTTCGGCCAGTTCCTCGGGCCAGCACTCGCCGTCGAGTTTCTTCAGGTCGAGCTTGGCTTTGGGTAGTTTCCAGTCGTACTCGTTACGCACCGACAAACCGGCGACGCTCTGGCCACGGGTCTTGAGGGTCTGAATCACTTCGTCGCCATCCTTGCGCAGGCGCAGGGCGACTTTGGCCTGGGCCAGATCGCGCTCGGGCGTGTCGAAGTACTGGTTCATCAACTCACGGCGTTCCCAGCCACTTTTGTTGCGTTTTTTCAGTAACGGGTGCTCGCGCAGGGCGGCGAGGGTTTCGCGGCTGACGCGGAGTTTGATTTCGGTTTCTTTCTGCATGGCCGGAAAATCCAGGATCGGGAGCGCAGCCGGGGGAATGTGTGGCTGCCAAGGTCGTGCAGTGTACAGGACTCAAGGTCCGTCCGCGCCGCGACGGTTTATTCCTGTCACCGGTTGGTTCTATGATGGACTTCAATTCGGGAGCCGGGAGTCAGCGATGCCATTGCCATCGATGAAAGAACAATTCGCTGCGCTGATCGCCGCACCGTCCGTCAGTTGTACCCAGCCCAGTCTCGATCAAACCAACGGCCCGGTGATCGACCTGCTGGCGACGTGGCTCGGTGAGCTGGGTTTTACCTGCGAGATCCAGCAAGTCAGCCCCGGCAAGTTCAACCTGCTGGCCAGTTTCGGTTCCGGCCCCGGTGGCCTGGTGCTCGCCGGGCACAGCGACACCGTGCCGTTCGACGCTGCGTTGTGGCAGACCGATCCGCTGAAACTGACCGAAGTCGATGGTCGTTGGGTCGGTCTGGGCAGTTGCGACATGAAGGGCTTTTTCGCCCTGGCCATCGAAGCGGTCAAACCGCTGCTCGATCAACCGTTCAAGCAGCCATTGCTGATTCTCGCCACGTGTGACGAAGAAAGCTCGATGTCCGGCGCCCGCGCGCTGGCCGAAGCGGGACGGCCGTTGGGACGCGCGGCGGTGATCGGCGAGCCGACCGGGCTCAAGCCGATCCGCATGCACAAAGGCATCATGATGGAGCGCATCGACATCCTCGGTCAGAGCGGTCATTCCTCCGACCCGCGCCTGGGCCACAGCGCCCTGGAAGCGATGCACGATGCCATCGGTGAACTGCGCGGCCTGCGCTTGTTGTGGCAGCGCGAATTCCGCAATCCACAGTTTGGCGTGCCGACCCCGACGATGAATTTCGGCTGCATTCATGGCGGCGACAACCCTAACCGTATCTGCGGCCAGTGCTCGCTGGAATTCGATTTGCGGCCGTTGCCCGGCATGGACCCCAAGGTCTTGCGTGCCGAGATCCTGCAGAAGCTCAACCCGATCGCCGAGCGGCATCAGGTCAGGATCGACTACGCGCCACTGTTCCCGGAAGTGCCGCCCTTCGAGCAGGCCGCGGATGCGGAACTGGTGCGGCTCGCCGAAAAGCTCACCGGCCATAGCGCCGAAGCAGTGGCGTTCGGCACCGAAGCACCTTATCTTCAGCGCCTCGGCTGTGAAACGCTGGTACTTGGCCCGGGTGATATCGCCTGCGCCCACCAGCCGGGGGAATACCTCGAAATGTCACGTTTGCAGCCTACGGTGCATCTATTAAGGCAACTGATCGAACACTATTGCCTGACACCGACCCAAACCGCGGCCCTGTAGGAGCGAGCTTGCTCGCGATGAACGCAAGGGCCACGCGTCCATTCAGAAAGGTCGCGTAATCGTTGAAGTCCATCGCGAGCAAGCTCGCTCCTACAGGGGCTGTGATTTGCCTGACAAGCCGTATAAATTGCCGGTATTCAAACCCGTATTCATGAGGAGAGCGCGCGTGTCGCCAAGCCTGTTCCGACGATAACCATCAGCCCGCTGTGCGTTTTCAGTTTCGCCCTTTTTTCGGCTGCTATTTATTACAGGCCCAGGTTCATGCCCGAATACGTCAATTGGCTTCGTCACGCTTCGCCTTACATCAACGCCCACCGCGATTGCACCTTTGTCGTCATGCTGCCCGGCGACGGCGTTGAACACCCAAACTTCGGCAATATCGTCCACGACCTGGTGCTGTTGCACAGCCTGGGCGTGCGTCTGGTGCTGGTTCACGGTTCCCGGCCGCAAATCGAAGCGCGCCTCGCGGCCCGTGGCCTGACCCCGCATTACCACCACGGCATGCGCATCACCGATGCCGCGACCCTGGAGTGCGTGATCGACGCGGTCGGCCAGTTGCGCATTGCCATCGAGGCTCGCCTGTCGATGGACATGGCCTCGTCGCCGATGCAGGGTTCACGCCTGCGGGTGGCCAGCGGCAACCTGGTGACGGCACGGCCGATCGGCGTGCTTGAAGGCGTCGACTATCACCACACCGGCGAAGTGCGCCGGGTCGACCGCAAGGGCATCAACCGTCTGCTGGACGAGCGCTCCATCGTGCTGCTGTCGCCGCTGGGCTACTCGCCGACCGGGGAGATTTTCAACCTTGCCTGCGAAGACGTCGCCACTCGTGCGGCCATCGACCTGGGTGCGGACAAGCTGCTGCTGTTCGGTGCCGACCTGGGCCTGATCGATGAACACGGGCGCCTGGTGCGCGAACTGCGTCCGCAGCAAGTGCCGGCGCATCTGCAACGCTTGGGCAGCAACTATCAGGCAGAATTGCTGGATGCCGCGGCCGAAGCTTGCCGTGGCGGCGTAGCCCGCAGCCATATCGTCAGCTACGCCGAAGACGGTGCACTGTTGACCGAACTGTTCACTCGCGACGGTGGCGGTACGCTGGTGGCCCAGGAGCAGTTCGAAGTGGTGCGCGAAGCGGCCATTGAAGACGTCGGCGGTTTGCTGGACCTGATCAGTCCGCTGGAAGAGCAGGGCATCCTGGTGCGCCGTTCCCGCGAGGTGCTGGAACGCGAAATCGAGCAGTTCAGCGTGGTTGAGCGCGAAGGCATGATCATCGCCTGTGCGGCGCTGTATCAGATCGCCGATTCGGACGCGGGTGAGCTGGCGTGTCTGGCGGTGAATCCGGAGTACCGCCATGGCGGTCGCGGCGATGAGCTGCTGGAACGCATTGAAGATCGCGCACGGGCTCAGGGGTTGAAAACCTTGTTCGTCCTCACCACCCGCACCGCGCACTGGTTCCGCGAACGCGGTTTCGAACCCAGCAGCGTCGACCGACTGCCGTCGGCGCGGGCGTCGCTGTACAACTATCAGCGTAATTCGAAGATCTTCGAAAAAGCCCTGTAATCGCGGCGCTCCCATCGTGAGCAAGCTCGCTCCCACAGGTCTGCGGACATCAGAGAACCCTGTGGGAGCGAGCTTGCCTCGCGATTGGCTGCATAGCAGCCTTCAGCTGTTATTCAGTGACAAACTTCGCGCTGACATACGGCGAGTAATCCGGCAGCACCGTCTCGACCTTCCCTTGTTCCTTCAAGAATTTCGCCGTCTCGCCAATGGCCTTGGCAGTGCCGCCGTCCAGCAACGCGGTGCTCTGTTGCGCCCGGGCATCCGGGAATGCGGAACCGGCCAATAGCTCCGGTACATCAGCGGCATTGGCACCGGTCAATTTGGCGATTTTCCGGACAGGCAGTGAATCAGCGGTCCATTGGTCTTTATGAGCGGCATAGTCGGCGAATGAATCCAGGGTGACCCTGGCGAACTTTGCCACGACCTCCGGGTGTTTTTCGGCGTAATCCTTGCGCGCCACCCAGACCTCAAAGGTCGGCGCCCCCCATTGGCCCACCTGTGCGGCATCGGTCAAGGTCTTGCCGTTCTTGCGGATTTCCCCCAGGGCAGGCGACCAGACAAACGCGCCATCAATATCACCACGTTTCCAGGCTGCCGCGATTTCCGCTGGCTGCAGGTTCACCACTTTGACTTTCGAGCTGTCCAGGCCCCAGTGCTTCAACGCGCCAAGCAGGCTGTAGTGGGAGGTTGAAACGAATGGTGTGGCGATGGTCTTTCCGATCAGATCTTGCGGTTTTTCGATGCCGCTGCCGTTGCGCACCACCAGCGCTTCGGCGGCATTGATCTGGGCCGAAACGATGAACGCGACAATTGGCAGGTTGCGCGAGGCGGCAGCGGCCAACGGACTGGAGCCGAGATTGCCGATTTGCACATCGCCGGAGGCAATCGCCGTGACCACTTCCGGGCCGCTGTTGAAGCGTCGCCAGTCGATGGGCTGGCCGATGGTTTTTTCATAAAGGCCATCGGCCTGAGGGACTTTGCTGGGGTCGATGCCGGTTTGATAGCCGACGGTGAGGTTCGCCGCATGAGCGGTGAAAGAAAATGCGAACGATACACAAACTGTAACAATTGGTCCGGATAGTGCGCGTTTAGTCGTCATGGGGCTGCCTTTCGGTAAAGGATTTGTTTCCGAATTGCGTCAGAAACTAATCGATCTAAAAAATCAAAAACAAATACCGATTAGGAATTAGCTTGTAAGAAAAACCCTCTATTCTGGGGTAGTTAGAGAGTTGGGAGCTAAATTCCTAAACGGTATTAGAAAAGAATCGGGTAATTCTTTTCAGGTTCATGACGAATTCATGACCCTGCAGGGACCAAAAAACCGGGGATTAGACTATGGTCGTAGACACATATGGTTACGATTGACTTATGGGTCACGCTCTGGCGCTAATCGCGCATCTTAGGATTTCGGGCGTCGACTCGAGACCAGGAACACAAGAATTAGAATCGAGAGGAGCTTCACAATGAACAAGTCCACCTTGGCTTTGGCCGTGACCGTTGGGGTTTTGGCGCAGCAGGCAGGCGCCGCAGGTTTCCTGGAAGACAGCAAGGCGTCCATCAGCTCTCGCACCATGTATTACGACGCCGATATGCGTGAAGGGGCGAGTACTCCAGCCAACCGTCAGCGCGAAACCGCTGAGGGTCTGAAGTTCGACTACCTGTCCGGTTTTACCCAAGGTACTGTCGGCTTCGGTATCGATGCTCAGGCACTCGTCGGTATCCACCTGGATGGCGGCAAGGGGCATCACCCTACCGGTAACAGCAACTCATTCTTCCCTAGCGATGGCAATGAGGCGGCCGACGAGTGGAGCCGTCTGGATGGCAACGTCAAGGCGCGCTTCTCGAAGACCGAAGCCCACCTGGGTGGCGCTCTGGCACCGAACCTGCCGATCCTGATCGCGAACGACAGCCGTCTGCTGCCGCAGACCTTTGAAGGTGGCACCATCACCTCCAAAGAAATCGACAATGTGACCTTCAACTTGGGTCAACTGGAGCACGCGTCGGGTCGCGCCTCCTCGAACTCCACTGGCCTGTCTGTGGCTGGCGCTACTGAGGACAGTAATAAATTCCAATACGCCGGTGCTGACTGGAAGGTCACCAAAGACCTCTTGCTGCAGTACTACTATGCGAACCTGGAAGATTTCTACAAGCAGAACTTCCTCGGCCTGGTGCACGTCTACCCGATCGCGGCCAATCAGTCGTTCAAGACCGATATCCGTTATTTTGACAGCAGCTCCGACGGCAAGAACGGCGATCCGGGTTTCCGTTTCAACAACAACAACGGTTTCGCCAAGAACCCGGGTGAGGTCGATAACAAGACCTGGAGCGCCACGTTCACCTATACCCTGGGTGGCAACGCGTTCCTGCTCGGACATCAGCGTGTCAACGATGACGGCGGCTTCGTTTTCCTGAACCAAGGCAACCTTGTCGATAGCAACGGTAATCCTGAAGGTGCCGGCGGCGCGAGCTTCTACTCCTTTACCGACGCCACAGTTGGCAGCTTTATCCGTGCCGGTGAAAACACCACGTACGGTCAGTACTCCTATGACTTCGCCTCCCTGGGCGTGCCAGGCTTGAAGGCTTCGATTGCTTACTTGAATGGCCAGGACATCAAGGCTACCAATGGTGTTGGTAAAGACCTGAGTGAGCACGAGACCGACGCGCGTATTGATTACGTGATTCAAACGGGCGCACTGAAAGGGTTTGGCACGACGCTGCGTCACGGTACCTACCGTGGCAACACCAGCACCCTTGACCAGGACCAGACCCGTCTGATCTTCAACTACACCTACAGCTTCATGTAAAAACCGCAAGAAAAAGCCCCGTCGGTTGGCGGGGCTTTTTTTTGTGTCGAACTTCATATTCCATAAACAAAGATGCTATTTCTTTTTTATTCTTTTTGGTTTTTAACCATCCCGCTTAAAGTGCGCCTGTCCGACACTCATCCCTGAGCTCGGATTCGGCAATTTCGTCCCTCGACAATTGATCAGGTTCAGGAATTGGCCTTGCCGCCGATACCTCGGATCTGTCGTGGGAAGCAATATTCCAATACGGCATTAAAAAACATTAATAAATTCTTTTTGGCTTTAAGGCCATGTATCCTGCGGCCCGCCAAACGACCGGCCTAGACGGTTTACCGCGAGTTTATGCATTCAGGATCCCGGGCATTCGATTCGGGACCAGAAACATCAGAATTAGAAACGAGAGGAGCGAAACATGAACAAGTCCACCTTGGCCATGGCTGTGGCCGTCGGGGTATTGGCCCAGCAGGCTAGCGCCGCGGGTTTCATCGAAGACAGCAAGGCAACATTGGGGCTGCGCAACTTCTACATCAATACCGACAACCGTGACGGTGCCGGTGCCAACAAAAACGAAGAATGGGGCCAGGGCTTCGATCTGCGTTTCATCTCCGGTTACACCCAAGGCACCGTCGGCTTCGGTATCGATGCAATCGGTTTGCTGGGCGTCAAGCTGGATTCGGGTGGCGGCACCAACGGCGCCACGGCGACCTCTTACGGCGGCACGGTTTTCCCGAGCAAATCCAACGGCGAGGCGGTTGATAATTTCTCCAGCCTGGGCCTGACTGCCAAGGCCAAGGTTTCCCAGACCGAACTGAAGCTGGGTACCCTGCAGCCGAAAAACCCGGTGATCGTGACCAACGATGGTCGTTTGCTGCCGCAAACCTGGCAGGGTGGCCAGATCACTTCCGCCGAGATCAAGGACCTGTCGCTGGTCGGTGGTCAGATCGAAGCCGTTAAAGGCCGTAACTCCAGCAACAACGAGCAGATGTCGATTTCCGGTGCGAACACTCGCGGCACCAAATTCCGCGACAGCAACAAGTTCATCTACGCCGGTGGTGACTACAAAATCACCAAGGACCTGACGGCCCAGTACTACTACGGCAAGCTGGAAGAGTTCTACAAGCAACACTTCCTGGGTCTGGTTCACAACTGGGCAATCGGCCCGGGTGTGTTGAAGTCGGATTTCCGTTATTTCAACAGCTCTGATGATGGTGCCAACGGTCACGACCCTCTGTTCTTCACCACCGGCAACTACAACGCGCCAAACGGTAAAGGCAAGGTCGACAACAACCTGTACAGCGGCCTGTTCCTGTATTCGGTTGCCGGTCATACCTTCGGTGGCGGTTACCAGGTCAGCAACGGCAGCAGCGACTTCCCTTGGCTGAACCAGGGTGACGGTTCGTCGAACTACACCATCACCGATTCGCAAATCCAGAAGTTCGGCCGTGCCGGCGAGAAAACCTGGCAAGCACGCTACTCGTTCGACTTCGCCAAAGTCGGCGTACCTGGCCTGACCGCGGGTCTGGTGTACCTGCACGGCGACAATATCGATACCGTTAACGCCAAGGGTGGGGAGGCGGCCAACGGTGCTTCCGAGTGGGAGCGCGATCTGAGCGTGGCTTACGTGGTTCAGGAAGGTCCGCTGAAAAACCTGGGTCTGACGTGGAAAAACGCTACCTGGCGCACCGACCTGCCGAACACGCGTTCGCAGGACGAAAACCGCCTGATCCTCAGCTACTCGATCCCGCTGTTGTA
Source organism: Pseudomonas sp. Pseusp10 (assembly GCF_059492225.1). Taxonomy (NCBI): domain Bacteria; kingdom Pseudomonadati; phylum Pseudomonadota; class Gammaproteobacteria; order Pseudomonadales; family Pseudomonadaceae; genus Pseudomonas; species Pseudomonas sp. Pseusp10. Next base: position 354,843 of record NZ_CP168528.1, on the reverse strand, counting down.
ATAGCGCCCGCGTAACCGAGACAAAAAAAGCCCCGCCCGGTATTGCACCGGGCGGGGCTTTTGCATTTCCAAGACGGGTTCACCCCCGTAATCCCGCCTTGAATTTCCCTCTTTGCAGCAACTCAAGGCCTTCTCGAACCTTGGGGACGATGTTCGGCGGGTTGTGCGTGCACGTCCAGTGAACAGATCTTTAATATTTCTTTATGATCTAAATAAATTGATATTTATTCTTTTTAATAGATAAAAAACACAGGCACAGTTGAACCCATCAAGCACTCACAAGGAGCAGCACCATGGGTCTCAGACTTGGCGATATCGCCCCCGATTTCGAGCAGAATTCCAGCGCCGGCATCATCCGTTTCCATCAGTGGCTGGGCGATAGCTGGGGCGTGCTGTTTTCCCATCCGGCGGATTTCACACCGGTGTGCACCACTGAATTGGGCTTCACCGCCAGGCTCAAGGATGAGTTCGCCCAGCGTGGAGTCAAGGCCATCGCGTTGTCGGTGGACCCGGTGGAGTCGCACCACAAGTGGATCGAGGACATCAACGAAACCCAGGACACCGTGGTCAACTTTCCGATCCTGGATGACGCCGACCGCAAGGTCTCGGACCTCTACGACCTGATCCATCCCAACGCCAACGATACCCTGACCGTACGCTCGCTGTTCGTGATCGACCCGAACAAAAAGGTTCGGCTGACGATTACCTACCCGGCGAGCACCGGCCGCAACTTCAATGAAATCCTGCGAGTGATCGACTCGCTGCAACTCACCGACAACTACAAGGTGGCCACACCGGCCAATTGGCAGGACGGTGATGAGGTGGTGATCGTGCCGTCGCTCAAGGATGAGGATGAAATCAAACAGCGCTTTCCCAAGGGCTATCGGGCGGTTAAGCCGTATTTGCGACTGACGCCGCAGCCGAACAGGTAAGTCTTTGGCATTCGCGGTGTGGCTGATACCGCCATCGCGAGCAAGCTCGCTCCCACAGTTGACCACGTGCCCCCTGTGGGAGCGAGCTTGCTCGCGATAGCGGCCGATCAGACGCAGCAGGATTCAAAGTTTGCATCCACAAAGCAGGGGATTTCAGGCCGTTTCGACGGCCTGTTTTTTTGTCTGGAAGAAGTGAGCTTTAATATCTCTTAAACGAATAACCAAATGAATAAATATGATTTATAGATATATGAATCAGCTGTTAAGGTCACTACATCGAAGCGAGATCGCAAGCCGCGAATCGCCAACACCGTGCAAGGAATCGTCTGAATGTTGGTTGTCTCACTCGGTGGCAGTCCCAGTCAGCGCTCTCGTTCCGGGGTGCTGCTGGATCGCTCCCAACGTTGGTTGCAAGGGCAGGGCGTGGAAGTGGTGAGTTATCAGGTACGGGACTTCCCGGCCGAGGACTTGCTGCACGCACGCTTCGACAGCCCCAAGGTGATCGACCTGCTGCAACAGATTGAAAACGCCGATGGCCTGCTGATCGCCACACCGGTTTACAAGGCATCGTTTTCCGGAGCGCTGAAAGTCGTTCTGGATCTGCTGCCCGAACGCGCCTTGAGCCACAAAGTGGTTCTGCCGATGGCCACTGGCGGCAGCATCGCCCACATGCTGGCGGTGGATTACGCGCTCAAGCCGGTACTGTCGGCATTGAAAGCCCAGGAAATGCTGCAAGGGATTTTCGCCGTCGACAGTCAGATCGCTTACGGCGAAGGCAGCGCCCTGGCGCAGTTGGCGCCGGAGCTGGAGCAACGGCTGAATGAATCGCTGGAGCTGTTTTTCAGCGCCATGGCACGACGGCCCAAGCCGCTCGATCCGAACCTGTTGAATGATCGTTTGCTGAGTGCTCGCTGGAGCATTTAAGCCTCACCGAAAATTGAAGTACTGGCCTTACTCGCCCGCCAACGGGCAAGCAGGTGCAGCCAAAACCCAACTGCAAAAAGGAGAGCGCCATGCGCCCTGTCATTTTGCGTCGTGGTCTGGTCGCTCTGTTTGCTGCGGCTGTCACCTTCGGCGCCATTACTCAAGCTCAGGCCGAGACATTACGCATCGGCTATCAAAAGTACGGCACTCTGGTGCTGCTCAAAGCCAAAGGCACCCTGGAAAAACGTCTCGCCGCCCAAGGCGTGGACGTGCAATGGACTGAATTCCCCGGTGGCCCGCAACTGCTTGAAGGCCTGAACGTCGGCTCCATCGACTTCGGCGTTACCGGCGAAACACCGCCAGTGTTCGCTCAAGCGGCTGGCGCAGATCTGCTCTACGTCGCCTATGAACCGCCAGCGCCCCACAGCGAAGCGATCCTGGTGCCGAAGGACTCGCCGATCAAATCGGTAGCCGAGCTCAAGGACAAGAAAGTCGTGCTCAACAAAGGCTCCAACGTGCACTACCTGCTGGTGCGTGCGCTGGAAGATGCCGGCCTCAAGTACACCGACATCCAGACCGTCTTCCTGCCGCCGGCCGATGCCCGCGCCGCGTTCGAGCGTGGCAGCGTCGATGCCTGGGTGATCTGGGACCCGTACCAGGCCGCCGCCGAACAGCAACTGCAAGCGCGCACCCTGCGCGATGGCCAGGGCATCGTCGACAACCACCAGTTCTACCTGGCGACCAAGCCTTACGCACAAAAGAATCCTGAGGTGATCAAGACCCTGGTGGAAGAAGTGCGCGCGGTCGGCGAGTGGTCCAGGGCCAATCCCCAGGACGTGACTGAACAGGTGTCGCCACTGCTCGGCCTGCCGGCGGACATCACCCTGACCTCGGTGAAACGCCAGGGCTACGGTGCGCTGTTCCTCACCCCGGAAGTGGTTGCGGCGCAGCAGAAAATCGCCGACAGCTTCTACCAGCTCAAGTTGATTCCCAAACCGTTGAGCATCAAAGACGTGATCTGGACGCCGCCGGCCGCCGTTGCGAAAGCTCAGTAACCAGAGCTCAGAAACATAAGCCCAGTAAACCGATTCCCCAAGGAGACCACTCCATATGAGCCTCAATATCTTCTGGTTCCTGCCTACCCACGGCGACGGCCATTACCTTGGCACCGCCGAAGGCGCACGCGCCGTCGATCACGGTTACCTGCAACAAGTCGCGCAAGCCGCTGACCGCCTGGGTTTTGGCGGGGTGCTGATTCCGACCGGGCGTTCCTGCGAAGACTCGTGGCTGGTGGCGGCGTCGCTGATCCCGGTGACCCAGCGCTTGAAATTCCTTGTCGCCCTGCGCCCCGGGATCATTTCCCCGACGGTGGCGGCGCGGCAGGCCGCGACCCTGGATCGACTGTCCGGCGGACGGGCGTTGTTCAATCTGGTGACGGGCGGTGATCCGGAAGAGTTGGCCGGTGATGGCCTGTTCCTCAGCCACGAAGAGCGTTATCAGGCCTCGGTGGAATTCACCCGTATCTGGCGCCGCGTGCTGGAAGGTGAAACCGTCGATTACGACGGCCAGCACATCAGCGTGAAGGGCGCGAAACTGCTCTATCCGCCAATCCAGCAACCGCGTCCGCCGCTGTACTTTGGCGGTTCCTCGGAAGCCGCACAGGATCTGGCCGCCGAACAGGTGGAAATGGTCCTGACCTGGGGCGAACCACCGGCCGCCGTCGCGGAAAAAATCGAACAGGTCCGTGTCAAGGCCGCCAAGCTTGGCCGCACCGTGCGCTTCGGCATCCGCCTGCATGTGATCGTGCGCGAAACCAACGATGAGGCGTGGAAAGCCGCGGATCGGCTGATCTCCCATCTCGACGACGACACCATCGCTCGTGCCCAGGCTTCGCTGGCGCGTTTCGATTCGGTCGGTCAGCAACGCATGGCCGCATTGCATGGGGGCAACCGCAACAACCTGGAAGTCAGTCCGAACCTGTGGGCCGGAGTCGGTCTGGTGCGCGGCGGTGCCGGTACGGCGCTGGTGGGCGATGGTCCGACCGTGGCTGCCCGCGTGAAGGAGTACGCGGACCTGGGCATCGATACGTTTATTTTTTCCGGATACCCACATCTGGAAGAGTCGTACCGGGTGGCCGAGTTGCTGTTCCCGCACCTTGATGTCGAACGTCCTGAACTGCCGAAAAGTGCCGGCTACGTCAGCCCGTTCGGCGAGATGGTCGCCAACGACATTCTGCCCAAAGCCGCGTCGCAGAGCTGAGGCGCTGTCATGAAGAAAATCATCCACAGCCTGACGCCCTGGGCGTTGCCGATATTGTTGCTGGCGGTGTGGCAGTTGTCGGTGTCGGCGGGCTGGTTGTCGACACGGATCCTGCCGGCACCGATCGCCGTGATCGAGGCCGGCGTGAGCCTGGTGCGCAGCGGTGAAATCTGGACGCATCTGGCGATCAGTGGCTGGCGTGCCGCGTTGGGCTTCGCCATCGGCGGCGGCCTGGGCTTGACCCTGGGCTTCATCACCGGCCTGTCGAAGTGGGGCGAACGCTTGCTGGACAGTTCGGTGCAGATGATCCGCAACGTGCCGCACCTGGCGCTGATTCCTTTGGTGATCCTGTGGTTCGGCATCGACGAGTCGGCGAAGATTTTCCTGGTGGCGCTGGGCACGTTGTTCCCGATCTACCTCAACACCTATCACGGCATCCGTAACGTCGACCCGGCGCTGGTGGAGATGTCGCGCAGTTATGGCTTGTCCGGTTTCAGCCTGTTCTGGCAGGTGATCCTGCCGGGTGCGCTGCCTTCGATTCTGGTCGGCGTGCGCTTCGCCCTGGGTTTCATGTGGCTGACGTTGATCGTGGCGGAAACCATTTCCGCGAGTTCCGGCATTGGCTATCTGGCAATGAACGCCCGGGAGTTCTTGCAGACCGACGTGGTGGTGTTGGCGATTCTGCTGTACGCGGTGCTCGGCAAACTGGCCGACCTCGCGGCCCGTGGACTTGAACGTGTGTGGCTGCGCTGGCACCCGGCGTATCAGGTTGCCAAGGGAGGTGCGGCATGATCGCGGAGCAACCTCCACGCCTGCTGCGCGGGATTCCGCTGGCGGTGCGCAAGCTGCAAAAAACCTTTGGCTCGCGACAAGTCTTGCGTGAGATCGATCTGCACATTCCGGCGGGCCAGTTTGTCGCCGTGGTGGGTCGTAGCGGTTGCGGCAAAAGTACCTTGCTGCGATTGCTCGCCGGGCTCGATCGACCCTCGGGCGGTGAGTTGCTCGCCGGTGCTGCGCCATTGAGTGACGCGCAGGAAGACACGCGGCTGATGTTCCAGGAAGCGCGTTTGCTGCCTTGGAAAAAGATCATCGACAACGTCGGTCTGGGCCTCAAGGGCAACTGGCGGCCGCAAGCGTTGCAGGCTTTGGAGGCGGTTGGCCTGGCCGACCGCGCCAACGAGTGGCCGGCCGCGCTGTCCGGTGGACAGAAGCAACGCGTGGCTTTGGCTCGTGCGTTGATTCATCAGCCGCGCCTGCTGTTGCTCGACGAACCCTTGGGTGCGCTGGATGCCCTGACTCGAATTGAAATGCAGCAGTTGATCGAACGGCTCTGGCAACAGCACGGCTTCACGGTGTTGCTGGTGACCCACGACGTCAGCGAAGCGGTGGCGATTGCCGATCGGGTGATCCTGATCGAAGAGGGTGAAGTCGGCCTCGATCTGCACGTGGAACTGCCGCGCCCTCGGGTGCGCGGTTCCCATCGGCTGGCGGCGCTGGAAACCGAAGTGCTCAATCGCGTGCTGGCGCTGCCCGGCCAGCCGCCGGATCCGGAACCTGTTTCACCCTTGCCTACGCAATTGCGCTGGGCTCAATAACTCAAGTCTTACCCAACGACAGGAATCAACACCATGACTATCAAGGCCATCAACGTTCGCAACCAGTTCAAAGGCTCCATCAAGGAAATCGTCCTCGGCGACGTGCTGTCGGAAATCGACGTGCAGACCGCTTCCGGCATCGTCACTTCGGTGATCACCACGCGCTCGGTGAAAGAACTGGAACTGGCCGTCGGCAGTGAAGTGATCGCGTTTGTGAAATCCACGGAGGTGTCGATCGCCAAATTGTAATCGTGCGCGTAAACGACAACCCCGAAGGGTTTGAGCCCTTCGGGGTTTTTTGTGCGGGTGATTCAGTGACAGCCGAGGTGTTGCCATCGCGAGCAGGCTCGCTCCCACAGGGTTACTTGTCGTTCACAGAATCTGTATTCACTGAAGATCCTTGTGGGAGCGAGCTTGCTCGCGATGAGGCCAGAGGGGTCAGCACAAGAGTCAGGCCGGAATGCTGCGCTTGGGCAGATAGGGCGGCAGATACAACCCAAGGTAGGCATCAAACACCCGCATCCCTTCTTCAGCCATGCGCGGCGTAATCTGCCCGTGCTGCTGCACCGAACGCGCATACACCCGGTCGCCCAGCTCCATGGCCAAAGCAAACACATCAACGTCCCCCGGCAGCTTCGGCAGCTCGAAGTGGTGATCGAAGAGTTTGTGCATCAGGTCGCCCAGTTCGATGTCGTGCTGACGGTCGGCCTGGGTGACTTCGGTCAGGCCGTGCTGGGCCAGTATGAGTTGGCGGGCGGCGGCGTCTTCACCGTAGATGTCGAGCATGCGTTGTTCCACCAGTCGCGACAAATCGCGCCAGCCGCTCAAGGCGTCATGCTCGATCGGCGCTTGCAGGCAGGCGCGGAACGCAGCGTGGACGTCGGCGGTCAGGGCTTCGAGCAACGCCGGCACGCTGGCGAAGAAATGGTAGACCGAGGAGGGCGGAATCTCCGCGCGCTCGGCGACGCTGTAGATCGACAGACTGGCCACTCCCTCGGCGGCTAACAACGTGCGGGCCGCATCGAGTATCGAATCGATCCGGGCCTGGCTGCGTGCGCGGGGTTTACGGGGGGGGGCTACGCGTGTCATTGGAGTCTCCTGCGGGGCAGCGGGCATTGTACGAGTCGGGTTGTGTGTTGTCTGCCCGGACGCCTTCGTCGGAACGCCGCCCGGAGCAAGCCCGCTCCCACACTGGATTTGTGTTCAACGCAGATGTTGTGTTCGCAGAAGATCCCTGTGGGAGCGAGCTTGCTCGCGATCCGCCGAAGGCGGCCATAAAAAAACGCCGCAGGCTATCTGGCCGGCGGCGTTTCTTCACTACTGCAACCGCTTACACGGTATGCAGGTACCAGTTGTACTCGAGGTCGGAGATGGAGTGTTCGAACTCCTCCAGCTCGCTCTCTTTACAGGCCACGAAGATATCGATGTATTTCGGATCGATGTACTTGGCCATGACTTCGCTGTCGTCCAGCTCGCGCAGGGCATCACGCAGGTTGTTCGGCAGGCTCTGCTCGTTCTGCTCGTAGCTGTTGCCTTCCACCGGATCGCCTGGCTCGATCTGGTTGGTCAGGCCGTGGTGAATACCGGCCAGCACCGACGCCATCAGCAGGTACGGGTTGGCATCGGCACCGGCCACGCGGTGTTCGATACGTACGGAGTCTGGAGCACCGGTCGGTACGCGAACGGCCACGGTACGGTTGTCCAGGCCCCAGCTCGGCGAGTTCGGCACGTAGAACTGTGCGCCGAAACGGCGGTAGGAGTTGACGTTCGGGCAAAGGAACGCCATCTGCGCCGGCAGGGTCTCGAGCACACCGCCGATCGCGTGTCGCAGCGCGGCGTTCTGCTCGGGATCCTCGCTGGCGAAGATGTTGTTGCCTTCCTTGTCGAGAATCGAAATGTGCACGTGCAGACCATTACCTGCCTGGCCTGGGTAAGGCTTGGCCATGAAGGTGGTGTCCATCTCATGGTCATAGGCAATGTTCTTGATCAGGCGCTTGAGCAGGACCGCGTAATCGCAGGCCTTGATCGCGTCTTTCACATGGTGCAGGTTGACTTCGAATTGTGCCGGGGCACTTTCCTTGACGATGGCGTCAGCCGGGATGCCCTGTTCCTTCGCGCCTTCGAGGATGTCTTGCAGGCAGTCGACGTATTCGTCGAGGTCGTCGATCAGGTACACCTGGGTCGACATTGGACGCTTGCCGGACACTGGCGAACGAGGCGGTTGCGGACGACCGTTCACGTTCTCCTGGTCGATCAGGTAAAACTCCAGTTCGAACGCGGCGCAGATGGTCAGGCCCATCTCGTCGAACTTGGCCACGACTTGTCGCAGCACTTCGCGCGGGTCGGCGAAGAAAGGGTCACCTTCGAGTTCGTGCATGGTCATCAACAGTTGCGCGGTCGGGCGCTTCTGCCATGGCTCGTTGCACAGGGTATCGGGGATTGGATAGCAGATTCGATCGGCGTCGCCGATGTCCAGGCCCAGGCCGGTGCTTTCCACCGTGGAGCCATTGATATCCAGAGCAAATAGAGAGGCCGGCAGGTTGATGCCTTTCTCGTAAACCTTGTGGAGGCTGGTGCGTTCGATGCGCTTGCCGCGCACCACACCATTCATATCCGCAATCAGAAGGTCAACGTACAGAACCTCAGGATGTTCCTTAAGGAACGCGTTCGCTTCGTTAAGCTGAACGGCACGCGGGGGTACCGACATGATGCAACACCTTTGTTGTTAAAAATATCAATCATTGATCTTTTCAGATTCCAGTCAACCCGAACGGCATGCCGAAGTCAAGCGAGGCCTTTTTTGCCCTAAAAAAGCGCTCGTGTGGCTTTTTTGAAGCACTTTTGGGCGTTTTTACTCCGCTTGGCGCGGTGACGGCCGCGGGCTTGAGCGGGCCGTGTTGTATTTTTTACGGGGGTGTTGTGTAAAAAAATGAACAAGGCTAAGCTCGAATCAAACCCATAACAGCAATAATACCGGGGTGCTTCATGTCTCGCCTGCCGATAATCGGCGTCACCGACTGCTCAAGACAGGTCGGTCGGCATGCTTATCACATCAGTGATGGCACGTCCGTCCGTTCCGTGGCCTCAGCGGTTCCGGTGATCCTTCCGTCCCTGACGGTTCAACCGTCCCCGTCCGTTATTCTGGACGGTCGCGATGGCACCCCCATTACGGTTACTCCATTCAATATAGAACCGATTCACAATAGCGGCCTGACCATCGTTCAGGGCACCGCTCGCGATTCTGCACGCCCGGCTTCTGCAGCCGTGTCGGCAAGCACGATAATCTGCCGCGCAAACGCTCTACAACGCGACGCCGATGCGTCAAACAACGCCTGACCTTGAAGGGGGCAGACAACTCAAGCCTAGAGGCATTTATGAGTAACAACCTCGACCAGCTCACCGATTGGTTGAAAAACCACAAGATCACAGAAGTCGAATGCATGATCGCCGACCTGACCGGGATTACCCGGGGCAAGATTTCGCCGACCAACAAATTCATCGCCGAAAAAGGCATGCGCCTGCCAGAAAGCGTTCTGTTGCAGACCGTGACCGGCGATTACGTCGAAGACGACATCTATTACGAACTGCTCGACCCGGCCGACATCGACATGATCTGCCGTCCCGACCAGAGTGCGGTGTACCTGGTGCCGTGGGCCATCGAGCCGACCGCCATCGTCATCCACGACACCTACGACAAGCAAGGCAACCCGATCGAGCTGTCGCCACGCAACGTGCTCAAGAAAGTCCTGAAACTCTATACCGACAAAGGCTGGCAGCCGATCGTGGCGCCGGAAATGGAGTTTTACCTGACCAAGCGCAGCGACGACCCGGACTACCCGCTGCAGCCGCCGATCGGTCGTTCCGGGCGCCCGGAAATCGGTCGCCAGTCGTTCTCCATCGAAGCGGCGAACGAATTCGATCCGCTGTTCGAAGACGTCTACGACTGGTGTGAACTGCAGGACCTGGACCTCGATACGCTGATCCACGAGGACGGCACCGCGCAGATGGAAATCAACTTCCGTCACGGCGATGCCCTGTCCCTGGCCGACCAGATCCTGGTGTTCAAGCGCACCATGCGCGAAGCCGCGCTCAAGCACGACGTGGCCGCGACCTTCATGGCCAAGCCGATGACCGGCGAGCCGGGCAGTGCCATGCACTTGCACCAGAGCATCATCGACATCGAGACCGGCAAGAACATCTTCTCCAACGAAGACGGGACCATGAGCCAACTGTTCCTGCACCACATCGGTGGCTTGCAGAAACTCATCCCCGAGCTGTTGCCGCTGTTCGCACCCAACGTCAACTCGTTCCGCCGCTTCCTGCCAGACACCTCGGCACCGGTAAACGTGGAATGGGGCGAAGAGAACCGCACCGTGGGCCTGCGGGTTCCGGATGCCGGGCCAAATAACCGTCGGGTGGAAAACCGCCTGCCGGGCGCCGATGCCAACCCGTACCTGGCGATTGCCGCGAGCCTGCTCTGCGGATACATCGGCATGGTCGAAGGCCTGAACCCGAGTGCGCCGGTGGTGGGTCGTGGCTATGAACGCCGCAACCTGCGCCTGCCGCTGACTATCGAAGACGCGCTGGAGCGCATGGAAAACAGCGCGACCATCGAGCGTTACCTGGGCAAAAATTTCATCACTGGCTACGTCGCGGTCAAGCGGGCCGAGCATGAAAACTTCAAGCGCGTGATCAGTTCGTGGGAACGGGAATTCCTGCTATTCGCCGTCTGATTCGCCGGGCGCCGCTGTTGTCGGGCGGCGTTCTCACCTGGACTTTTTAGGAGATTCGTATGACCAGCAACAATCCGCAAACCCGTGCATGGCAAACCTTGAGCAATGATCACCACCTGGCTCCGTTCAGCGACTTCAAACAGCTGAAAGAGAAAGGCCCGCGGATCATCACCAACGCCAAGGGCGTTTACCTCTGGGACAGCGAAGGCAACAAGATCCTCGACGGTATGGCCGGCCTGTGGTGTGTCGCGATTGGTTATGGTCGCGATGAACTGGCCGATGCCGCCAGCAAACAGATGCGCGAGCTGCCTTACTACAACCTGTTCTTCCAGACCGCGCACCCGCCGGTCCTGGAACTGGCCAAGGCTATCTCCGACATCGCGCCGCAAGGCATGAACCATGTGTTCTTCACCGGTTCCGGCTCTGAAGGCAACGACACCATGCTGCGCATGGTTCGTCACTACTGGGCGATCAAGGGCCAGCCGAAGAAGAAAGTCATCATCAGCCGCAAGAACGGCTATCACGGTTCCACCGTGGCCGGCGCGAGCCTGGGTGGCATGACGTACATGCATGAACAGGGCGACTTGCCGATCCCGGGCATCGTTCACATTGCCCAGCCGTACTGGTTCGCCGAAGGCGGCGACATGACCCCGGAAGAATTCGGTGTATGGGCGGCCAACCAGCTGGAAGAAAAGATTCTGGAAGTCGGCGTCGACAACGTCGGTGCCTTTATTGCCGAGCCGATCCAGGGCGCCGGCGGCGTGATCATTCCGCCAGACACCTACTGGCCGCGCATCAAGGAAATCCTCGCCAAGTACGACATCCTGTTCGTGGCTGACGAAGTGATTTGCGGTTTCGGCCGTACCGGCGAGTGGTTCGGTACCGATTTCTACGGCCTCAAGCCAGACATGATGACCATCGCCAAGGGCTTGACCTCGGGCTACATCCCTATGGGTGGCCTGATCGTGCGTGACGAAGTGGTAGACGTGCTCAATGAGGGCGGCGACTTCAACCACGGCTTCACTTATTCCGGGCACCCGGTGGCGGCGGCTGTGGGGCTGGAAAACATCCGTATCCTGCGCGACGAAAAAATTGTCGAGCGCGTGAAGTCAGAAACGGCACCGTATTTGCAAAAGCGTCTGCGGGAACTGAACGATCACCCGCTGGTGGGTGAAGTTCGTGGGGTCGGGCTGTTGGGGGCTATCGAACTGGTCCAGGACAAGGCCACTCGCAAGCGTTACGAGGGCAAGGGCGTCGGCATGATCTGCCGTCAGTTCTGCTTCGATAATGGCCTGATCATGCGCGCAGTCGGCGACACCATGATCATCGCTCCGCCTCTGGTGATCACACCGGCGGAAATCGATGAACTGGTGACCAAGGCTCGCAAGTGCCTTGACCTGACCCTGAGTGCATTGCAGGGCTAAGTGCTAGGCTCTGAGCGAAGGTCCAACGTTCTGCATATGAAGTAGGAACTTTCGCTCAGAACTGTCAGAAAGCGTGGCCGTTTCCTTGAAAGACCGATGTGGATCTTGCCAGACTAGCCGCGGTTCCAGTTGCCCGGGTTCGGCCGCTGAACAAAGTGGTTCAAAAAAGAAAAATTTGGAGCATGACGCATGAAGGCATTAGGTAAAAAGCTTGCAGGCAAGACACTTCTCGCCCTGTCCGTCGCGGGCATGATGGCGGGTGCGGTTCAGGCGGACGACAAGGTGTTGCACGTCTACAACTGGTCCGACTACATCGCTCCGGACACCATCGCGAACTTCGAGAAAGAGTCGGGGATCAAGGTCGTTTACGACGTATTCGATAGCAACGAAACCCTGGAAGCCAAACTGCTGGCGGGCAAGTCCGGCTACGACGTGGTCGTGCCATCGAACAACTTCCTGGCCAAGCAGATCAAGGCCGGCGTATATCAGGAGCTGGACCAGTCCAAGCTGCCTAACTGGAAAAACCTGAACCAGGATCTGCTCAAGGCCGTTTCGGTCAGTGACCCTGGCAACAAGCACGCCTTCCCGTACATGTGGGGCTCGATCGGCATCGGTTACAACCCGGAGAAGGTCAAGGCTGCGTTGGGCGTCGACACCATCGACTCCTGGGACGTGCTGCTCAAACCGGAAAACATCGCCAAGCTCAAGGGTTGCGGTGTGAGCTTCCTCGATTCGCCGACCGAAATGCTCCCGGTCGCGCTGCACTACCTGGGTCTGCCAACCGACAGCCAGAAGAAAGAAGACATCAAGAAAGCCGAGGAACTGTTCCTCAAGATTCGTCCTTCGATCACCTACTTCCACTCCTCCAAGTACATCTCGGACCTGGCCAACGGCAACATCTGCGTAGCGGTTGGCTACTCGGGTGACGTTCAGCAGGCCAAGTCCCGTGCTGCAGAGGCGGGTGACAAGGTCAAAGTCAGCTACGCCATTCCGAAAGAAGGCGCTGGTAGCTTCTTCGATATGGTTGCAATTCCCAAGGATGCCGAGAACGTTCAGGGCGCCTACAAGTTCATGACCTTCCTGCAGAAGCCTGAAGTCATGGCGGGTATCACCAACGCCGTACGCTTCCCGAACGGTAACGCCGCTGCAACAGCTCTGGTAGAAAAAGACATCACCAGCGATCCAGGCATCTACCCGCCAGCCGATGTGCAGGCCAAGTTGTATGCCATCGCCGACCTGCCAGCGGCAACCCAGCGTGAAATGACCCGCAGCTGGACCAAGATCAAGTCGGGCAAGTAAGTAGTTAAACCTTGTAGGAGCGAGCTTGCTCGCGAAAAAAGCCGGAACACCGCAGGGTGTCAGGCACCACGCGTTATCGTTGACGACCATCGCGAGCAAGCTCGCTCCTACAAGGGTCTGCATAAAAGTTTTGCTGGAACGGTTTTTCGAGGGTAAGTTGCGCGCCGGTTTTGTTGCCGGGCAACCACGGTTGTCATGTAACGCGGGGCAACTTGGGCCCAACTAATTTTAGAGGACCTCCACTTGCCTGTTTTTTCTTTGTTGCGCAATGCCATGCTGGTTGGCGCCGGGCTGACGATTGCAGTCAGTGTTCAGGCCGCCGGCAGCGTGCATATTTATAACTGGTCGGACTACATCGGCGAGACGACACTGGCCGACTTCCAGAAAGACACCGGTATCAAGCCGGTTTATGACGTCTTTGATTCCAACGAAACCCTGGAAGGCAAGTTGCTCGCCGGGCGTACCGGCTACGACGTGGTCGTGCCGTCGAACCACTTCCTCGGCAAGCAGATTAAGGCCGGGGCATTCCAGAAGCTCGACAAGTCGCAGTTGTCGAACTATTCGAACCTCGACCCGGTGCTGCTCAAGCGCCTGGAACAGAACGATCCGGGTAACCTGTACGCCGTGCCGTACCTGTGGGGCACCAACGGCATCGGTTACAACGTCGACAAGATCAAGGCTGTGCTGGGTGTCGACAAGATTGATTCCTGGGCTGCGGTGTTCGAACCGGAGAACATCAAGAAGCTGAACAGTTGCGGCGTGGCGTTCCTCGATTCTGCCGATGAAATGATGCCGACGGTCCTCAACTACATGGGCCTGAACGCCAACAGCACCAACCCCGAAGACTACAAAAAGGCCGAAGCCAAATTGCTGGCAGTCCGGCCTTACGTGACCTACTTCCACTCCTCCAAATACATCGCGGATCTGGCCAACGGCGATATCTGCATCGCGATCGGCTTTTCCGGCGACATGTTCCAGGCCCGCAACCGCGCGGCTGAAGCGAAGAAAGGCGTGAACATCGCCTACTCGATTCCCAAGGAAGGTGGTGCGCTCTGGTTCGACATGCTGGCAATTCCGAAGGACTCGGCCAACGTCAAGCAGGCCCACGCCTTCATCAACTATTTGCTGAAGCCTGAGGTAATTGCCCAGGTCAGTGATTACGTCGGCTATGCCAACCCTAACCCGGGGTCGGACAAACTGATGGAACAGTCCATTCGCACCGACGAAGCGGTTTACCCACCGCAAGAGGTGCTCGACAAGACCTACGTGTCGGTCGAGTTACCGCCGAATATTCAACGTTTGATGACCCGCAGCTGGACCAAGGTCAAGTCGGGTAAATAGTTTCAAGGCTCAGACTATCCAGGTTGGCTCACCTTGAGCGAACTGCACTCTTTTTTTTTGGGAGTTTCGTAAATGGCAGTTGCCTCCGGCGCCTATAAGAAAGCCCTCGAGGGCGACCAGCAACCTAAGCAGGTGCTGGTCAAAATCGACCGGGTCACGAAGAAGTTCGACGAGACGATTGCCGTGGACGATGTGTCCCTGGAAATCAAGAAAGGCGAAATTTTCGCCCTGCTCGGCGGTTCGGGATCGGGCAAATCCACTTTGCTGCGCATGCTCGCCGGTTTCGAGCGACCGACCGAAGGCCGGATCTTCCTCGATGGCGTAGACATCACCGATATGCCGCCGTACGAGCGTCCGATCAACATGATGTTCCAGTCCTACGCGCTGTTCCCGCACATGACCGTGGCGCAGAACATCGCCTTCGGTCTCAAGCAGGACAAGATCCCGAACGCTGAAATCGACGCCCGCGTGGCCGACATGCTCAAGCTGGTGCAGATGAGCCAGTATGCCAAGCGCAAGCCGCATCAGTTGTCCGGTGGTCAGCGTCAGCGCGTGGCCCTGGCCCGTTCCCTGGCCAAGCGACCGAAACTGCTGCTGCTCGACGAGCCGATGGGCGCACTGGACAAGAAACTGCGCTCGCAAATGCAGCTGGAGCTGGTGGAGATCATCGAGCGCGTCGGCGTAACCTGCGTGATGGTGACCCACGACCAGGAAGAGGCCATGACCATGGCCGAGCGCATCGCGATCATGCACCTGGGCTGGATCGCCCAGATCGGCAGCCCGATCGACATCTACGAAACCCCGACCAGCCGCCTGGTCTGCGAGTTCATCGGCAACGTCAACATCTTCGACGGTGAAGTGATCGACGACGCCGAAGGCCACGCGACCATCACCTGCAAAGACCTGGACCGCAAGATTTATGTCGGCCACGGCATCAGCACCTCGGTGCAAGACAAATCCGTGACCTACGCGATCCGTCCGGAAAAACTGCTCGTGACCCCGACCATGCCGACCTGCGAATACAACTGGTCCAGTGGCAAGGTGCACGACATTGCCTACCTCGGCGGTCACTCGGTGTTCTACGTCGAATTGCCGAGCGGCAAGATCGTCCAGTCCTTCGTGGCCAACGCCGAACGCCGTGGCGCTCGTCCGACCTGGGGTGATCAGGTCTACGTGTACTGGGAAGACGACAGTGGCGTGGTACTTCGCTCATGAACATGCGCAAACTCAAACGCCGACTCAATCGAATAATTCCCGGTGGCCGCCAACTGGTCATCGGGGTTCCCTTCATCTGGTTGTTCCTGTTCTTCATGTTGCCGTTCTTCATCGTCCTGAAGATCAGCTTCGCCGAAGCGGACGTGGCCATTCCGCCGTACACCGAAATCTACAGCTACGCCGAGCAGAAGCTGCAACTGCTGCTTAACCTGGGCAACTACGCGATGCTGGGCGGTGACGAGCTGTACATCGCCGCTTACCTCGGCTCGTTGAAGATGGCGTTTTTCAGCACCATCCTCTGCCTGTTGATCGGCTACCCGATGGCCTACGGCATCTCCGTTGCCCGCAAGGAAGTGCAGACGGTGCTGGTGCTGCTGATCATGATGCCGACCTGGACTGCGATCCTGATCCGCGTTTATGCGTGGATGGGCATCCTCAGCAACAACGGCCTGCTCAACGGTTTCCTGATGAGTATGGGCTGGATCGACGAGCCGCTGCAGATCCTCAACACCAACCTGGCGGTCTACATCGGCGTGGTTTATTCCTACCTGCCGTTCATGATCCTGCCGCTGTATGCCAACCTGGTGAAGCACGACCAGAGCCTGCTGGAGGCAGCGTCGGACCTGGGTTCGAGCACCTTCAACAGCTTCTGGAAAATCACCGTGCCGCTGTCGAAAAACGGCATCATCGCCGGCTGCATGCTGGTGTTTATCCCGGTGGTGGGCGAATTCGTGATCCCGGAACTGCTCGGCGGTCCGGAAACCCTGATGATCGGTAAAGTGCTCTGGCAAGAGTTCTTCAACAACCGTGACTGGCCGGTGGCGTCTGCCCTGGCGGTGGTGATGCTGGCGATCCTGATTGTGCCGATCATCCTGTTCAACCGCAGTCAGGCCAAGGAAATGGAGGGTAAAGAATGAAGCGCTTCCGTTTCTCCAGCCTGATGCTGGTACTGGGTCTGTTGTTCATCTACCTGCCGATGCTGATCCTGGTGATCTACTCGTTCAACGCCTCGAAATTGGTAACGGTGTGGGGCGGCTGGTCGATCAAGTGGTACGTCGGCCTGCTCGACAACAGCCAACTGATGGGCTCGGTGGTGCGTTCGCTGGAAATCGCCTGCTACACGGCGGTGGCTGCGGTGGCACTGGGTACACTGGCGGCGTTCGTCCTGACGCGTATAACGCGCTTCAAGGGCCGTACCCTGTTCGGTGGCCTGGTCACCGCGCCGCTGGTGATGCCTGAGGTGATCACCGGTCTGTCGCTGTTGCTGCTGTTCGTGGCCATGGCGCAGATGATCGGCTGGCCGCAGGAACGCGGCATCGTCACCATCTGGATCGCCCACACCACGTTCTGTGCGGCGTATGTGGCGGTGGTGGTCTCGGCACGCCTGCGCGAGCTGGACCTGTCCATTGAAGAAGCAGCCATGGACCTCGGTGCGAAACCGTGGAAGGTGTTCTTCCTGATCACCATCCCGATGATCGCGCCGTCACTGGCAGCGGGCGGCATGATGTCCTTCGCCCTGTCCCTAGATGACCTGGTGCTGGCGAGCTTCGTGTCGGGTCCGGGGTCTACGACCTTGCCGATGGAAGTGTTCTCGGCGGTACGTCTGGGTGTCAAACCCGAGATCAATGCCGTGGCCAGTCTGATCCTGCTGGCGGTGTCGATCGTGACTTTCATGGTCTGGTTCTTCAGCCGTCGCGCCGAAGAAAGCCGCAAGCGTGCGATCCAGCAAGCGATCGAAGAAGCGGCAGCCGATTCGTGGAAGCAACCGGACGTGCGTCGCGCGCAGGCACCGGAAGCGGCTTGAGCCTGAAGTCGGGTTGACCACGCTCTTGTGATCAACCTAATCCTCTGTAGGAGCGAGCTTGCTCGCGAAGGTGTGTCAGTCGAGGTCTATGTGGCTGATTCACCATCGCGAGCAAGCTCGCTCCTACAAAGTTTTTTATGCAGTCCAAGGGGATTTGCGGATGACCTCGACGAAGTTCATCGGTTTGAACCCCGGCTCCTGATCCACCAGAACATCAGTCTTCACGTTACCGAACGTGGTCTGCGGACGATGGCGCAGGCCGTCGGCAAACGCGCAGATGATGCACTCCTTGAATCCCTCGCCCCGTGGATGGGCATGCACCACCGCTTCGCGCTGCGCGGCGGGGAACGCCGCGTAATCCATGCCCAGCACGTCCATTTCGACACCCGCCGTGACCAGCGCTACGGTGGGTCGCAAGTGCTGAGGCACGCCCGGTGTGGTGTGCAGGGCAATCGATAGCCAGACCTGTTCGATATCGTCATCGCTCAGTCCGTAAGGCTTGAGAAACGCTGCTGCCGCGTTGGCGCCATCGACTTCGAATCGTTCGTTATCACTGCGATGACCTTGCACCAGGCCCAGGTCATGGAACATTGCCCCGACGTACAGCAACTCCGGGTTGTAGGCCAGTTGCTTGCGCTCACCGCTCAGAGCGCCGAACAGGAATACCCGGCGCGAATGGTGGTAGAGCAGGTCCGATTCGATGTCACGGATGTATTCGGTGGTGGCCTTGGCCAATGCGCTGTCGGGGATCCTGATGCCGGCGATGGTGGTGCTCATGGAGTTTTCCTCGTCGTATACGCCTTGGCGGCGCTGAGGGTTTCAGTCTGTTCCGGCCCCCGAAGCCGGACAATCGATCCATGGCTGCGATCCCGGCCAATGAGCGTGCATATCGCGCCAACCTCGCTTGTTGCGCTTGGTTTGGCTAGGGTGCATGCATACCTTGTAGGAGCGAGCTTGCTCGCGATGGATGTCAACGAAGACGAGGGTTGCCTGAATGAACGCGGCGTCCTCACGTCCATCGCGAGCAAGCTCGCTCCTACAGGTGTGCGTTGCCATTCAATGCCATCAGAGACGTTTCGAACCATGAGTAAATCCGTTGCCATCGTGGTCTTCGCCGGCGTCCAGTCGCTGGACGTCACCGGACCCATGGATGTGTTTTCCGAGGCCAACCGTTTTCTTGCCCCGGCAGATCACTATCGTCTGGAGGTGATTGGTGTCGAACACGGGATGATGGCGTGCTCCAACGGGTTGGCACTCAATGCCCATCGGCATTTCAGCGAAGCGCTGGAGGGGTACGACTTGTTATTGGTAGCGGGCGGGCCGCAGCTGCCGTTCATGAGTTTCGGCGCGGCATTCGACACTTGGCTACGAGAAGCCTGCGGGCGGGCGCAACGGTTTGGCTCGATCTGCAACGGCGCCTTCATGCTCGCCCGGGCCGGGTTGCTGGAGGCGCGCACGGTCACCACCCACTGGAGTGATGCGTCAGCGCTGGCGACGTTGTGCCCGTCGACCCGGGTTGAAGCGGACCGCCTTTACATGGAGGACGGGGAGTTGTTCACCTCCGCGGGGGTCACGGCGGGGATCGATCTGTCCCTGTATCTGCTGGGCCGGGATCACGGGCCGGAAGTGGCACTGAACGTCGCCAAGCGGCTGGTGGTGTTCACCCAGCGTTCGGGCGGACAGTCGCAGTTCAGTCCCTTCCTCACGCCCCATGCCGAACCGGACTCGGCGGTGGCGATGGTCCAGCATTACGTGCTGGCCAACCTGACGGGCGACCTGACTATCGCCGACCTGGCCAATGCAGCCAACATGAGCGCGCGCAATTTTTCCCGGGTGTTTGCCAGGGAAGCGAAAATCACCCCGGCCGAGTTCGTCGAGCGCGCGCGGGTCGATGCGGCGCGGGTGATGCTCGAAAGCACCCGTGCGCCGCTCAAGACCGTGGCCTATCAATGCGGCTTTCGCGATGCCCAGCACATGCGCAGCGTGTTCAATCGCAGGCTGGGGGTGACGCCGCAACAGTTCCGGCTGAACTTTGCGGCGATGGTTTGAACTGACATTTTGTTGCCTGTGAGGGCCTCTTCGCGAGCAAGCTCGCTCCCACAGGTTTTTCTGGTGTTCACAGAATTTGTGATCAACAAAGATCCCTGTGGGAGCGGGCTTGCCCGCGAAGGGGTCGGTTCAGCCAATGCAAAATTACTGAGCCGCCCGCGCCGGCAACAGCTTCAAGGTGCTGCGGGTATTGGCCGCGACTTCTTCGTCATTGAGATGCGCCTGGAAATACATCCCCTCGATGTAGGCCTCAGCCTGATCATCATAGTGACTGTCGAACGGTATGCCGCTCTGGCCAACCGGGTTGACGGTCAAACTGTGGGCCGGGTCGGCGAAGTCGATCAGGCGGCGGGTCGAGGGGCCGTAGGTGACAGGCCATGGTGCCGGGCCGATTTTCGCCGAGAGGTTGTTCGGCACTTCATGACTGCCGGGTGCGGCGAAGGGGCCGACGTTGAAGATCAGGTCCAGCGGCTTTTGCTGCCCCAGCGGATGACCATGGGTCAATGTGTGCGCATTGCCCCACTGCCACTGTGTGAAGTCTGCACCGAGGGTGGTCTTGAGGTGCGCGATGCTGGCCTGCCACGCAGCCTTGACCGTATCGGCACGGGTTTCGTTGCCGAGGGTGTCGCGGTTGTCCCACCACGGCGAATCGGCACTGGCGGCCAGGCGGGGTAGCGCGGCGTCGATCACCCGGGTCGAGAGCAGCGTCTCGAAGAAGTCGTTACCCAGCTCATCGTGCATCGTCGCTTCAGCCAGGTTGAACAGGAACTGGTTGAACAGCGTTGCGCTGGTCGAATCGAGCGGGTAATCGCCTTTCCACTGGGCCAGTTGCTCCACGAGCTTGAGCTCGGCGGGATCGCTCACCACTTCGCGCAGCACCGGCAACAGTGGCGCCAACAGGCGCGGGCCGTAGGCGGTGGTGGTGCCCAGTTGCAGCGTCTGGCTGTTTTCCAGGTCCCATTTGACGGCTTTGTCGCCAAGCTGGCGATTGAGCTGCTGGCCGCGATCGGCAAGGTTGTAGTAGCCGGGAATCTCCATGCCGGTCGGCGTCACCGGCTGGAAGTTGGCCGAGACGATGTAGCCCCGCGCCGGGTTTTCTTCCTGGGGGTTGGCCGTGAACGGGTAGAAGCCGTCCTTGTCGGCCTCGGTGGTGCTGCCGTCGAGGATGAACCACGGGCGTACACCCGCCGGGCGCTTGGGCAATTGCGCAGCCGCCCACCAGCCGATGTCACCCTTGGCATTGGCCCAGACCACGTTCAGGCCCGGTGCCTGGATTTTTGCCGCGGCACCACGGGCCTTGGCCAGGGTGTCGGCGCGATTGAGCTGGTAGAAGCCCTCCAGGATCGGATTCTGGCTTTCGAGAAACGCCCACCACATGGCAATCGGCGTTTTGCCGACGGCGTTGCCCAAGGCATCGTTGACGATCGGACCATGGGGCGATTGACGCAGCACCAGCGTCACTGGTTCCTGACCCTTGACCGCAATCTTCTGTTCGCTGGTGACCATGTCCACCCATTTTCCGCGATACCAGACCTGATTGGGGTTGTCCGGGTTGACCTTCTCGGCGATCAGGTCGAGGTCATCGTTCTGGAACATGGTGATGCTCCAGCCGAAGTCACGGTTCATGCCCAGGGAGGCGAACGGCATCAAGGCCTGATAGTGGCCGTAGAGTTCAAAGCCCGGTGCCGAGAGGTGCGCTTCGTACCACACCGACGGCGCGGAAAAACGGATATGCGGATCGCCCGCCAGCAGCGGCTTGCCGCTTTGGGTCCGGTTGCCTGCGACGACCCACGCGTTGCTGCCTTCGAACTGTGGCAGGCCATTGTCAGCCAGGGCTTGTTCGCTCAGGCGGGCGAGGGCGTTGAGGTCTTTCCAGTCGGCGCTGGCCAGTGAGGGCGCGGTCCCGTTGAGCACGCCTTTGGGCTGCCAGTCGAGATCGAAGATATTCAGGTATTCGGGGCCCAGTTGATCGCGCACGAATGTCAGCAAGGGTTCGGTACGAAATGCCGCGGCAAAACTGTAGGCCATGTAACCGGCGATGCTGATGGTGTCCTGGGCCGTGAACGGGCGTTTTGGAATGCCCAGCACGTCGAACTCCACGGGTTTGGCGTGGCTGTCCTGATACTGGTTGATGCCGTCCAGATAGGCTTGCATGGCGATGAAGGAGGGCGACTGCTTGTCGAGATTCGCAAAGTAGGTTTCGGCGCGTTCGCGAATGCGCAGGCTGCGCATCAGTTTGTCGGTGTCGAGCAATTTTGGCCCGAGCACTTCGGCCAGTTCGCCACGGGCCAGGCGACGCAGGACTTCCATCTGGAACAGGCGGTCCTGGGCATGCACATAGCCGAGGGCGCGGTACAGGTCGGTTTCGTTGTCGGCGCGGATGTGCGGGATGCCGCGCTCGTCGTAACGCACGGTGACGGAGCCTTGCAGGTGTTGCAGTTCCACCATGCCCTGGCGTGACGGCTGCTTGCTGTAGAGGTACCCGCCGGCCCCGGCGGCCAGCACGACGATCAACAGCGCGAGAGCGGTCAGGCTGCGTTTCATGGCGACTCCTTGTTGTTATGGTGATTCCTGGTGCCACTGTGTAACACGGTGCATCGGTTTGGCGCATCGCCCGTAGGAGGGATTCGTATTACCGCGTCTTTCCCTGTTTCGCCGGATCGACAGGCCATGGGCAGTAACACCCCACGGCCAGTGTGTGCGTGACGCTCACCGCTCGGCCTTCATCGAGCGCTTGCAGGATCGGTTCGATAAAGCTGTTGCTGGAATTGCAGGTCAGGCCTTCGCTGTAGGGGCCGAAGTACGCCAGTTTGCCGCTGCGGTCCCAGATCGCCACGGCCGGGCTGGCGGGGACCTGTTCGGAGCCGGGCAGGATGTCGATGGATTTGAGGCTGCTCAAGGTGCCCGGTAACTGGCCGTGGCTACCGGTTTTTTGCACGGCATAGAACTCCACGCCATGGGGTGCATAGCGCTCGACCAGTTCGCTCAGGTGTTGTTGATTGCCGACATTGCACGGGCAGGCCGGGTCCCAGAAATGCACCAGGCGGATGGCGCCAGGGCCGGCGAGGGATTCGGGAAGGCGCAGCGGATCCCCCGAAAACATCGCCGTGTGCTCGCTGAACGCCCGCAGGTAACGCCCCTGGAACCAGTCGTAGGCCGCCCACAGCACGCCGGCACACACCACGGCGAGCAGGCTGGCAAACAGGGTGGTGCGAAAGGGCGGGCGCATCGGTTCAATCCTCGAAGGCCGGCTAGCTTGCCATGCTTGCCGCGACAGAAGAATATCGCAGGCCTATAAAGTCCGTTTCACGTTCTGGAATCGTCCATGCCGGCTACCTTCGACCCCGATCTTCTACGCGCAAGCCTGTTGCCACTGGCGGCCGGGCAGCCGTTGTCGGTACAGGCGCAGGCTTACCAGCGATTCTACGGACTGGATTTTGCGCAGCGTCAGGTGCGCAGTGGCCTTGGGCGATTCGAGGTCGATGGATATGAGTTGGTCAGCCAGTTCTGGTGGCCCGAGCAGGCCAAGGCGACGCTGTTTGTCATCCACGGTTTCTACGACCACACCGGGCTCTACCGGCATGTGATCGAGTGGGCGCTGGACCAGGGCTTTGCGGTGATTGCCTGCGACTTGCCGGGGCATGGCCTGTCCAGCGGCGAACGAGCAAGCATCAAGGATTTCGCCGAGTATCAGGACGCGTTGCAAGGGTTGTTCAGCGAGGCGCAATCCCTCGACTTGCCGCAGCCTTGGCACCTGTGCGGGCAGAGTACCGGCGGGGCGATCGTGATTGATCATGTGTTGAATGCGGGAGCGAACAGCCCGGCCCAGGGCCAGGTGATTCTGCTGTCGCCGCTGGTGCGGCCGCGGGCATGGGGTTGGTCGCAACTGAGTTACTACCTGCTCAAGCCTTTCGTCAAAGCCATCGCCCGGCGCTTCAGCGAGAACTCCAATGACCCGGCTTTTCTGCCGTTCCTGCAAGCCGATCCGTTGCAGCCGCTGCGCCTGCCGACGGCCTGGGTGGGTGCATTGGCGCGCTGGATCAAACGCATCGAGACCGCACCCACGAGTAGCCGCCGGCCGTTGATCGTGCAGGGGCAGGCCGACATGACGGTGGATTGGGAGCACAACCTGGAAATGTTGCGGGGCAAGTTTGATCGGCCACAGGTGCTGATGCTGCCTGAGGCACGGCATCATCTGGCGAATGAGACTCTGGTGATGCGGCAGGAGTATTTCGGGTTTTTGACCAGGCGGATCAAGGGGCGTAATCCTTAGCGTCTGTTCCGGCCCCATCGCGAGCAAGCTCGCTCCCACAGGTTTTTCGGTGTTCACAGAATAGTGGGCATGCACAGGCCCACTGTGGGAGCGAGCTTGCTCGCGATAGCGGTCTGTCAGGTGCCGAAGATCACTGGGTCAAATTCGAATTGCTCTGCCCCACCGCCAACCCCGCGCGAATCGCCGCCAGCGCCGCCTGATAATAAGCCTGGCCTTCCGCCGATTCGGCAAAGGTCGCGAACTCTTCCAGCTCGTTGTCCGACAGGTCGCGATAGACGTAGAGCAGCGTGTTGTTCAGGTCACTGCCGATCTGATCCATCAGGCGCTGACGTTGTCCGTTCAACATGCCCTGTGCCTGACCGGCACCCAACAGCCCGGGGATCATCGAGCTCAAACTGTCCGCGGCGACGCCAGCAATCGCCAGGCTGACCTCCGCGCCGGCCTCGCGTGCGGGCAGGGCTTGGGCCAAATGGCCGATGATCAGCATGCGGCTGTCGCTCGCCTGCATCTTCGGCAGACCCTTGGCGTTTTTCGCCAGTTGGTCGCGACGGGTCGCCAGCAGCTCGGCGGCGACGATTTTCTTGCCCAGGGGCGACTTGAAAAACGTTAGCGCGGGTTTGGGGTCGGCGAGGTTCTTGCGCAATTGTGCTTCGGCGCGCTGGTCCACGGCCCGGTCGGCAAAACGCTGATTGCTGTTGTTGACCAGTGCCTGAAACACCGCCGGCGGCAGGCTGCCCTGGTAGCGTTGCTGAGCAGCCGAGAGGGCGTCGTTGAAATGCGCGCGTTGTTCCGGCCAGCCGGCGACCTTGTACAACTGGTCGTGGCCGTCTGCCCAGGCGGGCAAAACGCAGAACATCAGCAGTGATAAAAGCAAACGGCGCATAGGGACTCCAGTCAGCAGGCGACTATTCTCCGTGCGGTATCCGTACTTGTCGAGAATTCGTATCAACCCGCTGCGCGGCTCTGTCGGATTTCCGGGCACAGGAATACTATGCGCGGCATGCAAATATCCTCTGATCACCCGCTGCTGTTACGAATCGTCGACGACCTGGCTGAGCACGGCTGGTCGCAGCAGAATATTTTCCTGCCTCTGGATCTCACCCGAGCGCTGGCGGCCGAGTGCCGTCAACGAGCTGCCGAGGGTGAACTGGCTCCGGCCGCCGTGGGCCGCGGGCCGTCATCGGAGATCCGCGAAGGGATTCGTGGCGACCATATCCAGTGGATCGACCCCGGCCAGGCCGAGGCCTGCGACAGCTACCTGAGTTTGATGGACAGCCTGCGCGAGGCGATCAATCGGGGCCTGTTTCTCGGCCTGGAGGATTTCGAAAGCCATTTTGCGATGTACCCGCCCGGTGCCTTCTACCTGAAACATGTCGACCGCTTTCGCGATGACGACCGGCGCATGGTTTCGGCGGTGGTTTACCTCAATGACGGCTGGCTTCCCGAACACGGTGGCCAGTTGCGCATGTACCTCGACAATGATCGCGTCCACGACGTGCAGCCTATCGGCGGCTGCCTGGTGGTGTTTCTCTCCGGTGAGGTGCCCCACGAAGTCCTGCCCGCGACCCGGGATCGCCTGTCGCTGACCGGCTGGTTCCGCCGGCGCGGCAACGAGCCGTTCTGATCATGCAGAAAATTCTTGTCAGCCGCTGCCTGTTGGGCCACCGCGTCCGTTACGACGGCGGGGCCAGCGGGCCGTTCGATCAGCTTCAGCAGTGGCTTGATGAAGGACGGGTCGTGCCGTTGTGTCCGGAAGTGGCCGGTGGTTTGCCAACGCCACGGGCGGCGGCGGAAATCCCGGGCGGGCAGGGCGCACAAGTCCTCGATGGCCAGGCGTTGGTAATCACCACCGAGGGCGAGGACGTCAGTGCGCAGTTTCTGTCGGGGGCGTATCAGGCACTGGAGCTGGTGCAAAAGCACGGCATCCGCGTCGCCATCCTCAAGGCCAACAGCCCGTCCTGCGGCAATCGGCTGACCTATGACGGGACGTTCAGCGGCGTGAAGGTCAGTGGCGAGGGCGTGACGGCGGCGCTGCTCAAGCGCCATGGCGTGCAGGTATTCAGTGAGCTGGAGTTGCCGCAGGCAGCGCAGGCGTTGGCAATGCTGAACTGACAGCCGACACAAAACCCTGTGGGAGCGAGCTTGCTCGCGATGAGGCCAGTCCAGTCAACATTGATGTTGAATGTCAGGCCGCCATCGTCGGAACGCCGCCCGGAGCAAGCTCGCTCCCACAGGTTCTGCATTTACTTCAGTTCTGCAGCTTTGGCACCACACCCGCATCCACCCCCAGCCACTTCTGCTCCAGCGCTTGCAGCCGACCATCCTCCTTGATCCGCTGCAAGGCGTTCTCCAGGCTGGCATGGAACGCCGGATTGCCCTTCTGAAACGGAATCGCCAGGCTCACGGCCGGGTCGGATTTGGGCTTCTCTTCCGTCAACGACTGCACCAGCAGAATGGAGCGCGGCTCTTCTTTCTGCGCGATCAATTGCGCATTGGTTTGAATATAGGGTTCGCTGAAGTCGAAACGATCCTTGAGATCGGGGGTCACTGCTATGTGGTTGATGGCGATGTCGTACTTGCCACTTTCGACACCGGTCAGCAGATCGCTGCCGTCGGTGACGACAAAGTCGGCCCGGACATCGAGTTCACTTGCCAGCAGTTGGCCCAGCTCGACTTCGAAGCCGGTGAGTTTGTCGTCATCCTTGAAGTTGAATGGGGGGGTGTTGGCTTCAACAGCAATGCGCAATTCACCCCTGTCGTTGACGTCATCAATCAGTTCGGCGTGAGCCAAAGGGCTCAAAAGGGGTAGCAGGCAGATCAGGCCAGGCAGAAAGCGCATGGTCACTCCTTTGAATTTATTATCGCGGACCCTCTGATTCAGGCTCGCTTTGCTATGGTTGTCGAGTGCCTTCGACAACAAATGACCATGAAGTTGTCATGACCACGCGAATTTTACGGAAAAACTGGAGAAGATAATGAAAACCTTTATGTCACGAGCTGCTTTGGCTGGCCTGTTGATGGGTGTTTCAGTGCTGGCCAGTGCTGCCACGCCGGCTCCGAAAGGCGCCGAAGTGTCCATCGTTACTCCCAAAGACGGCGCGACGATCCCACAGACAGTCCTCGTCAAATTCGCGGTCGAGAACATTGCCCTGGCACCGGCGGGCGATACCACCAAGAACACCGGTCATCACCACGTGCTGATCGACGTCGATGAGCTGCCAGCCGCCGGTGTGCCGATCCCCAAGGATGCCAACCACCTGCATTTCGGCGGTGCGCAGACCCAGGCGGAAATAACGCTCACGCCGGGCAAGCACACCCTGCAGCTTGAACTGGGCGATAGCAACCACATACCGTTCGATCCACCGATCGTTTCCAAGAAGATCACGGTCAACGTCAAGTGACCTTGTTGCGTGAATGAAAAAGGGAGCCCGAAGGCTCCCTTTTTTGTCGCTCAGGTCGTGATCAGAACAACACACGACTACGGATAGTGCCGTTGACGTGTTGCAGCTTCTCTTGCGCCAGGTCCGAGTACTCGGCGTCGACGTCGATCACCACGTAGCCGACCTTCTCGTTGGTCTGCAGGAACTGGCCGGAGATGTTGATGCCGTTTTCGGCGAAGACCTTGTTGATCTCGCTCATCACACCCGGGATGTTCTCGTGGATGTGCAGCAGGCGGTGCTTGCCAGGGTGAGCCGGCAGGGCCACTTCCGGGAAGTTCACGGACGATACCGAAGTACCGTTGTCGCTGTACTTGACCAGTTTTTCCGCGACTTCCAGACCGATGTTGGCCTGGGCTTCGGCGGTGGAGCCACCGATGTGCGGGGTCAGGATCACGTTGTCCAGGCCACGCAGCGGGCTTTCGAACTCTTCGTCGTTGGAGCGTGGCTCCACCGGGAATACGTCGATGGCCGCGCCGATCAGGTGCTTGTCCTTGATCGCGTCCGCCAGGGCGTCCAGCTCGACCACGGTGCCGCGGGCGGCGTTGATCAGGATGCCGCCTTTCTTGATAGCGCGGATTTCTTTCTCGCCCATCATCCACTGGGTGGCGGCGGTTTCCGGTACGTGCAGCGAAACGATGTCAGACATCGCCAGCAGCTCGTGCAGGTTGCCTACCTGAGTAGCGTTACCCAGTGGCAGCTTGGTGATGGTGTCGTAGAAGTACACCTGCATGCCCAGGCCTTCCGCCAGGACCGACAGTTGAGTACCGATCGAGCCGTAACCGACGATACCCAGCTTCTTGCCACGGATTTCGAAGGAGTTGGCCGCGCTCTTGATCCAGCCGCCACGGTGGCAGGAAGCGTTCTTCTCAGGGATACCGCGCAGCAGCAGGATCGCTTCGGCCAGCACCAGCTCCGCTACGGAACGGGTGTTGGAGTACGGTGCGTTGAACACCGCGATGCCGCGTTCGCGGGCCGCATCCAGGTCGACCTGGTTGGTGCCGATGCAGAAACACCCTACAGCCACGAGCTTCTTCGCGTGATCGAAGATCTCTTCGGTCAGTTGAGTGCGGGAGCGAATGCCGATGAAGTGAGCATCAGCGATCTTTTCCTTGAGCTGGGCTTCCGGCAGAGAACCTGTGAGGTACTCGATGCTGGTGTAGCCCGCCGCCTTGAGGACGTCGACAGCCGATTGGTGGACGCCTTCGAGAAGAAGGAACTTGATCTTGCTCTTATCGAGAGAAGTCTTGCTCATCTGCGTAAACCTGTATCCCGGAGAAAAATGGCAGGAAATGGTCAACAGACGCTGACCCGAGCGGCATGACAGCCGTCGCCGCAGAATAGCCGTTGGGCACTATGCTGCGGGGTCGGTATGCTAGCATATGCGCCCCGCTAAACACTCATTCCTGCGACGTGAAGCGTTCTCAGGATGACCATGAATTGTTCGAGAGTTCTGTCGATGACCAATCCTGCCCTGATTGAAGAGCTGAAGACCCTGGTTGAGCCTGGCAAGGTGCTGACCGATGCCGACTCCCTGAATGCTTACGGAAAGGATTGGACCAAGCATTTCGCCCCGGCCCCGACCGCCATCGTGTTCCCCAAGACCACTGAGCAGGTCCAGGCCATTGTCCTGTGGGCCAATAAACACAAGGTGGCGCTGGTGCCGTCCGGTGGTCGCACCGGCCTTTCCGCAGCAGCGGTGGCGGCCAATGGCGAAGTGGTCGTGTCCTTCGACTACATGAACCAGATCCTCGACGTGAACCTCACTGACCGCACGGCCGTTTGCCAGCCGGGCGTGGTCACTGAGCACCTGCAGAACGTGGCCGAAGAAAAAGGCCTGTACTACCCGGTGGACTTCGCTTCGGCCGGTTCCAGTCAGATTGGCGGCAATATCGGCACCAATGCCGGCGGGATCAAGGTGATTCGCTACGGCATGACCCGTAACTGGGTCGCCGGCATGAAAGTGGTCACCGGCAAGGGCGACGTGCTGGAGCTGAACCGCGACCTGATCAAGAACGCCACCGGCTACGACATGCGTCAGCTGTTCATTGGCGCCGAAGGCACCCTCGGTTTCGTGGTCGAGGCGACCATGCGCCTGGACCGTGCGCCGAAAAACCTCACCGCGATGGTTCTCGGCACCGCCGATTTCGACTCGATCATGCCGGTGCTGCACGCCTTCCAGAGCAAACTCGACCTGACCGCCTTCGAATTCTTCTCCGACAAAGCCCTGGCCAAGGTCATGGCCCGTGGCGATGTCCCGGCGCCGTTCGAATCCGACTGCCCGTTCTACGCACTGCTGGAATTCGAAGCGACCACCGAAGAAGTGGCCAACCATGCCCTGGAAACCTTCGAGCACTGCGTTGAGCAAGGCTGGGTGCTGGATGGCGTGATGAGCCAGAGCGAAACCCAGCTGCAGAACCTGTGGAAACTGCGCGAATACATCTCCGAAACCATTTCCCACTGGACGCCGTACAAGAACGACATCTCGGTCACCGTATCGAAAGTCCCGGCGTTCCTGAAGGAAATCGACGCGATTGTCGGCGAACACTACCCGGACTTCGAAATCGTCTGGTTCGGCCACATCGGCGACGGCAACCTGCACTTGAACATCCTCAAGCCGGATAACCTGAGCAAGGACGAGTTCTTCGCCAAGTGCGCCACCGTGAACAAGTGGGTGTTCGAAACCGTCGAGAAGTACAACGGTTCGATCTCCGCCGAGCACGGCGTGGGCATGACCAAGCGTGACTACTTGACCTACAGCCGTTCGCCGGCTGAGATCGAGTACATGAAGGCGGTCAAAGCGGTGTTCGACCCGAACGGCATCATGAACCCGGGCAAGATTTTCGCTGTTTGATTTTCTAACTCAAGTGCCAACGAAACAGGAGTCGGTAATGAGCTATCAGCACCAGTATGTCGACGGTACGCGCATTCATTTCCCGCTGGGGAAAGTGGTTTGCATCGGCCGTAACTACGCCGAACACGCCAAGGAACTGGACAACCCGGTGCCGACCGAGCCACTGCTGTTCATCAAGCCGGGCAGTTGTGTTGTGCCGCTGGAAGGCGGATTCAGCATTCCGACCGAGCGCGGTTCGGTGCATTACGAAGCGGAAATCGCGGTCTTGATCGGCAAGCCGTTGTCGACCAAACCGAGCCGTGAAGAAGTGCTCGACGCCATCTCCGGTTTCGCCCCGGCCCTGGACCTTACCCTGCGCGACAAGCAGGCCGAGCTGAAATCCAAGGGATTGCCTTGGGAAATCGCCAAGTCCTTCGACGGTGCGGCAGTGATTGCTCCGTTCGTATCCGGCAGCACATTTGCCGACCTGACCGACATTGGCATCCGCCTGACCATCAACGGTGAAGTGCGCCAGGACGGCAACAGCAGTGCAATGCTCAACCCGATCGTGCCGATGATCCAGCACATGGCCGGCTGCTTCTCGCTGCAGGCCGGGGACGTGATCCTCACCGGCACGCCAGTGGGTGTCGGTCCGCTGAATGTCGGTGACGAGATCGTTCTGGAGTTGCCGGGCGCCAGCCGGTTTACCAGCAGCGTTCGCTAGTCCAGGTACTGCCAAGCCCTGTGGGAGCGAGCTTGCTCGCGATGAGGCCGTGTCAGGCAACAGAGATGTTGAATGACACACCGCAATCGCGAGCAAGCTCGCTCCCACAGTAATATTTGGTGGGCTGCAGTTCGGATTCCACACGGTTCCATCCTGTCATTTCCCGTTTTTTTCACATCCTGTCTGGATAATTTCAGGACCTTCGGTCTCTGAACCGGCCCCAAACTGTGCTATTACCCCCTAGCCTGAATTTCTGGAACGCATTCCCCGATGGCCACTCCTCCGCTTTCCACGCTTGAACCTGCCCGCCGCTCGCGCTTCGCCCTGCGTTGGTACATCTGGCTTCTATTGGTGGCCGTTGTCGCCTACGGCGTCGCATTTGCCATGCATTGGGATGCGCGAGGCGTGCTCTGGGTGAAAGAGCAATTCAAGAGTCCGGCCGAGCGCCAGGCGAGCATCTGGCTTCCGGACTACCGGGTGGTGATCGATGCCAAGCCGTTGCCGGGCATGGAGAAGGACGAAGCATCGGATCTGGCCTACGACCCCCAGACCAAGACCCTGTTTTCGGTCATGGGCAAAAACCCCTTCCTGGTCGAGCTGACATTGCAGGGCGACGTGCTGCGCAAAATGCCATTGGTCGGCTGGAGCAACCCCGAGGGCGTCACCGTGCTGGGCGACGGCCGACTGGCCATCGTCGATGAGCGCGAGCATCTGATCGCTATCGTCAAGGTTGATGCCGACACCCGCGAACTGAACATCGCCGATTTCCCGAAATACGACCTTGGGCCTTCGAAAGACCAGAACAAGGCTTTTGAGGGTGTCACCTGGGATCCTCGTAATCAGCAACTGGTGTTGGGCGAAGAGCGTCCGCCGGCATTGTTTGCCTGGAAAGGTGACGGCAAGGTTCTGACCGGCGACAAGCTGAGGCTGGCCAGTCATGCACTGGACATGCGCAACCTGTCGGCACTGGCCATCGACCCGCGGACCGGCCACATGCTGGTACTGTCCGCCGAATCGCACCTGTTGCTGGAGCTGGACAAGCAGGGTGAGCAGGTCAGTTTCATCACCCTGCTGCGTGGCTTCAATGGCCTGAAAAATACCATTCCCCGTGCTGAAGGCGTGGCTATGGATGAGGCAGGCACGCTGTACGTGGTAAGTGAGCCGAACCTGTTTTATCGCTTCGAAAAACAGCACTGACGTTTACGATTTGCAGGATTTCCTGCGCTCGGTTGTAGGATCGGGTCAGTGACCATTAAGCTTCAGTTCAGACAGGCGTGATATTTCATCCGCCTGTTTTGACTCGAGCCCGTCCGAATGCATCGATTTGCCCGCCCAAAATTTCTGATTCTGATCCTGTCGGTGGTCTTGCTGATCGCGTTGACAGTGATCGCCCAGTACCAGCGCCTGTTCGAGCGCGCGTGGTTCAATGTGCACGCGCTGTGGCAGCCGGTGAATTCCCGGTCGATGGGGCTGGACCAATACCAGGTCGTGACCGAAGCGCAGGTGATCGATGGCCTGACTGACGACGTTTCAGCGTTGACCTACGACCCGGTGCGCAAAAGCCTGTTCACCGTCACCAACAAACGCAGCGAATTGATCGAGTTGTCCCTCGACGGCAAGGTTTTGCGCCGTGTGGCGCTGGTCGGTTTCGGCGATCCGGAGGCGGTGGAATTCATCAGTGCGGACACCTATGTGGTCGCTGATGAAAGCGAGCAACGGCTGATCAAGATTCATCTGGAGCAGGACACCGTCTTCGTCGATGCAGCAGACGCGGAGCAGATGAGCATTGGCGTACACATGGGCACCAACAAGGGCTTCGAGGGTCTGGCTTACGATTCGCGGGGCAAGCGCCTGTTCGTCGCCAAGGAGCGCGACCCGATGTTGATCTACGAGGTGCACGGTTTTCCGCGCTTCAATCCCGAAGAATCCTACTCGGTGCACGTGATCAACAACCCCAAGCGTGATGCCGGGATGTTCGTGCGCGACCTGTCGAGCCTGCAATACGACGAGCGCAGCGGGCATTTGTTGGCGCTGTCGGATGAATCGCGGTTGATTCTGGAGCTGGATGTGGATGGGCGCCCGCTGAGCACCATGTCCCTGAGCAAGTGGCACCAGGGGTTGCAAAAAAACGTGCCGCAAGCGGAAGGGATTGCCATGGATGACGACGGTACGATGTATCTGGTCAGTGAGCCGAACCTGTTTTACGTGTTCAAAAAACCAACACAACTCTAACCAGCACCACAAAGTAAATGTGGGAGCGAGCCTGCTCGCGATAGCGGTGTATCAGTCGAGATTGATTTCAACCGACTGTCCGCTATCGCGAGCAAGCTCGCTCCCACAGGTATTTCATCTGCCCGCAAACAGGTGGGCAGGTTGGCTTATTGGGCGCGCAGTGTCTTCACGCCTTCGCTTGTACCCAGCAACAGCAAATCCGCCGGACGGGCCGCGAACAAACCGTTGGTGACCACGCCGACGATCGCATTGATTTGCGTCTCCAGTTCCACCGGGTTGGTGATCTGCATGTTGAACACGTCGAGGATGATGTTGCCGTTGTCGGTCAGCACGCCTTCGCGGTAAACCGGGTCGCCGCCGAGCTTCACCAGCTCGCGGGCGACGTGGCTGCGGGCCATCGGGATCACTTCCACCGGCAACGGGAAAGTACCGAGGACCGGTACCAGTTTGCTCGCGTCGGCGATGCAGATGAAGGTCTTGGCCACGGCCGCGACAATCTTCTCGCGGGTCAGGGCAGCGCCGCCGCCCTTGATCAGGTTCAGGTGTTCGTCGCTTTCATCGGCGCCGTCGACATAAAACTCCAGGTCGCTGACGGTGTTCAGTTCGTACACCGGAATCCCGTGGCCCTTGAGGCGCGCGGCGGTGGCTTCGGAACTGGCGACGGCGCCATCGAATGCACCCTTGTGCCGGGCCAGGGCGTCGATGAAGCAGTTGGCGGTGGAGCCGGTGCCGACCCCGACAATGCTCTTGTCGTCGAGTTTCGGAAGGATGAAGTCGACGGCGGCCTGAGCCACTGCCTGTTTGAGTTGATCCTGGTTCATGCGGGCTCCGAGGTGCCGAGGAGGGAACGAAAGGCCGGCATTATAGGCTTCGGGGCGGGGAAGGTCATTGCCCGATTGGCGGTTCGTGACCGTTCCCTGTAGGAGCGAGCTTGCTCGCGATGGTCGTGAACGATAACGCGTGAAAATAGATGTTCAGCGGTGCCATTGCGTTTTTCGCGAGCAAGCTCGCTCCTACAACAGGTGGTCGTGTAACTGAAAGCCGGGTTAGACTCCTTGGTCCTGCCCAACCCGCTCAGTGATGCTTTCCGATGCTTGAACAGTACGTCAAAAAGATCCTCACCTCGCGCGTTTATGACGTTGCCGTAGAAACCCCATTGCAGACTGCCCGCCAGCTCTCCGAGCGGCTGGGCAACAGCATTTGGCTCAAGCGCGAAGACTTGCAGCCGGTGTTCTCGTTCAAGATTCGCGGCGCCTACAACAAGCTGACACAGTTGAGCGACGAAGAGCGTGCACGTGGTGTCGTCACCGCGTCGGCGGGCAATCACGCGCAAGGCCTGGCTCTGGCGGCGAAGGTGTTGGGCGTGAAAGCGACCATCGTCATGCCCAAGACCACCCCGGAAATCAAGGTCGAAGGCGTGCGCTCCCGTGGCGGCAAAGTGGTGCTGCACGGCGATTCGTTCCCGGAAGCCCTGGCCTACTCGCTGAAACTGGTCGACGAAAAGGGCTACGTCTACATCCACCCCTACGACGATCCCCACACCATTGCCGGGCAGGGCACCGTGGCCATGGAGATTCTGCGCCAGCACCCTCAGCCACTGGATGCGATTTTCGTTCCGGTGGGCGGCGGCGGCCTGATCGCCGGCATCGCAGCGTACGTCAAGTACCTGCGCCCGGACATCAAGATCATCGGCGTCGAGCCGGATGACTCCAATTGCCTGCAAGCCGCCATGGCGGCGGGCGAGCGTGTGGTGTTGCCGACTGTGGGCATCTTCGCCGACGGTGTGGCAGTGGCCCAGATCGGTCAGCACACGTTCGACATCTGCAAAGATCATGTCGATGAAGTGATCACCGTCAGCACCGACGAAATCTGCGCCGCCATCAAGGACATCTACGACGATACCCGATCGATCACCGAACCTGCCGGCGCCTTGGGCGTGGCCGGGATCAAGAAGTATGTCGAGCAGCGCGGCGTCAGTGGCCAGACCTTCGTGGCCATCGACTCCGGGGCCAACGTCAACTTCGATCGCCTGCGCCACGTCGCCGAGCGTGCGGAGTTGGGCGAGGGCCGCGAAGCCATCATCGCTGTGACCATTCCCGAGAAGCCGGGCAGCTTCAAGGCGTTCTGCGAGGCCATCGGCAAGCGCCAGATCACCGAATTCAACTACCGCTACAACACTGGCAGCGAAGCGCACATCTTTGTCGGCGTGCAGACCCACCCGGAAAACGACCCGCGCAGCGCGTTGATCGCCAGCCTGAGCGAGCAAGGTTTCCCGGTGCTGGACCTGACCGACAACGAGCTGGCCAAGCTGCACATCCGCCACATGGTGGGCGGGCGAGCGGCGCATGTGGTCGATGAAGTGATCCTGCGTTTCGAATTCCCGGAGCGTCCGGGGGCGCTGTTCAACTTCCTCAACAAGCTCGGCGGGCGCTGGAACATTTCGATGTTCCACTACCGCAACCATGGCGCGGCAGATGGCCGGGTCGTCGCGGGCCTGCAAGTACCCCACGACGAGCGCCATCTGGTGCCGGCGGCGCTGGAAGAAATCGGTTACCCGTACTGGGACGAAAGCGACAACCCGGCCTATCAGCTGTTTCTTGGCTGAGCGGCTACGCTGTTGGGCAGGCAATAAGGAAAACTGACAATGGAAACGTTAACTGCCCTGAAAGCGGCGCACATGGTGGCAACTGTCGTACTGCTGGCTTGTGCGCTGGGTCTGGGAATCTGGGTGTTGCTTGCGCGGCGCAAAGGTGACGCGACGGCGGGTAGTCGCACCTTGCAGCGGCCAAGGGTGTTTATCTGGCTGCTGATGGGGCTGGCGCTGCTGAGCATGCCGTTTACCGGCTGGTGGATGGTGCATCTGGTGGGCTGGCCGTTGGGTCAGACCTGGTTGCTGGCGTCCAGCGTGTTGTACACCGTTGCGGCGCTGGCGTGGTTCTGGTTGCTGGTGCGGCTGAACAAGCTGCGCAAGGCGCCGGGTGCTGTGGGGAAATTCACCTTTGCCCTGGCATTGTTCAGTTTTGTCTGTTTTGTTGCCATTGCCGGGTTGATGGGTGCCAAGCCGGTGTAGGAGCGAGCCTGCTCGCGATGGGCGTTAACGATAACGCGGGGCGCCTGACGCCCCGCAGCGATCTTGAGTTTTTCGCGAGCAAGCTCGCTCCTACAGTAAGGCGATATCAATCGCGCAACGAAATCACCGGCCAGCCGCGCTTCTCGGCCTCGGCCCGCAGATTCGAATCAGGATCGACAGCGATCGGATTAGCCACCAGCTCCAGCAACGGCAAATCATTCATCGAGTCGCTATAGAAGTAGCTGTCATCCAGCGTATACCCGGTTTCCTCCAGCCAGCGATTCAACCGCGTCACCTTGCCTTCACGGAAGCACGGCACATCGGTGCTGCGCCCGGTGTAGCGGCCGTCGAGCATTTCGCATTCGGTGGCGATCAGGGTTTCGACGCCCAGGCGCTCGGCGATCGGTCCGGTAACGAAGCGGTTGGTGGCAGTGATGATCACCAGTTTGTCGCCGGCCGCGCGGTGTTTGGCCAGCA
Source organism: Pseudomonas sp. Pseusp10 (assembly GCF_059492225.1). Taxonomy (NCBI): domain Bacteria; kingdom Pseudomonadati; phylum Pseudomonadota; class Gammaproteobacteria; order Pseudomonadales; family Pseudomonadaceae; genus Pseudomonas; species Pseudomonas sp. Pseusp10. Next base: position 318,222 of record NZ_CP168528.1, on the reverse strand, counting down.
GTTCGATCGCCTTGGGCAGCAAGATCGGCTCGATGCAGTCGCGCATGTAATCGCTGTGCCACTGATCCAGCGTGGCCATTTCGGTGCGGCCAAGGACTTCCAGGCAGAAGTTCAGGTAAGCCGCGTTATCCAGTTTGCCGGCCAGGTAATCCTGGTAGAACGCATCGTTGCGTGCCTTGTAGGCGACGGCATCAAGAAAGCCGCGCTCGCACAGGTAATCGCCCCAGGCGTGATCGCTGTCACCGCCCAGAAGGGTGTTGTCCAAATCGAATAAAGCCAGGCGCATTACAGTTACCCGCTGAAAAGTCAGTAAAAAGGCGACAAGAATACGGTCTTTTCACAAGAGTGCACATAAGGTAGGAACCTTCGTTGCCGCCTTAACAACCTTTGTGGAACAATGCGGCGACATGCGTTTGCGAGGTTGTTGCCGTGATCGACCCCGATGGTTTTCGCCCCAATGTCGGGATCATTCTGACGAATGACGCCGGCCAGGTGCTATGGGCTCGCCGAATCAATCAAGATGCCTGGCAGTTTCCGCAGGGGGGAATCAACCCCGAAGAGACGCCGGAAGACGCCTTGTACCGCGAGTTGAACGAAGAAGTAGGCCTGGAGCGCGAAGATGTTGAAATTCTCGCCTGCACCCGGGGCTGGTTGCGCTATCGTTTGCCGCAACGTCTGGTGCGTACCCACAGCCAACCGCTGTGCATCGGCCAGAAGCAGAAATGGTTTCTCCTGCGCCTGATCTCCAACGAGCAGCGGGTGCGGATGGATTTGACCGGTAAACCGGAGTTCGATGGCTGGCGCTGGGTCAGCTATTGGTATCCGTTGGGCCAGGTGGTGACATTCAAGCGCGAGGTGTATCGACGCGCTCTCAAAGAGCTTGCCCCGCGCCTTTTAGCGCGCGACTGACGACGGAGTTCGACCCCGAGCCATGCTCAATACGCTGCGCAAGATCGTCCAGGAAGTTAACTCCGCCAAGGATCTCAAGGCGGCGTTGGGGATTATTGTGTTGCGCGTCAAAGAGGCCATGGGCAGCCAGGTCTGCTCGGTCTACCTGCTTGATCCCGAGACCAACCGTTTCGTGCTGATGGCCACCGAGGGCTTGAACAAGCGCTCGATCGGCAAGGTCAGCATGGCGCCCAATGAAGGTCTGGTCGGCCTGGTCGGCACGCGCGAAGAACCCCTGAACCTCGAAAACGCCGCGGACCACCCGCGCTACCGCTACTTCGCCGAAACCGGTGAAGAGCGTTTCGCGTCGTTCCTCGGCGCGCCGATCATTCACCACCGTCGCGTCGTCGGCGTGTTGGTCATCCAGCAAAAGGAGCGTCGCCAGTTCGATGAGGGTGAAGAAGCCTTCCTCGTGACCATGAGCGCGCAGCTCGCCGGCGTTATTGCCCACGCCGAAGCCACCGGTTCGATCCGTGGCCTCGGTCGTCAGGGCAAGGGCATCCAGGAAGCCAAGTTCGTCGGCGTGCCGGGTTCACCGGGTGCGGCGGTCGGTACGGCAGTGGTCATGCTGCCACCGGCCGATCTGGACGTGGTGCCGGACAAGACCATCTCTGACATCGACGCCGAACTCGGGCTGTTCAAGACCGCCATCGAAGGCGTGCGCGCCGACATGCGCGCGTTGTCCACCAAGCTTGCCACGCAGTTGCGCCCGGAAGAGCGGGCCTTGTTCGACGTCTACCTGATGATGCTCGACGATGCCGCGCTGGGCAGCGAAGTCACCACCGTGATCAAGACCGGCCAGTGGGCCCAGGGCGCGCTGCGTCAGGTGGTCACCGATCACGTCAACCGTTTCGAATTGATGGACGACGCTTACCTGCGCGAGCGTGCCTCGGACGTCAAGGACCTCGGTCGGCGCTTGCTGGCCTATTTGCAGGAAGAGCGCCAGCAAACCCTGGTCTACCCCGACAACACCATCCTGGTCAGCGAAGAACTGACGCCGGCGATGCTCGGCGAGGTGCCGGAAGGCAAGCTGGTCGGTCTGGTGTCGGTGCTCGGTTCCGGTAACTCCCACGTCGCCATCCTCGCCCGCGCCATGGGTATCCCGACCGTGATGGGTCTGGTCGACCTGCCGTACTCCAAGGTCGACGGCATCCAGATGATCGTCGACGGCTACCACGGCGAGGTCTACACCAACCCGAGTGACGTGCTGCGCAAGCAGTTCGCCGAAGTGGTCGAGGAAGAAAAACAACTGGCCCTCGGGCTGGATGCGCTGCGCGATCTGCCGTGTATCACGGTCGATGGCCACCGCATGCCGTTGTGGGTCAACACCGGCCTGCTGGCGGATGTGGCGCGCGCGCAGAAGCGCGGAGCCGAAGGTGTCGGCCTGTACCGCACCGAAGTGCCATTCATGATCAACCAGCGTTTCCCGAGCGAAAAGGAACAACTGGCGATCTACCGCGAACAACTGGCCGCGTTCCACCCGCAACCGGTGACCATGCGTACTCTGGACATCGGCGGCGACAAGTCGCTGTCGTACTTCCCGATCAAGGAAGACAACCCGTTCCTCGGCTGGCGCGGCATTCGCGTCACCCTCGACCACCCGGAAATCTTCCTGGTGCAGACCCGTGCCATGCTCAAGGCCAGCGAAGGCTTGAACAACCTGCGCATTCTGCTGCCGATGATCTCCGGTACTCATGAATTGGAAGAAGCGCTGCACCTGATCCACCGCGCCTGGGGCGAAGTGCGCGACGAAGGCTGCGACGTGCCGATGCCGCCGATTGGCGTGATGATCGAGATCCCGGCCGCTGTTTATCAGACCAAGGAACTGGCGCGGCAGGTGGACTTCCTCTCCGTTGGTTCCAACGACCTGACCCAGTACCTGTTGGCCGTGGACCGAAACAACCCGCGGGTCGCCGACCTCTATGACTACCTGCACCCGGCGGTGCTGCAAGCCCTGCAAAACGTGGTGCGCGACGCCCATGCCGAAGGCAAGCCGGTGAGCATCTGCGGTGAAATGGCCGGTGACCCGGCGGCGGCCGTGCTGTTGATGGCGATGGGTTTCGACAGCTTGTCGATGAACGCCACCAACTTGCCGAAAGTGAAGTGGATGCTGCGCCAGATCAACCTGAGCAAGGCCAGGGAATTGCTGGCGGAACTGATGACCATCGACAACCCGCAAGTGATCCACAGTTCGTTGCAACTGGCGCTGAAAAACCTCGGGCTGGCGCGGATGATCAATCCGGGGGCGATCAAGGCCCTCTAAAACGCTGACGGCCTCTTCGCGAGCAAGCTCGCTCCCACAGGGTTTTGTGTTGTTCACAAAGCAGTGAACCTGCACAAGTCCACTGTGGGAGCGAGCTTGCTCGCGATGGGGCCAGTACAGGCAACAAAAAACTAAAGCCTGATTTCCACTTCCCCCAAATGCCCGCCAAACGGCCCGAAACTGCGTTCGACCAGATGCCGCGTCCCATCCGCCTGCACGATCAACGCCGTACTGGCCCGAGTCCCGTAACTCTGACTGGCGATAAACACACTCGATAGCAGTGTCTCGGTGGCCAAGCCGACCCCCGTATCCGGCAACTCGGCAAACGGTGCTTGCTGCGAATCGCTCAATAACGCCAGCAATGCTTGAGGCTGCGGATCGTCCAGCACCTCGCTCAACGCCGCTTTGGCCTTGAGCAGTTTCGGCCAGGGCGTATCCAGCCCGGCGTTCGACAGCCCATGAACCCCGGCAGGCAACATCACAGGCCCAGATTCCCGGGCATTGAAGTGCCAGAGTTCGTTGGCATTGCCGACCAGCAGGTTAAAGCCGCCATATTCCGACGAACGTGCGACAACGTCGCTCAAATAATCATCAATCGATACTTCCCCGGTGAGAAACCGCGCCACCAGTTCTCCACGAGACCTGCGCCCCGGTGGCTGCTGGGGATCGCGAATGTTGGTCAGCGCGGCAAAGCGTCCGTTGGCACCGACACCGAGCCAGGTACCACCGGCCTCCAGGTCGCGTCCGGCGTACACCTGGGGCGCTTCGGGCCATTGCGCCAGCGGCAGGCTGGGGCGGGCGTAGAACTCATCGCGATTGGCCGCCACGACCAGCGGCTGGGCATGACCCGGGCGCCAGGCAAAAACAATCAGGCACATAAGGCTGTCCTTGTGTGTTTTTTGCCCACTCTACGCAGACATCGCTCATCGATCCATCGCCTTGCACAGTGGAGCTTGAGGCCATGCATCCGTTACCATGCCGCTCCGGTTTTGGGGAGGCGAGCGGGAACGACCATGGAATTTCTGCTCTATCTGGCGCTCGGCGCCTGCGCAGGCGTGCTGGCCGGGCTGTTCGGGGTAGGCGGCGGGATCATTATCGTTCCGGTGCTGGTGTTCAGTTTCAAAGCGCAAGGGTTCGATCCATCGATCCTCACGCATCTGGCAGTGGGTACCTCCCTGGCGACGATTATCTTCACCTCGGTCAACGCGGTCCGTGAGCATCACCGCCGAGGCGCCGTGCGTTGGCCGATCTTCGTATGGATGACCGTCGGCATTCTGATCGGTGCCGGGTTCGGCGCACTGACCGCCGAGGCGATTTCCGGACCGAACCTGCAGAAAATCATCGGCGTGTTCGCGTTGGTGATCGCTGCGCAATTGACACTGGACCTCAAACCCAAGGCCAGCCGAACCGTGCCGGGTAAACTCGGTCTGACCGTGGCCGGCAGCGTGATTGGCTGGGCTTCGGCGATTTTTGGCATTGGCGGCGGTTCGTTGACCGTGCCGTTCCTGACCTGGCGCAGCGTGCCGATGCAGCAAGCCGTGGCCACCTCATCGGCCTGCGGTCTGCCGATTGCCCTGGCCAGTGCATTAAGTTTCATGATTTTGGGCTGGCACGATCCGTTGCTCCCGGCCCATAGTCTGGGTTTCATTTATTTGCCGGCGCTGCTGGGCATTGCCCTGACCAGCATGGTGTTCGCCCGCTTGGGTGCGCGATTGGCTCACAGGTTGTCGCCGAAGTTGCTGAAAAGGCTGTTTGCCGCTTTGCTGTTCTGCGTCGGTCTGAACTTTCTAGTCTGAAGCATCTGCTCTGACGGGCAGCGCAATCCTGGCTTAATCCTGAGGTGGCAGCGTCGCCCGGGAATTTTTAAGATTTGAACTCTAACGAGGAGTCGCAATGCTGCCTTACCCGCAGATCGACCCGGTGGCCCTGGCCATCGGTCCGCTGAAAATCCACTGGTACGGTCTGATGTACCTGATCGGCATCGGCGGCGCCTGGCTGCTGGCGTCCCGCCGCATGAACCGCTTCGACCCGACCTGGACCAAGGAAAAACTCTCCGACATGGTGTTCTGGATGTCGATGGGGGTGATCGTCGGCGGGCGACTGGGTTATGTGCTGTTCTACGATCTGAGCGCTTACCTTGCCAACCCGACGCTGATTTTCGAAGTGTGGAAGGGCGGCATGTCGTTCCACGGCGGTTTCATCGGCGTGATGCTGGCGGCGTTGTGGTTCGGCAAGAAGAACAACAAGTCGTTCTTCCAACTGATGGACTTCGTTGCGCCGATGGTGCCGATTGGCCTGGGTGCCGGGCGTATCGGCAACTTCATCAACGCCGAGCTGTGGGGCAAGCCGACCGACGTGCCGTGGGCGATGATCTTCCCGCCGTTCAGTGACCCGGCGCAGTTGCCGCGTCACCCGTCGCAGCTGTACCAGTTCGCCCTCGAAGGCGTAGCGCTGTTCCTGATCCTCTGGTTGTTCTCGCGCAAGCCGCGGCCGACCATGGCGGTCTCCGGGATGTTTGCGCTGTTCTACGGCATCTTCCGTTTCATCGTCGAGTTCGTCCGAGTGCCGGACGCGCAATTGGGCTATCTGGCCTGGAACTGGCTGACCATGGGCCAGGTGCTGTGCCTGCCGATGATCGTCGGCGGACTGGTCCTGATCTGGCTGGCGTATCACCGCGCCCCGGCAACTCCAGCGGCAGCCGTATAAAATTCGAACCCCGCAGCGATGGCTGCGGGTTCAAGGACACAGGTAACTCATGAAGCAATATCTCGAACTGGTCGCCCACGTCATCAAGAACGGCACCAAGCAGGCCAACCGTACCGGCGTGAACACCATCAGTTTTCCCGGTGCGATGCTGCGTTATGACCTGCAGGAAGGTTTCCCGGCGATCACCACGCGCAAGATGGCGTTCAAATCGGCCATTGGCGAAATGTGCGGATTCCTGCGTGGCGTGAACAACGCTGCCGAATTCCGTGCGTTGGGCTGCAAGGTCTGGGACCAGAACGCCAACGAAAACGCCCAGTGGCTGGCCAACCCGTTCCGCCAGGGTGAAGACGACCTCGGCGAGATCTACGGCGTGCAATGGCGCAAATGGCCGGCGTACAAGCAGATCCCGGTCAGCAACCAGGCCGCCATCGAGCAGACCCTGAAGCAAGGCTATCGCCAGATCGCCGAAGGTGAAGAAGACGGACAGGCCTACGTGGTGCTGTACAAAGCCATCGACCAGGTCCGCCAGTGCGTCGATACCATCATCAAGGACCCGGGCAGCCGCCGTATCCTGTTCCACGGCTGGAACTGCGCCCAGCTCGATGAAATGGCCCTGCCGCCGTGCCACCTGCTCTACCAGTTCCACCCGAATGTCGAGACCAAAGAGATCTCCCTGACTCTCTACATCCGCTCCAACGACCTGGGCCTGGGCACGCCGTTCAACCTGACCGAAGGTGCCGCACTGCTGAGCCTGATCGGGCGCCTGACCGGCTACACGCCGCGCTGGTTCACCTATTTCATCGGCGATGCGCACGTCTACGAGAACCACCTGGACATGCTCAGCGAGCAGCTCAAGCGCGAGCCGTTCCCGATGCCGAAACTGGTGATTTCCGACCGTGTGCCGGAGTTTGCCAAGACTGGCGTTTACCAGCCGGAATGGCTGGAGCTGGTGGAGCCGGGTGATTTTTCGCTGGAAGGCTACGAACACCACGCGCCGATGACCGCGCCGATGGCGGTTTAACACCTCAAGCCATCCCCCTGTAGGAGCGAGCTTGCTCGCGATGAACTCAAGGACGACTCGTTTTTTCAGACAAGACGCGTCATCGTTCACGACCATCGCGAGCAAGCTCGCTCCTACAGGGGGTAGGTGGTGTTCTTAGTGGCCGTGACTACGGCCCACATGTGAATGCTCCACTTCCGTCGCCACAACTCCGCCGGTCACTTCCAGCCGCTGTAAAATCCCGCATTGATCGACTCCCGGCCCCTCGCCACAGCGTTGGCGCAGGTCGAGCAGTTGTGTCTGCAAGGCCAGCAAGCCGTCGATTCGCGCCTTCACATGGTGGATGTGCTCGTCGATCAACGCGTTGACGCTTTCGCACTGGTCCTGCGGACTGTCGCGGAACGCCAGCAGGCTGCGGATTTCTTCGAGCGTCATGTCGAGGGTGCGACAGTTGCGGATGAAGGTCAGGCGCTCGGCGTGAGCCTGGGTATAGACGCGATAGTTGCCGTCGCTGCGGGCCGGTTCCGGCAGCAGGTTCTCGCGCTCGTAGTAGCGGATCGTTTCCACGGCGCAGTCCGTGAGTTTCGCCAACTCTCCAATCTTCATGACGCCAATCTCCAAAACTCCAGAATCGGTGCTTGACCCTATAGTGGCTACAGGGTCTTTACTTGGCAACAGGCACTCTTATGGACGCAACCAATGAGCGATTCCCTGCACTCCCACAAACCCGGGGCTGAACATGAACACAGCCACCAGCTCAAGCCGCTGCAAAAGCATGGCCATGGCGATCACGACGACGCCTGCTGTTCTTCCAGGGCGACTGCACCCGCGGTGATAAAACTGAGCGAGTCGCCAACGCCCGGGGCCCGGCTGAGCAGTTTTCGCATTGAGGCGATGGACTGTCCAACCGAGCAGACACTGATCCAGAACAAGCTAAGTAAACTGACCGGGGTACAGCAGCTTGAGTTCAATCTGATTAACCGGGTGCTCGGCGTGACCCATGATTTGCCCGGTATCGAGCCGATCGTCGAGGCCATCAAATCCTTGGGCATGCAGGCCGAGCCAATGGAACAGGGGGCTGAAACCCCGACGCCGGCGTCCCGGAAAAAGCCGTGGTGGCCCCTGGCACTGTCCGGTGTGGGTGCATTGCTGGCGGAAGTTATCCACTTCACCGCTTCCGCACCGAACTGGGTGGTGGCGGTTATCGCACTGGTCTCGATCCTCAGTGGTGGCCTCGGCACCTACAAAAAAGGCTGGATCGCCCTTAAAAACCGCAACCTGAACATCAACGCCTTGATGAGCATTGCCGTGACCGGCGCGGTGCTGATCGGCCAGTGGCCGGAAGCGGCCATGGTGATGTTCCTGTTCACCGTGGCCGAGTTGATCGAAGCCAGATCCCTCGACCGCGCGCGCAATGCCATCGGCGGCCTGATGCAGATGACCCCCGACACGGCAACGGTGTTGCAGTCTGACGGGAGCTGGCTTGAGCAGGATGTCAAAACCGTTGGGCTCGGCGCGCGGGTGCGGGTCCGTCCCGGTGAGCGCATCGGCCTGGACGGTGAAGTGCTGTCCGGCCGGTCGACTATCGATCAGGCGCCGATTACCGGTGAAAGTCTGCCGGTGGAAAAAAACGTCGGCGACAAAGTGTTCGCCGGCACCATCAATCAGGCCGGTTCCCTGGAGTATGCGGTGACCGCCGCCGCGGATAACTCAACCCTGGCCCGTATCATCCACGCCGTCGAGCAAGCCCAGGGTGCGCGGGCGCCGACCCAGCGTTTTGTCGACAGTTTCTCGAAAATCTACACTCCGGCGGTGTTCGTCCTGGCCCTGGCCGTAGCGGTGATCCCGCCATTGTTCATGGGCGCGTTGTGGTTTGACTGGATATACCGGGCGCTGGTGCTGCTGGTGGTTGCCTGTCCGTGTGCGCTGGTAATTTCCACGCCGGTGACCATCGTCAGCGGCCTCGCGGCGGCGGCGCGCAAAGGCATTCTGGTCAAGGGGGGCGTCTATCTGGAGGGCGGTTACAAGCTCGACTACCTGGCCCTGGACAAAACCGGCACCATCACCCACGGCAAACCGGTGCAGACCGATTACCAGTCGCTTGACCCGACCGCCGACGAATCGGCCCCGGCAATTGCCGCTGCGCTGGCCGGGCGCTCGGATCACCCGGTTTCCCAGGCCATCGCCAAAGCGGCTGTGGATAAACAAACCGCGACGCTGATTGTGGATAACTTCGAAGCGGTGGGCGGGCGCGGTGTGCGTGGCGAGATCAACGGCCAGCTCTACCATTTGGGCAACCATCGTCTGGTGGAGGATCTTGGCCTGTGTTCGCCGGCGCTGGAAGAGAAGCTGTTTGCCCTGGAGAAACAGGGCAAGTCGGTGGTGCTGCTGCTTGAATCGTCCGGCCCGTTGGCGCTGTTCGCCGTCGCCGATACGGTAAAAGCGTCCAGCCGCGAAGCCATCCGGCAACTGCATGAGCTGGGCATCAAAACCCTGATGCTCACGGGCGATAACGTCCACACCGCGCAAGCCATCGCTGCGCAGGTCGGCATCGACGAGGCCAAGGGCGACCTGTTGCCGGGGGACAAATTGCAGGCTATCGAGGCTCTTTATACCCAAGGGCACCGGGTCGGCATGGTCGGCGACGGCATCAACGACGCGCCTGCGCTGGCGCGTTCCGAGATAGGTTTTGCGATGGCCGCCGCGGGCACCGATACCGCTATCGAAACCGCCGATGTCGCCCTGATGGACGACGATCTGCGCAAAATCCCTGCATTCATTCGCCTGTCGCGGCAAACATCGAGCATCCTCAAACAAAACATCGCCCTGGCTTTGGTCATCAAGGCGATCTTTCTTGGGGTAACCTTCGCCGGGCTCGCTACCATGTGGATGGCGGTGTTCGCCGACATGGGCGTGAGCTTGTTGGTGGTGTTCAATGGTTTGCGCCTGCTGCGCAAATAAAGGATGAGGGACAGTTGTGCTGAGTGCCGAGCTGAAGGCGTTTTACATGGTGGCCCGCCTGGGCAGCATTACCCAGGCTGCAAAGAAGCTCGGCCTGAGCCAGCCGACGGTGACGACGCAGATCCGCAACCTCGAAAGCCAGTATTCGGTCGAACTGTTCTACCGTGGCGGCCGGCGCCTCAGCGTCAGCGAGGAAGGTGCGCGGCTGCTGCCGATGGTCAAGGTGCTGATGCAACAGGAAGCCGACATCGAGTTTTTTCTGCGCAACTGCGGCCAGGTCCAGGGCACATTGCGCATTGCCGCCACGGCGCCGTATTACATCCTCGACCTGGTGAAGACTTTCCGCGAACGCCTGCCGCAAGTGGAGGTCTCGGTCGAAATCGGCAACTCCCAACAGGTGCTTGAAGCGCTGGAGGATTACCGGGTCGATGTCGCGGCGTCGTCACAGTTGCTCGATGACGCGCGGCTGATTCGCCGGGTGCTCGGCAGCGATCCGCTGGTGCTGGCGGTGCATCGCAATCATCCGCTGGCGGTTCACGATCACGTACCACTCGGCGCCTTGGCCGGGCATACCTTGCTGATGCGCGAGCCGGGCTCGACCACCCGTCGCCTGACCGAAGAGTTGCTGGCCAGCGCCGGCGTGTGTTTCGGCCCGCTGCTGGAGATCGGCAGTCGCGAATCGATCCGTGAAGCGGTGCTGCGCAACATCGGCATCAGCATCATTGCCCGCCAGGAAGTGCCCCATGATCCGCAGCTGCGGGTGCTGACCATCGAGAACGCGCCACAGATTCCCGAGTACCTGTACTGTCTCAAGGAGCGCAAAGGCGCGCGGCTACCGGCGGCGTTTCTGGGGTTGGCGCAGGAAATGGCCCCGGCCTGAATTCTGGGGTGTCTGTACCGGCCTCATCGCGAGCGAGCTCGCTCCCACAGTGGGTTTGAGGTGAAACACAAATTGTGTGAACACCAAAAATCCCTGTGGGAGCGAGCTTGCTCGCGATGGCGGCTGATCAGGCGACTCAAAATTTAACCCAAAATCCTTGAATACCACTATCGGCAGTTTTTGCCTTATTGCCACATGACGGACTCATTACAACCCTAGGATGGCCCCATCTGCTAGATGAGGTCCGTCCATGAACAACTCGATCGCAACTGCCCTGACCAACCCCGGCGCACCAATGAAAGTGCGCGGCGTACAGAAACGTTTTGGCGCCTTCACGGCGCTGGATAACGTTTCCCTCGACGTGGCGGCCGGTGAGCTGGTGTGCCTGCTCGGCCCGTCGGGCTGTGGCAAAACCACCTTGCTGCGCTGCATCGCCGGTCTGGAGAAGCAGGACAGCGGCGAGTTGTACCTGGGTGATCGCGATGTTTCCCTCCTGGCGCCCCAGGCGCGGGACTACGGCATTCTGTTCCAGTCCTACGCGTTGTTCCCCAATCTTACCGTCGAAGCGAACATCGCCTACGGCCTCGCCGGCAGCGGTCGCGACGAAGTGCGCCGTCGGGTCGGTCAGATGCTGGAACTGGTTGGCCTGACCGGCAGCGAGAAAAAGTACCCGGGCCAGTTGTCCGGCGGTCAGCAGCAACGGGTGGCACTGGCCCGAGCCCTGGCGCCCGCGCCTTCGCTGTTGCTGCTCGACGAACCGATGTCGGCCCTCGATGCCCGGGTGCGCGAGCATCTGTGTACCGAACTGCGCCAACTGCAACGCAACCTCGGCATCACCACCCTGATGGTCACCCACAACCAGGACGAGGCCATGCTGATGGCCGACCGCATCGCCGTGATGAACAACGGCAAGGTCGAGCAGTACGCCACGCCGCAGGAAATCTACAACCGCCCGGCCACGCCATTCGTGGCGGAGTTCGTCGGCCAGGGCAACTGGTTGCCGTTCCATAGCGGCAGCGATAGCCACGCCCAGGTCGGCGGGATGAACATGCGCCTGGCCAATGGCAGCGCTAAAACCTCGTCCGGCCGTTTGTTCTGCCGTCCGGAAGCGATCAATGTCAACCCGCTGGTGCATGAGGAAAACCTGTTCCCGGCCAAGGTTCGTGAAATCACCTTCCTCGGCAACCGCTGCCGCATGAGCTTCGAGCTCGATCAATTACCGGGCCATGCGCTGTTGGCGGAGCTGGCACCGGAAGCCATGCCGCGCCTTGGCGCCCGGCAGATCATGGTCGCCTTGCCGCCGCGCAGCCTGCAGGTGTTTGCCTGATGAGCGCGAACATCGCGCTGCCGCTGCCGCAAAAGCAGGTTCGGCAGACCACCCGCGCCGAGATCGGTGACCGGTTGTTCGTGGTTGGCGGCAAAGTCCTCCTGCTGGTGTTGTTGGGCGTTGCCGTTTTGATGCCGTTGCTGGCGATCTTCTGGCGTGGTTTCAGTGCGGAAGCCGGGCAGGGCGGTGGTTGGGTCGCTGCCAAAGAACTGGTGACCAGCGAAAACTTCCACTGGTTGCTCGGTAACAGCCTGAAGGTTTCCCTCAGCGTCGCCGCCATTGTCGTACCTCTGGCCTATCTGTTTGCCTACGCTCTGCAACGAACCTTGATTCCGGCCAAAGGCATTTGGCGTGGAATTTCGCTGCTGCCATTGATGGCGCCATCGATGCTGCCGGGCATTGCGCTGGTTTACCTGTTCGGCAACCAGGGCATGTTGCGGGGTTTGCTCTCGGACAACATCTACGGTTTCTGGGGCATTGTGCTCGGCGAAGTCATCTACACCTTCCCGCACGCCTTGATGATTCTGCTGTCGGCCCTGTCCCTGGCCGATGCGCGACTGTTCGACGCTGCCTCCAGCATGGGTGCGAGTTCTGCCAAAGCCTTTCGCAGCATTACCTGGCCGGCGACCCGTCAGGCCGTGTTCGCCGCGTTTTGCCTGGTGTTCACTCTGACCATCACCGACTTCGGTGTGCCGGTGGTGGTCGGTGGCGACTATCAGGTGCTGGCGCTGGAGGCCTACAAGGCTGTGGTGGGTCAGCAACAGTTCGGTCGCGGTGCGCTGATCGGCATGGTGTTGCTGCTGCCCGCGCTGTTCAGCTTCGGGGTCGATGCCTGGTTGCGTCGGCGTCACGGCGACGCCATGAGTGGCCGTGCCCAGGTGTTCAAACCGGAGCCATCGAAGCTGCGCGACGGCTGCTACCTGGCCATCGTCCTGTTGATCAGCGCCGCATTGTTGCTGGTGTTCGGCATGGCGGTGTTCTCGTCCTTGGTGAAGTTCTGGCCGTACAACCTGTCGCTGTCGCTCAACCATTACCAGTTCAACGAAACCGCCGGCGGTGGCTGGCTGGCCTACGGCAACAGCCTGAAGATGGCCTTGGGCACGGCGTTGATCGGCAGCCTGCTGATCTTCACTGGTGCGTACCTGATGGAGAAAACCAAGGGTCAGCGCGGCCTGAACCTGACCTTGCGCATGCTCAGTTTCGTACCGATGGCGGTGCCAGGCCTGGTGCTGGGGTTGGGTTACGTCTTCTTCTTCAACCTCACCGGCAACCCGCTGCACGTGCTCTACGGCACCATGACGCTGTTGATCGTCTGCACCATTGCTCACTATTTGACCACCGCGCAGATGACCGCCACCACCGCGCTGCGTCAACTCGATGCCGAGTTCGAAGCGGCCGCTCTGTCGCTCAAGGCGCCCCTGTACCGCCACTACCTGCGGGTCACTGTGCCGATCTGCCTGCCGGCGTTGCTGGATATCGTGCGCTACCTGTTCGTCTCGGCCATGACCACCGTCTCGGCGGCGATCTTCCTCTACAGCCCCGACACCATCCTCGCGGCGGTGGCGGTGCTGAACATGGACGACGCCGGCAACGTCGGCGGCGCGGCAGCGATGTCGACCCTGATTCTGTTCACCTCGGCGGGCGTGTCCCTGCTGCTGGCCTGGGCTTCGCGCGGTTTGCTGCGCCGGTCCCAGGCCTGGCGGCAGACCGCGCCCGGCCACTGATTCTCTTCTCCTCAAACCGAAAGCACCCACTCAACTCAACAACAGGAAAAGATCATGTTCAAGCCTATGGCCCTGGCCGCTGCTGTCCTCACCGCTTTCAGCCTGAACGCCTATGCGGCGAAAACCGAGTTGACGGTGTACACCGCTCTCGAAGCCGAACAGCTGACCGCCTACAAGGCCGCGTTTGAAAAGACCAACCCGGACGTCGAAATCAAATGGGTGCGTGATTCCACCGGCATCATCACCGCCAAACTGCTGGCCGAAAAAGAACGCCCGCAGGCTGACGCCGTATGGGGCCTGGCCGCTTCCAGCCTGGCGATCCTCGATCAGCAAGGGATGCTGCAAAGCTACGCACCAAAAGACCTTGGCAAGATCGGCGCCAACTACCGCGACGCCGCCAGCCCGCCAGCCTGGGTCGGCATGGACGTCTGGGCCGCGACCATTTGCTTCAACACCGTCGAAGCCGAGAAGCAGGGCCTGACCAAGCCAGTGAGTTGGCAGGACCTGACCAAGCCTGAGTACAAGGGCAAGATCGTGATGCCGAACCCGGCATCCTCCGGCACCGGTTTCCTCGACGTCAGCGCCTGGCTGCAAACCTTCGGCGAGAAGCAGGGCTGGGCGTACATGGACGGCCTGCACCAGAACATCGGCCAGTACGTTCACTCTGGCTCCAAGCCTTGCAAACTGGCGGCTGCCGGCGAATTCCCGATCGGTATTTCCTTCGAATACCCGGCTGTTCAACTCAAGCGTAAAGGCGCGCCGCTGGACATCATCCTGCCGAAGGAAGGCCTGGGCTGGGAGATCGAAGCGACTGCCGTGATCAAGGGCACTGCCCACGAAGACGCCGCAAAGAAACTGGCTGACTTCTCCGCCAGCCCTGAGGCGATGGAACTCTACAAAGAAAACTTCGCCGTGCTCGCCCAGCCAGGCATCGCCAAGCCGCAGACCGAACTGCCGGCCGACTACGAACAGCGCCTGATCAAGAACGACTTCGCCTGGGCTTCGAAGAATCGCGACGAAATCCTGACCGAATGGCGCAAGCGCTATGACGGCAAGTCCGAGAAAGTGGTAGCCAAGTAAGATCTTCATCGGCTGAAAGGGCCTCTTCGCGAGCAAGCCCGCTCCCACACTGGAATGCGTTCTCCTGTGGGAGCGAGCTTGCTCGCGATAGCGGTCTTGAATTCAGGACAATTCGTCATGACACAACACAACGACATGCTGATCGTCGGCGCCGGCATCCTGGGTTTGTCCCACGCGTATGCCGCCGCCAAACGCGGTCTGAAGGTCACAGTTTTCGAGCGCAGCGAAACGCCTGTTGGCGCCTCGGTACGCAACTTCGGCCAGGCCCTGGTCACCGGCCAGCCGCCGGGACCGATGCTGGAACTGGCCCGCGCCAGTCGCGCAATCTGGGGCGATTGGGCACAGCTCGCCGGCCTGCAACTCAAGCGCAATGGCTCGTACCTGTTCGCCCGCACCGAGGCGGAAGAACAACTGCTGGAAGCCTTCTGCGATGGCCGCGCGGTGGAGCACGGTTACCGCGTCGACCTGCTGCGCGGCGCTGCGTTACGCGATTTGTACGGCGGCCAGTTCCGCCATCACCGCGCGGCGTTGCACGGCATGGACGACCAGCAGCTGTATTCGCGCGAAGCGATTGCGGCGCTGATCGACTTCCTGCGCCGTGACCTGGGCGTCAAGTTTCACTTTTCCACCCTGGTGCGCGATGTCGAGCCCGGTCGCCTGCACAGCACCGCCGGCAGCTTCAGTGCCGAGCAAATCATCGTCTGCTCCGGCCATGATTATCAGACCTTGCTGGCCGAGCAGATCGCCGAACTCGACCCGCAAATCTGCCGCCTGCAGATGCTCCGCGCCCGACCGCACGTCAACCTCAACCTGCAACACGCCTTGCTCACCGGTTTGAGTTGCGTGCACTACGGCGCCTTCGCCGACTTGCCGGAGGCCGCGGCGGTGCAGGCAGAAATTCTGCAGTACGCGCCGCATCTGCACGAAAACGGCATCCACCTGCTGATCAGCCCGACGCCCTATGGCGAGTTGATCATTGGCGATTCGCACCATTACGGCCGCGATCCGTCGCCCTTCAATGCCGAGCAGGTCGATGTGTGGATGATCGAACTGGCCGAGCAGACCCTGGGTTGCAAGGTGCAAGTGGTCGAACGCTGGCAGGGTGTCTATGGTTCACGGGGACCGGGACCGTTCTCGTTCCTGCGCCCGGCAAAAGGCCTGAGCGTGGCGTTGATGCACACTGGCGTTGGCATGAGCGTCGGACCAGCGATGGCTGAACGCAACGTTGCGACGGTATTGGAGGAAATCTGATGAAGCGCCATAAGCAAGTGATCGCCGAGGTGTTCGGTTTGTACGAGCGCTTTGGCGACAGAGACTACATCGGCGAGCCGGTGTCGCAGATCGAGCACATGTCCCAGGCGGCGGTGCTGGCCATGGCCGAAGGCTTCGACGACGAAGTGGTACTGGCGGCGTTCTTTCATGACATCGGGCATATCTGCGCTGAAAGCGCGGAGAACATGGGCGGCTTCGGAGTGGTCAGCCATGAGCGCCTCGGTGCCGACTACCTGCGTCGCGCCGGCTTCAGCGAACGCATGGCGCGACTGGTGGAGTATCACGTTCAGGCCAAGCGCTACCTGACGTTGAAGGAGCCTGGGTATTACGACCGATTGAGCGAAGCCAGCCGCCGGACCCTGGAGTATCAGGGAGGGGTGATGACCGAGGCCGAGGCAGAAGCTTTCGCGCAAGATCCGCTGTGTGCCGTGAGTTTGCGCATGCGTCAGTGGGATGAGCTGGCGAAAGAGATGCATGTGCCGGTGATTGATCTGGCTGTGTTGAAGGGCAAAGCGGTGCGCCTGTTGGCTGCATAAAGCTTTTGAACCGAGGCGCGGCCATCGCGAGCAGGCTCGCTCCTACAGGGGATCTGTAATCGGCACAAATCCACTGTAGGAGCGAGCCTGCTCGCGATGGCGCCAGTTCAAACAACACAAATGTTCCGGTGACTACAGCTGCTGTGCCAGAACCTCAACCTGCTCCTGCCGCTCCGCCTGATTCAATTTTGGATAAGGATTGAGCGACGACCACTGCGGATGCGCCCGGGCCTTGTTCAAGGCTTCGGGTAGCTTGCCTTCGCGCCAGCTCTTGTCCTGGGGCGTGGCCAGCTGAATGCTGTCCATCGCCGCATGCCCACGGGCGTTCAGCGCTTGCAGCAATTGCCGTTGGCGCAACGCCAACAGGCGCAGCACGTTGTCATCCACCGTCAGTTCGCGCTGGCCCTTGATCTTGCCGAGCAAACGGCTGCCATAACTGCGCGCGGTTTGCAGCGCGCCACCGGCGATGGCCCCGGCCAGTGCCGCCGCACCCAGAGTAATCCCGCCCACCAACAAGTCGACCCCGGCCCCGGCGGCGGCACCCGCGGCGATACCGCCACCGACGCGCACGCCCAGTTGCTTGAGGGTTTCCGGATTGAACAGGTCATCGCCCCAACGGCCGTCGAGCAGCGGCAAATCACTGGCGGCGGCATCCTGGGGGCGGAAGGCATAGAGCTTGAGCAAGGCTTCGACGCAATGCTGTTCACGCTGGCGTACGGCTTTGCG
Source organism: Pseudomonas sp. Pseusp10 (assembly GCF_059492225.1). Taxonomy (NCBI): domain Bacteria; kingdom Pseudomonadati; phylum Pseudomonadota; class Gammaproteobacteria; order Pseudomonadales; family Pseudomonadaceae; genus Pseudomonas; species Pseudomonas sp. Pseusp10. The sequence goes on along the minus strand of NZ_CP168528.1, from coordinate 300,799 downwards.
CAGCTCGCTGATCGCCTGTTGTTCCTGCTCGGCATCACTGACCACACTGCGTCGGCAGGCCGCGCAATCAATCAACAATTCGGCAATCAGCCGCGCGGCACTCTGCTGACGTGCCAGGCGTTGTGCCTGTTGATCGGCAATCAACCGCTCCAGTTGCGGGCGGGAATGTTCCAGCAACAGCGCGAGACTTTCATAGAGTCGACGCTCGCCATCCTCGGGCGGCGCAACGCTGTCGAACCGCACCAACGCATGTAAACCAAGACGCGCCAAGGCTTCACGCCACGCCGGTTCGCGGTGGTTGGCGCTGCTGACAAAATTCAGCACCGGCAGCAGCGGCTTGCCACAACCGGCCAGCACTTCCAGTTCGTCACGGTACTTGGCCAGCACCGGTTCGCGGGCGTCGATCACGTAGAGACCGGCATCGCAGGTCAGCAATTGCCGCAGCACCTTGGCCTCCTGTTCGAAGCGCTGGCGTGCTTCGCTGCTCTCCAGGAATCGAGCCAGCCGCGCCGGGCCGTCGAGACGTTCGCCGGGACGCTCCAGGCGTTCGAGGTAATCGAGCAGGGCGATGGCGTCTTCCAGGCCAGGGGTGTCGTAGAGGTCGAGCAACGGCTCGCCGTCCACCGACAGCCGTGCGCCCTCAACATGCCGCGTGGTGCTGGGGCGATGGGACACTTCACCGAAGCCGACGTCGCGGGTCAGGGTGCGCAGCAACGAGGTTTTACCGACGTTGGTGTGACCGACGACGGCGAGTTTCAGAGGCTGCTTCCAGGTGTCAGTCATGACCCGTCTCCAGCCAGTTCATCGGTGCACAATCGGCAAATGGCAGCTCCAGTTGTTGCAGCGCCACGTGCCAGTCGCCGAGGCGTTCGGCGTCGAGTGCTTCACCGGATGGCGCCTGCAACAACCACACGCGGGTGGCGCTGGCGCTGCGGGCCAGTTCGGCAATCAGGGCGAGGCTGCCGCGATCCGGCGAGCGCCGTGGATCGCACGCGATGGCCAGGCGCGCCGGGGGGAAACGGCTCAATTGTTCGAGGAGTTTGTGCCGCGATTCGCGGCTGTCGAGGATGCCGGCGTTGCTCACGTTTTTCGGCAATTGCGGAGGCCACGGGCGCTGGTCGTCCAGCTCGATGGCGACTAGTAACGCGCCGTCACTTTGCTGTTCAGTCACGCCGCTTTCCACGCGGTGCAGTTGCGCCGGTGCCGCATCGCTGACGCCGAGGCGCTCGCTGGTGGGCATCAAACGCTCGCGCAGTTGTGCGTAACCGGGCAGGTTCAAATCCAGGCGCAGCGCCGTTTGACCCGTCTTCCAGCGCCACAGGCAAAACAGCGCGAGCAGCAGGCGCGGCACCACACCGTAAACCAACAGCACACCGACCAGCCACGCGGCCCAGGCCTGTCGGGCGCTTTCGATGTTCAATGCCGCATCGCCGCTGGCGCGGATCATCTCCTCGGTTGGCACGCTGAAGCCGAGCAGGGCCGGCAACGCGCCGAGGGCCTGGGTCATGGCAATGAAGGTGTCGGCGCTGAGAATCGTGGTTTCCCAGACGAAGCCGTAGCGTCGGGTTGCCATCAACATCAGCAGGATGACCAGTGCGCTGAGCATCGCCAGCAACCACAGGCTGTTGACCAGTACACCGATGGCCCAGCGATTGAGCTTCTGCCGTTGCAACAACAGGAGCAGGGCGGGGGCCAGTTGCGCGGCTTTGGCGTCTCGGGCGAGTTTTTCACTCAGCCATAGCCACAGGCGTCCGAGGCTGGCGCCGTGTTCGCCGGCAAATACCAGGCCCAGGCCCCAGCTCAGCAGCAGGATCAGATTGAGCCCGAGCAGGCTGCCCAAGGCCCAGAACACATTCACCGGGTGCAGGCCGTCACCCATTGCGGCAAAGGCCAGGCCGGCGCCGCTGATCACGGCCAGCACCGCCATTACGATCAGCGCCAGTCGTGCACCTTGCAACCAGTGTGTGAGAGCCGCCGCCAGGCCATCGCGTTCGGCCAGCCACAGGGCGCGGCGTTGAATGCGCGACGGCAAGTCGCCCCCGGCGCTGCGGGCCAGTCGGTTGGCCTCCAGATCGTCCAGGGGGCCAGCGTGTTCTTCGCGCAGGCGGATGGTTTCTGTCAGCCAGAGGGTATTGAGTTCAGTCACGCGGCATCCCGTCGCTTAAATCAGCTGTGAGCATAACCGCTGTGGCGCTTATCGGCGAAAGCAAGGCTCTGGTATCCTCGCCGGCATGACTAAATCACTCCCTCTCAGCCTGATCGCAGCCCTCGGTGAAAACCGTGTGATCGGCGTCGACAACAGCATGCCCTGGCACCTGCCGGGGGACTTCAAATATTTCAAGGCAACCACCCTCGGCAAGCCGATCATCATGGGTCGCAAGACCTGGGATTCCCTCGGACGCCCGCTGCCGGGCCGCTTGAACATAGTGGTCAGCCGTCAGGCGGATCTGCTGCTCGAAGGCGCGGAGGTTTATCCGTCACTGGAAGCTGCCATCGTTCGCGCCGAAGCATGGGCGAAGGAGCAGGGCGTTGATGAGTTGATGCTGATTGGTGGTGCGCAGTTGTATGCGCAAGGGCTGGCGCAGGCTGATCGTTTGTACCTGACCCGCGTGGCGCTGAGCCCGGAAGGGGATGCATGGTTTCCGGAGTTTGATTTGAACCAGTGGAAACTGGTGTCGAATGTGCCGAACCCGGCCGAAGGCGACAAGCCGGCGTACAACTTCGAAGTGTGGGAAAAAGCTTAAGAGCTTCGCGAGCAGGCTCGCTCCTACAGGGGAATTGTGTCGATCACAAATCCAATGTAGGAGCGAGCCTGCTCGCGATAGCGGTCTGTCAGGCGCTACTTAAGCCTGCGCCAACGCCGAATGCTCATCCGCATCCAGCAACTGTTTATCAGTCTGTTGCATCACCTGGCTGGTGATCGCACCGGCCGTCATCGAACCACTCACGTTCAACGCCGTACGCCCCATATCAATCAGCGGCTCGACCGAAATCAGCAACGCCACCAGTGACACCGGCAAGCCCATCGCCGGCAGCACGATCAACGCGGCAAACGTCGCGCCGCCACCCACGCCGGCCACCCCGGCCGAACTCAGTGTGACAATAGCCACCAGCGTCGCGATCCACAGCGGGTCCAGCGGATTGATACCCACGGTCGGCGCAACCATCACTGCCAACATCGCCGGGTACAGACCGGCACAACCGTTCTGGCCAATGGTCGCGCCGAACGAGGCGGCGAAACTGGCGATGGACTGCGGAATGCCCAGACGGCTGGTTTGCGCTTCGATGCTCAACGGAATAGTCGCTGCGCTGGAGCGGCTGGTGAAGGCAAACGTCAGCACCGGCCAGATCTTGCGGAAGAACCGCAGCGGGTTGATCCCGGCAACCGACACCAGCACGCCATGCACCACGAACATCAGGCCCAGGCCGATGTAGGACACCACCACGAAACTGCCGAGCTTGATGATGTCTTGCAGGTTGGAACCGGCGACCACTTTGGTCATCAGCGCCAGCACACCGTACGGGGTCAGCTTCATCACCAGGCGCACCAGGCGCATCACCCAGGCTTGCAGGGTGTCGATGGCGTTGATCACTTTCTGACCTTTCTCGGCATCATCCTTGAGCAGTTGCAGCGCCGCGACACCCAGGAACGCAGCGAAAATCACCACGCTGATGATCGACGTCGGCTTGGCCCGCGCCAGATCGGCGAACGGGTTTTGTGGAATGAATGACAGCAGCAACTGCGGCACATTCAGGTCGGCGACCTTGCCGGCGTAATCGGTCTGGATGGTTTGCAGGCGCGCCATTTCCTGGGTGCCGGCGACCAGGCCTTCGGCGGTCAGGCCGAACAGGTTGGTCAGGCCGATGCCGATCAGCGCCGCGATGGCCGTGGTGAACAGTAGCGTGCCGATGGTCAGGAAGCTGATCTTGCCCAGCGACGAAGCGTTGTGCAGACGGGCCACGGCGCTGAGAATCGAGGCGAACACCAGCGGGATCACGATCATTTGCAGCAATTGCACATAACCATTGCCCACCAGATCGAACCAGCCGATGGAGGCTTTCAGCACCGGATTGCCGGCACCGTAGACAGTGTGCAACGCCACACCGAACGCCACACCCAACACCAGCGCGAGCAGGACTTTTTTCGCCAGGCTCCATGTCGTGTGACGAGTTTGCGCCAGGCCGAAGAGCAGGGCGAGGAACACCAGCAGATTGAGGATCAGCGGCAGATTCATTGGAACTCCCATTAGACTTTTGCCAACTGCCTTCCGGGGCAGCTGCGAACCGGCAAGCCTAACAGCTTGAAAACTAATGAATTAATATCAAAAACGCAGGGTGTCCGTCGTTTTTGGAATAAGCGGATGTCGCTGTCAGAAATGCAACTGGCGCGAAAGGGACGCGGACGGTCGCTGACAGACGAGGACTGTCACACTTATTTGTTAGCGTCGATCTCTTTCACATTCAGGGAGAAACGCCGATGAAGTTCGCACCGAAATTACTGGCTGCAGCACTTTGCCTGGGCCTTGCCGGCCAGGTTTTCGCAACGGATCTGAAACACTGGCCAGCCGATCAGGCCAAGGCACTGGACGCGATGATCGCCGCCAACGCCAACAAGGGTAACTACGCGGTGTTCGACATGGACAACACCAGTTACCGCTACGACCTCGAAGAGTCGTTGCTGCCGTTCATGGAGAACAAGGGCCTGATCACCCGCGACAAGCTCGATCCCTCCCTGAAACTGATGCCGTTCAAGGACACCGCCGACCACAAGGAAAGCCTGTTCAGCTACTACTACCGCCTCTGCGAAGTCGACGACATGGTTTGCTATCCATGGGTCGCCCAGGTGTTCTCAGGCTTTACCCTCCAGGAACTCAAGGGCTACGTCGACGAGATGATGGCGTCCGGCAAACCGGTGCCGGCCACATATTACGAAGGCGACGTGGTCAAGAAACTCGACGTCAACCCACCGAAGATCTTCACCGGCCAGCAAGAGCTGTACAACAAGCTGATGGAGAACGGCATCGAGGTCTACGTGATGACCGCCGCCTCCGAAGAACTGGTGCGCATGGTCGCGGCCGATCCGAAGTACGGCTACAACGTCAAACCACAGAACGTGATCGGCGTATCGCTGCTGCTGAAGGACCCGAAGACTGGCGAGCTGACCACCGCGCGCAAGCAGGTCACCGCTGGCAAGTATGACGAGAAGGCCAACCTCGGCCTCGAACTGACCCCGTACCTGTGGACCCCGGCGACCTGGATGGCGGGCAAGCACGCGGCGATCCTGACCTATATCGATGAGTGGAAAAAACCGGTGCTGGTCGGCGGCGACACCCCGAGCAGCGACGGCTACATGCTGTTCCACAGTGTTGACGTGGCCAAGGGTGGCATCCACCTGTGGGTCAACCGCAAGGACAAGTACATGACCCAGATCAACGGCATGATGGCCAAGAACGCCGCAGCCCAGGCCAAGGAAGGGCTGACGGTGACTGCCGACAAGAACTGGGTGATCGTCAAGCCTGAAGAGATTCAATAAGACCGAGTCGCCTCCATCGCGAGCAAGCTCGCTCCCACAAAGATCTCGGGTGAAGCACAGGCTGTGTGTACACCGAAGATCCCCTGTGGGAGCGAGCTTGCTCGCGATGAGGCCCGTCAGTGCAATGAAAGCCTCTGTCTGATCGACATCTCCTGACAGTCGCAACCTACGCATTCTTGCGTAAGGGACTACGACTACGCCAGAATCCGCCGGCTTGTGCGCCTTACTCTCGGACTCTACCGTCTACCTGTCGCTGAACCTCAGTGATCGGGTTTGGTAGCCCGGCTGTGTAGGGTGCAAAGCATCATGATTTGCAGACGTTCTTGCGTCTCTGCTTTTTATGGTGGTCATGCACAGGGCGCTTTCGGGCGCGCCGGTTTCCTTACACCCCGGTCTACCAACCTGCGCATGGCCGCCACCCTTCGTTTGGTAGCGAGGGTGATGGCTCCTTGTCTTATGGTGTAAGGAGTTTTATCTATGCTCAAAATTACCCCCGATCCCCCAAGTACCGACAACCTGTCAGCCCACATCAACGCCACCCAGCGCAAACCCAGCCGAACATTCGTGATCGCGCCCGGCCTCGACACCGAAACCCTGTTGGCCCACGCCTGCGAATCCTTCGCCTCGGCCAATGTCATGGCCAGCGATTTCGCCGGACTGCTGGAAGGCTCGCAACGCAGCACGATGCTGGGGATAGCGCAGGTGATCATGCTGGGTGAGCTGGCGGTGAACCAGGCACTCGATAACCTCGATCCGCAGGAATAATGGACGGGCTGTTAACTGTAGGAGCGAGCTTGCTCGCGATGGTCGTAAACGATGGCGCGTACTTTCTGATTTAACGCGTCGTCCTTGCGACCATCGCGAGCAAGCTCGCTCCTACAGGAGATCGATGCAAAAAAATGCCCCGCACTTGGCGGGGCATTTTTATGTTTGACGCTTGAAGCTTACAGCCCGTCAAGCATCGCCTTGTTACGCACAGCACCCTTGTCGGCGCTGGTCGCCAGCAGGGCGTAGGCTTTCAGTGCGGTGGTCACTTTACGTGGACGCACCTCAACCGGCTTCCAGCCTTTCCTGTCCTGCTCGACCCGGCGCGTGGCCAGTTCTTCGTCGCTGACCAACAGGTTGATCGAGCGATTCGGAATGTCGATCAGCACCTTGTCGCCGTCCTGCACCAGGCCAATCGCGCCGCCGGCAGCCGCTTCAGGCGAAGCGTGGCCGATGGACAGGCCCGAGGTACCGCCGGAGAAACGGCCGTCGGTGAGCAGGGCGCAGGCTTTGCCCAGGCCTTTGGATTTCAGGTACGACGTCGGGTACAGCATTTCCTGCATGCCCGGGCCGCCTTTCGGGCCTTCGTAGCGAATGATGACGATGTCGCCTTCTTTCACTTCGTCGGCGAGGATGCCGCGTACGGCGCTGTCCTGGCTTTCGAAGATCTTGGCGTTGCCTTCGAAGACATGGATCGACTCGTCGACGCCAGCGGTTTTCACCACGCAGCCGTCCAGGGCGATGTTGCCGTAGAGAACGGCCAGGCCGCCTTCTTTCGAGTAAGCGTGCTCGACGCTGCGGATGCAGCCGTTTTCACGGTCGTCGTCCAGGGTTTCCCAACGGGTCGACTGGCTGAACGCGGTTTGCGTCGGGATGCCCGCAGGACCGGCCTTGAAGAAGTGGTGCACGGCTTCGTCGGTGGTCTGGGTGATGTCCCACTTGGCGATGGCTTCTTCCATGCTGCGGCTGTGCACGGTCGGCAGTTGGGTGTGCAGCAAACCACCACGGGCCAGCGAGCCGAGGATGCTGAAGATCCCGCCGGCACGGTGCACGTCTTCCATGTGGTATTTCTGGATGTTCGGCGCGACCTTGCACAGTTGCGGCACGTGACGGGACAGACGGTCGATGTCGCGCAGGTCGAAATCGATCTCGGCTTCCTGGGCGGCGGCCAGCAAGTGCAGGATGGTGTTGGTGGAACCGCCCATGGCGATGTCCAGGGTCATGGCGTTTTCGAACGCCTGGAAGTTGGCAATGTTGCGCGGCAACACCGACTCGTCGTTCTCGCCGTAGTAGCGCTTGCACAGCTCAACGATGGTGCGGCCGGCCTGCAGGAACAGTTGTTCGCGGTCGCTGTGGGTGGCCAGGGTCGAACCGTTGCCCGGCAATGCCAGCCCCAGCGCTTCGACCAGGCAGTTCATCGAGTTGGCGGTGAACATGCCGGAGCACGAACCGCAGGTCGGACAGGCGCTACGCTCGTACTCGGCGACTTTCTCGTCAGAAGCGCTGGAGTCGGCGGCGATCACCATGGCGTCGACCAGGTCGAGACCGTGGCTGGCCAGTTTGGTCTTGCCGGCTTCCATCGGGCCGCCGGAGACGAAGATCACCGGGATGTTCAGGCGCAGGGACGCCATCAGCATGCCGGGGGTGATCTTGTCGCAGTTGGAAATGCAGACGATCGCGTCGGCGCAGTGGGCGTTGACCATGTACTCGACGGAGTCGGCGATGATCTCGCGGCTCGGCAGAGAATAGAGCATGCCGTCGTGGCCCATTGCGATGCCGTCATCGACCGCGATGGTGTTGAATTCTTTTGCCACGCCACCAGCGCGTTCGATTTCGCGGGCGACCAGTTGGCCCAGGTCTTTGAGGTGGACGTGGCCCGGTACGAACTGGGTGAACGAGTTGGCAATGGCGATGATCGGCTTCTTGAAATCGTCATCTTTCATCCCCGTGGCGCGCCACAGTGCGCGGGCACCGGCCATGTTGCGGCCGTGGGTGGATGTTTTCGAGCGGTAATCAGGCATGAAGCACTCCGGGCGGCTAATCAGGTATCAAAAGGGAAGTGAGCTTCTATTGACGTCTGGAACACTCAGAAATGGCCGCGTGTCCGGAAGTTGCCGATAACTTTGCGGGATCGCCGCGCGCTTCAGCTTGAGCTCATAAACCCGCCGGGGATGACTGGCGATGAATGTTCGCGATTCTACACGGCTGGCGGCTGGAGGGAATGCCTGCGAGCATTCACGAGACGTTCGGCGACCACCCCTGTAGGAGCGAGCCTGCTCGCGATGAACCCGAGAACGCTGCGGGGTACCAGGTTTCCCGCGTTATCGTTGGCGACCATCGCGAGCAGGCTCGCTCCTACACGTTTGGGGGGGGTATTAGAGCCAGATGGCATCCCACAACGAGTAATCACCTACATGAGCGACAAGCCCGGCGCGCAAAGGGTTGGCGATGATGTATCGGGCGGCTGCTTTCAGATCTTCTTCGCGACGCAAGGCCCGGTCGAAGTAGCCCTTTTGCCATACAGGTGCACACAGGTTTCGCTGCTGATTGATGTGACGTGCACAGCGGGATTTGGTGGCTTGCATCAGTTTCGGCAGATCACCGTTATGCAGTTCTACCAGCCAGTGAAAGTGGTCCGGCATGACCACCCAGGCCATAGAGGTGGCATTGCCGGTTTCCTGAGCTTTTCTGAATTCCCGCACCACCAGACGACCTATGCGCCAATCCTTGAAGATCGGTTGCCGTTCATGGGTGACTGCGGTCAGGAGATAGATGCGACCAGGCTCTGAATGACGACCGGTACGTAAACGATGGGCTTTCGGCGTGCTGGACATTCCGTTGTCCTCTTCTGTGTTTAGAGAAGAAACGGTAGGCGTGAGGTGGGAGGTTGTCGCTTCGAGTGTGGATCAGGATGTGTCGTGCAGCTGTAACTGTAGGAGCGAGCTCGCTCGCGATAAACCCGAGAACGCCGCGGGGGCGCCTGACTCCCCGCGTTATCGTTGACGACCATCGCGAGCAGGCTCGCTCCTACAAGTCAGTGCCCTATCCTGGCATTCGTCAGCAACCCCCAAAGGCTGAAGGCGATGAAGCTAACAGCAATGGCCATCAGCAAATTGTCCCCGGTTTGCGCGAGCGCAGCGCTGCTGACCGCAGCGGTGATGAACATAATGCTATTGCCTGCAGATGCTGCCGTTCCGGCGCTGCTTGAGAACAGCAACATTGCTGCGGAAATAGCGGCAGGTCGCACCAGGGTGACTGCCAGAGCACTGATCAGCATCGGTATGAGAAGGGTGATAGTTGTCATCGCTTCATAATTGACGATCAATGCTAATAACACACCAGCGACACCCAGCAATCCAAGCCCGATGTTGATTTGCAGCGTGAGGGAGATATGTTTCTGTACGGCGCTGGCAACTATTCCACCAAGGAAATAGGCCAACCCATACACCATAAGCACCAGCGCGTACTGGTACTCGGATAACTTGAACTCATCCATGAAAATCAACGGCGTCACGCTGATCAAAGCGAAGTAACAAGCAAACACTAACGCGGCAATCCACCAGTAGCGGATGAAGTCTCGATTTCCAACAATGGATTTCAGCGTGCGTAGAACGGAAACGGGTGTTCTTTGATGGCTGACTGCTTTGGAGGGCAGTATTACTTGGGCATGGATAAACATGCCGAGCGCCATGAGCGCAAAACCATAAAAGCTTCCCTGCCAATCGAACGTGGTTTGCAACCATGATCCCAATAGCGGCGACAGTGCAACAAAGGAGCCGCTCAGTGTCATGTAATAAATTCGCACTCGGGCCCGATCCTGTTCTTCGAACAAGTCTTCCACTAGTGCATGGCCCAGCACAAAGAAACCACACCCGATTGCCTGGATGACGCGAAATAGCAGGAAGCCCGGATAGTCCGTAGCCAGCACGCACCCTATCGAGCCGAGCGTAGAAACAACGATGCAACCAAGAAGAACTTCTTTGCGCCCCCACTTATCCGAGAGCGGGCCGGTAATTAATTGAGAAATCGCAAAAACCAGCGTGAACAGGCTGGTGGATAGGGCGATTTCTGCGGTTGAAGTGTTGAACTTCCCAGCCAAGGCAGGAAAAGAAGGCAGGAGGATATTCAGCGGGAAGAAACTGATCAACGAGATATTGGTAATGAGGATAAAGCGGGAGACCCGTTGGCGTTTCAGGTCGCTACTTAGAGCTGGGTAAGAGGACTCAGACATTGTTTTTGTTTTCCGGAGTGATCAAGCGTTCATGCTTGAAACCAGAAACCGATACTAGTCTTGGATGCAGGCAATTCAATCAAAAGCGCTGTAGGAGGCTTCCTGTTCTGATGCCGGGAACCTCTGTAGGAGCGAGCCTGCTCGCGATGAATTCAAAGACGCCGCGGGGTATCAGGTTCCCGCGTTATCGTTGACGACCATCGCGAGCAAGCTCGCTCCTACATTGGTTTGCGTTTTAGCTGTTTGGCAGCAAACGGCAGGTAATGCTCTTGATGTAGCGGGTTTCAGCAATCGCCGGATGCACCGGGTGATCCGGACCCTGACCGCCGCGCTCAAGTATCTGGATATTGCGGTCCAGGTGGCGGGCGCTGGTGAGCAGGATGTTCTGCAGGTCGTCTTCCGGCAGGTGCATCGAGCACGATGCGCTGACCAGGATGCCGTCCCTGGTCAACAGGCGCATGGCTTGCTCGTTCAGGCGGCGGTAGGCGCCTTCGCCGTTCTTCATGTCTTTCTTGCGTTTGATGAACGCCGGCGGGTCGGCCACGATCACGTCGAAGCGTTCTTCGCTGGCTTTCAGCTCTTTCAGCGCTTCGAACACGTCGCCTTCGATGCAGGTCATTTTCTCGGCGAAACCGTTCAGCGCGGCGTTGCGCTCGACACCGTCGAGTGCGAAAGCCGACGCGTCGACGCAGAACACTTCACTGGCGCCGAACGCAGCAGCCTGCACGCCCCAACCGCCGATGTAGCTGTACAGGTCCAGCACGCGCTTGCCTTTGGCGTACGGTGCCAGGCGTGCGCGGTTCATGCGGTGGTCATAGAACCAGCCGGTTTTCTGGCCCTGGATGACCGGTGCTTCGAATTTCACGCCGTTTTCTTCCAGCGCGACCCACTCCGGCACCAGGCCGAACACGGTTTCGACGTAGCGGTTAAGGCCTTCGGCATCACGGGCAGCGGAGTCGTTCTTGAACAGGATGCCGCTCGGCTTGAGCACTTGGGTCAGCGCTGCAATCACGTCGTCTTTATGGGCTTCCATGGTCGCCGAGGCGATCTGCACCACGAGAATGTCGCCGAAACGGTCAACCACCAGGCCTGGCAGCAGGTCGGAGTCGCCGTAGACCAGGCGATAGAACGGCTTGTCGAACAGACGATCGCGCAGCGACAAGGCTACGTTCAGGCGGTGCACCAGCAGCGATTTGTCCAGCGGCAGCTTGATGTCGCGCGACAGCACACGGGCGCAGATCAGGTTGTTCGGGCTCATGGCAACGATGCCCAGCGGCTTGCCGCCGGCGGCTTCGAGGATCGCCTGGTCGCCGGCCTTGAAACCGTGCAAAGGCGTAGCGGCTACATCGATTTCGTTGCTGTAGACCCACAAGTGACCGTTGCGCAGACGACGGTCGGCGTTGGCTTTGAGGCGCAGGCTAGGCAGGGACATGTCGTCGCTCCGGAAAAAAGAGCGGGAGTATAGCGTGTTGAGCCCCCGGATTGGCCTGCAAGTGGACATGTGGCGAGTGTTGTCTTGCGATTTGGTATGTCGGATCCAACTTCATAAAGGTTAGAATCGCCGTCTGACCCAGAGTGTGTGCACATGTCCCAAGAGCTGACTTCCGAACAGATCCAACAAGCCCTGCAGGGCATCAGCGTACCGGCCCAGCCGCAAATCATGGTGGATTTGCAGATGGAGCAGTACATGCCCGACCCGGATCTGGAAGTCATTGCCAAGCTGATATCCCAGGATCCGGGCCTTTCCGGCTCCCTGCTGAAGATCGTCAATTCGCCGTATTACGGGCTGAGCAACAAGATTGCCTCGATCCAGCGCGCGGTGAATCTGCTGGGCAGTCGCTCGGTCATCAACCTGATCAATGCGATGTCGATCAAGGGCGAGATGAATGACGACACCATTGTCACCCTGAACCGTTTCTGGGACACCGCTCAGGACGTGGCGATGACCTGCCTGACCCTGGCCAAGCGCATCGGCGTTGAAAATGGCGACGAGGCGTATGCCCTGGGCTTGTTCCACGACTGCGGCGTGCCCTTGATGCTCCAGCGTTTCCCGGACTACATGGGCGTTCTGGAGCAGGCCTATGCCAACGCCAGTACCGAATGCCGGGTGGTGGACACGGAGAACCTGGTGTTCAATACCAATCATTCGGTGGTCGGGTATTTCACGGCCAAGTCCTGGCGCCTGCCGGAACACGTGAGCGCCGCGATCGCCAATCACCACAATGCTTTGGCGATATTCAGCGATGAATCTTCGCGCAACAGTACGTTGAAGAACCTGCTGGCGATCCTGAAGATGGCCGAGCACATTTGTGCGTCGTACCGGGTGTTGGGCAGTCAGACCGAAGATCATGAGTGGAGTAGTATCGCGCCGCTGGTGCTCGACTATGTCGGCCTTTCGGACTACGACTTCGAGACCCTCAAACAGACGATCCGCGACCTCGGCACTCATCGTTGAGTGTCGGACCTTTCCAGGCCATGCGCCTGATCCGAGAGCGCCATGCCTGAATTGCCAGAAGTCGAAACCACCCGTCGCGGCATCGCGCCGTACCTGGAAGGCCAGCGTGTCAGCCGGGTGATCGTGCGTGAACGCCGCTTGCGCTGGCCAATTCCCGAAGACCTCGATGTGCGCTTGTCCGGGCAGCGCATCGTGCTGGTGGAGCGGCGCGCCAAGTACCTGCTGATCAATGCCGAAGTCGGCACCTTGATCAGCCACTTGGGCATGTCAGGCAATTTGCGTCTGGTGGAGGCCGGGTTGCCGGCGGCCAAGCACGAGCATGTGGACATCGAGCTGGAATCGGGCCTGGCCCTGCGTTACACCGACCCGCGGCGCTTCGGCGCAATGCTCTGGAGTCTTGATCCGCTCAATCACGAATTGCTGATCCGCCTGGGACCTGAGCCGCTGACCGACCTGTTCGACGGCGAGCGCCTGTTTCAGCAGTCCCGTGGACGTTCGATGGCGGTCAAGCCGTTCATCATGGATAACGCGGTGGTGGTGGGCGTCGGCAATATCTATGCGACCGAAGCGTTGTTCGCCGCTGGAATCGACCCGCGCCGCGAAGCCAAGAGCATTTCCCGTGCGCGGTATTTGAAACTGGCCATCGAGATCAAGCGCATCCTGGCGGCAGCCATCGAGCGCGGCGGTACCACGTTGCGGGACTTTATCGGCGGTGACGGTCAGCCTGGTTATTTCCAGCAGGAACTGTTCGTGTACGGCCGCGGCGGCGAACACTGCAAGGTCTGCGGCACGGGGTTGCGGGAAGTGAAGCTCGGGCAGCGTGCCAGCGTCTTTTGCCCGCGTTGTCAGAGCTGATAGTCAGTCATAGCTTCAGTGAGGCTGATGACGCCTTCGCGAGCAAGCTCGCTCCCACAGGGGATTTGTGAACGGCGCAGATCTAATGTGGGAGCGAGCTTGCTCGCGATGACGCCCGAAAGAACACTACAACATTCAAGCCTTGCCGGTAATTTTCCGGTACTTCTCCATCAACTGCTCTTCAGTCTCCGGATGAGCTTCGTCCAGTGGAATGCAATCCACCGGGCAGACTTGCTGGCACTGCGGTTCGTCGTAGTGGCCGACGCACTGGGTGCACAGGTTCGGGTCGATCACGTAGATCTCTTCGCCTTGGGAAATGGCGGCGTTCGGGCACTCAGGTTCGCAGACGTCGCAGTTGATGCAATCGTCGGTGATGATCAGGGACATGCTAACTCCAGCCGGGGCGGCAGGCCCGGGCGCAATAAACCAATGCGTACAATTGTGCCGCATTGGCGCCCGTGTTGCACGCAGGTGCGACGCACTGTAGGAGCCAGCTTGCTGGCGATGGACAAGAGGGCGCCGCGTTTATTCAGGTGGCCCTCGTTATCGTTGACGTTCATCGCGAGCGAGCTCGCTCCTACAGGGTTATTTCTTGAAGCGTTCGGTCAGGGCGTCCGCCACCGCAGGGTGCACGAACTTGGTGATATCGCCGCCCAGGGCAGCAATTTCCCGGACCAGCGTCGAGGAAATGAACGAGTAACGTTCGGACGGGGTCAGGAACAGGCTTTCCACATCCGGCGCCAGTTGGCGGTTCATGTTGGCCAGCTGGAATTCGTATTCGAAGTCCGACACCGCGCGCAAACCACGCAGGAACACGTTGGCATTCTGCTCTTTGGCAAAGTGCGCCAGCAGCGTCGAGAAGCCGACGACTTCAACGTTCGGCAGGTGTTTAGTGACCTCGCGCGCCAGTTCCACACGCTGTTCCAGGGGAAACAACGGGTTTTTCTTGGGGCTGGCGGCGACGGCGATGATCACGTGATCGAACAGGCGCGAGGCGCGTTCGACCAGATCGCCATGGCCCTTGGTAATAGGGTCGAAGGTACCTGGGTACAACACTCGGTTCATCGCGTCGTCCTGGCGGGAATCCGTTGGGGAGTCGGATGGTATCGCAGCCTTCCCGGTCGGCCAAGTCGCCTGTTGGGTAAGAAAGCACTATAGACGATGGGAATAATCGCTATTTTCATGGGTTTTTTAAACGCTCGGCCAGGGATGTCGCCAGTTGCGCCGTCAGCCCGTAGACCGATAGCTGCGGATTGGCGCCAATGCTGGTGGGGAACAGCGAGCCGTCGTGAATCGACAGATTGCCCAGTTGATGATGCCTGCCGAGGCTGTCGGTCACCGCTTTTGTCGGGTCTTCACCCATGGCACAGCCGCCCATCACATGGGCACTGCCCAGGCGTGTGCGGTACAGCTCCAGGCTCAGGCCGTCGATCAGCGTGCGGGCTTCGGCGAGGGTCTTCACGTAACGGGCGTCGGCGTGCATCGGCATCACAGCCTTGGCGCCACCGGCAAACTGGATCTCGGCCATGCTGTGGAATGCCCGGCGTAAGCCATCCCAGGCGTATGGTGATAGCTGATAATCCAGCACTGGCGTGTCATCGCTGCGCAATTGAACGCTGCCACCGGGGCTGTCCGGGTGAAAACCGTCCCGGAGCAACGCCAGCATGGCGTGGGTATGGGGCAGATTGGCCATGTGCTGTGAGTTTTCCTGGCCGAAACCACCAAGCAATGTCGTGGCCAGCGCCGGGTGCAGGGGCGGGACTTCCAGTTTGTAGGACATCTTGCCGGTGGTGCCGTCCTGCCACTGGAAATGGTCAGAATAGATCGACTGCGGCGCGCCGTAGAATGGGTTGACCACTTCGTCGAACAACGCAGCGGACATGTTCACCGGGTGCAGGAACGTGCGTTTCCCCAGGCTTTTGTGCGGGTCAGGCGCACCGGAACGCATCAGCAAGGCCGGGCTGTTGATGCCACCACCGGCCAACACGAAATGCCGCGCCTTGACCGTGATGGTGCGCCCGGTCGGCGCGACGCAGCGTTCATCCATCGCCGAACATTGCAGACCGGTGACCTTGTCGCCGCTGATCGTGAGTTTTTCGGCGCGGGCCAGGTAAAGCAGCTCGCCGCCTTTTTCCAGGGTCGCCGGAATGGTGGTGACCATCATCGATTGCTTGGCATTGGTCGGGCAACCCATGCCGCAGTAGCCGAGGTTCCAGCAGCCGCGAACGTTGCGCGGGATGACATGCCAGCTGTAGCCCAGCTGCTGGCAACCCTTGCGGATCACATCATTGTTGGCGTTGGGCGGCACCATCCACGGCGCGACGCCCAGACGCTGTTCCATTTTCTCGAACCACGGCGCCATTTCCGCCGGGCTGTGGCCCTTGACGTTGTGTTCTTTGGCCCAGTGTTCCAGGGTCGGCTCCGGGGTGCGGAAACTGGAGGTCCAGTTGATCAGCGTGGTGCCGCCCACCGCCCGGCCCTGGAGGATGGTGATCGCGCCGTCCTTGCTCATGCGGCCGATGCCTTCCTGATAGAGGCTGCTGTAGGCCTGGTCTTCGAGCATCTTGAAGTCGCTGCTGGTCTTGAGTGGGCCTTCCTCGATCAGCAGCACCTTGTAGCCGGCTGCACTGAGGATTTCGGCGGTGGTGCCGCCACCGGCACCGCTGCCGATGATCGCCACGTCCGCTTCGAGTGTCAGGTCCTGGGTCAGTTGCGAGCCGTTGCAGGTTTTCCAGCCTCGGGCCATGCCTTCGCGGAACGGATCGGGTACGGGCATCTTCGGGTTCTCTTTTTATTGTTGGAGTAGGCGGTGAAGCGGCTGACGCTATCGTCGGAACGCCGCCCGGAGCAAGCTCGCTCCCACAGGATCAAGTCGTTCACAAAAGGTGCAGCCACCTCAACCTTGTGGGAGCGGGCTTGCCCGCGAAGGGGTCGACTCGGTTTCAGACCGTAGGCGGCCCGGGATACCCGCAATGCGCCCACGATTCCTTGCGGCCATACCAGGCCATCATCACCAGTTGCAGCAAGGAACTGTGACCCATGCGCAACAGGCTCAACGAGCTGTTTTCCCAACGGTTCAGAAACAGCCGGATATCGTCGGCGCTGGCGTTTTCCCAACTGCCCCAGATCCCGGTCAACGGTCCGCGGGTCACGGCCATGCCCAGCACATCGAAAAGTTGCCGGGTCAACTTGAGCATTTCCGGCGACAGGTGGGCGAGGTTGTAATCCAGGCTTTCAAGCGTGCCCTCGACAGCCTTGGGCATCCGTTCGGGGGTTACGGCACCGTCGAGCATGACCGGGATCAACGCCCGTAAAAACAGCAGGTCGCCGCTGCGTAACGTGGTGAAACCACTGGCCGGGACACTTGACGAACAGCCGCTGAGGCTGGCGCCCAACCCGGCAGTGGCAAGAAAGGCTGTGGCGCCGAGGCTGAATTTAAGCAGCCCGCGCCGTGATAGCGCGGGTGAATCGGACAGGCTTGGGTTCATTATTGTTATTACCCGACGGTGATGATCGTTAGCGGATGAACAGCTTCTGGATCAGCTTCTGGATCGATTTGCCATACGGCGGGTAAATCAGTTTCGCCGCGTTGAACCGCTGTTTGATCAGCACGCCCTTGGCCTTGCTGAAGGTCAGGAAACCTTCATGGCCGTGGTAGTGGCCCATGCCCGAAGCACCGATGCCGCCGAACGGCATGTCGTCCTGGGCGACGTGCAGCAGCGTGTCGTTCAGGCACACGCCGCCGGAATGGGTTTCGTGCAGCACGCGCTGTTGTTCGCGCTTGTCGTAGCCGAAGTAATACAGCGCCAGTGGGCGCGGGCGCTGGTTGATGTAGGCAAACGCCTGGTCCAGATCCTTGTACGGAACGATCGGCAGCAGCGGCCCGAAGATTTCGTCCTGCATCACTGTCATGTCGTCAGTGACATTGAGCAGCAGGCTATGGCTCATCCGGCGGCCCTGGCCCTGGTCGAACAACGGCATCAGCAGCGCACCCTTGCCGGTGGCATCGCTGATGTAACCATTGAGGCGCGCCAGTTGCCGTTCATTGATGATCGCGGTGTAGTCCGGGTTGTCGGCCAGCGTCGGATAAAATCCGCGGACGGCCGTGCGATAGGCCTCGACGAAGCCTCCGACGCGATCCTCCGGCACCAGCACATAATCCGGGGCCACGCAGGTCTGGCCAGCGTTCAAGGTCTTGCCGAAGGCGATGCGCTCGGCGGCGTCCTTGAGCGGCACGTCGCGGGAAACGATGGCTGGGGACTTGCCGCCCAGCTCCAGGGTTACCGGGGTCAGGTTTTCCGCGGCGGCGCGCATCACATGCCTACCGATGCTGGTGGCACCGGTGAACAGCAGGTGATCGAACGGCAGGCGTGAAAACGCCACGCCCATATCGGCCTCGCCCAGGACCACGCAAACCAGGTCTTCGGGGAAGATGCGCGCCAGCAACTGCTTCATCAGCAAGCCGGTCGCGGGAGTCGATTCACTGAGCTTGAGCATCACCCGATTGCCCGCCGACAGCGCACCGACCAACGGACCGATGGCCAGGAACAGCGGGTAGTTCCACGGCACGATGATCCCGACCACGCCCAGCGGTTGGTAAACGACTTTGGCCGACGCTGGCTGGAAGGCTGCGCCCACCTTGCGCCGCGAGGCTCGCATCCAGCCCTTGAGGTGTTTGCTGGCGTAATGGATGCCGTGCAGGCTGGGCATCAGCTCGGCGAGCAGGGTTTCATCGGCGCTGCGATGACTGAAGTCCTGGCTGATCGCATCGATCAGGGCCTGGCGTTCATTGTTCAACAAATCCTTTAGCGCCTTGAGCCATTGCAGGCGCTGCGCAGCCGGAGGCATCGGGTGGGCGGTGTAGGCGGCACGCTGAGCGTCGAACAGGGCCTGAAGCTCTTCCAGCGGCTGCTGTAGGTTCTGCAGGTAGGAAATTTCAGCAGTCATGGTCGGCTCCGGATTTATTGTAATGAGGCACTTTTTAGAGTTTATGCTCTATAAAGTCAAATGACATCCTGGAACAGCTTTGTTTTATCCGCTCGCGGATAGATCTAAGATGCCCGTCAACGCACTCTGAATTAAAGCTCAAGCCAATGGCCCCACGGATCAAAACCAGCGAGCGCATCGTGCAGAACAGCCTGGAGCTGTTCAATCAACAGGGCGAGCGCAGCATCAGCACCAACCACATTGCTGCCCATATGGAAATTTCCCCGGGCAACCTGTACTACCACTTCCCGAACAAGCAGGCGATCATCGCCGTGCTGTTCAGCGAGTACGAAAGCCTGGTGGACAGCTTCCTGCGCCCGCCCCAAGGCCGTGCCGCCACGGTGGAAGACAAGCGCTTCTACCTCAAGGAACTGCTGGCGGCGATGTGGCGCTACCGGTTTCTGCATCGCGATCTCGAACATTTGCTCGACAGCGATCCGGACCTGGCCGACCGCTATCGACGTTTTTCCCAGCGCTGTCTGATCCAGGGAGGGGCGATCTACGAAGGTTTTGTCGCCGCCGGTATCCTGAAGATGGACAAGGTGCAGATTGAATCCCTGACGCTCAATGCCTGGATCATCCTCACGTCCTGGGTGCGTTTCCTGTGCACCACGCGGGAGAACTCCAGCCACCTCAGCGAGCAAGCCATTAAACGCGGTGTGTATCAGGTACTGGTGCTGGAAGCCGGGTTCGTCACGGATCAGTCCCGCGATGCGGTCAATGCGTTGTTCGAAGAGTTTTACGTGCCCCTGGCCCAGGCACTGGAAGAAGTACAGTAGGATCAAGGCCGACTTAATCACAGGAGCCCGTTATGCCCATTGCGCAACTGATCAGCCCGCAAGCACTGGACCTGAAAAAGGACCAGCCGGGGCTGGTGATTCTGGATTGTCGTTTTGCCCTCGAAGACCCGGATTACGGTCAGCGCAGCTATGCCGAAGGGCATATCGCCGGTTCGAGCTATGCCGACCTTGAGCGTGATCTGAGTGGCGCCGTGGTCAAGGGCGTGACCGGGCGTCATCCGTTACCCGAGCCGGCGCAGTTGATCGAGCGCCTGCAAGCCTTTGGCATCAACGTCGATAGTGAAGTGGTTCTGTATGACGACGGTCCGGGCGCCTATGCGGCGCGGGCCTGGTGGTTGCTGGCCTGGTTGGGCAAGCGCGATGGTGTGTTCATCCTCGATGGCGGCCTCAAGGCCTGGCACGCGGCCGGTTTGCCGCTGAGTCTGGATGCGCCGGCAATCACTCGTGGCGCCTTCACTGGCAGTCCTGACACGGCGTTGCTGATCAGTGCCGAGCAGCTGCAAAAGCGCCTCGCCCGGCCGGAGCTGACCCTGATCGATGCCCGCGCACTGCCGCGTTTCAAGGGTGAAGTGGAGCCGATCGATCCGGTTGCCGGGCACATTCCTGGCGCTCAATGTGCGGCGTTTACCGACAATCTGGGCAGCGACGGGCGCTTCCTCCCGGCCGATCAGCTCAAGCAGCGTTTCGCCGCAAAACTGGGCGATCGTTCGCCGAATGATCTGGTGGCGTACTGCGGTTCCGGCGTGACGGCGTGCCACAACCTGTTTGCGTTGTGCCTGGCCGGTTATCCACTGGGCTCGTTGTATGCGGGGTCGTGGAGCGAATGGATCAACGAGCCTGCGCGGGGCGTTGCCACGGGCGAATAAACGCCACATAACCCTGTGGGAGCGAGCTTGCTCGCGATGGGGCCATCACATTCAATATTGATGCTGATTGTTAAGCCGCCATCGCGAGCAAGCTCGCTCCCACAGGGATGGATGGTGTTTGTGAGATTTCGTTAAGCCTCGTGTCCCCGTTTTGCACTGCGATACGCCCCCGGTCCAACCCCATACACTTGCTTGAACTGCCGGCTCAGATGGCTCTGATCGGCAAACCCCAGTTGCGTCGCGACTTCCAGCGGCAGACAACCACTTTGCAGCAGCGCCCGGGCCCGGGCGATGCGCTGTTGCATCAGCCAGGTGTGCGGTGGCATGCCGGTGGCCCGGCGGAACACCCGGGCGAAATGGAATGGCGAGAGATTGACCGCCGCCGCCAGCGCCTCCAGTGAGGGCGGAGCTGCCAGTTGTGCGTGCAGCAATTCCTTGGCCAGGCTCACGGCCCGGTGTTCCTTGCCGGGTCTATCGGCATCGGGCACCGCCGCATGACGCTGCAGCAGCGACAGCACCAGTTCGCGCCAGACCGTTTGTTGCTGCAATGCGGTGGCCGGGCTTTCCAGCAAGCGATGGAGTTGGCAGAAGCCGTTCACCAGATCCTGATCGCGATACAGCGTGGCACCGAAGGCCGGCAGGTGATGGGTTGGCAGTTCGAGTTCGGCCAGTAGCGAGGTTATCTGCCCGCTGTCGGGATAAAACGCCCGGTAAAGCCAGCCATCCTCGGTGCCTTTGTGACCGGTGTGTAATTCATCGGGGTTGATCAGCACCAGCGTGCCGCTGCCCGCGAGGTGTTCGGCACCGCGATAGCGATAGCGCTGGGCACCGGCCATGATCATGCCGATCACATAGCCGTCATGCACATGGGGCGCGAAACGATGATCGATGTAGCGGGCGGACAACAACTCGACCCCGGCCAGTGGCGGGGTTTGCCAGAAGTGGATCGACTCGCCTTGATTTGCGCCCATGATTCAAGCGCGCCCTACGGCGGCCAGCCACTCGGGGATGCGCCGCTCAAGGTAGTAACCGGGTTGCCTGAGCGTGCCGTCGACGAAGCCGACATGCCCTCCCCTGGCCTGCAGCTCGAATTGCGTGCACGTGGACAACTCATCGACGTGCGGCAGGCTGTGGGGAAACACGAAGGGGTCGTCGGCGGCCTGTATCATCAAGGTTGGCGTGCGAATTTCGCCGAGGAAGTAGCGGCTCGAGGCGCGGCGATAATAATCCTCGGCATCGACAAAACCGTTCAGCGGCGCGGTAACCCGGCCATCGAAATCCCAGAACGTGCGAATGTTTTCCAGCGAGCCAAGCGCGGCCAATGCGGCCAGGCCATCCTCGCGTCCATCGTGCTGGAACTGGCGCTGCTTGTTCTTGATGTAGGCGACCATCTCGCGCATGAAATGCGCCTGATAGACCTTTGAGAAACCCTGGTCGATGCGGTCGGCGCAATGGTCCAGGCGGAACGGCACCGACACCGCCACGGCGCCCATCAAGTCGCTATCGCTGCCGGTCTCGCCCAAATGCTTGAGCAGGATATTGCCGCCCAGGGAGTAACCCACTGCATACAGTGGCGCGAGAGGTCGTTTGGCCCGCAAGTGCCTGATGGTTTCGGCCAGGTCTTCGCTGGCACCAGAATGGTAGCTGCGCGGCAACAGGTTGGGTTCGCCCGAACAACCGCGCCAGTTCAGCGCGACGCTGGCCCAGCCTCGGTCGCCCAGGGCTTTTTGCATACCGGCCACGTAAGGCGAATTCGATGAACCGGTCAGCCCGTGCAGCACCAGCACCAACGGCGCCGCGGCGCTGTGTGGACCGTGCCAGTCGAGGTCGAGGAAGTCGCCATCCTCAAGCCACAAGCGTTCTCGCTCGCGTTCGATGTGCACGGTTTTTCGCCACAGCGGCCCCCACAAGGTTTGCAAGTGCGGATTGCTGAGGCCGAAGGCGGGGGTGAAGGACGGCCGTTGGGACATTGCGGGGTGCCGGTGCACAGCTATTCTCGGGGAAAGTGACCATGAATCTGTCCGAAGACGCGGCGGGACAGTGCCGCGACCGCGTCGTCGTGGGTAACTAACTTGCCACAATCTTGCCAGGTGCGCGACACATGGTATTGGTTGCGCTTTCGATTGGAGCTGGTAGCGGCTGCTGATCTGTCTTTGGCCCCAGGATGACAACGCGCCATTGGTCGGCGTGGTGATGCCGGTTGAGCGCGTTCTTGATTGATGCGAGGTTCAGCTTCAAGGCAGCTTGTGTGGAAAAGTCGAGATCCAGTGGCAGATCATGGACGCCAATGTTGTACAACTGGCTCAAAATCTGCGCATTGGTAGCGCGGCCCAATGGTGCGCTACCGGCCAAATGCTGTTGGATATCGTCGAGTTCCTGTTGGGTCGGCCCTTGAGCGAGGAAGTCGCTGAACATCGTCTTGATATGGGTCATCACGGCATCGGCTTGCTCTGGTGGGGTCTGCAATTCAATGGTCAGCAACCCTTGTGCCTGAAGGGCTGAGAGGTCGGCTTCAACATGGTAGGTCAGGCCTCGGCGTTCACGGAGTTCATTGCTCAGTCGCTTGGTGAAAACCCGCATGGCCATCTGCAGCGCGTCGTAGTCCGGACTGCTCCGCAGGACACTTGGCTGGGCAAGGCGCAGGTAAGCCTGGGTCGATGGTCGCTCAATACGCAGCAGACTCGGGGCCGTTGGACTTGTCGCTGACTGGATCGCGGCAGTGGCCGGCCCCAGGGGCAAGGCCGCGGATATCTGTGCACCGATGCGCTGGGCTTCTTCCTCGGTGAGGTCGCCGACCAGTGTGATCTGGGCATTGCCTGCGGCATAAGCCTCGCGATGAAAGTCTTGCGCTTGAGTGCGGGTAATGGAGGCAAGCCCGGCCCGGGTTCCGTAGAGGGACTGAGCATAGCCGTGGTCGGGAAACATCTGGCCGAGATTGGCTTCTTGGGCTTGAGCGGCATGGGACTGATCTTCAAGGTCCAGAAAATACTGCAACTGGGATTTCACCGCAGGCAAGGACTCCTCAGGCAGCAACGGCTTGCCGAGTACCTGGGCAAACAGTTCCAGGGCCGGAGTGCGCCGGGCTTCGTCGCTGAGGCTGCGCAGGGAAAAAAGGCTCCGATCCTGGCTTATATCCATACCCAGCCTTGCACCCAGATTATCGAACGTCGCCTGTATCGCGTTGACGTCCTTGCCCGCCACACCCTCATTCAAAAGGCTGAAGGTCACCGCTGCCAGGCCGGGTTGATGCGGGGTGTGGGCGCTGCCGGCAGCAAAACTCACCAAGGCATCAAACATCGGCAGACCAGGGGTGCGGATGAACAGGATCTTCGTTTCGCTGAGAGTTTTGTAGCCCTTGATCGACAGCGTGCGCTGGATAGCCGGAGTCTGTGGTTCATTGAGCGATTGCAGCACTGGTTTCTGGAGCGCCGTGATTGCAGCGGCATGGGCCTGAGCACTCAACAGCATGCCGGCCATGATCAATCCATTGATGAGGCCTTTGAGCTTATCCATTGTTTTTCTCCGGCAAGATTTTCGCGGTACTCAGGCGCTCACGCGTCAGGTAAGTCTTCGCGACCTGTTGAATATCCAGGGGCGTGACCTTGTTCAGCTCATCCGTATCCTGATCGGCTAGCTGCCAGTTCAGGCCAATGGTTTCCAGCAGGCCCAGGTTGTAAGCCTGCCTTTCCAGATCATCCTGCGCATAAACCGTGTTAGCGATCAGGAGGTTTTTCGCGCGCTCCAGTTCTGCCGGTTCCGGTGCCTTGCTTTTCAGTGACTCGATCACTTGCCACAGACGGGCGAGGGCTTCGTCAGGGTCGTTGAGCTTGTCCGGATTGAGTTGTGTGGTGATGGTCAGCAACGAATCGCCGCGATTGAAGGCGACGTACTCTGAGTGGGCCTCAGTGAATATCGCCTCGCTCAGTTGCAGTTGCTGTTTGATCCGCGCGCTACTGGATCCGGCCAGTAACATATTGAGCAAGCGCAGGGCATGGGCGGTCCGACGATCCAGTGCCGTGGCCAGGCTGGGCGCGTTGAAGCTCATGATCAGGCGCGGGGACGCCACCGGTTCGTGCAGGGTCAGCGATCGTTCACCGGCAGAAGCCAGCTCGAGGGGGGCAAGCGCCACAGGTGTCACACGCCGCTGCAGGTGGCCGAAGTACTGCTGTGCCAGCGCCTTGATCCGCTCAGGCGTAACATCGCCAACGACCACCAGCGTGGCATTGTCCGGCGAGTACCAGGCCTGATACCACTGCTGCAATTGAACGGCATTCATTCGCTGCAGGTCGTGCATCCAGCCAAGCGTCGGGGTGCGGTTGCCGCTGGCCGGGTAGGCGATGCTGTTCAGTCGTTCGTGAGCCGACGCGGCGATTTCATCATCAACGCGCATCCGGCGCTCCTCCTGAATGACCTTGAGCTCTGGCGCGAAGTCCTGTGCATCCAGCTCGGCCGTACTCATCAGGTCGGCCAGTATTTCGAAAGCGACACCTGTCCGGGAGGAGGGCAATGTCTGGTAAAAGGTTGTGTAGTCCGTGCCAGTCGAAGCGTTTTCACTGGCGCCAAGCTTCTCCAATATCACCGAGAATTCTCCGGCGCAGGCTTTGCTGCTGCCCTTGTACACCATGTGTTCGAGGGCGTGGGACAGGCCCGACTGACCGGGTGGTTCGTAGCTTGAACCGACCTTTATCCAGAGTTGGGCGGTGACGATGGGGGAGCGGTGGTCCTCGCGCACGACAACCTTGAGACCGTTATCCAGCAAGAAGTCTTGTGTTGCAGGGTTTGATGCCGCGGCAGCCATGAGCGGCAACCAGGCGATAAAGGACAGCACCAACGTGCTGCGGGAGATGTTCATCCGTGTACATCCTCAGTGGTTTGCAGGTATTTGCGCAAACCACTGTGGATCATCCGCAAAGGTGTCAGGCGGTAACTATGTAGTGCACTCCGCAATCGACTCGGGAGCCGTCATCTCGCCGGAGTGTCAGGCGCTTCGTTGCCACAGCGAGTAGTACACGCGCCCGGATTTCTGTTCCCGGTGCAGGCGCCAGTTCTCCGGCAGGCCCAGGGTCGAAGGGGCGGACTCGCTTTCGGTGTACACCCAGGCATCTTCGGCCAGCCATTGGCGCTCTTCGAGCAACTTGCAAACGGCGGGCAGCAGGTTCTGGTTGAACGGCGGATCGAGGAATACCAGGTCGTAGGCCGTTGCTGTCTGGGTTTCCAGATAGCGCAGGGCGTCGGCGGTCTGGACCTGGCCGTTGGTGCACCGCAGGGTGCCCAGGTGCTCCTTCAGGCTGGACACCGCGATGTTGCTGGCGTCGAGCGCCTGGCCCATGGCCGCGCCACGGGACAGTGCTTCGAGGAACAGCGCGCCGCTACCGGTAAACGGGTCGAGCACCTTGGCGCCCGGCACATAAGGTGCGAGCCAGTTGAACAGGGTTTCACGCACCCGGTCTGGCGTCGGGCGCAGGCCTGGGGCGTCGGGGAAGCTCAACTTGCGGCTGCGCCACTCGCCGCCGATGATGCGCAGCTGGTTCACGCCGTTGTGGACGTTTTTGGCGGGTTTTTTTGGACTGGCCATTAATGCTCCGGAACCCCGAGCGGCTGCTCGGAAGGTTTATCAGTAGGGGCCGGTAACGGCTTTTGCGGCACGGTCGGGCCAGCGCTGACGATGACCATTTTGTCCGTGCTCAGGTGTTTGTTCATGGCGGCTTTGACCTGCTCGACGGTCAAGGCCTGGGACTGTTGCATGAAGTCTTCCAGGTGACTCAACGGCAAGTTGTAAAAACCGATGGCGCCCAGTTGGCCGACGATATCGGCGTTGCTGGCGGTGGACAGCGGGAAGCTGCCGGCCAGTTCGCGCTTGGCGTCGTCGAGTTCTTTTTCGGTCGGACCGGTTTTAAGGTAGTCGGCGAGCACGTCCTGCACCAGTTTCAGGGTGCCTTCGCTCATCTCGGCGCGGGTTTGCAGGTTGATCATGAACGGACCGCGTACCTGCATCGGGGTAAAGCCCGAATACACGCCGTAAGTCAGACCGCGCTTCTCGCGCACTTCACTCATCAACCGGGTGCCGAAGCCGCCACCGCCGAGGATCTGGTTACCCATGGATAACGCGGCGTAGTCCGGATCGTCACGGTCGATGCCCAGTTGCGCGAGCATCAGGTTGGTCTGCTTGGACGGGAACTCGATATGGCCGACGCTGGCCTTGGGTTCGCCAGGTTGTGCGATTTTCGGCAAGGCCGGGCCTTTGGGCAGTGCGCCGGAAACCTGTGCGGCAATCGCCTCGGCTTCTGCGCGGGACAGGTCACCGACCAGCGCGATCACCACATTACCGGCCGCATAGGCTTTCTCGTGGAAAGCACGCAGTTGCGCCAGGGTAATCGCCGGCACGGTTTTCGCCGTGCCGTCGCTGGAATGCGCGTACGGGTGATCACCGTACAAGCGGTCCATCAGCTCCAGGCTGGCCAGTTTGCCGGGGTTCTGTTTCTGGTATTCGAAACCGGCGAGCATCTGGTTCTTGATGCGGGCCAGCGAATCTGCAGGGAAAGTCGGCTTGCCGATGACTTCGGCGAACAGCTTCAGGGCCGGCTCGCGCTTGTCCTTGGCACTCAGGCTGCGCAGCGAAGCGATTGCCATGTCCTTATAAGCGCCGTTGCCGAAATCGGCGCCCAGGCCCTCGAAACCCTGGGCAATGGCACCGACGTCTTTACCGGCCACGCCTTCGTTGAGCATGGCGTTGGTCAACACCGCCACGCCCGGTGCATCGCCGTCCTGGCTGCTGCCGGCAGCGAAGATCAGGCGCATGTCGAACATAGGCAGCTCATGGGCTTCGACAAACAGCACCTTGGTGCCTTCGGCGGTGTTCCAGGTCTGCACGTCCAGCTTGCGGTGGTCCGGTGCCTTGCCATTGAGTTCGGTCAGTGATTGCAGTTTCTGGCTGGCCTTGGCCTTGTCCAGGGCTTCGCTGGCATTGGTTTGGCCAGGGCGCGACAAATAGAACGCGGCGGAACCGATAATGGCGACGGCGACCAGGCCGATCAAGGCCAGGCGGGAGGGTTTACGCTCACTCATGAGTCGTCTCCAGAGGCAGTACATGGGCGACGCTGAGACGTTCGCGGGTGAAATACAGCTTGGCGGCTTTCTGGATATCTTCCGGGGTCACGCTTTCCAGGTCGGCCAGTTCGGTGTCCATCAGTTGCCATGACAGGCCGACGGTTTCCAGTTGGCCGATGGCCGTGGCCTGACTGGTGATCGAGTCGCGCTCGTAGACCAGGCCGGCAATGACTTGTGCGCGTACGCGTTCCAGCTCTTCGGCGGTTGGTGCAGTGGTTTTCAGCTGGTCGAGCAGCCTCCACAAACCGGCTTGCGCCTGGGCGATGGTCTTGTGTTTCTGTGTGTTTGGCGATGCCGACAGGGTAAACAGGCTGTCGCCACGGGTGTAGGCGTCATAACTCGACGAACCGCCAGACACCAGTTCTTCTCCGCGCTCCAGTTGCGTCGGGATGCGTCCGCTGTAGCCGCCATCGAGCAGCGCCGAGATCAGGCGCAGGGCATTGACCAGGCGTTTGTCTTCGGTGGTGGCAATGCTCGGTACGTTGAAGGCCAGCATCAGGCTTGGCAGTTGGGTTTGCACATGCAGGGTGATCTGGCGCTCGCCGGGTTCGGCCAGCTCCAGCGGTTTTTTCGCGGCCGGCACATCACGCTTGGCGATCGGGCCAAAGTAGCGTTGGGCCAGGGTTTTGACTTCGTCCGGGGTGACATCGCCAACTACCACCAGCGTGGCGTTGTTCGGCACGTACCAGGTCTGGTACCAGTGACGCAGTTCTTCGACTTTCATCCGCTCAAGGTCGGCCATCCAGCCGATGGTCGGCGTGTGATAGCCGCTGGCCGGGTAGGCCATGGCCTTGAAGCGCTCGTAGGCCTTGGACATCGGCTTGTCGTCGGTGCGCAGGCGACGTTCCTCCTTGATGACCTCGATTTCCTTGGCGAACTCGTCGGCCGGCAGGCGCAGGCTGGCCATGCGGTCGGCTTCCAGTTCGAAGGCTACGC
The DNA here is from genome assembly GCF_059492225.1 of Pseudomonas sp. Pseusp10. Taxonomy (NCBI): domain Bacteria; kingdom Pseudomonadati; phylum Pseudomonadota; class Gammaproteobacteria; order Pseudomonadales; family Pseudomonadaceae; genus Pseudomonas; species Pseudomonas sp. Pseusp10. The sequence goes on along the minus strand of NZ_CP168528.1, from coordinate 272,265 downwards.
CCAGGCGATCGCGGGCCAGCACCTGGTAGTACGCGGTGAAGTCGTCGCTGGTGAATGCGTTCTCTTCGGCGCCGAGGTCGCGCAGGATCAGCGAGGCTTCGCCGGGGCCGACTTTCTCGCTACCCTTGAACATCATGTGTTCCAGGGCGTGGGACAGACCGGTGTTACCCGGCGTCTCGTAGCTGCTGCCGACCTTGTACCAGACCTGGGAAACCACCACGGGCGCACGGTGGTCTTCACGTACGATCACCTTCAGACCGTTGTCGAGGGTGAATTCGTGGGTGGGTTGCGGGTCGGCGGCCATGGCCGAAAGGGGCAGGAAAACTGTGCTGAGGAGCAGGCCTGCGGCGCGGCGGGCAAGAGCATTCATTCGTTTTTAAACCTTTGGGGCTGCCCGCTTGTTCTTAGCGTCAGCGGGCGAGAGGGTGCTAGGATACTGATCCGTTTTACTGGCGGCCACGCCTATCAGGCACTCATGTTTGATCAGGTTGTATGGGTTTGCGACGGAGTGTGGATATTTATCAGCTAAACTCCGCTTTTTCGCCGATTTTGCCGCATCTGTCCCGTGTGAAATCGTTTCCTTGAGGTGGCGTTGTTCACCTCGACAAAATGTTGCGCGTGAACAAGCTGCGTCAATCGCAGTCTGTTCTGCATCGAATTTTTATTTGCCGAGGCGCCATTGGCGCGTCGCTACCGTGAGATAGCCGTCCTCCATGTTTGGTTCCAACGACGACAAGAAGACCCCAGCTGCGGCTGGCGAGAAGAAAAGCCTGTTCGGATGGCTGCGCAAAAAGCCGCAGGAACCCGTCGTCGAACAGCCACAACCCGTTCCTGAACCTGCGCCAGCTCCGGCTCCGGTAATAGATGCGCCCGCGCCGGTTGTTCTGCCGGTTGCCGAGCCGGTATTGCAACCGCAGGCCGAGACTGTCGCCGAGCCAGCCAACGAAATCATCGAAGCGCCGCTGACACCGACTGCCGAGCCATGGCTGACCTTGCCCGTGGCAGAAGAGCCCGTGGCGCTGGTCGAAGATGATCTGGCGCCCCACGTGACCCCGCCGATTCCGGCCCCGGCTGCGTTTGCGCCTGCGCCGGTTCATGCACCTGTGGTCGAGCCGGTTGTGGCGCCAGTCGTTGTGGCCGCGCCTGCGCCTGTATCGGTTGTAACCGAACCGGTTGCCCCGGTCGCCGCCGCCCCGGCTTCCGTTCCCGCTCCCGTCGAAACCCGGGTCGAGCCCGTACGCATCGAAGAAACCAAAGCCGGTTTCTTCGCCCGCCTCAAGCAGGGTCTGTCCAAGACCAGCGCCAGTATTGGCGAAGGCATGGCCAGCCTGTTTCTGGGCAAAAAGGTCATCGATGACGAACTGCTCGAAGACCTCGAAACCCGTTTGCTGACCGCCGACGTGGGTGTCGAAGCCACGTCGGTGATCATTCAGCGTCTGACGCAGAAGGTTGCGCGCAAAGAGCTGGCCGACGCCGATGCCCTGTACAAATCCCTGCAGGCCGAGCTGGCCGCCATGCTCAAGCCTGTCGAGCAGCCGCTGAAAGTCTCCTCACAGAACAAGCCGTTCGTGATTCTGGTCGTTGGCGTCAACGGTGCCGGCAAGACCACCACTATCGGCAAGCTGGCCAAGAAACTGCAGCTGGAAGGCAAGAAAGTCATGCTGGCCGCTGGCGACACCTTCCGCGCCGCGGCGGTGGAGCAATTGCAGGTCTGGGGCGAGCGCAACAAGATTCCGGTGATCGCGCAGCACACTGGCGCCGACTCGGCCTCGGTAATTTTCGACGCCGTGCAGGCCGCCAAGGCCCGTGGCATCGATGTGCTGATCGCCGACACCGCTGGTCGCCTGCACACCAAAGACAACCTGATGGAAGAGTTGAAAAAGGTTCGCCGGGTGATCGGCAAGCTCGATGCCGACGCGCCGCACGAAGTGTTGCTGGTCCTCGATGCCGGTACCGGCCAGAACGCCATCAACCAGGCGAAACAATTCAACCAGACCGTCGAATTGACCGGCCTGGCTTTGACTAAACTCGACGGCACCGCCAAGGGTGGGGTGATTTTCGCCCTGGCCAAGCAGTTTGGCTTGCCAATCCGCTACATCGGTGTCGGCGAAGGCATCGACGATTTGCGTACCTTTGAAGCAGAACCCTTTGTCCAGGCATTGTTTGCCGAGCGGGAGCGTTCATGATTCGTTTCGAACAGGTCGGTAAGCGCTACCCGAACGGTCACGTCGGCTTGCATGAGCTGAGCTTTCGAGTCCGTCGTGGCGAGTTCTTGTTTGTCACCGGCCATTCCGGCGCCGGTAAATCCACGCTATTGCGCCTGTTGCTGGCGATGGAGCGTCCGACCAGCGGCAAGTTGCTGCTCGCCGGGCAAGACCTGAGCACCATCAGCAACGCGCAGATTCCTTTCTTGCGTCGGCAGATCGGCGTGGTGTTCCAGAATCACCAGTTGCTGTTCGATCGCACGGTGTTCAATAACGTTGCGTTGCCTTTGCAGATCCTGGGTCTGTCCAAGGCCGAGATCGCCAAGCGCGTGGACTCGGCACTGGAGCGCGTGGCGCTGTCGGATAAAACCGATCTGTACCCGGGCGACCTGTCCACCGGTCAGCAGCAGCGCGTCGGCATCGCCCGCGCCATCGTCCATCGCCCGGCCTTGCTGTTGGCGGACGAACCGACCGGTAACCTCGACCCGCGTCTGGCCGCCGAAATCATGGGTGTATTCGAAGATATCAATCGCCTGGGTACCAGCGTGCTGATCGCCAGTCACGACCTGGCCCTGATCGCCCGTATGCGCCATCGCATGCTGACGCTGCAACGTGGTCGATTGATCGGTGACGGGGAGGCGGCCGTATGAGTGCGACACGCAGTCCAAAGGTTTCCGAGCGCGTGGCCCCCAAGGCCGCGGATCCGCAACCGACCAAGAAAAAACACGACGATGATGACGGTCCGGACTTCGCCACGCTGTTCCGCGCCTGGATCGAAAGCCATCGCGCCAGCCTGGTGGACAGCCTGCGTCGCCTGGGCAAGCAGCCCATCGGCAGTTTTTTCACCTGCATGGTGATGGCTGTGGCCCTGAGTTTGCCCATGGGGCTGTCACTTTTGCTAAGTAACGTCGAGCGTCTGGGCGGGTCCTGGCAGCGCGCGGCGCAGATTTCCCTGTATCTGGACCTTGAGGCAAAACCGGCTGAAGGCGAAGCGCTGCGCGATCAGATCAAGGGCATGCCTGGCGTGGCCGATGCCGAATATGTGGGTCGGGAGCAGGCGCTGGAAGAGTTTCAGCAACAGTCCGGTCTGGGCGAGGCGCTCAAGGAATTGCCGGAGAATCCGCTGCCGGGCGTGGTGCTGGTGACGCCGACCGAAGTCGACAAGCCGGCCCTTGAAGCATTAAGACAAAAACTATCCGAGCTGCCGAAGGTACAACAGGCACAACTTGATTTAGTCTGGGTCGAGCGCCTGGCAGCCATCCTCAAGCTGGGTGACCGTTTTGTCTTCGGTCTGACCGTGCTCCTGGTTTCTGCATTACTTTTGGTGATAGGCAATACCATTCGTCTTCATATTGAAAACCGCCGCACAGAGATAGAAGTGATTAAACTGGTCGGCGGCACAGACAGCTATGTACGCAGGCCCTTTCTATATATGGGTGCGCTGTATGGCTTCGGTGCGGGGATTCTGTCTTGGGGCGTACTGGCGTTCGGTCTTGACTGGCTGAACGACGCGGTGGTTGGGCTGGCCGGATTGTACGGCAGTGATTTTGCGCTGGCTGGAGTGCCAGTTGCCGATGGTCTGTCTCTCTTGCTTGGCGCGGTGCTGTTGGGGTATATCGGTGCATGGATTGCAGTCGCACGCCACCTGAGGGAGCTTGCGCCTAAGTAGTATCATTTTGCTCGTATTGACCTTTCAGCGTTTTTGGGTTTTAGGGAACTTGTCTTTCGGTTTCCGGTCAATTTTCGCAGTGCTGAACTGCACGAGTTTGTAAGTCGGAGGTTTTTTCGTATGACCAATTCTTTGCAACCTGCATATGCTCTGGTCCCGGGTGCGAACCTGGAGGCCTATGTGCACACCGTCAACAGCATTCCATTGCTGTCGCCGGAGCAGGAGCGTGAACTGGCCGAGAGTCTCTATTATGAGCAGGATTTGGGGGCGGCTCGGCAGATGGTGCTCGCCCACCTGCGTTTTGTTGTACATATCGCCCGTAGCTATTCCGGCTACGGCCTGGCTCAGGCTGACCTGATCCAGGAAGGCAACGTTGGCCTGATGAAGGCCGTGAAACGCTTCAACCCGGAAATGGGCGTGCGCCTGGTGTCCTTTGCCGTGCACTGGATCAAGGCGGAAATCCACGAGTTCATCCTGCGCAACTGGCGCATCGTGAAAGTCGCGACCACCAAGGCCCAGCGCAAGTTGTTCTTCAACCTGCGCAGCCAGAAGAAGCGCCTGGCCTGGTTGAACAACGAGGAAGTCCATCGCGTGGCAGAAAGCCTGGGTGTAGAGCCTCGGGAAGTGCGCGAGATGGAAAGCCGCCTGACTGGCCATGACATGGCCTTCGACCCGGCTGCCGAAGCGGACGACGACAGTGCTTTCCAGTCGCCGGCCAACTATCTGGAAGACCACCGGTACGACCCGGCCCGTCAACTGGAAGATGCCGACTGGAGCGACAACTCCAACCACAATCTGCACGAAGCGCTGGAAGTGCTGGACGACCGCAGCCGTGACATCCTCTACCAGCGCTGGCTGGCGGAAGAAAAAGCCACGCTGCACGACCTGGCGCAGAAGTACAACGTGTCGGCCGAGCGTATTCGCCAGCTCGAGAAGAGCGCGATGAACAAGCTCAAGTTGTCGATCGCCGCGTAACCGGCGACCTGGCAATAAAAAACGCCCCGATCATTGATCGGGGTGTTTTTGTTTGTGCTGATGATCCCTGGTACACCACAGAGCAAATGTGGGAGCGGCGGTGCGACGATTCGACTTGCTCGCGAAGGCGTTCTGTCAGTCGACATAAATGATATCTGACACACCGCTTTCGCGAGCAAGCCCGCTCCCACAGGGGATCTTCTGTGTTATTGGGACCAAGGCGCCCGGCGCGAATCGTTCAGCCCGACCAGATAGCTGTCCCCGCCCAACTGGCTCATCTGCCGCCGAATCCAGCCGGCCCGACGTGAAACGTAGGTGGTTGGATGGCTCGCACTCCACACACGAGGATTGGGCAGTACGGCGGCCAACAAGCTCGACTGCTGGCGGCTGAGGCCTTTAGCGCTCACGCCAAAGTGATGCCGGGCCGCCGCTTCGGCGCCAAACACACCGTCATCCCACTCGACACTGTTGAGGTACACCTCAAGAATCCGCTGCTTGGGCCAGAACACTTCGATCAGCCCGGTGAACCAGGCTTCCAGGCCTTTGCGCAGCCAGCTTCGGCCAGACCACAGGAACAGGTTTTTCGAGACTTGCTGGCTCAGGGTGCTGGCGCCACGGATCGAACCACCGCGCTCGTTGTGGGCAAACGCCGCCTGAATCGCGCCGATATCGAAGCCCCAGTGCTCCGGGAATTTCTGGTCTTCGCCGGCAATCACCGCCACCTTCAGGTCGTCGGAGATCTCGTCCCAGGGTTTCCAGGTCCGTTGCAGGTCGATGGGTTCGCCGTCAAACCAGGATTCGATCTTGCGCTCGACCATCAACGCCGTCCCTGGTGGCGGCACCACGCGAAATATCAGCACCAGCAATACGCTGCCACCCATGAACCAGAGTACGGCCTTGGTGAAACGACGAAAATAGATACGCAGCATAGAGATGGCTTGGCCGAACCCGTTGAGCGGGCCATTATACAGACCCTTTGGATCGAAACTGACTGGAGTTCTGCATGCTGCGTGGCTTTCTGATGCTGGCCGCTTTTTTCGGCTTCACCGGTGTCGGTCTCGGGGCTTTTGCCGCCCACGGCCTGAAAAGCCGCCTGAGCGCCGAGTACCTGGCGATCTTCCATACCGGCGTCACCTATCAACTGGTGCATGCCCTGGCGCTGCTCGGTGTCGCCGCGCTGGCCACGCAAATTCCCGGTCGACTCGCCACTTGGGCCTGCGCATCGTTTGCCATCGGTATCCTGCTGTTCTCCGGCAGCCTGTATGTATTGACGCTGACGGGCATCAGCAAGCTCGGCATCATCACCCCGTTCGGTGGCCTGGCCTTCCTGGTGGGCTGGTTTTGCCTGGGCCTGGCCGCCTGGCGTTTGTAACCTACCGCTTGACGCTTGTTGCTGACCTTTAGGTCATGATCAAGCTAGAATGCCTGCCCCTAAAAATGATGGCGGCATCCGGCATGCGCATTCAGTTGAACGGCGAATCCTTTGAACTGCCCGACGGTGAAACCGTTGCGGCCCTGCTGACCCGTCTGGACCTGACCGGACGCCGGGTGGCGGTCGAACTCAATCTGGATATCGTCCCGCGCAGTCAGCATGCAGACACCACGTTGAACGACGGCGACAACGTCGAAGTGGTGCACGCCATCGGCGGCGGCTAGTAGTCTCGGCCGAGTGGCCACAGAATTCTGCAAGTACCTCACCCCTACAGAGGATTTCCCATGAGCATCGTTCGTAGCGACAAGCCTTTCGTCCTGGCCGGTCGTACTTACCAGTCGCGTTTGCTGGTCGGTACCGGCAAGTACCGTGACATGGAAGAAACCCGCCTGGCCATCGAAGCCTCGGGTGCCGAGATCGTGACTTTCGCCGTGCGCCGTACCAACCTCGGCCAGATCGAGGGCGAGCCGAACCTGCTCGAAGTGCTGTCGCCGGATCGCTACACCTTCCTGCCGAACACTGCCGGTTGCTACGACGCCATCGAAGCCGTGCGCACTTGCCGTCTGGCCCGTGAGCTGCTCGATGGACACAACCTGGTGAAGCTGGAAGTGCTGGCCGACCAGAAAACCCTGTTTCCCAACGTGATCGAAACCCTCAAGGCCGCCGAAACGCTGGTCAAGGAAGGCTTCGACGTGATGGTCTACACCAGTGATGACCCGATCATCGCCCGGCAACTGGCGGAAATCGGCTGCATCGCCGTCATGCCGCTCGCGGGTTTGATTGGTTCGGGTCTGGGGATCTGCAATCCATACAACCTGCAGATCATCCTCGAAGAAGCCAAAATCCCGGTACTGGTGGATGCCGGTGTCGGTACTGCTTCCGACGCCACCATTGCCATGGAACTGGGTTGTGATGCTGTGCTGATGAACTCGGCCATCGCTCACGCCCAGCAGCCGGTCATGATGGCTGAAGCCATGAAACATGCGATCGTCGCAGGCCGCCTGGCTTACCTCGCCGGCCGTATGCCGAAAAAACTCTATGCCAGCGCCTCTTCGCCGCTGGATGGTCTGATCAAGTAAGAGCCATTGATGACTGAATCGAACGACACGCCAATCCAGACGGAAGAAGGCGACGAGCGCCAACACCGCCGCATCAAGAGTTTTGTGATGCGCGCCGGGCGCATGACCGAAGGCCAGCAACGCGGCCTGGAGCAGGGCGCGCCGCTGTACGTGCTGCCGCTGGCCGATGCGCCGGTGGACTTCGACCAGGTGTTCGGTCGCTCGGCACCGCGCTCGCTGGAAATCGGTTTTGGCATGGGCCACTCGCTGCTGGAAATGGCAGCCGCTTCGCCGGATCAGGATTTCATCGGCGTCGAGGTTCACCGTCCGGGTGTCGGGGCGCTGCTCAATGGTGTGCTGACCCAGGGTTTGACCAATCTGCGGGTCTACGATTGCGATGCCATCGAAGTGCTCAGCCGCTGCGTGGCCGATAACAGCCTCGATCGCCTGATGCTGTTTTTTCCGGACCCGTGGCACAAGAGCCGTCACCACAAGCGCCGTATCGTTCAGGCGTCCTTCGCCGAGCTGGTACGCAGCAAGTTGAAGGTCGGCGGCATTCTGCACATGGCCACCGACTGGGAACCGTACGCCGAATACATGCTGGAAGTGATGAACGTTGCGCCGGGTTACCGCAACCTCGCCGAAGACGGCAAGTGCGTACCGCGCCCGGCCGAACGGCCGATCACCAAGTTCGAACGCCGTGGCGAACGTCTTGGGCATGGCGTGTGGGATTTGAAGTTCGAGAAGCAGTCGTAGGAGCGAGCTTGCTCGCGAAAAACCAGAGAACAACGCGGGGCTCCAGATGCCCCGCGTTTTCGTTAACGATCATCGCGAGCAAGCTCGCTCCTACAGTGGTTGTTTGGTGTAGCTGAAGTCAGCGGCGGTCGGCGACTACGCCAATCAACACCAACACCACCAGCAACACCGGCGCGAGGCTGTAGTTGTTGAACTGGCTCAAGCCGCGCACGATCCATGGTGTGGCGTAGATCAGCGCCGCGCCGCTGCCAATCATGCACAGCAGGGACATCAGTGGCACGCGCAAGGCGCCGGCGATGCTGCCCAGACGCTGCTCGACCCAGCCTTTGAAATCCGCACCAAACAGCACCAGCAGGCAGCCCACCAGGGCCAGGGCGATTTCCGAGAGGTTGCTGCGGCTCCAGCGAGACACGGTGGCAAGCAGGTCGAGTACCAAATCCATTCGATTTCCTTATGTCAGAAATTTCTGCAGCAAGTCGTTGAGGAAGAGTTGTCCGCGTTCGGTGGCTACCAGGCGTGACGGTTCGACCTGCAACAGGCCGCTTTGTTCGGCTTCACGGCGGCCTTCAGCAAGGCTTTCCAGCGTCATGCCGGTACGTTCCGGATATAGCCGCGATTCGACGCCTTCAGTCAGGCGCAGCGCGTTCATCAGGAATTCGAACGGCATCTCATCATTGGTCAGCGCTTTCTCACCGGCTTGAAAGCTTTTCGCCGGGTTCAGGTAATCCTTCGGCAAGCGGGTTTTCCAGGTGCGGACAATGCGCCCGTCCGGGTGGCTGAGCTTGCCGTGGGCGCCGGCACCGATGCCAATGAAATCGCCAAAACTCCAGTAATTGAGGTTGTGTCGCGCCGGACGTCCGGGCAGGGCATAGGCCGAGACTTCGTATTGGGCGTAACCGTGTTCGGCCAGCAGCGCTTGCCCGGCTTCCTGGATGTCCCACAGCGTGTCGTCTTCCGGCAGCGTCGGCGGCTGGTTCCAGAACACCGTGTTCGGTTCCAGGGTCAGTTGATACCACGACAGGTGTGTCGGTTTCAGGGCGATGGCTGTGCGCAGGTCGGCCAAGGCATCGTCCAGGGACTGATTCGGCAAGCCATGCATCAAGTCCAGGTTGAAGTTATCGAACCCGGCCTGCCGCGCCATGCCGGCGGCGCGTACGGCTTCGTCACCGTTGTGAATCCGCCCCAGGGTCTCGAGCTTTTCTTGCTGAAAACTCTGGATGCCGATCGACAGGCGATTGATGCCCAGTTTCCGGTAGGCCACGAACTTGTCTTGCTCGAATGTCCCCGGATTGGCTTCCAGCGTAATTTCGATGTCGCTGGCAAACGGGATGCGTTGTTCGACGCCTTTGAGCAAGCGACCCAGCGAATCTGCACTGAACAGGCTCGGCGTGCCGCCACCAAAGAAGATCGAGCTCAGCTCACGACCATAAACAGCATGCAGGTCCTGATCGAGATCGGCCAGCAAGGCGTCGACGTACTCTTCTTCCGGCAGCACCGGGCTGGCGGTGTGGGAGTTGAAGTCGCAATAAGGGCATTTGCGTACGCACCACGGAATGTGGATGTACAGCGCCAGGGGCGGCAGCGCTGGCAGGGCCGCCCGAGGCGATTGAGCATCGCCGCCGAAGATCAGCGGCGACGCGGATGATTCACGGGTCATTTCAAGCCCAGACGCTGGCGCAGCAGATCCATTGCACGGGCGCGGTGGCTGATCTGGTTCTTGTCGCCCGGGCTCAACTCGGCGCTGGAGCAATCGCGCTCCGGCACCCAGAACAGCGGGTCGTAGCCAAAACCGTGTTCGCCGCTGGCCTGGGTCAGGATTCGCCCGTGCCACAAACCTTCGCAGAGGATCGGCAATGGATCATCGGCGTGGCGCACCAATGCGAGCACGCAGACGAACTGCGCACCACGCTCGGCTTCAGGCACGTCTTTCAACACGTCGAGCAGCTTGGCGTTGTTCGCCGCATCGCCCTTGCCGTCGGCATAGCGCGCCGAATAGATGCCGGGCGCACCGCCGAGGAAATCCACGGCCAGCCCGGAATCGTCGGCCAGCGCCGGCAGGCCGGAAATGCGCGCGGCATTACGGGCCTTGAGGATGGCGTTCTCGACGAACGACAAACCGGTTTCTTCGGGCTCCACGCTGCTGAACTCGCCGATCGAGCGCAGATGCACCGACTCGCCGAGCATGGCCTGGAGTTCCTTGAGTTTGCCGGCGTTATGGCTGGCCAATACGAGTTGCGTGAAGTTGATCATTGGCCGGGGAAGAGCTCTTGGTTGAAATTGATGGTGTTGATTTTGTCACCGGTCTGCACCTTGATGTCGAAAGTGCGGACCTCCGGTTGATCTACCGGATATTGCGCGATGTAGTAGATCGCACCTTGTTCGGTGATCTGTTTGAACTTCAGTGGCACGGTCTGGCTGGTCAGGTCTTTGACCGAACCGCTCACCTGGGCGATCAGTGGCTTGCCTTCCTTGAGCACCGAGATATTGATCACGCCCTGGTTCTTGCTGCGGATCAGTTCGGCGGACTTGGCAATGTCCGGGGTCAGGTAGGTGGAGTTGAAGGTGTTGTAGTGCACCGTCACGTCGCCGAAGGTTTCCTGGCGCTCGCTCTTGATGGGTTCGGCGCCCATGGCGGTGACGCTCAGGCAGGCAGTGAGTAGAAACAAAGCAAGACGACCCATGATCGTTCTCCTTGAAATAGGGTGGATCAGACCGCGACCTTGTGGTCGGAAAGTCCCGGACTGCTGACGCGGTAGATTCCGATCTCACCTAACAGATTAGGCCATAGCTTACTGGCCCACCCGTGTCGATGCTGTTGATCCACGGCAAGCCGATCAATGACCTTCGCTTCACGTTCGCGACACAAGGCTTCAAAGTCCGCGAATGTACAGAAGTGAATGTTCGGCGTGTTGTACCAGGTGTACGGCAGGAACTCGGAAACCGGCATCCGGCCCTTGCTCGCCAGGTACCAGCGGCAGCGCCAGTGACCGAAGTTGGGGAAGGTGATGATGCACTGTCGGCCTACGCGCAGCATTTCCTCGAGGATCTTGTCCGGGTAGTGCACCGCTTGCAGCGCCTGGGTCATGACCACGATGTCGAAACTGTTGCTGGCAAAGTTGCCCAGGCCCTTGTCCAGGTCCTGCTCGATGACGTTGATGCCCTTGGCCACGCACTCGGCGATGTTGTCGGCGTCGTTTTCCAGGCCATAACCGGTGACTTGCTTGTTATCGCGCAGCCAGGTCAGCAGTTCGCCATCGCCGCACCCGAGGTCGAGCACGCGGCTGCCGGCGGGGATCCATTCCTGGATGATTTCCAGATCAGCTCTCATGGCTTTCTCACAACGTAATGCGGTTCATGTAATTGCCGAATGCCTGCAGGTAGCGCGGGATCGGAATCAGGAAGGCGTCGTGGCCTTGCGGTGCGTCGATCTCGAGGTAGCAGACGTCCTTGCGCGCGGCCATCAGCGCGTCCACCAGTTCCCGCGAGCGGGCAGGGGAGAAGCGCCAGTCGGTGGTGAACGACATCACGCAGAACTTGGCTTTGGCACCTTCAAAGGTTTTTGCCAGGTTATCGTCGAAGTTCGCTGCCGGATCGAAGTAATCGAGCGCTTTGGTCATCAACAGATACGTATTGGCGTCGAAGCGCCCGGAGAACTCTTCGCCCTGATAACGCAGGTAGCTTTCAACCTGGAACTCGACGCTGTGGAAGTCGTAGTTGAGCTTCTCGCTCTTGAGCCCGCGGCCGAATTTTTCGCCCATGGAGTCGTCGGACAGGTAGGTGATGTGCCCGACCATCCGCGCCAGCATCAGGCCGCGTTTGGGGATCACGTTGTGTTCCTGGAACGAACCGCCGTGAAATTCCGGGTCGGTGAGGATCGCTTGGCGCGCCACTTCGTTGAACGCGATGTTCTGTGCCGACAACTTGGGTGCCGAGGCGATGGCCAGGCAGTGACGGATGCGGTCAGGGTAGGTGATGCTCCATTGCATCGCCTGCATGCCGCCGAGGCTGCCGCCGATCACGGCCGCGAACTGGGCGATGCCGAGACGATCGGCCAGGCGCGCCTGGCTGTGCACCCAGTCCTCGACGGTCAGGACCGGGAAGTCGGCGCCGAACGGCTTGCCGGTATCCGGGTTGATGCTGCTCGGGCCGGTGGAGCCGTTGCAACCGCCGAGGTTGTTCAGGCTGACCACGAAGAACTTGTTGGTGTCGATCGGCTTGCCGGGGCCGATGCAGCTGTCCCACCAACCGGGTTTGCGGTCGTCGGGGCTGTGATAGCCGGCAGCGTGATGGTGCCCGGACAAGGCGTGGCAGATCAGCACGGCATTGCTCGCCGTGGCGTTGAGCGTGCCGTAGGTTTCGTAGATCAGGTCATAGGCCGGGAGCGAACGTCCACAGGCCAAGGCCAGCGGCTCGCTGAAGTGCGCCACTTGCGGCGTCACCAGACCAACAGAATCGGGGGGGAAGGCAGCTAGCATCGACCCTGCTCTCATTGAAATGAGGCGTAAGTCTAAAGACCGCTGGGGTTAGCGGCAAGCAATGGTCCGAGCTGATTTTTCCCGGGTAGACCAAGGCGCGGCAATCGCGAGCAGGCTCGCTCCCACAGGGGTACGCATTCCAAAGTGGGAGCGAGCTTGCTCGCGATGAACGATGACACGGTCAGTCCGCCGGGCGCACCAGATCAGGCAAATCCGGCAACTTCTTCGGCGAGCAGATCCGCACCCGTTTCTGCCGGTTCAACTCACCGCTGATCAAACTGACCTGGCTCTTGGACACGCCAAAGGCCTTGGCCAAAAACGCCATCAGATACGCGTTGGCCTTGCCCTCGACCGGCGGCGCGGTCAGGCGAATCTTCAGGCGATCGCCGTGCAGCCCGGCGAAGTCATCGCTACGGGCTGCCGGTTGCAGGTGACATTCCAGAATCAGGTCGTCACCGTCCCAGCGAAACCAGCTCACCGGGTCAGATCAACACGCGGAGGATTTGCGGCATCATGGTTATGGCGGCGAGGTTGTTGATCACCAGCATGTCGATCAGTTTGATCGCCAGAAACGCAAAGATCGGCGACAGATCAAGCCCGCCCAGGTTCGGCAGGAATTTGCGGAACGGCGCCAGGGCCGGCTCGCAGATGTCGTTCACCAGTTCGGCGCCCGGGTTATGGCTGCCCGGTGCGACCCAGGACAGGATCACACTGATGATCAGGGCAAAGAAGAAGATATTCAGGAATAGTGCGGTCACACCGATGATCGACCAGATCAGCAGCTGCAGCGGATTGCCGGTGGTGCCGTAGGTCAGCAACAGGGTCAGGGCCATCAGTGTCAGTTGCACCAGGATCGCCAGCACCAGCGAGGACATGTCCAGGCCGAACACGCTCGGGATGATCCGGCGCAGCGGTTTGAGCAGCGGCTGGGTGGCCTTCACGGCGAACTGGCAGATCGGGTTGTAGAAGTTTGCCCGCACCAGTTGCAGCACGAAGCGCATCAGCACGATCAGCAGGTACAGGCTGCCGAGGGTTTGCAGCACGTAGACCGCTGCAGTGTTCAATCCAATCATGAAAAGCTCCTTATTGACCCAGTTGTTCGGCCATCTCGGCCGAGCGATGCGCGGCAGCACCGAGTGCTTTTTCGACCATGGCTTCAAAGCCATTGGCCTGGAACGACTTGATTGCGGCTTCTGTGGTGCCCGCAGGCGAGGTGACACGGCGGCGCAGCTCGGCCGCGTCGACGTCGCTGGAGACCGCCATGTGCGCGGCGCCCAGTGCGGTTTGCAGGGTCAATTGCGCGGCGATGTCCGCCGGCAGGCCGAGTTTCACGCCGGCGGCGGTCATGGCCTCGATCAGCAGAAAGAAATATGCAGGGCCGCTACCGGAAACGGCGGTGACCGCATCCAGTTGCTGCTCCTCGTCCAGCCACAGGGCGATGCCGACCGCCGACAACAGCTCCTGGGCTTGCTGGCGTTGTTGCGCCGTGACTTGTTCGGTGGCGAACAAACCACTCACGCCCTGACGCAGCAGCGCCGGGGTATTGGGCATGCAGCGCACGATCGGCTGGGCGCCGAGCCAGTTGTTCATGCTGGCGCAGGTGATGCCTGCGGCAATCGACACCACCAGTTGATTGGGCTTGAGGCTTGGGCGAATCGCTTCGCACACGGCTTTCATTGCCTGTGGCTTGACCGCGAGGACGACGACGTCGGCGCCATCGATGGCCTGCGCGTTGTCGGCGAAGGTTTCGATGCCGTGTTCAGCGCTCACGCGGGTGCGGGTTTCTTCGCCCGGATCGCTGGCGCGGATCTGCGCCGCTTCCAGACCCTTGGCCCGCAGGCCGCCGATCAGGCTGGAGGCCATGTTGCCGGCACCGATAAAGGCAATACGCGTCTTGCTCATGTCAGGTCCTTATAAAGAGAGTTGTCAGCCATTTTCAAGGCTGGCTGTAGTCGCGAGCGCCAAACAGGGCCGTACCGATACGGACCCAGGTGGCACCTTGGGCGATGGCCGATTCGAGATCGTGGCTCATGCCCATGGAAAGTGTGTCGAGTGGCAGGTTCAGGCTGGCTTGCAGGCTTTGTACGGCAGCAAATGCAGCATCCTGGGCGGTGCGATCTTCAGTCGGCTCAGGGATAGCCATCAACCCGCGCAACTTCAAGCGCGGCAAGGCGTTGATGGCATTGGCCAGGGCCGGCAGGTCAGCCGGGGTACAGCCGGATTTGCTGGCTTCACCGCTGACGTTGACCTGAATGCAGATGTTCAGGGGCGGCAAATCGGCGGGACGTTGTTCGGACAGGCGTTGCGCGATTTTCAGGCGATCCACGGAATGCACCCAGTCGAAGTGCTCGGCGATAGCACGAGTCTTGTTCGATTGAATGGGGCCGATGAAGTGCCAGATCAAGGGCAGGTCGGCCAGTTCAAGCTGCTTGCCCAGCGCTTCCTGCAGGTAGTTCTCGCCAAAGTCGCGCAGACCGGCGGCGTAGGCTTCACGCAGGTCTTGTGCGGGTTTGGTCTTGCTCACGGCCAGCAGATGGACGCTGTTTTCGGCGCGATTGGCGGCAAGTGTTGCAGCATGGATGCGCGAACTAACTTCGAGAATGTTGTCTGCTATGGTGGACATCAAGAGGCGCCAGCGGTCTGAAGGTTCGCGGCATTCTACTGGAATTGAGAGACGCTATGGATATCACCGAACTGCTGGCATTCAGCGCCAAACAGGGCGCATCCGACCTGCACCTGTCTGCCGGCCTGCCGCCGATGATTCGGGTGGATGGTGATGTGCGGCGCATCAATCTGCCGGCCATGGACCACAAACAGGTGCAGGCGCTGATCTACGACATCATGAACGACACCCAGCGGGTGGATTTCGAAAAGCATCTGGAAACCGACTTTTCCTTTGATGTGCCCGGCGTGGCGCGCTTTCGGGTCAATGTGTTCAATCAGAACCGTGGCGCGGGCGCCGTGTTTCGTACCATCCCGTCAAAAGTGCAGAGCATGGACGAACTGGGCATGGGCGAAGTGTTTCGCAAGATGACCGACGCCCCCCGTGGCCTGGTGCTGGTGACCGGCCCGACCGGTTCCGGCAAATCCACCACGCTGGCGGCCATGATCGACTACCTGAATACCCATCGCCATCACCACATCCTCACCATCGAGGACCCTATCGAGTTCGTCCACGAATCGCGTAAATGCCTGATCAACCAGCGTGAAGTCCATCGCGATACCCGCAGCTTTGCCACCGCCTTGCGATCGGCACTGCGGGAAGACCCGGATGTGATTCTGGTGGGGGAGATGCGCGATCTGGAAACCATTCGCCTGGCGTTGACCGCCGCCGAAACCGGCCATCTGGTGTTCGGCACGTTGCACACCACGTCGGCGGCAAAAACCATCGACCGGGTGGTTGACGTGTTTCCGGGGGACGAGAAGTCGATGGTGCGCTCGATGCTCTCCGAGTCGCTGCTGGCGGTGGTGTCCCAGACCCTGGTGAAGAAGGTCGGTGGCGGGCGCATCGCGGCCCACGAGATCATGCTGGGGACATCGGCGATCCGCAACCTGATCCGCGAGGACAAGGTGGCGCAGATGTACTCGGCGATTCAGTCGGGAGGGTCATTGGGGATGCAGACGCTGGATATGAGCTTGAAGAACCTGGTGACCAAGGGGTTGATCAGTCGTGATCATGCGCAGGAGAAAGCGCGGTCGCCGGAAGGTTTTTGAGGAGGGATTCTGGCGTTTTCAAGGACGCCATCGCGAGCAAGTCGGATCGCCGCACCGTCGCTCTCACAGGGGAGCGCATTCCAATGTGGGAGCGAGCTTGCTCGCGATGGGGCCATTATGTTCGATACAGATTCAGGGCACTGAAATCAGCGCTGAACCACACGCAACTGATTCGGCTCTTTCGGCAGAACCCGCTTGGCAACCATGTAGTGGTTTTCCCAGTACGGTTTCTTCAAAGTGTCGATGGTCACCGACTTGCCACGACGTGGCGCGTGGATGAAGCGGTCGTTGCCCAGGTAAATGGCAACGTGGTTGACCCGGCGGCTCTTGATGTTGAAGAAAATCAGATCACCCGGCTTCAGGTCGTTGCGGTCGACTTTCTCCCCATGACCGCTGGCCATGGCGTTGGAGGTGCGTGGCAGGTCGAACGTGGCGTCGTTGAACGCGTATTTCACCAGGCCGCTGCAATCGAAACCTTTGCTTGGGCTGCTGCCGCCCCAACGATAGGGAGTGCCGAGGACGTTCACAGCGCGGCTCAGCACGTTGCTGCTTTCCTTGGTGCCCATCGGTGGAACCATACCGCTTTTGTCGCTGGTCAGGGTTGGAGCATATTTATCGGATTTTTTGTCTTTGCTCGAAGGAGCAGAGGCATGGGATTTTGGGGTGTAACCATTAACGTTAGGAAGACGTTGCTCACGATTGGTGGCGTGGGCGGCCAGTGGCATCAAAAGGCAAATGGTTAGCCATGTCTTGAAAAATGAACGCATTAGGCAAGGCTCTTAATAAGTTAGCGCGCAACTTTATAACAGCTTTTTTGCCGCTTCCGAGGCCGTTGGTCGATTCAACCTGGGGGGCAATGGTGGCAAAAAAGCGGCAAAATGGCGCAATTGTCGGACAGGAGTCCGGTGTTACAAGGCTTTGACGGGAGCGAAGGTAGCACCTGCCATACGTCGGGTGCCTGTAAAAAAGTCACAAAGAAATGAAGAATATTTATCTATCGTGCGAATCGAGGCCATTCATGAACCCCTATCAACAGACGATCCAGCAGCAAGACACCCACAGCAAAGTGATCGGTTACCTGCTGTGGATTTTCGGTTTTACCGGCGCTCATCGCTTCTATTACGGCAAGCCGGTGACCGGGACGATCTGGTTCTTCACCTTTGGCTTGCTGGGTATCGGTTGGCTGATCGACCTGTTCCTGATCCCATCCATGGACCGTGAAGCGGACCTGCGGTTCACCGCAGGCCCCATCGAATACAACGTGGCGTGGATCCTGCTGACGTTTCTCGGGGTGTTCGGCGTGCACCGCATGTATCAGGGGAAATGGATCAGCGGGCTGCTGTACCTGCTGACGGGCGGGTTGTTCTTTATTGGCGTGCTGTATGACTTCTGGACGCTGAATGACCAGGTTTCCGTGCGTAACGCACAGAGTCGCTGATTTCTGCGGCGAGGGGCAGGCCCTCTCGCCGCAGGGTTTTACGTCTGGTGACTGATCCAGCTATCCGTCTGCTTGAGTTACGGTCTGTGAGTGGTTACCGGAATACTTTCAGTAATTGAAGTTGAAGTGTTAAAAATGCCATTGTGCTGAAGCTGTAGAAGATTGAAATGATGAAGTGGTTTGGGGTGGCCCAGTAATTTATGCTGTCGGCGAGAACTGCAAGCGATGCAACTGCAATTATCAATGCTGATACTTTTATCAGGATTCCATTAGTATGGTGTTTGCGGACTTTTCTGTATAAATATATTTGCATCAGGTGAAATATGAATAACATTAGGCCTGCAATCAGGGTTGCACCTATTGGTATTCCGATTGAGTCTCGATCTATGTCGTAAATGCCTGTGCTCAAATTTTTTTCGATGGTAAATATTGCTACGCTGCAGGTGATCACTAAAAGCGCTGGGTAGATATAGTTCAGGTGTTTGTAGAGAGTCTTCATGTGGGCTCTTCCTGAATGCAGAGGCTCATAAGTAAGGGCTTTTATAGCACTTTTTATTTTAACCAATCATGGAGCATACCCATTTTGGCTGAGGAAGTGATGGGGGTATCGCATAGGCTCCCCAGTTGAACCCAGGGTTAACTGTAAAGCCGCCTGATTTTTCCTTGTGCCGTTTTTATATTAAATGATGCGTATTGAATCTGTATTCAATAACTTTGTAGGCTGTTTCTGTATGTTGCGAAGTTCCTTTCGTACAAATGATGAGAAGTCAGCAGTTTCTGCTCGTTGGGTAGTTTTATTCGCCATCGTTTGTAGAAATATTCTTGATGCGGCTGTGCTGTTTGGGGAAAGGCAGTGGAGGGCGGGGCAGGAGGGCGATATGACTTCTGGACGTTGAATGATCAGGTTTCGCTGCGTAACGGACAGAACAGAGGCGCCTTCCAGTAAGCCTTCGCGAGCAAGCCCGCTCCCACATTTGATCTTTGGTGTTCACAAATACTGTGTTCATTACAGAACTAATGTGGGAGCGGGCTTGCTCGCGAATGCAGGCGACGCGGTCTTACGCCTGGTGGCTGATCCGTCCATCCACCAGGGTATAACGCACCACACCCGGCAGGCTGTGGCCAATGAACGGGCAGTTTTCGCCCTTGGACAGCCATGTTTCACCGGCCACGGTCGAGGCCGCCGGGTCGAACAGCACGATGTCCGCCGCGCCACCTACCGCCAGTTTGCCTGCCGGCAGGCGCAGGGCCTCTGCAGGGCCGACGCTCAGGCGTTTCAGTAGCGTCGGCAGGTCCAGCAAGCCGTCTTCGACCAGGGTCATTGCCAGTGGCAATAGCAGTTCAACGCTGCTGATGCCCGGCTCGGTGGCGCCGAACGGTGCCAGCTTGGCGTCACGCTCATGGGGTTGGTGGTGACTGGAGATGGCCGAGATCACGCCGGATTTCACCGCGGCGCGCAGGCCCTCGCGGTCGGCGCGGGTGCGTAGCGGCGGCTGGACGTGGTACAGGCTGCTGAAGTCGATCAGGGCTTCGTCGGTCAGGATCAACTGGTACAGGGCGACATCCGCCGTGACCTTCAGGCCCCGGGCCTGGGCCTGGGCGATCAGTTCAACACCGCGGGCGCTGGTGAGCTGGCTGAAGTGCGCGCGCACGCCCGTCTGTTCAACCAGCAGCAGATCCCGGGCCAGGGCGACGGTTTCGGCGCTTTCCGGAATGCCTGGCAGGCCAAGGAAACTGGCAGTCGGGCCTTCGTGAGCCAGGCCACCCTCGGCCAGGTCGTGATCCTGGGAGTTGAAAATCACCGTCAGGTCGAAAGTCGCTGCATAGTCCAGTGCCCGACACAGGGTGCGGGTGTTGCGGAAACTCTCCAGGCCATTGCCGAAGGCCACGCAACCGGCGTCGCGCAAGGCAACCAGCTCGGCCAGCTGTTCACCGTCCAGGCCTTTGCTCAGGGCGCCAATCGGGAAGACTTTGGTGTTGCCGGCCTCACGGGCGCGGTCGAGGATCAGTTCGGCCACGGCCGAGGTGTCCAGCACCGGTTTGGTCTTCGGCGGGCAGCACAGGCTGGTCACGCCGCCAGCTGCCGCCGCGCGGGTTTCGCTGACAATCGAGCCTTTGCGGCTATAACCCGGCTCGCGCAGGGCAACGTTGAGGTCGACGAGGCCTGGAGCGGCCACCAGGCCTTTGGCGTCGATCCTGTCGACGGCGATAAAACCGGCGGGTGCAGCGCCAATGGCGACGACCTTGCAGGCTTCAATGTGGATGTCGGTCACTTGATCCAGGCCGCTGGCCGGATCGATCACGCGGGCGCCGAGAATGCTGAGCTTCACTGGGCGCTCTCCTGCTCGAATTGGCGCTGGGCAGTCTGCCCGCTCATGGCCATGGACAGCACGGCCATACGAATGGCGATCCCGTAGGTCACCTGGTTGAGGATCACCGAGTGCGGGCCATCGGCCACCGCTGACTCGATTTCCACGCCACGGTTGATCGGTCCCGGGTGCATCACGATGGCATCGGGCTTGGCCCCGGCCAGGCGCGCGGTGGTCAAGCCGAACAGGCGGTAGAACTCGCCTTCGCTCGGCAGCAGGCCGCCGGTCATGCGTTCACGCTGCAGGCGCAACATGATCACCACGTCGACGTCCTTCAGGCCTTCGGTCATGTCGGTGTAGACCTTCACGCCGTATTGCTCGATGCCGATCGGCAGCAGGGTTTTCGGCGCGATCACGCGGATGTCCGGGCAACCGAGGGTTTTCAGGGCCAGCATGTTCGAGCGCGCGACCCGCGAATGCAGGATATCGCCGACGATGGCCACCGAAAGGTTTTCGAAACCGCCCTTGTGCCGGCGGATGGTCAACATGTCGAGCATGCCCTGGGTCGGGTGCGCGTGCCGGCCGTCACCGCCGTTGATGATCGCCACTTGCGGGCAGACATGTTCGGCGATGAAGTGCGCGGCGCCGGAATCACCGTGGCGCACGACGAACATGTCGGCGGCCATGGCTTCCAGGTTGCGCAGGGTGTCGAGCAGGGTTTCGCCCTTGCTCGCCGATGACGTGGACACGTTGAGGGTGATCACGTCCGCGGAGAGCCGCTGGGCCGCCAGTTCAAAGGTGGTGCGGGTGCGGGTCGAGTTCTCGAAGAACACGTTGCACACGGTCTTGCCGCGCAGCAACGGGACTTTCTTCACGGCCCGGGCGCCGACTTCGAGGAAGGAGTCGGCGGTGTCGAGGATTTCCGTCAGCAGCTCGCGGCGCAAACCGTCGAGCGAGAGGAAATGGCGCAGCTGGCCCTGATCATTGAGCTGCAGCGGGCGCTTGGTTTCTAGAGGCGTCATCGCAAGGGGGACTCTCAATAGGGCGAATTAAAGGGCGAGGTCTTGCAGTTCGAGCGCGAGCTCGGGGCCGGACAGCTTCACCCGTTCGTGGGCCGCCAGCGACAGTGTGGCGCCAACCACGTTCGGGCGGATCGGCAATTCGCCGGCGTCCAGGTCCAGCAGGCACACCAGCGTCACGCTGGCCGGGCGGCCGTAGTCGAACAGTTCGTTCATGGCGGCGCGGATGGTCCGGCCGCTCATCAGCACGTCGTCGATCAGCACCAGGTGCTGGCCTTCGATCTCGAACGGCAGCGCCGAAGGGCGAACCTGCGGGTGCAGGCCGCTCTGGCTGAAATCGTCGCGGTAGAAGGACACGTCCAGGGTGCCGAGGGGCTCCGCGCTGCCCAGTTCCTTGAGCAGGGCCTGGGCCACCCAGACGCCACCGGTGCGGATGCCGATGAAACGCGGGTCGCTAATGCCTCGTTTGGCCAGATAAGCGTCAAGTCGGGTCGCCATCTGGCTGATCAGTTCGGCGGGATTGGGCAGGCTCATGGTTGCTCCTTCTTGGGCCCGAGCCAGGTGGTGCTTTTGGTGGCTCGGGTGGTTGTAGCTAAGAGAGACGCATCGCGGCTCTTCAGGATTCGAACAGTGCGCCATTCTCGTCGAGCCAACCTTGCAGCAGCAGGGCGGCGGCGATGGCATCGACCGGGTTGTCGCGATAACTGCCTTTCTGGCCGCCACGGGCCAGGCGTTCGCCCTTGGCCTCGAAGGTGGTCAGGCGTTCATCGTGGGTATAAAAGGGCAGGTTGAAGCGGCCGTTCAGGCGCCGGGCGAACTTTTCCGCGCGGGCGCACATGTCACTGGGCGTGCCGTCCATGTTCAACGGCAGGCCGACCACCACGGCATCGGGCTTCCACTCTTTGATGAGGGCTTCGACCTGGTTCCAGTCAGGAATGCCGTTCTGCGCCTTCAGGGTGCACAGCTCGCGAGCCTGGCCGGTAATGACCTGGCCGACCGCAACGCCGATCTGTTTGGTGCCGTAGTCGAATCCGAGAATCAGCCGCAGGGCCATCAGGCGTGCCCCGCCTGGCTGGTCAGCAGGCTGAGGTTGACACCCAGGTGCCTGGCCGCCGCTTCCAGGCGCAGCTCGCTGCTGGTGTTGAACAGGATGTCGGCGTCAAACGGGCAGGTCAGCCAGGCGTTCTGCGCCAGTTCGGCCTCCAGTTGCCCGGCTTCCCAACCGGCATAGCCGAGGGCAATCAGGCTTTTTGCCGGGCCGACGCCGTCAGCGATGGCGAACAGTATGTCCTGGGTGGTCGACAGGGATAACTCGTCTTCCAGATCAACGGTTGCCTGGAAACTCAGCCCCTTGGGGTGCAAGACGAAGCCGCGATCGGTTTGCACCGGGCCGCCGATGAAGATCGGTACATGCTGGCAGAGCGCTGGCGGTTCGATATCCGGGCGCAATTGCTCAAGGATATCGGCCAGGTTCAGCTCTTGCGGACGGTTGACCACCAGCCCCATGGCACCATTGGCCGTGTGCTCGACGATGTAGGTCAAGGTGTGCGCAAAGTTCGGGTCGGCCATGTGCGGCATGGCGATCAGGAATTGATGCTTGAGGTAGCTGGGGTTGACGTTTTTCATGAGCGTTAGTGTGGCGTTCGAGGGGCGAACTGACAAGCTGGGGATGCATAGGAAATGCCTCAAATCCCCACTGACGACTTGGATTCCTGTGGGAGCGAGCTTGCTTGCGATGGCGGTCTGGCAGTCGACACCTTTGTTGAATGTGAAGTTGTCATCGCGAGCAAGCTCGCTCCCACAGGGTTTCGGGGGTGGTCAATTGCTTGAGAGGCGGTCGCCACGGGCAAACTTCCAGGTGCGGATGATTTCCAGGCGGTCGATGTCCGACAGATCCCCGGTAAAGGGTGCAAACGGTGCCGCCAGGCGAACGATGCGCTGGGCCGCCTGATCCAGCAGCGGTTGCCCGGAGGACTCCAGCACCAGCACTTCATACAGCGAACCGTCACGATTGATTGACACCATCAAGCGCAAATTGCCGTAGATCTGTTTGCGCCGCGCTTCGTCGGGGTAGTTGAGGTTGCCGATGCGCTCGACTTTCTTGCGCCACTCGTCCTTGTACCAGGCGCCCTTGTCGCGCATGGTCGAGGCCGCGCTCAAGCGGTGAATGCGCGGGCGCTTGGCGTACAGCTGTTGTTCGGCGGCCAGTTCCGCTTCGAGGCTGGCGATGTCGCTGGACAGTTGCTCGCTGTCGAACGTCGGCGCCTGGACCTGGGGTTTGACCTCGGTCTTGGGCTCCTCGGTCTTGGCGGGGGCTTTTTTCGGCTTCGGCGCCACGGTGGTCACGGCAGCCTTGGGCGGGGCTTCCTGCACTTCAGGCTTGGCGGCCGGCGGTGGCGTGACTTTCTGCACCTTGTTGTCCTGGAACGGCGCGACCTCGGTGGTCTTGGGAATCACCTTTTTATCCAGGGTACCGCTGCCTTGCTGATTCTCCTGAGCCAGGAAATCGGCTTTCTCAGGCTTCTTTTCGCTTTTGAAGGTGGCGAGGGTGATTTCCAGGGTTTTGCTGATCTGCCTGGGCTCGACCACTGCAAACCCGACACCCAACAGCAAGGCCAGGTGGATCAGTGCCGCCAGAAACAGGGTAAAACCGAGGCGATCGGCCGGGCGCACGCCACGGTGGGCGAGTTCGGCAGGCAGATCGGACGGGAGGGTCATGACAAGGAAACCAACATCGCGTTTTTCACAGGCCGCGCATGATAACGCAATGTTGGTTTAGCTAATCAACGTGCCTTGAGCTTCTGATCGATGGCATCCATGAGCATGCCGCCGATATCGGTGCCAAACGCGTTATCAATCTCACGAATGCAGGTCGGGCTGGTGACGTTGATCTCAGTCAGGTGCTCACCGATCACGTCCAGTCCCACGAACAGCAGACCTTTTTCACGCAGCGTCGGGCCGACTTGTGCGGCGATCCAGCGGTCCTTGTCGGTCAGCGGGCGGGCTTCGCCACGGCCACCGGCGGCCAGGTTGCCACGGGTTTCACCCTGGGCCGGAATCCGTGCCAGGCAGTAATCGACAGGCTCGCCGTCGATCATCAGGATGCGCTTGTCGCCGTCCTTGATGGCCGGCAGGTAGGCCTGGCCCATGATCTGCTGGGCGCTGAAGGCAGTGAGGGTTTCGAGGATCACCGACAGGTTCGGATCGCCCGCGCGGTGACGGAAAATCGACGTGCCGCCCATGCCGTCGAGCGGCTTGAGGATCACGTCGCCGTGTTTGGCGGCGAATTCGCGCAACACGTCGGCGCGGCGGCTGACCACGGTCGGCGGCGTGCACTGCGGGAACAGCGTGGCGAACAGCTTTTCGTTGCAGTCACGCAAGCTTTGCGGCTTGTTGACCACCAGTACGCCGGCGCGCTCGGCCTGTTCCAGCAAGTACGTGGAGTAGACGAACTCCATGTCGAACGGCGGATCCTTGCGCATCAGGATCACGTCCAGATCGCTCAGCAGCGCGTCGCTTTCGGCGCCCAGTTCGAACCATTTTTCCGGGTTGGCGAAAACCTGCAGCGGACGCATCCGCGCCCGAGCCTGGCCTTCGCCCTGATACAGGTCGCGCTGTTCCATATAGAACAGCTCCCAGCCACGCTTCTGCGCGGCCAGCAACATGGCCAGCGAGCTATCCTTTTTATAGGAAATGCTGGCGATAGGGTCCATGACAATCCCGACGCGAACGCTCATTGGGTTTTCCTCGAAAATTGGGTGGTCTGTGTCTATCTGTAGGAGCGAGCTCGCTCGCGATAAACCTGAGAACCCCACGGGGTGTCAGGCTTTGCGCGTCATCGTTGACGATCATCGCGAGCAAGCTCGCTCCTACAAATGACCCGTATAAAAGTGGCGTCAGAGTGGCGCTGAGTCTGTTCCCGGTCAAGGAAAAACCACCTTGCTGGTCGGCCGATAGATTGGTTTTGGAGACTGTGCTAAAAAGGCTGCCATGTCGTGCTGGCCCTTGAGCATCAAGGGTTTCGAGCCGCGTTAACCGGCAAACGGACAATTTGTTTCGCAAAGGCGACGGTAGAGCATTTTATGGAACAGCACCCCAGCGCCTTGAAGGTCATGGTGATCGACGATTCGAAGACGATCCGTCGCACCGCCGAAACGCTGCTCAAGAACGTGGGTTGTGAGGTCATCACGGCCATCGACGGTTTCGATGCCCTGGCCAAGATTGCCGACAACCACCCCGGTATCATCTTTGTCGACATCATGATGCCGCGTCTGGACGGCTACCAGACCTGCGCCCTGATCAAGAACAACAGCGCGTTCAAGTCCACGCCGGTGATTATGCTGTCATCCAAGGACGGGCTGTTCGACAAGGCCAAGGGGCGCATCGTCGGCTCCGACCAGTTTTTGACCAAGCCTTTCAGCAAGGAAGAATTGCTTGATGCGATCCAGGCCCATGTGCCTGGCTTCGCTGCCGTTTTGCCGCAGTAGGACACGCACAGTGACGCTCGGCCATCGGGCCCGGCGCCGACAAGAAATGGGGAAGACCATGGCACGTATTCTGATCGTCGATGATTCGCCGACCGAAATGTACAAACTGACCGGCATGCTGGAAAAGCACGGTCATGAAGTGTTGAAAGCTGAAAACGGCGCCGACGGCGTGGCCCTGGCGCGCCAGGAAAAGCCCGATGCGGTCCTGATGGACATCGTCATGCCCGGCCTCAATGGCTTCCAGGCGACCCGCCAGCTGACCAAGGACCCGGAAACCGGACACATCCCGGTGATCATCATCACCACCAAGGATCAGGACACCGACAAGGTCTGGGGCACGCGCCAGGGCGCCAGGGACTACCTGACCAAACCGGTCGATGAAGACACCCTGATCAAAACCCTGAACAACGTGCTGGCCGGTTGATCGTCAGGCCATGAACGAGTCGCCGACGGCTTTCGAACTGCTGCTGCAAATCGACCAGCGCTGTCGTTTGCTGGCGGCGGACTTGCCGTCCCAGCCACCCCGGCGGGACAGCTGGAGCGGCATCGGTTTTCGCCTGGGTGAGCATTGGTACGTCGCGCCCATGAGCGAAGTCAGCGAAGTCTTGCACGAGCCGCGCTCCACTCAGCTACCGGGGGTCAAACCCTGGGTCAAGGGTGTCGCCAACCTGCGCGGGCGTTTGCTGCCGGTCATGGATTTGGGCGGCTTCTTCGGGCACGAGCTGTGCGCGGTGCGCCGACAGCGGCGGGTGTTGGTGGTGGAACATGAAGAGGTGTTTGCCGGTTTGCTGGTCGATGAAGTCTTTGGCCTCCAGCACTTTGCCCAGGACAGCCTGGAGCCGGTACCGGCAGACGAGTTGAAGGGGCCGGTGGCAGCGTTCGTCAAAGGCCGGTTTCAGTGCGAGCAGAGCTGGCAGGTGTTCAGCCCGTTTGCGTTGACGCAGTCTCAGGGGTTCATGAACGTCGCGATTTAACCGGAACACCAGGGAACCTTGTGGGAGCGAGCTTGCTCGCGATGACGGACTTGCAGCCAACATTGATGTCGACTGACACAACGCAATCGCGAGCAAGCTCGCTCCCACAGGTTTCCTGGCAAGCGCAAAAGTGGGTTAACAGGCGAGGACCGATGATAAAAACAAAAGCAGGCAAGCCAATGGAAGGGTCGCGCAGCCGGTCGCAGATCATCGTGCTGTTCATCGCGCTGATCGTCTTCATCATGCTGCTGTTCGCCAACTTCGCGTACCTCAACACCCAGGCTACTTACGACAAACAGTACATCGGCCACGCCGGCGAACTGCGCGTGCTGTCCCAGCGTATCGCCAAGAACGCCACCGAAGCCGCCGCCGGCAAGGCTGCCGCGTTTAAGTTGCTCAGCGATGCGCGCAACGATTTTGCCCAGCGCTGGGGTTATCTGAAGAAGGGCGACCCGGCCACCGGCCTGCCGCCGGCCCCTGCCACCGTGCGTCCAGAGATGCGCGCGGTGCAACAGGACTGGGAGCGCCTGCTGAAAAACACCGACGCGATTCTTTCCAGCGAGCAAACCGTACTGTCGCTGCATCAAGTCGCCGCGACCCTGGCCGAAACCGTGCCGCAATTGCAGGTCGAGTACGAAAAAGTCGTCGAGATTCTTCTGCAGCGGGGCGCCCCGGCGGCCCAGGTGGCGATGGCCCAGCGCCAGTCGCTGCTGGCCGAGCGGATCCTCGGCGCGGTCAACACGGTATTGGCCGGCGACGAAAATTCACAGCAGGCCGCCGATGCGTTCGGACGTGATGCGACGCAGTTCGGCAAGGTGCTCAACGGCATGCTCCAGGGCGACCCGGCACTCAAGGTCAGCCAGGTCGAAGACCGCGACGCCCGTGCGCGGCTCGCGGAAATCGCCGAGCTGTTTGAGTTCGTCTCGGGCTCGGTGGACGAGATCCTCGAAACTTCGCCGGAGCTGTTCAAGGTCCGCGAATCGGCGTCGAACATTTTCAGTCTGTCGCAAACCCTGCTCGACGAAGCCTCTCACCTGGCCAGCGGTTTCGAAAACATGGTCGGCGGGCGCACCACCGACACCATTGGCGGTTATGTGCTGGGCTTGTTGGCGCTGGCTTCGATCATCCTGATCGGCCTGGTGATGGTGCGCGAAACCAATCGTCAGCTGCGTGAAACCGCCGAGAAAAACGAGCGTAACCAGAACGCGATCATGCGCTTGCTCGACGAGATCGAAGACCTGGCCGACGGCGACCTCACGGTGACGGCCTCGGTGACCGAAGACTTTACCGGCACCATCGCCGACTCGATCAATTATTCCGTCGACCAGCTGCGCGATCTGGTTGCGACCATCAACCTCACCGCCGGTCAGGTCGCCGCCGCCGTGCAGGAAACCCAGGCCACCGCCATGCACCTGGCCCAGGCGTCGGAGCATCAGGCCCAGCAGATTTCCGAGGCCTCCATGGCGATCAACGACATGGCCGAGTCCATCGACCAGGTGTCGGCCAACGCCGCTGAATCTTCGGCGGTTGCCGAACGCTCGGTGGAGATCGCCAACAAGGGCAACGAGGTGGTGCACAACACCATCCACGGCATGGACAACATTCGCGAACAGATTCAGGACACCGCCAAGCGCATCAAGCGTCTGGGCGAGTCGTCACAGGAAATCGGCGACATTGTCAGCCTGATCGATGACATTGCCGACCAGACCAACATCCTTGCCCTCAACGCGGCCATCCAGGCCTCCATGGCCGGTGACGCCGGTCGCGGTTTTGCCGTGGTCGCCGATGAAGTGCAGCGCCTGGCCGAGCGTTCATCCGCCGCCACCCGGCAGATCGAAACCCTGGTGCGGGCGATCCAGACCGACACCAACGAAGCGGTCATCTCCATGGAGCAGACTACGACCGAAGTGGTGCGTGGCGCCCGTTTGGCGCAGGATGCCGGTGTGGCCCTGGAAGAAATCGAAGGCGTTTCCAAGACACTCGCGGCGTTGATCCAGAGCATTTCCAACGCTGCACAACAGCAGACGTCGTCGGCCGGTCAGATTTCCCTGACGATGAACGTGATCCAGCAGATCACCTCGCAGACGTCGTCGGGTTCCACCGCCACGGCCGACAGCATTGGCAACCTGGCGAAAATGGCCAGTCAGCTGCGTCGTTCGGTGTCCGGTTTCACCTTGCCGGATGCCAGGGCGCAGGTTGTGGATAAAGCTTGAACCGCCCATGGGTATCTGAATTGTGATTGGAGTGGTTATGGGTGATCGGCACGACTACGTGGCCCTCGAGTGGGTCAAGGGCGAGATTGCCGAAACGCTGAAACAGGCTCATCACGCGATCGAAAACCTGCTCGATGATCCGCAGGCGACGCAGGCGCTGGATGATTGCCTTTCGTGCATTCATCAGGTCCACGGCAGTCTGCAGATGGTCGAGTTCTATGGCGCGGCGTTGCTCGCCGAAGAAATGGAACAACTGGCCGTGGCCTTGCAGGGCAACCGTGTCAGCCATCGCGACGAGGCGTTGCACCTGTTGATGCAGGCCCTCGGGCAGTTGCCGATCTACCTGGACCGGGTGCAAGGCGCGCGCCGCGATTTGCCACTGGTGGTGTTGCCCCTGATCAACGACCTGCGCAGTGCCCGTGGCGAAAGCCTGCTGTCGGAAACCAGCCTGTTCAGTCCGCAATTGCTCGAGTTGCCAGCGTTGGATGCAGAAACGCTGGCGCAGCTGGAACCGGCCGAATTACCCAATGTGCTGCGCAAGCTGCGGCAGATGCTGCAAATGGCGCTGGTCGGGTTCCTGCGTGAACAGGACAGCGACACCAACCTCGATTACCTGGCCAAGGTCTTCGCCCGCCTTGAAGCACTGTGCGGCAACGCCCCCTTGAGCCCGTTGTGGCAAGTGGCTTCGGCCCTGGTCGAAGGCATGCAGGGCGGTGCGATTGCCAACAGCCCGGCCTTGCGCAGCCTGTTCAGGGATGCCGACAAGGAGCTCAAGCGCCTGCTCGAAGAAGGCATGCGCGGTATCAACCAACCGGCACCGCCGGAGCTGCTCAAGAGTTTGCTGTTCTACATTGCCAAGGCCGAACATCCCACCGGGCAGATGCTGACTATGAAAGAACGCTACTCACTGGACGACGCGCTGCCCGACAGCGCGATGGTCGATGAAGAACGCGCGCGGCTGGCCGGCCCCGACCGTGACGCCATGCGCTCGGTGCTGGCAGCGCTGTGCGAAGAGCTGGTGCGGGTCAAGGAGCGCCTGGACCTGTTCGTGCGCAGTGACCGCCAGCACACCTCTGATCTCGACAGCCTGCTGGCGCCGCTGCGGCAAATCGCCGACACCCTGGCGGTCCTGGGCTTCGGCCAGCCGCGCAAGGTGATCATCGATCAATTGGCAGTGGTGCTCAGCCTCGCTCAGGGCCAGCGCGAACCCAACGATGCCATCCTCATGGACGTTGCCGGGGCCTTGCTGTACGTCGAAGCGACACTGGCCGGCATGGTCGGAACCGTGGAACCGGAGAGCCAGGATGACAACCGCCCGCCGACCACCGACCTGACGCAGATCCATCAGATCGTGATCAAGGAGGCCCGCATCTGTTTGCAGCAGGCCAAGGACATGATCGTCGACTACATCGACGCCGATTGGGACCGCCAGCATTTGCAGGCGCTGCCGGCCTTGCTGACCCAAGTGCGCGGCGCGCTGGCGATGATTCCGTTGAGCCGGGCGGCGAGCCTGGTTGAAACCTGCAATCACTTTATCCGCGAGCACCTGCTGCTCGAACCGGGTCAACCGGGCTGGCAGGAACTGGACAGCCTGGCCGACGTGATCACCAGCATCGAGTACTACCTCGAGCGCCTCAGCGATGACCCGCAAGCGCAGGGTGAAAACCTGCTCGATGTCGCGGAAAAAAGCCTGGCGAGCCTCGGGTTTTTTCCCAGTGAGCAGCATGTGCCAGTGCTTGATGAGGTGCTCAGCCCGAGCGAAGCGCAGGTCATGCAGATGATGCAGGAGCTGGATGATCCGCAGATCGTCCAGACCCTGGCCGATGTGATCGCCAGCCCGGTCTCGAGCCTGAACCCGCCGGCCCTGAACACCCCGGGCAGCCTGCTGCCGCCGCCCGCCGGCGAAGAGCCGGTGGACGAGGAACTGCGTGAAGTGTTCCTCGAAGAAGCCGACGAAGTCCTGGAAATTCTGCGCGAGTACTTGCCGCGCTGGTCGGCCAACCCTGAAAACCACTCGGCCCTGAGCGAGCTGCGCCGGGCCTTCCATACCCTCAAGGGCAGTGGCCGCATGGTGCGCGCCCTGGTGCTGGGGGAGCTGGCCTGGGCCGTGGAGAACCTGCTCAACCGCGTACTGGAAGACAGCGTGGAGCCGGGCGCTACGGTGCAGCAACTGATCGGCGATGTGCTGCAGCTGTTGCCGGAGCTGGTGGCGGAATACGCCGCCAATGCCCAGCGTCAGCGCAACGATGTCGACCAGTTGGCCGCCCGTGCCCATGCCCTGGCCAAGGGCGATGAACCGGTGTCCGATGAGGATACGCAAGACGTCGCGGCCCTCGACCCGTTGTTGCTGGAGATCTTCCGCAAAGAAGCCGAAACGCACCTCGGCACGCTGGACCGCTTCCTTGATCAGGCCGCCGAACATGTGCCGTTGCAGGCCAGCGACGAGTTGCAGCGCGCCTTGCACACCCTTAAGGGCAGTGCCTCCATGGCTGGCGTCTTGCCGATTGCCGAGCTGGCCGCGCCGCTGGATCAACTGGCCCGGGAATACAAGGCGCACCTGATCGCGCTGGATCTGGATGAAGTCGAATTGCTGCTGGAAGCAGAAGGGCTGTTTCGCCTCGGCTTGCGTCAGCTAAAGCGCGATCCGCTGGCGGAAATTCCCGGCGCCCGGCATTTGATCGAGCGAGCCAGGGCGCTGCAGGCCGAGCGTCTGGAAACCCTTTTGAGCACACCGAACACCGGGCTGCGGATCAAGCGCGATCCGCAGTTGATCAACAACTTCCTCGCCCAGGGCATGGACATCCTGCTGGACGCCGAAAGCCTGTTGCAGCGTTGGCAGCAACACCCCGGCGAACGTCAGGAACTCAGCGCGTTGCTGGACGAATTGACCACCCTCGGCGAAGGCGCCCATCTGGCCGACCTGTATCCTGTGGATGAGCTGTGCGAAGCGTTGCTCGACCTGTACGGTGCCGTGGAAGAAAGCAGCCTGGCGGTCAGCGAGCGGTTTTTCCATGAGGCACAGAATGCCCACGAAGCGCTGATCAACATGCTCGATGAGCTGGCCGCCGGCCAGGAAGTCGGCCCGCAACCGCAACGGATCAGGGCCTTGCGCGAACTACTCGACGAGAGCCTTGACCCATCGGCCATGGGCCTGATCCGCAGCGACGGCAGTCGCAGCCTGAGCATCTGCGAATTGGGCGCAGCCACCGCCGATCTGGAGCACACGCTACCCCCTGTAGGAGCGAGCCCGCTCGCGATGGACGTTAACGATGACGCGTTGTCATTGGATAAACGCGGCGCCGGTGAGACCATCGCGAGCGAGCTCGCTCCTACAGGAGAGGGGCGCGAACTGGACAATGAAATCGTCGCGATCTTCCTTGAAGAGGCGGTGGATATCCTCGAAAGCGCCGGCCAGGCCTTGCAGCGCTGGCTGCGCGACTCGGACAACGCCGCGCCGCTGTCGTCCCTGCACCGGGATTTGCACACCCTGAAAGGCGGCGCGCGCATGGCCGAGGTCGGGCCGGTCGGCGATCTGGCCCATGAACTGGAAAGCCTTTACGAAGGCCTGGTGGATCGTCGCTACGCCTACAGCGAGTCATTGGCGGTGCTGTTGCAGCAGAGCCATGACCGCTTGGCGCAGTACCTTGAGCAGTTACAGCACAACCAGCCCCTGGGCGATTGCGCTGAGCTGATCGAGGCCATTCGCGCCTACCGGCAGGGCCACTCGGGCGCCGCCGAGGTCAGCGAACTGGCCGCCACTAATGACTCGACCACCCATGATCCGGAGTTGCTGGAGATCTTCCTCGAGGAAGGTTTCGACATCATAGAAAGCTCCGGGGCGGCGCTGGAGCGCTGGCAGGCCCAGCCTTCGAATCGTCAGGAAGTGGAAACCCTGTTGCGCGACCTGCACACCCTCAAGGGCGGCGCGCGCATGGTGGAAATCGCCGCGATTGGCGATCTGGCCCACGAACTGGAATTCCTCTACGAAGGCCTGTCCACGGGCGTGTTGCAACCGACGGAGCCATTGTTCGCGCTGTTGCAGCGCAGCCATGACCGCCTGGCGCAGATGCTCGATGCGGCCCGCGCCGGCGAGCCGATGCCGCCGGCCGACCGCCTGATCGATGCGATCAAGAACTTCAGCCACCCGGCGGTGCCTGAAGCGCCCGCGCCGGTTGCGCCGCTGGCCACGCCCAAGGCCGAGCCGCTGGCGCCGCCGTCCGAGGCCGGTGCCGACATGGTCAAGGTCTCGGCGGAGCTGCTCGACGATCTGGTCAACCTGGCCGGTGAAACCTCGATCTTCCGTGGCCGGATCGAGCAGCAGGTCAACGATGCGCACATCGTCCTGAGCGAGATGGAGACCACCATCGAGCGCATGCGCGACCAGTTGCGCCGCCTCGATACCGAAACCCAGGGGCGGATCCTCAGTCGCCAGCAAGTCGATGCCGAACGTCTGGGCTACGAAGAATTCGACCCGCTGGAAATGGACCGTCATTCACAGTTGCAGCAACTGTCCCGGGCGCTGTTCGAATCGGCCTCCGACTTGCTCGACCTCAAGGAAACCCTCGAACGACGCAATCAGGATACGGAAAACCTGCTGCAACAGCAGGGCCGCATCAACACCGAGTTGCAGGAAGGCCTGATGCGCACGCGCATGGTGCCGTTCGAGCGCATGCTCCCGCGTTTGCAGCGCATCGTTCGGCAGGTGTCCAGCGAACTGGGCAAAGACGTGGATTTCATCGTCGATAACGCCGAAGGCGAGATGGATCGCAACGTCCTCGAACGCATGGCCGCGCCGCTGGAACACATGCTGCGCAACGCCGTCGACCACGGCCTGGAGTCTGTCGAAGCACGGCTGGCGGCGGGGAAACCGGCCAAGGGCAAGATCACCCTCGATCTGTTGCGCGAAGGTGGCGACATCATTTTCGACATTCGCGACGACGGCGCCGGTGTGCCGCTGGACGCTGTGCGGCGCAAGGCGATCAAGCGCGGCTTGCTGGCCCCGGACTGCGTCATCAGTGATCACGATGTGTTGCAGTTCATCCTGCAACCGGGGTTTTCCACCGCCGAAAAAATCACCCAGATCTCCGGGCGCGGCGTCGGCATGGACGTGGTGCACGAAGAGGTGCGGCAACTGGGCGGCACCATGAGCATCGACTCGGTGCCCGGGCAGGGCGTGCATTTTCGCATTCGCCTGCCGTTTACCGTATCGGTCAACCGGGCGCTGATGGTGCAGTGCGGTGAAGACCAATACGCGATCCCGCTCAATACCATCGACGGCATCGTACGCGTCCTGCCCAATGAACTTGAGGGCTATTTCCGTTTCGATCCGCCGACCTACGAATACGCCGGGCAACGTTACGAACTGTGCTATCTGGGCGAGCTGCTGAAAACCAGCCCGCGCCCGAAACTGTTGGGCCAGAGCCTGCCATTGCCGGTGTTGCTGGTGCAGTGCAACGAACGGCACATCGCCGTGCTGGTGGACGCCATGGCCGGCACTCGCGAAATCGTGGTCAAGAGCCTGGGGCCGCAGTTTGCGGCGGTGCAAGGGGTGTCCGGGGCGACGATTCTCGGGGATGGCCGGGTGGTACTGATTCTGGATTTGCTGGCGCCGATCCGCGCCATGCAGGCCCGTGTACCCCAGCGTCCGGCGGGGCAAGAGGTCGAGGTCGAACCGCATCGGCCGTTGCTGGTGATGGTGGTCGACGACTCGGTCACCGTGCGCAAGGTCACCAGCCGCTTGCTCGAACGCCACGGCATGAACGTGCTGACCGCCAAGGACGGGGTCGATGCCATGCTGCTGCTGGAAGAGCACATGCCCGACCTGATGCTGCTGGACATCGAGATGCCGCGCATGGACGGCTTCGAAGTCGCGACGCAAGTGCGCAACGACGAACGCCTGCAACACCTGCCGATCATCATGATCACCTCCCGCACCGGGCAGAAACACCGCGACCGCGCCATGGCCATCGGCGTCAACGACTATCTGGGCAAGCCGTACCAGGAATCGGTGCTGCTCGAAAGCATCGCCTTGTGGAGCAAGACCCATGCTTGAACACCGCACCAGCAACCTCACCGGCCTGCTGCTGCCGTTGGCCGACCGCAACCTGATCCTGCCCAATGTCGCCGTGGCCGAGCTGATCGATTACCAGCAGCCGGGGACTTTCGATCTCGACACACCACCGTGGTACCTGGGCCTGGTGACGTGGCGCGATCGGCAGATTCCGCTGCTGAGTTTCGAGTCGGCCTGCGGGCAGAAAACTGTCATTGGCGAGCGTGCGCGGATCGTCATTCTCAATGCCCTTGGCGGGCGGCCCGAGCTGAAATTCATTGCACTGCTGGTGCAGGGGATTCCGCGCTCTTGCAAACTCGATAGTCAGTTGAGTTATGTGGACGTGCCGTTGTGTGCGCTGGAGCAGGCGGCGGTGCAGGTGGGGGAGCAGGTGGCGAAAGTGCCGGATCTGTTGGCGCTGGAGGCGTTGTTGGTGGATGCCGGGTTAATCAACTGATCCCGATTCAGCGGTGATCTGACCGGCCCCTTCGCGGGCAAGCCCGCTCCCACAGGATTTTTGTTCGCCGCGGATCCAATGTGGGAGCGGGCTTGCCCGCGATGGCGTCAGTCCAGACAACCATTAACCTGAGCGTAACGATCCACCACTCTGCTTGATTGATGCCCCCACCCGACACTCCTAATGTGACCCCCACGACAGCGAACCCGTGGAGTGGTCATGACAACAACAATATCCCCCGACTCGCGATGGACGCGGCGGCGCAGCGAAAAGCAGCGGCGCCTCGAGCTGGTGCGAGGTCTTGCCGACGGTGTGGTGTTGCCCACCGACAACATCGTCGCAGCGCTTGAAGCGTTGATCCTGCCCGGCGACCGTGTGGTGCTCGAAGGCAACAACCAGAAGCAGGCGGATTTCCTTTCGCGCTCCCTGGCCAAGGCCGACCCCGCGAAGCTGCATGACCTGCACATGATCATGCCCAGCGTCGGGCGCGCCGAGCACCTGGACCTGTTCGAACGCGGCATCGCTCGCAAGCTCGACTTTTCCTTTGCCGGCACCCAAAGCCTGCGCATCAGTCAGTTGCTCGAAGACGGCCTGCTGGAAGTCGGTGCGATCCACACCTACATCGAACTCTACGCGCGGCTGGTGGTGGACCTGATCCCCAACGTCGTGCTGTCGGCCGGGTTCATGGCCGACCGCGCCGGCAACATCTATACCGGGCCAAGCACCGAAGACACCCCGGCACTGATCGAACCGGCGGCCTTCAGCGACGGCATCGTCATCGTCCAGGTCAACCAATTGGTGGATGACGTCAGCGACCTGCCACGCGTTGACATTCCAGCGTCCTGGGTCGACTTCGTGGTGGTGGCCGACAAACCGTTCTACATCGAACCGCTGTTCACCCGCGACCCACGGCACATCAAGCCCGTGCACGTGCTGATGGCGATGATGGCGATCCGCGGCATCTACGAAAAACACAACGTTCAATCCCTCAACCACGGCATCGGCTTCAACACCGCGGCCATCGAACTGATCCTGCCGACCTACGGCGAATCCCTCGGCCTCAAAGGCAAGATCTGCCGCAACTGGACGCTCAACCCGCACCCGACGCTGATTCCGGCGATTGAAAGCGGCTGGGTCGAAAGCGTGCATTGCTTCGGTACCGAGTTGGGGATGGAAAACTACATTGCGGCGCGTCCGGATGTGTTCTTTACCGGGCGCGATGGCTCCCTGCGTTCGAACCGGATGTTCAGCCAGCTGGCGGGGCAATACGCCGTGGACCTGTTCATCGGCGCGACTTTGCAAGTCGATGGCGACGGCCACTCCTCCACCGTGACTCGCGGGCGCCTGGCCGGTTTCGGCGGGGCACCGAACATGGGCCACGACCCGCGCGGTCGCCGTCACGGCACGCCCGCCTGGCTCGACATGCGCAACACGGATGTGGCCGAACCGATGCTCGAGCGCGGCAAGAAACTCGTGGTGCAGATGGTCGAAACCTTCCAGGAGGGCGGCAAACCGACTTTCGTTGAAACCCTCGATGCGGTCGATGTGGCGAAGAAAAGCGGCATGCCACTGGCGCCGATCATGGTCTACGGCGACGACGTGACCCACCTGTTGACCGAAGAAGGCATCGCCTACCTGTACAAGGCCCGCTCGCTGGAAGAACGCCAGGCGATGATCGCCGCTGTTGCCGGGGTGACCGCCATCGGCCTGCGTCACAACCCCAAAGACACCGCGCGCATGCGCCGCGAAGGCCTGATCGCCTTGCCCGAAGACCTCGGCATCCGCCGCACCGACGCCACCCGCGAATTGCTCGCGGCGAAAAGCGTGGCCGATCTGGTGGAGTGGTCCGGTGGCCTCTACAACCCGCCCGCCAAGTTCAGGAGCTGGTAATGCACGCACTCAACCTGCAACCCAAAACCCTGAGCCTGGCCGAGCGGCTGGCGGACTTCGCGGTGGACGCGCTGATCGACGAGGCTGATCTGTCGCCGAAACCGGCACTGGTCGACCGTCGCGGCAATGGCGCCCACACCGATTTGCACCTGGGGCTGATGCACGCCTCGGCACTGTCCCTGTGGCCAGCCTTCAGGGCGATGGCCGATGCCGCGATAGCGTTCGGTGAGATTGGCCTGCCCCTGCGCGAGGCCGTCGGCCGGATCGGTCGCGAAGGCGAGCAAGCGATGCTCGACACCACGGGCGGCGTGAATACTCATCGCGGGGCGATCTGGGCCTTGGGCCTGTTGGTCACTGCCGCTGCGCTGGACCCTGAATCCACGGCTGCAAGCAGCGTATCGATTCGTGCGGCGCGCCTCGCTCTGCTCGACGACCGTTACGCACCGCGCCCGCTCAGTCATGGCGCTCAAGTCGCCCAACGCTACGGCGCACGAGGCGCCCGTGAGGAAGCGCAACTCGGTTTTCCGGCAGTGACCCAACGCGCTCTGCCGCAACTCTTGCGCAGTCGTGCAGCCGGTCATGGCGAGCAGAACGCCAGGCTCGATGCGCTGCTGGCGATCATGACGAATCTGGCCGACACCTGCGTGCTTTACCGCGCCGGTGAACAAGGCCTGAGCACCATGCAACGGGGCGCCCAGGCGGTGCTCGATGCGGGTGGCAGTTCCAGCCTCGCCGGACGTCGCCACCTGCATGAGCTGGACCAACAACTCATCGCATTGAATGCCTCGCCCGGCGGTGCTGCCGACCTGCTCGCAGCCTGCCTGTTCATCGACCGTATCGAGTCGGGCGACAGCCTTATCCAGGGAGTTTTTTGATGGAAACCTTATCCTTTGAATTCCCCGCCGGGCAGCCGCCACGTGGCCGCACCCTGGTGGGTTGTGTCGGCTCGGGTGATCTGGAAGTGCTGATCGAACCGGGTCAGGCCGGCAAGCTGACGATCAACGTGCAGACCTCGGTCAATGGCAGTGAACAACGCTGGCAGCATCTGTTCGCACGGATGTTCGACGGCCAGACGCCGCCGGCGATGGCCATCGACATTCACGATTTCGGCGCGACACCCGGCGTGGTGCGTCTGCGTCTGGAACAGGGCTTCGAGGAGATCGGCCATGACTGACAGCGCATCCCTGCTCAACAAGCACAGCTTCGTCGAACTCGGTGCCCGGCAACGGGCCAGGGCTCTGCTCGACGCGGGCACCTTTCGCGAGTTGCTCGATCCGTTCCAGCGCGTCATGTCGCCATGGTTGTCGCGCCAGGGTGTGGTACACCAGGCCGACGACGGTGTCGTCATCGCCAAGGGCAGCCTCGGCGGTTTGCCGGTGGTAATCGCGGCCATTGAAGGGGCGTTCCAAGGGGGCAGCCTCGGTGAAGTCGGCGGGGCAAAAATCGCCGGTGCCCTGGAACTGGCCGCCGAAGACAACCGCAACGGCATCCCGACCAGTGCCGTGCTGCTGCTGGAAACCGGCGGTGTGCGTTTGCAGGAAGCCAACCTTGGTCTGGCGGCGATTGCTGACATTCACGCGGCGATTGTCGACTTGCAGCAGTACCAGCCCGTGGTCGGAGTCGTGGCGGGCAGTGTCGGTTGTTTTGGCGGCATGTCGATTGCCGCCGGGTTGTGCAGCTATCTGTTGGTGACCCAGGAAGCGCGGCTGGGCCTGAATGGTCCGCAGGTGATTGAACAGGAGGCCGGGCTTGAAGAGTACGACTCCCGCGACCGGCCCTTCATCTGGAGCCTGACCGGTGGTGAACAGCGTTTCGCCAGCGGTTTGGTGGATCGTT
Source organism: Pseudomonas sp. Pseusp10 (assembly GCF_059492225.1). Taxonomy (NCBI): domain Bacteria; kingdom Pseudomonadati; phylum Pseudomonadota; class Gammaproteobacteria; order Pseudomonadales; family Pseudomonadaceae; genus Pseudomonas; species Pseudomonas sp. Pseusp10. Next base: position 233,310 of record NZ_CP168528.1, on the reverse strand, counting down.
ATGCCGATGACGATGTGATGCAGATTCGCCAGCAAGTCAGCGAGTTGCTTGAGCAAGGTTTGCCTGCCCAACCGCGCAGCCGTCAGGCCGATTTGTTTCTGCAACGGTTGGCGCGTCTGAACACCGAACCGCAAATCGAGCCGTCAGTGGTTCGCGATCTGTATCAAGGAGAGCGCTCATGAGTGCCTGTTCCCTGCGAGGCTTTAACTGGTTCAACGCCTTGAGTGCTGGTGCGAAAGCGGTCGAGGGTTTGCCGGCTTCGCTGAAGGTCGCGGACGGTGTGCTCGGCGATCAGCCTGTGCGTTTCATCGCGGTGGTGGCCGACCCGGAAAACCGCTTCGTCCGTGCACGTAATGGTGAAGTGGGTTTGCTCGAAGGCTGGGGCCTGGCCAAGGCCGTGGATGAAGTCATCGCCGCCGATCAGGACAAGACGCAGAAACGCGCCTTGGTCGCCATCGTCGACGTGCCTAGCCAGGCTTACGGCCGACGCGAGGAAGCCCTCGGCATTCATCAGGCGCTGGCCGCAGCGGCGGGCAGTTACGCTCGTGCTCGTCTGGCCGGCCATGCGGTGATCGGTTTGCTGGTGGGCAAGGCGATGTCCGGGGCGTTCCTGGCCCACGGCTATCAGGCCAATCGCTTGATCGCCCTGCGCGATCCGGGAGTGATGGTGCATGCCATGGGCAAGGCGTCGGCGGCGCGGGTGACCTTGCGCAGCGTCGAAGAGCTCGAAGCCCTGGCGGCCAGCGTGCCGCCGATGGCTTATGACATCGACAGCTATGCCAGCCTCGGGCTGTTGTGGGAAACCTTGTCGGTGGAGCAGATCGAGCAGCCGACTGCGGCGGATCTGGTGCGGGTCACCGAGTGCCTGCATCAGGCGATTGGCGATGTGGCTGCCGGTGGTCGTGATCTGAGTGGTCGCCTCGGTGCGAGCAATCGTGCAGCGTCGAGCAAGGTTCGCCAATTGCTGAGAGCGCAGTGGTGAATACGTTTCTGGCCCATGATCTGCTGTGGGGCATGACCGTGCAGCAGTTGCCTGCGGATGCGCCTGCGTGGGTGATCGAGTCGCTCAGTGCGGGTCAGCCGGTGGTGGTCCGTCGCGCCTTGAGCGCGGCGGGACAAGTGGCGGTGGGCGTGCGTGGGCCGCTGCGTGAACAGCGCTTTGCGACACGGATGGAAGTCGCTGCCATCACGCGGCGGGTGCGGCCGGAAGAACTCTGCCATGTTCAAGGCCAACGCGATTTCCCGGCGCTGCAAGCCTTGGCGCAACTTCGCCCACACCTCGATGACAGCGGTTGGACCTGGGGTGTCAGCGGCAGTGCCGGGTTCGAGTTGGCCAGCGGATTTGCCGCATTGCACGAGGGCAGCGATCTCGACCTGATTCTGCGTACACCGTGTTCATTGACCCGCATCGAAGCGCGAGCCTTGGTCGCTGTGCTCGATACTGTCGAGTGCCGCGTGGACATGCAGTTGCAGACGCCATTTGGCGCCGTCGCCCTGCGCGAGTGGGCCGGTGCTTCGTCGCGGGTCCTGTTGAAAAATGCCACTCAAGCCAGTCTGGTGACTGACCCGTGGAACCCGCAGGAGCAGGCAGCGTGAGCAGCTTGCTGGTGTTCCCCGGTCAGGGCGCGCAGCAGCCGGGCATGCTGGCGCGCTTGCCTCGGCAAACGCTGAACGAGGCGAGCGATCTGCTCGGTGAAGATGTCACGCGACTGGATTCTGCCGAGGCGTTGCAGTCGACGAGGGCGGTTCAGCTGTGCCTGCTGATCGCCGGCGTCGCCGCTTCACGCCAGTTGGCCATGACCCCGGACTACGTGGCCGGATTGTCGATCGGCGCTTACCCGGCAGCGGTGGTGGCCGGTGTGCTGAGTTTCAGCGATGCGTTGCATCTGGTCAGCCTGCGCGGTGAGCTGATGCAGCAGGCTTATCCACAGGGCTACGGAATGACTGCGATCATCGGTCTGGACCTGGCCACGGTGGAGGCACTGCTGGCCCGGGTGCATAGCGCAGAAATGCCGGTTTATCTGGCCAATATCAATGCCGATAACCAAGTGGTGATTGCCGGCAGCGATACGGCGATGAAAGCGGTGGCCGAATTGGCGAAAGGTTGCGGGGCTGGCTTGGCCAAGCGTCTGGCAGTCAGCGTGCCGTCCCATTGCCCATTGCTTGAGGCCCCCGCGCAACGACTGGCCGAAGCCTTCGCCAAAGTGCCGCTGCACACACCGAAGACCGGTTACCTGAGCGGCAGTCGTGCGCGTCCGCTGATCAAGCCCGAAGCCCTGCGTGACGACCTGGCCTTCAACATGTGCCGCATCATCGATTGGCGCGGCACGGTACAAAGCGCCTACGAGCGCGGCGTGCGTCTACAGATCGAACTGCCGCCCGGTGCGGTGCTGACCGGGCTGGCGCGCCGGGTGTTCGAGCAAGGCACCGTGATTGCCTTCGACGGTGCACGGCTCGATACCTTGCAGGCGCTGATGCGAGAGGAGGGAAGCCGCCACTCCTAAAACTCAGGCTTCGAACAACAAAAACAACATTCGAAATGCACTTTGAGGACTACAACAATGATTATTTACGGTGTGGCGCTGTTGGCGATCTGTACGCTGGCAGGGGTGATCATGGGTGACATGCTCGGTGTGTTGCTGGGTGTGAAGTCAAACGTCGGCGGTGTCGGGATCGCGATGATCCTGCTGATTTGCGCACGGCTGTGGATGCACAGGCATGGCGGCATGACCAGGGATTGCGAGCTGGGCGTCGGCTTCTGGGGCGCCATGTACATTCCGGTAGTGGTGGCGATGGCGGCGCAACAAAACGTGGTCACGGCGCTGCACGGTGGTCCGGTGGCGGTGTTGGCGGCGATCGGTTCGGTGGTGGTTTGCGGTTGCACCATTGCCCTGATCAGCCGGACCCACAAAGGCGAACCCTTGCCCGATGAACCGGTGGATGTAACGTCGGTTGGCGCACCGGCAGGAGGTCGCTGATATGTGGGAACTCTTTGAGAAAGGCCTGGCAACTAACAGTCTGGTCACCGCATTCGCTTTCGTCGGCATCATCATGTGGGTGTCGGTAATTCTCTCCAAACGCCTGACCTTCGGACGGATTCACGGCTCTGCCATTGCCATCGTCATCGGCCTGGTACTGGCCTGGGTCGGCGGCACGATGACCGGCGGGCAAAAAGGCCTGGCGGACTTGACGCTGTTTTCCGGCATCGGGTTGATGGGCGGCGCCATGCTGCGGGACTTCGCCATCGTCGCCACGGCATTCGAGGTGCAGGCCACGGAAGCGAAAAAGGCCGGCTTGATCGGCGTGATCGCGCTGCTGTTGGGCACGGTGCTGCCGTTTATCGTCGGCGCGAGCATGGCCTGGGCGTTCGGTTATCGCGACGCGGTGAGCATGACTACGATTGGCGCAGGTGCAGTGACTTACATCGTCGGGCCAGTGACTGGAGCGGCCATTGGCGCCAGTTCCGATGTGGTGGCGCTGTCGATTGCCACCGGTCTGATCAAGGCAATTCTGGTGATGGTCGGTACACCGATGGCGGCGCGCTGGATGGGCCTGGACAATCCGCGTTCGGCGATGGTGTTTGGTGGATTGGCCGGCACTGTGAGCGGCGTGACGGCGGGGCTGGCGGCGACGGATCGGCGCCTGGTGCCTTATGGCGCGTTGACTGCGACCTTCCACACCGGGCTTGGGTGCTTGCTGGGGCCTTCGCTGTTGTTCTTCATTGTTCGCGGGATTGTGGGCTGACCGTACCGACGCCATCGCGGGCAAGCCCGCTCCCACAGGTGCTGTGCAAATCCTTGTGGGAGCGGGCTTGCCCGCGATGGGGGCGACACGGTTTCAAGCCTGCCGATTGGCATACATCCGACACTCCGCCAGCAACGCCAGCAGGTTCGGATCGCGCTCCTTGGCCTTCAGGAACACCACGCCAATGTGTTGCTGCAAGCGGTACTTTTCCTGCAACGGGATCAGCTTCACCCGGTTCTCGTACACCGCCGCAATCCGCCCCGGCAGCAACGCATAACCCACGCCCGAACTGACCATGCTCAGCAGCGTGAAGATGTCGTTGACCTGCATCGCCACCTTCGGCTCGAACCCCGCCTGCTCGAAAACCCGCTTGCCGTCCTGATGGGTGGCGAAGCCCTGGGTCAGGGTGATGAAGGTTTCGTCGCGGACCTCGGCCAGGTCGACTTCGGTTCGCTGGGCAAACTTCGAGTCGGCGGGGGTGGCGAGGAAGATGTCGTCGGAAAACAGCGGGATCTGCTCGCAATCCGGGTCGTTGACGCTGTCGTCCAGCGACACCAGGATCGCATCGACTTCCATGTTCTTGAGCTTGTAGAGCAGGTCGATATTGGAGCCCAGAATCAGGTCGATGTTGAGCTCGCTGCGGCGGATCTTCAAACCCATGATCAACTGCGGCACGGTCTTCACCGTCAGGGAATACAGTGAGCCCAGTTTGAAACGCTCAGCCGAGAACCCGGCGGCTTCGCGGGTCAGGCGCACACTTTCGACGACGTCCTGAATCAGCTTCTGCGCCCGTTCCTCCAGCACATAAGCGCTTTCCAGCGGCGTCAGGCTGCGGCCTTCGTGCTTGAACAACGGGCAGCGCAGGGCGCTTTCCAGGGAATGGATCGCCCGATGCACGCTGACGTTGCTGGTTTGCAACTCGGCAGCGGCCCGCGCCAGGTTGCCAGTGCGCATGAACGCCAGGAACACCTCGAGTTTTTTCAGGGTCAACTCTTCATCGATCAGCATGGGGCGGACTCTTTTTGGAATGACTCGATTGTGCCCAATTACTCCGGGCCCGTCGTACAGAAACATTGCGCTTTTACGCTTGAAACCTGAGCCTTGCGCTCTGCGGCAATGAAATTCGAGGTGAGCAACGCATGTATCACGGGGAACGATTGAACGCCTGGACGCATTTGGTCGGGGCAGTGGCGGCGTTTGTCGGAGGGGTGTGGCTGATTGTGCTGGCCAGTCTCGACGGCAGTCCGTGGAAGATTGTCAGCATGGCGATCTACGCCTTTACCTTGCTGGTGCTTTACAGCGCTTCGACCGTGTACCACAGCGTGCGCGGGCGCAAGAAAGAGATTATGCAGAAGGTCGATCACTTTTCGATCTACCTGTTGATCGCCGGCAGCTACACGCCGTTCTGCCTGGTGACCCTGCGCGGGCCGTGGGGCTGGACGTTGTTCGGGATTGTCTGGGGCCTGGCACTGATCGGCATCCTGCAAGAGATCAAGCCGCGTTCCGAAGCGCGGATTCTGTCGATCGTGATCTACGCGGTGATGGGCTGGATCGTACTGGTGGCGGTCAAGCCGTTGCTCGCGGCGCTGGGCACCGCCGGATTTGTGTGGCTGGCCTCGGGCGGCGTGCTGTACACCGTGGGGATCATCTTTTTCGCCCTCGACCATCGGTTGCGACATGCCCACGGGATCTGGCACCTGTTCGTGATCGCCGGGAGCCTGCTGCACTTTGTGGCGATTCTGTTCTACGTCCTGTAAATCACCACAGTCCTTTGTGGGAGCGGGCTTGCTCGCGATGACGGCGTGTCAGTCGATCGAAATGTTGATTGATCCACCGCCATCGCGGGCAAGCCCGCTCCCACAGGTTGTTCATCAGGCTTCAGGGTTGCGCAGGGCTCAGGTTCTCCAATTGCTCCCGGGCGCGGCGGCTGAAGATCTGCAACAGGTCATTGAGCGTGTGCGGCAGTGGTTCGCTGGCGCGAGTCACGGCGTACAGGGTGATCGGCAGTGGCGGGGCCAGCGGGCGGATGGTCGTGGTGCCCGGTGATGCGCCGAGGGCGGTGAACGGGTCGATCACCGCCAGGCCGGCACCGGATTCCACCATGGCCCGGGCCAGTGAATAGGTCTGTACGGCGATGCGTATCCGGGGCGGCGGCTCGACGGCTTCCAGATAAAAGTCGAGCCGCGCGGCCAACGGATCGGCGCTGGACAGCCCGATCAGCGGCGCATTCGCCAGCGCCATCAGCGGCAGTGGCTGGCCGGCGTCGGCTGCCGGCCAGAAACCGTCGGGCGCCAGCGCCACCAGCACGCCGGCCGCCAGCGCCTGGGCCTTGAGCCCTGGGTGATCCGGGCATTGCAGGGTCAGGGCGACATCCACTTCGCGCATCAACAGGTTCTGCACCAGTTCGCGACTGTGGGCGCTGGAGAGTTCGCAGACGATGTCCGGGTAACGCCCGGTCCATTCGTGAATGGCCGGCGGCAGCAATGACAGGGCCAGCGCCGGGGTGGCGCCGATGCGCAGACTGTGGCCGGGCTCGCGGCGCAGGCTCTGGGCCAGGCGTCGCACGCCTTGCAGGCTTTCGCTGACCTTGTCCACTTCGCGCTCCAGCTCCAGCGCTTCCGGCGTTGCCTGCAACTTTCCGCGTACCCGCAGGAACAGCGCAAAGCCCAATTGTTGCTCGGCGTGCTGCAACACCTTGCTCACTGCCGGCTGCGAGACGTGCAGCAATTGCGCGGCAGCGCTGATCGAGCCGGTCTGGCGGATGGCCTGGAAAATCTCGATGTGACGAAGGCGCATGGCAAGTCCATAACCTTTGTTTATGGGTTTGCCATCTTTATGCATTGTTCAACGCCTGTCACCTGGCTCTAACCTTGGCCTCGTCTTCACAACGGTTTTAAGGACGGACATGGCTCAGCGTGTGTGCATCATCGGAGGCGGCGTGATTGGCCTGGCAACGGCCTATGCGCTGGTGCGCGACGGCTTGCAGGTGACGGTGGTCGAGGCACGGGACTCGCTGGGCAGCGAAACCAGCTTCGCCAACGGCGGCCAGTTGTCCTATCGCTATGTCGCGCCCCTGGCCGACGCCGGTGTGCCTTTGCAGGCCATCGGCTGGATGCTGCGCGGCGATTCACCGCTGAAGCTGCGTCCGCGCTTCGACCCGGCCCAGTGGCGTTGGATGGCGTCGTTCCTTGGCGCCTGCCGCCGCTCGGTCAACCGTGAGAACGCCGCGCACTTGCTGCGTTTGGCGCTGTTCAGCCAGGACACTTTGAAGTCCTGGCGCGAGGACGATGGACTGGCGGGATTCCAGTGGCGGCGCAATGGCAAACTGGTGACTTTCCGCCAGAACAGCAGCTTCGAGCATGCGTGCCAGGGCTTGGCCGATCCGCAGCAACAGCAGGTGTTGTCGCCGGCCGAATGCGCGCAACTGGAGCCGGCGCTGATCGATGCACCCTTTGTCGGGGCGATCTACACCCCGGACGAAGAGGTCGGCGATTGCCACGGTTTCTGCCAGCAACTGGCCGCCCGGTTGCGAGCGTCCGGCCGTTGCGAGTTTCGTCTCGGGCAAGCGGTGACTGGCATTCGCCACGGCAACGGCAGCGTCAACGCCATCGAACTGGGCGAGCAAGTAGTGCCGGTCGATCAACTGGTGATCGCCGCCGGCCACCGCAGTCCGCTGTTGGCGCTGCCCGGACTGCAACTGCCGCTTTATCCGCTCAAGGGCTACAGCCTGACCGTGCCGATCGGCGCCAGTCACCGGGCGCCGGACGTAAGCATCACCGACTACGACCGCAAGATCGTCTACGCGCGCATCGGCGAGCAATTGCGGGTGGCGGCGATGGTCGACATCGTCGGCTTCGACTCCGCGCCGGACCCCAGGCGCCTGGCACTGATCAAGCGCCAGGCCCATGACACCTTTCCAAATGCCGGCGCCTATGACGAAGCCGTCGAATGGGCCGGCATGCGCCCGGCCACCCCCAACGGCGTGCCGTTGCTGGGCGCGACGGCGTACCGCAACCTGTGGCTCAACCTCGGCCACGGCGCGCTGGGTTTCACCCTGGCATGCGGCAGCGGGCGATTGCTCAGTGAACTGATCGGCGAGCGCCGGCCTTCCATCGACCTGCAGGGTTTCAACCACCGGGCCGCCTGAATACTGATTTCTAAGGAGGACACTGCAATGACCATTACCCGACTGCGCAGCAACTCGCGCCTGTCTGGCGCCGTGACCTTTGGCGACCTGGTGTTTCTCTCCGGGCAGGTGCCGGGCGATGCTCTGGATGCCAGCGGCCAGACCCGCGAAGTGCTGGCGAAAATCGATACCTTGCTGGCCGAGGCGGGCAGTGACAAGGATCATCTGCTCAGCGCGACCATTTACCTGAAGAACATCACTGAGGATTTCGCCGCGATGAACGAGGTCTGGTCGGCCTGGCTATCGCCGGGACAGGCACCGAGCCGCACCACTGTGCAGGCTGAACTGGCCCGCCCGCAGGTGCTGGTGGAAATCACCGTCATCGCTGTACGCGTCTGATAAACCAACACCCACAACGGAGAATAACAATGCAAAAAATCACGTTGCTCGCTTGTACGCTTGGCCTGTTGCTCGGCGGTCAGGTTCAGGCCAATGAAGCGCCGCTGACCGGCACCCTGAGCAAGATCGCCAGCGCCAACAGCATCACCCTGGGCTATCGCGATGCTTCAGTGCCGTTCTCCTACGTGGGTGATCACAGCGGTACGCCGATGGGTTACTCGGTGGATCTGGCGGGCAAGATCGTCGAGCGCATCCAGCAGCAACTGGCGCTGCCGGACTTGAAGGTGAAGTACAACCTGGTGACCTCGCAGACCCGCATTCCACTGGTGCAGAACGGCACCGTTGACCTGGAGTGCGGTTCCACCGGCGTGACCGCCGAACGGCAGAAACAGGTGGCGTTCTCCTACGGCTTCATCTACGTCAAAGGCCAGTTGCTGACCGCCAAGGACAGCGGGATCAAGAGCTTCGCCGACCTGCGTGGCAAGAACGTGGTGACTACCGCCGGCACCACCAACGAGCGCTTCTTGAAAAGCTACAACTTCGATCACAAGATCGACATGTTCGTGATCAGTGCCAAGGACCACGGCGAAGCCTTCCAGATGCTGCAGTCGGGCCGGGCGGCGGCATTCTACATGGACGATGCGCTGCTCTACGGCGAGCGCGCGAAGGCCCATGACCCACACAAGTGGGTGGTGGTCGGGGAGGAGCAATCGCGGGAGATCTACAGCTGCATGGTACGCAAGGATGATCCGCAGTTCCTGGCGCTGGTCAACGGCGCGCTGGCGGATCTGTACAGCTCGGGCGAGATCAATGGCATCTACAAACGCTGGTTCGAGCAGCCGATCCCGCCGAAGGGTTTGAACCTTGAGTTCCCGATGACCAGCGAACTCAAGGCGATCATTGCCAAACCGGTGAGCGATCCGGTGCAGTAGCGCCAGACCTGGGTGCTGCCATCGCGAGCAAGCTCGCTCCTACAGGAAAGTGCATTTCAATGTGGGAGCGGGCTTGCTCGCGAAGAGGCACTAGAAGTCACCCCAGAGTTGCTGGGCCACCGCCAGTGCAACAACCGGTGCGGTTTCGGTGCGCAGCACCCGTGGACCGAGGCGGGCGGCGTGGAAGCCGCTGGCCTTGGCCTGATCGATTTCGGCATCGGATAAACCGCCCTCGGGACCGATCAGGAATGCCAGACTTGAAGGTTTGGCGTGGCTCACCAACGGTTCGGCCACCGGGTGCAGCACCAGCTTCAATCCGGCTTGTGTCTGCTTCAACCAGTCAGCCAGCAACAGCGGCGGATGAATCACCGGTACCTGTGAACGCCCGCACTGCTCGCATGCGCTGATCGCCACCTGGCGCCAGTGCAGCAGGCGTTTGTCGGCGCGCTCGTCCTTGAGCCGGACTTCGCAGCGTTCGGTGAAGATCGGGGTGATTTCGGTGACACCCAGTTCCGTGGCTTTCTGAATCGCCCAGTCCATGCGCTCGCCCCGGGACAGGCCCTGGCCGAGATGGATTTGCAGCGGCGACTCGACCTGTCCGGCGAAGCTTTCATCGATTTGCACCACGACGCGCTTTTTGCCGACTTCGACCAGCCTGGCGCGAAACTCCTGGCCCGAACCGTCGAACAACTGCAACACATCGCCCTCGGCCATGCGCAGCACGCGGCTGATGTAATGGGCCTGGGCCTCGGGCAACTCGTGCTCGCCGGTGCTCAAGGGGGCGTCGATGAAGAAGCGGGACAGTCTCATTCGGGGTCTCTGAAAAAGGTGTGAAAGTCTGGGGGCCGTCATCGCGGGCAAGCCCGCTCCCACAGGTGCTGTGCAAATCCTTGTGGGAGCGGGCTTGCCCGCGATGACGGTAGTCCAGTCAGCGCTGAAGCTTAGGTGAAATCAATCAACCCGGATCACGGAACCCCGGATGGAAGTCTTTCGGCACCGCCACGCTGACACTGTCACGGGTGGCGATGTCGATCCCTTCGCTGGCCACTTCGGCCAGGAAGTCGATCTGCTCCGGGGTGATCACATACGGCGGCAGGAAATACACCACGCTACCCAATGGACGAAGCAAGGCTCCGCGCTCCAGGGCGTGCTGGAACACCTTCAGGCCACGGCGTTCCTGCCATGGGTAGGCTTCTTTGGTGGCCTTGTCCTTGACCATCTCGATGGCCAGCACCATGCCGGTCTGACGCACTTCGGAGACATTCGGGTGATCGACCAGGTGCGCGGTGGAGGAGGCCATGCGCTGCGCCAGGGCCTTGTTGTTCTCGATGACGTTGTCTTCTTCGAAGATATCCAGGGTCGCCAGGGCCGCCGCGCACGCCAGCGGGTTGCCGGTGTAGCTGTGGGAGTGCAGGAAGGCGCGCAGGGTCGGATAGTCGTCGTAGAACGCGCTGTAGACCTCGTCGGTGGTCATGCACGCCGCCAGCGGCAGATAGCCGCCGGTCAGGGCCTTGGACAGGCACAGGAAGTCCGGGCGGATACCGGCCTGTTCGCAGGCGAACATCGTCCCGGTGCGGCCGAAGCCGACGGCGATTTCGTCGTGGATCAGGTGCACGCCGTAGCGGTCGCAGGCTTCGCGCAGCAGCTTGAGGTACACCGGGTGATACATGCGCATGCCACCGGCGCCCTGGATCAGCGGCTCGACGATCACCGCCGCGACGCTGTCATGGTTCTCGGCCAGGGTCTGTTCCATGGCCGCGAACATGTTGCGCGAATGCTCCTCCCAGCTCATGCCCTCGGGACGCAGGTAGCAGTCCGGGCTCGGCACCTTGATGGTGTCCATCAACAGCGCTTTGTAGGTCTCGGTGAACAGCGGCACGTCGCCCACCGACATCGCCGCCATGGTTTCGCCGTGGTAGCTGTTGGTCAGGGTGACGAAGCGTTTCTTGTTCGGCTGGCCGCGATTGAGCCAGTAGTGAAAGCTCATTTTCAGCGCGACTTCGATGCAGGATGAGCCGTTGTCGGCATAGAAGCACCGGGTCAGACCTGCCGGCGTCATCTTCACCAGACGCTCGGACAACTCGATCACCGGTTGATGGCTAAAGCCGGCAAGGATCACATGTTCGAGCTGATCGACCTGGTCCTTGATGCGCTGGTTGATCCGCGGGTTGGCGTGCCCGAATACATTGACCCACCAGGAACTGACCGCATCGAGGTAGCGTTTGCCCTCGAAGTCTTCCAGCCACACGCCTTCACCGCGCTTGATCGGGATCAGCGGCAGTTGTTCGTGATCTTTCATCTGGGTGCAGGGATGCCACAACACGGCAAGATCGCGTTGCATCCACTGATTATTCAGGCCCATTTTCACTCTCCTGGAGGCGGTCCGTGAGACGCGCGGACAAACAATCGCGCAAGCCTATGCAATGCGTGTCACGGGAACAACCCATTGTGTCGAATGAACTACGTTGTGCAGGTCGATAGACGTTGCTGGCGGGCGTCAGAAGGCTAACGTATCCTTCGCGGTTCTTGGGTCGTCTGGCTCGCAAAAACTGCTGTTTTCCTCGTGTAATTACGGAGTTCGCTGAATGTCTGTCGGTTGGCTGCGCGCCTGTGCGCTGGTGATGTTGGGGCTGTTCAGCGTGTCTGCGCTGGCCAAGGATAAAACCGCGATCGTGGTCGGCGGCGGCCTGTCGGGTCTGACTGCCGCGTATGAGCTGCAGAACAAGGGCTGGCAGGTCACCCTGCTGGAAGCCAAGTCGAGCCTGGGCGGTCGTTCCGGCATGGCCACCAGCGAGTGGATCGGCAATGACAAGACCCAACCGGTGCTGAACAAGTACGTTTCGAACTTCAAGCTGAGCACCACGCCGGCACCTGAGTTCGTGCGGACCCCTGGCTACCTGATCGACGGCGTGTATTACAGCGCTGCCGATCTTGCCACCAAGGAGCCGGCCACTGCCGAAGCGCTCAAGCGCTACGAAAAGACCTTGGATGATCTGGCGCGCTCGATCGACGACCCGCAGAACCCGGCCGCCAACAACACCCTGCACGCGCTGGATCAGGTCAACGTGTCGAGCTGGCTCGACAAGCAGAACCTGCCGGCCACCGCGCGCCAGCTGATCAACCAGCAGATCCGTACCCGCTACGACGAGCCTTCGCGCTTGTCGCTGCTGTATTACGCGCAGCAGAGCCGCGTTTACCGTGGCGTTTCCGATCGTGACCTGCGTGCTTCGCGTCTGGTCGGTGGCAGCCCGGTGCTGGCGCAGGCCTTCGTCAAACAACTGAAGATCATCAAGACCAGCTCCCCGGTCTCGGCGATCGTTCAGGACAAGGACGGCGTGACCGTCAAAGTCGACAGCGTCAGCTATCAGGCTGACTACGTGGTGCTGGCCGTACCATTGCGCGCCCTGAACAAGATTCAGATGACTCCGGCTTTGGACGCCCAGCACCTGGCGGCGATCAAGGGTACCAACTACGGCTGGCGTGACCAGATCATGCTGAAGTTCAAGACGCCGGTGTGGGAAAGCAAGGCGCGCATGTCCGGCGAGGTCTACAGCAACACCGGCCTGGGCATGTTGTGGATCGAGCCTGCCCTGAAGGGCGGTGCCAACGTGGTGATCAACCTGTCCGGCGACAACGCGCGGGTGATGCAGGCGTTCGGCGACAAGCAGATGGTCGATCAGGTGTTGATCCGCCTGCACACGTTCTATCCACAGGCACGCGGTTCGTTCACCGGTTATGAAATCCGTCGTTACAGTACCGACCCGTCGACTGGCGGTGCTTACCTGGCCTTCGGTCCGGGCCAGATCAGCAAATTCTGGCGCCTGTGGGAACGTCCGGTCCAGCGTGTAACTTTCGCCGGCGAACACACTGACACCCTGTATCCGGGCACCCTGGAAGGTGCATTGCGTACCGGTCAGCGTGCAGCCAGCCAGGTTGAAGACCTGGCGGCCGGCAAGTCGTTTGAACCGGCGAAAGTGGTTCCGGCAGCTGCCGCAGCGGCGGGTGCTGGTGCGGTGGCGGCGAAGAAGGGCAACTTCTTCAGCAATCTGTTCGGCGGCTCGGATGACGTGAAGAAGCCGGTACCGGTCAAGGCACCTGAGCCTGTTGCACCGCCTGCTCCGGCGCCAGCCCCGACTGCCGTTCCGGCACCGGTGGAAGCACCGAAGCCTGCGGCACCGGTAAAAGCCGAGCCAGCCAAGAAGGCTCCGGCCAAAGCCCCGGCGAAACCGGCAGCCAAGACCGAAGCGAAAAAAACCCCGGCCAAGGCACCTGCCAAGAAAGCCGAGCCGGCCAAGAAGCCAGCGGCCAAACCCGCAGTGATACCGGCAACGGATACCAAGGCGCAATAAGCCCTGGGACAAAAAAACGCGGCGTAAATGCCGCGTTTTTTTATGCCTGGAGAAATCCGCATTCACAATCGAATAAACCATCTGCAGGAAGTGTTATTGAGTTGGGCTACATTTTTGTATACACATTGGCCTTTAATCTTTTCTTAACTCGCCTATTTCAGACTCTTGATCGTATTTCTCGATATTTCAAAGCGAAATTTTCGGCTTTAATTCGATGGATAACTCGATAGTCTTGGGCCAGCACTTACAGGGATCTAGGCAATGCAGCTACGTAACTCTACCTCCCGCTACGGCTGGGTCAGCATCTTCATGCACTGGGGCGTGGCTCTGGCCGTATTCGGTTTATTCGCCCTCGGGTTGTGGATGGTCGGCCTCGGTTATTACGACCCATGGCGCAAGACCGGGCCGGATCTGCACAAGAGCATTGGTTTGATCTTGCTGGGGGTCATGGTATTGCGCGTGTTGTGGCGTTTTATCAGCCCGCCGCCGCCAACCCTGGCCAGCTACAGCCGCATGACGCGTCTGGCCGCCATGTTCGGCCATGCCTTTCTGTATCTCTGTCTGTTCGCTGTGATGATTGCCGGTTACCTGATTTCCACCGCAGAAGGTGCCGCAATACCGGTGTTTGACTGGTTTGAAGTGCCTGCCCTGGTTTCCGGACTGCCGGACCAGGCAGATAACGCCGGTGCGATTCACCTCTACCTGGCGTGGGTGCTGGTAATTTTTTCCGTCCTCCATGCGTTGGCAGCATTGAAGCACCACTTTATCGACCATGATGTGACCCTCAAGCGAATGCTGGGTCGCAAAGCCTGAAGTTCAACCTCGACTCCCAAGGAAAACAAAGCATGTTGAAAAAGACTCTCGCCGCCCTGGCAATCGGTTCGGCCCTGCTGTCCGCTAATGTGATGGCTGCGGACTACGTTGTAGACACAACAGGCCAGCACGCCTTCGTCAACTTCAAGATCAGCCACCTGGGCTACAGCTACATTACCGGTACCTTCAAGACCATGGACGGCAAGTTCAGCTTCGACGCTGCCAAGCCTGAAGACAGCAAGATCGAGTTCAACGTGAACCCCGCCAGCGTCTTCACCAACAATGCCGAACGTGACAAGCACGTCTCCAGCAAAGACTTCCTGAAAGTGGCTGATTTCCCCAAGGCCACGTTCGTGTCCACCAGCGTTAAAGCCACCGGTAAAAACGCTGCTGGCAAAGACACGGCCGACGTGGCCGGCGACCTGACGATTGCTGGCGTAACCAAGCCAGTCGTGATCAAGGCCACTTTCCTGGGTGAAGGCAAGGATCCATGGGGCGGCTACCGTGCAGGCTTCGAGGGCACTACCAGCATCAAGCGTTCCGATTTCGGCAAGATGATGGACCTGGGTCCACAGTCTGACGCAGTCGATCTGTACGTCAGTTTTGAAGGTATCAAAGCGAAGTAATGCTGAGACTGTAGGAGCGAGCCTGCTCGCGATGGACCTGAGAGCGCCGCGGAGCATCGGGCTTCCAGCGTTATCGTTGACGACCATCGCGAGCAGGCTCGCTCCTACAGGACTTCATCAGCCATAAAAAATGCCCCGGACCTTTCGGTTCGGGGCATTTTCTATTGCGGCGATAACTCAGCGATTGCGGGTCAGCAGCGCTGGTTTCTCACCACGAGGGCGGCTTGGCAGTTGATCCAGCTGCTCAGGTGTCGGGAAGCGGTCTGCCTTGGACTCCTTGTGCATGATCTTCGGCGCATTGCCACGCGGGTTTTGCACGGCCGGTTCCGAACGAGGCTGATCGTCACGGGCCGGGCGGCGATTGCGCGAGTCTTCGCGGCGGGCCTGGCCATCACGTGGCGCGCCGCTGCGTGGACCGCTGCGCTTGGCTGGCGGGGTGCCGGTGCTGGCGCCATCGCTGTTGCGCGGACCGTTCTGGCGACCACCCTGTGGTTTGCCGCCACGCGGAGCGCCGGAACCGGCGGCTGTGCCTTGTGCCGGAGCGCCCGGACGACGGCCGCGGCCCTGGGCAGGTTTCTGCTGCGGCACGTAGTCGACGCGGTTACCGAAGTTATCGATATCGTCGTCCAGGAACTCGTCCGGGGCACGGTCAGCGGCGGCACGTGGTTGGCTCGGCTGACGCTGTTCGCGGGCCGGGGTACCTTCGCGAGGCTTTTGCTGACGGGCCGGACGCTCACCGCGCTCACCCGCGGGTTTTTCCTTGCCCTTGTCCTTGCCTTTGTCCTTGCGACCGCCACCGCTGCCGTTCGGACCGTCGCCGCGCGGGCCACGTGGGTTGCGTGGGTTACGCATGTCCGGACGCTCGCGCACTTCTGGTTTCTCGGCTTCCACAGCACTCGCATCGAAGCCCATCAGGTCGCCGTCGGCGATTTTCTGTTTGGTCATGCGTTCGATGCTTTTCAGCAGTTTTTCTTCGTCCGGGGCTACCAGCGAAATCGCCTCGCCCGAACGACCGGCACGGCCGGTACGACCGATACGGTGCACGTAGTCTTCATCGACGTTTGGCAGTTCGAAGTTGACCACGTGGGGCAACTGGTCGATGTCCAGGCCGCGAGCGGCGATGTCGGTGGCGACCAGGATGCGCACAGTACCGGCCTTGAAGTCGGCCAGGGCTTTGGTGCGGGCGTTCTGGCTCTTGTTGCCGTGGATCGCGACGGCGCTCAGGCCGTGTTTGTCCAGGTACTCGGCCAGACGGTTGGCGCCGTGCTTGGTGCGGGTGAACACCAGCACCTGTTCCCAGGCACCAGCGGTGATCAGGTGCGCCAGCAGCGAACGTTTGTGGCTGGCCGGCAGGCGGAACACGCGCTGTTCGATGCGCTCGACCGTGGTGTTCGGCGGCGTGACTTCGATGCGTTCCGGGTTGTGCAGCAGCTTGCCGGCGAGGTCGGTGATGTCTTTGGAGAAGGTCGCCGAGAACAGCAGGTTCTGGCGTTTGGCCGGCAGACGCGCCAGCACTTTCTTCACGTCATGGACGAAACCCATGTCGAGCATGCGGTCGGCTTCGTCCAGCACGAGGATTTCCACGTGGGACAGGTCGACGCTGCCTTGGCCGGCGAGGTCGAGCAAGCGGCCAGGGCAGGCCACCAGCACGTCCACGCCACGGGACATGGCCTGAACCTGCGGGTTCATGCCGACACCGCCGAAGATGCAGGCGCTGACGAACTTCAGGTCGCGGGCATAGACCTTGAAGCTTTCATGCACTTGCGCTGCGAGTTCGCGGGTCGGGGTCAGGACCAGCACGCGCGGCTGGCGCGGGCCGTGACGCTGGGATTTGTCCGGGTGACCGTTGGGGAACAACCGCTCCAGGATCGGAAGGGCGAAACCGCCGGTTTTACCAGTACCTGTCTGTGCCGCGACCATCAGGTCGCGACCTTGCAACACGGCGGGAATGGCCCGCTGTTGCACCGGAGTAGGCTCGGTATAGCCCGCCGCCTCGATGGCGCGGACTAAAGCCTCGGAGAGACCGAGGGAAGCAAAGGACATGAGAAATCCTGTTTTAGTTAGGGCTTGGCCCAATGGGAGTCTTGCCTGGCGCGAATGGCGTTTAAGGAGACGCTATCCCGTCCGGTCCTGCTGGGTCTCGAAGGCTCGTCTGCAAGCGCTCGCGCGGGCTGAAAGCTGCGCAGTAGCGGGGTCGAGATGCCTTTAATGATTCCGAGCGTCCGGGCGTGAGCCTGGCGGGAAGGCCGGAGTATAACAGAGCAATCACTGCGCGCCGCTTTCCTGCTGCTCAACGGTTTTTTCCGTGGCAGCCGTGGTCTTTTCAGCCTTCACGCTGGCGGCCGGTTCCGCGCCGTAGCGGGCACTCAGTTCAGCGTAGGCGGGCTCGCGCTTGAAACGCTTGAGTTCGGCACCGAAACGCTGCACCAGCAGATCCATGCCTGCATTGCGCCGTACCGCGAGAAACTGGCTTTGTTGGCTGATGATCGTGGGGTTTTCGGTGATCTTGTCGCGGATTCCCAGTTCGTCGAGCAAATGCTGGCCGACCCGGCGGTCGGTAATCAGCAGGTCAATCCGCCCGCGTACCAGTTTGCCGAAGTTGGCTTCATGGGTGGGGGCCGGCTCGCGGGTGAACAGCGTCGAATCGCTGAAGTCCTTGCTGTACAGGTAACCCGGCGAGGTGCCGATAGTCAGGCCGCGCAATTCATCAAGGGTGTGAAACGGATGGGGCCGCTCATTGGCGTAGAACATCACGAACTGGACTTCAGACAGGGGTTCGCTGGGGTAGAGCAGGGTCGCATCACGTTCGTCGCTGTGAAAGATGTCCAGCGCGCCATCGGCCTGACCCGATTCAAGCATCGACAGGCAGCGTTTCCAGGGCAGAAACTGCCATTCCACTTCAATGCCCAGGCGCTTGAAGACAATCGCGGTGGTTTCGTAGTCCAGACCCAGTGATATGCCGTTGTCTTCGTATACGTAAGGCGCCCACGGTTCCGTGACAATGCGCAGCTTCTCGCCCCGGGCGGCGAAGCTCAGGCAAGTGAAGATAAGCACGGCGATTAACTGCGTGATCAAAGGCATGGCTTGAGATTACGACGAGAAACCGGAAAGAGCCAGAAACTGACCGCAGATGCTCTAACTCCGTGGGTTGCCGCACATTAATAGTGCGTTGAAAGCAAAAGATCGCAGCCTGCGGCAGCTCCTACAGGGAATACACATTTCTCTGTAGGAGCTGCCGCAGGCTGCGATCTTTTGATCTTGCTTTAACGACTTTTAACGCGGCAACTTCAGGTTTTTCCACACCGCCAGGCTCGCTTCAGCCTGGTTCAGCGTGTAGAAGTGCAGCCCCGGAGCGCCGCCCTGCAGCAGTTGTTCGCACATCTCGGTGATGACCTGTTCGCCAAAGCGCTGAATGCTCTGGGTGTCGTCGCCATAGGCTTCCAGTTGCTTGCGGATCCAGCGCGGGATTTCCGCACCGCAGGCATCGGAGAAACGCGCCAGCTTGCTGTAGTTGGTGATCGGCATGATGCCCGGCACGATCGGGATGTTCACACCCAATGCCCGCACGCGCTCCACGAAGTAGAAGTAGCAGTCGGCGTTGAAGAAGTACTGGGTGATCGCACTGTCGGCGCCAGCGTTGGCCTTGCGCACGAAGTTGGCGACATCGTCTTCGAAATTGCGCGCTTGCGGATGCATTTCCGGGTAGGCGGCGACTTCGATGTGGAAGTGATCGCCGGTTTCTTCACGAATGAATTCAACCAGGTCATTGGCGTGGCGCATTTCACCGCTGGCCATGCCCATGCCCGAAGGCAGGTCACCGCGCAGGGCAACGATACGCTTGATGCCGGCCGCCTTGTACTGGGCCAGCAGGCCGCGCAGGTCAGCTTTGCTATCGCCCACGCAGGAAAGGTGCGGAGCGGCAGGGATTTTGACTTCACTTTCGAGCTGCAACACGGTGTTCAGCGTGCGATCACGGGTCGAACCGCCGGCGCCGTAGGTGCAGGAGAAGAAATCGGGGTTGTAGGTGGCCAGCTGGCGAGCAGTGGCGAGCAGCTTTTCTTGCCCAGCATCGGTCTTCGTAGGGAAGAACTCGAAGCTGTAGCGACGATCTTGGGACATGGTCATATCCTTGGAAACACGTAAGCCGGACGCAGGCTCCCTGTAGGAGCGAGCTTGCTCGCGAAAAACGTAAAGGCAGCGCGTTTATCCAGACAGCACGCGTTATCGTTGACGTCCATCGCGAGCAAGCTCGCTCCTACAAGGGAGCGGCAGGGCGTATCAGTAGCGGTAAGCGTGCGGCTTGAACGGACCTTCGACGGTCACGCCGATGTAGTCGGCCTGGGTCTTGGTCAGTTGAGTCACAACGCCGCCGAAGCCACGGACCATTTCCAGGGCCACTTCTTCGTCGAGTTTCTTTGGCAGTACTTCAACGGTCAGGCGCTCGGCCTTCTGAGCTGGCGACAGGTCGGCGTACTTCTGGCCGAACAGGAAGATCTGCGCCAGAACCTGGTTGGCGAACGAACCGTCCATGATGCGGCTCGGGTGGCCGGTTGCGTTGCCCAGGTTAACCAGACGGCCTTCGGCCAGCAGGATCAGGTAGTCGTCGTTATGCGGGTCGAAATCGCCAGCGCCGGTACGGTGGATCTTGTGAACCTGCGGCTTCACTTCTTCCCATGCCCAGTTCTTGCGCATGAAAGCGGTGTCGATTTCGTTGTCGAAGTGGCCGATGTTGCAGACAACAGCACGCTTCTTCAGGGCTTTGAGCATGTTCGAATCGCAAACATTGACGTTGCCGGTGGTGGTCACGATCAGGTCGATCTTGCCCAGCAGTGCCTTGTCGATGCTGGCTTCAGTACCGTTGTTGATACCGTCGATGAACGGCGAAACCACTTCGAAACCGTCCATGCAGGCTTGCATGGCGCAGATCGGGTCAACTTCGGAAACCTTGACGATCATGCCTTCCTGGCGCAGGGACTGAGCAGAACCCTTGCCCACGTCGCCGTAGCCGATGACCAACGCTTGCTTGCCGGACAGCAGGTGGTCGGTGCCGCGCTTGATCGCATCGTTCAGGCTGTGACGGCAGCCGTACTTGTTGTCGTTCTTGCTCTTGGTTACCGAGTCGTTGACGTTGATGGCCGGGATTTTCAGCTCGCCCTTGGCCAGCATGTCCAGCAGGCGGTGAACGCCGGTGGTGGTTTCTTCGGTCACACCGTGAACGCGGTCCAGAACCTGTGGGTACTTCTTGTGCAGCAGCTCGGTCAGGTCGCCGCCGTCGTCGAGGATCATGTTGGCGTCCCATGGCTGGCCATCCTTGAGGATGGTTTGCTCCAGGCACCACTCGTACTCTTGTTCGGTCTCGCCTTTCCAGGCGAAAACCGGGATGCCGGCAGCGGCGATGGAAGCGGCGGCCTGATCCTGAGTCGAGAAAATGTTGCAGGACGACCAGCGCACTTCGGCACCCAGGGCAACCAGGGTTTCGATCAGCACGGCAGTCTGAATGGTCATGTGGATGCAGCCGAGGATCTTCGCGCCCTTGAGCGGTTGCTCAACGGAATACTTGCGGCGCAGACCCATCAGGGCTGGCATTTCGGATTCGGCGATGATGGTTTCGCGACGGCCCCAGGCAGCCAGGGACATGTCGGCGACTTTGTAATCGGTAAAATCTGCAGGCGTGATAACAGCGCTCATGAAGAGCCTCCATTCGTAATGTATGCGAATGGGCGCCGTTGTGCGTTTAGTGTCTGGCTTAAGGCCAGGCAACGCCCCATCCGAGCCTGACAGGTCGAACCTGCTGCAGCGCCCCTCGGACAGGTGGCGGGAAAACGGTATCAAGTGATGATGACCGTTTTGAAACGGGGGCGATTATAGCGGGCTATGCTGATCTTCCAAAGCGTTTCTGTCGGTCAATGTCCGAACGGTAATCGAGACCATAGTCGAAGCTTTATAGAGCTCTAGTCCGGGCTCTGCCATGATGCCGGGCATCAATCGGCAAGATGGTCAGGAGTGAATATGAAT
This sequence comes from Pseudomonas sp. Pseusp10, assembly GCF_059492225.1. Taxonomy (NCBI): domain Bacteria; kingdom Pseudomonadati; phylum Pseudomonadota; class Gammaproteobacteria; order Pseudomonadales; family Pseudomonadaceae; genus Pseudomonas; species Pseudomonas sp. Pseusp10. Next base: position 212,306 of record NZ_CP168528.1, on the reverse strand, counting down.
TTCCACACCCGCAAATGGGTAAAACCCGAAGACCTCAACCCCAACGGCACGTTGTTCGGTGGCAGCCTGCTGCGCTGGATCGACGAAGAGGCGGCGATCTACGCCATCGTCCAGTTGGGCAATCAGCGTGTGGTCACCAAGTACATTTCCGAAATCAACTTCGTCAGTGCCTCGCGCCAGGGCGACATCATCGAGCTGGGCATCACGGCGACCGAGTTCGGCCGCACCTCGATCACCCTGACGTGCGAAGTGCGCAACAAGATCACCCGCAAGAGCATCCTCACGGTCGAGAAAATGGTCTTCGTGAACCTCGGTGAAGACGGCTTGCCGGCGCCCCACGGGCGGACCGAGATCAAGTACGTCAAGGACCAGTTCAAGGATGATGACGCCGTTCAGTAAGATCGGCGTCGTTTTCTTCGCGAGCAAGCCCGCTCCCACATTGGAGTGCGTTTCAAATGTGGGAGCGGGCTTGCTCGCGAAAGCGGTTCTGTATTCGCCGAAGATTTGTCTGGGCACTGAACAGCCGTAAACCCCGCGTGTCGTAGCTAAATAGCCCGCCGCCCCGTGCCGCGATGTTGCATGAAATCATCCGCACCCGGGGCGACCAGGAACATACTCAGCCCGCCACATCAAGCGCAGCCGCACCGCGCCGCTGGCGATAGATGAAGAACAGTGCAGTCAACACGGTCAGCCCGCTGACCAGTGCACCGGTCCATGGCAAGTCCGCCAGATCCGCGCCGCTGGCCACCACCAGTCCGCCAATCCACGCTCCGGCGGCGTTGCCGAGGTTGAAGGCGCTCTGGTTCAAGGTCGAACCCAGGTTTGGTGCTTCATGGGCCTGATCGATGATCAGCAGTTGCAGGATCGGACACAGGGCGAAGGCAAACGTCCCCCACAACACCAGTGTGATTGCCGCAGGGATCACCGAGTGGCTGGTTTGCGTGAACGCCGCCAGCACCACCAGCACCGCCAGCGCCATGCCCACCAGCGAAGGCAGCAGTCGACTGTCCGCCAGACGACCGCCGAGCATGCTGCCGGCGGTCAAGCCAACGCCGAACAACAGCAGCATGATGGTGACGCCGTGAGGGCTGACACCGGTGATGTCCTGCAGGATCGGTGCAATGTAAGTGAACACACTGAACAGACTGGTCGAGGCCAGCACACTCATGCCCAGGGCCAGCAGTACGTTGGCCTTGCCCAGCACCATGAACTCGCTGGCCAGGTTGGCTTTATCCATCGCAATGTTTTTCGGCAGCCAGACCCATTGCGCAATCGCGGCCAGTACCCCGATCACCGACACCGCCCAGAAGGTTGAGCGCCAACCAGCGTATTGCCCGAGTGCGGTGCCCAACGGCACACCGAGCACGTTGGCCAGGGTCAGGCCGGTGAACATCATGGCAATCGCCTGGGCCCGTTTGTTGGGTGCCACCAGCCCGGCAGCCACCACCGAACCGATGCCGAAAAATGCGCCGTGGCACAGCGCCGTGATCACGCGCGCGGCCATCAGCGTGGCGTAATTCGGTGCCAGCGCGCAGAGCATGTTGCCGAGGATGAACATCAGCGTCATGCCCAGCAGGGTGGCTTTGCGCGGCATATTGGCTGTGCCGACGGCGAGGATTGGCGCGCCGAACACCACACCCAGGGCGTAGCCGGTGATCAGTAGTCCGGCATCGGGAATGCTCACGCTGAGGTCGCGGGCGACGTCGGGCAACAGACCCATGATGACGAATTCGGTGGTGCCGATGCCGAAGGCGGCAACAGCAAGGGCAAGCAAAGCGAGTGGCATGCGCAAGGTCTCTGTCGGTAGTCTTGACGCTGTGATCAGGCATACGCAGGCCGACGACCGTTCTCGAGGAGAGCGGGCCAGGCAGAATTTTTATTGGAATTAGTCTGTGCGCAACTGAGTGCGGCGTGGTCGCTTGCAGTATAAACAGCCACTGACATATGGCGAATCAATTCTCTGCGCGGATTCTGTAGGAGCGAGCTTGCTCGCGAAAGACGTCAAGGCAACGCGTTGATTCAGACAGCACGCGTTATCGTTGACGTCCATCGCGAGCAGGCTCGCTCCTACAGGGATCGTGGAGACGACAAAAGGAGTAGGCCGTGCTTGCGACGGCGTTGGTGTTGGTGGCGGCGCTGTTGCATGCGGCGTGGAATACCCTGATCAAGTTCAGTGCGGAGCGGCTGTTGGTGGTGGCCTGCATGGACAGCGTGGCGCTGCTCTTTGTCGCGCTGATGTTGCCGTTTCTGAGCGTGCCGCCACTGGAGATCTGGCCATGGATACTGGCATCGGCGGCGTTCGAGTTGCTCTATCGCTATTTGCTGATCCAGGCCTATCGGGTCGGCGACCTCGGGTTGGTCTATCCATTGATGCGCGGCCTGTCACCGTTGGTGGTGCTGGGGCTGACGCTGATCTTTGCCGGGGAAGTACTGACCCCTCAACAGATTTTCGGCATCCTGCTGATCCCGTTCGGCATGCTGTGCCTGCTCTGGCAGGGCGGTGGCGGTGCGCGCCTGCCGTGGTCGATGTTGCCGGTGGTGGCGTTGATCGGCCTGTGCATCGGTTGCTACACGTACATCGACGGGCAGGCATTGCGACGCTGGTCTCATCCACTGGATTACCTGGTCTGGGTCACTCTGCTTAGCGCCTGGCCGTTTCCGCTGTTGGCGTTGGTGCGCAAGCGCCCCGCGTTCATGCTGTTCTGGCGCGAGCAGTGGCGGTTGGGCCTGGCGGTCGGGTTCTGCGTGTTATTCAGCTACGCTCTGGTGCTGTGGGCGATGCAACTGGGTTCGATTGCCGAAGCGGCGGCATTGCGCGAGATCAGTGTGATTCTGGTGGTGCTGTTTGGCATGCGTTACCTCAAGGAGCCTTTCGGTCGGCCTCGGCTCCTGGCCTGCGGGCTGGTACTGATCGGCATACTGGTGATGAAGTTTTGATCGCTCCGATGAAATTCGATTTTCTATGAACTTGAAAAAAGGACGGCGTTATGACGGTGGCTCTGTGGTGCGTTTTGATCGCGATTCTCCTGCCGTATGTATGTACGTTGGTCGCCAAGATCAGTGGCGGGTTCAGGCTGAAAGACAATCATGACCCTCGGGATTTTCTCGACTCTCTGGAAGGCTTTGGCAGGCGGGCGCACGCGGCGCAGTTGAACAGTTTTGAAGTGATTCCGGCGTTTGCCGCGGCGGTGATCGTGGCGCACCTGGCCGGCAATGCCGAACTGGTGACGATCAATGTGCTGTCGGTGTTGTTCATCACCAGTCGCCTGCTTTACATCATTTGCTACCTGGCGGACTGGGCGACGCTGCGGTCGCTGGTGTGGTTCGTGGGGATGGCGTTGATCGTGAGTTTTTTTGTGGTGTCGGTCTAAAAATCTTCAGGGTATTTGCGGGCCTCATCGCGAGCAGGCTCGCTCCCACAGGAGTGTGCGTTTCAATGTGGGAGCGAGCCTGCTCGCGATAGCTATCTGGCAGCCACCGCTGGTTTAGGGTTTTGTCTTCTCTGCATCCGCCACCTGCGGCACTTGCGGCAACGCAGCACCTTTGGGCCAGAGCATCCAGATCTGTCCCTGCTGTTTCATGTCCCCGGCCAGTTGCCCGGCCGCATCGCCGGTACCCCAGAACAGATCCGCCCGAACCTCGCCGGCAATGGCACCGCCGGTGTCCTGTGCGGCCACGGGGCGAACCAGCGCTGTGCCGTCCGGTCTGGTGGTGGACAGCCACAACAGGCTGCCCAGTGGGATCACCTTGCGATCCACCGCCGCGCTGTAACCGGCGGTCAACGGTACGTTCAACGAGCCGCGCGGACCTTCGTTGCTGTCCGGGTTACGGGTGAAGAACACGTAGCTGGGGTTGCTGCCGAGCAGTTCGGGAATCCGTGTCGGATTGGCCTTGGCCCATGTGCTGATGGCGCCCATGGTCACGTCTTCTTTTTTCAACTCACCCTGTTCCACCAGCCAGCGGCCGATCGGTCGATACGGATGGCCATTCTGATCGGCATAGGCAATTCGCAACTGGCGCCCATTGTCGAGCTGGATACGACCCGAACCCTGGATTTGCAGGAACTGCAGGTTCATCGGATCGGTCAGCCAGGCCACGACCGGCGCCTTGACCCCTTTGTTTTCGATGGTTGCCGCATCGTCGTACGGCTTGAGCACGCGACCTTCGAGTCGACCGCGAAGGCGTTTGCCCTTGAGTTCCGGGTAAATGCTGTCGAGGGCGACGATGATCATGTCCTCGGGGACGCCATACACCGGGACATTGGCAGCGCTGGTCTGGGTCAGGCTCCCGGGATAGACCGGCTCGTAGTAGCCGGTGATCAAGCCGTTGGGGTTGTCGTTGGCGGCACGCAGGCCGTAAACGTCGAGGTTCTGCTTGAGAAAACCACGGATGTCGCCGGCGGTTTGCGGCACGTTGGCGGCCGCTGTGCAGGTTGCGCCCCAGACCGGGTCGGCCTTGAGTCGGGTGCAGGCGCTGCGCCACGAACCGAAGCCGGCTACCAGGTCGTTGTCGGACACCGCCGGCAGCGCTTCCCATGTCGCACTGGAGTAGGTGGCCAGGGCGTGGGTTTTCGGTTGTTGCTTGTCGCCACCGGTGCAGCCTGCGAGCAGGGCCACCATCGGCAGGGTCCAGGCCAGGCTGTGACGCCATGCCTTGAAACGGCTGTTCATGGAGTGATTCCTTTGCCGGTTGCCTGAGCGCTCCATGCGTTCAGGCAACCCTTGTTGATAATAGGGCTATTGGTCTTTGCCGATGACACGAGGATACTGGCCGCCGTTTCCGTGACCTGAAGCCACCATGACTCTTAAAAGACTTTCTGTTGTATTGCTGGCCTGCCTGACATTGTCCGCTTGTGGCGGTATCGACCCCAACTCGCCGCTGGGCCAGCGCAAGGCCATTTTCAAGCAGATGCTCAACATCGGTGAAGACCTGGGCGGCATGTTGCGTGGGCGCATTGCGTTCGATGGCCCTAAGTTCGCCGAGGGCGCGGTGAAACTCGATGCGCTGTCCCGTGAGCCGTGGCAACACTTTCCGCAGGTCCGCGAGGAAGATCACACCAGCGCCAAGAGCGATGTCTGGGAGCAGCAGGCGCGCTTCCAGGCCATGGCCCGTGACCTTGAATCCGCCACCGGTGAATTGGTGATCGCCAGCCAGGTTCAACCCTACAAGGCCAGCAACCTGGGGCCGGCGGTGCAGAAAGTCGAAGATGCTTGCAGTGCGTGTCATAAGGCGTTTCGGGATCATTGATTGGTGTTGTCCGGTCTGACGTCTTCGTCGGAACGCCGCCCGGAGCAATCCCGCTCCCACATTGGTTCTTCAGTGAATACAACATTTGTGCCAGCCGAAACTCAATGTGGGAGCGGGCTTGCTCGCGAAGGCTGCTTTAGTAGCACCAAAGATCCATGTTCGTTGCCAGTGCTTATTTATCCAGCTCATCCAAAGCGTCCTGCAATTCCTTGCGGGCATCGGCGAGTTTGTCTTTGCGCTTGTTGATCTTGTCGGGGTCGCCTTTTTTCATGGCCTTGTCGAGGTCCGCCTGGCGCGTGCTGACTTCGTGTCTGGCGTCGAGCACCTTGTTTTCCCGTTCTTTCTTCAGCGAGGCGTCGGTGCAGTTCGCTTCGACTTCGCTCAGGGCTTTTTCCAGGCCTGCCTGCTGATCGGCGTTACCGTGGACCTTGGCCAATTCGATCTGGTTGACGATACCTTGCTTCTTGGCCGCACAACCGCTCAGCCCCGGCGCTTCCTCGTCCGCCATCAACGGGGTGGCCAACACGCTGCAAAGGGTCAACAGGGCGAGCGGTGAAAGAAATTTCATAAAAGCTCCATGTAAGAAGGCAAGCAGACCGGTGTGGCGATGGCTTGTTGGAGCCTGGCGGCCCACAGGGGTTCCCGGTGGACGCGGGGCTGACAGCTAAAAGCCGTCAATCCCCGCATCACGTAACGTTTCACTCAAGGCCAGGACCTGCGGATGGCGGAAAAAAGCGTTCAATTGCGCCGCGCGTCCCGGCCCGATATCGGCCTGGGCCTGCCATTGTTGGGTATCTCGCTGTACCAGTGCCTGCCATGCATCGCCGAGAGGTGCCTGACCTGTCGGCGGCAATCCCAGGGCTTTCAGCCAGTGCGCGAACGGGCGTTGCCGGGCCTGGTTGAAACTGTTTGCAAGGCGAGCCGCACTGCGTTCGCCGAAACCGTCAATGGTAGCAAGCTCTTGGGCATCGAGGGTCAACCAATCCAGAAGACCGTTCAGGCGACCTGTTGCAAGAAGTTTTTCCCACGTGCCCGGACCCACATTGGGCAGTGCCAGCCCCTGTTTGCTGCTGAGCCAGGTCAGGCGCGCGAGAAACTGGCTTTCGCAGCCCGGGGTCGGTTGCCAGCAACTCAACGAATGAAAGTCCGCTGCCTGCGGCGCGTTCAATTCTGCGCGTTCGCTGCTGCGCAATACGACGCTATCGAGCCTGGGGATGGTCAGTCCGGGCATTCGGTGGCACTGGCGGTCAGGTGGGCAAAGGTCAGTAGAAAGGCGAAAAACAGGCGCAAGTCGGGAAGCATCTTGAGCGTCCTTGCTCGGTGAGGTGCGTGAAGGCCAGGTCAGTATGGGGTGGTGCGGACAGGGGGTGTTTTGCCGGGTATTTCTGGTGGTTGCACTGGCCTCATCGCGAGCAAGCTCGCTCCCACAGGGAATTGCGTTTGCCCACAGATCTCGGGCGCTCCAAAGATCAACTGTGGGAGCGAGCCTGCTCGCGATGAGGTCACGCGGTCTCAAGCGCAAGCCAATAAAAAGCCCCGCAGGGCGCGAACCGTGCGGGGCTTCGGGTATTGCGGGGAAATCTTACAGGCCGGCAGCAGAACGCAGAGCGTCGGCGCGGTCGGTTTTTTCCCAGGTGAACGTGGTGAAGGTGTCGTCACCCACGGTCTTGGTCGCCGGGGTGCGACCGAAGTGGCCGTACGCAGCGGTTTCGCGGTACATCGGGTGCAGCAGGTCGAGCATGGTGGTGATCGCGTATGGGCGCAGGTCGAACACTTCGCGGACCAGTTTGACGATCTTGTCATCGCTGATCTTGCCGGTGCCGAAGGTGTTCAGCGAGATCGACGTCGGTTGAGCAACACCGATGGCGTAGGACACCTGGATCTCGCAGCGCTCGGCCAGGCCGGCGGCAACGATGTTCTTGGCCACATAACGACCGGCGTAGGCCGCCGAACGGTCAACCTTCGATGGATCCTTGCCGGAGAACGCGCCACCGCCGTGACGGGCCATGCCGCCGTAGCTGTCGACGATGATCTTGCGACCGGTCAGACCGCAGTCACCCACCGGGCCGCCAATGATGAACTGGCCGGTCGGGTTGATGTGGAACTGGGTGTCTTTGCTCAGCAGTTCGGCAGGCAGCACGTGCTTGACGATCAGCTCCATCACGCCTTCGCGCAGGTCGTTGTACGACACTTCAGGGTTGTGCTGGGTCGACAGAACGACGGCGTCGATACCGACCACCTTGCCGTTTTCGTAGCGGCAGGTGACTTGCGACTTGGCATCCGGGCGCAGCCAAGGCAGCAGACCGGATTTACGGGCCTCGGCTTGCCTTTGCACAAGCTGGTGCGAGAAGGTGATCGGCGCTGGCATCAGCACGTCGGTTTCGTTGCTGGCATAGCCGAACATCAGGCCCTGGTCGCCGGCGCCCTGATCTTCAGGCTTGGCACGGTCGACACCCTGGTTGATGTCAGGGGACTGCTTGCCGATGATGTTCATCACGCCGCAGGTCGCACCGTCGAAGCCGACGTTGGAGCTGGTGTAGCCGATGTCGGTGATCACGTCACGAACGATCTGCTCCAGGTCAACCCAGGCGGTAGTGGTGACTTCGCCGGCGATGATCGCCACGCCCGTTTTCACCAGAGTCTCGCACGCCACACGGGCGAACTTGTCTTCAGCAATGATGGCGTCCAGCACCGCATCAGAAATCTGGTCGGCGATTTTGTCCGGATGCCCTTCAGACACGGACTCGGAGGTGAAAAGGGAGTATTCGCTCATCTCGATGTTTTCCTGAAATTACCGATGGTGAGTGTCGCCAGCCGGTCGCTGAAAATGGCGGACCTGGATCTGGAAACCATTGCGTAAGCCTACATAGAGGCTTTCCCCGGGAGCGAGTCCCGCAGCGGTGGCCCAGCGGGCCAAATCGTCCTGTTCAAACCCCAGCCAGAGATCACCGCAGGCCTCCTTGGCCCAACTCTGGTTGTGGCTACATAACTCTGTCACTAACAGGCTACCGCCTGGTTGCAGCAAGTGGGCCATGTGCTTGAGCGCATCGGCCGGCGCGGCAAAATGATGCAGCACCATGTTCAGTACCACGCAATCGGCCTTGAGGCTGACGCCGTTCAATGCATCGGCCAATTGCAGGTTAACGTTAGTCAGCTTGTCGCGTTCGCAGACCTGGCGCGCCAGTTCGAGCATCGCGCTGCTGTTGTCCAGTGCCGTGACTTGCGAGAAGCGGCGCGCCAGTTCCGGCAGGAATGCGCCATCGCCAGGGCCGACTTCAATGGCCGTGGCGTCTTTGTCGAAGCTCAGCTTGTCGAGCAGGGCCACCACGCTTTCGCGGTATTGCGGCAGGCCGGCGATCAAGTCTTGCTGGGCGCGAAACTTCTCCGCAACCCGTGAGAAAAAGTCCTGGCTGGCCGCCGCACGTTGCCCATGAACCTGGGCGATGCGCGCCTGCACATCGGCCGGCAGCGTCAGGTTGTCCACTTCTTCGAGCAGGGCTGCGTGCAGTTTGCCGCCCAGCAGTTCGGTGTGGGGCAGGGCGCGACGGTAGAAAATCGCATTGCCTTCGCGGCGCGTCGCTACCAGGTCGGCCTGGGCCAGTACCTTGAGGTGGTGGCTCATGCCTGACTGGCCGATGCCGAAGATCTGCGCCAGTTCCAGCACACCGAACGAATCGTTGGCCAGTGCGCGCAAAACATTCAGCCGCAAGGGATCGCCGCCAGCCTTGCACAAGGCTGCCAGCTCATCGCAATCGTCATGTTGAATGGAAGGCACGCGTAAGTTCATAGGGCCGGCAGTCTAGTCACGGGTCGAATGCATCGCAAGAGCAATATCAAAAAGTTTTGATATTGCTCGATGGATGGCACTTCTCGACGTTAGCTTCAGTCAACAAACGAACGGCGGAAAGGATTCATCAGGCGAAACCGCCGTTATCCGTTGGAAAAACGCCTCCAGATGACTATCTGTCATTGCCCCGAGGCGGCCCGGTGAGGGAAAATGCTCGCCTTTTTTCCGTTTCGTTTTATTCAAACCCCCAGGAGATCAGCGATGCCTAGCCGTCGTGAGCGTGCCAACGCCATTCGTGCCCTCAGCATGGATGCCGTGCAAAAAGCCAACAGCGGCCATCCCGGTGCCCCTATGGGTATGGCAGATATCGCCGAAGTACTTTGGCGCGACTACCTCAAGCACAACCCGAGCAATCCATCGTTCGCCGACCGTGACCGCTTCGTGCTGTCCAACGGCCACGGCTCGATGTTGATCTACTCGCTGCTGCACCTGACCGGCTACGACCTGTCGATTGACGACCTGAAACAATTCCGTCAACTGCACAGCCGTACCCCGGGTCACCCGGAGCTCGGTTACACCCCTGGCGTGGAAACCACCACCGGCCCACTGGGCCAGGGCCTGGCCAACGCCGTGGGTTTTGCCCTGGCCGAAAAAATCATGGCGGCGCAGTTCAACCGTCCTGGCCACAACATCGTCGACCACCACACCTATGTGTTCCTGGGTGATGGCTGCATGATGGAAGGCATTTCCCACGAAGTCGCTTCCCTGGCCGGTACCTTGGGCCTGGGCAAGCTGATCGCCTTCTACGATGACAACGGCATCTCCATCGATGGCGAAGTCGAAGGCTGGTTCACCGACGACACGCCGAAGCGTTTTGAGTCCTACAACTGGCAAGTGATCCGCAATGTCGACGGTCACGACCCGGAAGAGATCAAGACTGCGATCGACACTGCGCGCAAAAGCGAGCAGCCAACCCTGATCTGCTGCAAGACCACCATCGGTTTCGGTTCGCCGAACAAGCAAGGTAAGGAAGACTGCCACGGCGCCCCGCTGGGTGACGCGGAAATCGCCCTGACCCGTGCGGCGCTGAAATGGAATCATGGCCCGTTCGAAATCCCGGCCGATATCTACGCCGAGTGGGATGCCAAGGAAGCCGGTCGCGCTGTGGAAGCCGAGTGGGACCAGCGTTTCGCTGCCTACTCCGCCGCGTTCCCTGCCGAAGCCAACGAACTGGTGCGTCGTCTGAGCGGCGAACTGCCGGCCGACTTCTCGGAAAAAGCCTCGGCGTACATCGCCGAAGTGGCCGCCAAGGGCGAAACCATCGCCAGCCGTAAAGCCAGCCAGAATGCCCTGAACGCATTTGGCCCGCTGCTGCCTGAGTTCCTCGGCGGCTCGGCTGACCTGGCCGGTTCCAACCTGACCCTGTGGAAAGGCTGCAAAGGCGTCACCGCCGAAGACGCCAGCGGCAACTACATGTACTACGGCGTGCGCGAGTTCGGCATGACCGCGATCATGAACGGCGTTGCCCTGCACGGCGGCCTGGTGCCTTACGGCGCGACCTTCCTGATGTTCATGGAATACGCGCGCAACGCGGTGCGCATGTCGGCCCTGATGAAGCAGCGTGTGATCCACGTCTACACCCACGACTCCATCGGTCTGGGCGAAGACGGCCCGACTCACCAGCCAATCGAGCAACTGGCCAGCCTGCGCTGCACGCCGAACCTCGATACCTGGCGTCCAGCCGACGCCGTTGAATCGGCGGTGTGCTGGAAGTACGCGCTGGAGCGCAATGACGGTCCTTCGGCCCTGATCTTCTCGCGTCAGAACCTGCAGCACCAAACCCGCAATGCGATTCAGATCGAAGAGATCGCCCGTGGCGGTTACGTGTTGAAGGACTGCGCAGGCGAACCTGAGCTGATCCTGATTGCCACGGGTTCCGAAGTGGGGCTGGCGGTTCAGGCTTACGACAAGCTGACCGAGCAGGGCCGCAAGGTGCGCGTGGTTTCCATGCCGTGCACCAGCGTGTTCGATGCCCAGGACGCCGGCTACAAGCAATCGGTCCTGCCGTTGCAGGTCAGCGCCCGTATCGCCATCGAGGCTTCCCACGCCGACTACTGGTACAAGTACGTGGGCCTGGAAGGTCGTGTGATCGGCATGACCACCTACGGCGAGTCGGCGCCTGCGTCGGCCTTGTTCGAAGAGTTCGGCTTCACCCTGGAAAACATCCTGGGTCAGGCTGAAGAGCTGCTGGAAGACTAAAACACGACGCGGTGGCCCTGGCCACCGCGATCCCCTGTAGGAGCGAGCTTGCTCGCGATGGTCGTAAACGATAACGCTGGCTGTCTGGATGAACGCGTTGTCCTGAAATCCATCGCGAGCAAGCTCGCTCCTACAAGGGTGTGTTGTTAGCGAAAATTCGTCTGACTGCGTCTATCGAGAACCCCATGCCTCAACCGCGTCCCTACAAAGTTGCACTCAACGGCTACGGCCGGATTGGTCGTTGCGTCTTGCGTGCGTTGTTCGAGCGAGGCGAAAAGGCCGGGTTTGAAATTGTCGCGATCAATGATCTGGCAGACATGGCCAGCATCGAATACCTGACACGCTTCGACTCCACCCACGGGCGTTTTCCCGGCGAAGTGAAGGTCGAGGGCGATTGTCTGCATATTAATGGCGACTGCGTGAAGGTCCTGCGCAGTGCCACCCCCGAAGGCATCGATTGGGCGTCCCTGGGCGTCGATCTGGTGCTGGAGTGCTCCGGCGCTTATCACACTCGCGAAGACGGCCAGCGTTTCCTCGACGCTGGCGCTCCGCGCGTGCTGTTTTCCCAGCCGATGGCCAGCGAGACGGACGTCGACGCTACCATCGTCTACGGCGTGAACCAGGATTGCCTGACCGGCGACGAACTGCTGGTGTCCAACGCGTCCTGCACTACCAACTGCGGCGTGCCGCTGCTGCGCCTGCTGAATCAGGCCATTGGCCTGGATTACGTGTCGATCACCACCATTCACTCGGCGATGAACGATCAGCCGGTCATCGATGCCTATCACCATGAAGATCTGCGCCGCACCCGTTCGGCGTTCCAGTCGGTGATTCCGGTGTCCACCGGTCTGGCGCGTGGTATCGAACGCCTGTTGCCGGAACTTGCCGGCCGAATTCAGGCCAAAGCCGTGCGGGTGCCGACGGTCAACGTGTCCTGCCTCGATATCACGATGCAGACCGCCACCGCGACCGACGCCACCGAGGTCAACCGGATCCTGCGCGAAGCCGCCACCAGTGGCCCGCTCAAAGGCCTGCTGGCTTACACCGAGTTACCTCACGCAAGCTGTGATTTCAACCATGACCCACATTCGGCGATCGTCGATGCCAGTCAGACCCGAGTTTCCGGCCCACGGCTGGTGAACATCCTGGCCTGGTTCGACAACGAATGGGGTTTTGCCAACCGAATGCTGGACGTTGCAGAACACTATCTGCAAACAGCGACTTCAAAAAAACCTGCTCTCTAAGATCAGCTACTCAGGAAATGCGACCCATGACCGTGTTGAAGATGTCCGACCTCGATCTGCAAGGTAAGCGCGTATTGATCCGCGAAGACCTCAACGTCCCAGTCAAGGACGGTGTTGTCACCAGCGATGCGCGTATCCTGGCCTCGCTGCCGACCATCAAGCTGGCCCTGGAAAAAGGCGCGGCCGTGATGGTCTGCTCGCACCTTGGCCGTCCGACCGAAGGCGAGTTCTCGGCCGAGAACAGCCTCAAGCCAGTCGCCGACTACCTGAGCCGTGCCCTGGGCCGTGAAGTGCCGCTGGTGGCCGACTACCTGGGCGGCGTTGACGTCAAGGCCGGCGACATCGTGCTGTTCGAAAACGTGCGCTTCAATAAAGGCGAGAAAAAGAACGCCGACGAACTGGCCCGGCAATATGCCGCCCTGTGCGACGTGTTCGTGATGGACGCCTTCGGCACCGCTCACCGTGCCGAGGGTTCGACCCACGGCGTGGCCAAGTTCGCCAAAGTCGCCGCTGCCGGCCCGCTGCTGGCGGCCGAACTGGATGCACTGGGCAAGGCCCTGGGCGCTCCAGCCCAGCCAATGGCTGCCATTGTTGCCGGTTCCAAGGTGTCGACCAAACTCGACGTACTGAACAGCCTGAGCCAGATCTGCGACCAGTTGATCGTCGGCGGCGGTATTGCCAATACCTTCCTGGCCGCTGCCGGTCACCCGGTCGGCAAGTCGCTGTATGAGCCAGACCTGCTCGACACCGCCCGCGCCATCGCCGCCAAAGTCAGCGTGCCGCTGCCAGTGGACGTGGTGGTTGCCAAGGAATTCGCTGAAAGCGCCGCTGCGACCGTCAAGCTGATCGCTGACGTCGCTGCCGACGACATGATCCTGGACATCGGCCCGCAGACCGCGGCGAATTTCGCCGAGCTGCTGAAGTCGTCCAGGACTATCCTGTGGAACGGTCCGGTCGGCGTGTTCGAATTCGACCAGTTCGGCAATGGCACCAAAGTGCTGGCCCAGGCCATCGCAGACAGCGCGGCGTTCTCCATTGCTGGCGGTGGCGATACCCTGGCTGCCATCGACAAATATGGCGTCGCCGAGCAGATCTCCTACATTTCTACCGGTGGCGGCGCGTTCCTCGAATTCGTCGAAGGCAAGGTTCTGCCTGCCGTTGAAGTCCTGGAAAGCCGGGCCAAGGCCTGAGGGTCGCCCGTTTGACCAGGCAAGGGAGTGTTGAAATGGTCAAGACGTTAGCGCTGTTGATCGTCGCCGGTTCGCTGGTGGCTTGCGGGAGTAATCCGAAGGCCACTGCGGAGCCAGCGCCGTCCGAGTCGGACAAAGGCTGCTACCAGGCTGACTGGCAGGCGGAAACCAACCCGGTGCTCAACAAGCGTTCCGGGCCGGAAGGCTTGGACAAATACGAGACCCGGACGCCCGCCAAGGAACATGGCTGCCCTTGACGGGTCTGACTCATTATTCAGGGCTGGCAGCGTGCGCCGCCAGTCGAGGGACACGGATGAAAGGTTTTATCGCCGTCACGGCGCTGGCGCTGTTGGCCGGTTGTGCTCAGTTGAACCTGTTCCAGTCGTCCACACCTGTGGATAACTGGACCACCTGGACCTGCGACAGCCAGGCCAAGGTGCTGTGGCGCTACACCGACGACAGCCGCAAAGAAGTCGACGTGCGCCTGGGCGGTGCCGATCAGGTCTACCGCCTGAAGCAGGAACCGGGTGCATCGGGTTCGCTGTACAGCAATGACATGCTGGCGTTTCACATAAAAGGTGAGGAAGGCCTGGTTTACTGGGTCGCCACCAATGATTTGATCGGCCGTGGCTGTCACCTGTAGGAGCGAGCAAGCTCGCGATGGTCGTTAACGATAACGCGGGGCACCTGAATTCCCGCGTTGTCTGGGCCACCATCGCGAGCAGGCTCGCTCCTACAGGGGGCGATGTTCTGGAATTGATGCAACACCGAATTCGCAGCCCGGGCCAACCCCCGATCTGCAATAACTTGAATAGCCGCCGCCGCTCCGGCAGGCTGGCACGATTAACGACCCTCAACCGGGAGAGATACACACAATGGCACTTATCAGCATGCGCCAGATGTTGGACCACGCAGCCGAGTTCGGCTACGGCGTTCCAGCCTTCAACGTCAACAACCTTGAGCAGATGCGCGCCATCATGGAAGCCGCTGACAAGACTGACTCCCCGGTGATCGTCCAGGCTTCGGCCGGTGCTCGCAAATACGCCGGCGCACCGTTCCTGCGTCACCTGATCCTGGCCGCCATCGAAGAATTCCCGCACATCCCGGTGTGCATGCACCAGGACCACGGCACCAGCCCTGACGTCTGCCAGCGCTCCATCCAGCTGGGCTTCAGCTCGGTGATGATGGACGGTTCCCTGGGCGAAGACGGCAAGACCCCGACCGATTACGACTACAACGTCCGTGTGACCCAACAGACCGTGGCCATGGCCCACGCCTGTGGTGTTTCGGTAGAAGGCGAGCTGGGCTGCCTGGGTTCGCTGGAAACCGGCATGGCCGGTGAAGAAGACGGCATTGGCGCCGAAGGCGTTCTGGACCACAGCCAGATGCTGACCGACCCGGAAGAAGCCGCTGACTTCGTAAAACGCACTCAGGTGGATGCCCTGGCCATCGCCATCGGTACCAGCCACGGCGCGTACAAGTTCACCAAGCCGCCTACCGGCGACGTGCTGGCCATCGACCGCATCAAGGAAATCCACAAGCGCATTCCGAACACTCACCTGGTGATGCACGGTTCGTCTTCGGTTCCGCAAGAGTGGCTGGCGATCATCAACCAGTACGGCGGCGACATCAAGGAAACCTACGGCGTACCGGTTGAAGAAATCGTCGAAGGCATCAAGCACGGCGTGCGCAAGGTCAACATCGACACCGACCTGCGCCTGGCATCCACAGGCGCAATGCGTCGCCTGATGGCCACCAACCCGAGCGAGTTCGACCCACGTAAATTCTTCGGCGCCACCGTCACCGCCATGCGCGACGTGTGCATCGCTCGCTACGAAGCCTTCGGCACTGCCGGCAACGCTTCGAAGATCAAGGCGATCTCGCTGGAAGGCATGTATCAGCGTTATCTGAAGGGTGAGTTGAACGCCAAGGTCAACTAAGCCCGGGCGTTAAGCTTCATCAATAAAGAACCCGCCGAAAGGCGGGTTTTTTGTGGGCGATGATCCATGGTCGACGCGGTCAGTGTGGGAGCGGGCTTGCTCGCGAAAGCGGTGTGTCATTCAACATTGAATGTCGCCTGACACTACGCCTTCGCGAGCAAGCCCGCACAGGGTCAACGGTGCCTCGACATCATTGATTGTGATCGATATCCAGCTTGCTGAAGGTTACTTTCCCGCCTTCAGTGGTGTACCCGGTGTTGTCCTGCACATACACCCCGGCCTTGAAGTACAACGGTTTGTCGCGCCAGGTTGTGCTGATTTGCGTATCCCATTGATAACCTGCCGCGCTGATGCCCAAGGCGCCACCGGGGCTGAGGTGAATGAGATAGTTGAACTCCTGGTCGAGTTTCACTCCCGTCGCAACGATGATCACCCGGCCCTCATCGTCGTCGGGATGCATCCGGACCTTGGCCACGATATTGCCGGTGGCTGTACTGGTTTTGTATTGGTACTCGACCTTCACCAAAGGTTTTTGGCTTTGATAGGCATGGATCTGGCCGATGACGATTTTCCCGGTACTCGGCACCTGGTTCACGGCCAGAGTGGCATGCAACAAATTGTCGGCATCCGGGTAATACCAGTTGTGCAACGTGCCGTTGCTGTAGGTTTCACGCAATTCGGTGCGCGGATAAATCGCGTTTTCGGTACGGGAGCCAGTCACGGGCGACCAGAAAAATAATGTGCCCGTGTCGGAATGGAAGTATTGATCTTTGAAACCATCCACCAGTTTTGAGGTTTCAACGGTGTACGGCGGGCTGCCGACGGGGACGCTGAGGTTCCAGGTTGCGAGATCGATCATGTCGGTTCTTCCACTTGATTCATGCTGCACGGACGTGCCAGAAGCTCTAGACCGCACCTTTGGGGCGGCCTTTATAAGCGTAGCGGGATATTTTGTTAACTCTCGTCTGACGGGTGGCTGACGTCAACATCCTGTCGAAGATGCCATCTTTCCCGGGCTTCATCGACCGTTAGTCGGTAAAAAGACACTGCGATTAAATGATGGCTCACTGACACCTTCTGCTTTTGCAGAACCGGGTCTAGAGTGGAGGCACAGTATTTGTCCGGTTTTCACGAGAAACCGGCCTGACACCCCGCAATTAGAGAAGCAGCATGGAATGCGCGCAACCCACGCCAGTAGAAGGCGGCTCAACCCTTTTAGTCGTCGACGATTACCCTGAAAACCTGATCAGCATGCGGGCGTTGTTACAGCGCCAGGACTGGCGGGTCATGACTGCCGCCTCGGGTTTCGAGGCCCTCGGTTTGTTACTTGAACACGATTTCGACCTGGTGCTGCTGGACGTGCAGATGCCGGGCATGGACGGTTATGAAGTGGCGCGCCTGATGCGCGGTAGCCAGCGAACCCGTCTCACGCCGATCATTTTCCTGACCGCCAACGAACAGTCCCAGGACGCCGTGATCAAGGGCTATGCCAGTGGTGCGGTGGATTACCTGTTCAAGCCGTTCGACCCACAGGTCTTCACGCCCAAGGTCCAGGCGTTGCTCGAACACCAGCGTAACCGCCGGGCCTTGCAGCGCCTGAGTCATGATCTGGAAGCAGCTCGTGCCTTTAATGCGTCGGTGCTGGATAACACTGCCGAAGGCATTCTGGTATTGGGTGAGGACGGTCTGATTCGTTTTGCCAATCCGGCGATGTCACGGTTGCTCAATGCCACGGTGCAGGAACTGCAAGGCAAGGAGTTTCTGGACTACCTGCAAAAACCGCATATTCCGATCTGGGCCGATTCCGAGTTGCTGACCGGATATAAACGCGGCGAAACCCTGCGCCTGCACGATGCCCTGCTACGAACGGCGCCCGGACAGCAGGTGCCGGTGGCCTTGTCCTGCGCGCCATTGCCTGCCGAGCAACATGCGATGGTCGTGACCGTGCTGGACATGTCGGTGGTGCGTCATCTGCATAAGCAATTGGAGTTTCAGGCGGTCACCGATCCGCTGACCGGACTGCTCAACCGCCGGGGTTTCTACCAGACCGTAGAGAACCTGCTGTTGCGCAGTGAGCGTTCCGACTGTTCCTGGGTCTTGATGTACCTGGACCTCGACGGCTTCAAGCGCGTCAATGATTCGCTCGGGCACGATGCCGGTGATCGGGTGTTGCGCTGGGTCTCCGAGCAGTTGAAGGCTTGCCTGCGGCCCTTCGACATTCTGGCGCGGATGGGTGGCGACGAATTCACTGCGCTGCTGGATCTGGAGCTCCCCGAGCAAGCGGCGAAGATTGCCGAGAAGCTCATCGAGCGGGTGTCGATCTGTCAGCAGATCGACGGCCTCGATATCGCCCTGGGTGCCAGCATTGGCATCGCCACGTTCCCTGATTGTGGCGCCAATCTCGACGGGATGCTGCGGGCGGCCGACATCGCCATGTACGAAGCCAAGCGCGCCGGTCGCCAGCAATATCGCTTCTACGATCACGAAATGAACGGCCGGGCGCGCTCGCGGCTGATGCTGGAAGAAAGTGTGCGCACGGCCATCGAGAACCGCGATTTCAATCTGGTGTATCAGCCTCAGGTGGCGGTAGCCGACGGTCGGATTCGTGGCTTCGAGGCCTTGTTGCGCTGGCAGCATCCGAGCGTTGGCGATGTCCCCCCGGGGCTGTTTTTGCCATTGATGGAGGAGGCGCGGCTGATCAGCCGTCTGGGCAGCTGGATCTATCATCGTAGCGCCGGGCAACGCAAAGCCTGGGAGTCCCTGTTTACCGAGGATCTGGTGCTGGGCGTCAGTTTGAGCAGTACACAGTTCGGCATGCCCAACCTGGCCACAGAGTTGCGCCAGGTGCTGGAGCGCCATGCCTTGCAATCGCGTCAACTTGAGGTCGAGGTCACGGAAGAGGCCTTGCTGCACAACCCCGAAGAAACCCGCAAGCAATTGCGCCTGCTGCGCAATCTGGGCGTACGAGTGGCATTGGATGACTTTGGGGCCGGACCCTGCTCCCTGTCGCACTTGCGCGACCTGGAGCTGGACACCCTCAAGCTCGACCGGCATTTGATCGCCCGGTTGCCGGAGTCGGTACGGGATGCGGCACTGGTGCGCGGTGTGATCGACCTGTGCAAACAGTTCGGGATGCTGGTGATTGCCGAAGGGGTGGAAACCGTCGCGCAGTTTGAATGGCTGCAAGCCAATGGCTGTGAATATGTGCAAGGTTTTCTGGTGGCCCGGCCGATGATGGCCGAAGACACCGGGGTCTTTGTCCAGCCGTTTGACTGGAGCGCGCTGCCCCGCTGAATTCGCTACACTGGCGACCTTTCAGTGACGTGTATTGCCGCCCCGATGACTGTGTTGAAATATCTTCAGGCCTATCCCGCTACCTTGCAGGATCAGGTGCGCCAGCTGATCGCCGACGGTCGGCTGGGCGACTACCTGAGCCAGCGTTACCCTGAAAAACACGGGGTGCAGAGCGACAAGGCGCTGTATACCTATGCCCTGGACCTCAAGCAGGAATACCTGCGTAATGCTCCGGCCATCGACAAGGTGCTGTTCGACAACCGCCTGGACCTCACTCACCGTGCCCTTGGCCTGCACACCACGATTTCCCGGGTGCAGGGTGGCAAGCTCAAGGCCAAGAAGGAAATCCGCATCGCGTCGCTGTTCAAGGAAGCGCCTGGCGAGTTCCTGAAGATGATCGTGGTGCATGAGCTGGCGCACTTCAAGGAATCGGACCACAACAAGGCTTTCTACAAACTGTGCGAGCACATGCTGCCGGGGTATCACCAGGTGGAGTTCGATGTGCGGGTGTACCTGACATGGCGGGATCTGTAGGAGCTGCCGCAGGCTGCGATCTTTTAAGGAGCATTTGATGGACGTGAGCAAGACCAAGAGCAGCTTCTATCGCCGGTTGTACGTGGCGTACCTGATCGACAGCGGTCTGGCCAGTAGCGTCCCGACGCTGACCGAGGTCACCGGCATGCCCAGGCGTACGGCGCAGGACACCATCGCGGCGTTGGCGGATCTGGATATCGTTTGTGAGTTCGAGCAGGAAGAGGGCGCGCGCAACCATGCGGGACGCTATCGGATTCGCGAGTGGGGGGCGATTGATCGCGGTTGGATCGAGCGTAATCTGCGGCAGATCAAAGCGGTGCTGGAGTATCCCTGAAATCTGTAGCGTCTGAGCCGATGCCTTCGCGGGCAAGCCCGCTCCCACAGTTGATTTGAGTTGTGAACACAATCCAGTGTGGGAGCGAGCTTGCTCGCGATAAGGACTTCAAGAACGACGCATGCCAATGTGTGGAATGCCATCCTCGACAAACTCCTCACCCGTCACGACAAACCCGTACCGCCCGTAATACCCCTGCAAATGTGTCTGGGCTGAGAGGTAGATCGGAGTTTCCGGCCAGCGTTCTTCAATCTGCTTCAACGCCTGGTCCATCAATGCATGTCCAAGCCCGGCGCCTCGTGCGTGTGGGGCAATGATCACCCGACCGATCACTACGTCCCCGCCTTGCAGTTCCGGGTCGAGCAGCCGCAAATAGGCCACCAGTTGATTGCTGTCCCAGGCCATCAAGTGGCAAGTGTCACCTTCAAGGTCCTGGCCATCCACGTCTTGATAAGCGCATTGCTGCTCGACGACGAACACTTCTGCGCGCAATTGCAAAATGGCGTACAGCTGCTCCTTGCCCAAGTCGCTGTGGTGTTTGCAGATCCAATCGACTGTCATGTTTTGATTCCCTGAAAACGTCGTTCCGATACTAAGCGCACTCAGGCCAGAAGTCTTTATGGCGGAAGAATCTGTGATATAGGCCAAAATGCCATCATTCATTTCTCGCGTGGATGTCTTCTTTGTGTAATCTGGATCGAAGCGCTGTGCTGTGGCTTCGATGAGCTAATGTTTAGTACCCGGGTCATGCCGGTACGGGGCCTTGGGGTTTTGGCTGAAAACACGTCGGGCAACCCGCCCGCTAAGGATTCTCTAGCATGCCGCGATTGCATCGAGCGTTTGCTTTGATTGGATTGCTGTTGCTGGTTCAGGGGGCAGCAGCAGAAAAACTGCGGTTGGTCGCTGATGCCTGGCCCCCCTTTACCGATGCCACGCTTGCCAACGGTGGTCTGGCCACGGACATTGTCAGTACCGCGCTCGCCAGGGCCGGCTATGCCAGTGAGTTCGAGCAGGTGCCCTGGGCACGGGCCTTGATGGGATTGGGCGAGGGCCGATACGACGTGCTGGTCAACGCCTGGTACAACGACGAGCGTACAAAATTCGGCCAGTTTTCTGGCGAGTACCTGCTCAATCGCGTGCGTTTTCTCAAGCGCAAAGACGCGCCCATCGAATTCAATAGCCTGCAGCAATTGCACACTTATCCGATTGCCATCGTGCGTGGTTACGCTTATTCGCCCTCGTTCGACAACGACGAGTCGTTGCAGAAAATCCCCGTGCACAGTTTCGCCATGGCGGTGCGCATGCTCGCGGCCGACCGGGTCAAACTGACACTGGAAGACGAATACGTTGCTCGCTACTACCTGGCCCGTGAGTCACCCAAGGTACGTAATGCCGTGGAATTCCTGCCCAGGCCCTTGAGCGAGAACAGCCTGCATATTCTGGTCAGCCTGAAGAATCCGCAGCATGGGCAGATTGTCGCCGGTTTCGACCGCGAGATCGCGGCGATGAAGGCGGATGGCAGTTATGACAAGTTGATGAAGCAGCATGGGATGTGAGTAGGCTGATCCAGAATCTATGTTGTTTTTGCCGGCCTCTTCGCGGGCAAGCCCGCTCCCACAGGGGTTCACTGGTGTTCACAAAACTTGTGTCGACTGAAGATCTACTGTGGGAGCGGGCTTGCCCGCGATGAGGCCCGCTCAGACAGCAGAGTTCTCAATCCTCACTCGTATCCTTGATGAGATGCGCCGCCAACGTCCGCAACGGCCCGAGCTGACGACAAATCAGCGCCAGTTGCGTCTGCACCAGCCGCTGGCCTTCATCGATTTCATCGGGCATCTGTTCCAGTTCATTGGCCAGCGCTTCTTCTTCATCACTCTGAATCGCAACCGAAGACTTGCTCGCCAGCCCTTGGGCGATCTCGTCGATGCTGGCGGCCAGTTTCACCCCGGCCCCGTCGATCAAATGTTCATGCACGTCCGCCGGCAGTTGGGTTTCCCGGTGTGCGCCAAGGCCCGACAGGTAGCTGAGCAGCGTGTGCGACAGCACCAGGAAGCGAAAGCCGACATCCGCTTCCTTACGAAAGTGTCCCGGCTCCATCAGCATGTTGGCCAGTGTGGTCGACAGCGCCGCGTCGGCGTTGTGCGCGTTGCGGCGGGCCAGGCGGTAGGCCAGGTCGTCGCTTTTGCCCGCAGCGTATTGCTGCATGATCTGGCGCAGGTAAATGCTGTTGCAGGCCAGGGTATTGGCCAGCACTTTGTTCAGGCGCCGCCCCTGCCAGTCCGGCAGGAACAGGAACACCGCCAGCCCGGCGATCAGGCTGCCGAGCAAGGTATCGAACAACCGTGGCAGGAACAGCCCGTAACCGTCACCCACCTGGTTGAAGCAGAACAGCACCATCAAGGTGATTGCCGCCGTCGCCAGGGTGTAGCGGGTAGTGCGGTTGGTAAAGAACACCACCCCGGCGGCGATGGCGAAACACGACTGGATCAGCGGGTTCGGGAACAGGTCGAACAGCGCCCAGGCCAGGGTCAGGCCGATGGCGGTGCCAATGATTCGCTGACCGAGTTTGCGGCGGGTGGCGCCATAGTTCGGCTGGCAGACAAACAGTGTGGTGAGGATGATCCAGTAACCTTGGGACGGGTGGATCAAATGCACCATGGCATAGCCGATACTCAACGCCAGGGGCAATCGCAGGGCATGGCGGAACAGCAGCGAGGTCGGCGTCAGCTGCGTGCGCAAGCGCAGCCACACGTCCTTGAGATTGCGCGGCGAACGGTCAAGCAAGCTGCTGTCGGTGGCGTCGGCCAGAGCGTCCGGGTTACTGGCATCGCTGAGCAAGCGGTCGAGGGTGCCGAGGTTGGCCGCCAGTGCCCGCAGTGAACGCAGCAAGCCGCGCCAGGCCGGGTTGCTCTGGATGCGCAGGTGTTCGAGAGAGGCATCCAGGTCGCTCAGGGCCTCGGCGAAACTGGCGTCATAGGTGAATGGCTGGCGCATCTGGATCGATTCGGCCAGGGCTCGGCAGGCTTTGCCTTGCTGGCGCAACAGGCGCTGGCAACGGAACAGCACGTCGCTGTGGAAAAACGCATCGGCCAGGGCGTTATAAGGGTAGTGCGAAGAGCTGGCGCGTTCGTGGATGTCCTGGGCGAGGAAGTACAGCTTGAGGTAGCGGCTGACTTTCGACCCCGGGCGACCGTTGCCGACCCGGTGCAGGATGATCTCCTTGGCGGCGTTCAGTGCCGCCACCACCCGGCCGTTCTGCTGGGCCAGTTCCAGGCGCCGCGCCTCCACGTCCATCTGCCGGATCGGTTCGAACAGCGAGGATTTCAGCTTCAGGTAAAAGCCCAGCTCGCGGAACAATCGCGCCAGGCTCTGTTGCACCGGCTGATTGGAAAACAGCGCCTGCCACAACACCGAGAGCAGGCCGTACCAGGCGGCACCGGCCACCAGCAGCACCGGTTCGTGCCAGACATCGATGACCGCACCGCCACGCTGGTCCACGCCAATCATGGTGTAGACCGACAGAATCAGTGTCGCCGAGGCAATCGCGCCATAGCGCTCGCCGAGGGCGCCAAGCATGGTCAGGCAGAACGCGGCCAGGGCGAAGGCGATGATAAACAGCGAGGGGTAGGGGAAAAGCAGTTCGACGGACAGGGCGGCGACGGCGAAGCACACCAACGTCACGGCCAGCGCGTTGAGACGGCCCTGCCAGCTGTCGTCGGTCTCGGCCAGGGCGCTGGCGATAATCCCCAGGAACAACGGGATCAACAGGCCCATTTCGTCCTGATACCAACACAGCGCCATAGTGCCGGTCAGGGCAATGAATACCCGCACGCTGTAGCTGAATTTATCCAGCGCCCAGAGGCGACGCAGAGACTGGCGGAATGAAGTCGATGACATGAAATGCGAAGGCCTTCCGAGGCAATGACGCTAAATTGAGCCACTAATGACGCCGACGCAATGGCGCCGATCACATCAGACAGCAAAATCTGTTCCTTGATGCCGCACGTATTCAATGTAGGAGCGAGCCTGCTCGCGATGAGGCCGGTACATTCAACATTGATGTCGACCGTCAGACCGCTATCGCGAGCAGGCTCGCTCCTACAGGTATTGTGTTGAATCAGACGTACTGCGCAGCCGCGTAACCGGAGGCCCACGCCCACTGGAAGTTGAAGCCGCCCAGATGCCCGGTCACATCGAGCACTTCGCCGATGAAGTACAGGCCCGGGCTTTTCAACGACTCCATGGTCTTGGACGACACTTCATTGGTGTTGACGCCGCCCAGGGTCACCTCGGCGGTGCGATAGCCTTCGGTGCCCGCCGGCACGACTTTCCAGCTCGCCAGTTTTTCCGCGATATCGGCCAGTTCCGCGTGGGTGTACTGTTTCATCGGTTTGGAGACGAACCAGTTGTCCGCCAGCAGGTTGGCCATCTTCTTGGTGAAAATTTCCCCGAGCAGGGTTTTCAACTCGCTGTTGGGGCGTTCGGCCTGTTGCTGTTGCAGCCAGCCCGGCACGTCGTGATCGGGCAGCAGGTTGATCTCGACGGTATCGCCGGACTCCCAGAACGACGAGATCTGCAAAATCGCCGGGCCGCTGAGTCCGCGGTGGGTGAACAGAATGTTCTCGCGGAAGCTCTGATCGTTGCAGCTCACCAGGCAATCCACCGAGGTGCCGGACAATTCAGTGCACAAGGCCTTGAGCTGGTCGGTGATGGTGAACGGCACCAGGCCGGCGCGGGTCGGCAGCAGCTCGTGACCGAATTGCCTGGCCACCTGGTAACCGAAACCGGTGGCGCCCAGGGTCGGGATCGACAGGCCGCCGGTGGCGATCACCAGGGATTCGCACGTCAATTGGCCGAGTGTCGTGTCCAGCAAATAGCCCTGCTCAAGCTTCTCGATCGCCTGGATCGACGTGTCCAGGTGCAGGCTGACGCCGACCTGATCGCACTCGTTCAGCAGCATTTCGAGGATGTCGCTGGATTTGTTATCGCAGAACAGCTGGCCGAGTTTTTTCTCGTGGTACGGCACGCCGTGCTTGGCCACCATGCCGATGAAATCCCATTGGGTGTAACGGGCCAGGGCGGATTTGCAGAAGTGCGCGTTCTGCGAGAGGAAATTGCCCGGTTCGGTGTACATGTTGGTGAAATTGCAGCGGCCACCGCCCGACATCAGGATTTTCTTGCCGGCCTTGTTGGCATGGTCAAGCAGCAACACCTTGCGTCCGCGCCCGGCGGCGGTCAGTGCACACATCAACCCTGCGGCGCCAGCGCCAATGATCACGACTTCGGTAGAGCGCAAAACGGTGTCCTCTTGATGACTCACCACAAAACAAACCTGTAGGAGCGAGCCTGCTCGTGATGGACGTCAACGATAACGCGGGGTGTCTGATACCCAGCGGTGTTCTGTCGTCCATCGCGAGCAGGCTCGCTCCTACAGGGGGGGGCGATGCGTTTTTACAGGATACGCACGCGCAACGAACGACCCTTGATCTTGCCGTCGTTCAAGCGCTGCAAGGCCTGTTTGGCGACGCCGCGTTCCACGGCCACATAGGCCTGGAAGTCGAAAATCGCGATCTTGCCGACCTGGGCACCGGGGATGCCGGCGTCACCGGTCAGTGCGCCGAGAATGTCGCCGGGGCGAACCTTGTCCTTGCGGCCGGCAGCGATGCACAGGGTGCTCATCTGTGGCAGCAGCGGGCCGCCGCCCTTGGAGGTGAGGTTGTCCACCTGATCCCAAGTCAATGGTGTCTTCTGCAGTTGTTCGATGGCCTGGGCGCGTTGCGCTTCGGACGGCGCCACCAGGCTGATGGCCAGGCCTTTCTCACCGGCGCGGCCAGTACGGCCGACGCGGTGAATGTGGATTTCCGAATCACGGGCCAATTCGACGTTGATCACCATGTCCAGCGAGTCGATATCGAGGCCGCGCGCAGCGACGTCGGTCGCCACCAGCACCGAAGTACTGCGGTTGGCGAACATCGCCAGCACCTGGTCGCGGTCACGCTGTTCCAGATCGCCGTGCAGGCCGACGGCGGAGATGCCTTTGGCGGTCAGGTGATCGACGGTTTCCTGAACCTGCTGCTTGGTGAAGCAGAAGGCCACGCAGGAGGCCGGGCGGAAGTGGCCAAGCACCTTGGTCACCGCACTCATGCGGTCATCCGGGGAGATCTCGTAGAAGCGCTGCTCGATCTGGGTGTCGTCGTGGAACGCCTCGGCCTTCACCTGCTGCGGGTTGCGCATGAACTTCGAGGCCAACTGCTTGATGCCTACCGGGTAGGTGGCGGAGAACAGCAGGGTCTGGCGACGCTCCGGGGCCTGCATGATGATTTCTTCGATGGAATCGTAGAAACCCATGTCGAGCATGCGGTCTGCTTCGTCGAGGATCAGGGTGTTCAGGCCGTGGAGTACAAGCGAACCTTTGCGCAGGTGCTGCTGGATGCGCCCCGGAGTGCCGACGATGATGTGCGCGCCGTGTTCCAGCGAGGCGATCTGCGGGCCGAGGGACACGCCGCCGCACAGGGTCAGGACCTTGATGTTGTCTTCGGCACGGGCCAGGCGACGGATTTCCTTGGCGACCTGGTCAGCCAGCTCGCGGGTCGGGCACAGGATCAGTGCCTGGCAGCCGAAGTAACGCGGATTGATCGGGTTCAGCAGGCCGATGCCGAAGGCCGCGGTCTTGCCGCTGCCGGTCTTGGCCTGGGCGATCAGGTCCATCCCCTTGAGGATCACCGGCAAGCTTTGCGCCTGGATCGGCGTCATCTGGGCATAACCGAGGGAGTCGAGGTTAGCCAGCATGGCGGCGGACAGCGGCAAAGTATTAAATTCGGTGGCGATGGTGGTCACGGGACTGGCCTGCAAAACAAAATGTCGCGCAGTGTACCAGTCCCATGCTCTTCACCTGCAAATTCTGGACGAATAGTCGTAGCAGCTGCCGAGGCACGAGGCTGCGTTGGGCTACGAAGTAGCCCCTGAGGGCGGTCCTGCGGACACGCAACGCAGCCTCGTGCCTCGGCAGCTGCTACAAGTCAGTGCTCTATGTCGTGTTCACGGCTGGCCATCCGTCGGCCATCCTTTGGTGAAAGTTGCGAGAAGATGGTTGCAGCCAACATGGCCATGATCCCGACAGTCACAAACGTCAGCTGGAATGCGCCCAGCACCGTCTCCACGCCGTCATTTCCAATTTCCGCCGTAAAGCCGCCGAGCAACGCACCGGCACAGGCAACGCCCAGGCTCAGGGACAACTGCGCGACCACCGACAGCAGGCTGTTGCCGCTGCTGGCGCTGGCGTCGTCGAGGTCGATCAGGGTCACGGTATTCATCGCGGTGAACTGCAGAGAGTTGATCGCGCCAAGGATCGCCAGCAGGCACAGCAGCAGCCAGTACGGCGTCTGTTCGCTGACCAGGCCCATGCTCGCCAGCATGATGCCCAGCGCCAGGGTGTTGCCGGTCAGCACGATGCGATAACCCAAGCGCTCGATCAGCGGCCGCGCGACCCACTTGGCGATCATCGCTGCCGCGGCCAGCGGCAGCATGCTCATCCCGGCCTGGGATGGCGAATAGCCCAGCGCCACTTGCAGCAGCAACGGCACCAGAAAGGGCAGGGCACCGCTGCCAAGACGGGCGAACAGGTTGCCGAGAATGCCGACGGCAAAGGTCCGGGTCTTGAACAGTGACGGTGCGAACAACGGGTTTTCGACATGCCCGGCGCGCAGCCAGTACGCCGCCAGGCAAGCCATGCCGCCGAACAGCAATAACATTACCCGCAGGTGCGGCAGGTGCAATTCGCCCAGGCCTTCCATGGCGATGGTGATCAGAATCATCGCCGCGCCGAACAGCACGAAGCCCAGACTATCGAAACGGGTGCGTTCGGAGCCGCGCAGGTCCGGGATGAACTTCCACACGGCGTAGCAACCGACCAGGCCCACCGGCAGGTTGATCAGGAAGATCCAGTGCCAGGTCAGGAATTGCACCATCCAGCCGCCCATGGTCGGGCCGATCAAGGGACCGAGCAGCCCGGGAATGGTGATGAAGCCCATGATCCGCACCAGCTCCGAGCGCGGGTAGGCGCGCAACACCACTAGCCGCCCGACCGGCAGCATCAACGCGCCGCCCAGGCCCTGGATCACCCGGGCGCCGATCAGCAGGCTCAGGCTGCTCGACAAAGCGCAGAGCAGCGAGCCGAGGCTGAACAGCAAAATCGCACTGAAGAAGATTTTCCTGGTGCCGAAGCGGTCGGCGATCCAGCCAGAAGCGGGAATCAGCAAGGCGACCGTGAGCATGTAGGCGATGATCACGCCCTGCATGCGTAGCGGATCTTCGGCCAGGTCGCGGGCCATGGCCGGCAGGGCGGTGTTGAGAATCGTCCCGTCGAGGGACTGCATGAAGAAGGCAATGGCGACGACCCAGGGAATCCAGCGGGCGGTGACAGGGTCGAGAGGCGGGCGGTTGGGCATGGGACCTCTTGTGGATGAAATCAACGCAAATTACTTGGTGATCACAGTCATTGTGGGAGCGAGCTTGCTCGCGATAGCGGTAGTTCAGTCGACACTGATGTTGAATGAAATGGCCTCATCGCGAGCAAGCTCGCTCCCACAAGGTTCCCGGTGTACCGGGAGTTTGTGGTTACAACGTTAATGTGAGCCGGTTTACGAGTGCCCCCGGCAACAACGCCGAAGCTGTCGCCCGCTGGCTGTAGGTGCTCGCCGACAACAACAACTCCCGCTCCTCGGTCAGCGCTTCCAGTTGCGAACCGAGCAGGCTGAAGGCGCTGTCATCAAAGCGCATGGTGCTGACTGGTGCCTGAATCTCGCCGTTCTCGACCCAGAACGTGGCAAACCGCGTCATGCCGGTCAGGCGTGCGGCCGGTTGATCCGAGAAGTTCAGGTACCACAGGTTGCTGATGTACAGCCCCGTACCCAGTTGCTTGAGAATGTCGGCGTCAGGCAATACCCCGGCTTTCATGTTCAGAGCGCTCGGTGATTCGCCACCGCTGGCACCATTGGCGGTCAAACCGTATTCCGCAGCGCTGCGCGAGCTGACCAGTTGCGCCCCGGCCTTGCCGTCGACGATCAACCCCAGATCGCTGCGTGGATAACCCTCATCGGAAAACGCCGGGCTCAGCGAGCCGCTGACTTTTTCATCCAGCGAGACCAGCTGGCTGAACGCGCTGTCACCTGCGTAGAGTTTTTGCAGCGGGCTGCTTTTGCTGGCAATCGACTGTGCCGAGAAACCACCCCAGCACAACATGCCCATGATTTCCTCCAGTGCGGCTGGCGCCAGGTAGGCGCGGTATTGACCGGGGGCCAGCGTCCGCAATGGCCGACCCAGAAACTCCAGCTGCTCGCGGGCTTGCTGGAAGCGTTTGGCAAAGCCTTCGCTGCTCCAGTCGTGCCCGGCGTAGCTGGCTTTCACCGCTTGGCCGTTCTCGTGAAACAGACTGAAATCGAAGTTGAAACTGTTGGCCTGATGCCAGCCGAAAGCGCCCGAAGAACTGGCGAAGCCGCGACTGATAGGCCCGGCAGCATAAAAACCGACCAGATCCAGGCCTTCGGCAGCCTGGGTGATTTCAGCGACCACTTGCTCGGTGTCCGGCAGCGGGTGCACCTGCACATTGTTGCTCTGCCAGCCATTGTGGTTGAGCAGCAAATAAGGGTCCTGAGGCAGCAATGGCAAGGTTTCCCGCAGCTGTTGCAGGCCTTCGGTCAAACGTTGCAGATCAACCTGGGGATCGCCGGCCAGGGTGATGTTCAGGTCGGCATGCCGGCCTTCGTTGATCAGTTTCAGGCCGATATTCGCCTGCTGCACCTGACCGGCCTGACGCACCTTGGCGTGGTTGAAACGCACGAAGGCCGACGACTCGGCGGCGTAGCTGAGGGTGAACTGCTCGGGTTCATGGAGGGCTTCACGCAGGCTGTTGACCAACGCCTTGAACGACTCGGTCTGGCTTTTTGAAGGATTCATCAGGCGTCTCCTCCGAATACATCAACGTTGCTGAACACGCAGGCCGGTGACGCGTGACCGACGCGGATCACCTGGTTCGGTTCGCCCTTGCCGCAGTTCGGTGTGCCGAGGACCTTGAAGGTACTGGCATCGCCGACGGCGCTGAGGCTTTTCCAGAACTGCGCGGAGATGCCCCTGTAATTGGGATTCTTCACCACGCCCTTGAGTTCGCCGTTTTCGATCAGTTGGCCCCACTCGCAGCCGAACTGGAATTTGTTGCGTGCGTCGTCGATCGACCATGAACGGTTGGTCGACATCAGCACGCCGTGTTCGATACCGCCGATCAGTTGTTCAATGGACCGGTCGCCCGGTTCGATATTGAGGTTGGCCATGCGGTCGATGGGCGGGCGGTTCCAGCCGCAGGCGCGGCTATTGGCGACGCCGTCCATATCGGCACGGAATTGCGACAACGCACCGCCCAGCGGGCGCAGCAACAGGCCTTCACGGATCAGGAACTGTTTGCTGGCGGGCGTGCCGTCGTCGTCATGGCCGTAACTGGCAAGCTCCTCGGGGATGTCCGGGTCGAAGGTCACGTTGAGCAGGCTGGAGCCATATTGCAGGCTGCCGAAATCACTGGCTTTGACGAAGCTGGTGCCGGCGTAGTTGCGCTCGTCACCGAGGATGCGGTCCAGCTCCAGCGGGTGGCCGATGGACTCGTGGATTTGCAGCATCATCTGGTCGGGCATCAGCAGCAGGTCACGCTTGCCTTGCGGGGTGTTCGGCGCCAGGAGCAATTGCAGGGCCTGATCGGCCACCTGGGCGCCGGCACCGATCAGGCCGCAGCGGCTGATGACGTCCGCCGCGCCTTGCTGGCCGAAGTTCTCGCGGCCGAGGCTGCGGGTCTGGCTGTCGTTGCCGTCGTAGGCCGTGACGTCCAGGCCGGGGTAGACAAAGCGTTGGGCCTGGCGCAGTTCGGCACCGGCGCTGTTGAGGTAGATCTGTTCGACGCTGGTGATGCCGAGGCTGACCTGCCAGTTCACCAGGCGCTCGTCCCTGGGCACGGCGGCCGACTCGGCGCCGAGCAGTTGGTAGCAGTCGCTCAAGGACGGGAAGGCCTGGTCGAGGCTGGGTGAAAAGTAATCGGCGCGGTCGCTGGAAACAGCCTGTTTACGCAGGTCCAGCAAGGCGTGCGGTTTGAGTCGACGGGCCTGGAGTTCGGCGCGTTCGAGGGCGGCTTGCAGGCCCTGTTGCGACAAATCGTTGGTCGCCGCATAGGCCTCGACGCCATTGACCCGCACGGTCAGCATCGCCCCTTCGTCACGGCTCAGGCTTGGCGGTTCGGCAACGTTCTTGCGCACCGACAGGTACTGCCCGGATTCGCGCACATAACGCAGGGAAAAGAATTCGGCACCCGTGCGCAAGGCAGCGAAGCGCTGCTTGAGCTGGGGATGGAAATCGAACATTCGTGAACCTCCTTGGAGTGGAGTGGCGATAGAGCGGTACTGCGAGGGGAGGGGTGAAACGATTGCGTGGCGCTAGATTAGGCTTGCGAGGGGGGGAGGATCAAGTTTGGATCTGTGGAGGGAGGGATTACCGGGTTTGATCGGTAGATGTGTGCTGATTGTCAGGACCCCATCGCGAGCAAGCTCGCTCCCACATTGGTCCCGGTTGGATCACAAATCTGCAATCCAACCCGAAACCTGTGGGAGCGAGCTTGCTCGCGATAGGTTCGACGCGGTGTAACGCCTTACGCCGTCTGGCTCACTTCCCGCACCGGCTTGCCCCTCACCGGCGCTCCACCCGCCACATAGTAAGTGGCTGTGCTGCGCGGCAATGGCTTGCGACCACGGATCTTGTCGGCGATTTTCTCGGCCATCATGATCGTTGGTGCGTTGAGGTTGCCGGTGGTGATGATCGGCATGATCGAGGCATCGACGACACGCAGGCCTTGCATGCCATGCACGCGACCTTCGCCATCGACCACGGCCATTTCGTCGGTGCCCATCTTGCACGAGCAGGACGGGTGGAACGCGGTTTCGGCGTGTTCGCGGATGAACTTGTCCAGTTGCTCGTCGGTTTGCACCTCGATGCCCGGGCTGATCTCGCGACCGCGGAAGGCGTCCAGCGCGGGCTGTTGCATGATTTCACGGGTCAGGCGGATGCCGTCGCGGAATTCCTGCCAGTCCTGCTCGGTGGCCATGTAGTTGAACAGGATGCTCGGGTGCTGGCGCGGGTCCTTGGACTTGGCCTGGATGCGACCACGGCTTGGCGAGCGCATGGAGCCCATGTGCGCCTGGAAGCCGTGCTCTTTCACACCGTTGCTGCCGTTGTAGTTAATCGCTACCGGCAGGAAGTGGTACTGGATGTTCGGCCATTCGAATTCCGGACGGGTGCGGATGAAACCGCCGGCTTCGAACTGGTTGCTGGCGCCGATGCCGGTGCCGTTGAACAGCCACTCGGCACCGATGGCCGGCTGATTGTGCAAGAGCAGCGACGGGTACAGCGAGACCGGTTGGGTGCAAGCGTATTGCAGGTACAGCTCAAGGTGATCCTGCAGGTTTTCACCAACGCCCGGCAGGTCGTGGACCACCGGAATGTCGAGCTTTTTCAGCAACTCGGCCGGACCGACGCCGGAGCGTTGCAGAATCTGCGGCGAAGCGATGGCGCCGGAGCACAGCAGCACTTCCTTGCGCGCTTTGACTTCGACGCGTTCTTCGGCAGCGCCGACCAGGTAACGCACGCCGACCGCACGCTTGCCTTCGAACAGGATCTTGTCGGTCAGGGCGTGGGTGACGATGGTCAGGGTCGAACGCTTCTTGGCCACGTCCAGGTAACCGCGGGCAGTGGAGGCACGACGGCCCTTCGGCGTTACGGTGCGGTCCATCGGGCCGAAGCCTTCCTGCTGGTAACCGTTGAGGTCTTCGGTGCGCGGGTAACCGGCCTGCACGCCGGCTTCAACCATGGCGTGGAACAACGGGTTGTTGCCGGCTTTCGGCGTGGTCACGCTGACCGGGCCGTCGCCACCGTGGTAGTCGTTCGGGCCGATGTCGCGGGTTTCCGCCTTGCGGAAATACGGCAGGCAGTCGAGGTAGGTCCAGTCTTCCAGGCCTGGCAGTTTTGCCCAGCCGTCGTAGTCCATGGCGTTACCGCGGATGTAGCACATGCCGTTGATCAGCGAAGAACCGCCCAGGCCCTTGCCGCGACCGCATTCCATGCGACGACCGTCCATGTGTGGCTCAGGATCGGTTTCGTAGGCCCAGTTGTAGCGACGGCCTTGCAGCGGGAACGCCAGGGCGGCCGGCATCTGTGTGCGGAAGTCGAGGCGGTAGTCCGGGCCACCTGCTTCGAGCAGCAGAACGGTGACGCCTGCGTCTTCAGTCAGACGGGTCGCCAGGGTGTTACCGGCGGAGCCGGCACCGATGATGATGTAGTCGAATTCTTGGGACATTGAATGCACCCTCTTTGAAGTTGGTCAGGTCGCCTGTAGCAGCTGCCGAGGCACGAGGCTGCGTTGCGTGTCCGCAGGACCGCCCTCGGGGGGGGGGCCGCTGCGCAGCCCAACGCAGCCTCGTACCTCGGCAGCTGCTACAGGTTGTGCGGGTGCGTCTTAGAACACCGAGACGTAATCGCCCAGCTCGACCTGTACCGATTTGATGCGGGTGAAGTTGTTCAGCGAGCTGATACCGTTCTCACGGCCGACACCCGACTGCTTGTAGCCGCCAACCGGCATCTTCGCGTCGGACTCGCCCCAGGCGTTGATCCAGCAGATACCGGCTTCCAGTTGATGAATCACGCGGTGGGCGCGGTTCAGGTCGCGGGTGACGATACCGGCGGCCAGGCCGAAGTCGGTGTCGTTGGCGCGACGGATCACTTCTTCTTCGGTTTCGTAGGCGAGGATCGCCATCACCGGGCCAAAGATTTCTTCACGGACGATGGTCATGTCGTCGGTGCAGTCGGTGAACACGGTCGGAGCCACGAACGCACCTTTGGCGAATTCGCCGTCGGTCAGACGTTCGCCGCCGCACAGCAGGCGTGCACCTTCTTCCTTGCCCTTGGCGATGTAGCCCAGCACGCTTTCCATGTGGGCGAAGCTGACCAGTGGGCCGAAGTTGGTGTTTTCATCTTCCGGGTTGCCGATGCGGATGCGTGCAACACGCTCGGCGATCTTGGCTTCGAAAGCGGCTTTCAGATGGGCCGGTACGAACACGCGGGTGCCGTTGGTGCAGACCTGACCGGAGCTGTAGAAGTTGGCCATCATCGCGGTGTCGGCGGCGCGATCGAGGTCGGCGTCGTCGCAGATGATCAGCGGCGACTTGCCGCCCAGTTCCATGGTCACGTCCTTGAGCGAAGAGCTCGAAGCGCTGGCCATGACTTTCTTGCCGGTGTCGGTGCCGCCGGTGAAGGAAACTTTCTCGATGCGCGGGTGCTCGGTCAGCCAGGTGCCGACTTCACGGCCGCTGCCGGTCAGGACGTTGAACACGCCGTTTGGCACGCCGGCTTCGGTGTAGATCTCGGCCAGTTTCAGAGTGGTCAGCGAGGTGAC
This sequence comes from Pseudomonas sp. Pseusp10, assembly GCF_059492225.1. NCBI lineage: Bacteria > Pseudomonadati > Pseudomonadota > Gammaproteobacteria > Pseudomonadales > Pseudomonadaceae > Pseudomonas > Pseudomonas sp. Pseusp10. The sequence goes on along the minus strand of NZ_CP168528.1, from coordinate 178,001 downwards.
TTCGCTTGGCTTGAAGATCATCGCGTTACCGGCCGCCAGGGCAGGTGCGGATTTCCACAAGGCGATCTGGATCGGGTAGTTCCACGCGCCGATACCGGCGACGACGCCCAGCGGCTCGCGACGGGTGTAGACGAACGAAGTGGTGCGCAGCGGAATCTGCTCGCCTTCGATGGCCGGAACCAGGCCAGCGTAGTACTCCAGCACGTCAGCGCCGGTGACGATGTCGACGTAGCGGGTTTCGGAGTAGGCCTTGCCGGTGTCCAGGGTTTCCAGGGCGGCCAGTTCGTCGTTGCGCTCACGCAGGATTTCCACGGCACGACGCAGGATGCGCGAACGCTCCATGGCGGTCATCGCAGCCCAGATTTTCTGGCCCTTTTCGGCGCTGACCACGGCGCGCTCCACGTCTTCCTTGGTCGCACGTTGTACTTTTGCGAGGACTTCACCGTTAGCCGGGTTGATGGCTTCGAAAGTGGCGTCGCTGCTGGCGTCGCTGTACGCGCCATCGATGTAGAGTTTTTGCAGTTCGAAACGGGCCATAAAGTCCTCGCAAGAGCATTAAGTGGCTGGCGCGGTTCGGTGGTTGAGCGTTTATGTGTGCTCTAACTCACCCGCTTGGCCAGTTGGGTATCCATGTATTCGTAAGCGATCTGTTGCGCCTGCTCGGTGTCGAAAGCATCTCCCGACAGCGCACCGCGCAACCACAAACCGTCAATCAACGCTGCCAGGCCCCGGGCGGCGCTGCGCGCATCATGGAGCGGCAGCACGCGGCGGAACTGGCAGCACAGGTTGGAATACAGACGGTGATCGTTGATCCGCTGCAACCTGTGCAAAGACGGCTGGTGCATGCTGGTGGCCCAGAAGGCCAGCCAGGTTTTCATTGCCGGGCCATTGACCTGGCTGGCGTCGAAGTTGCCTTCGATGATCACCTGCAGATGCGCCCGGGGGCTGTCATCTGCCAGCGCCTGACGGCGCAGGGTGACGTTCTCGCTGAGGACGCTCATCAGATACCGCATCGTGGCGGCGATCAGGCCGTTCTTGTCCTGAAAGTAATGACTGATGATGCCATTCGAGACACCGGCCAAACGGGCGATCAGCGCAATGCTGGCGTCCCCCATTCCGACCTGATCGACGGCCTGCAAAGTGGCTTCGATCAATTGCTGGCGGCGGATGGGTTGCATACCGACCTTGGGCATCTTGCACATCTCCTTAGGCCTTCCGGCAGACGTCAAACGGCTACCGGGTTGAGGGCCAGTCTATTTTGTTTTGATTGAACGTTCAATCAACAAAGAATAAGATCTGCGACAAATCGTCGCTGTTTACAGATTTTCCTACGTGTAATTGGCGGCAAACCGACATCCGAAACGGCTCGAAGCCTGTGCGCCACGGCGTCTCAAGGGCTTCGGGCTTTTTTCGGGCTGTCTTTATATCACCCGCTGGTCGGCTGCCCACTAACCGATTGGTCGGGTAACTCGTTTGTCTTGCGTTCTTCTCTCGCACTGCCCGGAGCATCTGTGCCATGAGTTCTGCCTCGCTAATAAAGACCCCACCCGAGAAGGTGACGGTCAACGGTTGGGTGTTCTACACCTCTACCGCGTTGATTCTGTTGTTGACCGCCATTCTGATCATCGCCCCGCAAGAGGCCGGCAGAATGCTGGGTACGGCGCAAGCCTGGTTGTCCCGCAGCTTCGGCTGGTACTACATGGTGGTGATTGCCGCCTACCTGATTTTCGTTGTCGGCCTGGCGTTTTCGTCCTACGGCAAACTGAAACTGGGCAGCAAGGATGACACCCCGGATTTCAGCTACGGCGCCTGGGCGGGGATGCTGTTCTCCTCGGGTATCGGCATCTCGTTGCTGTACTTCGGTGCGTCCGAGCCGCTGGACCACTACTTCAATCCGCCGGAAGGCGTGGCCGGCAGCAACCTGGCGGCACGTCAGGCCGTGCAGCTGACATTCCTGCACTGGGGCCTGCATGGCTGGGCGATTTATGCGTTGGTGGGGTTGGCCGTGGCGTATTTTGCCTACCGGCATAACCAGCCGCTGGCGTTGCGTTCGGCGTTGTATCCGCTGGTGGGCGAGCGTTGGGTCAAGGGCGCGGCGGGGCATGCGGTGGACGGCTTCGGCATGTTCGTGACCCTGCTGGGGCTGGTGACCAACCTGGGGATTGGTTCGCTGCAAGTGTCGTCGGGGCTGGAAAACCTGTTCGGCATGGAACACAGCAACACCAACCTGCTGATCGTGATCATCGTGATGAGCACCGTGGCGACCATCGCTGCCGTGTCGGGCGTGGAAAACGGCATCCGTCGTCTGTCTAACCTGAACATTGTGCTGTTCAGCGGCCTGCTGATTTTCGTCCTGTTGTTCGGCCCGACCCTGCATCTGCTCAACGGTTTCGTGCAGAACGTCGGTGACTACCTGAACGGTGTGGTGCTGAAGACTTTCGACCTTTATGTGTACGAAGGCGACAGTGAGAAGTCCGACCGCTGGCTGGGCCTGTGGACCCTGTTCTACTGGGCCTGGTGGATTTCCTGGGCACCATTCGTGGGCATGTTCATCGCACGTATTTCCCGTGGTCGCACCGTGCGCGAACTGGTAGCCGGCGTGCTGCTGATTCCGCTGGGCTTCACCCTGGCCTGGCTGTCGATCTTCGGTAACTCGGCTTTGGACCTGGTGATGAATCACGGGGCGGTGGAGCTCGGGAAGACCGCGCTGGAACAGCCGTCCATGGCGATCTACCAGTTGCTTGAGCATTACCCGGCGTCGAAGGTGGTGATCGGCGTGTCGATCTTTGTCGGTTTCGTGCTGTTCCTGACCCCGGCGGATTCCGGCGCGGTGATGATGGCCAACCTGTCTTGCAAGGGCGGTACCGTTGATGAAGACGCGCCGCACTGGCTGCGGATCTTCTGGTCGGTGGTGATCACCCTGGTGACCATCGGCCTGCTGTTCGCCGGCAACTTCGAAGCCATGCAAACCATGGTGGTGCTGGCCGGTCTGCCGTTCTCGGTGGTGCTGGTGTTCTTCATGTTCGGCTTGCACAAGGCCATGCGCCAGGACGTGCAGATTGAACAGGAGCAAGCGGAACTGGCGGCACGCGGTCGCCGTGGTTTCAGCGAGCGTTTGACCCAACTGGACCTGCAACCGAGCCAGTCGATCGTTCAGCGCTTCATGGACAAGCATGTCAGCCCGGCGCTGGAAGATGCCGCCGTGCAAATGCGCGCCCAAGGCCTGGATGTGCAAACGCTGCTGGGCAAGTCCAAGCGCTGCATGGGCCTGCGTACCGAGATGGAAGAGGGCAACCCGTTTGTCTACGAAGTGAGCCTGGACGGTTACCTGGCCACGCCGACCGAATCGGCTCAGTCCGATGAGGCGCGTCAGCGTTACTACCGTGCCGAGGTGTACCTGCACAACGGCAGCCAGGACTACGATTTGATGGGCTTCACCCAGGATCAGATCACCCGTGACGTGCTCGATCAGTTTGAAAGCCATCGGCAGCTCCTTGGCCGGGTTTACAGCTAAGTAGCAATAGGGCGCGGTGTTTCTGTCTGAAGCACCGCGTTGCGTCCTTCGCGAGCAAGTCGAATCGTCGCACCGCCGCTCCCACAGGTGACCGAGTTCTAACAGAGGAATGCGGTCGAATGTGGGAGCGGGCTTGCCCGCGAAGGGGCCATCAGCCGCAAAGCTGTTTGACCCGATATCCCGTAAACAAAAACGCCGCGATCTTATCGCGGCGTTTTTGTTTCTGCTGCCTTACCCCAGGTTCTTGCCGAGCAGTGCGTGATACAGCTCGCTGTCGCCCAGAATCCCCACTACGTGGTTGTTGTCGTGCAGCACCAGTTTGTTGCCGGTCTGATACCGAATCTGCAGCGCATCGCGCATGCCGATACTGGAGTCCACCAGCGTCGGCTTGCGTTCCAGGCCTTCGACGGCTTGCCCCGGAATCCAGTTCTGCAGGTCCATTGACGAACCGTTCTTGCGCGCGCCCTTGATGGTGTTGCCTTCAGCCAGGTCCAGCCACGAATCGCCGCCCGGATCCAGGCACACCGAACCGTTGATGCGTTTGCAGTTATCCAGGGTACGCATCAGGCTGCGACCGCACAGTACGTTCAGCGGGTTGGTGTGGGCCACGAAGGTCCGCACGTAGTCGTCCGCAGGGTTGAGGACGATTTCTTCCGGCTTGCTGTACTGGATGATCCGGCCGTCTTTCATGATCGCGATACGGCTGCCCAGTTTCAGCGCTTCATCGAGGTCGTGGCTCACGAAGACGATGGTCTTGTGCAGCTTGCGTTGCAGTTCCAGCAGTTCGTCTTGCAGGCCCTGGCGGATCAGCGGGTCGAGGGCCGAGAACGGTTCGTCCATCAGCAGGATGTCGGCGTCCATTGCCAGCGCACGGGCCAGGCCCACGCGTTGTTGCATACCACCGGACAGCTCGTTGGGTTTCTTGTTGCGCCACTGGGTCAGGCCCACCAGTTCAAGCTTGTCGTCCACCAGCTTGCGCCGCTCCTTCTCGGGACGACCTTGCATCTCCAGGCCGAAGCTGATGTTCTCGCGAACGGTCAGCCAGGGCATCAGAGCGAACTTCTGGAACACCATCGCGATGCGCTTGGTGCGCATCATTTTCAGTTCTGCCGGGGTGCAGGACGCAATGTCGATCTGCTTGCCTTCGTGCTCGACGAACAGCTTGCCGCGGCTGACGGTGTTGAGGCCGTTGATGCAACGCAGCAGGCTGGATTTACCTGAGCCGGACAGGCCCATCAGTACGCAGATCTCACCTTTCTCGATATCCAGGCTGGCTTTTTCAACGCCGACAATCTGCCCGGTCTTTTTCAGGATTTCGTTGCGGGTCATGCCCTGATCCAGCAGCTTGAGCGCCTCGCGTGGATCCTTGGAGAAGATAACGTCAACGTTATCAAAGCGAATAATGCTCATGCATCACCCCCTACTTTGGCGTCGGGTTGTTTGCAGATACGGTCGAGCATGATCGCCAGCAGTACGATCGCCAGGCCTGCTTCGAAGCCCAGGGCGATATCAGCAGTGTTCAGTGCGTTGACCACCGGTTTGCCCAAGCCATCGGCGCCTACCAGTGCCGCGATCACTACCATCGAAAGGGACAGCATGATGCACTGGGTGATGCCGGCCGCGATGCTTGGCATGGCGTGGGGCAGTTCGATTCGCGAGAGCAACTGACGGCGCGAGCAGCCAAAGGCCTTGCCGGCGTCCATCAACTCTTCCGGAACATCGCGGATACCCAGGTAGGTCAGGCGGATGGGCGCGGCAATCGCGAACACCACCGTGGAGATCAGGCCCGGGACCACACCCAGACCGAAGAGGGTCAGGGTAGGAATGAGGTACACGAACGTCGGTACGGTCTGCATCAGATCGAGTACCGGACGCATTAAAGTATAGAACATCGGCTTGTGCGCGGCGACGATGCCCAGCGGCACGCCAATGACCACGCAGACCAGGGTGGCGAACATCACCTGGGCGAGGGTTTCCATGGTTTCCTGCCAGTACCCCAGATTGAGGATCAGCAGAAAGGAGGCAACGACAAACGCGGTCAGGCCCCATTTGCGTTGAATGAAGTGTGCCAGTAGTGCGATTACGCCGATCAATACCAGCGGGTTGAACCAGGTCAGCGCAAACGTCACGCCGTGGATCATCGTTTCCAGTGTCACGGCGATTGCGTCGAAGGTGCTGGCGCCGTGTTGCGTCAACCATTCAACGAAGCCCGCGATGTACTGGCCTAAGGGGATTTTCTGATCAATCAGCATGGTAGTGAACGTCCGCATGCAAGGAAATAAACAGCCCGGACGGCCGAGGCCGTCCGGCATAAGCGATTACTTGGCCAGTTTGGCTTTCACGGCCTCCAGGCCTGGTTTACCGTCAATGGTGGTCACGCCAGCGAGCCAGGTATCGAGCACCTGTGGATTGTTTTTCAGCCAGGCCTTGGCGGCCGCGTCAGGCTTCATCTTGTCGTCCAGGATGTTGCCCATCAGCGAGCTTTCCATGTCGACGGTGAACTCCAGGTTCTTCAGCAACTGGCCGACGTTGCTGCATTCCTGCGTGTAGCCCTTGCGGGTGTTGGTCGCCACGGTGGCGGCACCGAAATCCGGGCCGAAAAAGTCATCACCACCGGTCAGGTATTGAATCTTGAAGCGCTTGTTCATCGGATGCGGCGCCCAGCCGAGGAACACCACGGCGGTGTCGCGTTTCTGCGCGCGGTCGACCTGCGACAGCATGCCGGCTTCGCTGGACTCGACGACTTTGAAGCCTGCGTCCTTGAGGCCGAAGGCGTTCTTGTCGATCATCGACTGGATCAGGCGGTTGCCGTCGTTGCCAGGCTCGATGCCGTAGATCTTGCCGTCGAGTTCTTTCTTGAATTTGGCGATGTCGGCGAAGTCATGCAGCCCTTTGTCGTACAGCGCCTGAGGAACGGCGAGGGTGTACTTGGCGCCCTTGAGGTTGGTGCGCACGACATCCACGGTGCCCGCGTCACGATAGGCCTTGATGTCGTTTTCCATGGTCGGCATCCAGTTACCCAGGAACACGTCCATGTTCTTGCCGTCGGCCAGGGACTTGTAGGTCACGGGCACGGAAATCATGGTGGTCTTGGTCTTGTAACCGAGGGCATCGAGCACGACGCTGGTGGTCGCAGTTGTCGCGGTGATGTCGGTCCAGCCGACATCGGAGAAGTTTACGGTACTGCACTGCGCCGGCTCTGCGGCTTGCGCCAGAACCGGCAGACTAAGCATGGCGGCCAACAACAACGACGGGGAACCTTTCATGGATGGACTCCTTGGTGTTTTTTTTGGCAGTGTTCCGACTGGACCACCGCACTTATAGGTTGCGGTTGGATGGCGTTCTGGAGACAGCTCTACCACTGCGCCTTGCAATCGAGTCGATATGATCATGTACCAGTGAAAATCTGACGCCTACAGGGTGCGTCGTATCCAGTACAGGGATGGTCGCATCCAGTGTCGGTGACGTCGTTTACAGATTTTTTCAGCCCTTTTTTCCCCTCTGAACCGCAAAAAAACGGCGAAAACACGGCGTAAAAGACACGCGGCGTTGGTGGGCATGAGTGCGTCGGTTAGAGACGTCGAACAACACGACAAAAGCTTGATGATGCGGTCATCTCGGCGGATTGCAGCTTGAGCGTAGCAGCTCCGTCATCGTGCGCTTTTGCGTGCGCAGTGGGCCCATTCAGGAGTTCGGCAGTCATGGCTATCAGTGTTTTCGACCTGTTCAAAATCGGCATCGGCCCTTCCAGTTCGCACACCGTGGGGCCCATGCGGGCAGCGGCGTTGTTTGTGCAGGGCTTGCGCGAGCGCGGGTTGCTGGAGCAGGTGCGGCGTGTCGAAGTCCAGCTGTTCGGCTCGTTGTCGGCTACCGGTATCGGCCACGGCAGCGACAATGCCGTGATCATGGGCCTGATGGGCGAGTGGCCGGATGCGATCGATCCGTCGCAAATCGGCATTCGTATCCAGGCCCTGCGCGAAACCCACACGCTGTTGCTCGACGGTCGTCTGTCGGTGCCGTTCGTCTGGGCTCGGGACATGCGCCTGATCGACGAAAACCTGCCGTTTCACCCCAACGCCATGACCCTGATTGTCGAAGGTGATGACGGCGAATTGCATCGCGACACCTACTATTCAGTCGGCGGCGGTTTTGTCGTCGATGAGGCGCAAGCCTCCAGTGGTGTCGTGGATCTGGATCGCACCGTACTTCCTTATGACTTTTCCAGCGCCGCCGAGCTGTTGCAGCTGTGCAAGAAGCACAACCTGCGCGTGGCTCAATTAATGATGGCCAACGAGAAAGTCTGGCGCAGCGAAGAGGAAATCCGCAGCGGCCTGATGAAGCTATGGCGCGCCATGCAGGATTGCGTCGAACAAGGCCTGAAACACGAAGGCATCTTGCCCGGTGGCTTGAACGTGCGTCGCCGCGCGGCCAAGCTGCATCGCAGCTTGCAGGAACTGAACAAACCCAACGTGATCGGCTCGACCTTGAGCGCCATGGAGTGGGTCAACCTGTTCGCCCTGGCGGTCAACGAAGAAAATGCCGCCGGCGGGCGCATGGTCACGGCACCGACCAACGGCGCGGCGGGGATCATTCCGGCGGTGCTGCACTACTTTATGAAATTCAGCGAGGCCGTGACCGACGCCAATGTCGTCGACTACTTCCTCGGCGCGGCGGCGGTGGGAATCCTGTGCAAGAAGAACGCCTCGATCTCCGGTGCCGAAGTCGGCTGTCAGGGCGAAGTCGGTTCGGCCTGCGCCATGGCGGCGGCCGGGCTGGCGGAAATCCTCGGCGCCACGCCAGAGCAACTGTGCAACGCGGCGGAAATCGGTCTGGAACACAACCTCGGCCTGACCTGCGACCCGGTGGGTGGGCTGGTCCAGGTGCCGTGCATCGAGCGCAACGCGATTGCTGCGGTGAAGGCGATCAATGCTGCGCAAATGGCATTGCGGGGCGATGGCCAGCACTTTATTTCGCTGGATCGGGTGATCCGCACCATGCGCGATACCGGTGCCGACATGCATGACAAATATAAGGAGACATCGCGAGGTGGGTTGGCGGTCAGTGCGGTGGAGTGCTGAGACCGCGTCAACCCCATCGCGAGCAAGCTCGCTCCCACAGGTTTTGCGTCGGTCACAAAAATTGTGTTCACCTTGATCCCTGTGGGAGCGAGCTTGCTCGCGATAGCGCCAGACCAGTCAAAACTGCGCGCTAAGTGAACACCTGCTCGAAAACGCGCCTCCTTTTAGCGCGTCGCTCACAGATAAATCGTCTTGCCACTGATCGAGGGCCAACCAGCCCTCGACCGCTCGTCACCTGTGCCTGCGGTGACACTCCTTTCCGACGCGGCGCAACGCCGTTCCCACAAGTGCTACCGAATTGCTCACAGCTCGTGGGCCGGGGTGCTTGCCAGCCCTGATGGCCATTTAAATCCCTATGCCCTGCGAGACATATATAGACACATTCCGACGTCGTTTTTAGGAGTTATTGAACGCGCATTCAAATTTAGGCATGGCAATTGCTCTGTCATTACAAAGCCCGTCTCCCACGCGAGAACGATGGCAATAAAAAGAGCCTCCGCCTGAGGCCATCACCCGCTTTGTGTGAGGAGATACCGCGATGACGACGTTCAACTCCGGGGCCCAACCCCAGAACCGTGCGCCTCAATCCATCGGCTTTCTGCTGCTGGACAATTTCACGCTGATTTCTCTGGCCTCCGCAGTAGAACCCCTGCGCATGGCCAACCAGTTGTCCGGTCGCGAGCTATATCGCTGGACCACCCTCACCGTCGATGGCGGCCAGGTCTGGGCCAGTGACGGCCTGCAGATCACCCCCGACGCCTCCATGCACAAAGCCCCGCCAATGGACACCGTCATCGTGTGCGGCGGTATCGGCATCCAGCGCACTGTTACCCGCGAACACGTGTCCTGGCTGCAAAGCCAGGCCCGCCAGTCCCGCCGCCTCGGCGCGGTGTGCACCGGCAGCTGGGCCCTGGCCTGCGCCGGCCTGCTCGACGGCTTCGATTGCAGCGTGCACTGGGAATGTCTGGCAGCAATGCAGGAAGCTTTCCCGCGTGTAGCGATGAGCACCCGTCTGTTCACCCTCGACCGTAACCGTTTCACCAGCTCCGGCGGCACCGCGCCGTTGGACATGATGCTGCACCTGATCAGCCGCGATCACGGTCGTGAACTGTCGGCGGCCATTTCGGAAATGTTCGTCTACGAGCGCATCCGCAACGAGCAGGATCACCAGCGTGTGCCGCTCAAGCACATGCTCGGCACCAACCAGCCGAAGTTGCAGGAAATCGTTGCATTGATGGAAGCCAACCTCGAAGAGCCGATCGACCTCGACGAACTGGCGGTTTATGTCGCGGTGTCCCGCCGTCAGCTCGAGCGGTTGTTCCAGAAATACCTGCACTGCTCGCCGTCGCGTTACTACCTGAAGCTGCGGCTGATCCGCGCCCGGCAACTGCTCAAGCAAACGCCGATGTCGATCATCGAAGTGGCATCGGTGTGTGGCTTCGTATCCACGCCGCACTTCTCCAAGTGCTACCGCGAGTACTTCGGCATTCCGCCGCGTGACGAGCGTGTAGGCTCCAACACTACCCAGCAAGTGGCGATGATGCCGCTGCCGCAAGCGCTGGTGCTGTCGCCGTTGTCCGGGCCGTTGTCGGCACTGAGCCAGGCGCGTAATGAGTCGACGTTTGCCAGTGTAAGGCTCTAAACCTAGGCGCCTTCATCGCGAGCAAGCTCGCTCCCACAGGGTTTTGTGTCAGAGCATTCATTTTGTGCTCGACACAAAACCCTGTGGGAGCGGGCTTGCCCGCGAAGGCTTTTTATCGGCCTGTGTGGCTCTGTTGATACTCCGCCAACGCCGGCAACAACTGCTTGTCGATCGCCTGGCGCACCGCCGGCAGGATGGTCGCGCTGCTGGTGTACATCTGCTTGACCATGGTCCGCAGCGTCATCGCCCGCACATCATTCAATCCCCGTACCGCGCACTCGCAGGCCTGCTCGGCAGTGGCGCCGGTGGGCACTTCGAATCCCAACGACTTGAGCTGGCCCAACAGGTCTTCCTGGTCTATCAAATCGGCGTGCATCATGACGCAATCCTTCTTCAGGGAACGGTGTCGTGGCTCGATTCTGGTAGGGCCACAAGGTGGCGGCAAGGGCGAATTGTCGCAATGGCCGCAATACCTATGAACAGGTCGTTTTCGGCTAACTTGCCGTGCAGAGGAGTGGGCACACTGGGCTCAGCTCGCTTCACGAAGGTTTGGTCACCCTCGCACGGCAGCTCCTCAACAGTACCCTCTGCCTCGATCCTGTCACGGCTTGATCGGGGCTTTTTTTTGTTTGTGAATCAATGGGTTTTGTGTCGATAAATAGACCGCTTTCGCGAGCAAGCCCGCTCCCACAGTTGACCGAGTCCCATCAGGGGAATGCGATCGAATGTGAGAGCGAGCCTGCTCGCGATGAACGATGACGCGGTCTAGCGTTGCAACACCAGAATGCGCGACAACAACTCATCCCGGTCGACATAGCAGCCCTGGAAATGCCGCGCCCCGGTGGTGGGGTCGAAGGCGTTGCGGGCATGGAGGGTGCGACGGTTGTCGAAGCACCACAGCTCACCGGGATTGAGCCGCTGCATCAACCTGAACCGAGGCTCGCGGGTCATCGCGATAAAGCGCCGATAGGCTTGATAGAGCTTGGGCATCTGCTCAACTGAGGCATCGAACGGCCCGCGCAGAAAGTTTGCCATGCGGATTTCCGACACCTGGCCCAACGCATTCAGGGCGATGATCGGTGCGAGACAGCGGTAGTCGCTATGGCGGTCCTTGTTGCGAAACTCCACGGGGATTTCGCACAGGCTTCTGAAGGATTCGGGGTCTTCCCGGCGCAGGGCGTCGGCAATGGCAAAACCGTCGACAAAAATGCTCTCGCCGCCCTCGGCGTCATTGACCAGGCAATGCAAAAATTGCAGCCCAGGTTGCAACTCTCGGGTCGGCAAATCGCTGTGCAGCGGCAGGTTGAACGCGGTGTAGGCGTTGCTGTCGGCATCGGCTTTGGATTGCACGTTGAACAGCACGCCGAAATTGCTCTCGCGGATGAAGGAAATCCGTTGGGCGATCAGCTTCAGGGAACCGGGCTCGGTGGGCACACCACGAACCTGGGTCAATCCGACATCGCGCACCGCCAACAGCCATTGCAACAAGGCCTCAGGGTCGTTCATCAGTGCTTGATACTCGAACACCGGCAACTGCAAATCGTTGTGCCAGAGCCTGGCTTTCGGTTTGCCTGCCAGGCGTTCGGCGCGGGATTCGTCGTCATAGGCATGGGCGCGCAGCCAGCCAGGGTCGAAGCGGCTGCAGTGGCCGTCCTGCCAATCCACCGCCAGGCAGCCATCGCTGTCGATACGGGCGTTATCGGGCATCAGGTCTTGAGCCACATCGACGATTTCCAGCACTTGTTCGCGAGTCACGGTGTAGACGCATTGCGGGCACGGGCAGTTATCCCGCAGCCATTGATGGTGGAAAGGGCTGACGCGATCGTCGGCCCACTTCACCAGAACACGGTCCACCAGGGTCTGCACGCCGGTCAGCGCACTGATCAATGGATAGGTACGAAAGTCGGCAAATGCAGCGGCGGTGTTCATGGCGATCTCCTTGTTATTTTTTTGGGGGTAATGCGATCACTCGGCCAATGTACTCGGGCGTGGGCAGGTCCGCCTGTTCGGTGACGATGGCTTGCAGCCGGCTCAAGGACAGGTCGCTGAACGGTGCCGAACGCGGCCCGGCGAGATCCACGTGCAGCAGCATCTGTTCATTGCCCGCCAGCGCCTGGTCATCACCGACCAGATGCAGGCTGTGATAGAGGTGCACGCGCTTGCTGTCGTGGGCGATGATTTGGGTGCGCACTTCGACTTGGGCGTCGAGCTTCACTTCGTGCAGGTAGTTCAGGTGCAGTTCGAGGGTGAACAGCGAGTTGCCGCTGGCCTCGCGGCTGTTGCTGTCGAGTCCCAGGCGATCCATCAGGGCGTCGGTGGCGTAGCTGAAAATCAGCAGGTAGAAGGCGTCGCGCAGGTGGCCGTTGTAGTCGACCCAGTCGGGGATGATGGTGGTTTGGTAGGTGGTGAGGGTGGGCATGATGTTAGTTCCAACATTGATGGTGACTGGGCTGCCGCTATCGCGAGCAAGCTCGCTCCCACAGGTGACCGAGTTGTATCAGACACCTGCGATCAAATGTGGGAGCGGGCTTGCCCGCGAAGAGGCCGGTACTGCTGGCCTCATAACATAAGGTTTACTCGCTGAAGGCCATCCCATGCTTCTCTTTGGTGGTCTTCACCGCTTCCAGCACCGCCAGCAGGCAGTCATCACGATAGCGCTCCAGCGCCGAAATGCTGTGTTTGCCCAGTTGGTCGCTGGTGCCATCGACCACGTCGTCGATCAGTTTGTCGGTCAGCTCCGGCGCCGGCAGGTAGGTCCACGGCAACTGCAACGCCGGGCCGAACTGGGCCATGAAGTGACGCATGCCGGCATCGCCGCCGGCGAGGGTGTAGGTCAGGAACGTACCCATGAATGACCAGCGCAAGCCCGCGCCGAAGCGGATGGCATCGTCGATCTCGCCAGTGGTCGCCACGCCGTCGTTGACCAGGTGCAGCGCCTCACGCCATAGCGCTTCGAGCAGGCGGTCGGCGATGAAACCCGGTACTTCCTTGCGTACATGCAGCGGGCGCATGCCGAGGGATTCATAGACTTTCATCGCGGCTTGCACCGCTTCAGGGGCCGTGTTTTTGCCACCGACCACTTCCACCAATGGCAACAGGTAAACCGGGTTAAACGGGTGACCGACCACGCAGCGTTCCGGGTGTGTGGAGCTTTCGTAGAATTCACTCGGCAACAGGCCGGAGGTGCTGGAACCGATCAACGCATTGGGCTTGGCCGCCGCGCTGATTTTGCTGTGCAGTTCCAGTTTCAGCTCCAGTCGTTCCGGGGCGCTTTCCTGGATGAAATCGGCATCGCGCACGCACTCTTCAATGGTCGCGACAAAGCGCAGACGATCCTGCGATGCACCCGGCGCCAGGCCTTGTTTCTCCAGCGCACCCCAAGCGCTGGCGACGCGTTTGCGCAGGGCTGCTTCAGCGCCGGGTGCAGGATCCCAGGCCACTACATCAAGGCCATGGGCGAGGGCGCGGGACACCCAGCCGCTGCCGATGACACCGCTGCCCAGGGCGGCGAAGGTTTTGATTTCGGTGATGAAGCTCATGGTCAATTCCTGAATTTGGCTCGAAAAAAAACTGTGGGAGCGAGCTTGCTCGCGATGGCGGTATTCCTGCCGCAGATGATGCTTCGGATGTACCGACGTCATCGCGAGCAAGCTCGCTCCCACAGGGGGAAAGTTGTTGTGAATTAACCGCGCTTGGTCAGGCCCATTTTTGCCCGGCCTTCAGCCGGGGTCAGCACCCGGGCACCGAGGCGGCTGAGGATTTCCGTGGCGCGTTCGACCAGTTGGCCGTTGGTCGCCAGCACGCCCTTGTCCAGCCACAGGTTGTCTTCCAGGCCGACCCGCACGTTGCCGCCGAGTAACACCGCTTGCGCAGCCATCGGCATCTGCATGCGACCGATGCCGAAGCCGGCCCAGACTGCGTCGGCGGGCAGGTTGTCGACCATGGCTTTCATGGTGGTGGTGTCCGCCGGCGCGCCCCAAGGGATGCCCAGGCACAGCTGGAACAACGGGTTGTCGAGCAGGCCTTCCTTGATCATCTGCTTGGCGAACCACAGGTGGCCGGTGTCGAAGATTTCCAGCTCGGCCTTTACGCCCAGTTCTTGAATGCGTTTGGCGCCGGCGCGCAGTTGCGCCGGGGTGGACACGTAAATGGTGTCGCCGTCGCCGAAGTTCAGGGTGCCGCAATCGAGGGTGCAGATTTCCGGCAGCAGTTCTTCGACGTGGGCCAGGCGGGTCAGCGGGCCTACCAGGTCAGTATTCGGGCCGAACTCCATCGGATTCTCGCCGGCACCGATTTCCAGGTCGCCACCCATGCCAGCGGTGAGGTTGACGATGATGTCGACGTCCGCCTCGCGGATGCGCTCCATCACTTCGCGGTACAGCGCCACGTCACGGCTGAACTTGCCGGTTTGCGGGTCGCGCACATGGCAGTGCACCACGGTGGCGCCGGCCTTGGCAGCTTCTACGGCGGCAGCCGCGATTTGTTTCGGGGTGACCGGCACGTGTGGGCTCTTGGCGGTCGTGTCGCCAGCACCGGTGAGTGCGCAGGTGATGATGACGTCGTGGTTCATTTGGCGGTTCCTTACAGGCGAGTTTTGGGTTTTGGCCGGGCGCGATGGTCCCGTTCGCAGCCCGTCGGGGCTGCGAGACGGTGGTTCGTTCGGGTTTATTTACTGGTCAGCTTCAGGTTTTCAGCGGCCGGTTTGCCATCGAAGGTGGTGACGCCTTCAAGCCAGCGTTTTTTGTCCTGCGGGTGATCCTTGAGCCATTGCTTGGCCGACTCGAAAGCGTCCTTGTGATCCAGCAGCGGCTGCATCATCCGGCTCTCGTCTTCGGCGGTGAAGGTCAGGTTGGTCAGCAAACGACCGATGTTCGGGCATTGTTCGGCGTATGTCGGCGCGGTGACGGTCCATACCGTGGCCTTGCCTTCGTCCGGCCCAAGGGCGTTTTCACTGCCGGAGAGGTAGGTCATTTTCACATTGACGTTCATCGGGTGCGGCGCCCAGCCGAAGAACACCACGGCTTCGTTGCGACGCACGGCGCGATCCACAGCGGCGAGCATGCCGGCTTCGCTGGATTCGACCAGCTGGAACTTGCCGAGGCCGAACTGGTTCTTGGCGATCATCGCCTTGATCTGGGTGTTGGCGCCCGAGCCGGGCTCGATGCCGTAGATCTTGCCGCCCAGTTCTTTTTCGAATTTGGCGATGTCAGCGAAGGTTTTCAGGCCCTTGTCGGCGAGGTAGGTCGGCACGGCGAGGGTCGCGCGGGCGTCTTGCAGGCTTGGCGCTTCAAGCACCTTGACCTGTTTGGCGTCGACGAACGGGGTGATGGTCTGGGTCATCAGCGGGTTCCAGTAGCCGAGGAACAGATCCAGACGCTGGTCGCGGATCCCGGCGAAGATGATTTGCTGGGAGGCGCTGGTTTGTTTGGTGCTGTAGCCGAGGCCATCGAGCAATACCTGGGTCATGGCACTGGTGGCGATCACGTCGGTCCAGTTCACTACACCCATGCGCACGTTCTGGCATGCGGCGGGTTCGGCGGCCATGACACTGGCGCTCAGTAACGCGGTACCACTGAGTGCAAGAACACAGCTGCTGATCAGTCGTTTCATTCTCAGGTTCCTCGGCAGTTTCATTATTGTGGGTCCGGTCGTCTTTGTGCGCCGGTGATGCCAAGTTACGCAGCTAAGCGCCCGTGAAAGCGCACTGCGGCGACCAGCTCTTGCACTGCAGCGACCTGTGCTCTTGTATGCCGCTCGCAAGTGGCGTATCAACGTCCTCACGCTACCCGCCCTCTTGTTACCTGCTAAGCGAGTGCGCTCCATGTCCCAGGATTTCTACTTCTTGTTGATGCCGGGTTTTTCGGCCATCGGATTTATCTCGGCCATCGAGCCGTTGCGGGTCGCCAATCGCTTTCGCGGCGAACTGTATCGCTGGCATGTACTGAGTGCCGATGGCGGGGCGGTTCTGGCCAGCAACGGCATGTCGGTCAACGCCGATGCGGCGCTGGAACCGTTGAAAAAAGGCGCGACACTACTGGTGGTCGCCGGTTTCGAACCCCTGAAATTCGCCACCCCGGCGCTGGAGCACTGGCTGCGGCGGCTGGACAACGAAGGCGTGACCCTCGGCGCCATCGACACTGGCAGCTTCATTCTCGCCGAGGCGGGTTTGCTCGATGGTCATCGGCTGACCCTGCACTGGGAGGCCATCGACGCCTTCAAGGAGTCTTATCCACAGCTCAGCGTCACCCAGGAATTGTTCGAGATCGACCGTCGGCGCATCACCTCCGCCGGCGGCACCGCTTCCATTGACCTGATGCTGGATCTGATCGCCCAGGCCCACGGTCCCGAGCTGGCGATCCAGGTCAGTGAGCAATTCGTGCTCGGCCGCATCCGCCCGCGCAAAGACCACCAACGCATGGAAGTCGCCACGCGCTACGGCATCAGCAACAAGAAACTGGTGCATGTGATTGGCGAGATGGAGCAGCACAGCGAACCGCCGCTCAGTACCCTGGAACTGGCGGAATCGATCAAGGTGACGCGGCGGCAGCTGGAGCGCCTGTTTCGCCTGTACTTGAACGACACACCGAGCAATTTCTACCTGCGGTTACGGTTGGAAAAAGCGCGGCAGTTGCTGCGTCAGACCGACATGAGCGTGCTGGAGGTGAGCATTGCCTGCGGGTTTGAATCGCCGTCGTATTTCACCCGCAGTTATCGGGCGAAATATGCGCGGTGCCCGCGAGAAGACCGGCGTACCGCGCAGGCATGAGCGCCCGAGAAACCTGTGGGAGCGAGCTTGCTCGCGATGAGGCCGGCACATTCAACACAGACGTTGACTGAACGGCCGCCATCGCGAGCAAGCTCGCTCCCACAGTAGTTTTGTATTGATCTGAAAAATCTACTACTTCTTCATCAACGCCGAACACGCTGCCTTATAAGCCTCATGCTGATACTTGTTCAGCGTCCCTGGCAGCTCGCCAGTGAATTTCCTGGTCTGTGCCGTGATGGTCTGCGGCGACAGCAAGGTCACCTCGCAATTCTCCAGCAGCTGGAAAACCCCTTCGATCTTGAACGTGGTCGGCCCGCCAGCGAACTCGCCTTTTTTGCTGCGCTTCTTGATCGCGATGCGGTCGATGGAATTCTCACGGACAAACGAGGTGACCTGAGCGGCAAACACTTTGACGTTGGCAGCTTCGTCGTCATCGTCCAGAGCGATTTTCTTGGTGGCGAGCGCGACATGGTTCAGCGTCGAACCGTCTAGGGACGCCACGGCAATGATCGCTTCGCTGCCTTTGATTTCGATACCGCAGACTTTCATGTTGAATCCCATTAGTGACAGAAGGTAAGCAGCTTACAGCTCAAGCTGATTGGCAGTGATGCCAAACGCCAAGGCGATTTTTTCGCGAGTGGCTTTACGGGGCTTGGCGACTGTTTCCTGTTGGGCGAAAGCGGGTTGAGAAATACCCATGCGTTTGGCCACTTCATCCTGGGTAAGGTTCAAGTGTTCGCGCCATGCGCGGATGGGAGTGGCGCCATCGACGATACGGCTCACCACCTCATGGGGGATCAAGTCGGGCTCGATTTTCTGTGCCACGTATTGTGCATATGGAATGACCACGAAGGCTGGATTGCCTTCGGCGTCGTTGATGATTTGAATGTCAGTAGGTGCGTTCATCGCGTTTTTTGACCTCTTGAATACTGACCACTTTGATCACGCCATCCCAATCGAACATGACCCGATAGTTACCGATACGCAGCCGATAAGCGTAGTCATGACCGACCAGTGCTTTGACATTGCCTACATCGGGCATGCCTGCCAGCGCCGTGATGGCATCACGAACCTGGCCCTGATGAACGGAATGCAATCTCAAGAGTTGCTTAACGGCCTTTCGAGTCCAGTGGATGCTGTTCATGGAAGAATATAAGTCTTTTATAAGATTTGCGAATCTTTGCTTATATTTTTCATGTGAACAATCAACAACAATTGTCAGCATGTTGCGTGAAAAGCCCACAGATTTGGGCTTCCAGGCAATACGTGTAGGCGGGGTCGGAACGTGTTGTAGGACGAAGGGAAAGTGCTGTTGAAAGCTGGATGCAGTTCCAGCTTTCACCGGAATATTCAGGATTATTCCTGCCCAATCGACTCCAAAAACTCCGACCGCTCGTCACTCATCCGTGCGATGCAATCGTTCTGGGCAATGGTGAACGCCTTGCTGCCGCTGGTGGCCGGAAAGGCTTCGACGGCGCAGTCTGCGTCGCGGGTCTTCAGCCATTGCTGTTGCGCGGCCTTGAGCTTGGTCGTGATGTCGGCCAGTTGCGACGGGTTTTTGCCGTATTGCGACTGCATGCGCTCGGTCAGGCCCTGCAGGTTTTCCTTGAGCAGGTCTTCGGCGGTGGTTTTGCTGAAGGCCGAGCACTCGAGGGTCTGGACGTCGTTTTCGACTTTGTCGCACGGGTTGTCGTCGGACTCCTGCGCTGCGTGTACGCCGGTCGCAATCAGTGCCAAAGCCAGAAGGATGGATTTCATTCAGGTCGCCGCTCTATTCCAGTGATGCGGCGAATTCTGGCCCAAGCCGAGGGCCTTGAACAGGGAGGCGATCGTGGCTGAAGACGACCCTTTGTCGCGGATTGACGCTTTCGGCAAACCCCCTGTCGTTTTTGCACCCGGCTGCTTGGGCACCGAGGCATATGCTGGCCCCAAAGCGCCGGCAGACGATTCGGCGCATGAATCGCTAATAGGGGACAGCCTGATGAGCCCAGCCGAATTGCACGCCGACAGCATCGTTATCGACGGGCTGATTATTGCCAAGTGGAACCGTGAACTGTTCGAAGACATGCGCAAGGGCGGTTTGACCGCGGCCAACTGCACCGTGTCGGTGTGGGAGGGCTTTCAGGCCACCGTCAACAACATTGCCGCGAGCCAGAAGCTGATCCGCGAGAACAGCGACCTGGTGATGCCGGTGCGCACTACCGCCGACATCCGCAAGGCCAAGGAACTGGGCAAGACCGGCATCCTCTTCGGCTTCCAGAATGCCCACGCCTATGAAGACCAGATCGGCTATGTCGAGGTGTTCAAGCAGCTCGGCGTTGGCATCGTGCAGATGTGCTACAACACCCAGAACCTGGTGGGCACCGGTTGCTACGAGCGTGACGGTGGCCTGTCGGGCTTCGGTCGCGAAATCGTCGCCGAGATGAACCGGGTAGGCGTGATGTGCGACCTGTCCCACGTTGGCTCCAAGACTTCCGAAGAAGTCATCCTCGAATCGAAGAAGCCGGTCTGCTACTCCCACTGCCTGCCGTCGGGGCTCAAGGAGCACCCGCGCAACAAGTCCGATGAAGAACTCAAGTTCATTGCCGACCACGGCGGTTTTGTCGGCGTGACCATGTTCGCTCCGTTCCTGGCCAAGGGCATCGATTCGACCATCGACGACTACGCCGAAGCCATCGAGTACGTGATGAACATCGTTGGCGAAGACGCCATCGGCATCGGCACTGACTTCACCCAGGGCCATGGTCAGGACTTCTTCGAATACCTGACCCACGACAAGGGCTACGCCCGCCGTCTGACCAGCTTCGGCAAGATCATTAACCCGCTGGGCATCCGCACCGTGGGCGAGTTCCCGAACCTGACCGAGACCCTGCTCAAGCGCGGCCATTCCGAGCGCGTGGTACGCAAGATCATGGGCGAGAACTGGGTCAACGTCCTGAAAGACGTTTGGGGCGAATAAGCCCACTTTGAACAACGATCCCTTGTAGCCGCTGCCGAGGTACGAGGCTGCGTCGGGCTGCGAAGCGGCCCCCGAGGGCGGTCCTACGGACACGCAACGCAGCCTCGTACCTCGGCAGCTGCTACGCAAAACACACAACGAATTTTCTGGAGTCAAGTTTCCATGGCCAAGATCGCCCCGCAATTGCCAATCGAAGTCGACAGCGAAACCGGTGTCTGGACCTCCGACGCCCTGCCGATGCTGTATGTACCGCGCCATTTCTTCGTCAACAACCACATGGGGATCGAGGAAGTGCTGGGCGCTGAAGCCTATGCCGAAATCCTCTACAAGGCCGGCTACAAGTCCGCCTGGCACTGGTGTGAAAAAGAGGCCGAATGCCACGGCCTGGAAGGCGTCGCGGTGTTCGAGCACTACATGAAGCGCCTGTCGCAGCGCGGCTGGGGCCTGTTCAAGATCCAGGACATCGACCTCGACAAAGGCACCGCCAGCGTCAAGCTCGAGCACTCGGCGTTCGTCTACGTCTACGGCAAGGTCGGGCGCAAGGTCGACTACATGTTCACCGGTTGGTTTGCCGGTGCGATGGATCAGATTCTCGCCGCTCGCGGCAGCAAGATCCGCACCGTGGCCGAGCAAGTCTACGGTGGCTCCGAAGAGGGCCACGAAGACGGCTTGTTTATCGTCAAGCCGTTGTAAGTCGAGGAACCCGCCATGGCTTTCGAAGCAATGTTCCAGCCGATCCAGATCGGCAAACTGACCATCCGTAACCGCGTGCTCAGCACCGCGCACGCCGAGGTTTATGCGACCGACGGCGGCATGACCACCGATCGGTACGTCAAGTACTACGAAGAGAAAGCCAAGGGCGGGATCGGCCTGGCAATTTGCGGCGGTTCGTCCGTAGTCGCCATCGACAGCCCGCAGGAATGGTGGAGCTCGGTGAACCTGTCCACCGATCGCATCATTCCGCACTTCCAGAATCTGGCCGACGCCATGCACAAGCACGGCGCCAAGATCATGATCCAGATTACCCACATGGGCCGTCGCTCCCGTTGGGACGGCTTCAACTGGCCGACGCTGATGTCGCCGTCCGGCATTCGTGAACCGGTGCACCGCGCCACCTGCAAAACCATCGAGCCGGAAGAAATCTGGCGGGTGATCGGCAACTACGCGCAAGCTGCGCGTCGCGCCAAGGCCGGTGGCCTGGACGGCGTCGAACTGTCGGCCGTGCACCAGCACATGATCGACCAGTTCTGGAGCCCTCGGGTCAACAAGCGTACCGACGAATGGGGCGGCACCTTCGAAGGCCGCATGAAGTTCGGTCTGGAAGTGCTCAAGGCCGTGCGCGCCGAGGTCGGTGACGATTTCTGCGTGGGCATGCGTATCTGCGGTGACGAATTTCACCCCGATGGCCTGTCCCACGAGGACATGAAGCAGATCGCCAAGTATTACGACGACACCGGCATGCTCGATTTCATCGGCGTCGTGGGTTCGGGTTGCGACACCCACAACACCCTGGCCAACGTGATTCCGAACATGAGTTATCCACCGGAGCCGTTCCTGCACCTGGCGGCCGGTATCAAGGAAGTGGTCAAGGTTCCCGTGCTGCACGCGCAGAACATCAAAGACCCGAACCAGGCCACCCGTATTCTGGAAGGCGGTTACGTCGACATGGTCGGCATGACCCGCGCGCACATCGCCGACCCGCACCTGATCGCCAAGATCAAGATGGGCCAGGTCGACCAGATCAAGCAGTGCGTCGGTGCCAACTACTGCATCGACCGTCAGTATCAGGGCCTGGATGTGTTGTGCATCCAGAACGCGGCAACCTCCCGTGAATACATGGGCGTGCCGCACATCATCGAGAAAACCACCGGTAAAAAACGCAAGGTGGTGGTGGTCGGTGCCGGCCCGGCGGGGATGGAAGCCGCTCGTGTGGCCGCCGAGCGTGGTCACGACGTGACCCTGTTCGAGAAGAAGGAATTCATCGGTGGGCAGATCACCACGGCGTCGAAAGCGCCGCAGCGTGACCAGATCGCCGGTATCACCCGCTGGTATCAGCTGGAACTGGCACGGTTGAAAGTCGACCTGCGCCTGGGCACCGCGGCGGATGCGCCGACCATCATGGACCTGCGTCCGGATGTGGTGGTGCTGGCGGTCGGCGGTCATCCGTTCATCGAGCAGAACGAGCATTGGGGTGCGGCTGAAGGTCTGGTGGTCAGCAGCTGGGACATTCTCGATGGCAAGGTAGCACCGGGCAAGAACGTACTGGTCTACGACACCATTTGCGAATTCACCGGCATGTCGACCGCCGACTTCATTGCCGACAAGGGCAGTCAGGTCGAGATCGTCACCGACGACATCAAGCCTGGCGTGGCGATTGGCGGTACGTCGTTCCCGACTTACTACCGCAGCATGTATCCGAAAGAAGTGATCATGACCGGCGACATGATGCTGGAGAAGGTCTACCGCGAAGGCGACAAGCTGGTGGCGGTGCTGGAGAACGAATACACCGGCGCCAAAGAGGAGCGGGTGGTGGACCAGGTGGTCGTTGAAAACGGCGTGCGCCCGGACGAAGAAATCTACTACGCGCTGAAGGAAGGCTCGCGTAACAAAGGCCAGATCGACGTCGAAGCCTTGTTCGCGATCAAGCCGCAGCCATGCCTGGAACAGAGCGGCGACGGCTACCTGCTTTTCCGCATCGGCGACTGCGTGGCCCAGCGTAACGTACACGCGGCGATCTACGACGCGCTGCGGCTGTGCAAGGATTTCTAAGAGCTTGTGGACAACCCCTGTAGGAGCGAGCTCGCTCGCGATGGATTTGAAGGCGCCGCGTTTCTCCAGACCGCACGCGTCATCGTTAACGCCCATCGCGAGCAAGCTCGCTCCTACAGAGGATCGAGCAAGGCATCCAGGTAGTTAAGCCCGAGGTCTTTGGGAGCTCCACCATGTTGAACACCCTTCTTCCAATCCTGTTGTTCGCAGCTCTGGGCCTTGGTGTCCTGGGCGCGTTGCGGCGGGTGGCCATGTGGCGCCGAGGCCGGGCTTCGAAAGTCGACCTTATCGGTGGCCTGTTCGCCATGCCCAAGCGCTACATGGTCGACTTGCACCATGTGGTGGCGCGGGACAAATACATTGCCAATACCCACGTCGCCACGGCTGGCGGTGCGGTGGCGTCCATCGTGCTGGCGATTCTGGTACATGGTTTCGGCCTGCATAACCGTTTCCTCGGCTATGCGCTGCTGCTGATGACGGCGGTCATGTTCGTCGGCGCGATCTTTGTTTACCTGCGTCGGCGCAATCCGCCGGCGCGCCTGTCGAAAGGCCCGTGGATGCGCCTGCCGAAAAGCCTGCTGGCGTTCTCGGCCTCGTTCTTCCTGGTGACCCTGCCGGTGGCGGGCATCCTCCCGGAAAACTTCGGTGGCTGGCTGTTGGCAGCGATTCTCGGGGTTGGCGTGTTGTGGGGCGTGTCGGAACTGTTCCTCGGCATGACCTGGGGCGGGCCGATGAAGCACGCCTTTGCCGGTGCCTTGCACCTGGCGTGGCACCGTCGCGCCGAACGCTTCGGTGGTGGCCGTTCCACTGGTTTGAAGCCGCTGGATCTTAGCGACCTGACTGCGCCACTGGGTGTGGAAAAACCCAAGGATTTCACCTGGAACCAGTTGCTCGGTTTCGACGCCTGCGTGCAGTGCGGTAAATGCGAAGCAGCATGCCCGGCGTTCGCTGCCGGCCAGCCGCTGAACCCGAAAAAACTGATTCAGGACATGGTCGTCGGCCTGGCTGGTGGCACCGATGCGAAGTTCGCCGGCAGTCCGTATCCGGGCAAGGCCATCGGTGAGCACGCCGGTAATCCGCATCAACCGATCGTCAACGGTCTGGTGGACGCTGAAACCCTGTGGTCGTGCACCACCTGCCGCGCCTGCGTCGAGGAATGCCCGATGATGATCGAGCACGTCGATGCCATCGTCGACATGCGCCGTCATCTGACCCTGGAAAAGGGCGCCACGCCGAACAAGGGCGCGGAAGTCCTGGAAAACCTGATCGCCACCGACAACCCGGGCGGCTTCGCGCCGGGCGGGCGGATGAACTGGGCAGCGGACTTGAACCTCAACCTGCTCAGTGAAAAGAAATCCACCGACGTGCTGTTCTGGGTTGGCGACGGCGCCTTCGACATGCGCAACCAGCGCACCCTGCGCGCCTTCGTCAAAGTGCTCAAGGCGGCGAAAATCGACTTCGCCGTGCTCGGCCTCGAAGAACGCGACAGCGGTGACGTGGCGCGGCGCCTGGGCGACGAAGCAACCTTCCAGCTGTTGGCCAAGCGCAATATCCAGACCCTGGCCAAGTACAGCTTCAACCGCATCGTCACCTGCGATCCGCACAGCTTCCACGTGCTGAAAAACGAGTACGGCGCGTTTGATGGCAACTACCTGGTGCAGCACCACAGCACCTACATGGCGGAAATCATCCAGGCCGGCGCGCTGAACCTCGGTCAGCACAAAGGCGACAGCGTGACCTACCACGACCCGTGCTACCTCGGGCGCTACAACGGCGAATACGAGGCACCGCGCGAGGTACTGCGGGCCCTCGGGATCGAAGTGAAAGAGATGCAACGTTCCGGCTTCCGTTCGCGCTGCTGCGGCGGTGGTGGCGGTGCGCCAATCACCGACATTCCCGGCAAGCAACGCATTCCCGACATGCGCATGGAAGACATCCGCGAGACCGGTGCCGAACTGGTGGCCGTGGGTTGTCCACAATGCACGGCGATGCTCGAAGGCGTGGTCGAACCCCGGCCGCTGATCAAGGACATTGCCGAACTGGTGGCAGACGCGTTGCTCGACGACGCCGCGCCCGCCAAGACACCCGCCAAGCGCGAACCTGCGGAGGCCCACTGATGAGCGACATTATCCGCCGCGACCCCCGGGCCGAATGGATCGCCCGCAACCGTCTGCATCCGCTGCACGCGGCCATGCAGCCGGCGCAACACAGCTGGATGGGGCCGAACGGCGTCATCCGCAAGAATCCCCATGGCATTGGCTTTATCGGCCCCAACGGCATCAAGCGCATCGACCGCAGCGGCGCTCAGCAGGGCGGGGCGACTAAGCGTTCAGCCGCTGTCGAAGTGCAATTGCCATTGCATCAGGTGGCCGCGCCGGCGTTTTACATCAGCGTGGTGCCGGACATGGTCGGTGGTCGCTTGAGCAGTCACGATCGCGACTTGCTGGGCCTTGCCCATCAACTGGCCGGCAAGGACGGCGCGGTGCTGGCGGTGGTGTTTGGCGAGCACAAGGAAAACGCGTTTGCCACGGCGGGCGTCGACCGCCTGCTGGTGCTGGATGGCGAAGAATTCAACGGTTATGCACCGGAACAACGGGTCCAGGGCCTGCGGGCTGTGGATAACCAGTTCAGCCCGCGTCACTGGCTGCTGCCGGACAGCCGCAGTGGCGGTGGCGAACTCGGCCGGCGTTTTGCCGCGGCACTGGGCGAACGCCCGGCCACGCGGGTCTGGCAAGTCAAGGATCAAGAGTGCATCGGCCGCGCCGGCGCGGGTCTGCAAGACCTTGCCCGTCCGCTGGCGCGATTGATTCTGGCGGCTGCCGAGTGCGCTGAACCTGTCAGCGAAACCCGTCACGAAGCGCTGCCTGTGGAGTTATCCACAACCGTGGCGCGCAGCCTGTCGCGGATCGAAGATCTGGGCGCGGTGGCCGTCGATCCGGCGGCAATTCCCATGGCCGAAGCCGAGTTCATTTTCTCCGGCGGCAACGGGGTCAAGGATTGGGGGCTTTTCCACAGGACAGCAGAAGTCCTTGGCGCGACTGAAGGCGCATCGCGGGTGGCAGTGGACGATGGCTTCATGGCTCGCGACCGTCAGGTCGGGGCATCCGGCACCTGGGTCACCGCACGGGTCTATGTGGCAGTGGGGATTTCCGGGGCGATCCAGCACCTGCAAGGCATTGGTGCCTGTGACAAGGTGGTGGCGATCAACCTCGACCCTGGCTGCGACATGATCAAGCGTGCGGACCTCTCGGTGATCGGCGAGAGCGCGGAGATTCTTCAAGCCTTGATCGAGGCGGTAGAGGCTTACCGCAACGACGCCAAGCGCGATGCGGCTTAAGGGAAGGAAAGGGTTATGAGCACGAAAATCATCAGCCTGGTGTCCATCGGCGCCCACCCGACGTCCGGTCGGCCGCGTCGCGCGGAACAGGATGCGCGGGCAGTAGAACTGGGCCTGCAACTGGCTGGGGATAACCTGCAAGTGCTGCATGCCGGCGACATTGCCGAGCCTGCATTGCGCGCTTACCTGGGCATGGGGCTTGAGCAACTGCATGTGCTGGAACAACCGCAAGGCGCCGATGCGCTGCCGGCACTGACCGAGTATCTGCGCGATGCCGGTGCTCAGGTGGTGTTGACTGGCAGCCAGGCGGAAACCGGCGAAGGCTCGGGCATGTTGCCGTTCCTGCTGGCGGAAAGCCTGGGCTGGCCGCTAGTGGTGGGACTGGCGCAGGTCGAGTCCATCGATGGCAGTTCGGCGCTGGTGTTGCAAGCCTTGCCGCGCGGTCAACGTCGTCGGCTGAAGGTGCGCCTGCCGTTTCTGGCGACGGTAGATAATGCTGCACCCAAGCCTCGGCAGAGTGCCTATGGCCCGGCTCGACGCGGCGTGCTGCAAGCGCAGGAAGTTGAAGTCATCGATGATGAACTGCTCGCGGTCGCCAGCCTGCAACCGGCCAAGCCACGACCCAAGCGCCTGAAGGTGATCAAGGCCAAGAGCGGTGCCGACCGCATGAAAGCCGCGACGGCCAAGGCCAGTGGCGGAGGCGGGCAGGTGCTCAAGGGCGTGACGGCCCAGGCCGGGGCCGAGGCGATTCTGAAGTTGCTGATTGAGGAAGGTGTGGTTCGCTAGGGCTGCGCTGCAAGCCGCAACAACCGGACAAACAACCGTGCCGTCGCTGCGTTGTCGCGTCTCAAGCGCTCGCGTTAAATCGGGCGCTCAAAGCCCTGTGGAGTTCAATTAAATGGAAGTGCTGTTTCGTTCGGCCACGCGTGGCGATGCGCGTGAGATTGCTCGCCTGTTTCAAATTTCGTCGGAAGGCGCTTCGGATTACATCTGGAGCCAGATCGCAGAGCCCGGCCAGGATTTGTTGGATGTCGGCGCCATTCGGTATGCCCGCGACGACGTGGATTTCTCCTACCAGAACTGCCTGATTGCCGAGGCCGGTGGCCAGGTCATTGGCATGATGCACAGCTACGTGATGCGTCACGATCCACTGGCGGAGCCGACGACCGATCCGGTACTGGCGCCTTACGCCGACATGGAGGTGCCCGATACTCTGTACATCTCCAGCCTGGCCCTGCATGAAGGCTGGCGCAATCGGGGGCTGGGCGTGCAGTTTCTCGCCCATGCTCAAGAACGTGCCGACCGACTGGGGCTCAATGGCCTGAGCCTGATCGACTATGCCGCCAACACTGGCGCCCGGCGCTTTTACGAGCGGCACGGTTTCGGGATCATCAAAACCTGCCAGGTAACCCCTCATCCAATGATCCGCGTCACCGGTGAAGCCTATCTTATGCACAGGCCTTGATCCTGCCGCGTGAAAGTGCAAACGGCGGTTATCCACAACTCCATGGATAACCTTTGTCACCCTGCGTACCCCAGCCCGTTGAACTACAGTTTTCTATGCGCTGTTTAAGGGTGCAGCACGGTTTCGGGAGCTATCTGACGTTCAGCGCTTACTCATAAAACCTGGTTTTTATGAATGGGTTGTATATGAACGCTTGCGGTCGGGCCCTGATGCTCTTTGCATCGGCTATGTGTCTGTCTTCGGGATTGATGTCTGCCATCCAGACAAAAGCTCCCGCGGCACGTGCCGATGGCGTTGCGGATTTCTATCAGTGGATGGAGTCTGAGCAGGGGCAGAAAGCGTCTCTGGTGCAGCTTAGGCAGCAGTGCGAGAAAGTGCTGGATGCTGCTGAAAACCTCAGTTGCTCTGTGTCGGTTCTAGCCAGAATATTCGAGGCCAAAGCCGCAAATCAGCTCCCCGAGTATTATCTGGCAATCAAGCGTAAACACGCTCTGGCGATCGAAAGGGATCCAGAGCTGAAAGCATTGTTTTCAATGTTCGGCAACGAATCTCTCTCGACCCTGAGAGCCCTCGACGATTTCTCTGTGAAAAGAACCAGGCAGCGGGAAGTGCTTGCGATTCATCCTTATTCCAGTGAGTTTTCCATCGCCGAAGAGGTGCTGCCATTCATTGATGTCAGCGCGGCAAATGGTTATTCCTCACGTTTCATTCTCGATACGGGTGCGCCGCAAACCCGAGTCAACAATGAAACTGCGAAACGGATGGGGGTCAGGCTGTTAACCGACTCGCACTATGCCTACAGCACTTTTTATGGTGAGCGTGACGTGTCTGCCAGGCTCGGGATTCTTGAATCCATAAAAGTAGGAGCAAGCGAATTCAGGAACGTCCTGGTCTTTGTCAGCGATAGGGACAACTTGTTGGGGCTGGATTTGATCAGCAAGCTGGGGCGGCTGAAAATCACCAGGAAAACGCTGGAGCTCAATGCCGCGCCTGCCGAGCGCTGTGACTCGCCGATTATCTACACCCGAATGGATATCAACCAACGACTGGCCATCACCGCGAGGCTGGACAACCGAGTGACGTTGGCGATTGTGGATACCGGGAATATCGATTACCTGACGTCGGCTTCGCCGGGCAGTCCGATGAACGTCGTCGCGTCCCTGACCCCTGGCCGCTCGCCCATCAGCGCCGCCTCTCAAGAGCGCTACCAGACCTTCAAAGGCGTATTGACCTTGCCGGGCAATACCATGGCAATTCACTACAAATACTATCCAGGCTTCACCATCCCGCCGTCGTTGGTGCTTGGGCGATACGTGCCTTCGATTCTGCTCGGGTGGCGCGCATTCAAGGACTTTGAATTGAATCTGGATATCGAGTCGGGGCGGTCGTGTTTTAACAAGATCTGACCATGTCAGTTCGCCCCAATGTGTTTACCCACAATCCCTGTTAGCGCTTCTGTGGATAACATGTTCGCCCCTCGCTACAGCCCATGCAAATCGGGGGCTACAGCCCTTAGATCAAAAAACACCCAGCTTAACCTGCGGTTTTTGAACGACTTTTCCACTGAATGAGTGCATGCGGGAGCAAGGACTTGCCCCCAATCTCTGTTGGCGTTTCTGTGGATAAGATGTTCGCTTACCGCTACAGGCCTTATAAAACGTGCTCTTCAGGTGTTTGGTTAAAAATCGATCAATTCACCGGTTTTCACGGTTATACCGTCCGCAAACTTAGAAAGTCCGAGGTTATCAGCGGTTTTCCACAGCCCCCTCGAAGTTGCCCCCAAAGTCTGTTGGCGCTTCTGTGGATAAGGTGTTTGTCATCCGCCACAGGCCATGTAGAACGTGGCGTTCATGGTGCTGATCAAAAAATGATCTATGCCAGCCGAGAACTCTGGTTTTGAATAAGTCACGGATTTTCTTCAGTTTCTGTGGAGAAAGTTTCCAGCACTTGCATAGTTGTCCCCATTTGCTGTGGGTGGCTATGTGGATAACTTGTTCGCCAAACCCCACAAACCCCGCCGGCTATAGTGCGCAACGCGATAGCTCAGATTTCGTACAGTTCTAGGTCAAAACCTTGACTTCAATCTGTCGCCTGTCTTCACTCCAATGGCACAAGGACAGCCGTCACTTATCCACATCAGGTTCAGGGAGAACACATGATGGATAGCCAGCCCCATCGCTCGTCCCCTAATCCCTGTACGTTCCGCGCTTTGCTGGCGACGCCGTTGCCGCGCAAACGCACGCTGCGTCGTACCGCCAACCAGCGCGCTCGCCTATAGCGCCTGAATCCTGCCCAAACTGTTGTGCTGCCGCCGGGTGCGCCCGGAGGCCAGGTGCCCGTTCGCCCATTGATTGCAGGCAACCTCAGAGTTGCCCAATTTGCCTGAGAGGAACCTACTCATGACACGGATTGCAACGCCCATCAGCGAGATCAAGGAACACTACGACGTGATCGTCATCGGTTCCGGTTACGGCGGCGGCATTGCCGCGTCGCGCCTGTCCCGGGCCGGTAAACGGGTGTGCCTGCTGGAGCGAGGTCGGGAAATCCGCCCCGGCGAGTACCCCAACACCATGCTCGCCGCGACTGAAGAGCTGCAAGTGCATGATCCGGACGGCCACATCGGTTCACGCACCGGGCTGTTCGACTTGCACGTCAATGCCCAACAGAACGTGGTGGTGGGCTGCGGCCTCGGTGGAACGTCGTTGATCAACGCCAACGTCTCCCTGGAACCGGAGCCTGGAGTGTTTGACGACCCGCGCTGGCCGCCGCAAGTGCGCGAACACCGTGACACCCTGCTCAAGGACGGTTACGCCCGCGCCCGGGAAATGCTCAAGCCCAATCCCTATCCGAACACTGCGCCGAACCTGCCCAAACTCGACGCCAACAAAAAGTCCGCGGATTACCTCAAGCAGGGCGCACATTTCTACAAGCCGCCGATCAACGTGACCTTCGACAAACTGCCAAACAACACCAACCACGTCGGCGTCGAGCAGCTGCCGTGCAATCACTGCGGCGACTGCGTTTCGGGCTGTAACAACAAGGCCAAGAACACCACGCTGATGAATTACTTGCCGGACGCCTGGAACCATGGCGCGGAGATTTTCTGTCAGGCCGAGGTGCGGTATCTGGAGCGCGACGGCGATGGCTGGATCGTGCACTTCCAGTACCTGGACAGCGGTCGCGAAAAGTTTTCCGCGCCGACCCTGTTCGTCAAAGCCGACATCGTCGTGGTCTCTGCCGGCACTCTCGGCTCCACCGAAATCCTCCTGCGCTCTCGCGACAAAGGCCTGGCAATGTCCGGCCAGCTCGGCGAGAACATGAGCGGCAACGGCGACATCCTCGGCTTCGGCCACAACTGCGAACAGAGCATCAACGGTATCGGTTTCGGCGCGCATCCGGCCAAGGAACTGCACCCGGTCGGTCCGTGCATTACCTCGATCATCGACATGCGTACCGAAGGCGATTGGCGCAGCCGCATGGTCATCGAAGAAGGTTCGATCCCCGGCGCCCTCGGCCGGCCGATGGTGCCGAGCATGGCCGGGTTCGCCGAGTTGCTTGGCGTGCCGAGCGACGACACGTTCAGCGCCAAGGTGAAGTACAAGGAACGCGAAGTCGAGAGCTTCCTGCGTGGCCCGTACTACGGCGCGCTGCACAACATGCAGACCTACCTGATCATGAGTCACGACAGCGGCAACGGACGCATGCTGCTCGACAGCAAGGACCAACTGCGTATCGACTGGCCGGGTGTCGGCGAGCAGGAAAACGTCAAACTCGGCAACGAACGGCTGCACCAGAGCACCAAGGCGCTGGGCGGGATCTGGGTGGAAAATCCGATCTGGACCAAGTTGCTCAAGCACAGCATCGTCTCGGTACACCCGTTGGGCGGTTGCGTGATGGGCGAGGACGCGGCGCAAGGCGTGGTCAACCACAAGGGGCAGGTGTTCAGTGGTGCCAGCGGCAGCGATGTGTACGCCTCGTTGTATGTGACCGACGGTGCGGTGATCCCGACGTCACTGGCGGTCAACCCACTGCTGACCATCTCGGCGGTGAGCGAGCGCAATATGGGACTGCTGGCGGCTGACCGCGGCTGGCACATCGACTACAGACTGCCGTCGGCGCCGCGTAAACCGTCGGTGCCGCAGACTCTCGGTGTGCAGTTCACCGAAACCATGAAGGGCTATTTCTCCCGGGCCTTCACCGCTGCGCAAAGCACCGACCTGAAAGTCTATGAAGCCGCGGCCAAGCGTGGCGAAGCGGACAACTCACCTATCGATTTTACCCTGACCATCACTGCCGCCGACCTCAATCGTATGATCAAGGAGCCGGAGCATGCCGCAACTCTGGTCGGCACGGTTAACGCTGCGGCTTTGTCGCCTCAGCCGCTGACCGCCAGCAATGGTGTGTTCAACCTGTTCGAGCAGTATCAGCAACAGGTCGGCGTGCGCCACATGAACTACGACATGAAGCTGACCGCCGAGGACGGCAGCGATTATTTCTTCAGCGCCTTCAAAACCGTGCCGGAAGACAATGGCGTGCTGAACATCTGGCACGACACCAGCACCCTCTACATCACGCTGTATCGCGGGCCGGACAAGAGTGGCGAGGTGATCGGCTGCGGGGTGATGCACATCCACCCGACCGATTTCGCCAAACAGCTGACCACCATGAAGGTGCTCAACGCCCGCAACGAACGCGAGCGCATCGACGGTCTGGCGCGCTTCGGCAAGTTCTTCGCCGGCATCCTCTGGGAAAGCTACGGTGGGGTGTTCGCCGGTGACATTTACTTCAACCCCGATGCACCGCCACGGCAAAAACGACCACTGGATGCGCCGCCACCGAGCGTGCATTTCTTTTCCACCGAGGATGGCGTCGAACTAAGACTGACCCGCTATCAGGGCGGTACAAAAGGCCCGGTGATGCTGGTGCATGGCTTGGGGGTGGGTTCGAACATTTTCTCCACCGACACCATCCAGACCAACCTGCTGGAATACCTGTGCAAGCATGACTACGACGTCTGGTTGCTGGATTTTCGGGTGAGCATTCTGCTACCGGCGAGCAAGCGGGAATGGAACGGCGACCAGATTGCCCAATACGATTTCAAGGCGGCCATCGCTCTGATCCAGCAGGAAACCAAGGCTGACGATGTGCAGTGCGTGGTGCATTGCTACGGCGCGACGACGTTCTTCATGTCGCTGCTGGCCGGGTTGCAGGGCGTGCGTTCGGTGGTCTGCTCGCAGATTGCCGCTGACACCGTGGTCGCCACGGCGACAGGCTTGAAGGCCGGGCTGCACCTGCCGGGGATGCTCGACGCGCTCGGCATCAAATCACTCACTGCCTATGCCGACAGCAAGGAAAACTGGTTCAACAAACTCTACGACAAAGCTCTCAATGGCTATGCGCGGATCGAAGCCCAGGGTTACTGCACCAACCCGGTGTGCCACCGCATCACCTTCATGTACGCCTCGCTGTACCGCCACGACACCCTCAATGAAACCCTGCACGACAACCTGCACGAGCTGTTTGGTGAGTCGAACATGCACACCTTCGAGCATCTGGCGCTGATCGTGCGCAAGGGGCATCTGGTGGACTTCAAGGGGCATGACGTATACATGCCGCACTTCGAGCGCTTGAGCATGCCGATTTGCTTCATCAGCGGCGCCGACAACCAATGCTACCTGCCGGAAAGCACGCTCAAGACCTACGAGCGGGTATGCAAGGTCCACGGACCGGAGCGCTACAGCCGGCATGTGGTGCCGGGCTACGGCCACATCGACTGCATGTTCGGCAAGAACGCGGTGGTGGATGTGTACCCGATCATCCTTGAACACTTGGAGAAAACAGCTCTCGGCTGACTCGAGACCGAATCGGCTGCTTCGCGGGCAAGCCCGCTCCCACAAGGTGACTGCACTCCTGTGTGGGAGCGGCTTGCTCGCCAAAGCTGAGTACCAGGCATCGCACGATGTGAGTCTTGCACAAGGAAAAGGATGATATGGACACCTGCATCCGCTGGTTTCAACGCTTCATCTGGCTAGGCATTTTAATGAACATGGTGTTCGCAATCCCGGCACTGTTTGCGCCGGCATTGCTGACCTCGATGCTCGGTATGCCGCCGCAACTCTCCGACCCGTGGCTGGAAAATGCCGGCATGCTGCTGGTGGGGATCAGCCTGTTCTACATGCCATCAGGCTTCAACGCACCGCGTTATGTCGTGCATTCGTGGCTGTGCGTGTTGTCGCGATTAGTCGCCGTGGCGTTCTGGATCTACCTGATCGACACCAGCAACCAGGCCCAGGTATTCGTGCCGATGCTGCTGGGCGATCTGAGCATGTTTCTGATCCTCGGGATTCTGCTGTACCTGGGCAGCGCTCCCGCCAATCGGCCCTGGGCGTTGCTTCGCGACGGCTGGCGCGAGTGGTGTGCAGCCTGGGCGCGACGCTGGCAGCAGCACAGTTTCAAGGTCGCCACGCTGATCGTGGTGCTGGCGCTGGGGTTCATCGGTTACCAGACCTGGTATCAGATGCTGCGGGTGGTGCCGGCCGAGCAATATGCCTCCGACGAAGACCACTACAAGTACGCCGCCATTGGCCTCGGTGTTGAGGCGCGGATCCCGTATTACCTGTTCGCCGTGCTGCCGCAAATGTGCCCGGAAAAACTGCCGAAGCCTGGCGGCTACGAAGTGTTCGGTTTCCTCTACGAAAACGGCAAGGATCTGCCGATCGGCATGGCCAAACGACAAATCGGCTACCCGACCGTGGAGCCCAACTGCGCGCTGTGCCACACCGGCTCCTACCGCGCCAATGCCAGCGACGTCGCCACTGCGGTGCCCAGTGCACCGGCCAACACCCTGCAACTGCAAGCCTTCCAGTGGTTCGCCTACGATTGCGCCAGCGACCCGAAATTCACCACCGATGCGGTGATGGCGGCGATCAACAGCAAGTTCCAGCTCGGATTCTTCGAACGGTTGTACAACCGCTACCTGATCATCCCGATGGCCACGAGCGCGCTGATCAAGCAGAAACAGGCCTATGCCTGGCAACAATTGCGCGCACCGCAAGGGCCGGGTCGCACCGACACCTTCAACCCGACGAAAATGGTGGTATTCGGCTTCCCGGATGACTCGACCATCGGCACCGTCGACTTGCCACAAGTCTGGAACCAGAAACCCCGGGAGTCGCTGTACCTGCACTGGGACGGCAATAACAACGACATTCACGAGCGCAACTATGCGGCGGCCATGGCCGTGGGCGCGACGCCGGAGTCGGTGCTGCCGGCCAGTTTCAATCGGGTGACCAACTGGCTGCTGGGCCACAAGGCACCGGCCTGGCCGTTCGCGCTGGATCAGGCCAAGGTCGCCCGGGGCAAGCCGGTCTGGGAAAACAACTGCGCCGGTTGCCATGATTTCGGCCGCACCGACACCGGTCAGGTCACCACCAACATTGATGAACTGGGTACCGATCCCCATCGGCTGAACTCGTTCACCACTGGTCTGGTGACGGCGTTCCACGGCTTCAAGAAATCGCCGTTCGATTTTGGCGCCTACCGCAAGACCCAGAGCTACAGCAACACGCCCACCGACGGCATTTGGTTACGCGCGCCGTACTTGCACAACGGTTCGGTGCCGACACTGTGGGATTTGCTGCAACCCCCGCAACTACGGCCGCAGGTGTTCTTCACAGGCTCCGACATTTACGACCAGGACAAGGTTGGTTTCGTCACCAGTGGCGAGCAAGTGAAAGCCTCGGCGGACTTCAAATACGACACTCGTCTGGAGGGCAACCACAACGGTGGCCATCTGTACGGCACGCAACTGTCGGAACTCGATAAGCGGGCGCTCATTGAGTTCATGAAAACCCTGTGAACCCACTACGGATGGAGGAGTGCCAACATGTCATTAGCTGCTCATTGGGAACATGAATACGACAAGGTCAAGGTGCGCCTGCACGGGTTGTTCGCACGGGTGGAAATAGCCTGGATGAAGCTCATCAGCGAGCTCGAACCCGAGGAGTTCCAGGCGATCATCGCGCTGCTGCAACGGGGGCATGATCAGGCGCAGTACGTGCTCAAGCACGGTGAGTTGCCGGACGACCAGCCAAGCGTGCCGTGGGAGTTGGCCCACGGCTTGTCGATCCTGCGCATCGGTAACGCCAGCCCGTTGCCGCAATCGGTGGATGAGCTGCAAACCCGGGTGCTGAAGGACGGCAGTCTGCTCGGTTGCCGCAAATGGGAACTGCTCGATCTTTTATGGAGCGAAGCGCTGCTGAAGTGGATCGAAAACCTGCGCCATCACGCACCCTTTGCCACTGACCCGGCACTGGTGAAAATGGAACGCGACGTGACCCTGGCGATCGCCGGTGACTGGGGCACCGGGCCATTCGACAGCCATGCCCCGGCGGTGGCGGTGGCCAATCAGATGCAACTGGCCCGGGCCAATTTCACCATTCACCTGGGGGATGTGTATTACGCCGGCACCCGTTCCCAGGAGGACGCGGACATGGCCGGTTGGCCGATGGGCACGCAGGGTTCGTTCTCGCTCAATTCCAACCACGAGATGTACAGCGGCGCCCACGGCTATTTCAAGGAACTGGCCAAGCGTTTCCCGGTGCAGCAGGGCACCAGTTACTTCGCACTGTACAACGACGACTGGCTGGTGATCGGCCTCGACTCGGCGTATGCCTCGGACGCCATGAACCTGTACATGGATGGCACCCTGAACCAACCGCAGATCGACTGGATGAAAAGCCTGCCCAAGCGCAAGAAGCTGATGGTGCTCAGTCATCATCAGGGCTTTGACATCTCAGGGCACAACAAGACCGCGCTGTATCAACCGGTGTGCGACGCCCTGGGGCGCGAGCCGGACTACTGGTATTGGGGCCATTTGCATAATGGCATCTGCTACGCCGCCCAGGGCGGGTTGCACGCACGTTGCGCCGGGCATGGGGCGATTCCCTACGGCAACGCCAGTGAACTGGATGGGCATTCGCGGGTGTTGTGGTCGGAAACCCAAAATGCGCGGGATGAGGCGTACCCGTTACGGGTGCTGAATGGTTATGTGAAGGTACGGCTGGTGGGGGAGAACATCGAAGAGACGTTTATTGGCGAGGATGGGTCGGTGCGGTGGTCTTCAAGTTGATTGAGTGAATGTGGGACCGCTTTCGCGAGCAAGCCCGCTCCCACCTTTGGTCTGTGTCGTTCACAAAACTTGTGTACGCCACCGATCCATTGTGGGAGCGGGCTTGCTCGCGAAGCTTTTGGTCTTGATCAGCCCTGAACCGGAACCCCTTTGAGGTACGGCGCAGGCTCGGCCCCAAGATTGCTCAGCAGACGCTCGCTGTACCAGTCCACGAAGTTGACCACGCCGAACTCATAGGTCTTGGAGTACGGGCCAGGCTGGTAGGCGGTGGAGTTGATGCCGCGCTGGTTCTCTTCGGCCAGGCGACGGTCCTGGTCGTTGGTGGCGTCCCAGACCTGGCGCATGCGCTCTACGTCGTAGTCCACGCCTTCGACCGCGTCCTTGTGCACGATCCACTTGGTGGTGACCATGGTTTCCTGGGC
This sequence comes from Pseudomonas sp. Pseusp10, assembly GCF_059492225.1. NCBI lineage: Bacteria > Pseudomonadati > Pseudomonadota > Gammaproteobacteria > Pseudomonadales > Pseudomonadaceae > Pseudomonas > Pseudomonas sp. Pseusp10. The sequence continues at coordinate 140,919 of NZ_CP168528.1, read as the reverse complement.
GCTGATCGGCCACACGGTGAACACAATGATGTGGTCGCCCATGCAGTGGTTCCAGGAGTGCGGCAGGTGCAGGATGCGCATCGAGCCCAGGTCGGGGTTCTTGATGCGGCCCATGAGCTTGGCGCAGCCCTGTTTGCCGTCCATGGTCATCGATACGGTGCCCTTGAGCAGCGGCATGCGCACGATGCGGTTACGCAGGCCGAAGCTGGCGTGGGCGTAAGGGATCTTCTCCGCTTCCCAGGCAGCGGCGGAGGCAGCCACGTGGTCCTTGAACGCCTGGTCGGCGCGCGGGTCGGTGACGTCGTCCCATTCCAGCAGGGTTTTCAGCAGTTCCGGGTGCGACGCGTTGCAGTGGTAGCACTCGCGGTTGTTTTCCAGCACAAGCTTCCAGTTGGCCTTTTCCATCAAGGTGGTTTGCACCGCCACCTTGGTGTTTTCCATGTCGTACGGTTCCATGTAATGGTTGAGCGTCGACAGGAAGTCATCGATGGCCGGCGGGTTCTCCGCCAGGCTGATGAAGATGTAGCCACCGGCGGTCTTCACGTTCACCGGTTTGAGGCCGTACTGATTCATGTCGAAGTCGGCGCCCATTTCGGTGCCGGCGAACAACAGACGACCGTCGAGTTCGTAGGTCCACTGGTGATAGTGGCAAACCAGCTTGGCGACCTTGCCCTTGTCGCTGGTGCACAGGCGCGAGCCGCGATGGCGGCAGACGTTATGGAACGCATGCACCACGCCTTCGGCGCCACGGATCACGATGATCGGGTTCTTGCCGACCTGCAGGGTCAGGTAGTTGCCCTTGGTGGGGATCTCGCAGGTCATGCCGGCGATCAGCCACTCTTTCTGAAAGATTTCCTGCATGTCGATATCAAACAGGCGCTCGTCAGAGTAAAACGGCTGCGGCAGCGAGAACGTGCGCTCGCGCTCTTGCAGCATCTGGGCGGTGGCCTTGCGTGCGGGTTCCAGCGGATCGCCCAGGCTCAGGGTAGTAGTGACGTCCATCGTTTAATCCTCAAGGCCATCTGCGTGGCCGGCGAAAGTGGCTAATCAGGTGTGCTGTTCAGGGTTGCTACGCAAGGTGTAAAGAATGTGTCTTGGTATGGGGCGAGTGTGGGGCCGGCGCAGGCCAGAACCTTATCCATGGGCGACATGGTGCAATCTGTTCCCGACGCGCAAGCCCCGGCAGTTGGGGGCTGGTCGCGATAAGCATGTCAATGTCGCAGATAGGTAAATGGGTGGTTCGCGCTATACGCAGAATCGCCAACATGAAGGCCGACAGTCGGCCGTGGAGATCAGCATGTCCAATAACTTCCTGAACCCGGTAACCACCCAGACCTGGGCCAATGGTCGACACATCGTCCGTTGCGTCAAAGTCATCCAGGAAACCTGGGATGTGCGCACCTTTTGCTTCATGGCCGATCAACCGATCATGTTCTTCTTCAAGCCGGGGCAGTTTGTCACCCTGGAGCTGGAGATTGAAGGCCAGCCGATCATGCGTTCGTACACCATTTCCAGTTCGCCTTCGGTGCCGTACAGCTTTTCGGTGACGATCAAGCGGGTTCCGGGCGGCAAGGTCTCGAACTGGTTGCACGACACCCTGCATGAAGGCTACGAACTGGCGGTGCACGGCCCGGTGGGCCTGTTCAACGCCATTGATTTCCCAAACCCGAAAGTGCTGTACCTCAGCGGCGGCGTGGGGATCACACCGTGCATGTCCATGGCACGCTGGTTCTTCGACACCAACGGCAACGTCGACATGGCATTCATCCATAGCGCCCGCTCGCCCAAGGACATCATTTATCACCGCGAGCTGGAGCATATGGCGGCGCGGATCGAAAACTTCAGCCTGCACCTTATTTGCGAGAAGCACGGTTTCGGTGAGCCGTGGGCCGGTTACCGTGGTTATCTGAACCACAAGATGCTCGAACTGATGGTTCCGGACTTCCTTGAGCGCGAAGTGTTCTGCTGCGGCCCGACGCCGTATATGAACGCGGTCAAGCGCCTGCTGGAAAACGCCGGCTTCAATATGAAGCGCTACCACGAGGAATCCTTTGGCGCCACGCCGCCAGAGGCGATCGCCGATGCCGTGGAAAATGCCGAACAGGCTGCCGAGGCACCGGAAATCGATGCGGCGGATTTGCACGAGGTGGAATTCACCGCCTCCGGCAAGAGCATCCGCGTGGCCCCGGGCGAAACCGTGCATGCGGCGGCGGCCAAGGTTGGCCTGATGATTCCCAAGGCGTGCGGCATGGGCATCTGCGGCACCTGCAAGGTGTTGAAGCTGGGTGGCGAAGTGGAGATGGAGCACAACGGCGGGATCACCGAGGAAGACGAAGCCGAAGGGTACATCCTGTCGTGCTGCAGCGTGCCGAAGGGCGACGTGCGCATCGAATTCTAATCAACGCCGATTAACCCTGTGGGAGCGAGCTTGCTCGCGAAAGCGGTGGGTCAGCCAACATTGATGTTGAATCTGACTCCGTCATCGCGAGCAAGCTCGCTCCCACAGGTACGGTGTTTTTCAGTCGACGAATAGGTCAGTCATGAGATTTTCGCTGCTGTCGGGCGCGAACCGATAGTGTTCGAACTCGGTTACGCCGTGTTCCCGCAAAATTTCCTCATCAATCAACAAGCGCCCGGTCAGGCTGCGGTTTGCGCTGCTCAGAATCACATGCGCCGCATCCGCCATGATCGCAGGCGTGCGTGCATGCTTGAACGATTCCCTCGACCCCAGCTGAAACTCGATGGCGGCGGTGGCAATCATCGTCTGTGGCCACAGCGAGTTGACGCTGATCCCGTAATTCCTGAATTCCTCACTCATACCCAGGGTCAGCATGCTCATGCCGTACTTGGTGACGGTGTACGGGCTGTACTGGGCGAACCATTTGGTGGCCAGGTTCAGCGGCGGGGACAGATTGAGGATATGTCCGCCGGACTTCTTCAAATATGGCAGGGCAGCCTGGCTGCACAGCAATACGGCGCGGGTGTTGATCTGGTGCATCAGGTCAAAGCGCTTGAGTTCAATGTGCTGAACCCCGGTCAGCTTGATCGCCCCGGCGTTGTTGATCAGTGCATCGATACTGCCGAAATGTTCGTTGGCCTGGGCCAGCGCCTGACGTACGGCATCCTCTTCACGTACATCCACCTGCAAGGCCAGTGCCTTGCCGCCTGCCGCTTCCACTTCCTGCGCCACGCTGAAAATCGTGCCCGGCAGCTTGGGGTGGGGTTCGGCGCTTTTGGCGGCGATCACAATGTTGGCGCCATCGCGCGCGGCCCGCAGCGCAATCTCGCGGCCGATCCCACGGCTGGCGCCGGTGATGAACAGGGTTTTGCCTTGCAATGACATGCTGACGCTCCTGATTGTTGTTATGTGAGCGGGTCGGCTCGACAAACAATGTAGACGAAGTCTTCAGGTGCGAACGATGAGGGGCGACTGGATTGGATTCTGTGGGAGCGGGCTTGCTCGCGAATACGGTGGGTCAGTTACCGCAGATGCTGAATGTACTACCGCTTTCGCGAGCAAGCCCGCTCCCACAGGGGGGGCGGTGTAAACCAGAGTTTTAGTGGGACATCACTTCACGAATGTCTTTCGCCAGTTCCCGCACACGCTCTTCCTCGGTATCCCACGAGCACATGAAGCGTGCGCCACCATTGCCGATGAAGGTGTAGAAACGCCAGCCCCTGGCGGTCAGCGCGGCGATGGCCGGTTCCGACAGTTGCAGGAACACGCCGTTGGCCTGCACCGGGAACATCAGTTCCACGCCAGGAATGTCGCTGACCAGCTCGGCCAGCAATTGCGCGCAGTGGTTGGCGTGGCGGGCGTATTTGAGCCAGGCGTCGTTTTCCAGGATTCCGACCCAGGGTGCCGACAGAAAGCGCATCTTCGAAGCCAGTTGCCCGGCCTGTTTGCAGCGGTAATCGAAGTCTTCGGCCAGTTTGTGGTTGAAGAACAGGATCGCCTCGCCCACCGCCATGCCGTTCTTGGTGCCGCCGAAGCACAACACGTCGACGCCGGCCTTCCAGGTCAGGTCGGCCGGGGTGCAGCCGAGGAATGCGCAGGCGTTGGAGAAGCGTGCGCCGTCCATGTGCAGGTTCAGGCCCAGTTCCTTGCAGGTGGCGCTGATGGCACGGATTTCGTCCGGGGTGTAGACGCTGCCGACTTCGGTGGCCTGGGTCAGGGTGACGACGCGGGGTTTTGGGTAATGGATGTCCTGGCGCTTGAGCGCGACCTCGCGGATCGATTCCGGAGTCAACTTGCCGTTTTCAGTGCGGGCGATCAGCAGTTTGGAACCGTTGGAGAAGAATTCCGGGGCGCCGCATTCATCGGTTTCGACGTGGGCGGTTTCCGAGCAGATCACGCTGTGGTAACTCTGACACAGCGACGACAGCGCCAGCGAGTTGGCGGCGGTGCCGTTGAAGGCGAAAAACACTTCACAGTCGGTTTCAAACAGTTTGCGGAAATCGTCGGAGGCGCGGGCGGTCCACTCGTCGTCGCCGTAGGCGCGCTGGTGGCCGTGGTTGGCCTGTTCCATGGCGGCCCAGGCTTCAGGGCAGATGCCGGAATAGTTGTCGCTGGCGAATTGTTGGCTCTTGTCGGTCATGGCCTGCTTCCGTGGTCGAGATGCCTATGGTGAAGCGTCCCGTGGTCAATGAGGGTGCGCACTGTACCCAAGATCGTCAGGTGGAGCGCACAGGATGTCGCTGTCGGGAAAATACAGTGTCGAAGGGCAATTATGCACGTGACAATGCACAAAACCATGCACAAGGCCATGCACTTAAAGCAGCGCGACGGGGCACTGGATCTGCTCAAGTGGCTGGCGCTTTTGAGCATGGTGCTCGATCACCTGCGATATGTCGGTTATTCCGTCGATCTGTTGTATGTGCCTGGGCGCCTGGCGTTTCCGTGGTTCTGTCTGGCGATGGCGGCCAACCTGGCGCGCGTGCGGGCTCCGACGACCGGCGGCCAGTGGCGCTATCTGGGTTGGTTGTTGCTGTTTAGCGCGGTGAGTGAAATTCCTTATCGAATGTACATTCCCAATCCCGACACGCTCAATGTGTTGCCAACCCTTGCCCTGGGTCTGCTGGTGGCCCGTGGCTGGCAGCAGCCGGTGCTTGCATCGCGACTGCTGGCGGCGGTTGCGTTGCTGCTGGCGGCGTTGTTCTCCCAGCGATTGATGTTCGGTTTCTTTGGCGTCCTGTTGCCGCTGGCGATGCTGCTGGTACTGCAGCGGCCCTGGTATTTCGCACTATTGACGGGGTTGGTCTGTCTGGCGGCCAATCAGTGGCAGGTGCTGTACCACGCCGCTCGCCTGGGCAATATCGCGGCGATTCCGGCCATCGTCACTTGTCTGATTGCGCCATGGCTCGGGCTGTTCTTGTTGCGACATGCAAAGGGCGTAAAACCACCGCCGATGCGGCGTTGGGCGTATGCGCTGTATCCCGTGCATTTCCTCGTGTTGCTCGCAGTGCGACAGGCCATCGCCTGACCTGTGGGAGCGAGCTTGCTCGCGATGGCGGCGGGTCAGCCGACATCAATGTTGAATGTGATGCCGCTATCGCGAGCAAGCTCGCTCCCACAGGGGATCTGCGCTGGATCGACGGTCGTGTTTGGCCTGCCATTTCTTCCCATGTCGTAAACGCACCTTTGCGTGGCGTCCATAGGCATTTGACCACTCGAAGCCGGTCATACCATCGCTATCAAAGGGCACTGCCGAAAAGCCAGTGCCTCACCGAGACGAATGGCGCACCGCCGCCGCTGGGAGAGACGCGATGTTCAGCAAGCAAGACCAGATCCAGGGTTACGACGATGCACTGCTGGCGGCGATGAATGCCGAGGAGCAACGTCAGGAAGATCACATCGAGCTGATCGCGTCGGAGAACTACACCAGCAAGCGCGTCATGGAAGCGCAAGGCAGCGGCCTGACCAACAAATACGCCGAAGGCTATCCGGGCAAGCGCTACTACGGTGGCTGCGAGCACGTGGACAAGGTTGAAGCCCTGGCCATCGAACGCGCCAAGCAACTGTTCGGCGCCGATTACGCCAACGTCCAGCCGCATTCCGGTTCCTCGGCCAACAGCGCCGTATACCTGGCCCTGCTGCAAGCCGGCGACACCATTCTCGGCATGAGCCTGGCCCACGGCGGTCACCTGACCCACGGCGCCAAAGTGTCGTCCTCGGGCAAGCTGTACAACGCCGTTCAGTACGGCATCGACACCAAGACCGGTCTGATCGATTACGACGAAGTCGAGCGCCTGGCTGTCGAGTGCAAGCCGAAGATGATCGTTGCCGGCTTCTCGGCCTACTCCAAGACCCTCGACTTCCCGCGCTTCCGCCAGATCGCCGACAAGGTTGGTGCGCTGCTGTTCGTCGACATGGCCCACGTTGCCGGTCTGGTCGCTGCCGGCCTGTACCCGAACCCGCTGCCTTACGCCGACGTGGTCACCACCACTACCCACAAGACCCTGCGCGGTCCGCGTGGCGGCCTGATCCTGGCTAAGGCCAACGAAGAAATCGAGAAGAAGCTCAACGCCGCGGTATTCCCCGGCGCCCAGGGCGGCCCGCTGATGCACGTGATCGCCGGTAAGGCGGTGTGCTTCAAGGAAGCGCTGGAGCCAGGCTTCAAGGCTTATCAGCAACAAGTGATCGACAACGCCCAGGCCATGGCCGGCGTATTTATCAAACGCGGCTACGATGTAGTGTCCGGCGGTACCGACAACCACCTGTTCCTGGTCAGCCTGATCCGTCAGGGTCTGACCGGCAAAGAGGCGGATGCCGCCCTCGGTCGCGCCCACATCACTGTGAACAAGAACGCTGTCCCGAATGATCCACAGTCGCCGTTCGTCACCTCCGGCCTGCGTATCGGCACCCCGGCGGTGACCACGCGCGGCTTCAAGGTGACCCAGTGCGTCACGCTGGCCGGCTGGATCTGCGACATCCTCGACAACCTCGGCGACGCCGATGTCGAGGCCAATGTCGCCCAGCAGGTATCGGCCCTGTGCGCGGACTTCCCGGTTTATCGCTGAGTGCGGTTTTGGAGTAAATGACTATGCAACGCTACTCGGGCTTCGGCCTCTTCAAACACTCTCTCAGCCATCATGAAAACTGGCAGAAAATGTGGCGCACGCCGACCCCTAAAAAGGTCTACGACGTGGTCATCGTCGGCGGTGGCGGGCATGGTCTGGCCACGGCTTACTACCTGGCCAAGGAACACGGCATCACCAACGTGGCCGTGGTCGAGAAAGGCTGGCTGGGCGGCGGTAACACCGCGCGCAACACCACCATCGTGCGTTCCAACTACCTGTGGGACGAGTCGGCGCACCTGTATGAACACGCGATGAAACTGTGGGAAGGCCTGTCCCAGGACCTCAACTACAACGTGATGTTCTCCCAGCGCGGCGTCTACAACCTGTGCCACACCCTGCAGGACATCCGTGATTCCGAGCGTCGGGTAAGCGCCAACCGCCTCAACGGCGTGGATGGTGAACTGCTCGATGCCAAGCAAGTGGCTGACGAGATTCCGTACCTCGACTGCTCGAAAAACACCCGCTACCCGGTGATGGGCGCGACCGTCCAGCGTCGCGGCGGCGTGGCCCGTCACGATGCCGTGGCCTGGGGCTTTGCCCGTGCCGCCGACGCCCTTGGCGTGGACCTGATCCAGCAGACCGAAGTGATCGGTTTCCGCAAGGAAAACGGCGTGTGCATCGGCGTTGAAACCAACAAGGGCTTCATCGGCGCCAAGCGCGTCGGCGTGGTCACGGCCGGTAACTCCGGGCACATGGCCAAGCTCGCCGGTTTCCGCCTGCCGATCGAATCCCACCCGCTGCAAGCGCTGGTGTCCGAGCCGATCAAGCCGATTATCGACAGCGTGATCATGTCCAACGCCGTGCACGGCTACATCAGCCAATCCGACAAGGGCGACCTGGTGATCGGCGCCGGTATCGACGGCTACAACGGCTACGGCCAGCGTGGTTCGTACCCGGTGATCGAGCACACCATCCAGGCCATCGTCGAGATGTTCCCGGTGTTGTCCCGCGTACGCATGAACCGTCAGTGGGGCGGCATCGTCGACACCACGCCGGATGCTTGCCCGATCATTTCGAAAACCCCGGTACCGAACATGTTCTTCAACTGCGGTTGGGGCACCGGCGGCTTCAAGGCCACACCTGGCTCGGGCAACGTGTTTGCCGCAAGCCTGGCCAAGGGTGAAATGCACCCATTGGCCGCACCTTTCTCCATCGACCGTTTCCACAACGGTGCGTTGATCGATGAACACGGCGCTGCTGCGGTCGCCCACTAACAGGAGAAATCCCCATGTTGCATATCTTCTGTCCTCACTGCGGCGAACTGCGCTCCGAAGAGGAATTCCATGCATCCGGCCAGGCGCACATCCCGCGTCCACTGGATCCGAACAGCTGCACCGACGAGGAGTGGGGCGACTACATGTTCTTCCGCGATAACCCGCGCGGTCTGCATCACGAGCTGTGGGATCACGTCGCCGGTTGCCGCCAGTACTTCAACGTCACCCGCGACACCGTGACCTACGAGATTCTCGAAACCTACAAGATCGGCACCAAGCCACAATTCACCGACAAGACCGATAGCCCGAAAGCGGCCAGCACGGCTCTGGGAGAGAAGGTATGAGCCAGATCAATCGCCTGTCCAACGGCGGACGGATCGACCGCAACAAAGTCTTGACCTTCACCTTCAACGGCCAGAACTACAAAGGCTTCGAAGGCGATTCCCTGGCCGCTGCACTGCTGGCCAACGGCGTTGACATCATCGGTCGCAGCTTCAAGTATTCCCGTCCGCGCGGCATCTTCGCCGCCGGTGCTGAAGAGCCAAACGCGGTGCTGCAGATCGGCGCCACCGAAGCCACGCAGATCCCGAACGTGCGTGCTACGCAACAGGCGCTGTATCAAGGCCTGGTCGCCACCAGCACCAACGGCTGGCCGAGCGTGAACAACGACATGATGGGGATTCTCGGCAAGGTCGGCGGCAAGCTGATGCCGCCGGGCTTCTACTACAAAACCTTCATGTACCCGCAATCGTTCTGGATGACTTACGAGAAGTACATCCGCAAGGCTGCCGGCCTGGGCCGCTCGCCGACCGAGAACGATCCGGACACCTACGACTACATGAACCAGCACTGCGACGTGCTGATCGTCGGCGCCGGCCCTGCCGGTCTGGCTGCTGCACTGGCGGCTGCGCGCAGCGGTGCCCGCGTGATCCTCGCCGATGAGCAGGAAGAGTTCGGCGGAAGCCTGCTCGATTCCCGCGAAAGCCTCGACGGCAAGCCGGCGATGGAGTGGGTGGCCAGCGTCATCGACGAACTGAAGAACACCCCGGACGTGCTGCTGTTGCCGCGCGCCACGGTCAACGGCTACCACGACCATAACTTCCTGACCATTCACGAGCGCCTGACCGATCACCTCGGCGACCGCGCCCCGATTGGCCAGGTGCGTCAGCGCATCCACCGGGTTCGTGCCAAGCGTGTGGTGCTGGCGACCGGCGCTCACGAGCGTCCACTGGTCTACGGCAATAACGACGTGCCGGGCAACATGCTCGCTGGCGCCATCTCGACCTACGTGCGTCGTTACGGCGTGGCACCGGGCAAGAAGCTGGTGCTGTCGACCAACAACGACCACGCCTACCGCGTTGCCCTGGACTGGCTCGATGCCAGCCTGCAAGTGGTGGCCATCGCCGACGCCCGCAGCAACCCGCGTGGTGCGCTGGTGGAAGAGGCTCGCGCCAAAGGCATCCGCATCCTCACCGGCAGCGCCGTGATCGAGGCCCGTGGCAGCAAGCGCGTGACCGCTGCCCGTGTGGCCGCCATCGATGTCAAGGCGCACACCGTGACCAGCCCTGGCGAATGGCTTGAATGCGACGTGGTGGCCAGCTCCGGTGGCTACAGCCCGGTGGTTCACCTGGCTTCGCACCTGGGTGGCAAGCCGATCTGGCGCGAAGACATCCTCGGTTTCGTACCGGGCGAAGCACCGCAGAAACGCGTGTGCGTCGGTGGCATCAACGGTGTCTACGGCCTTGGCGATTCCCTGGCCGACGGTTTTGAAGGTGGTGCCCGCGCCGCTGCCGAAGCCGGGTTCCAGACTGTCGAAGGCTTGTTGCCGAAAGCCCTGAGCCGTCTCGAGGAGCCGACCCTGGCGCTGTTCCAGGTACCGCACGAAAAGAACACCGCACGGGCGCCGAAGCAATTCGTCGATCTGCAGAACGACGTCACCGCCGCCGCCATCGAACTGGCGACCCGCGAGGGCTTCGAGTCGGTCGAGCACGTCAAGCGCTACACCGCGCTGGGCTTCGGCACCGATCAGGGCAAGCTCGGCAACGTCAACGGCCTGGCCATCGCTGCCCGCTCGCTGAACGTGACCATCCCGCAGATGGGCACCACCATGTTCCGTCCGAACTACACGCCGGTGACCTTCGGCGCCGTGGCCGGTCGTCACTGTGGGCACATTTTCGAGCCGGTGCGTTACACCGCGCTGCATCAATGGCACCTGAAAAACGGCGCCGAATTCGAAGACGTCGGCCAGTGGAAACGTCCTTGGTATTTCCCGAAATCCGGTGAAGACCTGCATGCCGCGGTGAAACGCGAATGCAAAGCCGTGCGCGACAGCGTCGGCCTGCTCGATGCTTCGACCCTGGGCAAGATCGACATCCAGGGCCCGGATGCGCGCGAGTTCCTCAACCGCGTCTACACCAATGCGTGGACCAAGCTCGATGTGGGCAAGGCGCGTTACGGCCTGATGTGCAAAGAAGACGGCATGGTGTTCGACGACGGCGTGACGGCTTGCCTTGCCGACAACCATTTCGTCATGACCACCACCACCGGCGGTGCGGCACGCGTGCTGCAGTGGCTGGAGCTGTACCACCAGACCGAATGGCCGGACATGAAGGTGTACTTCACCTCCGTCACCGACCACTGGGCGACCATGACCCTGTCCGGGCCGAACAGCCGCAAGCTGCTCAGCGAAGTCACCGACATCGACTTGAGCAGCGAAGCCTTCCCGTTCATGACCTGGAAAGAAGGCCTGGTCGGCGGTGTGCCGGCGCGGGTGTTCCGGATTTCGTTTACCGGTGAACTGTCGTACGAAGTCAACGTGCAAGCCGACTACGCCATGGGCGTACTGGAAAAAATCGTCGACGCTGGCAAGAAGTACAACCTGACGCCATATGGCACCGAAACCATGCACGTGCTGCGGGCCGAGAAGGGCTTCATCATCGTCGGTCAGGACACTGACAGCTCGATGACCCCGGACGACCTGAATATGGGCTGGTGTGTCGGTCGCACCAAACCGTTCTCGTGGATCGGCTGGCGTGGCATGAACCGCGAAGACTGCGTGCGTGATCAGCGCAAACAGCTGGTTGGCCTGAAGCCGATCGATCCGACCAAATGGCTGCCGGAAGGTGCGCAACTGGTGTTCAACACCAAGCAAGCGATTCCGATGACCATGGTGGGTCACGTGACTTCCAGTTACCTGCACAACTCCCTGGGCTATTCGTTCGCCATGGGCGTGGTCAAGGGCGGGTTGCAGCGGATGGGCGAGCGAGTGTTCGCACCGCTGGCCGATGGCAGCGTGATCGAGGCGGAAATCGTTTCTTCGGTGTTCTTCGATCCGAAGGGTGAACGCCAGAACGTTTAAATGGCCTCGGGTCCTGTGGGCGCGCCGTGAAACCGCGTCGTCTGCATCGCGAGCAAGCTCGCTCCCACAGGATGGAAGTCGCCAGAAAAATTTGTGCCAGGCATCAGTCCACTGTGGGAGCGAGCTTGCTCGCGATGGCGATAGAGCAGCCACCACAAGGGCCGGAACCAACAGAATTCAGAACAGGTGCTTTATGACCGCAGCCAATGTTTACCAACAACGCCCAACCTCCGGGGCCAAGGCCGAGTCGTCGTTGCATCATGCCGACCTCGCCAGCCTGGTGGGCAAGGGCCGCAAGAACGCCGGTGTGACCGTGCGTGAGAAAAAACTCCTCGGTCACCTGACCATCCGTGGCGATGGTCACGATGCCGCGTTTGCCGCAGGCGTGCACAAGGCCCTGGGCATTGAATTGCCAGGCGCGCTGAGCGTCATCGTCAAAGGCGAGACCAGTTTGCAATGGATGGGACCGGATGAGTGGCTGCTGATCGTGCCGACCGGTGAAGAGTTCGCCGCCGAGCAAAAACTGCGCGAAGCACTGGGCGATCTGCACATTGCAATCGTCAACGTCAGCGGCGGCCAGCAACTCCTCGAACTCAGCGGCCCGAACGTGCGTCAGGTGCTGATGAAGTCCACCAGCTATGACGTGCACCCGAACAACTTCCCGGTGGGTAAAGCTGTCGGCACGGTGTTCGCCAAGTCGCAACTGATGATTCGTCACACCGCCGAAGACACTTGGGAACTGCTGATTCGCCGCAGCTTCTCGGATTACTGGTGGTTGTGGTTGCAGGATGCGTCTGCCGAATACGGGCTGAGCGTCCAGGCCTGATCACCACCGTCGCTGTAGGAGCGAGCCTGCTCGCGATGGACGTCAAGGCAACGCGTTGAATCAGAAAGTACGCGTCATCGTTGGCCTCCATCGCGAGCAGGGCTCGCTCCTACAGTAGGCATCCACCGATTTCACAGGAGTCACCGCACCATGAGCCGCGCCCCAGACACATGGATTCTGACCGCCGACTGCCCCAGTGTGCTCGGCACCGTGGACGCGGTGACCCGCTTTCTGTTCGAGCAGGGCTGCTACGTCACTGAACACCATTCCTTCGATGACCGGCTTTCGGGCCGTTTTTTTATTCGCGTGGAATTTCGCCAACCCGATGGTTTCGACGAACAGTCGTTCCGCGCGGGTCTGGCCGAGCGTGGCGAAGCCTTCGGCATGATCTTCGAGCTGACTGCGCCGAACTATCGGCCAAAAGTGGTGATCATGGTCTCCAAGGCCGATCACTGCCTCAACGACTTGCTCTATCGCCAACGCATCGGCCAGTTGTCGATGGACGTGGCGGCCGTAGTTTCCAACCACCCGGACCTCAAGCCACTGGCCGACTGGCACCAGATTCCGTACTACCACTTCCCGCTGGATCCGAACGACAAGCCGTCCCAGGAACGTCAGGTATGGCAGGTCATTGAAGAGTCCGGTGCGGAACTGGTGATCCTTGCGCGCTACATGCAAGTGCTGTCGCCGGAGTTGTGCCGCAAGCTCGATGGCAAGGCGATCAACATCCACCACTCCCTGCTGCCCGGATTCAAGGGCGCCAAGCCCTATCACCAGGCCTACAACAAGGGCGTGAAACTGGTGGGCGCCACGGCGCATTACATCAACAACGACCTGGATGAAGGTCCGATCATAGCCCAGGGTGTGGAGGCGGTGGATCACAGCCATTACCCCGAGGATCTGATCGCCAAGGGGCGGGATATCGAAGGGTTGACGCTGGCGCGGGCCGTTGGATATCACATCGAAAGAAGAGTGTTTTTGAACGCCAACAGAACGGTCGTTCTCTAGATTCTTGGGGCCGCTTCGCAGCCCATCGCGTGCAAGCTCGCTCCCACAGGTTTTGTGTTGTTCACAGATCTTGTGTCCACCCCCGATCCACTGTGGGAGCGAGCTTGCTCCGGGCGGCGTTCCGACGATGGGGCCCTGACAAGCAACACAAGACACACAGGCAATAACCCGAGCACTTAACGCGCTGCCTGCCTGGGCAACGCGGTTCCATAAAAACAACAGCGAGGTGAAAGCATGTCTGGCAATCGTGGTGTGGTGTATCTCGGCGCTGGCAAGGTCGAAGTGCAGAAGATTGACTATCCGAAAATGCAGGACCCGCGTGGCAGGAAGATAAACCACGCTGTCATCCTGCGTGTGGTGTCCACCAACATCTGTGGTTCCGACCAGCACATGGTGCGCGGTCGTACCACGGCGCAAACCGGCCTGGTGCTGGGCCACGAGATCACCGGTGAAGTGATCGAGAAGGGCAGTGACGTCGAAAACCTTCAAATCGGCGACCTGGTCTCGGTACCGTTCAACGTGGCTTGCGGGCGCTGCCGTTCCTGCAAGGAAATGCACACCGGCGTGTGCCTGAGCGTCAACCCTGCGCGTCCGGGCGGTGCCTACGGTTACGTCGACATGGGCGACTGGACCGGTGGCCAGGCGGAATACGCCATGGTGCCGTACGCCGACTTCAACCTGCTGAAACTGCCGGATCGCGATCGGGCAATGGAAAAAATCCGCGACCTGACCTGCCTCTCCGACATCCTGCCAACCGGTTACCACGGCGCAGTGACTGCCGGCGTTGGCCCGGGCAGCACTGTGTATATCGCTGGCGCCGGCCCGGTTGGTCTGGCCGCTGCCGCTTCGGCTCGCCTGCTGGGTGCTGCCGTGGTGATCGTCGGTGACGTCAACACCATCCGCCTGGCCCACGCCAAGGCCCAGGGTTTCGAAATCGCCGACCTGTCCCTGGACACGCCGCTGCATGAACAGATCGCCGCACTGCTGGGCGAGCCGGAAGTGGATTGCGCCATCGACGCCGTAGGCTTCGAAGCCCGTGGCCATGGCCATGACGGCGTGAAACACGAAGCCCCGGCCACCGTACTCAACTCGCTGATGGGCGTGGTGCGTGTAGCCGGCAAGATCGGTATCCCCGGCCTGTACGTCACCGAAGACCCGGGCGCTGTCGACGCTGCCGCGAAAATGGGCAGCCTGAGCATTCGCTTCGGTCTGGGCTGGGCGAAATCCCACAGCTTCCACACCGGCCAGACCCCGGTGATGAAGTACAACCGCCAGCTGATGCAGGCAATCATGTGGGACCGCATCAACATCGCCGAAGTGGTAGGCGTTCAGGTGATCAGCCTGGATCAGGCTCCGCAGGGTTATGGCGAGTTCGATGCCGGCGTGCCGAAGAAGTTTGTGATCGATCCGCACAAGATGTTCAGTGCGGCGTAAGGGCGGTAGCTAAAAACCCAGAAGCTGCGCCTTCCTTGTAGCAGCTGCCGAAGGCTGCGTCCGGCTGCGCAGCAGTCGTAAATCCGGTTTGCACGATATATCTGAGGTATCGCGAATTCGGATTTTACGACTGCTGCGCAGCCGGACGCAGGCTACGCCAGCTGCTACAGATTGCGTTGTGGCTTAACTGATCGGCATTAGGCGACTGAGGTCGCCTTTCTTTTTGCTTTCAAATCGCATGCAATCTATGTGGGAGCAAGCTCACTCCCACAGGTTTTGTGTCTGTCATTGGTTTTGAGTGAGGCTTTAGAGTGCCGCCAATGCCCCTTGGTACAGCACCGGCCCCGTCGGCTGCCCGGTCGGCGAGCCGCCCTTCGGTTCAAGGCTGACCGCCAGCGCAATCGGCTTGCCGATCAGCGCTTTCTGCGTCTCGCTCAATTCGACCTTGCCTTTGCCTCCAGTCGGAATCACGCCGAGGGAGATCGGCTTGCCGTCCGCCGGAATCGCCCACAACTCCAGACTTTGCCCGGGTTCGACAGCCGCCAGCGTCAGCGGCTCGACTTGCAGGTAATTCTCGTGGGCCTGTACGCGCATCGCGGGTTGCGCGTCGGCGTTGACCAGTGTGGCGCTGTAACGGGCGTCGTCGGGGAGGTAGAGCACGCCGAGAGTCACTGCGATCAGCAGCGAGCAAACCGCCACCGTTACTCGCAGCCAATTCCAGAACGGACGCTTCTCTGGCACGTGCAGCACTTGCGGTTCGATCCGCGCGGTAATGCCTTGCCAGACGCGATCCGGCACCGGCTGCTCCGGCAGGGCATCGGTCAGGCTGAGCAGGCTTTCCTGCCACTGTGCCAGTTCCGCGCGCAAGGCCGCGTCTTCCAGCAACAGCTGTTCGAAACGCCGGCGCGCGGTGGCGGGCATCAGACCAATGGCATAGTCGGCGGCGAGGGCGCGGCGCAGGGTCGGGGTTCGATAGTTCATGATTCAAGGCACCTGCGCAGACGCTCCATGCCGCGGCGGATCCAGGACTTCACCGAGCCCAGCGGCGCGGCCAGGTGTTCGGCCAGTTCGGAGCACGACAGTCCCTGGAAATAGGCGACGGTGATCGACTGGCGCTGCATGCCTTCGAGGCTGTCCAGGCACCGGTTCAGGGCGTTGGCCTCGCGGGCGCTGGCCAGTTGCTCGTGGACCGATGGGCTTTCATCCACGAGCATCTGTTCTTGGAGATCGCTCAATGGCCGATCGCGGTGTTTGCGTAACTGGTCGATGGCCTGATGACGGGTGATGTTGATCATCCAGGTCAAAGGCGCCGACAAATGCGCTTCGTAGCGCGATGCATTGTTCCAGATGCGCACGAAACTCTCTTGCAGTACCTCTTCGGCCAGGTCCGGCCGGCCCATGAAGCGCAACGCTACCCCGTGCAGGCGCGGGCCGACACTGCGGTACAGCGTCTCGAAGGCGCGGCGGTCGCCCAGTGAACACTGGGCCAGCAGTTGCCTGAGCTGATCGGCGTCGGCGATGGGAATAGCGGTTCTCCCGGAAAGCGGAGCAGGGGGCCGGTTGCAGGCAGAGGTTAGTTCACGGCGCGCAGTTGTTCCATTCACGGCGAACACCTCGGGCGGACCGCCGCCCCCGATGCACGGGGACGGCGGCATGGCTCAGCTTTTCGGCATCAGCACCTTGTCGATGACCTGAATCACCCCATTGGACTGGTATACGTCGTAGGTGGTGATGTCAGCGACGTCGCCCTTTTCATCCTTGATGGTGATGTTGTGCGGGCCGTTCATCATTGCCCACAGTTTGCCGCCGGCAACCGTGGTCAGTTCGGCCTTGCCACCACCGGCCCTGATCTTCTCGGCCAGGGTCATCATGTCGAGTTTCCCGGCGACCACGTGGTAGGTGAGGATGTGGGTCAACGTGGCCTTGTTGGCCGGTTTGAGCAGGGTGTCGACGGTGCCCGCGGGCAGGGCGGTGAAGGCCGAATTGACCGGGGCGAACACGGTGAACGGGCCTTTGCCCTTGAGGGTGTCGACCAGGCCGGCGGCTTTTACCGCGACGACCAGGGTGGTGTGATCGGCGGAGTTCACTGCGTTATCGATGATGTCCTTGCTCGGCAGCATGGTCTGACCGCCGACCGTGACGGTGTCGTGGCCCATGTCCGCCGCTTGCACGGTGTTCAAGGCGAGTCCGCCACCAAGGGCCAGGGTCAGCAGGCTGGCAATCAATGGCGTTTTGATCGAAGTGCGTTTCATGGTGATGATCCTTGTGATGAGAATCGGCCAGGAGTGTCTGTCCGTGCTTGATATACGGGCGTGGGGGCAGGCTGGATGCAGTGCGGGGGGAATTTTTTCCTGTAGGAGCGAGCCTGCTCGCGATGGACGTTAACGCTAACGCGTACTTCCTGAATCAACGCGTTGCCCTGGAGTCCATCGCGAGCGAGCTCGCTCCTACAGGGGGTTGGGAACAATCCTCGGGGATATCAGTCCAATGCACAGTTTTTCGCCGCCCATTGCCGGGCGGTGTTCATAGAGGATGTCTGAATGAAGATTTCACGCGGTTTCGCCCTGGCATCGCTCTTGACCCTGGCGGTCAGCCCGGCCTTTGCACAGTTCAACCTGAGCGATGCGGCCAATGCCATTTCCGGCATGAAGGGCGGCAATGCGGCGACCGATGCCGCGCCGACCTCGCAGACAGCCGACCTGCTGAGCACCCTCAGTCAATTGAACATCACCCCACAGCAAGCCCTCGGTGGTGCGGGGGCGATGCTGGGTCTGGCGAAGAATCAGTTGAGTTCGAACGACTACTCGGAACTGGCCAAAAGCGTGCCGGGCATCGACATGCTCTCGGGCGGCGGCGAGTTGGGTGCACTGGCCGGTCTGCTCGGCGCCAGCGGCAAAGCTGCAGGGCTGGATAATGCCCTGGGCAACGTCAAGAACACCAACGACCTGAACAACGCCTTCAGCGCCCTGGGCATGGACAGCGGCATGATCGGCCTGTTTACCCCGGTGCTCCTGCAATACCTCGGTCAGCAGGGTGTCGGCGGTACGCTGCTGAGCAGCCTGGGCAGCATCTGGGGCGCCGGCACTGGTAGCTGATTCAGCGGCGCTCGCTTTTCAGTTCAGCGATACGCTGATCCTTCTCGATCCAGAGCTGGTTGACCCAGTTCTGGACCTTCTCGCGAAACAGCGGATCGTTTTCGTAGTCGCCCTGCCACAGCGCCGGGTCGAGTTCGCGGGTCCGGATATCGATGATGACCCTCGGCACATTACCGCTGATCAGGTCCCAGAACCCCGGAATCTTCTGCTGCGGATAAACCACCGTCACATCGAGAATCGCGTCCAGCTGTTCACCCATTGCCGCCAGCACAAACGCCACTCCGCCGGCCTTGGGCTTGAGCAGGTGATTGAACGGTGACTGCTGCTGGGCACGTTTAGCCGCCGTAAAACGGGTGCCTTCGAGGTAATTGACCACCGTCACCGGTTGGCGCTTGAACAGTTCGCAGGCTTGTTTGGTGATTTCAAGATCCTTGCCCGCGAGTTCCGGGTGCCTGGCCAGGAATGCCTTGCTGTAGCGCTTCATGAACGGGTAATCCAGCGCCCACCACGCCAGGCCCAGGAAGGGCACCCAGATCAGCTCTTTCTTGAGGAAGAATTTGAAGAATGGCGTCCGTCGGTTCAGCGTCTGGATCAGCGCCGGGATGTCGACCCAGGATTGATGGTTGCTGATCACCAGATACGAGGTGTCCCGGCGCAGATCGTCACCGCCACGAATGTCCCATTGAGTGGGGATGCACAGGCGGAAGATCAGCTTGTCGATCTCGGACCAGGTCTCGGCAATCCACATCACCGACCATGAGGCGTAATCGCGAAAACGGCCTGGCAGGACCAGTTTGAGCAGGGCAAACACCATCAACGGCCCGATCAGGACCAGGGTGTTGAGCAGAAGCAGCAGGGTCACGAAACAGCCGGTGAGCAGACGGCGCATAAGTTACTCGTGGCAGCGGTTGGGCGCGCCATGATAAGCAGCTTGGGGCGACAGGCCAAATCGGCTGATGACGAATGTTTCACCTTCGAATGGCTATGCTCGACGCTGAAGTTGTATTGAATATGCTGGCCTCTTCGCGAGCAAGCCCGCTCCCACAGTGTTCGTGTCGAGTGAGAAACCTGCGAACAATGCAAAAACCTGTGGGAGCTGGCTTGCCTGCGAAGGGACCTCAGGGGCGAACGAATGGCTCAACGACTGTCTAAAACCTCGCATCCGACGCCCCCATTTTCCAAGGAAGTCCAAGACGTGAAATCCCTACTTGCAGTGCTCTCCCTCATCGCCCTGCCGGTCATGGCCGCCGAGCCGACCCTCTATGGGCGTTACGAATACATCGCCCTGCCGGAAATCGGCGGGCAAGTCCTCAAGGCGAAAATGGATACCGGTGCACTGACCGCGTCGCTGTCGGCGAAGGACATCGAAACCTTCAAGCGTGACGGCGAAGACTGGGTGCGTTTCCGCCTCGGGACCAAGGATGCGAGCAACAAAGTCTACGAACACAAAGTTGCACGGATCAGCAAGATCAAGACTCGCTCCGAAGAGGAGGACGATGACAGCGAAGTCGTCGCGCCGACGAAGCGTCCGGTGGTCGATCTGGAGCTGTGCCTGGGCAACGTCAAGCGCACCGTGGAGGTCAACCTCACCGACCGCAGCAGCTTCAACTACCCGTTGCTGATCGGCGCCAAGGCGTTGCGCGAGTTCGGGGCGGCGGTGAACCCGGCCCGACGCTTTACGGCGGCCAAGCCGGATTGCTGATTTTTTAAACGCAAACAGCTTTGCGCGGCGATCTCAGTGTGTGAGTGCCTAGAGCTTGGGCATCGTCGCAATCATCGAAGGCCGCTGACTCACCTCGAAATACCACGACGCGAGTTGTGGATTGTCTTCGCGCCAATCCAGATCCGGATGGCGCAGGTCCAGGTAACCCAGTGCACAAGCCACGCTGATCGCAGCGATGTCGAAGTGGCAGGTCAGCTCGGCAATGGCGTCTTTCTCCAGCAGTGCCAGGGCACGGCGAATTTTGTCGCGTTGGCCGTCGAGCCATTCGTCCCAGTGTTTCTCCGGGGCGCGCAGGGCGACTTCGTAGCGCACCAGCACCGCCGCGTCCATGATCCCGTCGGCCAGCGAAGCGAGGGTCAGGCGCCGCCAGCGCGCCGAGCCTTCGCGGGGGATCAGCGGGTTTCCGACGTGCTGGTGATCGAGGTAGTCGAGGATCACCCGGCTGTCGTGGATGATGTTGCCGTCGGCCAGGCGCAGGGCCGGGATTTTGCTCAGGGGGTTGTCGTCGATCAGGGTCAGGTCCGGGTTGACCGGGGTGAGTACGCTGGTTTGCAACGCCACGCGGTTCTGTTGACCGGTTTCGTGCAACAGCACCATGACTTTGCGAACGAATGGGGAAAGCGGGTTGTGGTACAGGGTCATGCTCGGGGCGGACATGGCAGCGTCTCGGTCGGTGGCGGTGTCGGGCAGCATAGCGCGTTGTAGCGGGAGCTCAATATCCCAAAAAACGCCGACCTCATGTAGGAGCGAGCTTGCTCGCGATGCACCCGAGAACACCGCGGGGTGTCAGTCTTCCAACATCATCGTTGACGACCATCGCGAGCAAGCTCGCTCCCACAGGGTTTAGCGGCGTTGCAGCAGACCGCGCAAGGCAAGGACAGCCGGGATGCCCAGGCCAACCCAGCTCAGGGCGTCCCAAACGCCATCCCCCAGCAGCGCGGAAAACAGCCCGGCTGCGCTGAACAGGGCGATTACTGTGGGCGTCGAGAAGACTTTCCAGAAGTTCGACTGCCGGGGTTTCATGCCGCGCGCTCCACTTTTTCCGGCACAGGCCTGGTGGCCTTGCGCCGCACCACCCACAAATAGACACCGCTGCCGAGCACAATGATGGTCAGCACATCCAGGGTCGCCCAGAGGATCTTCATCGGCATGCCGCCGTAGTCACCGAAGTGCAGCGGCTGCGACATGCCCATGGCGTCCATGTACCACGGTCGTTCGGCTACGGCAGTGACTTGCAGGGTGCTGGCGTCGATCAGTACCGGCGTCAGCAGGTGCGAGGTCAGGTGCGTGCTGCCTTTCATGAACACCGCATAATGGTGCTCACTGGAAAACCGCGTGCCGGGGAAGGCGATGAAGTCTGGCTGCATGTCCGGCGCGACATCCTTGGCTATGTCGAGCAATCGAGTGGCCGGCGCCAGTTGCGTCAGCGGCGGCGCATCGCGGTACGGCGCGACCATGGCGCTCAGGCTGTCGTTGCGCCAGGCGGCAATGATCAGGTCGGCGCAGGCACTGATCACGCCAGTTACGCCGACCACCAAGGCCCAGGTCAATGTCACCACACCGATCAGGTTATGCAGGTCGAGCCAGCGCAGGCGCGTGGATTTGTCCTGGCGCACGGTGGCGAACTTCAAGCGGCGCATGAACGGCAGGTACAGCACCACGCCGGAAACGATCGCCACCACGAACAGAATCCCCATGAACGCCAGCAGCAATTTGCCCGGCAAGCCGGCGAACATGTCCACGTGCAGGCGAAGCATGGTCATCATGAAGCCGCCGTTGGCGGATGGCGTTTCCAGCGCTTCGCCGGTACGGGCGTCGAGCATGAAGGTGTGGGACGAGTTCGGCTCGGTACCTGCGGTCGCGGCCATGATGGTCAGCACGGCGTTGGGCTCATCGTCCTCGAAGCCGAAATACTGCATGACGTCACCAGGACGGTGTTTCTCGGCCGCTTCTACCAACTGCTGCAAATTCAAGTGCGGGGTGTCCGCCGGCATTTCCTTCACTTCAGGTGCATCGCCCAGCAAATGGTCGATCTCGTGGTGAAAGATCAACGGCAGGCCGGTTAGTGCCAGCAGCAACAGGAACACCGTGCAAATCAGGCTGGTCCAGGTATGAACTGCGGACCAGCGGCGAATTGTTTTACTTTTCATTTCATAGCCTTCAGAAAAACCAAAGCCGTCCACAAAGGACGGCCTGGTCATTGGGCGTGTCAGCTCAGAGCGTTACCACTTGTAGGTTGCACTTGCGACGACACTGCGCTGGTCGCCGTAGTAGCAGTAGAAGCTGTCGCAAGTCGAGATGTAGTCCTTGTCGAACAGGTTGGTCGCGTTAACGGCCAGCGAAGCGCCTTTGAGGCTGCTGTCCAGGCGACCGAGGTCGTAGTGAACCACTGCGTCGAACACCGTGTAGGCGCCGGCCTTGCCCAGCCAGGTGTTAGCCTGGTCGCCGTAGGTGTTGCCGGTGTAGCGCGCGCCGGCGCCGATGCCGAAGCCGTCCAGCACGCCGTTGTGCCAGGTGTAGTCGCCCCACACCGACGCTTGCTGGTTAGGCATCAGCTGCAGGCGATTGCCCTTGTAAATGCCATCTTGCACTTCGGATTTGGCCAGGGTGTACGCGGCGGTGACCTTGAGGTTTTCGGTCACGTCGGAAACGGCTTCCAGCTCCAGGCCTTTGACTTTCACTTCGCCGGTCTGGCTGGTGACTGTCACGTTGCCCACGTTGTTGGTGACGGAAACGTTTTTCTGGGTCAGGTCATACACGGCCGCCGTCAGCAGCGTGTTGCTGCCCGGTGGCTGGTACTTGATACCCAGTTCCCATTGCTTGCCTTCGGTCGGTTTGAACGACTCGGTCGGCGAGGCGACGGCATTGCTGGTCGGCTGGAACGATTCGGCGTAGGACAGGTAAGGCACGAAGCCCGAGTCGAACACGTAGCTGATCGCCGCGTTACCGCTGAAGTTCTTGTCGCGTTCGGTGTTGGTGGCATCGCCCTTGTTGAAGAACGTGGTTCCGGTGTGGACCCAGTCTTCACGACCACCGAGGGTCAGGCGCCATTGGTCGAAGGTCATCTGGTCCTGGATGTACAGGCCGGTTTGCAGGGTCTTCTGTTCGTAGTCGTAGAAGGCCGTGGAGCGTGCCGGACGCTCGATCGGCAAACCGTAGATCGGGTTGTTGACGTTGATGCCCGGCGCGGTACCGAAGATCGACAGGAAGTTGGTGGTGTTGCGTTGGTGGTCCAGGCCGATCAGCAAGGTGTGAGTGACGTCGCCAGTGACGAAGTCGCCCTGGAAGTTGTTGTCTACGGCGAGTTGGGCGATGTCTTCGTCGACATTGGTGGTGCCACGGCCGGTGTTGCCTTGATCGTCGACGACAAACCCGAGGTTGGCAAAGTCAGGGTTGTAGCTGTTGACGGTCACGGCCTGGAACGACAGCTCCGACTTGGTGTAGCGCAAGTTCTGCCGGAACTGCCAGACATCGTTCAGGCGATGTTCGAAGGCATAACCCAGCGCGTAATAGGTACGGTCGTAGAAGTCGTAGTTCGGATCACCCAGGTTCTTGTGGTGGGAGATTTCGCCGAACGGCATGTCGATCTTGGTGCCCTGGATCGGATAGAACTGACTGGTGATACCGGTATCGTCACGGGTGAACTGCGTGAGCAGGGTGAACCTGGTGTCTTCGTCGATGTTCCAGGTCAGACTCGGCGCAATGTTGTAGCGCTTGTCATCGATGTGGTCGATCGGCGTGCCGCCGTCGCGCAAGACGCCGCTGAGGCTGTAGAGGAACTGGCCTTCGTCGTCGATCTTGCCGGTGCTGGCGAAGTTGATCTGGCGATGATTGTCGCTGCCGTATTGCAACTGGATCTCGCTGCTGGCTTCGGCGCTTGGGCGACGGCTGACCATGTCCAGCAGGCCGCCCGGCGGGGTCTGGCCGTACACGGATGAGGCCGGGCCGCGCAACAGCGCCAGGCGGTCGAGGTTCCAGGTTTCCTGTTTCGGGTTGGCGTACACACCTTTGGGCAGTGGCAGGCCGTCGAGGAATTGAGTCGGTTCGAAACCCCGCACGCGCAACCAGTCGGTGCGGGTGTCGCTGCCGAAACTGCTGGCGGTGATGCCCGGCAGGTAGCGCACGGCATCATCGAGGGTGTGTACATTGCGGTCGTCCATTTGCTCGCGAGTGACGACCGAAATCGAACGCGGTGCTTCGACCAGCGCGGTGTCGGTCTTGGTGCCGGCGGCGGTGCGCTTGGCCGTGTAGCCTTGTACCGGGCCCCAGGCACTTTCAGTATCTTCCACGCCAATCACGCTGGTTGCCGGCAGGTCCATCACCCCCTCGGGCACGGCCACCAGGCTGTAGGTGCCCGCATTGCTCTGCTCCAGTTGCAGGCCGGTGCCACGCAGGGCTTCGCGCAGGGCACCGGCCGCGTCGAACTGGCCTTTGACCGGGGCCGAGGTCTTGCCTGCCGCCAGGGATGGATTCAACGACAGAGCCAAACCTGCCTGGCTGGCAATCTGGTTCAGGGTGCTGGCCAGTGGTGCGGCCGGCAGGTTGTAGGCGTGGACGCTGGACGCCTGTTCAGCGGCGACCAGTTGGCTGCTGGCCAAAGGGGTACAAAGGGCAATCGCGACCGCCAGCAAGCTGCGGCGTATCAGGGAGTCTAGCGAACGGGGCATACAGCGGCTCCTGAATGGAAATATTTCTCAATTGCCTGTGTGCCGAACGAAAATCAAAAAGTGATAGGGCGGGATGAAAATTATTTCGATTCAGAAGTCGGTTGCGGCTGGTATTGGGTCAAACCGGTTTTTGTGGGGAGTCGTAGGCCGTCATCGCGAGCAAGCTCGCTCCCACATTGGAATGCATTTCAAAATGAGGGAGCGAGCTTGCTCGCGATAGCGGCTGATCAGGCACAAAGCTTTTCAGAGTTTGTTGTCGGCCTTGGCCACCACCTTCACCCACCATTGTGTGTGCTGTTCGATCTGCACAGGCAAGGTCGGCAACAGGGCATTGAGTGCCAGGTCGGTGTCGCGCAGCGGGAAGCTGCCGGTGATGCGCAGGTCGGCCACTTCCGGTGCGACGCCGACGTAACCGGGTCGGTAGCGGCCGATTTCATGCACCAGATCTTCCAGCCGCGTGTTGTCCACCACCAGCATGCCGCGGGTCCAGGCATCCGCGCCGAGGTTGATGGCCCCAACCGGACCCAGGCCGTTGTTGCGGATCAGCGCCTGCTGGCCTTCGCGCAGAACCTGTTCGTCAGGGCTGGACTCAGGGTGAACCGCCACCGCTGACTGCAATACGCTCAAGCGCGTTCCATCTTCCTCGCGCCTGACCAGAAACCGCGTACCCAGCGCGCGCATGCTGCCTTCACGGGTCTCGACGATGAACGGCCGGGGATCGCCATGGCCGGTTTCAACCAGGATTTCACCTTCCTGCAGCACGATGCGCCGCTGCTTTTCATCGAAGCGCACATCCAGGGCACTGTGGGTGTTGAGATTGACCAGCGTGCCATCAGCCAGGCGCAGGGTGCGCTGCTCACCCACGGCGGTGCGCTGGTCGGCCAGCCAATAGTCGATCGGCAGGTAACGCTCCCCGGCGAACAGGGCCAGGCCGATCGCGGCAACGACACTGGCTACACCGTTGCCCAGCTTGCGCACCCGCCGACGAATGCCTTCTCGCGATTGCAGCAGGGCAGTGCGGGCCGGGCCGCTGGCCACGCTGAAACGCTGGTCGAGCATGCCCAACTGGCGCCAGGCGCGGGCGTGCTCTTCGTGGGCCGCGTGCCACTTGGCGAATTCTTCGCGCACTACCGGGTTGGCGCCGTCCATGGACAACTGCCAGGCAATCGCCGCATCCAGCACGTTGGCCGATACCGGTTTGGAACTGACGGGATTCATGTCGGCTCACCGTACAGCGCGATGTAGCACTGGCGAATGCCTTGGGCCAGGTACTGGCGCACTCGCGGCACCGACACCCCCAGGCGCTCGGCGATTTCCGCATGGCCGAGGCCGTCGAGACGGTTGTAGAGAAACGCCGCCCGGGCCTTGCTGGAAAGCTTGCCGAGCAAACGGTCGATGTTTTTCAGGTCTTCGAGGATTATTTGCTGTTCTTCCGCCGACGGTTGTTCGGCTTCGGGAATCAGCATCAGCTCGGTGAGATAGGCCTGTTCCAGGGCGGCGCGACGGAAATAATCGAACAGCAGGCCCTTGGCAATCGCCACCAGAAACGCCCGCGGCTCGCGCGGTTCCTTCAGTTCCTCACGGCCCAGCAAGCGCACGAAAGTGTCCTGGCTCAGGTCTTCGGCCCGCTGTGGGCAGGCTACGTTGCGTCGAAGCCAGGCCAATAGCCAACCGCGATGGTCGCGATATAACGCACCGACGAGCTCACTTTGAGGGCTAGGAACTGACGACACGCCGCATCACCGATTGGGAAATATTAACTAACGAGAATTGTTCGCGATTGTCGCAGAGGCAAGGGAGGTAAGCAATTGGCGTTGGTCGGGTGAGAATCTGGCGACGGCCTTTGTAGGAGCGAGCTTGCTCGCGAAAATCGCCAACGATGACGCGTTTTTCTGGCAAGACCGAGGTGCCTGACGATTTTTCGCGAGCAAGCTCGCTCCTACAGGGATGGCGTATGGATCAGAAGGACGGGGCTTGTTGCCGACGCTTCCACTGACTCAACCGCTGTTGCAGATTCAACGGGCTATGAATCTGCTGCTGCCGCGCGCGGCTGAACAGGATCAGCGCCAGTTCAGCGGTGGCCAGGGCGTCGGCGCTGGCGTGGTGGCGTTCGAAGACTTCGAGCTTGAACCAGTCGATCCAATCGTCCAGCCCGGCCTCGCGAATGTGTGCTTGCGGGCATAGCAGCGGTGCAATGTCCGCCACATCCAGAAACGGGTGCTGCAACTTGAAACCCAGATGATCTTTCAGCGCACGTCCGAGCATGTGTTGGTCAAACGGCGCGTGGAAGGCCAGCACCGGACTTTCACCGATGTATTCCATCAAGTCGAGCAGCGCTTGCGCCGGGTCGCTGCCCGCTGCAATGGCGCTGGGGCCAATGCCGTGGATCAGCACGCTGGGGCCGAGTTTCACTTGTGGATATTGCAGGGTGCGTTCGAACTGCTGGCGAAAGTCGATGGCCCCGTCCTCGATCACCACCGCGCCGATGGACAACACGCGGTCCTTGTTCAGGTTCAACCCGGTGGTTTCCAGATCGAGCACCACCCAGCGCTGCTCACGCAGGCTGCATTCGCCCAAGGCGGCAGCGGCCGGCAAGCGTTCCAGGCGATGTTGCAGGTCGGCGGGCAGGGTGGGGCTCGGTGGGCGCAGCCATGAAAACAGGCTCATAACTGATACCGCAAGGTCAGGCTGCTCTGCAGGCGTTGGGCCTGACGCAGAGACTCACGCAGGATGCGCCGGTCCAGATGATTGAGGCTGTCGGGATCGACCCGATTGGAATAGGGAAAGTTCTCCCGGGTCTGTAGTTGATGTTGCTGCATGCGGGTTTGCTGGATGAAGTGATAGGCCTCCTCGTACGCGGCACCGTCCAGGGGGTCGATGACCTCTTTGGCGACCAACTGGCGAAAACGCTCCAGCGTGTTGTTGGCCTCAATGCCATGGACCAGGGCCAGTAACCGGGCACCATCGACAAACGGGGTCAGGCCCTGAACTTTCAAATCCAGGGTGGCCTTCTCGCCATTTTTGCGCGCCAGCACGAATTCGCGGAAACGCCCTACGGGCGGGCGATTGCGCAGCGCATTCTCGGCCATCATGCGCTGGAACAAACGGTTGTCGCCGACCTGATCGAGAATGCCCCGACGCAACTGCTCACAGCCTTGCTCGCTGCCCCAGACCACGCGCAAATCGAAATAGATGCTCGAGCCCAGCAGGTTCTCCGGGGTTGCCTCGCGGATAAACGCCGCAAAGCGCCGCGCCCATTCGACCCGGGACAGGCACAGCTCGGGGTTGCCGGCCATGATATTGCCCTTGCACAACGTGAAGCCGCACAGCGCCAGGCTCTGGTTGATCTGCTGGGCAATGGGCAACAACTTGCCGCGAATCTCGGCGGCATGGGCGGCATCCTTGGCCTCGAACAGAATGCCGTTGTCCTGATCGGTATGCAGGGTCTGCTCGCGACGGCCTTCGCTGCCGAAACACAGCCAGCTGAACGGCACGCCGGGGTCGCCTTTTTCGGCCAGGGTCAGTTCGATCACCCGGCACACGGTGTGGTCGTTGAGCAAGGTGATGATGTGGGTGATCTGCGTCGAAGACGCGCCGTGGGCCAGCATGCGCTCGACCAGTTGACCGATTTCGCCCCGCAGCGCCACCAGGATTTCCACCTTCTGCGCGTTGCGGATGGTGCGCGCCAGGTGCACCAGGTCGACCCGTTGCAGGGAAAACAGATCGCGCTCCGAGACTACGCCACACAAGCGTTGGTCCTTGACCAGGCAGACATGGGCGATGTGACGCTCGGTCATGGCAATCGCCGCGTCGAAGGCACTGTGATCCGGCGACAGGAAAAACGGCGCCCGGGTCATGTGCCTTTCGATGGCTTCATTGAAATCACTGCTGCCGTCGGCCACGGCCTGACGCAGGTCGCGCAGGGTGAAAATCCCCAGCGGTGCCTTAAGTTCATCGACCACCACGATGCTGCCAACCTGTTGTTCGTGCATCAACGTCACGGCTTCGCGCAAGGGTGTCTGCGGGGCACATGACACCGGGTGGCGCATGGCCAATTCACCCAGTCGGGTATTGAGCGAATATTGGGTGCCGAGGGTTTCCACGGCTTTTTGCTGCACTTGCTGGTTGACCTGGTCCAGCAGGCTGCTAACGCAGCGCAGGGCGAAGTTGCGGAAGGTGTCCGATAGCGAAAACAGGCGGATGAACGCCGGTTTATTCAGTTGCAGGCAGAAGGTGTCTTCGCCGGCAAGGTGCTCGGTGCGGGTTGCCCGTTCACCCAACAACGCAGCGAGGGGAAAACACTCGCCAGTGGTAATTTCGAAGACCGTTTCGGTGCCACCTTTTGCCGTATGCGGACGCTCGCCCACGACCCGGCCTTGCTTGACGATATAGAAGTGCTCGACCGGGCCGTCGGCGGGTTTGATGATGCTCTCGCCGGGGGCGTAAAAACGCAGCTGACATTGCTCGACCAGATACGCCAGGTGTGCGTGTTCCATCTGGTTGAAGGGGGGGAAGCGCTGAAGGAATTGCAACGTGCCCTGGATGTTCTGCAACACCGCGGTTTTCCCTGCCTGTGTGAAGGCGTCCGCTTTACTCATAACCATTACCGCAGTCTTTTTTTGAATTGTTGTTGTCGGATGACCCTGACATGGTCGACCCCTGTGGCCGGGGTGCCCATTGGACGTAAGTCTAGGTAGGCGGTTAGCGCGCTGAAATGTCGGAAGAACCCTACGCAAGTGTGCGAAAAGCCTCTCTACTCCCCTATTGGACTATTATCCGACGAGGTGCACATTGATGGTCTGCTTATCGATGTCTCACCGCTGTGCCAGGGATTTGTATTGAACATATAGGGAAAGCCATGTCCGACCACGATATTTTGAGCGACGCCGAGCGCGAAGCGCTGAGTGCCGTCATGCTGGAACCTGACCTGCCGCAGCAACGGGTGCTGATCGTCGACGACGATGAAGACGCCCGGGCGCTACTGTCAGAGATCCTCGCGTCGGAGGGCATTCGCTGCATGACGGCGGCCAGTGGCGAAGCGGCACTGAAGATCCTGGTGGCCGAGGCAGAGATCAAAAAGCCCTCGATCGGTTTACTGATCACCGATCTGCGGATGGGCCACGTCGATGGTTTGGACCTGATCCGTCAGGTACGCAAATCGGAAAGGGCCGTATTGCCAATCATCATTGTCTCGGGTGACGCCGACATAAAGGATGCGATCGCCGCGATGCATTTGAGCGTGGTGGATTTTCTGCTCAAGCCGATTGATGCCGGGCACTTGTTGACACTGGTAAAGCGCGAATTGGGCATTAAATAACTGGATTCCTGTAATTGTTAGTTACGGCTTATAATTATTTTGGTGAGTTTAACTTGTAATTAGGTTTATCTGATTTGTCTGCGAAAAACCTACTCACAAATAGCTTGTTTCTTCTTTCGATTATTCAGTTATCGTGCGCTTCTTGAAAACCAATGCAGGCATTTATTTGATGTTGTGCCTGGTTTGATAAAATCTGTCGTAGCACTATCCAGGTTACCAGTTTGGCACTCCGCTTTTTAGTGGCTTGAGTATGCCGATGGTTGTCGTGTATTCAGTCTGCGGCTAGTTCCTGCAAATAAAATACCGACAAAGGTCATTACTCTTCCTGGATTGTGTGGTTGTGTGTCGCAATGAGGACGATATGATAAAGAAAATTGAATTTCGCGATCTTGTACTTATTATCGGTGTGACAGTCATGTGGGGCAGTAATTATACGGTAATTGATATCAGTCTTGACGGTATCGATCCGTTCATATTGACAGCGTTGCGTTTTACTTTCTGTGCATTGCCATTGGTGTTCTTCATCCCGAAACCGAAGGGTGTCAGTACTTTTGTAACTATAGTCTACGGTTTGTTGTTTGGTATCGGAATGTGCTGGCTGATGAACTATGGCATGTTTCTTGGTGTCAGTGCCGGCGTGACATCTTTGCTCTTGCAATTCAGTGCATTTTTCACGGTCATCTGGGGAGTATTGCTGTTTGGGGAGAAAATGACGGGAATACACGTGGCTGGTATTCTCATGGCGTTGCTGGGGCTGATGTTCATTATTCATGTAACGGACGGTTATGCCGAAAGCATTGGCCTTTTTCTGATACTCCTCGGTGCATTGTTCTGGAGTTTGTGCAATGTGCTGGTTAAAAAAAGCAAGGTGGTTGATATATTTTCCTTTGTCGTTTGGTCGAGTCTGTATGCAACACCGCCTCTATATCTGATGACTTACTGGGTCAAGGGAGCGGCACCTTTCCAGTCGTTGCTAACGGACATAACTGCTCCGGTGCTGGCATCTGTCTTGTTCCAGGCCTATGTGGCGACGGTATTCGGGTATTGGGTTTGGAACCGAATGATTGAGAAGTATCCGGCGAGCCAGGTTGCACCGTTGTCAGTGATTGTTCCGATATCGGGTATTTTGACCTCGTGGTATGTACTCGACGAACCCATTGGTGGCGAAAAACTGTTTGCTCTCATCATCACGGTCCTTGGAATTGCCTTGTTCATGAATGCATCGAGAATAGGCCACCACATCGCTGCAAACGCGTTGCGTTTCAGGAGATAGTTCTGCATTTGCAGGAAGCAGAAACAAAAATCCCCCGGTTTTTCAACCGGGGGATTGCTGTGGAGGGAGCTGGTTTACAACCCGTTCTTCGCCTTGAACTCGCGACGCCGACGGTGTAGAACCGGCTCGGTGTAGCCGTTTGGCTGCCTGGTGCCTTCGACCACCAGTTCGAGGGCTGCCTGGAAGGCAATGTTGCTGTCGAAGTTCGGGGCCAGCGGACGGTACAGCGCATCACCGGCGTTCTGGCGGTCAACCACCGGCGCCATGCGCTTGAGGCTTTCCATGACCTGATCTTCGGTGACGATGCCGTGACGCAGCCAGTTGGCGATGTGCTGGCTGGAAATACGCAGCGTTGCACGGTCTTCCATCAGGCCGACGTCGTTGATGTCCGGCACTTTCGAGCAACCAACGCCCTGGTCGATCCAGCGCACCACGTAACCGAGAATGCCCTGGCTGTTGTTGTCCAGTTCGTTCTGAATCTGTTCGGCGGTCCACTGCGGGTTCACCGCCAGCGGGATGGTCAGGATGTCGTCCACCGAAGCGTGGGCACGCTTGGCCAGTTCGGCCTGACGGGCGAACACGTCAACCTTGTGGTAGTGCAGCGCGTGCAGCACAGCGGCGGTCGGTGATGGCACCCAGGCGGTGTTGGCACCGGCCAGTGGGTGAGCGATTTTCTGTTCGAGCATCGCAGCCATCAGGTCCGGCATGGCCCACATGCCTTTACCGATCTGCGCGCGACCTTGCAGGCCGGTGCTCAGACCGATATCGACGTTGGAGTTCTCGTAGGCGCCGATCCATTTCTCTGCCTTCATGTCCGCCTTGCGCACCATCGGGCCGGCTTCCATGGAGGTGTGGATTTCATCGCCCGTGCGGTCGAGGAAACCGGTGTTGATGAACACCACACGCTCGCTCGCCGCCTTGATGCAGGCCTTGAGGTTGATCGTGGTACGACGCTCCTCGTCCATGATCCCGACTTTGAGGGTGTTGCGTGGCAGGCCCAGCACGTCTTCGATGCGACCGAACAGCTCGTTGGTGAACGCCGCTTCTTCAGGGCCGTGCATCTTCGGCTTCACGATATAGACCGAGCCGGTGCGGCTGTTCTTGCGCGAGCTGTTGCCGTTGAGGTTGTGGATCGCCGACAGGCAGGTCACCAGGCCGTCGAGAATGCCTTCCGGCACTTCGTTGCCTTGACTGTCGAGGATGGCATCGATGGTCATCAGGTGACCGACGTTACGTACGAACAGCAACGAACGACCGTGCAGGCTCAGTTGACTGCCATCGACTGCGGTGTAGGTGCGGTCGGCGTTCATGGTACGGGTAAAAGTCTGGCCGCCCTTGGCGACGCTTTCCGACAGATCGCCCTTCATCAGGCCGAGCCAGTTGCGGTAGATCACCACCTTGTCATCGGCATCGACGGCGGCGACGGAGTCTTCGCAGTCCATGATGGTGGTCAGTGCGGCTTCCATCAGGATGTCTTTGACGCCGGCTGCGTCGGTCTGGCCGACCGGGGTGCTGGCGTCGACCTGGATTTCGAAATGCAGGCCGTTGTTTTTCAGCAGGATCGCGGTCGGTGCAGCGGCATCGCCCTGGAAACCGATCAGTTGCGCGTCGTTGCGCAGGCCGGTGTTGCTGCCGCCTTTAAGGGCGACCACCAGTTTGCCGTCGACGATCTTGTAGCCGGTGGAATCGACGTGGGAGCCGGCCGCCAAAGGCGCCGATTCGTCGAGGAAGGCGCGGGCGAAGGCAATGACCTTGTCGCCGCGAACCTTGTTGTAGCCTTTGCCTTTTTCCGCGCCGTCGGCTTCGCTGATGGCGTCGGTGCCGTAGAGTGCATCGTACAGCGAGCCCCAGCGGGCGTTCGAGGCATTGAGCGCGAAGCGGGCGTTCATGACCGGCACCACGAGCTGTGGGCCGGCCATGCGGGCGATTTCGTCATCGACGTTTTGCGTCGTTGCCTGGAAATCGGCCGCTTCTGGCAGCAGATAACCGATGTCTTGCAGGAAGGCTTTATAGGCCACGGCGTCGTGCGCCTGGCCGGCACGTGTTTGGTGCCAGCCATCGATACGAGCCTGGAAATCATCGCGTTTGGCGAGTAGGGCTTTGTTCTTCGGCGCCAGGTCATGAATGACCTTGTCGGCACCGGCCCAGAACTTATCGGCGGTGAGGCCGGTACCGGGAATGGCTTCGTTGTTCACGAAGTCGAACAGGACTTTGGCGACCTGCAGGCCACCGACTTGAACGTGTTCAGTCATTGCTTGCCTCACTCTGCTCAGCTATTTCGCTTTTCAGCTCTTCAATTTAACAATGAAGCCTTTGGCCATTTAAACCACAAACCCCTCTACCAGTACATGCCCATGACAGGCGGCTGGGTTGGGACCAATCAACGGCTTGGGGCCTTGCTGACAGGGCTTTCAGGGTTGCGAACGTGCCTGCGGCAGACATCGATCCAACATTATGTAGTGCGCGCTGCGGCATACTACATGATGAATTGCGGTTGTGAAAATTAGACTAATTACGTCGTTCTGCGACCCCATGACGCATTGCGGTCACGTCGGGGGGCGTGATGTTCTCAAAAAACCATTGGATTGTTCCAGTTAAATATCAAAACTTGTACACGATTTGTTGTGCGTGTCGGATCGGTGGTACCTGCATTCGCGAGCAAGCCCGCTCCCACAAAGGCCCGCGCAATCATTGTGGGAGCGAGCCTGCTCGCGAAGGCACCGGACCTGTCTGCGCAGATTCAACCCTTGCCTATACTTGTTTTTCCATAACAAAAAACATGACCAGAGGGCTGCGCCATGGACCATCTCGTACTCACCGTTTTTGCTCCGGACAAGCCCGGGCAAGTCGAGCGCATTGCCCAATGCATTGCCGAGCACGGCGGCAACTGGCTGGAAAGCCGCATGTCGCGCATGGCCGGTCAATTCGCCGGCATCCTGCGGGTGGGCGTGCCGGCTGAGGCCTACGACGAATTGGTCGATGCCCTGCAGGGTTTATCCACCCAGGGTATTCGCGTGTTGGTCGCCGAAAGCAGCATCGAACAATCCTGCACCTGGAAGCCGATCGCCATGGAACTGGTGGGCAATGATCGTCCGGGAATCGTGCGTGACATCACACGCTTGTTGAGCGAGCAGGGAGTAAACCTGGAGCGACTGGTCACCGAAGTGCGCCCGGCACCAATGAGCAGCGAGCCGTTGTTCCATGCCGAAGCGATTCTTGCCGTCCCGCTGACGCTGTCGCTGGACGTGCTGCAATCGCGCCTGGAGACCCTGGCTGACGACCTGATGGTTGAATTGGTGCTGCGCAGTGAACCCTGATCAGGTTATCCAGGTTAAACGTGCACCGGCCTGTGGATAACCTGTAGAGACACCCCGCCAGGCCACGCCGGCCGGGGCTCGCCAGAAACTGATCAAAAAACCAGCAGTTTCAGCCACTTGCGCACAATCGGCGGGGATCACGCTGTGGATAACCTTGGGAAGGAATGGTGCAGGCCACGGGAAACGTGGCCTGTAGAGGTTTGTGCGTTTTTTGATCAGCTGCGGCGGCGCAAACTTATCCACGCATCGACGCTGTAAATCGCCAGACCGGCCCAGATAAACATGAACGCTACCAAGGTGCTGGACGACAGGTGCTCGCCAAACAGCAGTACCGCTTGCAGCAATACCAGGGTGGGCGCCAGGTACTGAAGAAAGCCCAGTGTCGTGTAGGGCAAATGCCGTGCGGCAGCGTTGAAACAGACCAGCGGCACCAGTGTGATCGGGCCTGCAGCCACCAGCCACCAGGCTTCGGAGGTGGTCCAGAATTCGGCCTGGGCGCTGCTGGCCGTCGGATTGAGCAGCAACCAACCGAGGGCAATCGGCACCAGCATCCAGGTTTCCACCACCAGCCCCGGCAGTGCCTTGACCGGCGCCTGCTTGCGAATCAAGCCATAGAAACCGAAGGTCAGTGCCAACACCAGCGACACCCACGGCAGGCTGCCGACTTGCCAGACCTGCTGCGCCACACCCACAGCCGCCAGACCGACGGCAATCCATTGCATGCGCCGCAGCCGTTCGCCGAGGATCAGCATGCCCAGCAACACGTTCACCAACGGGTTGATGTAGTAACCGAGGCTGGCCTCCAGCATGCGTCCGTTATTCACCGACCAGACGTAAGTCAGCCAGTTGGCCGCGATCAGTGCGCCGCTCAGGGCCAGGATCGCCAGCCGTCGCGGGTTTTCCCGCAGCTCGCGCCACCACCCGGGATGCTTCCAGACCATCAGCAACAAGGCGCCGAACAGCGCCGACCACAGCACCCGGTGGATGATGATTTCCACGGCGGGCACGCTGGCAATGGCTTTGAAATAAAGTGGGAAAAGTCCCCAGATGATGTAGGCACTCAGGCCCAGAATGTACCCGCGACGCGGGTTGGCGGCTTGCATGCAGAATCCTTGCTTAGGCAGCTAACAAAGAGGGGATTGTAAGGAGATTTGTCTGCGAATGTCCTGACTGAATAGGTTGGGTATTTGTGAACAGGGATAACTGTAGGAGCGAGCTTGCTCGCGATGGACGTCAACGATAACGCGTGCGTCTGGATGAACGCGTTGCCCTTGCGTTTTTCGCGAGCAAGCTCGCTCCTACAGGGGGATTTGGGTGAATCAGAAGAGCTTTAGTGGCTCTTCGTTGAGCGCCGCCAGTTGTTCGCGCAATGCCAACACCTGATCCCCCCAATAACGCTCGGTGCCGAACCACGGAAAACTGCGGGGGAATGCCGGATCGTCCCAGCGGCGGGCGAGCCAGGCGCTGTAATGCATCAGGCGCAGGGCGCGCAGCGGTTCGATCAAGGCCAGTTCACGCGGGTCGAAGTCGTGGAATTCGTTGTAGCCGTCCATCAGTTCCGACAGCTGGCTCAGGCAATCCTGACGATCGCCGGCGAGCATCATCCAGATGTCCTGAACCGCCGGGCCCATGCGGCAATCGTCGAGATCGACGATATGGAACATCTCGTCGCGGCACATCATGTTGCCGGGGTGGCAGTCACCGTGCATGCGGATGTTCTGGTGCGGGGTGTTGCTGTAGGCATCTTCCACACGCTTGAGCAGGTCGCGGGCCACCGATTCGTAGGCCGGCAGCAGGCTGCGGGGGATGAAGTTGCCGTCGAGCAAAGTATTGAGTGAGTCATGGCCGAAATTTTTCACCGCCAACGCTTCACGGTGCTCGAACGGTCGGGTCGAGCCGACCGCATGCAGGCGTCCGAGCAACTGGCCCAGGCGATACAGCTGATCGAGGTTGCCTGGCTCCGGTGCGCGGCCACCACGGCGGGGGAACAGGGTGAAGCGGAAACCGTTGTGTTCGTGCAGGGTTTCACCGTTGTGGATCAACGGCGCCACGACCGGCACCTCGCAGTCGGCGAGTTCGGCGGTGAACTGGTGCTCTTCCAGAATCGCTTCGTTGGTCCAGCGTTGTGGCCGGTAAAACTTGGCGATCAGTGGCTCGGCGTCTTCGATACCAACTTGATAGACGCGGTTTTCGTAGCTGTTGAGCGCCAGGATGCGCGCGTCGCTGAGAAAGCCGATGCTTTCGACGGCATCGAGCACGAGGTCTGGTGTGAGGGTTTCAAACGGGTGGGCCATGCTGACTCCTGCGCGCAGCAGGCTGCTGCGTCCGGCCAGGCATGGTAGCGCAGACGGCGGGGCTTTAGGGGGTAGGCTTGAGATGTGCGTTGATTGCGCTGACGCTATCGCGAGCAAGCTCGCTCCCACAAGGTTCTGCGCAGATTTCAAGTCAGCGCCAATCCTGTGGGAGCGAGCTTGCTCGCGATGAGGGCCTGTCAGGCGCCGACGATCCCGCCATCTTCACGCGAGATGGCCATCACCGAAGACCGCGGCTTGCCATTGGGCAGATGCTCAGGGAAAGTCGAGCCGCCGTTTTCACCCGGGTGCTGGATCCCGACAAACAGGGTTTTCTGGTCCGGCGAGAAGCTGATCCCGGTCACCTCGCAGCCCACCGGCCCGACCATGAAGCGGCGAATCTCGCCGGTTACCGGGTCGGCACAGAGCATCTGGTTGTTGCCCATGCCGGCAAAGTCTCCGGCGTTGCTCACATCACCGTCGGTCAGAATCCACAGGCGTCCAGCCTTGTCGAAGCCCAGGCCGTCCGGGCTGTTGAACATGTTCTGCGGTGTGATGTTCGACGACCCGGCTTTTGGCGTACCGGCATGTGCGCCCGGGTTGCCGGCCACTACAAACAGGTCCCAGGCAAAGGTGTGCGAGGCGTGATCGTCGCGCTCGGTGCGCCAGCGCAGGATCTGCCCGTAGACGTTCTTCTCCCGCGGGTTCGGCCCGCCCACCGGTTGCCCGTCTTCGCCACGCTTGGCGTTGTTGGTCAGCGTGCAGTAAACCTGGCCATCCTTGGGGCTGACCACGATCCATTCCGGCCGGTCCATGCGCGTGGCTTTCACCACACTGGCGGCGAGACGGGCGTGAATCAGCACTTCAGCCTGATCGGCAAAGCCGCTGCTGGCGTCGATGCCGTTTTTGCCGTGGGTCAGTTCGATCCATTCACCCTGGCCTTTCGGGTGATCGGCGTTGCCGTCGCCTGCATCGAAACGCGCCACGTACAGCGTGCCGTGGTCGAGAATGTCGCGGTTGGCCTTGGGGTTCTTGTGGTCGATCTTGTCGCGGCTGACGAATTTGTAGATGAACTCGCCGCGCTCGTCGTCGCCCATGTACACCACGGCATGGCCATCGCCGGTTTCGGCCAGGGCGGCGTTTTCGTGTTTGAAGCGGC
The DNA here is from genome assembly GCF_059492225.1 of Pseudomonas sp. Pseusp10. Lineage (NCBI taxonomy): Bacteria > Pseudomonadati > Pseudomonadota > Gammaproteobacteria > Pseudomonadales > Pseudomonadaceae > Pseudomonas > Pseudomonas sp. Pseusp10. Next base: position 103,157 of record NZ_CP168528.1, on the reverse strand, counting down.
CGAGGGCCGTGCGTTTGACCGGCGTCGACTGCGGATCGAATGGATCGATTTCCACCACCCAGCCGTGACGGTTGAGTTCGTTGGGGTTCTTGGCCAGGTCGAAGCGCTCGTCGTGTTGATGCCAGTTGATTTCTTTGCTGGTCACCACCGCGCCGTAGCGTTTTTGCGCCGGGTCGAATTTCTGCTCGGCGTTGCTGCTGCCGAAGCAGTCGGTGAAGTTCTCTTCACAGGTCAAATAGGTGCCCCACGGCGTCTTGCCGTTGGCGCAGTTCTGGAAGGTGCCGAGAACGTTCTTGCCGTGGGGATCGGCGGCGGTTTTCAGCAGGGCATGTCCGGCGGCCGGGCCGCTCAGGCTGATCGGTGCGTTGCCGTGAATGCGGCGGTTGTAGCGCGAGCCCTGGACGAACTGCCAGTGGCCGTTCTTGCGTTGCACTTCAATTACCGACACACCTTCGCAGGCCAGTGCCTTGCGCACTTCCTCTGCCGATTGCGGCATGCCGCCGTGGGCGTAGAGGTAGCGGTAGTTAGTGTATTCGTTGTTGATCGCCATCAGCGCCCGGTCTTTTTCGCCCGGAAATTCGAACAGGCTCATGCCGTCGTTGTTGTCGCCGAACTGGGCTTCCTGATGCTCGGCGCTGCCGTTGCCGCTCGGGTCGAACGCCGGGCCGTCCTTGTGCAGGGGCTGGCCCCAGCTGATCAGCACCGAGGACTTGTAGCCCGGTGGCAGGGTGATGGTGTCGCTGGTGGCGGCGGCAATACTGTCGAAACCCAACAACTGGCTGTTACCGGCGCTGACGCTGGCTGCCATCACGCTGCGGCTCAGCAGGTTGCCGCCGAGGAACATCGCCGCGCCGCACAGGGCACCTGCGCTGATGAAGCTGCGACGACTGAGGCCGACCATGGTTTCGAGGTCGGTGGACTGGTTTTCTTCTAATAGGCTCATTTCAGGCTCCCTGCGGTTTTGCAGACACCTTAATGGTGAGTAATGAACCTTTTGTTGCAGTTTTGCTTAAAGCGGCGTGCCCAGCAGTACCCTGGACGGCGAAAACTCCACGCGCACCGGCTTGCCGCCCGTCAGCCCCAACGCTTGCAAATGACTCGGTTCGTCCAGGGCGCAGAGCGTCAGGCCGTTGGGCAGGGTGATGCGCACTTCGCTGGGGCCATCGTCTGCGTCGAGAATCTTCTCGATGGTGCCACTGAAGCAATTGTTTCCCGGCGTTTCGGCTGAATCGATTTCCAGCACATCGAGCCAGCCGGCCTTGATCAATGCCACGACTTCGGTGCCGATTTGCAGCTCCAGGCGCTCGGTGCTGTCGTGGGTGATCTGCGCGTCGACGATCACGCCTTCGGCGACTTCGAGGCGAATCAGGTCGTTGCGCCCCTGAGGTTCGATCGCCGCCACCTTGCCGTGCAACTGGTTGCGCGCGCTGGTACGCAGCATCAGACGCCCGAGCAGGTCGAGGTCGCTCGCGTCTTCAGCAGCTTCCAGTACCTGGGCCTGCAAGGCTTGCAGCTTCTGGTACAGGCGCAACACCCGCTCACCTTCGTTGGACAGGCGCGCACCGCCGCCGCCCTTGCCGCCGACAATCCGCTCCACCAGCGGCTTCTGCGCCAGGTTGTTCAGCTCATCGATCGCATCCCAGGCAGCTTTGTAGCTCAGGCCCGCGCTTTTTGCCGCGCGGGTGATCGAGCCTTGTTCGGCGATGTGCTGCAGCAGGGCGATGCGCTGCGGACGGCGGACAATGTGCTGGGACAGCAAGGTTGGCAAAGACATGGCAAGTCGCTTTGGGTGGTGACGATGGTGAGGACGTTGGCCGCTTGGGCCGCGTGAGTCAAGTCAGAGTGTCTCGCCGGGTTTTGGCGTGCGGGCCAGGCAATAGACGTCGACCCTCGCCGCACCGGCCTCTATCAGCAGGCGAGCCAGGGCCTGGGCCGTGGCGCCGGTGGTCAGAACGTCGTCGATCAGGGCCAGGTGCCGGCCATTGACGACCGCGCCTGGCGCCAGGGCGAAAGCATTGCGCAGGTTGTTTCGGCGGGCTTCGGCGTTCAAGGCCTGTTGGGCGTCGGTGTCCTGGGTTCGTAGTAGCAATCGTTCGTCACAAGGAATATCAAGACTGGTACTCAACCAGTGAGCCAGCATCGCCGCCTGGTTGAATCCGCGCTGGCGCAGGCGTCGGTTGGCCAGCGGCACCGGGATCAGCGCATGAGGTCGCAGCAGATCGTCTTCGAAGCGATGTTGCAGGTATTGAGCAAGAAGTTCGGCGAGCAGGCGGCCAAATGGCCACTTTGCGTTGTGTTTGAAGCGGGTGATCAGGCTGTCTACGGGAAAGCTGTAGGTCCAGGGTGCAATTACTTGTTCGAAGGCCGGTGGCTGCTTCAGACAATGGCCGCAGGTCAGGCCCGCGGCCGGGAGCGGCAGGGCGCAGGTCTGGCAGTGATCGCCGAGCCAGGGCAACTCGATTTCGCAGGCTGTGCAGACAGGAGGGATGCCGTCGGCCGTTTCATCGCACAACAAGCATGATTGTTTGTTTTTTAACCAGATGTAAACCGGTCCTTTGTATCGTGGTTGACAGCGCATCGCTCTTCCTTAAATATGCCGAAACATCTGTGAAGCGGCTGTGAAATTCCATTACCAGCCGCCAGCCAAAGCATAATTCAAAGGAAACGCCCATGAGTGCCAGCACCACTGCAACCCTGCGTCATGACTGGACTTTGGCCGAAGTCAAAGCACTCTTCGTTCAACCATTCAATGACCTGCTGTTCCAGGCGCAGACGGTGCACCGTGCGCATTTCGACGCCAACCGCGTCCAGGTGTCGACCCTGCTGTCGATCAAAACCGGCGCCTGCCCGGAAGATTGCAAATATTGTCCGCAGTCCGGTCACTACAACACCGGCCTGGAAAAAGAAAAACTGATGGAAGTGCAGAAGGTTCTCGAAGAGGCCACTCGCGCCAAAGCCATCGGTTCGACCCGCTTCTGCATGGGCGCGGCGTGGAAACACCCGTCGGCCAAGGACATGCCCTACGTACTGAAGATGGTCGAAGGCGTGAAGGCCCTGGGCCTGGAAACCTGCATGACCCTCGGTCGCCTGGATCAGGAGCAGACCGAAGCGCTGGCCAAGGCCGGCCTCGACTACTACAACCACAACCTCGATACCTCGCCGGAGTTCTACGGCAGCATCATCACCACCCGCACCTACAGCGAGCGCCTGCAAACCCTGGCGTATGTGCGTGACTCGGGGATGAAGATCTGCTCCGGTGGCATTCTCGGCATGGGCGAGTCGCTGGACGACCGCGCCAATCTGCTGATCCAGCTGGCCAACCTGCCGGAGCACCCGGAGTCGGTGCCGATCAACATGCTGGTGAAAGTCGCCGGTACGCCGCTGGAAAATGCCGACGACGTCGACCCGTTCGATTTCATCCGCATGCTCGCGGTCGCGCGCATCCTGATGCCGCAATCCCACGTGCGCCTGTCCGCCGGCCGCGAAGCCATGAACGAACAGATGCAGGCCCTGGCGTTCTTCGCCGGTGCCAACTCGATTTTCTACGGTGAAAAACTGCTGACCACCGCCAACCCGCAGGCCGACAAGGACATGCAACTGTTCTCGCGTCTGGGCATCCTGCCGGAAGCCCGCGAAGAGCACGCCGACGAGGTGCATCAGGCAGCGATCGAACAGGCGCTGGTGGAGCAGAAGAGCAGCGAGCAGTTCTATAACGCGGCGGTTTGAGCAACCACTGCGTCCACTGAATGAATGCAAAACCCCCGTGGGAGCGAGCTTGCTCGCGATAGCGTCAGGTCCGTCGACATCAATGTTGAATGTGAAGCCGCCATCGCGAGCAAGCTCGCTCCCACAGGGATCGCATTCATTTTGATTTCTGTGATCTGAACTTCGAGGCCTGCATGTCTTTCGATCTCGCCGCACGCCTTGCTGCCCGTCGTGCCGAAAATCTCTATCGCCAGCGCCCGCTGCTTGAAAGCCCGCAGGGGCCGCAAGTGGTGGTCGATGGCCAGCCGTTGCTGGCGTTCTGTAATAACGATTACCTGGGCCTGGCCAATCATCCGCAAGTGATCGAAGCCTGGCGTGCTGGCGCGTCGAAGTGGGGTGTGGGTGGAGGGGCATCACATCTGGTCATCGGCCATAGCGCCCCGCACCATGCCCTGGAAGAAGCGTTGGCCGACCTGACCGGTCGCCCGCGCGCGCTGCTGTTCACCACCGGTTACATGGCCAACCTCGGCGCGGTCACGGCGCTGGTGGGGCAGGGTGATACGGTGCTCGAAGACCGGCTCAATCATGCGTCTCTGCTCGACGCGGGGCTGTTGTCCGGCGCGCGGTTCAACCGCTATCTGCACAACGACCCGGTGAGCCTGGCCAAGCGCCTGGAAAAAGCCACCGGCAATACGCTGGTCGTCACCGACGGCGTGTTCAGCATGGACGGCGATATCGCCGACTTGCCAGCGCTGGCCCGAGAAGCCAAGGCCAAAGGCGCCTGGTTGATGGTCGACGATGCCCATGGTTTTGGACCGCTGGGTGCCAACGGTGGCGGTATCGTCGAACACTTCGGCTTGAGCCAGGATGACGTTCCCGTACTGGTCGGCACCCTCGGCAAGGCTTTCGGTACGGCGGGGGCTTTTGTGGCTGGCAGCGAAGAGCTGATCGAAAGTCTGATCCAGTTTGCCCGTCCCTACATTTACACCACCAGTCAGCCACCTGCGCTGGCCTGTGCCACGTTGAAAAGCCTGGAATTGCTGCGCAGTGAACACTGGCGCCGCGAGCATTTGCAGATGCTGATCCGCCAGTTCCGCCACGGTGCCGAACAGATTGGCCTGGAACTCATGGACAGCTTCACGCCGATCCAGCCGATCATGATCGGCGATGCCGGGCGTGCGGTACGCCTTTCGCAAATGCTGCGCGAGCGCGGGTTGATGGTGACCGCGATTCGCCCGCCCACCGTACCCGCCGGCAGTGCCCGACTGCGGGTCACGCTCAGTGCTGCCCACAGCGAGGCCCAGGTACAGCTATTGTTAAATGGACTGGCCGATTGTTTTCAACAACTGGGACCGGAGCCGAAGCATGCGTGATCGACTGATTCTGCTGCCCGGCTGGGGCCTTGGTGTTTCACCGCTGGAGCCTTTGGCGGCGGCCTTGCGCGGCCTGGATGAACACCTGCACGTCGAGATCGAGCCGTTGCCGGAGCTGGACTCGAGCGATCCTGAAGAGTGGCTCGAAGAGCTTGATTCGACATTGTCGCAAGACGCCTGGCTTGGCGGTTGGTCATTGGGCGGCATGCTCGCCTGCGAACTGGCGGCCCGGCGTGGCGATCGCTGCTGTGGTCTGTTCACCCTGGCCAGCAACGCTTCTTTTGTCGCGCATGAACAATGGTCAAACGCCATGTCCGGGGAAACCTTCGATGCGTTTCTGGCGGGATGTGGAGCCGATCCGCGCGCGACGTTGAAACGTTTTTCACTGCTCTGCGCCCAAGGCGCCGAAGACCCGCGTGGCTTGTCGCGGTTGTTGCTCGGTGGCGCGCCGAATACCGCCGCGCCAGTGCTGCTGAGTGGTCTGCAAGTGCTTGCGCAACTGGATACACGACAGGCACTGCAATCGTTCCGCGGTCCGCAATTGCATCTGTTCGCTGGCCTCGACGGGCTGGTGCCGGCGCAAGCGGCAGGCGAGTTGTTGGCATTGCTGCCAGATGTCGAAATCGGTCTGATTGAACAGGCCAGCCACGCGTTTCTCCTGGAGGATCCCCACGGTGTGGCGGGGGCGATCCAGGCCTTTTTGCATGAGTCCGGCGATGACTGATCTATCCTTTCCCAACCTGCCCGGCGGCTTGCCCGACAAGCGCCAGGTAGCTGCATCATTCTCCCGCGCGGCGCAGAGCTACGACAGCGTGGCCGAGTTGCAACGTGATGTGGGCAGCCAATTGCTCGGGCGCTTGCCGCGCGATTTTGTACCGCAGCGTTGGCTGGATCTGGGCTGCGGCACCGGGCATTTCAGTCGTGCCTTGGGTGAGCAATTTCCGGGCAGTCACGGTGTGGCGCTGGATATCGCCGAGGGCATGCTCAATCACGCCCGGCCATTGGGCGGTGCCACGCACTTCGTGGCCGGCGATGCCGAGCGTTTGCCACTGCAGGATTCGACCTGCGACCTGATCTTCTCCAGCCTGGCGGTGCAGTGGTGCGCCGACTTCGACTCGGTGCTCAGTGAAGCTTTTCGAGTGTTGAAACCGGGCGGTATTTTCGCGTTTGCTAGTCTTTGTGCAGGGACGTTGTTTGAATTGCGCGACAGCTGGCGGCAGGTCGATGGCATGGTGCACGTCAACCGCTTCCGGGAGTTTGGTGTTTATCAGCAGTTGTGTGCGGCCAGCGGCTTGAGGATGCTCAGTCTGCAAAACCTTCCACACGTGCTGCATTACCCGGATGTGCGCAGCCTGACCCATGAACTCAAGGCGTTGGGTGCGCACAATCTCAATCCCGGGCGGCCGGGTGGCTTGACCGGCCGGGCACGGATTCTGGGGCTGATCGAGGCTTACGAGCAGTTTCGTCAGGTCCAGGGCCTGCCGGCGACTTATCAAGTGGTGTACGCCGTTTTGGAGAAGCCCTTATGAGTGCAGCCTATTTCATCGCCGGCACGGATACCGATGTCGGTAAAACCACGGTCGCTGCTGGCCTGCTGCATGCGGCGCGTTCGGCGGGTTTGAGCACGGCGGCGGGCAAGCCTGTCGCTTCCGGTTGCGATGTGACGCCCAAAGGCTTGCGCAACGCCGATGCGCTGGCGTTGCTGGCGGAGTGTTCGCTGCCGCTGACATATGCACAGGTCAATCCGGTGGCCTTCGAGCCGGCCATTGCCCCGCATCTGGCGGCGCGAGAGGCGGGCGTGGCGCTGACGGTGCAGTCGTTGCTGGCGCCGATGCGGCAGATTCTGGGCCTGCAGGCGGACTTCACCCTGATCGAAGGTGCCGGCGGCTGGCGCGTACCGCTGGCGGATCAGGACAATCTGTCGGACCTCGCCATCGCGTTGCAGTTACCAGTGATCCTGGTGGTCGGCGTGCGGCTGGGGTGTATCAGCCATGCCTTGTTGACCGCCGAAGCGATTGCCCGGGATGGTTTGCAACTGGCGGGATGGGTGGCCAACATCATCGACCCGAAAACATCGCGGCTGGAAGAAAACCTGGCCACCCTTGCCGAGCGCCTCCCGGCGCCGTGCCTGGGGCGTGTGCCTAAACTCAAGGCCGTTACGGCCGAAGCAGTGGCCGAGCACTTGCAACTGGACCTGTTGGACTGAAGTTTTCGCAATGCGGGCTTTGCCTATGACAAGGCACTATGCCATTAGTGCTTTTGTCGGGTGTTTTGCCGGCCACTCTGCTTCAATGGCCACTGTTGATCCATTGAAAGGACGAGTTCTCCCTTGGAAATCTCAGGAAGCACCGCTTTTTATGCCGGTCTGAGCACCCTTCAGGCAGGGCAGAACCGCGTCGATCAAGCCGCCGGGCAGATCGCCAACGCCACGATCGAGCGTTCGGTCACCAGCCAGTCTTCCGAGGCGCAGGTCGATCGTCTGCGGTCGGTTGATCGCAGCCAGCAATCGGACCTGGTCAGCAATGTGGTCGAAATGGCCCAAGGCAAGATTCAGGCAGAGCAGGGCGTGAAAGTCGCCAAGGCAGCCGATGAAGTGCTCGGAACATTGATCGATACCTACGCTTGATTCCTCGCTGATACCGCACCCTCAACGCCGCGCCTGTTCGCGGCGTTTTTCTGCGTAAGTCTTTCTTGCTCAACTAATCTTTTCTGTGCGGCGGGCTGCCTTGAAAGCGCAGCTGCGTTGTCGTGTGCCTGTGTGTCCGATCCTGCGATGACGAACGGCAAAAGATCGACGCTTGACAAGATTTCGGCGTAAACGTATGTTTCAAACAACTGTTTGATCGCAACAACAAATCAATGCGGTCGTTCATTCCCGGTTACATCAGCAGAGGTTTATCGCTATGCCTGACTACAAGGCCCCCTTGCGTGATATTCGCTTCGTTCGTGACGAACTGCTCGGCTACGAAGCGCACTATCAGAGCCTTCCGGCTTGTGCCGACGCAACTCCGGACATGGTTGACGCCATTCTCGAGGAAGGCGCCAAGTTTTGTGAGCAGGTACTGGCTCCGCTGAACCGTGTGGGTGACATCGAGGGTTGCACCTGGAGCGAGTCCGGCGTCAAGACCCCGACTGGCTTCAAGGAAGCCTACAAGCAGTTCGTCGAAGGCGGCTGGCCAAGCTTGGCCCACGACGTAGAGCACGGCGGCCAGGGCCTGCCGGAGTCCCTGGGTCTGGCGATCAGCGAAATGGTCGGTGAATCCAACTGGTCGTGGGGCATGTACCCGGGCCTGTCGCACGGTGCGATGAACACCATCTCCGAGCACGGTACCCCTGAGCAGCAAGAGGCCTACCTGACCAAGCTGGTTTCCGGCGAATGGACCGGCACCATGTGCCTGACCGAGCCGCACTGCGGCACCGACCTGGGCATGCTGCGCACCAAGGCCGAGCCTCAGGCCGACGGTTCCTACAAGGTTTCCGGCACCAAGATTTTCATCTCGGCCGGTGAACACGACATGGCCGACAACATCGTCCACATCGTACTGGCCCGCCTGCCGGATGCACCGGCTGGCACCAAAGGCATTTCCCTGTTCATCGTGCCGAAGTTCATGCCGAACGCCGATGGTTCGGTTGGCGCGCGTAACGCCGTGTCCTGCGGTTCCCTGGAACACAAGATGGGCATCCACGGCAACGCCACCTGCGTGATGAACTTCGACGGCGCCACCGGTTTCCTGATCGGCCCGGCGAACAAGGGCCTGAACTGCATGTTCACCTTCATGAACACCGCACGTCTGGGTACCGCGCTGCAAGGCCTGGCCCACGCCGAAGTGGGTTTCCAGGGCGGCCTGAAGTACGCTCGCGACCGTCTGCAAATGCGCTCGCTGACTGGCCCGAAAGCGCCGGACAAAGCCGCTGACCCGATCATCGTGCACCCTGACGTACGTCGCATGCTGTTGACCATGAAGGCATTCGCCGAAGGCAACCGTGCAATGGTTTACTTCACCGCCAAGCAGGTCGACATCGTCAAATACGGCGTGGACTCCGAGGCGAAGAAGAAAGCCGACGCACTGCTGGCTTTCATGACTCCGATTGCCAAAGCCTTCATGACCGAAGTCGGTTTTGAATCGGCCAACCACGGCGTGCAGATCTATGGCGGCCACGGCTTCATCGCCGAGTGGGGCATGGAGCAGAACGTTCGCGACAGCCGCATCTCGATGCTGTACGAAGGCACCACCGGAATCCAGGCACTCGACCTGCTGGGCCGTAAAGTGCTGATGACCCAAGGCGAGGCTCTGAAAGGCTTCACCAAGATCGTCCACAAGTTCTGCCAGACCAACGAAGGCAACGAAGCGGTTCAAGAGTTCGTCGCTCCGCTGGCTGCACTGAACAAGGAATGGGGCGAGCTGACCATGAAGGTCGGTATGGCCGCCATGAAAGATCGCGAAGAAGTCGGCGCGGCCTCCGTGGACTACCTGATGTACTCCGGTTACGCCTGCCTGGCCTACTTCTGGGCTGACATGGCGCGTCTGGCTGCCGAGAAACTGGCTGCCGGCACGTCCGAAGAGGCCTTCTACACCGCCAAGCTGCAGACTGCGCGCTTCTACTTCCAGCGCATCCTGCCGCGTACCCGCACTCACGTTGCAACCATGCTGTCGGGCGCCAACAACCTGATGGACATGAAAGAAGAGAACTTCGACCTGGGCTACTAAGCCTTAGGGGGGCCTCAAAAAAAAACCGCCGCTTCCTCCGGGAGCGGCGGTTTTTTTTTGCGCTGTTGTCAGGCCTTGCTCACCATGGCGTCGGGTCCAGAGGTCCGACGCCAGTCGGAGTGGTCACGCCTTCGCCATTACGTATGAACGGCAGGTGCCAGAAGTCGTTCGGGACAACGGGATCGCCAGGCTTGACGCCTTCCGGAAAGATGAACTCGAACACTGGCGCCACATACTGTCCGGCAATCAGTCCATTGGCGACGGTCAGCCTGCCCGCATTCTGGATGCAACCGTCCACGCCGGCCTGGGACAAGCTTTGCTGTGGAACGCAAAGTGACCGCGCAACGACGCGCAAGGTACGTGTCGGCTGGCTAAGTAGCCCAGTGGGCGCTTTGGTCGCGCGTAGTCTGGCGCGTTGTGGCTGAGGACCAGTGTTCTGTGTGGTGATACCACCCGAGGCTCCCAGGCAACTGGCCGCAAGGCCCAGCCCAGGGTTGCACTCACCTGTCATCTCATAGGGTGTAATCCAGCGGTTGGTTTGCACGCCCGTCGATGGGTTGACATCAATCAGATAGATGTCGACCGGGGTCTTGATGTCAGTGGTCGAAGCTTCAAGGAAAATCCGGTCCTGCGCCTCCTGGGCTACTCCGTTGATGGCCGTTGCGGCCGGGTCGGCCGTACCGATGCCAAATTCCCCGATAGCCAGGTAGCTGGGCTGCGAACCCGGCTGAGTGTAGATCCCGACATTCGCCTCGATCGTGTGTGCAGAGATGAAGTCCGGGGCCCCGGTTGTTGCGGACTTGAACAGGGTGCCGGACCAGCTGATGAAGTCGCCGACTTCGAAGGGTGCCTGTTGTGTCGGGTCGGGGTCCGTCGCCGTGCGTGTAGCGTCGCTGAATCTCTTCATGACGTACTGGCTGCAGTAGACCTGCCCCACCGCTGGAGCCGAGAGCTCCCCGCTGGCCGGAGGCGTGACGCCGGCCTGGCTGAAGTTGCGGCAGTTGTTGGTCGTGGTCGGGGTGACCACTTTTGGCCGGTTTTTCTGCGGGCAGAGCGCATCGTCTCCGGAGATCGTGCGTGGCACGCACATCGGGTAGCCGGTGGCGGCATGGATGGTCGGGTTGGCATCATCGACGGAGAAGCGTGGGTCTGGGCTTTGGGCGCGGCCAAATCGGCCATTCGGATCGTTGATCTGAATGATCGTGGGTTGCGTCGGGTTCCCGCTGTCAACTTCGAGGTTGCCGTTGGTGTAGTCGATCCGGGTGATGACACCGCTGCCCGCGTTGATTGATTGCTGGGAGACAAAGATCAGCCCGGCGATTTGCTTGTCGGAGACGGTATTGCCTACCACATGGATCTCGAACGAGGGATAGGCCGCCGGTGATTTTCCGAGCGCCAGGGTTCCACCCCTGACGAAGTCGGCCCAGGTCAGGGTGTTGGCCGGCATCTGCATGACGGTGTTGCAAGGGACAACAATCGTGACGCCGTTCAACTGGACGGTCCCCCCAAAGCGGCCCGGGTCGCTGGTATTGGGGCAATTCGCATTGGTGGTGTCCAGAGTCATGTTTTGGATAAAGCCCGTAACGTCAAACCCATGAATCGCATTCGGGTTTGTAAAAATCGGATCGGGCAGTGTGGGTGTCGTGAAGGGCGAGGGCAACCCCGGGGGCTTGGCAGTCCCGCCACCACCTCCGCCTCCACCGCCACCGCCAGCTCCGTTTTTGGCAAATGCATCTCCACCACCACCGATGGCCAGTGCGATAGCGACGGCACTGGCGAGCAGAGCATGGCGACTGAAGATGCCGTTGAATCGCTTGTGAGGCAGCAGCGCTATGGCGAGCGTTTTTTCGTACAAAGATAAGCTCATGGCTCACTCCAGAATCTTGCAGGACCAATTGCCGGCCGATCGAGATCGCGGATCTGCTGATGCGCTGAATCCTGCGCAAGAAAAACGCAAAGCCGTGAGTGTCGAATTGGGGCTCGATCCTGCGGGATAAGTGTCTGTGTACGGTCGACGCTTGCCGTTCGGATGCTTTCACCTGCGTTGCGTTGGCCGGTTAGGGACGCAAGCGCGAGAGACATTTCCTTGAGCCTGAGGGGTACATAGCAGTAGTCGTGCCTGATTGGCCTAATCGCTTGTTTGCCAGCAAAAATGCGGGCTGCGCTGAAGTTGGTGATATACACATAGTTATATGTTATGTGGTTAACACCAAAGTGGGTGGGGATATATGCCCAAGTCTGGAGCTCTGTGAAAACTTTAGGTAAGTGTGTCTCCATTAGTAGTAGTTGAGAAGTGTTGTCTATTAAATACTACTAAGGTCGTAGGTGTGCGAGAGGGGGCTGAAGAGAGTGTCGAGAAAATAATCTTGTATGGGGGTGTAAATAAAAAAGACAATAGCTAGCGCAGTGCAACTTGCGCACGAATGGGTTTTATATGTCTGGTGGATGTTTCTATTGGCTGGCGATGCGGATTTTCAGGAGTATTTTAAAGTGCCAGTTACACCGCGGTGTTTGGAATAGCAAATACTCTGCCAGCTTCAAAGAAAACGCAGTCTGGTGGCGTTATATCCTTTAAGATCTGGCGTTTAGATGTCGTTGGTGATCGCCTGGTGCGAGCTGTTTGGGGAATGACACCCAATGATGGGTGAAGTTTAACCAGAACTGAGGAATAGTGCGCAGTTACTGTTATTAGTAGGAATTCTTGATTTGGCTTAAATTAGAAAAATGTTGAAAATTTCATGTTGTAATATTTTGTTGCGGCTAGAGTTGCATCAAGCGCTACCCAGTAGCGCGAAATATCATTTTTTAAAAAGGCCTGGGCCACGAGAGTGCTTTGCCAGTCAGGTCTCGCGTTGCCCATGCAACTTCAAGTTGATGTGGTTACTCGAGCGGGCAGCAAAATTCATGGCGATGAACTCAACTCGCAACAGGGCAACCGCGGAGCCTGACTACTCCGTACTGAATCGGGAACATCGTCATGTTGAAGTATTTGAGCTCCTTCCGAACTACCTGTTTACCCCGTGCGATGGTGATGACACTGTTCGCCATTGGCCTGCCCGTCATGAATGTCCAGGCCGCAGATCCGGTCGTTCCGGCCGTGCCGGACGTGCCCAGCCTGCAGTCGCTGCACGGCCTGACGCCACCCGACCCTTCGGGAACCGAAGGCGGGCGAAAAGTCGACCTGATGACCGACTACGTACTCAATCGCTCGGCGGCAGTGCTCCTGGGCAAGGCACTGTTCTGGGACATGGAGGTCGGCAGTGACGGCTCCACCGCTTGCGCGTCCTGCCACTTCCACGCGGGTGCCGATCACCGCACCACCAACCAGATCAACCCTGGCCAGGCGAACACCAACGCGAACGTCTCGTCGATCTTCAATAAGCCATTCACCGCCTCCGACATCCCGGGCGACGTGCCGACCTACACCACCAGGTCCGGTGGCAAGGGCGGTCCGAACTACCTGTTGAAGAAAAGCGACTTCCCGACCCACGTGCTGGCCGATCCGCTGGATCGCAACTCGGCGATTGTCTATTCAAGCGATGATGTGATCGGCTCCCAAGGCGTGTTCGATGCTAACTTCGTCAAGCCCAATCAGTCGCGGTTCGACAAGTGCATTCAGCAACCGGACGGTATTTTCCAGGTGGGCGGTATCAACGTGCGCCGTAGCACCGGGCGTAACGCACCGACGGTGATCAACGCTGCGTTCAACGTGCGCAACTTCTGGGATGGCCGGGCCAACAACGTGTTCAATGGCTTCTCTCCATTCGGCAATCGCGACCCGGATGCGGGGATATTCGTGACAAACGATCGCAGTGGCGTGGCGACCAAAGTCAGGCTGGCACTCAACGATGCTTCCGCCGCCTCGCAAGCAGTAGGGCCGCCCGGCAGCCCGGTGGAAATGTCCTGCGGCGGGCGTACCTTCGCCGACATTGGGCGGCGCATGCTCGACACCTTGATGCTCAAGCAGCAACGAATCTCGTCCACCGATTCGGTACTCGGGCCGGTATCCGGCGGCCATCGGCCGACTTACCGTGAACTGATCAAGAGCGCGTTCCAGCCGCGTCTGTGGAATGCCACGCAGGAGGTCTCGCTGGGCGGCGCGCCATACACCCAGATGGAAGCAAACTTCCCGTTGTTCTTCGGGCTGGCGATTCAGATGTACGAGTCCACGCTGATCTCGGACCAGGCGCCGCTGGATGCCTATTTACAGGGCGATCATACGGCCATGAACGACCAGCAGGTCCAGGGCATGAACCTGTTCCTGGGCAAGGGCAAGTGCATCAGTTGCCACGGCGGCGCGGAGTTGACCAACGCCGGCAGCCGGTTGCTGTTTCATCCTCGTGAGCGCATTGAACGGATGGTCATGGCCGACAACCTGACCACGCTGTATGACAACGGCTTCTACAACACCGGGGTGCGCCCGACCTCGGAAGACCTGGCACTCGGTGGCTCGGATGCCTGGGGTAATCCGTTGTCTTTCACTCGTCAGTACAACACCGTACTGAAGGGCGGCGCGATCCCTGACCCGCTGGATGTCGATGTGTGCACCTTCGAAGCGCGTTTGAGCCCAGCCATCCCTTGTGATGCGACGCTCAAGCCCAATGTCGATTTCCGCGACGCGGTCGATGGCGCCTTCAAGACACCGACCTTGCGCAACATCGCGTTGACCGGGCCGTACTTCCATAACGGCAGTCGCGCAACGCTGCAACAGGTCATGGAGTTCTACAACCGCGGCGGCGACCGGCGTGGTGAAGATGCGAGCAACACCAGCGGATTCGAACACCCGGCAGTCAATCAGCACAACGGCTCCAATCTTGATCCGGACATGACCCGGCTGAACCTGACCCCGGATGAAGTGGATGCGCTGGTCAAGTTCATGGAAGTCGGGCTGACCGATCCTCGGGTCGCGTGGGAACGGGCACCGTTTGACCATCCGTCGCTGGTGCTGCCACAGGGCGAAAAGGGTGATGAAAACTCCGTCGGGCAAAAACCGGCCAGTCCGAAGATTACTTCCCGGCAGGCGAAGGATGCCGAAATCGAGCTCAGACCAGTCGGTGCCGAAGGTCGCACACGTCTGGAAGGGCCGCTGCAACCGTTCAACAACGACCTGTAACCGTATTTGCCCCTGCGTCACTGGCGGCTGATGGACGCCAGTGACGACCTTTTACAAATACCTCAGTATTTCACTCAGCAAATCGGAGGGGCTGCCGTTAAAGTGGTGGGCACAATGCCATCTTTTGAACTGACGGGCCGGAGCTTTACCCTTGCTGCGTTCTTCCGCTGTGCGTTTCAGTCATTTCCTGCCGTCATTACTGCTGTTGCTGGCGGGGCTTGCGGCTGCGTACATCAAGGATCTGAACGTCTTCTTCACGTCGTTGTTCAACGTGCTGCCCACCCTGGTGTTGTTACTCGGTGGTGCCTATTGCGCGGTGTACCGACGCCAGCGTGAACTGTTTCTGATGGTCACGGTGTACATCGCCTACTTCCTGCTCGACACCCAGACCGACTATTACCGCGACAACGGCAAGGTGCGTGACGATGCCGCCGTGGTCTTTCACTTGTGTTGCCTGCTGCTGCCGCTGCTGTTTGGCGTGTTCGCGGCGTGGCAGGAACGCACCCATCTGTTCCAGGACATGGTGGCGCGTTTCGCAGTATTGCTGGCAGTCGGCAGCGTGGCGCTGGGGCTTGAGCAAAGTTATCCACATGCGCTGCTGATCTGGTTGTCGGAGATCCGTTGGCCCGCATTACATGGTGCGTGGATGAGCCTGATCCAGCTGTCCTATCCGGTGTTCATTGCCGCGTTTGTGCTGCTGGCCTGGCAATACTGGCGCAATCCGCGGCCGCTGCATGCCGCGCAATTGGTGGGGTTGCTCGGGTTGTTCTGGATGTTGCCGAAAACCTTCATCCTGCCGTTCACGCTGAACATCATGTGCAGCCAGGTGATGCTGATGATCGCCGCCGCCGTTGCCCACGAAGCCTACCAAATGGCCTTCCGTGACGAACTGACCGGGCTGCCGGGCCGTCGTGCGCTGAATGAACGCATGCAACGGCTGGGGCGCAACTACGTGTTGGCCATGAGCGACGTCGACCACTTCAAGAAATTCAACGACACCCACGGCCATGACGTCGGCGACCAGGTGCTGCGGCTGGTGGCGAGCAAGCTGTCGAAAATCGGCGGTGGCGGTAAGGCGTATCGCTATGGCGGCGAGGAATTTGCCCTGGTGTTTGCAGGCAAGACCCTCGAAGAGTGCATGCCGCACCTGGAAGTCATCCGCGAGTCCATCGCCACTTACAACATTCAGCTGCGTAATCAGGAAAACCGCCCGCAGGATGACAATCAGGGGCGCCAGCGGCGTGCCGGTTCCAGTGCATCGAGTGTATCGGTGACGGTCAGTATCGGCGTTGCCGAACGGATCGAACAGCGCGCCCCCGAAGAGGTGCTCAAGTCCGCTGACCAGGCGCTTTATAGCGCCAAGGGCGCCGGGCGCAACTGTGTGATGGCATTCGGGCAGAACCGCCGTGGTGCCGTGCGCAGGGACGCCGCTACGGTTGAGTGATGATGGCGCATTCAGCGAGCGGAAAGTGATTGTGAGGCGTGGTCGGCAGCAGTAGGTTGGAGAAATCTGCCGACGGAGAATGACCATGCCCGAGTACAAAGCTCCCTTGCGCGACATGCGCTTTCTGATCGACCACGTCTTCGACTTTCACAGTAACTACGCCGCGCTGGGGGCCACCGATGCCAGCCCGGACATGGTCAATGCGATCCTCGAAGAAGGCGCGAAGTTCTGCGAAAACGTGCTGTCGCCGCTCAACCGAAGCGGCGATGAAGAAGGCTGCCATTTCGACAATGGCGTGGTCACCACGCCGGCGGGCTTCAAGCAGGCATTTGCCCAATATGTCGAGGGCGGCTGGCATGGCCTGGCGGCGGATCCGGTTTACGGCGGTCAAGGGTTGCCGATCTCTCTGGGTCTGGTGATCAGCGAAATGGTGGGCTCCAGCAACACCTCATGGGGCATGTACCCCGGGCTGACCCACGGTGCGATGTCGGCGATCCACGCCCATGGCACCGAGGAGCAAAAGCAGACCTATTTGAAGAAGCTCACCGCTGGCCAATGGACCGGCACCATGTGCCTGACCGAAGCCCATTGCGGCACCGACCTGGGCATCATCAAGACCCGGGCCGTGCCTGCGGCCGATGGCAGCTATGCGATCTCCGGCAGCAAGATCTTCATTTCGGCCGGTGAGCACGACATGAGCGCCAACATCATTCATCTGGTGCTGGCCAAATTGCCGGACGCACCGGCCGGGACCAAGGGCATTTCGCTGTTCATCGTGCCCAAGTTCCTGCCCGACGCGACGGGCGAAGCGGGTGAGCGTAACGGCGTGTCCTGCGGCTCGATCGAACACAAAATGGGCATCAAGGCCTCGGCCACCTGCGTGCTGAACTTCGACGGGGCCAAGGGCTTCTTGATCGGCGAGCCGAACAAGGGCCTGAACTGCATGTTCACCATGATGAACCACGCAAGGCTGGGCACCGGCATGCAAGGGCTGTGTCTGGGCGAGGCGAGCTTCCAGGGCGCAATCAAATACGCCAACGACCGTTTGCAGATGCGTGCGCTGACCGGTCCGAAAGCGCCGGAGAAAGTCGCCGACCCGATCATCGTGCATCCCGATGTGCGGCGGATGTTGCTGACCATGAAAGCCTTCAACGAAGGCAATCGCGCGCTGACTTACTTCACCGCGCAGTTGCTCGATGTTGCACACCTGAGTCCGGATGAAACGGCGCGTCAGGAAGCCGAAGACTTGCTGGCGTTCCTCACGCCGATCTGCAAAGCCTTCATGACCGATACCGGGCTGGAGGTGACCAACCACGGCATGCAGGTGTTTGGCGGCCACGGGTTCATTCGCGAATGGGGTATGGAGCAACTGGTGCGCGACTGCCGGATCGCGCCGATCTATGAGGGCACCAACGGCATTCAGGCGCTGGACTTGCTTGGGCGCAAGGTACTCGGCAGTCAGGGCAAGCTGCTGCGCGGCTTCACCAAAATCGTCCACAAGTTCTGCGCGGCGAACGCCGAACATCCACAATTGGCCGGGTATGTGGCGCAGCTCAATCAACTGAATCAGCAGTGGGGTGAGCTGACCACCAAGGTCGGCATGGCGGCGATGAAAAACCCCGACGAAGTCGGTGCCGCGTCGGTGGATTACCTGATGTACAGCGGTTACATCATCCTCGGCTACCTGTGGTTGCGCATGGCGCTCGTGGCTCAGGCGCAACTCGATACTGGCAGTGGCGATGGCGATTTCTGCCGGGGCAAACTGGCAACCAACGAGTTTTACTTCAAGCGCCTGTTGCCACGCACCGCCGCTCATCGGGCGGCCATCGAAGCGGGGAGCGATTGCCTGATGCAACTGCCGGCGGAGTTGTTTGCGCTTTAGTCATATAAATCCGTTACAAAGAAGCTCGCCTTGTGTGGGCTTTTTTGTTGATGACTAAAAATTACAAATCGGTCATGAGCTGACCCTATGTGTCACAAAAGTTGTTGGGGTACACTCCGGCCTAACGAAAACACTCTTTCTGTGAATCACCTGTATAGATCTTGCGAGGTTTGCCATGGCTGACTACAAAGCGCCCCTGCGCGATATGCGCTTCGTCCTCAATGAAGTTTTCGAGGTCGTCAAACTCTGGGCCGAGCTGCCTGCACTGGCTGAAACCGTCGATGCAGAAACGGTCGAAGCCATCCTGGAAGAAGCCGGCAAAGTCACCGGCAAAAGCATCGCACCGCTGAGCCGTGCAGCGGACGAAGAAGGTTGCCATTGGGCGGACGGTGCCGTCACCACGCCGGCAGGTTTCCCACAGGCCTATCAGACCTACGCTGAAGGCGGTTGGGTCGGTGTCGGCGGTGATCCTGCCTACGGCGGCATGGGCATGCCCAAAGCCGTTTCGGCCCAGGTCGAAGAAATGGTCAACTCCGCCAGCCTGTCGTTCGGTCTGTATCCGATGCTGACCGCCGGCGCTTGCCTGTCGATCAACGCCCACGCCAGCGAAGAGCTGAAAGCGGCGTACCTGCCGAACATGTACGCCGGCATCTGGGCCGGTTCCATGTGCCTGACCGAGCCGCACGCCGGTACAGACTTGGGGATCATTCGCACCAAGGCCGAGCCTCAGGCCGACGGTTCCTACAAGGTCAGCGGCACCAAAATCTTCATCACCGGTGGCGAACACGACCTGACCGAAAACATCATCCACCTGGTGCTGGCCAAGCTGCCGGATGCACCGGCGGGTCCGAAAGGCATTTCGCTGTTCCTGGTACCCAAGTTCATGGTCAATGCCGATGGCAGCCTGGGTGCGCGCAACACTTTGAGCTGTGGTTCGATCGAACACAAGATGGGCATCCAGGCGTCCGCGACCTGCGTGATGAACTTCGATGAGGCCGTGGGTTACCTGGTCGGCGAGCCGAACAAAGGCCTGGCGGCCATGTTCACCATGATGAACTACGAGCGACTGGGCGTCGGTATCCAGGGCCTGGCTACTGGCGAGCGCTCGTACCAGAACGCCGTGGAATACGCCCGTGACCGTCTGCAAAGCCGTTCGCCGACTGGCGCGCAGAACAAGGACAAAGTGGCTGACCCGATTATCGTCCACCCGGACGTGCGTCGCATGCTGCTGACCATGAAAGCCTCGAACGAAGGTGGCCGAGCGTTTTCCACCTACGTGGCGATGCAACTGGACACCGCCAAGTTCAGCGAAGACGCCGCCACCCGCAAGCGTGCGGAAGACTTGGTGGCGTTGCTGACCCCGGTGGCCAAGGCGTTCCTGACCGACCTGGGCCTGGAAACCACCGTTCACGGCCAGCAGGTCTTCGGCGGCCACGGTTACATTCGTGAATGGGGCCAGGAGCAACTGGTACGCGACGTGCGCATCACCCAGATCTACGAAGGCACCAACGGCATCCAGGCGCTGGACCTGGTCGGGCGCAAAATCGTGGGTAGCGGCGGGGCGTTCTACAACCTGTTCGCCGACGAGATTCGTCACTTCACGGCGACCGCCAGCGCGGACCTCGCCGAGTTCACCAAGCCGCTGAACGATGCTGTTACCACTCTCGATGAATTGACCGCGTGGTTGCTGGATCGGGTAAAAAACAATCCGAACGAAATCGGCGCAGCGTCGGTCGAGTATCTGCAGGTGTTCGGTTACGTGGCGTACGCCTACATGTGGGCCCTGATGGCCAAGGCGGCTTTCGGCAAGGAAGCGCAAGACGATTTCTACGCCAGCAAACTGGGCACTGCGCGGTTCTATTTCGCCCGTCTGTTGCCGCGCATTCACTCGTTGAGCGCGTCGGTGAAGGCCGGTAGTGAATCGTTGTTCCTGCTGGATGCAGGGCAATTTTGAGGCAGTAGTATTTTGTAAGCATTCTCTTACGCAACGTGCTGCTCTTCTCCCATAGATGCAAATTGGATCCAGAGCTAATCTACTTCACATGGACGTAGCGCAGGAAGCGCAAAGCAACAACAGGGACACGTAGGATTCTGCCAGGACGGCGGAGTGAAATGGATGTCAGGGAAACAGTCTGCAAAGCCCCGCTTCGGCGGGGTTTTCTTTTGCCTGAAGAAAAGTTTTCAGCTCGCCCCTTCCAGAGCTTGCGCGCTATTCAAACGTTCATCCGGGCCGTTTATCACTTCTTCCAGCAATGTCCGCAGCAATGCCAGCGAGGCCTGCTGCCGTTGCACATCCCGACACACCAAACCGACTTTCAGCGGCACTCGTGGTTCGCTCAGGGGCTTCCATAGCAACTCGTGGTTGCCATGAGTCTTTTGCGAGCGTCCGGGCAGCACCGTCGCAAGGCGCGTGTGCGGCAGGCTGTCGAGGATCCCGGCCATGTTGTTCAGTTCGGCTTGCACCTGCGGGCGTCGTCCGAGGCTTGCCAGTTGTGCCTGCCAGATCTGTCTTATTTGAAATTCCTCGCCCAGCAACAACATCGGCAGTTCGGCGGCCTGGCGCATGGACACTTTCTTGAATTCACGCAGCGGATGCTCCGCGGGGACGACCAGGGTCAGTTCATCTTCGTACAGCATCACGCCATGCAAGCCAGGCTGGCGGGGTGGCAGGTAGCTGATGCCGATGTCCAGTGAGCCGTTGAGCAGTCGCCGCTCGATTTCCAGGCCGGTCAGTTCATAGATCTGCACCACCAGATGCGGCTGCGCCTTGCGCACCCGCTCGAGCATTTGCGGAACGAGGCTGGTATGCACGGTTTGCAATACACCGATGGCCAGGGTGCGCAGCGCCTGACCCTTGAAGTTGCCGAGCGCTTCCCGTGCCCGTTGCAGGCCATCGAGCAAAGGCAGGGCGTGGTTGTACAGCGTGTGCGCTGCGAGGGTCGGCAACAGGCGTTTGCTACTGCGTTCGAACAGGCTCACATCGAGGTTTTGTTCGAGGTGGCGGATCTGCTGGGACAGCGCCGGCTGGGAGATGGACAGGCGCTCGGCGGCACGGCCCACGTGGCCTTCTTCATAGACCGCGACGAAATAACGCAGTTGTTTGAAATCCATAAGTAGTGCTTATCGAAAATGCTGGGAAATCGAAATGGCTGAATGCCTCGTCTGAGCCTAGTCTAACCGCATTCACAGGGCTTACAGGGCCACAGAGCGCGATGAATACCGTTTGCTTCGATGGTGTTTACATAGGTAAGGCAAAAAACCTCAAAAGAGGTTTTTTCAGTTGAATCTGTTCAGTCTGCGTCGCAGTCCTCCCAGCCTTGATGATCTGGTCATGGACGCCTCCCTGCCAACCCAAGGCAGTAACCTTTCCAGCGAGTACTTGATGCCCAGTGTCGAGCGGCCGAAACAGGTGTTTGTGCGTGGTCAGGGTTCATGGTTGTGGGACAGCGATGACCGTGCCTATCTGGATTTTTCCCAGGGAGGCGGGGCCAACAGCCTTGGTCACAGTCCTTCGGTACTGGTCAACGCAATCACCGCCCAGGCGCAATCGCTGATCAATCCGGGATTCGGCCTGCATAACCGCGGCATGCTCAGCCTCGCCGAGCAACTGTGTGCCAGTACTGGCAGTGATCAGGTTTACCTGCTCAATACCGGCAGCGAAGCCTGTGAGGCGGCGATCAAACTGGCGCGCAAATGGGGTCAGCAGCATCGCGGTGGTGCGTCGCGCATCATTGTGGCCAGCAACGGTTGCCATGGCCGTAGCCTGGCGACGATTTCGGCGTCGGACAGTTCGGCATTAATCAACCGGTTCGAGCCGCAATTGCCGGGCTTCAGCCGTGTTCCATTCAATGATCTGCCAGCGTTGCATGAGGCGGTCGATGAACGGACCGTAGCGATCATGCTCGAGCCGATCCAGAGCGAAGCCGGCGTGATCCCGGCCACCGCGCATTACCTCAAGGGCGTCGAACGCTTGTGCCGTGAACTCGGCATTTTGCTGATCTTCGACGAAGTGCAAACCGGCATCGGCCGTTGTGGCACCTTGCTTGCGGAACAGTCCTATGGCGTAGCGGCGGATATCGTCGTGCTCGGCAAAGGGCTGGGCGGCGGTGTGCCATTGGCCGCGTTGCTGGCGCGGGGCAAGGCTTGCTGTTTCGAAACGGGCGAGGTAACCGGCACTCATCACGGCAATGCGCTGATGACCGCTGCGGGACTTTCGGTGCTCGATACGGTGCAGGACACGGGCTTCCTCAAACACGTCGCAGAAACCGGTCAACACCTGCGTGAAGGTTTGGGGCGTTTGGCCCATCGTTACGGTCACGGCGAGTTGCGCGGACAAGGGCTGCTCTGGGGGCTGACGCTGTCGGAGGATTCCGCCGGCGCGGTAGTCAAGGCTGCGCTGTACGAAGGCCTGCTGCTCAATGCCCCGCAAGCCGATTGCCTGCGTCTTACCCCTGCGCTTAATGTCAGCCACGCCAACATCGACGAAATGCTTCTGCGCCTGGCGCGCGCCTTCTCCCGAGTACGCACCGCGCAACTGCAGTGCCGCAAAGGCATTGCCGTCTGATCAGACGCGCCCTACACGCATTCCCGAACCGTCTCGCGGTAAAACGCACGCCCTACGCCCAACACTTTTGGCGTGGGGCGTTTTTTTGTCTGCGAAATTCAATGAAGGGGCGGAGCTTGGGAATAGAGGGACTGAACCCTGACAAACGGCACAGGTCGATTAGCTGTAGGGCTCGAACGAGTCCACCCCAATAAGGAGCTGCCCCATGGACTTTATTCGCATCATCATCGCCATCCTGTTGCCGCCACTGGGCGTATTTCTGCAAGTAGGATTCGGCGGGGCGTTCTGGCTGAATATTCTGCTGACGTTGTGCGGTTACATTCCGGGGATCGTGCATGCGGTGTACATCATCGCCAAGCGCTGAGTTTCGCGGCGGAAGGTCGGCCGCCTTCGCGGGCAAGCCCGCTCCCACAGGATTTGTGCACGCCACAGAACCTGTGGGAGCGGCGGTGCGGCGATCCGACTTGCCCGCGAAGGGGACGCCGCCGTTTCGGCAATGAGCGCAGGCTTCAGCCCACTGAATCCATCACCCGTTGATAAAACAACCACTCCTGCTCCAGCGCATGGGCCTGATTGCCGGCCTTGCGAAAGCCATGGCGTTCGTCTGCGTAGTAATGCGCTTCGACCAGGATGCCGTTGTCCTGCAGCGCCGTAACCATGTCGCGGGTCTGCTGCGGGACGACCACGGCATCCAGTTCACCTTGAAAGAAGATCACCGGCACGCGGATGTTGCTGGCATGCAGCAGCGGCGTGCGGGCCGCGTAGCGTTCGGCGTCCAGCAGCGGATCGCCAATCAACCAATCCAGATAGTCGCTTTCGAATTTGTGGGTCGCGCGCCCCAGCGCCACCGGGTCGCTGACACCATACAGACTGGCGCCGGCGCGGAACACGTTGTGAAAGGCCAGGGCGCAAAGGGTGGTGTAGCCGCCGGCGCTGCCGCCGCGGATGAAGGTCTTGTCGCCGTCGATCAAGCCTCGCTGGTTGAGGTAACTGACCACAGCGCAGGCATCTTGCACATCAACATCGCCCCAGCTCAGGTGTAGCGCCTGGCGATAGGCCCGGCCATAACCGCTGCTGCCGCGATAGTTGAGGTCGGCCACGGCGAAGCCCCGCTGTGCCCAGTACTGGATACGCGGATCGAGCATCGGGTAGCACGCCGAGGTCGGGCCGCCATGGACGAACACCACCAACGGCGGTTTCGCCTTGCCGGTCATCGCCGGGTAGAAAAAGCCGTGAGCTTCGCCTGAGCCACTCGGGTAGCGCAAGGTTTGCGGGCGGCTGATCTGTTCGGGGGGAAGCGGTGCGATGCCGCCGGCCAGTACTCTCACTTGTCGGCTCTGGCGGTCGATAGCGATGACGGCGGTTGAACTGACCGGCGACGCCGCGATGCAATAGATGAACTGATCATCCACGGCAAGATGGCGGAAGCGGCTGTAGTCACCGGTAAAGTCTGCGCCGGAATCGCCGCATACGCCCAATCGGCCGAACCCGCCTTCGGTCCAACTGGCCAGATAACTATCGTCGCCCAGCGGCAACCAGGTGCTGCCGCCAAGTTGCCAGGGCGCAGGGCCATGGTCGGCGGTGGCACTTGGTAATGGGCTCAGGCCTTTTTCGGATTCCATCCAGGGCTGCCAGTAACCCGCGCGATCCGTCAGGCAATACAAGCGACCGTCGGCATCAAACCGCGGTTGTTGCACAGACTCTTGAGTGCCGTCGCCCGCCACACAACGGGCCTCGGCAAAACCGCCATCGGCCAGGCGTTCGGCAACCATCAAACGGGTCGCGGTCCATGGCTGATCCGGGTGATCCCATTCGATCCAGGCCAGACGCCGGGCATCAGGACTCAGCGTCGGCGCGGCGTAAAAATCAGCACCTTCGGCCAGCAAGTGACGTGCGCCATCCAACAGATCGATTGCCACCAGTCGGTGTTGATCGCGATGCTCCTCGACTGCCAGTACCTGCCCGTGGGCGAACTGTAAATCGCCATACCGGCACGCACCGGACGTCAGCCTTTCGGGCGATTCGCCTTGCAGTGATTGCCGATACAACTGCTGGTCGGCCTCGTTGACGAAAACAACGCCGTTGTCAGTCAGACAAAACGCTCCACCGCCATATTCGTACACCCGGCTGCGCACGCTGAACCCCGGTGGCGTCATACATTTCGCTGCACCGTCACGCCAATGCCAGATCCGGCACGCCGCGTCTTCGGGGCGGTACTCGTTCCAGAACAGGCCCTGTCGACCGACCTGCAGTTCGGCAAAGTCGATACCGGCGGCCACGGCTTTGGCAGCGCTGAAAGGTTCAGCTTTTGGCGATGAGGCGTGAGTTTCGTTCATTGCGAAAGGCCAGTTGGTCAATGGTCTGGGTCGCGTGCTCGGCTTCTTCGCGAGCCTTGAGGATCACGCTGTGTTGTGGCGACTTGCTGCACACCGGGTCGGCGTTGCTGGCATCGCCGGTGAGCATGAACGCCTGGCAGCGGCAGCCGCCGAAGTCTTTTTCTTTCTCGTCACAGGAGCGGCACGGTTCGGGCATCCAGTCGTAGCCGCGGAAACGGTTGAAGCCAAATGAGTCGTACCAGATGTGCTGCATGCTGTGATCGCGCACGTTGGGAAACTGCACCGGCATCTGTCGGGCACCGTGACAGGGCAGGGCGGTTCCGTCTGGCGTGACCGTCAGAAAAATACTGCCCCAGCCATTCATGCAGGCTTTCGGGCGTTCTTCGTAGTAGTCCGGGGTGACGAAAATCAGCTTGCACGGATGCCCTTCGGCTTCCAGTTTGGCGCGGTACTCGTTGGTGATGCGTTCGGCGCGCACCAGTTGCTCTTTGGTCGGCAATAGCCCGACGCGATTGAGTTGCGCCCAGCCGTAGAACTGGCACGTGGCGAGCTCGACGAAGTCCGCTTCCAGCGCGATGCACAGCTCGATGATGCGGTCGATCTGGTCGATGTTGTGCCGATGGGTCACGAAGTTCAGCACCATCGGATAACCGTGGGCCTTCACCGCCCGGGCCATTTCCAGTTTCTGCGCGAAGGCCTTTTTCGAACCGGCCAGCAGGTTGTTCACCTGCTCGTCGCTGGCCTGGAAACTGATCTGGATGTGATCGAGGCCGGCCTTCTTGAAGTCGCCGATTTTCTGCTCGGTGAGGCCAATGCCGGAGGTGATCAGGTTGGTGTAGAAACCCAGTTTGCGGGCTTCGGCAATCAGCTCGGCGAGGTCCTGACGCACCAGCGGCTCGCCACCGGAAAAGCCCAGCTGCGCGGCGCCCATCTCCCGTGCTTCGCGGAACACCCTGATCCACTGCTCGGTGCTCAGCTCTTTGCCTTGCTCGGCGAAGTCCAGCGGATTGGAGCAGTACGGGCATTGCAGCGGGCAGCGATAAGTCAGCTCGGCCAACAGCCACAGTGGCAGGCCGATTTCCGGTTTGGGCGGTAACTTTTCTGACACGGAATCAGGCAAGTTCGATCCAGTGCTGCGCACGGGCAACCTCCATGAATTGCTCGATGTCGTCTCCGAGCTCGGGTACGCCGGGGAACTGTTGGTCGAGCTCATTGATGATCGCCGCAACATCCCGCTCGCCGTCTATCAAACCGCCGATCAGCGCGGCGCTTTCGTTGAGTTTGATCATGCCTTCCGGGTACAGCAGCACGTGGCCTTTTTGCGCCGGTTCGTACTGGAAGCGGTAGCCGGGGCGCCAGGTCGGGGTCTTGCTGCGATCGAAACTCATAAGGTGATTCCTTTGTGCCAGACCCGCTCCCCGGTCACGCTGTGATACGGCGGGCGTTTCAGTTCGTAGGCCATGCTCATGGCATCGAGCATGCTCCAAAGAATGTCCAGTTTGAACTGGAGAATTTCCAGCATGCGCTCCTGGCCTTCTCGGGTGGTGTAGTGCTGCAACGTGATCGCCAGACCATGCTCGACATCACGCCGTGCCTGGCCCAGGCGCGTGCGGAAATACTCGTAGCCGTCCGGGTCGATCCATGGGTAGTGCCGGGGCCAACTGTCCAGGCGCGATTGGTGGATCTGTGGGGCGAACAGTTCGGTCAGCGAGCTGCTCGCGGCTTCCTGCCAACTGGCCCGGCGAGCAAAGTTGACGTAAGCGTCGACGGCGAAGCGCACACCGGGCAGCACCAGTTCCTGGGAGCGCAACTGGTCCGGGTCGAGGCCCACGGCCTGGCCCAGGCGCAGCCAGGCTTCGATGCCGCCGTCTTCACCGGGCGCACCGTCGTGGTCGAGCAGGCGCTGAATCCACTCGCGGCGGATCTCGCGGTCAGGGCAGTTAGCGAGGATCGCCGCGTCTTTCAGGGGAATGTTCACCTGATAGTAAAAGCGGTTGGCGACCCAACCCTGAATCTGTTCGCGGGTGGCCCGGCCTTCATACATCGCCACGTGGTAGGGGTGATGGATGTGGTAGTAGGCGCCTTTGGCGCGCAGGGCCGCTTCGAATTCGGCGGGGGACATCGGGGTGTCAGTCATTGCGGTTCTCCGGTGCGCAACCGTTGAAATCTCTGGTGTCTGGTCGGACGCCTTCGCGGGCAAGCCCGCTCCCACAGGGGAATGCGGTCAACTGTGGGAGCGAGCTTGCTCGCGATAGGGCCATCCGCTACAACACAATACTCATGCCATCGAATGCCACTTCAATCTGGCGCCGATCCAGCTCCGCCCGCTCCGGCGAATCCTCATCGAGAATCGGGTTGGTGTTGTTGATGTGGATAAGCACCTTGCGCTGTTCCGGCAGTTGCTCCAGCACCTCGAGCATGCCGCCGGGGCCGTTCTGCGCCAGGTGGCCCATCTCGCGCCCGGTGCGGGTGCCGACGCCGCGACGCTGCATTTCATCGTCGTCCCACAACGTTCCATCGACCAGCAGGCAATCGCTGCCGGCCATGATCTCCAGCAGCGCCGCATCCACCTTGCCCAGACCCGGTGCGTAGAACAGTTTGCCACCCGTGCCCCGGTCTTCGACGATCAGGCCGATGTTGTCGCCCGGGTGCGGGTCGAAACGGTGCGGCGAGTACGGCGGTGCGGCACTGCGCAAAGGCAGCGGGGTGAAACGCAGGTTCGGGCAGGCGGGGATGGTGAAGCTTTGATCGAGCTCGATGCGGTTCCAGTTCAGCCCGCCGTTCCAGTGAGTCAGCATGGTGAACAGCGGAAAGCCGCTGCTCAGGTCTTCGTGGACCATGTCGGTGCACCACACCTGATGCGGGCAACCTTCGCGCAGCATGAGCAGGCCGGTGGTGTGGTCGATCTGGCTGTCCATCAGGATGATCGCGCCGATCCCGGTATCGCGCAGGGCGCGGCCCGGTTGCATCGGGGCGAAGCCTTGGAGCTGGGCGCGGATGTCCGGGGAGGTGTTGCACAGCACCCAGTTCACGCCGTCATCGGAAATCGCGATGGACGACTGCGTCCGCGCCTTGGCCCGCAGGCTGCCGTCGCGAAAGCCTGCGCAGTTCACGCAGTTGCAGTTCCACTGGGGGAAGCCGCCGCCGGCAGCGGAACCTAGAATCTGGACAAACATGGACGCTCCATCATTTCAACACTGAAAATAAAACGCCTCGGATAACCGAGGCGTTGTGCTGCACGTCTACCAAGGTAGAGATTAGCGGCTTGCGAAGTACATGGTGACTTCAAAGCCGATACGCAGGTCGGTGTAGGCAGGTTTGGTCCAGGCCATAAATTGAACTCCTTCAGGTGGGTGGGACAGCGCTATCTATAGATATAGTCCACCTCAAGTCAGAGATGTTCCAGATAGTTAGGTTGCTATGTTACTCAAAATTTCAAAGAGATTGCCCGTGAAACTTTGAGAAAGCTCCTTACAGCCCCGGTAACGATCATTTTGCCGCTTGCCATGGCTCGCCCGGGCTGGCGGCGCTGGCCAGGCAGCACCAGCCGCCCTCGGCCTGATTCAGGCGTCGGGTCGCAGCCAATAGCGCGGCCCGGTCGATCTGCAAAATGGCCTCGGGTAATTGCGTCAGATAATCCGACGAGCGGCCAGCCAGTTTGCCCTGCCAGAGCAATTCGGCCGCCTGGGCCGTGGTGAGCGTGGCGCTGGAAAACTGATCCGCCAGGGCCTTGCGTTGAGCGGTGAAGGTGGTGTCGTCGAGTGCATTGATCAGTTCCGGCAATCGATTCAGGAATTGCTCGATGTGTTGCAGCAGGTCCATCGGCGCAACGCTTGGCGATTGCACACCGAACAGCAGCCCGGTTTGTCCGTGAATCTGCCGCAGGGTGCTGAACACCGCATAGCCGAGTTGCAGCTCCACCCGCAGGCGCTGGTAGAACGGCGTCTGACAGACATGCGCGAGCAAACGCCACGCGGCTTCGTCGGCCATTTCCTGGGTGGCTGTCGGACAGAACAGCAGCAGCGCGTGCTCGCTGGAGGCGGTATCGACATTGCTCCACAGACGTTGTGAATGGATCGAAGCTGGCGCCGTCAGTTGATTGTCCGGCGTGCCGGGTATGCGGCTCAAGGCCAGACCCATGGCCGCTTGAGTCTGAGCTGACAAACCGAAGGCCAGCCCATCCCAGCGCGCACTTGACCAGAGTTGCTGTACGTCATCCGAATTCGCGGTGTGCCCAAGACAGTGATCGGGCAATACCTTGAGTAGTTGTCGAATCGGCATTAACGCAACGCTCGTCGATTCTGATGGTGAGACAGTGGCATCAGGTTTTGTCAGTTCTTTGAGCGCATGCTCCAGGACGGAGGGCATCGGCTCCTGTAGCCCGTTCAGTTTCAGCAACCATTCGTTGCCCGACGCACTGAAGGAAAAGTCCACGCCGGCCTGGCGCGCGTCTTCTCGCAACGAATGCAGGTTATTTTCCAGCCGTGATTGAAGGTTGCTACCGGGAGTCGAGTCCAGACGCCAACGCAGATAGATCGCACCTTCAGCACCGTTGTCCGGGAATGCCTGGCTGAATTGCATCGGAGAACGTTCACGACGGCTGCGCGAGCGATCCTGGGCAAAAGTACGCAGGCCGCGGTGGGCGCTGGTCTGGCCGCGAATCAATCCGGCGTTGGGTGCCGGTGCTTCGCAGCGCAGGAAAGGATTTGGGGCGGGCAATTGCCATGGGCCACTGAAGTTATCCACAGCTCCAATTTGTTGGAGGATTTGCTTGAGGGCTGTAACGCCTTTGTCGGATAACACGACTTCGCGCTGTTCGCTGTCCAGTCGGGCCAGTTGCAAGGCACTGCTGACTTGCTGCTGGCGCTGGAGCAGGGTTGCGTATTCTTCACGCAATCGGTTCCAGTCTTGTTCGGCAAAAAAACCGAGCCAGTCCATCAGGCATTCGCGGATGCCTGTTGCCGAGGTTGCGGCGGGCAGGGTGAATTCGATATGCAGCAAAGCTTGCCCGGCGAACTGGTACAGCGGTTGGGCTTTCAGGTTATCGGCCAGCCCGCGCTCGCGCAGGTTTGCCAACAAGCCGCCGGGTTTTGCCAGATTCAGCCAGTGGCACAGGAACGCCAGCGCTTGCGCAGAGAAATCGGGCAGTGCTTCGAGTGCGAACAGCCAATCCAGACGCCGTTCTCCAGCCTGTTGATAACTTTTTTCTGACGTCGACATCAGTGGCACAGGAGCTTGTTGCTCGACGTTTTCTCCCTTGGTGATGACGTTGCCAAACGCTTCAGCCAGCGCCCTCAGCTCTTCGAGACTCTGCGGCCCAGCCAGGCTCAAGGTCATCTGCCCGGTCTGATAAAACCGCTGATGAAAGTCCTGCAAAGCCTGCTGAAACCCGGGTTGCTCCACCGCCAGACTGTCGCGATTACCAGCATGGAAACCGCGAAGCGGATGCAATTGTGACAGTCCATCGAACAGCGAAAATTGCTGTTGTGCGGCCGCATCCTGGGACCAGGCAACAAATTCAGCGTGTAACACCTCCCGTTCCCGCTGCTGATCGTCCGGACTCATACGCGGATGAGCGAGCATGTCTGACAGACGCTCCAACCCACCGGCAAAAGCCTGCGCTGGCAATTCGAAAAAGTAATCCGTGGCGCGCTCGCTAGTGCGTGCATTCAACTGTCCACCATGCCGTTGTACGTAGGCCATCAACCCTTGATCGGCGGGAAAGCGCGCGGTGCCGAGAAACAGCAAATGCTCAAGAAAGTGCGCCAGCCCCGGCCAGGTCAGCGGCACGTCATGGCTGCCGGTCGCGACGCGCAATGCCGCAGCGCAACGCTTCAAATTCGGCGCATGACGCAGCGTCACCCGCAAGCCGTTGGTCAGGGTTTCAGTGAGGAGGCGAGGGTGATTCAGCGCGGGCATGGGCACTTCCAGAACAGTGAAGTGCCAATGCTAGCGGATTAGGACTTGTTCAGCTCGCCGTAAAGCTCGGGACGACGATCGATCAGGTAGCGATTGGCGGCACGTGAATCGACCATCAACTGTCGATCCAGCTCACCGACAATCAGCGATTCATCCAGTCCCGCCTGAGCGATACGGCTGCCATCCGGCGCAGCAATGCTGCTCTGGCCGCAATAGTGGATGTCGCCTTCATGGCCACAGTAGTTGGCGTAAGCCACATAGCATTGGTTTTCGAAGGCGCGGGAACGCACGGTGACATCGGCGACGAAATCGAATGGAATCATGTTCGCGGTTGGCACCAAAATCAGCTCGGCGCCGCCCAGGGCCAGGCGTCGGGCGTTTTCCGGAAATTCCAGGTCGTAGCAGATCAGGAAACCGAGTTTCCAGCCGTTGAGCTCAACGATGGGAAACTCGTCCGCGCCTGCACTGAACATCGAGTGATCGAGGTCGCCGAACAAGTGAGTCTTGCGGTAGTTGCACAGGCGCTCGCCATTGGCGTCGATCAACTGCACGGCGTTGTAGATCTGCCCTCCGGCGGTGCGCTCCGGATAGCCATACAAGATGGCGATCCCGGCAGCTTTGGCAATGCGCGCAATCTGCTGCGCCGATTCGCCGTTGTACACCTCCGCGAGGACGCTGACGGCATCGACGCCAATGTTGTAGCCGGTCAGGAACATCTCCGGCAGCACCAGCAGGTCCGCGCCTTTTGCCTCCAGCACCAGTTGTTGCAGGCGTTGCAGGTTGCCGGCGACATCCAGCGGCAACGGTGGACATTGGTAAAGGGCTACGCGCATTTCGGATTCCTCTTACTCGGGCAGGGCGATCGGTCCGATCTCGTTGAACACATCTCCTGGACCCGGATTCTCGGCGTGAGTTGCACCGCCGAAGTGTTTCATGATCCCCCACACCGCGTTGAGCGAGGTCTGCACCGCGCCTTCAACCCAGGCCGGCGTCCACGAAACGTCGTCACCGGCAATGAAGATCCCGCGCTGCTCGGCCGGCATGTCGTCCTGCATGAAGTGCGCGTACATGCGCTGGTTGTAGCGGTAGTGGCCGGGCAGGGCGCCTTTGAACGCGCCGAGGAAATGCGGGTCGGCTTCCCAGGAAACGGTGATTGGATCGCCAATGATGCGGGCCGCGATGTCGACTTTCGGGTAGATCTTTTTCAGTGCATCCAGCGCCAGTTTCACGCGTTTTTCCACCGGGTGCGGGAGCATTTTCAGCGCGTCGCTCATCCACGAGTACGACAGGCAAATCACACCCGGCTTGTCGTCGCCGTTGTCGAAGAGGTAGGTGCCACGGGTCAGGCGATCGGTGAGTGTCATGCTCATCAGGTCGCGGCCGGTTTCCGGGTCCTTGTCCTTCCAGAACGGACGGTCGACCATCACGAAGGTTTTCGACGACTGCATGTAGCGGGTGCGGTCCAGGGCCATCCACATCTTTTGCGAGAACAGGGTTTCGTCGCATTCGATCTGGGTGGTCAGCAGCCAGCTCTGGCAGGTGGTCAATACTGCGGCGTATTCTCGGGTGTCGCCCCAGTTGTCGGTGACGGCGAAACGGCCGCCCGGCGCGTGAGCAATCTTCTTCACACCGGTACGCGGTGCGCCGCTGTGCAGGGAGCTAAGGCTGGTGCCGGCCGGCCAGTGCGCGCAACGCTCCGGCACATGGCGCCAGATGCCTTGTGGCACTTGTTCCACGCCACCGACCACCAGATGCTGGTGGTCGTCGCAGTTGGTCATCACCACGCGGAAGATTTCCAGCATCGAGTTGGGGAAGTCCGAGTCCCAGCCGCCGGTACCGAAACCGACCTGGCCAAACACTTCTCGGTGATGGAACGAGAGCTTGGCGAACGCCTTGGAGGTGGCGACGAAGTCGTAGAAGGTGCGGTCGTCCCACAGCGGCACCAGGGTGTTCCACAGTTCCTTGAGGCGCGGCACGTCGCGGTCGCGAATGGCTTGCTGGATATCCGAGAACTGCGAGCCGGCTTCCAGGGCATCGGCCCACGCGTCAGCTACTTCCTGGAACAGTGCAGGAAGGTCCGACAGCTTCTGTGCGTAGTGGGTCTGGCCTTCGAGGTCGATCACCGTGCTGCCCGATGCGGGGGTCAGCGGGTTGGGGAACGGCTTGGTTTCCAGGCCGAGCTTGTCGACGTAGTGATAGAACGCAGTGGACGACACCGGGAAGCGCATGCCGCCCAGCTCGGCGACGATGCCTTCAGCGCCGTTGAACGCCTGGGAGCGCAGACGGCCACCCATTTTCGAGGCTTCGTAGACGACCGGTTTGAGGCCCAGCTTCATCAGCTCATACGCCGCCACCAGGCCGGCAATCCCGCCACCGACAATCGCCACTTCGGCACCATGATTGTGCTCGGGAATGCTGCCCAGGCCGGCCGGGTGTTCGATCCAGTCGTCGAAGGCGAAAGGAAAGTCCGGGCCGAAAATGGTGACTGGTTTTTTACCGTCTGCGGGATGGCGATTGTTCTTGTTCATGGCTGACCTTGCTGGCGACCCGACGCGGAATGCGCATCTGAGTATAGGAAAAGATGCCAGCCATTCTAGAGAGCACAGAACACGTTAATAAGACGCAAAGTGTCGTCGTTTTGCCATTTAATTGGTCAATATGACGAAATTGATGTGCATACTGTCCACTGTGGGAGCGAGCTTGCTCGCGATAGCGCCAGGTCAGTCACTGATGAACCCTGGCCTGAAAACTCAAACCGGCTGCCCCCGATCAATCTTGCTGCTCAAGATGATCGACGTCGTGGTCTTCTCCACCCCATCCACACTGCCAATCTGATCCAGCAACTGATCCAGCTGCTCCGGCGAATCGGTGCGCAGCCACGCTACATAATCAAATTCGCCACTCACCGCACACAACTGCTGCACCTGGGCCATCGCGCTCAGCCGTCGCAACACCTCCTTGCCGGAACGCGGTTGCACAGTGATCCCCACATACGCCTGTAACCCGCCATCCACCACCCGCTGCCCGAGGCGTACACCGTAACCGGTGATCACTTTGGCTTTTTCCAGCCGCGCCAGGCGCGAAGTGACGGTGGTGCGGGCAATGCCCAGTTGCCGGGCCAGCATGGCCACGCTCTCGCGGGCGTTGATCTGCAGGGCGGCAATCAACTGGCGGTCGATTTCATCGAGGACGGGTGGGCGAGTGTCAGGCAAAGGGGGATCTCCATTGGCGCGGATCAATGGTGCAGCATGTTACAGGCTCGTTTGACGGGGCGCTTGTGGTCGTCAACCGGACGGGTTGCGCGGCTTTTTGCTGTTGAATGGCCGAAAGACGGTGTGCGTAAATCGACTAGGGTTAATGCAGTCGAGAGTGCGAGGCGAAGGATATGACGACAAAGCTGCCTGTCGCTGTACGGGACCGTGCATTGCAGATCGCCCATCACGAAATGGGGCACTACGTGGTGGCCAGAGCCCTGAGGTTCGAAACGGGGGGTGTGCACCTGACGGTGACCATGGATTTGAGGCATCAAGGTGGGGCGTCCATCAGCTTGGCGCGTTCAATTTTTTCGATAGAAGCTATGAAGGAACATCTGGAAGCCCGGATGATGGTCCTCTTGGCGGGTGCGATGGCACAGACACTCCCTTCAAAACATACAGCCGTGAAACGCGTCGATAAATCGAAAGCCACAGCCATCCTCAAAGGCGGGCAGGGGGCGGAACAGGATTACGCAAAAATCAGGGAACTTCAGCATCTGCTGCGCAACCTCGTCTACCCGGATACTGATCCAGCGTCGTCTGAGCGAATAGCGGCGCAGCTTAAAGCGATGACTGATCGGGTGTGGGATCGGACTCAAAAAATCATAGAAGATCAGGCCGAA
This sequence comes from Pseudomonas sp. Pseusp10, assembly GCF_059492225.1. Taxonomy (NCBI): domain Bacteria; kingdom Pseudomonadati; phylum Pseudomonadota; class Gammaproteobacteria; order Pseudomonadales; family Pseudomonadaceae; genus Pseudomonas; species Pseudomonas sp. Pseusp10. The sequence goes on along the minus strand of NZ_CP168528.1, from coordinate 68,235 downwards.
ACGATTGCCGAATTGGCTGGGGCGCTGGTGGACGGCATGGTCATCGTGGAGCAGTGGGGGCGGGCGGCGGATACGTATGAGGTGGTGTTGACGGGGCAAATGCTGGAGGGGTTGCGGGCAGTGCAGGCCATACCTTCGCTGGGTGTTTGGGCTGACAGCCGCAGTGATGCCGTTCAGCATTGGAAGTAACGTAGGGCCGAAGTGTTATTTGCTCGCAAGCATAGCGTCTTGCACCAATGGCAACAGAGCATCAGTAGCCGCCAACAGCTCAGCCAGAAGGGTTTCGTCCACATCCATATAACCTTCGTATTCAGCCAGATTGCGGCGTTCGTGACAAAGCGCAAACAGGCGTACCTGGATTTTGTTCAGACCGAGAGTATGTACCAGGCACTGAAATACCAGATAGCGGCGATCGGAGCGAAAACCCTGCAAGCGCATGGCAGTCAGTGCCAGGGCATGGGCGGCGTTGTAGGCGAGGTCAAAACGACTTGCGAAGGACAGGGCCGAACTGTGAGCATCCTTCAAACGGTCCGTGGCCGATCCCAGCAGCCCTTCACATTCCTTGCGATCCGGTGGTTCGGCTTTGAGGCCGCCGCTACGTACCAGGTTTTCCAGATTGTCATTACTACCCATCGGAGTCCTCTGCTGGATTGTGGCCAATCAAATCGATTTTGTCCTGTTGTTCAACCCGCACTACAAAACTGTTGCCGGCCGCCTTCTTGGCTTGCCAGTCGGCCAGGGTGTAGAGCGTTGGGTTAATGGTGCGGCCAAGCTGCTCCTCTACGGGAAGTACCCGTTCCATCAAGTCGCTGTAACTGAGATTCTCGCCAATCAGCATCAGGTCAATGTCACTGCCTGCATGCTCGTTACCCTTGGCAATGGAGCCATAAATGAACGCCCATACCAACTGATCATTCAGTGGAGTCAAGGCTGCACGCAGTTGCTCCGCAATACCAAAAGTCTTACGCACTATCCCCAGTAGTTCTGCATAGATAGGGCACTCGGGGTTGGCTTGGTAGTGCGTCTGATTACCCCGCCGACTCATGGTGAGAATGCCTGCGTTGTGCAGACGATCCAGCTCACGCATCAGGCTGCCCTTGCCGACCTGCGCCCAGCGGGATATTTCATTGGCATAGAAGCTCTGATCCGGTTTGCCATACAGCATGCCCAGCACCTTTTGCTGAGTTGCGGTAAAGAGAGCATCGCTGAGCGGGATGACAGGCATGGTTGACTCTATAAGTCCCAAAAAGGGAACGATAGGTCCCTTTTTGGGAATTTTCAACTCTGCCGTGATTATGCGTTTTTCGATGGGGTTGCTTCCTTTCTCGATTGAACAGGCCGCCGTGTCAGCACCTTCACCACATCATCAATCACCGCTTTGCTCATCGTCGTCAGGTAATGCGCAGCCCAGGCGTGGCGGTTGGAGTCTTGGGCGTAGGCGGCGTCGATGGTCAGGGACTTTGCGAGGAACAGCAGGTCGGAGGCTTGGGCCAAGGCGTCGGCGATGGGGACGTCGCGGCAGACGTGGAACAGCGGTTGGTCTGAGAGATACAGGAAGGGGGTGAAGCCGATGGTTTTCAGTTCTGAATGATCAGATGGATTTGCTTTTGTCATGATTTAACTCCTTGGCTCAAAGAGCTGCCTCGTTCGTTTCCAAGCGAATGGGTGGCAGCTGTGCGCAGGTTGGAAACCGGGAGCCAAGGAAACCGGCACGTCCGAAGACGTCCCACGCACAGCTGCCATAACACTGAGTCGCAGCCGTAAAAACGTCTGGAGTCGTGATGGGACTGTTGCGCTTGACTTGACTAGACGGGTTTCCAAGCCCGATCGCTGAATGTTCAGCGACGACCAGAGACTATCCCGTCAAAGAAAAGCGCAACAAGGCGGCAAAGTGCCCAAAAGCAAGATTCGGAGTTTGCCTACAAGGTCTGCGGGCGTCATCCGATAAAGCGAGACCATAAGTAAACAAAACTAAACGTCAGATACGAAAAAGCCGCGCAATGCGCGGCTTTTTTGTTTGGTGGGCCCACACGGACTTGAACCGTGGACCAAAGGATTATGAGTCCTCTGCTCTAACCAACTGAGCTATAGGCCCTCAGTAGGCCGCGGATTATAACGACGGTTTCGCTACTGTGCCATCCGAAAAAGCCATTACGGTTGTACGAAGAAACGTCGCGGCAAATTCGTCCGGGGGCAGGGGCAGGCTGACGATGTAGCCCTGGATTTGTTCACAGCCCTCGGCAGCGAGGAATTGCTGTTGCGCCAGGGTCTCGACTCCTTCGGCAATCACGGTGAATTGCATGCTGCGCCCGAGCGCGATGATGGCGCGTACGATCGCCGCATCGTGGGGATCGTCCGGCAGGCCGCGGACGAAAGACTGGTCGATCTTGAGGATGTCCAGTGGCAGACGCTTGAGGTAGCTCAGGGACGAGTAACCGGTACCGAAGTCATCAATAGCCAGTTGCACGCCCAGTTGTTTGAGTTGATGCAGCACCGCCAGCGCTTCCTCGGCCTGGCTCATGATGAAGTTTTCGGTGATTTCCAGTTGCAGGAAACCGGGATTGAGGCCGTTGTCCTTGAGCAACTGTTCGATACGGCCCAGCAGAGTGGGTTGGCGCAATTGGGCGCCGGCAAGGTTGACCGACAGCGGGCCGGGATTGTCGTACAGCCGATGCCATTCAGCCATCTGCCGGCAGGCGGTTTCCAGGACCCAGTCGCCGATTTGCAGGATCATGCCGTTTTCTTCAGCCAGCGGGATGAAGTGTTCCCGCGGCACGTCGCCAAAGGTCGGATGGCGCCAGCGGATCAGGGCTTCGGCGCCGACCAGGCTGTAGTCCACGAGGCTGATTTTCGGTTGGTAGCACAGGTGCAACTCGTTGCGTTCGATGGCGCGGCGCAGTTCGTGTTCCAGCGCTACGCGTTCGCTGGCCTGGGCGGTGAGGTCGCGGGTGTAGCTTTCGACACGGTTGCGGCCCTTGGCCTTGGAACGGTACATCGCGGCGTCGGCGTTCTTGATCAGTGTGGCAACGTCGCAGCCATCCTTCGGATAGAGGCTGGTGCCGATACTGGCGCTGATGAAAAACTCGTGTTCGCCGGCCTGGAACGGCGCGGCGAAACAATTGAGCAGTTTGGTGGCGATGTGGTCGGCATCGCTGGATTGTTGCAGACCCGGCAGCAGGATGATGAATTCGTCACCACCCAGGCGCGCTACTGTGTCGATGTCACGCAATTGCTCCTTGAGACGTACGGCAATGCCTTTGAGCAGCAGGTCGCCGACCGGGTGGCCGAGGCTGTCGTTGATGTGTTTGAAGCGGTCAAGGTCGAGGAACAGCACGGCGCCCTGGCCGCCGTTTTCCTGTTGGTTGTTGAGCGCCGTCAGCAAGCGGCTTTCGAACAGCGTGCGGTTCGGCAGGCCGGTCAGCGGGTCGTGGTGCGCCTGGTAGTCGAGTTTGGCCTGGGCATGCTTGAGGCTGGAAATGTCGGCGAACACAGCGACAAAATGGGTGATGAACTTGTCGTGGTTGCGCACGGCACTGATGGTCAGCCAGCTTGGATACAGCTCGCCATTCTTGCGCCGATTGGAAATCTCGCCCTGCCAATGACCTTCGGCGGTCAATTGATGCCACATGGCCGCGTAGAACGCGCTGTCATGCAGGCCCGAGGCGAGCAGGCGCGGCGTGTGGCCCAGCGCTTCGTTTTCACTGTAACCGGTGATTTCGGTGAACGCACGGTTCACCGCACTGATGTGTTGTTGGGTATCAGTGATCAATACGCCTTCGGCGGTGCTTTCGAACACGGTGGCGGCCTGTTGCAGTTTTTCCTGCATCAGATGCCGATCGGTGATGTCCCGGGCGATGGTCAGCATGCAGTCTTCATCGCCAATCGGCAGCGGACGGCTGGACACTTCACAGAGGCGGATCTGCCCGTCGCTGCGGCGGATGTGGCAGCTGAAGTCGCGGACAAAACCGTCGCGGTGCAGCAGGTCGAGCATTTGCTTGCGCTCATTGAGGTTGACCCAGATTCCCAGGTCCAGCGCCGAACGATCCACCGACATGGCGCTGTTGAACCCGGTGATGCGGCTAAAACCCTCGTTGACCTCCAACAGCAAGCCATCGCTTTGCCGCGACAGCAGCAAGCCGTCGGGGGAGGCGTGGAAGGCCTTGGCGAATTTTTCTTCGGAAGTTTGCAGCTGTTGCTGGGTTTCCTTGAGCTGGGTGATGTCCCGCACCACGACCACCAGCGCCGGTGTCATGTCGAGGTTGAACGGTTCGGCGGAGATCAGGCCGGTAAACACCTGGCCGTTGCTGCGACGAAAGGGCATTTCCAGGTTGCGGATGCTGCCGGCCTGCAAGCGTTGCAACAGGCCCGGCCCAACACCGGGAATCCCCCAGATGTTCAGGTTGGTGGCGGTCTGGCCAATGACGTCCTCGGCCAGGAGGCCGATCTGTTCTTCGAACGCTTCGTTGACTTCCAGCAGGCAACCGTCGCTCAGGCGCGCGATCACCAGAATGTCCGGGCATTGCTGGAACACGGATGCAAATTTCTGTTCCGACAGGCGCAGTGCTTCTTCGGTGCGCTTGGCGTCGGTGATATCGATCATCAACCCGCGCAACACCGGCTCATGCCCGTGTTCGATCAGGCTGACGATATCGCGCACCCACAGGCAGCGGCCGTCGGCGGTGATCACACGGTAATCGAGGCGGTGATCGCGCCCGGCCAGCACTTCGTGATCGCAGAAGGTCTGGGCGCGGATAAGGTCGGCGGGGTGAATGATGTTGCGCCAGAAGCCCGGAATCAGCCAGTGGGACAGGGGATAACCGAGAAGATCCTCGGCGTGGGGCGATACATAGCTGTAGGTGAAGTCGGTGACTTTTGCTTCCCAGGCGATGGCCGACAGGCTCTCCACCAGGCCACGGTAGTGGTATTCGCTGCTACGCAGTTCCTGTTCAAGGTCGACACGGCGGGCGATTTCCGAGCTCAAGCGGCGGTTGATGCGGATAACCACCGCCAGCACGGTAGTCAGCAGCAGCAATCCGGGCAGGCCATACACCACCAGGTCATTCCAGAAAGTTCGATGATCGAGGACGTTACCGACCCAATGTTCCTGGATGGCGCTGATTTCGGCGGGGCTCATGTCCGCCAGGACTTTGTCGAGAATGCCGACCAGCATCTTGTTGTCGCGGGGTACAGCCATGGCCAGTTGATAGCGATAGGGGGTTTCACCGCTGACATACAACCCGTCGAGCTTGAGTTGGCGCAGGCTCCAGACGCTGGAAGCCAGATCGCCCACCACGGCGTCCACTGCGTCGGTGGCCAGTGCCTGTAGCGCCGAGCTGACGTTGGGCATCGCCACCAGGTTCAAGTCGGGATGGTGGCTGCGCAGCAGCTCGTGGGGGGCGTAGTTTTCCACCACGGCGATTTTCAGGCCGTACAGGTCTTGCAGGTTGTGTGGCTGGGGGCCCCCGACATGGGCCAGGATGACAATCGGAAAATCCAGATAGGGGCGGGTGAACGACAGGTATTTCTGGCGTTCCGGGGTCGACATGATGCCTGGCAGCAGGTCCAGTTTGCCCTTTTTGGCTTGTTCCAGGACGGCGGTCCAGCTCACCGGTTCGATGGGTGTGAGCCGGGTTGCCAGCCTTTTGCGGATGACCTCGATGTAATCCGCGGCAAGACCCTGGTAGCGGCCCTCATCGTCACGAAACTCGAAAGGCGGCCACGACGCATCGACCCCCAGGCGCAAGTCCGGGTGAGCCGCCAGCCAGCTACGTTCATCCTCAGTGAGAGTCAGCGCGCCAGCCGTTGCGGTCCAGGTCATCAGCGACAGCAAAAAAAGCACGGTCGGCAGTCTGGGCATAACGGTCTCGTTATGGCTCTGGGGAATGTTTCGAGTGTAGACGGGCTACAGGGAGGAGGGGGGAGGTGCGGAGATATTAATCTGCCATAAAACAAAACCCCCGGCCTGGGCCGGGGGTTCTGGTATCACTCGTCGAGGAAGGAGCGCAGATGCTCGCTTCTCGTCGGGTGGCGCAGCTTGCGCAGCGCCTTGGCTTCAATCTGACGAATCCGCTCACGGGTCACGTCGAACTGCTTACCAACCTCCTCGAGGGTGTGGTCGGTATTCATGTCGATACCGAAGCGCATGCGCAGTACCTTGGCTTCACGGGCAGTGAGGCCGGACAGTACTTCGCGAGTCGCTTCTTTAAGGCTCTCAACGGTTGCGACATCGATTGGCGACTGCATGGTCGAGTCTTCGATGAAGTCACCCAGGTGGGAGTCTTCGTCATCACCGATCGGGGTTTCCATGGAGATCGGCTCTTTAGCGATCTTCAACACCTTGCGGATCTTGTCCTCAGGCATTTCCATGCGTTCGCCCAGCTCTTCCGGGGTCGGTTCACGACCCATTTCCTGCAGCATCTGGCGGGAAATGCGGTTGAGCTTGTTGATCGTCTCGATCATGTGCACCGGAATACGGATGGTGCGGGCCTGGTCGGCGATCGAGCGAGTGATCGCCTGACGGATCCACCAGGTGGCATAAGTCGAGAATTTGTAGCCGCGGCGGTATTCGAACTTGTCTACCGCTTTCATCAAACCGATGTTGCCTTCCTGGATCAGATCGAGGAACTGCAGGCCACGGTTGGTGTACTTCTTGGCGATCGAGATCACCAGACGCAAGTTGGCTTCGACCATCTCTTTCTTCGCGCGGCGGGCCTTGGCCTCACCGATCGACATGCGACGGTTGATGTCCTTGATCTCGGCGATCGTCAAACCGGTTTCGGTTTCCAGCGCGGTCAGCTTCTGCTGGCAACGGACAATGTCCGGCTGCAGGCGGCCAATGGCTTCAGCGTATTTGCTTTTGCCTTTGGCCAGGGCATCACTCCAGCTTTCGTCGACTTCGTTGCCCGGGAACTGGCGCAGGAAGTCTGCACGCGGCATGCGCGCATCACGAACGCAGAGCTGCATGATTGCGCGCTCTTGTTGACGCAGGCGATCCAGGGCGCTGCGAACACGCTCGACCAAGGCTTCGAATTGCTTCGGCACCAGTTTGATCGGCATGAACAGGTCGGCCAGGGCCAGCAACTCGGCAATCGCTGCCTTATTGTTACGACCATGCTTTTTCAGCGCCTTGCGGGTGATCTCCATCTGATCGGCCACAGCGCCAAAACGCTGGGCGGCGATGATCGGATCCGGACCGCTTTCGGCTTCTTCCTCGTCATCCGAGGCTTCACCGTCTTCGTCGTCGGAATCGTCATCCGCTTTGACGGCTTTCGCGTCAATCGGCGGCGGCACTTCTGCCGCAGGCGGCGCGATGCCGTCGTCCGGGTCGATATAACCGCTCAGGACGTCAGACAGGCGGCCACCTTCGGTGGTGACGCGGGTGTACTCGGAGAGAATATGATCAACCGTGCCAGGGAAGTGCGCGATTGCGCTCATCACTTCACGGATGCCCTCTTCAATACGCTTGGCGATTTCGATTTCGCCTTCGCGTGTGAGGAGCTCGACCGTACCCATTTCGCGCATGTACATGCGCACCGGGTCGGTAGTGCGACCAATGTCGGTCTCGACCGCAGCCAACGCTGCAGCGGCCTCTTCGGCTGCGGCTTCGTCGGTATCGGCGTCGGCCAGCATAAGGGAATCCTTATCTGGCGCAACCTCGAATACGTTGATCCCCATGTCATTGATCATGCGGATGATGTCTTCCACCTGTTCCGGATCTGAAATATCCTCCGGCAGGTGGTCGTTGACCTCCGCGTAAGTCAGGTAGCCCTGCTCACGACCAAGGGTGATCAACTCTTTGATACGAGACTGCTGTTGCGCTTTTCCGGACATAACACCCTATCCACTGAAGGTCTTGGCGGGCAAAAAACAAGCCGAGGATTATACCTGAGCTATGACCTCACGCGCCAGTTGAGGTCGGGTTTGATGCGGAAACATTGCGACTCAAGAGGTCGCGCAGTTGATTTTTCTCTTCGCTGGTCAATTCGCTTTGACGTGCTTTTCTAAGAAGTTGTTCCAGGTTTCGCTCGCGTTGGCGGGCTGACAAGCTAGTAATGGTGTCGAAAAACTGTTGTTCAAGGTTATCTCCATCAATCAGCCATTCCTTTTCCGCCAGGGCCTTGAGCAAGCGGCCTTGTTCTGTACCGTGCCAACGCGCAATCAGTTGAATTGAGTTTAGCTTGGGATTCTTCTGCACGGCTTCGAGCAGCGCCACCAGCAATTGTGTGTTGGTGTGATCCTCGGCGGCGAAGTGTCCGGCATCCTCGACTTTTTCGGCCAATTGCGGGTGATGCAGCAATGTGCGCAAGGCGGCGAGGGTCGGCGGTTCTACGGCGGCGGGCACCCGTGGCGCGCGGGGTTGATCGCGATCACCGCCCCGTTTGCCATTTTTGTCCCACGGTTTCTTGTCCCATTTCTTGCCTCCTACACCGGGTTTCTTCGGCGTCCATTCCTGCTGCGGCACATACATTTCCTGTGCCTGCGGCTGATGATAGTCGCTGTAATCAGGCATCGCGTCGTAATCGATGCCCGGGTCGTAGGCCGGTGGAGCTTCTTGCGGGGCGCTTTGTGCCAGCTGGCTCACTGCTTCGCCGCTCAGGCCGGTGATTTCACTCAGACGCTGGCGCATCAGGGTGCGCAGGTTGGCGCCGGGGACTTTGTCGATCAACGGTGCGGCGAGGGTGGCCATATGGGCCTTGCCCTCAAGCGAGCGCGGGTCGGCTTCTTCCGTCAGTTGCTGGAAGAAGTAATCGGCCAGAGGCTGCGCGTGCTGGTTGATGCGCGCGCGGAAGGCATCGGTGCCTTCGGAGCGGACCAGGGTGTCCGGATCCTCGCCTTCAGGCAGGAATAGAAAACGTGCGCGGCGACCGTCCTGCAGGCTCGAAAGTGTCGCCTCCAGCGCTCGCCATGCAGCATTGCGGCCGGCCTGATCGCCGTCGAAGCAGAACAATACGCTGGGTACGACGCGAAACAGCCGCTTGAGGTGTTCCTCGCTGGTGGCGGTGCCCAAGGTCGCGACGGCATTGCGCAGACCTTGCTGGGCCAGGGCAATGACGTCCATGTAGCCCTCGACGACGATGATCTCGTCGAGGTTGCGGTTGGTCTTGCGCGCTTCGTACAGGCCGTAGAGTTCCTGGCCTTTATGGAAAACCGGGGTTTCCGGGGAGTTCAGGTATTTCGGCTTGTCGTCGCCCAATACCCGGCCACCGAAGGCGATGACGCGCCCGCGACTGTCGCGGATCGGGAACATCACGCGGTCGCGGAAGCGGTCGTAGCGTTTGCCGCTTTCGGCATTCTCGATCAGCAGGCCGGCGTCGATCATGGCTTTTTGTTGCAGGGTATCGCTGCTCAAATGCTTGAACAGGTTGTCCCAGCCAGGTGGAGCAAAACCGAGACCGAAGTCCCGGGCGATTTCGCCGGTCAGTCCGCGCCCTTTCAGGTAGTCCACGGCGGCCTTGCGTGATGGATGGCTTTTCAGGGCCTGGCGATAAAAGTCGGCAGCGGCGCTGAGTAGCGGATACAGCGGCGAATCGGTCGGCTGTCGCGGCTTGTGCGGGCGGCCGCTTTCTTCGCGGGGGATTTCCATGCCGGCGGCTTTGGCCAGTTCTTCGACAGCCTGGACGAAATCCAGGTTGTCGTGGTCCATGATGAAGCCGAGGGCGTTGCCGCCAGCGCCGCAGCCGAAGCAGTAATAGAACTGCTTGTCGGGGCTGACGCTGAACGACGGAGTCTTTTCTTTGTGGAACGGGCAGCAGGCGGTGTGGTTCTTGCCGGCCTTTTTCAGTTGCAGGCGCGAGCTGACCACATCGACGATGTCGGTGCGGTTCAGAAGGTCGTCAATGAAGCTCTGGGGAATTAGCCCGGCCATGGCGTTCTCGTCGTCTGCGCTGAAAGGAACCCGAAACGTACGGCGATCGAACGCGGTCATTGTTTGAGACGCGCAAAGTGTGCGGCTCGACCAGTGTCGTCTGCGTAATCGCTGTCGGGAAGTGTATCTGCCGAAAGTCCACTGACGTTAATGCCAATCAGTATTCGACCGTTTGAAAGTGTTGCGCTGAATCCGCTGCGGCCAACTATCGGCCTCGGATAGCTCATCATTTGGCACGCAAGCAGGTGCCTTGGGCTGATCGTCGTGAGAGGAATCAGTGGGTGTGCTCGTCAGTAGCCTTGAAAGGCTCGTCAGAAAAGACGTGCACCGCTGGCAAAAGAGCCAGGTCTGACGCGGTGAAGCAGATTTGTCTCGGTCGCGTCTGCGGCTTTGACGGTGAAGCATCAAGCGTTTTACGCAAATGCCATAAGCCCGGCTGAGGGCCGGGCTTGGCAGAAGCTTGCTACGATCGTCTGTGTATTAGTACAGGCGAACGGCGCGGCGCTGTTCGCGCTGAACTTTCTTGGCGTGACGCTTAACAGCGGCTGCTGCTTTGCGCTTACGCTCAGAAGTTGGCTTCTCGTAAAATTCGCGGCTACGAACTTCAGCCAGTACACCGGCTTTTTCGCAGGAGCGCTTGAAACGACGCAGAGCTACGTCGAAGGGTTCGTTCTCTTTTACTTTGACGGCTGGCATCCAGAGCTACCTTCATTCATTACCGGGGTCAACATCCTCGCGGCAAAAGAGCACTTGAAGACGTCGGTTTTTAAGGGTTGCGGATGTTAACCCCTCAACGCTCGGAATGCAAAGCCTCTGATCGAAAACCGCTGGTCGGGGCATCACGCGACGACTATTATGCGCGCCTTCGAATTCAGCCTAAACAAGGCGCAAACCCATGCTAGTACTGGGATTAGAAACCTCCTGCGACGAAACCGGTGTCGCACTTTACGACAGTGAACGCGGCCTGCTGGCCGATGCGCTGTTCAGTCAGATCGACCTGCACCGCGCCTACGGCGGTGTGGTGCCGGAGCTGGCGTCGCGCGATCACGTCAAACGCATGCTGCCCTTGATTCGTCAGGTGTTGGCCGAAGCCGACTGCGTGCCGACCGAGATCGATGCGATCGCCTACACCGCGGGTCCTGGCCTGGTTGGCGCGTTGCTGGTAGGGGCTTCCTGTGCGCAGGCGCTGGCCTTTGCCTGGGGCATTCCGGCCCTCGGCGTGCATCACATGGAAGGCCACCTGCTGGCACCGATGCTGGAGTCGCAACCGCCGGAATTTCCGTTCGTCGCTTTGTTGGTGTCGGGTGGTCATACGCAACTGGTTCAGGTCGACGGAATTGGTCAGTACACGCTCTTGGGCGAGACCCTGGATGACGCCGCCGGCGAAGCGTTCGACAAGACGGCGAAGATGATGGGCCTCAATTATCCGGGGGGACCTGAGATCGCTCGCCTTGCAGAACAAGGCGTTGCAGGACGTTTCGTCTTCCCGCGTCCGATGTGCGACCGTCCGGGCCTGGATTTCAGCTTCAGTGGCTTGAAAACCTTTGCGCTGAATACCTGGCAGCAGTGCGTCAGCACCGGGGACGACGGTGAGCAAGCCCGTTGCGACATCTCGCTGGCGTTCCAGCAGGCCGTGGTGGAGACTTTGACCATCAAGTGCAAACGTGCCCTGAAAGCCGCCGGCATGAAGCGCCTGGTGATCGCAGGGGGCGTCAGTGCCAACAAGGCGTTGCGGTTTTCTCTGGAGAAAATGCTCGGCGACATGAAGGGCGATGTGTTTTATGCCCGTCCGCAGTTCTGCACCGATAACGGTGCGATGATCGCCTTTGCCGGCTGCCAGCGCTTGCAGGCCGGTCAGCAGGAAAGCCTGGCGATCAGCGTGCAGGCACGCTGGCCGATGGAGCAGTTGTCGGCGTTGTGATGAGCGGTGCTTATGTCCGGCCGCTAGAAATGCCGTTCGCGCCCGGCAAACAGGTCGCGTAGATTGCCGCGATGGCGCCAGACGATCAACCCGGTGAGCGTGCTCATGGGCAGCAGGGCTGCAGGCTCTTGCCAGGCGAGCAACGGCAGGGTCAGCGGCGTGGCAATCAGGGCGGCCAGCGAGCTGGTGCGGGTCAGGTAGAACGTCAGCAGCCAGGCGCAGACCGCCAGAAGGGCTGCGGGCGGGTAGAGTCCCAGCAACATGCCGGCAGCGGTGGCGACACCCTTGCCGCCGCGAAAGCGGAAGTACAACGGAAACAGATGGCCGATGACGGCATAGACGCCGATCCAGGCTTGCTCCTGCTGCGAAAGGCCCGCAAGACGCGCAATCAGTACCGGCAGCAGGCCTTTGCAAAGGTCGCCGAGCAGGGTCAGGATGGCGAGTTTCTTGCCGGCCAGGCGCAACATGTTGGTGGCACCGGCATTTCCCGAGCCACTCATTCGCGGATCGGGGTTACCGGTCAGGCGGCTGAGCAAAATGGCGAAGGACAGAGAGCCGAGCAGGTAGGCGAGGATCGCCAATAACCAAAACATGCTAACTATTCCGGGCGAGGAAGCCCTGATTCTAACGGCGCATTGCGCCCTTGTCGTGTAGCGGAGAGAAGTGCTTGGACAGAGTGTTTATCGAGGGCCTGGAAGTCGACACGGTCATTGGTGCCTACGACTGGGAGCGAGGCATCCGACAGTGTCTGCGTCTGGATCTGAGCTTTGCCTGGGACAATCGCCCGGCCGCAGCCGGTGATGACCTGACCCTGGCGCTCGACTACGCCAGTGTTTCCTCGCGCATTCAGGCGTTTGCCGAGCAGGCGCAGTTCCAGCTGGTTGAAACCTTTGCCGAGCGCCTGGTTGAAGTGCTGATGAGCGAATTCAAGATCACATGGGTGCGCCTGAAGCTGACCAAGCCCGGCGCCGTCCCGGCTGCCACCGGTGGTGTGGGCGTGGAGATCGAGCGCGGATGTCGCTGACTCAGGTGTACCTCGGGCTTGGTAGCAATATCGAGCGTGAAACCCATTTGCGGGCAGGGCTCGATGCTTTGGCGGAGTTCCTGGTGGATATCCGCTGTTCGGCGGTGTTTGAGAGCCAGCCGGTGGGCATCAAGAGTGGGCCGTTCTTCAATTTCGTGGTGTCGGCGTATACCGATCTGCCGCTGATGGAGCTCGATCGCCGGCTGAAATTCATCGAGGCGGATAACGGTCGTTATGCACCGGATCGCCGAGGTTTACCGTTGGATATCGACGTGTTGCTGTTCGGCGATCTGGTGGGTAACTTCGATGGTCTGATCTTGCCGCGGGCAGAAATTCTGAAAAATGCGTTCGTTCTGTGGCCGTTGTCGTTGATAGCACCGGATCGAGTACACCCGGGTGTAGGTAAAAGTCTCGCCACATTGTGGGCCGAATCGCAGATCGATCAGGTGCTGGCGCCGGTGGCGTTTGAGTGGCGTGGCGAGCAATTGACGCCTTCAGATTTGCTGTGATCTGACCGGCGCCTTCGCGAGCAAGTCGGATCGCCGCACCGCCGCTCCCACAGGTTTGCGCTAACCCTGTGGGAGCGGCGGTGCGGCGATCCGACTTGCTCGCGAAGCTTTTCAGGTAGACGCCGCTTCCTTGTAAGCCTTCAGCGCCTTTAGCCGCTCGCGCTTGATCGCCTCCCCCAGCTCCGGTCCCTTGAAGCCTTTCTCCAGCAACGGCTGAACCGCCACGCTGCGAGCCGCGGTTGCCGCGCCGCGCAGATAATCCGCCTGTAGGTAACTACTTTCTTCCCGCCCTTTGCGCCCACGCGCATCCATCTCACATGCCGCGATGAACTCCTCGAACCGCTGCGGCCGACGGTAAACGTCGAAGCTTTGCAGCAATTCCAGCAGCGTCGATGGCTTCAGCTCGAGGGCGCGATGGCCGTGGGTGTGATATTCGCCCACCAACACTGCCAGTTCCTGGCAGTCTCTTGGCACCTTGAAGCGTTCATTGACCGCTTTGATCAGCCTCAGGCCTTTGAGCTCGTGGGCAATGTGTCGCGGCCATTCTTCCTCTGGCGTCAGGCCTTTGCCCAGGTCGTGCAGCAGGCACGCCCAGCGTACGGTCAGTGGCTGTTTGTGTATGGCGGCTTGCTGCAAAACACTCAGGGTGTGTGCGCCAGTATCGATTTCCGGGTGATGGGCCGGGGGTTGTGGTACGCCGAACAGCGCGTCGACCTCGGGCATCAGTACCTTGAGTGCGCCGCATGCGCGCAAAACCTCGACAAACACCTGTGGCTGATCTTCCATCAGGGCGCGGGAAATTTCTTTCCAGCTGCGCTCCGGGGTCAGCGCCTCAAGCTCGCCTGACTCGCTGAGTTGGCGCATCAGCTCCAGGGTTTCCGGGGCAACGGTAAAACCCAGTGCCGCGTAGCGCGCCGCGAAGCGGGCAACACGCAGGACCCGGAGTGGATCTTCGGCAAATGCCGGGGAAACATGGCGAAGCAGGCGTGCTTCGAGATCGCGCTGGCCGTGGTACGGGTCGGTCAGGTTCTGCTGATCGTCTTCGGCCATGGCATTGATGGTCAGGTCGCGACGGATCAAGTCTTCTTCGAGGGTGACTTCAGGACTGGCGTGAAAAGTGAACCCGCCGTAACCGCGCCCGCTTTTGCGCTCGGTGCGGGCGAGGGCGTATTCCTCACCGCTTTTTGGATGAAGGAACACCGGGAAATCCGCGCCCACCGGGCGAAAGCCCTTGGCGAGCATTTCTTCGGTGGTGGCGCCTACCACGACCCAGTCGATATCGGTAACCGGTTTGCCCAGCAGGCGATCACGTACCGCACCACCGACTTTATAAATACGCATAAAAAACCTCCGTTAGCTCGACAGGATAACCGTTGCATCGAGCTTTCGGAGGCATAAACCGGATCAAAGATGGATGACGGCCAGGTCCAGGCGGCCGTAATCACCTTCGCCGTGCTCGCTTCTGGGGGGCACATGGTGGGTTTTCATCACGGTTTCCCCTTGCAGGGTTTCCAGGTGAATGTCGAAGCCCCAGAGGCGGTGCAAGTGTTTGAGCACTTCTTCGGTCGAGTCTCCCAGCGGTTTGCGGTCGTGCTGCTGGTGACGCAGGGTCAGGGAGCGGTCACCACGCCGGTCGATGCTGTAGATCTGCACGTTGGGCTCGCGATTACCCAGGTTGTACTGCGCCGCAAGGGTTTCACGGATGATGCGGTAGCCACCTTCGTCGTGAATGGCGGGCACCAGCAGGTCGTCCTTCTGGTCGTCATCGAGAATACTGAACAACTTCAGGTCTCGAATCACCTTCGGCGACAGGTACTGCAGGATGAAGCTCTCATCCTTGAAGCTGCTCATGGCGAACTTGATGGTCGACAGCCAGTCGGTGCCGGCAATTTCCGGGAACCAGCGGCGATCTTCCTCGGTGGGTTCTTCGCACATGCGCCGAATGTCCCGGTACATGGCAAACCCGAGGGTGTAGGGATTGATTCCGTTGTAGTAAGGGCTGTCGAAGCCTGGCTGAAAGACCACGCTGGTATGGGATGTCAGGAACTCCATCATGAAGCCGTCGGTGACCAGGCCTTCGTCGTACAGGTCATTCATCAGCGTGTAATGCCAGAATGTGGCCCAGCCTTCGTTCATCACCTGGGTCTGGCGTTGTGGGTAAAAATATTGAGCGATCTTGCGCACGATCCGCACGATTTCCCGCTGCCACGGCTCCAGTAGCGGAGCGTGTTTTTCGATGAAGTACAGGATGTTTTCCTGAGGTTCGGCGGGGAAGCGTGCATTGTCCTTGTCGCTGTACTTGTCAGCGCCTTTTGGAATGGTGCGCCACAAATCGTTGATCTGCTTCTGCAAATGCTCTTCCCGATCCTTTTGCCGGCGCCGTTCTTCTTCGGCGGAAATCGGGTAGGGGCGTTTGTAGCGGTCGACGCCGTAGTTCATTAGCGCGTGGCAGGAGTCGAGCAAGTCCTCCACCGCGTCGATGCCGTGGCGCTCCTCGCACTGCATGATGTACTGCTTGGCAAACACCAGGTAGTCGATGATCGAGCTGGCGTCGGTCCAGGTGCGGAACAGGTAATTGCCTTTGAAAAAGCTGTTGTGCCCATAGCAGGCATGCGCAACGACGAGCGCTTGCATGCAGATGGTGTTTTCTTCCATCAGGTAGGCGATGCACGGGTCCGAGTTGATCACGATCTCGTAGGCCAGCCCCATCTGCCCGCGAGTATAGGATTTCTCCGTGCTGAGGAAGTGTTTGCCATATGACCAATGGTGATAACCCAGCGGCATACCGACAGAGGCGTAGGCGTCCATCATCTGCTCGGCGGTGATCACTTCGATCTGGTTGGGATACGTGTCGAGTGCGTAACGAGCCGCCAGGCGACTGATTTCACGGTCGTAGGCCTGGATCAGCTCGAACGTCCATTCGGATCCGGTGGAAATGGGTTGGCGCTTCTGCTCTTTGGCGGTCATGTCACTAACCTGCGCTGGAAGAGTTCACGGAAGACCGGATAAATATCCCCGGCCGAGACCAGTTGTTGCTGGGCAAAAGTGTCGGAAAAGGCTTCGGCGATGCGCTCGTACTCGAACCACAGGGCCTGGTGTTCGCGCGGGGTGATCTCAACGTAAGTGTAGTACTGCACGAATGGCATGATCTGGTTGATCAGGATGTCGCGGCAGATCGGAGAGTCGTCGTTCCAGTTGTCACCGTCAGAGGCCTGGGCGGCGTAGATGTTCCACTCGTTGCTCGGATAGCGCTCGGCCATGATCTCCTGCATCAGTTTCAGGGCGCTGGAGACGATGGTGCCGCCGGTTTCCCGGGAGTAGAAAAATTCCTCCTCATCCACTTCGCGGGCGCTGGTGTGATGGCGGATGAACACGACGTCGATCTTTTCGTAGTTACGCTTGAGAAACAGATACAGCAGGATAAAGAAGCGCTTGGCGATGTCCTTGGTGGCCTGGGTCATCGAGCCGGACACGTCCATCAGGCAGAACATCACGGCCTTGGAACTGGGGTTGGGTTGCTTGATGAGCAGGTTGTACTTGAGGTCGAATGTGTCGAGAAACGGTATGCGGTGAATGCGTGCGCTGAGTTTTTCGATTTCAGCTTCTATTTCCTGAATATCGCCGAAGTTGTCCGGTTCTTCCTGCTTGAGTCGCAGAAGTTCTTCCTTGGCTTCGCGCAGTTTTGCCCGGCTGCTGCCGGACAGGGCGATTCGCCGGGCGTGGGCTGAACGCAGGGTGCGGATGATGTTGATCCGCGACGGGTTGCCTTCGTTACTGATCCCGGCCCGCACGGTCTTGAAGGTATCGGTGCCGGTCAGGTTGCGCTTGACCAGGTTGGGCAGTTCGAGATCCTCGAACATGAATTCGAGGAATTCTTCCTGGGTGATCTGGAAGACGAATTCGTCCATCCCTTCGCCGGAATTGCCGGCCTTGCCGGGGCCCCGACCGCCACCACCTCCCGGTGGACGGGCGATATGTTCGCCGCTGGTGAATTCCTTGTTGCCCGGGTGCACGACCGTTTGCTTTCCGCCGCGGCCGTGGTGGAGCACCGGTTCGTCGATGTCACGGCCGGGAATGCTGATTTGTTCGCCGTGTTCCATATCGGTAATGGAGCGCCGGCTGACCGCCTCTTCGACAGCCTTTTTGATGTGATCACGGTAGCGCCGCAGAAACCGCTGGCGGTTCACCGTGCTTTTGTTCTTGCCATTGAGACGTCGGTCGATCACATAGCTCATGACTGCTCCTTAGAAGCTGTCCTGAAAGGGGCGAGCGGTGATACAGCATCGAACCGAGAGCCGAGGGGTATTGAACGCTCCCCCAAGCGCTTTGGATGCTGCCTGAACTCGCTACCGACTTTCGAACACCTTCCAGAGGCCTGTGTAACAGAAAATGCGTACACAGGTCTCTGGCTGACGACAACCGGTCTGACCGGCGCGGGTTATTGTGATTTTCTGACCCGCAGGTACCACTCGGACAGCAGTCGTACCTGTTTGTCGGTGTAGCCCCGCTCGACCATCCGTGTCACGAAGTCGTTGTGTTTTTGCTGGTCCTCCTTGCTGGCCTTGGCATTGAAGCTGATGACTGGCAGCAGGTCCTCGGTGTTGGAGAACATTTTCTTCTCGATGACCACCCGCAGTTTTTCGTAGCTGAGCCAGGTCGGGTTCTTGCCGTTGTTGTTGGCCCGGGCGCGCAGGACGAAGTTGACGATTTCGTTGCGGAAATCCTTCGGATTGCTGATGCCGGCCGGTTTTTCGATTTTCTCCAGTTCCTCGTTCAGCGCTACGCGATTGAGGATTTCGCCGGTTTCCGGATCGCGGTATTCCTGGTCCTGGATCCAGAAGTCGGCGTACAGCACATAACGATCGAAGATGTTCTGGCCGTATTCGCTGTAGGACTCGAGGTAAGCGGTCTGGATCTCCTTGCCGATGAATTCGATGTAGCGCGGTGCCAGGTATTCCTTGAGGAAGCGCAGATAGCGTTCGCGGGTCTCGGCCTGGAACTGTTCCTGTTCGATCTGTTGTTCCAGCACATAGAGCAAATGCACCGGGTTGGCGGCGATTTCGTGCGGATCGAAGTTGAACACCTTCGACAGGATCTTGAACGCGAACCGGGTGGAGAGACCGTTCATGCCTTCGTCGACACCGGCGTTGTCGCGGTATTCCTGGATCGACTTGGCTTTAGGATCGGTGTCCTTGAGGTTCTCGCCGTCGTACACGCGCATCTTCGAGTAGATGTTGGAGTTTTCCGGCTCCTTGAGGCGCGAGAGCACGGTGAACTGAGCCAGCATCTTCAGGGTATCCGGTGCACAATGAGCCTTGGCCAGCGAGCTGTTGAACAGCAGCTTGTCGTAGATCTTCACTTCGTCACTGACCCGCAGGCAGTACGGCACTTTGACGATGTAGATCCGGTCGATGAAGGCTTCGTTGTTCTTGTTGTTGCGGAAGGTATGCCATTCCGATTCGTTGGAGTGCGCCAACAGGATTCCGGTGAACGGAATCGCGCCGAGGCCTTCGGTACTGTTGTAGTTGCCTTCCTGGGTGGCGGTCAGCAGTGGGTGCAGCACCTTGATCGGTGCCTTGAACATTTCGACGAATTCCATCAGGCCCTGGTTGGACCGGCACAGTGCGCCCGAGTAGCTGTAGGCATCGGCGTCGTTCTGTGGGAATTCTTCCAGTTTGCGGATATCGACCTTACCCACCAGTGCCGAGATGTCCTGGTTGTTTTCATCGCCCGGTTCGGTCTTGGCCACGGCGATCTGGTTGAGGATCGACGGATAGAGTTTGACCACGCGGAATTGGCTGATGTCGCCGCCGAATTCGGCCAGGCGTTTGGTGGCCCATGGCGACATGATGGTGTTGAGGTAGCGCCGTGGAATGCCGAAGTCTTCCTCGAGGATCGCGCCATCTTCGGTGGCGTTGAACAGACCCAGGGGCGATTCGAAAACCGGCGAGCCCTTGATCGCATAGAAGGGCACTTTTTCCATCAGTTGTTTGAGCTTTTCGGCCAGGGACGATTTACCGCCACCGACGGGGCCGAGCAGGTAGAGAATCTGTTTCTTTTCTTCCAGACCCTGAGCGGCGTGACGGAAATACGACACGATCTGGTCGATGCATTCTTCCATCCCGTGGAAGTCTTCAAAGGCCGGATAGCGGCGGATCACCTTGTTGGAAAAAATGCGCGACAGTCTCGAGTTGGTCGAGGTGTCGAGCAGCTCCGGTTCTCCGATGGCCAGCAGCAGACGCTCGGCGGCGGAAGCGTAGGCGCTGCGGTCCTTTTTGCACAGCTCCAGGTACTCTTGCAGAGAGAGTTCTTCCTGGCGTGTGGACTCGAAGCGTTGTTGGAAGTGGCTAAAGATACTCATGACGTCACCTCGCTCGATACGTGGAGCCGACGCCGGATCACTCAGTCGATGCTGGCAGCAACCGAACAGGCGGTTGCTGTTTACCCCCCAGAACTCCCTCAAGGCTTACCGCCCCGAAAGCTACTCCCGATGACCCGTGCGCCGGTGTACCGGCTCTCCCCTGTTTTGGATGGCCTGCGCTTAAGGATAGTTGGGAATTCGGCAGGTAAAGGCGAGATACGTAATTGTTTGTGGCAGACCGTTCGTCTGCCACCGCGCCAGCCCGCAGGAGCCGGGGCTTGCAACGTTACAAAAAAATTATTCGCAGGTGCCTTGCGCCGTTTCCGCAGGGTACGTCGTACGCCACAACTCAAATCCGCCATCCATGCTGTAGACGTCGGAGAAGCCCTGGCTGATCAGGTAGGCGGCCGCGCCCTGGCTGGAATTGCCGTGATAGCAGACCACCACGGTCGGTGCGTCGAGGTCGGCACCCTGGATGAAAGCGTGCAGTGAATGATTGTCCAGATGCTTCGAGTCTGCGATGTGCAGGGCGGCAAAAGTGGCCGGGTCGCGGACGTCGACCACCACGGCGCCTTGTTCGCGCAGGGCTTGGGCCTGTTCCGGGGGGATACGTTTGAATTCGCTCATGGCGGGCTCCTGTGGCTCGGCTGAATGGGCAGTCTAGCGCGGGGCGCTGGCTGGTGATGTTTGGGGAATGGATGAGGCGACTGACGGCACGGCAACATGGCCGTGTTCGTCGCATTTGCAGGACAGGCGCTCAAAGCTGTCGACGTTCATCAGGGTCAGGGCGCCGCCCCAGACACAACCGGTGTCGAGGGCCGAGATACCCGGCTCGTCGCACTTGCCTTCCAGTGCAGCCCAGTGACCGAAGAGGATTTTCAGACCTTTGGTCTTGCGTTCCTTGTGCTGGAACCAGGGCTTGTAGCCAGGTGGTGCGGTATCGAGACCTTCCTTGCTCTTGAGGTCGAGTTTGCCTTCGGCGGTGCAAAAACGCATGCGGGTGAAATAGTTGGTGATCACCCGCAGGCGCGTCACGCCTTTGAGGTCGTTGTCCCATTTCGCCGGATCGTTGCCGTACATGCCATCGAGGTAGGGCGGCAACAGGTTGTCGTCACGCAAGGCGGTCTCGACTTCGGCAGCACACTTCAAGGCTTTGCGCAGCGACCACTGGGGTGGAATGCCGGCATGGACCAGTGCCACGTTGCGTTGTTCGTCGTAGTGCATGAGCTTTTGCTGGCGTACCCATTCGAGCAGCTCGGCGCTATCCGGCGCTTCAATGATTTCGCGCAGGGTATCGGCCTTCTTCAGGCGTTCGATGTTGCGTCCTGCCGCCAGCAGGTGCAGGTCATGGTTGCCGAGTACACACACCAGCGATTCGCGGATGCCATAGAGGAAGCGCAGGGTTTCCAGCGACTGCGGGCCGCGGTTGACCAGGTCGCCCACCAGCCACAGACGATCCCGTTGTGGGTCGAACGCCACTTGTTTGAGCAGGCATTGCAGGGCCTGAAGGCAGCCTTGCAAGTCGCCGACCGCGTACGTTGCCATCAGTGCAAGGCTCCGGGCACCGCCAGGCGGAAGGGCGCGATGATGGCATCGAAATGTTTGCCGTCATCGGAAAGCATCTGATAGGTGCCCTGCATGGTGCCGACCTTGGTGGTCATGACTGTGCCACTGCTGTAGGTGTGACTCTTGCCGGGGTCGATCAACGGTTGCTGGCCTACCACGCCTGCGCCGCGCACTTCTTCGACATGCCCGTCACCGTCGGTGATGACCCAGTGCCGAGACAGCAATTTGGCGCGCACCAGGCCATTGTTTTGCACGGTGATGGTGTAGGCGAAGGCAAAGCGGTCGTGCTCGGGTTGCGATTGTTCTGCCAGATAGCGGGTGACGACGCTGACGTCGACCTGATAACGAGGATCGGACATGCAAGGGGCCTTAAAAACGAAGCGGGACGCGGGGCGTAGCTGATGGGGTTCAGTCTAGGCCAAGTATCGGGTAGTAGACCAGAGTGGCGTCCTACCCGATAGCGCTCATCGCCTGTCAGTCAGCGGCAGGCTTTTGTGGCGCCTGCTCGCTGAGCTTGTCGGCCAGGCGCACGAAGGCGGCCAGGTCGAGTTGCTCGGGACGCAGGCTGCCATCGACGCCGGCGGCTTCGATTTCGGCATTGCTCAGCAGCAGCTTGAGGGTGTTGCGCAGGGTTTTGCGGCGCTGGTTGAACGCTTCGCGCACGACGCGCTCCAGCAAGCGGTGATCCTTGGCCGGGTGCGGCAGCACCGCGTGGGGCACCAGGCGCACGATGGCCGAGTCGACTTTCGGCGGCGGGTTGAATGCGCCCGGGCCGACATTGAATAGATGTTCGACCCGGCAGTGGTACTGAACCATGATCGACAAGCGGCCCCAGTCACCACCACCCGGGCCGGCAGCCAGGCGCTCGACCACTTCCTTTTGCAGCATGAAGTGCATGTCGCGAATCAGGTGCGAGTTGTGCAGGAGGTGAAAAATCAGCGGCGTGGAGATGTTGTACGGCAGGTTGCCGACCACTCGCAGGCTGCCTGGCGCGGCATTCAGGCTGTTGAAGTCGAACTTCAGTGCATCGCCCTGATGCAGGTTGAAGTTGCTCTTGTCGGCAAACTGCTGGTTGAGGATCGGGATCAGGTCCTTGTCCAGCTCCACCACATCGAGTTGGGCGCCGCTGCTGAGCAGGCCTTGGGTCAGTGCGCCCTGGCCCGGGCCGATTTCCAGCAGGCGGTCTTCTGCCTTGGCGCGAATGGAACGCAGGATGCGGTCGATAACGCCGGCATCGTGCAGGAAGTTCTGGCCAAAGCGTTTGCGCGCCTTGTGTTGGTATTGCTCGGTCATAAACGGGTCTCGGCCATCTGGTAGGCGGTTTCCAGGGCGACTTGCAGGCTGCCGGTGTCGATCTTGCCACTGCCGGCCAGATCCAGAGCGGTGCCGTGGTCGACCGACGTGCGGATGATCGGCAAGCCAAGGGTGACGTTGACTGCCGCGCCGAAGCCTTTGTACTTCAGCACCGGCAGGCCCTGGTCGTGGTACATCGCCAGCACTGCGTCGCAGTGCTCCAGATATTTGGGGGTAAACAGAGTGTCGGCGGGCAGGGGACCACGCAGGTCCATGCCTTCGCCGCGCAGGCGCTCTAATGTGGGTTCGATGATATCGATTTCTTCATGGCCCAGGTGTCCGCCTTCACCGGCATGGGGGTTGAGCCCGCAGACCAGGATACGTGGCCGGGCGATGCCGAATTTGTTTTGCAGGTCGGCGTGCAGGATTCGCGTGACGCGTTCCAGGCGCTCCGGCGTGATTGCATCGGCAATCTCGCGAAGGGGAAGGTGAGTTGTCACCAGTGCCACGCGCAATCCGCGTGTGGCCAGCATCATCACCACTTGCGCGGTATGGGTCAGGTCGGCGAGGAATTCCGTGTGCCCGGAAAAGGCGATGCCGGATTCATTGATCACACCCTTGTGCACCGGGGCGGTAATCATGCCGGCGAAATGTCCGTCCAGGCAGCCCTGGCCAGCGCGGATCAGGGTTTCCAGAACGAAGGCAGCGTTGGCCTTGTCCAGTTGCCCGGCAACGACCTTGGCATTGAGTGGTGTATCCCAGACATACAGGCTATTGGCTGGCGCGGGCGCATCCGGCCAGTTGTCCGGTGTGACCGGCAGCAAGTCGACAGCCACGCCCAGTTGCGCGGCCCGCTCAATGAGCAGGTCGCGGCTGGTAATGGCAATCAGGGGGTGGGGCTGGGCTTGCGAGGCGAGCAGCAGGCACAGGTCGGGACCTATGCCGGCCGGTTCACCGGGTGTCAGCGCGAAACGTTGAGGTTTCACTGCGCTGCCTGGTCGGCGCCAGGGAGTTTGATTTCCACGTACGCTTCGTCACGGATCTGACGCAGCCAGGTTTGCAGCTCTTCGTCGTATTTGCGGTTACGCAGTACGGTCATTGCTTGCTGCTCGCGAGCCTGTGTGGTGCTGTCGGTGGCGCGACGACCAAGGACTTCCAGAACGTGCCAGCCGTATTGAGTCTGGAACGGCTTGGACAGCTGACCTTGTGGGGTCTTGGCCATCACTTCACGGAACTCGGGCACCAGCGCGCTCGGGTCGATCCAGTTCAGGTCGCCGCCGTTGAGGGCGGAACCGGGGTCTTCCGAGTAGCTTTTTGCCAGCTCGCCGAAGTCTTCGCCAGCCTCGATACGGCTGTAGAGCGACTGGGCCAGGGCCTTGGTTTTCGCTTCGTCGCGGATCGGGCTTGGTTTGACCAGAATGTGGCGCACATGCACTTCATCGCGCATCTGGGTCTCGCCGCCACGCTTGGCGAGGATCTTCAGGATGATGAAACCGCCCGGCGTGCGCATTGGCTGGGTGATATCACCCACCGGCATGGTGCTCAGCAGGCGATCGAATGGCGGTGGCAATTGAGCGGCTTTACGCCAGCCCATGTCACCACCTTCCAGTGCGGTTTCGCTGGCGGACTTGGCGATGGCCAACTGACCGAAGTCGGCGCCTTGCTTGAGTTGCTGGTAAATCGCATCAGCCTGTTTGGCTGCATTCTGAATTGCGTCGGAGTTGGCGCTTTCCGGCGTAGGAATCAGGATGTTGGCCAGGTGGAACTCTTCGGACAGCTGCATTTTGCCCAGGTCGGAAGCCAGGAAGTTCTTCACTTCCTGCTCGGAGACCTGAATGCGTTCGGCAACCCGACGCTGGCGCACGCGGCTGATGACCATTTCGCGACGAATCTGCTCACGCGCGTCGTCGTAAGACAGGCCGTCGCGAGTCAGGGCGGCGCGGAACTGCTCGACCGACATGTTGTTGCGCTGGGCAATGGTGCCGACAGCCTGGTTCAACTCTTCATCGGTAATGCGGATGCCGGAGCGTTCGCCAATCTGCAATTGCAGGTTTTCGACGATCAGGCGCTCCAGTACCTGCTGCTCCAGCACGCTGGCCGGCGGCACGGCAGAACCACGCTTGGCAATGGTTTGCTGAACGTCATGAACGCGTTGGTCCAGTTGGCTCTGCATGACCACGTCGTTGTCGACGATGGCCACCACTTTATCGATGGACTGCACTGCAGCGCTTGCCGCCGTACTCAGGAACAGCGCGCCCAGCATCAGCGGGCGCAGACAATCAGAAAGCTTGGTCTTCACGTTCACGATAACCTTGAATGCCTTTGTCGAGGAAGCTCTCTGCCTTGGCGCCGGTGAGGCCGCCGAGTCCCTTCAGAACAATTTGGAGGAAGACGCCATGGTCGCCTTTTTCGTTTTGCGGTGCTTGTTGGCTGAACTCGTCGTAATCAACGAAGTAACGGTTGATCAGGCGTAGTTTCCAGCAGCAGCTGTCGTACTCGAAACCACCGAAGGCTTCCAGGGTACGGCTGCGGTTGTAGTCATACTGCCAACGGCTGATAGCGCTCCATTGCGGCACGATCGGCCAGATCACCGAGAAGTCGTGCTGTTTGATCTTGTAGTAATCCTTCACGAAGCCAGGCTGGCCAGGGGTGCCGTAGTCACCGCCGAACTGCCATTGACCGGTGTTCTGGTTGTAGATCACCTGGTCGTTACGATAGCGATAGCCGACGTTGACCACCTTGTTCGGGTTGTCTTCAGGCTGGTAGTGGAACATCGCACTGCCCGAACGAGGGCTGCGGCTGTCCGGGTCCCAGTTGTAGTCGGCCGTGGTGCGCCAGTCGCGATTCCAGCGATATTCGTATTCCAGCGCATAAGGCGAAACATTCGAATGTGCATCGGCGCGGGTTTGTGGGTTGATGCCCGGCAACTGTACTTCGCGGTCCTTGAAGTACAAGGCCTGGCCGACACTGATGCGTTGACGCTCGAAACCGTTGTCTTCGATCCAGCGGCTGGTCACGCCCAGGGACAGTTTGTTCTCGTCACCGACACGGTCGGAACCGGAGAAACGGTTGTCCCGGAACAGTGACGCATAGTTGAAGGTGTATTCGCTGGTATCGAATACCGGGATGTCTTCCTGGTCGACCTCAGGCACGTACAGGTAGAACAGGCGCGGCTCGAGAGTCTGGCGGTAGTTCTTGCCGAAATACTGGGTATTTCGATCGAAGTACAGACCGCTGTCGATGCTGGCAATCGGCACGCCGCGGTTCTGGTTGCTGTCAAAATTACCGTTGAAATTCTTAGTCCCGGCTGCAGCCGCGGCTTGATCCTGAGTCACGATTTGACTTTTGCCGATACTGTCCAGGTCCAATTGGTACTGGGTGTACTGGTATTTGAGCTTCGGTGTCAGGAAGCCGTACGTCGTATTCATCGGCAGGCTCATGGCGGGCGCGAGATTCAGGCGGTCGCCAGTGGCGCGAGCCAGACCTTGAATGTTGTTATCAATACGGGGCGTCACATTACCGTCTTCGTCGGAGTAGTTGCCGGTCTGCAGATCCCGGTCAAACCGTACCAGTTCGGTGTTGTATGTGAAATCCAGGCCTTCCGGATGATAGGGCAGCATACCGTCGAGGGTGAGCTGCGGCAGGCGGTCGTAGGGCGTAATGTTCGATACGCTCGCCAGTTCGTATGCCTGGGCGTTCACCCGAGCAGTATAGCTGTCGCCACGATAGGTGACGGAACCCTGCTGGTTCACGTAGTCGTTGCTTTTCACACCGATCTGGTCGGTCTGCAGATCCTGGAAGTAATACGGATCGCTGATCTTGGTGTAGTCGACTTGCGTGAATACCCGCGAGTCGAGACCACCCTTGTGCTGCCAGTTGTACATGTAGCGGGTTTTCTCGGCGTCGGACTGCTTGTCGCGTTCGTTGCTTTCGTCGTTGAGGTACGCCGCACCGAACTGGCCTTCGCTGGTCTTGGTCAGGTAGCGGAATTCGCCTTCCATCAACAAGCCGTGTTTTTCCATGTAGCGCGGGTACAACGTGGCATCGTAGTTCGGCGCCAGGTTGAAGTAGTACGGGGTGACCAGCATGAAGCCGGTATCGCTGCCGGTGCCGATGGACGGCGGCAGGAAGCCGGACTGGCGACGGTCGTCGATCGGGAAATAGATGTACGGCGTGTACAGGACCGGAATGTCCTTGACCCGCAGAGTCACGTTGGTCGCTGTACCGAAACCGGTGGCCGGGTTCAGGGTGATGTTATTGCCCCTGAGCTGCCAGGCGTTGCTGTTCGGTTCGCACGTGGTGTACGTACCATCCTTGAGGCGGATGATCGCGTTCTCGGCACGTTTGGCGTACAGCGCATTACCGCGAACGCGGGATTTGTGCATCACGTATTCGGCGTTGTCGACCTTGGCTTCACCGGTGTCGAGCTGTACGTCGGCGTGGTCGCCAACGATCAGTGCGCCGTTGTCGCGAATGCGCACGTTGCCGTTCAGGTCGCCACGGCTTTCGGCCTGGTACAGGTTGGCTTCGTCGGCTTCGACCTGCATGCTGCCCTGACGCATGACAACGTCGCCGGCCAGGGTCGCGACCTGCTCATCCTGCTTATAGCGGGAGGCTTTTGCGCCGATGAAGGTTGGAGCGTCACTTTTATTCGTCTTGTCATTCATGCCAGGACGAATCGGTTCGATATAGGAACCAGAGCAATAAGGACCGGTTTCGGCCAATTGTGCGGCAGTGAGCTGTTCGCGCGGAACCCAGTCGAGGTGACTATAGTCTGCGCTACGTGACTTCAGGCCACGGCCTTTGGATTCGGTGACCAGTACCGGCTTGGCGCCAGCGTCTTCGCTGGAACCGTTCTCGGCCGGGGCTTCGCCGGTGGCGGAAACAGCGCTGCCGTCATGGACGGGACGCGGTGGCAATGCAGCCGCCGGCGACTTTGGTGCACAGTCCCAGGAACCCGAAGCAGAGACTGAACAGTCAAACTGTTCCGCGGCGACCACGTAGGAAGTGGCAAGGGGTTGCAGCGCCAGCAAACTGCCGGTAACCAACAACGGAAATTTTTTACGAAACGCGGGGGATTTCAATGCCATCTTATTAGTCCGGGCTTCCTGCGTGCCATCTGCCCGCGGTGTGGGCCGCACGCCTCTCGATGGTCTGAAAAAGATGCTGGATAATAAAGCATGACCCGCTTGACGGCTAGCGCCGTCGGAGACCCTTGCAATGCCTGATCAAGATGTACGCTTGCAACACCTGAAAGTTTGGCTCGATGAACAATTGGCGACCCTTTTTGCCGAGCAGGATTGGGGTGTCGTACCCCCGGCCACGTTGACTGCGGCCAGCAGCGACGCGAGTTTCCGGCGGTATTTCCGCTGGGAAGGCGACGGTAAAAGTTTCATCGTGATGGACGCCCCCCCGCCCCAGGAAAACTGTAAACCCTTCGTGGATATCGCCTTTTTGCTGGCGAAATCCGGAATAAATGTGCCGAAAATTTATGCCGAAGACCTCGAGCGCGGTTTTCTTTTGCTCAATGACCTGGGCAACAAGACCTATCTGGACGTCATCGACAGCGAAAACGCCGACGATTTGTTCAAGGATGCCCTGCAAGCGTTGCTGGCTTTCCAGCAGTTGCCGATGGTTGCGCCTCTGCCGAGCTATGACGTGGCATTGCTGCGTCGTGAGCTGGAACTGTTCCCCGAGTGGTACGTGAAGCGCGAATTGGGCATCGAATTCGACCCGGCCCAGCAAGTGCTCTGGCAGCAGGTCAGCGATCTGCTGATCGACAGCGCCCTGGCACAGCCAAAAGTCCTGGTGCATCGTGACTACATGCCGCGCAACCTGATGCTCAGCGAACCCAACCCCGGCGTGCTGGATTTCCAGGATGCGGTGTATGGCCCGGTGACCTACGACGTGACCTGCCTGTTCAAGGACGCATTTCTCAGCTGGCCGCAAGAGCGCGTGCACGGCTGGCTCGAAAGCTACTGGCAGCAAGCGGGCGCCCTCGGTATTCCGGTTCAGCCCGAGTTCGAGGATTTCCTGCGTGCCAGCGATTTGATGGGGGTGCAACGTCACCTGAAAGTCATCGGCATTTTCGCCCGTATCTGCCATCGTGACGGCAAGCCGCGTTATCTGGGTGATGTGCCGCGTTTCTTTGCCTATATAGATGCCGTGATCGAGCGCCGTCCTGAACTGGCCGGGCTGGATGTGTTGCTGGCCAGTCTGCGTGCCGGAGTGACAGCATGAAGGCAATGATTCTGGCCGCGGGCAAAGGCGAGCGCATGCGCCCGCTGACCCTGACCACGCCAAAACCGCTGGTTCGTGCAGGCGGAGTCCCGCTGATCGAATATCACCTACGAGCGCTGGCCGCCGCCGGATTCACCGACATCGTGATCAATCACGCCTGGCTCGGTCAGCAGATCGAAGACTATCTGGGCGATGGTTCGCGCTATGGCGTGAGCATTCAGTACTCGGCGGAAGGCGAGCCCCTGGAAACCGGCGGTGGGATTTTCCGCGCGTTGCCGTTGCTGGGGGATGAAGCATTTGTCGTAGTCAACGGCGACATCTGGACCGATTACGACTTCAGCGTGCTGCATCAGCCCATCAATGGCCTGGCGCATCTGGTGCTGGCGAACAACCCACCCCATCATCCGGCCGGGGACTTCAGCCTGGTCGGAACCCTGGTGCGCGACGGTCAGCCGGAAGCTGCCACCCTGACCTACAGCGGCATCGCCGTGTTGCATCCGCAGTTGTTCGACGGTTGCACCGCGGGGGCCTTCAAGCTCGCGCCGCTGTTGCGCAAAGCCATGGCTGACGGGCAAGTGACCGGCGAGCCATTGAAGGGGCACTGGGTTGATGTCGGCACTCACGAGCGTCTGGCCGAAGTTGAATCATTAATAGAAGCGAGCCGCTGACATGCTGTGGCCAGGGACTCTGATTGGAGCCGGGGCAGGTTTTGCCATAGCCAGTCTTCCGGGGGCCATGCTTGGTGCATTGTTGGGGCAGGCGCTGGACCGGCGCCTGCACTTGCAGAGCTGGGGGCACTTGCGGGAAAAGCTGGGCGGCCGTCCGGTGCTGCGTAACGATGAATTGCTGTTTGTCTTGTTGGGGCGTCTGGCCAAGTGCGACGGCCAGGTGACGGCCGGGCACATCGATCAGGCTCGGGCGGAAATGCGCTCGCTGGAAATGTCCGAGCCGGCCCAGCGTCGTGCGATTGCCGCGTTCAATCGCGGCAAGTCGGACCGCGACCGGTTACGCGGTTATCTGCGTCGCCTGAGTGCCCAGCCCCATGCGGCGGAAGGCGTGTTGCGCGCCTGCTGGCGCATGGTATGGGCCGATGGTCGTGCCGGCCGCAGTGAGCGTGAGTTGATCGGCCAATGGGGCAAGTGGCTGGGCTGGACGCCGCACCAGGTGCAAGCGTTGGCCCATGACTATGAGCCGCAGAAACGGCCATTGGGCAACAGCGTGCCAAGTTATCAGGATGCCTTGCGGCTTCTGGGCGTGTCGGCCACCAGCGAGCCGGCGCAGATCAAGCGAGCCTATCGGCGCCTGCTCAGTCGCCATCATCCGGACAAGATTGCCGGCAGTGGCGCGACGGCGCTGCAGGTGCGTGAGGCCACCGAGAGGACGCGTGAGTTGCATAGCGCCTATACGCTGATTCGGGAGCGGCGGGATTTTCGCTAACAGGAAGATTTGTGTCGTCTGTTATGGCCCTATCGCGAGCAAGCTCGCTCCCACAGGTTTTATGTCGATTACAAAAGTTGTGTGCGACGTTAATCCTGTGGGAGCGAGCTTGCTCGCGATGAGGGCGACTCGGTCCTTCAGTCTGTCGCAGGCTGCGGATTCAACCAGCCCCGCACCCGCCGGAACAGTTGCTCCTGTTCGGCCTTGCTATCCGGCAACGCCTTGAGTGCGACCTGGCTGAATGCCGACGACTTCAGGCGTTTGCTGGCCTGCAGGCGTTCCAGTGCTGCGTTGCGATCCGGCGCCTTGTCCTTGTAGAAAATATCCGCGGTCGGCAGTTTCAGGGTCGGAGTCAGCTCTGCCAGCCCGGGCGCGGCCGCCACAGGTGTCCGGGCGGCAATCATCACCAGTTTTTCGACCTGCGATGGCTGCTTCTCGCTCAGGTAGCGCGCGGCCCAATAGGCGCCGGAACCATGCCCCAACACCACGATACTGCGAGCGCTTTGCTGTTCGGCGAACGCGATTGCGGCGTCGATCCGGGCAAAGATGCGCTCGGCATCTGCCCTGGACTGTTCTTCGGTGGTCTCGGCGATGGCCTTGTCGGCTACATCGGCCTCGCCAGCGGCCACCTGTTCGATGGGGGCCGCGGTGGTCGAGTCTTTACTGCCGGTTTCGGGGGCCTTGGGAGCCGGCGCCGCTTCCACGATTCGTGGCGCAATGGCATCGCTTTGCAGGTCCGGCAAGGTGATACTCAGGCTGCTCCACTCGGCATCCGGCAATTTGCGCCGTAAAGGGCCGACCGCTTGCGGCCAGTCAACGGTTTCGCCGGCGGCCGGGATGATAATCACCGCGCCTTTGGGGTCGGCGGCGTTGGCCGGTTTCCACAAAGCCAGAAACGTGTCGGTGCCCGCTTGCAGTTGTTGCTGTTCCTGAGCCGGGATCTTTCGCTCAAGTGCAGTCGCTTCTTCCTGACTACGTTCAGGCAGCGGCTGACGTTCGAGTGGCTTTTCTTCGGTGGTTTTTTCCTTGGCGGCGGGCGCCGGGTCGGCCGCCTCGACGGAAAAAGCGCAAGGCAGGATCAACGACAGGCACAATGCTGGCAGTGCCAGGCGGTAGACAGGGGGCATCGGATATTCCAGGCCAGAAGTTGTTCCGGCAGCCTAATGGGTTGGTCAGTATTTGTCAGTGTGTGAGAGTTCAATGATGCGTTTTCGCTGCCTGTGGGTTATCGGCTGTTTGTGGTTTCCCTTGATGGGCTGGGCGGCAGTCGTGCCCCCGGTGCACGTTGCCCAGCTGTCACCGAAACAACAGCACTGGCTGGCGCAGCAAAGCGAGTTGCGGGTCGGCGTGGTGTTACAGGCACCCTATGCGCAATACGATCGCCGCTTGCAGCGCCTGTCAGGGGTGAACGTCGAGCTGATGAAGTGGCTCGCAAAAAACCTCAATGTCGAACTGAGCTGGCGCAATTTTTCCGACCTTGAACAATTGGAAGCCGCGGCCCGGGAGGGTGAAATCGACATTGCCCCGGGGCTGACCCAGACGCCCGGCGGACTGCGCCTATGGCAGTTTTCCGACCCCTACATGCGGGTGCCGCAACTGGTGGTCAGCGACCAGAAAAGCGCCGGCACGGTCGAGCTGGAAAAACTCGACAGCCAGACCCGCGTCGCCGTGCGCATGCCCAGTGCCATTGCCGATTACCTGCGCGGCAACTATCCGCACTTGAATCTGCAAGGCGTACCGATGGAACGCCAGGCATTGCAATTACTGACTGGCCAGCAGGCGGCTTATGCGGTGATCGATGAGGCGCAACTGGGGCGCCTGTCCGTCGAACCGGAGTTCGCCGGGTTGGTGGTGGTGGGGGATGTCGGCCTG
This sequence comes from Pseudomonas sp. Pseusp10, assembly GCF_059492225.1. NCBI lineage: Bacteria > Pseudomonadati > Pseudomonadota > Gammaproteobacteria > Pseudomonadales > Pseudomonadaceae > Pseudomonas > Pseudomonas sp. Pseusp10. The sequence goes on along the minus strand of NZ_CP168528.1, from coordinate 36,147 downwards.
CCACAGTTGCTGCGGGTGGCCACGCGCCGCGACAAGCCGGAACTGGCGGGCATCGTCGAAAGTGCATTGCGGGCGATCCCGGCCAAGGATCTGGAACAACTGCACAATCAATGGCTGCAACCCAAGTATCCGCGCCTCACCGAGTCTCCGGGGTTTTGGCAAAACCTTTGTCTGTTGCTGGCCGTGCTGGCGTTGAGTTGCATGGCCATCGTGTTCTGGCAGCGCCGCCAGCAGCACAACCTGGAGCAACGCTTGTTGGCCGCGCAGGAAGACATTGCCTTGCGCGCCGCCAGCGAAGAGGCCTTGCGGCTCACCCAGTTTTCCATCGACCAGAGCACCGTTGGTATCCTCTGGGTCAACTGGGACAGCCATGTGCGCTACGCCAACCGCGCGGCGGAAAGCATGCTTGGCTATCCGGCCGGGGGGATCATCGATCGCCCACTGATCGATTTCGAACCCGGCCTGCACATGGACCGCTGGCTGAACCTGTGGAAGCGTGCCCGGGCCAGTGAAGAGGGCCCGCAAAGCTTCGAAGCCAATTGCGTGCGCGCTGATGGCAGCATTCTGCCGGCCGATGTCTCGTTGAGCTTCCTGCGCTTTCGCGATGGCGAATACCTGGTGGTTTACCTCAACGACGTCACCGAGCGACGTCGCGCCCTGGCCGCCTTGCGGGAAAGCGAGGCGCGGCTGCAAGGCATCGCCGCCAACGTTCCGGGACTGGTTTTCCGGCTGGAGCGGGCGCCGGTGACGGGCCAGATCGACTTTGCCTACATCAGCGAAGGCAGCGAAAGCCTGGTGGGTTATTCGCCGGCCACGCTGGCGCATCGCGATAAAGGCCTGCGCAGCCTCGTGCATCCGGATGACAAGGCTAGCTATCACCAGACCCAGGATCATGCGCTGGACACCGACAGCGACTGGTCGTGGCAGGGGCGAATCCTCACGCGCCAGGGCGAGCAGCGCTGGGCGGAAATCAAGGCCATCACCCGTCAGCTGGAAGACGGCGCCTATGTCTGGGACGGGATCGTCTGGGACATCAGCGAGAGCAAGCGCATCGAACTGGAACTGGCCAGTTCCCGGGAGCAACTGCGTGAATTGTCCGCGCACCTGGAGAGTGTGCGCGAGGAAGAAAAAGCGCGCATCGCCCGGGAAGTTCACGACGAACTGGGTCAGATGCTGACCGTGCTCAAGCTGGAAACCTCCATGTGCGAACTGGCTTACGCGCAACTTGATCCCGGTCTGCATGAGCGCCTGAGCAGCATGAAGCGCCTGATCGCTCAACTCTTCCAGTTGGTTCGCGACGTCGCGACCGCATTGCGCCCGCCGATTCTTGATGCCGGCATTGCCTCGGCCATCGAATGGCAGGCCCGGCGTTTCGAGGCGCGTACGCAGATTCCGTGCCTGGTGCAGGTGCCGGACAACTTGCCGGTGCTCAGTGATGCCAAGGCGATCGGCTTGTTCCGGATCCTTCAGGAAGCGCTGACCAATGTCATGCGCCATGCCCAGGCGCATACTGTTGAACTGACACTCGCGCTGGAAGGCGACGAGTTGTGTCTGACGGTCGCCGATGATGGCGTAGGATTTGTTGCTGCGCCTGGCAGGCCAACGTCCTTTGGGATCGTCGGAATGCGTGAGCGGGTGTTGATCATGGGCGGTGAGTTATCCCTTGAGAGTGAGCCGGGTGAAGGCACGACGCTGAGTGTGCGAGTGCCATTGGATGGGGCCTGATTATTTAATGTTGTCTGTACTGACGCCTTCGCGGGCAAGCCCGCTCCCACAAAGTTTTGTGTAAATACTCAAATCCAACGTGGGAGCGGGCTTGCTCGCGAATGATCCTGAATCTGGAGAAGAACGTGATTCGTGTACTGGTAGCCGAAGACCACACCATTGTTCGCGAAGGCATCAAGCAATTGATCGGCCTGGCCAAGGACTTGTTGGTGGTGGGGGAGGCGAGCAATGGCGAGCAGTTGCTCGATACCTTGCGTCATGTGCCCTGCGAAGTGGTGCTGCTGGACATCTCCATGCCGGGTGTTAATGGCCTGGAAGCCATTCCGCGGATTCGCGCCCTGAACAATCCACCGGCGATCCTGGTGTTGTCGATGCACGATGAAGCGCAGATGGCCGCCCGGGCGCTGAAGGTTGGCGCTGCCGGTTATGCGACCAAGGACAGCGACCCCGCGCTGTTACTGACGGCCATACGCAAAGTGGCGTCAGGCGGACGTTACATCGACCCGGAACTGGCCGACCGCATGGTTTTCGAGGTCGGCCTGACCGACTCGCGTCCATTGCACTCGTTGCTCTCCGAACGCGAATTTTCCGTGTTCGAACGCCTGGCCCAGGGCGCCAACGTCAACGACATCGCCCAGCAACTGGCGCTGAGCAGCAAGACCATCAGCACCCACAAGGCGCGGCTGATGCAAAAGCTCAACATCACCTCGCTGGCGGAACTGGTGAAGTACGCGATGGAACACAAGCTCCTCTAAAGCACACCACTGTCCAATGTGGGAGCGGGCTTGCTCGCGAAAGCGGTGTGTCAGTCGACATATCCGGGCCTGATACACCGCTTTCGCGAGCAAGCCCGCTCCCACAAGTCCGGTGGTGGCATACCGATTTGCGACACTGTTCAAAACCGCATTGGCTTGTTCTTGCGGCCTGCAACTGAGCGCTCGCCGCTGTGCTTGCCAAAACGCGCCATCCTTGTAGGGCAATCCCTACCCCCAGCCTTCCATCCGGCTGAGGCGAATCTCTCTTGCGCCCCGATTTGCGTGACCCTCAGCGTCCACTAGGCTTAATCCCACAGCAGTCATCAATAACAAAGGTGTGGGTATGAGCCAGGTCGATTCAAGCGCAGGGGCCAATGATGTTCTGGTCAGCTTCCGTGGAGTGCAGAAGAGCTACGACGGCGAGAACCTGATCGTCAAAGACCTCAACCTGGACATTCGCAAAGGCGAATTCCTCACGTTGCTCGGGCCGTCCGGCTCTGGCAAGACCACCAGCCTGATGATGCTCGCCGGTTTCGAAACCCCGACCGCGGGCGAAATCCTGTTGGCGGGGCGCGCCATCAACAACGTGCCGCCGCACAAGCGCGACATCGGCATGGTGTTCCAGAACTACGCGTTGTTCCCGCACATGACGGTGGCTGAGAACCTGGCGTTCCCGCTGACCGTACGCGGCATGAACAAGAGCGACGTCAGTGCCCGGGTCAAGCGCGTGCTGAGCATGGTCCAGCTCGATGCGTTCGCCCAGCGTTACCCGGCGCAGCTTTCCGGCGGTCAGCAACAGCGTGTGGCATTGGCCCGGGCGCTGGTGTTCGAACCGCAACTGGTGCTGATGGACGAACCCCTCGGCGCACTCGACAAGCAACTGCGTGAACACATGCAGATGGAAATCAAGCACCTGCACCAGCGCCTGGGCGTAACCGTGGTCTACGTGACCCACGATCAGGGCGAAGCCTTGACCATGTCCGACCGTGTGGCGGTGTTCCATCAGGGCGAAATCCAGCAGATCGCGCCGCCGCGCACCCTCTACGAAGAGCCGAAAAACACCTTCGTCGCCAACTTCATCGGCGAGAACAACCGCCTCAATGGCCGACTGCACAGTCAGACCGGCGACCGCTGTGTAGTCGAACTGGGGCGTGGTGAAAAAGTTGAAGCGCTGGCGGTGAATGTCGGCAAGACCGGCGAGCCGGTGACCCTGTCCATTCGCCCGGAGCGAGTGAGCCTCAATGGCTCCAGCGACCAATGCATCAACCGCTTCTCGGGGCGAGTCGAGGAATTCATCTATCTGGGCGACCACGTCCGGGTTCGCATGGAAGTCTGCGGCAAGACCGACTTCTTCGTGAAACAACCGATTGCCGAGCTTGATCCCTCGCTCGCCGTCGGCGACGTGGTACCGCTTGGCTGGCAGGTCGAGCACGTTCGTGCGCTCGACCCTCTTTTAGAGGCGAACTGATCGCCCGGGCAATACCAACACCAACCCTGCACGTGGAGAGAACAATAAATGTTGAGATCCCTGAAATTCACCGCTTTGGCACTGGGCATGATGGGCGCGGCGCACGCGATGGCGGCCGGCCCGGACCTGACCGTGGTGTCCTTTGGCGGGGCGAACAAGGCGGCTCAGGTCAAAGCCTTCTACGCACCGTGGGAAGCGGCAGGTAACGGCAAGATCGTGGCCGGCGAGTACAACGGCGAAATGGCCAAGGTCAAGGCCATGGTCGACACCAAGAGCGTGTCGTGGGATCTGGTAGAGGTTGAATCGCCGGAACTGTCCCGTGGTTGCGACGAAGACATGTTCGAACAACTTGATCCGAAGTTGTTCGGCAAGACCGAAGACTACGTCAAGGGCGCCATCCAGCCTTGCGGCGTGGGTTTCTTCGTGTGGTCGACCGTGCTGGCCTACAACGCCGACAAACTGAAATCCGCACCGACCAGCTGGGTGGATTTCTGGGACACCAAGCAGTTCCCGGGCAAGCGTGGCCTGCGTAAAGGCGCCAAGTACACCCTGGAATTCGCACTGATGGCCGACGGCGTTGCGCCGAAAGACGTCTACAAAGTGCTGGCCGGCAAAGACGGTCAGGACCGCGCGTTCAAGAAGCTCGATGAACTCAAGCCGAACATCCAGTGGTGGGAAGCCGGCGCACAACCGCCGCAATACCTCGCTTCCGGTGACGTGGTCATGAGTTCGGCCTACAACGGCCGGATCGCTGCCGTACAAAAAGAAAGCAACCTGAAAGTCGTGTGGAACGGCGGTATCTACGACTTCGACGCATGGGCCATTCCGAAAGGCCTGGATGCCAAGCGTGCAGAAGCGGCGAAGAAATTCATCGCCTACTCGGTACAGCCACAGCAGCAGAAAACCTACTCGGAAAACATCGCCTACGGCCCGGCCAACACCCAAGCCGTACCGTTGCTGGCCAAGGATGTCCTGAAAGACATGCCGACCACCCCGGAAAACATCGCCAACCAGGTACAGATCGACGTCAGCTTCTGGGCTGACAACGGCGAACAACTGGAACAGCGCTTCAACGCCTGGGCTGCCAAGTAAGACCGCACCGCGGGCTTACGCTGTAGGAGCGAGCTTGCTCGCGAAAGCGGTGGGTCAATCAACATAGATGTTGAATGTGATGGCCTCATCGCGAGCAAGCTCGCTCCCACAGGTTGCGGTGTTTCAACACAACAGAGGTGGTTCTCCGCCTCTGTAACGATCAAAGATTCCCGGAGTACGTCATGGCTATCGCCGTTCCCCTGAACGAGGGCACCAGCCCCACCTTGAAGCAGCGGCTCAAGCACGCCGAGCGGGTCAACCGCTGGAAGGCCCAGGCGTTGATCGCACCGTTGGTGCTGTTTCTGTTGCTGGTGTTCCTGGTGCCGATCGTGGCGCTGCTCTACAAAAGCGTTGGCAACCCGGAGGTGGTCGGCGGCATGCCGCGCACCGTGACGGCCATCGCCAGTTGGGACGGTCGCGGCCTGCCCGCTGAACCGGTTTACAAAGCGGCGGCCGAAGACCTCGCCGACGCGCGCAAGAATCAGACCCTGGGCGATCTGTCCAAACGCCTGAACATGGAACTGGCCGGCTACCGCAGCCTGCTGACCAAAACTGCCCGTGCCTTGCCGCTCGCCACTGAGCCGGCTTCCTATAAAGAAGCGCTGGAAGGCCTCGATGAGCGTTGGGGCGACCCGGCCTACTGGCAAGCGGTACGCCGCAACACCAGCAGCATCACCCCTTATTACCTGCTGGCGGCTGTCGATCATCGCATCGACGACCTCGGCGAAATCGCCCCGGCCACCCCGGATCAGGCGATCTACCTCGACATCTTCGCCCGCACCTTCTGGATGGGCCTGATCATCACCGTGATTTGCCTGGTGCTGGCGTATCCCCTGGCTTACCTGTTGGCGAACCTGCCTTCGCGCCAGAGCAACCTGCTGATGATTCTGGTGCTGTTGCCGTTCTGGACGTCGATCCTGGTACGGGTCGCGGCGTGGATCGTGTTGCTGCAATCGGGTGGCCTGATCAACAGCGGCCTGATGGCCATGGGCATCATCGACAAGCCGATCGAGTTGGTGTTCAACCGTGTCGGTGTCTACATCTCGATGGTGCACATTCTGCTGCCGTTCATGATCTTGCCGATCTATAGCGTGATGAAAGGCATCTCGCCGACCTACATGCGTGCTGCGATTTCCCTCGGCTGCCATCCGTTCGCCAGCTTCTGGCGGGTGTACTTCCCGCAGACCTATGCCGGTGTCGGCGCCGGTTGCCTGTTGGTGTTCATCCTCGCCATCGGCTACTACATCACCCCGGCATTGCTGGGCAGCCCGAACGATCAAATGGTCAGCTACTTCGTCGCCTTCTACACCAATACCAGTATCAACTGGGGCATGGCGACCGCACTCGGTGGGCTGCTGTTGCTCGCGACGGTCGTGCTTTATCTGATTTACAGCTGGCTGGTGGGCGCGAGCCGCCTGCGCCTGAGCTAAGGGGAGAACGAAATGCTGAGTCCTTATATGTCGCCCATCGAACGGGTGTGGTTCTACAGCTTGCGGATTCTCTGCGGCTTGATTCTGTTGTTCCTGATCCTGCCGGTACTGGTGATCATTCCACTGTCGTTCAACTCCGGGAGTTTTCTGGTTTATCCGCTGCAAGGCTTCTCGCTGCACTGGTACCAGGATTTCTTTGCCTCGGCGGAATGGATGCGTTCGTTGAAGAACAGCATGATCGTGGCCCCGGCAGCCACCGTGTTGGCGATGATCTTCGGTACGCTGGCGGCGATCGGCCTGACTCGGGGCGACTTCCCGGGCAAGGCGTTGGTGATGGCGCTAGTGATTTCGCCGATGGTGGTGCCGGTGGTGATCATTGGTGTGGCCAGTTACCTGACCTTCGCTCCACTGGGATTTGGCAACAGCTATACCTCTTTGATCGTCGTGCATGCCGTGCTCGGTGTGCCGTTTGTGATCATTACCGTGTCGGCGACGTTGCAGGGGTTCAACCACAACCTGGTGCGGGCCGCTGCGAGCCTGGGCGCTTCGCCGCTGACCACTTTCCGCCGGGTGACCTTGCCACTGATTGCACCGGGCGTGATATCCGGGGCGCTGTTTGCCTTCGCGACATCGTTCGATGAGGTGGTGGTGACGCTGTTCCTCGCCGGTCCTGAACAAGCGACCCTGCCACGGCAGATGTTCAGCGGCATCCGCGAAAACCTCAGCCCGACCATCGCCGCCGCCGCGACACTGCTGATTGCCTTCTCGGTGATCCTGCTGCTGACCCTGGAATGGCTGCGTGGGCGTAGCGAGAAACTGCGTACCGCGCAGGTCTGACGCCGAACCCGGTAAAAATGTGGGAGCGGGCTTGCTCGCGAAAGCGGAGTGTCAGCTGATATAAAAGCTGAACGACACACCGCCTTCGCGAGCAAGCCCGCTCCCACAGGGGGTTCCAGTGGACCATTAGTTCATTCACCGCCTGAATACCAGCCAACCCCAAATCCCCAGCTACTATTGTGCCCAGCTCCCCTACCTATAAGAGGCTGCGCACATGAGTATTTCCTCTTTCAAAATCGCTCACAAACTGATCACCGGCGCAGGTGCCATCGAGCAACTGTCTGCCGAGCTGACGCGCCTGGACATCGACAACCCGCTGATCGTCACCGACGCCGCCCTGGTCAAGTCCGGCACGGTAGAGTTGGCCCTCGCGCAGTTGGGCGAACGCAGCTACGAGATCTTCGACCGGGTACTGCCGGATCCGGAAATCGCCATCGTCGAAGATTGCATGCAGGTGTATCGCGAAGGCGGGCATGACGGATTGATCGGCCTGGGTGGCGGCAGTGCCATCGACATCGCCAAAAGCGTTGCAGCCTATGCCGGTTACCACGGGGCGCTGGAGGACTTGTTCGGTATCGATCAGGTGCCGCGCAAAGGCCCGCCGCTGATCGCCATCCCGACCACGGCCGGCACTGGCTCGGAAGTGACCAACGTCGCCATCCTTTCCGACAAGGTCGCGCAACTGAAGAAGGGCATCGTCAGCGACTACCTGTTGCCGGACGTGGCGCTGGTCAGTCCGCAAATGACCCTGACCTGTCCGCGCAGCGTCACGGCGGCCAGTGGCGTCGATGCGCTGGTGCATGCCATCGAGTCCTATCTGTCGGTCAATGCCTCGCCGATTACCGATGCCCTGGCCATCGGCGCCATCAAGTTGATCGCCAGGGCATTGCCAAAGGCCTACGCGAATCCGTCGAACCTGCAAGCCCGGGAAGACATGGCCACCGCCAGCCTGATGGCCGGCATGGCGTTCGGCAATGCCGGGGTCGGCGCAGTGCATGCGTTGGCGTATCCGCTGGGTGGGCGCTTCAACATTGCCCATGGCGTCAGCAACGCCTTGTTACTGCCCTATGTCATGACCTGGAACAAGATGGCCTGCATCGAACGCATGCAGGATATCGCCGAGGCCATGGGCGTGAAGACTGCACATTTGAGTGCCAACGATGCGGCCGACAAAGCCGTGCACGCCATGACCGAGCTGTGTGCAGCCGTAGAAATTCCCCTGGGCCTGCGCAGTTTCGGTGTTCCCGAGGACGTCATCCCGTCCATGGCCGCGGAAGCGGCGGGGATCGAGCGCTTGATGCGCAACAATCCGCGCAAGTTGAGTGCCGTCGATATCGAAAAGATCTATCGCGCGGCGTACTAGGGCCTTCTCTGATCAGGGATGATGGCAAGGTCCAATCATCGCGCTCACGGTGCGCGCGTCAAAGCATGAGGTATACAATGCGCGCCATCGTGATTCTGCTCAGAAAAGGTGCGTCATGCAGCCCTTCGTAATTGCTCCGTCGATTCTCTCCGCCGACTTCGCCCGCCTGGGTGAAGAAGTGGACAACGTCCTGGCCGCCGGCGCCGACTTCGTGCACTTCGATGTCATGGACAACCACTATGTACCGAACCTGACCGTCGGCCCGATGGTCTGCTCGGCGCTGCGCAAGTACGGCGTTACCGCGCCGATCGACGCACATTTGATGGTCAGCCCGGTGGACCGCATCGTTGGCGACTTCATTGAAGCCGGCGCGACCTACATTACCTTCCACCCGGAAGCCACCCAGCATGTCGATCGTTCACTGCAACTGATCCGCGAAGGCGGCTGCAAGTCGGGCCTGGTGTTCAACCCGGCGACCCCGCTGGATGTGCTCAAGCACGTGATGGACAAGGTCGACATGATCCTGCTGATGAGCGTCAATCCAGGGTTCGGCGGGCAGAAGTTCATCCCCAGCACCCTCGACAAACTGCGAGAAGCACGGGCTTTGATCGATGCTTCTGGCCGTGACATTCGCCTGGAAATCGACGGCGGCGTGAACGTGAACAACATCTGCGAAATCGCAGCGGCCGGTGCCGACACCTTCGTCGCCGGCTCGGCCATCTTCAATGCGCCGAACTATCAGGAAGTCATCGACAAGATGCGTTCCGAACTGGCGCTGGCTCGCCCATGAGCGGTTTTGAGCAGTTGTTCCCGGGGCAACTGCCGCGGCTGGTGATGTTCGATCTGGACGGCACGTTGATCGATTCGGTCCCCGACCTTGCGGCGGCTGTGGATAACATGCTGCTCAAGCTCGGGCGTAAACCCGCCGGCATCGAATCGGTGCGCGAGTGGGTCGGCAACGGTGTGCACATGCTGGTTCGCCGGGCGCTGGCCAACCATATCGACGAAGAAGGTGTCGATGATGTCGAAGCCGAATATGCTCTGGAGTTGTTCAACGGCTTTTATGAGGCCGGCCATGAGTTGACCGTGGTTTACCCCGGCGTGCGCGATACCCTGAAATGGCTGCAAAAACAGGGTGTCGAGATGGCGCTGATCACCAACAAACCGGAGCGTTTCGTCGCGCCGCTGCTGGATCAGATGAAGATCGGCCGCTATTTCCGCTGGATCATCGGCGGCGACACCCTGCCACAGAAAAAACCGGACCCGGCCGCGCTGTTTTTCGTGATGAAAATGGCCAATATTCCGGCTTCGCAGTCGTTGTTTGTCGGCGATTCGCGCAGCGATGTGCTGGCGGCGAAAGCAGCGGGGGTCAAGTGCGTGGCCCTGAGCTACGGCTATAACCACGGTCGGCCAATCGCGGAAGAATCGCCCGCGCTGGTGATCGACGACCTGCGCAAGCTAATTCCCGGTTGCCTGGATCAGGCCGCTGAGATAACGTTGGCCGACGCTGTCAAACCCCCTTCTGGAAACGCCATCGTGGTGGTCACTCGCAAACTCTGGATGAAAGTCATCAAGGCCCTGGCCCGCTGGCGTTGGCGCGCCTGACTTGATCCTGGCCGGTTTCCGGCGCGTTTGCATACCTGACTGTTCGACCCTCAAGCCACGAGGCACCTCATGATCCGCGAAGAATTCCTGCGTTTGGCCGCTGCCGGCTACAACCGTATTCCGCTTGCCTGCGAAACCCTGGCCGACTTCGACACGCCGCTGTCGATCTACCTGAAACTGGCTGACGAGCCCAATTCCTACTTGCTGGAGTCCGTACAGGGCGGCGAGAAGTGGGGCCGTTACTCGATCATCGGCCTGCCGTGCCGCACCGTGCTGCGGGTTCACGACCATCACGTCAGCGTGACCGTCGACGGCGTCGAGACCGAAAGCCACGACGTGGAAGACCCGCTGGCCTTCGTCGAAACCTTCAAGGCCCGCTACAACGTGCCAACCATCGCCGGCCTGCCGCGCTTCAACGGCGGCCTGGTGGGTTACTTCGGTTACGACTGCGTGCGTTATGTCGAGAAGCGTCTGGGCAAATGCCCGAACCCGGATCCGCTGGGCGTGCCAGACATCTTGCTGATGGTCTCCGACGCCGTGGTGGTATTCGACAATCTCGCTGGCAAGATGCACGCCATCGTGCTGGCCGATCCGTCCCGGGACGACGCCTTCGAGCAAGGCCAGGTACGCCTGGAAGAGCTGCTGGAAAAACTCCGTCAGCCAATCACCCCACGCCGTGGCCTGGACTTCAGCAAGCAACAGTCTGCTGACCCGGTGTTCCGCTCCAGCTTTACCCAGGACGATTACGAAAAAGCCGTCGACACCATCAAGGAATACATCCTGGCCGGTGACTGCATGCAGGTCGTGCCGTCCCAGCGCATGTCAATCGACTTCAAGGCGGCGCCGATCGATCTGTATCGCGCGCTACGCTGCTTTAACCCGACGCCTTACATGTACTTCTTCAACTTCGGCGACTTCCATGTCGTCGGCAGTTCGCCGGAAGTGCTGGTGCGGGTCGAAGACAACCTGATTACCGTGCGCCCGATTGCCGGTACCCGTCCGCGGGGGGCCAACGAAGAGGCCGATCTGGCACTGGAAAAAGACCTGCTGTCGGATGACAAGGAAATTGCCGAGCACTTGATGCTTATCGATCTGGGCCGTAACGACACCGGTCGTGTATCGGAAATCGGTTCGGTGAAGCTCACCGAGAAAATGGTCATTGAGCGTTATTCCAACGTGATGCACATCGTGTCCAACGTTACCGGGCAACTGAAAGCCGGGCTGACGGCCATGGATGCGCTGCGGGCGATTCTGCCGGCGGGCACCTTGTCCGGTGCGCCGAAGATTCGCGCGATGGAGATCATCGACGAACTGGAGCCGGTCAAGCGTGGCGTCTATGGCGGTGCGGTCGGTTACTTCGCCTGGAACGGCAACATGGACACCGCCATTGCGATCCGCACGGCGGTGATCAAGAACGGCGAACTGCACGTGCAGGCCGGTGGCGGCATCGTCGCCGACTCGGTGCCAGCGCTGGAGTGGGAAGAAACCCTGAACAAGCGCCGTGCAATGTTCCGCGCCGTTGCCCTGGCCGAACAAACCCCGAACACCTGACTTCAAGCAAAGCCCTGTGGGAGCGAGCTTGCTCGCGATGGGGCCATTACTGCCACATTGATGTTGTCTGACCCACCGCAATCGCGAGCAAGCTCGCTCCCACAAGGGTTACACCACCATAAAAAAACGCGGCGCCTGTGAGGGCGCCGCGTTTTTTATTGTCGGTACATCAAAAGTCCAGCGCAACACCTACGTTGATGCCTTGTTGGGTGAAGTCGTCGTCCTTGCGAATGTTGTAGCTGGCGCGCAATGCCAGATCCCGGGTGAGGTTGTGGCTCACGCCCAGGTTCACACGTTGCAGGTGACTTTGCGGGGTGTAGCCTTGCAGCGTGAACTGGTTGTTCGGCAGGCTGTTGAGGTTGATGCTCACGTCCTGGGTATCGTCGTTGTACTCACGCTCGATTGCCGCTTCGCCGAACACCTGGGTTTGCGGGGTGATCTGGTATTTGCCCTGCAGCCCAGCGCCCAGGCGCCGGGAAATCCGCTCCTGATCGGCGAAGGTCAGTGCCGTGGAATCGTTGCCGTCCTCAGAGTAACCGTCGACTTTCACCTTGGCGAAATCGGCACTGACAAACGGCGACAGGTGCCAAGGGCTGCTGGCTTGTTGCGCAATGTCGTAACCCAGGCGAGCACTGAAGGCCTCGACGTAGCCACTGGTATCGCCTTTTTCGCCGCGCTCGTTGACGCCCAGCTGGAACTTACGCTTGAGGCTGTCGTAATCCAGATGCCCGGCCGTTAACGCCGCGTCAGCCCACACACGGTTTTGCTGATACTGGGCGAATGCCGTGCCCAGGTAAGTGTTGAGCTTGTAGTCGGAGTCGTTGCTGCCGGCTTCGAGTTTCTGGTTATAGAAGCCGGCCACCAGACCGACACGCCAGGCATCGTCGAGACGGTAGCTGCCGCCGATGTTCAGGTTGGCACCGTTGCCGTCGGCACTGACCGCGCTGTCCTGACCGTCAAAGTCCTGATGCTGTCCGCCGCCGGCAACAATGGCTCGCCATTGGCCAACGCCTTGCCAGTTTTCCCAATCGGCCAGCCACTGATTGTGCAATTCATCCTGATGCGCGCGCAGGGTGCCTTGAGCCATTTCCGGCAGCAAGGTCAGCTCCCACGGCGCGGCCAACAGGGAATGCGCGTAGTCGGCAATCAGGCGCTGCCCGGCTTCTGTGGGGTGCACGGAGTCGTTGTAGATCAGCTTGGTCGGGTCCGGCGTGGCGCTGTTGATGCCGTAGCGGGCATTCTCGGTGCAACCGCTGCCGCTGAAGCAGGTGGCGATGAGGTTCTGGTCGGTGGCCAGGCCAAACTGTGCCGGGTTGGCAAACGTCTCTTTGAGCAGTACTGGAATGTTGAGCGGGATGATTTCTGCATTGATGTTCTGCAGTCGGCTTACCAGTTCAGTATTGAACTGGGTGCTGAGTTGGGACGTGAACGCTTGCAGCGGGGTGCCGTTGAACGCCGGGGTAAAGCCGATATCGGGCAGCAACCAGACCATGACGTATCGGGCACCGGCCGATTGCAGCGTTTGTACGCTGTCGGCCAGTCGATCGGCAGCGGCGCTGGCTTGGGGCAGGCTGGTGACACGCCCCTGGAGGAAGTCGTTGCCGCCGCCAGACAGGTAGAACAGCGCATTCGGGTCGGCACGGAAGTTGTTCGATGGCAGATAACCCGCCCGGACGCGCTCGCCGGTGTCGGAGGTGGTGGCGATCGACTCCAGGATCTGGTCGGTGCGGTAACCTCCGACGGCCCAGTTGTTACCATCGGGCTGGCCGTTGCTGGCGCGCACGGCCGAATTGGATGACGCGGTCTGGTCCGCCGAAAACCCCAGTTTCCCACCCAGTATCTGCGTGGAGTTGAGCGAGCGGACTTCGCCGCTGCCATCCAGATACACCGGCCCCGTCCGGTTGGTAAAGCGCTTCGTCGCCCCGACAGGCCCGCCGGTGTCGGCAAAGGTCCCGGCGTCGTTGAGGCTGTCCCCGAAAACCACGAAATTTGTATAAGGATTGGGTGCGGCGTTCGCCTGGGCGCATGCCATCGCGAGCAAGCATCCTGCGAGGGGTACAAACAACGACTGTTTGATCATGAGCAAGTCCGTTTATTTATTGTTGTAGTGAACGAAACGACAGTACCAAAAACTTTCGGCCTTTTGCCATCTGTCGCGAAGCCTTTGATAGTTTCGCGGGCAGTGGCCCCGGCGATATTGCACGCTCTGCCCAGCTAAGTTACTGTGCCGGGACGTACGAACGAGACCTTCCCCGTGTTGATCATCAGTAAACTCCTGGATCAAGTCATCAAGGCACACGCCCGCTGGCGTTGGCGCGCCTGAATTCTTTTGCCGGCTACGCCGGACCTGTACCGCTTTGCCTTCTTTACCTGTTTGAAATGCCGCTTTGCTGGCGCTACTCCAGCACCTGACAAAGCGCAGCGCTCTGCGGGTAATCATTCGAAGGCCATCTTTAAAGTCAGTGAATTCAAGAGGTTCTTAACGCCATGTTACTGATGATCGATAACTACGACTCCTTTACCTACAACGTTGTGCAGTACCTGGGCGAACTCGGCTCCCAGGTCAAAGTCGTGCGCAACGATGAACTGACCATCGCTGAAATCGAAGCCCTCAACCCTGAGCGTATCGTTGTGTCCCCCGGTCCTTGCACCCCGACTGAAGCCGGCATCTCGATCGAAGCGATCAAGCATTTCGCTGGCAAACTACCGATTCTTGGCGTCTGCCTTGGCCACCAATCCATCGGCCAGGCCTTTGGCGGCGATGTGGTGCGCGCCCGCCAAGTGATGCACGGTAAGACTAGCCCGGTATTTCACGAGGACAAGGGTGTATTCGCAGGCCTGAATCGTCCGCTGACGGTCACGCGCTATCATTCATTGATCGTCAAGCGCGAAACCCTGCCCGATTGCCTCGAACTGACCGCCTGGACCCAGCTCGAAGACGGTTCGGTCGATGAAATCATGGGCCTGCGTCACAAGACCCTGAACATCGAGGGCGTGCAGTTTCACCCGGAATCGATCCTCACCGAGCAGGGCCACGAACTGTTCGCCAACTTCCTCAAACAAACCGGCGGCACGCGCTAAGGACTTTTCATGAATATCAAGACCGCCCTGAGCCGTATCGTTGATCACCTCGACCTCAGCACCGATGAAATGCGCGATGTCATGCGCGAAATCATGACCGGGCAATGCTCGGACGCGCAGATTGGCGCGTTCATGATGGCCATGCGCATGAAGAGTGAAAGCATCGACGAAATCGTCGGTGCGGTGTCGGTGATGCGCGAACTGGCGGACAAGGTCGAACTCAAGACCCTCGACGGTGTGGTCGATGTGGTCGGCACCGGCGGCGACGGTGCCAATATCTTCAACGTGTCGACCGCTGCTGCGTTCGTCGTTTCCGCTGCCGGTTGCACCGTGGCCAAGCATGGCAACCGTGCAGTCTCGGGCAAGAGCGGCAGTGCCGACCTGCTGGAGGCGGCCGGCATCTACCTGAACCTGACCCCGGTGCAGGTGGCGCGTTGCATTGACAACGTTGGTATTGGTTTCATGTTTGCCCAGACCCATCACTCTGCGATGAAATACGCTGCAAGCCCGCGCCGCGAGCTGGGTCTGCGGACCTTGTTCAACATGCTCGGCCCGCTTACGAATCCGGCCGGTGTGAAGCATCAGGTGGTGGGCGTGTTCACCCAGGCCTTGTGCCGGCCGCTGGCCGAAGTGTTGCAGCGCCTGGGCAGCAAGCATGTGCTGGTGGTGCATTCGAAGGATGGCCTGGATGAGTTCAGCCTGGCAGCACCGACGTTTGTCGCTGAGCTGAAGGATGGCCAGATCACCGAATATTGGGTCGAGCCGGAAGACCTGGGCATGAAAAGCCAGAGTCTGCATGGCCTGGCGGTGGATAGCCCGGCGGCGTCCCTGGAACTGATTCGCGATGCCCTGGGCAAGCGCAAGACCGAGAACGGTCAGAAAGCGGCCGAGATGATCATGCTCAATGCCGGTGCCGCACTGTATGCGGCCGACCATGCCAGCAGCCTGAAAGAAGGCGTTGCCTTGGCACACGATGCGCTGCACACCGGCCTCGCTCGAGAAAAGCTTGAGGAGCTGGGTGCATTTACCGCGGTATTCAAAGTGGAGAATGAAGGATGAGTGTACCGACGGTTCTGGAAAACATTCTGGCGCGCAAGGTCGAGGAAGTTGCCGAGCGTAGCGCTCGTGTCAGCCTCGCCGAGCTGGAAAGTCTGGCCAAGACGGCCGATGCACCCCGTGGTTTTGCCAAGGCCTTGCTGGCTCAGGCCAAGCTGAAGCAACCGGCCGTCATTGCCGAAATCAAGAAAGCTTCGCCGAGCAAAGGCGTGATCCGCGAGAATTTCATTCCCGCCGACATCGCCAGAAGCTACGAGAAGGGCGGCGCGACATGCCTGTCGGTACTTACCGATATCGATTACTTCCAGGGCGCCGATGCCTATCTGCAGCAGGCCCGTGCGGCGTGCCAGTTGCCGGTGATCCGCAAGGACTTCATGATCGATCCGTATCAGATCGTCGAAGCCCGGGCCCTGGGTGCCGATTGCGTGCTGTTGATCGTTTCCGCACTGGACGACGTGAAAATGGCCGAACTGGCGGCCGTGGCCAAAAGCGTGAACCTTGACGTGCTGGTGGAAGTCCACGATGGCGATGAGCTGGAGCGGGCCCTGAAAACCCTCGACACTCCGCTGGTTGGCGTGAACAACCGCAACCTGCACACCTTCGATGTCAGCCTGGAAACCACCCTCGATCTGTTGCCGCGTATTCCGCGTGATCGTCTGGTCATCACCGAGAGCGGCATTCTCAACCGCGCCGATGTCGAACTGATGGAAATCAGCGACGTCTACGCGTTTCTGGTCGGCGAAGCGTTCATGCGCGCCGAGAGCCCGGGTACCGAGTTGCAGCGTCTGTTCTTCCCCGAGCGCGGCGTTCCCGTCAGCGGCTCGACCCTCGACTGACTACTCGCAGACCGAGTCGACCCCATCGCGAGCAAGCTCGCTCCCACAAGGAGCCTGCTACCCCATGAGATCCATTGTGGGAGCGAGCTTGCTCGCGATGGCGGCATAAGATGCCCCACAGACTGACCGTTCTATGGAAGACCTTATGACCTCACCTGTTTCCCTGACCATCGAAGCCGGCCTGCAAGCCGAACAGGATCTGCTGGCCTCGGTCTGCGCCGGCGACTCGGAGTTCGGTCTGCTGTTCTGGCAGCCGAGCGATCAGGCGCTGGTCATGCCGCGCCGTTTGAATCGCTTGCCCGGATTCGAGGCTGCATGTGACGTGTCGGCGGCGGCGGGGTGGCCCGTGTTGTTGCGCGATACTGGCGGCGAGCCGGTTCCACAATCCGCCACAACGATCAACATCGCCCTGGTTTACGCGCCACCACGCAGCGAAGGTGATTTGAACCGCATCGAAACCGGTTACCGGCGCCTGTGCGACCCCATCTGCCAGTTGCTGGATGAATTGGGTGGTTCGTCGTCCCTTGGCGAAATCGACGGTGCATTCTGTGATGGACGCTTCAACGTCAATCTTGATGGTCGCAAGATGGTTGGCACCGCCCAGCGCTGGCGCCAGAGTCAGGGTGGGCAGCGTCCGGTGGGGCTGGTGCACGGTGCGATGCTGATGGATAACGACCGAGAGTCAATGGTCGCCGCGGTCAATCGCTTCAACGAAGCTTGCGGCCTGGAACAACGAGTACGCGCCGAAAGCCACATCGCGTTGCATGAGAAGTTCACGGCACCCTATGCACTGGCGCGCCTCGACGAACTCTATCGGCGGATGCTGTCACAGATGTTCAGCGGCTAGGTTTTCGAGCTTATCGCGTACCGAAGACCACCATGGTCTTGCCTTTGACGTCCACCAGGTTGCGTTCTTCCAGATCCTTGAGCACGCGACCGACCATCTCCCGGGAGCAACCGACAATCCGCCCGATTTCCTGACGGGTCACCTTGATTTGCATGCCATCGGGGTGAGTCATGGCGTCTGGCTGTTTACACAGCTCCAGCAGGCAGCGGGCGACTCGACCGGTCACATCGAAGAATGCCAGGTCACCGACCTTGCGCGTAGTGTTGCGCAGGCGCTGTGCGATTTGTCCGCTGAGTACGTAAAGAATGTCCGGATCCAGCAGCGACAACTCGCGAAATTTTGCGTAGCTGATTTCCGCGACTTCGCATTCAACCTTGGCCCGCACCCAGGCGCTGCGCTCCTGTTCCAGGCCGGCCTGCTCAAACAGGCCCAGCTCGCCGAAAAAGTCCCCGGTGTTCAGGTAGGAAATGATCATTTCCCGGCCATCGTCATCTTCGATCAGGATGGTGACTGAGCCTTTGATGATGAAGAACAGCGTTTCCGAGCGGTCTCCGGCGCAAATGATGTTGCTCTTGGCCTGATAGCGGCGGCGCTGGCAATGCATCAACAGCTTGTCGAGGTTCTTGATCTTGGGGTTGGGGGCAATCGCAACCATGGTTGTATCCCGAAAAGACAGCACGGTGTGTCTGGTTTTTTTATGAATAGCGAACGCTGGGAAAAGCTGGCCATGCGCCATTGAATTGGCGCCAGCTTAACAGACACTTCCTGCAATATTCGAGCATTTACCTACAAGGCCGTGGGATATGTCCTAGGACGCCGGACGCTTTCAATCACGGGGCCTGTGCTAAGCTGGCGACCCTTTTTTATACAGTGGAGTCTTGGCGATGAAGGCACGCATCCAATGGGCTGGCGAAGCCATGTTCCTCGGCGAATCCGGTAGCGGTCATGTCGTGGTCATGGACGGTCCGCCTGATGCCGGCGGACGTAACCTGGGTGTCCGGCCGATGGAAATGCTGCTGCTGGGTGTCGGCGGTTGCAGCAATTTCGATGTGGTCAGCATCCTCAAGAAGTCCCGCCAGGCGGTCGAAAGCTGTGAAGCTTTCCTTGAAGCCGAGCGTGCGGCCGAAGATCCAAAGGTTTTCACCAGGATCCACATGCACTTCGTGGTCAAGGGCCGCGGGCTGAAAGAAGCGCAGGTCAAGCGCGCCATCGAACTGTCTGCCGAGAAATATTGCTCGGCGTCGATCATGCTCGGCGCGGCAGGCGTGGCAATCACCCACGACTACGAGATCATTGAGCTCGGTTGAGTCGACATTCAACTATCATAAAAGCAGTGCAGACTCTGGCGAACCCAAGCTGACGTCTGCATAATGCGCCACTTTTTTCAGGGTAGTGGCTTGTCAGCCGACAGGCCTCGCACCCGAACAGACAACCAAAATCGCCATCGCGAAGAGGTGTTAACCGTCCTACGCAGGTGCGTTGTTCGCATCTGACGGGCATGCTTGATCACGCGGCCGGGCCGCAAACACATAGAGAGTTTTTAACGGTGAAAAGCAAACTCAAGCTCCACGGGTTCAATAACCTGACAAAGACCTTGAGCTTCAACATCTATGACATCTGCTACGCGGAAACCCCGCAGGACCAGCAGGCTTACGTCGAGTACATCAATAAAGAGTACAACGCGAAACGCCTGACGCAGATCCTCACGGAAGTTGTCGATATCATTGGTGCCAACATCCTGAACATTGCCAGTCAGGACTATGAGCCGCAGGGCGCCAGCGTCACGATCCTGATCTCCGAAGAGCCGGTAACCCCGACCGACAGTCAGATCGAAGAGTCCCCGGGCCCGCTGCCCGAAATCATTCTGGCCCACCTCGACAAGAGCCACATCACGGTGCACACCTACCCGGAAATCCATCCGGTCAGCGGTATTGCAACCTTCCGTGTGGACATCGACGTGTCGACTTGCGGGGTCATTTCACCGCTCAAAGCGCTCAACTTCCTGATTCACCAGTTCGATTCGGACATCGTGACCGTGGACTACCGTGTGCGCGGCTTCACCCGTGACGTTGAAGGCAAAAAGCACTTCATCGACCATGAGATCAATTCGATCCAGAACTACCTTTCCGATGACACTTACGACGCGTACCAGATGACCGACGTGAACGTGTACCAGGAAAACCTGTTCCACACCAAGATGCTGCTGAAGAACTTCGAACTGGACAACTACCTGTTCGGCGACGCCACCAGCAACCTGTCCTCTGAGCAACGAGCCCAGGTGACGGAGCGGGTGAAACACGAAATGCTCGAAATCTTCTACGCGCGCAATATGGCGTAAGGCTCTCGAACACAAAAAAGGCGACTCCCTTGCGGTAGTCGCCTTTTTTATTGCTGTCAGTCAGGGAGGTCGAGTGATGCTGTTCGCGAGCAAGCTCGCTCCCAAATTGGGCTGCCGCACACCGAACCATTGTGGGAGCGAGCTTGCTCGCGATGAAGTCCTGTCAGGCAATCGAGAGGTCAGATCCGATAAGTACTCTTGGTCATCACCTTGGCCATCAGACTCATCCCGAACTTCACCGGTGCCGGAAACCGGAACCCGCCAGCATCCAGCGCACTTTCGGCATGCTGTTTTTCATCGATGCGCATCTGCTCAAGAATCGCCCGGGATTTTTCATCCTCGGCCGGCAATTGCTCCAGATGTTCGTTCAGGTGTTTGCACACCTGGTCTTCCGTTGCCGCCACGAATCCCAGGCTGACTTTATCGCTGATCAGGCCGGCCACTGCGCCAATCCCGAACGACATGCCATAAAACAGCGGATTGAGGATGCTGGTGTGGCTACCCAGTTGCTGGATGCGTTGTTCGCACCAGACCAGGTGATCGATTTCTTCTTCGGCGGCATGCTCCATCGCGGCACGCACTTGCGGCAGTTTGGCAGTCAGCGCCTGCCCTTGGTACAGCGCCTGGGCGCAGACTTCGCCGGTATGGTTGATGCGCATCAGGCCGGCAACGTGGCGCGTGTCTTCGTCGCTCATTTTCGCATCCGGCTGCACGATGGCCGGCGACGGACGGTACGGCTGGCCGCTGAAGGGCAGCAGGGTGCGCATCGCGGCATCGGCTTGCAGCAGAAGTCGGTCAATTGGCGAGTAGTGACGTTGGGTAGTCATGCTGACCTCCGGGGGAATTTCGGCGGCCAGTTTAACCCAAACGGCCGGGGAAGGTTTGCGCTGGGTCATTGTGAGGCAGAGGCTGTGACAGTGTTGTGATGCCCTTGTGGGAGCGGCGGTGCGGCGATCCCACAAGGGGGAGGCAGTAATCAGCCCGGCGGCCAGTGCATCTGGCGTTGACCCAGTACGTGCATATGAATGTGGTAGACGGTTTGCCCGCCTTCTTCATTGCAGTTCATGACGACGCGGAAGCCTTTTTCGCAGCCCAGTTCCAGTGCCAGGCGCTGGGCGGTGAACAGAATGTGCCCGGCCAATGCCTTGTCGTCCTCGGTCAGGTCATTCAAGGTGCGAACCGGTTTCTTCGGTACCACCAGAAAATGTACCGGTGCCTGTGGGGCAATGTCGTGGAAGGCCAGTACCTGGTCGTCCTCGTAAATGATCTTCGCCGGGATTTCCCGGTTGATGATCTTGGTGAACAGAGTATCCACAGCTGTTTTCTCCGTTGTTTGGGCTGGGCTGAGTGTACTCATGGCTCATGCCGGCGCCCAGCCTTTTACCTTGAGTTGGATCAGCGCGGACAGTAGGCCTTGTTGACCATGCCGGCAATGGTGCGAGTCAACCAGCGCGAGCCGAGTCTTGGCAGGAAGGCGAACCAGCGGTTGCGCCGTCCCGGAATGATGATCGCTTGATTCTTTTCCAGTGCGCGCACGGTGTAGAGCGCCACTTCCTCAGGGCTCATCAGCAGTTTGCTGTTGGCCAGTTTGTCGTTGTTGAGTTGCGCAGTACGGAAAAACGCCGTGCGGGTCGGCCCGGGGCAGAGCACCGAAACCCTGATCGCACACTTTTTCAGCTCGACGCGCAACCCTTCGGAAAAGTGCAGCACATATGCCTTGCTGGCGTAATAGGTGCTCATCCATGGTCCTGGTTGAAACGCCGCCACCGAGGCCACATTCAGAATCTGCCCACCGCCTTGCAGGGCCATGCTGTTGCCGATGGCGTGACACAGGCGGGTGAGGGCGAGGATGTTCACTTCGATCAGGTCTTGCTCGGTCATCCAGTCCTGGGCCAGAAACGGGCCGCATGTACCGATACCGGCGCAGTTGACCAGCAGATCGATCTGCCGGTCGCCTTCTTCCAGCTCCAGCAGGAATCCGGACAGGCGCAGTGGCTCGCCAAGGTCACAGGCGCGGAACAACACTTCCACGCCGAACCTTTGGGTCAGTTCAATTGCAATACTTTCCAGCTGATCACGTTGTCGGGCCACCAGAATCAGGCTGCGGCCGCGCCGGGCCAGCGCCTCGGCCATTGCCAAGCCGATGCCGCTGGAGGCACCAGTGATCAGAGCGTAACGGGTCATGCAGTTCTCCATCGCAACAGCTCCGCGCCGCGACGCAGGTGTCACGGGCCAGGAGCGCTGTTCATTCTTTCGCAGAGTCTACAGGGGGCTGGACCTCTTCGGCTGCATCATCGACGGAATTTGGCACCGGTGCGACCTCGACGTCGATTTCATCGGTGGTGACCGAACTGCTTTCGTAGCTGCTCTGGGCGGCGCTTTTGTATTCTTCCCGTATCGCCGTGAGACCGCCGGCCATCGAGCCGAACAGAACCAGCGCGATAACGATCAGCCACAGCGAAGACAATACCTTGACCGCGGTACTGTTCGGCGGAGGCGGCGGGCCGTAGCGGTTGGCGGTGTCGTTGCCCGGCACAACCATGATCACTAACGGAAAGAAACTGCCAACGAACGGCACCAGGTTAAGCAGCCACAGCCAGCCGGACCAGCCGACATCGTGCAAGCGTTGAACAGTGATCTGGATGCTGACGAATACAAATCCGACGAACAGGATCAAGGCCAGCAAGCTGCCCAATATCAGGCCCGCGGTCGAATCCGCGCCGATGAGAGCCAGAGCTACCAAGGCAAACACCCCGCAAACGGCCAGGAGTACAGTTGAAAGCACCAGCGTCCAGGCGAGGTAACGCAAACGGCCGATACGGCCATCGAAGCTGAATGGCTTGAGCGTGGCGAATTCCGCCGCGACTTCGCCGACCGGCGCGCGAGGCGGCGCGTAAGGGGACTGCGGATCTGCAAAAGACGCCTGGCTGCTGGCCGAGGTATGGTCATGAACGTCGGCGAGGTTCAGCTCGATCGGCGTTTCGGCTTCTATGCGGGCGTCGATACCGGTTTTGCTCAGCGCCTGGAGATAGGTCTGGGCATCGGCTTGCGACAGGTTGCGTTTGAGTGCTACCGGACGCCCGGTGAACAGGCGCTCAATGGCCGTGACATCGCTTTTGAACAACTCGGCAAGATTGAGCTTTGCCGTGGTGATGTCGACACCGGGCAGCAAGGCGCCCTCGAATACGATCTTGAAGTGATTTTCGCCCATGTGCGAAGCATCCTTGTCGCGAGAGGTTGAAAGAAGAATGTTGTGTCCGGCGAGTGTAAGGCCAGCCGGGCAAGACTGGCCAAGGTTTGCTGTCAGCGTGGCCAGCGTTTGGTCAACCGGGCGGCGTGCTCCAGGGCCGTGCGGTACTCCGCGTCGAGACGAGCAATCAACTGCTCGACACTCGGCAAATCCTCGATTTCTCCCACGCCCTGGCCAGCAGACCAAACGGTTTTCCAGGCTTTGGCCTCATCGCTCACGGGTTTGAGCTTGGAGCCGAAGTTGATCTCGCCCTTGCCTTGCAAGGCGGCCATGTCGAAACCGGCGGCCTCCAGGCTCTGGCGCATGAAGCTCGCGGGGACACCTGAAACGGCTGGAGTATGGATGATGTCTGCTGCTTTGGATGTCAGCAGCATTTCTTTGTAGGCGTCAGGCGCGTGGCTTTCGGTGGTACCGATAAAACGCGTGCCAAAGTAGGCCAAATCCGCACCGAGCAATTGCGCGGCAAGAATTTCGTGGCCATGGTTCAAGCAGCCGGCCAGCAACAGGGTCTTGTCGAAGAACTGGCGGATTTCGGCAATCAGCGAGAACGGGCTCCAGGTCCCGGCGTGTCCACCGGCGCCGGCGGCCACGGCGATCAGACCATCCACACCTGCTTCGGCGGCTTTCTCGGCGTGGCGACGGGTCGTCACGTCATGGAATACCAGGCCGCCATAGCTGTGGACAGCATCGACCAGTTCTTTCACGGCGCCGAGGCTGGTGATCACAATCGGTACTTTGTGTTCGACGCAGATCTGCAGATCCGCCTGTAAACGTGGATTACTGTTATGGACGATCAGGTTCACGGCATAAGGCGCGGGGTTTTCCAGTGTCGCCAGCCCGGCTTCGATTTCTTCCAGCCAGGCCCTGAAGCCGCTGCTTTCGCGCTGATTCAGCGCCGGGAAGCTGCCGACCACGCCCTGGCGACAGCAGGCGAGCACCAATTGCGGATTGGAAATCAGGAACATCGGCGCTGCCACCACGGGCAGACGCAAACATTGTTCGAGCAGAGCGGGCAGCGACATTGGAAGTACCCCGGTGAGTTGTACCTGTTGGATTTAGAACGGCCGAACGACGACCAGAATTACGATTGCCAGCAATATCAGAACCGGAACCTCATTGAACCAGCGATAAAAGACATGGCTGCGGGTGTTTTCGCCACGGGCAAAACGTTTTACCTGCGCGCCGCACATGTGGTGGTAGCCGATCAGAAGCACCACCAGCGTCAACTTGGCATGCATCCAGCCCCCCTGAGTGAAGTAGGCGCCGGGGTTGAGGCTGATCAACCAGCCGCCGAAGATCAGTGTCGCGATCATTGCCGGGCCCATGATGCCGCGGTACAGCTTGCGCTCCATGATGCTGAAGCGTTCCTTGCTGACGGTGTCCTCGCTTTGGGCGTGATAGACGAACAGTCGCGGCAGGTAGAACAGGCCGGCAAACCAGCAGACGACGCTGATGATGTGAAGCGCTTTGAGCCACAGATAAAGCATTTTTAGTTATTCCCCAATTCACGGTAGCCAGAATAGTAGAGGCTTGACGCTCCGCACGTCACCTTGCCGGTTGTCGCAGGCGCCTGCGCGCCCTATTATCGACGGCTTTCCAGTGGGTTCGTTGAGGGCAGGTTTATGGTCAAGGTCGGTATCGTCGGCGGCACGGGTTACACCGGTGTCGAACTGCTGCGTCTGTTGGCGCAACATCCGCAAGCTGAAGTGGTGGTCATCACTTCCCGATCCGAGGCTGGCCTGGCCGTGGCCGACATGTACCCGAACCTGCGAGGCCACTACGACGGCCTGGCGTTCAGCGTTCCGGACATCAAGACCCTGGGCGCTTGCGATGTGGTGTTTTTCGCCACGCCGCACGGAGTTGCCCATGCATTGGCGGGCGAATTGCTGGCGGCCGGGACCAAGGTCATCGACCTGTCGGCCGACTTCCGCCTGCAAGACGCGGATGAATGGGCCAAATGGTACGGCCAGCCGCACGGCGCGCCGGAACTGCTGGACGAAGCAGTCTACGGTCTGCCGGAAGTCAATCGCGAGCAGATCAAGAAAGCGCGTCTGATTGCCGTGCCGGGCTGCTACCCGACTGCAACGCAATTAGGCTTCCTGCCATTGCTCGAAGCCGGCCTGGCCGATGCTGCGCATCTGATCGCTGACTGCAAATCCGGCGTCAGCGGTGCCGGTCGTGGTGCTTCCGTAGGCTCGCTGTACTCCGAGACGTCGGAAAGCATGAAGGCCTATGCCGTCAAAGGTCACCGTCACCTGCCGGAGATTCGCCAGGGGCTGCGTCGTGCAGCAGGCAAGGACGTTGGCCTGACCTTCGTTCCGCATCTGACGCCGATGATTCGTGGCATTCACTCCACGCTGTACGCAACTGTCGTTGATCGCTCGGTGGACCTGCAGGCGCTGTTTGAAAAGCGCTATGCCAATGAGCCATTCGTCGATGTGATGCCGGCCGGTAGCCACCCTGAAACTCGCAGCGTACGCGGTGCCAACGTTTGCCGTATCGCGGTGCATCGTCCGCAGGATGGTGATCTTGTGGTGGTGTTGTCGGTGATCGATAACCTGGTCAAAGGTGCTTCGGGCCAGGCAGTGCAGAACATGAATATCCTGTTCGGGCTGGATGAGCGTCTGGGTCTTTCCCACGCCGGCATGTTGCCGTAAGGCTTATCGCGCACAGCAAAAAGGCCCGTCTAACGGGCCTTTTTGCATTCCGGGCTGGCGATTGGATTGGTTGATATACCATAACAATAGTTGACCGCTTTTCTAGGAGAAGCGGATAATGCGCGTCATCACGCAATATGACGGCGTAACGCCGGGAGATAGTCAGCATGAGCGTCGAATCCTTCACCCCCACGGCTTTGCAATTCACCCACGGTGCCGCGCACAAGGTGAAGAGCCTGGTCGATGAAGAGGGGAATGATCGCTTGAAGCTGCGCGTATTCGTTACGGGCGGCGGTTGTTCAGGTTTTCAGTACGGTTTCACCTTCGATGAAGAAGTGGCCGATGACGACACCATCGTCGAGCGCGAAGGTGTGAGTCTGGTGGTCGATCCAATGAGCTTCCAGTACCTGGCAGGTGCCGAAGTGGACTACCAGGAAGGTCTGGAAGGTTCGCGTTTCGTCATCAAGAACCCGAATGCGACCACCACCTGTGGCTGCGGTTCTTCGTTCTCGATCTGATCAGCGCACCTGTTTCACAGAACGCCGCATGGCCTCAGGGTCTTGCGGCGTTTTGCTGTGCGGAGGATTTATGCGGGGTAGATGGCGCCGAGTACGCGCAAACCGCGGGCACCGGTAACGCTCGGACGGTTGGCTGCAATGCCTTCGAGGCAACAATGAGCCAGCCACGCGAAGGCCATGGCTTCGACCCAGTCGGGGTCTACACCGTAGGTGGCGGTGCTGCTGACGCTTGCATTTGGCAGCAGGCTGGCCAAACGGTTCATCAAAGCAGTGTTGTGGGCGCCGCCGCCGCAGACCAGCAGCTCCTGCGTGCCTGCCTGGGCGCTTTGCAGTGATTCGATGATGGTCAGCGCGGTCAACTCAAGCAACGTCGCCTGAACATCTTCGGCGGCGAAGGCTGGCAGTTGTGCCAGATGCTGTGTCAGCCATGGCAGGTTGAACACCTCCCGGCCGGTACTCTTCGGGCCTTTGGTCACAAAGAACGGATCACTGAGCAGCGCATTCAACAGCACCGGTTGAACGTTGCCACTGGCAGCCCATTGGCCGTCACGGTCAAAGTGGTCGCCGCGTTGCTGATGAATCCAGGCGTCCAGCAGCACATTGCCCGGGCCACAGTCGAAACCTGCTACCGGCTTGCCAGGCTCGATCAGGCTGAGATTGCTGAAGCCGCCAACGTTCAGCACGGCGCGATTACCGATCCGTTCTTCAAACAAGGCTTCGTGAAAGGCGGGAACCAGTGGTGCGCCTTGTCCGCCGGCAGCGACATCGCGGCTGCGGAAGTCGCTGACCACGGTGATACCGGTCAGCTCCGTCAGCAGGGCCGGGTTGCCGATCTGCACAGTGAAGCCGCGTGCCGGTTCATGGCGGATGGTCTGGCCATGGCTGCCAATTGCACGAATGTCGTCAGGTTTCAGTTGCTGTTGAACCAGAAGGGTGTGAATCCCTTGGGCTGCCAGTTTCACCCAGTTCTGCTGGGCGATGGCGGAGCGGGCGATTTCGTCCGGGCCGCTGGCGCACAAGCCGAGCAGCTCGGCGCGCAGGGTATCGGGCATCGGGATGTAGTGGGAGGCGATCAGTCTGATCGCCGGGGTTTGCTCGATCAGTGCGATGTCCAGGCCATCAAGGCTGGTTCCGGACATCACACCTATATAGAGCGCCATGGCTTAGCGCTTGCTCGAAGCCAGCAGAGTGGCTTTTTCCTGTTCCATGCGCGCCATCAGTGGCTGGCTTTGGGCGAGGAAGCGTGTGCGTTCTGCCTTGGCAATCGGATCGGCCATTGGCAGTTTCTGGCCCAGCGGATCGACGTGCACACCATTGACCTGGAACTCGTAGTGCAGGTGCGGCCCGGTGGAGAGGCCAGTGGTGCCGATATAGCCAATCACCTGGCCCTGTTTCACTGTGCCGCCAGTCTTCACGCCTTTGGCGAAGCCTTGCATGTGGCCGTAGAGCGTGGTGTAGGTATTGCCGTGCTGGAGGATCACAGTATTGCCGTAGCCGCCACGACGGCCGGCCAGCAACACCTTGCCATCACCGGCAGCCTTGATCGGCGTGCCACGCGGTGCTGCGTAGTCGACGCCTTTGTGGGCGCGGATCTTGTTCAGGATCGGGTGTTTGCGGCCCATGGAAAATTTCGAGCTGATGCGGGCGAAGTCCACCGGTGTGCGGATGAACGCCTTGCGCATGCTGTTGCCGTCAGCGGTGTAGTAGCTGCTGTTGCCTTGTTTGTTGGTGTAGCGCACGGCGGTGTAGGTCTTGCCGCGGTTGGTGAAGCGCGCCGACAGGATCGGGCCATTGCCGACGGCCTTGCCGTTGACCACCTTTTGCTCGTAGATCACGTCGAACTCGTCACCCTGGCGAATATCCTGGGCGAAGTCGACGTCGTAGCCAAACACACTGGCCATGTCCATGGTCAGGCTGTGAGACAGGCCAGCACGGGCCGCGGATTGCGACAGCGAGCTGTTGATCACGCCATGAACGTAAGCGGAGCGCACGGTCGGTTTTGCGGTAATGCGGTTGAACGTGTAGCCCTTGTCGTTCTTGGTCAGGCTGATGCTTTCGATGTCGTTGAGCTTGCTGTGCAAGTTGGTCAACTGGCCGTCAGGGCTCAGTTCGAATTCAAGTTTTTGCCCATGCTTGAGCTGGCTGAATTGCTTTGCCTGCTTGTCGCTGGCCAGTATTTCATGCACTGAAGTGGCTGGAAGCCCGACTTTCTCGAACAGCGTGGAGAGGGTATCGCCC
>NZ_CP168528.1:0-2500 GCF_059492225.1 Pseudomonas sp. Pseusp10 | reverse complement strand
TGGAGGACCGAACCGACTACCGTTGAAAAGTTAGCGGATGACCTGTGGATCGGAGTGAAAGGCTAATCAAGCTCGGAGATAGCTGGTTCTCCTCGAAAGCTATTTAGGTAGCGCCTCATGTATCACTGTAGGGGGTAGAGCACTGTTTCGGCTAGGGGGTCATCCCGACTTACCAAACCGATGCAAACTCCGAATACCTACAAGTGCCGAGCATGGGAGACACACGGCGGGTGCTAACGTCCGTCGTGAAAAGGGAAACAACCCAGACCGTCAGCTAAGGTCCCAAAGTTATGGTTAAGTGGGAAACGATGTGGGAAGGCTTAGACAGCTAGGAGGTTGGCTTAGAAGCAGCCACCCTTTAAAGAAAGCGTAATAGCTCACTAGTCGAGTCGGCCTGCGCGGAAGATGTAACGGGGCTCAAACCATACACCGAAGCTACGGGTATCATCTTCGGATGATGCGGTAGAGGAGCGTTCTGTAAGCCTGTGAAGGTGAGTTGAGAAGCTTGCTGGAGGTATCAGAAGTGCGAATGCTGACATGAGTAACGACAATGGGTGTGAAAAACACCCACGCCGAAAGACCAAGGTTTCCTGCGCAACGTTAATCGACGCAGGGTTAGTCGGTCCCTAAGGCGAGGCTGAAAAGCGTAGTCGATGGAAAACAGGTTAATATTCCTGTACTTCTGGTTATTGCGATGGAGGGACGGAGAAGGCTAGGCCAGCTTGGCGTTGGTTGTCCAAGTTTAAGGTGGTAGGCTGAGATCTTAGGTAAATCCGGGATCTTAAGGCCGAGAGCTGATGACGAGTTACCCTCTGGGTGACGAAGTGGTTGATGCCATGCTTCCAAGAAAAGCTTCTAAGCTTCAGATAACCAGGAACCGTACCCCAAACCGACACAGGTGGTTGGGTAGAGAATACCAAGGCGCTTGAGAGAACTCGGGTGAAGGAACTAGGCAAAATGGCACCGTAACTTCGGGAGAAGGTGCGCCGGTGAGGGTGAAGCACTTGCTGCGTAAGCCCACGCCGGTCGAAGATACCAGGCCGCTGCGACTGTTTATTAAAAACACAGCACTCTGCAAACACGAAAGTGGACGTATAGGGTGTGACGCCTGCCCGGTGCCGGAAGGTTAATTGATGGGGTTAGCTAACGCGAAGCTCTTGATCGAAGCCCCGGTAAACGGCGGCCGTAACTATAACGGTCCTAAGGTAGCGAAATTCCTTGTCGGGTAAGTTCCGACCTGCACGAATGGCGTAACGATGGCGGCGCTGTCTCCACCCGAGACTCAGTGAAATTGAAATCGCTGTGAAGATGCAGTGTATCCGCGGCTAGACGGAAAGACCCCGTGAACCTTTACTATAGCTTTGCACTGGACTTTGAATTTGCTTGTGTAGGATAGGTGGGAGGCTTTGAAGCGTGGACGCCAGTTCGCGTGGAGCCATCCTTGAAATACCACCCTGGCAACTTTGAGGTTCTAACTCAGGTCCGTTATCCGGATCGAGGACAGTGTATGGTGGGTAGTTTGACTGGGGCGGTCTCCTCCTAAAGAGTAACGGAGGAGTACGAAGGTGCGCTCAGACCGGTCGGAAATCGGTCGTAGAGTATAAAGGCAAAAGCGCGCTTGACTGCGAGACAGACACGTCGAGCAGGTACGAAAGTAGGTCTTAGTGATCCGGTGGTTCTGTATGGAAGGGCCATCGCTCAACGGATAAAAGGTACTCCGGGGATAACAGGCTGATACCGCCCAAGAGTTCATATCGACGGCGGTGTTTGGCACCTCGATGTCGGCTCATCACATCCTGGGGCTGAAGCCGGTCCCAAGGGTATGGCTGTTCGCCATTTAAAGTGGTACGCGAGCTGGGTTTAGAACGTCGTGAGACAGTTCGGTCCCTATCTGCCGTGGACGTTTGAGATTTGAGAGGGGCTGCTCCTAGTACGAGAGGACCGGAGTGGACGAACCTCTGGTGTTCCGGTTGTCACGCCAGTGGCATTGCCGGGTAGCTATGTTCGGGAAAGATAACCGCTGAAAGCATCTAAGCGGGAAACTTGCCTCAAGATGAGATCTCACTGGGACCTTGAGTCCCCTGAAGGGCCGTCGAAGACTACGACGTTGATAGGTTGGGTGTGTAAGCGCTGTGAGGCGTTGAGCTAACCAATACTAATTGCCCGTGAGGCTTGACCATATAACACCCAAGCAATTTGCGAACTCGGAAGAGGCCAGATTGCGGTGTGTGAAGACGCAAGAACCGAAAGTTCGAGATACTCACCAAACACCGAAGCTATCACCTACCCAATTTGCTGAAGCGAGGCCATCTGGTCACGACTCGGTACCCGAATTTCTTGACGACCATAGAGCATTGGAACCACCTGATCCCATCCCGAACTCAGCAGTGAAACGATGCATCGCCGATGGTAGTGTGGGGTTTCCCCATGTGAGAGTAGGTCATCGTCAAGATTAAATTCCGAAACCCCAATTGCGAAAGCAGTTGGGGTTTTGTTTTTG